>NZ_CP076607.1 GCF_018966525.1 Paenibacillus sophorae
TGAATGAATATTTACTGTTTTGTGAATATTCATTCAACAGTATCTATGACGTCAGAATACCTCTTTATCGCACAACATGTCAATGAATATTCATTTAACAAGAACAAATTATGTTGAATAAATCTTCAACAGTGTGTTAATATTAGAATATAAATAACTGAAGGGACGATTAAAATGAAATATTCTGAGTTGTTAACTCAATATATCGAAGCCAGTGGCCTTTCTTTGAGTGAAATCGCTAAAAGAATGGACGAGGAAAAAGGCATAAAAATTGATCGTTCATATATTTCGATGCTAAAAAACGATAAAACAAAAAATCCTGCTTCTGAGGAAATGAATAGAGCTCTTGCCGAAATTACTGGGGGCGATCCGGAACGGCTGGTATTAGCTGCTTACTATGAAAAAGCACCTGTCATTGTTAAGAACTCATTAAAGGATTCTGAACAATATCGGCAATTCAAAAAATTTATAGTTGAATCTGACTTTATTCTTCAGCATTTCAAAGACACGGGGATAGACAATCCTACTGATGAAATGAAGGAAGAGGCGGTAGTTGCTTTCATTGATTCAATAACACATGATGATTTTATTGAGCTTTGGCATGCAATGCTTAAACTTTTGTTGCTTAAAAACCCAAAAGAATTCAGAGAGATTGCAAAATTAACCTATAACAAGCCGATCAACGTAGAAGAAGTCCACAAACTTGAAGAGCTTAGATTAAGAAAAGGTCTGTCTCGGGAAGATGTTGCAACTTCTTTATCGATTCCAGTAAAAGAATATGAATATCTAGAACTTTTAGGAGGGTTCTCATTTTCAAGTGAGAATTCTGATATGTATAAGAAAGCAATCGATTATTTAGAAAGTTTTGAAGGCGGAACAAATAAAGAGGCTCGTGAATTTGAGGCATTTATGAAAAATCCTGAACATGGCTTATTTTTTAAAGATTATCTTGAAGCGCCAGAAGAACGCAAAAAGGAAATGTTGACTTTCTGGAGATTTATTAAGCAGGTTGAAGAGGAAGAGAAAGCGGAAGGCGAAAAGGATAAATAACATAGGATCAGCAAATGTCGTGGCATCAGCTCCGAGCTGATTCCGCTTACCCATACATACGAACACACATTCTTATCCAGGAGGATTAATATGTTTATTCATTACAAAAAAACACATCTTGAAGAATATGTAGAACAACTTTACATAGATCACCACATCATGAGCCCTAAAGATATAACGATTGATTGCATTGCCGCTCGACTTCGGATTCGTCTTAAGTTTTCGCCAATCGAAAGTCGTTCACATCGTCTGAAGTCAGGCACTTTCTGCATGATCCTTGATTCTCGCAAAAACGAAACTGATCAGCGAAAGGATTTTCTACACGAACTCGGTCACTTGTTGCGACATGAAGGAAATCAAATCGCCATGCTGCAATCCTTTGTTCAATATCAAGAAGAAGACAGTGAGCAGTTCGCCTTATATGCTTTGATGCCCTTCTTCATGATTGAGCGATTGGAACTCTCTCCGGACCGTAAACAAGCCGTGCAGCAATTGGCCACCATGTTTGCGGTCGGGACAGAGCTTGCCAGCAAAAGATACGGGCAAATCTTACGCCGCGAATTTGAAGGAACTACACTTGCGGAGACTTCAGCCGCATATCAACCTGGAAAGGAGGTGAAATCTTGTGTGTCAGATGAAGTGCAAATTATGGCCTATTACGATCCATCAGGAACGTATGACGGCCCCTCACAGCTAATCGTCATCCTGGACGAGTGGACATTGATTAACTGCCGTGAAATCGAATTGCCAATTGGCGAAAGACTACCGGAAATAGATCCGGAAGAAATGTTTGGCGCTGAATGCACCCCTGTACACAGCAGCGATGTGATTTGCTTTGATGGCGTTGTTACTCTTCAAGTGTATGAGCTGCTGTACCGATACGGCCTCACAAAGCAAACATTTGTTATCCACATGCGCGATGTGGAAATGTTAATGGCGCGCGATCAATCAATGATCCGAAAATTAAGCTGGTAAGGAGGAATTGTTATGGCAAGTTTTCAAAAATACGACACAAAGGACGGACCGCGCTGGTTGTACAAGTATTACAGCACAATCAATCCAGAAACGGGCAAGCGGAAACAGTCAACAAAGCGAGGATTCAGAACGAAGAAAGAAGCGCAGCTTGACGCCGCTCAGACGGAGAAAGAAATTGCTGATGGATCATTCGTTGCCCAGGATAGAACAATTACCTTCGAGAAGGTGTACGAACAGTGGTATGCTACCCATTCGCCAAACTTCAAGCCCAGCACCAAAAAAGCTGTCCGTTCCAAGTTCAAACAGCAACTGCTACCGCGCTTCGGGAATATCAAAATGGTCGACATCACACGATCTTACTGCCAAGAAGTCATTAACGAAATGGCAAAAAAAATTACGACCATCGACAACATGAAGATGTACGCAAATCAGATCTTTGAGTATGGGATCAAGATGAACATCATTACACGAAACCCGATGAAAGGAGCCGTGATTCCCAAGTCGGATGATGAACATTTGGCAGACAGTCAAAAGGAACGGAATTACTGGGAAAAGCATGAAATCAAACGATTCTTGGGGATAGTCAAAGAGGAATTCGAATTCAAGGATTTTCTTATGTTTCACTTGCTGATCTACACAGGAGCGCGTAAAGGTGAAGTGCTGGCATTGCGCTGGAGCGATATCGACTTCAAGAAAAAAACTGTTTCTCTGAATAAGACACTATTTCACGAAAAAGACAAGGGGTTCATGGCTCTAACATCGAAAACAGCTGCCTCACGGCGCGTTCTGAGTCTGGACGATACAACACTGGGTTTACTCAAAAAACGCCGATCAGAGCAAAATAGGGGCCCTGTGGCACCTATCAATCCTACGGATGACCGGCTCATATTCACCCGCGAGGACGGTACACCGATCCGCTTGGCATATCCAAACGACAAACTGAATGAAATTATCGAGAATCACAAGCTGCACTCTATTACTGTTCACGGCCTGCGGCATACGCACGCTTCACTGCTATTCGAAGCTGGCGCCAGCATCAAAGAAGTGCAGGAACGGCTCGGGCATTCGGATATCAAAATGACCATGAACATTTACACCCATGTCACGAATGCGGCCAAGGAAAAAACCGCCGACCGATTCGAAAAATTCATGGAATCAGAACCACCGGTCACCGGATCGGATGTGGTCACGAATGGTCAGGAAAAATAAATATGGTCAAAATATGGTCACGGCTTGTTTCGAGGGCAAAATAAAAGCCCCTGGCTGTGAGGGCCAGAGGCTGAAATTCCTTGATGCACAAGGGATATTAACGTTTCGAGAACTGAGGCGCACGACGTGCAGCCTTGAGGCCGTATTTCTTACGTTCCTTCATACGTGGGTCACGAGTCAGGAATCCGGCTTTCTTCAAGGAAGAACGGTATTCTGGATCTGCTTTCAGCAGAGCGCGGGAAATACCGTGACGGATTGCGCCGGCTTGGCCGGAAATTCCGCCTCCGTGAGCGATAACCAGAACATCGTAGCTGCCCAGCGTTTCAGTCAGAGTCAAAGGTTGCTTAACAATCAGTTTGAGTGTTTCCAAACCAAAATATTCGTTGATGTCGCGTTTGTTAATGACAATGCGTCCTTCACCCGGTACGAGGCGAACACGTGCTACCGAATGTTTACGACGACCTGTCCCATAGTATTGTACTTGTGCCATGAAACTGTCCTCCCTTATTCTTATCCGCGAAGTTCGTAAACTTCAGGTTTTTGTGCTGCGTGTGGATGCTCGGCGCCGGCATAAACTTTCAATCTCAGCTTCATCGCATTGCCTTGGCGAGTCTTCGGAATCATACCATGAACGGCAGATTCAATTACACGCTCAGGTTTGCTGTTCAGCAAGGTTTCAGCTGTGGTTACTTTCAGACCGCCCGGATGCAGCGAGTGACGGTAGTATTTCTTGTTTTGCAGTTTCTTGCCAGTCAGGTGAATCTTCTCGGCGTTGATAACGATGACGAAGTCGCCAGTATCAACATGAGGTGTAAATTGCGGTTTGTGTTTGCCGCGGATCAAAGCGGCGGCTTCACTTGCCAGACGGCCGAGTGTTTTGCCTTCGGCATCGATAATATGCCAGTTGCGTTCAACTTCGTTCGGCTTCGCCATGTAGGTGGTACGCATGAATAGTTCCTCCTTGTTCTCGTACGAAAATCTCGTATATCTGATTTCTCATCGAAATTACATTTTTGATTGTTAGGTAAAGCATTTTTCAGGGTTTTCTTGATCGGGGCTGTGGGATAGCCATCAAGAAAACACAACTTTTATTTTACAGGATAAGCATGCCAAGTGCAAGAGATTTTCCGATCATTATTTTGCTTTTTTCAGCAAACTGATGTGAATTTCATTCTTGCGAATCCCGGTAGCTTACATCCCATAGCGCCAGTCCTTTAGCCACCGCAGTCGGGCCGGCTGCCGCCCGGTCGCATGCTGCCAGAATGTCCGCTATGGTCTCCGGTCCGCGTTTGCCCTCTCCCACTTGAATCAGCGTACCCATGATAATCCGTACCATATGCTGCAAAAACCCACTGCCGGTAATGTAAGTGTGAATGACACCCTGATCGGACGAGTCCGGCCTGCACATGCTTCGGTCAATCTCCATATACGCTTTATAAATTGTACGGACATGCGAGGTCTTCGTCGATTTCCGCGATGCAAAGGAGGTGAAATCATAGGTGCCGACCAGAGGGACGAGTCCTTTCTCCATTGCCTTCACATCAAGCGCTACGGGATGATGAAACTGAAAGCGCCGCTGAAAAGGATCCGGAAACCGGTTCCCATTGATCGTGTATCGATAGGTCTTCCGCTTGGCTGCCCGGCGGGAATGGAAAGAGAGCGGCACTTCGTGTGCTTCCGTAACCACGATATCTTCCGGCAGACGTGCGTTCAGCGCCAGACACCAGCGCTCAAGCGGAATACGCGACGCTGTCTCGAAATTAAAAGGCTGTCCATATGCATGAACGCCGGCGTCCGTACGTCCGGAAGCGGTAATCTTCAACACTTCACCTGTCAGATGGGCAATAGCCTGTTCCAGCTTATCTTGAACTGTGTTGCCTCCGGGCTGAGTCTGAAAGCCATCATAGTTCGTACCGTCATAGGTGACTTTCATGAATAGATTGCGCATTTCGGCTCTCCTCCCAAAAAAAAGAAGCCCCTTCGGGAGCTCCTTCCATTGAACAAGCGGATTTCCGCGGTTTACTGCACGACTGGCGGACACCTATGCAGATATCCGGTAGATCACGCCGTCGGTAGGAGCCGGGACATGACGCCGCCTCTCCGAAAGAAGAGCCGGGCCATATTCCACTGATACAATAACACGGATCATCCCCTACCCTTCTCCAAAAGAGATGGATAACAGGGGCAATCGGGAAATCAAGCTTGCTGCCATTAACTAGGCACGGTCTACCAGTTCAAGGTACACCATAGGTGCCGAGTCGCCGCGGCGAGGTCCGAGCTTCAGGATACGAGTGTATCCGCCTGGACGTTCCGTATAGCGCGGTGCGATTTCAGCGAACAGTTTTTGAATTGCATCCTGCTCACCGTCGGCAGTTTCGCGGCGTACGAATGCAGCTACTTGACGACGGGCATGCAGATCGCCCTTTTTCGCTTTCGTGATCAGTTTTTCGGCGATGGAACGAACTTCCTTCGCTTTCGCTTCCGTGGTTTGGATGCGCTCATATAAGAACAGGTCCGTTACCAAGTCGCGGAACAATGCTTTACGCGCACTGGAATCACGGCCCAACTTTTGGTATGCCATGTTTTTCCCTCCTCTACTTCGTCAATCTTATCGCTTTATTCTTCGGTACGCAGACCCAAACCGAGCTCTTCGAGCTTCTCCTGAACTTCTTCCAAAGATTTGCGGCCCAGGTTGCGGACCTTCATCATATCTTCTTCCGTTTTCGTGGTAAGCTCCTGCACCGTATTGATGCCGGCGCGTTTGAGACAGTTGTAGGAACGGACCGAAAGATCCAGCTCTTCGATTGTCATCTCAAGCACTTTTTCTTTTTTGTCTTCTTCTTTTTCAACCATAATCTCGGCATCTTTTGCTTCATCCGTAAGACCTACGAACAATACAAGATGCTCATTCAAGATTTTGGCTCCAAGGCTAACAGCCTCTTCCGGTCTGATGCTGCCATCGGTCCAGATTTCCATCGTCAACTTGTCGTAGTTGGTCACTTGACCGACACGGGTATTGTCGATTGTGTAATTCACACGGGAAATCGGAGTGTAGATGGAATCTACCGGAATGACGCCGATCGGCTGGTCTTCGCGCTTGTTACGGTCCGCTTGGACATAGCCGCGACCCCGGCCTGCAAATATACGCATGTGAAGTCTCGCGCCAGGTCCCAGCGTTGCAATATGAAGGTCCGGGTTAAGGATCTCAACATCGCTGTCCGCACGGATGTCACCTGCGGTTACGACGCCTTCCCCTTCAGCATCAATCTCGAACACTTTCTCTTCGTCTGAATGAATCTTCAGGGAAAGAGCTTTGAGGTTCAAAATGATTTCGGTCACGTCTTCCATTACGCCGGGAACGGTGGAGAACTCATGCAGAACGCCGTCAATTTGGACCGAGGTCACTGCGGCTCCCGGAAGGGAGGACAGCAGTATCCGGCGAAGCGAGTTCCCCAGAGTCGTGCCATATCCACGTTCCAGCGGTTCTACTACGAATTTCCCATAGGTTCCTTCATCATTAGCTTCTACGGTCTCAATCTTCGGCTTTTCGATTTCTATCACGAGTGTAACCCTCCTTCAACGTCGCTCCTATATGAAACTGTCACCCCATCAGGTGTATCATGTAGTATGCCTAAACAACCATTATTAGCAGATTGTGCCGGATTTATACCACATTTACATCGCTGATTCACTATACGCGGCGACGTTTCGGCGGACGGCATCCATTGTGCGGAACCGGAGTGACGTCTTTAATGAGGTTAACTTCAAGGCCTGCGGCTTGAAGGGAACGGATGGCTGCTTCGCGGCCCGCGCCCGGTCCTTTAACCATAACTTCGACACTCTTCATGCCGTGCTCCATAGCTGCCTTAGCTGCAACTTCTGCCGCCATTTGGGCTGCGAACGGAGTCGACTTACGGGAACCCCTAAATCCTTGGCCGCCGGAGCTTGCCCAGGAAATAGCGTTGCCGTGAGGATCCGTGATGGTAACGATGGTATTGTTGAACGTGGAACGGATATGTGCCACGCCGGATTCGATATTTTTACGGTCGCGACGTTTCGTACGTACGACTTTTTTCGGTTTAGCCATTGTCTCTTATCCCCCCTTATTATTTCTTCTTGTTTGCTACCGTACGACGCGGGCCTTTCCGGGTACGGGCATTTGTCTTGGTACGTTGACCGCGAACCGGCAAACCGCGACGGTGTCGAACACCGCGGTAGCAGCCAATCTCGGTAAGACGCTTAATATTCAAGGAAATTTCACGACGCAGGTCGCCTTCCACTTTGACCGATTTGTCGATCGTTTCACGTAGTTTGCTGACTTCATCTTCCGTCAAATCACGGACACGTGTATTAACATCGATCCCTGTTTCTTTAAGAATTTTCTGGGAAGTCGTTCTACCGATTCCGAAAATATAAGTCAAGGCGATCTCAACGCGTTTGTCACGTGGCAAATCCACTCCAGCTATACGAGCCATTTTACGCTACACCCCCTTCTTTAACCTTGTTTTTGTTTGTGCTTCGGATTTTCGCAAATTACCATTACAGTCCCTTTGCGGCGGATGACTTTGCATTTCTCGCAAATGGGCTTTACAGAAGGTCTTACCTTCATGCTTATTACCTCCTCAAAGTTTTACGCAGTAAAACTGGGTTCGAAAGCGTCCGCTTAGTTTTACAGGTAGTAAAACTGGCTTCAAAAGCATACATGCACGCTCTGCATAAAGCAGATCTATTTACGGTAAGTTATACGACCTTTGGTTAAATCATAAGGCGATAACTGTACAACCACTTTGTCACCGGTCAAAATACGGATAAAGTGCATCCGCAGCTTACCGGATACGTGAGCAAGAATCTGATGACCGTTCTCCAGCTCAACCTTAAACGTTGCATTCGGCAACGGTTCAATGACGGTGCCTTCCACCTCAATGACATCTTCTTTGGCCACAGCTATTCTCCTTTCTTCATAGCGCTTATTCCGGCGGAGCGTACGTAATTCACAACTGCATAACGCAGCTTTCCATTCGTTACCCGGCCGGTTTCTTTCAGACTGTTCACAACCTCGCTGCTGACGATCGGAGTGAACTCCAGATGAAGGATGTTCTTCTTCTTCGGTCCGTCAAACTTGCGTTTGTCTCCGTCCGCAATATACACAAACCTGCTGTCTACAACAGCGATGACAACGGCAACCTCTCCGGCTTCCTTACCTTTGAGTATTTTCACCAATTGACCGACTTGCGGGCTGCTCTCGGCATTCAACTAAGATCACCTACGCATTCAATTTCGTGAAAATTTCCATGCCTTCCGGTGTAACCGCCACTGTATGCTCAAAGTGAGCACACAACGAACCGTCCACCGTCACGACCGTCCAGTTATCTTCCAGCGTTCGGACATAACGTTTGCCCGCATTGACCATCGGCTCAATGGCGAGCACCATGCCTGCCTTAAGCCGTGGACCGCGGTCTGCAATGCCGTAGTTCGGAATTTGCGGTTCTTCATGCAGTTCTGCCCCAACGCCATGCCCAACATACTCGCGGACCACCGAGAAACCGGCATCTTCGATATATTTTTGAATAGCGTGGGAGATTGTAAACAGGCGCACATCCGGCTTAATCAGCTCAAGGCCTGCATACAGGGAGCCCTCCGTCACATCCAAGAGCCGCTGGGCTTCTTCGGATATGCTGCCTACCCCATAGGTCCAGGCGGAATCGCCGTGATATCCCTTGTACTGCGCTCCAATGTCCAGCGATACGATATCACCTTCCACCAGTTTGCGTTTGCCGGGAAATCCATGCACCAACTGATCGTTGACTGAAGCGCAAATGCTGGCAGGAAAACCATTGTAGCCTTTGAATGACGGCACAGCATCTTGACTGCGAATGTATTGATCAGCGATTCTGTCAAGCTCTCCGGTCGTAATTCCGGGCTGGATAGCCTGTGCCATGAGACGGTGAGTCTCGGCAACAATTCGTCCCGCTTCTCTCATAAAGGCAAGTTCCTGTTCGGACTTACATATGATCATTACACTAACCTCGCAGTAAAGATACAATTTCGGCAGAAACGACGTCGATTTCGTTTTCCCCGTTTACCTGACGCAAAAGACCTTTATTCTCGTAAAAGTGAAGCAGCGGCGCCGTCTTGTTGTCATACTCATCCAATCGCTTGCCAACACTTTCTTCATTGTCATCCGGACGCTGATACAACTCGCCGCCATCGATATCACAGATGCCTTCTTGTTTCGGCGGGTTGAAAATCAAGTGATACGATGCACCGCATACCTTACAAATCCGCCGTCCGGTCAGACGGGCCAGAAGCAGTCCGCGGTCCACGTTCAAATTGATGACATGATTCAGAGAAGTATTCATGCGTGCAAGAAGCTCATCCAGCGCTTCCGCTTGCGAAAGAGTTCTTGGAAAGCCGTCCAATAAAAAACCTTTTTCGCAATCGGACTGCTGCAGCCGCTCTTCCACAATTCCAATCGTTACATCATCCGGTACAAGCAAGCCTTGGTCTATAAAGGATTTGGCTTTCAGACCGACTGGAGTTCCCTGCTTGATCGCGAGACGAAAAGCGTCTCCCGTCGAGATATGGGGTATGTCCAGCTCCTTTACGATAGCCGCAGCTTGTGTTCCCTTGCCTGCCCCAGGCGGGCCCATGAAAAGGATGTTCAAGTTACGTCTCTCCCCTTTAGCAGGATCGCCACCAGGCAAGAAACAGCACAATAGGCGCCGGGAAGTCTGTAATTGAGCTGCTTCACCGGAACCTATCGCCTATTTGTTAATGAAGCCTTTGTAATGGCGTTTAATCAATTGGCTCTCGATCTGCTTCATCGTATCCAGCGCGACGCCGATAACGATGAGCAGCGAAGTGCCGCCGATCTGCACCGACCGCGGCAAACCGGACAAAGAACCGAAGAGCACCGGAAGCACAGAGATGATGGCCAGGAACAGCGCACCCGACATCGTCAGACGGGACATTACCCGGGTCAGATACTTCTCCGTTGCCTTCCCCGGACGAATGCCAGGAATGTAACCGCCGTTCTTTTTCATATTGTCGGCCATCTGCTGCGGATTCATCTGGACAAACGTGTAAAAGAACGTGAATCCGATGATCATGATCACGTAAAGGACCATGCCGAGCGGCCTGTCATGAGAAAGATTGTTGGAGATCCACTGTGCCCAGGCATGAGTCGACCAGAAGTTGGCGATGACAATCGGGAATTGAAGCAGCGATACGGCAAAGATAACGGGGATTACGCCCGCCGCATTGATTTTAAGCGGAATGTGCGTATTTTGTCCACCATACATTTTGTTTCCGACTACGCGTTTGGCATATTGTACGGGAATCTTCCGAATTCCTTGCTGTACGAAGATAACGCCCGTGATAATTGCCACAATCACGATAGCAACGACCACGACTTTAAGAATATTCAGGAAAGTCTGCCCCGGCTGGATAAAGCTCGATTGCGCCGTTGCCGTGAAATATCCCGGAATGCCTGCGACGATTCCCGCAAAAATCAGGATCGAGATCCCGTTTCCGATACCCCTCTCGGTAATCTGTTCACCAAGCCACATCAGAAATGAAGTACCTGCCGTCAAAATAATGGCAACCAGCAGATAGTCCGCAATCGTTGCATTCGGCATCATTTGCGTACCATACATTCGGTTGAAACCGACAGAGGTTGCAAAACCTTGAATCAGAGCCAACACAACCGTACCGTAACGGGTAATTTGCGCCAGCTGTTTTTTACCGTGTTCGCCTTGCTTTGCCCATTCGGCAAACTTCGGCACTACATCCATCGACAAAAGCTGAACGATGATGGATGCAGTAATGTACGGGTAAATGCTGATCGCAAAAATGGAGAAGTTTTTAAGCGCTCCGCCCGAAAACGTGTTGAATAGGTTCATTAAGGCGTTTCCAGCCTCGTTGCCGGCCGATTCAAACACAGTTTTGTCCACACCAGGAACCGGCACGAACGAACCGATTCGGTAGATGATAAATACAAACAGGGTGAACAGAATCTTTTTGCGCAAATCTTCAACATGCCATATATTCTTAAGCGTCTTGAACATTAGATCACCTCGGTTTTACCGCCGGCAGCCTCGATTTTCTCTACCGCAGATTGAGAGAACTTGTTTGCTTGAACTGTAAGTTTTACAGTAACTTCTCCATTGCCGAGAATTTTGATGCCGCTCTTCGCGTTCTTTACAACGCCTGTTTCGAGCAGCAATTGAGGCGTAACTTCCGTTCCTTCTGCAAAGCTGTTCAGTTCCTCCAGATTCACAATCGCGTACTCTTTACGGGTAGGATTGACGAATCCACGCTTAGGCAGACGACGATAGAGTGGGTTTTGGCCACCTTCGAAGCCCGGACGAACACCACCGCCGGAACGAGAGTTTTGACCTTTATGACCACGGCCGGATGTCTTGCCGTTACCGCTGGAAGTACCGCGACCTACACGGTTGCGTTCTTTGCGGGATCCTGGAGCCGGAGCGAGTTCATGTAACTTCATCGTTTGCACCTCCTTATGTCTATTAATGGGTAAAAGGCGACTTAGCCTTCAATTTCAGTTACGGATACGAGATGGCTCACTTTATTGATCATTCCGCGGATCGCAGGATTATCGTTGTGAACCACAGACGAATTGAGTTTACGCAGGCCGAGCGTCTTAACGGTCACACGTTGTGTTTCCGGACGTCCGATCAAACTGCGAACGAGGGTGATTTGCAATTTAGCCATTGACGTTCCCCTCCTTAACCGCGAAGCTCTTCGATAGATTTGCCGCGAAGCTTCGCGACCTCTTCAATGCGCTTCAGACGGGACAATCCCTCCAAAGTTGCATTGACCATATTCATGGAGTTCGAAGAACCTAAAGATTTTGTTAAAATATCGCCAACGCCAGCCAGTTCCAATACCGCACGAACAGGTCCGCCGGCGATAACGCCAGTACCTTCCGATGCCGGTTTCAGCAGTACGCGTCCAGCGCCGAAATGTCCGTTAACCAGGTGAGGAATCGTCGTTCCTACGAGTGGAACGTGGATCAGGTTTTTCTTGGCGTCTTCGATGCCTTTGCGGATCGCATCCGGAACTTCGCCGGCTTTACCGATACCCGCACCGACCCAGCCTTTGCCGTCGCCGACAACAACCAGTGCGCTGAAGCTGAAACGGCGTCCGCCCTTTACAACTTTAGCAACGCGGTTAATGTGAACAACTCTTTCTGTCAGCTCTAAAGTGTTTGGATCTACACGCAAGTCGTTAACCTCCTTTTAAGAATGTTTCTAGAATTCAAGACCAGCCGCGCGGGCTGCATCAGCAAGCGCTTGAATCCGTCCATGATACAGGTAGCCTCCGCGGTCGAATACCACAACTGTATGTCCTTTTGCTTTGGCGCGCTCGGCAACCAGTTGGCCGACTTTGCTTGCAGCTTCAACGCTGCCGCCATTGCCAACAGAATCTTTCAATTCTTTATCGAGCGTCGATGCGGATGCGATAGTTACGCCTTTAACATCGTCGATCAGTTGAGCATAAATGTGTTTGGAAGAGCGGAACACATTCAGGCGAGGGCGTTCAGTAGTACCTTCGATTTTCTTACGTACACGCAGGTGTCTTTTGATACGAGCTTTATTTTTGTCCTCTTTTGTAATCATGACTTCCTTTTCACTCCCTTCACTTTGCCTTAAGGCAGCTTCACGTTAAGACGCGATATGCATCTTAGGATCAAGGCCAGCCGGCTTATTTCTTCTTACCGGCTTTACCTTCTTTACGGATAATGCGTTCGCCCTCATATTTAATCCCTTTGCCTTTATATGGCTCAGGTTCGCGTACGGAACGAATCTTCGCGGCATATGCGCCTACGCGTTCTTTGTCGATGCCTTTTACGATGATTTTCGTGTTGGCAGGAACTTCGAACTCGATGCCCGGTTCCGGAGTGATCTCAACCGGATGGGAGTAGCCGACATTCAGAACGATTTTATCTCCGGATTTGTTTGCACGATATCCGACCCCAACCAGTTCCAGAGATTTGGAGAATCCTTCGGTCACGCCGCTTACCATGTTGTTGACAACGGAGCGGGTCGTGCCGTGAAGAGAGCGATGCAGTTTGTTGTCCGAAGGACGGACAACAAGAATTTCGTTATTTTCAACCGTAACCTTCATATCTTTATGAAGTTCACGAGTCAAAGTACCTTTAGGACCTTTAACGGTAATGACAGTGTTATTCACCGTCACGTCTACACCGCTAGGTACTGCGATTGGTTTGCGACCAATACGAGACATTTGTGTTGCACCTCCTTATCTTGTGACGTGATTACCAAACGTAGGCGAGAACTTCACCGCCGGATTTTGCTTGACGAGCTTCTTTGTCGGTCATAACTCCCTTGGAAGTGGAGATAATCGCGATACCCAGTCCGCCGAGTACACGAGGAACCTCGTTGCTCTTTGTGTATACGCGCAGGCCTGGCTTACTGATTCTTTTCAGACCGGTAATAACACGTTCTTGTTGCGGGCCGTATTTCAGGAAAATCCGGATAAGCCCTTGTTTGTTATCTTCAACAAATTCCGCATCACGGATGAAGCCTTCGCGCTTCAGGATATCGGCGATTTGTTTTTTCAATGTCGAAGCAGGCAGCTCTACCGTTTCGTGACGCACGATGTTGGCATTACGAATGCGAGTAAGCATATCTGCGATAGGATCAGACATAGTCATTTGGTGTAAACCTCCTTCCCGTATATAAACTTCTTACCAGCTTGCTTTTTTCACGCCAGGAATCTGGCCTTTATAAGCTAATTCACGGAAACAAATTCTGCAAATTTTGAACTTTTGCAGTACCGAATGTGGACGACCGCAACGCTCGCAACGTGTGTATGCACGCACTTTGAATTTCGGCTCGCGTTGTTGTTTAACTTTCATCGAAGTTTTTGCCACTTTAGCCTGACACCTCCTAAACAGTTTCGGAGAATTGGACGACCGAACCTTACTTCGCGAAAGGCATTCCCAGTTGAGCCAGCAGCTCGCGGGATTCCTCATCCGTCTTTGCCGTCGTTACGATTACAATATCCATACCGCGGACTTTGTCCACCTTGTCATATTCGATCTCAGGGAAAATCAATTGTTCTTTCAGACCCAGTGTGTAGTTGCCGCGGCCGTCGAAAGCTTTGGTCGAAACACCGTGGAAGTCACGAACGCGCGGAAGCGTTACGTTGAACAATTTATCCAGGAAGTAGTACATGCGTTCACCGCGAAGGGTTACCTTAACGCCGATCGGCATGTTCTCGCGCAGTTTGAAACCGGCGATAGACTTCTTGGCTTTCGTGATTACCGGTTTTTGACCGGCGATCAGCTGCATATCGTTCACAGCGGAATCAAGTACCTTCGAGTTTTGCACGGCGTCGCCTACGCCCATGTTGATAACAACCTTCTCGATTTTCGGCACTTGCATAACCGTTTTATAGTTAAACTTCTGAATCAGAGCCGGCGTAATCTCGTTCAGAAAACGTTCTTTCATTCTTGCTGCCATGAAGAGTTAACCTCCTTTCTTAAGCGATATATTAGTCGATGATCTCTCCGGATCTTTTCGCTACGCGAACCTTCTTGCCGTTGTCCAGCACTTTATAACCGATACGGGTTACTTTGCCGCTCTTCGGATCGATGTGCATAACGTTGGATACGTGGATCGCAGCTTCCTGCTCGATGATGCCGCCTTGCGGATTTAGCTGGTTAGGCTTCTGGTGCTTCTTCACCATGTTCACGCCTTCTACCAGTACGCGGTTTTTACGCGGATACGCAGCGATGACGCGGCCCTTCTTGCCTTTATCTTTTCCGCTGATCACCATAACCACATCGTCTTTTTTCACGTGCAGTTTGTTGTTATGGGATTCCAGAACTTTTTTCACTCTAGGCATTTGTTACACCTCCTGGTTCTAAGCCTTTTGCAAGTCGCTATATGAGCCGCCTAAGCGGTATTAGATAACTTCCGGTGCCAAGGAAACGATCTTCATGTAATCCTTGTCGCGAAGTTCGCGGGCAACTGGTCCGAAAATACGTGTTCCGCGCGGGCTTCTGTCGTCTTTTACAACAACTGCTGCGTTCTCGTCAAATGCGATGTAAGATCCGTCCTTACGGCGTACAGAGCGCTTCGTGCGCACAACCACCGCTTTTACTACATCACCTTTTTTGACAACGCCGCCTGGTGTTGCTTGTTTTACCGAGCAAACGATCAGATCGCCGATAGCTGCCGTCCGACGGCCAGTACCGCCCAATACGCGGATACACATCAGTTCCTTCGCACCGGAGTTGTCAGCTACATGCAAGCGTGTAAATGGTTGAATCATTAATATTTCCTCCTTTCGGAAAAACTGTCATGTGACGCATTAGATGATAACCGCTTTTTCCACCACTTCAACCAGTCTCCAGCGTTTGTCTTTGGAGAGTGGACGAGTTTCCATGATTTTTACAGTATCGCCGATTTGGGCGGTATTGTTCTCATCATGCGCTTTGAATTTCTTGGTGTATTTGATGCGCTTGTGGTACAGATTATGCTTTTTGTAAGTTTCAACGGCAACCACGATCGTTTTGTCCATTTTGTCGCTGACAACTTTACCGATTTGCACTTTGCGCGCGTTGCGTTCTTCGCTCATAATTAGCCTCCTTCCTGATACGGATCATTCCATCCGTTTCACTTAGCTGATCCCAAGTACTCTCTCATGGATAACGGTTTTAGCACGAGCTATTTCTCTACGCACATCACGAATCCGAGTCGGGTTGTCCAGTTGGCCTGTTGCCAGTTGAAAACGCAGATTAAAAAGCTCTTCTTTGAAGCCAGCAATCTTTTGTTCAATCTCGGCAGTGGTCAAGTTGCGAAGTTCATTAGCTTTCATTTGCTTCACCACCCAATTCTTCACGTTTCACAAACTTAGTCTTGATTGGCAGCTTGTGAGCGGCAAGACGCATCGCTTCACGAGCGATTTCTTCCGACACGCCTCCGAGTTCGAACATAATCTTGCCCGGTTTAACTACGGCTACCCATTTCTCAACGTTACCTTTACCGCTACCCATCCGAACCTCGAGAGGCTTTTGAGTAATCGGCTTGTCAGGGAAAATCTTGATCCACACTTTACCGCCCCGTTTGATGTAACGGGTCATCGCGATACGAGCCGCTTCGATTTGACGGTTAGTGATCCAAGATGGCTCCAGAGCTTGCAGACCGAATTCGCCGAAGTTCAGCTCGGTTCCGCCTTTTGCCAGACCCTTCATGTGACCGCGTTGTTGTTTGCGGTGCTTAACACGTTTTGGTACTAACATGATTAGTTGCCTCCTTCCTTAGCAGCTTGTTTCTTAGCCGTAGGAAGTACCTCTCCACGATAGATCCATACTTTTACGCCGATCCGGCCGTAAGTTGTATGAGCTTCAGCCGTTCCGTAGTCGATATCGGCACGAAGCGTATGAAGTGGAACTGTTCCTTCGCTATAGCCTTCCGTACGAGCGATCTCGGCGCCGCCAAGACGTCCGCTGACAGAAGTTTTAATCCCTTTTGCACCGGAACGCATTGTTCTTTGAATAGCCTGCTTAAGCGCACGACGGAACGATACGCGACGTTCCAGCTGTTGTGCGATGCTCTCGGCAACGAGAATAGCGTCCAGCTCAGGGTGTTTGATTTCATTGATATTGATGTGCACTTTTTTACCGCCGGCGATTTGTGTAACCGCGCTGCGAAGCACTTCTACTTCAGCGCCGCCTTTACCAATAACCATACCCGGTTTGGCAGTATGAATCGTAACGTTCACGCGGCTAGCCGCTCTTTCAATTTCAATACGGGAAACAGCGGAATCTTTCAACTTGCCTTTGAGGTATTCCCGAATTTTGACGTCTTCCAGAAGAAGTGTTCCGAAATCTTTGCCTGCATACCATTTGGATTCCCAATCACGAATAATCCCGATCCGAAGTCCGACTGGATTTACCTTTTGACCCACACGTTATCCCTCCTTATTTCTCAGATACCACCAAAGTAATGTGGCTGGTGCGTTTGTTGATCCGGCTGGCGCGACCCATCGCGCGCGGACGGAACCGTTTCATCGTTGGACCTTGGTTAACGAAAACTTCGCTAATAAACAAGTTGTTTACGTCCATCGAATAGTTGTGCTCGGCATTGGCGATCGCCGAGTTCAGCAGCTTTTCAACTACCGGGGAAGCGGATTTCGGAGTGTGGCGAAGGATGGCGATTGCCTCTCCCACCTGCTTGCCGCGAATCAAGTCAACAACCAGTTTCGCTTTACGAGCGGAAATCCGCACCGATCTTGCATGCGCTTTTGCTTGCATTGTTTTCCCTCCTCTCGAACAGAGAACCTGTTATTATCTTCTCGTTTTCTTATCGTCACCCGCGTGGCCTTTGTAAGTACGCGTCGGCGCGAACTCGCCCAACTTGTGACCTACCATATCTTCCGTTACGTATACAGGCACGTGTTTACGGCCGTCATACACACCAAACGTATGTCCGATAAATTGAGGGAAAATGGTTGAGCGGCGGGACCAAGTTTTGATGACCACTTTTTTGCCCGAAACGTTCAAGTCTTCAACTTTTTTCAGCAGGTAGCCGTCGATAAAAGGCCCCTTCTTCAAACTGCGACTCATGTATGAATCCTCCCTTCATCAAATGTTCAAGCCGCGATTCGACGCTTCGCGGGTTCAAGCTCACCTTGAAGCGTCTTATTTCGTGCGGCGACGAATGATATATTTATCAGAAGCTTTGTTTTTCTTACGCGTTTTGTATCCAAGAGTCGGTTTGCCCCAAGGAGACAACGGCGATTTACGTCCGATCGGAGCGCGTCCTTCACCACCACCATGAGGGTGATCGTTCGGGTTCATAACAACACCGCGGACTTCAGGACGTTGACCCAACCAACGGCTACGGCCAGCTTTACCGATCTTGATCAGCTCGTGGTCTTCGTTACCAACCGAACCGATTGTAGCGCGGCATACGCTCAGAATTCTGCGAACTTCACCGGAAGAGAGACGCACGGAAACGTACTTGTCTTCTTTACCGAGCAACTGCGCTTCCGTACCGGCTGCGCGAACCAATTGGCCGCCCTTGCCAGGCTTCAGCTCGATGTTGTGGATAACCGTACCCACTGGAATGTTAGCCAGGGGAAGGGAGTTACCGATTTTGATGTCCGCTGCAGGACCGGATTCGATCTTATCCCCAACTTTCAGACCTTTAGGAGCGATGATGTAACGTTTCTCTCCGTCAGCGTAGTGAATCAGGGCAATATTGGATGTGCGGTTCGGATCATACTCAATCGTAGCAACGCTGCCTGGTATGCCGTCTTTCGTCCGCTTAAAGTCGATGATACGGTATTTACGCTTATGTCCGCCGCCATGGTGACGAACCGTAATTTTACCTTGGTTGTTGCGGCCCGCTTTTTTGCTCAGCGGCGCCAGCAGCGATTTCTCAGGCTGGTTTGTTGTGATTTCTTCAAACGTAGACACGGACATTCCGCGTCTTGCCGGAGAAGTCGGTTTGTACTTTTTGATTGGCACTATGTTTCCCTCCTTGCTTTACAGGATATTATTCTACCGCTTCAAAGAACTCGAGCGGCTTGCTGTCCGGGCTAAGCTTCACGATAGCTTTCTTCCATTCCGGAGTATATCCGGAGTAGCGTCCATAACGCTTCAGCTTTCCAGGAACACGCAGTGTGTTCACAGCAACGACTTTTACTTTAAAGATGGCCTCTACAGCCTGTTTGATTTCGGTCTTGTTGGCACGAATGTCCACTTCAAAAGCATATTTCAAATCGCTCATGTAGTCGGATGTGCGTTCCGTAATCACCGGACGTTTGATGATATCGCGAGGATCTTTCATTACGCGAACACCTCCTCTACCTTAGAAACTGCATCTTTAGTGATGATCAGTTTGTCGTGCGTCAGCACGTCAAGAACATTGATGCCATCAGCCGCTACGAACTTCACCCCAGGGATGTTGCGAGCGGAGAGAGCCACATTGTCGTCATAGCTAGGAGCTACGATAAGAGCTTTTTGAGCTACCTTCAGGTTGTTCAGAATGGCTACGAATTCTTTCGTCTTCGGAGCATTCAGGGTCAGGCTATCAAGTACGATAATGTCGTTCTCAAGCACCTTCGAGGACAACGCGGATTTGATCGCCAGACGACGAACCTTCTTAGGCAGTTTCCAGGAATAGCTGCGTGGAGTCGGTCCGAAGACAACGCCGCCGCCTTTCCATTGAGGAGAACGAATCGAACCTTGACGAGCACGGCCTGTGCCTTTTTGTTTCCAAGGCTTGCGTCCGCCGCCACGAACTTCGGAACGTCCTTTAACTTTGTGGGTACCACGGCGCAAAGAAGCTCTTTGCAGAAGAACCGCTTCATTCAGCACGTGAGTGTTCGGCTCGATACCGAAAATCGCGTCGCTCAGTTCAACTTCACCAACTTCGTTGCCGCTGATATTAAAAAGTGTTACTTTTGGCATTTCATGTTCCTCCTTTCTTCAAAAGTTATTTCTTAACGGTTTCTTTGACCTTCACGAAGCTGTTCTTAGGTCCCGGAATGGAGCCTTTTACCAGCAATACATTGCGTTCTACGTCTACTTTGATGACTTCAAGCTTTTGAATCGTCACCGTGTCATGACCCATGTGTCCTGGCAGGCGTTTGCCTTTAGGAACACGGTTGGCTTGAATGGAACCCATCGAACCCGGTCTTCTGTGATAGCGGGAACCGTGAGCCATTGGTCCGCGACTTTGTCCCCAACGTTTGATAACGCCTTGGAAGCCTTTGCCTTTGGAAATACCGGTTACGTCAACAAATTCGCCTTCTGCGAAGACGTCAGCCTTCAGCTCTTGTCCAACCTCGAGTGCCCCGAGGTCAACACCGCGAATTTCGCGAACGTAGCGCTTAGGTGTTGCATTTGCCTTCTGGGCGTGACCTTGTTCAGGCTTGTTGGTGTTTTTCTTATCGGAAAAGCCCAACTGCACTGCTTCATACCCGTCGGTATTGAGGTCTTTCTTTTGCAGTACCACACAAGGACCCGCTTCGATAACCGTAACCGCGATTACGTTACCTTCAGGAGTAAACACTTGAGTCATACCGAGTTTTTTTCCTAAGATACCTTTCATGTTGACACCTCTTTTCTTTTCCTGTTTCTAAATAGAAGAATTACAATTTAATTTCGATATCTACACCGGACGGCAGATCCAAGCGCATCAAGGCATCCACAGTTTGTGGCGTTGGATTCACAATGTCGATCAGACGCTTGTGAGTACGCATTTCGAACTGTTCACGGGAATCCTTGTACTTGTGCACCGCACGGAGAATAGTAATAACTTGCTTCTCAGTTGGCAGCGGAATCGGCCCGGATACACCTGCACCGGAACGTTTTGCTGTTTCAACGATCTTCTCAGCGGATTGATCAAGAATTCTGTGGTCGTATGCTTTCAAGCGGATACGAATTTTTTGCTTTGCCATTTTAGTCCCTCCTTCTATCGCCCAATTTATTATCGGACATACTCCGTGAAAATTTTCTGACCACAGGCTTCATGGCAAAGGAGCCGGGTGTGTCAGTAACCTCTCACATCATCGCAACGTCGCAGAACAACATTTATTATTATATAGAATCATTCCGCCTATTGCAAGCAAAAAATAAAAGAACGCATGATTTTATTCATGCGCCATGATGTGCAGTTCTTTTAATTATAGACTGGCTGTTGCCGACTTGAAATACTCCGCGGATGCGGCTGTTTGCGCAGTTGTCGAGCCTATTCCTTCTATAGCATGAATGAGTGTTCGGATTTCTTCCTCTACTGTTACGATCTCACGGGTGCTGCTCTGCATTGTGTCCAAGATGTCGGAGAACAGTTGGCTGGTCTCATCCGATTGCAGCTTGCCGCTTTCCGTCAGTTCCTGCACTTTTCTGATTTCTTCCACCACCTGTGTAGTCAGAATGCCGGATTTGGCCGTCAATTCTCCAATGTGCACAACCGTGCTTTTTGTATCTTCCGCCAGTCGATTGACCTCTTGAGCAACGACGCTGAAGCCTCTTCCATGCTCGCCCGCCCTTGCTGCTTCTATTGTTGCGTTAAGCGATAATATTTTGGTCTGATCCGCAATTTCCTGAACTGCACCGACGATCGTCTGAATTTGCTTTGAAAATTGGCTAAGCTCTTTTACCGATTGTTCCATTTCATTCGTTGTTTCAAAAATATGTCCAATCTGTCCGTTCAGCCTGCTCAGCAGCTCACGTCCGTCCTTTGCCTTCTCTTGAGATTCAAGGGCTGAAAAAGCGGTGCGCTGAAATGAATTATTAACTTCATTACTGCTTGTAACAAGCTGCTCGATCGCTGCATTCGTGTCGATACTGAGATCGACCAGTTCGCCGCTGAATTCGGCAATCTTCTGTTTCAACTCATTTTTCACAGTTTCGTATTGTTCTTCTTTTTCTCTGATATTCTCTTTTTCGTAGGCTTCCAGAACGAGCTGCTGCTCCAGATTCAAAAGTTTGGTCACTGTTTGCACCATTTTTAGCCGCTCCGCATCATTAAAAGCCTCTTTGTATATTACTCCGATAAATACATTTTGCAGATTTTGAAAAGCGGATAAGTACCACTTCGGCTCCAACCCAACCTTCTTATGAATATTAGCGATAACCAGCCGTTTCGATATGTAACGATTGTCCACACTGCCGTCAAAGATTTCGACGATATGTTCTCGTAGAGTTTGCTTCAGCCTGTCTATACTGCTGTGTTCGACGATGATCTGCTCCAGCTTACCCACATCAACCACTGAGTTATAAAAACGGTCGGTAATCTCGTCAATATTCCGCACCATAGCAGGCTTCATTCTGCGCAGCAGCTCCAGGTCATCATCAGTCAAGTCTATCATTCTCATCTGTTCATTCAATTCTTCTTGGCCTTGTATGGAATGATAAGATTCTGAACCCATAGCACGCAGGAAGGACTGAGGTTCATGGGGCGCCACTCTTTTCTTTTGAAAAGCTAAACCATGTAAAAAAGCAAACGGACATTTCCCCATACTGATTCCCCCATATAATCTAATATTTATTGATACATATTTCTATTTCGGCATAGCATTTGTGCCATCATGTCGTTTTGAGTCGAAATTAGTTGAAATATGGTTGTAATAATATCTTCGGTATTTTATTTGATTTGCTGAATATACGAATTAAATTATTTAAAATTTTTTATTCTTAGTTGATGTGCACGTAGAAAATCTACATAACAAAACAGGGACCCTTCAAATGAAGGGTCCCTGCTTTGTTAGTCCTTATCTTGCTCTTAAAAGAGTAAGAATCCGAACTTATTTTTGGATAGATGCTACAGTACCGGCTCCAACTGTACGGCCGCCTTCACGAATGGAGAACTTCGTTCCTTCTTCGATAGCGATCGGGGAGATCAGTGAAACGGTTACTGTGATGTTGTCGCCAGGCATTACCATTTCGGTACCTTCCGGCAGGTTGATGATACCTGTTACGTCAGTTGTACGGAAGTAGAACTGAGGACGGTATCCTGTGAAAAAGGGCTTGTGACGGCCACCCTCTTCTTTAGTCAGGACGTAGATTTGAGCAGTGAACTCAGTGTGCGGCTTAACGGAAGCCGGTTTGGCCAACACTTGTCCGCGCTCGATTTGGTTACGGTCAACACCACGGAGCAGAGCGCCGATGTTGTCGCCAGCTTGAGCGGAGTCAAGCAATTTACGGAACATTTCAACACCAGTAACGACGGATTTCTTCGTTTCTTCTTGGATACCAACGATTTCAATTTCGTCGCCCACTTTAACCGTTCCGCGTTCTACGCGGCCAGTTGCCACGGTACCGCGGCCAGTGATGGAGAATACGTCCTCGACAGGCATAAGGAAAGGTTTTTCAGTGTCGCGCTCTGGCAGCGGAATGTAAGTGTCGATCGTTTCGAACATTTCAACGATCTTTTGAGCCCATTCGCCGTCAGGATTTTGCAGGGCTTCACGAGCGGAACCACGGGTGATCGGAGTGTCGTCGCCCGGGAATTCGTATTCGTTAAGCAGATCGCGAACTTCCATTTCAACCAGTTCCAGAAGCTCTTCGTCTTCAACCATGTCGCATTTGTTCAGGAATACGACGATGTAAGGAACGCCTACCTGACGGGACAGCAGGATGTGCTCGCGAGTTTGCGGCATTGGGCCGTCAGCTGCGGATACAACCAGGATAGCGCCGTCCATTTGCGCTGCGCCGGTGATCATGTTTTTAACATAGTCGGCGTGTCCAGGGCAGTCTACGTGTGCGTAGTGACGATTAGGAGTTTCATATTCAACGTGAGCTGTGGAGATGGTGATACCACGTTCGCGCTCTTCCGGAGCTTTGTCAATTTGGTCGAATGCTACAGCGGCACCGCCGTATTTTTTGGACAATACAGTCGTGATTGCAGCAGTCAGTGTCGTTTTACCATGGTCGACGTGACCGATAGTTCCGATGTTAACGTGCGGTTTGTTACGTTCAAACTTAGCCTTTGCCATTTGAACAGTTCCTCCTTAATATGGGTTCTTATTATTGGAGCCGTCCGATCTTTAGCTGACTCTAAGATGACTATCGGGAACCAATCGGACGGCAAGTAAAACATGGATTTACTCTGCGCCTTTGTTCTTAGCCACGATCTCGTCCGCAATGGATTTAGGAACTTCTTCGTAGTGCGAGAGTTCCATCGAGAATACGCCGCGGCCTTGTGTACCGGAACGCAGGGTAGTGGAATAACCGAACATTTCGGAAAGAGGCACTTTCGCACGGATAATTTGGGCTCCTGCCCGGGAATCCATACCTTCGATCCGTCCGCGGCGGGAGTTCAGCATACCCATAACGTCGCCCATGTATTCCTCGGGCACTGTTACTTCCACTTTCATGATTGGCTCAAGCAGGACAGGCTTACACTTGTCTTTAGCTGCTTTAAGCGCCATCGAGCCGGCGATCTTAAACGCCATTTCGTTGGAGTCGACATCATGGTAAGAACCGTCAACGATGGTTGCTTTGACATCAACGAGCGGGAAGCCGGCGATAACGCCGTTCTTCATTTGCTCTTCAATACCTGCAAGCGCAGGGGCGATGTATTCTCTCGGTACGGAACCGCCGACAACCTTACTTTCGAACTGGCTGCCAGTACCTGCCTCGAGAGGCTCGAATTCAACCCATACGTGACCGTATTGACCACGGCCGCCGGACTGACGAACGAACTTGCCTTCGACGCGAGCAGGAGCTCTGAACGTTTCACGGTAAGCAACCTGCGGTTTACCAACGTTGGTCTCCACTTTGAATTCACGACGCATACGGTCGATAATGATATCCAAGTGAAGCTCGCCCATACCGGCAAGAATCGTTTGTCCCGTTTCTTCGTCGGTGTGCGCGCGCAGTGTCGGGTCTTCTTCAGTCAGCTTGCCGAGAGCAACGCCCATTTTGTCTTGGTCGGCCTTCGTCTTAGGTTCAACTGCGATCTCGATAACAGGATCCGGGAAGTTCATCGATTCGAGAATAACCGGATTCTTCTCATCACACAGTGTATCACCTGTGCCGGTGTCTTTCAAACCTACGGCCGCCGCGATGTCGCCGGAATACACAATAGAGATTTCCTGACGGCTATTCGCATGCATTTGCAGGATACGTCCGATACGCTCACGCTTGCCTTTCGTGGCATTCAGAACATAAGAACCGGATTCCAGAATACCGGAATATACACGGAAGAACGTCAACTTACCAACATAAGGGTCGGTCATGATTTTAAATGCTAGCGCGGAGAACGGCTCTTCGTCCGAAGAGTGACGCTCGGCTTCCGTACCATCTTCAAGATGACCCTTAATCGATGGAACATCAATCGGAGCCGGCAGGAAATCGATAACAGCGTCCAGCATCAGCTGAACCCCTTTGTTGCGGTAAGAAGAACCGCAGATTACCGGAAAAATCTTAACGTCCACTACGCCTTTGCGCAGTGCAGCTTTGATTTCGTCAATAGTAATCTCTTCGCCTTCCAGGTACTTCATGGTCAGATCTTCGTCGAGTTCCGCAACTTTCTCAATGAGCTCATTGCGCAGCTCTTCGACTTGATCCAGGAATTCGGACGGGATATCCGTCACTTCAATATCACGGCCAAGATCGTCTTTGTACATATGGGCTTTTTGCTCGATCAGGTCGATGATGCCGATGAAATCATTCTCGGCACCGATCGGCAGCTGAATGGCAACCGCATTTGCTTGCAGACGTTCACGCATGTCCTTAACTACGTTAAGGTAGTCCGCGCCGATGATATCCATTTTGTTAACATAGGCGATCCGGGGAACGCCATAACGGTCAGCCTGTCTCCAAACGGTTTCAGACTGAGGCTCAACGCCCTCTTTCGCACTGAAAACGCCTACTGCCCCGTCCAATACACGAAGGGAACGTTCAACTTCAACGGTGAAGTCAACGTGTCCCGGGGTATCGATGATGTTGACCCGGTGACCTTTCCACGCAGCAGTGGTAGCGGCGGAAGTAATCGTAATTCCGCGCTCCTGCTCTTGCTCCATCCAGTCCATCGTTGCCGCACCTTCGTGAACTTCACCGATTTTGTGCGTACGGCCTGTATAGAAAAGAATCCGTTCCGTGGTCGTCGTCTTACCGGCGTCAATATGCGCCATGATCCCGATATTACGTGTATTTTTCAAGGAGAACTCTCTTGCCATGAAATGGATCTCCCTTCAAAATTGAAGTTATTTGATTGACCTTGATCCTACCAGCGGTAGTGAGCGAATGCTTTGTTCGCTTCAGCCATTTTGTGCGTGTCTTCACGTTTCTTGACGGAAGCGCCTGTGTTATTGGAAGCATCGATAATCTCAGCCGCCAAACGCTCTTCCATCGTCTTCTCACCGCGGTTGCGGGAGTAGTTTACGAGCCAACGTAATCCCAGGGAAGTACGTCTCTCAGGTTTAACTTCGATCGGCACTTGGTAGTTCGCGCCGCCTACACGGCGGGCTTTAACTTCGAGAACCGGCATGATGTTCTTGATGGCTGCTTCAAATACTTCCATTGGGTCTTTCCCCGTACGTTCTTCAATCAACTTGAACGCGTTGTACAGAATGCTTTGAGCGACACCTCTTTTACCATCCAGCATTACACGGTTAATCAAACGAGTAACCAGTTTGCTGTTATACACCGGATCCGGCAGTACGTCTCTTTTGGAAACTGGACCTTTGCGTGGCATGGATATCCCCCTTTCATTAGATTGTTCTTATTCGTTCATTTATTATTTCTTAGCTTTCGGACGTTTCGCGCCGTATTTGGAGCGAGATTGCATCCGGTTGTTCACGCCTGCTGTATCCAGCGCGCCGCGAACGATGTGGTAACGAACACCCGGAAGGTCTTTAACCCGGCCTCCGCGAATCAGCACCACGCTGTGCTCTTGCAGGTTATGTCCGATACCCGGAATATAAGCTGTCACCTCTACGCGGTTCGTCAAGCGAACACGGGCATATTTACGAAGTGCGGAGTTCGGTTTCTTCGGAGTCATAGTACCTACGCGAGTGCACACACCGCGTTTTTGCGGAGCGCTCAAATCCGTAGCCTCACGCTTCAGGGCATTAAAACCTTTTTGCAGTGCGGGCGATTTCGATTTTTCGATCTTGGCTTGACGGCCTTTACGAACCAATTGATTGATAGTTGGCATTGTTGTGCCACCCCCTTCCTCTAATAATGATCTCTTATAAACCTTTTCTTAAGCCCACAGACCCAGGCGGTTCATAAAAGAACAAATGAAAAGTCTTTGCCACCGGAGTTACTCTCACGACACAAAAACAGTTCTTCACGCTATTATTTTAAGACGGCTGCCATTGCAGCGCCCACTTCGATTCCGCATGCCTTGCCCAACTGCTGCATCGTATCGACATAAGTCAACTTGACGCCATGTTTATTGCAAAGACTAACGATTCTTGAAGTAAGCCTGGGATCTCCGTCTTCCGCCACATAGACTTCTGCGGCCTGGCCCATCTCCACCGCTTTGACGGTTTGCTTGGTGCCGATCTTGATCTGAGCGTCCCGTAGTCCTCTATCATCAGTCATTACAAAACCCTCCAATGAACAAAGATAACAAGGATACTCACGCACCTATAATATATTATCACTGCCGTCAAACAGTGTCAAGAATATCTCAAAAAAATAACTGCAGACTTCCGCGCCGGGCTAAACGAAAGATAGCGCCGGCGCGGATAGTCTAACAGAGAATTCTTGCTTTATTCAGCCGGAACAGTTTCTAAAGCTTCCTCTTCGCTTTGCTCTTCTTCCGGATTGACCAATTTGACATTGCGGTAGCGGTTCATGCCCGTTCCGGCAGGAATCAGCTTACCGATAATAACATTCTCCTTGAGGCCGAGCAGCTGGTCGACCTTGCCTTTGATGGCGGCGTCGGTCAGCACGCGCGTCGTCTCTTGGAACGATGCCGCGGACAAGAAGGAGTCTGTTTCCAGCGATGCCTTCGTAATACCGAGCAGCACAGGCTTCGCAACAGCCGGTTCTTTGCCGGACAGGATGACTTCCTTATTCGCAGATTCGTATTCATGGATATCCGCAAAGGAGCCAGGCAGCAGGTTAGTATCACCGGCATCAATGATGCGGATTTTGCGCAGCATTTGTCTAATCATGACCTCAACGTGCTTGTCGTTGATTTCTACGCCCTGATTCCGGTATACGCGCTGTACTTCCTGAAGGATATAGTTCTGCACCCCGCGGATCCCCTTGATGCGCAGCATTTCTTTCGGATCGATGGAACCGTCGGTCAGTTCGTCACCGGCCTCGACCTCGTCTCCTTCGCTTACGCGCAGGCGTGATCCGTAGGTAATCGAGTAGACTTTCGATTCCGCTTCACCCTGAACCTCGATTTCGCGGCGGTCTTTCGCTTCGCGAATCTCCTTCACGACGCCGTCGATTTCACTGATGGTCGCTTGGCCTTTCGGGTTACGCGCCTCAAACAGCTCCTGGATACGCGGAAGACCTTGCGTGATATCATCGCCCGCAACACCCCCGGTATGGAACGTACGCATGGTAAGCTGCGTTCCCGGTTCACCGATGGATTGTGCGGCAATAATGCCGACAGCTTCGCCGATCTCGACGTGCTTGCCGGTCGCCAGGTTGCGTCCGTAGCACTTCTTGCAGACGCCATGACGGGCGCGGCAGCTCAGCACGGAACGGATTTGCAGCTTGCCTACTCCGGCTTTGACGATTTCTTCCGCTTTGTCGGAATCAATCAGATCATTACGGTGTACAATGATTGCACCTGTTTCCGGATGGCGGACGGTCTCGAAGCAGTAGCGGCCTTCAATACGGTCGTACAGATCCTCGATAACCTCTTTGCCATCCTGGATACGGCTGACGGTAAAGCCTTTGTCGGTGCCGCAGTCTTCCTCGCGGACGATTACGTCCTGCGCCACGTCGACAAGACGGCGTGTCAGGTAACCGGAGTCAGCGGTACGAAGCGCCGTATCCGCCAGACCTTTCCGCGCACCGTGAGTAGAGATAAAGTACTCAAGGACGGTCAGACCTTCGCGGAAGTTCGCCTTGATCGGCAGTTCGAAGATACGTCCCGACGGTGTCGCCATCAGTCCGCGCATCCCGCCAAGCTGAGTGATCTGCGATTTGTTACCCCGTGCTTTGGAGTCCACCATCAGCATGATGGAATTGAAACGGTCCATGGACTTCATGAGCACGTTGGTCAGATCGTCCTTCGTCTTGGACCAAATTTCAATGACGCGGTCATACCGCTCTTCATTGGTAATGAGGCCACGGCGGTATTGCTTGGCGACGACATCGACTTTCTCTTCGGATTCTTTCAAGATGGCTTTCTTCTCTTCCGGCACGATAACGTCCGATACGGCGATCGTTACGCCGGCACGGGTAGAGTAGGTAAAGCCAAGCTGCTTGATTTTATCCAGAATGACCGATGTTTTGGTCGTATGATAAATTTCGAAACAGCGAGCGATAATCGAGCCCAGATATTCTTTGCCGACAGCGCCCGCAATCGGAACCTCGTCAAGCAGTTCCCGGATGTTGGCGCCTTTTTCGTAAATGAAATATCTCTCCGGCGTCCCCTGCAGCAGATTGTCGCGGGTCGCTTCGTTGATGTAAGGGAAGCTTGCCGGGAAAATCTCGTTGAAAATAATTTTTCCGACAGTCGTGATCAGCATGGCGGTCTGCTGCTTCTCGGTGAAGCTGGTCTTGTTAAGCGCCTTGACCGGAATGGCTACTCGCGCATGAAGACCGGCAGTGCCGCGCTGGTAAGCGGAAACCGCTTCGTTCACGGTACGGAGAATCATGCCGCTGCCCTTTTCTTCCTTGTTGTCCATGGTCAGATAGAATGAACCGAGAACCATGTCCTGGGAAGGGGTAACGACCGGTTTGCCGTCCTTCGGGTTCAAAATGTTGCCGGACGCCAGCATCAAGATGCGGGCTTCCGCCTGTGCTTCCGCGGAGAGCGGAACGTGAACGGCCATTTGGTCACCGTCAAAGTCGGCGTTGTACGCTGTACATACGAGCGGATGAAGACGAATGGCATGGCCTTCCACCAGAATCGGTTCAAATGCTTGGATACCGAGACGGTGAAGCGTGGGGGCACGGTTCAGCAGTACCGGATGCTCCTTGATGACTTCTTCAAGCACATCCCATACTTCCGGGCTTACGCGTTCGACTTTGCGTTTCGCGCTCTTAATGTTATGGGCAAGACCTTTGTTAACCAGTTCCTTCATGACGAATGGCTTAAACAGCTCCAGCGCCATTTTCTTAGGCAGGCCGCATTGGTACATTTTCAGGTAAGGACCTACGACGATAACGGAACGACCGGAATAGTCAACCCGTTTACCGAGCAGGTTCTGACGGAAACGGCCCTGCTTACCTTTCAGCATATGGCTGAGCGATTTCAGCGGACGGTTGCCTGGGCCCGTTACCGGGCGGCCGCGGCGGCCGTTATCAATCAGAGCGTCGACGGCTTCCTGAAGCATCCGTTTCTCGTTCTGCACGATGATATCCGGAGCGCCAAGATCAAGCAGTCTTTTCAGACGGTTGTTGCGGTTGATTACGCGGCGGTACAGGTCGTTCAAGTCGGACGTTGCGAAACGTCCGCCGTCCAGCTGTACCATCGGACGCAGTTCCGGCGGAATAACCGGGAGAACGTCCATGATCATCCAGTCGGGCTTGTTGCCGGAGTTGCGGAAAGCTTCGATCACTTCAAGGCGCTTGATCGCACGGTTGCGGCGTTGGCCTTGAGCGGTGCGCAGCTCTTCCTTAAGGAATTCCAGCTCTTTTTCGATATCAAGATCCTGAAGCAGCTTTTTGACCGCTTCCGCTCCCATGCTCGCCTGGAAGCCGTAACCGTACTTCTCGCGGTAGCTGCGGTATTCCTTCTCGGACAGCAGCTGTTTCTTCTCCAGAGGCGTATCGCCGGGATCGGTTACGACATAAGATGCGAAGTAAATAATCTCTTCAAGTGATCTCGGAGACATATCAAGCGCCAGACCCATGCGGCTCGGAATGCCTTTGAAATACCAGATATGCGAAACCGGAGCGGCGAGCTCAATATGGCCCATACGCTCGCGGCGCACTTTGGCGCGTGTGACTTCGACGCCGCAGCGGTCGCAGACTACGCCTTTATAACGGACACGTTTGTATTTGCCGCAATGACACTCCCAGTCTTTTTGCGGTCCGAAGATCCGTTCGCAGAAAAGACCCTCTTTTTCCGGCTTGAGTGTGCGATAGTTGATGGTTTCCGGTTTCTTAACCTCTCCGCGGGACCAAGAACGAATCTTCTCCGGGGAAGCCAGCCCGATTTTCATGAATTCAAAATTGTTTACGTCCAACAAGGAGCAACCCTCCTTAACCTGATCCTGATTTGGTGCCGCCGTTCCTCTCCCTACTCCTTGCAGCGGGAGAAGCTGCGGTCATACAGCGGAAGGCCACCCCGGGGAAGCATGGCGCTGCCGCTTTATTGTTATCCTCAGCAGTTCAGCGGCGCCGCAGAGCACTTAATCTTAGAGCCGCTTCACTTTATGGGGAAAATTCATTCCACTCCGACTTCCGCACCTTCCAGATTGAGGCTCAGCTTGTCGCTTGAAGTCTCATCCTCGTCGTCCAGCTCTTTCATTTCGATCTCCTGCTCGTCGCCGCTCAGGATTTTGACGTCCATACCGAGAGACTGAAGCTCTTTGATCAATACTTTGAAGGATTCAGGAACGCCCGGCTCCGGCACATTCTCACCTTTGACAATGGATTCGTATGTCTTCACCCGTCCGACAACGTCATCGGATTTAACAGTTAGAATCTCTTGCAGTGTATAGGCGGCGCCGTATGCTTCAAGCGCCCACACTTCCATCTCACCGAAGCGCTGTCCGCCGAATTGGGCTTTACCGCCGAGCGGCTGCTGCGTAACGAGCGAGTATGGTCCAGTTGAACGGGCATGGATTTTATCGTCGACCATGTGCGCCAGCTTGATCATGTGCATGACGCCGACCGTTACTTCACGTTCAAAACGTTCACCCGTCCGTCCGTCGTACAGAATGGTCTTACCGTTACGCTGCATGCCGGCTTCTTCCATCGTGTCGAACACGTCATACTCACGCGCTCCATCGAATACCGGCGTTGCGACGTGGATGCCCAGACGCATGGCGGCGAACCCGAGGTGAACCTCAAGCACCTGCCCGATGTTCATCCGTGAAGGAACGCCCAGCGGGTTCAGCACAACCTGCACCGGTGTTCCGTCTGGCAGGAATGGCATATCTTCTTCAGGCAGAATACGGGCTACGACACCCTTGTTGCCGTGACGTCCGGCCATTTTGTCGCCCTCGGAGATTTTACGCTTCTGGGCGATATAGACACGAACCAACTGATTGACGCCAGGAGGCAGCTCGTCGCCGTTCTCACGTGTAAACACCTTGACATCGACGATAATGCCGTCACTTCCGTGAGGTACGCGCAGGGAAGTATCGCGTACTTCGCGGGCTTTCTCACCGAAGATGGCGTGCAGCAGGCGTTCTTCCGCCGTCAGCTCCGTCACGCCTTTTGGCGTAACCTTGCCGACGAGAATGTCGCCCGCGCTGATTTCCGCGCCGATCCGGATAATGCCGCGCTCATCCAGATTACGAAGGGCTTCTTCGCCCACGTTCGGAATGTCGCGTGTAATTTCTTCCGGTCCGAGCTTGGTATCCCGCGCTTCGGATTCGTATTCTTCGATATGGATCGAAGTGTATACGTCCTCTTTAACCAGCTTCTCGCTCAGCAGGATGGCATCCTCGTAGTTGTAGCCTTCCCAGGTCATGAACGCAACGACTACGTTGCGGCCAAGGGCCAATTCGCCCATCTCCGTGGAAGGACCGTCCGCCAGGATGTCACCTTTCTTGACGATATCGCCTCTCTTGGCGAGAGGACGCTGGTTAATGCAGGTGCCTTGGTTCGAACGCATAAATTTGTGTAATTTATATTTAACGATGTCGCCTTTAACTTCTTTGCCGTCGACAGTCTCAACACGCCGCAGCCAGATTTCATTGGCAGAAGAGCGCTCGATGATGCCGTCATATTTGGAGACGATACATACGCCCGAATCTTTTGCCGATTTATGCTCCATTCCCGTACCGACCAGCGGCGCTTTCGGAATGAGCAGCGGAACGGCCTGACGCTGCATGTTGGAACCCATCAGCGCACGGTTGGAGTCATCGTTCTCAAGGAACGGAATGAGCGCCGTCGCGACGGATACAACCTGTTTTGGCGAAACGTCCATGTAATCCACGCGGTTGCTCGGCATTGTCGTGATGTTGTCGGACAGCTTGTTGTAACGAACGATAACCATCTCGTCCTTGAACGTGCCTTCCTCCGTCAACTCGGCATTGGCCTGAGCAACTACGTAATTATCTTCTTCGTCTGCCGTGAGATAATCGATTTGCTCCGTAACCTGACCCGTCTTCGGATCTACCCAACGGTACGGCGCTTCAATAAAGCCGTATTCGTTAATGCGGGCAAAAGTGGACAAGGAGTTGATCAAACCGATGTTCGGACCTTCCGGAGTCTCGATCGGGCACATCCGGCCGTAGTGACTGTGATGGACGTCGCGAACCTCAAAGCCCGCGCGTTCACGCGTCAGACCGCCCGGACCGAGCGCGGACAGACGGCGTTTATGCGTCAGTTCCGCAAGCGGGTTCGTCTGGTCCATAAACTGCGACAGCTGGGAGCTCCCGAAGAACTCCTTGATCGACGCGATAACCGGACGGATATTAATCAGCGCCTGCGGCGTGATCGCATTCGCGTCCTGAATCGACATTCTCTCCCGCACCACACGTTCCATCCGGGAAAGACCGATACGGAACTGGTTCTGCAGAAGCTCGCCCACAGAACGCAGGCGGCGGTTGCCCAAGTGGTCGATATCGTCGGTATTGCCGATACCGTGCAGAAGATTAATAAAGTAGCTGATCGAGGAAATAATATCAGCCTGGGTGATATGCTTGACCGATTTATCGATATTGCCGTTAGCGATCAGCTTGATCACTCGTCCTTCTTCAATTGGAGAGAATACCTCCACCGTTTGGAGAGGAATGTCTTCACTATCCAGAACGCCGCCGCTTACGCGGTAGGTCTTGGCAGCCATATTTTTCTCGAAATACGGCAGCAGTTCGTCCAGCAGACGGCGATCCACCATTTGGCCGGTCTCGGCCAGGATTTCGCCAGTCGATTCATCCACCAAAGGCTGAGCCAGCCGCTGGTTAAAGAGACGATTCTTGATGTGCAGCTTCTTATTGATTTTGTAGCGGCCCACATTTGCCAGGTCGTAACGCTTAGGGTCGAAGAAACGCGCTACGAGCAAGCTCTTGGCGTTATCAAGCGTCGGCGGCTCACCCGGACGAAGACGTTCGTAAATTTCGATAAGCGCCTTTTCCGTGGAGTCCGTGTTGTCCTTGTCAAGGGTGTTCCGAATATATTCATCATTTCCAAGCAATTCCAAAATTTCGGCATCGCTGCCGAATCCGAGAGCACGCAGCAGCACGGTAACCGGAATTTTGCGGGTACGATCGATCCGGACATACATGATGTCCTTCGCGTCGGTCTCCAGTTCCAGCCAGGCTCCACGGTTCGGAATAACTGTGGCCGTGTAGGTTTTTTTGCCGTTCTTATCCACTTTAGTGCTAAAGTAGACGCTAGGAGAGCGAACCAACTGGCTGACAATTACCCGTTCCGCACCGTTAATAATAAACGTGCCGGTCTCCGTCATCAGCGGGAAATCCCCCATGAACACTTCCTGTTCCTTGACCTCGCCGGTCTCCTTGTTGATGAGCCGTACTTTCACCCGAAGAGGCGCCGCATACGTCACGTCACGCTCTTTGGCGTCGTCTACCGTATATTTCGGTTCACCCAAGCTGTAATCAATGAACTCCAGCACCAAATTACCTGTGAAATCCTGGATCGGCGAGATGTCCTGGAACATTTCACGCAGTCCTTCCTCCAAAAACCAATCATATGATTTTTGTTGGATCTCAATCAGGTTCGGGACCTCGAGTACCTCGTTAATTCTCGCATAGCTTCGCCGAGTGCGTCGACCATACTGAACAAGATGTCCTGCCAACTTTACTCACCCCTCATGTCTACTCACTTAAAAATTGATTGCGAACCCCTGTTTGTAACCGTATAATGGAACCAAGCAACAGAGATTCATCCCCGAAATAAAGAAAAGCCCTTATCGAAATCTTTCGAAAAAAGAGCGCATCTCTTCATGGGCGGTATTACTCCATAATCAGTAGATTTGCCCAAAACGTACATATTATACGTTAACCAGCGTGTGTTTATGCGTTCCGGCCCTCATCACCCCTCTCCTCAAAGGAAAACGGCTGCTAATAGGCGTTTGCGCGCAAACTTGCCATTCGGCATGCGCCTGCCGTTGACAATGTTGACGCTTGACATTTCAGCAAACTAAAGACATGGAGCCTATCTTAATACTGACATTTTATAATAATACCACTACCAACATCCCGTGTCAATAATGTCAGCCTATTTATTTTGTGATTTTTTCAGCTTTTAAAATTCGGTATCCTTTGTCTTTCCCAATCTCCCGCACTTCACCGAATAGACTCTCCAGCTTGGACGCCGCCGAAGGCGCGCCCTGCTTCTTTTGGATAACGACCCAGAGTGCTCCGTTTTCATTCAAATGTTCATAGGCTTCCTCAAAAATACGATGGACCACCGATTTCCCCGCACGAATGGGAGGATTGGTTAGAATAATATCAAAGATCTGTCCAGCTACTGCAGCCAGCACATCGCTTTCCATTATCTTCACATTTGAAATTCCATTCAGTTTCGCATTTTCGCGAGCCAGCTCAACTGCCCGGTTGTTAATATCAAGCATCGTCACGATTCCTCCGGGAGCCAAACGCGCAGCTGCAAGACCAATCGGCCCATAGCCGCAGCCCACATCAAGCACCGAAGATCCGTCTGGAATTTCCATGGCTTCAATCAGCGCCCGGCTGCCATAATCCACATCTCCTTTGGAGAACACGCCGGCATCGCTTGTAAATCGAAAAGTTGTGCCCCTAAGCACAGCGCTAATAACGCGTCTGTCATGACGGGCTTCCGGCTGCTGCGAGTAATAATGCTGGGACATACCCATTCCTCCCTCTTCTGGATTGCTCAGTACCCACCTTAGATCCTTGGCATACAGCAAACCCCTTGAACAAGTTCAAGGGGCTGCAATGGATGGGAGGAATCACTTCACTCCCAAGGATGTTGCTTACAATTACTTCACTTCTACAGCTGCGCCTGCTTCTTCCAACTTTGCTTTCACAGCATCTGCGTCTTCTTTGCTTACTTTTTCTTTGATCGGCTTCGGAGCGTTGTCTACCAGATCCTTGGCTTCTTTCAGACCCAGACCAGTGATTTCGCGAACAACTTTGATTACGTTGATCTTGGAGCCGCCAGCACTTGTCAGGATTACGTCGAATTCAGTTTGTTCTGCTTCAACAGCGACTGCTGCGCCGCCGCCAATTGCTACTGGAGCTGCTGCAGTTACGCCGAATTCTTCTTCGATTGCTTTAACCAGTTCGTTCAGTTCCAATACGCTCATGCCTTTGATTTCTTCCAAGATTGCTTCTTTACTCATGATTAAACCTCCAATTATATTGAAATTTTTATATTGAAATTCCGGTTTGTGTTACGCGCTTTGCTCTTCTTTGTCGGCGACAGCTTTGACTACCAGCGCGAAGTTGCGCATCGGGGCCTGAAGAACACTAAGCAGCATGGACAGCAGTCCTTCGCGGGAAGGAAGTTCTGCCAGCGCTTTGATTTGATCCGCGCCGATTACTTTGCCTTCCACAACGCCGCCTTTCAGTTTTAAAGCGTCGTTCTTTTTGGCAAAATCGTTCAAAATTTTGGCCGGTGCCACTGCGTCGTTCGCACTAAAAGCGATAGCAGTAGGACCTGTCAGAACTTCGTCCAGTTCAGTCAGCTCAGCCGCAGCGGTTGCGCGGCGAAGCAGCGTGTTCTTAAGAACTTGGAATTCAACGCCCGCTTCGCGAAGCTGCTTGCGCAGTTCGGTTACTTGGGAAACGTTCAATCCGCGGTAGTCCGCAACAACAGTCGTGATGCTGTTTTGCAGTTTGCCGGTAACGACATCAACCGCTTCCTGTTTAGCTTCAATTACTTTAGCATTTGCCAATGATTACACCTCCTGATATTTTATACAGCGTGCTTTTAACGAAAAGCTCCGCCGATCCTACGCAGGCATTAGAAAAGCCTCCGCAGATTCACGAAGGCTTGATAAAACGGTAGGAACACGGCATCACCGTTTCCTTTGTTTCTATCATAACACCTCGGTAGGGAATTAAGCCTTGCGGCACCTACTGTCTACGGCAAGCATATTCAAAGTCAAGTTGAAGACCTTAACTCATCACAACTGTTATAGATTATCAAAGATTGTCCCGAGAGTCAATCCTGAATTATCTGTAAGAAGCTGTGCTTACACGAGCGCTTGGTCCCATAGTCGAAGATACGGCGATGCCTTTGAGGTATACCCCTTTGGCTGCAGCCGGTTTCGCACGGTTCAACGCATCGATAAGTGCTTTAAGGTTCTCGTTCAGTTGAGCAGCATCAAAGGACACTTTGCCGATTGGCGCGTGAATTTGACCCGCTTTGTCCAGACGGTACTCGATTTTACCGGCTTTGATTTCTTGAACAGCCTTGGCAACATCGAATGTAACCGTGCCGGCTTTAGGGTTAGGCATAAGGCCTTTACCGCCGAGCAGACGGCCCAATTTACCGACTTCACTCATCATATCAGGTGTAGCTACGCAGACGTCGAACTCGAACCAGCCTTGTTGGATTTTGTTGATCATATCTTGATCGCCAACAAAATCGGCGCCAGCCGCTTCCGCTTCCTTCGCTTTGTCACCTTTCGCAAATACAAGCACGCGCTGGGTTTTGCCTGTGCCATGAGGCAGGACAACAACGCCGCGAACGGCTTGGTCTTGTTTACGAGGGTCTACGCCCAGACGGACAGCCGCTTCAACGGTTTCGTCGAATTTGGCAGTTGCCGCCTTCTTCACAAGCTCAACGGCTTCCGAAGGCTCGTAAGTTGCTTCGCTGTCAACCAGCTTGGCAGCTTCCAGGTATTTCTTACCATGTTTAGCCATGAAAATGTTCCTCCTTTGTGGTATTAGCGGAATATCCTCCCACATAATGAGGTCTCTAAGAGACCCGTCTGCACGAAGTCGAAATTAGTCTTCGATCGTGATGCCCATGCTGCGGGCAGTTCCTTCAACCATACGCATAGCCGCTTCCACGGATGCAGCGTTCAGGTCAGGCATTTTTTGCTCGGCGATTTCACGCACTGCGGCGCGGTTCAGCTTTGCAACTTTTTTCTTGTTCGGTTCGCCGGAGCCTTTTTCTACTTTCGCAGCGATGCGGAGCAGAACAGCAGCCGGAGGAGTTTTGGTGATGAACGTAAAGGAACGATCCTCGAATACCGTGATTTCAACCGGAATAATCAGACCGGCTTGGTCGGCGGTACGGGCGTTGAATTCCTTACAGAATGCCATGATGTTGACACCTGCTTGACCAAGCGCCGGACCTACCGGAGGCGCAGGGTTCGCTTTCCCTGCAGGAATCTGCAGTTTCACCATCTTGATAACTTTTTTAGCCATGAGTGACACCTCCTTGACTTAAATACTGGACTTCGAACGGCAAGCCGTTCGTTCACAAGAAACCCTTGTGTTATATTTTCTCCACTTGAGTGAAATCCAACTCCAGCGGGGTTTCTCTTCCAAACATGTTCACATGAACCTTGATCTTGCTCTTGTCAGCCAAAATTTCTTCCACGGAGCCCACAAAATTCGCAAAAGGACCAACCATAATGCGTACGGATTCCTTGATTTCGAAATCGATCTTCGGTTTCGGCTCAACCATGCCCATATGCTTCAGAATTTGCTCAACCTCTTCCGGAAGCAATGCGGTTGGCTTGGAACCCGAACCCGTCGAACCTACGAATCCCGTAACGCCCGGCGTGTTGCGGACAACATACCAGGAATCATCCGTCTGAATCATTTCCACCAAAACATAACCGGGGTAAACTTTACGCATGACGGCCTTCTTCTTGCCGTCTTTGTTTACCACTTCTTCTTCCATAGGAACAAGAACGCGGAATATTTTGTCTTCCATGCCCATGGACTCAACGCGCTTTTCCAAATTGGCTTTGACCTTGTTCTCATACCCAGAGTAGGTATGAACGACGTACCATCTTTTTTCCATATCAAGCCACCTGGGACCTCTCTAAATAATCGCTTCGATCACAGCGGAAATACCGATGTCCAGAACCCAGAAATAAAGCGCGACAACTACGATTGTACCTAGAACGATCAATGTATAGTTGGTTAGTTCTTTACGACTGGGCCATCGAACCTTCTTAAGTTCAGTCCAGCTCTCAGTGAAAAAGGAAAACAAAGACTTAAAACTGCGTTTCACGCCGACTACACCTCCAACAAACTATCTAGTTTCGCGATGAGGAGTTTGCGCGTTGCAAAACTTGCAAAACTTCTTCAACTCCATGCGGTCGGGATGATTACGCTTGTTTTTGGTCGTCGCGTAGTTTCTTTGTTTGCAACTTGTACAAGCCAAAGTGATAATTACCCGCATGCTGTGCACCTCCCGAAACGTCCTCTCGATTCGCAGAACCGAAAGACGCAAAAATTGATCCCATGAAAAAACGGCTGACCGTTCTTTTCGTGGATGGCATCTCTTTTTCAAAACATAATCAAAGCTCCAGCCAAAAGCCTCAACTTTGTTTATATTCAAAAAAAGCCGCGAATTTGGGCCTACCTAAAACACTTTATCATAACGCCAAGCCCAATGTCAACGAAAATTCCCGCATTTCTGAAACAACTTGTCCAAGCGTGTCCGCATTCCTTATTCTCCAGCTTTCACTTGCATCCGCCGGTCTGATATCTAGTATTATATATTTCCGCCATAGTTAAACCATCCGACAGTTCTCCAATTAAAAAAAGACTCGTATACGAGCCTTTCCGGTTCATATTATATCACTAATTGTCACGCACTTCCAGATATCTTTCCAGTTTCCGCTTTACCCGCTGCAGAGCGTTGTCAATCGACTTCACATGCCGCTTCAAATCCTCGGCGATTTCCTGATAGGATCGTCCATCGAGATAGAGCATCAGCACTTTACGCTCTAAATCGCTGAGAATTTCGGCCATCTTGTCCTCAAGTCCGATGAATTCCTCCTGATTGATAATCAGTTCTTCGGGGTCCAGCACCTGCGAGCCGCAAATGACGTCCATCAGAGTACGATCCGAATCCTCATCATAAATCGGCTTGTCCAAAGAGACGTAAGAATTAAGCGGAATATGCTTCTGGCGTGTGGCCGTCTTGATGGCTGTAATAATCTGCCGGGTAATACACAGCTCGGCAAACGCCTTGAACGAAGACAACTTGTCGCCCTTAAAATCACGAATCGCCTTATAAAGGCCGATCATGCCTTCCTGCACAATATCCTCGCGATCCGCTCCGATCAGAAAATAGGACCGGGCCTTCGCGCGCACAAAATTGCGGTATTTGTTGATCAGATGTTCCAACGCGCCACCGTCACCGCTTCGAAAAGCTTCGACGATGTCTTCATCGCTTATGAATTCATACTCGGAAAGCACTAGTTCCTTGAGGTCGACACTCACCAAGAATCCCCCCGGCTGCAACGCAGGACGCATCGTTACTTCGTGAAATATACGAACAGTATATATTACGTTACCTTACACCGTCAATAACCGTTTAACCAAGTATCGATCATCAATAACATAAAATTACAGTTTTCCGGAGCTTCTCTAACATGTCCGGATACTTATTGTCTTCGCCAATCTTCCAGCCGGCTGCGCACTTCGGGCGGCAACTTGTCCTCAAGGGTGTGCCGGGAGGAGCGGGGGTTTCGCGGTTCGATTGTCTTTTTGACCTCCCGCTGCATTTCTTCCACTTCCAGCCGGAGCTCCCTGGCCGAAACGCGCAGGGCTCCCTGCGCAAAAATAACATGCTGCTCGGTAGAATCGCTGGTGGCCACATAAATCTGCCGGCGGCGGTGGCTATACTCTCCGACCAGCCGCTCGATGCACTCATCCGCCGTTTCTTTTTCCTTCGTGAAATAGACTTGAACTTTGCCCTGGACAAAAGAACGGCCGAGGCCCGGCACCCGATAGGCGTCGAACACGGCGATGACCCGCCGCCCCGAGTAGGCCTGATAATCGGCGAGCAAATCGAGCAGCCGGTCACGAGCTTCCTGCATGCCGGTCTGGGAAAGCGCGGCGAGCTCCGGCCAGTCGCCGATTATATTATATCCGTCCACCAGCAACACATCGCGCAGGTCCCTCATCGCTATTCCGGTCTGCGACGGCGCCGCAGCACCTCGTACATAATGACGCCCGCGGCTACGGAAGCATTGAGTGAGTTAATTCTACCAACCATCGGAAGCTTCAGCAGCATATCGCATTTTTCGCGGATCAGCCGGCCCATGCCCTTGCTCTCGTTCCCGATCACTACCGCAACCGGACCGGTAAAGATATCGGAGCCGAACAAATCCTGATCCGTATTGACATCCGTTCCGACAACCCAAATTCCAAGCTCTTTCAGCCGGTCAATTGTCTGCCCCAGGTTCGTTACCCGTGCAACGGGCACATATTCCACCGCACCGGCAGAAGTCCTCGATACCGTGGCTGTTATTTGCGCAGAACGCCGTTTAGGCACAATCACACCGTGCACCCCGGTGCAATCGGCGCTGCGGAGGATTGAACCAAGGTTATGCGGATCTTCTATTTCGTCCAGAAGCAGCAGGAACGGAGGCTCCCCCTTAGCTTCGGCGGCCGCCAACAGATCCTCGACTTCCGCGTAGGCGTAAGGAGCGGCCTGGGCAACCACTCCCTGATGCTGCAATCCGGGAGCGAGCTGGTCCAGCTTGCGTTTGTCCACATGCTGGATAATGACGCCCGCCTGACGGGCCTCGGCCACAATGGGAGCCGTCAGCGCTTTTTGCGCGTTCTCCGCAATCCATATTTTATTAAGAGTCCGGCCTGCGCGCAGCGCTTCAAGCACTGAATGCTTGCCGGCCAATATTTCTTCGCTATTATCGTAATCTTCAACCATAGTTGTATCCTCCCGGTTCTAACTTTCCATTTGCTGAATGCCGCTGTGTATCAATTCCTGCAGCCTTGCCTGCTGCCCCGTGTAATAAAGATAGCCGATCAGGCATTCGAAGGCCGTGGCGTAGCGGTACTCCAGCACATCGGCATTTTTCGGTATGGTGCCTGACTTAGCGTTGCGTCCCTGCCGAATGATGTCCTTCTCTTCATCCGTAAGCTCCGGTTCCAACAAATTTAGAATCTTGCTCTGCGCTTTGGCCGACACGAAACCGGTCGCAGCGCGGTGAAGATGATTTGGGCGCAGGTTGGGACGCGAAATGAGATACTGCCGTACCGCCACCTCATAAATCGCGTCTCCGATATAGGCCAGCACAATAGGCGAAATCAGCTTGACCGGCTTGGAAGGCGAATAAGGAAACCAGCCTTCGCTCATTTGCGCTTCCACCGCATTCCCTGCGGAGTGTCTTCCAGCACAATACCCATTCCGTTTAAAATATCGCGAATTTCATCGGCCCGGCTCCAGTTCTTCGCTTTCCGCGCTTCCACGCGCTCCTCGATCAGGCGCTCTATTTCGTCGTCGGCGTCCTCTTCTTCCGTTTCGGGAACAAGCCGAAGCACGGCGTTCATCTCTTCAAAAGCCTTCAGCAGCGCAGCCAGATCGGCCGCTGGCAGATTATTGTCCGCCATTGCCAAATTGGCTGCGTTCACCCATTCGAATACGGCCGTAATTGCGTCCGGCGTGTTGAAATCGTCCTGCATTTTTTCATGATACTGCTTCAAAATGGCCTCAAGCTTAGCCGAGAGATCTTCACTCGCTCCTCCTGCGGCGTCGCCTCCTGCCAAATCTAGGCGGTACTTGACGTTTCCTGCGGCGCTTGCTATACGTTCAACGCTTTTCTCCGCGGACTGCAGCGACTCTTCGCCGAAGTTCAGCGGGTTCCGGTAATGCGTCGCGAGCATGAAGTAGCGGATCGCCCCCGCTTTGTAGCGGCTGAGGAAATCCTTGACGAGCAGACCGTTGCCGAGTGATTTCGACATTTTTTCATCGCCGATGTTGAGAAAGCCGTTATGCATCCAATAATTCGAGAGCGGCTTGCCGGTCAGCGCCTCGCTCTGCGCGCATTCGCATTCATGATGCGGAAAGGTCAAATCCTGCCCGCCGCCATGGATATCGATGGTATCGCCTAAAAATTCGCGCACCATCGCCGAGCACTCGATATGCCAGCCGGGGCGTCCGTCTCCCCATGGGCTGTGCCAGAAGATCTCACCTGGCTTCGCTCCTTTCCACAGTACGAAGTCTTCAGGATTCTCCTTGCGCGAATCGACTTCAACGCGTATGCCGAACTGAAGCTCCTCCAGGTTCTGTCGGGACAGCTTGCCGTAGCTCTCAAATTTGGCGGTGCGGTAGAAGACATCCCCGCCGCTTTCGTAGGCATAGCCTTTATCCACCAATTCTTTGATAAATTCGATAATCAGATCCATGCTCTGCGTTACGCGCGGATTCCGGGTTGCCCGCCGCACGCCGAGCCCCTCGTTATCCTTCAAGAAAGCCTCAATAAACATTTCGGCCATTTCGGGCACGGTCATGTTCATCTCCTCGGCCTTGCGAATCAGCTTGTCGTCCACATCCGTAAAGTTGACCACATAATCGACTTCGTTGCCGAGCTGCTCAAGATAGCTGCGAACGATATCGAACACGATGACCGGCCTCGCATTTCCGATATGGATGTATCCGTATACGGTCGGACCGCATACATACATTTTGACTTTGCCCGGGACAAGTGGAATGAATTCCTCCTTGCTCCGTGATAATGTATTGTAAATAGTGAGCGCCATACTGCTCAATCCTTTCTCGCTCGGCCTTTTCAGGGCCGTCGCCAGTTGCCTGGTTAAATTTCGTAATCTCCGAAATACTGCTCGCTTTCCAGCCGGCGCTGCTCCGCCTTTTGCCCGTCTTCCCCGCCGATCTGCTGGCGCAGCTCTTCGATTTCTTTTTGCAGAAAACGCAAGGAATCGATAACCGGATCGGGCAGCTTCGTATGATCCAGTCTGTCTCTTACCCGCTCTCCGTTGCGCTTCACGATGCGGCCGGGATTGCCCACAACCGTACTGTTGTCCGGCACTTCCCGCAGCACGACCGAGTTCGAGCCGACATTGCAGTTATCTCCAATCCGGAATGAACCGAGCACTTTGGCACCGGAGCCGATAACCACATTATTGCCAACGGTTGGATGGCGCTTCCCTTTCTCTTTACCCGTTCCTCCCAGTGTGACCCCCTGGTAGATGATAACATCGTCGCCAATCTCGCAAGTTTCTCCAATAACCACGCCCATACCGTGATCGATGAACATTCTCCTGCCTATACGCGCGCCGGGATGAATCTCAATACCCGTCATAAACCGGCTGAATTGCGACACCATGCGCGCCACCGTAAACCATTCGCGTCTGTATAAGCGATGGGCAATCCGGTGAGCCCAGATCGCATGCAGACCGGCATAAGTAAAGAAGACCTCGAACCGGTTGCGGGCCGCAGGATCATTGTCAAGCACGACCTGAATGTCCGATTTGATATGCTCAAACATCGCGGTTCCCCCTCCATGCTTCCTCGCCTCCTGTTGTCAGGCAGAGCGAAGAAGTTAATCCGCTATTTCTGTGATCTCTATAAGCGGCCGCTGCAGTCTCTTATATTTCAACAAAAAACGCCCCTGCAGCATAAAGCTGCAGAGACGTCGTCGCGCGGTCCCACTCTGCTTGGACAATGGGCTCCCCGCCTTAAAAACGGCAGGTTCCTTGTCCCCCTCAGCATCCGTAACGGTGATGTTTCCGGCGCGGCCTAACGGTGCCTATTACCAGCAACCGCTCAACCGCACAGCTCACAGGCGCATTTTCCACGGTGTGCCATGAATAACTTCCAGCCTGAAAAGGCAGGCCTTTTCGCGGTTATTCTCTCTGTAAATGGCTGTTATACGTGTACTTCTCCTGATCACAGCTTTTTCGATTATTTTCTATCTTATATCTTAGCGAAAAGCGCAAGGACTGACAAGGGCATTTGCCTATTCCCCAGGCCTTTTAGGCCCCTTTTATCTGCGCCTTGAGACGATCGATGACACGGCTGCGTCCGATGAGGGCAATGGTCGCATTAAGGTCGCGCCCGTGCGTCTGTCCGGTTACAGCGACACGGATCGGCATAAACAGCGCTTTGCCCTTGTTCCCCGTCTCCTTCTGCACTTCCTTAATTAGTGCCCCGATTGCAGCTGGCGTAAACTCCCCAGCCGCTTCAACCTTCGCCAAAAAGGCCGAAAGCACCGCCGGCACTTGGCTTTCTGACAGGATTGACGCCGCTTCCGCATCCAGTTCCAGGTGGGTACGGAAGAAAATTTCCGACAGATCGACAATATCCGAAGCTGCCACCATCTGCTCCTGATAAAGAGTGACAAGGCTTTCCGCCCACGCGCGCTGCTCATCGCTAAGCTCCGCAGGCAGTCTTCCGGCCTTTTGCAAATGGGGGATAGCCAGATCGGCAATCCGCTGCGGATCGGCATGCTTGATATAATGATTGTTCAAATGCGCCAGCTTGTTCGTATCGAATACGGCCGGACTCTTGGACAGGCGGTCGGCATTAAAGATAGAGATCAGCTCTTCTTTGCTGAAAATCTCTTCCTCCCCTTCCGGCGACCAGCCCAGAAGTGCAATAAAGTTGAACAGCGCTTCCGGCAAGTAGCCCAGATCCTCGTACTGCGAGATGAACTGGATAATCGATTCATTGCGCTTGCTGAGTTTCTTATGGTCTTCACCGACAATCAGGGTCATATGTCCGAACAACGGCGCTTCCCATCCGAGGGCTTCATATATCATAAGCTGGCGGGGAGTGTTGGAGATATGGTCTTCACCGCGCAGCACATGGGTAATCTCCATTAAATGGTCATCAACGGCCACAGCGAAGTTATATGTTGGAATTCCGTCTCTTTTTACTATGACAAAATCGCCCATTTCCGTTGTCTGGAAGGAGATTGGACCCTTGACGATATCATTAAAGGAATAGGTCCGGTCTTCCGGAACACGGAACCGGATGCTCGCGACGCGGCCTTCCTGTTCAAAAGCGGCACGCTGCTCATCGGTCAGATTGCGGTGCTTGCCGGAATAACGGGGCGTCTCTCCCCGGGCTAGCTGCTCCTCGCGCTCCGCTTCAAGTTCTTCTTCCGTGCAATAGCAGCGGTAAGCCAGCCCACGGTCAATAAGATCCTGCCAGTATACACGGTACAGATCGAGCCGTTCCGTCTGGCGGTATGGACCGTATTCGCCGCCGACATCTATGCTCTCGTCCCAATCGATGCCCAGCCATTTCAAATATTTCAGCTGGCTTTCTTCCCCGCCGGCGATATTGCGCTTCACATCCGTATCCTCAATCCGGATAATAAATTTGCCGCCTTGGTTCCGGGCGTACAAATAATTGAATAAAGCCGTTCTGGCATTGCCGATATGTAAATGTCCCGTAGGGCTTGGCGCATAGCGCACCCGGACTTGATCTCCCATTTTATTTCCTCCGCTCTTTCATTTCGTTGATTCGCTCTACTTGCAGTCATCTCATGATGATAGCATATTTTGGAGCAGGCAGACAATAGATTGAGCCGCGATGCCTTCGCCCCGTCCGGTGAAGCCTAGCTGCTCTGTCGTGGTCGCCTTTACATTGACCTGAGACGGCTCCGCCTCCAGCGCCCGGGCGATAATCTCCGTCATTTGCGGAATATAGGGCGCCATCTTCGGTTTCTGGGCGATAATGGTGGAATCGATATTTCCCAGCCGGTAGCCGCGCTCCTTGGCCAGCCCCCAGACATGCTCCAGCAGCTTCAGGCTGTCCGCATCCTTGAAGGTGGGGTCCGTGTCGGGAAAATGCCGGCCGATGTCGCCGAGCCCCAAGGCGCCTAGAATGGCGTCGCTGATCGCGTGCAGCAGCACATCGGCGTCCGAATGGCCAAGCAGCCCTTTCTCATACGGAATCGTTACTCCTCCTATGATGCACGGCCGTCCTTCGACCAGCTGATGCACGTCAAATCCTTGTCCTACAGCGATCATGCTTGTCCCTCTCTCTGTGGTTACTGTAAATTCCGCATACTCCAAATCATCGGGCGTTGTAATTTTAATATTGCTGTAGCTTCCTTCGACTACAGCTACCGGTATCCCGGCCCGCTCGGCCAGGCTGGAATCGTCGGTGCCGACGAACCCTTCCTGGTCTGCCGCTTCATAGGCCGCGCGAAGCTGTGACAGACGAAAAGTCTGCGGGGTCTGGATCGCCCACAGACTGCGCCGGTCCGGCGTGGAGAGCACTCTTCCCCGCGCGTCTACCTGCTTGATCGTGTCCTTGACCGGAACGGCAAGGACGGACGCGCCCGTCCGCTCCGCTTCTTCGTAGCAGGCGTCTATATCAGAAGGACGCACAAACGGCCGGACTCCGTCATGGACCATTACCCATTCCGTACTTAGCCGTTCCAGTCCCCGGTATACAGAATGCTGCCGCTCGGCGCCTCCGGCTACGATGTCTTTTACTTTGCTCAGCCCGTATTCAACGCACCATTTCCGGCAGCGTTCCATATCCTCCACTCCGGTAACGAGCACAATCTCCGAGATCCGTTCGTGCTGCTGGAACACTTCCAGCGTATGCACGACGATTGGCCTGCCCTGCAGCAGCAGATACTGTTTGCTTTCTTCCGTTCCCATACGCGTTCCTCTGCCTGCCGCCACAACGACGACGCCGACACTGTTTGCCATTCTTGTAAGCTCCTGTCCTTGGTTCCGAGTTCCCCGCTCGTGCATCAATAAACTTCGCAGCAACAACACTCACCTGACGGGTTATTTCACTTATATCCCCATCATAGCGTGTTTGTCCGGCTTTTCCAAGCCTGGCGGCGCTTTGGAAGGCTGCTCTTAACGACCGAGACGGGGCAAGCGCAGAAGGAGAATCGAGGTACGGACAAAGCCGCAGGAGAAGGGGGAACGTACGAAGAACAGAGTACTCAGCCTTACGAACACAAAGAAGGCGTTCAAACGGTTCTCCGTTTAAACGCCCCGGCGCTATTGCGCTTTTTCCAGAAGCTTCGGCTTCGCAAAAATCATCCGCCCCGCCGACGTCTGCAGTACGCTGGTCACAAGCACTTCCATCGTGCTGCCGATAAATTCGCGGCCGCCTTCCACGACGATCATGGTACCGTCATCCAGATAGGCGACCCCCTGTCCGTGCTCCTTGCCATCCTTAATTACCTGGACGATAATCTCCTCGCCCGGCAGCACCACCGGCTTCACCGCGTTCGCCAGGTCATTGATATTCAGCACAGAAACGCCTTGCAGCTCGCACACCTTGTTCAAATTGAAATCATTGGTTACGACTTTGCCATGCAGCACCTTCGCCAGCTTCACCAGCTTGCTGTCCACCTCGGAGATTTCCTCGAAATCCCCCTCGTATATCAGCACCTTAACGTCCAGCTCTTTTTGTATTTTATTGAGAATGTCCAGACCCCGGCGGCCCCTGTTGCGCTTGAGCAGATCGGATGAGTCGGCAATATGCTGCAGTTCCTCCAGCACAAATTCAGGGATGACGATCGTTCCCTCGATGAATCCCGTCTTGCAAATATCCGCGATCCGTCCGTCAATAATGACGCTGGTATCAAGAATTTTATGTTCCTCCGGCCCGGGGGCTTCCGGCTCCGCAGCTTGTCCGAATCTTCCGGTTGCCCAGAGCGCCCCCAGCTCCCTCTTCTTTTCAAGACCGATTCGCAGTCCCAAGTACCCCAAGCCAGCCGTAACAGGCACCTGAAGGAGCTCGCCCGCTTTCCCCAGCCATGTCATGCAAGGATAGAGCAGCAGCGCCAGCAGCAATCCTCCCAGCAGCCCCGCCGTTCCGGCAGCCAATTCATCCATCGGCACCTGAGAGCAGTACCGCACCGCCTCCCGCAGTCTTGCCTCCGCCCAATCTGCGCATAACGCCACCGCGAACAAAAAAATAATGGCACCCAGAACCGCAAACAAAAGACTTCCTTCGATCGGCAGGCTGTTTCCCAGCCTGGTCATGCCTTCCGGAAAATCCTGCTCTGCGGCATGATACAGCGAGTAGCCCGAAAAGCCTCCGCATAATGCGGCAAATAATAAAATCCATTTTTTCCACATGGTTTACGCACCTCCCTTAATCTCACGCCTATCCCCCAGTATGTTCCAATTTCCGGGAAGGTAATCGTAGGAGGCCCATTTTTTTAAAATATAAGATAGGATAAGCTTCGCGTGGACAAAAGCCGCTTTCTCGATTTATGGCTTAGTACCCGTTGAAAAAGAGCTTTTGCGTATCTTATAATGAACTCAATTAAGAAACGGAGGGAATGGCAAATGAGCGCACCGAGTTTACAAGCTTTTCAAGACCAAGTCTCCGAGCTGCTGCTAAGACACCGCAGTCTTCTTGACGTGCTGTCCAAGAACGGTCAGAGCAGCGCATCAGTCAACCGCGCCGTCGTCAAGGCGATTACGGAATGCGGCTGTATCGAGCTTCATGCCACCAAGCAGGTGTTTGAATCCGGTGTAAGTCTGGAAAAGGCAAAGGAAAACGCAGGCACTCATGTTCAGGGAGAGTTGTGCGAGAATTGTCGTGAGGTCATTGGCTCCGAGCTTGGCCGGGAGCTGTTCTACATGTCGGCGCTGTGCAATTTGCTTGGGATCAATATGGACGAGGTCGTCGTGAAGGAATCACAAAAGTGCGCAACCCTCGGACTGTTCAATTTGTCGTAAGGCCGGATCTGCCATCCATTCATCCGTATGGCATGCGATCCTCCGTAACCATAAACAAGAGCCGGTTACCACACCTTTCAAGGCGTGGAACCGGCTCTTTAATTATCAGGATTGGAAACTCATCCGTTCTTGGAGTGATAAGCCTCGTCATCCGAACGTCTTCTGTTGCGGCGACGGCGTCTGGCCGCCAGTCTGTCAACATTCTGCTTCAAACCGTACAAGGCGTAAAGGGCCAGCAGGACAAAGATCATTTTGGAAATCTGGTCCGGAAATACAACGGCAACAGCGACAGCAATGATAATGACGACCGGTGCGCCGATGACCGCTTTTTTGGGCAGCCCGACTTTTTTGAAATTCGGATACTTCACCGTGCTGACCATCAGGTAGGACAACAGCAGCGCAGCGATAACCATAAAAATCGGAGACACATCTTTATGGAACAGAGACAGCGTCGCCAGTACGCCTCCGGCAGCCGGGATAGGCAGGCCGATGAAATACCCGGGAACGCCCGGGTGAACGTTGAAGCGAGCTAAACGCAGCGCGCCGAACATTGGAAAAATAGCGGTAACCGACCAAGCCAACGCATTATGCAAATCATGCAGACTTGTCACGTACATTATAAGAGCGGGTGCGACACCAAAGGAAACGACATCCGACAGCGAGTCCAGCTCTTTACCGAATTCGCTTTCCGCGCCAAGGGCTCGGGCAACGCGGCCGTCCAGGCAATCGGCAAGCATCGCGATAATGACCATAATTGCTGCCATACCGATTTTACCGTTGAGCGCCATCATGATGCCGAACATTCCGAGCAATAAATTACCTAACGTGAACAAACTCGGAATTGATTTTTGTATCATTTCGTCACCCCCTATATTATTCGGTAAGGTCTTAACGTTTCTAACATTACGTGATTGTATGTTATTTACATTTGCCTGTCAATAAGAACTTGTTTTTGCAGCCGTTTTAATCCGTCCTGAATTCCCCGAGCCCGCATCTCTCCGATTCCATCCACCTCATCCAGCTCCGCTATGCTCGCCATCATGAGATTGGGCAGTATTTCAAAACGTTCCACCAGATTACGGATAATGACATTCGGCAGCCGCGGAATTTTGTTAAGCAGCCGGTAGCCGCGGGGTGTGACAGACTCTTCGGAAGCGACGGAGGTAGACGAAAAACCGAGCAGCCGGGCGATATGATTGTCATCCATCAGCTCGTCGTCGCTCGCTCGCTTCAGGCCGGCGATAATTTCGCGGATTTTGTCCTCTTCCTCTTCCCTTGCATAGTCTCTGTACAGAAGCCACGCCTCTTCCTCGGTATTTCCGACCAGTTCTTCCATCTGCATGCTGATCAGGCGTCCTTCGTTGCCCAGCTCGGTGATATAGCGCTTGATCTCCATCTTGATGCGGAGCACCATCTCCACACGCTGAATGACGCCAACTACTTCAGGCACGGATACGATGCCTTCATATTCAGAGGCGGAGAGGTTCGTCAGCGACTGCGTGAGGACGGCCTTATACTTCTCCAAGGTCTGAATCGCTTGGTTGGCTTTTGTCAGAATGACACCGATATCCTTAAGCGCATAGCGGATGGAGCCTTGATAGAGCGTGATAATGTTGCGCCGCTGAGAAATGGATACGACCAGCTTACCCGTCTGTTTCGCAACCCGTTCAGCCGTCCGGTGACGGATTCCGGTCTCGATCGAGGAAATCGAGGGATCGGGAATCAATTGAGTGTTGGCATATAGTATGCGTTTCAGATCTTCGCTCAGAATAATCGCGCCGTCCATTTTGGCCAGTTCATACAAATAATTGGGCGAAAAATCACAGTTGATGGAAAATCCTCCATCTACCACCTCCATCACCTCGGGACTGTAGCCGACGACAATCAGCGCGCCTGTCTTGGCCCGCAGCACATTTTCCAGTCCTTCCCGGAAGGATGTGCCCGGTGCGGCTAGCCTGAGCAGATCGTTCATATTTTCCAGTTGGTAGTCTTTCATTCCTCTGCCCCCTAATTTAACGCGACCGCTAATGCGTCTGCTACGGTACTTACCCCGACAATCTGTATATCCTGCGGATGCTTCCAGCCTTTCAGGCTCTTCTCGGGCATAATGACCCTCCGGAACCCCAGCTTGGCAGCTTCCTTAACGCGCGTCTCCGCACGCGAGACGCCTCTGACTTCCCCTGTAAGCCCCACCTCACCGAAGAACACGTCGTACGGTTTGGTCGGGATATCCCGGAAACTCGAAGCAATACTGACCGCGACTGCCAGATCAATGGCCGGCTCATCCAGCTTAACCCCACCCGCGACATTAAGATAGGCATCCTGATTTTGCAGGAACATGCCCATCCGCTTCTCCAGCACAGCGATAATGAGCGCCATCCTTTGGTTATCCAGTCCGGTGGACATCCGCCGCGGCGAGGGGAAATGCGTGGCGGCGACAAGCGCCTGAAGTTCCACCAGCACCGGGCGCGTGCCTTCCATGCTGGCTACAACTGTGGACCCCGCTACGCCGAGGGGCCGCTCGGAAAGAAACAGCTCAGACGGATTGCCAACCTCGGACAGGCCGATTTCGCCCATTTCAAAAATGCCGATTTCATTCGTGGAACCGAAACGGTTCTTGACGGCCCGCAGCAGCCGGTACGTATGATGGCGCTCGCCTTCGAAATACAGCACGCAGTCCACCATATGCTCAAGCATCCGGGGTCCGGCGATTGCGCCTTCCTTCGTAACATGCCCGACCAGCACGGTCGCGATGCCGCGAATCTTGGCGATCCGCATAAATCTTGTCGTGCATTCGCGGACCTGCGACACGCTTCCTGGCGCGCTTGTCACTTCCGGCAGAAACACCGTCTGTATGGAGTCGATTACCAGAAACTGAGGCTGAATCGCCTCAATCGCTTCCTCGATCGCTTCCATATTCGTCTCACAGAGCACATACAGCTCGGATGACAGGGCTCCGAGCCGGTCCGCCCGCAGTCTGGTCTGACGAACCGATTCTTCTCCCGAAATGTACAGCACGCGCAATCCCTGCGTAGTCAGCGCATGGGAGGTCTGCAGCAGCAGCGTCGATTTCCCTATGCCTGGGTCGCCTCCCACAAGCACCAGAGAGCCCGGCACAATCCCTCCGCCAAGCACCCGGTTTAGTTCGCCGATACCGGTCAATATGCGGGGTTCCTGATCGCTTTCTATATTTATGATGGACTGGGGCTTTTCTTTACTATGAAAAACAGGGGTGTTCATCCCCTGAGTTTTGACTACGCTTTCCGTTTCTTCCACCATGCTATTCCAAGCCTGACATCCTGGGCATTTCCCAAGCCATTTCAGAGACTCGTACCCGCATTCAATGCAGTAAAATTTTGTTTTTGTCTTAGCCATAATTTCTCCTTCGAACCGTTTAACCATGCCGCCACTTCTTCAAATCGCGGATATTTCCCTGTCAATCAAAGTTTACCATTTAAGGGCGGTGAACGAAAGAGCATTCGGGAAAAGGGCGCAGCATATATATCCATATATGCCAAAAAGGAGAGCCTGCTTCCGAACAAGGAAGCGGCTCTCCTTCTATGATTACCCATGCCTATTCTTTAGGCTGTATCTTATTCTCCGTCCTTCTCCAGCGATACCGGCTCTTTCTTGCGCACGGTCAGTTCGCCGTTCTCTTCGTCGATCTTCAGCAAATCGCCCTTGGCAATATTGCCTCTCAGCATCTCCTCGGACAGACGGTCCTCGATATGCTTCTGGATCGCGCGGCGCAGCGGACGCGCGCCGAAGGCCGGATCAAATCCTTCTTTGGCCAGGAAAGCTTTCGCTGTGTCCGTCAATTCGAAATCGACGGCGTATTCACGCAGCCGCTTGCGCAGCTCTTCGGACATCAGCGTAACGATCTCGGCGATGTGCTTCTCTTCCAGCGAGTGGAATACGATGATTTCGTCGATCCGGTTCAGGAACTCCGGACGGAAGCTCTTCTTCAGTTCATCCATGACCTTGCCCTTCATGCTCGAGTACTCGGCGCCGGCATCCTGTACCGCCGTAAATCCGAGCGTGGAGTTGCGTTTGATCGCTTGAGCGCCAACGTTCGAGGTCAGAATGATCAGCGTATTGCGGAAATCAACGACGCGGCCTTTGGAATCGGTCAAGCGGCCGTCTTCCAGCACCTGCAGCAGGATGTTGAATACTTCAGGGTGTGCCTTCTCAATTTCATCGAGCAGAACTACAGAGTATGGCTTGCGGCGTACTTTCTCGGTAAGCTGTCCGCCTTCTTCATAGCCTACATATCCCGGAGGCGCCCCTACAAGGCGGGAAGTGGAGTGTTTCTCCATGTACTCCGACATATCGATACGGATAACGGCATTCTCGTCTCCGAACATCGCTTCGGCAAGCGCACGCGCCAGTTCCGTCTTACCAACCCCAGTCGGGCCGAGGAAGATAAAGGAGCCCATCGGACGCTTCGGATCCTTCAGACCAGCGCGAGCCCGGCGGATGGCCCGGCTGACCGCTTTGACGGCTTCATCCTGGCCGATAACACGATCATGCAGCAGGGCTTCCATATTGAGCAGGCGTTCCGTTTCTTCTTCTTTCAGCTTATTAACAGGAATTCCGGTCCAGCTGGCCACCACTTGAGCGATATCCTCAGGGGTAACCTCGGAATCGGTACGGCCTTGTTTTTCTTTCCATTGATTCTTTGTTGTATCGAGCTCTTCACGGATTTTTTGCTCCGTATCACGAAGAGCAGCCGCTTTTTCGAACTCCTGGCTTTGAACAGCGGCGTCTTTTTCCTTGCGGATATCGTCAAGCCGCGTTTCCAGCTCTTTCAAATTCGGCGGAATCGTGTAAGAGTTCAGTCTTACTTTGGAGCCCGCCTCATCAATAAGGTCGATCGCCTTGTCCGGCAGGAAGCGGTCGGTGATATAGCGGTCAGACAGTTTCACCGCCTGAACGATTGCCTCATCCGTAATTTTTACACGATGATGCGCTTCATAGCGGTCACGCAGGCCGTAAAGGATTTGAACAGCTTCATCCGGAGTAGGCTGATCTACCGTGATTGGTTGGAAACGACGTTCCAGAGCCGCATCCTTCTCGATGTACTTGCGGTACTCGTCCAGCGTTGTCGCGCCGATGCATTGCAGCTCGCCGCGGGCCAGCGCGGGTTTCAGGATGTTGGAAGCGTCAATGGCTCCCTCAGCCCCGCCTGCACCGATCAGTGTATGCAATTCGTCGATGAAGAGCACAATGTTGCCCGCCTGACGAATTTCGTCCATGATCTTTTTGAGACGATCTTCGAATTCGCCGCGATATTTGGTGCCAGCAACGACCGAGCCCATGTCCAGCGTCATTACACGCTTGTCGCGCAGTGTTTCCGGAATCTCGTTATTGATAATCTTTTGTGCCAAGCCTTCGGCGATTGCCGTTTTACCTACCCCTGGCTCACCGATGAGCACCGGATTGTTCTTCGTCCGGCGGCTCAGCACCTGAATGACGCGTTCAATCTCTTTGCTGCGCCCGATAACCGGGTCCAAGTGTCCATCTTTAGCGTAGGCCGTCAGGTCGCGGGCCAATCCGTCAAGCGTTGGTGTGCTTACATTGGATGGGCCTCCGCTGTGGCTCGAAGTGGACTCGCTGCTTCCCAGGAGCTGCAGAACCTGTTGACGGGCTTTGTTCAGGCTGATGCCCAGGTTGTTCAGAACGCGAGCAGCCACGCCTTCTCCTTCGCGGATGAGTCCGAGGAGGATATGCTCGGTGCCGACGTAGGTGTGGCCCAACTTACGGGCTTCATCCATCGACAGCTCGATGACCTTCTTGGCTCGCGGGGTGTACGCGATGTTCGTCGGCTGTTCTTGTCCTCTGCCGATGAGCGTTTCCACCTCGTCCTGAATTTTTTCCAGACCGAGACCAAGGGCAATCAAAGCTTTGGCGGCAATGCCGTCGCCTTCGCGAATAAGTCCGAGTAAAATATGTTCTGTGCCGATATTATTGTGTCCCAGCCGAACGGCTTCTTCCTGCGCCAGCGCAAGCACTTTTTGTGCGCGTTCCGTAAATCTGCCAAACATCATAACCCTGCACCTCCATAAATAATAAATATCTATAATTAATGTGTGATCCCCAATGTATCCCGGAACAGCTTCGCCCGGTACATATCGCATTCGGCTGAGCTCAGCTTCTCGCCAAACATCTTTTGCAGAAATCCAGGCTGCGTCTTGACATTCAGCTCATTGAGCACCGAGATGGATGGAGCTTTCAGGATTCCCAAGTCCACGCCAAGCCGCACATCCGACAGACGCTGGGAAGCTTCCTTCAATTCCATTACGGCCGCGTAGGACAAAATTCCGTACGACCGCATGATGCGATCAGTGATCCGCAAGGCGGAATCATCCAGCAGCCGCTGGCGGGCATTGCGTTCATGATCGATAATCTGGATAGCCACACCATGCAAGTTGTCTATAATCTCTGCTTCGGTCTGCCCCAGTGTGATCTGATTGGAAATCTGAAAGATATTCCCGGCAGCTTCACTGCCTTCCCCGTAAATGCCTCTTGCCGTAAGCCCCACCTGATTAACAGCCGAGAGAATACGGCCGATCTGCTTGGTCATGACAAGCGCCGGAAGATGCATCATAACCGAAGCGCGGAGTCCTGTGCCGACATTGGTCGGGCAACTGGTTAAATAGCCTCTTCTGTCGTCAAAAGCGTAATCGACCGACTCCTCGAAGATATCGTCGATCGCGGTTGCCCTCTCCCAGGCCTCGCGAACCTGAAATCCGGGAAACAGGCATTGAATACGAAGATGGTCTTCTTCATTTATCATGATGCTGACCGACTCTTCTTCATTCAGCAGCACCGCCCCGCTGCGGGAGTCATTGACGAGATTGGGACTGATCAGATGTTTCTCGACCAGTACCTTCTTATCCAATTCTTCCAGTTCGTCAAGCTTCACCAGCTCAAACGTGCCATATCCCGCGTCCTGGTTCTGATCAACGACCGGAGCCAGAACATCCAAGACTTCATCGGCCTGATTCTTCGTAGCCAGAAGAGGAAAAGGGTGATGCTGTATATTGCGGGCGATCCGCACACGGCTGCTGATAACAATCTCGGAGTGGCTGCCGCCGCTGCGCATCCATTCGCTTAGCGCTTGTTCGGTAAACCGGAGATCTGGCATCGTGCATTCCCCCTATATATCTTAAGACTTTACTCTTGTGCAATTTCTTTTTCAAGTTTTCGAATCTGATCCCTGAGCTCAGCAGCGCTTTCGAACTCTTCCTGCATGATTGCTTCCTGAAGCTGTTCCTTCAATTCATCGATTTGCCGCTTGAACTGGATTTGCGCACCGATGCGTTTGGGAATCTTCCCCACATGGCTGGTGCTGCCGTGCACTCTTTTGAAGAGCGGATCAAGACCCTTGTCAAAATATTTATAGCAGGAGCTGCAGCCGAATCGTCCGAGCTTGCTGAACTGCCCATAGGTCATGCCGCACTCCTCACAGCGAACGTCTTGAGGCTTTGCCTCGGCAGCGGATTTCCCCTTGCTTGCCCCCTCCAGATCCAATAAACCCGAAAGCAGGCTGTGAATAGAGAATCCGCCCGACGTACCCGGTATTAATTCACCCTTTTCCCTTGCACAGTTCTCGCAAATATGAAATTCCGTCTTCTCTCCGTTCACAATCTTCGTGAAATGAAGCGTTGCCGGTCTGACACCGCACTCTTGGCAAACCATATAACGAAATCCTCCCTCTATGCGCCGAATTATTTGCTGAGCAATGAGATCAGCATCGCCTTCATCATTTTGGAACGAATTTCGTCCCGATGGGGGAGCTTAACCGCAATGCATTCACGCGAAATGGCGGCGCGCATAAGACAGGCTTCGCGTCTGGTCAAAAAGCCGGCTTCCTCGAGCTGATAAATGAGCCCCTCAGCCGTACTCTGGTCGATGCCCGAGCCAATTTTCTGGTTAAGATGCGTATGCAGCGCCGAGTGCTGCGGAAGCTCAATGCGCTGAATGCGGATATATCCGCCTCCGCCGCGTTTGCTCTCCACCAAATAGCCCTTTTCAAGCGTAAAGCGTGTGCTGATTACATAATTGATCTGGGAGGGTACGCAGGAAAAATGGTCCGCCAGATCGTTGCGTTGAATTTCTACTGTGCCTTCGGGACTTTCATGCAAAATATTCTTCAGATATTGTTCAATGATATCGGAGATATTACGCATCACTCATCCTCCAGATTCAGAGCTTGCAGATGCAGCCGATGGCACCGTTCCCTCTTTCGGCCTCAACCTTTAAAGGAACTTTAACCAAAGTGCAAAGAGCCGAATCCCGTATAAAGCCGGCTGACAAGCCCGGATTTAGATTCTGTTCAAGCCCTACTAGTGTGGCCTAAACTGTACACCGCATACTTGAAAAAGCGAACGGGAACGAATAAGTAATCACCTGCTGTATGCTCTGTTGACTTTGACTTTCTTTGACTTTTTTTATTATTATAGCACATTCTTACGAAATGCCAAGTCTTTGTTCAAAAAAAATCAAACAATGCCGTCCGGACGTGCGTAATACGTTCCCGCTCCCTTTTCTCTACCGATACATTACCCATAAGCAGTCCCGCTTGATACAGGTTCATCGGCTTTTTCGTAACTGAGCAGCACCAGGTTGCCTGCAAATCATGATCAGCATAACCAGTCCCCAGTCCAAGGCGTTATTTATACAAGAAGAAACGGCTTCGCCGTCCTTTTAGGACGGCACCGTTTCTCGTAGAAATATAAGGCAAATTGATAAGCGCTCAGCTTATAAATTCTTATATTTTGAAAAAAACGGCTATCGTCCTCTTAGCAAGACGGTAGCCGCTTTGTTCCGGTATGCAGTTCTCGGACTGCTGTGATCTCGCTATGAAATGTTGTTCCGGGCAAGATAGATTCTCGCTTCAAAGGGGCGCAGCCGCAGCGCTGTAAGCGGTTCTTCCTCAGGGGGATAATTGGCCAGCAGCAAGCTCGGCTCCGAGGCCGGTTCACCCAGATCAACAATCAGCTCCTTCTCAGAAAAGTTGGTGATGACAAACAGCGTCTCATCATTCAGCGTTCGCCTATACGCGAACACATCAGAATGCTCCTCAAGCAGCGGGCTGTAATCGCCATAGACGATCACCTCATGCCGTTTGCGGAGCCGGATCAGTTCTCGGTAGTAGTGCAGCACGGAGCCGGGGTCTGCGAGAGCCTTCTCCACGTTTACTTCCTTATAGTTGGGATTAACATCAATCCACGGCTGCACAGTTCCGAATCCAGCGTAGTTGCTGTCATCCCATTGCATAGGTGTGCGCGCATTATCACGGCTTTTAAGGTAGATATCCCTCATCACCTCTTCGTGGGAGCGTCCTTTGATCTCGCATTCGATCCGGTAATAGTTAAGGGTCTCCACATCCCGGTAATCCTGAATGCTGTCAAAACGGATATTGGTCATACCGATCTCTTCGCCCTGATAAATGTAAGGAGAGCCTTGCAGCATATGAATGCAGGTGGCGAACATTTTTGCGCTTTCCACGCGGTAACGGATGTCATTGCCCCAACGCGAAACGACGCGCGGCTGATCATGATTGTTCAGATAAAGTCCGATCCAGCCTTTGCCCTGAAGCTTGATCTGCCAGCGTGTAATAATTTGCTTAAAGGCCTGCAGAGAGAACGGAATGGTCTCCCAGCGACCGCCCGGGCCGTTATCTACATCCATATGCTCAAAATAGATAATGCTGTCCAGCTCCTTGCGAGCGGAATCTGTATAGAGCAGACCTTCCTCCGCCGATACCCCGGCCATTTCCGCGACGGTAAACATGGGATAACGGGAGAAGACCTCATTGTTCATCTCCTGAAAAATATCGTGAATCCCTTCGCCGTTGGCAATTAAATGCCCGCACGGGGCCAGGCAATGATCCGGTTCGGCCGGCTCCCCGTCCTGCCATTCACCGGGCTTGACCAGAAGATTGACCGCATCAAGGCGAAAAGCATCCACACCCTTGTCCAGCCAAAAGCGCATCATGCTGTACATTTCCTTTCTGAGCGCATCATGCGACCAGTTTAGATCGGGCTGCTTGACGGAGAAGAGATGAAGATAGTAGGCGCGGGCCTCCTCATCATATTTCCAGGCCGATCCGCCAAAGAACGATTCCCAGTTGTTCGGCTCGCTGTCGCCTTCCCGCCAATAGTAATAATCGCGGAAAGAAATGTTCCCAGGAGTTTTGGAAGCCTGAAACCACGCATGCTCGTCAGAGGTGTGATTAAGAATAATGTCCATCATGATTTTCATGCCCCGGCAGTGAATTTCACTGCACAGACTCGTCCAGTCCTCCATGCTTCCAAATTCATCCATGATCTCGTAATAATCGCTCACATCATAACCGTAATCATCATTAGGGGATTTATAGACAGGCCCCAGCCAGATCACATCGACCCCAAGCTCTTTCAAATAGTCCAGCTTTTCTTCAATTCCTTTAAGATCGCCAATCCCATCGCCGTCGCTGTCTCTGAAGCTTCTCGGATATATCTGATAAATAACGGCTTCCTTCCACCATGTCCTCGTCACTGCCAGCCACTCCTTCTCGATACTGGAAAATGTAAGATACACTACAAAGCAAGTGATTTTTCTTTACATTCTTACATGTAAATAAATCATATAGTCGAATTAATAATAATGAGCAAAAAGAACACTGTCAACAAAATGACGAACATTCTGAGTGAATTCGGAATTAATATCAGGATTTTTCTTATGTTCTACACGAATACTTTAAGAAAATAGATCAAATAGACAAATTTTATTGAAAAAACAAATCACAAAAATGATTGACACTCTCAAATCCCCTCCTGTATATTGAAAATTGTAAGGAACGGCAACGTCATATGTCACAAAGCCTTACATATCCCGGCTGAAGATGAGGCCAAATCCTTAGCTTGGTGAAAATTAATCGCTTCTATCGTGTCTGTCTGCCTTAATATTTTGTATTCAAGAGGAGAGGTATGTGTATGAAAAGAAGAACCGGACTGATTTCCCTTCTAATTGTTTGTATGCTCGCCGTCACCGCCTGCGGCAGCGCTTCGCCTGCGGCGAATCCTTCATCGGCTCCGGCTGCGGCCAGCGAATCCCCACTACCGAGCTCAGATGCGACGATGGACGAGCTGCAGCCAGAACCGGGAGCTGAACTGGTCTACTGGGACAAGAAAGATGCTTTTTCCGAATATGCCGTGCAAGAGTTTGAGAAAAAATACAATGTCAAAGTAACGCTTGAAGAAGTGATGTTCTGGGAAACAGTCGGCCGTCTCATTACGGATGGTCCGGCGGGAACCGGCGCCGATGTGTTTGTCGCCGGAGCCGATCAGCTCGGTCCCAATGTGAACTCGGGCCTCTTCCTGCCGAATGATTATTTTGCCGAGGAAACAACTAACATTTCGGTTAAATCCGCTCTGGATGCAGTGACTGTCGATGGCATTCTTTACGGTTATCCGCGCAATATCGAATCCTTCATGATGTATGTCAACAAAGATATTGTAAAGGACGCGAAGCTGGATACGTGGGACGATCTGAAGGCTTTTGCCAAGAAGTATAATGATATCCCTAACAATAAATACGGGTTGTTCTACGAAACCAACAATTTGCTCTACAATTATTCATTTATGGCCGGTTACGGCGCCTATATCTTTGGCAATAACGGAACAGATAAGAACGACATCGGCTTGAACAACGAGGGTGCGGTTAAGGGAATGGAATTCTACCGTTCGCTGAAGGAGATATTGCCTGTGGCCAGCTCCGATCTTACCGAGGATGTCAAAGTATCGCTGTTCGAGCAGGGCAAGGTTGGCATTATTTTGGACGGAATTTGGAATCTTGGCCGATACAAGAGCCTGCCGTTTGAGGTCGGAATCATTCAAATGCCAAAAATGCCGGGTGGCGTCGATCCCAAGCCTTACGCGAGCGTTCCCGCTTATTTCGTAAGCTCCTATTCGAAGTATCCGAATGCGTCCAAGCTGTTTGCCCACTTTATGACGACGAAGGAAATGCAGCTCAAGAACTATGAGATGAGAGGCGTACTGCCTGCTTATGCCGGGATTGAGAACGATGAAAAGCTGGAGTCGGATGATATCATTCAAGTCTTCGCCAAGCATGTAGCCAATGCGGAGATGCTGCCGGTCATTCCGGAAGTGCAGTATTTCTTCCAAAATATAACCCCTGTGCTGGAACAAATCTGGAATGGGGCCGACATTAGGTCCACACTGGATAAGGCTGTGGCGGATATGAAGGCGAATATTGCCGCAGCCCAATAGGAGGCTGACTACAATAGCCCCACAAAGTGGAGCCTTAACTTCGAAGCTTATTCCAAATACTTTGCGGGGGCCCCAAAATTCTTAACTATTACGCTAAGGCCGCTCCGTCGCTATCGGAGCGGCTTTTCTATAAGGAGTGAATACAACGGTGGAAAAACGATCCATAATAGAGCTTCGAAGACCATTTCTGTCCGGCTGCCGGACAAGCGCTGTCTTGTCGGTTCTGGTTATGGGAGCGGGTCAGCTTAACAACCGTCAGTACGGGAAAGGAATAGCGCTAATGCTGCTGCATTTGGCAGGTCTGTATGTGGCGATTGCCAAGCTGCCCCATGCGGTATGGGCGTTGGTTACACTAGGAGAGACATCGGCCCGTCTGGAGAAGGTCGGCAAGGTGTATCAACAGGTAATCGGGGATCATTCCATCTATCTACTGGTGGAGGGTCTGATTATGATTTTTCTAATGTTTCTTCTTCTGGCCGTTTATGTTCTAAATATCAGGGATGCTTATCGCTGCGCCAGACTGAGGGAAGAAGGCATGCCGCTGCATACGTTCAGGCAGACGCTGCATTTTTTACTCGATTACCGCTTTCCGCAGATTGCCATTGCCATTCCGGTGCTGGGTATCTTATTTTTTACGGTAATGCCGATTGTGTTCATGATTCTACTCGCTTTCACCGACTTCACGCGCAGCCATATGCCCCCTGCCCAATTAATCAATTGGCACGGCCTGGAGACATTTCGCGATATTTTCCGGCTTCGCGTCTGGAGCGAGACCTTCTACGGTGTAACCCTGTGGACCCTGCTCTGGGCCGTAGCGTCTACTTTGACCTGCTTTGCGGCCGGATTTGTTATTGCGCTGGCGGTACAGCAGAAGGATATCCGGTTCAAAAAGTTCTGGCGGACAATCTTTATTCTTCCTTACGCCATTCCTTTATTCGTCTCCACCCTCATTCTACGCAACGTATTTAACGGCCAGTTCGGACCGGTGAACGACTACCTCGAACTCATGGGGTTCGGGCGGGTTCCCTGGCTGTCGGACCCAGAGTGGGCAAAGCTCACGCTTGTCCTCGTCAACATGCTCCTCGGCTTCCCTGTAATCATGCTGATGATTATCGGCGTCCTGTCCACTATACCTGGGGATATGTATGAAGCTGCCGATATCGACGGGGCGGACGGACTGCAAAAGCTGCGGCTGATCACTTTTCCTACCGTGATGTACACCATGATGCCGATACTGATTATGCAATTCGTGGCGAATATCAACAATTTCAATGTGATCTATCTGCTGACCGGAGGCAATCCCGTTAACGGGAATTATCAATTCGCGGGTCATACGGATATCCTGATTACCTGGCTGTACAAGCTGTCCATGGAGCAGGGGCAATATAATTTTGCTTCGGTTATCGGTATTTTCATTTTTGTACTCTTGTCCGGGTTCGCTGTCTGGAGCATCCGCCGGACGAAGTCGTTTAAGGAAGAGAGGCTATAATGACGAATCGCCCCTTACGAAAAGCGGTGCGCCTAACGTTAAGTTACGTGCTGTTGTCGCTTGCCGCGCTGTTCTGTATTTATCCCGCCCTCTGGGTGCTGCTGTCCTCGTTCCGCCCGGGGGATATGCTCTTTAGCGAAACACTGCTTCCGACATCGTTCACACTCCTTCATTACAGGCAGTTGTTTGAGAATTATCCGTTCGCCGAGTGGTATGTGAATACGTTCAAAATCGCCATTATCAGCACCGTGATCTCCACTGTGCTTGTGATGATGACAGGATATGTGTTCTCAATGTTCCGTTTCACCGGCCGAAAAAACCTGATGAGCATGCTGCTGGCGCTCGGCTTATTTCCCGGCTTTATGAGCATGATTGCCGTTTATATTTTGCTAAACCAGATGAATCTGCTTAATACGCATGCGGCGGTTATTATCGTGTCTGCCGCGGGAGCGCCGCTGTTCTTTCTTTTCTCCAAAAGCTATTTTGATACGATTCCGCGCAGTCTGGTAGAGGCGGCGCGGATCGACGGGGCCGGTCATATGAACACGTTCTTCCGCATGATTTTGCCTTTGTCAAAGCCGCTGCTGGTGTATGTGGTGCTGATGAATTTTACCGGTCCGTTCACGGATTTCATCTTCGCCAGGCTCGTGCTGAGGACTCCAGAGAAAAAGACGCTGGCCGTCGGACTATACGATATTGTAACAGACCGAACAAAGCTTCAATTTACGATGTTCGCTGCCGGCTGCGTGCTGATTGCTGTTCCGATTACGGCGCTGTTCCTTCTGCTGCAGCGCTATCTGGTTGCCGGGTTGACGTCCGGCGCAGAGAAAGGCTAGCGAAGAACGCGGGCAGAGAGTTGGAGGTTGTCTGTTCGGCCGGGGCTGCATCGGGTATAATTGAAAGAAGAGTATGCAATAACTGCAATGTACGGTTCCGAGCGGTCCGATAGGTCTGCCTCCGGGAAAGAAAGAAACGGAGGGTTACAGTATTGGCGACAATTCAGGATATAGCAGATTATGTGGGGATCTCCATTGCCACCGTGTCAAGAGCGCTCAATAAGCCGGCGCTCGTCAATGCGGAGACGCGCGAGCGCGTGATGCAGGCGGCGAAGAAGCTTAACTATTTCGACACGGCCAAGTTCAAGCAGACCAATGCGAAGAACACGAAGATTTCCCTGGGCGTCATTATTCCATATATTACATCGTTCTTCTTCGGCGAATTATTTAGCGGAATCAGCCGGGTCGCCCAGGAGAACAACATCGATCTGATTTTGTACGAGCTGAAGAGCGGCAAAATGAACGAGGAGGGGCTGACCGAGGCGTTTTCCTTCGTGCAGCAGCATTTGGTCGACGGGATTATTCTGACCAGCTTCCATATGCCGGCCGAGTATGACAAGCTGGTCGATACGCTGCAGATTCCCGTCGTCCTGCTGCTAGACTCCCATGAGAGCGCCAAACTGCCGGCCTACAAGGTCGATGACATTCGTGCTTCGTTCGACGCCGTCGCTTATCTCGTATCGCGCGGACATCGGCGCATCGGCATGATTTCCGCCATGCTGACACAGCAGCACGACCGCGGCGAACAGCTCCGGCTCAAAGGCTATAAGCAGGCGGTCGACTTCTATGGACTGCCCTTTTCGGAGTCGTTTGTCGCCTACGGGGATATGCGTTTTGATGACGGGTACAAGGCGATGAAGGAGCTTCTCGCCGAGCGGGAGCAGACCGGACTAACCGCTGTGTTTGCTGCCTCCGACGAGATGGCGATCGGAGCGATGCGCTGCATTTACGACGCGGGGCTCAGAGTGCCGGAGGATATCTCGGTCATGGGCTTTGACAATTTGTCGGTAAGCGGAATCACGACGCCCAAGCTGACGACGATTGAACAGCCCTTTGGCGAGATTGGCGCAGAGGGCGTCAAGCATATGATCAGGCACTTTGCCGAGGGAGGAAAGTTCCCCGAGAAAGGACAGTTTTACCTCGCTTATAAAATCATTGAAAGAGAGTCAGTAGCCGTGATTCCGGTCGACAAATAGCGATCGATATGCGAACAGGCCGCCCTTTTCGAGGTGCGGTCTATTTGCGGTTTCCGGACGCGGTTTCCGAAATCGCTCTCCAGATCCTCCACCCGCTCCGGCGGGTATGGCGGATGGCGGAACCCTTATTCGCGTGTTAATCCAATCGCCGCTAGGCAGCATAAGTTAAAAAGAAATACAAAAAACCACTGCTGAAATCTCAGCAGTGGTTCATGTGCTTGGCGGCGTCCTACTCTCCCAGGACCCTTCGGTCCAAGTACCATCGGCGCTGGAGGGCTTAACGGTCGTGTTCGGGATGGGTACGCGTGGAACCCCTCCGCCATCGCCACCAAACGGCAGGCCTTGATCGCCTGAAAACTGGATTCGAAACGAAACATTGCGTTATTTTTGGATAAGCCCTCGACCGATTAGTATTGGTCAGCTCCATGCTTTGCAGCACTTCCACCTCCAACCTATCTACCTCGTCGTCTTCAAGGGGTCTTACTAACTTGGGAAATCTCATCTTGAGGGGGGCTTCACGCTTAGATGCTTTCAGCGCTTATCCCGTCCGTACGTAGCTACCCAGCCATGCTCCTGGCGGAACAACTGGTGCACCAGCGGTACGTCCATCCCGGTCCTCTCGTACTAAGGACAGCTCCTCTCAAATTTCCTACGCCCACGACAGATAGGGACCGAACTGTCTCACGACGTTCTGAACCCAGCTCGCGTACCGCTTTAATGGGCGAACAGCCCAACCCTTGGGACCTACTTCAGCCCCAGGATGCGATGAGCCGACATCGAGGTGCCAAACCTCCCCGTCGATGTGGACTCTTGGGGGAGATAAGCCTGTTATCCCCAGGGTAGCTTTTATCCGTTGAGCGATGGCCCTTCCATGCGGTACCACCGGATCACTAAGCCCGACTTTCGTCCCTGCTCGACTTGTAGGTCTCGCAGTCAAGCTCCCTTCTGCCTTTGCACTCTTCGAATGATTTCCAACCATTCTGAGGGAACCTTGGGACGCCTCCGTTACACTTTAGGAGGCGACCGCCCCAGTCAAACTGCCCGCCTGACACGGTCCCCGTACCCGCTTAGGGTACCAGGTTAGAACCTAGATACGATCAGGGTGGTATCCCAACGATGCCTCCACCGAAGCTGGCGCTCCGGCTTCCAAGGCTCCCACCTATCCTGTACAGATCGTACCCAAGTTCAATATCAAGCTGCAGTAAAGCTCCATGGGGTCTTTCCGTCTTGTCGCGGGTAACCTGCATCTTCACAGGTATTAAAATTTCACCGGATCTCTCGTTGAGACAGCGCCCAAGTCGTTACGCCATTCGTGCGGGTCAGAATTTACCTGACAAGGAATTTCGCTACCTTAGGACCGTTATAGTTACGGCCGCCGTTTACTGGGGCTTCGGTTCACAGCTTCGGGTTTAACCCCTAACCGCTCCCCTTAACCTTCCAGCACCGGGCAGGCGTCAGCCCGTATACTTCGCCTTGCGGCTTCGCACAGACCTGTGTTTTTGCTAAACAGTCGCTTGGGCCTTTTCACTGCGGCCCCCTCGGGCTATTCACCCTACCGAGGCACCCCTTCTCCCGAAGTTACGGGGTCATTTTGCCGAGTTCCTTAACGAGAGTTCTTCCGCGCGCCTTAGAATTCTCTTCTCGCCCACCTGTGTCGGTTTGCGGTACGGGCACCTTCTCCTGGCTAGAGGCTTTTCTTGGCAGTGTGAGATCATGACCTTCGCTACTACAATTTTCGCTCCCCATCACAGCCCAGCCTTATGGTGTACGGATTTGCCTATACACCAGCCTCGCTGCTTGGACGGACATCCATCAGTCCGCGTCACTACCCTCCTGCGTCCCCCCATTGCTCATCACGGATTATGGTGGTACAGGAATATCAACCTGTTGTCCTTCGACTACGCCTGTCGGCCTCGCCTTAGGTCCCGACTTACCCTGAGCGGACGAGCCTTCCTCAGGAAACCTTGGGCTTTCGGCGGATCAGATTCTCACTGATCTTTTCGTTACTCATACCGGCATTCTCACTTGTATGCAGTCCAGCTGTCCTTGCAGTCAACCTTCAACCCGCATACAACGCTCCCCTACCCCTGATGCAAAGCATCAAGCCATAGCTTCGGTGGTGTGTTTAGCCCCGTTACATTTTCGGCGCAGAGTCACTCGACCAGTGAGCTATTACGCACTCTTTCAATGGTGGCTGCTTCTAAGCCAACATCCTGGTTGTCTGTGCAACTCCACATCCTTTCCCACTTAACACACACTTGGGGACCTTAGCTGATGGTCTGGGCTGTTTCCCTTTTGACAATGGATCTTAGCACTCACTGTCTGACTCCCGGACGTAAGTCCATGGCATTCGGAGTTTGACTGAGCTTGGTAACCCTTGCGGGCCCCGCACCCAATCAGTGCTCTACCTCCACGACTTCAAATCCGAGGCTAGCCCTAAAGCTATTTCGGGGAGAACCAGCTATCTCCGAGTTCGATTGGAATTTCTCCGCTACCCCCACCTCATCCCCGCACTTTTCAACGTGCGTGGGTTCGGGCCTCCAGTGCGTGTTACCGCACCTTCACCCTGGACAGGGGTAGATCACACGGTTTCGGGTCTACGCCCACGTACTTCGTCGCCCTATTCAGACTCGCTTTCGCTGCGGCTCCGGCTCCTCGCCTTAACCTTGCACGTTAAACGTAACTCGCCGGTTCATTCTACAAAAGGCACGCCATCACCCCTAAAATGGGCTCTGACTTCTTGTAAGCACACGGTTTCAGGTACTATTTCACTCCCCTTCCGGGGTGCTTTTCACCTTTCCCTCACGGTACTGTTTCACTATCGGTCGCCAGGGAGTATTTAGCCTTGGCAGATGGTCCTGCCGGATTCATACGGGGTTTCACGTGCCCCGCACTACTCGGGATCCGTCTCGGAGGGAACGATTTTTCAGCTACAGGGCTTTTACCTCTTCTAGCGGGCCTTTCCAGACCTCTTCGCTTAAACCGTTCCTTTGTAACTCCATGGGAGACGTCCCACAACCCCGAAGAGCAAGCTCTTCGGTTTAGGCTGTTCCGCGTTCGCTCGCCGCTACTGACGGAATCACTCTTGTTTTCTCTTCCTCAGGGTACTTAGATGTTTCAGTTCCCCTGGTCTGCCTCTACCTACCCTATGAATTCAGGCAGGAGTGACTGTGCATTACCACAGCCGGGTTTCCCCATTCGGACACCCCCGGATCAACGCTTGCTTACAGCTCCCCGAGGCCTTTTCGTTGTTCGCCACGTCCTTCTTCGGCTCCTGGCGCCTAGGCATCCTCCGTGTGCTCTTACTAGCTTAACCAACTAAGCACTTTCACTTCACTTGTTCAATCGCTTGACACAAGCTCAGCTAAAAGATGTTCTAAAACGCAATTTTCGTTTCGGTATCCAGTTTTCAAGGATCAAGACATAACAAATAGATGAAGTTTGTTGGTGGAGCCAAGGAGGATCGAACTCCTGACCTCCTGCTTGCAAGGCAGGCGCTCTCCCAGCTGAGCTATGGCCCCGCAAATTCCATCAAAACTGAACAAATGGGAACACGTTAGATTATGGAAGCTTAGCTTCCGTATTTGAATGTTTCCGCTCGGGAAACGATTCTCCATAGAAAGGAGGTGATCCAGCCGCACCTTCCGATACGGCTACCTTGTTACGACTTCACCCCAATCATCTACCCCACCTTCGGCGGCTGGCTCCCTTGCGGGTTACCCCACCGACTTCGGGTGTTGTAAACTCTCGTGGTGTGACGGGCGGTGTGTACAAGACCCGGGAACGTATTCACCGCGGCATGCTGATCCGCGATTACTAGCAATTCCGACTTCATGCAGGCGAGTTGCAGCCTGCAATCCGAACTGAGACCGGCTTTATAAGATTGGCTCCGCCTCGCGGCTTCGCTTCCCGTTGTACCGGCCATTGTAGTACGTGTGTAGCCCAGGTCATAAGGGGCATGATGATTTGACGTCATCCCCACCTTCCTCCGGTTTGTCACCGGCAGTCACTCTAGAGTGCCCAGCTTCACCTGCTGGCAACTAAAGTCAAGGGTTGCGCTCGTTGCGGGACTTAACCCAACATCTCACGACACGAGCTGACGACAACCATGCACCACCTGTCTCCTCTGTCCCGAAGGCCTACGCTATCTCTAACGTATTCAGAGGGATGTCAAGACCTGGTAAGGTTCTTCGCGTTGCTTCGAATTAAACCACATACTCCACTGCTTGTGCGGGTCCCCGTCAATTCCTTTGAGTTTCAGTCTTGCGACCGTACTCCCCAGGCGGAGTGCTTACTGTGTTAACTTCGGCACCAAGGGTATCGAAACCCCTAACACCTAGCACTCATCGTTTACGGCGTGGACTACCAGGGTATCTAATCCTGTTTGCTCCCCACGCTTTCGCGCCTCAGCGTCAGTTACAGCCCAGAAAGTCGCCTTCGCCACTGGTGTTCCTCCACATCTCTACGCATTTCACCGCTACACGTGGAATTCCACTTTCCTCTTCTGCACTCAAGCTGCCCAGTTTCCAGTGCGACCACAGGTTGAGCCCATGGTTTAAACACCAGACTTAAACAGCCGCCTGCGCGCGCTTTACGCCCAATAATTCCGGACAACGCTTGCCCCCTACGTATTACCGCGGCTGCTGGCACGTAGTTAGCCGGGGCTTTCTTCTCAGGTACCGTCACTCTTGTAGCAGTTACTCTACAAGACGTTCTTCCCTGGCAACAGAGCTTTACGATCCGAAAACCTTCATCACTCACGCGGCGTTGCTCCGTCAGGCTTTCGCCCATTGCGGAAGATTCCCTACTGCTGCCTCCCGTAGGAGTCTGGGCCGTGTCTCAGTCCCAGTGTGGCCGTTCACCCTCTCAGGTCGGCTACGCATCGTCGCCTTGGTGAGCCGTTACCCCACCAACTAGCTAATGCGCCGCAGGCCCATCCCTTGACAGCAGATTGCTCCGCCTTTCAGCCTCCCAGCAGGTGCCAAGAGGAATTATCCGGTATTAGCTACCGTTTCCGGTAGTTATCCCAGTTCAAGGGGCAGGTTGCCTACGTGTTACTCACCCGTCCGCCGCTAAGTATTTTTGAGAGCAAGCTCTCAAAAATACTCCGCTCGACTTGCATGTATTAGGCACGCCGCCAGCGTTCGTCCTGAGCCAGGATCAAACTCTCCAATAAGGTTTTTTCGTGCGGTTACTCCCTCGAATCACTCCAAGAAAATAACCATCCGAAAAGTCTATCGATAGAGCGATTAGCTCATTTTGAAACTGACGATTCATTCACATGAATCATTTAAATTAACGCGTTCCATTTGTTCAGTTTTCAAAGAACTTGCACCCGGCATTTTGAACATTCCGTCTCATGCACAGGAATTATAGAATAACACGCTACATTACTTTCGTCAACTCTTTTTTCAATTGTGACTTTTAACTTCATCACAACCTCGCGAGCGACAAGAAATAATATATCATGCCTATCTCCAACTTGCAACACTTTTTTTAAAATAAATTATTTATCTATTACGCAAAGGTATTAATCGGTCTATACCTCATAGTTTTTGTGGAATGTTCATTGCAGTGAAGCAGTAAAACGAGTTATCGTAATTAATATCCATTTCCCGGCTTAATATAGAAAGGAGCTGTTATGAGAAATCAAACGTCTACAATATCGCAGGTAAATGTGGCGGCGGGAGAGCAGCGCAATCTTCAGCAGGCCACGATCTATCGGATTCTGCTGGCCGTCGGTTTCGTCCATTTGTTCAACGATTCCATTCAGGCGGTTATCCCGGCTATTTTTCCTATCCTTAAGAGTAATATGCTGCTCTCCTTCGCCCAAATCGGATGGATAGCGTTTGCGCTCAACATTACGTCCTCGGTTATTCAGCCGGTCATCGGCTACGCCGCAGACCGCCATCCGCGTCCGATCCTGCTTCCGCTCGGGATGGGCAGCACTTTAACGGGTGTTCTGCTGCTGGCCTACGCCAATAATTATGCCCTGGTGCTGATCTCCGTCATTCTGATCGGGTTCGGCTCAGCGACCTTCCATCCCGAAGGCATGCGTGTGGCGCATATGGCTGCCGGTCTGAAAAAAGGGTTGTCCCAATCCATCTTCCAGGTAGGAGGCAATGCAGGACAGTCCCTTGGTCCGCTGCTGATGAAGTGGATTTTTATCCCGTTCGGGCAGATTGGCGCTTTAGGCTTTACAATTATTGCGGCCGCCGGTGTCGTGGTGCAGACCTATGTGGCCCGGTGGTACCGGGAGATGCTGGATGCCGGCTATACGTTCAGCAAAAAAACCGTGTCCCGCGCAATGGATCCCGCCAGAAGGAAAAGCATTTTGAGGGCAGTGATTATTCTGGTCTTAATCGTTTTTGTGCGCTCATGGTATGGTCAAGCCATCGGAAGCTACTATACGTTCTATTTAATGGAGAAATACGGTCTGGTGCTGGACAGTGCTCAGAATTATATTTTTATGTACTTGGCTGCCGGAGCTCTTGGCACTCTCTTCGGCGGCCCGCTTGCCGACCGGTTCGGACGGCGAAATCTGATCCTGTTCTCCATGGTCGGAACCGTACCATTTGCGCTGGCACTTCCGTTTGTAAATCAATTTTGGGCAGGTGTGCTGCTGCTCATAGGCGGATTTGTCCTGCTGTCCAGCTTCTCGGTAACCGTTATTTATGCGCAAATGCTGTATCCCGGCAATATCGGCACCGTCTCCGGGCTTATTACCGGACTGGCTTTCGGTCTCGGAGGGATCGGCTCGCTGTTCATCGGTCATATGATCGATATGGTCGGCATCACCCGTGTCTTCACTGCCTGCGGCTTCCTGCCGCTTCTCGGCCTACTCGCCCTGCTTCTCCCAGGGGACCGGAAACTGGAAGAATGGGCGGCAGAGTGATCCATGGAAACTGAACCGTCCGCAAAAGTCTCATCGCTTCCTTTTTCACAGGGAGGATGAGCTTTTTTCATAATTGATGTCCCGGGAAAGGAGAGGGGGGGCATGAAAATGGAGCATATCGAGGCTTATCGCCGCGTCTGTTGCAGGACCGATTCCATAACCCTGGCAAATAAGGCTGCCGCTGCTCCGCTGCCTGCGGTCATATAGTTATCCCGGTCGGTTCGGTCAAACCCCATCCACACGGCAGCCGTCCATTCCGGGGTATAGCCGACAAACCAGATGTCACGGTTGGCCTTACGATCGGTTCCAGGCAGATCCAGCTCCGTTGTGCCGGTCTTTCCGGCGACCGGTCTGTTCATTTGCGCTCTTATACCTGTGCCTTCCTGGACGACAGTCCGCAGCATGGTGGTCATTTCTCCAGCTGTCCGCGCCGAAATCACCCGGGAAGCGGCCGGAACATGCTCATACAGCACGGTTCCGTGACGGTCTGTAATTCTGCGTACGGTATGTGCTTCCCGGTAGGTGCCGCCGCTTGCGAACACACTATAGGCTTGGGCCATCTTCAGCGGGGATACCCCTTTATGCAGGCCGCCAAGCGCTATCGACAGGTTATTGTCCTCGCCGGTTAGCTCAATACCAAGCTTGGAAGCAAATTGACGCGCATAAGCCAGGCCCGTCTGCCTTAGCAGCCATACTGCCGGGGCGTTGGCGGACTTTTGAAGCGCCGCACTCATCGTTAATTGTCCCGTATAGGCGTTGTTAATATTTTCGGGCCGATAGCTTCCGTAAGCGTACGGACGGTCGGGCAGCACGCTGTCAGGTGTAAACCTCCCGCTCTCCAGCGCGGGTCCGTAAACGATAATCGGCTTAAAGGCGGAGCCGGGTTGGCGGGCGTCAAGAATGGCCCGGTTCAGATCTCCTTCGCGAGGATTGCGTCCGCCCATCATGGCGACGATCTCGCCGTTATGATGGTTCACAATGACCATGGCAGCTTCCGCTTTGCGGTTCTTACCATCCGGCGGAAAGGCCTCCTTCCTCAAAAAGGCCTTCTCCAGCGCAGACTGAGCTCCTTTATTTATCGCGGTTTCAATGAGATACCCGCCCGTTCGAAGCTTCTCCGTCGATATGCCCGTTACCCGGGACGCTTCACGGAGCGAGGCCTCCATATAGGAAACGGCAGACGGTTCGGCCTCGGCCTCTCCGGGCGGCTCATACTTGCGACCGGCTGCCTCCCTCATTTCACTTACGGTGATTAAGCCTTCCCGCAGCATGATGCCAAGGACAAGCCTGCGCCTATCCAGCGACTTCTCGGCGTTATCCACCGGATTATAAACGGACGGCCCTTTCGGAATTCCCGCCAAAATAGCAATCTGCCAAATCTCCAGCCGCTTCAGGTCGGAGACGCCGAAATAACGTTCCGCCGCAGACTTGACGCCGTACTGTCCTCTCCCCATATAGATTTGGTTCAAATACAGCTCCATGATTTCGTTCTTGGACAGCCGCTTTTCCAAAGCGACGGCGATGGAGGCTTCATTCAGCTTGCGCAACATCGTCCTGTCCCTGTTCAGATAGAGGTTGCGGGCAAGCTGCTGCGTAATGCTGCTCCCTCCCTCGGAAAGCCTCATCCGAGCGGAATTGTTCACGAACGCCCGTAGAATTCCCTTGTAATCAAGACCATTATGGTCATAAAAGCGCCGGTCCTCAACGGCAACAAACGCCTTGATTAGAAGCTCCGGCATTTCCTGCAGTTTGGCCGCTTGTCTGTAACCCGATCCGGGCAAAGGGATTTTGCGCACAGTCGTACCGTCCGAAGCGGCGATGACGCTGGATTCGGGAAGAATCAGGATATCCTGATGGCGATGAACGGCAAATTCTCCGTACTCGCGCATATAGAAGAGCGCAATCAGCCCCAGCATGGCGGCGAGCACTCCCGCGTCAAACAGCCTGCACAGGAAGCGGAGAACGTCAGCGCGTCGGCCCTGGATTCCATGGTTACGGGGAAATCGCATCCCTCTGCGAACGGCGAATATTTTCTTCATGGAACAATCCGGCCTTCCAGCGAGCGTTCCATATCCAGTAATTCCACTTTCGCTGATTCCAGATGGGCATATAGAGCACTCTCCCGGTCCGGAACCTCCGATTCCGCCGCCGACAACTCTCGAAGTATTCTTTTCGTTCTAAGAACGAGGGCGATCGCCTCCCCGCCGGTCCAATCTGCCGGTTCCCTACATTCGTCGTCCTCGCCTCCAAGCTGCTTCGGGAGAGAGGAAGAGTGAGGCACCGGGGCTGCGGATGAGTTCAAACCGGGCGATATGGGAGAACGTACCGGAACTGCCGACGGGAGGGAACCGGACGATTCGGGAGAACGCTCCGGAACCTCCGACAGGCGGGAACCGGACGATTCGGGAGAGCTCGCCATTTCGCTTTTGCCGATTCGCTCCAAATTAGCAGCGAATTCACTCAGTTCTCCCCCGGTGCGTACGGCGAGTTCCGAAATTTTGCCGCCTTCCGCCAGTTTCTCTGACACCCGCAGGAGCGTCTTCATATCACTGTCCAGCATTTGGGACCTTAGCATAAACAGAAGGCCGAAGCATGTCAAATACAAGACGACGGAGAGCGGAGTCCGCCCAACAACATTGATGATCCCGTTCGACAACCGGATAAACAGAGCTTCCGATTCCGGCGAATAGCAAGTATACAGCAAGGCGAATATCCGGCGGACGACAAACAGAAGGACGCCGCTCAGCAGAGCGCATCCGCCGGTAATATACAAATAGCCGAGCCGCACCGTGTAGAATCTTTTCATGGCCTCTTCCTCCTCGCATTCAGGCAATTGCCGACCTAAAGCTAAAGGATAGCGACCAAATCTTAAGAACTGCGAGGGTCTTTTCTTAAGATTTTCTTAATAGTGGTTCAGGCGTCCCTTCCTCGCATAAGGGGAAACGGGTGATAAAATCGGTCCGGCTCATATCGCTTTGCGCGGAAATAATACCGTTGTGACGCTCGATAATCCCTTTGGCAATGGCCAGGCCCAGCCCCGAACCGCCGGTATGCTGCGAACGGGAGCGCTCCGCCCGGTAAAAGCGTTCAAAAATATGCGGCAGATCGCTCTCCGCAATCCGCTCACCGAAATTACGGATTCGCACCACCGCTTCATCGCCTTCCCGGCTGAGTCCGATCTCCACTCTCTTGCCCTCTTTTCCGTAGCGGATCGCATTGATAATCAAATTCTCAAAGGTACGGACCAGCTCATGGGGAGACGCCATTATCCACAGACGGTCGGCGTTATCCTCAATTCGATAAGTCATGCCGGCCTGCTCCAGCGCGGGAACTGATTCCTCCGCCAGTTGGCGCATAAATGCCTTCAAATCAAGCTTTTGCAAAGCCAGCGGCAGTCCTCCACTGTTCACACGGGTATATTCGAACAAGTCGTCAATCAGCTTTTGCAGCACCAATGTTTTCTGATAGGCGATGCTCACATAATAACGCATTTCGGCCTCTTCCCGGCAGCGGTCGCGCTCAATGTATTCCAGAAACCCGAGTATAGAGGTGAGCGGAGTCCGAAGATCATGGGAAACGCCGGTAATCAGGTCGGTTTTCGCATTTTCTGCCCTTCGTTCCTCCTCCAGGGAGCGCTGCAGCCGCTTGGCCATCTCGTTGATATTTTCAGCCAATACCCCCAATTCGTCTCCGGTACGGACCTCGATTCTGTGCGCCATTCCCACTCTGGTCATCTGCTGAATGCCCTGTGTGATTTCCTCCAGGTACACGACAATTTTGCGCGTATAAATAAAAAAGAACAGCAAAAAACTGGCGATTCCCACCGTCGTCAGCAAGGGAACGGAGCCAATGTGGTTAATGATCCACCGGAGAATTCGGCGGTACGGAGCATTCGGAGGGCCTGAGTTCAAATATACCATCGAGTTCACTAACTGGTAGCAAGCCATCAGCAGCCCCGCCGCCGACACACTGCTAAGCATAAAAGCCAGGATAAACTTCCACCGGATGGTAGCGATAAATTTGCCGTTCATACGGGTATCCCGCCTTTCGTCTCTTTAGGATGGACCGTCCAGCTTGTAACCGACTCCCCAGACAGTCTGGATGTAACGAGGACGCTTCGGATCGAGCTCGATTTTCTCCCGGATATTGCGAATATGCACCATGACCGTGTTTCCCCCGTCAAGAAAAGGCTCATTCCACAGGCTGCGATAAATCTGCTCCATGCTCAGCACTTGACCCTGATGACGGGCCAGCAGCTCCAGAATGGCGAACTCCCGGGGTGTCAGCTTAACCTTGCGGCCATCCACGCTGACTTCATGCTTCGCTGTGTCGATAAGCAAATCCTCGAACTGAAGCTCATGATCGCTTTTGCGGGCGGGAAGATCCCTGTTCCATTTATGGTAGCGGCGAAGCTGAGATTTGGCCCGGGCCACAATTTCCAGCGGATTAAACGGCTTGCCGACATAATCGTCCGCGCCGAGGCTGAGACCTGTAATTTTGTCCATGTCGGTATTTTTAGCGGACAGCATAATAATCGGCATATTCCGGTCCTCGCGAATTTTCAGGCATGCGGCAATCCCGTCCATCCGCGGCATCATAACATCCAGAATAATCAGATCCACATCCTCTTGTTCCAGACATTCCAATGCCTCCAGGCCGTTATAGGCTTTTAGCAGCCGATAGCCCTCATTGTTAAAATAAATCTCAAGCAGTTCCACAATTTCTTTCTCGTCATCTACCAGCAATATCGTATCCTGCTTCACAGCGGACAGCCTCCTCTTGTGCTATAAGCATTACCCTCTTCATCTTACCAGAAAATGTCCATTCCAGAAGTACAATCGTTGGGGGAGGATGACCCCTGTAGATCTGTGTTCAAGTATTATCAACGACTGCCTTTTGCGTTACAATTAATTAAAACTTGAAATATCATCTGTTCAAAAGGACAGGAGGAAGCACAATGCTAAAACAATCGCTGGCGCGCGTTCGGAAAGGCTACGGGAAAAAGCTAGTCTCCATTCATGCATGGAATGCCTGGCTTGTGCTGTTCTTGGCTATAAGCGGTTTGATGCTCCTGGGCGCATTTTGGCGGGAATGGCTGGGGGAAGGCAGAGTCTGGCTAAAATGGGGGCATACCCTGGCCGGGCTGGCCCTGCTCGCTCCGGTGATCTATTACCTGCTGCTGGCGGCCAAGCATTGGAAACGACTGAAGGGGAAGACGGCGCAAAAAGCCAATGTCATCACGGTGCTCACGCTGCTGTTCGGCTGGATTGTGTCAGGGATTGTGCTTTGGCAGTATAAAGCCTTCGGTCCTCGGGCGGCCAATGCCGCGCTGCTGGCGCATGATCTTTTCACCTGGATTGGACTGCCGATTATTATTTACCATTCGATTACCCGCACCCGCTGGCTTAAAGAACCGGACAAACGGTCGATTCGCCCGGAGCAAGAAACCAAAGACACAGCAGTTTCCAATGGAACGGAAAAAGGGCTCCAGCATCCCCAGCCTATTTACACGCGGCGCGGATTTCTTAAAGCTGCCGTCGGCGCAGGGCTGGCGGTCACGCTCGGGCCTACTTTCGTCCGCTGGATGGGTCGGTCGCTGCAGCTGCCTTCAGCGGGAGAGTCAACGGTGGCCAATGCCAACCGGCTCCTGCCCGACCCTATTCCGCTGCCGCAGTCTTCCCCGCCGATCGGCGGAGGCGCTGAAGGGCATTTCCGCATCTATACGGTGACGGACATCCCTTCCTTCGACAATTCCAATTGGTTTTTTAAGGTCGACGGTCTGGTGGACAATAAGCTGAGCTGGAACTGGGAGCAGTTCGTCAAGCTTCAGCGGGAGGTTCAGGTGAGCGATTTTCACTGCATCACAGGCTGGTCGGTCTATAAAAATACATGGGAGGGAATCCCGCTTGCGAAGCTTATGGACATGGCTGATGTGCAGAGTACAGCCACAAGCGTCAAATTTTATTCCGGAGACGGCGTTTACACCGACTCGCTTACCCTGGAGCAAGCGCGTATGGACGATGTGCTAGTCGCCGTTATGCACGACGGCAAGCCCATTTCCAATGAGCTGGGCGGTCCCGTGCGGCTTATCGTTCCGCAAATGTATGCCTACAAATCGGTGAAATGGCTCAATCGCATTGAACTGATCGAAGGCGACCATGTCGGCTACTGGGAACAACGGGGATACGATGTCGACGCCTGGCTGCCGGGGAAAGAGAAAATATAACAAGAAGAAACGCCTGACGCCGTCTGCAGGTACGTTTCTCGTAAAAATATAAGACCAAACGATAGGCGCGAAGCTTATAAAGTCTTATATTTCAAAAAAGGCTTGTCCGCAAGAAAGATCTCTCTCCCCGGACAAGCCTCCATTTAGAACCAGTGCTACTCCTTTAGAACCAGTGCTACTCCTTGATTTCCTCAAAGGATGCGTCGTACAGCCGGAACATGGTCTTGTATCCCGACTCGTCGATCTTAATCCCCACCTCAAGCCGTCCCGTCACCTGCAGCGGACCCGATTTATGCCTCAGCTTAATATCGTCCGGCACAAATACAATCATAATCTTGTTCCAGTACGTTTCGTCCCCGTTGTCAAAAGGACATTCGGCTCCAGGCTGAGGGATCAGCAGGAACCAGTGCTTTTCGAAGGAAAGCACCTCGCCCATAAAGCCTTTGATGGTCACTTTGCTTTTGCTCTCGCTGAGGTCCCAGAAACGCTCCGACGGCCGGGTCTGGTCGCCCCCGTCAAAAAATTCCGACCAGCCGATCTTTACCGTGCCTGACGGGTTCCCGTCATCCGAGCTTTTGGCCGCCGTCTCTCCTCCAGCATTCGGCGGAGCAACAGAAGCTGCTACCTCCGTCTTGCTGCCGTTGTCAGCATAAGCTGACGGCGAAGGCGAAGCAGAGACCGGCTTACGCGTAGGAGAAGGAGCGGCGGAAGCAGACGCTTTCCGGTTAGAACCGGATGGCTTGGCCTCGGCGCTTTGGGCGGGAAGAACCGCAGGCTTGGAGCTGGCAATTGCCTTCTGCCCTCCAGAAGAAGGCGTTGCTTTGGCCGATTTTGTCTCTGAAGCCGAAGCTTCGGCCTTAGGGATCGGCGTTGGCTTCGTATCCGGCGAAGCCAATGCAGATGACGCCGGAGATGGTGCTGCAGAGCCGGTAACGGCGGTAATGGAGCCCGGGGACGGTTCGGCAGACGGGATAGCGGCAGTGGCGGCACCCGGAGAAGGAGAAGCGGCCGGGGAAACTTCAGGCGAAGAAGAATCCCCGCCAGCAGCAGAATCTCCGGCTGCCTTCCTATCCTCATTTACCTGGGAATTATCTTGTTCTTCAGCAGATACCGAGGTGTTCTGAACCGACGAAAACGAAGACGCCGACGTCTCTTGCCCATCCTTGCCGCATGCGGACAGCAATAGGGTAAGGCATACAGCCGCGGCGGTCAGAAACTTTTGTCTTGTCTTCATAAGGCAGCCTACCTCCTAAGATTTAAACAAAGCGAGCGGGTGAAGCCGGTACATCCGGAAGGCGGGAATCAGCGAGGCGAGCAGCCCAATTGCAATCGTTCCCGCGGCAATCCAGCCGTGTTCGGCGTTCCACAAATAAGGGTCTATTCGGACTCCCGCTTTGGCAAAGAGTACTTCCTTAAACAGCAGTGCGGCTAAATGTCCCGCAAGAAAACCCGCGGCCAGACCCGTCAGCGTCAGGATCAGACCTTCACTAATAAGCGTCATCCATACATAGCTCTTCGGCTTGCCCAACAGCCGCAGCAGACCGGCATCTTTGGTGCGCTCTCCGGCGGCGGCGATCAAGGACAGCAGAATCGTAATCGCAGCAAGAAGCACACACAGACCGGCCAATATTTCGACAAGCCGGGAACCTTGATCGACCGCGTTCACTACATCAGACACGGCCTTGCTTGTATAAGCAGCCTGAACTCCGCCGTTACCATCAAGCGTCTGCTTCAGATTATGCGCACCAAGGAGAGTTGACGGCTTGACCAGAACGGCCGTGATCTCGCGGTCTTCCCCTTGAAGCTCATGAACCGCCCAAGCATAATCGACGGTAGTGAACACCGCTCTGTCATCCGGTGTGTTTAGCGTGGGCAGAATACCAGTCACCGTATATAAAAAACCTTCATGCGAATGTTCTTCCGTTTCCCCTTCACCGGCGTGGCCCCCGGTCTCCTCTTCGCCGGAATGTTGCCCTTCTTCCTCCACAAGTCCATGGGCCCCCGTGAACGTATCACCCACATGCAGACCGAGAGTTTGGGCAACATGCGATCCGACAACCGCTTCTCCCATCTTCGTATACAGCGCGCCTTCTTTCAGCGTGCGGTCGCCGTACCGTGTCAGAAAATACTCCGGATCGATGCCGACTACCGGAAATCCGTTGTAATTATCCCCGGTCGTCATAGCATACGCCTTGTCCACGCCCGAATCGCGCCGCGCCTCTTCCAGCACGTTCGCCGGAATGTTCCCGGTAGGCGCACCAATATGATAGAAAGTATTCAGCACTAGCTGTGTTTCGCTGCCCTGTGCGCCAATGACGAGATCGAATGGACCGTATCCCTTTTCCGCCCCCTGTTCGACGCTGTCCCGGAAAAGCGAGAACAGGACGATAAAAGCGACGGTCGCCCCGATCGCGCAGACGGTAAGAAAAGAGAGAAAAAGCCGATGGCGGATATTGCGCAGCGACAATGAAAAAAGATTCATCCGTTGCTTACCTCCTGTGCGCCGCCCCTTCCGGCTTGATGCTCAGTATGCTTCCGAACACGGTTCAGCTCCCTTATATCCAGACATTTCGGAAAGCGTTCCGCCATGTTCAGGTCATGCGTGACGACAATCAGGGTCTGCTGCCCGGAAGAGCTCAGATCGAGCAGAAGCCGCGAAATTTCATCGGCGGTCTCCCAGTCCAGACTGCCGGTGGGCTCATCCGCAAGCAAGAGCGGCGGATTGTTCACAAGTGCGCGGACAATCGCCACCCGCTGCTGCTGACCCCGGGATAGCTGGGAAGGCATATGCTTCGCCCGGTCCGCCAGGCCTACTCTCTCAAGCCACTCAGAGATGAGCGTCTTCCTCCGCTTCGCCGGCATGCTGGCGCCCATTGCGATTTCGATATTCTGACTGGCGGTAAGAGATGGAATCAGATGGAAATCCTGCAGCACATAACCGATGTGCAGTGAACGAAGCCGATCCCGCTGTGCCTCCGTCATGGTGTGCAGCGGCTGACCCTCCAAGTGAATCTCACCCTTGTCCGGCACCGCAATTCCGCTGATTAAATGGAGCAACGTGCTTTTACCGGACCCACTGGGTCCGGTAATTGCCACCTTTTCACCTTTTTCCACCTGCCAAGCGGGAATATCCAGAATCGGCAGACTGCGTCCGTCAATTCGGAAGCTTTTGTTCAGGCCGAAAATTTGCAGCATGCTTGCTCCCCCTTAACGCAGGACAATCCGTTCGGAGAGCGAATCCCATTTCAGATTTTTGCCGGTTAACTGGCTGAAAGCGGACAGCGGAAGATATACGGTTCCGTTATCGTTATCTACCGTGAAAGAGACAGCCTTGCCGTTCAGAGTAGCTGTCAGAGCCGACATGTTGATATTCAGCGTGTTTTTGCCAAAAGCGGCCTTCGAGACGGATGATCCGCTGCTGTAGCTTCCTCCAAGGGCCTTAATCAGCGATGCTACAGGATACAGCACTTCATTCTCGCGATTGATTTTGAATTTCGGATATACATATTTCGATTGAAGCTCAGAGGATCTCTTGTCCAGATTGACCCCTACAATGGCTGCCGAAGCTCTGGCGATCTGGGTATTATCCACTTGGCCTTTCACTTTATTGGCGATTGGACCGTATGCCCATATTCCAACATCAACGGCGGAATGTCCGTGTCCGGACCAGCCAACGAGCAGTCTTTTGGAGATAACGGCATTGTAGGCGCCCTCCTGCTTGTAAGAGGAACCATCGCCTGCCAGGATTGCTTGCACCTCTTCGTCAGTCAGATCGGTAAAGCCGGTATTTTCCGCCACAATGCTGCGGATTTCCTCAGGAGTCTTGGCCTCGGCAAGCTTGCTGGCAATGGATTCCGAAGAATGCTTCTGCTTGTCCCACAGGTCGATATTCAGCTCATAGATGTTGTCGCGCGACAGGGACAAGCCGCCGGTTTCATGGTCCGCGGTCACGACTACGGATGTATTGCCGTCTTTCTTGGCGAACTCGATCGCGGTCTTAAAGGCAGCGTCGAAATCGAGTGTCTCCTGGATAAGCGTCGGAAAATCGTTGGCATGTCCGGCATGGTCGATCCGGCCGCCTTCGATCATCATGACAAAACCGTCCTTATCCTTGGACAAAATCTTCAATGCGGATGACGTCATTGCCGCCAAGCTTGGAATCTCAGCGGTACGGTCCGGGGTATAGGCGACATGGGAGCTGCCGAACAGACCCAGCGCTTTGGTGGTGGAAGCCGGAAGAGCCTTCAGCGCGCTCGTGTTCTCGACAACGGTATACCCTTTCGCTTTGAAATCAGGCAGGATATTTTTATCGGTCCGCTTGCCTTTCTCATCCTTTGTCACAAAAAATTGCTTGCCCCCGCCGAACAGCACGTCCACGCCGCTATCCAGGTACTGGGAGGCAATGGCCGCTTCGTTATCCCGGTTGCGGACATGCGACGCATATACGGCAGGCGTCGCATGGGTAATCCGCGCGGTGGTTACGAGACCTGTCGCTTTGTCGCTGCTTACCGCCGCTTCAATAACGGAGGCGAAAGGCTTGGACGCATCTTCATTGGATACGCTGATGCCCGCATTGTATGTCTTATGGCCTGTGGCAAAAGCCGTTCCCGCGGAAGCGGAGTCCGTTACGACACCCGACACCACTTTGCCGCCGTCTTCGCCGCGATCCGCATATGTTGTGGCTTGTCCCACATAATAAGGGTCGAGATTAAGATGCTTGACTCCTTTTTTATACTGTTCATAATAACGCGTCGCCGAGATTTGCGCGGGTCCCATGCCGTCGCCAATCAGGACGATCAGATTCTTCGACGGGGCTTTTGCGGCCGCTTGTGTCTTGGAAGAACCTTTCGCCGCGTAGGCAAAACTTCCTGCGGAAAGGACAAGGCAGGCCAAACCGCCGATTGCAACTTTCTTCAGACCTTTGTTCATTTTTTTATTTACCCTCCCAGTAGTAAGTGATCAAACCTAGTCTAAGGGGAGAGTATTCGCTCCATGTAAAAGTATAGGCAGACTTGGATTAATTTTTATGAAAATAGCCTGTTTTTCTTACTTCAGTTGATCCGGGAAACGGCAAAAAGGGGGATGTCCCCAAAGTCTCGTTAATGACTTTGGGGTGCATCCCCTAGCATAATTTTCATGGTAAAAATCCCCTGAATGTCAGGACGGCGCTCCGCCATCCAGCAGCCGGATCAGCTCGGTCTCATCGTCGATGACCGGAATTCCGAGCTGCTGCGCTTTGGCCAGCTTGCTGCCGGCTTTCTCTCCGGCAATGACAAGATCGGTCTTCTTCGAGACACTGCCGGTCACTTTGGCGCCCAGCGCTTCCAGTCTCTCCGCCGCTTCCTCACGGGTCAACTGCTGCAGCGATCCGGTAAGCACCACTGTTTTGCCGCTGAAGAAGGAATCGCTTGCGACCGGAGCCGGCGCTTCCGGCGCCTGGGCCTGAACGCCCAAATCAAGCAGGCGGCGGATGCCATTAACGACGAACGGATCGGCAAAAAAGGAAACGATGCTCTCAGCCACAATGCCGCCGATATCGGGCAGCGCCGAGAGCTCCTCCGCGCTCGCCGTCATAACGGCGTTCAGATCGCGGAAATGGTCGGCCAGCATCCTGGTCGTCGCCTTGCCAGTATTCGGGATGCCCAGCGCGTACAGGAAGGATGCAAGTTCCCGCCCCTTGCTCTCTTCGAGCGCCTGAAGAAGATTGGTAGCCTTTTTCTCGCCGAACCTCTCCAGCTTCACCAGCTGCTCCAGCGTCAGCTCATAGAGATCCGCGGGCTCGCGGACGTTAAGCTCCTCGTACAGCTGCCCCGCCGTCTTGTCGCTGAAGGTTTCGATGTCCATCGCGTCCCTGGAGGAATAATGGGTAATCCGCGCAACGATCTGCGGCTTGCAGTTCAGCTTATTGTTGCAGAACAGATGCGCTCCCCGTATTTCCAGCGGTGAACCGCAAGCCGGGCATTGCTCGGGATAAATGATCTCCCCGCCGTCCTTCTCTTCGGTCACCTTCCCTAGAATTTCCGGTATGACGTCATTGGAACGGCGGATGAAGACACGCGTCCCGAGCGCATGCTTCAGATTCTTCCGCTCAATGTCGCCGATATTGTTAAGCGTACAGTTCTGAACGGTAACACCGGCCAGCTCTACCGGCTCGACCCGGGCCAGTGGCGTCACTTTGCCGGTCCGGCCCACATTCCAGATGACCGATTCCAGAATGGTGGTCGTCTCCTCCGCTTCGAACTTGTAGGCGACCGCCCAGCGGGGGAACTTGTCCGTATAACCGAGCACTTCGCGAATACGGAAATCGGTAATTTTGATGACCACGCCGTCGATCAGGTAGTCCAGCTTGGAGCGGCCCTCCTCAATTTCGGCCAACTGCTCCGACACTTCGTCGAAGTTGTCGAAGTAGGCCAGATAAGGATTGACCTTGAACTGATTGTCGCGTAAGAACTGCATCATTTCCTGGTGGTCATGGAATTCTACGCCTTCCGAGTAGCCGACATTGTAGAAAAAGGCATTCAGTCTCCGCTCCGCCGTCAGCTTCGGATTCAGGTTGCGCAGTGCTCCGGCCGCGCCGTTGCGCGCATTCTTCAGCGGTTCTGCCGCCTTCTTGTTGTAGTCCGCGAGCACCGACAAATTCATGATGCCCTCGCCCTGCACCTCAATGACGCCTTCCTTGAACGGTATCGTCAGCGGAACGGATTTGATCGTCTTTACCTGCGCCAGAATACCTTCGCCCGTAACGCCGTTGCCCCGCGTGGAAGCCTGAACCAGCCTCCCGTCACGGTAAGTCAGGTTCAGCGTCAGACCGTCGAATTTCAGCTCCACGGCATAGCGGGGCTCCGGAAGAGGCTGCTCGGGATTCTTGCTGTTATAGTCATTTACCAGCCGAAGAACCCGGGCGTTCCAACTGCGGAGCTGTTCAATATTCTGCGCTTTGTCGAGGCTCCACAGCGGTGCGAGGTGCCGGTGCGGGACAAAGCCCTTCAGCAGGTCGCCGCCGACGCGCTGGGTCGGCGAATCGGGCAGTATGAAGCCGCTCTCCGCCTCAAGGGAGGCGAGCTTGTCGTACAGGGCGTCGTATTCCTTGTCGCTGATGAGCGGCGCATCCAGCGTATAGTAATGATAGTTATATTTATTCAGCTCCGCCACAAGCTCTTCCATCGTATGCATTGCATCCATGCTTGAGACATCCCTCCGCCATACCAAATAGTTTCCTTATTCTTCAGCCTGATCCAAAAGCCGGTTCTTTAATCGCCGGGCGGCGGCTCGCATGCTCTATGCCGGAGCCGTACCATCCACAGCCGAACCCTTACTCCACCTTGGTGATCGGCGCAAATCCGGCAAGCAGCCGTTTCACGCCCACCGGCGCAGGGAAAGCGATCTGCAGCTCCATGTCGTTGCCGCTGCCTTTCACGGCGACAATGGTGCCGACGCCCCATTTGCCGTGCGAGACCTTGTCGCCCGCCTTGAAATCGGCGGACGCTCCTCCACTCGCCGGGCGGGCCGCAGCCCCGCCCGAGGTCACGGTCACGCGGCTGCGGCCCGCCGCCGCGGACGCCGAAGCGCCGCCATAGCCTGCAGCGGCGCCCGGCGATGAGGCGGCGGCTCCGCCCCGTCCGCCGCCGAAATTGCTGCGGCCGCCTGCGCCGAAGCCGCGGCCGCCATAGGCTCCTCCCGCCTCGCTGCCCCGGCGGAAGCGGTCGTGGGTCATGACGGTGTCTTCCTTGAGTTCCTCCGGAATCTCGTCCAGGAAGCGGGACGGCGGGTTGGCCGTCGTCCGCCCGAACAGCGTGCGCGCCCGCGCGCAGGAGAGGAACAGCTGCTTCTCGGCGCGGGTAATGCCCACATACGCCAGCCGCCGCTCTTCTTCCAGCTCATCATTGTCCTGGAAGGCGCGGCTGTGCGGGAATACCCCTTCTTCCATGCCGACGATGAACACGACCGAAAACTCCAGCCCCTTCGCGCTGTGCATCGTCATAAGCACAACAGCGTCGCTGCGGTCTTCGTCCGCATCGTTCATACTGTCGATGTCGGCGATCAGGGCAAGATCAGTCAGGAAGGACACGAGCGATTTGTCCTCATTATTTTTCTCAAACTCCATCGTTACCGACAAGAACTCGTCGATATTCTCCAAGCGGGAGCGTGATTCGATCGTGTTCTCCTTCTGCAGTTCCAGCTTGTACTGCGACATTTCCAGCACCTTCTCCGTCAGCTCCGTCACTGATAGAAATTCCACCATCCGGTGGAGCGCCAGAATCATGTCGTAGAACTCGACCAGCCCGTTCCGCGTCCGTCCGGCAAATCCCAGGTCGTCCACCGTTTCCAGCACGCGGAAGATGGAGACGCCCCGGGATGCCGCCGCGTCGGCAAGCTTGGCGACCGTCGTGTCGCCGAGTCCTCTTTTGGGAACATTGATCACCCGGGTCAGGCTGATATCGTCGTCGGGATTGGACAGCAGCCGCAGGTAAGCGAGCAGGTCCTTGATTTCTTTGCGGTCGTAGAACTTAATGCCCCCGACAATTTGGTAAGGAATATCCGATTTAATGAGAATTTCCTCTATCACCCGCGACTGCGCGTTGGTCCGGTACAGAATCGCATGATCCTGGTACGACTTTCCTTTTTTCACATTCTTGCTGATTTCTCCGGATACAAAATAGCCCTCGTCATGCTCGGAATCGGCCCGGTACACCTTGATCTTCGGCCCTTCCTCCGAATCCGTCCACAGCTTCTTCGGCTTGCGTCCGGTATTCAGCGCGATAACACCGTTGGCGGCGTTCAGAATGTTCGAGGTCGAGCGGTAGTTCTGCTCTAGCAAAATGACTTTGGCTTCCGGGTAGTCTTCCTCAAAGTTGAGAATGTTGGTGATGTCGGCGCCGCGCCAGCGGTAGATCGACTGGTCGCTGTCGCCCACGACGCAAATATTGTGATGGCTGTCAGCCAGCATGCGGCAGAGCATGTACTGCGCCCGGTTCGTATCCTGATATTCGTCCACATGAATGTACTTAAATTTCCGCTGGTAGAAATCCAGCACCTCAGGCACTTCCTTGAACAGCTGGATCGTCGTCATGATCAGATCGTCGAAATCGAGCGAGTTGTTACTTTTGAGCTTTTTTTGGTACATTGTGTATATTTTGGCAACGAGTCCTTCAAAATAATCCCCGATCTTCATCTCGTACTGAGCAGGCGTCACCAGTTCGTTCTTGGCTGTGCTGATCATCGACTGCACCGCCTTCGGCTCGAACTTCTTCGTGTCGATATTCAGTTCCTTCATGCAAGCGCGGATAACGGAAAGCTGGTCCGTAGAATCCAGAATCGAGAAATTGGATGTAAACCCGATCCGTTCTATATCCTTCCGCAGGATCCGGACGCACATGGAGTGGAACGTCGATACCCAAATATCACGGCCTTCCGGGCCTACGAGCTTGGACACCCGTTCCTGCATTTCTCTTGCCGCCTTGTTCGTGAATGTAATGGCAAGAATCGCCCAAGGCGGAGCCTTTCGATTGGCAATCAGCCAGGCGATACGGTGGGTCAGCACCCTTGTCTTGCCGCTCCCCGCTCCGGCCATGATAAGCAGCGGACCGTCGGTCGCCTCGACCGCCTGGCGCTGGGGAGGATTGAGCCGGCTTACGGCATCTTGTATGTTAACAGATTGCATGTAGGGCATGCCCCTTTCCAATAGCTTAAATCGCTTATTTCATTGAGTGGTTCTGAACAGAACCACTACATTATTCACTAGATAGCAGCGTCTGTTTAACCGCCTTGACTGTCGATAGGGCCCGCCCAATATCGGTATAAATGATGTTGCCCACGACGACTGTATCGGCAAGAGAGGCCGCAAGCTTCGCTTGATCCGGTCCGGTAACTCCACCGCCGTAGAAGAGACGCGCATGGCCTACGGCTTCACGCACGGCTTTCATTGTCTCCACATCTCCAAAGCTGCCGCTGTATTCCAGATAGACGATGGGCAGCGTCATGAGCTTATCGGCAATATGCGCATAAGCGGCCGCTCCGTCTGCTGACAACCCCGTGTCCGCACCGGTCAGACGGGCCACGGCGGAACTTTCGTTCAGCACAATATAACCCTCGGTCAGCAGCAGCTCCCAGGGGATAAAATCGCCGTAGCGCTCGACGGCTCTTCGGTGGTGGCCGATAATCCATGCCGGATCGGATGCATTCAGCACCATCGGAATCATATAGGCGTCAAAGCCGGGCACGACGGCGGACAGATCGGATACCTCCAAGATGCACGGTACACCGTACTGCTGTATTCCGGACATCAGGCGGGCGGTATTGTCATAGGTGATGCCTGTAGAGCCACCTACCATAATCGCATCCGTTCCAGACTGACAAACCGCCCTTAGGTCTTCTTCGCTAATCGCGCGGTCCGGGTCCAGCTTGAATACATGGCGCCAGGTCTCAATCATTTGTCGTACCACAGTCATAATCTTTCATCCTTATTCGGTTTAAATGAATTGGCCGCTCTTCAGCAGCCGCGCTTATTGCTTCTTATATGTTAAAATAGCCGGACTGGGCGTGTCAATTTAAAGAAGCAGAAAATACGAACATTTTTTCGCTTTTTTTCCGTCACACAGGATATGGGCGCGTTCTGCTTCATGTATAGCATTCCTTTGGCAGCCGGTGTGAAAAAATAATTCCCCGCCCCGCCTTGTAAGCGGCGGAAGCGGGGAAAGAGATGTATGATAGCCTCAGGTTAGTATGCATTTTTATTGATGAAGCCGTTGCGGATCGTTTTGAAAATAATCCGGATATCAAATAGCAGCGACCAGTTCTCGATATAGAAAATATCATGCTTGATCCGGTCCTCAATCGAGGTGTCGCCGCGCAGGCCGTTGCTCTGCGCCCAGCCGGTAATTCCGGGACGCACATGGTGCTTGACCATATATTTCGGAATTTCTCCCTTGAACTGCTCCACGTAATAGGGGCGTTCCGGACGTGGACCGACCACGCTCATATGGCCCATCAGCACGTTGAAGAACTGCGGAAGCTCATCTAGGCTCGTCTTGCGGATAAACGACCCAAACCGGGTGCGGCGCGGATCATGCTCCGTACTCCAGCCCGTATCCTCCTCGTTGTCCCGCTGCATTTTCATCGAGCGGAATTTGTACATCATGAACGTCCGGCGGTTAAGTCCCACCCGCTCCTGCCGGAAAATCACCGGTCCCGGCGAAGTCAGCTTCACTCCAAGCGCCACAATCAGCATAATTGGACCCATCACTACAATGGCGAATAGCGAGAATATAATATCGAACAACCGCTTGGCCATCCGGTTAGCCGTCATGTCCAGCGGGATGTCGCGCACATTGATCATCGGCAGCCCGGCAAAATTATCGAAGTACGGACGCGCAGGCAGATAATCGAAGAAATCCGGAATGATCAGCGTGCGGACCCCGGCTTTTTCACAGGTCGCGATAATGGCGGGAAACTTATGATGCACATCGAGCGGCAGAGCGAGAACCACCTCGTCGATCAGCATCGTCTCCAGCATAGCCGGCAGCTCGTCGAGCTTGCCGAGAATCGGCTTGTAGCGCTGGGAGTCGAGGGTATCCCAACTTTGGTAATCATCCAGAAACCCGATAATCTCATAACCGAGCTCGGGGTACTGGGCGAGATTATCGTAAATTCTTCTGCCCAGCGTACCCGCCCCGAGAATGAGCACAAACTGGCGGTTGAACCCTTTTTCCCGGAAAGACTTCAGCATCTTCTTCAGCACATACCGGTACAGCATGGTTGAGAGCATAATCGTGCCGATATATATAGTCAAATACTGACGGGAAATATCGATTTCTCTTACAAAATACATCAGGCCAAGCAGGATGAAGATACCCATTACATGCACTTGGAAAATCTTCAGGAACTCATCGGCAAACCGCTTCTTCCGTTTGGGCATATACAGCGTGAGCAGGATACCGATCAGCACGGCGATTGTGCCATAAATCAAGCTCCAGTAAGCATACGATTCCACCGGCATATGATTTTCGTAAGGCATCCAGTCACTCTTGAACTTGAGCCACCAGGAGAACAGAAAGGCAGCCTGAATGATAATAAAGTCGGCGACCATATAAAGCTGTGTCAAAAACCGCTGATTGCGGCGGATCATAATCTCACCTCGGCATTCGATTCGGAACGCGCTCCGGCTTCGCCCGCAGCAGAGAGGCTCGGCACAGGCACTTGCTTCCGCCGTCCCAACGTCAGAGCATTGCGTACAAGGACTGCGGCAAGCTTAACGCCTACCCCTACGTATACGGCCCCATTTACCAGAAAAGAATACTGTTTGCTGTAATGCTTACGGTGAAAGACAATCATGGCGCGGTGAAATTCATAAATGATCTTAGGCGGTCTTCGCCGTGCGCTGCCGCCCTTCAGATGCACGATAAAAGCTTGGGGATAATAGTAAATCTTCCAGCCCGCTTCCTTGATCCGGTAACACCAATCGAGATCTTCGCCATACATAAAAAAGGTCTCATCCAATCCGCCGACCTGCTCGATCGTCTCCCGCCTTACCAGCATGAACGCGCCGACCAGACAGTCGACCTCATATTCCTTGTCAGGGTCAAGATATCCCAATTGGTATCCATTGAACCGCGGGTTGTCGGGAAACAGTCTGCTGAATCCAAATGCATAATAGAAGGAGGCCGCTGGGGTCGGAAATCCGCGTTTGCATGCCTTATCCAGACTTCCATCCGGCAAAATCACCTTGCAGCCCGAAGCCCCGAGCTCCGGCCGCCAGTCCATCAAGGAAATCATCGTCTCCAGCGTGTTTCGCTGCACCACCGTATCCGAATTCAGCAGCAGCACATAGCGTCCTGAGGCAATCTCCATCCCCTGGTTATTAGCCCGCGCGAATCCGGTATTCTCCTGGTTGGCTATCAGCTTTACTTGCGGGAACCGCTCCCGGATGACTTCTACCAAGTCGTCAGAAGAATGGTTGTCGATCACAATGATTTCATAGGTATACTGCGTTTCCGAGTCATACACCGACAGCAGACAGTCTACCGTCAAGCGGCACGTATTGTAATTTACAATGATGATGCTGACATCGATATTCACTTTTGTTTACGCTCCAGACAAAAATAGTAATCTATCGACAATATTATAGCATAAAACCGCGCTCAATAACGGGATGCTCTCAAGTAAGCATTTTGCAAAATGCTGGAGTAAGATCAATACAATATTAGCCTCGCGGGTACTGCCGCATTTCCTGTTCGTTCCTGTTAATCGGGTACGGATTGGGTGCCCTTTTCATTCGTCATTTCGCGATGAAGCCGCAGTTCATGTTCTATAAAAGCCGATACAATGCCGCGATAGATTTGTTCCATTATATCCGGATCGCCGCCATGCTCCGCAGCTGTTGTCCGTATTTTTGCTATTAACTGCTCCACACGCTGAGGAGCTTTGACGGCGTCGGCATCCTTTTTGAATGCAGCCGCTTTATTCACGTATAAATGTCTTTCGCACAGCAGCGCCACAATCTGCCGGTCCAGCCTATCAATATTAGCCCTTACCTCTTCGATGCTTCCGCAAGATTTCATCGCACTCTTCCTTTCTTACGCTTCGCCCTGTCCTGAACCCATTTTCTTTTCTTTCTCAGCGAACCCCATTGCGCAAAAAAACTTCTCCACGCCTTTAGCACCTTCGGCTCCTTCAGCAGCATATATCCATGGGCGGCAATTTCGTATGGGAGAGACCATAGAATAGTTCTCAGCACAGTCCGGAGCGGCTCATTTTTAACAATCATCTTATACCGGTTAATATAAGAAATTCTCCGGATAAACAGCGGCTTCCCGCTGCGGCCCGATGCTTTCCAGCCCCGTTCATGGTATCCGATCGCATCCGCGACGTAATACGCCTTCCAGCCCAGCAGCCGCGCCCGCCACGCCACATCGACATCTTCCTTATAGGCAAAAAAATCCGCGTCAAAAAACTCGCCGTCCACGCTGATCTCCTCAATCATCCGACGCGAATACATCGCCGCCGCCCCCGATACGCCGAACACCTCCCCCGACTCCATCCAGTTCTCCGCCGGCTCCCCTGCTCCCCGGTCAAAAGCCCTGCGGGCCTTATTCATCCGCAGCCCCGTACTGTCCACCGTCCCCGGGTCCGCCTTGAACAGCAGCTTTCCGGTGGCGCTGCCGATTCCGGGCTCGGCTTCCATCCGGGCAACCAGCCTGGACACATAATCCGGTGCCAGTGTAACGTCGGGGTTCAGCACCAGCACATAATCGGCATCACTCGCGGCAATCGCCTGGTTGTGGGCGGGGGCGAAGCCGGTGTTGGAAGAATTCAGGAGGAGCGGGCAGCCGTATTCGGATTCCTCTCCTTTTGCTCCCAGCTTGTCGTCTCCTCCTGCACCCTCGTACCATTTCTCAACATTCCGCACCGTTCCATCCGAAGAAGCGTTATCGACCACAATAATCCGGTCAACCGGATAATCCTGATACTGTACAGCCTTCAGGCAGTCCATTATATCCGCCTCGCTGTTATACGTTACGATATGTACACTTATCGTTTTGTTCGCCATGGCCTATTCCTTGTTTGATTTAGTCATTGATAATTCAATAGTATATCGCAAACTTGGCACTTTCTAAACCAAAAACTCCCCGTCTGTCAGTACAGACCGGGAGTCTTGAATTTGTTATAAAGCTGTCGTTTCAGAATATCCTATTAATCCCTTAGTTCGTCGGCCAGAAATTCCTTAAGCCTTTTTCCAATATTTTATTTTCTCCAACCCTCTAGTTCCAAAGTCCGTATCTTTTACAGATCTTAATATATCAACTGAAATACCCTAATATAAAGGTCAATGTTAAGTTATTCATTTATGCCGATTAAATTCGGAAATGAAGCAATATCAGAATAAGCGTCCAACTTTTGTCCAATTTCGACATGAATGTATGCCCCAGAAATGTTTACTGAAGTAATTGTAACCCTTCTTCCATCTTTAAATACTAATTTATTTCCTACTCTTAATTGCTCTAAATTATTAAGTGTAGTATCAAATAATAGTGTAAAGTTATCCTTTCCAATACCGTTACTCCAGTGTTCATCGGATAAATTTGATAATTTCAGCTGTTGATTAGACTGTGGGTTTATAGGATAATACTTATCTTTTTCATCATCATAATACAACATTTTACTTATTGACACATTTGAATCAAATAAAAAGGTTAAATAATTCACTTTGTTATCCCACCACTTATAATCTGTACTCAAGCGAATTGCATAGCTATGTTTACCTTTGGTTATATTGAATAAAAACCCCCCCAATTTATCCTTATTCTTAGAATTCAATTCAATTGCAGCACGTTGATTTGCTTCACTTTCCATTTCTATTATTAAGAATAGAGGTTGTTTCATGATTCTCTCTTGTGTATCGACGAAAAATTGATGGATGTTAATTATTGGATGAGTAAGAGATGAGGACTTTAGAAATGCATCATTTCCATCCCGTTCAGCCCATAATAAAGGAATATCCCCAATGTCCCTCACCCAAACTTCTGGTTGATCTTCTATAACATTAGAAACTAATCTTTTTTTCGCTAACTTATCATGAAAAATATCTTTTTTTGATTTTAATACATAAAGATCAAAGTTAGCCAACCTAATAAAAGGGGTGTAATTCTCGTAAATATATTCAGAAAGCATATAGTACTTAAAATCAACAGAAATATTGTCAATACTACTTCCTAGCTTCCCCCCAATCGGCATCAAGACGTATGGAGGATTATTCAATTTAATTTCTTTCAAAGCTAGTCTTTGTGTTGTATCATCACTAATCATTAGTGGAGATTGATTAGCATAAATAGGATTTTTCCGATTAACTAAAGCAAAGAAATAATTTGTTGACGAGAAATCAAAATATGTCTCATCTTTCTTCAATGTGGCGTCTAGTATGTCTTTAAGCTGAGTCGCATCCGAAAGTTCTCCCCTAACTCGAGATCCATTAAAGTCAAATGAATTTGTGTATTGTTGATAATAATTTGTAGATGTTATTGCTTTAGTTGTTACAGATATGTTTCCTTTCAGCGTAACCATATTGATATTAATCAATGCAATAGTAATAATGGAAGTTATTAAAAAGATGACTATTTTATCTTTATAACCAAATCTAATTATCATGTAGCATAAAATGGCTAATGAGAATGTTCCTAACGCATGAGTTATACTACCTTCAACAAGAGAGTGACGCACAATCCCTCTTGAGATATTTGCCAAATAAAAGAATGAGAAATAGAAAAACATTATTAAATTCTGCTGATTTACTTTTAGTACCTCATCTTGTAAAACTGTATATTTCCCAATAGTAATTAAAGAGATTACCAATATCAAAATAGGCAATATGTAATAGACTACTGTATAAGCTATTAAATTATAATCTCCTACACTACTATAAGCCCAGTTTTGATTGGATTCGCATAGTTTAACAAATTCAACAATTCTGTCCACCGGAGATATTCCCTTTATCAAACATAATACTACAAAGAGAATTATCCCCGAGAAAATAATTATGACACCCGAACCTAAAAATTTAAGTATTTTTGAATAGCGTTGTCTGTAAAAGAAACAACTGATTATATAGGTAACCACTCCGCTAATAATTGCTGCAACACCCAAGTCAAGTCTATAAATACATAAGAATGTCGCAGCCAGCCAGAACTTAATAGTATTTTTAATAGAACCAGCTTTAACGCATCTGTAAATAAAAAAAACTATAATACCAGAGAACAAGTACAATATGTTAAATAAATTCTCCAATAAAGGAAATGTCATAATAAAGAAAAATGAATTGATCTCCCCAATAAGAGCCTTTAATAAATAATACACAAGAAGTATATATATAACTACCACATACTTATCGTATAAAAAGGCCGCCCATGGTTCATACCCATTAACAAAAGAATATAAGTAAGCGAACACTTGATTATAGAGCATATGAGCATCATAGTTTTCAATTATAGGGATGCTTCCATATTTAAAGAAATGATCAATCGCTAATCCATGATTAGCCATTTCAAAATACTCTCGGCCTACACCAGCTACTCGACTTGGTTGTGCTATCATAAAAGCAACTGTAGCTAAAATAATCGGGATATAAATCTTGTACAACAATTTCTTTCTATCTATATTTAACCACTCTTTATTACTTTTGGAAAAGCTGATAATAATCATAAATAAGATCAAACATATAGCGAATAATATACTATACATTAAGAGTGGCCTATTAATTATTATGCCGAACCGTTTATTGAATATATTCAGTACCTCAAGCATTATTGGTTGTAAGATTCCAGTTAACATAACTGGTATACCAGCTACAAACATTAAATTTTTTAATTTATTATCTTCTATGTTTGTTTTATCTCTGAAATGCTTAAATAACTTCTCACATACAAAAAGCAAGATTGCACTTGATATAAAGCATCCCAACATAATATACAAGACATCGACATTTATTCCTAATTGTTGTACAAGTTTTATATTGAAAAAATAATCCAATAAATGGAGATTTTTCGAAACAACCCATACGAATAAACTAAGTGGGATGGCCATTAATATATACCAAATAAACATATTTAGTTCTATATTTTTATCGTAAAAAAACCTAATATAAATCCATCCTAATAAAATAACTTCTCCTATAAAGTAAAGAGCTAAATCTTGTCCAGCAGATAAAATGCTTGTTACAACACCCGCTATACCAATAAATGAAATTTCAGTAATTACGCGAATGAAAGGTAAAGTACTATCATTACACCTGCTGATAATCATTCTATGTATTACAAAGAAAAAGAAGGCTGAAATTAAAATTAAACCGATTAAAAAGATAATATATGTATTTATACGGTCAGCTATGTCCAGATTAGTAGCCGTAGCAGAAGACATTATATGATCTGAAAAATCCTTTATATTAGGCTCATATATTAATACGCTTTTCATAAATATTAAAGCTAGTAATAATGAGAACAAAAGAGCTGATGCTGACACGGAAACTAATAATTTTTTTGGGGTATTATATATTGCTCCCAATTTTTTTCTCAACATCTCCTACAACATCCCCTTAAACTCCAGAAATAAATGGTAGTATAAAATGCAAATAAAACTCCCGTATCATATAATGATGCGGGAGTTGAACTCCTTATACTTTTAGCTCTAGCAGGAAACTTTTAAGACCTTCCCGCCACGACCGCAAATCCTGCAGACCGTTCGTCCGGATCGACAAATGCTCCATCACAGAATTTCGCGGACGCGGAGCGGGCCGTGGAAACTGTTCAGTCGTACATGGCTCCAGCTTAGCGGTAAACTTGAGTCCCAAGATTTCCTCCGCCTCGGCAAAAATCGCCTGGGTAAACTCATACCACGTACAAACTTCAGTATTGGAGGCGTGGTAAATTCCATACTTTTCAGTGCCGATCAATTCCAGCAGGAAATTTGCCAAATCCACCGTATACGTTGGTGAGCCCTTCTGGTCATCCACGACTTGCAGCACCGGTTTTTCCTGGCCAAATTTCAGCATCGTTTTGACAAAATTATTCCCGTATTTTCCATACACCCACGAAGTGCGCACGATAAAATACTTGGACGACAAGGTCTGCACCAGGATTTCCCCGGCTCGTTTGGACTTGCCGTAGATGCTCTTGGGATCGGTGTTGTCGTATTCATGATACGGCTGACTTCCTTGTCCGTCGAACACATAATCCGTACTGATATAGACCAGCTTGGCGCCGGCTTTCTCCGATGCGAGCGCAACATTGCGCGTTCCCACAGCATTGATCAAGTATGCAGCGTCAACATCCGTCTCTGCGGCGTCCACCGCCGTATGAGCGGCGCAGTGAATGACTACCTCAGGGCCAAATTCTCCAATAACCTTGTCACACTGGTCAAGATCGGTAATATCCATCTCCTGCCGGTCGCAGGCCAGCACCTCATACCCCCGGCTTTCCAGCAGCAGCACCACATCACGGCCGAGTTGTCCCGCCGCCCCCGTCACCAGAACCTTCGTCGACATTACAGGGCATCCCCCAAACGGCTGCCGTATTGCTTTTCGGCATACTTCTGGTATTCTCCGGACTGGATGCGAGTCCACCATTCTTTATTGTTCAAGTACCATTGGATCGTTTCCTTGATTCCCGTTTCAAACGTATGCTTCGGCTTCCAGCCCAGCTCGTTCATAATCTTCGTTGGGTCTATGCCGTAGCGCCGGTCATGCCCCGGACGGTCCTGCACATACGTAATCAGAGATTCCGGCTTACCCAACTCCTGCAAAATCGTCTTGACGATATGCACATTCGTCCGCTCATTATTACCGCCAATGTTGTACACTTCACCCAGTACACCCTTATGAATGACCAGATCAATCGCGCTGCAATGATCCTCCACATAGAGCCAATCGCGAATGTTCAAGCCGTCGCCGTACACCGGCAGCGCCCCGTCAGCCAAAGCGCGAGAGATCATCAGCGGAATGAGCTTTTCCGGGAACTGGTAAGGGCCATAGTTGTTCGAGCAGCGCGTAATATTAACCGGCAGACCGAACGTTTCATGATAAGCGCGCACCAGCAAATCCCCCCCCGCCTTGCTGGCAGAATAAGGACTGTTCGGCGTCAGCGGCGTCTCTTCCGTAAACAGACCGGTCGCCCCAAGCGTACCGTACACCTCATCGGTGGATACCTGTACAAACTTGGTGACTTTATGTTTTTTCGCCGCATCCAGCAGCACCTGAGTCCCTAGCACATTCGTCTTCACAAACACATCCGGCTCCAAAATACTCCGGTCCACATGCGACTCCGCCGCAAAATTCACGACCACATCCACGCCCTGGCCGATCAAAGAGTCCATCGCCTGAACATCCGTAATGTCCGCTTTAACAAACGTATAGTTCGGATGATTCTCAACCGATTTCAAATTTTCCAGATTACCTGCATACGTAAGAGCATCCACATTGACGATTTGGTAATCGGGATGCTGCTGAAGCATGTACATAACAAAGTTGCTGCCAATAAAACCGGCTCCGCCGGTGATGAGGAGTTTCATTAATTAAACCACCTTTGTTTCATCAGTCATAAATATTTCAATATTATATCTTATACAACATTTATGTGTGATGGAATGAATTTCGTCCACTGCATTTTATAAATTGGCCCTAACTACACGTATTATTATAGAACTTGTTACTACTTAGGTACAACATCATGATTTTCATTATCCTAAGTACACCATATAGCAGGATTTGTACCAAATAGGTACCAGAATTGTTACGAAACTTTAAAGTGATTGCGCACCTTTTTGATATTCCACATTAGATTCAGGGTTATATTTTTTAAGTGCCAAATTAAACAATATTTTCATGAGAAGCATATTACCCCTTAAAGGACTGATTTTAGTAGGGATTTTCCCTTTGGGATAAGCTCTAGTCACAGGAATTTCTATCACTCTGTATCCTAATCTGGAACTTCTAACTGACAAATAAGCCAGCAGTTCATAAGTACTAAATATATTTCTAAACGGCTGAACTTTAGGGTCCAATAAAAAGCTCCTTGAGTGGGCTCTGAAACCATTGGTTGTATCTGTGTAGCGAAAACCTGCAATCAAAGAAATAACTGGTGCATGGATCAGTTTTATGGCAAGCTTCCTAGATAAAGGCGTATTAATTTCACTGCCCCCGGGAACATATCTCGAACCCTGTACAAAGTCGTAGCCCTCATCAAGTTTCTCTATAAATGACGGAATAGACTCGACACTGTCCTTATTATTGCCGTCTACAGTAATGACCCCTTCATACCCTTGTTCAAGGGCATACGCAAAGCCCATTCGGAGCTGTGCACTTAATTTCCCCGAATCCTTCTTCACGAGAAGCGTCTTAATTCCTAACCCCTCCAAAAACTGCAGGTTCAACGAATTATCCGTGCTTCCACCATCTAATATAATAATGTCAATATTAGAAGATATGGCTGCCATTTTCTTTAATTGCTTCTGTATCTTTTCCCCTTCATTTATGACCGGTATGCATACACAGTATTTATTCCTTGATCTATCATTCAGCTCATTTGCCGCATAATTAGGAACTTGCCAATTTTCCTTATTCATTGTTTGAAGTCCCCCCATTAGAGATACGTTTCTCCCACAAAGTCAACAGCTCTCCTAACGCTCTCAACATTAGATGGCAATAAACCGCTCTTCATCTCGATTGAAATATACTGTTTGTAGTGAAGTTCCTTCAGCGCTTTGGCAATGGATTGATGGTGTTCCATAGCATTGGATCCTACTAAACCCAGATAAGGTTCACTCACATGGAAATGGGCTAAATAAGGCAAGCTTTTCTCGATTGATTCATAATAGTTCTCACCATTTAGGTTCATAGCCGCAGCGTCTAAATGTAATCTAAAGCCTGGATGATTAACTGCCTTTACAAGTTCAATACCTTGGTCTGTATCGGTAACAAAATCACACCCATATTGGGATGGATTAGGTTCAATGCAAAAAACCACGCCATTTTCCAAAGCAACTTGGCCTAATTCATAAAAAAAGGAAATGGCAATATCAAGTCTTTCAGTAGAGCTCAAGCTTCCTGCCAATCTGTTTTTAGGCGAGCCAAATACCAATGCCTTTGTTCCTAGAACCCCGGCAACCCTAATAATCTTCGTCAAATAGTCGATTAATTGGACACGACTATTCTCTTCGCCAAATAAAATTAAATCTGGTTGGCCAAATAAAAGAGACTGCATGGCGACTGGTTCTAAACCGCGATCTATCCATTGTACTCGGTAATTATTAAGTTCATGCTCTGTACAATCGACGGGTGATTTCCACTTTTTTGTTGGAGCAATTTCTATACCTGTAGCATTGCGACTCTGTAATACCTTTATAACTTGTTCCTCATCATCTGCTTCCCAAGCTATATTCGAAATAGAAAGCTTCACAGTTCAGCCCTCTCTTTCGATATAAAGGCCTTTATTTCCGATAAAATTTCATTCTTATTTTTAAAATATTCTTTTGATTCACGATTGTTAAAAAGATAGCTATATTTGCTGTGCATATCGTAGAAAACAGGGGGATTCTCTGTAACATTATCAAATAATATATTCAAAGCTGCTTTAGCCACCTCATGCGCACTAACCGGTTCTACGACAAAATTCACCAATGAGAGGGATTGATTTAAAGCGGTCTTAATGTCATTCCATAACGAATCCATATTATAAAATTGAAATTGACTATCGCGATGAGTTAAATGCAGACAATTGGTATGAATAAGATCATAAATGAAATTTTTCTTCAAACCTTCTCCAAATAATCCTGGAAGTCTTATAACAAGATGATTCTGAAAATTTGCTTGCACGAATTCTTCCAAATAGAATCTATGCCGCCCATACGGTGTTACTTCTTCAGGAATGATTTCGGTTTCTTCATCCACTTCAATGGGATTCTTGTAGACATCAACGGTTGAGATTAGAACAAATTTCTTTGCTGTTATTGTTTCCAAGTTCCCTATAATCTTTTCAATATTTCGCAAATCTTCTTCAGGATTTTGATTGGCTTTCCACTTTACTGCCGGGGCGGCAGCGCAAACGACGAGATCATAGTCTCTTCCTTTGATATCATCTACATTTTTAGAATTATACAAATCGTCAAACGCTGTACTTCTCAGCAGTGTGGAGCCTACATAACCCGTATAGCCTATCAGACAACTTGTCAAAGTAAAACCTCTCCTTTAAACGGATAAATTATCTTTGTTGCGTTCCACTAATTGGAGATGCTGTCTTTTCTCTTTATACATCTCTACCGAGCTGGTGCTGTAGAATGGCCGATTTTGAATTTCTGTAAGAATTCTCGAAATATACTCTCCGATTACACCGAATATAAAGAACAATCCCGCAAAACCGAATGAAATTAAAATCATTAATGTTGTCCAACCTTCAACAACTGATTGATTAAAGAAATAATTATAGAGCGCATACGCGCCCATAAAAATGGAAAATCCAAAGAAAGCAAAAGTTAAATAATGAGCAGCCTTTAAGCCGGCGTTGGAGAAAGAAACCAGAGCATCAATGGCCAGTGATACATTCTCCCTGGTCATCTTTTTTCCTTTAGATTTGAAAAGGGATTGATACGTTACGAGACTTTTGGAGTAACCCGTAAGTTCATATAGAGCCTTGCGGTATCTGACCTTTTCTTTGAGATTCAGCATGGAATTGAGCGCTCTACGAGTTACCAGTCTGATGGTTTCGGTTTGCAAAGATAATTTCATATAGGATAGATTATTAAGCATTTTATAAAATAGTCTGGACTTCCAGCCTGTTGAACCTGCTGTTGCAGCTACAATATCGAATCCCTTTTTGGTTGCTGTCTGGAAAAGCTCATAAAGCAGTTCAACAGGATAGTCTATTGTCGCAGTCTCAATCTCGAACACAAAATCTCCCATAGATTTATTTAAACCAGCCATCATCGCATGTTCAATGCCATGTTTTCTTGATAAGTTAATTATGGTGGTATCGCCATGGATTTGTTTGATAGCTTCCCTTGCTTTAATAACTGTTTCATCCTGGCTGTAGTCGTTTACTAATATAATTTCATAACTTTTGAAATTTTTATCGAACAGTTGATCAAGCGTAGTCAGTGTATGACCCACCGTTGACTCATTATTATGAGCATAAACAACGACAGAAACAAAAACCTGCTCTTTCATAGCACTTCCTCCAAATCATAAATTGTGTTAAATTTCCCCGAAAATACTGAAATAAAAGACGGTGAATTGGAAAATTCCTTAATTACAGTGGGTCTAGAATCATCCAGCTCTGAAGCGCTTATCAACGCTTTAACGGCAAATAATGAGCTTTCATAGGCTACAGCAATATCTGGCATTAAATATTTCTTAGCTAACTGGTGCATTCTGTTCCAAGCTGACTCTGGCTTAACAAAGCAAGTATTGCAGTTCTGGAGCTGATCCTTTGAACAATCCTCCCGATAATTCTGACATGTGAATTCCGGTAATGGATTGAAAGATGATTCATGTGGAGTATGACCTACCGAAGTCAATGAATGGTACCCGCTTACGCCGAATGGCATCAACGAGAAGAATGGACCATCCATAACGGTTATCCCTACATTTTTCATGCTTTGCGATACCTTAGTCATTATAACTTCACATATTTCATATTTTGTAGTAAACAAATCATAATCAAAAATCTTTAATATTTGGTTGATACTTGCATAAGTAGCGTTAAGTATTTTAGGTGTTGTTATAATATCGCCATCTTTAAAAAGCAGTCTGAAATCAGTTTCTTCTTTAAAGCTCCGATCTAGATGTTTATTATAATAAATTGTTACATTTTTGAAACTCCCCAGCTCTTCCACATACCAGTTGCGTATAATATTTGCATCATAGCTAAACTCTACAGTTTCATACGTCGCCTCTACCAAGCCGGGATTAAAATAAGGCTTGCTGCTGACTTCATAGGCTGGAATATTGACATACTCACAGAAATTCAAAAATTGTTCCGCGTTTGTCAACGAGTCATTTGCAGATATAGCATAAATCTTTTTAAAACTATCATTGATAGAAAACGAAAAATCCCTAGAAAACCGCTCATAATAGCTTGCCGATTTTGCAGCCGTGGATACACTCCTAGGATAATGATAGCCATTATGCACCCTGGCTTGGTTAATATAACTAGCTCGCTGTAAAGGTTTATCATCGAATTCTATAACAGCCACTTTTAAGTCCTTCTTAGCAAGCAAATGCGCTGCATAAAGCCCATAAATGCCCGCTCCAAATATCACATAATCGAACTTCAAAACTTGTCATCCTTTCAGGTCAGCTCATTACTTTTGTAAGCATAAATTCTTTCAGGATAAACGTATTATTAGGAGCATATCCATCAACATCCATCCTAATTTTATTAATATTCTTGCTCTCCATCCATGAAGCGTTTCTCCCCACGGGTATAAAGTATGAATGTTCCCCTTTCAAAATTGAAAACTTTATAGATCTATTTTCTGAATATCCAGTCCCGTCATCCCAAAACAATTGCCCTATCCCATCCTGCTGTACATTGTTTAGGGTCACCTTAATCAAGTCCGCGACTTGTACGGAATGAGCATTATTTAAGGATACAACAAGGAAAGGATCATTGCCTATAATTTTTAATTCATTCAAATTCTCTAAACTAATATTATTAAACTGATATAGTTCGGGATGGAATACATTGGAATTATCCAGTTTAACGGTGAGATTGCCATCTAATTTCGAAGGGATGTTCTTTAAATCCTGAGTATTTAAAAATGGATTGTATATCTTTTGTTGATAATTCTCCAATGAAATCTTTTCTTCAAGGATGTTTACCTTAATTTTTGTTGCGAAATTCTGCCTCGACTGGGCCGTGTCAAACATAAAATTGACTGTTAAGAAACAAATCATCATTAACAAAATCCATCCAAATAGATGATGATACTTTTTAACAATTACTTTCTGAGTCAGCACGACTGTCAATATAATAAATCCAATCGAATTCATATATACATATCTACCGATCATTATATCAACATCTTGAGAAATAGTCCCATAACACAGAATAATTATGTTTAAAAAAATACTGGAAGTAAGTAGAGTTATAAGTTGAGATTTAATATCCTTAAGATTTCTCCAAGACTTGACTGCATATATAGTCGCTCCGACAAGTGTTCCTATCAATACCCAGGACAATAAGTTCGTGATCGTGAAGTAAGGTTCTTTTATTCCTGGAAACCCACTCTCTTGCGGGTTCCAGAAAGATCCCAGAAAAAAATTAGTTTTTTGCAGAATATAGTATATCGATAATTGTATATTATTAGGATTTACAATCCCTTTCACGAAAGCAACATGAAGACTGTTCGCAGTAAATTTTTGATAATGATACAAATTAAAAATAAACCATGGGGAAATTAGAATCCCACTGAATATAGCATAATATAAGGCCTCTTTTATCTCTTTGTTCAATAAGTAAAATAGAATAATTACTCCAATAATATATATGGAAGTGAATTTAGTTAAAATCATTGCTGCAGTTATTAGGGAAAGATATGTTAGATGTTTGAAGGAATGTTTTTCACCCAATATTTTTACTATGTAAAAAATTAATACGCTCATTAGAAATACAACTAATTGCTCGTTGCTTATGGTGATCATTCTTGTCATAAAGCCTGGATTCAAAAAAAATAAAAGAGAAACAGCATGAAACAGGTGATCATTCTTCTCAATGATGTTTGTTCTCACCAGTTCCAGATAAGTTTTTTGAATAAAAAAATAAGTCAGAAGAATAAGAACGATGCCAAACACACGCAACATTATGACACTAAAAATCAAACTCTTTTGAAAAAGGGCTGCTAATAATGAGGAAACTAAATAATATAACGGTGGCTGAACAGCTTCATATTGTGTATTACTCGGCACTAGCTCTCCAGTCACTTTATAAAGCTCATTTGTATTAATTATGTCGTAAAGCGTAGGCAGTTTATGCTGTTGAATAATATGCAGTATATAGTCAAAATGGGCTCCCTCATCAATTGGAGAAAAAAAGGGGAGAAATAAAATGTAGTATAGGCCTAACAAAGCAAACATGATATAGGTAAGTTCTCTGTATTTAATTTGTTTAAGAAGTATTATTACAACCCCATAAAATAAGAGTGAGGCAACTAGATAATGTGGAAAGGCTATTTTTTCGTTATTGTTTGCATAATAATCAATAAAAATCCAACCCATATAGCCACAGAACAAAAATATGATTATCCACAGACTGTATCTGTATTTCGTATTATTGAAATTCTCTTCCAACTTCAATTTCCCCCAGCCTCCCAAAGCTGAATATCAGTGAAAAATAATTATAGCACCTGCTACCAATAGGATAGTACCAATCGTTTTGGACATTGTTAAACCTTCATGAAAAAAAACAACGGAAACCAATACGAGCCCTATTATTGTTAGCGCCTGTGCAATAGGAGACAACCTTCCAATTTCTCCTTTTGACAGAGCAAACAAATAAACAAAAAAACTGCCACCATAAAGCAAAGCGCCAAACCATATGTTTGGCGTAGAAATGATCTTGACAATACTATCAGAATTTATAGTATCCAACTGCAGTTTGTTTAATCCGAATTTTAGAACAGTCTGTGCGGAGACGTTAAGTATAATTGAAACAAATAAGTATATCCACATTTTTTATTCCTCGCTAACTTATAGAACTAACATCGCTAAGTTTCTTTAATATCAAATTCCCAAAAACTATAAGTTAAATATTAACTTCAATTGAGTGTGCTTTCTCTTTTTTACATCTCATAATACTAAGATTGTTTTCATAAATTTCAGAGGGGGTACCTATTGAAAAGTCTTCTTTGTCCTTTGTTAGATTAGGATTATAAGCTGGATCATTGTTTAAAATCCTAGACCAACGATTTTTAACCCATTCAATCTCCCCAGCAAATCGAAATTGTTTTTCTGGGGTATCTTCATATCCTCTACTTTTTGATTCGTAATGGTATAACTTCACGTGTGGTAGCCATAAATTGTTATATCCTAAGCTCCAGACTTTTAAACAGAAATCAACATCATTAAAAGCAACTTGCAACTCCTCTTCTAGACCGTTCGCTTCAAAGAATATTTCTTTACGTATCATTAAGCATGCAGCTGTTACAGCTGTATAATTTGATACAATTTTTAATCTTCGGTAATAACCAGAACTATCCGAAGCAAAATGTTTATGGCTATGCCCGGCCACTCCTCCAAGTCCTAGTATGACTCCTCCATGTTGCAGTGTTTTATCAGGGTAATATAAGCATGCACCTACAGCTCCTATTTCTGGACGAATTGCTTGTCCAGCCATTTCCTGTAACCAATCTTCGGAGATAACTTCAGTATCGTTATTCAACAATAGTAATAAGTCTCCACTGGCCTTTTCTGCGCCAAAATTATTTAACTTTGAGTAATTAAAAGGAATGTCCAACACATAGACTTTAAATCTCTCTTCTTCATTCTTTTCCCAATATTTATACAATTCAAAAATTTCAGGTTCTGTACTTCCGTTATCAATTATAATAACTTCATAATTATAATATCTAGTTCTTGTGAAAATGGAATCCAAACATGTTTTTAGTACAGAAGCCATATTTTTGGTTGGAATAATAATAGAAATCTTAGGGTTGCTGGTAGGCTTAAACTTAGTTAAGTATATATTGGAATGGCCTTCTATTGATACAACAGTTGCAGACAATTTTCTTCTATCTATTGCATCCTCTACCGCTTTCAAACCAGCAATATGTGTATAATCCTTAGACGTCCCGCTAGAAGCGGTAGAGTTCTGAATTGCCCTCCAATGGTAAAGGATTTTGGGAATATGATAAATGTTATTGGTTAATTCAGTAACCCTTAACATTAGGTCAAAATCCTGACTTCCCTCATACCCTTCGCGGAACCCTCCAACTTGATCAACTAGGCTTTTGCGACAAACTGTTAGGTGACAAATATACATTTGAGAGAGTAACAAATCAGGAGACCAGTCCGGTTTGAAAAAGGGAGAAAATCGTTCCCCTTGGATTGAAATCTTATCTTCATCACTATAAATAATATCTGCATCACGAAATCTGTTAAGCAGTAAAGCATTTTCATAAAGAGCATCTTGAGTTAGTTCGTCATCATGGTCGAGCAGTGCGATAAATTCACCGGTCGCAATTTCCAAAGCAGAATTTGATGATTTAGAAATATGCCCATTTTCATTTCTGTATACTACCTTTATTCTACTATCACGAGCTTTATACTCTTCTAGCACCTTCGTGATATGTAATTTAGTAGAGGCATCATCGGAAATGCATAGTTCCCAATTAGAATAATACTGCGCCAATACGGAATCGATACATTTTCTCAGCCAAACCTCTTCTATATTATAAACGGGAAGAATAATAGATATTAAGGGCTTATATTCAAAAGCTTCAATTTCATCATTTATTTGAGAGATCTCTTTTTCCAAAAACCTGCTTTTCTCAAGCCAACTACTATAATCGTTAACCATGCTATTGCTATTGTACTCCATAATTTGTTTAGCATTAACCCATAGTGACTTCATACCACTAGTTTTGATAGCGTTCAGAACTTTTCTTATCAAACTGACAATCCCTCGGTAACCATAGCCTCTTTGAGAAGAGTAATTTCTTAAAGCTTTCACAGCAACACAAATTCTACTAACTTTCTTCATTTTCAAACTGCTAAAGCTAAAGTCAAGTTTCTTTTCACCAGGGTCCAATCTGATTGCTATTGCATCGTCAGGAATATAAAGATACGTTTTAGTATTGGAATTACCTTTGGTGATTTCACCGATAATTAGGCTACGACCTTCGTTAAAACCTTCGCCATCATCCCAGTACATCTTTAAAGGGATACGTTCCCCAGCATTTGAACTCCATGACATTTCGTTCCATCCATTTCCGAATTTTCCATCTACCAAAAAACTTGGATCTGCTCCAAATGAAATCCAGCGGTCTCCATCTTTCTTCAAGTCATTCAAAGGAATTAATTTCAGTTTACTTTTTACACCAAATACTCCAAGTAAGATAAAAAAAATCGATTTTAATCTTGAAAACAAAGAAGCACCTGCTCTCTTAATATTATTTCCCTATAACTCTCTTCAACTTTGTTAAATAAATCCATCCTCTAGACTCATATATGGATTTTAATTCAGCTGCATTACTGTTATTTACTCGTCGTAATTCAAGAATAGTTTGGTGTAACTCCCCATTTGTTTGGGATAACTGAGCATTTTTTTGGTTAATTTCATTTATAGTTTTCCTGGAAGTATCATTCGAAAATTTATGATTTTCCAACTCCGTAATTAAGGATTGATTTGTAATCATTAGTTCATTAATCTTTGCTGACAATACTGATATTTGCTGTTCCAATTCCTCAATACTTTTTGCATGTGAAATCCCCATCAGTCTCGTCTTTTCGCCAATAATTCTCATGTGTTCAGTGTAATAGTCAACTATAGAAATAAAAGCTTCATCTTGGGGTAACTTGACAATGTCGAAACTCACTTCTTCTATAGCTTCTTCCATTAAAATACTCAGAATTATATAAGGATCATCTTCATGGAAAATAAAAGTGTTATTAAAATTCAGATTAAAGTTCCCACTAATCGTATATGCTGCTTTTGGAAGGTTGTTTTGAGCGTTTATAGTAATTATAATATTTTTGATTTCAAATGAGCCTTTAAAATTAGACGGGTCTATTCTTATTGATTTAAGATTCTGAGATTTAAGATCAGCATGTATGTGCTGTCTGTTACTTTTCAGGTTGAATTTAATACTTTTATCTTCAGTGTATCCTGCCCCTTCATCTTTAAAAATCTGAATAAAGTCTGCAGAAGCATCATTAATATTTATTTTCAAAGGCAAGTCAGCTAGGCTATAGAAGATCTTTTCCATCCCATCTAGTTTTAATAGGTCTTCATCTCTTTTAGATAAATTTATTTTTCTTAATGGTAACGCAGATAAGTTTCTACTTTTTGATCCTACACATATTTTTCTATAGGACTTCTCCACAAAATCATTTGCAAAAAGATGTTGATTGTAAAACCTATCAATTTCATTTCTATAAATCCCCAATCTGGAGTCTTGAGCTGCAATGAAATGTATAGCCATTAGCCTTTCCCAGATGCGCACATCTCCATGATTAATCATCTCAAACTGAATGTTTTGCGCTTTAAGATGCTCAGACACCTTACGCAAAACGGGCAGACCGTTCATCATATGTTCTTCTAGCCAGATAAAATCTTTGCCAAAAATCGATTTATATACCGCATTTACCCTTCTTTCTGCTTCAACCACTTCAGGAGAATGAAAAGGGGCTGTAATAACAAAGAAATCCGAACTAACTCTGTTAAGTTCATTTAGAAATTTTTCACGATCTTTTTCAAAGATATGTTCAAATACGTCTAATGCAACAACGATATTATAGTGATCATCAGAAAAATCCATTGAGGTTGCATCACCTAATATATATTTAGGATTATTTTGTAAATATTCAGGCAATTGTATATCTAGATAGGTTATTTGGTCAATCGGCAAGAACTTCTCTAAGTTCTGATGTTCGTTGGCACCCACCTCAAGAATATTAAAGACTTGCCCAGGCATCCTCATCGAATTAATTATATCAGTAACGTTTTGATACCGTTGATATTGATCAAAAAGAACATCTATCATTTTAGTACCTCCCAATTGTGCTTTATATAAACTAATCCTTCTGAAAAGTACTTATTGGTTATAGTAAAAGATACCGCGTTCTCCATATAATGTATATTGATGATTCCCTCATTATTAAAAAGACCCACATCTAAACAAAAGGTTCCACCCAAAAGGGGAAGCTGCGGAATACAATAATTCACTTTATGTCTTCCCATTTTATTAGGAATCGAAATATTTTCCAAAAAAGTATTTGGACCAAAAATATAGTCTCGACTCGGCGTATAAATTGCTGCTCCTAATAGCAGATCGTCAATCGACTCTTCATATACTTCATATTCTATTTCTACAATTAACTCCTCAAATGTTCGAAGTGACGTTTTATTAATTTGAACATTCGTGATAAGAGCTAGCACATCAGGATTGGAAGGAAGAACAAAATCCGGCTCTATCGAAGTAATCACTTTGTTCGCTCTCGGTTCAGTTCCCTCCGTTAACTGTTCTGTATCGTTTCTCATATAATCCTCATATAAGTCTACGACTTCACTTGAATCTCCCAGCGCTTCTATCTTCCCATTTTTTATCCAAACCGCTTTATTACAGAACCTCTTTACTTGCTCTGAAGCGTGAGAAACAAAGAGGATCGTAGTGCCGTTTCTCTTTAATTCCTTCATTTTATCAATACATTTTGTCTGGAACCGTGTATCTCCAACAGCCAGGGCTTCATCAACGATGAGAATATCGGGCTCCACATTTATGGATACTGCAAAGGCAAGTCTGGCAAACATACCGCTAGAGTATACTTTGACAGGCTGATCTATAAACTTACCGATATCGGCAAATTCGATTACCGAGTCAATTTTTTCATCCATCTTCTCTCTGCCGTAACCCATCATTAAACCGTTCAAGTAAATATTCTCCCGGCCCGTATATTCAGGATTAAACCCGGCCCCTAATTCCAGAATAGCAGAAATCTTCCCATTGATTTCAACACTGCCGCCGGTTGGCGACAATACTCCCGTAATGATTTTTAGGAGCGTTGATTTACCCGAGCCGTTCTTGCCAAGTATTCCAACAGCATCCCCCTTCTCTACGGAAAGTGTAATGCCATCCAAAGCGACAAATTCCTTATGATAGACTTTATTGAAGGGATGGACCGCTTCTTTAAAACGATCGGTTGGCTTGTTATATAACTTGTATTTTTTCACAAGATTATTTATTTCTATTATCCCGTTCAATAATCTCACTCCTATAGCACATCCGAAAAATGCGGTTTAAGTTTTTTAAAGACTTTTATGCTAAAAGTAAACAATACAAGACAAAACAACCAAAAATACACAGTTTGGTACGGGCGATTTATAAATAAAATATGGTCAATAAACGTATCTCTGTAACCTTGTACAATATAAAACATTGGATTTAATTTGAAAACTCTGCTCCAAAAATCGGAAAGCATGCTGACCGTCCAACCAATTGGTGTGAACCAAAATCCGATCTGAAGAATTACAGCAATTATCTGATTTAGGTCTTTAAAGAAAAGAACGATTGAAGAAGTGAGGAATGATACCGAAACAGCTAAGACCAACAAACATACTACATAGTAGATCAGTTGAAAGCTATATATGGTTGGGAATCGCCCATAAAATGCATAAATAACAAATATAAAAATAATAAAAAATAACTGAACAAAAAATGCCGAAAATATCTTAACTAATGGAAGCAACTCAACTTTAAAGACTACCTTTTTTACAAGATAGCTATATTCAAGATAAGCGTTAGTAGCGGTTGAAAGAGCGTCGGAGAAAAAAAACCATGGAATGATACCGGCAATAAACCAAATAATGAATGGGACATTCCCTACATCGCCGCTTCTCAGTCCAACTTGGAATACAAACCAATAGGTGCCGATAGTGAGCAAGGGATTTATAAATCCCCACAAAACACCCAAATATGACGAAGCAAATTTCGTTTTAAAATCATTCTTCGCCAGATTTAGAACAAGTTCCTTATTAGCAGAAAAATCTCTCACAAACCTTATGCTTTCTTTCACATATCTTCCTATAAAATAAAAGGCGGCTGCGGCAAGCAGGCTTAAAAACAAAGATATGATTTTCAAACTCCAACTTCCGCCATGCTTAGCTTCAGTAATATATCTGCTGGCATCAAAATAAATAAACGGATCTTTGCCGCCAGCCTTCAAGAGATATTCTTCGGATTCCTTTTTTTCAATCTTCAACTGATTTAGCTTCGCATTAATTTCGTTTACATCTAGTTTCACTTTTGAATTTGCGGTGATATACAAATCACGAGCAGTTACTATATTATTCTCGTTACCAAAATCGATTCGGATAAAAGAATACTCCGGCAAATTGAATACAAGCTCTTTCCAATCACCCGGATTAGTATAACTAATATGAATAGACTTCTCTTCACTCCACGCATCGGGATCATCCGCATAAAACAACTGATAGTCTATTTTTTGTTCCGATTTGACTTTGATATGCAAAGACACATCGGTGTTTTCTTTCCAATACAAATTGATATAGTAGTAAGATACTCCTAAAACAATTAAAGCACACATAAATAACAAAAGATGCTTTGCCGCTTTCATTATACTTCTCCTAACTATTTATCAAGTAAAGGCCGAGATTGCTGTAGTTAATTTTATTAAGTTTAATTACACCTGTCCTTATGCTAAAATATTGTCGTATCTACAGGAAAAGGAGATTAAAAAGTTGGCTAATCCAGTATACGGTAAAAAGGCTGCTCAGTCGAGAAATGCTGAGAAGATACCCGACTCGCTTTGGGTGTTGGTGATTGGTTTTATTTTATTTTTATTTTGGGCCCCGTTTCAAGTGGGATTATTTAACGGGCAGCAGACGGACTATGAGAAACCGATTTATCTAGCCGTATTGCTCGGGTGTCTGATGCTGTTCTTTTGGGTCGCCCTTTATTACAAAAGGTTTAAATTGGAAGACCAACGGGATCTGCTGGCGGTAGCCGTGCTGCTGCTTCCTCTGACGTATTTCCTGTCGCTCTTTGTCGCCGCTTCGCACTATATGGCGATGAATATGCTGCTGATTCAGAGCATGTACGCGGCTGTGTTCATTGTAAGTCTCTACCTCCTTCGACAAAAACAAGTTAATGTTATCATACAAACCGCTGTATTGACAGTGGCTTATCTGATTGTCTGGTTCGGACTGATGAACTGGCTGGGCGCCTGGAATGTTGCCGGAGGGCTGATCGGCTGGTTCTCGAATACGGTTAGAGGAGGCAAATATCTGGACGCAGTGCTGTATGATACCAACCTCGGACCGCGTCTGACTTCGATATTTCAGTACGCCAATACATATGCCGGCTTCCTGATGGCGTTCTTGTTGGTGGCGATATTTGCACTGATTCGTTCGAAAAAAGCGCACGGCGCGCTAATCAACGGCTTCATGCTTGTACCTATTATCGTATCGCTGCTGCTGACGCTCTCACGGGGCGGGCTTGTCATGCTGCCTGTGGCATTCGTGCTTCTGCTGCTGTTCGAGAAACCGGCACGGCAAATCTTATGGATTATCTATCTGATTATCGCGGGTATCGCCTCGCTGGCGGTGATCAGTCCGGTCACCAAGATTGGTCAACGTCTAAGCCTCGTCCCCGACCCTTCGGCGGCTGTCAAAGGCTGGGCTTACCTGCTGATTACTTCAGCCGTTACGGCGGTTCTATGCTGGGCGGTGCAGCGTTTTGCCGCTCCTAGGCTTGAAGCGAGCCTGGGACGCGGGGCAGACCGCAGGTTCGCCAATTTGTGGCTTCCGATCGGCGCAACGGTGCTGGTGGCACTTGCCGCTTATCTGCTGATCGGCACGAGCGTGCGCAGCATTTTGCCGGATAATATCGAAGCTCGTCTAGAGAATATCAACTTCCAGCAGCACAGTGTACTCGAACGCTTCACCTTTTACAAAGATGCCCTCAAGGTTGTCAAGGATTATCCGATTCTCGGCGCCGGCGGAGGGGGCTGGGCCGCTCTTTACGAGAAATATCAGAATAACCCGTACACGAGCCGTCAGGCGCATAACTTCTTCCTGCAGTATTTGATTGAAGTCGGCATTCTGGGCTTCATCGTATTTATGGGCTTTATCCTGTATGTGTTCTACAAATATATCAGAGGGTTTATTAAGCAGAAGGATAAGGACGATTATGAAAACGGCTTTTTCTACCTGATCCTTACCCTCTCGATTCTGCTTCACAGCGTTCTCGACTTTAATATGAGTTATGTCTTCATGGGCCTGCTTGTGTTCATCGGGCTTGCAGGGATGGCGGCCGTTATGGATGCCAAACCGCTCGCGGTAAAATGGAACTCATCCGGGCTGCGATTGGGCTACATGGCCTTGGCTTGTATAGGGGCGGCGGCCGTTCTAATTGTGTCGCTCCGCTACATTGGTTCCGCCAATGCCGCTGCGGATGCCAAGGCGATCGCGCAAATAAGCCAATCTTATGAAGAAATCAAGGCACCGCTGATCAAGACGCTTAAAAACCGTCCCAGCCATCCGGAGTCTGTTATTATTCTCTCCTCGATGGACAACCAGGTCTACAGCCAAAACAAGAACGAACAGTTCGCGGCCGAGTCCCTCGCCGTGCTGACCCGGGGACTGAAGGATGAACCGAACAATAAACAGATGCTGAAGCAGCTGATTGCTTTATATGATTTGCAGGGAAAACCCGATGAAGCTTATGCGGTATACCGTGACAATGCGGATAAATATAAGTGGGATATCGAATGGTATGAGCCGCTCATTACCCGTTCATTCGATCTCGGCAACCAGGCCTTTACTCAAAAAGATTCAACCAAAGAGCAGCAGTATTTTGAGACCGGTTTGGCTGCTTACGAGCACGTGGTCGCGGGAGTGGCTTACTTAAAGACACTTCCGGCGGGACAGATGCAGGGCCGTCCATTCGCCGTAACGCCTGCGATCGCTCTTAGCGCAGGTAAAATGCAGCTCATGACAGGCAAAACTGCGGATGCTGCCGCCACGTTAAAGCAGGGATTGAGCGACGATTACAATGACACGGCAAATCGTGAAGTCACCCGCTATTACCTGGCGGCACTGCAAAAGGACGGGCAGCAGGATCAGGGAGTCTATGACAAACTCATTCAGGCCGATGCTGCAGAGAAAGCAAAGATTGAAGAAATTGTTGCGGCTCAGTACTAATTTAGGGCCGAGCGATTGTCAGTTTTGCAGTAGGAAATGAGAATAAGAAAATGGAGCGTTTGCGGTAACGCGGGCGCTCCATTTTTTTGAGTTTGAACGAAATAGGAATTCAACGAGGAGTTGCTTGACAGGAATGGATATTGAAGGGCATTTATGAGGTCAGACTGTTCGCTCCCAGACGGTCTGCTTCCAGAATGGCTGCAAGGACATCTTCCGGCTTCACTTTAAATGGCATGTTGCTCATCGGCTCATGGGGAGCACAGCTTGCCTCGGCCACAAGCCGCAGCTTTGATTGCTCCTCTGCATCCAGATTCAGCTGCCGCAAGGTGGTTGGCAGACCGACACTTCGGCAGAAGGCGAGGGCTTCTTCGATTTCAGTCGGATCGGCCTTCTCCAGCACAAGATGCACTAGCGTCCCAAAGGCCACTTTCTCACCGTGTAGAATCGGGCGGGTCTCTTCAAGCTGCGTCATGGCATTATGAATCGCATGGGCGGCGGCAAGTCCGCCGCTCTCAAAGCCGATGCCGCTAAGGTAGATGTTGGCTTCTATGATATTCTCTACCGCTTCGGAGAGTATGCCGTTCTCGGCGTCCTGCTTGGCCTGTGCTCCGTCGGCCAGCAGCGTGTCCCTGCAAGCCCGCGCAAGCGTGTAGGCGGCGATGGCGCTTGTATCCCGGCCTCCAGATTTGGCGGCCCGCCGGCAGGCCCGAGCCTCATAGAAGGTCGACAGCGCGTCGCCCATGCCGGCGACCAGCAGGCGGACAGGCGCTTTGGCCACGAGCTCTGTGTCGACAACGACTCTTTCAGGATTGCTACGCAGCGGCAAGTACTTGTCCAATCGGCCATCTTCGGTATAGAGCACGGACAAGGCGCTGCATGGCGCGTCTGTCGAGGCAACGGTCGGCGCGACAATCAGCCGGAGGCGGCTGTAGAAGCCGACCGCTTTGGCTGCGTCCAGTGTCTTGCCCCCGCCAATCCCTATAATAACATCCGCTTCCGATTCCTTGGCCGCTTCGACGATCCGCTGCACTTCCTTCCGGCTGCATTCTCCCGCGAACGACTGCAGAACATAAGAAACATCGCACCCCTGAAAGCCCTCTGAAATCTCCTTCTCATAATTCGCAAGGACAAAAGCATCTGCGACGATATAAGCGTTCTTACCCTCCAGCTCGGTACAATAACGATGAAGACGACGGATTTCTCCTCTGCCCTGAATGTACTTGGCCGGAGACATAATACTTCTTGTCAACGCTCTCACTCCTACTCATTAAAGTATGTAGAAACCTGGATATAAAGCTAAAATGGCAGTTCCGGGCCAATTCCCGGACTGCCATGTCTGTGCTGTAGCGCTGGCGCTTAGACGCACGCCTCCATTATTCGTATTATATTATTTCGATACCGTCTTTTGCGCTTCGTTTTCGATCAGGTTTTTGAGATAAATAAGCAAGTCATCCTTCAGCTCTTCACGCTGCATGGCGTAATGAATAGTGGTTTGGATAAAGCCCATCTTCTCACCAACGTCATGTCGATCTCCCTCGAAATGGAAGGCCAGAATGCGTTCCACCTCGCTGAGACGGGCAATCGCGTCCGTCAGCTGAATTTCGCCGCCCACTCCCGCCTGCTGCTCACCCAGCATATCAAAGATGCGCGGAGTCAAAATGTACCGTCCAAGGATGGCCAGATTGGAAGGCGCTTCGTCTTTTTTGGGCTTCTCAACAAGCCGGTTGGCTTTATACACACGCTCCGCCAGCTCCGTACCGTCGACGACGCCGTAACGGGAAACCTCATCCCACGGCACCGGCTGCACGCCAACGATGGAGGATTTATATTGGTCATAGACCTCGATCATCTGTCTAAGGCAAGGTTTATCCGACTCGACGATATCGTCGCCGAGCAGAACGGCGAACGGTTCGTTGCCGATAAATTTGCGCGCGCACCAGATCGCATGTCCGAGACCCTTGGGCTCTTTTTGCCGGATATAGTGAATGTCTGCCATCTCAGACGATTTACGGACAGAATCCAGCAGTTCCCATTTCTGTTTCTCGGCCAGATTGAATTCCAGCTCGAATGAATTATCGAAATGGTCCTCGATCGCCCGTTTACCCTTGCCTGTTACGATAATAATATCTTCAATGCCTGAGGCGACCGCCTCTTCCACGATATATTGGATGGTCGGCTTGTCCACAATCGGCAGCATTTCCTTCGGCATCGCCTTGGTAGCTGGCAGAAAGCGGGTTCCGAGGCCGGCGGCGGGAATAATAGCTTTGCGGATTTTCGTCATGACACGGCTCCTTTGTTAAAAGTGTATAATATATAGTCGCATATTCGCCCTGGATAAAAAATGCAGCTCCTATCCTTATTATATCAGTTTTATAGGGATATTGGCAGTCGGAGGTACAAAAGTCTAGTGCTGCAAAACTATCTGAAAAGTTAGCATTTAAGGTACAGCAAAAAAACTCCCGCCGGATGGCGAGAGCTTAAGTTTCTGCAAGAACACAGGTTCATATGACCGTCTGTTATTTGACCAGCTGACCCCGGGTAACGCCGAGCTGGTTGGTCGCTTTGAGCGTCTTCCAGACCTGGGTCCCGGAGATTTCGCCGCGCAGCGCCTTGCCGTACAGATCAATGACCTCGAATACCTGTTCAGGGGTCTCCTCTAGAAACTCCACGCGGAAAGACGTTACCCCGAGCTCGCGGAAGTTGTTTAGATATTCCGCGCCGGACTGCTCAATCGCGTTGTAGACCGTATTGCGGCAGCCTTCATCCACCCGGACGGGATGGATCATGCCGATCCGGTCCTGCAGGGAAGCCCGCTGGCTCTCGCAAGGACGGCCGCAATTCGTAAAGTCGGTTCCTTCGCTTAGGAACGTACAGTATACGCAGTGCTCCGTGTGGTACATCGGCAGATGCTGATGGATGACCACCTCCAGCTGTGAGGTGCGGCTGCGCTGCAGCAGGTCGACCATCTGCTGGATATTAAGATCATACGACGGCGTGACCAGGTCGCAGCCCGCTTCAAGGAACAGATCAACCGCCTTGTGGTTGGCGATGTTCAGCGAGAAGTCGCCGATAAGCAGCGGATGCGCGGCATTCGGCTCTTCCCGGCGTCGGCGCAGATAGTAATACAGCGCGCCGGTATTGCGCACCAGCACCGCATCCGGCTGAAGGCGCAGGATGTTGGCATGGTAGCCGTTCTCGCCCGGCATATGGATGCGCGGCGTCGCCAGCGCGATCCTGGCGCCCGCCGCCCGAACGGCCTCTACCGCTGCCGGGAACTGCTTGATGAATTCGAAGTCGGCGTAGATGAACGTTACGCCGGCTTTTAAGGCAGCCTGCACCTGCGGCAGGCTGCGGCACAGCGCGGTGAGCTGCGCAGCACCGCCGCCGGTGATAGCCCCGCCCGCTCCGAGCGGGGCGACCGGTTCCGCGCCGCGCGAAGCGGCGTCGCCGTATACCTCTACCGCCCGTTTCACGTATACGGGCGGCTTCGGGCGCTCGCTGGCGAGCAGCAGCGCCGCACGGCGGCGGATGCTGTTCAGCTCGCGCATCGGCACGATGACGCCGCCTTCCAGTTCGGCGTCCAGACGCTCAAGCTGGAAGACGGTCCCGCCAAGGCGTCCGAACTGCTCTTCCAGCAGAGCGGCATCCATCGGGCGCTTATTCGCCGTTTCCAGCGGAAGCTCTGAGTCGACGCGGACGGTAACGCCCTTCTGCACGTCGGTCCACCATGTGGCAAGCGGCTCGCCAGCCCGGCCTGCCGCTTTAACATGCACCGGAAATACCCGGTAAGGCTTCTCCGTCTCAAACGTCTGACGCAAAGTCTTGTCCAGCGCTGGATCATTCGTCTTCCAGATACGGTCGCCGACATGCAGACGCCCCAGATTAATATCGCTGCGTCCGGGGATAATGTCAACAATCCAGCCTTCCTGCGCTTCGCCTTCCAGCTTTACGCCTTTGCGGCGCAGATCGTAGATGCGGCCGCCTTCTTCTTTTTTCGTCGGATCACCCGCATCGAACACAATCCCGTCGCCGCGTTTAATTGGCGCTTCAATTCGGCAGACGACGCCGTCACGCAAAATTTGCTCCACGGTGCCAACATAAACGCCCCGGCTTTTTGGGAAGGTGCCGTCCACCAGCTTTTTGTTATTCGTTCCTTCCAGGAAGCCGTGCGTAAACCCGCGTGAGAAGCTTTGCTGCAGCTCCCGCATTTCTTCCTTGGACGGAGCAGCCCATCTTCCGCCAAAATAACGGTCGATCGCCTTGCTGTATTTGCCTACTACATTCGCCACATATTCGGGGCTTTTCATGCGCCCTTCGATTTTGAAGGACGTTACGCCCGCCTGAATCAGCTCCGGTATAAGTTCGATGGCCGCTAAATCCTTCGGCGACAGCAAATAGGCGACATCACCCATCGGCTTCACCTCACCGTCCACGACGAGGTCGTACGGCAAGCGGCAGGCCTGCGCGCATTCGCCCCGGTTGGCGGAGCGCCCGCCCCACATCTCCGAGGTCAGGCATTGCCCCGAATAGGAGACGCACAGCGCGCCATGCACGAACACCTCCATCGGCAGACGCGCCTGATCGCCAATCGCACGGATTTGCTTCAGATTATTTTCCCGCCCGAGCACCACGCGCTCCAGTTCGAACGGCTTGGTGAACTCCACCGCCTCCGGCGAAGTAATCGTCATCTGCGTCGAGCCGTGAATCGGAAAATCCGGCGAAATCTCGCGGATCAGCTTCACCAGCCCGAGATCCTGCACAATGACTGCATCCACACCGGCATCTATGCAAGCGTCGATCAATTCTTTTGCATCCGAAAGTTCGTTCTCGAACACCAGAATATTGAACGTCAGAAACCCTTTTACGCCATAGCTGTGCAAAAAGGCCATAATTTCCGGCAGTTCGTCCATCTGAAAGTTATTCGCTCTTGCCCGGGCATTAAATTTCTCCACGCCGAAATAGACAGCGTTAGCCCCATTCGCCACCGCCGCGCGCATGCAGTCCCAGTCGCCCGCCGGTGCGAGCAGCTCCACGTCTTCCCTGCGTATATCCTGCTCTTTCATCTATATCCTCCCAAACCGTCCGCTAGGGACGGGTCTATTAATGTGCTAAGTGTATGTGATCTGGACTTCCCAAAGAATTGAAATGGATTTATGTCCGATTAACTTATCTATTGTATCAAATATCACACTCTCCTGCTACAAGCCTATCCCTGACAATCTCTACATTTCCATAAGTCTTGAAACGAATTAGATAGAATTGGAATCGATTTCTGGCGAAAAAAGTTAAAGAGAAATAGACACACGTTAAACGTTAAGCGTAAAATATACATAGTCAAAAATGATCTAATTACATATAGCAGGGAGAGCTGACCCAGAAAATGAAAGGCATTATCCTAGCAGGCGGCAGCGGCACGCGCCTATATCCTTTGACGATGGTTACAAGCAAGCAGCTGCTGCCGGTCTACGACAAACCGATGATTTATTATCCTTTATCTACCTTAATGCTAGCGGGAATCAAGGACATTTTGATTATTTCCACTCCCGAGGACACCCCGAGATTTGAGAGTCTGCTGGGAGACGGCTCCCAGTTCGGCATTTCGCTGCAGTACAAAATCCAGCCGAGTCCCGACGGATTGGCGCAGGCCTTTATTCTTGGCGAAGACTTTATCGGCAGCGATTCTGTCGCTATGGTTCTCGGAGACAATATTTACTATGGGGCCGGTATGCGCCAAATGCTTAAACGCGCTTCGGACAAACCGCAGGGCGCTACGGTATTCGGCTATCATGTTCCCGACCCGGAACGTTTTGGCGTTGTAGAGTTTAATGGGGACGGCAAAGTCCTCTCCATCGAAGAAAAGCCTGCACAGCCCAAGTCGAACTATGCGGTTACGGGGCTGTATTTTTACGACAATCGGGTCATAGACATTGCGAAAAACGTAAAGCCTTCGCCACGGGGCGAATTGGAAATCACTTCGGTCAACGAGGAATATCTGAGACTCGGCGAGCTGGACGTGGAGCTGCTGGGACGCGGCTTTACGTGGCTGGATACCGGCACTCATCAGAGTCTGGTAGACGCAACCAATTTTGTCAGAACGATCGAGGATCATCAAGGCATCAAAATCGCCGCGCCGGAGGAAATCGCATATATTAACGGATGGATTACAGAAGAACAACTGCTGGCCTGCGGCGAGAAGCTGAGCAAAACCGGCTACGGGCAGTATTTGATCAAAGTGGCTAACGGTAAAATCAAATATTAATGCGGAAAGAGTGGAATCGATGAAATTTACACAAACGAATCTGGAAGGCGTTCAGATTGTCGAACCCGCCGTATTCGGCGACCATCGCGGATGGTTCATGGAAACCTACAGCCAGGCAAAATTTCTGGAGCAGGGGATCGACCTGAACTTTGTACAGGATAATCAGTCTTACTCGGCGGTTAAAGGGACGCTGCGCGGGCTCCACTATCAGTTGAACCCTAAAGCTCAGACGAAACTCGTCCGCTGTACGCGCGGCAGCATCTTTGATGTAGCCGTCGATATCCGCAAGGGAAGCCCCAGCTACGGCAAATGGTTCGGAATCGAGCTGAGCGCGGACAACAAGAAGCAGCTGCTTATCCCTAAAGGCTTCGCCCACGGCTTCATGACGCTTACCGAGGACGTCGAGGTCCAGTATAAATGCGACGAATTATACGCGCCGGAATGCGACGGAGGCATCCTGTGGAATGACCCGGATATCGGTGTGGAGTGGCCTATCGATGTGGTGCCGGTGCTGTCGGCCAAAGACGAGAAGGCGCCGCTGCTAAAAGACGCGAATCTCAATTTCGTTTACAACGCATAAGTGCTTGTCCGGTAAAAAAAGAACCTCCATTCCGCCTCATCTCGGTTTGGAGGTTTTTGCTATTTTGCATACCTGAAGGAGAGCTTAATGTTATGGCTATCATCCGCAAAATGACATTATCGTCCTAAATTCACACTGGGCCGGCTGCCCCCCTGTGCTCTCTGTAATGTATCAACAGGCAGGATACTCTCATAGCTAATGCCTGAAATCGCGCCTGCTCCCTGTTCCTAATTCCCCTTATCCGTAAACCGGAACGACTGGAGCGTCCGTTCCAGGACCTCCTGCTGCGCTTCTGTTGCGTTCGCGTCACCCAACGTAGCGGTAAGGGTAAAGACAACATCAGCATGGCTGAAGACGATGGCCCGGATGTGGGAGGGGATGCCGTTTTTATTTTGCCGCACGGTCATTTCCACAGCCGGCACTCCGGCGAATATCGTATCCCGCGTGCTTTCGACGAATGGTCCCTTTGGATCGCCGGCCGCATTCCGGTAATACTCTTTAAGCTGGTTTACCGTATAGTCAAAAGAACCTCCCGGAAGCAAAGCGATCTGGAACCGTCCGCCGGTGGAACGGTACTCGACGTTCTGCATTTCGAATGCCCCTTCGGAAGGCGTCCACAGCCGCGGCATATGGATGGTGTAGCCGTAGGTTTTGGATATTTTGGTGGCGGTTTTATTTTTCAACGTCGGATAGTCATTCTGCTCCAGCCTGCCGAAGTTCTCTTTTATCGTGTCAAAATCAATCTTCAGCGAAGCCAACACATCCTTAAATTTCGTCTTATCCTCGTCTTGCCCATCAGGAACGGCATATTCCGCATAGCAGCGGTAACCGCTCCTCAGCAGCAGCACCTGATACTCCGTGATCCATCCGCTGCCGTAATTGTACCGGACTTCCCGGACCCGCGCCGGGACACCGGAAACCTCCACTGCCGTACTGCCCTGCTCACTGTAAGCCCCCTGCACAAAAGAATCCGCATCTTTCAATCTCAGCTCCTCTACCCAGCTATCCAGGGACGAAGCCGCCTTTGCCGAGGTGATGTTCAGCTTCAAATAGCTCCCGTATTTGCTCTCATAGGCGAGATGCCGGTTGTCTGCGGTCCATCCAGCGGGTATCTGCAGAGAAATGCCGTAATCATCGCTTCCTGCTGTCCGCAGACCGTTCCGAACGGTCGACAGATCCCGAATTGAGCGGTTCTTGTTATCAAAGGAAGGACGAAATGATCCAAGCAGCCCGGCGTACTTGGCAAAATCTTTATAATTCACCGCATGGTCATCCGTTAAATACAGCTCATACAATCGCCCATTCGCATAATACTGCCGCCCCTCCCACATGGCCCCGGAAGAATCTTTGCTGATAATGCGCGCATATGGGGTGGGCGCCTGCGGAACAGCTTCCCGGTCCAGCACGATTTCGCCGCTCTCTTCAGCGCCGCGCACCAGCTGCTCCAGCAGTTCGTCTGCGTCCGTGGCGGCTTCCTGAGGAGACACATGCACCTCCAGATAGTAGGCGTTATCCGCGCTCATGAAGGTGGACACGCTCTCTTCTCCGCCACTGTTGCCGATAATGAGACCGGCCGGATAGTTCAGGCTCCACTCGTAGTAGCTGTTGCCGACCTTTGTCTTGCCTGCCTCGCTGTCGATGCCGTTCTCAGGCAGGCTTCCATCCCCCGGTTCCGCGGCAGGCACCGTTACCACGATGCTCCCGCCGCTGCCGGCTGAAACTTTCGCCCCGATGACTCCGGCTACAAAGCGCAGCGGTGCCATAAGCACCCCGTTTACCATTCGCGGGGGAGCAGCCAGTTTCACTTTCTGACCATCCTTCCAGGCGGAATTGCTGCCGATTGTCATTGCGCCTGTATGAGGGCCATAGGTTACTTTAACAACCTCGCCGCTTCCGAGCATGACCCCGCTGTTGAACGCTTTTTTGAACACTCCGAGCGGAACCATGACACTCCCATTCTCCAAAAAGGGCGCGGCGATGGCAAGAGCCTGTCCATTCGCTTTCGCTTCCTTGCTTCCCACCTTCAGGGTCAGCATAAGAGTGCTGCCCGCCGCGGCCCTCGCAGCGCCTTCCGGCAGCATGCCCGCCAGTACGATCAGCGCGGCCAGCGCGGCATGCAGGACTTTTACACATATCTTTCTCATTTTTGTTCTCCCCCGCTTTCGCTTGCTGTTACTCTGCCGGTCCGCTGTCTTCTCCGCCGTCTTCCTCCTCCGTATTGACCACTGGATCTCCTTGCCCCAGTACCAGCTTGCGCTGGACGATATCTCCGCTGCTCTGCATGAGCAGGTGGGCGGTCTGCCCCGGACGATAGCTCTTGAACAGCTCGTTGATATCGACCGCCGAGGTCACCCTATGACCGTCGATGCTGTACAATTCATCCCCTTCAGAAATACCGGCTTTGCGCGCTTCCTCGGAGGTTACTTTCGTTACAGTCAACGGGTCTTCCGCCGGCAGGCCGATAATAGCGGACCAGCTCTCCTGAAGCTCAAGTCCCAGGCTTGGGCGCCTTACTTCACCGTAGGTGAACAACTGCTTGATGATATAGCGAGCCGTTTCCGCAGGAATAGCAAACCCCGTATTTTCCACACCGACCGCCGAGTATTTCATGCTGACGATGCCGATGACTTTTCCATTCATGTCAACAAGGGGGCCGCCGCTGTTGCCCGGATTAATGGCCGCATCGCTCTGCAAAAGACGGTATGACGCATCGACTACCCGTCCCGAACCGCTGACAACGCCGACTGTTGCAGAATTGCGCAGCGCGAAGGATAAGGGCGCGCCGATAGCGATGACCTTTTCGCCGACTCTCACATTCGAATCTTCAGCGAAGGAAGCCGGCTGCAGGGAAGCCGCGTTGATCTTGAGCAGCGCCACATCGCTGACTTCATCCGCATACATTTCCTTGACGCTGTAAGATTTTCCATCCGCTGTCACTACCGTAGCATTTCGCATGCCACCAATGACATGAGCATTCGTAACAATCCACCCTCTGCTTGTGATGATTACGCCCGATCCATGCATCAGATTGTAGCGGTTGTCGAGGCCCGTATTTTTCTCGCCCTGAGCCTTGCCGATAATGCCGACTACCGACGGAGACAGACGTTTATAGATTTGCGGAACCGGGTCTACGGCGGATACACCCTCTCCTGTGGAGGATGGATGCGCGGCGGCCGCTTCACTTTTCCGAGCCGCTTCGGATACGGGTACGGTCCAGCCCAGGACGAGCCCCAAGACAGCGCTGCACAGCAACAAGCGCAGACTTTTGTTACTTATACGCACAATACCACTTCTTCCCATACGTTGATCTCCTCTTTTACCCCATTAATATCGTTCAGCCGCCCTCGCTTGAAAAAAGAAAAAAGACGCCTCTACTCCCGCGAACGGCGGCAAAGGTGTCTTCGCTGACAAAAGAATCGGTTCTTAATATGTGTTCAAGCTGTGGAAACGCCGGCCTTCTAGCCCAGCCAATATTTGATCATGGCATAGTCCGACACGAGAAAGACCAGCAGGCTGACGACTCCGAAGGCAATCGCGAACTTGTTCTTCTGAGGGGCTCTGAGCAATCGGACAACCCCAACCGTAATCAGAACCGTAAACAAGATCATAAACACATCAAAGGTATGAAATCTGGACGCAGTTGCCGTGGCGGCTTCCGCAAGCAGCATAGCCCTACCTCCTCATAATGGTTGTCGAGCAGACTTGCCTTTAGCCGCACAGCCCGCTCTCTTCCTTATGCCTTATCACTTCTATGTTACCGTTACCAAAGACGGCACGCAATAGATTTTTTCCAAAATCTTATGTAATTGTGACAGCGTTCATTGACACCCATGTTTGTTATTCAGTTATCAAAGTTCCTGGAGATAAAATGAACCGGCGGCGACTGCGATGATCAAATAAAGGACATCCACTACTTGTACAAATATATGGCATGAGCATCTCGTAAAAGACCAGCATATTAAAAGCGGTCGGCTAGTAATTTTTTTCAAAAAAATCCTTACTTTGCAGCTCTTATAATTATATTAACGGGATTGTCCCTGTTTGAATCTTTCGCCCTGCCTGCCGAACATCCGCCTTGCGATTTATCAACGGAATCTGGAGGTTCCATAAACAATTGTTATACGAGTTATACCTTACTTCACATACGGGAAGCAGGAAATCTGTTACCATCAAACCAATCTCTTAGCGACCTCGTCGGATTTAATGAAATAGAGCGAGAACGCGGCTCAGAACGTGAGTGACATAATTAAGGAGGCTTCATCAATGGCATATGAACCGATTTGGACCAAAGAACCGGACAAGCTGTCCAAATTCGAATTAGTCAAACTGGAAAAAGACGGACTGGATATCATCCGTAACATTATCGAAAAATACGCGCTGGAGGGCTACGATTCCATTCCCGCCGACGACCTGGACCTCTTCAAATGGGCGGGCGTGTACCAGCAGAAACCGAAGAACGGTCATTTCATGATGCGCGTCCGCATTAATACCGGGGTTATGACATCTGCGCAGGCGCGGACTCTGGCCGATATTTCCCGGCTTTACGGCAGAAATCTTCTTGATATTACTACCCGGCAGGCGATTCAATTTCACTGGCTGACCGTGGAGAATTTCCCGGATATTTTCAAGCGCCTGGAGGAGGTCGGCTTATACTCCTTCGAAGCCTGCGGCGACTGCCCGCGCACGATTGTCGGCAATCCGCTTGCCGGAATCGACAAGGACGAGCTGATGGATACCAAGGCCCTTGTCGACGAAGTGAATAACTTTTTTGTGCTGAACCGCGATTTCTCCAATCTTCCGCGCAAGCTGAAAATGTCGATCTCCGCGAATCCTTACAATAACGCGCATGCCGAGATCAATGATTTGGCATTCACGCCTGCGGTCAAGGAAATAGACGGTGAGGAGACTATCGGCTTCCATGTCATGGTCGGCGGCGGTCTGTCCGCTAAGCCGCATCTGGCGCAGAAGCTGGATATCTTTGTCCGTCCGGATGAGGTGCTGAAGGTTGCCATTGGCGTGGCGACAATCTTCCGCGACAATGGATACCGCGAGAAAAGACACCATGCCCGGCTGAAATTCCTGGTGGCCGATTGGGGCGCGGAGAAATTCAAGGACAAGCTGTTCGAGCTGATCGGGGAGCTGCCTGCGCGCGGTGAGGACAAAACGGCCGGCTGGCAGGCCGCCTATTTCGACGGCGTGCATCCGCAGCCGCAGCAGGGGCTGAACTATGTCGGCCTTAATGTGCCTGTCGGACGGCTTGACGCCGACGAGCTAACACAGTTGGCCGATCTCACAGACACTTACGGCGACGGGACCATCCGCACGACGATGTCGCAGAACGCCATCCTTAGCGGCGTGCCCAATGATAAAGTCGAAGAGCTCCTGGCAGCGCCCGTGCTTCAGCGCCTGTCGGCTGCGCCGAAGCCTTTCATCAGCCGCACCGTCGCCTGCACCGGTAACGAATTCTGCAGCCTTGCTCTTGTAGAGACGAAAAAGCGCGCCGCAGCCATTGCCAGCTTCCTGGACGAACGCCTGGACCTTGGCGAGAAGGTCCGCCTCCATCTCATCGGCTGCCCGAATGCCTGCGGACAGAAGCAAATCGCGGACATCGGCCTGCAGGGAGCTTTAGTGAAGACCCCCGAAGGCATGGTCGAAGCTTTCGACATTGCTGTCGGCGGCACGCTTGGCGGCGGAGCGCAGGGTCCGGCCGCGAAGTTCGCGCAGCCGCTCAAGGGACGCGTCAAAGCGGATGAAGTCGCAGGCGTGCTTGAACAGCTCCTGCTGTTCTATAAGAGCGAACGCGCCACAGGCGAGAGCTTCCATGCCTTTACCGAACGCGTCGGCGTGCCTGCCATTCAGGACAAGCTGAGCTCCATTCTGTCTACGGTCGCCTCGTGATTGACCGCTGAAATAGCGGTATTGCGTGTTGAAAGAACGTTATTGCGTACGTTAAAGGGCCGCGGCAGATGCCGCGGCCCTTTCGTGTTTCCTTTTTATGAAAGTCTGACGCTCACCCTATTGTGCTTCCGAGGTCTGGAGCATCAGCGCCTCTGTCCTCGCCGTATCCCGAAGCAGAATCGGTTTCAGGTATTTGCCCGTATATGATTCCGGTACCTGGATGATCTGTTCCGGGGTGCCGGATGCGATAACCGTTCCGCCGCCGCTGCCGCCTTCCGGTCCCATGTCGACGATATAATCAGCCGTCTTGATTACGTCCAGATTATGCTCGATAACGAGCACGGATTCGCCCGATTCAACCAGACGGTGCAGTACTTCCAGCAGGCGGCCGATATCGTCCACATGCAGACCTGTAGTCGGCTCGTCCAGAATATACAGCGTCTTGCCCGTACTCCGGCGGTACAGCTCCGACGCCAGCTTCACACGCTGCGCTTCCCCACCGGAAAGGGTCGTTCCCGGCTGGCCCAGCTTGATATAGCCAAGACCCACATCGAGCAGAGTTTGCAGCTTGCGGTGAATTTTCGGTATGTTTTGGAAGAATTCCGTTCCATCCTCGACCGTCATCTCCAACACATCGGCGATGTTCTTCCCTTTGTACTTCACTTCCAGCGTCTCACGGTTGTAACGTTTGCCCTTGCAGACCTCGCACGGAACGTAGACGTCCGGCAGAAAGTGCATTTCAATCTTGATAATGCCGTCGCCCCGGCATGCTTCGCAGCGTCCGCCCTTGACGTTGAAGCTGAAACGGCCTTTTTGAAAGCCTCTTACCTTCGCTTCATTCGTCTTGGAGAACAAGTCGCGGATGTCGTCGAACACGCCCGTATAGGTTGCCGGATTGGACCGCGGCGTGCGTCCGATCGGCGACTGGTCGATATCGATAACTTTGTCCAAATGGGCAAGGCCGCGTATTTCTTTATGCTGGCCCGGGCGTACCTTAGACGCTTTGTTCAGCTCTTTGGCCAGACTCTTGTAGAGAATTTCGTTGACAAGCGATGACTTGCCGGAGCCGGATACGCCGGTTACCACCGTAAAGACGCCGAGCGGAATTTTGACGTTCACGTTCTTGAGATTATTTTCCTTGGCCCCCCGGATTTCCAGCCAGCGACCGTCGGTTTCGCGCCGATCGGAGGTGACCGGAATGAATTTGCGTCCGCTTAGGTATTCGCCGGTCAATGAGTTGGGGTCGTTCATGATTTCCTGCGGCGTTCCCTGGGCCATCACTTTCCCGCCATGAATGCCCGCTCCAGGGCCGATGTCGATAATATAATCCGACGCCAGCATCGTATCTTCGTCATGCTCGACAACGATCAGGGTGTTGCCGAGATCGCGCATATGCGCAAGCGTCGCAATGAGCCGGTCATTGTCCCGCTGGTGCAGGCCGATGCTGGGCTCGTCCAGGATGTACAGCACGCCCATCAAGCTGGAACCGATCTGTGTCGCCAGCCGGATGCGCTGGGCCTCCCCGCCTGACAGCGAGCCTGCCGTACGGCTGAGCGTCAAATAATCGAGACCGACATTGACGAGAAAGCCGAGACGGCTGCCAATCTCCTTTAGAATCAGATTGGCAATAGCTGTTTCTTTCTCGCTTAAAGTAAGGTCGCTGAAAAAGCGTTGGCTGTCCCCGATCGACAGATCGGTTACTTCGGCAATGTTCTTGTCGCCTACCGTCACGGCTAGAATCTCACGTTTCAGCCGTTTGCCTTTGCATACGGGGCATGGCTTGGCGCTCATAAACCCTTCGATGAATTCGCGGATGCCATCGGACGCCGTCTCACGGTAACGGCGTTCGAGGTTCGGAATAATGCCTTCGAAAGGAACCATCGCTTCCTTCCGCTGCCCAAAATCATTCTCATAGCGGAAATGGATTTTCTCGCTCCCCGTACCGTGGAGCAGCTTGTTCATATGCTCCGGCGTCAGTTCGCTTACAGGCACATTCTCAGGAATGTGAAAGTGCTGGCATACCGACTTCAGAAACTGCGGGTAATAGTTGGATGTGCTGCCTGTCCAGGCTAAAAAAGCGCCGTCTTCGATGGATTTGCCGGCATCCGGGATGAGCAGATCGGGATCGACCACCATTTGCGCCCCAAGGCCGTCGCATTCCGGGCACGCACCAAACGGGCTGTTAAAGGAGAACATGCGCGGCGCCAGCTCTTCCATACTGAAGCCGCACACGGGACAAGCAAAGCTGGAGCTGAACAGCAGTTCTTCCTGGCCGATGATATCGACGAGAATTTTACCGCCGGACAGCTTCAGAGCCGTCTCGATGGAATCCGTCAGCCGCGACTCCACATCTTCCTTGATGACGATCCGGTCAACCACGACTTCAATTGTGTGCTTCTTGTTCTTCTCAAGCTCAATGTCCTCGGATAAATCGCGCAGCTCACCGTCGACTCGCACACGCACGAAGCCCTGCTTCGAAATTTCCGCAAACAAGCTCTTATGCTCGCCTTTGCGGCCTGATATGACCGGTGCGAGAATCTGCAGTCTCGTCTTCTCCGGGTACTGCATAATCCGGTCGACCATCTGCTCGACCGTCTGCGACGTGATCTCGATGCCGTGGTCCGGGCAGTGGGGATGTCCGACACGCGCGAACAGCAGGCGCAGATAGTCGTAAATCTCCGTTACCGTTCCTACGGTGGAACGCGGGTTGCGGCTTGTCGTCTTCTGGTCGATGGAAATGGCCGGGGACAAGCCGTCGATGGAATCGACATCCGGCTTCTCCATTTGGCCGAGGAACTGGCGTGCATAAGCCGACAGCGACTCCACATACCGCCGCTGTCCTTCGGCATAAATGGTGTCAAAAGCCAACGACGACTTGCCGGAGCCGCTTAGCCCCGTCAGGACGACGAACCGGTCGCGCGGTATCGTCACGTCGATATTTTTGAGATTATGCGCCCTTGCGCCTTTGATTACTATGTTTTCGTTCGCCAACGGTACATCTCCTCCAAATTTTCGGTTCACCCTCCCAAACCCTCCCAGTGGGAGGGCCCCAAGGGCTGCGCCCTCTGGACACCCGCAAATTTTGGCGGAGGGAGGGCGGGGGGCCGTGTTTAGTTGCCTGCGTGCGGTGAGCCGCTTATCCCTGCGGGACCGCTCGAACGTTTGCGCTCGCGAGGGTGGGCGCCTGAGTGCGATTACCTGTAAGGAGCACTCTCCCTTGCGGGATTCGCTTTACATTTGCGCGGGAGCGCTCACTGCGACTGCTTGCTAGGAGCGCTCTCCCTTACGGGATTCGCTTTACGTTAGCGCGGAGCACTCACTGCGACTGCTTGCAAGGAGCGCTCTCCCTTGCGGGATTCGCTTTACGTTTGCGCGGGAGCGCTCACTGCGACTGCTTGCTAGGAGCGCTCTCCCTTACGGAATTCGCTTTACGTTAGCGCAGAGCACTCACTGTGACTGTCTGCATGGAGCGCTCTCCCTTACGGGATTCGCTTTACGTTTGCGCGGGAGCGCTCACTACGACTGCCTGCAGGGAGCGCTCTCCCTTACGGGATTCGCTTTACGTTAGCGCGGTGCACTCACTGCGACTGTCTGCATGGAGCGCTCTCCCTGCGGGATTCGCTTTACGTTTGCGCGGTGTACTCACTGCGACTGCCTGCAAGGAGCGCTCTCCCTGCGGGATTTCGCTTCAAGGCTGCCGGCAAAAAGCACGAAGAACGGCCTAAGGACAGCGCCGTTCACACTCGTTCAATTCTATCGTGATTCTTTCGCGTAAGACTCGGTTACTCGGCCCGCAGCTCCAGCAAGGCGTCGCGCAGCTCGGCGGCGCGTTCGAACTGGAGATTCTTTGCGGCTTCCTTCATTTCGGCCTCAAGCCGCTGCATCAGGCTCTGACGTTCTTTCTTGCTCATCTTGCCGGCAGCGCCGGTTAAGTAATCGGCTTTCGATTCGGCTACCTTCGTTGCCTCAATGACATCGCGCACTTTCTTGCGGATCGTTTGCGGTGTAATGCCATGCTGCTCGTTGTAGGCGATCTGGATGGACCGGCGCCGTTGGGTCTCGGTAATCGCCTTGTCCATGGACTCGGTAATATTGTCTCCGTACATGATCACCTTGCCTTCCGAGTTGCGCGCGGCGCGGCCGATCGTCTGGATCAGTGAACGCTCGGAACGGAGGAAGCCTTCCTTATCGGCATCGAGTATCGAGACCAGCGATACTTCCGGCAGATCAAGCCCTTCTCTTAACAAGTTAATACCCACGAGCACGTGAAACGTACCGAGCCGCAGATCGCGCAGTATCGCTATCCGCTCCAGCGTCTTGATGTCAGAATGCAAATAGCGCACCTTGATGCCGATTTCCTTGAGATAATCGGTGAGATCCTCCGACATCTTCTTCGTCAGCGTCGTAATCAGCACACGCTCGTCGCGGTCGATCCGCTCGCGGATTTCGCCAATCAGATCGTCGATCTGCCCTTCCGTCGGGCGCACCTCGATTATGGGGTCAAGCAGGCCGGTCGGCCGGATAATCTGTTCCACCATCATATCGCAGTGCTCCAGCTCATAGGGACCGGGTGTTGCGGAGACATAGACGATCTGCTTGACCTTATCCTCGAACTCCTCGAATCTCAGCGGCCGGTTGTCTAGGGCGGACGGCAGACGGAAGCCGTGCTCAACCAGCACGGTTTTGCGCGCCTGGTCACCGTTGTACATCGCCCGGATCTGCGGGAGCGTCACATGCGACTCGTCGATAACAATCAGCATGTCGTCCGGGAAATAATCCAGCAGCGTGTAGGGAGTGGCACCGCGCTCGCGGAAGGTCAGAGGTCCGGAGTAGTTCTCGATGCCGGAGCAGAAACCGACCTCCTTCATCATCTCAATGTCATACCGCGTCCGCTGCTCCAGCCGCTGGGCTTCCAGCAGCTTGCCGGCGTCACGCAGTACGGCCAGACGCTCTTCCAGTTCCCGCTCGATGTTGACAAGAGCAACGCGCATCGTCTCTTCCTGCGTAACAAAGTGGGAAGCCGGGAAGATGGCGACATGCTCCCGCTCCCCGATCAGTTCCCCCGTCAGCACGTCGATCTCGGTAATCCGCTCGATTTCATCGCCGAACAGCTCGACGCGAATGGCATGCTCCCCTTGCGAAGCGGGGAAAATCTCGATCACATCGCCGCGCACGCGGAACGTTCCCCGCACGAAATTGATGTCGTTGCGCTGATACTGGATATCTACCAGCCGGCTTAAGATTTGGTTCCGGGGTCTCTCCATCCCTACCCGCAGCGATAGCAGCAGGCTGCCGTATTCCTGCGGCGAACCGAGGCCGTAAATGCAGGATACGCTCGCGACGATAATGACATCCCTGCGCTCGAACAGCGAGCTCGTCGCAGAGTGGCGGAGCTTATCAATTTCTTCGTTGATGCTGGAATCCTTCTCAATATAAGTATCCGAAGAAGGGATGTAGGCCTCCGGCTGGTAGTAGTCGTAATAACTCACGAAATAATCGACCGAGTTATGCGGAAAAAACTCCTTAAATTCGCTCGCCAGCTGAGCGGCCAGCGTCTTGTTGTGCGCGATGACCAGCGTCGGCCGGTTCACCTTGGCGATCATCTGGGCTACGGTAAATGTCTTGCCCGTGCCCGTCGCTCCCAGCAGCGTCTGATGCTTCTTGCCCTGCCGCAAACCTTCCACCAATTCTCCGATGGCGCGGGGCTGATCGCCCTGGGGTGAGTACTCGGACTCCAGTTCGAAGGTCTTCGTACTGACGACAATATCATTCATTTGCCCGCCTCCCCCTTAATCATCTAAAATATATTAATATATTATCAAAATTGTTAGCTTAAATGCCGATCTTCATACTAAAGTGAAAAAATGGAATATAAGAATATTTGTTCCCATCCATTATACATGTCCCGCCGTATTCATGCAAATCTAAATATATATTAATTAAGGAGTATAACCAATGGATATCACCTCGATAATCGGCATCCTTGCCGGACTCGCCGCCCTGATCGGCGGATTCTTCTGGGAAGGCGGCGGCGTATCCGGTCTTCTGCAATGGAATGCCGCTCTGATCGTATTCGGAGGCACGGCTGCCGCGGTTCTGATCAGCTTTCCCGCCCGCACGCTGCGGTCCGCCGGGAAAGGGCTTAGGATAGCCTTCGGCCGGAGCCAGGCTCACCTGGAAGAGCAGGCGGAAGAACTCGTGGAGATGGCAGCCTTCTCCCGCCGAAACGGCGTTCTGGCATTGGAATCCCGGCTGGAGACGCATCCCGATCCCTTCACCCGCGAAGGCCTGCAGCTTATTGTCGACGGCACGGACCCTGGACAGGTTCGTCAAATTCTAGAGCTGGAGATGGACGCTGCGGAGCTTAAGAATGAAGGCTATGCCAAAGTGTTCGAGGCCGCCGGCGGCTACGCGCCCACCATGGGAATTATCGGAACCGTTATGGGACTCATTCGCGTGCTCGGCCACCTTACCGATCCTTCCCAGCTCGGGCCTTCAATTGCCGTCGCTTTCACAGCGACGCTGTATGGGGTCGCCAGCGCCAATCTGCTCTTCTTGCCTATTGCCTCCAAGATTAAGTCACGCAGCCAGCTCAGGCTGCACGGCATGGAAATGCTGCTCGTAGGCATTCTGGCTGTACAGAATGGCGATCATCCCCAAATGGTGCGCAAGAAGCTGGCCTCATTTCTTCAAAGCGAAGCGGAAGGGATCGCCTCAGCCGGAGTCCGGACATGAGGCAGCGGGGACGCCGGGATCGCCTCCCTGACGGACGCGACAGCAGCAACCGCTGGATGATTACCTATGCCGATCTGATTACGCTGCTGCTTATTTTTTTTGTCATTCTCTATGCCATGAGCAGTCTGGATCAGGAGAAATATAGCGGCGTAATCTCTTCGCTGCAGCGCTCGTTCCAGACCGGAAACGGTGTGCTTGGTGGCGGGAACGGATTACTTGACGGCGGGAAGGGCGAGAAAAATGAAGGCAGCCTGGAGAACAGAGACGGTCAGAGCGGTGCAGACAGCCAATCTGCCGTTATTCCGTCAGCGACACCTGATGGCGGAAGCGGACAGGCTGCCGCGTCTCCCTCTCCCCGCGAGCTTGCCTTCCGCCAGCAGGAAGCGAAGCTGGCAGAGCTGATGAATGTAATTACGGAGTACGTGCAGACCAATCATCTCGGTGGCCAGATTTTTGTCGCGGACAAGCCTCAGGGCATCGCCATCACCCTCAGCGACCGCTTCCTGTTCGATGTCGGCAAAGCGGATCTCAAGCCCGCAGCGTATCCCGCACTGCATCAGTTGTCCGGCCTGTTCCGCGGCATCGGCGCGATGGTCAGCATCGAGGGCCATACGGACAACAGGCCGGTGCTCCCCTCTTCCCGGTATGTCGACAACTGGGAGCTTTCGGGAGCCCGCGCGCTGTCCGTCCTGCGTTTTTTCCTGGAAAAAGAGGGGCTTAAACCCAGTCAGTTCCAGTATGCCGGTTACGCCGATACTCGCCCAGCTGCGGACAATGCCACGGAGAGCGGACGACAGAAGAACCGCCGGGTGGAGATTATCGTACTGCGGCAGCTGCAGGAAGAGTGACAGCGGCCTTTCGAAATCCATATACACAATAATGCGCCAATGCGCCGCCTACGGCGGATTTTCGGACAGCACTGCCTTGTCTCCCGAAAATCCGCTTTTTCGCGCTGCCCCATCCAGAGGAGGAATAGCCTGCCGGACTTGATGACCAGAATCAGACGGCCGTTTGCATGCTTTTCCCCTTAAATCCTTCAGCTAACATAAAGTCCAAGCTTAACGCATAGATGATCATTATCGACAAAACAAAAGAAAGAGGGATATATCCATGAACGATACCCGAGCCGTTTATCCAGATTTCGCGGATCCATCCTTTTTAAAGCAGCATATTCTGGACACGGTGCATTTCTATGCCCCCCGGTGTATCGACCTTCAGAACGGCGGTTATATCAACTCCTTCCTGGACGATGGAACCATAAGCGATTACGAGACGAAACAATTGGTTGGAATGACGCGGTTCGTTTATATTTTCAGCGCAGCTTTACAGGTTGGGGGACCTGAGAAGTACCACGGAGCAGTGGAGCACGGGCTGCACTTTCTGCGTGAATATCATTGGGATCATGAGCATGGCGGATATCATTGGACGGTAAAAGGACGTACTCCGACCGATAAAAGAAAGTTCGCCTACGGGCACGCTTTTGTCTTGCTGGCGGCCTCCAACGCATTCAAAGCGGGAATCTCCTCAGCCGGGCCGATGATCGGCGAAGTGTACGAGGTGCTGGAGAAACATTTTTGGAGTAAAAAAGACGGACTGTACGCCGATGAACTCACCACCGACCGAATGGAATTGTCTCCCTATCGCGGACAGAATGCTAATATGCATTTATGCGAAGCGATGATGGCAGCTTACGAGGCTACCGGCGACAGACGCTATCTGGACCGCGCGAATACCCTGGCGTATTCCGTCATGTTCAAGCTGCTCCGGCAATCGGGCGGACTGATATGGGAGCATTACAATTCCGATTGGGAAATCGACTGGAACTACAACAAGGACTACACCAAGAGCGAATACCGGCCTTACGGGTATATTTTCGGCCACTCTATCGAGTGGTCCAAGCTGCTCCTGCTGCTGCACCGGCACTTTCCGCAGGAATGGCTTCTACGGCTGGCGGAGCGCTTGTTTTGGGAGGCGCTGCACAAAGGACTGGACCGGCGGCATGGGGGTATTTTCTTCGCAATGTCTCCTGTGGACGGACGAATTATCGACGCGGATAAATCGTACTGGGTAATGGCTGAATCGCTCGGCGCTTCCGCTATGCTGGCCGCCAGTACAGGCCGGGCGGAATACCGGAAATATTATCTGGATATGTTCGCTTACTGCTGGACTTATTTTGTAGACCATCGCTTCGGGGGATGGTACCAGGTTCTGGATGCATGCAACCGGAAATACAGCAATATCAAGAGCCCGCCGCCGAAGGCCGACTATCATCCTGTCACGAACTGCTTAACGGCACTCTCCGTATGGGAAAATGCGGCTGGTAAGCCGCAGTGACGCAAGCAGGAAGTTCAGAAGGAGCAGCGCCGACTGGGAAATCCGAGTGTAGTCGACCTAAACTGGGACTCGAAATTAAAATCAGAGCTTGACGAAATCCTTCCGGGCATGAAAAAGGATATCGGTCGCCGCAGAGGACAGTAGGGGTTTCAAAACACGGGCCCTCTCGGCGTGCTTACGCGCAGTGGTCAGACTCCATGCCGGCGGCACATCATGCCGTCCCTCGTTGTGTAGAGGTTGAAGGGACAACGCATCCGTTTGTTCAGGCGGAACAGCATTCTTTTCCTGCAAACCAGCAGGTTTTATCGGTGAATTTCGCCCGGGAAGAAGAAATGGATGCAATTGCGCAGTCATTTGAGGCTTACACGCCGGAACAGGAAGAAGGGATGAGAGATGCCCGCACATTTGCAGGAAATGAGTTTAGGAGGGGTTTTTGCGAGAAAAAAAGATGTACAGATGCAGAAATTCTCCGCCTTCCGCTGATGCCGGCTCATGCCTTGTGGGGTGGGCGGCGGTCGCGTTTGTGTCCACTGAAAGGCAACCTCATGATTCATGTCGTCATCTCTTGCTGAGTCACATGCAAAGCACTGATTTTGAAATAGTGCCGAGACTTTTTATATTAATAATGGGATTATTGGAAGGAAAAAATATACAGAACGTGGAAGAGAGTAAACAAAGGAGATGTTGCAGACTATGCCTTCTCTTGTCCGCGCTCTGCGCGACCCGAAGCGGTGGCTGGCCGTATGGAATTGGATTGGCATGCCGCTCATCAGCCTGGTTTTTCAAGTCTTTTTCTTAATCTTTCTACTGGGTTTCGGAGGTTTTACGTTATTGCTCTGGTCCTATCCCCGCCTGTTCTGGGGTATCCCATCCGGCATGCCCACGGGCTGGAAACTGATGATGATAAGGAGCTATTTTCTGGCCTTTGGCGCCTTATACGCAATCGTCTGGTGCGGCTACTGGCAGATACTGTGCGCGCTGAACAGCGGGAATAAAATCCCGGCTTTCCCGGTTCATGTGCTGGCCGCCTGGCTGCCGCTGCTCGGTACGCTGTACTTTGCCGATCCGGTCAGCTATCCGGACGCCATGATTCCGATCTCCGCCGCCCAAATCACCTTTGAGATGAGCACTGCCATGACGGCTGCTGCGCTGTTCCCTTTTTACTCTGCATCGATATTCCTGTTCGTTCTTTCCCCTTCCGTGCGGACAGGCTGGAAAATAGGAAGACTTCTAGGGCTGTGGATTATTTTTGCAGCTGTCAGCTTGTATCTGCTATCCGTCTTCTGGCATATCGCGCCTTCAATATACAAGGGAATCGCTGGATTTCCCATACGCTAGCACCCGGTGAAGGAATTTTTGGTAAAGCGGAAAACATGGCTTCCGGCTCTAGAGGCTGCGGGGGCCTCGGAAGGGTGCGGACTTGAAGTGAATTTTGCATAATGCCGACTCAAAAAAGCAAAAAGCAGGCCTCAGCCGAAGGATAAATCCGCCGTCCCAAGCCTGCCTAAGCCGATTCACTGCTATCTGCGCGTATGAGATCTCCAAGCAACCGTCGAGAATGCCGAATAAAAGAGCGCTTTAGGCAGAATACCCCTGCCCAACAATCCGCTGTTCCCGCTTATGATTTACTCGCCGACCAACTCACGATAAGCCGCCGCGTCCAGCAGTCCGGAAGTAGCCGAATCGTAATCTCCCTCGACTTCCACCTCGTAAATCCAGCCTTCGCCGTACGGCTGAGAGTTCAACAGCTCGGGGCTGTCTTCCAGCGCTTCGTTGACCCGCGTCACCGTTCCCGACACCGGAGAATATAATTCGGATACGGTCTTGACCGATTCAATGCTGCCCACGCTGTCGCCGGCGGTGATCGCCGTACCGATTTCGGGAAACTCCACGAACACGATGTCGCCAAGCAGATGCTGGGCATGATCGGTAATGCCAACACGCACGGTTGTTCCTTCTCCCTGCTGCGCCCATTCATGCTCTTCGCTGTACCGGAGATTGTCTAGCACTTCACTCATTTTCGTTAGCCGCCTCTTTTCGTCATTGGGAGTCATAAATTAGTTATAGACTAAGTTATGCCCTTATCCGATGTCAATATATCTAACAGGAAAATAAATTTCGGCCGGTTTTGATCGAATTGTGTTGACATCGGGATGGGATTCCAGTATTAATGGAGTGAGAATAATCACATACGACTGCGAATGATGGCACAGGGAGAGACTGTCCTGCAAGGACGGCGCCGAAGGAGTAAGCCTTAACCCAAGGTGAATCTCTCAGGCAAAAGGACCTCTGCCGGACGCATCTCTGGAGAGCACCGGAGCTTCATAAGCATACGGTCACCAACGGGGAAACCTGCATTCAGCTAGGGCGCCAAGCCATAGGGCAAGCAGCGGCTCATGCTGAAATACCGGACGTTCACGGCCCGGCGCAGGGTAACTTTCAGGTACAAGGGACAGAGCGAAGGACGATGTCGCGCATATGTTGCGCAGATGCGTCTTTCGCCTGTCCCTTTTTGCGCTTGCAGTAATAGAGAGGCCGATCCCCTGTAAGGTTTCGGAAGATGTCTCTGGGGGCAAGCTTCACTTTGTAGGATAAAAACACAGGGAGTGACAACATGGATGCTTTGAAAAGAACGCCTTTTTTCGCTTTCTACTCCGCTTTTCCGGAGTCCAGAAGCATTGATTTCGGCGGTTGGGAGCTGCCGGTCCAGTTCACCGGCATCCAGAAGGAGCATGAAGCGGTACGCAGCCGGGCGGGATTGTTCGATGTCTCGCATATGGGCGAGTTTATGGTGACGGGCAGCGGCGCCGAGGCGTATCTGCAGCATATGACAACCAATGATGTCGGCAAGCTCGCGGACGGCCAGGCGCAGTATTCGCTGCTCTGCTACCCGGACGGCGGTACGGTCGACGACCTGCTCGTATACCGTCTGGGCGAAGGCCGCTACATGCTGGTCGTCAATGCCTCCAACATCGGCAAGGATTTTCAGTGGCTTCAGGACCATCTGCCGGAGAGCGGCGTGAAGCTTACGGACCGGTCGGAAGAAACGCTGCTGCTGGCGGTTCAGGGGCCGCATGCGGAAACGATCATGAGCGAAGTCACCAATGTGCCGCTGGCCGGTCTGAAGCCGTTCCATTTCGTAGAACACGCGGCAGTGTGCGGCGTGGAAGTGCTGCTGTCCCGCACAGGCTATACCGGCGAAGACGGCTTCGAGCTGTATGCTCCGGTAGACGCCGCGGCGAAGCTGTGGAACGGGCTGCTCGAAGCGGGCAGCGCCCACGGGCTGACGCCAGCGGGTCTCGGCGCGCGGGACACGCTTCGCTTCGAGGCGAAGCTGCCGCTGTACGGCCAGGAATTGTCGAAGGATATCTCGCCGCTGGAAGCAGGCATTGGCTTCTTCGTGAAGCTGGATAAGGGTGACTTTATCGGCCGCGAAGCGCTCAAGGCTCAGAAGGAGCAGGGCGTCCCGCGCCGATTGGTTGGAATCGAAATGATCGACCGGGGCATTCCGCGTTCGCATTATCCTGTCTACTCGGACGGGCAGCGGATCGGCGAGATTACGACAGGCACGCAGTCACCGACGCTGAAGCGGAATCTCGGGCTTGCCTTGGTGGAAGCCCGGTACAGCGAAATCGGCATGGAGCTGGAAGTGGAGATCCGCGGCAAGCGGCTCAAGGCCACTGTCGTGAAAGCCCCTTTTTATAAGAAAAACTCCTAGTGAAGTCTTTTCGAAGAAGTTGCCAAATCCCTCATTAGCGGTTGTTTTTCTTGCGATTAAAGAATTGTTCAGCTCCGCTGAAAACTTATAAATTCTTTAATCTAAAAAAAAGCCGTTAAGCACCTGTCTGTGCAGGACATAACCTATTCATTTAATCAGCTTTATAATTAATCAGCTTCATAATTAATCAGCCAAGGAGTGAATCCGTAAATGAAGCATCGTTATCTGCCGATGACCGAGCAGGACCGCAGCGAAATGCTGGCGGAAATCGGGATTCAGTCCGTGGAGGAACTGTTCGCCGATATTCCCGAAGCCGTGCGCTATAAGGGCCGGTTGCCCATGTCGGAAGCGCTGGACGAATACGCCCTGCTGCGGCATATGAAACAGCTGGCGGACAAAAACGCCGATTTCGACAGCCACACCAGCTTCCTGGGCGCGGGCCTCTACGATCACCATGTGCCCGTCGTTATTAACCATGTCATTTCCCGTTCGGAATTTTATACGGCTTACACGCCTTACCAGCCGGAGATCAGCCAGGGCGAGCTGCAGGCGATCTTCGAATTTCAATCGTACATTTGCGAGCTGACCGGCATGAAGGTCGCCAACGCCAGCATGTACGACGGCGCGACGGCCTTGTCCGAGGCGGCGGTGCTGGCTTCGGGCGCTGCGAAGCGCAAGAAGATCGTCGTCAGCAGCGCTGTCCATCCCGAAGCGCGGCAGGTGGTGAAGACGACCGCAGCCGGACTCGGCCTTGAAATCGCCGAGGTCGGCTCCTCGGACGGCGTCACCGATCTTGCGCTGCTGGCGCAGGCGATTGACGGCGAGACGGCGGCGGTGCTGGTGCAGTACCCGAACTTCTTCGGGTGCATCGAGAATCTGGCCGCCATCGAGCAGCTCACGCACGACGCCAAAGCGCTGCTCGTCGTCAGCGCCAATCCCCTCGCCCTCGGCGTACTCGAAACGCCGGGCAAGCTTGGCGCCGACATTGTTGTCGGCGACGCCCAGCCGCTCGGCATCAGCGCCTCGCTCGGCGGTCCGACCTGCGGCTACTTCGCGGTCGCGGAGCATCTCATGCGCCGCATTCCCGGCCGCATCGTCGGCCAGACGGTCGACCGCAGCGGCAAGCGCGGCTTCGTGCTGACGCTTCAAGCCCGTGAGCAGCATATCCGCCGCGAGAAGGCGACGTCGAACATCTGCTCCAATCAGGCGCTGCTGGCGCTTTGTGCTTCCGTCTATCTGTCCGTAATGGGCAAGGAAGGCTTGCGCGAGGTCGGCGGACTGAATATCCGCAAGAGCCATTACGCGGCATCCCGGCTCGGGGCTATTCCAGGCGCTAAGGTCGCCTTCTCCTCCCCGTTCTTCAATGAATTCGTGCTGAAGCTGCCGGAGGGCAGCGATCCTGGCGCGGTTAACGCCAAGCTGCTCGGTAAAGGCTTCCTCGGCGGCTATGATCTCGGCAAGGACTACCCGGAGCTTTCCGGCCATATGCTGATTGCCGTAACGGAGAAACGGAGCAAGAGTGAAATCGACGAATTTGCAAGCGTACTGGAGGGCTGTTTATGAAACCGGAACAAAGCCTTATCTTTGAACTGAGCCGTCCCGGACGCGCCGCCTATTCCCTGCCGGAATGCGATGTGCCGGCGGAGGAAGGCCTGGATGCGCTGATTCCCGCCGAGCTGCTGCGGAGCGAACCGGCCGCGCTTCCGGAAGTGTCCGAGGTGGATGTTATCCGCCATTACACCGCCCTGTCCCGCCGCAACTTCGGTGTTGACAACGGCTTCTATCCGCTTGGCTCCTGTACGATGAAATATAATCCGAAGATCAACGAGGATGTCGCCCGCTTCCCGGGATTCGCGAAGATCCATCCGTACCAGCCGGAAGAGAGCATCCAGGGCGCGCTGGAGCTGATGCACACGCTGCAAAGCGACCTTGCCGCGCTGACCGGCATGGACGCCGTATCGCTTCAGCCCGCCGCCGGCGCGCATGGCGAATGGACCGGACTGATGATGATCCGCGCGTATCATGAGAGCCGCGGCGAGGTCCGGACCAAGGTCATCGTCCCGGACTCCTCGCACGGCACGAATCCGGCCAGTGCTTCGGCTGCGGGCCTTACGACAGTGACCATTCCTTCCAATAAGCAGGGAATGGTAGACCTGGAGGCGTTGAAAAATGCGGTCGGCAGCGACACCGCGGCGCTCATGCTGACCAACCCGAGCACGCTCGGCCTGTTCGAGACGCAGATTGTCGAAATCGCCAAGATCGTGCATGAAGCGGGCGGGCTGCTCTACTATGACGGAGCCAACTCGAACGCGATCATGGGCATCACCCGTCCCGGCGATATGGGCTTTGACGTTGTGCATCTCAATCTGCACAAGACGATGAGCACGCCGCACGGCGGCGGCGGCCCGGGCGCCGGCCCGGTCGGCGTCAAGGCGAAGCTGACTCCGTTCCTGCCCGGCCCCACCGTGGCCAAGACGGAAGACGGCAGCTTCACGCTTCAAGAAGGAAGCCCGCAGTCGATCGGCCGGGTGAAGGCTTACTACGGCAACTTCGGCATTCTTGTCCGCGCCTATACCTACATCCGCACCTACGGTCCGGACGGACTGCGCGAGGTGTCGGAGAACGCCGTGCTGAACGCCAACTATATGCTGAGCCGCCTCGCGCCGCATTTTGACGTGCCTTACCCTGGCATCTGCAAGCATGAATTCGTCCTGTCCGGCAAGAACCTGAAAGCCTATGGCGTTCGGACGCTTGATGTCGCCAAACGCCTGCTCGACTTCGGGTATCATCCGCCGACTGTCTACTTCCCGCTCAACGTGGAGGAGTGCATCATGATCGAGCCGACCGAGACGGAAAGCAAGGAAACGCTCGACGGCTTCATCGAGACGATGATCCGCATCGTGCAGGAAGCGAAGGATACGCCTGAAATTGTTCTGAACGCGCCGCACACCACCGAAATCAGCCGTCTTGACGAGACGCAGGCAGCGCGGAAGCCCGTGCTGAACTGCTCCTGCGGATAAGCGGGCGGCAACGCGGCATTAGCACGATAAAGTCCTTCTTGAACATCTGGAGAATCATTTTTCCAGGTGCATCAAGGGGGATTTTTCAGTTTGCGGGGAGGGTTGTTATACTTGCCTATCATACTTGGCCAGCAGCTCCTTCAGCTTCGCTCTCATGCAGTCGATCAGCTCCGGCGGTTCACGGACCTCGGCGTCGCTCCCAAGGCCGATGAACAATCTGGCGAAGTAAGGAATTTCGCTAATCGGAATATCGCCGTCTATCCAGCCGGTGCCGTCTTCCCGAACCTGCAGCAGTCCCCGCCGTCCCAGCTCCGCTTCGCACACCCGTACCCCCTCCTCGCTTAGTTGAACGCGGCAGCGGGTATACTGGCTTTTGTCCGAAAAAGCATCTTCCCAGTTTCCCAAATGAACGCTGCGCAGGTTCAGCGGCTTTATTCCGGGGCCCCCTTCCTCCACGCTTACGATTCGGTCGCACCGGAACAGCCGCACACCGCCGCGCAGAAAGCAATACGCCGGACAATACCATAGGCCGCTGCTGGCATAAATGCCGATCGGCTGAATGTCCCGGACCGATACGTTCTCCTGCGATTTGTATCCGATCCGCACGACCCTTTGCATCACAGACGCATCTAGCAGACAAGACAGATAGGGAGACTCAGCCTGTCTAGCCGGAATGACGAAATCCACCCGGTTCTTCATCTGGTCGATCCTGTCCCTGACGTCCCCAGACATATAATTATAGAATTTGCTCAGCGCCGACGAAGCCTCCGTCTCAAAAGGAATAAAAGAGTAATGACGCAGGGCGTGGCAGGCGAAAAAAAGGGCGACCGTCTCCTCCTCGGTAAAAGCGATAGGCGGCAGTATCCGTTCGTTCAGCACCTGGTACCCGCCATGTGGCCCCACTTCCGAATATAAAGGAACGCCAAGTTCTCCAAGCTCCTGCAGATCCCTTAATATCGTCCTCGCCGACACGCCGAATTCCTGCGCAAGCTCCTTGACGGTAAACTTCTTCTTGCGGTTAACGGTCAGCATCAGCTCCAGCAGCCGTTTCGATTTGGGAATGGTGTCCCGGTTTTCGCGTTTGGACATGGGCGGCAGCCTCCTTTCTGCATTTGAGCTGGAATCTTTCTATTATTTCATGACAATACTTGTCACTATTATAGACTACAATGGAAACCGAAGCCCAGAGCGACGTATGCTGGAAAATTACACTTCCCAGATGAACCGTCTAACTACGATGCGCTGCTGGCAAAACCAATGCAATCGAAAGGTGTGAGCTTATGCAAGCCTTAAGTGAAATGAAAGGTCTGCTGTTTGAAGAACTGGAGCATATCATCCGGACCTCGTCCAAGCTGATTGCTAAAATCTCCCCGGAGCACCGGGATTACCGTCCCCGGGACAATATGCGTTCCCTGCTGGAACTGGCCCAGCATCTTGTATCCATTCCCTCGGTCGATCTACTGATCCTGCAGGAGCAAGGGCAGCCGGAAATCCGGCGGATGGAAGAAGAAATAAATCAGGACAGCGCATCGGAACAATTATCTGCATGGATGGACAAAGGCTTTAAGGATCTAAAAGCGTATATGGAGGGACTGAGCGAGGAAGACTTCCTGCACAAATCCACCAAGCCGTTCTATCTGGAGTATGGTTCCGTGCAGGCCAAATGGCTGATTGAAATCGTCACCCATGCCCAGCACCACCGGGCGCAGCTCTTCAATTATATGAAGGAACTCGGCTATGACGTTAACATGTTCGATCTGTACTGAACCGGATGCAGGCACAAGGAGGAATAAGATGATGGCCGATCTTAAATGGAACCCTGTTGCAGAGGGATATTCCCGGAAGTTCTTTGAAGGTCCGGATACGACCCTGTCGTTTATCGATTTTGGAGGCGGCGGATTTCCGGTGCTTGCCCTGCACGGCCATATGAACGAAGGCTTGTTCGCACAGGATCTGGCCCGGACGCTGGCAGGTGAATACCGCGTTATCGCGCTGGACCAGCGGGGGCACGGAGAATCGGGCCGTCCTTTAAGCTACGATAACGAACGCTACGTCGACGATGCGCTGGCCCTGCTCGATCATCTTGGCATTGATGAGACCGTACTGCTTGGTCACTCTCTCGGAGGCGTCGTCGCTTACCGCCTGGCGGCGCGGCGTCCGGAGCGGGTGCGTGCGCTGATTATTGAGGATATTGGCGCGGTCGTGAACGACAACCTAAGCTTTACGGGCCGGTGGCCGCGGCGAATGCCGACGAAGGAAGCGCTGATTGCCGCTCTGGGGCGGGTCGGCCCGGCCTTCGCTTACTCGATGCGGGAGTACGGGGACGGCTGGGGACTGCCCTTTGTCCCTGAAGATATGGCAGTCTCCCAGCGCCATCTGAACGGCGATCACTGGGACGATTGGCTCGCAACCGATTGTCCCGCTCTGCTTCTGCACGGTATGCGGAGTACATGCCTGTCTTACGACCAGGCGGAGGAGATGGCCTCCAGAAGACCGAATACGAAGCTTGTTCATTTTGAAGCCGGCCATTCCATCCATTTTGATGCGCTAGACCCTTTTATTGAAGCCATTCAGGCTTTTCTTAAATCGATCAGAACCGAACAATAGCTGCCAAAACCCGGACTTTGGGGCCCATGCTGAAATACCAGAAGTTTCACAGCCCGGGGCAAGGCAACTTTCAGGTGTAGGGGACAGAGCAAAAAACGATGACGGGCATATGCTGCGCACATCCGTTTTTTTGCCTGTCTCTTTTTTGCGCTCAGGCTATACCGTCGAATTTATGAAAAAAAGAATGGAAAATAGAGGATTTTGAATGAAAATGGCGAATTTTTAGCAGCAAATGCGTTGATATAGTTTTTAAATTATGGAGGGTAAAATGCCGCGGAAAAACAATAGTAGAAGTACCCACAGCTCCATTACGTTCACAAGAAGTTCGCATGAAGAAATCAATCAGGAGCATATGAACACCTATACCTTTAGTCCTCTGCGGGGGGCCTCCAGAATTTCTGGTATTTACTTTATTGTCGGATGTTTATGGATTCTGCTAACCGATAGAGCGGTTTCAGCTCTCACAAATAACGCCGAATTGATCGCCACGATAAATATGATCAAAGGATGGTTCTTTGTTTTCATGACGGCACTTCTTATTTTTGTTCTTATTCTAGGAACGCTTAAGCGAATCAGGAAGGTAGAGAAAGACTTAGAGACATCCTATAAAAAAATGATGGTTACCCATGAAGATCTGGAATCCGCGTACGAGGAAATCACAGCTACAGAAGAAGAATTGAGGCAGCAGTACGATCAGTTAATCGAGAATCAGCGCAAGCTCAGCGAGAGCGTGGAAAAGATGCAGCATCTCGCCTACCACGATTTACTGACGGATCTGCCCAATAAACTGGACTTGTACGAGAACGCGGCAAATATTCTTGCAGACTCAAACGGCGCTGCTGCTTTAATGTTTGTGGATATCGATAACTTTAAATATATAAACGATACGATGGGTCATGGTTTCGGAGACCGTCTCATTGTTAACGCAAGTGAAAGACTGCTTTCCATCGTGGGAAAAGACGGGGTCATTTACCGAATCGGAGGCGATGAATTCATTATTTTGCTGCATTCCTTGAAGGACAAGACGGATGCAGACATTATGGCGGCCCGCATTCTTGCCGGACTTAAGGAAGCGGTCGTCATCGACAACAGTCTCTTGCACATCAGCACCAGTATTGGAATCAGTCTTTACCCCGATCATGGCAGCGATATTATGGAACTGGTCAAACGGGCGGACATTGCCATGTATAAAGCGAAAGAAGCGGGCAAAGGCAACTTCGTCGTGTTCAATAATCCCCTGAATGATACATTTGCCGAAAGAATGAACATTGAGAAGCAGTTATATACCGCGATGGAACAGAATGAGTTTGATCTCTTCTATCAGCCTCAAGTGGATCTGGCACTGAACAAAGTGACCGGTCTGGAAGCTCTTCTACGCTGGAACAGCCCTGAACTGGGAAATGTCTCTCCATTCAAATTTATCAAAGTGGCTGAGGATTCGCATTTGATCATTCCTTTGGGAAGCTGGGTATTACGCAGAGCCTGCGCGTTCCTGAAGAATCTTCACGAGCAGGGATTCGGACATTTGACAATGTCCGTCAATATTTCGATGCTGCAGCTATTGCAAACCGATTTTAATGAGCTGGTGCTCGGTACGCTGCAATCCTCCGGTCTTAAGCCCGATTATCTGGAACTGGAAATAACCGAGTCCATATTGATCGAATCCTACGAGCATGTCAGCACCAAATTGAACGAACTGAGAGAAAAGAACATCAAAATTGCGCTGGACGATTTCGGGACAGGTTATTCTTCTTTAAGCTACCTGACCCATCTGCCGATCTCCACTTTAAAAATTGACAAGTCCTTTATTGACTCCATTCCGGCGGAAACAAATCATGCGATACTGCTCGAACAAATTTTGATGATCGGCAAAAGGATGAACATGTGCGTAATTGCGGAGGGAGTGGAGAGAGCGGACCAGCTGACCTATTTGCAGGAGCAGGGCTGCGACAAAATCCAGGGTTATCTGTACAGCAGGCCGCTCGCTGCAAAGGACATGGAACAATTGTTGACCGGCTGGGAAAGTTCCGGAACTCCTATCACCTGCATTGAACCTTAACAGTTTGCGGCCGAATTTTCTTGTCCGAATCGATGAAACATGCTGATGCCGCCGGGTATTCAGTGCGTTGCTGCCTCGCATCCCCAAACAGTATAAGTCCGAGCTTCGGCACGCTGTCCGTTTCGGGAAAGCTCCCCCCGCTCACATCCTCATACAGGTAAGGGTATTTTCCGCACAAAAAATGAAGCGATGGTTCCCGGGTAAAGTACCGGGGAATCATCGCTCCACAAGTGATTTCTTTCTTAACTATCCTGCATTCAGCGCGGCAACCGCCCGCCCATGCCCTTGCTTATTTGAGGCTAAGCAGCGAATTACGCCGCTTGTCTCAACGCTTTTTTGCGCTGCTTCGCCGACTTGCGGAAGTAGAACAGCTCGTAAACCGCCGGCACAACAACCAGCGTTAGCACCGTAGCGGCGGTCAAGCCGCCGACAACCACAATCGCCAGGCTTTGCGAGACAATGCTTCCCTGCTCGGAATGGCCGAACAGCAGCGGCAGCATTGCGCAGATGGTCGCAATGGCCGTCATCAGTATTGGCCGCATCCGCGTTCCCGCCGCTTCGAGCAGCGCTTCACGAATGCTCATATGCTCCTCGTTATGCTTGACGCGGTCAATCAGCACAATGGCGTTCGTAACTACAATGCCAATCAGCATCAGCGCGCCGAATATGGCGGTGAAATCAGGGGTCACTCCGGCTACCAGCAGGCCGACAACAGCTCCGATGGCTGCCAGCGGCAGAGAGAACATAATCGCCAGCGGTGCGCGAAGCGTCTTAAAGGTAATTACCATGATCAGGTAGACAAGGCCGATGGAAATGAGCGCCGTCATTCCGAGATCCTTGAAATCGCCCGCCTGGTCGGCGGATGCGCCACCCGATACGAGGGTTACGCCTTCAGGCAGCTTGACGCTGTCAGTTTCTTTTTTGATGGAGGCCCCAACTTCGGAAACCTTTTTCGGATCGACTTCGGCAGTAATACGCGCATAAGGCTTGCCGTCTTTACGGTACAGCATGGCCGGTTCGTTTCGCACTTCCAGGCTAGCAAGCTGCGACAGCTGCTTAAGCCCCGTGGAAGTCATCAGCGTAATGCCCTGCAGGTCCTTTTGCGATTCAGGTTGGGCGAGCGGAGATAATACGACCGCAGCCGAAGAACCGTTCAACTCCATCTGACCAAGCGGCACGGGATTCAGCATGCCGGCCAGCTGCATCGATATTTCCTGCGCGTTGGCCTGCGCTGGATTCACGTTGAAGGCAAAGACCGGCTTCGTATCCTCCATGTTGCTGGAGATCTTCTGGATGCCGTCAACCGTCTTCACCTTATCCATAACCTGATCGGCTGCGGCAGTAATCTTGGACAGGTCGTCGCCGACAATATCAATGTACTCATTGGTCGAACTCGAACCCATCATGCCGCCTTCGTTGGCAGCCAGGCTTGCTCCGGCATAGCTGCTTTGCAGCCCCCGGATTTTATCGATAAATGCCTGGGCGTCGGAGTTTTCTTTCATTACTACTGTATAGTTGACCACGGTAGGCGAGGATACGCTGCCCCATTTAGCGGCATCGGTGCTGTTCCCGGACTGCATGATTACCGTCTCCGCCTGAGGCTGTTTCATAATTTCCTGTTCCAGCCGTTTCCCCTGTTCAAGAACCTCCGAGACCGGCGTATCATTCGGGTATTTCAGCTCTATCGCGACATTGCTTGCATCTGAAGCGTCCAGCGCCCCTTTGGGCATGCTCATATACGCGGCGATTGAAGCTACCAGAGTGACCAGTCCCAGCGACAGCGACACCCATTTATGGTTCAGGTTCCACTTAAGAAACCGCTGGAACCGCTTGGACGGCTCATGCTCTTTCATCGATGTATTCCGCAGCAGCACGGAGCTCAGCAGCGGAACGACGGTCAATGCGACCACCAGCGACGTCAGCAGCGAGTAAGTAACGGTTAAGGCAAAAGGCAGCAGGAACGCCTGCATACTGCCGCGCAGCAGACCTATCGGCAGGAAGACGGCGACGGTGGCAATCGTTGAGGACGTTATCGCCCGGGCAACCTCCTTCGTTGCGCTGATCATCATGTCAACGGAGAAGGACTCCTTCTGAAGTCTGCGATAAATGTTCTCGATAACCACGATACTGTCGTCGACCAGACGGCCGACCGCAACGGCTACCCCGCCGAGCGTGATAATGTTCAGCGTAATTCCCGAAATATCGAGCAGATACAAGGTAACAGCCAGCGACAGCGGAATGGAAACGGCTGTTACGAGCGTTGCCCGCACATTGCGCAGGAATATCAAAATGACGATGGTCGCAAACAGCGCGCCGAGCAGCACTTCACGCATCATGCTGTTCACGGAATCGACGACCATATCCGAGGTGCTGAACACGACCGCGGCTTCGGTCCCCTTCACATCCTTATTGATGCGCTCCACCGCATCCTTCACCTTATTGCCGACATCAACCGCGTTGGCATTGGCTTCTTTCGTCACTGTCGCGAACAGAACATCCTTGCCGTTGGAGCGGCTGACGCTTTCCTGATCACTTTTCACCTGAACCGACGCGATATCCTGCAGCGTCACCCCGGCCGAGACAGGCAGGCGTTTCAAAGTATCGACACTGTCAATGGAAGAAACAACATTGACGCTGCCCGTCTGGCCGCCAATCGTCTGCTCCCCGACGGAAGCCGATACGTTCCGGCCTTGAAGCAGACCGGTAATTTGCGCAATGGACACCTTCTTTTGCGCCATCAGCTGCGGATCAAGCTTGACCGTCACCTGAGGCGCGGTTTTGCCGTACAGCGCGACGTTCGCAACACCCTCAATATTTTGCAGCTCGGGAATTATCACCGTCTCCGCCAGCTTCAGGTTCTGTTCGGTTATTCCATCGTCAAACGAAAGGGTAGTCGAGGCTACCGGAATCATGGAGGTATTTAACTGAAGAACGAACGGCCGCATTACACCTTGAGGAAACTGCAGCGCGTCGACCGCCTTCTGCACCTCCTGCGCGGCATCCTTCATATTCGTCTTGGAGTCAAAATTAATATCCACTTTTGAGAAGCCATTTCCCGAGGTGGACGTCATCTCCGTCTTGCCTTTGACCATTGCCAGAGCGGTCTCGATGGGTTTGGTCACCTGCTCCTCCATCGCATGCGTGTCCTGGCCGGGACCAATCGCCGTTACCGTTACCTGCGGATTATCCGCCTCCGGCAAGAACTCCATCGGCAGCGAGCTGTAGCTCATCACTCCCACTACGAGCGCCATCACAATTAGCAGCCCTGCGGCCGCCTTGTTGCCAAACGCCCATTTTGTCAACCATGTCATTGATAATTTCTCCTTCCACTCCCCAGTATTGATAAAGCTCTTGTTGCATGCTTCTTTATGTAGATTGGTTCTCTCTAGCATTAGTTTAGTTGCTTTCCGGCGAGCTTAAAACAGTCGGGCGGCGGGTTTGGTCCTCAGCCCCGGGACGGAGACCGCCCCCAACCAAAGGACGGGAAAACGCTATACAGGATTTTTATTCCTCCTCATCTTAGTTTCACCGGCTCGCGGAAGACGTATTTCAGCATCGGCGGTGTCAGCAGCGTCGTGGCAATTACGACAATAATAACCGAAGTAAAATACTCCGGCAGCAGCAGACCGCTTTCAAGTCCCGTGGCGGCAATGATCAGAGCAACTTCTCCCCGGGATATCATGCCTGAACCGATCACCACCGAGGAATGGGTATCAAAGCCCGTCAGACGCGCGCCGAGTCCGCCGCCGATCAGCTTGGTCAGCACCGCCGCAAGCGACAAGATGATAACAAAACCGATCTGGCCAAGAACTCCCTCAAAGGAAACGTTCAGTCCGATGCTGACGAAAAAAACGGGCACAAACACAGCGTAAGCGATAGGTTCCAGCTTGTGTTCCACCGTGTGCTTGAAGGCGGTCTGCGAGACGGCCAGCCCGGCGGCGAACGCCCCGATAATGCCGGCCATTCCGGTCCATTCGGCGAACCAGGAGAAAGCAAAACAAATAACAAGCGCTACGCTGGCGGTCGCCTCCGTCACTTTAAGGGGAGACAGCCATTTGAGCATCCGGGGGACAATCAGCCAGCCGGCGAGGATCGCGACCGCGAAGAAGAGCAGCTTTTTACTGATCAAGAGGCCCAGCGACACCGACTCTCCCGCGCCGAAGAAGCTCATCAGCACCGCCAGCAGAATAACGACCAGAATGTCGTCGACGACGGCCGCTCCCAGAATGGTCGAGCCCTCCCGGGAATTCAGCTTGTTCATATCCTTAAGCACCTGGGCCGAAATGCTGACGGAGGTCGCGCTTAGAATCGCCCCTAAAAACAAGGCATGCGAGTAAGAAAAGCCGAACAGCTCCGCAATCCCCATTCCGCCAAACAGAGGAAGAATAATTCCCCCTACCGCCACGGCAAAAGACGACTTCCAGTTGCGCCGAAGCTGATCCAGATCCGTTTCGAGTCCCGCGATGAACATGAGCAGCAGCACGCCGATTTCGGACATATAGTGAATAAATTCTCCATTCTGAATCCAGCCCAGCACCGCCGGACCGAGCACAATACCCACAATCAGTTTACCGAGAACGGACGGCTGGCCGAAAGCGACAGACAGATGCCCGGCGAGCTTGGTGGACAGCAGAATCAGCAATAAGGTCAAAATAAATTCCATGGATTACCCGCTCCTTGTCTTCTTTAAGATTGCACCAAAAAGCCCTGGAAAATAGCAAAAAGGAGCCCTTGGTGACAGGCTCCTCCATATAACGATTGTTTATTCATTTTTTTGAATTATCTCTATAAATATACCCTTGTTTAGAATTATTGTAAAGATTCAAATGTAAAAATCCAGGGTAATTCTATCGCCAATCATTTTAAAAGCAAGTCGTTTAAACCGAAAAACTTAACCATCAAGGGAACCGAAGTCAAGTTGGTGGTGATTTTTAATTCAGCGTCTTGCAAACCTGCTAAAGTGCAGGTTTTTCGATCAAAGCGTTTGTTAGCAGGAAAGTCCTCCGATTGTGCAGGAATTTAAGGCTGTGCCGACTGCATTTGAGGTTAAACCGGTAAAAAGCTGCATCTTTTCAGGTATGTTATTCAGTGAGGGTTCTACGTCCGACAAAAGATGTACAATTTCAGGTTTTCTGCATAATTTAGTTCATCGCGCCTCGTTGAAGCTCGTACGCAAAACAACTTCTCAGCGTCCCTATGCCCCGGCTCCAGACGGCCCTTTCGTTCTCCTGTTCTGCTCCGCAGATGGTACCAAGGTAAATGCTGCATGCGCTTCCTCAACATTCACACTTATTATCTCCCCTAAAATAACGAAGAACGTCCCGGCCCATTCGGTGGAATGGATCAGGACGTTCTTCGTCTCATACAATGTGGTTAACGTAAAATTGATCATCTCGCCATTACAACTGTAAACCGGCCGTTCTATGCAGCCGACTCGCTCGGCCGCAGGATAGCGGAGCCGATTGCCAGCAGGATTACGGCCATCAGGCCCAGCACCGCAAAGGGCAGCCATAGCTCGCTCCAGCCGCTGCCGGTGGCAGCGAGGTCTGCGGCCTGAATCGCCCATTTTTGCGGGACGAAGTTCGCGGCCTTCTGCATATAGTCCGGCATGATCGAGATAGGCCAGAAGCAGCCTCCCAGCATACAGGTCGGGGTCAGAATGAGCGCGTTCAGCATGCCCGCATTGTTCGGATTGCGGATGAATCCAGCCACCGTGCTGGCTAGACCCATGCACACCAGCATGAACGCCGCCAGAATGAGAAAGTATAGATACATCGGAAGCTCATAATTGTAGTTCAGCACATAGCGGCCTACCAGAAGCACAGCGGCGACCTGGATCACGCCCACCGTAAAGCTGCCCAGAAAATTGCCGAGCGCAATTTCATAAGAACGAACCGGCGCGCTGAACATCCGCATCATTGTCCTCTTGCTGCGGTCATCCATAATGAACGAGACGGAGCTTGTAACCATAGCCATCAGGAACATCAGCATAAATCCGGTAACGATACTCAGACTTTCGCGGGGATACAGGTTATAATCGGTCTTCTGGCTGCCCACAAGATGCTGCTCCGCTTGCTGCAGGATGGAGGACAACTGCGCTTCACGCGCCGTAGCCGTGCTGGAGGCTGTTCCGCTGGCCATACCGGTTGTACCGATGGATGGACTAGCCGCCTGAACACCAGTCGTACCTTCAGCCGTCCCGGCGGCTGCTCCGTTACCCGCCGCGTCGACCGCCGCGGCCACTTCTCGCAGCCTTCCTCCAATTTCCGAGGCCTTCATTTTGAGCGCGATTGACGCTGCAGATGTCTTGAACTCATAGATATGGATTTGCGGCGACTGATCAGTAAGCAGCGAGGCCGAATAGCCTGCCGGAATTTCCAGTCCCGCACCGCCTTCCTCGTTAAGAACTCCGGTGCGCAAACCACCCGCGTCTTCTTTTTCAATCAAGGTATAATCCCCTGTCTTCTCCAGTTCGGCAATGATATGCGCTCCCGCGGGGCCGCTGTCCAAGTTCGTGTACAGCACGTTCGTCTTATGATCCCCGGTGCCGCCGGTCATCCATATGATGACGGAAACAATGACGCCCGGCATGAGAATATAGGCGATTACTCCTCTCCGTCTGCCGATCATCCGCTTTACCAGATTCCAGGCAATCGTAACGATATTATGCATGATAACCCACCTTTCGGTATGAAAAGAATGCCACGCCCCCGAGCACGAGACAAATCAGCGCCAGCATCGTGATACTGCCCGAAATTTGCGCCCATGGGGATTCCAGCATCATCCGCAGGATGCCCCGCATCCCCCAATGATTGATTGAAAACGCGCCGCCCGTATTCACCCAGGAATCCGGCAGGGGAGCCATCCCTCCGCTGATAAACGTCATAACCACCGTCAGCCCGCTTAAAATGGAGCGTGCCAGCGCCGCGGTACGGACGAACATGGATATGAGGACCGACAAGGTCAGCGAAGCAAGAATCATTAACAGACATACCAGCGCCAGCATCTCCGGGCGGTTGCCCCAGTACACGCCGAACAGAAAGCGCGTGGCTACAATAATGAAGGCGCACTGCAGGACCGACACAATGCCGATGCCGAGCATTTTTCCCATAAAGAGTTCCCCGCCCTTCACAGGCATGGAGCCGATCCGAAACAACGTATGGTTATCCTTTTCGCTGTACAGGCTGGTGATTACCATTTGTCCGCACAGTAGCAGGAACATCAGAAGCATCGCAGCCGCGTAATACTGGGAAGCGGTATAGGCTGGGCCTCCTTCATTCAACTTGCCGAGCACCACGGCCGGATTGCCTTGCCCGGTCTCCGTCATCGCGCTAATCGCCTGGGGTCCAAGCGTCATGGCAGCAGCCTGTTTGTAATTAATGCTGCTCAGGAAATTATCAAACACGGTCCCTGCGACCATATTATCAGTCCGGTCCTTGCCGAAGATATATTCAAGCCGCGCTTCCTTCCCGCTCAGGATATCCTTGTCGAATCCCGCCGGAACGATGACGGCATAGCCGTATTCACCTGAACGCACGCCGCTTACCGCCGCTTCCCGGCTGTCTGCGGTTTCCGGTGTAATGATCTCCGCGACCTCCGGCGACTTAAGGAAGTTACCAATCAGCTGCGAGCGTTCGGAGGGGTTCGCTGCCGCATCGACAATGCCCACCCGGAAAGAATCGATCGTCTGGTCCTTACCTCCATCCATAACGCCGGAAAGCGCCGAGCCAAGCAAGAAAATCAGCAAAATCGGCAGCAGAAACAAGTTGATCAGCATGGAGCGGGAGCGGAGGAGCCGCCGCAGCTCATAAGATGCAATCGTCCATATATTAGCCATTATTCTCCCCTCCTAATCCCGTAAGGTCCGTCCGGTCAGGCTCAGGAATAACGTCTCCAGATCCGGTTCCTCGATTTGCAGCGTCTGAATGACGCCCCCATGCTTGGCGAAAATAAAGAGAATGTCCTGCAGCTCGCTTTGGGACGACGGCAGATACAGCTCCACCGTCTCTCCTTCCGCTTCCACCCGGGTCACCCGGGGATGCTGCTGAAGTTCCAGAATCAGTTCAGGCGTGATACTGCCAGCTTTGATGACGATCTTCTCTTCGTGGGCGACCCGTTCCCGCAGCTCTTTTTCCGTCCCGCAAGCAATGATATGCCCCTTATCCATGATCGCCACCCTGTCGCAAAGGGCTTCAACCTCTTCCATGTAGTGGCTTGTATAGATGACGGCGGAACCCAGCTTATTGAGCGCTTTGACCGATTCAAGGATATGGTTACGGGATTGCGGGTCGATTCCCACCGTAGGTTCATCCATAATAATCAGCTTGGGCCGGTGCATAATGGCGCAGGCAATGTTCAGCCGCCGTTTCATCCCTCCTGAAAAAGTGGACGGCTTATCCTTCGCACGGTCGGCGAGTCCGGTAAACTCCAGCGCCTCCTGCACCCGTTCCTTCAGCAGTTCGCCGCGCAGGCCGTACAGTTTTCCGAAAAAGGATGCATTTTCCCAGGCAGTCAGATCTTCGTACAGTGCAAGGTCTTGGGGGACGAGCCCGATTCTTTTTTTGGCCTCAAGCGGCTGCTGCGCTACGGAAACGCCATCAATGACTATGCTTCCCCCGTCCATCTTCAGCAGACCGCAGAGCATGCTGATCGTCGTGCTTTTGCCCGCGCCGTTCGGACCAAGCAGACCGAAAATCTCACCCTCCCGGATGCTCAAATTCACATGGTCTACCGTCAACTTGCTGTCATATCTTTTTACCACATCGGTTAGCTGCGCAAGCGCCATTGTTCATCTCTCCTGTCCCTTATTCTTCATGGTTTCATTGTAGCGCAGCCCCGAAGCCGCCGAAGGTACGGAAGGTCATGAAGTGAAGGTGACTTAAGTCATCTCTTTGTGAACAAGCGGCCAAACCCGGGTACCGCAGCACATAGGATGTGCTAAGATGGAAATGCGATAATACACCTTCCCTCGCCAGGATCAGCCATTCACTGAAAAAGGCCGGTTGCGAAGGAAGGACACTTAACCTCTATCTCTCTCACGAAAAGGATGACGGCGTGTGAACAAGGAGCTGAAGCTGCTGCGGTACGGACTGATTGCCATACCGGCTTTTATCTCGATGTACGTCCAAGAATATGCCGATAATGACCGGTTCACCCTGCATCTGCTGATCCTTCTGCTGCTGGCGACGCTGGGAGCGCGCTTACCGGCACGGTTCACCGCAGGGATGGCCGCGCTGGAAATGCTGTACTCTTCCTGGCTGTGCTCCAGATACGGAAGCCTGCTGGTGTTTCCTTCCCTGTCTGTGCTGCTCGTCTATTTCCGCCTTCGTCCCCGCTCGCTGCCTCTGCTGCTTGCGGGGATTCATCTGGCCGTGCTGAACACCGCCGTCATGGACGACTCTCCGCTGATCCGCGCCTGGGTTAACCTCAGTTTCCTGCTCTCTGCCGCGCTCTGCGCCCAGCTTCATTCGGCGGGACGCGGCCGGGAGGAGACGCTTCATCTATATGACGAGCTGCGCAAAAAGCACTTCGAGCTGGACGAAGCCCGCAATCGGCTGCTGCAGTTCGCGTCCCAAGTGGAAAATGCCGCACAAGCTGAGGAACGGGTGCGAATTTCCCGCCAGTTGCATGACGACATCGGCCACCGGCTGATCCGCGTCAAAATGATGATGGAGGCCGCGCTGCACACGCTTCCCTCCGCGCCGGAGGCAGGCATGACCATGATGGGACAAGTGCGCGATCAGCTTGCGCAGAGCATGGATGACCTGCGCGCCGCCGTAAGGCGCATCGGCCGGGGCCCGCGGCTTGATGGCGCCTATGCCCTGGACCGGCTGCTGGAGGAGACCGGCCGGGACACCGGCATCAAGACCTCTTATACGGTGGAGGGCGCACCTTATCCGCTCTATCCGAGCCTTCAGGTCGTCCTGTACAAAAATGCCCGCGAGGCCATCACCAATGGACTCCGGCACGGACACGCGACATCGGTCGGCATCAAGCTCTGCTACAGCCCGTCCGAAGTTACGATGGAGGTCAGCAATAACGGAAAAACAGGGATGGAAGAGTACGGCAGTGAGACACCGGAGAGCAAGAGCGACAACCGGGACGATGGAACCCGCTCGGAACGGTTGTCCGGCGGGAGCCCAGGGAACCCAAGATTGCACCTTACCGGCGCTGCCGGCGGCATGGGGTTAAAAGGGATGGAGGAGCGAACCCGGCTGGTCGGCGGAACGTTCGAGGTCCGGGCTGCTTATCCCTTCACTGTCATAACGAAGCTGCCGGTCTATAAGCAAAGTGAAATCATTTAGGGCGGCAGAGCAGATTTCTTACAGAAAGGGGAACGGCAAGCATGATTAAAGTCGTAATCGTGGACGACGATTCTTTTATAAGGGAAAGTCTGAAGGTGCTCATCGGTATGGACCCGGAGATTGAGGTAACGGGGGCCGCAGGAGACGGCGGAGAGGCGCTGAAGCTGCTGGAGAGCGGGGCGGAAGCCGATGTTGTGCTGATGGATATCCGCATGCCCGGCATTGACGGCGTGGAAGGGGCGCGGCTGATCAAGCGGCGTTATCCGCAGGCTGCCGTGCTGATGCTGACCACCTTCGACGATGACGAATATATTATCGAGGCGCTCAAAGGCGGAGCCAGCGGCTATCTGCTCAAAAACATCCCCCCGGACCGCATTATCCAGGGCATCAAAACGGTCCATGAAGGCAACATGCTCATTCATCCCGACATTGCCCGCAAGCTCGCGAACTTTCTTCAGCCCTCGGCCGGGAACACGTCCCCCTGTCCGCTGGAATCTTACGGGCTGACCAAGACGGAGCAGTCGGTTGTCAAGGCAATCGCTGAGGGGCATTCGAATAAGGAAATTGCCGCCGAACTATTCTTAAGCGAAGGAACGGTCAAAAACTACATAACCGAAATATTGAGCAAGCTGGGACTGCGGGACCGGACGCAGATCGCTATTTTTTATTTGAAAAATGGGCGGTGAATCCGAGCAGTATTCGTAGAGGAGCCAAAAGGATGGCTTCACCTGTAAAATCAATGCCTGCCAGGTGATTCAGCAAGAGAGGACGACTTGAGTGGAATTATGAGCTTACTTTACAGTGAGCCGAGGTTTGCCTTCCAGTAGGCAACAAGCGGTACAGCCGTTCACCCCCAAGGCAAAGCAGAAGGGCAGTGTCAGAAGGTTGCGAAGAATTAATGCATTTGTACATCTATTTCTCGTAAAAACCCTCTCCCCGAATCCATTCCTGCAAATGCGCAGGCATTTTGCCCCCCTTCTCCCCATTTCGGCGTGTAAGCATTAAATAACTGCACCCTCGCATCCATTTCCTTTTTCCGGGCGAAATTCACCGAAAAAACCTGCAGGTTTGCAGGAGAATGTTGCCTATTCCGGCTGACCAAACGGCCCCTTTGTTCCTTCATCCGCCTCTGCGCGGCGATGGAAGGCTAGGTGGCCTCTCCCGGCATGTGCTATGCAGGGCTCAACGCGCGCGGGGAGCGGCCGAACACGTATGTGTCGATATGGGTTGCACGTTGTGCAGCAGCAAACGCACATCAGGAGCGTCCGCGTTATACAGCACACAGCACATCGGGAGCAATCCGCGTTATGCAACAGCACATGCACATCGGGAGCAATCCGCGTTATGCAACAGCGTATGCACACCGGGTGCGGCCGTGTTATGCAGCAGTACATGAACACCGGGAGCGGCCGTGTTAGCAGTGCACACGCTGTAGGGAGAGGCCGCGTATTTGCAGCACGCATGGCGGGGGTACCCGAGCTTGGAGACCGCTACAGCCCCGCTGCGGCGACCGATTTAATATTGCAGCAGAAGAACGAGGCAACAAAAGCCCGGATCCCGATCTCTCGGAAATCCGGGCTTGTCCGTTCTTTTGGCGCAATGCGACTTGTCGCCACATTCGTTCGTTGCGGGCTTATCGTTTCGCCGATTCCGCTCTGCCTGAGCCTGGCAGCGGTCCCGGCGTTCCGAGCGCGGGAAGCGCAGGGGCCGCCTCTCGCGAAGCTGCTGTCTCTTGCGCCGCTGCCGCCTCTCGCGAAGCCGCCGTCTCCTGCGCCGCTGCCGTCTCCCTCCGGGCCGGCAGTGCCGAGGCGCCGGATACCCTGCGGCGGGCGCCCGTCTTCATCAGGGCAATGCCCACAATGCCGGCCGGCTTCTCTGGCGCCGTCGTGTCTTCATCCGGCTGGGGCGCCAGAATGACGCCCAGCAGATGATGGTCGCCGTCGTAAATGGCGCGCTGCAGGTACTTGCTCTCGCCTGCGGCGTTCTGCACCTCCAGCTTGCAGAACGCCGGACTCCGGCGCAGCGCTTCATGCAGCTGCTGCGCCTTTCCGGTCAACGCTTCGCTGTTGACCTTCAGCAGGATCTCGCCCGGCAGGATGCCCAGCTCCTGCGCGGGGCTGCCGGGCAGCACGGCCAGCACCTTCAGGCCGTGCGGCGGATGCACGAAGAAGGGGCTGCTGCGGCGCTCCTCCAGAGCGCCGTACCACACCAGCCCTTCGTGCAGCAGCAGAGCCGCGAGCGCCGCGAGCAGCGTCAGCGGGCTGTACCGGGCCGCGAGCAGCGCGAGGCCCAGCAGGACGGCGCCGCAGAGCAGCAGCCGTCCCGAGGCGCGGGCCGCTTTGCTCTTTGGCAGCATGCCCGTCGTCAGTTGGCTGAAGCCGATGACGACAGGCAGCGAGACGAGGCCGAGGCCTCCGCCGAGCAGCGTCGGCCACGGCAGCTCGCCGGCTCCCGCGCCTGCGGGAACGAGCAGAAAGAGCGGCAGCGGCCAGAATGCCTCCATCCGGTATCCGCCCACCACCCGGCCGCGCTTGCCTTCCAGAAACAGCGGCGTCGCAAGCGCCGGCCCCTGCCAGCGGGCGAGCAGCGCCTCGACCACATGCAGGATGGCAGCCAAAGCAAGCAGCGCGGGAATATCCATTCCTCTAACCGCTGTCACGGCCTCTCCGCCAAGACCGCCGGGGAGGAAGCCAGGAAAGAAGGACAGGGCAAACTGAATAATTCCAAGCAGGCCGATGGAATACGCGAAGCAGAAGTACCGCACCCGGAACAGCAGCAGAACTAGGCTGACCACCCAGATGCAGACAACTGCCGGACCCGTTACCGAAACGCCGAGCAGCATGGCTGCAAGCGAGACGAGAACACCTGCGGCCAGACCCGTCCATATGGCGCGCCATATTTCCCTGCCCCAGCTGTGCAGCTTTACATGAATGAGCCTTCGCTCCAGCAGCGTCTGCCTGCGGTAATAAAGGCCAATGAACAGCAAAGCGATATAATAAAAGGGCTGCGCCAGCATATGCAGCGCTGCATTCCCCAAGCTTGCCAGCAGTTCCAGCATGTCATTCAAACCGATCGTCACGCTCCTTTGGCTGCGCTCTCTTAAGTCGCGGCTTCATCCTCTATTCTAATGGAATGGGATAATCAAAGACAGGCCTTTTTAAACAGTAAATATTGGGTCCCGTTCTTTAACAGCATGAAAAAAGAAGGCTGTAATCAGCCTTCTTCATGAATTCGACGCCTTCGCCCCGATTTCCTTCCGTATCTCTTCAATTCCCCGGTTGCGTTGATTGTCGCTCGCAGGATTTCGGATCGCCTTGATCAATGCGGCTTCCAGCGCCTCCGCCGTCTTAGCGTCAATAATACCGGTAACTTTCAGCTTGACTGCGCTCTGGAATTTCTTCACCGCGTCCCTCGTGCCGGTGTCAAAATATCCGTCCTTGCGCCCCGGCTTATAGCCCAGACCGTCAAGCATGGTCTGCGCGCTCTTCACATTCGAGCTGTTTGAGTTGTACTGGAGCGGCACACTCTTGTCGATTGGCGTCACCGAAAAATAATCCGGCTGGGCCACGGCGATATCCGGCTTGATTCCCTTGCCGTGAATCCAAGTTCCGTTCGGCGTCAGCCATTTGGCGATTGTAATCTTGAGCAAGCTGCCATCGCCGAGCTGCTTGTCGAAGCTGGTCTGCACTGTTCCCTTGCCGAAGGAATTCTCGCCGATCAGCTTGGCTCCGGCAGACTGCTGCAGCGCTCCCGCCAAGATCTCCGATGCGCTCGCGCTGCCTTTGTTCATCAGCACAGTGACCGGATAATCCTTGCCGCTGCCCTTGGAGGTCGTCAGTTCACGTTCCTTGTTCTTGTTCTCTACTTGAACGATCGTCTTGCCTCTTGGCACGAACTGCTCGGCAATATCGATGACAACCGGGAGGACGCCGCCGGGATCGTTGCGGACGTCAATGACAAGACCTTTGAGTCCCTTCTTCTCCAGCTTGGCCAGCTCTTCCTTGAAGCGGTCGGCAGTGTTCAGCGAGAACTGCGTAATCTCGATCACGCCAACGCCGTTCTTCTCCATGGAGGAGTAGACCGTCTCCAGTGTCACGTTATCCCGTTTGATATTGAACGTCAGGGGCTGGGCGGAACCGCTGCGCTGGATGACGAGGACCGCTGTGCTGCCTTTGGGGCCGCGGATTTTGGCGACCGCGTCGTTCAAATCCATTCCTGTAAGCGTTGTTCCATTCACGGACACGATAATATCTTTCGCCTGAATTCCGCCCTTCTCTGCCGGCGAACCTTTAATCGGAGACACGACGACGACTTTGCCGTTATCCGAGGCGACCTCGGCTCCAATGCCGGTGAAAGAGCCCTCAATGCTCTCTTCAAATTTCTCCGCCGTTTCCTTGGCCATATAGTTCGAATAAGGATCGCCGAGCGCTTCCATCATCCCGTTAACCGCGCCGTCGATCAGCTTGCTTCGGTCCACGCTCTGGTAGTAATTTCCTTCGATCAGACTAAGCGTCGTCCCAAGCTTCTTCGCTTCGCTCTGCGCAAGCCCGCCGCTTGCCGGGGCGGATGCCACGCTTTCTCCGGCAGCTTGTCCGGAAAAGAGCGAGCCCGTCACAGCAAGCGTCAGCAGGCTGCCGCACAGCAGAGCTGCGATGACCATAAAAGCCGCCGTGCTCTTTTTTAACATGAAGCCTTCACCGTCCCTTCTTGTCCATCATGCCGGTATGCCTGAGGTCCGTCCCGTAAGGATCGGTCTGACTTCCAGTATATGCCGTAACGCCAAATATTATTTATTATGCCGCTAAACTATAAGTAATCCATCGGTTCAACCGGCTTTCCGTCAATCCGCACCTCGAAGTGAAGATGCGGTCCGGTTGACCGTCCGGTAGAGCCCGATTCCGCAATGGTCTGTCCGCGCTCCACCTTGTCTCCTACGCTAACCTTGATTCCGCCCTCGCGGATGTGGCCGTACAGCGTCCACATGCCGCCGCCGTGGTCGATAACCACGCAGTAGCCGTAGCCGCTCCACCATTCCGCGACAATGACGGTGCCCGCTTCGGCCGCATGAATGTCCGTACCCTGCGGAACGGCGAAGTCAACGCCGGTATGCAGCTTGCGTTCTCCCGTCACCGGATGAATCCGGTAGCCGTACGGCGAGGATACCCGCGCGTTGCCCACGGGCAGCAGCAGCGGTCCGCCGCCGCTGGCGTAGGTGCTGCTCGAGTCGCCGCCGCCATGCTCCGCACCAGAATCGCCGGATCTGCTGGCCGCCGCTGCTCTTCTCGCCGCTTCCGCGGCTGCTCTTTTTGCCGCTGCCGCCTTAGCCGCCGCCGCCCTTCTCGCTGCTTCCTCAGCCTTCAGCTTATCCTTCTGGTCTTCGAGCGCCGCGCGCTGACTTGCGAGCTGCACCAGCTTGGCGTTCTGCTCCTGGCTGATATCCTCCGCATCATCGATGGCCTTGTCGTAATAAGCGATCAGTTCCTGCTTCTCGGCTTCCTTCTCCTTCAAGACGCTCCGCTGCGATTCCAGATCGGTGTACAGCTGCTTGGCCAGGGCGTACTGCCCTTCAAGCTCTTTCTTCTTTTGGGTAACAGTCGCTTCATCCCGCTTATGCTGGTCCAGCAAATCTTGGTCCTGGTCTACGATCAGCTTAAGCGAATCCGCGCGGTCAAGAAAATCCGAGAAGCTTTTGGAAGAGAGCAGCACATCAAGGTAAGACACCGCTCCATCCGTGTACATGAGACGCACGCGGGATTCAATCAGCTTCTGCCGCGAATCCACCCGCTCCTGCGCGGCGTCCAGTTCGGAAGCCGTTGTCTTGAGCGATTCCTCGGTGTTATCGATTTTAGTAGAAATCTGCTTCATTTCGCCCTTGACCAGTTCGATCTGGCCGAGCACATATTGCAGATTCTGGTTCGTTTTATTCTTGTAGTGCTGGGCCTGCTGACCTTGGGCAGCCGCTTTTTCCTGCTGCGATTTCGCGTTCTTAACATCCTGCTGCAACTGCTTGAGCTGCTTGTCGATTTCGGCGACGCTTGGTTTCTTGGCATATCCTTCAGAGGGCTGGAACATTACGGCAGACAGCAGCAATACGGCTAAACCGGCGGCTATTTTTCTCAACTCACGTTCCCCGTCCTTTGTTCTTAATTGTTCAGATCTTCAAAAACTTGCGGATGGACACGGTGCTTCCCCAAACGCCGATCAGCACCCCAAGTCCGACCAGCAGACCGCTCAGCTGCATCCAGATATCGGTAAAGGGCAATATTCTCCAGCCCAGCAGCGGATCACCCTTCATGGATGTATTCAGACCGGTATAACCGGCATATAAGACCCCGACGGTAATAAGCGAGCCAAGCAGTCCGATCAGCGCGCCCTCTATAAAAAACGGCCAGCGGATAAAGGCATTCGTTGCCCCCACCAGCTTCATAATTCCGATCTCCTTGCGGCGGGCCAGTATGGTCACCCGGATCGTATTGGAAATCAAGAACATCGACATTACACCGAGCCCTGCGACAAAAACAAAACCGACGTTGCGGATCGTGTGCGTGATTTTGAACAGAGTCTCCACAGCGCCCTCCCCATATTTCACCTTGTAGATCGGTTTCTCGGGGTGGGTATCGTTCAGGGCCTTGATCTTATCCGCCACAAACGGCACGGTCGTCGCCTTCACTACTTCAACCCGGAAAGCGTCATTGAGCGGGTTATTGTCTTTGTCAAACCCTTCCAGTATGTTGTCGCCATCCGGCCCCAAATCCTTGCGCAGCTCTTCCAGCCCCTGCTCTTTGGGGACGAACTCGATTTTGCTGACCTCGGGCATGCTGCCGATCTCATTCTGGAGCGTCTCACGCAGCGCTTGATTCGTCTCCAGCGTCAAATGAACGGTGATCTGCACTTGACTGTCCGCTTTGTCTGCTAATGAATTTACATTTAATACCAATAAAATAAAGACGCCCAGCACTAGCAAGGAGACGACAATGGATGTGATGGAGGCCACCGACATCCAGCCGTTGCGGAATACGTTCTTGAAGCCTTCCCGCACATGCCGCAAGAAGGTTTTAAAACTCATATCCGTATTCTCCTCTCAGTTGGTCTCTGACGATCTCTCCATGCTCGATGGCCAGAACACGTTTGCGCATTTTGTTCACGATATCCCGGTTATGGGTGGCCATGACTATGGTTGTACCGCGAAAATTAATTTCATCCAGCAGCTGCATAATGCCCCACGATGTCTCCGGGTCCAGATTGCCCGTAGGTTCGTCTGCCACAATGACCGAAGGATTGTTGACGATGGCCCGGGCGATGGCGATCCTCTGCTGTTCCCCGCCGGAGAGCTGGGAAGGCTCGCGATTCGCTTTGGAACGCAGGCCCACCAGGTCGAGCACCTCGTTCACCCGCTTCTTGATTTGCTTTCTCGGCGCTTCGATAACCTCCATCGCAAACGCGATATTTTCGAAAGCCGTCAACTTCGGAAGCAGCCTGAAATCCTGGAACACTACACCGATATTTCGGCGAACGTAAGGGATTTTGCGCGGCTTCAGCTTGCCGATATTGAAACCTCCCACGGAAATCTGGCCCTTAGTCGGCGCTTCTTCTCTATAAATCAATTTCATGAACGTCGATTTACCCGCGCCCGACGGGCCGACGATATATACGAATTCGTTCCGGTCGATTTTGACCGACACTCCTTGAAGTGCATGGGTGCCATTAGGATATGTCTTCCAGATATCCTGCATTTCGATCATCTTTATCACTTCCCGATTCTGACTTATCCGTTCCACGCTCTTCGACAATCCACTGCGTAAGCTATCAAAAACTGCGATATTACCACAGACGTATCTATTGTAACAAATCCGTAACTGCTTGAGTACCCGAAAGTTTTGCTGAGACCCGGCATATATTTAACCGATCAAGACCAGGCCCGCGTCCCTATAACTATATCGGCATGGCGGACCGCATTTCTAAAGGCCTTCACGGCAGAACCGGCGCCTCTTGGCGCAAATTTTCGGTATCAGAGGAGACGACATTGCGATGAGAAAAACACATGGCGCCCTGATTGCGCTAATCGGACTAATATTAGCGGCTTCGCTAGTATACGGGGGGCTGTACTTATATGCGGGACAGCGCAGCGTGCCGAAGGGGACAACGCTTGCGGGTTGGAGTGTCGGCGGAATGGATATCGCGGAGGCGCGTACGGAACTGGACCGGAAGCTCCAAGCGGTGCATGCAATCCCGATCACACTGACGGGAGACGGGGAGACGGAGATCCGGATTGCGCTTAAGGAAGCGGGCATTTCATATAATGCGGACGGGTTTCTGAAGAGCCTGGACCGGCTGACGGACGGGAGCCTTCTGGAGAGGGCCAAGGCCCGCCACGGCTTCGCGAAGACATGGGGGCTTGAGGCGGGCTGGGACAGCGCTGTGCTGAAACGAACTTTGAGTCCTCAGTGGGAGCGGACCGCTTTCGGCGAACCTGTGAATGCCACCCGGAGAATTACGGAGAGCGACCAAATCGTCTATACACCGGGAGAAACCTCCCGCAGGGTTGACTGGAACGGCATGGATGCTTCGCTTCGGGCCGTGCTTCCGGGAAGCTTCGACCGGCTGGAGGCTGTGCGGAGCACGGGCATCACCGCTAAGCTTCCGCTTAAAATCATGCAGCCGGATGTGACGGTAGAGTCGCTTCGGGAACAGGGAGTGGCGCGCAAGATTGCCGAATTCAGCACCTCGCTGGGCTCAAGCGGACCGGGGAGAAGCTACAACGTGGAATCGGCTGCAAAGGCGGTGAATGATACGCTGCTGCCCCCAGGAGGAATATTCGATTACAGCAAAGCTATCGAAAAAGCGGAGAAGACCACCGGATTCCGCGAGGCGCCGGTCATCGTGAACGGCAGGCTTCAGCCGGGCGTCGGCGGCGGAATCTGCCAGGTATCCAGCACCCTGTACAACGCGGCGCTGCGGACGGGACTTGAAATCGTGGAGCGGCGCAGCCACTCGCTGCCGGTAAGCTATCTGCCCAAGGGCCAGGATGCTACATTCTCCCAGGGGTCGATCAATTTCCGCTTCCGCAACAACACCGGCCGCTATTTATTAATCCGATCCGCCGTGCAGGGCCGCGCGCTGACCGTCAAGCTCTTCGGCACCTTCCCGCAAAACGTATCATATGAGGTTGAGTCGCGGACTGTGGAAATCCTGCCGCCCGGCAGGCGGACGGTTTCCGATGCATCCCTGCCGTCCGGGGCTTCACGCACGCTCCAGAACGGCAAAACTGGATATATTGTGGAAACCTACCTCACCCGCAAGGTTGACGGCAAGGCCGTAGACAGAAGAAAACTGTCGCGCGACATCTACCGGCCGCAGCAAACCCTTGTCGCCGTCGGTCCTGGCGGAGCAAGACCAGCCGCGCCGGAGCCCTCCGAGCGTCCGCTGGTGGAGGACGGAATAAGAAAGAATAATTGAGGGGGCTTCTAGGAGATTACATGTACCGGGCGGCGCTTAAGCAAGTAGGCTTTGAGTGCCGCCCAGCATATTTAATTCGTGCTTTACCTAAGCAAGCCGTCCTCTTTACAATCTGCTGATATACTAGTGATATACTCAAGTAATCACTACATTCAGAAAGGGATGACTTCATATGACAACTACGGCAATATCGACCGATCTTAAGCTGGCCGATCTTATGCGACCTGCGCCGATCGTTTATGACCACCACACCTGTCGGCAGGCGCTTCGCCTGATGTTCGAGCACCCGGAGTCCAAATGCCTTGTCCTCTGCAATCCGGCAGACGAGCCGGTGGGACTGCTGATGAGCGAGAAGTTCTTTTTAAAGGCGACCGGCCGGTACGGAATGGATACATTCTACAGAGAACCTGCAATGAAGCTGGCTCACAAAGACCCGCTGATTGTCGACATCGCCGCTGCGCCGCATACGGTTCTGGCAATGGCTATGGACCGCCACCCGATGCAGCAGAATGACTGCATTATTGTTACTGACTGCGGCAAGCTGGCCGGAGCCGTCTATGTCTCCGATTTGCTCGCCGGGCAGTCATAGTTGGACACGCCTCGCTTGCCCCCTCAACCTTCCGCTTTTGTTCATACCTCCGCCTCCCCTCTATAATTCAAACAAGTTATCCGGAAGACATGTCGATTCCAGCCTAATTACACATTCGTCATAGCTTAAGCGTGGCTTGTTCTCCTTTACCATATGCTGCCGACCGTATCCCGCCAACCACGCTTGCAGAAGAACTTTATTCATTCTTATAATATAGGTCGCTGATAACTATGGTATGATTTGCCCAAAAGGAGGAGTCGATAATATGGCTTTAATCGAATGCCGTCATTATTCGGAAACACTGGGACTAAGCACGTCGATGACAGTGATTTTGCCGCAGAAGACGAAGACACAAATCGGAATGAGAAGCACTGCCCGTAACGGTCTGCATCCTACCTTGTACCTGCTGCATGGATTGTCTGATGATCACTCCACTTGGATTCGCCGCACGTCGATTGAGCGCTATGTCGCGAACCTGGGGATTGCGGTCGTTATGCCACAGGTACATCGCAGCTTTTACACGGACATGGCTTACGGAGGCCGATACTGGACCTTTATCAGTGAAGAGCTTCCGGTGCTGGCAAGGTCTTTCTTTCCACTGTCTGCGGAGCGTGAGGATAACTTCGTGGCAGGCTTGTCGATGGGAGGCTATGGGGCAATCAAGCTGGGGCTTCGCAAGCCGGAGTCTTTTGCGGCTGCTGCCAGCCTGTCCGGAGCGCTGGAAGTGGCGCATCTTCATATCAACCATGGTAACGCTATGTCCAAACAAGAATTTGAAATGATTTTTGGCACTGAGGATATCTCAGGAACGGACGAGGACCTTCTGGCCTTGATTCGCAAGGTAGACGCCTCGAGCGGACCAAAGCCGATGCTGTACCAATGCTGCGGTACGGAGGATTTTTTGTATGAGGACAATCTGCGTTTTCGTGATGCCGCCCGAGCTACCTCCCTATCCTTGACTTATGAGGAGAGCCCGGGAACACATGAATGGGGATACTGGGATACCAAAATTCAAGATGTGCTGGCCTGGCTGCCGCTGAGAAGATAATTTCACTTTGATAGGATACATTCACTTCGAGAGGATAAATCCACTTATTAAAAAAGCTGCTCTTCTCCGCTTCAAAGTGGTCTCCTCTTCTCCACAAACGGGTACTTTTCCGGTGCAGTCAAAACTGCTATAGCACATCTTTTTTCGTCGATCCTTTGGTCGATTGGGAAAAAGCTGCGAGCGTGCAGGAATTTCAAGCGATTTCTGCAATAGCAGGAGATCGAGCGCGGAAAACATGTATGCTCGCAGGAATATTCCATCTTTAATTAAAAGTGTTGTAAAAAGGATGTACGGTCGCAGATTTTGGAAACATTCCCCTTTTCAGATACACCAGTTCGCGAAAATCCCCCTAAAAAAAATGACATTCAAACGAATGTCCGTTTGAATGTCATTTTTAGTTCATTAACCGTGATGGCCTCTTGATCCGACTTCGGGCCTGGCACCGTACGCTTAAAGTTTCGCTGCATGCTCCGCAACCCATTTTTTCGCTTCGAGCAGACTCTCTTCCGCCCGCCCAATCGCCGCCTGCACCTGCACCGTTGCCGTACCGCCGTACACATTGCGCGCATTGACAACCGCTTCCGGCTGAAGTACGGCATAAATATTCTCGTCGAACAACGGCGAGAACTGCTTGAACTCGTCCAGCGTCAGATCGAGCAGGAATTTGCCTTCATTGATGCAGTACAGCACCGTCTTCCCGATGACTTCATGCGCCTGGCGGAACGGCAGTCCTTTGCCGACGAGGAAATCCGCAATATCCGTCGCGTTGGAGAAATCGGTGTTCACCGCTTCCCGCATCCGTCCCTTGTTGACCTTCATCGTCGCAATCATCGGTGCGAACAATTGAAGGGCGCCTGTCAGCGTCGCAACCGTGTCGAACATGCCTTCCTTATCTTCCTGCATGTCTTTGTTGTACGCCAGAGGCAGGGATTTCAGCACCGTCAGCAGCCCGATCAGGTTGCCGTATACACGGCCTGTCTTGCCGCGCACAAGCTCCGGCACGTCGGGATTCTTCTTCTGAGGCATAATGCTGCTGCCTGTGCAGAAGGCGTCATCCAGCTCCACGAAGCTGAACTCCGTGCTGCTCCACAGCACCAATTCTTCACTCAGACGCGACAGATGCGCCATGATCAGCGAAGCGTTCGCCAGGAACTCGACGATAAAATCGCGGTCGCTGACAGCATCCAGACTGTTCTCGTAGACGCCGTCAAAACCTAGCTGTTCCGCTACAAAATGCCGGTCAATCGGAAAAGTCGTTCCCGCCAGCGCACCGGCGCCCAGCGGCAGTACATTGATGCGCTTGTAGCTGTCCGTCAGCCGCTCCGCGTCCCGGCGGAACATCGACACATAGGCAAGCAAATGATGCGCGAACAGAATCGGCTGCGCCCGCTGCAGATGCGTGTATCCGGGCACAATCGTCTCCACATTGTCCCTGGCCTGCTCAATCAGCGCCTCCTGAAGCCCATGCAGCAGGTCAGTCAATTCCACGACCCGGTTGCGCAAATACAAATGCATGTCCGTCGCCACCTGGTCATTGCGGCTGCGTCCCGTGTGCAGCTTGCCGCCGACCGGTCCAATCTCCCCGATCAGCTGCTTCTCGATGTTCATATGAATATCTTCGTCCGAGACGGAAAATTCAACCTCTCCGGCGCGAACCTTTTCCAGCACCTTTTGAAGCCCTTCCTTAATCGTCTCCACATCTTCCTGCGGCAAAATCCCGCATTTGCCCAGCATCGTCACATGCGCCAGGCTGCCCTGCACATCTTCTTCTGCCAACGCTTTATCGAAGCCGATGGAGGCTGTGTATTCCTCCACAAGCTTGTTCGTTCCTTTAGTGAAACGTCCACCCCACAGCTTGCTCACTGCTCGATTCCCCCTTTTCAAAATAGATCTCTTCCGTGCGCTTTCATGGAAAAACCCGGGCTTGTGAGGATATACTGCCGCTCCCCAGTCCCGGGTATACCTTATTGCTCAGGTTGCCTTATTTCGCCGATTCGGCCACTCCTGTGGAAACCTTCAGGCGCAGTGCGTTCAGGCGGATGAATCCGGTAGCGTCACCCTGATCGTAGGCCTGCGTCGGATCTGCCTCCATCGTCGCGATATTCGGATTATACAGGCTGACCGGACTCTTAACGCCGGCGGCGATAATGTTGCCTTTATACAGTTTGAGGCGTACGGTTCCGGTTACGTTCTGTTGACTCTCGGTCACAAGCGCCTGAATCGCCTTGCGTTCCGGAGCGAACCAGAAGCCGTTATAAACCAGCGTGCTGTAACGGGTAATCAGGCTATCGCGGACGTTCATCACTTCACGGTCCATCGTGATGGATTCCATTTTGCGGTGGGCGGTGAACAAGATCGTGCCGCCAGGAGTCTCGTATACCCCACGGCTCTTCATGCCGACAAAACGGTTCTCGACCATATCCACGCGGCCGATGCCGTGCTTGCCGCCAAGCTCGTTCAGCTTCTCCATAACCTGCAGAGGTGCAAGCGGTTCGCCGTTAAGGGCAACGCAGTCGCCCTTCAGGAATTCCAGCTCAAGATATTCCGACTCGTTCGGAGCGTCCTCGGGCGCATTCGTTAGCAGGAACATCTCCTTGTTCTCGGGAGCGCTGGCGTCAAACCACGGATCTTCCAGGACTCCGCTCTCATAGCTGATATGCAGCAGATTGCGGTCCATGGAATACGGCTTCGCCGCCGATGCCTGAACCGGAATGCCGTTCGCTTCCGCGTAGGCAATCATTTCCGCGCGTCCAGGGAACTGATTGCGGAACTCTTCGAGCCGCCAAGGCGCGATAACCTTGATGTTCGGAGCAAGGCCAGCCGCGCCAAGCTCGAATCGCACCTGGTCGTTGCCTTTGCCGGTGGCGCCGTGCGCAATAGCCGTGGCACCTTCCGCGATGGCGATGTCGACCATGCGTTTAGCGATCAGCGGGCGGGCGATACTGGTGCCGAGCAGATACTGCCCTTCGTACAGCGCCCCGGCCTGGAACATCGGGTAGATGAAATCCTTGGCGAATTCCTCGCGCAGGTCGTCGATATATACTTTCGACGCGCCGGTGGCGAGCGCTTTTTCCTCCAGACCGTCCAATTCTTCCTTCTGGCCGATATCGGCCGTAAAAGCGATAATTTCCGCGTCGTACGTTTCTTTCAGCCATTTCAGAATGACCGAGGTATCCAGGCCGCCGGAATAGGCGAGCACGATTTTTTCTTTTGCCATTAAAAAATTCTTCCTTTCTGCTTAAGGGATTTCTCGCTGCGCTTGATCGCTAAGCTGGACAGGTCAGCCCATCAGGGCGGCCATCAGCGCCTTTTGCGCATGCAGCCGGTTCTCCGCCTCATCGAAAATGAAGGAGTTCGGTCCGTCGATAATTCCAGCGGTCACTTCCTCGCCCCGGTGGGCAGGCAGACAGTGCAGGAACATATAGTCGCTCTTCGCGCCTTTGACGAGCTCCTCGTTAACCTGGTAATCCTTGAACGCGGCTTCCCGCTTGAGCTGCTCTTCCTCGAAGCCCATGCTTGCCCATACGTCCGTATAGATGACATCGGCATCCTTCACCGCTTCCTCCGGACTGCGCGTGATGACGATCTCGGAGCCGGTCTCTTTGGCGATTTCCCGCGCTTTGGCCACAACCGCAGCATCCGGCTCGTAACCTTCCGGTCCCGCAATGGAGACATGGACGCCAAGCTTAGCCCCGCCAAGCAGCAGGGAATGCGCCATATTGTTGCCGTCGCCGATAAAGGCAAGCTTCAGGCCCTTCAACTGACCCTTCTGCTCATAGACGGTTTGATAGTCGGCCAGCACCTGGCACGGATGCGCCAGATCGCTCAGGCCGTTAATGACGGGCACCGAAGCGTAGCGGGCCAGCTCTTCAACCTTGTCATGTCCGAATGTGCGGATCATGATGCCGTCCAGATAACGCGACATGACCTGCGCCGTATCGCCCACCGTCTCGCCGCGTCCGAGTTGGATGTCGTTTTTGCTCAGGAATAAAGCATGTCCGCCAAGCTGAAACATGCCTACCTCAAAGGATACGCGTGTGCGTGTGGATGATTTTTCAAAAATAAGACCGATCGTCTTGCCCAGCAGCGGCTGATATACTTCGCCGTTCTTCTGCTTGCGCTTCAGCTCGATCGCCAGATCAATCAGATACTGGATTTCTTCCGTACTGTAGTCATCCAGCTCCAGAAAATCCCGGCCTTTGAGCACGATGCCCTGTGAATTGTCCGTGATGCTCTGACTCATGAATCCGTTCCTCCTTGTTATTCATAATATGGCCCTGCCAAATAACCCTGCAAAAAGGGGAGTTAGTTAAAGCCTATCTATACTGCGGGAACTGTACCCGCTAATTTATTGCTTGAATCGTCCGCTTTGCGCTATCACTTAGCCTGATGCTCGATAGCATAAGTATGAATGAGATCCGAAAGGATGTCCACCGCCTGGCGAATCTCTTCCTTTGTTACGTACAGGTTCGGCAGCAGACGGATGACATGGGTTCCCGCCGTGACGAACAGCAGACCCTTGGATTGACCGGCCAGCACGATATCACCAACAGGAGATTGGCACTCGATGCCGATCAGCAGACCTTTGCCGCGGACGTCCACTACGAATGGACAATCGGCCAGCTTCTCTTTCAGAAGCCCGGTCAAATATTCGCCGGACTCGGCCGCGCGCTGCGGAAGATTGTCCTCCAGCATCGTCTCGATGGTAGCCGCCATGACCGCCGTCGCCAGCGGCGTGCCGCCGAACGTCGTGGCATGAGTGCCCGGAGTGAACGCCTCGCGCAGATAGCCCTTCGCAAGCATCACCCCTGCCGGGAAGCCGCTCGCTATGCCCTTGGCAACCGTAAAAATATCCGGCTCAATACCGTAATGCTGATGCGCGAACAGCTTGCCCGTGCGGCCCATTCCGGTCTGCACTTCATCCACGATCAGCAGCAGCCCGTGCTTCTTGCACAGCGCTACGACGCTATTCAAGAACTCCGGCTGCACCTCAAGCACGCCGCCCTCCGCCAGCACCATCTCCAGCATGATGGCTGCCGTATTTTCCCCGATGGCTGCTTCAAGCGCCGGAAGATCATGGAGAGGCACCGTGACAAAGCCCTGCGGCAGCGGCAGAAAGCCGTCTTTTACCTTCTGCTGTCCCGTTGCCGTCAGCGTAGCCAGCGTGCGTCCGTGGAAAGACTGCTCGAATGTAATGACCTCGTAGCGCCCCGTACCTTTCACCTTCTGGTGATAGCGGCGCGCCAGCTTGATCGCGGCTTCGTTCGATTCCGCTCCGCTGTTGCAGAAGAACACCTGATCCGCGCAGCTGTTCGCTGTCAGCAGTTCGGCCACCTTGTCCTGTCCAGGGATGTGGAACAGGTTAGATACATGCCACAGCGTGTCGATCTGGGCTTTCAATCTCTCGCCAACCTTCTCCGGAGCGTGTCCAAGGCTGGTCACCGCCAGACCGCAGGTGAAATCGAGATATTTATTGCCTTTGTCGTCCCATACCCAGCTTCCTTTGCCCTTGACCAGACTGATGTCGTATCTCGCATAGGATGGAAAAACATGTTCCAGCTTGCCGGAAGCCGCCGATTGACCCGCCGTGCTGATTTCCGCTCCCGTGTCCGCGACCTGTACTTCCTTCAAAGAATGACTTTCCGCCTGCGTAAGCTTGCTCATTTTCATTCACTCTCCCCCGCCCACACCGCCTGACGCGGCTTTCGGCATTATTTATTTGCTATAAGTCCAGCAGGCCCCCGGCGTTCCTCATATACCGTCCTTTGCCGTTTGCCTGATCTTCCGCTATTCCCTTACTCTCGCACGATCCGCGTACCGATGGTTTCACCGGACAGCACCCGGCTCAGCACTCCCGGCTCCTTGCCGTCGACAATGACGACCTCGGACACACTGCCCTGGATACAGTCCACCGCGGCTCGGACCTTGGGGATCATCCCCCCGTAAATCTCGCCGCTGTCGATCATCTTGTCAATCTCGGCAACCGTCACCATCGGCAGAACCTTCTTGCTTCCATCTTCCGCAGTCGTCAAAATGCCCGGGACATCGGTCACCACAATCATTTGCGGCGACTTCATGTAGGAAGCGACCGCTCCCGCAGCCGTATCGGCGTTAATATTGTACCGCTGGCCCACATTGTCCACGCCAAGCGGCGCAATAATAGGCATATACCCGAGCGCCAGAATGCCCGCTATAATTTCCGCTTTCACCCCGGTCACATGGCCTACAAGCCCTACCTCGTCACTGTTCACCACGGGAGCGGCCGTAATGAGATTGCCATCTACGCCGGACAAGCCGATCGCTCTGCCGCCGCTCCCCTGAATTCGCCGTACAATCGCCTTATTGATGCTGCCGGACAGCGTCATCTCTACAACGTCGAGCACTTCCTCGGTCGTCACCCGCAGGCCGTTCACAAAGCTGCTCTCAATGCCGAGACGAGCCAGATTGCCCGATATCGCCGGTCCGCCGCCGTGAACGATTATCGGCTGCACACCATCCTCCTGCAGATGCCGGAGTTCGTCAAAAAAAGAATCCGGAAGCGCGGTCAGCGTACTGCCGCCGCACTTCATCACGAACATTCTCTCATTGCCCGCGCTATTCGTTTCATATGCATCGCTTTGCGTCATGAGTTTCGTTATCCTTCCTTGTAAGAGGCTGTATTATGCCGCTACCTGTATATACCTTGCAGCAATTGGCCGAGGCCGTCTCTTAAGTCCGGTATGCGGCGTTAATCCGCACATAATCATACGTCAGATCGCAGCCCCATGCCGTGGCGTTACCCTCGCCGTCAGCCAAATTCACGGTAATAAGTGTAGTATCCCCCTGCAAATAGGCCAAGGCTTCCGCTTCATCAAATGCCACCGGCTTCGACTGGCGAAGCACCTCGATCGTGCCAAGCGATATATCCACCTTGTCGACCGATACCGGAACGCCCGCTCTGCCGACTGCGGCAATAATCCGCCCCCAGTTCGCATCCGCACCGAATATGGCGGATTTCACCAGGCTGGAGCCTACCACAGTCTTCGCAATCGCACGCGCCGCCGCCTCGTCGCCCGCGCCGTTAACCTGCACCTCAACCAAATGGGTTGCGCCCTCGCCGTCTCTGGCAATCGCCATAGCAAGATGGCGGCACACATGCGTAAACGCCGCTTCAAAAGCCTCCCAATCCGGATGCAGCTTATTCAGCTCCTCGTTTCCGGCCAGACCGCTGGCCATCGCAACCAGCATATCGTTCGTACTTGTATCCCCGTCCACGGTAATCATATTGAAGGTCGTATCCGTTGCCTTGCGCAGCAGCGTCTGAAGCTCCTCCTGCCCAATGGCGGCATCCGTCGTCATAAAGCCGAGCATGGTGGCCATATTCGGATGAATCATGCCAGAACCCTTCGCAGCGCCGGCGATTAGGACTTCCGTATCCCCGATCCATATCTTCACGCAGCATTCCTTTTTCACCAAATCGGTGGTCAAAATCGCCTGGCAGAACTCCTCCGCTCCGTCCGCATCACCAGAGAGCTTCTCCGGTAGAGCGGCCAAGCCGCTGCGTACGCGGTCCATCTTCAACAGCTCGCCAATAACTCCCGTCGATGCAACCGCCACATCGTCCTCGCTTACGCCCAAGTGCCGTGCGGCGACCGCCCGCATCTCATAGGCATCGGCCTCGCCCTGTTCTCCAGTACAGGCATTGGCATTGCCGCTGTTGACAACAACAGCCCGAAGAACTCCGCTGCCGAGGCTTTCCCGTGTTACCTTAAGAGGAGCAGCCTGGAACAGGTTCGTCGTATATACCGCCGCAGCCGTCGCCGGCACCTCGCACAGTATGGCGGCGAGATCGTTGCGGTCGGTTTTTTTCAAGCCGCAGTGCAGGCCTCCGGATGTAAATCCTCTCGGTGTCGTTATGCTTCCGCCTTCCACGACGGTGTACAGCTTCTCGCTCATGTTCTTATTTCCCGCTTAGCTTTACGGATACACAGGCGTGTAACCGAGCCCAAGGGTTTCCTCCCATCCCATCATTAAATTGAGATTCTGAATCGCCTGCCCAGCGGCGCCTTTCACAAGATTGTCGATAACCGAAATAATTGTGATTCGGCCAGTACGGGCATCCGCAGCAAATCCGATGTCGCAATAATTCGATCCGCTGACTTCCTTGGTCGCCGGCCAGATTCCCGCATTACGCACCCGGACAAAAGATCTGCCCTCATAATAGCTGCGATACAATTCTATAAAGTCCTGCTCGCTGTAATCCCCGGTCATCCCCGCATAGATCGTGGTCATAATCCCCCGCGTCATCGGAACGAGATGGGTGGTGAATGTTACCGTCACCGCTTCCCCGGCAATCTCCGTAAGAGCCTGCTCGATTTCAGGAATATGCTGATGCTTGTTGATCTTATAAGCTTTGAAATTCTCATTTACTTCCGCATAATGAACGCCCACATTCACTCCGCGTCCAGCACCCGATACGCCCGATTTCGCGTCGACGATGATGCTGTCCGATTTGATCCATCCTGCTTTAACCGCCGGAATCAGACCAAGCAGCGTCGCTGTCGGATAGCAGCCCGGATTGGAGATGAACTCCGCGCCTGCCACACGTTCTCCGAATACCTCACACAGCCCGTAAACCGCCTGCTCCAAATAACTCTCCTGCGGTGCCGGATGTTTATACCAGCGTTCGTATTCGCCGCCGTCTTTCAGCCGGAAATCGCCGGACAGATCAACGACCTTAAGCCCCGCCTCCAGCAGCTGCGGAACCAGCTTGGCGCTGACGCCGGCCGGCGTTGCCGTGAATACGACATCCGCCCTCTCCTTCATCTCCGCCGCATCCACTCCGTCCAGATTCCTGCTGAGCACGCCGGTCAAATGTGGAAATCCTTCTTCAATCGGCGCCCCCGCGCTAGAAGAGGAGATTACTGAAGTAATTTCAACCTTCGGATGACCCTGCAGAAGCCTGATCAGCTCCACGCCTCCATAGCCTGTTGATCCCACGATTGCCGCCCTTAACTTGCCTTCCACCGTCATTCCCGGTTCCTCCTGCCTTTTCTCTCTATTATACCGGATATATCCATTATCCGCCGTCCTAAGAAATATGTATTATTATACAACCGGATTAATATAAATACAACAGATTGTGTAACATTTATATCCTGCAAGAATAGTGGATTCGAAAAAAGAAGCGCCGCTTCTCCTAATAAAGTATAGGAAAAACTACGCTTCTCTCTTGAACCCTTTGCCCAGCACCTCATGGGCGTCGCTGATAATGACGAAGGCGTCAGCATCTACCGAGCGGACAATCGCTTTGAGACGGGTTGTCTCATTCTGCCCAACTGCCACCATCAGCACTGTGCGGTTGTCGCCGGTATATCCGCCTTGAGCCTCCAGCTTCGTCAAGCCACGGTCCAAATCATTCAGAATCGCTTCGGAGATCGCCTCTGTATGATCCGAAATGATGTAGGCCACCTTCGTATAGCTGAAGCCCACTTCCAGCGCGTCGATCACTCTGCCCGTTACGAACAGACCAATCAGCGCGTACATCGCCTGCTCCATCCCCAGTACGAATGCCGCCAGCGTAATAACCGTGCCATCCAGCAGGACGACGGACATGGAGAAGCTAAGACCGGTCACCTTCTGGATAATCTGCGCCAGAATCGTAAGGCCCCCTGTCGAGCCGCGTCCGCGGAACACAAGGCCCAGACCGAGGCCGACACCAATTCCTCCGTAGATAGAGGCCAGCAGTGGATTGGTAGTCGGCACTGGACCGTCTTTGGTCAAATAAATAAATAACGGGAGTACAAAACTGCCTAGCAGCGACCGGAGCCCATAGTTCCGGCCCAGGATGAGCACACCAAGTATGAATAGCGGGATGTTGAGCGCCCACTGGGTAAAAGCCGGCTCCGCTCCGAACCACGACTCCGCCAAGACGGACAAGCCCGATACGCCGCCGGAAGCAATCCGATTAGGCAGCATGAACAAGTTGAAGGCGAGCGCGGTAATGAGCGAGCCGACGGTAATCATTATTGTATCCGCTAGATGACGGAGTGGTCCGTTCAGCGGGATTAGCGGCGGCTTACCCCGTGTCTTTATTTTGGACATTGGTTATTCGGCCTCAGTCTTGATCTGGCTGCGTAGATATCCATCGATAAAGGCATCCAGATCACCGTCCATCACGGAACCGACATTGCCCGTCTCCACAGAGGTTCGGTGGTCCTTGACCATGCTGTACGGATGGAAGACATAGGAACGAATTTGGCTGCCCCAAGCAATATCCGACTGCTCACCGCGGATTTCATCCAGCTCGCGCTGCTGTTCTTCCAGCTTGCGCTCGTACAGCTTGGAACGAAGCATCGTCATCGCGCGCTCCCGGTTCTTGATCTGGGAGCGTTCATTCTGGCAGGTAACGACTATCCCGGTCGGCTGGTGGGTAATCCGGACCGCTGAATCGGTCGTATTAATATGCTGTCCGCCCGCGCCGGTAGCCCGGTACGTATCGATCTTCAGATCCTCGGTGCGGATCTCGATATCGATGTCTTCATTGATTTCCGGAACCACGTCGCAGGATACGAAGGATGTATGCCGGCGGCCGGAAGCGTCGAATGGGGAAATGCGGACCAGACGGTGAACGCCTTTTTCCGCTTTCAAGTAACCGTATGCGTTGTAGCCTTTGATCAGCAGCGTTACGCTTTTGATTCCGGCTTCATCTCCTGGCAGATAGTCCAAAACCTCCACCTTAAAGCCGCGCTTCTCCGCCCACCGGGTATACATTCTGAGCAGCATCTGGCCCCAATCCTGGGATTCTGTTCCGCCTGCGCCCGGATGAAGCTCCAGAATGGCATTCAGTTTATCGTAAGGCTGATTGAGCAGGAGTTGAAGCTCAAATTCCTCCAGCTTGCCCGTCAGCGCCGATACATTCGTTCCGATTTCAGCAGCCAGTTCCTCGTCGCCTTCTTCCTCGGCGAGTTCGGCCATAAGCAGCGCGTCGTCATATTCCTGCTGCAGCTTCTGATACTGGTCCACGCCGGATTTAACAGCGTTCATTTCAGCAATAACGCCCTGCGCCTTCTCATTGTCATCCCAGAAATCCGGAGCGGCCATCTTCTCCTCGAAGTTGGCGATCATCTCCTGCTTGAGGTCTAAGTCAAAGAGACCCCCTAAGGTTAGTTAATTTCTTGCCGATTTCGCGCAAGTCTTGCTTTATACTAGGATCAATCATGGACTCACTGCACCTTTCCGTGAAATATATACTTGAATAGATGTATTCAGGAAGAAACGGCTGAGCCGCTTACGGGAATCTCCCCGGGCCCAGCCGTTCTACGTTTTCATCATGCTGCCGTCTTTACAGGTGAATTAACCCTTAGGCATTTTGTCCGTGGCAGTTCTTGAATTTCTTGCCGCTGCCGCAAGGACAAGGATCATTGCGTCCCACCGTCGCCCCGACCGCTACCGGACGCTTCTCGGCAGGCTCGCCGTTTGTGGAAATCTTATTCTCCTCCACGACCGATTGACGCTCTTGGTTCGTCTCGATGTGGGCCTTCATGATGTAGGTTGCCACTTCTTCCTGAATGGTCGCCGTCATCGCATTGAACATCTCAAAGCCTTCAAACTGGTATTCGCGCAGCGGATCGGTACCGCCGTAAGCGCGCAGATGAATCCCTTGGCGAAGCTGATCCATCGCATCAATGTGGTCCATCCATTTGCTGTCGACGGCGCGAAGCACGATAACCTTCTCGAATTCACGAACCAGTTCGGAGCCGAGGCGTTCTTCGCGGGCTGTGTATTTCTCAAGCACCTTCTCAAAGATGAACTCCACGATCTCCTCAGCTTCCTTGCCCCACAAATCGTCGCGGGTGAGAGAGCCTTCATCCAGAAGCTTGCTGTTCACATAGTCAGCCACTTCCTGAAGCTCCCAGTTCTCGGGAATATCGTCGCTGCAATGCGCCTCTACGACCCGATCGATGACCGGCCGAATCATTTCGATGACAACATCCTTGATATTGTCCGATTCCAGAATTTCGCGGCGCTGTTTGTAGATGATTTCGCGCTGCTGGTTCATAACATCGTCATATTGAAGAACGACTTTACGGATATCGAAGTTGTTGCCTTCGACCCGTTTCTGAGCCGACTCCACCGCACGGGTAATCATCCGGCTCTCAATCGGCTGGTCTTCTTCAAAGCCCAGACGCTCCATCATATTCAGTACGTTGTCCGCGCCAAAACGCTTCATCAGTTCATCGCCCAGCGACAGATAGAACTGCGTCGAACCCGGGTCGCCCTGACGACCCGCCCGGCCGCGAAGCTGGTTGTCGATCCGCCGGGATTCATGGCGCTCGGTACCAATAATATGCAGGCCGCCGACTTCCGCCACACCTTCACCCAGAATAATGTCGGTGCCTCGGCCCGCCATATTGGTCGCAATCGTCACGGTGCCGGGTTGTCCCGCATGCGAGATAATTTCCGCTTCCGCTGCATGATGCTTGGCGTTCAGCACCTGATGCTTGACGCCCTTGCGCTTCAGCATTTCCGAGACGCGCTCGGAATTCTCGATCGATACCGTACCGACCAGCACCGGCTGGTTCTTCTTATGGCGTTCCACAATCTCCTCGACGACGGCGTTAAACTTGCCGTTCTCGCTCTTGTAGACCACATCCGGCATATCTGCGCGCTGATTCGGCTTGTTCGTCGGCACCTGGAGAACTTCCAGGCCGTAAATTTTCTTGAATTCCTCTTCTTCCGTCTTCGCCGTACCGGTCATGCCGGCCAGCTTGCGGTACATGCGGAAGTAGTTCTGGAACGTAATCGTGGCGAGCGTCATGCTCTCGTTCTGTACCTGAATCTCTTCCTTCGCTTCAATCGCCTGATGCAGCCCGTCGCTATAGCGGCGTCCCGCCATCAGCCGTCCCGTAAATTCATCGACGATAACCACCTCATCATCCGTCACCACATAATCGACGTCGCGGCGCATAATGACGTTGGCTTTGAGGGCCTGAACAATATGGTGGTTGAGCGTCACGTGGCTGTGGTCATACAGGTTCTCAATGCCAAAAGCCTTCTCGGCAATCGCCACGCCCTTCTCCGTCAGTGCAACGGATTTCACCTTGATATCCACGGTGTAATGCTCTTCAGCCTGCAGTCTCTTTACAAAACGGTCTGCGGCATAGTACAACTCCGTCGACTTCTCGGCTTGTCCAGAAATGATGAGCGGCGTCCGCGCTTCGTCGATCAGGATGGAATCCACTTCGTCAATGATGCAGAAGTAGAGCGGACGCTGCACCATCTGCTCTTTGTAGAGCACCATGTTATCGCGCAAATAGTCAAAACCGAATTCGTTGTTCGTGCCGTACGTAATATCGCAGGCGTAAGCATTCTGTTTATCGGCATGGTCCATGCCGTTCAGGTTAACCCCGACCGTCATGCCCAGAAAATTATAGATTTGTCCCATTTGGGCGCTGTCGCGCTGGGCCAGATAATCATTGACTGTAACAACATGCACGCCTTGTCCAAGCAGGGCGTTCAAGTACACGGGCAGCGTGCCCACCAGCGTCTTGCCCTCGCCGGTCTTCATTTCGGAGATCCTGCCTTCATGCAGCGCCATTCCCCCGACAAGCTGGACGTCAAAATGCCGCATGCCCAGTGTGCGTCTCGAAGCTTCGCGTACGGTTGCGAACGCCTCAGGCAGGATTTCCTCTAGAGTCTCCCCTTGTTCAATACGGGCGCGAAACTCATCGGTCTTGGCTCTTAAGGCTTCATCGGACAGCGCCTGGAATTGCGGCTCCAGTCCATTAATAAGTTCGACCGTCTTCATCAGACGTTTGACATCGCGTTCATTCGTGTCGCCGAATATCTTTTTAACAAGTCCTAGCATGGTTAACCCCTTTCATGCAACACAGATGGTGGAACCTCAGCCCATCCTCACAATATTGAAAGGGCCGCTTTACCGTATCCGATTCCGCTGCTTCATAAATTGTATCAGTTTGTAAGAGATGCCGCAATACAAGCAAAGGTTGCTAGTTATGCAGACATACATATATACGCACAAGAGCCCCATCCGCTTCACGCGAATAAGGGCTCGGGTAATTTTTTCATCTGAAGTCTGTTTCGGTTTCCAAGAATGTTCTTAATCAATTATACATCTTAATTTACAAATCAACCCTGCTCAATCAATCCGTACTTGCCGTCATTGCGTTTATACACGACGCTAACCTCGGAAGTGTCAATGTTGGAAAATACAAAGAAATTATGACCCACCATATTCATTTGCAGGATTGCTTCCTCCACGTCCATCGGCTTCAATGTGAAGCGTTTGTTGCGCACGACCTCCAATTCTTCATCCTGTTCCTCCAAGGCGACGGAACCCGGCGATCCATTTTCCACGAAAAGCGTCTTCAGGCTTCCTTCCTGACGGAACTTCCGATTGAGCTTGGTCTTATGCTTGCGGATTTGGCGCTCCAGCTTGTCCACTACACCGTCGATAGAAGCATACATATCTTCGCTGCGGACTTCCGCCCGAAGCGTGACACCGGCCAGCGGGATAGTCACTTCCACCGTATGAAGACCCCGTAACACGCTGAGCGTCACGTATCCTTCCTGGGTAGGGGGCGCATCGAAATACTTCTCAAGTCTGCTGAGCTTCTTATCAACATACTCTCTCAAAGCGTCGGTCACTTCAATTTGTTGACCTCGAATGCTGAATTGCATGGGCACTCCTCCTTTGCACCTTCATTATACCAAAACGTAAGCTCCATGTAAAAAGTTTAAAATTGTGTAAATACGCTTTCAAGTGCAAAAAAAGGACCTGAAGCGACAAGGCTTTCAGGTCCGCGGGTAATTCCTCTGTTATCAGTTGTTGAGCGTTCTATTCCGCTGTTTTTTACTTAGTCTGTACGGTGACGACTTCCACCGACGAATAACCTCCGCTGCCGTTGCCCGCTACAAGATAAACCTTGTATTCCTTACCGCTGGCAAGACCGGTAATTGTAATTGGAGTTCGGGTCCCGGCCGCAACAGTCGGAAGCGTTCCTCTCCAGCCGCTGCCCACTGCCGTACCCGCAGCGTTTTGCCCGTTCCATACCTGTACGGCGTTAGGAGCTGCGGCTCCCGTGGCAATCGACGGGTCGGACGGAATCACGACATAACGGATTTGGCCTGCGGGGTTACCAACCGCTCCATAGGTCACGTATACCACCGATGTAACGGTAGTCGACGCTCCCGGGGCAGCGTATGTGATTCCAGTTACGGTGCTGGCCGCCGTTTTGAAGTCCAATCTTGCTGCACTCAACGACTTATTGCCGTATTGATCAACAAGAATTATAAATGCGGAATAATTCGTATCGGCTGTCAGTCCATAGACAGAGAAGGATACCGTGCTGCCGGCTGTCGCGGCTTTGAATCCTTTATTGGCGACTGCAACGCCGCTTCCCGCCGAACCAAGGTACACGTCGTTAACAGTTGGCAGTGCCGCCGTACCGGGTGCGACCACATAGTATACCGAACCGGTGACGTTGGATGTCAAGTAGACATCAGCAGTTACCGCGCCTACATGGCTGTAGGTTGCTCCGCTAACCGTCGGATACACGACTGTGTCTCCGCCGCCACCGCCGCCAGTACCGGCAGAAGGTGTCGGAGCAGGCGTTGCCGACGGAGTCGGTGTAGGAGTTGGTGTCGCGCTTGCTCCGCCTGAATAGTGGGCAGCCGAATTCCCGACGATGTTTACCGCCTCCGCGCGAGTAAGCGATTTCTTCGGGGCGAACGTGCCATTCGGATAGCCGTTAATAATCTTCAGATTGGCCGTCGCTGCAACCGCTCCACGGGCCCAGATCGAGATTTGCGCAGCATCCTTGAACGTCGTCGACGTCGTATCGTTGCTCAGACGCAGCACATTTGCGGCAATAACCGCCGCCTCCTGGCGTGTAATCGGATTGCCCGGACGGAAGGTGTTATTCTCATAGCCACGGATATAGCCGGCTTTAACCGCTTTCGCTACCTCGCTGTAAGCCCAGCTCGAGGTCTTGACATCGGTAAAAGTAACCGTTGCAGTATCTTTAAAGCTGAACAGACGATTGATCAGGGCCACATATTCCGCTCGTGTAATCGCTTTGTTCGGTTTAAAGGTGCCGTCCGGGTAGCCCGTCAAATATCCTTTGTCCAACCAGTCCTGCACTTTGCTTTGCGCCCAGTGCCCTTGAATGTCCTTAGGCGTGGGGGCGGCGGATGCGGCGCTAAGCGAGCCGAACACCATCCCGATTCCAAGCATGCCGGTCAGAAGACCGCGCCAAAACTTTTTCATTCTGTCGTTCACTCTCCTATCTTTGTAGTGGGAATAGTCACAAGCAAGACAGAAAGAAGCTCAACAATTACCCAATCACCCATATTCTAGAAATACTTAACAAATTCCTGCTTGTTTTTTTACAAATGATGTATTCTTCTCAAAAAAGCAACAAAAAAAGACCCCGGAACTTCCAGGGTCTTACGCTAGCGTCGTCTCAATTTGCTAACCATCTACCGTATATGTAGGTCGGCTGTGCCGGATGATTATAATTTGATTACGTTAGCTGCTTGTGGTCCGCGTGCGCCTTCCACGATGTCAAACTCAACCGATTGTCCTTCTTCCAGCGTTTTGAATCCATCAGTTTGGATCGCGGAGAAGTGAACGAATACGTCGCCGCCTTCTGCAGTCTCGATGAAACCGTAACCTTTTTCTGCGTTAAACCATTTTACTTTACCTTCCATTGCTTGAACATTCCCTTCATCATCAAATGAACGTGAGTCTTGCTCACAATTCTGACTATACCACCGCTGCTTCTCCATTGTCAATTGGAATAGAAAGTGATTACTTTCAATTAATTCCCATGTCAATGTTTATACAATTAAGAATGCTGCGATAATCAATCAAAAGAGGAACAGATGAGTAGTATTACCCCACTGTCCCCCAGATTGAAACATCATAAGAATTTATTTTTTTCGATCCATTAGAATGCTGTCCGGGGTGTACCCGGCCTCGTAAGCGCTGCGTTGGGCCTTGGCCTGATTGCGCTTCTGGAGCCAATCCTGAGCCTCCAGACGCAGTGTATTCATCCGGGCGAGAATCTCGGAATCATGTTCCATAATTCGACGGATTTCCTGCTTTTGCTCTGATGTTGGTTGGCAGGATACGGCTTCATCACCAATGGCATCAACAATTCTCTGGCGTTCCTCCACAAAGGACTCCAATTCCTCGTAAGAGGTCTCGTGAAGAATGGAGATGATACCCTTAGTAAGTTGATCCAACTGCCCAATGAGATTATTCATTTGCGCTTTCTGCCTGTGTTTGGTTGCCGGACAACTTGGATGCCTGCAGCCATGTTTCCCGCAGCTCGGTCAAATAACCGATCGCTTCATTTGCTTTTTCTTCATTTTTTCGGATATTGGCTTCAATAAGAAGATGGTTGGTATATTCATAGAGCGAATACAGATTTTTGGAAATTTCATAGGTAAAGTCCAGTGTGGACATCAGTTCGCTTACAATCGTCTGGGCTTTGCCGAAGTTAAGACTTGTCTTCTCATAGTCTTGTTTTTTCAGAGCATCCAAACCTGTGCGGACGAAACGAATTGCTCCATCGTACAGCATAATGACCAGCTGCGCCGGGTTGGAAGTCTGCACTGAAGATTGCCGGTATTTTTCATAAGGAGATGTTATCAATTGTCTCACCCTTTAATTTTAGGATTGTCCCAGGCTGGATAGCAGGTTCGAAGATTGTGAATTCAATTTGCTCATAGCGGTTTCCATAGCTGTGAATTGTTTATAATAGCGTGTTTCGGCATTATTCAGGTTGGTCTGCATCGTGCTGATCCGAGTATTATACTCTTTAAGCTGCTTGCCCATAATACTTTCTTCTTTATAGCTGCTGGTAAGATCACTGGAGAATTTATTGGTGCCTACTCTGGATACGAGGCTGTCCAAGGTGCTGTTGATTTTGGAAGCCAGCTTATCGAATACCCCATCATTCGGAGCACTGACGGTGCCTTGGAATAATTCCAGCACTCGTTGCGGATTATCGGTTACCGCCTGCTTCAGCTTGTTTTCGTCCAGGTGCAATTTTCCGCCTTCATAATAGGCTCCGGTTGTAATCCCTACCGAGCTAAGATCGCCTATGTGCGTAGTGATAACCTCGCGCATGGAAGAAAGTGCACTTCTGAGAATATCGTCATTTTTCAAAAGACCGCTTTTGGCCTTGGCTGTCCAGTTCGTGATATCGTCATCTTTCATTTCCGCCTTCTGCTCGTCGGTCAGCGGCGCAAAATCACGGTATTTTTCTTCCGAAATCTTGGTGTTCAACACACTAATCAAACTGTTGTAGTCTTCAATAAATCCCTTGATCGTATCGATTGCTTTTTGTGGGTCGGTTGTTAGTGTAATGCTGGCCTTATTGGTATCGGCGGCACCGGGATCTACCGTTGGGTCAGCTACAGTTACCGTCGTTGCCTGCAAAGTCATTTGAACCCCGTTCACGGTAAAGATATTGCTGTCTTTGACCATTTTGGTTCCGTTAATGAACACAATGGCGTCCACGCCCGGCTTAACATCCGTTGCGGGACCGATAGGCGGCGTGTACTGCTGTATACCTTTGAACGCATCCAGAAGAGTATTATCCCCCACGCCCGCTCCGAGTAGAACTTGGCCGGTCGATCCGGATGTCTTGGAAGCCAGAATGAGCTTGCCGGTTATCTCGTCAAAACTTGCCATAACCTTGGCATCCGCGTTTGAGTTAATTGTCGAAATGATGGTGGAGATTCCTGTCGAACCCTTAAATGTAAAACTCTGACCATTGACCTTCAGCTTGTACTCTTGGGCTTTATCCGCATCCGTGATCGCAGAGATCGGTGTCCCGTTGGCTGTCGCATTGGCTTCGGCCAAGGTTGATCCTGTAGTAAGCCCCGTTCCGGCCCCTTTAGTCTCCAGCGTTGCTTTCGTAGCCAGTTGGGTAATACTGACCTTCATATCGATCCCCGTTGCATTCGCGGAGGCTTCCGCCTTAAGTGCAGCAGTATTTCCGCTGACTACCGCTTGCTGCGCATTCATCGCTGCGGAAACGCCATATTTGCTAATCAGCTTGTTCGAACGAAAATCAACCAGTTTGCTGTTAATCTCGCGGTAGCTGTCTCTTGTCCAGTCCAGCAGCGTTTTCTGCTGATTAAGCTTATCCAGCGGCACACGCTTGGCCGTCATCAAACTTTTAACCATACTGTCTATATCCATTCCTGAAAAGCCGTTAATACGTAGAGGCATTTCTGAACCTCCTACCCTTATATTTTCTCATCAATTAAAATGCCGGCGATCTCCATCATTTTAGCTACCAAATCCAACGTCTTCTCGGGCGGGACTTCGCGAATAAGCTCTCCCGTATCCTTATTCAGAACCTTGACCATGATATCATGAGTCTTCTCGTGAACACTGACTTCAAGTATCGTCTCAGGTCCCTGCAAAGATTTAACTGCCCGCTCAATCGTCCGAATGAGTTGTTCTTCGGCGATAGAAACATTAACTCCTTGGCTTTCCTTAAGAGTCAAATCCTTTGCGTCCCTAATCGGAGCACTTTGGTCAACCGGCTGCACCGGCCCTTTGCTTGACTTTACTTCGGGTCTACTTTGCCCACCGGATGGCGAACTAGCGGAAAGAGAAAACTGTACATTCATAAGACCCAGACCTCCAAACAACCTCATTTAATGATATATATATCGGTTATTTGCAGGGATTTTTTAGGATTAGGGCGATATTATAAGAGTTTATCTTGAAATATCAGAAAGTTGAATTATAAAAGCTTGTACTTCACTGATACTATAAGAAAAAAGTCCCGGGCGGATGCCCGGGACTTCTATACTGATGTTTATAGCGGATAAGCCTGATTAAATTAACGGAGCAGTTGCAGAACGCCTTGCGGTTGTTGGTTCGCTTGAGCCAACATAGCTTGAGCAGCTTGAGCAAGGATGTTGTTCTTCGTTTGTTCCATCATTTCTTTCGCCATGTCCACGTCACGGATACGGGATTCAGCAGCAGTCAGGTTCTCGGAAGCTGTTCCCAAGTTGTTAATGGTGTGTTCCAGACGGTTTTGAACTGCACCAAGTTTAGCACGTTCGCTGGAAACTGCCGAAGTCGCTTTGTCCAGAACTGCGATAGCTTTGGAAGCATCTTCTCTAGTAGAGATGTTCAGAGCCGCTTCAGCTTTAACATCGTTTGTACCGTTAGTAACGGTGTTTTCAGTAGTGAAGCCAGCTTGTCCAGCATTGCCAGTGATACCCAGAGCAGCGGAACGCACGTCATTGATTGTCAGAGACATCGATTGACCTGTGTTAGCACCGATTTGGAATTTAGTGGAGAAACCTACTCCTTGTGCACCAGCGCCTACTACTTGGTCAACGTTTGTAACAGTAGTCATGTCTGCTGCTGTTGTAAATGCCAAACCGGTTGCAGATGCAAGTGTACCAGCTGCTCCATCAGTTAATTTGATATCTTTACCTGTTTCAGAAATAAATTGAATTTCATTGTTTTTGGACAGAGAAGCAGTTACCTTGCCGTCAAGACCAGCTTTTTGCAATGCAGCATTTACGTCCTTGATAAGATCTTGTCTTGCTGCATCAGCAACATTGGTATCAGTGTTGAAAGTGTCATATGTTTTAGCAGTTGTACCCTCATTCAAGGTAACCGTTACTGCACTTTCCGATCCTACAGTAATATCAAATGTGCTACCTGCAGCAATTGAAGTATCGGCAGCTGCACCAAGTGCAGCGGATCCTTCTAGTCCAGCACGTTCAACTGTAGTTGGATCACCTACCGTTGCAGCTTGAGCAGCGCCCAAACCAATAGCTGCATCAGCAAGTTGGCTAAACTCGATCTTACTGTTTTTACCCTCAGATTTAGCAGTGAACTCAAGACCAGTACCGCCAACTTTGATATCAACCAGGTCTGACAGCTTAGTACCACCAGATGTAACAGCACCAAGCAGAGCAGCGGATGCTGCATCATTACCAGTAGTTGTAACTCCACCAAGGTTGAATGTTTGACCGTCTACTTTTATGAATGTGGTAGCAGCAACTGCCGCACCTGTAACAGCGCCCAACTCAATCTTAGCGCTAGTTGCTTGAGTAACCTTGCTGCTATCTCCCGAACCGATACCGCCGTTAAGCAATTTTTGAGTATTGAACTCAGTAGTGTTGCCGATACGGTTGATTTCGGAAGTCAGTTGGTTCATTTCGTCTTGCAGAGCGTTACGGTCAGTATCCGTGTTCGTTCCGTTCGCGGATTGGTTGGAGATTTCGCGCATACGTTGCAGGATGCTATGAGTTTCGCTCAGTGCGCCTTCAGCCGTTTGGATCAAGGAAATGCCGTCTTGAGCGTTACGGGAAGCTTGGTCGAGACCGCGGATTTGGCCGCGCATTTTTTCGGAGATTGCCAGGCCGGCAGCGTCATCGCCAGCACGGTTGATGCGAAGACCGGAAGACAGTTTCTCGATATTTTTGTTCGTGTTAGCTGTGTTGATGGACAGCTGGCGGTGAGTGTTCAGCGCCGCGATATTGTGGTTGATAATCATTTGGAATTTCCTCCCTGAAATTTAGTTAGTTCCACGTCCATGTGGTAAACGCCAAACCATTAAGGTCGGCCGCCCTGCAGGATCAGCGTCTAAACTATATATCGTCAGGGACTCATGGACTATTTAGAGTTATTCGAAGATTTTTTATCTTTTTTACAAAAAACAAAAACAGACGGCTCTCCTCAGTCACGAAAGCAGTCTGTCATTGTATACACACAAATATCCTCTAAACAGATTAATAGATGGTAATTAGTTGAATGAATCCGTACTCTTCCTCGTAATGGAATCCCAGAGAGTGATTCCCCACTTTGTAGTCAAGTTCGTAACCGCCCTCTTCTTCGTTAAAATATTCCTCCCCAGGCTTACCAAGCCACCGTTTTACATTGAAAGGGGTAAGATTACGTTCATCCGTAAATATATTAAATATCATGACGCGGGAACTGGCATTCAGATCATGCAAATAGTCGTTAAAACCTACTGCATAATGGTCATAACGATAAAAGGCTCCCCATTCGCCATTTTCTTTGAACTTTGCCGTTTTCAGCTTATCTTTTACCGACTTAAAGGTCATGCCGAGCTTGAATTGAGGGTTAGCCGGCAAATATCCATTGAATGCAGCTGTTTTGAGGCTGTCTAAATAGGCGCGGTCCCCGCTTCCCGTGTTCGGCCATGCCGCTTGCTCCACATATCTGGTATCATCCAAGCGCAGCTCAAGTTTACTGATATCCAGCTTAAAGGTGTTAACTACATACTTGGACTTGCTGTTATCGTAGGCTTTGAATTGAACCCGTGATTTCGGCAAGCTGCGAATGCCGTCTCTTCGGCTCGCCGGATAATAATCGTCCATTCTCTTACCGTTATTATTCATGAATTTCAGCGGTTGAAGGACACCCGAACGAATAATAAACGGATGCGCAAGGTTGAAATTGGAGCTGCCCCATTCTGAAAAGAGTAACATGTCCGGCATGGACGCTCCGCTGCCTTTAACGGTATAATGCCAAGTCTGTGGCAAAGTGATTTCATGCAGCCCCAGATTGGCCGACTGAACAATCCCATATTTCTCCCCGTCCTTTAGCAAAGCCGCATGATATGTACCGGTATAGCTTTTATCACCCGCCTTGTTATTTGTCCAATAGTCTTGTTCCGTCAAGGCAGACACCTTCTCATCACCTGCAAAAATATAGACCGTATACGGTGTTTGAAAGGCGTCCCGCAAGGGAAACGATAGACGGCTGATACGTTTCAGCTCATCGGCGGCAATCCGGTTCTTCCCTTCGGCCGCGGCCTCAGAATGAAAGGGCACAAGCCATAACAAAAGACATGCAGCGATCAATACCACTACCATGTGTAAACATTTGTTTCTTTTCGGATGATTCATCTTGCTCTCTCCCTGGTAATTATATTATCTATCTGTTAGAAGATCAGTTATCCGGCCCACGAAGCCGATCGATTAGGGCATTCAAATCTGACTGTTGAGGAGCTGCTGACTCGCGGTTGGCCTCCTGGATGGAAAGATAGACTTCTTTACGGAAAATATCCACATGTTTGGGAGCAGAGATGCCTACCTTTACCGTGTCCCCATCAACACTCAAAATCGTCAGCTCAATCTGGTCTTGGATAACGATGGTCTCTCCTTTTTTGCGGGAAAGAACAAGCATTTTATCCACCATCCTTTCCGTCGATAACCGGCTGCTCTTGCAGCAGATTGTGCTTCGTATGATAAGGGGCTCGGTGCAGCACGATTTGTTTTCCGGTACGGCCGACAGGATTCAATACAATTGGAGCTAACAGATTAATCGTGGACTGTTCAATCTCTTCCTTTAGTGTAATGATACAACAAACCATCACTTCCGTTTCGATTTGCAGCTCCTCCGCCTCATCATCAGGCAGTTCAAATTCATAAGATGGATAGAAGGCAAAAGGGTCACCCAACAAAAAGGAGTGGCTTTGTTCCTTCACCGATTGCAGTACCCAAAATGGTGTATCCGCCATAGCAATCAAGGCAAAATCCGTCTCTTCATCAAATCCGGGAATTCCTTTGGGGAAATGATAAATCTGCTCTTCTTTCACTTCAAGTTCCCCCCAAGTCAGCGTTTCTATAATCAAGTTGTTCACTCCTCAGAGTAGGATATTTAGATAGCAGAAAAGCTATAGAAGCGCTCTTCGGCACATCTATAGCTCGATAACTACATTTGAACATTCACTTCCGGCGGAATAAACTGCACGGAAGCATATTGCTGCATGTATATATCTAATTTGCCACGGGTGTATTCGATCTCCGGTCGATTCCTTTCCACCTGGATATCAACTTGAGCCGGACGAAATTCAATTCGCGGTGCTCTAGTCTCAAAGTGGATGTCCACGTTGTCATACGATGCCGGTCCGCGCGGCTCCGGAAATGAATTAGGTTCGGTATCCGATCCGTATACTTCGGCTATCGTATTGCCCGGCTTGAAAAACTCCGCCATCCGGTTCCCCTGCTCCACCTTTCGGGCAAGATTCTGCAGATACAGCTGCTGAATACCGGAATATATACGCTTATTCATATCCAGCACGCTGCCTCCATTATAAGCCGCCCGTGCTCTGGATTGATCAATGGTAAGGTCTGGCCTAAAAGACTCCACATTAAGCTCTCCCGGAGTAGTCGTTATCTTCACTTCAGCCTTAGGCTGCTTTATGGAGTAAGTTCCGGGATCAGAATCAATACCGATTACAGCAGGAGTCTGGCGTATTTGCAAAATGGGCTGCAGCAATAATAGCCACCTCCATTATCTGATGAAATCAACGAGAGAGGTAGATATGATCTTGGCACCCACTGACAAAGACGCATTGTAAATGTTCTCTTGAATCTTGGATTGCATAATCAAGCCCTCATAATCGGCATCCTCGGTCTTTGCTTGCAGATCTGTAAGATTAATGTTCAAGTCGCTGAGCCGATCCCGTATTAATTCCACACGATTGGTTTTGGCCCCGATTTCAGCACGGGAGGATAGGATGGTTTCTACACGCGTGTCGATTTTATCCAACTGACTAGAAACTCCGACAAGATCGCCTGATGTCAATGAACTGGAAATATTGTTAATAATCGTAAATATATTGTCCGCATCTCCGGTATGGCCAAACACATCATTCCCGGTCATATTAATCGGCATCTGCACGCCTTCACCTACAATGTACTGAATCTGTCCTGTATCCGTAGTGATATTCTTAGAAACATCATATGTGCCATCTGAACCCTTAGCAAAATCATAGGGCTTCGTATTATACTGCTCACCATTGAATATATATTTACCGTTCAGCTTGCTGTTGGAAATGTCTACAAGCTGCTCCTTAAGCTGCATCACTTCTTGATTGATGCTATCCAGTGCCGACTGAGGGTTGCTGCCTGTGGAAGCTTGTACGGTCAACTCCCGCAGACGCTGAACGACATCTCCAGCTTGTCCCAGCACCGTATCATTATAGTCCAGCCAGGAAAGTGCGCTGTCTACATTCTTCGTATACTGCTCATTTGAGGAAAGCTCAGCCCGGTAACGCAAGGAATAAGTAATGCCCACAGGATCATCGGAGGGCTTATTGATTTTGCGACCGCTGGACAGCTGCAGCTGTGTATCATTCATGGTACGAGCATTCCGGTTCAGATTAAGCAACAGCTGTGAATTCATCATGTTGGAGGTGACCCTCAGCATACGCTATTCCTCCTCTATCTTCCGACTGTGCCGGTAGAATTAATTAATTTATCAAGCATCTCGTCATAAGTTGTCATGAAACGGGCCGCGGCACTGTATGCATGCTGGAACACCAGCATATTCGACATTTCTTCATCCAGGGATACGCCGCTGACCGATTGACGGCGGGAGTTTACCTGTTCTACAAGATAATCGGCATTATCCGTCTGACGGGCTGCTTCTTGAGATTGAATACCAAGCTGTCCGACCATCGAGCTAAGGTAAGAACCGACCGTTCCTGACTTGGAACCATCCGATGTAGTAAAAGTACTGTTGTCTTTCAGATTGCTCATCAGCAGCGCCAGAGTATTGTTGCCCTTAATAACCTGAGGATTCCCAGCAGTGTCCAGCGATGTGCGCAGCGATGTTGCAAACAGGGACACATCAGCCACTATATCTGCATTCAGCTTTATGTTACCGGCGGTGATCGTGCTGCTGCCGTCCGAGGCGGTGAAGAAAGAACGGCCTGAACTTCCATCCATGGCATAACCCAGTTGGTGCAATCCGTTCAACCCTTTGACTAAGGTCTTAACATCCTCGTACAGGGCAGCCCCCTTAGGCATTGCTTGGCCTGCCGCCAAAGTAACTACTGTTCCATCAGCCTGTTTAATCTCGGCATCATTGGTAAGCACGGTTCCCTCTGGAAGATTGGAGCCGGAAGGAAGTGTGATTTCTACATTCCCATTGGCAATCGTACCCGCCATATCATCAAGCTGCTTCTTGTAATCAGCGACATAATTCCTGCTGGACAAAATCATGCCGTAAGCTTCACCGGCCCTCAGATCTCCCGAGGTATAGGCGTCATTGAGAAATGCGCTGTTTACGGCAGCGGGATTTGCCGCCCCCTGAACAAGCGCCCGTGTTCCCAAAGAAATGTTATAGCCTGCATCGGTTTCTACCACAGTAATGTTGACAATCTTGGATAGCTTATCCGTCAAGAGGTCGCGCTGATCCCGCAAATCGTTGGCGCGGTCCCCCATACCCTCAATCTTGGCAATTGATCGATTCAGATCGGTTATGGCATTCAAGTGTGTCTGGATTTCTTGTGCTTTAGTGGCAATATTCTCATTGAGATCGCTATCCAGATTACTCAATTGGGTGCTCATATAGTTCATCGCATCCGTAAGGGATTGTGCAGTTTGCACTACGATTTTACGTGCGGTGGGATCCTCGGGATTCTTGCTTAGGTCAGACCAGGACTTCCAAAAGTTATCCAATACTGTGCGGATCCCTGTATCCGACGGTTCGTTAACAATCGCTTCCAGCTTATCAAGGGTGTCGGATTGGATGCTCCAGTTGCCATGGGCAGCATTCTCTCCGCGGTACTGTTCATCCAGGAACATCTCGCGAATCCGTTCGATGGAGGTAAATTCCACGCCCGTACCCAGCTGCCCGGGAACGGTTGAATTGGTAAGTCCATAAGCTTCAATTGGACTGGCTGCTTTCATATTTACCCGCTGGCGCGTATAGCCTTCCGTGTTGGCGTTGGCAATATTGTGGCCGGTTGTATTTAGGGCAGCCGTTTGGGTAAAGAGACTTCGTCTTGCCGTCTCTATGGAATGAAATGTGGATGTCATGCTACTTACTCCTCCCTTGTGTTTGCTGCAGCAAAACGGTATGCTGCGGGCTCTATTTATCCCCGCGCGTCAAAAAAACCAGGCCTTCTTGCCACATTATCCCGATTGGCCGGATGCTGGTAGGTAATATCCTGATTCGGTCTGCCGACAAGCAAATCCAGGGAATAATCTATAAATGCAAGCGACTGCTCAATCAGCTTCTGATTCAGTTCATTGGCTTTCTTCAAGCGATCCAGCGTATCGGCAAGCTGGCCTTGAATATGCAGCAATCTCGCTTTGTCTTCAGGGTCAAATACAAGCCGGGATAGTTCCGTTAGGTTCAGATTGAGGTTGGAACGGATGCCAACACCCTGCAGGAAATCATAAGCCGCCTGCGCGCGTTGCTCCTCCAACTGTCCGACAAGCTTCACAAGCTTAGATTCCCGATTAAGGATTTCAATGAGACCTTCTACCTTATTATCCATTATGGCTTGTTTCTTCGCAGCGGCCAGATCAAGCATTTGCAAATGCGTCTCGTCCAGCCGCTCGAGAAATTCAATCAATGCTGTCAGTCCCATGGATGATTTCACCTAATTCTCGGAGGATTGCTTAAAATAAGGGGCGAGTTTCTCGGCGAGTTTGGATGCGTCGACTTGATAAGTACCGGCGGAGACCTGCTGCTTGAGGCTTTGGATTCTTTGAGCGCGTTCTTGATCTATCTTCCCGCTGTTTTGCGCTTCCAAAAGCTTCATAGCTTCCGTAGAAATCGATACCTCGTCTTTGCGTGTGTTCTTTTTCATCTGATCCTGCCTTTGTGATTCCATACTGCGTTGATACGGATTAATCGGGTTAATTCGCCCGGTATCATTAACCTTCATTTCTTACACCTTCTTTCTAATATAAAAAGGCCGATAATCTTTACTAAGTTTATCGGCCTTGATTGAAACATACTTTATACCTGTAAGCGTATTTTTGCGGAAATTATAGCCCGCGCAGCTTGTCTACTGCTCTGTAGGCCCCTTTGGAATCCTTCCGTGACGCTTCCGACGCGGCAGCTTCCTTTGATGCATTCATCAAATCTTTGGTCAGCCTGCTGCGACAGCTATCGCACATATGCCCTTCCCGAATCAATGTTCCGCACACCTCGCAGGGATACATCATATTCGGCGCATTTGCGATGGAAATCCGGCCTTCCCGAATAAAGCGAGTGATTTCTTTAATCGGAATCTCGGTAGCGTCGGAAAGCTCTTGAATATTGGTCCCCCTGTTCTCCCGCAAGTATTTCACGCAAATCTCATATTGATGCTCCAGTTCCTTCACGCATGACTGGCAGAGCTCCATGACATTCTTGACGTATATCCGTCCGCACCGGGGACAATTATCGATATTCATGTTCAGCAGCCCCCTTTCCTTCCATTCTATCCGTAATTAGACTGCTCATGCTCCTAGATTACATGATTGCAGGGGTTTCGTCTACTTCCTGCTGCTTGCAGCAAAGATTTCCTTTACGAACGAGCCCAGGTCAGGCTGTAAATTTCAGCTTGGCATCCGGAAGACATGGCCATTCTTTGCAGCACGTCGGCACAGGAACGGATGGTGCTGCCTGTCGTATAGATGTCGTCCACCACAACAATTCTCACCGGAGTTGAAGAGGACGGGAGGAGAGTTCGGATCCGGGAATTAGCGCTGCCAGGAAATAGAAGCCTGTCGGCAAATTGTTCCGTCCATTCCGGATTCGGAACAAAAGCGCGCTTCATATCGGCAAGCCGCTCCGCTCTCCCCTTAAAGCTCTGCTTGCCGGTATGGTGCGCGCGGACAAGCAGCTCCATAACGGGGATTTTGCGGCGAGCCGATATGTACTGGGCAAGTCTTTCCGCCTGGTTGAAACCGCGTTCGGTTAGCCGGAGATCGCTAACCGGAACGGGTACAAGCAGATCCGCATTCCACTCCAGCTTCACTTCAGCCTTTATTTCCTCCTTAAGCATGCTGTAGGCGCTGTCCAGCATCCGTGCGAGCGGCTCGGCATACCTCTCATCGCCCCGGTATTTATACTGGCTGAGCCATTGACGCATCTCGCTGCTGTAGGCGACCGCGCTTCGGTTGCAGATAAGGGAAGAAGCGTCCGCCCCGCGGGCGCAATCCGGACAGCCCACATGGCGTCCGCATTTCCGGCAGCGGGGCTTGCGTATCCAGGGAATGGTTCGAACGCACGCTTCGCAGATTCCAGGAAGCGCGGTTGAAAGGTATCCCAAGCGTCCGCATGAGAGACATTGTTCTTGTTTAGGAGCCAGCAGGGAATGGGCGGCGCGCAGCCAACGGCCAATATTCACTGGAGATCTCGCCATTCAAGTACCCTCCCTATGAAGATAGCCTTTAGCGCGGGCGATCCGGTTCATTTTCCGAATCTGCGCGCATGCGCTCCGCTGCGAACGGTTCCACTGCGCGGAAGCGAACACAACCCGGCCTTTGGGATCGTCCTTGGAGCGGCCTGCCCGGCCTGCCATCTGAACAAGTGAAGCCTCGTCAAAGAGCCGGTTGTCCGCATCCAGAACGAAGACATCGCTACGTGGCACGGTGACTCCCCGCTCCAGAATGGTCGTTGTGACGAGCAGGGATATTTCCCGGCGGCGGAAAGCCGTCACCTTCCCGGCCCTCTCAGGGTCCTGCGATGAGGTTCCTTCGATGACAATGCCGGGCATAGCGCGCCGCAAGAGCTGCAGCAGTGGGTCAATCTGAGCGATTCGGGCTGCAAAAAGAAAAATCTGTGCCTTCCGTTCGAGTGACTGTCTTAGTGTTTTTAAGAGCTTTAGCGGCAGTCGTCCTCGCTTTAGGCAGTCGCTTACTGAAGGCATCTTCAAATGAGCCGGTACCGGTAGGGGATAGCCGTGGAACCGGACGGGAACTCTCGCATGCGCCAGCCTTCCCCGGCGGACTTCCCGCTGCATTTGCGGCGGCGGCGTAGCCGATAAGTAAATAAAGCTTCCTCCGGGCTTGCATGCCCCCTCGGCGGCAAAGGCTAGCATGGGATCGTTATGGTAAGGATAAGCATCCAATTCGTCGATAATGACAAGATCGAAGGCTTGATGAAACCGAAGCAGTTGATGCGTGGTCGCGAGGGCCAGCCGCCCCTCCGCCCAGCGGTCTTGGCTGCCGCCGTAGAGCACGGCGATGCTCTCCGCCGGGAATGCCTTGGCGAGCCGGGGCGCAAGCTCCAGCACGACGTCGCGCCGCGGCGTCGCCACGAGCGCCCGCCCGCCTGCGGCGAGCACAGCCTCAAGGAGCGGGAAGATCATTTCCGTCTTCCCCGCTCCTGTCACCGCCCAGAGCAGGAACCGCTCGGGGCGGCAGGCGGCGGAGCCCGCGCGCGGCTCCGCCAGGAACCCCAGCGCAGCGCCGGCAGCCTCCGCCTGCGCTGCGCTTAGCCCCCACCGGCGCATCAGCCCGGCGGGGGCCATGGCGGCCGTGCCCCGCACGGCCGAAAGCGCTGCGCCGCGCAGCAGCAGCGCGCAAGCCCGGGTGCGCCCGAGTGCGAGGCAGGCCTCGCAGTAGGCGCAGCCGGCAAGGCCGCACGAGGCGCAGGCCGTGCGGCCCGTGGCGGCGCTGCCGCAGCGCAGGCAGCGCGGGGGCGCGGCGGCTTCGGTGCGCCGCGCCGAGCGGGCGAGCCGGGCCGCGCAGCCTGCGGCCCTGGCAAGCATGCCTCCCGCCATCTTCCCTCTCACCATTTGCCGCATACTCGCTCCTTGTACCTCACCGCTGGCTCCATTCCCTCTCACAATCCGCCGCCAATCTGCACCGTGTGCCTCGCTCCCAGCTTTTTTAATCGGAAGCGACCCGACAGCCGCCTCCAGGTAAAGCCACCCCTGCAAATGCGCCAGCTGGGCCGCGCTTCTCCAGTGGCCCAATAGCCCGGGGTAGCGCTCGGCCAGCAGCGCCTCCATCTCAGATTCGAGCAGGGAGCGGCCCGGCAGCGACTTGGCGATCCAATCTGCATCCTCCAGCAGTTTCTGTGGGGAAGGGAGATCCTGAAGGTCCGTTCGAACCTTCGTAGATTCTTTTTCCAATACGTTTGTATACATGTCCCCGCTTGCCCTCAAACGCTGCTTCTCATTAGCCAGCTCCGGTTCAAGAATTGTCCGAACATAACGTTTCCAATCCGCTTCATTCCACTGCTCCATCTCTTCTCCGTAAAAGAAGCTTGACCGCAGCTTGACCGCCAGGCCCAGAGGCAGAGAAGCCCCGAGGGGAATCAGTTTTTCCTCCTCACTCGCTTTCCGGTTTCCCACGCCGTATAGACGTCCCTCCCACCATAACGCATCCACCCTTAAATCAATGGATATACGGATGCTCCAGCCTTCCCTTTGTTTTAACGCATACACTGCCGCCTTCATGCACACACCTCTTTCTTTTTTTGATGCTCCACCCCTTTAACTCGCACAAAAAAGCACACTCTCCCTCACTCGGAAAGTGTGCTTCACCTATTACCCTGATATTGAATTGTATCCGAAACCGGATATTGTACTACAAACCGCCGCCTCTTGATTGACATCCCCTGCTTCCTACAGCCCGCATGAACGGCAGGGGAATTGGCTGCTCCGGGAACCGCAAATCAATCACAGTTTCTTTATCCTGCTCGGCTGACTGCGCTTTCCTATCTTCTTGAGAATAACTGTCCTTGTACTCCGTCATCTGCAAATCCAGAGAACAACCGCCATCCCGCAGCCCGGAAACGATCCAATGCGTCCCGTCACTAGAGCCATCGTCCATAAAGGTTACCCGCAGCCGTTTTCCCGTCAGAAAGGACTGGAGAACCATCGCGCGGATTACCCCCTCCACTACAGATTCATGATTGCGGGCAATCAGAATATAGTGGAGCCATTTTCCCGTCTCAGAGGCAGTTTCTCTCTTTCCTCGGGACTTAAGCGCATGCACACATACTACCGCAGATGCATATACAGCTCCGATCCAAATCAACTGGGCTATCATGGGGATGCACCTCCTCTTATACCAACACTATATGCCGGTAAAAAAGAAGAGGTGACTGGCGCTGATTTTCGAATACTCCGCTGTATCTGGTGCTATTTTACAGCGTTACCCAGCCATATTTGATCGAATTGATAACAGCCTGTGTGCGGTCGTCGACTTCCATTTTTTGCAGAATGCTGCTGACATGGTTCTTAACCGTCTTTTCGCTGATAAACAAATATTCGCCAATCATCTTATTGCTCTTTCCTTCGGCCATCAACCGCAGCACTTCGGCTTCGCGGCGCGTCAGCGGATTGTTGTCCCCCGCCACAAACTTGACGCCTGCTTCCTTCACCGAAGTCTCCGCCATCGCGCCCGCTTCATTCAAATAGGTCATGCGCCGCAGTTGGTTAATTAGTTTACCTGTCACTTTGGGATGGATAAAAGCATGCCCCTCGCAGACCGAACGAATGGCATTGATCAGCGACTCGGCTTCCATATCCTTGAGAAGATAACCGTTGGCGCCTTTGCGCAGCGTCTCGAATACGTAACTTTCATCATCATGGATGGACAAAATAATCACTTTGACGTCGGGGAACATTTCCCTCAGCTTTTCCGTTGCTTCCACACCATTCTCGATCGGCATGTTAATGTCCATCAGCACGATATCCGGCTTGGTATGGTTGCAGAACTCCAGCACCTGGATGCCGTCGCCGCACTCGCCAATGACCTCAATGTCTTCCTCCATGTTTAAAATGCGCTTAAGTCCTTCTCTGAACAGCTGATGATCGTCCGCCAACAGTACTTTAATGGGTGTCTTGCCGGGATTCTGGTTCTCCATTAATTTACTCCTTTCCCTTCTCCACGTTCGTCGGAATATGGATAATGATGGTTGTGCCTTGATTCTCGGCAGATTCAATTTCCATTCTTCCTTCCAGCAGTTCCACGCGTTCGCGCATTCCGACCAGTCCGAAGCTCTCTCTGTTGACCTGCTCTGCTTTCATTTCTTGCACGTTAAAGCCTATTCCGTTATCCTTGACGACAATTTTAATTAACTGTGCCTGATATGTAATTTCCACCAATACGTAACTGGCACAAGCATGCTTCGCGACATTGGACAGCGCCTCCTGAATCAGCCGGTAAACGGCTGCTTCCATCGCTGACGAAAGACGATGCTCCTTGCCCCTCGTTTCAAAAGAGGTCCGGATCTTGTTCTTCTCCTCATAATCATGAACATACTTGCGCAGCGTGGGGATTAGTCCTAAATCGTCCAACGCCATCGGTCGCAAATTAAAAATGACTTTACGCATTTCTTCCAGGCTTGAACGTACTTGCCTTTTTAAATCTACTATTTCGTCCTGTACCAGTCCAAATTCCTGCTTTACGAGCATTCTTTCTACAATTTCTGTTCTAAGTACCAGATTTGCCAACATTTGAGCGGGTCCATCATGGATTTCACGGGCAATCCGCTTGCGTTCCTCTTCTTGAGCCAAAATAATTTTCAGCCCGATGATTTGACGGTTTTTTGCTGATTCGACAATCCGCGTTACATGTCCCAGTTCGCCGGACAAATACTTTAGGACCACACTCATTTGCGAGCCGATCGATTCCGCCCGTTCCACCGAGTTCTCGACGCTCCGGGCCCGCTTCTGAAGCTCGTCGCGTCTGTTCCGTAGGTAGGCTTCTCTTTCCCTTGCCATCATGAGATCGAGCTGCAGCTCTGTTGCCTTTTCATATGCGATTCGGATATCTTGTTCTGTATAACGAACAAAATCGCGGCTGACTTCCGTTAAACGGATACGGGACCGGCGGTAATCCACCTCCAGCTTGTCTACCTTTTGCAAGGTTTCATCCGTCTCCAGCCTGACCCGCTGCAGTTCACTGTTGAGATTTGCCAGCTCTTCACGGGCAGTTTGCAAAATCTCAAAAATCTGGTACTTGCTGTCTTCCATTACATTGATCGTATTCTTGATCACTCGGTCAATGGCATCGGTTTGGAATTCCACGGACAATTGCCCCATTTCTGTCGAATCATATAAAGGCGAGCCTTTATATTAACATATCATGATTCGATCGTTACGGTCTTCGTTTTCTGTTCCCATTTTACAGTTAATCCAAGCTGCTCGGAAACTAAACGAAGAGGGACTAAAGTCCTACCTTGCAGGAGTATAGGTGCTACTTCGGCGCTTTGCCGTTTTCCGTTTAGGATAAACTCCTTTTTGTTTACTGTAAGGTCGAGCGCTTTGGAGCCTCGAAGCACCATGATTTTACGGGTTGCCGGATCCCATGACGCGCTGCCGCCAAAAGCATCCAGCACATAGCGGATCGGCACATAAGTCGTCCCATCCTTCACCAACGGCGCCGAGTCAATGGTCTTCTTCGTTCCGTTTACCGTTAATGTCTTTTGTCCGATCACCATGACTGCCGTTCCTGACGGCAATCCCGCCTCACTGGAAAGCGAAGGCATCGTGAAGGAAATGTTGTCGAATGCCACGGTTCCGGTCTTGGCCCGCTCATCCTGCCCTTCCTCGACATTAACGACATACAGCCGTTTTAGTGTTACCGGGAATTTCATGTTTGAGCCAGAAAGGTCAATGTTCAATGTCTTCCATCCGGTCCAGTCGATGGTTTTAGCCAAGTCGACATAGACCGTCGCTCCGCTATTATCCGTAAATTCGGCCCGCAGCCAGTTCAGGCTCTTGTCCCCCATCACATCGAGCATCATTGAGGTTGCCGCTGCCGGAACCGGTTTGCCCGTTGTGCCGTTGAACTGGGCGTAGGCATACATCTTGCCCGTACCAGCTGTCATGTCGTAACCAAGCGACAGCACTTTTGAGCCCGCGTGATTGTCGCTGCCGTCCGTAATGATCGCCGATCCCTGAACGCCCGAAGCATTAGTCGTAAAGGCAAGCGGATAGGTGACATTTTCAAAATCCTCCCATGGGACAGCAGCTGCCTCCGTCAATACAATTACTGTGCTGAATCCATCGTAACGCGCAATGGCATAACCGGTCGTGACTCCCGGGTTCACCGTATTGACCGTCAGCTTTCCATCCTCTACGCTGCCCTGGAAGCCGACAAACTCCCATTTCAACGCGGAACCAGGCACACTGATTGAAGCGCCGCTGTTCGTGACTGCGGTTATCGGTACGGCAATTGTGGTTCCCTCCTTGAGCGGAGCACTTGCTGTTCCCGCCTTCAGACTGGACAGGTCGTCACTTCCGAGCACAGTAACCGTCGTAGATGCGTTTACCGATCCGCTCGCCGCTGTCAGAGTCGCTGTTCCCGGCTTCACCGCCTTCGCTTCGCCTCCGCTGACGCTCACGCTTCCGCTGCTTGACTTCCAGGAAGGATTGCCTGAAGTAACGTCGAACGGATTATAATACGTATCATAGCCTTTCAACGTATATGACGCCGTCTGTCCGATCAGCAGAACGCTGCTGCCGTTGATTTTAATCCCCTTTAATTCGCCCTGCGGCGCATTCGTGTAGACGCCTAGACCGTTCACAATGCTGCGCTGCTCCGTGCCGTACTCCGTATCGAATGTAAGTGTAGTCTGCGTTTCAGCGAGCGGACGATCAACCATTGTCGTCGAGCCGCCGCCGTCAAGATTCAGCCCCTTATATACGCCGATGCTTGTCATAAAAGATTGAAGCTCTGACAGGGACATGCCTGAGCTGTCATCATTCTTCTCTGCCGCGATGATGTACACGTAACGTCCATCCTCGGAATATCCAAGCGCCGTTCGTGCGCGGTATCCGCCAATACTGCTGACCGAACGGGAAAATGCCGTCGCTTTACCTTTATCGACCAGAATCGTATGTCCTCCGATCATCATTTTGAGGCTGGCCGGGTCAATGGTCTCTCCGGTCGCTTTCGATTGCAGCGAATACGCCGCCGTCAACGGCTGGCCAACCGCCAAATGATCGGCCACGAACTTTGCCGCTGTCCCGTGCGTCCGTAAAATATATGCCCCCGCCGGTACAGCTATCTGTAAAGCGGCATTCATGGAGATCTGCGTAATGATTCCGTTCTCGACAAGCACTTCCGTCGGTGTAGTCGAGCTGTTCTTTGGACGATCCTGCGCCGTCCAAGCATCCGTATAAATGTATGCTGCGTTGGCATGGCTGTAAGTGGAAGCTCCGCCCTCTGGGCTGTACGCTCCCTTGTTAACCCCGGATAAGGCGAACTGCGTCCCATCTGCCGCCGTTACCATTCCCGTGAATGCAAAATCGTCGATTACCGGCTTATTATCTGTCGTTAGAGCAAAACCATAGAGGCCGTCCAACTGCGATGGTGTTGATACCAGCGTTCCTCCGGACACTTCGCCTCCAATTGGCGCTCCTTCCCCGCCGGTATTAAAATAATCCCCATTTACTGCCGCCACTGCGCCCGTCTCTCTGGCCATACCACCGGTACTCTGGCGTGTAGTCAGCTTCCCGTTCTTGCCTGTCATGACATCAATGGAGACATATGGATTGTTTAGATCCACGCGAATAACATCTGCCAGACCAACTGCCTTGCTGCCGGAGCGTGTCACAGTATATTTATATTTCAGCTTTGTGGCGCCCGAGGTAATGATTTCTTCGCTCACTTTAGCAGCCGTAAAAGTGGAAGCGGCCACCGCGATCGAAGCACGCCCCTGTTCAAGCAGCGGCAGCTCGCCGCCGATCACCGGCATAATCCACAGCACTCCCGCGAGTGAAGCAGCTATCCATTTGGGGGCTGCGTGTCCCTTATTATTTCTTTCCTTGTTCATACTTGCCTGATCCGATGAGCAACTACCATTCATTCCAAGTAACTCTCCCATCTCTTGTATTCCAATTACATTCTCCCGGCCTGAGAGGAAACGGCTGCGACGCCTTTTAGGGGAGGCACCCCATTTTTAGTCTACACTCTTAATAGACTAGATTCTGCTGAAAAAGTTACGAAATTGATAGAAAATCTCTGAACTTCGTTGTTTCCGGCAAGAAAAAGGGCCTTATGTAGAGACAATTCAATAAGACTTGTCCGTACAAAAGGCCTTTTTGTTCATTATTCGTGGCGCTGGACGCCTGATTATTGAGTTATAAACCCGCCTGCTCCCTAAGCAGCGCCGCTTTGTCGACGCGTTCCCAAGGCAAATCCAAATCCGTACGTCCAAAATGTCCGTATGCAGCCGTCTGCTTATAAATCGGTCTGCGCAGATTCAGCATGGAAATAATTCCAGCAGGACGCAGATCAAAGTTGCCGCGTACCAATTCCACAAGCTGATCCTCACCGATTTTGCCTGTGCCGTATGTATCGACATTAATGGAAACCGGATTGGCTACACCAATCGCATAAGCCAGCTGAATTTCGCATTTGTCGGCGAGACCGGCAGCTACAAGATTTTTGGCCACATAACGTGCAGCATAGGCAGCGGAGCGGTCGACTTTCGTCGGATCTTTACCGGAAAAAGCGCCGCCGCCGTGACGGGCATATCCGCCATACGTATCCACGATGATTTTCCGTCCGGTCAACCCGGCATCCCCCTGCGGGCCGCCGATGACAAACCGTCCGGTAGGATTGATAAAATACTTGGTCTCGCTATCCAGCAGCTCTTCCGGCACCACCGGCAAAATCACATGCTTCTTGATATCCGCCTGGATTTGTTCCAGCGTAATTTCCTCCGCATGCTGTGTGGATACGACGATCGTATCCACCCGTACAGGCTTGTCATCCTGGTATTCGATCGTAACCTGGGTTTTACCATCTGGTCTCAAATAATCAAGAGTGCCGTTTTTGCGCACTTCAGCCAAGCGGCGGGCAATTCGATGGGACAAAGCAATGGGCAGCGGCATCAATTCAGGCGTCTCATTCGTTGCGAAGCCGAACATTAACCCCTGATCTCCCGCGCCAATATTTGCTGTTTCTTCAGCTACCTGAGCAGGATCCCGATCCTCAAGCGCCGCGTTAACGCCCTGAGCAATATCCGCGGACTGTTCGTTCAGCGAGGTCAGCACGGCACAGGTATTAAAATCGAAACCATATTTGGCTCGCACATATCCGATATCTTTAACCGTGCTGCGTACGATGGAGGGAATATCCACATACTCGGACTTGGTGCTAATTTCTCCAATAACGAGTACAAGACCGGTAGCAACCGACACCTCACAAGCTACACGCGCATAGGGATCGTTGGCGAGGAACGCATCGAGGACCGCATCTGAGATTTGATCGCAAATCTTATCCGGATGCCCCTCCGTAACCGATTCTGATGTAAACAAATGACGTCCTTTAACAGGCATGAATTCAACCTCCTATATAATAGGTAGAAACTGCTTGGTCATTCCTCATATTAATTCTTCTTGAATAATAATTCATATAAACTCAAGGTTTAACCCGGCAAAAAATCAACCTTTTCCACATGGAAAAGGTCGGTTTTCCTCAAAAGTCATATTAACTTATTTGCGTGAAAGTGTCAATCAAATCCAGCTAAACGGCGCTTGACCGTCTTCTAAATTATGAGAAAAGGGCTTGCTCGGCCTGCTTAACAAGCCGCTTCGTAATTTCTCCGCCAACAGAACCGTTATCCCGTGAAGTAATATTTCCGAGATATGGAGTCCGGGATGCCGCAGGAACTCCTCCCAAAGCCCCCAACTCAGAAGCAAATTCCGTGTCCGCCCCTGCTCCATACACAGGACCGTAAAGGCCAAATTCAGCTGCAATTTCAAATTTCATCTGCTTCAGCATTTCCCGGCTTTCCGGAACAACTGTGCGATTGCTGCGTGCCATGAACTGCACCTCCTGTATATTTGTATAAGATTACAGAAGTATTGTGCGCAGCCTGTCTTGCTTGCAGCCGCTGTAATGTTTGTTGGTTCTGGGAAAGGAGACCTTACTTTCAAGTGTATCCCTAAAGCAAATGTTCTGCTGCAGTTTAATAAAGAGCAGATATACGTGAATAAAAGATAACAAAAAAGCCAATTCTTAAATTATACATGTCACATAAGGTCCAAGGGATTACTGCAACGTGTAACCTCCTCGAACCATTACAACAAGACCGAGGGTCTGTCCGGATTGCACCGTAATTCCTCGTCCCTCTCTAGGAAAAGACAATAAGTGATTCGATGGCGCCGGCTGGCCGTTCGCCAGATCTTGACCGTCCGTTAGATCGGCTACACCGTTCGAATCCAGAGAATAGATAACGGCCTTGCCTGCTCTGACAATAAACTCAGCTCCGGCTGATGCGATTAAGGTCTGTCCCGGTTTAACATCGACAATGACACTCTCGTTGCTTCCATTTCCTGTCCCCGCCGCCGGAGAAGCTGTGGCTGTAGCTATGGGTTTAGCGGTAGCTGCCGATGGAGTGGCAGTTGGCGATTTGGTGGCGACCGGAGACGCTATTGTACCACCTTGCAGTGCTTTTTGTATCTGTTGATCGACGTAGCTCTTGGTCACCACTGGATCATCTGCGGTTCCAGGCTGATTCCCGACGTCAGCACCCTGTGCCGTATTACTGACAATCGAGCCAGCCCACACACCGCCTGCCAACAGTACAGCGGCCAATGAGATTTTCCATAGCGGCTTCATGGAGTTCCTCCTTCTAATGCAGGTATAAAAAAAGAATAGCCTCCGAAGAGGCTATTCTTGCTTCGGTGAGGAAGCTAATTATTTACCGGAAACGGAAGTTCCAGTAGTAATTACGTTACCAGCAGCATCTGTAATTACAGCAGCATCATTAACAGTTACTGTGATTGTGTAAACGTAGCTTGCAGCCAGGTTCAAGTTGCCGGCAGCATCGCCAGTGTAAGCGATGATTTCGTCAGCTTGAATGCCTGCTTCTTTACCATTCTCAACATAGAGGACGGAATTAGAGCTGTAAGTTCCAGCCAGAACCGGTACATTGAGTACCCACTTCGTGCTTGTGCCTACAGTGCCGCCTGTCAGCTTCTCTACATTAGCAGCGGATACTGTTACTCCGTTAACAACAACCTTCAGATCGTTAGCGTCTACTCCTTGAACTGCCTCGGAGAAGGTCAGGATCAATCTGGAAGAGATGTCGGAAGATACAGCGGCAGAGGACAGCGTAGGAGCCACTTTATCTACAAATCCAGTAACGGATTTCACTACCGGAACAATGGTGTTGCCAGCAGCATCTTTAATTCCGTTGATTACCAATTCCTGAGCATCGGAAGAGGTCACAGCGGCAGAAGGAATGAACAACGAAGCTGATACACTTGTCGGATTGCTTGATCCATTGTAGCTAGTTGTGATGTAAGAACCAGCAGGCAGCGCTTTGCCACCAAGAGTATAGTTGTTAACATCACGAACCGTTACAAGGTTAATACCCGTTGCATCGTAAACATCGAACGTTACACGTTGGTCAGCAGCAACTGTTACGGCGTTGCTAATGTTGATAACGGTAGGTTTCTCAGTATCAGCAGAAGTTGTAGTCGAAATAGTTACAGGAAGAACAACTGCTGCGTTAGCGTTCTTAGCCGCTGCTTTATCCTTAACCAGACCAGCTGGCAGACGAAGCGTATAAGAGCCATTAGCCAGACCTGTTACATTCTTAAATGTAACCGTAGCGCCATCAACAGAGTAAGTGCTAGCGGAGACAGTGAATGGATTAGGATAACCGTTAGCATCATTGATCAGGGTAATTCCAGTTCCTTCAACTGTTACGTCTTCGGAGAACTTAACTACCAGACCTGTGCTTCCGTAAGTAGCACTTACTACTGTAGGAGCAACCGAATCTTTACTGAAGCTAATCGCTTGGGAATAAGCACTTGCCAGCGTATTACCCAGGTAGTCACGAACACTCGTTCCAAATACGATAGTGCCAGTGAAGGTACCATTGCTGGAGAACGTGAACGCAGGAGCGGTCAGTGTATAAGTTTTAGCATCAGTTTTGGAAACTACGAATGCGCCTTTGCTTTCGCCGTTAGCGTCCAGCAGACGAATGCTGCCATTCAGGGAAAGTTGATCCATGTTTTTGCTGAATACAACTTTAACTTTGTTCTCGCCGGTAACTGTGATGCTCGATACCGAAGGAGCAACTGTGTCAGATACTACTGTTACAGTTGTTTTAGTTGGGTTAGGCGAGATGTAGTTGCCTGCAAAATCAGCAACGTTCAGCAGGGATACATCATAAGTTTTACCGGATTCCAGTGTACCAGTAGTCAGTACCAGCTCATCCAGTGAATCGCCGGCAGCTACAGTTACGGCAGAACCGTTAACATAAGCGATTGTGCCAGTGGCTTTTACAGGTTCGCTCAGTTTAACGTACACTTTATTGGTTGTTGCTTTAGCTGTTGCGGTTACCGAAACAATAGTTGGAGCCACTGTATCGTTAACATCCAGCAGTCTTGTATAAGCCGGGATTTTCTCGCCAGCGGTAGTCTTAACGGCATCAGTCAATGTAAATGCGTATTGACCTTTAAGATATTCAGTTCCAGCAAGAGTAATAGTAGCATCCGTACCATCGGCTCCAATAACTACATTAGCAATGTTCGGAGTAACGGCAGGTGCGTCACCCAGTTTGGTCAGGCTAATTACGCCGTCAACCAGAGTAGTGTTGCCGTATACTGTTTCAGAAATAGTGTTGGAATCAACTGCGCGATTGAACTTTACAACGACCTGCTTGCTGTTCGGAGCAGTTACGGAAACTACTTGCGGAGCAGCCAGCGTTACTTTAGCTGTGTAGTCATGTTCGTTGTATTTGAAGTTGATTGTTGTTTCAACGCCTGCAACCAGAGGTGTTGTCAAAGTAACTGTAGTCGTCGTTTTGTCAGAGAAAGTTACCAGGACGCTGGTTGGAGTCAGCGCTTCTGCAGATGCCACTACAGGAACAGCGGACAGCGTGCTTACTGCATAAGCTGTTTCAACTACCAAAGAACGAGTTGCGGTGCCTTTGAAGTTGGTGCTTGCAGTGATCAGGCCTTTGTTGATTAAGGCTTGTGCGTAACCTTTAGCCCATGTGGATGCATTGTTGTCGGTAGTAGTAGGAGCTTCCAGTTTCAGAGCGCGGAACAATACTGTTGCCACTTCTTCAACTGTTACTTTACCTTTGTAGTCGAAGATACCTTTTACAGTATCTTTACCTTGCATCAGGTTAGCTGTAGTAACAGCTTCGATGTAAGGAACTGCCCAGTTCTTCGCGTTGTAACCTTTGTCTTTGTAAGACAGTTTGTTAGTTACTTCAGTCAGGTTGAACAGTTTGGTTACGATCTTCGCGAACTCAGCGCGAGTCAGATCTCTTTCCAGATGAGCTTGGCCGTCCGGGTATCCGTTCAGGATGCCTTTAGCTGCCAAAGCGTCGAATTTTTGTTGCGGAGTTGTTGCTGTTTCACCAAATGCTACAGAGGCAAACATCGAGAATGCCATTGCTGTAGACAGTGCTACGGACAAAATTTTCTTCATAACCTTTTTTTCTCCTCCTTGAACATTCATGAACTGAGAATCTTGTTTAGTTGGGTAGCTCATGTCACTCATTAGCCGATGCACCCCCTTTCCCGAGTTGAGCAAATTAAGTATAAATGATGTCTGTGACGGGTATCACAGAAACTGGTAAATAAATTCAAGGCATGACAACACTAGATTCCTAATTCTACCTTAGTATTATACAATGTGCCTAAAGTCACGTAAAGCTAATTTTTCCAATCGGTCTAACTAGCTTTACAGCCATCCAAATTTCCACTGTTCAATGGCTCTACATCTTTAACGCGAGAGTTTCGTAAAAGTTGCGGTTCGCCCAAAAATAATTTAGAAAGTTTATTTCCCGTCTCCTACCAATAGATGAACCATCTGTATGTATTTGTAACGATTGTTAAACTTGGACGGCTACGGCAATCAGTATATCACGGGTTCCGTTCCGTGGTCATTAAGTAATATTTTCTTCTAAAATATTCAAACACTATTTAAGCTCAATCCGATCCAGCTTCTAGATGTTTATTATAGTAAAAAGAGCGCCGAAGCCGGCACCCTAGTCATCACCAAAGTTATCTGATCTTCATGGAAAGCTGGATAAGCTCCTGTCGCTTCTCCGGGCTGGAATTCACGTTATTATACAAGACGTCAATCGCGTCGCGATTCTCCCGATAGGTCTTCTCGTGCTTAATCGTAGAATGGGACCAGTCGATCAGCGCATTTTCCGCAATAACAAGCTCATTGTATGCATCATGGAATCCGGTCGCTTGAACCAGTTCCTCCATGACCTCCTGAGTTATTTCCTGCAGGGCGCGCTTCGCTGTAATCTCCTTTTCCATTACTTTTGCTGTATTCTCAAACTTGTTCTTAGCTTTCATGTAATCGAGCTGAGCTTTTGATAAAATCGGTTTCATCTAGCGTTCTCCTTCTTGCTTGAGTGTGTTCTTACATCTTCTTACGTCATTGTATCGTAAAGTACGCCACATTTCAAAGAATTGTAATTGGAAACTGCATAACAGAAGCCCCCTCCCCAAATCGGGGAACGGGGGCTTCCTTCACTCCGAACGCAGCCGGATAGTCGCAGCTTATAATTTTTTCATTTTGACCATCATGCGCTGAGCCATAACCGCTCCGTCGGCCCGGGTGAATTTCGCCTGCGGGTCAAAGCGGTATGTCACCTTATTCTGTCCGGCTACCAGTTTATTGGCAATACCAGAAACAATGCCCGCCTTGTACACCGCCAAAATGGATGGAATAGAATAAGAAGACTCAATGGAACCCGTGTCCGTGAACAGCTTCAGTAAGGCCGCGCTATCCTTGTCTACGGTACCCAACTTGAGATTCATAGCTCTTGCAATCATTACTGTCGCATCCTCTCGGGATAGCGTGGAATTAGGCGAGAAGAGTCTCGGCGCCGTACCTTTGATAATTCCTTTGCGAACAGCTGTTTCAATATAGCGGTAATCCCAGTGGTAGTCGCTGTATTTCACTACATCAGAGAAAGTTAATTTATCGGGCTCATAGTCCAACTGAGTGCCCATAATCTTGACCAGCATCGTCGCAAATTCTCCACGGGTGATATTTTCATAAACACCGAACTCACTGGAATCCTTTGCATTCATAATCCCTTTAGCCATCATGGTCTCAAGTTCACTGCGCGCGTACGGATGTGAAACAATATCATCGTAGCTGTAGCGGAGATTCATGACTGCATAATAGCCAAAACCGTCAAAGGTTGCAGTAATTGTCTTGCTGCTTGTATTAATCTTTCCGCCCATGTTATACCAGGTGCCGTCAACGTTTTTCCAGACGGAAATGTTTGAGGTGGCAGCATTGGCCAAATTTGAATCATACTTTAACGTAATGGTTCCCTGCTGAGTCGGCTCAAGCCATTTCCCCATGTGACCGAGGTAAAATTCATTCCCAGTCTTGTACGGGTGTGAGGAAATCACGGTATCGTAATCATTAATAGAAGTGTTGGTCACAAAATAGCCCGGATCGATCCAATATAGGTTAGACGCGTAACCGTAATGCAGCTTGGGAGTCAGATAAGTAGTCGCCAACGAATTGGCGCTAACCTCTTTGAGCTTGCCATCTTGAAAATTACCGCTGCTATCGGTTTCCCCCACAGGATTATACTGCTTGACAGTTCGTCCATCCTGCTTATCAGCAATACCCAACAAAATATATTGATCATTAAAGAGATTGATTTGACGTGTATTGGTTGTCCCTGGCGCCGGTGTCGCATCCCGCAGCAGCGTACCTTTCGGGAAGTTAAGCGTTACTGCGTTCTGGAATGCGCTCAGTTTGCCCGATCCATTCAGAGCAGTTTTGAGCTGCGCTCCTTGGAGAACTTCATCTGAATAAGTAACACTGAACGAGCCGTTTGTTTTTTGGGTGCCGGTAGTAATCGTAAACTTAATCGTATTTAGACCTTTTTTCAAGCCCTTTAATTCAGTACGGAAAATATCACGCTCGCCTTTGACCATTGCCGTCTTGCCTATTACAATGCTGTCTGCACCTTCGGCTTGAATGCTGACATCAAGGAAATTCTGCTTAATAACACTTTCATTCGGGAGCTTGGGCGACAAAATGCTGTAGGGCGGTACTTCACGCGTAATTTGCAGCGTCTGAGATACCGTCGAAGTTTGCAGACGTGCGGTTACTGTGATGGTTCTCAGACCGGTTGTCGGAAGACTCTGACCCCGGAGTGTAAATGTTCCGCCCTGATTCGTATTAGGTACTAACAGGTTTACTGTTGAAGGAGCATATGTCCAACTTGAGCCATTCCAATTCGCTACAGCTTTCTGCGCACCATCCACCATAATGATAACCTGATCGGCATTGCTTGTTACAAACTGGATATCAGCGCTTATCTGATTGGTCGTGTATTGAAGATCGGCCGTCTTTACAAACAACTGATCCGGATCGCTTGTCTGATTCAGCGGAAGCGGAACAAGTCCCGCCAGAGATGGTAAATTATCCGGGAACAGATACACGGTTACGCTTGTGGATACCGGCACACCGTTAGCCGTACCAGTAACAGTGATTTTGTTAGGTCCGGAAACGAGTTGGTTGCCGGATGTGCCGAAGCTAAACTTGTTAGCAGAAACATTCATGGGCAGAGTGCTGGTCGACCCGTTAATCGTAATCTTAGCTGATCCCAAATCCCCTGTAGGAAAATTGACCAGTTGTCCTGTTACAGCTGTGAAATCACCACTGTTCTTGAACACCTGATTATTATAAAGATTCGTTAACTCAATGTACGGAGCGGATATATAATTAATTGTAAAAGTCTTGGAATCAACTATTGTACTTCCGCTCTTAAGATCAATATGAAGCGTCTGTTCTCCTGTCGGCAGACCGTTGATTTGATATACTCTGTAGCCATCAGAGGTTACATAGGAATTGGTGCTGAACGCGGAGCTCGTGACCGGGCTTCCATTCTGATAAGTTGTAATTGAAAGGTTACTTAATGTGGTCCCATCGGTCTTGCTGGTCTTAACCAGCAGCCACAGCGGAAGTTGAAACAAACTGGAATTATCACTAAACGCTCCGGAAGACATATAGGTAACGGTGGTTCCACTTACACTAGGACTATAAATCTGCTGTATATCCTTAATATAGGCGGTCGCCGCGTCACGGAAATCGAATTTGACCGGTGTAATGCTTTTGCCGTCATAGGTGCCATTAAAAATGATAGTATATGCGCCGTTGACTGAAAGAGCCGGAACATCGGCAGCCGAGATATAATCAAAGGTAATAAAGCTTCCTGTTGACGATGTCTTTGTTACAGTCGCAGTCGCCCCGGACACCACATCATTACCAGTGGTTGTATTGCGAATGGTATAGGTTAAGGTCGTTAGATTCGGAACACTGGAGCTGTCAGGCACTTTAAACGTAACGGAGCCGCTCAGTTTTCCGCTTGCAGCCGTTACCACATTGCCAGTGTCCACCGCTGCGCTGCCAATCTTCGTATTATGCGGCGTACCCGACCCAACCGGGGCATATATAACATCTCGGGTAACAGAATAGGTTCGTGTGCCTCCATCCGTCGTAGACACAAAGGTCAGCTTGTTAAGCCCCACCGAAAGAGGATAATCAGCGATAACAAAAGTAGTGCTGCCCCCGTTGTACATTTTAGAGGAGTTAATCATTACCTCAGAAGCGTTTGGCGCTTCAAGTGTCAGCGTCAGCCCTGAAGTGTTAACTATGGTCGGTTGACCCTCACTTAGCAGCGTGCCGTCCGGCAGTGCAATATTATAAATTGCCGGTACGTTGGAGAAATTGACAAAGGCCTCGCCGCTGGCAAGACTGCCGTCCGAAGTTACACCGTATATCGTAATGCGGTTAAGTCCTTGGCTCAGCTTGACGTTTGGGAACGTAAAATATTTTTCATTTGTGATATTCGGCTTGACATCTGTGCCGCTCGCACCGGGAACTTCCGTTCCATTCACAATACTGTCTACCTTATAATAGATACTGTCCGGGGATACGCCATTGAATGTACCCTCGACATCAACCTCGCCTGTGTTTACGATTGTCGGAGAGCTTTGACTCGTACTGAACTTGGTAAAGGTAAAATATTGCCCCGCCGCGGCATAAGCCGCTCCTGTTGCCGAAAGAGTCGACAGCAAGATTACAACCGCTAAAATGAAACTGCCCATCGACCTGATTCTGTTTTTCACGTAAGAAACCTCCCACTGCTATTTTAATTTTCGATCCAGGAAGTGACACTTCCGCGCATAGTCCATCCTCTTACTTTTTATCGGCGATTCTCAATCTAATAATTAGCAAATAATTAGCAAAAATAAAAAAACCTCATTCAAATGAATGAGGTCTGTAAAATAATATATTCATAAACCACGCTGCAGTTCCGAAAATCAGGATTTCGATCCCTTCTCCGCGCTCACTTTCATGAACACCCGGGAAAGGAAACTCAACAGCGGTTTTTTGGTTTGCCCAACCAAGCCGATAACCTCGGCGCCGATCTGCAGGACGAAGAGCATGACGCAAATGACTACGAAAGTAACCCAATTCGCTTCATACAGAGCGGATGAAGATTGAATGACGGCCAAAATACCGAAAAAGGCAGCAATTCCGTATATGATAAGCACCGTCTGCCGATGGCTGAATCCAAGCTCGCGGAGACAGTGATGGAGATGACCTTTGTCCGGAGCAAAAATCGGTTTCTTCTGCAGCTTGCGGCGGACAATCGCGAAGAACGTGTCCGAAAGCGGCACACCGATAATAAGCAGCGGAGTAATAAAGGAAACCACAGCAATCTGCTTAAACCCGAGCAGCGCCAGCAGCGCCAGACAGAATCCGAGGAACAGAGAACCCGCGTCACCCATAAAGATCTTGGCTGGATGAAAGTTGAAAAAGAGGAATCCCACAATACAGCCGAGAAGCAACAAGCAAAGCATCGCAACCATTACATTTCCCATCAAAAAGGCCATCGTTGCAATAGTAGCTATAGCAATACCTGAAACGCCGGCAGCCAGCCCGTCCAATCCGTCGATTAAATTAACAGCATTCGTTACGCCGACAATCCAGAAAATCGTAAGCGGTACGGCGATCCAGCTCTCCAGCGAAGAATACGTATTATTGAAAGGAATATTCACAAAGTCCACGGTAATATTAAAGCCGAATACTACGATACAGGCGGCGGCAATTTGACCGAGCAGCTTTATTTTGGCCGATAGCTCAAATTTGTCGTCAAGGCTGCCGAGAAGCACAATAAGTCCGCCGCCGCTAAGCAGCGCCTTAATGAAATTAACATCCCGTGCGGAGAAATCGTAAGGAACAAACGGCGATATGACAAGCAGTCCTAACACAAACGCCAGAAAAATGCCCAGACCTCCAAGGCGCGGCATAATTCTCGTGTGCACTTTGCGGGCATTCGGCACATCCGTCGCCCCTATGGCCAAAGCGAACTTCTTGACTAGAGGCGTCAAGCATAGTGCAAGTCCCATGCAAACGATAAATCCGGCGATGTATATGATTAACATTGGTTCAGTCAACCCCCATTTCTCTACCGCATTGAATTATACTCTGTTCCAAAAACAAATTCCAATTCCGTTTTCAGGCGATTTTTGATATATATTCGGGGAAAAACCGCGTTTTATCTATTATTTGTTACTCTATCTTTCTCCCGTATCACTTTTACTGCGAATTTCGGGAGCGCAAGCATTCTTTTGTACCTCGTTGGTTCTTTGAGAAGACGGTAAAACCATTCCAAACGGAGTTTTTGGAATGCTAGTGGCGCACGCTTCGTTCTGCCGGAAATGACATCAAAGCTTCCACCGACCCCCATCATGACCGGAATTGCCAAACGTGATTTATGCTTCGCAATCCAAGGTTCTTGGGTATCCGCGCCGCGGGCGACAAATAAAAGGTCGGGCTCCGTTTCCAAAATCCCGTTGATGACCTCTTCATCCTCCGCCGGACCGAAAAATCCGTCACGAAATCCGGCGATGATCAATCCCGGATATTGCTTTTGCAGCTTGCTTGCCGTTTCCTGAATCACTTCAGGGGTTGAGCCAAGCAGATACACTCTCCAGTGATAGCTTTCTCCAACTCTCATCAATTCATGTAACAGATCGAACCCGGCCACCCGCTCCTTGACGGGATTCCCGCCGCGTTCGGCCGCCCAAACCACTCCTGTCCCGTCGGGAACAACAAGCTCTGCGGCGGTCATAATATTCATATAATTTGGATTTTCCAAAGCGGTCATTACCATGATCGGATTCGCCGTAATCACCTGATGCGGCGTCCTGGAACGAACGGCTTCAATTAAATAGGAGACGGTTTCCTTCATATCCATTTTGGACACCGGTATACCGAAAATTGTTACCGTAGGCAAAGCGCCTGCGTCTTTCACTATAGATCACCCTTTATGGCGTAAATATTCAATAATTTGCCGAGCGGGAGCTTCCGCTTCGAGGATTAATGAATCAATCAGCGTTTCCTTTTCCCGCCGCCAGACGTCCCCATCCTTTAAGAGCCGGACTATTTCCCCACAGAGGGCTGCACTGTCCAAGGAAGCCGTTGTGCCGACAGGAAGGCAGTTGATACGGTCTAAAAAATGGTCAATCTTCGGATCATAGGATATCCCGATCAGAGGCACGCGGCGTCCTGCGGCGTAAATCAGACTGTGCAGCCGCATTCCGAGCAGTACGCCGCATGCTCCAACTTCCCTCAGCATCTTCTGCGGATGGTCGGCTTCTTCACAAAGGCTCACGGCGCTTCCGGTAGCAGCGATGTCGCCGCCGAGCCTGTCCATACAATACTGCGACGCTTCCGTGTCGGAGGGAAGATGGAACGGCAGAAACCTCAGATGCACCGGAAAGGTTCGGCAGACCTGCCGCAAACCCTCTACGATGGCATCCAGCTCCCGGCGGTCCTTCTCCCAATATCGTACAGAGATGCCGACAACCGGAAGCTCCGGACTTACAGAACTTGAATTAGCGGCAGAGGCCGGTTCAGCATCATGCACTTTGGCAGCTTGTCCCATCAAGGAGCTGTGGGAAGCCATTTCTTCCGGCAGGATTAGACCCATCACAGGATCGGGCACGACCTGCACATCAGACGGGCGAAGCCCCATAGTCATAAGCAGCTGCCTGGATTGTTCGTCACGCACGGATACGTAGGCGCATTTGCGGAATACCGATTTGATCACGGGATGGAACCATCTCCGCTGCACCGGTCCAATTCCTTGCGCATATACGAATGTCGGCTTTCCCATCCATTGGGCCAGCTTGATAATGCCGAGATAATACGGAATGGACTTACCGCTTGTTACATCCTGCAGCAGGCTTCCTCCTCCGCTGATTAGCCCAGCGCTCTCGCCTATGGCGCGGCGAACCTCGGCCAGCTTCATACGGTGCACGGCTTCGACGCCGTAGGTGGCTGAGGTCCATTCGGGATCGATGGACAGCACTACCGGTTCAATGGAAATGCCTGCCGAATCGGACTGGCGCTTCAGAGCATTAAGAATCGATTGAAGCACCGCTTCATCGCCACTGTTGCGGAAGCCGTAGTAACCGGATAACACTATTTTTTGAGCAGGGGCGACCATCGTTTCCAACATCCTTCCGCAATTTGCCACACAATTACCGCAATCACACCCAGGATCAGCCCAAGCCCAAGCCCCAGCAGACCGCGGACAAGCGAAATCAGAACAGGCGAGTGAATATGGGCGAACGTATCCACCATAGATAATTGGCCGATAACGGCGACAATCATGAGATAGGCGGCATTCCGGTATTTAAGAGCCAGGAAGGCGCCAAGTATAAACAATGGATGAGCGAGCAAAAATTCTTTGCTGCGCGGACGAACGCCGAAGGCACTTTCCATGAAGTTTCGGAATGCCAATTCATAAGAGCTGGCGGTGCCGCTGTTGCCGGTGCGGCTCAGATAGTACAGGCCGATTATACCAAGCACCGCAGCTGCAATAACCATCGCCAGCGTGACCGGTGTTCTTAGAAGTTTACCCGTCTTGTTGAGGGCAAACTCACCGCGGTATAGAAGCACATAAACGGCCACCAGCCCGATCGGTGCAATATGCAGCAGACTGACGCCACGGAACTGGTTCAGTACCAGACTGTAAGTAATATTATTCAGCAGCGCGATAACGAATGGCACCGCGCAAAGCGAGATGACAGCCGTCCTTACGTACAGAACAAGACTTTGGAGCAGGCGGCGCTGCGGATTCATGGTTGCGGAGGCAGAACCTGAAAGGTTTCCCGGAGCGGCAGCCTTGCCTTTCCCGTTAGTCGTCAGCTGTGGACCCGACTTATTGATTTTACGGACCGCGAGAACCATAGCTACTGTAGGTGCGCTGATGGCTACCGCTAACGCGAGCGCCTGTTCAAACAGCGTGGGCTTCACCAGCAGCAGTCCCGCGCTTCCGACCAGACCGAGCGCCCAGGCAAGCAGCGTCAGCCAGGGAATGAAGTAGGAAATCGTCAGCGCCACCAATGCCACGGCTCCAATAACGGCGACCAGCTTGAAATACCGTTGGAATGGCGAATCAGCCACATCAAAAGCGGTAGCCTGACCTAAAGTAAAGCCATTGTTCTTAATCTTCTCCACTGCTCCGCCCGGCTCGCTCAGGCTGGTAATCAAGTTCTCCAAAGAATCGTCAATCTGAGCCTTGTCAGTATTTCTCGTCGGTGCGGTATTCAGATAGAGCATGCGAATATTGCGGTCCTTTGTGGCAAGTGCGAAGCGGTCGGCAATCACATCCGGCTTCAGCGTAGAATCGTTCTCGCTCAGCGAATACAGCCGGACCACATTATAATCAAGCATATAGGCGAGCTTGTTGAACCCTTTTTGCTGCTGTTTAAGATTCTCAATGGTCGCTATGCCGATGCCATGCTGTTTTAGCAGCTCAGCGAAGGAATCAAGACTCTTTTTATCCTCATTATCGTTGAATCCTTTGACCGAATCGCCCTCAAACAGGATACGCTTAACATGAAGACTTTCAAAACGTTCGATCAGCTGCTTCATCGCTTCTTCATTATAAGGAAGTGAATCCACAAGACGGGGGACGATTTGAAATCCCTTGTTATACAAATTGGCAAGTGCAGCCTCGTCCGGAGCCATTGGCTTCAGCAGCGCATCCTCCAGCGGAGTCTTTATGATCAAACCCTGCTGTCCGCGAAAGTTCCAGTCTTCCGTCGCAATTCCAAGACTGCCAAACGTACTCTGAATTGTGGGCTTGAGCGCGTCACCATTAGCTTTGCTTGTAAAAAGCACATACGTATAATTTTCGTTCTCCGGTATGACGCTGTCCGTTAAGTTGGCGATATCCTGCGCGCCCCAGAACATAACGCGGCGGGCTTTGCGGTAATCCTCGAGCGTACTTTCATATACAGCCATGCTCTGTACGCCGGCTTCTTTAAGCCGATCCAACTGCTGGGATATGTAGTCCTGCGGATTAGCCCTGTAACTCGCGGCATCCACGAGATCCCGGTAGTCGAACACGATCTCCACTGTCTTGGATGATTTCTCTGTCTGCAGACGGTCGTAGACGACCGGCAAAGCCGCAATCAGGCCAATCACCACGATGATCCATAGCCACTTCCGGGAATTTAAGTTCCAACGCTGCCATTTGTGCTGCACCAAAAGCTCCTCCTCTTTCCATAACGAATCTCCATTACAAAAGACAACCCCACAAAGTGAGGACTTGGCTTCGAAGCCTGCTCAGGTACTTTGCGGGGTCCCCGAAAAAAGAAACGGCTTCGCCCTTCATATGAAAGGGCGGTACCCGTTTCCCGTAAAAGAGATTCAAATCATCCTGTTAATTGCTTCCGCCGTCGACTCTGCCCATAACTTCCCGGGTAAGTGCGGCAATCTTGGACTTGGCATCCTCAAGCGACTCGCCGCGTACGGCAAAATACACCTTGATCTTGGGCTCGGTGCCCGAAGGACGCAGGCAGAACCAGGAGCCGTCGGCGAGCAGATATTTCAGCACATTCTCCTTCGGAAGCCCCTCCAAACCGAGAGAGTAATCCAGCACCTCGCTTACGGTAATGCTCGCGATTTCCTGCGGCGGACTTTGCCGCCAATCGCTCATGATGCCCTGGATTTGGGCAACCCCGTCCTTGCCCTTGAGTGTACGGGATTCCAGGCTTTCGAGGAAGTAACCGAACTGCGCATAAAGCTCCTGCAGCACCTCGTAAAGAGTCTTGCCTTGAGCTTTGTAATAGGCTCCAGCTTCCGCAATCAGCATGGAAGCCAGAACGGCATCCTTGTCGCGGGCATAGTTGCCAGCAAGATATCCATAGCTTTCCTCATAGCCAAACAGATATGTGTAATCGCCCGAGGCTTCGAACTGGGTCATTTTTTCACCTATATATTTGAAGCCCGTCAGCGTGTTAAACACGGTCGCTCCGTAATGGCTGGCGACTGCAGCGCCCATCTCACTGGTTACGATCGTCTTGACTACCGCGCCATTGCTTGGCAGCTTGCCCAGTTCCTGCAGCCGGCTCAGATAGTAGTGGATCATTAACGCGCCGGACTGGTTGCCCGACAGCACAACGAATTTACCCTCATGGTCACGCACAACGGCGCCCATCCGGTCCGCGTCGGGGTCAGTACCGATGAGCAGATCGGCACCCAGTTCCTCACCAAGCTTGATCGCCAGTGTAAAGGCTTCCCGCTCTTCCGGATTCGGCGATTTCACCGTGGAGAATTCGGAATCCGGCTGTTCCTGTTCCGGCACAACAAGCACATCGGTGAAACCGATCTTACTCAGTACGCTGCGAACCGGCAGATTGCCTGTTCCATGCAGCGGCGTATATACGATTTTGAATTTGCTTCCAAGGCCCCCGGCTATTTCCGACCGTCCGACACTGACTGCCGCCACCGTATCGGTGTAAGCCTCGTCTTCCTTCTCGCCCAGCCAATGAAGGAGCCCAGCGGCTTCAGCATCTTCTTTAACGGCACGCTTGACTGCGCTGAAGGAATCTACATTGAATATGTAGGAAATCACCTTCTCGGCTTCATCCGGTACAAGCTGACCGCCTTGAGCATTGTATACTTTGTACCCGTTATATTCCGGAGGATTATGACTCGCCGTAATGACGACACCACCTGTCGCTCCCAAATGGCGCACGCTGAAGGACAGCTGCGGCGTTGAGCGAAGGGAAGGATATAAATAGGCTTCAATACCGTTGCCGGCCAGAACCAGCGCCGTTTCCAGCGCAAACTCCGGGGAGAACCGGCGGGAATCATGAGCAATAACGACAGATGGACGGCCTTCGCCCTTATGCTGTTCCAAGATAAAATTGGCAAAACCCTGAGTCGCTCTTGCTATCGTGTACCGGTTCATCCGGTTGCTGCCTGCGCCGATCACGCCGCGCAAGCCGCCTGTCCCAAATTCCAAATCGCGGTAGAAGCGTTCTTCAAGCTCCTGCGGATCATTGTCCAGTCCGCGAAGTTCCTGCTTGGTGGTCTCGTCTACGGATGGGTCTTGCAGCCAGCGTTCCAAGGTTTCTGCAGCTTTTGGACTCAATTGGGTCATAGAAAATCTCTCCTTCTCAGGTATGATTTAATTAAGCGCAAACATCATTTCGCCTTCGGCCACAACCTTGTCTTCGACTTTGGCAACAGCTTTTCCTTTGCCAATGCTCCCTTTAAGCCGCGTAATCTCCACTTCCAGCTTAAGGGTATCTCCCGGCACAACCTGCCCGCGGAAACGGAAGCCGTCCAAGCCCGCCAAAAAGCCGATCTTGCCGCGGTTGGCTTCTACTCCCAAAATCGCTACTGCCCCAACCTGCGCGAGAGCCTCGGTAATCAGTACACCGGGCATAACGGGGTAACCTGGAAAGTGCCCTATAAAAAAGGGCTCGTTCACCGTGACATTTTTAATGCCTACCGCCCGTTTCCCCATTTCGATTTCGATAATTTTGTCCACCAGCAGGAAAGGGGGACGATGGGGGATAATTTCCTGAATTTGATTGACATCCAGCATGTAGCTTGCTCCTTCCAGTTCGAGAGAAAGGCCTCAAAAAAACAGCCTCCCGCTATAAAGGCACTTTATTCTTGCCGGAGTGCATAAATATAGATGCTTTTGGCAAAAACTATACTTATCCTTCACCGGCTGCAGAAGTGGAGGTTGAGATAAGGGGCTTCTCCCGCTGCAAAGCGGAGAGGGCCCTTTTTGATCTCGAAAGCCCCCCATCATTATACATTTTCCAGTATAAAAAAGAAAACTCCCTCATACAAGGGAGTTTCGCATAGCAGTTCTTGCGCCATCATGGTGCAAAGACCAAATCGTATATATGCTTCCATGTGCTCCAATGAAGCACATCGCTCAGTTCCTTTTTGCCAAGGACGACGTAGCCGACCGTCAGACCGCCGCCAAGAGCAAGCAGCAGCAGCAAAGGAATCAGAAACCATTGAACGACCGTCCATTTCGATCGTTTGCGCTTTATCGGCACGTTATCTTCGGTCAGTTGTTCTTGTTTCAAACGATCTTCTTTCTGACGGCTCATTGCTTCACCTACCCGCGCATGTTATTTGCTAATCCAAGCATTTGATCGCTTGAGGAAAAAGCCCGGGCGACAAGCTGATACGTCCGCTGAATCTGCATCATCTCCGTCATTTCCTTGTTCAGATCGACATTGGACTGCTCAAGCCAGCCGGATCGCACGGCCGCTCCGCCGCTCTGGCCCGCCGCCCGCTGCACGAAGGCTTGTCCAGCCGTCACACCGTCTGCAAGGACAAATCTTCCACCGTCAACTGCCTGGAGCACCTCGCTGTTCCTCGGTTCCACAAGCATCAGCCGGCCCGCGACCGTCGCCTGGTCGTTCTCATTCCTCTTCATTAGAACGGCTCCCGTCTCGTCAAAGGCTACGCTCACTCCAACCGGTACCGTCAGCGGGTTGCCTTGCGCGTTCAGCACCGGATTGTTCTCATTGTCCACCAAAATCATATTACCTTGATTGGCGGCATCAGGGGTGAAATGAAAATCGCCCTGACGCGTAAAGGAAGTGACGCCGTTAACCTGTACAGCGAATAATCCGCTGCCCTGCAGCGCCAAATCGCTGGCATTGCCGGTCTCCTTAAGCGCTCCCTGTTCCCAACTGGTAGTAACTTGGGGAATCCGCATGCCATAGCCGATATCAAAGCCCAAGGGCATGCTGCGCCCCTCAAGCTTGTATTCCTGCGACTGCTGCTGCACCCGGGTGAGCACGTCTTCAAAGGCCCCGTCTTTACTCTTGTAGCCTGCCGTATTGATATTGGCAATATTATCGGCGATAAGATCAAGGCGCTGCTGGAGACTGGCCATCGAGACGGCCGCGCCGATTGTCGAATTGTTCATCGGTCACCTCTCCTATACTCTGCCGACATCATTTACAGCCTTTTGCAAGCTGTTGTCATAGAACTGGATCACCTTCTGGTTGGCTTCGTACGCCCGGTAAGCCGCGTTCAAATCGACGGTAACCTGCGTCGCATCCACATTGGAGCCTTCAATATATCCCTGGCGGACCTGCATATTATCTGCGGCAGCCGCATACCGGATTCCCGCCGCCTGCGCATCGTCTACGTGAAATACACCGTTGCCGTCGCGCACCAGGTTCTGCGGCTTGGTCACAATGCTGACTCCGAGACGGACGCCGGTTGTGGCGCCTGTTGCATCAAGAAGATTGCCTTCCGCGTCAACCTTGAGACTATCCACCGTACCGTTTAACACTACCGGTCTGCCATCGGCGCCAAGCACCCTGTATCCTCCGGAACTCAGCAGTTCACCGGCAGGACTTACATTAAAGCCGCCGTTTCGAGTATAAAGCGTATTGCCATCATTGTCCTGAACCGTGAAAAAAGCCTGCGGCTGGTAAATAATCTCGCCAGTATCGCTTATATACTTGCCCGATGCGTCAAAGGGTATGTTACCGCCCGTGGCGGGATCCGCCAGACGCAAGTCCGCCGACAGCGCAAAGTCGGTAGACTTGCCGCTTTCGACCAAATCGCCTTGCAGAAATTTGGACATGGACTGCTCGGCGAATACCCCCGTGTTCATTCTGCCAATCGGCTTCACAATCCCGCCCTGCATGGCGGAGATCAGCACATTCGGAAACGAATGGCTGATGCTTTCGACCTGCTTGTACCCCGTCGTATTCAGATTGGCGATATTTTGCGTTGCCGTGTCATGTCTGCGCTGCTCTGTGACCATACCGGCAGCGGCCGTATATAAACCTCTTATCATAAAGGCGTTTCCCCTTCCTAAACCGCAGAAGTCTGAGCTCCAACTTACAAACCTTTACTTATATATCGGCTGCTCAGAACTTTTTCTTAACCACCTTGTCCAAATGATCCAGCAAGATGCCCGTTCCCTTCACAACGCAGTGCATCGGGTCTTCCGCCACCCATACCGGTACATGCAGTTCTTCGGAGAGCAGCTCGCTCAGTCCGCTCAGCAGCGCTCCTCCTCCGGTCAGCACGACGCCACGGTCAATGATATCGGCGGACAGCTCCGGAGGCGTCCGTTCCAAAACCGTCTTCGCTGCGGCCACAATGGACGACACCGGGTCCCAAAGCGCCTCCCGCGCTTCGACCGAGGTGATTGTCAGGGTCTGCGGAAGCCCGCTTACCATATCACGGCCGCGAATATCCATCTCGGCTTGTATGCCGCCCGGACGCACATTCCCGATGGTCAGCTTGATATCTTCAGCCGTCCGTTCACCGATGAGCAGTTTATATTTCTGCTTGATATATTTTAAAATGGATTCGTCGAACTTGTCCCCCGCCACTTTGATGGAGGAGGCGGTAACGACGTCGCCCATGGACAATACGGCTACATCCGTCGTTCCGCCGCCGATGTCGACGACCATATTTCCGCTAGGTTGATAAATATCCATACCCGCTCCGATTGCCGCGGCCTTCGGCTCCTCTTCCATGAAGACTTCCTTCGCCCCGCTGCGCTCCGCCGCTTCACGGATCGATTTCTGCTCGACAGAGGTAATATTCGTAGGGGCGCAGATCAAAATGCGCGGACGCGCATACCAGGAGCGGCCTCCGACGCGGTCGATGAAATATTTAAGCATCGTCTCCGTAATTTCAAAATCGGCGATAACGCCGTCCCGGAGCGGACGAATCGTTGAGATGTTTCCGGGGGTGCGGCCGACCATTCGGCGCGCCTGTTCTCCCACCGCAAGGACCTTCTTCGTGTCGGTTTCAAGCGTGACCACTGAAGGTTCATCCAGAACGACTCCTTTTCCTTTAACATGAATAAGCACATTGGCTGTGCCGAGATCGATTCCGATGTCCTTGCTAAGCATAATGAAAGAGCCCCCAAAGTATTATTTTAGATGAGAGAGAATGAGTTAGTACCAAATTTAAAATTACCATACTTTAGGGGAGGAGTTCAATGAAATTTTATGGTTTGATCGCTACGGCCACCTCCCGCTTCTTCCCCGTGTTTTTCTTATATTTGATTTTTGTGGCCTCGCCCCCCCGGAGATGACGGATGGATTTGTGGTATTCAAGAATGTGCTTCACCTGATCGGCCAGATCAGGATTGATTTCCGGCAACCGCTCGGTCAGATCTTTATGCACCGTGCTTTTGGAAACGCCGAATTCTTTGGCTATGGTCCGGACCGTATGCCTGGTTTCCACGATGCAGCGTCCGATTTTAATCGTACGTTCCTTGATATAATCGTGCACGCTCCCGCCTCCCAACTGTGGATAGTTTGGTACATTATATGAGTGGCGGGCCTATATATTCGCGCTTTAACGGGATGACAAGCCGGGGCAGGCTCATTTTATTTGCGGGACAACCGTAAAATAGCCCTAGAAAGCGGGGGACTATGCTCCTATGCCGGAAGACGCAGCACGAAAAAGCAGGAGGACGAGCGTCCCCCTGCCTTACGTTTCTTATATTATTTTTGCGATTGTTGTGGAAGCAGTTCCGAAGGATTGACGACCTTACCGTCCTGGTACACCTCAAAATGCAGGTGGTTGCCCAGATCCTTCTCGATTTCATTGCGTCCGGCAGAGGCAAGCGTGTCGCCCTGCTTCACCTGGTCGCCCTGCTTCACTTTGGCTTCACCGAGACTTTGGTAGACCGTCTTCAGGCTGCCTTGGGTCACTTCGACCACTGTGCCGAGCGTAGCCACGTCTTCGACCCGGGTCACTTCGCCGCTGATGGCGGCCTTGACGTCAAATGTTTTCTTGTCTTCGCGAGCAAGATCGATGCCGGTATTGGGCGTATAGGTATCGCCGTTCTGCACCATAGCCTCGATGTGGTTCTGCTCGGTCCCATTCTCGTCATAGTACGGCTTAACCACTTGCACGTCGCTTGGGTTGGCCACCGGCCAAGCCAGGCTCTCCGCAGAAGCGGTAACCTGCAGCGCATTCGGTTCTTTTCCTGCATCCAAAGCCCCGGCTGTATCGCCGGAAGCTCCGACATCCTCAGAAACAACGGCGGCGGTGTCTGTCGAAAGCGGCTTTTGGCCGGCATCCTGATAGACCCACACCAAGGTTAGTATAATTGCCGCTGCCGCTGTGTAGACTGCCGGAAATACCCAACGTTTAGAGAACAGTTTGTTCAATGAAGAAGGCTGGCTGCCGGTTTCTCCCTGTTTGGTTTTGAGAGAATCTTCATTGGACGGTTTGTTTTGGTTTTGTTCATTCATTTGCTATCACCTCAGTAACCAGTGTTGCCGGGCGATTCGCTTTTATACGTTTCTTTCACTTTATTTTTTCAAAAGAGTTGAGACTTGCGTAAACGATATTCCGCTGTAATAGTGTTTGAGAATCTGCGTTGCCGTGCTGCCCGTCTTCGCCATTCCGTTCGCTCCCCATTGGCTCATGCCGACGCCGTGACCGCTGCCGTAGGTTGTAATGGCGATCCGCCCGCTGCCCATCGTCCAAGTGAACTGGCTGGAGCGCAGCCCGAGCTTCTCCCGCACTTCACGTCCCGTGAACACCTTTCCATCAATCGAAATCTCTTTAACCCGGTGGCCTGCGGTAACCGAAAGCACCTCTATTCGCGGCTCGCCTATGGAGGTATGCTCCGCGGAGAGCGGCATGACCTTCTCCGCCGTAACGCCCGAAGGGGAGAACACTTTCTGCGCACCCGATCCAGAGTCACCCTCGATTCCAAGCTTCTCTCTCAACTCGGATACGCTGAAGGTAGCGGTAACCTTAAGACCCGGCGTTACTTCCTGGTCCCAAGGACTCGCCACGCTGCGTAAGTAAGGCACAGCGGCCTTCCAATAATCCTCCGAGTTCTCCGTATACCCTCCGCTCGAGGCGAAAAAAGAAGCCGTAATCGGCTCTCCCCTGTACGTCATCACGATGCCGCTCGTCTCCAAGGCCGCGCGGCGGAGCTTGGCCAGGTCGGCGCTGCGGCCGGCTTTCGCCCAGTCCCGCTGCAGCACGGCCGACGAGACGTAAGCCTGATGGCTTACGGTGTCGGTCACATCCGCAGCTGCAGCGGGAACACCGCTTCTGTCGCCGGCCCGCAGGCGGCGGACGATAAAGGTACGGGCCGCGACGGCCTGCGCTTTGAGCGCTTCGAGCTCAAAGTCAGCCGGCATTTCGGCCGCGATCACGCCGGTGACGTAGTCCTCCAGCGGCAGGGTCTCGATTTGCCTAGTATGCGACAAATACACGGACACTTTCGGCTGCGGGGCTTCCGCCACAGCCGGTTCCCGCGCCGCCGGGGCGGCCGTGCGCTGCGGCGCATCCGGCGCGACCGGCACTGCCGGCGTTGCCGCCGGGTCGTGCTGCCGCTGGTGCACGACCGCCAGGGGCAGCAGCAGCGCCGCCAGCAGCGGCGCGGCCAGCCAGGCGGCGGGCACAAGCCGCCCGGTCCACACGCGGGCCGAAAGCATTCGTTTCCGGCGCGCGGGTCTCCACCGCGCCGCTTTGCGGCGCCAAAGGCGGAAATCTTTCATCTCTTCCGTCTCCCTTCTCGTTTGTCCTCATACTTAATATTATGAGTCTCGGACAATTGCTAGAACGAAGCATTCGAGAGAAGGAAGAGTTATATCCGTAACGAAAGACTCAACAATGGTCTAATCAAAATAAAGAGACCCGGCCGCACGGACAGGTCTTTTCCCATTGCAATCTTCAATTTATTTTGTCAGAGAGTTATACCCAAGTCGGTTGAATCTGAAACCGGGGCTTCGTCTCCTCGCTCTTAGGATTGGCGTTCTTGGCTGTTTCCGGCTTGAGCAATTCTTCTTTGGCCGCTTCCACTGAGCTTTCATCCAGCGTAACGCGCCAAATGTCCGCACCCAGCCCAGACAGCTTCTCTGCCAGATGCACATAGCCGCGGTCGATATGATGCGTGCCTCCCACTTCCGTCGTTCCTTCAGCGACCAGACCGGCCAGAATCAGCGCCGCTCCCGCGCGCAGGTCCGTTGCGCAGACCTTCGCTCCCATCAAGCGGGCATTGCCAGTAACGATGGCGGAACGCCCTTCGATCTTGATTTCCGCGTTCATGTGCTGGAATTCGTCCACATGCATGAAGCGATTCTCAAAGACCGTCTCCGTAATCACGCTCGTTCCTTCCGAACGAAGCAGCAGCGCCATCATCTGGGACTGCATGTCGGTAGGAAAGCCCGGATAAGGCAAAGTCTTCATATCAACAGCCTTTAGCGGCTTGTCGCCGATGACACGGACGCCGTTCTCATCCGGAATAATCGTTACGCCCATCTCTTCCATCTTGGCAATAACCGGTCCGAGGTGATCGGCAATGGCGCCTTCCACGTACACATCACCGCCGGTAATTGCAGCAGCCACCATGTATGTGCCCGCTTCGATCCGGTCCGGAATCACATGATGTCTTACACCGTGCAGACGCTCTACCCCTTCAATACGGATAACACCAGTGCCCGCACCGCGAACGACAGCGCCCATACTGTTCAGGTAATTGGCCAAATCGACAATCTCCGGTTCCTTGGCGGCATTCTCTATCGTCGTCACGCCTTCGGCCAAAGTTGCAGCCATCATGATATTCTCAGTTGCGCCTACGCTGGCAACATCCAGATAGATCTTGGCTCCGCGCAGCCGGCCATTGCTCTTCGCTTCGATATAGCCCTGTCCCAAGCTGATCTCGGCGCCAAGCGCTTCGAATCCCTTCAGATGCTGATCAATAGGACGCGTTCCGATTGCGCAGCCGCCGGGCAGAGAAATGCGTGTATGGCCTAACCGGGATAAAAGAGGTCCCATTACCAAAAAAGAAGCCCGCATTTTGCGCACCCACTCGTAGGGCGCTTCACAAGTCGAGAGCTTTCGGGCATCGACTTGAATAATATCGTTCTGATATGTAACTCCGGCCCCCAGAGATTCCAATACTTTACTGATCGTTAATACATCATCTAGCGGAGGTGCGTCAACAATAACGCTGTCCCCTTCTTCTGCCAATAGAGAGGCGGCTATGATCGGTAGTACGGAATTTTTCGCGCCGCTTACTTTTACGCTCCCGGTCAATCTTTTGCCACCGCGGACGATAAATTTACTCATTTTTCGTTTCCCTCCGCGTCCATTATTTTCTCTGACATTGATATCATTCTCCATATCCTTGCTTGTTTGAGTACAATTGGATTTAATAGTCAACTTGTAGAATACTTCGATTCCGCTTCTTGGCCCCGGATTAGCGTGGGACGCTTCTTTAGATTAAGTTTTAACATAAAAAAATGTTATTATGCGGACCGCCTGTTTAATAAAGCATATGGCGGATTTGGGCGCTGTATCCCAAATAATCCAGCAGAAAACCCGCTACAAAATGTCCCAGTACGATAGCCAGGAGCAAATGAAGCAGCCGCCCTTGCGGGCTCTTGGGATATCTTATGATCAAATCCAGCTTAAGGTTCTGCAAGGCCCACCAGGATAATGCAACACACAATAGCGACACAACCATCGACATCAAACCGCTAATCCCTATAGAGCCGGTAAGTTCTGCTGTCATGATTTCATCCATCCTAAACCCCCAACCTATTCTTGCTCGGAAATCGACTCTTACATCATACTTGCGTAATGAAAAAGAATCCAGTCCTTTTACGATTTTTTTAGCTAAAAGTCTTCAAGAAAACGCTCTTATTCTCAATGTCCACTCAGAAATTACAAAATGACATCACTTGTTAAATTATTGTCATCTTATATTACTGGGGTTTAAAGCAAAAAAGCAGCCCGGCTCAAGGCCAGACTGCTTCTCATGTTATTATTGTCCTTTTTTGGTGGACACTTTAATCCGTGTAACCGCACGCTGCAATGCAAGCTCAGCGCGGCGATGGTCAATCTCGTCCTGCTTGCCTCGGGACTGCAAACGCCGCTGTGCGCGTTCTTTGGCCGCCTCGGCGCGTTCAAGATCGATATCGCTGGGCAGCTCGGCGCTCTCAGCCAGCACGGTCACTTTATTCTTATGCACTTCAATAAAACCGCCATGCACGGCGACTGTTGTCGCACCGTTGTCCGATTTGATGATCATCGGCGCAACCTGAAGCGGAGTTACAAGCGGAATATGTCCCGGCAAAATGCCCAGATCGCCTTCTGCCCCCCGTACGGTCAAGCTGTGAACCTGCTTGGCATATACGAGGTGATCCGGCGTGACAATCTCCAACAAAAAGGTGCTCACTGCGAATTCCTCCTTAAAGCTTCAGGTTACAACGTTTTCGCCTTTTCAACAGCTTCCTCGATCGTGCCTACGTAAAGGAATGCCGCTTCCGGAAGATCGTCATGCTTGCCTTCCAGAATTTCCTTGAAGCTGCGGACCGTTTCCTTAATCGGTACATATGCACCTTTGAAGCCGGTAAACTGCTCCGCTACATGGAAAGGCTGCGACAAGAAGCGTTCCACCTTACGGGCGCGGGCCACGATCAGCTTATCTTCCTCGCTCAGCTCATCCATACCGAGGATGGCGATAATATCCTGAAGCTCGGTATAGCGCTGCAGCAGTTGCTTAACACCCTGAGCCACAACGTAATGCTCTTCGCCAACGATTTCTGGAGACAACATCCGCGAGCTGGATGCCAGCGGGTCCACTGCCGGGAAAATACCTTTTTCGGAGATTTTACGCTCCAGGTTCGTCGTCGCGTCCAAATGGGCAAACGCCGTTGCCGGAGCGGGGTCAGTATAGTCATCCGCCGGCACGTAGATTGCTTGAATGGAAGTAACGGAGCCTTTTTTGGTGGAAGTGATCCGTTCCTGCAATTGGCCCATTTCCGTTGCCAGTGTAGGCTGGTAACCTACTGCCGACGGCATGCGGCCCAGCAGGGCGGATACTTCGGAGCCCGCTTGCGTGAAGCGGAAAATGTTATCGATAAAGAGCAGCGTGTCGCGGCCTTCCACATCGCGGAAATATTCCGCCATCGTCAGACCTGTCAGCGCAACGCGCAGACGCGCGCCCGGCGGTTCGTTCATCTGTCCGAACACCATCGCCGTCTTCTTGATAACGCCGGAATCCGTCATTTCATGGTACAGGTCATTACCTTCGCGTGTACGCTCGCCAACGCCAGCAAATACGGAAATACCGCCATGCTCCTGAGCGATGTTGTTGATCAGTTCCTGAATCGTTACCGTTTTACCAACACCCGCGCCGCCAAACAGGCCGATTTTACCACCCTTGGCATAAGGGGCGAGCAGGTCGATAACCTTGATTCCGGTTTCCAGAATTTCCGCTTGCGTCGACAGCTCGTCGAACGTTGGCGCGATCCGGTGGATCGGGTTCTTTTGCGAAGCGGCAATTTCTGCCCCGTTGTCAATCGTATTGCCCAGCACGTTAAATACCCGGCCAAGTGTTACATCTCCGACAGGAACCGAAATTGGGGCTCCTTGGTCTACCGCATCCAAGCCGCGAACAAGTCCGTCCGTCGAGGACATGGCAATACAGCGCACCAGATTGTCGCCGAGATGATTGGATACTTCAAGTGTCAGCTCGTTCTGGCGTCCTTGTCCTGCGTCGGCGCCGATCTTGATCGCATTGAAGATTTCGGGCAGTTGGCCGCGTTCAAATTCAATATCGACAACCGGACCCATAATGCTTACTACGCGTCCTACGTTCATCTATGTTTCCCTCCTTGAAAACTGTTACCCAAGAAGAAACGGCTGCGCCGTCCTATATAGGGCGGTTCCGTCTCTCTTAAAATATAAGGCTAAATAAGCGCTCAGCTTATGATTACTTATATTTTAAGACTGCGCGTTTGCACCCGCTACGATCTCGGTGATTTCCTGCGTAATTGCCGCCTGACGGGCACGGTTGTACGTAAGCGTCAGATTTCCGATCATTTTCGAGGCATTCTTGGTCGCACTGCCCATTGCCGTCATCTTCGCGCCCAGTTCGCTGGCTTTACCGTCAAGAATGGCGCTGTAAATCAAAGTCTCCGCATATTTCGGCAGCAGAACCTCCAATACGCCTTCCGGCGACGGTTCATATTCATAGCCCGCTTTAAGCTCATGACTTTGAGAGTCTTCCGACTGTCCGATCCCGTCCATCGGCAGCAGCCGCACTACAGTCGGAACTTGGCTGATCGGATTCACAAACACGTTATAACAGATATAGATCTCGTCAAACACGCCTTCCTCGAATTGTCCCACCGCCGAATATGCGATCTCCTTGATGTCGGCAAAAGACGGGGTGTCGGACAGCTCGGTGACTTCCTCGACAATCGGATAATCGCGCCGGCGCAGGAAGTCCCGCCCTTTGCGGCCGATGACAAACAGGCCGTATTCGTCCTTGGAGTTGTGGCGCTCCTGAATTAGCGTCGTCACCTTACGCAAGACGTTGGCATTGGAACCTCCGGTAAGGCCGCGGTCTGAAGTGACCACAATATATCCGGTCTTCTTGACGGGGCGACTCACCAGCATGGGATGCTGGATTCCTTTCGTACCGGAAGCGATATTCGACACGACTTCTTTCAGCTTCTGCGAATAGGGGCGGGCCGCTTCCGCTTTCTCCTGCGCCTTTCTCAGCTTGGAGGCGGCGACCATTTCCATCGCTTTGGTGATTTGTCTGGTGTTCTGAACGCTCTTGATTTGACGTTTAATATCACGCATGCTTCTTGCCATGATTTCACCACCTATAAGCTTTGGCGAAGCCAAAGCTGGCTTCGTAAGCATAATCTTTGTGCCTATGCTGTGCAAAAGTTAATTCGCAAGCATACTCTGTGCTTTGGCGAAGCCAAAGCTGGCTTCATGAGTGTATGCCAAGCTCGGGAGAAGTCCGCAAGCCTGGCATACTGCTAATCTTCTTTAATAGTTTGCGTCCAAGATTAATCCTTAGCTTGCCGCAAAGCCTTTTTTGAATTTCTCGATAGCAGCCTTCAGCGCCGCTTCGTTATCAGCAGTCAAGTCCTTCGTTTCCGTTATGGATGCGGCTACTTCCGGCACATTGCTGTCCATATAGGAAAGGAATTCTTTCTCAAAGCGTCTTACATCCTTGACCGGAATCTCATCCAGATATCCTTTGACCGCCGTATACAAGCTGATGACCTGATGTTCAACGGAAAGAGGCTGATTGACACCCTGCTTCAGAATTTCCATCATCCGCGCGCCGCGGTTCAGACGGGCTTGAGTCGATTTGTCCAGATCGGAGCCGAATTGGGCAAAAGCCTGCAGCTCGCGGTACTGTGCAAGGTCCAGACGGAGCGAGCCCGCAACCTTCTTCATCGCTTTGATCTGCGCCGATCCACCTACACGGGATACGGAGATACCGACGTTAATCGCCGGACGCTGGCCGGAGTAGAACAAGTCCGATTCCAGGAAGATCTGGCCGTCAGTAATAGAAATAACGTTCGTCGGGATGTATGCCGATACGTCGGAAGCCTGCGTCTCAATGAACGGCAGGGCGGTCAGCGAACCGCCGCCGAGCTCGTCGCTCAGCTTCGCGGCGCGTTCCAGCAGACGGGAATGGAGATAGAATACGTCGCCAGGGAATGCCTCGCGGCCCGGAGGGCGGCGGAGCAGCAGGGACAGTTCGCGGTAAGCGGCGGCCTGTTTCGACAGGTCGTCATAGATAACCAGTACGTGTTCGCCTTTGTACATGAAGTATTCGCCCATCGCGCAGCCCGCATATGGAGCGATGTACAGCAGCGGCGATGGCTCGGAAGCCGACGCGGTAACGATGATCGTATAGTCCAGCGCGCCGTGGCGGCGCAGGGTTTCCACGACCTGTGCTACTGTGGATTGCTTTTGTCCGATGGCAACGTAAATACATTTCATGCCGTTGCCCTTTTGGTTGATAATGGCGTCGATGGCGATTGCCGTTTTACCGGTCTGACGGTCACCGATAATCAGCTCGCGCTGACCGCGGCCGATCGGCACCATGGAGTCAATCGCCTTAAGGCCAGTTTGCATAGGCTCATGTACCGATTTACGCTCGATAACACCCGGTGCGTTGTTCTCAACAGGACGGAATTCCGTCGTCTCGATAGGTCCCTTGCCGTCCAGCGGCTGACCAAGCGGGTTAACGACACGGCCGAGCAGAGCTTCGCCAACGGGAACCTGCATAATGCGGCCCGTACGCTTAACTTGGTCGCCTTCGCGAATTTCCGTATACTCACCGAGGATAACGACACCGACGTTGCTTTCCTCCAGATTGAGCGCCATGCCTACTACGCCGTTGGAGAACTCAAGCAGTTCGCCAGCCATCGCATTTTCCAGACCGTATACGCGGGCGATCCCGTCGCCGACTTGAATAACGGTTCCGATTTCGGTTACTTCAATATCGGATTTATATTGTTCGATTTGACTTTTAATCAAAGTGCTGATTTCTTCAGGTCTGATGCTCAAGTACGCTCACCCCTATCTTCTGTGCTTATCGTTAAAGGATTTTTCCAGACGTTCCAGCTTGCCGGCAAGGCTGCCGTCGTACAGCGTATCGCCGATGACAACTTTAAGTCCACCCAGCAGGCTTTTGTCGACTACATTAGTAACGCGAATTTCCCGGCCGGACAAAGTGCCGAATTCTTCGGCGACAGCTTTCTTTTCCCGCTCGTCCAGTTCATATGTGGAGTACACGGTAGCGTCGGCAAGACTCAGACTCTCGCCTTCGATCTTGACGTAGCTGTCCAGAAGGTCGGAAAGGATGCTCATTCTGCCGCGCTCAACGAGAAGTTCAAGCGTGTTGATTACAACCGTCGACAGCTTGCCTTCAAGCGCTTTTTTGAGCACCGCCAGCTTGTCTTCTCCCGAAATTTTCGGAGAGCTGATGAATCTTTGAAGATCGATATCCGAAGCCAGTGCGGAGACTAGGGCCTTCAGCTCTTGCTCCACTTCCAACATCTTCTTCTTCTCAAAGGCCACCTCGAACAAAGCCTTCGCGTATCTTTTGGCGACTACCGTATCCTGACTCATGATCTGCCCCCAACCTCTTTGAGGTACTGATCAACGAGCTCCTCCTGCGCGGCGTCCGAGCTAACTTCCTTCTCAAGCAGCTTGGATGCGATTTTTACGGAAGCCGAACCGAGTTCGCTGCGCAGCGCGTCGACGGCCTTGTTCTTTTCGTTCTGAATGTCGCGGACAGCCTCATCCTTGATCCGGGCCGCTTCTAACTTGGCCTGCTCAAGCAATTGTTCGGTTTGCTTGCTGCTTGTCTGTCTGGACTGCTCGATAATGTCATAAGCTTCTTTGCGGGCTTCTTGGAGAGCCTGCTTCTGTTCCTCAACGTAAGCGACCGCCTGCTCCCGCGTCTGCGAAGCTTCATCAATTTGCTGCAACACAAGCTCGCGCCGTTTCTCCATAACGGAGAACAGTGGACCGAAGGCATACTTATTAAGCAGAAAATACAAAATCAGAAATGCAATCAGCGCCAGGACGAGCGATGTAATTGAAAAATTCACTTAAGGTCACTCCTTTCCAGTAACGTTCGTTAAACAACTCCATGGACATGGCCCCTGAGCCAAAAAGAAAGCGCGGAGGGCCGTGGCCTTCCCCGCCAATAGTATAAAGCTTGTTTTAGGCCCCTGCGTAGAAAATGAAGGCCAGAACGACACCGATAATCGGCAATGCCTCTACCAGAGCCACACCAATGTACATTGTCGTTTGAAGAGTCCCTCTAGCTTCAGGCTGACGGGCGATGCCTTCAACCGTTTTGCTGACAATCAGACCGTTACCAATACCCGCGCCAAGCGCGCCCAAACCTATCGCGATTGCTGCTGCGATGTATGCCATAACTCCCATTTGATGAATCCTCCTCAAAATTGTGTGTAATTTGTGATTTCAATATATTTAAAGATCAGACGTACTTGCGTGCGCCTTGATTGAACTAATGATCCTCATGCGTGGTTATCGCCTGTGATATGTACAGGAATGTCAGCATGGTAAAGACAAATGCCTGGATTGAACCGACGAAGATACTGAAGCCCTGCCACACCATAAGCAGCGGGATGGAGGCGACAAATCCAGCAGCTCCGATAGAACCCAGCTTGACTAACTGCGCAATCAGCACTTCCCCGGCGAATATATTACCGAAAAGACGCATTCCGTGGGTCAGCAGTTTGGAGAACTGCTCAATCAGGTTAATCGGTAAAAAGACAGGGAACGGTTGAAGATAATGCTTGAAATACGCTTTTGTGTTGCGAGTGATTCCAAGAAAATGAACGATCAGGAAAATCAATCCGGCCAGTCCCATGGATACTGAAGGATCCGCTGTAGGGGACTTCCACCAGCTTACGCCGACTTCTACTTCCTCTCCCGGATTTGCAGCATGGACCTTATGGATTTCTTCCACAACATTTACAAGCGGTTGATTAAAGAACGTCGCTTTGCTGGCATCATGGTAATCGGTAACAATCCCGAACGGCAATCCAAGCATATTTCCGACAAAAATAAACAGGATCAGTGTGAGTCCAAGACTGAGGAAAGGCTTGCCTTTCTTCAAATCCATAGTGCTGGTCATCATGCCTTGTACAAATTCAACGAGCCATTCCATGAAGTTTTGCATTTTGCCGGGGTTCTCCACGGAAAGATTTCGCGTCCCCAAGCGGGCAATAATCAAGACGATTGTACAGGTAACGACCAGCATCAGCACGATGGACAAATCAATCTCAAGTCCAGCCAGTTTAATCATTGGTGATAAATGCATGTTTCTCACCCCTTTCCTTCAGTATGTTTTCGTTCCTCAATTTGCAGCAAAATAAATCCCATAATAGGAAGTACAAAATAACCGGTCGCAAGACTGGCGCATACTGCGATTTCATTGAAGTAATGAGGAAACTCAAGCGCGAGTACAACCGCCAATATGGACGTGGCTATTCGCACTCCGAAACCTAGAGAGGCTCGGGCTTTGCTTTCACCGGAGGCGGATTTTGCAATTCCTTTCACTTTGTGGGCCATATAAAAAACATTGATGCAGCTTACAGTAGCGCCGAGCACGATACCATGAAGGACGGTGCGGCGATGGGGCATCAATTCAGCGATGATAAAACAAACCACGATAATTCCCGCTATGGTCATAAACATCAGTTTGTTCATTCTGGCTGCGTCATTCATCGCTATCCCTCGTCGCTTTTTTAATAAGGCTCACAATAGCTGCGGCTCCCGACAGCATGCCGAAAAGAACACCTAGACCAACCCACAAACCAGAGTTCCCCCACATGTCCCCAAGCCATTTACCCAGAAAATACCCGCCTATGGTACAGCCGGCAAGATCGACACCGATAGCACTGACAATGCCCATGGTCCGAAACGATTTAACCGCATTCCGATCTTCTTTATTCGGTTGCTCAGGCTGTTTCATAGCACCCCACCCTTGGAATTCCAATTCATTTTACTGAATGTAACAAGAGTTTGTCAACGTGTCATAAACAGGCTTGAAAATCAGCTGAAAGTATGAAAAAAATCACAGTAAATCATTCCGAAACCATACAAACCGTACAGTTGTACTGTAGACTAATGAAAACCTTTTTTCACAATTACGCCTCTTCAGATTGCAAGTTATTTGTGAACATTCTGTGAAATTGATCAGGGCGCTCTTCAATAACTCCGAAGTGATGCAAAATCGCATTGACAATACGTTGCGATGCTTTGCCATCTCCGTACGGGTTGGCGGCCCGGCTCATGGATTGATAGAGGTCTTGATCCGTCAGCAAAGCATGTGTCCGTTGATACACCTTCTCCTCGTCCGTACCTACCAGTTCCAACGTTCCGGCCTCGATGCCTTCCGGGCGCTCCGTCGTGTCGCGCAGCACGAGCACAGGAACCCCAAAGGAGGGGGCTTCTTCCTGTAAGCCGCCTGAATCGGTCAAAATCAAGTGGGTATGCGGATAAAAATTGTGCAAGTCCACGACATCCAGCGGATCGATCAGTTTAATTCTGGGATGTCCGCCCAAAATCTCGTATGCCGGCTCCTTAACGGCCGGGCTCGGATGCACGGGATAACAGATGGCGACATCTTCGAATTCGTCAGCAATCCTTTTGACGGCACGGAAAATATGACGGTGCGGTTCGCCTTGAGATTCCCTGCGGTGCGCCGTCATTAAAATAAGTCTTTTTCCTTCAGCCCATTCCAGTACCGGATGCCGGTAGCCCGGCTGTACGGTATATTGAAACACATCGGTCACCGTATTGCCTGTGATATAAACACTTGATTCTTTTTTGTTTTCATGTCTCAAATTGCCAGCCGACCAGTCGGTCGGAGCGAAGTGCAGGTCGGCGATCACACCGGTCAATTGACGGTTCATTTCTTCAGGATACGGAGAGAGCTTGTTCCAGGTTCGCAGCCCCGCTTCCACATGTCCAACCTGTATCTGCTGCAAAAAGGAGGCGTAGCTGGCAAGAAATGTCGTCAGCGTGTCTCCGTGAACAAGCACCAGATCCGGCTTCGCTTCCCTTAGCACGGGTTCCAACCCTGCAAGAACGCGAATGGAAATTTCGTTCAGCGTCTGCCGGTCCTTCATTACGTCCAAATCGTAATCAGGCACAATGTTAAATACTTCAAGCACCTGATCGAGCAGCTGCCGGTGCTGCGCCGTCACGCAAACCAGCGATTCGATATGTTCGGGATACTTTTGAAGCTCAAGAACCAGAGGCGCCATCTTGATCGCCTCGGGACGGACGCCGAAAATCGTCATAACTTTAATCTTGGACATAACCCATATCCTTTCTTCTGCTGCTTCTGTTTGTTATTTCGTTCCGTACAGCCGGTCTCCGGCATCGCCAAGACCCGGCACGATATAGCCATGATCGTTCAGATGATCGTCAAGCGCGGCGACATAGATGTCAACATCGGGATGGGCTTCCTGAACGGCGGCAACACCTTCGGGAGCAGCGATCAGATTCATCATCTTGATCTGAGTGCATCCGCGGTTCTTGAGCGAAGTGATGGCTGCGATCGCGGACCCGCCGGTCGCCAGCATCGGATCGATGACAATCAGTTCACGCTCCTGCACATCCGTAGGCAGCTTGATGTAATATTCGACGGGCTGAAGCGTTTCCGGATCACGGAACAGGCCGACATGGCCCACCTTCGCCGCTGGAAGCAGCTTCAGAACGCCCTCAAGCATCCCAAGGCCGGCGCGCAGGATCGGGATAAGCCCCAGCATTCTGCCGGAGATGACCTTACTTTCGGTTTCAGCGACCGGAGTTTGCACAGTAATTGTTTCCAAAGGAATATCCCGCGTAATCTCATAGGCCATCAAAGTTGCTACTTCATCTACATGTTCCCTAAATTCCTTCGTATTGGTTCGCACATCGCGTATAAAAGTCAGTTTGTGCTGAATCAAAGGATGATCGCAAATCACCAGTTTTCCCATTCGTTTGTCCCTCCGGTAGCAGTAAGTTTTGTCCAGGCCGCGAGCCCGGGCTAACTCTTTCTCAGCTAAATCCTGTATATTATATCATCACTGATGGCGCATTTCATCTACAAAGGAGGGATTGCCGGTCCGGGAAACTCGGAGTTCCGGCTTTCAGTCTTTCAGCATAAAAATAAGGGACCGTTACCAATCAAAGGGGGTCATCCATTATTTACATTTCCTATTTTCAGGTTTTGCATACTTTTCACAGTTTTTTCACGATATTTCATGAAAATTAGTTGAACATTCTCATTCGCTTTCTGCAACTTTCATATATTTACCACGTGTTTCTGTGAACTTTCTGTCAAAAAAAGCCCCGGCAAGCCGAAAATCGGACATGCAGGGGCTGTAAACGAGACGCTGTGCGGCAGTGGACCGCACCGCGTTTCAGTAATTAGTATTGCAAAGAAGGGTAAATCGGAAAGCGATCGGTCAGCGCAGCGACCCGGCGGGCAGCGTCTTGCAGCGTCGCTTCGTCCTTCGGATTCTTAAGCACAGCGGCGATAAGTTGACCGATCTCGGTCATCGCCTGCTCATCCATGCCGCGCGAGGTAACTGCTGGCGTACCGATCCGGATGCCGCTTGTAACGAACGGACTGGTCGGATCGAACGGAATCGCATTTTTGTTAACGGTGATGCCAATGGAATCGAGTACTTTTTCCGCATCCTTGCCGGTAATGTTCAAATTGCGCGTATCGACCAGCATGAGATGGTTGTCGGTTCCGCCAGAGACGATATTGACGCCTTCGCCCAGCAGAGTTTCCGCCAGCACCTTGGCATTCTTCACCACGTTCTCCGCATAGGTCTTGAAGGACGGCTGAAGGGCTTCGCCGAAGGATACGGCTTTGGCGGCGATGACATGCATCAGCGGACCGCCTTGCGAGCCCGGGAATACGGCCTTGTCAATCGCTGCAGCCCACGGCTGTTTGCAGAGAATCATGCCGCCCCGCGGACCGCGCAGCGTCTTATGGGTGGTCGTGGTCACGAAATGGGCATGCGGAACAGGGCTAGGGTGCAATCCCGCGGCTACGAGGCCGGCAATATGCGCCATATCGACCATGAACAGCGATCCAACGTCGTTTGCGATCGAAGCCAGAGCTTCGAAATCGATTGTGCGCGGATAGGCGCTTGCGCCGGCGACAATCAGCTTCGGACGGTGCTTGAAAGCTGCTTTGCGTACTTCGTTGTAGTCGATAAGGAAGGAATCTTCCTGAACGCCGTAAGCGACAAAATTATAAAGAAGGCCGGAAGCATTCACAGGGCTGCCGTGCGTCAGGTGTCCGCCATGAGCCAGGTTCATACCGAGAACAGTATCTCCGGGCTTGAGCGCGGCGAGGTATACGGCCATGTTCGCCTGCGCGCCGGAGTGCGGCTGCACATTGGCATGATCGGCGCCAAAGAGCTGCTTGGCGCGGTCACGGGCCAGATTCTCCACGATGTCCACATCTTCACAGCCGCCATAGTAACGTTTTCCCGGGTAACCTTCAGCGTATTTATTCGTCAGCACGGAGCCCATGGCCTCAATGACGGCCTCGCTCACGATATTCTCCGAAGCAATCAGCTCAATATTGGCCTTCTGACGCTTAAGTTCCAGTCCCATCGCTTTCAGCACTTCCGGGTCACTTTTGCGCAATTGTTCCATTCTTCTTGTTTCCTCCCTGAATATAGTTTATGAGATGGGGTTATTCTTCCCTAATCACACAGCTTCGAGCCGCTATCCTCCTGCCGCCGGTACACCGCGCGTTCGCCACCGATCAGCGGCGGTCTGGTGTAGGCCGAATTGACGCGGGCTTCTCCGATATAGCGCAGCGATGTCCGGAAAGGCACCGCGACGCGGCGGAGATGCATTCCAATAAGAGTCTCGCCAATATCGACGCCGGCATGAGCCTGCACCGTTTCGGCCAGCGCGGGATCGCTCATCGCGCGGTATGCAGCCGCGCCGAGAGACCCTCCCGCTCCAGGAATCGGCACAGCCGAAACCTCGGTCAGACCGAGCCGCTCCAGCAGACTTCGCTCCATCACAATCGCCCGGTTCAAATGCTCGCAGCACTGATATACCGGATAGAACTCAAACTCCTCGGCAGCCCTGCGGACGCCGGACAGCAGCTGCTCCGCGACCTCGAGCGCACCGCCGGTACCGATGCGTACGCCGGCTACCTCGCTCGTACTGGCCCCGATAATGACCACTTTGCCTGGCCCAATCCGGCCGGCTTCCGCCAGTTCCCGCAGCACGAGATAAGTCTGTTCGGCAATAGACGGCTCTGCCTTGGCAGCGTGTCCGCTTCCGGATAAATCTCGGGCCGAAGGAATAAGTTCCTCCGCCCGATTTTCGTAATGTTTCACCGCTTTACCTCCTAAAAGAGAACCAATGTTGTCTTATACGGATCAGGATGATATAAACGACTCTCTTACATTCTAATCTTTTAAACAAAAAAGAGCAGTCCGCAGACAGCTGCGGAATTGCTCTTTCGCCCAGGCGACCGGCCGTCTACTCCGATGCTCCATCGTGGTTTGTCCACACTTGTCGCCAGTTACACCGGAACCGTTATTTGTCTATATCTTAAATCATGATGCTCGGAAAATCAACCATCTTTACAAACGGCGTAAGGCTTCGAGCTTATCCAGCAGCTTGTGAAGCGACGAACGGATTTCAGCGGCAGCATATTCATAATCCTCGCGGCTTCCGCCGAATGGGTCCATGATATCCGCGCTCGGTATCCGTTGGCGGATCTCAATAATCCGCTGCAGGTCGGCAGCCTTCGGTTCTTGCCCCAGCGAAGCAGCCAGCTCCGTTCCGGCATAGAGACTGTCCAGCTCTTCCAGATCCCTGCGAACCGCTTCCTCATCCTGCACATATTCCTTGAGAGTATGCGTCTTGGATACGGCTTTCGGAAAATAATGCAGCACATGCCTTTTATGGCTTTGGGTAAGGGTCAGCACCAGATCGGCCCAAGTCAGCAGTTCGCCCGAAAGCTGGGAGGAAGTAATATGATCATTAATGCCCTCATCCCGCAATATGGCCGTCGCATGTCTTGACATCGACGTTCCGGCGATCGCGGAAACCCCGGCAGACCGCACCTCCAGATCAAATCCCCGCTCCGCCGCCAGTTTGCGCAGAAGCCCTTCAGCCATCGGACTGCGGCATGTATTGCCGGTGCAGATGAACAAAATATGAAGCATGCAGATCACCTCCATGGGATAATTCTTTTGCCGCTATTGTATCAGAAGATGAACAGCAAGCCAAACCCGAGCAAAATCGCCCCGCCGAGCGCCTCCCCGTATTCTCCGAGTCCACGGCTTACATGCCGTCCAAGCAGCAGCCCGGAGATTGACATCAGTCCGCCGCAGGCCCCGAAGGCCAGCACGGTCAGCAGCACATTGCTCACAAATACGCCAAGCGAGACGCCAACCGAGAACGAATCGATACTGACGCTGAGCGAAATGAGCAGCATTCCCCAAAGCGTGCGGTGGTCCACCCCTCTCATTCCGGCGCCCTCTCCGGTTCGGAACGAGCCCAGCACCATGTGCCCGCCCAGCGCAACGAGCAGCACCCCGGCGGCAATCCCCGCCACCCGGCCCAGCAAGTGCCCGACATAGCTCCCGGTAACAAGTCCGAGCAGTGGCATCAGCACATGAAAAAAAGCAATGAGCAGGCTCATTTGCAGCACATGAAGAAGACGGATGCCCTTCATCCCGATTCCTACGCCAAGCGAAAAGGCATCCATTCCCAGAGCGAGCGCCATGATTGCAATGGTTACGATCTGGCCCCATCCGGCCGGTACTTCTCCCAGGCCCATCACCATACCCCCAAGTCCCGAATATCTTGTAGAACTACAATATGCGGACAAGAGGGCAATCATGCTGTGAACTTAGGAAATAGCGGGTCTATTCGGCGTTGATCACGCGGCCGGCCGCGGCTTTCAGCAGCCGATTCATGATCGCGGAGCCGAGCCCCGTCTCCGGGCAGGCCTCGGCTAAGATATAAGTCGCCCCCGCTTCATCGAAGCGCCGCAGCGCGGCATACAGGGAGCGCGCAGCCGTCTCCGGCGAGGCCAGCGGGCCAAGCGAGACGACGCAGTCGGCGGCGCCGGCGGGATATAGGGGCAGATGCTCCTCGAAGAGGAGCATCCCCGTCGTCTCGCCGCGCCCGCGGGCCGACGCCAGAAGGTCCGCCGCCGTCTTCGCCGCGCCAGCAGGCGAAGCGCCGCGTACTATGCTAAGCCAGCCCTGCGGCGCGTAGTGCGCGTACTTCATGCCCGGCGCGCGCGGCGCCGGGCTGCTCTTCCCCGCCGCGTCCGGGGCGGGGTGGTTTAGAGCCTCCGCGGCTTCCTGCGGAGGCGTGAAATCGGGCGCCGCCGAAGCGCCCGTGACGGCGGCGTCTCCGGCGACGGCGGCCAGCTGCGCCGCCGTGATGCCGCCGGGACGGAGCACGGCGACGGAGCCGTCCGGCTGCACCTGCACGACGGTCGACTCCAGGCCGACGCCTGCGGCTCCGCCGTCCAGCACGCCGCCGATCTTGCCGGCAAGATCGTCCAGCACATGGACGGCCAGCGTCGGGCTCGGCCGCCCGGAGCGGTTGGCGCTGGGAGCGGCTACCGGACAGCCTGCCGCAGCCAGCAGCGCCAGCGCCACCGGATGGTCCGGCATGCGAACTCCTACCGTGTCTAGGCCCGCGGTTACGCGCGGCGACAGCACGCCGGGCCGAAGCGGCAGCACCACGGTCAGCGGACCGGGCCAGTAGGCATCCATTAAGGCCGCCGCTGCTGCGGGCACATCGGTCACAAGCTCTTCAAGCGCCGCCCGGTCGGCAATATGGACGATCAGAGGATTGTCCGAAGGACGCCCCTTGGCCTGGAAAATCGCCTCGACCGCCTCCGTATTACGCGCGTCCGCTCCAAGGCCGTACACCGTCTCGGTCGGAAAAGCGACCGTATCCCCCGCCCTCAGCATCTCCGCCGCCTCCGCAATCGCCTCAAGGTCCGCCGGGCTATCGCTCCGCTCCTGTCCGGCTTCCCTCTCCTCGCAGTTCAGCTTCCAATATTTTGTCTCCATGTTCACAAGCCCCCGTTGCAAGACAGCCCCGCAAAATGAAACCTTCGATTTAAAGCTTGCTCAAATGCTCTGCGGGACCGTGAAATAGTTGATTCACTCATACTCCAAAAATAACGGCCCCACCACGTGGGGCCGCTTATCCTATATGAAAATAGTAACATATCCGACAGCAAAACAATAGAACCTATGCCCACAAGCCTTTGATCCAACTTCCGATTTTGAGCAGCAAATCCCAGACAAAGAACCGTATTTTCGGCTGCTCTGCGGGAGTTTCCGCTTGGGCCGCGCTATCCGCCTGCCGATCAGACGACAGCTCCTCCTGTGCCGCTTTCACTTTTGCCGCAGCACCTTTTCCATCCGCGGATGTCTTCACGGCCTTGGCCTTGGCCTCACCGGCAGGCTTGGCTGCCGCATCGCCCGATCCTGCATCGATGAAGCAAAGCGGCGGGAACAGCACGCACCACCAGTTCTGCCCTTCTCCTTTTCCAAGTGTTACGCGAAGCGCTTCGTATTCTCCAGCGGGATATACCGTCCCTCCGTATAGCTTGGTCGGGAACGGAACAACTCCCAGCTCCACCTTATAGCCGTAGTCGATGCCTCGCTTGCCCAGTTCATTGCCCACCAGTTTGTTCAGTTCCGGCAAATGTTCGCGTATAACAGCACGCGCCTGATCCAGACTCTGCGGGTCCTCAAGTTCAGCGACCCATCCGTTCATCTGCTCCACAATTTTATCGCGGAGCTGCCGCTTCACCAGTTGATCCTGCGCCCCGTCCGAATTCGCGAGAATCCGCAAACGGATCGACTCCTTCGGAATGGGGCCGCCGCTAACCGCGGCATCGGTTTTTTGCCCTTCCCAGGCCATCATGACAAACATTAGGATACAAATTAAAATGGCAGTATACGTAAAGGTCTTGCGTAGCGAATCTCCAGCGATTCCTCGTTTGGCGCTCATTTTGGGATACCCCTCTCCACTCGGCTTCATGTCAGTCAGTATCCCCGGAAAGCGGAGTCCGCAAACCTATGAATCTATTTATTTTGCAGCGTGCATGTACTCTGTTCATAGAGTGCACCTTAAAAGGAGGAGAAGCTTTGAACCCAACCATCCGCTACCCCGCGCCCCTGCTCCCCGGAGGCGTTATTGCCGTCACCGCCCCTTCCAGTGGAATCCGTCCAGAACACATCTGCCTGTTCGAGCAGGCCGCCGAACACGCGCAGGAGCTCGGATTTATCGTCCAGGAAGGCGCCGTTCTCCGTTCTCAGGTCAAATTGGCCCTCGCGCCAGCCGCCGAGCGGGCGGCTGAGCTTCAGGCTTTTTTGCTGGACGATGCGGTTGATGCCGTAATGCCTCCGTGGGGAGGCGAATTTCTCATGGAGATCCTGCCGCTTATGGATTGGGAAAGACTTCGTAAGGCGCCGCCTAAATGGATGATCGGCTATTCGGATACAAGCACCTTCCTGTTCGCTTACACTCTGATTACCGGTTGCGCCACAGCGCATGGCACCAATTTCGTCGATCTGCGGACCCGCCCGCTGGATGATGTTACCGCACGCTGGATGGACGTGGTCGGAACCGCAGCCGGGGGAACGGTTACCCAGACCTCGTCGGCGATGCATCAGTCAGCTTGGGATCTAAGCAAGCCTGGCTTCATCCTGGATACGCCAACAAGATGGCGAACCATTGCCCCAAGCGGCGACAGTGGTGATGACCCCGCCATCTCTTTTGGCGGCAGGCTCATCGGAGGCTGCCTGGAGACGCTGACCACTTTGATCGGTACGCCTTACGCTCCGGTCTCCCCCTTCATCCGCGATTACTGCGGCGAGGAAGGCACGGTCTGGTTCCTGGAAAGCTCGCAGCGGAACGCGGGCGACATTCATAGGCAGCTGTGGCAGATGCGAGAGTGCGGCTGGTTTCAGAACTGCCGGGGGCTGCTGTACGGCAGACCGGCGGGATACGCGCCGGCGCAGGATTTCGAGCTTGCCGATTCCCTGGCCCAGTTCGCAGTGGAACTCGGCATCCCGGTCGTATACAACACCGACATTGGACATGTGCCGCCCCAGCTCACGCTCGTTAACGGAGCCTTGGTGGCAATAACCGCCGGGGGCGGAAGCGGTACGGTTAGCATGAGCTTTAGATAACAAACGCTTGCGACCCGCCGTCAGCAAAACAACCGCCAGGCCCCTTGTAAGGGAATCCTGACGGTTGTTTGTTTTTGTCATATTAGAAGGTTTGGCTCGTCACGCCTCACCCCTGTCTGGCCGGAGCCGTATAAGAAGCCTTCGGCAAATCTTCTTCTTCCTCTTGCCCATGCAGCTTCACGCTCATCACAAGCCCGATGCTCGCCATATTGATCAACAGTGAGGTGCCGCCGTAGCTGATAAAGGGCAGCGTAATTCCGGTCAGCGGCATAAGTCCGGTAAAAGCTCCGATATTCTCAAAAATCTGGTATAGCATCATTGCCACGACGCCGACGATGAGGAACGGTCCGCCTCTGTCCTTGCATTCAAGCGCGATCAGAATCATCCGATGGATCAGTATAAAGTACAGAAGCAGCAAGACGGCGGAGCCGACGAAGCCGAACTCTTCCGCAATCTCCACAAAAATCGAATCCGAATAGGTGTAAGGAACCCGTTCCGACTGTACTGAACTTCCTTTCATATAGCCTTCGCCGCTCATTCCTCCGGAAGCAATCGCAAGCTTGGCGTTCTTCGTATGATAACTGGCCTTCGCGGACGCCTCGTCCGGCACAAGCCAAGGATCAAAGCGTTCCACCAAATGGGGGCGCCATTCATCCAAAAATTTGGAAATGGGTTCATGATAATGAATATATGAGAAAATGCCGCCTCCCACCATCCCGCCTACAATTACCAGTCCGATCAGCGCATGGGAGAATTTGATGTTCCCGATCCAGAGCAGTCCGCCAAGAATGACAATATAGGAAAGCGCGTTTCCCAGGTCATTTTGCATAATAACGATACCGAAAGGAAGCAGCGTCAGCAAACCGAGCGGTACGACATCCTTCCAAAAATGGAGCCGATTCTTGTTCTTCCGAAACAGAAAAGCAGCCAGAAACAAAATGAGGATCAGCTTAAACAATTCAGCAGGCTGAATGCTTAACTTGCCTATTTCAAGCCACCCTTGTGCGCCGTTTTGGACCGTACCGATAAAGCTGACTAGAATCAGCACCCCAACTCCGAAAAGGTATATATAAAGCGCATATTTGATAAGCAAACGATAATCCAACATCGTTAGGCCGAAGAAAGCGATAAACCCAAGGACATAGTATTTCAGCATTTGAATATGAAAACCGTTAGTGTCCCTCCCATGAGTCACACTGTATATCGCCAGAAGACTGATCACCATCAACAGCACAAGAACAACGACGATAACGCCGTCGATTTTTTTAAACTTCTGAAGCAATGCTCTGCCTCCCCGTGGTTTTACTGGCTTTGTCTGCAATAGTGCATCTAACGTGCCGCTTACTTTATTGTAAGGGAACAGGGTAAAAAATACCACTTTCGCCGCCCCAGCTTACGGCTACCGCACAATGCCGATCACATGGCGCGGAATACCCGCGAGATCGGGGACGGTCACGATCTCGTTCCAATGCCCGGCCGCCTTCAGCAGGGCGGCCACCTGCTCCGCCTGCCCGAGCCCGAGCTCGAAGCCGACGAGGCGCGGCGGAGCCGGGAGCAGCGGCAGCTGCTCCATCATGCGGCGATACGGGTCAAGCCCGTCCTCGCCGCCGTCCAGCGCGGTGCGCGGCTCATGGTCGCGCACTTCGCGCTGCAGCCCGGCGATGTCTCCGCCGGGAATGTAGGGCGGGTTGGAGACGAGGATGTCCGTCTCCAGGCCCTTGAACGGCTCGAGCAGGTCGCCGAGCCGCAGCTCCACCGCCGCGCCGAGACGCTCCGCGTTGCGGCCGGCCACGGCCAAGGCCGCCGGCGAGATGTCGCCGGCGAGCACCCGCCACGCCGGCGCTTCGGCCGCCAGCGTGACGGAGATCGCGCCGCTGCCCGCGCCGATGTCGATCGCGGTCAGGCGGAGTCCTCCGCCCTCGGCAGTGTATCCGCCGCCTACAGCCGGTTTGCCCGTATCGCCCGATCCACCCTCGCCATTCACGCCTGCGATCGGTTCACCCGCATTGCCCGCTCCCTGCGGCCACAGCTCAGCCGCATACCGCAGCACGGCTTCCACGAGCAGCTCCGTCTCCGGCCGGGGGATCAGCACATCAGGCGTCACCTCAAAGGGACGGCCGTAGAACTCCTGCTCTCCCGTGATGTACTGCACCGGCTCGCCGCTTCCCCTGCGGGTTACGGCGGTCTCCCACGTCCCCCGCTTATCCGGTGGAAAGGGGTCGGCCATAGCCATATAGTATGCCGCGCCGGACAGTTCCAGCACATGCTCCAGCAGAAGCTGGGCGCTGCGCTGCGGTTCGCTGACGCCAAGACCCCTTAAAAAAGAAGAAGCCTCCGCAAAGGCTTCCCGGATGCTTTGCACCTGCGGCATGATATATGCGCTCTGTTTCAAAGCATTATTCTCCTTTTTCCAGCAGCTCTGCCTGTTCCGCAATGGAGAGTGCCGAAATAATATCTTCGATTTCACCGTTCATGACCGAATCCAGGCGATGCAGTGTCAGGCCGATCCGGTGATCCGTCACCCGGCTCTGCGGGAAGTTGTAGGTCCGGATGCGTTCACTGCGGTCGCCGGTGCCGACCTTGCTCTTGCGTTCGCCGGCATACTTGGCCTCTTCTTCCTGGCGCATCATATCGGATATCCGGGCGCGCAGCACTTGAAGAGCCTTCTCCTTGTTGGAGTTCTGCGACTTGCCGTCCTGACAGGTCGCCACGATTCCCGTAGGAATATGCGTTACGCGTACAGCGGACTTGGTCGTATTGACCGACTGGCCGCCCGCACCGCTGGAACAGAAGGTATCCACGCGGATATCCTTGTCGAGGATTTCGATATCGAGTTCTTCAGCTTCAGGCATAACCGCCACAGTGGATGTGGAAGTATGAATCCGTCCGCCGGATTCGGTTGTCGGGATGCGCTGCACGCGGTGCGCGCCGCTCTCGTACTTCATTTTGCTGTAAGCGCCCCGGCCGTTGATCATAAAGATGACCTCTTTAAAGCCGCCCAGGTCGTTCGTATTGGCGTCCATCAGTTCCACGCGCCAGCCTTGGGTATCTGCAAAGCGGGTGTACATACGGTACAGGTCGGATGCGAACAGAGCCGCTTCGTCACCGCCGGCCGCTCCCCGAATTTCCACAATCACGTTCTTGTCGTCGTTCGGGTCCTTCGGCAGCAGCAAGATACGGGTTTTCTCTTCCAGCTCGGTCTGGCGCTGCGACAATTCCTCGATTTCCATCTTCACCATGTCGCGCATTTCGTCGTCGAGCTTCTCGCCAAGCATCGCTTTGGCGGCGTCGAGCTCTTCCATTACAGTTCTATATTCGCTATAAGCCTCATAGGCGGGTTGCAAATCGGATTGTTCTTTGGAATAGTCCCTCAATTTCTTACTATCGCTTGCAACATCCGGATCGCAAAGCAGTTCACTGAGTTTCTCATAGCGGTCCGCCAGAGATTGCAATCGGTCCAACAAGGGAATTCACCTCTCCTGATTTAAAGTCTAAATATTCCAATCGTATAAAAAAACCGTCTATCCCCTGTCGATCATAACAGGTATACACGACTTTACATTATATCATCTTTTCACCGAATTGGCTACTTATTGGTTTGAATTTCTTTCTAATCTATCAAAAAAGCGTGCTCCGGATGGCAGCTATTTTTCCGCCGGAACACGCCTTAATCTTTTGCAGCAGCTCTTACACGTTAAACCGGAAATGCATGACGTCCCCGTCCTGCACGACATACTCCTTGCCTTCCAGGCGAAGCTGACCGCGTTCTTTGGCTCCATTCATGGATCCTGCTGCGACCAGATCGTCATATGCCACTACTTCCGCGCGGATAAAGCCCCGCTCGAAGTCAGAGTGAATCACGCCGGCCGCGCCGGGCGCTTTGGTCCCTTTGCGAATTGTCCAGGCGCGAACCTCCTGCACTCCCGCCGTAAAGTACGTGTACAGCCCAAGCAGCTTGTAAGCCGCTTTGATCAGACGGTTAAGGCCCGACTCTTCGAGGCCGAGCTCTTCCAGGAACATCGCCTTGTCTTCGCCTTCCAGCTCGGCGATTTCCGCCTCTACCTTCGCGCTGATCGGCACGACCTCCGCGTTCTCGGCGGCGGCGAACTCGCGCACCTGCTTAACGTATGGATTCTCTTCCGCTGTGGCAACCTCGTCCTCGCCCACATTGGCCGCATACAGCACGGGCTTCAGCGTCAGCAGATGAAGATCACGCACGATCAATAGCTCTTCGTCCGACAACTCGACGCTGCGGGCGGGCATATCGTTATACAGTGCTTCTTTGACGCGCTCGAGCACTTCCACTTCCTGGGCGTACTGTTTGTTGCCGCCCTTCATGTTTTTGCGGGAGCGGTCGATCCGCTTCTCAACGCTCTCCACGTCGGCCAGAATCAGCTCCAGATTAATCGTCTGGATGTCGCTGATCGGATTTACTTTTCCGTCGACATGAGTCACGTTCTCGTCCTCGAAGCAGCGCACGACATGGACAATGGCGTCCACCTCGCGGATATGCGCCAGGAACTTATTGCCCAGCCCCTCGCCTTTGCTCGCCCCGCGCACCAGTCCGGCAATATCAACGAATTCAAATGCGGTCGGCACCGTTTTGTTCGGCACAACCAGCTCGGTCAGTTTATCCAGACGCTCGTCCGGCACTTCCACTACCCCGACATTCGGATCGATGGTGCAAAAAGGATAGTTTGCCGACTCCGCGCCCGCCTGCGTAATTGCGTTAAACAACGTCGATTTTCCGACATTTGGAAGACCAACAATACCCGCTTTCAAAGCCATTTATATGACAACTCCTATTTTTCGTTAATTGACCAATAAACCCAGTGATCTAAACTATTATATATTAGAACAAACGCCCCAGCAATACCGGAGAGACTTGAGAGGGAGGCGGGAAAAGGAGCAGCCGCCCGGTACAAGGAGCCGTTCCACCCGAACCACGAACTATTCGTAAGCACATAATAAAGCAACAGACCTCCCACAACAGGCCTTCATGCTGCGATAACGAACTCTTTTGTCTGAATGCGCTATACTCCGCCGATATCTTATCTACAGCCTTCACACTGAGATCACGAACCTTAAACCCGGTGCAACGAACCCTGGCATCAAAATAACGGACTAGCCGCATCCAATCGCCGAAGATCCTTCACACTGAAGCATGTTTTTCTTCTGGCAGCGCCGAACGTTTCTTATTCATCACAGCTTATGTCCTTACCACGCAGACTTATCAGTAAAATGTCTTTCAAAGCGTGGACACTCCCACAAAATTGGCATATACGCGGCGCAGTGGCCTTGATTCAGAATTTTGCCTATATATTGAGTGGGTCAGCTTCTAATCATCAATATATTGAATCTCGCTGCAGAAGTGTCACCCTATTGCCCATGTCCACCTTTTAAAAGACACTGCCCTAAAAACGTCCTCGCAGAGAGGACCCGCGTTTAAGCATTCCTAAAAAAGCTTCCGATGCTACCACGGGCAAGCACCACACCGAGCTATGAAAGCGGGTTAGGAGCGGTAAAAATGCTGCACATGAAATTTGGACGGCTTACCTCGGACAATACAGCGGTCAGCCTTCAACAAATATGAGCCGGCAAGTTCCAGCACTTTTTTTACGGTAGGATCGTCCATTAAATATTTCGTTTTCACGGGATCGGCAGCGTAATCCGGCACGGTCTTCACCTCATCATTACAGGAGCCATCCGCATTCAAGCCCATCTGAAGGGAGAACCGGAACACATAGCCGCTATTGGGCAGCGCGACGACAAGAGGGTCCATCCCCAGTCCGTCGCCGCCGGTGCGTTCCCCTACCAAGGTGGCAAAGCCTGTGCTTTTTGCAAACGCGGCAAACTTTTCCGCAGATGAATAGACGACGTGATCCACCAGCAGATAGATCTTCCCTGTGAATCCCCCAGAATTAGTTGGAGATAGCTTAAGAGTCTCTACTTGATAATTTTTAAAATCGGTCAAAGCTTCGGCGGGCAGATTAGGCAAATGCTGCCTCTTCAGTAAGGAGATTGGGTTAAAATCTGTCATGCCTCTTGACTTCAAGAATGGCTCGGCATAATCGCCTCCCCTATACAGGAGATAGTTATTACTGGAAATAGGCTTGGAAATCAGCATCGGGACAAAGTCCATCCAATAAGCGTCCGAGCCTCCCCCGTTGCCTCTGATATCGATGATCAGCGTTTTATAATCCTTTACTTTCTGTAAAAATTCGCCGATGGCGGGTTCATCATGGTATTCCATGCCAAAGCTGGGCAGCCCAAGGTAGGCCGTTCGGCCTTCTTCAAGAATTTGTGTCCGAATATTAACTCGCGAGATCTTACCGAGCACATTTGTGCTGTCCGCTTCCGAAGCCGTGCCCCCCTCATGGGTCTGCTGCCTAGGATTCTCCTGCCCGTAGCGTTGAAGAACAGCCGGCTTCTGCATCTGTTCCAGCCAAGGACGAAAGTATGAAGCCGTTTCATAAATGCCCTTCATATAGGAATAATCCTGCAGCCCCACCATTTGTGTATGTCCATTGTTTAGCTTAAGCAGAATATACTCCAACTCTTCGGCGAACTCCTCGTCGGTCGCCGTGTCCTTGATCCAGTGGCGGTACTCCTCCCTGTTCGCCAGCCAATCCACCCCATGGAGCCGCTTGTTTACGCCGAAAAAAGGATAATTGTCCTTAAGGACGTCATACATATAATCGAAATCCTGCAGCTTCTGCTTCTCAGTTAATGGTGCGGACTTCTCGTTACCTGCCGGTGGCTCCGGATTCGCTGCTGCAGTTACCGCTTTCTCATCCAACGGAACCTGAGAGGGAGAAGCGGATGCGACATTCGCATTCGCCGGTGAAGAACTTTCTCCGCTGCAGCCCGCTAACAGTCCGGCCGACAAAAGAAACGCCAGGGCCGCTGCGAGGATTGATTTTTTTCGATACATCCTATTCATTATCAGGTCATCCCTTCGCTCTAAATCATATCCTGAACCCGCGTCAGTCTCATCGGGATAAGCCCTCACTGGGTGGAAACTGCATAATGGCATAATAAAAAGGGACCTCCTCTTGGAGATCCCTCGCATACATCCTACGATATTGGCGGCAGCCACCTCGGCTGACTCCCCGATTAATAGGAGGTGCCGATCACGGCAATCATACATTTAAAGCTCTTTCGACATCGTAATGTCGGTCACGCCGTAGCCCATTTTTTTGTACAGTTCGAATGCGCGTTGGTTCTGGCCGAACACATGCAGACCGATTTTGCGGACATTCATGCTGCGGGCCTCTTCGTCGAGCGCCTGCATGGCCAGCTTGCCGTACCCCTTGCCCTGAAACGGTTCAAAAATATAAATGTCGTAAATAAATGCTTCGCGGCCGCGGCGTCCTTCAGTAACGTTGAACCAGATGTAACCGACATGGGTATCACTCTCTTCCTCAACCACCGAGTACAGATAAGCGCCTTCGGTATTCAGCCCGGCGGGCAAAAAGCGCGTCATCGCCTCTTTAGACTGCTTCAGCGCGTTATCCGGTTCCCACGCTCCCGATTTTACCTTCTCCTCGGCAAAGTCGCTGGTTGATTGACTGAGGAAGAATTGAAACGTCGCTTCGTCCATTTGAACCAGTTTTATCATGATTTAACCTTCCTTATTTCGGTATTCATGCCCAGGTTACGGGCATCTGAAATATAACATTCCCTCCGCTCGGGAGGCAGAATTAACAGCACTTTCGCTCGCAGGGGCCGACCTCGTTCCCGCTTCGCGTTAAATGCGCATAAGCCTCGGCGTGCCGCGAAGGGCACCCACGGAGGAGACGCCGATGCCGAACATCGCTGTCCTCAGCTCCAGTTCGGCCTGCTCAAGCGCCGCTTCCAGCGCCTCCTCCGATTCCACCGCCGGGCCGAGTAGGCTCCGGCCGAAGCCGGCAAGATCGGCGCCGAGCGCCAGCGCCTTGGCGGCGTCAACGCCGCTTTGTAAGCCCCCGCTGCCGATCAATGCGCCTTCAGGAGCAGCGGCGCGCACGTCCGCAATGCAATCGGCGGTCGGGATGCCCCAATCCGCGAACGCCTCGGCGGCGGCGCGCCTTACCGGATCGGCGCTGCGGAACTTCTCAACCTGGCTCCATGACGTTCCGCCCGCTCCGCTCACGTCAATGAATGACACTCCGGCGCCGTACAGCTTGAGCGCCGTCTCGCCGTCGATGCCCCAGCCGACTTCCTTGACGCCGACCGGAACCTCCAGAGTGCGGCACACCTGCTCGATCTTCGGCAGCAGCGAGCCGAAGCCCGTGTTCCCTTCCGGCTGGAACACCTCCTGAAGGCCGTTCAGATGAAGCACCAGCCAGTCGGCCTCGGCGATTTCCACCGCCCGGCGGCAGTCGCCTGCATCAAAACCGTAAGACAGCTGAACCGCACCAAGGTTCGCGATGACAGGAATATCCGGGGCCCGTTCCCGCACCCGGAACGTAGACTCAAGCTCCGGGCGCTCCAATGCGGCCCGGATCGAACCTACGCCCAGCGCCCAGCCCCGCCGCTGGGCCGCCTCGGCGAGCCGCGCGTTAATCTCTCCGGTGGCGGCGCTGCCGCCGGTCATCGAGCTGATCAGCAGCGGGGTGCGCAAACTCCGGCCGAGAAAGACTGTGTTCAGCGTTATATCGTCAAAGTTCAGTTCCGGCAGCGCATTGTGCCGGAACCGGTAACGTTCAAAGCCTGTAGCAACTCCTCTGCCGCCTACGTCTTCATTCAAGCACAGGCGTACATGCTCGATCTTCCGCTCCCCTGTCTTTCCTTCTAGGAGATGCGGACGGGAGTCCGAGGCCTTGGCTGTGGTCTTCATTTCATCATTCATATTAATCGGCACATGGCCTTTCCTCGATTTTTTGTTGCCGCCGTCATATTATAACACAACCGACGGATCGGCCAACTTTACGCCCCTTACAGCAGCGGCGACATCAGCCTTGCGGCCGATTCCAGCAGCCGCTCCGGCAGCCGCTTATCCATAAACTTCTCGTGGACAATCTGCGATGTGGACAGCAGATCACGCTCAAAATCGGAGACGATGCGCTTGACGCTGTCCGTCTGCAGCAGCAGCGCGTTCACTTCGAAGTTCAAATGGAAGCTGCGCATATCCATGTTGGCCGTGCCGATGGTGGCGATTTCGCCGTCGATGATAAGCAGCTTGGAATGAATAAACCCTTTTTCATACTCGAAAATTTTGACGCCCGCTTCCAGCAAGGCCGGGAAATAGGAATGGGACGCAAGAAACGGCAGCCACTTGTCCGGCTTGGCCGGGAACAGCAGGCGCACATCCAGCCCCGAAAGAGCGGCCACTTGCAGCGCCGTGTAGATGTCCTCGTCAGGGATAAAATACGGCGTGGCAATCCACACCGACTTCTTGGCCGAGGTGATCATGGAGAAGAAGATATTTTTGAGTGTCTGCCTCTCATTGTCCGGGCCGCTCGCGATAATCTGCACCGCCCCGCCGTCCCCGGTATACCGAAGCTGCGGCGATAAATAATCCTGCTCCAAAATCCGCTCGCCGGTCGTGTGCATCCAGTCCAGCAGAAAAATAATCTGCATCGTCCGCACCGCCTCGCCCCGAACAAGCATATGCGTGTCACGCCAGAAGCCGTATGTTTTGCTGCGGCTCAAATACTCATCCCCCACATTGAGCCCGCCCATAAAGCCGACATCGCCGTCGATAACCACTATTTTGCGGTGATTCCGGTAGTTGACCCTGCTGGAGAAAAAGCTCTTGGATCTGCCGTACGCCGCCACTTTCACCCCCGCATCGCTCAAAGCCTTCAGAAAGCTTTGGGACAACTGTATGCTGCCAACGGCATCATACATGAAGCGGACCTTGACGCCGGAACGGGCTTTTTCAATGAGAATCTGCTGAATTCTGGTCCCGATCTCGTCAGCGCGGAAAATATAATACTCCATGTGGATATGGTGCTTCGCCTGGCGCAGCTCCAGCAGGAGCGTTCCGAACGTCTCCTCGCCATTGGTAAGCACCCGCGTCTCCGAAGAGAAGGAGATCGGCGAACGCGCCAGACGCTGCGACAGGCCAAGCAGCTTGCGCTGCGTGGAATTAAACATCGACCAATCCTGATGCAGGCGCAGGGCATCGTTCTCAATCTGCTCATAGGCCATCAGGTCGCGTTGGGCCTTTTTGTCGTATTTACGGCGCTTGAACACATTTTGCCCGAATAGGAAATAGAACACGAGTCCCACTACCGGAATCAGCGCAAGCAGCAGAATCCAGGCCATCGTCGCCGACGGGTTGCGGTTCTCCATAAAAATGGCGAGTCCGATCGAAACGACTGTCAGCGTGGAAAAAATACTGATGATCGTACCGCCGGTGCTGCCGAAAATGCCAAAGCCAAAATAATAAAAAGCAAGCAAAGCTCCTATGATGATCGTTGACTGTATTCCTCTTCTCATTGGCACCCTACCTCTTCAATTAATCACAACAGCTATGGAATACCATCATACATTTTACATGATAGACGACTTTCTTCCTATCATCATCGACCTAAAAACCGTAAATACGACAAAACTGTAACCTGATGCGCGGTCTCATCAGGAAAATCAAGAGCGGGCGAACACACTGCCGTACCTAACGCAGTTACGCTTCAGGTATTTCCGACCGGTCTGCAGCCGCCGCATAAACGGCAAAAAAAGCCATCCCCCCGATCGTGCTGAGGGATGGCTTCTTGTATTTGATCTACACACGGCCTTGCATTGAGGATAGCACCGGAAACACGGGCTCCAGCCGCCGGTAAATATCTTTGAACAGCGGATACAGCTTCTCGTACACGGCGCGGTTACCCTCGTTTGGGGCATGGCTTCTTACGATCTTGATTCGCTCGTCGGCCTGATCCAGCGAGCCCAGCTCGCCCGTCGCGAGCATCGCCAGCATCGCGGCTCCGTAAGCGGAGGCTTCGCAGCGGTCCGGCACATCAATCCGCAGACCCGTCATGTCGGCCAAGAGACCGGTCCAGATCGCCGAAGAGGCGAAATCGCCAGAAGCGAGCAGCCGATCCGGCCGTCCGGCCAGCTCGCCGAGCGTTTCCGTCACGCTCTTCACCGCGAACAGCCCCCCTTCCAGTACAGCCCGCGCGAAATGCTGTCGTCCATGGTGCAGTCCCGCGCCCGCAAATACGCCGCGGGCATCCGGGTTCCAGCATGGAGCGCGCTCTCCGCTCAGATAAGGGAGGAACAGCAGCCCGTCCGCACCTGCCGGAACCGACATGGCGGCGGCGATTATGTCGTCGAACGAGCCTTGTCCGCTCCCGATATGGCCCCCGGGCCTGGCGGAATCAATGACGGCGTGCTGCCGCCCCCGGCGCTGCCTTCTCTCCGGGTGCGCCCGAATAGCATCTCTTCTCTCCGCACCGGGCAGGGAGCCGCCCATGAACTGCTCCTTGAACCAGTTCAGGGCGATGCCGCCGCTGCTGGTCGAGCTTCCGATGAGCCAGCGGTCTGCGCTGAAAGCATAACAGAAGGTGCGCCCCTCCGGGTCGATCAGCGGTTTGTCCGCAAACTGCCGGACCGCGCCGGTTGCGCCAATTGTAACGGCAGTGCTTCCAAGAGCAGCCGCGCCGGAGCCGATATTGGCGAGTGCGCCGTCGCTAGCTCCGACTACCCATGGCGTATGAGGCAGCAGTCCGCAGGCTTCCGCTATCTCCGGCTTCATGCCCCGGAGCACCTCAGCCACCGGCACGATTTCGCCGAGCCGCTCCTTCCCTATCCCGATCAGTTCCAGCGCCTTGCCGCACCAGCCCCGTCCGGAGACGTCCAGCATGCCTGTAGCCGCTGCCGATGACACATCAAGCGCGTATATACCGAAAAGTTGATGCAGCAGGTATTCCTTGATAGAAATGAACTTGTATGCTTGTTCGAACAGCCCGGGCTTGTTCTCCTTCCACCACAGCAGCTTGCCCAGCGGTGACATGGGATGGACGGGCGTACCGGTCAGTTCGTATAGCTCTTTCGCCGCGCCACTGCGCCTCAATTCCTCGATCTGCGGAGCGCTGCGGTTATCCGCCCAGGTGAGCAGGGGAGTCATCGGCTTTCCATCCTTATCCACCGCCATGACATTGTGCATCGATGCGCTGACACCTACCGCCTCGATATCATCCGGCTTCGCTCCGCCGCTTATCATCGCGAGGCGTAACGCCTGCAGGACGGCCGCTATCATTTCATCCGGCCGCTGCTCCGCCCTTCCCGGCTCCGGAACAAGCAGGGGGCAGGCCGCCTTGCCGCGTCCACGGATTTTACCTTGCCTTTCGTACAGAAATACCTCCGTACTTGTAGTTCCGATATCCAGTCCGATGAACAGCCCCATGTCACTCCACCTCTCCCGTATGAATCTATTATACACTTGCAAGAAGCGGTCCCCCACAAATCTGCAGGGGCTTCTGCAGCAACTCGGCGGATAATAAAAAATGCCCGGAAATTCCGGGCATTCATCTCATAAATCATCGCTGCCAGAGGGCAGCGTTACATCGCCGCCGCAGTGCTCTCCAGAGAAGCTTTCCAGGATTGCAGCATCTGCAGATCATAAGGAAGGAACTCCTCCAGCATACGGGATAATCCCCGGTACAGCGGGCTGTCGGTCGCCGAATTCAATCTTTCGCAGAATTCAGGCGCCCAGAGCAGCAAATGCTCCTTGAGGAAGTTCTCCTGGGTGCTCAGTTGTTCCAGCGCGCTTCGGGCCGAAAAGCTGTTATACAGCATACGATCATGAAGCACGGCCATAAACTCCATCTCGATGGCAATATGATCGTCGGCTTCGTCGCCGCATTTTTTGAATACGATGCCTGCGGACGCATACACATCGGAAATTACATTGCAGAATTCCTCCGCTTCTCCCAGCAGGGCCGCTTCTCTCGGCTTAAGGCCGATCACGGTTTCGTCACGCATCAACCGGTCGTATTCCGCAGCTTCTTTCTCGCAGACCTTAAGAAGATCATGCGGGTTCTGGCTGTGCAAGTAGCGCTTCAGCTCACGCCCTCCCTCCGACATCTCCGCGGCAGCGCCGATTTGCCGGTTGCGGCTCCACTGCGCGATTAGCGACAGGGTCGGTCTTCTTCCGAAAAAATCCGAAAACAGCTGGTATATAAATCCCCTGCTTTCCAGCCAACGGTTGAAGGCCTCCGAAACGTCAAGGGTAGGAACGGTCATAGTGGTCATTTACAAAATCCTCCTTCTAAACTTATGTACTCCGTCGCCGCACATTCTGCGGCTCTGATAATGAAAAGTTATCACGGCTTTTTGTTTTTATTATAGCCCAGATTGAAAACGCTTTTCGTGAGCATTTTATGTCCATTGGGTTGAATTGTCGCATTACTGTCAAATTTACTCCTCTTCCCGCAATTCCTTATGATAATATGAAAAGAATTGCCAAAGAGTCCTCATTGACGCCAGTCTCGATAATCTTTAAAATTTTAAATATTATACCGAACGACGAAAGGGGAATCTCCCGCCATGGAACTGCTGACAGACCCTTTTGGACGCGTACACGATTATATGCGCATTTCGGTTACTGACCGCTGCAATCTGCGCTGTATATATTGTATGCCTGCGGAAGGAATGCATTTCCAGCCGCATGACGAGATCATGAGCTATGAAGAAATCGCCGCTGTCGTGAAGGCGCTCGCTCCAGCCGGCCTGCGCAAAGTGCGCCTTACCGGCGGCGAGCCGCTGGTACGCAAAGAATTAGAGCGGCTGGTCGCCATGCTGTCCTCCATTCCGGGCATTGAGGATATTTCACTTACCACCAACGGCCTGCTGCTGCCCGCCAAAGCGGCGGCGCTCAAGGCAGCCGGTCTTTCGAGGGTAAATATCAGTCTCGACTCCCTGCGGCAGGAGCGTTACTCGATGATTACGCGCGGCGGCAATGTAGCCAAAGTGCTGAAAGGGATCGAGGCGGCGCACGCCGCAGGGCTGTCGCCCATCAAGCTTAATGTGGTGCTCATGAAAGGCATCAACGACGACGAGATCAAGGATTTTATCGCCCTTACTATCAATAGTCCGCTGAATGTGCGGTTTATCGAATATATGCCGATCGGCAGCGCGAGCGACGCCTGGCGGCAGTCGTACCTGCCGCTCGAAAGAGTGCTCGAAGCCTGCCGCGAAGCCGGGTGGGAGACCGAGGAAGCGCATCCGCCAGCCGGAAACGGCCCGTCCCAGGACAGCCGTGTCGTCGGCGCCAAAGGCACATTCGGTCTGATTCATCCGGTAAGCGAGCATTTTTGCGACAACTGCAACCGGCTGCGGCTTACAGCCGACGGTCATATCAAAGCTTGCCTGTACTGGTCCGACGAATTCAACGTGCGGCCGCTGACCGGTGATCCGGAGGCCGTGCGCGGTTTATTCCGCAAGGCGCTTGGAGGCAAGCCCCATAATCACGAAATGGCGCTGGCGCTGGAGAAGAAAGCCCAGAGCCATACGCCTACGAGCCGCCGCATGTCGCAAATCGGCGGTTAAGCCTCAAGCAAGCTCCACAGCTGCCGGGCCATATATCCGGCCATCGCCCACAGCAGCAGCGAAGAGACAATGTTCAGCGCCCGAACCAGCCTGCCGGAGGGATCGGCCTTGCCGAGCGCACTTCCGGCGGCGGCCAAGGCGATGAACCACAGCCATGATACCCCGGCGGCGGCTGCGGCGAACGCCCAGCGCTCCGTGCCGCCATACTGCAGGGAGCTTGTACCGATCACGCCCACCGTATCCATCAAAGCATGCGGATTCAGCAGCGACACCGACAACGCAAAGGCGATCTGCTCTTTTGAAGGAAGAATAACGTCGCGTTTACCCGCCTGGCCCCCCTGCAGGATTTTCCAGCCCATTACAGCCAAAAAGACGATCCCCGCCCCGTAAATGAAGGGCGTCAGCCAATTCAGCGACAGTACAGCCAGGGACACTCCCCCTACGGCTGCAAAGATCAGCAGCGTATCGCACAGCGCCGCCGTTATTATAGCGGGAAGCGCCCCCTTGTATCGCGGCTGCAGCGCCCCTTGGTTAAACACAAAGATATTCTGCGCTCCAAGCGGCAGAATAAGGCCTATGGCCAACACCATTCCATGAATAACGGCTTCCATCAACATTTTCCTCCCTTTATGCAAGGCGATTCGCGGCGTCCGCTTCGGGTCCTTAACGAATATTACAGCCTTTCCGGCCTTTCGTGACCATCCAAATACAGGGCAGACAGCCCAGCCAAGTGAAACATCTCCAGTCCATCATGCTATACTGTGGTCGACATACCGGAATAAGCAATAATTTATTTAATCAGGGAGGTTTTTTTCATGCAGAACCGGCCACCACTCTCCGGCAGCAGCCGAGACAGGCTAAGAAGCGTCGTCGCTTCTTTGGCGGATTGGCGTCCGGAGAGGGACTCGCCGCTGCCGATTTACGTGCAAATTGCAGGATATTTCCGCGCCAAAATTGCCAGCGGCGACTGGCCCGAAGGCATGAAGCTGCCTCCGCAGCGCGAGTTGGCCCATCAGCTTGGCGTCAACCGCAGCACGGTTGTTGCCGCACTCGGCCAGTTGGCCGCGCTCGGGCTCATTGAAGGAAGACAAGGAGGGGGCACAAGGGTAGCGGGGAAAGAGAGAACGCAGGAACCAGCGGGAAGCTGGAACGATTATGTGGAGGAAGGCATCCATTATCCCAATTTGCCGACCGTTCAGGCGATCAACCGCCTGGAGTTTAGGCCGGAGCTGCTTCGGCTCGGAACCGGAGAGCCCGCCCCCGAGCTGCTGCCGGGCGAGCAGATGCGCTCCATTCTTGCGGATCTGACCCGGGAAGTGCTGCCGCTAGCGTATGAGGAGCCGCTCGGCAGTCTGCGGCTCCGGCGCGCGGTCAGCAAAGAGCTCGGGAGAACCGGCATTCAGGCAGGACCATCCTCGATTCTGATTCTCTCCGGGGCGCTTCAGGGCATTCAGCTTATTTCCCTTGGGCTGCTGCCGAAAGGGGCGGCCGTTCTATTGGAGAAGCCCTCTTATTTGTATTCTATTCATTCTTTCCAGTCGGCGGGAGTCAAGCTGCACGGCCTGCCCATGGATGAGCGGGGTCTAGTAACGGAAGGGCTTGAGGCCCGGGCAGCCCGGACCAAGGCGGCGCTGCTGTATACGATTCCGTCCTTTCATAACCCGACCGGTATTCTTATGGACGCGGAGCGGCGGCGGGAACTGATGGAGAAGACGGCGGCGCTGGGATTGCCCGTGCTGGAGGATGGAGCCTATCAGGACCTGTGGCTGGACACGCCTCCGCCGCTGCCGCTCAAAGCGCTGGACCGGAATGGACAGGTGCTGCACCTGGGCACTTTGTCGAAATCCGCCAGTCCCGGACTGCGTATCGGCTGGGTTGCCGGTCCCGAGCAGGTGATCCGGCGTCTGGCCGATATCAAAATGCAAACCGACTATGGCGCAAGCTCCCTTTCGCAGCTCGCAGCGGCCAAGTGGCTGGAGGACGGCTGCCATGAACGGCATACAGACGCCCTCCGTCTCACGCTGCGCCAGCGCCGTGATCTGATGCTGGAGCTGCTGGAGCGCCATTTTGCCGGACTGGCGGAGTGGAGCAAGCCTTCAGGCGGCTTCTATGTATGGCTGCGTCTGAGCAAGCCCCTCCCGCTGCCGAAGCTGTTTCGCACGGCGCTTGCGGAAGGGCTGCTGCTGAACACCGGCGATCTGTACGACCGTTCGGACGCTAGGCATCTTCGCCTTTCTTACGCCTATGCCTCCCCGTCCGGGCTGGAACAAGGGATTGCCAAGCTGGCAGAGCTTGTCCGGCGGATGGGCCGGCTGTCCTGAATACCAGAAGGACAGCCGGAACCTCTACGATCCGAACTTTTGCAGCTTCTTCATTCATCGCAGCGGCAATTTGTACGGTGCTACTCCCGTTCTTCCTTCACAGACGGCGGCAGCGTAACGATAATCTCTGTCCCCTCGCCAGGGCGGCTCTCCGCGCGGACCTCACCCCGGTGAAGGTCGACAATCTTCTTCACTAGCGACAGCCCCAGTCCGCTGCCTCCGGCACCCGCGCCTCTCGCTTTATCCGCCTTGTAGAACCGCTCGAAGATGCGGGGCAGGTCCTCCTTGGAGATGCCCGCGCCGGTATCGGAGACAATAATCTCCGCTCCGGTTGCAATCAGGCGCGCCGTTATCGTGATCTTGCCTCCCGGCGGTGTAAACTTGATGCTGTTATGCAGTAGGTTGTTCCAGACCTGGCTGAGCAGGTCTTCGACCGCCGTCACCGTCATTTCAGCAAGCTCCGCCTCCACTTCAATCTCTTTGCCCATCCACTGCGGCTCGCAGGCCAGCAGGATGTTCCGAAGCTGCTTGTCGAGACGGTAAGGCTTCGCTTCAAACGGAAAGCTGCCCGACTCCAGCACCGACAGCTTGAGCAGGCTGTCGCTTAAGCCTGACAGCCGGGCGCTCTCGGTCTCGATAATATCCAAATAGTGCTCACGGGTCTCCCGGCTGAGATCTTCGCTGCGCAGCGCGCGGGCGAAGCCGCGGATGGAAGTGAGCGGCGACTGGATCTCATGCGATACATTCGAGATGAAGTCCTGCCGCATCGTCTCCATCCGGCTCAGCTCGCTAGCCATTTCATTGATTCCTTCCACGAGCTCACCGAACTGGCCGTAGCGCTCGACATCCTCCACCTTGGCGGTGAAATCGCCTTTGGCAATCCGCCGAATGGCATTCATAATCGGAATATAGAAAGCTCTCTGCCGTCCGCGGCTGAACAGAGAGACCAGACCACCGAGGCAGAACAGAATAAAGAATCCAAGCAGGACGCCAAGCAACTGCGATACAAAGTCGGAGGAGGGAGCGCCAAACCTCCGGAACAGCGCCTTCAGGATGAAGTAGGAGGCCGTCCAGGAGCCGACCAGAAAGATAAAGGCGGCCAGCAGCCCCAATATCGCCTGCACTGTTTTCCGCGCCCGCTTCATCCCGCGCCCTCCGGCCGGCTGCCGGGACCGCGAACGGCGCGGACGGCGATTACGTACCGCCCGTTCTCGAACCGTCCGCTCTGACGCTCGCTGCCGCCGCTTCATTCCGCACTCTCCAGCCGGTAGCCGAGACCGCGCACGGTGCGGATGGCGAATCCGTACCGCTCGCTCGGGAAGCGTTCGCGCAGCCGGTTGATGTGCACATCCAGCGTGCGTTCATTGCCTTCGTAGTCATAGCCCCAGATCTCCTCGATCAGCCGATCGCGCGGCAGCGTCTGTCCGGGGTAGCTCGCCAGTCTGAACAGCAGTTCGTACTCTTTCAGGGGCAGCGTCAGAACGCCGTCATCGGATTGAATCTCGTAGGTTCTGCGGTTCATCTTCAGCCTGCCGACGGTTACGCTCTGGGCGGCGGAAATCTGATACCGTTTCAGCAGCGCCTTTACGCGGGCCATCAACACGGGCGGCTCAAACGGTTTGACGAGATAATCGTCGGTCCCAAGCTCGAAGCCCTTCACAATCTGCGACGTTTCGCCTTTGGCCGTAAGCATGAGCAGTGGAATATCGTAATCCTTCCGCAGTTCGCGGCAAAGCTGCCAGCCGTCAATGTTCGGCATCATGACATCAAGTATCACCATGTCGACGGTATGATCCCCGAGAAAATCCAGCGCTTCTTTCCCATCGGAAGCCTCGGACACTTCTATGCCTTCAGCTTTCAAAAATACGGCCACCAACTCGCGGATGTGCGGGTCGTCGTCCACCACCAGTATTTTGGCCATGTCCGGTAATCTCCTCCCCTTCGACGTGTTCCCGTGATTCCGTATCAGCCGTTTGAAGCTGCTGCTGCGCAAATTCGCGGTAGAGGCTATGCTCCCGCAGCAATTCTTCGTGTCTTCCCCTGCCGGTAATCTCGCCCTTTTCCATAAAAAGAATCTGGTCGGCATTCACAACCGTGGACAGCCGATGCGCAATGACGATGGTCGTCCGGCCTTTCATCAGATTGGACAGCGCCTTCTGCACGACCGCTTCGGATTTGCTATCAAGGCTTGAAGTCGCTTCGTCCAGCATCAGGATTTTCGGATCTCTCAGCAGCGCCCGGGCAATCGCGATCCGCTGCCGCTGTCCGCCGGACAGCTTCACGCCGCGCTCGCCGACTTCGGTGTCGTATCCATCCGGCAGCTCGTCGATGAAGGTATCGGCATACGCCATCGCAGCCGCCTGCCGTATTTCCGCCAGATCAACCTCCCGTTCCAGACCGTAGCGGGGATTGTCCGCAATGGTTCCGGCCAGCAGCGGGCTTTCCTGGGAGACATAGCCGATTCCTCCTCGCCAGGAGCGCAGCGAGAAATCGGAAATCAGCTTGCCGCCCAGTCGGATCACGCCTTCCTGCGGCTCATAGAAGCGCTCAAGCAGGGAGAACAGCGTCGTCTTGCCGCCGCCGCTTGGGCCGACAATCGCCGTCACCTCTCCGGGCGTTATGGAGCAGCTTACCTTGTTCAGCACGGACGCGCCCGTCTTGTACCCGAAGGACACATTTTCCAGTGTAATCGGCAGCCGCGCCCCATCCGCCATCTCTTCTCCCTCGTACTTTTCTTCTTCATGCTTCAGTGTCTCCATAATCCGCTCCGAAGCGCCCATGGACTTCTGGATTTGGGTGAAGAAGGTAGTCAGCTGGGTCAGCGGCATAATGATCTGGATCAGATACAGGATAAAAGCGACCAGTTCCCCCGCCGTCAGCGCGCCGCTGGACACCTGCACCCCGCCGTAGCCGATAATGACCACCAGCAGCATCATAAATACGAGCGAGACAAGCGGGGTAATCCATGCGCTGACCTTGCCTTCGCGTATGCCGTAGGAGAGCAGGTTCGTAATGACATTTTTGCCGGATTCGTATTCCCGTCGCTCCGCTCCGGACGCCTTGACCAGCCGGATTTCCGACAGCACGCCGCTGAGCACCGCCGTAAAGGAGGCCGTCTCATCCTGCATGCCTTTGGAAATCTTGTACATCATCCGGCCAAGCGGAACAAGGACAAGCGCCGAAAGGGGCAGCACGGTGAACAGAACCAGCGTCATTTTCCAATTCAGATAGAAGAGCACCGAGATCGAACCGACAATGGAAATGATGCCGGTGAACAGGCTGGCGGCATGTTCCGATACCAGCGTCTTGATAATGCCCGTATCGCTTGTCATGCGGCTGACGCTTTCGCCTGTCCGGATGTCGTTATAATAGGAGATGGGCAGCAGGAGGAGCTTGCGCCACAGACGCTCCCTCAGGCCGGCTACCATTTTCTGACCCGCATAGTTCAGCAGGTAGACGGAAATGCCCGCGGCGGCGGTCTGGGCGATGAAAGCGCCGGCGATTCCGGCGATCTGCAGCCGGCTCACCGAAGCCAGCGAGAATCCGTCGACCAGCCCTTTGGTAAACATCGGGATGACCAGCGATACCAGCGTGGAAATCACGCTGAGCGTAACAGCCAGGGCAAGCAGCCCATACGGCGGTTTCGTTTCCTTAAGCAATTTGAGAAATGGACGGAGATTATTTCCGCCCGTTGACTTCGTTGAGGTTGTCATTGATAATCCTTCCCTTCTTGGCGAATAATCAAAAAATACTCCCTCATTGTAAACAGAAGTTAAACTCGCCACTCTGCGGCGGCACGGTAATCCTCCGGAGTATTGATATTGAGCAGCGGGGATGGTCCTCCATCCAAGGCGCCCGCAAAGCCCGCTTCCGGAACATACAGCACCTCCATGCTTTCCAGCCACTCTATGACTTTTAACCTTCCGTTCCGCAGAGCATTTTCCAATCCGGGAAGGGTATCCTTATGGTACAGCCCCAGCAGCGGCTGTACTTTGCCTGAAAGTGATACCGGCACGACCGCAAGCGGGCGGCAGCTTGCTGCCGTGGGGCCGGGTGCTGCTCCGGCTGCAGATTGCCCGCAGCGTACCTTATCCGCCAGGGCGCCTTTCTTCGCTCCGCCATCTTCCGCAAGCCGCCCGGCGCCTTGCCCCGCTGAATCTGCGGCCAAATGCCTACCATCCCGCTTCAAAGCGTCCACAATGTACCGCATAAACGCTGCGGAAGCGAACGGCAAATCGCAGGCTGCGGCAAAATGCCATTCCGCGTCCGAAGCGGTCATTCCCGCATGAAGCCCCGCCAACGGACCGCAGCCCGGGAAGCGGTCGGCAGCCTGCGGGAGCCGCAGGAATCGGTAATCCTCCCGCTCCTCCGTCCCGCAGGCGATCGTGACCGGCTCCGCGACTTCACCGAGCGCGGCGGCAACCCGGGCAATAGCGGGAATGCCTCCGAATTTCAGAAGAGACTTATCGGCGCCCATCCGTCTGGAGCGGCCTCCGGCGATCAGAATGCCGGCAATATGCATAACGTCACCGCCTTTTTTGACAAAAATATCTTATTAAATGGAAGCATAATCCTTAAAATCCTATAGATTTAGCAAAATGAGAAAATGCTGGTTTGTACACCCTTTCAACAAATGATACGATGATATTAGCGGCTAAGACCGGCTCTTATTTATCATACACGGCATTTGCGGGAGGAGAGCACCCAAGTTGCGGGAGAATACTGGAAATCCATCAACCTTCACATTCTTAAAATGGTTCAACTTTTTCGTATACGGAACAATGGTTCTGTTCACCAGTTTCTTTCAGCTTTATCTGCAGGACGTCGGGATGAACAAGCTGGAAATCGGTGTGTTAATGTCGATCGGACCGCTCGTGTCGGTCTTCGCCAACCCGTTCTGGGGAATATGGACCGGCCGATATCAAAATAACAGGGTCGTCGTACTGCTGATGCTGGCAGGCACGCTTTTGTTCTCCCAGATTATTTTTCAGGCAAGTACATATGAAACGATCTATACTGCGATGATTCTGTTCTATTTCTGCCAAACCCCGCTGTTCGCGCAGAGCAATACGCTCGTCTTAAGCTATATCGACGGAACGCCTCTCCGCTTCGGCTCCTTCCGTCTCTTCGGATCGCTAGGCTGGGCGCTGACGGCTATTGCTGCAGGCCCGGTTATTCAGTTCGGCGGCGTCTCGGTGCTGCCCTACCTGTTTGCGGTCCTTCTTGGTTTGTCTATCGTATCGCTCGCCGCCATGCCTAAGCTGCGTAGCTCTATCGGAACAGCGCCTTTGCCGCTTAGAGGGTTTCGCCTGCTGTTCAGGAATCCTTATTTCCTGTTCTTTATCTTTTTCGGCATGCTGGTATCCATTCCTAACACAATAAATAATACGTTCATGTCGCTGTATATCAATGATATGGGCGGCTCCAAAACGATGATCGGTCTCGCCGTATTCCTCTCCTCCATCCTGGAAGCGGGTGTGTTCATGCTGTGCAAACGCTATTTGCGCCGCAAAATATCCGTTCTCGTCGGCTGGCTGGCGCTGGTCAGCGTTCTGTTCGTGCTGCGGTGGTGGCTGATGTCCCAGGCGACGCTGCCGCTTGAGGTGGCCTTGATTCAAATTTTACATTCCGTAACGTTCGGCGGCTTCTTCTACGTTGGGACGGAGTTGACGATGCTGCTGATCCCTGGACCGTACCGCTCCTGCGGACAGGCTCTCTACACCCTGTCCTGGGGCGGAATTTCGGGCATGATCGGCGGTATTCTTGGCGGATGGCTGTTTCAGTATCTCGGAGCCCAGAGCATGTACGAATTCTGTGTCTTCCTTTCGCTCATCGGCGCGCTGGGATACGGAGGAATGTGGTTTATTATCAAAAGGGACGATTACCGCCCCACTGCGGCGACCCATGATGAACTTGAAGAAGACGGGATTTAGCTCGCTTTATGAAGTCTCTCCGGCCATTTGTTTATCGAGCTGCTCCAATACGAAATGCCATGCCTGCTCATGCGCGTTCCTGGAATCCTCATTATAAAATCCCGTATGTGTGAGACTTAGCAGCGTACCGCTGTGCCGGGGAACCAGCTCGACCGTGACAACAGTCTCGGCTCCTTGGGTTCCCCCCTCTCCCGTAACCCATGTCATTTCAACAAGACGGTCTTGTTCGAGCCTAATAAACCGGCCGTAATGAGGATGCCGCCGAACCGCGCCGTCCGTACCGCTGGGGGAAATGGTCTCAAAAAAGAAGACGGTGTTGACTTGGCCCTGCATGATCACGGAACCAGGCGCCGCAAACCAACGGTCAAACCGCCTGGTCCACGCTTGATAAATAACTTCAGGCAATGCATCCATCTGCCGCTCCACTTTCAAAGAAAAAGCCATCGAATCCTCATTCCTTTCTAGTTATAAAACGGTTTAACTCCTTGGATTGCAAAAAAAACGGCTGACACGCTTTCGGGCGGCAGCCGTTTCTTCATATGTTCTCAGATTAACCCTGCTTCGGTGGCTGAAACGAGCTCTTGAGCGAAACGATCAGGTTGAAGACAGGCTTGCCAGGCTCGGAGTACCGGCTGTCCACATTAAAGTAACCATGCCGGAAAAATTGGTACTTGTCCTGCGCCTTGCTGTCCTTCAGTTCGTGCTCTACGAAGCCGTGCAGGATTTCAAGCGATTTCGGGTTCAATTGGTCGAGGAAGGACCCCGTCCCCTTATCTGCGGCTTCCTGTTCTTCGGCTTCCCCTTTATTTTCGGTTTCCTCCGCCAAAATCAGCGGTTCATACAGGCGGAATTCCGCCGCAGCGGCGTGGCCCGCCTCCACCCAGTGCAGCGTTCCTTTCACTTTGCGGCCGGTAAAGCCGCTGCCGCTCTTCGTTTCCGGATCGTAGGTGCAGCGCAGCTCGGTCACTTCGCCGTTCTCATCCTTGATCACTTCGTTGCACTTGATGAAATAGGCGTGCTTCAGGCGCACCTCATTGCCCGGGAACAACCGGAAATATTTATTCGGCGGATTTTCCATAAAATCATCACGCTCAATGTAAATCTCGCGGGAGAACGGAATTTGCCGGCTGCCCATTTCCTCGTTCTCACTGTTATTCTCCGCTTCCAGCCATTCGACCTGACCCTCGGGATAGTTGGTAATAACGACCTTAAGAGGACGAAGCACCGCCATCGTGCGTGGAGCCTTCAGCTTCAGATCCTCGCGGATAAAATGCTCCAGCATTTGCAGATCGACCAGGCCTTGGCTTTTGGAGATGCCGGTCTCGTATACAAAGGCGCGGATAGCTTCCGGCGTGTACCCGCGGCGGCGGAGACCGGAAATCGTCGGCATCCGCGGGTCGTCCCAGCCGTCGACATGCCCTTCGTCCACCAGCAGCTTCAGCTTCCGCTTGCTCGTTACGGTCTGCGCCAGATTCAGGCGGCCGAATTCATATTGATGCGGCGCGGCAGGCATTTCGCATTCAGCGATAACCCAGTCATAAAATGGGCGCTGATCCTCGAACTCCAGGGAACAGAGGGAATGCGTCACGTTCTCAATGGCATCCTCAATCGGATGCGCGTACGCGTACATCGGGTAAATGCACCATTTGTCGCCTGTATTGTGGTGATGGGCATGGGAAATGCGGTAAATGACCGGGTCTCGGAGATTGATGTTGGGCGAAGCCATATCGATCTTGGCGCGCAGCACCTTCTCTCCATCCTTGAATTCGCCCGCCCGCATGCGGCGGAACAGATCCAGACTCTCCTCCACGCTGCGGTCGCGATACGGGCTGTTCTTCCCCGGTTCGGTCAGCGTGCCGCGAAGCTCGCGGATTTGGTCCGCGCTGAGATCGTCGACGTAAGCCTTGCCCTTGTTAATTAATAGCTCCGCCCGCTCGTACATCTCTTCGAAATAGTCGGAGGCGAAGCGCAGATTCTCCCAATCATAACCGAGCCATTTCACATCTTCCTCGATCGATTTGACATACTCCGTATCTTCCTTCAGCGGATTCGTGTCGTCAAACCGCAGGTTCGTCTTGCCGCCGAACTCGTCGGCCAGCGTGAAATTGATCCAAATCGCCTTGGCATGTCCGATGTGGAGATAGCCGTTCGGTTCCGGGGGGAACCGGGTGACGACTTCATTCACTTTGCCGGAGCGGAGATCTTCGGTAATGACATTTTTAATGAAATTGGAGGGGGTGCTTCGGTTCTCCACAGCAATCAACCTTTCATTCTATAGTTCTTGTCCTTGTTCTTGTATAAACATGTTTCCTCTTAATATACCCGTTACGCAAGGATTGTTCAATAAAATGGCATATCCGCCCAGGACTCCGGTTCCCTTTGACTTCCCGCCGGTTCATGGAGTAGCATGAGGTTCAGGAGGAGGCGAGCGGATGAAACCGATTAAAATGCCAAAAGAGCATCGGGAAGCGATGCTTGATCATATCCAGGAATTTTTCGAGCTTGAACGCGGCGAAAGCATCGGACGCCTCGCGGCGGACAGCCTGCTGAAATTTTTCCTGAAGGAGCTTGGACCTGCCGTATACAACCAGGCGCTGAGCGACTGCCGGATTCTGACGGCGCAGCGGATGCAGGGGCTGGAAGAGGATATTTACGCCCTGGAATGGAAAAAAGAAGGCCGTTAACAACCGGTATTCATAGCCTGCAAAGAGCACGATAGAAAAAGGGAGGCGGCAGCTTGTTCCATTTTGTCATTGATGATGAGCTTGTCCTTAAGCCGCTGGCGCCTGAGCATGCCCTGCCCATGTTTGAGCTGGTCGACCTGTCGAGGGCCCGTCTGAGCCAGTGGCTGCCTTGGGTGGACAGCGTAACGGAGCACGCTCATATCACAAGCTACATTAAGAACGCCGTTAAGCAGGGAAGCGAGAACGGCGGCTTCACCGCAGGCCTGTGGGTGGACGGCGAATTCGCCGGCGTTATCGGATTTCATGAAATCGATTGGCATAACCGGTCTGTCGGCATCGGCTATTGGCTCGGCCAGGGCTATTGCGGCAAGGGATACATGACGAGCGCCTGCCGGGTGTTTATCGACCATGCCCTGATGGAGATGGAGCTGAACCGGGTAGAAATCCGCTGCGCAACGGGCAATACCCCAAGCCGCGCTATTCCCCAGCGCCTTGGCTTCGTGCTGGAAGGAGTAATCCGGGAAGCCGAGCTGCTGCCGTCAGGCTATGTCAATCATGCCGTATACGGTATGCTGCGCAGCGAGTGGAAGATGCTGAGGTAAATGATCTGAGGTGAATGCAGCGTCACTATGCAGTATCTTTGCGTACTTTTCCTGGCTGCGAAAAGATGAACGGCGGTCCGAAAAGGGTCCCGCCACTTATTCTCCTGCGTCCAGCCACGCCTGGAATTTCGCCCGGATGCCGGACGCAAGGCTGCTTAGCCGGACCAGTTCTTCAAGGCCGCGCTTGTCCCCGCGCCCGGCTTCCATCATATGCAGCACGCGCGATACCGGCACTCCGCCGTCACCGGTGGAGATCTTCACTACCGCCGAGCCGGAGGCCAGTTCCCCTTCGCGCAGCACACGGAAATAGAAGCCGCTGAAGCCTGTCTTCAGCACCTGCGCGGGCATATCCGCGGGACCGTGCTTTTGCGAGAGCTTGAAGCAGGGATACCGGGGCTGACTCACCTGAAGAAGCGCGCTGCCGACCTCGTAGATGTCCCCGATGCACACTTCCGTTTCGAGCAGCCCGGCGGTGGTCGCATTTTCCCCAAAGGCGGCGTAGCCCAGCTTCTTGCCCAGCCACTCTTCCCAATAAGGGTAATGCTCTGACGGATACACGCAGACGGCTTTATCGGGTCCTCCGTGATTGACTAGATCGGCTTGTCCATCCCCGGTCAGCCCGCCTGCAGACACATGCACAGGCCCCTCTACAGGAGATTTGTAGATGCCTGTCTCCAGCGATTTTCCGCGATAAAGGGTCGAAATCGGCATCCCCACATTCAATGATATGATCTTCATGACGATCCCCGCTTTCATTTCGTTTAAGTGATTACACGAGACGGCAGCTCATAAATACCTCGTCCACATAGCGGCCTGCAAGGTAAAATTCCTCCCGCAATCGCCCTTCTTCATCGAACCCGCATTGCCCATAAAATGCCAGGGCCGTTGCGTTGCAGGACAGCGCGCGCAGCCGAAGCTTGCGGATGCCGCGTTCCGAGGCCAGCTCCTTAACCGCTTCGATCAGGCTTCGACCGATTCCCAAACGCTGCCAATCCGGATGGACGGCTATATGAATCTCATAGACATGCCGGTTGCTCTTCATTCCGGTAGGACAGCCGAAGCCGACATAACCGCACAGCGTGTCCCCTTTCACCGCCACTAGCTGGGAGCCGGGAGGCGCATGCAGCAAATAGTCCTCGCTCGACCGCCACGACAAGGCCGCGGGAGCCGTATCCTCGGTCCATATCAGATGATCCAGCATAATCAGCTCACGAACGTCGCGAAATTCCGAGAAGCGGATCGACATCGTCTCTCTGTCTATGTGAAGCATTTTCGTATCCCCCTTGCATATAAACGGCGCACAGAATAAGCGCCGATTTATTGAAGCTGCCTTCTCGCGCCCCGGTTAGGCCGACTTCGCCGATCCCGCCGATTCCGCAAGCGGCGCGCGGCGGCTGCCATACGCATGAATCAGGAAGAATCCCACCGACAGCGCCGCCACTCCGCAGGCCAGCCAGGCGGCCTTGGCCAATCCCCCTTCATCGTACAGGCTTCCCATGAAGTAAGGTCCCAGCACTCTGCCAACCGAGCCGATTCCGCCGGTCAGCCCAAGATAGAACGGAGCTCCCCGGTCGGCGTGCTCCGAGATATACGCCGGCATGGCCGGAGAAATCAGCATTTCCCCAAGCGTCGTCAGCAGCATCGCCAGCAGCATGCCGCTATAGCTCGGCAGTGCCAGAATCACAGCATAGCCGCTCAGATAGAAAAAAGCGCTCGCTGTCATTTGGGCCGCCGCTTCGGCCGCGAACCAGCGCCTGATCAGGCTCACCAGCGGCTGCGCCGCGAAGATCAGAATGCCGTTAAGCGTCCACAGGAAGCCGTAATATTTCTTCGGCAAATCTTCCGAAATAATGAACGGCGACACTCCCGTATTCCAGATGGAGTTGCCGATCAGCAGGAAATAGCGACCCGAGAGCCATGAACAGATAAATCCTGGTGTTGCCCAGCAGCTGCCAATTGGATACAGGCCGGGACTGCCCTTTCTTGGACTCAGGCGGAACGGTTCCTTGCGCGCCGCCCGGCGAACCGGAAGCCGATAAACGCCTGAATGGCAGGCATGGACAGCGAATTGAACAGACCAACGAGGCCCATTGCAATCATGAACGCCGTCCAATTGGCGCTTGCCGCAGGGAGAGCGAACAGAGCCAGCGCATTTAAGGCCAGCGCGCCGACAATCAGCTTGTTCACCCCGACCTTATGATACAGGGAGCCTCCGAGCAGCTGCCCGGCAATGCCGCCAAGCGATTGAACCAGAATGACGAGTCCGGCGTCCGTCATGCTCCGTCCGAGTTCGTCAAACACATACATCGTAACGAGCGGCCACATCAGCGCGCTGCCGGTCGCGTTAATCAAGCTTGCAATCAAAAATACTTTGACTTCTCTAGGATAGTTGTCCAAAAACCTCATCTGCCTATACATCCCCTGTAATCTATGTGTCAGTTATTACCACCCTAGTATTACGCCTAACTGACGTTTGGGGCAAGCTTATGCATTGACGCTTTAACGCAGTTCAACCTCAACTGTTGCGGAGAAAAAGGTCGCTCCCTTCCCCATATCGCTCAGCCGGTCCGGGGTAAGCACATTGCTCCGCTGCGGGCGGTCTTTTCCTTCCCACCACAGCCCCTGGCTGATGACGGTACCGGGCAGCATCCGGTCGGTTACCGCCGCCCAAATCTGTATCATGCCGCGGTCGTTGTACACTTTGACCTCATCCCCGTCGGCAATTCCCCGCTCCGCCGCATCCGCGGGATGAATTTGCAGAGTCGGCCTTTTCTCTAAGGTTTGATGCTTCCCGACATTGGAAAAGGTGGAGTTGAGGAAATTATGGTTCGGCGGCGATATGAACATAAGCGGATATTTATCCCCTTCATCCGGACGCCGGATGCCGTCAAAGCCTTCGACAAGCGGAGTATAGGTTGGCAGCGGCGGCAGTCCCGCATTTTCCATCGTCCGTGAATACAGTTCAATTTTGCCGGAAGGCGTGGGCAGGTTATCCAGATACCGTTCTTTAGGCGTCATATCCAGTTTGACATGGCGCTCGGCTTTCAGCCGCTCCAGCGTCACTCCGTTCAGATACGGATTGCGCGGGTAGTCCAGCGCCTCACGGATCATTTCCTCCTCGCTTTGCCCAAAAGCCTCCTTGTCAAAACCCATGGCCTTTCCAAGCAGGGAGAACAGCTCGACGTTGCTCTTACATTCCCCCGGGGCTGCTAGCACCGGCTCCTGAAGCTGGATATAATGATGCCAGTAAGAACTGTACAAATCGGTATTCTCAAAAGCCGACGTCGAGGGCAGCACAATATCGGCATACCTGGCTGTATCGGTTAGAAAAAGATCATGCACGACCGTGAACAGGTCCTCTCGCGCGAATCCGCGCCGCACCCGCTCCGCGTCCGGCGCGACGACGAGCGGATTGCTGCAATAGACGAACAGCGCCTTTATCGGCTGCTCCGTCATTTCCAGCGCTTCGCCGATCCGGTTCATATTTATGCTGCGCGCCCGCGGGTTCGGGCGAAGATCAGGACGCTCCAGCGCCCGGGAATTCATCGCGGCATATCCGCTGTTGCCCTTGGTCGCGCCTCCCCCCGTCTTCAACCACTGTCCGGTCAGTGCAGGCAGACAGGCGATGCTGCGCACCGCCATGCCTCCGTTGTCGTGATGCTGAAGCCCGTTGCCGATGCGGATAAAAGACACCGTCGCCTCTCCGTACAGTTTACCCAACTGTTCAATGTCTTCGGCTGGGATGCCCGTAATGGCCGCTACGGCCTCCGGCGTATACTCTTCCGCCTGCTTCCGCAGTTCTTCATGCCCCACCGTGTAAGTCTTGAGGAAACTCGCGTCCGTCATCTCGTCGCGGAATAATATATGCATGATGCCGAGCGCCAACGCCGCATCCGTCCCCGGATAGAGCGGCAGGAACCAGTCGGCCCACTGCGCCGTGCGGTTGCAGTGCACGTCGATGACAACGATCTTGGCGCCCTTCTTCCGGGCCTGCTCCGCCAGGACGACCTGATGCATGTTCGTGCTGACGATATTTCCGCCCCAGACGATGATCAGATCGGCGTTCGCGATATCCTCAGGGCTTGTCCCGCCGCTGAAGCCCATTGTATATTTCCAGCCCGCGTTTCCGGCGGCATTGCAGATTGTCTGCTCCAGACGGCTCGCTCCAAGCGCGTTAAAGAACCGGCGGTCCATGCCCTCCACACTGAGCACGCCCATATTGCCGTAGAAGCTGTACGGCAATATGCTCTCCGGGCCGTATTCCTCCGATAACTGGCGGAATTTTCCAGTTATTTCAGCAATCGCCTCATCCCAGCCGATCGGTTCGAATACGGCCTCTCCCTTGCGTCCTACCCGGCGAAGCGGAGTCGTCAGCCTTTTCGGATGATGGATACTCTCTGCTATATGCCTGACCTTGTTGCAGATGGCTCCCCTCGTAACCGGATGCTCGGGATTTCCCTCGACTTTTACAATTTTGCCGTCTTTCTTATGCACAAGAAGCCCGCAAGTGTCGGGACAATCCAGCGGGCATACCGCCGGAAATACGCCGTTCTCTAATTTTTCCATACCCGCAGCCCTCCTTATTTTCACTGCTGTTATTGTATAATCGAACGTCCCCTTGCGTAAAGGTGAATCGTGCCCGGAATAGCTGATTCGTTCCGGCAATTGCCGGGTAATAGAAAACATGAAATACTCCCTATTGATTTCGCCGTAAGCTTCGGTTTCGTTCCCCCGGACCGATAGCTGTTACGGCGAACTTTGTTTTGTCGTAATTGTCTGTCGAATACGGAAATAAAAAGGCACCGCTCCACTGGAAGACGGTACCTTTGTTTGGTTGGACATTCTTATTATTTAAAGAAGATTATTCCCGTTAACTGCGGGAATTATGCGTGTTTCTTCACACCTGCGGACGCTACACTGTCAAGCGATTGAACCGCCGCAGGGGATTTGCGCAGGTAGGCGTTCCAGTAGGCGCCCGCTACAAAGAGGGCTCCGCCTGTCAGGTTGCCGAGCCAGACCGGCACGAAATTGCCAATGTACTGTCCCCAAGAGAAATGGCCTTCGAAAATGGCCGCCGGAATAAGGAACATATTAGCGACAACGTGCTGGAATCCGATGGCGACGAAAGCCATGGTCGGGAACCAGATGCCGATAATTTTGCCGCTGAAATTGTCTGCGCCGTAGGACAGCCAGACAGCCAGCGCGACAAGCCAGTTACAACCGATACCCGAGATGAAAGCTTGCAGGAAAGTGACGTCTAGTTTATGCTCCGCCAGATCGACCAGTTTATCGAGGTAAACGCCGTCGGCGGTCAGACCGACGACATGGCCGAAGAAATATGCCACAAACAGTGCTCCCGCCAAATTGCTCAGCGTAATCAGAATCAGATTCTTAATCGTCTCTCCAAACGAAATCTTCTTGGAAAACATTGCGAGCGGTACAGCCATCATATTACCGGTCAGCAGTTCGCCCCCTGCCAGAAGCACGAGAATCAGCCCGACCGGGAACACCGCGGCCCCGATAAAGCTGGCGATGGACCCCCATTCCTTCGGCGCGCTGGCAATGACGCGAATATCAAGCAAATACCCTAGAGCGATGAACGCTCCTCCCAGAAATCCGAGGATAAGCACGGTGGCCAGAGGGTTATGAGCCTTCTTTATGCCGTTCTCCACCGTCACTTCGGCTATTTGCTGCGGTTTGTTATAAGCCATGTTACCTGTCTCCTTCTAATATTTACTTTAAATTTTTCCTTTAGGTCTCATTGTAGCGCTTCGCCCCTCACATTTACGTGATAATTATCACTTGAAGAAAACAACAAGTGAAAATTTTCACTGGTGTGTCAAAATTTAAACCGCTTCCGTAAATTGGAAGAATTATGTATACGGATACGCGTTTATTTGCTGCGAAAAATACAAAAACCGGAGCCGCTTGGGCACCGGTTTTCAAGCGATATTTTCGATAACATGTAGTTTAAATGCGGGGAATTTACCCGTTAAACTCTGACCGGCTGTTTGCTGTCCGCAGACTTCGGCAGCGCCTGAAGGCCGACGGTGTTGAGGAAATTCCAAGGCTTATTGTAATGCGGCTGGAAGAAGAAATCGATGAAGGCAAGCTGGTCGACCGTCATGCGGTTCTGAATGCAGACCGAAATCGTATTGATCGACTGGGTCAAATCCATTTTCGACATGATCTGTGCTCCCAGAATACGGCGCGTGCAGCGTTCAAAGACTACCTTGAGCTGAACCTCTTCGAAGGAAGGCATGAATTCCGGACGGTAATTGTCCTTAATCATCACCGCTTCGGCTTCGATTCCTTCATGCTTCGCGGCTGCTTCGGTCATGCCGGTTGCCGCAATGTTGTCCTCGTAAATTTTGATACCCGAAGTACCCTGAGTTCCCATATAAGGAATCGTATTATTGACCAGATTGCGGGCAACTAGTGTGCCCATGCGTACAGCATTGGTAGCCAGCGGGATATAGGCGTGTTTGCCGGTCGGGTTATAGTGAATCGCGCAGCTATCCCCGGCAGCAAAGACATCCGGAGCGCTGGTGCGCATATAATCATTCACGATAATCGCTCCGTTGCCGAGCATATCGACCTGCCCCTTCAGCAGTTCCGTGTTCGGGCGGAAACCGATGCAAAGGATGACCAGATCGGCGTTGTATTCGCCTTTATCGGTAACAATTGTCGTGACTTTGCCGTTCTCGCCTTTGAAGGAGCTTACCTTTTCGCCCAGCGCCAGTTCGATGCCGTGATCCTTTAGAGACTGTTCAATCGGATTTGTAAATTCGGCGTCGAGATATTTGCTTAGAATGCGCGTCTCCGCGTCGATCAGCGTGACCTCTTTACCGTTAAGCTGGAATGCCTCGACCAGTTCGACGCCGATATAGCCGGCTCCAACAACTGCGATATGCTTGGCGTGCTGAGCTTTTTCGATAATCGTATTGGAATGTTGGAAGTTCTTTGAGAGCACAATGTTATCAAGCTCAATTCCCTCAAGCTTCGGCATAATCGGCCAAGACCCTGTCGTTACAATCAGCTTGTCATAGGTGTCGTCGAATTCCTTGCCTGTGCTTAGGTCGCGGGCGCGCAGCGTTTTGTTCTTCGTATCAACGGAGACAACCTCATGGCGCATATTGGTCTTGACTCCAAGCTCAGCCAGCTTCTCCGGGGAAGAATAGAACAGCCCCTGCGGGTCCTTCACAACGCCTCCGACATACAGCGCAATGCCGCAGGACAGGAACGAAATGTTGTCGTTTCGCTCATACACGGTAACCTCGGCCTCCGGGTACAGCTGGGCGGTATTGACAATAGCGGCGGTTCCTGCGTGGGTACACCCGATAACAGCTACTTTCATGATTTCTTCCTCCTCCATTTTGAAAAATTCTCTTTTTTATGGAATATTAAGTGAGTGTGACTTATTTCACTTAATGCCATCATTATATTGTGATAATAATCACATTTCAATCTTTTTTCCGTTTTTTAACAAAGTGTTCACAATTTAAAATATTCAATTTCGGAAAAAGTCCGTATTAGTTTTGCCCGCTTGCCCGCACATTATGTCAGTGACAGGCTAAAGCAGCCGGTCTTTCGGTACACCGTATCTTCAAGCGATTTGCCGGCGGTAAGGAAGGAATTCAATCTTTCCGTAAAAAAACCCCCGGATTCGCTGGCGAACCCGGAGGCTGTAAATTTATTTAAAAGTTAAAAATGTTAAATTATAAAAGGCCGATCAGCGTTCCTTCCCTGTCAATCTGCACGCCCTCGGCGGCAGGCTTAGCCGGCAGTCCCGGCATCGTGACAATGCTGCCGGTAACAACAACGGCGAATCCGGCTCCCAGCGAGAGCGTTATGTCGCGAACCTGAACAGTGAAGCCCTCGGGCGCTCCAAGCAGGCGCGGCTGGTCGGAGAAGGAATAAGGCGTCTTGGCCATGCACACCTGCAGATGGCTTAAGCCGAGCCTTTCGATCAGCGCCAGACTGCGTTTGGCCGCCGGACTGAAGGCGACATCGGCGCCGTGGTATATTTCCTTGACGATTTTGCCGATCTTGGACGGGATGTCCAGTTCGTCTTTGTACAGCGGCGCATAAGCGGAAGTATCCGATCCGGACAGCAGCTTCTTGAGCGCGGTCGCCAATTCCAGACCCCCGGCGCCGCCCTCGGCCCATGCCTTGGAAATGGCGGCAGGCACATTCAGGCGCTGGCAGGCCGCCAGCACTTCCTGAATTTCCGCTTGGCTGTCGCCTTCAAAATGATTGAGGGCCACCAGCACCGGAACGCCGAATTTCCGTAAATTCTTGATATGCCGCTGCATATTGGAAAGTCCGGCGATCAGCGCGGCCCGGTTCCCGGCATACAGCTCACTCTTAGGGACACCGCCGTTATACTTCAGCGATTTCACCGTAACGACCAATACCGCCGCGGAAGGCTTAAGGCCCGACTGGCGGCATTTGATGTCCATGAATTTCTCCGCTCCAAGATCGGCGCCGAAGCCTGCTTCCGTCACGACGACTTCGCCCAGCTTCAGCGCGTAACGGGTACCGATCACACTGCTGCAGCCATGCGCGATATTGGCAAACGGTCCGCCATGCACGATTACCGGCGTTCCCTCCAGTGTCTGCACCAGATTCGGTTTAATCGCCTCTTTCAGCAGGGCGGTCATTGCGTCCACCGCTTTCAGACTGCCCGCCGTCACCGGCTGTCCTTCGCGGTCATAGCCGATCAGCATCCGGCCAAGGCGCTCCCGCAAATCAGCCAGATTATCGCACAGACACAGCACAGCCATGATTTCGGAGGCGGTGGTGATCAGAAACCCGCTCTCCCGAACCGTCCCGTTGCCGTCGCCAAGCCCTGTCACGATGCTGCGCAGACTGCGGTCGTTCATGTCCATAACCCGTTTCCATACGATCTTCTGCGGGTCCAGCCCGAGCTCATTGCCCTGGAATATATGATTGTCAATCATGGCCGACAGCAAATTATGGGCCGACGTCACCGCATGAATATCGCCCGTAAAATGCAGATTGATCTCGTCCGCCGGAACAATCTGCGCTTTTCCGCTGCCCGTAGCTCCGCCCTTCATGCCAAGACAAGGGCCAAGCGACGGTTCCCGCAGCGCAGCCACTGTCTTGACGCCTGCTCTGTTCATGGCTTGCGCCAGGCCGATCGTCGTCAGCGTCTTGCCTTCCCCCGCGGGCGTAGGGTTGATTGCGGTGACCAGCACCAGCTTGCCGTCCGGACGGCCCTTGATCTCATCCCACAGGGATGGAGCCAGCTTGGCCTTATATTTGCCGTACAACTCCAAATGATCTTCATGAATTCCCGTCTCTGCCGCAACTTCTGTAATTAACTTCATGCCAGTTACTAACCCCCTGAAACATAATATCCTAATCCTGTCCGCCAGCCATCGTATTTCATCAGCATGCCGTACATTAAGCTTCTTATTACAGGATACAAGGTCTTTGAGAAGCGTCAAGCCTTATTTTCAGGCTTTATCCCGTTCTCTAATGAACTCCATACGATGAAAAAAGCCTTCCGGAAAGGGAAGAACCATGTTCCGGAAGGCTTCGCCGCTTAACGCGCCGGTCGGCTCCGAGGCTTCATCGGCTGCACTATGCAAGGCCGCGACTGCGGCAATACGGCCGGGAGGCGGTCGCAAGGTACCCCTGCGAAATACTGGGAGAGGAAGCGTCTTATCGGCTCTCATGAGCGAAAGCGCCGCCCTTATCGTGAGCCGCATAAGGCTTCGATGCGGATGCACAATTACCGGCCGCGATGCTTGTCCTTCGCTTTCTTGCGGGCGATCTCGCGTTTGCGTTCGGCAAGCTCCTCTTTGCGGGCTTTGTTCATTCGCGATGATTCCAGCTTGCGCTTCGTAAGTTCCAGCCTGAGGGCTTCCTGGCTTAACGTGCCGCTGCCCCGGCCTCGCGATTCCCCGGCCGCTTCCCTCGCGCGCCGCTTCGGATTGCTGACGCGCAGGGCCGGCTTGGGGACGGCCACTCCGCAGGATAGACCGTCCGTTACCTCTTGAAGCCGAAAAAGGACGAATTCCCAAATTTCCTGCGCCGATGGCTCCGCGCCAAAGACGTACCGTCCGGCCTTGACGACTCCATTCTCATCGATTTCAACAATTCCGACCCAAAAAGGGTCTTCGAAAAATACCGTCAATTTCATCGGTGTTCCCCCTCTTTTCAAAAATACGAAACGAGGGACATCCCGAGGGGGAAGGTTACTGACATGGAGGTATTGGCGGCGGGCGACAGCGGATATGCATATTTCTCGCCGCATCGCTTCCATGCGTCCGGACTACCGACCGGAGCCGTGTTTTTACGTTTCCTTCCCATCTTACCTTATATTTGGCGAATTTCAACAGTGGAAAGGCGGCAGGACGGCTGTCAGCACGGAGACATACGCGGGGTCAACCCGCAGGCTTCCGCGATCAGCCGATACGACTTCAGCTTATCCGAAAAGCGGTGCATAACACTACCGATAATCACTTCCTCGCAGCCGAACCGCGCGCAGAGGTCATGCAGCTGATTTCCAATCTTTTCCGGAGAGCCGACCAGCATGGACCTGCGGTTCTCCTGGACAATATGCTTTTCGTAAGGCGTATACGGATAAGACAGTGCGTACTCCACAGAGGGGGTAGGCGCAGAGACATGCGTCTTGTCCAGCAGAACCGCCGAGAGGTCCATACTTGAGGCGAGCCGGTCCGCCTCTTCCGTCGTCTCCGCGCAGACTGCGAACACAGCGGCCATTCCTTTGGGCTTCAGCGACAGGGGGGATGGGCAGAAACGGCTGTGATAGGCCGCCATCGCCTCTTCCCCGCCGCTGAAGTTAATAAAGCGGGCGAAGGCAAATCCAGCGCCAAGCCCGGCGGCCAATAACGCGCTGTCCCTGCTTGAACCGAGCATCCAGATTTCCAGCGGTGAACTGCCGGTTGGCATAGCCTGAAGCCCCGCAAAGCGGTGATGCAGATCCGCCCCGTCATTCAGATAGGCCATCAAATCCTTGATCTGCTCGGAAAATTTGTCCGGGCCGGCCGTTCCATATTCCTGCAAGGCCCGGACGGCAAGAGCGCCTCCGCCGGCTGCCCGGCCAATCCCCAGATCAATTCTCCCGGGATATAGAGCCGCCAGCACGCGAAAATTCTCCGCAACCTTATATGCGCTGTAGTGAGGCAGCAGGATACCGCCCGAGCCGATCCGGATAGAGGAGGTAACGGCTGCCAAATGCGCGATGAGCACCTCCGGACTTGATCCGGCAAGACCGGGTGCAAAATGATGCTCGGCCACCCAGAAGCGGGAATAGCCGAGCTTTTCAGCCTCCTGAGCCAGAATGGCGGTCTGCGCAAGCGCCTCGGCTGGCGTGCTTCCCTCCGATACCGGCGACTGGTCAAGCACACTGAGCTTAATCATAGGCAGACACCCTTTCCGTGAAACAGACGACTGACTCCCATGCAAAAGGCTGCAGCCGTCTTTTCTTCAAATTCGCTCGTTTATGTATCTATAGCTTCCGGTCCATGACCTCAAAAAAACCCTCCTCGGCTAGCCGGAGAGGGTTAAACGCTTGATTCTCCTTTTTCTTAGACCCGTTCGGACAACGCCAGCTTAACAAGCATGGAGGCAAGCTTGCTGCGCTCCTCTTTGCTTCCGACCCTCCACAGCTCCAGAAGCAGCTTCTCCTCACTGTTGCGCGGTTCCTCATAGGCCGCCAGGTAGTCCGCCACCTTCTCCGCCGCCTGAGATAACTGCGCCTCGCCGAAGCCGATTTTTCTGGCCAATTGAATCCGCTTGCTTAAGTAAGTACGGAATGCGTCGAAATTGCTCAAGATTTCTTCCCTTTGTCCGGGTTCGATCCGATTGAGTGTTTCCTTCACCAGTCCGATTGCCACGCCACCGTCTTTGCTCACAACATGGTTATGCTCGGACATGTCGTTCGCCTCCTTTAGCGTTAATAGCGGTTTTACACTAATTAACCGGACCGGGTAAAGGTGAATCAAGGTCAAACCTTATTTCGATACCGGCACAGCGCTATAATATTCCTCCAGCGTAATGCCTTGTTCCGCGATAGAACGGGCGGCTTCCTTACCTACATACCGTACATGCCAAGGCTCGTACATATAACCCGTAAAGGCTTCCTTGCCTTCCGGATAACGGATGATAAAGCCATATTCCGGTGCATGCTGCGCCAGCCAGTCCGCTTCCTTCGTTCCGGCAAAACAGCTCTCCGCCGCGCATTTGCCGTCAGTGCCGGAAAGGTCGATCGCCAGGCCCGTCTGATGCTCGCTGTGTCCGGGAACGGCGCTGTAAGTTTGCGCTTTCTCCTCTCCGTCCCGCTCCGCATAGGCGTTGAACAGGCCCTGCTGCGTCTTCTCGGAGCGATAGGCGGAAACCCCCGCCAAATACACGCCGTCCTGCTTCGCACCCGCGAACATCTCCTCAAGCGCATGAGCTGCTTCCTTGCGCATCATCCGCTTTTCGATCTTTTCCTTAAATATAAAAGGAACGTCGGGATACACCAGATCGGCCGGCTTGTAGTTATCGGGCAGCCCGTACTGCTTGTTCACCATGACGCCGATGCTGTCCGGCTCCGTCGCCGCAAGCTGGGCCTCTCCCCAGCTCTGCCCCTCCGCCGGGGGGGCCGACGGGGCCGGCGACTCGCCAGCCGGCTGCGTCCCTCCGCCGCTTTGCCCCTCCGGGGGAGCGGACGGAGCGGGCGATTCACCCGGGGGCTGAGCCGCCGCACCATTAAGTGCCGGCTGATCCACAGCTGCTGCCCCGCTGCCCGTGGATCGGGCCGGCGACGTATATTTGCCTATTCCCCAGCCGACGGCGATGACGGCCAGGAACAGGAGTGGAATCCACAATTGTTTGCGCATGGTGCTTTCCTCCTTATGACCGGTATTGCTGAAGTATATCCTTATAGACAGGCCTGGGGCGGCAAATGTTGCAGCCGCCCCCAGTGCAATTCCTGCCAATCGTCGTTATTTGGGCCGCTCGTTAACGGGCCGGCACAGCCAAGCGGCCGCCCTTATCTGCCGCGGCTGCCGCCTTTGCGGCCTGCCTCACCGCTTCGCGCATTCCGTCCGCTGCCCCCCCGGCCGCCATGACCGGAGGCGGCTGTGCCGGCTCCGCCGTTCCTGCCGCCGCTGCGGGCCTGTCCGCCGCCATGCGATGGTCTGCCCTGCGACGGCCCGCCGCCAGAGGACGGCTTGCCCTGCGACGGCCCGCGTCCGCCATGCGCGGCGCGTTTGTCCGGCGCCGCGCCATCCTGGCGGCTCCGCCGTCCCCGCTCGGCGTCCCGGCTCCGGCCGCCCGCGTCCTTGCCGCGGCCGCTCGTCCGCGCGCCGCCAGCGAACGGCCCGCGCCCGGTCCGCGAGGCCTCGCGAGCTCCGCCCGCGCGGGCGCCGCCGCCCGTGCCCGTGACGAATTTGGCCTCGCCGAATTCGCCCTTCTCATAGCGGCGGCGTTCCAGCCGCTGCGAAATGCCGCGCTCGATCATCTCAAGCCCGGCGCGGTCGCGCGGAGAGGCGAAGGTGATCGCGAGCCCCTTGCCTCCCGCCCTTCCGGTCCGGCCGATACGGTGGATGTAGCTGTCCACGTCCAGCGGCATATCGTAGTTGAAGACATGGGTTACGCCTTCAACGTCCAGACCGCGGGCAGCGACGTCCGTAGCGACGAGAAGCTGAAGCTTCGCCTCCCGGAACGTCTTCATGACCGCCTCCCGCTTGTTCTGCGACAGGTCGCCGTGCAGCTCGTCGCAGTCATATCCCGCTTCCCGCAGAGCGTCGCTCAGCTTCGACACCCGGCGCTTCGTCCGGCAGAAGATAATGGCCAAATACGGCCGGTCCCATTCGATCAGCGCCTTAAGCGCCTCTTCCTTGGCACGGTCGGTACATTCGACGACCTGCTGGCGGATATTGTCCAGCGGAATCGGCGAACCGCTCTTGATCACAATGTCGATCGGCTGTTTCATATAGCTGGCCGCAAGCTGCTTGATCGGGTCCGGCATGGTCGCCGAGAACAGCATCGTCTGCCTCCGCGAAGGGATCGCCGTAATAATGCTCTCCACCTCGTCCAGAAAGCCCATATGCAGCATCTGATCCGCTTCGTCGAGCACCAGCATATTTACTCCGCCCAAAGCCAGTGTCTCGCGGCGCATATGGTCCAGCAGCCTGCCCGGCGTGCCGATAATGAGATGCCTGCCGCCTTCCAGCTTGCGCAGCTGCTTCTCCACGTCCTGTCCGCCATACACCGCAAGGATCTTGATATCGCTCTGATGCGTAAGCTTCCGCGCTTCCTCCGTAATCTGGAGCGCCAGCTCCCGTGTCGGCGCCATAATCAGAGCCTGCGGAAAGGGACGGTCCGGCCTGATTTTATCCAATATCGGCAGCAGAAAAGCCAGCGTCTTGCCCGTGCCCGTCTTTGCTCTTGCTATGACATCCAGACCCTGCACGAGCGGCGGAATCGCTTCTGCCTGTACAGGGGTAGGCTGTGCAATGCCATTCCCCTTAAGAAGCGCAGTCAGCGCCTCTGAAACTCCCAATTCTTTAAAACCCGGCAATTTCATCACCTCGTCATTTCCAAGTATTCAGCGCATGATTCGCGCCGTGTTTAGACTAAAGCGCCTTTTACTACAAGCGCATGAATTCACTCCTGAAGCACCTTCCGGCGCCCCGAGGAACCCTGTACATTAAAAGCGGAAGAACTCCGGCAGGAGTTCTTCCGTCCTTGGTTCTTTCTATTGTAACCGCAATCCCCGCCGCCTTAATCCTCCTTCTCTAAAACCGCCCCGATTTGAAAATCGAGTACAGCAGCCAGATAAACATAAACAGCGCAACAACCGAGCCGATTTCGACGGTGGGAAAATTCCACAGCACGGAAGGCTCTCGGCGCAGCGACGAACCGATAATCAGACCGACCATAATAATGCTGAAGGCCAGCAGCACAATGCTGAAGGAGAGCCGGTTGCCGATGCGGTCCAGCTTGCGCAGCAGGCTTTGCAGCTCGGGCACGCCGACCTCGACCTTCAGCTTGCCCCTGCTGATCAGCGCCGACAGCTGCCGGGCTTGTCCAGGCAGCTCTACGAGGCTTTCGGCAAGCTCCGCAACCCCGCCCCACAGCTTGCGCTGCAGCCGGCTGCTGCTGAAGCGCTGCTTCACGAGCTGCCTGCCAAAAGGCTCCGCCATTTGAATAATGCTGAAGGAAGGGTCCAGGTTGCCTACGACCCCTTCCAGAGTCAGCATCGTCTTCCCCAGCATCGCCAGATCGGGCGGAATCGCCAGACGGTGGCGCCGGGCAACCGCGAACAAATCATTCAACGCCTTCCCAATGCTGACCTGGCTGAACGGAACGTCATAGTATTCCTCTCTCAGCCGGTCCATGTCCTCATAGAGCGCGGACTGATCCGCATCCTCCGGAATGACGCCAAGGCGTAAAATTGCCCGTACCATGGCTTCCGTATTTTTGCGCATCAGGGCGATGATGAGGCTGGACAGATGGTCTCTTGTTTCCTCGCTCAGCCTGCCCACCATGCCGAAATCAATCAGCGCAAGCTTTCCGCTGTCCGTCATCATCACGTTGCCGGGATGGGGATCGGCATGAAAGAAGCCGTCGATAAAAATCTGCCTCAGCATAATATCCACCAGACGCTCCGCGGTATCCTTGAGGTTCACGCCCCTGCTCAGCAGCGCTTCCCGCCGATTCAGCGTAATCCCCTCGACAAACTCCATCGTCAGTACGCGAGAGGATGAATAGTCCCAGTAAATCGCCGGAATATAGACCGATTTGTTATCCTCAAGCTGCTGCGCGATTCTCTCCGCGCTCCTGCCCTCCTGGCTGTAGTCCAGCTCGTTCATCAGCGATCTGGAGAACTCCTCCGCCATCCGGGAGAGGCTGTACTGCCTCGCCCAACCCAGCCGCCTTTCGGCAAGCGCCGTCAGATCGCGGAGAATTTCCAGATCACGGCTCATCATGCGCATAACGCCGGGCCGTTGAATTTTGATTGCCACCGGCTCCCCGCTAAGCAGAACGCCGCGGTGAACCTGCCCGATGGAAGCGGCGGCGAGCGGCGTCTCTTCAAAAGAATCGAATATCTCGCTGAGCGGCTGGTCCAGCTCCTGTTCCAGAATATTGCGGGCCGTTTCCACCGGGAAAGGCGGCACATGATCCTGAAGCTTTACCAGTTCATTAATAATCGATTCCGGAAGCAGGTCCGAGCGTGTACTGGCAACCTGGCCGAGCTTGACAAAGGTCGGACCCAAATCCTCCAGCACCAGCCTGATCCGCTCTCCCAGCGTCCGGCTGGGATGCTGAACTTCCTGCGTTACCAGCCGGCGCGGAAGCGACAGTACGCGGTACAGCCCCAGCTCTTCCACCATAAAGCCGAAGCCATGGCGCATCAGCGCCATGGCGATGGAACGGTAACGTCCGGCATGTCTGATCCGGACCATTTTAATCTGTATGCGTATCCGGTGCTATTCCTTCCACCGGCTGCGTTCCTTCTCGGGATATGCCCTCAAGTTCAGCCAAACGCTGCTCCAGAACGGCTATCCGTCCCTCCAAAGCGGAGATGTCGCTTTTTGCCGGAACGTTCAAGTCTTTAAGCACACGCTGCACCTGCTCCTGAATCGCCGATTTAAACACGCTCCGTTCTTCTTCGCCCCGCTCGATCAGCCGATCGACGAGCGCCTTTGATTCCGAGGGAGCCACTTCCCCCCGCTTGACCAGCTCATCAACGACTTTTTCCACCTTTTCCTTGCTGACAACGGTGAGTCCCACTCCTAAAGAGATCGCTTTTTTTATCAAATCGCTCATAGTCTCTTCCTCCTTGGATTCCGTTTTGCTGAAGGCTTGGGGCAACAATTAAATTATACCCTACAGGACGGGGGCGCACAAAAGGAAGATCTTCTACTTCCGGAGCGGGATCCGGGCCGCCCATGTGGCGGCTTGCAGCAGCAGGGTCTGCACCGCCGGATGGCGGAACGTTGGCTCATGATGTCCCGGCATCAGGTAGACGACCCGTCCAAGGCCATAGCTATGGCACCAGCCTGCCGGCCACCACTGTCCGCCCGCCTCGAATTCGAGCAGCACCGTCTTCTCCGTAAACGGGTCGAATTCGTAGCGATACGGCTCTTCTTCCAACGCAAAGCTCTCGACCCCTTCCGTTATGTCGTGCTCGCGCGTGCGGAATTCGAGCGGTCCGTATGGCGGATGTCCGGCAAATCTGGCGCCGATCAATTGGGCCAGTTCATTCCGGTTCGCAAGGGACACACCTGTATGCAGAACAATGAGTCCGCCGCCGCCGGCGACATAGCTGAGCAGTCCGGCCGTCTGCTGCGGAGAAACCGATTCATTCCACAGCTCATTATATCCGATGCATAGATCGTAGCCGCTCAAATTTTCGCTCAGCAGCATTTTTTTATTTTCCGTACACTGGACGGTCATCAGATCATTTAATATATGGCTAATTTGCTTATCCACACCCTGAAGCGGATGAAACCTTGGATGTGTGTATTCGCCGAGTAGCAGACATTTTCTTTTATCCATAAGGGCCTCCTCGTTTGGTATCCGTAGTCGATCAATTCATACTGCCTATATTTTAAGGAAAATGATGCCGGATGTCCATTCAAGGAAAAGGGGAACCGCTTCCACCGGGCCAGGCAGCACGATATAAAAAGAGCATTCCCGCCGGGTTACGACGCGGAAATGCTCTGTTCTCTTTGGCATAGAGGGCCGGTCCGCTAGCTGCGGGCGGCCAAATAGCGGCCAAGCTCCACGATCATGCTGCCCATCCGTTCCTGCTCCGGCATGATGATCCGCTTAACCCCCGCCTCCTTCAGCGCATCGGCCGTAATCCGTCCCACCGCAACCGCAAGTACTCCGGTCTCAAAAGCGTGAATCATCGCCTGCAGCTTGCCGCACCCGAGAGCATATTCGGCCAGAAAGCGTATCTGCGGCGCGCTGGTGAACGCAACGGCATCGACCTTTGCCTCCGTTATCTCAGTCAATAACCGTTCAAGATCCTCCTGATTCGGAGGCATATGCCGATAAGGCAGTACCTGCCGAACCGCCGCACCGGCTTCTTCAAGCCAGGCGTTCAGCCGTGGCGCGGGATCGCCATGCAGTTGAAGAATAACCTCCTTGCCCCGGAGATCGAACGGAGCAAGACCACGGATCAGACCGGTAGTGCTTCCATCATCGTCGCGGACGTCCGGAACAAGCCCTCTTTTCTTCAGCGCGTTTACCGTCTTGTAGCCCCGGGCCGCGATCATCGAGCCTGCCAGAACTTCCTGCAGGCGCCCCTCGATTCCCATACCGCCCGCCATTTGGAACAGCGCATCCAGCCCCATGCCCGTTGTCAGAATCGTCCAATCCGGAGGGTTGCGAGTCCAAGACTCCAGCCCTTGACGAAGCTCTTCGTCGTCCAGAAACACGGTACCCTGAGCGGGCCGCAGCAGCGCGGTACCGCCCATGTTGCTTACCAGCTTCGTCAGTTCCTCCGATTTGCGCGGACCGGCAAGGGCGACGGTGATGCCTGTTAGTTGATCTGCCATGATGCTGCCTCCCTTTTTTCTCTCCTTGCTTCCTGCCTAACAGTATACTTGCAAGAAGACTCAAAAAGGAAGCTCTAGCTCGCTATCCCATTTGGGCTTTCCTCTTCCTCCGCAGTATTTCCGGCTTCAGCCAGTTCATCGGAAAGCTTATCTGCTGTGGCGGTATCATACAGCTTGAAGCGGCTGACCAGATCTTGCAGTTCGTCGGCCAGGCGGCTGAGATCCGACGATGATGAGGCGATTTCCTCAACCGAGGCGAGCTGCTGCTGCGCTGCGGCCGAAATCGTCTCCGTATTTGCTGAGGTTTCCTGAGAAATGATGCGGATAACTTCCATCGCCTGTTCCATGCCGTCCGCTTCCTGCGACAGGGTGCGACCCCCTTCGCACATCGCTTCGATTTTTTCCGCCGCTCCCTTGACCGCCCTGCGGATCCGCGAGAAGGAACGACCGGTCGTGTCGACTGCCATAATCCCTTCGGAGACCTTCTCTTTAGCATTGTTCATCGTTTCTATAGCTGCCTTCACTTCACTGTGAATGGAAGAAATGACTCCCGAAATTTGACTGGCCGATTTCTCCGATTCCTCGGCCAGCTTGCGGACCTCCGTAGCGACTACCGCAAAACCCCGGCCATGTTCCCCGGCTCTTGCGGCCTCGATGGAAGCGTTAAGCGCCAGCAGATTCGTCTGCCGGGCAATACCACTAATGATGCCAACGATTCCTACGATGCGACCGCTGCGTTCATTCAGCTTGTCGATGACGGCTCCCAGTTCCTCGACCGTCTCGTGAATCGAGTTGATTTTGTCGACAACCTGAATGACTGAATCGTTGCCCTCCGCCGCTGAGCGGGTAGCCTTATCCATCATCACTGATACTTCATCCATATTGGCGGAAATGCTCTTTACTTCTGCGGTAGTCGCGACCGAGCCTTCCATCCCTTTATTTATACTCTTAACCTGCTGCTCGTTGCCGTAAGCCACTTCCTGAATGGCAATGGTCACATGCTCGATCGCCTTGGTCGTCTGCTCGGCGCCGGCCGTCAGCTCCGCCGCTGAGGAAGATACATTGTCGGTCATTTCCTGCACGCCAAATATCATCTCCCTAAGACTTGCGACCATAGTTTTGAAGTTGGAGGCCAGTTGGCCGATTTCGTCCCGTCCGAAGGATCCGATATCCTGGGACAAATCCCCCTTGCTGATAACTTCCGTCGCTTTGCTGAGTCTGCTCAGAGGCAAGAGCAGGGAACGTATGATAAAGAAAATCGGAACCATCCCAATCAGTACAGAGACGAAAATGACGATTAGGGCGGTAGTGCGGATACCATCTGACGCGCCGGTAATTTCACTGGTGTTGATTGTGCCGGCGATTCTCCATCCGGTCAGCTTATTAACCATGTATGTGAGGCTTTTCTCCTCGCCATTAAAGGTATATTCGAACGTGCCGGAGCCCTTCTCGAACATTCTATTTACAAAATCCCGGGAAGATACCTGACCAAGGGGTTCCGTAGGATGCACCACGAACCTTTTGCCGCTGTCCATAATCAGGATATAACCTTTCTTGCCGACCTTAAGATCGACCAGTCCCGCGAGCTGCTTCAAATTCAATTGGATAACAAATACGCCATTTCCGTCTTTGAGCACAGAGGACAAGGAGACAACCGTCTCTTTATTTGCGTTATTAAAAACCGGAGAGATCACTACGCCCTTTCCCTTTTTGACGGCGCTCACATAAGCATCTTCACTGCGAGGGTCGTACCCGCTGGGCAGAGGGGTATCGGAAGCTTTTATAACTTTCCCCTCGTTTGTCGCCACGTATGCCTCCAGCACATCAGGATGCATCGCCGCATATTCCTGCAATCTGTCTTTCAGTTCGGCATAGCCTTCCCCGTCCGTCTTGCTGTTAGCCGTGGCTGAGGAGACGGCATCGACAAAATAATTTACGTCATTTATTTTAGACTGGATATTCGAATTGATGATCTCATTGACAGCCGTAATACTTTCCTGCGCATTATTGATAAGCTGATCCGTTACTGCGCTGCTGGCTGTCCGATAGGTGAGCATTCCGATGATGATGCCCGGTACCATCAGTACAATCAGATAGGTAGCAATTAATCTTGTGCGCAGAGTCAAGCCGGCCTTGGCTTTCTTTGGCATTTTGTCTGTTCCCCCATTCAGATGGATAAATTAGGAAGTAAAAAATTGAGTAATATAATGTTATATCGGCAATGATTATCTATAATTCTACTGTTTCTCTGGGATTCCCTCATAAAAATATCCAGTGGATCCATAAACGGACACAAATAGGGCTTTTCGGCCCGACTGACCGGAAAGCCCTATATACTCTTTGCCTTAGCATGAACGGCAGAAGTCAGTTAACAACTTTATTTTGGCAAGCAGAACAGATGCCTCCAAAGACCACATGCGCATGTCCGATGGTATAACCAGTTTCCTTAGCGACGGCCTCCATCCAATGCTCCGGCACATGACTCATCACCTCATCCACCGCTCCGCATCGCTCGCAAATAATATGCTGGTGGTCGTCCATTCTCGCATCGTAACGGCTGGCAGCCTCTCCCAGCTTCAGTTCTCTGATCAATTGTTTATCCGCGAGGTAGCGAAGCGAATTGTAGACTGTGCCATAGGCAAGGTTATGCCCCCTCTCCACCAGGCGGTTCATAACCTCCGCCGCGGTCGGATGGTCATGCGATTCGCGGACTATATCGTAGACGGCTTGGCGTTGGGAAGTCAGATTAAGATGTCTCACTTCGATCATCCTTACTTTATTTTTAGATCAAGTATAAATCGTTGGCGTATTCCGGTCAACATTCTGATCTCAAGCCCGAACAAGACTTCAGGTTGTCTGAGAACCGTAATTGTTACTAAAAATTCGATTGTTTTCGACATTTTTCTGCAACATTCTTCAGTATTTTTCAGCTAAAATAAGCAAGAGCCGCAATTGGAACGGCCACTTTATGCAAGGAGCTCCTGATACTGCCATGATGATAATAAAAATGATCAACAGCCTTTTTGCTAACTTTTGTATACTTGTTACTTTTCTTTTCCTGTCGGGCATGTTGTCCAAAAAGTATGCCGTTATCGGCCGTTCCACCACCAGGGCTTCCAGCGTCGGCATCGGACTGCTCTTCGGACTGTTCGGCATGATCTTGATGGAGTATTCCTTTCCGGTTGGCCCGGGTACCTTTGCTAACATCCGACATTTGACAATTGTTATCGTGTCCGCCTATATCGGCTGGCTGCCTGCCATAATTTGTGCGGCGGTCTTAGCCTTAAGCCGGGTTCTTATCTATGGCTTGATGTACTCTTCAGTAACGGCGAGCGTCTCCCTGCTGCTGATCGGTCTCTGCTGCAGCGGGATTTCCGCGCTCCGCTGGTCACGAATGCGCAAGGTTATGATCGGAAACCTGATCAGTATGGGGATTTGCTTCGCAACACTTGTCGCCAATCTGGGAGACCTCAAAATCATTATGGAATTCTTTCCGCTGCAGCTTGGCGTCACTCTTGCCGCCGGACTGGCCGTTTATTATGTAGCCGAATATATTCAACGTTCCAACGATTTGTATGCCCAGCTTGAAGTGCGGGCGGCTACGGACTATCTGACCAATCTCAACAATTTGCACCAGTTCCACCGCCATTTGGACACGGAGATGGCCCGGGCCGAGCGGCATGGGGAAAGTCTGTCGCTGCTCGTCATCGATATCGACCATTTCAAGATTATTAACGACACCTACGGCCATCCGGCGGGAGACGCCGTTCTGAAGCAGTTGGCTCGCCGTCTCTGCAATCATTCCCGGTCTTATGATATCGTATCCCGCAACGGCGGGGAAGAATTTACGATCCTGCTTCCCGACTGCCCGCTCCATCAGGCGCAAAAGGCCGGAGAACGCATCCGGGTCGCTGTCGAGAATGACCGCTTCTTGCTGCCTTCGGGCAATAAGATCCATCTCACCGTATCCATCGGGGCTGCATCCTATCCGGAAAATATACAGGATGCGGACGGAGACCTGCTCAGCCAATATGCGGACAAGGCGCTGTATGCAGCCAAGAACTCGGGGAGAAATAAAGTTTGTGCCGCCGACCCATACGGGGTAGGCTGAGTGCCATTTAACGAATGTCATCCTAATCTGACCCGCCGTCTGAACGGGAAAAGACCTCCTATCAATCGCAACTGCCGGGCCGTTTTGCATGATAAGCCTCGCAGCGAAGTTTCTTTTACCTAATTAGTGGTAATTACTGAAATGACGATTGTATAATATAAGGAGGAATACGGGATGGACCCAGAAAACAAATGGCCGGAAAGTCTGCCCAAGCTGCCGGAATCGCTGTGGAGAGGAACGACGGAACTGCCTTCTTTTCCCCGGCTCGCGGAGGACCACGCCACCGACATAGCCGTTGTAGGCGGCGGCATAACAGGAATTACCACGGCATATCTGCTGGCGGAAGCCGGCTGCAAGGTAACGCTGCTGGAAGGAAGCGAGCTGTTCGCCGGCACTACGGGCTTTACAACTGCCAAGATTACGGCGCAGCACAGCCTGATATATGCCGACCTGCTGAAGCATTTCGGCGAACACGGCGCCCAGTCCTACTTCCGCTCTAACAGCGAGAGCCTGGAATGGATCGTACAAACGGCTGAGAAGCTCGGCATATCCTGCGGCTTGGCGCGCGAGGATGCTTATTTGTACAGCAATCCGGGCGACACGAAGATGCTGAAACAGCTGGAGGATGAATTCGAGGCTTACCGCAAGCTGGGACTGCCCGGGGAATGGGTGGATTATGTATCGCTGCCTATCCGTATTGGAGGCGGGATCAAGCTTCCTGGACAGGCCCGCTTCCATCCTTTAGCCTACCTGAAGGGACTGCTTCAGGCCTTTCTGGACAAAGGCGGAATCGTCTATGAGCACACCACGATCAGTAGAGACGTGGAGAATGAGAGGGGTCTGACGCTCTTTACCGAACGGGGACAGCATCGCATTAAGTGCCGCCACGCCGTATCGGCCTCCCACTATCCCTTCTATGACGGGGGAGAGATGTATTTTGCCCGCCTGCATGCGGACCGCGCGTACTGTTTGGCTTTCGAGCCCGAAACCGACTACGAAGGCGGCATGTACTTAAGCGTCGGCGAGCCCCGGCGGTCCCTTCGCGCAGTAGAGTGGGAAGGCAGACGATTGGTCATTGCCGCCGGCGAGAACCATAAGGCGGGACAGAGCGGCTGTACGATCAAACATTATGAGAATCTGGAGGTTTTCGCCGGAGAGCTTCTGGGAATCCGCCGGATTCCTTACCGTTGGTCCACACAGGATCTGGTTACGGTCGATCGGGTCCCTTACATCGGCAAAATATCCGAAGACAAGGAAATCTATGTCGCCACCGGCTTCGCTAAATGGGGTATGACGGCCGGCACGCTGGCGGCGCGGATGATTGCCGATCAGATTCAGCGCAAACCGAGTCCCTATACGGAGCTTTACGATCCGTCCCGGTTCAAGGCAAATCCGGGCATCAAGAATCTTCTGGTGCAGAACGCCAATGTCGCCAAAGAGCTTATCACGGGCAAGATGGAGTTCACGCTCAAGAAAATTGACGACCTGGGACTGGACGAAGGCGGAATCGTCCGCCATGATGGAAAGCGGGTCGGAGCATACAGGGACTCCGAAGGCGGTGTTCATCTCGTGGACAGAACATGCACGCATATGGGCTGCGAATGTGAATGGAACGAGAGCGAACGCTCCTGGGACTGCCCGTGCCACGGCTCCCGTTACTCCTATGACGGTGAAGTAATTGAAGGACCGGCGACCCTGCCGCTGGCCAAACCGGACCTGTAGAGCAAGTCAGACGCTTGCCGGGTTAACAAGGGCAGGAAACTTATTAGTTAAAGGAGCGGAAGCAGACAAATGGAACTTAGAGGAAAAACCGCAGTCATTACCGGCGCCGGCAAAGGCATCGGCAAAGCCCTGGCCCTGGCGCTCGCCAAGGAAGGCGCCAATCTGGGACTGATCTCCCGGACCGCCGCCGATTTGGAGGCTCTAAAAGCCGCCATCACCGAAGTATATGATGTGAAGGTAAGTATTGCCGTAGCCGATGTATCGGTCCGTGAAGAAGCAGAGCGCGCGGTTGCCGCAATTCAGAACGATCTTGGCACGTTTGACGTCCTGATCAACAACGCCGGCGTTGCCAATTTCGGCACTCTGGTAGATATGGACCCCGAAGAGTGGAAACGCCACATCGACATCAACCTGTTCGGCGTCTACTACGTTACCCGCGCCGCGCTGCCTTCCATGATCGAGAATAAAGCTGGCAGCATCATTAATGTCTCGTCAACGGCCGGAGAGCGCGGCTTTGCCACCGGCTCCGCCTACTGCGCGTCCAAATTCGCGCTGATGGGCATGACCGAGGCGCTCTTCCAGGAGGTGCGCAAGTTCAATATCCGAGTTACTGCTCTGACGCCGAGCACGGTTAATACCCCGCTAGCTGTAAATGCGGGCCTGCCGATCGGCGACGAAGACCGGATGATGCAGCCTGAAGATGTCGCCGAGCTCGCGCTGACGGCGCTGAAGCTGCCGGACCGCGTATTCATCAAGACGGCGGGCATCTGGACGACAAATCCGCAATAAGCTCTTGCCCTAGCCCTTCATCCATTCTTAGCGGGAGGTTTGAAGCTATGCTCGTAGTCACAAATACGATTAAGGTCAAGGAAGGCGCCGGAACGGCGTTGGCCCAGAGGTTCGCCGGCGCAGGCGGCGTGCAGGATATGCCGGGCTTTGTACGTATGGAGGTATGGCATGGCAGCGCCAAAGAGGGCGTGGAAGAACTGAAAATCTGTACGGTGTGGGAGAACGAGGAGGCATTCAAAGGCTGGACGTCCAGCGAAGCCTTCCGACAGTCCCACCGGGGAGCAGGCGGCAACGAGTCTATTCTCGGTGCTTCGCTCGATAAATACGACCTGCTTTTCAGCCGTACTCCCGGCCAGTAAACCGGGGCGGCTAAGGCCCGGCAGAAACAAACAAGCGCAGAAACGCTTTCCCTAAACAGGGATGGGCGTTTCTGCGCTCTTTTTACTATATGGCCGCTTTACCGAGAGGCTTGCACACCAAGAGGCATGCATTCCCGGATGAACGCCGCGATTAATCGTCACCGCCGGATTGCGTTTCCGGGATCTTAGGACAGCTTCCCGGCCAGAACGACAGCTGGCCCAGGAGGACAGTAATTGCCGGAACCAGGAACGGACGCACCACGAACGTATCGAGCAGCACGCCGAGCGCCGTAATGACGCCGAACTGCACCAGTACCTGGATCGGCAGCGTCGCCAGAACGGCGAAGGTGCCCGCCAGAATCAGACCGGCCGAGGTGATGACCGCGCCCGTCTCGCTTACACCCTCCGAAACAGCCTGCTTTAGCGGCATGGTTCTGCTTTTTTTCCAGATGTTCGAAATCATGAAGATGTTGTAATCCTCGCCCAGCGCCACCAGAAATACAAAGGAATACAGCGGAATCGCTCCCTGAATGGCATCCACGCCAAGCAGATCATGCAGAATCAGCCAGCCAAGGCCAAGCGCGGAAAAGAAGGACAGGATGACCGTCGCCACCAGATAGAGCATAGCCGTTACGGATCTTAAATACAGAAGCAGCAGCAGCGCGATCATACCGATAACGACCGGGATAATCAAATCCATGTCCCTGTTCCCGACTTTCCGGTTATCGTACTGCTCCGCCGTCTGTCCGCCGATCCAGACCTTGTTCCCGGGGCCAGTCACCCCAGCGTCATCAAGCGCCTGCTCCACTGTTGCCCGCAGCGCGGGAATATAGTCCATCGCCGCCCGTGAATACGGATTGACCTTGAATTGAATCTCATAGGACTTGATATTCCCGTTTACCGCCCCCGACTGCGGGTCGGACACCGAATCCACATAGGAAAGAGAAGACAGCACGGATTTCATATCGGCGGCAGCGGCCTTGCCCTCCGTATCGGCCATGAGAGTGACCGGCGCAAGCCCGCCGGGTGTGAACTGGCTGCCGATCAGATCGAAGCCCTGACGCGATTCCATGTCCTTCGGAAACGAAGACAGCAGGTCATACGTGAACCGGATTCCGCCCGAGGAGGAAGCCAACACCCCAAGGCCGATAAGGGCGGCGCCCACCACCGCCCAAGGCCGTGTAACGACAAGTCTGCCGATCTTTCCTTTCCGCGAAATCTTTTGCCGGGGATCCGGCTTGCCTTTGGCGGCAGCCCGCTCTTTCTCCATCTCCGCTGTGCGCGGAATGAACGGATAGAAAGAGCCTCTGCCGAAGATCGCCAGCAGCGCCGGAACCAGCGTCAGGCTGGCCAGAGCCATGATGAGAATCGATAGGCTGAAGGGAACCGCGAAGCGGTGATAAGCTCCGAACTTGGCTAGCAGCAGCGCCAGCAGCGCCAGAACGACGGTAAAGCCGCTCATCGCAATCGCTCCGGAGGTGCCTGTGATGGCTTGAAGCAGCGCCCGGCCCGGACTCCGCTCCTCTTTAAGCAGCTGCCGGAACCGGGCAATCAGGAACAGGCAGTAATCCGTGCCTGCTCCGAACAGCAGCACGGTCATAATCGATACCGCCTGCGAATCAACGATGATGATGCCCTCCTGCGCCAGCTTGCCAAGCAGCGGACTGGCCGCGCCGTATGCGAATCCAACCGCGACAAGCGGAATCAGCGCCAGCAGCGGCGAACGGTAAATGAGCAGCAAGAAGACGAGCACAAGAATAACCGTGGCAATCAGCAGAGAGACGTCGGCGTCCTTGAATAAACCGACGGCGTCGATGGAGATGCCTACCGGCCCGGACACACGGAGCGTTAGGTCGCCGCTGGCAAGGTCAGCGGCGGAAAGATCGCGGCCGGTCTCTGCCTTCACCGCTTCCTTCAGCTGCGCCACACTATCCCCAAGCTGGTCGCTGTCCGCCGCCTTGTCGAAGATTAGCGGCGTCACGAGCGTGCTGCCGTCTTTGGAGAGCTGGGCCTGAAGCGCTGCGGGAGGCAGCTGGCCCAGCGGAGGAACAGAGAGAAGATGCGGCAGCGGCTTCTTTTCCAGCGCGGTGTACACCGCGCCGATATGTACAAGATCTTCGGCGCTTATTCCGCCTTGGCGATGCCACACCAGCAGCGCCGGAATGCCGCCGCCGGACGGAAACTCTTGCTGCGCCAGCTTTTCAGCCTGCACCGATCCGGCATCCAGCGGCAAATTGGCGGCGTTGTTCACAACCTGCGAATTGACGCCGGGCCATGCCGCGCTGAGTACGCCGACAGCAAGAATCCATACGGCCAGCGTCACCCATCTTCCAATTCGGCCAGATACCCATTTCCCATAACCTTCCATATATTTCCTCCCTCTTAATTTCCAATTAGCCCCAGCTTGAACCGCAGGTTATATCATTTACGCGTATCCGGCTAGCCAGAGCATTGACTCATGAATAACGCCCCTCTGTTCACAGCAGCCGGTTGGCCATGCGCCAGAGAGGCGTTCTTTTATTAGGTTTGAGCAAGGCTGTAAGAAGCCCGTTTAGCCGGCATCCGAAAGCTCCCCGTCCGAGAACTGGCTGTTATACAGATCGGCGTAGAATCCGCCCTGTGCCAGCAGCTGTTCGTGAGAGCCCTGCTCGATGACGGTGCCGTGATTCATCACGAGAATCAAATCCGCATCGCGGATGGTTGATAGACGGTGGGCAATAACAAAGCTGGTTCTGCCCCGCATCAGCGTGTTCATCGCCGTTTGAATCTGTACTTCCGTCCGGGTGTCGACGCTGCTTGTGGCTTCGTCCAGAATCAGTATCGACGGGTCCGCCAGAATGGCGCGGGCGATGGTCAGCAGCTGTTTTTGACCCTGTGAAATATTGGAAGCCTCTTCATTTAGAACGGTGTCATAGCCCATCGGCAGCGTACGGATGAAGTGGTCGGCATGCGCGGCTTTGGCCGCCCGCACAACATCCGCTTCGGTTGCACCTTCGCGCCCGTATGCGATATTGTCGCGGATCGTGCCGTTAAAGAGCCAGGTATCCTGCAGCACCATGCCGAACCGGGCGCGGAGCTCGCTGCGCTTCATATCGGTAATATCCACACCGTCGATCAGAATCTGGCCGCCGCCCAGCTCGTAGAACCGCATCAGCAGGTTTATCAGCGTGGTCTTGCCCGCTCCGGTCGGCCCTACAATCGCGATGGTCTGTCCCGGTCTGACCTTAATGTTCATATCTTCGATCAGTATGGCATCTTCCTTGTATCCGAACTTCACATGGCGGAACTCAACCGCTCCCTCCTCAGGGCCGGTCTTTCCGGCCAAGGCTGCTGAGGCTTCCGCCACCTCCTCTTCCTCGTCCAGCAGCTCGAATACGCGTTCGGCGGAAGCGATGGTGGACTGAATAATATTAGCGATATTGGCCGTTTGGGTAATCGGCATCATGAACTGGCGCGAATACTGGATGAACGCCTGGATGTCGCCGACCTCGATCATTTTCTTGGTGACAAAAATCCCGCCGACCACGCAGACCAGCACATAGCCCAGGTTGCCGATGAACATCATCAGCGGCATAATGATGCCGGACATAAACTGTGCCCGCCAACCGGAATCGTAGAGCTGCTCGTTGATCCGGTCGAAATCCTTGAGCGACTCCCGCTCCCGTCCGAACGCCTTGACGATCCGGTGGCCCGTATACATCTCCTCGACATGGCCATTCAGCTGGCCGAGCGATTTCTGCTGGCCGACGAAATACGTTTGGGAACGCTTGGTGATGCCCATAATCACGACAAAGCTGAGCGGCAGCGTAATGATCGTGATGAGCGTCAGCCATGGGCTGATCGTCAGCATCATAATAATGACCCCGATAATCGTAATGATCGATGTTATAAGCTGGGTCAAGCTCTGCTGCAGCGTCGTGCTGATATTGTCGACGTCGTTGGTTGCGCGGCTTAAGATTTCCCCATGCGTCCGGGAATCGAAATATTTCAGCGGCAGCCGTTCCAGCTTGCTGTTGATCTCTTCGCGCATGTTGAATACGACACTCTGCGCCACGCCGGCCATAACATACTGCTGCACGTAGCTGAAGAGAGCGCTCAGCAGATACAAACCGGCCAGGATAAGCAAAATTTCATTAATATAGCCAAAATCGATAGCCGCTCCCGGCACGCCCTTCATTCTGCTAAAGACACCTTCGAACAGCTTCGTTGTCGCCTTGCCCATAAGCTTCGGGCTTAAGATGCTGAATACCGTACTCAGGATAGCCGTAATCAATACGGTCAGCAATTGGATTTGCATCGGACGCAAATACCCGACCAGACGCCGCAGCGTTTTTTTGAAATCCTTGGCTTTTTCCGGGGGCAGCATCATGCCGCCTCCTCCGAACCCGCCTGGTCCTCTCCGTGCCGGCGGCTGCGCGGGACGCTTGTACTCCTGATTGTTGTCACTCATGCGATTTCCTCCTCTGACAGCTGCGAAGACACGATTTCACGATAGACATCGCTGCTTGCAAGCAGTTCGCTGTGGCTGCCGATACCGGCAATTCTGCCTTCTTCCAGCACGATAATCCGGTCCGCATCCATAACGGTACTGACCCGCTGGGCGACGATCAGCACGGTCGATTCAAGCGTCTCCCCTTTGAGGGCGGCCCGCAGCTTGGCGTCGGTCTTGAAGTCGAGCGCGGAGAAGCTGTCGTCGAACAAATAGATTTCCGGCTTTCGCACGAGCGCCCGAGCGATGGAGAGCCGCTGCTTCTGTCCGCCGGAGACGTTGCCGCCCCCCTGGGCGATTTCCGAGTCAAAGCCGTCTTTCATTTCGGATACAAAATCCATAGCCTGTGCGACTTCTGCCGCATGCCGGATCTCTTCATCCGTAGCGTCTTTCATGCCGTACCTGATATTGTCGTTCACGGTGCCGGTGAACAGCACTGCCTTCTGCGGCACATAGCCGATCTTGGCGCGAAGCTCTTCCTGGGTCAGCTGCCGGACATCGTCCCCGTCCACAAGCACTTCGCCTTCAACCACATCATAGAAGCGGGGAATAAGGCTGAGCAAAGTCGATTTGCCGGAGCCCGTCCCGCCAATGATCGCCGTCACCTCTCCCGGTCGTGCGCTGAAGCTGATATCCGATAAGGCCGACTGCTCCGCTCCCGGGTAGGAGAACGAAACGTTCTTGAATTCCACGAAGCCGCGAAGAGCCGGTTGGGGCGGCTGATCCGCAAGGGAGGTCTTGACTTCGGGATCGGTGATTTCCGGCACCATATCAAGCACTTCATTGATGCGAATGGCGGAAGCCGAAGCGCGCGGAATGAGCACGAACATCATGGAAACCATAATAAGGGAGAACATGATCTGCATAGCATATTGAATGAACGCCATAAGCGAGCCGACCTGAAGTTCGCCGTTATTAATCCGGATGCCGCCGAAGTAGAGAATGCCGATCATAGAAAAGTTCATGACGAACATCATCATCGGCATAAGCAGAGCCATGATCTTGTTGACCTTGATAGCCGTATCCGTTAAGTCTCTATTGGCCGCGCTGAAACGCTTCTGCTCATGCTGAATCCGGTTGAAGGAGCGGATGACGCGAATGCCGACCAGATGCTCGCGCAGCACCAGATTCAGCTTATCCAGCTTGAGCTGGTTCGCCTTGAAGAGCGGCAACCCCTTAATGCCCACGTAAGAAATCGCCAGAACGAGCACCGGTATGACGACGGCAAAAACGAGCGAAAGCTTGGCATTTTCAGACACCGCCATAATAATGCCGCCGATCATCATCATCGGAGCGCCGACCATCATCCGCAGCATCATCATCAGCACCGTCTGTACCTGGGTAATGTCGTTCGTTGTCCGCGTAATGAGGGAGGCAGTGCCCAGCTTGTCAAATTCGGTCAGCGTAAAGTTCTCCACATGACTGAACACCCGCGAACGCGTGTTGCGCCCAAAGCCCATGGCTACTTTGGCCGACAGAAAGCTGGCAATGACGGAACAGAGCGCACCGCTGCCTGCCACCAGCAGCATAAATCCGCCGATTTTCCAGATTAGAGCCCGGTCCTGCTGCACAATCCCTTTATCTACGATGTCGGACATCAAGGTAGGGAGGTACAGATCGCCCATCGACTGCAAAAATACAAGCAGAAGAATTACGGCAATCGGCAGCGAAAAAGGCTTTAATTGTTTGAATAGCTTAATCATTGTTCTCATCTCCGTTCGTTGATAACCGTTCAAGGTCAAGCGTATGATCCTGCTCCTGGAGGAAGGTGTGAACTTTTATAAGAAGATCCGCCAGCCGGTTGCTGTCTTCTTCGCCCAGATAATCCACGAGCTTGCTTAAGGTCGCGTCCCTATGCTTTTTCGCCTTTTTCGCAACCTCGCAGCCCCGTTCGGTCAAATTGACGCGCACCACTCTCCGGTCCTCCGGGTCTGCCTGCCTGAGTACCATTTCCTTGACTTCGAGGCTGTTGATGAGTTGGGTGACTGTAGGTGGTGTCAGCCCAAGCAAACGGCTAATTTCCGATACCTTCAGCCCCTGCTTTCCAAAATGGGTATTTCTCGCGATACACATCATTAATGTAGTCTCACTGGGTTTATTGCCTTCCGCTGCATGCCTCCAATGCGCCTTATGCAACTGCTGTAAAGCGAACAGCAGCTTGTGAGGCACTTCGTTGTTATCGTCTTCTATCCCAATTGTTGTCCCTCCATATCCGGTGTCTTGCCGCTCAATTTAATTAGTACATCTAATAATTATATAGTTTATTATTTAGGCATACTAATTATATTTTCGCCTCTTTCCGTTGTCAAACTTTGAAATCGCTATCATCATTACGACTTGACATATCAAGAGCTAAGTGTTTATTTAAGGAAGCGCTCGTAAAAAAGACCCTCCCGCCATTCTGGCGAAAAGGTCTTTGGATTATTGGTATTGAAGGGGCTAATTCATCGTTCTCCTCGAATTGGAGCCATCACTCCTATGGCGGCTGCTGCTCTTGCGGGTGCGAAGATTCTCCATCATTTTGTTCTGCGCAAGCAAGATATAACTGTCGAGGCGTTCGCTTAGCTCAACAACGGTACGATCGCTGAGACTTCGCTCCTGGGCAACCTCCAGCAGCTCGCATCTGAGACTCTCTATAGTTATAGACAATTCTTCTTCCCTGTATTCTCTCAGCACTGCGTCACCTTCTCTCTATTACCTACTAAACTCTATTATAATTCATGATGCCAAAAAAATATATTTTGCAAAAAAAGAAAAATATGTCGATGATCCAACTTTTTCATGATAACCGCTTATCCGTCCAGCGCCGTTACCTCTCCTTAAGCAGGCCACGAGCAAAGGCGATCCACTCGCGGGCGGCAAAAGACAGGTAACGGTCTCTTCGCCAGATCATACCAAGCTGCCACGGGATGGCCGGCTCGGTCATTGTGATTACGGAGATACGCGAACGGTCCATGTCGCGGCAGATCGTCTGCGGCAGCAGCGCGATGCCCAGCCCGGCGGCCACCATCTGGGCGATCAGATCCCACTGGGCACTCTCGTATACAACCATGGGCTGGAACCCCGATTTGACGCATTCGGCGATCACGCGGTCATGCAGGGCGAAGTCCTCGCGGAACAGCACGAACTCCTCATCCTTCAGCTCTACCAGGGGAACCGAGCTTCGCCCTGCCAGCCGGTGTCCGAAAGGGACCAGCAGCTCCAATCTTTCTTCGGCAAAAGAGAAAATATGAAATTTGTCTTCGCTGACAGGAAGAACAACGACTCCGATATCGAGCACGCCGGTCTCCACATCATTTTCCACTTTTTTCGCCCCGTCCTCGTACAGCCGGATCGTGACGTCCGGATATTTATGGTGAAATCGGCCGATCACCGCCGGAAAGAAGTTGGCCCCCACCATGGGCGGCAGGCCGATGCGGATATGGCCCTGCTTCAGGCTGCGCAGGCTGTCCAGCTCGGAGGAGAGACTGTGGAAGGATTCAACGATATTCTGCGCTTTGGCGAGCAGAATCTCGCCCGCGTCGGTCAGCTTAATGCTCTTGCCCTCCCGGTAGAACAAATCCGCTCCGAGTTCCTCCTCAATCTGCCGGATCATCTTGCTGACAGTGGGCTGGGTTATATATAATGATTTGGCCGCCTTGGAGAAGCTGTTCAGACGAGCCGCCTCCACAAAATACTGCAACTGCCTAATGTCCAAAGAGTCAATCCTCCTATATAGACAAAATGAATATCATCCATTCGATATATTCATTTTACCTATGTAAATAATTGTTGTAAAATTTCAATATAGCTTGAAAGGGGCGGGCCTTATGAGAAAACTAATGATTGGAATGCTGCAAGTAGGTGCGCTGACCGTATTCTCCCTATTAATGAGCGAACTTAGCTCTTGGTTACATCTTCCGATTCCCGGAAGCATTATCGGCATGGTGATGTTGTTCATCCTGCTGGAAACCGGTGTCATCCGGCTAAGCTGGGTGGAAGCCGGGGCATCCTGGCTGCTGGCCGAGCTGCTGCTGTTCTTCGTTCCCTCCGCTATCGGTGTTATGAAATACACATCATTGCTTGAGACAGACGGTCTCAGCTTACTGGCGATTATACTGGCCGGCACTTTTATCGTTATGACCAGTTCGGGACTACTCACAGCCCTTATCTTCAAAGCCAAGGAGGGAAGACATCATGCTGACCGGACTTCTGTTTCTGGTTCTGACTCTAGGAGTTTATCTGATATCCAAACGGATTTACGCGGCCAAGACGAAAATGTACTTGTCACCGCTGATCATTACGCCGCTGCTAATTATCAGCTTCCTGCTGATGACGGGCGTATCCTTTGATTCCTACAATGCGGGAGGCAAATGGCTCACCGACCTGCTTCAGCCGGCAACCGTCGCCTTTGCCATCCCTTTGCATAAGAACTTCAAGGTGCTCAAAAAGCACGCCGCCGAGATTGCAGCAGGCGTGCTGTCAGGTACGGTAATGGCGGTTATATCCTCCGTTCTCCTGGCCAATTGGCTGCACCTCAGCAGCAATCTGGCAACAAGCCTGGTGCCCCGGTCGGTAACTACGCCGATCGCCATGAACATCTCGCAGAGCATTGGGGGCATACCAAGCATTACGGCCGTATTCGTCATTATGACCGGCGTACTTGGCACGCTGATGGGACCGACGGTCCTTCGCCTCTTCCGCATTGACAATGAAGTTGCGCGCGGAGTATCGCTGGGAACCGCCGCGCACGGTATGGGCACTTCCAAAGCCTTCGAGCTGAGTTCGCTGACCGGAACCATTTCCAGTATCGCGATGATCCTGACCGCGCTGTTTACGCTCAGCGTAACGCCGGCTCTACTCGCGGTCTTCCTCCGCTAGGCCGCCCCGGCTTGGGCCGCAGACACACGCTTCAAGCAATAGCTTAAAGCGGAGTGTCTTTTTTTTGCCACCGCTCTTTGAGGAGACTTACAGCTTCACCGGCACTTCCTTGCGGGCCGACTCCAAAGCCGCGCAGGTGACCTTAAGCGTCTTGTAGGCATCCGCGTAGTCGCTGAGTATCCCGCTGCGGTCGCCGGTGCGGACGGCATGGAGGAACGCCTCGCTCTCCGACACGTAGGGATTGCCGCTGCTGGCGTATTCGGTGCTGTTCCCGTCCCGTACCTCCAGCAGACGCTGCGGATTCCAGTCAAGCAGCCCGCGGTCATTGTAGAAGCTGAGACCGACCTTGCCCACCTCACCGGGAAGGACGCATGTATTGGAGATACTCGCCACAATGCCGCTCGCGAGCTTCAGCGATACCGTGCCCACATCTGCTACGCTGACGCCGCTCCGTTTCTCGTGCATAACCCGGCTGCCGAACATCGCATACACCTCGGTTACATCACCCGCCAGGTAGCGCAGCAGATCCACAATATGCGTCGTCTGCTCGATGAATTGTCCGCCGGACCGCTCCTGGTCGCGCCACCACGCCGCTTCCGGCATACTGCCCATCCACTGCCCTACGACCATCCCGATTTTATCGCCCTTCAGCAGTTCTTGTAGCCGCTTGACGTTCTCCTGATAACGGAAATGATAGCCTACGGAGGTCAGGAGTCCGCTCTCCTCGATATCCTGCAGAAGACTGGCCGGAATTTCCGTGCTGACCCCAAGGGGCTTCTCGACGAAAAAAGGAATGCCTCTTCGAATCAGCGTCCGCTCAATCGCGCCATGCACCCCGGGCGGCACACAGATGTAGACGGCGTCCAGCTTATGGGCGTCCAGCATTTCCGCAACATCCCCGTATCCCTTGGCGGCGTAGTGCCGCGCCATCTCCTCAGCCTTGTCTTTGCCGGTACCGCAGACCGCCAGAAGCTTGACTTCCTTCATACCAACCAGCAAGTCGGCATGCACCTTGGCGAACCACCCCGTCCCCACCATACCGATGTTAAGCGTCATTTCCACATCCCTCCGTTTCCCGTAATCATCATTTTTCAAAATATAAGAATTTATAGGTTTCACGCTTATCACTGGCCTTATATTTCTACGAGAAACGCACTTGTGTCCTCTGGGGCGCCGTCAGGCGTTTCTTCTTGTGAAGATTATACTGCGTTATCCAAGTACCCGGTAGTCTCTCCATTCCTCCGGCAATAGCCATACATACGGTGGCTGCAAAAAGCGGTCGTCGGCCAGCAGGATCACACCGGTATCGCCTTCACTGCGAATGAGGCGCCCTCCTGCCTGCAGCACCTTACACATACCCGGATACACGTAGGCGTAATCAAATCCGTTCTTGCCCTGAGCGCCGAAATATTCCCTTAGCAGGTTGCGCTCCAGTCCAAGCTGGGGCAGTCCGACGCCGACAACCATCACACCGCCGAGCCGGTCTCCCGGCAAATCGACCCCTTCCGAGAAAATCCCGCCCAGCACGGCAAATCCCAGCAGCGTCTCCTCGTTGCCAAGGCGAAAAGCTCCAAGAAACCTCTCCCGTTCCTCTTCGCTCATTCCGCTTCCCTGCACCAGCGTCCTGATCCCGGGCAATATGGCGGCAAAGGCATCGTATACTTTCTGCAAATACTGGTAAGACGGAAAAAAGACCAGATAGTTCCCTTTCCGGGCAACCATCGCCGCCAGCGCCTCCGAGAGCGGCCTAAGCGAATCGTCCCGGTCGCGAAACCGCGTCGACACCGGCAGTACGCCGACCTCCCACTGCTCTTTACGGAAGGGAGAAGGAATCGTGAGGCTGTAATCGTCCTCGCCCGCGCCGAGCATTTCCCGGTAATAATGGAGGGGCGACAGCGTCGCCGAGAAGAAAATCCGGCTGCGGAAGACCTTGGAGGACTGCGTCAGCAAATGCGACGGGTCCAGATTGAACAGCTTCAGGAAGACATCTCCTTTTTCCGTTTCCGCATAAGTGATGTAGCGCTCGTCATACATCTTGCAGGCGCGCAGCATCGCCTGGGCGTCATAGTAGGCGTCAAGCAGCCCGTCCTCCTGATCCCCTTCCGGGAGCAGCGCCGGGGCAGGGCCGAGCAGTTCACGCTCCGCCTCCTGCACGAACGCTTCCAGCAGGCCCGGCAGTTCCCCGGGATAAACGCTCCATTTGCCCGAACCACTCTGTTCGCACTCTTTGCGCAGAGCGATGAACAAGGCGTTTACGCCCCCCGCTGCAGCGCTGAGCGCGCGGTTCTGTCCCTTATAACGACGCTTCAGCGCCAGGAACGGCGCTTTACGCAAACCCGCCGAGAACATCTCCCGGCCGCGGTCGACCAGATTATGCGCTTCGTCGACAAGCAGCGCCGTATCCTTCTTCCGCTCCTCCGCTAGCCGCTTCAGGCCGATGCGGGGATCGAAAATATAATTGTAATCGCAGATTACAGCGTCGCTTGCATACGCCGCGTCCAGCGACAGCTCGAACGGGCATACCGTATGCTTGCGGGCGTATTTTTCCAGAACATGGCGGTCCATCAGCGTTTCGCTCCGCAGCATATCCATCAGCGCGCCGTTGATCCGGTCATAGTACCCATCGGCAAAAGGGCAATAGTCAGCCCCGCAGAGCCCCTCCTCCCGGAAACAGGCCTTTTCTTTGGCCGTGATCGTGACCACATGCAGATGAAGGCCGCAGGAGGACATCAGGGCAAAGGCATCTTGCGCGGCCACCCGCGTAACGGTCTTGGCTGTCAAATAAAACAGACCGCGCAGCAGTCCCTCTCCCATCGCCTTGACCGCCGGAAAAAGGGTGGACATCGTCTTTCCGATGCCCGTCGGAGCCTGAGCGAACAGATTCACACCGTCCGCGATGGACTTATAGACAGCGCCGGCCAAACGCCGCTGTCCTTCCCGGTAGGCCGGGAACGGAAACTCTAGCCTGCGGATGCTTTCGGTCCTGCGCTCCCCATGGTGGAGCAGCAGAGCCGCATAGGGTGCATACGCCGCCGCCGTAGCGCCCGCAAAAGCCGCTGCCTCGCCGGCGGACACGAGCCGCTCGAAGCTCCGCTGCTCCCCCGCCCTGCTGTGCACGTATGTAAGCCTAACCGTGATACAAGGAATATCCTGTTCCAATATAATCATATGTGCATACATTAAAGCCTGAGCCCAGTGCACCTCACGGCCCTCCTCCGGCAACTCCGGCGCTCCGGTCGACTTGATTTCCTCGACGGTAAGGCTCCCGTCCTCAGACAGCAGCAGTCCGTCGCAGCGTCCGAAGACGGCGATAATCAGGTCATCGCAGGGAATTTCCGCGCTGAGGTACACTTCCTTGCGGTCGACTTCTTTATACTGCTGCTGAATCTGCTGGTGTATGCGCGTCCCCTCCGCCAAGGAAGCGGCGCTGCGAAAGCCCGATTCAAGGCTACCGCTGCGGTACACATACTCTACAAGCGTTCTTACTGAAATCGTTACGACGGAAGTCAAGGCAAGTCCCTCCTTTCCACAACTTTCCGGCTGTTTCCGCTACGATTTTCTTTGATTATCGCGCTTCTCTTCTTCTATAGCTCTATTCCTCGCTGAAAAAGTGAACAGCGCCTGAAAGCATGCCGCTTTGCACCTTTTGGCGCACTATTTCTAGTTTTGACATTCCGTTTACATAACGGCATAATGGATTTTGTTACGATGGCGATTTATTGTCTTTTATGCCGTATCGCTTTAGGCGGAAACGGCGTTTAACATCTAGAAAGAAGGCGGTGCCGTGTCATTTATTAACGTTAAACGGTGGTTGAATAAACCTTTTATTTTTTTCACCATCATGTTTATTCTTAAGAGCTATTTGGCCTGGGCGGTTATTTTCAATAATCTGCTGCCATGGAAGTCGCTGCTTACCGAGATTCCCTTTGCCTGGGCGTTATTCTGCATTATCGAGCGTTTCGCGTCAAAGCGTAAGCTTGGCTATTATATGACGGTTAACCTGCTGGTAACGGCGATTTTTTTCGCGGCTATTATGTATTTCAAATATTACGGCGTCATCGTAACCTATCATGCAGCCGAGCAGGTCAATCAGGTGACCGCCGTCCGCAACAGCGTATTTTCTCTGATGGACCCTTATTATCTGCTTATTTTCGCCGATGTCATCGTACTGGGATATTATTTTCTTTTTAATCGGAACGGCCGGATTTACAAAAAGGAGCAGATTAACCGGGGACGCGGCAGCCGGAAATTCTCGGCTCTGTTCGCCGCATCGCTGGCGCTGTGTCTGTTCAATGTGCTGCCGAATAAAGCCAGCATGAACGAAATCAAGAAAGCGCAGGAGATGGGCATCCTCAATTATGAGGCCTATACCATCTTCGCTCAAGAAAAAATCGATCTTGTGAGGGCCAGCGATATTACACAGGAATCCATCGATTCGGCCAAGGGAATCAGCGCTCCCGCAAACCCGAAGCTTCAGGGCGCGGCCAAGGGCAAGAACCTGATTATCCTGCAGATGGAATCGCTGCAGAACTTCCTGATCGGACTTAAAATCGACGGCAAGGAGATCACGCCGAACCTAAATGCCGTGATGAAGGAAAGCTTGTATTTCCCCAACTTCTATCAAATGGTGGGCCAGGGCAACACCTCGGATGCGGAGTTTGTCGTCAATACGTCCTTTTACATCCCTCCCCGGGGCGCGGCCACCCAAATGTACGTCGACAAAGTTCTGCCGAGCCTGCCCCGGCTGATGGAGAAAAATGGCTACCAGACGGCCACCTTCCACACGAATGATGTAGAGTTCTGGAACCGCGGGGAGCTGTACAGCTCGCTCGGATGGGGCAAATATTACGATCATCAATTCTTTGGCGACGAGGACACCTTCTTCTTCGGGCCTTCCGATGAGATGCTGTACCGCAAAACAACTGCCAAGCTGAAGGAAATGAGCGCAAGCGGCCAGCCGTTCTACGCCCAGATCATTTCCATGTCGTCCCATCATCCGTTTACAATTCCCTCGGAGAAATACAAGATGAAGCTGCCGGAGCGTTATGAAGGCACCTTTGTCGGCGACTATATTCGGGCGCAGAACTACGCTGATTACGCTTTTGGCCAGTTGGTTCAGGAGCTAAAAGAGACCGGCCTTTGGGACAGCAGCTTGATTATGATCTATGGTGATCATATGGGCCTGCCGATTTACTCGCTGGACCATGACGACAAAGAGCTGATGACCGAGATTTACGGCCATGAGTACGGGTATGCGAATATGACCAATATTCCGCTGATTATTCACGGCGCTGGCAGCGCGCAGCCGCAGACTCTGGAGCAGGTCGGGGGAGAGATCGATATTATGCCGACCGCCGCCAATCTGCTTGGCGTATCACTGAAGGATCATCTGCATTTCGGCCAGGATATCATTAATCAGAACTACAACCTTCTGCCCGAGCGTTATTATTTGCCTACCGGCTCGTTTATCGCCAGCTCCGGACTGCTTATTCCCGGCAACAGCTTCGAGGACAACACCCAGTATCCTATCGCGCTTAGCAGTAAGCCACCCGCCGCCACGGAGGATGAATACAACCGGGCGCTTCGGCTGCTGCAGCTCTCTGACAGCTACGTATCGCAGCTGCCCGTGAAGAAAACCGAATAGGCTGCACTCCTTAATCAGCCGGCTGCGCTTTTTGCACAGCCGTACTGCGTAAGAAGCCGCCGTTCAGAGATAAGCGTTAGTCCCGCATCGACGCCAAAAACCATGCTCCTCTTACAGGGCATGGTTTTTGGCCGTCTACGGAAACTACGGTTCCTTTCCGGCTTCTAGAAAGGCCAACGCGCTTAACGCTCCTGCCTTTCCAGCATATCGTAATACTCGGCGAAATGCCGAAGCTCCTCAGGCGTCAGAATCGACAGATATTGATCCAGCGAGATCAGGGAGCGGCGCTGCCCTTCAGTCCGAATCTCCTCCCCCTTGTCAGTGAGCGTTACCACTACGGCTCTACGGTCATTCTCGTCCGGCTCCCGGCTGATCAGGCCTACCCCTTCCATGCGGTCAAGCATGACCGTAACCGCACTGGATTTCACTTCCATCCGTTCGGCAAGCCGTACCACCCGGGCCCTTCCCTCGTTAGCGATCATATTCAACAAAATAAACTGGGGAAACGTCAGTCCAAGCTCCGCTTGCAGACCGATCCCCGAGATTATTTTTCGCTGCACCCTCCACATGGATAGTCCGATTTGTTCAACAAGCGGATCAATCTGTCGCGACATTTGCATTTCAGCTCCCGTTTCATTGTTATAGTTCCAGCGTATCATTTTGCCCAGTTCCCACACAAGATTCCATCTCATTATTTCCACTTAATTAACGCGCCAATGGCACGCCTGATTCTAGTACAAATTACTTACGTGACTAAAGTAACGAGTGTTCTTGATAAACATTATGAAAAAGTATGTTATTTCCACTAAATTTTCATGAAGGAGCAGCCGTTAAACTATGATAAGAGGAAAACATAATGAATAAGGTACAGCCAATCAAACCTCTATCTGGTATAATCCATAAATACTGTCTACTTAATTTTGTCTATATAAATGGGGGAATATTATGAAATTGGCAACAAAATTAACCTGGATGATGCTGGTTGTGCTTCTGCTTGTGGGGTCCTCCATTGGATTCTTCGGCTATCGCGCCGCCTATGACCAGTTGGATGAGGCTGCAGGCATCGAACTTGTAGGCTGCGCCAATATTACTACCGGACTAGTCGATCCAGAACAGATTAGCGCTCTGGCCGCAGGCGACACAAGCAATCTTAGTGCAATCGAGGACAAGATTAGCTGGATTGTAGCCCATAAGCCGATTTTTAAGGAAGCCTTTATTCTATCTCTGGACGGAAAAATTCTTGCCACCGACATGAATATGAAAGCCCGAGGATACAAAGCGGGGGATTCATTCTATTTCAGCGACGAAGATAAGACCATGATTACTAGCATGAAGCACTCCACTTACTCCAAGGTGTACACCTATCAGGGAACCTCTCTAAAAACCGGCTACGGTCCCATCTACCAAGATCATGATCCAACCAAACCGATTGTCGCCCTGATGGCCATCAACTTTGACGGTCCTCTCGTCAAGGAGAGAACGCTTGATATTATTATTAAGCCTTTTATCATCGGCGCATCCATTCTTGTTGCCGCTATTCTGATTGCCTATGTTCTTATCCGCCGTATGGTCAGCCCGCTGTCCAAGCTGTCCCGCGCCGTCAATCAAGTTGCCCATGGTAATCTTACCCAAGAACTACTAGTACTTAACAGCAAAGATGAAATCGGTACATTGACCCGAGATTTTAATGAAATGACCGGCAACCTGAGCAGACTCATTACTGAAGTGAACGAAACCTCCTTGCAGGTTGCTTCTTCTTCCCAGGAACTCTCGGCAAGCGCACAGGAAACGAACCGGACGGGTGAGCATACCGTGGGCGTAACCATAGAGCTTGCCGAAGGAGCGCAAGTGCAGCTGCGGCACTTGGAAAGCAGCTACCAGGCGGTACAGGAAATGTCCAGGTTCATTGCCGAAATCGCGCAAAACGCCGACCAGGCCATGAACGACGCCGTCAAGGGAGCCGATAAGGCCCGGACCGGAAGGGATTCCATGGATTCCACGACCCGGCAGATGAAGATCATGAGCGGAAGCATCGAAGATCTGTCCGGCATCATTCATACACTGTCCGGCCACTCCAAGGAAATCGAGAGCATCGTCGGTACTATCGCGAGCATCGCGGCGGAGACGAATCTGCTGGCGCTGAACGCGGCTATCGAAGCCGCCCGAGCCGGCGAAGAAGGACGCGGCTTCGCCGTCGTCGCCCAATCTGTCCGCAAGCTGGCCGAGCGGTCGGGCGATTCCACCAGACAAATCGGCGAGCTGCTGGGCCTGATTGTCGCTCAGATGGATCTGGCCGGAGAGACGATGGACCGTTCGACTGAGGAAATGCAGCAGGGTACATTGATGGTGACTAATGCCGGACAGTCCTTCTCGGAGATTGAAGCTTCCGTTTCCGGCATGGCAGTGCAAAGTCAGGAGGTCTCCGAAACGATGCGGCAGCTGGCAGAAATCGCGGACGGACTGGTTGAAGCGATCCAGAGCACCGTCAGCGTATCCAACCAGACCGCAGCCAACTCGGAAAGCTTGTCGGCCGCTTCGCAGCAGCAGCTCGCCGCAATGCAAGAAGTTGAAGCATCCTCCGCTTTCCTCTCCTCCTTGGCAGATAAGCTGCAGCGGCTTGTGGAGCAGTTCAAGGTGGCATAAAGAAAGAACCTATTTATACTGGATACATAAATACAGCAGCCGTACCTGCCGGCACCTTGGACACTCCCCGGAACCACAATACATAGGCGAGAGCTGTGACGAAGATGCCGTAGTACAAAATAATTCCCGCGTCCGCCGCTTCCATTTCCGGAAATCCGTATTGAAGCAGCTCTATAACGGAGCAAGCCAGAAACATCAAGAAGGCAAAGGCCGTTACATAGGCCGCCGCAAGCAAGGAGGAAATCCGGGGAGAGAGCATTTTCCGCAGTACGGTAAGCGCCGCTTCTCCGACAACGGCTGCTGACAGCAGCAGCATACCGGTAACCGAAGCCGGCCTGTCCACGGCGCCGGACATTAGCAGGGGAGGGACCTGGATGACCGCTATGCCCGCCAGTGAGCATAGGATTCCGCCCCCTCTCCGCCCGGTCATTTTTTCTCCCAATAAAATGTAAGAGAGGAGCGCCACCGCAAACGGAGTAAGGCTTGTCATAATCCCGCCCTCGGTGGCGGAAGCGAACCGGAGTCCATACAGCATAAACACCCGAAACAGGAACATTCCAAAGAAAGCTTGCGCCAATAGCAGCAGCATGTCCCGGATGCCTACTTTCCAGCTACCTTCATGGCTCCGCAGCGTAAGCGGAATTAGAAGGAGTATTTTTCTGGTCATTTTCAAATTTCACCGCTTTCGTCTTGGTTGTTATATACTGTAATCGTCAAAAGCGGTTTTTCGTAGTGCCATTTTCGCCAAGCTTTTATAGTACCATTTCAGGAAAGGAACCTAGCGCAGCGGAATTCTCCTTTCCGCTGCCGGAGAATTTGCCGGAGCTTTTTGAACAGGAGTCCTTATATGCGGAAGTCCTTGAAGGCGGACGGCTCTTACTGGGCTACGGCCACTTGGATGAACGTAAAATCCGGGAAGGTGTGCGGCGGATCAAGAGTGCAATGGAACGAGGATGACGCCCATGCTGGGCGAACAACACAAATGGACCAGGCGATTATGCCTGGTCCATTTGCTTAGCTTGTACAACAAGCGGTTTAGTTAAAAATCTTAACTTTGTGGCTCTCGTTTACCGGGATTTTTACATACAGCACTTTCTCTGCGCTGTCAAAGAAGTAGCCGCTTGCCTCTTTGCCCAGTTCTTCCATGCTGGCTGCTTCAGCATATTTGTCATTGGCTGCCTCCACTTTCTTCGGCGCCGTAGCATTATGCAGCTTCAATGTGTAGGACTGAATGTCGGAAGCGTAGTTTTGAGTTTGTTTGTTCTGGCTGAACTCAATGTGGTTGCCCTTTTGATCCACGTTGAATTCGGTAATGTTAAATTCGCCTCTGGTGTAGTCCTCGGTTTTAGCATCGTCTTCATAGAAGCTGTAAGATGCTTTGTTATCCAGATAAGTGTCGAGAATCAGGTTCGTCAATTCCTTCTCACCGGAATGCTGCTGAACTTCGCGGCGCGGGATAATCGAATCCTGCTTCACGTAGATCGGAAGCGTTCCAAGATCGGCGTCTTTGTGGATCGTTTGTCCGCCTTCAAATACTTCGCCAGTCCAGTAGTCTACCCATTTCACGCCTTCCGGCAGGTATACGTCACGGGACGTTGCGCCTTGGTATACGATTGGAGCCATCATCAGAGATTGGCCAAACATGAATTGGTCTTGGATATCATGAGTGTTCTGGTCCTCCTGGAACTGGTACACGAGCGGTTGGAAAATGAGATTACCTTTTTCATGCGCATCTTTGAACGCATTGTAAAGGTAAGGCATCAATTCATAGCGCATGGAAATGTACTTGCGGCTGATATCCTCAACTTCTTTACCGAACTGCCATGGTTCTTGTCTGCCCCATTTCAAGCTTTGAGCCGCGTCTGTTTCCATTGGGCTCTTACCGTCATTGTTGTAGTGGTCGCGGGAGAACGGATAGAATGCGCCGACTTGAACCCAACGAGCAAACAATTCAGGTGTAGCTACAACGCCCTCGTAAGGTTTTTTCGCAAAGCCGCCGATATCGTTTCCGACCATCGCCATACCTGTCAAACCGACATTAGCGTCTTGGAAAATCGAAATTCTAAGCATTTCCCATCTGCTCCAGTTATCGCCTGTCCAGGTTGCGGTAGCGTAACGCTGCGTACCTGTAAACGAAGCACGCGTCAAGATAAACGGACGAACGTTCGGTTTATTCGTTTTGAAAGCCTGATCTGTGGCTTGGGCCTCAGTGTGGGCGTAAACGTTATGCGCTTCTTCATGCGTTAATTTTTCACCATTGTCCGTTTCAAAAATTCTATCCAGCGGTAACGTCCAATAGTCTACCGTACTAAAGTTTGCCGGTTCGTTCATGTCGTTCCAAATGCCGTCTGCGCCTTTATCAAAGACCGGTTTATGCCATTTCGCCCACCAGTCGCGGGTTTCTTGTTTCATGAAGTTAGGGAACACGGATTTGGACGGGACGCCCCAAGGCCAAACTTTACCCAAATAGTTGGTACCATCCGGATTTTTAACCCAAAGATCCTTTTGAGTTCCCTCGGTATAAGGAATATATTCCGGTTGCCCAGGGTCAGGCACGCGAATGGCTGGATCGATGATGGAAGTATAATGGAAACCCGCATCTTTCAATTTTTTGTTCATTCCGTCCGGGTCCGGGAATTTATCGCCAAAATAGAAGTTCTTATAGTCATCCATCCATTCGATGTCAAGCATCACACCGTCAATCGGAATGTTCTTTTCACGGTAGGTTTGAGCCACTTGCTCAATATCCTTTTGATGGTAGCCCCAAGCGGATTGATGGAAGCCCATCGCCCATTCCGGCGGCATTTGCATTTTTCCGGTCAAATCCGTGTAGCGGTTTACGATGTCTTTCATTTCCGGTCCATTGATGAAGTAGTAAGTCAATTTTCCGCCATCGGCCCAGAAGTAGTAGTAGTCGTCGCTTTCAGCAGCCATGTCGTAGTAAGAACGGTAAGTATTATCGAATAAAATACCGTATGCTTTGTCGCCTTTCAACCCGATAAAGAATGGAATCGAAGAGAACGTGTATTTCGAAACCGGTTCCGGCAGATTCTCGCGGTTCCATACTCCGATTTCTTTACCGCGATGGTTCAATCCGGTTGTTTTCTGTCCGAATCCGTAAAAATCTTCCTCTTTGTCGGTTTTCTTGAACACGTAAGGCTTGCCGTTATCGTAACCTACGCCTTGGTCCGCGTCTTCGTTGATCACATTGCCGTCTTTATCTAAATATTTAATGCCGAACGGGCTTTTGTTGATGTCTACCGTTAAGCTGTCGGACTTCAATACAATTTTCTTGTTATCTTCGGTTACTGTGAATTTAGGAGCTTTCCAATCTGTTTTCGCGATACCGACGGAATTGAATTCTTTCTCGCCTTTCTTAACGATCGATACTTTGGAAATATCGGAAGACAGCAAACGGATATAAGCTTCCATTTCTCCCAAATTCAACTTCACGCCGTTGTCCAGCTTTTCGACGCCTTGAACGGTCAGCTTTTGCAGATTGTTTTTATCCAAAGGTCTTTCATCATGCACTTGCTGCACGTTGCCGTTCTCATCGACCATCTTGCCTTCCCATACTTGTGCCCCGGGCGGAGCCACAAGCTCTGCAGCCTCGGAAACTAGAGGCGTTAGGGCATTGCCTGATATTAAAAATGTAGTTGCCAGTATTAATCGTGACCATTTCTTCATACGCTGTTTACGCGACATTAGATCTCACTCCTTATTCTGAATAGTTTAAAAAGCTTTCATCAAGTCAAACTCCCGGGTTTTTGGCGCCTACTACCAAGTTAGCAACAGAATTCGATACCAACAATGGGACTTACGCCTGTAAACCACATGAAACCGATTGCAAAGAAGACCAGAGAGTCACCGTCAAGCGAATTTTTCAAAGGGGGAAAACCGGGCGGGGCTTAACTTTAGGCCTGTTTAAACTCTTCTTTTACGAATTGGATAAGCATACTTATATTTCCTATATATTTGGTTTAAAATGGTAATTGGTAGTCGAGGAGCACTAAAGGACTAAACTTTTATTCGGTTTCATACCAATTCGTCAACCTTTTATTTATTTTAAATATATTAATAAATTACACTGTATCGCCGATAATTACCTTTATTAACAAATACATATATAAAATGTAAATTAGGTACGTCTGTAATAAGCATTTCAGTGTGGGGTGAAATATTACGCTCTTTACTCAATATAAAACACCCTCCCTTTAGGCATGGACCGATGCTTGCCTGCGGTATGATTCGTATGACTGTAAAGTGCTTCATCCAGAAACGCCCATCCGTTATCGCAATGTGCTGCTGAACGCACAAAGGGCAACCGAGTCTGTCCTTCGGCCGCCCTCATTATGTATGATCTATGCTTTGTACCTATAACATATGTTCCTATACCACTGCCGCGTTATCCGTAAACCACTGCCCCAGCTCGTGAACGGGCATCGGGCGTCCGTAATAGTAGCCCTGCATGACCCGGCAGCCGAGCGACTGCAGCAGTTCGATCTGCTCCGGCGTTTCCACGCCCTCCGCAACGACCTCCATATTAAGGTTGCTGGCGATGGCGATAATGTTGCTGATGATCGCTTTCTTGGAATGCATTTTGCTCTTCCTTATGAACACCTGGTCAATCTTGAGTGTATTGACCGGGATCTCATCCAGATTGCCCAGCGAAGAGAACCCTGTACCGAAGTCATCGAGCGATACTCTGACACCAAGCCTTCGCAGCTTGGATAATTGAGCCACCGTCTCTTCCATATTGTTCATCGCAATCGACTCCGTAATTTCAAGCTCCAGATATTGCGGGTCCAGCCCGGAACGCGACAGGGCATCTACCACAACCTCATACAGATCCTCCGTCTCGAACATCCGCGCGGACATATTGATGGATACGGCGACCGAAGCGACTCCTTCCTTATGCCAGAGCAAATTCTGGCTGCATACCTCATGCAGCATCCAGTAGGTAATGGGTACAATCAGTCCCGTCTCCTCGGCGATCGGTATGAACTCGGCCGGAGAAATAATGCCATGTTCGGGATGCCGCCAGCGGAGCAGCGCCTCCAGCCCAACCGTGACATTCATCAGCGAATCCCATTTCGGCTGGTACACAACCATGAATTCGGATTGCGCAAGCGCCTTGCGCAGGTCCTTCTCCAGCGACATCCGGCGCAGTTGGTGCCGGTTCATCTCGGAATCGAAAATGCTGAATTTATTCTTGCCGGAATCTTTGGAAGAGTACAGCGCTGTATCCGCTGCCTTCATCAAGGAAGACCGGTCGGTCCCATGGACCGGCGCCATGCTGATGCCGACACTGGCGGTGACATACAGATCATTGTCCTGGATTCGGAAAGACTTCTTGATCTCTTGCAGAATACGCTGCGCTTCCTCCGCAGCCTCATTCGGGGAAAAGCCGGGCTCAGCGATCAAAAATTCATCCCCGCCCAAACGGAATACCTTCCCTCTTGAGCTCACGCTTTGAAGAAGCCTCGAAGCCACTTCCTGCAGCAGCATGTCGCCAATATCGTGGCCGAGTGTGTCGTTAATCGATTTGAACCGATCCAGGTCGATGAAGAACACAGCGCCGGAGCGCCCGTGAAGAAACCGGTCTTTGAAGTAGCGTTCCAGTCCGTGGCGGTTCGGTAATCCCGTTAATGGATCGTGGTAGGCCATTCGCTCAAGTACATGCCGGTCCAGGAAGACGGCTCCTCCGGTTATTCCGAACATGAACAGGGTGAGGAGAGACACACTCATCAGCAGAATAACATCACTCTGCATAAGGGAGGGACCCGGAACAAGCCAACTGCCGTGAGTACCACCGCTCGCTCCCATACTGGTATAATGAACGCTGCTTATTGCAGCACCAAGCAGCAGCGCAGAATACAGCTTCCACCAGTTAAATCCCGGCGAATCCTTGAATCTGCCGATCAGCATAATGCCCATGCACGAGGCGATGATCGCAATCATAACAGAGATGCTCTGGCCCGGCAGATTATAACCAATTTGCGCGTCCGGCTTCATCCAAGACCTTCCCGCGTAGTGTAAGGCGGAAATTCCCGCTCCCAGCAGCAGTCCGCCTGCCGCGCAGCGCAGGAACGTCGTCCGCTTCCCCATCGAAATGGACAGCCCGAAGTAGCAGAAGGCGGTGCCGATAAACATCGACAGGATCGCCATACCTGCATTGTAATGTCCGCCAATCGGTAATCCGCTGGCCAAAATCCCGACATAATGCATAGCCCAAATACCGATTCCAAGCACGCAGGCTCCCGACAGAAGCCATAAACGGCGTGTCCTGGGCGATGAAGATGGAACTTGACAGATGAGATTTAAAGCGGAATAGGACGCCAATACCGAAAGTGCGAATGAAAGCAACATAATCCATATATTATAGTGGATTCCCATATGATCCATAAGTTAACCTCTTCACCGGTTTAATAATATTCTGATTTTGCTATGCCGCGAAACGAGCAGCGATTAATTTCGGATAGTAGGTATATGGAAAAGACCGCCAATTAATACAATGAAAAGTTCGCGAAGAAGCTACTCTAGTTGTATTCTACTCTGTATTCAGTGGACTGTCTAAGTAAATACTGGAACTTGCCCCGTTATCTCGGAAGAAGCAGCGCGGCACCTAGAACGGCGATGCGTGCGGCATTCAGCAGAACGAAATTCCGCACGGATAGAATAAATGTCGCAGCCTTCTCCTGTCTTGCCGTAAACTTCGCGAGGTTGCGGCGCAGGGGAATCCATGTCAGCAGAGGAAGCAGAACCAGAAGAGGGTGTATGCCCATAAGCAGCAGAACGGCCAAGTCCGCATAAGACACATAATAGAGCAGTCTGAACAGAGTGAGCGCATGCTCTTTGCCGATGTAGACCGGCAGCGTATAGCGGCGGTTCTCGACATCCTCCTCAATGTCGCAGATATTGTTCGCCAGCATGATATTCGCAATCCCGAGAATGGCCGGCACCGAGAACCAGAACAGGTAGATCGTTTCCACAAGGTTCAAATGAACATGAACCCATCCCCGCTCTAGGGTCAGCAGCGCTAGTGTCCCGTCCGTATGGATATATGCGGAGATAAAGATGATGACAAAGCCCATAAACAGCCCTGAGAACAGTTCCCCGAGCGGCATCCGGGAGATAGGGATCGGCCCGAACGAATATAAAATGCCAATCAGAAAAGACAGCCCTCCCAGCAAAAAGAGGAGCAGGTTCGTCTGGGCCACAAGCAGCAGCCCGCAGCCTGCCGCCAGCAGCAGCAGCAGGACGATCGTGCCGACCACGACACTTTCCTTCAATTTGCGCCGAACGATGGGATTATGCGTCTCATAGCCATAGCCGTACGTTCTTGACGCTTTTTTAAAATCGTAATAGTTATTGATTGCCGTTGTTGCCATATCAAAGCAGAGCAGAGATACCAGCATTAGCGCAAAGCGCCCCGCGTAAAAACTGTCGAACCGGTAAAGAGCATACAGCGTTCCCATGATGAAAGGAATCACACTCGCCGCTTTAGTCCGGATTTCAACCAATTCCAAAAAGCTTCTCCCGTTCACTGCCTCACCCCAGCCTTATTCGTCATAGTTGTCATTGTAATTATACAAACGAATGTCACAAGTTCCACTATTTTTCGATAAAATCCATCCTTCTTCATTATAGGCAAGCCCTAAGCGATGTGGTATGATAGGCTGGCTTGTGCCGGAATCGATACCATTCCGTATAAGTCAACACTTATAACCGTATTGGGGGCTTTATTGTTTATGTCAGCGCAAACCTCGTCAACCCAGTCTGTCAAATGGGTCACCGCCGATCCAAGCGCGATCGGTCTGTTCGGACTGGCCATCGTCACCCTTGTGGCATCCTCACAAAAACTGGAGATCACCAGCGGCCTGAGCTATGTGATTCCATGGGCAATTTTTCTCGGTGCATTCGCCCAGCTGTTCGCCTGCATCCAGGATGCCAAGCACAACAATACCTTCGGCATGACTGCTTTCGGAGCTTATGCCTTTTTCTGGTTCGGTATGGCCGGAAGCTGGCTGATCAAGCTTGGCGTATTCGGCACAGCACTTGCTAAAGACGTCGATCCGAAGCAGCTCGGCTTCGTCTTCCTTGGCTATCTGATTTTTACACTGTTTATGACCATTGGCGCTACCGAAACCCATAAAGTGCTGCTTATTATCTTTGCGCTGATCGATCTGCTGTTTCTCGGTTTGACCTTCGATTCTTTCGGAATCGCTGCGGAAGCCTTTCACCGGCTCGCGGCCTTCGCGGAGCTTGGCATCGGCATCGTCTCCCTGTACGGATGCGGCGCTTCCGTCTTGAATGTCCATTTCGGACGTACGTTTCTGCCGCTCGGCGCTCCGCTGCGCATATTCAAGAAATAACTACTAGGCCCGTGGCCAATCTGTTCAACGGATGTTCGCGCTGCCCCTTTAAAAGGCATACGCGGAAATCCGTTTCTTTTTTAAAATATAAGACAAATTGATAAGCTGAGCGCTTTTCAATTTGTCTTATATTTCTACGAGAAACGGTACCGTCCCTACAAGGACGGCGATGCCGTTTCTTCTTGTCTGCCAAAATCCTATTGACCTGTCGCAGTACTAATGACATGCTAGATAATAACTTTTACCCGAGTATGCATTCATGCCTGAACTTACTCGTATCGGAGGCAGGTTATGGCTTTCTTTAAGAAAAAGCCTTTTACGATCATCCTCATCTTCATCGTTGTTCTTCAAATCGCACTATTCTACTATTATTCCCTATCGGTTGACCGGGAGTACCGGGCCGCAAAAGCCGATTTGTCATCTCAAGCCTACATGCTAACATCGAATATCGAAGAGAGAGCCTCGATTGTCAAGGGCGTCAGCTCTTTCGTCCAAACCGTCGGCTTTGATGCCGACCCTGGCGAAATTAACCGCTACCTGTCCACCGCCTACCACAGCACCAACCATATGATGAATTTGGCGATCGCGCCAGAAGGCATTATCCGCTATCTTTATCCGATTACCGGAAATACGGCCATTCTTAATAAAAGCCTGTTTTTCGAATCCCGGCTTTCCACGCCAGGCTTGGTTGAGGAGACGATCCGGTCACGGATGATAACGGTGGATGGTCCCCGATTACTCGCCCAGGGCGAGTACGGGATGGTGATCAGACAGGCGATTTTTAAAAATAATAACTTTGAAGGCATCGTCTCCGTCACGCTGAGCATCAACGACATTATCAGCCATTTTCTGGGGAACAACTCCCGGGTATACGTGACGCGGGAAGATCATACGTTCCTGTTCGGATCCCATCCGGAGAATAAAGGCACCCTGATCAGTATTCCGGTTCATTTCTACAACCAAAGCTGGCGGATTAACACTTATCTTGATCCCAAAGCAAAATGGGATGCGCTCATTAGCGTGCTTTTGGTGGATCTCGCCTTTTTGTCGATCATTGCCTCTGTGTTATATTTCCTGAGCCGGCAAAGACGGTTCAACCGCGAGCTGGAACAGGTCGTCAATATCCGTACACGCGACCTTCGCATATCGGAAAGGCTGTATGAGAAGCTCGCTTATTATGACAGTCTGACCGAAATCCCGAACCGCCGGTTTTTTATGGACGAGTTCGACCGTTTGCTCAAGACGGCGGAGCCCAAGCAGACCTTTTCTCTATTCTTTTTCGATCTTAACCGGTTCAAGGAAATCAACGATACGCTGGGACACTCGGCAGGCGATCAGGTGATACGGACACTCGCTGGACGAATACATAAAGCCAAGCTCCCCTGCAGGCTATTCGCGCGAACAGGAGGAGACGAATTTGTCATGCTGTTCCAGGACTTGCCGCGGGAGAGAATTTCGGAAATGGCCGAACAGCTCAGTGAGGTCGCTTCACAGCCGCTTGTGATAGCCGGAACGCATCTCAGCCTGTCCGCCAGCATCGGTATTTCACTGTACCCGGAGCATTCCATGAATAAAGAAGACTTGCTTAAATACGCGGATATGTCCATGTATCAGGCCAAATCGACGGATGGGCAAGGTTATTTCCTGTTTGACGATCAGCTCAGAGAGAAGCTGCAGCAAAAGACAATGATCGCCAAATATCTGCATTCCGCTCTGGAGAACCATGAATTTGTGCTGCATTATCAGCCCCAGGTCAATGCCGCCACCGGCGCTGTCGCCGGTCTGGAAGCGTTGGTCCGCTGGAACCATCCCGAGAAGGGACTGCTCCTGCCGGGCTACTTCATCTCGGCCGTTGAGGAAGCTGGGCTCATGACCCAGTTGACCGATTGGGTTATCCACGAAGTATGCCGGCAGCTGGCTGAATGGAAGCGGGAGGGGCTGCAGATTCTGCGCACCTCCGTCAATATTTCCAACAGCTGGTTTTATAATCGCAATCTGATCCCGATGCTCCGCTCCATCCTGGATGAGTACGGGCTTACACCGGACTGTCTCGAATTCGAGATTACGGAGAGTACCGCCTTGCTGGAGGAGCATTACCCGCTGCTGCAGCAAATCCGGGATGAAGGGATTCTCGTGTCTGTCGACGATTTCGGGACCAAGTATTCTTCTCTCAATTATCTGAAGCATTTTCCCGTGGGTAAAATCAAAATCGACCGCACTTTCATTGTCGGCATCGGCCAAAGCTCCATCGATGAGACCATTATCAAATCGATCACATTTGTCGCTTCACAGCTCGGCTACGACCTGATTGCCGAAGGCGTGGAGTGCGAGGAGCAGGTTGACTTCCTGATGGCGCACGGCTGTAAGTATATGCAGGGCTTTTTATTTTACCGCCCCCTTCCCGCAGGGGAAATCCGATCACTGCTGCAAACATCAACGGCTGCGAGTAAGACAGAGATGGCTGAAAGCAAAGGATGCAGTAACGCAATAGAATCATAAATCTGAATTGTGAAAAATGGATACTCTCGCCTTATCCGCCCATACTAAGGTCATTCCCCCACGGAGGTGGCCAAGGCAGTGAACAAAAAAATGAATCTGCTGATGTTCAGCGGTGAATACGACAAGGCGATGGCCGGTCTGATTCTGGCAAATAGCGCTAGAGAGATCGAGGTTGAGGTTACGATCTTCTTCGCGTTCTGGGGACTGTTCCTGGTGCGGGACCCCGAAAAAATGACGCTGGAGGACAAGAGTATCTATGAAAAGCTGATGGACGTCATTACACCCAAAGGACCGGAGCAGCTTCCGCTGTCGCGGATGAATTTCAGCGGGCTCGGAAAATGGATGCTCGAAGAAATGATTGAGGATCAGGGCGCGCCGAAACTTATTCATTTCTTGAAGGGCGCCCGCAAAAAGAACATCAAATTCTACGCCTGCAAGCTGTCTGTGGAAATTATGGGCTTTAAGCCTGAGGAGCTGCTGCCGGAAGTGGAGATTATCGATGCGGCTACCTATTTGAAAGACGCGCTGGAGAGCGACCTTCAGCTGTTTATTTAGGCAGAGCAGCCGCCCTCTATTCCGGCTGGGCTGGCCGCTCAGCCGGTCCTTGCTGGGCGTTCACCTATTTTTGCCCCGGGCATATACTGAGCCAAAGACTTTTGGCTGGGGGGATTGCCCGTGCTTAAATCCATCCTCGCCTCTTCTGTGGAAGAGGCTGATTCTCTGGAGGCGTATTTTAGCCCTTTTCGCGAACATACTATCGGCCTGGGACATCCCATTTCGACCCCTTACGGGAAAAAGCCTTTGCTGTACGCCGATTGGACGGCCAGCGGCCGTCTGTACGAACCGATCGAACGCAAAATACAGGAGCAGTTCGGCCCGTTTATCGGCAATCCGCATACCGAGGCAAACGCCACAGGGATAACGATGACCCGGGCTTATGAGGAAGCTGGGCGCATCATCAAGCGCCATGTGAACGCAGGCCCGCGCGACATCCTGCTATCCTGCGGCTTTGGTACGACCGCAGCGGTGAACAAGCTGCAGCGGCTGCTGGGGCTCCGGCTGCCGGAATGGATGGAGGAACGGGTGACGGTGCCGCCGGAGGATCGGCCGGTTATTTTCATCACCCATATGGAGCATCACTCCAACCTTCTCTCCTGGCAGGAAAGCATCGGCGAGGTCGTCGTCCTTCCCCCGGGACCGGACGGAAATGCCGATCCGCGGCAGCTTGAAGCCGCGCTGCGGCCGTACCGGGGCCGCCGGCTGAAGATCGGCTCGTTCACCGCGTGCTCGAATGTAACCGGAATTGAGACGCCGTACAGAGAGATGGCAGCGGTCATGCACCGCTATGGCGGTCTGTGCTTTGTCGATTTCGCCGCAAGCGCTCCCTATACCGACATCGACATGCATCCGCCGTCACCACTGGAGAAGCTGGACGCCATCTTCTTCTCGCCGCATAAATTTCTCGGCGGGCCGGGATCAAGCGGTGTCCTGGTGTTCAACGCGGCGCTCTACGGCAGCCGGCGGCCCGACGAGCCGGGCGGCGGCACGGTTTCCTGGGTAAGCCCATGGGACGGCCCCAGCTACTCTCAGGGAATTGAGGCCAGGGAGGACGGCGGAACACCCGGATTTCTGCAGGCGATCCGCACCGCCCTATGCCTTCGGCTGAAGGAGCGGATGACGACGCAGAACATATTGCAGCATGAGCGTACGCTGTGCCTTCAGCTGCTGGACGGACTTAAGGCGATACCGGATGTAACGGTGCTGGAAGGCGGCGCCCGCCACCGTCTTGGAATCGTCTCCTTTACGGTCCGGGATCTGCATTACAACCTCGTCGTCAGGCTGCTGAACGACCGCTTCGGCATTCAGGCCCGCGGCGGCTGCTCCTGCGCGGGACCTTACGGGCATTACCTGCTCTCCATCGGCAGGGAGGCCTCCGCCCTGATAGGCAAGACCATCCACAGCGGCGATCAATCCCTGCGGCCGGGATGGGTCCGCCTGTCGCTGCATCCCGTCATGACTTCCGGCGACGTCGCCTTTATCGTGTCGGCCCTGGAGACGATTGTAAGACACAGGGAAGCCTGGCAGGCCGATTACCGCTATAACCCCGCGACCAACTGCTGGCGGCACCGCTCAGAGGGCGGAGACGGACCGGATATGGAGCGGTTGTTCGCGCTGTAAGCGTGCGGTGAGCCGGTCAGCCGTCTTCGGGCGGCGGGGCTTCTTCTCAAAAGACGCCCCGGAATGCACAGGGGGCCGCAGCGGATAGACTATGCTATCCGGCTGCGGCCCTGAAGGCGTTACCGCTCTATGCTACCCCTCCGCCACCATATCCAGATCGGCGGCCTGAGCGTTTGAAATGACCTGCTGCACATTTTTGCAGCCTGGGATCACGCTCGTCACGGCCGGATGCTGCAGGCACCAGCCCAGCGCCCACTGCGCCATGTTCAAGCCGGCCGGCACTTCGTTAGCCGCGATTTCGCCAACGATGCGCAGCTGCTCTTCCCGCTTCTTCGCATCATGGTTCGCCCGCACATCGCCGGGCTGGAACACCGCATCCGCTTTGTATTTGCCGCTAAGGTATCCGCTCGCCAGTGGGACCCGGGCCAGCACCCCAAGGTTATGCTCCTTGCACAGCGGGAACAGCTTCTCTTCCGGCTGCCGTTCCAGCCGGTTGTACACGACCTGAATCGCCTCGGCGCCGATCTGCGGAGCGGAGGACGTCTGATGAACCCCGTCATTCGCGGTGCTGATGGAAACCCCCAAATGGCGGATTTTCCCCGCACGCTTCTGAGCGTCCAGCATATTCCACAGCTTGTCGTTATCATATTCGGCGTCGGTGCCGGAATGGAACTGGTACAGGTCGATATACTCCGTCTGGAGCGCGCGCAGCGAGTCGTCCAGTTGATTCAGAACATCGTCCGCGCTCCACAGCTGTTCCCGTTTGAGATGGCCGCTGAAATGATGGCCGAACTTGGTTGCGACGATCCAGTCCTCGCGTTTGCGGCGGCTCAGGTAGCTGCCGATAAACTTTTCAGAGAGATGGTCTCCGTAGCATTCAGCCGTATCAATCAGATTGATGCCGAGCTCGCAGGCCTTGTCCAGCATTTCATCGACTTCATCCTGAGCGAAATCCTTCCCCCATTCGCCTCCGAACTGCCAAGTTCCCACTCCGATAACCGATACGGTAAGACCCGTGCTTCCAAGCTTGCGGTATTTCATGCGTCGCATTCCTCTTTTCTTAAGTGTGTTTGAACTAAGAGCTTCCACCGCCACTTCCGCCGCTGCGTGCGAGCTTTGAGAAATAAGCCTCAATTGACCTGACTCCCCACAGCGACAGCAGAACGAACAGCACCACATAGATCATTTCAACGGGATTTCGGATAAACCGTCCGGCATCATTGCCGATATACGATACCGCAAATACCATGACCGCCTTACCTACGGCCAGAGCCAGCAGATAGGAGCGCAGCCGCATGCCGGCAAGCCCGGCGGCCAGATTGATAATAACGAACGGCCCGACCGGGAACAAGCTCAGCAGGAACACATAGCTGAAACCGCTGCGCCGCACCCACTCCATTGCTCTAGCCACCTTCGGCCGCTGCGCCCATTTGCGCAAGAAGCGCTGGGAGGCGATTTTGCGGATAATGAGGAAAGTCGCTAAGCAGCCGGCCACAAGACCGGCCCAGGAGTACAAAAAACCGAGCCACAGCCCGTACACCGCCGCATTCAGGCCGACGATCAGCATGGTTGGCAGCGGCGGAACAAATGATTTCATAAAGGTCAGCGCAATCCCCGGGAAAGGACCGAGCGACCGGTAACGCTCCAGCATGTTCCGCAGATTCTCCTCGGTGAGCCAGGAAATGACATCTAATGTATACATAACGGCCTTAAGTGCTCCTCATCTTTCCATGATTTCAACAGCCCTATTATACATGATTAGCGCTGAGAATGTCCTTACGGAAATCTCCCTGCTCAAATATGCAAATTCGATCTCCAGCAATCGAAAGAAATCCCTTACGGCTCTCTTTTTTTTCGAGATTGTACAAAATATGGTTGACAAGCAAACTTAAATTATATTATAAAAAGGTATCCCGTTAATCTACATCAGATAACTAGGTTTAATAATTTCATAGATTGCAACCGACTGGTTCTCTGGAGGCTGAGCTTGGTCCCTTTTTTATAAAGGTGACTTGAGTTTGGCCTTTTGTGTTATTGGGGCACCATAAGAGCCTTTGTTTTTCCACATGGTTACAGCACTCAATATTTTGCAGTTTATAACTGTTAAATAATTGAATAAAAAGAATTAATAGGGGTTGATGAATGACAAAGAAGAATTGAAGCAAATCAGATCAGATAGATGTCAGCAGCGATTAGTCTTGAACCGTTATTTCAATATGAGTTGGAGGTTATATCAAGTGAAAAAACGTTTTGCTTTTGTATTGCTCATTTCTGTACTGCTTATTATCTCCGCAGGCTGCGGGAACGACAACTCTGGCGCAAGCGGCAAACCAGATAGCGACGGCCTTTTTCCGATTCGGGTAGCGACCCCGACTGTTTTCAATGAAATCACCATCGCCGATGAACTCGGTTATTTCAAGGAAGAAGGCATCAAGATCGAATATACAGGAGTCCTTGGTAAAGGAATAACGGAATATCAGCTTATCGCCCAGGGTATAAATGACGCATTTATCGGCGGACATCCGCCCAATGTAGCCCAGGCCCGTCTGGCCGGACTAAAGATGTTGGCTGTGGCTCCGGGAATGGTGGACAACAAGGATTTCCCCCACGTCAGATACCTGGTTCAAGACAGCAGCCCGATCCACTCGCTGAACGACATCGTTGGCAAGAAAGTTGCCATTTCGAACGTAGCGCCCTGCACGGACGGTTACTTGAAGTACTATTTGAGCCAGCAGCATTTGTCTGAGGATGTAAACTGGACAACTCTGCCGTCGCCCGGGCAGCAGGAGCAATCCCTGGAACAAGGGCTGGTTGATGTAACGACCTCGCATCCTCCCTTTGCCGGTCTAGCACTCAAGCAGAAAGGAATCCGCCAGATCGCGACAAGCTGGGACATTTTGCATTCTCCCGGGGCCGGACTTTCCGTTCGCGGGTTCAGCGAAGATTTTATTAAGAAGAATCCCGATGTGGTAAAAGGCTTTACAAGAGCGCTCGCCAAAGTGCGGCCATGGGTAAACTCGCATCAGGAAGAAGCGAAGCAGATCGTCGCCAAGCAGTTGAAGCTGAAGCCGGAAGACCTGAGCGTGTTCTGGTACGATGAAGACAAGGATATTAACCAGGACTATATCAAACAGTGGTTCGATATTTCCGAACAAATCGGCTTGTGGAAGAAGGGCGATATTCAGCCTGCCGACATTTTTACTAATGAGTATGCGCCCCAGTAGCTCGTAACCGTACAAGATCTAATATTACAATGGTGGTGATTTTGCAGTGGTCAAAGTATTAAGATCAATCTGGAATTCGATATATAAGCTGCTGTCGATCATTCTGTTTTTGGCGCTTTGGGAAATTATCGCACGGCTGCACTTGGTCAACACCGTATTTTTCCCTCCATTCTCCAAAGTCGTCGTTGCGCTATGGCAGCTTACCGTATCCGGAGAGCTTGTGGAGAACTTGCTTATCAGTCTGCGCAGATCGCTGACCGGGTTTATTCTGGGGCTTGCATTCTCGATTCCGCTTGGACTTCTCATCGGCTGGTACAGAGGATTCGAACGATTCATCGACCCTCTGTTCCAAACTTTCCGCAACCTTTCCGTGTTAGCGCTGCTGCCGATATTTATTCTCTTTTTCGGCATTGGCGAGACTTCCAGAGTAGCCGTCATCTTCTGGGCGGTTTTATGGGCCGTCCTGCTTAACACTATAGCGGGAGTGAAATCGGCTGACCTTAGTCTGATTAAAGCGGCACGATCGATGGGGATCTCCAAATTGTCATTGTTCACCAAGGTAATTTTGCCGGGAGCGCTACCCTCCATTTTTACAGGGATCAGGTTAAGTGCCACCACCTCGGTTTTAGTGCTAATAGCCGCCGAAATGCTGGGAGCTAATACAGGACTTGGCTATGCGCTCTATTTCTTCCAGGCCAATGTCAAACCTCCGGAAACGTTCGCCATCGTTATTGTGTTGGCTCTGCTCGGACTTGCTATTAATTATTCATTGGCGGCGCTGGAAAAAAGAACGTTCAAATACCGGGAGGAGCTGCCTAATACCGGCAAAACGTTCTGAGAGCTAAGCTTATTCTTCTTATATTTCAAAAAAAGGTTGGCCCACCGTCAGTGCACAGTGCACACCATGACGATGGGCCAACCTTATTAATTAACTGTAGCCTTATCTAATCGCTGCTTTGAACGCCTCAATGTACTGAGCCGATTTCTTGGCAACGAGACTGTAATCCTTCTCGCGCAGGGCATCTGTGGTCAAGTCGGAGCCGATGCCGACAGCAAATGCTCCGGCTTTGATCCAATCTTTAAGGTTTTCCAGATTGACGCCGCCGGTCGGCATCACATTCGCCTGCGGCAGAGGACCTTTAAAGGCCTTGATCATGGCCGGGGAATACAGATTTCCAGGGAACAGCTTCACAACATCAACGCCCAGGTCGAGAGCTTCCTGAATTTCCATCGCCGTCATAACACCTGGCATGATCGGCACGCGGTACCGATTGCACAGCTTGACCGTCTCCGGATTCAGAGAAGGCCCAACTACAAATTCCGAGCCGCTTAGGATGGCGGCGCGTGCAGTCTCAGGGTCGAGCACGGTTCCTGCGCCGATAACGGCATATTTATCGGAGTCGGCAGGCGCGCTCGAAGAGTATTCGGCTGCCAGCTTCTCGATGGCTCTCAGAGCAAACGGCACGGTTAGCGTAACTTCGATAATCTTGATGCCACCGGCGATCGATTGCTTCGCCATTTCCACTACTTCTTCAGGGGAGTTCCCGCGGAGAACCGCGACAACGCCTCCCTCATGTATCTGATTAACAATACGCAGCTTCTTCATTTCCAGTTCCCCTTTGCTTAATATAACGTGATTTATCCGAATTACTAGCTATGATTACTTGTTAACCGGGACCTTAACCGGGAATTTAGGCGCTTCTCCGTTCACCGCACGGATCGCTTCTTCCGCAGCCATCTTGGCCATGCGGTAACCCGCCTCTACTGTGTTGGAGCCAACATGCGGGGAAGTCACCACATTAGGCAGTCCAACGATGTCCAGCGTTGCCGGCGGCTCCTGAACGAAGGTATCCAGACCCGCGCCCGCGATTTGTCCCGAGGACAAAGCCTCGTACAAATCCTGCTCAACGACCAGATCGCCCCGAGCCGTATTGATCAGAATCGCTGTCTTCTTCATTTGAGCCAGAGATTCCTTGTTGATCATGCCAACCGTTTCAGGAATCGCGGGAGCATGAAGAGTGATGAAATCGGACTGTGCGTACAGCTCCGGAAGGGTAACGTACTCCACGCCATACTTGTCGATCATATCTTGACGGACAAAGGCGTCATACGCAATGACCTTCATATCAAATGCAACCGCACGCTTCACAACCTCGGCTCCGATGGCGCCAAGACCGACAACGCCCAGCACTTTGTCTCCCAGCTCCGAGCCGGTAGTGCGGCCCCAGCCTCCTTCCCTTACTCCAGCATTCATTTGCGGGATATGGCGGGCGACGCTCAGCATCAGGGTGAGCGCAAGCTCCGCTACCGAACGGGTAGGAGCGCCTGGCGTAATCGTCACCGGAATGCCCAGACGGTTCGCGGCTTCCACATCAATATTATCGTAGCCGACGCCGTATTTCGCAACAACCTTCAAGGTCGGAGCGCCCGCTTCCAGCACCTTCGCCGTCACCTCGTCGATCCCGGTAATCAGCGCGTCCGCACCCTTGATTACTTCGATGAGTTCCGCTTCTTTCAGCGGACGGCCTTCCGTATTCCAGATAACCTCGAATCCGGCCTTAAGCAGCAATTCCTTCGCTTCCTCCGAACGGGAGAAAGAACGCGGCAGTGCAACTACTTTTGGCATACGGTTACCTCCTCTTTCACGGCTGGCGCTGCAGTATTGCCTTCGGATACTACGCGCACGCCGCCCTTGGATGCCGAGGAAGCATGCTGCGCGTACAGACGAAGCAGCTTGCTCGCTTCAATCTTGAACTCTTCCAGACGCTCCGCGCGCTTCGCCAGCTCTTCTTCCGAGACATGCAGCTGCAGCTTGCGGGTTGCGATGTCGATCTCAATCATATCACCGTCCTGCACCAGCGCAATCGTTCCGCCTTCGGCGGCTTCAGGACTCGCATATCCGATCGACAAGCCCGATGTTGCGCCCGAGAAACGGCCGTCCGTTACCAGCGCGGCGCGCTTGAACTTGCCAAGGATCTCCGTACAGCGGTGCAGCTCGCGCATGCCCGGTCCGCCTTTCGGTCCTTCATAGCGGATCACGACTGCGTCACCTTCCTGAATCAGGCCCTCTTCATAAGCTTCCGAGAAAGCTTCTTCGGAGTTGAACACCTTCGCCGGTCCCGTGAAGCTTCTCAGCTCAGGAGCTACCGCCGACTGCTTGATCAGCGCGCCATCAACAGCCAGGTTGCCTACCAGAACAGCCACGCCGCCTTCTTTGTCGAGCGGCTCTTCCAGCGTGCGGATGACATCGCGGTCAAGTACAGCAGCGTCCGCAATGTTGTTCTCCACGGTATCGCCTGTTACGGTCAGAGCTCCGGTGTGCAGCAATCCGCCGAGTTCCTTCATTAAAGCCTTCATACCGCCGGCACGCTGCAGATCGTTCGTGGTATATTCTTGGTTATTCGGCGTTACTCCCGCCAGGAACGGCACGCGGCGGCTGATATCGTCGAACAGGGTCATCGGCAGGTCGATGCCGAGTTCATGCGCAATCGCCGGCAGATGCAGGCACGCATTCAGCGATCCGCCCATGGCCAGCAGCACGGAAATGGCATTCTCGAACGCTTCCGGGGTCATGATTTGGCTCGGCGTAATGCCTTTCTTAACCAGTTCAACAGCTTGACGTCCAGCAGCTTCTGCGGCGTCCAATTGCTCGTCCGACAATGCCTGCATCCAGGACGTATTCGGCATTGCCATGCCGAGCGCCTCGGACAATCCCTGCATCGTGTTGGCCGTTCCGAGGAACGGGCACGCTCCAGGACCCGGGTAGTATTGGTTAGTCACTTCAACCAGGCCTTTTTCATCCAGCTTTCCGTCGAGGAATGCGCGTCTTGCCGCTTTGGATTCCTTCGGCTTGATGTGGTTCGGCATAACTCCGCCCAGTACAACCAGACCTGGCAGGTTCAGGCGCGCGGACGCCATCAGCATACCCGGAACGATTTTATCGCAAGAACTCAGAACGACCATGCCGTCAAAAATACCATGCGCCTTAACCATCGTTTCCACGCTGTCAGCTACGATTTCGCGGCTCGGCAGCGAATATTTCATGCCTTCATGCCCTTGGGCGATTCCGTCGCAAACGGCGATGGTGTTGAATTCGAGCGCCAGACCGCCAGCAGCCTCGATGCCTGCCTTCACACGGTCAGCCAGTTGGCGCAAATGCACATGTCCCGGCACGATTTCGTTCCAGGAGTTGGCTACGGCGATAACGGGCTTATCCATTTTGGAGTAGTCTACTCCGCAGGAACACAGATGGGCCTTCAAGATCGCTCTGGTAAACGGCGAAATCGTAGAAATTCGGTTACTCATAATAATTCCCTCCAAATTTTACTGCTTGATTTAGTCCACTTGATTTTTTCTGAACGAATATGTCAATCTCACATTATTATAATACATAAAGGGAAGAGACGACGCTGTGCCAAATTTGACACCCTGCGCCGTGTCTTCCAAACGGAATTTAAGCGGCCAATTTTTCACCGTCAGGGGCGTTTCCCTTAGGTGTTTTAACAACAATGGTCATTACAACGGATACGACAAGCGCCAGCGCCATGAACATAAAGGAAGCGTCAGGCGAACCGGTCGAGCCATTCAGGTAACCTACAATGTAAGAGCCAACGAAAGAACCAAGTGCTCCAAAGCTGTTGATCAGCGCCATCGCACCGCCCGAAACGTTCTTTGGCAGAAGCTCAGGAATGATAGCGAAGAAAGGTCCATAAGGTGCGTACATCGCTCCGCCGGCGATAACCAGCAGCGAGTAGGAAAGCCAGAAGTTCGAGGCCCCGATCAAATAGGAACCATAGAAAGCGATCGCGCCAATCAGCAGACAAACCCAAACGGCACCTTTGCGGTTCATGGTGCGGTCAGCGTAGTAAGAGACGCCAAGCATACCGATGATGGCTGCCAGGTACGGGCCTGCGGACAACCAGCCTGCATTGACAATTCCCATGCCTGAAGACTCTTTAAGAATGGACGGAAGCCACATAACAAAACCGTAAACACCGATACTCCAGAAGAAATATTGGATGGACAGCATAATAACCTTAGGGTTCTTGAACGCTTCACGGTAGTTCTTGACTTCTTTCATACCCTTTTGTTCTTCAAGAAGCGCTTGTTCAAGATCTTTCTTTTCGTTGTCGGACAACCACTTGGCTTCGCTAGGTTTGTCCTTAACCAGTCTCCACCAGAAGAATGCCCAAATTACGGAAGGCAAACCCTCAACGACAAACATATGCCGCCATCCAAGGCCATGTACCAGATATCCGGAGACAATGGACATCCAAAGAACCGTAACAGGATTTCCGAGGATCAGGAACGTATTCGCACGGGAACGTTCGCTTTTGGTGAACCAGTTGCTCAGGAAGATCAGCATTGCCGGCATTACAGCGCTTTCTACCACCCCAAGTGTGAACCGGATGGCATAGAGAACTCGGATATCATTTACGAGACCGGTCGCTGCAGCACAGGATCCCCACAAGATTAGACAAACGAATACGAGTTTCTTGGCACTTCTCTTGGCGGCGTAAGTCGCGCCGGGAATCTGAAAGAAGAAGTATCCCAGGAAGAACAGCGCACCCAGCAGCGAAGAAGCCGACGGTGTAATATGAAGATCATCCGCCATACCGGATGCCGAACCGAAACTGTAGTTTGCGCGGTCCAGGTAGGCCAAGCTATAAGTAAAAAATATAACAGGAATCAGTTTCAGCCACCGGCTGGGCGCCAGCTTTTTGTTATCCATAATCTTTCTCTCCTTATTGAGTTATAACGGATGCATTCATAAAGGCTTCCAGCTGCTCACGGGTAGGCAGTCCTTCCGCATCACCCTCTGCCGTTACGGCAAGGGCTCCGATCGCGTTTCCGCGACGTACCGCTTCTTTTACCGATAGGCCGTCCAGCAAGCCGCTGATTACGCCAACCGCAAAGCCGTCACCGGCTCCAACCGTATCGACCGCCTGCACTTTGAAGCCTTCGACAACGCCTTCTTCGGACGCAGTGCGGTAGTATGCACCTTCTGGTCCAAGCTTAACCGCTACAAGCTTCACACCGCGGTCAAGATAGTAGGCCGCAATATCTCTGTGATCGGAATAGCCGGTGAGCAGCTTGCCTTCTCCCACGCCCGGAAGCACCCAATCCGCCTGTACCGCCAGTGCATTGACGTTCTCGATCATTTCAGCCTGGCTGCTCCACAGCTTCGGCCGCAGATTAACATCGAATGAAATACTCCGTCCCGCCACTCTCATCGCTTTAATCGCTTCAAAAGACAGCTCGCGGGCCGATTCCGAGATTGCTGCAGGAATCCCTGTCAGATGGAGATGCTTTGCAGTGGTAAAGTAATTCATATCGACATCTGCCGGGCAGATTGTGCTGGCGGCAGAGCCTTTACGGAAATACTGAACTTGCGGATCGCCATCCACGACCTTGGATTTCATTTGAAATCCCGTCGGATAACGTTCATCGGTAAATACGGCATCCACATCGACATTCTCTTTGCGAAGAGCATCAATAATGAATTTTCCAAACGCGTCGTTTCCGACCTTACTGATCCACCGCATGCCAAAGCCGAGCCGTGCCAGACCTGTGGAGACGTTTGTTTCCGCTCCGGCAAGAGCCTTCGTGAATCGTTCGATTTGATGCAGCTCGCCCGGACGATCGGCGATGAACATAGCCATGGCTTCTCCGAATGTTACAACATCGCATGCTTTCATAACCATTCCTCCTATAAGTTTTGACAGCATCAGCTTACAGTGCCCACTTCGCAAAACTCACTTCGAAAGCGCAAACTATAAGTTTTGACTGCATAGGCTTCCAGTGTGCACTTCGCAAAACTGGCTTCGAAAGCATAAACTCATGCTTCCGATATCATGGATACATACTGCCGCAGAACCCCTTCAACATCTTCACCTTCAACCGGAAACTCAATCGTACGCGGCACATCGCGCGGGAGCAGATCCAGAATGTTACGCCAGAGGCTATCTTTTTCTTCCGGAAGTCCCAGAGTTACCAGCTTCCCATCGATTTTCTCTACATGTTTTAAATGAATATAGCCGACATATTTGTTTAGTTCCGCCGCCGCTTTCATGGCTTCTTCTTCGGTAAATTCCCAGTTGCCGATATCAAAGGTCATCTGGATAAAAAGCCCCGCTTCTTTGCAATCTTCAAAAAATTTCCGGAGCTTCATTACATTACCGCCATGAAGTGTTTGGTCATTCTCAACCGTCAATTCCAAAGCGTCCGAATCGGATACAAGGCTCTTCCAGTATTTCTTAAGCCCTTCAAGATCCGATACTCCGGATTTGTAATGCCCAAGCGAAGTCTTGAGCCATACTGCTCCGATTGACAGCGCCTCCGGTATAACAACATCCAACTTCTCCACATTCAGCGAACCATCCGCCTGCCACAGCTCAATGGGTGCCGAATAAACGCTTACAAGCTGACCCTTCCTGATCAAGTCTTTCAGATCGTCCAGGCGAGGGGTTTCCTCCCGAAACAGCTCTCTGCGGATTTCAATACCGGCACAGCCTGCGGCTATGGCTACCGGGACACATAATTCCTGTCCACCGTCTGCGGCCAGAGGCCCCAGGGAAGCCGTTGTTGTAAATACCTGAGTCATCCCAAATTCTCCTTTAGTCAAAAAATAGCCATTCAAATCCCTAGAATTTAATTAATGGTATCGATAAACGGTATCGGTTCCATTAAACTTCTAAAGATGAGCCGCTTTATTTAAAAGCGACCCTAAGTGACACTTTTCACAACCTACGCTAATCGATTAGGAATGGAATCGGTTATCGGTATCGGTTCCACTGGCATTAAGATACATGAGGGGAGGCTCCCCAGTCAATACAGTTCACAGGATCTTAGCATTTCGTGAAGGAGTTGAGCCTCTTGTGATCAAATTCGCAGACAGGGCATAATGCCCCGGCTGCCCATTATCGCCGGCAATACGCTCCAGAATGAGCTCCATCGCCTTATTGCCGATCTCATAAGTTGGCTGCGCAATGGTTGTAAGTCCGGAGCCCACAACGGGAGCCCACTCGGAATCGTCAACACCGGCAAAGCCGACATCTTCGGGGATACGAAGCCCCCGCTTCTGCAGAGCGTTGATCAATTTCAGCTGGGTCACTACGTTGACCGCAAAAATCATGCGGTATTGACCCTGCGTCTCGGCAATAAACCGGTCCAGTTGTTCGTCGAACTGCCCCTGGATCCGGGGCTCATATTCGTAAATATCGTCGACGCTGGGATGTCCGGCCGCAGCCAGAATCTGGACAAAGGTTCGAGCCCGCTCAATCCGGGAGCTGACATGCTGAATAGGTTGCGAGAAGAATCCGATCCGCTCGAATCCCTGGTCAAGAAAATACCCCGTCGCTTCGGTCATGGCCTTGTCATTATCGGTTCCGACCGTATCGACTTTAAGTCCCGGGATGCTGCGGTCGATCAATACAATCGGAATTTGGTCCTCCGAGAGTTCCCGCAGATTCTCCAGGTTCTGTCCGGTCGGGTGGATGATCAGCCCGTCAACGCGCTGGGCATGCAACATCGCGATATAATTTTTTTCCTTCTCGGGATCGTTATCCGTATTGCACACAATCATGCTGTACCCCTGTTTCGTGCACATGTCCTCGGCACCCTTAAGAACGGAGGTGGAGAAGGGATTGGAAATGTCGGCAAAAATCATTCCGATGGAGTAGCTGCGGTCCTGCCGCAGGCCTCTTGCCAGACGGCTTGGCCGGTAGCGAAGCTCTTTCACACTCTGCTTAATTCTTTGCAGGGTGGCTTCGGAGATGGATTTATAATCTCCGCTCAAATAGCGGGATATCGTCGTTTTGGAAACCCCCGCTGCCTTGGCCACATCGGCGATCGTCGCTTTTTGCGGAGGCTTGGAAGGTTGATTTATAGAATCCATGTATTTTCCTCATTCTTAATAAGTTTTGAGATTCTTAATTATATCACGTCAAGCTACTCCGGGCCAAAGCCGCGAGTATCCTTTTTGCAAACATATGAATATTTACAGAAAACAGTGTACTCCCGTATTCTAACAGATGTTAGGCGGACAAACCTTCTTCTTTATTATATAATTATGAAAATTATTGGAAGGAGAAGACAAAATTTGATTGACTCAGGAATAATACGTCTGCGGAGGACGGAAGAGGATGACTTGGCATTCGTGATTGAGGCCGAGCGCGATCAGCAAAACAGCCTCTATGTAGGCCAATGGAATCAGCAAGAACACCGAGACGCACTGCAGGACCCCGATATTTTGCACATCATTATCGAAAATGCGGCCGAGGAACCTGCGGGATACGTAATCGTAACGGGTCTCACCGACCCCAATCTGTCGGTATGCATCAAACGTATAGTTGTGGTGAAAAAAGGAAGCGGATACGGCAAAGAGACGCTCCGGCTGCTCAAGGAATGGCTGTTCCGCAGCACATCCGTACACCGCCTGTGGCTGGACGTCAAGACGCATAACGCCAGAGCGCGCCATATTTACGAGGGGGCCGGCTTCACACCGGAAGGCACCTTGCGCGAATGCGTAAAGGTCGGGGACAGGTTCGATTCGCTTCACATCCTATCGATTCTGCGGACGGAATACGAGGCGGGACGTTAACGCAATCAGCCCGGCGCGCTTTCGGTAGATCCGCCATGCGCCTACCGTACAAGTATAGCGGGCGGGCGAGCTGGTGCAGGGGCTAACACTCCCACCCGGCACGACTTTATCCGCTAGAGTATGTCGCGCCGAAATCTGCACTCCGCCATTCCAACTGCTCCCTCCTTTAGTCCCCTGGCTGCTCCAGAAGTGTCACGGACACGCCGACTTCAAGCGTGCTGCTGCCCCCGCGGTACACGCCCTGCAGCGGGCTGACGTCGGCATAATCGCGCCCTGTTCCGACACGAATGTGATTGTCCAGCGCCTCCACATTGTTGGTCGGGTCAAGGCCGACCCAGCCGATCCCCGGCACTATCACCTCGACCCAGGCGTGAGTGGCGGCATCGCCTTTAAGGGCGGAATCTTCGCCGACGTATAAATACCCGCTTACATACCGGGACGGGATGCGGCACGCGCGCAGAATGCCGATCATGACATGGGCCAGATCCTGGCACACCCCTTTTTTCAGCTCAAAAGCCTGCCGGGCCCGTGTGTCCACACTTGTCACCTCCCCGCAATAGGTGAACGTTTCGTATACATACCTCATGACCCGTAAAGCGTACTGAACGGGATTATCCATCTCGCCCAGCCCGCGCTTCACTTCCGACAACTGCTCCGGGTACAGGAAGGTATAGTCGGTCTCGTTCAGATAGGACAGATAATGCTGCCGGAATTGCCGGGAATGAAAAATATCCTGCATCCGCTTCGAATACTGAATTTCATGGATAAAGGAACCCCGCTGAATGCTCACGACCGACGTGGTCTTCACTTCCAGCAGATTATGCTTCTCGGGTATAAAAAAGGTCTCCACCAGATTGCCCCATAAATCGGTATATTCTTGGGTTAGGGAAGCCGGCGTAATCTCCGCCCGGTACATCAGCAGCCGCTGTACTTCATCCGTCAACGGTTTAAGCCGGATCGTATTCAGGCTTTGATCGACTTGCGTTTCATATGTGAACGTATTCGTATGCACAATTTCGTAGTTCATCGGACCTGACGTCTCCTTTGGGGCATTCTGTACGCCAATATTTTCCCCGAAGCTTGGAGGAAATAGCCTTGGACACCTTTTTAGCTGATCGTAAATTCATTAGAATCCCTTAGTTTTAGGTAATCTAAATGTAAATGTCCATCTGTCCATAATCTCAATCCATCTGAAGACAAATCATTTAATATTAAGTTACTCAGCACGTATTCCCCGTCATTGATAAATACTTCGACGGCATTCCTGTCCACTAATATTTCCAGCTTAATTTTCCCCTCTTTCGGGGCTACGATCACTCTTTGCGGTCTCTTGAACTCCTCAACATCAATCTTTATCCTTGAACTTTCCCTATTAAACACAAATTCATTTATTGATTTATCATATGTCAGATCTGCATGCTGCCCGTCCCCATCTCTAACAGAAAACCCAAACTTCCCTTCCGTTAAGTCCGCGACATCTATTTGGGCCTCAATAGAATAAGAAAGTCCATGAAAATCTTTAAAAATATTCTCTTGACCCGTGTATATATCTTCCCCTCTTATATCCATAATTATAGGAAAATTGTCTAGAAGATTCCATACTGGTTCTTGCACCAGCTTTAATCCGTCAGGTGTTGTTTTTAACCGTATTTCTCTTACAATACTCGTATTTCCATTGAACGTATCCCACGGAAGCTTACCTGCGTAATTCCAATTATTCATCCACGAAATAAAGTACCTGAAGTTCCCATTTGTATACGGAGCATCCCAAGTAACCCCTGTATAGGAGTCTGCGCCCTGTTCCAGCCATTTGACAGGAGTTTCAGCATGAAACTCCCTTCCATCAAAATCACCTACAAAATAACTGGAACCAGTTGTTACACCATAATTAAACCCATTACCCCCGATCATTAAGACCCATTTTTTATTGTCGCTATTTCCATCTACGTTCAATTGAAAAATATCAGGACATTCAATAATTCCAATATCCTGTCTTACAAAAGAAGAAGTATACTCCCAGTCTTTTAAGTTAGAAGATGTATAAAACCCCACTTTATCTCTTTCTGCTAATAGCATGACCCACTTCTGTGTTTGTTCATGCCAAATGATTTTGGGATCTCTAAAATCGGCACTTCCTGTTGGGTTATGCTGGACGATATTATAATGTTTAAAGGAATTTCCGCCATCTGTACTATACCAAAGGTGAGTAGATTGTCCTTCATATGGCATCGTTACTAACGCAATTACAGCATTTTTGCCAAACCCTGCTGTGTTATTTTCATCGATAACCGTACTGCCCGTCCAAGGGTCTCCATACGGAGTTTTATATTTTTCTATAGCTACCGGTTTCCTCTCCCAGTGAACTAAATCCGTAGACACCGCATGAGCCCACTCTGTACCATTTCCACCCCATGAATAGTCGTCGTTATAAAGATAGTATAAATGGTGTTGACCGTTGATGTATAAAGGTCTTTGGACGTCGTTCATCCACTCTGCTTGAGGAGTAATGTGATACTCCGGACGATTTAATTCAGAATTTGCAAAGGCTGCTTTCGATCCGACGAATCCAAAAGAAAATAATAATCCAACAAGGACTGCGAATAGTACACCTCTTGCTTGATTACTTATACATTTTACTCTCACTCTCATTAAATCCCCATCCTCTTACTGTGTTTTTTAACTCCAGCTCTTCCCTCATATATTTGATTTATCGGAATACACCAGCTCAAATACAATATCTGGATCGACAAATTTCACCAAATTCTTGTATAATTCTTCTAATTGGGATATCCATGGGTGCGCGGGATTGGTCGAAAACTGGGTTTTTGTGCGGGAAAAACGGAGTAAAACGGATAGTGGATATGAAGTGAAGCTATGGATATACCGGAGCGAAAGGAAACCGAGGGATCGGGGTGAGCCAGGGGGCCAGAGCGGCTTTCGCTCGCCCATAATTTGCTGAGGAAACATGCGGTAGGCCAAAATGAAACCGGCCGGCCAAGGATGAATTTGATATGCTCCCCATACAGTAGACAGGTGAAATAATAAAAACTTGTTACTGTGAGGGGAGCATTTTTCATGCAAAAACCACCATATCAAGTTGCGCAGAAACTCATGATCCTACAAGCAATGGAAAGTGGGCAGATAAGTATCAGGGCAGCCGCGAAGATCTATGGCATCGGGAGAACAACCTTGGCAGAGTGGCAGCCGCGATATGAGGTGTATGGCTATGCCGGGCTGGAGACTCGGACCCGTAATCGAAGGTATTCCGCAGAGTTCAAGCTTCAAGCGGTACTGGATTATCTTTCGGGGAGTTTGTCCCAATCCCAAATTATCGATAAATACCAAATCGTCAGCCGAACCCAACTTCGCAATTGGGTGAAGACGTATAATGATCATAGCAGCATAAAAATCTATTCAGGTGGAACAAAGGCTATGACCAAGGGGCGGACGACAACGTGGCAGGAGCGGATAGACATCGTGCTCTATTGCCTTGCACAGCAACACGACTATCAGAAGACAGCGGACCATTTTCAGGTTTCGTACCAGCAGGTGTACCAATGGGTCAAGAAGTACGAGAGGGGTGGCGAGGATGCGCTCCGGGATGGCCGGGGGGGCGAAAAAAGGAACCCGAAGAGACCACCGAAACGGAACACCACAAGCTCGCAATGAAGAAGCTGGAATATGAGAATGAGCGGCTTCGGGCCGAGAATGCGTTCTTCAAAAAGTTGCAGGAACTCGAAAGCAGGCGACGCTAAGCGCACATCGTCAGGAACGGATTTATCTGGCCATTCAGGCGGTTCATGAGCAAGAAGCCTTCCCGGTCCAGCTGTTATGTGATCTTGCAGGGATTTCACGATCCAGCTACTACAAATGGCGGGCGCATCGCCCCAGTGCCCGTGAACGGGAAAACCGGAAGCTTACCGATGCCCTGATTTCGCTGTACGAGCAGGTTGGGGGAATCTACGGATACCGCCGACTAACCCTGCATCTGCGCCGGCAGACGGAACAAGCGTTGAATCCCAAGCGAATCCGCCGGCTGATGAAGATTCGAGGCATTCAGTCGGTGATCCGCAGAGCGCGAAAAGCCTATGCCCGATCCACCCCGCAGCAGGTGGCAGAGAATCTGCTGAACCGTAAGTTCCATGCGTCGGCTCCCAATAAAAAATAGGTAACCGATGTCACGGAACTCAAATATGGAAATGGCGAGAAGGCCTATTTAAGTGCCATCCTGGATCTTTATGACAACACGATTATCTCTTATGTACTGGGGGCGTTCCAACAACAACGCGCTTGTCTTTGAAACGGTACGAACCGCCTTGCGGACGGCACAGGGAAGTAAGCCTATGCTTCATAGCGACCGGGGTTTTCAGTACACCTCTTTGAAGTTTAAGAAGCGATTTGGTGCAAAACTGACGCAGAGCATGTCCCGAGTGGGTCGATGTATCGATAACGGTCCCATGAAGTCCTTTTGGGGAACCCTCAAGTGTGAGCGGTATTACTTGCATTCTTACTCGACCTTTGAGGAACTTCAGCACGATATGGAGGACTATATCCATTTTTACAATAACGAACGGTTGCAAGCCAAATTAAACGGCCTTATTCCCATGGAATTCAGGACCAAGGCCGCCTAAACGCTTTTATTTTTTATGCTGTCTACTTGACGGGGAGCAGTTCAGGCCAGTCTTTTCCTTCACTATTATTGTTCAAAACGTTCGAAGATTAGCTCCAACGTTGACACCTGGCCCCCCGCCAGCACTGGCATCGGGACAATGCTGTGCAACTTCCATCCCCTTGCTGAATGCTGCTCGATCACCTGCCGGTAATCTTCCTTCAACTTGCCACTCAGCGTTCCTACGGAAATGGATACAAATTCATATTTATACATGATTCATTCCTCCTTGTCAGTTCTTCAGTTTAAGAGCCTGGTCCACAATAACCTCACCGTAGCCAAATTTGTCATCCCTACCTGGATCGCCAAGATCGACAGCACTTTGCTTCAGAAGGCGGAAAATATTATCGGCTTGCGGATAATGATGATGCCTGTCGTAATAGTTCGAAATCAGCAGAGCTGCCGTTGCTGATACTTGCGGCGCAGCCAGACTCGTTCCGAAGGAAAGGGAGTAGCCTTGCGGAATATTCAGCATAATATCCAATGCAGTGTTCGGTAACGACTTGGGAAATGCCGTCAACATCAGATCCGTCACGTTCACATTTCCGGTCGTATCGAAGTCGTCGCCAAAATACCCGCCGTAAGCGACAAAATCAATATATGGGCCATAGTTGGAATAAGGAGCCAGCCGATTGCTCTTCATTACCGCACCGACACTGATGACATGCTCCAGCATACTGGGGGCATGAATTTCATTTGACGCAGCATTGGATTTATCACCGGTCCCACGGTTTCCAGCAGACGCCACAATAATGGCATTCATTTTATCTGCATAATCGACCGCCCGTTGGTAAGCTTCCCGCAGAATACGCCCTGCATCATCCAATCGGATATAACTGCCAGCACTGATATTGATCACCTGGTTCCCGTCATTGGCTGCCCGAACGATGGCGCTTAGAAGTGCGAAGCTGTTCCCGCCACCATTATTCATGATTTTGTAAGGGACAATGCTGATCTTCGGAGCCAGCAGACTCAAAACGCCTGCTACCTGAGTACCATGGCCATTCTCATCCTGAACACTATTGTTGCCGTCAACATAATTCCAGCTGTCCACTGTAAGAATTGTCTGTCCAAAATGCTCATTCGCTAAATCCACACCACTGTCCAGCAAAGCTATCTTGACCTTAGGATTGCCTTCCTGAATATCATATGTCGTATAATGATTAGTTTGTGCTTCCGCATACCATAAATACGCATTCAGTTCTTCCATTCCATGCAAATCCCAGTAGTTTCTGTTTTGAAGCATTTTGGCTTCTGCGGATTCTCCGGGGTCCTTATACCAGGAAAAATCCACCTCGCTTGCGGATTTCTTCAGCCACCTATCCAATTCCTCAGAAGTTCCTTGCAACTTTAGGAAGCCAATTTCCTGAATTTTATCTGCCGTAAGCTGACTTTTACTTAGAAGAGAATCGATCGTTTTCATTTGGTGCGGTCTGTCCAGCAGAACAAATATCGTCTCCGACTGACTGTTTCCCACATCCACAGCGCTGACCGTTCTGAAAGGCGTGGCTGCAAGGAGCGCGCACACCATGAGCAGCAACAGGGACGCCAGCGGTTTTTTCTTTTTCAAATTACACTTCCCCTTTCTTCAAACGGGTGAATACGCATGCTCTTGAAATTTAGCGTAAAATTCCGCATAGAACTCACTTTTCTTCAGTAGGTCATGATGCGTTCCCAGGGCCGTAATTTCTCCATTCTCCATTACGATGATGAGATCCGAGTCCATAATGGTCGTGAGCTTATGGGCAATCACCACCCGGGTACATTTTAGCCGTCTTAAAAAATGATCAATGCGCTTTTCATTCTGATGATCCAGGGAACTGGTTGCTTCATCCAGCAGAATGACAGACGGCTTGTTTAGCAGCGCCCTGGCGAGAGCGATTCGCTGTCTTTGTCCACCGGAGATGTTCATTCCTAGTTCCGATACCATGGTGTTAAATCCCATCGGCATTCTGACAATATCCTCATAGATTTCAGCCATCTTTGTGACGCTTTGAATTTCCTCCAGACTGACATCTTCCTTATACAAAGAGATATTATCTTTAATGCTTCGGTTGAACAGAGAGACATCCTGTGGAACAACGCCAATTTGCTTACGCAAGGCGCTCAGATTCAATTCGCGGATATCCTTGCCGTCAAAATAAACCTTACCATTCGACGGCATATACAGGCCTAGAATTAGCTTGGCCAAGGTGCTTTTGCCTGCACCGGACTGCCCGACAATTGCTATTTTCTGGCCGGATACAATATCAAGGCTAATGTCCTTGACCACCCAATCGCTGTGCTCGCTGTATCGGAATGACACATTGTCTAGGCGGATGTTGCCTTTGAACTCAGTAATGCTCTCCTTGTCATCGTCCGTATGCTCCAACGGCTCGTCCAGTACATCCTGGACCCGCTCAAGATAAGCGCCTGTCAACATAAACGAGTTGATCGTTTGGACGATGGAACCGCTCATACTGAAGAAGTTATTCGAAAGCGAGTAGAACGCGATCAGTTCCCCCAGCGAAAGCTGGTTGTTAAATACCAGCATGGCCCCGATCCACAGTACCAGAAGCGGCGACATCATTTGGAGTGTTCCGGAAAGGGAAGCGATCATATTCATGAACCCTTCCTTGTTTTTGTAAGCCTGAATCAGTTGATCGAGAAAGGAGGCCCAGCGGTGGTAAGTTTCCTTCTCTATGCCTGCCGTTTTAATTCCGAAGATACCGTACAAAAACTCGGTTTGATAGCTCTGAAGTTGGGAGGTTTTCAGAATTTCGTCTTGATTTACCTCTTTTAACCTGCGTTTGGTAAGGATCAGCATCAGAACATTCAACAGCGACAGCCCGACCACCAGACTAGTTAAGACTAAGGATTTATTAAGCATGTAAATTGTAATAAATGTAATCGCACTGAAATCAAGCAATCCAAGTACAAGCTTAGAAGAGAGCATCTCTCTGATAATCCGGAGGCTACTCGCCCTGAATAACAGATCCCCAAACGACCTTAATTGAAAGAACTGGTAAGGGAGTTTCAAGATATGAGAAAAGAAATGCTGCATCATCCTTTTATCCAACGTATTGTTCAGTACAATGATGAATTTGCCTCGGAAAAATTGAACAAAACCTTGAACGATCGTCAAAAAGATAACGCTCACCATAAAGATGGACAGTAATTGAAATTTATTGGCCGTAATAATGTTATCAATGAGATATTGGACCAAGATGGGCATCCCAAGTGTTCCTAACTGGTAGATAATTGCTATTATAATGACAATAGTCACTTTTTTAGGGATTTCCATAAGATACTTCAGAAACTTGCCCCAAACCGATACTCTTTTTTGCGGAACGACTTGTTCCGTCGGGGTCATTTCCAAAACAATGAAATTATAGCTTTTCTGAAATTCCTCATAGGAAATCGTTTGTCTGCCCACAGCCGGATCGATAATTTTTATGCTGTTTTTGTTTATTTTATCGATGACTACATAATGATTCTCGTTCCAATGGGCAATCACCGGCAGCCGAAGCTGCGACAACTGATGCAATTCCGCCCGGAATACCTTGGCCTTGAAGCCTAACCGGACGGCCGTATTTCGCATCGTGTACAGTGTGACACCGTCACGGCCTATGCCCGCCATGTTCCGCAGTTCCCTTAGGGTCTTGTGGGCATTGTATTTCCCGGCAACCATCGAAATACAGCATATGCCACACTCCGTCTGCTGCATTTGTTCCACAAACGGCGTTCTATTTATGAACATACATCTACCTCATTCAGCGGGATATCCAGCGCCAGAATAGATGGAATCTCAGGGTCAAGGAGCCGCAGCATACCAAAAGCAATTCCGCTAATTCCAGTAAACAGACCAAGCGACTCGATATCAGGATGCATCCCGGTTCTCCATGGTCTGTCCGGTGTTTTGTTAAGCTGCATCCACTCAGCTTCACCGGCCAGCTTCGCTCCTTGCAACAAACGGTGTACATCCAGGAGAACATTGCGGTTCCCCAGTTCTCCATGACACATCGAATGCCCAGTGGCTCCCTCCGTTTCGGAAAGGTCGTTCAGCAAACGGTCAATCATCAGAAGCTCGGCTGGGAAGCTGGGCAGCAGAGCATGGATATGGGCTCGAGCCAACAGAATACCGTATGAACCGTGACACCAATAATTAGCGGCTAGCGCATGTTTGTTCTCCCGCAAGTCTAACCATTTCCGCTCCGATCCCACATAAAAGCGATTTTCTATCTCCACCAGTTTCATGATCGTACGCTGAATATCGCTTGACGGAAGCACACAATAGACATGGGCCAAGGAAAAGGCAATCCCACTGATGCCATGGGCAAATCCGGCGGACCGCCCGCTGTCCGAATGAATTACAGTATTTCTAATTTGCTGCAAATATCGTTCCGATAGGATCTGAAGCACCCGAATGACTTCATCGGCCGGATATGCACGGTAAAGGTTAGCCAATACCTTTAATAAACCGGCATGGCCCCTGATAATATCTATCTCTTCTTCGAGCGGGAGAAGCTTTTCAATTGCGGGGAGCAGACCAACGGCCCTATGAAGCAAGGACGAATCATTCCACAAGCAGCCCAAGTAAGAATACACGTAAACAAACGCCCCAATCCCAAAAAATGCCGAGGTCGAGTCCATATTAGCCAACCAAAACTTTTCTTCACCCATAAGCACGTTCAAGATCGATTTTGCGGTTCTCTCATATTCCGCCGACTTTAAGAAAACACCCAGTTGAGCATAAAAGATCGCTATTCCTCCGATGCCGTCATACACGCCCGGTGGGAGCGGTGACAGGAATATGTCGTCTTCATTTCCGACACTGGTACTGATCCAAAAGGGGCTTCTACCCTTCTTATCATATAAGGCCTTGGCTAACATCCCGTCAGCAATTGTTACAATTTCATCCCTTAGATGAACCGGCGTGGGCAGTTCTGCCGGTTGTTCTGAAATGCCGTTCCAGACGTTGTCGATCAGCGTAGCCAGCGACAGCGAGATATACCGCTCTTGCTTCAGACGATCTGCTTCCGAGAAGGAGCGGATACGCGATTTGGTCAATGCCAGGCTACTTTCTTTATAGAAGTCCCTGTATTCTTTGCCCGCTGAGTTATACAGATGTTTGCCACCCACAAGGAAAGTGAAATAAGGAATGTCATGGACGACCAAATCATTGATTTCGGAACGGACAAACACATTGGCGAGTTCGGACCATTCCGTAATGGACCACATATAATCAAACAAGCCTTCCCGGTCAATCCCCCTTTGCAAATACTTTGGATGGGTGCTCGCCTCTAGGAATTTTCCATACACATGTGTAGGTCGGAAGACATGCCGGACTTCATCCTTGCTGAACATGTTCAACAGGGACTCGAATTCAAATTTATGGGATTCGATTGAGCGGTACGTGTCGCGGAAGCCTTCCAGCAAATACTCTTTATAGTCAAAAATCTGAATATCCTGTCCGTTGATAGCAGGAACATTCAGCTTATTTTTTGTCACCAGCTCCGTCTCGACAAAGGCCATCGCATCCGTGCCAAAGTTGCTGATGGTATAACCTTTGTTCCTTTTGGACTTTTGTCCTCCTCTGCCCGCAATACCACTCAAATCGTAGTCCAAGGCCTGATCGTGATTGAATTTGACCGGCAGCATCATCGAAGACAGCACGGAATTCTTCAGCTCCAGCGCAGTGATATGAAGCTGGTTCTGGTTTTGGAACAAATCAATTTGATTATCGAACAAAGTCTCTAAATCGATCAGGATCGGATACTCACCCGCTGCAATCAAATTCTCATTATGAAAATCGACGGAACGGAAAGCATAAAGAAGAGCCACATTCATTCCCTGTCTGTAAAAGAAACGCTGGATCTGCGCTTCGTCGATACAATCGTCATATTGAATAAATTCCTGCCAGCCGTATTGCTCACGGTCTAGTACTTTGGCAGCACGCAAAGAATGCTTCACGCCGCTCGCATTCACCCAAGCCACGATCTCAGTAAAATGGGAGTCAACCGCGAGCGAGCGCGGTTTGTAAACTAGCTTGCCCGCAGTCGTCTCAATAATTTCCACACTGCGCCCCTTCTTATGGGAATCGCCCAAATCTCCTTTGACCCCGGTCAAGCGGGGTGAGCGGAAGCCGAATGTTTCTTCAATTGTTTCGTAATCCATCAGGAAATGCTTTACCAGCGTTTTATGTATTTCAATCAATTGAACAAGCCGTTCACAGAGAACTCTTCCCAGTACAGGGTACACCTCAAAAATTCCCGCGAAATTCTCGGAATCCCCCAAGTACTGCTCAACAAAATAAATATAGCGTTCTTCACCGTCGCTGCCCTTCAGACTTCCTTCCATTCTTGCTATATTCAGCTCGGCAATCAGCATCTTGGTCGATAGCTTATCAATGTCGCTATGGATAATGGAAATAACGCATTCCATGTATTGATGGATATCAATCTTAGTTTTCACCAGACTATTTTCTCGGGACAGTGATTTGAAGAAATCTTCCATTTCATTCTGGACATAAAGAATAAATGGGGTGAAATAAGTAACAAAGGATTTATGGGGGAGCTCGTATTTTATATGCGAGACAGCTTTTGGATCATAAGCTGTAATTTTTCGTAAGACTTGAACCCATTCCGGCAAATGATTCTCTATCAGTTGCGGGTAATTCCGGATTATATGTTCATAGTTTTGCTTAGTCAGACGAAGCGAACTCAGCTTATTGTATAGCGCTTTCTCGGAAATATTGTAATTAACCGTACCCTCGTCGACATTCTCCATCTCGGTTGAAAAGGGAGCCAGTTCACGCAGGTAAGCGCTCTGCTTAAACGCGGATTGAAGCTTATTCATCATTTATCATCCCTTATCATAAATTAATAAAAAAGGGCTACCATGAAAACAAACTTCATGACAGCCGCTTAGCAACGGTTCAGCTGCGGCTCGTCCTTTGGACTCCAGAGAAATCGGCTGCGGCACAAGTTTGATGCAACATAATACGCGAGCAGATGGGGTTAGTGTTAACCCTCTGCCCGCAGGTCTCTTCATTTTTCCTTCTCCCTTATTCTTACAAAAAAAGGATAGCCACTTAGGTCAGGTTTACACTATAACAGAAGTTAAATTAGCATTGGCTAGTGCATTTGGTAGTTGGGCAAAGGCTTGCCGACACCGTTACTCCCGCTGTAATACAAGTCCATGAAGATGTAGTCAGTATAGTAGTTTCCGGATTTACATCGCCTGCTCCCCCAGTGAGCATTTTCAATTCTTCCTCTGTAACTACACCTACAGTTTTACTAGTTTTCAGAAACTCATTACGGATCTTCGAATTTTTCATAGAAATCATCATCCTTTCAAAATTGTAATTTAAAATATATGTAAGAATTAGGGGTTGACTACCCTTTATGGAATAAAATATACTATGTCTGGAATTCCAAGTCTACTAATTTTTTCAATTAAAGGAAAAGGAGCGATTACTATGTACGACAAAGCATTGGTAACAGCATGGAAAAACCCGATGGCGAGAAAAGGCCTTGGTGCTATCCATCATCCTTCCGGTGATGTATTAGCGGAACTGAAAGAAGAAGACTTGCAGGATTTTACTGGTGGTTTTGACACCAACACTTTGACTACAAGCACAAGCATCTTGATCAGCATGACACTGGGCAACAATGGTTGGGTTTGTACAGCCACCAAAGAATGTATGCCTAGCTGCAACTAAAAAAGCAAGGCTACAAACCGCGGGCGGGGACCTTATTTCCCTCGCCCGCTTTACCTATTCGCCTTAGGAATGTATATTGCTATAACTAATTCACTACAAATACCTTAGTAGGTGTGTGCCGACCATGAACAATAAATATTATGTCTACAGTGAAAGAGAACTCGTTACGGATGCGGCCAGCAATGCGGAGGTACAGGAAAAAACCTCTTATTGGCGTACTTTGTTTAACGATGACCAAGATTGGCTTAACAAATCGATTTCCATCTTTACAAATGACGATGTGGAATCAATTGCTAAATCCTCTTTATCTGCTTCTATCGAATTAAATACCAGTAGTTCATACGATCATGATCATTGGCTGAATATAAAGTACCTTTTCTTTGCCACTTACAGCGAATCCGGCTTTACGACGGATAACACAATACAAAATCCCCTTTTCTTTGATACCCTTCTGATGCGCTTTGCGTATGTGGCCGATTTGGAGCTTGCTTCCCACAAGCTAGCTTTACCTGCTTCAATTAAGGACAAAACCTTGTATCACCTGAAAAAAACACTTCTGGAAATCGGCTATCAGACCCTTATTCTTGAATTGAACGTGTTACGGGTTCAAGAGCAGTTGACCGGTGGTAGTCCAGAAGAAAGATACCACAGCTTCAACCGTCTTTTCCTGAATGATATCTCCTATATCCATTCCTTTTTTGATGAATACCCGGTTCTGCTCCGGCTCATGTGTACGAAAACCGCCTATTGGGTACAAAATGTTGCCGAATTACTGCACCGCCTATCAAATGATGCTGAACAAATTAGCCAGCAGTTCGGCGTCAGCGGGGATATAATCGATCTGGATCTCGGCCTTGGCGACTCCCATGATAAAGGAAAAATGGTCGCTATTATCACCTTTGCGAACGGAAGAGTTGTCTATAAACCTCGAAGCCATGAGGTGGATATCAAGTTCCAACAGATCTTGAGCTGGGTCAACCTCAGACAGCCGCCGAGAAAATTGGCCACATATACGATTCTGAATTGCGGAACCTACGGCTGGTCCAATTTTGTCGTATACCGGGAATGTGATCAACTGGAGCAATTGAACGATTATTACATACGGCTGGGTCAAATACTGGCCATTTTGTACAGTATTGATGCCGTAGATTTCCATCATGAGAACATCATTGCCTGCAAGGATCATCCGATTCTGATTGACCTGGAGTCTATATTCCATCAGTCTAAACAAAATGAAGTTTCCATGGACACCGCAATTTCTAAAGCCCGCTACATACTAACGCGTTCGGTTAACTCGACTGGCATTCTTCCGTTCAATTCCTATTATGAAAAAAAAGACAGCAACCGAGTATTGGACCTAAGCGGTCTTAGCGGCAAGGAGGCTCAGGAAGCGCCGTTTAAGGCTTATCAGATCAAACAATCTTTTCGTGATGACATGCACCTGGCCAAAGACTCCTTCCAGATTCAAGAGGCGCAGAATGTACCGAAGCTTAACGGCGAGCCTGTCGAAATTTTGGAATATTTGAATTTCATTGTGGATGGATTCAGGCAGGTATACCAACTCATTCAAACGAACAAAACATCTTACCTTGCTCTCTTGACGATTTTTGAGACATGTCCTGTACGGACGATTATTCGGCCAACAGCCGTCTATGCCCAGCTACTGCAACGAAGCTACCATCCAGATTTCCTTCGGGATGCCGTTGACCGGGAAGTATTCTTGTGCAGGCTGGAGAAATTCATTAATGAAGACACGAACTATGATGTCGCGAGAAGCGAGTTGCTCGATCTTTTGAATGGAGATATTCCCTATTTCCTCTCATCGCCCGCCACCACACATTTGGAAGCAGCGAACCAAACGTTTGTCGCCGAATATTTTGAGAAGGCAGCCCTGACCCGGGTTAGGGAAAAAATTGATTCCTTATCGGACACTGATCTGGGCGAACAGCTACATGTCATTCGGATGTCTATATTGGCCTCCTTTAACGCTAAGCATCACAAGGACACGCTGATCTTAAGTAAAGAGACTGGGAATATTTCGCTTGAAGCGGTAACCGTCACCGATATTCTGAACTGCTCCAAACGGGTGGGCGAATACGTATTGGATCAGCGCATTACCGCCGAAGGTAGTGAAGATATAAGCTGGATTAGCACGATGATTAAAGGCATCGATGAAGTATCCTGGACTATATCGCCTGTTAACCTAGACTTTTACAACGGAGTGGCCGGAATCGGTTTTTATCTTAGTTATTTAGGGAAAATTTTCCCTGAACATAACGTTTTCCAGGAAGTAACCATACGGTGTGTCAATACAGTTATAGATTCGTTAAACGAGCTGCAAAAGCAGGATATGGACTGGACTCCTTATATGGAAGTAGGCGGATTTACGGGAATTTCAAGCTACCTCTATTTCCTTCAGCATGCCTCGGTCAATCTGCATCGTCCCGAATGGTTCCAAGCCGTGCTGCAATTTCTACCGCTGCTTGAAGAGCTGATCGAAAAGGACGAACAATTCGATGTCACCAGCGGATCGGCGGGAGCATTAATGGTGTTCTTATCCCTATATGAGCAGCAGCAAGAGAAGGAACTACTTGTGCTGGCCGAGAGATGTGTGCAGCATTTGCAGCGCAACGCCACGGCCATGTCCACCGGTATCGCCTGGCGCGATCCGTATCACCAGAAGTTCTATACCGGCTTTGCACATGGCTCATCAGGTATTCTAGCGGCACTCGCTAAGTTCAATAAAGTGATGGATGCCGGTTCTATCAAACGCACGATTCATGAGGGCCTGTTATTTGAGAGAAGTATGTACGTTTCCAAGGAGAAGAACTGGAAATCCATTGGAAGGGATCAGCTTTCCGTTGCCTGGTGCCACGGCGCTCCCGGTATACTGCTCTCCCGTCATATCTTGCAGGAAAGCGGCTATCACGACAATGATCTAGAATCTGAGATTGATGCCGGACTTGAGACCACAATCAAGCTGGGTCTGGACAATAACCGTTCCTTCTGCCACGGAGACTTCGGGCAGCTCGAAATTCTAAGCAATTTTTCCAGCCAATCCTCCGATATACAGGCCGTTACATCCGACCTGTCCGGACGGCTATTCGAATACTACAACAAGCATGGCATGACCGGAGGCGTATCCCGCGGAGTGGAGGCGGTCGGCTTGATGCTCGGATGGAGCGGCGTGGGCTTTGGGTTGCTTCAGCAAGCCCTGCCCGGTAACCTGCCGCAAATTCTTCATCTGTCCCCGCCAGTCAGATCTTAATGTCCTTGTGTATAAGTGAAGCTTAACGCGAAGCGCCCATCAGCCTTATGATGCCCGCTTCGCGTTTTTCACCGTAAATCTACCGGTCTTAAGTCGTAATATCCCTTCTGGTAAAGGTCACATAGGAAATGCTCAGAAAGGCTACAAAGTAGACAGCCATCATCGTTAGCGAAAAGGAAAGGGTCATACTCTCAACTACCGGCCTGCCGTCCAAATAAGCGGATAGGTCGTAATTCGCAAAAATCAGGTACTTGATCCAGCCAAATTTCATGGCAAAAAATTGCGTCATCGTTGTTCCGGTGAAATACAACAGCAAGGAGACACCTACCGCAAGTATCGCGTTTCTAAATAATACCGATACGGCAAAGGCCAGAGTAGCCACCATGACAATATTGGCAAGGGTCGCTAAATATTTCAGGCATAGGTAGGTCATCATCGACATCTTCACGATCGCCCCATTTTGATAGGCCAAATAATAATTGCTTCCGCCTGTACCCAACCACACATAGCCCAACAATGAAGCCAGCATCATAAATGCCATGAACAGTAGCAGAATATTTATTACAACTGAGGCATATTTCAGTAGCAGATAAGTCCCTCTACGTATCGGCGAAGTAATGACAAATTTGATGGTTCCCTTAGCGTGCTCGGCCGCTATCGCATTGGCGGCAAGAACAATCGCTACCAGCGTAATCAACGTAGTCACCGGTCTTAATTCATTAATCAGTGTCAATGCGTCATATTTAGAAGTAGGCGGAAGATCATGGTCAAGCCGGTACTGGTTCACGACAAGCTGTTCGGACAGAAATCGGTGCATGGGCATGGACGGCGACAAGGCTGCCATCTGTTTCTTATCCTCTTGAATCTGATTCTCAACGCCGGATCTCCAGTTCCCGCTGTCCGCGAGAGTGTTCGGCCTGCTAAAGCTAACCAAGAGAGTATAAGCCACGGTGATGAAAAACAGTAGCAATGTAATAAGCCATGTGTTGCGATTTTTATAGAACCGGTACAGTTCATTACCCAATAGTCGCATTAGCTTGCCCCCTTATTTGCGTTCAGTAATGCTATGAAATCTTCTTCCAGTGTCCATCTGGCCTGCTTCATATTCAATACTTCGATCTGATGATGATTCAGCATGTTGATCACGATCATTATTTTCTCTTCAGGCAGTACAAAACTTAATTCATACGCCGCTTCATTACGCTTCACCTGATATCCAGCCTCTGTGAGCAGCTGCATTGCTCGCTTTATGCACGTGGAATCAAACGAAAGAGTATACCGAAATTCATTTGCCGCTCTTCCATTCTCTTTAATTTCCAACAGTTCTCCATCGTTCATCACGCCGTAATAATCGCATAATAACTCTACCTCGGAAAGCAAATGACTTGAGAGGAAAACCGTCTTCTCGTGCTTTTCGGCAAGTCCCCGTAGGATTCGTCTTAAATCAATGATTCCCTGAGGGTCCATGCCATTGGTTGGTTCATCCAAAATAACCAGGTCGGGATTATGCAGCAGCGAAACGGCGAGACCGAGACGCTGCTTCATTCCAAGCGAATATTTCTTGACTCTCTTGTTCGCGCTATCGCTTAGTCCAAAAGCTTCAAGCTGGCGTTCAATATTCACCTTGTTTGGTTTCATATGAAAGGCCGAGATATAACGCAAATTCTGAAACCCTGTCATCTCCCCATAAAAAGAGGGGTTCTCAATCACTGCGCCTACCTTCCGGATTGCATCCTTGAATTCGGATTGAATGGAGCTGCCACCGATACGAATATCGCCTGAAGACATCTTCATTATGCCCACCATCATCTTGATCAAGGTTGTTTTCCCAGCCCCGTTCGGCCCAAGTAGTCCGAATATTTTCCCTTTGGGAACCGATAAACTAACATTCTTGATAATATTCTTGCCACCGATTCTTTTAGAGACTTGGTTTATTGATAAAAAGTCCAATTTGATTCCTCCCAACCGCGAACAACCGTCCGCTCCTGTCAATTAATTGCGTTTCCACAGACCGATCCAAATGAAGAAGCCAATCACAAAAGACAACGAAAATAACAGTGTGACCATATTTCTGTACAATTCGTAACCCATGTCCACCCAAGAACTAATCAGAATGACAAGCGAGAAGCTTGCACTCAGGAGAAAAAACATATACTTAAAAAACTTGTTGAAAATATAAAGACCGCGCTCATCCCTGACTCCGGCAATGCTGAGAATCATAATACTAACGAATGCCAGGAATCCCAATACCGCAAAGATCGAATTCATCAATGTGAGAGAGTTCATATACTTTCCTACCTTTCATAATCGAACACCTCATATATACTCTTTTGGAAAACCTCCGCGATGCGAAAAGCCAGTTTCAAAGACGGCATATACTTGTTCCTTTCGATGGAGATCACCGTCTGACGGCTGACTTGCAAGGCATCCGCCAGTTGCTGTTGAGTCCAGCCCCTCTCCGTTCGCAGTTCAAGAATGTGGTGTTTAAGACACGAATCACCGTCTCCCATATTTACCATTCCTTAAAAAAAATAATGTTTTTTGTATCATACTACCAATTTTATCAAATGTAAAGATGACTTTACATTTCTTCCATTAGTGTAATTGCTGAAAACAAAAAAGAAGAGGCTGTCCCAAAAGTCATCCTAAATGACTTTTGGGATCGCCCTTGTTTCCATTTTGTAAAACAAAAAGAAGCCGTTCCTTAGTAAAATGGAAGTGTCGAGTAACCATTCCAAAGGAGGGCTTCTTTTGTACATTCACGATAGCATGGATCAACTTCATCTGCCAATGGACCTGGAGGAGGACTTTCCTCCAAACCACTTCGTTCGTGTCGTAAACGACATGGTGAACCGCACCTGCGATAAGATCTTTGCGGCTGCTCATCCGGGCGCCGGAAGGCACAGCTACCACCCCAAAATGCTCACCAAAATCATCCTCTACGCCTACATCAGCGGATCTACTCTTCCCGTCAAATCACCAAGGCTGTGCGGGAAACCATCCCGTTCATGTGGCTGGCCGGATGCCAGCACCCGGACTTCCGCACCATTAACCGGTTCCGCAGCAAGCGGATGAAAGACGTGCTGGAGTCCCTGTTTACCGCCCTGCTGGAACTCATAATCCAAGGCGGCTACGTCAAAGTGGATTACTATTTTGTGGACGGCACCAAGATCGAGGCGAATGCGAATCGGTATACGTTTGTCTGGCGCAAAGTGGTGGTTCGGTACAAAATGAAGCTGCAGGAAAAGGTGCGGGTACTGTTCCAGACGATTGAAGAGCAGGAACAGCAAGAAAATCTAGCCCATGAAGGTGCAGATTTGGCGGAGCTTGGGGGAATCCGCTTCACTAAGCAACGAAGCGTCGGAACAGGCCCTAGGATAAGCCGCTAAAGAAAGCAGTCCGCTTGCTGAAGCGGGATTACCTGCCGCGCATGTAGCGCTACGAGCGGCAAGAGCGAAACAGCTACAGCAAAACCGACCCGGACGCCACGTTTATGCGGATGAAGGAAGACCACATGAAGAACGGTCAGTTGAAGCCAGGATACAATGTACAGGCGGGAACGGAAAACCAGTTCATTGTGGGCTACAGCGTGCACCAGCGACCGACCGATACCCGCTGCCTGATTCCACACTTGAAGCAACTGCAGAAGAGGCTGGGCCAACTGCCGAAAACCGTCGTTGCTGATGCGGGCTACGGCGGAGAGGAGAATTACGCCTATCTCGAAGAGGAAAATTGCGAAGCGCTGGTAAATACAATACGTTCCACCGGGAAACGAACAAGTCCTGGAAAACCGATCCCGGGAAGTTGGAGAACTGGACATATGAAGAATAGAACGACCAGTGGATTTGCCGAAATGGGCGAAAGCTGGATTTTGTGCGGGAAAGCCGGAGCAAGTTAGACAGCGGTTATGAAGTGAAGCTGCGAGTATACCGGAGTGAAAACTGTGAAGGTTGTCCCTAAAGAGTGGCTGTACCTAGGCGAAAGGCAACCAGGAAATTCGAGTGAGCATGGCGTACCTGCGGTACAAGGAGCAGGCGCGGGAGAAGCTGCGGAGTGAGGAAGGCCGGGCTCTTTCCGCCCGGCGAATGGCGGAAGTGGAAAGAGTATTTGGGTAAATGAAGAACAACCGGGGATTCCGGCGGTTCCTTCTTCGAGGGCTTGCGAAAGTAAGCCTGGAGGTCAGGCGGCTTTCGCAAGCCCATAATTTGCTGAGGAAACATGCGGTAGACCAAAATGAAACCGGCCGGCCAAGGATGAACCCCCTTGACCGGCCGGTTTGTTTGTTTTTGCATATGTGAGGAGCCCCATAAGATTGTAGAAACCTACTTTTGGGACAGCCTCAAAAATGGATTGTACTTAAGTTTCATTGACGAACTCTAAAATGCAGGCACGACGGCTACGCCGTATTTATCCTCGATGAATTTTTTGACCTCCGGACTTGTCAGGGCTTCATCCAGCTTCTTGATTTCCTCGCGGTTCTCATCGCCTTTGCGGACCACCACTACGTTGGCGTAAGGCGAATTCGCGTCTTCGCGGAACAGCGCCGTCTTGGGATCGATCTTCGCATCGAGGACGAGGTTAGTATTAATAATTGCTCCATCCAGATCGGGCAGCGAACGCGGCAGCGTGGCAGCATCCGCTTCGACGAACTCCAGGTTATGCGGGTTATCCACGATATCTTTAGGGGTCGCTTCGTAAGTCGTCAGACCGTCCTTCAGCTTGATCAGCCCCTGCTGCTGAAGCAGCACAAGCGCCCGGTATTCGTTAGAGGGATTGTTCGGGATGCCGATTTTCGCACCATGCGAGATTTCGTCCTTGCTCTTCAGCTTCTCAGAGTAGAAGCCAATCGGTTCGACATGCACCTTGGCGGTAACTACGAAATCATAGCCCTTCTCTCCTTTGACGGAATCCAGATAAGGGACGTGCTGGAAGTAGTTAGCGTCGATCTGCTTCTCCTGCAGCGCAGGATTAAGCTGTCCGTCATCATCCAGCGTAACAACCTCCAGATTAACTCCTTCTTCCTTCAGCTTCGGCTTGATGAATTCCAAAATCTCGGCATGCGGCACAGCCGACGCCCCGACCTTAATTGTAACTTCCTTAGGCGCTTCGCTAGCAGCCGCGCTGGTCTGCGGAGCAGCCTCCTCCCCGTTTCCGTTCTGCGATCCGCAGCCGGCCAAGATTCCTGTCGCCACAATAACCGCCGCAAACCATAAGCTTCTTTTTCTCGCCATCCCAATCCCTGCTTTCTCTGAAAAATGTATGTAAAAGAATGTACAACCTGTGAATCATCAAAGGCTCTAAGCGCCTCGTCTAAACACGCGGAACCGTAGTCCCGGCGGCGTATAGCCGCTCTACCCGTTCTTAAAGCGCCGCCGGTCAATGGAACGGGCGATATAGTCGCCGGACCACTGCAGAATCTGGACGATCAGAATGATGAGAAGGACCGTCCCAAGCAAAATATCGGTGCGGAACCGCTGATAGCCAAAGCGGATGGCCAAGCTCCCCAGTCCTCCCGCGCCGATGGCGCCTGCTACCGCCGTGAATTCGGTGATGGAGATAACGGCAATCGTCATTCCCCGGACCAGAGCGGGCAAGGCCTCAGGTATAAGCACCTGCAGGATTATCGTGAACGGTCCAGCGCCTACTGATTTGGCTGCTTCGATCTTGCCGTCTCCCACTTCGCGAAGGGCATTCTCGATGATTCGCCCGAGAAACGGAGCCGCACCGATAGATAAAGAGACGATCGCCGCCGTCGGACCGAGCGTAGTACCCACAATCAGCCGGGATAATGGCAGCAGCAGCACAATCAGGATAATGAACGGAATGGAACGTACGCCGTTAATTGCGGTGCTGATCACCTTGTTCACTCCGGGAGCGGCAAGAATCCCGCCCTTATCCGTAACTACCAGTGTAATCCCGAGCAGCGTGCCCAGGAGCAGCGCAAAGACCGACGACCATGCTACCATGTACAGCGTCTGCCGCAGCCCTTCCCACAGCAAATCGACTACATCTTCTCTCATCGCAGCACAGCCTCTCTTTGCTCCGGCTTCGGAACTTCGAGCTGTCCGCTATTCCCGGTATTGTTGTAGAAGTCGTAGATTCCGGCGAACCGCTTGGCCGTATCGCTTTGCGGGTTATGGAATAATTGCCGGACCGGAGCGTTCTCAACGATACGGCCCGCCTCAATTACGGCGGCATTGCCGCAAATATGGCGCAGAACATCCATCTCATGCGTGATCAACACAACGGTAAGGCCCAGCCTGCGGTTAATATCCGCCAGCAGCTCCAGGATGGAATGGGTCGTCTGCGGATCAAGCGCCGATGTCGCCTCATCCGACAGCAGCACATCCGGTTCGCCGGCGAGCGCCCTTGCTATGCCTACCCTCTGCTTCTGTCCGCCGCTCAGCTCGGAAGGGTAGCTTCCGGCCTTGCCGCCAAGCTCGACCAGGTCGAGAATTTCGCCCACCCGCCGCTCAATCTCGGGCTTCTTGTAACCTGCGGCCTTCAGTGGAAAAGCGACGTTTCCAAAGACCGTTTTGGAATCAAACAGATTGAACTGTTGAAAAATCATCCCGATTTTACGGCGGGCCAGCCGCAGCTCGCGCTCCTTCAGATCGGTAATGATCGTCTCGCCAATTTGAATGCTGCCCGAATCCGGCTCCTCGAGCCGGTTCAGACAGCGGATTAGCGTGGATTTACCAGCGCCGCTGAAGCCGATAATGCCGAATATTTCGCCTTTTTCAATATGCAGATTAATATCCGAAAGCGCCGAAACCGTCCCGCTGCGCGTCCGGTAGCTCTTGTTCAGATTCGTGACGGTTATCATGCTTGAACCAACCTTCTTTCCAGGAAATAAAAAAAATCAAGCCACTTCGCCTGGGCGGCGTCACTTTGGCTTGATTTCCAGCTATCTGGTCAATCAATAATTCCTATTAATTCAATGCGATTAATTGTTAATTAATAATATAGAATAATCGTTACATGATGTCAATCTAAAAAAGCGTACGCCCAAGTTCCCGGCGTACGCTTTCTTAATTTAGCAAAACGTCTACTGTACCTTTTGCATGCCTGCAAAAACAAGCGTCGTCACATATTTGCGGGCGTCCGCCGTCAGAAGAAGCAGCTCTACACTCCCTTTGCCCGGCTCCCCTTGATCAAATTTCACTTTGGCTCCGTCCAAGGTTTCCAGCATGCCGGTAACGGCATAGCCCTGAAGCAGCAAATCGTCAATCTCCTGCTTCTCCTTGGCAAAATCATCATATGCGGACATTAAACTACACCTCCGCTAACCTCGGCTTTGGCCGGAAGCGCCGGAGCGGTCCCGAACCGTTTGCGGTGCAAATACTTGCCGGCACCCGCCTTGCCGACAAACTTCTTGTCGCGGATGACGAACTCGCCGCGGCTGAGCACGGAGACCGGTTCTCCCTTGACCTCGAAGCCCTCAAACGCGTTGTAATCGACGTTCATATGATGGGTTTCGGCGGAAAGGGTCCGCTGCACGGCAGGGTCGAAGATGACGATGTCGGCGTCGCTTCCGACAGCGATCGTCCCTTTTTGCGGAAACAGGCCGAACAGCTTGGCGCTGGAGGTGGAGATTATATCGACGAATTTATTCAGCGAGATGCGGCCTTTTTCCACCCCTTCGGAGTACAAAATGGTGAACCGGTCTTCAATCGTCGGCCCGCCGTTCGGAATTTTCGAGAAATCGCCAAGGCCCAGTTCCTTCTGGCCCTTGAAGTTAAAGGAGCACTGGTCGGAGCCGATCGTCTGCAGACTGCCGTTCCACAAGGATTTCCACAGCACGTCCTGGTTCCACTGCTCGCGCAGCGGCGGGGACCATACGTATTTGGCGCCTTCAAAGTTCGGCTTCTCAAGCGCCGTCTGGTCAAGCACCAGATACTGCGGGCAGGTTTCGCCGTAGACGCGCAGCCCCTTCTTACGGGCCTCCTCGATCTTCCACGCCGCCTCGGCGCAGGTCACATGCACCACATACAGCTGCGAATCGGTCAGCTCGGTTAGATAGGCGGCGCGGCCCGTGGCTTCACCTTCAAGCTCCGGAGGCCGGGTCAGCGCATGATAGATCGGATCGGTGTTGCCCTCGGCCAGCGCTTTGGTCACGAGATAGTCGATCACATCGCCGTTCTCGGCGTGGACCATCACGAGCGCGCCTTCTTTTTTGGCGGCCTGAAGCGTCTTAAAGAGTGTGCCGTCGTCGGCCTGGAGCACATTTTTGTAAGCCATGAACACTTTAAGGGAGGTGATGCCTTCGTTCTCGATAATTTGCGGCAGCTCCGCAAGCACCTTGTCGTTCAGCTCGGACACCATAAGGTGGAAACTGTAGTCGATGACGGCTTTGTCCTGCGATTTCTCATGCCAGGTGTTCACCGCCTGCTGAAGAGGCAGCCCCTTGCTCGTCAGGCAGAAGTCGATCACTGTCGTCGTTCCGCCATAGGCGGCGGCGATGGTGCCCGTCTCGAAGTCGTCGGCTGTCACGGTTCCGCCAAACGGCATATCCAGATGCGTATGCGGGTCAACGCCTCCCGGGAAGACGTAGCGGCCGGAAGCGTCGACGATCTCGGCCCCGTCCGCATTCAGGTTAAGGCCGATTTCCGTGATAATTCCGTTCTCGATGGCGACATCTCCGGTAAACGTATCCGCCGCCGTTACAATCGTGCCGTTCTTGATGATCTTCTTCATTCTAAAACCACCTCCGCTTTGGAATAAGAACCGCTTAGGCTGCCGACGACGCGCTGGCGCTCGTTCCAGGTCATCGGCGGAAGGCCGCTGTCGATTTCCACCATGTCGATAGCGCCCTCCGCAGGGCAGACGATCGAGCACAGATTGCAGCCAACGCAGTCTTCTTCGCGCACCTTCAGAATCGCTTTGCCCTCCGCATTCGTCAGCATATCGATGCATTGATGCGAAGTGTCCTCGCAGGCAATATGGCATTTGTTGCAGTTGATGCAGTTCTCCTCGTTGATCCGGGCCACCACTTTGTAGTTGAGGTTGAGGTCGCCCCAGTTCGAGTATTTGGACACCGATTTACCGGTCAGTTCAGTCACGGATGCGAGGCCCTTCTCATCCAAGTAATTGTTCAGGCCGTCGATCATCTCCTCCACGATCCGGAAGCCGTGATGCATAGCCGCCGTACACACCTGAATGGCGGTTGAGCCCATCAGCATAAATTCAACGACATCCTGCCAGGTGGAGATGCCGCCGATGCCGGAGATCGGAACGGTGACCTCCGGGTGGCGGGCGCATTCGGCAACCATGTTGAGCGCAATCGGCTTGACAGCCGGGCCGCAGTAGCCGCCGTGGGCGCCCTTGCCGCCAATATGGGGAATCGTGTTCCAGGTATGAATGTCCACTCCCGCGAGACTGTTGATCGTGTTGATCAGACTGATCGCGTCGGCGCCTCCCTTGACGGCGTGGCGGGCCGTTACCGTAATGTCGGTAATATTGGGAGTCAGCTTGACGATGACGGGTGTTGTCGCCACTTCCTTGACCCAGTACGTCTGAGCTTCTACCAGATCGGGCTGCTGCCCGGATGCGGCGCCCATGCCGCGCTCCGCCATCCCATGCGGACAGCCGAAGTTCAGCTCCAGACCGTCTACGCCGACATCCTCGACTCTTTTGACGATTTCATGCCACTTCTCCTGTTTGGGTTCAACCATCAGGGAGGCGACCACGGCATGATTCGGGAAGCGCTTCTTTGTCTCGTAGATTTCCTTCAGGTTGACCTCCAGCGGACGGTCTGTAATCAGCTCGATATTGTTGAAGCCGGCTACGCGCTGACCGTTGAAATTGACGGCGGCAAAGCGCGCCGAGGTGTTGATAATCGGATCGCCAAGCGTCTTCCATACGGCGCCGCCCCATCCCGCTTCAAAAGCGCGCTGCACTTGATAGCCTGTATTGGTAGGCGGCGCGGAGGCCAGCCAGAACGGATTGGGCGACTTGATCCCTGCGAGATTAATGCTCAAATCTGCCATTGATAATTCCCTCCCTGAAAAATATTTTTATACCGCAGAGCCGACAACGCTGTCCTGCTGCGGCGTAAATTGCTTAACAATCGCGTGAGCGGCGATTTTGCCCTGCTGGGCCGCCGATACGACCATCGCTTCTCCTTTGCCGAAGCCAAAGACGATGTCACCCACCGCATAAATTTGCGGATCGGAAGTCTGGTGGGTCTCCTCGTCGATCTTCACGACGCCCCATTCATGCTCAAGGCCGAGATGCTCGATCAGGCCGGTATGGCGCTTCTGCCCGATGGCCAGCACGACAGCTTCAACCGGCATAATAAATTCGGAGCCTTCCACCGGCACCGGCTTAAGTCTGCCGTCGCTGCCGGCCTCGCCGCTCAGCTTCATGGTTACACATTCCAGGCCGGTCACCTTGCCGAGCTCGTCGCCGACAATTCGCTTAGGCAGCGTCAGCCAGCTAAACTCGACGCCTTCCTGCTTGGCAAATTCATACTCGAAGTCGTAGGCCGTCATCTCCTCGCGGGTGCGGCGGTAGACCATCTTCACATTGGACGCTCCGAGCCGCACAGAGCAGGTTGCGGCGTCGATCGCCGTGTTGCCCGCGCCGATAATGGCAACGCGCTGTCCCATCAGCTGTACATTCGAGACACCCGTCTTCGTCGATTCCACCAGCTTGATCGCGTCATACACGCCGTCCAGTTCCTCGCCCGGGATGCCGAGGTCGGGCACATAGCCCATACCGGCGGCAAGCACGATGGCGTCATATTCCTCCTTCAGCTCATCCACCGTTACATCCGTCCCAACCTTTACCCCTGTGCGGATGTCCACGCCAAGCTTTTCGACCTGCTCCACTTCCCACAGGGAGATGGACTGCGGCAGACGGAAGGACACGATGCCGTGTGTATCAAGTCCGCCCGCTTGCTCCCTTGCTTCGTAGATCACGACGGAGAAGCCTTCGCGGGCCAGCTCTCTGGCAGCCGACAATCCGGCCGGCCCGCCGCCGATCACGGCAGCCTTTTTCCCCTTGGGAGTCCCCGCCTTGAACAGCTCCGCGCCGTTATTCATCGCCCAATCCGTCGCATAGCGCTGGAGCAGACCGATCTGGATCGGCTCGGAAGCGTCGTTCAGCACGCAGGCTCCTTCGCACAGCTCTTCGGTCGGGCAGACGCGAGAGCAGCTTGCGCCTACCGGGTTGGACTCCATTATTGTATGCGCGGCGCCCCGCAGGTTGTCCGTTGCAATACGCTTAATAAAGGAGGGAATGTTAATGCCCGTCGGGCAAGCCTTAATACAAGGAGCGTCATAGCAGTAAAGACAGCGGTTGGATTCTTCGGCCGCGCCCTTGCGGGTGAGCCCCGGTTCGGCCTCGGCAAAATTTCTCATGAACATGTCAGGTGAAAATGCGGTCAACGGAGAAGCGTGTTCCATCAGTTATCCCTCCCAGGTGTATGTTACATAATATAACACAATTACGATTTTTGCCTTATAATTCTACTTACTTTGACAGATTTATATAGTACAATAAGCTGTATCCCTTTTAAAACAAGCTTATCTCTGCCTATTTAGGTTAGTTATTCTAACATTTATATTCACACTATAGTCAATTCATTTTTTCGTTACATTAGACATAATGTCTAATTTCAAAAGTGTATTTTTTACGTGAGAGAATAGATTGAGAATAGACTGCGGTACAAAAAAATATACGGCATCTGCCAGGACGAGGAGGATGAGTATGGACTGGGAACTTGTGTTTACGATTCGTGAAGCGCTGAAAAGACCGCTGTTTGCCGACGCCAAAGTCGTCGGAGGAAGTTCGGGCCTGGACCGGGCGATCCGCTGGGTTCATGTGCTGGAAAGCGCAAGCTTCGAGAGCCTCATTCACGGACAGGAAATGATACTCACAACAGGCATCGGGATGAGCGCCGATCTCCCCACCTCTCTTGAATTTCTGGAATACCTGATCCAAAAAAACGCCGCTTGCCTGTGCATCGAGCTGGGGACTTATTTCAGCGCCGTGCCTGAAGAACTGGTCTCCCTGGCGGATCAACATGATTTTTCGCTTATTGTGTTTAACCGCACGGTTCGGTTCGTCGATATCACACTCGATCTGCATTCGCTTATTATCAACCGCCATCACCGCATGCTCGGGGAGCTGGAGAGCATCTCCCGCGAATTCCACAGGCTGACGCTGACCTCTCAGGGAACGGTAAAGGTGCTGCAGCTGCTGTCCAGAAGCACGCGCACGCAAGTTCTATACATGCAGCTTCAAGGCAAGCCGCAGTTCTTTCCCGCGCTGCCGCCGGAGGAGCAGGAGCCTCTGCTGCGCTTCTTCTCGGCCTTTTATGAGGAAATGGACGGGATTCATCAACCGGACGCCGCCCCCAGCTTCCGTGAATTCGGCGGTAAAACAGTCGCGCTCAAGCCGGTTGGCGCTCTTGACCAGACCTGGGCCTATATTCTGATGGTATGCCCCCATAAACCGCAGGAGTTCGACTGTCTGCTGCTTGATTCTGCCTCGCTGTCCATCGCTCAGGAGCTGCTGCGCACACGCTATATGGAGGAGCGCAAGCTTTTTTCCGAAAACTTGTGGGTCGACGAATTAATCAACGGGCGCATTGACGATGAGAACCGGCTCAAGAGCCTGATCGGACCGGATTTCGGCGTTGTCAACGAGCTTGCTTACCGCGTGTGCCTGATCGAGATCGAAAATCCCCGAAACGTAAAATGGAACAGCTCGGAAAATGAATGGGAGTCGATTACGTTTCACCTTTCACTCGTCCTGCGTTCCATTTTTGAGAAATATTCGCTCCGGCCGTTAATCACGCTAAAGAATAACCGGCTAACCGTCATTGCGCTGGACATTCAGTCCAAGGTGCCCGGGCGGACCCGGCTGCAGCAGGCGCTGGAAGCCCTGCAGAATATCCGCTCCGACGAGAAGCTGAAGGATCTTCAGCTCGTCATCGGCGTGGGCAAATCGCATACCCAGCTTAAAAATGCTCCATCCGGCTACCGGGAAGCGGTGCAGGCGCTGTCGCTCTACCCCTGCCACCAGAAGCCGACCCTGTTCTACGAAGAGCTTGGCGTCTTCCAGCTGCTGCTGAGCCTGAACGACGGCAAGACGCTGCAGAACTTTATCCGCACCTATCTTGGTCCGCTGATCGACCATGACCAGCAGAAGGGCAGCGAGCTGCTGCTGACGCTGCGGGTCTATCTGGATCATGACGGCTCCAAACAAATCGCGGCGCGGAAGCTGTTCATCGTCAGACAATCGCTGTATTACCGTCTGGATAAAATTACGGAGCTGCTCGGCGAGGACTTCATGTCGCCGGAGAACCGCATATCGATCCAAGTCGCTCTGCGGGCCTATCAGTTCCTGTATCCAGAAAAGCTTACTTTGCCCAGTTCCCGTTCAGTACCTCTGTGAACGTGTCCAGGATGAACTGGATGTCCTCGTCGGTAGAGGCAAGCGGAGGGGCAAAGGTGAGTACATTGTTGAAACCCGCTACGGTGTCGCCGTTCTTGCCGATAATTAGACCCTTGGCCTTGCAATCGGCGATGATGCCTTTTACGGTATCCAGCGGAGCCGGCTCCTTGGTCGTCTTATCCGCCACAAGCTCGACGCCGGTGATCAGGCCGAAGCTGCGGACGTCGCCGACCAGCTTGTGCTCCAGCAGCCCGGACAGTCCGGCGCTCAGCCGCTTGCCGAGAAGATCGCCGCGTTCAACGAGGTTCTCCTGCTCCATGATTTCCAGATTTCGCAGTCCCAGGGCGCAGGCAGCCGGATTGCCGCCGAACGTATTGATATGGCGGAAGTAGCCGTAGTCGTCGCTGTTATCCTTAAAGACTTCGTAAATTTCTTTGCGGACGGCGGTCGCTGACAACGGAAGATAGGCGCTGGTCAGCCCTTTGGCCATCGTCACGATATCCGGCTTCACGCCAAAGTTATGGTGGCCGAATTTACGCCCCGACCGGCCGAAGCCGCAGATGACTTCGTCGATAATGAGCAGCACGCCGTGCTTCTTGCAGATTTCCTGCACGCGGTCCATATAGAGCTGATGGGGCACAATGACGCCGCCGCCGGTAATCACCGGCTCCATGATGACCGCCGCTACCGTCTCCGCACCCTCCCAGACAATGGTGTCCTCGATCTGCTGAGCCATCAAGAGGTTGAATTCCTCTACCGACTGCCCGGCGGGACGGCGGTAGCTGTCGGGCGGGGCCACATGCAGGAAGCCCCCGCTGAGCGGTTCGTATTTGTATTTGCGCTGAGCCTGACCTGTCGCGGACAGGGCGCCGAAGGAGTTGCCGTGATAGCCCCGGTAACGGGCAATGAACTTGTGCCGGTAATGCTGGCCGATCTGCTGCTGATACTGGCGCACCATTTTAAAGGCAGCCTCATTCGCTTCCGATCCGCTGTTGGAGAAGAAGATCACATATTCATCTCCCAGCCATTCGTTCAGCTTCTCCGCCAGCAGAATAGCCGGCATATGGCTCTGCGTCAGCGGAAAATAAGGCAGGCTCAGCAGTTGATTATATGCGGCTTCAGCCAGTTCCTTGCGGCCGTAGCCCACATTGACGCACCACAGGCCCGACATGCCGTCCAGATATTTCTTTCCATCGATATCGGTAACCCAGGCCCCGCTGGCGGACGCGGCGATCATCGGCGGATTGGCTTCACTGTAAGGCGAAATGTGATGCCACAGATACTTCCGGTCTTTGCTGATTGCAAGTTCGCTCTCCATCCCCGTTTTAAGCATTGCGCTTATCCCCTCTCCATGGCCCGCGCAGCTTTAGTAGCGGGCTGTGATCATTTTCTTGCGTGTATAGAACTCTACGCCGTCGCGTCCGTTCGCATGCAGGTCCCCGTAGAACGATTTCTTGTATCCCGAGAACGGGAAGAAAGCCATTGGCGCGGGTACGCCCAGATTGACTCCCAGCATGCCCGCGTCGATTTCTTCACGGAACTCGCGGATTGCCTTGGCGCTGTCGGTGTAAATGCAGGCGCCGTTGGCGAACGGCGACTGATTGGTGACGGAAATCGCCTCTGCCAGATCCTTTACGCGAATGACGGCCAGCACCGGAGCAAAAATCTCGTCCCGCCAAATCGTCATCCCCGGCTTCACATGATCGAATATCGTTGGGCCGACGAAGTAACCCGCTCCTTCGGCAGCAGCGTCTTTCCTGCCGTCACGGACAAGCGTGGCCTGCTCCCGCTCCCCGGTTTCAATATACGACACGGTTCTTTCCTTGTTGGACTGACGGATAACCGGTCCCAGGAACACCCCGGCGTCCAGGCCGCTGCCGATTTTGAGATTATCGGCGGCTGCCGTCAGCCGCGCAACCAGCTCGTCGGCGATCTGCTCATGAGCAACCACGACCGAGCAGGCCATGCAGCGTTCCCCGGCCGAGCCGAAGGCGGCAGCTGTAATGTTCTTGACCGCGTTATCCATGTCGGCATCGGGCAGAACGATGGAATGGTTCTTGGCGCCCGCCAGCGCCTGGACCCGTTTGCCATGCGCGCTTCCGTTCTTGTAGACGTATTCCGCGACTGGCTGGGAGCCGACAAAGGATATCGCCTTGATATCCTCATGCTCCAGCATTCCGTTAACGACCTCATGCGCGCCGTGCACCACATTCAGCACGCCCGGTGGAAAGCCCGCCTCCGCGAACAGCTCAGCTAGACGGCCCACAAGAAGCGGCGTCCGCTCTGACGGCTTCAGCACGAACGTATTGCCGCAGGCAATCGCCAGCGGGAACATCCAGCACGGCACCATCATCGGGAAGTTGAACGGCGCGATCCCGCCGACAACACCGAGAGGATAGCGGTACATTCCCGACTCGATGCCCGTGGCAATGTCCGGAAGCTGGCTGCCCATCATCAGGGTGGGAGCGCCCGCGGCAAATTCCACGCATTCCACGCCGCGCTGAACTTCTCCGCGCGCTTCCTCGAGGCTCTTTCCATTCTCCAGCGTGATCAGTTCAGCCAGCTCTTCCGCATGCTTCAGCAGCAGCCGCTGATATTCGAAGAAATAGCGGGCCCGGCGGGGCACAGCAACCTTTTTCCAACTGTAAAACGCTGCCTTTGCCGCCGCAACCGCGGCATCCAGCTCCTCACGACTGGACAGCGGCACATAAGCGATCACTTCTTCCGTTGCGGGATTGAATACTTCTTCCTCCCGCCCAGAGGACGACTCCACCCATTGCCCGTTGATAAAATTTCTCACTTTCTCGGTCTGTCTGACCAGCAGAGACATGCAAGGCACCTCTTTTCCCGTAAAATTACGCCCGACAATCGGAGCTTTGGCTTCAGCGCTATCAATAAGTGGGCCCTGAAAAAAACCGCCTCCGCAAAATCAGATCCGCATTGGTTAAGCGGGTTGTCAGGAATTTCGCGGAGGCTCCAGGATCAAGCCTAATAGGGCTCATCCTGCAGATTGCATTATTTGGAAGCCATGTCCATAATTTCGTTCGTGTACGCCTCGGACAGATTGGCCTCTTTCTTGATTACACCAAACTTAAAGGCAATATCTGCGGTTTGCTTGAATGCGGCTTCGTCCGTGTAGCCTAGCTTGGAGATGTCGAAGCCTTCCGGCTGAATCAATTTGGCGACTTCTTCCATCATTTTCAGCTGATGCTCTTTCGTCGTGCTGCCGGCTTCCGCCTGTTCCATCACAATATCCACTGCCGCCGCCGGATCGGCGATAGCATCCTTCCAGCCTTTAAGCGAAGCGCGGACGAATTTCGCCGCCGTCTCTTTATTGGCTTCCAGCCACTCCTTGTTGGCGAACAGATTGTCTTCCAGCATGGCAACGCCCTCGTCGTTCATGTCGATGACATTCAGATCTTCGGCTTTGACGCCCGACTCAAGCACAACTTGATATTCGTTGTACGTCATCGCGGAAGCCGCATCCAGCTCGCCGCCGAGGAATTGGTCCATGGTGAAGCCTTGTTTCGTAAATTTGATATCTTTGTTCGAATCGAGCTTGTATTTGTCGAACAACGCCAGCAGCTCGAACTCGTTGCCGCCCATCCAGTTGCCGACCCGTTTACCTTTCAGATCAGCCGGGCTGTTGATATTCGCCGATTTCTTGGAGACCAGCACGAGACCGCTCTTTTGGTAAATCTGGGCGATTTGCACCAGCGGCATTTCCTGCTCCTGGCTTGTCAGCAAGCTCGCTACCCAATCGACGCCGATGTCGGCCGATCCGCCCGCAACCTGCTGCTCAGGCACGATATCCGGTCCGCCGGGCAGGATTTGAACGTCCAGACCTTCGTCCTTGTAGTAGCCTTTGCTGAGCGCGACGTAGTACCCTGCAAATTGAGCCTGCGGCACCCATTTCAGCTGCAGCTTGACTGGGACCGGGTCCGCCGCAGGCGCCGTGCTTGCTTCCGGAGCGGCCGAGCTTCCTGCGGAAGCAGACGGCTCACTTCCCGAAGAACTGTTGTTACCTCCGCAACCCGCAAGAATCGACAGCACCAACGCCATTACCGCCATTAACAGTACACCGCGAAATTTTCTGTTTTTTACGCTCATCAATCTAATTCCCCCCGCTGAAAATTTTTAATTACACAAGAAGAAACTCCTTACTGCGTCCTTGCAGGACGCAAGTACGTTTCTCGTAGAAATATAAGGCCATTTATAAGCGTGAAACTTATAAAATCTTATATTTTTAAGAAAGCGACTCCTGGAACAGTATGGCTGCCATCATGATGCGCTGTATGCAAACGGCCGGGCCTGATTCCTCAGGGGTAGCCTAACGGCCGGTTGTACCGAAACCTTAATTCCTATGAAGCCCGCCGCGAAGGATGCCAGCGGATGAATACTTTCTCCAGCCTTTCCACCACCAGGTAGAAAATGACGCCGGCAATCGCCGCAAGCACGATGCATGACCAGCCAAGCGGCATTTTGGCAACCTTAATGGAGTTGGACAGCAGATAGCCGAGTCCTCTCGAAGAGAAAAAGAATTCGCCGACAATCGCCCCGATCATGCTTGCCGTCGCGTTGATTTTCAGTGCGGTGAACACATAAGGCAGGCTGTTCTTAATCCGCAGGTGGCGGAACACCGCCGATTTGGGCGCGGCGTAGGAATGCATCAAATCCAGCGCCAGCGGATCGATCGCCGCCATTCCTTTATAGGCGTTGATCGCCATCGCGGCCATCGTCGTCGCCGCCACAATCGCGATGCGGGAGCCCAACCCATCGCCGAACCACAGGTTCATGATCGGCGCGAGCGCCACGATTGGAACGGCGTTCAGCGCGGCGACCAGCGTCAGGCTGCCGCCGCCCCAGCGCGGCCAGGCCGTGGCGACCAGGGCAATGATGAAGCCAAGCGCTGAACCGATAAGCATGCCCAGCACCGCTTCAGTGAGCGTATATCCGGTATAGGACAGCAGCAGGCTCATATTTTCGCCCATTGCCTCCACAATCGCCGACGGCAGCGGTAGCTGGTATTTCTTCAAATCGAAAATAGCATGTATTACTTGCAGCTCCCACAGCGCCAGAAACAGAACGCCTGCAAGCACAGGAAGGATGACGCGAAAGATTGCGGCTTTCCGCACACGACGGCGCGGCCTGCCGTTTTGAGCGGGGGCCGCCGAAGGCGGCGCCGGTTGAGACGCCATAGCAGCCTGCGGGCGGCTTCCATCCTCCTGACTGTGTGAAGAAATGAGCGTTGCTTCACCAACTGTGTTGCCTTTCATCAGCGGCTGCCCCCTTTCGGACGGAATTCAGGCTGCCAAGGAGCGACGAGCCGCTCGATCAGGCTCATGAGCCCATAGCTGGCCATGCCGAGAAACGCACCAACCAGAATGGTCGACCAGAACATGTAAGTATGAGAAGGACCGTAGTACAGATTGCGCAGCATAATCACGCCGATCCCATGCTGCGCGCCCATCAGCTCGACCAGAATCGCGCCGGTAACCGCAAGCGGAGCGGCGATCTTCAGCCCGCTGAACAAGCCGGGAAGAGCGGCGGGAAGCCGGAGCTTCCAGTAGACGGCCCAAGGTTTGGCCGCGTAAGAATGCATCAGCTCCAGAGCAGAGAGATTGACACTTCGCAGTCCCCGCAGCATATTGAGCGACACAGGGAAGAACGTAATATAACCCGAGATAATGATCCGCGAGATCTGCTCGTCGCGGACGATGCCGTAGATGATCGGGGCGAGGCCCAGAATCGGAATCATCTGCGACGCGATTGCGTAGGGGAAGGTAAGCTGCTCGATCGTCTTCGATACGCTCATCAGCACCGCGAGCAGCACCCCTGCGGCGGCGCCGAGCAGGAAGCCGATGCCGGCGTTCCCGAAGGTCGCAGCCCCTTCTTTCAGCAGTGTGCCTGCGTACTGAAAGAGCGTCGCAACCAGTTCATGGACATAAGGCAGCTTCGATTGGGCCAGCGGCGTATGCACTACATTCAGCAGCACCCACGAAAGGGCCTCCCAGACAATCAGCAGCCCTGCGACCCAGACAAGCAGAGGCAGGAACCGCCCTTTGGCCAGCATGCTGTTTCCTTTCATAAATTACACTCCCTCGAAGCTGTCGCGAATACCTGCGATCAGATCAAAGAATTCCGGACTGTTTCTCATCTCGGCCGTCCGCGGACGCGGCAGAGGAATATCAACCACCGCCGACAGGCGGCCCGGATGCGGAGACAGCACGAAGACCCGGTCAGACAGGAAGATCGATTCGGGAATGCTGTGAGTAACGAATACGACCGTATTGCCCACCTTGCTCCATACAGATAACAGCTCTTCATTCAGACGCTCGCGCGTGAATTCATCGAGGGCAGAGAACGGCTCATCCATAAGCAGGATTTCCGGTTCCATCGACAGCGCCCGGGCAATGGCCACCCGCTGCTGCATCCCTCCGCTGAGCTGCCAAGGGTATTTGTCTGCAAAGCCCTTCAGGCCGACAAGCTCCAGCAGCTCCAGCGCCTTCTCGTCGCGGCGGGCTTTCTTGACGCCCATCAGCTCGAGCGGCAGCGTAATGTTATCCTTTACCTTGCGCCAGTCGTACAGCACGGGGCTTTGAAAGACGATGCCGTATTTCTGGGCGAGCCGCGCCTCCTTGGCGCTCTTACCGGCTACCGTCACCTTGCCTCCCGTCGGCTCGATCAAATCGGCCATAAGCCGAAGCAGCGTCGTCTTGCCGCAGCCGGAAGGGCCAAGAAGCGAGACGAATTCTCCCTTGGCAATATCCAGACTCACCTGATGCAGCGCCAGAACATCCGCCGTATCCGTCTGATAGCGCATCTCCACATTTTCCAATTGAATTTCAGGAACCTTTGTTGCAATAAGTGACATCGATATTCCCCCTATCCCTGAATTATTTTTATAAATGGCATGTAAGTTAACGCCATATTTGACATTTACGTAAAATCACATCGTCCATGTAGCTTTAACTAACATGTTACACTGTGCTCTTGCCCCTCACACTAGACAAAAAGTAAAATAGCTTTGGGGAATTTCCGTCATTTTGTCCAGCACGTCAGTTTGAATGACACGAATCGGCTTTATCGAGGCGGACCAAGCCCTCTCTGTCCCCAGCATCCGAGCTTTAATCCTTTTTTTGTTTTTCACCAGCCGTTTTCAGTTTATATAGAAGGTAACCGGTACTACCCGCATTCATTTATGTCAAGAATAGGAGGAGACCGCCTGTGATCAAGGTCGGTTTGACGGGATTTGGCGACCATGATGAACTGTATGGAAAAATGAAGCCCGCAGACCGTTTGTCCGCATACAGCGCGCATTTTTCGATCGTGGAGATCGACAGCTCCTTTTACGCCGTACAGCCGGTTAGAAACTACGTCAAATGGGTAAGCCAGACCCCCGATGATTTCGGTTTTATTGTTAAAGCCTATCAGGGCATGACCGGGCATCTGCGGGGCAAAAAGAATTATTTTGATACCGCCGAAGAAATGTTTCAGGCGTTTCATACTTCCATTGAACCCGTCATAGAGGCGGGCAAGCTTACGATGACGCTCTTCCAGTTCCCGCCTTGGTTTGGTTGTACGAAAGAAAACGTGGATGTGCTGCGGGAGACGAAAGAAAGGATGCTGGATGTGCCCTGCGCGCTCGAATTCCGCAACTCTACCTGGTACAGCCCGGAATACCGGGAACGGACGCTGGCTTTTATGAAAAAAGAAGGCTGGATCCATACGGTGGTCGACGAACCGCAGGCCGGTATCGGCTCCATTCCGATCGTGTCTGTGGCAACTTCGCCGGAAGCAACCTATGTGCGAATGCATGGGCGAAACGCCAAGGGCTGGCATCAAAGCAGCAATCCCGAGTGGCGCAAGCTGCGCTATCTGTACCGCTACAGCACGGAAGAACTGACTGAATGGCAGGAACGGCTGAAAGAATTGGAGAAGGATTCGAAGAACGTGTATGTGGTCTTCAACAATAATTCTGCCGGCGATGCCACCCCTAATGCCAAAGAGCTTCAGGCTCTGCTTGGCGGAGACGACAGCGGACCCCCGCCGCTGCAGCTAGATCTGTTCGACCATCCATCATGATTTGCATATATTAATTACGTCTTTGCCGATAAAACATTCAGGAGGCCGATCATGATGAAACGCAATCATACGATGATGCAGTTTTTTGAATGGCATGTAGCTGCCGACGGCGAGCACTGGAAGCGTCTGGCAAAGCTGGCGCCGGAGCTGAAAGCGGCCGGGATCGACTCCGTCTGGATTCCCCCGGTGACGAAGGGCCAATCCGCCGAGGACACCGGATACGGGGCATACGATCTGTACGATCTTGGGGAATTCGATCAAAAAGGCACCATCCGGACGAAGTACGGAACGAAGCAGGAGCTGATCGATGCAATTGCGGAATGTCTGCGGCACGGCATTACGGTCTATGTTGATCTGGTCATGAACCATAAGGCAGGCGCGGATGAAACGGAGGTGTTCCGGGTCGTCGAGGTTGATCCGGGCAACCGCCTGAAGGTCATATCCGAACCGTTCGAAATCGAAGGCTGGACGAAATTTAATTTCCCGGGACGCGGCAACGAATATTCTTCGTTCAAATGGAATTTCGAGCATTTCAATGGTACGGACTATGATGCCAGGAAAGGACGGACCGGCATCTTTAAGATTATCGGCGAGAACAAGGACTGGAACCGTAATGTAGACGACGAGTTCGGAAACTACGATTACCTGATGTTCGCCAATATTGATTATTGCCACCCTGTTGTCCGCTCCGAAATGCTGGAATGGGGAAAATGGCTGGTGGATACGCTTCAGTGCGGCGGCTACCGCCTGGATGCGATCAAGCATATCAACTATGATTTCATCCGGGAATTCGCGGCGGAAATGACCCGCAAGCGCGGGGAGGACTTCTATATTGTCGGCGAATTCTGGAACCCGGATGTGGAGGCCTCCCGCCAGTTCTTGGATACGGTCGATTACCAGATCGACCTGTTCGATGTGGCGCTCCACTACAAATTCCAGGCCGCTTCGCTGGGCGGCAGGAACTTCGACCTGACGACTATTTTCCATGACACGCTGGTGCAGACGCATCCCACCAATGCCGTCACTTTTGTCGACAACCATGATTCCCAGCCCCATGAATCGCTGGAGTCCTGGGTCGGCGACTGGTTCAAGCCCAGCGCATATGCGCTGATCCTGCTCAGGCTGGACGGCTATCCGGTAGTATTCTACGGCGATTATTACGGCATCGGCGGACCGTCGCCGATTGACGGCAAACGCGATGCGATCGACCAGCTGCTGTACGCCCGCTACCACAAAGCCTACGGGGAGCAGAACGATTACTTCGACCATCCGAATACGATCGGCTGGGTGCGCCGGGGCGTGGATGAAATTCCGGGCTCGGGCTGCGCGGTCGTCGTATCGGGCGGAGACGACGGCGAGAAGCGCATGTTCGTCGGAGCGGAGCGCGCCGGAGAGTCATGGACCGATCTGACGCTGAACCGGGAAGATACGGTAGAGATCGGCAAGGACGGATGGGCCGTCTTTCCGGTAAACGGAGGCGGTGTGTCCGTATGGGCGCTGCCGGTGGAGCAGCCGGACGGGGACGAAAGCGCCCTAGAAAATACCCTTGAGACGGATACCAGAGATAAAGCGGACAGCGGGGAGAAATTAGCGAAAAAAGCAAAATAAACGTAAAGAGCTCCGGCGGCGAGGGAGCTCTTTTTTACCCCATGAAGCACCATAATGACAAGGATAATCCAGATCATAAGCAGCTTATTCCTCTTTTAATATAATTCCGGTTTATTGTACTCGATATCTGAAATCTCGCACTGATACCAGTTAAAATTTCCGGTCTTCTCTATCCAAATGATATCTGACTTTGAAGGAATCCGAATACCGTTAAACTCTTTGAACTCTTTATTCACGCCTCCCCAGTCGCTTAGTACATATTTCCCGTTTATTTCCTTGTACCTTTTGGCGGTAAAGCTAATAGGATCGCCCTGTTCACTGAAAGCGAACACCCCGGAGGCGCTTACCCCTCTGTAGCTCATAGTCGCTCGTGCGGAAGTGTCGTTGATTGGCTCCCATTTGATGTAAGAGTTTAATGCCGCCGTCGGAAACCAGGGCATCTCAGCGAGATATCGCAGCAGCGTACTGAAATCCATTTCAGGACCCTTCGCATTTACGACCGGAAGTAAGGACAGCACCTTAATGCTCATATTGCCTTGGCCTTCCTGGTAGTTATCCAATCCGGATAAATGGAGCAGTGGGGCCATTTTGACATCGGCTTGCCACACAAACCCCGGTTCATCCGCTCTAAAATATTGCACCGCCTGAGCCCGCATCCATGGTCCGCCTTCTTTCGTTCGCATTAGCCCTTTTTGTTTCAGGCGGACGGATGTGATTTTTTCTTTCCCGATAATATGGGAGCGTTCCAGCCATTTCTGAACGGGAAGCGGCAGACCCGCTAGATCTTTTTTTCGAATAATCTCACTGTTTGATTTCGGGCAGTCGCTGAACAGTTGATTCACTTGCTTCATTGCTTTTTGGTTGAACATCAAAGTGGCAGTCGTTGTAACGATGGCAATCACGATAACAAGAATTGCGAGAACCACTAACGTCATCAGTAACCATCCAGGCATATCCATGTTCCTTCCTCAATTGCTTTCAGTTATGCAAAAATCTTACCGGCGGCCTGAACAATCAGACCGCGCGGCTTCTCCCGCTCTCTTCTTCTCGTTCTTTCATCCCCGTTTTTTCTCGTCATTACGTTGAACAACGTTCAATAATTGAACAACGTTCAATGTTAAAATACTACGTTACGAGTTCGATTGTCAATGTAGAAATATCGAATTCTGCTCGGATTGGTACCCGTTTATCAATAAAAAATGAGTGTGAAAAACGGCAAGCCCCGCTACCGCACAAGATGCATGCGGACAGCGGGGCTATTGTTATAAGTGCGTTATATACTTCGTTTGACGCTTAGGCCAAACCTTCTATTCGTGGGCGCTCTCGCCAACCCAATCCGAGCTTCTTTTGCCTACAATCCGTTCGATCGGATAGACTCTCCATACGGCGGTGACAACCGAAGCGCATAAAGCGGCCTTGAGGAAGTCTCCCGGCAAGAACGGCAGCATGCCCGCAGTCAGCGCTTTGGACAACGTGTCCAAGCTCGGAATCGAGTGAGCCAGCCAGGCTACACCGGTCGGATAGACAAGCAGGGAGCCAAACAGGAAGTTCGCCCCGAGCAGCTTGCCGAAGGTGAACTTGCCCTGCGACATCCGCTCAGCAGACCATCCGATCAGGAAAGCCGCAAACGGCCAGGCGAAGATGTAGCCGGCGGTCGGGCCAACCAGGACGGACATTCCTCCTCTTCCTCCCATTACCGGAAACCCGGCGGCGCAAAGGCCAATAACGATCAGGACAGCAAGCGTTCCATATCTGGCGCCCAGTACGGAAGCGGCCAGCATGACGGCCAGCGTCTGCAGGGTAATCGGCACCGTTGAGAACGGAAGCGATACTTTCATCGAGCTTAACGCGATCATCACACCCGCAAAGAGCGCGCTGAAAATAAGTCCGCGCAAGGACCATCTGTTCATGAGTTGGTGTTCCTCTCCATTTTTTAAATTAATATAACATCTCACGTCAAATACATCAATCCGTTAATCCGTTAATTTGTTATAATCGATAACGCAAGTGTGAGACACTCTCTTCGAAAGCGAGCGCAAATATGATTCATGCCAACCATTTGACCCTGTCGCTGCGGGACGGCCAGCAGAGCCTGACGGTGCTTCAGGATATTAATATTCATATCGAAAAAGGGGAATGGGTCGCGCTAACGGGCGCCAACGGCAGCGGCAAATCCAGCCTTGTCCGGACCTTCAACGGGCTGCTCGTCCCATCCGGCGGCAGTCTGACGGCGGCCGGGCTGGATTTGCGGTCTGCCGCAAACCGCAGCGCCGTCAAGCAAAGCATCCAGCTCGTCTTCCAGAGCCCGGAAGCCCAGACCATCGGTTCGACGCCGGAGGAAGACGTGGCCTTCGGCCTGGAGAACCGGGGGATTTCCCGGGATGAGATGAAGGCGCGGACGCTTCGCGCGCTGCGGCGGACGGGCCTCGGGCATAAAGCCGCTGTTCCCGTATCGGACCTGTCGGGCGGAGAGCGGCAGCGGCTGGCCATCGCCTGCTGCCTGGCGCTGGAGGCGGATATGATTATTTTTGACGAGGCGACCTCCATGCTGGACCCGGTCTCGCGCAAAGAGATTTTCGCCTTCAGCCGGGAGCTGTGGCGGCGGGGAGTAACCGTGCTGTGGGTCACGCAGCGGATGGAGGAACTGGCGGCCGGGGAACGCGTGGTGGTTATGGACCAGGGGCGGCTGGTGTACGACGGCGATCCACGCACGCTCTTTTACCGCTCCGGGCTGCCTGCCGCGCTTCGCTGGGAAGATCCCCCCGTCATCGGCATCGGCCGGATGATGGAGGAGAACGGCTGGCCGGGCGAGCTTCTGCCGCTTACGGAGCAGGAATTGGAGGAAGCGCTATGCCGGTACAGTTAACCGGGGTGTCCTATCTTTACGGTCAATCGCCCGCCCTGAGCAATATCGATCTGCTGATTCCGGAGGGCTGCCTTACGGTCCTGTGCGGAGTAACGGGCAGCGGCAAATCCACGCTGCTGCGGCTGCTGTCCGGACTTGCGAAGCCTTCCTCGGGTAGTATTGACTACCCGCCGGAAAGCTCTGCCGTCTCCGCCTCCATCGTCTTCCAGCAGCCGGAGAGCCAGCTCTTCGCAGCAAGCGTCAGAAAGGATGTCGAGTATGGTCTGGAGCAGCGGGACGTTCCCGAGCCCCGGCGGAGCGAAGCGGCAACCCGGGCGATGGAACAGGCCGGACTTGACCCTGAGCAATACGGCCAGCGGTCGCCGTTCCTGCTGAGCGGTGGCGAGAAGCGGCGGGTCTGCATCGCGGGCGCCATCGCCCCCCTGCCGCGCCTGCTGCTGCTGGACGAGCCGACGGCCGGGCTTGATCCGCCCGCCGCCCGCGCGCTGCTGGATACCGTCACGGAATTGAAACGCGGAGGTTATACCATAGTAATCGCTACCCATGACCTGGACAGCTTCTTCCCCTTGGCGGATCAGGTCGTGGTCTTGTCACAGGGGGCCTTGCGGTACAGCGGTCCGGCCCGCGGCTTATGGACCGAGGCCCGCGTACTCGAAGACGCTGGCTTGGAACCTCCGGCCTACATCCGGATCAGCCGGATGCTTATGCGCCAAGGCAGGCTGGACGCCCTGCCCGCCAGCGCTGGGGAACTGCTGGCCAGGCTGGACAAGCGCAGCCTGGCGCACCGAGGAAGCGGCGCCGCTTCCTGCGCTAAGGAAAGGCTTTCTGCGGACAAGGACAGCCTTGCCTTGTCCGCAGAAGGCGGGCCCTTGCCGGCGGGCGGTGGACCGCTGGCGGAGGGCATGCCGCCGCCGGCGGAAGACGGCCGCTCGGCAAGGAGCGAAGGGCGCCTCGTTCCAGGCGAAGGCAGCGCGGCGCAGTCTCCGGCGGACGAAGCCGCCGCCGATGCAGGCGCCCGCCCTGCTGCAGATGCAGCAGCCTTGAATTTCCGGGCCGGATCGGTCTTGCAGATGCTCGACCCCCGTGTAAAGTGGCTGGCGATGATATTGTGGTCGCTGGTGTTTCTGAAAACAGAGGGAGCCTTTCCGCTGGCGCTTGCCGCGCTGATGATCGGCGGACTTTTGGCAGCTGCGGGAATTCCCCGGAAACGGATAGTCTGGTTCTATCGGCCGTTCCTGCCGATGTTTCTGTTCCTATGGCTTCTGTCCGCCTTTTCTTGGGACGGCACGGATGCGGGGGGTCCCTTCCAATTCTCCGCCGAAGGCGCCTTAACCGGCGGTCTTGCGGTTCTCCGTCTGGGGCTGCTCATTTCGCTCGGCTTCCTCTTCACAGAGACGACATCGGGAGCGCCGCTGCGCGAAGGGCTGGAGTGGGCCATCGCGCCGCTTGGCAGACTGGGCGTCAGAACGCGGAATTGGTCACTCGCCGTCTCCGTCACTCTGCAGTTCATACCCTGGGTTCTAGGGAGAATCTCATTGCTTCAGTTGGCGCTCGCCTCCCGGGGAAACCGAAAGCGGGGATGGGAGCGCTGGACGCCAAAGCAGTTATCATTGATGGCCGTCCCTCTGCTCCTCCAAGTGATCGGCATGGGCGATGAGCTGGCAACCGCCATCGAAGCCCGGGGTTATGACCCATCGAAGCCGCGAACGCCCTGGCTTGTTCTGTGTTGGCAGCGGCGGGATACGGCGGCGCTGCTGCTCGCCGTGCTCGCGGCGGCGCTGCTGTGGTGGGCTTCGAGCTAGTCCGAGGCTCCTCAAGCTCTGCCGCTGCCGGCAATTCATAAGGAGGCGGCTGGCACCTTCGGCAGCTCTCCGCTTTACCTTAGCGCCCAGCGCCGGTATTCCGCATAAATAAGCCTGCCAGAGCCCATGAGGGCCGCGGCAGGCTTATTGGCATTTTGCTATAATAACGTCTTATTCTTCAATCTTGATTGCAGCCGGCTTCGTATCGCCGACTTCCGCCAGATCATCCAGCGCGTATTCCACAAGCGCCGTGAAGTTATTCGAAGAGGTCGTCGCGCCGCTGACCGCGTCCACGGAACCGATCGACTGCTTCTCTACAAGCTGCTTCTCCAGCTCTTCCGTATATTTTGCCGGATAGGTCTTGTTCTTGGCTTCCATCGCAGTCTTGTAGTCGGCGTCTTCCGTCTTCAGCTTGCCGGCTTCGTTCACATAATCGAACTGTACGCTTGCGATCTTGTGGTCCTTAATCTCCAGATCGATCTGCGGCTTCCAGCCGTGGTCGTCAAAGGCGTCGGCGGCTACTTTGTATGTACCGTCCTCATACAGTGGAACGATGGCCGTCGCCGTGTCTCCGGCTTCCGCTTTTCCCAGAACGGCAGCGGCAAGCTCATTGAAGTTTCTGGACGAATGCGACGCACCTGAAACCGCATCGACCTTGGCAGCGTCCTGTGAGGTTACCAGTTCTTGGCCCAGCTTGTCGAAGGCTTCGCGTGGCGTGAATTTATTAGCTTCAGAGAATCCTTTGATATAGGCTTCGTTCTGGCTTCTGAGTTCACCTTTTTCATTGATGTAATCATAATAGGCCTTCTCGATTTTCCCTCCGTTCACGGTCACTTCTACATAAGCCTTCCAGTTTCTCACATCGTTGCGGTCATACTCCGCCTTGTAGGTTCCGTCTTTAAAAGCACCCGCAGCCGGCGCTGCTGAAGTTTCTGCCGTACCGGTCGCCGCTGCTGTCGGCTCGCTGCTTGCTGTCGCCGCCGAGTTGTTACTCGAATTTCCGCAGGCTGTCAGGACAAGCGTCAGCATCAGAAGAAGCAAGGATAAGTTCTTTGTGTTTTTCATTTCATAACCCCCAGTTATGTTATTTTTTTCACATCCTTATTTTAACATCGAGGGCCCTTATCGTGTATTTTTTTGCATATTTCAGCCAAAAATGCAGGGGGTTCCGTTCGAAATGAAGCCATAATTGCATAATCATGATTATTTCATGAAACAAAAGGCTGTCTCCGCGCCGCTCTCAGCGGCTTCCGGGACAGCCATATGCTACTTCCGCCCTTTCGGCTGACGGGATACAAGCCTAACCAGATCCAGCGTCAGAACGGGCAGAGACAAGGAGACGGGATAAGCCAAGTAGCGGGGTTCCCATTCCGGCGAAAATTTTTCTTTATAGCGGCGGAGGCCCAGGAATCCGTACCAATGCCCTCCGTGCTTGAACACGACATGAGCCATTTTCTCTTCGCGAAGCGCGCCCGCGTTCCGGCCCACACTGGACAAAGGCGCATTGCCGAGGTTAAACCTCTCGTATCCCTGAGCCTTGGCCCATTCCAGCATGGAAATAAACAGGAAATCCATCGTTCCGTTCGGACTTTTCAGGCGATGGCGCATCAGATCGATTGAAATGGTAACTCCGTCGTCATAGCCCGGCGCAAGCGAGGCGAAGGCGATGACGGCGCCCCCGGCATCCCGAAGGAGGGCAATCGGCGCAAGCTGCAGATAGGATTCATCGAACCATCCGAGCGAATACCCTTTTTCCGCACGGCCTCTCAGCCATTCCTCCGAAATCGACCGAAACTCTTTCAGCAGCTCTGCCTCATACGGAGGCTCCGCCAATTCGAACTTGCAGCCTTCGCGGACAAACCGGTTGCTCACGCTTCGCAAATCGCTGTTTCCCTTGCCGCTAAGGGTGAACCTGTCCAGCGGCACTAGCGCCTCCTCGCCGAGCTTAAAGAAATGGTAGCCCTGCTCATGGTAAATCGGCAAGTAGTCAGGTGTCGCCTGGTAGAAGACGACGGAAAGTCCGTACCTGTCGGCCTCCGTCCGGAATTCGCTGATTGCGTCGTTCACAAGTTTCTTGGGTCCAAGCGGGTCGCCAAGCACGACAACCTTGTCCCGCACTCTGGCGAACGGAAGCATGACCTTGCCGTCCTGCGCCCAGTAGAAGCTCTTGTCGCCCGTGAAGAGCATATGGGTCAGCGCGTTCCCGGATTCTGACTTAAGATAACGCCGCAGCCGGTCCATATCCGGCGGCGCGGTCAACGTCTCCGCACGGCGGTTGGGCCGAAGCGCCACAATCATCGAGAGCAGCAGCCACGCGATCACCAGTCCGCCCACAGCCGAATAGGCGAAGTTGCTGTGCTGCTGCAGCCACTCAGTCCGCGCGCCGGGCCGCAGAGCTTTAAAGAAGCCGCGATGCGAGTAGCTTGCCAGCAGATAATAGCTCAGGGCGATACCGGAAGTCAGCAGCAGCCACCACAGCAGGCTTTGCCGCGAAATCGGCGCGCTGACCCGGTAGAAACGCGCCCTTGAAATCCATAGAAGAAAGGCAACGAACAGCAAAAAGAGCGCCTCTTCGTAATCAAACCCCTTGGCGAAGGCGAACACGGCGCCAAGACCCAGCGTAATGCTTGACCAGATATAGGCTCTGCGGATGCGCAGCGAGATGCCCCGGGACAGCAGCACCAGCATAAAACCGATGACCACGGCCAGATGATGGGATACCCGCATGATCGGAAGCGACAGAAGATCCTCCATGAAGCGCAGCCGGTACAGCAGTTCGGGTGTGGCCGCCGACAACAGCAGTAGGAGGCCGGCGACAAGCACAAGCTTGCCAAGCGCCCACACGCCAAGATCGCTGAGGAAGGTATACTGTCCAGGCCAAGTCCAAATTCTCTGCCAAGTATTAAGGGGCGTCTCCAATGCCGAGCTGCGCAGCAGCCGTATGCCCTGCTGTCCGATTTCGAGCGCCGCCAGCACAAGCCCAACCAGCCATGGAATGACAAAATAAAACAGCCGGAAAATGACGAGTACGGCCATCGCCCGTTCGCTGGAATATCCCATCTGCTGCATTCCCAGCAGCGCGATCAAATCGAATGCGCCGATGCCTCCGGGAGCCATGCTGAGGATGCCCGCAATCGCCGCAATCACATACAGGCTCATCATCGGCTGAAAATGAACGCCGCCCAAAATATGCCCCGCGATCACCGAAAAGGTAATTCCAGCGCTGAGCCATTCCAGCAGCGAGGAGCCCACCGAGGCGTATACCGTCATCCACGGCGTTCTCCCTTCTCCCCGGTTGATCCATTTGGCGAACAACGAGGAGCGCTGCAGCATGATAAAGCAAGGCAGATACAGCGCCATGCCCCAGACGGCGAACACAAGCCAGCGGTGCTCGCGCAGCAGCCCCTCCGCCGGCAGAATGCCGAACAGGCTGGCCCAGGACAGCAGCGACAGGCCCGTAATCATAATCGGTGACAAAAAAACGATCGCCGGTGTCAGGACCGCTGCGGGTACTCCGCTTTTTTTATAGAGCATCGTACGCAGGCCGACTCCCGCCAGACCGGCAAATCCAATCAAATTATTGAAAGTATTGGCGATCCACGAATAGCGGAAGGTGCTCCAAACCCCGATTTTCATCCGAAAGTGGGCACGGATCAGAAAATCGTAGGCGCTCATCGCCGCAACCGCCGCCAGCGCCGTCGCCATCATCTGCATAATACCCTGCGCTGGAATTAGCCTTAGTTCATGAAGCGTCTTGGCAAGCCGGACACCTTTCAATTCATGCTGCCCTTCCCAATACACAAGCGCGATAATCATCACCGGAAACAGCGCCCGTACCGCCTTGATGCGGTAAATGGACACCAGCAGCCTTACCAATTTTAATTGTTCAAGTCTTGGTTTATGTGCATGCATATCTCTACCTGCCTTTAGTTGCATAAGTCGCGTCTTTCGCCCTGTCCGGGCCGGAATACGCGGTTTGTAATGAGTGAGTGCTATACCGTTAGACGACAGCCGCTCCCACATCCCTGAAATCACTTTAAAAATCCTACCCCGAACCAGCCCCTTATGCAACTAATGGCAAAGAAATCATGTCGAAATATTGTCCCGGTCTTTTTATATCATTCAACCTTAAGCGCGCCCCTTGTACCAGTCCCCGTCAAATGAAAGGTTCAGCGCCTGTCCCAATAAAGTGCCGAATTGTATGAATCCTCTCCCCCTTGCGGTGATCAGATTCCCGTCCCGGACCACAGGTTCCTCGGAATAATTCTCCGGTTCAAAAACGCCCGTCTTCTTCCGATTTTCCTCCGTCATTCCGACCGTATATTTCTTTCCTTGCAGAAGTCCCGCCTTCGCCAGCAGAAACGGTGAACTGGAAATACTCGCAATGACGGAAGCTTTGCTCCCTGTTCTCCGTATAAACTTAATTAAATCCGCCTCATTCTGCAATGCCAGTATATCCATACATCCCGTCAGCAAAAGGCTGTCTATTTCCGCTTGGTCGACCTCGGCAATCGTTGTATCGGGAATACATTGCAGTCCCGCCTCTCCTCTGACTGCCCGATCATTCAACCCTACCGTTACAACAGGTTTCTTCCCTTGCATAAGAATGGACAATGCAACAGTCAGTTCATACTCGCTAAATTGCGGATACAATAATACCGCCGTTTTTTTCACAGATTTCCCCCGCTCGCCGCAATATAATCGCAGGCATTATATGGTTAATTCAGGCTTTCCAAGTGTATCATAGCCGCCTCCGTTGAGAAACAGCACCCTCACCTACTCGGCGATCTGATAGGTCAGCAGATTTTTAAGCATAGGAATCCGTTCCGTTCCTTTATTTTCATATTTTTTCCTGTTACTGTAATAAAGATGGAGATAGGTGAGAGGAAGTGCCGATAAGAAAGGAGCGTTGATTATGGTAAAAAAGCGGGCTTTGACTTTAATGGTTCTATGTGCTGCAATTCTCATTTCGAGTCCAGGGCTTGCGGCTTCATCTGTAAAGAGGGTCGAGTTATCCAAAACGCCAATTGATTATAGGCCCGTGCGGCCCGCAAGTGACGGGCAATTCCATGATGGTTTGCTGTTCGCCGAACAATCGGATGGCACTCTCGCCTACTACAACACAAAAGGGCAGGAAGCTTTTACTTTACCTGACGGCATTAAACCATTGAGCGATTTCTTCGAGCAGCGGGCACTGGTGATAAATAAGACAACCAAGCGGATTGGATACATTAACACCAAAGGCGCACTGGCGATTCCTTGCAAGTATGCGGAAGGAGGATATTTTTCGGAGGGCTTGGCTCATGTGTCTATTCCCGGCTCGGATAAACAGCTTATAATCGACCGGTCAGGGAAAGTAGTGCATGTGTTCCTAAAGAAATACGCCTCCGACTTTTATTTCACCGACGGCTTGGCCGTAGCCTACGCGCCGGAAGGCGGCAAACTGGGTTTTGTCAATACATCCGGTGAATTGGCCATTCCTTATCTATACACTCATGAGCGCGGGTTTTCCGAAGGATTAGCCGTTGTTCAAAACAGTAAAGGCAAGTATGGATATATTGATGCAGCGGGTAAAACGGTCATTCCTTTTCAATACCGGGACGGGGGCGACTTCTCCGAAGGGCTGGCGGCTGTGAAAAACTCCGAGGGGAAATGGGGGTATATCAATACGAGCGGGAAGATTGTTATTCCTTTTAAATTTAAAAGTGCCGGTAATTTCAGTGAAGGATTAGCTATTACACATAATTCAAGTGGAAAGGTCGGTTTTATCGATAAAAACGGCAAATTGATTATTGCTTATCAACAATACAATAGAGCATTTAATTTCAAAGAAGGAGTCGCTTTAGTCGGAATTGAATCGAGCTCCGGTTCGGAAGGCAAATTCGGTTATATGGATCGTCAAGGTAAATTGCTTACCGCTCTTGAGTATCGGGTGGAATCTTCTTCTTTCCATAACGGAGCCGCAGCCGCCTTTAAGACTTTGGGCAAAGGTTTTATCCTAACCAAGAGTTCAAGTTCAAAGTAGAATCTTTACCGGGTTAAACAGAATAGCTGATCTGTAAAAATAGCCGCGGCAGCATGCCGCGGCTAAACGTATTTCATGGAGCTTCAGCTCTCAGGCAAATCCGCAGGTTTACTTGAGCATTTCGACAATGCCGGCTTAAGCCCCCTTTTGTCCAACAGCCTTCCTTGTCCGGCCCCCGATCAGCATAATGCTTAGCAGGATGATCCCGAGCCCGGCTACCGTATTCAGATAGACCGATTCATGCAGAAAAATCACTCCCCACAGCATCCCGAACACCGGGACGAGAAAGGTGACGCTCACCGTTTTGACCGCGCCGACACTTGCGATCAGCCGAAAATAAAGCAGGTAGGCAAAAGCGGTGCATACGAGCGAAAGGCCGAGCACCGACCACGCCGCCGCCAACGTGGGCTGCTCCGGCGGCGGAAATACCGCGGCGAGCGGCAGCAGCCAGACTGCCGCGCCGAGCTGCTGGCCGATGGCGAGCGTCAGCGGCTGCACTCCCTTGCCGACCCGCGCGGCATACAGTCCCCCGAATCCGTAGGCCAGCGCGGCCCCCAATGAGAACACTACGGAATACAGCATGGTCTTGTCCAGCGGTTCCGGGCTCCAACCGACCAGAACCCCGACGCCTCCCAGCCCCAGAATAAGTCCCGCCGCCCGGGTCAGCCCGGGTCTCTCCCCGCCGGTGCCCCAAGCCGCCAGGGCGGCAAAGATCGGCGTGGTGGCATTCAGAATGGCGGCCAGGGATGCGCTCAAATGCAGCTCTGCCGCGCAGATGAGCGAGAACGGCAGCGCGGCGTTCAGTCCCCCCAGCAGGAGGAACGGCTTCCAGTGCCTGCGGATCTCTATTCGGCGGCGTGTAAGCCCTGCGTACAGCAGCAGGGCGCCGGCCGCGACGGCGACTCTGAGCTCGGTCGTAACGACCGGCCCGAAGATCGGCGAGGCTATGCGCATGAACAGAAAAGAGGCTCCCCAGATAAGGGCCAGAAGCAGCAGGGCGGACAAATCCTTTCTGTTCATTTGGTACGCCCCTTTCTTCTCGCCAGCAGGCCGTATGACAACACGGAGCAAATGCCTGCAGCAGCAATGACCATTCCCATAGGCAGTGCAGTTTCCCCGCCTCCCATGCCCACAAGCGGTGACAAAAGCCCGCCTGTCAGCAGCGGAAGCAGTCCAAGCATTGCGGAGGCGCTGCCCGCATTCTCTCCCTGATCCTGCATCGCCAGCGAAAAGGTGGTCGTCCCCACGAGCCCCACGCTGGAGACGATAGCGAACAGCGCGATCAGCAGCAGCGGAAGCCCGCTGGCGGTCACAATCGAGTACATAAGGAGCAGCCCGCCCAATAAGCACTGAAGAAGACCCCATACTAGCAGCCTGCTCTCTCCGAGCCGTCCCGACAGCCTGCCGGCGATTTCTCCTGTGATAATGATGCCGAGGCCGTTCACGGCAAAGATTACACTGTATATTTGCGGAGATACGCCGAAAATATTTTGCAGAACGAAGGATGATCCCGAAATATAGGCGAACATCGCCCCGAAGACAAAGCTTTGCGACAGGACATAACCCATAAACTTAGGATTGCGCAGCAGCTTCCCAAAGGTCGTCAGCGTTTCCTTAAGCCCTCCTTTGGAACGGCGGTCCTGTGGCAGGGTCTCCGGCAGGCGAAGCCAGATGGTCAGGCAAAAAATCACGCCCGCTGCGAACAGCACGAAAAATACGCCCTGCCATGTCGTAAACCGCAGCAGCTGCCCGCCGATCACTGGCGCCGCGATCGGCCCCAGGCCGTTAACGACCATCAGCAGCGCGAAGAACCGGGTCAGTTCGGAACCTGAGTAGAGATCGCGGACGGCGGCCCGGGATATGACGACTCCGACCGAGCCGGACAGTCCCTGGATCAGACGCATAACCACCAAAAAGCCGATGGAAGGACTGAATGCACAGAGCAGCGAGGAAAGGGCATATACGGCCATTCCGATCATCAGCGGGCGGCGGCGTCCGTACACATCACTCAGCGGTCCGGAGAACAGCTGCCCGAGCGCCAATCCGATCAAAAAACAGCTTAGACTAAGCTGAACAAGCGCGGGCGAAGTTTCAAATGATCTTCCCAGTTCGGGAAGCGCGGGCAAATACATATCGATTGACAGCGGCCCGATGGTCGCGACCGCGCCCAGAATGACAGCCAGCTGAAGCCTCAGCTTTCGGGAAGACCGGACGGCGGCTGGATCAAGTCCACTTGCTTTAGAGTTCATATCCGTTTTTCTACCTTTCTGTTACAACCAAATGAGGCCGTTTATGTATTTCTTCATACTACCCGAGATTAGACGAAAAGTTCAATCCAAACTTTGTGAATGTATACCTCCGGAGCCTGCCGTCGGTTTGCTTCGCGGTTTTCCAAGAGTTGAAGGCTATTCAGGATATCTTCAGGTCCGGCTTTTATAATGGCTGTATTTCAAGACAAGAATGAGAGGAGACAAGCGTGTGAACCTGATTAAAAATCATAAATGGATCGCCGCCCTGACCTTGGCGCTGCTGATGTCGCTGGGCATTTGCATATATTCCTTGGCAAAAGTAAGCGGCGGCGGTGCCCCCGATACCGGTGCCGGCATGGGGCAGCGCGGCGGCGAAGGAGCCTCCTTCCGCAGCGGAGAGAGAAGCGTGTTCCCGGGGAACCGGAACGGATCGCAGGCCGCTGGGCAGCAGAACGGATGGGCGGGCGGCCTGCAGAGCGCGGCGAGCGCCGGCGATTCCGGTGCGACAGACGGCTCCGAGCAAGAACAAGACGGCGGCGCAGGTAGCGGCCAGCAGAGCGGAGCGGCAGGCGGTTCACAGAACGCGGCAAGCGGCGGCAAGGACAGCTCCGGGCAAGGACAGGACGGCGGCAGTTCCGGCTCTGGATTCACACGCCCTTCCGGGATTAACGGCGGCGGATTCGGCGGCGGTGCAACGCGCGGCGGATTCGGAAGCGACGGCCAGTACGGAACGGCGCTGGCCGTTTACGCGGCGCTGTTCGCCGGGCTGCTGGGAGCGGCCTTCTATTATGCGAAGGCGGGCAGGCTGCGCGTTAACGAGAGCCGCAGAGGGCTTCTCATTGGCCTGCTGCTTGCCGCAGGGCTGTGCCTAAAGCTTGCCGCCGCCCCCTGGATTTCCGGATACCGGGGCGACATCCGCTTTTTTACAACCTGGGCGCAGACGGCGGCAAACGGCCTCGGCTCCTTTTACGAGAACAGCTCCAGCGATTACCCGCCGCTTTACATATACATCCTGTACGCTACCGGCAAAATCGTCACGCTGCCACAAATCGAGCCCTTTTTCCTGACGCTGATCAAGCTGCCCTCCATCATCGCGGATGCGGTTACCGCCGGGCTGCTGTATAAGGCCGCAAGCCGCTATCTAAGGTTCGAGACGACCTTCTTGATCGCCGGTTTCTACATGTTCAACCCGGCGGTGTTGATCAACGCCACGTTCTGGGGACAGGTCGACTCCTTTTTCACCATGATCGTAGTCTTGTCCGTTCTTGCGATGACCCGCCGGAAGCTCGGGTGGGCGGCTTTGTTCCTGACCCTTGCCATTCTGATGAAGCCCCAAGGCATCATCTATTCGCCGGTCCTGCTGTTCGCGCTTATCAGGACGGGCAAGCCGGGGCCTTGGCTGAAGGCGGCGGCGATTGCCGCCGTGACGACCGTTATTGCCGCGCTGCCCTTCTCTTCAGGCAAGAGTCCGCTGTGGCTCTATCAGCTGTACAGCGGCACGGTGAACGAGTACCCTTACGCTTCAGTAAACGCCTTTAACCTGTTCGGGCTGATGGGAGCCAATTACGAGGACTCTTCATCCACGTTTCTGCTCTTCAGCTACCATGTTTGGGGCTTAATCTTTATCGTTGCCGCCACGCTGCTGTCGGGCTGGTGCTACTTGCGCAGCCGCAGCGCGGCGTTCGCCTCGCTGTCCGCCCTGCTGCTGATATCCGGTGTGTTCACCTTCTCGTCAAGCATGCATGAGCGCTATTTATTTCCGGCGGCGGCTCTGGCGCTGCTCGCCTACGCTTTTTTCAAAGACAAGCGCCTTCTGTGGATGGCCTTTGGCTTCAGCGCCACGATCTTACTCAACACCTATGCCGTCTACTACGGTTACACGAGCCGCGACGGCCATGTCGGCTTCCTGCTGTTCTTCTCGGCGCTGATCAACATCGCCCTGTGCATCCTGCTAGTTAAAGTGATGCTCGATTGGTCGCGGCAGCCGAATGCTATAAGTCTCGAAGCTGCTCTCCTTCCGGAGCGGTTATGACCATATTTGCGCTCGATTACACGAACAGAACGCAGCGGCACTCCGAGACTTTATTCTCATGTCCCGGAGTGCTGCTGCTATTTTTCTTTAAATAAATCCGCCATTAACACGAACGGTCTGCCCAGTCACCCACTGCGATTCCGGGCTGGCCAGAAACAGCACTACATTCGAGATGTCTTCCGGCTCGCCCAAACGTCCGAACGAATTGGAGTTGCCCACCGCCTTGATCTGCTCCTCCGTTTTCCCTACGGTAAAGAGCTCCGTGTTTACCGGACCCGGCGCAACCGCATTAATGGTAATCCCTTTCGGTCCAAGCTCTTTCGCCAGCTGACGGGTGAACTGCTCCACGGCTCCCTTCGTTCCGGCATAGGAGCTGTAGGTCGGGAACATCTGGCCCGTCACCGATGTGGAAAAGTTAATGATGCGTCCGTTCTCCTTCATGTGCAGCGCCGCCTGTTGGATGGCAAAGAAAGTCCCTTTGACATTAATCGCAAACTGCTTGTCGAAATCATCTTCCGTAATGCTCGCGAGCGGTTTCGTGATCATGATTCCTGCGTTGTTAACGAGGATGTCCACCTGGCCATAGGCGTCCAGCGTCTTCCGGAACAAGCTCTCGACCTCCGCCACCTTGCTGATATCCGCTTGAATCGCCACCGCTTCTCCGCCATCACGCTTGATTCCAGCTACTACATCCTCCGCTTTTGCAGGGCTGCTCGCGTAATTGACGACAACCTTTGCCCCGTGAGCTGCCAGTTCCTCCGCGATTTTTTGTCCTATTCCGCGCGATGCGCCCGTTACCAAAGCTACTTTGCCTGCAAGATTCTTTTCCATTATATATCCCATCCTTTTTTGTATTGTTTATTCATTTCTTAATAAATCAATCGATTACTGCAAAACAGCCGGTTTCAACAGCTCCTCCAAACCAAGGCGATGAACGAATTCAATGCGCAGCTTCTCCGACAGCTCGGTCACTTCGGCAGCGCCGTCGTTCACGAAATCGATGACCGACCGTGCCGGACGGCTTCCAGCCGGCAGGTTGACGATTCGGGCGACTTCGTCTGCGACCGCTTGCGGATCTGCGTCAGGCGGAGTCAGGGCACTCAAGCGATTCCCTACCTCGTCAAGCAGGTAGTTAATGCGGTCATAGGCCGCGGAGGTCTGCTCATCCTGCGGATGGCCCGCGCTTGGAAAATGGGATGTCCCTTGCGTAAACGCGCCGGGTACGACGAACGATGTTTCGATGCCGAACTTCGCAACTTCGTAAGCCATCGTCTGGGCCAGGGAATCCATTGCTGCTTTGGCGGCTACATAAGGTCCAAGGAACGGCGGGAAGCCGCCGCGTACGGTCGTGCTGCTGATCCAGAGCAGCAGGCCGGATTGCTGCGCCCGCATGTACGGCAGCGCTGCCCGGTTTACCCTCTGCGTACCAAGAACATTCGTATCGAACACCTTGACCATTTCCTCCGGCGAGAACGCTTCGACAACCCCGACAACCAAGTGGCCGGCATTGTGCATAACAACGTCCAATCTTCCTTGCTCCTCTACGATCGTCTGCACCGCACGATCTGCGGATTCCTGCGAAAGCACATCCAGCTCCACAGCCTTTAGCTTATAGCCGTTCACTGCGGCGTAATCATGAAGGGCTTTCGCTTTCGAAGCATTGCGCCCCTCTACGTCACGCATGCTGGCATATACCGTATGACCAGCGGCCGCGAGCGCGCGGGCGGATAAATTTCCGATTCCGGTGCCTGCGCCTGTTACGAGTACAACGTTCTGTTTGCTCTGAGTCATGTTTAACATCTCCTTTTGGGGATTGGGCTGTGCCCTATCGTTCAGCATCTCGTTTGTGTGTTCTTGTTGTTCTTGATGATTTGATTATAGAATGACACAAAACAAATGTCAACTAACAAAATCGTTTTTTTGTCATTTATTTATTTGTACGCTGTCCTCAGCCTTTCGCACATTGATTCCAGTGTTGGTGTAACCCTTGAGTAGATGTCTTGAAGCTCCCCAAGTCTCGGCATCCGCTGCCAAATGCCTTGCCGCCTCCCCAGGACAAAAAAATACGCCTCTTAGAAACAAACATCAGGATAACCTGACCTGTTTCTAAAAGGCGTAATTTACTTAAGTCCGGAAAGAAGCAATCGCCATACCGTATCGAAGTCTTCCTCGATCGTCTCCGACGACCACTCATGAGCATGGGCAGGATGATGAAAGCTTGATGTTGCCAGGAACACAGCCCTTGAAATGGCATCAGCCGAATCCGGTTTGAATTCGCCCGCCTGCATGCCGCGTTCGATAATCGACGCAATCTGCTTCATCAGGCGATTGATATGCATCGTAATCATATCGCCTGTTTCCAGCGTAACGTCTGCATACATGACAAACATCTCAGCATCATCCACCGCATACATCCGCTTCTTCTTTATGAGCGTCTCCAGCCATAAGCGCAGTTGCTCCGCAGCGCTCCCCTTAGCCGTATCTGCAATTCCCTCCAAAGGCTCGGCAATGCTTTTGTCCAGCCATCTCTCCGTAACGGCCTCCCGCAAAGCAGCTTTGCTCGCGAAATGCCGATATAGCGTTCCGTGACTGACTTGAAGAAATTTGGCTATATCTATAACGGAGGTTTTATCTGGTCCATAACGCCGCAGCACCTGTTCCGCGGCATCCAAAATCGCTTCTTTCGTCAATGGCAATTCATTGGTCATATTACTGAAGAGCAATCGTTCTTTGTATTAGCGGCTGGCTCATTATTTGATTGCTCGCGCGCCCCCTCTGTTTATTATCATAGCACAAGAAACGGTTAAAACAAATATCAATATCTTTATTTTGTCATTTATTATGACAGATGATGGCTCATCAGGGTCACTAGATCACTATTACGAAAAAAAGAACGCAGGACCGGCGCCCTCGCCCCTGATCCTGCGTCTTCCTTTATGTTAACGGGTCGCCCTGCACCTATAAGGCGCAGGACCCTCCCGGAATTGCCCGGGCAAGCGCCCGGCGCATTATTTAAAGCTTTGGCCGTCCAGCCAATCCTTCGCCGCTTCCGCTTCGGCGGCGCTCAGCCGGTGTCCCTGGTTGCTCCAGTGCAGGGTCACGTCCGCTCCCGCACTTGCCAGCAGCTCATGAAGCTCCTTAGTCTCCGCGGCCTTAACGAGAGGGTCGTTAACTCCAGCTCCGATGAAGACGGAAACGCCGCCTAAAGGCTGAGGAGTGAGCCCGCGCAGCGGAACCATCGGATGCAGCAGCACCGCGGAAGAAAAAAGGTTTCCGTAATGCAGCAGCAGACTGCCCGCGATATTGGCTCCATTGGAATAGCCGACGGCCGTAAGCCGGGCCGGATCGAAACCGTATTTTGCCGCCGCCTCATCCAGAAAGGCTTTCACCTCATGTGTACGAGCGATCAGATCGGCTTCGTCGAATACGCCTTCCGACAAGCGCCGGAAGAAACGGGGCATCCCGTTCTCCAGCACATTGCCCCGGATACCCAGCAGGGACGAGCCCGGCGACAGCATCTCGGCAAGCGGCAGCATATCATGCTCATTGCCGCCCGTCCCGTGAAACAGCACTAGCGTCGGCTTGGAGGAATCGGATCCTTGCCGGAAGATATGAATCATTCCGCCTTCACCTCAATTTCCCGCACTTGAAATGGAGCCAGATTGCGCTCAATCTCCGCCCGGTGCGGCTCATACCATGCCGGGAGCATCAGCTTTTCGCCCAGGTGATCCGGATCCTCGTCGTTCGCAAAGCCGGGAGGATCAGTCGCAATCTCGAACAGGATGCCGCCCTCTTCACGGAAGTAGATGGCGTTGAAGTAATTCCGGTCCTGAACCGGAGTCACATGAAAGCCCCGGCTCTGTACGAAGTCTCTCCACTCCAGCTGCTCCGCATCGTCCTTGGCGCGCCAGGCGATATGGTGCACTGTACCGCTTCCCCCCGCGCCAAAAGGCAGCGGGTCGGTCTTGATATCGATAATGTTGCCGTACGGCCCCTCCGCTCTGAAGCGCACATAACCGTCTCCTTCGGCTACTCTTTCAAAGCCGAGCGTATGGACCAGCGTATCTTCCGTGCTCGCCGGATTTATGCTGTACAGCACCGCTCCGCCAAATCCCTTAATGGCATGTTCTACCGGAATTCCGCCAAACGACCAAGCGCTTAATGGCCCTTCTTCACGCTCCACCAGTTCGACCCGCAGGCCGTCGTAATCAGCCAGGGAAAGATAGGTCTCCCCAATGCGCTGAACGGTGGTATAGGAGATGCCGTAGGTGTTCAACCGTTCTTCCCAGAATCCAAGCGAACCGGCAGGCACGGCATACGTCGTCACGCCGACCATGCCGCTGCCGATTCTACCTTTCCGCCCTATAGGCGAAGGAAAGAACGTGATGATCGTACCCGGCGTACCGCTTTCGTTGCCAAAGTACAGGTGATAAACCTCCGGCGCGTCGAAATTGACTGTTTTTTTCACCAAACGTAAACCAAGAATGCCTGCATAAAAGTCCGCGTTCCGCTGAGCGTCTTGAACAAACGCTGTAATATGATGAATACCTGCTGTTTGAAGTGTCATAATAATCATTCTCCTCTCGGTATTAGAAATTAGAAGGTCAATCGGATTAGAACAACAGATGATCCAGTGAAATAGAGCCGGGGCCCGCCAGCGCGACACCCGCCGCCACAACAAGCAACGTCAATGGATATTCATAACCGTTTGCAGTGGCCCAGAAACCATTGGATAAATGTACCTTCATCGCTCCGGCCATGGCCAATATCAGCATCAGGGCCCCAACCGGTGTGAACAGCCCTGCCGCGAATAACAATCCGCCTCCAAGCTCAAGAATTCCAGCCAGCACCGCCATCGCCACACCCGGCTTGATGCCGACCGATTCCATCCATCCGCCTGTTCCCTTCGGGCCGTAGCCTCCGAACCAACCGAACAGCTTCTGCGCTCCATGACCGATAAAAGCAACACCGATAAACAAACGAATCAACAATAATCCTACACTAACCATTTTTTATTCTCTCCATTCTCTTGTGTTTAATAATCTTAATCTTAAGATATTTGGCAAAAATTTATGGGGCTTCCCGGCAATTAAGCTAGGAACCGGCCCCTTTACCAAGCAGTTTCAACCATTCGGTCGCCTGCTCCTTCTCCTCCGTGTTCAGTCCGCCCATCATTCTGTGAAGCATCGCTACATGCTTCGGAAAAATTTCGTCGAACAGCTTCCGGCCCTCCTCAGTAATCTCCGCGTAAGTCACGCGGCGGTCCTCACTGCAGGGGACGCGCTTCAGCAGCCCCTTCTTCTCCAGCTTGTCGATGTTGTAGGTGATGCTCCCGCTGGTGACCAGAATCTTCTCTCCGATCTGCTGCAGCGGAATGCGGGTTCTGTGATAGAGCACCTCAAGCACCATAAACTCGGCGGAGGACAGCCCGTAGGTCTTCATATCCTTGACCGCCCGGTCCATCAGACTCCGGTAAGCCTTGGACAGCACCACGAATAACTTCAACGATGCCGCTTCATCCTTGCCGTGTACATCTCCGGCTATGATCAGTTCCTCTTTCGGTCCGCTCATTTCAATCACCTCCATGTTCACCAAGTTGTCTTTAAGATAATTATCTTTAAGTTAAGATAAATATACATCCTTATTTTTATTTTGTCAACACTCTCTGCAAAATAAACCTGAGGCGCTTTATACATAGGCTGGGAAATTGACCTGACCCCCAAAAGGGCGTATCCTTTTCTTTGCGAAAAAAAGATGTTTTCTATATATAAGGAGGCCTGCGCGGTGACTTCCCGCTTTGACCCCGGCCATGCCGGAGAACAAGATTTATCCAAGCCAGGACAAGCCCTCCCGGGCGTCCTGATTGTGACCGCCGTGGAAGCCGAGGCGGAGGCCGTCCGGCGCGGTCTCGGCGGCGCGGACGGGTTCACCGTCATCGCCGCGGGCGCGGGCCCTGCCGCCGCGGCGGCCGGAACCGCCGCTGCCCTTGCAGCCGGCTCCTACGGCTGCGTCGTCAGCGCCGGGATCGGCGGCGGCTTCCCCGGCAGGGCGGCGCTCGGCTCGCTGGTCGTTGCCAGCGAGCTCGTCCATGCCGACCTCGGGGCCGAGACGCCCGAGGGCTTCCGCAGCGCGGCCGAGCTCGGCTTCGGCCGCACGCTGTACCCGGCCGACCCGGGCCGGGCAGCGAGGCTCGCCGCCGGACTTGCGGCGGCGGGGCTTGACGTGAGCACGGGACCGGTGCTCACCGTCTCGGCGGCGACCGGCTCCGCGGAGACGGCCGCCGCCCTCGCGGCGCGCGTGCCTGGCGCAGCCGCCGAGGCTATGGAAGGCTGCGGGGTCGCCGCAGCCGCCCTGGCGCTGAATCTCCCGGTGCTGGAGATTCGCGCGATCTCGAACCCGGTCGGTCCCCGCGACCGGGACGCCTGGCAGATCGGCGAGGCGCTGGAAGCGCTCGCCGCCGCCGGGCCCATCCTATCGGAGGTGCTGAAATGACCGCAGAACTAAATATTGCTTACTCGCCCTGCCCCAACGATACGTTTGTCTTTCACGCCTGGGCGCATGGGCTGGTGCCGAGTGCGCCGAAGCTGAATGTTACCTACGCCGACATCGACATTACGAACAGTCTCGCCGCAGACGGCACAGGCCCTGAACTGTTGAAAATCTCTTATGCCGCCCTTCCTTGGACGCTGGACCGGTATAAGCTGCTGCCCTGCGGCGGCGCGCTTGGCCGGGGCTGCGGTCCGCTGCTGCTGACCAAGGGCGGACCGCAGGACGCCAGCACGTCGGCGCTGTCCGGCCGCTGCGTCGCCGTGCCCAGCGAGCGCTCAACCGCCTACCTGCTGTTTCGGCTGTGGGCTGCGCAGCAGGTGCCGGGAGGCGTTGGCGAAATCGTCGTCATGCCTTTTCATGAGATTATGCCTGCCGTACGGGACGGCAAAATCGACGCCGGACTCGTCATCCACGAAGCCCGCTTCACCTATACCTCTTACGGGCTTCACATGCTGGTTGACCTTGGAAGCTGGTGGGAGAGCGACACGGGACTTCCTATCCCACTCGGCGCAATTATTGCCCGCCGCGACCTCGATACGGACGCCATCAGCGGCTGGATTCGCACCTCTCTCCGGCACGCCTGGGGCAACCCGGAATCTTCGCGGGAATATGTGCTCAGCCATGCCCAAGAGCTGTCTCCGCAGGTGGCCAAGTCGCATATCGATCTGTATGTGAATGACTTTACGATGGATCTGGGCGAGAGCGGCTACGCCGCCATATCGGCCCTGCTGGACCGCGCGGCGGGTGAAGGGCTCGTCCCCCCAATCGATCCTGCGCTGCTGCGTTAACTGCACAGCAGCCGCCAAACCGCAAGTCCCCCCGGGATGCTTTCTGTCTGAAGCGCTCCGGGGATTTTTGCGTAAACAAGCTTCCTGCCGTTTATACCATTACCATTGCTCCCCATTCTTCCTCCATGCGCTTTCAGCCCCCGGCATTATGGCTCAGGGATTTTTTACGAATCCGCCTTATATAACGATCCGCATCACCTTAGTTCCTTTCAGATACTGTCACTCAAAGATAATTTTACTAAGGCTTGGTTATATAATTCTGGTTGGATTGCTGGATAGGTCAAATCTCGCGGTAATCCCTTCATAAAACACACTTGTCCTATCTCACTTTCTCGTGGCAGGTGGCCAATTTCTTTGACTTCCGAATAATACAAACCGCCATAAGTTTCCTCGCCATTTGCATCTTTAACTGAATAGACACATAGGGGGATCAGACTATAAGATTGAACTCCAGTTTCTTCAACAAGCTCACGCCTGGCTGTTTCATCAATGGCTTCACACGGTTCCCTTTTTCCCCTTGGGATCTCCCAAGTATCTCGTTCCCTATGTTTCACATAGATCCATTCGCTCTCATATTCCGCAAAAATCACAGCATATTTCAATCTCGCATCATCAATCGTATTCAAGTCATAAAAGGTTACTTGCATAAAGATCCCCTTTCTAGTTTCCCAAGTCGAGCAAGTACTGGAATTGCCAATTACGTTCCTTGGCGGTGTTAGCTCCAGCATCAGAGGGGGCGGCGGCGCGAGCTGCAGCTTGATTGGTATCACGAGCAGCGGCGTGGGCGGAAAATGCGGCAGTACGAGCTTCGCTCATCGCGATTTCACCACGCGCACAGGCACGCCCTGCTTCGATAGCTTTTCGAGGTCGGCAATCCTTAGGGTACTTCTCCTCAAAATATGGGAGTACATGCTCGGCGCAGTCAGCAACCCAGGGCACCAAAGTCCTCTGATCCCACCTACTCGGAAGCTCTGCTATCGACTTACTTATTTTTGTATCGACAAATTTGGCTGCTTCCATTCCAATTCTCCTTACAGCTAAAGTCATATCCACTACACATCTGTTTTTCCAGGTTTCCAGCCTGTTTCTTGCGACCAAATGTGGGCTTTCTGCAAAATATCCCATACGATCGGACCTTTTCCTTCAACATACTTCGGCCGGTCGTTCTTAAAAAGGTTCATCAGTCGATGTTTTTCTTGAATATATCGTTGACGATCTTCAGAAGAATGGCGAAGGTAATCTCGAAAAAGCAATGTCAATTGCTCTGAATAACTCCCTGCCTGTCTAACATGAATATGAATCCTTCTATTACCTGGTACCTCGCGAAAATACTTTTTAGTTCTATCCGGATTCTCTGGTCTTAGTTCAAATCCATTTTTCTCAATCAACCATTTGTAACTGGCCTCATCCTCAATATTTTCGACTGAAATCTGAATGTCAATAATAGGTTTGGCATCCATACCTATAATGGAAGTTGAACCGACATGATCAATTCGAATGGCCCGTTCCCCTAATGAGTGTCTTAGCTTTAATCCAATTTCAAGAAAAAGATCTCTCCATTCAGCATCAAATGGGGCTATCCGCCACTGATCTTCCATAATCAGCCTCCTTTGAGTCATCCTCAATATATAAATATAAGAGTGAATACGGTGTTATACGAAGGATTTTACTTCCTCGAATATTTATATAACATCATTCCAGAATAATTTATATAAAAGCCACTTTTAATTTTCTCGTACTCTTCGGGTTCGATACTAAAGGAAAAATCAGATTCTGGACCCCATCCCGTTTCCCCTAATTGAATTTCATGCTTATTTACGTCAAATATATGAAAGTCTGAATACGAGCCAGTACTTTCAAATGTCCCATCCCCATTAATCTTCATGTTATAAAGAAAATATCCACTTTGATCATCTAAATTATAGGTTGTATGGAAACTAAAATAAATGTCATTCCCTCTATTCCATACCTCTTTAAGAATGATATTTGTATCATGCATATTCATAAGTTTCTTATTTATATTCAATGGCTTTTTTTCATTAAAAGGTATCCAATTGGGGCTGACAAATAGTTCTATAACAACAGGATTATTTATTGCTGAAACCTTATAATCCTGATGATATAAAATATTATTCAAAACTTCCTTATTTTTATTGTGTTTTTGAAAAAAATCCCACCCCCGAAATGCACAGAACAACAATATTATAAAAAGAATAACTGTTAAAATTACTTTGTTTTTCACAACTTTAATCCTTTCTGAAGTCTCTTGTAATGTGGGCGGTTACTGCGGCGTGACCGACGGGCCTTTTTTAATGTTCCCCTTCGAATTTCATGGAAGGCTTAGGAGCAGTTCCGTAGTGTGAATACGGTGTTAGCTGATGTGTCTGCCTAATATAAATTTGTTTAGAGTATTGATTTATGTTTTTATTCTAGGCATCATTGCCGTTAATATAGCAACAAATATTAATTGTATGAGTCCATAAATAATTGGGATGAAAAGCTCCCAAAGCCCCCAATCCCACGGGAAGCTTATCCAACCTCCTGAACTGTCAGAAAACCTAGCGTATGTCATAAAAAGCAATCCTGGAATGGTAGAGGTCGCTATCCAAATTTTAAATATTTTGAGTCCTTGACGATGTATCATCCAACAATTTATCAATGAGATTATTAGTAAAAAACTATATTCGATTATTATGAAATAATTAATTTCTTCAAAAAAAGAACTTTGATATATTACGCCAAAAAGCACATGTATAATTACAATAAATAAAAGTCCGAGTATTTCTTTCATGCTCCCTCTCCTGTCTCTCTATACCCTGAATTACGCAAAAAATGCTTCCGGGTATTTCAACTCACCTTTAATATTACTTAACTCATCTTCTTTCAATTCACATACCATAAACACTTCATCTGGAACTTGAAACTTTTTTAAATCTAATCCATATTGTCTCGCTGGTTTAAAGCCAAACTTAGGATAGTATGAAGGATGGCCTATTAACAATACGACATAATATTTATACTCTTTACATCTCTTAAGTCCTTCAAATATTAATTGCTTTCCGATCCCTTGTTTTTGATGATCAGGTTTAACTGCAATAGGCGCTAATACGATCACCTCATGCTGATTATTTCCTTCAACTATCACTGCCTTGCTCATTAATAAATGCCCTACTATCTCTTCGCTTTTTTCTGCAACAATAGAGAGCTGCGGAACAAAATATCGAGATTCTCTTATCCGTTCAACTAATCTCGCTTCGTCCTCACGATTTCCAAATGCCACATAATTGACGTTATGGACTTGAACGTAATCATTTGGGGTTTCTGTTCGAATGATAATAGACATTAGATGCTCCTATCATATGTTTTCAATTTGTAGTCTTTGCATTAAGAGAATTTTCATCACTTTCTTTTAGCGATTACTGTTATTATTTCTGTTTCTTCTTCGTATTCTCGTCCAGTTACATCCGAATAAAATTCAAGCTCTTCAAAGCCTATAAAGCTAAGAATGGAAGAAAGCTCATCCAATGTATATGTCTTATCCCAAATATTATATATTTGCATATCCTCATTATCATCTAGCACTATCGTTTGATGTAAATGAACTCTTTCTTCCGAATACCAATAATTAGAGCTCAGACATAAATGAGGAGTCGGTCTCCAAAAGCCGCTTTGATATGAATTCCATGTTCTTGAATCAACATGACTTCTATATCTATTAGGTGTAAAAACATCAAAGACAAGCTTTCCCCCGGGCTTTAAATTACTGTAGATTTTATGCAGCAATGTATTCCGTTCATATTCATTAAAAACCCCAAAATCACAATATATAAGCAGGACAACATCAAAGCAATCAGTAAAATTGAGCGTCAGATAATCCTCACAAACATAGTTAACATGCAAATTCAACTCCGCTGCCTGGTTCCTCGCATACTCAATAGAACGGCTTGAAAAATCCACTCCCGTTACATGATTAAATTCCAGCTTAGCCAAACGATTGGTATAAAGCCCTGGCCCGCACCCTAAATCGAGTACTTTCTGCCCGGCGTCGTTACCACAAATATATTCTTTGATCCATTTCACAGAAGCATCAATTGTATGAGGCCTCCTGCTTGCTGCATCTGTATTGGGATCTAAATGAGCTTCCAGCATTTGTTGTGATATATATTCGTCAACCCACATCTGAGAACTGCTCTTCTCAAATAATAAAGGTTTTTTGGTTTGTTCGATTATTTTATTTATCTTCATCAAAGATTTCCTTCTTTCAAAAGAATATGATCGTTGTGATAGAATATCGCAGCGTTAATACGATGTTAGCTGAAGTTAAACTCCTCTTCGAACTTACTCATGTAAAGAACTTCAAAAGACAATGTTGGATATTTTACTTTATCCTTATATCTGTATCCAAGTTCTTCATAATATTCCTTTAGTCTTTGAAAACTTGCAACAATTGAGATGTTGATAACCTTGCATCCGATACTAAAAAGCTCAGCTTCTATATATTTCAATAATAATTTCCCGTATTCATTACCTCGGTAGTTTGGTAAGATGGCCAGTCTTTCAATATTACCAACTTCACCTTCTCTGAGGAGCCAATAGTTCCTATGGGGACGGAATCAACTATTAAAATCTTTACTTCAGTATTAATAATTCTTAACTTAGCCCTATCTTCCGTCTCAAAAGCTACATAATGAGGATATTCTGATTCAGAAATATTAAGTATTTCGGATTGACGTTTGAAGGATTCCCTAATGATTTTTGATATAGTTTTACCATCTTCGATTTTTGCATTTATGATCTCTATTTTTTCCATGCTTTTCACCTCACCTTTATAGTTGATTTTCAGCTAACGTCTTTCATTCACGAACCCGAGAGGCTTAAGGTCTCGCCAAAACCGAGTGGCTCTGCCACTTAGCCTCGCAGGGTTGTATGCCTGTATCCGTATCCTCAAACTATCCTCAGGCAGAGGGACGGCTTGCCGATATGCAGTGTAGGCGTAGTCACTGCTTTCCTGTACTACCTGCTAAAATTAGTTCCTCCATGTTAAAAAGGGAATGAACTCTAAGTCCAATCTCTTCTAATTTTCTTCTTCCTTCTGGGTTTCTCTCTATCACACATATTACGTCTTCTACAATAGCTCCTGCTGTTCTTAAGTCGTTCGTACTCAATATTACTTGTCCACCTGTTGTAACTACATCCTCAATAATACAAATTCTTTTCCCTTCAATACTTGTTCCTTCAGCTAATTTACATGTGCCGTATTCCTTAGCTTTTTTCCTCACAAACGCGGCTGGAATATTCGATTTAAGCGAAAGGGCAGTAGCAATTGGAATCCCCCCCATTTCTAATCCTGCTAAAACTTTTATCCCATCAGGTATCAAATTAACTAATTGATCAGCTACTTTAGCCAATACTTCAGGATTGGATTCAAATAAATACTTATCAAAATATTCATTAGAAATTTGTCCAGATCTCAAAGTGAAGGTCCCCGTTAAATGCGCAAGTTCGTAGATTTCCCTTGCTAAATTGATTTTCATTACATTCTCCTCCTTGATTAACTTTCATTAACAATATTGCAGTGATTGCATTTAACGTCCTAGTATTCACGAATCCGAGGGACTTAAGGTCTCGCCAGAACCGGGTGGCTTCTCCACTCAGTTTTCGTAACGTTGTCAGCCTGTATCTGTTTCCTCGAACGATCCCCGGGCAGACCATGGAATTTATTGCCGGCTCGCAATGTAATTCGTTGTTAGGTGAAGAACATATTCTTTCCTTCAGATTATGCTTCCCTTCTTTCTTCGTACGTAATATGAAATTCATCCTTATTAAAGTCTGGAAAAAATACGTTACCAACAAAATCTTGATCAATAATAGTTAAATAATGGATTTGCCATATGTTAATTCCTTAAATCGTATCTTTTCCCCCTTAATTCTCCAAGGAATAACCTCATCCATTCCTATTACGTTATTCTTTGATATTGCTGCTATTAAAGATACGATCATTACCTCTCCTCCATAAAAAAGGGATTCATAATTGATTATGCTTACAAAAGTCTCATTAATTCAATGTCTTTCAACTCATTGCCTACATATATCATTTTAGTCGTTTCAGTTTTTAGCTCTTTCGCTAATTTGATAAATCCTTCTGGCCGAGGCTTACGATATCCTACATCAACTGAAGTTATTACTACATCAACGTAGTCTTTGATTGGTTCAATATCACGTAAGACTAGTGTCTTATTCATCCCATACGGAACATCAGTCAATATTCCGATTCGTATATTTCTCACTTTCAGTGCTTTCAAAATTTCTTTAGTTTCCTCATACACTTTAGATTCTTGCTGGAAAAAGTCAAAGAAAACGCTTATTGCTCGGGTTACATATTGATTGTCCAACTCCCATACATTTAGTATGTCATTAAAAATTTCGATGTCTGTTACTTCATGCTCCCTTGGGTGTATTCGAGTATTGTATCGTGATAATACATCCTCTGCCTTATTAAGAAGTTCACCATTACTAACGATGCCTAATTCATGAACAATTTTAGATAATGCTCTTCTATACAGTCCTTTCCAGCTTTGAGGAACGTTATTATAATAGATCAAGGTTTCACCTAGATCGAAACCAATAGCCTCCACCGGATCACCCCCAATACTATATTTGCGCTATTATTTTTGCAGCTTCAAATGCTAGTTTTTTGAAAATGTCTTCTTAAAATATGCAGCTGATTCATCATACCCTATGGCTTTGTAAAACTTGCTGGCTCTTCTAGTGGAAAGGGCTACCAGTTTTGAACCACGCTCATGAGCTTTCACTTCAATTATTTCCATCAATTTCTTTCCGATCTTCTTTCCCCTAAATTCCTCTGAAACAAATATTTCCTCAACCCAACTTATTACACCATTAGCATAAAAAGTTGAGTGGTGAAATGCTAGTACATATCCCAATATTCTTGATTCTTTCTCAGCAATGATTAAGTCTGTATTTGTGTCATTCAAAAGCTCTAGAAAGATTCCCGAGAAATCTTGCTTATTCAGTTTAAAGCTTGTCGCAAGGCTTTTTGCTAAAGCAAACAATTCCTCTTCATCTTGAAGTACTGCTTCTCTATAATTAATTTTCACTTCCAATCGCTCCTTTCAACTCCCCGCTAAATTTTTCACCTCCATCTTACAACCACCGCATCATTTACCGCCGCCTCCGCATAAACTGGTATAATATCCATCAAAATACTGTGGAAACGGAGTGTACATGCATGATACCCGAAGGAAATCACCATTCCAATATCATCCGCTTTACCGGCTTTCAAAATGAGTACGACCGTTACCGGCCGGAGGCGCCCAGGGTTGTGACCGAACTGCTTACGGGCTATTTGGGAAGAAGACCCGCCCTCGTCGTGGATCTCGGCTGCGGAACCGGGCTGTCCACCTTCTTGTGGCGGACAGCCGCCGATACCGTCATCGGCGTTGAGCCGGGCGATGATATGCGCGGCAAGGCTCTGGAGAAGTGGAACGCGCTGGGCAGCCCGGCAAGCATATCGTTTGTCTCGGGCTATTCCAATGCTCTGGAACTGCCTTCCGCCTCTGCCGATATTGTCACCTGCTCCCAGTCCTTCCACTGGATGGAGCCTGTGAGCACGCTGAAGGAGGCCGCGCGGGTGCTGAGACCAGGCGGAATCTTCGCCGCTTACGATTGCGACTGGCCGCCGGTGCTCGAACCGAATATCGAAACCCGCTACAATGAACTGATCGAACAGGCCGATGTCATCATCAGCCGCCGGGTACCGGCTGAGGACAGGGCCGTCAAATGGGGCAAGGAAGGCCATCTTAGCCGCATTAAAGAGAGTGGGGAATTCTCCTTCGCCCGCGAGATCGCCTTCCACAACATAGAGCACTGCAGCGCGGAGCGGTATGTCGGCCTTACGCTCAGCCAGGGCAGTCTTCAGACCGTGCTGCGGCTCGGCGGAGGCGAGCTGGATGAGGAGATTGCCGTTTACCGGGAGGCGGTGGAGCGGTATTTTAACGGCCGTACTTTGGAGACGCTGTTCAGCTACCATGTGAGGCTTGGGATTAAGTAATCGGAATGAGCCGAGTTTAAGATATGGAGGGTACACCATGGAAGCGAACAAAGGAGATTCGTCTATCCCACACCAGTATGCCGAAGTCATCATAAACGAACATAAGGAACAAAAGTTAACTGCAAGCAGAAATCTCGAAAATATCCGCTGGTATGAAGAAACGATGACATTCGATACTTTCCATGAAGCGTATGAGTGGATTTCCAGCGATGCCTTCAACAAAATCGGTTACGACTATGAGGGCTACAAAACAACCGATCCCAAATTGGCATATGAGCTGCTCTTTCAACTCGTCCGCGCAAAGACGCTTGAAACGGATTCAAGAGAGGTTTATGCCGATGTGGAGTTTTCCAAAAATAGCATAACTTATATGGTTTGGGTGAGCAGAGAATAACCGGCAGGTACGCTGAAATGGAAGAAGGCTTGACCGTCCAGGCAGGGCGGCAAGCCTTCTCCTTTAGGAGCATCTATATCCTATAGGCTGGTTCTTTTTTAACAACGGACTTAATCGTTATTCATCTTAAACTTCAGGAACAGCTCGTTGTAGTGCGCAAGCATGCGCTTGCCGAGATTGTCGTACACCTCAAGCTTGTCAGTGATTGCTTTAGGCGGATAGAAGCGCTCATCCCCGGAAATATCCTCCGGCAGCAGCGCCAGCGCATCCTTGTTCGGCGTAGAGTAGCCGACATATTCGGCATTCTGCGCTGCCACCTCCGGCCGAAGCATGAAGTTAATGAACTTGTACGCTCCCTCCACATTCGCCGCCGAGCGCGGAATGACGAGATTGTCGGCCCACACGTTCGAGCCTTCCTCCGGCACGACATAATCCAGCTTGTCGTTCTCGTCCATAATCTCTGCGGCGTCTCCTGACCAGACGAGGCCGACAGCGGCCTCCTCATTCGCCAGCAGCATTTTGATTTCGTCGCCGACAATCGCTTTGACATTAGGCGACAGGGCGTTCAGCTTCTTCAGCGCTCCCTGCAAATGCTCCTCGCTGGTGTCGTTCAGGGAATAATGCAGGCTGTTCAGCGCCATGCCCATCACCTCCCGCGCTCCGTCCAGCAGCAGGATATTATTTTTCAGCCGACTGTCCCACAGGTCATTCCAGCTCTTAAAGGTTAGTCCGTGAGTCAGCTCAGGATTATAGATAATGCCGACCGTTCCCCAAAAGTACGGAACCGAGTAGCGGTTGCCTTCGTCAAACGACAGGCTCATGAACCTGGGGTCAATATGGGACAGATTCGGCAGCTTGCTGTGGTCGAGCTGCAGGAGCAGGTTTTCCTCTTTCATTTTGGCGATGGCGTAATCGGAAGGAACCACAAGGTCAAAGTTCGTGCCCCCCTGCTCGATCTTCGTCAGCATCGCCTCATTGGAATCGAAGGTCTGGTAAATGACCGTAATCCCCGTCTCCTTCTGGAACTGCGTCAGCAGCTCTGGATCAATGTAGTCGCCCCAGTTATAGATGGTCAGCGTGTTGCCGCCGGAGTAGCCTTCGCTTTTGTTCATCCAGGCTCCAAGGTACATCAGGGCAAACGCCGCAATCATTACCGCTAAAAAAGCATTCACGAGCTGCTTCATCTAGGCACCCCCGCTTCGGCCGTCCGTTCCGCTGAGGGCTTCTTGGCTTTTTTGGCCGTCAGGAAGTAGTAGCCTACCACCAACAGCACCGTGAACAGGAAGATCAGCGTGGACAGCGCGTTAATCGACAGCGACACGCCCTGCCGCGCCCGCGAATAGATTTCCACGGAGAGGGTCGAATAGCCGTTGCCCGTTACGAAGAACGTTACCGCGAAATCGTCCAGCGAATAGGTGAGCGCCATGAAAAATCCGCTGAAAATGCCCGGCCGGATGACCGGCAGAATGACCTTCGTCAGCACATCTCTGCGGGTTGCGCCGAGATCGCGGGCGGCGTCGGTAAGCGTCGGGCTCATCTCCTCCAGATGCGGCAGAATCATCAGCACCGCAATGGGCACACTGAAGGCGATATGCGAGAGCAGCACAGAAGAGAATCCGAGCTTCACACCCGCAATCGTGAACAAAATGAGAAACGAAGCGCCAATAATGACATCGGGACTGACGATCAGCACATTGTTAAGCGACAAGAGGGTATTCTTGGCTCGGCGGCTGCGGACATGCTGAATCGCCAGTGCGCCGATCACCGCGATGATCGTGGCGATGGCAGAGGACAGCAGCGCGATCACCAGCGTATTGATCACGATGATGATCAGCCGCGTATCCTGCACCACTTCGCGGTAGTAATCGAGCGTAAAGCCTTCAAATTCATGCATCGTGCCGCCGCTGTTGAACGAGTAGTACATCAGGTAGAAAATCGGCGCGTACAGCACGATAAAGACAAGCGCCAGGTACAGATTGGACCACCGATTTCTATTTTCCATTCCGCGCTCCTTTCCGTCCGCCCGCAAGGACCATCACAAGGGCCATGACGACGATCAGGAACACGGCGACAGTCGAGCCCATTCCCCAGTCCTGCGTGACCAGAAAATGCTGCTCAATGGCCGTGCCCAGCGTAATAACCCGGTTGCCCGCGATCAGACGGGTGATCATAAACAGGGACAGCGCCGGAATGAAGACCGCCATGCAGCCCGAACGCACGCCCGAGACCGTCAGCGGGAACACCACCCGCCGGAATGTCGTCCAGCCGGAAGCGCCCAGATCGCGAGCCGCTGACAGCAGCGTCGGATTCAGATCTTCGAGCGCGCTGAAGATGGGCAGAATCATGAACGGGATAAAAATATAGACCGACACAAACACAAAGCTGAAGCCCGTAAACAAAATCTGCTTCTCCCCGATGCCGAGCACATCCAAAATACTGTTAACCGGACCGAAGGTGCCGAAAATGCCGATAAATGCGTATGTCTTCAGCAGCAGATTAATCCAGGTCGGCAAAATAATGAGCAGCAGCCAAAGCTGTTTGTGCTTCGTTCGTGTCAACAGCCAGGCGGCCGGGTAGGCTACCAATAACGAGAACACTGTAATCAAGAACGCGTACCAGAACGAGCTGAGCGTCATTTTTAAATAAACCGGGGCGAAAAAATTGGCGTAATTGGACAGCGTCAGCTTCCCGTTCAGATCAAAGAGCGAGTAATAAAGGATGAGCAGCACCGGCGCAATGACGAACAGGGCAATCCATAAATAATACGGGATAAGGTAGACTTGTTTGGCTTTACTTGTCATGCTGCTCCACCTCGCCGTAAGCTTCCAGACGTCTGTCGAATTCTTCCTCCGTTTCGCCAAATCTCATGACATGGATGGCCTCGGGGTCAAAATGCAGGCCGATCTCGCTCCCGACTTCCGCCTTGCGCGTCGAGTGAACGAGCCATTCCTGCCCGGATTCGTCGTAGCAGCTGATTTCATAATGTACGCCCCTGAACAATTGGCTGTCCACGCGCACGCGCAGCTTCCCTTGCTCCAGAGGAACGATCTCCAGGTCTTCGGGACGGATGACGATCTCGATCGGCTCATTCCGGCGCAGGCCCGCATCCACACATTCAAATCTGCGACCGTTAAACTCTACGAGATAGTCTTCGATCATCACCCCCGGCACGATATTCGACTCTCCAATAAAATCGGCCACAAACCGGTTGATCGGCTCGTCGTAAATATCGTTAGGCGTACCGCTCTGCTCAATTTTTCCCTTGTTCATGACAAAAATCCAGTCCGACATCGCCAGCGCCTCCTCCTGGTCATGGGTGACGAAGATGAAGGTGATACCCAGCCGCTGCTGCATTTCGCGCAAAATGTACTGCATCTCCGTACGCAGCTTCAAATCAAGCGCGGACAGAGGCTCATCGAGCAGCAGCACTTGCGGCTCGTTGACGATGGCGCGGGCAATCGCTACGCGCTGACGCTGTCCGCCCGACATCTCGCTCACGGCGCGCCGCTCATATCCGGCCAGGTTGACGAAGCGCAGCGCTTCCTGCACCTTTTGCTCGATTGCCTGCTTCTTCAGCTTCTTGATCCGCAGTCCAAACGCCACATTCTCGAACACGTTCAGGTGCGGAAACAGGGCGTAATCCTGAAACACCGTATTGACCTGGCGCTCATTGGCGGGAATGCGGTTGATGACCTTGCCGTCCATATAAATGGAACCTTCTGTCGGTTCGGCAAAGCCTGCGATCAGGCGCAGAATGGTTGTCTTGCCGCAGCCGGAGGGCCCGAGCAGTGTGTAGAACTTGCCCCGTTCGATATCAAAGCTGACCCCTTTGAGCACCGGCTCTTCATCGTCGTATCGTTTGGTGACGTTCTCAAAAGAAATAATGGTTGGTTCCTGAATAGCTATGACTGACGACCTCCCCGCATATAAATGGAGTATTCCCTGCTTTTCCGCAGAATTCGACCATTGTCCAATAAGCCTATCATACCCGGTTTTTCGCTCCCCGGCATTCTTTCTTTTTCTAAGCAGCGTTCACGTTGTTCGTAATGTTGTAATAACTGCCCGCTGAACCTTTACCTCAAGGGTGATATAATGAAAGTAACTGAAAACATTATATTTTTTTTAAAATTTTTCGAAAAGAGATGACGAACACATGAACGAGGGGCTGCAGGAGCGCCTTGAAAAATTTGGTTTTTCGCTATATATGATACGGGTTACGCTGGCAGCCTCGATTTCCTGGATGGCTGTTCACGCTATGTACGGCGGCGAGTTCTCCTATTTCGCACCGCTGGCTGCGATTCTGATCACCCAGGGCAGCGTCAAGGCTTCGCTGGAAAAGGGCATCTACCGGCTGCTCGGTATTGTTCTCGGCGGAACCGTCAGCCTGATGATCGGCCATTTCTTCAATGTCGGGCCGCTGTCGATCCTGCTGATTCTGCTAATTGGCCTTGGCGTGGCGACCGCCTGCCGGATCAACTTCCAGGCCATTACGCAGGTTGGTGTCACTTCGGTGCTGGCACTGACCTTCTTACAGGATCATTATGTAATGTTTAGAGCCACGGAAACGCTGATTGGCGTGGCCTTCGCTCTGCTCTTCAATGTAATTATCGTACCGCCCAAGGGCTTCGTCAACGTTAAGAGTAAGGCCTTCGCAGGAACCTTGCTGCTCGCCGACGGACTGAACGGACTCGCGCCGGGACGGGATGAGAACAGCCAGGCCGAAGCTTTGAAGCGGTCCGGACAGCTGCTTAAGGACAGCGCGCAGAAACAAAGCGAGATGCTCTTTACTCTATCCCATGTTCCCTGCATAAATGATTTGTCCGTCATGAAGAAGTCGATCTCCCATTTACAAACCATGCATGGGTATGTGAAAGAAATCGCAGCTGAAATACGGCTGCTGCCGCCGCATTACGCCTCCGCCGACTGGATGCAGAAGACGCTGAGCGCTTCAGCCGACTGCATTGCTATCTTCGGGGCTAAGACTTTGTCGGATACGGAATGCCGCAGCTCGCTTCCGGAAGCTCTGCGCCGTGCCCGCGAGCTTCAGCTCGCCAGCTTCTCCGAGCTTCAAGGGAACTGCCCGCTGACCGCCATCCGCGATCTCGGCGCCGTCTTCTCGCATCTGAACCGGCTGCTGGATGAGGTGGAACGCGCTGATCACGCCGTCATCTCCGCCGCTCCGCAGCGCGCCCGCGCCCGTCTGGAACGCGCCGTGCGCTTTGCAAAAAAGGGACTCTCCCACAAGCTTTAAGCTTGGGAGCGTCCCTTTCTTTTATATGAGGAGTATAAGCTGCGCCGTTATTGATCCTCGTAAACCGGCCGATCCAAATCGAATATCCGTCCAATCGCGCTGTACGACGATCCGGCCAGGCGGCTGACCGGCTTCAGCTTGCCGATGTCGATCCGGCCGTTATGGATGAGATCATCCCGTACATAGAAGCTCAGCACCTCGCCGATGAACACATCGAAATGCCCCAGCTCCACATACTGCGCAAGGCGGCATTCCATCGCAACCGGACTTTCCTGCACCCGCGGCACCGCCACCGTGCTGCCGGGAACGGCCGTCAGTCCCGCCAGCTCCAGCTCGCTGATATGAGCGGGTGCACTGATGGACGTGTGATTGATCGCCTCAATGTTATCCTCGTCCGTGACATGCACGACGAATTCCTGATTCGCCAGAATATTACGCGCCGTATCCTTCAGCGTGCCGTCCGCACGCCGTCCGCAGGAGAACATGACCATCGGCGGATCTTCGTTCACGATGTTAAAAAAGCTGAATGGAGCCGCATTGACGATCCCTTCCGCATTGATGGAGGTAACGAAAGCGATAGGTCTTGGCACCACGCTGCCGATCAGCAGCTTGTAATTGTCGTGGACCGTCTGGTCTTTCATTTTACTGATCATAATTTTCCTCCTTCAAGAGCTTGTCATTCAGCCGCTATAGGCGCCGGCCGGCGCCATATCCGGACATTGACCAGTATAATGCTGATTACGACCAGAATCAGGCCTACCACCAGATTAACCGTTATCTTCTCATTTAGGAAGAGGACGCTTGCGCCGATGGAGACAAGCGGGACCAAAAAAGTATAGGAGGCAACTTTTCCGGCTTCTCCCTCGTTAATCAGCTTGAAATACACCAACCAGCCGAGAGCGATGACAAATACGGAAATGAACAGCGTGTTGGCAACAAAAGCGGTATTCCATCTGATGGCTTTCCACGGCTCGGCTGCGCTGCCGGCGGCCAGCAGAATGAGCCCCCCGAGTGTGATCTGCATGGCAGTCATCCACAGCATATCGACCCGCACTGCGTTTCGCTTCATATACACCGTCCCAAGTGCCCAGCACAGGGCGGTGGCAAGCGCAAGAAAGATACCGAGCAGCGAGATGCTGCCGGTCAGGCCGCCTACGCTCAAGCAGGCTACGCCCAGAAAACCTAGCGCGAGCCCCGCCATTTTTTGCCCATGCATCTCTTCCCCTAGCCACATCCAGGAGAAAATCCCGAGCAGCACCGGCTGAAGAAATACGATCGCCGAGAACAGCCCCGCCGGTACGTACTGCAGTCCAATCGTTTGGACGCCGTAATACAGCGCTATGCTTAACAGGGCGGAGCTCAAATATACCGGCCACAGTATCTTAAACCGAAGCAGCCGCGCTTTGGGCAGCGCGATCAGGATCAGCAAGACACCTCCGATTACGGTACGAATGCCCGAGAACAGCAGCGGCGGCGCGTATTCCAGCGCTATTTTGGATAACGGCCAGTTAATGCCCCAGACCAGCACGAGAAAAGTTAATAAAAGAACTGCGGATTTTTGCCGAGGCATAGGGCCCCTCCTTGTTATTCAGTCTTTTCTGATGATACAATATTTTCAAGCATAAATAAAATGAATATTTATTATAAGTAGGATACCAAATTTGTTATGAACAAAGGGCGAATCATCACTTACGCAGCGCTGCATAGCGCGGTAATAATAATTTTTGAGGAGAGTGGAAGCATGAAATATGAACGTCTCGGGGGAAGCGGACTCCAGGTATCGCAGCTGGGGCTCGGCACGAACGCCTTTGGCAAGCGAGCAGATCAGGCCGCTTCCACGGCGGTGCTGCACACCGCGCTGGACAACGGGATCAACTTCATCGATACCGCTAATATTTATGCCGGAACGGAATCGGAGCGGATTATCGGAGAGGCGCTGGCGGGCAGGAGGCATGAAGCCGTACTGGCGACAAAGGCCGGACTGGTGAGAAGTCCAGGCCCGGGCGGCAGCGGTTCGTCCAGATTCCATCTGATGCGGGAACTGGAGGACAGTCTTCGTCGCCTCAAGACGGACTATGTAGATCTGTACCAGATTCATACCTTTGATCCGCATACTCCGCTCGAAGAGACGCTGCGGACGCTGGATGACATGGTGTCCTCCGGCAAAGTGCGCTATATCGGCGCCTCCAATTATGCTGCGTGGGAGCTGATGAAGGCGCTCGGCATCAGCGAACGGATGGGCTATGAGCGCTACGTCTCGCTCCAGTGCAGCTACTCTTTGGCCGACCGTACGCCTGAGCGGGAACTCGTTCCGTTCAGTTTGGATCAGGGCGTCGGCATCATCCCGTATTTTCCGCTTGCCGGAGGCATTCTGACCGGCAAATACAGCGCGGGAGATGAGGCTCCCGCAGGCTCCAGAGCCGATACCGATCCGAACTTCGCCCGGTTCCTTACCGGCGAACGGATCGCGCTGGGGCGGGAGACAGCCGCGCTCGCGGCGGAGCTTGGAACATCGCCTGCCGCTCTGTCCCTGGCTTGGCTTATGAGCCGCCCGGCGGTGTCCACCGTTATTGTCGGTGCTACCCGGGCGGAGCAGCTTCAAGAGAGCCTGAAGAGCATGTCCCTCGCTCTGAACACCGAGATGCAGGAGAAGCTCGAAGCTGTAAGCCGTCCTTTCATCCACAGCGAGCCGTTTGCGGTGTACCGCCTGCCGGAGTAAAGAGCGCCGCCAGGGCCGCATACGGATGTATTCTCCGGCAGTTCCGGCCTCGGTCGAAGAAATTCCTTGATTGAGTATAGGCTCGGCCAAAGTTAGCGTATCGGCGCTTGGATGACCGGTATTTTCCACACCTACTGTACAGTTCAAGCGCCCTTGTTCAAAGGGCCTTCCCCATTGGTAAATTGAGGTAAATAATTCCTTTGCCATCGACAAATTCGGACAAGCTATTTATCCCAAAGCTGGTATACTACAGGAAAAATCGGCTATGATCCGATTTATACCATTACAGGGAGGAACGAAATTTGAAAACAAAGGTCGCTGCTGTCGTAGGTTCAATGCTGGTCGCCACCAGCCTGTTAGCGGGGTCCGGGTATGCCAAGCCGGCCAACCAGGCGCCTCAGAAACAAAAGTATGTCATCGCATTTAAATCTTCACTTCCCTCAGACTATGAAACGATTGTAACGAAGGCGGGCGGTACAGTACTTCGGGCTATCCCGGAATTGGGCGGACTGGAAGCTGAATCCGAAAGACAGGATTTTCTTTCGAATCTGAACGGGATTTCCGGCATACAAGCGGCCAACCCCGAATTGGAGTACAAGCTGGATGAAGATATTGCGACTGCCGACGGCCAGCCGGTGACCGATATTCCGCAGGACGCCGAGACGTATTGGCCTTATCAATGGGACATCCAGCGGATTACGAATAACGGGGCCTCCTACAAGCTGGAAACAGGCGGGACGACGAACCCCGACGGAACGGTGACGCACAAAGCGGTTGTAGGCGTCATCGATACGGGAATCGACGCTGAACACCCTGACCTGAAGGCGAATTTCCTCGGGGGCGTGAACTTTGTCCCGGCAGGTGTAGACGCCAGTGAAACAGGAGATCCGAACGATATCAGGGACCGCGAAGGCCACGGCACGCATGTGGCGGGCTCTATAGCCGCAGACGGCAAGGTCAAAGGCGTAGGTCCCGGCCTCGGCATCCGTTCGTACCGCGTATTCGCAGCAGAGGGCGGCGCGCCAACTTCATGGATCGCCGCAGCAGTCGTACAGGCGGCCAATGACAAGGTCGACGTCATCAATCTGTCGCTCGGGGGGTACGACGGCATTGCCAGATACACCTATAACGGCCTCAAGTACAACGATGTGGCGGATTTCCTCCTCTGGAAGCGCGCACTTCAGTATGCCGTTGGCCGAAACGTTACGGTCGTGGCGGCCTCCGGGAACGATTCGCTGAATCTGAACGACTCGCATGCTGTAGTCGACTATATGAACCAAACGTACGGCTACCTCGGCCTGAACTTCAAAAGCGCCGTGAAAGAAGTGCCGGGCACACTGCCGGGCGTCATTAACGTCTCTTCGTCGAATCAATGGTCTTCGGACAAGATCGCGTTCTATTCCAACTACGGCAGCACGATCGACGTCGCGGCTCCCGGCGGGGACAACGGTCCGGTCTATGACGCCAGCCGAAATCTCGATGAGCGGGATTTCCATTTCCGCACGCTCAGCACATGGCCGACCTATCTGGCTCCTTACTTCACCTCGAACCTGACGGGCTATGCGCTGCTGCACGGCACTTCGATGGCAGCTCCAAAGGTGGCGGGCATTGCGGGCGTCATCAAGGCCGCTCACCCGGAATATACGCCGGCCCAGGTGCAGTCGCTCATCAAGCAGACGGCCAACGATCTAGGGAAGCCGGGGCAAGATCCTCTGTTCGGCTCGGGCGAAGCCAATATATTCAATGCATTAAGCCGATAATCACAGGCGCCGCCGGCCTGAATGGGCAAGCCCCAAACGGCCAAATTTTCAAGTGCAATCCATCTCGTCTCTTCTGGAGACGGAATTTAATGAACAGAACAGGCCAGCCGGAATTTCGGCTGGCCTGTTTATTGTTGGATCTGGTGTACTCTCTCTTATAGCTTTGACGTTTACACTACCGCCAGGAAACGCTCCATATCTTCGTCCACCGTCGTAATGCCGCCGATGCCGAACGTATCGACCAGAACCTTCGCTACATTCGGAGACAAGAAGGCCGGCAGTGTCGGGCCGAGGTGGATGTTTTTGACGCCCAGGTAGAGCAGCGCCAGCAGCACGATTACCGCTTTTTGCTCATACCAGGCAATATTGTAGGAAATCGGCAGGTCGTTGATGTCCTCCAGGCCGAACACTTCCTTCAGCTTCAGCGCGATCACGGCCAGGGAGTAGGAATCATTGCACTGACCCGCGTCCAGTACGCGCGGAATGCCGCCGATGTCACCAAGGTCGAGCTTGTTGTACTTGTATTTGGCACAGCCGGCCGTCAGGATCACCGTATCGTTCGGCAGCGCCTCGGCAAAATCAGTATAGTAGTTCCGGCTCTTCATCCGTCCGTCGCAGCCGGCCATTACGAAGAAGCGCTTGATCGCACCGGTCTTCACCGCATCGACCACTTTGTCGGCTACTCCCATCACGGCCGCATGGGCAAAGCCGCCGACAATTTCGCCGCTCTCGATTCCGGTCGGAGGCGCGCAGGTCTTGGCCTGCTCGATGATGGCGGAGAAGTCCTTCGGAGCGCCGTCTTTGCCGTCCTCGATATGCTTGATGCCGGGATAGCCCGTGTTGCCTGTCGTGTACAGCCGTTCCTTGTAGCTGTCCTTCGGCGGCACGACGCAGTTAGTCGTCATCAGGATCGGGCCGTTAAAGCTGGCGAACTCTTCATTTTGCTTCCACCAGGCATTGCCGTAGTTGCCGACAAAATGGCTGTATTTTTTGAAAGCAGGGTAGTAGTGGGCGGGCAGCATTTCGCTATGCGTGTATACGTCGACACCCGTTCCCTCTGTCTGCTTCAGCAGTTCTTCCATGTCCTTCAGGTCGTGGCCGCTGATGAGAATGCCCGGGCGGTCGCCGACGCCGATGTTTACCTTCGTAATTTCCGGGTTGCCGTATGTCTCCGTATTGGCACGGTCCAGCAGCGCCATGACGTCAACACCGTGCTTGCCGCATTCCATAACGAGACCAACCAGCTCGTCCGCCGTCAGCTCATCATTTAACGTGGCGGCAAGTCCCCGTTCAAGGAAAGCTTGCGCGCTTGCTTCATCATAGCCAAGAACTGCGGCATGCTCCATATAAGCAGCCATGCCTTTAATGCCATAGGTGAGCAGCTCGCGCAGGGAGCGAACGTCCTCGTGCTCGGTTGCAAGCACGCCGACAGCAGCTGCCTTGGCTTCCAGCTCTTCGTCCGTACCCGGCGTCCAGAGCGCAGCATCATGGCCCCCGAGCGGAACGGCCGCAAGCGAGCCATCCAGCCGTTTTTTCCAGCCATCACGAATTACAATCCCTTCTCTGACTCTGGCAATAAATCCATCACGGTCAAAATTGGCGTTGGTGATGGTGGCGAACAGGCTCTTAATAATGAACTGCTCCGATGCACTGTCGGTCAGTCCGAGCTCACGGCCCTTTACCGCATAAATGGAAATGCCCTTCACCGTATACAGCAGAAGATCCTGCAGATTGGCGACATCACTAGTCTTGCCGCAGACCCCTTGAATCGTACAACCCGTTCCTTTGGCCGCCTCCTGGCACTGAAAACAAAACATACTGCTCATTGAATAATCGCTCCTTTTATTCATTTTCATCCGTCTGCCATCTGTGACTTTACTTGTTACTACCGATTGTAGTAGACTGACGTCGAACAATCGGTAACGGATGTTACCGTTTATCTAAAATTATTTTAAAAATTGGAGGAATTCCATGAAACCGGAGCCTATCGTGCTGCAGGCCTGTCTTTTTTTCCGAGGGAAGAGTATAGAGGAGCTTGACGCCATGCTGGAGACGATGCGCTATACTGTCCGGGACTGCAGCAAGTCGGAGATGATTATCAGCGAAGGCGAAACCGCTGACCGGCTGGGGATTGTGCTCTCCGGAGTGGTGGAAGTTCACAAAATTCATCCCGGCGGAGGCGGCATAACCATCGCCAGGCTGGGAAAGGGGCAGACCTTCGGGGAAGCGGTGCTGTTCCGGCGGGAGAATGTATACCCGGCCACCATTATTTCTGCGGGGCGCAGCACCGTGATGTTCATCGGCAAGCAGGAGCTGCTGCGTCTGTTCGCGGCCGACACCGACATGCTGTCCCGCTATATGGAGAATCTGTCTGAGCGCCTCGTCATGGTCAACCGCAAAATTGAAATCCTCTCGGCCGGTTCGCTGCGCCGCCGGGTTGTACATGATTTGCTTCGGCAAGCGGACCGGCAGGGTACGAACCACATCCGGCTGCCCTTCAGCCGTAAGGAATGGGCCGAGCATCTGAATGCCGCGCGTCCTTCCCTGTCCCGGGAGATGGGGCTGCTGCGTGACAACGGCTGGATTTCGTTCAAAGGAAATACGGTCACACTGCTGGACCGGAAGAAACTGGAGGAGTTCATGACGTAAAAAGAACCTCCTTCTCCATTTTACTTGTGGAAATGAGGTTCCTTTGTATGCGTTGGGCTTATTCTGCGAAATTTCTAAGATAAGCCCTTTTCTTCCGGCTTCAGTATCCCGTCTGCGATTAACGCCTGTTCAAACAGCTGAACCAATCCGCCATCATAGTGGATTCCCGACAACCGCTTAAGCTCGTCCATAGCAATCTCCGGGGGAAGCCCTTTGCGGTAAGGCCGGTCGGAGGTCATGGCATCAAAGGTATCGGCAATACCGATAATCTTGGCCTCTAGCAGGATTTCTTCTTCCTTAATCCCGTAGGGATAGCCGGAACCGTCCAACCGCTCGTGATGCTGCAGGATGATTAGGCAGATATTGTTGTAATATAAATCCTTAACCATGACGTAGCCGTCATAACAATGCCGTTTCACAATCTCGAATTCCTCTTCCGTCAAGCGCCCCGTCTTATTCAGAATTTCTTCCGGAGTATGGATCTTGCCGATATCGTGAAATGCAGCCGCAAAATATAAATCTTCCAGGTTGTCCTTTGGTATTTTAATCATCCTGGCAATCATCAAACAGTATTTCTGCACTCTGCCGCTGTGCTTGAACGTATAATTATCCTTTTCTTCTACTCGTTTAATTATATTCTCCAGTTTCCTGATCCGATGGCTGATGAGATGAAACGCCGGCTTGGTTGTGTGCCACAACAGCTTCAACTCGGTAAGGGTACTGAAATACACGGCCTCCTGCAGATAATGGGTGTAAAAATAATCGCCTTGACCGAGGACGATATTCTCATTGTCGCCCTTGTAGCTGCACTGGCCTTCCAGTATGTAAAAGAACTCCATGGTATCCGCTTCTTCACCGGGATAAACATAGAATAGTTTGTCTTGCTGAATAGTCTGCAAAATTACTTCCGAGCCATCACCCTTAGCCAATAGGAAATAGTTAGAGGATCCTTCATGTTCTTGTGCGATGCTGTGTCCTTCACTTCCCAAGTTCAGGCCCTTCATAATTTTTCAGTCCTCCCTTATAACGATACGACGATAGGATCAATCCAAACCTCGCGGTCGGCGATCTTCACCAGCTTCCAGGAACGCTCGGCAACAACTCCCAATTGGGCGGCCTCAGCGATGGCTGCGTCTGCAATTTCCAAGGTGTCGTTATACAAATCCGTAATCAGCTTGTCGAGCTCATTGGTATAGATTTTAGTACGTGCGGCAATCAACTCGTCATTATAAGAAACCTTGGCGTTCAGCTCATTCAACTTCGCCTCAACTGCTGCTGAGTCTCTACTTCCCGGGGTAAATAATTGATTGATAAGCTCATCGGAAGCGGCCTGTATTTCCGCAACCTCGGCGGCTGCTTCGGCGTCCTCCTGATCCAGCTTGGCGTTCAGTTTCGCTGCGGCCTTGCCCTGCTCGATCCGTTTAATATCCTGTAAATAATCTTCTTGAAGCTGATCTGCCTCTGCGACTGCTTGTTCAATCTTGTTGTCGATTTCTTTATTGGCTTTGTCGATAATTTTTAGTGCTTTTTGCTGATCCTTGGTGAGGTTGTCCGCCACCGGCGAGGCAAAAACCGCACCGCTGAACAGAAACAGCGCCAGCATGAGGAGCGATCCGGTGGTCAGTAGCTTTTTGAGCATGTTTACTTTCCTCTCTGAATTGGATTCGATTTCATTTTCATTATAGTATCGATTATAGCCGTTTACCAGTTTAATCCGATGTGCAAAATGTACGAAATTTCCTTCAATTATTTGGATTTTCTCTTGGGCTCTTCGGCATCCAATTCCCCTTGGTTATATTCCCGAATCCAGGACTGCACCTGACTCTCGGGAATCGGCCGGCTGATATAGTAGCCCTGGACCTTGTCACAACTCATTTGCTTTAAGAAATCCAGCTGTTCCTCCGTTTCGACTCCCTCCGCAGTAACGCTTAGACCCATATCATGGCCGATAGCGACTATGGAGCCTGCCAGCGGCATACTGCTGTTCTCCTCAAAAATGCTGTCGATAAATGACTTGTCGATTTTGAGCGTTGTAATTGGCAACTGCTTCAAATAACTGAGGGAAGAATAGCCTGTCCCGAAATCGTCAAGGGCAATCCCGATGCCCCATTTCTTCAAAAACTCCAGCTTCGCGCTTATTTCCTCAAAAGATTCCATAAAAATGGACTCTGTGATCTCCAGTTCCAAATACCGGGGGTCAAGCCCAGTTTCACGCAATATTTTCAGCACGGTATCTGTGAAATCCTCGAGCAGCAATTGGATCACTGAAATATTGACTGATATATGATAAGGGCCCCGGCCCTGACGGTGGAGTCCTGCAAGAAAAAGGCAGGCTCTCCGCAGAACCCATTCCCCGATCGGCACAATCAGGCGGCAGTCCTCGGCAATCCGAATAAAGGACAGGGGTGAGACAAATCCCAGAACCGGGCTGTTCCACCGTATTAACCCCTCGAACCCCCAGAGATCTCCCGTCTGCAGATTCACCTTGGGCTGGTAATGCAGGGAAAGCTCGTTGTTATCGATTGCTCCCCTCAAATGCTTCTCAATGATCATCCGTTCGTCAAAATGCTGCTGCATATTCTGTCCATACAAGACGTACGTTCCTCTGCCCGCCTGTTTGGCCCTGTACATGGCAATATCAGCGTTCTTGAGCAGTTCCTCGGCGTTCCTGCCGTCCCGCGGATACTGGGCGATGCCGACGCTGATGGAGACATGCACGGTGCTGTCGCCGAGCTGGAACGGCTCTTTGAAGCTCTGAATCAGCGCCTCAGCGTAGAAAACAGTCTGCTCCGGCCGCTCCGTACTTTTAAGCAGGATAACGAATTCGTCTCCGCCGAACCGGTAATGCCTGCTCTGGCCCTCGGCCATCCCCAGCAGCCTCTCTCCGGCAAGCATAAGCAATCGGTCACCAAGGGTATGACCCATCGTATCGTTAATATATTTGAAATTGTCGATGTCCAAAAAATACAGCGCGGCCTGGCCGCCCTCATTCTCTTCGATATACTCCTTCAGTTCCTCTGTTAGGGACAAGCGGTTCGGCAGCCCGCTGAGCTCGTCGTTATAAGCGAGAAGCCGGTGCTTCTCCTCGCTGGCCTGAAGCAGCGTCTGGTTCTCGACCACTTTGTTGTACTGCTCCAACAGTTCATCCTGCAGGGCGGTCAATTCCTCATAGGTCGACTCCAGCTCCTGATAGCTCATCTGAAGCTTGCTCTCGTATCCTTTGAGGTCCGTAACATCCGTCATCGAGCCGGCAAACCGGACGTATCCGCCCTGCTCGTTCCGCAGCACCTTGCCTCTGGCCTGAAACCACTTATATTCCCCCGATTTGGTGCGTATGCGGTATTCGCTGTAATAGTATGCAGACTGTCCGGACAGGTGCTCTCTCCGCTGCCGGTCCTCCTGTTCGAGATCATCGGGATGAATAATCCCTTTCCAGCCGACATAGAACTCGTCAAGCTCCCCGATTTCATAGCCCAGAAGCTCGTACCATCTGTCCGAGAAGTAATAGATCCTCGTCGTCATGTCGAGATCCCAAATTACCGCATCGGCGCCATACGCTGCCAGACTGAATCTCTCGTTGCTCTCCACCAGCTGTTTCCGGATTCTTCTAACCACCGAGACGTGGAACAGCAGCACGGCGATAAATACAATCAGCACGGAGAACACCGCGATAAGGATAAGCACCAGGCTTCTATACGTCTCGTAAAAAGAAAACGGCTTGTTGATCACCTCGCTGCCCGGAGGGAGGTCCTTTACTTTAATATGGAAGTGCTCCAATTGGTTGTAGTCAAACGCATTGCGGCTCGTGCCGGCGTAAGAGACGGGAATGCTGTCCGGACTTTCTCCGTGAAGGACGCGCAGCGCCACATTCGCGGCTTTTTCCCCCAGGAGCTTCCCGCTGAGCAGGTTACCGCCGAATGCGCCGTGATTGAGTCCGTATTCATACATATAGTAAAGAGGGACCGTGCTGACGGCCGCAATTTCGCTCGAAAACCGGTCAAGCTCGGTAACTTTGCCGGTAACATCGCTATAAAAGGTTGTCGCCAGCAGGATGCTGTTGGAAGAAAGCGACGATACCGTCCGCTCGATTTCTTCTTCTGACATTTGGTTCATGCTGTGGAGCTTCAGGCCGAGGTTCATCGAATTCAGTTTCTTTATAACTAATTGGGCCGTAGACAAGCCGCTCTCCGAGTTATCGTACACCAGATAGACATTTCGGATGGAGGGATTAATGTAAAGCGCCATTTTTATCGTTTCGGAAGGGTCGATATTCTCGATGACGCCAGTGATGTTCTTCTGGTCCTTGATTTGATCGTAGCCGATCTCATTTATACCGCTGAAAATAATGGGCGCGTCGCTCAACAGTTCTTTTCGGTTCTTGGCTGCAAAATCGAACGCGCGGTCGTCCGTCGTTATAATAGCGTCGATATGTAATTTTGCGTATTTGCCTTTGATCAATTCGTAAAAGCGCAGCAGATTTTCCTGATTGGGATACCTCTTCCAGTCCAGATATTCCGTATAAATGACGGGAGGCACCTTCGAGTTCTTCAATCGCTCTTCAATGCCGTTGTTCTGGTCGTCCGTCCAAGAGAATCCTTTATGATAGGAATGCAGGATCAGTACATTCTGCTGGGGAGTATTAGCTTCATCGGCCTTGACATCTGCAGGCCGGCAGATTGACGCGAAGAGCAGAAGCAGCCATAGTACGCTCCACATTCGCCTTTTTTTGGAATAAGCCATCCTTGTTCCCATATGCATAACTCACTCCTCAATGCCCATCATCATGCTCGCAGCAGCAAACGGGAAATTTCGACATTATATTAATTCGCGGCCGAATTGACACCTCCTTCTATATGTCGGAAGAAAGTTGGAAATTTTAAATGGCCGTCTTTATTTTTTGTGAAGTTTCATATGCTAACCGGTTGACACAAAATGTAACCGCTCTTATACTGAATATATCTTCTAGTCCCTTACTTGTTAATTAACCATTTCAAGCAGAACAGGAGCCGATAAAATTGACCATTAAAAATGAGATTATGCTGATTACGTACGCCGACAGCCTTGGCAAAAATCTGAAGGAGACCGCCGAATTGCTTTCCGCTCATTTCAAAGATATTGTTGGAGGCGTTCACATTCTGCCCTTTTATCCTTCCTCCGCCGACCGCGGATTCGCTCCGCTTACCTACGAGGAAGTCGATCCTGAGTTTGGAACCTGGAATGACGTCGCCAAGATTGCAAACGATTTCTATTTGATGTACGATTTCATGATTAACCATATTTCCCGCAGCTCGGCTTATTTCAAGGATTTTCAGCAGAACAAGGATACTTCCCCTTATCGCGATCTGTTCATCCGGTACAAGGACTTCTGGCCGGGCGGCGAGCCGACACAAGAAGACGTTGACGCCATTTACAAACGTAAGCCGCGGGCGCCGTACATTGATGTAACCTTTGCCGATGGAACAAGTGAGAAAATTTGGTGCACCTTCGACGAGGAGCAAATCGACCTTAATCTGTATACGGAAACAACGAAAAAGTTCGTGAAGGAACAGCTTCAGGGACTGGCCGAACGGGGCGCCTCGATCATCCGCCTGGACGCCTTTGCATACGCTACCAAAAAGCCGGGCACAAGCTGCTTCTTTATCGAACCGGACACCTGGGAAATGCTTGATGAGGTCAAGGCCATTCTGGAGCCGTACGGAACGGAGCTGCTTCCGGAAATACATGAGCATTACAGCATCCAGCTGAAGCTTGCGGACAAGGGGTATTGGGTATACGACTTCGCGCTGCCGATGCTTGTGCTGCATGCGCTGTACAGCGGGAAGTCGGAACGGCTGAATCACTGGCTGAACATCTGCCCGCGCAAGCAGTTCACCACGCTGGATACGCATGACGGCATTGGCGTTGTCGACGCCGCCGACTTGATGACCCCCGAGGAAATCGAGGAAACGAAGAACAACCTGTTCTCCCAGGGCGCCAATGTGAAGCGGGTCTACAATACGATGGCTTACAACAACCTGGATATCTACCAGCTCAACTGCACCTACTATTCGGCCCTGGGCGACGATGACGACGCCTATGTGCTGGCCCGCGCCATCCAGTTCTTTGCTCCCGGCATACCGCAGGTCTATTATGTCGGACTGCTGGCCGGTAAGAACGATATCGAGCTGCTGGAGCAAACAAAAGTCGGTCGCAACATCAACCGGCATTATTATACAAAGGAAGAAGTCGTAGAGAATCTGGATCGTCCCGTACTGAAGCGGCTGTTCGAGCTGATGAAATTCCGTAACAGCTACGGCGCTTTTGACGGTAATTTGACTGTGGTAGACAACGGCGGCGCCTCCAAATTAGAATTAATATGGACGAATGGACCGCTCCGTGCCACACTGTCCGCCGATCTTGCAACACGGGTGTTCACGGTGCATTACACGGATGAACACTCCGGCGAAGAGACGCTGCTGGCTGGAGTGTGATATAATCCCAATATTTATAAACATGCCCCTGCGGGACGCGCTTCACTGCCTGCGGCGGTAAATCGCGCTCCCTCTTCAGGAGCCCGGGACAGGAGCGATTGCATGCCCACCATTAAAGACGTCGCTTTAAAGGCCGGGGTCTCGGTTACCACCGTATCCCGTGTGCTGAATAACAGGGGATACTTGAGCGAAGAGTTAAAGAAAAAAGTATACAGTGCCATGGAGCAGCTCAACTACCGGCCCAATGAGCTGGCCCGCTCGCTCAGCCGCTCCAAGTCGAATATTATCGGACTGATTGTTCCGCATGCGGCTCATCCCTTCTTCGGAGAATTAATCAGCCATATCGAGGAGCACGCCTATCTGCACGGGTACAGGCTGCTGCTGTGCAACTCCCATCTGAACAGACAGAAGGAAGCGGAATACATCGATATGCTTCGCTCCAGCCGTGTCGACGGCATCATTCTGGGCAGCCACACGCTGGAGGTGGAGGACTATCGCCAGATTCACCTGCCCGTGGTTACGTTCGACCGGCGGATCAGCGCCGAGGTTCCTTATATTTGCTCCGATAACTACAAGGGCGGGGAACTGGCAACGAACCTGCTGGCCGACAAGGGCTGCCGCAAAATCGCCCATATCAGCGGCCATCCCCATCCGGACCTGCTCGCGCTTAAGCGGCTTGACGCCTTCAAGGAGATCGCCGCGCAGCGCGGGCTGCAGCATATAGAGATGCATACTGATTTGCACGGTTTCCATTTTACAGAGTATGAGCGTCTGACAGAACGGCTGCTCGCGGAGCATCCCGATGTGGACGGCATTTTTGCCAGCAGTGATATCATTGCCGCCTATGCGCTTAAAGTATGCCAAGTCAGAGGCCGCCGGGTGCCCCAGGATATTAAGATTGTCGGCTATGACGGCATTTCACTCCGCGGCGTGTTCTCTCCCGATCTCACAACCGTATCCCAGCCGATTGCGGAAATGGGCCAAAAAGCGGTCGATCTCATCATGGCCCAGGTGCAGGGCGATACCGTGCCGGTGGAAAATATCTTTCCGGTGCAGCTTATACAAGGCGGGACAACGTAGACGAACAATCCCTCAATTTCTATTGGGCGATTGTGGTATCTCCTAACGCAGGCGCCATTCTTTTACCGTTACTGTTGAAGAGCCTCTCCGAATGAGCGGGTCCGCATTGCCGATTTCTTCCGCTTCGGCAAGCGATGAAGCCAATATTAGATAAGCGCCGCCCGTAGTGTCTCCAAAAGGGCCGTACATTTCAAGACGGCCCTCCTTCTTTAACCGATCGAGATACTCATAATGCCCCGCAATATCCTCTGGATTGAAACATTCCGTTCTTTCAGTAATCAGCAAATATTTGTTCAATGTTGTTCCTCCCCCAAATTTATAAAATCTTCCTCTCCATCGTAACAGAATTAAGTGGGCGTGCGACCTTACTCTCTGCCGGACAACGGCAATTCAGTGTAGCCCCAGAGCTTACTTAAAGTATGTAAATGATGATTAGTTATGCTATAATCGCTGTACTGCACTGGTTTGCAGAGGTTAATACCGCTTGATGATATATATACCGCGTTGTATGGGAGGCTTGTACATGAAGCAGCTTCAAGATATACCTGTATCCGTACTGGACCTGGCTCCAATTACGGAAGAAGGCACAGCGGCGGACGCTCTTCGGAACGCGCTCGATCTGGCGCAGCATGCCGAGAGGTGGGGCTTCCGCCGCTACTGGCTGGCTGAGCATCATAACATGCCTGGCATCGCCAGCTCGGCCACATCGATCGTCATCGGGCATGTGGCGGCCGGAACGAAGCACATCCGCGTCGGCTCCGGGGGCATTATGCTGCCCAATCATGCCCCGCTGATGATTGCTGAGCAGTTTGGCACGCTGGAATCCCTGTTCCCGGGCCGGATCGATCTTGGCCTTGGCCGTGCGCCCGGCTCGGACCAGCCGGCTTCCCGTGCGATCCGCCGCGGCCTGGGCAGCGACGGCAGCGATTTCCCGGAGCAGCTGGCCGAGCTCCGGGCTTATTTCGATCCCGGCGCGGCGGACTCGCGCCCTCCGAGCGTAAGGGCTATTCCCGGCGAGGGCCTGAACATCCCGATCTGGCTGCTCGGCTCCAGCGGCTTCAGCGCAAGGCTGGCCGGCCAGCTCGGCCTCCCCTTCGCCTTCGCCAGCCACTTCGCGCCCGACTATCTGCTGCCCGCGCTTCATCTGTACCGTACCAGCTTCCGGCCCTCCGGGGTGCTGGACAAGCCGTATGCCATGGTCGGTCTTAGCGCCGTCGCGGCGGACACGGCCAGTGAAGCCCAGCGGCTCGCGACCTCCTCACAGCAGCAGGCGCTCAGCCTTATCCGCGGCCGCCCCGGCAAGCTGAAGCCTCCGGTGGGCAGCATGGAGGAGCTATGGAGTCCGCAGGAGCAGGCCATTGTCCTCGGCAGACAGCAGTATGCCGTTGTCGGCGATAAAGCCGCCGTTCGGGAGCGGATGCAGCAGATCCTGGAGGAAACGCAAGCTGACGAGTGGATCGTAACCTCGCAGATTTACGATCATGCGGCCCGTTTGCGCTCCTATGAAATTCTTACCGAAGCCCTCTCCGCGAAATCGCCCGAATAGGGTTTCCCTGCCGGACATGATAATATAAAAGTAGCTACGAAGATACAGGGGAGATGAAGAGTTTGAAACAAGAGGTTATGGAACGCTTTATTTCGTATGCCCGCATGGATACGCAGTCGGATGAGACCAGCGAGACCTGTCCTTCAACACCGGGACAATCGGTGCTGGCGCAGAAGCTTGCGGAAGAGCTGGCCGAAATCGGCTTGGAGGAAATTACGGTCGATGAGCACAGCTATGTGTTCGCTTCGCTTCCGCCCAACAGCGGCAAAGACGTTCCCGTCATCGGTTTTCTCGCTCATCTGGACACCGCGACCGAGATAACGGGCGCAGGCGTTCAGCCGCAGATTGTGGAATCCTATGACGGAGGCGATATCGTGCTGAACCAAGCGCTGAATGTCGTCCTTTCGCCAAAGAGCTTTCCGGAGCTCGCTGAATATGCGGGGCAGACACTGATTACGACCGACGGCACCACTCTGCTTGGCGCGGATGACAAAGCCGGCATCGCCGAAATAATGACAGCTATGCATTATTTGAAGCAGCACCCGGAAATCAAGCACGGCAAAATTCGGGTCGCCTTCACTCCTGACGAGGAGATCGGGCGTGGCGCGCATAAATTCGATGTCGCCGCCTTCGGCGCAAAGTTCGCTTACACGATGGACGGAGGACCGCTCGGAGAGCTGGAGTATGAAAGCTTCAATGCGGCTGCGGCACGGATAACCTTCCACGGCGTCAACGTCCATCCCGGAACGGCCAAGGGAAAGATGATCAACTCCGCCAAAATCGCCATGGCTTTCCACGAGCGGCTGCCCGCCGGGGAATCGCCGGAGTTCACGGAAGGCATGGAAGGCTTCTACCATCTGAATTCGTTCCAAGGCACCGTGGAAATCAGCCGGCTCAGTTATATTATCCGCGACTTTGACCGCGAGCGGTTCGAGGAACGGAAAGCGTTTATTCAGACATTGGCCGATGAATTCAGACAGACTTACGGAGAAGGCAGCATCGTGCTGGAGTTGAAAGACCAATATTACAATATGCGCGACAAAATCGAGCCCGTTCGCCACATCGTCGATATCGCCCATACGGCTATGACGAACCTCGGCATTACGCCGATTGTCCGTCCAATTCGCGGCGGCACCGACGGCTCCCAGCTGTCTTATATGGGGCTGCCGACGCCGAATATTTTTGCCGGCGGGGAGAACTTCCACGGGAAGTTCGAATATATTTCAGCCGATAATATGGTCAAAGCTGCCGAAGTGATTATCGAGATTGCCAAGCTGTTCGAACAGCAGGCCTGATCCACCTCTCGCTCCTCATGCAAGAAGCCTCCAAACCTTGGCTGAAATGCCAAGCAAGGAGGCTTCTTTATACGTAAAAGACGGTTGCTCAGACGATTTCTTTAAGCCTCTTCCTCATCCGGTCGTCCATCTTTCCAAATGACATTTTCCCCGTAGTTCTTGCCCCAGTCGTACATCATGCGCAGGACGGGCATCAGACTTTGGCCATATTCCGTCAAAGAGTATTCCACTCTCGGAGGGACCTCCGCATACACTTTGCGCAGCACAAGCTGATCCTCCTCCAGCTCCCGGAGCTGGTTCGTCAGCATCTTTTGCGTGATATGGGGAATGAGCTTTTTCAGCTCGCTGAACCGTTTCGTGCCGTCCAGGCCGAGATGCCATAGAATAATCAGCTTCCACTTTCCGCCGATGACGGCCAGAGTCAACTCTTTTTCACAGTTAATTTCCATAAGATTGATCCGGTCCTTGATCTCCGTTGCCATGCTCGCAGCCTCCTTTTGTTGATATCATACTACAAAAAAGAAACGCATGCCGCCCCGGAGAGGGCAAGTTCCGTGAGGACCTGGCGTAAGACATGGCGGTTTGGACTTTCAAGCGGGCAAGCTGCTGCGAACAATTCTTCAGGTTTAACCGTTTGTCCTGCATGAGAAACCGCTTATTGTCGTTTTCCACGTTCATGCAGTCGGCCCATTTTGTTGTTTTACTTTCCGGCGCAAATAAGTATTCAATAGCTTATCTAATTCTGCAGATTTATTAATCGTCCGTTGATCTTTAGTCCCATACATTTTTGCAAATAGATGGAGCACCACCCTCTTTTGTTCGATCATTTGTTCCAGCTCTTTCAAGTTGACCGCCTCCAAGTCGATTAGACGGTTGAAAACCCGAATAATTTAGAATGGCATTTGATATATTTCCAAGCAAAATCCCCGTACTGCTTTACAAATGGCTGATTGTGATACTGCTGAAGATCTTTCATTTTTCTATTATTATCCAATTGCCCATAAAAAGGGAGGTCCAAATTTATGGACCCCCTAAAAACTAATACCTTGCTCCTTAAGCTTATCTTTTACGAATCGAATTTGTTTTTTTATTGTGCTAATGGACTTATGGAGCTGCTCAGCAATCTGGGTCTTATTAAGACCTCTTGATCTTAGATCATACACTAGCCGTTCCGATGGAGTAAGAACTTTACTCAGCCTAATTTCTTTCAAATATTCCTTCCTTAAAACCTCAGAGCCGTCAGGATGAATATATATTTGGTTCATATGTGCATCCCGAATGGCACGTAATATGTCAACGAGACTACTTTTATTTATAAAATTTACGGCTCCACTTTCAAAAGACTGGGCTATGACTTCTTGCTCTTTTATCGCAGTTAACGCAATGACCTTATGGCCCGCTTGACTTAGAGCTCTAATTGCCATTAGACCGTCTAGATTCGCCCTGGATAAATTCAAATCCATCAATATAACATCGAATTCAAGAGACCTTGTTGCTTCAACAGCATCGGGCCCATTATCAATAATCCGTACGACCTCAATATCATTTTCTTTATTAATATATTTTGAAATATTATTTTGCCAGAAAGGTTCATCCTCAACTAAAATTACTCTGATCTTATTCTCCATAATACAACATCCCTTTCGAGAGTTTTATGCAGAAGTCACAATTCTCTTTTTGGGGAAGCGAAGGACAACGGAAGTTCCTATACCTTCATCACTGGTAATTGTAATTGTCCCTTGATGGGTTTTCATAACGTTGTAACAGAAGCTCAGCCCTAAACCATGATTTTTTGAATTTTTTTTGGTGGAAAAAAAGGGCTCCATGATCCTGGTTAGTTCTCCGTTTGGAATACCTATCCCACTATCCTCAATCTCAAGTGCGATCTCTGCTTTAATACGGTATAATTTAACCTTAATAAGCCCCTGATCACCTTGATTAATAGCTTCAATGGCATTACTAAGAATGTTTTTAATAACCTCGCCTAAAAGTACATCGTCACACTCCATTTCGACATCTTCTAAAAGACTGACTTCAATTTGTATTTTTTGTGCTTTAAGAACACCTTCAAATCCCTGAACAGAGGATAATATGATGTCATTCAAATTGTGACGGTCTTCTCTAAGAACAATTTCTTCGGTTTTGGATTTTATTCGCTCAACCATGTGGTCAATATGATCAATGGCTGGCAATGCCGATTTAATTGCTTCCTTTGCTTCTATAAGATCTTTCTTCTCAACGGCCTCCTGAGCGATGAGGAAAAAAAACTTGATTTTGTGAATTTCGTTTTTTATGGTGTGGTTAAGTACAGCCGTACCGGAACTCATGATTTGAAGAGATCGATCAAGAACCTGCTGCTCCACTTTCACTTTTAATCCAAAGACTCCGGATAAAAAAATATAGATCACAAACAGCAAATAACCTACTCCAAAAATCACGGGAAGAGTCATGAGGAATGTTTCATTTTTTATTTTAAAAGCAGCAGGTATATTATTGAAAATATAGACACCTAAATAGATCGGGACAACAATAACAAGTGCATTGAACTTGCTTTTTTTAATTGTTTGATGTTTTTCTGAAAACCATGATCTAAAAATTAGATAAGTGGCTACAAAATAGTAAGGAGTACACCAAATAAGCAAGAACATAAAATCAAGATCTAGCTCAGGATAAAAGTTATAGCATACATTAAAACTGCATACGGTGCTATAGATTGCCCCAAAAACTGAAAATATATAGAGAGTTCGTGCAAGAAAAAAATCACGGTTTCTTGGATTCCATTGTTTTTAAATGCAGGTATAGTTTCGTCTTTAAGAACACCCGATAATGCCCCTATTGAAGCACAGTAATTACAAAGCGCCAGCCATCGAATAGATTCGTTTTCTTTAGAGCGAGTGACAAGAAGTATTGTACCTATGATGAAACTGAAAAAGAAAATGAAAGACATCCTTTATTCTCCTTCGAGGAAACTCAAGATATCACCAGGCTTGGCAGCAATAAAAGCCGGCTTCCCTTGTTGAAGAAGTGTAGATGAATCATAGCCCCAAGTCACACCAATGCTTTTTATCCTTGACCGATTAGCAGCTTTGATGTCTCGTAGTTCATCGCCAACATAAATGAGATTCTCTTTTTTTAAGTTGAATTTTTTGCAAAACTGATTCAGGTCTCTAAATTTCGTAAATGGATTCGATGAAAAATACTCGTAATCAAAGAAATCCATTTGATTGTTTGGAAGAAACTCGCGGGTAGCCTTTTGGGAATTGGATGTAATAAAACCGATTTTAATATTCCGAGCCTTTAAATCATGAAGCAGCTTTGAAATTCCCTTCACGGCTTTCATCGTAGGGAAAGCATCCTGGTAACCTGCTTTAATTAACATTCCAACGATTGGCATCTGGTGCCAAGGTACCCCTAATAACTTACAACGATTTCGAATGGATAAGCGGCTAAGTTCTTCCACCTGGTCAGGTTGAATACTTCGGAATCCTTTAGTCACAGCGATCTGGTTAAATAGTTGAACGGCTAGTGATCTTGTATTCACCAAAACTCCATTAAAGTTGAATACAATGCATACTTGTTCCATATTACAATCCCCTTATTCTCAAATATTTTACATAAAATATTTATCTAATCCAGAAATACCTATTAATTCAAACCTATTCTATATAAAATAGTGAGTCAACGGTACTAAGTCCCTAATTTATACGAAAAGAAACCCTGCGTCTGAAAGACGTGGGTTTCCTGATTATCTGAACGCATGCCGCACAACTACTCCAGATTGGCATGCTTGCCGAACATTTGGGTTGTCGTTTGCCCCGTTTTATCCATTAGCCGCAATATAACGGCATCAAAGAACAGGAGGAGCGTCTGCTCAAACAGCGAGGCCATCGGCTGAATCGTTGAGCCGCTTCCTGCCGTTTGATCTTTCGCCGTTCCGGGAAGCTTCACCGTATCGTCGGCCAGACGTCCAATCGTCGACTCCGGGTTGATCGTAAGCGCGGCTACGCCCGCACCCAATGCCTTGGCTTTTTGCGCCATCGCAATCAAGCTCTGCGTCTCTCCCGAGCCGGAGCCGAGGATAAGCAAATCTCCCTCGGCGATACCGGGAGTCACCGTTTCTCCGACCACATAAGCATCCTTGCCCGCATGCATCAGCCGCATGGCAAATGCCCGTCCCATTAGACCGGATCTTCCTGCTCCCGCAAGGAATATCCGTTTTGCGCAAAGAACCTGTTCGGCGAGTTCCTCCGCTTCCTGCACGGGAATCCGGGAAACGGACCGCTGCAGCTCATTGATAATTTCCTCTGCGTATTGAACGGTGTTCATCGGGCGCTTAAGACTGACTGACAAGACGCTTCATTTCAGCAGCAGCAGCCTTTCTGTCAACTTGTCCGGTAATGCCTCCGCCTACGATGACAAGGTCCGGTTTCGCCTCGATCACTTCAGGCAGCGTGTCCAGCTTGATGCCTCCCGCGATGGCCGTTTTGGCCTGCTTGACCACACTCTTGATCGCCTGAAGGTCCTCAAAGGAGTTCTTGCCTTCGGCTTGATGATCATAGCCGGAATGAACGCAGATATAGTCAACGCCGAGAGCGTCCACTTCCGCCGCTCTGCCTTTGATGTCCTTGACGTTAATCAGGTCGACGAGAACTTCCTTCCCGCTTTTCTTGGCCTCTTCAACCGCGCCTCTGATCGTGGAGTCGTCGGAAACGCCGAGTACGGTAATAATATCCGCGCCCGCTTCAGAGGCTTTCATCACTTCGTAACCGCCCGCGTCCATAATCTTCAGGTCGGCTAATACCGTAAGCTGCGGAAAAGCGTCCTTGATCGCTTTTACAGCGTGCAGTCCTTCATTAATCACGATCGGAGTTCCAATTTCAACAATATCTATATAGTCGGCAACTTCCGCCACCACTTCTTTCGCTCCGGGGATGTCTACCAAATCAAGCGCCAATTGCAATTTCATAGGGTCACAGCTCCTTCGTGGTTTTATAATTTATTGCTACGCCTATTGTAGACAGTACATTTCCTTTTAGGAAGTAGGCACTTTGCCGTGGTGTAGTCACCTGGAGGATACTATTGTACAAAACCGAGCTTTTTCCGCTTATGAGTTTGACCGCAGCCCTCCAATGTAGTATCCGTAAAGCAAGTCAATTTTTACGCTAATCGGCGGCTAATCGGCAAAAAATTTCAGAAAACCATAATCTTTTGGTCACGTGGGAGAAAGGGATGATTTTAACGAAAAGCTGTGCTAATATTGTCCTTTGGAATCAACAGAGAATCCTGACTTTTACAAAAAGAAGGTGACCCTCATGGCTGCTGACACCGCTGTGAACAAGACGGAAAATGAAAGCCCCGCCCATGAAAAAATCAGTCTCGTCAAGCTGACCTGGCCGATCTTCCTCGAACTGTTCCTGTTCATGCTGATGGGCACGGTAGACACGTTTATGATCAGCTCCGTTTCGGACGATGCCGTATCCGGCGTAGGGGCGGCGAACCAGATCATCCAAATCGCGATCCTCGTGCTCAGCGTAGTCGGAAACGGCGCGGCCATCGTCATCTCCCAGTATCTCGGTTCCAGAAAGCCGCTTGAGGCGGCAGACGTTACCGCAAGCTCCATTACGCTCAGTCTGGGCTTAGGGGTGCTGCTCAGCATTATCTTCCTCGTGTTCGGGGGAACTCTGCTGTCCGTCCTTAACATTCAGGGCGATATTTGGGTCTACGGCCGGACGTACATTGTTATTGTCGGCGGTTTTATTTTTTTCCAGGCACTGATTAACGCCCTTGCGGCCACGATCCGCACCCACGGCTTCACCAAACAGACGATGCTGCTGTCGCTGCTTATGAACATTCTTCATGTGGTCGGCAACTACATTTTGATCTTCGGCCACTTCGGCTTCCCGGCGCTCGGCGTGCAGGGCGCAGCCATTTCAACCGTGCTCAGCCGCCTGATTTGCCTGTTCCTGTTCTTCCTGCTGATGTACCGGATCATGGAAGTGCGCATCAAGTGGTCTTCTTATATTCTCCTAAGCAAAAGCTACGTCATGAAAATACTGAAAATCGGCATCCCTTCCGCTTTCGAGTCGATTATTTACCAGGCATGCCAACTCGTGTTCACGCTGTATATCACCTATTTGGGCGCGGAAGCTTTGGCGACCCGCCAATATGCGCTTAATATTTCGAGCTATGTATACCTGTTCAGCATGGCGGTAGCTATGGGCACCTCCATTATCGTCGGGCACCTTGTAGGGGCGCGTAGGCCGCAGGAGGCTTACAAGAGAGTGTTCCAAAGCGTCAAATGGGCGCTGCTCGCCACCGTACTCATTGACGCGGTTGCCATCGCCTTCCGCATCCCGCTCTTCGGGCTGTTCACGGACAACGAGAACATCATTCTGATGGGGGCTCAGGTGATGCTGCTCAGCTTCCTGCTGGAGACGGGGCGGACCACCAACCTGATCATCATCAATTCCCTGCGGGCATCGGGGGACGCCCATTTTCCGGTATACATGGGGCTGATCTCCATGGTAATCATGAGTCTGCCCTTAGCCTATGTGCTCGTCTTCCAGCTTCATCTTGGCCTAGCCGGAGTCTGGCTGGCAAATGCGGCCGACGAGTGGCTGCGGGCGGTCATTATGTATTTCCGCTGGCGCAGCCGGGCCTGGGAGAAGCATGCCCTTGTTGAGCATGAGCCTGCCGAAGGAGAAACGAAACCGGCAATGGGATGATAATCTTGCGCGGTTCTCGTATCGAGCAGGTTTAGCGGCTGGGAAGCCGCTTAATTGGGAGGGCAAGCAGCCCTCTTAGCCTAATAGTGAATGCGCAAAAGCCGGTGCCTATGGCACCGGCTTCCTTGGCGTTGGCAAGAAACCCTGATCGGCTGCAGGAAATTAATCCAAATAACCAGCCAGTCCCTTATCCATCAAATAGTCCATCTCCGCATCCAAAATACCCTCCACCGTCAGCTCGTCCAGCTTCACATCGCGGCGGCTGAGCACGTAGTCGACCAGATCATCGCTGTCGATATCAACTTCACCCTTGACGTTAGCCTTGGCGCTGTTAATAAAGGTCTGCTCATGCTTCAGGATAAGGGCGATTGCCTTCGGATCGGCCTTCGTTTTACCTGCGATAAATCGAATCAATTCCTGCTCGTTTATATTCTCGTTCATAAATGTTCATCCTCCCGCTTGGACCTGCAAACCCATTGTAGCATAAGTCCGCCGGTTGCACGCATCCAAAAGAGCGGAGTATTCCACGAACTTCCATCACCGAATGTACTGGCGATATTTGGGTATATCAAGCTGCTATTTCTGCCTCAGGCATAGGATCATTAATGTAAGGTAAGCGAGATCTGCAAGTAAAAATAGTATCAACGATTCATCAGACATATCCTTTAATAGGACCCACATTTTCTCACCTTCACAAATGACATAATTTTCTTCCTTGTGGCAAATTATACCTCAAAAATCAGGTAGTGATAAAGCTTTTTTTCAAAATAAAGTAAAAAAAGACTAAGACCGCCTCACAGCAACGAGAAGCTTCAATCTATTCATTCGTTATATAAAGTCCATCATGCGTATCAGGAGACCGAGGAATGGCCGCCCACAGTCACTTTATTCTTGCCGTTTGTCTTCGATATGTATAAGGCTTCGTCCGCTTGACGGTAGAGCTGTTCAAAAGGCGTGTCCGGGTCTTCCGTATAAATCATCCCGATGCGGACTGTAAGATGGATGCTGCGCCCGCCTTCCAGCATGAGGGTGTGCCCAACCACGGCTCTGCGGATGGCCTCCGCCTTAATGATGCATACGGGCATTTGGCCGGCGATCAAGCGCTGGTATCGTTTTCCCGGAAAATTCGGAAGTTCTACCGCGTTCTGCTTATCCCGTTTGTAGTAAGGGAGCGGCTTGGCAGGTGGCAGTTTTTTCTGATATGGGTCGTGCTTTGGCTCGTATTCCGCCCATTCGTGCTGCTGTTCCTGCTCCTGTACGTACTGGCGTACTGGCTGAGCAAGCTGCTAGTCAAGGTGCAGGTGTTCGGCTGGAGATCGCTGTTCCGCAAAATATAAACGCGCAGCTTATACTTCCTTATACTTCAAAAAGGGGACCGTTCGCAGAAGGCAGAAGCCTTGGTACGAATGGTCCCTTTGGGCGGAATATTATTTCTTATAATTCAGACGTTGGTTAAACCGGTCGATACGGCCGCCGGTGTCGATGTTCTTCTGTCTCCCTGTATAAAAGGGATGGGAAGCGGAGCTGGAGTCGACCCGGATCACCGGATACGTATTGCCGTCCTCCCATTCCATTGTCTCGTTCGAAGACTTGGTAGAAGCGCTCAGGAACTTAAAGTCCGCGCTCGCGTCATAGAAGATGACCGGCTGGTATTTCGGATGAATGCCTTCTCTCATCATTAATCCCTCTTTCTGCATTTATTGAACATCTTGTTATAATTTACCCTTCTTTCGGGTAAAGATTTCACCAGAATGAACATTTTATTTTAAAACTTGCGTAAACCGCTTATTGCCTTACGATGGAGCGGCGTCCGTCAATGCCAGCTCCATATATAGCAGCTCATGGGCAGGAACAAGACCGGCCCGCTCCAGAGGAGCGGTAAAGAAGGTATCGGCTGCCGGAATATGAACGGCTCTTACCCCAGCGTCCTCCGGGATGCCGGCGAGCAGCCGGGATAGCAGCGTCTCCGCAATCGTCTCCGCGTCCAAGCAGCCGCCAACAACACCGCAAGGATAAATCAGCAGCACGGACAATTGGCCGTTCCCGGAATAGATCCGCCGGAATGAAATATACCCGGCCGTCTGCCCTTCCCGCTCGGCAATCAGGCAGCGTCCGCCCTTCAGGCTCAGCCAGTGGGTCTGCCACGGCCCGCGGTGGCGATAGAAGGGAAGGGCTGCCGCCTCGGCCACATCGATCTCCCGAACCTCAATCGCGGAAGCCTCAAAAGGGCCGTCCCCTGGCGGCTTTGTTCCTGGGAGACGCTCATAAAACCGCGTCATTCCCTTATCCACGTAGCCGCAGCGCTTATAAAGCGCAATGGCCGGCGTGTTCTGCACGAACACCTCCAGTGTCGCCAGATCGACGCCCTCCTCCCGGTAGCGCCGGATGCTCTCCTCCAGCAGCAGCCGTCCGCCTCCCTGGCCCCGGTAAGAGGCGGCGACGGCGGTGCCGCCGTTCCAGGCAACTTTGCACCCGTTCACCATCCGTATGCCGTTTAGGGTCAAGCCGAGCGGCCGCTCCCCGTCAAAGAGCACAATCGACTGTTCAGGCAGAATATCCTCATTGTGCATCCGGGAGATAAATGCCGATTCTTTCATGGACAAATCTACGTAATAGCCCTCAAATCCCGTATTCCATGCTTCCAGAACCGTCTTCAGCGATACTTCGCTCAGTGGTTTGATCATCGCCATAGTACTCTCCTCCACAGCAGCGATATCCTTGCTGTCCATCACCTTTTGCCTGCGATCTTCCGGTAGGTTGCCTCATCGGAGACGATATACAGCCTTGCCTCCGCCGGGATAGGATCATCCAGCTTGCGGTTGATGCCCAGATCGTGCCGGTCGGCGATTAGAGTTGCGCCTTGTTGCAGCAGGCCCTGAAACGCATCCCCGTAGGTCTTCCATGACCGGTCGACCGGCACCTCATAAATATCGTCGCCATGCGAGCGGCTGATGAGCTGCGCGATTACCTCGGGATTCCCCTCCTGCAGCGCGGCTCTTACCGCCAGCCGGGAAACGGCATCATGCGACAGCACGAACTCGTTGACCTGAACATGCCGGAAATTCTGCACATTCTTCTCCTGCATGATTTCCACCGTTGTATGTACATTCGGCGCAATGCGCTCGATGCTTGAGGCGATCAGCAGCGATTTGCCGTCCACCAGCGCGGTCTCGTCGATCCGTACATCTCCGAATATAATGGCCGCCCTCGCCTTGGGGAGGCCCGCCTTCACCAGAATTTCGTCGGAGGAAGGATCGCCGCTGATGAAATGAACCTGATTCATCTGCTCCAGCGGATGCTGGGCCGATTCGTCGATAATGACAATCTGGCCGTCCGGCGTATAGCTGAGAATTTCGCCTACCGCCGCCTGCGCTTTTTTACTCCAGTTGATGAGAATGACATGATTCGCTCCCAAAAATGACAACTTGCCCGCCCTCCTCTGCCTTCCGATTTCCGCGATAGAATCGATAACCTTTCCGATGACCAAGCTGAGCAGCCCGATACCGAAAATGTATAGAAAAATCGTAAATATTTTGCCGATGGCGGTCTTCGCGAAAAAGTCGCCGTATCCGACCGTTGCCATCGTCGTCATGACCCAATAGAACGAATTGAACCAACTGCCGAACGTATCCGGTTCAAGCACATAGGCGACCGTCGCGCTGAACACGACAAACAAGAGAATACTGAGGCCAATCGTTCTTTTCTTAATTTGGGTCATGATCGTGGACAGCTTTAACAAAAAGTGAATGGCAGTCGCCCCCTCGCGCTTTGCAAAAGCCCGCATAGCTGCCCACCGCTTGACGGCTTTAAGGACAGCCCTGCGGGCCTACAAATGGTTAAATAATCAGACTGCTGACCGCGAACGCGGTTCCGACAAAGACCAAGCATAGCAGCGTTCCCACCGCGACATTGCCTTGCTTCAGATGGTCGGAGATTTTAAAGCCGATCGTGACCATCTCGAAAATCCAGTAAGACGCCACCAGACAGACATAGCCGACCGCGAACCAGATTGCCATAAACCAGATCGACGAGTTCGTATAGGCCGCCACTCCCAGAATAATAGCCGTCGCCAGAAATTTACCGCCAAGCGCCAATCCTACGGCCACATTGCCGTTCTTCAGCTCTTCCATATCCTTGAACGGAGTCATCCAGCTAAAGATCAGCATGCCCAGCAGTTGAAGCACGATAATGAAAATTACACTAACCAGAATATTGACAACGACCGTCAATTCGCCCACCCCCGAAATTTTGCATACGCCAAATCATAATCCGCAAAATCATGAACCTCTTCCAGCACAACCGACACCGTCTTCTTCTTCGCCATCGCGGTGTAGCGCTTGTCGTCGATCGGCTGCTTGATCCGGTTGCCCGAAGGCAGCTCCACTACGGCAAAGTTTCTTGTCTTGTCTTTGTATTTTGTCTTATAGACGCCGATCAGGTCAACGTCCGTCGTAACCGACACCTTCAGGTTCTTCAGATCCGCTGTGGCCGATTTCAAATCTTTGTAGGACTTGATCGTGGACCAGGAAGACAGGCGGACCTGGTTCTTCTGATCGGCATCCGTCGTGATTTCGGCGTCCATATACTGGAGCGTATAGACTTTGTCCCCTGTCGCGTAATTGCCGTCATTGGGAAGCATTTCGTTATTGGGCAGGATGGTCATATCGCTGCCGATCAGGTCACCCACCGTACCCTCTACCACCCGGTAATCCCACGGCACCCGCGCTACGTCGCTGGTCGATGCCGCTCCGGAATCCGTAGAGAATACGCTGTCCGGATTGCTGGAGCAGCCAGCCAGAGCCAGCACCATCGCGATCAGCAGCAGGGAAACAAAGCGCAGCGGCAGCCCTCCGCGAAATCCTCTGTGGCGCGTTCCCGGCTTGTTATCTAAATTCTCGCGCAAATTATCTCACTCCCATTGCAATAAAATGGCTCGTATTTCCGGTAATGGGGCCTCCGCCCCGGCCCAGCAGTCCGCAAGGCTGTCCGTTGATCATGAACATACCGGTCAGCAGGTGAAGCTCGCCCGCTGAAGTCTGAATCCGGGACAGCTCCGCTCTCTTCTGGTATACGGAAGGAAACAGCACGCTGCTGTCGAATCCGTCCTTATCCTCGAGCTCAAGGCTTCCGGTCTCGTCATACATGCGCACCGAACCGCCCTCGCGCCCGAACATCGACTTGGACACGAAGTCCCCCGAGAATACAGGCTTGTTGTATGTAGGCAGGACGTATTTGGCGATCGCATCCCGCTCTTCCCCGCTGAACAAAAAGCCCAGCTCATACATTCCCCAGACCGCGGCGATCAATCCTTTGGATTGAAGCAAAATGCTATGGGGCGGGTTGAACAGCGTCAGGCTGCCGGTCTCCACCGCATAAGCCAAGGCCTCGCCGCCCTCATCTACCGCCATCCATTCTTTCGGGTAAAGGGCGAACATCCGATTAATAACGCGCCCCTGCCCGTCTTTGACCGTTCCTTCGTCAATTGTTAGCTCCAGACAGTCGACGCATTGTATATTTAGGCCGCTGTGCCTTATCAGCGCTTCGATTGTGCCGGAATCCTCCAGATGGCTTCCGTAGGCCACGCAGGCCGCGGTATCCGGCCGCTCCTCGCCCCAGGCTGCGGCTATAAGCTCCGGCATCCTGCTATTCACCGTCGGAACGTCCGCCTTCTGGCATGCCCACGGCGTCGCGATCGACGCCTCCACATAACCGGTCGGTGTATCGGCGTTCAGCTCCAGCAGCTTGATGCTGCCGTCCCCGCCCACGGCGAAGTCGAACCTCGCGTACCGGCTAATAAGCCCGGGCGTCGGAAGCGGCGAGGTATCCAGCATCTCCCACAGCACCTCCGGGATGCCCAGCAGGGCGTATAGATCATGTCTCCCGTGGATATAGCGCGCCGCTTTATCGAGAATCGCCCACAGCCGGGCGGAAGCCTCCTCAAGTTCCCGGTATGTGCTCTCCTGCATAACGGCGACTCCATCCAGCCAATATTCCTCGTCCTCCAGATCGGCCCAGGTAAAGCCCAGGCGGCTCAGCTCCTCCACCTTGGAGGCCCGGTCTTCGCCGGAATGCTCCAGCCACTGGAATACGGCCCCCGTCATCCGCCGAACCCGCTGCCGCTGCTCTTGCCCGAGCTGGACCGGGAGCCCCCGCCGAGGCTCGATTTCGAGCTTGATCTTGAGCTCGACGATGAACTGGATGAGCTCAGGCCGCTAGATGTTCCGCCGATGCCGCCTGCCTTGGAAGACGTCGACCGTCTCGTAATGGTCCCCGTCGTGGAGGTCGAGGTCTTCGGCTTCACAACGGATCCAGTCACCGGTTTGTTCTGGAACTTGGTGCTGTCATAAGTGCGCGGTTTATAGACCGTCCGTGTGCCCCCATAATAGGTCGGACGGTGATCATACCATCTGCTCGGCGAATAGCTGGAGCCCATATTGAACAGCATGTGATACAGCAGCAGATCGTCCCAGCCGAAGCCGGAGTTATAGCCGCCGTAGTTGTTAATGACCGTTGTCCCGTTCGATGTGGCGACGCCCGGCGCAGCGGTTGGCTGAGCCGCTTCACCCGTCTCTTCGGGATATGGGATGTTCCAGTCGACATTTTTGTCAAAATAGGCTTTAACCTCTTCCGTAGACCAGGACACGAGCGTCGGCTCGTCAGCCGATGAGCTGCCGCTTGCCGCCGTGGAGCCAGGAACAAACAGCGCATTAGCCAGCAGGGCGATACCTAGCGAAGTCGACAGCACGCGGGCCGGTTTGCCGCTCAGGTCAACCCCTTTTCCCTCCAGCGATTTATTTTCAGTTTCTTCTTCTCTACCCAAAGCGGGTGCCTCCCTTGATTATAATCTTAGCCTCATTCGGTACGCATCGGAACGAGCAGCAGCTCAAGCTTGCCTTCGTCCACATTCAGCCTGCCTTCCACCGTTTCAAATTCGCGGCCTCCGACTACCAAATAGTTGACATGCTCCAGCGCAGCGACCATATTAGCGCTCCATACACGCTCCTCGATCGCATTAAGCGCGCCATCCGGCATTTTTTCATATAAAATAACGCTCATTCCATTTTCCAAGAGAATATCATTCCCCTCATGATTCATTTGTACCTTTAATACGCGAAACGTCGGCCTAATGTTTCATTTTGGAACAGTTGGGGGCAATGTAAAACCTTCCCATAACAGAATAAGCGTCTTGTCCTTCATAGGCAATCCTTTTCTTTGGCCGATTGAGGAGATACCCTTATGAACCGTACTTTTGACAAGAGAATCTGCCCAGAAGTAAAATACAGAAACAAAAATATTTTCCTCATTTTCTTTATCTGTGAGAAGGGAGCTTATTGCCTGGTTATGATGAAGCATAGAATGCTTGATCTAGCTAAACAGCAAATTTCTAAAAGAGGCTTTCGGTTTACGATGGCAGAAATGGCCAAGCAGTGCGGGATCAGTACAAAAACGATTTACGAATGTTATGCCTCGAAGGAAGAATTAATCCGTGAACTGGTGGAACAGGCCATCGATGAAGTCAAAGAGCGTGAACAGGCTATTCTGAATGACCCGAAGCTGGGCACGATGGAAAAATTGCAAGACTTGCTTGTGCTGCTACCGCAGGATTTTCAATTTTTTGATATCACTCGCTTGTACGAGCTGCAGCGGTATTACCCTGAGGTGTGGAATACGTTGAACTCCTTTATGGAGGAGCAGTGGGACGGGGTGGTGCAAATGATCGGGGAAGGCCAGGCTGAAGGGCTGCTGGAGAAATTCAATACGGCTTTGTTTATACAGATGTACATCGGCGGACTGCACCGGTTGATGGAGCAAGCCTCCACAAATCCGGGCGGGCTGACCCTTCGGGAAGCGCTGGACGAACTGGTGGACATTTTGTTAAACGGAATCAAAAGGAGGTAATATCATGCACTGGTACTTGCTCTTCATGGCAATAGCCGCGGAAGTCGCGGGCACTACTTTTATGAAGCTTTCTGCGGGATTTACGAAGTTAGTTCCCTCCATCCTGCTCGTTGTCTGTTATCTGGTTAGCCTGTCCATGCTGAATCTTGCGCTTAAGGGCATCTCCGTGAGTGTTGCCTATGCCATTTGGTCGGGTGTGGGGACCGCTTTTGTGGCGGGAATCGGCTGGGCGCTGTTCGGCGAACAGATCACGGCGTTCAAGGTCGTATGCATTGTGCTGATTATTGCGGGGGTAGTCGGCTTGAATCTGAGAGAGGGAAGCCATGGGAAGACGGAAATTTCAAGCCGCCAGGAGGTTTCGACAAACATAACGGCGCTAAAGAAGAAATGAAGATGGGCGATGCGCTCCAGGAGACCATTTTTATAACTAGACGTTTAGGGGGAGACTGCTTTGAAGACATCTCATCAAATTGCAATTATCGGGGGCACGGGCACAGCAGGCCGTTACCTCGCGCAAAAAGCGCTGGAAAGCGGCCACCGCGTTCGCATGCTCGTCAGGAATCCGGAAAAATTGACCTATCACGATAACAGAATACAGATTACCGTCGGAGATGCCCGAGACGTAAGCTCTATTCGCTCTCTGCTGGAAGGCTGCAATGTTGTTATTAATACGTTCGGACAACCTGTAAAGGCTCTGCCGCTGTACAGTGAAATAACCAGTAATGTCCTTGCTGTAATGAGTGAGTACGGCATTCGCAGGTATATTGGCGTTACCGGCGGGTCTCTTAACGTAGATGGCGACCGCAAGTCATTGATCAATCGGGTGGCGTCAAAATGGTTTGAAATCCTGCTCCGTAAGATGATCATAGATAAGAAGAAGGAACTAGCCCTTCTGATGAAAAGTGATATCGAATGGACGCTTGTGCGTTTACCCATTGTAGTTGAAGGTTCGGGAACGGGGATAATGAAGGAGAATTTAACGGATGTACCCGGCAGAACGATGACGAATGAAGATATAGCAAAATTTCTCATTAGCCAGATCGATGATAAGAAGTATGTAAGAAAGACTCCGTGTATTTCAAACTGACGTAACATTCCATCGTTCCTCATCCAAGGCTGGTTTCGCGCACTCTCCCACTCCGGTACCACTGTACAAGTCCGAGCGAAACCAAGCTGACTGTAAGCAGCAGCCAATACACATGCCGGTATGCGCTCGCCGGTCCGGCATTCCGCTGGACATGCAGCAGCAGCCCGCATACCGCAACCGAAACGGAACCGCCGAAGAATTGAATCAGCTGCAGAAGCCCCATGCCCGACCCGATCATTTCACGGGGGAGCAGCTGGCTTGCTTCATTGTTCAGAGACGCCAGCGTCGCGGAAAATGAAGGTGAGAAGATTACATAACCGAACAGGATGACAAGCGGCGACGAAGAAAGCGCTGAGCTGAACAGAGTCATTACGGCTACGAGCAGGACATGACCCAGCAGCAAAAAGCGAAGGTTGCCGTATTTGTCGATCCAATGCCCGACGAAGCGGGTCAGGAACGCGGACAGTATGGCTCCGGGCGCAATCATGAGGCCAATGGTCAGCGGCGATTGATCAAATACATTTGCCAGCGCCAGCGGCATCAGGAACAGATTCCCCAAATTCAGCACGAGAGCACAGAAGCCGATAATGACCAGCTTGCCGTAACCCGGATTCGCAAACAGCTTGGGGCTGATGAAGGGCTGCTTCGTTCTCTTCAGATGCCAGGCGTGCGCGCCAAAAGAAGCCAGGCTGACCGCCAGCCAAACCGCCGACCTTCCGGTGATGGCGGCAAGCAGCGTGGCCGCGTTAACGACGAGTAGAACCGCTCCGATCAGGTCGAAGGCCGCCGGGCGCGGCTGCTCTTTGGGGAGCAGAAAGATGAGAACCGGCATTACCAGAAGCACCAGACATGTAATGGCGAACAGGCCGTTCCAGCCAAAATACTCACTAATGAGACCGCCGACGATCGGCCCAAGGCCGAAGGCCATGGCGCTGCCCGCCGAGATCATCGCAATCGCCGCGCCGCGGCGCTCTATCGGAATGTACCTGCTTGCGAGCACAAGGCCAAGTCCGGCCATAACGCCCGCTCCTGCCGATTGCAGAATCCGGGTAAGCAGCAGCAGGTGGAAATCATGCGCGAAAATGCCTAGCACAGAAGACAGGCCCAGCGTCGTGAGCCCTATGATGAGCAGTCTGCGGAGCGGCACGAGGTCGGAGAGCCTGCTGTAAATTACCGTCGATAACGCGTATCCGATGGAATAGCTGGAAATAACCCACGACCCAAGGTCGGCTGAAATATGAAGATCCCCGATAATGCTGGGGAGCGATACGTTGAACATCGTCGTATTCATTACTACAATAAAGAGGCAAAAGGTCCACAGCGGCATTACAACTTTGTCATTCATAAGCTATTAGTCATTCCCTTGATTTATATCGATCTTATTAAAAAATGGCGCGCCCTATATACTACACGCTATACCGTATCCTTACAAGGTGGCGCTCTGAATAATTGACCCGCATGATTTGACAGATAAACCGCTGGGTTATATACTCTAGGCGGATGTTTAGCACTTTTTTTAGTAAAATGCACATATGTGCCTCGAACCTGCCCAACCACGCGAAACGGAGGGATTTTCATGAGTAAAGTCAAGTGGGCCATTATCGGACCGGGCGGCATTGCCCAGGAATTCTCCGAGGCTCTTAAGAAATGCGGCGGCACGCTGTACGCGGTGGGATCGCGCAGTCTGGATAAAGCACAGCACTTTGCCGAACAATACGGGGCGGACAAAGCATACGGCGATTATAATGAAATGCTGCAGGACCCCGAAATCGATGCGGTCTACGTATCCACACCCCACAGCAATCACTATGAATATATTATCGAAAGTCTGAAGCACGGCAAGCATGTGCTCGCGGAAAAAGCGATTACCGTTAACATCACCCAGCTTCGTGAAATCGCGGCTCTGGCCGAGGAAAAAGGTCTGGTCGTGGCGGAAGCAATGACCATCTATCATATGCCATTGTATGACAAGCTGCGGCAAATCGTAGACTCCGGCAAAATTGGCCCGCTCAAAATGATCCAGGTCTCCTTCGGCAGCTATAAGGAATACGACGTGAATAACCGGTTCTTCAACAAGGATCTGGCCGGGGGAGCGCTGCTCGATATCGGCACCTACGCCTTGTCGTTTGCCCGGTTCTTCCTGTCAGCTCAGCCGAAAGAGATTCTTACGACCTTCAAACCGTTCGAGACCGGCGTAGACGAGCAATCGGGCATTCTCCTGAAGAATGATGCCGACGAGATGACGGTTATCTCCCTGACGATGCGGGCCAAAATGCCGAAAAGAGGCGTTGTCGCAGGAGAGAATGGATTCATCACCGTGGACAACTTCCCCCGTGCCTCCAAAGCCGTTATTCAGTATCTTGACGGAACTTCGGAAACGATTGAAGCCGGGGATACAGATGAAGCTATCCAGTATGAAATCAAGCATATGGAGCAGGCTATTGCGGCAGGCAGCAGCGGCACGCTTCAGTTGTCCCTGGACGTTATGGAAATCATGAGCAATGTCAGAGGGCAGTGGGGCATTACCTATCCTTTTGAATGAATCAAAAAACCGGTCAATACACGAAATTATCGTGGATGACCGGTTTTGTTTAGTTCTCCTTTTCGGCGATATGCTTCAGGATGGACAGCTTGTTGCTCCAGAACCGCTCATAGTAGGACAGCCATTCCTGAAGTTCCTCCAGCGGCTCGGGATGCAACCGGTACAGCTTCTCTCTCCCGACCTTCCGGCCGCTGACCAGCTTTGCTTCTGACAGAATATGCAGGTGCTTGGCAATAGCTGTGCGGCTTACCGTGAAATGAGCGGTAATTTCAGAGATGGGCCTTTCTTTCTCGGATAGCAGCCGAAGCACTTGTCTGCGGGTCGGATCGGCAATCGCCTGGAATACGTCATGCTTCTCCGCTGCAGCCATTTAGGCTTCAACCGCCTTTTTCAGCCGCTCTTGCACAATCGATACCCAGCCGCCCGCCATCCGGCCATGAATGACTGAACTTTTCTCGCCCGCTTTACCAATGAGCTCATCAGACTGCTTCCATCCGCCATGAATAAGCGTAAATTCCGTCTTCCCATCCAGCTCTTGTAATTGAAAAGAAACCGTCCACCCTTCAGTATCCCAGGTGAAAGCCAGTCTATGAGGCGGATCAAGCTCTGTTACTTTGCACGGCGATGGTCCGAAAGGAGATTGCAGATGAAATTCATGACCGATTTCCGGCTGAAAGTCATTTGGCATAAACCACGCGGCGATTCCTTCGGATGTCGCTACTTTATTCCAAACCTGCTCAATCGGCGCATCAATAATGACCGTTTGCACAATATCCGGCAAGGCGCCCTGATGTTTATCTTCCATAAGTTATCCCTCTTTCGCGGCTTTTTGAAATAACACCTTTTGGTTTCGTTTCAGATTATACAAAACCTTTTGGTTTCATGTCAAATCCCGGATGGATTTGCCTTATCCGCTCACCGATGCGATGAGCAATGGAAGTACCAGGAAGGAAGCCAGCGTCGTCCATAGTATGCAGCGGGACACAAACGGCGGAGAAGCGCCAAAGCGTTCCGCCAGAACAACCGCGTTAACCGCCACCGGCATAGAAGCAAGAATAAAGAGCACGGAATGGAGCGTCCCGGTAATCCCCAGCAGCTTAAGTACCATCAGCGCCAGCAGCGGACCGATCAACATCCGCATCACCATCCCGGTCCAGAACACCGGCATTTCGCCCTTCTTGCTTGGCATATTGCCCACCTTCATCATCTGGGCGCCCAGAATCGCCAGCACAACCGGAGAGTAAGCTCCCGCCGCCATGGTTATCCCCTTATCCACATCGTCAGGCAGATGAAGATCGAACACCTTGAGCAGTATTGCCAGAATGGCAGCATAAATCGCGGGAAGGGAGAGCACCGATTTGATTGCGTTTTTTACGGAAAAATGGGAACGCGCCGCAAAATAAACGCCAATCGTGTTGACGATAATCATCTGCCCAATGACATAGACGGATGCTTTATCCAGCCCCGCCTGTCCAAAAGCGAGCAGAACAAGCGGAAGCCCGTAGTTTGCACTGTTGGTCAAAGTGGAAATAAGCGTCAATCCTGCGCGATCGGGTGAAGAGAATTTCATCAATTTACTGATTCCGCTTGCCGCCCCCCACAGAAGCAGCAGGTTCAGCAAGGAGAACGCCGCCGTCAAATAAATGTCGTCAAATGAAATTTCCGCATGGGCTAGCGTATCCAGAATTATGGCAGGGCTTAAAAAAAACAGGTACAGGGTAAGCAGCGGTTTCGTATCCAAACGCTGAAAGCGTTCTATCAACGCACCGGCAACAATCGGAACGGACAGCGGGACAATGACTCTAAGCAGGGTGGACAGCACGGTTTGAATCACGGACGGGCACCTCATCATATGGATTATTATTTTCTACTATACCCCTCTGTTCATTACTCCGTCCAAGACTTGTAAGCAATATCATTGATAGACATCACCTATACCACAGGCCGCTCTTATAACCTCCGGCACTATGCAGCCACTGCAAGAAACTGTCCGCTGACCTGGCGGTTATTGTATGCGAAAAAGCCCCGGGCACCTACCCAGAGCTTCATGTTGAATGGAGCCAGTGAATCCGGTTTTACCCTTCCGGCAAATGCTCCTTACAAAAAGCGGCCAGTTCTTCTTCCTCGTCATCCTCAAGGTCGAATTCAAGAATCCGCTGCGTCGTCGTTTCCATTACATCATAAGTAACGATGCTTACCTCTCCGTCGGCCTCTTTAACGACGGCCCGGACGCTGACTCCATTCTCCGAATAAAGCTCGTCCTCCTCCGGAATCTCAAGATTAATCATAAACTCATAGCGGTTCCCTGCAATAATGCCGAACGGGTCCCGGATCTGCTCCACGGTATAGCTCGATATCGCAAGCATTGATTTCCACTCCTTTTCATCTTTTTCCGCCGCTGCGACTTCAGGAGATCATCATAGCACAGGCTTGGCAGCCAGCGCCAGATGAGAAGGCGGATCGGCGCTGTCAATCTTAGCTTTTGCAAGTGCACCCGTTTGCTAAACTCGGGAATGAAAAAATGACCGGGCGAAGCGCCCAATGCGTTTCGCCCGGTCAACCCGCTTTGTCGACAGCTTTAAGAGAAATAAGCCGCCGGGTTAGTAGTAGTTCTATACAGAACTATCAATTGTAGAATAACGTCACGATGCGTCGCATCGGGGAGAACGCCGCTGTCGTCTGGCGACGAAAAATGGGAGAGTCACACGAGAAACATGGCGACAACAGTGGTGACTGCAAGGCCAATCAGCACGGGCTTCAAATTGCGGCGCGCCAGCTCGAACGGACTAACGCCGCAGATGGCCGCAGCCGGAATAAGCGCCCAGGGAATGAGCGTTCCGCCGCCGACCCAAATGGCGGCTACCTGACCAAGCGCCGTCAGCGTGGCTGCCCCGGAGCCGATGGCTGCGGCAAACAGATGCGCAATGGAGCCGGCCAGCGAAATGCCGGAGAAGCCGGAACCGTCAAGTCCGGTAATGGCGCCTGTAAGGGTCAGCGTGATCGCGCCAACGATGCCGTTAAGCGGCACGGCATTCGCCAGCGCAACGCCCAGGTCGTTCACGATGCCATGCGAGGCTTCGGGGAGGACTTTACCGAACAGCTCGGTGAAGGCTGAGTCACCGAGGTAGAAAAAGGCCGCAATCGGGATGACGGGACCGAACACCTTAAAGCCGAAGACGAAGCCGTCGATGAGGTAGGAGGTGATTTGCTCAAGCCCCTGATTGCGGTGGGCGAGCAAGGTGACGGCAATCAGGATGAGCACCGCCGTTCCGCCAATCAGGGCGGTGGCGTCGCCGCCTTGAAGGTTCAGCAGGAACATCGCCGCCACATCGGCAAGAAACAGCAGCGGGATGACAATGGCAAGGCCCTTTTTCACCTTCGGAGCAAGAGCGGTCAGCTGAAGGGGATGATCTGGAAATTCCTCAAATACACCTGCCGTTCGCTCTGTAGTTACCAGACCGTCTCTCCAGGTCCCGTTCTTCTGATCCCTGCGCATCATCCAGAATGCGGCGGCAGTCGTCACGATTCCCATGACGACCACCAGCGGAATGCTCGCTTCCATGACGCTGGCGACCGGGAGGCCCGCGGCGTCCGCCGTCAGCTTGGGCGCTCCCTGGATAATGTAGTCGCCGGAGAGGGCAATGCCATGGCCGAACAGATTCATGGCCATCGCGGCTCCGAGCGCGGGCAGTCCGACCCGGAGAGCCACGGGCAGCAGGACGGCGCCCACCAGGGCCACCGCGGGCGAAGGCCAGAAAAAGAGGGAGGAAAGGAGCATAATGATGCCGATTCCCCAATACGCCATTGCCGGCGTGCGGAGAAACCGGGTCAGCGGGGAGACCATCGTTTCGTTGATGCCAGTAAATCTCAGCACCCGGCTCATCGCCACGATGATCGAAATGATCATAATCGTTCCCATTAGCTCCTTTGTCGCGTAGACAAAAGAGTTAAACACTCCCGATACCGAACCGCCGAGCGTCTCTGTCGCAAGGAGTCCAAGGACAAAAATGCCGGTTACACAAATCATTGTCGTATCTCGCCGCTTGATAAGCAGCGCCATGATGAACACAATGAACGCCAGATATACGTAATGGATTGCCGTTAACTGGATTCCCATAGCGGGAAGCGCCCCCTCATAGCCAACTGATGCTACAAGGTATGCTGGAGCCCATTATGCGGTTCATACGCCTCAACACCTACATAAAATGCCGAACAACTAATCCATTCGACGAAATTAGACCAAAAGTCATATTTTATTCAGACTTTTTTTACTTTAACCGACACAAATGATAATGCAGTCCCATATATTGCATGGTATTATTTTCTTAATTGAAAGGAATATCCCTAATAATTCTAATACTTATATCCTAGTAGTACACAATCCACTTTCCTTTCTTTTAAAAAATATTTTGGAGGGCGTGAACTAATGAAAGTTGTATTAAAGAATCCAGGCGGGCTGACTAAAGAGGTAAAGGTCGGTTTCAGCTGGACAACCTTCTTCTTTGGTTTTCTTCCGGCTTTGTTCCGGGGTGATTTGAAATGGGCGATCATCATGTTAATCATAGAAGCGGTTATCGGTTCGTTTACTCTTGGAGTCGGCGCTGTGGTAACCGGGATCGTATTTTCCTTTGTTTACAACAAGATTTACATAAAGGAACTGATTGAAAAAGGATATACTCCAGCAGACGGACGTTCCAGAGCTATTCTGGAAAGCCGGCAAATCCTTTCGCGGGCCGCTTAACTAACATACATAAACATATCCTATATAAGCCAGGTTCCTTTGATAGCAGTAAGGAACCTGGCTTTTGGTATTAGAGCGGTGTTTCACCGGTCTCCATCAGTCTGTCGAGAATTCGCCGTTTGCGGTACAGCATCCGGGCCGCTTCCGACACCCCCTTCAGCATCTCGCGGTTAGTATACGCACCAAATAGCATTCCGGCGACGGGAATCATCTGCAGCAGCTTCTTCGAGCTCCAGTTATCCCGGTAAGCGGCGATGACTTCACGCCAGCCCTGGATTTTCGACACGGCTGCGCCTTCGCCGCCGAAATTCCCGCCGTCTCTGCCGAGCTCCAGGTTCAGCTCCTCCAAAATCGCCCGTTTGCCAATCGTTTCGGAGGAAGCGAGCTGCATCACCTTTACGGCGAAGATGCGCTCCTCCTTCTCAAGCGGGTTATACCCATAGCACAGGCCGATCTCCTGTATCACCTTCAGAGACAGGCCAAGGATGGCGGGGATATCCGCCGCCAAGGTAAACACGCCACCAAAGCCCGTGGTCGCCCCCTGCGCCGTGGCGTAATTACTCCGGCTTTTGGACAGCCGCCGCGCCGCTTCGTCCATCACCGCCAGCGGATATGGACCTTCCGCCTTCCCTCCCGCCTCGCGGCTCACCTCGTTCATAAGCTCGCCAACCTTGCGTCCCGCAACGAGGTAGTTGCCGCCGTTCTGGATATAGCCGCCGAGCTCATCCAGCAGCAGGCCTATTTTTTCATGGACAATCCTGGGGGTAATCTTGTCCAGCAGCTTAAAGGGCAGCCGGGTCAGCCGCTCCCAGATCATGAGCTGTCTCTGTTCCTTCTCCCAGCTCCTCACCTCTTCAAGCGCCGCACGCAGCTCCTCCTGCGTTTCCAGTCCTCCGGAACCAAGCGTTATTTCCGTCATTGTCACGCCTCCTTTTGCCGTCATCTCAGCCTTAACGATTTTCCGGTTTCCTAATATATACCCCAAAGCTAAAGTTTAAGCACGAAGCTTATGCTCTCAAGCATAAAAAAGACCTCCGCCAATGACGGAAGCCTTTAAATAGAAACGGTTCTTCGGTTGTGCCGATCGTCTGCTGTACGAACTAGTGCTCCTGCTTATTCAAAGAGGATAGCCTCTTCTTTTCTTCCTCCAGCATTTCCTCGGCCAAATCCACGCCATGCCCCTGAACCGATCCTTCCGGCGCGTGCTTGATCGCCCGCTCGGCATGCTCCAGACTATTCTCTGCCTGCTCAATTACCTTCTCCGTCGGATGGCTCATCGCTTGGGTGACGGCGTTATGCAGTTTTTGCGCTGAATCCTGGGCCTGATCCACGGTGCTGTTCGTCCGCATACTGGACTCGTAATGTCTCATAAATAATAACCTCTCCTTCTTCTCGCATAGCTGCTATCCTTTCTGGTATAGGATGGCCGGAAGAGGATTATTTTTATGTATTCGGTCAGGAGGAAGAATATGGATTGTTTCCTTCGCTCGTTATCAGGCCAGCGCCGCAACTAGGCTTTTGCCGAAGTCCCGTGCGCCGTCCGGTCCGTTGCTGGTGATGATATCGTCATGCGCCACCACATGCTGCACTACATAGTCCGCGCTGTTTGCTTTCAGTTCATCGATCATGACATCAACCGGATAGCAGGTCGCCTGGCGTCCGGCAAGCAGACCCGTCTTCGCAACCGCAACAGAACCTGCGCAGATGCCGGCAACGAGAATCTTTTGCTCATAGGCCTGCTTCAAATATTGGATCAGGTGATCGTCGCCCCACAGGTAATCGATTGTGCCCGAACCGCCGATGACAGCCACCACATCGTAGTCCGAGGCGGAAACGTCGGAAAATACCACTTCGGCATTTACTTTTCCCTGGTTGTCGCCTGTGATCTCCCCTGTCTTCGTGCTGGCCACCGTTACGGCGATCCCTGCGTTCTCCAGTTCAGCCTTCGGATGAAACAGTTCGTCTTCATTGAATCGGTCCGGCGGTATAATAAGCAGTGCTTTTTTACTCATGGTAAAGTTCCCTCCCCAAGTTTATCTTCACGAGTCACATTGTATCGCCGCCGCTGCGTCCTGTGAAGAATGCACTTTTTAGTGCAGAGGTTACCAAAAGGTTACCTGCCCACCAAGTCAAAAGTCTCTATTCAAGCCGGCCCCGCTGCCTGTTCAAGTTTCCTTGCATGCTGTCTCGTACGTAGTCCGGGGTATTTCAGCCTCGCTTCCGGCTCCCAGTTCCCCTCTAATCCGTTCAATCCGCATTTTTCCCCACTCGTACATCATCTCGACAATCGGCAGAAGCGTCATCCCAAGCTCGGTCATCGAATATTCAACCTTCGGAGGAATGTCGGGATACACCTCCCGGTGAACAATCCCGTCCTCCATCAATTCGCGAAGCTGCTGGGTCAATATTTTATGCGAAATTTTCGGAAAAAGCTTCTGCAAATCGCTGAACCGGTGCGGACCCTCCACGCCGAGATGCCACAAAATCACGACCTTCCATTTTCCGCTGATGATGGACAGGGTAAGCTCCTTCTCGCAGTGAAAATCGCCGTTCACGATTTTTTGTCTGATTTCCTCTCTTAACGGATCGGACATTCGGCCGCTCCCTCCTTATTCCGTTGGTACGCCATGCCTCTTGCGCCGGTCTAATGCCTTTAAGGCGTCTTCCGTTATTATATATCAAAAACGCCAGCGCTTTTGGTGAACAGGTTATCGTTACCTAACAATTCAAAAAAGGACAGCCCGAGTTTCAATAAAGTATTTCACAATCATTACTTTATTTTTAAAAATAAAATACATTTTTTAAACTTTTTGGATGAAATGAATGTGTATTATGTAAAAGTGAAATTAAGCAGAGAAAGTGAGAGGGTTACAATTAAAAGAACCGTACTATTTTTATCATCTATATTGTCATTGAGTCTGTTGCTTGCCTGCAACAATCAACAAAATTCAGAGATTTCTATGGAAAATGAGTTAGCGACAACTAATGTTTTTCCAGAACTACCTGCTTCAGATCCAACGGGTACAGGCGGGATTCTCAGCCAGTTCCCAGAGTCGGATATTTCAGAATCAATTTCTATTGACTCCGTTAATTATACTCCATTCGTTCGCGCAAAGACGTATACGGAACAAGGTACTTTACTTATGGTTTCCAATGGCAGGGAAGAACTGGGACATTTGATAGTCTCAAGTGTTATGGGGGTAGAAGGAGACCGAACCTTTCATAGTAATTATTCGATTGTCTATAGACAGGATAATCAGGACAAAGTCCTATTAAACTTGCCGGCTTTATTGTATATTCAGCCTTCGGATAAACTCTTGTCTTTTGATAAGATCAGCTTCAAAGAGGCGGATGTTTATCTGCTTACTCCCCAATATCAGACGGGGCACGGACTGGAATGTTATGCGGTTGCGATCAACAAGATGAGTGGGGATGCTTTTTCTCTAAAATTTATAAGGAAAGGATATGTTTTCGAAAAATTAGTCTACTCCGAAAAACAGATACCGTTTAACCAAAACGAGCGGTTAGTTGTACATCCGGCAGTGGGTGCAGGCACTCCAGAAGAAGATACCAAAGAAATACACTACAAATTAGACCTGGCAAATAGACAGTTTATCGCCGAATAAAAAGAAACTCTCCCGTCAATATTTCCCAATCCATATAAAAGTGATAACCACCCAATGAAGCCCGAGGGATGGAAGCTATCTGGTTACTCTTGCGGAAATTTTTCATCCCACGCAGTCGCAATCTCGCCCCTTATGCCTTCCAGCAATTGCTCCTTGTCGTCCCGGTAGAACAGATTGTAAGTATCAAAAGGGATGATCCGCCCGTCGGGATGGGCGATATGCACGCAGGACTTCTTCACCGACCGCACGTCGAAATTATGCGCGTCCAGAAACTGCATCACGATCACCCGGAACACATTGTCATAGCTGATCTGCTCCGGCACGGCGGCAAGCGGCAGACAGCAGAGCAGGCTCTTAAGCGACAGAGCGGAAGACACCGGCGAATGGCCGGTGGAGAGCAGCTCGAACATTTTGCCCCGGATTTCCGGGTCCTGCTCGAAGACAATCGTATTGCTGCCTCCTTCAAGTAAAATATCCGGGTCGATCAGTCCGGTCAGCGGCAGCACCTCGCTGCCAAGCTTGAGCGCGTAGCCCATAGCAAGGCAGTCCGGATGACAGGGCACCGGCAAAATATCGTCCTCCCCGAACACGCCCGACTGTTCGATAATGCTGCGGCGCACCTCGCTTACCGTCAGCCGGTCCGCCGCTGGGTCATAGCCCTCCAGCCTTCCCGCCGCCTGGATCGGCTGAATCGTCACGCCGCGAACCGCCTTCTGCTTCAGACCATACTGAATAATCGAGCCGATTTCTCCATCATTCAGGCCCTTCTTCAGCGTGACGACGAGTGTTGTCGAGATATTGAATTCATTCAGGTGGCGAATCGCCTCTTCCCTGATGGGCCGTAAATCCGCGCCCCGAAGCTCCTTCAGCACGGAAGCCTCCAGGCTGTCGAATTGAAGGTAAATCTCGAAGCCCGGCATGTACGAAGCAAGGCGTGCGGCGAACTCCCGGTCCCTGGCGATGCGGACGCCGTTCGTATTCACCATGATATGCTTAATCGGACGGCTCTTAGCCATGTCGAGTATCTCGAAGAACTGCGGATGCGTCGTCGGCTCACCGCCGCTGATCTGCACAATGTCCGGCTCACCCTCATTCTCCACGATCCGGTCCAGCATGAACTCGATCTGTTTCAGCGATCGGTAGGACGTGCGGTGCGGCGACGACTCGGCGAAGCAGATCGGGCAGTTCAGATTGCAGTGATCCGTAATCTCCAGCAGCGTCAGGCAGCTGTGCTGCTCATGATCCGGGCAGAGGCCGCAGTCGTAAGGACAGCCGTACTTAATCGGCGTGTTCCACTGAAGCGGCATTTCCGAAGGCTTAATAAACTCCCGGGTTCTTTTGTAATAAGACACGTCAGTGGAGATCAGCACCTTTTCAGGGCCGTGCACCAGGCATCTTTTGACCATGTACATGCACCCGTTCTCCTGGATGATCTTAGCCTCGACTTTGCGGTAGCAGACGGAGCAGATGCTTGTGGTCAGCTCATGATAGAGATACGGTCGATTCGGCATGACAAGACTCCTTTACGGGTGGAATGGTGAAATCTTGAGCAGCGGCCGGAATTGCCGGAACCGCCGGGGGCCTGCCACGCTTTTATTTATAGCTTCGAGCCTCCGCAGTCGCGGAAGAGCGGCGGACACGCCCTCTGAACCACAGCAGCCAGGCGTAATAGGCAAGACCGGCCAGACAGGCCAGCTGTATATTGTTAAGTCCGAAGTAAGGATGAGGCGTCGGCTTAATAAAATCAACGGTGAACCGGAAAGCCAAATAGCCGAACATGAACCACTGGAACATCCGCCCCGAAAAATAAAATGAACCGGCCACTCTGCCTAGAGGCGCGCGGCTTCGCCGGTACAGCGGGATGAGCAGCAGCGCGAGCGCCAGCAGAAAGGCCATTTCATACAGCTGGGTCGGATGCCGCCGGACCCCGTCGCCAAAGTCGATGCCGGTGAACCAGGACGTTGCGGTGCCGTACGTATCGTCGTCAAGACCGGTCAGGAAACAGCCGATCCGCCCGATGAAGAGGCCCAGTATGAGCGGATATACAAAATCATCCCCGGTTGACCGGGTCCAGCCAACCCACTTCTTGGTCAGTTCGACGCCGATCAATCCTCCGAGCAGACCGCCGACAATTGTCTTCCCGCCCCAGAGAAGGTGAAGCTGCCGAAGCTGCTCCCACGTCGCCGCCGGGTCCTCCAGCCAGAACAGCAGCTTGGCGCCGAGCGCGGCGCCAAGAATCGTTCCGGCCAGAATCTGCAGGCTCATCAGCCGGGACATTTCGCTCGGACGCCGGGTCCACAAATACACCCGAAAGCCGATAAAGTAAGAGAGCGACTCGAACAGCACATGCGGATGAATCCGCCAGGAACCAAGAACCAGGTATACGGGGAATTCCATCGGCGCGCTCCTTTGATTATTATGACAGGCTGAAGATATAGGCTCCGCAGATCGCAGCCAGCAGCACCGTCAGCGCCCCGATAATGGCCAGGATGGCTACGATGGCCCGGAAGGCAGCGCTTCGCCCCTTTGGCTGCGGCTTAACCAGCGGCTCCGCGCAGTTCTCGCGGCATCTTCCGAGATCGGAATCATAGCATTCCTCGCACAGCGGCTTGCCGCACCTGGCGCATTGATGAACCGCTTGGCGGTCTGGGTGATTCATGCAACGGAAACCTGCCATATCTTCACCTCATTTAGAGTTTACCCCTATTGTAAACGCTAACCTAGGCTTTTCGCCAGAGAAACCTTGACCCAAAATATGCCTAGCCAATCACTTCCCTGAAAAATACCGCTCCACCTTGGCCAGCTTCTTCCCCTGATTCCCCTTCTTGCTTTCCATAGACCCGAACTCGAAGAATTTGACCTTGCGTATCCCGACAAAATGGAAAAGGCCTCTCTTCATCAACACTTTATGAGCATTGTTCAGGGTTAGGAGAGGATAATGGGCCGGTCCTTTCATCGTGGAGATGCATACCGCGCTCTTTCCTTTCAGCAGCCCTTCGGGATAAATCCGGTTCGGCCGGTCTCTATAAGCAAAGTTTGAGGCGAACATTCGGTCGATATAACCCAGCAGGATAGCCGGCGGTCTGCCCCAATAGATCGGGTATATATACACGAGCTGGTCGGCCCAGCGGATTTGCTCTCTGTATTTTTCCAGTTCCGGATCCTTGTGCATATCCCTTCTTCTGCGTTCTTTATTGTACACCAGCGACGGATCGAAGCTTTCCTCATACAAATCCAGCACCTGCAATCCCCCGGAAGAGGCATTCTGCCTAATCCCCTGCTTCACAGCTTCCAAAAAGGCGCCATTTAAACTTTCACGGTTCGGATGGGCATAGACGATCAATGTGTTCACGATTCATCACCTCGTAATTAGTTATCAAATGATAATTTTCATTTCACAACTATATTATGCGATCCTTAATTAGTTGTCAATTGATAAATAGATTGCGCGCAAAAAAAATATTTGTCATAATAATTCCACATAGCGAGGTGATAACATGCCATTACCCGAATTCGCCTTTAAACTCAGGACGTTCGGAACCGAATTCTCTAAAGTGACGCGTCATCTGCTTACCGAGATCAAGCCGGAAGAGATAACGCTGCTTCAGTTCGAAATTTTGCATTTCCTGTACACCGAAGGCTCGGCCACCTTTGGCCAGATCGGCGCTTGCACCGGCATGTCTCTGCCCAACACGAGCCGTGAAGTGAAGAAGCTGATACAGAAGAAGCTGGTAACCAAACGGGCCGATATCAAGGATAAAAGAGTTTATTTTGTCGAGCTGTCCCCATCGGGAAAAGAATTGATGACGGCGTCATCATCAAAGCTGGAGAGGCTGATCTCAGGGCAATATGCCCATTTGAATCCGGAGGACGTGAGCGAAGTGATGCAGGCACTAGACCTGCTGTCGGAGAAGCTGCTGGGGGAATAAGATGGACAACAGGTACAAGTGGGATTTCTTTCGAGAGATCCCGGCCTTTCCTATTCTGCTCTGCCTTATGTAACTCTCAAGTAACTATATGACTTCAAAGTGCGTACTTTTCACTCATGTCCCAGCCGGCGCACAATGATGGTGTAGCCATTATAGGGGAGGAGAGGATTTAAATAATACAAGCTAAAGCAGCGGGGCCGCGCAAAACGGCTCTTGTCGTCGGAGCCAATGGGGTGATCGGACGCAATTTGATTGATTATCTTATTACGCTTTCTGATTGGGATATTATCGGCATATCGCGCCGCGGCAGAGAATCATCCAGCCGTGTCCGATATATCGCAGCGGATTTGCTGAATCCCTTGGAAAGCCGTGAGAAATTAAGCAGCCTGACGGAAGTGACCCATATTTTCTACGCCGCCTACCAGGACCGCCCGACATGGGCGGAACTCGTTCCCCCCAACCTCGCTATGCTCGTTAACGTAGTTGAGGCCATCGAGCCGATTGCCGGAGGCCTCCGGCATATCAGTCTCATGCAGGGCTATAAAGTATACGGAGCGCATCTCGGACCGTTCAAGACGCCGGCTCGTGAGAGCGACGCCGATCATATGCCTCCGGAATTCAATATCGACCAGCAGAAGTTTCTAGAGAATCGGCAGCAGGGAAAAAGCTGGACTTGGTCAGCGCTCCGCCCTTCCGTCGTGTGCGGTTTCGCTCTCGGCAATCCAATGAATCTGGCTATGGTTATCGCCGTCTATGCCTCCATGTCGAAAGAACTGGGAATCCCCCTTCGCTTTCCCGGCAAACCGGGTGCCTACCACAGCTTATTGGAAATGACCGATGCCGGGCTGCTCGCGAAAGCAACGGTGTGGGCTGCAACCGACGAGCGCTGCGCCAATCAGGCTTTCAACATTACGAACGGGGACTTGTTCCGATGGAACGAGCTTTGGCCCAAGATCGCCGCGTATTTTGAACTTGAGGCGGCGCCTCCGCTACCGATGTCGCTGGATGTGGTTATGCAGGATAAAGAAGCGTTGTGGAACGCTATGGTAAAGAAATACGGCTTAGAGAACAACAGCTATAACAGTGTTTCCTCCTGGCGGTTCGGCGACTTTGTGTTTTCTTGGGATTACGACTTTTTCGCTGACGGCACCAAGGCGCGCCGGGCAGGCTTTCATGAGTTTATGGATACGGAGTCCATGTTCCTGAACATTTTTGAAGACTTCCGCAGGCGCAAGGTAATTCCGTAAGATTACACATAGAAACCGGTCTTACGCACTTCATAGACCGGTTTCTTTCTCTATTCGCGTTTCGGATAAAATAATGGCTTGATCCCCGTATTTTCGCTCAACATGGGTATCCCCCCCAACGGCACATGAGATGAAGAATTTCCTTGAGGCTCCAACCGTATTCGGTCAGCTCATATTCGACTTTAGGCGGAACCACATTGTAAGTTGTCCGCTCAACGACTTCATCCCTCTCCAGTTCCCTCAATTGCTGCGTCAGCACTTTTTGTGTGATAGCAGGCATGAGGCTTCTGAACTCGCCGTTGCGTTTCTTGCCAAACGTTAGATGGAACAAGATCAGCGGTTTCCACTTGCCTCCGATTACTTCGAGCGTCGCTTCCACTGCGGTATTGTAAGTTTTGATCGGCTCCAACATAGTTCGAACACCTCCGCCCTTAACCTTAATTCCTGTCTATCTCTCCTTGGGCCTCTTTAGCTTTCTTTAGTGGTTCGAGCATTTGCTCAATATGGCTCTTCATCAGCAGATAGGCCTGCTCGCTGTTGCGCTCCTCTATGGCTATAGCAATCAGAATATGATAATTAGACGACTTGGTTCGCATATTAGGCAGCGTATTGGTCTGTCTCCGACCTTCTTGAAGAAGCGGAAGAATAGCCTCGTTCATACGCGACAGCACAGGCTCCCGGGCGCCAGCCACGATCATCTGATGAAACTCCAGATCAGTTTCCAGAAAAGAACCTCCCTTTTCCATCTGCACGATCATCCGATCGGCCAACTGCCGCAGCTTTTTAATCTCGTGGTCAGCCGCCCTTTCCGCACACAAAGCCGCAAGTCTCGGCTCCAGCAGCAGCCTGGCTTCGAGCAGCGAGATTAATGAAATATCCCCAAGCTCTTTCAATTCCGCAGTCGGGTCCTTTAGCAGCAAGGGATCGTTCCGCACATACATTCCCCGGCCGTGCTCAATGCTGATAATCCCCTCATTCTCCAGTATCCGCAGTGCTTCACGAACCGTCGTAATGCTTACGGACAGCTCTTTGGAGAGCTGCTGAAGCGTCGGAATTCTCTCCCCCGCGGCCCAAGTTCCATCAATGATCATTTGTTTAAATTTGTCTATCGTACTCTGGAAAGCAGTCTTTTTCATTCGGTCGGGCCTTTCTTAACACATAAATAGTCGATTTCCAGCTTTATTCTACCACAATTAGAAAGACCAATCATGCCCTCATAAGGAGATCCTCCGAGAAAAAAACTGTTGACCAAAATAAAAATAGATCATATGATACTAACAAAAAGAACAGATGTATTTATTGAATTTTTAGCCATATTGCATAAATCAGGAGAGGTTTTCACGATAATTCGGTCATTTTCTATAATTGAAAGCGATTAATTTAAAAATTGATCCTATTTTGCAGATAAGGCTTGGCTAAAAGATATGATCTGTTCAAGACAAAGGAAGGGATGTACGCCATGAAGATTACCAAGTTCGAGACGTTTGTCGTGCCGCCGCGCTGGCTGTTTCTGAAGATTGAAACCGATGAGGGCATCGTCGGCTGGGGGGAGCCCGTTATTGAAGGGAAGGCGCTTACGGTTCAGACAGCCGTAGACGAATTAATGGATCATTTGATCGGTCAGGACCCGCTGCGGATTGAAGACCACTGGCAGGTGATGTACCGCGCCGGCTTTTACCGTGGCGGCCCGGTCCTGATGAGCGCGATTGCGGGCATCGATCAGGCATTGTGGGACATCAAGGGTAAATTTTACAACGCTCCGGTCTATCAGCTTCTTGGAGGCGCTTGCCGGGATTCCATTCGGGTGTATTCCTGGGTTGGAGGCGACCGGCCGAGCGATGTGGGGCAAGCAGCACTGGAGAAAAAGAACGCCGGTTTTACCGCCATCAAGATGAACGCTACGGAAGAGCTGCAATTTATCGATACCTACGCCAAGGTCGATGAAGTGGTCGCGCGCGTAGCCGCCATCAGGGAAGCAGCGGGACCGTACTTTGGCATTGGTGTGGATTTTCACGGCCGGGTACATAAACCGATGGCCAAAATTCTGGTCAAGGAGCTTGAGCCTTACCGGCTGATGTTCATCGAGGAGCCTGTGCTGGCCGAGAACAATGAGGCGCTCCGCGATATCGCGGGCAGCACCTCAACTCCGATCGCAACCGGAGAGCGGATGTTCTCGCGGTGGGACTTCAAATCGCTGCTGGAATCGGGCTATGCGGATATCATCCAGCCTGACCTTTCCCATGCGGGCGGCATTACAGAATGCAAGAAGATCGCCGCCATGGCCGAGGCGTATGATGTTGCCGTTGCGCCGCACTGTCCGCTTGGACCAATCGCGCTGGCCGCTTGCCTGCAATTGGATGCAACGGCTTACAATGCGGTGATACAGGAACAGAGCCTTGGCATTCATTACAATCAGGGCAATGACCTGCTTGATTACATTACCGATTCGTCGGTATTTGCCTACGAGGACGGCCATGTCCGCATTCCACAGGGGCCGGGACTCGGCATTACGATCAATGAGGAGTATGTCCGCAGCATGGCGCAGGCGGGGCATCGTTGGAGAAATCCCGTATGGCGGCATAAAGACGGAACGGTGGCCGAGTGGTAGTCGGCAGCACCGACGAAGCTTTGGGAAACGAAGATCATCGCAAGAAAATCAATGGTAAGGAGGGAATCCAGCATGCCAAAAATTATAGGAATCGGACCGCATTATCCCGCTTTTTTGCAGAGTAAGGGACTCCCCGCCGATTTTGTTCCGCACCTGTTCCTCAAACCGCTTTCAGGCGTGATCGGAGATGATCAGGCTATTCTCATTCCTGAACATGCCGAGAAGGTTATGGCCGAAGTGGAAATCGCGGTGCTCGTCAACCGAACACTGCGGAACGTAGGGGAAGAGGAACTGGCCGATTTAAGCGCGATCGGCGGCTATGCAATCGCCAACGATTTGACGGCGTTCGGTCCGCGTGTCATGGGCGAAGGCAAAATATACGATGCCTTTACCCCGCTCGGTCCATTCCGCAAGGTGGAAAATCCTCAGTCCATCCGGATCGAAAGCTATCTGAACGGTGAACGAAAGCAATCGGCTGGGACAGAGGATATGGGCTACTCCTTTTCCCGCATCCTCGCTTATTTCTCTACGATTCTTACGCTGGAAGAGGGAGACATCGTGCTGACGGGAACTCCCGCAGGTCCGTTCGAGGTTCGTCCGGGAGACCGCGTGGAAATCCGCAGTGAACAGCTCGGCAAGGTATGCAATTCGGTGCAAGCGTAAACATCAATTAAATTTCTACTATTTATAGAAAGGAAGAATGAACGGATGGCAAAACCCGTTGTGTTTATACCCAGCAAAATCCCGGAGGAAGAGAAGGTGCTGCGCTTCTTGGAGGCGTTCGCCGAGGTGGATTACAGAGATGAAGAAGAAATGCTGGATGAAGATGTCTTCTATGATGGATTGAGCCGCGCGTCTGGGCTGATGATCTATTCCCGCAATAAAATCCGCGGCCATGTGCTGGATCGCGCTCCTCTTCTAAAGGCAGTCTCTAACATTGCGGTCGGTTATGACAACCTTGACCTGAACGAACTGACCCGGCGCGGAATTCTTGCCACCAATACGCCGGATGTTCTGACCGAGACGACGGCCGATCTGGCCTTTAGTCTGGTGCTGGCTTCCGGAAGACGGATCGCCGAAGCCGATGCTTTCGTTAAAAGCGGCGGCTGGGACGGCTGGCTCCCCAGCCTGATGCTGGGCAAAGACGTACACGGCGCTACGCTTGGCATTATTGGCTACGGACGGATCGGCAGCGCCATTGCCCGGCGCGCCAGAGGCTTCAATATGGACATTCTGTACAACAATCTGGTCCGCGAGGAGAAGGATGAACAGGAGCTTGGGATTCGGTTTGTTCCGGTTGAGGAACTGCTTCAGAACTCCGACTACGTTCTCGTACAGGTGCCCCTCACACCGCAAACGGAAAAGATGATCAGCGAGAAGCAGTTCGGGCTGATGAAAAAGGATGCCTATTTCATCAACGCCTCCCGCGGCGGTGTTGTCGATGAGGCGGCGCTGATCCGGGCGCTGCAGGAGAAGCAGATTGCCGGAGCGGGTCTTGATGTATTCGAGCATGAGCCCATCGACAAGACCCATCCGTTCCTGTCGATGCCGAATGTGGTTACGCTTCCTCATATCGGAAGCGCTACCTGGCAGACGAGAGCCAAGATGGCCATGAAAGCGGCCGAGAATATGGCGGCCATCCTGCAGGGCCGGCGCCCGGTCAACCTGGTCAACCCGGATGTCTGGACCGTAAAAGACGGCACCGTTCAATAGAACGTTAAGCAACAAGCGCTCTATTATAGAGCGCGGCATGCACCTGAAGACGGGTTGGCGGGATACCACCGGCCCGTCGGCTTATCATGCGAAAGGCACGGCGGCCGCTTTGCAAGCGGCCTAAGAATAAAGGAGGAGCGGCAATATGTATGCGATTACAATCGATACGGGCACAACGAATACGCGGGTGAACGTATGGCGCGACAACGAGGTCGTTGCGGAAGCTTTCCAACCTGTCGGCGTCAGAGACACGGCGATCACCGGCAGCAGACAAAAGCTCACCCAGGGAGTAAAGACGGCGATTGAGGAGGCTATGCGGACAGCGAATGTGAAGACCGGGGACTCCGTCGTCATTCTGGCTTCCGGAATGATAACTTCGAATGTCGGCCTATATGAAATTCCACATGTGCCGGCGCCCGCCGGAATACAGGAACTCGCGGCGGCGATGGTTAAGGCCGAGCTGCCGGAGATCATCGACCAGCCCATCTGGTTCGTTCCGGGCGTTAAGAACAACGTGCCAGATCTTAATCTAGACACCTGCGAAACGATGGATATCATGCGCGGAGAAGAGGTCGAGGTTGTAGGAATTACGCAAAAGCTGCAGCTTGAAGGCCCTGCCGTGCTGATCCTTCCGGGCTCTCATTCCAAAGTCGTCCGGATCGACGGCGACAACCGGATTACCGGATGCATGACCACGATAGCAGGCGAGCTGCTGGATGTGATTACGAAGCAGACCATTCTGGCAAACGCGCTGCAAAGCTCTTTTGCCGGCGAATTGGAGGAAGCCGTACTGCTTAAGGGGGCAGCCTATGCCGAGAAAGTCGGACTTGGAAGAACCTGCTTTACCGTGCGGATTCTGGATATGTTCAGCGATTTATCCATAAATGAGAAAGCGAACTTCCTGCTCGGCGCTGTGCTTCAGGCGGATATTCTGGCCGTGAAAAACAGCGGAGCCCTGAATGTAACTCCCCTGCTGCCGGTAGTCGTATTCGGCAAGGAGCTGCTTCGGGAGGCCCTCATCGCATTAATCAAGCACGACCCTTTCTTCACCGGTCCGGTTCATTCGGTCGGCAACGAGCATAAGGCGCTGGCCGGCTTCGGAGCGCTGGCTATTGCCCGCGAACGGGGAATTTTGCACAACGCTCAAATGGCTTAAATCTAAAAATCAGAATGGTTGGAGGTAATGGTTTTGGAGACGAAGGTGAGCAGCGCTGTTCCCGCCGTGAAGACCAAGACGGCGACAAGAGTGCGCTGGACGGTTGTCATTTGGCTTTTGGTGGGCGGCATCATCAATTTTTTGGACCGGACCAATCTGTCGATTGCGGCGCCGGATATGATGAAAGATCTGAATTTGTCGAATACGGATATTGGCCTCATGGGCTCAGTCTTCGCGTGGAGTTACGCGTTCATGCAGCTGCCCGCGGGATGGCTTCTTGACCGCCTGGGGGCCAAGAAAGTATATGCCTGGGCCGTAGCCCTTTGGAGCGGAGCAACGGCTTTTACCGGAGTCTGCACCGGCCTGACCAGTCTACTCTTCGGACGGGCACTTCTGGGGGTGACTGAATCACCTTGCTGGCCCGGCGGAGCCAAAATTACGGCTTCCTGGTTCCCGAAGCAGGAACGGGCCTTGGCAACGGGCTTCTGGGACGCGGCTTCCAAATGGGGGCCGACGATTGCTCCACCCATTCTTGTGGCGTTAATCGTGCCGTTCGGCTGGAGAGCGCTGTTCTTCATTACGGGAGCCATTGGCCTGATCTTTGTCGTAATCTTTGCACTTTTTTACCGCCAGCCGGAGAAGCATCCGAGAATCAGCCAAGAGGAGCTTGATTATATCAAGGCCGGCGGCGGAGGTACTGCGCAGGAGATCGGCGCTTCCAAGGTATCCTGGGGCGCGCTGTTCAAGCATAAGAGCGTGTGGGGCATGATTCTCGGCTTCTTCTGCTATATCTGGATATTCAATATTTTTGTGACCTTCCTGCCGCTCTACTTGATGAAGACCCAGAATGTTTCGCTGAAGTCGCTGGGTATTTATGCGAGCATTCCTTGGTTCGGCGGCGTTATCGGCGCGATTCTCGGCGGTTATGTCAGCAAGCTTCTGGTCGATAAAAGGGGCGCCAAGCCGCTTGTCGCCAAACGGGCCGTCATCAGTGTATGCGCGGTTCTGGCAGGGATTACCGTCATTATAATCCCGTATGCGGGCAGCCTGCCGGCGACGCTGGCCTTCATGACGGTCGCGCTTGTCCTGTTGTCCGCCTTGTCCAGTTCCGCATGGGCACTGCCGGGAGATGTGGCCCCGGCCTCAATGGTCGCTTCTGTTGGAAGCATTCAGAATTTCGGCGGTTACTTCGGCGGGGCGTTGTCTCCGGTCGTGGTCGGCATGATCGCCGACAAGACCGGTTCGTATACGATGGCCTTTACGAGTGGCGGCATTATCGCCGCCTGTGCGGCCTTGTGTTACTGGCTTCTTGTTAGAAAGCCGATTGCAGAATAGACAAATAAGGATTCGGGAGGAATCATACATGGAAAAGTGGAAGGTTATACGCACAATCGAAGAGACGGGGATTATCGCCATCGTAAGAGGCACCAAGCCGCAGGAAATGATGCGAATCGCCTCCGCTCTCTATAATGGCGGAGTAAAGGTCATTGAGGTCACATGCAATACGCCGGGCTATCTCGGCATGATCGAGCAATTGGCCGGCGAAATGGGAGAGAAAATGATCATTGGGGCTGGAACGGTGCTGAATGCGGCGACGGCGCAGTCGGTCATCGATGCGGGAGCGACGTTCGCTCTTGCGCCCGATCTCAATCCCGAAGTCATTAAAGCGCTGCATGAGAAGAACCGACTGATTATTCCCGGCGTAGCCACTCCTACGGAGATGGTTCAGGCGCAGCGGCTTGGTGTCGAGCTGATGAAGCTGTTCCCTGCAGGCGCGCTGGGCGCCCGCTTCCTCAAGGAGGTGCGCGGACCGCTGGCCGATATCCGCTTTATTCCGGTAGGAGGCATCAATCTCGGGAACATTGGGGAGTTCGCGGAAGCAGGTGCGGTTGCATTCGGCATCGGCGGCGAATTGGTGAATAAGTCCTTGATCGATTCCGGCAATTACAGCGAATTGACCAACCGGGCCGAGAGTTTCATTGAAACGGTGCGCCGGCATAAGCATTCATAATCACTAGCAATCTATAACCTGCCGATTCGATTAGAGTCGGCAGGTTTTTCGTTTGTCACTCTCTCCTTTTTTTGCTATTCTTAATAGAAAAATTTGGCCGGGCGACCTGCCTTCAGCGCAGGATTAAAGCACCCAGGTTCCGGCCCGGAAAGGTTCTTGCCATGATGAAACCAAGAGAAAGCATCTACAAACGATATATTCCAGCCGTTGTCGCCGAACCTCATTTTGACGGGTCTTCGTACTGGTTCATTTTCAGCTCGGGCAGACTGCTTGTTACAGAGTCTTCCGGCAGAATCGGCATTCCGTTTGCGCAATCAGCAGAGCAGCTGCGTATCGCTCCGATGCGCACTTTGTACCTCGGGACATTTGAAGATACCCCGTGCTTCGCCGTAGAGGTCCAGGCGGATGCAGCCGATCCGGAAGGTATGGCCTTTCGCCCGCTTCGCTCACTGTATGATGAAGTGGATGAAGATCTGTTCCACCTGGCTGGCAAGGCTATCCAAATGCTCGCCTGGGATGATACGCATCAGTACTGCGGCCGGTGCGGGACACAGACGGTCTTATCGCAGGCCGAGAGATCCCGGAAGTGCCCGAACTGCGGACTGGTCAGCTATCCGCGCCTGGCGCCGGCGGTGATTACCGCCATTCTGAAGGACAAGCAGATCCTGCTCGCCCATGCCCGGCATTTTCAGAATAATATGTACGGGCTGATTGCCGGCTTTGTCGAGCCGGGCGAGACGCTGGAGGACTGCGTGCAGCGGGAGATTATGGAGGAGGTCGGGATTAAGGTTAACAATATCCGCTATTTCGGCAGCCAGCAGTGGCCGTTCCCCCATTCCTTGATGGTTGGTTTTCTGGCCGAGTATGAGAGCGGCGAAATAACGGTGGACGGGGAGGAAATTGTCCATGCCGATTGGTTCGAACCCGGCAATCTGCCCGTCATTCCGTCAAATGTCAGCATCGCCCGTAAAATCATCGACTGGTATGTGGAGAACTATTCCTGACGGTAACACCCACCCTCCGCCATGCATATGCTGGATAGACAAATGCCCAGGATGGAGGAACCCATAATGAACTCTCCGCTCAGTTCTCCGACGCTGACGCTTACGGCGGATTCTAACATGTATATTAACTACCAGGCAGATGCGCACAATTACCTCACCCAAGTGTTCGGAGCTCAGCTCCCGGCTAATCCGACAGGGCTCTTCAATGTGCATATGACCAGAGGGTTTATTGTTCAGCCGCATTGGCATACGAACGCGACGGAGCTTGTCTTTGTCATCAGCGGGGAAATCATGACTTCCGTATTTAATCCTTGTACGCAGCAGCTCATGACCTACAGGCTGACTCCCGGTCAGGTTTCCGTACTTCCCAAAGGATGGTTCCACTGGATTGTCGTCTTATCGGAGCAGACGCACTTTTTAACCATTTTTGACGTCCCTACCCCTGATGTCGTCTATGGCTCCGATTTCCTGAAAGCCATCCCTCCGGAAGTGCTGAACCGGGCCTACTGCGTAGGCGAGGAGGATTACAAGAAAGCGGTCGCTCCGCTGCAAGAATCCGTCATTTTAGGGCCGCCTCCGGGCTGCGTCTGCGGGAACGTCCCGCCGTCGGTTCAAGCAATCCAGAAGCATCCGCATTACGGCGGCCACCAAGCTGCGTCTTCTCCCCCGTGTCCCTCCCCCGGTCAAGTATATCTGCACGGTTATGCCGGGCAGCTTGGCAACCGTTATCCTTATTCGTACTAAGCAAAAGAGGCCGTTTCCCGAAACGGCCTCTTTGCTGTCGGTACTAATGGGTCCATCCGGCAGCGGAAAAACTACACTGCTAAATATTCTTAGCGGTACGGATACGGAATATATCGGAAACATAGAAATTGCGGAAGCCGATATCAGCAAAATGTCAATGAATGAACTGGCACTTTTTCGCCGCCGGCAAATGGGATTTGTCTTACAAGATTATAATTTACTGGACAGTCTCCTGCGCCCCCTCCTGGAGCTTGATGTGGCGGTTGTTGGAAGTCAGGGATGCTATAACTCCGATCACCCGGTCGTCTTCCAGGATGGGCACGGCCGTTGAGATATAAGGCACGCCGAAATTTTGCGCTCCCCGCTCTTCGCGCTGCACTTTTTTAGTCTCCATCGCAGTATAGGATACTGTACCTTTGAAATTTTCAACAGGCGCTCCGACCGGAATCTTTAGATCAACGGTTTTTCCGGGAAGATAGGCCAGCACTTTATCTCTATCGGCCAGTACCAGAGCCGCATCCTCCGCGTACGTGGTTGAATCAAACCAAGTAAATTCTGCAAATGCTCCATTTTTTCCATTTCAATCAACCGCCTGTATAATAGAATAACCGCCTTATTCCATTATCGTCCTGTTTTCGTAAACGGTTATACAGCGATGGATTTTTTCTGAAAACTTTCAAAAATAATGATGCCGAGAGAGCCCATCATCTCTTAATCAGGCGATTGCAGGACGTATCCCACCGCCACGGGTCGGATTGCCCTTCCAAATGCAGCCCGCCATACCACTCGTCTTTGCCTTTTAGTGAGAGGTAGTCCTCTTCTCCAGCCAGGACCTTCCGGCCCAGCGCGGTTAGAGTGATCCTGCAATCGGCAAAAGAGGGTACCGCATGACTAAAGTCGGGGAAGGCTTCCAAGCCTTGTATATGCAGGAGCGGGTAAGGTTCCTCTGACATGTTCCTCAGATAGTGCCAATATTCGAGATCGCCCATGCCCAAAATATGCAATTGTTCTCCCACCTGTCCGAATAAAGCATGCGGTGTATATTCCGAGCCAGAAACGGTCTCCAAAGTGGCTTGCTCCACCACCCCAAGTCTGTTATGAACAGATGGGATACGGGATAAATGGGCTTCAAACGCCTTTTTCACAAACGGCAGCGCAGAGGTATCTTCCTCAAGGAACCGGATATGCTGATCTGGCAGGGGTGAAGTATAGGCCTCCCACATTTTGCTTCCCAGCGCCAATTCCCGCTCTGAGATAGACCGCCAGGTACCGGATAATGCCTGTAGCTGCTTAACCGTAAGCTGCCCCAACCCGCGAAAACGTTCAACGCCCGGGTAATCCCCAATGCACAGCAAGCTCAATTTCGTGTCCCCAAGCGCCTGCACAGCAAGGGAATGAAGCAGATAACACAGCATCGTCTGGTCGAACAGGTCGTATTCGAACCATAAGACAATTTCGTTATATTTTTGCAAATCACGCAGAATTCGCTCCTGCTCCTCATTCTTCAAATACTCCTCGCGTGGAATCCCGAGATTCCGTTCCAGATACCCTGCCCGCATCTCCCTGTTCTGTCTCTCCGCCATATCGCGGAATACAGGCCCAACGGAATAGATTTCTCTCCATGCCACAACCTCGCCTTGAACCGCGCCCTGCCTGAGCTTGTCCGCAACAGAATCTCCGTTTGTAATATGCAGCATGTTTTTCCTCCTTCGGGAGCGTCACGAGTACCGGGCGACAGCCGTTTTTCCTCCGCAGACACCACCGGCCGCAATCTGGATTTATTCAAAATTCCAGCCTCATGTTATCTGGCTCATCAAATCCCGTATTTATGTATATACTAAGTATATACCAGTCCGGAAGGTTGTGGTAATATTGAACAGATTTAGTGTCGCAGTCCCCCGCCTCTAAGCCAACAGTGAAGGTGGGGGTTAGACACGTCTGCTTAACAAACATATGTTCTTGTGTTATGCTAGATCCATCAAACTTGCGATGGAGGCGCATCTCATGAAGGTGGTCAAAACACTCAAACATCCGATTACGTCTCACCACCGCATGTTGGATGCGACTCTCCATGTGTATCAAGAGGCGCTCACGTTCTTGATTACGGTCATTCAAGAGCAATTTAAAGCTTTAGAATCGTTATCCACCCAAGCGGTGGTGACAGCGGTAGAACGGCTGATTCACCGTACCAAGAACAATCCGAATCCGCTCTACGCCGAATTCGATCACCACTTTTATAAGTTTCCTTCGTACTTCCGCAGAAGTGCCATTGCCGAAGCGTTTGGCATTGTGAAAAGTCATCATTCCCGTTTTGAGCTTTGGCAAGCCGAGCGGCAACACGCCCAGCAAGAAGGGAAACGCTTTTCGAAGAAACCGCCGACACTCCAAGCTCAGCATCAGGCCTTCCCTTGCTTGTATAAAGGCAATATGTTCAAACGAATCTCCGATACGACAGCCAACATCAAGGTATTTCATCAAGGCGATTGGGTCTGGCTCCCCATTACCTTTAAGGGGCAAGACCTATTCAAACGTGACGTGTGGAGCATGAAAGAATGCAGCCCCACATTGGTCCGAAAAGGAAAACGCTATGCCCTTCATATCGCCTATGAAGGGGATGTGAAGTTGACTCAGGCGGAATTTTCCAAGCAGCGGGTATGTGCCGTTGATTTGGGGTTAACGAATTCCGCAGTCTGTTCCGTGATGGACGCTAACGGCACTGTCTTGGCGAGGAGATTTATCAACCAAGCCAAAGAAAAAGACCGGATGCGCCAAATCACAGGCAAACTGAAACAAGCCCAGCGAAAATCCGGTCTAGGTGCAAAACCGAATTTCTGGCGGCGGATGAACGGCTTACAGACGCATATCGTCCACGATACCGCGCATCAAATCCTCGCCTTTGCCCAAAAGCATAGCGCAGATGTTATTGTCATGGAGTATTTAGGCAAGATGCGTCTACCTAAAGGAACATGGGGAGCCAAGCGGCTTCGTACCAAACTCCAGTTTTGGGCCAAACGGCGCATCCAAACGAAAGTGACCGAAATGGCGCATTTTCTGGGGATGCGGGTTTCCATGGTCAACCCGGCGAATACAAGCGCGCTTGCTTTTGATGGCAGTGGATGGGTACAACGCAACACGAAGCGTGATATTGCTGTATTCGCAACAGGCAAAACGTATCACGCTGACCTTAATGCCTCGTATAACATCGGCGCACGATACGTGCTGCGCAGTATACACAAAGCCATATCTGAAAAGATGTGGTTGTCCTTGAAGGCCAAAGACCCTTCATTGGCAAAACGAACGTATTGGACGTTGGCTTCCCTCATTCGGGTGCAACAGGCGTTGAGACTTCAAACATGAAGCTCGCAGCGTGTGCAACCCTGTATCGATGCCAACAGAATCCCCTACTTCATGCGTAAGCTAAGTGGGGGAGAGTTCACTCAAAGGAAAAAGAAAGGTTTGGTCCATATGGCAAATACAACTATACGCAAATGGGGTAATAGTCTAGCCGTCCGTATTCCTCAGGAAGTTTCTGAGCTCGTAAAATTTGCGGATGGAGTAGAGGTTGAAATGTATGTTACCGAGAACAATGAGGTCGTTCTTCGCCCTTCGTTTCCGACTGCCGATGATCAAGACGCTCTTCGTAGACATTTTCTGTCGATACGTGCGAAATGCAAAGCAGGGATGACTGCCCACGATGAGACTTTTGCAGAACCAATGGGAGATGAGATCATTTAATGTCGATTACAGGAGATGTGGAACGCGGAAGCGTCATATGGTTAAATATGCACCCGACGCGGTGGTACGAACAAAATGGCTGGCGCGCCGCAATCGTACTATCAGATGGACTCATCGACCCCGAAAACTCAACATTTGCCATGATTGTTCCAATCACGACTCAAATTAAGAATTATCCCTTTGAGGTACCGGTCCCTTCAGGGATCGCTACGACCAATCCCCGAGTCCCGTTTACGGAACTTAGCGGTGTGGTGCTGACAGATCAAGCCAAATCGCTTGACCTGAACGCAAGAAATGCCGTGGTTATTGGCAAAGTGGATCCCGCCTCCCATTTTTACCGATTTGTAATCACTAATGTACGTTCCATCCTCGCTTAAGTCCATAATTGAACAAGACCATCCCTGCACAGAATGGCCTTCTCTTTGGAATAAAATACCGCGGACGCTGAACCCAATTAGTTCTCCTGCACCGGGTAACCCCGCTGATGAAGAGGCTATTTCATAGACTGCAGGTACTCGGCAAGGCGGTCCCATGTTTCGGTGATGCCCTGCTCCATGCCCATATCCATAACCGTCTTTAGCGCTTCCTCGGATTCAAACCGTCCCCGGCTAATGACCTTCGTCTTCCCGTCCTGCTCGATAAATTCCATCGTAATGTCCGAAGCCGGCATTCCTTCCGTAATATTGCCTTCCGCATCGGAGAAATAATCGGTATAGACAATTTTTTCCGGCTCCACGATGTCTTGATATACCGCTTTGCCCCAGGATTCCATGCCGTAGAAATCGCCCTGCTTCTCATCCACGCACTTCATGCAGTAATGCCAAACGCCGCCCGGACGAAAATCGACGGTACAGACCGGCAGGGTCCAGCCGCGGGGTCCCCACCAATGCTTCAAATGCTCAGCTTCCGAAAACGCCTTAAAGACGAGCTCACGCGGCGCATCAAATACACGCTCCAGAACCAGTTCCTGACCTTCTACCCTGGTGATCATTCCATTCGGCATTGAAAACTCCTCCTTAAGATTAGGTTTCCTTTGGTTCACTTTCCCCGGCTTGCGGCTTGTTCCCTTCGGCTTGCATCTTCTGCAGGTAAATGTCCAGATTGTCGAATCGCTCATTCCAGATGTTGCGATAAGCTTCCAGCCAGGAAGCCAGCGCCCGAAACGGCTCGCTGCGGAGCCTGTAGTTCCGGCGATTGGCCACTGCCTCGACTTCAACCAGTCCGGCCTCAAGCAGAACCCGCAGATGCTTTGAGGCTTGGGGCTGGCGCAGCCCCAGATGCTCGGCGATTTCGCCTACAGTCAAGGGACCGCTGCGCAGCAGCTCGACCATGCCTAATCGGTTAGGTTCGGCCAGTGCGCTGAATGTCATAATATTCATTTCTATTGTTCCTCTGGCGAAACGATTCTAAACTGGGATACGGCGCGGCCTATGCTTCCGGTACGGGTCATATCAGGCCACCTCATTTCAATTATTGTATATCGGCTGCTTATACATATAATATACCCAACAGGGAATATTCTAATCAAGGAATATTTAATTTTTTCGGAATCATTCGCAAAAGAGCGCCTTCTGCATAAGGAGACTGCTCATCGATGAGACTCATTCCCCTATACAAAAGGCGCCAATATGCGCTCATCAACCGCTAGTCGCCGGCACTGCTCTATCTACTCCCTCGGCTCGCCCGCCGCTTCCCACCGGGAGATTTCCTCCCGGACCCGCGGCGCGACCTCCGTTCCCAGCAGCTCAATGGCCCGCATAACATCCTCATGGGGCATCGTACCAAGCGGGGTATGAAGGAAAAAGCGGGTGATGCCTACATTTTTTCGCAAATGGATGATCTTGTTCGCCACCGTCTCCGGATCGCCGACATACAGCGCCCCTTCGGGGCTGCGCGCGGCATCGAAGCTGGAACGGTCATAATGCCCCCAGCCCCGCTCCCGCCCAATCACATTCATCGCCGCCTGAGTGGATGGGAAAAATAGGTCCGCCGCAGCCTCGGTATCCTCCGCAATAAATCCATGCGAGTGCGAGGCAACGGGCAGACGCGAGACGTCATGACCCGCCTTGGCCGCCGCTCTCTTATATAGCTCCACAAGCGGCGCGAACTGAACCGGGCGGCCTCCAATGATCGCCAACACCAGCGGCAGTCCGAGCAGCCCGGCGCGGATCACGGATTCCTGATTTCCTCCGCTGCCAATCCACACCGGCAATGGGTTCTGCACCGGACGCGGATACACGCCCAAATCCTGAATAGCCGGGCGGTGTCCGCCTTCCCAAGTGACTTGTTCCGTCTCCCGGATCTTGAGCAGCAGTTCCAGCTTCTCATCGAACAGCTCATCATAGTCATCCAGATCATATCCAAACAGCGGAAAGGATTCGATAAAAGAACCCCGGCCCGCCATGATCTCTGCGCGTCCGCCTGAGATGCCGTCCAGCGTGGCAAAATCCTGAAACACCCGCACCGGATCATCGGACGACAGCACCGTAACGGCGCTGGTCAGCCGGATCCGCTTCGTCTGCGCCGCCGCCGCGGCCAGCACAACCGCAGGGGAGGACGCCGCATAGTCCTTGCGGTGATGCTCGCCCACACCATACACATCCAGCCCCACCTGATCGGCCAGCACAATCTCCTCTACCACCTCGCGCAGCCGCTGCGCGTGACTCATTACTTCTCCGGTATGCACGTCCGGCGATGTCTCGACAAATGTGCTGATGCCTATCTCCATTGGCAGCACCCCCCTTCATATATTAAAACTGAGTATCTTTATTTTGAACGTTTGCGAAAGGGATAGCAAGCGCATGTTCAGCAAGGAGAGCACTACGCTTCTCCAGCCTGCGTCAAACAAAGAATAACACCATGGACAGCAGCATCAAGCTGAAATAGAAGCACGCCATCGGCATCTGCGTACGGATTTTCACAGTACTCGCCAAAGAAGTTGCAGCGGATACAATAACGCCGCTCAACGACCCGAAGATGCGGTAGACGTCAAAAATACGGGGATCGCGCTTATTCAGACCGACGAGCAGTTTATCCGGAATATCTCCAGCGGGTCGATCAACATGGCTGTCGTATTGTCATAAGGCGTCAGATGCTGTCCCTTGCGATTTCACGCCAACAACGTAAATATGGTAGTTCTCATTTCCGCCATCGTCCTTGGCAAAAATCAACTTGTTAACGGTCACCCAGGCAAAGCCCGCAATAGTCCGGTCGGTTTCGTTCGTGATGCGGACGCCCGTCTGCTCGCTGAATGAGGGCCACGGCTTCTCCATCTGAATCCGTAATTTTTTTATAATTCCAAGAGGCAATAAGCCGGTCCCTTCGGACACGCACTTATTGCCTCTTTTGATTCAACGCTTATTTACTTGTAGTACACCTTTTCCACATTATATTTCGCCTTGAATTTATTGATGATGTAAGTTTCGTAAATTTCCCGATCGACAGGGTCTTCTACCACACACACCTCAATTTTGGTTACTTCGTCGCGGTTATTTTTGATCGGGGAGACTTTATCCTCGAAATGCTTTTTTATCCGCGGTCTCAGCTTTCTTGCTTTACCGACAAACAGCAGCTCTTCCTTGTCGTTGTAAAACATGTAAATGCCGCCTTCTTCCCGCGTAATCAAGTGGAAATCCGTAAACCCGTAAATGTTGCTCAGCTCGGGAGCAATCTGCTTTTTAATCGTTACATCCGGAGCCGGGATAGTTATGCTGATCACGATCATTCACTTCCTCTGTCTAATTAGGCCTACATCTTAACACAAATTTTGAGGCCGCACCATTTGCTTTTGGCACCGCCTGACGAGATTGTGGATCTTTAGCCAGTGAGAGCACCCGAATTTCAGCCGGGAGATATAGCCCCCACGAGCCGCTGCCGGGCCTCTATATCTCCGTCTCACGAACCCCGAACTGCTCCTGATACTGGCCGGGCGTGCAGTTGGCGTACTTCTTGAAAATGGCGATAAAATATTTGTAATCCCGGAAGCCCACATCCGAAGCGATTGTGTAGATTTTTCCCTCGCCGCTCTTCAGCTTGTCCATCGCCCGCTGAATCCGGTACCGGTTCAGAAAATCATTGAACGTGTAGGTGGTCTCGCTCTTGAATTTCCGGTTCAGGTAAGCTGCGCTGATTCCAAGCCGGTCCACGAGATCATTGATGCTGATTTTATCCGCATAGTGCTCCTGGACGTATTCGACCATCTTCGATACATAATGGGAGGACCCGGCCGGGAGCTTCATTAATGAAGCGTAAATCTCCTCCTCGCTCTCCGAAGCCGCCTGGATCAGCGCATCATATTTCTTCTTCATCTCGACCTGCTGCTTGGCCCGCTCCAGTGCGCCGAGCAGCTGCTCCTGCTCAAGCGGCTTCACCAAATATTCCGTAACTCCAAGGCGGATCGCCTGCCTGGCAAGCCCGAACTCGTCATAACCCGATAAAATAATATAGCTGCACACTGCTTCCTGCACGCTTTGCTCGATCATCGCAATCCCGTTTATGAGGGGCATGTTCACATCAACGATGACAATATCGGGCTTAAGCGCCCGGATTTGCTCCAGCCCAGCCTCGCCGTTCTCGGCTTCGCCGATGACGATGCACCCGGCCGCCAGCCAGTCAAAGGTATAGCGCAGGCCTTTACGGATTATCTCTTCATCTTCCACCAGCAGCACTTTAAACATCAGCGTCCTCCTTCCTGAAAGGAATGGTGATCGAAGCAGCGGTCCCCTCTCCGGGTACGCTGTCAATGCGGATGCCATAGCGTTCCCCATACATCAGAACGAGGCGGCGATGCAGGTTGTTGAGTCCGATATGCGGCGACTCATTATCAGGGTCCAGCATAATCCCGCGAACCTGCCGCAGCCGCTCTTCGCTCATCCCTCCGCCGTCATCTTTTACCTCGATGGTTAGATCCGAACCGGCCACGTACCCGTTAACGGAAATATGCAGCCGTTCTTTCTGCCGATAGCCGTATTTGATCGAATTCTCAATAACTACCTGCAGCATCAGCCTCGGAACGAGCGCACCCATCGCTTCTTCACTGACGTTCATCGTATAGCCCAGCCTCTCCTTGAACCGCATTTGCTGAAGCTTTAAGTAATCCGCGACATAGTTCAAATCATCCTTAAGGATCACTGTGCTTCCTTCCGTACTGATGCTGTAGCGCAGAAGCCTCGAAAGAATAAGTACAATATCCTGCGCAAGCTTATTATCGACCACAATCGTATAACGCAGCGTTTCCAGCACATTAAAAATAAAATGAGGATGGAACTGCGACTGAAGATGCTTCACCTCGGCAACTCTCCTTAAGTCGGACAGCTCTTCATTTCGGGTAAGGAGTTCATTCAGACGGGCGAGCATCGTATTATACTGATTAGCAAGCGTCTCGAATTCATCGCCGGAGTCAATATGAACATAAGATTGCATGTTCCCGGCCTGAAGCTCTCTGACGGCATAGATCAGCTTGTCGATCGCCCGGGTATGGCGTGAAGAAACCGTCCTTGCAAGGATCTGGATCAGAAACAGCAGCAGTACACTGGCAACGGTAAAGAACACAACGAGCGACAGATAAGTATAGTTCATGAGCTGGATGGCATTCAGCGTATAGATTCGCCACTGCGCCTGCGGAATGGACGTTTCGCTGCCGTAATATTTTCCATTATTGATCACAATATATCCGTTTTCCTTCTCAAGCGTTAACTTATTCAGGAGCCCTCTTACAATGTTGTTGGTGGTGGCAATAATGGTCTGGTGCTGATCCGTCACGATGGCTATTTCATTATTTTGCACAAAAATAAGCTTCTGAAAATCCTCTTCATACAACTGGTAAGTCAGATACCCTATGATCTTGCCGTCTTTCCGGATCTCCTTCGCAAAGGTATACACCGTGTAACGGTCATGGGAAAAGCGGATATGATTGCTTTCGGCCAGCAGAGGCTGCCCGGTTCTGGACATCCGGAGCACGATGGCTTTCAGCGCATTTTCGGAGGACTCGGGACTGAGATTAGCGGAAGAAGCAAGGATCTCGCCATTCTTGTTCAGAATATGCATGATGCTCTTGACCTGCTGACGGTTGTTGAAATTGTAGAACTCTTCGTATACACGGGGACTGCCGCGCCGGGTATCGGCATACTCAATCACCTGGGGTAGCCCTGCCATCCGGTTCACTTCTTCATTGTAAGACCGGTATACCTCTCCAAGCGAAGAACGGATGGTCCTGCCGGCTTCCTTCGTCTGGTGGATCAGCATAAAACGGGCGTTGACGACGGTGAAGATCAGGAAAAGGATAAACAGCAGAAATATAGGCACAAAAGCATGCAGCAAAAACATGCGGCGGATCGAGTCCTTGAAGTTTCGCTTTTGGGCCATCGCCTTCCTCTCCTTCATATACCGATTGATTTCCACTATCGTAGCCGATTGGGTCCCTCCGGGCAAGCTGCAAAAAGCCGGCTCCCGCTATGCGGAAACCGGACTTAAGCAAACCTACATGGTCACATCTTTCTTGCCTGTCAGCTTGAAGAAGAGCAATAGCGACAGGACGGTGATGACAGTAAGCAGCGTGGACAGCGCCGCGGCCACACCGTAATTGCCGCGGACAACCTCCGTATATACGGCTACGGTCATCGTCCTGGTCTTTCCTGTATACAAAATAATAGAGGTGCTCAGCTCCGTAATAATGCTGATCCAGCTTAATATAGCGCCGGCGATTACACCCGAAATCATCATCGGCACCGTAATTCGGAAGAACGTCTTCATGGTGGAAGCACCCAGACTGATTGCGGCTTCTTCAATGCTGTCGTTCACCTGATGCAGCACGGCTGCGCTGGAACGGATCGTGTAAGGCAAGCGCCGGATGACGAATGCCGCGATCAGGATGGCAGCCGTGCCGCTTAAGAGAATCGGCGGCTTGTTGAAGGTTACCAGCAGCGCAATGCCCAGAATTGAACCGGGTACAATGTACGGCATCATCGTGAAGGTATCCAGCAGATTGGCGACAGCGCCCTTTCTTTTCACCGTGGCATAGGCGATCAGAACAGCCGTAAGTGTAATGATTATAATCGTAATAATCGCCAAGAAGAAGGTATTGGTGATCGAATCGCCGACTTTGGTAAAGGCTGCTCGGTAGCTGTCAAGAGAATAGCCGTCCACAAAGATTTTGCCCGATGTCTTGAGAAACGAAGTATACGCCACATAGACTTGCGGCATCATGGCCAGGATGGTGAACAGATAGACGTAAGCGTGGGCGGCAATATTCGCCAGCCCTTTCTTCGGTTTCGGTTCGATCGGATTCAGCGCGCTCATGCTGTAGGACTTGCGGTTCGCGATATACTTTTGCAGCAGAAAGACCGCGGTTGTGAACAGCACGACGACAACGCTGATGGCTGCCGCGAATCCGTCGTCGCCGCCAACCTCACTGATGAATTCATTAAAGATCAGGACAGGGACCGTCCGGAAGCCCTCCCCGATCAGCATGGGCGTACCGAAGTCGGCAAAAGCCCGCATGAACACGAGCAGGCCGCCCGCAAGCAGCGTTGGCGTGATGAGCGGCACGAGCACCTTCCACATTTTCCGGAGACCCGTACAGTTCATGCTCTCTGCCGCTTCCATCAGCGAATGATCGACATTCTTGAGCGCACCCGAGACATACATGAAGATCAGCGGCGACAGCTGCAGGGTCAAGACGAGCAGAATTCCGGTAAACCCGTAAATATCGGGCATCTGCAGCCCAAGTACCCGATCGGCGAATTTCGTAATGACCCCGCTTCTGCCCAGCAGCAGAATCCACGCGTACGCTCCGATAAAAGGCGCCGACATGGAGGAAATCAGGATCAGGATTTGGATTGCGGCGCTGCCTTTAATCTTTATGGTGGACATGATATACGCGAGCGGACCGGCAACAATTACGGACAATACCGTAACGCATATCGTCACCTTGAGGCTGTTCCACACGGCATTCATATAATAGGCTTTGCTGAAAAATTTGTGGAAATAAGCGAGCGAGAATTCGCCCGTAGTCCCGTCAAAGAAGCTTTTAATCAGAATCATGAACAAAGGCAAAGCCAGAAAGATGATATAACCGAGAAAAATAATAGCGGTAATCAACGACCAGATATCTCTTCGCTTCATTGCCTTGTTCATACGCGTGTTCCCCTGGTCAGGTTGACTTCTCCCGATGCGTCATAGACATTAATCGTCCGTGGATTGACCTTAAGCCATACATTCTCCCCCGGCTCCATCCCGCCGCTCCCGGCGGACGGCTGGATAATTTCGACTTCTTGTCCATTCTCGAGCCCCACCTTCAGGTGAGTGTTCAGGCCGAGAAAAATGCTGCTCACAATCTTTCCTCTGAGGCCAGAGCCGTCACCCGACAGAGTGAACTCCTCCGGCCGCACCGACAGCTTAACATCTTGAGCGGAACCGTGAGACTTGTCCGCTTTCAGCCCGGGTATCCGCTCCGAGTAGCTGTCCCCGATACGGAGTACAGTCTCTCCGTCATCACCTGCGGACATCACCGCGTCCATAATATTGGTACGCCCGATAAAGGTCGCTACGAACAGATTGGCTGGACACTGATAGATTTCGCGGGGCGTTCCCACATGCTGAATAACGCCGGATTTCATGACCGCAATCCGGTCCGAGACCGCCATCGCCTCTTCCTGATCATGCGTCACATATACGGTTGTAATGCCAACCTCCCGCTGGATCTCCTTAATCGCATTCCGCATGTCGACCCGAAGCTGGGCATCCAGGTTGGACAGCGGCTCGTCCATCAGCAGAACATCCGGGCGGATGACGATCGCTCTGGCCAGCGCGACACGCTGCTGCTGTCCTCCGGACAGGTTCTTCGGCATCCGGTCCTGATAGGGCTCAATTTGCACGACCTTCAGCATCTCCTGGACTCTCCGGATTCTTTCCGCCTTGTCGATCTTTCGGTTCGTTAGTCCAAACTCTACATTTTGCGAGACATTCAGGTGGGGGAAAATCGCATAATTCTGAAATACCATCCCGATGTTCCGCTTACCCGGAGCAACCTGGTTTATTACCCGATCATTAAATGAAAGCTTGCCCCCTTCAATGCTGTTGAACCCCGCGATCATCCGCAGCAAAGTCGTCTTCCCGCACCCCGAAGGGCCTAAAAGGGTGAAGAACTCACCCTTTTGGATCTCAAGAGACAGCTCCGGAATCACCGTTGTATTCCCGTATTTCTTGACTATATCACGAAATGAAATCGTAACGCTCATATCAACACCCGCTTTGCTGTTATTACTTGGACAGGCTGGTGAACAGCTCCGTGTATTTCTCAATAATCTCTTTCTTATGATCACTTACATAAGTAATGTCTTCTTCAATCACTTTAATCTGGTCCATTGGCGTCATATAGCTTCCAAGCTGTGCATCCGCTCTAAGCGGCCGATTCGTTGTTTCTGTGCCGAGGGCGTCCTGCGCTTCCTTGGAAATCAGGAAGTCGATGAATTTCTTGGCGTTCTCTTCATGCTTCGCGCCTTTGACAATTCCCGCTACCCCGTCCAGGAACACCGTACCTTCCGAAGGGTACACGACGCGAACCGGAGCCCCGTCTCTGACATAGCTTGCGGCCGGATCTTCATACGTCAGCGCCACGATATACTCGCCGTCAGCTACGCTCTTATGCGCTTTACTGGAGCTGCCGGCGATTTTGCCGTCCAGGTTCTTGATCAGTTCACCGACATAATTCCATCCGGCGTCCGAGGTATAGTCATTGCCTTTTGCCTTCAGCATATTGGTCAGCTGGTGGAAGGCCGAACTGGAGTTGGCCGCGTCCGCCATCGCGATTTTGCCTTTCAGTTCCGGGTTGAGCAGGTCTTCATAGCTGTTGATTTGAATATCTCCGGCCAGGTTGGTATTTACAAGCATTACACTGCCATCGGAGACATAAGAGGTCATAATGCCTGTCGTGTTCCGGTGACCTTCGAGCAGGTACTGGTCATTGGGTGACACGTACTTCTCGAACAGGTCGGCATTCGCATTGAACAGATCAAATGCTCCGCCGAACATGACATCGGCATAAGGATTATCTTTCTCCGACTGGATTCGCTTAATCAGCTCACCGCTGCCCGCGGACACAAGCTCCACCGTAATGCCCGTCTGCTTCTCGAACAGCGGAACCAGCGCGTTAATCATGCTTTCGCTGTTCGGCGTATAGACTACAAGCTTATTTGAACCGCTTGCTTCATTTCCTTCCGAACCAGAATTTCCGCAAGCCGCCAATACTCCGGCCAATAACGTCAGAATTACTGACAACCTCAACCACTTCATCATTTTTCTTGCCCCCTCAATTGGAATATACGTTCATTCTACCAGCCCGAAATTTGTTTAAAATCCTAAAATTCGATAATATCATCCAAAATACGCAACCAACTTGTCGCATTATGTAGTATTAACTCACATGAACATCGTCATGATAGCGTTATATTGCAACTATTTTCCTCTAAACGAGAAAAAGCAGGTCATCCCAGTGTAAGGATGGCCTGCTTTTTGTCATTTCTCATGCTTTGTGTTCTGAGTTGCCTACCTGCTAAGCGAGCTAAGGCAACTTTTGCAGAGGTCTCCGCTATAAAGCGCCCCTCTTCATGATTTTATTGTGCTGTGATAGACAGATCCACACCTTCGGTTTTCGTCTCTAATCCGAATGCTTTCGAGACGAGATCCAGGCTCACGTAGGTCTTTCCGTTAACAACCACAGATGGGGACTCGACCTGCTGCTTCATTCCTTGCATATCGAGGAAGAAGCTATCACCCGACTTGAAAGTCGCTGTTTTCATATCATATTTGAATGAAATGGACTTTGTCTTCGAATTGAAGGTTACACTGGACTGCTTGGTTCCGGAGAGCACGCCCGCTAGATTGCGGATCGGAATCAGGGCTTTTCCTTTGTAATCCAGCATGTAAATATCTTGTTTAACGCCGTTCACATAGAGATTGAAGCCATTCACCTTGGTAATCGTGGAGAAATTAACCTGCTTGTCGATCGCTTTAATGACCTCAACCACAAATTCGCCTGTCCAGATGCCGGCGTTTCTGCCGCTTGTAGGATTCCAATGCTCATCATGTCTGCCTGCGTCGGACATCCCTCTGATGCCTACGAAAGGAACGTGGAAGCCATTCGCTACTTGAGCTACGGAAGCCGTCTCCATATCCTCTGCCATCATGCCAAGTACTTCATTGGTCCACAGAATCCGATCCACTTCGTTATTGAATTGGTCGGCGCTGCCGATCGTCCCGGCATAAACGTGCCCATGCATGTACTTGTTCTGTACCGACATTGCGGCTTCGACCAGTTCCGGCGTGCTTTTGAACGTTTTGTATTTCATCAGGTTGTCGTCGTCATCCCGCACATCGGTCGTCATCATATTCCACGTTTCCGGTTTGCTGCCTTCTCCCGCTTTTCTTGTCGGGGAGATTGTGTTGATATAATTGATCAGTTCCTTACCGACGACAATGTCGTACAGATGCGTTTTCTCATCATGGCCTCCGGCTGTGCCCTGATTAATGATCGCGCGCGGATGGAAGGTATTAATAAGCAGCGTTGTCGATGTGGCCGCATTGACCATCCCCATCTCCGTCCGGCTTACAATGACCGGGATTCCGTCAATTTTGCCTATGTAGTAGCTGTACATGCCGACTTTTTGCGTTTTGTATTGGCCCATTGCTTTGAGCAGCGATTCGATTTCGACGTCAAGCGCTCCCTGTACCGCGATTGGGGCCTTTTCTACATTTTTCGCGCTTACCGCCGACGGCTGATAGGTGAAGCTGCTGATTGCTACCATACAAAATACGATTAACATTGCTGTGGCTCTTCTCACCTTTGCATTCCTCCAATAATACTTTGATATTAATATTTTAAATATTAATATAATCAATAGCGGCTAAAGATGTAAAGGAGGAATTTTCACTGCCTATCAATTCTTCATTTGCCGGCTCCCGCTTACTCCATAGTGAAGCAGAACGACTCCTGACTTGAAACTCCTGGTCTCCAGCAGCTCCAGCTTCATTGTATTGACATCTTTAAACAGCGGTCTGCCCGCTCCAATGACAACCGGGGTGAGCACTAGCAGGTACTCATCGATCAATCCTTCATTTGCAAGCTGCTGAACAATCGTTCCGCTGCCAAATACAGTAATATCAGCACCTTCGCCTTCTTTTAACCTTCTTGCTTCCTCTGCAAGATTGCCGCTGAGCAGCCTGGAATTCTCCCAGTTCACTTCCTGTAAGGTTATGGAAAATACCACTTTGGTCATCTGGTTTAATTCATTGGCCATCATCCGTGCTCCTTCGGGAGCATTCGGATTGCCTGCTACATGCGGCCAGTAGCTTTCGAACATCTGGTAGGTCGCCCTGCCAAACAATACCGTATCTGGACTCATCATTTCATGTGCGGCTTTGTCGACCTCGGGATCATGGATAAACCAGTCGATTTCTCCGCCCGGACCTGCATAATAACCATCGATAGAGACATTGTTGAACACAACTATTTTTCTCATCTGGAAACCTCTTTCATAGAAAAATCAAAATGCTGGCCGGAAACGTCCAGCCCGTAGAGGATATATATCAATCTTTAGCAGAATCCATCTCTTTGTTCAAGAAGCATTAAGAAAAACAATCGTACTTATCACTCGCACAGCAACCTAAAGAACCTTCAGGCCCCTCATTTAAACAAGGGATTGAAGGTTCTTCTTGTCATTGCCGCATCAGCCGGGATTCAATTAGGTGCCCATATAGTCAATCCGTTTTCAATAATGAACCGAGCGGCTGCAGAATCGTTTCCAAGCCTTTACTTGGATTGGGCAGATGGACATTAAACGAAACCAAAATGCTTAACGTTATGCCTGTTAGGAGAAGCAGGGAATAAACGATCAGATCTTTTCTCTGTTTCTTTTTAATCAAGAGGGGAACATCCCAGCCGGCCAGCAGGATAAACAGGAGTATAATCGCCATGATCTTCATCCTTATTTATTCTCCTCTTCCACCATGATCATCGACTTGTTCGTCAGACCTGTGCGGACCACTTTTGTATGAGGATGAATGTCCACTTCCACCCTGGAAAATTCATCATCCCATCTGTCTTTATACTGCCGATTCCACGCTTTCGGGTAGGCTCGATATACAGCGGTGCCTAACCCGAATATGTCCGAATTGAACGTTTTTTGTGCCTTGAAGAGCGTTAATTCTATTCTTTTCCTAATCTCTTGTTCCAATTCTTTTTCGATATATTGAATGACCTGCGGTTTACTAATATCCAACTGGGAGTTATTCTCAAACAGAATATTTTCCGTATGAATTTCCACATTGATTTTGATCTTGTCATTCCTGATAGCCGGTTTGATTTTCGTCGTTGCTCCAAATACCAGCACAGTGAACCTCCCTCCGCCTTTCTCCTTCGGAATGTCCACGGTCACGTAACTAGTCTTCAATTCATTACGTAGCCACAGCACGCCGCGTGTCTCCGTGTCATCCAGCCATCCGACCAGTTTATCCTTGTGTAAAACGGCTGTGCCTGAAATGGCGGCGTTCTTATCCTGTCCGGAAGAGCCTTCTTCACTGCCTTCCTCCGCTGGTTTTAGCGTCACTTGGGCCGCGACCGGCTCGATCCCGTCTGTAAGCAGCATATGAATAAAGTCTTTCAAGTAGATCTGGAGCCCGATATGGCGCTTCTCCTCTTCCCTGATTTCCTCAGCGGAAACCTTCTCCCATTTGGCGTTGAGATTCAAAATATCCCCCGCTTTCCCTTTGCTAAATAAAATATAACTGCGTAGACGGGATTCCCGGTAACGGGTAAAAAAATCAAGTACGGGCGCAACACCCTCCCGGGCCAGATTTTCCCCGATCACAATAATCCGGCTATGAGAGAAAAACAACCTGCGGGGAAGCTTTTCCTGCAGTTTGCGGCAAGCGTCCATTATCGTTTCCCCCTTCTCGGATACGATCACGGTTGGTTTATTTCCGCCGCCGCTACCGCCGCCTTTTCCGGAACCTTCGGCCGGTCCGAGCATCAACGGAACGGCAATCTGCAGCGTCAACAGGTAGTTCCCGTCGTCCATCTTGTCAATGGCCGTAGCGGTTACAATCGACAGATCGTTGAGTTCAACCCGGCTCCAGCAGCCGGTCATCGGCAGCATCGCGATGATTAACACCAGAATCCCTAACTTTCTCATCATCATCCTCCTTCCATGAACCAAGGCTACCCGCCGCGCTTCGGGGGACGTGGACGCAATGAGCCTTTCATGCGCCGGGGATTGTTCTTGCTGGTCTCGGTTGAACGCCTGACCATCCCCCACCAAGGCACGCGCACAAGAGCATCTTTCAGATCACTAGCATGCATAGGAGCCAGCGGTGATAAATAAGGAACGCCGAACGAGCGCAAGCGCGCCATATGGATTAGAATGAACAGAACCCCGAGCAGCACACCATACAGCCCGAGTGTCCCAGCCAGAATCATCATTGGAAACCGAAGCAGCCGGATAGTAATGGCCTGGGAGTAGCTCGGAATGATGAAGGAAGCAATCCCCGTGATTGATACGATAATGACCATTGGCGCGGACACGATCCCGGCGCTTACGGAAGCCTCGCCAATGACAAGCGCCCCGACAATGCTTACCGATTGTCCAACCGGACGCGGCAGACGCACCCCTGCTTCCCGGAGTGCCTCGAACGAAATTTCCATCAGCAGCGCTTCGACAATAGCCGGAAATGGAACCGCTTCACGGGAAGCGGCAGCGCTGAGCAGCAGGGACGTTGGCAGCATCTCCTGATGGAACGTCAGCAGAGCGATGTAGAGCGATGGCAGCAGCAGAGCAATGATCAGAAATAGATAGCGGAGCAGCCGGATTAACGTCGAGATTACATATCTTTGGTAATAATCTTCGCTGGCCTGCATCATTTCAAAGAAAGTGACCGGTACGATTAGCGCAAAGGGAGTATTGTCAATCAGTATCCCGACCTTGCCTTCCAGCAGATTGGCAACGATCTTGTCGGGCCGCTCTGTGTAATTAACCTGGGGAAAGATAGAATACGAGTTGTCCTCAATCAGTTCCTCCACGTAGCCGCTCTCCAGAATGGCATCGATATCGATCCTGCCCACTCTTTCCCGGACTTCCGCGATGATAGCATCGTCCGCGATCCCTTCCAGGTACGCAATCGCGACATCGGTCTTTGATAATTGCCCCAACTGCAATCCTTCTATCTTCAACTGCGGAGTTCTCAATCTGCGGCGAATGAGACTTATGTTGGTAAGCAGATTTTCCGTAAATCCTTCTCTTGGACCGCGAATGACGGCTTCTGTAGCCGGTTCCTCAACCGCCCGCTTCCCCCAGCCCTTCGCGCTGATGAACAGGGCCTTGTTCACACCGTCAATGAGCAGCACCGTATCTCCACACAGGACATGGTCTACGACCTCCTGAATTCGCTCGCCAGAGTTTACTTGCGCTGCGGTAATGACCTGATTCTGAAGCAGGGTCTCAAGTCCTGTCAGCGAAAGACGGGATTTCTGCAGCATGGTTTCACCGTATTTGAGCAAGGGCTGCATGATATCGGAATCCACAATGATAGTGTTAACCATCCCGTCCAGGAAAATAATCACCGCAGTTTGAGCATCGCCCAACTGAAATTCCCGGAACACGATGTCGCTTGACCGGTCAAGAATCGTTTTCAGCAGCCCCATGTCCTGTGCTAGTTTTCCACTTACGAGTTCGTTAATTGGCGGTGTCCCGTGCTCCATTTTAGTTTCACCCCTTCTACGAAAATCGTTCTCTATATGCTCGCCAAAATCCTAATTTTGCCTCATCCTTCCCGCCTTATCCCTCCTGCTCACTACCACCCAGCCGCCTGATTTTGGCAATAATCAACATCAGCAGAGGGAACAGAATTACGAAAGGGAGGGAGAAGAACGGCCAGATGGTAGCTGCGAATACAGCATCCTCGACAAGAGTTCCATAAGCAACGATGGAGAAAATAAAGATCAGAATACCCACGGGAATGACGACGGACCGGTAGTCGGAAAGTCTGCACCACTGAGCTAACCCAACCGCAGTGCAGTAATAACAGACGGCTATCTTCGTAAAGCCTGACGTTATCCAAAGCAGCACGCCGAGAACATCCATGTCGGTCAGGAAACCCATCTTTTCGATGTACTTGATAATTTCGTGAGTCGGAAAATTCAATCTGGCAGCGACCGCTGGACCTAACACGAGAATAGATGTCAGAACGCTGATCGTAAGGAGCATGCCGGCAAATACAACAGCTAAGACATAGGACTTCTTCACCTTCTGAATATTGCTGATATTGGGCAGCAATATCGCAAACAGAATGGTTTCGCCAAATGGAAGTGAAGCCACCGAGATCGAACCTTTCATAACAGGAACGATTCCCTCACCCATAAACGGGGTCAAATTGTCCCAGTTGAAGTCCGTTATCAACAAAATGATGATGAACATGACGATCAGTTCACGAAAAGGCAATATGAGTTCATTGACTCGCCCAAGCGTTTCAATCCCTCCCTGAACCGCATAAGCGATTACGGCCAACAGTGGTCCGCTTACGACAATAGCCGGTGTACGCGGCAGCGCGGTTGTCGTCACATAATCGCGAAAAACCCCGGTGACGAGCGCCCCCAGATAAAATGGGTACAACACGTACAGAAAGCCGACTATTTTCCCGATCCTTTTTCCCAATATGATTTCGCTGTACTGAATGATGCTCCGCTTTGGAAATAAAAGCCCCAAGTTAGTAAATATAAGAACAACCACTATTCCAATCAAGGCCGCGAAAATGATGGTGAGCCAACCGTCCTGTTTGGCAAAGGAAGTTGCACTAGCCGGAACGATTACAGCCGCATTTCCCATTAGGAACGTAAACATCAAAAAACCAGCCTGCCTCGCACTAATCTTTCCACGGTCCAGCATTGTTGTCCCTCCAAGTATCCAAGCATACCTAGAATATTTTCCTAATAGCGGTTTAAATAACCGCTTGAGGCAATGTTTATTTTTACCTCAACTGCAAATACTGGTGTTTATCATTTTCCACGGAAAGGGACATAATATGGCACAGGAAAAGATAAGCAGGTGTCAATTCATTTCCATCGTCATCTTGTTTGAAATCGGGACTACGGTTCTCTTTGGATTACGTATGCAGGCCAAACAAGATGAGTGGCTGGCTATCTTGGCCGCGATGCTCGGCGGACTTGTGTTAATGCGGGTCTACAGCAAGTTAAGTGAATATTATCCGAACCGAACGCTTGTACAAATGGTCCCCGAGATCGCTGGCAAATGGATCGGATATCCGTTAGCGTTTATTTATATATTGGATTTTGCTTATGAGTCTTCACGGGTATTAAGAGACTTTGGGGAACTTATCGTGCAGACGATCTTGATAGATACGCCGATTATAGTGGTTATGGCAGGATTCATGTTCAGCATCGTTTATTGTTTGCGCGGCGGGCTGGAAGTATTCGGACGCATGGGAGAAGTATTGTTTCCGGTTGCCTTTCTTGCCCTTGTCCTTGGGTGGATTCTGATCTTCAGTTCTCAAATTCATCATTCTGAGTATATAGAACCTGTGTTCGCGAAAGGGTTTCAGCCGATATGGAATGCGGTATTTCCCTTCCTTATCGTGTTTCCGTTCGGTCAAACGCTGCTGTTTATGATGTTTACTATTAATTCGAATGACCACAGCAGCATCAAAAAAGCGGGGATGATTGCGGTTCTTGCGTCAGGCATCATACTGTCATTAAATATGCTTGGTCTTATTGCCGTATTTGGTCCTTCTGTTCTTGAAGAGACGGAATTTCCGCTATATACCGCCATAGGAATGGTTAGTCTGGGGGATTTTATTATGAACCTGGATGCGCTTGCGATCCTGATGATGGTGTTGGGGGGATTTTTTAAACTAGGGGCATTCATGTACGGTTCCGTACTCGGCACTGCACAGCTGTTCAAATTGGAATCTTATCATTCCCTCATTATTCCATGGGGCACGATTATTCTGGCAATGTCCCTCATCATTGCGTCTACTTACTCGCAGCATATAGAAATTGGCTGGAAAATATCCATACCCTATATATTTTTCCCGCTCTATATTGTGATCCCCATTCTATTATTGATCGTTGCCGCTATTCGTAACATGGGGCGCGGATGAATAATGCCGATGAACAGCCGGAGGAAGTTCCTCCGGCTGAAGATCGATTAAACGGGCATTTTATCGGCTTTATCCAGTTTAGCGCGGACCTTCTTAGACACGTTTAATGATGCGCGTGCTTTCACTAATTGGTAAAGGTTCCCTAGAAGCAGCCCTATAAACAAATACGTTAACCCGCCGAAGAATCCATAAATAATGGCTGCCGCTGCTGCAACGAGGAGTCCAAAAATAATTTGATCCTTCACTTTGGCGGGCGAAGTAGGCGGATCGGTAAGCATGAAGAAACCAAAGAAAAGTGCGGCGTTGATAAATGGGGGTCGGAATGCGCTGGAGATATTTCCTATATCGTAGTAACCCATAATAACCAATAATGCAAAAAATGCGCCTAAAAATGAAAAAAGCTGAGCATATTTATTCACCCGGCTCGTGACCGGGTATCCACCCAGCGCAACAAAGATAAGGGTCCATGCAGGAAAATTCCCGAATGCTCCCCACCAGCTTTGGCCGGTATGAAAGATCAGGGCAGACAGAAGCAGTCCAAAGACCGCCGGGTTAAAGACCGGTTTCTTACGATAGACAAAAAGATGCTTGGACAAAATGGCTATGACTGCTGTTGCCGCAACGATAGGCCAGGAGGTTGCTGTGCTCAGGATCAAGGAAATGATTAACCCTGTAATAATCGCACCGTCCAGCATCAGTCGCTTTCTTTTCTCAATACGGCAATAAATGATGTCCACGGCCAACGAAGCGACGACTGCAATGATGCCGTTTAATATGCCTTTCATATCCCGTGCTCCAATGGAGGCTAAAAGAAGATAAGCAACCATGGCAATGAGGACATATCCCTTTGGTGATTTGATCCACTGACGCGCTGTCATTTATATCCCTCCAGCTTTAACAATATGTAACTCCGGTGTGATCAAGATTCCTTTTAGATCCGCTTGTTCGATGAGCATTTTTCCGCTTTCTGCACCCAGCAAAAAGGATGCGGTTGAGAAAGCATCCGCCAGCATGGCATAAGGGGCCATTACGCTGCAGCTGATCCAATCATTGGGGGATTGTCTTGTTTTAGGATGGATCAGATGATGCATGCCGATCATTTGCGCGCTCCTGCGCTCATAGCTTCCGGAAGTGCAAATCGCCTCATTGGACATTTCGAGAGTATATAGGATGGAGTCGCTTCGCCATGGATGCTGAATGCCTATTTTCCAGGGACCCCCGCTTTCGTCCACGCCCCCGGCAAACAGATCGCCGCCGGCATTGACGACAAACCCTTCAAATTCCTTCAACTCATTGGCAGCCAAATCAATGGCAAAGCCCTTAGCCACGGCTCCTAAATCAATCACCAACGGTTTTCGCAAAAATAAGGTGCGATCTTGCTCATTTAATACGATATCCCGGTACGTAACGGAATCGGCAGAGCGGCTTTTCATGGACTCTCCCGTTAAATAGTTGGTGTCGAACCCATTGTCTTCCATAACTCTTCCCACGGTAGGATCAAATACACCATCCGTCCATTTGGCGATTTCTAGCGCAAATTTGAGCGGTTCAAATACCAACGGGCTGACCTGAACCGGAGTTTCGAGTGATCGGCAGACCTTCATCAATTCACTGTCAGGGGAAAACCGGCTGCAGGCTTGCTCCACTTTTTTAAATGCCTCAAACGCCCGGTTTATTTTCACCTCCGCCGCTTCCTTCGATTGGCCGTCCCCGGTGACTACCTGTATATCCACAACCGTGTCCATATATAGCTTGGTTTTTCTCATTTTTTCCCATTATGCGTTTTGCGCCTGGGAGAGCGCTTCTTGTACAGCATCTTTAAAAGCTCGTGTACTGTATGTCGCGCCTGATACATTCGCCACTTCAGCACTTTGTATACTTAATACTTCGTCCGGCAGCCCCGCTACGTCACTTTCCGGATAAGACATCGTAAAATTGCTGATTTCCACGTCCGTTATCTGGTCGTTGCTAATGGTTATTTGCACTTCAATCGATCCGAACCGGTTGCTTCCCATTCCCGTATACGTGCCATCTGTATAAACACGTTCCGTTTGAACGCTATCGGTCGATGTTCCATTTGCCTGTCCGCTATTTACTGATGATTGCCCGCCATTTAATTCCGACTGTTGGCCATTCACTTCATAACTAACCGGCGGCGGCGGTTGCACGGATGCCTGAGTATCCGTTATAAAATATCCGGTAGCGTAAACCGCTGCAACGGCTGACGAGCATAAGACTACCCACTTTCTCTTCATTTTCGCCATCTAAGTCCCTCCACTCCAAATGTTCTCTCTACGGATGAACCCAGTATAAGCGTGCAGTATTGAAGTTTTCTTAAATAAAACAGAGGACATCCGAGTGGGATATCCTCTGTTGTGTTTCGTATTATACAATTTGCATTCGGCGCTGTCTTTTACGGCAAGTTGTTCCTATCGTAAACTCAATAGCTCGGCCAAGGAAATGCGGCCAACAACTTCGTATCCGTTGCCCTGCCCTCCCGGTTTCACCACAACGGTACCCAAGTTAGGGATTTCGCCCAAACCAACCCCTTGAGGGAAGCTGTGTGCAACGATTACCTGGTTGGTACCGGAAGAAGGTGCTTTCTCTAACACAGAAGTCAGGGCAGCCAATGTATCCTCCCGCTCTGAAGGGGTTACGTCACTACTCAACCGATAAATTCTAATCCAGAACGGATCGTTCTGAACATTTCCTTCGCCAAAAGCCAGTTCGGCTGTTTCCCTTGTGCGGCAAAAAGGACTGGCCAGCACAGGAGATCGAACAGGGATATGTAATCTGCGGAATGCCTCCCCAAGAGCTGCAGCTTGTCTTCTGCCTTCCCCGGAAAGATTTCTTTGAGTCGAACAATCCGTGAAGACGGGATTGGGCCGGTCTTCTCCTACAGTTGCCTCTCCATGTCTCATATATAGAATATATCCACCCTGACGGAGCGAATCCAGCAGCGGCGGGTTCACCGGCCCAGCTGTTGCTGCATTTCCTGCCGCCCCAACCACTTGTACCGGAGTCATAAAGAATAAACAAAGCATACATAGACAAACTAACCTTTTCATCTCTATCTCTCCTCTCGCTGAGAACACATCTTCCAAGATGTAGTATGCGCAAGGAAAAAAATAAAAAACGGGTGATGAACGATAGACGTTCTTTCACCCGTTCTTACGATTACACTAGCCCCAGCAGCATTCCTCCCGCAGCGCCTGTAAGTACAACCACCCAAGGCGGAAGCTTCCAAAAGACCAGCATCACAAACAAAATGACGGCTAGGGCGAAATCCATCGGCTCCAAGATGGCGGTAGTCCACAGCGGATCGTACAGAGCGGCCAGCAAAATGCCAACCACAGCCGCATTAATCCCTACCAACGCCCCTTGGATTTTCGGACTGCTCCTTATCCCATTCCAGAACGGGAGCGCACCGACAACAAGAAGAAATGCCGGCAGGAAAATGCCGATAGTGGCAACCACCGCTCCTGTGATCCCCCCGGCCATTGCCCCAAGGTAGCCTGCAAAAGTGAATAGCGGCCCCGGGACCGCTTGCGCAGCTCCGTAACCCGCCAAGAAATCCTCTTGGCTCACCCACCCCGTTGGAACAACTTCCCGCTCCAGAAGCGGGAGAACGACATGCCCCCCGCCGAACACCAGAGAACCGGAACGATAGAAGCTGTCAAACATCGCGAGCCATCCGGCTTCCCCCGATTGTCTGAGAAGCGGGAGTGCGGCGAGCAGACCAACAAATAAAATCAAGCAGAAGACGGCAAAGGCCCGGCTAACCGGAATTTGCAGGTTGGGTATCCCTTCCGCCGCTTTCTTTCGGTACAGCCATAAGCCGATAACGCCGGCGGCAATGATGATAAGTACCTGACTGTAAGCGGTATGCCAAGACAACGCAACCGCTGCGGCAGCCACCGCTATGGTTGCTCTACCCCGATCAGGTGTGAGCTTCTGCCCCATCCCTAGAACAGCATGGGCAACAATCGCTACAGCTACGATCTTCAGTCCATGAATCCACCCTGCACTCGCAATATCATAACCTTGAAGCAAGAAGGCAAACGCAACTAAAGCGATGACAGACGGCAGAGTGAATCCCAGCCATGCTACGAGACCTCCAATTAGTCCCGCTCTTAACACTCCGATGCCAATTCCAACCTGGCTGCTGGCTGGACCGGGGAGAAATTGGCATAGGGCCACAAGGTCGGCGTAGCTTCGTTCATCCATCCATTTTCGGCGGCGGATGTACTCGTTATGAAAATAACCAAGATGTGCGATGGGTCCCCCGAATGAGGTGAGTCCCAGTTTGGTGGAAACCTTCAGCACTTCCAGAAGAGTCGAAAACTTCCCTTTTTGAGCATATTCCGGTGCCTCTTGCTGATTCGCATCCATGTACACGGATTACTCCTTTTCCTTAGTTGGTTGGGAAAGAGATATAGTATGAAAATCGACTCTATTCTATGCTATATGCGCATCCTAATCCAGCCCTTTTACAGAAAATTTACAAACCGTTTCATATTCTAACTTAGTCACTTAGCGGCATAAAAAACACCAACCCAAAGGTTGGTGCTCAGTTATTAGCACAGCGTATAACCTGCTTCTATAGGGATTTTTACTACCATTATTTGCTGGTAATCTGTACGCTGTCTACAAATTTTATTGCCCGCTTAATTAGCTGGCTGGATCGCAAAATGTTAAATTTTAATTCTTTTGCATAGGGCCGTAAATCAAGTGTGCCAAAAAAGATAGGCAGTCGTTCTTTAGATTCCATTTTTTGCAGTTCCTCAAAGGAAAATAGACTTTCTTGGAGAATATACAAAGTGACTTCCTCCATTCTTGGGTTTTTGGTTTGGTCACCGAAAAACTTCTACAAGTTGGGGTGAAGTCCTTTTTTATGCTCAAAATCTCCTTGCCCAGCAAGGGCTTAGATTAATGCAATATACTCAATTTAGAAAGAATAAGAACAAATAAAATGATAAAGGAACAAAATGACAAAATAGGAATATAGTAAATATATCATATTTTTCATATTATTGGGATGGTATAGAGTACGAAAGCAGAATTTGTACCATGCAATAAAATAAAATATGGAAATACTGGGGACTTTAACCTTATGTTAGGTGACAAAAAATAACAAATATTGCTATATACGGTCCAATATTCAAGTGGTATACTGGTTTTGTCAAGAGTGATTGAAAGTTTCAATTCTTGTTGACAAAAAACGATAAGTGTGGTTCACGGAAAACTAAAAGAACCATTACCAGTTAACTTTGTCCGGTCGGTTGGTAATGGTTCTGCGCTGATAACTTCCAAGTAAGCAGTCTTTTATTATTTTATTATTATTTTAGTAGTGTAAATTAGCTGATAGGCTGGCCAGCTTTATCATAAACTTGCAACTTGTGAATTCACTCACAAAACATGGTCTTTTCTTTTTACAAAATCGGATGGGAGGAAGGTAAGCAAGCGATCTGAAACGTACGGCAAATTATATCGTATAATGGGAGGAAAAGGTACATGAAATTGTTCTCTAATGGAAAAATCTCATCGGTTATCAAAATTACTTTGCTTGCTTGTATGGCACTTTTCTGGGCAAGCCCCGCATTTGCTAATGGAACAGACTCTAAAGGCGAATTGAAAAAAGAAATCACACAAATGAGCAACAGCGAATTTGATTCATGGATGGCCGACTACGTTGTTAAAAACAAAAATAAGGACATACAAGACAAGAAGAAAGAGCTTAAAGATTTAGGAGTAGAATTTACCGAATCACCAAAGAGTGATCTTGGAATTAGTATTATGTCGTCTGGGGGGTATCCCTCGGATGTAGATTTATCTGTTATTGGATCCAAAAGAACACAAGATATCTTCTGGAGAGTACAATCAATACTTATAATGACTAATACACTATGGGACTGCGGTTCACTTGATTTACTTAGTGTTGAATGGGATCCGAATAGAGCAGCGTTCTACAGCTATAGCACGGATGGTAACTTTACTTCATTGCTAGACTATAGCAAAAGAGGAAGTGGAGCATTGCTTTTTAATGTTGAAGATAAAAGAATGTATGCGGGGGATTCTACTTATGGCGTAGCGTACGTTACGTTAAAGTCGGGTACTTCCGGTGATCTGGAAATGGCAACTAAATATACGCATACTTATAATGATACGAGTGTTACATGGCAAGTTGGTTCCAATGTGGGATATTCCACAACAGGTCCATCGGGAGGTATTACGTACACACTTACAGGCTCAACTATTCCCGCAAACTGGTCCAAATCAGATGTCAACGCTGTAATTAATCCTTAATAACAAATTCCCCCTTATTATTATATAATAAGGGGGAATTGTTTAATAAATGCCTGATCTTATGGAGGTGCTGTGTGATAGGAGCAAAAAAAGAAAAGCTATACGGGATTCTTGCTGCAACAGTTCTATTTTTAGTGCGGAATCCGTGGTCTGATGAAGTTATTAATAAAGTCTTTACTGGTTCAGTCTGGAGATTTATTCAAAGTACGGTTAATATTCTGTCTTTTGTTGGATTATGCTTTGTCACCTTTTTTTCAATACTACTTATTATCTCGGTGTTGACTAATGGGAAATCATAAGAAAGAAAAGTCTGAGGATATTATCAACTTCCTACTGTAAAGCGCTCTGTGTCGAAAGATCGTCGGAGCGTTTTTTCATTTGTCATCGAGTGTAACTTAAAGTCAGAAAGTCAAGATCATTGCTCTCAACACCACAATTATAATAAAGGCTATAATCCAAGTCTTCGATTGATTTGTTTCCGGCTACGGCATATGTCGGATGACAAGAACATTTATACATAAATTATTATAAATAAGTTATTAGATTTTAAGCTGAGTATGAAAGTGGAAATGCTATAAGCATCCCCCCGAGGGGGGATTTGGCGTTTCAGCGTAAGTGGTTACGACGCGTTCCGGAAAGAAAACGGAAAGTTGGAGTAGCATCTGACCCCAGTTCTGGACACGGCCCGTGGCCAGATTAACGGTCGATAAAGACAGTCCTTGAGTACCCGTTTTTACAGGATCATAGTTTGTATACACACCCTAGTGCTGCCTGAATTAGAACATTCATTCTTTATCAATGGGTTTATCGATGCCATCTTCATAAAAATCAAAGACTAGTTGTTGTTGTGTTCCTCTTACGGCATAGAACACGTCGGATATCCGTTTCCCCTTGCGTCGGAGTTCGTTTTCCAACCATTCCTTGGTCAATCCGTTACTCTCCAGATTTTTTTCTATAAGCACTCCATCCATTACCAGTTCAACCGGAAAATTTTGGGCGTTCGGGCGAAGCTTCAAATCCTTTTTGGTTACATATTGATGCTCGTCTTTCTTTAATACCGACACCGTTCCGTTATCCTCAAGAACAGCATATCTTACTTCCTCTATGTTAAAAATTCCTTTTCCCCTCAATGCCTGATCCAATGAATCCATAGTATATCTTACACTTCTCATGTTATCTTCAAGAATTTTCCCGCCTTCAATAAGTATGGTTGGAGAGCCCGATATCCAGCTTCTCATTTTGCGGCTCTTCAAGGCAATGACGGATAAAAGAATGGATGTAATGGTAATGACAATGAGCGACAATGCCACATGTGACCATTGCAGTTTATCATTGAACGCCAAGTTAGCCGTAATGGACCCAATTGTAATACCAGTCACAAAATCATGAAACGTCATGTTCGAAATCGTCTGTTTACCGAGTATTTTGGCTGCTAATAATAGCAGCAAAACAGCAAAAATGGTGCGAAATAGAATATCTAAATAGGCGTGCATCTCATGATCCCCCTCCAACTCTCATTATTTCCATACCGAGTTGAAAGAAAACATGGATCACCGAACAAGGATTGTTAAAGCTCTTGCTCATTACGTTACGTAATGAAATACAATGGGGAATAGGAGGTGGGACGCATAGACAACACAAATAAAACCTATTTGGTCGGCGAACTGGCCGCGGCAACCGGTGTAACTGTACGAACCCTTCAGCACTACGACAATATCGGGCTTTTGCCGACACCCGGCCGTACCGATGGCGGACGGCGTTATTATACCGAGAAAGACATGCTCTGTTTAGAACAGATCATCTTTTACAAATCTTTAGGACTTTCCTTAAAAGAAATACGTGACAAGGTGGTTAAGCGCCCCTCGTTATCTCAAATCAAGCAAATACTGAATGAGCATGAGCTAGTACTCTATAAAAAAATGGAAGACGCGCATGCAAGCATTGCTGCAATCGAGGCATGCCGGACGGCCATCGCTGCGGGAAACTACCCGTCATGGCAGCTGTTGACCGGGTTTATCCGAACCTTACAGAACAGCAGTCTGATCGATTGGGGCCAATACACGTTTAATGACGCCCAGAAGGAAATCCTCGGCAAACGATTTGCCAACGAACAAGACGCCTTCGATTTGTATCATACATGGAGAGTGCTGGCCTTGAAAGCCGTGACTCTTGCCAAGTCCGGGGCGTCACCGGATGATCCGGCTGCGCAAGAATTGGCCGCTGACTTGTGGAAAATGGTCATGGAGGTAACCGAAGGCGATGCCGATCAAATCCATGTTTTTGCACAGGTTCAAGGAGATCGGGCATCATGGCCTGAAGGAGACCGCGATCTCATGGATGCGTCACAAGCCTTTATCGACCTGGCTGTAAAGCACTATTTAGCGTCCAGATCCTCAGACATCGATGAACACAGAGGGGGTTCGAAAATAAATGAATAATACAACCTATCAACCAACCAAGGAGTCCCTGAATACTCATCCGGTTCCAGAATGGTTCGAAGATGCTAAGTTCGGAGTGTTTATCCATTGGGGACTATATTCTATTCCTGGTTTTGCACCCTTAGGTAGTTTAGCGGAGACTTTGAAGACCGATTATGATCGGGCAATGCTAAACTACCCCTATGCTGAAGGCTATTGGAATGCGATCAAGGACCCTAATACACCATCCGCTCAATACCATAAAGAGAAGTATGGCAGCATGCCCTACCAGGGATTTAAACAGATGTTCATAGATGGACTGAAAAAATGGGACCCTTCCGCTTGGGCAAAAATTTTCAGCGACGCCGGCGCAAAATACGTAGTGATCGTTTCCAAACACCATGACGGTTATTGCCTATGGCCTACTGAGGTTAAAAATCCGCATGAGCAGGACTGGTTTAGCAAACGTGACATTATAGGTGAATTAGCTGAAGCTGTCCGAAAGGAAGGCATGCGCTTTGGCATATACTATTCGGGCGGAATTGACTGGACGTTTCGGCGAAGAATTTCAAGGACGTTTATGGATTATTCGTTCTCCACACCTGGCGGTGATTATCCGGCATACGCCGATGCCCAAGTCCGTGAGCTGATAGAGCGGTATCATCCGGATATTTTATGGAACGATATCTGCTGGCCGACCAATCAGGATGCTATTCCGTTTGTTTGCCTACTATTATGACGTTGTTCCTGATGGTGTAGTAAATGACCGATGGAAACATGCAAGTTCGAGCAGCAAGTTCATGAGCCTAAAACCTGTACGGGCAGCGCTCGACATCATGATCAAGGCAGCCGTCACCGAGACAGGAGAGGCTATCCGATTTACGACAAAGGACAATAATCTTTACCTGATGGTCCTTGGCAAGCTCAGCGGATCGAAAATAAAAGTAAAAGAAGTATTCTTAGATGGCGAGGCACGCCTTCTTGCTGATGGCAGTCCGGTAATGATAGAACGAGACGGCGACGACATGGTCCTTACCTTTACACGGCAGCTTGATCATCTATTTGTACCTGTTGTCCTTATACAGAGTATGCGATAGGTTAACACAGTTCTGCTCCAGCAGTCATCTGCTGGAGCATTCTGCATTTAGGGTGATTTACCGTTTAAACTCCCATTTCTTCATGCTTGAAAATTTTACAGCTGTCGCTCGGAAGATGTACAAACAACCTTTGTCCAATGGCAATATCGGACTGTTTATTCAGATAAAACCGGATGGTTGTCCCTTTAACGTCAACCATGCACTCTTTTTTTTCTCCTGAAAATACGATATTCCGTACTTCCCCTTGAAGTGTATTTTCTTCGGTGGAACCTTCATTGCCGATTTGAATATCCTCAGGCCGAATAAAAATGATTACTTTATCGCCTTTTTGTATTTCATCCTGTTTTACTACTCCTCTTAATTGAAAACCATCCATTTGAATGGACGCGTACCCGTTATCTTTGTCCACACATTGTCCGACAATTTTATTAGATACACCAACAAAGTCTGCTACAAAAGGTGTTTGCGGTTCATTATATATTTCAAGAGGCGTCCCTAGTTGCTGAATGACTCCGTTCTTCATCACAGCAATTCGATCCGACAAGGTAAGGGCCTCTTCCTGGTCGTGAGTGACATAAATCGAAGTAAATTTTAATTTATCTTTTAAATTCATAATTTCAAATCTTAATTCTTCTCTCAATTTAGCGTCCAAATTCGAAAGCGGCTCGTCAAATAACACGACTTTAGGCTGATAGATCAATGCCCTTGCCAATCCAACCCTCTGCTGCTGTCCCCCGGATAATTCTCGCGGATATCGCTTGGCCAGATGATCCAACTGGACCAGACGCAGCATTTCCATCACTTTGACTTTACGTTCCTTTTTATTTTCTTTGCGGATTTTCAGCGGGAATTCTACGATCTCAAAAACAGTCATATGCGGAAAAAGAGCAAAATTTTGAAACACCAAACCGATTTCTCGTTTATGTGACGGAACATGCGTCAAATTATTGCCTCTGATATGGATTTCTCCGCTTTCCGGTGTCAAGCTGCCTGTAATCATGTTCAGCGTGGTTGATTTCCCGCAGCCGCTCGAGCCGAGAAGCGTCAGTATTTCTCCCTGATAAATGTCCAAATTCAGTTGATTCACTACCGTTACGTGGCCGAATTTTTTTGTAATATTTTTCAATGAAATCATGACTTTCTTATCTATCATAAACCTTTCACTCCTCCGCTTAAATTTTCCGGCTTGATTTGTTTCACGATTACACCAAGGATGAGGATGGAAGGGATGAGCAGAATAACGGAAATCGCGCTGGCTACCTCTTTATAGCCGTCTCCGATGGAAAGATACGTCTGTATCGGCAAAGTCACCGTCTGTGGGCCGTAAGTCATCATGCTTAAAGTAAATTCGTTAAAGGAAGTTACAAATACGAAAATTACCGCCGCCAAGATTCCGGGCATGGACATAGGGATAACCAAATATAGAAATCTCTGAAACCAATTGGCCCCGCAAACGCCGCCCGCGTCGATAACCCTTTGCTCCAAAGCCTCAAATGTAGCGGACATAATCAATACCACATAAGGAATGGTAATGGTGGAATGCGCAAGAGCCACACCGAAATGAGTGTTAATCAGATCCAATGTATAAAATATTTTGGCGGTTCCGAGCGCGTAAGTTAATTCCGGTATCATTCTAGGGAGCAGGTTCAGGGCGATCAGCAGCTCCTTTGCCCGCAGCTTTCTTTTTCCTATAGCCCATGCAGTAGGAACTCCGATTAACAAACTGATGACTATCGTTAATGCGGCAATTATAAAACTATTCATCGTGACCTGCATCAGATCCGTCATCTGAAAAGCCCACTCGAACCATCGTATGCCCCATGACTCCGGCAGCCATCTGGCGCCGAACCAGCCTTCTCCGAAAGCGGACACGATGATGACGGCAAACGGCGATAAAATAAACAAGGCAAATCCCAAAAGGAACGCGTAAATCACGACTTTCTTTCCAGTCCGGACAGCCCGAATGCTATGAGTAATCGGATTCATTTATGCCGCGCTCCTTTTCTTAGTCAATTTAAAGTAAATCAAGATAAAAATAATCTCGAGAATTCCCATAATAATGGCTAAAGCGCTGGCTTTGGACCAGTTATTAAACACACCTGCTTCCGTATAAATCGCAACGGTCAGGGGTCTGTAATTTCCACCGGCAATCAGCGGAACATTAAAGGCGCCGAAAGCAAGCAGAAAGGTCATCACCGAGCCGGAGCGGATACCGCTTATGCTTAAAGGCAAAGTAATATATCTGAACACTTCAAAAGGTTTAGCCCCGGTAATCGTAGCCGCTTGCTCTACGTTCCGGTCGATTCCTTCTATCGATGATAATGTCATCAGAATCGTATGAGGGGAATAAAGCCATGCATAAAATAGGATCAAACCATAAAGCGTGTAATTGATTTTCAGCGGTTCATCGATAAACGGCAGCACTTGCATAAGAAACAAATTGACCCAACCGTTCTTGTCCCAGACGATCAGCAGGCCGAGAGCACTGATTAACGCTAGTACCGTTAACGGCAGTAAAATCAATAAACGGATGAATGTATGGCCTTTTACCCGTTTCCTTAAGATTAGAGCCAGCGGTAAGGCGATAAGAACGGAAAGGATCGTTGTGGAAATGGCCAAAATAAAGGTAATGCCGATAACGTTCCAATACTTTGCCGAACTTAGTAAATCGATATAGTTCTGAAGGGAATAACCGGTATGATTGCTTATCGTTAAGCTGTTCATGAAGGTTATGCACAGCGGATAAATAAAGAGGCCGATGAAAAAGACTAGCCCGGGAAATAGAAGCAATAAGGTGAGCAAATTGTCTTTTTTAAATTGCATGATATGAAAATGAGGAATCCTGATGAGGGATTCCTCATTTCTTTCACCTCCAACTGGAATTACTTAACCAAATCCATGCCTTTTTCTTTTAAGAACGTGTAAGCTTCATTATTATTCAATGGAATTCTGGATTTCTTAACCACGTCCCATGACGGCACGTTATTCCATACCGTTTGAGGAACTTTGTCGTATTTATTGATTCCCATATAGATCCACAGCGTTTCCATCATTTTCACCTGCGTTTCTTCCGAAAGCATCCAGTTTACAAACTTAGCAGCCAGCTCTTTCTGACTGTCAGGCGCGTTAGACGGTATCGCTAAATAAGCTGCACCGCCATAATGGCCGCTTGGGAAAAAGGTGGATTTTACGGATTTAGGAAGCAAGCCTTGGTCTCTCGACCAGAGTGTATAGTCAATTGCATATTCGGTAATCCAAACATCCTCAGAGGCAAATTGCTGGAACAATACCGGCGGTTCAGAAGCTAAAGGCTTAAAGAACGCCTTCGAGAATTCGCTGAATTTATTGATGCCGTTCGTCCATTCGGTTGTTTTTTGTAAAGTTTCAAAAGGCTTGGAGAAGTCTACTCCGTAACCGAGAAGAATATCGCGCTGCATGATTCTTCCTCCGCCGGACTTTGCGTCCGAACGGATCATACCGATGTGGCCGGCCCATTCGCCCCGTCTTTCATAAAATTCATCCCATGATTTAGGAGGATTCTTGATTTTATCGGAGTTGTACAAGATTCCAAATTGATCGTGCCAGAAAGGAACCGCTTTACCGTTCGTTGCAATTCCTAAGGCATCCTTTAATTCACTAGGCTCAACCAGCGAAATATTGGGGATTTCCGGGTTGTTTTCAAGCGTTTCAAAAGGGATTCCCGCTTCAATCATATTGCCGATGCCATCCGGCTTTAACAACAGCACGTCGATATCGCCTTCACCTTGTTTCTGAGCGGATAATCTTTGCTGAATTTCAGCCCCGGACCCAGTGACATAGTTAATTTTGATGCCCAATTCGCTTGATGCTTTTGGAATCATCTCGCTAAAAAACTTTTGCGTGTTTGCTCCGCCTGCGGTATCGATAAATGTAATGGATTGGTTTTGGGGCTCAGGAGACGGGTTACTTGCATTGTCTTTAGTGCTTTCGGCAGGACTGCTTGAACAACCGGCAATCAAAGATACACTTAATGTCATAATTGCGCACAGCTTCAGCATGGATTTCATATTTATCTTCTCCTTTATTTGGTATATATATTTAACAGCTGTTCCATATTTTTAACGATATAGTCAGGAAAAATTCCAGGCATGCTTTCCCGCAAATAGGGATTATGTTCATTAATCCAGACCGTTCGCAGCCCCGCTTGCACGCCTCCAGCCATATCCGTCATAAAATTATCTCCAACCATGATGCAATGATCGGGGTCTAGTCCATACCGGTTAAGCACACATTCGAACAAGTAAGGCGAGGGCTTCCCGATGTGCTCGATCTTCAGGCCGGCCACCGTTTCAATCGCAGCGGTTAAAGAACCCGTTTCCGGTACAATCACCCCTCCGGTTCCTACATGATGCGAATCGCAATTCGCCCCGATGACTTTCGCTCCGCGATGAACATCATTGACGATCATTTGCAGCTTGTCATAATCAAACGTCACATCTCTTCCAACAAGAATGACATCGGCCGGCATTGGACTGTCGATTGGAATAAGTTCATGTCCCGCGCCGAGAACCGAGCTTTGCAATGCTTCGCTGCCCGCTACCTTAACCTTGACACAGCCACCGAATTTCCCCTTCAAGTAATGACCTGCGTTGTCCGTTACCGTAACAATGTCCTCAGGTTCGGCTTGTATGCCGATGCGGCTCATTTTGGAAGCAATCTCTTTGGCCGTCTGAGTTGAATTATTGGTTACGAAGAAACAACGTTTCCCTTCATGTTTGAGGAGTTCCAACAGCTCTTTGGCCCCGGCAGCCGGCGTATCGCCATAATAGATACATCCATCCAAATCAAAAAGAAATGCTTTCATGCTGTTCATTGCTGTATTGCCCATTTCTTGCTCCTTTGCGATTAGTATTGAAATCAATGGCCTGTCCGTCTATTCCGGGAATCTCACCTCCGATCATACTTAAAAGGGTCGGAGCTATATCGACAATGTGAATTTCCGGTATTTGAATGCCTGAAGGAATCGATTTGCCTGCGGCAACAAAGATGCATTTCAATTCCTCATGATCAGGCAAATAGCCGTGCATGCCTTGAAACTTCGTTCCTTCCATGTGCACAAGATCTCCCTCGTGTTCAAAATGAATGAAACAATCCATCTCCGCTTCAAAAACAAAATCCGGACGTTGATCCTCCATTTCTCCTTCAACAGGCAAACCCAAACTTTCATAATCCTGCGGTTCAAAGAGTCTGCCTACCCCTTCCATTTCCTGCAGGCATTGTTTCACTTCCCGCATCAGTGCAGCTTTCATGTCAGGGTCTTCCTCAAAAATATACACGTATCCGGAACCGCCATTGGATACCGCTGCCACCTTGCTTTGCTCCGGCTGATCCGGATCGAACCAGCCTTTTTGTTTGAAGCATACATTGGGAAAAACCGTTTTCGTCGTATCGACGAATCCATGATCGGATACGATACATAGAGCGGTGTCCTCCCAGATCCCTTCTTCTTTCAGCGTCGAAACGAGCTCCCCGATCCGCTCGTCGATATATTCCAGGGACCAATACACCTCTTGCGATCGGGTTCCGTAATCATGCTGATAGCTGTCCGGAAGCAAATAATGAAGCAGCATGAGATTAGGCTTATGCCTCTGTATCAAATGCTTGGCAACTTCCGTCGTCAACCAATCCTGCATGTGTCCCCGCGCATGATCTTTACTCCAGGAACCGTAATGTTCAACCGGCAACCCCGCTTCTTTAAGCTCTTTCCACAACCCCGGTGTAGCATAGGCTTCAAATAAATCCTGATCATAAAATTCAGGGATATTATAATCAATCGATTGGGCTTCCCTAGTAACGGGCCAGCATACGGAAGCCGTTGTCCATCCCAGTCGTTTGGCCGTGTCATAAATGGTCTCTCTTTGAAGAATATCTTCCTTGCCCCAAGTACTATCGCTAAAATATTCGCCGACGCTTTTAGTTGAGCGATTCATCACCCAGTTTCCAAGAATCCCGTGCTTGCGGGGATAGGTTCCGGTAACGATGCTGGAATGAATAGCCCAGGTCGCCGTTGGAAATACGCTTTTCATCGCACCCGCCATTACACCCTGCTTGATTAAAGATCTTAGATGCGGCATTCTAACCTGCTGTTCCTGAAGATAGAAGTTCGCCATGCCGTCAATGCTGAGTAATATGATATAAGAAGGCCGTTGACTGGCTGCTTCAGAGCTCATTTTCTTCCCCCTTAGAGTTAGTTTTGCTTCAGAAATAAAGTGAACAGAAAAAGAGAAAGCTCTACAATAAACAGACATAGCAATGCTAAGTTCTGTTTATTGTTCAGAGCTTTCTCTCGGCACGACTCTAAACATACAGGAATATTTATATATCTTGAAAAGTTAATGACCACAAGCTTTGTTCGCTGACGGAAAGCGAAGTTGCGCCGGCCTCTAGACATTCGGCTGCCTCTTCCTTCGTATGAATGAGCCCGCTCGCGATAATGGGGATATGATTATATGCGTCCGTAAAAGCAGCGATCGTCTTACGAACAACCCCAGGCATAAGCTCCACTCCATCAGGGCAAACATTCTCTACTGCCTTAAGTCCATTTTGCAGCGCTAGAGAATCAATAATAAACAAGTGAAGTATTCCGAATAAATTAGCTTTTTTCGCTTCAGCGATCAGATGACTTTTCGGCGTGACAATTCCGTCCGCTCCAATGTAATCTGCTATAAAGCTTACGGTTTCCTTGTCGGTATTGGATAAACCCTTAATCAAATCGACATGGACAAAAGCGCCTTTACCGGCTGTCTTAACTAACTGAACGGCGTTAATAATTTCCTTAACTGTTCCACCCATGAAAAAGATATTGTCAACTTGGCTTACGATTGCTTGTTCAACATCTCGCACATTGCGTAAAGCGGCAATGATCGGCTTCTGACCAACTGTGTGAAGCAGATTCATGATGACTACCTTTCTGTTTCATTGATTCTGTTAATAGAATAACCAATGACTATTATGAAAATATCAATGATTTGTAAAATTGACATAAAGTTATTTTAATCGGAATTTCATTTTTTCAGACATAGCTACTACCACAGCGTATACCCTGCTTCAATCAGGATTTTATACCACTGTTCTCGGGTCATCTGCACGCCGTCTACAGATTGTACGGCCCGCTCAATCCGCTCCTTGTTTCCGGTGCCCAGCACGATAGCAGGATTGGACGAGTGCTTAAAGATCCATTTATAAACGACTTCATCGATATGTTCCAGCCCAAGCTCCTGCCGGATGTTTTCCAGTACGTTGTTCATATTTTCCTCAGCCGCATTAGTGGGATTGAAGATCCTTCCTCCAGCCAAAGGGGACCAAATCATCGGGGAGATGCCTTCTTTCAGGCAATGGGTCATTGTGCCGTTATGATAATTTTGGATGCCTAGCGGATGCAGCATGAATTGGTGAGTGACAAACGGAATATCCGTATATTTTTGCAAAGTGTCAAACTCAAGCGGACTATGGTTGGATAAGCCAAAATATTTGACTTTCCCCTCATCCTTAAGCTGAAGGAGAGTTTCATTAAGCTCGGCCGGATCGACCAGCAGGTCGAACATATGAATCAACAGGATATCAATGTAACCGCATTGAAGCTTATCCAAGGATTCGTTAACCTGGGCCAGGACGTATTGTTTATCCGTGTTGAAGAATCGGGTCTTAATATTGGGGTTTTTGGCATTCGGGACACAGATATCGCATTTCGTGACAATTTGAATTTTCTCCCGCAAGGTTGGCTCCAATTGCAAAACTTCTCCAAAAAGCGCTTCGTTTCGATGATCGCCTCCATAAATATCGGCATGGTCAAAGGTTGTAATGCCCCGCTCAATACACCATTCGATAAACTCTACCACTTGCTGGGCGCTCAGTTTCCAATCATTCATCCTCATGCATCCGATGACCAGTTTGGAAATGGAAAGCTGTTCGTTTAATTGAATGTTCAACAATGTCACCCACCTTGTAGGGAATATACAAACTAATTCCGTTCTCATTATACATCCCCGCGAAAGCGATTACTTTCAATGTTTTCAGGTTTTATTTTTAAATCTTTTTATCCATACGGGTCACTGTGTTTAGCTTATAGTGAAAAATGAACACCGATAGAACCATTAGAATAATCGCCGCTAAATAGAGATAAACGTAGGATAATTGTTCAACAATAACTCCGCCAAGCATGGGTCCGAGTGCTCTACCTGAGGTAGATGATATATTCACAAAACTTTGAAACGATCCTTTTGCATTAGCTGGTGAAATCGCATTAATCATTGCGGGTATAGCGGGAAACACAAACATTTCTCCTAAGGTAAGCAAGACAATAGCTGCTATGAACCCGATATACTGTTGACTAAATATGAGGACAATGAAGGAAAAAACAAATAGCATAACGCCCACATAAATCTGTACTTTATAAGTATGAGCCACTTTCTTAATAATTAGCGAAATCAGTGGCTGGCCTAAAATAATCAGCAATGCATTGATCGTCCACAAAAAGCTATACTGTTTAATTGAAATATTAACTTTTGGTAAATAAGCCGAAATAGTACTTTGCCATTGGACATAACCCATCCACACCACGAAGTAAACAAAACAAATGATAAATACATGAATTAACAGTTTACGCTTATTACGATCTCTTGCTTCACTTAACTCTTTAGATTCATTTTGTGGATGAATGGCTCCTATATCTTTGTAAAAAAATAAAACGATAATTAAAAAGGCGATGTATAATAGCAAGTTCGCTATAAATATAAGAGAAATATCGAAATCCGCAATGAAACCGGCAATCGATGTTCCGACAGCTACCCCGATATTAAGCCCTAAGTAAATGGAATTAAATACATAACGATGATCATAGCCTGATAGACTGGTCGCAAGCGAATTAACGGATGTAAAAAGGATACCTGTACCCAAACCCAGGATCGCTAAAAATACGGCGTAAAATGGCCAATTATGATTAATAACTAAACCAGTTAGTGAAATAATCGAGATAAACAGTCCGAGTAAAACTGTCTTATAGCCACCTATCCTGTCAAATAACCGCCCACCGAAAAAATTGCCGATTAACGTTGTAATAGAATCTATAAGTAACACTAAGCCAGCAACAGCCAGTGATTTCCCCAGGTGATCGTGCATGTAAATCGTATTTAGCGGCCAAATAAAACTGATCCCCGCATTGTTCAAAATTGATCCTATCACTAACCATTTTAACTTTGAATTTTTCATTTGTTTATCATAGCCTTATACAAGCTCATTCGATCGATTATTTTTGCTCTATGATTCTCAATAATTTTTCTTTTTTCATCGAGTTCCCGTAAATGATTTTCCAGTACAGCTAAACGTTTCGTTAATACGCTAAATAGCTGGTTATTCATAGTTAAAGCGCTGTTTTCATTCACACACCCCTCTTTTCCAAAATGGATAATCTCTTCTAACGATAGTCCCATTTCTTTTAAATCCTTAACAAATTCTATAAAGGCAACATCTTCGTCGCTATACTCTCTGATACCAGAACAATTCTTATTCACTGCAGGAAGCAGACCTATTTCTTCATAGTAGCGAAGCGTGTGCGTAGACAACCCCGTTAACTGCGAGACATCACTTATTTTATACATCTTATTTATCCCCCTTTTTCAGAGTAGCAGTTAGAGTTAACTTTAAGTCAAGAACAATATTCGCATCAACGGCCAGATGCGGTTGACCGCGCTGTCTGTAACGGCAAGTTTTTCAAAACATCTGGCTTTAGTTGACAGTTACTTTCACCCGTGTTAATTTGTATATGCAAATGAAAAAAGGGACTGAACAAAATGAATGAAGAAGAACAAGTATTAATTCATTGTTTATATTTTACAGCCAGCCGTTTTGCTCGCAACATCACAAAATTAGCTGAAAGAACTTTTGATTTCGGGAACCTGGCTCCTTCTTATTTTTACATGATCATGATCGTTAAATTCCATCCGGAAATCACTCAAAAAGAGCTTTGTCACAAGCTGTCAATCGCTCCTTCTACGAGTACGAGGTTTATTGATAAACTGGAAAGCTTAAAGCTGGTGACAAGAAAAATGAGCGGCAAACAAACCTATATCTCTTTAACTGAAGAAGGAGAAAAGGTTTATCATCAGTTTAGAAATTCTTTAAAAGATCTATTTGCAGGGTATTCTCAGATCTTGGGGAGTGAATTTAGCTTGGATTTAAGTAAAATGTTGCACGAAGCAAGCAATAAACTAGAAGAAGAATTGTAAATTTTTTTACCCTTTCATTTGCATATACAAATAAAAATCTAAAGGAGAAATGAGCATGAAGACATTAGTCATTGTGGCACATCCGAATTTAACGAATTCCGTTGTAAACAAAGCGTGGGTGGAGCGATTAAGCCAAGAAAAAGAGATTACTGTCCATGATTTATATGCCGAGTACCCAGAAAGACGAATTAACGTGGAACGTGAACAGCAGTTATTATTGGAGCATGACCGGATTGTTTTTCAATTCCCACTTTACTGGTACAGCAGTCCTTCATTGCTAAAAGAATGGCAGGATGTGGTCCTCACCTACGGATGGGCTTATGGCGCTGAAGGAACCAAATTACATGGAAAAGAGTTTGTTCTGGCCATTTCCACAGGCGGGCCGGAAGCTGCATATCAAGCAGGAGGGTTCAATCACTACAGCATGAGTGAATTAACCAAACCCTTTCAAGCAACCGCTAACCTGACGGGAATGCGCTTCTTGCCAACCTTTACAATGCAAGGTGTTCGACTGTTAACAAATGAACAAATTTGTGAAAGCGCGGAGGCATTGGTACGTCATCTCAAGGCATCACTCTAGAACCGGGTCATTTGTTGGTCTGTGAAGATTATCTGGATACATTCAACCCAAAATATTTTTTTGAAATCTTCAAGTAAGTTCCGTCATATCTCATATCAGTCAATGCTTGATTAATCGCATTCACCAATTCTTCATTTCCTTTTCTCACCAGAATCCCACTCTTCCAAGAAGAGACGGTTCGACCGACGACTTTGATTGGCGCATCAGGATTTTGCCTTTTCATATACAAGTAAAAAAGTCCGTTATTGATTACGACGTCAATTTGTTTGGATGTCAGTAAATCTATCGATTGGCTAAACCCTTCTGTTTGCACTATGATAGCGCCGCTCTCTTTGGCAATATCGGTAAGATCGTTTTGCAGCGATTGTCCGGCTTTTTTTCCTTTCAGATTGGCTAGCCTCTTAATATCCCGATTATCCTGATGAACAATCAGTTCTGCTTTCGAAACGATATAAGGATCTGAAAAATCATATTTGTCTTTAAGGTCATTGCGAATCGTTATTTCATTAACCACGATATCAAACTGTCCAGTGTCTAATCCTGCAATCAAACTGTCCCGATTAGTCTCTATAAATTCAATTTGTACCCCGAGACAATTGGCTACTTCCTGCGCGATTTCCACGTCAAATCCGGTGAGCTTGCCACTTTCATCATGGAATGTAAACGGCGCATAGGTTCCTTCCGTTCCGACGCGGATTTTACCATTTGCTTTTATGGTTTCCAGCAAGTTTGCTGCCTGTGCGGTATTATTTTCAGCTTTGCTATTAACATTTTCCAAGACTTCATCATCTTAACTCCCTGTATCATGATTTAGCGCTCAAAAAAGGACACTTGGGTCCGCCTTCACGACGAAACCAAGTGTTCACTTTCGACTACAATTTTCATTACTACTTAGATAAATCCACCGTTAACGCGAAGGGTCTGACCCGTAACCCACTGCGATTCCTGGCTAGCCAAGGATAGCACTACATTCGAAATGTCTTCCGGTTCCCCTAACCGTCCGAACGAATTCATATTACCGACAGCCTTAATTTGCTCCTCGGACTTCCCAACGGTGAAGAGCTCCGTGTTTACTGGGCCCGGAGCCACCGCATTAATGGTGATTCCTTTCGGTCCGAGCTCTTTCGCAAGCTGACGGGTGATCTGTTCCACGGCTCCTTTTGTTCCCGCATACGAGCTGTATGTCGGGAACATCTGACCCGTTACCGAAGTGGAGAAATTGATGATCCGCCCGTTCTCATTCATGTGTAAAGCAGCTTGCTGGCAGGCGAAGAAGGTCCCTTTGACATTAATCGCAAACTGCTTGTCGAAATCCTCTTCCGTGATGTTCGCGATTGGTTTTGTAATCATAATGCCCGCGTTATTTACCAGAATATCTACTTGCCCGTAGGCTTCCAGCGTCTTCTTGAACAGACTCTCCACTTCGGCCACTTTGCTAATATCGGCTTGAATCGCTATGGCCTCTCCACCTTGCTGTTTAATTCCAGCTACGACTTCCTCTGCTTTTCCTGGACTGCTTGCGTAATTGACAACGACTTTCGCCCCATGCCGAGCCAAATTCTCGGCAATTTCTCGTCCCATCCCTCTCGATGCACCTGTCACCAAAGCTACTTTACCTACAAGATTGTTTTCCATTATTTATTCCTCCTAAAAGTTTTGTTAGCGTTACATCCTTAATTTACTTCGTACAAAACTTGCTTCGAAAGCATATACCTTGTTTTGTTAGCGTTACATCCTTGCAATTATTTAGAAACCGTTGGTACAAGCAGGTCGCCTAAGCCCAGACGCTGCGCAAATTCAATTCGCAATTTCTCGGAAAGCTCAGTCACTTCAGCAGCACCATCATTGACGAAATCAATGACCGATCGTGCCGGGCGGCTGCCTGCTGGCAAAGTGACAATTCGGGCGATCTCGTCGGCGACCGCTTGCGGGTCAGCTTCCGGCGGGGTGAGAGCACTCAAGCAATCACCAACCTGATCGAGCAGATGGTTGATCCGATCGTAAGCCAAAGTGGTTTGTTCGTCATTTGGATGACCTGCGCTTGGGAAATGTGCCGTTCCTCTTGTAAATGCACCCGGTACGACGAACGACGTTTCAATGCAAAACTTTGCAACCTCATAAGCCATCGTCGCCAACGAGTCCATTGCTGCTTTGGCCGCCACATACGGTCCAAGAAATGGCGGGAAGCCTGCGTAGACAGAGCGACGACCAGGCCGTAACGCAAGTGAAGCGATAGAGCCTCGTGAGATGTCCGGGGGCCGACAAGGTCGAATACTTGGAAGGCTACAGTAGATTTCCGACAAGGGCGAGGAAATCGGACTTGCTGGTAGTACTCGGAGCGCGGGAAAGCCGCGTACAGGGGGAAGCGGCAGGACAGAGTAAGCTCTTAACAGCGAAACATACCCCACACACAGAGGTGGACATCGGATGTCAACACAACTGGTTAAGATAGCAGAGAAAGCTCGGCAAGATAAGAAAATCCGCTTCACGTCACTGGCGCATCTCATCACACCTGGATTCCTAGAAGAAACGGGATGATGAATCGCAAAGGCACGAGCGGTGTAGATGGAGAAACAACGACACAATTCGAAGCGAATCTGAAAGAGAGAACAGAGGATCTATGGTTACGGCTTAGACAAAATCGCTACCAAGCTCCACCCTTAAGGCGAGTGGATATCCCAAAAGGAAATGGGAAGACACGCCCACTCGGCATCCCTACCGTGGAAGACCGCTTGGTACAACGAGCAGTAGCAAGAACCGTCGAAGCCATCTATGAACAAGATTTTCTGGGCTTATCCTACGGGTTTCGTCCGGGAAGAAATCCGCATATGACGCTTAAAGCGCTCAGAACCTGTATCGTAACAAAGAAAGTAAGGCATGTGTTCGAGGCGGATATTCGCGGGTACTTCAACCACATCAACCATGAATGGTTGATGAAGATGGTAAAGCAGCGAATATCCGCCCCCGTTGTTCTGCATCTCATCGGAAAGTGGCTGCGAGCAGGAGTGATGCAACATGGCGTGGTCACACGGAACGAAGAGGGAACGCCGCAGGGTGGTCCGATCAGTCCGCTGCTTGCAAACATCTATTTGCACAACGTACTGGACCTCTGGTTCAAGAAACGGTGCAAGAAATATTTTCAAGGAGAAGCCTACCTCATCCGCTTTGCGGATGATTACGTCGCATGTTTCAAATACAAGCGAGATGCAGAGAATTTCCAAACGCTGTTAAACGAAAGGATGAAGAAATTCAACCTGGAGCTAGTGGAGGAAAAGACACGCCTTATGATCTTTGGACGATTTGCAAGGGAGCGAAAGGCGGAATTCGGAGAAAAGCCGGACACCTTCGATTTTCTGGGGTTCAAACATGTCTGTGGAGTAGGACAGAAAGGTGAATTTGCGCTCATACGAATACCTAGCGTGAAGAGTTGCCGAAAATTTACGGAGCGAGTCGGGACATGGCTGAAAGCACACCGGCATTGGAAAAGGCGAGACCAACAAAAGTAGCTCACAAGAATGCTGCAAGGTTTCTACCAATATTTCGCTCTGTACCACTGCGATTACAAACTGCACAGTCTCAAGCGGCAGATTGAACGACAGTGGATAAGGTGTCTGCGCAGGAGGAGCCAGAGACATCGTCTATACTGGTCTTACTCTGATTGGGGCTGACGGCACAAGGAAAAAAAATCCGAGGCCGTCTTCTACCAACCACACAATAGAATCACCCATTCTGTTGGAAGAAGTTTCAAACTAAGCAAGCGAGCAAAAGTGGCAAATGACAAGTCGCTGAAGGCGGAACGCCCGGGTAAATTTCATCATAGGAGCTTTTGAGCAGTACGTACACCAGTAAGGCGAGATAAAGCTGGCTAAACACCGCATTGGGCGTAGTCCAAAACAAAGCGGGGATATATAAGTGCTGTTGATCCACCGAAAAAAGACTTCGATCTGCCAGTTTTAGACTCGTCGCCAGGATCACCGGACTGCCTGCGGGATCGCGAAACATGATAACGAGATGCCGTAAGAGTGAACCGTTTACTCCCATCCCCAACTGGCACGATACTCTTGCTAAATAGGGGATTCGGGCGACCTGCGACGCCGGGAAGGGCGCGGCTCATGGAGAACCACTTCGCCCTTCGGCCGGATCACGAAATCTCGTTTCTATTTCAATACTCGTCGAACCGCTTGCACTTCGCGTAAGCCCGGTCAGCGACATTGATGAAGGCAGAGTCGAAAAGTTCGTCGCTACTGCATATATCATGGTGATTTCCCGTCGACTCCACGACTTTGTGCGGCTGACCGGTAGACTGGCGCAAAGCCACATTGAGTTTGACGCCGGCTCGGCTTCCCTTTAAAGGTACCCACGGCAGCCGACCGATTTCAACGGTAATCTTGGTTGAATCAATAACAAGCAGTTCCTTCGGGAACTTCAGCTTCCGCTTGGTATGGCGATTGCACTTACGGATCATGAGATGGAAAAGCTGCTTGTAAATGTCGAAGGGGACATCCTTAGCCTTTTTGGATAAACAGGAATAGTCTATGGCCTCAAGGCCGGACCGTGAGGTTCGCGGTGCACCGTCCCGATAACTCATCCACTGGCCAAATGCCGCCTGAGCAAAAAACAATAACAATCGGTACACCGTACATTTTCGGGCTGTATCCCCATATTCTATCTAGTCAATGAACGGTTTGATAAAGGTGTTCAACCGGTTGATCGTTGGACTTCCAAGTCTTCTAGGGGGCTAAATGGATATGGTTACCCCAACTTTATTTATGGCCGTTCATTAAGTCGACTTGTCTTTTGGGAATACTTCCTCAATTGAAACAATTGTCCTAGAATTACTACAAGCACTAATCCCATTATACTAAGTATAATCCCTTCAATTATTACAATATTTTGAATTGAAAATATGGATGCTAGAGTTCCTGCAAGTGCAGTTGCAATAGCCATTGAACTTCGATTAACTAACCTTGAAAAACTAGTTACCTTACCAATATGATCCCCAGATGATTCTCTTTGTAATAAAGTACTGGTTATAATATTAAAAGAAGAAAGTGTGATACCAAATATCAGTATAAATATAATAGCTACAACATTGTTATGCGGTACAAGTGATATATAAATAGAAATTGATATACCCATAAGTGTTATTAACAAACCTAACAATAAATAAAACCTTTTTGTTAAATTTAGAATTTTAGGAATAATAATTGAACCTAGTATCATCCCCGCCCCCTGTGATGTCATGAAAATACCGATAACACTAAGATCAACATTTGAAATATTAAAATAAGTAATAAATAAAAACCCATTAGCTCCTGTAAGAAAAAAAACAACTGATTGAGTTATCATTACTTTTTGTATATTAAGTTTAGTCTTTACAAAAATAACACCTTCCTTTAAATCCCTTAATACTTCATAAATGATGTTCCTTTGTCTTCGTTTCCCAATGCTTTGATCAATAATAAATAAAGATCCAAAAGCACCAATAAAGAATGATATAGCATTAATTATGAACGTTAATTCGTAACCAAAGTAAGAAAGTGCAGTACCACCTATGATAGGTCCAACTAATAATGACACTGAGAAACTTAGTTGAAAAATAGAGTTTGAGTATGTAAGCTCTTCGTTATTAAATGTTTGTCTAATAATAGCATTTTGAGCTGGACCAAATAAAGATGACATCATTCCTGTTCCGATGGCTGTTAAGTAAACAATCCATATTTCATTTTCTGAATGTACAAATAAAAGTAATACTGTCAATATTCCTCTTATAACATCTCCGATAATTAACAATTTCTTTTTCTTTAGTATGTCAACAATTCCACCAGAAAATAATGAGAAAATGATCATGGCTAGTAATTCAGTGAACGCTACTAAACTGGTTTGCATAGGTGATTTTGTTATAGCTAGTATCCACAGAGGTAACGCTATTAGATGAAAAGCATTAGCAATCATAGATATAGTTTGAGTTATCCAAAAAATTCTTAACTTTCCTTTTTTGAGTATACTAAAATATCGCATATATAAAATCACCCCCTTAATAACTTAGTTTTTAAATATTTTATTAATGCATCACCATTTAAACTTCTATAACCTAATTTAGTGGAGATATCCTCAGGTGATATATAAGAACACTTTAGCCATAAATTCATTAAAAATGCAGATGCTTCATTATTAGAAAACCATTCGTCTCCATATTTATCTTCTAAATAATTGTTGATTTGAGCAAACAAAAACCATCCCTTTATATAATTATTTGCTCCCATAAAAAAATCTCTATCATAAAATGCAGATTTCCCACTCGCTTTGAAACCTGTTATTTCAGAAAACAATTGTCCCCAATAACTAATAGTATTTTCTTCAGCGCTTTCATTTTGATTAGAGTATTCAAATAATAACTTCGCAATATAAAAACGTACAAGATATAAAGTATTTAAAGTAGAATAATAATAATAGGATTCACTTTGACTCCCAAAAAAGGAAGTAACAAACGACTTATTAGTGACTAATCCTTCAAACAAAAATGCAAAGGCTTCACTAATGATAGGATTTATCCATAATGCTCTACCATTTGTTAAATCCTTTGTCGATCCAGCTAGGTGTAAAGCATGCCCTAATTCATGGAATAAAATTTTAAAATCATCCGCCCTGTTTCTTATGCTATAAACCAAAATAATTTTATCTGGTATAATTAACGGAATACAAAAAGATCGTGAAAAAGATTTATCGATGATAAAGTTGACTCTTCTTAAAATGTCCCCAAACCCCATAGTTTTTAAATAATCAAGTGTTTTATCAATTGCTTGATTATAATCACTATACCGAAAATTATCATTTAGGTTCCACAAATGAAAAGCATCGTGCCGCTCTAATTGAGATAGGGATAAATTCAACTTCTGATTTGTTACAAACTCAAGGCTAGTAAAATATATATGATTAGTTTGGTCTAAAAAAGAGTGGAGTTCCGCGAGGCTATTCGTTTTATTTATTTTTAATAACGATATACACAGATTGGTATAGTCTCCAAGGTTTAATTTTTCAGCGAAATTGTTATAGCTTTTATATAATTTTTTATAAATAGGGTTAAGTTTATCGGTAAAAATATCTTCCACAGAAGAAAATAATTCTTTTCTATTTATTCTTGAAGGTTCAAGCAACAATCTACTCATGGTAGTTTGTAAACTATACAATTCACCATTCCATATAATAGAATTCTGTGCTTTTTTAAGAGATAATTGATTTTGGAATGACATACCATTTATAATTAAATTTTCCTTCATTAATTCACTTAAATATGTAATACCATCCAAATGGTTAGAGTTAATAATATTTTCTAAAGAGTTGATAATATTTTCTAAATTGAACAATTCCGAATAATTCATGTAAATATCAGATAGTTTTTTTTTTATATTACTGCCATTATTACCATGTAAGTAAATTGCAATTTCTTGTTGAAATTTCTTAAGTGTAATAGAATCATTACTCATGGGTCACCTCCTCTTACAGTTTACGTCTTCTATGTTACTTCCTTAAAGTTTGCTCTAGGCCGATAATATACTTTGACGAAGGAAAAACTTTTATAGCATCATATTTTTTTTTGTAATATTCAAGGGCAGTAAACATTTCTGTGCTGTAAATATTTCCAATATTATTTCCTGTGGTCTCTACTTCCATAAGAAAAAGAGTAATCTCACTACCATTTCGCAAATTATTAAAAGTGACCTTATCAAATGAAAAATATAGGGTAGGAGATAATCTATTCGATTTTTTATGAGTTCGCTTTTGTTTAGAGATTAATGTTGGGATTAGATTATCTGTACAACAATTTAATTTACTTTGTAATGTATCTGAAATCACTTTTGAATATTTACATCCCGTATTCATTAACTCTGCTATTTCTGCACGAATAACATGCTCTTTAAATTCACTTATATTATATTTTAATATTGACCCAACTTTTTTGTCCGGAAGAGGCCTAAGGGCTAATGAAAAATTGTTTTTTTTTAAAATGTAATCTTCACTATCAACATATAAATTCACTACCAGTTCTTCATAAGATAAATCAATTTTTAGATCCTCTGGACCTCCATCTTCAAGTGCATTTAAAAAAATATCTTCGTCTTTAAATTGAATCAATAATTCACTTTCAAAACTTTTTGGTGTATACATTTAACTAAACTCCCTCTACTTCAATAGCAACGACACAATCCTCTTCTAAATCTAGTGATTTACTAAAAGAAGAACTAACTTGAATTAATGACTTTGTAGATGGACGATAATGACCTGATTTATTATTTATAATTGCTCCTTTTATTACGTTGTCCGAGTTTTTTATGAAAATCACTTCCCCAGCACCTACAGCAGTTAAGTTATAATCGTGTAATAACATTGGGTGAACAATGGGTATATCATTAAACTTTAAATATTTTCTACCCTCAATAAACTCTCTTAAAGGTATTATGTTTTTGAAAATAAAGGGTTCCATTTTACTATTTACAGCATACATATAAAAATTGTGAGCCTTAATATATTTACTTACAGCAGGGGTTGCTTTTGCAACTAAATGTTGTACCTCACTAGCTTCTTTATATTTTTCATAATAGTATTCTCTATCAAAAATATAATGTTCTTGACCATTATTATAGATTGACTCACATCTGACAAGCAGCTCACTACTAACTCGTTTCTTCCTTGTTGTGTTGCTATAGTGCTCTTTGACTAAATTAATAGCTTTATTCAATTCCAAAATAAACTTTGCTGATTGATCTTTGTTAAGAGTAATTCTTATTTCAAGAGCAGTCGAAAGAACATTATATTTAATAATTAATGCTGCGACAGAATAGTACCCATATCTATCACTAATCGAGTTTAGTAAACTATACATTTCATCCAATTTTATCATTTCATCTATTAACAATATTATTACCACCCGATAAATATTCTTGTTCTACTTCCAAAATAAGATCACTAACATACTTATTATTTTCTTTATGATTTTGGAGCAATTTAATAATTACAAGGAATTGAAAATTCTTTTTTATTTCTATTTTGTGATTTTTGTCCAGCAAAATATTTGATATATCGATTAATAATAAGTGAAACTTATTTGAATAAAGATTCTGAACAATATTTTTTATATAATCTGGCATGTTATTTTTATTCCAAAACAAATCCACTATTCTATTTATAATCAAAGCATACTTAATATCCTGTTCGGAAAAATGTTTGCTTTTTATAATAGAATTGAAATTATCTATTCTATACTCATACTGAAATCTCTCTATTTGATCGAATAAGATAGTGTTTGGTAATAGTTTTAATAAATTCGAAACAATTTGTACCTTTCCAATATTAAAACAATAATCTAACGTTTCAAACCAATTTTCTAACGTTTCATCAGGTAGTCCGATAATTGTATTAACAGTTACATTTATCCCAAATGAATTTAAGTTAGTGACAGTTTCCTCTATTTTTTTATAATCGTTCCGTCTCTTAATCAGTTTTAATGTGCCTAAATGTATTGATTGTAGACCAAGTTCCACGGATTTGAAATTAGCCTTTTTCATTAGAAGAATTTCTTCAAATGATAAATTTTCAGGTTTTATTTCTGCATGAATAGTCCAGTCTAAATCTAGACTTATTAAATGTTCTAGCACTTCAATCGTTCTTAAGGGACTTAAATTGAATGTACCATCCAAAAAGTCTATATGTTTAGGTCTATATTTTGCGAAAAAATCTAGATCATCCTTGATTCTTGACATTGATAAACTCCGATATGATTTATGGCCCTGATCACAAAAAGAGCAGTTAAAGGGGCACCCCCGTGAGGTTTCATATTGAATACTTCCGTTTATTAATGATTCTTCTAAAACTTCCTTAGATACTATATATGGATTTGGTAAATAATCAATTTCACCTTTCTTGACTACTTGAGGAATGAATGAACTAACTTTTCCATCCTCAATACAAACAACTCCATTCGTAGGTTTTATTGAACCATAAGATATTATAGACTGAACTATTTTTAAGAATGGCTCTTCCCCTTCACCCACTACAATCGCATCTAATATGCCAGTTAATAAAAGATCATTTAATCGTTGATTTTTATAATCACTATGTGGACCCCCAATTACAATTCTTGCATTAGTCATTTTCATTTTTAAATCTCTTATAATATTTAAAATGCTCTCATCGTTCCATATATAGTGAGAAGCACCTATTAAATCTGGATTGTAGTTTTCAATTGTATTTAATATTGTTTCCGGATCTGATTCATGATTAAAGCTAAAGATTTTAACATCTATATTTAAGGAGTAGTTTTCTTTGTAATAATCGAGATAGGTCTTTATTGTCCAAATACCATATGGCGGTAAATTAAAATCTTTTGCATTAATAGTAAACAAACATATTCTCAAATCATCACTCCCATTAGTATAAAAATTGGAGCAACAGTAACTGTTGCTCCAATTTTTGAAATACTTTCTGCACCGCGTGCAGCTTCCAGCGAGCGGTGGGGCAGTACGCACTGGCAGTTAACCACTATTCAGAAGTTGACCAGTTTAACCCTTGAAGTGCTGCTCGTCCTTCAAATGTTCCTTCAGCATCTCTTAATTGATTCATAAGTTCTTCCAAGTGACTTTCATTAACATTTAAATTTTTATTTTCCTCCATTTTTTTCACCACCTTTATTGGATTATTATTTGGTAGCAAAAACCACCTAATCCTTTTTTATTGTAATGGAATAAATCAATATGTCAACCATAATATATAAAACATTTCAATCATTTTACTATTTTGTTTTTTTCCACAACTGAATTAAAGTTATATTTTCACGTCTGTTGATTAACCACTAAATGGTAGAAAAAGAGCCGATAACCTGGTAAAATGTTTGTACCCTTACAAACAAACCGAAAAGTGACGACTCCATGAAAAAGTCTGCCACGATCCAGTTTATCCTTCAATCCATACTGACACCGGAAGAAGTAGAATCTGTTATGAAAAGTGTTGGGTATGAAGATAAAGCCCGTAAGTTTACAGTGAATCATCTGTTGCACTATTGGTGTATGGCCGCCTTCGAAGAATGGCCTGGCTATCATTCCGGAGCAGATCGCGCCACGAGCAGCGGGTTGACCGAATTCTATTCTTCTTCTTTTTCGGGCAAAGCGGCAGATGTACCTTTTAATCTCTTTCATCTGCTCGTCCGCAAATGTAACAGAGAAACACGGAGAACCCTGACTTTTCCTAAAGAGTTGCTGCTCATTGATTCCACCACCAGGACCGTCGGAAAAACACGGTTACCTTGGCCCCACGGGGAACGAGCGGGAATTAAGTTGCATGTTGCCTTGGGGGCGGAAAATGGGCACCCGCTGAAGGTCATTGAAACGGTAGGCTCTAGGCATGACGGGCCCGTAAGTGAAGATTTAACCCACACCGACTACATTATGGTCATGGATCGAGCCTATGGAAAGCTGGAACGTCTCGACCGCCACAAGCAAGACGGACAATCGTTTGTAATTCGGCTTCGAGACAACATCCACTTTGGAAAACCGTGCGCGTTGCGCCGCCAAACCAAGCAAAAATTCTCCCGTTCTTCGGGATATTACGTGTCAGCTCGGGACGGCCCAGTATCAATCCGAAAAACGACACCGTGGCTGATGTTTCACGATTTTGAAGGTCGGGAGATTCGCGTGGTTACGGATTTGATGCAAGTGACTGCGGAACAAATTGCACAAATGTACAAAGCTCGCTGGAAAATTGAGGTGTTTTTTCGCTGGATAAAACAACATTTGAAATTCCCACCTTGTTTGGCACTACTGAAAATGCTGTGTATGGCCAGTTGTTTGGAGCTTTAGTAGAGCCGTGAATTGTAAAATCCGTATTTTGAATGGCCATCATTATGGCGCCTTCCGCTGTAGGGATCGAATTGAAAATGGCTACATCATCTCTAGCAAACAATTCAACCAACTTGATCTTATACATTTCGCAGTAGTTCTTTAAATATGCATTGGCCGCCCCCGAAATAACCATTCCATTATTAGGGATAGATTCAAAAACATCAGCCGTCAACTTCAATCTTCCGTTGAAAAGGTGGATTCTATACCCCCATTCATATCCGTTCCACTTGCGGGCAGAATCAAAATCCGTGATTGTTTAAACCATTCTATAGACATCTTTACATTTTGGACGCCAGGGAATGATTCTTTCAAATTTTGGTTCAAAACCCAAATTAGCGGTAGACGAATCGATACGAGCGTGAAACGAGGATGAAAATGGAAAAACATCTGCAAATCCTGTATTGTTGTAAGTCCTACCAAACAACAAAAGGAAATGACAGATGCCACTCCAGTATATCAATGAGATGCTCGGATTACCAGAGCTACAACTTCATAAAATCATCTATATGGACGCTCATCAAGTTCATCTGGAGGCATCGCCTGTGACCGACAAACAGCCCTGTCCCGTTTGCCACTCGGAACAATACGTCAAGCGGGATGGCCGCAACAAACTGCGGAAGATTCGGCATTTGGCGGTCTTTGGCAGAAAAAGCTATTTGCATGTGCCCTCCCTTCGGTTAGCCTGCTCACGGTGCAGTGTCGGCTTCGTTTGGTCTTATGAATTTGTGGGTCCTAAGCAGCGTTACAGTCGCTTGTTCCGCTTGCAAACGGTAGAGCAGGCCCTTGGCTCTACCGCGGCGCATAGTGCAAGGATGCAAGAAGCGCCTGCCAGTACGGTACAGCGAATGCATCAGGAAGCTCTTCCTGCCCAGAGCGAACGCCTCGCGCAGCAGGCTTGGCGTAAAGCCAAAACTACCGAGGGTCTGGTGCTGGGTATCGACGACTTTGCAATCAAAAAGGGACACTCTTACAATACCGGCATTCACAATCTTAGGGGCGAAACCATGCTGGACTTACTGCCTGGTCGCAAACTTGAAGCCCTGCGGACCTATGCCCGCCAGCATCCTGACTTTCTGGCGTTGAACCCCAAAGCGGTGGTTATGGATCTAGCTCAGGCGTATCATACATGGATTAGCGAATGCTTTCCGCGTGCCCTCCGCATTGCAGATCGTTTCCATGTTCACGGTTATGTCACCCAAAGTGTCCAGGCGGTACGCAAGTCGGTTCAGTCCACCCTTGTGCCTCGGGCTAAAGCCATCCTGAAAAGTCATCATCGACTGCTCAATCCGCCAGCCGATTTTCTACCTGAACAGAGCAAAGCCCAGTTAGACCTACTACTTAGCTTCTCTCCGCTACTACGCAAGGTTTGGGAATGGAAAGAAGCGTTCTCTCGCTGGTATGATTATTCACCAAATGTCCATGTCGCCAGCCTTGGCTTTAACCGTTGGTGTCAGCAAGGCGAATGTATTGACCATGATGCGGTGCGAAGCACCTTGAAAACGGTGCGTAATTGGGAAGACGAAATCGTGAACTACCATCGATGCCAGTGGACCAATGCAACCGTCGAAGGACGGCACAATCGAATCAAGGCTTATCAACGCCGGCACTATTTTACACGCAATCACAAGTGTTACAAAGATGGCATTTTAATCGAATGTAATCGTCACCGTTCGTCTGGTTGAAAAGTTCAACCGCTAATTTTTAGATTGAGCCCAAATTTTCAAAACCAATTATCTTTACAGTTGCATTTAACTCAGATAATTTCTTAATCACTTCAAGCTGTCGGCTATCTCCGCCAACAATGAGAATTTGAGTACCCGTAAGCATAGTAGTTGTCCTTCTTTCCAATCTTTCATGACAGTTTTAATCATAGAGGAAGTTCAACTCTTATTTCGAGGAACCCGTCTTGTAGGGATACACCTGTGCTGCCGCCCATCTGTTCCGCCAATAGCCTAACGATAGACAAGCCCAACCCTGTACTATTACTTCTTGCTTTATCGCCAGTATAGAAACGATCAAACAGCCGCTTCACATCTATTACGGAAGCATTGTTCACAAGATTTCTAAACGATATAACTGCTTTGTCTGCAGCCAGCACACGTACTTCGATATCTCCAATTGAGTGCTGAACACAATTACGAATTAGATTTTGGATAATCCTCGTGACCATTTCTCTATCGGCAAGGACGAATATAGGTGTTGTTTCCTCGAACTGCACAGCCAGATTGTTCTGTTCCAATGTGGGAACTGATGCCGCTAGGCACTCTGCCACAAGATTTGTAAGGTTAATTCGTTCGATATGAGGTTCTGGTTCTGTGTTTAGGAGATAGGAATACTCAAAAAAATGTTCGATCAACCGCCCCAATTCATCGGCATGTTTTTGGGCAATGTGAAGTTTCTTTTGCTGATCGGCAGACAAATCGCTATTTTCCAGAAGCTGCTGGTAACCTTTTATGGCCGTAAGCGGTGTCCGTAAGTCATGGGAAATATTTGCGATGAGTTCCTTAAAGTTCTTCTCCTCGCGAATGCTTTTAAGACGGAGGGCTTCCTCCGCCTTTAGGCATTTGTTAATATGGATAGCCAAAGTATTAAGTTCCCTGCTCAGGAGTTCCAAACGGATAGGTTGACGTGTATGTTCAGTCAGCCTTTTGCTCAACTGCCGGTTGATGCTGCGCAGTTGCCGCTGAAGAAAGGCGATATATAGGGCGAGCAAAATTATAACAATGACCAAAATGCCCGCCACAATTGTCAACGCGTTCACCAACCTTTCAGCTACTTAATTTCCGATTTTCTGAATGCGCTGTATGTGACAGCAAGCATTACAATTATAAATATCAAACTAACAGCGATTGCCCTGACCATGTCTCCCGTTCCCGTGTCTAATGTCACAAAAGCGTAGTTCCCTCCATATGGCGTAGAGGAAAAAATACGATCAAACACCGGGGAACTCTCGCTTAATTTTATTAACTGCGCAGAAATAATGGAAAACCCATAATTAATAGCAACCACGAAAATGGGCTTTTTTAGCACGAAAGCAAGGGGGACACAGATACTCAATTGTGCCGCATACACGATTATCAAGGTCAGCGTAACAGCTAATAGTTTCCATATCCCTGCTGCGGAAAAAGCTGTGCCCTCCCCTGAGGTCAGTACATGCAGGAAGCCCACGGCTACGGAGCCCATACTGAACTCGGAGCCTGTGCTAAGAGCAATACCCGTTATGATGGCGTAGGGGAGCAGGATGAATGCCAGGGCCAAGCCCAATACGGTTGCCTTACTAAGAATGACAGCACCCCTGCTGCAGCCATTTGCAATCGCATCATGGATGGTTTTATTATCGAAATCACTACAGATATACAGACCTGCGAGAACACCGCCGAGAATACTAATCATGTTTATATCAGAGAACAAGAACCCGATTCCTGTCATGCTGGCTTCAATCTTACCCTGTGGTATCAGATAGGCCATCACGGCCATGGCTACCGCACTTAAAGTTGTGATTCCCAATAGAATCTTAATTGCTTTTGATTTGTGCAATTTAAATAAATCCGCCTGAATCAAATTAAGCATCTTGATCACCACCTATAACAGAAATAAAGTAGTTTTCAAGCGTATCTCCCTCGATAGAAAATTTCGTAACGACAATCCCGTTTTCATAGATAACCTTTGCCACTAAATCCTTTTCATCCAAATAATCGTATAGTTTAACCGTCTTATCCGGTAAGACCTTGAAATTGGTGGTGTTCAGTTGCATCTCTAGTACGCTCGTCAACCTTTCAGGCTGATCGCAGTTAATATAGATGTGATGCTTGCAGTTTTCATCAAGCTGTTCAAGGGTGAGGGTTTGCTTAATCTCGCCTTTATGGATAATGATATAACTCGTTACGGTCTGATATAGCTCCGGCAAATTATGACTTGAAATTAAAATGGCTATTTGCCGTTCTTCGCACAACTTCTTCAGCAGATTGCGAATTTCAACGACGCCTAATGGGTCAAGTCCATTGATCGGCTCGTCCAAGATCAGTAATTCAGGGTTGCCAAGCATGGCGATCGCAATACCTAAACGCTGCTTCATGCCAAGCGAAAAGTTTTTTGCTTTCTTATTTCCTGCGTCAGCCAGTCCGACTAGTTCTAACAGTTCATCCTCAATCTCCTTGTTGGGGACTCCACGCATGATTCTGTGAAGCTTGAGATTTTCTTTCGCAGTCAAATTGGGGACAAATCCAGGATTCTCGATCATGCAGCCCAGCCGCTTCCGTTCATTCTGCAAAGCTCTCTCACCACTATGACCAAACAATTCAATGCTGCCCGCCGTGGGAAAAGAAAGCCCGGCCAGAAGGCGCATCAGTGTTTTTTTCCTGCGCCGTTCTGCCCGATTAAACCGTATATTTTACCGGATTCCATTGTAACCGACACATCACGAAGCGCAAGAGCACCGCGGTAGCTTTTCGTAAGGCTGTTTGTTTTTACAACATATTGCTTCATTTTGCTCACCTGTCCTTTCTGACTTTAGGTTAATTCCCATTGGTTTAGAAAAGGTTAAGTGCAGCAAAAGAATAGTCAAGAAACAGATAATTCATTCTCTGTATAGACGATAACCGAGGCCCCATACCGTTTCGATATAATCCTCATTCCGATTTGCTTTCTTGAGCTTATTGCGCAGATTGCTGATATGAGTCTTAACTGCATTATCATCACCGAGGTATTCGTCTTTCCAGACCGATTCATAAAGATTCGATTTGGTAAAAACCTTACCTGCATGCTTGACCAGCAGCTCCAATATCATATATTCCTTTGCCGTCAGCTCCATTTCGATCTCGTCCACAGTAACTCGCTTTGTATTGTCGTCGAGCGCCAAATCCTTATACTGAAAAATCTTGCTCCCTTGTATTTGCTTTTGAGAACGCCGCAGATTGGATTCTACTCGTGCCACAACTTCGCCCAGATCAAAGGGCTTTGTGATATAGTCATCCGCGCCCAGCTTCAAAAGGTCAATCTTCGTGCCAACCATATCCTTTGCGGAAATGACAATGACAGGGGTTTCGGAAAAATTTCGCATCTCTTTAAGTATTTCATCCCCGCTTTTGTAGGGAAGCATAATGTCAAGTAATATCAAATCATATGAGTTGTTTTGGATTTCCTTTATTCCATCAACGCCGGTAAAAGATGATTTCACTTTATAACCTGCATAGGTCAATGCTTCTGCCAGCATTAGATTGACATCTTCTTGATCTTCAATAATCAGAATAGTAATCATTAAAAACCACCTGATTCCTTTCTGTTTTTCGGTTTCCTTTACAAAATCACCTTTTTTCATAGTATAACTAGAATGTATAAACAGTACGTGACTAATCATATGATGCTATGCGAGAAAATCGTTAGTTCGCAATTGTAAAACTTATACAAAGCATATAAGAGGAGAGAAAAGCGATGAGCCAGCAGAAGAGAATTCTTATTCCTTTGCCGTCACATGATTTTGATACCACCGAAGTGGTGGTGCCTTGGCATAGATGCAAGGAGGCGGGGATGCAAATCGTCTTTGCCACGCCGGATGGAAAACGGGCCTACACCGACCCTTATTTGCTGACAGGCGTAATCTTCGGTCAACTGGGCGCAGCCAAAGAAGTAGTCGAATGGTATCATCAGGAGCTTGAGCAGGATGACGCATTTTTGCACCCCCTGGATTATGGGCAGATCGAAGCCGAACAGTTCGACGGCCTGCTGCTGCCGGGAGGTCATGCCAAGGGGATGGTGCCCTATCTGGAGAGTAAGGTTTTGCAAGAGAAGGTTCTGCGTTTCTGGCAGTTGGAGCGGCCGGTCGGCGCGATCTGTCATGGAACCATCGTACTTGCCCGGACTATGAACCCGGAGAGCGGACGGTCAATTGTATATGAGAATCGGATGACAAGCCTGACCAAGCCGCTCGAACGCACCGCGTATTGGTTAACCGCTTGGGCACGCGGCCGCTACTATCGAACCTATCCTGAATATGTACAGGATGAAGTCACGCGGCATTTGCGGAGCAAGGACAATTATGTAAAGGGACCTTCATTCAACACGCCGTTTGTTGTTGAAGATGGTCAACTGCTGACCGCGAGATGGCCCAAGGATGCGGAGCTGTTCGCGGAGAGATTTATACGGAAGATGCTATGAAGGACGTGTCCCTCCCCTTTAGCATCAGCATAATCTCTTCTATTACAATTTCCGGTTCATCGTGGTGGACATAATGCCGGCTGCACCCTGCAATCCTGAGCTTGCTTGCCGTTGACAGTCGCTGGAAATCGGCTTGCAGCCGCTGCTCGATCTGCAGTATTTCTTGATGAGGCCATTCCTCATCATCGCAATCCGGCAGCCCTCTTGTAATGATCGATAGAGGGATATTGCTCTGCAATGAGTGATCAACGATTTCCTTATAGCTCTGTAACTTATCGATCTTCTCGCTATTCAACATAGGATTCTCGAGGTAGGCTCTATTCCCTGCGATCAGCTTCTTAGGCAGCATCTTTTCATAGGCGAGCTCTTTATATTCGGGTACAGCATCGACCAAGACGATACCCAATGCCAACTCCGGGTAACGACTTGCAAACAGCCTGGCAACCAATCCTCCAAAAGAATGTCCAACCAGAATATAAGGCGGTTCCACAGGAGTCCTCAATAACAGTTCGGAAAGCTCCTCCACCAGATCACGGCATGTCCGCGGAACGGGTGCGGCTTCACTTCTGCCGATTCCCGCCCTATCATAGGAATAGGTTGATGTTATTTGCGATATCTGATCCTGCACCTCATTCCACGACTCGCAGCTATCACCTAAACCCGCTATAAATATTACGGCTGGAGTGCCTTTCAGTGAGTATTTGCTAAATAGTTTGCGTCCATGACAGGTATGGAGGGCTTCCACATAGCCACCGCTGGATTCTGAAACGTGTTCCACTAGCTTTTCTCCTTAATAGAGTTTTGATTCGCATTCTAAATCATCTTTGAGGCAAATATAAAGGGCACCTTGCCGGGTGCCCTACTTTTTGGGAAAGGAGTTTGGAAAACCGAGTAGTGGCGTACCCATTCCTTAGCTCCCTAGATTCTGTAGTCGTCGCCTCTCCACTTCTGGATAGATTTTTTAATAGCATCGGGTGACAACTGATCTGCTGCTGCTTTCTTGCAAAGTGAAGGAAATTCGTCATCGGAGGCAAATCGCAATGCTACAACTTGCTTTACGCTAAGCCTTGGGTCCAGCAGCTTTTGAGTCAAGACATAGTGCCGGAGATTCTCTTCGGCTCGTATCGCCCGGTCCTGTGCTTTTAAAGGGTAAGAGCGAACTACTAGAAAAATAACGATAAACATTATAGAAATAATTAGAAAAAGAACTGCAGGGAAAACTTGATTTCCCGCTTTCAATGATCTCACCAGCTCTACTACTGCAGAGATAAACAAACCTGCTGTCAAAAGGGTAAGCAAGACGTGAAAAAGCGGATGTATTCTTCGATGATTGTTATAGTTTTGAGATGGATGACTCATTACTCTCCCCCATTTTATGGATTATCGATAGCCCTCTTAGTTTATCACCTCTTTTTCAAAGTTGGCTGTGCTAAAATTGAAAATCAATCCAACTGCTCCCTGCAGAGCCGGCTCTTTTTTCAAACTTTCCTCCCAAAGGCACCGATCCAGGAATGAAAAATCCCCATTAGCAACACCCCTATAGCGATTGAGATGATGGCCCCCGTAGGATTCTCCCCTATATGCGCCCAGTATCCAAGGATACCCGCAATGATAAACATAACCCACCCAGCTAAAAAATTAATGACGGGTGAAGGTCCAAAGGGCGTTGGGAAAGGCTCCTTCGTTATACCCTTAACAAAATGCGGAAAGGCATTCGCACCGAATACTCCTGCAAAAAAAGATAAGATTACGGATTGGATCATATGTTCTCCTTTCTTTTGCAAGCAAAATATATTGTGGATGACACCCTCATTGTGCCATTGTAATTGTGAGGCGTGCCACATTTTAGTTATAATAGCACTATCAGTAACAGTTAGGATGTGCATCGTCCGTGGATAGTCATGAGCATCGTTTGAAGGCTTTGGGGAATTATTTAAAATCACGCCGCTCCCATCTAACCCCTAGCGTCACCGGATTGCCAGACGGCCAGCATAAACGCAGAACAGTAGGCTTAAAACGTGAAGAAGTTGCCCTATTAGCTGGAGTCAGCACCACATGGTATACATGGCTTGAACAAGGACGTGATATCAACGTTTCCAAACAAGTGCTTGATAGTATTGCACGTGCTTTGCAGTTGAACAATGACGAATATGCACACATGCTGCATCTTGCCCAATTATCCGTACCAAGCCCCACTTCGTTTACAACCAACCTGCTTCCCGCTCCACTGCAAAAAATTTTAGACGATCTCTCCAATCCTGCCATGATCGTGAACAGTCGTTCAGATGTGCTGGCGTGGAATGCAGCTTCTTGCGAGTATTTTGCTGATTTCTCCAAAGCACCCCTAAATGAACGAAACATGATTTGGCAATTTTTTACCAGCAACTCTCTACGCAATAGAATTACGAACTGGGAAGCGTGTGCAATATATGCTGTTGCCGTGTTCAGGGCTTTCTGCGATCGAAATGCCGGAGATCCGTGGGTTTCTCAATTTGTTCATGACTTAATGAGGGTAAGCCCTTATTTTAAAGATCAGTGGAATCATTACGAAATCAGGGGAAAGGCAGGCCTCATCATCGAGTTTGCGGATGGAAGCTCATTCGAAGTCACGTCATTACAGCATAATAATGGTACAGACGATATTCAATTCTTTATTTGCACACCGGTTTGAAGTCATCCCTAAACGAGAAAGTTCGCCGATAGAATCACCCCACCACGCTTTAATGTCACAGAAACAGTTGTGCCATCTTCACTAGGCGTTCGTAAACCCAAAAAAGCCCTCTATGTCGGAGGGCTTTCTTTTCAAACTCATTCGGTTCCATGAATACTGCATTATACCTTTTTTACAAATTCAGATTTCAAACTCATAGCTCCAAACCCGTCAATTTTGCAATCAATATCATGATCCCCGTCAACTAGGCGTATATTTTTCACTTTTGTGCCTACTTTTAAGACGGATGAACTGCCTTTTACTTTAAGGTCTTTGATTACGGTCACCGTGTCACCATCGTTTAAGATATTCCCGTTTGCATCTTTGATAATCCTCTGATCTTGAGCAGTCTCGGGTTCTGATTCTAAAGTCCACTCATGAGCACATTCCGGGCAAACATAAAGACTTCGATCTTCATACGTATATTCGGAATTACATTTTGGGCAATTGGGCAAATTAGACATTACTATATTCCTCCATTCGTTACATACATACTAACATATCGACTGGGAAGATGCGGCTTTTTAGAAGCACCAAAAGAACAATGCGGGAAAGACACAAACTGTTCATACCCAAACTATTGATGGATTAACCAAATCTAGAAAAACACCAAGCATAAATGTTGTATTCTTTCAACTCTAATTATATATTAAAGTTAAGATTTAAAATCCAGTTGCCAAAAAAGATTCCTTATGACTAATATTAGCAAGAAGGTGTAATATATTGGGTTTTGAGGTGTGGGTTGACTTAATATTGTTCTTCGCTCTGTTTGCTCTGTTTGCATACATATTTGCTACTGTTACAATCACGAATCTGCACAAACTCTATCTATTATTCCACTTTGCCATGATGCTATGGCCGTTCTGCCAGTTTGCCATCAAAACAACGGAGAATCCCACCTTTCAATTATTTTATGTGAAGCTCGCGTTTGTGAGCTCGCCTTTACTGACCACAGGATGGCTTCTTTTTACGATTTTCCTCACTGGCCAATCGAAATTTCTGCGAAGAAAAGTATCTTTATTCCTTTTTGTTCCTGCATTATTAGCGGTACTCGGTGTGATCGTCAATCCAAACGGTTGGTTTGTCCTCCCTGTGAACGGCGGTTACATTCAAAGAGCCTATGGGCCAATTTTTTGGTTTAATATTACGATCCTGATGATCCATTTTATAGTTTCGTTATATATCATCTATTTAGCTCTTGTATCAAATAATACGCCTCGTATCAAAAAACAAGTGATGCACATGCTTAGAGGGATTTTGGTGGTAGCCGTGTTCACCATGATGGACATATTCCTAAATGTTATTCTATCCCAATATCTACCGGTCATCCCGGGCATGGCATCTCTTGGTGTATTACTATCTGCTATCATTTTTGTTGTTGCCATTCACCGGGATAAAGTGTTTGATATTGTGAATATCGCTCATCAAGATATTATTGATACGATTGAGCATGGGATTCTGGTGCTGGATGATAATGAAATAGTGGTAGAAATAAATCAGTCGCTGCTTCCCCATATCAATCTGCGTATAGGTGATCAATTCAATATGGCAGACATCTTTCCGCATGGACCTACTGCCGGCAATATCGAATGGTTTCTTCATACTTACCGGGAACGTCCGCTGGAGAGAATAGAAATCGAATTACTACATCCTAGAATCAATCGGCATATCAGTATTCATTCTGCACCCATCATGGTTAGCGGTCTAATGGTTGGGCGGATCATCACGTTTCAGGACATAACCGAGCTTCGGCGCCTCATTGATGAAACCATCCTTCAGAATAAAATCCTGCAAGAACGCAACGAAGCCTTAATCAAAATACAAGATGAGCTGTTCCAAACCAACCGAAAACTTAATCAGATGGCGATTACCGACAGCTTAACAGGCTGCTATAATCGTCATTATTTGACACAGCAGTTAGAGAATGAAGTGATGAAGAACAGGAAATATCAAATTTCCTTTGCCATCCTTTTATTGGATATCGACTTTTTCAAATTGGTCAATGACAATTACGGCCATTTAGCCGGCGATGAAGTGATCTGCAATACGGTGGAAGTAATCAGGCAAACGCTGCGTCGGACTGACATTTTAGCGCGTTATGGCGGAGAAGAATTCATAATCTATTTGCCCAATACGGATGAATCGCAGGCCAAGCTCTTAGCCGAACGGATCAAATCCACAGTGGAATCGAACAAAGTGATCATCGAAAATATAGCCCATTCTGTATCGATTACGATAAGTATGGGACTTCTATCCATTAATGATTTTTCGGTTGAAAATATACTGAACCCCAAATCTTATCTAAATGATTTGTTTGAGTCTGTGGATAAGGCCTTATATCAGGCAAAAAATGAAGGGCGTAACCGGATTATTAGTGTTGTAAGATAGATAAGGTCATCAGAGGTCGTTCATCTGAACTTTATGCAAACAGTGTTTAAGTAGGGATGGTTATAACAAATGTTGTGCCTTTGCCTTTTTCACTGTCGACTTCAATTATCCCTTTAACTTTATTGATCGTACTGTAGGCCATGAGCATACCAAGACCCGTTCCTTCTTCTTTGGTAGAATAATAGGGCTTGCCCAGACGTGATATTTCTTCCTTCGTCATTCCAATTCCTGTGTCCTGGATACTGATAATGATATTTTGCTTTCTCTCCGATATATCAATGATTAGAGTACCGCCGCCCTTGTCTTTCATTGCTTCAATACCATTTTTATATAGATTAATTAAACATTGCTGGATTTGGTTCCTATCATAACTTTTATTTAACGAGTTATTAAAACTAAATTGGACCTCAACTTGATGGATGGTGGCATAAGGTAAAATGAGATTTTTTGTATACTCTGACTCGGCCTTCATGTTGGAATAAACCATATTTTCGGATTGTGGCTTGGCAAATGAAAGATAATCACTCACTATTTTTTCAGCTCGATTTAGTTCTTGTAAAGATAATTCTATATAACCTTTTTCAACCGGTGTTATGGTATTTGATTTATTTAAAAGTTGTAAAAAGCCACTGGTAACCGTAAGAGGATTTCTTATTTCGTGTGAAACGCTGGCCGCCAGCTCACTAACTACATTTAATCTTTCCGATTGTAAAATCCGGTCACGGTTTTTAATATTGGTAATGATTTTCTCGATTAAGAGCATAATGATACCCATCACCACTACATGAGTCGTTAATGCATGAAAGGTGAGAGTCCAGAATTGTCTATCTAATGTCCCCAAAATCATACTTAAAATGATTAGATAAAATCCCATGGTAAGAAAAGAAATAACGGTTGCACATAGTATTCGGCTTTTAGAATCCAGTTTCAAAAACTTTTTACTGAATAAGGGTATCAAAATAAATACAGCCGTTGAATAGAGAAACGAAGGAATAGTTCCGCCGCCGCCCACATAGAACCGGCAGATATTTAATATTAAATATAACGGGAGAACATTCTTGTACCCTCCAAAAAGAGCCACGATAATAAACGGGATGTATCTTAAATCAAAAATAAATCCCATTTCCAGCTTAATAGGTTTGGCAATACAAAGAATCATCGTTACTGCCGATAGTAAAATCAGCATTTTCCTATTATAGGAATGCGTTCTATTTTCAAAAAAAATTAAAACGATTACAACCGGAAAAAGTAAAAACAAGAAATTCAACAGTAAGGTCTCAAACAAGACAAAACTTCCTTTCGGCCTCTGGGCATAATTGAACCGCCAGCGGGTTCCGTATATGATAATCTTATCATGTTTTCTTGGGAGGCTTCGTTAACGTGGCAGTATTCATCAATGAACAAATTAAAGCATCCGAGGTGGTGCTGACTGGACTCAGAGGGGAGAATTTAGGCATCGTCTCCAGAGAGGAGGCGCTGGCTATGGCCCGGTCTGAAAAAGCGGACTTGGTCTGCACATCACTGATGAGCAGTCCACCACCCTGCAGTCTGGTTGCGAAGGGAACAGGAAAAACGGCCGCCAAGAAGAACGCGGCAGCGCATAAAGCAGGCACAGGACGGGGAACAGTGGGCAGCGGCAAGGAGAAGGTCAAGGAGCTTCGCTTCACCGCTCATATTGAGGAGCATGATTACGACACGAAGCTCCGTCAGGCGGATAAGCATCTACGCTCCGGCAAACCGGTACAGTTGGTCGTGAAATCATCCGGCGCCAAAGAAGGGCTCGCCGCCAAGGCTGTGATTGAGCGGCTGGTGGCCGATCTGAAGGAGGCCGGAGTCAAGGACACGGGCATACAGACGGGCGGCAAAGGCTCGCAGGTGAAGTTAAATCCGCGCTGAATGGAAGATATGGTTTAGAACTCTTTTATCGTTGCTCCCTGCCCGCTAATTTCTCTTGGGCGAGACGGATCATTTCCCGAACCATGGAGCCGCCAATTTTGCCGCCGACATGGCCCACCGCTTCTGTAGTCAGGCCCCCATTTTCACCTGGCTGCAGAGGTACACCAAGCTCCTTAGCCACTTCGTATATGACGTCATCCGGCCGATTCGGATCTACGGCATACCCTTCGCGCTTCATTACATTGGCTTTGAAAGTCTGCATGTCCTGTTCCACCCCTGGCACCGCATATTTCCTCTTTCTTCTTGCCATCCTGATACACTCCCTTGATGTCTTTTCCCTAACATGCCCTGAGACACAAATCTTCATCCCGTTTCCGCCGCAACCAAATTTCGCGCTGCTTATGTATGATACGGTAGATACGGTTCACCGCGCTGGCTGAATCCGCAAGTTTTACTTTTTTATCCAAAAAGTATTGAGATAGGCGGTCTTAAACCCTACCCGTTCCATATTTTCGTGGCTGACCGAACCGAACATCACATCCGTATAAACCATCTTAACGCCAAGTTTAACGGCATCAGCAAGCCGAAGCTTAAGCAGAGCCAATTGGCATCCTCTGCCCCGATACGTTTGGAAGGTATAGTCATTTGCAATGTATCCCTCTTCCCCACTCAGAAAAAGCGAACCCATAGCCGCAGGGTTTCCATCAATCCTTAGCATATAATTTATAAAGTCGGATCTGTAAAAATATTCCTTGTACCGCGCAATCATTTCCTCATTGATCTCCATATCACCCGCTGACTGCCCAATCCATCGTATAAATTCTTCCGCACTATTCTCCGTTACCCGGTGAACTCTCCCCCACTTAGCTTACGCATGAAGTGGGGGCTTCTGTTGGCATCGATACAGGGTTGCACACGCTTGCGAGCTTCATGATTGAAGGCTCAACGCCTGTTGCACCCGAATGAGGGAAGCCAACGTCCAATACGTTCGTTTTGCCAGTGAAGGGTCTTTGGCCTCCAAGGACAACCACATCTTTTCAGATGTGGCTTCGTGTTGCGTTGTACAAATCCACTGCCATCAAAAGCAAGCGCGCTTGTATTCGCAGGGTTGACCATGGAAACCCGCATTCCTATGAAATGAGCCATTTCGGTCACTTTTGTTTGGATACGCCGTTTGGCCCAAAACTGGAGTTTGGCACGAAGTCGCTTGGCTCCCCACGTTCCTTTAGGCAAACGCATCTTGCCTAAAAACTCCATGACAATAACATCTGCGCTGTGCTTTTGGGCAAAGGCGATGATTCGATGCGCGGTATCGTGAACGATATGCGTCTGTAAGCCGTTCATCCGCCGCCAGAAATTCGGTTTTGCCCCTATACCGGATTGACGCTGGGCTTGTTTCAGTTTGCCTGTCATTTGGCGCATCCGGTCTTTTTCTTTGGCTTGGTTGATAAATGTCCTCGCCAAGACAGTGCCGTTAGCGTCCATCACGGAACAGACTGCGGAATTCGTTAAGCCTAAATCAACGGCACACACCCGTTGCTTGGAAAGTTCCGCCTGAGTCAACTTCACATCCCCTTCATAGGCGATATGAAGGGCATAGCGTTTTCCTTTTCGGACTAATGTGGGGCTGCATTCTTTCATGCTCCACACGTTACGTTTGAATAGGTTGCTGTCGTATCGGAGGTTCGAACGAACATGTTGCCTTTGTACAAGCAAGGGAACGCCTGATGCTGAGCTTGGAGTGTCGGCGGTTTCTTCGAAAAGCGTTTCCCTTCTTGCCCAGCGTGTTGCCGCTCGGCTTGCCAAAGCTCAAAACGGGAATGATGACTTTTCACAATGCCAAACGCTTCCGCAACAGCACTTCTGCGGAAATAAGAAGGAAACTTATAGAAGCGTTGATCGAATTCAGCGTAGAACGGATTCGGATTATGTTTGGTACGGTGAGTCAGCCGTTCTACCGCCGTCACCACTGCTTGGGTGGATAACGATTCCAAGGCCATAAACTGCTCTTGAATGACCGTAATCAAGAACGTCAGCGCCTCTTGATACACATGAAGAGTCGCATCTAGCATGCGGTGGTGAGACGTAATCGTATGCTTGAGTGTTTTGACCACCTTCATGAGATACGCCTCCATCGCAAGTTTGATGGATCTAGTATAACACAAGAACGTATGTTTGGTGAAGCGGGCGTGTCTAACCCCCACCTTCACTGTTGGGTTAGAGGTGGGGGACTGCGACACTAAATCTGTTCTATATTAGCTGTACCTGGAGATTAGCTGATGCAATTGGCGGGAGACCTCATGTACGCCGCGGCGAAGCTCATTACCGGTAAAGGTCACGCGGATAAAGCTCTCGTCCGTACCCATGGCTTCTGACAAGAAACCGCCAAGTCCGCGAGCTCTGCGGTCAATCTGGATGTAGAGCTCTAAATTGTTGACCCGCGGGAAGAACATTACTTCAAGCTCCTCCAGCGCGCCGCGAAACTCACGCGTCGGCACATACTCGAACTCCTGTACGAAAGGCAAGCCGGCGCCAAGACGGGGAGCATACTCATTGGTCACCTCACGCAGCCTGAAGCCCAGCTCCTCCAGCGCGCCGAATACCACCTGCATGTTATCGCTCGGCAGCACCTCGAGATAATCATGGTCGCTTGGGTCCAGCGCCATCTTGATATCCAGCCCTGTCATCAGCCATACCGGCGTATTGCGGTACGATACAGGCGTACGCTCAGGAACGGTAATTTCAAACGGAATTTCCCGATCCGCCCCTGCCTGAAGCAAAAATCCGTCCGTAATAAGGATGCGCGCGATTTCTACTTCATGAGTTACCTTTCTATCATTTTCTTCTTTCTCATACTGAGTCTTTACATAAATGTAAATCTTGTCAATTTGCTGCTCCACCTGGCCCCCGTGAATGGATACCACTCCGCGCAGCGTACCGCCAGCCACTACCTGAGCCTCCTCGAGCCGAGTGTCCACTTTAGCCGACCCTATGCCGACGCTTGCCAATACCTTTTTGAACATAGACATGTACCGGTTCCACCTCCGCAATAATGCATTCTTATAATACGTTCATGCTATGCAGTACGCTGTATCCGGCTGATCCGTTTCAGCCAAGAACGAACTTTAGTCTAGGCACATGCATAGTATGAAAAGAAGTTATTATGAAGGAGTGAACCAAATGGCTTTTTTGCCACTGCCCGGAACACCCGCTCAAACACTGCCTCCTCCCCCTGCCTTCATTCCCCCGAAACCTGCGGCATTTGGATCTTATATCATTGACTGCTTGCATAATTATACTTATGTCTGGCTTTGGAATGGAGATAGTTTCTGGTATTACCCCACTCGGGTGGAGTACGGAGAAGTTTCAGGTTATCGCTGGAGCGGAGCGTATTGGTTTTATTTCGGAATTGATCCAAGATTTATAAATGCGGTTTCTTGTCCTCCGATTCCTACGCTGTATTAACATTTAAGAAGCAAATGGGGCTATTTGTGATACGGTTCCCCGCGCTGTCTGTAACGGCAAGTTTTTGGGCCATCCTTTGAAGGTGGCTCTTTCATTTGAAAGATTGAACTAGCGTTTCCCGTTTGTCAATAATCGTATTAAGAAGTCCACATCCGGCAACCCGTACTCTTCCTTCTCAACTTCCTCCAAAATAAGACAATTGATGATGTAAAAGTACCAGGCCAACAGCTTCCGTGGATCTCCCGAGGAGAATTCTCCAGCATGCTGCCCTTGAACAAAGATTGGAATCAGCCTGTCGAGTACAACATCCACTGAATGTTGTTCTAGAATCCGTGCCGCCTCCTCTGGAATTTCACCCGTCTTGCGTGCCCTTAGAATGAGCATAAATGCATATTTACTGCTCTCGTCCAGCATGCCTTGGGTTAAAGTCTTGATTTGTTCAAAGGGAGAGCCGGACAAATATTGAAGATTCTCGGTTTCCTTCTTCGCTTCTTCCATTAACTCCTGAACGAGCGTGGTGAATAGCTCTTCTTTGGATTTAAAATATCGGAAAATAAGACCTTCGCTGATACCCGCTTCCGCAGCGATCATACTCGTTTTCGTTCCCGAGTATCCGCGCCGGGCAAATAGTTTAAGCGCCGCTTGCTTAATCTGTTCTCTGCGCTCGTCGCGGATCAGATTCAGCTGGTGTTTATTTAATGGGGACAATGAGCCTCAATCTCCAATCTTATTAAGGAATTATCCTCATAGTACCACGAAATCTCTAAATTTATCGCATCTGCAATTCGTTCTCTGTTCCGGCCGCTAGAGGACGTACCCGCTTCATAAGTTCCTCTAAGAATTGCTCCGGCCGGGAAAAGCAAGCAAGATGGCCGGCATTGCGAATCCGAACATATTCTTTGAAAGGAGCTTCAATCTTGTCGAAGTATGCTTTTGCCGTTGCAGTTGGCGTTATGATATCTTGATCGCCATGCATAATAAAGAAAGGCAATTCAAAGCACAGTCCAACCTTGTCGAAGTCAAAAGCCACTAACTCGTCAAACAGATGGCCAAGGGTGTAATTCATCCCTTTGAAAATATTGATGAGATCACTGAACTTGTGTTCAGGGGAAGAGAGCATAGACGGCAGTATGAGGTCCATAATCATATTTGGCACATCGTTGATCACTTTAACCAAATACTGATTCCTCAGTTCGAAATCTTTGCGGCTCCATCGCGTGGGATCCGGCCCCATTTTCTCGACCAAATGAACTCCCTTCGCATTGCCTGCTTTGCGGAAAGCGTCGAGCGTCACCTTGTACGTTTGATGCTGAGGATCCGGAGCATTTTGATCTGTACCGACATACGCATAAAACAGGTCGGGACGCTGTTTAGCCATCATAATTCCAATCAGACTGCCTACTGAACTGCCGATGAGAATCACTTTCTGATGCCGGAGTTTGTTGCACAGATATTCCGCCAACTCGATGCCGTCCTGAGCAATGCGGTCGAAGGTGATCGTACCGCTTCTGTCTTTTCCGTTCCTAGTGAACGTTTTGCCAGCGCCTCGCTGATCCCATTGAACGATTGTGAAATGTTTCTCCCACGAACGCAATAACGGGCTGAAAATGGAGTACGGGGAAGCTGGTCCGCCATGGATGAACAATAGAACGGGATTATGGTAATTCTCTCCCCGTATAGTTACCCATTGGTCGATATCGCCGATTTTAACGTAACGGCTTTCAACGATACGATTCGGCGTATGAATCTGAAGCAGCCTTGTGTTTTTACGCCGATTGCGTTTTCGCAGTAATAAATCCGGCAGGATGTTCTTTTTACTCATCTTTTGTATCTCCTTTAGAAGCGAATATTGAATTTATAATGAGTGAGTAACTCACTCATCATAAAAGTATATTTTTTCCCGCTTATTGTCAATCGCGTGAATTAGCTCCTGCGAGCTTTTTCCCAAAAAACTTGCCCCTACTTAGGGTACGGTCCACCGCGCGGAACGGCAAATGTTTATTTTAGGCTTTCCTTTACGTGTTCCCTCGTACAAAATATTATAGTCTAAGGAGCAGCCGTTTCACGAAAGGAGTCCGTTTCGATATGTTAAAAATTAGCGCTTTCTCCAAGTTGACCCGAGTCTCCGTTAAAACTTTACGATTTTACGATAACCTGGGGCTGTTAAAACCTGCCGTCGTAGATGAAAATAATGGATATCGATATTATACCGAAGAACAACTTCTAACTGTTAAGCGTATCGTTGCCTTGAAAGAACAAGGCTTCACATTAGAACAAATCAAGCCTCTTCTGGAAAAAAACGTTGTGCCGAAGGCAGTGAAGAACCAGTTAACGGATAAAAAGAAAGAACTTGAGCAGGCCATCCATGCAGCGCAAAATCAGCTTAACGAGATCGATAGAAGGCTAACCCGTATGGAAGAATCGGAAGAGCATTATCATAACCCACCGGCTACAATTCGATATGTAAAACCTCAACTCACTGCTTCCATACGTGACACGATCCCGCGAACACAGCTGTGTCTGATGCTGGACGAAATCTCGCAGTATGTCCGTTCCTACGGAGAGGATGAAGGGCGTTTACTGACGATTTTATGGCATGATTTCGGCAGCATGAATTCAGATCCAGTCGATATCGAGGTCGCACTGCCTCTAACAAAGAATATTCCAAGCAACGGAAGAGTGAAAGTCGGGATCCTCCCAGAATTGAAGGCTGCAGCTTCCCTTGTACACCACTGTAACCCTTACCTCAATTCTTGTCCGGCTGTCACTGAACTCATGTCATGGATCTCATCCCAAAACTTTGTCTATTCCGAAAAGGAACCGGTCCGCGAAATCTATTTAACTTCAGACAAAGATATGTACGGAACATTACGGCTTGCTGAATTGCTCGTCCCCATTGAGTATACGTGATTAACATCCATTTCTATCCCATGTTTCATTCTGCAACTTGCAGCATGATAAACTTGGTTTTTTTATGCAAAAAAATCCGGAGTTTCCTTGACTCTCCCCTTAACTGGAAGGTGTAAAGTAGTGCTGCACAATAAAAAGGAGGAGTGGAACAAATGAAACGACTGGAAGGAAAAATTGCTTTGGTCACAGGAGGAAGCAGAGGGATTGGGAGAGGGATTGCCCTGCGTTTGGCAGAGGATGGGGCTCTGGTTGCAGTTCATTATGGGAACCGCCGTGATGCAGCGGACGATGTCGTTCGCATCATTGAGGAGCAGGGAGGGCAGGCGATTGCGATAGGTGCAGGACTCGAGACCGTGGCTGGGGCGAAGCAGTTGATTCAATCCTTGGAGGAAGCACTCCTTCACCATACCGGAGAAGCCCGGTTTGATATTCTTGTTAACAATGCCGGTATCGGAACTTCAAAATCATTTGAGGAGACAACAGAAGAAGCATTCGACGAGGTATTTGCAGTAAACGTAAAAGCACCGTTCTTCCTCGTCCAGCAAGCTTTGCCGCTTCTGCGTAACGATGGGCGTATCATCAATATCTCTTCAGGTGTTACACGAATCGCATATCCCCACATTATGGCCTACAATCTGACAAAAGGGGCAATAAATACATTCACACTGCATCTTGCCCAATTACTGGGACCGCGCGGGATTACGGTTAATGCTGTTCTTCCCGGCATCGTCGATACGGACGTCAATGCCTCTTGGTTGCACACACCGGAAGGTCAACAGCATGCATCAGAAATGTCGGCCCTCGACCGGGTCGGACAGCCTTCAGATATTGCAGACATCGTAGCCTTCCTCTCTTCTTCGGACAGCCGTTGGGTAACGGGACAAATGGTTGATGCAACAGGCGGTTCACATCTGTAAGCTTAATATAAGGAGCAAAACAATTGTTCTGCTCCTCTTAGCCTTGGCCTACTTCTGACAAACTTTATGAAGTAAATACAGGAGTCTTTTTCTCATGCTCCCATCCTCCATTAGTTAGACCGAGCGACCGCGCGGTTGAAGTGTGAATTTCGTGCATAAGTTCAGGGTGTTCAGGTAGGGACACACCATAAGAAGGAATCATTTCTTTTATTTTCGGTTCCCACGCTTTTATATATTGCGGGAAGCATTTTATGATGACCTCAAGCATGACGGAAACGGCGGTAGAAGCACCCGGAGAAGCGCCGAGCAATGCAGCGATCGACCCATCAGCGGCACTAATCACTTCCGTGCCAAATTGAAGCGTTCCTTTGCCGGAAGCTGTATTTTTGATAATTTGCACACGCTGGCCCGCTACCACTAAATCCCAATCCTCGCTTTTGGCCTTCGGGACAAATTCCCGTAAAGCTTCCATGCGCTGTTCTTTCGATAACATCACTTGCTCGATCAGGTATTTGGTCAGTTGAACGTTTTTGACGCCAGCCGCCAGCATCGTTACGAGATTATCCGGTTTTACAGAGGTTAACAAATCAAACATGGAACCGAATTTTAAGAACTTGGGCGAGAAGCCGGCAAACGGGCCAAAGAACAACGATTCTTTCTTGTCGATAACTCTTGTATCAAGATGCGGAACAGACATGGGAGGAGCGCCAACCGCGGCTTTACCGTATACTTTGGCATGGTGCTGCGCTACAATGTCCGGTTTCTGACACACCATAAATAGTCCGCTTACCGGAAATCCTCCAATGCCTTTTCCTTCAGGGATACCGGATTTCTGCAGCAAATGCAGGCTTCCTCCCCCGCCGCCGATAAAGACGAATTTTGCCGTATGGCGTCTAGCAGTTCCGCTATCCATATTCCGCACTTTCAATTCCCACGAGCCGTCGCTGGTACGGTTAATATCATCAACCTGATGTTTGAACTTCATATCGACGTTGTTACTCTTTAAGTGGTCAAACAATATGCGTGTTAAAGCGCCAAAGTTGACATCCGTTCCCGATTCGATTCTTGTTGCCGCTATAGGCTGATTGAGTGTCCGGTCTTTCATCATAAGCGGAATCCATTTCATCAGTTGCTTTGGGTCATCGGAAAATTCCATCCCTTGAAACAGAGGGTGGTCTGATAGCGCTTTAAATCGTTTTTTTAAAAACGTTACATCCTGTTCCCCTTGTACAAAACTCATATGAGGCACAGGCACGATAAAGTCCCGCGGATTCCGTATCCGATGGCTGTCCACCAGATAAGACCAAAACTGCTTGGAAACCTGATACTCTTCATTCACTGTTATCGCTTTGCTAATATTGACCGATCCGTCCGGTTGTTCGGTGGTGTAGTTCAGCTCGCACAGCGAAGAATGCCCCGTCCCCGCATTATTCCATTCGTTGGAGCTTTCCTCTCCTGCGCTCCCGCGCCGTTCAAAGACGGTGATGTTCCAGTCCGGCACTAATTCTTTCAGCAAAGACCCCAAAGTCGCACTCATGATTCCGGCACCAATTAAAATAACGTCGGTTTTCGTTTGTCCGTTGCTCATTTTTACCGTCCTTATACCCTACGATTTGCAGGAAGGATGTAAGGCGCTCCTGCTTAGGCGCCACAGCAAGCCAGCGCGCGACCGGGTCGCACACCTTTCTGGATCAATGATGATCTAATCTTAGTGTATCACTATTGTTATTAGATTTTAATAATTATCTAATTTTTTATAGAAATATTATACGAATGGATACTTTGATCATGTCACTAATTTCGGGAGTTTTTGCTGTTATTTATGGTAGGGTTCGGCGTACTGTCTGAAACGGCAAGTTTTAAGCAATGAGACCTTTATGTTAATTAAATTAACTTCTTGTAGTTGTGAATTCGCCGCTGATTGGGTAAAAATCGACGGATTCCTCCTCTAAAATATAATACCTCTCCCTAAAATTTAGTGTTTTTATGTAATTAACTGTATGTTGTTTTTAAAATATCTTGTGTTCATGCAGCCACACCAGGAATAAAGGATCGAAAAACTTCTGTTGCCTACGGGGCGAAAAACGCCAAAATGCAAACTGTTTAATATTTTCATAGTGTTATATCATGTTTTGAAATAAACGTACAGGAGGTGCAGCATTTGCTCAAAAAATTAAAAGTCTACATGAACCTATCATCGAATCGGGCCATAAAACGATCCAAAGGCGTGTCCATTTCCCGGATTGCGCGAACCGCCGTCTGGCGCCTTGTACCTGTTGCGATCATTAGCGCGCTCCTCTTTACGGGCCCACTGCCTATGACGGCGTTTGCAGCAAGCGATGTCGATATCGTCGATATCGGTGTCGTCAGGCTGGCCGATGCTTTGGAAGCCGGGGAGATCACCAGCGTTGAGGCAGTCCAGCAGTACCTGGACCGGATCAAAGCATATGACAAAGAGATTAACGGCAAACCAGGCTTGGGCACTATCGTGACGCTCAACGAAGATGCGCTCGCCCAAGCTGCCGAGCTTGATGCCGAACGTAAGAGCGGCAAGGTTCGCGGCCCGCTGCACGGCATCCCCGTTCTCGTAAAGGACAACATTAATACGGCCGATATGCCTACAAGCCATGGCAATCAAGCTCTCGCCACCTACCAACCGCTTGAGGACGCGACCGTCGTCAAGCGGCTTAAAGACGCCGGAGCAATTATCTTGGGGAAGACGAACATGGCCGAGTTCGCTATGTTCTGGGACACCGTCAGCTCCGTCCACGGCCGTACATATAACCCGTACGACCTCTCGAAAAATATTAACGGGTCCAGCGGCGGCACGGGTGCCGCGGTTGCCGCGAGCTTGGCGGCGATTGGCCTCGGAACCGAGTCTTGCGGCTCCATTACCGACGTCTCCGCGTTTACAAACCTGGTTGGCTTCCGTCCGACGGTCGGACTCGGCTCCATGGCGGGGGTCGATTACAACCCGCTCGGAGATGCGGTCGGACCGCTCGCGCTATCGGTCCAGGACGCGGCCATGCTGCTCGATGTGATCGCCGGAACCGACCCCAAGGACCCATGGACCGTTGAAGCGGATGCCAATAAACCGAAATCCTATGTCGATTCGCTGTCCGATACGTCTCTCAAGGGCGCGCGGATCGGGTACGTAGTCGCTCCGTTCGGCGGATACGACTATATCCCCGGTTCAGAATCCGATGCCACCCTCTCGGTTGTCGACGAAGCGGTCGCCGATCTGGAAGCTCAAGGCGCCACGGTTGTGAAAATCCCGCTGAATCGGAGTTGGTGGAACACTTACGCCCCTGCGGACGCATCTTATTGGGCGACGACCGGACACGAAGATTACTTCGTACGCACCAAAGCGGAGTGGCCGGTGGGCTTGGCCGCACTGACCGAGCCTTTCGACAAAATCAACTTCGGCGACATCATCGCCGGCAGCCCTGACATGGAAAAAACCGCTAAAGAATGGTTGTCGTGGGACGATAAACAGCCGCGTGACGAAAAAGGCTTCGCTGCCGCAGTCGACGCACGGAAGGTGTTCGCGGAAGGCGTAGACGGAATTTTCTCTGAATACCAGCTCGACGCACTAGCATATCCGACGGTCGCGGCTCCGCCGGCGACGGTCCACGAAGACCCGGCCGTACTCATCGACCCCGAACAGTTCGGCACCCATTGCGGCTGGGCTAACTACACCGGACGCCCCGTTGTCACCGTACCAGCCGGGTTCGCCGACGACTTCCCCGTCGGAATCAGCTTGCTCGGTTCGAAGTACGCGGATGCCGAGTTGCTCAGCTTTGCATACGACTTGCAAGAATCCACACGCGACCGCAAGGCACCTAAGCTGACGCCTTCGTTGCTTGCAGGTGGTTCATCCGGCGGCTATCCGAAGCCGGCTGCGGCGCTTCAGGATATCAAAGGACATTGGGCGGAGGTGCAGATCCGAGAAGCTTTCAGCAGGGGACTTATAAAGGGCGATCCGGATCGGAAGTTCCGCCCGGATGATCCCGTTACACGAACGGAATTTATCGGCCTACTCGTCCGAACGCTGCAACTGCAGAAGAGTAACAGCGGGCTGAACTTTACCGATCAGGCGGATATTCCGGAATGGGCGAGGGAGGATATCGCAGCAGCGGTTCATCTCGGTATCGTTACTGGCTACGAGGACGGGACGTTCCGTCCGAATCGGTCAATTACTCGCGCGGAGATGGCCGTACTGCTCGGGAAAGCTGCCGGTTTGGCACAAGACGGACAATCAGGGGTTCGTTTTGCCGACAGCGATGAAATTCCCGAATGGGCCTCGGCTTCCGTCTTGGCCGTGACGCAGGCACAGCTGATGAACGGGCGAAGCGTGAACCGTTTCGAACCGAATGCCGCGTTGACACGGGCTGAAGCGACGGTGATTCTGGGGAGGTTGCAGGGACTCAAGTCTGAATAGCATTCAAAGTTATGAAAATATAGCGGAGCTGCCGATTATTCGGGCTTCGCTTTTTCATTTTTCGTGAAATTCAGTTAAAAATTAAAATACTAATTGTTATTACAATTACAATGGGATAAAATTAGAAAAATGTTGTTGTATTTCTTTAAAAACAAATACATAAAAGGTGACTCCCTATGACAAAAGCTACGAATCATGAGTATGTTCCTGACGAGGTAGATCATCAACTCATTCGGATTTTGACCAACGACGGACGCGCATCATACCGGGAGCTAGCGCAATATGTATCGTTGTCCGAGACTCGGATACGCGTTAGAATGCAAAGACTGATCCGAGAAGGGTACATCCGCATCGTAGCGATTCCCAACTTAATCAAATTGAATGCAGCCCAAATAGCCATGCTAGGCATCCAGGTGTCGGGTAATATCGAAAAGGTTGCCGACATTCTTGCCGAATACGAACAAATCACATTTTTGACGATCTGCGCGGGAAATTATGAGATTATCGTTGAAGTAGCCTACCATAACACAAACTCCTTACTGGAAATCATTCAAAAGATTCGCAGCATTCCCGACGTAAAAAACACGGACTCGTTTGTCTATTTGAAGACGTCGAAGTCGCTGTATTCGGCCGACCCTGGAATCATGAGTTTTTGAACCTGTGGCAGACACCCTGCATTGGATTCGTCATTACTCAACACACTTCTGCCAGGCTTCTTCAGGTTTTCCCAAAAAACTTTGCTGCTTTTATGACATGGTTCAGCTTAACGGAATCATCGGCTAACAATGCGAAAGGAGGTGCCTCGGCAGTTCCTTCGTTGTTGTTTGTATTGAACATCGGTGATAGTGCCTACTTAGTCGATCAAAAAATGAGTCGTTCGTTGACAAACGGATTACTGTATAATAGGATTAGAATGAGCATTCGATCTAATCTATTGTTAGCTATAGAATGAATGTTCAATTTATATATTGGAGGTTTTATGATGAGTAAAACAGTCTTTATTACGGGGACCAGTTCAGGATTGGGTAAACTAACGGCGATTCGATTTGCTCAATTGGGCTGGAACGTAGCGGCCACCATTCGTACGCCCGAGAAAGAAACCGAACTTACGGCTTATGACAATATTAAAATTTTTAAACTGGATGTCACAAAAGTGGAGCAGGTTCAAATGGCCGTGGAACAAGCCATAGCCGCATTCGGGAAAATTGATGTCGTCGTCAATAATGCCGGTATGGGCACTTACGGCCCGTTGGAGCTAGCCAAAGAGGACGCGATCGATTGGCAGTTCGCCGTTAATACGCGGGGACCGATCAATGTTATTCGTAAATTTTTGCCGCATTACAGAGCTAATCGAGGGGGCATGTTTATCAATATCAGCTCCTTCATGGGGATCACGACAGCGGTGCCGCTTGGATCGCTTTATAACATGTCCAAGTTCGCTTTGGAAGGATTGACGGAAGGTCTTTATTACGAACTGAAGCCGTTCAATATCGAGCTTAGATTGATCGAGCAGGGCGGGTCTACAGGAAATAATTTTAAGGAAAGTATCACTTGGAACAGAGATGAGAACCTTAAAGACTACGATGATTTGATGGCGAAAGTGCAACATTTAATGAATACCGCTGATACCAGCGGCCGTCTGGATGACCCTCAAATCATTGTGGATGCCATTGTCGCTCTGGCGACGGGGGAAAGCAAGAAGTTCCGTACCGTTATCGGCGCAACAGGCAACGACCTGATGGCTCTTAGAAACTCTGTGCCGATTGAGGATTATTTGGAGACAATCGCTAAAAATTATATGTAACGATATTATAACCTTCTCCCGCTACTACCATGAGGCTGTATTGACTGAAGAACGTATTAAGTATATTCTAAATCAGAATGAACGTTCGATTTGATGGTGGGAAAGGAAGAGCTAAATGTTTGAGAAATACAACAAGGTGCAGCGGGCCGTCCTCGACACGACACTTAACATTATCATTCGGAAGGAATTACAGGCGACCTCAATGGCGCTAATAGCCAAGGAATCTGGCGTATCGACCGGGAACATTTATCATTACTTTCAAAGTAAAGAAGATATTGTAAATGAATTGTACAAAGCAATTGTCACATTCAACGGAGAGTATGTGCGCGAAGGTTTATTGCAGGGCAAAACGATTCGTGAAAAGTTCGAATTAGGTTGGAATCGGGTTGTCGACTTGGGTAAAAAATATCCACAGGGCTTTCAATTTATTGAGCAGTATTCATTCTCGCCTTACATTTATGACGAGGTGAAGCAGGCAGTCTATACAGATGGCTGGTGCGGGCCTATGAACAAGTTGTATGAAGAAGCCATTCAGCAGAAGTTGTTTATCCCCCTGAATCCGAAGCTGATGGTGCAGATGCATTACGGGACATTAGTTTACATTTTGAAAGCCCATCTGCAAGGGATCTTCGAATTAACCAGCGACAGCGTGCATGAAGTAATCCGTTCCTGTTGGAAGGCTGTGCAACTCGCGGATGATAAGCTTGATCATATGTTAGAATAGACAATCAAGACCCATCGAAATTAGAAATTCGATGGGTCTCTTCATTTTAGCACCATGAGCGCGGACTTATTCGATACCTATATCCAAAAGCACCCTCTTATTGCTCTACCTCATACAAGGACTTATCCAATGCCTGAATGAATGGGGTCCACTCTCCTGCTGCGTACAGCAGAAGCCGATGCATAGCACGCGTGCATGCGGTATAAAAAAGCTTGCGCTCGCTCTCCCGATGATACGTCTGCGAAGATGCGTCGTAGATTAGAACGGCATCGAATTCAACGCCCTTAGCGAGATACACGGGGATTATCAAAGTTCCCTTCTCAAAGGTGGGCGTGCTCTTCGTCACAAGCTTCAGCCCCTGGCATCCCTGAGACGTCAAGAGATCATAAGCCTCTTTGCTTTCGGCCGCTGTCTTCGTAATGACGCCGATGGAGACGAAGCCTTCCGCCTGAAGCGCCGCGAGATGCTCAGCTATTCGCGCTGCCCGCTTCTCGCCGCTGCCCGCCTTAGAAAGGAGCGGTCTCCTGCCGCTTCGTTCAAAGGATACGATCTCCTTGGCATTCGGCAGCAGAGACTTCGTGAATTCCACAATCTCGCGGGTTGACCGGTAACTGCGAACCAGGCGGAACAAGCTCGTGTCAGATCCTCCGTAAAGCCGGATGAGCGGCGAATCTTCACCATACAGCTCCGTTGCCTGAGCAAAAATGGCCTGACCGAAATCGCCAAGCACCGTCATACGGGCACGGGGGAACACTTTGTTGAGGAACTCATATTGAAACATCGAATAATCCTGACCCTCATCGACGATTACATGCCGTATCTCCGTGTTCGTCCGAACGCACTCGATGAGCTCTTTTAAATACAGGTACGGTGTCGCATCTTCATAGAAGAGTTCGAGCCGGCCGAGCTTCTCCTTGGTCTGATCACAGATTTCCGGCCAAAGCGAGGGCATCGCCGCTCCATTGGTCATCTTCTTAAAAGCATCTTCATCTTGAAACAGCTGGACGTACAGCTGGGCCATATCGATGAACAACATCCGCTTCACGCTTCGCTTCAGCGGTTTAAACTGCTCCTTCACGATCATCCGGCGCAGCAGCTCTTCCTCCCGCTCGGCATAGTCGAAATCGCCCTCGTCCGGTCTGCGCTTGCTGTCCAGCCTTTCGCGGACCTTTTCATACTGCTCGGCAAAGTCAAACACGCCCCTCTCCTTGTGCAGTGCATGATACGCTTCGGCGTACTGATCCTTGCCCAGATAATCCAGCTCCTCCTGCACCCAGAGCGCCTCACATTCCTTGCTTTCGAGCAAGGTCAATTCACGCAGCAGCCACTCCTGCAGCATAGCAATGCGATTGGTCATGCGAATGGAAGGATCATAGCTATAAAATGTGGATTCCATTTGCTTGGCCGTGATCAAATCACGATCCCGAAAGCGGATGCTTTTGAAGCGCATGCCCTCCTGCTCCAGCCACTGCGCATAATTCTGAAGAGCTTGCAGAAAGTCTGCGGATGCCTTATACTCAATCCCTTTTATCCGGGCCTCATACCCTTGGCTTGATGCTTCTGTCAGCACGTATTCGATCTGGTCAAAGGGGTCTTCTATATGGAACGTCTTGCCAAGCCAGTGGTCCAGATATTCCTGGAAGGTCGTCTGCTGCATGTTTTCTTCACCGAGCTCGGGAAGAACGGTAGATACATAGCTGTTAAACATCGGATTAGGCGAGAAAAGAACGATTTGGTGCGCCTTGAGCCGCTCGCGGTGCTTATACAGCAGGTACGCCACCCGCTGCAGCGCCGCCGAGGTTTTCCCGCTGCCGGCCGACCCCTGCACGACGAGCATCCGGCTTTTGTCTTCGCGGATAATGGCGTTTTGCTCCTTCTGGATCGTCGCGACAATGCTCTTCATCTGATTGTCCGCGCCCTTGCCAAGCACCTGCTGCAGTAATTCGTCTCCGATCGTTACGCTCGTGTCGAACACGTTCTGAAGTCTGCCCTCGCGGATCTGATACTGCCGTTTCAGCTTCATCGTCCCCGGGATGGTTCCGTCCGGCGTGTCATATCCAGCCGCTCCCGGGGAATAATCGTAATACATACTCGCGATTGGAGTACGCCAGTCATAGACCAGGAAACTCATGCCGTCTGAATCGACGAAAGATGACACGCCGATATAGACCTGCTCGGTAGAGCTTAAGCCATCCTCGTGGAAATCAATGCGCCCAAAGTAGGGAGATGACAGCAGCCGTTTCATGTTTTTCCATTGCTGCACGCGTTGCCTGTGGCTTCGCTCCCGTTCGGACAATAATGCTTCTTGCTGCCTGATACTGTAGAAGGTCTCTTCAAAATCTTCGTCCGTACTTGTGTTTACGGTAACTTCCTGCCAAAATTGTTTGCGGATGTCCACCGCCTGATCATGCAGCCCGGCCACCTCCGGCTCCAGTTCGGTGATTCTCGCTTGCAGCTTTTCCGTAACCAGCTCCAGCCGGTCCTGTTCTTGCTTCCAATCCTCCGCGCTTATCATCTTCCTGCATGCACTCCTTCATTTAAATTTGAAGAAAAAGAAAGTTTGACAAACCGTAATGTCGTGTGGTAAGATAAAAGTGTAAATAAGATGGGTTTTCCACGTAGTTTTTTTAAACGACACCAGTAGTTCTTCAATCATAGCATAGTGCTTCTTTGTGTGCAAACTTTATTTATGCATAGTTGAACCCCCGGCGGGATTGCCGGGGGTTTTTTGATTTAACTCTTACGCCGCTCGTCGAAAGCACGTTTCAAATTAGATGACGAAGGCCGGATCACTGTTTACATTTTATGGGGGATATTGTATAAATTCAAAGCCAATACGAAAGACAGAAAAGGAGGATCTGCATGCACAGAGTGATCAAAATCAGATTTACGCTCTTTTACGGTGAGGCGCCTGAAGCAAAATGTTACGGGTACATGGAGTTGAATCAAGATGGCAATATGATCGCGCTCTACAATAGGTACGGTGAGGAAATAGACATGTATGGCGGACATGAATATGTCAGGGTACGGGCACTTGGCAAATTCGATGACGAAGACCGTGATAATTTTTTTCCTTGTTAGAAAGTAATGGTGTGGGATAATCTGCACGATAGCCTGACGATTCCGGTGCCAAGGCACTACGAAAAGTCAAATTTATCAATTTCAAATAGTTAAAAAAGAAATTTCAGACTTGCCTTAGTTCCCGTTGGTTGTGTTCTCAATGTCAATTGTTCCTAGCCGCAATTAAGGCTCTTGTCCTCTTACACCCTTGTAAATAAAAAAGAATCCTTATAGAATAAGGATTCTCACAGGAAGTTTTACGTTAATCACACTTAAACAATTAAATTACTTATTTTTCTTTTGAAAAAGAAAAATGTAAATGACAAAAAATATTAATGTAACTATAAATATAGTGTAGAGTAACCGTTCAGTTTGTAATTCATAAATGGGATTGAAGCCATTAATATCTTGGCTCTTATTAGTCAGCCTCCAAAGTGGAGCATATGTTACTTCTTGAACAGTAAGATTATTCTCCGGGCCCCATACTTTTTTAACCGGAACAAATAAGACACCAAGTATAAAAACTAATACACCATATATGATAAGCAAGATATTCCTCTGGTTACCCATCGCAATCCTCCCTCCATCCAAACTAGTTCTTCTATTGTATATTATACATTAGGAACACCCGTTGGAGGAGTTGGGGTTGTTGCATTGAGGTCGTGTGTAGTGTTGGTGCGGGACCAATACTCATTCGATTTTGTAATAAGTTTTTTGTTTGTTCCAGTTACGGAGCCTTCAATTACTTGTACAATTCCACCAGTCGAGTCAATATAATAATAGATCCCTTCCCATTCTTCAAGGTTATATTTAATATAAGGCCTCATCCCCCAAACTGTCCAAGCCGGAACGTTAGCTCCTTGTGTAATAGTTGTAGTTTGTTCAACATTAAAGGATGCTGAGAAACCCATTTTACTCTGTATAAGATTTGATCCCGTAAATCCCAATGTGGCCGATGTTTTCAGAGTTTTAGTATAGGTAGCAGTAATAGGTACGCTTGACCGATAATTATCCTCTGTAATCCATGAGGTTGCATAAGTAACTCGATCTTGAGAAAAAGTAACATGCGGGTCTGTTGACCAACCCTGACCAACAATATAAGAAGGAGAGACTTCACCAAAAGAAGGAGTTACTTCTTTTTGATTATTGTTCGTGCTTTTGCCCAATTGTGCAGCTTTATAGTTATTCTTTAATGCTTGTAGAATATTTCTCAGGATTCGAATTAAAGAAATTTAATAAGGATTTCTTAAACTGATCTTCGTTAATAATACTACCTGTTTCTTTGTCCACTCCCTTTACATCAATTTTGGTTACCTTTGTAGGTTCATTTGCGATAGAAGGAGTGTAGTAGTTGGTAGACTCTACAATATCAACTGATTTAGATGGTTGAGCTTGAGATTCAGAATTAGCGGCATTTACCACCCCGGATAAAGTAAGAGTCAGTGCGGCAACAAAGAATAAACTGAGCAACCTTTTTTTCATGAATTTTCATCGCTCCTCAAATTTCATATGACAGCTGGGCCCAGCGTATCAACAAATAGAAATTTGATTCCCTTATCGCTACAAGTTTTTTAAATAAAAATGCAAAAATACAAAATATGTAATAATTCGATTGATTTCATTATAACAGAATTTTCCATTAAGTAAAGTAAGATTTACGATAGTTAATTTGCTAGTAGATAAGAAGACATCATAGATTCTGTTCGGTTTTACTAACACACGTTCGTAAAATCCTGTTTTGTGTATATATAAACTAAGACTTAATATAGACAATGATCAAACAAAAACCCCTACACGGTTGTAGAGGCTTTCCTTTTGTTCTTGGTGGGTCTTGGATCGACTACGGCTAGACACGAAAGAATCACTTCTATTTTGGATTTCGTCTGTCGGGGCTGCGTTGTTTTGTAACTAATTATCTTTTGTAAAGTCCCGATTATAGCAAAAAATCCGCCTTTCTCTGAGCAGAAAAAAACGCACCGACTCCATGAGGAGTCAATGCGTTCATAACAGCCAATCTATTTGGTGCTCGTTGCTATACTGCTGCTTTTTTCCCTTTTGCTTCTACCAGGATACAATAAAAATAATAGAATAAACCATAGCGGAGTGAACAATAACGCCGGACGTGTTTCTCTAGCGAACAGCATAATGATGAGAATCCCGGCAAACAATGCTAAGACAACATAGTTAATAAATGGCGTAAAGGGTGCCTTGAATTTTGATTTTGCCTGTAATTCCGGCCGGGTCCTTTTATACTTGATATGGCAGACGAGGACGACGCCCCACACCCAAATGAAACAAATGGCACTTATCGTTGTCACGATTCCAAACGCCTGCTCCGGAATGAGTTTACTCAAAAGAGCGCCAACGGATATGACCAGCGTGGAGATGAATAACGAGTTCCCGGGTACATGATTTTTATTCAGTTTGGCAAAATGAGAGGACGCCTGGTCCTTCTTGCTCAAATTATAGAGAATCCGGCTTGTGGAGAACATCCCGCTGTTGCAAGCGGAAGCGGCAGAAGTTAGTACGACGAAATTGATAATCCCTGCGGCAATCGGAATTCCTACTAAAGTAAAGGTTTTAACAAAAGGACTTTCTGCCGGACTGAGCTCCGTCCATGGGTTAATGCACAGCAGGACAAAAAGCGCGCCAACGTAGAAAAATAGAATCCGTAGAGGAATTTTATTGATCGCCGATGGAATATTTTTTTCCGGATTCGCCGTTTCCGCTGCCGATACACCCACTAATTCCACACCGACATAAGCGAATACCACCATTTGAAAGGAAAATAAAAAACCTGAAATGCCGTTCGGAAAAACGCCCCCGTGTTCCCAAAGATTTCGTATCGTGACCGATCCTGCATCCGTCTTAAATCCCATGACCAGCAAAATGACCCCAATGCCAATTAAGGCGAGAATCGTGATTACTTTGATTAAAGCAAACCAAAATTCGAGTTCTCCGAAATTTTTTACAGTTAATAGATTAAGTCCTAATAAAATGATCAGGCAGATGATGGCAGGCACCCATTGCGGGATATCAAACCAATACTGCACATATACGCCAACAGCGATTACATCAGCCATAGCCGTCATGATCCAGCAAAACCAATACGTCCAACCGGTTATAAACGCGGCCCGAGATCCAAGATAGTCTTCAGCAATATCCGTGAACGATTGATAACCCGCTTTAGACAACAGAAGTTCTCCCAGCGCTCTCATTACGAAAAACACGGCGATCCCCACAATTAAATACGTAAGCATGATGGATGGGCCTGCCTGTTGAATCGCTTTGCCCGATCCCAAGAATAATCCCGTACCAATGGTGCCGCCGATTGCGATGAGTTGAACATGCCGATTTGCTAGCTCTCTCTTTAATTCTGGTTGTGCCATACCTAGTTCCCCCTTATGAATGCAATACCTTGGTGCCAAAAAAAGAGACTGGATGTCCTCCAATCTCCCGGTTCATAAGAATATCGAATCATACTTATCCTGCTGACAACGATCAGCATAACAAATACATTCAGTACTCTTCTGTCCTTTTGCCTGAGATTGTGAACCCTTCGGCGCCGCAGAATTCCCGCAGTCTCTCCAGAAGCTGCTCCTGCTATAGTGTGACCCCATAGCAATCATAGCTTGCTAACTATTAAGTTAGTGAAGCGGTAATGCCCTTCTGACATTTTAACATATTACATACTATGTGAGTGTTTTATCTGTGACGAAAGTCACACCAGTTGCCCTAACCCTCCTGGGTTTAAGGCTAATGTCCTGCTAAAAACATGTCGTTAATTTGTGGTACGGTTCTCCTCTCCTCACTCACTGGTAAAGCAGTTTGAGCCAATCCATCTTCTTTTGCAAACCAGAAAACGATGTTTTTAATGTTCTTACCGCCAGGTAAAGGGGGTTAAAAGATTGCTTCGCTGCGACATTTACGTTCTCACAGTATAGTATTCGCACATTGATAACAATCACGTGTGGAACGATTGCTATTTTAAAGCTTGCCTAGTCCTAGACTTATACTCATAGCTATGGTCATGTGTTTCTTGTTATGAATTCTAGCGTTTGATTTATGACTTGGCGTGTTTCGCTGTTATCATCAAAAGCATCAAAAGTATGCCTTCCCGTAGAATGAACGATATAGTCGAACTTTATATCCCTTAACTTTGCTATATGTACAAAATGATCAATCGATTTATTAATACGTTCGCTATCTTTTTCACATTTTACGACCAAAGAAGGCGGGAACTTCTCAGGTGATATGGATAGGTATTGTTCAGGAAAGTAATCTTTATACTTATCGTCATTGACGCTGTCGGACCAATTTCTGATATCCAGAAGACTGTAGTACGTAACAAATGACTTGATCTTATGGTTATTCTCACTTAGAAGAGGGACGACGAATGCGCCGCCTACAGAAAATGTCCAGATACAAATTCGGTTCTCGTCAATACTCCATTTTACTGCGTTTCTCTTAACAAATTTTATTGCATCGGAGATATCGCTTGTAACTTCATGGATTCTGGATAAATCCATATTTGCACGTCGATGATTAAAAGGAATACCTATCAACCCAATGTTCGCTAAAAGTTTTCCGTAAGAAGTGTACAATCCCCAATTTTTAGCGTCTTTTATTAATACTTCGAGACCTTCGCCATGTACGAGAAGAACAGCAGGTAATTTCGCGTTTGGTTCAAGATTAGAAGGTCGGTAAACATCCATAAGTAACTGCTTTCGATCCACCTTCTTATACATGATATTTTCAATAACGTCGTTCTGTTTTGATTCATCAATTTCATAGATTAACTTTTTTTTCTTCACATTGCATATATACCAATAGGCATATAATAGGAAGAACAATACAGAACCAATCAGTAATAAAGCAACGATCCCCAGAATGCTCCAAATCATGAAAATAACCTCCATAAAATATGGTTAATAAACACTAACCTTATAATCAAAAAGAAAAGGCTACTTTGAGCCAAGTAAACCAGCAATCCGAACTTGAATTTGCAACGTGGTTTGTTCGAGTTGTTGAGGCAAAATCATGTTATCCATAAGGATAGGTAATCGCAAGAAAGCTCCGATGAACAAAGTAGCACTTAAATAGGGATCTTGATTAGGTATTTCATGATTATGTACACCGGCTTGGATTAAATCAACTAATGCCATGGCAGGTTGTCTGCGGTTCCTAAGAACCTCCGAGAGACAGTCATGATTTTGTCCAAGCAGGAGAAAACCGAAGCGATCCTCCGCTATCATTTTCATTAATTCCTGAATCAAAAAAGCTAACTTTTCATTAAAGGGAATAGACATGTTAGCGAAATAATCAATAACTTTCGTATACTGTTCCAAGTAATGAATGTATACTTGCTCAGCGAGAGCAGTTTTACTTGGGAAGTGCTTATATAATGCCGCGTCGGTCACACCGACTAGTTTACCTATTTCTTTAACATTTGTTCCGTCGATGCCTTTTTGAGAGAAGAGAGTTACAGCGGCGTTGATAATATCATCGCGTTTACTATCAATATGTTTTTTGCTCATGACAATATAGTAAGTGATCGTTAACTAAATGTCAAATTACTTGTTCAGGTCTTACAAGAGCATGATAACTTAGGTAAAAATGCGACTATTACTGGCTCGCATTTTTGTTTGTGTCTGGATTAGGAGGCTGCCGCCGCTGAATTTCTTCTAGCAATAAGGCAATAAATGCTTTCGCTTTATGCACGAATTTCCTATGCCATCTTAAATGAATTCATTCAGATTGACCTCTAACTCAACTCGCTGCTTTACCACTATTTGTGATACGGTTCACCGTATCACTGTAACCGCGAATTTTTGTAGAAAAGCCTCTATTCCGCCACTCGGAACAGATGCTTATATTTTTCACACTCAAAAGGGGCGAGTAACAAAGGACTCAACAAGCCCTGCAAATCCATTCAGTACCCGAATATCCTCGCACCCATATAGCTTACTTTAATATTGTCCTTTTATCACAAAAAACGAGCCCCGAATTGTACCAGCTAGTTTAGACTGCTGCCTAGCAAACTTAAACTTCCCTTCTAACTCCCTTGGTATCTCCATCCCCTCAGAAAGCTTAAAACCAACGGCCCGCTTCTTAGGGTCATCAACCGTATACATGACATTGATCCCAAGACCATCCTCATAAAAGACGTAGGAAAATTGGATATTTTCCACTTGAAAACGCGACGTTTCCAAAGGTTTGGCCGCAAACGCAATATCACGTTCTTCTTTCAAAATTCGGTTCACATAATCAAGGGTCTCCTGGCTTTCGCCAGCTGGTACAACCGTAAATTCATGTTTGTATTTGTTCATAAAGTAACGGGCTTCATTAGCACGTAAACCAGCAAGCGCTTCTGCTACAGGTGAAGACTCTAAACCTGCCGTAGACACATTTTTAAAATCAACGATATACGACATTTCTATTCCTCCTTTTCTCTCATTATTCCCTAACTGGTATTAACAAGCACCTCTTTAAATACTCGGCAAATATTCGACGTTATTGCGTCAAATCCCTTCATTTCGAGGAATTGAAACCATACCAAATAATTATCAAGACATTTTGTTGCAACTTAGTGGCCTCAGTTTAAACATTTATGATACGGTTCTCCGCGCCCTGACCGAGTACCAGATTGATTTACCTTGTAGAGTTGACCGGCACGTTATCATAATCCCCAAATCTCATCTTGTCAAGAAATAATGTGCGAATGAGCGACATAGTGGGGGAGCCCCCTTTATGCTTTCGAAATATGAATGAATTTCCGAGTATGAAGAGCGATATCGCTTTTTCCAATTCATCCGGTTTCACGTAAAATTTTATTCAGGTTCATTACGAAAAATAGAAAAGGAGGAGCTGCATGAACAGAGTGGACAAAATCAGATTTATGCTCCTTTACGGTGAAGCGCCTGAGGCAAAATGTTACGGGTACATGGAGTTGAATCGGGATGGCAATATGATCGCGCTCTACAATAGGTATGGCGAGGAAATAGACATGTATGGCGGACATGAATTTGTCAGGGTACGGACGCTTGGCAAATTCGATAACGAAGACCGCGATAATTTTTATTCCTTGTTAGAAAGTGATGGTGTAGGATAATCTGCACGACAGGCTGGCGATTCGGTGTCAAGGCAATGAATATTCGGGAGGTAAAAGATGAACAAACGGGTTCAAGAGGTAAGTGGAATGAAGAGAGGGCCGATGTTAACCGCGCTACTCATCGGTGCATTTGTTGCGTTTCTTAACGAAAATTTGCTTGCCAATGCGCTTCCTGGATTGATGCGGGAATTCAACGTTGCTGCCGCGACCATACAGTGGTTATCGACAGGCTATATGCTCGTTATCGGCGTACTGGTGCCGGTGACCGCATTACTACAGCAATGGTTCACGACTCGCCAGATGTTTATGTCTGCGATGGCGTTATTTTTGGCCGGTACTTGCTTGTGTGCAGTATCCCCGGGATTCGGAATCTTGCTGATGGGCAGGGTTGTTCAGGCTTGCGGGACAGGATTATTGATCCCGTTGATGATGAATACGATTCTCGCCCTCTATCCTCCAGAACGCCGGGGTGCCGCCATGGGTCTCATGGGGCTGGTCATCATGGTCGCCCCTGTCATTGGACCGGCTTTGTCGGGGTTGATCATTGATACCTTTCACTGGCGATGGCTGTTCTACATGGTGATCCCCGTCGCACTGTTTTCGATTATTTATGCATTCATATACTTGAAAAATGTGACAGAACTGACCAAGCCAAGGGTCGATCTTGTATCCATTGTAATGTCAACCGTCGGTTTCGGCTGCGTCACCTACGGCTTCAGCCAGACAAGTGTCTCTCTTGAGCCTGAAGGTTACGGATCGATTGCAATAGGCAGCCTTTTCTTGCTCTTGCTTGTATGGCGCCAGTTCATGATCAAAGAGCCGTTGATTGATCTTTCCGTATTCCGGCATCCCACTTTTTCTCTGGTTGCGGTATTGATTGTAATTCTGATGATGGTTCTATTCGCCACAACAACATTGCTGCCGTTCTATATGCAGGATGTGATGAAGTTGACAGCATTCGCGACAGGCTTACTTCTAATACCAGGTAACATTTTGAACGGGATACTGATGCCGGTATCGGGGAAATTATTCGATAAATTCGGGCCGAGGCTCGTAATTGTGCCCGGACTGTTCCTGATCGCCATATCGTTGTGGCTGTTTGCCGGCATCGACAGTGATACAACACAAGGTTCCGTTCTGTTGGGTCATGTCCTCTTATTCTTAGGCATGTCGTTCGTCGTCATGCCGGCTCAGACGGCAGGATTGAATCAACTTCCACGTCACCTGGTCCCTCATGGCACAGCCATATACAATACGCTCCAACAGATTGCAGGGGGAATTGGCATCGCATTGTTCGTCGGCATCATGTCGTCTGGAGCCAATCGTTATCTTCACCATTCGCTCGATCCCACTGCGATGCATGAGAAGACACAAAGCATGGTTTTCGGTCTACAAACGGTTTTTTGGATTGAATTTATTCTTGCAATACTTATTTTGGTGCTGGGTTGGTTTATAAAAAAGTCACCTGAACATAATTGATTCATTACTAGGCACAGATTGAATCATAAGTTTAAAACCGTGCAAGAAGCAAGGGGCTGTCTCACAAGGGTCGGCCTTTTATTTCGTTGTACCTTAGAACCGCTGACTATAAGGAGAGCTGATCATGAATCGAATAAAATGGCTGTGGATTTTCGTGTTACCGTTCCTGTTTCTTATCGTGATACCTGGGCAAATAACATCTTTAGTCTCACTGTATTTGAAGTTATACCGTTAACAAAAATCCACCTTTGCATTAACCTGCTTATGAAGAGATTATCCAATATTAATTCTTGCCTAACCCTGTTTACCATCATTTGTGGTACGATTCACCGCGCTGGCTGAAGCGGCAAGTTTTTGAGAGACCACCTTTTCAAAATGAGCGACAAGCTGGGCATTACCATTGGCCCTGTTTCTCCTATATATGTTCTTTGAGAATCCGAAAGCCACTCTGCGTATTAAAGTCCATAATTTATTTAACTAATTCTGCGTCTGGATATCCTTTTCAATATAGGTGACTTGGAAATAAAAGTATAGGCTGTTGGGCTTGAACCCCTCATATCATATATATTCCTCATTGAAAACGCCTATCCGATAACCGGATGAGCGTTTTTTACATACTACTTCTCCTGCTCCTTGATCACTTGCTCAATCCCGAGCAGAATCAGCTTCAAGCCGAACTCAAATGCCCCGTCGGTCCCCATCAGCTCGAACAGCCCGTTCGTGAACATCCTCCGAAACAGTCCCGCATCCGTCTCGCTCATGGAGTCCAGAAGGCGAATCATCTCCTCACCCGGAGGCGCTCCCTGGTCCTTAAGGATCGCGGAGACATTGCGCTCATGCTGATAATCGTCCAGAACGAAGTAGAAAACATAGTTCACAAGCGTAGTAACCACTTGCATTTTCTGCGCTTGCTCAAGCGGCGTCGATTCCACGCAGAGCAGCATACGGTTGGTGAACCGGATGATGTCCGGTTCGTGGGGCAGCGTCATCATCATGAGCTGAGTGGAGCAGGGATATCGGCTGAGCACGCTCCGTACTGTTACGGCAAGCCCTGTCAGTTGCTCCTTCCAATCCCCCTCGGAGTGGAACTCCTCCAGGATCACCTTCGATACCTGATTGGCCAGGCGCTGGTAAAGATTTTGTTTGCTCTTGAAGTACCAGTACAGGGAGGGAGCCTGAATCCCCAGCCTGTCGGCCAATCGTCTCATGCTGAATTTCTCAATGTCCTCCTCTCCGAGAAGCTCCCACGAGGCTTCCAGAATCCTATCCTCCGAAATTTGAGGCTGCTGCTTTTTCATCGTTATCCGCCCTTTTATCTAACAGTGTAAGTTTATGCTTTACAGGTTCTTAGGTTCATGATATCATCTAACACTGTAAGGTTCAATCTAACACTGTTAGTCTAGAAAAAACAAAGAAAGTAGTGATCCAACATGGATGCAGAAAACCTCTATTACTTTGAAAAAGCACCGGTAGCAAAAGCCGTAGCTCACTTCGCTGTACCGATGATGCTAGGTACATCAATGAATGTCATATATTCCATTTTGAATGCCTACTTCCTAGGCACACTCCACAATACGGCCATGTTAACCACACTCGCACTAACCTTGCCGTTATTCGCAATCATTATGGCACTGGGCAACTTGATTGGCATGGGCAGCGGCACATTCATCTCCCGTTTGCTGGGAGAGAAGAGATATGATGACGTAAAGCATGTGTCTTCATTCGCTTTTTACAGCAGTTTAGTTCTCGGACTTATCCTGATAGCCGTGGGTCTCCCATTGATCGATCTAATCGTACACGGCCTGGGGGCAACGCCTGACTCCTTCGGATTCACGAAGGACTATGTCACGGTTATGCTTATCGGTTCACCGTTCGTTGTATTATTCTTCACGCTGGAGAATATCGTGCGCTCAGAGGGTGCAGCCATCACGTCTATGATCGGTATGATTCTCAGTGTTGTTGTAAATATCATTCTCGATGCGCTCGTCATCTTCGTGTTCCAATGGGACGTGATCGGCGTTGCGTCGGCTACGGTCATTTCTAACTTGGTTGCGAGTGTATACTACGCCTTCCATATGGGGTATAAGAGCCAATTCTTAACGGTCTCCGTCAAATGGTTCAAGGCTACCAAGGACATTCTGGGCAATGTATTCAAAATCGGAGTTCCCGTCTTTATTATGAGCATCTTTTTGGGGGCAATGTCGCTCATCTTTAACCATTTCCTTGTCGAATATGGGGATTCGGCCGTAGCGGCTTACGGAATTTCATCACGTTTATTGCAGTTTCCTGAGTTTATTCTGATGGGTTTATGCGAGGGAGTTGTGCCGCTTATTGCCTTCTCTTTTACAGCGGATAAATTGCGCATGAAGCATACCATTGGATTTACGAGTAAAGCAATCGTGGTGTTAGCAGCCGTATTCGGCATTGTCGTCTATTTGATTTCCGACCATTTAATTGGTCTTTTTACAAATGACCCGCAATTAATTGAAATGGGTAGCTACATTCTGCATGTAACGTTCTTATCCTTGTTCATTACAGGGATGACCACATTGTTTACGGGGATCTTCCAAGCCACAGCGCAAGGAACGGCCGCGTTTATTATGTCAATTATTCAAGGAATTACGCTGATTCCTGTGCTTTATATCGCCAATCACATGAACGGCTTCCACGGGGTGGTCTGGTCGCTTGTCATTGCGGATGCCGTCGCCTTCCTTGTCGGTGCCGTCATGCTGTATGTTCTGCGGAACAAATTGAAGCCGGAATTGGATAGTTTAGTACAGTAGAAACGATACACTGCCGCCTCTTAAAGCAAGAAGGTACGGAAAAGCCGGTTCATTACCGGGTTTCCCGTACCTTCGCTTTCTGGTCTAAATCAACGCGTCGAAATGGCCCTCCGGGTTCACCGTCGCCGTCCGGGGATCGGTTAGACCGATGACTTTAAGGCCTCCCTTTCCTTCAGTCCGCCAGAGCGGGAGATGGTCTTGAAGCGGAGAAGCCGGTACAAAATTGACCGGGGTGCTGCTCCCGCTTTTCTGCACCAATTGAGCCTCCAGCAGCCGGATTTGCCGCTGCAGTTGCTCCCGGCGATAAGGAATCTGCATCTCGCTACCCTGCGCCGCATTCGCCTTGTCCAGCTCCATCATCAGCCGGTTTCGCTGTTTCTCCAGGGAACTGACATCGCTCTGTGTACCACCGTAAGCTGCAATGGCTTGTACTGGGCTGATGCCTGATACTGTCTGTGCCTCCATGATTTGTCCCTCCGTTTCATTGGCTTCACTCCAGCCAAATTCGAAAGTTCTAATCATCTCTATTACCCGGCCATCCCCGCCATGACAACATTCCAGGCCGCATATCCGCAATAATCGTCGTATAGTCTCAGCCAGAAGCTTTTTCGACCATACCAAAAGACCCACCGAAGACCGGCAAAAGCCCCTTCAAGGAAATCATCATTCTGTAGCATAAACAATCTCTCAGGAAAAATATCTACGTTTTACTCCAACCGGAGTGCGGCCTACCCTGCTCCTACGGCCGGTATGCTGTGAATATAGGCTTCTGCGAGCTTTACTCCAAAAAAACTTGCCGTTACTTGTGATACGGTTCACCGTAGTATACCCAAGCACAAAGTACGGTTTGACCACAAAGTTTACATTAATATATAGGGTGAGTATAACCATCTTACATCATCACATAAAGAGTCTAGTCCGCTTATCCATTATTTGTTATGATATTTTTTTGAGAAGATATGATTTTAGGAGGGATGCCTTATCATGAAAATAAATGTGCTTGATAAAGGGTATGTTAGACTCGTAGACCATATGGGTGGGGATTTATCCGTTGTAAATAGTGCAAGGGTTTCCTACGCTAAAGAATCAAAGGAACTTACACCTAACGATGTTAAGCTTATCAAGTTTTTAGCAAGGGAAGATCACATGTCCCCATTCCGTCATGCTACTATCCAATTTGAAGTTTACGCCCCCCTTATGGTAGCAAGGCAACATTGGAAGTACGTAGTGGGAAGTGACCACACAATGGATGCTTGGAATGAAGCTTCTAGAAGATACATAACGATTGATGTAGAAAATTATGTTCCTAACCCAACTGATTGGCGAAGTAAGCCTGAGAACTCTAAGCAGGGAAGCGGAGAGCCTGTAACTGATACAATCGGTCTTGAAGCCACACAAAGATTACTTCGGCAGATTGAACAAGGGCTAAAGGATTACGAATGGGCATTAGAAAATAGTATCGCTCCTGAACAAGCACGTCTGCTTATCCCTTCAGCTTATGGAATGTACACAGCGTATTATTGGACAGCTTCACTTCAGTCTGTTTGTCACTTCCTCAATCAAAGGCTTGCTCATGACTCACAATATGAAATTCAACAATATGCTACGGCAGTTTATGAGTTGGTAAAACCATTATTCCCCGTCTCGCTAGAAGAATTGATCAAGTAGTTGTGTCCCTCTCTGTTCTTCAGAGGGGGCTTTTTATTTATACCTTACGTTATCGCTTCGTATTTTACTCATAGTCGCTCTCTGGATGTGCTTAGGCTATTTATGAAAGCGGTTAGCACATTATAGATATAAACCACCCCCCACCCCACTTACATCATCAGACCGCATACAGGGCTTCTAGAGGTGCGTTGGGATACTCTGACAAGTCTTCTTAACGCAATTCCTCCAGTGCTGTTAGAAGTACGCATAATCCGCATTGGCGCATGTCAAAAAGTATACAAATTGACAAGGTTCTATTACCCTTCAAAACTATATGTCAATAAGTCCGATTAAACTATTGAAATATTTCAAAAATGTTTGTATACTTTATGACATAAGATAGTGCATAGGAGATGAACAAGATGAACGTTGCTTATGTCAGAGTATCAACCGCTGAACAAAACGAAGATCGGCAAATGAAAGCATTAGAACAACACCAGATCGGCAAATGGTTCACTGAGAAGGTCAGTGGTAAAGATCGCAACAGACCTCAGCTACAAGCCCTATTGGACTTCGTAAGAGAAGGTGACACAATCTACATAGAATCAATCTCTAGGCTTGCTAGAAGCACTTACGACTTCCTAAGTATTGTTAAAGAGTGCGAAGAAAAGGGAGTACAACTTGTTAGCTTAAAGGAGAGTATTGATACTGGCACTCCACAAGGGAAGTTTATGCTAACCGTCTTCGGTGCTTTGTATGAACTTGAAAGGGATAACATCAAGCAACGACAAGCCGAAGGTATTGAAGTTGCCTTGAATAATGGAGTGAAGTTTGGAAGACCCAAACAAGCGATTACACCTGTCTTTGAGAAGGTATATAAAGAATGGAAGGCAGAACAAATCACTGCAACAGAAGCCATGAGAAGACTTGATATGAAGCCAAATACTTTCTATCGTCGTGTCAAGGAATATGAACAGTAAACCTACGTCTATCGCAATCTAACGAGCAAATGTTACCTATACTCGTATATCCTCACGATTGCCTGTACTATCTCCCAAATGCTCGTTTTCAGTTTCAAGCTATATCTTTAACGATAAACACCTATATATTACTCGGTTTTCGACTACATACCATTATCGTATCGTAAAAAATAACATCAGTCGGTCGAAGGATGTGTCATTTCCAATTTCAGACCTATTCACGGATACAAAAAAGAACCCTACTTCGTGAAGAAGCAGGATTCTAGGTTATGCTGTCATATTCATTTGCATTCTGTGAGACATGAAGAGATCAAACAGATCAACGGATTGTTCCTTTGCGCTCTCTCTAATTCTTCGTTTCGCCGAATCTCCACCATATGCTGACCAGTCCATTCTTGCATTACGTCTCAACGCCCTGAATGCCTTCCTATCCTCTTCCTTCAAACTTCGTGATAGCTTCGCTGCGTTTTCAACAAAGATGAATTTATCTAGGTGCTTTTTCAACCATCCAAGGCTAGTCGCACTTACTGATAAATTGTTCAGTTTAGGTCGAATGCGGATTTCAAGCCTTGTCAAATGTTCATGTGGAATGTCAATGTTCTTTTTCTTCTTTAGCTGTAACTTCTTATCATATACTACCGCACGGTTTTCACTTCGTTCACCGTAAAGATAGTAGTTCTGATTATCGATAACCATTTCCTTCTTCACATTTGCATTTTTCCATATGAAATGCTGATTCATTGGAATTAACCAGTCAAATGCAATATCCATTCGCTTTATTCGCCAATCTCCAATATTGAAGATCAATTCAAGAATTGCTGGTTTTGACTGTATCGCTTCTTGTTGGAGGATAACCAGTATGTCATAGTGCGACTTTGTCCATAGTCCTGTCCCCACCCTCGGCTCAAAGAATACCATAAAGAAAGGTTCTTTCGAGTGGATGATGTGCTTATATACGGCATTCCCATTCCAGTAAACCTTAAAGCCCTCACCGTAATCCTTACCAAAATCAATTAGATCATACAATTCGCTCTTCTGATCGTTAGTTAGCTTCGCCACTAGATGAAGCGTGTCGATCTGTATACTCTTCAACATAATCATTCCCCTTTGTCAAAATCTTGATTCAAAAATGATATATAATTCCTCCATTACATCCATATCCCACGCACCGTGTAGTGTGCTATTAATATAGAGGGTAGCATGACCTGTTTCCTACCCGAAGTCATGCTACCATTGCCATCTCTAACTCCCAATAGACTCTTCTGGTTTCTTCTTGCTCTGCGAAATAACTGTGATATTCTGCTGGGGTTAATGATTCAAGAAATTCGGCAAATACCCTGTCTTGTTCATTTATCGAATCCTCATCTACTGACCAGCACTGCGTAAACACTGCTGGTACAATGCCCCATTCATCATTTGCTTCGCCCGCTTCATTAGAAAGAAAGTCTAGTACAATACTCGACACCCTATCTATAAAAACATCAAGTCGGTTAATTGTGTTCATTCCGTCTGTTCCCTCCGTTACGTGTAAGTTTGTATCTCCACAGTAGCATACGGTAGCATATAAATCAAGTATAAAGTTGCATTGGTTGATATTTATGCTACCATATGCTATAATCAGGGGTATCAAAGGGAGGAATGAAAATGAACGGCATTGATTTCGGACAAGAACTAAAACGAATACGGACAACCACAGGTATCTCCTCTAAGGTTCTGTCTTCGAAAGTTGGTAAAGCAGTAACGTACGTCTCGCAACTTGAAAACGGAAAGATAAAGAATCCCGATTACAATACCTGCTACGCTCTGCTTAACGAACTTGGGGTCGACGAATCTAAAATCGAAGGTATTCTGGACTTCTTTGGATTCATCTCACCTGAAAAAGAGAAAGCGAATCTAGAGATGAATATTAAGTTGATGGAGCAAGAGGAAGAGAAATGGGCTTCTGGATGGTATTCAAAGAGGTATGACGAAATCCATAAGAAACAATCCATCTTCGAAAACACTTTATCCAGCTTCATTCAGTTTGATCTATCCAGAGCAGAGAGGGTCATTGGTAACTTAGCTATGCTTACCGAAGAGGAAGAAGATTTCGAGTTCTTCTGTTCCTTGTTCGAAAATAATATCGCTTCACTTGATTCTAAAAGTAAAAGGGAAGTATTACGGTGGGTAGCTGAGTACGTACGAAACAAACAGAACGATGCGTTCTTTGCAGACGATGAGATTGATACGGAGGATATGGAGCGATGAGGGTAGCGTTGTATATACGTGTTTCGACAGAAGAGCAAGCTAAAGAGGGCTACTCAATTGATGCCCAAATCAATGTGCTAAAAAGTCATTTTGAGAATAAGGGCTATGAAATTGTAAATGTTTATAAGGATGATGGATACAGCGGCAAGAATATCGAGGATAGACCGAATTTAAAGATGCTTCTAGCCGATAGCGGAAACGGTCTGTTTGATATGGTGGCAGTATGGAGAATTAACCGAATGTCACGGAAGCAATTGGATTTTCTTCAGATCATTGATACGCTTGAAAAGAACTCAGTTGCTTTCTTCAGCCTTAGTGAAAACATCGATGCTTCTACCCCTGTGGGTAAGTTGATGTTACAAATATTAGGAAGCTTTGCTGAATTAGAAAGAAATCAAATCATTGAGAACGTGAAGATGGGTATGAACGAACGTGCTGAACAAGGCAAATGGAATGGTGGTATTGTATTAGGCTACAAGTCAGTAAACAAACAGCTTATTATTGATGAAAAAGAAGCTACCCTTGTTCGCTATATATTTGACCTTTACATCAATGGTAAGGGCTATAAAGCAATTGCTAACCAATTGAACAAAGAGGGCTACAAAACCAAAAAGAACGCCTTCTTCGCCATCCCAACAATACGTACAATTATCATTAATCCTTTGTATGCGGGCTTCATTCGGTTTAATCAGGTTCAAAATTGGAACGAAAAGAGAAGAGCAGGTAAGAATGAAAACTATACTCTTGTCCAAGGCGAGCATAAACCTATAATTGATCTGGCTGTTTGGGAGAAAGCTAAATCAATGAATGAAATGAAATCTCACAAGCCTATAAAAACCTTTCACGGTCACTTCCCGCTTACTACCCTATTGCGTTGTCCAATGTGCGGACAGGGAATGATTGGACATAGAACTAAAAACTCCACTGGTGAATACCTCCGTTATTATCAATGTTCGGCATTACGCTCTAAAGGCTCTGCTGTATGTAAGACCAATTTAGTAAGGGCAGATGAAGCTGAAGCTTTCGTCTTTAAGAGAATCGAGCAAATTACATCTAATCCTGATCTCTTAGAGAAAATTGTAGGAAATGTAAACGGTAAGGTCAGAACATTAAAACAACCCCTCCAAGATCAACTTGAATATATTCAGGAACAACTTCTGAATATTGAGAGACACATTAAGCGGTTGATTGATGTGATCGTAACTACAGACAATCCCCCTTCATCTGTAGTGGAGAAGTTGGGTACGTTCGAAGACGAAAAGAAAAAGCTGATTGAAATAAAGAAGGATACAGAGTATGAACTCAATAGACCAACCATACAAGAGGTTTCTTTTGAGCAGGTTCATCAAGTCTTATCGGGCTTCTCAACGGTAATAACGAAGGTTGAACCAGTGAAACAAAAAGACTTACTTCACTCAATCATAAACAAGATCACTGTTAACGTTGGAAACAACCCCGACGAAAGAAGCGTCAAGGACATTGAATTGTTCTTTGACGCTTCAATTAACGATGACTTTGTGTTTACTTGTGGTACGGTTCACCGCGATTGATCTTCACCGTTTACTTTTTTAGGTATTCAGCCTGCGTTATTTATGATACGGCTCCCTCCGATAAGGAAGACGAACAGACTAAACCAACTGCTGGTGAACCTCCAGCAGACATCCCCTCAAGCGTTCCTCATACTGTCGAATCTGCTCCTCATCCGCCCCTTCTCGCAGCGATTCGAATAGGGCCATACACTTTTTAAAATTCCTGTCATTCCCTGACTGGTGAGCCAGAATCAATGCCTGCATCGCGTATTTCAACGCTTTATCTTGTCTGCCAGCCTGCTTGTGGTATAGTGCCAAGTGATGACAATAGCTATAATAATGCGAGACATTGCCTGCATCCTCGTACTCCCCAAACTCAGCTGCCTGCTCCGCAAACGTATCTAAAAGATCATCCACACTCAGACCATGCCGTAGCGCAGCCTGCAATATCGTATCCAGCCCCGGCAGCAGTTCCTCCGGATTATTCTTCAAAAAAACCACATATTCCGCCAGCCGTTCCGTCTTCCCCGACAAAATATCCAGCGCATATCCATTCGCCCTTGCCAGGAACCTGAACTCCTCGACAATCTGCATACCTTCCTCCCCTAAATCCTCCATCCAGCCGAGTTCCGCATATTTATCAATGTATTCTCTGGCCCGATTATACTGGCCCTGCTTCTGGCAAGCAATCCCCCGCATCAGATGACTGAACCCGTAATAGTAAACCAGCGGACGCGCCATATTCACATGCGGCACAGGTAATCTTTTGGCCTTGAAAAACTGCCGCTCCTCATAAATGCACTGTGCATAGCTGTAGAGAATGTCCGATGTGTTCAGCAGCTTGTCCCAATTCTCGAAGAGAAAAGCTATTTCCAGCATTTCGACAATGATATCCGGCTTGAGGGATTTCAGAATGGAAGGGCGCAAGGTAAGGGCCTCCTTTTTTATCCATTTTTAATTGATTGTATAGTTGTTTGCATAGCTGGTCAATATAAATAGTACTTTTAAGTACAGTTAATTAAAATAATGATTTGTGTTTGATTATCTGTAATGGTCAGCGTACCTCTTCTACCCTTAAGTGGAGGTGATCCCATGAATTTACCAGAAAGCGTTGGCAATCGGATACGTGAGCTTAGAAAAGCAAAGGGATGGACACAAGAACAACTGGCCGAAGCTGCATCGCTTCATTACAGTTACATAGGTGGGGTAGAACGGGGCGACCGTAACATTTCTTTAGAGACATTAGAGAAAATAATCGCAGCCTTTCAAGTTTCAGCCAGCGAAATTTTTCGGTTTGAAGAAAACACCGACCGCCGCAAAGCGATAGATGAACATATGACTTTGATTAGTAGTAGGAGTACAGAGGAAATAGCAGCAATCACCAAGATTACAAGGGAAGTTATTGCTGCTATGGGGATTGGATTGAAACATTCTCGACCCGGAACGTGAATTCCTAGTGAAAAAAACGTTCATTGCATTAGCCCGTAAGCTATTGCTCATTGTTTATAGACACGGACCTTTTAAAGACGAGACTCGATCATCCAACCGTTTTGATTTTCACAGAAAAAACCACTCGTAAGCAATCCGAGTGGTTTTGTTCATTTCTTTTTATAAATTGGGGTCAGATTACACCCGAGAGAAGCTTGAATCTACTCCGGCTGAGTTTCATTTGTTTTCCAAAGATACTATGACGTCATTGTTCTCCAGCTGCTGGATAACCTGCTCCGCTTGCTCATTCAGCGGGTTGTTTGCCAAAGATACTTCTTTTAATTGCGGCATGGTTTCGAGCACTGCAATATCCCGGATGAGATTATCATCCAGATAGAGATGCTCCAATGTTGGATGATTTTTCAACGGCGTCAAATCTTGAATTTTATTGCCGCTCAGCAAGAGCCATTCTAACTTCAATTTCTGAATGGGACTTAGATCCTTCACCTGATTTTTACTGGCAATAAGATAAGTCAGCTTATTTAGATTTTTTAACGGCACTAGACTTTTTATCTTGTTATCGTCAACAACCAGTGTTTGCAGAGTACTTAACCTGGAAAGCGGTGAAAGGTCTGTAATCTGATTCCCGTCAACATTTAAATACGTTAACTTCTTCAACTTGCTCAGCGGTGTAATATTCCTTATCTTTTGGCTAGGAAGAACTAAGCTCTGTATGTTGACGGCATATTCAAGACCTTGAAGACTGGTAATTTTAAACTTGGACTCCCTAGCATACAAAGACTTCAACTTCTTCAAATCAACCGCCTTCAGCTCTTTATTCGCCGGCAGCTTTAATTCCGCTCGAATGACTTTCGCCAAAGCCGGGTCCGTAATGACGGATGCTGCCCAAATGGATGTTGCCGGTAACAATACAAGAACCAAACAAATCATGATGATATTTTTTACTAGTTTAGTAGGCATACAGACTCTCCTTTTAAGCAATTCGAACAGGTACCATTCCTTTGCTTTATCGGATTTCACTGCACAGATGTTTAGCTTGATAAAGATATGGTATTCTCCAAAGAGTAATCTAAAAAACTTGCCCCTACTTGCGGTTAGGGTTCTCTGTGGTTCAATCCCGTTCAGATAGGACAATCTGCTTTAACTGGATGACCAGGCTCTTAAGCTCCTGCTCCTGTTCCAAAAAGGCGCACAGCGCCTGGATGAGCGGCCGCTTTAGCTGCGGCTGGGCAATCTCAGCGCCTAACAGATGAATAACCTCTTGTAGATCCTTCCGCCGAGCGCTCCCGTCAGGCCAGACCTCCAGTGCAGCCGTCACTCTGCCAAGCAGCTCCTCAGCAGCCTGCGCTCTGTCCCTCCGCCAGTCGTCCGAGCCCATGTGGATGAAAGCGTCGTAAGAACTTTGCCCGAGCAGTGCCTTCGAGCCTGCCTTTGTCATATGTGCGGCGAGCGCATCCAACTTATCGACGATAAACCAAGCCGTATCTTCAATCGACAGCGGCTTCACCTCATAAAGGATGCGCAGCAGATAATCCTTAAGAATGGCACGGTATATAAACACCAGATCCCACAGAAACGGCTCAATTTGCGGACCATAAACTTCTAGCAGCCAAGCCTTGTGCCACTCCATCATGCGGCCGCGAACATGATTCCGAAGCGGACGGAAGGTAGCATCCTGCGTAATAGGGAGCTCCGTAAACTCAACCAAAATACGGTTGAATTCGATAAAATACTGATAGCGGAACACAATCTGCTTGACGAGCCCTTCCTTGGGAGTCCCCGTCTCTGTTTTCTTCAAATGCTCTGCCTGGTCAAAATACGCCGTCTGGCACTCATCGAATACTTGGCAGAATAGGTACTCCTTCGAGGGAAAGTATTTGTACACCGAGCCCTTGGCAATGGAACAGTCCTCGGCGATCTCTTGAATCGAAGTCGCAAGAAACCCTTTTTTCTTAAACAACTGGAAAGCTGAACGGATAATCTCCTGTTTCGTTACACTCATCATCACAAATCCTCTCTTGACACCTCGTGACCAAGAGTACAAAATAATAAACATAGAGTCAAGTGACCAATAGTTCATAATTTTATACAAAGAGTCATGGTGAGGGTCAAACTCGATTTTGTTCACGGAGTGTGATGATTCATGGAAGAATTATTATTTCATTTTCCTCAGACAGCCTTAATCGTAATTGATTTGCAGAAATGGCTTGGAACCCGCTATGCCCCTCATTCAGCTGAGCAAGTCGTCAGCCGTGCCGCCTCCATGGTGAAGGCGTTCCGAAACGCAGGTGCATTCGTGGGGCTCGTGCGCGTATCCAGCAAGGACTTCAAGGATATGCCGCGTCCTTTGCTGGATCAGGCTCCTCCTGCAATGAACCTGCCACCCGGCTGGGATGAAATTGTGCCAGAGATCGGTGTCACGGACAGCGACCACGTGATTACAAAGCGCCAATGGGGTGCCTTCCATGCGACGGACCTGGATCAGCAGTTGCGCCGGCGTGGCATTACGACGATCGTCCTTTGCGGCATTGCTTCAGGTATTGGTGTGGATACCACAGCGCGAGAAGCCTTCGCCCACGGGTATCAGGTGATTTTTGCGATAGACGCCATGACTGGCTTCAGTGAGGCGGAGCATGAGCATGTGCGTTCCGTGATCTTCCCGCGGCTTGGCAGAATTCGCACGACGGCGGACATTCTAGCCTGTGCGGCCCTTCACAATTCGACTCCTGAATAACGAAGCTATCGAAATCAGAGCCAGGCATCCTTAGGGAAAAATAATCGAAAGGCGGCCCCCTGCGGTTTCATACGGGTAGCCAGGGTAGAACTTCTCTGCCCGAGGGGCAGGGGCAAAGAATGAAGTAGACGGCAAATCATTGTCTGCGACCTCGGCGGGTTCAGGCTGAGCCGCGTATGCAGCTGATTATTTTATACCTATCGTTATATTTCGCCGTTATTTTATGATAAGGTTCTCCGCGTTGTCTGTAACGGCAAGTTTTAGGGCCATCCTATAGTGGGATGGCCCTTTCTTTGATCTCGCTTTGTTCAACTATCGTTCTTCGATAGTTCAGTAATCAATCAACATGAAAGTAAATCGTTATGATACAGTCCCCTTCCATTTCTCATTCGGTCCTAAGCTCATTTCATCCCTTGTTACGCCGTAAGGTGTGCCTCCGGAGGTATATCCCGATATGAAATAAAACTGGTCGTCTTAATCATTTCTTGGAAAGTATGTATCGGTAGTGGCTAAGGCTTTCTTGCTAAGAATAATTCTATTGTATCGTGTAAATTAATATGTCCACCGTAATGGTTGATTGCTTCTATAATTTCTTTTTCAAGAAGTATTCGTTTATCCTCCTGTAATGCCCTATGGTCTGAATAAGTATTAAGAAGTGAAACGTAACTTTTAGCGTCAAATGTTCTTGTTCGATGATATAGCTTAAAACTCACATCAATAAAACCGTACCGTTTAATTGTATTGACCATTTCCAAACAGTTTTCCTCGCTGTGTCTGTGTGCTAATATCGGCTTTTTAAATAATGGTCTATATTTGTCATAGACTTTCTGCATTGCAGTATGAAGGTCACCTTTTCTGGCTGGAAACGGACGATTCCAAAATAGTGCTAATACTCCGCCATTTCTCAAAAGTTGATAAACTTTTGTATATCCTATTTCTTGCGGTATCCAATGAAAAGCAGTTGCAGAATAAACTAAATCATAGTGATTATGATCAAGAGCTACACTTTCAAAATCATGATTGATCACATTGAAATTAGCAAATTCCGAAAATTTTTCAGCTGAGAAATTAGCCAAAGATTCACCAAGTTCGATCGCCGTAACCTTGCAGCCGGTATACAAAAAAGGTAATGTGGCTTGTCCTGTCCCTATACCTATTTCTAGAGCTTTTTTACTATTATTTAAGTTTGAAAACTGAATCACATCATGAAACAGTTCTTTTACATACGTTGGGCGCATTTTGTCATAATTTAATACATCTTCATTAAACTTCAGGCGTAAATCCATTTTTTACCTCCTTTAAATATAGGTTAAACTAAATCACCGCTAAGCTCTACTGCCGTACATATATCATATTCGTGACCTAGAGCCAAGACCCCTTTCGAGGGGTCAATTGAACGAGACGAAGCGTGGATGTGACCGAAAACCAACAAGAGACGTACGAGCGGCTGGTCGAGGCCGAAGACCGCCTGATCCGGCAGCTCGAAACCTGCGAACTGGCCCCTTCCGCCAAAACGGCGAAGGGGGCTTTTGCTTTTCGCAAGCAAAAGTCCCCCCCTCCAGGTACCGCGTCGTTCTGTGATCCCAAAAAGCTCGCAGAATCCCGTTTGCGCCGACTTTTTCGCCATGCGTAGCCCATCCCAAACCCATGCCCGGCAAAGCTCCTTTCCAAGCCTGCTGCGGGATTTTCCAAAAAAACTTACCGTTACTTATGATACGGTTCACCGTCTCATCAATAAGGCGAAATTTAGAACATCCTATTAGCCTCCCTTAACAAGCCATCATAATTGGGATATACTAGAATAGTAGTAAAAATTTCTAATAAAAGAGAGGAGTTTGTAATTATGAGAAAAACACTTTCTATCGTTATCGTCATGAATCTAGTTTTCAGCTTTGCCTTTGGCCTCAATGCGTTTGCTGCCGATGACATGGCGGAATCCGGGGCTACCCCTGATGCTCATGTCACAGAACAAGTACTGCAGCCGAGTGGAGAGATTATATCCGAGCTTACCAAAGCTGCGCCTGAGATGGATTCATCGAAATTGAAACAGCACCAAGTAAAGGCATTCGAGAATTTGAAATCAGCTTCAACGGCTTCGAAAATGCAAAAAGGATTGATTGCGGCTCCACAATCTATTAGCTCTACAGCCACAGCGGCGACTTATACATATACGGGCTACATTCAACAGGAAAGTACGTCCTCCTATTTATACCCTATTTATGTACAGCCGGGGAGCATACTGCAGGTCCAAATGGATAGTCCAGCATCAGCGCAGCTTGATTACGATCTTTATCTCTATGAATTTGATATGTCCACCGGGGAGTTGAACCCGAATCCGATTGATTATTCGATTTATGGAACTTATTTGAATAACTATGAAAATGGATCCGGGACCTTGGCCGAAAATGTCGGCACGAGAAACAGTACTGCCGGTTCCAAAGCCTACTTGATTGAAGCTTATGGTGCAGTTGGAGGCAGCATTAACGATCCGTTCTATTTAACAGTCTCCACAAGCTCAACCTATGATGCATACGAGACGGACGAGAATGCGCTTCATGCCTATCCTTTCACGGTGGCCACAGGAGGTTCTACTCTTGCAAGCCGCTCCATCAATTCGGAGGTAGATCAGGATTGGTATACAATCACGGTTCCTGAAAGCAGAAATTATGACGCAATGCATATTGATTTGGACCAAGCGTCTCTAGGCAATGGCTACAAAGCGGAATTGTATAGCGCATTAAGCAATAATCGGATGGCATTGACGCCCTCCGAAAATGGCAACGTGTCACTGGGAACAGGCACTTACTATCTGCGGGTTTATACGACAAATGCCTATTCGGATAACAACTACTCACTCCATCTGCAGCCGGTATTAAGAGCCGATAAACTTGTTATAACGGGCTATAACTCCAATGGCGGTCCGAATGATTACCCCAGCTATGCATATGGACGCTACTACCGGATTACAGGAAATAGCTTTACGGTGACCGGCGTTGCTGCGACCTCGGATAACTATGCCGTAGCCAATGCGGAAGTCGAAGTCATTTGGGAGAATGATAATTGGTCCGAAGGCAGCAACAACAGATATCGGAGCGGAAAGGTATGGACAAACAGCAGCGGCGAATTCTCCATTACGTTATCCTTGCCTCCCTCAACCGGAAGCATTAGCCAATATTTGCCTGGCGCCATAAGCTTCACTCACTATTATGACATTTGCGGCGTGTTGGCGAGGGTAACGGATCGCCCTAGCGTGAACGATACAGATATTGTGTATCATTTTGCCTACAGCATTTACGGGGGTTGATAAGATCGACGAAAGCGCAATGGGCAGTGGAATAAACTGCCCGTTGCTTTTTTTTGTCCAATTATATAAAAAATATGGAATAATATTCCGATATTATGGATATAAGAGGAAAATCGAAATAAATAAACGGGATAGGGGTGGGTTAATTATGAAGATTTACAGTTCGACCCAGTATGACTTAAATTTATACATAAATTCGAAACAGCATACCGATAAACCGGCCTTGATCACAGGCACGATACCCGAACTCTCGCATGACACCGATACAGTGGAAATCAGCCCGGCTGCCAGAAAGTTGGCGGCATCCGATATTGTGAATCATTCGGCTAAATATTTTGGAACCGTTCAAATCAATGATTCGCTGAATCGCCTTCTCAAAGATCAACCCTCGGAGGTGAAGGAAGCTGTTTACGGCATCATTCAATCCAATTTCATTACCGACGTAACCGGAGAAGAGGAAAGATCAGCGTTATTAGAATTGGGACTCACTCAAGCTAAGTATATCGCGGACAACTACATGAAAGATGACGAAGCGGCGGAATTTATGAATACGATCCGTCAAATCGGAGCCATCTCCAAAACCAGAACCGTAGACCCTGAAACGAAAGAAATCCATTACGAAACACCCCCGCAAAGGCCTATTGGGGCTCCGGACGATTATATAGATTTGACCGATATGATGCAGAAATTCGAGCCGGAAACGCTGGACAAGCTACAGGAAGCTATTGTGAACGGAAAAGACTGGGGTAGCATCTTGCGAACCTTCGCTGAGAAAGCATCGACTCGTAAGGATTGGTTGAAGGAATACAGAGAGGGAGCAGCCAAACAGATCGGGGACATCGTCGGTGAAAACAGATTCGGGAATGCCTCTACTGCCAGCTTGACTGAGTTTCTCAAAGATACCAAGGACATGATTGCCAATGCCGGATTTAAAAATACCGGGTTTATAACAGACAATCTAGAGGCTTTTATGCGAACGTTGGGAAGCCCGAAAATGGTGGAATAACCGAAAAAAATGAGGGAACCGTTCAAGCTCTTGCCGGACGGTTCCCTCATTTTTTTGTTAATCGCATCGGCATCCGCCTTCTAAATGAAGTCCATTCTGTAATGGAGAACGACGTACAGCTTAAGAAGCAGCTTTTGGAATCTCTGATTGAGCGTATCATCTCAACACTGACTAGACTCTTAAGAGCATCGAGTTCAAGTTTGAATGCCCAATCAGCTTGCCACTGAGAATCAAGACAAAAACGTTACACTCACTTATGATACGGTTCACCGCGCTGTCTTTGATTTCACTTCCCCTTGTATATCGTTGTATCCTATCTTTACTTCTTTTGTTATAATCGTTAATTGTTCGAATCGTCTGAGATCTAGTTAAAGTGGGTGAGGATATAAAAGTTTCAATAGAAGAAATAAACAAAGAACAGGAAGAGGAAATCCTCATCAGGTGCCATGAGGTAGATGACGAAATATGCGACATCGTAAATAAGCTGAAAACAGAAAGCCTCATTCTGCTCGGATATCATAATGAGCGTGTCCACCGTATAAAACTTAGTGATATCTATTATTTTGAAGCAGTTGACGGAAAGGTTTTTATTTACAGCAAGGACAAAGTTTTTGAGGTAAAACAAAAGCTTTATGAGTTAGAGGAATTATGCAAAGAAAAGAACTGTTTTCGTGCATCCAAATCAACTGTTTTGAACATAGCTAAGATTTCAGTTATTCATCCGTCAATAAGCGGCCGATTTGAAGCCGTGCTTGATAACGGGGAACGTGTTGTTATATCAAGGCAGTATGTGCCCGTGCTTAAAAATATGCTGGGACTGTAAGAGGAGGGACATATATGAAGATTTCAGAATTTGTAAAAGGGGTTATTCGAAATTTCTTGATCATCTTCGCAGCAATCATCATTATTATTACTATTTTGCGGCAAATTTTCTATCCTGATATGGTCTATGATTTGAAGTCGATCTATATCCTTATGATATTCTCACTTTTAGGCGCATTGACTGGATTTATTTTGTATTCTCCTAATGATATAAGTGAGAAGAACATGCGTGTACGAATCATAATTCATTTCTTAGCTTTGGAAATGATATTGATTTCCCTTGGTAATGTAATTGGAATTGTGAACAGTGCCTTACATGTAATCATTATGGCATTGCAAATTGCGCTAATCTATGTCATCGTTCGTCTGCTGTCATGGCAAGGTGATAAAAAAGAAGCCCAAAGGATTAACGAAAAACTAAAGGAACTGAAGCGGTAAGCTTTATAGCTTGCCGCTTTTTTTGCAGCTTATTTGCCTGTAGATACAGCTTATTGTATTTCTATATACTTCCTTTTAGCAGTTTTTTATGATGAAATCATCAAAATGAATACGAATAGGAAGGGAATACTACTATGGGGACATTACTATTTTTTATCGCTTTGATTATCGAGATTGCTTTTGCAATATATTGCATGGTAACGAAGCAAAGCCATCAAAAAATCAGAAATTGGGTTAGAATTGCTGTATTTGTTGCATTTACAACCCTCACCCTTTTTTCGGTCATCATTTGGAGCTTCCGCTGGATATTGTGTGCAATCCTGTTATTTATAATGGCGTTAATTGGAACGGTTTCGCTGATCCGCATCAAAGCAAATCCCTACGAATACAAAGGTGCTCGTATCGTCAGAAAAGCAATCATTATGATCGTTGTGCTGACATTTGCATTTACACCTGTACTTGTTTTTCCGCAGTATAAATTGCCAAAGGTTACGGGCGAATATAAAGTCGCAACAGCCACTTATACTTACACAGACAACAGCCGCATTGAGGCATTTACCGACACAGGGAAACACAGATTTGTTAATGTGGAATTTTGGTATCCCCAACATGCAGACGGCACATACCCGCTATTGGTATTCTCCCACGGGGCATACGGTATTAAGTCGAGCAACACCTCTACCTATACGGAGCTTGCCAGCCACGGTTATGTAGTCGTTTCAATTGATCATCCCTATCATTCCTTTTATACGGCTGCAGCGGATGGAACGAAAGCTATGATCAATTCAGAATATTACCGGGAAGTCAGCAATGCCAACAAAGAGGGCATTTACACGGTGGAAGAACTCTACGGACTCATTCAAAAATGGATGAAGCTGCGAACAGACGATATGAATTTTGTAATTGATACGATACTTGAAAAATCCAAAAGTGACAGTAACCCCATCTATCAACATATCAATACAGCCAAAATCGGTGTGTTCGGGCACTCCATGGGCGGCGCAGCCAGTGTTTGGCTTGGCAGAGAGCGTGATGATGTGCATGCGGTTGTCAATATTGATGCCCCTCTGTTCAGTGAGCTTAGTTATGATGAAGATACTGATGATTTGGTGGCAACGAACAAAACCTACACGACCCCGCTTCTTAATATTTATTCTGACGATGTTTGGAGACAGCTTGATAACAATTCCACTTATGCGGCAAACAAAGCGGCTGATCGAAACTTCTCAGAGGTATATACCGTTCATTTTCAAGGTGCAAAACATTTAAGCCTGACCGATTTACCGCTTTTTTCTCCTGTACTTGCAAATATGCTGCAAGGTGGAAAAGCAACGATTGATACCTATTACTGTATTGAAACCGAAAATCAAATTATTCTTAATTTCTTTGACTATGTATTAAAGGGAATTGGCCCTTTCACACCCAAAGAAACATATTAATCGAAATATTACAAGGTCATAAATTTACATCAATATATAAAGACAAAGCCACTCCTTTGACAATGGAGTGGTTTCTTCGGATATACTTCTCTTTTATTAATCTATCTCTATTTGTTTAATAGGGCAAACAATCTAACACGCTTTTAGTTTTTCGAGGTTTTGCTTGTGAAATCCCTTCACAATCAACCAGACTGCCAAACTCAATTCATAAACGCCCACAGGTAGAGCAATAAGTCCTTTTGCTGCAGAGAGAGGTTCTACGATACCGAACATTTCTAATAGACCGGCTATGAATACGAGTACAGCTGTAATCATACCAAACAGCGCTAACGGTCTTGGCACTAAACCTGTTTTAAAAAGCAAATAGCTATACAATGCCGTATTGATACCCAGCATAAAATTGGGACCTAACATCGATGTCCAACGATGGAAAGCTTGCAGCATGTAACCGATCTCGTGAAGATTTTCTTCACTTGCTAAGCTGTTTGCTTCATAATGTATACTAAGCTGCAATAAACCCAATATACTCACCACACCTATTGCAATAAGAACAGCTTCCATAAATCGAAAGCATAGATATCCTAGTGCTAGTTGTTCATTCCAACGACGGAGATAAGGAAACAGCATAACCGCTGTACCTACTGCTGTCAGAACGAGCAAGAGATCGTTAATGACACCGAGCAAAACCTTGGTTTTAAATCCATTTGCCACGGACATATACCATTGTTCTGACAATACCGGCTCATATGAGATAACAGCGATGACTGAAGTGACCGCAGCTACAATATAAAAAATGCCGATTATGATCCCATTCATTCTGTCTTGCGTCATTAACCTTACCTCCTTTGGCTAATCACCATTGTAATAATAATCATAGATTATTCTGAAAAAAATGATTGGGGGTTATTATGGACCATTATGAAGTCATAGAGAGTTCTTTAATCCATATTGAGAACAATTTAGACCAGTCTTTATCACTAGAGTCTGTGGCTAATACCTTTAACATGTCCAAATATTACTTTCACAGACTTTTTTCTGCCATGATGGGTTGTTCTTTAAACAACTACATACTATCCAGAAGATTGAACGCATCACTACCATTCATTCAAACCGATAATTTACCACTAACAGATATAGCCTACATGCTAAACTTTGGAACACAATCATCTTTCACCCGCGCTTTCAAACGCCAATACGGTATTGCTCCAAACTCTCTAAGAGTAAAAAATTTGAACATACTTCAAAGTCCAGTGCCATCTGTCGTTAAAAGACCCATTAAAAACATCAATGGTGATATTGTCACCGATTTCACCCTAACGGAGTTCGAATCAATCAGGGTGAGCGGCATAGCCTTTGAGGTTGACCTGGCAACTGATGATTACAAAACGAAGATTCGGTCTCATTCAAACAAGCTGTTAAATGACATTGATAAAACAGTATCTGGCTCATGTTATGTCATTTATTCGAATTGCCAACCCAACTCAACCCGCTTCAAGGTCTTGTTCGGGATCCCAAGTGATATTCAAATAGAGAAACCTTTTTATTTTTCCGTTGATTTACCACAGCTCTTCTGTGCCAAGTTTAAATATTTTGGTGATCTCCTTGATATAGGTGATGTTTTCATAACTGATTATGCAAGATTTTTGAAGATTTCCAGGCAGGAAGCTGACGATTCTCACATCGAACTTATTCAATTTTTTGATGACATCCACAATCTTGATTCGGCCTACCACATCTACGCACCTATCAAAAAACTAACGATTGACTCAGATTATTAAGATCGCCATATGGTAATCATAATCTTCTTTATGTGCCTCCATTCCGTTTCAGTAATTATTTGATGAACATAAGATAACATCATGGCATAAAATGCACTTTCCAAATCTTGCTGTAATGAAAAAAGCACCTCTATTGAGATGCATATTCATCAACGATGTGACTATTTTCTTTTAGTGAATAGCGGCACCACTCGACCTCGCTGTTACTTATGGTACGGTTCACCGTAACATTTGTAGGGCGAAATTTCTTGTGCCTCGGCGTGCAAAAATTCGCCTTATGAATGTTATGATCCTCGTACCATTCATAAGGCGAAATTAAGGGCACCCGTTTGGGTGCCCTTTATGATTTCGATCCGTTTCTAAAAATTCTTTAAATCCATATAATAAGGTATTTAATGATGTGGTTTTCGTAGCGTAATAATTTAAATAAAAACGAATAAAATAAGGGAATCATCCGCATTCTAATACAACATGCTTTTCTAAGGAGTGAATAGAGTGCTTCCATCCACCAAAAACAAGGCGTTTCTATCTGCATACGGTAAAGGCTGGGATGCTGCTGAAAATGGCTATTCACCAGACTCTTGTCCGTATACTGATCATCGTACTAAATCAGGAGCCATCACTTTTAGCAGAGCCTTTATGAAATATTGGATAATGGGTTATGAAGGATTTTTAACTTCTACTGCTTCACTTTCTGAAGTTGCTTCTGATTCTCCTCCTTCATCAACAACCCCCATTACTCCAGACTGAATATTTTTCAATAAGTCATATAGTCTTCCTGCATTTTTACTCTTACTCAAATAACTTTGATATGACTGCATTGCATTTCTAATCAGCTCAGGATAAAGCACAACTCGTGCATCCTGCCTCTTTAATTTATCAACATCTTCTTCTCTTTTCTTTGAGTTCTCCCAGCCCTTTAAAGGCTTGCCTAGAACACATATAAATTCTAGCGGTTCTTTTGCCCCGGATTCATCAAGTATTTTTTGCATAGCATCTCTATATTTGTCTATTTGCTTTCCAAGCTCCCAATAGTCGACTACCCTATCTGGACGTTTCAATTCAATTATTACGTTCTTCCCTGAAACACTTTTGTAGCGTATGTCCAATCTTGAGCTCTTCTCATCCTCACTCAAATCAGCTTGAAGAGCCCCAAATATTTTACTAACACGCTGTTCCATATACTCGGAGTCTGTTGCCCGTTCCCAAGCAGGATCTAGCAACCACAAATGGTCAAAAAGATGCTTCTGGATGACTTTTTCTAAATCATTGTCATCAACTCGATTTTGTAAGACCCTAATAACCTCAATTCTTTCTTTAATTATTTGATAGTAGAGAGATGCCTCCAAATCATCTAATCTACCAAAGACCTCTGTTAGGGCAGGTAGATTTTCAATTGAAATTTTCTCCAACGCTTCTAGGTTATCACGATTCTTCAAACTCTCAAATGCTAAAACTGCATGGCTAAACAATGTCCCTCTATCTTCAGACGAACCCACCGTCACTTGATTAATACGCCCAAACAGTTTTGTTGCGGAACTTTTATAGTCGGGACTCAAAGAATTAAACCATTCTTTAAGTGCAGGATTCTTTAGCGCTTCATCTTTGCCCTTCTGCCCCCGCAGAGAAGACCACTTACTTTGAATCTTTTTCAGTTGTTCTTTTACCCATTCTCTCAATTCTATGTAACGTTGATCATCTTCAATAATATGCTGCCGACTACTTGTTGCAATATCTTCCATATTGTCGTCATCAAGAAAATCAGCATGTATTTCTCCAATTAGATAAGTACTATATATCCCTGTTTCATTAATTTCCGCTAGTATATCTTCTTGTGCAAGTTTTTTCCTTACCATGACAACTATCTGATTCAGGCTCTCTGTGCCATCTTTTAAATCGCTAGATTCCTTTACTGTACCTATCCATCCAGACACAGAATAACCACTTTTTGTTTTTGTGTCTTCAAAATGCTCCGTTGATTCAACGGTACGTGGTAATTCAACATCGCCATACAACCAAATATTCTCTAGTTTATTAAAGTAGTCTCTATCGGCAATAGTAATTGGATCTCCATTCACTATTACAGAGAAATCATTCTTATCTCCAATAACACTAAATCTTCTTGCTAGCTTTTTTCTCAATGATGTCTCAAATATCCGCTTTTGACGAAGATCACGGAGTACGATTTTCGTCCCATTCTGCCAATTTATTTCTTCATCAGATATTACCTGGGGTTTATATGTTCCCCCCATATCTCCAGTTCCCTTTATTTGTTCTTTTAACTCTGGTAATGACATTAGCAAAGCGCTTTTTTCATTATCTCTAATTGAATAAATTTCAATGGTATCCGCTATAGAAAACAGTGATAACTTTCCAATGCCTTTCCGCCCCATTACAGCTCTCTTTAGTCCAAGCGATAACCTTCCATCTTCACTTTCTCTTCGTCCATATCCCACCCTAAGAAACTTATGATTGATATCTGATTTTGTCATCCCATGCCCATTATCAAAAATGGTAATAATGCCATTCTCCTTATCAATATCTATAGTAACTTTTAGAGCATCGGCATCCCATGCGTTTGCTACCGTTTCAGCAAGTACAGATGCAATGTTACTATACAAATTAATACCCAAGTGATTAAGGACATTCAAACTGATAGTTATTTTATATTCCTCTTCCTCTGTCAAAGTTATTCCTCCATTTACATTGATTATTTGCGTCGATTTTTAATATCGTCTTCCCATTCAGTTATATGTGCACGTAGGCTGTACCCTATGATTTCACCTAGTTTTACAGGAACTGCATTACCAATCAAACGGCCAACTGTTTTTATAGACACAGGTTCTCCCGGCGGAACAAACTTATACTCCCTAGGAAAGCTCTGCAGAATAGCCCCTTCTCTAAGAGAGATCGCTCTATCTTGCTCCGGATGTCCAAATCTTCCATTCCCAAAACCGAAAAATTGAGTAGTCATTGTTGGGGCAGGATCATCCCAAACCATTCGCCCATAGACACTCCTATATCCCTTTCCAGAACCCTTCTTATGGCATTCCGCAACAAGATGCTCCCCCCAATCCTTCCAAGTGCCACCAGGTCGAGAAGCACGTATTCGCTCCAGATTCTTCTTAGACAAAGATGATGATTGGTGCAAAGAATCTTCTTCATGAGTTGCTCCTGCGGTTAGTGGCGGTAAATCACCAATAGCTTCACGTACTGACAATGTAGTAATATCAAACTTACCCGGCTCAAGTAAATTAATAGATCCAAACTTTGAAGCTAAGAGTACAAGTCTTTTTCTGTGCTGAGGAAGTCCATACTCTGAACAATCAACAACTTTATAACTAACAAAGTATCCCTCTTCAGTCAATTGTTGAACAAAATTATTAAATACATCTTGTTTAATTAACTCAGGAACATTTTCCATTGTAACTAGGTCTGGAGAGCTTTCTCTTACTAAGCGAGAAAACTGCAACAACAGCCACCATCTATCATCATCTTTATCAGCTTTTCGATTGTATGTAGAAAATGTTTGACAAGGAGCACAGCCAGCTAATAAGTTTATCCCATTTTTCCGGAATCCAGCTTTAATATCTTTAGCGCCTAACTCCTCTACTGATTTCAATTCAAATTTGACCTTTTGATTATTAGATATATATGGGTAACTACATGCTGGGTCAATGTCAACTCCAAGTTTAACATCTATGCCGGATTTTACCAGCCCATGAGTCAACCCCCCAGCTCCGCAGAATAAGTCGACCGCATAAATCTTTCGTTTTGATAAAGTATTCTGCTTAAGTCTAGTTGCTGACATTCAAGTCCCTCCTCTATCAATTCGCTTTTTATAGTTATTATGAACTAAATGTTCGACAATAACCATATAAATCCCTTTCTTAACAACCTTTTCTTTCTACTTTTCCCTTTTGCTTATTGAGTGTATATTTCATTAATAGGTTGTAAAATCATCTAATTATTTTGATATATAAAGTAATATACTACTGCAAATAGTCATTCAGCTTTTTAACATATCAATTGAGAATATTTCACTAAAAAGTAATTGTAGGAACATACGTTCCATGATAAACTGATAGAAGATTCGGGCAACCAAATATGATATCATAGATTACGCGTAGTTTGAACATCTTGGAGAGGAGCTAACGACAGTATGTCCAAAAGAACCTATACAACTATTGACTTATTCTCGGGAGCAGGCGGGCTTTCCTTGGGTTTCAACTCAACGGGTCGGTACAAGTCGGTTTTTGCAGTGGAGTTCGATCAAGCCGCTGCTCACACCTATGCAAGGAACTTCAGTCATCAGATTATTGAGAACGATCTACTTCAAAATGAACTGCTTGATATAGATGTACCGGGCTACGTGTTCAATGACGATATTAGAAAACTGGGAACGGTAAATCTTAAAGCTGATATCATTATCGGCGGCCCTCCCTGCCAAGGGTTTTCTCCTTTAGGGAAAATATCTCCAAGGGACGAACACCTACGAATGAACCAACTGTGGCAGGAATATATGAGAGTCGTTGCCCAAGTTAAGCCTTTGGCTTTTGTCATAGAAAATGTACCGGAACTTTTAAAATCCAGAGAAGCCGTTGCAATTAGAACTCTCGCCGAGCGAATGGGCTACACGGTCAATTATGGAGAATTAAAAGCAGTTGAATTTGGTGTACCTCAACGCAGAGTCAGAGCCTTCATAGTTGGCATATTGGGTCCGCATCATCCTGCATTGCCTATGCCCGGTACTAGCCGTCGATCTGTTAGAGATGCAATCTCAGACCTACCTTTGTACCCTGAAACCACCAATTTGGACCCATTACCGACAGCCGGAACAGACGAATTACAAAATTTACACTTTGGTAGAAACCCTACGGAAGTCTCACTAAAGCGTTATCGATTAATACCGCCGGGTGGAAATCGTTTTGATCTTATGCGGCAAGCACCGGAGATCACACCTCGCTGTTGGTTGGAAAAACCTACAGGGACTACTGATGTCTTTGGTAGATTGCGTTGGGATGAGCCTGCTTATACAATCAGAACAGAGTTCTTCAAGCCGGAAAAAGGGTGCTATTTACATCCCGAAGCTCATCGTCCATTGACACATCGTGAAGCTGCACGATTGCAAACTTTTAGAGATGATTTTATTTTTGTCGGTTCCAAGACGCAAATTGCGAAGCAAATCGGCAATGCAGTTCCTCCAATGCTGGCTCAGGTTCTTGCGCAAAACTTGGCCAGACAATTGGACCGACTGTCCTCAGAGGAATTAAAGAAGGACAGGCACCGAATGACAACTACAGCCTTCAATGTATTGCTGGAGCAAGTAGTAACAGAAATCTATTCCAAGCCTTCAGTACAAGTGGAAGTCGAAGAGCCTTCGGAATATTCTCAGCTTTTGCAGAGCATTGCACGCTAAAAATACTAAGGACTGCCTCTTGGCAGTTCTTAGTATTTTTAATATTGCTCAGAGATCATAAAGTGCCATGAATTCATCCTTATCTATGGGTTTAAAACCTTTTTGAAGTAATTTATCATTGTCGTATTTTCCTGAGTAGATACTAATACCCTCGGGCTTAAGCCATTTCCGCGCATCGCGAACCCGTTTGGATGAGTCTTTCTGTTTTGCAACAGATTCAATGGCGGCACCATTAAAGATGATACCTGGGCAGGAACGGAACAATTCGTTAATTCTTTCTTGTCCGGACTTCTTTGAGTAAACACTCTCAATTACTTGAGACTCCAATTTAAGCAATCCATTCACGGGAAGAGATCCGTCGGATACAAGCCAAGAGATTGAACCCCTCCCCATGAGATTGATAGTTCTCTTACTATCTCTATTCTTTCCAGTATTCAAAACCTCTTGTGTAATTCGCAAACACCCTGCTTGAAAAATTGATCTATCGTCATCCGCAGATACAAGGAAGCAGATATGACCATCTGCCTCTAAGGGTATAGTCCAGTTTTTCCCGATTGTAAATTTAACATCGACCTCTATTCCATCGATCAGAGCATCCATGACATTTCCGTAAGGCAACTCAAGCTCGTGTTGAAGCATATGTTGGACTCGGGTACCGATGTATGTTTTTTCTGTTTTATCCAACTGGGCTATGCTGAATCTGCCTGTATACCTTCCGTTTACAACTTCGTCAATAGATTTTCTGAGTATTCGACCCATTTTCAATTCAAAATTAGGAATACTCTTTAAATAATTAATAACTCGAATCAATTCGTAATCTGTACTGTCTGGACCTTCCAAAAAGAAATTCATCTGTTGCACATCCTCCACCCCGTTGCTGGGTTTCCTTTTTGCCGCGGTTTTTACAGCCCGGAAACCATTTTATTTTTAGGGACTCTGAATAAGCGATTTGTTCAAAATAGCAGTTTTGAACTTGTCCATTGCATAACTTTTTATCAATTTAACAACCTGTTTCTCTTGTATCGTTACCAGAGTGGTAGCCTTATCAGCAAAATCCTTAATGGAGGCTCCCAACAGGTAACCGTCATTGTCTGCAAATATATAACGATCATGAAAATCCTTTGCTTGGCACCATTCGAAGTTCCCTCGCTGATCCCTGAACTTCTCAATAGCAACCGGAGCATCGCCTTGCAGTTTTGATGTCAATAGTCTAATTCTAGCTCCGGGATTCACTTTCTCAAGCATAAGAAACAGCGTAGAATCTATATAGTTGTCGACAATAAAGAGTTCTTTCTTCACATTGGTAAAAATGTTCATAATAGTATTGTAGGCATCAAATTGCTTGCCTTTCTCAAAGAAGAACGCTGAAGGTTGTTGATCCTTGGTTTCATTGCCAAGAGAATCCCATGTGTGGTCAAACCACAAACGCTCTTGTGGCTCAAGGGTCCGCCACTTTGGATGGACAAGACCTACTTCTAAATTGACTTGGTTGTAAGAATCCCCCACATCTTTATAATAAATCTGAACTTTATCTTCTATGACTGAAAAACCGGTGTCCAGAAGGTACTCCGCCTCTACCGTTGTGACTAGATCTTCGATTTTATTGGTAATGCTATTGAAACCATATTCATGAACCAAGAACAAGTAGGGAGTATCTTTCTCCACAAAAAACTTGATTTGTGCGAATCCGGTTCGATGCCCAAAGCCTATATTGTCTTGGAAAATTGTCATTCTTTCTTCGGAGAATATTCTTCTTCTGCTCTCTGAGGTTAAGCCTTGGCTGGCCTTCAACAAGCAACTCAGAATATAATGCTTGGAACTTAGCCCCCAGCGCTGTCTGTGCTGTACCGCCTCGCAATAAGATCTTCCGAAGTAGTCATAATTATGCCACAACTGTTCTTTAGGAAGGGCGCTCAGAATTTGATCGTATCCGTGGTATCGGGTCTGCATAAATCCGACCAATTTCTTATACTCGGATAGGGTAACCGCTTTGTAGTTCTTCTCGATCTTTTTTATGACTTCATCGTATTCTCTTTGCTGCATTTCCTCCATAAGCCCTCTCCCACAGTAATAATAATGGATGAGTCTATTGTACCAGTTTAGTGGCATTTTTTTCTAGCGCTAAGTCAAACAAGTTATAGTTGTTTGAACAAGCATAATTACATAAAAAACAACCCCTTCTGCCACTGAATGAAGCGGAGAGAAGAGGCTCAATATTAACTGTAATAGATGGACTCAAGAGAAAAACTTTGCTCAAGAGCAAATGAATGAAAGATGACTTTTAGACTCCATCAGCACTCACTGAAGTCCTTCCCAACTTTTTATGCTTTTCCCAGCCAATACACAGATTATTGTAGATTAACTCTATAAGCTTTTCATCTTTGCTAGCCTCTAATCCTATGTAATCATCCCCTGAATCGAATGTTTCATGACGTACAGCATAATTATCAGGATTTGTTTGTGCTTCATCAAGCGTAACTACAAGCACTTTTCCATCAAGCGTCAAGACTACACTATTATCAAAAGAATCGTCTCCTTGACTAACAGCATCTACGATATCTTGCTTGGTAAAGGGAATATCAATTGGGAGCATATGTAATCCTACCTTCATTTTAGATTTTAACAGCCAGTCGTAAGGTCCTTCTAAGATTGCCACTCATTGCACTCAGATTAAAGCATTCTTTCACATGTGTGAGTCTATTGTAGATGTTACCTGGGATTTTTTCTATACCCAGGTTGTAAGAATTGTGAAAGTCCGTATGAGTTTAGTATATTTAGCTCCATGTAATCAGAGACCATTTTTTTAAAACAAACCCTGTATCGAACTCGAATGCATAATAACTACAGTCCCTGAGTCGCATATTGTTGCTAACACCTTTTCTTTGTATTTCCCCCGTATCCCCTTTGCTATCAGTTTTTCATACCCCTCATCACAGGTAATACATGTAAAATCAACCGGATGATGCGCCTTCGCATTCGCCAAAGCCAACAGCCCATCCAACGCTGCCCCCATGCGCTCTTCCTCCAAATTGGAGCTCACCACGTAGAAGCCCTCTGGCGACTTGTCGATTTTCAGCACTTGAAGATCACGGCTGAGAGTGGATTGGCTGATGCCAAATTCTTCGTCCAGACTCTTCTCCTTTTCTTTCAGCGCATCCAAAATTGCCTGCTGTGAATTGTACTTTCCGCCGAGTATGAGGTCCACCAGCGCTTCTTGGCGTTTCCGCACGGCACGGCTTTTAGGTCCATTTTCTTTGTGCATCGTTGTCCTCCAAAAAATATTTTTTTTGCGTATTTCATTATGCAGCCTATTCAGTAATTTAAGGCTTGCACAGTTCAAAAAGAGTTGAGTCTTGCTTTTTCCGCCTGCATCTCGCAGCGAAACAACTCTGCATAGATTCTTCCCATGAAAGTCTTCCACGAAAGAGAGCACATACATCTTAATTGAATATTTTTATTCATAAATATGCTTTTAACACATAATCAGCAGTAGATAAGCACGTTGAAATAATGTTTACTTCTACTATATTTACTGCTATTATGCTGATACCCCATAACTTTTGTAGATATTTATGGGTAATAATATGAATAATTATAGAGGAGAAATGTTCAATGTTCAATCGTGAAAAGAACGACATGACAACCGAAACACCTCTGCCCTACGACAGTTCGAAATTCAAGGCCCCTTCATTCTCCGGAAAGCAACGTGCCAGTCGTATAGGGAAACCTGTGCTCCTGACTATTGTGAACACACCTAAGTGTGGAAAAAGAGTTGCGGTTGCCCCGAAGGTGTTGGAGCAACTCGGATCACCCACAACAGTCCAGGTCGCCATTAGTGAAGACGGGGTCGCTTTGGGCGAACATCTTCCCGAGAACGATGCCCGCTTCACGCTGAAGACACTCGCCAACAAGTCCGTCATTTACTCCGCCCCGCTGGTCGATAGCCTTACCGACAGCTTTGAGCTGGACTTCAGCGGGCGGAGCAGCATTTCCTTCGGTGAATGTTCCCTCATGGAGACGGAGGACGGCGAGCCAGTAGTCTTATTTCCAATAAAGGCACAACAGCCAGCCAGCCTCCCTCTCCCCGTCCAATCAGAAGATATCTTCGACGAAGGAGAACTTTCCTAACCTATCTGCCGCCTCTTGTCCGCAACAGGTCCTGGCAAGCTGCATCCAAAGATACACCGGTTTAAGATGAATCTGCCCATCACCTGTACTAAATTTGGCTAAGTTGTTCATAAAGCTTCAAAGGACATCATATTACTCAACCCAATCCAAGGAGGTACAACATGAGTTATCCATTGCGGCAAAACAGCGGTCTTCCCGAAGAGGAAATGCCGGTCGGCATCATCACCAGGGCTTACAGCATCTTACCACGCCACATTACCGACGAAGGCGACCTGACCCGGCAGACTGAGAAGTTTTGGAGAAGGCTGGGGAAAGAGTTGGGCGCTGACTACTATACTTTTACGACCCGGCAAGGCCACAGACAAATGGGTTGCCGGGCCACTCGGAGCGTCATTGACTGCTTCTACGTCGAAGAGGCGGACATTCTCAGCAGAATCACCGACTTTTCCGACCTTCACAAAGAGCGGGTCGATCATCCGCACGAAGATTTAGTCAATTTCGGATTGTGGGTCGAGTGGGAAGGGAAAAAGTACGCGGTTTCCCGTGACCCTGAATGCAAAGACGCCCTCCTGCTTCGTAACTTGTAATTGTTCTTCTCGCACCTCAGGTGGACAATGATGGGCCTGTTATATCTGCAAAGATTACATTGCCTGTTGTAACTATCCGACTACCTCCTAAATACATCGGTCTTCCCCTACCCATTCATACGGGTAGGGGTTTTCTTTTTCCGTAAAGCAAAAAAACACAGGCAAATATTAATATATTGAACACCAATAAATTAGGAGGAGATTGACATGGACGAAGATTTTTACACAAGTGAAGGCCTGAGACAGCATCTGCTGGAATTTCTGAGGGAAACATTTGATCACGATGGAACGCTGCACCTGCTGGCAGTAGCAGCTCGGAGAGATGGAGCGGGGGACAAGTTGGGTGAATCGTACTGGAGATTACGATTGGCGCTGACCTACAGAGAGGGTGACACAGTGAATCCTTACTGGGACGGGACCGATCTCGACGTCGCGTTGGCCGGGAATGTCCTCCGGCTGCTTGACGAGGAGACACTGGCGAACGAACCGCCAATTGTCGAAGGAAGTCCCAATGCTTTAGCGGTGAATTGGGTCTCGGAGTTGGCTTCTCCGCTGTGGGTCTCGGATGAAGCTAGGGCAGCATTTGCCGATGGACTAGAAAAGCGCGAATCCAAAGAGGCCGACTGGAGAACAAACTCCACCACTGAAGACCCGTTTGCCGACTATTTTGGCAAGTAGCTTGCTGGTTGCTGGTTGCCGGATGAAGGCATTGCTAGAAGGAATTCATACGAAGAACACACTGGAAAGGAGTATATCATGATTACATTAAGCGAAAAAGAAAAGCGGGCCGTGGCCGCTATCATTCAGGAGCGAGTCGACGAACATTTGGGACGCTTCCCTTACGCCAGATACCCGGCAGAACCGCTTGAGGAATGGCGCGAGATTTTCTGCGATCCGGCTGCTGCTGTTCCACCGCCCACTGTCAAAAAGGCACTCGGCTGGCACTTCGGAGGCTGGCAGCGCCAAAGCCCACCCTCTGCCGCATCGCGCACGATTTCGGCCATTCTCAAGGCCTGGCCGGAGTTCTTGCCGCTAGGGTCAGCAGAGCCGCAGGAGATTTTCAGGTTTTGGCAGGCGCAGCTTCCAGACTGGAACAATGGCTTCAGCGCAGCTGCGCTTCTGCTTCATCTCCAGCGCCCGAACGATTTTGAGCTTGCGGATCGTCACCGAATGGATGCCATGCGGGGCTTGCTTCAGGAAATTGGCCATGCCTATCAAGGAGAAGATAACGGGTTGGGTTTTGCCGATTTGGTGGACTACACCGCCTTTTTCCGTTCCGTCCTTCCAAAACTGCCCGACAAAGAAGATACACGGATAAAACTCGATCGTTTCCTGAAGGGTTACGGCAACCGACACGCCTACAAGCTGGTGTCGCCGGATTTTCGGACCAAGGAGCCTACCATAAGGGCATTTTCTTGGAATGACCTTTCCTCAAAGCGCTTCCGGTTGGACAAAATTGTGGGACGAGCCAACTGCGATATGCTGTTCACCTGCTTTCTTCTGACTTTGGAAGCCCAAGGCATCACCACTACAGAGTTCACGATAGGCGAAGTGGTGGATTTGCTTCCAGTCGGCACAGCTGGGATCTGTAACGAGGCGAGCTTTAAATATGCGCTCGTAAGTCTCTTTAGTCAGCAACGGCAGAGAGACTTTTGGGTTTTTGACAAACCTGAGATAAGCCGTGCATTTACCGAACAGGCGAACCAGTCCACGCGAGACATGAAATTTTATGACAGCCATTCTAAGGAGAAGGTAAATATAAATTCCAAGTATATCGTATAAAAAAATAGACCCACTCTTAATGAAGTGGACCTATCATTTTATTTTCTTTTCATTGTCAAGTGTTTCAAAAATCCTTCTTAGAACATCCAATGCCATTTTGCTCTCTCCAAGGCTTCGTGTCAACAATAGAGAATGTGCAATTTGAGCAACCTGTCTTTTTTCATGAATCTCCGTGTCAATTTCAAGCTCTTCAAAACGAAATAGCTCCCATACTGTTACTTCAAGAGCCGACGCAAGCTTGCCTAAAGACTGAATTGATAAGTTACGTGATCCACGCTCAACTGCTCCCCAGTAAACGTCTGTCACACCTACCCTCTCAGCAGCCTCCTTTTGCGATAATCCTTTTATTTTTCTTAAATATCTTAATTTTGCTCCTACCAGTACTTGAATATCAGTATTTTTCAACTTTGCCACCTCTCTATTTGAGACTAGTAAAGTTAGAAGGTGACGTGTAGTTATCTATTTGGTCGAATATTCATTGCACAATAACTTATAGGTTATTATAATTTAAATGACTTTGGTAATTTTGTCCTATAAATGTGGGGAATGGTCTTCAGATCCCTTTTACCAAACCTCATGTTTTCTTAAATTATACGCTTATAAGTGAAGGTGGCATTTGAAAATGAGAATTACACAGCAGGCTGTTAACCAAGCGTTAGACTGGGCATACGAAAAGGCGGTGATGGGAGGCATACCTGGTACAAGTGATGCCTACGAGCTGGCGGAGGAGTTTTTGCAGAAGAAAGGTGAATTAAACGACCAAATCAGTTCACTGATCCGGTGGCAGAACACAAAGAGCGCAACCAGCGGATTTCTGACGGGTCTTGGTGGGCTTGTCACCCTCCCTGCCGCAATCCCGGCGAATCTGGCATCAGTTATTTACATTCAGCTTCGAATGATCGCCGCTATCGCCATCATGTCTGGACGGGATGTGAAAGAGGACCAAGTTCGCACCATGGCTTACCTTTGCCTGTGCGGCAATGGGATCAAGGACGTTTTGAAGGATGTCGGCATTGTGGTAGGTAAAAAGGCAGCGGAGAGCGCGCTCAGAGGCTTATCTGGCAAGGTACTTATAAATATCAATAAGAAAGTCGGATTCCGTCTGCTTACCAAGTTCGGAACTAAAGGAGTCATCAACCTTTCCAAGATGATCCCGCTGGTTGGAGGGGTCACTGGTGCCGTATTTGATGGTGTCTCTACCAATGTAGTTGGCAACACTGCCCGTAGATTATTTAATGAATGATATTAGAAGGCACAGTTCATACCCTCTATGAAGTGCTTGGCTCAACAGCTATCTTCACATCAAAAAACATACAAGGAGATATTACATGAAACGAATCTTCATTACTTTTGTTATCTTGGCAGCCACTCTGCTTATGTCGGGCTGCGCCTCAAAGAACAACGCTGACCTGGCTCCATCGCCAACCACAAGTCCCGATGTTGTAACGCAAACTCAGGTCCCCACAACCACCACAAGTACGACATCTGCAGAACCTCCAGCAGGTCATCTGTGGAAAACGGAGTACAAGGGGCTTCTCATCCAAATCAACAGCGCGGAAACGACCAAGGATGTGTTCGATCATGAATTCTTGGTATTTGACCTCACTCTGCAAAATGGCACTGACAATCCGCTGGAAGTCTCTGGTCGGGCATTCAACCTGCTTACGGTCAACAAGGAACTGTTGGAGAGCGATCCAACTGCGGAAACTGTGGAGTCCGGCGATATCCAAACATCAACAGTTTTGCCGGGCGGACAGCGCACACTTCGCGTAGGTTTCGTCGTCCAACCTGTGCAAGTGAGCGAACTCATTTTCAATGTGGGACAAAATGCTGTTTACCGAATCACTTCATTTGACGACAGCTCGTCCTCCCCTGCGGAGGCAACTGCTACTATTACTCCGGCGGAAGAACCTTCATCTGCGGAGAACACCCCGATCATCGAAGGCAGCAACGCCAAGTCTGACGACTTCATTTTTGAGGACAACTACCTGGGATATCTAAACTCCTTGATTGAGGCCATCAACACAGGAGACTTCTCGCTCGTGGAGATCCATTTGCTGTACGACAGCGAACTATACTCTCAGCAGCAAAAGCTTGTCCAAACGCTCAGCGAGAAAGGCACCCGTGAGGAACTGGTCGATTACGAGATACAATCGGCGGCTTTTGACGAAGAGAGCGGCACGCTCACGATGAAGGTAAAAGAGCAGATCAAGATCATTTCGGCAGACGGCACAGAGAAAACGGCTGATAACGTATGGACATACAACGCCCTTCAGGTTGATCAAGGTGTGTTCCAGTTTAGTACAATTGCCAAAGCAGAATAAGTACCTGAAAAAAGCGTGTCTTGGTAGGATGTTTATTTACTTTTTACGCTTGTTCTAAAATGTAATACGCAAACAGCATCGCTCCAATTCGGGCGATGCTGTGTTTTTTTCCGTCACATCATTAAAGATAATTCACTCTACGATAAAGCCCAGCTTTTCCAGTAGAGTTTCTCCGTCCTCATTATCTTTGACAGCGACCAACAGCCCGTCCCCCATTACCACGGACCCAGCAACAGTATCCGAATATCCCTCCGTCAAATGCAAATTAATAAGTCCTGCATAACCCGGTTCCAGCTTAAGCACAACCAACTGTACAGGAGCGATGCGTTCCACGACAAAGTCTTTCAGCAAAACACTCAACGTTTCCCGATGCTGTTCTTTTTTTTCCTTCTCAGCCTTGATCCACCCCTTCTCCTTGTCTTTGACCATGCTGAGCTCACCCGTCAGATAGCGGTGAACAGAAGGTTGAGAGACTTCAAAACCAAGCTTATTAAACAATTCCTCCTTAATTTCGAACTGGGAACGCTTTGAGTTCTCTTCCAGGATTTCTACAATAGCCGCCTTGATTTTCTCTGCTTCCTGTGGATCTCGCTTCAGCTTATACTCCGACATGCCCATTCCCCCTATACAAATTTAATATTGAAAAATTGAAAAACAGCCCGAAACTCACGGCAAAAAGCCTGAATAGCTTTCATCGCGCGAAGTCCACGACAAAAGGTTCAGATGATACCAAAAAGAAGAAAATTAAGTTCAAAACATCATCCATTAATGAATATTATAATATAAATAATGAATAAATCAAGTTTATAATTGAATAATTAAGTTATTATTCTATTTAAATTCATTACCAGATGAATTATATTAATGCTAGACCTTTTGAAAGGAATGATATCTATGCCTCCAACTAAAAAACGTCCGATCAGCAAACCGCAAGAAGGAACTAACGATCATTACCAGAAAACAGAGCTTGTTCGCTCTGCACTCACCCGCCCTGATGAAGTACCGCTGCTACTCCGCCGCCCAGGATTCGACACCCTGATCGACAATAAGTACAAAGCCTTGATCGCTGCCGCCTCCGTCATCAACGCCAGCGGGACCGAACGCCTGCGGCTGGAGGCTGAGTTTTTCAACACTGAGGGCGAATCTTTGGTTGAATCCTTTCTGCTTCAACCGGATTGGAAGGAAGGCTCTTCCTTCCGCCAGTTGCTCGAGGTGACTGACCTTCTGCCAAAACCGAAAGAAGCACTCGACGTCAACGGCCTGGTCGGACGCGAACTGCTCCTAACCATCAAGATCAACACCAAGAACGGCAGGTCCTTCACCAATCTCGTCCAGACGGAGCTGATTCCCGACGAGTTTGATACCGATTCCGAAGATACTTACACGGACGAATCGGGCGACGAAGATCAGTACGAATAAAGACGCAGGACGGTTCGCCCTCACAGGTGGACCGTCTCTTCATTACAACCGACTGGAGGAATTGCGCTTTGAAAATAGAAAACCACCACGGCGATCAAATACCAAACCAAAACTTTACACTGAGCGTCAAAGATGAAGCCATGGGGCTGGCCCAGAGTGGGTTTCTCATTCTACCAGTATGCTCTCACGATCACTCTGATGCCAGTGAACAGCACCGAAGGACGTGCAACCGCCCGGGCAAAGCCCCGTTGATTTCGGACTGGAAGAACCGAGCTACTAATAATTTAGAACAGATCGAAACTTGGTTCAACAAACGCCCAAACTCCAATGCCGGACTGGTACTTGGCACTGCCTCAAGGATTGTCGCCATCGACGTGGACGGCGATTTCGGGAGAGCCAAACTGGAGGAACTGTCTTGCGGCGACCTGCCGCCCACTTGGAGATACCCTACGCCGGGTGGAGGCGAACGATACCTCTACCAAGCCCCTCCCAATTGTCCCTGCAAGAAGAAGAATTTCTCTTCAAGCACCGACCACCACGAGGCGCTGGAGCTGTTGGGTGATGGACAGTACACCGTCATTCCCGGTTCTGTCCACCCGAACGGCGGACGCTACGCGTGGGCGGAAGGCGGAAGCCCGGATGATTTGCCGCTGGCCCCGGCACCGGATTGGATGGCAAGGCTCATGAATCCGGCTTACATCACAGACCACTTTTTTGACGATGACGTGGAGGAAGACGCCTCAATTTCCTCACAGGGGACCGTCTACGAAGACGTTTCAGAGGAACTGCACCCTCGGCCTGCACTTGTCAAGAACCACTCTTTACGTGGCCCCTCCACTGCTTCTTCACAAACAACAATCGCGGAGGTTCCTTTTCTGGACCGAACACCAACCCTCCAGTCACTGACCAAGGGTTGTCGCAAACTCCAGGGGATCGTCGATGCCCAAAGTGATTACGGGTGCAGCGAGGATGAGTGGTTCACGACCGCTTCCCTGCTCTCACGTGCCGGAGCACCGGATGAGGCTCAAGTCTTCTCAGAAGCTTCCAACAAGCACAGTGCACGCAGTGAAGCCAGACTGGCGAAGATAGCGACGGACGCGGAGGCTAAGTCCTTCGGTCCTCCCCGCTGCGCCGCCTTCGGCTGTTCGGAGGCTCAGGTGAAGGCCTGCTTCGGTTCCGTCCGTTTAAAAGACGGGCTGGTTTTCAATTCACCGGCGGAGCTTCTGCGCAGGGCGGAACCCAAACCGCTTGAAGTCATTGAAAGCAAGCTGGCGGGAACCCCCTACAGGATCAAGGGCGGCAAGGTCGGGGACGTGACATTCGACAAGAACGGCGAAGAGTCTTTTCGCCCCATCGCCAACTTTGTTGCCTTCGCCTCGTCCGTCGTTCTGCTGGACGACGGTGCGGAAAAGCAGCACTTTTTCAAGATTGAAGGGCTCTCCTTGGACACCGGCAAGCCCCTACGCACCCTCGAAGTCAGACAGGATGCTTTCGAGGCCATGAACTGGATCTTCGACTGGGGAATGAGGGCAAACTTAGAGCCGGGTCTTGCAGCCAAACAAAAGATGCGTCACCTCACCCAGCTTCTCAGCAAAGAAGCCGAGACAAAGAGCGTTTACGCCCACCTCGGATTTCGGCAGTTCCCCGAGGGTTGGCGGTACCTGCACGGCGGGGGCTGTGTGGGAAAGGAGAACGTGGAAGTTCGGCTGGACAAGCGCTTGGAGAAGTACGTACTGCCTGAGCCGGACCGTTCCCTTCGTGGACCGATTCAAGCTAGCCTGAATCTTCTGAATGTCGCCAAGCCCGAAGTCACGATGCCGCTCCTTGCGGCAGTCTTTCTGAGCCCACTTTGCGAAGCGCTCCGGCAGGGAGGCATTGAACCTGCCTTTCTACTTTGGCTGTACGGCGTGACCGGCACTCGCAAGTCCACGCTCTCGGCACTGTTCCTGAGCCACTTTGGCCCATTTACGCCCAAAAGCCCTCCGGCCAGTTTCAAGGACACGGCCAACTCGCTGGAGAAACGGGCCTTCGACTGCAAGGACTCCCTGCTGTGGATCGACGACTTCCACCCCAGCGCCAGTTCGGCAGAGGCCAGAAAGATGGAGCAGATTGCGCAGTTCCTGATCCGAAGCTACGGCGACCGGGTTGGCCGGGGCCGGATGAAAGCCGATTCATCACTGAGGACCGACTACGCCGCCAAGGGGATTGCACTTGTCACCGGGGAACAGCAGATTGACGGACATTCCAGCAACGCCAGGGTTCAGGGTGTGGAACTTCGTCCGAGGGACATCGACTTGGCGAAGCTGACCATCGCCCAGCGGCAAAGCAGCCTGCTGGCACACACAATGGCCGGGTACGTTGCCTGGGTGGGGGAACGGATGTCGGAACCCGGCTTTGTGGATGGACTTCGCCGTACGTTCCACGAACGGCGCGACCTGGCCCTGCCCGGGCAGAGTCACGGCAGACTGGCGGAAAATGCCGCCTGGCTGTTCCTGGGCTGGGACACCCTGCTGGAGTTCGCCGTTGCCGAGGGGGCTCTGATGGATACGGAGCGGCAAGACCACCTGAAGGAGGGATGGTCCACCCTTCTCTCCCTGTCCGAACAGCAGAGCGAGCAGGTTTTGGACAGCCGACCGGGTGAGAACTTCTTGTCCATTGTCGGTGCACTGCTGCATAACGGATCACTCTACACTCTCCCTGCGAACGCAGCCGAGCGTAAGCAGCACGAAGACCTGACCCCCAGGGGAACACACGTTGGCTGGCACGACAAAAAGCGCTTCTTCTTCCTGCCGGACGTGCTGTACAACGAGGTCAGCGCCTTCTTGTCCAAGCAGCAGGAGCAAATCCCGCTCAAAAAGACCGACCTCTGGCGGCAGCTCCAAATCGACGGCCTTCTAGAACCGGAAGTCAGCAACGAGAACGGCAGGGAAAAAATTAAACGCGTGCGGCGGAAGGTCTTGGACGGAAGCCGAATCCAAACGATTTGGATCAAGCGAGACGCGATTGTAGAGGGTGACACCGAGACGGAGGAAAGAGAGAGAAGCCGGGAAGCAGCTGTGAAACGGCCCCAACCAAGAGGCGATCTTTTTGAAACCTGAACCTCACTCCCCAAAAAAGGGGAACCTCCCCCCGGGCCTGCGGGCCAGGGGGAGGGCAGTAGGGCAACAAAGTCAACAACATTCAAAGAAAAACCCCCCACCCCCCTGACTTTTTTCTAAAGATGTCCTTTTGTTGCTGTCGGTTTTGGTGCCCCATTTTCCGGGTGGGGCCGCAGGGGGAAAGGGGAAAGTAGGGGTAGGTGTACTTCCCAAGCCCGTCCGGACCCATCTTTAAACTGCATTGACGTACTTTTGGACCACATATCATGATCTTGATTCCACAATAATAACTGAAAGGGGCAAGATCATGATTATTATTCAATCGCAGGAGGACCTAGCTGAGCTAAGCCGAGATGTGTTTCCTCAGACGCTTCACCGCTTCATCTCTGAGCTTTTGGAGGGACTACAAGCTGAGGCTGAGCCAGGAGAGGAGCTGGAGCATTTGCTGTCCCATCCGCTCATTTTGTGTGAACCGGGAGATGACATCCGCTCCCTTTTGCGGACGAGTTCACTGGGTATGGAGTTCGTGGAAAACATTGGAACTCCTGATGTTCCTGCCTTCAGAGCCGGTGTTCTGCTGGACAACGACTGGCTCGCACAATACGTGATACCAGCTTCCACTTTAGACGATGATACATTGACTTGGCTGGGAGAAATCACAAGCGGAGGATTTCCCCAATGAGCAAGGAGAATGCCGCCAAGCGGATTGAGTTTGTCACTCTGCGAATGGTCCGGGAAAAAACGTCCTTACTTTACCCTCAAAGGGTCATTCGTAAGCCGGAGGATGCTGCCGAGTTGTTCCGGCAACTCATCGGTGACTGTGATAGGGAAGTATTCTGCGTAATGACGCTGGACACCAAAAATCAGCCTACCGCGTTTCAAACCGTTTCCATCGGGACACTAAATGCTTCCCTTGTTCACCCACGGGAGGTCTACAAAATTTGTATGATTTCCAATGCTGCATCCCTAATGTGCTTCCATAATCATCCCTCTGGCAATCCGGTTCCCAGCTCGGAGGATATTGAGATTACTGAGCGCCTGCGTGACAGCGGAACGTTGCTAGGCATCGAGCTGCTCGACCACATCATCCTTGGGGACGGTAATTTCGTCAGCATGAAGGAACGGGGGCTGATGTGATGCGAACCACACATGGGAGATCTTCCGTATGAGAAAAGCTATCTTGGCACTAATCAACGCTACCGCCTTAGTTGTTTTTGAAATCATAGAGTACAGAAAAAAGAAAAAGTGAAGGAGGGCTATCTATGGATATTCGAGCAACAAACGAAACTGACTTGAGCCTTGCGATAGACATTCTGGCTGATATGATTGTCCGTTACCTGAGAAAACAAGCCCCACCACTGGTGAGAGCCGCCGTACTGCAACTTATGGAATGGGAAGAAGAAGAAAGACTGGCTTGGGAAATGACCGCCGATCTTCTCGGCACTGCTGATTTCCAGCTGGTGTCCTAAGATACTGCTTCAAAAAACTCATAAGAGGTGATTTTTCATGAAAACCAAGATCAATGCCGCATTATATATCCGCGTGTCCACCGAGATGCAGGCTAAGGAAGGATTCAGCCTTGAAGCCCAACAGGAAGCACTTCTGAAACATTGCCGCTTGATCGGTGCTACCCCGTTCAAAGTTTACGTAGATGCTGGACGCTCAGGCAAGTCCATTACGGGTAGACCAGCCATGCAAGAAATGCTGAATGATGCTGGTAACGGATGCTTTAACCAAGTAATGTGCACTCACCTCAACCGCCTATCCCGCAATATGAACGATCTGCTATCGGTGCTGGAGGCCCTCGATAAACATAAGGTTGGACTCTACAGTCTAAAAGAAGGGTTTGAACCGGCTACGCCAATCGGACGCTTTGCACTACAAATGATGGGCGCAGTAGCTGAACTGGAAAGGGAACAGATTGTTCAAAATGTACGGATCGGAATGCAGGAGCGTAGTCGACAAGGGAATTGAAATGCAGGCAACCAGGTACTAGGCTACCGTTGGTTGCCTCATACAGACAATCCGGCACTCTCTTACACCGAAATCATACCGGAGGAAGCCAACCTTGTTAACTTCATTTTTCAATCCTATGCGGGAGGACAAGGATACAGGGCCATCGCAAACCGACTTAACTGTGAAGGTTATGCTTCGAAGCGCGGCAAGGCATTCAGCTCCGCTACAGTACGGGGGATTCTAACCAACCGCAACTATATAGGCCAAGTCACTTATAGTACCTACGAAAACAAGTCCAGCCCCCGGACCAAAAAATTCGTCCAGGGTACGCATGAGCCTATCATTGATATGAGGCTGTGGAATCAGGTCCAGGAGCAGTTGGCTAAGCATTCTCGGCCCGTAACAAAATTGCATTCACGGCTTTTTCCACTTGCCGGTCTGCTCAAGTGCCCCTCCTGCGGAAAGGGTATGGTTCCCATCCATGTCCGCAGGACACGCAAAAGCGGAAAGATGAAGGTTTCCTACTATTATATATGTGGCAACTACGCTTCCCACGGTCCATCCTCTTGCCGTCCCCACCATGTCCCAGCGGAAGAGGCTGAACATCGGATTATGAGCCGTTTAGCCTTGTTTTTGGATAGCCCAGCTATCGCAGACAGACTATTGACCGAGGTTAACCGGAGGAACGAAAGCAACACGGCTCCTTTTCAGGAACAACTTAAACGAGTTGCCGCCGCAGAGTCCTCTCTAAGAAGCCGCAGCCTCCGCTGTTACGAACTTTTTGAGGATGGACATATCGACGGGACTTCCCTGAAACAAAAGCTGGAAGAAATTCGAGGGGAAACAGAAAAACTCCAACTGGAACGGGAGAAATTGGAGCAAACAATATCCGGCTTTTCCGTGCAAACCTATCCACCGGAGCACGTGAAGCGTGCCGTTGAAGATATTGCGGTCATTTTGAGTAAGGCTGCTCCCGACAAGAAAAAGGCGCTATACCGCAGTCTCATTAAGAGTATTACCGTTCCCCCAGACCGGGACATGGAACATGCTGTCATTCACGGAGATATCGGGCTGCTACATCTCAACATTCCTCCCATACTAATCGAAAAAGAGGTGAACCGCCAACATGGAAAAAATAAATAGGGTTGCAATCTATGCGCGGGTATCGACAGATGAGCAAGCCGAGCATGGGTACTCAATTGATGCCCAGCTCGAAACCCTGCGAAATTACTGTACCTTATACAAAAAACAAATTGTCGGAGAATATGTCGATCGCGGCATCAGCGGAAAAAGCATTGAGGGACGGTATGAGCTTCAGCGCTTGATTCAAGATGTGAAGGCAGGCTTGATAGATGAGGTCACCGTCTGGAAATTCAATAGAATGGCGCGGAAAAGCATTGATCTTCTGCAAATTGTAGATATTTTAGAAAAAAATAACGTAACCTTCCGCTCCTTCTCTGAAAACTTTGAGACCCAAACTCCAATGGGGCGCTTTGGTCTCCAAATGATGGGCGCTGTCGGCGAATTGGAGAGGAATACCATTGTCGATAACGTCAAGATGGGGCATCGACAACGCGCCAAGACAGGCAAACACAACGGCAAAGTGCCTATCGGATACCGTATTGAAGGTTCCGCCAACGGACGAGGCCGAGAAACAAAGCTGGTCATTGTCGAAGAAGAAGCCTTGCTGATACGAAAAATATTTGAATTGTATGCATCCGGGCAAGGACTCAAAGCTATTGCCAATCAGCTTAATCGAGAGGGTTATCTTACTGGTACCAAGAACCCCTTCTCCACCTGCGCAGTGCGAGACCTGCTAGATAACCCGATGTTTGTAGGCAAAATCCGCTACAACCAGTACGAGAATTGGGGAGAGAAACGGCGGCGTGGAAAAAATGACCATCCGATTTTAGTGGATGGTCAGCACCCACCAATCATCAACCGGAATCTTTGGGACAAAGTGCAGCTTCTTCGAAAGAAAAAAAGCTTCATGCCGAAGAAGCGCTTCGAGGGAGAGTACCTGCTGACCGGAATAATACGCTGCCCCGAATGCGGGGCGGCGATGACCGCTAGTCGCACAGTGAACACGAATAAGGACGGTACCAAGGTCACCAGGATGTACTACTCGTGCGGCAATTTCCGTAGCAAAGGAAGCTCTGTCTGCCATGCCAACAGTATCCGCAAAATCGAGGCAGAGAAAGCCGTAATGGACCGAATTCAGAACGTGCTTGACCAGCCTCAAATACTAAAGGCCATTGTAAAGAGCGTGAACGAACGGAAGTCCGGACGCATCAAGCCGCTTCGGGACGAACTTTCAGGAGTCAACGCCCGCATAGCCATTTTAGAGGGGAAAAGGCGGAAATATCTTGGGCTGTATGAGCTAGATCAAATCGACCGTGATCTCTTCTCCGAGCGGCTGAAGGACATCAATAGCGAATTAGACAATGAACTAACCCAAAAGTCAAGACTGGAGCTAGAACTACAGGGCGATGGGGCAGAACCGGTGCCCTTTGAGCTTGTGCGTTCCCTTATAGAGCGGCTCGACGATCTACTCCGCAAGTCCCCATTCGAGCAACGCAAGACGCTCATGCACCTGATCGTCAAGAAGATCAACCTGGACGACAAGCGGAGGGTCAAGAACGTGGAACTCTGCTTCGATTCGGAGACCGAAAAACATTTTTTAAGCGTAGCCCCTTCCGCCGAGCAAATGGCAGAAGGGGCTTTCTCTGTTATTAGGGAGAGCCCCGAGTATAATCAGACGTTGTCTATAATTATTTGACGACAAGTTTGTTTAATAGCTGTTTTGCCTTATCTTTAATTTCACTTGTTACACTTGGATGGTTGGATTCAATAACTGCTTTTAACATTTCCTTGTCCCATTCATTAGAAAAGATCGCTACAGTGTAAACAATCCTTGTGTTTTGACCCGTAATCGAAACTGCTCTTGGGTTTGATTCAAGTAATTTTTGCGCCAAACGTTTCTTGTTCTCTGTAGATTGATGCTGGTAATAATAAAGATAATCCTCATAATATTCCACAAAGTTTGATATCCCTACAGACGCCTTAGCTCTATCAAAAGTAATTATAATGATACACCTCCAAATTGTGAAATTGAAATATTTGGACAATTATTACAAATGACTGTGATACAATTATAACAGTCAAAGCAATCTGGAGGATTATATATGTCAAATATACAAAAAGTGTTGGTTTCACTACTCAATGCAGAGTTATGTGATGACTGCTTGTCCATCTCTGCAAATGTAATTCCAAGACAAACGGTCTACAAAATCTGCCGTTCACTGTTCAGTAATTCTGAAATACACCGCCATCATGGTAAATGCGACCATTGTCATAAAACAAAAACGACCAATCGTTTACCTGACCAGTCAGCAAACACAACAACAAATGTCGAGGTCCAAAAATCACCACTGGAAGCTGCTATCAGACCATGGTATTGGGAAGGCTGTGTTCAAAGCAAAGTTGTTAATCATCTCATTCTCAATGGTTACTCGATTTGCAGCGTTGCTGACACAGAAGCCAGAACTTCAGGAAAGGATATAGTAGCGCAAAGCATTGAAGGCAAAGAGTTGTGGATTAGCGTTAAAGGATATCCAGAGAAAAGTCAACACACCCAAGCTCGTCATTGGTTTTCCGGGGCTATCTTTGACCTGATCTTGTATCACGGAGAAAATCCCAATGTAGCATTAGGTATTGCTCTTCCAGACGGATTCAGCACCTTTAAGAATTTGACACCGCGAATGAAGTGGCTTAAGGACGCTATGCCGTTCCAAATCTACTGGGTCGATGAAACCGGAATTGTAAAAATAGAGTAGCTTCTGGCAAACGCTTGTCTTGTGACCCAAGCAGGAGGGAATCTTAAATGCCGAATAAAAACTGGACGGTTCTCAATTCGCTGCAACTTGGACGATACGCTGAGTATTTTGCCAAGATGGAGTTTGCCTCTTATGGACTTGAGGTGTTTACATCGGAAGTTGATGATCGGGGAATCGACTTCATCGTGAAGAACAAAGCAGGAAGCTTCTTGGAAATCCAAGTCAAATCATTGAGGGGAACCGGTTACGTTCTTGCACAAAAGAGCAAGTTTAATATCAATAATCCCAATTTGTATATGGCTCTACTTATCTTTAAAAACAACATGATGCCGGACTTCTTTTTAATTCCTGCGAAGACATGGGCAGTTCCTAATGCGGTTTTTGTTGACCGGGATTACAACAAACCCGGCCAAACAAGCAAGCCTGAATATGGAATCAACATATCCGTTAAAAACTACAGCACTCTTCAATTCTTTGATTTTGAAAACTCCATCCTGAGCTTTCTGTAATTCTCCCCATCATTCAACGCCTGCCGCCAAATTCCCGTGCACAGCCCCGTCTGCGCGAGATATTTACCCGAGGTAGGCTAACCCCTCCACTGCTCTCGTGGGCAACTTTCTACACTCAGCAAGCGGTTAATGCGAAAAATTTCGCCCTACTTGTGGTACGGTTCACCTCGATTGATCTTCACCGCCCGATAAATCTGCTCCACCAGCACCAGGCGCATGAGCTGGTGGGGCAGCGTCATGCGCCCGAAGCTGAGCCGCTGCTGCGCGCGGCTCAGGACCGCATCGGAGAGCCCGTGGCTGCCTCCGATGACGAACACGACATGGCTCGTCCCGTAGGTGCCGAGTCTGTCGAGCTCCCCGGCAAGCTCCTCCGAGCTCCAGAGCTTGCCGTCGATGGCGAGCGCGATGACATGCGCGCCCTCCTTCACATGCGCGAGGATGCGCTCGCCCTCTCGCGCCTTCACGCCCGATACCTCGGCTTCGCTTAAGGTATCGGGCGCTTTTTCATCCGCTACCTCAATCATCTGGAATTTGAGGTAGGGCGTAAGCCGCTTGGCATATTCCTGGATGCCCTGTACCAGGTATTTCTCTTTCAATTTTCCGACCGCAATGAGCTGAATGAACATAAAGATCCGAACTCCCCTTTCTTCGTCCTCTAATGATAAACAAGGACCAGTGAATACACAAACACGGATCTTTCCTTAACTTAAGTCAAGGAAGTCCCGTTTCCTCCTTTGTACAATGTAACCATGAAGAATTCTTATGAGGAGGGTTATTCGAATGTCGACTCCAGCGGCCCGGGCGGCCGGGATTTCACTCATTTTAATGGCGGCTGCCGCCGCATTCTCGTACGGATATGTACATGGAGGTCTGGTCACGGAGGGAGACCCGGCCGCTACATTTGGCAGCTTGAGCGCCGCTCCCCTGCTGTTCAGGGCTGAGATCCTGGGTTGGACCCTGATTATGGTCTGTGACATCGTGGCTGCATGGGGATTATATAAGGTGCTGAAGCCGGTGCAACCGGGCCTGTCCCTACTGGGCGCATGGCTGCGCCTCTCATATACGGCGGTCTTGGCTGTGGCCGTCTCGAGCCTTGTTGTGGTTTCCCTGATTACAGGCAGCGGAAACGGGGCATTTCCGGGCTTCACGGCCGGTCAGCTGGAGACGGAGACGATGCTGTTTCTGGGAGCTTTTAAAGCGGTATGGTCGGTTGGTTTGATAATTTTTGGCGGGCATCTTCTGATTGTGGGGGTTCTGGCTCTCCGAGCAGGGAATATACCGAAGATCATCAGCGTACTGCTGCTGTTGGCCGGGGCGGGTTATATCGTCATCCATGTGTGCCGCACGCTTTGGCCTGAAGCCGAGGGTCTTGTAAAGGGGCTGGAATGGGTGTTTATGCTGCCGATGACCGCCGGGGAACTGGGCTTCGGGATCTGGCTGCTGTTCAGAGCTCCGTCTCCGAGCGTTCGCGGTGGAGCCGCTTCTTGATCCGGCTCAGCGACTCCGGCGTCATGCCGAGATAGCTTGCCAGCTGATGCTGGGGAACTCGGTCGATGAGTCCGGGTCTTCGAAGAAGCAGGGTCTTGTAACACTCCTCGGGAGAAGAGGCGATAAAGGCGGCGAACTCCTCCTGAACCTGACCGAAGCTCTCCTCAATCATCCGGCGCATCATGGACTCCAACTGCGTGTATTTGGCGTACATCTCCCTCTCGGTGTCCAGCCGGGCGACGACCAATACAGAGTCCTCCAGACAGGTCAGGGCGTAATCCGACGATTTATCTGGCTTATGTACGTTGAAGATGGCGATCGCCTGCTCCTCCGTGTAGAAGTTCGAGGTTATGTCCCGCCCCATCACATCAACCGCATGCTGCCGGACGCATCCCTTCAGGACGAAATAGCATTTGTCGGGAACTTCCCCCTGCCTGAGCAGAACGGTTCCCTTCTTGTATTCTTCGATAAGAATTTCATCCAGTATGGCGCGCTGCTCTTCTTCGCTCAAGGAGGTCAGCCGGGCCATATATTTCAGTAAAAGATGCTTCATCCTCTAGCGTTCCTCCTTCTGTTCAGGGTTACCGCATCATGGGCACTTCAAAATTGTCCGAATGAAAATGGCTGTAGTACCGCCCATTCTCCGCCGTAAATTTCAGCACGCAGTAGTCCGGGTCGGTCACGCCGAGCGGATAATAGTCCGTATCGCCCTCACGCCAAATCAGGTCCTTGGAGTCCTGATCCTCCAGCACCTCCATCGTCCCTCTCAGCATAACGCCCTTAAACGTACGCGGATTGCAGAAGTACACACAGGCCTGCGGATAGTTCCGATACTGCCGGACCCGCATGGAGGAGGTATTGGTCGTGAAATAAAAGACTCCCTGTCCTTCCCTGCGGCGCGGCGGCAGCATTGCTTTCATGTTCGGAAACCCCTCGTCATCCACGGAACCGATAAAAGAAACCTCGGCCTGGTCGATTAAAGCCTCGATCGTCTGGTCCATTTCCATTGCATTTTTCCTCCCGGCGGATAAGAATGACTTGCTCCGTCTTCCATTTTAAGGGAATCGGGCTTAGTTGTACATTACTCACCTTTACGTAGGCGGGAGAATACCATTCCTTTGATAATATCGTATGTCCTCATATAAAAGTGGTGGTCTTGAGACTAGCTATGCTCCGCTAGCTGCACTTCAAAGCCGTCCGGGTCCAGGATATAAAAGAACCGCAGGGGGGGATTGGGTGCGACCGGCCCGCGGACAGTCGGGATGCCCTCGCTCTTTAGGTATTCCATTGCCTCATCCAGGGACTCCACCTCAAAACCAATAGACACGCCGGATTCCGGCTTCAGTACCGATTCGCTCCCCTGAATTAGCTCAATTTTCGGCTGCCCATCCGTCCCCAGCATGGCGATCTGCCTGCCTCTGCTCTCGAATCTGCGCTGAATCGGGAGTTTGAGAATCCCGTGATAGAAGTTCAGGGACGCCTCCAAATCGCGCACCCGGAGTGTAATCCAATTCATGCTCAAATTCATGCGTGTATCCCCCTCTGTTGATTGTCCCATCCGCTAATGTGCTATCAACGGAAAAAGACGGCGGGAAGCCGTCTTTTTCTCTCCCATTTCTATTTACACCACCAGAAACTCCGCGTTCTTCTCGCATTCCGCGCACTTCGCCGGCGGGTCCCAGTCCGAGAATTCCGTATCTTTCAGATCCACGATGTCGGGCGCATCCTCATATTCGTCAACGAACATGTCGATGGCCAGCTCCAGATGTTCTTTGCATACTACATACATTTCCTGCAAGCATTCCTTTCCCTTTGCCTCTTAAGGCGTAATACTCCTCTTACTGTTCTACCACAATTCCGGCGAAAAAGGAACCAATAAACCCGCAAAAACGGCCGCCTGACGCAGCTTGCCTTTACGGGTCTATGAATGGCCTTGCTGTGCCAAAATGCTGCGTTTGGCTTAATTGGCCGAAGAGGCGCGCTGCGCCGTATACCCCGGCCGATCGAGCTCATACAATCTGCGGTACCGAGGCTCGGAAGCCATCAGCTCGGCGTGGGTGCCGCGCATTTCGACTCTGCCGTTCTCCATAAAAATCACTTCGTCCATCCGCTCCGCGCCGACCAGGTGATGCGTGACCCAGATCAGCGTCTTGCCCTCCATTGCGGCAAAAATCGTCGACAGCAGCTCCCGCTCAGTACGCGGATCGAGGCCGACGGTAGGCTCGTCGAGCAGAACGACAGGCGTATTTTGCAGCAGAATGCGCGCCAGGGCGATCCGCTGACGTTCCCCGCCGGAGAAGCGCTGACCTGCTTCGCGTACCCGCGTGTCGTAACCTGCGGGCAGCGAGGCGATCAGGTCGCCAAGCTTCGCCAAAGCGCCCGCCTGCGCGACTTGCTCCTCGGAAGCCTCCGGGGCGCCGAGACGGATGTTATTGGCAACGGTCGTGTCGAACAGATGCGGACGCTGGTTCAGCACAGAGATAATGGATGGAATCCGGTCTCCGTAAGAAGCGGCGGCACGTCCATTAATCGTGACTGACCCTGCGGTTGGAGTAAGCGCTCCCTGAATCATCTTCAGCAGCGTCGATTTGCCTGCACCACTGCGGCCGATGATGGCGATTTTCTTGCCTTGGGGAATGTCCAGCGTCAAATCGCGAACCGACCATTCTCCGGCTTCGCCGTAGCTATAACCTGCATTGCGCAGCGAAATATGCGCCGAATGACCTTCTTTGCCACCGGCTGCAGACAGGTCTGAACCAGCGCGGCCGGAGTCGCTCCCAGCTGCACGGTCAGCACCTGACTGCTCCAAATTAGCACTGCCCGGTTGGCCGCCGTCTGCGCCACCAGCCTTAGACAGCTCTGAGTCTCCCTCATATGACGTGTTACCCGCCTTTTCGCCGCCCTCCGCTAACTCCGACTGCCTTTCCTCCACACCCGCAAGCCGCTCCAGCGAATTGCGGTACTGCGGGATTTTCTCAATGGCCTCGGATACCGGCAGGAAAGCGTCGGCAACCGGGAAGACCACAAGGGCAAAGGCGGCGATCAGCGTGCCGGGAATAGCGCCCTGCGCGAATTGGCCCCCGGCCCACCAGATCATGGACAAGACGCCAAGGCCAACTACCGACTGGCCCAGGAACATGCGCAGCCTCGCCCACCGCCGCAGCGCGGCATCCGTACGGGCGACCGCCCGCTCATCCGCCTCATACGTTTCGACGAACTGGCCCTGCCGCCCGCTGATCATCCAGTCGCTCATGCCGAGCACGGCATCGGTCAGCTTCTGGTACAGCCGGTTGCGCTCTTGCTTGATCTCGCGCTGACGTTTTTGCGTCAGCAGCAGCGAAATAAGCGGCAGCACGGCGACCAGCACCAGGATGTACAGGCCGATCAGCAGCGCGAACCGCACATCGAAGGTGCCGATGGCGATAACCGCCGCCGCGTAGATGATCAGGGAAATGACGGCGGGGAATACGGTACGCAGGTATACATTTTGCAAATACTCAATGTCGTCAGCCAGCATCCCGAGGATATCGCCCGTGCGGAAGCGCGAGGACAGGAATAATGCCTGCGGTTCCAGGATGGAGTACAGCCGCTGACGCATCTGGGACAAAATCCGCAGAATCGTATCATGCCCGACCAGCCGCTCCACATAGTGGATGACCGCCCGGCTTGTGCCGAACGCGCGGACGCCGACAATCGGGACATAGATCATGAGGATGTTCTCCGGCGGGATGGATGCCTTGGAAATCAGGAAGCCGGACGTATACATCAGGGATGAAGCCGAGAATACGGTCAGCGCGCCCAGCATGACAATCAGCAGGAAACGCCAGAAATAGGACGACACATATGGAGCAAACCAGCCTTCCCGTTTCAATGAATCCCCTCCAGTTGCGCTTCTACAAGCTCGTAATAGGTTCCTTTGCGTTCAAGAAGCTCCTGATGGGTGCCCACTTCGGCAACCCTGCCCTGCTTCATAACAATAATGCGGTCCATGTCCGCCATCCAGTGCAGACGATGCGTAGCCAGAAAGACAAGCTTGTCCTCAAACAGCGGCAGCATCGTTTCCTTCAGCTCATATTCCGTCTCGATATCCAGATGCGCCGTCGGTTCGTCCAGCAGCATGATCGGACGGCTGCTCAGCAGCGCCCGCGCCAGCGCGACCCGCTGCTCTTGTCCGCCGCTTAAGGAACGTCCTCCGCCGCCAATCCTTTCATCCAGTCCATCAGGCAGCGAGGCGGCAAGCGGCGACAGTCCGGCAGCGGCGACAGCTCTGGAAATAGCAGCAAGCGGAGCCTCCGGGTAGTAGAACCGGACATTATCCGCCAGCGTTCCGCTGAAAATGTACGGCCGCTGCGGAATATATGACGTCTGGCGCCGCCAGGCGTCGTCGGTCAGCGCGCTCACCTCGCAGCCGTTAATCGTTATGCTCCCCACGCCCGGGTGCAAAAACCCGGCCAGCACATCAATCAGCGTCGATTTTCCGGCGCCGCTTTCGCCGATGATGCCGATTTTGCCGGTGCCGGTGAACTGCAAACTAATCTCCTCCAGCGAGGAAGGGCCGCCTTCTTCATGCCGTACCCCGATCCCCTGGAGAGACAGCATACTGCTGCCATTCCAGGCAAATGCCGACTCCAGCAAGACAGAAGCGCTTTGACCGGAGACTGCCGCAGACCTCCCGCCGACGGAGGGATTCCCACCCGGTCTGCCCGCCGAAGCATACTCCGTGTCCTCTGCCCCGGAGCGATCTTCCGGCAGCCCCTCATCTCCTGCCGGAGCATCCGTCAAAGCTGATGCCCCACGCTCTAGCGCTACCGCCTTTACAGGTTCACGGTCAATAATGCCCTTCATCGCTTCACCCGCTTCCTTGCCGTCAAGCGTGGCGTGAAAGTCGGCGCCGACCAGCCGCACCGGCAGGAAATATTCCGGCGCCAGGATTAGAATCGTCAGTCCCGTAACCAGCGTCATATCGCCGTTCACCAGCCGCACGCCGAGACTGACGGCCACGGAAGCAACGGACAGCATGGTGAAGAAATCAAGCGCGAACGATGACAGGAACGCCACACGCAGCGTGCGCATCGTTGCCGACCGGTAGCGGTCGCTGACCTCCGCGATGGCCTGGCTGTGGTCCTTGCTTCGCCCGAGAAATTTCAGCGTCTCAAGCCCCCGCAGCGAGTCCACAAAGTGATTGGACAGCGTCCGGTACGATTCCAGCTGCCGGTCCATCTGCTTACGGGCTGTCATGCCGATCAGAATCATGAATACGATAATAATCGGCATCGTCACGGTTAGAATAATCCCGCTCATACTGTCCTGTGTGTACACATAAACGAGCAGCAGCACTGGCGTTACCGCCATGCCGACCATGCGCGGAATAATCAGCTCCAAGTAGGTGCGGAACTTCGTCACTCCCTCCAGTACGAGCGTCACCAAGGTTCCCGTTCCTTGATCCCCGGCCATTCTCGGCCCCAGCCGGAACAGCCTGTCCATCATCTCACGCCGCATGGCGCTGCCCGTCTTCTCGGCGAACCGGTACGAGATACTGCTCATCAGCAGTCCGCAGGCATGCCGCGCCAGAAACGCAAGAAGGAACAACAGCGCAGTGCCCCATTGTTCCTTCAGCGGCTTCCCCGCGAACAGCGCGGAGATAACTTCTGCCAGCGATGCGGCTAGCAGCAGGATGGACAAGCTTTGCACCAGGGTAAGGAAGCCTACCGCCAGAAAGGCCGGCCTCACTCCTTTATACCCAAGCAAATTTCTATCCATTAATATTCGAGAGTCTCCTTATCGCTAAGCCGTTTGTGGAAGATAAAATAGCTCCAGATCTGATAGCCCAGCACGAACGGCAGCATGGTCAGCGCCACGATCGTCATCACTTTAAGCGAATAATGACCGGATGCGGCGTTCGTAATAGTTAAGTTGTAAGCTTCCCCAAGCGAGCTGACCATAACCCGGGGGAACAGGCCGACGAATACGGAGATTACCGAGAGGCCCAGCACCGCGCCGGTCATGCCGAATGCCCAGCCGTCACGCTTCTTCTTACTGAAATAACCCGCCAGCAAGAAAGCGACCAGACCCAGCACCACAATAGCCCACAGCAGCGCACCGCGCACGTCGAAGATATCCGTCTGGAAGTAAGTCATAATGACAAAAGCCAGCAGCAGCACGCCTGTTGGCAGCAGCAGAGTCCGTGCCCGTTTGCGAGCCCGTTCCTGCAGCTCGCCGAAGGTGCGCAGCGCCGTGAACAGCAGGCCGTGAATATTGCACATCAGGACAACCGCAAGGCCGGCCAGCACCGTATAGACATTGACAATGTCGCCGAAAAAGGCTGCGTGCATCTGCATGTCGCCGTCAATCGGCAGACCTTTGATAAAGCTCGCAAAGACTATGGCAAGCAGGAAAGGCGGAAGGAAGCTGCCGATCAGAATGGACAGATCCCAGGTCTTTCTCCAGCCGCCGGATTGTGCTTTGCCTCTGTATTCAAAGGCCACACCCCGGAGAATCAGACCGAACAGAGCGAAGACAAACGGCACATAAAATCCGCTGAACAGCGTCGCGTACCATTCGGGGAACGCGGCGAACATCGCCCCTGCCCCGGTAATGAGCCATACCTCGTTCGCATCCCAGAAAGGACCGATGGAGTTAATCATTACCCGGCGCTGACGTTCGTCCTTCGGGAGCAGTTGAGACTGCATCCCCACACCGAAGTCGAAGCCTTCCAGGAAGAAGAATCCGACGAAGAGAACCGCAATCAGCACAAACCAAAGTTCATTAAGTGAGAGCATGGTGTCCCTCCTTCTTGTTATAAGGGTCCGTCGAATGCGAGTCTTCTTCGATAGTGTACGGTCCTTTTTTAATAACCTTGACGAACAGATAGATCAGCACGATAAAGAGAGCCGCATATATACCGTTGAACGTGATTAGCGAGAACAATACCTGGCCCGCCGTAATGTTGGGCGAAATACTTCTTTCCGTTGTCATCAGACCGAATACCGTCCACGGCTGGCGCCCGAATTCCGTCATGAGCCAACCGGCCGTATTGGCAATCGGCGGCAGCAGAAGTCCCGACAAGCAGATGCGCATAAACCCGGTGTTCGGCTGATCGAACTTCTTGCGCCACATCAGATACACAGCCCATAGGGTAATGAAAATCATGGCCATGCCTGCCACGATCATAATCCGGAAGCTCCAGAAGGTCGTGCGTACAGGCGGTATGTAATTTCCCGGACCGTACTTTTGTTCATACTCGGCCTGCAGCTCGTTCATCCCTTTGACCTCACCGGAGAACTTGCTGTAGGAGAGGAAGCTGAGCGCATACGGAATCTTCAGTTCATGAGTGCTTGTCTTGTTCACAGGATCAATATTGGCAACCACCGTCCAAGGCGCCGGATCGCCGCTCTTGCCCCATAGGCCCTCAGAGGCGGCCATCTTCATCGGCTGGGTCTTAACCAAATACTGCGCCTGCCAGTGACCCGCAAAGGCAACCCCAATCGAACTGATAATGCCGACGATTGCCGCGATTTTGAAAGACTTTTGAAAGAACGAAACATCTTGCTTTCTCAGCAGCTTGATTGCGCTGATGCCGATAATCAGAAAAGCTCCGGTTGCAAAAGCGCCCAATACGGTATGCGGAAACTCAACCAGAACCTGACCGTTAGTGATCAGCGCAAAGAAATCATTCATCTCAGCACGGCCGTTGTTGATGGTATATCCGACCGGGTGCTGCATAAATGAGTTCGCCGCCAGGATCCAGAAAGCGGACAGCGTGGTCCCAATCGCCACAAACCAGATGGACAGCAGATGGACCTTCTTGGAAACCTTCTCCCAGCCAAAAATCCAGATTCCGATAAACGTTGATTCCAGGAAAAATGCGAGCAGCGCTTCAACCGCAAGCGGCGCCCCGAATACGTCTCCGACAAAGCGCGAGTAATCCGACCAGTTCATTCCGAACTGGAATTCCTGCAAAATCCCGGTAACCACCCCGATCGCAAAGTTCACGAGAAAGAGCTTGCCCCAGAATTTTGCCATTCGCTTGTATTCTTCGTTGCCGCTGCGGACGTACATGGTCTCCATAATCGCGATGATGAATGATAATCCAATCGTTACCGGCACAAAGAAAAAGTGAAAAATCGTTGTCGACGCAAACTGCATGCGCGACAGCATAATTGTGTCCATGTTCTCCCTTCCTTCTCCCGTTTAGTTGCTTTCTATTTTGTCAAAATTTTAAGAGGTGAATTGTGACGTTAATCACATCTATAATCATTTTTATCGGTAAAAATCAATAAATTTGTGACATTAATCACAAAATTTTTGACAAAAGCAAAAAAAATAAGACGGTTTCCCGCCTTAACTGCTTCTCTATTGTCTATATTGAGGCTGCCGCCATTTAAGAAATGGAAATCCCCTTCTTCAACGCTTTAGGGTTGCTGTTTGAGTTAAGCAGTTGGGGAAGCATCCTCATACTCTGCTCCATCGGTGCGCTGCACAAAGGGCAGGTCGGCGCAACATCAAACGTAAAATTATCTCTCATCCATCCGTTGCAATCATCGTTCGTGCAGGACCATACGGCGGTATTCTCTTCCGGTATTTCCTCCAGTGGTTTCTTCCGGTAGTTCATTGCCGTTCCCCTCCATTTCTCTATATGCAAAGTATGGTAAAAGGTGATCAGCCTGATTATAAGCTCACAGCTTACAATATCTTATAGTTGAGCATTGGCAAATGCTCATCATTTTTAAAAAAAGACCGTCCCGATTCTTAGGCGGGACGGTTTGTTGGTTCTACAGTTTTACAACGTTTTCGGCTTGTGGTCCACGGTTGCCTTGAACAACGTTGAATTCAACGCGTTGGCCTTCGTCCAACGTTTTGAAGCCGTCGCCGACGATTGCGCTGAAATGTACGAATACGTCGCTTCCGCCTTCAACTTCGATGAAGCCAAAGCCTTTTTCTGCGTTAAACCATTTAACTGTACCTGTTTGCATTGGTGTATGCCTCCAAAAAATAAAATTAACATGTTATTTTTATCTTTGAACAAAGAAAAAATTCACACATTGAAAAAGGCTGTATTCCAACTTGACAACCCTTTTCAATGTGAAAATTCAGGCCTCAAATTAAAATATGATTAATATCATAATAACACATCGCGGCAGCAAAGGCAAGTTATGCACCCGGAAATGCTCCAGTTTTTACCGTAAAAGGCTGACTCTTCAAATCCAAGCTCAGCCAGCCTTTCCTCAGTAAAGTTTTACTAGTATATACTGCTTCCGCCGGAATTATTCCCCCGGTTTCTCTTTGAGTGTAACGGTAACTTCCTGCTCTACGCCATGACGGTAAAAAGTGATGACGAGCGGATCGCCGATCTTAGTCTCGTTGTACAAATATTTGCGCAAGCTCAGCGTGGAGTCGATAGTCTGGCCGTTAAATTTCGTTATGACATCGTTCAGCTTGAGTCCGGCTTCCTTGGCCGGACCGACGGCATCAAGAACCACAACGCCTTCTTTGACGCTGCTCGGGAGATTGAGCGCCTTGCGTTGGTCTTCGGCAAGCGGAACATACGGATTATTCAAATCGATGGAGTATACGCCAAGATACGAGCGCGCGATCTTCCCTTTTTGAGACAATTCCTCCGCGATCTTGATGACATGATTAGCCGGAATGGCAAACCCCAGGCCTTCCACGCCGGTGTCGGATATTTTCATCGTGTTGATGCCAATCACGCGGCCGTTCAGGTCCACGAGCGCCCCGCCGCTGTTGCCCTCGTTAATGGCGGCATCGGTCTGGATAACCTCCTGCTCCCAATCATAGACGCCGTCCTGGTTAAGAGATACCGGGATGCTGCGGTTCGTATAACTGACAATTCCCGAGGTGAGCGTGTCGCCAAGGCCGAGCGGGTTGCCGATCGCAATCACCGTTTCCCCCAGCTGAAGCTTTGAAGAATCGCCCATCTGCGCGATGGTGTTAATCCCCCCGGCATCAATGGAGAGGACGGCAATATCGCTGACTTTATCCGCGCCGACAAGCTCCGCTTTGCGGGTCTCGCCGTCCACCGTAACAACCTCAAGCTTGCCTGCTCCGGAGATGACATGGTTATTGGTTATAATAAATGCCTTATCGCCGGTCTTCCTATAAATCACACCCGATCCGAGCGCCGACTCATCCGGGGTATCTTTGGTTTCCTCTTCTTTATGATTGATTATGCTGACAACCGCTGGACGAACGGTAGCCGCTGCCTTGATAATCCGTTCATAAGGATCGCCACTGCTTGGCGTGACATTCTGAATGAAGGCAGGCGCCGCCCCCTTTGGATGGGAAAGCTGGCCTGTAACGAGACTGAACAGCAGAACTGCGACCACTGCGCTGATCAGGGAGCAAATCGCGGACACTTGCATCGTTGACAAGCTTCGTCCTCTGAAGGGTTTCGACCAGCGGCGGGGCATTGGGCGCTTCGAGACTTTTCGTTCTCTCCGTCTGGATACTTTGGTTGAATAGAAATCATCGTCAAACAGTCCCAATCTGTCATCCTCTCCCCTCTTTAACTCACGCCTAACCGTATGAGCAGCCTTCCTGCAGTCGCCCTCGTTCACATTATAGACTGCATTCTGCGGCAAAATGTTTCATCTGCTATTGACCCTGAAGCGCTCAATCTCGTAATAGCGGAATACTTTGCCGCCTATCAGACTATAATTCTAGAAAAGCTGACTGACAAGCAGTGTGCAAGCCGGCCCCTTTATCTTTCTATTGTACCATAGCGCCGATAGCGGCGCCGTCTTCATGAAAATAAAAAAAACGACAAATAGTGGCAGGAGGAACGGCTATGGATTCTTTTACTTCAAGTATGGATTTGGCGCAGTTCATAGGCAAGCTAGGCGATCTGAAAGACGAACATTATCATATGACACTCGCTCTAACCGCAGCGGTCGAATTGCTGATTGACAAAGGACTAATTACACGCCAGGAGCTTGAGCGGAAAATGTCTGAGCTTGACCATCTTATGATTCGCTCACCGTATCCCATGGCGTAGGCCGGTCGTAGTAGGTGTCGCAGAGCCGGAACTCGCTGTCTCTATAGAAGCAGCCTCTGTCTTCCATCGCTCCGCGAACGGACATTCTCGCAAGCTCGATCATATTATGATCCCGGCTTAAATGAGCCAGATAGGTCCGCTTGGTGCGTCCCGTCAGAATCTCGCTGAGCGCCGCACCCGTCGCATCATTGGACAGATGGCCCATATCGCCGAGTATCCGCCGTTTCGTATTCCATGGATACCGCCCCATCCGCAGCATTTCGATATCATGGTTGGCCTCCAGCACCAATACGTCGGCATCCGAGATGGCTGCTCTCACCTTGTCGCTGACATAGCCGAGGTCGGTCGCCACGCTGAGCTTCTCCTTGCCTTCATAGAAGTTGTAGCCGACCGGCTCTGCGGCATCGTGGGAAATGGCGAATGATTCCACCCGCATATCTCCAAAATCTTTAGATTGTCCGGTCTCCAGAATGAGCCGGTTATGGTCCTTGATGTTCCCGATGCCCTTCTCGATTGCGCTCCATGTACTGCTGTTGGCGTAGATCGGCAGATTGAATTTACGGGCGACCGCGCCGAGACCCTTGATATGGTCGGAATGCTCATGCGTCACGAGTATCCCCTCAATCTCATCTCCCTTTAGCTCCCGCATCGCCAGCAGCTCCTCAATCCGCCGCGCGCTTAAACCCGCGTCGATCATCAGTGTCGTCCCGCCGCCCCGTACAATCGTGGCATTGCCGGTTGAACCGCTGGACAGCACCGTAAATGAAATCCCCATATCTCCTGCTCCTCTTTTCGTAATCCGTTACTTCACTAAGGTGTCTTGGGACTGATAATGTCGGCGCTGATGCCATTGACGTAATAAGACTTTCCGTCCTCCAGCACAAACCGCCACATCGGCGCCGCCACCTGGCTCTCGGAATTAAACAGTTCACCGTAATAGCCCAGTTCGATTTCCTTCACCGCCGCTCCCTGTGGGAAGAACTTCTCGATCAGACTGCCCAGCGCCTTCGATGCCGGCAGCACCTTCTGCGCGTCACCTTTTCCGCCTTCCCCGATATCAATCTGCGGCCGGCGGTAGGCGACGATTCTCTGATTGCTGTAGACCAGCTCCAGCCTTACGCTGAACAGAGGCCATTTCCCGTCGACCAAAGGATGCAGTACGAATTTGCCGACCTCGCTTTCCAAAGGATCGAACCGGTAACTTCCGATATCGGGGATCTGGCTCTCCAACTCCCTGCTCAGCTCAATGAAGGAAAAAATCAGTTTGCTGTCAACCGGCCGGGTAAGCTGAACCGTTCCATCCCCCTCACCGGCCGAATAGCGGTACGTAATATCGGGAAGCTCTGGCGTTGCCGCCGGAATGGGGCACAGAATGCGGATATCCTTCTGCTCCATGATTTGCTGAGTTGAGCCGGAAAGCGAGGTGAAGTCAAGATTGGCGCTGACCTGCTCCCGCAGGTCCATCCACAGCTGGTAGCACAGCAGCAGATTCAGCAGCAGAAATGAATAGATCAGCACATTTTTTGCTCTACCCCAGTCCATGCCCTTCCTCCTTATAACCATGTAGTATTACTTCAGCGTAAGCGAGCTTCCGTCACTAAAGTCGACCCTCCAGACGGGGGTCAGCTCGAGTTTGTCTCCTTTGACCACCGGCAAATAGACCGGGTACAGGTCGCGAATCGCCACAGATTGGCTGATCCCCGCGAGCTGCCGCCGCAGAGTATCCCCTCCGGGAAGCTCCACGATCTTTTTCGAACCTTTATCATCCTCGCTGTACATCAATGACCGTTCGTAGGCCGTGACCGTTCCCTGCTGCAGCCGCAAACCGATAAGCCCGTAATGCAGCTTCGGCTGATCCAGAACCGGGTACGCCCCGTATGGATAGGAGCCATAGTACTGCTGGAAGGAAACAAGCCGGTCCTGATCGCTCTCCTCCGCCGCTTCCAGCTTGTACGTCCCGTTCCATCCTCCATGTTGATTGACAAAATCAACCGCCTCCAGCACATCCTTGGCATTGGTGCTCTCGCCCGCCGGCAGCGCCGTAGGATCGCTGTAGCTCATCCAGTTATGTTCCTGATCCACTTGGAGGCTGCGCTTGCTGTCGGTATAGATTTCAGAACCGTCCTTTTCCCGAATATACCGGGTGCTCCCGCTATCGAAGAACAGGCTGCTCTGCATTTGCTCAACCGTATACAGCTTGGAGGGCAGCTCTGCCGCCATGAGCGACAGATTGCTCTCCGGAACATAGTAACTGCCGTTTGACGTTGTGTAAGGCGTCCAGGATTTACCGAAATCAACATGCTGCTGTACATCCTGCACGGTAAGATCTGCTTTGGCCGCTTCATACACGATGTCTCCCCTTGTACTGAAGAAAACGGCATGCGCCTTCGAATCGTTCTTCCCGCTGTATATCCAGATCCGGTCGACGCTCTCTCCGGCGAACAGAGAATCGGGGGATAGCTGCATCACCCGCTGCAGCAGCGCTACGGGAATGCCCGAACGAAACGACAGCTCAATTCCGGGATTCTCGCTGCGGATCTTGTCCCAGTTGAAACTCTGGACGGAGCGGCGCTGGAAGCTCTCGAAGCTTCGTCCCTTTAACCGGGTGAGAATCAGATTGTAGAAGGTCGAACTTGGGTAAAACAGCGTGTGTTTGTTGTTTCCCAGATGAATGATCATTTTATCAGGAAATAGCAAATTCTCAACTTTTCCCTCAGGGCCCATATTGTCTGTCTTCACATATAAATTCTCCGAGAAAACCGCTGAATCGCTGCCCGGCAGACGATAGATCAAATAATAACTCTCCACCAGGCTGCCCAGGACGAGCAGCGCCAGAATCCAGGACTTGATCCGTTCCTTCACGCTCCATCCCTCCTTTGCTTCTCCAGAGGCAGCGTAAAGGTAACCTTAGAGCCTTTGTTCAGTTCAGATTGCAGCGATATAGCGCCACCATGCGCCTTTACAATTTCCCGGGCAATGGAAAGTCCGAGTCCGGTTCCGCCCATATTCCGCGAACGCGCCTTGTCCACCCGGTAAAAGCGCTCGAAAATGCGCTCAATATCCTTCTTCGGAATACCGATCCCGGAATCACGGACGGAAATCTCCAGCATTCCTTCGGAATTGCGTCCCGCCTCGATCTCGATGCTTCCACCCTCCGACGTATATTTCAGGGCATTGGACACCAGATTGCCGAGCACCTGGTCGATCTGATCCCTGTCGAGCCAAGCCGTCGAGATGTCCCGGCGGACGATGGTGCGGATAGAAATCCGCTTCTGCCGGATTTGGAAGGAGAAGCGGTCGGCTACATCCTCCAGCATCTCGGCAATGTCGGTCTCCTGATACCGCAGCTGCGCTTCTCTGGAGTCCAGCCGCGACAGATGCAGCAGATCGGTAACGAGCCGGATCATCCGCTCCGTCTCGCTGCGGATTACGCCGACAAAACGGCCGGCCAGCTGCGGATCTTCCATCGCGCCGTCATCCAGCGCTTCCGCATAGCTCTTGATGGTCGTCAGCGGCGTGCGCAGCTCATGCGATACATTTGCCACGAATTCGCGGCGTGACGCTTCCAGGTTCTCCTGCTCGGTGACGTCCTGCAGCACCGCGATCGTTCCGGCGATTCCGCCCTCGCGGCGGTGAATCGGCGTGAACGTTACCCGCACGATGTTCGGATCCTCCTCTTCGGAAGATTTAAGCCTCAGCATCGTGGACTGTGCTGTACCGCCGGACAACGCAAGAATCTGGTCGCCCTCCAGGCCGAGCAGCCCGTCCAGCGCAAGCCCCCTGGGCAGCGGTTCCTCCGCCCCAAGCATCAGCGATGCCCTGCGGTTCATCAGAATGACGCGGCCGGCTTCATCCGTCGCCACTACGCCGTCGCTCATATTCGTCAGAATGGAGGCGAGCTTCTCCTTCTCTTCCTCGTTCTGGGACAGCGCGTCCCGCAGCCTTCCGGTCATATAATTAAAAGCTTTGCTCAGCTGCCCGATTTCATCATTGCCGAAGATCGGCATTTTCCGGTCGAAGCTTCCTTCGGCCACCGCCGTGGCGTGCCGCGTCATCTCCTTGATCGGCTGCGTAATCGTATGGGCAAGGATGACGCCGAGCACCGCAGTCAGGGCCAGCGCGATGAGAAGTCCGGAGATGAATACGCTGTTGATCCGGCCCATGGTCGCATACAGATCCTTCATATCGGCCGCGATGTAGATGGCGCCAACAACCTTCCCGCCCGACCATACCGGCTTGGCCACGACCTTCTTCCGCACATTATCGTCACCGATAATATACTCTTCGTTGTCGCTGATGCCCTGCAGCGCGCGGCTGACCACTGTCTGTGTATTGCGCCGCCCGACATAGTCGCTCTGCGACGGCACCGAGGTGGTGATGATTTTGCCGCTCGCATCAAGCACCTGAATTTCCGCGCCGCTGATGTACAGATTGTTGACCATGCCGCGCAGGCTGTCCACCGATGAGTCTTCGCTCGTTCCGCCAGCTTCGCTGCTGAATTTATCGGCCGTCAGAATAGACAGCATTTCCGCCCGTGCCTTCAAATCCTTCGTGAAGTTATCGGTCAGCGAAGTCTTCATCGAACTCACAAAATATACGCCGATCAGCTGCATCGCGATCAGAATCAGCAGCACGTAAATAATAATCAGCTTCGCCTGAATTGTCCGGAAAAAGGACATGGCCTTCATCACAATCCTCCGTTTTTGGGACTGTGCATCAAATATCCAAGACCGCGCCGGGTAAATATATACTCCGGCTTGCTCGGATTCTCTTCGATTTTCTCTCTTAGCCGCCGGATCGTCACATCGACCGTCCGCACGTCTCCGAAATATTCAAATCCCCATACCGCCTGGAGCAAATGCTCCCTTGTCATGACCTTCCCGGCATTGCGGACCATATAATAGAGCAGTTCGTACTCGCGGTGCGTCAGATCGAGCGGTTCCCCGCCCTTGTAGACCGTATACATGTCGGTATCTATAAACAAATCGAAATGGTGAACGCCTTGCTTGCCTTCATCCGGGTCGCTCTGCGTCTCGGCTGGAGCCGGCTTGTGCTGGCGCCGCATCTGCGCTTTGACCCGGGCAAGCAGCTCGCGGGTGCTGAACGGCTTGGTTACATAATCGTCCGCCCCAAGCTCAAGGCCCAGCACCTTGTCGATTTCCCCATCTTTGGCGGTCAGCATGATGATTGGAATATCCAGATGGGCGGACCGCACCTCGCGGCATACATCCATACCGTCCTTGCCGGGCAGCATGAGATCAAGCAGCATGAGATCGGGCCGTTTGGACAAGGCCAGGTCCACGGCGCTTATACCGTCAAAAGCGCAAACGACCTCATACCCTTCTTTTTCCAAATTGAACTTTAAAATATCGGCAATAGGCTGTTCATCGTCCACTACCAAAATCGTTCCCATCCCCATAATCCACCGTTTCACCCTTCTATCTCACTTGTAAACTTCGTAATATTATTTTAGCATACCTGTCCGCGCGCCACATCCTACGAAGTACGCAGGCAGGCCCTCAAGCGGCAAAAATGGATACTTTTTCCTATAATAATGAAGCCGTCCGGGAATTACCCGAGCGGCCTGTATGAGTCATGATTAATTATTGCAAATATTTGAGCGGATTCATGGCTGTGCCGCTCTTGCGGATTTCAAAATGCAAATGAGTGCCTGTGGATCGCCCGGTATTGCCCATGATTCCGATCGCGGAGCCCTGCTCCAGCTTCTGGCCGACGGAAACGGAGATTTTGCTTAAATGGCCATAGTACGTTTCATATCCGTTGCCGTGGTCGATAATGACAACATTACCGTAACCGTTTTGTACTCCGGCAAAAGTTACCGTTCCAGCGTCCGCAGCCATAATCGTCCGGTTGCCGGATACGAGATCCACCCCTTTATGCAGCCGTCCCCAGCGTTCGCCGAAGCTGCTGGAAATGATTGCACCGCTAACCGGCCAGGCGAATGATCCGGAAGCTTCATAAGCCACTTTGGTGCCGCTGTATACGACCTCAGGCAGCGGAGCATTGAGAACCGTCTGGCCGAGCCATTCTTCCTTGACGACCTCCCCGTTCTCCTTGGTCAGACGGTACTCCATTTCCTTCAGCCCCGTCTGGCCCGGGCGTACCACCTTCGATTTGCCTTTGGGCAGAAGATCACTGGTGCGCACAATCACTTCGGGTTCCGTCACGATTTGCTCAGTCGCCTTCTCCGTCGTTACTACGGTAACCGGCGGCTGCGGCACCGTCAGCTTAAGCTCGTCTCCGATCTGCAGCGTCAGTTCCTTTACGTCCCGGTTGTTCTGGAAAATTTCCTGCTGCGTAATTTCATATCGGCTGGCAATACTGGAGATCGTGTCTCCTTCATGCACCGTATATACGAGCGGCGCCTCCACACCTTCGGTAAGCAGCTTGACTGCCTCCTGCACATCCAGCACCTTGTTCGGGTCGGCCTTTACCGGCTCGATGGATATTTGTTCGCGTATATCCGCTGACTCTACCTTGTCTCCAGAGGAAGCTGAGGCCGATGACGCCGCCGTCTTGGTCAATTGCGGAACACCGGATGCTTCCTTCTCCCCGGATATGTAGTAGGCTTTTACTCCCTGAAGCACAGCCCCGGCCGTTTCCTGGTCTTTAACGATACCGACGGCTTTACCATCCACGACCAGTTGAACGCCTACGGCGTACGCTTTAAGCAGACCATCCAGCTTATCCAGCGTTCCCTCGTTGTCGATCACCGGCTTATAGCCGCTGGCCGCCTCGGTGGCGATGCCGTCCGTTTGCAGAACCATTACCTCGTTCGGGTATTTATTCTGATACTCCTGGCGCTTCTCCTCAAACAAAGCCTTCAGATGCTCCTTGTCGGAAAGCGTCCCGATTTCCTTGCCATGCAGTAGAACCCGGTAATAGACCTCCGTATTCGCTTCCACGTAATACTTATGCGCCCCGATGAACGAGACCGTCAGCAGCGCAACGCCAGCGGATGCCGCGAGCCATGTCAGAAGCAGGCGCCGCCGCGATCTTGTAATTATTGGAGCGGACATCATGCCTTCCCCGGCATCATTCCGCTCAGCCACAGGCATGGAAGCTTGACCTTGCTGCTTCTTCAACCCGCGTATCAACTTCAATCCTTTCACAAAACTCTCCCTTTCAGTCTGTCCTTTGTAGTATCGCCGTGCAGCCGGAACTTTGGTAAGACCGCCTAATCTATATTTTGCCGATGGAATGTATCCTGCGTACGAACTGAAAATTTTATTGGATTGATATGGCAAAAGGTTACAAAAAATTAACCAATTTCGGTCCCTGTTTACTTTACCACAGCCTGCGGAAAAATTTCAACTTTAGCTTCAAGATGAAGCAGCAGTGCCGGCCTCCTAATGGCGGTTCCATGCAAAAAGGCCATCCCTCACCGTCTGCAGAGGCGTTGGGCAGCCCTTTTTCCCGAATTATGCAGTTGTTATGCGCGCTTATTGTCCGCCCGTGCCGGAAGTCAGTATCTTCATCAGCTTGTCGTATTCCTCCTGCGTTACGTACTTGGAAATAATCGACTGAACCTCCGTGACTTCCTGCTCCGTCAACCCGTCCTCCATGGCTGCGGATATTTTCTGCATCTCATCCTGAGGAACCTTGTTCATCAGAATGTTGAACACACTGACTTTTTCCTCGGACGGTAAATTGTCCTTCAAATCCTTCATCGCTTCCGGAGTCACGACCAGCTGCTGATCCTGCGCGCTCCCGCTCTGCTCCTCGGTTGATGCCGCACCCATGACGGGCAGCGCGTTGTCCGGCGCCTTGTCTTCCTCAGTGTCTCCTCCGGTGCCAGCCGTCGCCGCAGGAACGGTCTCGCTGTTGCCGCCCGCACCGGACGGCTCCTTCACCTTTGAGCTATCGGCTGCCGCAGAGCTATCATCGTCTTTCACCGTGTCTTTAGAGGTTGGCTTACCGCTTGTGCCCATAAGGCTGCTCAGCATTCCACCGAAGCCCGGAGTCGGCGTATCCACTTTCAGGCCGAGCCCTGACATTACCGATTGAACATACGCATTTACGATAACGCCTGTTGTCAGTATGGACAGACTGCTGGCCAGCACCACGATCAGGCATATGCCCAGCGCACGTTTAACAAATTTCATTCCCATCTCTCCCTTGAATCAATGCGTCCGCTTGCTCTTTTTCCATTATTGACTAATATGGGCTCCGGGAAACGTCCGGACGCTTATTTGGGGAAGTTGTGCCGTGACAAATGGGCCACCAAGCGGGAAATGGGCACACGCAGAAAGAACCGCAGACAGCCATTACAGGCTCTCTGCGGTTCTTAAATACGTACAATATATGGGATATATCGCCTATTATTCGTAAATCGGCAGAACTTGGTTTGTCTGGTCGCGGTTGCGTCCGACTGAGAAGATCGCAATCGGAATACCGGTCAGCTCGGATACGCGCTCCACGTACTTGCGCGTGTTCTCCGGCAAATCGTCCAGCGTCTTGGCTGAGGTGATATCCTCGTCCCAGCCCGGCATCTCTTCGTAGACCGCTTCGCATTCAGCCAGCATCTTCAGGCTTGCAGGGTAGTGGGAAATAACTTCCCCGCGGTATTTATAGCCGGTGCAAATCTTAACCGTCTTCAGGCCGCTCAGCACGTCCAGCGAGTTCAGGGACAGCCCGGTCAGGCCGCTGACACGGCGGGCATGGCGGACAACGACGCTGTCGAACCAGCCGACCCGGCGCGGACGTCCGGTAACGGTGCCGTATTCATGGCCGGTCTCGCGGATCAAATCGCCGATCTCATCGTTCAGTTCGGTCGGGAACGGACCGTCGCCGACACGCGTCGTATACGATTTGGCCACCCCGATGACCTGCTTAATCTTCGAAGGCCCTACGCCGGAGCCGATGCAGACACCGCCTGCGGACGGATTGGAGGACGTTACGAACGGATAGGTTCCTTGGTCGATGTCGAGCATAACGCCTTGAGCGCCTTCGAACAGCACCTTGCTGTCCGTGTCGATGGCGTCATTCAGCACCACCGAAGTGTCCGTTACATAGCGGCGCAGCACTTCCGCATATTCCAGATACTGCTTCAGCGCCTCTTCCACATCAAGCGGCTCTCCGCCGTACACTTGAGTGATGACCTGATTCTTCTCATTCATCAAATGCCGCAGCTTGAGCTCGAATTCTTCCGCATCCATCAGATCGGCGATCCGAATGCCGTTACGAGCCGCTTTGTCCATGTAGGCCGGGCCGATTCCTTTACGGGTTGTGCCGATTTTGTTCGGCCCCTTGCGGTCTTCCTCGAGCGCATCCAGTACCATGTGATAAGGCATGATGACATGGGCGCGGTCGCTGATAACCAGGTTGTCCGTATCGAATCCGTTCTCGTGGATGTAATTGATTTCTTCAATCAAGGCGGCCGGGTTGATTACCATGCCGTTACCGATGACACAAGTCTTTTCTTTATAGAAGACGCCCGACGGAATCAGGCTGAGCTTGAATTTCTTGCCGTCAATCAGAATCGTGTGGCCGGCATTGTTGCCCCCTTGATAACGGGCGACCACATCTGCGCTCTCTGCCAGAAAGTCCGTGATTTTGCCTTTGCCTTCGTCTCCCCATTGTGTTCCCACAACGACTACCGTTGACATGTTCATTCCTCCGTAGGTGCTGCTCTGAGCACCATTATTTTTCTTATAGGGCTCTGTACTTTACCGCTATGTACGCAGCCCTGACGGACGCTTTAGACGGTTTATTCCGCTAAAGCACAATTATCAGTGTACCAGCCGTCTTTTTTAAAGTCAAACAAAAACGAACGATTGCACTAAGAAATGTACAATCGTTCGGAAATTGTCATGATTATCCTTAGCCTGCAAATGGTTCGGAGTGAGCGCGCTCGTAGTTGACGAACTTGTTGAAATTTTTCAGAAATACAAGCTCCACCGTACCGACAGGACCGTTACGCTGTTTGGCGATAATAATCTCGATGATGTTCTTCTTCTCGGTCTCCTGATTATAGTAATCATCCCGGTACAAGAACGCGACAATATCGGCGTCCTGCTCGATCGAGCCCGATTCCCGAAGGTCCGACATCATCGGCCGCTTGTCTTGACGCTGCTCCACGCCCCGGCTGAGCTGGGACAGGGCGATTACCGGCACATCCAACTCCCGCGCGATTTGCTTCAGCGTCCGCGAAATATCCGATACCTCTTGCTGGCGGTTCTCTCCGCCCTTGCCGCGGCCCTGAATGAGCTGGAGGTAGTCGATCACGATCATACCCAGCCCTTTTTCTTTCTTGAGCCTCCGGCATTTAGCGCGGATATCGGCGACGGTTACACCCGGCGTGTCGTCAATATAGATTTCGGATTCCGAAAGCGAGGCAATGCCCATCGTCAGCTTCGACCAGTCATCATCGCTCTTGAAGTCGCCGGTACGCATAATGTTCGCATCCAGATTCGCTTCGGCGCAGATCATCCGCTGCACAAGCTGGGCGGCCGACATTTCGAGACTGAAGATGGCTACCGTCTCTCGCGCGCGCACCGCCACATTCTGGGCGATGTTCAACGCAAAGGCCGTCTTGCCTACGGACGGACGGGCGGCGACGATAATGAGGTCATTACGCTGGAAGCCGTTGGTCATCCGGTCGAGATCGGCGAAGCCGGAAGGAATTCCGGACGTGCCGCCTTTATTCTGGTGGAGCATCTCCACCCGGTCGAACACTTCCATCAACACGTCACGGATGGCGATGAACCCGCTGCCGCTGCGCCGGTTGGAGATTTCCAGTATGCGCCGCTCGGCGTCGCTTAGCATGTCGGCGACATCCTCGCCGCCGGTGTAGCCTTCGCTTACGATCTGTGTCGCGGTTCGGATCAGCCTGCGCAGCATCGCTTTCTCTTCAATGATCTGCGCGTAATAATCTACATTGGCCGCCGTAGGAACAGCGTGCGCGAGCTTGGCTAGATAGCTGACCCCGCCAATATCTTCAAGCTCTCCTTTATCCTGAAGCTTGGCCGTCAGGGTAACCAAATCAATCGGCTGGTTCTCTTCTCCGAGCTGTATCATCGCCTCAAAGATCATTTGATGCGGCTTGTCGTAGAAATCTTCGGTATTCACCCGCTCCATGGCGGTAATCAGCGCTTCATCCTGCAGCAGGATAGCGCCGATTACCGCCTGCTCCGCTTCCAGATTCTGCGGGGGAACCCGATCGAAAAAGAGATCTCCGCCCATACTATTCCTCCGTTACCTGAACCTTCAGCACAGCCTTGACTTCCGTATGGAGCTTCACATGAACCTGCGTTGTACCGAGATGGCGGATCGGTTCATCCAGCTCGATTTTGCGCTTGTCGATGGTGATGCCGTTAGCCTTCGCCAGCGCTTCGGCAATCTGTTTGCTCGTAATGGCGCCGAACAGCCGGCCGCCCTCTCCCGCTTTCGCTTTCATCGTAAGTTCCAGACCGCTCAGCTTCTCTCCAAGCTGTTGCGCTTCCTCTTTCTCCTGTTCCTTGCGGCGCTGCTCGGCAGCCGCCTGATTTTCCAGCGTCTTCATATTCCCTTCGGTTGCCGGACGGGCCATGCCCCGCGGCAGCAGGAAGTTAGTGGCATAGCCTTCCGATACCTCTTTAATTTGGCCCTTCTTGCCTTGACCTTTAACGTCTTTAATGAATATAACTTTCATTCGAACAGACCCTCTTTCGCTTCGATTTCCGCCAGCACCTCCAGCAGTCTGGCCTCTGCTTCCTTGCTTGTTCCTTCAAGCTGTACGGCCGCATTAGTCAAATGCCCACCGCCGCCCAGCTTCTCCATGACGACCTGCACATTCATCCGCCCAAGGGAACGGGCGCTTATGCCAATCAGGCCGTCCGGACGCTCGCTGATGACAAAGGAGGCGAGCACATTCGTCATTCCCAGCAGCGTATCCGCCGTCTGAGCGATCAGGAGCTGCGGTATTTTCATTCCGGGCGCCGTGACCACCAGCGCAATATGATCATAGACCATGCGGGCGTGCTTAATAATTTCCGCTTTCGAGATGTACTCCTGTAAATCTTCCTTCAGCATCCGCTGAATTAGAATGGTATCGGCCCCAAGCCGGCGCAAGAAGCCCGCAGCCTCGAATGTCCGCGACCCCGTATGAAGGGCAAAATGCTTTGTGTCCACAGTAATACCGGCGAGCAGCATCGTCGCTTCCAGTGTGCTGAGTTTGACCTTCTCATGGATGTATTGCAGCAGCTCCGTCACTAATTCGCAGGTGGAAGACGCATACGGCTCCAAATAGACAAGCACCGCTTCGTTAATGAACTCCTCGCCCCGCCGGTGATGATCGACAACGACAATCCGGCTGGCGTATTGAACAAGCCGCGGCTCCATGGTCATCGAAGCCTTGTGCGTATCGACTACGATCAGCAGCGTATGCTCAGTCATCATCTGCAGCGCCTGCTCTGTCGTGATGAAAGAGCTGTACAGCTCTTCGTCTCTGCGGAGCTGCTCGAGCATGCGCGTAATGGACGGATTCGGCCCTTCGAGCACGATATCGGCTTCCACGTTATACATCTGAGCTGCACGGAGCAGGCCGATAGAGGCTCCCACGGCGTCGATATCGGGATTGCGGTGTCCCATAATGATGACCCGGTCGCTTTCCTGAATCAAATCGCGCAGGGCATGAGCGATTACGCGCGCCCGCACCCGTGTGCGCTTCTCCGCCGCATTGGTCTTGCCCCCGTAGAATGACAGTCGCTGGCCCGCCTTAACAGCCGCCTGATCACCGCCTCTTCCGAGAGCCATATCCAGACTCGACTGAGCCAGAGCACCGAGCTCGCTCGCCGACTCCGCTCCGAACGCCAGACCGATGCTCAGCGTCATCGGTACCTTCAGATCGGCCGTCATTTCCCGAACTTCGTCCAGAATAACGAACCGGCTCTCTTCCAGCGCCTGCAGGCTGCGGTAATTCAGCAGCATCATATAACGCTCCGAGGAAAGGCGGCGCAGATAAACCTCAAACTGCTTAGCCCATTCGGTAATTTCGCTCGTTACCTTGGCGATCAGCGAAGTCCGCTGCTGATCGTCCATTCCCTGCGCGGCCTCATCAAGGTTATCCATCAGCAGAATGCCAAGAGCCAGCTTCTCCTCCTCGTACCGCTGCCGCAGATCAATCAGCTCGGTGATTTCATACAAATACAGAAGCCTCTCACTTGGGATAACGACAGCCTGGTAATAGCGTTCGTCAACCTTGATTTCCGCGCGGAGTTCCTTCTGAACTCCCTCCTTGCCCGCTTCCCGTTTCGCAGGAGCCCCGCCGCCGGCGATGGGCACCAAATCCGGCAGCAGTTCCTGGAGCGGCTCGTTCACCAGCGATTTACGCGCAAAAACACTCCCGGCATAGCGGTTGTTCCACTCCACCGAGCGGTCCTCGCCGTATAGAATGATGCCCAGCGGCAGCGTTCCAATTGCTTCCCCTTCCACCCGCTTGATGCGGAAAGAGAGGCCGTTAATGTATTCCACAAGATTACGCCGAAACGATATTTCGGCCTTAAGCATTGTGAAGCACAACGTCCCGGCCAGAAATAGGCTGACGACACCCAGGACCCAGTTATAAACGCTGACTATGATAATAAGGACCAGCAGCAGCAAGAACGCCCAGACGGTGTGATAGCCGTGCCAGCGTCTTTGCAGAAATTTTGGCATGAGCTCTCACCCTATCGTTTCGATTTGGCCAGCATTTCCCGCAGCGGAACCACCAGGTCAATAATCCCGACAATCCACAGCGGCGGCAGCATAATGGCCATTACCGCCAGTATAACCGGAATAATCCTGTTCCAATTCCGTTCATGGGCGATAAAGAAGAAGAAACCAATCGTCTGGATTATAAAGCAAACCCGCAGCAGTGGAACCAAGTTGGCCGTAATCATTACCATAAAGCTGTTATCCGATTTTAAAAAGAGCAGTTGAATCACTGTAGCAATTAAATAGTACCAAATAAACGATTTGGGAATTCTCCAATCTCGCGCAGGCTTCAGCTTGGGTACAGCATATCCCATGCTGTTCAGAATCGGCCGGACAATCGAGTGTGTGATCACAGTAATTACGAATGAAGACATAATCAGCGCCATCGGAATCACCTGAATGAACGCGCGGCTGTTGTTGCTGAGGTCCTCTGAACTTCCTCCCAGAAAGCTCCCCATACCGAATTCCTGCATCGGGGACAGCGCCATCGTCCGCATCTCATTCAGCACATCGTATACATAACTATACAGATCGAACTGAAAAAGAGTCTTTCCCAGAAGGAGGAGGAGCAGAAATTCCCCGAGAAGGGTAATCGTGCCGGCAAGTATCGTCGAAGAGGCTGTGGCTTTTTTCTTATATCGCCGTCCCATTACGAGCGCGGGAACAACCAGATATGCGGCTATCAGTATATAAATCGGGCTGATCAGCCCCAGCACAAGCCATACGGGCACAATCGTTAAAATAAACTGCCTTGTATTCAGCGTAGTGAACAGCAGGGCGGCCGGAATAATCATAAACAGTGTCGTGATGATGAGAAAAGGGGTTGACAGGGATAACAGCAGGAGCAGGTATGCAATACTCCAGGCCACGGATGTCCAGCGATATTTCAACAATGTTCACCTCTTACGCATATGTTCTTCTAACGCAGATATATCCTGATACCAATCTTCCAGCTGATGGCCTTCCTGCCGGTGCTTTCTCAGCTTCTCCAGCAGCGCCTCGTCCAAATCACGGTACGAAATGCCAAGCCTGCGGCCCAGAATATAAGAGCTCATAATCAAACTCGCCAAGCTGTCGCTGACACGGGCGGTACTGCCTTCCCACAGTGCTTTAAACAGCCTAGAAACCTGGTCTATGACTTCGGTCTTCAGCCATTCGATGACCTTGGCACGCTTGGCTACATCCAAATCCTTCGGCATATTGGACACGTCTCTCTACCTCCGGGAAAAAGCTTTATTCTCCATTATAGCATAAATGCCCATTCGCAACACGGCCCCCCCCGTAGCCGGAACACCTTTGCCTGCCGCCGCTGTGATTTAAAAAGGCCCGCATTCCCTTTTGCCGGAATACAGGCCATACCATCGCATCTTTTGTACCGGGGTGATCCCGCTTACAAAGATTCCAACGATTGACGGGATACATACTTCTCGCAGTACTCGATAATTTGGCTGCGGCGGACAATCCCAATGAAGCGGTTCATGTCGTCAACAACCGGCACAAAATTCTGAGCCTTGGCCAGATTAATCAGATCTTCCATATCCGCCTCTATGGACACCGGCTTGTTGTTCATCCGCAGCGGAACATCCTTCAGCAAAAATTTCGACGCATTGTCGAACGTGACCTTCCCGTGCGAATCCTTCATGTACCAGAGCAGATCTCCTTCTGTCACTGTACCGGCGTACTCACCATTCCTGTTCAGGATCGGAATGGCGGTGTATCTGTGATGCTCCATTCGCTCAAGCGTCTGGCGCAGGGTGGAATCCAGCGTAACGCAGGCCACCTCCTGCTTCGGAAGCAAAAAAAACGCAATATTCATCTTCTTGGTCCTCCTCAAAAAGTCCCCAAGGAATAACGGTTCTCCCCAGTCTTGGCCTAAGGGGTCCGTTTTGTTTATACGTATAGGCTGAATCCGCAGTTCCAATAATAGTATACCATAGGAACAACAAGCAGCAGCCGGTAACTGCTTACCAGTGCTGCTGCTGTCGTTTTCTTACAGTAAATAGCGGTCCGAAGCGTCTTAGTGGGCGGCCGATGTCGCCTTGGCTTCCAGCGCGTCGCCCGCTTTTCCCGGCTCGATCAACTGATCAACCGGCGTTCCTGCATTCATCCAGTTGTCAATCATCGCCTTCGCTTCGTTCAGATCCTCTTCGTTTACAACATCATAATAAACGCCGTCAATGCGGGTACCCTCGCCCATAACGGTGAAGCTGGAAATGTCCATCTCTTTGCCGCCCAGAAACTTCTTGGCCAGGTCGGTAATCATCGTAGGCTCCATGTCGGTCTTGAAATTTTCACCCAGTATGTTCAGCAGCTCCGTCACATTGCCGATTTGGTTAAGCGACAGCATTTTGTTCGCAAGCACATCCAGGAATACCTGCTGGCGTTTCGTGCGGTTAAAGTCGCTGTCTTCACGGTAGCGGACATAATTAAGCGACTCCTCGCCGTTATAAAGAGACTTCCCGCCCACAATCGTAAATTTCTCATGGTCCTTGCCTTTGTTCTCGATTGTCTTCTTAATCGGCAGCGGCAGTCCGCCCAAGGCGTCGACGGTATCCTTCAGGCCCTGAAAGTTAATGGTCGCATAGTATTGAATATCATGCCCAAGCAGTGCTTCCAGCGTATCCTTCGCCATCTGCTGACCGCCAAAAGCGTATGCGTGCGTAATCTTGTCCTTCTTGTCCCCGTCATGGCCGATAATTTCGGTATAGGTGTCGCGGGGGATTGAAATAAGCAGCACTTTGTAATCCTCGGGCCTTACCACCGCGTAGATCATCGTATCGGACCGGGCCGTTTCCGTCTTTCGTTGGTCGGTGCCAAGAAGCATCACAGAGAAAGGATCGCTCTTATAGGCTATCGGTTCAGGCTTTACGGAATTATCTTCATTCGTCGTCAGCGGCTGGTAGGATTTCTGTGCCAGCGTACTTTCTACCCTGTCCGACAGGAACAGATCGAAGGCCAGAACGGTCAGCGGCTTACGGAACAAAAACCCTCCGGCGATAATGACCAAAAGTACAATTAAGGCAATATATCTTTTTTTCCACTTTTTTCTCACAATTGACTCCTTTTTTTACAATAGATTAGAGTTAACAGCTTTGCTATATATTGGAATGGCCGTCCGGACAAATGGATGGAGCGGTCATGACTTGGTCCTGCGGTCTACGGGCAGACTGGCTCTTCACCGGCGCTTGACCCTTGGCTGTTGCAGCGCGGTCCTCCTTTCCACGGCAGCTTATACAAATACAAACTCTATTGTAATCACTCTGAAGTTAAAAAGAAACAACAAAAAACGACATACTTGGTAAAAAATATATTTATTTCGCCGTCTTCCACAGCTATATAGACGAAGGTAACGGCATTTTGATTCGACTCTTCACAAAATCTTAATAATCATAAATGTCTCTCTTGAACCCTGAACGCTTCTTTTACCCCTTCTCCGATAAAATTGATCGAAAGGATGACTCCGGTAATCAACAGCCCTGCAGGAAGCCATACCCACCACTGCTCCCTGATTACTTCCGGAGAAAGCGCGTCCGCCAGCATATTTCCCCAGCTTGGCTGTCCGATGGGTACGCCGAAACCCAGAAAGCTGAGGCTCGCTTCAACCCCGATCATGGCCGCTGCCGTCCACATCAGATTCATAATAAAGACACTCAGCAGGCCTGGCAGCAGATGGCGCGTCAATATCCGCAGCGTCCCGGCTCCCAGTGCGCTCGCGGCCAGCATATATTCATTTTCTTTCTCGGCCAGCGTCTTTGCCCGGATGATCCGGGCGAATCCGCCCCAGCCCAGCAGCCCCACCGTCCAGATTAGCGAGGGGATGCCGTCGCCTTGATAGATACTTTTTACAACAATTATGAGAATTATAAAAGGAAACGACAGAACAACGTCGGTGATCCGCATCAGCAGCGAATCCGCCGAGCCGCCAAAATAGCCGGCCAGAACCCCCACCACGGTTCCCGTACCGGCTATGATTGCGGACACGCACAGACTGATCCACAGCGTCGTCCGGCCCCCAAATAACAGACGGGAGATAATATCCCGCCCTCCCTTGTCGGTGCCAAGCCAATGTTCGGCGCTCGGACCTTCATTCAGGCCCCGCAGATTGATCTTCACTGGGTCGTAAGCTGTAAGCCAAGGAGCAAGCAGACACAGCGCCAACACAGCGAGAAGAAACAGCAGCGAAATGGCAGCTAACCGATTCGCGGCAAATTTTCGGGCGGCGGCGCCAATGAGCGTTACAGGCGCGTTCTTGTGCATCATGATCTTCCTCCATTGTAACCCGCGCGTATGCGGGGATCGAGCCATCCGTACAACACATCCGCCACAACATTCCCGGCGACGATCATGAAGCCCGTCATTAGCGTAATCGCCATCATTACCGCGTAATCCCTGCCGGACACCGCAGCCACAAACAGCGTTCCGATACCCGGATAGGCGAACAGATTTTCGATGACAACCGAGCCTCCCAAAAGGCCTCCTATATCCATTCCCAGAAAGGTAACGAGCGGAATGAGCGAATTGCGCAGAATATGCCTATTATATACCGAGGACCTGGATATGCCTTTAGCCACAGCCGTGCGCACATAATTTTTATCGCTGTTCTCCACGATTTCATTACGCAAAAACTGCGTGTAGGCCGCCGTATTGAACAGTCCCAGCACAGCCGCGGGCAGCAGGGCATGGACGACCCTGTCTCCCAGCGATGACATTCCTCTCGAAGTTACAACCGATACCGTGCCGCCGAGAGGCACCCAATGCAGCATAACCGCAAATATATAAATAGCGAAGATGGCTGCAATAAAGGTCGGAATCGCATAGGTAACATAAGCAGCCGTCCGGATCAAGCGGTCGAGCCGGCTTCCCGGATTGCGTCCGGCGATCATTCCCAGAGCCAGAGAACTTCCATAAGTAATGAGAAGCGAGAGTGCGGTCAGCAGCAAAGTTGCGGGCAGACGCTGGCCGATGAGTTCGCCGACAGGCATTTTGTACAAGAAGGATTGTCCGAAATTACCTGCAGCTGCATCTTTAAGCCAGCGGATATACTGAATGGCCAGGGGGTCGTCGTACCCCAGCTTCTTGCGCATTTCCGTAATATACCGGGGATCTTTATTGCCCGGATTCAGTCCTCCGCCAAGACCGTCGCCCGGCATCTGCTTGGCCAGCGCGAACACCAAGACGGAGATCAGCAGCAGCAGCGGCACCGTGCCCGCCAGTCTGCGAAGCGCAAATTTCAGCACTATGCCAATGGCCTCCCTATTCGCTGTCTTTTATCCACCACTTATAAGGATCGATTATTGGGCTAAGCGCATTGATCTTCACTCCCTGCAGCCGTTTGTTTACCGCAGTAATCGTCTCGCGCTCCGCAAAGAAAATCATAGGCACTTCTTCATTTATTAATTTCTGCCAGTCGTAATACACCTGCTTGCGGTAATCGCGGTCATATGCCTTCAGGCTTATCCCGTCGCGGATCAATTGCTCATTCTCCTTGGAGGACCACCGCGGGTAGTTCCACAGATCATTCTCCCTCCATAGTCCGGTAGGGTCCGGATCATTGGATAATCCCCAGACACCGTTAAACAGCTCCACCGACGGATCATCCTCTTCCACCATCGTATAGAAGGTGTTCATTTCTTTCAGCGCTCCGCCGTTCAGCCTGACGTCTAGACCAACATCTCTCCAGTTCTGCAGCATTGCCTCGGTGCGCGGCTCATCGTTGACACCGCCAACCATGCTGTCGAAATGAATCACGAGCTTCGCTCCCTTGGGATCTTCCCGCAAACCGTCCCCGTCCAAATCCTTATAACCCGCTTCATCCAGCAGCTCATTGGCCTTCTCGGGATCGTACGGGTACCGGTTGATTTGGTCTTCCGGAATTTTGGCCCAGCTTTCGCTGGAAATCGGCGTTTCCGCCAGCTTCCCCAGCCCATAAGAGAAGCCGTCTATAATCCCTTGGCGGTCCAGAGCGTAGTACATCGCCTGCCGCAGCCGTTTATCGCTGAACTTGGGGTTATCCATAACGATCTTCTGCGCCTTGTCGTCCCAATGTCCGAACTTAAAGCCTATATACTCGTAAGACAAATCCGGTGATTGCATCAGCGTGATATTGTCAAGCTTGTTCAGATTTTCGTAAGCATCCCGCGGCGCCTGCTCAATATCAATCACACCCTGCTCGAACAGGCTCGTAATCATCTTATCGTCAAATACCTTATACAGCACTCCGTCCAGCAGCGGTTTGCCTTTGTAGTAATTGTCAAAGCGGGACATTTCAACAAATTCTCCCGGCTGGATGTTCGTAACCTGGAACGGCCCGATACCGATGGGAGCTGTGCGCACCTGATCACTATTCGGCATATCTTTTACCGCTACTCCTGCAAAATATCTCTTATTCATCGGATAAGCCCATAGGTTATCAATCGTGTTGACGCGCGCGGCCGTTACCTTAAGCTCCATGGTATAGGGATCGATAACCCGGATGCCTGATATTTGCTTCGCCTTTCCAGTGTGATAGGCATCGGCGCCTTCAATCATTTCTACACTGTAATAGCGCGGTCCGGTATAGTTCGGGGCGGCAATGACCTCAAGCGCGAACTTCCAGTCCTCAACCGTCAGTTCATCGCCGTTCTGCCAGTGCACACCCTGCTTTATTTTGAAAGTGAATGTTTTATGATCGGCTGACTCCTGCCAGCTTGCAATACCGGGAACAGTAGTTAAATCATCCTTGACCGTAAACAGCGGTTCCGTTATGAACTCCAGAACGCGGAGATCATCTTCTCCTTCATAAAAAGCCGGTTCAAACAACCCCTTAAACGGAGAAGGAAAACCGTAAGTCACCGTTCCTCCCGCTCTCGGTTCGCCTCCATTACCCGTTGCAAGCGAGGAAGGCTCATTCCCGCTGCGATTGTCGGGAGCACCCGTCCCGCCGCAGGCCGATAACAGCATCGCCACGAAGAGCAGCAGAGCAAGGACCCTAATTATAGATCGGTTGTTCATGTATTCCTTCCCTTCTTCTAAAATTTCTGCGAACGCTTTCTCATCCAGCGGTCAATAAATAAACCATCGGTCAATTCAAATCAGATTTATAGACGGATATACCCATTTTTTTCTTCAACAAAATTTTAAACATCATACAATGCAATATAAATTGCGTCAATATTATTTGTTACTCTCAATCATTCCTCTCCTTTTCTTTGATGATCATTAAACCTTCCACATGTTTGCGCCGCATCAACTTCCGTTTCTTCCGGTCTTCTTTCGTTTCCAGCACAATATCCAGATCATAATCGTCAGGGTACAGCTCATCTTTGGATAGATAGGGCTTCAGGCGTTTATGGTTGATCTGCATTTTATGCTTTTGTACCATGACGCCTACTATGCCTCTTGCATTCCGTTTCTCGTATACGATTCCCGTCCTGCCGAGCGAACTGACATAGACCGCGTCGCCGACTTCAAAAGCATGCGGCTGTGCCGGGCGATCCTTAAGCTCTTCCTCTGCATGCTGCCGCTTGCCTTCTACCATTTCTGCCGTTTCAATCTCTTCTTGTCTTCCTTTTTTACCATACCCCAGCCGCATTTCTTGTTCGCCCAGCTGTTCCCGGATTTGACCGCCGGCAATTTGACGCGAGCGTTCGATGACTTTGGCGTCGATCCCCAGCTTCTCGGCAATTTGCAGCGCATAGCTGTGCCCCGCTTCCCCTATTGTCAGCTTATAGAGCGGGCGAAGCGTAACCGAGTCAAATTCCATTCGCGCATTTTGGAACTGCGGGGCGGCCGAGGCAAATACTTTTAACTCATTAAAATGTGTCGTGACAATGAGATTGGCTCCTTTGCGGCTCAGCTCCTCTAAGATGGCGATCGACAGAGCGATTCCCTCACCCGGGTCCGTGCCCGCCGCCAGCTCATCAATCAGCAGCAGAACATTCGGTCCTGCGGCGCGCAGCATCTCGTCGATCGCCTTCATCTGTGCGGAGAACGTGCTCAGTGACTGCGCCAGGCTTTGCCCGTCTCCGATCACGCTCATTACATCGGCAAAAACGGGAAGCCGGCTCTCTTTGTCCGCCGGAATCAAGAGCCCCGACTGAGCCATCAGTACAAGCAGCCCCACCGTCTTCAGCACAACCGTCTTTCCGCCTGTATTCGGGCCGGTGATTACCAGCGACCGATAACCCCTCCCGAATTCCACATGGATCGGAATCATCCCAGCAAGCATCGGATGTCTGGCTCCGCAGAGCCGCATATCCCCCCGGTCATTGAAGGTTACGGCTTCCGCCCCTATCGCAGCGGCATATTTCGCCTTGGCAAAAATAAAATCATACACACCTGTAATTTCGATATTCAGCCGCAGGGCATCCTGCTCCCGTTCGATCAGCCCGGTCAGCATGCTTAAGATCATGCCCTCCTCCCGTGCTTCCTCGGCCGACAGCATTTCCAGTTCCCCTTGAAGAGCGGCTACTTCCTCCGGTTCAACATACACCGTCTGTCCGCTTGTGGACTGATCGAGCACCGAACCCTTCACCTGCTTATGATACTCGCGCTTAACCGGAATCACATAACGTCCTCCCCGCAGGCTGTATAGATTCTCCTGCAAAATGGACTGGTGGCGCGACATCACGCTCTCGATTTTCTTGAGCAGTCGTTCTTTGGTTACTCTCAGCCGTTTGCGCACCTTCTCCAGCCCCTTGCTTGCGCCGTCGTCAATTACGCCGAACCGGATACATCGTTCGATTTCCGCTTTGACCGTCTTCAGTTCCGCCAGCGAAGATGCGTACGCACCGATCCGCGGCGCTGTTTCTTTGGAAGCCATATACTTGCGCAGCTGGTTGCAGCTGTTCAGGAATACGCCTACGGAAGTAAAATCCTGCTCATTGAACAGATATCCCGTTCCCAGCAGCGACATTACCCATTCGATCCCCTCCAATGAGGGTATCGGCACACTAGATCCTCTCATTATTAATTCCTTCGCCTCTGCGGTCTCTTCCACCGCTCTGTGAATCGCCGTAATTTCAGTCATCGGCGCTAGCTCCGCAATGAGATTCCTGCCGACATAGGAGACGGCATACCGTCCCAGTTCTTCCTTGATCAGATTATATTCGAGCGTTTGCCGGCTTTGTAAATGCATGTTTTTTCCTCCTCTTTGGATTTGGTGCTTCGTCCTTGATTGATCCGTAACGCAAAAAAGGGCAAAGAATGCCACAGCGGCATTCCTTGCCCAAATCCTTACACTGGTCCCTATCGTTGGTCCGGGCTTATAGCCCTTTCCCAAGGTAAACAAACAAACCGTGCTCCAAGAGCACGGTTTGTTTGTTTAGACGGGATAACAGCCGTAAAGAGGCCATTGACGCGTCGCGTGTTCTTAACTAAATCATTCACCATAGGCACGGCACAGCTGAGCTGTATCAGGAACACATGTTATCATGCGCTTTGGGCGCACTTGAATAAGCATGCGGTTCAGCGGCTCAATAACAGCCGCCGTTCTGCCTTTTAGGTGATATGAAATTGCTTAGTTAAGAACGCTCACCGACATCAAAATTTCCCCTTCGTTATAGGATGGTTTAAATTTACTACATTTGGTTGGCTGCGTCAATCCGCCAGCTGCGGCCGTTGGCCAGTGCCTGTTCCACCTTTAAAGATTTACGGCAGCAAAAAAGACAGCCGGGTTACCGGCTGTCTCTGGGCCTGTCTTATTCAGTAGTGTAAGGCAGAAGCGCAATTTGACGCGAGCGTTTGATTGCGATCGTCAGGGCGCGTTGGTATTTTGCGCTCGTGCCGGTTACACGGCGAGGCAAAATTTTACCGCGCTCACTGATGAATTTCTTCAGCAGTTCCGTATCTTTATAATCAATGTGAGTAATTTTGTTCACAGTGAAAAAACATACTTTACGACGTTTGTTGCGGCCACCACGGCGTGGAGGTCTTTTGTCGTTGTCTCCGCCTTCTCTTTGTTTAAAAGCCATTGTCTCTTCAGTCCTTCCGTATTAAAATGGCAAATCATCGTCCGATATATCAATCGGCTTACCGTCGCCCGAAAAGGGATCCTGATTATTGTTGCGCGAGAAACCGCTATTTCCGCTGTTTCCGCGTCCGCCGCCGCCGTATGAAGGTGGCTCGGGCATATTCCCCCCGCCGGATGCGTTTCCGCCCTCACGGCTCTGGGAAGATTCCAGGAACCGGACATTATCGGCAATAACTTCGGTTACGTATACACGTTTGCCTTCGTTATTCTCGTAATTCCGTACTTGGATACGTCCCTCTACCGCCGTCAGCCGACCTTTACGCAAGTAATTGGCACAGGTCTCCGCCAGCTGTCTCCAGGTTACGACCGGAATGAAATCCGCTTCACGTTCGCCGCCTTGGCTTGTAAAAGGCCGGTCTACGGCAAGCGTAAACTGGGTTACGGCAACGCCGGCAGGCGTATAGCGCAGCTCAGGATCGCGGGTCAATCGGCCGATCAGTATGACACGGTTCAACATCTTTGGTCCCCTCCTTGGAGCGATTTCCTTACAAAGCGAACTTCGTGCTCTTAGGCAACGTCGTTCGTGATGAGATAACGAATAACTTCGTCGGAAATTTTCATGAGACGTTCCAATTCGGAAACTACTGCAGGCTCTGCATTGAAGTTAACCAGAACATAAACGCCATCACGGAATTTCTTGATCTCATACGCAAGACGTTTCTTACCTTGCACATCGTGCTTCGTAATTTCCCCGCCGTTGGAGATGATGCCTTGGAATTTTTCGACTGCAGCTTGAACGGCTTCTTGTTCAATGTCAGGACGAATAATGTACATCACTTCGTATTTGCGCATAACTTTCACCTCCTTATGGTCTAAGGCCCCTGATCGGGTCAGGAGCAAGGATCGAGCACAAACTCGAACTATAATAATATACCAAATCTGCGGACCCGATGCAAGCTCTATTCCTTTTTGTCCTGTCTGATTATGGACCGCCCTTCGTTACATGAAGCTGCAGTGCAGTGTGCAGAATAGAACTGCAATCCATTTTTAATGCGGAAAGGAGGAGACAAAAATGGGTGAACAAACCGAATTTGAAGAAGGCCAAAAAGCCCCGAATCCCGGAATCTATACAGAGGTAGGCGAGGCGCGAAGCTTTCATACGGAGATTCAGAACCCGAAGTCGATTAAAATGAAAAGAGGCGACACATTTCCGGAGACCACGAACAAAAACCGCAAGTGGAAAAAAGTCGAGAAAGCGCGCGTGCATTAATTTTTTTTAGCGGTCATGAATAAAACAAGATGCCTTGGCCCATATTATAATCAGGCAGCACAAGAGAGAGGTGTGGTTCCGTTGGACAATGCAGTCGAACAAAATCACAGGAATTCTGTTGCAGCAACTATTGTTGGCATAGGAGAGTGCTGACGGCAAAGTCTTTTTAGACCGAAGCCTTTAGTGTTCCTTACTCGCTTTAGCAGCTTTTTACAGAGAAATTCCAAAAATCATTCAAGTGCTGCCTCGGAAGGGCCCGCAAGGGTCCTTCTTTGCTGTGTTCAGCAAGCATTCCCGCATGCATGTAAGAAGAAACGGCTGTACGCTCTTCTTGTCCTTGACCTGATATTAAAAAAATCCTCCGCCCATTGGACGAAGGATTAATAAGCTGATGCAAGTGGTAGTGGCGGAGAAGGTGGGATTCGAACCCACGCACGCTTTGACACGTCTAGCTGATTTCGAGTCAGCCCCCTTGGGCCTCTTGGGTACCTCTCCACTGCCGCATAAAATACACTTTTGTCATCTTATCATAAATTAGATCCTTCAGGCAAGCCGTCAAGCGACATCATCCTGTTCTACCCTGCGAATGGATTGATAAGCGATGGCTATTCCGAGCAAGCCGAGGGCTACCGAGACAAGTGCCAGATCTCCCAATCGGAACTCGCCGAATCCGGAAGAGATAAGCGAGACGATTAACACCGCGCTGACTATGGTTGCCGGCACCGATTTTTTACGCATTCCTACATAGAGAGGGATCAGACCTATACCCGCCGCGTATATGGCACTGGCTCCCGTCTTGATTAACTCTGAAATCAGCAGATCTGCAGTGATCTCGCCGGGAATGGCGTTGACGAAGCTATTGATGCCTACTATGATCACCCCGAGCACGATATTCGACACCACAATATTAACGAAAGTGAACAGCAGCACAATGATGAGCTTCGCATACATCAGCTTCATCCGCGAAATAGGATACGTAAACAGCAGGGTTATCGAGTTGTTCTTATACTCGTCAATAATTAACCTGCTAAGCAGGGCGGAAGCATAGATAATGAATGTACCCCTGATAGAGATATACAGCCCTTCAAAAACCTCAGGATAGGTTGTAAATTCACTCCCGTCAATGAATACGACCAGAATCATGAAGGCGAGGATTGCCAGATTGGCGATGAGTACACCTTTCAGCATTCCAGCCAGCTTATGCTTGCGGATTTCCAGAGAAATAAGCTTACGCAATGCCCTCACCCCCGATCAGGCTTAAAAAATGATCTTCCAGTGTGTGCTTATTTTTACTGACGCTGACTATTTCCACATCCTCCATCACTAGCGCCTTATTCAGCTCATGCTGCGAAACCCCTTCATCATAAATCCGGATTGTTCCGGAGTCCATCACTTTAAAATTGGACAAGTGCAGTATGTACTCCAACACATAAACCGCTTTGCTGACCGAACTTGTCACAAGCTCGATATATTCCGTGTTTCGGCTGAGGATGGAATCCATCGCCATCTCCTCAAGCAGCACACCCTCGCGAATAACACCGATCGTATCGGCAATCTGCTCAATTTCTCCAAGAATGTGGCTGGAGATTAGCAGCGTCATTCCATATTCCCGGCTGAGCATCCGAAACACATCGCGCAGTTCCTTAATGCCGACTGGATCCAGGCCGTTAATCGGCTCATCCAGGATAAGCAGCTCGGGTTTGGTCATGACAGCCCTGGCAATACCCAGACGCTGCTTCATGCCAAGCGAGAACTCCTTCACCGGCTTCTTTTCCACTCCCGTCAGCTTTACAAGTTCCAACACATCGGCAATCGCCTGACGGTTGTAGTAGCCCATATATTCACCGTGCAGCAGCAGATTTTCACGGGCGGTCAGCCGGTCATAAAAAACCGGATACTCGATAATACTGCCCATTCGTTTTAGCATCTCATAGGAACGGCTGGTCATAGGTTCACCGAAAAATTCAATTTCGCCTTCCGTCGGCTTTACGAGATTCGTAATCATCTTCATCACGGTTGTTTTGCCCGCGCCGTTCGGGCCCAGAAAGCCGTAGATTTCACCCTGCCTAATTGTCATGTTTACGCTGCTTACGCTATTTTTCCCCTTGTACATTTTGCTTAAATTTCGTGTCCGGAGAATTACTGTCATTTCCGCTGCTCCCTTCGGATTTCTCTTTCTGTTCCTTGTTTTTATTGTACAGAGCGGAATTTTCTTTTTTATTAACGTAATCTTACGAAAATCTTAAGAAGGCGGCTCCAGGACCGATATCACCTAAACCCGGCGGCCGACTCAAAGATTTATTCTGGGGAAGGAGACCGTAAAGGCCGTTCTGACACAAGGCTGACTCACCAGCGAAATCTTACCGTTCATCTGTTCCGTTAGTCTTTTTGTGATCGTCAGTCCGAGGCCGCTTCCCTGATAGACCCGGTTCCGTGAATCCTCCAGAGTGTACAGGCGCTCGAACACTTTATCCTGATGGTCCTCGGAAATCCCCTTTCCCCGGTCCCAAATTTCAATATTTACGGTGTCCGTACCACTATCAAGCTTTAACCCAACCACCCCTCCGGCGGCCCCGTACCTGATCGCATTGGACAACAGATTGGACAGAATGCGGTCCAGCGCCTCATTATTCGCCCGTATGTAACAGGCTTCATCAGGAATCTCAATCGCTACATCCATACCTTTCGCGCTTAGGATATCGTAAAAGGCCAAGATATTTCTGCGGCACACTTCACCGGCCTCTACCCTTGACAGTGAAAGCTCATGATCTCCCGATTCCAGCTTAGCCAAGTCAAAAAAGGTATTCATCAGCGTGATTACCTCCCCGGCCTTCTGGTGTATCATCCTCAGCAGCCGCTCCCGTTCTTCGGCGTCCATTTCACCGTCCTGCAGCAGCGTTTCAATATACCCGAGGACGACGGTCAGGGGCGTCTTCAGGTCATGCGACACATTCGCCAGCATCTGGCGCATTGATTTCTGCAGTTTATTTCTCCGGGCGATGCCTTCATGGTTGATATCCAGCAGCCGATTCACATCGGTCAGCAGCGTTTGCAGTTCGGGCGAGCTGCTGAACATCAGCAATCGTTCCTGTGTACTCTGTGAAATGATCTGGTCCAGTTTATCGTGGATATATGTAAACTGGCGCGAATGATGACGGGACCTCCGATGCTGCATCACAAGACCCAACAGAAGCAGACCAATCACAGCTCCAAGCACCGCAGTCATTGAACCGCATCTCCCAGCTTGTATCCGATGCCCCATAATGTTTTGATATACTCAGGGTGGGAGGGATCGTCTTCAATCTTCTCCCACAGCCTTCTCATATGTACGTTAATCACATTCTCGTCCCCATAATATTCTTCCTCCCATACCATCACGTAAATCTGCGCTTTGGTGAACACCCGTCCCGGATGAGTCATAAACAGCTTCAGGATATGAAATTCTTTGGCTGTCAGCTTCACCTCTTCTCCATTCTTCAACGCCGAGAAACTATCAAAATCCACCGTAAGTCCGCGCAGGGTGATGCTGTGCTTCTGATTGGCTGTCTCTTCGGACAGGCCGCGGCTTGAGGCATATTCCGCCCGGCGGATAGCCGCCTTCACCCGCGCCGCAAGCTCAATCATGGAGAACGGCTTGCTGATATAGTCATCCGCTCCGAAGCCTAGTCCCAGCGCCTTGTCGACATCTGTATCCTTGGCGGACACAATCATCACGGGTACCAGGCTGGATTTACGGATACTCTGAAGAATATCCATTCCGCTCCGATTCGGCAGCATCAGGTCCAGCAGAACAAGGTCAAAGGGACCTTTATCGCGAAAAGCATGCTCCCCCGCCTCTCCGTCAAAGGCGCTCTCGACCTGGTAGCCCTCTTTCACTAAATACGAGCGAACCATCTCACTGATGGCTTCGTCATCCTCGACCAACAATATGCGATGCTGCAACAACGTTTCCTCCCGCAATAATTTCCCCGGCAGGCTGACAGGTTATATTAGTCCCGCTCACACCCAGCCTTATTGAAAAGTTGCTTTCAACATGTTCGTTTCATAGTATAAACTTACCAGAATTATTAAGATCCGGGAGCTCCAGAACTTATAAATTTATGACAAAAAAACCTCCCGCCTATACAAGGCAGAAGGTTAATTTCATCGCATTTATTAAGCTTTGGCTTTAGTGGCGGAGAGAGTGGGATTCGAACCCACGCACGCTTTGACACGCCTAGCTGATTTCGAGTCAGCCCCCTTGGGCCTCTTGGGTACCTCTCCGCAGCAAGATTTATTGTATCATCCAACCAAGGTAATTGCAAGCTTAATTATTATCCACTTTATTCTCAGCCGATCTAAGCACCTTTTTTAAGTTCTTCTCAAATTTAGCCCGGGGAATCAGTACACTGTGTTGACAGCCTGTACATTTAATTCGGATATCCATCCCCATGCGGATGACTTCCATTTCATTTGTTCCGCATGGATGGGGCTTCTTCATCTGCACGATATCACCCAACTGAAAGCTTTTACGTTCCATCAGGCTTCTCCCTCTTTTCTTTGACTTCACCAGCCGCCTGCTCCAGCAATCCCGTTCTTGCCGCCTGACGCGCGGTTTGCTGCTCCGAAGCTGGCACAGACAGTTCCTCATCGGCTAACGCCTTAGCTCCTGACTGCGTTTCTGATTCGGGTTGAGCCTTGGCTTCAGCCTCTGCCTGTTCATGTTCAGCCCGCTCCGCTTCCTTCACAGCCTGCTGCTCAAGCGCCTTTTTAATATCGCTCTGAATCTGACGCTGTGCGACTTCCCTTTTATTCGGCAGCGTATTGGCGGTTACTCGAACCACATACTCTGAAGTGCTCATCGACTGTATCCCCAGAACGTTCGGAAATGCCACAACATTATTATTGCGTTCTTCAATGCCTTCAAGAGCTTGACGGATGACACCCAGCGTTTCTTCAAGACTCTGTTCGATTTTTACCGGAACATCGACAACGGCCAAGGCGTTAGCCATCGAGTAATTCGTCACGTTCGCTATCGTACCGTTTGGAATGATATACATTTCGCCATTACTGCCAAGCAGTTTGGTCGTACGCAGCCCGATCATTTCAACGGTGCCTTTGAATCCGCCAGTTGCAATCACATCGCCTACCGCAAATTGATCCTCCAGGATAATGAAAAAGCCGGTAATTACATCTTTCACCAAACTCTGTGCGCCAAAACCGATGGCAAGACCGAGTACGCTCGCACTCGCCAGCAGCGGAGCCAGCTTAAAATTAAACTCTGATAATATGAGCAGAATCATGATAAAATTGCAGACAATCGTAACCGTATTCTTCAGCAGCTCGCCAACCGTTGAGAAGCGCCGCGTATTTGCCAGCATCCCTCTGCTGCTCTTTCGGTCTAATGAACGATCAATAACGCCGTATACAACCTTAATCAATATGCGCGTCAGAATGAATAGAAATATTATGCGCAGTCCCGCAAACAAAACATTAGCCCACATATCCGCATCGGTTACCCAGTTCCATATTTTATCCCTAAATTGAACCGCCTTATTTACCGCCTGATCCACTGTCCCTTCCGTGGTGCCGGCACTCAGCAGCCAGCCCTGCCAATGACGCATTCCCTCCTCCTCCTCACTCTGAAATTAATCTGTACCCGCCTTCATGGTCATCCCTGCCGTATATGCCACGGATTTCGATTGTCTCTTCCTTTATAATCTGTTCAACCTTAGCAAGCTCGCGGCGAAAAAATTGAATCGACATGGCGCAGCCGGCGGTAATATCTTTTGGCGTTGGACAGGTGTCAATCTCAATTTCTGCATATTCCAGCAGCATCTCGGCGCGCAGTGCCTGCTGGGTAGAGTCAAACGCTATCAACAGTTCCTCGTTCATTGGTCACACTCCTCATAGGCTTCAGGGCTCATCTCTTTTTCCTGAAGTATAAAACTGCCCTTCTATCCATATACTAGCTAGCATCAAGTAGAAATGTCCTAGAAAGGAAGATTATATGTATTATTCCTCTAATCCAATGCCATTGCAAGAAATGTCTTGTTTAAAAATATCACATACGGACCCTGAAATCTATTCTGCAATCATTCACCGGCTGCTATTTCATTTCTCCCGTGCCCGTGCCGGCGCTCACATCGTCGTTGTCTGCATCGGCACCGACCGTTCGACCGGAGATGCGCTCGGACCGCTTGTAGGCACCGCCCTGGCCCGCTTTCACAGCCCGCTGTTCTCTCTATATGGGACGCTCGATAATCCGGTGCATGCCGTCAATTTGGAGGAGACGCTGAACCTGATCCGTGAACGCCATGACAAGCCCTACATAATTGGCATAGATGCCTGTCTGGGTCATTCCACAAGCGTCGGTTCGATTCAGGTCGTTGAGGGTCCTCTCCGCCCTGGAGCGGGTGTAAACAAACAACTGCCGCCGGTAGGCGATATCCATTTAACTGGCATCGTTAACGTCGGCGGCTTTATGGAATATTTCGTATTGCAAAACACACGGCTTAGCCTTGTCATGAAGTTATCGGAAATTATCGCTTCCAGCCTCTTTTCGGCTATGAAGCAGTGGCATGTGCACGCTAAATCCGCTGCAGCGCAAGAGTAACCACTTCTTGTTCCTCAGGTGAAAGCGGATATTGCGGTTCGCCTTCTTGAAGCGTCTTGGCGTAAATATAGGAGTTGTCACGGCTGTGCAGGCTGGTAAGCACCATACCGGTTCGGCGGTCATCGAGAATGGCCAGCGAGAAACTGAGGTCATTCCCGCGCTCTCCAAAAGCATTATAGCGTTTAAGAGCAACATGTCCCTTTATGCCCTGTAACTTTAACTGGAGCGCTTCTATCGCGTTCTTTTGCAGCTGTTGGGTTTCTTCCAGCAGGTCGTTCTGAGTTTTCAAATCGACCAACAGGCTTTCCAAATCTTCAATTCCCGAACCTGACATCATGGCATCATACTTCCGCCGCATGGACCGCAGTTTACTTCCCTGCGCAAGAATAAGAATAAACATCACGAGCAAGAGAATGGCAATCCCCGGGATAAACCATTGCAGTTGATCGCCTATAAACTGGTTCATTTCTGACATCGATAAGACCGTCCTTTTTCTTTATCTGCTGCGCCGCCCGCTATAGAGTTCCCTCATTGCATGCAGCATCATACCGACATCTTGTTCTGTCGTATCCACACCTACGCTCACTCGTACCGCGCCGCTCTGCAGCGTACCGGCAGCTTTATGCGCCAGAGGCGTACAATGCATCCCTGCCCGTACGGCAATGCCATACTCCCTGTCAAGACGATGGGCAATTTGTGCCGATTCTTCACCCTCTATGACAAACGACAAAAGTCCCGTTCGCAGAACGCCTTCGGCCGGGCCAAGAAATCTTACCCCCGAAATATCTCTCATCCCCTCCATTAGGGATTGAATAAGGTTCCATTCATGCCTGCGTATATTTTCCGTACCCAGTGATTGTACTTTCTGTACTCCTGCAAGCAATCCCGCAATCCCTACTGTATTTTGCGTTCCCGCTTCATATTTATCCGGTCTTACGTTTGGCTGCTCACTATTCTCTGATTGGCTTCCCGTGCCTCCGTGCATAAGCGGCTCCAAATCAAGTTCCGGCGAAATATACAGCCCCCCTGTTCCCTGCGGCCCAAGAAGACCCTTATGGCCGGGAAAGGCAAGAAGGTCGATATTCATTTTGCCTACATCGATATCCAGTGAACCGGCGCTTTGAGCGGCATCCACTAAAAATACGGCTCCATACGTTTTGGCAATATCCCCTATTTCGCCAATAGGCAGAATGCTTCCAAGCAAATTTGAGCTGTGGCTGCAGATAACCATTTTAGTATTGGACTTGAATGTTTTTTTCAATTCCTGCAGATCAAGCTGTCCTTGAAAGTCGACATTTAAATAATCAACCTCAATCCCTTTGGTCCTCCGCAAATATTCCAGTGGGCGGCGAACCGAATTATGCTCAGTCATCGTTGAAATGACATGATCACCCGAACGGAGTGTACCTTGAATCGCCATATTAAGCGACATCGTCGTATTATGCGTAAACGCGATATCCTGCGCATTGGTTACTCCGAACAATTCTGCTAGTGCCATTCTCGCCCGAACCAGCACCCTTCCGGTTCCCATAGCAAGTGAGTAGTTCCCTCTTCCGGCATTGGCTCCAGCATGCTGCAGAGCATCCATCATTGCCTGCACAACCTCCGGAGGTTTAGGCCATGAGGTTGCAGCATGATCTAAATAGACAAATTCCTTCAAGTTCTCGCCTCCTTAATTTTTGAACATACCGTTCTTTCGTGCAAAAAACATATCCATCATTATCCTTTACGGATAGATCAGGATATGTTTTCCAGGTAGTATTCATTAATTTCCGAGCAGTTCCAGCAGACGTTCCAAATCCTGAGCACTGTAATAATTTAATTCGATTTTGCCTTTATCCTTGCCCTGTTTAATTTTCACCGTTGTCTTGAACCGTTCACGCAAAATTTCTTCCACATTATCGATGTACGGGTCGCGTTTAACGATCTTAGTCTTCACCACGCCGGAAGGTTTACGGTCCAGGTTTTTCACCGCTTCTTCCAGTTCCCTTACACTCCATTGCTGATCCACACATTGCTGAGCTAACTGCTTGATCAGTTCCGGTTCTTTCAAACCTACAATTGCACGCGCATGTCCCATCGAAATTGTTCCACGTGAAACAAATTCCTTCACTTCTTCCGGAAGCGACAGCAACCTCAGAAAGTTAGCAATATGCGGGCGGGATTTCCCAACCTTCAAGGATAGTTCTTCCTGTGTAAGTGAAAACTGATCCATCAGTCCTTGATAGGCAACAGCTACCTCCATAGCGTTCAAATCCTCACGTTGCAGATTTTCAATCAGTGCTATTTCAGTAACCTGCTGATCACTAAAGCTGCGTACAACAGCCGGAATCGTTGCTTTTCCGCAGTACTGCGATGCACGGAATCTGCGTTCACCAGCGATAATCTCATAGCCTTTAAGTACGCTTCGCACGATAATCGGCTGAATAACCCCATGCTGGCGAATGGATTCGGCCAATTCCTGAATGCTCTCTTCATTAAAGTCTTTACGAGGCTGGTAAGGATTGGCACGAAGCTGTGAAAGAGGAATTTCCACCACTTTATCATCTTCATTAATGGACAAGGATGGGATTAAGGCATCCAACCCTTTACCCAAACGCTTACTCATAAGATAACACTTCCTTTGCCAACTCATAATACACTTCCGCACCTTTGGAGCGCCGATCATAAGTGATAATGGATTGTCCGTGAGATGGCGCTTCACTTAGCCTGATGTTACGTGGGATAATCGTCCGGTACACTTTTTCCTGAAAATACTTTTTCACTTCTTCAATAACCTGTATCCCGAGATTGGTCCGGGCATCTAACATGGTTAGCAGGACTCCCTCAATTTGCAAATGAGGATTTAAATTTTTCTGTACCAGCCTGACAGTATTTAAGAGCTGACTTAAACCTTCCAGCGCGTAATATTCACATTGAATTGGAATAATAACGGAGTCGGCCGCAGTCAGCGAATTGATCGTCAGAATGCCCAGTGACGGCGGACAATCGATAATAATGTAATCATAATTCTGCTTAACAATACCGAGCGCTTTCTTGAGCCGCAATTCTCTTGATATGGTCGATACCAATTCAATTTCCGCGCCTGCCAGCTGGATAGTGGCCGGTATGATGTTAAGACCATCAATTTTTGTCTCTAGAATAGCATCATGTGGAGGAATGTCATCAATCAGAATATTATATATACAATTCTCTACATCTGCCTTATTAATGCCTACGCCGCTTGTGGTATTACCCTGCGGATCAATATCAACAAGCAGTACCCTTTTGCCCAAAGTAGCCAGACCGGCTCCCAGGTTCACAGAAGTCGTTGTTTTACCGACACCGCCTTTTTGATTTGCTATGGCTATAATTTTGGACACTTATTTCACCTCGAATAGTTGGGAAAAATCTTGTAGTCGTTTCACATTGATGAGATAGATTGCATTTCTTTTTGAAAAACCATACCTTCCAGGATAAGTCGCAGAAAAGGCGGCCATTCACCTCAGGGCCGCCTTCAGCTATGCAATCATTTTATCTTTTTGGAATTTGTATAACGATCTCATAGTGGTCGCCGCGATCGTTTTCAGAAGTTTTTATTTCCATTCCCGAACCGGTTACCATATCAATTGATTGGCGAATCGTGTTGAGAGCCAACCGAACATCTTTTGTATAAGAGATTCGTTTTGTTTTTTTGATTTTGGAAGCTTCCTTATAAAAGGCAATTCGCGCTTCAGTCTGCTTTACGTTCAATCCTTTGGATATAATTTCCCCAAGCACTTTAAGCTGCATTTCCTCGTTATCCAGCGATAATAGCGACCGCGCATGTCTTTCTGTGATTTGCCTTTCCATCAAAGCGGCTTTAACTTCTTCCGGCAGTTGGAGCAACCGGATTTTGTTGGCAATGGTGGATTGGCTTTTGCCGAGCCGCTGCGCGAGACTCTCCTGGGTCAATTGATGTAAATCAATCAGTTTCTGATAGGCAATTGCTTCTTCAATGGAAGTGAGATTCTCCCGCTGCAAATTCTCAATAAGAGCAATTGATGCAGCTTGCGAATTGTTGAAATCGCGTACGATTGCCGGAATAGTCTCCATTCCCAGCTTTTTAACCGCACGCCAGCGCCGCTCACCCGCAATAATCTCATAGTGGGAATCTTTCATGCGAACGACAATCGGTTGAATCACTCCATGAGTTTTAATCGTCTGGCATAGTTCATCAATCTTCTCATCATCAAAAATTGTACGAGGCTGATAAGGACTGCTGACTACATCATTGACCGGGATTTGCTTAATTTCTTCTCCGCTGCTTCGCTCGGTAAATCCAAACAGTCTGGTGAATTGTTCTTTCATTCCGTTCATTACCACCTAATTTCATTATAGTACGATCTTGACCTCAATTCGGAAAAACAATCGTACAAATCAAAAAACTTTATGCGGTTCAGGCACAACTCAGCTCTATGCCGGGCGAAATGCTCCTCTAATTACCCTTGTAATTGACGAATAACTATGAGGTACAGTTCGGTTCTGTGACATAATGCTGCAAGAATGAAAAAACATCAACGTGCCTAGGCGGCGCTTTTGGCACCGCATTGTTACTATATTATTCTATCACTTTTCTGTCCATAATCCTATTCTTCGTATAGACCTATTTTCCTTCAATTAAAATGAACTTCACATTTCGCCACCAGATATCAGTCGTAACTACGAGTACTCTTTGGATTTCGGACCGCTACCCATTTAGCAGTTTTCTTGAATTAACCGATGTTCGTGGATGGTATCCGGAGACAGACTATGCTCTAGAAGCGAGCTTTCCTCTGGAAAGCTTTCAGGTGGTCGCGATTGCTCCTACATTTCCAAACTTCCCATTCACTACTCCCTACCCTGATGTTATTTTTCAACACTGTCTTATAAAGTTATGTAAAATATTTTCTTTTCCAAACTGCGTATCGGATCCATTCACTTTCGTAATAATGGCATTTAAAGTTTTCTCTTCCCTCCACAACCTAACAGCAAATGCTTATGAGCCGATAACTAACTTCAATTACGAGCGTACTATAGTACTAGTCCAATTAAGAGGATAGAAAGCGCCTGCGTTGTCCTTATTCCCATATTTCTTATAAAGGTGCATCTTATCTCGTCAAAAAAGAAGATCATTTTGTAGGCACTAGCTTAACTGTGCTTATAATTACATTAAGCCGCCTCCCTTGAGGAAGACGGCCTCCTATAATTGCCAAAATCCTGTTTCCAAATGTTTCACGTGAAACAATTAGAGAAGCGGAGTTTTAGCGGGTATACCTGCTTTACGTGGATATTTAACCGGTGTAGCGCCGGTCTTGCGGATGATAACGATGTGCCTGGCTGAATCCTCTATCGGCAAACTGAACGATTCCACCTTTTCCAATTGAGCACGCAGTTCTTTAAGACTGAACTTGGACTCGCTTATTTCCTCCATAGGATCACTGCCTTTCATAGCAGCGAAAATACCGTCCTTACGGACAAAAGGCAAGCAGAACTCATTCAGCAGAGCCATCCTTGCAACCGCGCGCGCCGTTACCAAGTCATATTGATCCCGATGCGAAGCTTGCCTTGCAATGTCCTCTGCCCGGCCGTGAATCAACTCCACCCCTTCCAGCTTAAGCTCGTCGCAGACATGCTGGAGGAAGGAGATACGCTTGCTGAGTGAATCAACAATGGTCAGCTTTATATGAGGAAATGCAATTTTAAGCGGAATACCCGGAAATCCTGCTCCAGATCCAATATCTGCCATCCGTTCAACTGCAGTCATATCTACAAAAAAGGCAAGTGACAGGGAATCATAAAAATGCTTTGTATATACCTGTTCGCGATCGGTAATGCCAGTAAGATTCATCTTTTCATTCCAAGTGATAAGCTCCCGGTAATAACTCTCAAACTGATCCAGCTCGGAGGAAATTGAAATCCCCCGCTCTTCCAGCCGCCGGGCAAACTGATCTTGAACTGTATCCATAACGGTCTCTTATCCTTTCGCCGCGGTCACCCGGTTATAGTGTTCCAAATGAACCAGCAGGATAGAGATATCAGCTGGTGTCACGCCGGAGATGCGGGATGCCTGACCGATAGAAATCGGGCGAATCTTGGCCAGCTTTTGCCGGGCTTCGATGGCCAATCCATGAATATCGCTGTAATCGATGTCATCCGGAAGCTTTTTCTGCTCCATCTTTTGCAGCCGCTCCACATGCTGAAGTTGCTTCTCGATATAACCGGCATACTTGATTTGAATTTCAACCTGCTCCTTCATTTCCCCATCCAATGGGACCAGTGGCGGAGAAATCCGCTCAACAAATGCATAATCCACTTCTGGGCGGCGCATCAGGATAAGCAGATTGCTGCCGTCGACAATCGGCGACGATCCTTTTTCTTCCAAGACGGAATTTACTTCGGATGGTTTGACCTTTGTATCCTGCAATCTTTGAATTTCCTGCTCCACCTTCTGCTTCTTATCAATAAAAGCCGCATAACGTTCTTCGGAAATCAGTCCGATTTCATAACCAATCGGGGTCAGACGAAGGTCGGCATTGTCATGACGAAGCAGCAGTCGGTACTCTGCCCGGGAGGTAAGTAGACGGTAGGGCTCGTTCGTACCCTTTGTCACAAGGTCGTCAATCAGCACACCAATATAGCCCTGGGACCGATCCAAAATAACTGGGTCTTTACCTTGCGCCTTGCGGGCGGCATTAATGCCGGCCATCACTCCCTGTCCCGCCGCTTCCTCATACCCGGAAGTGCCGTTGATCTGTCCAGCCGTGAACAGACCTGGCAAACGCTTCGTTTCCAGGCTCGGCCACAGTTGGGTAGGCACCATGGCATCATATTCAATGGCGTATCCGTTACGCATCATTTCTACTTTTTCCAGCCCCGGAATCGAGCGTAGAATTGAGAGTTGGACATCTTCCGGCAAGCTGGTAGACAGGCCTTGAACATAATATTCTGCCGTGTTTTTCCCTTCCGGTTCAAGGAAAATCTGGTGTTTTGGCTTGTCGCTGAAACGAACTACCTTGTCCTCGATGGATGGGCAATAACGCGGTCCAGTTCCTTCAATAATACCGGTAAACATCGGAGCGCGATGCAGATTGCTATTGATAATCGCATGGGTCTCCTCCGACGTATACGTCAGCCAGCAAGGAAGCTGCTCGTTGTCCGACGATTTCGTCTCGTAGGAGAAGAATTTCGGATGCTCGTCACCGGGCTGGATTTCCGTCTTGGAGAAGTCAATCGTATCCTTGTGCACACGCGGCGGAGTGCCGGTCTTGAAACGCACCAGTTCAAAGCCCAGCTCGCGCAAGTGCTCCGAGAGCTTAACCGAAGGCTGTTGATTGTTCGGACCGCTCTCGTAAGTGGTCTCGCCCATAATCACCTTTCCACGCAGATAAGTGCCCGTAGTCAAAATAACGGTTTTACTGCGGTATATCGTTCCGGTCTTGGTGACTACTCCGGCACAAACGCCATTCTCTACAACCAGGCGTTCCACCATTCCCTGACGCAGCGTCAGATTCGGCGTCTTCTCCATCGTTTCCTTCATTGTATGCTGATACAGAAACTTATCGGCCTGAGCGCGAAGCGCGTGAACGGCTGGTCCCTTTCCGGTATTAAGCATACGAAGCTGAATGAAAGTCTTGTCAATATTGCGGCCCATTTCACCGCCCAAAGCATCGATTTCACGGACGACATGGCCTTTAGCCGGTCCTCCGATCGACGGGTTGCAGGGCATGAACGCAATCATATCCAAATTGATCGTCACCATTAGGGTGCTGCAGCCCATGCGGGCGGCGGCAAGGGCGGCTTCGCTGCCCGCGTGGCCCGCGCCGATGACGATCACGTCATAGCTTCCTCCTTCATAACTCATTACATTTCCTCCTTTATATTAAATACGGCTCTTTAACGCCGTATGCCTTATTTTCCTAAGCAAAACTGCGAAAAAATCTGGTCAAGCAGCGAATCGGCCGCTGTATCACCGACAATCTCTCCAAGCTGTTCCCAGGCAAGCCTGACGTCAATCTGGATCATGTCGATCGGTATCAGCTGTTCCGCTGCTTCGTATGCATCTTGAAGCGACTTATGCGCTTTCTTTAACAGCGCGATATGACGTACATTGCTGACATAGGTCAAATCGCCGGACTCCAGCTTGCCTCCGAAAAAGAGCTCGGAAATGGCTTCCTCCAGCCGGTCGAGACCTTCCTCTTCCAACACGGACATCGGAACGATAGCGGATTCGTCGAAATATTGAAACAGAACACCTTTGTCCAATTTCGATGGTAAGTCCATTTTATTCATGATACATAAAACTTGTCTACCGTGGATTTGTTCCATTAAAGTTAATTCGTCCTCATGGAGAGGCTCACTGGCATTCAGTACAAGCAGAATAAGATCGGCCTCACTGACGGCGGCTTTGGAGCGTTCCACCCCAATTTTCTCCACCACATCCATCGTTTCACGGATACCAGCCGTATCCAGCAGCTTAAGCGGAATGTTGTTTATCGTGACGAATTCTTCAATGACATCCCGGGTCGTTCCGGGAATATCCGTCACAATCGCTTTATTTTCTCGGGCCAGCGCATTAAGGAGCGACGATTTCCCAACATTGGGGCGGCCGATAATAGCGGTCGTAATCCCTTCGCGCAAAATTTTGCCTTGAGTTGCTGTCTTAAGAAGCTTGTCAATCCCTTCCATAATTTCACAGCTCTTGTCTTTGACATATTCCGCCGTTAGCAGCTCCACGTCATGCTCAGGATAGTCGATATTGACCTCAATGTGAGCGAGCAGTTCCAGCAGACTTTGTCTGAGATTCCCGATCCGCTGTGACAATGAGCCTCCCACCTGCTTCAAAGCGACGGAAAAAGCCCGATCGGACTTTGAGCGAATGAGGTCAATTACCGCCTCAGCCTGGGACAAATCGATTCGGCCTCCGAGAAATGCCCGCTTGGTAAATTCCCCGGGCTCCGCCAGGCGGATCTGCTGCTGTAGCAGTACATCCATCACTCTTCGCACCGAGATGACACCCCCGTGCGTACTGATCTCCACCACGTCTTCAGTCGTAAAAGAACGCGGGGCCCTCATGACAGTGACGAGTACTTCTTCCATAATTTCACCATTGTCGGGACTTATGATATGTCCATAGTGAACGGTGTGACTCTCTGCTTCCGTCAGTGGAATCCGGCTGCGGAACAAAGATGCTACCTGAGTGATGCTGCCCGGTCCACTTACCCGGATAATTGCGATTCCTCCCTCGCCCACCGCCGTCGAAACAGCGGCGATTGTATCACTGAGCATGTCTACCTTCACCTTTCCTCATGATATAATCAAGCACCATATATACGTTAAAAAAACAATGACCCCTTTCAGTGTCAAGGAGTCATTGCGGCTATAATCTCTACTTCAATGTAATAACGACACGGCGATTTGGCTCTTCGCCTTTGCTGTAGGTGTTCACCTGCCGGTGATCCTGAAGTCTGGAATGGATAATCTTCCGCTCTTGCGGCGGCATGGGCTCCAGCACAACTTCTTTACGAGTACGAATGACCCTGCCCGCGAGACGATCTGCCAGATCCTCAAGCGTCTTCTTGCGCCGTTCACGGAAATTCTCCGCATCCAGCACAAGACGGATAAAGCTGTCGGAATAACGATTGGCAACGATATTGGCCAAGTATTGCAATGCATCGAGAGTTTGTCCTCTTCTGCCAATCAGCAGCCCCAAATCCGGACCGGAGATTTGCAGTGTATCGGCATCCTTGGAGTGAATGACTTCTACATCTACGTGGAGTCCCATGCTCCGGGCGACATCCACAATAAAACAAATGGCCTCCTGATAAGCTTCCTCTACCGGTTCTTCGGAATCCTGGCGGGGCGTGCCCCCGATCGCCTCTTGTGTCGTCTCTGTTTCGTTCTGCTGAGGCAGTGACGGAGCACTCGCCGCTGGCACCGGTGCTGGTTCAGGAAGTAAGGTGAGCTCCACCTTCGCATCCTTCGCACCGATTAATCCCAGGAATCCTTTTGAGGGCTGTTCAAGCACGGTGACCGTGACCTTGTCCTTTTCGGCTGCCAACTGGGCAAGTCCGCGCTTCACAGCTTCTTCAATGGTTTTCCCTGTCGCGACGACTTTGTTCATTTCGACTTTTTAGCCTCCTTCAACTTCGCTGCCTTACCGCTGCTGTCAGAGTCGGCGACTGCAGGTTGGGGAGTATTCTTTCCCCGGTATAGGAAATAATTCTGACCGATTGTGTACAGGTTGCTGAATACCCAGTAAAGCGGCAGTGCGGACGGGAAGTTGTAAGACATAATAAAGATCAGAACCGGATAAACCATCAGCATGAACTGCATCGGGCCTTGCTGCTGTACCGGGTTCATCGACGACATCATCTTCGTTTGCAAGAATGTCGTTATCGCGGCAAGTGCCGGCAGGATGAACAAATGGTCAGGCTTTCCGAGCTGCAGCCAAAGGAACGAATGCTCCCGCAGATGGGGATTGTAATAAATAGAGTTGTAGAGAGCGATAAAGATCGGCATTTGTACGACCAGCGGCAGACAGCCGGCCATCGGATTGACTTTGTTCTCCTGGAACAGCCGCATGGTTTCCTGCTGAACCTTTTCGGGATTGTCTTTATATTTTTTCTGGATTTTTTGAAGCTCCGGCTGAATGGCCTGCATAGCCCGGGAGCTCTTCACCTGCTTCATTGTCAGCGGGAGAATAAGCGTGCGGACAATAATCACCATTGCAAGGACGGCCAGCGCATACTCTCCGTTAAACCATCTCGCAAATAATTCCAGCGCCTCGGCAAAATAAAAAACAACATTTTTTTCCCAAAAATTCCCGTTCTTCAAATCCTCTGTTGTATGCGTAACCGTGGCCGATTGACCGCAGCCAGACAGAACGGCCACCATCATGACCATTACGGCGATGAGGAGAAGCCATTTTCCTCGTTTAGTCTTCAATAGAGACACTTCATAACCCCTCTCTTAAACATTCAATTGCACCGTAAATCATACCATAATTATGAAGACAAATAAACAAGCCCCGCCATCCAGTCTATTTGCGCGAAGCCTTGAGCAGCTTGGCTTTGCGCAGCACATGCAGCACGCTTTTTTCAAGCTCCGCATAGCTCATGTCCAGGGCTCCTTTTCTTACGATGAACACCATATCCAGCCCGCTGGCGATCTCAGCTTCATGATGACGCACGATCTCCTTCACGAGTCTTCTCATCCGGTTCCGGACAACGGCGTTTCCTACCTTTTTGCTGACCGATACGCCAACCCGGAACCGCTCGACCTGCTTTCGGCTGAACCAGTACACCACAAACTGATGGTTCGCAAACGACTTCCCATGTCTGTATACGCGGCTGAAATCGGCGCGGTTTCGTAAACGCAAGCTTTTATGCACGGGAATCTCCTTGTTTCAAAGGCCGGAAAGGGCCTCCAAAATTTTTCTTCTTATTATTATAGTCACCGGAGGACTTCATTAAACGATGGCAGATCAACAGGCTTAAAGCGCCTTCCCCACCACAGCAACTCGTTATTCCTCCTATTTATGCAAGAAGAAACGGCTAAGCTGTCCTTTTAGGAACGCCACCCGTTTCTCGCAGACATATAAGAGGATAAGCGCGCAGCTTATCCTCTTATATGTAAAAAAAGACCACCGTAGTGGTCTTATTGGCCTGACTTACGCACTCAGAACTTTTCTGCCTTTCAGACGGCGGGCAGCCAGCACTTTGCGGCCGTTTTTCGTGCTCATTCTAGCGCGAAACCCGTGCACCTTCTTGCGCTTGCTCACATTCGGTTTGAACGTCGGTCTCATTGTTGCACCTCCCTTGCAGGAACTTAATGGACTGTCTATAAACGGCTTGGCCGTCCCAGGTAGGACAGTATCTACAAGATCATCATTTTCATTTATCTGAGAAGTTACCTCACAGAAAACACCTTTATATATTAAAGCATAAATCGGAAGTAAAAGTCAACCGAAATCCTACTCCCTCTTTTCCCTCTCCTAATTAACGTTTTATCCACAGCGCCCAAGGCAAATTTAATAATCCACAATTCCTCAAAGTTATCCACCTGTGCCCAACAAGCGACGAAAAAGCCCTTGGCACAAGGACAACCTGTGCATAAAAAAATAAATGATTGCCGGATCATGTCGAATGCTAAACAAATTATCAACAATATGTAGTATTGTGGCTATTAATTATACACAAGTGGTTGAATTTGTGGATAAAATCCGTGGGTTCATTGAAAATCAAGGGGAGTTTTGCTATGATGGTATTACTTTTGATTGTGAATAGATTTGAATGTCCTCCATATTATCAACAAGCTGTGGATAAAGTTGTGAACAATTCAAGTTTATCCATATTTTTTTGTCTTCTCTTCCTGCGTATTGGGGATAATATCTCCCCATCACCTTATTTTCTTCGATATTTCCACTTCATGGCTTTAGCCACATTTGGAAGATTTAAAGGAGTGACAGTGTGTGGACAGCCATACTTCCGAACTATGGCAGCAAATTTTATCGATTATTCAGACCAAACTAAGCAAGCCAAGTTTCGACACCTGGTTTAAGGCGACCAAAGCGATCTCGTTCAGTTCCCAATCGCTTGTTATTTCGGCGCCAACGACGTTCGCTGTCGAATGGCTTGAGAGCAGGTATACGAAGCTGGTCGGAGCTACGGTTCTCGAAATGACCGGGAAGCAGGTAGACGTCAAGTTTGTTATAGAAGAGAACAAACCTGCGGAACCTGTCGTGCAGATTTCGTCCGGGCCGCCCGCTGTATCCCGTGAAGAAGCCCAGACGCATATGCTGAATCCCAAATATACGTTCGATACGTTTGTCATCGGTTCCGGCAACCGGTTTGCTCACGCGGCGTCGCTTGCCGTTGCGGAAGCGCCGGCCAAAGCATACAATCCCTTGTTCTTATACGGAGGGGTGGGACTCGGCAAAACTCATCTGATGCATGCGATCGGTCATTATATACTGGAACATAATCCGAGCAACAAGGTAATTTATATTTCATCCGAGAAATTTACCAACGAGTTCATCAATTCCATCCGTGACAACCGCGGCGAAAGCTTTCGCAACAAGTACCGCAATGTCGACATCCTGCTGATCGACGATATTCAATTCCTGGCCGGCAAAGAATCAACGCAGGAGGAATTTTTCCATACATTCAATGCGCTGCATGAGGAACGCAAGCAGATTATAATCTCCAGCGACCGGCCGCCCAAAGAAATTCCGACTCTGGAAGAGAGGCTGCGCTCCCGGTTTGAGTGGGGACTGATAACGGACATTCAGCCGCCGGATCTGGAAACGAGAATTGCAATTCTGCGCAAGAAGGCCAAAGCCGAGAACCTTGACATTCCAAATGAAGCAATGATGTATATCGCCAATCAGATCGATACGAACATCCGTGAGCTGGAAGGCGCTCTCATCCGGGTGGTTGCCTACTCATCCCTGACCAATCAGGACGTAACGACACATTTAGCGGCCGAAGCGCTGAAGGATATCATCCCGTCCAGCCGGCCGAAGATGATTACGATACAGGATATTCAACAAAAAGTCGGTGAATATTACAACTTACGGATGGAGGATTTCAAAGCGCGCAAGCGGACGAAAGCCGTCGCTTTTCCAAGACAGATTGCCATGTATCTCTCCCGTGAGCTGACCGATTACTCACTGCCCAAGATTGGCGAAGCCTTCGGAGGCCGGGATCATACGACCGTCATTCATGCTCACGAAAAAATAAGTCAATCGCTCAAAATCGACCAAGAGCTGTACAAAGTGGTAAACAATATTTCAGAGAAAATAAAAAATCCTTCATAGCAGAAGGAATAAACAAGCCTATACACAATCTATTCACATGTGCGTAGGCTTAATTTTATGCGATCCGGGCAGCTTATCCACATATCCCGCGCCCCTACTACTAATACTATTTAAAATCTTTAAATAATCTTCATCTAACGCTTCCCCATTTTTCAGCTAGGAGTGAAACTATGAAAATCAGCATTCTTAAAAATGAGCTCAACGAATCCATCCAACACGTATCCAAAGCGATATCCAGCAGAACAACGATTCCCATTCTGACAGGCATCAAATTGGAAGTCAGCTATCAGGGCGTTACGCTAACCGCAAGCGACACTGATATTTCCATCCAATCGTTCATTCCCGCAGAAAATGACAGCACGCAGATCGTAAAGGTGGAGCAGCCGGGAAGCGTAGTGCTTCCAGCCAAATTTTTCGTTGAAATTATAAAGAAGCTTCCGTCCACAGAGATTCACATGGAGGTTAAGGAAGGCTTTCAGACTTTCATTTCTTCAGGAGCGACGGAGATTCAAATGGTCGGTCTTGATCCGGAGGAATTTCCTGTCCTACCGAATGTTGAAGGCAATGAAACGATCTCTTTACCCGGAGATTTACTGAAAAATATGATCAAGCAAACGGCGTTTTCCATCTCCACCCAGGAGACAACGCCGATTTTAACAGGTATACTATGGAATCTGTCCGACGGTGAGTTCAAGTTCACCGCAACGGACCGCCATCGTCTGGCGACAAGAGCGGCCAAGCTGGAAGGAACGGAGGATGTCCGATTTACCAATGTCGTCATCGCCGGCAAAACGCTGAATGAGCTGAGCAAAATCATTCCCGACCAGAACATGCTCGTTGATATTGTCGTAGCCGATAATCAGGTACTTTTCAAGCTGGACCGCGTTCTTTTCTACACCCGCATTCTCGACGGCGTATATCCGGATACTTCTAGAATTATTCCGAGTGTCTACAAAACAGAACTGACCCTGGAAACAAAAAAATTAAGCGAATCGATCGACCGGGCTTATTTGCTGTCCCGCGAAGAGAAGACGAACATCGTCCGCCTGCAGACGCTCGAACATGGGGGGATCGAAATATCCTCCAGTTCTTCGGAGCTTGGCAAAGTGCGGGAAGAGCTTGAAGTTATAGATTTCAAAGGAGAAGCGCTGAAAATATCGTTCAACTCCAAATATATGCTGGATGTGCTGAAAGTGGTCGACAGCGAGCAGCTGACGATCGCTTTTACCGGCATGATGAGCCCGATTATTCTGAAGCCGCTGGATGCAAGCAAGGCTCTGTACGTCATATTGCCTTATCGTACGACCAACTAACGCCATAATTCCCTCTTGTGGATAAATGGCGGAGAGGAAAGAAATCATGAAAAAAATAGTTATCCACAGTGGATATATTAAACTAGATCAATTTTTGAAGCTTTCGGACTGCGTATCCACAGGCGGGATGGCGAAGGCTCTGCTGCAGGAGAGCCATGTGCTCGTGAATGGAGAACCTGAGGATCGCCGGGGCAGAAAGCTGTATCCGGGTGACAAAGTCGAAGTAAAAGGGGAAGGCCTATTCGAGGTAGCCGGCGGAGAAGAACAAGCGTAGTTTGCTATACATTAAGTTTCTACGGGAAACGATGCCGCCCTTATAGGACGGTGAAGTCGTTTCTTCTTGGGAGGAACGCTTTCGTGTTTGTTAACAGAATCAGCCTGCGGCATTACCGCAACTACGGATCGCTGCTGCTCGAGGGCCTGGGAGATGTGAATCTGATCCTCGGACAAAATGCCCAGGGCAAGACGAATCTCGTTGAGGCGCTCTATTGCCTTGCCATGACCAAGAGCCACCGGACCTCCAAAGACCGCGAGTTGATCTCTTTTGATGCTCCGGACGGCGCAGCTCATATCGAGGCGGAGGTTCAGCGGAAATACGGAAATCTGAAACTCGAGCTGTCACTGTCCCCGCAGGGGAAGAAAGCGAAAATTAACGGTCTGGAGCAGCGGCGTCTGAGCGAGTTTGTCGGTTCGCTGAATGTCGTTATGTTTGCGCCGGAGGATCTGGAGATCGTCAAGGGAACACCCGGTGTGCGGCGCCGTTTTTTGGACATGGAAATCGGTCAGGTTCAGCCAAGCTACCTGTTTCATCTGCAGCAGTACCAGAAGGTGCTCCTCCAAAGAAGCAATCTGCTGAAGCAGCTGTGGGCAAAAAATGCGGCAGGCGGGGATATGCTGGAAATATGGGACGCCCAGCTTGTGGAGCATGGTGTTAAAATCGTCAAAAAAAGGAAACAATTCATAAAGAAGCTGCAAATATGGGCTGAAGAGATCCATAAAGGGATTACAAACGGCGGTGAAGAACTGAAACTAGCCTATGTTCCTTCTTTCGGAGAGCGGGAGGAGGAAGATGAAGCTGTCTTATTAGACAAATTTATGTTAAAGTTATCACAAACACGTGAACAGGAAATTCGGCGAGGAATGACACTGACAGGTCCCCATCGGGACGATCTGTCCTTTTTTATCAACGATAGGGAAGCTTCCGTCTACGGATCGCAGGGGCAGCAGCGCACAACCGCCCTTTCGCTTAAGCTGGCCGAAATCGAACTGATCCATGAGGAAATTGGCGAATATCCCGTCCTGCTGCTTGACGATGTCCTGTCCGAGCTTGATCCGTACCGTCAAACGCAGCTGATCGAAACTTTTCAAAGCAAAGTGCAGACTTTCATAACGGCCACCGGAATTGAAAGCCTGAATGCTGATAAATTAAAAGGTGCAACCCAGTATAGGGTCCACAGCGGGGTCATAGAGTCTTAAACGAGCGGAGGAAGACCATGTATATTCATTTGGGCGGGGAAAAGATTATCCGGTCTTCGGAACTGATTGCCATATTTGATATTTCGATTGAGAAATCCTCCAAACTGTCCAAACAGTTCGTAGCCGCCGCTTTAAATGACAAAAGACTGGAGCGTATCGGCGAAGAAGAAGCCAAATCTATTGTCGTTACTCAGAACGTTGTGTATTATTCCCCCATTTCTTCTTCCACACTCAAAAAACGATCCAGAATGCTGCTTGAAAGTTAAGGCCCCGTGCGGGCACAAGTGATAATCTGAAAGAAGTAGGTGAAGGCATGTCAATGAATCAACCGACATATGATGAGAGCCAGATTCAGGTGCTTGAAGGGCTGGAAGCAGTCCGTAAGCGTCCGGGCATGTACATTGGTTCGACCAGCGTAAAGGGCTTGCACCATCTCGTATGGGAAGTTGTCGATAATAGTATTGACGAAGCGCTGGCCGGTTATTGCGACAAAATCCAGGTTATTGTGCATGAAGACAACAGCATCACTGTCATCGATAACGGACGGGGAATTCCTGTCGGAGAGAATCCGAAGCTGAAGAAATCGACGCTTGAAGTCGTTATGACCGTTCTGCATGCAGGGGGCAAGTTCGGCGGCGGCGGATATAAAGTTTCGGGCGGATTGCACGGGGTAGGTATTTCGGTAGTAAATGCTCTCTCGGAAAAGGTTATTGTTACCGTCAAGCGCGAGGGACATGCGTACCAGCAGGAATACCGCCGGGGCGTGCCTCAGTATGATATTAGGACGGTTGGCGATACCGATGAAACGGGCACCAAGACGACCTTCCATCCGGACCCGGAGATTTTTACCGAAACGACCGTATATGACTATAATACGCTGCTTACCCGGATTCGCGAGCTGGCCTTTTTGAACAAGGGGATCGAAATCTCGCTTACGGATGAGCGGACCGGTGCGGCGAACACATTCAAATATGATGGCGGTATTATCGAATATGTGAAGTATCTGAACGAGAAAAAAGAAGTGCTGCACGAGGAACCCATCTATGTTGGCGGTTCGCGCGACATGATTCAGGTCGAGGTTGCTCTTCAATACAACGATTCATACACCGAGAATATTTACTCATTCGCCAATAACATTCATACCCACGAGGGCGGCACGCATGAATCCGGATTCAAGAGCGCCTTGACGCGGATTATCAACGATTATGCGCGCAAAAGCGGCATCATCAAGGATAACAGCTCCAACCTGACGGGAGACGATGTCCGTGAGGGACTGACGGCAATCATTTCCGTGAAGATCCCCGAGCCGCAGTTCGAAGGCCAGACGAAGACAAAGCTCGGCAACAGCGAGGTACGCGGAATTGTGGAATCGCTGTTCGGTGAGAAGCTGCAGGAGTTTCTTGAAGAGAATCCTGCGATTTCCCGGCGCGTGCTGGAGAAGTCGCTGCAGGCCTCCCGCGCGCGGGAGGCGGCGCGTAAAGCCCGCGAGCTGACGCGGCGTAAGAGTGCTCTTGAAGTCAGCTCGCTGCCAGGCAAGCTGGCGGACTGCTCGTCCAAGGACGCTTCCATCAGCGAACTGTTCATCGTCGAAGGCGACTCCGCCGGCGGTTCAGCCAAGCAGGGACGCGACCGGCATTTTCAGGCGATTTTGCCGCTGCGCGGTAAAATTCTGAACGTGGAGAAGGCGCGCCTGGACCGTATTCTGTCCAATGCCGAAATCCGCGCGATTATTACCGCTCTGGGAACGGGGATTGGAGACGACTTTGATTTGTCCAAGGCCCGTTATCATAAGGTTGTCATCATGACGGATGCGGATGTCGACGGCGCCCATATCCGTACTCTGCTTCTGACCTTCTTTTACCGGTACATGCGCAAAATCGTTGAAGCGGGCTTTATCTACATCGCCCAGCCGCCGCTGTTCAAGGTAGAGCGTAATAAGGTTGTCCGCTACGCCGGATCTGAGAAGGAACGGGATGAAATTATCGCCACCTTCGGCGAGAACGCCAAGTTTAATGTTCAACGATATAAAGGCCTTGGTGAGATGAATGCCACTCAGCTTTGGGAGACGACGATGGACCCCGAGAGCCGCAGTATGCTGCAGGTAACGATTGAAGACGCCATTCTGGCCGACAGCATTTTCGATACCCTGATGGGAGATAATGTAGAGCCGCGGCGTGATTTTATCCAAGAGCATGCCAAGTCGGTAAAAAATCTGGATATTTAGTTATTCTGCACTGGCCCATGCCAGTATCCACTTGTTAGCAGCCTCCGGTTGCCGCCCAGCGGGCGAGCGACTTCGGGGCTGCTTTTTTAAGTATGGTGGATGATTATGAAGAGATCTAAGGATTAATGGCTGCGTGCAAGGGGCTTTCGGCGTGAGGCTATGCCCGGGCTTCCAAAGCCGGCACGGCCGTAGGCGGCGGCATAACGGCGGATTTTTCGATAAATGGCTTTATCTTCAAACATTTTAAACACCACGAGAGAGGGCAGTGTATTGACCTCAAGAATCCATAGATCGTGATGATCGTCCATGGCGACATCCAGACCGATTTCTTTCATCCCCGGAAAAGCCGTTTCCAACTGACGTCCCGTATCTGCACCAAGATTTTTCAGATGGGTGATCATTGCTAAGAGTTCATTATGCTTCATATGTTCCGCCAGCAGCGGTTCGACTGATAAAACGCGGCCTCCGTTATGATAGTTGGTCACAATTTTTTGCGGAGCCGCCACTCTGCCTAAAAGTCCGGTCGTTTCCCAGCGTCCTTCGGGGCTTTTTTGGACAAGCACACGCAGATCGAATGGAAGTTTCTTGTAGCACAGCAGGCCGATACCTTTTTGAATCAAATAGAAACGTTCCTGAGTTCGTTCGGCTATCGCTTGATGCAATTCCTCAATTGAACGATACGCCTGTGCTTTTGTGCCATAACGGAGAATATACAGAATACTGGAATGGGAGCCTTCCTCTTCGTTTCCTCCGGACTTTTCCGTGCCGCTTGGGGTTAAGTTCAAGCTCCGCCGCTCAGCTCGCATAACCCCGCTTCCGTAGGTTCCACGGTCCGGTTTGATATAGACGGTTTCATACAGGCCAAGCATCTCGCTGAGCGCTGCAGGATCATATTTACGGGTATCGGGAATATAAGGCATCAAGGAGCGGTTTAGCAGTATGACTTCGGTCTTGGCCCATTTGCTGGGAACCCGTTGAATTCTCATGTTATTCCTCCTTGTACACTGCTGAAATATAAGGACAAGTGTTCTAAACAATGGTATAATCGAAGGATATGGGATGATATCTTGGGCGAGAGTTTGGGGCGGTTAGGCAGTGTTACTCCATACAGTCTATGAGCCGTGATCATATGCGGACAGGGCTAATACCCGGGCACCAGGAAAGAAAATCTCTTATATGAATAGTTGAGCTAGTACGTTTAATTGTGCAGTTTTTGTGAAAGGAATATAATATAGGGTAGCGGTTTTTTAACTGAAGGAGGTCCAGCAACTCATGGCTGAACAAAATAACCCGCAAATCAGGGACCGGGACATCGGTGTGGAAATGCGTGATTCTTTCATGGATTACGCAATGAGCATCATTGTAAGCCGGGCTTTGCCGGACGTAAGGGACGGACTTAAGCCGGTGCACCGGCGCATTTTGTTTGCGATGTCGGAGCTCGGAATGTCACCGGATAAGCCATATAAGAAATCGGCGAGAATCGTCGGTGAGGTAATCGGTAAATACCATCCGCACGGCGACTCGGCCGTTTATGAAACGATGGTCCGGATGGCCCAAGATTTCTCCATGCGCTACATGCTGGTCGACGGGCATGGCAATTTCGGCTCGATTGACGGCGATATGGCCGCGGCGATGCGGTATACCGAAGCCAGACTTTCCAAGATTGCCATGGAAATGCTGCGCGATCTGAACAAAGAAACGGTCGATTTTATACCTAACTATGACGGCGAAGAGCATGAACCCGCCGTTCTGCCTTCACGTTTCCCCAATCTGCTGGTTAACGGGGTATCCGGTATCGCCGTAGGGATGGCTACCAATATTCCGCCGCATAATTTGGGCGAAGTCATTGACGGTGTACAGGCTATGATCCGTAATCCCGAAATTACGCCGATGGAGCTCATGGAATATATCAAGGGGCCGGATTTTCCTACGGCCGGTTATATTTTGGGCCGCGAAGGCATCCGCCAGGCGTATCGTACGGGACGCGGTTCGGTCACGATGCGCGCAAAGGCTTTGATTGAGGAAGAGAATAACGGCAAGGCGCGGATCGTTGTTAACGAGCTGCCTTATCAGGTTAACAAAGCGCGGTTAGTGGAGAAAATTGCCGAGCTGGTGCGTGAGAAACGGATTGAAGGCATCACCGATCTGCGGGATGAGTCGGACCGCAACGGAATGCGCATCGTTATCGAAGTTAGGCGGGATGTTAACGCGAATGTAGTGCTTAATAATCTGTACAAGCACACTTCAATGCAGTCTTCATTCGGCATCAATATGCTGGCCATTGTCGGCAATGAGCCGAAGGTGCTGAATCTGCGCGACGTGCTGTACCACTATTTGCATCATCAGATCGAGGTTATCCGCCGCCGGACGGAATTTGAACTGAAGAAGGCGGAAGCCCGGGCGCATATTTTGGAAGGATTGCGCATCGCGCTGGATAACCTGGATGAAGTCATCGCGCTGATCCGCGCTTCGCGTACGGTTGATATTGCGCGTGAAGGCTTGATTGAGACGTTTAGTCTCAGCGTGGAGCAGGCTCAGGCGATTCTGGACATGCGGATGCAGCGTCTGACCGGTCTGGAACGCGACAAGATCGAGAACGAGTACAACGAGCTGCTGGCCAAAATAGCTGAGTACAAGGCCATCCTGGCTGATGAATCGCTTGTGCTTGAAATTATCAGCAATGAATTGCAGGAGCTGCGGGATCGGTACGCCGACGAGCGGCGGACGGAGATTACCATCGGCGAAGAGAGCATTCTTGACGAGGATCTTATCCCACGCGAAGAGGTTGTCATTACAGTTTCGCATACCGGCTACATTAAGCGGCTTCCGGTAAGCACTTACCGCAGTCAAAAACGCGGCGGACGCGGCGTAGTGGGCATGGACACGAAGGATGAGGATTTTGTCGAGCATCTCTTCGTCAGCAACTCCCATAACTATCTGATGTTCTTTACCGACAAAGGGAAAGTATATCGCATCAAGGCTTACGAGATTCCGGAGCTTGGACGGACGGCGCGCGGGACACCGATTATTAATCTGCTCCAGATTGAGCAGGGAGAGAAGATTAGCGCCGTTATCCAGATTGAGGAAACCGACATCGATAAATATCTGTTCTTTGCCACCCGCGAAGGAATTGTGAAAAAGACGCCGCTCGAGGATTACAACAATATCCGTAAAGGCGGTCTCATCGCAATCAATCTGCGGGAAGAAGATGAGCTGATTGATGTGAAGCTTACCGACGGCAAGCAGAAGCTTATTTTGGGCACGGCGGATGGAATGTCCATTACCTTCTCCGAGGAGGATGTCCGTTCAATGGGCCGGAGCGCGACAGGGGTCAAAGGCATTACCCTGGACGAAGAGGATCATGTTATCGGCATGGATTGCATCGACCAGAACCTGGATGTGCTCATCGTCACGACCAAGGGTTACGGCAAACGTACGCCTGCCGGTGATTACCGTCTGCAGACCCGTGGAGGCAAGGGGATCAAGACCATCAATCTTACGGAAAAGAACGGCCCTGTAGTCAGCCTCAAGGTCGTTAAGCAGGAAGAGGACCTGATGATCATTACGACGGGCGGAACTCTGATCCGCATGAGCATGGACGGCATTTCGACCATGGGACGTTATGCGCAGGGCGTGAAGCTGATCAATATCCGCGATGAGGATGCTGTATCTACCGTCTGCCGCACCGATAAGAGCGAAGACGGAGATGAGAATACGCTGTCTGATGAGACTACGGAAGTCAATCAGGAGCCGAACGAAATTGCGAAAGTGAATGAGACTGCTGATTCTGCCGAGTCTGATACGGAAAATGACGGAGAAGCTTTGGAATAGTGTAATGTAAAGAGAGAGTGCCGCTAGACTAATTTCTGGTGGGCGCTCTCTTTTTTGTTCAAAAAAATATAAGTCTTATTGCTTTCATACTAGTCGCTTGTCCTTATCCATAATATAATTAGGTAAATAGTACCTATTTGTCATGAATAGGGGGAGAGTAAAGGAGTTGAGCGTATGCCGAGTATATCGGTGGCGGAAATAAGGCCGGGTTCAAAAGTGAGTAAGGACGTTATTACGCCCTTGGGAGGCATGTTATTTGTCAAAGGAAAAATACTGCTGCCGCGAGATATGGAGATTCTGGAGGCTTTTCTGATTCAGCAGGTGGATATTGAAGGCTCCGAGGAGGACGCCCAAGCCATGGAGCCGTCCAAAACTCCTTCTAAGGGTGCGGTTAAAGCCGGATCGGTCATTACAGCTTCTGCGCTGGCCAAGAGCGGTTCTCAGCTGCATGAGGAATACGATCATATGCTGGCGCTCATCAAAAAATGTTACAGCTCGGCTGACGCGGCAGTTCTGCCGATCTATGAACTGCGCAGCGGGCTGGAGGCCATGCTCGCCCATATCAAGGATTATCATGTTCTCGATTTTTCCCCGCGCACGCTTAACGAGCAGGATTACATTTATCATAACGCAGTGCTCTCTGCGCTCACATCTTATAAGATTGCCCAGTGGTGTGGCTATCCGCAGAAAGAGTGGCTCCAAGTGGCTTTTGCCGGTTTGCTGCATGATATCGGAAATGCAAAGATTGACAGTTCGATTATGCAGAAGCCCCAGCCGCTTACGATGACCGAAAGAAATGAAGTGCGAAAGCATACAACGTATGGATATCAGATTTTGCGAAAAGTAACGGCTATTAACGAAGGGGTCCGGCTTGCGGCTTTGCAGCATCATGAAAAAATTGACGGATCGGGTTATCCGCTTCGGCTGCGGGGGAGTCAAATTCATTTATACGCGAAGATTGTCGCTGTGGCGGATATTTTCCATGCAATGACGCTGAAGCGGATATACAAGAAGGCGCAGTCGCCATATCTGGTTTTGGAGGAAATTCAAAAAGAAGGGTTCGGCCAACTGGAACCATCCATTGTACAGACCTTCATACATAAGACGACAGAATTGCACAATGGAACGAAGATACGTCTAAATGATGGCCGGAATGGGGAAATCATCTTCTCTGATCGGAGCAATCCTACACGCCCATTAGTAAGCGTAGAAGGTAAAATCATCAATTTGGTACACTCACGTCATCTCTATATCCAGGAAATTTTGACGTAAGGGCAGAATTTCAATGAATTAATAAAAAAAGTGTTGCATATAAGAATCAAACATGGTATATTCTAATTCCGGCCAAGAAATACGAGTTCTTCTTCAAAAAGAAATTAAAAAAAGAGCTTGCATAAAACGGTCGGATATGATATATTATAAAAGTTGCTGATGAGACATTAAGTTGAACGGCAAACAAGTTTGATCTTTGAAAACTGAACAACGAGTGAGTGGGAATTCGCTTCTAGCGAGTTCCAAAAAAGATGGATTTCACAGCGTGGTTCACGCTTTGGAAAGGCCATCATGAGAATGCAAATTCTCGTCAGATGTTTCAACATGAGCTAATCGCTCTTTCAATACCTTATTGGAGAGTTTGATCCTGGCTCAGGACGAACGCTGGCGGCGTGCCTAATACATGCAAGTCGAGCGGAGTACTTTTGAGAGCTTGCTCTCAAAAATACTTAGCGGCGGACGGGTGAGTAACACGTAGGCAACCTGCCCCTTGAACTGGGATAACTACCGGAAACGGTAGCTAATACCGGATAATTCCTCTTGGCACCTGCTGGGAGGCTGAAAGGCGGAGCAATCTGCTATCAAGGGATGGGCCTGCGGCGCATTAGCTAGTTGGTGGGGTAACGGCTTACCAAGGCGACGATGCGTAGCCGACCTGAGAGGGTGAACGGCCACACTGGGACTGAGACACGGCCCAGACTCCTACGGGAGGCAGCAGTAGGGAATCTTCCGCAATGGGCGAAAGCCTGACGGAGCAACGCCGCGTGAGTGATGAAGGTTTTCGGATCGTAAAGCTCTGTTGCCAGGGAAGAACGTCTTGTAGAGTAACTGCTACAAGAGTGACGGTACCTGAGAAGAAAGCCCCGGCTAACTACGTGCCAGCAGCCGCGGTAATACGTAGGGGGCAAGCGTTGTCCGGAATTATTGGGCGTAAAGCGCGCGCAGGCGGCTGTTTAAGTCTGGTGTTTAAACCATGGGCTCAACCTGTGGTCGCACTGGAAACTGGGCAGCTTGAGTGCAGAAGAGGAAAGTGGAATTCCACGTGTAGCGGTGAAATGCGTAGAGATGTGGAGGAACACCAGTGGCGAAGGCGACTTTCTGGGCTGTAACTGACGCTGAGGCGCGAAAGCGTGGGGAGCAAACAGGATTAGATACCCTGGTAGTCCACGCCGTAAACGATGAGTGCTAGGTGTTAGGGGTTTCGATACCCTTGGTGCCGAAGTTAACACAGTAAGCACTCCGCCTGGGGAGTACGGTCGCAAGACTGAAACTCAAAGGAATTGACGGGGACCCGCACAAGCAGTGGAGTATGTGGTTTAATTCGAAGCAACGCGAAGAACCTTACCAGGTCTTGACATCCCTCTGAATCGTCTAGAGATAGGCGCGGCCTTCGGGACAGAGGAGACAGGTGGTGCATGGTTGTCGTCAGCTCGTGTCGTGAGATGTTGGGTTAAGTCCCGCAACGAGCGCAACCCTTGACTTTAGTTGCCAGCAGGTAAGGCTGGGCACTCTAGAGTGACTGCCGGTGACAAACCGGAGGAAGGTGGGGATGACGTCAAATCATCATGCCCCTTATGACCTGGGCTACACACGTACTACAATGGCCGGTACAACGGGAAGCGAAGCCGCGAGGTGGAGCCAATCTTATAAAGCCGGTCTCAGTTCGGATTGCAGGCTGCAACTCGCCTGCATGAAGTCGGAATTGCTAGTAATCGCGGATCAGCATGCCGCGGTGAATACGTTCCCGGGTCTTGTACACACCGCCCGTCACACCACGAGAGTTTACAACACCCGAAGTCGGTGGGGTAACCCGCAAGGGAGCCAGCCGCCGAAGGTGGGGTAGATGATTGGGGTGAAGTCGTAACAAGGTAGCCGTATCGGAAGGTGCGGCTGGATCACCTCCTTTCTATGGAGAATCGTTTCCCGCAGCGGAAACATTCAAATCGGAAGCTTAGCTTCCAAAACTCAGGTTTAGGCCTGTTGCTCACTCGTTGCTCAGTTTTGAGAGCTCAAACTCTCAATCTTGATCCTTGAAAACTGGATACCGAAACGAAAATTGCGTTTTAGAACATCTTTTAGCTGAAACTTGTGTCCAAGCAAGTTGAAATAGTTATTAGCTGAGAGCGAAGATTTGGGTGCGAATCCAAATCGGAGCGTTGGTTAAGCTAGTAAGAGCACACGGAGGATGCCTAGGCGCCAGGAGCCGAAGAAGGACGTGGCGAACAACGAAAAGGCCTCGGGGAGCTGTAAGCAAGCGTGGATCCGGGGGTGTCCGAATGGGGAAACCCGGCTGTGGTAATGCACAGTCACTCCTACCTGAATTCATAGGGTAGGTAGAGGCAGACCAGGGGAACTGAAACATCTAAGTACCCTGAGGAAGAGAAAACAAGAGTGATTCCGTCAGTAGCGGCGAGCGAACGCGGAACAGCCTAAACCGAAGAGCTTGCTCTTCGGGGTTGTGGGACGTCTCACATGGAGTTACAAAGGAATAGGGTAAATGAAGAGGTCTGGAAAGGCCCGCTGGAAAAGGTAAAAGCCCTGTAATTGAAATTCTGTTCCCTCCGAGACGGATCCCGAGTAGTGCGGGGCACGTGAAACCCCGTATGAATCCGGCAGGACCATCTGCCAAGGCTAAATACTCCCTGGCGACCGATAGTGAAACAGTACCGTGAGGGAAAGGTGAAAAGCACCCCGGAAGGGGAGTGAAATAGTACCTGAAACCGTGTGCTTACAAGAAGTCAGAGCCCATTTTAGGGGTGATGGCGTGCCTTTTGTAGAATGAACCGGCGAGTTACGTTTAACGTGCAAGGTTAAGGCGAGAAGCCGGAGCCGCAGCGAAAGCGAGTCTGAATAGGGCGACTAAGTACGTGGGCGTAGACCCGAAACCGTGTGATCTACCCCTGTCCAGGGTGAAGGTGCGGTAACACGCACTGGAGGCCCGAACCCACGCACGTTGAAAAGTGCGGGGATGAGGTGGGGGTAGCGGAGAAATTCCAATCGAACTCGGAGATAGCTGGTTCTCCCCGAAATAGCTTTAGGGCTAGCCTCGGATTTGAAGTCGTGGAGGTAGAGCACTGATTGGGTGCGGGGCCCGCAAGGGTTACCAAGCTCAGTCAAACTCCGAATGCCATGGACTTGCGTCCGGGAGTCAGACAGTGAGTGCTAAGATCCATTGTCAAAAGGGAAACAGCCCAGACCATCAGCTAAGGTCCCCAAGTGTGTGTTAAGTGGGAAAGGATGTGGAGTTGCACAGACAACCAGGATGTTGGCTTAGAAGCAGCCACCATTGAAAGAGTGCGTAATAGCTCACTGGTCGAGTGACTCTGCGCCGAAAATGTAACGGGGCTAAACACACCACCGAAGCTATGGCTTGATGCTTTGCATCAGGGGTAGGGGAGCGTTGTATGCGGGTTGAAGGTTGACTGTAAGGACAGCTGGACTGCATACAAGTGAGAATGCCGGTATGAGTAACGAAAAGATCAGTGAGAATCTGATCCGCCGAAAGCCCAAGGTTTCCTGAGGAAGGCTCGTCCGCTCAGGGTAAGTCGGGACCTAAGGCGAGGCCGACAGGCGTAGTCGAAGGACAACAGGTTGATATTCCTGTACCACCATAATCCGTGATGAGCAATGGGGGGACGCAGGAGGGTAGTGACGCGGACTGATGGATGTCCGTCCAAGCAGCGAGGCTGGTGTATAGGCAAATCCGTACACCGATAAGGCTGGGCTGTGATGGGGAGCGAAAATTGTAGTAGCGAAGGTCATGATCTCACACTGCCAAGAAAAGCCTCTAGCCAGGAGAAGGTGCCCGTACCGCAAACCGACACAGGTAGGCGAGAAGAGAATTCTAAGGCGCGCGGAAGAACTCTCGTTAAGGAACTCGGCAAAATGACCCCGTAACTTCGGGAGAAGGGGTGCCTCGGTAGGGTGAATAGCCCGAGGGGGCCGCAGTGAAAAGGCCCAAGCGACTGTTTAGCAAAAACACAGGTCTGTGCGAAGCCGCAAGGCGAAGTATACGGGCTGACGCCTGCCCGGTGCTGGAAGGTTAAGGGGAGCGGTTAGGGGTTAAACCCGAAGCTGTGAACCGAAGCCCCAGTAAACGGCGGCCGTAACTATAACGGTCCTAAGGTAGCGAAATTCCTTGTCAGGTAAATTCTGACCCGCACGAATGGCGTAACGACTTGGGCGCTGTCTCAACGAGAGATCCGGTGAAATTTTAATACCTGTGAAGATGCAGGTTACCCGCGACAAGACGGAAAGACCCCATGGAGCTTTACTGCAGCTTGATATTGAACTTGGGTACGATCTGTACAGGATAGGTGGGAGCCTTGGAAGCCGGAGCGCCAGCTTCGGTGGAGGCATCGTTGGGATACCACCCTGATCGTATCTAGGTTCTAACCTGGTACCCTAAGCGGGTACGGGGACCGTGTCAGGCGGGCAGTTTGACTGGGGCGGTCGCCTCCTAAAGAGTAACGGAGGCGTCCCAAGGTTCCCTCAGAATGGTTGGAAATCATTCGAAGAGTGCAAAGGCAGAAGGGAGCTTGACTGCGAGACCTACAAGTCGAGCAGGGACGAAAGTCGGGCTTAGTGATCCGGTGGTACCGCATGGAAGGGCCATCGCTCAACGGATAAAAGCTACCCTGGGGATAACAGGCTTATCTCCCCCAAGAGTCCACATCGACGGGGAGGTTTGGCACCTCGATGTCGGCTCATCGCATCCTGGGGCTGAAGTAGGTCCCAAGGGTTGGGCTGTTCGCCCATTAAAGCGGTACGCGAGCTGGGTTCAGAACGTCGTGAGACAGTTCGGTCCCTATCTGTCGTGGGCGCAGGAAATTTGAGAGGAGCTGTCCTTAGTACGAGAGGACCGGGATGGACGTACCGCTGGTGCACCAGTTGTTCCGCCAGGAGCATGGCTGGGTAGCTACGTACGGACGGGATAAGCGCTGAAAGCATCTAAGCGTGAAGCCCCCCTCAAGATGAGATTTCCCAAGTTAGTAAGACCCCTTGAAGACGACGAGGTAGATAGGTTGGAGGTGGAAGTGCAGCAATGCATGGAGCTGACCAATACTAATCGGTCGAGGGCTTATCCAAAATAACGCAATCTTTCGTTTCGATCCAGTTTTCAGGCGATCAAGCCTGAAGAACGCTGCAACATTCATCCGCACCGGAAGGTGAAGGACCGAATGTCTCGCGGCAGCATTTGTTTCACAAATGCCCGTTTGGTGGCGATGGCGGAGGGGTTCCACGCGTACCCATCCCGAACACGACCGTTAAGCCCTCCAGCGCCGATGGTACTTGGACCGAAGGGTCCTGGGAGAGTAGGACGCCGCCAAGCACAATGAACCACTGCTGAGATTTCAGCAGTGGTTTTTTGTGTTTCTTTTTAAATCCTGGGTCACAATGAACACGAAGAGAACGCAAAGGACCGATTGATCAGGTATATATGCGAAATCCGGACCTTAATCTGATTAATGCATTAGTGAAGGGATTGTGAAAACCGGCATCAATTGAATGACATTTTTGTTACCGACGGGGCAATAGATATAAGTATAATAGAAAAGTGCAAAATTAAGCATAACCTTAATACGAATGAACTACTCATAAAATTCATATGTTGAATTTGTTCCTGTGTCTTTAGTTGCAGGGTGGAGGGTAAGGAGGATTTAAGGTATGAAGCGAGCCCGAACGTTGTGGACGCTCCTTATTTTATGTATTGTAACTGTATTGCTGGCCGGATGCGCCTCGAAGGAACCTTCATGGGAATCGTTCGAGGGTGCCCTTAACGAGAAGAGCTTTCCCGTACCCAAGGAAGCAAACTCGCCAGATCGGACGACAACGAACACAGCTATGGACTACGTGCGTTATTCACTGCCTGGGTTAAAGGAGAATGACAATATTCCGGAGCCCTATTCTGAAGCCATACAAGCTTGGGGCTGGAATGAACTGCTTGCAGAAAACACGGCTAGTTCGCATATATTCCAGAAGGATCAGCTTATTGTTCATTTAACTATTCATGACGGCTATTTCATTATTATGGTTCCAAAGGATAAAAAGGTGGGCGCCAAAAGCCTCAACAGCCAATAGCAATAAAATCGCCATCTTGATGGATGGCGATTTTATTGTTCAGGGACACAGGCCGCGTACAAGGAAGTAAGTAGGATTCAATGATGAACAGCAGGGATATGCAAAGTGGTTATTGCGAATAACAGGAGACGTCCGCCGGATTAAATTTCAGCATGTCATCCTGTCTCTTCCAACCTGTCCGCAGCAGAGCGTAAAATCTCGGAAACAGCAGCCATAAATGCAGAAAGGCTAAGGAGAGAGTAAAGGCGTACGGGGATAATACGACAAATAATGCTGTAAAGGAAAGACCAATCCAGAGACTATGAAGTTGTACCCTGCGGAAAAGACTGCAGCTGATGTATTGATCCGGCATAAAGCCGAGCCACGGAAGCCTGAAGGAGTTGCGCCAACGTTTGGCGACCGGGTAACCCGCAATTAAGAGGACGGAGCGGGAGACGACATATTGAACCCAAAAGATAACCGGAACAGCAATTAGAAAAAATAATAAACTGGCAGGGGAAACGAAAACGGTTTCCAATAGAATAAACAGAATAGGAATCGCTGCATAAATCCGCAAAGCATTGACGGATATGCTTATTTTTTTGAGAAGTTTATATTGATAAAAAGTCGCTCCTTTAATAGTCGGTTCCATACCTTCCCTCCAGGCTTTGGGCTTATATCATATCTCATATCCATACTATCGGCATTCTTGATGAATTCATTTAATCATATAAGTCTAGATCGCTCGAGGCTGACAAACCGCGAAGGAAAAGGGATTCAAGGATATGAAAAAACTATGAAAGGGTTTAAAATGATAGGAAGTGAAGCATACTGTTCTTAAAAGGGCCAAGGTGGGATTACTATGGAACAAGATCATGCGAAGGCGGAAGTCTGCATTATATGCGGGCAGGAAAAGGAAGAAGGAATTCGCATCGTTTCGCAGTTTATTTGCGAGGATTGCGAGGAGGAAATGGTAAGGACTGAGGCAGAGGATGCCAAATACCGCTTTTTTATCGGAAGAATGAAAAAAATTGGTCTGCAAAAGAACGCTTAATAGCCGCCGATTTGCCGTAAACTGTTTTTGCCGATGATGTTACAAGGTTGTCTTCGCTTATACAGGTTTTTAACGCAGCGGCTTTCCCTTGCATAGAAGTAGGGTGAAGCCGTTTTGCTGCGCGTACAGGCGGTAAATTCAAGGCATAGGCGGAGAAGCGGTTATGGGGTAAAATAGAGATAAGCCGGTGTGGAAGGAATTGCAATCAATGAAAGAGACAGAGCGTGCAGGCGCGCCATTATATGAAATGCTGGAACGTTATAAAGCGGGAGGAAAGAGCTCTTTTCATGTGCCGGGTCATAAAAATGGGCAGGCATATAAGTTGGAAGGAAGCGCCGGCTTGTTGGATGAGGTCATGACGGCGGATATTACCGAAATTTCGGGGAGCGATGATCTGCATCATCCTGACGGCGTCATTCTGGAAGCGCAGAAGCTTGCGGCGGATTGTTTCGGGGCTGAGGAAAGCTTCCTGCTCGTAGGCGGCAGTACAGCCGGGAACCTTGCGCTGATCCTGACGGTATGCGCCGAACCGGGCACCGTGCTCTTGGTGCAGCGCAACGTGCATAAATCGGTTATTCATGGGCTGATGCTGGCGGGAGCGCGTGCGGTATTCCTTGAACCGCAGATGGATGACGCCAGCGGCCTGGCGGTCGCACCGCCCTTAGAGACGGTGCGCAAGGCACTGGCGGCCTGGCCGGAGGCCGCCGGCCTACTGGTGACCATGCCGAATTACTACGGCATGGGAAGCGACCTGGCGCCCCTCGCGCGGGCCTGTCACGACAGCGGCGTGCCGCTGCTGGTCGACGAGGCGCATGGGGCGCACTATGGGCAGCACCCGGAGCTGCCCCCGGGTGCCTTAAGCTGCGGCGCGGACGGCGTCGTGCAGTCCACGCACAAGATGCTTGCGGCGATGACCATGGGCGCCATGCTGCATGTCCAAGGACCGCGGCTCGACCGCGCCCTGCTGCGGCAGCGGCTCGCCATGGTGCAGAGCTCCAGCCCATCATACCCCGTGATGGCTTCGCTCGATCTGGCGCGCCGGCTGCTTCACACGCGGCGCGCCGATGCCTTCACGGCGGGGCTGGCCGCCGTGGAAAAGCTGCGGCGCGGCTTGGCGGAGCTGCCGCGCTTTAAGCTGCTGCGGCCGGAGCCGCCGCAGCTGCAGACCGGCGGAGGCGAAGCGAAAGCCTCCGCCTCAGGGCTGGCGCCGCGAAGCACGAGCGGCGCCTACCGGACGCAGGACCCCTTCAAAGCCGTCATATATGACGCCACCGGGGTCCTGAGCGGATTCGAGCTGCAGGCAGAGCTCGAGAAGAGAGACTGCGTGCCAGAAATGAGCGATGAACGGCATGTGGTACTGCTGTTTAGCCTTGGCTCGAGGGTGGAAGATGCCAACCGGCTGCTTACGGCGCTGGGGGAGATTGACAGGGAATTCCCTCCGGGACCGATCCCCTCCGCTTCCGTCCATGTTTCCACGTGGAACAATTTAGACAACAGCTTCATTTCGGAGCCGGTAAAGTTTTCTTTAAGACCCGTCCGGGAGGAAGAGACAGAACGTATCATGCTTGGGATGAGCGAAGGCAGAATCGCTGCTGAGATGGTTGTTCCTTATCCTCCGGGTATACCGCTGCTGTATCCAGGCGAAGTTATTACCGGGGAAATAAGCCAGAGGCTGCAGAGCTTGGCGGCTGCCGGTGCCAGATTTCAGGCCGCTTCGGATCCGACTTTGCGGATGATACAAGTATATTTAATTCAAGAAGAGATTTAAACAACTCCACAAAGTGAAGGTTTGGCTGCGAAGTCTATTCAGGTACTTTACGTGGACCCCGAAGAACTATTGAATTTTGGATGAAAGAAAGGCGGAGAAGCGTAATTGGGCCGGAAAGGATTTTTTATTACACTTGAAGGCGGAGAAGGATCGGGAAAAACGACGATTATGGGCAGGCTGGCCGCTTATTTGCAGAACCGCTCCCTCCCTTATCTGATTACCCGCGAACCGGGTGGCATTGAGATTGCCGAAAAGATCCGCTCCATAATTCTGGACCCTGCTCATACGGCGATGGACGCGCGCACTGAAGCGCTGCTCTATGCAGCATCTAGAAGCCAGCATTTGGCCGAAAGAGTAGAGCCGGCACTGAAGGAAGGACTTATCGTACTGTGCGACCGCTTTGTGGACAGCAGCCTTGTATATCAGGGCTATGCCAGAGGGCTGGGTATGGAAGAAGTACGGGCGATTAATCAGTTTGCTACCGGCGGTCGAATGCCGGATCTCACCTTCTATCTGGATATCGAGCCGGAGGTAGGCCTAGCGAGAATTTCCGCAAACGGAGAGCGGGAAATCAACCGGCTCGATATGGAGAGCTTAGCTTTTCACCAGAAAGTAAGAGATGGGTATCAGATGATCGCAAAAGCGGACCCTGAACGAATTGTGACTTTGGATGCCAATCGGCCGCTGCATGTTGTAGAGCGTGAGCTTGTAAGTAAACTTGAAGATAAGCTGTTAAAGGACTTATAGGATCTTTGTCTAATATAATGTATTAAACCAGCCGTTTTGCCGATTAACAATAACGCAAAGAGGAGATGGAAAGATGAAACTGATTGTTGCAATTATCCAAGACAAGGACAGCAACCGTCTGTCCAGCGAACTGGTCAAGGCCAATTTCCGTGCAACCAAGCTGGCAAGTACGGGCGGATTTTTGCGGGCGGGAAATACCACCTTTATGATCGGGGTGGAAGACAGTCAGGTTGAAGCTGTACTCGGCGTTATCCGCAATAGCTGCAAGGTTCGTGAACAACTGGTTACGCCCGTAACCCCGATGAGCGGAACTACGGATTCCTATCTTCCGCTTCCTGTCGAGGTTCAAGTGGGTGGAGCGACCGTGTTCGTGCTGCCTGTCGACCGGTTCGAACACTATTAAAGAACAGAAGAAATGGCCAGACCGTCCCTTAAGACGGCGGCCGTTTCCTGTAAGATTTTATGTCCATAGATTAGGAATTGCAATGAAAGGCGGTAGGCGAACCATTGAAGATTAATCCGAACTTCAGGCCATTGAAGAACGAACTGCCTTTGAACGAAAATATGAATAAGCCGGTTCAGCAAAAAACGTTCTCCGATGTGTTTCAGCAGCATGGCGAACAGGCGACCCGGGATGAAATAACCCGCCGGATTCAGGAGATTCAAGCTCAGGGTGAGCGCCTCTCTAAATCCATGACGATACGCGAGCTGGCGATTTACCGGGTAATGGTCAAAAAATTCCTGGAAGAAACGGCGCGCCGGGGCGTAACGCTCAAAGAAACAAAGGGCTGGGACCGGAGAGGACGGGGCAAAAGATACAAGCTGCTGGAGGAAATCGATGCCGCTTTACTGACCCTTGCGGACGAACTGCTGGAGAGCGAGCAGGGGCGGATAAATCTGCTGAGCAAGGTTGGAGAAATCCGCGGGATGCTGATCAACCTTTCTTTTTGATGGCTATAGGAGGATATTATGCCTTTTGGTGATATATTGGGACAGACAACCGCCAAGCGTATTTTGCAAAATTCGCTGCGTAAAGGTACGCTCGGTCATGCTTATTTGTTCAGCGGTCCAGCGGGCAGCGGTCAGATGAAGACGGCAGTTACATTGGCCCAAGCGATTTTTTGTACGGCACTCGAGGATGACGCCTGCGGCGAGTGTCTGGAATGCCGCAAAGTGGAGCATGGCAACCATCCGGATCTCAAGATACTGTCGCCGGAAGGCAACAGCATCAAAATCGATCAGATCCGCGACCTGCAGCGGGTCTTTTCCTATCGGGCGGAGGGCGGCCACCCCAAGGTATACATTATAGACGAAGCGGGAAAAATGACCGTCCAGGCAGCCAACAGTCTGCTTAAATTTTTGGAAGAGCCTCCAGTGCCTGCCGTAGCTATTCTTATTGCCGATAACAACCAATCGTTGCTGCCGACCATTCAGTCGCGGACACAGCGCATCCCGTTTGCTCCACTGTCCCCGGAGATGATGATGCAGGTATTGTCAAATGAGGGGGTCTCTGCTCCCCTTGCACGCTGCGCGGCATCTTTGACATCAGGATTGGAAGGATGCAGAGAGCTTTTGGAACAGAATTGGTTTGCAGAAATAAGAAATCTAGTGTTACAATTAGCGAAGGAGTCTTTGGGCAAGAACGGCTCTGCGGTGGCGACCGCAGGTCAGAAGCTGTTCAAGACCGGGCTTGGTGAGCACTTGGATACCTGTTTCAGTATGTTCCATCTATGGTTTAAAGACATGCTCTACTTCCTGTACCGAAAACACGAAAGCATCGTTTTTATAGATCAATTGGACCTTATTTCCAATTACGCCAGAATGCGTACTTCTTCTCAGTGGGTAGCCTATATGGATTATGCCGCTGAGAGCAAGAAGAAGCTGCGGTTCAATGTCAATGCCCAGTTATGTCTGGAGCAGTTTTTGATACGTCTGGAAAGCTGAGGGATACCGTCTGTTTATGCTTTCTGCGAAGTAGCCTTCAAGAAAGCAAGTTTAGCCTGATATTGCTCAAAATATAAGGATAAGCTGTACGCTTATCTACGAAAGCATTTGCTTTGCTAAAGTTGGTGCAGTTGTTTCTTCTTGCGCTAACGGTTAAGGAAGAACAAGCATGGAACATCATGGAGCGGACTTGCTGGGGGTTCCTTCACCGGCAGACAAGGAGGTTAATTTTGTTGTACAGCGTAGTCGGTGTCCGCTTCAAAAAGGCGGGTAAAATATATTATTTCGATCCTTTAGACTTTCCGATTGAATGTGAGCAGTGTGTGATCGTCGAGACTGCGCGAGGGGTTGAATATGGCAGGGTCGTTGTAGGCAGAAAAGAGGTTCAGGAAGCTGATGTCGTGCTGCCGCTTAAGAAAGTCATGCGTATCGCCGGAGATGTTGACGCGCGCGTGGTAGAGGAGAACAAGCAGGCGGCCAAAGACGCTTTTACAACCTGTTTAAATAAAATCCGCGATCATGGCCTCAAAATGAAGCTGGTGGATGTGGAATTTACGTTTGACCGCAACAAGATCATTTTCTACTTCACTGCGGAAGGCCGGGTTGATTTTCGGGAGTTGGTTAAGGATTTGGCCAGTATCTTCCGTACTCGCATCGAGCTTCGCCAAATCGGTGTCCGCGACGAAGCCAAGATGCTTGGCGGCCTTGGACCATGTGGAAGGGTGCTCTGCTGCTCTTCATGGCTGGGGGATTTCGAGCCGGTGTCGATCAAGATGGCTAAGGATCAGAACCTATCGCTTAATCCGACCAAAATATCCGGACTTTGTGGAAGATTGATGTGCTGTCTGAAATTTGAGCATGATAATTACGAAAGCGTTAAAGAAGAAATGCCTGCGGTAGGCAAGCTGGTAATCACTTCGCTGGGTGAAGGCAAGGTGGTCGGTTTCAATGCGGGTACCCGCTCGGTGCATGTCCAGTTGTTTGAAATGGGCAAAGTAAAAGAACTTCCAATGGATGATGTTGTCGTCAAGTAGACCATTAAGGTTACTTTCGGGGTGGAAACTTGGAAAAGAAAAATATATTCGCACACATTCAGGAGATAGAAGCGCAAATGGAAACGATGCGCCTTAATCTTGGAGATTGGAAGCAGACAGTTAAAGAATTGATGGAAGCGAACCAGCGTCTGACGCTGGAAAATGAGCAGCTGCGCAAGATTTTGAAGAGAAAAGCTCCGCCAGGTCCTTCTTCGGAGAAACAGAATCCCGGGAAGCTTCCCGTCCCGAACGAAGGCGGTCAGGATGAGGTTGTCGGCGAGGGCTATGATAATCTGGCTCGGCTGTATCATGAGGGATTTCATATCTGCAATGTGAATTTTGGACATCTGCGTACGGAAGGTGACTGTCTGTTCTGCCTGTCTTTCCTTAATAAATGAGAATATTCAGCCGTAGGAGGACGCCACCTACGGTTTTTTTGAATTTTGGAATAGGGGACTAATCATGAGCAACCGTTTGAATGAGGTTCCGCTGCTTCCTTCGGAGCGCGTGGACGATCTGCTTACGCATAATCTGCATATTATTCAGAGTGATGAGGTATTCAGCTTCTCCATGGATGCCGTTTTGCTGGCCCGATTCGCCTCCGTACCTCCGCGCGGCCGGGTGCTGGATTTATGCACAGGCAACGGGGTGATTCCGCTGCTGCTGACGACACGTACGGCTGCAGTCATCGAAGGGATCGAAATCCAGCCCCGTCTGGCCGATATGGCCCGTCGAAGCGTGGTGATGAATGCGCTTCAGGAAAAGATCACCATTTATGAAGGAGATTTGCGGACGCTGCATCTTGCGGCAGGATATGGGGTATACGATGTTATTACAGTAAATCCGCCGTATATGCCGCTGAACGGAAGCGACCTCAAGCTGAACACTCATCAGGCAATGGCTCGCCATGAAATCGGCTGTACACTGGAGGAGGTTATTCAGGCATGCGTCCGGCTTGTCCGCACCGGCGGGAAGGTCAGCATGGTTCACAGGCCGCAGCGGCTGGCCGATATCATCAGCTTGATGCGCCAGTACAGGCTGGAGCCGAAGTCGATCCGCTTTGTGCATCCGCGTGCGCATCTGGAGGCAAACATGGTCTTGATCGAGGCTGCGCGGGACGGTAAACCGGAAGTGCGGATACAGCCGCCGCTGATCGTATACAATGAAGATAATGAATATTGTCCGGAGATTATGGACATCTATTACGGTTCAAAAGAGGTAAAGCCATGACGATTCAATGCCAAAGCAGCTTTCAAAATAAGGAAGCGGACATTCAGCAGAAGACTGGTACCTTATTTCTGGTGGCGACACCAATCGGCAACCTGGAGGATATGACGTTCCGGGCTGTCCGGACGTTGAAGGAATGCGATATTATCGCAGCTGAGGATACTCGGCAGACGCGCAAGCTGCTCAGCCATTTCGACATTTCTCCCGGCCAGCTGTTCAGTTACCATGAGCATAATAAGGCAGCGAGTGGACCGGAATTAATCCGCTATATAATAGAAGGTAAAAATCTAGCGCTGGTCAGCGACGCCGGTTTACCTGCCATTTCCGACCCCGGCGCCGATCTGGTGGCGCTCGCGGTGGACGAGGGAATCCCGGTTGTGCCCGTACCCGGAGCGAACGCTGCATTGTCCGCACTCATCGCTTCCGGCTTACCGACCACCACGTTTACTTTCGTCGGTTTCTTGCCTCGTGAGCGCAAGGATATCCGCGCTGTGCTTACCCCGCTGCGCGCTGCCCAGGGCACGCTGCTCTTCTATGAATCGCCGCACCGGGTAGTGAAAACGTTGGCCCATTTGCAGGAGGCTTTCGGCAACCGGCGAATTGTTATGGCCCGCGAGCTGACGAAACGTTACGAAGAATTCCTGCGCGGAACCATCCTGGAATGCGCAGAATGGCTGGCGGAACATCCGCCGCTGGGCGAATATGTTATCGTTGTCGAGGGAGAGAGTAAAGAAGAGGCGCAGGAAGCCGATTCCGCTTGGTGGCGACCGCTCAGTATTGAGGAGCATGTCGCCCACTACGAAGCTGCCGGCTCCACCCGCAAGGACGCTATGAAAAAAGCCGCGTCCGATCGCGGCGTCGCCAAGCGTGATATTTATAACGCGCTGCTGGAGGAATAGTCGCACCAAGCACGGAAGAAAGCGAATCCCGAAGGGAGAGCGAGGAAGCACGCCGGAGTAGCAGTCTGCGCCAGTCGCATTAAGCGCCGAAGTGAAGCGGATCCCGAAGGGAGAGCGAGGAAGCACGCCGGAGCAGCAGTCTACGCCAGTCGCATTAAGCGCCGAAGTGAAGCGAATCCCGAAGGGAGAGCGCGGAAGCACGTCGGAGTAGCAGTCGAGCAAGTCGCACTAAGCGCCGAAGTGAAGCGAATCCCAAAGGGAGAGCGCGGAAGCACGCTGAAGCAGCAGTCCGCACTCGAGCGCCGAAGTAAAGCGATTCCCGAAGGGAGAGCGGGGTCTCCGCCTTTCTTCAGTTGGAGCGCCGTCAGTCACGCATGAAAGGCCCCGAGGCCGGTTCCGCAAGGAACCCGGCCGAGAAGGGCCGCTCCACCGCCCCAAGCCGCTAGATCCCGCCAACTGCTGCACCTATCCAACAATTGCGGGTGTCCAGAGGGCGCGGCCCTTGGGGTCCTCCCCTTTGGGGAGGATTTAGGAGGGGCCCCCCCACATAAAAAAAGGTGCCCCCCGTATTCACGGGAGGCCAAGGAGATATAAAAAAGGTTAGAATTAACAATTTGATTAGTCCTATTATAACTGATTTATTTTAATTTGTCACAGGGGCAGGGATAGCTGAAATACATTCATGGCAAACAATTTTCCCTTTGAAGTATGTGACGTTCTCAGCATTGCCGCAGAAAATGCAGGCAGGCTCGTATTTTTTCAGCATGATCCGTTCACCGTCGACATAAATCTCGAGAGCATCTTTCTCTCCAATACCCAGCGTACGGCGCAGCTCGATCGGAATAACAACCCGTCCCAGTTCGTCTACTTTTCTTACAATGCCCGTTGATTTCATCATAACAATCGTTGCTCCTCTCAAATAATCAAAAAATGTCACGATTCGACAATCTTCTCTGTTTTATGATACATATAATACCAACCATTCCCAAAACAGTCAACCTCTTTTTAGCGGGTGAATTATTTTTAAGCGATGACTGGCTTTCTGGAATGGCTGTACTTCAATCTGTTGGATAACTATTCATAATATATAATAAGATTGTCGAATTGGAAACCAGAAAATCTACTTTTTTCGACAAAATATGACGATAAAACTTTTTTTCATAAAGAATATCAGAAAATTCGATGTTAAGGATAAAGGAGCTGATTACATGCAGCAGCCGCTCACTGAAGAAAAAGTATTTAAAGACCCGGTTCATAACTATATTCATGTACAGGATACAGTTATTTGGCGCCTGATTAATACGAAGGAATTTCAACGTCTGCGCCGCATCCGCCAGCTTGGGACGACCTACCTGACCTTCCATGGAGCCGAGCACAGCCGGTTCTCACATTCGCTTGGGGTATATGAAATTACGCGGCGCATTATCTCCCAATTTGAACGCAGCGGGTATAAAGACTGGTTCCCCGAAGAAAGGCTGGTTGCGCTGTGCGCGGCGCTTTTGCATGATTTGGGACACGGCCCTTTCTCCCATTCTATAGAAGAAGCTTTTCAAATGAATCATGAAGACTGGACCTGCCGCATTATATTGGAGAATACCGGAATTACTGAGATTTTGAAGGAAGTGGAGAAAGATTTTCCGCAAAAAGTAGCTTCGGTCATCCGCAAAAAGTATGAGCATGACATTGTTGTCAATTTGGTGTCGAGTCCGCTTGATGCCGACCGGATGGATTATCTGCTGCGCGACGCTTATTACACAGGGGTTAACTACGGCACGATCGACATCGACCGTATTTTGCGAGTGCTTCGCCCTTATCACGGACGGGTAGTTGTGAAGGAATCGGGGATGCATGCGATTGAAGATTATTTAATGTCGCGGTACCAAATGTATTGGCAGGTCTATTTTCATCCGGTAACGCGCAGCTCGGAAATTATTTTGCGCCAGGTATTCCGCCGGGCCAAGCAGCTGTTCCACGAGGGCTACTCCTTCCGGTTTATGGTTGAACCGCTGACTGATTTATTTCGCGGCGAGGTGAGTGTGCAGCAGTATTTGCAGCTGGATGAAGCACTCGTGCAGGCAACGTTTATGCAGTGGACCTCGGAACAGGACGAACTGCTGAGCGACTTGTGCAGCCGCTTCATTCATCGTAAACTGTATAAATATGTAGCAATGGAAAGTCTCGACATGGAGACAATTGATGACATTCGCCGCAGTTTCGCCTCGGCTGGACTGAACCCGGAATACGACCTGGAAGTTGATTTTCCGACAGATTTGCCCTACGATGTATTTCGTCCGGAAGAGGGCTTTCACGGCAAGCAGATTCTCCTGCTCGATCGTCAGGAAAGACTTCGCGAAATCTCCGAGGTGTCGGACATCGTCCGCTCTATAAGCGGGATTCACCGCGGCCGTTACCATCTCTATTATCCGCAGGATAAGCTGGAAAAAGCGCTGACACTGCTGCCGGAATCCATTAAGGAATTATTTGATTTACGCTAAGAAATATACGCCAAAAACCGCAAAAAAAGGAGGAAGCGGATATGCAGCTTTTCGACACTCATACCCATTTGGATGCGCTACAATTCGACGGCGACCGCGAAGAGACAATCGCCCGTGCCGTAGAGGCGGGAGTCTCCAAAATGGTCAATGTTGGCTTTAACCGGGAAACGATTCCGTCCACAATGAAGCTCGCCGAATCCTATGATTTTATTTATGCGGCGGTAGGCTGGCATCCGACGGATGCGATTGATATGAAAGACGGAGACCTCGATTGGATTGCTTCGCTGTGCAGCCATGAAAAGGTTGTCGCCATAGGAGAAATAGGACTCGATTATTACTGGGATACTTCGCCCAAGGAGGTCCAGCATACCGTGTTCCGGCGTCAGATTGGCCTCGCGAGAGAGCTGAATATGCCGATTGTCATTCATAACCGGGATGCTCACGAGGATGTTGTCCGCATTCTCCGGGAAGAAAAGGCAGCGGAAATCGGCGGGATCATGCACTCCTTCTCGGGCAGCTGGGAGACAGCCAAAATGTGCCTGGATCTCGGCTTTCACCTTTCCTTTGGCGGACCGATTACGTTCAAGAACGCCCGGGTGCCGAAAGAGGTTCTGGCTCAGGTTCCGCTGGACCGTCTGCTGATCGAAACGGACTCCCCTTACCTGACGCCCCACCCCTACCGGGGCAAGCGAAATGAGAGTGCTCATGTTAGATTGGTGGCAGAAGCTGCAGCTGAAATTAAGGGCGTTGAAGTGGAAAAATTGGCTGAAATTACGTACGCGAACGCACTGGTACTATTTGGCATTAACTGAAAACGGGAGAAAACTAGCCAAAAAAGTGAGGATGAGCGAAGGATTAAAGTTTTTTAACGAAAAAACGGTTGTTTATTACAATAATTTAACCAATTTTTTGCGTAAATCTGGTTGATTGACGCTTTACAACATGCATCGAAACAGGATATCATCTTTTCAGTGCAGTGAGCTGTTGTTACAGTGACAGCCACTGATCATAAATCGTCTCGCTGAGTCTCCGTATGGAGAACGGGGGAACCGATATCGCCTTGCCGAATGCCTCTTAGGCCGTACATTGGACACAAGAAGTTGGCGTCGCAGGCTGTATTTGATTTCTTCACGTGGTCTTTGGGGTGAATTTGAAGGCAGCCGCCATGAGCGGTTGACCTGAGATAGGGCGTCTCTCTTTCGTCCAAACCCGACAGCTAACCCCGTAAGCGCAAGTAAGAGAGGAAACCTCGTGCGTTGGCCGTTTATTCGGACATTTCCGGAAGCCACGAAAGAGTCCTCTAATCAAGACTCTTTTTTAGGCTTCTTTTTGTTTGGAATAAACGAGCTCTGCCTGTGAACTGTTATATAACAGGCGGATGCATGCCATGTCGGGCAGGCGATTTATGAGCAGGATGCGAACATACTTGAATCGTATCGCGTTCTGTTACAATCTCTATTAGCTTCGCCTTGGTACAGTATTGCGATTTACAATTCAGGCGGACTATGTAAGGAGGATGTAGAAGATGGGCGTATTCCAACCAGAAGTATCCCATGATTCGCAATCATCCAGCAGGTCTAATGCATTTAGGTTATGGTGGGAGCAAGTGAATATACGCGAATGGTCTTTGCGCGTGTGGTCACTGGCGGGCGTGATCGGGATAGCAATCGCGCTGCTTATTATGCTGTATATACGCTCTCAAAGCAGCAAACAAATCATTTTAGAGATAGACGGGAAGGTTCACACTCTGGAGACGCGTGAAGCGCTTCTGGGTGAAGTCCTGGCCCAACAACCGATCCCGCTCAAACCGTATGACAAAATTTCGGCGGGCCTTAGCGACGAAATCGAAGACGGCGACCGGATTGTCATTGACCGGGCACAGGAGTTAATTCTGACCGAAGGCGGAAAGACAAAGACACTGTATACGACCGAAGATACAATCGGTCAGGCGATTAGCAGCCTGGGCATCACGCTGGGTGCTCACGACAAGGTATTTCCTTCGCTAGACACCGCAATTGCCGCCAGAACGGAAGTCAAGGTTATCCGCATCAACAAGCAGGTTGTGAAGCGGACGAAAAACTTGCCTTTCCGGGTGATCAAGACGGCGGACCCCTCCCTCACCACAGGGAAAGTACGAGTAGCGCAAGCCGGCAAGCCGGGTGTTATAATCCAGCATATTGAGAAAACTTATCAGGACGGTAAGCTGGTCTCAATGCGCATGGTTGGCAAAGAAGTACAGACGGTGACCAAGGATAAGGTAATCGCCGTAGGTACGAAAGCCGCTCCCAAACCCGCAGCCGCGAAAACTTCTTCCTCCAGCCAAGCCGACGTATACTTCGAATACAAAAAAATGATCAAGAACGTTTCGATGACCGCATATTCTTCAGAAGAACCGGGGATTGGCACGCGTACAGCTTCCGGAACACGCGTAACAGAAGGCCGGACCATAGCAGTGGATCCTCGTGTGATTCCAATCGGTTGGTGGGTATATATCGAGGGACTGGGATTCCGTCGTGCAGAGGATACCGGAGGCGCTATAAGAGGCAATAAGATTGACGTTTATTATGATTCATTGAGCCATGCGCGCAGTTTCGGCCGCAAATCGCGTGCCGTTTACGTCATCGGTCCGGTTAAACCGGAGCTGGATTAATAACCGTATTTATTTTGCAAATTCAGCGGCAATACGCTATATTGATGTAAGCTCATCACTTATATAGTTCTCAGCCAAAAAGAAGGGGAGCGAATCCTCTTCTTTTTGCTTTATTTTTGGGGTAAAGGCGGCCCTGCGGCCGCTGTGGGAGGAACGCTAAACAATGATTAAAGAATTGATTGTCGTGGAAGGCAAAAGCGATACCGCCGCTGTCAAAAGAGCGGTTGATGCCGACACGATTGAAACCGGCGGTTCGGCGGTGGATAGACGGGTAATCGCCAAGATCGCTCTTGCGGTTGAGCGGCGGGGCGTCATTATCCTGACCGATCCGGATCATGCGGGAGAGAGGATACGCAAGATTGTCTCGTCGAAGGTGCCGGGATGCAAGCACGCCTTCATTCCGGAGGAGGACGCAACATTAAAGGGAGATATCGGTGTCGAGAACGCCTCACCGGAAGCGATCCGCTATGCGCTGGAGAATGTGCATACATCCTTCGAGGGAGCGCCGATTCTGATTGGGATGGAAGACCTCATGGCTGCAGGTATGATTGTGCATCCCAAAGCCGCACAGCGGAGAATGGCGCTTGGCAATATACTTGGCATCGGTTACTGTAACGGCAAGCAGCTGTACAAGCGCTTGTCTATGTTCGGCATTACGCCTGAAGAGTTTGCAAATGCGGTTGCGCAAATTGAGCAGGGAGGTCTATCCTCATGAGCGGAAGGGAAGAAATTTCGTCCCCGAGACGTACCAAGGAGATTATTGCGGCTCACGGATTTTCGTTCAAGAAAAGCTTGGGCCAGAACTTTTTGATCGACCAAAATATCTTAAACAAAATTGTAGACGCCGCCGGTCTGGATAAGGATACTGGTGCTCTTGAGATCGGTCCCGGCATCGGCGCGCTTACTGAACGTCTGGCGCAGGCGGCTGGGGCTGTTACGGCCGTAGAGATCGACCAGCGGCTGATTCCGATTCTGCAGGAGGTGCTGTCTCCGTATCCGCATGTCAAGATACGGCATGCCGATGTGTTAAATGTGGACCTGCATGAACTGTTCGGCGAGGATTTCGCGGAAGTGGCCAAGGTCAGCGTAGTCGCTAATTTGCCTTATTATGTGACGACTCCGATTCTGATGAAACTGCTGGAGGAAAAGCTGCCGCTAGCGAACATTGTCGTGATGATTCAAAAAGAGGTCGCCGAGCGGATGGCGGCGTCGCCGGGAGGCAAGGAATACGGCAGCCTGAGCATTGCCGTGCAGTATTTCAGCGAGCCGGAGCTGATCTGCACGGTGCCGCACACCGTATTTATCCCCCAGCCGAATGTGGAGTCGGCCGTGATCCGGCTGAAGGTCAGAGAGCGCCCGCCCGTCGAGGTGAAGGATGAGCAGCATTTTTTTGAAGTGGTGCGTGCCTCCTTTACACAGCGGCGTAAAACCATATCCAATAATTTGAAAGCCCGCTTCTTTCCTGGTGAGGGAAGGGAACGGCTGGAGGCGCTGCTCAGTGAGGCAGGAATTCAGCCTTCGCGCCGCGGCGAGACGCTGAGTCTGGCAGAGTATGCCCGTCTAAGCGACGTGCTGCTTGCGGCAGGCATTTCATAGAACTTAAGCGGGCAAAAGATGAACCATCCGTGACCTTAGCCCATACGATGGGTTAGAGGTGATGTTCTGATGAATTTGGGAGACTTGGTCGTTCGAAAATCTTATGGTGGTGATGTGACTTTTCGGGTGGAGCATATAGTGCGAAATCAGGCCATCATCAAAGGAACCGAATTTCGGCTGCTCGCGGACTCTCCGCTGGACGATCTGGTTCAGGTGCCTGCCGAGGCTATGACGGAACGGGGACAACGCGCACGGATCAAAGCGGCTGAATCGCTTACGGAGCTGAGGAAAGACCGGCAGGAGCAGAATAGGCTTGGCGCCTTGAGTCCGGCAGGGATTTGGGAGCAGGCGCCGAAGGAAGCTTCTTACTTTGAGCTGCCCGGTAAAGTGCTGCATCTTGACGGTGACCCGGCTTATTTGAATAAAAGCCTCAGCCTGTATGAGCAGCTGCTCATTCCGGCCGAAGGTCATCATGTGCGGGAAGCGGAGATGGCCTCCGTGCTGTACCGGCTGCTGCCCAGTGTCCGTCCCAATATTGTGGTGCTTACTGGTCATGACGGTGTGCTTAAGTCGCTGCCATCTTACGATCTGCACAGCTTAAGCAGTTATAAGAATTCGCAAAACTTCGTTGCCGCTATTCGGGTAGCCAGGGATTACGAACGCCACTATGACGCGCTGACGATTATCGCCGGCGCATGCCAGTCGCATTTTGAAGCGCTGCTTGGGGCCGGCGCGAATTTTGCCAGTTCTCCAGGACGCATTCTGATTCATGCTCTGGACCCGGTGTATATCGCGGCAAAGGCCGCTCTTACTTCCATAAGGGAAACGATCAACTTAAGCGACGTGCTGAACCATACAATCAGCGGCAGCCAAGGACTGGGCGGGATTGAAACCCGAGGGAGCTTGCGGATCGGCATGCCGCGGCTGCAGGATTTATCTACGCTGAAAGTAACGCCTTCCGCCATATAAAAGGCCCGGAGCCTGAGACCTTTTGCTTGTCCATTCGCCCCTAAAAATATCGTTGACAAACATAACTGGCATCTACTATAATAATTTGTTTGATTTGACATATTGTATTAAAGAGGTTATAATGGACAAGGAAAGAGGTGGTCTTCAGGCAATGGCTAATAACGCGCTGTTGGAAATTAAACGCAGTCTCGAAGCTCATGTCGGTTCTAAGATTACGTTACGAGCAAACGGTGGTCGACGCAAGACAGTCGAGCGCACCGGTGTCCTGGAAGAAACGTACCCTTCTGTATTTATTGTCAAACTGGATCAGGAGCAGCAGTCATTCAAGCGCGTCTCCTACAGCTATGCCGATATTCTTACCGAGTCCGTGGAGATTACGGTATGTGAGGATGATGTGCGAATGCCGCTCATGCATGCCAAAGCGTAACTCTTTATTCATAAACAGCCTTTCCTCGTTTAGGGAAGGCTGTTTTTGTTTTATAAAACGGAGAGCGCCTTCTCAGGTGAAAGAGCAGAAAGCGTATGTTCAGGGGAGAGGCAATCCATACTAAGAGGGCATTAACTCATCATTATAACCCACAAGGAGGATGCCGCATGAGCCGCAGAAGACGTAGCATGATGTCCGAAGAGCTGAAGGCTGAGCTGGCAAAAGAGCTCGGCTTCTATGACACCGTGGAGCGCGAGGGCTGGGGAGGAATCCGGGCGAAGGATGCCGGGAACATGGTGAAAAGAGCGATTCAGCTTGCCGAGCAGGCTGCACGCAAATCTTAGGCAAGAAATAGCCGAAAAGTGGCAAGGAAGGCGGGGGCGTCCCGAGCAGGGCGTCCCTGTTTTGCCTTAAAATATAAGGACATCTATAAGTTTTACACTTATAGATGTCCTTATATTTCTACGAGAAACGGATGCCCTCCTCCTACGGGGACGGCGCAGCCGTTTCTTCTTGATTATAGCGCTTTCTTCAAAGAGATTAACTCGGAATGGACTTCGTAACAAGATTTTCATATAATATGTTAAGTTATTTTAGGGGAAAAATGAGAGTAGGGTGAACGCCTTGAAAATGTATGAGAAAGCGCCGGCCAAAATCAATCTGATGCTGGATGTGCTGCACAAGCGGCCGGATGGATTTCACGAGGTGGAAATGATTATGACTATGGTGGACCTTGCGGATCGGCTCGAGATGTCCGAGCTGCGGCGGGATACCATTATTATATCAAGCCAGGCGGGTTATATTCCGCTGGACGAGAAGAACCTGGCCTTTCAGGCGGCGAAGCTGTTGAAAGAGCGTTATGGGGTGAAGCAGGGCGTACATATTCATCTGGACAAAAAAATACCGGTGGCCGCCGGATTGGCTGGCGGGAGCAGCGACGCCGCGGCTGCGCTGCGCGGTCTGAACCGGCTCTGGCAGCTCGGCTTGTCAAGCGAAGAGCTCCAGGAGCTTGGCGCCGAGCTTGGCTCGGACGTGCCCTTCTGCGTCACCGGAGGAACTGCCCTGGCAACGGGCAGGGGTGAGAAGCTTACGCCTATCGCAAGCATGCCCCAGTGCTGGGTAGTGCTGGCGAAGCCGCCGATTAATGTATCGACGGCAGAGGTCTACGGCAAGCTCCGGGCGGACCGCATTGCCGTTCATCCTTCCGCACGGCTTATGCAGGAGGCGGTTGAGGCCGGGGATTTCCAGGCGGTGTGCGGCCGGCTCGGCAACGTGCTGGAAGAGGTAACCTTGAAGCTGCATCCTGAGGTGCAGCAGCTCAAAGAAGCGATGATCCGGCTCGGCGCCGACGGCGTGCTGATGTCCGGCAGCGGCCCGACCGTATTCGGGCTTGTGTCCAAGCAGTCCAAGGTGGCTAGAATTTATAACGGGCTGCGCGGATTTTGCAAGGAAGTCTATGCCGTCCGTTCGCTGACTTGACGGGGCTGGAACTAATTATAACCGCTTCCCTTGTGTAAACCCGTACAAAAGTGATATATTTCTCTATAATATTCGGTTTTGACGAGGAGCCTCCCGTGAAGAAACTTAAAAGAAGTCAGCGTTTAGTGGATATGACCCAATTTTTGCTTGAAAAGCCGCATGACCTTCTGCCTCTGTCCACCTTTGCCGAGCGGTACGGAGCAGCCAAGTCCTCAATCAGCGAGGACCTGGCGATTATTAAAGAGGTGTTCGAGGGCGAAGGCATGGGCGAGCTGCAGACTCATGCGGGAGCAGCTGGAGGAGTGAAGTTCATCCCCCGTATGCCTATGGAGATGGCACTGTCTTTTGTCCGCGGGCTTATAAGCGAGCTGGAGCATAGCGACCGGATTCTGCCTGGAGGATATTTATATATGTCGGACCTGCTCGGACAACCGTCCCTTATGGAGCAGGCGGGCAAGATTATTGCCACCGCATTCTACGGTGTCCCGATCGATACCGTGATGACGGTGGAAACGAAAGGGATTCCGCTCGCTTACGCGACGGCCGCGCAGCTGGGGCTGCCGGTTGTGCTGGTGCGCCGGGATCATAAAGTAACGGAAGGCTCGGCGGTCAGCATCAATTATGTGTCGGGCTCGCATAAGAGCATTCATACGATGTCACTGTCCAGACGCGCGCTTAAGGAGAAGTCGCGTGTGCTGATTGTCGATGATTTCATGAAGGCGGGCGGAACGGTTGGCGGGATGGTTGATCTGCTCGGCGAATTCAACGCGGAAGTGGCCGGCGTGGGGGTTCTTGTGGAATCCGATGCGGTAGGGACTGAGGAACGTCTGCTGCATGACTATGTCTCCTTGGTCAGACTTGGCGAGGTCGATTCGAAAGAGCGGCGCATATCGGCGTATCCCGGTAATTTATTTTCCGTTTAGGGACAGGGAAATATGTCGATTTCGTGAGAAAACCATGGGAATTCGGCAGAAAAGTGTAGAAAACACTGTTTTGTCAAATTTATCTACTCTGTAGGGGATTTTATGGAGCGGAAAAGAAGGAGTTTGCATAACTGTGTGGAATTATACACCCAAGTCTCTGATGGAAAAAGGTGGTGAACACACACATGCAAATTACGGATGTCAGACTCCGCCGCGTCAACTCTGAGGGGAGAATGAAAGCAATCGCATCCATTACCATCGACAACGAGTTTGTTGTTCATGACATTCGCGTCATTGATGGCAACAATGGAATGTTCGTTGCAATGCCCAGCAAACGCACGCCGGATGGGGAATTCCGTGATATCGCGCATCCGATTTCTTCCGGAACGCGTGAGAAGATCCAAACCGCGGTTCTTGCAGAATACGATCGCGCGGCAACGGAAGAAGAAGTGATTGAAGAAGGAGCATAAGAAACGTCTCCTTGGTTTACAGCTCTCATTATCGGGCAGAGGTTTCGGATATGCAATTCGAATTGGGGTTCGAAGAAAAGAGAACGATCCTTTGGATGGTTCTCTTTTCTTTTTGCCCGGAATGAGATATATTCAGTAATGAGTTTAGGAGTAGGAGGTTGGCATTCTTGAAGAGAATGGCTGTTGTTCTAGCCGCAGGCCAGGGCAAGCGCATGAAATCAAAGTTATACAAAGTGCTGCATCCCGTTTGCGGAAAGCCGATGGTTGGGCACGTGCTTGATACAGTAAAAGCAACCGGCTGCCAGCGGAGCATTGTCGTTGTCGGACATGGCGCTGAGGCGGTCCAAGCTTATTTGGGCGATTCTGCAGAATACGTGCTGCAGGAAACTCAGCTCGGAACGGGCCACGCCGTAAAGCAGGCCAAGGATTTGCTGGGCGGGGAAGAAGGTACGCTGATTGTCGCATACGGTGATACGCCGCTCATTACCCCGGAAACACTAACCAAGCTGATGACGCTGCACGAGGAACGCAAGGCGGCGGCCACTATTTTGACGGCCGTTATGGAAGACCCTGCGGGACTTGGACGGATTATACGCACCGAGGATGGGGAGCTGCTGAAGATTGTGGAGCAGAAGGACTGCACGCCCGCCGAGGATGCCATACGCGAAATCAATACCGGAATTTATTGCTTTGACAATGCCAAGATGTTCGCTGCCTTGGACAAGGTGACGAACCATAATGCCCAGCAGGAGTACTATTTGACCGATGTCATCGGTATTCTGCGTGAGCAAGGAGAGATTGTGCTTGCCTTCCAAACGGACGATGCCGTAGAGTCGATCGGTGTGAATGATCGTGTGGCACTGTCAGAAGCGGAGCACCATATGCGCCAGCGCATCGCCCGTCGTCATATGCTCGGCGGCGTAACGATTATAGATCCAGCATCTACTTATATAGGAGCCGAAGTTACCATCGGAGCGGACACGGTAATTTATCCGGGAACGCTTTTAAAGGGCAATACCGTAATTGGCGAAAATTGCGTCATCGGCCCCTCCAGTGAAATTGAAAACAGCCGGATTATGGACGGAGCCCAGGTCAAGCATTCCGTACTTAACGACGCTGAGGTCGGCGCACGGACTTCCGTTGGGCCTTTTGCCTATTTGCGTCCGGGAAGCGTGCTTGGCGAAGATGTCAAGATCGGCGATTTTGTGGAAATCAAAAAAGCTACCATCGGCGACGGCTCGAAAGTGTCGCATTTAAGCTATGTCGGAGACGCTTCCGTCGGCAAGAACGTGAATGTGGGCTGCGGGGCGATCACGGTCAACTACGACGGATTTAATAAATCGATAACCGAAATCGGAGACGACGCTTTTATCGGCAGCAATGTCAACCTGATTGCTCCCGTCACGGTGGGCAAAGGCGCATATGTTGTGGCCGGCTCCACCATTACCAGGTCCGTCTCTGAGGGGGATTTGGCTATTGCCAGACAGCGTCAGGAGAACAAGCCGGGCTATGCGGATAAAATCCGATCCCGGGCAAAAGCGAAAAAGGGCCAGTCTCATCCATCGTAAGTGCGCATGATGCGCCCTGACGCCGGATATTTTCCGCGTATGGCGCATTTGGACAGCTAAATTCAATTGAACCGATCACGGAGGGTTTAACTTTTATGGCTTATCTTGATTCTAAGTTGAAAATTTTCACCTGTAACTCTAATCCCAAGCTTGCTCACCAAATTGCCGACTACATCGGGATTCCAATGGGCGAGTCGCATACGACAAGCTTCAGCGATGGAGAAATTCAGGTCAAGCTGTCGGAGAGCGTACGCGGCTGTCACGTCTACATCGTTCAATCGACTTGCGGTCCTGTCAATGATAACCTGATGGAAATGCTTGTCATGGTTGACGCGCTGAAGCGCGCCTCGGCCAAGAGTATTAATGTGGTTATCCCGTATTACGGCTATGCCCGCCAGGACCGCAAGGCCCGCTCGCGTGATCCGATTACGGCGAAGCTCGTGGCGGACCTGATCGAACGTGCGGGTGCGCAGCGCGTGATTACTATGGACCTGCATGCGATGCAGATTCAGGGCTTCTTCAACATTCCGGTCGATCATATGCTCGGCGTACCGATTCTGGCCCAATATTTCCGTTCCAAGCAGATCCAGAACCCGGTCGTCGTATCTCCGGACCACGGCGGTGTGGTTCGGGCGAGAAAGCTTGCTGATTTCCTGAACGCTCCGCTCGCTATTATCGACAAGCGCCGTCCGGAACCGAATGTCAGTGAGGTTATGAATATTATCGGGAACATCGAAGGGAAGACGGCGATCGTTATCGACGATATCATCGATACAGCGGGTACAATCGTACTGGGGGCCAATGCTTTGAAGGAAGGCGGCGCCAAAGAGGTATATGCATGCTGTACGCATCCGGTACTCTCTGGTCCGGCGCATGAGCGTCTGGAGAATTCTCCGATTAAAGAAGTTGTGGTTACCGATTCGATTCCCATCCGCAGCGAGAACCCCACTTCCAAGCTGAAGGTGCTTTCCGTGGCTCCTCTGCTTGGCGAGGCGATTATCCGGGTGCATGAGGAGTTGTCCATCAGCAAGCTGTTCGAGATCGAATAGCGATATACAAGAAAAACGGCTCCGCTCCCTTTAATTAAGGCGATGCTAAGGCGTCCGTTACTCGTAGAAATATAAGGCCGATGGACAAGCGCGCGGCTTATGCCTTATATTTCGAAGGCAGGGTTACAGCTCCTTTTCCAGGAGATGTAACCCTTGTCGGCTTGCTGGCAGCACCGTAGCTTTAGTTAATCAATAGCCCGGTCGCGAGATAAAGGTGAACAGGCTGCGGTTGTAGAGCGTTCCCTGCAGCTCCGCAAAGCTTGCGTCTACGGCGGTAAGTACGCCGATGTCAACATGTACATCGCCGCGGTACACCTCGACAGGTATGGCATATTGTAGATGATACTGAAAGTGGCGGTGAAGCGTCAGAGGCTCGCCCTGCTGCAGCATATTAACATCACCTGTCTTTTGGAATGGGATAGACGTTTCTTTGGAATTAGGATAGACATTCCGGGAACGCTTATGCTTCTATTGTATCAAGAAAGGGAAGGTTTACAAATGAAATGGATGGTCGGTTTGGGCAACCCTGGGCCGCAGTACGCCAAGACAAGGCATAATGTCGGTTTTATGGCTTTGGACGAACTGGCGCGCAGACATGGAATCGTCTTTAATCAGAACAAGTGCAAATCCGTTATCGGCGAAGGCGTTATCGGCGGAATCAAGACCGTGCTTATCAAACCGATGACGTACATGAATTTGTCCGGGGAAGCGGTCCGCGCCTATATGGATTACTATAAAGTTTCCCTGGAAGATATGATTGTCGTATACGACGACCTGGACACCGAGGTCGGCAAGATCCGGCTGCGGTATCAGGGCAGCGCCGGAGGCCATAATGGGATTAAGTCGATTATACAGCATACGGGAACCCAAACTTTCAACAGGGTAAGGATGGGGATTTCGCGCCCTGAGCCCGGTTACGCGATCGTTGATTATGTACTCGGCAGTTTTCCGAAGAAGGAAGGCGACAGGCTGGGCTCAATGGTAGGCAGCACCTGCGACGCACTTGAGTATAGTCTGGACCATACCTTTGAACAGACCATGGCTAAATTCAACGGGTAAAAAGGTCCAGAGGAACATGATTCTGAAGACATCCGGGCAACGGCTATGATCCTACCGGGGCTAACCGATGCCTGAACGGGATATACTGAAGGTATACTTTACCTTCAGGAGGCATATAAATGGCAATACACTATGTATGTAGACACTGCCGAACTTTTCTCGGAAGCATCCGCAGAAGCGCTGCTACCGAGATGCAGCTCGGCCTTCATTCCTTGACCCCCGCGGAACGCAGAGATATAATAGCGTATGATTCAGACGGCGAAATTACGGTTAAGGTTACCTGCAATTACTGCAAGGAGGCCTTGGACAACAATCCGGAACTCAGTCTTCTGGCCAGTCCGCTTCAATAGGTGAAGCGGCGCTGCTTCTATCGTCACCCGCAAGCCTTGGCCTCAAAAGCTGAGGCTTATTTTAAAATATAAGAGTTTAAAACTTATGAGCTGCGATTACCGTTAGTCTTATATTTCTACGAGAAACGGTACCGTCCTTAAGTAAGGCGGCGCGGCCGTTTCGTCTTGAAACAGGTTACTATTTTGTGCTTCTACAGCGTTAAGGGAAATTTCGCTAGAAGCGATTCAGTAAGTGAGGTGCGCCTTTTGTTACAAGGTCTTATTGAGGCTTTTTCCAAAGATTCCGATTTCCAGTCGGTAACCCGAGGCGTCGCCGCCGGAATGAAAGAGCAGTTGATCTCCGGATTGTCCGGTTCAGCCAGGCAGATAATGCTGGCCGCGCTTCACGAGGAGACATCCCGTCCCATATTAATTGTGACGCATAACATGTTTTCGGCGCAAAAAATTGCCGATGATCTGCAGGAAGCGCTTTCTACTGATCGGGTGCTGCTGTATCCGGCCAATGAATTGGTCGCAGCTGAAACGGCCGTATCCAGTCCGGAGACGGTTGCTCAGCGTATCGAGGTGCTGAACAAATGCTCGCGGGGCTTCCGCGGCATTGTGGTCGCGCCTTATTCGGGCGTTCGCCGGCTGCTGCCCGTGCCGCAGGCTATGGCGGCAGCGCAGATAACCGTCTCCCAGGACGGGAACATCCAGCTTGAGAATTTCTTGAAAACTATGATTGAAATGGGTTACGAGCGCGTCGAACGGGTGGAGAACCGCGGTGAGCTGAGCGTTCGCGGCGGCATTCTCGATTTCTATCCCATGAATACCGAACTCGCATACCGGGTGGAGCTGTTCGACGACGAGATCGACTCTATCCGGACATTCGATCCGTCCGATCAGCGCTCCATCGACAAGGTTCGGAGTGTGACCATTACACCTGCCAAAGAAATTATCGCGGGTAAATCGCAGCTGGAGGCTGCGGCGGATAAGGCGTCCGTCATGCTGGAGCGACAAATGGAGAAGACGGCCGATCGGCAGGCCAAAATACGTCTGCGCGAGGAAATCGGGCGGGAGATTGAACATTTGCGCGAAGGGACTTATTTTTCGGAGATTTATAAATATATTTCGCTGCTTCATCCGGAACGCTCGCATCTATACGACTATATGGAACGGGATACCCTGCTGATCCTCGATGAGCCGGCCCGTCTGCTGGAAACGGCCAAGCAGCTGGAACGTGATGAATCGGAATGGAACCTGCATCTGCTGCAGAACGGCAAAACGCTGCCTGACCTGCATTTATCCGTCGACAGCGACACGGTCATGTACCAACGTCCGTTTCAAAGCGTGTTCATGTCCATCTTTTTGCGTCAGGTACCGCATGTTCAGCCGCAGAATATTGTCGGCTTTATCAGCCGGAGCATGCAGGATTTCCATGGGCAGATGAATGTGCTGAAATCGGAAATGGAGCGCTGGCACAAGTCAGGCGTCCAAGTCGTCATGCTTGCCGGCAGCGAGGACCGCATGGAGCGGATTCGCCGGGTACTGCTCGACTATGGGATTGAAGAACCGGCCATTGTCCAAGGGAGCTTGGGGTCGGGCTTTGAACTGCCTTCGGTTCATCTCGCCGTCATATCAGAAGGCGAGTTGTTCTCCCAGAAACAGCGCAAAGCGCGTAAAACGTCCAAAAATATGGATAACGCGGAGCGCATCAAAAGCTACACCGAGCTGAAAATCGGTGATTACGTTGTTCATCAGAATCACGGCATCGGCAAATATATGGGCATCGGCACGCTGGAGGTCAGCGGCATCCACCGGGACTATATGCACATCTTGTACGCCGGCGGCGACAAGCTATCGGTGCCGATCGAGCAGATCGACCTTATTCAGAAGTATGTCGGTTCGGAAGACAAGGAGCCGAAAATATACAAGCTTGGCGGCAATGAATGGACACGGGTAACGAATAAAGTCCGTTCTTCGGTTCAGGATATTGCGGATGACCTGATTAAGCTGTATGCCGAGCGGCAGAGCGCTCCGGGCTATGGTTTTGATAAGGACACGCCGGAGCAGCAGGAATTTGAGGAGATGTTCCCTTACGAAGAGACGCGGGACCAGATCCGGGCCATCGGCGAAATCAAGAAGGACATGGAGCAGAACCGCCCCATGGACCGGCTGCTCTGCGGCGATGTCGGCTACGGCAAGACCGAAGTAGCGATCCGCGCCGCCTTCAAGGCGGCGATCGAGGGCAAGCAGGTGGCGGTGCTGGTGCCGACAACGATACTCGCCCAGCAGCATTACGAGACGTTCCGGGAACGTTTTTCCTCGTATCCGATCAACATCCAGGTGCTCAGCCGTTTCCGCAGCCGCAAGGAGCAGAACGAGACGATCAAGGGCGTCCGGCAGGGAACGGTGGACATTGTAATCGGTACACACCGGCTGCTGTCCCAGGATCTTGTGTTTAAGGATCTTGGTCTGCTTATTGTCGATGAGGAGCAGCGTTTCGGCGTTACGCATAAGGAGAAATTGAAGAAGCTGAAGACAAATGTGGACGTGCTCACCCTGACGGCGACGCCGATCCCCCGCACACTGCATATGTCAATGCTGGGCGTCCGTGATCTGTCGGTTATTGAGACGCCCCCGGAGAACCGCTTTCCTGTGCAAACCTATGTTGTGGAATACAGTCAGACGCTCGTACGTGAAGCTGTGGAACGCGAACTTGGGCGCGGAGGACAGGTCTATTACCTGTATAACCGGGTGCAGGGCATCCAGGAAATGGCGTCCCAGATTCAGATGCTCGTTCCCGAGGCGCGGGTCGGTATCGGACATGGCCAGATGTCGGAATCGGAGCTGGAGAAGACGATTCTTGATTTCCTGGACGGCGAGTATGACGTACTGGTAAGTACCAGCATTATCGAGACTGGCGTGGATATTCCGAACGTCAATACGCTTATTGTGCATGATGCGGACAAAATGGGCCTATCCCAGCTGTATCAGCTGCGCGGGCGGGTCGGACGGTCCAACCGGATTGCTTATGCTTATTTCACTTACCAGCGCGATAAGGTGCTGACCGAGGTAGCCGAGAAGCGCCTGCAGTCGATCAAAGAGTTCACGGAGCTGGGTTCCGGCTTCAAAATCGCCATGCGCGACCTTTCGATCCGCGGCGCCGGCAATCTGCTGGGCGCGGAGCAGCACGGATTCATCGCGTCCGTAGGCTTTGATCTGTACTCGCAAATGCTCGCGGAGGAGATCCGTAAACGGAAGGTCAGCGTCCTGGGCGAGGAAGATCATTCCCTCAAGGAAGGAAATACCGTCATTGATTTGGCAATTGATGCGTACCTGCCTTCCGAGTATATTTACGACAGTGTGCAAAAGATTGAAATCTATAAGAAGGTGGCGGCGGTCTCTACTTTCGAGGATGCGGCAGAGCTGGAAGACGAGCTTCTCGACCGGTTCGGCGAGCTTCCCGAGGCGGTTGTCAATCTTTTATCCGTGGCGCGGCTTAAAATATACGGCAAAATGTTCGGGATTGACTCCTTGAACCGGCGCGGCGACGAAGTGCTGCTGAATTTTTACGAGGACCGGATTGCATTGATCGATACAGGCAAGCTCGCCAAGATTGGAAAAGGCTTTGAAAGACGTGTACAATTTGATAAGGATGCTAAAGCGGCCATTCGCATAAAGACCAAAGACCTTGACGATAAGGAATTGCTTGGCTTGCTTGAGCGATTCCTGGAGGAAGTCAAGCCGTCTTTTAAATCGAAGGGAGAATTACACAATGCGGTCAAGTAAATCATGGAAGGTGCTGTTTGTCTCGCTGACGGCGGCCCTTTCGTTCTCCATGCTGGCTGGGTGCAGCAGCAATAGTAAGAATGGTGCCGAAGATAACAGTAAAGCTATTGCCACTTATAAAGGCGGGGCGGTAACGCAGAAGGAATTCGACACCGATGTGAAGGTGATGAAATTCCTCTCGCCGGAGCAGGCGCAGTACCTGGAGCTGGATGGTTTTAAAGAAACGATCCTCAAGCAGGAGGTTGCCTTCGAATATTTGGCCGGACAAGCTTCCGACAAGGCAGAAGAAGAAGCGAAGAAGCAGGCGGATAAGCAGCTTGATACCTATAAGCAGGGACTTGGCAATACTTATGCAAGCTCACTGAAGGAACAGGGCATTACGGAGGATCAAATCCACAGCTATATGGTGCGCGTGCTGACGGTGTATCAGGACATGCTGCTTAAAGTGACGGACGATGAAGTCAAGAAGCAGTTTGAAGCGACAAAGGGAGACTTCACGGTCGCTACGCTGCGCCATGTGCTCGTTGGCTTTACCGATGCGAACAATAAAGAACGCAGTAAAGAGGACGCGCTGAAGCGTGCCAAAGAAGTGCAGGCGAAGCTGGACGGCGGAGCGGACTTCGCGGCAGTAGCCAAGGAGTATTCAGACGATCCCAGTTCCAAGGACAGCGGCGGACTGTATGCGGACAAGACGCTCGGAACCTATGTGGAAGAGTTCAAAAAAGCTGCTCAGACGCTGCCGCTGAACGCGATCAGCGATCCGATCGAGACGACTTACGGCTACCATGTCATGAAGGTGGAGTCGCGGACGGAGAAGACGTTCGACCAATTGACGGACGCAGAGAAGGAAACGCTCAAGAGCACGGTTGCTTCGAACAAGCTGCAGGAGTTCATGGAGAAGGATCTCGATGGCATTATTGAAAAAATCGATCTGCCGAAGAGCAGTGCCTCTCCGGCCGCTAGCGCGGCGGCTTCGCCAAGCGCATCCGCTCCGGCAGCATCGCCTAGCGCCTCTCCGGCGGCAACGCAAAGCGCTCAGTAAAACCAATAGGCCCGTTATGTTATCCCGGAAATAAGGAGGGATAACAGATTTAACGATACCGTCCCAGCCGGGCGGTATCGTTTCTTTTCTGCTGCTGTCGGCTCGCTAAGGCAATGTATGCGGCAAGAAAAGGGAAATGCTGCAAATCAGGCGGACAGCGGTCGGCATCATGTATAAGGAACTGGGAACAGATGAATACTATGGTCAGACAATCACGATCAATCGCTGGGGTTATCCGATCCCTTCCCGAGCAGTAGTTGGCAAAATACTTCTTTAGAAAGCGGGGCAACATGTGAATGAAAGCTACTGGTATTGTACGACGCATTGATGACCTTGGACGGGTTGTCATTCCCAAAGAAATAAGACGGACTCTCCGCATCCGCGAGGGAGATCCGCTGGAGATTTTTGTGGACCGGGACGGCGAGGTTATTCTGAAAAAGTACTCGCCGATCGGCGAGCTGGGGGACTTTGCGAAGGAGTACGCGGAATCACTGTATGAGAGTACGGGCCATATTACGCTTATATCCGACCGCGACACCTTCATTGCACTGGCCGGAGGCTCCAAAAAGGATTATCTGGACAAGCAGGTCGGCGCTCTGCTGGAGAAATGCATGGATAGCCGCAAGACGATACTCGAAGTGGACAGCGGCTTGTACGAAATAACGAAGGATCATCAGGATGCGCTTTCATCCTATGTGGTTTCGCCCATTATTTCCGGCGGAGATCCGATTGGAGCCGTGGTCCTGATGAATAAGGACGAATCGGTTAAAATGTCGCAGATGGAAATTAAAATGGCTGAAACGGCCGCCGGTTTTTTGGGCAAACAGATGGAGCAGTAATTACTCTCCCCTTTTATTCCCGCTTTCCATTTCGCCGCAGGGCGAATGCCGATAGCGGGATTTTGTTGTGCTGGGCGATGTTGCGGTATAATATAGAAATTCATTCTATCCAAACCTTATAAAGCAGGTATCTCATGAAATCACAAGCGACGGGTTCGAAACTGCTGCAGGGCGCTTTTATCTTAAGCGCCGCCGCTCTGCTGTCCAAGCTGATTGGGGCGCTGCAAAAAATCCCGCTGCAAAACTTGGGCGGAGATGCCGTATTCGGCATTTACAACACGGTCTATCCGATCTATACTCTGCTCGTAACTGTTGCAATGCTCGGACTGCCGTCCGCCATATCCAAGATTGTGGCAGAGGCGGAGGCCGAGGGAAGCCCGGGCGAGGGCCGGGCGGTGCTGCTGCGGGCATCGATTGTCAGCAGCACGGCAGGGCTGCTCCTGGCCGCCGCGACGTATGCGGGCGCGCCGCTGATTGCCGGCTTTATCGGCAGCGGCCGTGTCGTCACAGCGCTGCGTACGGCAGCCTGGGGACTTGCCATTGTGCCGTTAATGGCCTCGTTCCGGGGGTATTTTCAAGGGCTGCACAATATGATGCCAACCGCAGTGTCGCAAATGTTCGAGCAATCGGCCCGGGTCGCTGTGATGATTGCACTGCTGCTCTTTCTGAGCAATCATGGGGCAAATGCGGAGAGCATTGCTGCAGGAGCAATGCTGGGATCGGCCGGCGGCGGCCTGGCTGGACTTGCCGTCATGCTGCTGTACTGGCGCCGCCACCGCAAAGCCAAGGCTGACGTGGCCTCGGAAATCTCGGCGGCGTCGGAATTTGTGACGCCAAACCCCGCGGGGTTCTTCTATGAGGCCGCTTCTAGGGTACGCAGGGCGGAGAGCCGCAGCATACGGAAGCTGCTCGCTTACGGCGTGCCGGTCATGCTGGGGACGCTGGCGGCTCCGCTGATCAGCCTGGTGGATGTCTTTACCATGCCCCGTCTGCTGGCTTCCGCCGGCGGCGAGGCACAGGCTATGGTGCAGTTCGGCGTCTACAACCGTGGACTTCCGCTTGTCCAGCTTGTAACGATGCTGGCGGGCTCGCTCTCCGCCCTGTTCATTCCCGCCTTGGCCGAGTCCAAATTTCGCGGGAACTTAAGCGAGATCGAGAGCCGCTGCCGCCTGTCGCTGCGCTGGTTCTGGCTGCTCGGCCTCGCCGCCGCGGCAGGCCTTGCCGTACTCGCCGTGCCGGTCAACATCGCCTTGTACGGCGACGCTTCCGGCAGCGGCACGATCCGCTGGCTGGCCTTCACCGCGGCCGGCGGTACGGTCGGCATCATCTCCGCCGCGCTGCTCCAGGGCCTGGGCTGTGTGCGCGCCCCGGCGTTGCACTTCCTGGCCGCCGCTGCGCTGAAGGCGGCCCTCAACCTGCTGCTTATCCCGCAGCAGGGCATTGCCGGCGCGGCCATCGCCGCCGTCGCCGCGCAATTCCTTGCAGCCGCACTGAACGTCCGGCTGCTGAGCAAGACCGCCGGTCTGCGGCTTCGCCCCGCAGACTGGCTGGCGCGGCCCGCGCTGCTAATCGCGGGCCTTGCGGCAGCGGCAGCCGCCGCCGGGTGGGGCGGCGGCGCTCTGCTGGGTGCGGCTGGACTTACCGGCCGCACCCTGGCGCTGGCGCAGAGCCTGCTCGGCGTGGCCGCAGGCTGCCTCGTCTTTGCCGCACTTGCCGTGCGGCTGCGGCTGCTGGACGAGGACGAGCTGCGCCAGCTGCCCGGGCTCGGCCCGAAACTGGCCCGGGCGATCCGGAAGCTGGGCCTGTTTCCGTAAGGCTCCGGGCCCCGGGATTGATATACTAAACCTTACTCATTCAGGTTTGAAGATTATATAGCCGCCTCTTTGAGAAGCTGCGGGGCAGAAATGGCATCTGCCGTCCGCAGTCTCGGGTCTGTACCGGGGAATCTGACAAGGCAAACTGTCCCTATTCCCGATTTTAAGACATTCCCGTATAGAGAGCGGCATAAGGAGAGTAAAGGCATGAGCGCAATATTAACGGTAGTTGGCCTCGGCTCCGGCAATCCGGACCGGCTGACGCTTGGCATAGTGAACAAGCTGCGGACGGCTTCCAAAGTCTACGTGCGCACCAAGGAGCATCCCGCGATGCAGGCTTTGGAGGAGCTCGGCGTGGAGTCGCAGTCTTTCGACACACTGTACGAGTCCTTCTCCTCTTTTCCCGAAGTTTATGAAGCGATAACCCAGAAGCTGCTCGAAGAAGCGCGTTCTGGCGATGAGGATACGGAAATCGTCTATGCCGTACCCGGACACCCGATGGTTGCGGAATCCGCGGTTTCCAAGCTTCGCCTGCGCTGCGCGGAGGAGGGAATCCGCTTAAACATTCTTGGAGGAGAGAGCTTTCTTGACGAGGCATTCGTGCGGCTTGGCTTCGATCCGATCGAAGGCTTTCAATTGCTGGACGCCTCCGGGATCTCGCGCTCGCAGCTTCGTCCCGAGCTGCATACGCTGATCGGACAGGTCTATGACACCTTTACAGCCTCCGAGGCAAAGCTGTGCCTGATGGAACTGTATCCGTCTGAATACGAGGTGACGGTCGGCCATGCGCTCGGCGTGGCGGGCGAGGAGCGAATCGTCAAAGTGCCTCTATACGAACTGGACCGCCAGGAGGGCTACGGCAACCTGTCGCTCATCTACATTCCGGCAGACCGCTCCGAAAGCTTGCGGAACCGCACCTTTGACCGCCTGCATGAAATTGTCGGCATCCTGCGCAGTCCGGAGGGCTGTCCCTGGGACCGCGAGCAGACCCATGATTCGCTCCGCAAAAATCTGATCGAAGAGACCTACGAGGTGCTTGAAACGATTGACGAGGACGATCCCGAGCATATGAAGGAGGAGCTGGGCGACCTGCTGCTGCAAATTTTGCTGCACTCCCAGATGGAGGAAGAGCTTGGCGCATTCACCGTGTTCGATGTCATTGAGGGACTGAACGGCAAGCTGATCTTCCGCCATCCGCATGTCTTCGGCGACAAGGACGCCCAGGATGCGGAAGCTGCGCTGCAGAACTGGGAAGGCATGAAAGCTGAAGAGAAGCGGCGCAAAGGCATCAAGCCGGAAGCGGAGTCCGCGCTCAGCGGCGTTCCCCGAGATCTGCCGGCGCTTATGAAGGCGTACAAGCTGCAGAAAAAAGCGTCGAAAGTCGGCTTCGACTGGGACAATGTCCAAGATGTGCTCGCCAAGATCGGCGAGGAGCTGGATGAGCTGAAGGAAGCGATCGATACCGATGCTCCGGCGGAGGAGCAGATGCTGGAACTCGGCGACCTGCTGTTCGCGGCGACCAACGCGGCCCGGTTTATCGAAGCCGATCCGGAGGAAGCGCTGACCCGCACCAACCGCAAATTTGTCGAACGGTTCCAGTACATCGAACGCCGTCTGCACGACAAAGGAATCAGGCCAAAGGACAGCAGTCTTGAGGAGATGGAAGCTTTATGGCAGGAAGCCAAGGCTGAAGAACGCGGAAGGCAGTAGCCGATGCCGCTGCTTTGCGCGTCATATTAAAACGGCAGTACGGCAGGGATTTGACAACGTATCCAGAATACCAGTAAGATGAAACGGCGGTTCGCGGAAAATATTGTCTGCCAGAACGCGTTTCATTACTTTTCTTATTCCTGGGAGGAACACTAGACTATGAACAAAACAGACCTGATCAACAACATATCCGAGAAGCACGGATTGGCCAAAAAGGACGTGGAGCTTGTGCTGAGCGGACTCCTTGGCGAAATTACCGAGGCGCTGGCCAGTGGCGACAAAGTACAGCTGATCGGCTTTGGCACCTTCGAAACGCGCAAGCGCTCCGGACGCACCGGCCGCAATCCGCAAACGGGCACAACCATCGAAATTCCAGAATCGACTGTTCCGGCATTCAAAGCGGGCAACAAGCTTAAAGAAGCCGTCAACTAATGCGTCTGGACAAATTTTTGAAAGTATCCCGTCTAATCAAGCGCCGTACGGTGGCCAAGGATGTGTCCGAACAAGGCCGGGTGCTGATTAACGGGAAGGAATCGAAGCCGAGCAGCAGTGTGAAAATCGGCGACGAAATTACGGTTCAATTCGGTCAGAAGCTGGTAACGGTCCGCGTGGAGAAGCTGGTCGAAACGACCCGCAAGGACGAAGCGGCCGGTATGTATACGCTGCTTCGCGAGGAGCCGATTGCCAAGAGCAACGGTCTTGATTGGTAAGAGGCGCCTTAACTTTGTCATCAGAGCGTTCCCCTGCATTCAGCAGGGGTGCGCTTTTTTGTTAATTGAGCTCCCGGTGATGTTCTAAAGCTCCCGTCCCCGCCATAGATTAGGACTAGAAGGAGGGGTACATGCCATGATCGAACCTGGAAAAAACGTAAAGCAGCATGATTTGCATATGCGAAGCCGTAAGGCGGTGGATTTAACGGGCGTGCAAAATGTGGAGAGCTTTGACAGCGAGGAATTTAAGCTCCAGACGGAGCTTGGAATTCTGGTCATTCGCGGAACCCATTTACATATCAAGAACCTCAGTCTGGAGAACGGGCTGTTGTCGGTGGAGGGCAACGTCCATTCCCTGATTTATCTTGATCCGGGGGCGAAGGGGAATAATAAAGGGCTGCTCGGCAAGCTGTTCAAATGAATCCGGCCGTCCAGTGGATCACGCTGCTGTACATGATCGTGGCCGGAGCGGCGATGGGACTGGCCTTCGACAGCTACCGGGTACTGTCGCTGAAGCTGCGGTTTCCCGGATGGCTGAACGCGGTTCTCGATCTCCTCTATTGGCTGGCGTCCGCCCTAATAGTGTTTCGTTTGCTGTACGCAGGTAACCAGGGGCAGCTGCGCTTTTACGCTTTTCTTGGATTATTTGTAGGCGTGTGGGCATATTTTTTAATCTTCAGTGTCACGGTGCAGAAATTTGTGGTAATGTTAATTCAGACGGTGGAATGGATATGGAAGCTGCTGATGAAGCTGCTGGGAATACTGATCGGAATGCCGCTGCTGTGGATATGGAAGCTGGCGTGGGGAATTCTGCGTTTGCTTGGCCGTATCTTGGGCTTTACGCTGAAGCTGCTGCTTCGGCTGACCAAGCCGCTCTGGATTTTTCCGGTCAGATGGTTGTCCCCGGCCTATCATCGGCTGCTGCGCAGCGCTCCATTTACCAAATTCACCAATTTTATTACCGCAAGAAGAAAACGCTGACCGTGAAACGGGAGGAACGCTTGCATGAACAGATTTTCCCCGGAAGAGAAACAGGCTGGCGGAAGGTCCGCTGCCGCGGGCGCAAAGAGAAGAAAGCTGATCTGGATCGCCCTGATGGTGATATTTTTCAGCTGGGCGGGATATATTTTCTTCGCTCAAAGCGCCTTGATTTCGGACAAGAGTCAGGAACTGGCCCGGAAGCAGCAGAGCAGCAAGCAAGTGAATGACTCGCTGAACCAGCTGAAATACGAGGTGTCCCGTCTGAACGACAACGAGTATATCGGACAGCTCGCACGCAAATGGTTTAACATATACCCTAAAGGCGAAGTTCCTATCCGGACAGAGCAACCCTGAGCAGTAAGCCGGCAAAAAGGGGCTTTTCACTCTGTTGCCTTGCTTTGCTCTTTACTGTATAATCAAATCACCGCAGACTGGATCTTGACATCTTTGTCTGTATATTTTTAAGGGAGGATCATTTTATTCTATGGCAATTGAAGTGGGCACCAAGTTAGAGGGCAAGGTGACAGGCATTACGCATTTTGGAGCGTTTGTAGATCTGTCAGGAGGTGTCACAGGTCTCGTTCACATCTCGGAAATCGCCGATAATTACGTCAAGGATGTCAACGATCATCTGAAGATTAATGACGTGGTAACTGTTAAGGTGATCAATGTCGACAAGGACGGCAAGATCGGACTTTCCATCAAGCAAGCTGTCGACAAGCCGGCATCGGAAGTTCGTCCGCCAAGAGCCCCAAGACCGGATCGTCCAAGCGGTGGAGACCGTTTCGGCGGCGGTGGTGGTGGCGGAGGCTACAATCGTGAACGGGGAGGGCGTCCATTCAAGCCTGCAGCCGGTAAACCTTCATTTGAGGATAAAATGTCACGCTTCCTTAAAGACAGCGAAGAACGTATCTCTTCTCTCAAGAAGAATACGGAAGGCAAGCGCGGCGGCCGTGGAGCCAAACGCGTATAACGTCATACTACAATCGTTCAAATAACCGCAGGGGTCGATCCTTATGCGGTTTTTTTCTGTGCCTGCCCGGACGTTGCTCTGGACCCAAGCCCGCCGTAGTGTTCTTATCGGAGGGATGTTTTTTGCTGATTATTGAAAGGGCATCCTCAGCCTACCCCGGTATACCTAATATTTTGTCGGGCGGATGGAAATTTGCGACAGCATCTTTGAGATTTCCGCTAAAGCTTGGAGCATTTGCTGACGAATCGAAACCTACTGATTGTGGAAAAAATTGGAATGTTAACCGATTTACAGACCGCCGCGCAAGGGAAAAAGCGGTTTTGCGGCTGCTTGGGCGGGCGCCTTTTTTTGTCGGAAATTTCTTATGGCCGGCCCTCTTGTTCTGACAAACTTTCCAATTTGGCCGAGCTTATAATGAGTACCACAAGAAGAAACGGCTTCACCGTCCTTTCGAAGCTTATGCTTTCGAGGTCAGCGATATAACCGTATCGCTTTCAGGCAACCGTTTCTCGTGGAAATATAAGGCCTATGATAAGAGCGCAGCTTATAAGGTCTTATGTTTTACATTTATACGGGTGGTGCTAATCATTATGGGTAAAAGCAATGTGGTGAATTTTCCGGAGTGGACAAGAGTGGAAGATGGCGCTGAGGAAGAGAAGGCACCATGGGGAGAGCGGTTCAAGGCCTGGGGGAAGCGTCAGCGTATTCTTCGTATGCTGGATACGAGAAAATGGATGCTGCTGCTGAGCTGCATGGGTTTTCTGCTGGGAAGAGCGATGATATTGGACGAGCTGTCTCCGTTTGCCGCCGCTTTTTTCGCCATTATTGTTTTTATGCGCAAAGATTGCACCCTTCCGGTCGGAGCGGCGATTCTTGCGGGCAGCCTGTATACTCCGTTCCCCGGCGTACTGATGATTACGGCCGAACTAATCGTCTTTATTCTTCTCTATAAAGGGATGGAGGCCTTCCAGCGAATCGATCTGGCCTATGCGCCGGTCATGGTGTTCGTCTCCTCTTTTATGGTCGGGCTCTTTCAGACGATTATCGGTCCATCGCTCTCCTGGTATCCGCTAATGATGACAACGCTGAATGCTCTGCTCTCTTTTGTGCTGACGCTCGTCTTCCTGCAGGCTCTGCCCGTGCTTACCTATAAACAAAAAAGCCGCGTACTGCGAAATGAGGAGATATTATGTCTTATCATTATGCTGGCTTCCATTATGACCGGTCTGGTAGGCTGGAAAGTAGGCGGGCTATCGCTGGAACATATTCTGTCGCGCTACCTGATTCTGCTGTTCGCCATGGCGGGCGGGGCTCCCCTGGGAGCGGCGGTCGGAGTCGTGACGGGCCTGATTCTCAGTCTGGCCGACATTGGAGCGATCTATCAGATGAGTCTGCTCGCGTTCTCCGGCATGCTGGCGGGCATGCTCCAGGGCGGGCGTAAAGGCGCGGTTGCTCTCGGTATGCTGCTCGGCTCCAGTATTCTGTCCGTCTATTTCAGCGGGCCGGGTGATATGATGACCTCTACTTGGGAGACCTGCGCGGCAGTGGTGCTGTTCCTTGCAACCCCTCGCGGCATCATTAAGGCTATTGCCAAATATGTGCCCGGCACGACGGATCACAGCCGTTCCCAGCATGAGTATGCGCGGAGAGTGCGCGACATTACCGCAGATCGGGTGACCCAGTTCTCCCAGGTGTTCCGGCAGCTCTCCACCAGCTTCGGACAGATTCCGTCCGCAAGCGAAGCGGGCAAATCGAACCGGGAAATGGAGCATTTTATGAATGCGGTCACAGAGGAGACCTGCTCGAACTGCATCCGCCGCTCCCACTGCTGGGATTCGAAGTTCTACCAGACTTATAAATACATGACTGATATGATGACCGCCGTCGAGGAGAATCCGGACATCCGGGCGTCGAGGCTGCCTGCGGAGTGGGCCCGGATCTGCGGCAAGACGGATGAAGTACTCGAAGTAATGCGAAGCCAATATTATCTTTACGAGCATGATATGCGCTGGAAGCGGCAAATATACGACAGCCGCAAATTTGTGGCCGAGCAGCTCTCCGGCGTATCGCAGGTTATGGAGGATCTGGCAAGGGAGATCAAACGCGAAGGGCAGGCGCTCTACCGGCAGGAAGCGCAAATTCGCGAAGCGCTGGAAAAGCTCGGCCTGTCTATCCACGGCATCGATATTGTCAGCCTCGATCCCGGACACGTGGAAATCGAAGTCGTTCACGCTTACAACCGTGGCTTTGACGAATGCCGCAAAATGATCGCCCCCATGCTGTCCGACATATTGGGAGAAAATATTGCGGTGAAGAGCGAGACGGCGATGCACAGCCGCGACGGACTGTCGACCGTTACCTTCGGCTCAGCGAAGGCTTATGAAGTCAGCACGGGCGTGGCCGGCGCGGCCAAAGGCGGAGACATGATGTCGGGGGACAGCTTCAGTACGGTAGAGCTGGGCAACGGAACATTTGCGGTTTCGATCAGTGATGGAATGGGCAACGGGGAGCGGGCCCGGATGGAGAGCAGCGCGGCGCTTGGTATGCTGGAGAAGCTGCTGCAATCCGGCATGGATGAGAAGCTGGCAGTGAAGTCCGTGAATTCGATTCTGCTGCTGCGCTCGCCTGAGGAATTCTACGCTACCGTGGACATGGCGCTGATTGACCAATACTCGGCGCAGACCACCTTTATGAAGATTGCCTCGGCCCCCAGCTTTATCAAGCGGGGAAGCGAGGTCATACCGATCACGGCAAGTAACCTGCCGATCGGCATTATTCAGGATATCGAGGTCGAATTCGTAACGATGCAGATGCAGGCGGGCGATATTCTGATCATGATGACCGACGGTATTTACGATGCGCCCGGCTATGCCGTCAACAAGGAAATATGGATGAAGCGGATGATCCAGGAGCTGGAAACCAGCGATCCGCAGGAGATTGCAGACAGTCTCTTGGAGAAGGTCATCCGTTACCAAGGCAATGAGATTCATGACGACATGACCATTGTGGTCAGCCGTGTCGATCACTTTCAGCCGGAATGGTCCACGCTGCATGTGCCGGGACTCTCCCGGATGGAACGGCCGCGCACGGTGAGCTGACCGCCATTCTCGTTCTCATCCTTTTTTCTTCCGCATTCGCCACGTTTGGAATCTCTCAATCCGGATCATACTAGGGAAGAGAGAATTCATTTATGAGACGGGAGGAAAAAGAGATGAAGCAAATTTTGCTCATAACGGACGGATGCTCCAATGTAGGAGAAAGCCCGGTAATGGCGGCGGCGCACGCCCGTCAGGATGGGATAACGGTGAATGTGATCGGGGTCATCGACTATGGGACGATCGGTGAGCTGGGGAGCAGGGAGATCGATGACATCGCCAAAGCGGGCGGCGGACTCAGCCGGATCGTCGGCACGCCGCAGCTGGCGCAGACCATGCAGATGATGACCCGTAAGACGGTGGTTCAGACGATTCAGCAGGCGGTTAATAAGGAGGTAAAAAAAATTCTGGGCGAAGGCTCCCTGGAGGATCTGCCACCGGCCAAACGCTCGCAGGTCGTAACGGTGGTGGATGAACTCAGCGAGACAACTCCGCTGCGCCTGGCGCTTCTGATCGACGCCAGCGCAAGCATGAAGCCGAAGCTCGCGGCGGTGGAGGATGCGATCCGTGATCTGGCGCTCAGCCTTGAAGCGCGGGAGGGCAGCAGCGAAATTTCCGTGTTCCATTTTCCGGGCTCATCCAGTGAGCCGGCCGTGCTTGATATGGATTGGAGCAGAAATGTGTCAGACATCCGTACGCTGTTCGGCAAAATCCGAATGAAGGGGGCGACGCCGACAGGTCCGGCGATTTTCAAGGTGCTTGAACATTTCGGGTATGATACACTAAATGAACATCAAGGCCGCATGGCGGCTTATTCAGATGAAGGAGAAGGGATGCCTGGTGGGTACGTCGTCTAATCCGCCCCGTTCTCCGGGGGAAGTCATTGTCGGCAAGTGGCGGGGCAACCGTTATATCGTGAACCGGCTGCTTGGAAAAGGCGCAAACGGTACGGTATATCTGGTCAACCGGCAGGGGAGAAGGGAGAAGTATGCGCTCAAAATCGGATACGACGCGCTCGATCTTCAGTCGGAGATCAACGTGCTGACCTCGCTTCAATCCTGCCGCGTGCGGCGGGATCAACGCTCCAGGGGGGCATCGCCGATGTCTGCCTACTTTCTGGAATCGGACGACGCTTCGGAGGGCGGATTTCCTTTTTACGTCATGCGCTATGTTCAAGGTGCGCCGCTCCATTATTTTCTGTCCCGTAAAGGCTCCTCCTGGCTTGGTCTGATTGGATTGCAGCTGCTGGACAGACTATGCGGATTGCATGAATGCGGGTTTATCTTTGGTGATCTGAAGCCGGAAAATGTCATGGTATCGGAGTACGGCGAAGCTGAGCTGATCGATTTCGGAGGAGCGGGTCCCATCGGCCGCAGCGTGAAGCAGTTCACGGAATGGCATGACCGCGGCTACTGGAATGCCGGCAGCCGGATCGGGGATGAAGGCTATGATCTGTTCGCCTTCGCCGTGCTCTGCTTGCGGCTTCTTGACGAGACCGGACTTCAGAATGCGTCGCGGCAGCTCCCGCAGACAAGAAGCGGAGACGATTTGATCAAGCTTACGGGCCAGCTTCCCGATAAAAAGCTCGCCTCTTGGCTGAGGCTCGCGCTGAAGGGCGGGTTTTCCACTTCGGCGGAAGCCAGGGACATGTGGAAGAGCCATGTTTACACATCACGGCCCCGCAAGCCGGAGCCGATGGCGACCCCGCGTTGGTTGACCGGCGCCTTTGCGCTGTCGCTTTGCCTGCTGGCTTTTACCGTCTACTGGATTTATCATTTTTAATATTCTATGATTATACATACGGACGGCATGTCGATTCATGCTGTCATCAAGCTGCGGACAGCCGCGGCCGGGCAGGAAAGGAAGCCGGATATGGTCGAGTGGAATGAACTGGTGGATTCGGTGATGGAAGCCGCGGCAGAACACAGGCTGTGGGAGCCGGGAGACGCCATTGTAGTCGCAGTGTCCGGAGGGCCGGATTCTGTGGCTCTTTTGCATGTTCTGCATGAAATATCCCTGAGCCGGATGCCGCTTACACTGATTTGCGCCCATGTGAACCACGGTTTCCGCGCCGAATCGGCGCAGGAGGCGGAGCTTGTGCGCCGAATGGCCGAAGAGCTCGGAATACCCTTTGAACTCGCTGAGTTCGATATTCCTTCCTTTATGAAGGAAAGCGGGCTCGGCCCGCAGGAAGCGGCCAGGGAGAAGCGTTACCGCTTTCTAATTGATACGGCGCAGCGCCGGGGTGCACGTTCCGTCGCACTGGCCCATCATGCCGACGACCAGGCCGAGACGGTTCTGATGCGACTCTTGCGGGGCAGCGCCCTGTCAGGGCTTGCGGGAATGCGCTGGATAAGAACTGAAAAAAACGTGGAACTTATCCGTCCATTCCTTCGTATTAACAAAGCGGCGCTCGTGGATGTATGCCGGCGGCGAGGCTATCTTTATGCCGAAGATCCCAGCAACTCGCAGACCAAGTACAGGCGCAACGCGATCAGGCTGGAAGTGCTTCCTTTTTTGACGCGCTACAGTCCGAGACTGAGCCGCTCGCTGACGCAGCTGGCGGAAATCGCCGGCGCTGAAGATGATTTTATGGAAGATGCGGCCGCTAAGTGCTTTGCTGAGACCGTTCGGCAAGAACAGGGTAAATGCATGCTGGACAGAGCGGCTTTTGCCGCCGTGCCCTCCGCTTTACAACGGCGTTTGATTAAACTAATATTAAATTATCTGTCGGCGGATATGCCGGAAATCGATTTTCCGAAGGTTGAAGCTGTGCGGCGGGGAATACTGCAAGATATGCCTACCGCCTGGAGTCTCGATTTGGGGCGCGGCTTAACCTGTTTGCGGCAGTATAATACCATTTATTTCTTGTCCGCTCCTTTGGATCATCAGGCAAGCTACGTCTATCGTCTGCCTCTGCCCCAGCCTCGTCTTGAGCTTAACGAGATTGGTAAGGCGCTCGTAATGACGCTGGCGGAGAGAGGGAATGAGGCGGTTCTGAGGGGAGAAGGCAGCAGGCAGTCAGCCCGGTTCGATTATAAAGAGCTGGTCTTCCCGCTCACGATTCGTTCCAGATTGCCTGGAGATACCATTAAAGTCATGGGATTAAACGGAAGCAAAAAGGTAAAAGATATTTACATTGATGACAAAATACCTTCTACCGAGCGTTCACGCATTCCCCTTGTATGCGACGGACTCGGAAACATTGTCTGGATTCCGGGCATTCGCCGTTCGGTCCATGCCGCCGTCGGGGATCATACGGCTTCGGTTCTGCTGCTGTCGATTGAAGACTTGTAGAGGATAACCGTAATGGCCGCAGGCAGTTTTTCATAGTATAACTTAGGAGGTTCGCAGGTTGCAGAACGATATCCAGGAGATTTTGATCAGCGAAGAGGAAATTCAACAGAGAGTCAAAGAGCTTGGCGCCAAGCTGAGCGATGCATATGAGGGGCGCAACCCGTTGGTCATTTGCGTGCTGAAAGGTGCGTTTATTTTTATGGCCGATTTGGTTAAAGTCATAACGGTGCCGGTCGAGATGGACTTCATGGCGGTATCCAGCTACGGCGCGACAACCAAATCTTCGGGCGTAGTGAAAATTATCAAGGATCTGGACGTTCCGGTCGATGGCCGCCATGTGCTGATCGTTGAGGATATTATCGACAGCGGTCTTACGCTGAGTTATCTGATTGAGCTGCTTCGCAACCGCAACGCCGCATCGATTTCCGTCGTGACTCTGTTCGATAAACCGGCGGGTCGTACCGTAAGCCTTGAGGCGGATTATACCGGTTTTGTCATTCCAGACGAATTTATTGTAGGATACGGACTAGACTATGCCGAAAAGTATCGGAATCTCCCTTACATCGGGGTATTGAAGCCGGAGATCTACTCTAAATAGTTCATTCACAGCCTTGGTCTTCCGGATTATTTACCTGAAGCCGCCTCGCGTTTGAGGTGCTCCGACAGGCTATGGTACAATAACTTAAGTGTTGCGAGAGGAGGTAGGGGATGAATCGGTTCATCCGAAATTCTGGTTTTTATTTGATTTTATTTCTAGTCGTGGTGGGCATTGTCCAATTCGTCAGCAATGGAAATGAAGCCGCCGATTTCCCCAGATATGACCAGTTACGGCAGGAGCTTAAGAGTAACAATGTGAAGGATTTGACGGTTCAGTTCGAAGGCAACGCCTTTAATGTAACCGGCTCTTATAAAGAGAAGCCGGAATGGGCTAAATCGCAAAGCTTTTCCACATATATTCCTCCTACGGACGCGGCTATCGAAGAACTGACTGCGGCCAGTCAGAATAACAACATACCGTTCATCCAGAAGAAAATGGAGGGCGACAGCATCTGGCTGACCTTCCTGTCTTCGATCATTCCGCTTGTTATTATGTTCATCCTGTTCTTCTTCCTGTTCAATCAGGCGCAGGGTGGCGGCGGCAAGGTGATGAATTTCGGCAAGAGTAAAGCCCGTCTTTACAATGAAGAGAAGAAGCGGGTCACCTTTGAAGACGTAGCCGGGGCCGACGAAGAGAAGCAGGAGCTTGTCGAAGTCGTGGAATTCCTGAAAGACCCGCGGAAATTCGCTGCCGTGGGCGCGCGTATCCCTAAAGGGGTCTTGCTCGTAGGTCCTCCGGGTACAGGTAAAACACTGCTTGCCCGTGCGGTGGCAGGCGAAGCCGGAGTTCCGTTCTTCAGCATCTCCGGTTCCGACTTCGTGGAAATGTTCGTCGGCGTCGGCGCTTCGCGGGTACGCGACCTGTTCGAGAACGCGAAAAAGAATGCGCCTTGCATCATCTTTATCGACGAAATCGACGCCGTTGGCCGTCAGCGCGGCGCTGGACTTGGCGGCGGGCATGATGAACGCGAGCAGACGCTTAACCAATTGCTCGTTGAGATGGACGGTTTCGGCGGCAACGAAGGCATTATCATCGTCGCGGCTACCAACCGCGCCGATATTCTTGACCCCGCCCTGCTCCGTCCAGGACGCTTTGACCGTCAGATCACGGTTGACCGCCCTGACGTGAAGGGACGCGAGGCCGTACTGAAGGTTCACTCCCGCAATAAGCCGCTGACCAAGGACGTGAAGCTTGACGTCATCGCCAAGCGCACAACCGGTTTTACCGGCGCGGATCTGGAGAACCTGCTGAATGAAGCGGCGCTGCTCGCCGCCCGCCGCAACCGCAAGGACATCTCCATGCGGGAAGTGGATGAGGCAATTGACCGCGTCATCGTCGGCACCGAGAAGCGCAGCCGCGTGATCAGCGACCGCGAGAAGCGGATCGTCGCTTATCATGAAGCCGGGCATACGATCGCCGGATACTTCCTGGAGCATGCCGATATGGTTCACAAGGTGACGATCATCCCGCGCGGACGCGCAGGCGGATATGTCATTATGCTTCCGAAGGAAGACCGCATGCTTGTTACGAAGCAGGAGCTGCTCGACAAGGTAACCGGGCTGCTCGGAGGCCGGGTAGCCGAGGAAATGTTTATCGGCGAGATCGGCACGGGCGCATACAGCGACTTCCAGCAGGCTACGCGCATTGTCCGAAGCATGATTATGGAATACGGCATGAGCGAGAAGCTCGGTCCGATGCAGTTCGGCACTTCCCAAGGCCAGGTATTCCTGGGCCGCGATATCGGGCACGAGCAGAATTACAGTGATTCGATCGCTTACGAGATTGACCAGGAAATGCAGCGTTTCATCTCGGAATGCTATGAGCGATGCAGAGAGCTGCTGAAGAAGCACTCGAAGGAAATGCATCTCATCGCAGGCACACTGCTGGAGAAAGAGACGCTTGAGCTTGAACAGATCAAGGAACTGATCGAGCAGGGCTATCTGACCGAAGACGGCAAGCCGGTTGACGGCCAAAGTCTTGCGAATGAAGGTGCGGAGCCGGTTATTGATTCGATCGGCGATGTAAAAGTCCGCATTCAGGGTAAGACTGATGAGCCTCAGGCTACGCTGGGAGATTCGCCCAAAGATATTCCAAACAATCCACAGCAAGATGGAGAGAGTGGAAATGACGAGAATAAGGGCGGCGGAGCAAGCATGAGCTAGTCCGATATTCTGCCGCAGAGCAGGGATCAATAAAATCCGGAGAACGAATTTGTTCTCCGGATTTTTTTAAATATAAGATAGTATAAGCTGCGCGCTTATCCTTTGGTCTTATATTTCTACGAGAAACGGTACCGTCCCTAAAAGGACGGCGTAGCCGTTTCTTCTTGATAGTGAAGAAGCAAGCTGCCGGAAATAGCCGCTTCTGTAAGAGCGTATCCATTAGATTGACACGGCAAGGAACGTTGTGTACATTAGTGATAAATATTACGAACTATATATCGTTTACATGATGCTGAATATCTTCTTACAATCTGCCTCATTTCAGATTTGATACGCCGGTGACTATACCGTTAAACATAAGGGGGAACGTGTACCGTGGAAGCTCTGGCGCTGGAGCGCAAGCAAGAACAAAACCGTCAACTGCGTGAACGTCTCGAACAGCTTAAGAAGGAACGGAATGCCATCATTTTGGCTCACTATTATCAGCGCGATGAAATTCAGGAAGTTGCCGATTTTCGCGGCGACTCTTTTTTGCTGGCTCAAAAGGCCGCTGCAACGGAAGCGGAAGTTATCGTATTCTGCGGCGTTCATTTTATGGGTGAAAGTGCTAAAATCTTGGCTCCGGACAAGACGGTTCTTATCCCCGACGAGCGTGCCGGCTGCCCTATGGCCGACATGGTCAATGTAGAAGGCCTTCGCAAGCTGAAAGCGAAGCATCCTAATGCCAAGGTGGTTACCTATATCAATTCCTCTGCCGAGATTAAAGCGGAGACGGATATATGCTGTACCTCTGCCAATGCCGTTCGGGTCATTGAGTCGCTGGACGCGGAAGAGATCATTTGGGTTCCGGATAAGAATCTGGGGCATTATGTTCAGGAGAAAACCGGCAAAAAGCTGATTATTTGGGAAGGCTACTGCAACACGCATGATATGCTTACCGTCAAGGATGTCGTGGAAATGAAGGCCAAATACCCGAAAGCCCAGTTCGTGGTTCATCCTGAATGCCGTCCGGAGGTCGTGGCTATGGGTGACTTTGTCGGCAGCACTACCGCCATTATCGATTACTGCAAGAAATCGGACTGCCGGGAATTTATTGTGGGAACCGAAGACGGGACAGGCTACCAGCTGCGTAAGGACAGTCCGGATAAAGACTTCCATTTTGCTTCTAAGTTCCTGGTTTGTCCTAATATGAAAGTTAACAATCTCAAAAAATTGGTAAAATGTCTGGAGACGATGAAGCCGCAGATTTATGTGCCGCCAACTATCGCAGACAAAGCCAGACAATCCCTAGAGCGCATGCTACAAGTCAAGTAGCATGCGCTACTCTTTCATTGAAACAGGTGAAAAGTGGTCATGATTCCACAGTATTTGGTTGATTTCGACCTGCGGGAGCTTCCCACCGTCGAGACGGATTGCATTGTCATCGGTTCCGGCATCGCCGGACTGTTCACAGCGATCAAAGCCAGCGAGGATCGGCGGGTCATAATGATTACGAAGAAATCGCTGATGGAGAGCAACACGCGTTATGCCCAGGGAGGCATCGCCGCTGTAATCTCGGAAGACGATTCCCCGCTGTATCATCGGCAGGATACTCTGATGGCCGGGGCCGGACTGTGTTCCTCGGCTGCTGTAGATGCACTCGTCAATGAAGGTCCGTATGGCGTGCGTGAACTGATCCGGCTAGGAACCCTTTTTGACAAGGAGAACGGCGTTTTGGCGCTGACGCAGGAAGGAGCGCACAGCCACCGGCGGATTCTGCACGCCAACGGAGATGCAACCGGCTATGAAATTGTACGAGCGCTGGTTCAGCAGGTATTGGAACACCACAATATTGAGGTGTGGGATGATCACTATGTGATCGACCTGGTTACGGAAGACGGTGAGTGCGTCGGAGCGCTTGTACAAAAACCGAACGGAGAGCGCCTCTTTCTGAAGGGGGCCGCGACAATTCTCTGTTCAGGCGGAGCGGGTCAGCTGTACCGCTATACGACCAATCCCGAGGTCGCGACAGGCGACGGGGTAGCGATTGCTTACCGGGCGGGAGCGCATATCCGCGATATGGAATTTATTCAGTTCCACCCGACGGCGCTCAGTTATCCCGGCGCCCCCCGGTTTCTGATTTCGGAGGCGGTGCGGGGCGAAGGAGCTGTCCTGCGCAATATCCGGGGCGAACGTTTTATGGAGCGGTATCATGAGCTGCTGGAGCTTGCGCCGCGCGATATCGTCGCCCGGGCGATTGTCAGCGAGATGGAAGAGACGAAATCGACTTTTGTCTACTTGGACATTACTCATGAATCCGCGGAAATGGTGAAGCGCCGGTTCCCGACGATATATGAGACCTGCATCGGCTATGGTCTGGACATTACAAGCGACTGGATTCCTGTGGCTCCGGCTGCCCACTATTTGATGGGGGGCATCAAGACCGACCTGAACGGGGAGAGCAGTATTCCAAGGCTTTTTGCCTGCGGCGAGGTATCGTCCACAGGCGTGCATGGCGCGAACCGGCTGGCAAGCAACTCGCTCTCGGAAGCGGTCGTCTTCGGACAGCGTATTGTTGAGCGGATCCGCAGCCTGCCGAAACTCGATGAGAGAGATCTATCCGCGGGCTGTGATTTGGGCCGCCATGAACATCCGACGCAGGCAATCGTCGAACGCCGCCTGAAGCTGCAGAAGATCATGGTCCGCTATGTCGGACTGCGGCGGAATGAGGAGATGCTGTCCAAAGGGCTCGAAGAGCTGAAGCGGCAGCTGCCGATTTTTGGGGCGGCGCTGACCAAGCGCGAAGAATATGAATTTGCCAATATGCTGACCTGCAGCCTGCTTGTCACGGAATCGGCGTTGACACGCGAGGAGAGCAGGGGAGCCCATTACCGCGAAGATTTTCCGCAGCGGGATGATGAGTATTGGCGTAAGCATTTGCTCCAGATTCGCGAACTGGGCATAGTGGAGGAGACAAGCGATGATGTTTAACGGATATAACGAACAGCTGGTGCAATCCATCAAGAACTGGCTAAAGGAAGATGTCGGCTCCGGTGATGTGACCACACTGACGACGATTGCGCCCGGACATCAGTCCAAAGGGATTATTCATGCAAAAGAAGAAGGCGTGGTCTGCGGCATTCCCGTCGCGGAGCTGGTATTCGAGGTCGTCGATCCCGGTCTGTCCTTTACCTCATTCGTAAAGGAAGGCGAACGTGTGGCGAAGGGAACCGTGATTGCAGAAGTGGAGGGCAGCACCCACTCGATTTTGACCGGAGAGCGGCTTGCTCTGAATTTAATGCAGCGGCTTTCGGGAGTGGCGACGCGGACAGCTTCGTTCGTGCAGGCGCTGGATGGGCTGCCGGCGAAGCTGGTGGATACGCGCAAGACTACGCCCGGACACCGGATGCTGGAGAAATACGCGGTGCGCGTCGGCGGAGGCGCCAATCACCGTTTCGGCTTATACGATGCCGTTATGATCAAGGATAATCATATAAAAGGTGCGGGGGGTATTCAGAAGGCTGTCAGCAGAGCCCGGGCCAACATTCCGCATACCATGACGATTGAAGTGGAAACGGAAAGCCTGGAACAGGTGGAAGAGGCGCTGGCCGCAGGCGCGGATATTATTATGCTGGATAACATGTCTCTTGAATTAATGACAGAGGCTGTGCGCAAAATTAAGACGAAGGCGCCGCATATTAAGACGGAGGCTTCGGGAAATGTATCGCTGGAAACGGTGCGCGGCATCGCAGAAACGGGCGTCGATGTTATCTCCGTTGGACGGCTCACTTATTCCTTTTCCAGTTTGGATATCAGTCTGGATCTGAATGAGAAGAAGGAGGGCGGCTTGTCATGATGCTGGCCGTGGATATCGGCAATACGAATATTGTGCTTGGGGTATACCGGCAGCGGGAACTCCTGCACCATTTCCGGCTGAGCACGGCGAGGCAATCGACTACGGATGAGTACGGGATTTTGATTCACAATTTGTTTAATATGTCGGGTCTGTCCGTTAAAAATGTAGAAGGAGTCATCATTTCTTCCGTCGTACCTCCGCTCGTGCATGTATTCGTGGAAATGTGTGTCAAATATATCGGCAAAGAGCCGCTGGTAGTGGGGCCCGGAATCAAGACCGGGCTCAATCTGCGTTACGAGAACCCTCGGGAGGTCGGCGCGGACCGTATTGTGAATGCCGTGGCCGCCATAGAGCGTTATCAATGTCCGCTTGTCGTCGTCGACTTTGGAACCGCCACAACATTCGACTGCATTGACGGAAGCGCCAATTATCTTGGAGGCGCCATTGTGCCGGGTATCGGCATTTCCACCGAGGCGTTATATCAGCGGGCGTCCAAGCTCCCGAGAATCGAACTGGAGAAGCCCAAGAAAGTAATCGGCCGAAATACCGTGCATGCGATGCAGGCCGGGATTATTTTCGGCTATGCGGGGCAAGTAGAAGGCATTGTAAGGCGCATTAAGGCAGAGATGAACGCACCAAGACTGAAGGTCATCGCGACAGGAGGACTGGCGCCGATGATAGCTGGTGAGACGGACTGCATTGACGAGGTCAATTCGATGCTCACGCTGGAGGGGCTGCGCATTATTTACGATCGAAATCAATAACATTGGGATTCAATTTATGACAGGAGGGCTAGGCACCTATGCAAAATAAAAAAGACCGGTTGGTACGGGGAACAGCACTTGGCGGCAGGGTACGGGCTTTTGCGGTTCGCACGACAGAGCTTACAGCCGAGCTTCAGCGGAGGCATGATACTTATCCGACGGCTACGGCTGCGCTCGGACGTACGGTCACCGCAGCCGCCATGATGGGCGCTATGCTCAAAGGCAAGGAAATGATCAATATACAGATCAAAGGCGGCGGTCCGATCGGACAGATTGTCGCAGAGGCTAATGCGGAGGGTGAGGTTCGCGGCTATGTCCAGAATCCTCATGTCCATCTGCCGAGCAATAGTCTTGGCAAGCTGGACGTGGCAGGGGCGGTCGGAACCGATGGCTTTATGCATGTCATCAAGGATCTCGGTCTGAAGGAGCCTTACCGCGGCAGTGTGCCGATTGTTTCCGGCGAGCTCGGCGACGATTTTACGTATTACTTTGCCGTTTCCGAGCAGACGAACTCTGCGGTAGGACTAGGTGTACTGGTTGATACGGATAACAGCGTCAAGGTGGCTGGCGGATTTATTATTCAACTGCTGCCGGGCCTGAGCGACGAGGAGATTACGGAAATCGAACAAAACTTAAGCTCGACACCTTCGGTTACAGCGCTGCTCGATCAGGGTATGGAACCGGAGGAGATGCTGAGCCGCATTTTGCCCGATACGGAAGTGCTGGACGAAATGGAAATCAGCTTTAAGTGTCATTGCTCCCGCGAGAAAGTGGAGCAGACTCTGGTAAGCCTCGGGATGCATGAACTGGAGCAGATCATCGAGGAAGACGGTCAGGCCGAAGTGGTATGCCATTTCTGCAATGAAGCCTATTCTTTTAACAAGGCGGAACTGCAGGAAATTCTCAATCAAGCGAAATAGGATCGTGTGGGAATGACAAGACAGGAACGCGCTCTGCGCAAATCCGTTATTATTCTGGCTGGGTTCGTCCTGCTTCTTTCCGCCCTTCTCATATGGGAATGGCGCAAGGGAAAAGGGACGGAAGGGAACGACGAAGACGGAAAAATAATAGCGAAGGTTGCCGGCCAATCCATCTCGCTGCGGCAGTGGAGAGATGAGCTTCAAAAGAGACATGGCGATGAAGTACTGCTTGCCATGCTTAACCGGATCGCGCTTGAGAAGGAAGCCAAGAAACTCGGGATCTCCGTCTCGGAGCAGGAAATCGACCGGGAATTGCAAGCAGCGGCTTCCGGATACGGCTCGGAGGAGCTGTATTACTCGCAGATGGAAACGGAGCTTGGCTTGTCCAAGGAGGAAGTCAGGGAAGAAACTGGCTACAGACTCCTGCTGCAAGCAGTGGCAACGACTGGAATTGTAATCGGAGACAAGGAAATCGATGAGTATTTGCAGCAGGATCCGGACCTTCTTCGCCCGGTCAAGGAGATCGAGCTGTCAATCATCAAGGTAAATTCCGAAAGGGAAGCGGAACGGGTACTGGACCGATTGGAAGATGGTGAGGATTTTACCGATTTGGCAGAGGAGCTTTCAATTGATGAAGACAGCAGGCTTCGCGGAGGCCGGATCGGTACAGTGGAGGAAGACAATCCTTTTTGGCCGCAGGAACTGCTTAAGACAGCGGCGGAGCTGGACCCCGGCGCTGTTGCTGGTCCGTTTCTGGTAGAAGGCGGTTATGCCGTTATCCGGACAGACAAAGTAAACGTTCCGAAGATGCCGAGTGAACGGGAAATAAGAGAGCAGGTCCGCATGGAACTTGCCCTGGAACAGGCTCCGCCGCTGCAAAAGGTCGAGAATGATCTCCGCGCCAAATATGGTGCCGCAATAGATATTGACAAGGGACTTCAAGATTGATAAGATGAGATTAACGTAAAACCTACTGATTTAGTCGGAATAGCACGGCAGCTTGTATCCCCACTGTGCAGCGCGCGGCTTGGCGTGCGGCGTTTCCTGGAACTTTCGGGGGCAGATCCGGTATGACCATGTTAAATTGAAGGCGGCCGCTGATGACCCAAGGGGCAAATGCTGAAGACTTATGTCACAAGTTACGCTATCTTCTATCTCGTTCATTATTCTAAGGAGGTTTTTGCTCATGTCTAAAGTGGTCAACAATGTAACCGAACTAATTGGAGGTACCCCGCTTGTACGTCTGAACCGGATCGTGCCGGAAGGCGCTGCGGAAATCTATGTGAAGCTCGAATACCAGAACCCGGGCTCCAGCGTTAAGGACCGGATTGCGGTCAGCATTGTGGAAGAAGCCGAGAAGGAAGGCCGTCTGAAACCGGGAGATACGATCCTGGAGGCAACCAGCGGCAATACGGGTATCGGTCTGGCTATGGTAGCTGCGGCTAAAGGATACAAAGCCATTATCGTTATGCCTGAGACGATGAGCTTGGAGCGCCGCAACCTGCTTCGCGCTTATGGTGCGGAATTGGTTCTGACTCCGGGATCAGAAGGCATGAACGGCGCAGTTAAGAAAGCCGAAGCCATTCTGGCTGAGAATCCGAGCTACTTTGTTGCCGAGCAGTTCAAGAATCCGGCCAACGTGAAGATTCACCGCGAAACGACGGGACCGGAAATCGTGGAAGCGATCGATTCGATCGGCGGGTCGTTGGACGCTTTCATCGCGGGTATTGGCACAGGCGGAACGATTACCGGCGCCGGCGAAGTGCTGAAAGATAAATATCCGGACATCAAGATTTATGCGGTAGAGCCTGCGGCTTCGCCAATTCTTGCGGGCGGCAAACCGGGACCTCATAAAATTCAAGGTATCGGAGCCAACTTTATCCCTGATATTCTGAATCAAAATGTTTACGATGAAATTATTCATGTTGAAAATGACGAAGCGTTTGATACAGCGCGCCGTGTAGCGAAAGAAGAGGGAATCCTGTCCGGTATTTCTTCGGGAGCGGCGATTTTTGCAGCGATCAAAGTGGCTAAAGAACTGGGCGCTGGCAAACGCGTGGTTGCAATCGTTCCGAGTAACGGCGAACGTTACCTCAGCACACCGCTGTACAACTACGAAGCTTAAACCCTATTCTTTTAGAATAATACTATAATTGTACGAAAAAGAGCCTTGGACTTCCGCCTTTGAGCGGTTGTTAAAGGCTTTTTGCGTTGTGCATAAGCTTTTACGAGGATGGAGGAAGCCGTTTCTTATTGCATTTCGGTAGAGCCTGGCTGAGTAATCCTCTTATTCCAGGCAAAAATAAGCGCTACTTTTCGGATAGACTTTTCAAAATTGCTGAAAATAAAGTATACTGACAGGCAAATAGCTATTGAGGCGTTTAGGAGGATGAACTTGGAGATCGTTACGGGTTGGAAGGAATGGGAGCAGTGGGCCGGCGAAGGCTGGAATATCCTGCCTCTGATCATACGATCGCAGCGTTGCCCGGTCGGACTTCCCCGCTCTTGGAAAAAGGCGTGGGGAATGGCATCGCCTTATTCCGTAGTGCTGGAAAGTGGAAAGGCAGGGCGCTACACGTACGTCGGACTTCGCCCTTCTTCCGTGCTGACAGGCAAGGATATCCATGCCAAGGTACAGCGGATTTCCGCCGGAAGTGGGGCAGAAGCGGACAGTGCGGCCGGAGATGGGGCCGAGGCGCTGGAAGGCGCGCCGCTTGAGGTGCTGCGCGAATGGATGGCGCCTTTTAAAGCACCCCGGCTGGATGATTCCGGGCTTCCGCCGTTCACGGGGGGCTGTGTCGGCTTCCTGTCGTACGATGTGGTCCGCTCGCTTGAACGGCTGCCTTCTACCTCGGAGGATCATCCGGGATTCCCTGATTATCTCTGGATGCGGCTGGATGAGATGTGGATCTACGACCACGAGAAAGAGCAGCTGTATTGCGCGATGCATACTTCGATCTCAGCCAACGTCTCCCCTGCAGAAATTAAAGCGCTCTATGAAGAGACGTTGGGGAAAGCAGAGGAGATGCTGAAGCAGTGGCGGCATATGTGCGAAGCGGCGGAAGCTGCTGAGGAAGCTGAATCGGACACTTCCAGTGTTCCGGATATCCCCGCGGCAGCCGAATCCGGTGAATGGCCGGGGATGTTCTCGGCATTTACAAGAGAGAAGTTCCAGCAGGCCGTGCTGGATATCCAGGAATACATCCGCCAAGGCGATGTATTCCAGGTAAATTTGTCGCTGCGCCAGGAAGCAGCGCTTACCTCCTCGCCGGAGGCGGTGTACGAGTGGCTGCGCAGGCTCAACCCGTCCCCGTACATGGGGCTGCTGCGCTCGCCCGGCTTCGCGCTGTCCAGCGCTTCGCCGGAACTGTTGGTCAAGCTGCATGGGGACAAGGTGAGCGCGCGGCCGATCGCCGGCACCCGGCGCCGGGGCCTGACTCCCGCGGAGGACGCCGCCATGGAGGCGGAGCTGCGCGAGAGCGCCAAAGAGACGGCCGAGCACATTATGCTCGTCGATCTGGAGCGCAACGACATCGGCCGCGTCTCCGCTTATGGTACGGTCAACGTACCGGAGCTCATGACGGTGGAACGCTACTCGCATGTCATGCACCTGGTTTCCCAGGTCAACGGGCGGATTGCGGAGGGCAAGGATGCCTACGATGTGATCGCGTCCCTGTTTCCAGGGGGGACAATTACCGGTGCGCCGAAGGTAAGGACGATGGAGATCATTGAGGAATTGGAACCTGTCCGGCGCGGTCCGTATACCGGTTCGATGGGCTGGATTGACTATGGCGGCAATATGGAATTAAATATTATTATACGAACGTTAGTTGTAAAGGACGGAACGGGCTATATTCAGACGGGCGCGGGAATCGTGATCGACTCCGATCCTTACCGTGAATACCGGGAATGCCACAATAAAGCCAAGGCCATCGTAAAAGCGGTTCTTTGCAGTGAATCCATGAGGGAATCGCAGCCTGGCGGCGGCGCGGAGGGAGCAAAACAAACATGATTTTGGTTATCGACAACTATGACTCTTTTACGTATAATCTCGTACAGTATTTGGGGGAACTTGGTGAAGAGGTCAAGGTTTATCGCAACGACGAAATCAGCATCGAACAGATTGAACAGCTGGCGCCGGATCATATCCTGATCTCTCCGGGACCGTGTACGCCGAATGAGGCGGGCATCAGTCTCGAACTGATCAACCATTTTAAAGGAGTGATCCCGATCTTCGGTGTGTGCCTCGGCCATCAGGCGATCGGACAGGCATTCGGCGGCAATGTTATTCGCGCAGAGCGGCTGATGCATGGCAAAACCTCGCCGATCCATCATAAAGGCGGTTCTGTCTTTGAAGGACTGGAATCACCGTTTACGGCGACCCGGTACCATTCCCTGCTAGTGGAGCGCGAGAGCTTGCCTGACTGCCTGGAAATCACCGCTGAAACGGCGGAAGGTGAAATTATGGGACTCCGCCACAAGGAATATCCGATTGAGGGCGTCCAGTTCCATCCGGAGTCGATTATTACCGATCACGGCCATACGATGCTCCGCAATTTCCTGAAGCGAAAAGCCGGAAAGACAGTATGAATTATATAGGAGTTAATGGCGGCGTCGTAGACGCCGGAGATGCCGTGGTTTCCGTCAGGGATCACGGCTTTTTGTATGGCATCGGACTGTTCGAGACGTTCCGGACGTACGGAGGCAGGCCGTTTTTGCTGGAACGCCACTTAAAGCGCATGGTGGAGGGATGCATTCAGCTCGGCATTCCTTATAAGCCCGACCCTGTCGGCCTAACGGAATGGATCGCGGAGCTGATGAAGCGCAACGGGCTGCAAGAAGCCTACATTCGTTACACTGTAACCGCCGGCGAGGATGTTCTCGGCCTTCCGGCGGGAGACTATACTCGTCCGAATCAGGTGCTGTTCGCCAAAGCGCTGCCGCCGCGCCCTATCGAATTGGATACAGAGGGGAAAGAACTTCAACTGCTCAAGCTGCGCCGGAATACGCCGGAAGGCCTGGTACGGTTCAAGTCGCTACATTATATGAACAATATTTTGGCCAAAAGAGAGCTGTCACTGCACCCGTCCGCTGCCCGTGGCGCTGAAGGGCTGATGTTAACCGAGCGCGGCGAAGTGGCGGAAGGCATTGTCAGCAATGTGTTCTTTGTACAAGCAGGGCGTTTGTTCACACCGGATGAGTCGACCGGCCTACTGCCGGGAATTACCCGGGAAATGGTGATGCAGCTTGCGCGAAGCGAAGGTCTTAAAGGCCAAACCGGATTATACCCTTGGGAGACGCTGAGGGGGGCGGAAGAAATTTTTTTGACCAATTCGATTCAGGAGATTGTGCCTGTGACGATTCTATGGGAAGAGAATGAACGGACGGTAGTCGGAAGCGGGTCGGCGGGTCCCGTCACTTCCATGCTTCTAAAGAAATACAGACAGAGAGCGGGAGTAGAGCAATGAAGCCTATATTGTATACGCGAAAATATACCAGCGGTCCTATGGAGCTTACCTTAGGCACGCGGACATTGATTATGGGCATCCTAAATGTGACGCCCGATTCGTTCTCTGATGGCGGATTATGGGACAAGCCCGAAGCTGCCGTTCAGCATGCCTTGCAGATGGCGGAGGAGGGCGCCGACATTATCGATATTGGAGGCGAATCGACGCGTCCCGGTCACGAACCGGTGAGCGCTGATGAGGAGCTATCACGTATTCTTCCCGTTATTGAGGCAATTCACTGCGCTGCACCGCAAATTCCGCTATCGATCGACACATATAAGGCGGAGGTGGCGAAGCAGGCGATTGCCGCCGGAGCGCATATCATCAACGATATCTGGGGCTGCAAGGCCGATCCTCTCATGGCAAAGGTTGCCGCTGAAGCCGAATGTCCGATTATTTTGATGCATAACAGAAAAGACAGGGATTACACCGATTTGCAAGCTGATATGATCGCAGATCTGCGTGAGAGCATCGATTTAGCCTTACAGGCTGGAGTTCGGACAGAGCATATCATTCTCGATCCCGGCATCGGATTTGCCAAGGATTATCATGAGAATTTGCGGGCAATGATGTCGCTGGACGCATTAACGGAGCTCGGCTATCCGGTGCTGCTCGCCACATCGCGCAAACGTTTTATCCGCACAGCGCTTGACCTGCCGGTAGACGATGTTGTCGAAGGTACGGCGGCAACCGTAGCTTTTGGCATCGCCCAGGGATGTCAGATTGTGCGCGTACATGATGTGCGGCTGATAAAGCGGACGGTTACGATGTGCGACGCCATGCTCTACTCCGGTGTTAAATAATGAAAGGTGGCATCGACCATGGACAAAATGAAGCTTCACCGCATGGAATACTACGGCTATCACGGCGTTTTTGAAGAGGAGCGCAGGCTGGGCCAGCGTTATTACATTGATCTGGAGTTCGAACTTGACTTAAGCCGAGCGGGTCGAAGCGACGATCTGCAGCAGACGGTAAACTACGCCGAAGCGCATGCTCTGGTTAAAAATATTGTCGAACAGGAGTCCTATAAGCTGATTGAAGCTTTGGGTGAACGTATTGCATCTGCGATACTTCACACTTATACTATTATCAACGCGGTAACTGTGAAGGTGACCAAACCGCATCCGCCGTTCGACGTTCATTTCCAGGGAGTGACCGTAGAACTGCATAGAGCGAGAAAGTGAGAACCGATCTATGAGTAATCATTCCACCTCTGAGCAGTCAGAGGCTTATATTGCTTTAGGGGCGAATTTGGGGGATCGCGAGAAAAGTCTTAATGATGCCCTTACCCTGCTTAATGCTCATGCCGATATTGAAGTCTTGCGCTGTTCCGGCGTATACGAGACCGAGCCTGTCGGTTATGCAGACCAACCGAATTTTTTAAATATGGCAGCGGCTGTGCGCACCTCGCTGATGCCTGAAGCGCTGCTGAATGTGATGCTGGAGATTGAGGACCGGCTGGGGCGGGTGAGGACTATACGTAACGGCCCCCGGACGGTAGATTTGGATTTGCTGTGGATGGATGGAAAGGTACTGGACACTCCGCATTTGATTCTGCCGCATCCCCGTATGCAGGAACGCGCATTCGTGCTTTTTCCGCTCCGCGATATTGTGCCGCAAGATGAACCGTCCGGCCTACTGGAGTTGATGACGAAAGCGCTGGGCAAGTTAGACGGAAGGGAAGGAATCAAGTTGTGGACAACAAGCGTATGGGAAGACGGATCCGGGCATTCCGCAAGCTAAAAGGCTATACACAGGAGGAACTGGCGGACCGCGCGGGCATTTCACTCGCTGTGCTTGGGGCGGTAGAGCGGGGCAACCGATGCTTGGAAGATCAAATTTTAGATAAAATTGCGATAGTTTTGGAGGTCGGGGTCAAGGAATTGACCGACTCATCCTCAATATAAAAGGAAGTGAACAGCATGCTTAAAATAGGCAACATCGAAATGAAAAATCAGGTTGTGCTTGCTCCTATGGCCGGCGTATGCAACCCGGCTTTCCGGCTTATCGCCAAGGAGTTCGGGACGGGCCTCGTCTGCGCCGAAATGGTAAGCGACAAGGCGATTGTGCACGGCAACAAGCGAACGCGCGAAATGCTGTTTGTCGATGATCGGGAGAAACCGCTCAGCCTGCAAATTTTTGGCGGGGACCGCGAGTCGCTGGTGGAAGCGGCAAAGGTAGTCGATAAAGAAACGAACGCCGATATCATTGATATCAACATGGGCTGTCCGGTGCCGAAGGTTACAAAATGCGACGCTGGAGCGCGCTGGCTGCTTGAGCCTGACAAAATATACGAAATGGTCTCCGCAGTGGTCGACGCCGTCGATAAGCCGGTTACCGTCAAAATGCGGATCGGCTGGGATAGCGAGCATATTTTCGTCGTGGATAACGCGCGCGCGGTGGAACGGGCCGGAGGCCAAGCCATCAGTGTGCACGGCCGCACCCGCGAGCAGCTATACACCGGTCATGCCGATTGGAGTTACATCCGCCAGGCTAAGGAAGCGGTCTCGATTCCGGTTATCGGCAACGGCGATGTACAGACGCCGCAGGATGCCCGGGCTATGCTCGATCAGACCGGATGCGACGGCGTGATGATTGGGCGGGGTGCGCTCGGCAATCCGTGGATGCTGTACCGTACCGTCCAGTACCTCAGCACCGGAGAACTGCTGCCCGATCCGTCACCGAAGGAGAAAATCGCGGTCGCCATTTTGCATATGGACCGTCTGGTTGATTTGAAAGGCGAAGCGGTTGCTGTCCGCGAAATGCGCAAGCATCTGGCCTGGTATCTGAAAGGTCTGAAAGGCGCCGCCCGCGTAAAAGATGTTATTATGGAAGAAACGAAACGTGACGAAATGGTACGGATTTTAAATGATTTTGTCGACCGGGTCTCAGAAGAAGAAACGGGTGATCCGGAGGGCGCTGAAGCGTCCGTTTCCGCGGTATAACGCCTGCTGTCGCGCTTGATTTGAATCCACCTGACAATACGAAGGCTGTCATTGACATTTTGTAATGGTTCCCATATAATTTCACAGTATAAATTCGCCGTTCCAAATTTTGAAGCAATGCAGCGAGGGGTTCTTATCCCTTTGGATTCGCATATAGTTATGGTGTTTTCAATAAATGTATACGACAGGAGAATCGGTTAAGATGAGCGACAAAGAAGTCATTCTCACTCCGGATGGTTTGAAACGTCTGGAAGAGGAACTAGAGAACCTCAAATCCGTCAAGCGCCGCGAAGTGGCCGAGCGGATCAAAGTGGCTATCGGGTATGGAGATATAAGCGAGAACTCGGAGTACGAAGATGCCAAGAATGAACAGGCTTTTATCGAAGGCCGCATCATTACCCTGGAGAAAATGCTCCGCAATGCCCGCATCATTAACAGCGATGAAATTGACACCGAGAGCGTCAGTGTCGGAGTAACCGTTACCGTCGAAGATATGGAGTTCGGGGATATCATGGAGTATACGATCGTCGGGTCGGCCGAATCGGATCCGCTCAATAACAAGATTTCCAACGAAAGCCCTGTGGGCAAAGCAATTATCGGAAAGAAAAAAGGTACTGTCGTCGACGTCACCGTGCCCGCAGGCGTTATTCAATATAAAATCATTGATATTAAAATGAAATAAGATTGGACCTAAGTAGTCAAGGTCGCATCACACTGCGAAGCCAGCGAGGATTGATCATACCGGATCATGCAGGCGGGGAACCGTTTGAAAAAAGCTTCCTTAGGGAAGCTTTTTTCAGGATATAAGAAAGTATAACTGTGCGCCTAGCTTTGGCCCTGGATTTCTGGGGGAAACGAACGCCGCAACCGATTATACTGGGTATGACCCGCAATGTAATTATCGTTATATGTTCAAAGGAACGGTACTGTCAGAGCGATATGGAGACAGCCGTTTCTTCTTACGTCTAAAGAGGTTCAAATCTGTTTTGAAGGGATGACACGCAATGAGTGAAGAAATCAGTAATCAGGCGGGTACGGAGAGCGAGCTAAGCGAACTGCTGCAGATTCGTCGTTCTAAATTGGACGAGCTGCGAGGACTGGGGATCGATCCGTTCGGCAAAAAGTACCAGCGTACACATAATGCCGGAAATATTGTAGCCAAATATGACGGAATGACCCATGAAGAGCTGGATGAGAAGGCCGTTCAAGTAAGCGTCGCAGGTCGGATTATGGCCAAACGGACAATGGGCAAAGCGAGCTTTGCCCACATTCAGGATCTTAGCGGAAAAATTCAAATTTACGTCCGTCAAGATAGCGTGCCGGAGGTCCAATATGCGGCGTTCGGCGTGCTTGATCTCGGGGATATCATCGGCGTGACCGGTACCGTCTTCAAGACGAAGACCGGAGAGACTACCATTAAGGTAAGCGAGATTGAAGTGCTGTCCAAATCGCTGCTCCCGCTTCCTGATAAATACAATGGCCTCAAGGATGTTGAGCTGCGCTACCGCCAGCGTTATGTCGATTTGATCATCAATCCTGAGGTTCAGCAGACTTTTATCACCCGTTCGCGGATTATTCAGTCGATGCGCCGTTACCTGGATTCGCTTGGCTATCTGGAAGTCGAGACGCCGACTCTTCACGCCATTGCAGGCGGTGCCGCGGCCCGTCCGTTCATTACTTTCCACAACACGCTGGAGATGGAACTCTACATGCGGATCGCTATCGAACTGCATTTGAAGCGGCTCATCGTCGGCGGTCTGGAAAAAGTATACGAAATCGGCCGCGTCTATCGCAACGAGGGGATTTCCACCCGCCACAACCCTGAGTTCACCATGATTGAACTTTATGAGGCTTATGCCGATTACACGGATATCATGCGTCTGACCGAGAGCTTGATTGCCCATATTGCTCAGGAAGTGCTCGGTACGCAAAAAATCAACTATCAAGGCCACGAAGTCGACTTAACTCCGGAGTGGCGCCGCGTATCGATGGTCGATGCGGTCAAGGAAGTAACCGGTGTCGATTTCGGTGTGCATATGACTGACGAAGAAGCCCATCGTCTTGCTAAGGAACACCGTGTGCCGGTTGAGAAGCATATGACTTTCGGTCATATTCTTAATGCTTTCTTTGAACAGTTTGTCGAAGAGACACTGATTCAGCCTACATTTGTAACGGGTCATCCTGTCGAAATTTCGCCGCTCGCCAAGAAGAACGATCATGATCCTCGGTTTACCGACCGGTTCGAGCTGTTCATCGTGGCCCGCGAGCATGCCAATGCGTTCAGCGAGTTGAACGACCCGATTGACCAGCGCCAGCGGTTTGAAGCTCAGCTTCAAGAGAAGGAGCAGGGTAATGATGAAGCGCATGAAATGGATGAGGACTTCATCCGTGCGCTTGAATATGGCATGCCTCCGACCGGCGGCCTTGGAATCGGCGTCGACCGTCTGGTTATGCTGCTGACCGACTCGGCATCCATCCGCGATGTACTGCTGTTCCCGCATATGCGCAACCGCGCGGGGGAATAAGGCAGCACGTTTCCTCGTATTTTAGAAGCCTTATAACCCGGGAGGGCGGTGAAAGCTTGCTTTCCCGGGTTTTGTTTTTAGATATTTTAAAAATACTATTGCAATGTATATATAGATATGGTATATTCTAATTCCGGCCAAGAAATACGAGTTCTTCTTCAAAAAGAAATTAAAAAAAGAGCTTGCATAAAACGGTCGGATATGATATATTATAAAAGTTGCTGATGAGACATTAAGTTGAACGGCAAACAAGTTTGATCTTTGAAAACTGAACAACGAGTGAGTGGGGATTCGCTTCTAGCGAGTTCCAAAAGAGATGGATTTCACAGCGTGGTTCACGCTTTGGAAAGGCCATCATGAGAATGCAAATTCTCGTCAGATGTTTCAACATGAGCTAATCGCTCTATCGATAGACTTTTCGGATGGTTATTTTCTTGGAGTGATTCGAGGAAGTAACCGCACGAAAAAACCTTATTGGAGAGTTTGATCCTGGCTCAGGACGAACGCTGGCGGCGTGCCTAATACATGCAAGTCGAGCGGAGTATTTTTGAGAGCTTGCTCTCAAAAATACTTAGCGGCGGACGGGTGAGTAACACGTAGGCAACCTGCCCCTTGAACTGGGATAACTACCGGAAACGGTAGCTAATACCGGATAATTCCTCTTGGCACCTGCTGGGAGGCTGAAAGGCGGAGCAATCTGCTGTCAAGGGATGGGCCTGCGGCGCATTAGCTAGTTGGTGGGGTAACGGCTCACCAAGGCGACGATGCGTAGCCGACCTGAGAGGGTGAACGGCCACACTGGGACTGAGACACGGCCCAGACTCCTACGGGAGGCAGCAGTAGGGAATCTTCCGCAATGGGCGAAAGCCTGACGGAGCAACGCCGCGTGAGTGATGAAGGTTTTCGGATCGTAAAGCTCTGTTGCCAGGGAAGAACGTCTTGTAGAGTAACTGCTACAAGAGTGACGGTACCTGAGAAGAAAGCCCCGGCTAACTACGTGCCAGCAGCCGCGGTAATACGTAGGGGGCAAGCGTTGTCCGGAATTATTGGGCGTAAAGCGCGCGCAGGCGGCTGTTTAAGTCTGGTGTTTAAACCATGGGCTCAACCTGTGGTCGCACTGGAAACTGGGCAGCTTGAGTGCAGAAGAGGAAAGTGGAATTCCACGTGTAGCGGTGAAATGCGTAGAGATGTGGAGGAACACCAGTGGCGAAGGCGACTTTCTGGGCTGTAACTGACGCTGAGGCGCGAAAGCGTGGGGAGCAAACAGGATTAGATACCCTGGTAGTCCACGCCGTAAACGATGAGTGCTAGGTGTTAGGGGTTTCGATACCCTTGGTGCCGAAGTTAACACAGTAAGCACTCCGCCTGGGGAGTACGGTCGCAAGACTGAAACTCAAAGGAATTGACGGGGACCCGCACAAGCAGTGGAGTATGTGGTTTAATTCGAAGCAACGCGAAGAACCTTACCAGGTCTTGACATCCCTCTGAATACGTTAGAGATAGCGTAGGCCTTCGGGACAGAGGAGACAGGTGGTGCATGGTTGTCGTCAGCTCGTGTCGTGAGATGTTGGGTTAAGTCCCGCAACGAGCGCAACCCTTGACTTTAGTTGCCAGCAGGTAAGGCTGGGCACTCTAGAGTGACTGCCGGTGACAAACCGGAGGAAGGTGGGGATGACGTCAAATCATCATGCCCCTTATGACCTGGGCTACACACGTACTACAATGGCCGGTACAACGGGAAGCGAAGCCGCGAGGCGGAGCCAATCTTATAAAGCCGGTCTCAGTTCGGATTGCAGGCTGCAACTCGCCTGCATGAAGTCGGAATTGCTAGTAATCGCGGATCAGCATGCCGCGGTGAATACGTTCCCGGGTCTTGTACACACCGCCCGTCACACCACGAGAGTTTACAACACCCGAAGTCGGTGGGGTAACCCGCAAGGGAGCCAGCCGCCGAAGGTGGGGTAGATGATTGGGGTGAAGTCGTAACAAGGTAGCCGTATCGGAAGGTGCGGCTGGATCACCTCCTTTCTATGGAGAATCGTTTCCCGAGCGGAAACATTCAAATCGGAAGCTTAGCTTCCAAAACTCAGGTTTAGGCCTGTTGCTCACTCGTTGCTCAGTTTTGAGAGCTCAAACTCTCAAAAGCAAGAACTTGATCCTTGAAAACTGGATACCGAAACGAAAATTGCGTTTTAGAACATCTTTTAGCTGAGCTTGTGTCAAGCGATTGAACAAGTGAAGTGAAAGTGCTTAGTTGGTTAAGCTAGTAAGAGCACACGGAGGATGCCTAGGCGCCAGGAGCCGAAGAAGGACGTGGCGAACAACGAAAAGGCCTCGGGGAGCTGTAAGCAAGCGTGGATCCGGGGGTGTCCGAATGGGGAAACCCGGCTGTGGTAATGCACAGTCACTCCTACCTGAATTCATAGGGTAGGTAGAGGCAGACCAGGGGAACTGAAACATCTAAGTACCCTGAGGAAGAGAAAACAAGAGTGATTCCGTCAGTAGCGGCGAGCGAACGCGGAACAGCCTAAACCGAAGAGCTTGCTCTTCGGGGTTGTGGGACGTCTCCCATGGAGTTACAAAGGAACGGTTTAAGCGAAGAGGTCTGGAAAGGCCCGCTAGAAGAGGTAAAAGCCCTGTAGCTGAAAAATCGTTCCCTCCGAGACGGATCCCGAGTAGTGCGGGGCACGTGAAACCCCGTATGAATCCGGCAGGACCATCTGCCAAGGCTAAATACTCCCTGGCGACCGATAGTGAAACAGTACCGTGAGGGAAAGGTGAAAAGCACCCCGGAAGGGGAGTGAAACAGTACCTGAAACCGTGTGCTTACAAGAAGTCAGAGCCCATTTTAGGGGTGATGGCGTGCCTTTTGTAGAATGAACCGGCGAGTTACGTTTAACGTGCAAGGTTAAGGCGAGGAGCCGGAGCCGCAGCGAAAGCGAGTCTGAATAGGGCGACGAAGTACGTGGGCGTAGACCCGAAACCGTGTGATCTACCCCTGTCCAGGGTGAAGGTGCGGTAACACGCACTGGAGGCCCGAACCCACGCACGTTGAAAAGTGCGGGGATGAGGTGGGGGTAGCGGAGAAATTCCAATCGAACTCGGAGATAGCTGGTTCTCCCCGAAATAGCTTTAGGGCTAGCCTCGGATTTGAAGTCGTGGAGGTAGAGCACTGATTGGGTGCGGGGCCCGCAAGGGTTACCAAGCTCAGTCAAACTCCGAATGCCATGGACTTGCGTCCGGGAGTCAGACAGTGAGTGCTAAGATCCATTGTCAAAAGGGAAACAGCCCAGACCATCAGCTAAGGTCCCCAAGTGTGTGTTAAGTGGGAAAGGATGTGGAGTTGCACAGACAACCAGGATGTTGGCTTAGAAGCAGCCACCATTGAAAGAGTGCGTAATAGCTCACTGGTCGAGTGACTCTGCGCCGAAAATGTAACGGGGCTAAACACACCACCGAAGCTATGGCTTGATGCTTTGCATCAGGGGTAGGGGAGCGTTGTATGCGGGTTGAAGGTTGACTGTAAGGACAGCTGGACTGCATACAAGTGAGAATGCCGGTATGAGTAACGAAAAGATCAGTGAGAATCTGATCCGCCGAAAGCCCAAGGTTTCCTGAGGAAGGCTCGTCCGCTCAGGGTAAGTCGGGACCTAAGGCGAGGCCGACAGGCGTAGTCGAAGGACAACAGGTTGATATTCCTGTACCACCATAATCCGTTATGAGCAATGGGGGGACGCAGGAGGGTAGTGACGCGGACTGATGGATGTCCGTCCAAGCAGCGAGGCTGGTGTATAGGCAAATCCGTACACCATAAGGCTGGGCTGTGATGGGGAGCGAAAATTGTAGTAGCGAAGGTCATGATCTCACACTGCCAAGAAAAGCCTCTAGCCAGGAGAAGGTGCCCGTACCGCAAACCGACACAGGTAGGCGAGAAGAGAATTCTAAGGCGCGCGGAAGAACTCTCGTTAAGGAACTCGGCAAAATGACCCCGTAACTTCGGGAGAAGGGGTGCCTCGGTAGGGTGAATAGCCCGAGGGGGCCGCAGTGAAAAGGCCCAAGCGACTGTTTAGCAAAAACACAGGTCTGTGCGAAGCCGCAAGGCGAAGTATACGGGCTGACGCCTGCCCGGTGCTGGAAGGTTAAGGGGAGCGGTTAGGAGCAATCCGAAGCTGTGAACCGAAGCCCCAGTAAACGGCGGCCGTAACTATAACGGTCCTAAGGTAGCGAAATTCCTTGTCAGGTAAATTCTGACCCGCACGAATGGCGTAACGACTTGGGCGCTGTCTCAACGAGAGATCCGGTGAAATTTTAATACCTGTGAAGATGCAGGTTACCCGCGACAAGACGGAAAGACCCCATGGAGCTTTACTGCAGCTTGATATTGAACTTGGGTACGATCTGTACAGGATAGGTGGGAGCCTTGGAAGCCGGAGCGCCAGCTTCGGTGGAGGCATCGTTGGGATACCACCCTGATCGTATCTAGGTTCTAACCTGGTACCCTAAGCGGGTACGGGGACCGTGTCAGGCGGGCAGTTTGACTGGGGCGGTCGCCTCCTAAAGAGTAACGGAGGCGTCCCAAGGTTCCCTCAGAATGGTTGGAAATCATTCGAAGAGTGCAAAGGCAGAAGGGAGCTTGACTGCGAGACCTACAAGTCGAGCAGGGACGAAAGTCGGGCTTAGTGATCCGGTGGTACCGCATGGAAGGGCCATCGCTCAACGGATAAAAGCTACCCTGGGGATAACAGGCTTATCTCCCCCAAGAGTCCACATCGACGGGGAGGTTTGGCACCTCGATGTCGGCTCATCGCATCCTGGGGCTGAAGTAGGTCCCAAGGGTTGGGCTGTTCGCCCATTAAAGCGGTACGCGAGCTGGGTTCAGAACGTCGTGAGACAGTTCGGTCCCTATCTGTCGTGGGCGCAGGAAATTTGAGAGGAGCTGTCCTTAGTACGAGAGGACCGGGATGGACGTACCGCTGGTGCACCAGTTGTTCCGCCAGGAGCATGGCTGGGTAGCTACGTACGGACGGGATAAGCGCTGAAAGCATCTAAGCGTGAAGCCCCCCTCAAGATGAGATTTCCCAAGTTAGTAAGACCCCTTGAAGACGACGAGGTAGATAGGTTGGAGGTGGAAGTGCAGCAATGCATGGAGCTGACCAATACTAATCGGTCGAGGGCTTATCCAAAATAACGCAATCTTTCGTTTCGATCCAGTTTTCAGGCGATCAAGCCTGAAGAACGCTGCAACATTCATCCGCACCGGAAGGTGAAGGACCGAATGTCTCGCGGCAGCATTTGTTTCACAAATGCCCGTTTGGTGGCGATGGCGGAGGGGTTCCACGCGTACCCATCCCGAACACGACCGTTAAGCCCTCCAGCGCCGATGGTACTTGGACCGAAGGGTCCTGGGAGAGTAGGACGCCGCCAAGCACATGAACCACTGCTGAGATTTCAGCAGTGGTTTTTTGTATATTGTATGCGATCCGTGTAAACCCTAAATTCCTATCGCTATAACAGAAGAATTTGTGCGCTGTTGATGGACAAATATCCAGGGATATACTTGTGCCGAGCCCTTTTTTTTAGGGGGATTCTTGCTCATGTTATGTTCTTGACAGTATATAAACCCTTTGCTAAGATGGCAATAATATATTTTTGGACATGCCGCTCCAACCTACTTTGAAGATAAGAACCATTATACTGCCAGCTCAGAACATCTGTCTTCCACGGATGGACTTGAGATGAAGTTTGTTCTTTATTTATAAAGTTTGCGGGCCGTAAGAACAAAGAATACAAGGAGGAATGACTCAGGTGTGGAAAGATAAGTTTGGCAAAGAGGGACTGACTTTTGATGATGTGCTGCTGGTGCCGCGTAAATCGGAAGTGTTGCCCAAGGAAGTGGATCTGTCCACGGTGTTAAGCAAGAATGTAAAGCTGAATATTCCGCTCATCAGCGCCGGTATGGATACGGTCACTGAGGCAGCTATGGCGATTGCCATGGCGCGCGAAGGCGGTATTGGTATTATCCATAAGAATATGTCGGTTGAACAGCAAGCGGAAGAGGTTGACCGTGTTAAGCGTTCTGAGAGCGGCGTTATTACCAATCCTTTTTCACTTACCGCGAATCATATGGTTTCCGATGCTGAACGTCTAATGGGCAAATACCGCATTTCCGGCGTCCCGGTTGTAGATGATAACAATAAACTGGTAGGGATTATTACGAATCGGGATTTGCGGTTTATCCATGATTTCAATATTCCGATCAGCGAAGTCATGTCTAAGGAAAATCTGGTCACTGCTCCTGTCGGCACGACACTTGCGGAGGCTGAGGTTCTACTGCAGCGCCATAAAATTGAGAAGCTTCCGCTTGTTGATGACAACTACATTCTCAAAGGTCTTATTACCATTAAAGATATCGAAAAGGCGATTCAGTTCCCTAACGGTGCGAAGGACGCTCAGGGCCGTCTGCTGGTTGGCGCAGCCATCGGCATATCCAAAGATACCTTTGAACGGGCTGAAGCGTTGGTTAACGCCGGAGTCGATCTGATTGTCGTCGATTCGGCTCACGGCCATCACATCAATATTATTGAAGCCGTACGTAAGCTGCGTGAGCTGTATCCGGATTTGACGATTGTGGCGGGAAATGTAGCGACCGGCGAGGCTACGCGCGATCTCATCGAAGCGGGGGCTTCCGTAGTCAAAGTTGGCATTGGACCTGGCTCGATCTGCACAACACGGGTCATAGCGGGTATCGGCGTTCCGCAGATTACGGCCATTTACGACTGCGCATCTGTTGCGCGTGAATACGGAGTGCCGATTATCGCCGACGGCGGCATCAAATACTCTGGCGAGATTACAAAAGCTATCGCAGCCGGCGCGCACGCCGTTATGCTGGGAAGCCTCTTTGCAGGTACGGAGGAAAGCCCTGGGGAGTCCGAGATTTATCAGGGCCGTAAGTTCAAGGTATACCGCGGCATGGGCAGCATGAGCGCCATGAAGCAAGGCAGCAAGGATCGCTACTTCCAAGACGACGACAAGAAGCTCGTACCGGAAGGTATCGAAGGCCGCGTCGCTTTCAAGGGTCCGATGTCCGATACGGTGCATCAGTTGATTGGTGGTTTACGTTCCGGTATGGGTTACTGTGGAACGGGAATGCTCTCCGAACTGCGTGATGACACATCCTTTATCCGGATAACCGGAGCAGGGCTTCGTGAAAGCCATCCTCATGATGTGCAGATTACGAAGGAAGCCCCTAATTATTCGGTATAAGCGATATATCATTTTAAAATATGGACGGACAGGACGAATTTCGCCCGGTCCGTCTTTTTTTGGAGGTACCCCTGTGTTAGAATAGAACAAGCAAATGAGATGATGATTATAAGGAGAGTTTAAATCCATTGAAGTTCAAGCGTAAATCCAGTGTGAAACAGATGGCAGTGAAGACAGTAACAGCAGGTCTGCTTTTAAATATGCTTGTGTTATCTCCTATTCCGGCGATGGCCGAAAGTGTGCAGACACCGGCCCCTGCAGGGGCTGATATAGCCACAGCGACGCCTGCTGCACCTGGAACGGCTGTAACCATTCCATCGGTCCAGTCGCTCGGTTTGAATCTGAAATCAGCCGTACTGCTTGAGCCTACTACTGGTCAGGTGCTGTTGTCCTTGAATGCGGATCTGCCGCTCCCTCCGGCCAGCATGACGAAAATGATGACGGAATATCTGATCGCGGACGCTGTCAAGAACGGCAAACTGTCCTGGGATCAGAAAGTAACCGTTGCCGAAAATGCGGCGAAGCAAATCGGTTCACGGATTTTTTTGGCCGAAGGAGACCAACATACTATTGAAGAACTGTACATAGCCATGGCCGTTGGCTCAGCGAATGATGCCACTGTTGCTCTGGCCGAAACCCTCTCCGGGTCGGAACAGGAATTCGTTAAATTAATGAATGAGACGGCACAGAAGATGGGTATGAAAACCGCCTATTTTGTCAACTCCACCGGGCTTAACCGTGATGATATGCCGGCCAAATTCCGTCCGGATACGGATAAAGAAACGGTGATGTCGGCGATGGATGCGGCCATTCTTGCCCAGCACATCGTTACAGATCATCCCGATTTCTCGAAGTATACGACCATTCAATCCTACAAGTTCCGCGAACGTGATGCGGCGCCAATGATAAACTACAATTGGATGCTCGAAGCGAATAAAAATATCGCCAATTTCAAAGCTTATGCTTATCCGGGCCTCGACGGGTTGAAGACGGGGCATACCTCCGACGCGGGAAATTGCTTCACGGGTACTGCCGTACGGGACGGCATGCGGCTGATCAGCGTGGTCATGGGTGCGAACTCCGAAGCCCACCGCTTTACGGAGACGAGGAAGGTGCTCGATTTCGGATTTAACAATTTCGAAGTCAAGCAGGTGGTCTCAGCCAAAGCGACCGTCGCCGGCAATGAAACGGTTCCTGTTGAGAAGGGCAAGAAGAGTGAAGTGCCGGTGGTGACTGACGCAGGCGCCACCTTCATCGTTCCGAAGGGAACGGCCTCTCCGCAGATTACGACAGCCGTACAGATTAATGATCCGTCGACGTTGGTTGCGCCGATCGCCCAGGGTACGAAGGTGGGGAAAGTAACCTATACGTATAAAGTTAACGGCCTACAGCCCCAGCAAAAAACGGTCAATCTGATAACATCCGAGGAAGCAGAGAAAGCCGGATGGTTCAAGCTGCTTTTCAGGGCAATCGGAAGCTTTTTTAGCGATATTTTTTCGGGGATTAAAAATTTATTCTAAAATTAAGGGACAAGCACTTAATTCCGAGTAAATGGCTTGTATATTTATCCGCCATGCGGTAAAATAAAAAGTTAGATTAAGATAGATTATCGGGAGGCTTGAAGATATGGAAACAGGAACATCTAGAGTTAAAAGAGGTATGGCGGAAATGCAAAAAGGCGGCGTCATCATGGACGTCATGAATGCGGAGCAGGCAAAAATTGCCGAAGCCGCAGGTGCTGTAGCTGTAATGGCACTGGAGCGTGTACCTTCTGATATTCGCGCGGCAGGCGGCGTAGCCCGTATGGCCGATCCTACAATCGTGGAAGAGGTCATCAAGGTCGTAAGCATCCCCGTTATGGCAAAGGCCCGTATCGGCCATTATGTAGAGGCCAAGGTGCTGGAATCCCTGGGTGTTGACTACCTGGACGAAAGTGAAGTGCTGACACCGGCCGATGAAGTGTTCCATATTGACAAACGTGAATTCACCGTGCCTTTCGTTTGCGGTGCAAAGGATCTGGGAGAGGCGCTGCGCCGCATCAGCGAAGGCGCGTCCATGATTCGTACCAAGGGCGAGCCAGGAACCGGCAACATCGTAGAAGCTGTGCGCCATATGCGTTATATCAACAGCCAAATTCGCAAGGTTCAAAATATGTCGAAGGACGAGCTGTATGCCGAAGCCAAAAATCTTGGCGTGTCTTACGACCTGCTGGTCGAAGTTCATGAGCTAGGCAAGCTGCCTGTCGTTAACTTTGCTGCTGGTGGTGTAGCCACTCCAGCTGATGCCGCACTAATGATGCATCTGGGAGCGGATGGCGTATTCGTAGGCTCCGGAATTTTCAAATCGGACAACCCTGAAAAATTCGCCCGCGCTATTGTTGAGGCGACTACGCACTACACTGATTATAAGCTGATCGCCGAAGTATCCAAGAACCTTGGTACGGCGATGAAAGGCATTGATATTGCAACTCTGACCGCTGCCGAGCGGATGTCCGAGCGTGGCTGGTAATAGAGAGAAGGGCTTTGGAATGAAGATAGGAGTATTGGCGCTTCAAGGTGCCGTAACAGAACATATTGTAAGCATCGACAAGACTGGAGCCGAAGGAACGCCAATCAAGCGGGTTGAGGAGCTAGCCGAGGTGGATGGACTGATCATCCCAGGAGGCGAGAGCACAACCATCGGCAAGCTGATGCGTAAATACGGCTTTATTGAAGCAATTCGCGAGTTTGCAGGTAAGGGCAAGCCGGTCTTCGGGACCTGCGCCGGGCTTATTGTGCTGGCCAAAGAAATTGCGGGTGGAGAGCCTGCACATCTTGAGCTGATGGACATTACCGTGGCGCGGAATGCCTTTGGGAGACAGCGGGAGAGCTTTGAATGTGATCTGGACGTAAAAGGGATCGAGGAGCCGATTCGGGCGGTATTTATTCGGGCTCCGCTCATTGAGAAGGTGGGCCCGGGCGTTGAGGTGCTGTCAGTCTATAACGGAGAGATTGTTACCGCGCGCGAGGGTAACCTGCTCGTATCTTCTTTTCACCCGGAATTAACGGATGATTATCGGCTTCACCAGTACTTTGCGGATATGGTGCAGACCACCCGGACAGCCGAACAATAGAACTGTATATAAACATCCTGACTCTTTCAAAGCCTTCGCTGGCTGCTTGAAAGAGTTAAGGCTGTTTCAGGAGGGAAATGTCGTGTTAGATGTTAAAATATTGCGCACCGATTATGCCAAGGTGGAGCAGGCGCTCGACAAACGGGGCAAATCACAGGATTTGATCTCCGGATTTCCGGCGCTGGATCTTCGTCGCCGCGAATTGCTGCAGGAGACCGAAAGCCTGAAGAATCGCCGGAACACTGTCTCGGGTGAGGTTGCGAAGCGGAAAAAGAGCGGAGAGCCGGCCGACGAACTGATCGCCGAAATGCGAAATGTATCCGACCGGATCAAAGAACTGGACGATGAAGTGCGCGAGCTGGAAAATCAAATCTCCGAGCTGATGCTGAGCATTCCGAACATTCCCCATGAATCGGTGCCGGTCGGCAAATCCGAAGAAGAGAATAAAGAGGTGCGCCGCTGGTCGCAGCCGCGCGAGTTCGGCTTCACACCCAAGTCTCATTGGGAACTGGCGCAAAACCTGGATATCCTTGATTTCGAGGCTGCTGCCAAGGTGACGGGATCGCGTTTCGTATTTTATAAAGGTCTTGGAGCCCGCCTGGAACGCGCGGTGATTAATTTTATGATGGACCTGCACAGCGGGGAGCATCATTACGAGGAAATGCTGCCGCCATATATTGTCAACAAAGACAGTCTGTACGGCACGGGACAGCTTCCTAAATTCGAAGAAGACCTGTTCAAGCTGCGCGACACGGAATATTATCTGATTCCAACGGCCGAGGTGCCGGTAACGAACTATTATCGGGAAGAGATTCTGAACGCTTCCGACTTGCCGAAATATTTTGTTGCTTATAGCTCCTGCTTCCGTTCGGAAGCAGGCTCGGCGGGACGGGATACCCGCGGACTGATCCGCCAGCATCAATTTAATAAGGTAGAGCTGGTCAAGCTGACATCGCCGGAATCTTCGTATGAGGAGCTTGAGAAAATGACGGCGGACGCCGAAAGCGTACTGCAGCTGCTGGAGCTGCCTTACCGTGTGCTTGCGCTCTGTACGGGCGATATGGGCTTTACGGCGGCCAAAACCTACGACCTCGAAGTATGGCTGCCGGAAAGCGGCATGTACCGAGAAATCTCGTCCTGCTCGAACACCGAGGACTTCCAGGCCCGGCGGGCCAATATCCGTTTCCGTAAGGAACCGAAAGCCAAGCCTGAATTCGTGCACACGCTCAATGGCTCGGCTTTGGCGGTAGGGCGCACGGTGGCCGCGATTCTGGAGAATTATCAGCAGGAGGACGGCAGCGTCCTCATTCCGGAACGTCTTCAGCCTTATATGGGCAATATTAAGGTGATCCGGCCAAAATCGAACCAATAATTGGAGTTGCTTCCGTAGAGGATAATATGGTACAATCTCTAATGCATGTGATATTTGCTGCATATGGAGAGGTACCGAAGCGGTCATAACGGGGCGGTCTTGAAAACCGTTAGAGTGCAAGCTCACATGGGTTCGAATCCCATCCTCTCCGCCATATCCTTTTATCATTAAATAATTGAGAATATAAGCTGTTTCCTTTGGGAGACGGCTTTTTTATATGCAGAGGCAGCCTTGTTAAAGCAGACATGGATGCAGGAAGCAGAGAATAAAAATCCCGCTTTCTCCGCAATGTATTAGGGAAGGAGGAGGATCACATTTATGGATCAACAACTACAACTGGACCAGCAGCAGCTCGTATCCGCTTGGCAGGAACGTCTTCCCTCATTTATGAATGAAGGAGACAGCTATACCGTACAGGCTGATGAAGGCGACCAGAAGAGCTTGCTTATTCATTTCAATGCCTCGGGACGCCAGAACTACACGTTGGACTTCCGCTGCACGTATGTAGACAGCCGGGAGGTAGCGGTAAATCTGATTGACGTCGAGCGGGCCGGTCAGCATACCGATGAACGCACCGACGCCGTGCAGCAGCTGGCGCAGCGGTATACGCGGCAGATTCACGAGTGCGCCCAAGAGCTGAAAGGCCTGACCCATTCCTAATGTTAAGGAGGAAGCGAACATGAGCAAGCCGAAGACGATCCAGGTTCCCGGAACACAGCCGCCTAGGGATAGGGAACAGCAGCGTCATGACCATGACGGTCCCGAGCCGCTTTCCGGCTCCAAAAAGGTGAAGCAAGCGAATCACGTCAGTCATAATAATCCACAAGGATAACATTTTACTGGAAATGGTTTATCTGCGAAAGTAAATCGTTTATCATGGGAAGGGGGAGTATTTTCTGTCAATTGGGAGAGGAGAGAAATAATGTTTAAAAAATGGGGCCTTTCCGCAGCGGCGATGCTGTTTGCGGCAGCCGTAATCCTGCCGGGTTGCGGAAACAAGCAGGAGCCAAAGGAAGCGCTGCAGGGTGCTGCCGTCAAAGCGGCTGCAATGACTTCGTATGAAATGAAGAGCAAACTAGTTATCAATAATCTGACGATCGATACGCCAACCGAACAATCCTCTGCAACAATGACGACGCAGGTGCTGAGCATGCTCAAGAACGCGGAGATTACGGTCGATGGCGTGTACCAGGCAGATCCGATGCAGACGGAATTGACGCTGGTGCTGAATTTAAAAGGCGATATGGCGATGAGCTTTACCGTTCCGATGGTGATGACGGCGGAGAAGCTGTATGTGAAGATTCCAAGCATTCCGTTCCTTCCTATTCCGGAAAATATTGTTGGCAAGTACGTGATGCTTGATCTGAAGAAGCTTGCGGAACAGGAAGGCGCCGAATTTAATCCCGGTATGCTGGATACGCAGAAGACCCAGAAGCTATCCAACGAGATTTTGAGCGCACTGCTGGCTGAATATGACGAAAGCAAGTATTTTAAAGACATTAATGCTAAAGATGCGAATCTTCCAGAAGGTGTTGACGCCAAACAGGTGATTCAGTTCCAGATCACCAATGATAATGTGAAGGAAGCCACTACCATCTTTGTGAATAATGCGCTGCCGAAAATTCTTGATATTCTATCCAAGGAGGAGTATAAGAACACGCTCCAGATCGACCAGAAGCAGTTGGATGAAGCCAAGGCTGCTCTGCAGAATAGCGAGAAGAAAGCGGAGTTCGATAAAGAACTGGCTAAGCTCGACCAGTATCTGACCATAAATCAGTTCCATTTCAACACCGCGATCAACAAGGATGATTTCCCTGTATATCAGGATCTGACGATGGACGTCAACGTAAATAATCCGGATGACGGCACAAAGGTAGGGCTGTCGCTGACCGGCAGCAATCAATACAGCAAGATCAATGAGAAGCCGGTATTCAAAATCGGTATCCCGCAAGGCGGCGACGTTATTACAGAGGAAGAACTGCAGCAGCAGTTCAGCACACTTGGTTCCAACTAAGTAAGAGGCGCCGAACCCCCAAAAGCCCCGTATAAAGCGTAAGAGCTTTGTACGGGGCTTTTTATGGTTCAAGGCAACCTTTAAGCCCGAAGCAGCTGTCTACATCGTCCGATTCCCCTCGGAGGTTACCTCGTCCGCCAAAAGAGCGTAGGTCCGGTGATCCTGCCACTGTCCATCAATCTTAAGGAAACGACGGGCAATCCCTTCCGCCTGAAAGCCGTTCTTCTCCAGGACTCTTCTGGAGGCATCGTTATGCAGGAGAATGGCAGCTTGCAGCCGGTGCAGACCGAGTGACTGAAAGGCATAGTTCGCCGCCAGGCCGACAGCTCCCGTCATGTAACCCCGTCCTTGCTGCGCATAATCAATAAAATAGCCGAGATCGGCGAATTGGCCCACCCCGCGTACAATATTGTTGATTGTAATCTGTCCGATCAAACATTCCTCTTCAGAGGAATAGATTCCGAACATGTACGCTCTGTCCAGTTCCTCTTCCTCCATCCGCTGAAGAATGAGCTGCTTCTGGCCATTCAGTGTAAAGAAGCTTTCTTCCCTCTTTGGCTCGTAGCGGCTGTGGACGCTGCGGTTGCGCAAGCGCAGTTCCAGCAGGCTCTCCGCGCTCTGAGGCCGGATCGGAGCAAGATAAATGCCGACCAATTGATCAGTTAAAATGAAAGACATTGCCGCTTATTCCTCCCTGGCGCTCTTTTGTAGGCGTACTTGCCGCAACCGGCGGAAGAAGGAGGTGAGGAGCTCTGCGCATTCTTCCCGCATGATGCCGGATATGACTTCGGTCCGGTGATTGAACCGCGGTTCCTCCAGCAGATTCATCAATGTGCCTGCGCAGCCTGCCTTGGGATCAGGCGTGCCGTACACGGTGAGCGGAACCCTTGATTGCACGATTGCTCCCGCGCACATCGGACACGGTTCGAGTGTAACGTATAAGGTGCATTCCAGCAGGCGCCAAGAGTTCAGCGCGGCGCTAGCTTCCCGAATCGCCACCATTTCCGCATGGGCGGTGGAATCCATTGTCGTTTCGCGCAAATTATACCCTCTTCCGATAATTTCGCCCCGCCGGACGATGACCGCACCGATCGGAACTTCGCCCAGCGCCTCCGCTTTGCGGGCTTCCGCGATTGCCTCGCGCATCCACCGCTCATGTTCCTCCTGCTGCCCAAGGCATGTTCCGTTCTCGCAATTGTCCAAGCTTCTCTTCCTTTCCGCTCCGGGCCGGATTGTTCTACGAACGAGTATTCGTTCTTAACAAATTGTGAATAACTCTGTGGAAAACCCGGTTGTTGTCCACAATTTTATACACATGAGGGATGTTAATTTTGTTTATATGTGCATAACTTGTGGACGGTTTCTATCCTATTGTAGAGAAAGAGAAGGCGATTTTCAATATTTGATAAACGGAAAGCTTCATATAAATGCTTTTCAAATGGATGGGCAAAAGGTATGATATTTATTGAGTGATCAGTTGATTTACCAGTCCTGTAAGAGGTGAATAAGAAGCTTGTCCATAAAAACGAAGCTTTCGGCAATTATTTTTGGCTCCGTGTTGCTCATTTTGGCGTTGAATTTGACCCTTAATTCCTATGCGACTCGCAATAATATGCGAAGCGAGATCGAGAGAAATATGAAGACGGCGGCCATGCAGATTGCGGTTTCCGTAGAACAGAGCAATTACAGCTCCAATTATGCAGAACAGCTGCTCGCGCAAAATTTGCGGATGGCTGCTATTTTAATATCCCAAGAACTGGACCCGGATATAGTGAACGTTTCGAATGCCGAATTGAAGACACTGGCCTCGAAAGTGGGAGTTTCCAATATATCGCTGCTTATCAGAGCCAAGGATAACATTGTGGTGAAGAGGTCCTCCGACCCCAAAGAACTCGGCTTACCCACAAAAGGCTGGGGATATTGGTATACGGCTTTTGTCGACCTGTTCGAAAGACGGGAGGTATCGGTAGCCAAAGGACAGAGGATGGAGCATTTCTGGTCCGGTCCTTTTGAATACTCTTCCTCCAATCCCGAGTTTATCGAGAAGTGGGGCTATTACTATGACGGGCGAAGCAATTACATTATCGACCCGTATATTCGCAGCACTTCAATCAGCGACTATGTCAGAATAATGAGTCCGGAAGAAATTGTGAAGCAAACCATGGAAGTCAACCCTGATATTTTGGAGATTACGGGCATCAATCCCTCCACCTTCGGTTCTTCCACCATGGCTCCGGACGGAACAGACAACGTAAATGTCAAACTGCGCAACCGGCCGATCATGTACGGCACCTATCGTTTCGGCAACTTAGAGCAGGATATAAATGCAGTGCAGGAAGCTCTGGCTAAACAAGAGCCCGTCATGATGGATACGATGGTGCGCGGAGCAAGGGTGCTCAAGAGCTTTATTCCCGTTACCTTGCCGGATTCAGGCACCTATGTCATTAGTGTGGTGATCGACTACTCGGTCATTTCGTCGGTTATCAAGCTACAATTGTGGAATAACATCCGGAGTTCTCTCCTGCTGCTTGCGGTCTTCCTGGTGGGAAGCTACATCCTGGCAGGCTTTATTATTCGGCCCATTCAAGCGATACTTACCAAAGTTCAGGATGTGTCCCGGGGAAAGTTCGAGCCGCCGCTCGAGGTTGGAAGCAGAGATGAACTGGGGCAGCTGACGCTGCGGATCAACGCGATGACGCGGAATCTGGCCCTGCACACAAGCCGGCTCAGACAGACAGTGGAGGAGAATCGGAAGGTAAAAGAGCATCTGGAGTCGGTAATTAACGGCACTTCCGATGCGATTCATACGGCGGATATGAGCGGAACGGTGATTAGCGTGAACCGGGCTTTTGAAGAGCTGTATGGCTGGAAGGAGCGGGAGGTCGTGGGAAGTACCATCCGTCTCGTTCCGGACTCCGTTCTCAAAGAAGAGGAGACCCGGCTTCAGTGGCTGATCAAGGGGGCACAGCTGGCCCCGACAGAGACGCTTCGCTTGAAACGGGACGGGACCGTTGTTGAAGTCAGCGTAAGCACCTCGGTCATACGGGACGAAGAGGGCAAGCCGGTGTCCTTCGTACATGTTTCCCGCGATATGACGGAGCGCAACCGGATGGAAGAACTATTAAGACAATCCGAGAAGCTTACTACCGTCGGCCAGCTTGCCGCTGGCGTGGCGCATGAAATCAGGAATCCGCTGACAACGCTCCGGGGGTTTTTACAGCTGCAGAGGGAGAAAAATATGCTTGTCCCCCTGCATGTGGATTTGATGCTCTCAGAACTGGAACGGATCAATCTGATCGTCAGCGAATTCCTTATATTGGCCAAGCCGCAGGCGGTGCGGTTTCAGCAAAAGGACGTCCGCCATGTTCTGCATGATGTGATTTCCTTGCTGGACAGTCAGGCTCATTTGCATAATATCGAAGTTAAGGACCGGTTTGAAGTAAGTCCGGCAATGGTACACTGTGAAGAGAACCAGCTGAAGCAGGTATTCATCAATATTATCAAAAATGGGATTGAATCGATGTCTTCCGGCGGAACGATAACGTTAGAGCAGAAACGGATCGGAGACTCAATCGTTATTGTCATTTCCGATGAGGGGGAAGGCATACCCGAGAATATTTTGCCGAAGCTCGGTCAGCCGTTCTTTTCGAATAAAGAGACGGGAACAGGACTTGGCCTGATGATCAGCCAGCGGATTATCCAAGCGCATAAAGGAATGATGGAGATTGAAAGTCAGGTCGGGCGGGGAACCTCGGTAACGATTGTGCTGCCAGCTGCCAAAGAGAGCGCGGAACCTATCAATGAGGAGACCGGCGGAGGAAAAGAAACGGAGTGACAATACCAGCATGAGAATTAACAAGTTTATCAGCGAGACCGGCTTCTGTTCGCGGCGTGAGGCGGACAAGCTGGTGGAAAGCGGCCGGGTGACCATTAATGGCGAACGTGCCGTGCTCGGCAGCCAGGCTGAGGCGGGAGATGATGTGCGCATAGATGGAAAAAGACTGGTGAGCGAATCCCAGACCGTCTATATCGCGCTGAACAAGCCAGTAGGCATTACCTCCACGACTGAGAGTCATATTAAAGGGAATATCGTGGATTTTGTCGGGCATCATGAACGGATCTTCCCAATCGGACGGCTGGATAAGGATTCGGAAGGATTGATCCTGCTGACCAACGACGGGGATATTGTCAACAAAATACTGCGTGCCGAAGGCCGGCATGAGAAGGAATATGTCGTCACCGTCGACCGCCCGATAACGCCTTCCTTTATCGCTGGAATGTCCAGCGGGATAAAGATTCTCGGAGCGAAGACACTGCCCTGCCAGGTTACCCGGATAACGGAACGGGTATTCCGCATTGTTCTGACCGAAGGCAAGAACCGGCAGATCCGCCGGATGTGCAGCGCTTTGGGGTATGAAGTCCGGCGGCTGCAGCGTATCCGAATTATGAATATCCGCTTGGGCAGCCTGCAGGTAGGCGCGTGGCGCGATCTAACGAAGGCAGAGAAGGCGGAGCTTGGAGACATGCTAAATTATAAGCTTCTGTAAAAGAACCGAGCGCCGCTTGCTGCTAAGCAATGACACGCACACAAATAAAGAGCTGTTTTCAACCCGGATACCGGTGATTGAGAACAGCTCTTTATCATCATTTGGAGGATGGCGGATTTTCCGTATTTTCCTGATACTTGCGGATAACGGCCACTTCCACCCGGCGGTTCTTGGCCCGTCCGACGGCGGTTGAGTTGGTGGCAATCGGACGGTATTCCCCATAGCCAATCACGCTGAATTTCTCCGGATTCAGGTAAGGATTCACCAGCAAAATCTTCATGAACTGCAGGGCGCGGTTGGCACTGAGGTCCCAGTTGGAAGAGTATTCGCCGTTGGAGATCGGAATATTATCTGTAAATCCTTGAACGATCACATCATAATCGGGGAACTGCTGCAGCATTTGCGAGATGGCTCTTGCAAGCTGCTGGGATTCCGGCTTGACTCTAGCTTGTCCGGAGGCGAACAGAGCATTGTCACTGATCGTAATCGTAAGCTGTGATTGGTTCAGCTTCGTGCTCAGCAAATTGGTAAGGCCATTTTTCTGGATATACTGGTCGAACTGCTGCTTGAGCTTCTCCAGATCTTCCTGTTCCTTTTTGCGCAGTTTGGCAATATCAGATTCGCCGATGCTCTTATCAACAACATTATCCATTTTATCAGCTTTGCCCTGATCCAGATTGCTGTTCGTAGGAGACATTGACGAATAATCCAGGACGCCGGACCCTCCGTTAAGGGCACTACTGAAGGCTTGGGCCATCTCTTCGAATTTCTTCGCGTCCGTCGCACTCATGGCATACAGCACAAGAAACAGGGCAACCAAGAGCGTCATCAGATCGGAATAGGGAAGGAGCCATGATTCGTCCGCATGCTCCTCATGCTCTTCGTGTCTAGTCTTTTTGCTCACCTGAAGCACCTTCCTTCTTGTTCAGCTTGTCGCGCTCCAAAGGTGTCAGAAACACGGAAAGCTTCTGGTTGATAGCAATGGTGGATACTCCCGACTGGATAGACAGGAGACCCTCAAGCATCATCATTCTGATTTGGATTTCCTGTTTAGAGAGCCGCTTGAGCTTATTGGACATTGGATGCCACAGTACATAACCGGTAAAGATACCGAGCAGCGTTGCGATAAAGGCCGCGCCGATCGCATGCGCCAGTTTATCCATCTCGCTCATGTCCGCCAGGGCGGCGATCAGGCCGATAACGGCGCCAAGCACCCCGAGAGTAGGAGCGTACATGCCGGCCTGGGAGAAGATAAGCGCGCCGACTTTATGGCGTTCTTCGGTAGCATGGATATCCTCGAGCAGCACGTCTCTGACAAACTCCTGGTCGTTGCCGTCGATAATCATCCGCATGCCGCTCCGCAGAAAATCATCCTGAATATCTTCCACCTTGGACTCCAGCGCCAGCAAGCCCTCCCGCCGGGTAATCGAGGCCCAATCCATGAACATGGTGATGACCTCGCCTTTATCAATCAGCTTCTTTCCGCCGAGAAACAAAATTCTGAACAGTTTCGGAACCTTTTTGATTTCCGACATTGGAAAGGCCATAAATATGGAAGCGGCGGTACCTACCAAAATAATCGTAAAGGCGGCGTAGTTTTTGAGGGCGATTATCGGCGCTCCTTTGAGATACATACCAAAAACGACTGCTACGATACCAAGCACTAAGCCAATAATTGATGAAATTTGCATTGATACACCTCGTCCATGAGTTTTAAATATGATCTCGCTATGCCGCGTCTATCATCCATGAATGGCGGCGGGCTAATGGCAGAGAACAATAACGTCTATTCTTATTTATCGTCAGCCTCCCCTTTTTTGTGAAGGCATTTCGGCTATAATGAATGAGGAAAGGATATATTCATATGTCTATGAAGCGGAGTGATGGCGATATGGGCGTGAAGCACGGAAGAGATTATGGGGATATATTGCGCGATCTCACGAGAGCGGTGGAGTGTATACCGGACAGTTATCTGTTTTTTGAGATGGAGCCGGAAGAATGGCAGGAGCTGCCGCGGGAGTCGAAGCTGGAGGTATGGGAGGCGCTGGCTGAGGATTTATTCTTCGCCTTGGGGAACGAGCCGGTCATTTATGTCGGCAGCGGAGTCGTCATTTATGACAAGGAGGCGCACCGAATCAATATTTTGGTCGGCGATGAAGATATGGAATCGGTTGAACTTATTTAATCCGAAAAACGGATGGAACAGTCGCCCATTTGCCCGGAGTCTGCGGTCCATGGTAAAATTGATAGTGCCCAAGGTTATAATTGCCGGGATTCAAGAATACATTAAACCGAAAATAAACCTTTATCCTGGCGCATCCCTTGGACGAAAGAACCTGAGGGATGTTTTGTTTAGCGAAGGCTAAGGTAACGCGGGGCTGCTTATCAAGGGAGGAAACAAACAGTGCTATTAACCGATGGAGAACTGCGTGAGCAGGTAGGCAAGCTGGAAGGCTGGAGGCTGGAAAGTGGGGCCATGGTGCGCAAATATATGTTTAGCGATTTCATGAAAGGCATTGCGTTCGTGGACGAGGTCGCCACCATCTCGGAAGCGTTCGACCATCATCCGCATATTACAATCGATTATAAAACGGTAATCCTGCGGCTTGCGACAAGTGAGGAAGACGGTATTGGCATTACCGCGCTCGACGTGCGCGAAGCCCACGAGTTCAACGAAGCATTCGAGAAGACCCGTTAATTTCTGCGACTACGATAAGGGAAGAATTTTTTTTAAAATACGCCTCTGCGTCTGGAAAGCTAAGCCTTCCCTCGCAGAGGCGTATTGTCGGTTAGGGTCACTTTTTCTCGGACAGCCACATGGCGACGTTGGCGATTTCCTCCGGGGCCAACTTATCCTTGAAGGAAGGCATTTGCCCCCGTCCTTTGGAAACGATGCTGTAAATCTGATCGGCATTATGATTGTTTCCTTCTTGCTGCAGATTCGGTCCGACCCCGCCCTGAAGCTGATCGCCGTGGCAGCTAATACAGTTAGCTTTTACGGTCTGTTCCGCTTTGGCGGGATCCGCCTCAACAGTCGGCATAGTCGGATTATTCTGCTTGGCAACTTGTTCCCTGCCCGGAAGTGTGAACATCAGGATAACCGCGAAGGCGCAGGCAGCGAAAAACAAACCGCTCATGATCCATTTTTGCATCCCATTCGTCCCCCCTGTGTAAGCTGCTGCACTTATTATAACGGATGGTGAAGCGTTATCATAGCGTTTGTGTCAAAAAGATGAACGTCGGTTACCCTAATTCAAATTTTAGCAGAGGGCTTATCATAGACCATACAGTAAAAGGGTTTTTCGCCATTTGGCGTGCGGCGTTCATACGTATCGGTAATAGTGAAACCGCATTTACGGTAAGCGCGAATCGCTCTTTGATTCCAGGTCAGAACTTCCAAATCCACCTCACGGCTAGGGTAACGCTTCAGCGCTTCCCTCACAATCGCTCCTACAAATAAATGGCCAAGGCCATGACCGCATAGGTCGGGACGCATACCGATACCAAGCCGGACTGTCCCCTCCATCGGAAAGAGCTGTGCAAACCCGCAGAGATTGTCCTTTTGATCCAGTACCGAAACATACTGCTCCCTCCGGATCCGCGGATCTCCGAATTCAATGCCAAGGGCCTCCATTTTATCCCACGCCAGCCAGCCGTAAATATTATAGGGCGCCTTGTAATTCCACACGCATATGTCCTTGGCATGCGCAGTTGTCATGGGAACGACGTGAAAGATAACGGGAGAGCTAATCATACGTTCAGCGACCTCCTTTCCTCGCAAGGAACCTTAATACTTAAATTATATACATAAAAAGGGGATAGCGACGCAAAAACTTTGCAATAGAGGAAAAACTGGAAACAAACAAAGAAAATATTCGGAAAATGGGCATAAGCCCCGTGGGTGTGTTTAACAAATTTCGGAGGGGGTAAAAGAAGGATAAACGAACAAAACCCCCTCGCCGGAAAGTATTATCCGGGAAGGGGTCTCATATGAAAGTGCTATTGCACATCATCATTGTCTTGAGAATCAACGGTCGTTTCTTGATAAGCATCGGAGCCCATAACTCGTTTGGCGCCAACATAACGGTTAACGTAGTAGCTGTCGCTCAGGGAACTGACAGTAACGCCTTTCGAAGAGGAAGCATGTGCAAATCTGCCGTCACCGACATAAATGCCGACATGGGAAATGCCTCGTCCGGAAGTGTTAAAGAATACAAGATCCCCGGACCTCAAATCACTGCGTGATACCGTTTTTCCCATTTTGTATTGAGAGCCTGACTGATGCGGAAGATTAATGCCTATCTTGTCGAACACATACATCGTAAACCCAGAACAATCAAATCCATTGGTACTCGTACCACCGGATACGTATTTGGTTCCAATGGCGCCGCCGATCACTTTATCCATTTTGGAATCAGCGAATGCGCTGCCTGCTCCTAGCGTGAGAATGATGGACAAACTCAGGAATGCTGCTGCCAACTTCTTCTTCAAGGGACTGGACTCCTTCCACATGCCTACGAGGTTAGCTTAAGGATTCGGTAGAAGGTCCCCTATGACCCCTCTTGAAATAGGAGGTCAATTCACCCAAAGATGGTTCCCCCGCTTCCCTATCGTTAGGGAATTCGGCATTTGCATAGGTTCGAATTATAGTGACTAATCATGACAATTTTTTTGTTAAAACGGGGGCACTGATTACAAAAATGTTACTTAAAACTCATTGCGATTATTGTAACAAACCTTTTGTTGATTGGCAATCACTTTTAATATAGTAAAATACTATCTTCCAGTGATTACACTTATAGATTAGCAAATAGATTCGTTTATGGAACATAGGTAAAAGCCATTTTTTCACGCTTAAGAAACTAAATTTTCTTTTTTCATTTTTGAAAAAGTGTTTCAGGCTGTCGAAACATGTGTACAGCTTAACTATAGGGAAAAGGAAAACCCGGAACTTGATTACACATGTAATCATGCTCCGGGCGATTATTTAAGATTAATCGTAAGCTACGGTCTGGTATGCTTTTGTGCTCATGACCCGCTTGGCGCCAACATAACGATTGGCCCAGTAGGACTGGCTCAACGAACTGATGGTTACGCCGCGCGAAGAAGAGGACTGCGCGAACTTGCCGTTACCGACATAAATGCCCACATGGGAGACGCCGCTTCCGAGCGTATTGAAGAATACAAGATCCCCTGAACGCAGTTTGCTTCGTGATACGGAGGTTCCTACTTTGAATTGCGCTTTGGAAGTACGAGGCAGGGTGAGTCCCATCTTTTTATACACGTATTTGGTGAATCCGGAACAATCAAAGCCGGCTGTGCTCATTCCGCCTGTTTTATATGAGGTTCCCAATGTTTTTGCAATAACCGTATCCATTTTAGAGTCTGCGAAAGCGCTTCCGGACCCTAAAGTGAAAGCCATCACAAGGCCCAATGCAGCAGCTGCAAGTTTTTTCTTTATGTGTCGACCTCTCAAAGCTTATGTTCTCCTTCCAAATGCCTGCGTGGTTAGCTTAAGGATTCGGTTTGAAGGTTCCCTATGATCTCTTTGATACTAGATCAATTCACCCAAAAAATGGTTCCCCCGCTCCCCGGTGCCCGGGGATTTGGCTTGTTGTGCACCAGCATATCGACTCGATTCAACATCATATGACAAAATAACAAAATAATTTGAAAGATTACAAACTTGTTACCTCAACACAAGCATCATTGTATCAGAGGCTTTACGGTTTTGCAAACTATTTTCGGCAGGCAGGCTGCCGGAGATTGAGAAATAAAAAAGAGTTCAGATCCCTGTCACGGAATTTGAACTCTTTTTTCCATTTTTCGCAAATAAAAGGGTTTTCTTTTTATGCTGCTGTTTTGCTGTGCCACAAATGATACTGCGCCGACAATCCCCACATATCGAACAGAGTGGAGGGCAGGGGCGCTAGCTGCCTTATGAACAGCGCGGGCAATCCGGGGCAGAGCCAGCCTGTTACTGCGCAGATCAGAGCGATCAGGAGACCGCCTGCCCCCAGCAGAGCCTGCAATGCAGAAGCATGCAGGATGCAGCGTAAGGCCACCAGCAAAGAAGCGAATACTCCGGTGCCGCCGGTATAACCGAACTGCATATAAAGCAGGACCAGACGGATAATAAATCCATACAGCAGCCATGCGAGAAGCCAGGGAAGAATCCGCAAGAGCAGCGCCGGTTCCCAGTAGGACGACAGAATTAGCTTGTAACCTTTCGGCAGGAGCCAGTACAGGGGGAGAAGGGTCAGAACCCATTCGGCGACGCTGAAGAGCAGAACGGGCAGCCCGTACTTTTTCATTCCGGGAAAAAAGAACAGCCCGCGTTCTCCCTTGCTCTCCTGATGCAGCTCATGCAGCAGGCCGGCGCGGATGAACGGCGCAGCCAGCAGGCGCACGGCGGCCAGAATTAGCAGCGTCCACAGCCAGCGCCGCACGTCGGGATTGGCAGATAGACTCAATTGAGCCTCGATATAGTACAGCATTCTGCCTATCGCGCTGCCGCCGGCATTTTCCGACGGATAGCGAAGCAGCGCCGGGACAACCGCCGATCTCACAAAACGGTACATCAAGTACCCCCATAGCAGCCGGTAGATAAACAGCAGAATCAGAATATACAGCTGTTCCTTGACGCTGCCCCAGCCGCGGGTTATCCAAATTCTCATTTGACCTCACCTCACCAGACGAAAGTTCCGAGCACAGTTTCGATTGCGTTTGTCAGGCTGAGGGTCCAGCGGGAAACGAAGGCGGCCGGGAGAGACGCTTTTCTGAAGTTGTTCATATGCTTGTTCTCCAGCAGTATTTCGTGACCCGGGTCCACCTCGGCCGAAACAAGAGGAGCCGTAGAAGTGAGCCGGAACGTGACTTCGCCCCCTTGGCCGTTCCACGTTTTCTGCAGCGTCCGGTCGTCAGCGAAGGTGAACTTAACGTTTACGCCGGGGTATAGGCTGCCCTTATTAGCGATGGTTGTCAGTGACACGTAACCGCCGTTTTTGTTCTTGCTGACGGTAATGCCCTCAACGGAGAAGTCGGGAGCATCCCCGCCGTATACGTAATGTTCGAAGTATGCTTGCCACGACTTTTTAGTCGCCTTTTCCACCATTTTTTGAAAATCGGCAGTGGCCGGATGGTGAAAGCGATATTTGCGGGCATAGGAGGACATAATGGAATCCATCGTCTTCATGCCGACCTGTCTTTCGATATCCTTGAGCACCAGCTTGCCCCGCACGTAGACGTTCTGGGTGTAGGCGTTGGCTCCGCCGTATTTCCATGCATTCAGAGTCAGCGGCTTGGGAGCAGTGACGAGACTGGCCTGCAAAGGAAGATTGGAGGCGATCCCATACTCCTGTTCCATCAGCCTGTCCTCGGCATAGGAGGTGAAGCTTTCATCAAGCCAGGCTTCCTCGAATTCATTGCTTGCAACCATGCCGTAAAAATACTGGTGTCCGATTTCGTGAATCACCGTCCGCTCGAGCGAGGTGTCGGCAGTGTCCCTATTCGCGGCGAAGGCGGTAATCAGGGTGGGATATTCCATGCCTCCTGCTCCGTTGCCCTCTTTGGGCGGTACGACGATAGACAGCGTTGTATAGGGATACGGGCCGTACCATTTGCTGAAAGCGGTCAATGCGGCTTTGGCGGCCTGGAAATAGCGCTCCTTCAGATCTTTGTGCAGAGGGTCCAAATACAGCTTGATCCGTACGCCGGGCACTTCAGCCGCAGAGAACGCTTCCTCCGCATAGATAAAGTTAGGGGAAGCAGCCCAGGCGAAATCATGGACATCGTCGGCATAAAACTGATAGATTTTGCGTCCCTCTGCGATTCTGGGGTTTTTGACAGGGAATCCGGTTGCGGCCACCGTATAATTTGCGGGAACCGAAATAGCTGCGCTGTAAATGCCGAAGTCGCTGTAAAATTCAGAATTGCCGTGATACTGGTGAAGGTTCCAGCCTTCTTCCTTCACGCCGCGCGTTCCGGCCGGTTCGTAGACGCTAAGCTTGGGGAACCACTGGCCGGCCATGACAAAATCTCCGGATTCGCCCATCCGGGCGAAGATTTTCGGCAGCTGCACTTCATACTGGAGCCTGAGCGTAACGCTTTCCCCGCCGTTTACCGGCTGCGGGAGATGGATTTTGATCAGCGTCCGGTCGCCCGGATTGCCGTCGTCGGGCTGAACGTACTGCATCCGGTGCAGAAGGGACACCCCGTCTTCCGAGCGCACATCGGTCAGTGTCATGGAGCCGAATCCGTCCTCAGGCATGCTGTCGCCGCGCAGCTTGCCGCCGGATTCCTTCATGAATGTCGTCTTGTCGGAGGCAAAGGCATTGGGATAGAGATGGAAATACAGGTCGCTTACCGGTTTCTTGCCGGGATGAGTCCAAGTTATCGTCTCGGCGGCGGTTAGCCGTCTTTCATCCGGAGCAAGCTGCACGCTGATGTGATACTCCGCGACTCTCCGGCTGAGCGCCTGGGTGGATGGCGTTACCGGCGGGGCGGGTAGAGCCGGCTTTACAGCCGTCCCCTGGCGGGTACTAGCCGGGGACTTGGCCGGTTCCGGGGCGGCGGCGGACCGGGTGACCGGAGGGAATCCGGATAGCGCCCATAGCACTCCTCCCAGCAGACAGAGGGCCAGGGCGGCGAAGATAAAGGTTGTGCGGAATCGTCGCATCATACTGTAATTCCTCCCGTTGACAAGCTTCTACGGGATGTATATGTTGGCATCCGCTGTTTTATTAGCTAAAATTAAATTATTCAAGAAGAAACGGCTGTGCCGCCCTTTGCAGGCGGTCTTTCGGTTCTGGTAGAAGTATAGGGCAAAAGATAGGCGCGAAGCCTGTAAATCACTAAATTTGTACATGGGAAGGGAGTGCGGCATGGACAACAAGCAGCCGGACAGCAAGAAACAGATTGCCTTGAATATTGTGAACGCCAAGAGCAAGCATAAAGGCTTCGGAGCGGGCTCAATCGATTTGAACAACGTGTCGCCTGTGATTATCGACGGCGGTGAGGCGGTCATCGACATTGGTGCCATGCATGCCAAGAGCAAGGTGGAGAAGGGCATCAAGTTCTCCGCGAATCGTGAGGATGTGCCGGAAGGCAGACAAGTGTGGGTTGTGTGGGTGGCGGTTGAACGCACGCCGGAGGGACAGCACTATGCCGGCCTGACCGCATGCGAGATGTGGATTGACAGCGAGGCGAAGCGCGGCTGGAAGATCCTTGCCGATCATGTGAATAAGCTGGATTCGGCGCTTAAACGGCGGATCATTGTAGAAGGGCTTGGCGCACAGGAGAAGGCAGCACTCCAATCGCTGCTCGTCTCGCATAATGCGGACTGGTGGAATGCGTCGCCCGAGGAATTGAAGCAGGCTCTCGAAGGCTAAAGCGGCGGCGGGAGGTTAAGAGTTTTACGGGTATGGATACCCGTTACAGGCATAAAAAGGCTTCGTCTTTCCTTGGTTTAAAGGAAGGGCGAAGCCTTTAAATATATGAAGAACCGTGGGCCGTGTCTACCGGCCGCTTGCGAACTTTCGCTTAAGCTGGCTGACTCTTGCCTGGCTGATGCCGAGTATCCCGGCAAGTTCCTTCTGATTAGCACCTGGATGTTCCAGCATCGTTTGTTCCAGCCGCTCGCGAAGTTCGTCCGATTTGGTTTTCTTTTTGCCTGCGCCAAGATCCGAAGAGGGAACATGGACTTCCTCACCCGGCTCCTGCTCCGGTGCGTGATCGCCCTGATCGGGATTCACAAGCTCCTGAAGACAACTGTTGCAGATAAATTGGTCCTTGAAATAAGTGACATTGTCTAGACTCCTGCAGAAGGTGCATTCCGTTGAAGTGTATTTTCGCAGAACAATAATATGATCATCCAAAATGAAAAACTCAATCGGATCCCCGATATCAATATTGCGCGTCATACGGATTTCTACGGGAACCACAATGCGTCCAAGATTGTCCAAACTCCGGATCATACCTGTATCCTTCATTCCATGTCCCTCATTTATATCTTCAGATTTGGTGGTATTTAATTATTATAACAGTAAATGTATTTTAAGATAAAGGGGAAAGCGTGTACGTAAAATGAACCTTTTGCCCTCCAGTGAAGGATGTCCATTCAAAAGAAAGCGTGTCCCCCGAGCGTCCGGTATACTCAAGATTGTCGCCGGGATAGTCGATTTCGGTGTCGGGATATGCCTCCAACCAGGCCTGGTCGTCCGCGCTAAGCAGCTGCTTATATAACTGAACGCTCTGGCCGCTGCGGCGGTCGATCAGAATGAGCGTGCCTTTTTGGAAGGGCCGTACCAGCAGAAAGTCAGTATCGACGGCTTCCACCGCGAAGGCGTCATTAATGCCGGTAATCTCAAGCAGATCATAGGTTTTAAAAATGTGCCCGTCCGGATTCACAAGCGTCAGCGTCTGCCCGTCGACCATGACCACATTGCCCTGAAAAGCGAAAATATCCCGCTTCATTCCGATCATGCGGGGATTCCGGTAGTGGGTCTTTGCCTGGTCCACCAGGGAACCGTCTGAAACAAGCGCGCGCCAGCGGGTGTTGTTGATATGCGGCTCGCCGCTTGCATTCTCAATCTCGACGGCATAGCTAGCCGAGTTGATCCGGCGCGCGGACATGCTCACCCAATCGAGATCGGCAACCCGGATTATACCTGCGCGAAGGGGCACTCTACCGCTCTGTCCGGTGTACAGGACGCCCTGCTCCCGGTTCAGCCAGAACAGCTCGCGTCCCGTCGACGTCTTGATATACCTTGCCGCATAAGGGACCGCAAATCGATTGTCGCCTTTCCAGACGACCGGCACGCCGAAAGCTTTGGAGAACAGCTTATCCGGCACATAGGTCACTCCGCCCCGAATCAGCGTCTCTGCTCCCAGCATAATCACCTTCCCAGCTGCGGTATAGGCCTTCGGCTGGCCCGCCTTCAGGCTGACGGCCTGATAAAGTCCCGTCACTTCGAGGCTGGATTTGCCAGAATTCCACAGCAACTGAAGATCCAGAAAGGTAGAGATGTCTTTCAAAGGCACGTATGTAGTTCCGTTCTCCTGAAAGCCGGGATGCTCCAAGGTCAGATCGTTCAGGACGGCAGATTCCGCTGCGGACGGGACGGCGGGCGGAGTGGAAGCGCTGGAGGCGAAAGCTGCCTCAAACGGCGCGGCGGCAAACAGCAGGGTGGTGAGAGTGGAAGCGGCTAACAGAGCGGCGGTTCGTCTGAAGGCTTTGCTTCGGGTATTCATGACACAACCTCTTTCTCTTTGAAAATGGCGATAATTCACTTTAACATCAAATTATTGGGAGTGCTGTGCGATAATGGACGTACGTAGCATAAAAAAGGTTGCATAATGAATAAGCCTCTCCATTTGTTCCTACAAAAGGAGAGGCTTATTCGGAATCATAATATTACGGCAGGCTCTCTGTCCAGATAAAGGGCTCGGCCTTGTTGTCATGTGCCGAAACATAAGGGTTATCCCTGATGTAGAAGCGCCAGGGGAGGCCAGCATACTCTTCCGCGTAGGGAATGTTGATGCGCGCAGCCTGAACAATCGGAAGGCTGCGCGGATCGTCGCCGCTCTCCAGCCGGAGCGAACCGCCAGGCTGGTCAAGACGCAGCCCGTTAAGACTTTTGTCGATGCGCAGCGCCCGGCACAGCTTGCCCGGTCCGCCCGACAGGTCGGACGGCTTGCGGATGGCGGTTCCCCGGTAGGCGGCCAAGCTGCGCATCCCGGGGAGTCAGCGGCTCCACCGCGCGGATCAGCACCGCGTGGGGGTCATTCTCCTCCGCTGTAACTATATTGAAGCAGTGATACATTCCGTAGATAAGATAGACATAAGCGGTGCCGCCCGCGTGAAACATAACGTCGGTGCGCTTGGTCCGTCTCCCGCCATAGGCATGGCTCCCTTTGTCCTCCGCCCCGCCGTAGCTCTCTGTTTCCACAATCAGGCAGCGTATCTCCCCGTCCTCCGTAAGGCGGACAAGATGCTGGCCGAGCAGCAGCGGTGCCGCCTTGATCGCGGGCAGGGCCCAAAGGGAAGACAGCGGCCTTGCCGGACCGCCGCCGTCATTTCTGTTCACGGATACCACGGTAGAGAACACCTCCCTCACTAGAGCGGATAGAAGCAGCTTGTTCGCTCGATGAGTATCATCGTACCGGTCCTTGGCCCGCTGTGCAAGCACAGGGAGTTAATTGAGCCACCAACGCTTGATGTCACTCCACCAGGAATGATCCTTGTCAGAGCTGTCACCCTGTTTTGCGTCTTTTCCCGCCGCCTGCTCCGCTTCTTTGCCGTTGCCGTGCAAATCGCAGTAGGCGGTCGGCTCGGTGCCGCTGATAAAAGTCTCCAGCACCTTGTCGGGACAGGCCGCAGTGGCCAGCTTGCCGGATTCCGGATTGATATAGACGCTGACGACGCCGTCCGGAATCGGGAAAATTTTCGGCGGGACGTTCTCCAGCGCCTTTTCCGTATACTGCGCAAAAATCGGCGCGGCCCGTCTCCCTTCGGTTGTCGTAATATCGCGCCCTTTATCATAGCCGACCCAGACGGCGGTGGACAGCTCCGGCGTGAAGCCGACCATCCAGGCATCGGTATCCGTGGTTCCGGTCTTGCCGGCAACCGGACGTTTGATCAACGAGGCTACCCGGTTGCCTGTTCCGCCCGTCTCGAATACGCCTTCCATCAGCCGGGTCAACACATAAGCGGCCGCCGGCGAGACGACGCTGTCCCCTTCCGCCCTGGGAGCTTCGTATAATACGTTCCCTTTGGCATCGGTGATCTTAAGAATAGCGGTTGTCGGCATCTTGACGCCGCCGTCCCCGATAACCGAGAAGGCTCCGGCCATTTCCAGCGGGCTGACAGGCGAGGTGCCCAGCGCCAGCGAAGGCACGTCCGCAAGCGGACTGACGATGCCCATCTTGCGCGCCGTCTCGATCACTTTTTCCGGCCCCACCTTCATAATCGTGTTGACCGCGTAAATATTGTCCGAGGCCGCAATCGCCTGCCGCATGTTGATCTGGCCGAGGTATTTGTCCCCGAAGTTCCGGGGCTGATACGTCTTGCGGTTATTATCATAATGGAACAGGGTCGGCTGGCTGTTGAAGACGGAAAGCCCCGTCATTTCCTTCTCAGACAGCGCGGTCAGGTACATAATCGGCTTGAAGGAGGAACCGGGCTGCCGGGTCGTAGCGAGTGCATGATTGAACTGATTCGCCCGGTAATTGACGCCGCCGACCATGGCTTTGATATAACCGGTACGGGGGTCGATGGAGACGAGCGCCGTCTCCAGACCTCCCGCGCCTGCCATCCCTTGGGCCACCGCTGCTTCCGCCGCCTGCTGCATATCCGGATCAAGCGTGGTGTACACGCTCAGTCCTTCCAGCTCCAGCTCATCGGTGCTGATGCCGAGCAGCTTGGCCGCCGCGGCGCCGACATAGTCGCGAAAGTAAGGAGCGGTCAGCGCGGCCGTCTGCTCCTCCCGGGGCTTCAAAGCCAGCGTTTCCCCGGCTGCCCGGTCGGCCTCCGCCTGCGTAATCTCCCCCATCTCCACCATGGAGGACAAAATGATCTTCTGGCGTTTTTTGGCGTTGTCCAGATGATTGTACGGTGAATAATACGTCGGTCCCTTCGGAATGCCGGCCAGGAGCGCGCTTTCCGCGAGGTCGAGCGAAGCGGCAGATTTACCGAAATACATCCGGGAAGCCGCCTCGATGCCATATGCGCCGTGACCGTAATAAATCTCATTAAGGTACATCCGTAAAATGTCATCCTTGCTGTACTTCATCTCCAGCTGCAAGGTGTACATCGCTTCTTTCGCTTTGCGCGTCCACGTTTTTTCATGGGAAAGATACAGGTTGCGCGCCAATTGTTGGGTCAGCGTACTGGCGCCTTGGGCGCGGCTGCCATTTTCCAGATTGACCAGGACCGCCCGGCCCATGCTCCTAATATTAAAGCCCGCATGTTCGTAGAATTTACGGTCTTCCACTGCCAGCGTCGCCTGAATCAGCAGAGGTGATATATCCTTTAATCCCACCGGATCATGGCTGCGCCCATCTGCAGAGAAGACGGCGATCACATTTCCGCGGGAGTCCATCAGTCTGGAGCGGGCATCTTCCGGAATCGGCGGCAGATCCTTCTGGTATAAATAGCCGATCAGCGTGCCTGTGGAGATTAGCAGCAGGACCACTAGGCCGGTCAGAAGCAGCAGGGCCCTGCGCCAGCGGTTTTTTTTCCGTACAGGCTTGTCAGAAGATTGTAACGCCATGACACCATGCTCCTTTATCGTAATTGGGTTCTTCTTCTCATTATGGGGAAGGAAGAGTTCGGATATTCAGAGAAGGGCTAAATTAGGGTAATGAAAGGAGAAGACCTATTACGGCAACAGATCACGGAGGTGCGAACATGAACTTAACAAGAGCAATTGGCCGAAAAATAATACGAACGAAAGTGCTGCTGTGTCTCTTCGCGGCAATACTGGCGGTATCCGGCTGGAATACGGGGGGAGCGCCGGCTTGGGCGGCGTCCGCTCCCGTCTGCGGGTCGGGCGATCACGGGCTGCTGAAGGAGCTTCAGCAAAAGCGCATGAACGCCGGCAGTTCGCCGCTTTCCTTTGCGGATATCCAGTTTCTTAGCGCAGCAACCGGCCGCGCCGCCGGGAACGGCTTTATGATCGGTACTTCGGATGGCGGCTGCACGTTCCAGACGATTTATGAGGGGCAGTGGTCGTTTCGTAAAATCGAATTTCCTGACAACGTATACGGCTGGGCGCTTGCGTCCGTCCAGGAAGGACAGCCGGTCTATTTGATCCGGACGACGGACGGCGGCTCGCATTGGAAGCGGCTGTCGAACGGGCCTGTATCCTTCACGAAGATTCAGTTTACGGACCGCAAGCACGGCTTCGCGTACGACCGGGAGTTTGCCTACTACACGGCGGACGGAGGAGAGAGCTGGAGCAGAATTCCGACGCCGCCCAACACCCGAGGAGCGGTGTTCACCAGCAGGAGCAGCGGCTGGGCGGTAACGGTTGCTCCAGGAGCCGGATACCGGATTATGAAGACCACGGATGGGGGCAAGAGCTGGGCGCTCAAGCTGAAATCGGCCTTCAGCTACTCGATTGGCGCCGAGATTTACGCGGACAGCAGTCAGGTGTGGGCGGTTCTGTACGGCGAATCCGGCATGTCACAGACTTCGTATTCCTTGTACGCCAGCGCCGAAGGCGGCGGGAAATGGCGGCGCGTCATCGCCCAATCGACGGCGGGCGGCGGGCCTGCCCCCGGCAGCGGCAGCGAGGGGCGTGCCAAAGGCCCAGTCTCCGGCAAGCCCGGCAATATGCAGCTGGCCGGCGGCGGAGCCTTCCTGCTCGGCTACTCGCCGGCCGGAGCACGGGTCGGCGTGGGCCGCTCCTATACGGGCGGCAAGCAGTGGAGCAATCTGCCCGGCATACCGGGGTTTGATGGTGTGATTTCTTTTACCGGCGCGAAGGAAGGCTGGCTTGCCGTCAGGGGACTGGAACGGTCCTCGCTGTATGCCACGCACGACGGAGGCTTCACCTGGAAGCTGAAGCTCTCTTTTAAGACGAAATAGGACAGCATTAGGGGGCAGAATCCGGGCGACAATGTGATTTTGCCCCCCGGTGTGTTAAACTTCTACATAAATACAGCGATTGAATTGGCCCGGTGAACTGGATATAGTAGTACAATGGGAAAGATACCGGAATCAAGGCCCAAACGAACCAGGCAGAATGGGAGGTGCCAGGTTGCCTGATAACCCTATGCATAAATACGGCGTCTCCGTCACACTCATAAGCCGGCACGAAGGAGAGACTAGCATTCTTAACGTAAGCGGCGAAGCCACGCAAAAGGGACCGCAGCTGTATATTCGTTTTGAGGAACCCGGTCAGGGACCGGATGGCGCCGATGCGGCAGTTCGGACAACGGTCAAGATTCTGGATGACGAGCTGCGGATTATCCGCCACGGCGGCGTCCAGTCGGAGCAATCTTTCCGGAACGGTGTGCGTTTGCCCGGATTTTACCGGTCTCCCTATACCCAGTTTAATCTGTCCACCGAGACAAGGATGCTGGGGATCTCGCGGCAAGAACGTTCCCTGACAGTGAAATGGGAATACGATTTATACGTGTACGACGAGTTGTCGGGACAGTTCGCCATTAGTTTGCATATACAGGAGGAACCTTTAGTATGACACAAAGTCCAAATCCGCTTGCCCTCATTAATGAAAGGGTGAAAGAAGCCATCGCCGATGCGGTCGTCGCCGCAGGCCTGGTTCAGCGGGAAGAGCTTCCGGCAATCGTGCTGGAAGTGCCCAAAGACAAAGCCCATGGCGATCTGGCGACCAACGCCGCAATGCAGCTTACCAAAATTGCCAAGCGTAATCCGCGCCAGATCGCCGAGGCGATCGTTGAGCATCTGGATTTAAGCCAAGCCTCGATTGAAAAAGCGGAAATCGCCGGCCCCGGCTTCATCAACTTTACGCTGTCCAAATCATATCTTTATCAGGTCATCGCTCTTGTCCTGGAGCAGGGCGCCGATTACGGCCGGACGGACGCCGGTCAAGGGCAAAAGGTCGAGGTTGAGTTCGTCAGCGCCAACCCAACGGGAAGCTTGCATCTGGGACATGCCCGGGGAGCGGCCGTCGGCGATGCGCTGTGTAATGTGCTGGATTTCGCCGGTTACAAGGTCACGCGCGAATACTATATCAACGACGCAGGCAATCAGGTTTCCAACCTGAGCCAATCGATCGAGGTCCGGTATTTGCAGGAGCTTGGCCAACAGGCTGAAATGCCGGAGGACGGCTACTACGGTGAAGACATCAAGGGCTTTGCCAAAGAGCTTGTCGCTGATAAGGGCGACTCGCTCCTGGAGCTGTCGCCTGGCGACCGCGCCGCCTTTTTCCGTACCTATGGGCTAGAGAAAGAGCTGGACAAAATCAAACGCGATCTGGGACGCTTCCGCGTCGCCTTCGACATCTGGTACAGCGAGACCTCGCTGTATGAGACCGGGGAAGTGCTGCGGGCGCTTGACGAGCTGCGGGACCGCGGGGAAGTGTACGAGCAGGACGGCGCCACATGGCTGCGGACGACGAAATACGGGGACGACAAGGACCGCGTGCTGATTAAGAATGACGGCACCTATACCTACCTGACGCCGGATATCGCTTATCACAGCGATAAGTACGGACGCGGCTATGACAAAATGATCAATATTTGGGGCGCCGACCACCATGGCTATATTCCGCGGATGAAAGCCGCGATGGCGTCGCTTGGCAATGATCCGGACAAACTGGTTGTGCTGATTGCCCAAATGGTAAGCCTGTTCCAGGACGGTGAGAAGGTCAAAATGTCCAAGCGGACCGGTAAAGCTGTCACCATGGAGGATCTGATGGACGAAGTCGGCGTCGATGCGATCCGCTACTTCTTCACCATGCGCAGCATGGATTCCCATCTTGACTTCGACATGGATCTCGCCGTCTCGACCTCGAACGAGAATCCGGTGTTCTATGTACAATATGCGCATGCGCGCATTTGCAGCGTATTCCGTCAAGCCGAGGAGCAGGGCATCACCCTGCCGGAGATCGCCGGAATTGATTATTCTAAGCTGACCGCAGAGCATGAATACGCTCTGCTGCGCAAAGTCGGCGAGCTGCCGGCCGAGATTGATCTGGCCGCAGAAGGCTATGCTCCGCACCGCCTGATCCGCTATGTGTACGAGCTGGCGTCGATCTTCCACAGCTACTACAAGGCCGAGCGTGTAATCACCGAGGATGCCGCCCAGACGCTGGCGCGCCTCGCGCTGCTGGGCGCCGTTCGCCAAGCGATTGCGAACGTGCTGCGCCTTGTCGGTGTGACTGCGCCGGAACGGATGTAGCGCCCGGAAGGGACGCTGCTCGCGCGGTCTGCCGCGCAAACCATAAACTTGATGCCGTCCTGCGGGGCGGCATCTTTTTATTGCCGGGGAAATTTTTGTCGGATTTCTGCAAAGTTCCCGAAGATTAATCGCCGGAGGCGGTTCACTTAAGGCCGGAGAAGGGCTTTAGCCCCACGCGGCACAGCCAGAACCTTGGGCCGCCTCATTCCAGGCACCGCCGGCACCCTGAAGCGCCTCATCCCGTAGAGGCAGGACCTGTGCCCGCAGCTTCCCGGCGGACCCGCGTCCGTGCCCGCAGCAGGCGCACCGCGTCCACGGCGCCGCCGCCCAGCGCAGCCCGGCGTTGGCCCTTGCGCAGCCGCAGAGGCGATGAGGTGCGGCGCAGCAGCAGCTTCAGCTGCCGGGGCGTAAGGCCCGGGCATAGAGCGAGCAGCAGAGCGGCGGCTCCCGTCACATGCGAGGTTGCCATGGAGGTGCCGCTCATTTCTCTGTAGCCTTCCTTTGGCCAGCAGGAAGGCACATTTTCTCCCGGCCCGTATACGTCAATATACGAACCGCGGTTGCTGAAAGAGGCGACTCGGCGCTTGTTATCGATAGCTCCGACGGCGATTGTTTCGCTGTACCGGGCCGGGTAATCGCCTCCCCGCTTGCCGTCGTTGCCCGATGAGGCGATAATCGGGATGCCGGCGCGGTATGCTTTGATGACAACATCATGCAGCGCTTTGCTGCGGGTCTTCATTCCGAAGCTCATATTGATGAGATCGATCCGGTTCTGTACACACCAATCAATACCGAGGACAATGTCGGACACATAGGCGGAACCCGTATGGTCGAAGGCTTTGACGGGATAGATCAGGGAGCGCGGCGCCACGCCCATCATGCCCCGCGTACCGCCCGCCGCGGCGAGCGTTCCGGCGATATGCGTGCCGTGCCCGTTGTCGTCGAGCGGCAGAATGCCCCGGTGCAGCAGATTCACCCCGGAGGCGAGCGAAGCTTTAAGGTCGGGATGGAGGAAATCCGCGCCGGTATCGATGACACCGATTTTAATGTGAACGCCGGTCGATCTCGACCATGCTTGGGGAGCGCGGATCGCCTTTACGCCCCAAGGCAGGTAATGGGAAGTCCTACGCGTGGTGGAGGATGCGGCAGGCGAATGGATCTGTATACGCAAATCTTCTTCGATAGTGAGAGCTCCGGCATATTTATGCATCAGCTTCGCGGCGCCGGCGGCAGGTACAACAAAGGCTCGGATCAGCGGAGAAACCTTGACTTTACGCAGTCCGGGCCGGCTGGGCTTCAGAGACTTCCACTGCGACAGCGCTCCGGCATACTGACGGGGATCGTGAAAAGTGACGATGCGGCGTTGTTCGTTTGCGGGAGCGGTCGCTATTTCTTTAAGCATCGCTTGCCAAAATTCGTAAAAGTCCATTGTTTTCGCCATCCCCTCCTGTTGCCATGCTCCGATATTTTATGTGGGAGCGGAGGGGCCCGCATGGGAACTTGCCCTTTTTTGCTGAAATAGGCCGTCTGGCGTGTCAAAAGAGTGCGGGACACATAAAATATCGAAAGAGGCAAAAGCCCTCTTTGAAACAAACGCCGCGGAGCCAATTCTTGGCGTGGATACAGTCAGGTGCGGAGGAGTTTCCTCCGCCTTTTTCAAAACATTTAAGACTCATAAAGAGCGGCGCAGCCGTTTCTACTTGAAATATAAGACTTTATAAGCTTCGCGCCTATCGTTTGGTCTTATATTTTTCGAGAAACGTACCTGCGTCTTAAAAAGACGCCGTCAGGCGTTTCAGCTTGTCGAGAAACCCGGTCTTCCTCAAAGACCCTGGGTTTCTCTTTTTGTTTTAGGACGCGAAGAAGTGAAAATCGAGGGGGTTACCCCCGCTTTTCCAGGCGATCCAGGTGGATCGCCATCTTCTTCATGTTCTGTACGGCTGCTGTCATCAAGGCCTGTTCCTTGACGTTGGCCAGCCCGCGCAAACGGCAATAGCGAAACCCATGGAGCTCTTTGGCGTCCGCGAAGCTTCGCTCAATCGTTTCTTTTCGTTTGCGGTACAGCTGTTTGCCGTCCCGGCTCAGCCGGTTGTTCCGTACCCACTCCTTGCTGTCCTCCCAAACATGTCGGGTCACCACCTTGCGGTGGTTTCGGGAATGCGTACACTTTTCGAGCAGCGGACAGGCCTTGCAGTGCTCCGGATCAGAAGCATACTGCCGGTATCCTTTCCGGTCCGTTGTACGGTAGACCAGTTCGTGACTCGCCGGGCAGACGTACAGATTGCGCTCTGCGTTAAACGTAAACTTCCATTTCGGAAACAGTCCTTGCTTGGGATGAAATCTCCGGTGAGCAATCACCGCAAAGATTTTTCGACTTTTCAGACCTCTACAAATCGGTGTCGTCAAATAACCCGAATCCAGCGCTACAGCCTCGACTTTAAAACCAAACCGTTCTCTTTGCCGGTCCAAACGCGACAAATAAGGAACCGAATCATGGACATTTCCCGGCGTGACATGCACATCCGTAATCATATTGAATTTCATATCCACCGTGCGGTGGTCCAAGTAAAAGAAGCCTTCCGGTTTGCCGTCCCGAATCATATACCCGCTGTCTGGGTCAGTCTTGCTCACTTTAATTTCCTTTTCCTCGGTCACTTCCTCTCTCGGTTTTAGCGCTTTTTTCCGTTTTCCTTCCGGTCTTCCGCCACGGCGGCATTGAGTTCACCGATATAATCTTTCGTGTTTTGCAGTACTTGCTGCTTAGTGTACTGGTGTTTATTCGCGTTCGCCTTGATGTGAGTCGAGTCGGTAATTAGGACGCGGCCGCCCACCATCCGGTGCGAGATGGCCTGCAAAACAATCTCATCAAAAATATCCTGAAAAATGCTCGTATCCTTAAACCGGGTTCGCCGGTTCCAACTAATGGTCGTGTGGTCCGGCACTTTGTCGGTCAGTCCGAGTCCCAAAAACCAACGGTACGCCAGATTAGTCTGAATCTCCCGTTCCAATTGACGTTCGGAACGAATGCCGTAGAAATAACCGAGAAAAATCATCTTGAACAGTACTACCGGATCAATCGCCGGCCGCCCGTTATCCGCGCAGTACAGAGGACGGACCTTTTCATCAATAAAAGAGAAATCGATATGTTGATCCACTTTGCGGAGCAGATGATCCTGAGGCACCAAATCTTCGATAGAAACGAATTCGTAAGATTGTTGTTTTTCCCGGTTAGATCGCAGCATAAAGAACACCATCCGTTCTAAAATATGTGTTACCTATATTATACAACATTAACGCGGTGTCGTGTGAAATTATCAGAACTTAAAAATAGCTGTCGAGACTTTCTCGACAGCCTGAGACGCCGTCAGGCGTTTCTTCTTATGTCTGCCTATACCCGCCGTCCGGCTGGACAAGTTCCTCGGAGCTGCCGGTAATTACCCGAGAAATCTCTGCCAAACGGCCGACATCGTTCTATAAGGAGCTGGGTCCGCCGTATGCGCCGAATTGACTTGCATTTTGTTCCCAAATAGGTTTTACTTAGGTTTGTCAATGGATATTAATGATATAACGCCCGAATGAAGCCATAGCGTGAACAATGCGTGAGAGGAAGTGTCCCTGAGAAGTGAGTACGCCACTTAATTTGAAGCTCGATCCTGAAAAAATCAAAGAAATGCCGATGGTAGACTTGGCTTTTCTAATTCTGAAGGCGGCCAATACGCCGTTCTATTACCGTGATCTGATGGCTGAGGTGGCCAAGCTGCGCGGAATGTCCGATGAACAAATCAACGATACAATCGCCCAGTTATATACCGAAATTAACATCGACGGACGTTTTGCCTGTGTCGGAACGAATCTGTGGGGCCTGAAACGCTGGTATCCGCTGGAACGCTCCGACGATCCGATCGGCAATTCCAAACGTCCGCGCATCATTAATGATGAAGACGACGATATAGACGATGACGATTTTACCGAGGAAGAAGATGCTTACTCGGGCGACGAAGAAGACTTCGACGTGATCGACGAGGACCGCGACGATTTGTACTCTGATGATGACAGCGAAGAGGAAGTTGATGAAGAGGTCGTCATGGATGATGAAGATCTGGACGAAGAGGATTTGGACGACGAGGAGTCCGAGGAAGAGACCGAAGAAGAAGGCTCGGATGAGGAAGACGACGACAAATTTTAAGAAACCTCCATCTAATAATTCGTTCTTGACATCAATAAAGCCGACAGAGTAAACTATTTGATGGGCTTATGGTGAAAGGTAATTCTATATTTCAAAAATAAAAAGTGCCCCGGCTCTACGGGTGTCACTTTTTTGTTTTTTAGATGGCATTTTGATGCCGGATAAACGCCGTTTTTCAGCTATTCGAATTACGGTGGGAGCTTTCTAGGGCAGGACTCAGCGGCTTTTGAATTTATTCGTTTTGACGATCTGAAAACGGGTTACGATAACATCATACGTCGCCTGAATCACACGGATTTTATTTAGGAGGGTTATGCAGTGACAAAGTATATTTTTGTAACGGGTGGCGTGGTGTCCTCCCTGGGTAAGGGAATCACGGCCGCTTCTCTGGGCAGGCTGCTCAAAAACAGGGGACTCAAGGTGACGATTCAAAAATTCGATCCGTACATTAATGTGGACCCGGGAACGATGAGTCCGTATCAGCACGGTGAAGTATTCGTTACGGATGACGGAGCGGAGACTGACCTCGACCTTGGACACTACGAGCGGTTCATCGACATCAACCTGTCCAAGAACAGCAACGTGACGACAGGCAAAGTCTACTCCTCGGTGATCAGCAAAGAAAGACGCGGCGAGTACTTGGGCGGCACCGTTCAGGTCATCCCCCACATTACGAACGAAATCAAGGAGCGCGTATTCCGCGCCGGCCGTGAGACCGGTTCGGACGTTGTCATCACGGAGATCGGCGGCACCGTCGGCGACATTGAAAGCTTGCCATTCCTGGAGGCTATCCGTCAGATCAAGAGCGATATCGGCCGTGAAAATGTAATGTATATCCACGTAACCCTCATCCCTTATATTAAGGCTGCGGGTGAAGTGAAGACAAAGCCGACCCAGCACAGCGTCAAGGAACTGCGCAGCATCGGGATCCAGCCGAATGTGATTGTCTGCCGTACGGAATATGAGCTTTCCGCGGACATGAAGGCCAAGATTGCGCTGTTCTGCGATATCGACGCCAATGCGGTTGTGGAATGCCGCGATGCTTCGACGCTGTATGAGGTTCCGCTTAATCTGCGCGACGAAGGACTTGACGAGATTGTCGTCAACCATCTGAAGCTGACTACGCCAGCGCCCGATATGCGCGAATGGGAAGCCATGCTTGCGCGCATCAACAAGCTGGAGCGCAATGTGGAGATTGCGATTGTCGGCAAATACGTGGCGCTGCATGACGCTTACCTCAGCGTAGTGGAGTCGCTCTCCCATGCGGGATTTGACGCCAATTCCGAAGTCAGCATCCGCTGGGTGAACGCTGAGGAACTAACGGACGAGAATGTGGCCGAAATGCTGCGCGGCGTTGGCGGAATCCTGGTTCCGGGCGGCTTTGGCGACCGGGGCATCGAAGGCAAAATTTCCGCGATTCGCTATGCCCGCGAGCAGGGTGTTCCGTTCTTCGGCATCTGTCTGGGAATGCAGGTATCCGTTATTGAATATGGCCGTTCCATCCTGGGACTTACGGGAGCCAACAGCTCGGAGATCGATCAGGCAACACCGCATCCGGTCATCGACCTGCTGCCGGAGCAGAAGGATATCGAGGATCTTGGAGGCACAATGCGCCTGGGTCTTTATCCCTGCAAGCTTCAGCCGAATTCCCTGGCTATGTCCTGCTACGGGGAAGAGCTGGTATATGAACGTCACCGTCATCGGTACGAGTTCAACAATTCTTACCGCGATCAAATCGAAAAAGCCGGCCTGCTGATTTCCGGGACTTCCCCGGACGGACGTCTGGTCGAAATCGTGGAGCTCCCGGGGCATCCGTGGTTCCTGGCGGTACAGTTCCATCCGGAGTTCACCTCCCGTCCGAACCGTCCGCAGCCGCTGTTCCGTGAATTTGTCAAAGCCTCGCTTACCCATGCGGAGCAATTATAAGAAGCAGTCTAAACTCTCATTATCCGGACCTCCGGAGCATAGAAGAGCTTCCCTTGCGGGAGGCTCTTTTATGTTTATGGAGTATTCGGGGGGCCTCCGAAAAGTACCCGAGTGTACTTAAGTCATGCTTCTGATGTCAGGGACACGCTTCGTAGGGCTGCTCTTGGCTTAGGCTCGGCAACCTTCATTTGTACTGTTTTAGGCCGTATAATTACGCATTTTTACCAGTTAGCAGGATTTTGGCGGTCAAGCACGAATTATAGTTCTTCGTAACGGATTTATGAGAAGGACCGTCGGAGCGGTGTGGTGAATCTGCGTTATACTCAGGGAGGGTTACGAATGGAGAAAAAGAAAGTATTAATTGTCGATGACCAAAATGGGATTCGAATCCTGCTTATGGAGGTTTTTAATAGCGAAGGATACACGACTTTACAGGCAGCTAACGGAAAAGCAGCTTTAGACATCGTACGCAGCGACTGCCCCGACCTGGTTCTGCTCGACATGAAAATCCCGGGAATGGACGGACTGGAAATTCTGAAACATATCAAAGAGATCAATTCGGGGGTTAAAGTAATTATGATGACCGCATACGGCGAACTGGATATGATCAAGGAAGCGACGAAGCTGGGAGCGCTTATGCATTTCACGAAACCGTTCGATATTGATGAAATGAGGGTAGCGGTTAATCTGCATTTAAGTACTGGATCTATCGACCAGTGCAGCTAAAGTGGGGACTCTGCGGTGAGCGGAGTCCCTTTTTAGGGGGGTATCGTTTACTCCAGATTGAGCGACGGGAAGTACGATGGGATGTATGCCGGAGGTTAGCAAAGGGGAATAAAAAAGAAGACGAAGTCGTAATATTAAGGGGGGTGGATGAATTTCGTCCCACCGGGACATTTTTTTGTCTACCCTATTTAGTATTTGAGACAGGTTGTGCTATAATAGGCCTGTATGTGATGTCGGCTTCATTTTAAATAGCTAGAAACTATCTTTAGGAGGATGAATTATGCCATTGGTATCGATGACAGACATGTTGAACAAAGCTCTTGTAGGAAAATATGCAGTTGGTCAGTACAACATCAACAACCTGGAGTGGACCCAAGCGATTCTGGGTGCCGCTGAAGAAGAGAAATCCCCGGTTATTCTTGGCGTATCCGAAGGCGCAGCTCGTCATATGGGCGGATTCAACACTGTGGTGAAAATGGTAGAGGGTCTGATTCAAGATATGAAAATTACCGTACCGGTAGCTATTCACCTCGACCATGGTTCGAGTTTCGACAAGTGTAAAGAAGCCATCGACGCCGGATTTACTTCCGTCATGATCGACGGCTCGCACCATCCGATCGAAGAGAACATCGAGATGACCAAGAAAGTCGTTAACTACGCTCATTCCAAAGGCGTTTCCGTAGAAGCCGAGGTTGGTACGGTTGGCGGACAGGAAGACGACGTTATTGGCGGCATTATGTACGCCAAACTGGATGAATGCGTAGCTATCGTAAAAGAAACCGGCGTCGATGCCCTGGCTCCTGCGCTTGGTTCCGTACATGGACCTTACCTCGGCGAGCCTAACCTTGGATTTAAGGAAATGGAAGAAGTCCGCGACGCGGTTAAAATTCCGCTTGTTCTTCATGGCGGTACAGGCATCCCGAAACATGACATTGACAAAGCAATCTCCCTGGGAACTTCCAAAATCAACGTGAACACCGAGAACCAAATCGCATTCGCCAAGGTTGTCCGCGAAGTGCTGGCAGCCAAACCGGACGCTTATGACCCTCGTACATTCATCGCACCAGGCCGCGAAGCCATCAAACAAACGGTAATCGGCAAAATCCGCGAATTCGGTTCCAACAACAAAGCGTAAATCGTGTATAATAGGCAAGTCCGCTTGATTCGGTTATAATGAACTGAATAGCGTCATATGGAGAGTACACCGCTTAGCCGGTGTCTTTCCGTTTAAATACAGAAAATTAATGCCTTATACCCTTTCGGTTTTAATCCGGTATGGCGGGCAGCGGGGCCGTGTTGCAGGCGGCTCCGCGTGCCTTCCTGTCATTTATTCAACATGCCGCAGTTCGTATTGCCAACAGCAACTGCAATACATCTAGGGGGAACCAGATATTCGATGGAAAAATTAATGATTGGCGGTGGGCGTCCGCTGCAAGGCATGGTGACGATCAGCGGTGCAAAGAACAGCGCGATTGCGCTCATTCCTGCGGCGATTTTGGCTGAATCGGAAGTTGTTCTGGATAATTTGCCCTCCCTTAGTGATGTGGCCGTCTATTCTGAAATCTTGCAAGAGCTTGGCGCTGAAGTATCATGGTCTGGCAGCCAGATGCGAATCGATCCTTCACGGATCGTTTCAATTCCTATGCCTAATGGGCCCGTCAAGAAGCTTCGGGCGTCTTATTACATGATGGGTGCGCTCCTGGGACGCTTCAAAGAAGCCACCATCGGGCTTCCCGGAGGCTGCAATTTCGAGCCAAGACCTATCGACCAGCATATCAAAGGATTCGAGGCGCTCGGCGCGAGCGTAACCAACGAACATGGCGCCATTCATTTATATGCCAAAGAGCTGCGCGGCGCAAAGATATATCTGGATGTATCCAGCGTAGGCGCGACTATTAATATTATGCTGGCGGCTTCCCGGGCCAAAGGCTCTACCATTATCGAAAATGCGGCTAAAGAGCCTGAGATTATAGATGTAGCGACTTTACTTAATTCCATGGGCGCTGTCATTAAGGGCGCCGGAACCGAAACCATCCGGATCGAAGGCGTTACGGAGATGCACGGCTGCCGTCACTCCATTATTCCCGACCGGATTCAGGCAGGAACCTATATGATCGCGGCTGCAGCCACGCGCGGCGATGTGCTGATAGACAATGTTATTCCCAAGCATCTGGAGGCGCTAACGGCCAAGTTGCTTGAAATGGGCGTTGAAGTAGAGGAACTGGATGAGAGCATCCGGGTGATTGGCAAGATGGCTTACGAGCCGGCCGATGTCAAGGCGCTTATCTACCCAGGGTTTGCTACCGATTTGCAATCGCCGATGACCAGTATGCTGACGCAGGCGAAAGGCGTAAGCGTGCTTAGCGACTTCGTCTACAGCAACCGCTTCAAGCATGTTCCGGAGCTGCTGCGCATGGGGGCGAAGATACGCGTTGAAGGAAGATCAGCCATTATTGAAGGCAGCAGGCTGAATGCGGCTAAAGTTAAAGCGGCAGATCTTAGGGCCGGTGCTGCGCTGGTTATCGCCGGACTGACCGTAGAAGACGGCATAACGGAAGTGACCGGCGTCGAGTATATCGACCGCGGTTATGATAATCTCGTACCCAACCTCCGTGAACTGGGTGCTGAGGTGTGGCGGGAGCAAGAGTAATCCTCGAGAGCTTTTATACCTGAAGCGGAGTGCATGGTGTTCCGCCAATAACCAATCATGGTTATTGGCGGCCGCCATGCCAACCCGTAAAGGAATCCCCCGATTTTTATAAATTTTTTGACTTCCTGCATATCTTCTTCCGTTTTGGGTAATGCTATCCTAATGAGGATTTTTGCCATACAACTGCAACTATTTAAGCGAAATCAAATATTGTAGCTAAACCAGCTATCATATGATGTTGTGCAACCGATTCCTCGCTTCTGAATTCAGACATATGCTAGTAGTCAGCATAATGTCCCTGCGGTTATCCACCGGCGCCCATCGCGTCCAGTTGCCGCTCATCCACCCTCTGTCACCTATTTTTTCTGAAACGCCAGGATTGCTTTGTTGTTTTTTTGAGTTATATACTTTTTTCGAACTTATCTAAATTGAATAGGTGGTTATTACATGGATCTTCAAATTTCCGACTTGGAAGAAATGAAGCTGACCGACTTATACAAGTTGGCAAAAAAATATCAGATTCCTTATTATGGGCAGATGAAGAAGAGGGAACTGATCTTTGCTATTCTGCGCGCACAGGCGGAGCAGAGCGGTCTGATGTTTATGGAAGGCGTTCTGGAAATATTGCCGGAGGGCTACGGTTTTCTTAGACCGATCAACTACTTGCCAAGCGCTGAGGATATTTATATTTCGGCTTCACAAATCCGCAAATTCGATCTCCGTACCGGAGATTTGGTATCCGGCAAATGCCGGACCCCCAAAGAGAATGAACGTTATTTCGGACTGCTTCAGGTCAATGCCGTCAACGGCGAGAATCCGGCCAGCGCGGCCGAACGCCTTCATTTTCCGGCTCTTACGCCGTTATATCCCCAGGACAAGCTCTCGCTTGAAGCCTCGCCTACTCATTTGTCCACCCGCATCATGGATTTGCTTGCACCAGTAGGCTTGGGACAGCGCGGATTGATCGTCGCTCCTCCCAAAGCCGGGAAGACGCTCCTGCTCAAAGAGATTGCCAACAGCATCTCCACGAACAATCCTGAGATCGAACTGTTTGTACTGCTGATTGACGAACGTCCCGAGGAAGTAACCGATATGCAGCGTTCCGTAAAAGGCGAAGTGGTTGCCTCAACATTCGACGAGCTTCCTGAAAATCATATCAAGGTGGCGGAACTGGTGCTTCAGCGGGCGCTTCGTCTCGTCGAGCACAAAAAAGACGTCGTTATTCTGCTGGACAGTATCACACGTCTTGCACGCGCCTACAATCTCGTTGTTCCTCCTTCGGGCCGGACGCTTAGCGGCGGGATCGATCCGGCGGCATTCCACCGGCCTAAGCGGTTCTTCGGTTCGGCACGGAATGTCGAGGAAGGCGGAAGTCTGACCATTCTCGCGACGGCGCTGATTGATACCGGCTCACGGATGGATGATATTATTTATGAAGAGTTCAAGGGTACGGGCAATATGGAGCTTCATCTCGACCGCAAGCTTGCGGAGCGCCGCATTTTTCCGGCTATCGATATCCGCCGTTCCGGTACGCGCCGCGAAGAAGTGCTGCTGAGCAAGGAAGAGCTGGATACCATTTGGGCGATCCGCAAAAGTATGAACGATTCCTACGACTTTGTGGAGAGCTTTATTAAAAAGCTGCGCGACAGCAAGACGAACGCCGAGTTCCTGGCTTCCTTCGACGTTTCAGGCAGCAAGGATTCGGCGGCGGCTACCGCAAGCGGCGGAGGCACATCGAACAGCGGGGCTTCCGCGCGGCGGCCGATACGCACAAAGACTGCTTCCGTAACGACTACCACCTAAGAAATAAGTTCAAGAGGAGAATACTATGCATCTGGTATATGCCGATGGGCAAGGAAACGTATACGATCATCCCGAACTGCACGGGCTGGCCCGCAGCGGGGATATGATTGTCGAACTGCTGGAGGAAGAGTTAATTCCGCTGCCTGAAGGGGCAACGCTTTCTCTACTGCCGAATACGAGAGCCGTCGGAATGAATCCGTCTACCGGTGAAATGCTGCCGCTGCCGGAAGGCTCGCATGCGGTGGGAGCGCTGCTTCCGCAGGGCTTTACCCGTCTCTGTTTGCCGGGGTACATCAAGACTGATAAATCGTATAAGCTCCCGCTGTTCGGTTATTCAGCTGTCGTATGGAAAGACGGAGGCTTCTATGTGGCCGCCGAGCAGACCGATGATCCTTACAAATGGAATCCGCTCAACTGCGACCGCGATGCGGTGCGCAGCGGGGTGAACAGCCTGACTGGCAAATATCCGGAGAACCGCCTGTACGGGCATCTCTCCAATTGCGCGCTCGGCTATGAATGTCTGACCTCATCCAATACCTTTCTGAGCCGCTGGGAGGGAGGCGTCCCGGTATCCTATTCATGCAATGCGGGGTGTTTCGGCTGCATTTCGGAACAGCCGGATGACAGCGGCTTTGTCTCGCCGCAGACGCGGATGAATTTCAAGCCGAGAGTAGAAGAAATTGTGGAAGTTATGCTGGAGCATTTGAAGACGCCGGAATCCATTATCAGCTTCGGCCAGGGCTGCGAGGGAGAACCCTCTACACAGGCGAAGCTGATTATTGAAGCCATTCGTGAAGTCCGGTCCGTTACCGATATGGGTTATATCAATATTAATACTAACGCTGGCCTCAGCGATCATATCCGCGGGATTGTCGACGCCGGACTCGATTTGATGCGCGTTAGCACCATTAGTGCGCTGGATGATCACTACAACGCCTATTACAAGCCCCGCGGCTACACGCTGGCCAATGTGGAGAAATCACTAAAGTATGCAGCGTCGCAGGGTGTTTACGCCTCCATCAACTATTTGGTATTTCCGGGGGTCACCGACCGGGAGGAAGAGGTTGAGGCGATGGTGGAATTTGTGAGGCGTACCGGCCTCAAGCTCATCCAGATGCGCAATCTTAATATTGACCCGGAGAGCTATCTTGAGCTGATTCCGCCGGCCCGAGGCGAGATCCTGGGAATGAAGACAATGCTTGAGATCTTTCGTGAGGAACTGCCGGAAGTGGTAATCGGCTCGTATACGCATGTTCCTCCGGATGGGGAAGCACGGCCTAAGAAGGCCGTTGCGCAGGTTTCGCCGCAAAGCCGTAATATTTAATTCGAGGGGAAATCTATTGCTTCTAAGCTATGTTCGTGATAAACTGTATCTATATGTCTTATATTAACTCTGGGTCCGCCTGAGGCTCAGGGCAAAAGAGGTGAAATTTAAATGCAAACTGCAATTCAACCGAAATATAATGTCGTAACCGTAACTTGCGCCTGCGGCAACACGTTCGAAGCTGGTTCTGTGAAACAGGATCTGCGCGTCGAAATTTGCTCCGCATGCCATCCGTTCTTTACTGGCAAGCAGAAGTTTTTGGATGCCGGCGGCCGCGTCGACAGATTCAAGAAGAAATACGGAATCTAATCCGGTTTGCCGCTGGTCGGCAATGATCGGTAGGAAGCCCTCCGCCTTATGGCGGAGGGTTTTGTTTTTTTCTAATGAAGACCTGAGAGCTGCGTCCTTATAAGGATGACGAAGTCGGTTTTCTTATCCAGTTGATTTTTGCTTTGGCGTAGGCTATACTTATCTTCGCCGTGCTAGACGGGGAGGTAGCGGTGCCCTGTAACTCGCAATCCGCTATAGCGAGGTTGAATTCCTGTTAGAGGTGCTGTCGATGTGAGGTTTGGTCCCTACGCGCTGTGTTGACGGTTGGGTCCTCCGCAATGAGCGCTTGTGAACCTGGTCAGGTCCGGAAGGAAGCAGCCATAAGCAAGTTTGCTCTTGTGCCGGAGGGCAGCCTAGCCCGAGCAGCCGCGTAGGGTTGCCGCTCGGATCGCAGTCATCAATAACAGGTGCGCGGTTTAAATTATGATCATATCAAGCATCTTTGCGACAAGCGGAGATGCTTTTTGTTTTTGGTCTTGAGGCGGAGAATATAGTATAATAATGAAGCGATAAACGCCCGGGAAGCGGCGGTTGAAAGAGGGTAATGCTTAAGTGGAACACATCGCGTTGTACCGTGCCTGGCGGCCTCAGGCGTTCCAGGACATGGTCGGACAACAGCACATTATCCAGACGCTTCAGAACGCGATTCGCGAGCAGCGGGTTTCACATGCCTATCTGTTCAGCGGCCCTCGGGGTACCGGCAAGACGAGTGCCGCCAAAGTATTGGCCAAAGCAGTCAATTGCGAGCGGGGCCCGGGACCGGAACCGTGTAATGAATGTCCTTCCTGCTTGCGGATTGCTTCGGGCGCGGTGATGGATGTGCAGGAAATCGACGCTGCGTCTAACCGGGGCGTGGAGGAAATCCGCGACCTGCGGGATAAAGTGAAGTACGCCCCTACCGAGGTACGGCGTAAAGTGTATATTATTGACGAAGTGCATATGCTGACTACGGAGGCGTTTAATGCCCTACTGAAGACGCTGGAGGAGCCGCCTGCGCATGTTATGTTTATTTTGGCGACGACCGAGCCTCATAAGCTGCCGGCGACGATTATATCACGCTGTCAGCGCTTTGATTTTCGCAGAGTTTCGCTGGAGGAACAGACAAATCGGCTGAAGGTTATTTGCGAGAAGGAGGGCATTTCCGCCGAGGATGACGCGCTGCAGTATATTGCCCGCCTGTCGGACGGAGGGATGCGCGATGCGCTCAGCGTCCTGGATCAAATCTCCTCGTTTACCGACGGACATGTAACCTATCAGCAGGTGCTCGGCATGACCGGCGGTATACCTGCGGAGCAATTTGCCCGCCTGGCCAAAGCCATATTGGAGAGCGATATGGGTGGGCTGCTTGAATTGGTCGAGCAGCTGATGCATGAAGGGAAGAGCGCCGACAAATGTCTCGAAAATTTGCTGTACTATTTCCGCGATCTGCTTATGATCAAGATGGTGCCGGGTTCGGCCGGGCTGACCGACAGAGTGCTGAATCCGGCGGAATTCCAGGATATGGCTGCGGCCTTCTCGCGTGAGCGGCTGTTCGACATTGTAGACACGCTGAACCGTTATTTAGGCGAGATGAAATATGCCACGCATCCACAGACGTTGTTCGAGGTGTCGCTTATGAAACTCTGCAGTCCACAGGAGAATGAGAGCGGCTCTGGAGTGCAGGCACATATAAGCAGCGGTGCCGCACCGGTCGATCATGGGGAGCTGGATGTGCTCAAGCGGCAGATTGCCGCTCTGGAGAAGAAGCTGGAGCAAGCGCTTCAGTCCGGCGGTGTGTCTGGAAATGGCCGGGAGAGCACTGCTTCGAAGCCGGCGGGCGGCCGTGCTTCCGCCGCTCCGCGCGTATCCTCCACCTCCAAGCTTCCGCCGCAAATGGATAAATTCATAGCAGGCAAGGACAGCGGGGATTTTGCGAACGCATATACACAATGGAGTCAGGTGCTTCAGGCGGTTAAGGAAGAGAAGGTTACGGTCCACGCCTGGTTTGTTGACGGCGAACCCGTATCTATGACCGACGACGCGGTGCTCGTGGCGTTTAAGAACACGATACACCGGGAAACCACCGAGAAGCCGGCTAATAAGCAGGTTATCGAGCGCGTACTGGAGACTCGTCTGGGTAAGCCGTACCGTTTGGTCACTGTCATGCTTCGAGATTGGAATGAAGCCTCCGCGAAATCGGCGCAGCCTGCGCTCAAGGAAGAACTTCGACTGGAGCATGAACATGAGGCCGGGGAAGCCGCCAAAGAACCTTGGATTGACGAGGCCATTCAGCTTTTTGGTGAAGACCTCGTTGTCATAAAAGATTGACCCGCAGCATATCAATCGCGCAGGTTGCGCGCATTTACAAGGAGAGATAAGAAATGAACAATATGAACCAAATGATGAAACAAGTCAAAAAAATGCAGGAGCAGATGCTGAAAGCTCAAGAGGAGCTTGGCAGCAAGACGGTGGAAGGCTCCTCCGGCGGCGGAGTTGTAACCGTTCAAGTTAACGGACACAAGAAATTGCTGTCCATCGAAATCAAGCCGGAAGCGGTAGACCCGGAAGATGTGGAAATGCTGCAGGATTTGGTAATTACGGCAGTGAACGACGCTTTAACCAAAGCGGAAGAACTGGCAAGTTCGGATATGGGCAAATTTACCGGAGGCATGAAAATTCCGGGCCTGTTCTAATAAGTTGAAGCTTAAGTTAAACATAAAGGAGATATCTTATTGTATTACCCCGAACCGCTTGCCAAGCTGATCGATGCTTTTACGCGTTTGCCGGGAATCGGCCCCAAGACGGCCGCACGGCTTGCGTTTCATGTGCTGAACATGAAAGAAGACGAGACGATTGATTTTGCCAAAGCGCTCGTCAGCGTAAAACGCAATCTTCACTATTGTTCGGTCTGCTGCAATATTACCGATACCGACCCGTGCCGGATTTGCCAGGACAAAGCACGCGACGCTTCGGTAATTTGCGTGGTGCAGGATTCCAAGGATCTTGTCGCTATGGAGCGGACCAAAGAATTCAATGGATATTATCACGTGCTGCAGGGTGCTATCTCTCCAATGGAGGGCGTCGGGCCCGATGACATTCGGTTAAAAGAACTACTCACAAGGCTCAGTGATGAAAGAGTGCAGGAACTTATTCTTGCTACAAATCCCAATATCGAGGGAGAAGCGACGGCGATGTATATTTCCCGGCTCGTCCGTCCGTTTGAAGTCAAAGTAACAAGGATTGCCCATGGTTTGCCTGTTGGCGGCGATCTCGAATATGCGGATGAAGTGACCTTGTCCAAAGCGCTGGAAGGACGACGCGAGCTTTTTTAAAAACAACAGAACCCAATTTAGCGACAGAAGTCCGTCAAGGGCTTCTTTTTTTATGCAGTTTTTAAGACATCCGAACCTCTATTAGGTAATTATATTCCTGGATGCAACGGATATCTGTCCATGAGAACGCGCTACTTCCTGGTTCTAAGTTTGTCCTTGTCCCGATATGAATGAGAATGTACGGAGTGAAGTTTATCCGTCACAGACAATTCATTACAAAGGAGGAATCGAGGATGGGCTGGTTGAGCGGGTGGCGCCGGAAGGACGGCAATGGACTGGGGGAGGATCAAGATGAGAGTTGGAATGTGTTCACCGATGTGAGGAAGGCTCAAATGGAATGGGAAAGAGCTCATCTGATGTTTGATGAAGCTGTCGGTCAGGACCAGATTGATTATGCCATTTATATTTTGGAGGCCGCGGAGCGGAAGTATCAAATTCACCTGAAGCATGCCAAAAGAATCGGCTTAAAGAGCAACCAGTTATAAGAACCGTTCGAAGATGAGGAGGCAGTGACAATGAAACCAATAGCAGCAGGCATACTTATTCTATCCGCAGTGTTACTGGTAGCAGTCGTATTTAAAAAAAGATTGGGTTGGGGGTGGCTGGGCCTTTTCGGCTCCCACCTGATCTTGGCTGCAGTGGGGCTGTACATCGTCGATTTCACTCAATTGGCGGGAACGGTGTATATTCCGCTGAACCCGGCAACGATAGGAACCGTATCCGTTCTAGGTCTTCCCGGAGTGGTCATGCTTGCAGGCTTAAAAATTACCTTATTTGGGTAGTTGACGCGGATTCGCGTTATGTGATACATTAATATTCGGCTCTTCGGACAACATATCGAACAGTCAGTTATCGAAAAACGATTTGAAAAAGAAAAACAAAAAAACGCTTGACGATAACAAACAACCTGTGATATATTATAAAGGTCGCTGCGTGAGACGTAGTGATGCACTGAGAGAGACATTGATCTTTGAAAACTGAACAACGAGTGAGTGGGAATTCGCTTCTAGCGAGTTCCAAAAGAGATGGATTTCACAGCGGTTCACGCTTTGGAAAGGCCATCATGAGAATGCAAATTCTCGTCAGATGTTTCAAATTGAGCTAATCGCTCTTTCAATACCTTATTGGAGAGTTTGATCCTGGCTCAGGACGAACGCTGGCGGCGTGCCTAATACATGCAAGTCGAGCGGAGTATTTTTGAGAGCTTGCTCTCAAAAATACTTAGCGGCGGACGGGTGAGTAACACGTAGGCAACCTGCCCCTTGAACTGGGATAACTACCGGAAACGGTAGCTAATACCGGATAATTCCTCTTGGCACCTGCCAAGAGGCTGAAAGGCGGAGCAATCTGCTGTCAAGGGATGGGCCTGCGGCGCATTAGCTAGTTGGTGGGGTAACGGCTCACCAAGGCGACGATGCGTAGCCGACCTGAGAGGGTGAACGGCCACACTGGGACTGAGACACGGCCCAGACTCCTACGGGAGGCAGCAGTAGGGAATCTTCCGCAATGGGCGAAAGCCTGACGGAGCAACGCCGCGTGAGTGATGAAGGTTTTCGGATCGTAAAGCTCTGTTGCCAGGGAAGAACGTCTTGTAGAGTAACTGCTACAAGAGTGACGGTACCTGAGAAGAAAGCCCCGGCTAACTACGTGCCAGCAGCCGCGGTAATACGTAGGGGGCAAGCGTTGTCCGGAATTATTGGGCGTAAAGCGCGCGCAGGCGGCTGTTTAAGTCTGGTGTTTAAACCATGGGCTCAACCTGTGGTCGCACTGGAAACTGGGCAGCTTGAGTGCAGAAGAGGAAAGTGGAATTCCACGTGTAGCGGTGAAATGCGTAGAGATGTGGAGGAACACCAGTGGCGAAGGCGACTTTCTGGGCTGTAACTGACGCTGAGGCGCGAAAGCGTGGGGAGCAAACAGGATTAGATACCCTGGTAGTCCACGCCGTAAACGATGAGTGCTAGGTGTTAGGGGTTTCGATACCCTTGGTGCCGAAGTTAACACAGTAAGCACTCCGCCTGGGGAGTACGGTCGCAAGACTGAAACTCAAAGGAATTGACGGGGACCCGCACAAGCAGTGGAGTATGTGGTTTAATTCGAAGCAACGCGAAGAACCTTACCAGGTCTTGACATCCCTCTGAATCGTCTAGAGATAGGCGCGGCCTTCGGGACAGAGGAGACAGGTGGTGCATGGTTGTCGTCAGCTCGTGTCGTGAGATGTTGGGTTAAGTCCCGCAACGAGCGCAACCCTTGACTTTAGTTGCCAGCAGGTGAAGCTGGGCACTCTAGAGTGACTGCCGGTGACAAACCGGAGGAAGGTGGGGATGACGTCAAATCATCATGCCCCTTATGACCTGGGCTACACACGTACTACAATGGCCGGTACAACGGGAAGCGAAGCCGCGAGGTGGAGCCAATCTTATAAAGCCGGTCTCAGTTCGGATTGCAGGCTGCAACTCGCCTGCATGAAGTCGGAATTGCTAGTAATCGCGGATCAGCATGCCGCGGTGAATACGTTCCCGGGTCTTGTACACACCGCCCGTCACACCACGAGAGTTTACAACACCCGAAGTCGGTGGGGTAACCCGCAAGGGAGCCAGCCGCCGAAGGTGGGGTAGATGATTGGGGTGAAGTCGTAACAAGGTAGCCGTATCGGAAGGTGCGGCTGGATCACCTCCTTTCTATGGAGAATCGTTTCCCGCAGCGGAAACATTCAAATCGGAAGCTTAGCTTCCGGCAACGCTCACTCGTTGCTCAGTTTTGAGAGAGCAAACCTCTTTCTTAAGCGTTTGGTGGCGATGGCGGAGGGGTTCCACGCGTACCCATCCCGAACACGACCGTTAAGTCCTCCAGCGCCGATGGTACTTGGACCGAAGGGTCCTGGGAGAGTAGGACGCTGCCAAGCGCATCCTTATGGGGTTTCCATAAGAGTATATGCAAGATTAAGGGCCTTTAGCTCAGCTGGTTAGAGCGCACCCCTGATAAGGGTGAGGTCGGTGGTTCGAGTCCACTAAGGCCCACCACTTAAAATTTAATTCCCTTTTATGGGGCCATAGCTCAGCTGGGAGAGCGCCTGCCTTGCAAGCAGGAGGTCAGGAGTTCGATCCTCCTTGGCTCCACCAATCGTATAACATGCAAGAATCTTGATCCTTGAAAACTGGATACCGAAACGAAAATTGCGTTTTAGAACATCTTTTAGCTGAGCTTGTGTCAAGCGATTGAACAAGTGAAGTCAAAGTGCTTAGTTGGTTAAGCTAGTAAGAGCACACGGAGGATGCCTAGGCGCCAGGAGCCGAAGAAGGACGTGGCGAACAACGAAAAGGCCTCGGGGAGCTGTAAGCAAGCGTGGATCCGGGGGTGTCCGAATGGGGAAACCCGGCTGTGGTAATGCACAGTCACTCCTGCCTGAATTCATAGGGTAGGTAGAGGCAGACCAGGGGAACTGAAACATCTAAGTACCCTGAGGAAGAGAAAACAAGAGTGATTCCGTCAGTAGCGGCGAGCGAACGCGGAACAGCCTAAACCGAAGAGCTTGCTCTTCGGGGTTGTGGGACGTCTCACATGGAGTTACAAAGGAACGGTTTAAGCGAAGAGGTCTGGAAAGGCCCGCTGGAAGAGGTAAAAGCCCTGTAGCTGAAAAATCGTTCCCTCCGAGACGGATCCCGAGTAGTGCGGGGCACGTGAAACCCCGTATGAATCCGGCAGGACCATCTGCCAAGGCTAAATACTCCCTGGCGACCGATAGTGAAACAGTACCGTGAGGGAAAGGTGAAAAGCACCCCGGAAGGGGAGTGAAATAGTACCTGAAACCGTGTGCTTACAAGAAGTCAGAGCCCATTTTAGGGGTGATGGCGTGCCTTTTGTAGAATGAACCGGCGAGTTACGTTTAACGTGCAAGGTTAAGGCGAGGAGCCGGAGCCGCAGCGAAAGCGAGTCTGAATAGGGCGACGAAGTACGTGGGCGTAGACCCGAAACCGTGTGATCTACCCCTGTCCAGGGTGAAGGTGCGGTAACACGCACTGGAGGCCCGAACCCACGCACGTTGAAAAGTGCGGGGATGAGGTGGGGGTAGCGGAGAAATTCCAATCGAACTCGGAGATAGCTGGTTCTCCCCGAAATAGCTTTAGGGCTAGCCTCGGATTTGAAGTCGTGGAGGTAGAGCACTGATTGGGTGCGGGGCCCGCAAGGGTTACCAAGCTCAGTCAAACTCCGAATGCCATGGACTTGCGTCCGGGAGTCAGACAGTGAGTGCTAAGATCCATTGTCAAAAGGGAAACAGCCCAGACCATCAGCTAAGGTCCCCAAGTGTGTGTTAAGTGGGAAAGGATGTGGAGTTGCACAGACAACCAGGATGTTGGCTTAGAAGCAGCCACCATTGAAAGAGTGCGTAATAGCTCACTGGTCGAGTGACTCTGCGCCGAAAATGTAACGGGGCTAAACACACCACCGAAGCTATGGCTTGATGCTTTGCATCAGGGGTAGGGGAGCGTTGTATGCGGATTGAAGGTTGACTGTAAGGACAGCTGGACTGCATACAAGTGAGAATGCCGGTATGAGTAACGAAAAGATCAGTGAGAATCTGATCCGCCGAAAGCCCAAGGTTTCCTGAGGAAGGCTCGTCCGCTCAGGGTAAGTCGGGACCTAAGGCGAGGCCGACAGGCGTAGTCGAAGGACAACAGGTTGATATTCCTGTACCACCATAATCCGTTATGAGCAATGGGGGGACGCAGGAGGGTAGTGACGCGGACTGATGGATGTCCGTCCAAGCAGCGAGGCTGGTGTATAGGCAAATCCGTACACCATAAGGCTGGGCTGTGATGGGGAGCGAAAATTGTAGTAGCGAAGGTCATGATCTCACACTGCCAAGAAAAGCCTCTAGCCAGGAGAAGGTGCCCGTACCGCAAACCGACACAGGTAGGCGAGAAGAGAATTCTAAGGCGCGCGGAAGAACTCTCGTTAAGGAACTCGGCAAAATGACCCCGTAACTTCGGGAGAAGGGGTGCCTCGGTAGGGTGAATAGCCCGAGGGGGCCGCAGTGAAAAGGCCCAAGCGACTGTTTAGCAAAAACACAGGTCTGTGCGAAGCCGCAAGGCGAAGTATACGGGCTGACGCCTGCCCGGTGCTGGAAGGTTAAGGGGAGCGGTTAGGAGCAATCCGAAGCTGTGAACCGAAGCCCCAGTAAACGGCGGCCGTAACTATAACGGTCCTAAGGTAGCGAAATTCCTTGTCAGGTAAATTCTGACCCGCACGAATGGCGTAACGACTTGGGCGCTGTCTCAACGAGAGATCCGGTGAAATTTTAATACCTGTGAAGATGCAGGTTACCCGCGACAAGACGGAAAGACCCCATGGAGCTTTACTGCAGCTTGATATTGAACTTGGGTACGATCTGTACAGGATAGGTGGGAGCCTTGGAAGCCGGAGCGCCAGCTTCGGTGGAGGCATCGTTGGGATACCACCCTGATCGTATCTAGGTTCTAACCTGGTACCCTAAGCGGGTACGGGGACCGTGTCAGGCGGGCAGTTTGACTGGGGCGGTCGCCTCCTAAAGAGTAACGGAGGCGTCCCAAGGTTCCCTCAGAATGGTTGGAAATCATTCGAAGAGTGCAAAGGCAGAAGGGAGCTTGACTGCGAGACCTACAAGTCGAGCAGGGACGAAAGTCGGGCTTAGTGATCCGGTGGTACCGCATGGAAGGGCCATCGCTCAACGGATAAAAGCTACCCTGGGGATAACAGGCTTATCTCCCCCAAGAGTCCACATCGACGGGGAGGTTTGGCACCTCGATGTCGGCTCATCGCATCCTGGGGCTGAAGTAGGTCCCAAGGGTTGGGCTGTTCGCCCATTAAAGCGGTACGCGAGCTGGGTTCAGAACGTCGTGAGACAGTTCGGTCCCTATCTGTCGTGGGCGCAGGAAATTTGAGAGGAGCTGTCCTTAGTACGAGAGGACCGGGATGGACGTACCGCTGGTGCACCAGTTGTTCCGCCAGGAGCATGGCTGGGTAGCTACGTACGGACGGGATAAGCGCTGAAAGCATCTAAGCGTGAAGCCCCCCTCAAGATGAGATTTCCCAGTTTAGTAAGACCCCTTGAAGACGACGAGGTAGATAGGTTGGAGGTGGAAGTGCTGCAAAGCATGGAGCTGACCAATACTAATCGGTCGAGGGCTTATCCAAAAATAACGCAATGTTTCGTTTCGATCCAGTTTTCAGGCGATCAAGCCTGAATGAATTTGAAAGACCCGTCTTTAACGGTTCGGCAATAAGAAACGTAGAGATTTGTTTGGAGAGATACCCAAGTGGCTATAAGGGGACCCTCTGCTAAGGGGTTAGACTGCGTAAGCGGTGCGAGGGTTCGAATCCCTCTCTCTCCGCCATTTCAAATTCATTAATATTAGTATGGCGGCGTAGCTCAGCTGGCTAGAGCGTACGGTTCATACCCGTGAGGTCGGGGGTTCGATCCCCTCCGCCGCTACCATACATACGGAGGCTTAGCTCAGCTGGGAGAGCATCTGCCTTACAAGCAGAGGGTCGGGGGTTCGATCCCCTCAGCCTCCACCATTTGATAATTTAATATTGACATATGACATCTTGCCGGTGTAGCTCAATTGGTAGAGCAACTGACTTGTAATCAGTAGGTTGGGGGTTCAAGTCCTCTCGCCGGCACCATTGTCACAAATGCGGAACCGTGGTGTAGAGGCCTAACATGCCTGCCTGTCACGCAGGAGATCGCGGGTTCGAATCCCGTCGGTTCCGCCATTTTTATGTCAACTTATGGCTCGGTAGCTCAGTCGGTAGAGCAGAGGACTGAAAATCCTCGTGTCGGCGGTTCGATTCCGTCCCGAGCCACTTTCTTGGAGGCTTAGCGAAGTGGCCAAACGCAGCAGACTGTAAATCTGTTCTCTTACGAGTTCGGTGGTTCGAATCCATCAGCCTCCACCAGTATTTGAGCCATTAGCTCAGTTGGTAGAGCACCTGACTTTTAATCAGGGTGTCGAAGGTTCGAGTCCTTCATGGCTCATCCTGATTTAAACTAACCATCTCCTTAGGGTGATGGTTTTTTGCTATTTGAATTTATCGGAAGTTGCAAAAAAGCACTTTTTTTCCGGAGCCCGGCAAATATGATAGAATAGGCGAAAAGAGCAAAGTGGTGGAGTAAGTTGACAATGGACACTGAAACGTTGCGGCAAAAATTAGAGCAGCTCACCGGTAACAAGACAGGAATCAAGCAGTTTGGGAGGCAGCAGTCGGCTTCCCTTTTTGGTGCTGGACAGGAAGCGCAAGAGCAGTCGGTAGTATATGAGGGGAGTCTTTGGGTTCCCCTATATGAAAGCGAAGGCAGGGTTACCGCCCTTTGGATTGAGAAGGAGGGGCTTTCCCCGTTAGAGCTGCAGCTAGCGCAGTTCGCCGCTGAGAACTATGCTGCCGCGCTGAAGGCTTCGGGCTTCAAGGAAGAAGGAGAAACGGAAGCGCGGCAGCTTAGCGCATGGTTGAACACTCAGCTTGAGCTCGAGGATGGCGCCGGCGAAATTCCCGATGAAATTGCTTTAAAGAGCCGTCTGTTTACCGACATGATTCCTTTCCTGCTGATCAGCGAAAATGCACATGGTTCCGAAATTGCTTACCGGTCGCTGCTGAAATTGATACGCAGTTATTTCGATAGTTCGGCGCTGCTTATCCCTTTGCAGGAAAAAGAATGGCTGATCCTGACCCGTAAAGAGCTGCTGACCGGAACGGAAGACAAGGAAGAGCTTGAGGAAAGCGATGACGAGGAGCTATTAGCGCAGGCCTGTATGGGGCTTCACGAATTGATCGCCTCTGAATGGGTCGGAGTATTTCATGTAAGCGTGTCCTCCTCAATCATTCCAGTCAAAGGCTTGGCGGGAGTGATCGCGCTGCTGAGGGAGACGATCAGCCTTGGGCGTATTTTTCAGGTGGGAGAATATATTCATTTGCCTTGGGGGCTTCAGCTGGAGCGGCTGGTCAACAGTATTCCCGACGGGCGGCGCCGGCAGCTGCTTGGACAGTTTGGTGACTATACGGCCGTGCTGGCCGAGAAGGAGATGCTGCTGACACTGGAAACTTTTTTTCAGATGGATTGCAATGTCAGTGAAACGGCGAAGAAATTATACATTCATCGTAACACCTTGCTCTATCGTTTGGACAAGATTAAGCAGGAGACGGGAGCGGATGTACGGAGCTTTGGAGACGCCGCGATTATGAAGCTCACTATGCTATTGTATAAAGTGACGAAAAGGAAATAAGTTTTTTGTGAACGTTACAAATAGCCAGCTTGGGTGGTCTGGGGTAAGATAGTGACAGGAATTATTTCCGAACTCTATTACTTAATCCGAGGGGGAAATTCAAATGGCAGGCGTACGTTTAGAGCATGTATTCAAAAAATATCCGGGTTCCGATAAAGCAACGGTAATCGATGTCAATCTTGACATTAAAGATAAGGAGTTCCTCGTACTGGTTGGACCTTCCGGCTGCGGTAAATCCACCACTTTGCGGATGATCGCAGGATTGGAAGAAATCTCCGAAGGTAAGCTGTTCATCGGCGAACGCGTCGTCAACGACGTAGCTCCTAAGGACCGCGACATCGCGATGGTATTCCAATCCTACGCCCTGTATCCTCATATGAGTGTATACCAGAACATGGCGTTCGGTCTGAAGCTGCGCAAGGTGAAAAAAGACGAAATCGACAGAAAAGTGCGCGAAGCTGCCAAAATCCTCGATATCGAGCATCTGCTGGAACGTAAACCGAAGGCGCTTTCCGGCGGCCAACGTCAGCGTGTCGCTCTGGGCCGCGCGATCGTCCGTGATCCTCAAGTGTTCCTGATGGACGAACCGCTTTCCAACCTTGATGCTAAGCTGCGCGGACAGATGCGCGCCGAAATCACGAAGCTGGTTAAACGTCTTGAAACCACTTGCATCTACGTAACGCATGACCAAACTGAGGCTATGACGATGGGCGACCGTATTGTCGTTATGCAAGACGGCATCATCCAGCAAGCCGCTTCGCCTGAAGAATTGTACAACAATCCAAAGAACCTGTTCGTGGCCGGATTTATCGGCTCCCCGACAATGAATTTTATTTCAGGTACTTTGTCCGAAGTTAGCGGATCTGTCCGTTTCATCGCTGATAATTTGGACGTTGAAGTTCCGGGTGGCAAAGCTCAGCTGCTCCGCAGCAAAGGTTATATTGGCAAGGAAGTCGTCATGGGCGTTCGCCCGGAAGACATTCATGAAGAGCCGGTATTCCTTGAAGCATCGCCGAATACAATCTTTACCGCATTGGTAGACGTAACCGAGAACCTTGGTCATGAAATGCTGCTGTACCTGAGCGGTGTAGGCAAAGATTCCGTTATCGCCCGCGTGGACGGACGTTCGACAACCCGTGAAGGCAGCAAGGCGAAACTGGCTATCGACATGAACAAAGTGCATCTATTTGACAAACAATCCGAACTGAACATTCTGCTGGGATAAGAGCCAGCTTTGGTCCTTTGAGAGGCCGCCCTTTCGGGCGGCTTTTTTCATTAGATACAGGTTCGGCAAGCGCAGCTCTTATGAAAAAGTAAATTCCGACAAACTCTGGAAAACTCACGGGCCCGGATTATGCAGAGTCTTCACGGTCTCGATATTGGCAAAAAGACTGTGCCTCTAGAGCCGCCTTCCCCGGCATTATGATTGCAATCGACTCTGTTATCCTTTAAGATAGCAGGAGAATTACCTGCCGGAAGGAAGATTATATAGACGCTGCCGGTCAAGGGAAGCAGGACAAGCGGGAAATGTACCGCAGGAGATGAAAGGAAGAAACAGATATGGCCAAGAAGGTAAAAGTATCGGAATTGGTACAGCATTTCCAACTGGAAGTCATTTCCGGACAAGAAGGCCTGAAAAGGCTGATTACGGTCGATGACCTGAACCGCCCCGGCCTCGAGATGGCCGGATATTTCGAATATTATCCTGAAGACCGGGTACAACTGCTGGGTAAAACAGAGTTGGCCTTCTTCTCAATGCTCCCTGCCGAGGAACGCATCAGCCGGATTCGCAGGATTTGCGACGAACAGACTCCCTGCATTGTGATCACACGCAGTCTGGATATTCCTCAAGAGCTGATTGATGTTAGTAATGAAAAAGGACTTCCCGTGCTGCGCAGCTCGATGGCGACGACGATTTTTTCCAGCCGTTTGACTAGCTTTTTGGAAGGCAGACTGGCTCCGACAGCAACCATTCACGGGGTTCTGTGCGACGTATATGGCGTCGGCATGCTGATTACCGGCAGCAGCGGCATTGGCAAGAGCGAGACGGCCCTGGAACTGGTTAAGCGTGGACATCGGTTAATTGCCGACGATGCCGTGGAAATCCGGCAGACCTCGGACAACCAACTGCACGGGACCGCACCGGAACTGATTCGGCACCTGCTGGAAATTCGCGGGGTCGGCATTATTAATGTTATGACGCTGTTCGGCGCCGGAGCAATTCGCAACCACAAGCGGATTACGCTTGTTGTCCGGCTGGAAGCATGGCAGCAGGACAAGCAATATGACCGGCTTGGACTGGACGAGGAGACGACGCGCATTATCGACACCGATGTTCCGCTGGTGACCATTCCGGTTCGCCCGGGACGGAACCTTGCCGTTATCATCGAAGTAGCGGCGATGAATTACCGGTTGAAGCAGATGGGCTTCAATGCCGCGCTGCAATTCACCCACAAGCTTACGGCTACCATATCCGAAGACATGGATGATCTGGACTAGGAGGATGAGAGTATGTTTCCGTTGGCTTTAGATCCGATTGCCTTTTCAATCGGTGCTTTAAGAGTGCACTGGTATGGCCTGATTCTTGGATTCGGCGCTTTGGTGGGCCTGTATCTTGTGATCCGCGAAGGCAAACGATTTGGCATACCGCAGGAATTCTTTATGGATATGCTGCTGCTCGGTGTCCCTTCAGCGATTATCGGCGCGCGTATTTATTTTGTAGCTTTTAAGTGGGATGAATACAGAAATAATCTCCTGGATGTCTTCAAAATATGGAACGGCGGCATCGCTATCTATGGTGCGCTTATCAGTGCCATTATTTGCGGCATCATTTATTTCCGCTATAAAGGCTATCCTTTTTGGCGTATCGCCGATATCTGCGCTCCTTCACTGTTGGCAGGGCAAATGATCGGACGCTGGGGCAACTTTGTGAACCAGGAGGCCTATGGCGGCCCTGTTCATGAGACCTTTCTGCGGAACAATCTGCATCTGCCGGATTTTATTGTGAATCAGATGTACATAGAAGCGAATCAAGCCTATCATCACCCGACATTTTTATATGAGTCTATCTGGAGCTTGGTGGGCATTGTACTGCTTATGGTGCTTCGCAGACAGCGGTTTATGCGCGCCGGAGAATTATTTCTGTCGTATTTCATTTGGTATTCCATTGGACGTTTCTTTATTGAAGGGCTGCGTACGGATAGTTTAGCGTTCAAAGGGGGCAGCGGCCTTGCCTCGTTCATCAACGGTTTATGGAGCCCGATGAAGGGACTCGGCTTCGAGCAGGGTTACCTCGACCCGAATTATGGGAATATTCGCATATCCCAGCTGCTGTCGCTTCTAATTATCGTTGCTGCGGTGCTGCTCATTATTATCCGGCGGACGACAGGAGCGGCCAAAGACCAGTATTCGGACCCGATCGAGTCCTCCAAGACGCATGCCGTCGATCCTGTAGTAACGGAACAACCGGGTACCCCGGAGCAGAACGCCCCCGTTCCCCCATCTGATCTAAACCATCCGCCGTTGGAGGAAAATAAAAAGGAGTAGTCACTTATGATTGAATGTGTTTTATTTGATTTGGACGGCACGATCGTCAATACGAATGAACTGATTATTAGCTCGTTTATGTACGCGCTGCAGCATCATGCGCAGCCTGCGATTACCAGGGAGCAGATGATCCCCCATATGGGAACCAGTCTCTCGGACCAGCTCAAGGCGTTTACCAATCTCGAAGATATCTCGGCTCTGGAGGCTTCCTACCGCCACTACCAAGTCGAGCATCATGACGAGCTGATTCGGTCTTTTCCGAACGTGAATGAAGCGCTGGAAGAGCTGCGCAGCCGCGGGATCAAGCTTGGGGTCGTAACGACCAAGATCCGGCCCACAACGATTCGGGCGCTGGAGATGTTCGATTTGCAGCAGTACATGGATACGGTTGTAACACTTAACGATGTCACTAAGCTCAAGCCCGACCCGGAGCCTGTGCTGACAGCGGTGCGCAATCTGGGCGCAGACCCGGAGAAGACGCTGATGGTTGGCGACAGCGGGGTTGATATCCAATCGGCCAAAGCTGCCGGTGTGCTGGCTGCCGGTGTAGCATGGTCCTTGAAGGGTGAAGCTACGCTTCGAAAATATGGGCCAGATTATATTATTCAGGATATGACTGACCTGTATGAAATTGTAGGCGGGGGAACAGCGAGACCGTGAGCAGAAAGGTGACCAGCTATCCGGTGGAAGGGCATAATTCGCTATGGTACATTTACCGGACGGTCAGCCCGTGGAAGGGTGTCAGAAATTTTATTTTTATTCAGATTGCCCGCTATTGTCCGATTCTTCCGCTTAAGAACTGGATCTACCGCCGTGTGCTCGGAATGAAGGTGGGCAAGCATACAGCCTTCGGGCTGATGGCTATGGTGGATGTTTTTTTTCCGGAACTGATTACCGTGGGTGAAAATTCTGTTATTGGCTACAATACGACCATTCTGGCGCATGAATATCTAATCAAAGAGTATCGTCTGGGCGAAGTCGTTATCGGCGAGAATGTGATGATTGGGGCCAATACGACGATTCTTCCTGGGGTAACGATCGGAGACGGGGCGGTTGTGGCCGCAGGCTCGGTCGTGCACAAGGATGTGGCGGCGGGAATGTTTGTGGGCGGAAATCCGCTTCGGGAGTTAAAGGGAAGCCGCTGTTCGGAGACGGCGGAGGAGCAGTAACAAGAACCGCGCTAGCTGGGAGAAAGATGAATCGAAGGAAGATTGTCTTTGTATTGGCGGAGGAGTTACAGGAGGAGAACATGGAACAAAAAGAACGCATTCCGCAGTTGGATATTTTTAGAGCGATCTCCATCCTTGCCGTACTGGCGATCCACGCGACTTCGCGGACGCTCGCGGAAACATTGAATACACCGCTGTTTCACCCGTTTTTGTTCATTAATAAATTCAGCCAGTTTGCCGTGCCTTCCTTTGTGTTTTTAAGCGGCTTTGTGCTGTTTTACAATTATATCGACCGGCCGCTGACCGGAAAGACACTGGGCAAATTCTACAGCAGAAGACTGATCTACATTATCGTGCCTTATGTCGTATTCTCGCTGCTTTATTTTGTGCTTAAGCTGTATGCGGGGAATCAGTGGAGCATGCCGCCTCAGGAAATGGCAGTCAAGCTGGCGAAATATTTGCTTACCGGAACGGCTTATACGCATTTGTACTACGTTATTATCATTATCCAGTTCTATGTGCTGTTTCCGCTGCTGTTGTGGTGCCTGCAAAAAAGCCGCCGTCTGGCGGCATGGGCGCCGCTTATCGGGCTAGCGCTTCAGTGGGGGTTCGTGGTGCTCAACAAGTATATGGTCAACCACGGCTACTGGCAGGTGTCCAAAGGCAGTCTGGCAATCACCTATTTCTCGTATTTTCTGCTCGGGGCGGCGATCGCGGCCTTCTATTCTTCGCTGAAGCCGTGGCTCATTCCGTCACGTGAAGGATTACGGTCTGGCAAGTGGCTGCTGTGGGCGCTGCTATGGGTACTTTGGGTCGCCGCAGGTATCTCTAACGTGGAGTTGTGGAACAGCAATTATACGCAAAAAACGGTTATCAACAGTTTTTGGTTCGAAGGAGCTGCGAATGCTCACGCGCTGCTGTCCTGTCTGGTCGTCTTTCAGCTCTCCTTTTTGTTGTATGGCACGGGCCTAAGACTCTGGTCCAGGTTGTTGATCTCAGCCGGCGTTTGCTCGTTCGGCATTTACTTGATTCATCCGGCTGTTCTTTATTTATACCGGAAGATCGACTTTCACGGCGGCTATCTTGCCTATGCGCTCTCGATTGCCGGCGGCTGGCTTGCCGCGCTGATTGTTTCCTGGATCATTGTGGCGATAGCTTTCCGGTACATCAAGTACGCCTGGTTTCTGTTCGGCTCGTCCCCGCGGCGTCCTGTGAAGCAGCAGCAGAATCTACGGCAGGAATATAGAGCAATGGACTGAAATGGGATCAACGAACAAAAGAAGGGGCGTTCACGGTCATGATTGGTGACTGTGAACGCCCCTTTTTGGGCATTTAGGAACGTGATGATACTACTTGGATAAGGGAATTTATTCCCCGGCCTGTTCGCGTTGGAATTTGGCAATTGCCTCATAGTTGCTTTCCAGGCTGCGGAACAGCGAGATAAAAATGGGCAGCAACTGCTTATATACGCTTGCGTCGGTCTGGTTCGGCAAATGACGGTGGGTTGTGCCAATCATGCTAAATACGGCGCTCAGGGAGTCGATTCGACCGGTCGCGTACAGACCGAGGACGGCTGCGCCCAGACAGGAGCTTTCGAAGCTCTCCGGAACCACAACCTCCTGGTCGAAAATATCGGCCATCATCTGCCGCCACAGGGCGGAACGGGCAAAACCGCCGGTCGCCATAATCCGCTGCGGGCGCCCCATTTGCTCCTCTACTGCCAGCATAACGGTGTATAGATTGAAGATGACGCCTTCCAGCACGGAACGGATCATATGCTCCTTGCGGTGGTTCATGGTGAGTCCGAAAAAGGAACCTCTGGCATCGGAGTTCCACAGCGGAGCGCGCTCCCCGGTCAGGTAAGGATGGAACAGCAGGCCTTCGCTTCCCGCCGGCACATGTTCGGCAATCCTGGTGAGCACATCGTAAGGATCGATGCCAAGCCGTTTGGCCGTCTCTACTTCGGAGGCGGCAAATTCATCCCTGACCCAGCGGAAGAGCATGCCGCCATTGTTGACAGGACCGCCGATAACCCAGTGCTTCTCGGTCAGGGCGTAACAGAAGATCCGCCCTTTGGGATCGACTATCGGCCGGTCGGCCAGTGTGCGGATCGCTCCGCTCGTGCCGATGGTGGCGGCCACGACGCCCGGTTCGATGGCGCCTACACCAAGATTGGAGAGAACGCCGTCGCTGGCGCCGATAACAAAGGGAGTATCCGGCAAGAGCCCGATTTCTTTGGCTGCTTCCAGCAGCAGTCCACGTGCGGTATAGGTCGTCGGCACAAGGCGGGATAGGCGGCTTTCATCAATGCCGGCAATATTCAGTGCTTCCTTATCCCATTCCAGCCGTTCCAGATTCATCATGCCGGTGGAAGAGGCGATGGAGTGGTCCACGATATAATCCCCGAACAGCTTTAAGAAGATATATTCCTTGATCGAGATGAATTTATGCGTCCTTTCGAACAGCTCGGGCTGCTCCTCGCGCAGCCACATCAGCTTTGTGATCGGCGACATCGGGTGAATCGGCGTGCCTGTGCGGAGATAAAGCTCATGTCCGCCAAGCTCGTTCTTCAATCGCAGCGTCTGCTCGGCGCTGCGATTGTCGGCCCATGTAATGCATTTCGTCAACGGATGTCCGTCCTTGTCGACGGCAATGACGCTGTGCATAGCGGTGCTGAATGAGACAAACAGGACATCCTTGGCATCCACCTTGCTCTGCCGGATAACTGCCGAAAGGGTATGCATGACGGACCGAAAGATTTCCTCAGGGTCCTGCTCGGCGATGGACGGTGAGGGGGTATAGAGCGGATAGCCGTGATCCGCCTTGGTTAGGATGGTTCCGTTCTCCGCGAACAGCACAGACTTGGTGCTCGTAGTCCCGATATCGACACCAATCATGTATTGAGTACTCATAACTCAGACCTTCTTTCCAAAAATGATGCGAAAGGGGGCCGAACTGATTCTCCGCCTCTAAGAAAGGATCAGAACGGCATCTTCGCAAAGACTTCGGGTAAGTGCTTTTCTTATATTGAATTATATGAAGACGCTCAAAATCAAGATAAAGATGAGGCCTATGACAGACAAGAGCGTTTCCATAACTGTCCAGCTCTTCAAAGTCTGGACGACAGACATGCCGAAGAATTCCTTGATCATCCAGAAGCCGGCGTCATTGACATGCGAGAGGATAAGCGAGCCGGCTCCCGTCGCCAGAACGATAAGCTCAATGGGAGCGCCGGTGCTTACGGCAAGAACCGGGGCGACGATCCCGGCCGCCGTCGTCATCGCCACGGTTGCGGAGCCGGTAGCGACGCGGATTAACGCGGCTACAAGCCAGGCGAAGAAGATCAGATTCACATGGGTCTGCGTTGCAAGCGAAGCGATAGCTCCGCCGACGCCGCTGTCGATCAGCACCTGCTTGAATGCCCCGCCTCCGCCGATAATCAGGATAATCGAAGCGGTTGGCGCGAGACATTCACTTGTGAAGCGGGAGATTTCCTCTTTCTTAAAGCCGCGGGCAAAGCCGAGCGAGAAGAAGGAGAAGACAGCCGAGATCAGCAGGGCAATGACTTCATGTCCGATGAATTTGGCGAATGGCGTAAATACATGTACCGCTTCCGGATCAAGAATGTCGGCAATGGAGCCGATCAGCATCAGAATAACGGGCATCAGAATCGTCACAAGTGTAATTCCAAAGTTTGGGAGAACCTTAACGCTCTTGGTGGCAAACTGTTCGGCCAACTCTGCCGGCGGCTGCACCTGAATGCGTTTGCCGATAAATTTACCGAACAACGGTCCGGCGATCACAGCAGTTGGAAGACCGACGATGATGGCATACAGAATCGTTTTGCCCAAATTTGCGCCGTAAGCGTCAATGGCAATCATCGGCGCGGGATGCGGCGGCACAAGACCATGTACGGTGGAAAGACCGGCGAGTACCGGAATTCCGATTTGCAGCAGCGACATTTTGGTTTTACGGGCGACCATGAAGACGACCGGAATAAGCAGGATGAGGCCAACTTCGAAGAATACGGGAATCCCAACGACAAAGCCGACGAGCATCATGGCCCAGTGAACCCGCTTTTCCCCGAACCGGTCCACGAGTGTAGTGGCGATGCGCTCGGCGCCGCCGGATTCGGCCATCATTTTCCCCAGCATGGTCCCAAGGCCGATGACTATGGCGATTGTGCCAAGGGTGCCGCCGAGACCGCCGGTAATTGATTTGATCAGCTTCTGATATTCCATACCGGCAAGCAGACCCAGAGACAGCGCGGAAAGAAGCAGGGTGACGAACGGATTCCATTTGTATTTGGCAATCAATGTAACCAGAAACACAATAACAAGCAGTGTCCATACCAGCAGTGTCGCATTATGGCTAAGTCCGAACAAACTGTTCATGATACTCCCCCTTAATCAATAGATGCCAGGCAATGGAGCGGCATCCGATGTTTTTTATTTTCTTACTGTAAAGCGTTTTCAACAAATTGTTTTGTTCATTGGTATACTTGTCGACAAGAAAAAGCGAACAATAGACATATTTCGGCAGATGATTTTTTAAGATTATGGAAGAGCGTGCCCAAGCGTCAGAACCGAATCGGCAAAATAATTCTGAACCACCTGGCGGATCGTTTCCGCATTCTGCGACCGCAGTCCGTCAACGATGCTCCGGTGTTTATCCGCGACCCAATTCATTCGCTCCTCGCCTTCGGCGAAGCCCTGTTCGGTCGTCACCAGGATAACGGTCATGACAATCTGGCGAATGCTGTTCCATAAATGAAGAATCCGGGTATGACGGGCCTGAAGGACAATCGTCTCATGGAAAGAAAAATCCTGATAGGCAAATTCCACGTAGTCGTTATATTTGACGGCCAGCTTCATCCTGTCAATCGTCTGCTCAAGTTGCTGAATCAGCGCATCCTGCGGGCTTCCCGCAAGCCGCTGCTGGGCAAAGCTCTCAATAAGATAGCGTACGTCGTATAACTCTTTTACATTCTCTAGATTCAATCCGACAATTACGGCGCCCATCCGTTCCAATCGGATCAACCCTTCGGCGGCTAGTAATTTAAGCGCTTCCCGGACAGGGGAACGGCTCGTTCCGAATTCCTCGGCGATCCGGTTCTCCGAAAGAACCTCTCCGGCTTTCAGCTGTTCATCTATAATTTGCAGCCTTAGCCTGCAGGCGATAGACTCTCCAAGCGAGACACCCTGCAGCCAGGCGGTAGGATACTGCATTTCACACGACTCCTCTGCGGACGATTTTGCTGTATGCGAACATTCGTTATTTACGATTTTAGCACACATGCGCATCCGGGTTCTATGTATGAAATGCGGTACATGGGTTAGGCTTCAGCCGCAGGGAGAACGTTACTCTTCTTTTACAACGGCATGGCCGCCAAATTCATTGCGCAGAGCGGCGACTACTTTGCCGTGGAACGTATTCTCCTCAAGTGACCGGTAGCGCATCAGCAGGGAAAGCGCGATTACCGGCGTGCTGGCCTCAAGGTCAAGCGCCGTCTGCACCGTCCATTTGCCCTCCCCGGAGCTCTGCATGACTCCGCGAATGCCGGAAAGCTTCGGATCTTTGGAAAAAGCGCTTTCGGTAAGCTCCATCAGCCAGCCCCGAATGACGGAACCGTTCGACCATACCCGGGCAACATCCTCATAGTTAAAATCGAAGGGGCTCTTCTCCAGAAGCTCAAAGCCTTCGGCAATCGCCTGCATCATCCCGTACTCAATGCCGTTATGGATCATTTTTAAAAAGTGGCCGCTGCCGCTGGGACCGGCGTACAAATATCCATACTCTACCGCAAGATCGCGGAACAGCGGTTCGATAGTGCCAAATATCTCAGGATTACCTCCTATCATAAAGCAAGCGCCCTGAGCCGCGCCTTCGGTTCCGCCTGAAGTGCCTGCATCGAAAAAATGAATGCCGGACTCGCTCAGCTTCTCCGCTCTGGCAATGGAATCCTTGTAATGGGAGTTGCCTCCTTCGATGACAATGTCGCCTTCATCCAGCAGACCGGAAAGAGTATTCACAACGCTGTCGACAGGCGCCCCTGCGGGAACCATTACCCATATGATGCGCGGGCGAGGAAGCTGTGCAGTTAATTCCGCTATGCTGGGGGCCGCGATGGCTCCAAGCCCTTCAAGCTGGCGGACAGGCTCCGGATTGAGATCGCTTACGATAACCTCATGCTCATGATTCAGCAAATTCAAAGTCAGATTATAGCCCATCTTGCCGAGTCCAATCAGACCCAATTTCATCTCGAATCACCCCTTTAACCGTTTTCATTAATGCAAGTATACCTGTATACAACTTCTGTCTGTATAATACGCCCGGGGCAAAAATTTGTAAAGAGAAATTTGTAAGCGATTACTGATTCTCTTTTTTTAAATAGGTAGGCCGATCGAAAAAAAGATATAATGGAAACTATAATAAGGGCACAAGAGTCGATTTAAAGGCTGTAATTGACGAAAAATAACATGTCATGGTACGATATCAGAAATGCTTTACTTTACTACCACTTTACCATGATAAAGTATAAGGGGCGTCTTTTACGCAATATCTATAGTTTTGACTTTCTACTAACCGATGAGGTGAATTTCAATATGTCCAAACCGAAGGGCTTTGAGAAGCCCATTGGCTTTCGGGATTATCTCCCGCATGCCGTGAGCAAACTGCGCAAAATTGAGAATGATGTACTGAATTGCATGAACCAATGGGGCTATCGCCAGATTATGACGCCGACGCTGGAATATTACGACACAGTAGGGGTTGCAAGTTCGACGTCGGACCAAAAGCTGTATAAGCTGCTGAACAACCGCGGCCAGGCGCTGGTGCTGCGTTCGGAGATGACGGCTCCGGTGGCCCGCGTTGTCTCTTCGCTGCTTAAGGATGAGCCGCTGCCGCTGCGTTTGTCCTATCATGCCAATGTATTTCGGGCGATTGAGGAGGAGGCCGGACGCGAGGCTGAATTTTATCAGACTGGTGTCGAACTGGTGGGTGACGATTCTCCGGAAGCCGATGCGGAGGTTGTGGCTCTGGCCATTGCTTCGCTGCAGGCGGCGGGAGTGGAAACGTTCAAGATCGCCATGGGCCATGTCGGCTTCCTGAACGGTCTGTTCCAGGAAGTGGCGCCGGGACTACCGGAGGTGCAGGAAGAGCTTAAGAATCATCTGCTGGACCGCGATTATGTCGCTTTCCGTGACGCACTCGACCGGCTGAACCTGACGGAAGAGCAAAAAGAAGAGATGGACGGGCTGCTGCGGCTGCGCGGCGGCAAGGAAATCTGCGGTCAGGCGCTGGAGCTTAGCCGGCATCCGCTCGCCCGCGCCTCGATTGAGCATCTGTGCAAGGTATGGGAGGTGCTGGAGGCTTATGAAGTATCCCAGCATGTGCTGATCGATCTGACCATGGTCGGAGATTTCACCTATTATACGGGCATGACGTTCGAAGGCTATGCAGCGGAACTCGGGTTCCCGGTTTGCAGCGGCGGACGTTATGACAATCTGCTGCAGCAGTTCGGACGGTCGGTTCCTTCAACGGGCTTCTCGCTGAAGACGAATCGCATCCTCGACGGCGTTCGGGGAGCGGAGGAAAGACAAGAGCTGCCCACCCTCGTTCAATATGATGCATTGCGGCGCAGGGAAGGACTAGAGGAGTCGACGCGGCTGCGGGCCGAAGGCCATGTCGTGGTAACGCGGCTGGTATCGGAGCCCGGAGATCTAACGACAGTCGAAGCTGAGGCTGATGCAGGTACGGATGGCGGCAAGCGGTATGGAGAGATTTACACATTTGTTTCATTTGTCAGAGAGCGCAGCTGAAGACAGCGGCACATAAGCGTAACGGATATATATTAAAGAACAATAATTATAGGAACAGAAAGGCGGACATAAGCAAATGGCGGAGATACTTAAAGTGGCTATGCCGAAGGGCCGCATTTATAACAAGGCCGCGGAGCTGTTCCGTGCTGCGGGACTGCCGATTCCTCCGGAAGGCGAGGCTTCGCGCAAGCTGGTCATTCCGTTGCCTGAAGCGGGAATGGAGTTTATTTTGGCGAAGCCGGTGGATGTGCCCACCTACGTGGAATACGGAGCGGCGGATATCGGCATCGTCGGCAAGGATGTTCTGCTGGAGGAGAACCGGGATGTGTACGAGCTGCTGGATCTTGGCATCGCCCGCTGCCGGATGTCGATCATTGGATTGCCGAACTGGGAGCCGGGTATTCACCAGCGCGTGGCGACCAAGTACCCGAATGTTGCTTCCCGGTATTTCCGGGAGCAGGGCCAGCAGGTAGAAGTCATCAAGCTGAACGGCTCCATAGAGCTGGCGCCGCTCATCGGGCTTGCTGAAAGGATCGTCGATATGGTGGAAACGGGACAGACCCTGCGCGACAACGGACTGGTTGAGTTTCAGAGCATTTTCGGGATTACCAGCCGGCTGGTGGCCAATCGGGTCAGCTATCGGATGAAGAATGCGGAAATCCAGCAGTTGTGCGACCGGCTGCAGGGCGTTATCGCTCAGCCGTCCAGGTAATTGCGTTAATGCGTATGCTGCTCCGGTGTACACCATGGACACAATGACAGCTTGGAAGCCGGGTCACCATCAGATGCGCAATAAGCGGCGGCCGTCAGGCGGCCTTACCCTAGCAATTTTTTGAGAAGAACCGAAGAAACGAGAGGCGTAAAGCGGGTGGTCCATAGGAGGGCAATCCGGCGATATATAAGGAGGAAAACCAGTGAAGGTGCAATCCAGCAGGGATTTCAAGCTGCAGCGGGATGTCGATTACGGTACCCCTGAGCAAAATAAGGCCGTTAAGCAAATTGTGGCCGACATCAAACAGGAGGGCGACGCCGCCCTTTTCCGCTATACGGAAAAATTCGATGGAGCCCGGCTCAGCCGTGACAATGTGCGGGTAACCCAGGAAGAGCTTCAGGCCGCTTACAAGCATGTTGAAGACTCTTTTGTCTCGGCGATCCGGGCCGCAGCGGATAACATCCGTGCCTTCCATGCCAGACAGAAGCGCAACTCCTGGATGGATCTGCAGCCCGACGGCACGATTCTGGGACAGATCATCCGGCCGCTGCAGCGCGTGGGCGTATACGTTCCCGGAGGCAAGGCATCCTATCCTTCTTCCGTGCTGATGAATGTGATTCCCGCCCAGATCGCAGGCGTTCCCGAGATCGTGATGGTAACGCCGCCGGCAACAGGCGGAAAGGAAGGCATTGATCCTTACATTCTGGTCGCCGCAGCCGAGGCCGGCGTTAATGAGATCTACCGTGTCGGCGGCGCTCAGGCCGTCGCCGCGCTGGCCTTTGGCACGGAGTCTATCGCGCCGGTCGATAAAATCTGCGGGCCGGGTAATATTTACGTCGCGCTGGCCAAGCGCGAGGTGTACGGCGCCGTAGACATCGACAGCATCGCCGGACCGAGCGAGATTGTTGTGCTGGCGGATGACACCGCCGAACCGGCTTATATCGCTGCCGATCTGCTGTCGCAGGCGGAGCATGACGAGATGGCTTCGGCGATTCTTGTGACGCCTTCACAGGCGCTGGCCGAGGCGGTCGCCGCCGAGGTGGAGCGGCAGCTTCGGGTGTTGCCGCGTGAGGCAATCGCCCGTGCTTCCGTGGACAATTACGGCGCCATTATCGTAGTAGAGACGCTGGAAGAAGGAATTTCCGTAGTCAACCGGCTGGCGCCGGAGCATCTGGAAATCGTGACGCAGGACCCGATGGCGCTAACCGGGGCGGTCCGGAACGCCGGGGCGATTTTCCTCGGGCCGTACAGCTCGGAGCCGGTAGGCGATTATTTTGCCGGCCCGAACCATATTATTCCGACGAACGGAACGGCGCGGTTCTCGTCGCCGGTGGATGTGGACGATTTCATTAAGAAATCGAGCCTGATTTATTATAGCAAAGAGGCGCTCCTGCGCGACGGCAAGACGATCATTGAACTGGCTCGCCGCGAAGGGTTAGAGGCTCATGCCAGAGCGGTGGAAATCAGACTGGAGAACGAAGCGAAGGGTGGAGAAGCGGATGGAGAATAACGGGCAACCAACCAGGCAGGCGGGTCTTTCCCGCAAAACGAATGAAACGGACATTAAGCTGTCGCTGACAGTAGATGGAAGCGGTCAGGCGGAGCTTGAGACCGATGTCCCTTTTCTGAACCATATGCTTGATCTGTTCACGAAGCACGGCCAGTTCGATCTGTCTGTCCAGGCGCGCGGCGATATCGAGATTGACGATCACCACACGGTAGAGGATATCGGCATCTGTCTCGGTCAGGCTCTGCGCGAAGCGCTCGGCGACAAGAAGGGCATCAAGCGCTATGCGAGCGTATTTGTGCCGATGGACGAAGCGCTGGCGCAGGTTATTATCGACATCAGCAACCGTCCACATTTTGAATATCGCGCGGAGTATCCTTCACAGCAGGTCGGCAGCTTCTCGACAGAGATGGTGCATGAATTCCTATGGAAATTTGCGCTGGAAGCCCGGCTGACTCTGCATGTCATCGTGCATTACGGCTTTAATACGCATCACATGATCGAAGCTGTATTTAAGGCGCTCGGGCGTGCGCTCGATGAGGCGACGGCGATTGATCCCCGGGTGAAGGGCGTTCCATCCACGAAAGGAGTGCTGTAACCCATGACCGTTGCTATCGTCGATTACGGGATCGGCAACCTGCACAGCGTCAGCAAGGCCATTGAGCGTTTGGGCCATGAGCCGCTCGTGACCGGGGAAGCCGGTGAGATTCTCGCGGCGGACCGCGTCATCCTGCCCGGCGTCGGCGCGTTCGGAGACGCGATGGACCATCTGCGGCAGAGCGGACTGGACAAGGTTGTCAAAGAGGTTGCTGCTGCGGGACGGCAGCCGCTGCTTGGCATCTGCCTTGGCATGCAGCTCCTGTTCACCCGCGGCGAGGAATACGGCAGCCATGAGGGGCTTGATCTTTTGCCGGGAACAGTGGTGCGCTTCGAGCCGAGAGAAGGCTATAAAGTGCCGCATATGGGCTGGAACAAGCTGCAGTACCTTCAGCCGGAGAACCCTCTGCTCAAGGGGCTGGAGGATGGACATGTCTATTTTGTTCACTCCTATCATGCGCTGGTCGAGCAGAAGAGCGATCTGCTGGCTGTGACGGATTACGGACACCCAGTTACGGCTATCGTCGGGCGGGGCAATGTATTCGGCATGCAGTTCCATCCCGAGAAGAGCGGGGAGCTGGGAAGGAAGCTGCTTGAGCAGTTTTTGAAGCTGGAAATCTAACCGGGCGTTATCTATTAGCAAACATGTGCGGACATCATCGGCATTTTCAGAGGGCTGGTGACCGCGACTCAATAAATGATTTTAGTAACGGGAAAGCGGGGAACGGCCAAATGTCTTCTTTTATCGTGTATCCGGCTATTGATATCCGGAACGGAAAATGCGTCAGGCTGCTGCAGGGCGATTATAATCAGGAAACGGTCTACGGCGACAGCCCGCTCGATATGGCCAAATCATGGGAAGAACAGGGCGGAGAGTTCATCCATCTTGTTGATCTGGACGGCGCGAAAGCCGGGCATCCCGTCAATGTTGACATTATCGGATCCATCGCCGCTGGCGTGAACGTGCCGGTTCAGGTAGGCGGGGGACTGCGCACACTGGAGGACGTGGAGAAGCTGCTGTCGCTCGGCGTCAGCCGCGTCATCATCGGCACCGCTGCCATCAATGACCGGGAATTTACCGAAAACGTATTGGCAAAATACGGCGATAAAGTCGCGATTGGCATCGATGCGCGTAATGGCTATGTCGCCACTCATGGCTGGCTCAATACGTCCGAGGTGCTGGCTACGGATTTGGCGAAGGAGCTCGCGTCCAAGGGAGCGGAAACGTTTATCTATACGGATATCTCCCGCGACGGGATGATGCAGGGCCCGAACGTGGAGGGCATTCTCGCCATGGCGCAGGCCAGCGGCAAGAGCGTTATCGCCTCCGGCGGGGTTACCATCCAGGACGATCTGTTTCGCCTCAGTGCGCATAAGAACAGTGGTATCGGCGGCGCCATCGTTGGCAAGGCGCTGTATACCGGCAATATCAAGCTTGCCGAAGCATTGGCGGCGCTGAAGTAAGCCTGGCCCGATGGGCCTGAAACGCGGGACGCGAAGGTTTAGGATTTTAGCTGTTTCGCAGGCGGGGCGAGCCCGCCGCCCCGAAGGGGCCAAAACCGCGGCACGCGAAGGTTTAGGGTTTGGCTGTTTCGCAGGCGGGGCAAGCCCGCCGCCCCGAAGGGGCCAAAACAGCGGCACGCGAAGGTTTAGGGTTTTAGCTGTTTCGCAGGCGGGGCAAGCCCGCCGCCCCGAAGGGGCCAAACCCGCGGGACGCGAAGGTTTTAGGGTTTTGCCCTTTACCGCAGGAGCGCCGCAGTCCAAGCGGTCCCGCAGGGATAAGCGGTCGCACCACAAAAATAAACTAAGGAGCGCCTTCGCCCCTGCCCCCGCCAAACTTCCGGGTGTCCAGAGGGCGGAGCCCTTGGGGTCCCCCTTGGCTAAGGGGGATTTAGGGGGATCGAAAACGCTTTTACAAGGAGGTATAAACATGCTGGCCAAACGCATCATACCCTGCCTGGACGTTAAGGACGGCCGGGTAGTAAAAGGCGTTAACTTTGTAAACCTGCGGGATGCCGGCGATCCGGTGGAACTCGCGGCGATTTACGACCGGGAAGGCGCGGATGAGCTGGTGTTCCTGGATATTTCCGCATCAGTGGAAGGCCGGGCGACCATGGTCGAGGTCGTGCGGAGGACCGCAGGCGAAATCTCCATCCCGTTCACGGTGGGGGGAGGCATATCGGCCCCCGAGCATATGAAGACGATCTTGCGCGCCGGAGCCGACAAAATCGGCATTAACACCGCGGCTGTAAACAATCCGCAGCTCATTCTCGAAGGAGCGCGGCGGTTCGGTTCCCAATGTATTGTAGTGGCGGTAGATGCCAAATATAATGAAAATTGGGGCGAGTGGGAAGTGTACACCCACGGAGGACGCAAGCCTTCCGGAATCAAGGCGCTGGAGTGGGTGAAGGAGGCTGAGAGGCTGGGGGCGGGCGAGATTTTGCTCACCAGCATGGATGCCGATGGCACCAAGGACGGCTTTGATATAAAACTCACATCTGCTGTCAGTGATCTGGTGGATATTCCGGTGATCGCGTCGGGCGGAGCGGGAAAGATTGAGCATTTTTACGATGTGTTCACTGCGGGCAAGGCGGATGCCGGGCTTGCAGCGACCATTTTTCATTATAAGGAAATTGCGATCGGCGATTTAAAGGCCGACTTAAAACAAAAGGGTGTGGAGATCCGATGAACGAACAGCAAAACAAGGCGACATCTGAGCAACAGGAAATTTTGGAAGGAATACGCTGGAATGAGGCCGGGCTTCTGCCGGCTATTGTGCAGGATGATACTACCCTGGAAGTGCTTATGTTCGCATACATGAACCCGGAATCGCTGAAGCTGTCCCTGGAGAGCGGACAGACCTGGTTCTGGAGCCGTTCGCGGGGGGAGTTGTGGCATAAAGGCGGCACTTCGGGCAACACACAGGCGATTACCTCGATTCACTACGACTGTGACAGCGACACTCTGCTTGTGAAGGTCAAACCGGAGGGTCCGGCCTGCCATACGGGCCAGGTGTCATGCTTCTACCGCGAGCTTCCGCTCGGGAGCAAGGCCGCGGCTGGCAAGCCGCTGGCGGACGAATTGCATAGCGGCGGCAGTCAGTCAACCGAGGCCCGTTTTGCCGTGCTGGCCGAACTGGAGCGCGTTATCGCCGAGAGAGAGGCGGAGCGTCCGGAAGGAGCCTACACCACGTATCTGTTCGACAAAGGCGTTGACAAGATCCTGAAGAAGGTCGGCGAAGAGACGGCGGAAACGATTATCGCGGCCAAAAACAAGGATAATGCCGAGCTCCGGCTGGAAGTCAGCGATCTGATCTATCATCTGCTCGTCCTGCTGCAGGAGCGCAAGCTTCCGCTCGACGACATTATGGAAGAGTTGAGCGCGCGCCACGAGCGGCCCCGCCGCGATTAGTACAGAAGGGAGCCTCCCATGCATATCGATTACCATACCCATCACGAGCGCTGCGGACATGCCGTAGGCAAGCTCGAAGATTACGTTCGCCGGGGCATCGAACTCGGCCTTAAGCAGCTCGGTCTGTCGGATCATCTGCCGCTGATTCATGTCGATCCGGCGCAGTATTATCCGGAGATGGCTATGCCGCTTGAGGAGCTTCCCCGCTATGTGGAGGAATGTCTGGCCTTGAAGGAGCGTTACCGGGGAGTCATTGATATCCGGGTAGGGCTTGAAGCCGATTATATTGAAGGCTATGAAGAGGAAATCCGCGAACTGCTCGCTCCTTACCCTTGGGATTACCTGATCGGCTCGGTGCATTTTCTTGGTGAGTGGGATATTACCGACTTCCGGCAAGTTCACGGCTGGGAGGGCAAAGATCCCCTTGCGGTCTACCGGCGTTATTATAAAGCGATTATCCAGGCGGCGTCTTCGGGATTATACGATATAATAGGGCATATGGATGTCATCAAAAGATTCGGCTACGGACCGGATACTGCCGAAGGCAGGGCGGAAGTGAAGAAACTAGAGCTAAGCGCGCTGCGGAGAATAGCGGATGCGGGAATCGCGATGGAGCTGAACGCCTCCGGCCTGTTCAAGCCCTGTGCGGAGATGTTTCCGGCTCCGCATGTGCTGAAGCAAGCGTTTGAGCTGGGCATCCCGCTGACGCTGGGGTCGGACGCCCATGATCCGGCGAAGCTTGGCGAAGGCCTTGCGGATGCCCGCAGGCTGCTCTGGGATACGGGATTCCGTGAACTCGCGGTGTTTGAAGACCGCCGCCGGGAAATGGTCTCTTTTGAAGGATAATAATTTAACTAAGGAGGGCGCTATGCAGCACCATACATTGCGTATTTTTTCCGGCTCGTCCAACCCAAAGCTGGCTGCGGATATTGCCTCAAGGCTTGGCGTGGAGCTGGGTAAGATCAAGCTGACCCGTTTCAAGAGCGGCGAGATTTATGTGCATTATGAAGAAAGCATCCGGAATTGCGACGTCTTTTTGCTGCAATCTCTCTCCCATCCCATCAATGAGCTGTTCGTCGAGCTGCTGGTGATGATTGATGCCGCCAAACGGGCGTCGGCCCGAACGGTCAATATTATCGTTCCGTACTACGGCTATGCCCGTCAAGAGCGCAAGTCCGCACCAAGAGAGCCAATCTCCGCTAAAATGGTTGCCGACGTGCTGACGACAGCCGGCGCTACGCGCGTACTCACCATCGACCTGCATGCGGCGGCGATCCAGGGCTTCTTCAACATTCCGGTGGATCACCTGACGGCGCTTGACCTGATCAGCGCCTATCTGAAGGCAAAGAATTTGTCCGATGTGGTGGTTGTATCGCCCGATGCCGGGCGTGCTTCCACGGCCGAGAAGCTGGCAAGCAAGCTGGATTCGCCATTTGCCATTATGATCAAGAAACGGCCGGCCCATAACGAATCGGTCATAACCCACGTCATTGGCGATGTGGAGGGACGGACCCCGGTCATTATCGAAGATCTGATCGATACGGGAACTACCATTGTCAACGTTGTCGAAGGACTGAAGGAGAGAGGGGCCAAGAACAGCATCGTCTGCGCCACGCATGGATTGTTCTCCGGTCCGGCGATCGAACGGCTGGATCACCCCGGAATTGAGGAAGTGGTGGTAACCGATTCGATCGAGCTGCCTGCCGACCATTCCGGCCGCTTCACCGTTCTCTCGGTCGCTCCAATGTTGGCGAGGGCCACAAGCATTATTATTGAGGGCGGTTCTATAGACAAGCTTCTTGGAGACGCGGGAATATAACATTCCCCCGTCTTTTTTCATCTCAAGAATGAAATAGGATACGGAATCAGGCACCCGTTCAACTTGAAAACCTCTTTCGGTTTTATGGTATACTGTGTGAAGACAGCCGGGACCAAACCTGGAAGCGGCAAACGTGAAGTTTGGAGAACCGCTCGGGCAAGCGCGTCTCCTGTTGGAAAGAGGGTTAGGGAGCTTACAAGGAGGTGCCAGCTTCCATGATAGAAAAGATTTCAGAGATCGATGGCGGGACAGGAAATGTTATCCCCGTCGCTCTGAACGCTAATTTTTTCTTTGAAAGAGCTGTCCGTTCGCTGGATCGCTTTCAATATGAAAAAGCACTGAAAAATTTCCGCAAAGCGGTTGAATATGAACCGGAAAATCCGGTTAATCATTGCAATATGGCGGGTATACTGTCGGAGATGGGAGATTACGAGGCGTCTAACGCCATTCTAGCCCACGTACTGGAACAGGTTGACCCATCCATGACGGAATGCCATTTCTATATGGCCAATAACTTCGCCAATATGGAAAGCTTCGAGGAGGCCGAGCGATCGCTCGTGACGTATCTTGAGGAGGATGCGACCGGGGAGTTCCTCGCGGAATCGGAGGAGCTGATGGAGCTGCTGCACTATGAGCTCGACCGTCCCGTTGCGCTGAAACGGATCCGCAGCCGGGAAGGGGCGGTAGAACATGACCGAGCCCGCGGCCTGCTGGAAGAAGGGAAATTTCCGGAGGCGGTTCGTCTCTTGGAGGAGATCACAGAGGGAACACCCGATTTTTTGGCGGCGCATAATAATCTGGCTTTGGCGTATTTTTATATGGGCCGGTTTGCCAAGGCGAAAGAATGCATTGCGCGTGTGCTGGAGCAGGAGCCGGGCAATTTGCACGCACTCTGCAATTTGGCGATTTTCCTGCAGTATGAAGGGGACCGGAGCACGATGGATGAGTTGCTGCGCATGCTGGAGGTCACCGTTCCGATCCACCGGGAGCATGTCTTCAAGCTTGCGACGACAATGGGGATTCTGGGCCGGCACAGAGCTGCTTATGGTCATTTCCGCCGTCTGCTGAAAGACGAGGAGATCAGCGGTGACGCCGGGCTGTATCATTACTGCGCAGCCGCAGCCTGCAACAGCGGACTGCTGCTGGAAGCCGAGCGCTGCTGGCGGCAAGCCGCCAAGCTGGACCCGGAGTCGGCGGTGCCCCGGTTCTTCTTGAACCAGCTGCATCAGTCTACGGCGGAGGGTTCGGAACTGCCGGCCGTCAGCTATAATTATCAGCTCCCCTTTCAGGAGCAGCTTAAGCAGTGGAAGGCCAACAAGGGCAGCTTTGTGGAGCAGGTTAGAGTAAATCCGCTGCTGCGTTCGTCCTTCTTTTGGGCTCTGCGATACGGAGATGCAAACTTGAAGCGGCAGGTCACCGAAGCGCTGAGTTGGATCGGCGACGAGGAGATGGCCGGGGTCCTCAAGGAACTGCTTAACGAGTCGGTGCAGGACGGAAAGCAGGAGGAAGCCGGTCTTCTCCGCCTGCAGAAACTTATCGGTATGGAGGCGGAGAAGGAACCGCGCCCCGAAGGAAAAGAGAGGCTTCCGCGCGGCTAGCAGTTCCGTGCGGAGCCACGGGATCGTTGCCTTTGGGCATAATAGGGATAACAAGCTGGGCATACAGCCAAACTTTATAATAATCCGTTTGCGAGGAGGGCACTCAAGATGTATAAATCGATTGTAATCGGAACCGGCCCCGCCGGTCTGACCGCCGCTATTTATTTAGCGCGCGCGAATTTGAATCCGCTGGTGATTGAAGGATTGCAGCCGGGCGGACAATTGACAACGACGACGGAAGTGGAGAACTTCCCCGGATTCCCGGAAGGCATTCTGGGCCCGGATCTTATGGACAATATGCGCAAGCAGGCAGAACGCTTCGGAGCCGAATTCAAGAGCGCTTGGGTAGAGTCCGTCGACTTCTCGCAGCGGCCTTTTAAAGTGAAGGTGGATGGGCAGGGCGTACTGGAAGCGGAATCGGTTATTATCTCGACGGGCGCTTCGGCCAAGTACCTTGGCATACCGGGAGAGCAGGAGAATGTAGGGCGCGGAGTCAGCACCTGCGCTACCTGCGACGGCTTCTTCTTCCGCGGGAAGAAGATCATTGTCGTCGGCGGCGGCGACTCCGCGATGGAGGAAGCGGGCTTCCTGACGCGGTTCGCAAGCAACGTTACGCTGGTGCACCGCCGCGAGGAGCTCCGGGCGTCCAAGATTATGCAGGACCGGGCGAAAGAGAATAGCAAAATTTCATGGGCGCTGGGCCGCACTCCGCTTGAAGTCGTGATAGGCGAGACCGGAATGAAGGGACTGCTTGCCCGCAATAACGAGACTGGTAATGAAGAACTCATTGAAGCCGACGGCGTCTTCGTGGCGATTGGCCATACGCCGAATACCGCTTTTCTCGGCGGTCAGATCACAACCGACGCGAACGGCTATATCGTCGTTCGTCCGGGTACAACGGAGACGAACATCCCCGGTGTATTTGCCTGCGGCGATGTTCAGGATACCCGGTATCGTCAGGCTATTTCAGCAGCGGGTTCGGGCTGTATGGCAGCGATGGACGCCGAGAAATACCTTGAGGGCACAATGGTGCACGACTGGAGCGAGACGCTGGATAAATAATCTTAAAGCGGTGCTAATCCGAAAGTTAAAAAAGCCAAGCTTCACTTGAAACGGGAAGCTTGGCTTTTTTGCGTGAAAAACACTATGTCCAAAGCTGATATTTTCTCCATTTCCTACGCGAGGGAATGCGGCTGGAACCAGACAGTGCGGAAGTCGACCCAGCCGCATGAATTCAGATTGATTCCCTGGATAGAGGAATGGAACCGAGTGTTACTCTTCTTGTGCAGCAGAAAGAGAACGCTGCACGATTGACGCAGCAGTTCCTCCAGCTCATAGAGTCTGCGCCAGCGGCTGTGTTGGTCGGAGTCGGACATCACTGCGCGAGCCGAAGCTTCTACAGTCTCCCGGATGCCGTCCGCCAAGGCTGATGGGAAAAATCCTTTTTGCAGATATAATTCCAAATCTTGGATTTCGTCGTTGCCGAGAACGACCTCATACAGCTGGCAATCATCCTCCGCCGAAAAGCCCGGACCGGCCATATCCTCTGCCTTGCGCACCTGAATTTCTATGCGGATGCCGAAACCGCGGCAGCGCTGCTGAATCCACTGCGCGTCGGCGACATGGTTGCTGCGGGTGGACAACAGTACAGTCTCTCCCCGGTAACCGCTTTGCTCTAATTGCCGGTAAATATCCGCTGCATCCGGCGACGGTTCCATTTTAGCCGCAGGGTCTGCGGCTTCGCCTCGCTGAGTGCGAAATCCCCGCGCCGGATAAATTCGGTTCTCCCCAAGATCGGCGATCATCTGCTTGCGGTCAATGATCAGATCAAGCGCCCGCCGGAAGGCGAGGCTGCTCTGGGGTCCTTCCTTGCGCTGGTTAAAGACCAGCATGCTGCAGCCCGGTGAAATCGTCTCCACTTCGCGCCATTCGGCATCCGGGCCGGCGCTTTTTCGCAAATATCCATTGTAGACGTTCTGCTCCGTGCAGGAGGCGCCGGACCAGTCCGGTTCCTTCAGCATCCCCGCATCCTGCTCGGACAGGTGTATGATTTCGACCCGGTCGATGTGCGGCCTTCCCCGGAAATGGGATGAAAAAGCCTCCAATACGCAGATGCTTTCATCGTGCCGGACCAGCTTGAACGACCCGGTTCCCACCGGCTGCTTCATAAAGGCGGCTTCATCGGCCCCGCACAGGTCTGCGGGAAGGATGGAAGACGCTTTGACGGAAAGAAGGTGGAGAAAGAGATAATTGGGTCCTGTGAGCGTAATGTGGACCGTTTTGCGGTCAAGCATGCGGATATCGGATATTCCCGTAAACATCCAGCTCTGCTCATAGCGCTCCGGATTCAGCCGCAGCCGGTCGAAGGTATAGATGACATCCTGGGCCGTCACTTCCCTGCCGTGATGGAAGCTGACGCCTTTTCTCAAGTGGATGATCCATTCGCTGCAGTCGGGCGAGCTCTCCCAGAAATGGGCAATGGAAGGGCGAAAGGTTTCGCTAATCGGATCGAAGTCGACCAGCGTATCGTAAATATGCCCGATAATATGCGAGTCGAAAGCAAAATAGATCGAAGCGGGGTCGAGCGTTACAATGGAGCGCTGCACCGGGAACCTAAGCGTATCCAGCACGGTGTCAGTACCCAAAGTCCGGGTAAAGCCCATTCCGCCTGAGAGCCATTCCAGGAATCCGTTCTTGACCTGCATGGACTCGCCGAAGCGGTCGATCAGTTCGAGCGCTCCTTTGACATCGCCTTTTTTCGTTTGAGCTATGGCTTCTTCAAGCAGTATATCCTGCGCGTCGGCGAGAAAAGCGAGCATGGAGGAATTCCCCCGCCCGAGCCCGGGCTGCCAGCTAATCCATCCAAGATCGGCCAGCTTGCGCAGGACCATTTTAACGTTGCGCGGAGTGCAGTGCCATATATCGGTCAGCGTTTGAACCGTGGCGGGAAAGGGAATATTCAGTTCGCGGTCGACGTAAGACGATCGAAGCTCAAAGAATTGCAGAGCGGCCAGCAAAGGGAAAACCTCCTTCATTCAGCAGAAAAGGTGAAGCGGATAATTCGGATTATACCCTTTTTACCCCTTTTGGAAAAGGTATACTAAAAATAACATCCGGATGTGAGGTCCGGCAAAGAAAGGGGCGGGATCATTGTGATTGTGATTCATCCTGCAATAGCGGAAATGCTGGTGGAGAAGAACCGGAAAGAGCTTGAATGTCTGGCGGACAGACAGTGGAGAGTACAGGCTGCCGAGAACGAGAAGAGCAGGCAATTGCAGCGAGAGAGAGGGAACATATGGTCCTTGGCTTTAAAAAGAATTCGCAGAACGTTATAACGTGACCGGAAAAGGCATACTACACAGTTCTAGCTGCTGAGATTCATATCCGGGACCCGTTCATTCATATTCGTTATTTTGCCGTGCGCGATGACAGCGGCCGTTACATGGGAGCGCTGGAATTCACGCAGAATATCGCGCCGCTCCGGGCGCTTGAAGGCCAAAAGCGGATTTGTCGGAATCATATATAAAAATGGAATAAGCAAGAGCTGGCATAGGTCTCCCGGAATTGGGGGCAGCCCGACCATCCGCCCCCGGCGGTTTTTTTATGGGTTGATTTCACAGCAGACTTAGTCGCCTTTTTCCTTTTCACCACACCTCCAAGAACTTTCGAGCGGCGCATCATACCCGGGTGTGCCGTCTTGCCTTGACCGCAGGGAAGGCTTCTATTATAGTGGGTATCGTGGGATTTACTATTTTAGCACAGGAAAAGGTGGCTTGTTACATGTCGGAAAATATCTACGTAGGCGTGGATTTGGGCGGAACCGCCATTAAGGTGGGCATCTGTAATAGTGAAGGCCATTTGCTGCATACCTATGAAGGGCCTACTGGAACTGAGATCGGTGTCGATACTGTCATTGACAACATCGAAAAATACTTGCGTCAGATTGTGGCCGATTCACCATATGAATGGGACCAGCTTGTCGGTGTTGGAGCGGGAGTCGCCGGCTTCACGAACATTCGTGAAGGCATCATTATTCTTGCGCCTAACATTGGATTCAGAGACGTGCCGATCCGCGCCATTCTGGAGAATCGATTGAACAAGCCGGTCAAAATAGATAACGACGCCAATGTGGCGGCGCTTGGAGAAGCTTGGAGCGGGGCCGGGCGGGGCGTGGACAACTGTGTCTGCTATACGCTGGGAACGGGCGTCGGCGGCGGCATTATTATTAACGGCAAAGTTTATCAAGGTTTCTCAGGTCTTGCCGGCGAGCTTGGCCATATTTGCGTGGTTCCCGATCTGGAAGCGATTCAATGCGGGTGCGGCAAGATGGGCTGTTTGGAAACCGTTTCCTCGGCAACGGGCATCATTCGTATGGCAAATGACGCGGTAGCGCGGGGCGACCGGACAACGCTTGCCACAGTGGAGAAAATCGCCGCCAAGGAAGTGTTCGATGCGGCTAAGGCCGGAGACGAAGTGGCGCTGCGGATCGTGAACCGGGCGGCATTTTACCTCGGCAAATCTATGGCGGCAGTCGCGGCTGTGCTGAACCCTGAGGTATTCATTATCGGCGGCGGCGTGTCCAAGGCCGGTGAAATTCTGTTCGAAGAAATTCGCCGTGTGTACGCTCAGGTTACGCCTGAACCGTTGCAAAAAGATGTGAAGATCATTCCCGCACAGCTCGGAAACGATGCAGGCATTGTCGGCGCTGCCGGCCTTTTGTTGCGTTCTTAAGAAATGGAAACGGAAATTATTCATACACTAATTCTAGGGAGGGGGAAGCTTGATGACCGAAGAGGAGAATACTCCGTCGGCGGCGGCCACCCTGATCATAATTACCGGAATGTCGGGAGCGGGCAAGACCATCGCCGTTCAAAGTCTCGAAGATCTCGGATTTTTCTGTGTCGACAATCTACCGCCCGTCCTGATTCCTAAGTTCGCGGAGCTGATCGAGCAGTCCAAGGGGAAAATTGCGAAGGTAGCGCTTGTTATTGACCTGCGGGGCCGCGAGTTTTTTACCGCTCTGTCGGAATCGCTGAGTTTTATCAAAGATCACTTTACGATCGGCTGCGAGATTCTGTTTCTAGATGCTACCGATTCCGTGCTGGTGCAGCGTTACAAGGAAAGCCGGCGGCGGCATCCGCTTGCTCCGAAGGGCCTGCCGCTCGATGGCATTCGGCTCGAACGCAAAATGCTGGAGGAGCTCAAGAATTCGGCTACTCAGGTTATTGACACCAGCAATATGAAGCCGGCCCAGCTGAAGGAGAAGATCGTCTCACGCTTCTCCCATCTTGGAAAAGGTACGCTCTCCGTTAACATTACCTCATTTGGCTTCAAATACGGCATTCCGATTGATGCGGACCTCGTGTTTGATGTACGCTTTTTGCCAAATCCGCATTATGTGGATCATCTCCGGCCTCATACGGGACAGGATAGCGATGTTTACGAATATGTAATGAAGTGGCCCGAGACGCAGGCATTTCTGAAGAAGCTGCTGGATATGCTTCAATTTCTGATTCCCCAATACCATAAGGAAGGCAAGGCCCAGATCATTATCGGCATCGGCTGCACGGGAGGCAAGCATCGCTCGGTGGCCATCTCGGAATACTTGGGCAAAATGCTGGGGGTCAGCGAGACGGAAACGGTATCGGTCAGCCACCGGGATGCCGAACGCGACCGGCATTAGGAGAGAAGGGGTATAATCGTGGCTGTACAATCGGGACAGCGTCCGCGGATCGTCGTTATGGGCGGCGGAACCGGACTGTCCGTTATGCTTCGCGGCTTGAAAGAGAAGCCGCTTGATATTACGGCCATCGTAACGGTGGCCGATGACGGGGGAAGTTCGGGCATACTCCGCAGCGAGCTGCAGATGCCGCCGCCGGGCGATATCCGTAACGTGCTGACCGCAATGGCCGATGTCGAGCCGCTGATGGCGGACATTATGAGGTATCGCTTCAGCAGCGGGGAGGGTCTTGCCGGACACAGTCTTGGCAATCTGATTTTGGCCGCGCTTACCGATATATCGGGCGATTTCGTCACTGCCGTCCGTGAACTGAGCCGGGTATTCGCTGTAAGGGGAAGGGTGCTTCCGGCGGCCGGGGAAGCGGTCGTGCTGAATGCGGAAATGACAGATGGCCGCATCGTGACCGGAGAGTCCAAAATTCCGGAAGCCGGAGGCAAGATCAAGCGGGTCTTTCTGGAGCCGCCCGATGTCGAGCCGCTGCCTGAGGCGCTGGAGGCGATCCGGTCAGCCGATGCAATACTGCTCGGTCCCGGCAGCCTGTATACCAGCATTCTGCCGAATCTGCTTGTGCCGAAGTTGGCGCAGGCGGTTGTCTCCTCCAGCGCCGTCAAGATGTTCATCTGCAACGTGATGACCCAGCCGGGGGAAACCGACAACTATACGGTAAGCGATCATTTGCAGGCGGTGTATGATCATATCGGAATGCACCTGTTCGATTATGTCATCGTAAATAATGGTGAAATTCCGCCTGAAGTGCAGCGCAAATACGCCGAACAAGGGGCGCGTCCGGTCGAGCTGGACAGGAAAGCCATGGAAGATCAGTGCTATAAGCTGATTGCCGACAAGCTGGTTTTATTCCGCACCTATTTGCGGCATGATACGGATAAGCTGAGCCATCATATTTATCAGTTGGTTCAGGATTGGATAACACGAAAGAGGTGAGAACCTTGTCTTTTGCGGCGCTGACTAAAAAAGAACTGACGATGGTCGAGAGCGGCCCCTGCTGCGAGAAAGCGGAAATGTCGGCGCTGATTCGGATGAACGGATCGGTGCAGCTTTCAAACAAGAGGATCATTCTCGACATCTCAACGGAAAATGCCGCGATTGCAAGGCGGATTTATTCCTTGCTTAAGAAATATTACCACGCTCATATAGAGCTTCTCGTGCGTAAAAAAATGCGTTTGAAGAAAAATAACGTATATATCGTCAGAATCCCCGCCCGCGTCGAGGAAATTCTGAACGATCTCAAAATCGTCTCGGAGGGCTTCGTGTTTACGGACGGCATTGATGAAAGCATTGTCCGTAAAAATTGCTGCAAACGCGCGTACCTGCGCGGCGCCTTTATGGCGGGAGGGTCGGTGAACAACCCGGAAGGTTCGTCCTACCATCTGGAGATCGCCTCGATGTATGAGGAACACTGCAAAGCGCTGGTCGAGCTGGCTGGGGAGTTTCATCTTAACGCCCGCTGCATCGAGCGCAAGAAGGGGTTCATCCTTTACATCAAGGAAGGCGAGAAGATCATCGAGTTCCTGAATCTGATCGGCGCCCATCAGGCGCTGTTCAAATTTGAAGATGTTCGGATTATGCGGGATATGCGGAACTCCGTCAACCGGATCGTGAACTGCGAGACCGCCAATCTTAACAAGACAATCAGCGCGGCGGTGCGGCAGATTGAGAACATCAAATTTCTGGAGAAGGAAATCGGCCTGGATAACTTGCCAGACAAGCTGAGGGAAGTAGCGGAAGTCCGGCTGGCCCATCCCGATATCAATCTGAAGGAAGTCGGCGAGATGCTAAAGGGAAACGTCAGTAAATCCGGCGTTAACCATCGGCTCCGCAAAATCGACGAGCTGGCGGAGAAGCTCCGCGGCGAATGATTTATTTTTTTCTAGTGTCGTTTAGGTTATAATGATATAATATGATAAAATTTACTGTGAAATTTTTGGGCAGATCTTAATTAGGGGGTAAGCGTTTCATGACAAAGCACCCGGTAGTCGTCCGGTTGAAGACGGGGCTCCATGCTCGGCCGGCAGCACTGTTCGTACAGGAAGCGAACAAATTCTCATCAGAGATTTTCGTTGAAAAAGACGATAAAAAAGTTAACGCCAAAAGTATCATGGGGATTATGAGCCTTGCTATCAGCTCCGGCACGGAGATTTATATCAGCGCGGAAGGCGCGGACGCCGATCAGGCCGTAACCGCTTTGACGAGTCTTGTCAGCAAAGAAGAGCTGGAGAATCAATAACAATATCCGCAGCAGCCCTATTTATGGTATGACCAAAAAAGCCCTTAAGGGCTTTTTTATTTTGCGTACCGATGCAACATTTGCCAGGCCCTCCCGTCTAGTAGATATGATGGTAATCACGCAAAACCTATAGAGGAGGATGGAACAAATGAAGGGATGGATTAAGCCGGCCCTGGCGGTGTTTGTTGCGGGAAGCTTAATGGTAGGAGGGATGACGGTGAGCGGTTCATTGGATAAGCCCCAGAAGGCCTACGCTGAAGAGGTGCAGAAAAATATAGTCAGTGTCGTAGGAAAGGGAGAATTGTCGATGAAGCCGGATATCGTCTATCTGTCGATCGGAGTCGATGCTTCGGCGTCAACCGCCCAGGAAGCGCAGAAGACCAACGGAGCGAAAATTCAAAAATTGACGGCTCTGCTGAAGAATACCTGGGGCATCAGTGAGAAGGATATCCAAACCGCGGAGTTCTACGTCCAGCCGAATTACACGTATAACGAGAAAGAGGGCCAGCAGGTTAAAGGTTATAACGCACATCATGTTCTGCGGGTCGCATACCGCGATCTGGCCAAGGTAGGAGCGCTGCTGGATGCAGCTTCTGAAGCAGGGGCCAATAATATAGGCAATGCCCGTTTTGCGGTGGAGGATACCTCGGCCTTTGAAGCGCAAGTCATTGAAAAGGCGATGGCCAACGCCGACGTGAAAGCGGCCGCGATTGCCAAAGCCGCCAAGAGAACGCTCGGACAGGTGCTGACCGTCAGCCAGAACGACGGAGGCGCTAGCCCTGTACTTTATGAAGAGAATGCCAGAGCGATGGCCAATGTCGCCGACAGCGCAAGCGGTACCGCGGTTCAGCCGGGAGAGGTAAAGATTACGACGCAGCTTAGCGTTATGTATCAATTAAACTAGCAGGGAAGCGTGCCCAAAGATGAATGAAAGAGAGGCTTTTACCCGAAAACATCGGGGCGGAGAAGACCTCTTTTCTAATCTCCTAGAGCAGAAAGGAAGTAACATTCAATGAACAAGACGAACAGACTTGCACGCAAATGGGGAGCCGGAATGATCGCTGCTGGGATGCTGCTGGGAGGGACGTTTCTTCCTGGAGGGACGGGCTTGGCGGCGCCGGTTAAGTCACAGGCTGACTATTCTCTGATTACCTTGAAATGGAATGGAACCATTACCCCGCAACAGGGCATTCACCAACAGGGAAAAGTATGGATTCCAATAACATTTCTGAAGAGTGTACTGGGCATGCAGATCACTTACAATAAGGCGGAAAATACCTATACGATCGGGCAGGGAGTCCGTCAAACTAAGCTGATGGTCTCTGAATACGGAATTTCACTTGCAGTTAACGGTTATTTCATCAACGAGTATGAAGGCCGCAATATTAATAATCATCTCTACGTTCCATTCGGTTTGCTCAGCGATTATTTGGGCTATCGTGGAGACTTTAACGCCTCCTCCGGTAGGCTGAACGTGATGAACAGACCGCTGAACGCGCTGACATTAACGACGGTTACATATGCCAAGGAGACGGACGGCGCAGCCATCAAGCTGGATTATCCGCAAATTTCAGGACTTGTGAGCGCGTCTGCACAGCAGAGCATCAATGATACGCTAAAAAAGGCCGCTATGAGCTTTGCAGCCGACGCAGGCCAGGCGATTGCCGAAAAAAACGAACAGGACCGCCCGTACGAATTCGACTCGAATTACGTGGTGACCTACAACCAGGATGGCGTGCTTAGCCTGGTCATGAGCCAATATGGCTATACCGGAGGCGCCCACGGAATGACTCTGCGCCAGGCGTTTACTTTCTCGCTCAAGGACGGCAAGCGTCTGCTATTGGGCGATTTGTTCAGAGCCAATCCGAACTACAAAAAACTGCTGAACGAGAAGGTAGGCAAGCAGCTTAAGGCGGATGCAGGTTATTTTGGCGGCTTTAACGGACTGAATACCGAGAAATATTTCTATCTTAAAGATGGCCGGGTCGTGCTCTTCTTTCAATTATATGAATATACGCCATATGCCGAGGGCTTCCCAGAGTTCACCTTCACCTTTAAAGAACTGCTCCCGAATGGAAGCAGTCCGTTCGCTGGCATAAAATAGTCTTCTGATACCGGATATTTCCCCGTAGCGCGCGCGAAATGCCGTTCATATGCTGAATGGTGACCGAGCTATAAGCGCGAGAGGGGGGAATGCCATGGTTTATAATTATACGGCGATCGGCGATTCGCTGACGACCGGCTTCGGGGCGATGCCCGGCAGCGGCTTTGTTCCCGTGTATAGGCGGATGTCAGAGGTATCGCTCCGCAATTTTGTCGCCTATACGAATCTGGGGATCAACGGCATGACTACAGCCGAACTAGAGCAGCGTGTCCGGTATAACTCGCTGTTTCGCCAATCGCTTCGTGAGGCGGATATTATCACCATTTCGATCGGCGGCAACGATTTGATCCATGCTGCCAAAGCGGTGGCTAGACACTCTAGTCCGCCATTTTCCATTTTTCAGACTACCCTGAAGGAATCCCGGCAGCATTTTGCGGGTATCATGGGGCAGATTTATCAGGCAAAGGCTGGAGCGGGCAAGCCTTACATTATCCGGATTATCGGATTATACAATCCCTATCCTCAGATGGAAGAGGCTTCGGGATGGGTGCAGCAGTTCAACCGCCAAATGGCTCAGTATAATAACCGGGTATGCGGCTTTGCCGATATTTACGGAGCGTTTACGGGACATGAGCGGCAACTGCTCTCTATCGATAATCTTCATCCGAACGGAAAAGGGTACCGTATCATTGCCGAACGGCTGCACAAGCTTGGATATGGCAATCTGCTCCGGACCTACTAAGGACGAAAAACACCCCTTGCTCACGATTAGTGGGCAAGGGGTGTTTGCGTGTTTGTGAAGGTTTGCCGGGTATGTTACACACTGACAGACTGCGGTTTTTCAATAACTTTATCAACGAGGCCGTATTCGGCGGCATCCGCGGCACTCATGAAGTAGTCGCGGTCCGTGTCCTTCTCGATGCGCTCAAGCGGCTGACCGGTGCGTTCTGCCAAAATACGGTTCAGTTTGTCGCGCATTTTCAGGATGCGGCGGGCACGAATTTCAATATCCGTAGCCTGCCCTTGGGCACCACCCAGCGGTTGGTGAATCATAATCTCGCTGTTCGGCAGCGCATAGCGTTTGCCCTTCGCTCCGGCGTTAAGCAGGAAGGCGCCCATGGAAGCGGCAAGTCCGACGCAGATTGTGGATACATCCGGCTTGATGTACTGCATCGTATCAAAAATCGCCATGCCAGCGGTGATGGATCCGCCCGGGCTGTTAATGTACAAAGAAATATCTTTTTCCGGGTCCTCGGCGGCCAGGAAAAGCATTTGTGCGATGATGGAATTGGCTACCACGTCATTGACCTCAGTTCCAAGGAAAATGATGCGGTCCTTTAACAGGCGGGAATAGATGTCATAAGCCCGCTCGCCTCGGCTGCTTTGTTCTACGACCATAGGAATGTAACTCACGTGGAAAACCTCCTTAAATTAGATCTTCAAAAATGGATTTCGTTATAGCGTTTTTTCTTAACTGTTACCGTATTACCCACATGATAAACAAATTCAAACAAAAAGTCAAAGAAAGTCAAACGAAAAGTCAAAGAAAGTCAAACTCATCATAAAAAAAAGCGCCAATTCATGGCGCACTGTGTTAAATAATCTAGGTTTGGTTAAACAAATAATGTGGCGCGCCCGCCAAGAATCGAACTTGGATCTCAGGCTTCGGAGGCCTACGTCATATCCATTGGACCACGGGCGCAACAGAAATTATTATAATATAAAATTTCGACTAATGCAACTCTTATTAATCATATAGGTCATAGGGACCGGCTCTTCGCCGCCGAAATGTACAGGTTTATGTATAAGAAGAAAAGAGGGTGAGAATTCTACTTTCGGAGCCCTTGCGTTCAGGGGAATATTTGGGTAGAATACTTAGTGGGACTTAAAAAGTTATCCCGGGACGTTTTAAGACCATAGAGAAGGGGTCAGAAGAGAAAGACGAAGTTGCAGGAGTGAAAGTATGCGTGACTTATTAGAAATCCAAAAGCAGCTTCTGCCTGATCTCATGGAAACCCTCAAACGACGGTATACGATTCTTCATCAGATCCTGTTGTCCGATATTATCGGCCGCAGAACGCTCGCCGCTTCGCTTGATATGACCGAACGGGTTCTGCGTGCGGAAACGGACCTTCTGAAATCGCAGGGGCTCATCGAGATCGAGAGCGTAGGCATGCGGATCAGCGATGCCGGCCGGAAACTGCTTGACTTGTTGGAGCCGCTCGCCAAGAGTTTGTTTGGCCTGGAGGATCTGGAAGAAAGAATTCGTTTGAGTTACGGTTTGAAGAAAGTTATTGTGGTTCCGGGCGATTGCGAAGTGTCACCGTTTACCAAGAGAGAACTCGGAAGAGCAGGAGCGAGAGCGTTGCTCGGCGTAATGAGAGCCGATGACACGGTTGCCGTCACCGGAGGTTCGACGCTGTCCGAATTGGCTGAGCAGATGACCACACCCTTGTCCGTGTCCTATCGGGACGCCTTGATCGTGCCCGCCAGAGGAGGACTTGGTGAGAGCGTGGAATTTCAGGCCAATACCATCGCTTCGACGGTAGCCAAGCGGATTGGAGCACATTACCGCCTACTGCATGTGCCGGACTTGCTCAGCGAGGAAGCCTTTCTATCGCTGGCCCATGAACCGAACATTTCAGAAATCGTACAGATTATCCGCCGTTCAAGAATTATCGTTCATGGAATCGGAGATGCCTTGGAAATGACCCGTCGCCGTAGACTTGACGAGGAGACGATCACCAAGATCAAGAACGCCGGCGCCGTTGCCGAATCCTTCGGCCACTACTTTAACGAGCAGGGTGAAGTGGTGCACTCCATGCTGACTATGGGACTGCGCCTAGAGGATATCGTGCGGACGGAAATTGTAATTGGCATCGCCGGAGGCAAGCGGAAGGCCAAAGCCATTCACGCTGTGCTGCGGTTCGGCCAAGAAGACATACTTGTCATAGATGAAGCCGCCGCGGCCGAAATCGTCAAGCAAATTGACGAACAGAATGCCGCAGCCCCGCAATCTTCCTATTATGGCGAGCACTAGCATTATTATGCTTCATACTTAGTGTTGTCTTGACAAACCCTATGGTTTGTCTTGAATAAATAAAAATGAATTTTAGGAGGAACTATTCAATGACTGTAAAAGTAGGTATTAACGGATTTGGACGTATTGGCCGCCTCGCATTCCGCCGTATTCAAGACGTGGAAGGAATCGAAGTTGTAGCGATCAATGACCTTACCGATGCCAAGATGCTGGCGCACTTGTTAAAATATGATACATCGCAAGGCAAATTCCAAGGCGACGTTGAAGTTCACGACGGATTCTTCAAAGTGAACGGCAAGGAAGTTAAAGTTCTGGCTAACCGCAACCCTGAAGAACTGCCTTGGGGCGACCTGGGCGTAGATATCGTTCTGGAGTGCACAGGATTCTTCACTTCCAAAGAAAAAGCTGAGCTTCACCTGAAAGGCGGAGCGAAAAAAGTCGTTATCTCCGCTCCGGCTACCGGCGACATGAAGACTGTTGTTTACAACGTTAACCACGACATTCTTGACGGTTCCGAAACAGTTATTTCCGGCGCTTCCTGCACAACGAACTGCCTGGCTCCAATGGCTAAAGTCCTGAACGACAAGTTCGGCATTATTGAAGGCCTGATGACTACAATCCACGCTTACACCGGCGACCAAAACACGCTGGACGCTCCGCATGCTAAAGGCGACTTCAGACGCGCCCGCGCTGCAGCTGAGAACATCGTTCCTAACACGACTGGCGCTGCCAAAGCGATCGGCCTGGTTATTCCTGAGCTGAAAGGCAAACTCGACGGTGCCGCTCAACGCGTACCGGTGCCTACTGGTTCCCTGACTGAGCTGGTTACTGTTCTGAACAAGACTGTAACGGCTGACGAAATCAACGCAGCAATGAAAGAAGCTTCCGATCCAGATACTTACGGATACACTGAAGACGAAATCGTATCCTCCGATATCAAGGGTCTGACTTTCGGATCCCTGTTCGACGCTACACAAACCAAAGTAATTACTGTTGGCGACAAACAGCTCGTTAAGACTGTTGCTTGGTACGACAATGAAATGTCCTACACCGCTCAACTCGTTCGTACGCTCGAACACTTCGCAAAACTGGCTAAATAATTCGAGATTTTATATAGCATCATCCATAGAGCGGAAACAGCAGTTTATTGTTTCCGCTCTTTTCCGAAATATTAGATAATCGCAGCTATTAACAATTCCTATGATATAAGCCTTTTCGGAAAAACGGATGCCGTTCCTACTAGAATGACGCAGCCGTTTCTTCTTGATGCAAACTCTGTGCGTTTGCCCAGAATTCCAAAAGTGGAACAATTTCGGGTATGGAGGGAAATAGTCATGAGCAAAAAAAGTGTCCGTGATGTAGAAGTAACAGGCAAACGCGTATTTGTCCGCGTGGATTTCAATGTGCCGCTCGAAGACGGTAAAATTACCGACGATACGCGTATTCGCGAAACGCTTCCTACGATTAAATATTTGATCGAAAATGGGGCCAAACTTATTCTAGCGAGCCATATGGGCCGTCCGAAAGGCCAATTTGTCGATTCCATGCGACTGACTCCAGCCGCAGAACGCCTGTCCGAGCTGCTCGGCAAACCGGTTGCCAAAGCGGACGAAGCGGTTGGCGAAGCGGTAAAAGCAAAAATTGCCGAACTGAAAGACGGCGACGTTCTGGTGCTTGAGAATGTCCGTTTCTATCCGGGCGAAGAGAAGAATGATCCGGAGCTTGCGAAGCAGTTCGCCGAGCTGGCCGATCTGTTCGTCAATGACGCATTCGGCGCGGCGCACCGTGCGCATGCTTCGACCGAAGGCATCGCCCATTACCTGCCGGCTGTATCCGGACTTCTGATGGAGAAAGAATTGAACGTACTGGGCAAAGCCCTCTCCAATCCGGAGCGTCCTTTCACCGCGATTATCGGCGGTTCGAAAGTTAAAGACAAGATTGATGTTATCGACAACCTGCTGACTCTGGCAGACAACGTGCTGATCGGCGGAGGCCTGTCTTACACGTTCTCCAAAGCTCAAGGCTACGAAGTCGGAAAATCCCTGCTCGACGAAGAAAAAATCGATACCGCTCTTGTCTTTATCGAAAAAGCAAAAAAACTTGGCAAGAACTTCCTGCTGCCGGTTGACGCTGTAGTAGCCGATAAGTTCGGCGCCGACGCCAACACCAAGACTGTTGACATTAGCGAAATCCCTGCGGATTGGCTCGGTCTGGATATCGGTCCTAAAACGGCTGCATTGTATGCGGACGTTATCAAGAACTCCAAACTTGTTGTATGGAACGGACCGATGGGCGTATTTGAAATCGATATTTTCGCTGAAGGTACGAAAGCGGTGGCTGAAGCCTGCGCGAAGACTGAAGGATATACCGTTATCGGTGGCGGCGACTCCGCTGCAGCAGCCGAAAAATTCAAGCTGGCCGATCAAATGGACCATATCTCCACCGGCGGCGGAGCATCGCTTGAATTCATGGAAGGCAAAGCTCTTCCTGGCGTAGTGGCGCTGAACGATAAGTAAGACGATAGAGGGAGGCAAGCTCTGCTATGAGTAGAACACCAATTATTGCCGGAAACTGGAAAATGTTCAAGACCGTTCCGGAAGCCGAAGGCTTTTTCGCCGAAGTTAAGGGCAAGGCCGAAGTGGATGGCGTGGAAACGGTAATCTGCGCTCCGTTCACCAACCTGCCGGCTCTGACGAAAGCGGCTCAAGGTACAAGCATCAAAATCGGCGCACAGAACCTTCATTTCGAAGACAACGGCGCTTATACGGGTGAAATCAGCGGTGTTATGCTGAAGGATCTCGGTGTAGACTATGTCATTCTCGGCCACTCCGAGCGCCGCGCTTATTTCGGCGAAACGGACGAAATCGTGAACAAGAAAATGCACGCGGCATTCCGCCACGGTATTACTCCAATCGTATGCGTAGGCGAGAAGCTCGAAGAGCGCGAAGCCGACCAAACGAAGGAAGTTTGCAAAGTGCAAACCGAAGGCGCGTTCCAAGGTCTCAGCGCGGAGCAGGCAGCCCAAACCGTTATCGCCTATGAGCCAATCTGGGCTATCGGTACCGGCAAATCCTCCACTTCGGCGGATGCCAACGAGGTTATCGCTTACATCCGCAGCCTGATCAAGGACTTGTACGACGAAGCGACTGCCGAAGCAATCCGCATTCAGTACGGCGGAAGTGTGAAGCCTGAGAACGTTACCGAATACATGGGCCAAAGCGACATCGACGGCGCTCTCGTCGGCGGTGCAAGCCTGCAGCCTGGTTCCTTCGTTCAACTTGTTGAGGGGGCGAAGTAATGTCAGCACCAAGACCCGTAGCATTGATTATCATGGACGGTTTCGGTCTGCGTAATACTGCGGAAGGCAACGCCGTCGCTCAGGCGAACAAACCCAACTACGACCGTTACCTGAAGCAGTATCCCAATACAACGCTTACCGCCTCCGGCGAAGCCGTAGGACTTCCGGAAGGCCAAATGGGTAACTCCGAAGTGGGGCATCTTAATATCGGTGCGGGCCGGATCGTATATCAAGATTTGACCCGTATTGATAAATCCATTCGCGACGGAGAATTTTTTGAGAATGAAACTTTGGTGGAAGCGGTAAGACATGCCAAGTCGACTGGCAAAAAGCTTCACCTGTACGCGCTTGTATCCGACGGAGGGGTACACAGCCATATCAATCACCTGTTCGCTATGCTGGAGCTTGCCAAAAAGGAAGAGATGAACGACGTGTTCATCCACGCCTTCATGGACGGCCGCGACGTACCGCCGAGCAGCGGCCAGCAATTCGTTCAAGCTCTTATCTCCAAGATCGAGGAACTTGGCGTAGGCAAAATCGCTACGGTATCCGGACGTTACTTCGCGATGGACCGCGACAAACGTTGGGATCGCGTGGAGAAGGCCTACCGTGCAATGGTTTATGGCGAAGGACCGAAATTTTCGGATGCATTGCAGGCGATCACAGCCTCGTACCAGAATTCCGTGTATGATGAATTCGTTGAGCCTTGCGTTATCGTGGACGGCGAAGGCAAGCCGGTAACGACTGTCGAAAGCGGCGATTCCGTCGTGTTCCTGAACTTCCGTCCGGACCGCGCTATTCAGCTGTCCCAGGTGTTCACGAACGCTGATTTCCGCGGCTTTGATCGTGGACCGCTGTTCCCGCAGGATCTTCACTTTGTCTGCCTGACTACATTCAGTGAAACGGTGCAGGGCTATGTCGCCTACAAGCCGAAGAATCTGGACAACACGCTGGGCGAGGTTCTGGTACAGAACAACAAGAAGCAGCTGCGCATTGCGGAGACCGAGAAGTATCCGCACGTAACCTTCTTCTTCAGCGGCGGCCGCGACGTGGAACTGCCGGGAGAGACCCGTATTCTGATCAACTCCCCGAAAGTGGCAACCTATGACCTGCAGCCGGAGATGAGCGCCTACGAGGTGGCTGCGGCTTGCGTGGCCGAGATCGAAGCGGAAAAACATGATGCCATCATTCTGAACTTCGCTAATCCCGACATGGTCGGCCACTCCGGCATGCTGGAACCGACCATTAAAGCGGTTGAAGTAACAGACGAATGTGTAGGCAAAGTGGTAGACGCAGTTCTTGCCAAAGGTGGCGTAACAATCATTATTGCTGACCACGGCAACGCTGATATGGTATTCGACGAGGAAGGCCGTCCGTTTACAGCGCATACGACCAACCCGGTTCCGTTCATTGTGACCGCTGAGAACGTTGTGCTTCGTGAGCATGGCATTCTCGCGGATGTGGCGCCGACGATTCTCGATCTGATGGGAATTCCGCAGCCTGCGGAAATGACCGGACAATCCATGATCGTAAGCCGCAAGTAACAGGGTAAGACTGTAAGGTTCAAGACAATGTTTTAAGCAAGACCCAATTTTGTTAATAAAGGAGAATGACTCAAATGACTATTATTTCCGATGTATATGCACGCGAGGTACTTGACTCCCGCGGCAATCCAACTGTAGAGGTTGACGTTTACCTGGAATCCGGCGCCAAAGGCCGTGCTATCGTTCCTTCCGGCGCTTCCACAGGCGCTCACGAAGCCGTTGAGCTTCGCGACGACGACAAATCCCGTTACCTGGGCAAAGGCGTTCTGAACGCAGTGAAGAACGTTAACGAAATCATCGCTCCTGAAGTCATCGGTATGGACGCTCTGGACCAACTGGGCATCGACAAAGCCATGATCGCTCTGGACGGAACGCATAATAAAGGCAAACTGGGCGCTAACGCCATTCTGGCTGTTTCCATGGCCGTAGCCCGCGCTGCAGCGGAGGATTTGGACGTGCCTCTGTACACATACCTTGGCGGATTCAACGCTAAGCAGCTTCCGGTTCCAATGATGAACATCGTAAACGGCGGCGCTCATGCCGACAACAACGTTGACGTGCAAGAGTTCATGGTTCTGCCTGTAGGCGCACCAAGCTTCAAAGAGGCTCTGCGTACTGGCGCTGAGATCTTCCACAACCTGAAATCCGTACTGAAAGGCAAAGGCCTGAACACTGCGGTTGGCGACGAAGGCGGCTTCGCTCCTAACTTCACTTCCAACGAAGATGCACTGTCCTCCATCATGGAAGCCATTGAAAAAGCTGGCTACAAACCGGGCGTTGACGTATTCCTGGGCATGGACGTTGCTTCCACCGAGTTCTTCAAAGACGGCAAATACCACCTGGAAGGCGAAGGAAAATCCTTTACTCCTGCGGAATTCGTAGACCTGCTCTCTTCCTGGGTTGACAAATACCCGATTATCACAATCGAAGACGGCTGCTCCGAAGACGACTGGGAAGGTTGGAAGCTGCTCACCGAGAAACTGGGCAACAAAATCCAACTCGTTGGCGACGACCTGTTCGTAACCAACACCGAGCGTCTGGGCAAAGGTATCGAAGAAGGCATCGGCAACTCCATCCTGATCAAAGTTAACCAAATCGGTACGCTGACTGAAACTTTCGACGCGATCGAAATGGCTAAACGCGCAGGCTACACGGCTGTTGTATCCCACCGTTCCGGTGAGTCCGAAGACAGCACGATCGCCGATATCGCCGTGGCTACCAACGCCGGCCAAATCAAAACGGGTGCACCTTCCCGTACAGACCGTATCGCCAAGTACAACCAACTGCTTCGCATTGAAGACGAACTGGGCGAACTGGCTCAATACAACGGCCTGAAATCCTTCTACAACCTGAAAAGATAATAAGATTCACCCGAATCTTATGAAGAGCTAGTGCTATAGAGACTGCCTCCCGGTCAGCTAATGATGGAGGGGCAGTCTTTTTTCTATATGGTGTGATTGGTCATTGCAGCCGAATTAAGTTGTATTGCTGCGGGCTGTATGATACAATAAAAATGCTGTTTATGAATATCAAATATTAAATTTCCATAGATAGTGATGCTTAGCGTAGGAGGTGGAATGAATGGAAATTTTTCTGAAAGTGCTGCTTCTGATTTTTTCTGTCGGTCTGATTACGGTGGTTCTGCTGCAAAAAGGCAAGAGCGCAGGCCTAGCGGGCGCCATCTCCGGCGGAGCTGAGCATCTGTTCGGTAAGACGAAAGCGCGCGGTATGGAGCTGGTGCTCCAGCGTGTGACGGTAGGACTCGCGGCGGGATTCTTTATTCTGTCCATTATTGTTGCAGTTGTAATTGACTAAAATAGACGAATGGAACCTTCGCTTCTTACGATGGAGCGGAGGTTTTTTTGTAATCGGCGGAAAGGGATGCCGAGGATTGATTTCGTGTATACTAGGGTATGAAGTAGTATAGACGATAGCATACATACCAGCCGGCGGCCTGCGCCGCGGTGGGCCGAGGTGACGAAGATGATAACACAAGAGAATTTGCTGGACTTCATGCGGGAAACCGCTTATAAACCAATGACATATGAGGAACTGATTGAACACTTTCATTTTACGGGAGAAGAGGAGCTGAAGGCGTTTAACGTTCTGCTGAGCACCCTGGAACAGGATGGGCGGATCGTACTGACCCGTACCGGTCGCTACGGTGTGCCGGAGCGGATGGACTTGCTGCGCGGCCGCCTGCAGGCTCATGCGAAGGGCTTTGCCTTCCTGATACCCGATGACCGGGAGCATCCCGACGTATATATCCATGCCAACGATATCAAAAGCGCCATGAACGGCGACATAGTGCTTGTCCGCGTGACCTCTCGAAGCCATGGCGGGGGCCGGATGGAAGGCGAAGTCGTGCGTATCGTCCGCAGGGGCGTGCTGCAGACTGTCGGCGTGTTTCAGAATCTGGAGACTTACGGCTTTGTTTTGCCGGATGATAAGCGGATTAACCGTGATATTTTTATCCCGAAGGAATCATTTAACGGTGCAGTCGACGGAGAAAAAGTCGTTGTCCGCATTGTAAACTATCCGGAGGGACGCGCGGCGGCGGAAGGGGAGATTATCGAGATCCTAGGACATAAAGACGATCCCGGCGTCGATATTTTATCCGTCATCCGCAAGCATCAGCTGCCGGAGGCTTTTCCTGAAGAAGTCATGGAAGAAGCGAATGGCGCGCCGGACTCCATCACGGAAGAGGAAATTGTAAAGCAGGGCCGCCGCGACCTGCGGGGCTTGAATATTGTTACCATTGACGGGGAAGACGCCAAAGACTTGGATGACGCGGTCAACGTCGCCCGTCTGGAGAACGGCCATTACAAGCTTGGCGTGCATATTGCCGACGTCAGTTATTATGTGCGCGAGAACTCGGCGCTGGATAAAGAAGCATATGACCGGGGCTGCAGCGTCTATCTTGTCGACCGGGTTATTCCGATGCTGCCGCACCGCCTGTCGAATGGCATCTGCTCTTTGAATCCGCAGGTGGACAGGCTGACGATGTCCTGCGAGATGGAATTCGACGAGAATATGAAGGTCGTGAAGCATGATATTTTTACCAGCGTAATTCGTACTAAGGAACGGATGACTTACACCAATGTGCGCAAAATTCTGCTGGATGAAGAGCCCGAGCTGCTGAAGCGCTACGCTCCGCTGATTGAGGATTTCCGGCTGATGCGCGAAATTGCGATGAAACTGCGGGATGCGCGGATGAAGCGGGGAGCCGTTGACTTCAACTTCGAAGAAAGCAAAATCATCGTCGACGAGAACGGCAAAGCTGTAGATATCGTAAAAAGGGAGCGTTCGATCGCGGAGCAGATCATCGAGGAATTCATGCTGGCGGCGAACGAGACGGTGGCCGAGCATTTTCACTGGCTGAAAGTGCCGTTCCTGTACCGGATTCACGAGGACCCGGACCCTGAGAAGCTGCAGAACTTCATGGCGTTCGCGGCCAATTTCGGCCATCACGTCAAGGGCCGTGGTAATTCCGTGCATCCCCGTGCGCTGCAAAAGCTGCTGGAGGATATTCAGGGGACGAAGGAGCAGACGGTTATCAGTACGATGATGCTCCGCTCTATGAAGCAGGCGAAGTACGACGCGGAGAGCACGGGTCACTTTGGACTAGCGGCGGAGTATTATTCCCACTTTACGTCACCGATTCGGCGGTACCCCGACCTGGTTATTCACCGGGTCATACGCGAGGTGCTTGAGAGCAGCGGTGCCCTCAGCGAGAAGCGCCATGAGTACCTGGCGAGCCGGATGCCGGACATCGCCCAGCAGTCCTCCGAGCGCGAACGCGTCGCGGTGGAAGCGGAACGTGACACGGAGCAGCTGAAAAAAGCGGAGTACATGCTGGACAAGGTCGGCGAGGAATTCGAGGCGATGATCAGCAGCGTGACCAGCTTCGGCATGTTCGTCGAGCTAGAAAATACCGTCGAAGGTCTGATCCGTCTGAGTCATCTGACGGATGATTATTACCACTTCGACGAGGGTCATATGGCGCTCATCGGCGAGCGCACCTCAAAGGTGTTCCGCATCGGCGACGAGGTGAAGATCCGCGTCGCCAAGGTGAACATGGACGACCATACGATCGACTTCGAGCTGGTCGACATGAAACCGCGTGCGGCGGGCGAGCGCCGCAACGGAGGCTTTGGCGGTGGCGGCCGGAACGGCAAAGGCGGCCGCGACCGCAGAGGCGGCCACGGCGCGCCGACCGCTGGCGGCAAGGGCCGCGGCGGCGGTAAGGGCGGAGCCGCCGCCGGTGCGGGAGGCCGCGGCAAGCGCGGGCGCGTGCACGGCGCCGACAAGGCCGGAGGCGGCGCGGCACTCGGCGGCGCTGAGCGCAGCGGCCGGGGGCGCAGCGACGACGCGAAGGCTGGCCGCGGCAGAAGCGACGGCGCTATCGCCGCTGGCGCGCGCAGCCGGAAAGGCGAAGCCGGAGATGCCGGTTCACGCGGCATCAGCTTCGGCTTTGGCTCCGGCAAGGGCGGCTACGGCGCGCAGCCTAACGGGTCGAACGGCCGCGGCGACGTGTACACCGGCGTCGGCGGCGACACGAAACTCCGCGCACGCGAGGACCTCGGCGGTGACTACGGCGGCAGCAAAGCCGCCGGAGGTAAAGGCCGCCGCAAGAAGAAGTCGAAGAGCGGGGTCTTCATCGGCGGCTCCGTAACGCCGGGCAACGTGGAGGCCGCCGTAGGTTCCGGCTCCAAAAACGGCAACGGTGAAGGAAGAAAGCGGAAGAAGAAAAAATAAAGTGCCGGACTAAACGTTTCAAGACAACCCAAGCGCTGAGGTTCCCGGTAACGGGTACCCAGCGCTTTTTATTACGATGATATGCTGGTGATTTCAAAGATCACACCCTATGTTACTGACAGCATGTTGTCAAAACAGTAGTCTTTGACTTTATTATATCTACAATCAGAGAAATGCGGTGGAAGCAAACGCTTTATCGATCCTTGCGTTTGCTGGAACGATTTTGATACAATAAGAGTCAGACGTTTTCTGTTCGAATTGCTTTGCACGCAGAAACAGCAAGAGAAGAGACGCCGTAACTTACGATTCAAGGAGTGATTGTCATGGGTAAAACAGCAGACGGGAAAGTGCTCGCCCAGAACAAAAAGGCTTCCCATGATTATTTTATCGAGGACACCTACGAGGCGGGCATGGTGCTGACGGGTACGGAGATCAAATCGCTGCGCAATGGCCGCGCGAATATCGGTGATGCGTTCGCCACAATCCGCGGCGGCGAGATTTTTGTGCATAATATGCATATCAGCCCATTTGATCAGGGCAACCGGGCTAACCCGGACGACCCAACGCGTACACGCAAGCTGCTGCTGCATAAAGAACAGATCAGCAAGCTGCTCGGGCATTCCAAGCAGGAAGGGTACACAATTGTGCCGCTGAAAGTATACGTCCGCAACGGCTATGCCAAGCTGCTGCTGGGCATCGGTAAAGGGAAGAAACAATACGACAAACGCGATTCCGCCGCCAAACGCGATGCACAGCGCGATATCCAGCGGGCACTGCGGGAGAAGCAGAAGATCGCAAGATAAGACACTGCCAAACCCCACCTTTGTTTCCTGCAAGATCTATATGATTATGCTGCAAAATATGATATACTCTTTTATGTAAGACAAAATGCTTCAGATTACCTTTTCGCGATAAGCGGCAAGGATAATGGATACGGATCGCTCTTGCCGGCGGTTCCGCTTGATCCAAGAAGCCCTTTTAATGAGGGGCCGTTTTTGGATTCGACGGGGGTAGTTCGAGCATGGGTAGCGAGTAGTGGGGACGCGTCCGCTTCATCAACGCTAAAGCCAATTAAACGGCAAACAAAACAACAACTTAGCTTTCGCAGCTTAATAACCTGTGAGCTAGCTCCTACCTTCCATCGCCCATGTGGCGGACTAGGGGCTCAACTTTAGTGGGATACGCCGCTTGGTCTCCGCCTGGGGTCAACGGAAGAAGATAATCAGGCTGACCTGAAGGGAATCCGGTGACAGGGAGTCTCTAGGGTGACATCAAATCTGTCACTACACTCGTAGAAGCTTATGTGGCGTTATCTTCGGACAGGGGTTCGACTCCCCTCGGCTCCATACTAAAAACCCGCTCTTAGAGCGGGTTTTTTACGTGTAAGGACTCAAATTTCAGCCAAACTGTAGCAACAGATTTTTGGAATGCAGATTTTTGGGGCGCACTGTAGCCAAAATGGCTACAGTGCGCCCCATTAACAATTGCCATTCTATCATGATCTACCCTAGGGGAATGCTTCAGTCGTGAAGCTGCCCGCTGCCCGCTGCGGGAGCGCCTCTAGTCACTTAGACATCGTAATTGACGACATAGGGCTGGAGCTCCGAGCGGTAATAGCCCTCGCTGTATTCGACGACGCTGCCCGATTCATCATAGGCGTAACGGTATCTTTTGAGCAGCGGCGTGTCCTTACCGCATTTCAGCAGCGCTTCGACGCCGGGCGGCGGAGGCGCCACCGCGAATTCATCTCGGAATTTGGCGATGGTGACCTTGCGCTCCTCCATCCAGCCGTACAGGGATTGCGCATCAAGCTCTGCCGGGTCGACCCCGCCGATCCAGGCGGGGAAGTAGTGGGTGTAATGGATGTAGGGCGAATCATCCAGCACATAGAGGCGCTCGATCCGCAGGCCGGAGGACCCGAACAGGCTGTGCGGCTTTCTGCCCTCCTCATGGGTAACGCTCTCCGCGCTAAGCAGCACTTTATGAATGACATGCCCTTCTTCCACCAGCACCTCTGTAAACCGTTTCCAGGTGGAGCGCTTCGAGGTGCTGGTGTTACGGATAACTTTGGTGCCCTTGCCGCTGCTTGTCTCCAGGTATCCTTCCTGGACCAGTTCCTTGATCGCATTGCGGACGGTGATCTTGCTGACGCCGAATTCTTCCTCAAGGAGCGGCTCGGACGGGATGTTGGTTTCCAGCGGGTAAAAGCCGTGGAGAATCCGGTCTTTGATTATGTTTTTGATCTGCTGGTATAAGGGCCGCTTGTTGCGGGACAGATTCATGGTGGATTCCTACCTTTCTACATCGCCGTTCCCTTCATCCATGGCCCGGAGAATGGCGCTTTCGGAAGAGTGGGGTGTATCGCCTTGTATCGTATGCGCGAGCATCGCAGCCGCTGCGGCGAAACGGACGGTCGTCTCGGGCGAATGGCCTTCCAGCTCTCCGTGGATGATTCCGCTAGTATAGGCGTCTCCGGCTCCGATTCGGTCATAGACCGGGAAGGTTAGCTTGTCCGAATAGAGGAAGGCGGCATTTTTATATATATACCCTTGCAGGGAATGCGTGTTGTCCGGATTCACCGTGCGGTGCGTGCCGGCGATGACGGAGATGTCGTAAGCTGCGGAGACCTGTGGGATCAGCTCTTCCAGCTGCTCCCGCCGGGTTTCCCGTTCACTCTGCATTCCCAGAATGTGCAGGGCGTCCATTTCGTTCATCATAACGATATCGGCAAGGCTGAGCATTTCAGTATACCATGGCTTGGCCTTGGCATACCCGCCTTCGCCCCAAAGGGCAGGCCGGTAGTTGCAGTCGAAGGCGACGAGGCGTCCGGCCGCTTTCACGGCCCTTGCGAAGGCCAGCACATGACGCCGGACCGTGTCGTTCATCGCGAGCGAAATGCCGCAGAAATGGACGATATCGGATTCCCGGGCGACGGCTGCAAAATCATAGGCGCCTTCCGGGGCCGTATTGAAGCTGCTCTCCTGCCGGTTGGTGTAGGTAACGCGGCTCGCCCGGGGTCCAAAGCCGTTCTCCAGCACATACATGCCGACATACGCGCCAGCCCGCCGGATTTGGGCGGGCTGGATGCCCAGCTTGCTGAGATTGGCGACCGCGGCGTCACCGATCGCATTGGCGGGCAGCGTCGTGACGAGGTAGCCGGTATGCCCGAACCGGGCCAGCGCCGAGACGACATTGACCCCCGTTCCGGAATAGGAGACCTGCAGGGTATCGCTCTGCGACAGCAGGGCGTAGCCGGGAACCTGCAGCCGCATCATCACTTCCCCGAAGGCGGCGACCGCTCTAGCCATGGAGATCAACCTGCTTCTTCATGATCGCCAGCAGCGTGCGGATATCATCTACACGGGTGTCTCCCGTAGCCTTGTCGATGATGGAAGAATACACATGGGGAATGACCTGCGGCACACCGGCTTCAAGCGCGATTCGCAGGATAGCCTCGAAGTTGTCCAGGTCGATCCCTCCGGTCGGCTCCAGCGCGAAGCCTTCCTCGCCGCAGGCTTTGGCGACGGCCCGGTACTCCGTTTCAAGGCTGAGGCCGTTCATCGGGAAATACTTCAGCGCGTTGCCGCCCATGTCGCGCAGCAGCCCGATCGCTGCCTTGACGGGAACGATCGCATGCTCGCCCGCGGAGCTTGCGGGACCGGTCGAAATATTGACATACCCCGGCTGTCCCGAAGGGGAGACGAGGCTGTTGATCCAGCCGCCGCGGCTTCCTAAATTGGCCCGGGTAGCCCCTACCGAAGGGAAAACCTGATTGATATGGCTCCCCGCGTACGATTTGGCGATTTCAGCGACCACGGCGGCCTGCCGGTTGTCGCCGGCGCCCAGCCCGATCGAGACCGCGTCTTCGATGGCGGCCCCGTATTCCTTCATCGCATCGGCCGCAGCTTCGGCTGTCGGGTAGTTCTTGGACAGAACGCCGACCAGCACGTAGCCTTCCGCAGCCTCATACACCTCTTTGGCGTTGGGCACACTGCCCGCCAATACATTTAGAGCCGCGCGGTTTTTATAGAAACGGCCGGCAATTCCCACTCCTGTATTCGTCATTATGCTTTACCTCCTGCAAGCTCTTGAATTCTGGCCGCGATGACCGCGATGTCATCGCCTTGAAGCGGGCGCGGATCGATATCGAAATACCCCTGTCTCACACCGTAATCGCGCGTATAAATTGCGATTTCGCCCTCCTGAAGCGCCTTGGCGACAGAAGCCGCGTCCGTTCCCGCCTTCTCTGGCTCGATGTGCACCCGGGCGCGGAAGATGGCGCGCCCCGCTTCGTCCTGCACGATCGATACCCGCAGACCCGCGATCTCATTCAGGACCATCAAGGATTGCAGCGATTCCACTTCCCGTTCGCTCGTATCTTCCTTAACGATATACTCATCCAGCGCCTGAAGCAACCCGAACGTCGTTTCCTTGCCGACCTTCATGCTGCGGCCGATTCCATGAAGCTGGGTCTTGATCCATTCCACATAGGAACGCTTGCCTGCGACAAGGCCGGAGGTCGGTCCTTCGATCGCCTTTGAGCCGCTGTAGATCGCCAGGTCGGCGAGCACGACGTACTTCTCAAGATCCTCTTCAGCCGCAGCGTCCACGATCAGCGGAATGCCCCTGCGCCGGGCCAACTCCGAGGCTTCCTCCACGGAGATCATGTTCTTCTGGACGGCATGGTGGGATTTGACGTACAGGATGGCGGCGGTGGAGTCGGTAATCGCCTCCTCGATATCGGCGGCTTTGCCTTCGTTGGCGTAGCCCGCCTCCACAATCCGGCCGCCTCCCAGATAGACCATCGTTTCCACAGGAGCGCCGTACTGGACGTTATGCCCCTTCAGCATAATGATCTCGTTCCTGGCAATCGGGTCCTGATGCAGGCGCAGCGATTTGCGCCGGTCGCCTCTTGTTACAATTCCCGCAACGGACAGGGCGATGCCGCTGGATGCGGAGTTGACGACGACGGCGGCTTCCGCGCCCATGATGCGAGCGGCGTATTCGCCGGCCTTGTCGACGAGGTCCGCGATTTCTACGTAAGCCTGGCCGCCCGCCTTCATCGCTTCCATTACGGAATCCGATGGGGCGGAGACACCCAGGATGCTCATTCTGCCGCTGGCGTTGATAACGCGCTTAAGGCCGTATTTCGCATGCAGCGTATTCTCCATGGATAACCACTCCTTTAGGTATGATGCGCAGGGCCGCTTCCTTCGTTACTCCTTCGGAATCGGTGAGGCGGACCGGACGCTCTTCGACCGAGAATAAAGTCAGGCGCGCAGCGTCTCCGGGCTGAATGCGGCCCAGTTCGGGCCGCTTAAGCCAGGCAGCTGCGCGTACGGTAACGGCGTCGATGACTTCATTCAGGGGATAGCCAAGATACAGGAACTTGCTCATCACATTCGCCAGGCTGTAAACCGGACCGTTCAGCCGGTTTCCCCGGTAAATGTCGCTGCTGATCGTGTCCGGGGAAATGCCGTGCCGCCTGGCAGCCTCGGCCACCCGGAACGAGAAGCTTGCCGTGCCGTGCCCGACGTCCAGATGAACGCCCCGGTCCCGGGCGTCCAGCAGCACCGGCAGCGGCTGGCCCTCGCCGTCGAACAGGTTGTTCTCCTTCCCGTTCAAATAATGGGTCAGTACGTCGCCCTGCTCCAGCAATGGCACAATTTCGATAATATCAGGAGGCCCCGAGCCGATGTGGATCATTAGCGGCAAATCCGTTTCGGAAGAAAGGCACCTGGCCATGCGGAGCGGGCTCAGTCCGCTCCCGGCAACGACGCTGCTGCTGATTCGGGCTTTGAATCCCACGATCATATCCCGGTATTCACGGGCGGATTCCGCAGCCTGCCGGAGATCGATCCACTCGAGCCGGGACAGCTCGTCGATCCGTTTCAGACCGATGCGCGAAATATTGAGGAAGGCGAGAAGGTCGGTGCGGGCGCCGAGTCGGCTCGCCGCCAGCTCGCCGATCCGGTCGGCTCCGCAGCTGCCGGCGTCCACGATGGTCGTGACGCCCTGCTTGATTCCGATCTCATCAATCTCATCCCCGTAGGGGTCGAATTCGGGGAACGCATGCACATGCATGTCGATCCATCCGCTGGAAACATAGAGGCCGGAGCCGTCGATCACCCGGTCCCCCCGCCCCTGGCCGGGCGGCGTTAGCTCAGCGATGCGCCCGTCTTCCACTACAATATCGGCCATTTGCCCGCCCACAAGCTGGAGATGGCTGAGCAACAGCTTTTCTTGCATGAGGTTCACCTGCCAATGCTGAAGAATGTAAGACCTTAAAATCAAATTCATGTATTGCGCTTTGACATACACTTAAGATACCATAGAAATCAGAGAAAACAATATAACGTTATAATGTTTATTCGAAATACCGAATTATTAGTTTATTTCAAAATCGTTGTTAGGCGTTTTCATGTGCTGAGACATTTTCGCGTTTCGCATGTTCAGACACTTTGGGTTTTACGGAGTTGCCTGCCGCATTCTTCTCGCGCTCGGTATGGCGCATGGCCGCATAGTGGAGAGAGCGCAGGAAGATTATAGGACCATAGAAGATCGAGGAGGATGAGAAGATGAAGTTTTGGTTCGAGGGCGACATATCGTATCTGCTGCCTGGAATCGGAATTCTGGCCGGCGAGCTTGGGTTTCAGCTTGATGAAGACGGAATGCCCGTCCTGGTGGAGATTTCCGGCGAAGGAATCGAGGTCGGCTGTGAGGATGGCCGGGCGTATATACGGTATGGGCGTACCCATCAGTTCTTCCGCGGGCTTGGTCTGCTGGTCCAGCATGTGCGCAAGGGCGCGGCGTTCCATATCCGCGAACGGCAGCAATTTGATCTCGTCGGCCCGATGTTCGACCTGTCCCGCAACGCGGTGCTGACCACGGACAGCTTCAAGGCTATGCTGAACAAGATGGCCTTGATGGGACTGAATACCGTTATGCTCTATATGGAGGATACTTACGAAATCGAGGGCGAACCTTATTTCGGGTATATGCGGGGCCGTTATTCGCAGCAGGAGCTTCGCGAGATCGACGATTATGCGGCTCAGTTCGGCATCGAGGCGTTTCCAAGCATTCAGACTCTGGCCCATCTGGAGGAATTCCTGAAATGGGAGCCGGTGTCCCATTACAGAGATACGAAGGGCGCGCTGCTGGTGGGCGAGAAGCGCACGTTAAAGCTGGTCGAGCGTATGGTCGAGTCGGCCAGCGCGCCGTTCCGCAGCCGCAAAATCCATATCGGCATGGATGAGGCCGAAGAGCTGGGCCGCGGAAAATATCTGGACCGGAACGGCTACAGCAGCCGGTTCGATATCATGACCTCGCATCTGGAGAAGGTGCTGGACATTGCGCGAGGGCGCGGGCTTGAGCCGATGATGTGGAGCGATATGTTCCTGAAGCTCGCTTCCGCAAGCGGCGGCGAGTACTACGACGCGGAAACATCGATACCGGAAGAAATGCGGCGCCGCATCCCGAAAGACGTAGATATGGTGTACTGGGACTACGTGCATACGGAGGCGGAGGACTACGAGCGGCTAATTGCGAAGCACCGATCGCTTGGCTCGAAGCTGGCTTTTGCCGGAGCCGTGTGGATTTTTAATACGTTCGGGGTCAATTACGGCCTGTCTCTCAAGGCATCGGATACGGCGCTCCAGGTGTGCAAGAAGGAGGGGATCGGCGAGGTGTATGCCACGATGTGGGGGGATGACGGCAATGAGGGCAATCCGTTCGCGGCGCTGCTCGGCCTGCAGCTGTATGCCGAGCATGCCTATTCCCCGGAGCGGCCGGAGTGGGAGTATCTCGCGGAGCGGGTGAAATTCTGCACTGGCATTGAGGCGGACAGCTACCTGCTGATGAAGGACCTGGATGAAACGCCGGGGGCCGAGCCGGACAACCGCGTGCAGAGCAATCCTTCGAAGTTTCTGCTGTACCAGGATGTGCTGCTTGGCCTGTTCGACCATCAGATCGACGGCCTGGAGCTGTCCGCCCATTACGAAGCGCTGGAGCGGAGCCTGTCGGAGAGAAGCGCCGCCGATCCGGCCGCAGCCCGGATGCTGGAGGTTCCGGAGAAGCTATGCGCGGTATTGAAACGCAAGAGCCTGCTAGGTATCGAACTGAAGCGGGCATACGACGCCGGCGACAAGGCCGCTCTGGCCCAGGCGGCGGAGCGGGAGCTGCCGGAGATCGCACAGGCGGTCAGGGAGCTTCGGTCCGCGCACCGCACAGCTTGGCACCGCATGTTCAAGCCGTTTGGCTGGGAGGTGCTGGACATCCGGTACGGGGGGCTTGTGAACCGGCTCGATTCCGCCGCCCTGCGGCTGCTGGATTACACGGAGGGACGAATTGCAAGAATCGAAGAGCTGGAGCAGGAACGGCTGCCGTACAGCTCGGCCAACCGGTTCAACCACAGGGGCGCCGGATGGTGCAGCTATTATTACCGCATGGCGTCGCCGAATGTGTTTTTTCATGTTTTGAATCCCTTTTAATCATTGAAACTTCTTTACATCACTAAATCTCAATTTTAAGGGGGATATCAAGCTGTTCCGACCGGCTGGACCGGGTAACCGGAGCAGCTTCTTTACTTCATAAAAAGAGTTGGAAAATGCTGAAAACCCTTGTTTTTTGCAAAATAACTGCAGACCATATGTCGAATTGTGTTGTAAAATGTGAGGAATCCAAACAAGGAAGGGGAGAGGAAGGAGATGTGGTTCAAGCATTCTTTGAAGGGGAAGCTGTCGCTGCTGCTCATCGTCGCAATCGTGTTCCCCTTGCTCGGGGCCGGAGTCGTCTCCTACCGGATCGCCTCCAATCTGACGGAAAAAATCGAAAAGCAGTCCGGCATGAATACACTCAGGCAGCTTTCGGATAAATTAGACTTTATCATTAACGACATTGAGACCATGTCGGTATTCATCATCGGCCAGCGCAACATTCAATCCTACCTCGGCAGCGACAGGGCGGACATTTCCCTGTATTCACAAAATGTGGCCTTTCTGCTGAACCTGGCTTCCTCCAAACCCTACATTTCCAATATCACCATCACCTCCGGCCGCGGGTATCCGGCGCTTTCGAACACAACGGTGCTGCACTCCGGACTGCCCCGGCTGCTGGAGGCCAACACTGCCGATTATAACCCTGCCCAGAAGTGGTGGACGCCTCTCTATGAGAATCAGACGACCGACGACGGCATCAAGCGGGTATTCTCGCTGGTCCGCCCAATCCGCAGCACCGAAAAGTTCCAGCCGCTGGGGGAGCTGGCGATCAGCGTCGATGTGGATGAGGTGCAGGAGATGCTTCAGGACGCGGCCTGGAACGCAAACGGCCGGCTTTGGCTCGTCAATCAAGAGGACCGGATCATGTCTTCCCAGACCGGTGAAGGGCTTAATATGCCGCTCGGACAGTCACTTCAGGGACTGGGCGAGCTAAGGGGAACCGAAGGCGTTCTTAACATTGCACGGGGTCAGGAGAGCAATACGCTGCTCTATTACACGCTGCCGAGCCTGAACTGGAAGCTGGTCGGCGTCATTCCGACCCGGATCTATACCGCGCAGAACGAATACGTGCTTACGCTTACGGCGGTCGCCATCGGTGTTGCGGCGTTGCTTGCGGGTGCGCTGGTGCTGTATTTTACCGCATGGGTTACGCGCCCGTTGACCAAGCTGGCCAGAAAGCTTAAGGACGTAAGTCCCGGCGATCCGGTCAAGCAATTCGAGGTTAGGTCTACGGATGAAATCGGGATGGTGCTGCACAGCTACAATCAGCTTGGCGAGCGGATCGAGCGCTTGAAAAACCAGCTGCAGCTGAACGAGGCGAAAAAAAAGGAGGCGGATATCCAGGCCCTTCAGGCCCAGATTCATCCGCATTTTCTGTATAACACTCTGTCGTCGATCCACTGGATCGCGCTCATGAACAAGGATCGGCAGGTAGCGGAAATGGTCGGGGCGCTCGGGGATTTTCTGCGGTTCAGCCTCAACGACGGCAAGGAATTCTGTTCCGTAGGGCAGGAGGTGGCGCATGCACAGAACTATGTCCGCATCATGTCGAAGCGGTTCCAGGACAAATTCGATTCCACCTTCCTGATCGATCCGAAAATTCAAGAGAGAACGATGCTGAAGCTGCTGCTGCAGCCGCTGATCGAGAACAGCATCATGCACGGCCTGAAGAAAAAGCAGGGCAAGGGCAGCGTCTTCGTCCATGCGGAGCTGCGGGGAGACGGCTTGTCCTTTGTCGTTGAGGACACCGGGGTCGGCATGGATGAGGAGAAGCTGCTGCATCTGCGCAGCCTGCTGCTCGCCGGGGAAGCAGACGAGCAGCGGCAGTCCGGCTCCTCGAACTCGGGTTATGGCCTGAGCAGTGTAGACCGCCGTCTTAAGCTGCATTACGGCAGCGGGGCGGGTCTTCATATTGAGAGCCAACCGGGAGGCGGCACGCGAATCTCGTTCACCATACCTGTACTGGAGGGATAGCTGTGAATATACTGATCGTCGACGACGAGGTCATCATCCGGACGGGACTGTGCACGGTTATTGACTGGGAGGAGCTCGGCATGACGCTGCTTCCGCCGGCGGAATCGGCGGAGGAGGCGCTGGAGCGCATTCCCGGCGAACGCCCCGATATCGTGCTGACCGACATCCGCATGTCGGGGATGGACGGGATAGAGCTGGCCAAGGAGATTAAGCGGAGGCTGCCGGACGCCGAGATCATTATCCTGACCGGCTACGATGATTTCGGTTACGCCCAGCAGGCGCTGCGGGAAGGGGTGACTGATTATCTGCTGAAGACCAGTGGCCCTGAGGAGGTCATCAAGGCGGTGATGAAAGCCCAGCGGAACCTGAGCGCGAAGCGGGAAGCGGCAAAGCAGGGGGCGGTTTCCGCCGCGGCGCTGCGGAGCCGGCTGCTTGAGGAGTGGCTGACGGGAGGCGGCAGGCGGTCGCCGGAAACGGCAGCCTTTGAGCCGGTAAGAGACTGGCTAAGGCAGAACGGGGTCTTTTCCACGGAGGAGGCCGGCGGCGTTCAGCCGATGCGGGTGCTGCTGGTAGGAGCCTCCGGCTGGGGAGATGGCCGGTTCAGCGAGCTGATCCTGGGAAGTGCGGAGAACCGTCTGCAAGAGCTTTTGCCATGCGTCACGCTGGTGCGAAACCATACGGTCATCGTGGCGCTTCGCGCCGAAGAGGGCTGGCCTGGCATGCGTTCGCTGGAGAAAACGCTGAACCGGGTGCGGGAAATGCTCAAATGCGATCTCTTTGCCGCGGCCGGAAATATCGTTCATTCGCTCGGTGAGCTGCCCCGCTCTTATGAGGAAGCGACCAAGGTTTACGCCTACCGGGTCCTGTTCGGAGACCGGGGCTTGTACGAGATGAAGGATATCGAGCGCCGCAGGGGCGGCCGGACCGTCTGCTCGGAGAAGGAGGAGCAGGAGCTTCTGGGGCTGCTGATCCATAACCATGCGACTCAGCTGCATGCCTGGACCCACCGGATCGTAGAGGAGCAGCTTAAGGACCCGGACGCGACTCCGGCGGCGCTGCAGGCCTATCTTCAGTCGGTCGTTATCGTTGCGCACCGCTGGCTGGACCGGAACCGGGAGATCGGCGCAAGCGAGCCTGCGGCGGTTCCGATCTTTACCTTTGAGCCCGGCACGCGGCTGGAGGATGAACTTTTCCGTCAGCTGCTGTCCGTTATGAACGAGTTTCATCAGGGGGCGAGCGACAGCCGCTACTCCTACATTCAGCGCGCCATCGCGTATATACGTAATCACCTCGACCAGCAGCTTAGCCTGCAGCAGGTCGCCGGGTTCGTCCATCTGAACCCCAACCACTTCAGCGAGGTCTTCAAGCGGGAGACCGGCCAGGGCTATATGGAATTTGTGACCCGGGAGCGGATGCTCCGGGCGGGCAGCTTGCTTCTTACGACGCAGAAGAAAATCGGCGAAATCGCGGGCGAGGTCGGTTACGAGGATATGAAATATTTCAGCCAGCAGTTCAAAAAAATCATGGGCTGCACGCCATCGGAATACCGCCAAGCGAATGTTAATTAATATGACGCGATTATGTAATGATAGGCCGGTTTTCAGGCTGATATCCGAACGTTATGTTCGTTTTTATGCCACAACCCGAATTCTGTCTACCCAGTACCTGTAGAATGTCTCCTGTTGGCCCCGTCCTTGCTCACCTATACTGAATGTACAAAATGAAATTCAAGGAGGGCTTGGCATTGAAAATGAAAACACTGGCCGTCACGGCCTGCACAGTGGCTATGTCGCTGCTAATTGCAGCATGCGGACAAGGAGGCAATACGGGGAGCTCCGGCGCAGCGGAGGGCGATACCACCGGAGCCGCGGCCTCCAGAATCAAGCTGTCCGTCTGGCATAATTTCTCCGGCGATGATCTCAGAGCGAAAGCGGTGCGCGCGCAGATCGACAAGTTCAAGGCCGAACATCCCGAAGTCGAGCTGGACGCCCAGGCGATTCCTCCCGACGGTTACCGCCAACGGCTGAAGACCGTAGCTGCGGCCGACGAGATGCCGGACGTCTTCTTCACCCAATCGGGTACGTCCATCAAAGAGTTCTACGACGGAGGGCTGATCCAACCGATTACGTCCCTGCTGGGCGAGCATCCTGAATGGAAGGACAATTTCATTCCCGGTTCGCTGGATGCGCTGTCCTTTGACGGAGAAGTTTACGCGACGCCGCTGAGCGGTTCCGCAACCTCCTTCCTGTTCTACAATAAATCTCTTTTCGAACAATACAATGTTAAGGTCCCGACCACATGGGATGAGCTGATGACGGCGGTCAAGACGTTCAACGACAACAAAATCACCCCGATTTCGCTTGGAAACAAGGCTTCATGGTTGGCGCAGTCCAGTATTATCTCGTCGCTGGCGGACCGCGTCACCGGAACCGACTGGTTCAAGAAAGCGGTCAATCAGGACGGAGCCAAATTCACCGATCCGGAATTCGTGCAGGCGCTGACTTATTTTAAACAGCTGGCCGACGCCAATGCGTTCCAGACCGGCTTCAACAGCCTGGACAACACGCAGATGGAACAGTACTTCATCGAGGGCAAGGCCGCAATGATGATCGACGGCGCATGGGCGCTGACGAATATGGCCGCATCCGGAACGGAAGAACAGCTGAACCAGGTAGACGTGACGATCCTGCCTTTTGTTCCCGGAGGCAAGGGCGACCCGAATTCCATGTCCGGCGGCTCGGGCGGCGGTCTCGCGCTCAGCAAGCATGTGGAAGGCGATCAGCTGAAGGCGGCGCTGGAGCTGATTTATACCGTCAGCGGACCGGATGCGATGAAGGCGATCGCTGGCAGCAACTCGATCGTGACGTACAATGTGGAGCTGGATGAGTCCCAGGTCATGCCGCTGTTCTACAAAGCGTATAACCTGTACAAATCGGTGAAGCTGACGCCGGTCTATGACGCCTATCTGACCTCCTCGGCTACGGAAGCGGTTAACAACGGGCTGCAGGAGCTCTCCATGGGCGGCAATCCGGAAGATATCGCGAAGAAGATTCAAGATGCCCAGGCCCGCGAACTCGGCAAGTAAACTCACTTAAGCCCTGTTCCGCTACCCGAAGCTTCTTGGAGGAACAGCGTCCGCTTCCCCGGGGGAGGCGGACAGCCGTTCACTTCTTCCATCCTGAAAGGCTAGCATACAAAAGGAGGCCGGCTATGGCATTCACGAACCGTCTCAGAGGCTTTATTGTGATTGGGCTGCTGCCTGCCTTGATCATCTATTTGGTCTTCGTTATCGTTCCTATTCTCTGGTCCGCGTACTACGGATTTTTTGACTGGAAAGGCATTGGCGCCGCCCGCTTTATCGGACTGGGCAACTACGCCGAGGCGCTTAAGGACCCTATTTTCTGGAAGGCGCTCAAGAACAACCTGATCATTGTCGCCGCCTCGATTCTGGGGCAGCTGCCGATCGCTCTCATACTGTCCCTTATTCTTAGAAAAAGCACGCTGTTTCACCGGTTTGTCCGCTCGGCTGTTTTTATGCCGATGGTCGTATCGACCGTCGTTATCGGCCTCATCTGGGGTTACATCTATCACCCGCAGATCGGGATATTGAACGTGCTGCTGGAGCGGTTCGGACTTGGCTCATGGATTCGCGACTGGCTCGGTGACCGGGGCATCAACATGTATTCGGTCAGTGCCCCGGTGATTTGGGCGAACATCGGACCTTACCTTATTATTTTTCTGTCCGCGATCCAGAATATCTCCTCCGATGTCGAGGAAGCGGCCAAAATCGACGGGGCCATCAAGGCCAAATGGCTGTATCTCATCGTCATCCCGATGATCTGGGATACGATCAAGGTCGCCATCGTGCTGTGCATCTCGGGTAGCCTAAAAGCGTTTGACCTGATTTTTGTCATGACGGGCGGGGGACCTGCGCAGTCCACCGAGCTTCTAGCCACATACATGTACAACAATACCTTTGAAATTTTCCGTTACGGCTACGGGTCGGCGGTTTCAACCTTAATTATTATCATCAGCATGATTCTGGTGCTCGGCAGCCAACTGCTGATGCGAAAGAGAGGGATGGAATGAAAACGATCGCTACCGGCAGCCTGGCCGAAAGCACGGCTGGCAGGACGTCCGGAGCCCTGAAGTTCAGAGCGTCGTGGCTCCTTCATCTCGTGCTTCTCGCTTTTGCGCTGGTCACCTTGTACCCGCTGCTGTGGCTGTTTATCAGTTCGTTTAAATCAAATCAGGATTTCTTCGGCAGCCCGTTCGCGCTTCCGTCGGTCTGGCGGTTCGAGAACTATACCCGGGCTTGGGAGATCGGCGGAATTGGCTCCGCATTCCTGAATTCTATTGTCGTTGCAGTCTTATCGCTGGTGTTGACTCTGTTTCTCGGAACGCTCACGGCTTTTATCGTATCCCGCCTGGAGTTCCGGTTCAAAGGCTTGATCATGATGCTGTTCGTGCTTGGCATGCTGATTCCCATTCACAGCACGCTGGTGCCGCTGTTCATTCTGATGAAGAGCCTTGGCATCCTGGATACGTACGCATCGCTGATTCTGCCGTATACGGCTTTTGAGCTGCCAATCGCGGTATTCGTCGTTGCTGCCTATCTGACTTCCGTGCCGAAAGAGCTGGAGGAAGCGGCCATGATCGACGGCAACGGATACTGGGGAATTTTCTTTCGGATTATCGTCCCGCTGGCGGTTCCCGCCATGGCCACGGTATCCATTCTCGGCTTCCTCAGATTCTGGAATGATTTTGCGTTCGCGCTCGTCTTTATCAACGATCAGGCGCTGAAGACGCTGCCGCTCAGCCTGTCGCTGTTCTCGGACGGATACGGTACGGACTACAGCCTGACGATGGCCGCCATGTCAATCGCCGTCATTCCGACCATCATTATTTATCTGCTCTTCCAGAATTATATTATGAAGGGGATGGTAGCGGGTGCAGTGAAAGGCTGATACCCTCCCATGTCCGGACGGCAATACGGGAAAAGCAAGGCGCTTCGGGAAACCGGAGGCCTTGCTTTTTTTTAAATTACCCTTTCGGGGAATCTCCCGGATTGGCGAATGAGCATGATGATTGCTCTCTCTTTAAGTTAGAGAGGGCTCTTTTTTTATGTATCTCTCGAATGATCAGGCTAGGAGGGGATTTTTTATAGCGGCGGTTATTTATTGGAATTCGTTCTTTTAAGCTTCTGCTAATATTGGTAGGTTAGAATCGGTTAATGTTATGCAGAACAGAAATGAGGGGGAGGACACAAATGCCGCAACGAACCGTGACACCAATGGATTTGAAGGTTGCCCCGCAGACCGACATGCTCCCGGCGAAAAAGAAAGAACGGATAGAAGAAGTAACCCTGTTAAGGGCGTTTGCGTTTCTCGCCATTACCATGCAGCACAGCATAGCGGAATATATTTACCGGAGCGATATTTTGCAGCCCGATGCTATCATGCTGGCGATGCTGTTTGATTTCACGCGTTTCGGGACGCCGACTTTTGTGTTTCTGTCCGGGCTGCTGCTGTTTTACAACAACAACGGCAAGCTTTCCTATTGGCCTTTTGTTCGAAAAAAGCTGGTGGATATTTACTTACCGTTTGTATGCTGGACGGTCATTTATTGGATCGCCGTACAGGGGGTTGCATTCGGTCAATTGGGAAATCCGGCAGACTGGCCGAGGACATTGCTCCGTGAGTTGTTCCTGCCGACATACGGGTATCATCTGTGGTTTATTCCAATGATTTTTCAATATTATCTCTTATTCCCACTGTTTGCGCTTGCGATCCAAAAGGTGCGCCAAAAGCTTCAAGCGATGCCCGGAGGAGCGTCCTTCCGCCGCATGTTTATGATCGTTGCCGCGATAGGTGCGTTATACGGCATTCTGATGTGGTTATCCAGTTACCGGATGCCGGACTGGGCGGAGGATTGGGGCGGGCTCTGGGCGAGCGTAATCTCTTACCGGTCGTACTATTTTGTTTTTTATTTCTTCTACTTTCTGCTTGGCGCGGTTTGCGCCTTTGGACTTCAGCGCTGGCGGCGTTTTGTGGAAGATGGCTTTATCTGGTACGGATTTGCATTTATTGCTCTGTACATCTGGCAAGGTTATGAGATCCTTAACCATTCCACGGAAACCATAAACCTGAACTTTGCCGGATACTTGAGGCCTTTTACCTTCGTTCTTATCGTGTCCCAGCTGCTGCTGTTGTACGGTATTATATGGATCGTGCAGACGAGGGGAGGAGCGGTATGCAGGATTTTTCGCTTTATCGGCACTTATTCCTTTGGCGGTTTTCTCGGACATGCCTTTGTTCTGATGCTGATCAGCTCCATCACCAGGCCGCTTGCGCTCACCGGCTACCATCTGTCTGCGGCTGTTCTTACCTTTGCGCTAACGGCGGCGGGTTCGATCGGGCTTGCCAAGCTGCTCAGCAAGCTGTCTTTCGGGCGGTGGCTTATCGGAACGACAGGGAAGCAGGCGAACCGAAATCGGATAAAGGCCAGTCCAGCGCAGCAAACCTTTCCTCAATAAAGGCCGTTCGGCTCCATATGGCAGCGGAAGACACCTGGAAGGGTGTCTTTTTTGATTTCTTTTTCAGACATGATAAATTATACAAATAGTTATAAAGTTATAACTGTTATAAGGTGTAACTTTATAGAGTGTGATCATAATATGAAGGGGGAATAAAATGAATGGAGCGATCAAATTGAGTCAGGAGAAATCGGTAACGAAACGTTACTCCAGAAAAATAGGTCGAATGGGAAATAGCCTTGGTGTGAGTCTGCCTAAAAGTCTTGCCGACAAAATGAATGTGGTGCAAGGCGATGAGATCGAGTTTATTGAGACTGCCGATGGTGAGGTTTTACTGAGAAAAGTCCGTCATGTGGAGCTGCCTGAACATGTCCGTCCTGAGGTACTCGAGGCATTCTACGATATTTTTGAAGAAGATAGACAAATATTTGACGATCTAAGGGACCGGTAAGATGACTATTTTTTTGACAAAAGAAGAAATCGTTGCAGCCCACTGTTATATGATAAGAAAAATGAATGACGCGGATCAGGCAGGCATTAAAGATCATGCCTTACTTGACTCTGCTGTACATAAACCTGAGCAAAGTTTGTTTGGTGAAGATGCTTACCCGTCATTGTTTGAAAAAGCGGCCGCTCTATTGGAATCCTTAGTTAAAAATCATAGTTTTCATAATGGGAATAAGCGAACGGCTTATCTTGCAGTTAAGTCTTTTTTGATGGTAAATGGATATCATTTAAAGATGGTGCGTTTATTTGCAGTTGAGTTCATAGTGGATATTGCCAAAGACGGGTATTCATTCGAGCAGATAGCCAGTATTCTCCGTGAGCATTCGGTTCGAAAATAATAAGGTACTTAGAGTAACATGAAAAAGTTCACTATTCGTAGAAGCTTCTGAGATTTACTTTCGGACAGGAGTTCGACTCCCCTCGGCTCCTTAGGAAAAATATGAGAGTACCTTAATCGGTGATCTCTTTTACTTTACTTCTTACTTCTCGATCATCCACCAAATCAATAATTTCGCGAATATCCCGGATGCCTAATGCTTGCGCAATTCTTTCAATATGACTGAAGCTAATACTTTCTCTTTTTCCATTAGCCAGTTCGCTTAATGCGGCATGTCGGACGTCGGAGAGTCTGGATAACTCCCGCAAGGAAATTTTATGTGCTTGGTTAACTTTTTGTTTTTTATCTTTAACTATACGTATAGGCGTACCACCTATTGCTTTTAAATATGATAGGCTTATTCATAATTATTTAGATAGCTCATCTTAAAGTAATCATTCACAAGCAAAACTTTAAAAAGCAAAGGTGGAATCTGATGAGAAGCTTACTGGAATCACTGTATTACGGCAGTCTAATTCCCGATGAGAGGGTTGTTTCCAATGACCCGAAATATCGCTCTTTAAGCAGGCAGATATCCGAATCCATGGAAGCTTGGAAAAAGAAGCTTTCCGAAGACGATTTTAAAGACCTTGAGGCTTTGGCTGATATGTACCACCAGGTTCAAGGAATGGACATGGCCGCTTCGTTTACGTGCGGGTTTAAGCTTGGAGCGGCGATGATGATTGAAGTCTTAACTGGGTCTAATGATCCGCCTCGGTGAATAAGAGGAATCAGAGGAAGGGAAGATGCTTTGATATAAGTACTAAATTATTCATCTGCTCCGATTAATCTCACAAAATTGCCACTAAAGGCACCGGAGGAACGTGGCGTCTTTTTTGCGTGCGTAAATGTGTACGAGAAGGCTAAGCGAGAGGTACGTGTAAAATAGCTACTATTCCAATAAAGGCAGCAACATCCTTTCTCCTTGCCTCCCTAAAAATTCATTTCCTAAAAGGAATATCCTTCCAACTTATCGAAGTTTCTTTTATGATACCCCCTAATACCTTCTACAAGCCAGTTCAGAAGCTGAATAATTCTTAATATGCGTCAGCTATTGGAAGACAAAACGGCGCAGATTGACTCGTATGAATATAAAGATTCAATTGTGCGGGTCACTTACCGGAAGTCCTCTCAAGGAGTATCCGTACACTAAGCAGCAGGTACAATCTGAGCCAGAAAGCGGCGCTGGACCATACGATCTGTATAATCGAAGGCGAACGTAGCAGTAATGCATCACAAAAAGGTAGCAGTCGTCTCAGGCAATAATAAATGGATTCCAAGGAGTTGAATGAAATGAGTCATGAGGATAAAAGTGAATTTTATGTAGATGAACAATTAAGACCTATGCAGCAGATAGAAGGAGGCGGGGGACCTAAGAAAGTCTATTTGCAAAATATGCCTAAGCCGGTAAGGTATTTTGGGTATTTCTTTGTTATTGGTGTGCCTATTTTGCTACTTGCATTGGTAATTATTAGTTTTTTCAAATAAATTGTATAAAAAAGTGAGATCAACAAGCGGGCTTTGCCGGTTTTCTGCCGGTATGAATCCGCTTGTTTGCGTTTGAATGAGCTGCTAAAATGTGTGAATGAATTAAGAACAAATGTTCCTATTTATTGAATGGAAGGGATTGTAAATGTTATAATAAATTGCTCCAAAAAATTCTAAAATTAAAATATTAAGGGCGAATTGGCGAACGTATTTCATTTTTACTCTTGAGGAGGAGGAGAGGAATGGAACAGCGGAAAATCAAGCTTTTTCCTTATCGGGTCGAAGCGCAGGTTGAGCAGGTGAGCGAAATTCCGAAAGGCATCGAGATGATTCAGGCGCCGGCGGTGTGGAGTCAGACAAAGGGCAAAGGCATCACGGTAGCCATTCTGGATACGGGGTGCGAGGTCTCGCATCCGGATTTGAAGGGACGAGTTGCAGGCGGGCGGAATTTTACGGATGATGACAACGGCAACCCGGATGTATTCGTGGATTACAACGGGCACGGCACGCATGTAGCTGGCACGATTGCGGCGGTAAGCAACAATACCGGTGTGGTCGGTGTGGCGCCGGAGGCGAATCTGCTGATCCTGAAGGTGCTGAACAAGGACGGCTCAGGCCAATATGAGTGGATTATTAACGGCATCAATTACGCTGTTGAGCAAAAAGCGGATATTATCTCCATGTCGCTCGGCGGACCGGAGGATGTGCCGGAGATGCATGAAGCGATCAAGCGGGCGGTGGCGGCGAATATCCTTGTTATCTGCGCGGCGGGCAACGAAGGCGACGGTAATTTCGCAACCGACGAATTCGGCTATCCCGGCTCCTATAACGAAGTCATTAGCGTGGGCGCCGTCGATTTGCAGCGGCACTCGACCAATTTTACCAATTCGAACAATGAAGTGGACCTTGTCGCGCCGGGCGCAGGAATTCTGTCAACGTACCTGAATAAAAGCTACGCGACGCTCAGCGGCACCTCCATGGCAACGCCGCACGTATCGGGTGCGATGGCGCTGGTCAAGCTGATCGCGAACGAAAGCTTCGGACGCGACTTGACAGAGCAGGAGCTGTACGCGCAGCTGATCAAGCGGACCATCCCACTCGGCAACTCGCCGCGGCTGGAGGGCAACGGACTGCTGTACTTAACGGCTCAGGAGGAACTGGCCAAAGTCTTTACGCCTGCTGTCGTGGCTAAGGTGCTAAGTCAATGACGCGAATGATGCAGATGCTGGCGCTTGAGCTGGAAGCGGCGAGGGAAATGCACCTGACGATGACCAGCGAACGTCCTTACTACGACGAAATGCGGGATAACGAGTTGAAGAATAGTTATTACAGCGGTGGCTTTACGAATAAAAGTGAACTCCAGCAGCTGCTGGAGCGGACTCATGACCACCGGCTGCCCTACAAGCCCTACCGCTATGTCTATCCGTGGGTCGATCTGCAGGAGGATGGACAGCTGAAAAGCCTGTATTCCGGCCGCGGCATGTCCCCGCTTGAAGCGATTGAAGCGGATATCCGGCTGCTTGAAGCGGCGGGCCGTCCGGGCAAGGGTGCGGACGGCAAGCCGTCGGCACCCGGCGATGTGCCGGAAGAGCAGCCCAAGACGCAGCAGGATGGTTCCGAAACGGAAGCGGAGGATTATGTGAGCCTGGCGGGAGAGATCATGCTGAACTGCGAGCATGTCGTACCGCAGTCCTGGTTTGGGAAGCAAGAGCCGATGCGGGGGGACCTACATCATCTGTTTGCCTGCGAGCCGGGCTGCAACAGTCGGCGCGGAAATAATCCGTATTATGATTTTTTGGATTATTCGCCGGAAGTGAGCGCACAGGATGTAATTGCAGGCTGCGGCAAGCAGGAGGACGGCCGATTTGAGCCTGAGTACGGCAAAGGCATTGTCGCCCGCGCAACCCTTTATTTCCTGCTGCGCTATCCCGGCGTTATCGGCAGCAGTCATGTGGATGTAACGATGCTGCTGGAATGGCACCGGTCTGTTCCGGTTACGCTCTACGAACAGCACCGGAATTTGGCTGTTTTCGAGCTGCAGGGCAACCGCAACCCGTTTATCGATATCCCGGAAATAGCGGAGCAGTGGGCGGGAAGCAGCGGTGACTAGGTTTGTGAAGATGTAATCTTCAGATAACAACGTGTTTACATTTTAGGTTATATGACTCGGTTCGGTAAAAAAAAAATATAGAGAAATAGCCGATGAAATTAATCATCGGCTAAAATTTTTCTAATCGCTTATTCCCCCTGATCACACCAGATGCTCAATTAGCAATTGAGCGGTCTCGCGGGCATGCTGTGCCGGATGAAGATCGGTCTGCAGCATGGCAATCGTAATGGCTCCTTCCACGAGCAAATATAATCCGTTCGTTAAGGCTTCGGGCTTCGCAGCTCCAGCCTGCTTCACTAGCGATGCGATGAAAACCCGTAAGTAGGTCTTATATTGTTGCGCCGCCTCATAGTAGGGGTGGGAGTGCTCTGCATACTCCGAGGCCGTCTTGATAAAAGCGCACCCGTTGAAGTTCGGTTCCACAAACCATTCGCCCAGCACATCAAATACGGCGAGCAGTTTTTCTACGGGAGTTGATCCCCTCTTATTCACGTTACGCTCGAACCATTCCCGCCATTGTTCATCCTGTCTCATAAGATAGGCTAAGACCAGTTCTTCCTTGGATGGAAAATGGTTATACAGCGTCATCTTCGCTACTTGCGACTCGGCGACGACTTGGTCTACGCCGGTTGCGCGGATTCCTTGTTTATTGAAAAGGTCGGAGGCAACTTGGAGAATATGTTCTTTTTTGCTTTTTCTCATGCTGGTGTGCCCTCCATTCTTGTGGATTTGATACAAATTATACAGGTCAGTCTAATTATAGAACGTTTTATACCGATTCGTAAACCTGTTGAGTGATGCACCAGCGGAAATCTAACCGGGAAGGGGCATCCCTATGGCTAAATAAAAAATGTTAAAAAAGAGCTTGTAAATAGACAGACCTGTATGTGTAATTACAGTTGTCGATGCGGATCGTCAGAGACGTTGCCGCACTTTAAATATACAGACTTGTATGTATAAATTCAATGATGAGGTGAGATTAATGAGTGTTAAACACAGGTATGCAGCGGTTGATGGCATCAATATTTTTTATCGTGAGGCTGGAAATGAGGAGCATCCGACGATTCTTCTGCTACACGGCTTTCCTTCATCGTCCCACATGTACCGTAACTTGATTGTGCAGCTGGCGGATCAATACCACATCGTCGCCCCCGACTATCCCGGCTTTGGCAACAGCGATCAGCCGTCCATGTCCGAGTTTGAATACACCTTTGATAATCTTGCGAAATTGATAAATTCCTTTGTAGAACAGCTCGGATTGGAAAAATACAGCATCTACGTTCACGACTACGGCGCGCCTGTCGGCTTTCGGCTCGCGGTGATGCATCCGGAGCGAATCGAGGCCATCATCTCGCAAAACGGCAACGCCTATGAAGAAGGGCTCTTGTCCGCATGGGACCCAATCCGGGCTTACTGGCAGGCTCCCGCGGATGAGACGAATCGAAACAACATCCTCGGCTTGCTGACGCCTGAAATCACGAAGTATCAATATGTGAACGGCACCCAGAACCCTGAGGTGATCAGCCCGGATACCTGGAATGTGGATCAATTCGTGCTGGATCGCCCCGGCAACAGCGACATCCAGCTGGCGCTCTTTTATGATTACCAGAACAATTTGAAGCAGTATCCGAGCTGGCATGAATTTTTCCGTACCTATCAACCGCCGGCGCTGGTGGCGTGGGGGAAAAATGATATTTTCTTCGGTCCGGACGGCGCGCTCGCTTACCAAAACGACTTGGACGATGTTGAAGTTCATCTGCTCAATACCGGGCATTTTCCGCTCGAAGAGGATTTGGATGACAGCGTCAGCTTGATCAAAAACTTTTTGGCAAACCGATTTAATAAATAATCCAAAGGGGACTAACCAATGAATGTTCAAGAAAAGGTTGCAGGAAAAGTAGTCGTGATTACGGGCGGCAGCAGCGGGATCGGGAAAGCAACGGCGATTGAATTGGTAAAACAGGGAGCGAACGTCGTCATCAATGGCCGACGCGAAGAGGCGCTGGCTGAGGCTGCGAGGGAAATCGACCCTACCGGAGAACATGTGCACAGCGTAGCCGGCGATATTGCGGACCCTGAAACGGCTGGACGCGTTATCGCCGAAGGGTTGGCCCGCTTTGGACGTATCGACACGCTGATCAACAATGCCGGGGTCTTTTTGGCGAAACCGTTCACTGATTATTCCGAAGCGGACTTTGCCTCGGTGATGTCGATCAATGTCGCGGGCTTCTTTCATGTCACTCAGAGTGCGGTAACCGAGATGCTTAAGCAGGGCTCGGGCCACATCGTTAACATTACAACAAGCCTGGTTGACCAACCGATTGCTGGTGTGCCAGCCGTGCTCGCCTCCTTGACGGTCTGAACTCCGCGACAAAAGAGCTGGCGATCGAGTATGCGGCTAATGGCATTCGTGTAAATGCGGTCTCGCCGGGGGTCATCAAAACGCCGATGCATCCGGTGGAAACTCATGATTTTCTGAATAAGCTGCATCCTGTGGGCCGCATGGGCGAGGTTCAAGAGATCGTTGAAGCGATCCTGTATCTGGAATCGGCCAGCTTCGTGACCGGAGAGATTCTTCACGTCGATGGCGGCCAAAACGCCGGCCACTGGTGAGACTGGAGGAGAATAACCATGCCTATCGTGACCATTCAGGTGACCCGTGAGGGCACCGCGCCGGACCGGCAGTCGGTTACAGCCGAAGAAAAGGCCGCGCTCATCAAGGGCGCCAGCGAGCTTTTGCTTAATGTGCTGAACAAGCCGCTTGACTCCACTTACGTCATTATCGAAGAGGTCGAGCCGGAGAATTGGGGATGGGGCGGGCTGCCCGCCCTGGAATACCGGCGGCAGCGCGCCGCCAAGACAACTTAACTTTAGCCAATCCTATTTAACGGGCTGCAGCTCGCAGGCAGTTGGCGGGCTAGTCATCCCGATAATATAAATAACAAACCCAGTGCCGCCATGGTACTGGGTTTGCTGTATGCTCATATTCAGAGTGATGCAAGCCATCGCTCAAGGTCGCTCCTGATACAGCGAATCCTGGAGCTGTTTGACATCGCTTTTTGGAGGCAGTCCGAACATACGCGTGTACTCGCGGCTGAACTGGGAAGGGCTTTCGTATCCAACTTTGAAGGCGGCGTGCGTTGCGTCCATGGATTCGGAGAAGAGCAAGCGGCGTGCTTCCTGCAATCGGAGCTGCTTCTGGTATTGGATCGGACTCATGGCTGTAACCTTTTTAAAATACTGATGAAGCGAAGAGGGGCTCATGTTGACCTCTTTGGCCAAATCTTCAATCCGCAGAGGTTGATCATAACCGGAATGGATAAGCTGGATGACTCTCGCCACGCATTGCGCATGGCTGCCCATAACGGCGAACTGTCTCACGAGATCCCCCTGTTCATCCTGCAGAATACGATACAGAATTTCATGGATGATCAGAGGCGCAAGCACAGGGATATCCTGCGGCGTTTCCAGCAGGCGAACCAATCTTATAATAGCGTCAAGCAGCAGCGGCTTGGTTTTGCTGACTGAAATTCCCCGTCCGGAGTGAATTTTCCCGCGCCATGCCGAGCTCGTTTCTTTCATTATATCGAGCACCTGATCGGTGCTTATGCCAAGCTGGATGCCTAGAAAAGGTGTATCCTCGGAAGCCTGGATAATCTGGCCGCACACCGGGAGATGCACGGAGGCGATCATATAGGATGCCGGATCGTATTGAAAGGTTTCCTGCGCCAGAGCAACAAATTTCGATCCCTGCGCGATCACGCATAATGACGGCTCATGGACGGTATGCAGCGGCTCGGATACGGTCGAGGTGCGGATCAGGCGCAGCGATGGAATGGCGGTTGGATGCGTTTCGTCTGTCTGCACCAGCCGATCTATGCATCTCGCCAGTTCCTGCTGCTTCTCTTTTACCTCGCTATCCATCTCCTGTACGTTCATTCCCATCCTCTTTTCTATTTTCCCATTTGGGTATCGTTCGTATCAAGCTTATACAATTATATTGAACTGTGTAGGAATAGGCAATAAACAACGAGTATAATGCTACGGAACAAAGGTTTTTATTTTTATAATAAAGGTGTTATTAGACGCTGGGTGTACGTTGCAGGATCTAAATCCTATAGCATCAGGCAAAATCTGAATCGGAAGGAGCAAAGACGTATAGACGATGAAAACTCTGTTCGATGAGACCAACATTAACCGCATCAAACTGAAAAACCGGCTGATCCGCTCCGCTACTCATGAGGGGCTGGCGGATCGGTCCGGCCATTTAACGGACGAAGTCCTAAAGGTGTATCAAGATCTCGCCGAGGGAGGCGTCGGACTGATTATTACCGGGGTTGCTTATATTACCGAAGACTCGAAGTATTTGCACGGAATGATGGGGTTCTATGATGACTCCTTTATTCCGGAGTACCAGAAAATGACGGATATCGCGCATGAAAATGACTGCCCTATCATCATTCAGCTCGCGTATGCCGCCAAAGACGGTGAAATGTGGACGGCGGATGCCCGTCGACCGAAGAAATCAAAGCCATCATAGAACCCTTTGGGGAGAGTGCGTTACGGGCGAAACGCGCCGGCTTTGACGGCGTTCAAATTCATGCAGGACACAGGTATTTTCTAAGTCAGCTTCTTAGTCCAAGCAAGAACGGCAGGCAGGATGAATACGGCGGGAGTCTGGAGAACAAAGCGAGACTGATTATAGAGAGTTACGACGAAATAAGGAGACGGGCGGGCGAAGATTTTGGGGTGTTTATCAAATTAAACAGTACCGATCTGGATGAAGACGATGAGGTGTTCACGTCATGCCGTTATTTGTGCAAGCAGCTCGCGGATCGGGGGATAGACGGAATTGAAATCAGCGGGGGATATGGACCGTTTAGGCCAAGCCCATTGTTTCCCTACAAGGAATCCGTGCTTAGAGACGATGCGGCGCGCATTGCAAAGGATGTACAGGTTCCCGTTATATTGGTTGGACTGAACAGAACGCCCGCTGTGATGGAAGAGATATTGAATACGACGGACATCGAATATTTTGCCATCTCGCGGCCCCTGATGCACCAACCGGATTTGCCGAAATCGTGGTGGGAGCAGGCCAAGCAGCAGGCGTGAAAAGTAGAATGGAAAGGATGTTGATCCTATGAACAACATTACGGATGCCGTAACGCTCCATAACGGCGTCAAAATGCCGCGGCTGGGGTTTGGCGTATATCAGGTTGAGGACGGAAGACAGGTGGAGCAGTCGGTGCTGTCCGCACTCCGCGCGGGCTATCGAAGCATCGATACGGCGGAAGCCTATTTTAATGAAGATGGAGTGGGAAGAGCGATTAGGGCAAGCGGCGTACCTCGGGAAGATTTATTCGTCACGACAAAAGTCTGGAATACCAATCAGGGTTACGAAACGACGCTTCAGGCGTTTGAGAACAGCAGAAAAAGACTCGGACTTGAGTACATCGATCTCTATCTGATCCACTGGCCCGCGAGAGGAAAGTATCTGGAAGCCTGGAGGGCTTTTGAAAAATTATACCGGGAGGGCTATGTTCGCGCCATTGGGGTGTGCAACTGCCATGAACAGCATTTAAACGCGATCATGCAAAATTACGAGACCGTGCCGATGGTCAATCAGGTGGAGCTGCATCCGCTGCTGTCGCAGGAAAGACTGCGCGCTTTTTGCCGGGACAACGGCATTCAAATTGAAGCCTGGGCCCCGCTGATCCGGGGGCAGTTAAATATCCCTCTGCTGTGGGAGCTGGGAAGAAAATACGGCAAGACGTCTGCGCAAATTATCCTCCGCTGGGATTTGCAGCACGGGATTGTGACCATTCCCAAGTCGGTTCATGACAGCCGGATTCGGGAGAATGCCGACGTTTTTGATTTTGAGCTTACCGGGGAAGATATGAAAGCAATCGATGCGCTGAACCGTAATGCCCGCTGGGGGCCGGACCCTGACAACTTCAACTTTTGAGGCAATAGGAAGCATGAATTACGCTACTGATGGAGTTCGCTGAGCGGAAACTCTCCGTGCGACAGCCTCCAATTGTCCACCCAGAGCTTAGTCCGTTCGATGAATTTACTCGTCGCAGGGGAAGCGTGCTTCATGGAAGGGATGACGATTCCGAGCGACCGGGAGCTGGGAGCCTGAAGTTCCAGCATGGAGACATGATGGCCCCGGCTGCTTAGAATCATCTCGGAGATAATACTGATGCCGAGTCCGCTCTCTACCATGGCGATAATGGCATAATCGTCCCCTGCCTCGAACTGAACTCGCGGCTGATGTGGAAGCTTGCTCAGCACGCGTCTGACGTCCTGGTCGCAGCCTTTTGTCGGCATGATGAACGACTCTTGCTCGATCTGCGCATAGGATATGCGCTTGCACCTGCTAAGCGGATGCTGCTTGGGCACGATACAGACCATTCGGTCCAGCCACAGAGGAATGGCCTCGAAGTTGTCCAAAGTCGGCAAGGACATGAAGCCAAAGTCGATCTCCCCGTTTTTTAGCCAGTCTTCGATCTCATCGTAATCGCCGTTAATTAGCTTTACCTCGATGAGCGGATGCTCTTCCCGGAAGCTGCTGATGATTCCCGGCAGCCAGTTGATAGAGACGCTTGAGAATGTGCCGATTCGGATAGTTCCGGCTTCAACCCCCTTAATCGCGGCGATCTCCTGCTTAAGCTGTTCGTCACAGTTCAGCAGACTCCGAATATGCTTCAGCACCCGTTCGCCATTTAACGTCAATCGGACGCCCGTCCGATTGCGGATCAGCAGAACGAAACCGAACTCATCTTCAAGGCTGCTGATAGCATGACTGACCGCGGACTGGGTAAGCCCTAGCGCTTCAGCTGCACGGGTGAGACTCCCCAGCTCAACGATCTTCTGGAAGACTTCGTATTTGATTAAGCTCATAATTCCCGCCTCTTTTTCATGAATATTATTCAACTATATAATTACAAACATTCATTTTATTTATCCTTTATTCAGTTATATACTAACCTTAGATTCGGGATACGTCCAGTGCCGATCCGGAAGGTGGACATTCCTAGCGATATCACCAGAACACAAAGGAGATGGAATGAATGAAGCCTAGAAACGCCGATTTGCTGATGATGCTCGTAACGATGAGTTGGGGCTCGTCTTATCTGTTTATGAAGAACGGACTGGATTCCGTATCCCCGTTCAACCTGGTCGCTCTTCGATTCGGTTTGGCATTTGTGCTGTGTGCGGCCATATGGTTGAAACGGTTGCGTTCGACGGACAAAATAACGCTAATGTATTCCTTCATACTAGGATTTCTCCTGTTTGCCGTATCTGCCTCCGTTATCTTCGGTCTCGGAAGTACTTCGACGTCCAATGCAGGGTTTCTTGCCAGCTTGACGGTAATCTTCGTTCCGGCATTGTCGGCAATTGTACTGAAGCAGAAGCCGGAAGCGAAGCTGATCGTAGGCGCTTGCTCGGCGCTTATCGGTATCGGGCTGCTCACGATCAGCGGTCCGATGAGCGTAAAGGCTGGGGATTTATTGTGCATCCTGGCTGCCATGCTGTACGCTGCCCATATTCTGGTGACGGGAGCGGCGGCGAAGACTGCGGACACTCTGAATCTTGGAATTCTGCAATTAGGATTCGCGGGCGGCTTCGGCTTGTCATTCTCATTCATGTTCGAACATCCCCGGCTCCCTGAGTCAACCGGGGGCTGGGTATCGATCCTGATGCTAAGCGTCGTATGCAGCGCAATCGGCTATATCGTTCAGTCCATAGCGCAAAAATATACCACGCCAGCGCATACGGGACTTGTTTTCTCGATGGAGCCCGTTTTTGCCGCGATATTCGCTTACCTTTTCGCGAACGAACTGCTGCCCCTGAGAGGCTACGTTGGAGCCGCATTGATTCTATTAGGGGTGCTGATGGCCGAGATGAAGCGGAAGAGTGCTGCTCCGGGTGGTATTGGATACGGCAAAGGAGAGGGGGTGTCATGAGTAATTGATTAGTAAGGTATAAGAGGTAAGGTCCTTCCAATTGCTTAATGTAAAGGAGGGGTCTTTTTATGTTGTTTAGGGATAGTGATAAGTATTTAAGAAGCAACATTCTGATAGGTTTATGCCTTTTGATTCGTATTACATAGTAGGTACCGAACAATAGGGTGAGGGAGGGCAGCATTTGTGAAAATAACAGAAGATAATGTTGTACAACAAACTAAAAACCGCAACGAGAGGGCCATTGCATTCATTATTCAAATGTACGGGGGATTACTCACGGCGATTATTAAACGTCATGTACAGAACAGTCAGCTGGATTATGAAGAATGTTTAGATGATGTGCTGCTGGCCATTTGGCATAATATCGACGCATTTGATGAAAGGAAAAATACATTTAAGCAGTGGATTGCCGCCATTGCAAAGTACCGCGCAATTGATTACCAGCGGAGAATGATGAGAAACCGGCAGCAATTTATCAGTACGGAAATATCCGATCATCTATACCAAAAGCAGCCGATATCCCCGAAACAAGATGTGGAGGAAGTGTTAGCTCACTTATCTTCCAAAGAACGGGCCATTTTTGAGAAGTACTATTTAGAGGGGGTATCATCTCGTGAAATAGCACTGCAAATGAATGTGAAGGAGTCCTGGATTCATAACAAGCTCTCACGCGGGCGCAAGAAGCTGAAACAGATTTTTATTCCTAAGAATGAGGTGTGAATCCATGTCAATGTATACAGAGTTAAATGATTTGCAGCTTGATGTATCAGAATATGAGGAAATGCCTTTAACAGAGATTGAACGAAAAAAATGGGAAAAACGTGTATTAATAAAGCTTCATCAACGCAAACATAACTACTCAAAAAAATGGATAGGGCTAGCTGCCGCCCTCCTTCTGGCAATAGGTGTAACCATTCCTCTTGGAAAAGTATCGCTCGCACAGATGCCATTTGTGACGGGACTCATCGAACATTTTATTAATGGAGACAAACCAGCCAATTATTCAGCCTATAAAACAGCAATTGGTGAACCGGCTGTAAATGCATATGGCAAGCTGACACTGAATGAAGTGCTAGTCGATGCGGACAGGCTCCTCATAAGCTCGACATTTGAGCCGGCTAAAGGCGTCTCTTTTGATTATCAAACTTTTTTGTCTCCACATGTCCTTGTCAACGGAGAAGACCTTCAAAAATCAGGAGGAGCACAGTCGATTAAAGTAAATGATGGCATGTATACGATTTATGGGGATATAAAGATGAGTCATTTACCGAATGATGGTCCGCTTCAAATCAAAATCACTTATGATACAATCAGTAAACGTAAAAGGATTGCGATTGAAGAGCCGTGGGTATTTAATATAACGGTGTCAACAAGTCAGTTAGAGAAAGATACAAAAACGTTTACTTTAGGCAAGACCATCACACTCAATAATGGAGAAAAAGTAACGCTTAAAAAGGTGATTGTCACCCCTGTTTCGACATTAATCTATTATGATGCGACAGAGGCATCGGAATCGACTCGTTTCAAACTTATTTCCTCTGGCGGTAAGGAAGTTCCTTTTAGTGAAGGCTATGGCTCTAGCGATATTGGAGACACTTCATATACCCGTTATGCACCGATTGATTTAGAGAAAGAGACCTATTCGCTTATCCCTGTTGATGAGAATGATGAAGAGATAGGGCCTGAAGTTCAAATTCAATAATGAGAAGCGAACGCCGACACATCCTATTGGGAGGTGTTGAAGATGAATGAGCCGGGTTTGGAGAAGGCGATGGACACCCTGCAATATTTGAGCCAGGATTCGGAGGCCAGACGAATGTATGAGGCCAGACAGAAATATTTGCACGATGAAGCTTCCATGATTGAGGGGGCGAAGTCGGCGGGTATTGCGGAAGGAATATATAAAGGAAAAAGAGATGTGGTCAAGAATATGCTCGCTATGGGCTTAGACATTGCTACAATTGCCAAGGCGACGGGTCTTACCCAAAGATGAGATTAAGTCTATAAAGCTTTAATGATGTACCTCTTGTTGAATTTGTGGGTTTATGAGGGTTAATGGGCGAGGCGGCCTTTCTCTCGAGGCGAAAAAACTATGCAGGCGGGTGAAACAGCGTGCACTTGAATGCTCCATTGTCCGCGTTTCTTGAGATAAGGGAGGTTAGATATCCTTCCGGCGGCCAGCGTTTGAGAAGTCTATTGAAATCGCACTAGAAAATAAAAAATTATTGTTGTCCTCTCAGTCAATTCATGTTATATTACTTTTTGTGGCTGTATTATTTTTGTGTTCATACGCGGTCGTGGCGGAATTGGCAGACGCGCACGGTTCAGGTCCGTGTGGGCTAACCCCCCGTGGAGGTTCGAGTCCTCTCGACCGCATACAAGATAGATAAATGACGATGCAGTCCAAGTTACTTAGCAACAGCTCTTCAATTATGAAGAGCCTTTTTCTTTTTTTGGGGACAAAGTTTATTTGGAAGAGAGGTGAGGATATATGATCCAGCCTAATGCGAACGTGAAACAGGGATTCCTTGAAAAATATTTTTCCGGGCAGTCCATGGACTACCGCCAGATGATCTCGCTTTTTATCCCGATTCTGATTGATCAGGCTTTCGTAGTCGGTCTTAATCTTATCAACACGGCTATGATCAGCTCGGCGGGAGTAGCGGCGATCAGCGCGGTGAATATGATCGACTCGATTAACATTTTTTTGCTTAGTGTGTTTATCGCCGTCGCGACAGGCGGAACGGTTGTAGTTGCCCAGTATAAAGGGAGCGGCAACAACGCTATGGTCTCCAAGGCGACAGCCGGCGCCGTATCTTCCGTATCTTTACTGGCACTTGTCGTCGGGTTGTTCGGGGTGCTGTTTCACGGTCCTCTGCTTAACCTGCTGTTCGGCGCGGCGGCGCCGGATGTCATGGCCAATGGCAGGACCTATTTGATCGGCAGCAGCATCTCATTCTTAGGCATTGCGGTTGTGGAAGCGGTGTGCGGGGCCCTTCGGGGGATCGGCAGTACGCGGGCTTCGCTTTTTCTATCGCTGATTATGAATCTGATTTACGTCCTCTTAAATCTCGTATTTATTAATTTGCTGAATATGGGCGTTCTCGGTATGAGCATATCCATTAATATAGCCCGGTATTTGGCGGCGTTTTGCGCCCTGTACTATTTGTTCCGGCTGGACAGCAACCTGCAAATCAAGCTCCGCGACATCCTGTCACTCAATCTATCCATGTTGAAAAAAATTATGTTCATCGGCTTCCCGTTTGCGGCGGAGCAAATGTTCTTTAACGGGGGCAAGATTTTGACCCAAATCTTTATCGTAAGCTTAGGCACGTACGCGATTGCCGCCAATGCGATTGGCGCCGCTTTTGCCGGTGTTATGCAAATTCCCGCGAACGCACTGGCTTTGACTATTATTACCGTGGTCGGTCAATGCATGGGGCGGGGCGATGTTAACGATGCGAGAAAGTTCATTAAATCCTTTATTGTGGCGTCGTCGCTGTCCTTTGTGCTTATGGGATTGTTGATTTTGCCGTTCTTTGGGCCGCTCGTGTCGCTGTTTCACCCCCCTGCTGAAATTGTGGACGATATTTTCTTGATTGTACTTATCAATACGATTCTCCAAATTCCACTCTGGTCTATCAGCTTTATTGTTCCTTCGGGGCTTCGGGCGGCGGGCGATTCCAAGTTTACTTCGATCGTTTCCATGCTGTCCATGTGGCTGTTCCGCGTCGTGCTTGGTTATATTTTGGGCATTGTTCTGGACTTAGGCGTTCTTGGCGTCTGGCTTGCGATGGACTGTGAATGGGCTGTGCGGGGCGGGATTTTTCTCAAACGGTTCCTCGGCAAAAAATGGTATCAGCACCGCCTTATTTAACAGGCAGAACGCCAGTCTCAATGTCAGCAGAGTGTTCCCTTCTATTAAGTTCGAAAGAGATTCATTGCCAGCGTAGAGGTGTTGCCTTATTATGGATGTAACAAATCGTCTATAGGAGGTACACGAATGACGCATATCATTTTCTATACCAAGCCCGGTTGTATGGGAGCCGTCCGTCAAAAGGCGCTGCTGGAAAGTTACGGTCATACTCTGGAGGAACGGTCGCTGCTGAGTACGGAATGGACACCCGAGAAGCTGGAGCCCTATCTTGCAGGCTTGGAGCTGAAAGAGTGGTTCAATCCGAACGCCCCTGCGGTCAAATCGGGCCAGGTCATTCCGGGGGCTCTTTCCCGGGAAGAGACGCTCGACTTGTTATGCACCGACCCCATCTTGATTAAGCGCCCGCTCATGAATATCGGGGATCAAGTTCTTGCAGGTTTCGATGCGGAACATCTAAAGCAGATTGGTCTTTGTGAAGTTCCCTCCGGTTACAATACAGGATGCCACAGCCAGGATCAAGGCGGCACCTGCGCTTCCGGATCGTAAACAAGCTTTGCCAGGATTTTATAGTGACGCTGTGATGAGAGTGCCTTAACAGGCGCTCTCTTTTTATTTTGCCAGCTGATTTTCGCTGCATTACCGGTGGCCTGGGCCTGCTATTTCAATGTTAACTTAGCTCCCGTAGTTTCGAAATGTTTGTTGAACAGCCTTGGTATTCTACTAGACAGGCAGTATAGTGTTGTTAATATGCCGACACTTACAGTAGGAGGGGGATGCGAATGTCGAACAGGATTGCGATAGGCAGCAGCGACGGGCAATGGATTGACCAGCATTTCGGCAGCTGCGAACAGTTTATGATTTATGATGTATCCGCGGAGGGCGAGTGGATACTCGCGGAAGTCCGCAAGACAGGAAGTGACGGCTTCACGGGCAGGCACAGCCAGGAGCAGTTAAACAAAATAATCGGCCTTTTATCCGATTGCAGCACAGTGCTTGTCAGCCGGATCGGCATGGGGGTAGGAGAGGAGCTTAAGGAGCGCGGGATTGCGTTCAGCACCGATTATATCTCGCTTAAGCATGCGCAGGAGAAGCTTATTACCACCTGATCCTTCGCTGCTGGAGCTGTTAACAATACACTTGGGATGCTATCAAAAAGTTGGTCAGTAACGAAACCAACCCGCCCTAACAGCGGGTTGGTTGTTTTTTTACTCTCTATCTCCCACCTCACTTGTTACCCGCAGTCCCTGTGAGCACGGACGCTCTAGGCAGCAGTTCGTTGTAAATCCCAAGCATTTCTTCCGCCACGCGTCCCACGCGGTAGTAGTCCAGTCCTGCACATGCCCGGGTGCGGTAGCGCTGGCGCTTGGCCTCATTGGAGAGGAGCTCCCCGATTGCTGCGGAGAGCGCCTTGGCGTCCCGAGGCGGAACGAGGATTCCCGCTTCTCCATGATCCAGTGCTTCAGGGATGCCGTCCACATCAGTGGCGACGATGGCGCAGCCCGATTCCCGGGCTTCGATCAGGACAAGCCCGAACGGTTCTTTATGGGAAGCCAGGACGAATACATCTGCGGCTTTCATCCATCGGCGGCTCTCGGCCTGGAAGCCTGCGAACCGGATTCTGCCGGAAAAAGGCGAGGCGGCAGCCCGCTCCTCGAACTTGGCCCGGTCCGGCCCGTCGCCTACAATATAGAGTCTTGCTTCCGGATGGTCGCCAGCAAGAAGATCGAAGGCGTCAATGAGATCGGAGATCCCTTTGCGCTCGTACATGCCGGCAACCGTGATGATAGCTTGCCCTTCCAAGGGGATAGGACCGGAATCGGAATCGCGCGGGCTTCCGATGGTGCCGTTCAGAATGACGCGAAGCTTGTCCTTGCCGACACCCCGGCCCGCCATGGCACTATAAACCGCCTGGCTGACGGCGATCACTCTGTCGCCAACCTTCATGTAGTCGGCGCTTTTTTGGAACTCGTTATGAACATGAGTCACGACCTTATATTTGCGGAAGCCTTTCAGATAGCGGGCGAGTATCGCGCCGGTCATCATATGCGCATGAATGATATCGGGTGAGAAGTCCGCGACCATCCGTCTGAAATCAAAAACAGCCCGCATTAGCTGAGCGGGCTTTCTTGTCTGGTCCAGATAGTAATGCCGGATGTTGTACCTGGCAATAAGCTCTTCATACTGTCCGCCCGCCGATACGATGCACACCTGATGATTTCTCGCTGCTTGTTCACAAGCCAAGTCGACCATAACGTTGACGATTCCATTACCCGATTCCTTCACATGATTGGCGATATGAAGAATTCGCACGAGGGTCCCCCTCCTTTATACTGGGCGTTTCTCGCTTTCAATGACATAGACCGGCTTCTCACGTTTTTTTTCCCGGCCGTAAAGTTCATAGAGCTTGATTTCCTTGAGAAACTCGTAATACATCCAGAAAAAGGCGACGCTGAAGCCGGCAATCCCTTTCGTAATCATTTTGCGGACGAACAGGGTATAGATCAGCTTGGCGGGCGGCCTGAACAGAAGTCTCATCAGACTAAAGCTTTTTCTTCGGTCATAATCTTTTCGCGCTTCAAGATCGGTGTACTTGTTGAAACGCTGTACATGGTCCTGAATGCTGCGGTAGCCGTGATGCCAGAGTGTGCCATCCAAACAAGGTACTGCGGCGGGATCGACATCCGGGCCTTCGTGAACGAGGACGTCCTTCATCCGCACTTCGTCTTTTTTGTACAGCCTCACGAGATGCTCGCCCTTGGGCATCCACTTGCCGAGAAAATCGCCGATCCGGTAGACCGTATAGGCTTTTACCTCATTCTCTGGCTCATTTTTCCAGCCTAGCAGCGACTTCTGAAGCTCTTCGCTAACCTCCTCATCCGAGTCGATAAAAAAGATCCAGTTGCTGGGAGCCTGATCCGCCCCGAATATGCGCTGTTTGGCATATCCCGGCCAGGGATTAAGGTAGACGCTGCAGCCGAGCCGCTTCGCAATGAGGACCGTTCCGTCGGTGCTGCCTCCATCGACGACGACGATGTCGTCCGCAAAGGGACGGCAGGAGAGAATGGCCTGCTCAATCTTCTCTTCCTCGTTCTGTGTGATAATCACAACGGACAATCGTTTGCTGTCAGTCAATGTTTAGTTCACCTCTTTTTTTGGGGGTTGCTCCGCTATCTTTAGTTTCCCGGGTTCACCGCTTCACTTCTTATAATTCCAGAGAATAATAGTTTTAGGTTTAGTTTAATCCCAAAGTTAAACTAGTGTATATACCTCAATAGTTCACCATATATTCATCCCTTTGAATGAGTGCGTGAATGCCGGATTTGCCTATCGGTCCGTGAAGTCGGCCCAAACACAAATTTGTAACAATATAATAGAAATATTCAGGATGTATGAACAACAATATTGACGCAGCAAAAGCAAAACAATATAATCCTATCAAGTAACTCGGAATTATAAATTTTGGTCCAAATTATGAGCAATCCTTAAATAAAGTTGAGCGGACAGCCGCAGGCCGTATTCTTTCTTCTTCCAAAGGAAAGAAACGGCCTTTTGTGTTTAACGAAAGGCCTGCGCCGCAGCTTTATCTTAATTTAATGAGAGGAGTAATGCAGATGTCCCGCTATCCATTGATCTCCACGGACGCGATAACCGATGCTTCCTCAGAGGAGAATGCCCAGCAGTCGATCATTTCGATCCGGAGGCTCGGCAAATCTTTTCTATCCGGCAGCGGCAAGGGGGCAGTTCGCTATCAGGTGCTGAAAGATGTCGATCTGAACATTCAGAGGGGGGAGTTCTTTATCCTTCTCGGTCCCAGCGGCTGCGGCAAGTCCACACTGCTTAACCTGATCGCCGGTTTTGAGAAGCAGACCGAAGGCGAATTGCTTGTGGACGGAAAGAGCATTGACCGGCCTGGAAAAGAGCGGGCCATGGTCTTCCAGCATCCGGATGCTTCCCTGTTCCCTTGGCTGAATGTCCGGGAGAACATCGAATTCGGCCTGCGTATGCAGGGAGTGAGCCGTGGGGAACGCAAGGCCGTCTCCGACCGGTACATCGAACTGGCGGGCCTAACGGGACATGAGCGTAAATTTCCTCGTGAGCTATCGGGTGGCATGAAGCAGCGGGTTCAGATCGCAAGGGTGCTCGCGAATGACCCGGAGCTTTTGCTGATGGATGAACCTCTGGGGGCTCTGGATGCGTTCACCCGCAGAATAATGCAGGATGAACTGGTGCGGATATGGACGGAGACCAAGAAGACGGTCATTTTTGTAACGCATGATATTCAGGAGGCGGTGCTGCTCGGGGGCCGCATCGGCATTATGTCCATAGGTCCGGAGTCGCGCGTATTCGAAATTATGGATAACCGTCTTGAGTATCCCCGTGATATAACCTCGCGGGAATTCAATTTAATGCAGAAAAAGCTGCAAAGTATCTTCCAGGACGATCTGTATTTTCATTTATAAGCCACTCTGAAAGGAGACAACAATACGATGCGTTTTGTTCGGAAAGGATTGAAGACGGGGCTTATTTCCTGGCTGTTGTTCCTGATCGTGTGGCAGCTGGTGGCCATGAACTCGAATCCGGACTATTTCCCCACTCCGATCCAGACCTTGCAGGGGGCGGTGGAATTGTTCACGGACAATTCACTGATCTCTTACGTCTTGATCAGCTTTAAGCGGGTAGTGCTCGGATGGCTGCTGGGCAGTCTGCTGGGCATTCCGGCGGGCCTCTTGATTGGCAGGTTCAGATGGCTGCGGGAACTGGTCGAGCCTTATCTGAACTTCTTCCGGTTCATTCCGGCGCTGGCTTTTATAACGCTGTTTATACTGTGGTTTGGGATCGGAGAGCAGTCAAAAGTCATTCTTATCATGTATGCGACGCTGTTCATTGTAGTGTTGAACACGGCGGCGGGCGTAGTGAATGTGGAGGATGACAAAATCCGGTCGGCACGGTCGCTGGGCGCCTCGGAGCGGCAGATTTTGATTCATGTGATTATTCCCGCTGTCGTTCCCGCCTTTTTCAACGGGGTCCGGCTGGCTATGGGGAATTCATTCATGGCCATTGTCGGGGCGGAGATGATAGCCGCCAATGAGGGAGTCGGTTATCTGATCTGGACCTCGCGGCTTTATTCCAAGACGGACTGGATCTTCGTCGGACTTCTGCTGCTGGGACTAATGGGCTTTGCTGGGGACCAGCTGCTGCGCTGGATGGGGAAGACCACGCTGGGGCGCTATGGAATTGCCAAAGAAACAAGGTTTGGAAAGTAAAAAGGTTTGGAAAGCAAATTTGAAAAGTAATCAATGGGGGGACTAGACAAGTGAAAAGCAAGCAAAGTCGGGTATGGAAAGCAGTCGCTGGAGCAATGTTGTTGACGGGGATACTAATCTCGCTTGCGGGCTGCGGAGATGCCAAGGCGGAGACGAAGGAAGCTTCGGACGCTCCCGCTCTGCAGAAGGTGCGCATTGGGGGAGACTCCGCAATATTCTCGCTGCAATTTCGGGTAGCCAAGGCGGAGGGATTCTTTGAAAAGAACGGAATTGATGCCGAAATATCGACATTTTCCTTCGGTATTGACACGCTCAATGCGGTGCTGACCGACCGGGTGGACGTCGGGGAAGCGATGGATTATGCGGCGCTCAGCGCGCTTTCCAAGGGGGATCTAAAGGTGCTGTCCTTGTTCTCCTCGCCGAAAGCGACCAGTTCGAAGCTGTACGCCAGAGACGGAATCAGTAGGCCCGAGGATCTGATTGGCAAGAAGCTGGGCGTACAAAAGGGAACAGTGAACGAATACATTTGGGGCAAGTATTTTGAGACGTTCCATATCGACAAGAAGGATGTTACTCTCGTCCCGCTGCAATCCACGGCGGAGATCCTTGCCGCCTATGACAGAGGCGATATACAGGCTGCCTGGTTCGGCACCGCGTTCTTCGATAAGGCGGAGAAGGTGGAGGGCTCCAAAGCGCTTAATGATCAATCCGCAATCAACATCCGGACAAAGGGATTTTTGGTCGCGAAAGATTCCCTGATTAAGGATAAGCCTCAAATCTCGGCGGGACTGAACAAGGCGCTGGCGGAGGCGTCCCAGTATATTACCGACCATCCGGAAGAGGCTGCCGAACTGGCATTCAAAGAGGTGAAAATTCCAAAGGATAACGCTCTGCGGGAAATTAAGAATGAATGGGAATTTGATGTCCGTTTCAACCAGGAGGATTACGACCAGTTGAAAGAGATCAAGGAATGGAGCGTTGCCAACGGCTATATCGAGCAGGATTTCAAGCTTGACGACAAGCTGGCCCTGGAAGGATTAAAGGAAGCTTTCCCGGATAAAGTGACTATTCAATAAAAAATAAAGGAGATGCATACAAATGAGCGATTTGAAAAACCGGCTGCATGAGGAGCTCGCCATCAAGAATGCTTGTCAGGTTGAGGGGATAAACGCCGATCCCGCCATCTTTGAAGGGGCAGGGCTGGGTGACAAATACCAGGAACAAATCCAGACGCTGTTTGATTACAATCTGCATAACCATACGGGTGTTGTTCTGCCGGTCTGCTTCTATACACCGGGGGGACTGCGGGTGGCCTACCGCTGGAATGACCGCTCTCCTTACAAGCTGCGTAGAGAGGGAAACCAGTTCATACTGTACCATGAGCGAAAGGAACTGTTTCCGGTACGCCTCAAGAAGCGCCCTCATTACTACGGTCTGAAAACATCGGACGGGGCCAATATGAATCAGGTTGCGACTCACAACGGGGAAGGCGCTATCTTCGTCTCATACAGCAATGAGTGCTTCCTGAAGGAAACCGGGCATGACTGCAAATATTGCAATATCAACTATACGCATGATACGTATGGGGAAGAGCATGGCGTAAGCTGGAAATACCCGCGCCAGATTGGCGAAACCGCTGCGGTCGCTTACAAAGAGGGAGCGAAGCATATTACAATCAGCGGAGGATTTATCCCCGAGCGGCGGGAGATTGATTATTACTTCGACGTGGCGGAGGCGATTCAGGAGCATACCGGGCTTCAGGACTTCAACGGTACGGCCGTAATCGGCGCGCCGCTGGATCTTAGCATCCTTGAGCGTTACAAAGATGCCGGCTACCGTACGATAGCCATGAATCTCGAGATATGGGACAAAAATATTTTTAATTCGGTCTGCCCCGGAAAGGTGATTCACTGCGGCGGCTGGGATCATTGGGTGAAAGCGCTGGAACGGGCTGCGGTCGTCTTCGGGCATGGCCGTGTCCGCTCCAACTTTGTCGGCGGTATGGAGACGAAGAAATCAACGCTGGAAGGTGTGAAATATCTTGCTTCCCAGGGGGTAATCGCCTATGCTGGGGCCTGGATTCCGAATCTCGGTTCGGAATATGAGGGCCACCGGTCGCCGCTTCCGGAATGGCATCTGGACGTTGCGTACAAAATCGTTGATATTTTCCGCAGCGCCGGGTTTACCTATGAGCAGTTGTATGATTCCAGCGCCTCGGCTGACGGAATATGGAATGATATTTACAAGATTGAGGAGGAGCGGCTGCCGATATTCAAGAGTGAACCTTCGGTTGTCTGATTTTTGCAGGAACAAAGGAATAGGGAGCAGGATACCGGCATGAGGCTGGGTGAGTATAAAAGCCAAGAGGCGGAAGGACCAATAGGTTCGGCTGCTCCCCTCACACTTTGACACATATGAATTGTTCTCTAAGGCGTACTGTCTTTTCGGCAGTATGCCTTATTTTGTAAGCTATTATGAATCAAGTAACACAATGGCATTTCCCATGCAAAGATATTAAACAGTAGGCGAGGGGATACGGGAGACGGTCCGTTATTCAGAGAATCCAGGTGCGATGATGAAGCGGATCATGCAGAAAGCCTGAAATTGCGGCTAGGCCCCCTAAATCCGGAGTCATGCCCTACAATTAACAAGCGTTCGTAAAATAACTCTTTATTTCGAGGGTTTACATGGCTTTATGAAATTCCGAGGAGTCCTCCAGCGTCGTGACCCATTCGGAAAACTTCGCAGGAGGCATTAACTTCAAGCTGCCATGCATCTTGCGGTTGTTGTAGAAGTCCATGTATTGATCAAGGGCCTCGTAGGCTTCCTCGAAGGTCCTGAACTCTCTTTTGCTGAACAGATCGCGTTCCAATATGCTATGAAAGGATTCAATGTATGCATTCATATTCGGTGTCCGCGGCGGGATGCGTTCGTGAATCATGTCCAGGCTTTCACATGTATCTCCAAATAACTTGCTGACGAATTGCGGCCCGTTGTCCGTTCGAATCACGGGCATGGCTTCTCCGGATTGGAGACGACTCTGTAGCGCCCGCCATAGGGTTTGGACCGCATGTTTGGCCTCACATACGGGTCCTCTGTACTGCTGGACCACGACACGGTCAAATACATCAATGATACTAAGCACGAAAAAGAAACGTTCCTGGCCGATGATATAGCCGTACTTAATATCCATTTGCCACAACTGGTTGGACCCGGTGACAACCCGGTTTTTAGGGAGCCGGCGTGGATGTGAAGGGAGGCGCTTACGGGATTGCCTCAGAATCCCTAGATCTTTACACAAGCGATACGCTTTCTTCTTGTTCAGCTTTACGCTGTACCGGTTACGAATACATTGCGCAAGAAGTTTGTAGCCATAGACATGCTCTTCGCCTTCGAGGAGTTCAAGCAGCCATTCCTTGATTTGTTCGTCACTGACTTTCTCTCCCGTAACCGTAAAGGAGTAGCCCGGTACCGGACGTCCTATCTGGCCTTCTGGTGGGCGTTTTGTTGCCGGACGGGTAGCTCGTTTTTTGCGATCATAGTACGTCGATTCAGATAATCCAAGGATGCGCAGAACCCATGCCACCGGTTCCCCCCGCTTAATAAATAGGTCTGCTACTTCGAATTTTTCGGATAAGCGGGGTCCTTCTTTTTTAGCAGTTCTCGGAGAATTTCAAGCTCAAGTTCTTTTTCCCCGAGCACCTTCATGGCCTTTTCGTAGCGTTGTTCCACATCCTGAAGTCGCTGAAGTTCTTGCAGATGCTCGTCTGCAACCGGAATTTCTTCGGGTGGAATGGAGTCACGATGATCCCTAATCCACCCGCGTATGGTTTCTGGATGAATGTCATACATACGGGATAACACCCCCACCTTAACTCCAGCCAACGCTTCCTTAACGATTTTAAGCCGTGCTTCCTCTTTCAGCCTCTTTCCCATCCTCGTCATCTCCCCCTTATCTCCAGTTTAAATTATTGGGTGGGATGACTCCAGTTTAATTAGGGGGCCTAGGAGATTGTGCATCTTTTGGCCGCGTGAGAACACCCATTGTATCACACACCTGCGAATATGCAGTTTTTTCCTATGTTCAGTCTTGCATTCAGTTGATACGGCCTTAAATTCCTGCATAAATTCAGGATTTCTCTATGTATGAAAGATTTGGATTTAAAAAACCTGCACTTTTAGCCCATTTGCCAGACGCTGAACTTCAATTACAGCAACGTGGCCTCATCCCTTGATTTGGAGCGTCAAGAAGTACGCATCTATGCTCGCAGTAGTACATCTCAACAGCGGGGCGTCCCGAACGGGGGGATCCCAAAAGGTAATGAAGTGACCTGAGAGGCTGCCTCACTTTTTTGGCTCTGGGAAAACAAAAAGATAGGAGGAAGACACAGCTACCACCCTAGACTTCTCAACAAAATCATCCTCTACGCCTATATCCGGCGCATCTGCTTTTGCTGAAGAATTATACGGTTGACCCAAATGCCAAGCCGGCCGGCCAAGGATGAACCCTTTGACCAGCCGGCTTGTTTTTTTTACATATGGTTATGTCTTATGCCTTAAAATCCACTTCTGGAGCACCCCCATTTTGTCAGCGGCCTCTATTACCCCGCCAACTGTTTCCCGTCGTACATATACGTCTTTTCCTGTCCGTCCACGATGGTCCGCAAATGCACGTTCCGGCCCCACAGCCGGTGAACGAGCGGAAGGGTGCGTTCGATGTATTTCCGGTCGAGCTCCAGTCCTTCGTAGCGGTTGTCGAGCAGCAGCTCGCCCCGGCCGTGCAGATCGTCGTCCTTGACGGTCAAGTAGGGGAAGCCGCCGTTGGTCCGCGAACGGATCAGATTATCCTTGATTTCGGCGACGTCCTTGGCCGTTACTTTGTATACCCGCTCTTCCTGCTTGAAGACGAAGAGATCCATCTCCTCCGCCAGCTCTTTCGTCAGATAGTTGCGGATGAACGATACGTCCGATTCTGTCTCCCGGATTTCAAACAGCGCTTTAAGCCCTTCCTTCTTCTCGATATGCCGCAGCATCATAAGGCCCAGATAGTACGGATTGATCCGTCCCGGGGAAGGCTGGATGACGCCTGCATTCATTTTGGCAAACTCAACAATTTCCGAATCGCTGAGGTCAAGCTCGCGGACGAGCTTTAGATGCCAGTAGCTGGCCCAGCCCTCGTTCATAATCTTCGTCTCCATCTGCGGCCAGAAATAGAGCATTTCGGCGCGGAGCATATACAGGATTTCCCTCTGCCATTCCTCCAGATACCGGCTATGGCCGGCGATATAGCCGATAACATCCTTCACTCCGCCGTCCGCTTCGCGGAAGCCCTCGGTTCGGCCGAACCGTACGAACGGATCAACATGCTCCTGAATGGCGATGCCCGCGTCCAGAAAGGCTTCGACTTCGTCCGAGCCGTATTCATGGCTGAACCGCTCGATGCGGTCGGCGAATACGGCCATGCGTTCAACCATCTGCCTGTCGGTGCCCGCGAACATGGCGTTATTTTTGAAGAAATCGCTGTGCCCCAGCACATGCGCCACAATCAGCTTGTTCTGAAGCAGCGTATTGCTGTCCAGCAGAAACGCATAGCAGGGATCGGAGTTGATCACCAGCTCGTAAATTTTGCTCAGTCCATGGTCGTATTCCGTCTTCATACGCTGATAGGCTTTGCCGAAGCTCCAATGCGTGAACCGGGTCGGCATGCCGTAAGCTCCGATGGAGTACAGCACCTCGGCCGGGCATACCTGATAGCGCATCGGAAAGAAATCAAGCCCATGCTCCAGCGCAAGCTCCGTCAGGCGTTCAGCCGCCTGTTCCAACTGTTCCGCTTCTTGATCGATCATAAGTGCCGCCGCCTCCTGACGTAGAGATTGCCATGCCTTTAGCTTGCCGCCACCTCGTCGCCGAAGAACGCCTTCAGCGTCTTGAACACGTCTTCCTTTTCCTTCAGAATCGCCTGGACAAAGGCGGGAGAATTCAGGCCCGAGAGCGACTCCCAGAGCCGTTTGCTGCCGTAGATATGCTGCCGGATTTCACCATAGCCCAGCATGTTGACCTTCTCCAGCAGGTCGCCCGCCAGCTTCACGGTTGCGGGATTATCGCTGTCGAGATTATCTCCGTCCGAGAAGTGAAAGGCGTAGGCGTTGAACTGGCCCGGCGGATAGTCCGCATCCAGAATCGTATGCGCAAGTTCATATACCGAGGAACATTTCGTTCCGCCGCTCTCTCCTTTGCGGAAGAAGGAATCCTCGTCCACTTCTTTCGCCTCCGTGCAGTGAGATAGGAACCGGATCTGCACATTCTCGTACTTGGTCCGCAGGAAGCGGACCATCCAGAAGAAGAAGCTGCGGGCCACGTACTTCTCGAAGCTGCCCATCGATCCCGACGTATCCATCATGGCGAGCACGACGGCCGAGGACTGCGGCTTCCGGATATCATCCCATGTCTTGAACCGCAGATCGTCGCCGATAATCGGGCCAAGGACGGGAACCGCCGCGCCGGAATCCGGCATGTAACCGGCGCTTTCCGCCGAGTGCAGCCCAAGGGTCAGTCCGAGCCGCGCCGCCGTTCCGGCGAGATCATTCGTACCCGGAGCCGGAACGGCTCCGGCAGTTCCGCCCATGGCGTCAGCGTCGGAGCCGTCGTAATCGGCGCCGGATTCCGACCACGCCGCCGCGCCTGGCGCTCCCGGCAGTCCGCCGCTTAGCGCCTGACGTTTGATCGCCTCGAACAACGTGCGCTTTTTGTCAACGTTCGAGATCATGCCTTGCTTGCGGACATCCTCGAACCGGACGTCTTCGACCGTCAGATCGGGAGCGGCCTTGGGCTTCAGCTTCGGCAGCTTCAAATCCTCGAACACGAGCTCGGCAAGCTCATCGATCGTCAGCTCCGCCTCGTAATAATCGGCGCCCGGCTGATCGCCGGCTTCGGGTCCCTTGCCCGGTCCTGCCGCCTCACCGTCTCCCGCCTTGCCGATAATATCGCCGACTTGGGTGCCGCCCTGTCCCTGTCCAACCTGCGGCTTGTCCTGGTTGTTGTAGCGGAACTTCGGCTCATCCAGGCTGCGGATCGGAACCTTGATCACTTTATCGCCCTGGGGCATTATAATCGACTCTTCGCTGACAAGGTCGGCGAGATTTTCACGAATCGCTTCCTTTACTTTGCGCTTGTGACGCTCCTGGTCGATTTCTCCCTTGCGGTGCAGCGACCAGTCGTCGCGCGCGATCACGAACAATCGCTTGTCCATGCCGCCCACCTCCCGGAATATATGGTTTCATTACCTGAAAATGCAGTTGATCCGGCGTGTAATCGTACAGACGTGGAACAAGGAAAAGGGGCGTACGGCCTTAATAGCCGTCACCCACAGGTTGATGCGGGAAGGAGTTCCAGCAGGAATGCTCCTCCCGCTCTTTAAAGAGAAACGCTGCTGTAACGGCAAACTTGTCTGCTGCCAAGGCTTGTCTGTTCCCCGCCACCAATTCAGCAATCCGAATACGATACCGGGCAAACGTCCTCGACTATCGATTCAGCGAGCTGAAACGGTTCCGAGGCCGAACCACCCCGTCACCGATTCAGCAGACTGCCGACGTATTTCATCAGCTCATTGGCGCAAGTGGCGCAGTAGCCGTGATGGTCGATCAGGCGCCGCGAGACCTCGTTCATGCGCTTGAGCTGGCTCTCGTCCGGGTTGATCGTCGAGGTTGTAATTTTGATGACGTCTTTCAGATCGGCGAACAGTTTCTTCTCAATGGCATCCTTCAGCGGCTCATGCGAGGTGTACTCGAACTGCCGGCCGCGGCGCGCGAACGACGAGATTTTGATCAGAATTTCTTCGCGGAACGCCCGCTTCTGATTCTCGGTCACGCCGATCTGCTCCTCTATGGAGCGCATCAGCTTCTCATCGGGATCATGCTCTTCAGAGGTGATCGGGTCCTTGATCTTGTGGCCGCTGCAATACGCCTCGACATTATCCAGATAATTGTTAAGCATCGTGTGGGCCGATTCCTCGAACGAGTAGACAAAAGCGCGCTGCACTTCGGTCTTCGCCTTATGATCGTATTCTTTGCGGGCCTGCGTAATCAGATTCATCAGCCGCTCGCGTTCTTCCTTGGAGATCGAAGGATGCTGGTCGAGCCCCTCTTTGAGGGAACGAAGTACATCCAGTGCGTTAATGCAGGACTTGCCGCCCTTGATCAGCGCGCTGGAAATGCGGTTGATGACATAACGGGGGTCGACCCCGGACATGCCCTCGTCGGGATGCTCCCGCCGCAGCTCGTCCACATCGCCCTTCTTCACGCCGTCGACTTCGACGCCGTCGTAGAGGTACATTTTTTTGACAAGATCAATTCCGGGCTTTCTTGGTTCTTTGAGACGGGACATCACAGTGAAGACAGAGGCGGTCCAGAGCGCTCCGGGAGCCAGATGCACCTGATTGTTCAGGCCCGAGGCGTCAACAAGCTTGCGGTAAATCCGTTCTTCCTGGCTGGCTTTCAGATTATAGGGTATACGCATGACAATCATGCGGGAGTGGAGGGCTTCATTCTTCTTATTGGAGATAAATGCGCGGTATTCGGTTTCGTTCGTATGGGCTATGATCAGTTCGTCGGCGGATATGAGCGCAAATCGTCCCGCTTTAAAATTGCCTTCCTGCGTCAATGAAAGCAAATTCCACAGAAACTTTTCATCGCATTTCAGAATTTCTTGAAATTCCATCAGGCCGCGGTTGGCCTTGTTAAGTTCGCCGTCAAAACGGTAGGCCCTGGGGTCGGATTCGGAGCCGTAACGGGTAATGGTTGAAAAATCAATACTGCCCGTCAGATCGGCAATATCCTGCGATTTAGGGTCCGACGGAGCGAAGGTTCCGATTCCTGTCCGGTCGCTCTCCGAGAACAGAACCCTGACAACGGGCATGTCCTCAATCCGGCCTCCGTATTCACTCTCCAGCCTCATCCGGCAGACCGGGCAGAGATCGCCTTCGATATGCACCCCGTACTCCTTGCGGAATTCCTCGCGCAGCTCGCGGGGTATAAGATGAAGAGGTTCTTCCTGCATCGGGCAGTCTTTAATGGCGTAGAGCGCGCCTTCCGGCGTGCGTGTAAAAGATTCGAGACCGTTCTTCAGCAGGGTGACCAGTGTCGATTTGCCGCCGCTGACCGGACCCATGAGGAGCAACAGACGCTTGCGGACATCAAGCCGCTGGGCCGAAGGCCGGAAATATTCTTCCACGAGCAGTTGAATGGAGTCCTCAAGTCCGAACAGGGTTCCGCTGAAAAAAGCGTACTCCCGCCGGCCGTCCCCCAGCTCGGTTATACCTGCCGCCTCGATCATCCGGTAGACCAGTTCGTGCGCTGTCCCGGCGATTCGCGGATTCTCTCTAACAAGCTGCAGGTAATCGAGAAAGGAGCCTTCCCAGAAGAGATCATTCTCCTTGTCCCGATACGTTAGTAATTTTTCCAAGAACGTCATGCTTACCGCCTCCCTCTTTTAATGTCATTCGTGAAAGGTTCAAGGTGACAGATGCAGCGCAAGTGCATAAAGACAGCGCGTCCATTCCGACAGAGCAGTAGAGACATAGTTCTTGCATATTTAGTTGTCTATAAAGTGTAGCATAAACTCTATCATCTAGCGACAACAAAAATGTCATACGGGAAGTAGAAACGGAGAGTAAACAGGAATATTCACAAAAATTTTAAACAATTTTAAGGTTTCTTTGATATGTAAATTGACATTTTGATGAAAAATTTAGAAAAAGAGTCTTCGTTGGCCTGTCTTATGTCATAGAAGACGACAAAGAGAGCACCCGCCCCTATGAGTTTCTTCATTTGTTCAGGACGGAATAACGAATACAATTAGCGCCATATTCATTTAAAAATATTAAGGTTGGCGAATGAGCTGTTCCAGGCAGTATAGGCGGACATAGATGAAGGGGCTCTCGTCTGAACAGGAGGATTAAGCTATGATTTACATTTCCGATGAAGCGATCGACCGGATGATCGGGGAGGATGTCCCGTACGTCGATCTGACGACCTGGGCGCTGGACATTGGCGGATCGCCGGGAACCATCGAGTACTTCTCCAGAGAACATGCGGTGCTGTGCGGAACCGAGGAGGTGCTGCGCATGTTCGCCAAGCTGGGGGTAACCCCGGTATTCAGCCTTCCGTCGGGAACGAAGGTTGAGCCCGGGCAAGTATATCTGTCAGGCAAAGGCACGGCCCGTTCGCTCCATATGGCCTGGAAAGTGACGCAAAATTTGCTGGAATGCTGCTCCGGCATTGCAACCAAGACAAGGCGGATCGTGGACAAAGTGAAGTCGGTCAATCCGGATGTCTCCGTGGTGAGCACGAGAAAAAGCTTTCCCGGCACCAAAGCGATGAGCGTCAAGGCGATTTTGTACGGCGGCGCCGCACCCCATCGCCTGGGACTGTCCGAGACGGTGCTGGTTTTCAAGGAGCACGCAAGCTTCTGCGGCGGACCGGATGCCTTCGTGGAGCGGATCGGCGAGCTGAAGTCCAAGGTGCCGGAGAAAAAGCTGGTCGTCGAGACGGATTCCATAGAATACGGTCTCCGTCTGTGCCGCGCCGGGGTGGACTGCCTGCAGTTTGATAAGCTGCCGCCGGATGTGCTGCTTGCGGGAAGTGCGGAGCTTCGGGCCGCGAATCCGAATGTGGTGCTCCTGGCGGCAGGAGGCATCGACGAGCATAATGCTGAAGCTTACGCGGCTTCCGGTGTCGATGTGCTGGTGACGACGAGCCTGTTCTTCGCGAAGCCGCTCGATATGAGCGTCCGGCTGCTGCCGGACGGAGAGTGAGCGGGAACGCCGGGAAGCGGCCCAGGGGCACGGGGCGAATCGCCTGCGCTGCTTGCTGCTCCCCAAAATTTGCCCCGCCCCCCTTTTAATAGATATAATGAGAGGAGTATAATATAAAGGACTGCGTTTAATCACTGTTGAAAGAGAGCGATAAAGTATGGGCCGTAAGTGGAATAATATCAAGGAAAAGAAGGCGTCCAAGGATGCCAACACAAGTCGTATATATGCAAGATTCGGACGTGAAATCTATGTAGTGGCCAAGCAGGGCGAGCCGGATCCGGAATCGAACCGGGCGCTGAAGGTCGTGCTGGAGCGCGCCAAGACGTACAATGTTCCGAAAGCGATCATTGACCGTGCGCTTGAGAAAGCGAAAGGCAATTCAGATGAGACTTACGATGAGCTTCGCTATGAGGGCTTCGGACCGAACGGTTCGATGATTATCGTCGACGCGCTGACCAATAATGTCAACCGCACCGCCTCCGAAGTGCGCGCCGCATTCAGCAAGAATGGCGGCAGCCTGGGCGTCAGCGGATCGGTCAGCTATATGTTCGATTCGACGGCGGTCATCGGCCTGGTCGGCAAGAGTGCGGAGGAAGTGCTGGAACTTCTAATGGAAGCGGATGTGGACGCGCGCGATATTCTGGAAGAAGACGAAGCCGTCATCGTCTACGCCGCGCCGGATCAGTTCCATGCCGTTCAGGAAGCGTTCAAGAATGCGGGCGTAACCGAGTTTACGGTTGCCGAACTGACCATGCTTCCCCAGAACTATGTGACGATTCCGGAAGATTCTGAGGCTCAGTTCGAGAAGCTGATTGACGTTCTGGAGGATTTGGAAGACGTGCAGCAGGTGTATCATAACGTGGATTCCGAAGAATAGTCTTTTGTTTCTAGCAGAAACGGCTGCCGTCCTTAACACAGGATGTGGCAGCCGTTTCTTTTGTATCCGCGAAATCGTAGGGCGGCGAATCATTCGTATTGTGATTCTTGCATAATAGCGCTAGGCGCCGGTCCAGTTTGCGCCAGTCAAATATTTTTCGGTCAGGACGGACAGCAGTTGAATGCCGACCTCGTTCTGCCCGCCTTCGGGAATAATCAGGTCGGCGTATTTCTTAGATGGCTCGATAAACGCTTCATGCATCGGTTTGACCGTTGTTAAATACTGCTGATGAATCGACTGGATGGTGCGGCCGCGTTCCTCGATATCCCGCAGGACCCGGCGCAGAATGCGGACATCAGGGTCGGTGTCGACGAACACTTTGATGTCGAGCAGTGCGCGCAGGTCCTCGTCGGACAGCACATGCAGCCCTTCGATAATGACGATATTGTTCGGCAGCAGCTCGACCGTGTTCTCCGTGGAGCGGGTATGAACGGTAAAATCGTACACCGGCGCCTGAGCAGGCTGCCCCGTTCTTAGCAGCTTCAGATGCTCGATCAAGAGCTCGTTATCGAAGGCGAACGGATGGTCATAGTTGATCGCCTCGCGCTCGGCAAGACTGAGATGCGAGTGGTCTTTATAATAATTGTCCTGAGAGATAAAAGTGACTTTGCCCGGACCGAGACGGTCGATGACGGAGCGGGCCACCGTTGTTTTGCCGGAGCCTGTTCCGCCGGCAATTCCTATAATAAGCATAGCGTTTTCATAAACCTCCCTAACCTATTCCCTTTGTCAATTCCAGTATTGTAGCACAGCGGCCTTAATTTTTCACCTTGTCCCTTCCGGAAATACTCTCCTTCCGATGGAATTCTGTTGTCTGCGCATTGAACAAGCGATGCAGGCCGTTACAAGCATTATGCATATCGGTCTATTCAGAGATTGTTATATACTATTTATATCAACATGAACGCAATAAGCGCATATTATTCGGGCTAATTAAACTCAGCATTTTGTTGGGTGCTCAAATTAAGAAAGGATGAAGAAGATGAATCGAAAAATTATTTTTCTTACGACAGACAGCATGGGAAACGGGGATACCCGGCTTGGGGAACAGCTTTTGGAGACCTACTTTACGCTTCTGAAGCAGCAGGAGCAGCTTCCGGCTGCAGTATTCTGCATCAACCGGGGAGTGCTCGCGCTAACGGGGAAATCGATGGCCTCCCTTCATTTAAAAGAACTGGCCGATCGCGGGGTTCCGGTATTGGCCTGCGCCACTTGCGTGAACTACTACGGGGTGGGCGATCAGCTGTATGCGGGAGAAGTATCGAGCATGGGGCATTTTATCGAGCTGTCAGCGCAGTATGAAGTGGTTACGGTATCCTAAAATATTCACCGGACAGGCAGCAGCGGCTAGAGCTATTTCGAAGGAGAAACATATAACATGAATAACAAACCGCTTCAGGAGGCGTTTAACCGGACCGCATACCCAATAACCGGCCACGGCAAACGGAATATTGGAGTATTGAAGGATGCGCTGAACGCCTATGATGGCGATCTGGACAGCGACATGTACGGCGAGGGCAGCTTACTTGAGGATTTTCAAGGCAAAATGGCCGGGATTCTCGGAAAAGAAAAAGCCGTCTTCTTCCCCAGCGGCACGATGGCGCAGCAGATTGCACTGCGGATCTGGTGCGACCGGAAGGGGATTAAGAGAGTCGCGTACCACCCGCTATGCCATCTGGAGATTCACGAACAGCGGGGACTTCACGAGCTTCATGGAATTGAGCCGATACTGCTTGGCGGCAAGAACAGGCTGATCCGACTCAGCGATGTGCAGGAAATGCATGGAAAAATCGCATGTCTGCTGCTTGAGCTGCCCCAGCGTGAAATCGGCGGGCAGCTGCCGGATTTCGGTGAGCTGGAAGCGATAGCGGCCTGCTGCCGCGAGCGGGGAATCGCTCTTCACCTGGACGGAGCAAGATTGTTCGAGATTCTGCCCTACTATCAGAAATCCGCGGCTGAAGTCTGCGCGTTATTTGATAGCGTATACATCTCTTTTTATAAGGGCATTGGCGGGATTGCCGGAGCGGTTCTCGCAGGCGATATTGGACTCGGGGAAGCGTCCAAGGTATGGAAGAGACGTCATGGCGGGGATTTGATCAGCCTGTACCCGTACATTCTCTCCGCCGATTATTATTTCAAAGAGAGATTACCTAACATGGGACGGTACTATGAGGAGGCGGTGGAACTGGCTGGTCTGTTTAACAAATGCCAACAAATTTCCACTCTTCCGGCAGAGCCTGTCTCGAATATGTTCCATGTCCACGTGACAATGCCTAAAGAACGGCTGGAGCCTTTGCTGATGGAGTTATATGAGGAAACTGGCGTCGGATTAACGCATTATTTAAGGGAAACCGGCGAAACCTCCTGCTATTTCGAGATTAGTGTCGGCGACCGGTATGCCCTTATTCCTAAGGAAGAACTTCGCCGGGCGTTTGCCATATTGGATGAAAAACTGGCTGTCTCATTGTGATAAAACACAATCATGACAGATAAACTTTTGAATTTTCACCAAATGGCAAGCCTGCAATGTATGTTATCATTCTTTACATAGTAAACATTCACCAGACAGGAGATGTTAAGAATGATCATCGGAATTCCAAAGGAAATCAAAAATAATGAAAATCGGGTGGCCATTACCCCTGCCGGAGTAGTCAGCTTTGTTAAGGAAGGTCACACGGTATTGGTTGAGAAGGGTGCGGGCCTGGGCAGCGGATTCCAGGATGAAGAATATGCGAAAGCCGGAGCGGAATTGATCGACGGAGCCGCCGAGGTGTGGAGCAGCGCCGAAATGGTAATGAAGGTTAAAGAACCGCTGGAGAGCGAATACAGCTATTTCCGTGCCGGTCTTGTACTGTTCACTTACCTGCATCTGGCTCCGGAGCCTGCCCTGGCAAAGGCGCTGAAAGAAAAAGGCGTATTCGCCATCGGCTATGAGACGGTTACCGAAGGCCGTACACTGCCGCTGCTGACTCCGATGAGCGAAGTGGCTGGCCGGATGTCCGTTCAATTAGGCGCTCAATTTCTGCAAAGAAACTATGGCGGCCAAGGCATTCTGCTGGCTGGCGTTCCCGGCGTAAGCAGAGGCAAGGTCAGCATCATCGGCGGCGGCGTTGTCGGTACGAATGCGGCCAAGATGGCCATTGGACTTGGAGCGGACGTTACGATTGTCGACCTGAGCGCTGACAGACTGCGCCAGCTGGACGATATTTTCGGCGCACAAATCAACACGCTGATCTCGAACCCGTACAACATCGCCAAAGCGGTTGCCGAAGCGGACGTGCTGGTAGGCGCGGTGCTCATCCCGGGCGCGAAAGCTCCGAAGCTCGTAACGGAAGAAATGGTGAAGACGATGAAACCGGGCTCTGTAATCGTTGACGTAGCCATCGATCAAGGCGGCATCGTGGAGACGATCGACAAGGTAACGACACATGACAATCCGGTATTCGAAAAACACGGCGTACTTCATTATTCGGTAGCCAACATGCCGGGCGCTGTCGCCAAGACGTCGACGATTGCCCTGACGAACGTTACCGTTCCTTATGCGCTGCAAATCGCGGGCAAAGGCGCGCTGAAGGCCGTACAAGAAAATGATGGTCTCCTGAACGGCGTCAATATCGCGAATGGCAAGATCACCTGTAAAGCTGTGGCCGAAGCGCTCGGCGAGGAGTATTTCACGGTTGCTCAAGCGATGTCGCAGGAATTCACCCTGATCTAAATATAGAAAAAGTCGGCTAATAGATAAAAGACGATTCCCAATGAAGAGAAGGAACCCCAATTATGGAACAGCACCCGTTAATACGGGTCTGTTCTTTTTTTGAAATATAAGACTTTATAAGCTTCGCGCCTATCGTTTGGTCTTATATTTTTACGAGAAACGTACTTGCATCTTAATAAGACGCCGTCAAGCGTTTTTTCTTACCTAAATTTCTTGGGGCTGATAGAAGCGGATTGATAATGGCAGGTTTTCTGTCACAACTTTTCCCGCTCCCTATAGTCAGTAAAGACGAAGCATACTATAATGAATAAACCCTATGAATGAAAAAACCTATGAATGAAAATAATCCACATTCATGCATGACTCGGTTATTCTTAACGTTGGAGTGGAAAACATGGTAGAAATAGGACTGAATTTTGACCGTTTTTTTGACAGTATGGAGTCCCTGGCGGATACAATCAGCGAATCGCTGCAATCCCAAGTGACCATTGAGGACGAGAACCATCATGTCATCGGCTACAGTTCCCATCAATTTGAAAGCGATCCTGCCCGGATTTCGACGATCATCGGCAAGCGTGTGCCTGACTCCGTCATTATCGGTTTGCGCAAAAAGGGCATCATGCGCCAGTTGGAGAATACGCCGCATCCCATCCGGATATCAGGTGTAATGGAGGTGGGGCTTGGACCCCGCCTGGCGATGTGCATCAAGCACCAGAAGGAGGTTCTCGGCTATATCTGGGTCGTGGATGCGGGCAATCTTGCGGAGGGATACGCAGAAAGCGTCGTGGAAAAAGCGGCGCAAATCGCTGCGCGTTACCTCCTGAAGCAGCGGGGCTGGAAGACGAAGCAGACGCGGGCGCAGGAGGATTTCTTCTGGAAGCTGCTGACCTCGCATTACGGCACGGAGCAGGATATTAAGCGGGATGCTGAGCTGGATAACATCATGCTGCCGCCTGGATATTTTATCGGCGTATTTGAACCCGAACGGGCGGTGGACGACCATTTTCTGCTCAAGTTCCGGCAGACCGCGGAAGGCTATTCCGGCGCCTCGCTTGTGTTCATGACCACCGAGCATAACCGGATTATTGTTCTGTTTTCTTTTCTTTTTTCAATAGAAGGGACGCAGGCGCTGTCTTCCTTTATGCGGCTGCTCATCGAACAGATGAATAAGGGCGAAGGCTGCCGGATATCAGGGGGATGCAGTCTCTATTACGGGGACTACCTCTCTGCGGCCGTCGCCTATATGGAGGCGATGTCCATTGTCGAGATCAAGCGTCTGCTGCCTTTTCAAGCCCGGGAGCTGCTGCTCTACGAAGATATGGGGTTTTGGGCGCATATTCCGGCTATTATGGAGCAGAAGCGAAGCCGGGGCCGTAGAAGTCCCTTGCTTTATCCGCTGAAGGAGCATGACAGGGTGCATAAGACCGATTTTGTTAAGACCGTCGCCGTCTATCTTACGTTTAACGGTAATCTGAAGGAGTCGGCCGCTTTTTTGCATATCCATACAAATACCTTAATGTACAGATTGAACCGGATCGCCGAAATTACGGGAAAAAATCTGAAAGACACCCATTACCGCTTCTCGATCTATATGGATATTTTGACGGAAGAGACCCGGCAGTTGAATCAATGGTTTGTGGAAGGTTGATGGAAGATATGGCGGATAAACGAATTGGATGGCAGAAAATATACACATGGATGTAACATAAACGGAGGTTTCCTGCGCCAATCTTATTACACTCTGTACAATGAAAAGAGAAGATACGGGTCGTAACATAGTGTTTAAGAACGACCAGATCATGGACGGAGGGATAGGAATGCAGACGCAAAACATATTCGTTAACGGAGCCCGGCTGAAGGATACCATCGAGGCATTCGCCGATTTCGGACGTACGCCTGCGAACGGCGTCACCCGGCTGAGCTTAAGCGAAGAGGACATCAAGGTGCGGGATTACTTCCGTTCCTGCTGTGAAGAGCTGGGAATGACGGTCAAAGTGGACGATATGGGCTGTATGTACGCGACGCTGGAAGGCACTGAGGATAAGCCCCCAATTGTTATGGGTTCTCACCTCGACACTGTAGTAAAAGGCGGCCGTTTCGATGGCGTTCTGGGCGTAATCACGGGTCTTGAGGTTGTGCGAACCCTTGTGGACCATGGCATTAAGCCGCGGATTCCAGTAACGGTTATGAACTTCACGAATGAGGAAGGCGCTCGGTTCGAGCCTTCGATGATGGCGTCCGGCGTGCTGTCGGGTAAATTCGATAAAGAGGTCATGCTGAAGAGCAAGGACCCGGAAGGCGTTACCTTCGGGGAAGCGCTGAAGGCCAGCGGATACGAAGGGGAAACCCAGAACCGCATCAAGGAAGCGTCCGCTTATTTGGAACTGCATATCGAACAAGGTCCCGTGCTTGAAAAAGAGGAACTGTCGATCGGACTCGTGGACTGCGTGGTCGGCATGGTCTGTTATGAAATCGAAGTCACCGGGGAGTCCAATCACGCCGGCACGACGCCGATGGGGATGCGCAGCGATGCCTTTTTCGCTGCTACCGATTTGGTGGCGGAGCTGCGGAGCAAGCTGGGCGAGCTGGATTCCGAGCTGGTCTATACGATGGGCCGGGTCAATGTGTACCCCAACATCCACACGGTAATCCCGAATAAAGTTGTCTTCACCGTTGAGGCGCGGCATAAGAATGAAGAGGTTATCGCCGATGTGGTGTCGATCATTAGCTCACTTCCGGAGACGCAGACAGGCTGCTTCGTGACGAAGAAAAAACTGTGGGGCCGCGATACGGTCTGGTTCGACGAGCGGGTATGCGGCGTGATTGAAAGTTCGGTGAAATCGCTAGGCTATTCCCATAAACAAATGGCCAGCGGCGCCGGACACGACGCCCAGTTCGTCGCAAGCTACCTGCCGTCGGCGATGATTTTCGTTCCGAGTGTGAAGGGCAAGAGCCACTGCGAAGAAGAGCTGACCTCGTACGAGGATTGCGAAAAAGGCGTAAATGTGATGCTGGAAACGGTGCTGACGCTGCTGGCGGATAACGGAGAGTAAGGTTCAAAGGAAATCGTGGCTCACGCGAATGATATATGGCAGGAGGAGGCTGTTCCCTTAAGGGTCATGTGTGACTCGCCCGGAACAGCCTCCTGTTTTATTTGTGTTAATAATTTAATGGTTTACAGAAGCAAACGGGCCGGTCAAGGATTGCTCCTTGACCGGCCCGTTGAGCTTTACTGGATTATTCAGCCAGTCCACCTTTGACCAGCAGTTGACGAAGTACTGTAGCAATCGTCTCGCGGGTTGCCGGTGCGGTAGGATTGAATACCGAACCGGAGTCGCCGCTGATGATGCCCGCAGCAGACAGAGACTGAACGCTGTCCTTCGCGTAGCTTGCTATCTTGGCGTTATCGGTATAGATGGTGAAGGAAGGAGAGGCAGGCTTCAGTTCAATACCAGCCAGCTTCACGGCTCTATCCAGAATAACGGCCACTTCCTGACGGGAGACATTGGCCTTCGGCGCGAATTTGCCGCCTCCAACACCCAGAATCAATCCGGCCTTCGTAGCGGCTGCAACATCACCTGCATACCAATCGGTTGCCTTCACATCGGTAAAGTTAACCGATGCGTCGGTGCGCAGACCGAGCGCGCGTACGAGCAGTGCTGTAAATTCGGCGCGGGTCAGATTGCTCTTCGGCGAGAAGGTCGTTGCCGAAGTACCTCGGAAGATCAATTTGTTAGCCAGTGCCGTAATGTCCGAAGCCGCAGGCGATCCCGCGATATCGCTGAATGTTACCGGACGGCTTACAGCGGCATAAGTCGAGAAGCCCGGACGGTTAACGATAACCAGCGTCGTTCCGTCTGCTTGCGTCTTGAATACGGAAGATACCGGAGTGATCTTGCCGTTCTCTTCGAAGAGAACACCGGCCGTATTCGCGGCGATGCTTCCAGGAACGGTGAAGGATCTCTTGATGAACGTATTGCTTGGCACCGTCAGATATGTGCTGCCTGTTACCGTTGTCCAGCTTCCTTCAAAGGATACCGGAGCACCGATGACAGACGAACCGGCTGCGCCTGCCGTGAATTTGCCCGCTTCTTCCGAAGCCGGCTTAATCGACAGATCGAAGGTTGCACCTGCAGGAGCGCTGCTAAACAGCGTTACCGGCAGGGAAACCGCAGCATCCTTCGTGCTGACGATTACTTTGCTCGCGGAAGAAATTGCTGCAAGCAGCTTGACTTGATCCGCGGTCAGGCTGATCTTGGCGGCGGAACCGGTAACCGAAGGAGCCGAGATGATGACGGCGGTCTGGGCGGTAGTGGCGTTAGCCAAAGCAGCCTTCAGGTCGCTATCCGATATCGTGATGGTGGTAACGCCGTTTTGTACAGTTGTTGCAGGCGTAACGGTCACTTGCTTGAAGCCTTGATCCACTAGTGAAGCAGCGGAGTCAGGAACCGTTGGTGTCGTGGTTGTAGTTCCGCCGGATGCTCCGCCACCGCCGCTCGGAGCGCCACCGCCGGCCGATCCGCCTCCACTGCTGATGCCTGTGGAGTTATCGACACGCAGCGAGATAAAGCCGTTGTAAATATTGGTCGCTTTGCCTTGAGCGGTGATATGAGCGAACACGATATTGAGTTTGTAAATGCCGTCGGTCAGATACCCGACACTTGGTTCGCCATTGGCGTCGAATACAGGCTGGCCATCTTCATCATACTTGTAATAAGAATTATCGAGGCTTTCAAAATTATAAACCTTTGGTTCAAAATACGTAGCTTCTTTTACGGTATCGTAATAATCCTTATATCCAATGAGTTCATCATCCAAGTTGTAGACGTCGAGTTCATACAGGTTCGCGTCGTCAGCAGTCAATTTAAAGCTGAGATCCGTTGTCGCCTGAGTGCTCAGTTTCGGATAGATGACAGGATGGGTCAGCGAAATTTCCTGAATGCCCACTGGGCTGTCAGGCAGCTCAGTGCCTACATATACTGAGAAAGGAAGGTGAAGTGTAGGCAGATTAGGAGCAGTCAAGGTAACCTGTCCTTCATAGAAGCCGGATTCTGCATCATTACCCACATTCACATTCAAAGAGAATGCTTTGGACTGGTATCCAGCAACTACCAATTCAACTTGGCTCAAGTCTGCTTTAATTCCGGCTGGCTCGGTACCATGCCATTTCACGGAAGCGGTGTAAGTTAAGCTGGCACTTTCCGTATTTTTAATCTGCAGATTTTCAACCTTGGAAGCGCCGGGAGCTACGACACCAAAGTTTGCTGAAGAGTTATAGTTGATCACATTTTGAGGCTGGAAGTTTTTGTCGAGAATCGTAATTGGTTCAAGCGACTCCAGCAGTGCTGGTGTATTAATGGCGTCAGCGACATTTACACGACCGGCTCCCTGTTCGTATACGTTGTATCCGTCAAGCACCTTGGCCGTATTGGCAAGTGCTGCGCGAATTTCAAACGGCCCCCAGGTCGGATGAGCTTGTTTCAGAAGAAGGGCGAGACCGGCCACATGAGGTGAAGCCATGCTTGTTCCGCTGATACGGTTGTAGGCTTCGTCATAAGAAGCATTTTTAAACTCATCGTATTTTTGGTAAGCAGGCCAGGTTGACAGGATACCAACGCCTGGAGCGATGAAATCCGGCTTAATGCTTAAATTCGCATCGACGTTCGGACCCTCGGAAGAGAAGCTGGCGAGCGTATCGCCATCAAAATTAGTTTCGTTGTAGTTATCTCCAAAGGTAAAGGTAACATCCGGGTTGGCTATGATCGTTTTGGCGAGCAGCCGTCCCTCGCTTCCTTTCATGTCAAACGTGGGAATGCTGTTATATACGTCGCCGATATTGTTATCGATATATCCGTTACGGCCCGGGATGTCATCACTTAGATCGACTACGGATGTATTATCCTTCAAAACTGTACCGATACCGTTAAAGATAACAATCGCTTTTGCGCCGTATTTTTTGGCGTTGGCGATCTTATCGGTGAAAGTAAGCACACCGCGTGAAACAAATGCGATAGAATCCTGCAATTTGTCCGCGGGAATTTGACTGAAGTCTTTTTCTGACCCCAATCCCGCATATACCGCTTTTACAGGTTCCGTTCCGATAATGTCCTTAAAGTTGCTGTCTCCAATTTCCCAAGACATTACGTTCAAGTCGCTGTAAGTGGTATAAGTAACGCTCGTCACCGTTTCCGGATCGGTAAAGCTAGGTTGGAAATTAACGTGGAAGTTCTTCGCCGGGCTTGTAGCCGCGCCGACCGAGATACCTAATTGAGAGGTTGCGGGCGAGCCGAGCGTATTTGCGCCCGGTCCGGCATTGCCGTTGGCGATAACCGCAGTGACGCCGGAAAGGACAGCGTTATTGATCGCTATGGCATCCGGAGAGTTAACGTCCTTCTCAGCGTCGGAGCCGAGCGAGAGGTTAATGACATCCATGCCGTCTCTTACAGAGCGCTCAATTCCGTCAATAACCTGAGCGGAAGACCCGGATGCGGAACTCGGATTGGCCGGATTATAACCCAGCACTTTATAAACATAGAGGTCTGCGCCATAGGCAACGCCTTTTTGAACGATTTCGCTGGTCGGATTCGCGAACCGCCCAACGATTGTACCGGATACGTGTGTGCCGTGAGAGGTGCCTTCAAACTCCAGGTCTGCGTTAGGTTCTTCCTCGTAAGGATCATTGTCATTATAGAAAGAATCCCAACCGCCTTTATAAGCGGGAGCGATATCGGGATGCAGGTAATCTACACCCGTATCAATTACACCTACTTTGAGTCCTGCGCCTGTAATCTCTTTAGCCCAGGCTGCATCCGCCCCGATTTGGTGAAGCGGAGATGCGCCGTACTGAAGCGTTCCGTTAATCTCAGCGTCAGCCTCTTCAACGGGAATCGGATACCAGGTGCTGTTCTCATAGATCGACTTGACGCCGGGAATATCGGCAAGCTCCGGAATCTCGTTGGCGGGAACGGTTACCTCGAAGCCATTAAATACGGTGTTATATCGATAGTTGACCTTAAGATCAAGGCCTTCGTCCTTGGCTTTGTCCAGAACTGTAGATTGCTGGCTCGTGACAGCCGCTTCGGTAGCGGATTTCGCCAGGGAGGAGATACCCTGCTTCACCGCGTATTTACCTACTGCCGCTGGCTGGCCGCTAAGTTGTACGATAACGCGGACTTCCGCAGATGATTTGGTGTTGATTTTGGGCGAAATATATGTTCCTTTCGAACTTTGAAGCAAAGAGGTGCTTTTCGTAGATAATTTCGAGAACTGCGTATGCAAGCTGTCAGCCGCGAATGCCGCGCCCGGAATTGTCCCGGCTGTTAGTCCCAAAGCCAAAGACATGATAGAAAGCTTGCGTGTCAATTTGCCCCACTCCAAAAAAATCCCTCCCAAATGTTTTGTATAATGTTGATTTTCCCTGCCGCCTTGGTGGAGCGCTTATGTAGAATTCTCCTTTTCTAGTAATTCTCTTTTTATTTCCACCTAGATTAGTAGGGAAAAAGATTAAGAAGATTCTACCACCGGTAAATTGGAAAATCCAGAGAAAAATTCATTTTTCGCGCAAGCTTAGCGTGATAATGCTGAATCTGCTAGATTTTTAGCGTCAACCTATAGGCGATCGCCGTATCCTTGTGCCGGATTTTGAAGAAAAATGGGCTGAATGGGTAAAGTAATAGTGGAACCCAAGGGAAAGCAATAAGGAGGGAAAGGCTATGAGCAACAAGGAAACCAATGAAATCGGCGTTATTTACAAGGAGCGCAACGCCTTCGTCATCCGTACGGAAGAGGGGCCGATTGGAGAAATTACCTACGTGCCAAAGGACGAGCATACCTGGGTAGCCGATCATACGTATGTGTCGCCTCATTACCGGGGAGGAAATATAGCTCAGAGGCTGCTTAATAGGCTCGCGGAGGAAGCGAGAGCGGAGGGGGCCAAAATCATACCCCAGTGCTCGTATGTTGGTGTCCAGTTTAGAAGAAATCCGGAATATGAGGATGTATGGAAACATTAGAAATGTGCTTAAAAAAGGCAGATATTATAGCAGCAGCGTTTTATGGCTAAAAAAGAAGCCATCTTTCCGCATTTAAGCGGAGGATGGCTTTCTGGTTCTTCGGACCGGCCAACCGTTAGGCTTCCGACCATTCGCGCCGCAGGGTGAACAGATCCTTCAGGGCCTCGGTGGACAGCTCGGTAATCCAGCCCTCCGAGCTGGTAATGATACTGTCGCTAAGCTGCTGCTTGCTCTCCAGCATTTCATCGATCCGCTCTTCCAATGTTCCGAGGGCAATGAATTTATGCACCTGAACATCGCGCGTCTGGCCCATGCGGTAGGCGCGATCCGTCGCCTGATTCTCCACGGCGGGGTTCCACCAGCGGTCGAAATGGAACACATGGTTGGCGGCTGTCAGATTCAGGCCGACGCCGCCGGCCTTCAGGGACAGGATAAACACGGCGGGCTGCTGCGCCGTAAGCGAAGGAGCCTGATGCAGGCCGTCCGGGAAAGAGTCGTGCGGCTGCCCGTTAGAGGGCGGCGGGGATACCGGCTGATCTCTGTCCGTCGAAGTGGGCGCTGATATGCCTGGCGGGATCAGAAGCGCTTCGCGTCCAGACTGAAAGTCCTCGATCATGCGGTCCCGCGCCGATTTGGAGGTGCTTCCGTTCAGATAGAGCACGGGCTCGCGCAGTTCCTCCCGCAGCACGCGTTGCAGCATTTGGCCCATACCCACATATTGGGTGAAGATCAGACAGCGCTCTCCCTCTTCGCGCAGTTCCTTAACCATGGCGAGCAGCCGCTCCAGCTTGGCGGAGCGTTCAATCAGCAGACCCGTATCCACCGGTTCGTCAGCAGCATCTTCGTTCGCTGCCGCTTCCTTCATGATAAGCAGCGGATGATCGCACAGCTGCTTGAGCCGGGTAAGCGCGGCGAGAATGGCGCCTTTGCGCTCGATGCCCTCCAGCTTGCGCATTTTATCCATCAGCTCGTTAACCGTCTGGTCGTAAAGTGCGGCCTGCTCGGCTGTCAGATGGACATAGGTCTTCATCTCGTTCTTGTCGGGCAGGTCCAATTGAATGGCGGGATCTTTCTTCTTACGGCGCAGCATGAAGGGCTTGACCAGTTTCCTGAGATCGGCTGTCCGCTTGGCGTCGCCGTCCTTCTCAATCGGATGGATAAACCGTTCCTGAAAAGCGCGCAGCGGCCCGAGAAAGCCCGGCGTAATGAAGTCGTATATCGACCACAGCTCCGCCAGCCGATTCTCGATCGGCGTTCCGGTGAGCGCGATCCGGTGCAAGGCGGGAAAGCTGCGGACGGCGGTTGACTGCTTGGTCTGGGCGTTCTTGATATTTTGCGCTTCGTCCAGGCAAACCGCCGACCAGGTAAAGCCGGCCAGCAGCTCTTGGTCCAGCGCCGCCGTGGCATAAGAAGTAAGCACAACATCGGTATCGGCGGCTACGGCCGTGAAGCTCTCCCCGCTAAGCCGCGCACCGCCGTAATGAAGCATAACCTCAAGCGACGGCGCGAACCGCTGCAGTTCCTTCTGCCAGTTGCCGAGCACCGAGGTTGGGCAGACGATTAGCGACGGCCGCGGCCCTGCCGTTCGCTCTTCGTACTGCTCCTTTACGCGAAGCAAGTAGGAGATCAGCTGCACGGTCTTGCCAAGGCCCATATCGTCGGCAAGACAAGCGCCCAGCCCGAAGCGCCGCAGGAAGACGAGCCAGGCATAGCCCTCAAGCTGATACGAGCGCAGCTCAGCGTTCAGACCGGCAGGCGGGCCGGGCTGCGGCCAGGCCTCTTTGCCGCCAAGCTGCCCCATAAGCTTGACGAACTGCTCGTTCAGTTCCACCTCAAGCTGCAGACGCATCTCCTCTTCAGGGGCAGGGGCCTCGTCCGCATCCCCGGCTTCTTCACCGGCATTCAGGAGATGCAGCTGGAGGACGTCCTGGAAGGACAGTCCCTGGCGCTTGTCCATGCCGTCCATCGCTCTGCGGATTTGAGCGAGCAGCACGGGATCAAGCGGAACCCACTGGCCGTGGAAACGGACCAGACGCTCTCCCCGGGCGACCAGCGCCGCGAACTCCTCTTCCGTGAGGTCGGCGTCTCCGATCGAGATGCGCCAATCGAAGTCGATGATCGCATCCAGGCCCATCAGCGAGCGGCCGCCCCGGTTCTCGCTCTCCGGGCGGAGCTTCGCCTGCAGGCGCGGCTTCCTGCGGCTCGCGGTTTCCCACCAGGCCGGCAGCAGCACAAGCCAGCCTGCATCCAGCAGACGGCGGCTGTCCGCCGTCAGAAAGGTCCAGGCGGCCGCGCTGTCCAGCGGCCGGCCCAGCACGTCGCCGCCGCTGTCAAAGCGCCCTTCCGGCAGGCAGGCGCGCAGGCGCTCCAGCCAGCCTGCCGAGCGGCTCGCTACATGCGGCGACCACGGGGCGGGCCAGGCGCCATGGGCGCTGCCGTCCGCCGCCAGCTTCACAGGGACAAGCGCCGAGGCGTCGGTCTTGTCCTGCAAGACGAGCCGAATCCGCCAGGAGGATTCGGCTTTACCCGGCTCCAGCAGCTGGAGCGCGGGGCGGAACGGCGAAACATCGGCCTTCCAGCCGATGGAGACGAGCCAGGCTTCCGCGTCCATGCCGGCTGCCGCCAGACGCTTACGCTCGAACAGCATCGGGTACTCGCGCCGCAGGTCGGCGGCATGGGCTTCCGTGTCGTAATAGCGCATGGATACGGCGGCGGAGAAGGCCGCCCGGACGCCTGCTATGAAGCCGGGGTCATCCTTCAGCCGGCGAAGCGCGGCAAGCGCGTCCGGTCTGGCGGCGGGCGAGCCGCCGTTTAGTACCGTTGCGCCGCCTGCGTCGTCCGCAGCATCCTGCGGCCAGACTTCTGCCGCTTGCCGCATTCCAGTTTCCCTCGCGGACGCTTCCTGATCCGCCGCTTCCGCCGCCGTCCGAAGTGCTCTCTCATCCCAGATCCACTCCAGCCGCCCTTCACGGTATGCGGCAAGGCTTGGCACATACTGCCGTTCCTCGAGACAAAATGCCAGGCTGGGGGCCAGATCGGCGAGCGGAGCCGCTTCGCCGTCCCATGACCATCCGATATGCGACAGCAGCTGCCCGGCGGCGAAGAAAGACAGGACCTGTTCGGCGGGCAGGACGACCAGTTCGATCTCTCCGGCTTTGTGAATGGCCAGCTCGGTACCATAGAACGACTCCTCGTGCCAGGCGAAGAGCATCTGCTTCAAAGTCATACCGGAAAGGCCGTATCCGTCATCCGTCAAACCGTACAATAGTGCGTCTCCGAATTCGCTCAGTCCAATCCGGACCGTAATTTTCCGCAATTGCCCGTTCATGGTGTCAACTTTCCTTTCCGAAGCTCTTCTTGCAGCGCTCTAAGCCGGCTGTGGCGGGCGGTGAAAGAGCCGAGAAAATGCTCGAAGCGATCCTCCGCTTTCATTTTCTTATACAGCTTGCTTAGCCGCTTCAGCAGTTTTACCGCCGCTTTGTAGCTGCTTCTGTTCTTCTCTGAGACATGCCGCTCGACTGCCTGATGATAGAAGGGCAGCAGCAGCTCCGGCGCATTCTTCTCCAGCGGCTGAAGCTCCCGCACCCGGAAATCCGCAGGGTCCTTGCCGGAGCTGAGCTGGTAATCCATCCATTGCCGCCAGCGTCCGTGCGCCAGCAGCTTCTCTTCGTAAATGTCGCCGCTTAAAGGCAGCATGTCTGCCAGTAAACGCCACATTTGCGGCTCGGCGCCCGGCAGAAGCCGGACAGCCTCCTCCCAGTGCCGCGCATAGCTGTCAAGACCATGACGGCGGTGCCCGCGGAGCAGTTCGCCAGCCTCCGTAAGCCAGCTCACAAGCCGCCGCGCTTCCCCGGCTTCCGACAGCGGCTCCCAGAAAATATCTAGCCCTTCCGGATGGAATCCCGGCCGCTTAGCCGCTTCCCGGAGCAGACTTAAGGCCTCGTCATCTTCGGACAGGCAGAAATGCATCCAGGCCCGGGCGATCAGCAGGGGCTGCCGGGACGGAGATGCCGCCCGGTTGTCTTCCTCCCCTTCCAGCCGCCGCAGTTCTTCTTCGAAAAGCGCAGTATCACGCATTTCTGGAATAATCCATTTTCTCCACAGCAAATAATAAAGAGCGGAATAGAAGGTCTGCTCCTTTGATTCTGCCAGCAGCGCCCGCCGGAGAACCCCGAGTGTGTCCAATATACGGTTCCACTGTTCCGGCTCGGAGGCGGGGGACGGCTTCGTGCTGAAGAAGCGCTCGATATCATCCTGAAGCTCCGTTACGGCCAGGTGGGTGTAGTATCCGAGTGAAGGCGTAAATGTCCCCGTCCTTCCGACCACGCGGGCGGTCAGCGTTTCCAGAACAAAGAGACGGGTGTGCAAGCCGAATAGCTTCTCCAGTTCAGGGGCCATTGGCGGCTTGATGCGAAGGATTGCCGCGATCGCTTCATCCGCATATTGCGGGTTCCGGGTGTCTCCGGCAAGAGGCGATACACACCGGGCGAACAGTTCATGCCACTCGGCGACGTTCATGACCGGAATGAGGCGGCCTTGCTCCTTCAAGGCGTCCTGGCTCCCGCGCAGGGCTCCGCCCTTAGCTCCTGTGCTGCCCGGCCTGACGCTGCTTCTGTCAGCACCGCCCGGTCTATTATCCATTCTTCCGCTACTGCCCGATCCTCCGGCATACCCTGCTTCACCTCCATCAGGATAGCTTTCCACTCTATCGTCAGCGTCCGTCCCGTTACTGCTTTCCGCACCACCACCGCTGCCGGGCTCGCTGTTTCCGGCGGCCAGGGTACCGGCAGCCGAATTGTCGTGCCGTAAGCCGCTTGGTCTGCTGCCGGCGGCTTTGCCGCCCTCCGGTACGGCGCGGGCGGAGCTCATTGCCGCCCGAACCTGGGCGGACGACTTGGCATTGGCCAGCAGCTGAACCGGACGGCTCTGCGCTCCGGCGTAGTCCATCAGGACGGCCGCCATATGCTTGCATGGCCCGAGGACGGGGCAGCTGCAGCTGCTGATCGAGAGAGCGCCCAGAACAATCTCGACGCTGTATCGTTCTTTTCCGTCCACGAAGGCCGTGACGAGTCCGGGTGAACCGGCTGTCAATCCGATAACCCGGTTTTGCTTATAATATTGAAAGCCCTTTTTAAGGGTCAGGTCGTCAAAATAATACGCCGTGTCCTGGATGAGCCTGGCCCACCCGGCGTCATCAAGGGCAGGTATCGATGGCATGAAAGTATTCTCCTGTAAGCCTATAGTGACTTAATTATATCACTTCTGCTTCTGCGAGTCAGACCGAACAAAAGGACACCCGCGAAGGTGTCCCTTGTGAAAATATATTCGTTCGCCGGAAATCTCTAAGCGAGGTTTTCCTTAAACTCAAATTCCATTACGCAGTTTCTTCCGCTTTCTTTGGCTTTGTACAGCGCTTGATCCGCCTGGTCGATAAGCATCTTAATGTCGCTTGTGTCCGGCGAAACGGATGTGACGCCCAAACTGATTGTATACCTGACGCTGCCCATTTGCTCGAACGGGACGGCGGATGCCGAGATACTTTTCCGCATGATTTCCGCCAGGCTATACGCCTGCTCGGCTGCGATACCGGGTAGCAGGATAACGAATTCCTCGCCGCCGTACCGGCCGATAATGCCGCGGGGCTGAATCAATTCGGCGAGACGGCTCGCCGTTTCCTGAATGATTTTGTCACCGGCAAGATGGCCGTACCGGTCATTAATGCTCTTAAAGTGGTCGATATCGACCATGATCAGCGACAAGGGCTTATCCAAGCTCCAGCATTGGGACAAGTGCCTGTTGGCCAGACTGAGAAAATAGCTGCGGTTATACACCCCTGTCAGACCGTCGGTTGAGGCCATCCGGTTAATCTCCGAGAACAGGCGGGCATTTTCAATGGAGATGCCGACCTGCCCTGCAAAATCGCGAAGGATTTCCCTTTCACTCTCGGTAAAGTTCCTGAGGGAATAACTGTGCAGTACGACCAGACCCAGCAGACGGTCGTGGTACAGGATCGGGATTCCGATACAGGTCTTGGCGCCCGGATGAAGCTGGAAGGAGGATGCATCGGGATCAGAGTGGAGCACCAGCCTTTTTTCACGGATCAAAGCGCGGAAGAAGGGTTCCGTTTCAAGCTCCGTAAAGAGCAGTCCGCTCCATAGCCCGCTCCCAACCGAGGTTTTCGGCACGTACCCTTCCCCGTTCTTTAACAGAATAAAGCCGTTCTCGCAGACGGTTATATTGGACAGGCTGGTCAAGGTGTAATGAAGAAGCTTGTCCAAATCGTAGGTTGAAGTCAGTTCTTTCGTCGTTTCATGCAGTTTTTTGAGCAGGATTCCCTGCTTCTCTTCCAGCAGTTTTTCTTGCTTGATGAGGTTAAAGCGGTCCGCCAGTGCTACTGACAAGAGAATGGTCTCGGCTACCGAGCCGAACCGTACAGAATATAGCGACAGAAAGTTCAAGGGAAGCAGCTTGTAAGCGGCCAAAATATTTAGCGCGGAGCCGGCAAACAGCACGAGCCATGCCAAAGTATAGAAAAAGACGGATCGCATCCGAAACCGGACGGCCGCTATCGCCGACAGGCAGAGCAAAATGCTGGCGGTTGCAAGGTAGACGGCTAATTTGGTGCATAAGCCCGGCGTCATAAATATCATACTAGGCAGCGTCAGAACAAGTCCGGCTATAAAGGCGCAAATAATTTTGTCGACTCGCGGCGAATATTTCGGAACCGACAGGAAGCTCCGCGAGAACGCACATGTGAACAGACAGGTCAATACGATAAAGACGGGATTGGATTTCAGGTCCCAAGCGGGATGCCCCGGCCATAAATATTGGTAGGCGAATCCGTCCCAAACCGCCTGCATTATCGCAAACGAAACGATAAAGAGCACATAGTACAGATAAACCCTGTCCCTTATCGACACATAAAGAAAGCTGTTGTACAGCGCCATTGCGAACATAATCCCGTAATACATGCCGAACAGAAGACCCGAGTGCTGCTCGCTTTCGATAAAGCTCTGCGTCTCCCACAGCTTCATCGGAAGCTGAAGATAAGTGTCGGTTTGAATCTGAAAATATAGCCGCTGCCCGGATTCGGGAGAAAACGAAAGGTCGAAAATAAAATTCCGATGATTGAAGACCCGCTCGTTGAAGGGCAGACTTCTGCCTGTGCGGATCTGGCGCAAAAAATGGCGTTCGTCGTCAAACTGGTACAGGGTCACCCGGCTGAGCTGGGGTTTGCTCAGTTCCAGCAGAAGTTCTCTTGTCCTGGAAGAGGCATTGAACAGGTCCAGCTCGACCCAATAAGTCGAACCTCTAATCGAGCCGCCGAGTCCGCTGGTCTTGTACGGCACGAATAACGAATCCATTGCCGGACTTGCAACATCCTTGATCGTGAGCTGTCCGTCTTTGTCCTCCCATATTTTCAAATCGTCCTGAAGATCCGTATTTGTACGGAGGCTGCCGAGTCCGGCGGCCTCTTCCAGACGGGCCGAATCCGCCGTCTGACTCCAGAGAAGCATAAGCAGAGCGACGACTAGTCCGAATACGAGCAATCCAATCCGGCCTATACGGAATTTTGAAGCTGCCGAAGATGCGGTTAATGTAGCCTTCATCTTCTTCTGTCAGGTGGACGATTTGATGCCGGCGAGGTCGATTTCGATTTCTTCCCTGAATGAGCCTTTAAGGAGCGACAGATGTCCGTCCGAGGAGAAATCGCTCGGCATAAATCCGTTGATAACGGCATTCGGGTCGAGCAGGCCCATCTTGATGTAAGACTCGGCGACAAGCTCGCTGCAGGTATAGTTGTCCAGTTTGGAACGAATCTTGAAGATCCGGCCTTCAAGGACCTCCAGAATCATTTTCCATTCGCCGGGGTTGGGAATGCCATGCAGCTCCGTAAACAGGGCGTGCAGGCTCGAAATCATCTCTTCGCTCCGCTTAACCTTCAGGGGCCTTACGGCGTAGCGGGGCGGAACATAGGGGGTGACGTCGCTTCCGTAGGTTTCCAGCCTTTTCTGCAAATCTACCAGCTTCGGCCCCGTGAGATGATCGTTCATCAAGACGTCCGGCAGATTCGTCAAAGCTGTGGATTCCCACAGCAGCGGAACCTCGATCTCTGGAATCCGAACTACCATGGCAACATGGGACCACAGGCTGCCTTCCAGCTTTTCGACAAGCTTGCTGATTTCATATTGTCCGCTGAAAAGAATCAAATCGCCCGTCCGCAGTTCCGATTGTATTTGCGAGTATGGTATTTTTTGCATATCCAACGCCCCCTAAAGTAGGTCTCCATTTTCTTTATTACGAGTTCGACAGGTTGGAATAATACTCCTGTTTAACTTTAAGAAAAAAGAGATTTTTATCACAGTGCGCCTGTAGGCTGGATCGAAATTCGCTGCATGTGAAACTCGGGGCAGGAACGCTATTGCGTGAAACAGCTGCACCCCCAACATATGGGTGGCGCAGCCGTTTTTTTGCGCAGGTTATACGTAAATTATAGGGCCTCGACGATGGTCTCGGCAGAGTCCTCTTTCTTCTGGGACAGTACCTCTTTTTTAAGGAACCAGCAGATGAAGAAAGTAATAATAACAAAAACCAGCGAGATAGAGAACACATTCTGGAAGGCGTGCGTGAACACGGTTTTGACTTCGGTCAGCAGCTGCGGCGAGATGCCGGGTGGGATTCCGCCCGCCGCCAGATTCTCCGATGTGCCGGCAGGCAGCTGGCTGCTGAGCGGTTCCACGCCTTTGCTGATGTGGCCGGAGAGCAGGCTGCCGAACACGCTGAGCCCGATGGTTGCCCCGAGCGATTGAAACAGCTGGACTGTGGATAGGGCGATGCCAGTGTTCAGCTAAAGACTGAGCTGTCGTATTCTTGCCTTCTTATTCGGCCGGCCTGCCCCGGCTCGGCGCAATGCGTTATAATGGCGGTGTGGAGGGATGCATCATGGATCAGGCATTATTCGACCTTGTCTATCAGGCTGTCGTCCAGCGCGACGCACGGTATGACGGGATTTACTATACCGGAGTTCGGACCACCGGCATTGTATGCCGGCCATCCTGCCGGGCCAGAACGCCAAAGCCGGACAATGTAACGTTCTATCCGTCGCTGGAGGAGGCGCTTCAGGCGGGCTTCCGCCCATGCAAAAGATGCCGTCCCGAGGAGGGCGGGCCGCTGCGCCCGGACGCCGTACTGGCGGCCCAGGCCGATGCCGTGATCAACGCCGAGTACGGAGAGCGGCTGACGCTGAACAGCTTGGCCGAGCGGCTGAAGGTCAGCGCCTCTCATCTTCACCGCACCTATAAGGAGGTGACCGGACTTACTCCGGCCGCCAAGCTGGATCAGGTGCGGCTGGACAAGGCCTGCGGGCTTCTGCGCCTCAGCCGGATGCCCGTGTCCGATATCGGCAGGACGGTCGGCTTTCGCGGCGCTTCCCATTTTGCCGCCTGGTTTCACCGGCACGCGGGAGCTTCACCTACGGAATACAGAGAACGAGTTCAAGGAGGAATGGCGGATGAGCCAGAATACGATATACCGGCACACTCTTAATTTTGGGGGCCGGGCATGGACGCTGTGGGGCGGCGCAGATGGGCTGTGCCGCCTGTCCTTTCAGCATGATACGGAGGAAACGGCAAAGGCCTGGCTGGATCGCTACGCTCCCGGCAGCGGCGTGGCCGACGATAAACGGCCCTTTGAGGAATGGGGGGTGATTCGTCTGCTGGAGGACTACTTTGCCGGGCATCGTACGGACTTCCAGGAGCTGCCGCTTGATCTCCGGGGAACGGCTTTTCAGCGGCAGGTATGGACGGCGCTGGCCGATATCCCGTATGGCGCGGTCATTACGTACGCGGAGCTGGCGGAGAGGATCGGCCGACCCAAGGCGATGCGCGCCGTGGGCGCGGCGAACGGCCGCAACCCGCTTCCGGTGTTTCTTCCCTGCCACCGGGTCATTGGGGCGAACGGCACTCTGACGGGCTATGCCGGAGGGCTTCGGCTCAAGCAGGAGCTGCTCGAACTCGAAGGAATCGCCCATGTGGCGGCGGCTGGACATGAACGATTTGCTTTTTGAGCTTCCGCTTCCGGAGCTGTTCAATTGGGAAGCATGTCTCGAATATATGGCGCGTTCACCGCTGGAATGTCTATATAGAACGGATGGCGAAGGGGTCACCCGCCTGCTTCGGGCGGATGGGGCGGCGCTGCTGGTCCGGCTGACAGCCCCCGACCCGGGGCTGCTGCGGGTGGAGCTGCTGGAAGGAGAGCGGCCCGGGGAAGCGGGATTGGAAGACCTGGCGCATTATATCCGCGACTGGTACGACCTGGACCGCGACTTGCGGCCGTTCTATAAGCTGGCGGAAGGCGATCCTTTGCTCGGGCCGCTTACGGAACGTTTCCGGGGCCTGCGTATTGTCGGCATCCCCGATTTGTTCGAGGCCTTGTGCTGGGCGATTCTCGGGCAGCAGGTTAATTTGGCCTTTGCGTATAAGCTGAAGGCGCGGATTGCGGAGGGCTATGGCGAGTCCGTTCTGTGGTCGGGACATCGCTACCATCTGTTCCCGCCGCCGGAGTTGCTTCTTGGCGCGGCGGAGGAGGATTTATGCGCACTCCAGCTTAGCCGGAGCAAGGCGCGGACGATCCTTGCGGTCGCGGATCTTATGGCTGGCGGTTCGCTGAGCCGGGAGGAGCTGCTGGCTCTTGGCTCGCCGGAGGAAGCCGAGGCAAGACTTACAGCGGTGAGGGGAATCGGCCCCTGGACCGCCCAGTACGTGAGGATGCGCTGCCTGCGCGACGCCACGGCTTTTCCCACCGGGGATGTCGGCCTGCACAATGCCGTTAAATCGGCGCTTGGGATGGACAGAAAGCCGACGCTACCTGAACTGCGGAAGCTGTTCGCGGCCTGGCAGGGCTGGGAAGCGTATGCGACCTTTTATTTGTGGCGGGTGCTTTATTAATAGAGGGGAAAGTCGCCCAATCTGTGCTGCGGGGAAGAGAGCGGAGCCGAAAAAGACAAATAAACTTCGGCTAAGGCCGAAGCTTGAGGGTTCCTGCGTGATACTCTGTTTCACTGTTTGGACTGAGTGGGGCTGGTATTGGCTACCGCAGGGAGCATTTTCTCGCCTTTTTCCATCGGTGAGTTACACAAGGAGCAGGTGGGCTGAACTAAAAAGACAAAATTGTCCCTCATCCAACCGTTGCAGCTTTTGTTCGTACAGGACCATATGGCCGTGAGTTCTTCCGGAATATCCTCCAGAGGCCTTTTCCGTGAATAGTACAAGAAGCATCCCTCTTTCTCTCCCGGATTATTGCAGTAAAAAACAAACGCCCCAAACGCTAGGTTCGGGGCGTGCTTTCGGATTTACAGCTTAACGACGTTCTCAGCTTGCGGACCGCGGTTGCCTTGAACGATGTTGAACTCAACGCGTTGACCTTCATCAAGTGTCTTGAAGCCTTCGCTTACGATTGCGCTGAAATGCACGAATACGTCGCTGCCGCCTTCAACTTCGATAAAGCCAAAGCCTTTGTCTGCGTTAAACCATTTTACTGTTCCTGTTTCCATTGTAGAAAACCTCCTTATTTTTGAACATGACCTTATTATTTACTTAAAAATAAAAAATCACATATTGCACAAGGTTAAGCGCTCAAAATCATAACCCTCCGCAATATGTGAGTTCAGGTCAAAATTCCAATGGAGTAATCATATCACACTCTCTGAACGGATGCAACTTCATATTTAAACTTGATTTAAAAATGCTTTCATAATGATGGGGTGGCCGGATCTGTTCAATCCAGCCATGCTTCCTTCAGTGCCTTGATGCCGTCGTCAATGCGCTCCTCCGGTATTCCTCCGAAGCCAAGAATAAATGATGGTTCCGTCCAGGCGGGCCGGTTCCACCAGGTATAACCCATCGGCGCGATCCGGACATCGGCCTCCCTTGCCGCCGCTGCAAGCTCCTCTTCCGCGCCACCGCTCTTGATGGTAAGCAGCAGATGAAAGCCGGCGTTCCTGCCCTGCCATGAGAGCGGAATTCTGCCTGCTGGAAGAGGAATACAGGAAGAAGTTCCGCAGTGAAGGTCAAAAAAGGTCAAATTAATCAAAACACTAAAATTTTGCATTAAAAATGCCTGAAGACGCCGGAATTCGGCGTTTTTTGCGTTGAAATCGGTTTTGAGCATCAGAGGGGCAGAGTTTATAATAAAGCTGTAAGGTCAAATAAAGTCAAAGTCAAGAAAGGGGAATGAAAGATGTTTGATTTGGTTCCTTTTGGTAAACGGCGTGAAGAGGCTTTTGGCCAACTGACCAAGTCCTTGAATGACATGTTCGGGGATGATTTCTTCGCTCCGTTCAAGAGTTCCACTTTGTCTTTCCGAACCGATATCCGCGAAAGCGAGAATGCCTACCTGATCGAAGCCGAGCTGCCGGGCTTTGCCAAAGAAGATATCGAGATTGATTACACAGCGCCGTATATGACGATCAAGGCTGTGCGCAAGGAAGAAACCACCGAGGAAAATCAAGGCCGGCAGATTGTCCGCAAAGAACGCCGGTATGGCGAGTATGTGCGCAGATTCTACGTGCAGGATATCGAAGAAAATGGCATCCGCGCTTCGCTGAAGGACGGATTGCTGATGCTTGAAGTGCCGAAGCGGCAGAAACCGCAGGGTAGACGCATTGAGATTCGGGACGGCGAATAATCGCCTAAAGCGGTAATGGAAGATAAGTAATGTGTTGAATAATATATACGAGGAGCGCATTGTAGATGGATTTCCGGCTATAATGCGTTTTTTTAAATATAAGACTTTATAAGCTACGCGCCTATCGTTTGGTCTTATATTTTTACGAGAAACGTACCTGCGTCTTGAAAAGACGCCGTCAGGCGTTTCTTCTTACGAAACTGCTTCCGCTTTGGATCGGATTTGGATTACAGTGCCGTGAAAACGGGGAAATAAAGAATAGAGGGGAAGGGAGGGGGCCAGGATGGCGGAATCCGATTTCTATAGTGTGCTTGGCGTCAGTAAGGATGCATCCAAACAGGAGATTAAAAAAGCGTACCAGAAGCTCGCCAAGCAGTGGCATCCCGACGTGAATAAGGACTCGAAAGCGGAAGAACGCTTCAAAAAAATAGCCGAGGCGTATGAAACGCTTGGGAACGAGGAGAAGCGCAAAGCCTACGACGAAGCTCTAAAATACGGCTTCGGGCGCGGACCATCGGGTGGAGAAGCCTCTTGGGAATCGCCGTTCGGCGAAGGCTGGAGCGGCAGTTATTCTTTCAGCGGCGCGGACATTCCGGACGGCGACCTGTTTGAGATGTTGTTCGGCGGCAGGGGAGGAGCTGAGCGGGGAAGCTTCGACTTTTTCTCGGGCGGAAGGCGTCCGGGAGCCGGCGGAATGGGCGGAATGGGCGGCATGATGGAGGCGCAGCTCGACGTTACGCTGGAGCAGGCCTATAAGGGCGGCAGCGTCAGCGTTCAGGCCGGAGGGCGGACGGTGACTGTGAACATCCCGCCTCGTTCGGGTGACGGTACAGTGGTTTCTGTGCCGGGAAGCGGAGAGCGCGGACGGCAAGGAGAGGCCGATATGCTGATCGTCCTGCATATCCGTGCCCATGACACTTATGAAGTAAGCGGCGGAGACCTGCGGGGAATCCTGCAAATTGCTCCCTGGCAGGCCGTACTTGGCGGAGGAGCGAAGGTATCCTTGCCGGACGGAAGCGCGGTTAAGCTGAAGGTTCCGGCGGGCATCCGGAGCGGCAAGACGCTGCGGATACCAGGCAAGGGGCTGAAGCGGGAAAACGGAGCGAATGGAGACGTGCTGCTTGACATCGAGATCAATGTCCCTGAATCGGTAAGCGAGGCTGAGAAGCAGCTCTACCAGCAGCTTGAGCATTCCTCAAGCTTTCAGGCGGGCGCCAAGAAGCGGGGCGCCGAAGCCAAGCGCCGAGGGACCGCGGCCGGGTGACCGGAGACGAGGGCAGACTGAAGAACAATGATTCCAAGAAGGGAATGAGGCAGGAATGGACTTCAATAAATTAACGCAAAAGCTGCAGGAGGCAGTTGCATCCGCGCAGTCATTGGCTGCGGGCGCAGGTCACCAGGAGATTGATAATCCGCACCTGCTTAAAGCGCTGCTCGAGCAGCATGAGGGGCTGCTCCCCCGGCTGCTGCAAAAGATGAACGTGCCGGTGGACGATCTGCTGCGCCGCACGGATGAGCTGCTCCGGCGTAGGGCCTCCGTCGGCGGCGCGGGCGCCGGAACGGTGCGGCGGTACGCTTCGTCCACGCTGATCGCCACGCTGGAACAGGCCGAGAAGGAAGCGGCGGCCATGCAGGATGAATTCGTGGCGGTGGAGCATGCCGTGCTGGCGATGGTATCCGGCAGCGGCGGGAATGCGGATATCCGCCGTATTTTCGAAGCCCAGGGCGTGACGCGCGAGAAGCTGCTGCAGGTTTTGGCGGAGATTCGCGGGCATCAGCGGGTGACAAGCCGGGAGCCGGAAGCGACCTATGAGGTGCTGGAGAAGTACGGCCGCGACCTCGTCGCCGAAGTACGGGCGGGCAAGGTTGATCCGGTAATCGGCCGTGATGGCGAGATCCGTCGGGTCATCCGGATTCTCTCCCGGAAGACGAAGAATAATCCGGTGCTCATCGGCGAGCCGGGCGTCGGTAAGACTGCCATCGTGGAAGGCCTGGCCCACCGGATCGTCCGGCGCGACGTGCCGGAGGGATTGAAGGACAAGACGATTTTCTCCCTCGATATGAGCGCGCTTGTCGCCGGTGCGAAGTACCGCGGCGAGTTCGAGGAGCGGCTTCAGGCCGTCCTGAAAGAAATCAAGGAAAGCGACGGCCGGATTATCCTGTTCATCGACGAGCTGCATACGATTGTCGGCGCGGGCAAGACCGAAGGGGCGATGGATGCGGGCAACATGCTGAAGCCGATGCTGGCCCGGGGTGAGCTGCACTGTATCGGCGCGACGACGCTCGACGAGTACCGCAAGTATATTGAGAAGGACCCGGCGCTGGAACGCCGGTTCCAGCAGGTAATGGTCAGCGAACCGGACGTCGAGGATACGATCTCGATTCTGCGCGGCCTGAAAGAGCGGTTCGAGGTGCATCACGGGGTCAAAATCCATGACAGCGCATTGGTCGCGGCGGGCGTGCTGTCGAACCGCTACATTACCGACCGTTTCCTGCCCGACAAGGCGATTGACCTCGTCGACGAGGCCTGCGCAATGATCCGGACGGAGATTGACTCCATGCCGGGCGAAATGGATGAAGTGACGCGGCGGCTGATGCAGATGGAAATTGAAGAAGCCGCGCTCAAAAAAGAGACCGACGACGCCAGCAAACGCCGCCTGGAGTCGCTCCAGCGGGAGCTGGCGGATCTCAAGGAGAAGCATCTGGAAATGACCGCGCGCTGGGAGAAGGAAAAGTCGGCCATTTCCGGAGTCCGTGAGCTGAAGAAGAAACTGGAGCAGGCGCGCATGGATCTGGAGCGCGCCCAGGAAGAATACGACCTGAACAAATCGGCCGAGCTGAGCTATGGCATCATCCCCGACCTTGAACGGCAGGTGAAGGCGGCCGAGGAAGCGGCCCAGCAGGATGGCGATTCCCGGCTGCTCCGCGAGGCGGTGACCGAGGATGAGATCGCCGACATCGTCTCCCGCTGGACCGGCGTTCCGGTCAGCCGGCTCGTCGAGGGCGAGCGAGACAAGCTGCTGCGGCTGGAAGAGACGCTGCATGAACGCGTCGTCGGCCAGGACGAAGCGGTGTCGCTGGTATCTGACGCCGTGCTGCGGGCGAGAGCGGGCATCAAGGACCCGAACCGGCCGATCGGTTCGTTCCTGTTCCTCGGTCCGACCGGCGTCGGCAAGACCGAGCTGGCGAAGGCGCTGGCGGCGGCGTTGTTCGACCGTGAGGACGGAATGATCCGCATCGACATGTCGGAGTACATGGAGAAGCACAGCGTGTCCCGGCTCGTCGGCGCGCCTCCGGGATATGTCGGCTACGAAGAAGGCGGCCAGCTTACGGAAGCGGTGCGGCGCCAGCCATACACGGTCGTCCTGCTGGACGAAGTGGAGAAGGCCCATCCGGACGTGTTCAACATCCTGCTGCAGCTGCTCGATGACGGCAGACTGACGGATTCGCAAGGACGGATTGTCGATTTCAAGAATACGATTATCATCATGACGTCTAACATCGGCTCGCCTCATTTGATTCAGGGCACCGACGATAACGGCGACCTTACGCCCGCGGTCAAGGAGCGCGTTATGCGCGAGCTGCGCGGCCATTTCCGCCCCGAGTTCCTGAACCGGGTAGACGACATCGTGATGTTCAAGCCGCTGTCGCTTGACGAAATCCGGCAGATCGTCGGCAAGCTGGTGGACGGCCTGCGGGGGCGTCTGGCCGAGCGCCAGGTCGGCCTTGTCCTCACGGACGAAGCGGTGCGTTTTATCGCGAAGGAGGGCTTCGATCCCGTATATGGCGCGCGGCCGCTGAAGCGGTTCATCCAGCGCAGCCTGGAAACCCGGGTTGCCCGGGCGCTGATCTCCGGCGAAGCGGGCGAAGGCTCCGTGCTGAAGGTTAGCGAGGAAGACGGCGGACTGACAGTAACGATTGAGAAACCGGAAGCCGCGCCGATTGGCAAAGCGTAATACCGATTTCGAAAGCATGCCCACGAACAGGACCTCCCGAAACCTTCAAGGTAAAGGGAGGTCCCTGTTTTTTATGTGGTATATTATTTAACATCATATGATATGAAATAAGAGGAAATGGCCGAATTTTATCCCCGAAGGACAAGAAACCCCACTCGCTTTTGGTAAGAGGGCACATTGTCCGGGTTCTTTCTCCTGCGTTACCATGGGTTAAACTCATTATTCCGTTGCTTTCAGATTGATATCGCCTGCTGTAACGGTGAACAAAAATGGGATACTAACCAGGAGCATAGGAGGAACCCTCATGGTATTAATGCAGACAATGACTGTGCTTGAAGCGCTCGACAGTACTTTCGTGAACGGAGAGGCGGTGGGCAGACTGTTCGCCGGTTTTCCGGGAGTTTCCGTTAGCGTAACCACGGTGGAAGGCGACAAAGGCAGCACCGATTTTATTAAAATATTGATTCCGGGCACGGATGGCAAAAGCAAGGGCGGAAGCGCCCCGACATTCGGCATTGTGGGCCGTCTCGGGGGAATCGGCGCGCGTCCGAGCCGGATTGGTATTGTCTCCGATGCGGACGGTGCGGTCGCGGCGGTCGCGTCCGCTTTGAAGCTGGCGGAAATGCAGGCTAAAGGAGATTCGCTGCCCGGAGATGTAATCATCACCACGCATATTTGTCCGGACGCCCCTACGCTGCCGCATGAACCCGTTGATTTCATGGATTCTCCGGTCGATATTCTTGTGATGAACCGCTATGAAATCATGCCGGAGATGGAAGCGATTTTGTCCATTGACACGACCAAAGGCAATCGTGTTGTTAATCATAAAGGCATTGCCATCTCACCGACGGTGAAGGAGGGTTATATTCTTCGCGTCAGTGAGGATCTTTTGCGGATTATGGAGATGACCACGGGCATTCCGCCCGTCACTTTCCCTGTAACGACTCAGGACATTACGCCTTACGGGAACGGATTGTATCATATCAACTCGATTCTTCAACCGGCGGTTGCCACAGATGCTCCGGTAGTTGGAGTGGCCGTTACGGCGCAGTCCGTTGTCCCGGGATGCGGAACCGGCGCCAGCCATGAGGTCGATATCGCCTCGGCCGTACGTTTTGCGGTGGAGACGGCCAAGGAAGTGACGTCCGGTACCTGCAGCTTCTACAATCCGGAAGAGTTCAGCCGCATCACGGCGCTGTACGGTTCCATGAAGAAGCTTCAGACTCAGGGACAAGGGGCGCAGGTCGGCTGATGATACGTACGGGATTCGAAGCATCCGCTGCGCTGGGGATGATTACGATCGGGCAGGCGCCAAGAAACGATGTCGCCCCATACCTTCTGCGCCAGCTTGAAGGCAGAGCCAGGCTTATTCAGGCGGGAGTGCTTGACGGATGGAGCGAGGAGGAGATCAAGGCCAAGCTTGCGCCCGGCCCGGGGGATTACGCTCTAACGTCCAGGTTGGCGGATGGCGGTGCAGCCGTCGTTGCCCGCGACAAGGTGCTTCCCATCCTTCAAGGGAAGATCGACGCGATGGAGGTGGAAGGCATCCGCCAGATTCTTCTGCTCTGCACCGGCGTATTTCCCGGCCTGCGGACCCGTTCGTCCTTTCTGATCGAACCGGACCGGATACTTACCCCGGCGGTGGCCGCTCTTGTCGGCGGACGGCGTCTTGGCGTGATTTGTCCGCTGGAAGAGCAAGCGGACAGCTTGATGGACAAATTCGCCGAGTATGGGCTGCGGCCCGTCTTCGCCGAAGCCTCGCCCTATACTGGAGAGGAAGAAGACTTTGGCAGAGCTGCGGGGGCCCTTCAAGGAAGAGCGGATGTTCTGCTGCTGGATTGCATGGGATATACGGAGCGGCACAGGGAGAGCATAGCCCGCGCCTCCGGGCTGCCAGTTATTCTCTCCAACACGCTGATGAGTAAGCTCGTCTCCGAAATTTTGGCATAAAGGATGGCTTGGGATGAACGATAAAATTGCTGCGGCAAGCCGAAAGATGCTGGCCGATTGTTTAGGGCTGCGCGTCGGCGAATCTTTGCTGGTCGTTGCCGACGATGGCAAGCAAATGCTGGGCGAAGCGGTCCGCGCCGCCGGTACCTCCCTTGGCGCGGAAGCGGTGCTGATGGTGATGAGCGAGCGGACAAAGTCGGGAGAGGAGCCGCCCAAGGCTGTCGCTTCGGCAATGGAAGCGACGGACGCCGTTGTCTGCATCACCGAGTATTCGCTTACCCATACCGCAGCACGCAAACGCGCTGCGGCTGCGGGGGCGAGGGTGGCGACGATGCCCGGCGTGACGGAGGATATGTTCCTGAACGGCGCCATCACGGCCGATTACCTGAAGGTCAAGGCCTTGACGGACACGCTTACGGCCAAGCTGAGCGAAAGCCGGAGCGTCCGCATTGAAAAGGCGGGGCACAGCCTGAGCTTCTCGATTGAGGGAAGGAACGGTGTGCCCAGCACGGGACTATATCTGCTGCCGGGCGAATCCGGCAATCTTCCGTCCGGCGAGGCGTATATCGCGCCGGTGGAAGGAACCGCAGCCGGTTCTCTTCTGGCCGACGGCTCCGTGGCGGGCTACGGACCGCTGGCTTCTCCACTGCTGCTGACGGTGGAGCAGGGCCGGCTGACGGCCGCGGAGGGAGACGGCGCGGACGCGCTGCTGTCGATGCTTGGGGAAGGAGACGGCCGTCTGCTCGGCGAGTTCGGAATCGGCACTAATGACAAAGCGCGGATCACCGGCGTTGTGCTGGAGGATGAGAAGGTGTATGGAACTATTCATATCGCCTTTGGCAATAATCATACCTTCGGCGGCCAGGTTTCGGCAGGAGTGCATATTGATATCGTTGTGAAAGAGCCCGATGTCTATCTGGACGGCCGGTTGGTCATTGCGGCAGGCAAGCTGGTTTGATTGGATGAACGTTCCGCATGAAGGAGGGAGACCACTGTGCTTGGAATAATCAGAGTAATCACGCTGCCGGATCAAAGGGACGCCGATTTGCACGGCGAGCTGATCCGGCGCAGATATGGGCTTGAAGTGACAAGCGCCTGCATTGAAGACCAGCAGGAAGGCGTCTTCGACAATCGGACCGAGGAATTGGCTATCCCCAAGATCGTCCTGCTTGCCGGTGAACTGGAGAAGAGGGGCTGCCGGGCCATCGGCATCAGCTGCGCCGCCGACCCCGCCCTGGCCGAATGCAGGCAGGCGGTGAACGTGCCGGTGCTCGGCGCGGGCTCCTGTGCGGCTCATCTCGGGCTTGCCAGCGTGGACAAGCTGGGCGTGCTGACTATTCTGGAGGAGACGCCACCGCTTATCAGCTCCATTCTGGGCGAGGCTTATGTGGGGATGGAGCGGCCGGAAGGCGTTGTGACCACGCTGGACCTCCGTACGGAAGCGGGCCGGGAAGCTTCCTTCCGCTCGGCGGTCAAGCTGGCCGAACGGGGAGCCGAAGGGATTGTGCTTGCCTGCACGGGCTTCGCCACGATCGGATTCGCGGAGGAACTGGAGCGGCGGCTTGGACTGCGGGCCTTCGATCCCATTTATTCGCTGGGAGCCGCGGCGGCCGTCTGTCTGTGAACCTGAGACTGCTGCCATATATGGAGTCTTCGCGTTCGTCTGGGGAACGCGCGTCATCCTGCTAACGCAACAAATAACGCGGAGTCATGCGCCTGTACTTGCGGGAAACCGCAATGTATAGGCGTATTTTTTTTAGCTTGAAAATCATTCCATTTTGCTTGCCTGTTATCTTTGATAAACTAGCTCTCAAAAAGTTGCACTGCGGATCGCATTAAAACTTACGGGGAGGCCGACCATTGGATAAAACAGGGATTACGATCGACGAAGTGCTGGAAATTCCCATTTTACGGAATGCCAGAGTGCTTGCAGGAAGCCAGGGATTGAACCGGGTGGTTCAATTCATCGATGTGATGGAAGTACCCGATTTGAAAGGCTGGGTCAAGGAAGGGGTCCTGATGCTGACCACCGCTTATGCCATTCGCGACAATCCTTCGGAGCTCGCGGGATTGATCCGGGTGCTGGACCAAGGAGGAGGAGCCGCGCTGGCCATCAAGCCCGCCCGCTTTCTGAAGGGCATTCCGCAGGATGCGCTGGATGCCAGCGACGAGACGGGCCTGCCGCTCATCGAGGTCCCTTCCGAAATCCCGTATACGGATATTACGAGGCCGATCATGGAGCAAGTGCTGGACCGCCAGGCGGCTCTCTTGAGACGCTCGGAAGAGGTGTATAAGACGCTGACCACGATGGTGCTTCAGAACAGCGGCATTCAGGCGGTCAGCGATAATGTGGCCGGTCTGCTGCGGGCGCCTGTTGCGGTGATTGACAATGAGGGGGAGCTTATCGTCTCCTCGCCAGCAGGCCTAGCGTGGGATCTGTCCCGGACGCCGCTTGAATGGACCATTAACGTAGACCGCCGCAATGTCGCGAGGCTCCTGGTGGACAAGAAGGAGCTGGACGAGATGGAGCTGGTCGGAATTGAGCAGGCCAGGCTGGTGCTTGCGCTTGAACTCATGCGTAACAAAATTGTAGCGGATACGGAAATGCGCCTGCGCGGAAATTTCATCGACGAGTTGCTGACGCCTCCGGTTCCGCCAAGGCATGAGGTCGAGCAGCGGGCCCGCAAGCTGGGCCTCAATGTGGAGCATTTATGGGAAGTGGCCGTGATTGAAGGCGAATGGGCAGCGGGTGAGGAGGAGCTGCTGACCAAACGGCTTGAGGAAGAAGCCAGAATCCGGCGCGTGTCCCCTCATGTGGAGTTTCGCTCCAATCGGGCTGTGCTTTTTTTGCCGAGTATGGAAATCAAAAGGGTGGAGGACAACCGGAACCGGTTTAATCCATGGGCGGACACGCTGGAGGAATGGGCTTCGGACAAATTGCCGGGGCTTACGGGAAGCCGGATTGGCCAGGGAGGACAAAAGCGTCTGTGGGAGATCTACGACAGCTACAACGAAGCGCGCAAGGCGCTTAACGTGTCCCGGCGGATCGGGCAGGGCAGATTTGTCATCTGCTATGAGGAAGTGGAGATCTACGATCTGCTCGGGAACGCGATGGAGGGCCCCGAATTCGCTGAGCTGTTCAATCGCAAACTGGGCAAACTTCGGCAGTACGATGAGGAGCATAATGGTGATCTTATGCGCATTTTTCTGTACTATCTGGAAAGCCGGGGGAGCCTCATCGATACGTCCAACCGCCTGTTTATCCACCGTAATTCCGTAAAATACAGGCTGGAGAGGATCCGGGATATTACGGGATTTGATTTGAACGATCCGAGGGAGCAGCTGGTCTGCCAGCTCTGCCTGATTTATTACTATATGCGCGTAAATCCGGTGGAGTAATCCGCCGTTTCCTGGATATAGCTTGCCGTTTTTTAGGTAAAAAAGAGGATTTTAAAATTTGATGTGTTATAAAATATAACACGGCAGTGCCATATTCGTCCGCAGCAACCAAACAAACCGCTGCTTTTTTAGTTAAAGGGGACGTAGTGACTTGTCCGTAATCTTTGTAAAATGAGCACAATTCAAGTAAACACACTTCGTAAGACAATTAACTTGACAGGCCGGGTCCTGCCGGCTGTGCAAAAGGGGTTGATCCATTGTTAGTGTATTCGGTTCGCAGGCTAGGGCAGATGATTCCTGCGCTGCTGGGGATTATCTTGATCACCTTCATACTGTCCCGCGTACTTCCCGGAGACCCGGCGGTGATGCTTGCCGGTGAGCAGGCGACCCCGGATGTTATTGAGAAAATCAGGCAGGATATGGGCCTGGACAAACCGCCTTACAGTCAATTTTTTGATTACATCGGCCAGCTCGTGCGTGGTGATCTCGGTGATGCATATCATACCGGACATTCGGTCGCCAGCGATTTTGCCTCGCGGTTCCCGGCTACCGTCGAATTGACCCTGTTCAGCATCCTGATCGCCATTCTTGTAGCCATCCCTGTCGGCATTATCGCCGCAACCCGCAAAGAATCCGTTATCGACCATATCTCCAGGGTGTTCTCCTTGATCGGCGCCTGCGTCCCGATATTCTGGCTCGGTCTGATTCTGATCTACATTTTCTATTCCAAGCTCGGCTGGGCGCCGCCCCCGATGGGACGGATCAGCGGGGACCTCAATCCGCCAACGGACATCACCGGATTGTATGTCCTGGATAGCCTGCTGTCAGCGGACTTTGTCGCTCTAAAGAGCAGTATTATCCACCTTCTGCTTCCGGCCATCTGCCTCAGCACCGGGACCATGGCCATAGTGGCCCGGATGACCCGCTCCAGCATGCTGGAAGTGATCGGCCAGGATTTTATCCGGACGGCCAGAGCGAAGGGGCTGCGGGAGTCGATTGTCATCTGCAAGCATGCGCTGATCAACGCCCTGATTCCGACGCTGACCGTACTCGGTCTTCAGTTCGGTTACCTGCTGGGCGGCGCGGTAATTACAGAAACAATCTTTTCCTGGCCCGGGGTCGGCGGCTATATCACCGATTCCATCCTGGCCGCCGATTATGCGCCCATTCAAGCCTTCACGCTGGTCAGCGCGGTGCTGTACTGCTTGATTAATCTGGCGGTTGATTTGATTTACGGGCTGGTCGATCCGCGGATCCGTTATGAATAATCCATTACAGAAGGAGGTGCTGCGGCAGTGACAGTCATGTCAACGACAAGTTCTCCGGGGCAGCAGGAATCGGCTCCTAAGCCGGCGGGATTCCTTCGGCTGCTGCTTAGGAACCGCCTCGCGGCGGTCGGGCTAAGCTTTATCGTGCTGTGGACGATCGCCGCTATCGTCGCCCCGTGGATCGCCTCATATAACCCTTACGTCCCCGATATGGCTGCTAAGCTGCAGCCTCCGGGCGGAGCGCATCTGCTGGGCACGGACAATTTCGGCAGAGATATTTTGAGCAGGGTGCTGTATGGAGCGCGGATCAGCATTTGGACGGGACTTATCGCCGTGAGCATTTCGTTTGTAATCGGCGTGCCGCTCGGCGGCATAGCCGCTTATTACGGAGGCCGGACGGAAATCATCATTATGCGTCTGCTCGACGTGCTGCTGTCCTTCCCTTCGCTGGTGCTTTCCATGGCGATAGCCGCTTCCATCGGTGCGGGCCTTTTCAGCGCAATGATTGCGGTGGGAGTGGTCGGCATCCCCGAATTCGGGCGGCTGATGTACGGCCAGACGATATCGCTGCGGGAAAAGGAATATGTGGAGGCCAGTCGATCCATTGGCGTTAAAGACCGCGTCATTCTGCTGCGCCATACCCTCCCCAATGCGCTGGCTCCGCTGCTGGTTCAGGCTACACTGGGTATGGGTTTTGCCATTCTGACCGCATCCAGTCTTAGCTTTCTGGGCCTCGGCGTCAAACCGCCGACAGCCGAATGGGGCGCCATGATCGCGGAAGGCCGCGAATATATCATTTCCGGGGAATGGTGGCTCGTGACCTTTCCGGGTCTGTCCATCGCAACGGCTATTTTAGGCTTCAACCTGCTTGGCGACGGACTCCGCGACGTCATGGACCCGCGGCTCCGATCCGGCAAATAAAAGAAAGCGGGTGCCGCCTCATCGGCGGCCCGTCCCGCGAAAGAGAAATATCCTTCGGTTATCAGCAATGCAAATGATTGATAAAGGGGAAATTCCAATGAAAAAAGACGGCGGATTCGGTCGTATATACCTTCGATCGCGTGAAGAACTCGAAATCCGGCAGCTTCCTGTACGGGATGGCCGACATTAAGACGGTCACCGCCAAAGACGCTTCCACCGTTGAAATTGCTGTGAACAAGCCGAACCATATGTTTATGCAGATTATCGCCCTCTACAATTTCTCTATTGTTGATGATGTTGCCATGAAGGGTAAAAGCGCGGATTACCTTAAAACTAATACTGCGGGCTCCGGTCCGTTCGCAGTGGAGAAATGGGACCCGGCGAGTGAAGCCGTCCTTACCGCCAACGCCGATTACTGGCAGGGGGCGCCGAAGCTCAGTAAGGTTACGCTGAAATTCACCAAGGAAGCCTCCAACCGCGTGCTGCTGCTGGATAAAGGCGATGTGGACATGGCAATCGAAATTCCGGCCAAGGACGTTTCCTCCCTGCAGGCGAACAGCGCCCTCAGCGTCAAATCCAATGCCAGCAACCGCATCCTGTTCCTTGCGCTCAATAACAAAGTCAAGCCTTTTGACAACGTAAAGGTCCGGCAGGCGATTGCTTACGCGATTCCTTATGATCAACTGATCAACGATGTTATGCACGGTCAAGCCAAACAGATGAAGAGCGCCGTTGCCAGCAACACGCCGGGCTACACCGACAAGGGCTACACGTACGAGCATAACCTGGATAAAGCGAAGCAACTGCTTCAGGAGGCAGGTTACGGAAACGGGTTCAGCTTTGACCTGACACTGGGCTCGGGCTTCCAGGACTGGGAAGACGACGCGGTGCTCATTCAGGCCGAGCTTGCCAAAGTCGGAGTGACGATGAACATCAACAAGGTGGCCCGGGCTCAGTTCCTGGAGATGCAAAAACAGAAAAACCTGACAGCCTACATCTCCAAATGGACCTCCTTCGTCAACGATCCCGGCTATCACCTCGGATTTTTGATGTACGGCAAAGGTTCGTCCAACTATAACAATTACAGCAACGCCGAAGTAGACAAGCTTTGGGAGCAGGCAAGCGCGGAACCAAATGCGGATGCGCGCAAGCAGCTGTATGAGAAAGCCCAGGAGATTATTACAACCGAAGCGCCATGGAGCTATCTCTACGAATACAACCGGATCGTCGGCATGAACGCCAAAGTCAGCGGTTATGTCTATTATCCGGATGAGATTATCCGCTTCTACCCGTTGTCCAAGAACTGATGATCATATAGGGAATCCCTTCCCGGTTTCTTGAAAATAGAGCGGCCGAGCCGGATGCAAATGCCGGTCCGGCCCTCTTTTCCATAGCGAAAGCCTGAGCAGTCGCAGGCAATCATTCAAAGGAGTTGTGGCCGGTTATGAACTGGAGACAAAAGGTGCTTGATGAAATCGATAACCGTCAGGAGGAGCTTCTTGAGCTGTGCTCGAAATTAATTCAGTTTCCAACGGAGAACCCGCCCGGGGATTCGAGAGAGATCAGCGATTTTATCATAGAATATTTGGCGAAATCCGGGATCGGGACGACGGTTCACGCCGCCACTCCGGAAATGCTGAATTTGGTATCAACCTATAAAGGAAGCGGCGGAACGGGCTCCGGCAAACAGCTGATCTTCTGCGGCCATACCGATGTCGTTCCCGCCGGCGATTTGGATCGTTGGGATTTCGATCCCTTCTGCGGGGAAATTCGGGACGGTTACCTGCTGGGACGGGGAGCCTCCGACATGAAGGCAGGGCTGGCCGGCCTGCTGTTCGCCGCATCCCTGCTGGCAAAGCTCGGCGTTCCGCTGGGAGGCGACCTGACGCTGCTCGTTGTGCCTGACGAAGAGACCGGCGGGCATCTCGGCGTTCCTTGGGTACTGGAGCGGGGACTCGTCGAAGGTACGGCCGCGGTTATCGCCGAGCCGTCCGGCCCGCTGAACCCGACCATCGGACAAAAAGGAAGCTGCTGGTTCGAATTTACCGTCGAGGGAACGCCGGGACACGGCAGTCTGTCGCCGATTGTCGGAGAGAGCGCCATCGTGAAGGCGGCAAAAGGGATCGAAGCGCTTCAGCGCTTATGGGATATCGAACCGAATACCCCCGAAGAGGTCAAGAGCATTATCGCGATTTCCCAGCAATATGCCAAGGAACGCGAGCCGGAAGGATTGGCTTACCAGGTGTTCGATCATGTCACCGTCAATATCGGCACCATTCAAGGTGGCACCAAAGTCAACGTGGTCGCCGACCGCTGCACGGTCCAGGTGGATTCGCGCGTTCCGTTCGGTGTCGACTACCGTCAGGTGATGGACCGCGCGGGGTCGCTGCTGCTGGAGGCGGGTATCGAGACCGACATTAAGCCGTTCGGCTTTCAGGGCAATGCCAACTGGACGCCGCCGGAAGAGCCTGTGGTGAAGCATCTTGTGGACAGCATCTCCGAGGTCAGCGGAGAAGAGGCGTATGGAGTTCTGCAGTGGGCATCCAGCGATGCGCGCCATTTCCGTACACATAACATTCCCGTGCTTCAGTACGGCCCGGCGGAATTGTCCACTATCCATTCGTTTAACGAAAAAGCGCCGGTCTGGCAGATTATCCGGTGCGCCAAGGTTTATGCGCTGACGGCGCTGAAATATTTGGGCGTGGAGGAAACGCCGAACGCGTAGGGGACCCGTACGTCTCCGAAGCCCGGCGGATCATGAAGCTAAGACCAGTCATAACGATCAGAGCAACAAGAAGGAGGGGGAGTCATGCCCGAACTGCTGGAAGTATCCGGACTGAGAACGGAATTTAAGACCTCCGGAGGGATGATCCGGGCGGTAGACGGCGTCGATCTTCGCATCAAAAAAGGCGAGACGCTCGGCATTGTAGGCGAATCGGGCTGCGGCAAGAGCATTACTTCGCTGTCGATCATGCAGCTGCTTCCCCCGAAGATCGGCCGGATTTCGGCCGGAGAGATCCGTTTTGAGGGCAGAGATCTCCTGAAAGCCAGCCGCCGGGAGATGCGCGGCATTCGGGGCAACCGGATCGCGATGATCTTTCAGGAGCCAATGACCTCGCTGAATCCCGTCTTCAAGATCGGCAAGCAAATCTCCGAGGCCGCCAGGTACCATTTGAAGATCGGTAAAAAAGAAGCCTGGAAGCGCTCGGTCGAGATGCTGACCAAGGTGGGCATCCCGCGGCCGGAAAAAATTGCGGATCAGTATCCGCACCAGCTGTCCGGCGGCATGCGCCAGCGCGTCATGATTGCCATGGCGATGATCTGTAACCCGAAGCTGCTGATTGCCGACGAGCCCACAACCGCGCTGGATGTCACCATTCAGGCCCAAATTCTCGATCTGATGCGGGAATTGCAGGAAACGGAAGGGACCTCGATCCTGATGATTACCCATGATCTAGGCGTTGTCGCCGAAATGTGCGACCGTGTCGTGATCATGTATGCCGGTCAGGTGGTGGAAGAGACGGACGTCGCCACCTTATTCAGCAGCCCGAAGCATCCGTATACCCAGGGGCTGCTGGCTTCGCTGCCTCAGCTCGCGGGAGACGCGGATCGTCTGCAGTCCATCCCGGGACAGGTTCCGAACCCGCTGCATATGCCTTCCGGCTGCCGGTTCGCCCCGCGCTGTCCTCACCGGTTCGAGCGCTGCGAACAGGCTGAACCGCAGCTGCTTGAAGATGAAGCGGGACATTCCTGCCGGTGTTTCCTATATGAGAAGCGGGAGGCGTTGTCATGACCACGCTCTTGGAAGTTCGCGATTTAAAGAAACACTACCCGATCCGCAAAGGTCTGTTCTCCAAGCTGACCGGGGCCGTAAAGGCGGTGGACGGCGTCAACCTGACCGTGCTGCGGGGCGAGACGCTGGCCGTGGTCGGCGAGTCGGGCTGCGGCAAGTCTACGACCGGCCGGGCAATTCTACGGCTGATCGAGCCGACAGACGGTGAAATTTTGTTCGACGGCACCGATGTGCGCTCGCTCGGACCGGAAGCGCTCCGGCGAATGCGTACGCAAATGCAGATGGTATTCCAAGACCCGTATGCTTCACTGGACCCGCGCTGGACCGTCAGGCAGACACTGGAGGAGCCATTTGCAACGCATATGCCGGAGCTGGCCGGGGCGGAACTGAAGGACCGCGTCGCGGAGCTGATGGAGGTGGTAGGGCTTTCCCCTTACCACGCCCATAGGTACCCCCATGAGTTCTCAGGCGGGCAGCGCCAGCGGATCGGCATTGCCCGGGCGCTGGCCATGAACCCGAAGTTTGTAGTCTGCGACGAGCCGGTGTCCGCGCTGGACGTGTCGATTCAGGCGCAGGTGCTAGGCCTTATGCAGGATTTGCAGGAACGGTTCGGGCTGACCTATATGTTCATCTCGCATGACTTGTCCGTTGTCAAGCTCATCAGCGACCGGGTGGCCGTTATGTATCTGGGTAAAGTGGTGGAGCTTGCGCCGACCAAGGATTTGTTCGCGAATCCGCTGCATCCGTATACGAAAGCGCTCATGTCAGCGGTCCCGGTGCCGAATCCGGCCCAAAGACGAGAGCGTGTGATTCTGCGGGGAGATGTTCCAAGCCCTGAGAATCCGCCGCCGGGCTGCGCCTTTCATACCCGCTGCCCGGTAGCGACGGATATTTGCCGGCAGGAGGTTCCTGCGCTCCGAGAGATTTCTCCCGGGACGCAGGCAGCTTGCCATCTTGTGTGAAGCCCGTGCATAAATGGGATAAGACAGATTTTAGGGGTTGCCCCATAAGTAGTTTTGAGACTACTGAGGGGCAGCCCCTTCTAACATTCCCTGCTAAACATGCTTCATTAATTGTTTTTTAAACCCTCTCTGGTCGGTTGTATACCCAATGGATTCGTAAAATTTATGTGATGATTCACGTTTGCTTTCGGATACCAGTATGACATATTTGCAATGATTGATTTCTCCAAAATCCTCAAGCGCTTTCATTAGCACTTTTCCTACACCCTGACCCTGGTATTGAGGCAACACGACCACGTTTTCTATCAACAGAAAAGAATTGCAACTGCCAACAAGGTCGTAACAAGCTATTCCCATCGAAGTACCAATAAGTTTATTCCCGTCGCAGGCGACTGCAACGTAATAGTTAGGATTAGCGGATATGACTTCAAGCTGTTTTTTCATTGCGGTTAGATTAGACTCTTTGCCGATAAAGTCAATGAACAATTCGGAAAGTCCTGCAATATCATCGATTTCGGCTTTTCTAACTGTTATATGTTTCAAAATAGCACCTCCCATGAGTTTCTGAACCAGATTACCATATTATGGGGAGTGGTTGGACAAATCTTTTTTAGGAAGAAAAAGATATAGCGCTATGTACCGGACGCGGCGCATGTTACGAGGGATTTTACAAAGGTGGAGGCCGGACCTGCTAATCAATCGCTCCAAGAAACCACTGCCCTTGAGCGTTTTTTACAAAATAGAAGTATAGATATTTGTCTGTTACCCCGGTATCCTGCTTGGCTTTGCCAATGATCTCAACCACTATCCGGTTCGCGTGATCCTGTTGAACGGTGCCCAACTGATAGAAGGCGTAATCGCTGTTTAACAAATGAAGCTGAGCGTCGCTCGATCGATCATCGGCAAACACGCTGCGAAAGGCCTCCGTGTCCTTATTGGCCATGGAGGTTAGCGCCGTTTGCAGCAGTCTTTTTATCTCTTCGTTCAACAAAGGTTCGTTGCCGTTCTCGACATTTACGAAAACTCCCGCTTTAAAAGAGTTTGTCGGTTCATCTTGGACAGAGACGGGACTTGCGCTTGGAGCGCTGCTTTCCTCCTGGATGCCGTTATCGGAGTTGTTGGCACAGGATGTCATTAGAACGGCAGCCAACAATAGGGTAGAGCCGTACATCATCATCTTTTTCATTGTTTATACTCCCTTGTGGATTTTCTAGTTAGACGCAGCAATATGGAAAATGTTACATTTCTGCGCTTTGAATATGGAAAATTAGAGGGAAATATCTAGGGAGACCCCAAATATCCCCCTGCCAATTTTGGCGGGGGGATTCTATTCTTCATGATTCTGTTATAAACAGGCCTTGCTGCTACAGCAGCTCCCCCCGCTTCTTCAAATACCGGTACAGCGGCACGGCGGACAGGGAGCAGAGCAGGGCGCACAGGCCGATGAACACATAGCCCGCCTGAAGTCCGAGCAGCAGGCCGCTCTCTGCACCATGGCTTGAGGTGACAATGTTCTTGATGCCGGTTATGATCGCGCCGATCACATAATTGCCGATGACGCTGGACACGCCCATCAGAGTGACAATAAACGTAATGGCGGTGTCGCCGCCCTTACGGTAGCGCTGCGCGATCAGCGCCATGACCGTGGGATAAATCGGCGCAATGCCGATGCCCGCCGCCGCGAACAGGAACGCCCCCGGTTCACCCACTGCGATGGCAGCGAAGGTGAGCAGACCGGACAGGGCTGAGAAGACGATAACCGACAGCGTAAAGCCGATTTTGTCAGTGACGGGACCGAGAAACAGCCGGGCGAAGGTGAAGCAGAGGAAGAAGACGGACAGCATGCCCGCCGCGGTGGTTCCGTTCCAGCCGTAGGCTTTTTCCAGGAAATTGACCAGCCAGCCGCCGACGGCCATTTCGGAAATAACGCCGAAGGACAGAATGGCGATCAGCATCCAGATCACGGGATCGGCAGCGATCGTTCGCAGCGGAATCCGGTCATCCTCTGAATTGCCACTGCTTGGGAATTTACCCGCAATCGCCGGAATCATTGGCAGGACGGCCAGTGACAGAATGAGCAGATAAACATCCCGCCAATCGATAGCCCGCCCGCCGATCGACAGCGTCATCAGGCCCGATGCAATCATCGGCGCCACCGTTGAGCTGAGTCCGTAGAAGAAGTGGGAGAGATTCATCATCGTCCCGGTATTGCGGACAAAAATCCGCGCGCCGAGCACGGCCAGACCGATTTCCAGCATTCCGTTGCCGACATACATCAGAAAGAAGGAGCCGGAGAGCGCCGGATAGCTGCGGGACAAGAAGATCAGCACTCCGGACACGACCATGGAACCGAACGACAGCAGGCAGACCGTCTTAATGCCGATTTTCCGGATCAGGTAGGCGGTAAAGGAGCAGGCCAGCAAATAGCCGAGCGAGTTCAGCGACAGCAGCGTGCCGATGCGCATTTCGTCGAGACCCAGTTCCAGCTGGATGCGGGGAATGGCAGGGCCTTTAATATTTTCGGAGAAGCCGAAGATCAGAAATCCGATAAAGACGGTGAGCAGCTGCATAATATATATGCGTTTGGACGAAGGGCTTGGAGACGCTTTCGTTTGATTGATTTCTTTTGGCAGAGTATCCAATGAATTCCTCCATAGAGAAGTTATCCGGCCCACCGCAAGGCGGGGCAGCCAATCTTTAGTATTATACACGGCCCCGCCCGTCCGGGAAAAGTGCCAACTCTAACTTGGATATTTCGATAATAATGAAACACGAAACCGATCGGGCCGTATAAGCTGTTCATAAGGCGTAAAGGACGCTGTTTCCGTTATTCGCCGGTTGCGTTCATCGTTTTTGTTAAGGTAGACTATTATTACTGTCAAATGCAGGTGAATGGAGAGAGACAATGGAATCTTTAAAGCGCTTTTTTACGGATTTGACGTTCCGCAGGTTTGGAATTTTGCTGTTGGTATGCTTGCTGCTGTACGGAATCAGGGATATGCTCAACCTGGTGCTGCTGACCTTTCTGATCGCTTACATCATGAACAGCTTTCAGGTGCTGCTGTCGAAGAGGATCGGCAAATACATACGGGTCAACAGCAAGGTCATCATCATCATCCTCTATCTGATCATGATTTCCACGCTGGTGCTTGCGCTGGTTCACTACTTGCCCAAAATATTTGTCCAGGTCAAACAGCTGACCAACTTCCTCACTTCGTTAACCCCGGAAAATATTCCGCAGAACGAGATTGCCCAATATTTATTTAGTACCGTCAAGGATCTGAATTATGAAAAATACATGCAGAGCGGCCTGAATTATATTACGACGATCGGCAACTGGGGCACTACGTTCGTCCTGGCCATTATTCTCAGCTTCGTCTTCATTCTGGAGAAGAACCGGATTGTCGCGTTCACGTCGCGGATGAAGCAGAGCAAGATTGCCTGGTTCTATAATGAACTGGAGTTTTTCGGCAACAAGTTTACTTTGTCTTTCGGTAAAGTCATCGAGGCGCAGATTTTGATCGCGCTGTTCAATACCGCTTTTACGGTCGTCGGGCTGACGATTCTCGGGTTCCCGTATCTGTTCGCGCTTGGAGTTATGATCTTCCTGCTCAGTCTCATTCCGGTGGCGGGCTTTCTCCTCTCGCTGATTCCGCTCTGTATCATCGGCTACAACATCGGCGGGCTGATGATGGTGATTTACGTGCTGGCGATGATCGCCGTGCTGCATTTCGTCGAAGGCTACTTCCTGAATCCGAAGCTGATGTCTTCAAAAATGAATCTGCCGATGTTCTATACGTTCATTGTGCTGCTGTTCTCCGAGCATTATCTCGGTGTATGGGGACTGATCCTGGGCATTCCGATCTTTGTATTCGTGCTGGATATTCTGGAGATCCGGCGGACAAAGCCCGAAGGTGACCTTCCGGTCGAACGGTTGGAGAACCAGCGGTAAATCCGGAACGAAGACGCAAGAACCCTGTTTTTCAAGTATTAAGCCCCTTTTAAGAAGTTCCCCGGTAATCTTAAGCTACTGCGGGGAGGCGTTCTTGGAGGGGCTTTTTCATCTTGTTCAAAAACTTAATATCCAGAAAATTATATCTAAAAAAACCAAACCTGATTCCTTAAGTTCATCTCTTGTTGGAAGCGCTTTACTGCTTAATAATGGAGCTATAACAAGCAAGGGGGTAACGATCATGGCTACAAGAAAGCTGTTAAAAACGTGCGCTGTCGCTCTATCCGCCACACTGGCGCTAAGCCTGGCGGCATGCGGAAATGCGAACAACAACAACGCGGCTTCAGGCAGCAATACGGGCACCGGCACCGCCAGCAGCGGCGGCAACAAGAAGGTGACGATCACTTTTCAAAATATTTACCCCGACCCGGCGACGCCTTCCTACAAGATGCTGCATGAGCTAATAGCCCAGTACGAACAGGATCACCCGAACGTTCATATCGAGCTGGACACGCTTAACACCGATCAGCAGAAGGTGAAGCTAAAGACGCAGGCGGCTTCCAAGGAAGTGCCGGATATTACAATCGTCAACCCTGCCGCGCAGATGAAGCCGTTCGTTGATGCCGGGCTGCTGGCTCCGCTGAATGACGTGATCGATCAGAACGGGCTGAAGGATACGTACCAATCCGGGCTGCTCGACTATTACAGCTTTGACGGGAATGTCTATGCTCTTCCGGACGGCAATAACATTGAGGTTGTGTTCTACAACAAGGATCTGTTCCAGCAGGCTGGCATAAGTGATACGCCGAAGACATTCGAAGAGATGCTCCAGGATGTGAAGACGCTGAAATCGAAAGGCATCACTCCGATAGCCATCGGGGAAAAAGACTCCTGGACCGGCTCGTTCCTCTTCATGAATATGCTGCTCCGTACGAACGGCGGCCCCGGCTTCCTGAAAGATGTGGTTGACGGCAAAAAAACATTTAGCGATCCCGCCTTTATCCAAGCGGTGGACCGCTTCCAGGATCTCGTTCAAGCCGGCGCATTCCCGGACGGCGCAACCTCCATCGATGCCACAGCTGGCGGCAACATCTTCAAGTCCGGCAAAGCGGCCATGTGGGTGATCGGTTCCTGGGAGACGGGAGCAATTGACGCTTCTTCGGTAGCGGGTAAAGTAGGGGCGTTCCAGTTCCCGACCGTTGACGGCAAAGGCGACCCGAACGAGTTCATGCTGGCGCCAGGAAGCGCCTTTGCGGTATCCGCGAACAGCGAGCATTTGCAGGAAACAAAGGATTTTCTGAACTTTTTCACGCTAAACCTGCCGAAGAAGCAGTTTGATCTGAAAAATGCGGTTGGATTAGGCCAAAAGGTGGACGGCGATCTGAAATCCGCAGGCTATTCCGATCTGGCGATCTCCATCGCAAATCTGTTCAATGAGGTCAAAGGCGGCGACCTTGCGTTCGACAACACGATGAACCCGGCGACGGCGCAGGTGCATCTCAGCAGCATTCAAAATCTGTTCGTACAAAAAGTGGATTCCGCTCAGGTTGCCAAGGAGCATCAATCCGCATACGAAGCCAATAAATAAACGGGAAACCCGAATTTCCCTGGTCGGTGCGGGAGGGGCCGCTGCAAGGCCCCTTCGCGCCGAATCGATCCAAAGGGGCGGAGGAATATGAAAGTTCTGAAGGTGCCCGCGCGCACAATAGCCGTGTTCGTGCTGCCTTGTCTGCTGCTGTATATAGGTCTTGTATTTGTTCCGATCCTCGTCTCGTTCTATACCGGCCTGCTTCGGTGGGATGGCATTACCGATTCGACATTTATCGGGCTTGATAATTTCCGGAATATGTTTGTTAACGATACCGTGTTCTGGCCAGCGGTCAGGCATACGCTCCTGTACGCGGTGGCGTCGATGCTGGAAATTCCAGTGTGCCTGTGGATGGCGATTCTGCTGAGCCGCTACGTGAGAAAGGGCAATACGCTCGTTTCGATCTATTTTACGCCGGTCATCCTGTCGGTCGTTATTATCGGGCAGCTGTGGAAGACGATTTATAACCCGGCCTCCATGGGCGGCATGCTGAACGGCGTGCTGATCGCATTCGGGCTGGACAGTTGGACGCACAGCTGGCTGACCGAACCCAAAATCGCCATGTACAGCCTGTACTTCGTATCGCTCTGGCAGTACTTCGGCTATCATCTGCTGATCCAATATACCGGGGTGCAGAATATTCCCGACGAAATCTACGAGGCGGCCAAAATCGACGGGGCGGAAGGCTTCAAGGCGGACCGCTACATCACCCTGCCGCTGATCGTGTCGATATTTAAAGTGTCGATTGTGCTGGCGTTTATCGGCTCTCTGCAGGCTTTCGAGCTGGTGGTGGTCATGACCGGCGGAGGCCCGGCGCACGCGACCGACGTGATCTCCACGCATATGTACAACAGTTCGTTCCTGTCGCTGAAATACGGATACGGCAGCGCCATTGCCGCTTTTTTAGTCATCCTGTGTCTCATCTGTACGGTCATTATCAATACGGTCTTTAACCGGCTAGAGAAAAAATTCAGCTAAGAAAGGAGTACGCGGGTCATGCGGAAATTCAAAAAACGGTTCGTGTATCTTCTTTTCGCCATCCCGGTCGTTACCCAGCTCTATCCGCTGGTGTGGCTGCTGTTCTATTCGCTGAAGACGAACGAAGAAATTACAGACGGCAAATTTTTCTCGCTGCCGAAGACGCCGCAATGGCATAACTACAAAGAGGCTTTCGAGGCCGGAAATTATTTAAAATATTTGTCGAACAGCATCATTGTCACCGGCGTGACGATGGTCTGCGTCATTGTGCTCAGCTCGATGGTCGCTTACGCGATTTCGCGTTTCCGCTGGCGGTACGGGAGTGTGGTTATGACTATCTTTTTAATGGGAATGATGATTCCGATGCAGGCAACGCTGCTGCCGCTAATGATTATTTTCAAAAATCTGCATATTCTCAACACCCACCTGTCGCTGATCCTGCCGTACATCGCCTTCTCTACGCCGATCTCTGTCTTTATCTTAAGCGGGTTCATGAAGAGCATCCCTTATGAGATCGAAGAATCTGCGTTCATCGACGGGGCGAGTGTATACCGGATTTTTCGCAGCGTCATTATGCCGGTCTCCATCCCGCCGATGATGACGGTATGCATCCTGACGTTCATTTCGATCTGGAACGAGTACATCCTGGCCGCAACCTTCATCTCATCCGAGAGACTGAAGACATTGCCCTTCGGTGTGTTCACCTTCGTCAGCCAGTATTCGGTCAACTACGGGGATATCGGCGCTTTTCTGATCATGGGCGCGCTGCCGGTCATCCTGATTTATTTCTTCCTCTCCAATCAAATAACGAAAGGAATGGTGGCGGGGGCGGTGAAAGGCTGAAGGCGAGAGCGGCGGCTCGTTTGCATCGGGCGATGTTATTTCGGAAGCATGCGTCGTTTGGTTATCTGAAGGCCCCCCTTTTTTTATTGAAAGCGCTTTATTGAAATTGTAATCCTGCCGGATTTATAATAAAAGAACAGCGGGACACTGATGAGGGGAGGAAGTCTTGATGCGGGGCGGCTTTCATTCCATACACCATCGGCTGTTCGTGCTGTTTCTTTTTTGCATGTCGGGGATTCTGCTTGTCGTCAGCCTGCTGTACTATAACCGGGCCACTGTCCAGATGCATGAGAAAATCAGCAGTTTGTCCCAGAAAAACGCCGCCCAGACGGCCGGCCTCTTCAGCTTGCTGTACCAGGGCTACGACAGCCTCTCCAAGTCGCTCAGCAATAATTTTGAGATGATCCGCCTGCTGAATGAACAGAGCAGCGAGCCTGCGGTAGCCTACATCAATGAGCAGACGATTACGAATATGATTGGCGCTATTTTTTATTCGCGTAACGACCTGGTGGGCATCCATGTCATCACGGACAAGGGCAAAATCTACAATTACGGTAACTCCATGAACGTGGTGGACCCGAATTACCGGAATGAGGACTGGTACCGGCAGGTGCAGATTTCTTCGGGCAAAATGGTCTGGCTCGGCGTGTACCGCCATTCGCTGATCGACCAGGTGGAGGACAGTCCGGTGTTCGCTTTCGGCCGGCTGATCTATGATCTCAACGAGCATAAGCCGATCGGCATCGTGCTGTTCGAGATGAATCCGCAGACCGTGCTGAGCGCGCTGGACAATCTAAAGCTGGGGCAGCACAGCCGGGTGTACCTGATGTCGCAGGAGGGGCGCGTCATTTCGTCATCGGACGGAGACCCGCCCGCACTGGATGATTTGACTTTCTTAAGGGATTCTGGGGATGTCGCCCTGAAGCAGGATTCGGACCGGCTCGTCACCGCGTCCAGACTCTCGTTCTCCGGCCTGTGGGTGGTCAGCGTTACCCCGGACCGCGATTTGAACGTGGAGCTGCTGCAGATGCGGCGTTACCTGATTATCGTGATTACGATCCTCATCCTGGTATCGACTCTCATCGCCTCCATTGTATCCCGGACCTTTTCCTCGCCGATTAAGAAGCTCATCCGTGAGATGAAGATGGTGGAAATCGGGAATTTTCGGGGCATGCTGAGCGTAGCCTCTTATCAGGAAATCAACATCCTCGTCGCCTCGTTCAACCGGATGGTGAACCGGATCGAGGAGCTGATCGAGCGGGTGAAGGTTTCGTCCGTCAGTGAGAAGAATGCTGAGCTTCATGCCCTCCAGTCCCAGGTGAATCCCCACTTTTTGTACAACACGCTGGATATGATCTATTGGATGCTGGATGAAAAAGGAAATGACCAGCTCGGTGAGCTTGTGCTCTCGCTGTCCTCCATGTTCCGGTACAGCAGTCAGTGGGAGGACGGGGCGGCGGTTACGCTCCGCGAGGAGCTGGAGCAGATCGGGCACTATTTAACCATTATTTCAATCCGGCTGGAAGGCCGGCTGCAAATCATCACGGAGTTTGACGAGCGGTGGCTGGGCATCCGGCTGCCGAAGATGACGCTGCAGCCGGTCATCGAGAATGCCGTGAAATACGGACTTGAGCCGCTTGACCGCCAGGGTGTGCTGAAGGTGTACACCAGGGAAGAGAGCGGCGCGCTGCGCATCATCGTGGAAGACAACGGCAGGGGCATGAAGGCGGAAGAACTGGAGCGTCTGCAGCGATCGCTGAATCAGGAAAGCCCGAGGGAGGCCGGCAAAGGAGGAATCGGGCTGCAGAATCTGCACAGCCGGCTGCGGCATATGTTCGGGGAAGGATACGGGCTGGAGATTCAGAGCTTTTCCGGAGAGGGAACCCGGGTCGCCATTGTGCTGCCGCTTCCGCAGAAAGGAGAGACTGGCCATGAATATACTGATAGCCGATGATGAACGCGCGATCCGGGAAGGAATTGGGCGGACGATCGGACAGCTGTGCCCGGAGGACCGCGTCGATGTGGCGGCTTCCACGGAAGAAGCCATCCGCATCATGGAGGAGCGCCGGATCGATATCGTGCTGACCGATATTCTGATGCCCGGAATGAATGGTCTGGAGTTCATGAAGATTTCCAAACGCAAGTATCCATATGTAAAATGGGTCGTGATTTCGGCGCACAGCGAATTTTCCTACGCGCAGGAGGCGGTACGGCTCGGGGCGAGAGATTACCTGCTGAAGCCGATCGGCAAGAACCGGCTGCAGGAGCTGATACACGGACTCGCTGAGGAAATCCGAAAGGACAGCGAACTTTCAAAAGAAAGCGAGCGGCTCAAAGCCAATCTGAGATTTTTGCGGGAAGGCGTATTCCGGAGGCTCGCGTCGGGCCTGGATATCGGCAATCTGGACATCAGGCCTTTTATCGAGGACTATCACCACTTTTATCTGACTATGGTACGGATGGAGGCCGGAGATCGGGGCATGCGCCTGGAGCATTTTATTGTGGAGAATGTGCTCTCCGAGCTGATTGAACGGCATGGCCGCGGATTCGTCGTCAGTTACGACAAGCAGACTCTGCTGGGCCTGATCACCCTGAAGGAAGGAGCCGGAATGGATGAATTCCAGGAGGATGTGAAGCGCCATCTGAATCATGTGCTTAAGGTTCCGTTCCAGATGATTCATTCGGGACTCACCTCCGACTTTGGCGCCGTTCCGCAGGTGGTTACGAGGATGAGAGAGGCTTTTGCCTCGCAGGCTTTTGAATTTGAACCCCTGAAGCGAAGCGGCGAGAAGGCTATCGACGTTGCCTTGCAGTATATCAAGGAGCATTACTGCGAAGACCTGTCTCTGGAAAAAATGGCGTCCGTCGTGTTCCTGAACCCGGCGTATTTCAGCCAGCTGTTCAAGCTGAAGACGGGCCTGGGCTACAAGGAATATGTCACCTCGCTGCGGCTGGAGCAGGCAAAGCTGCTGCTGCTCAACACGCAACTGAAGCTGACGGAGATCGCCGAGCGCGTGGGCTATCAGGATATGCGGCATTTTACCCAAATGTTTCGCAAGCGCTTCCAGATTACCCCGACCGAATACCGCCAGCAGCAGAATATTCCCGCCACTCGGGGGTAACGGAAAAATGGCGTCCCTATCAACCGATCATCGACTATGGGATGCCCGCGTATTTTCCGGCTAAAGAGGAGCATGAAATGCTAGGCAAATAGCACAGAGCCTTTATGCGGCGAAGAATCCCCCAAAAGACCACGAGCAGTTCTTTTGGGGATTCTAGCCTGAGCAGAGCCAGTCGTTTAAAGAGTCTATGTAGCGCTCTTAGCGAATTCGGAGTCCGAGGCGGATTTAAAGACGGTACACGCTGCTCCGAATAATATCCGGCACTTCCGCCTTGTAAGCCTCGTACTGCTCCGGTGTAATGCTTCCGGAAGCAAGGCGCTGATCCAACTGCCGGGTAAGCTGTTCCGTCTGCAGGTCGATGACCTGCTGAACCTCCGCGCTATTCTCCGATGCGATCTCGGCAAGCGACTTGCCTTCATACAAGGAATAGTACAGATCCTCGCCGGAAGGCTGCTTCAAGGCCTCCAGCAAATCATCACGCTCCAACGATGCGGCGGATAAGGAAAGCTTGGCGACCGGACTCGCGCTCACCGTACTGCTTCCCCATGTATTTCCTCCAAATGATATCGCTACGATCATTGTACCGACGATCATCACCCGTTTGATATTCCGTTTAATATTCATACCTAGTCCCTCATTTCATAGTTCGTTTACGTATTTGGCGGTGCAAAAGATTCGTTAATCGCGAGAAAGTTGAAGGTTAAGCGGATAGGCGCCTCTTTCGGCCGAGCTCCAGCAGGAGTTGTTCTCATTGTAACCGCCCAATGTGACAACAGCCTTAAGGGGAATTTAAAATAAGCTTAAAAATCATTTTTAATTCACACTTGACAGGTAAGATTAATAGGTTTATGATTCGTTCATAACCTTTCAACACTGAATAAATGAACAGTGAAATAACACTTCGAGCCGATTGGATCGCCAAAGGCTCCCGCAGCGTTACCCTTCCGATGGGCCGCTCCGGGGGCCTTTTTTGATGCCTTGCGGCGAATTTAAGGAGCAAAGGGTCTATGGAGAATTTGGATTGGGATGTGCTGGAGGAGGCTGACTGGCTGTTCCGCAAGATGGTCAGAAGGTTCGTGAAGGAGCGGGACCGTATTAACATTGAGGGCGTCGCGCTGCCGGGCATGATGATTCTGCATAAAATCATCCGCGAGGGCGAGCAGCGGCTCAGCGATTTGGCGGAGCAGCTGGATCTCACATCGGGAGCGATCACCGCGCTGTGCGACAAGCTGGATGCAGCGGGGTATACCGTCCGGCAGCGCAAGGAGGGTGACCGCAGAACGGTGCTGCTGGGCATTACGGATAAGGGGCGGGCCATGTTCGAGCGCAACCGCAGCGTCGGTGCAAGGTGTATCACGCTTTTGTTCGAAGGCTTCGAACTGGAGGAGTTGAACGCCCAGAACCGGGCGCTCGAGAAAGTCATCGGCAATCTTGAAGGGTTCTCGGAAGCCATCCTGGAGCATGCCAAGCAGAATGCCGAGGCTCCCGCGCCCGGCGGCCCTGAACGGAAGCAGGGCCGGGTATCGACGCAAAGCCGGTATTTGACCTATTAGAATTCATTCAAGGGAGACATGAACAATGGGATTTCCAACCGTATATCCGACAGGCGCAACCGTCTATAACCCGAGCAAGGCATGGAGCGGCTATACCGTGTATCAGGCAGGCGAAGAGGGTGTTGTTCTGATCGACATGAACGGCCGCGAGGTTCATCTGTGGAAAGGGCTGATCGGCTTTCCGGCCAAGGCGCTTCCGGGCGGCTATGTGCTGGGCAGCACGGGCCGCAGAGATCCGAAATTCGGCATTCAGGACAATGTCGATTTGGTGCAGGTGGATTGGGACGGCAATATCGTCTGGAAATACAACAGCTACGAGCATATTGAAGATCCCGGCTATGAGCCGCTGTGGTATGCGCGGCAGCATCATGATTACCAGCGCGAGGGCAATCCGGTCGGCTACTATGCTCCTGGCCTTGAACCGGAGGTTTCCAGAGGCACGACGCTGATCCTCGCTCATAAAAATGTGAATAACCCGGCCATTTCCGACAAGCAGCTGTTGGACGATGTCATTATTGAGGTCGACTGGGAGGGCAATGTGAAGTGGGAATGGAAAGCGAGCGACCATTTCGATGAGCTGGGCTTTGACGAGTCGGCCCGCAACGTGCTGTTCCGCGACCCCAATACCCGGTCCTTCGGCCACCTCGGCGGCGGCGTAGGCGATTGGCTGCATATCAACTCGGCGTCCTATGTGGGGCCGAACCGGTTCTACGACGAGGGCGATGAGCGGTTTCATCCGGACAATATTATCTGGGACGCCCGGGAAGCCAACATCATCGCGATCACAGACCGAAGAACCGGCAGCATCGTCTGGCGTCTTGGCCCGGATTACTCCCTGCCGGAAGTGAAGCATATCGGCTGGATCATCGGCCAGCATCACGCCCATATCATACCGAAGGGTCTGCCGGGCGAAGGCAACCTGCTCGTGTTCGATAACGGCGGCTGGGGCGGTTACGGTCTGCCGAATCCCGCATCCCCGTTCGGCCAGAAGAATGCAATCCGCGATCATTCCCGGGTTCTGGAGATTAACCCCGTGACGCTGGAAATTGAATGGCAGTACACCGGAGCGGAAGCGGGATTCTCGGTTCCGACCGACTCCTATAAATTTTACAGTCCGTATATCAGCTCGGCGCAGCGGCTTCCGAACGGCAACACATTGATTACGGAAGGCTCCAACGGCCAGCTGTTCGAAGTGACGGAGGATCATGAGATCGTCTGGGAGTACATTTCTCCTTATACCGATAGAAGAAACACGAATATGGTGTACCGCTCCTACCGGCTGCCCTATGAATGGGTGCCGCAGCTTGCGAAGCCGGAAGAGAGAGCCATCGAGCCGATCCATGCCGCACAGTTCAGAGTCCCTGGAGCCGCGCCGAAGGGCAGCGATTCCGTTGTCAGTGTGGCCACGACGCTGCCTTTCGTGGAGGGTGCAGCCTGCGTGGCGACCTCGGATGAAGCCCGGCGCAGCGCCAAATAGATAAGTTAAGTCATCTGCAAGAAAAAACGACTATTTTACGGGTTATATACGGGCCGGATGTCATTCCCGGTCCGTGGAGGACGCTTCAGGGCGGCCGCGAGCTGGTGATGGACGGCACGCTAATGCAGTACATCGGCATCAGCTTTATCCGCGTGCTCGTCGGCTGAGCTCTCACGCCGGAAGAAGGGCGGATCAAACTGGAATAAACAGCGGATCAAAGTAGCCCGAATACATGAAGACATCAGCAATGCAAGGAAAGATTACCTAGATAAAGTCTCCACGCACATTGTCAAAAACCACGACATGATTGCGATCGAAGACTTGCCCGTCTGCAGTATGCTAAAAACTAGGAAGCTGTCCAAGGCGATTAGCGTAGCCTCCTGGTCCCTGTTTCACAAGATGCTGGAATACAAATGTGCATGGTACGGGAGGGTACTGGTTCCGGTAGGCCGTACCTTTGCCTCTTCCCAATTATGTTCTTGCTGCGGATACCGGAATCAAGAGGTTAAGAATTTGAACGTTCGCGAATGGACATGCCCGGTGTGTGGAACCGGACATGATCGGGATTTAAACGCCAGCCTTAACATCTTGGCCGAAGGCAAAAGACTGCTACAGGTGTAGATCTTACATAAACTGCCGGAATGGCAGGGATCGCTTGGTCAACTTCTCTTCGGTAGAAGGGACTACCCAAGAATCTCCTTCCTCTCCCTCTGGTTTTAGGGTTTTTCTCACGTATGCTCTCTAATTCGCAGGATTTCATACCTCCTGGATGATGGAGCTGAAATGGTTTCTTAGGTGGGGGGCACCCCCGATAAGCATGTGGGCATACGGGAACAGAGGAAATGCGAAAGTTTCCATTGTATTCCATATACTGCACGCATTCTCCACACGATCCTTGGAGGTTCACTCTCCCATGTCTCAACGGGTCTGTGCCCTGACCTTCCTTCGTTACACCTGTCCAAGAGGTGGAGTCCGATCATGTTAAGCGAACGGGTCTATGCCCTTCAGAGGAAGGTACTCGGTACTCCGTGCTTTCTTTGTGAAATCCTGCGAACGAGACAACATGCGTAAGGTCTTGCGGTTGAAGTCACTTGTGGATGATGCATAAAATGAACGGTTGTCCGTCATGCTGCCTGCGGAGGCAATGCGTTCGCTTTGCTCTCTACAAATGTTTCTCCGCTTCGGGCGAGTGCCACAAGAATACGGGCGAGCTTGCCGATCAGTTTGAAGATAGACCGTTGCTTCTTCATCTTTAGAGTCTTCACGTTATGGTCATGCCAGCGTCTGAATGCCGGATGGTTGGCCACCAGGCCGATCACGGCGAGATATAAGTATTTACGCAGCTGCCTTCGCCCCCGCTTGGAGAGTATAATCTGTCCCCTGCGCTTGCCCGATGTGCTTTCCGCCAGACTCAGACCAGCCAGCGCTAGCAGTTGTCTACCATGCGTATAGCGGCTAAGGTCTCCCGCGTTTGCCAGAACGACAGCGACGAACAGCGGACTTAGACCGATCTCTGTGAGCGGCTGACGAGCGGATGGAGGCACCTGCGACAGTAACTCATGGATCTCATGCTCAACGGTTTCGATTTGCGATAGCATCTGTTTGTATCTTTGAAGCAAACGTCCGATCTGCCGCTTGATTTCCGGCGCAATGTCGGTCAGACCGACTGAGCGACGAGCGGCAGCGAGCAGCATGACCGCTTGCTGACTGCCGCGGGAACCGCCGGCACGCTGCATGCCCGCCTTTCGCCATCCGTCGATCACGTTCTCTGGCGTAAGGTCCTTCAAGTCTGAGGGCAACGGGAACGCCTGAAGCGTCGCGATGCCACGTGGGCCATTCCATTCCTTGAACACGAAAGTGAATTCGGGAAAGGACTGGTCCAGCGCTGTTTGCAACTGGTTTCCTATGGCCGACAGGTCCGTGACCCAAGCCTCTCGCTCGCTCACCAGATAGCGCAGCCTGCGGTAAATCGTTTCACGGATTACCCACTCGCTGTAGTAGCCACGGGAGATCGCGTCGGCGATGATGATTGCATCTTTGGCGTCGTTCTTGGACGGTTTGTTGTCCCGATTTTCCTTGTTGCGTTTGGTCGTCATCGGGTTTACCAGCACGATCTGCTCGTTGCGCTCGTGCAGCCAGAACGCCAGATTGAGGAAATAGTGACCGGTTGATTCCGCACCAAAGATGACCTGCATCAGATTGTGTGTTTGCCGCAAATCGTGAACCCACCGCAGCAACTTCTCATACCCAAACTTGTCGTTGCTAAATGATATGGTACGGCCGAGTTGGACGCCACGAAAATTCACGGCACCAGCAACATGCATTTCTTTGGCGATGTCAATTCCGACAACGAGGTGATCCGTGGTAATGCGTTCAATCCGTTGATTAATGGCGTCATAGGATTTAAACTTCATAGTAGAGCGTCCTCCTTGGATAAGATGGGCTTTAAGGGTACTGACCCGTTGCAACCCCATCGTACCAGAGGCGCTTCTTTTGTTGCAAAGGCGATTTCTTAGCCCCTACAGGAATTTAAGATAAGCGTAGGGAGGGGAGGGTTCAACCCGCCGATTGCCTACATTACGCTGTTTCTCGTCTGGTTCGGTATCGGGGAGCAGTCCAAAATCGCGCTGATCATGTATGCGACCTTCTTCATCGTCGTGCTGAATACGCTGACCGGCGTTCTGGCCGTGGAAGAGGATAAGCTCCGTTCGGCCCGCTGCATGGGCGCAAGCGAGGGGGAGATCCTGCTGCATGTCATCATTCCGGCAACGACGCCGTACATTTACACGGGTATTCGCCTGGCGATGGGCACGTCGTACATGGCTATCATCGGCGCGGAAATGATCGCCTCGAACGAAGGCGTAGGCTATCTCATCTGGAATTCCCGGTTATTCTTCCGCACGGACTGGATTTTTGTGGGACTGTTCTGCCTGGGCTTTATGGGCTTTTTTACAGATCGGCTGTTCGGGTGGTTCGGACGCAAGGTGCTGTACCGTTACGGTGTGGTCGGATCGGCGGTTCGACGGGGATAGACAATTTCATACAGGACGGGCAAGGGATAAATAGGGACAAGTACGCATTACAAATTTAGAAAAACCTGGTATAATTCTTTGGAAAAAGGAAACGAAGGGAAGGTATGCTTGTGCTCCCCGATAACCTGAATGCCAAAGAAGCTCCCGAGTGGGAGGAAGCTCCCGGCAGTGAAGACGCTCCGCAGGAGTACCAAGGAAGAAGCGCAAGGATCACCGAGGAGTCCCGTCAGGGCTCGTCATTGAACTTTTTTAACGCTTTTGTCGCACTTGGCACGACCGTCTCCGTCATAATGCTGTTTCTTTGGCTGATGAATCTGATAAGATAGACATACTATATAAGGTGAACTTGAAAAAATGACATCAGGGTAAGGAGTAACGAAGGGGAAGTTTGGAACTGTAGGAGCGATAGCGACCGCCCGAAAGCTTTCCGAAGGAAAGCTCGCTTCGAAAGCATAAGCTGTCTCCGGATTTCATCCGCGAAGAGCGGTTTAAATCAAGAAATCTGGAGACAACAGCGGCCGGAAGTCCAAACATTCCTCGCAGTTACGAGCGATACCCAAATGGGAAAATATCAAGTTCATTTTATATAAGCCATAAGAAAAGAGGACCCAAGTGGAACCGACAGCCCAGGATGTGGCGGAGTGGATGGTGAAGGAGATCCGTTTTACGGGGACCTTGTACCAGACCGACGCAATTGATTATGTAAAAAGAAATTTCGGCGAGCAGTTCGTCTTTGTGAACGAGAACGGCAACGCTTCGCTGTCGAAGGAAGTCAAAAAGGCATTCCGCAAGCTGCACGGCGGACGGATCGCCTGGGACCGGGACGGATTTCTGTGGGCCTGGACCTAAGGGGTGCGGCCAATTAGCCGGACAGCCAGCGCCAGAAGAAGCGGCGCCGGGTCACCTTTGTAATGACAACCCATGGCGAGGGCAACGGACATCGTGTGCCCGTAACTGCCGTGGCAACCAAGTGGCCGGAACCAGCCGCGTCTGAGCCTCTGAGCATGGCGCGATCTGCGCGTAGACCTTCTGCAATAAAGGGAACCGGCGGCAAAGGCCGCGGTGATATGAAAATCTCCAGCTGTATCCACCTTAGAAAGGATGCAACTGGAGATTTTTGCGTCCTGGGGCGCTGCTTGCGATATCATCTAATGGATAAGCCGGAATTTCTCCCGGTTATTCATGGGATAAAGGCTTGTTTTTTAATTAAGCTGGAATTTCTCACTCTTATTCTTGTGATTTTGCTGAAAACAGAGGGAAACGCGCTATTAAAGTGGAGAAAATCCCTTTCGTAACCGGTAAAGCTTCATTTGCCCAGAAATAAAAGGGAGGAATTCCGTTTGCCGCCGGTCTACACAGGGGAAGTGATGGTTGGCGGTACGTACCGGATGGCGATGGTCCAGACCGGATGCCGTCGGTCTACATCGGGACATCCCGGGTGCCCTTCTCCATCGGCGAGCCGCACAGCGGGCAGGGCTTGTGCGCCAGGTGATCCTCGGCGCCGCCGGACTTGACGCGCATCCAGCCTGGGCAGGCAGCGGCGGGGCAGCTCCAGACCGCGACCGTGCGCGTGCGGCCGGAGGGGGCGGCTGCATGGGCAGCGCCGTCCGAGCGGCGAAAGCCGCCGAAGCTGTCAGCGCAGTCTGTAGCGCCGACTTGCCCGGCGGTGCCAGTGCGCCTATCGCGGGCTGCGCCATATCCGCTGCCTGCGGCGCCTCCGCGCGCGGCACCGGCACTTGCGGCGCGTCCGACCCGGTCGCCGGAGCCGCTGCCCGGCTCGGACGCGGTCCCGCCGCCGCCGGCTGGGGGCCTTGCCGCCCGCCGCGTACGCCCGCGTCAACAGCGTCCGCCGCGCCGACGCCGAACGCCGCCAGCATGAAGCGGGAGACCGGAGCCTTCCGGCCCCGGTGCAGCGCGGGCGAGCTGATGAACAGCTCTTCCTTGGCGCGGGTAACCGCAACATACGCCAGGCGGCGCTCTTCCTCCAGCAGCGCGAGCGCTTCTCCGCCGCCTTCCGCCGTCAGGCGGTCCTTCAGGCGGCCTGCTTCCAGCGCCGAGCTGTGCGGCAGGATGCCTTCGGACGCGCCGAGCAGCATGACGACGGGGAACTCCAGCCCTTTGGACTTATGAATCGTCATCAGCGCGACGTGGTCCTCCTGCTCTGTACCGCCGGGAGTCCGGTGCTGCTCGTTCCTTGACGTTATCTCGTCCAGAAAATCAAGAAAAAGAGGGATGCTCCCGAAGCGTCCCGCAGACAGCTCCAGCTCGTCCAGCATCTCCTTCAGCGTCTCCCGGTGCAGCGTCGCCTGATGGCGCTCATCCGCCAGAACGAATTGATCGTAGAACCGGCTGCGGATCTGCCGGATTGCCTGAAGCGGCGTAAGCTCCCGCAGATGCCGGAGTATGTCCAGCCGCTCCCGAATGGCATCTTGGCGAAATTCCGCCAGCCCCGGCAGGCTCAGCAGATGGATCAGCGGCCCCCGCTTCGGCTGGACCGCCTCCATCCGGTGGATATGTCCCATCCCCTGTTCCCGGCTTACATAGAGCGTGGGCAGCATGTCCTCAATGGCCGCAAAATCGCGCCGGTTCACGGTCAGCCGCAAGTGGCTGATGACCGGCGAAATGAGCCAGTGCTCGTACAGCAGCTGCCCTTCGCCGTAATCGACATAGGGAATATCACGCAGCAGCAGCCGCTCCAGCACGGCGCGGCTGCTGCTGGATGCCCGGTACAGCACTGCGAAATCGCCGTAGCTCCGTGCACCCTGCTCTACGGCGGAAGCGATATACTCTACGATGGCTTCAGCTTCCTCGTCGGCGGTGTAAGGGCGAAGGTAGCGGGGCTGGCTGCCGCCTTGCGCCGCCGCCCGCAGCGTTTTGGAACGCCGCCGCGTGTTGCCTTTGATAATTCCGTTGCCAAGGCCGATGATGGCGGGCCCGGAACGGTAGTTGATGTCGAGCGTAATCACTTTGGCCTCCGGGTACAGCTTCTCGAACTCCAGAATGAACTCGCTTCGCGCCCCATTAAACGAATAGATCGTCTGATCGTCGTCGCCCACCACCATCAGATTATTCAGAGGACGGGCGATCATGCGGATCAGCTCATACTGCAGCGTATTCGTATCCTGAAATTCATCGACCATAATATATTTGTATTTTCTTTGCAGTTCCGCAAGCAGCTCCGGCCGTTCCAGCAGCATCCGGTAGGCATGCAGCAGCACGTCGTCGAAATCGATTTTGCCATTATCCTGCTTCCACTGCTCGTAACGCTGTAGAATCTCCTTAATTTCCTTATCCGCATTCGTAAGCTGGGGGAGGGTGTCCACGCGGCCCATATTCATTTTGCAGGAGGAGAGGATAGAGAGCAGGCTTTCTGGCGGATACGCGTCTTTCGGCAGACCCAGCTCGCGCATGATCGATTTAAGCAGAATATGCTGGCGGCGCGTTTCGTGGAAAATCTCCTGCCCGGCTCCCTGTCTTCGCAGAAAGTACAGAAAAAAAGAATGAAACGTACGGGCCTGCAGCCCTGAAATATCCCGCCCGCCGATTCCCGGCAGCCTGCCGATCCGCTCCCGCATTTCCGCCGCCGCCCTGCTGGAGAAGGTCAGCAGCAGCAGACATCCGGGAGGAACACGGCGAACGGACAGTAAATAGCCGGTCCGGCACACCAATACGCTCGTCTTGCCGGACCCGGCGCCCGCCAGCGTCAGCAGCGGGCCGTCGCCATGCCGCACCGCCGCGATCTGCGAAGCGTTCAGCAGGATGCCGCCTTGCTCCAGCGTCCGGAAATAGCCGGCGTCCGGCTCATCTCCGAGAACCAGTTCCCGGCTCGTCTTAGCGGAAGCCGCCGCTGCCCGCGGCACGCGGGTTCCGGAAGCTCCCGGCGGAGCAGGATGAAACAGCAGTTTGTCCATAATGAGTGTCACCTTCACCTAACGTTCGAAATTCCATTTTTGCCAACCTACACTATACCATCTCAGGAGAAAGCCGGCTATCTTCCTCCCAGAACCTGGAGCAGCCGCTGATTGAACAGCTCCAGTTCGTCATAGAAAACGGCATGCCCGCTTTGTTCAAAGGTCAGCAGCTGTGAACCCCGAATCCCCTGATGCATCAGCCGGGCCAAATCGTAGGGACAAATCTGGTCGAGAAGGCCGTGGAAAATTGTGGTGGGTACCTGGATCCGGGGAAGATCGGCGCGTAAATCCTCGTCCCGCAGCATCAGTGCGCCACCTACGGTTCCGTGATTGGAGGCAGTTAGATTCATCGATTGGAACCAATCGCGAAAGGCGGGTGACACCGGCTTGGCAAAAAACCTCTCTCCAAAGGAGGCAACCGTCTGCGGACGGTCGGCATAAGTTCCGGCGATCAGTTGATCAATGACCGATTTGGGCATGCCATAGGGATAGTCTTCTCCCCGGGTATACCGGGGCGCCGCCGCCGCGAGCAGAAGCAGCTGCGACAGGCGGCAGCCCCGGTGCCGGGCCGTATAGTGCAGGACGACGGCGCCGCCCATGGAGAAGCCGACCAGCCGTACACCTTCCAGGCGCAGTGTGTCCAGCACCACCCGGATATCGTCGGCCATCCGGTCATAGGTGTAGCCTTCCCAGGGCCGGTCGGATTTGCCGAATCCTCGAAGATCAATCGAAATACAGCGATAGCCGTATTTGGGAAGATGCGTCACCTGGTATTCGTACATTTCATGATTCAGCGGCCAACCATGCACCAGAACAACCGGCGCGCCGCTTCCGATGTCCTCCACAAACAGCTTAACTCCCGGTTCCGTTTCAATATAATATTGCACAGAGTCATCCCGCCTTCCTGTATCGTTAACTACTCGATGTATACGCGAGGCTTCAGGGTGCTATGATCAAAAAGGAATGAGCCGGAAGGGTTGATTTTAATTGGAAGATCATTATCATTATCGATAATGATAATAATAAAGAGGTGAGATTATGGCCCAGTCGAAGGCCGATCTGATTCTGCACCCGATTCGGATGCGCATCATTCAGGCGCTGCTGAATGAAAGGCGGCGTACAACGCAGCAGCTGGTCAAGGAGCTTGAGGATATACCGCAGGCAACCATGTACCGGCATCTGAGCAAGCTGCTGAAGGCTGGCGTGCTTGAGGTGGCCGAAGAGAACAAGGTGCGCGGCGCGGTGGAGAAAGTATATTACCTATCCCAGGGAGGCGAAGATGCCACGCCCTCCGATACGACGGAACAATCGGCTGGCGAGCACATGGCGCTTTTTCAGAAATTCATCTCTTCGCTTATCGGTGACTTCAGCGCTTACGTGCAGCAGGAGAAATATGATCTGCAACAAGATGGCGTCTCCATGCGCCAAGTGCAGCTTCATTTGACCGATGACGAATATGCTCAGCTTTTGACGGAAATGAGAAAGTCGATGCAGAAATATGCTGGAAACGAGGCTGGAAGCGGACGCAGGCGGCGGATAATCTCCACCATCGTCATTCCGGGGGCGCTCCCGGGTTCATCCGAAGGCGTAAACGAAGAGGAGGGGCAGAAAGGGCAATGAATATTAGAACAGAAGCGGGAGAGATAGAAGTGATGAGTACAGCCGAGAAGGACCCGTTTGCGGGAGTATCGGAAAGAACGCTGAAATATTTGCCGCTGTACATTCTGGTTCCGGTAATGTACGGGGCTGTGTTCAGCGCGGCGGGTCACGCCATAGACTGGACTATCTTCGGGCTGGGGGCGCTTGGCTGGCTGGTCGCGCTATTCCTGCGGGGGCCGCTCGCCGCGCTTGTCCGGGAGTTGCCGCAGGAGCGGGCCAAGCTGATCGTGGGCGGAAGTTCCGGCGTGCTGGAGGAAGGCGTAAGGCTTGCTCTGCTCGCCATTCTTTCCGCTTCATTCCCGCAGGCGCTGTCGCTCGGCCAGGGCTGGGCTGCCATTGAAGTGCTGTTCGTCATCGTTAACGCGATCATTATTGTATCGCTGATCAAACGGACCGATGAGAAGGCGATGCAGGCGAAACAAATCCTTCAGGCGCAGGGCAATCTGCAGGCAAGCCCGCTGTGGGGCATCCTGGAGCGGATCTGGGCTTCGGCCTTTCATATCGGAGCCGCGCTGATTATCGCCCGTACTCCGTGGTCGGCGGTGCTTCTTATTCCGCTGCATAGCGGATTCAACCTGACCGCGGTGCGGCTTGCAAGAACCGCCGCGCTGCCGCTGGTCAGCCTTTTTGCCGCCGGGGTTGGCCTGCTGACGCTTACGGCGGGTCTGCTGCTCTGGTAAAGCGGCGGACCCAAATTAGGTTCACAAGTTTTTGGGCCGTTTCAAATGATATAGACTGCGTTTGACGAAAGTTCCGATCTTAGGTCTATTTCATGGCGGCCCATTCCCTTTGCCCCGAACGTTCATATTCTAACAGAAATTGATGAGTGGAGATGAACGTATGTCCCAAGCCCTTGAAGGACCTGCCATAGATGTGCTGATTCCGGCGATTGAGAAGGATCTGGCCACCCTGCCGCATGTGGTTGACGCTGTGAGGAAGCATGTCAAGCATCCGATCCGCAGCATTCAGATCGTTGCGCCCCGCAAGCCGCGCATCCTCGATTTTTGCCGCAGGAAAGGCTGTACCTTCGTCGATGAAAATACGGTGCTGCCCATTACCAAAAAGGATATTCACTACCGCTCGCGTACCTGGGAGCGGTCGGGCTGGCTGTTTCAGCAGCTGCTGAAGCTGGGCGGCGACAAGCTGTGTACGGCGGATTATTTTTTGGTTATTGATGCCGATACGGTCCTGATCACACCGCACCGGTTCCGCTTGAGCGGAAAGACGGTGTTCTACTGCCGGAACTGGAGCCAGCCGGATTATTTTGCGACCTACCGAAAACTGATGGGCAAAAAGGCAGTCCGCCCTTCCTCTTTTGTAACCCATTACATGCTGTTTGAGCGCAGCCGGCTTACCCGTATGAAACGGGAAATCGAGGCCAGACACGGGACTTCATGGTATTCCGCCATCCTGCGCAGCATCAACCGCTCCCGGCAGTTTGGATTTTCCGAGTTCGAAACCTACGGCAACTATCTGTATGCCAAGGACCCCGGAGGGATGGTTCTCAAGAAAGCCCGTAACAAAAGCCTGAATATGAGCGGCTCGCAAATCTCCGCAGCCACGGTTGCAAAGTACGCGCGCACTTACCGGTCACTTTCTTTTCACAAGCGAAAAGGTTACGTTCGGACGCCGAAATGATGCGCTCCTTGAAATGTTCCTCCTCCCGCTCCCGGCTTGCGGGGGTCCCTTATGCGATTAGACATGCGCCGCAAACCGCATTATAGTTAGTGGATATACGCGTTAACGATGGGAGTAGAGAACATTGGTCAGAGCGACAATCGGGGACGTTGCGGCAAGGGCCGGTGTGTCCAAAAGCACGGTATCCCAATATTTAAATAAACGGTATCAGCACATGGGCGCCGAAACTCGCGCAAAGATCGAAGAGGCCATCAAAGCGCTCGATTACCAGCCGAATGTGCTCGCAAGGGGACTGAAGCAGAAGCGGACTTCAACGGTTGGCGTCATTGTGGCCAATTTCATGCACAGACTCTCCACCGAAATTTGCCGGGGCATCGAGGATTACTGCCAGGAGCAGGATATCAACGTAATTCTGTGCAACAGTGACGAGGACGGGGAGAAGGAGAAGAAGTACGCCGAAATGCTTCAAGCGAAGCAGGTGGACGGCATGATTCTGCTACCTACGGGGAAGAACGGTTCCCTGTATAAAAAGCTTTCCCGGCACGGGCACCCCATTCTGTTCATGGACCGGCGGGTGGAAAGCGTCAAGGCCGACACTATTGTCGTCAACAACCGTGAGTCGGTCTATGAAGCGGTGTCGCATCTGAAGGAGCGGGGACACCGGAGAATTGCGCTTGCTACGGCGCCGCTGACAATCAGCACCCGGCTTGAGAGGACGGAAGGCTTCCGGAAGGCGATGGACGATTTCGGATTAACGTACAGCAGCAGCATTATTAATGCGGAAATCTCCGCTCTGCGGGGAAGATTCGGCAAGCTGTTTGGCGGTCCGGAGCCGCCGACGGCGCTCATTGCGGGCAATGACCTGGTGCTGCTTGAGGCGCTCGCTTTTGTGAAGGAGCGGGGTCTTCGGGTACCTGAGGATTTGGCGCTGGTCGCCTTCGACAACATTCCTTTTGCCCACCTGCTTACGCCGACGCTTACCACAATCAATCAGCCTTCGCTCGAAATGGGAAGGAAGGCGGCCGAGCGGATCATCAGCCGCATCCGCTCGGAGGAGGATCTACCGCCCGAAGAGTACGTCTTCAAATGCGAGCTGGCGGTGCGGCAGTCGTCGGAGATGAAGCGGGTCACGGATTAGACCGCGAGCCTTTGCGATCTCCTCAGGCGCCAAGCCGAAAGATGCTTATCAAGGCATCACACTAACCGAAGGAAGGCCATATGAAAAATTCCATAATCCTGGGAACACCTCCGTGAATCGCAGGGAATGATTCGGGGGAGGTGTTCCTCATTTTGGCGGGGATATTTCCGGGCTAATCTGCGGCTATTTGATCCGGAACGTTCTCGGCGCGTATTTGTATACGGCTGCCAGCGCCACGGCGATGTATAAGACAGTAGCGGCGATGACGAAGACCGTAAACGGAACGGGGTCGCTTGAAAGGGACAAACTGAAGAAGCAAATGCCGGATACAATCGAATTGACAACGATAAAAAACGGATTTCGAATATTCAGCTCCGTGGAGTAAGGCTGCAGCAGGTAATACATAAATAGGTGATGCACCGAGAAAAACAAGGAAAGGCAGACGATAAACACCAGAAACAGAAGCATGTCTGCCGTGGGCCAGTTCGCCCCTGCAAGGCGGGCGAGTATGGCTGCGGCCGCGCAGATCGCGGCTGCCGGAATCAGATTAAGCGACGAGATGCGAAGCAGCCGATCCCGGAAATTGGACAGAACCGCCCCGGGTTTCCTGTAAAATCCGTAGCGCAGCAGATGGACGTCACAATGGTAGAATAACGCTTTGCATAACCGGTCGCCGATGGATATAAAGAACATGACCGGAAGAAAGTATCTCGGTGAGGTGATCAACCGCTCCACATATGTTCCGGCTCTATCGGGACTAAGAAGCGTAATGACGGCGCCTGCGGCTGTCAGCAGGCCGATGATCCACAGCCGCTTGATTACCGGCTCCGTGATAAACCGCTTGTGCCTTTCGAAAAAGATAGCGTTCAAGTAAGCATACCCCTTTTTCTTGGCATGCTTCCCGGAAGAGACAGCGGCGGGGGCCTCGGAGCCGGGCATGTTCATGTCCGCTTTTTGCGCCTCGCTCATCATCCGGCCGTAATCCAGCAGCGGGTCGTCCCGATGGGTCGCCGCATCCACCGCCGCCCGGTAGCGCGGATAGCGTTTAAGGTACAAGGCTCCGGCTATTCCGGCTGCCGTAATAATCAGGCCGCCGGGCAGGCTTAGTACCGCCGCGCCGGTTGCCGGCGTTCCGTCCAGCACAAGAGGCAGGTACGCTGCGGCCAAGCTCAGCCCGATGCCGCACCAGGCGAACCCATTCTTTTTGATCAGCACAATCCCGGTCCGGTCGAACACATAAAGATGCAGCGCTTCGCAGGCCACTCGCCACAGGGTAAGCAGCAGCGCGAGCCGGATTCCCTGGGTGACGGAAGCGCCCAGCAAGCGGAAGAACACGATAGAAGCGGGCACAAAATAAAGAAAAAAGGTCAAATACCGAAAGCTGAGGGTGGCGTGCATATATTGGCGGGCGTTCAGCCGCATCAGCTTGACCGCGATATATTTTTCCCGTTTGGATTCCAGCACTTTGATATTGGCGAAGGCTGCCGCCGCAAAGCTCAGAAGCACGAAGATATGCATAAACCGTCCGAACCGCTCCGCCGCAGGAAGCTCCGTACCCGTGACCGATACCGGCCAATAAATCATCAGTCCCGTATATAAAAAATTGGAGACGAATCCTGTACATATGGCGAACAGCAGCGCGATAACGGATGCGATTTTTTTAAGAGGGAGATTGGCGTATGCATTGTCCTTTAGTGCTTTGCCGATGAGGGGCAGCTGACGAAAATAATAAATCAGACAGTTGGCAAAAACGGATACCCGGATGCCGAGTATAAACTTAAGCGTTCTGTACATCAGGCTCATCTCCCAACAGCATAACAATCTGATCTTCAAAATCCGGACTGTGGAGAAGCTCGGAGGATATCGCCTCGATCCGGCCGTGCCGGAGCAGCACCAATTCATCGCACAGGTCTTTGGCGAGCTGCAGAATGTGGGTGGAGAAGACAAGAATATGATCCTGCTTAATTTCCCGCAGCAGCTTCTTCATTTCCAGCGCCGCGATGACATCAAAAGAGGTCAGCGGTTCATCCAGCAAAATCAGCGGCGGACGCGTGATGAGGAAACAGAGCATCTGAATTTTGTTCTTCATGCCGTGGGAATAGCCTTTGATCAGCCGGTGGCGGTCCTCGTCTTCAATCTTGACCATTTCCAGATAATCGTCGACGGTCAGCTCTTGGGGAACTTTGTCCCGGTTGATATCGGTAAAAAACTTCAGAAATTCATATCCCGTCAGAAATTCAGGCAGTATCGGAAGGGAAAAGACATAGCCTACATCCTCATCCCGCAGCGGCCTTAAGCCTTTCTCGCCCTCCAACTGCGCCTGTCCTTCGTCCGCCTCGAGCTCTCCGCTCAGACAGTTGAACAGGGTTGTTTTTCCTGCGCCGTTCCGGCCGAGCAGACCGTAAATCTTGCCCTTCTCAAAGGTAAAATCAATGCCTTGAAGCACCTTTTTCCCGCCGAAGTCTTTCCTGAGGTTCTTTAAAATTAATTGCATGAGCCCGCCTTCCTCCTCCGCATATAATTTGGTGGATTTTACATAACCTTGCTGTATTTGACGATGTAATAGTAACGGATGCTGTAAGAGAATACATAGAACGCCACTACGGCAAGCGTGAGCCAGAGGGGCGAATCCGCAAGGATCAGCACAAAGGGAATCAGCATCATGGCATTGATCGTTACATCAAACGCCTTGGCCTTCGACAGGTTGTTGATGGCGATGCTCCGTTCGTCCCCCGCTTCAATTTCTTGCTGTCTTTTGAAAGCCGGATGCTTGGCATAATAGCGGATCATGATTAGGTTGGCAATGCTCATGCCGATTAGCCCTGAGCCTACACCTATGCACAGACCGGATACGTTCCTGGCCATGTCTCCCACTTCCAATAGACCGGAAGCCAACAGCAGAATCCCTATCACCAGTAAAATAACATTGCGCGCAGCAGAGCTTTTTTTCACAAGTTATTCCTCCTCATAGATAAAAATCTCTTCAATCTGCATTTTGAAATAGCGGGCGATCTTGAACGCCAAAATAATCGAGGGATTGTAGCGCCCGTTCTCCAGCGACCCGATTGTCTGCCTGGAAACCGCCAAAGCCTCGGCCAATTCCTCCTGCTTGATTCCGTGCTGTTTTCGGATTTCCTCCAGACGGTTTTTCAACACCACACCTCTGTTCAAATGGAAAGTAAGCTTTACATTTTCAATATAACACCCGCAGCCAAAAAATGTAAAGTCTACTTTCCATAACAGGCATTCTATATACAGAATCGTGATACCATGCAGTTGGCGAATGGATGTAAACAAAAAAAATGATAGCGCTTTAAAGAAAGGGCTTGCAAAGAAGATAAGGCTGAATTATAATTTGGTCATAGCAGTAAACCGATTTACTAAACCGATTTACAGGCGACAATAATCGACGGTAAGATACAGCAGAATCGATGGTCACACTTAGGCACGGCCCGATGGTCAGATGCAGCATAATCCGGTATACAGGGTCTACATTTTGCGTTAAGGAGGGCGTTATGATGAATGTGGTTTTTGTTCCAACTTCCGTTTTTGGAAGCGTTTGCGGAACGCAGTACGGCCTGGCGGAGCCTATACGCTCCGGGGGAGCGGACGGCATTGAGATTCGGCGCGAGCTGTTTCCGTCCGGGGCTCTTCCGCTTGCCGAGTGCCGCGAGGCGATTCTGCGAAGCGGCCTGCGCTGCGTATACTCCGTTCCGATGGAGCTGTGGAATCCGGAGGGGAGACTTAATGAAGAAGTGCTGTCGCACATTCTTGCGGAAGCGGCGGTATTGAGGCCTGAAATGCTGAAAGTGTCGCTCGGGTATTATGCGGGGATTCCAGGATTTGCATCGGAGGATGAGCTGAGAGGCGCCGAACATGAACAGCTCGGCCAGCTTGAGCGGCTGCTTCGGCAGTACCGAGAGACAGCAGGAGAGCTGACGCTGCTGATCGAGAACGATCAGACTTCTTACGGAGGCAGAGCCGAAAACTTGAAAGCGTTTTTCCAGGCGGTGGAGCGCTGCGGGCTTGGCGGTGTGAAGATGACGTTCGATACGGGCAACTGGCTGTACAGCGGAGAAGACCCGCTAAAGGCGGCGGTAACCTTCGCTCCTTATGTGGCCTATATTCACTGCAAGCATGTTATCCGTTCGGACGGAGTATGGGTTACTCTGCCGCTTCCGCAGGAAAAGGATGCCTTGTGGCGGAAGCTGCTTGGGCTGCTGCCGGGCGATGTGCCCCGCGCAATCGAGTTCGGGCTTCCGGAGGAGGGATGCCTTGAAGGATATATCGAGATGCTGCGCGGAGGCTGTCTTAAGACGACAGGGGCAGGAACCGCAGAAGTCGCCGCAGAAATCGGAAAGGGGATTGCGTAATGAGCCTGAAGGATGTAGTCACTTTTGGAGAAGCAATGGTCATGTTCGTTGCCGAGCAACCAGGGGCCTTGAAGGACATTGACATGTTCAGCCGGCGCCTGGCCGGAGCGGAAGTGAATACGGCAGTCGGCTTCGCCCGGCTGGGACTTTCGGCAGGATGGGTCAGCCGATTGGGTGACGACGTATTCGGTGAATATATCCGTGAGTATCTGGACAGAGAGAATATCGACATCTCCGGCGTAACGAGCGATTCCCGGCATCCAACCGGCTTTCAGCTCAAGTCGAAGGTGCTTGAAGGCGATCCGCAGGTGCAGTATTTCCGCAAAAATTCGGCGGCAAGCACGCTCTCGAGCGCCAACGTCGACGCCGGTTACTTGACGGGCTTCCGTCATCTGCACATGACCGGCATCCCTGCAGCGCTGACGAAAGAGACCCGCGAATTCGCTTATGCTGCGCTGGACGCAATGAAGGCCGCGGGACGCAGCATTTCCTTCGATCCGAATTTGCGGCCTTCGCTCTGGTCCTCCCGTGAAGAGATGGTATCAGTCATCAACGACCTGGCCTGCCGCGCCAACTGGGTGCTGCCGGGAGTAGAAGAAGGCGAGATTTTGACAGGTTCCAGGGACCCGCGCGCAATCGCCGAATTTTATCTGAACAAGGGCGTCTCGCTCGTTGTCGTCAAGCTGGGGCCGGAGGGCGCGTACTTCCACACGCAGACGGACGAAGGTACGGTACAGGGCTTCAAGGTGGAAAAGGTCGTGGACACGGTAGGCGCCGGAGACGGCTTTGCCGTCGGACTCGTCAGCGGTATGCTGGAAGGTCTTACGGTTTCACAGGCGGTGCAGCGGGGGAATGCGATTGGCGCGCTGGCCGTGCAGTCGGAGGGCGATCATGACGGCTATCCGACAAAGTCCGAACTTGAAACCTATCTCCAATATCAACTTACGGGAGTGAAATAATGATGAATAACAAGAAAAGCGGCGGCTTCGTCGCCGCGCGCTGGCTGCGGCTCATGCCTATCGTATTCATTACGTACAGTCTGGCTTATCTCGACCGGGCGAACTACAGCTTCGGCGCGGCGGCCGGCATGGCCAAGGATTTGCAGATTACGGCCTCAATGTCTTCGCTGCTGGGCGCGCTCTTTTTCCTCGGCTATTTCTTCTTTCAGGTGCCGGGCGCGCATTACGCCGAGAACAAGAGCGCCAAGAAGCTCGTCTTCTGGTCCCTCATTCTGTGGGGCTTGCTGGCTGCGGCTACCGGCGTTGTCCACAACGTCCATTTCTTAATCGTCATCCGGTTCTGTCTCGGCGTTGTCGAGAGTGCGGTTATGCCGGCGATGCTGGTCTTCCTAAGCCACTGGTTTACGAAAAAAGAGCGCTCGCGCGCCAACACGTTCCTGATCCTCGGCAATCCCGTAACCGTGCTGTGGATGTCGATCATTTCCGGTTATCTCGTATCCTCCGTCGGTTGGAGATGGATGTTCATTATCGAAGGGCTGCCGCCGATCATCTGGGCATTCTTCTGGTGGAAGCTGGTGAGCGACAAGCCGTCCGAGGCCAAATGGCTGAACAATGAAGAGAAGTCGGCGCTGGAGAGCGCTCTTCAGGAAGAACAAAAAGGGCTCAAGCCTGTAAAAAATTACGGCGAAGCGTTCAAATCGCCGCTTGTCATCAAGCTCTGCCTGCAGTATTTCTTCTGGAGCATCGGCGTGTACGGATTCGTGATGTGGCTGCCCTCCATTATCAAGGCCGCTCCCGACATGAATATGGTTACGACCGGCTGGCTGACTTCCGTTCCTTACGTGCTGGCGGTTATCGGCATGCTGACGGCTTCCTATTTCTCCGACAAGACGCTGAAACGTAAAGCCTTCGTGTGGCCGTTCCTGCTGGTCGGTGCCGTTGCCTTCTACGCCTCGTACCTGCTGGGCGCGGATCACTTCTGGATTTCCTTTGTCCTGCTCGTGATCGCCGGCGGAGCGATGTACGCTCCATATGGACCGTTCTTCGCCATCATGCCGGAAATTCTGCCCCGCAACGTGGCGGGCGGCGCGATCGCGCTGGTCAACAGCATGGGCGCGCTCGGTTCTTTTGCCGGCTCGTATATCGTCGGCTACCTAAACGGCTCCACCGGCGGCTTCGGCGCTTCCTACATCTTCATGGCCGGTTCGCTGCTGTTGTCGGCGATTCTGACGATGACGGTCGGCAAATCCCGCAAAGCGTCCGAGCAGCAGCCTGAACCGAAGCTGGGGGTGTCCGCGCGGTGAAGATCCAATTGGCGCTAGACCGCATGAGCATTGAGGAAGCAGAGGATATGGTCCGGCGCACGGAGCCCTATATCGATTGGATCGAGGTGGGCACCTCGCTGATCAAGGAATTCGGCATGGCTTCCGTGGAAGCGCTGAAGCGTGAATTTCCGCATAAAATCATTGTGGCGGACATGAAAACCTTCGATAACGCCAAGTACGAATTCGAGCTGTGCTTCAAGGCGGGGGCGGATGTGGCGACCGTAATGGGCGCCGCTCCGCCGGTCACCGTGGGGCTGTGCGCGGAGACGGCGCTGCGGATGGAGAAGCAGGTCATGATCGACCTGCTTCATACTTCGCCGGAGCAGCAGCGGGAGCTGGCGCTGTATCCCGGAGCGATCCACTGCCTGCATGTCAGCAAGGACCAGCAGGAAGGCGGCGGCCTCCGGCTGGGAGGCGCTGGCGGCGCAGACGCCGGGCATCGAAGCGATCCTGGGGCGCAAGGCGCTGCCGGAGGCCAAAGCGGAGGCTTCACCGAAGCGCATGAGGCTGCCGGTGGCCGTGATGGCGGCGGCGAAGGAGCATCCGGCGGTCCCGGCGCTGAAGGCGCGGAAGGCCTAAGGCTTGCGGCCGCAGGCGGAATTACGCTGGAGTCGCTGCCAGGCCTGCTGTCGCTGAAGCCGGAGGTCATTATCGTCGGCTCGGCGATTACGAAAGCGTCTGATCCGGCGCAGGCGGCCCGCGAGTTCAAGGAGCGTATTCGGGAATATAGCGGAGAGAGCCGCCAGGGCAGCAGTTCGAGCTGAAAAGTTCATTATGAATCGAATGCAGGGAGCATATCCGGGACAGGAAGCAGATTCAGCCTATTCATAAGCAGATAAGGAGTGACCGCCAAGATGAGCAAGCTGAAGGAAATTCTCTCGGAAGCAAGGGAAGTGCTGGAACGTGTGGATGAAGCGGATGTGACGGAAACGGCTGTGCTGCTGGCAGGAGGAAAGCGGATTTTTGTCGTCGGAGAGGGAAGGTCGGGCCTTGTAGCGAAATCATTCGCCATGCGGATGATGCATTTAGGAGCGACCGTGTACGTCATCGGCGAGACGATTACTCCATCCATTTCCCATGACGACATCCTGGTGACCGTATCCGGATCGGGAACGACTCACGGTGTCGTATGGACGGCGCAGAAGGCCCGGGAACTGGGCGCGTTCGTGATCGCCCTGACGACGGACGGCGGTTCACCGCTGGGCAAGTGCGCTTCCCGGCTCTTGACAATCCCGGCGGCGACGAAGAACCGCCGCGAGGGAGAACGCCAAAGCGTGCAGCCGCTCGGCTCCCTGTTCGACCAGTGCGTTCATTTCGTGCTGGACAGCGTCTGCTTGAGCTATGCAGAGCTGAAGGGCGTCGATCATGCCGCGGCATACAAGCTGCACAGCAATGTAGAATAGCAAGTGGTTCCCCCGCAGTTATAAAATTTTGGCAGTCCCCTGGGCCCTTGGCGGCAGGGGGCTGCTTTTTTTTATTCATGAATATAGGAATGACCATCCGCAAGAAATCGCTCCCGAAGCCCGAACACGATTCGATTGCCGCTCTGGAGAATCCGTCTGGGGAAATAACGAATGGGGAAAAGGCTCCCTGTTCAGTGAGGCCGAATTTTGAGCCAGATAAGCCCCTGTCCGGTCCGGCCCAGCCGGCAGCCGGCTTATTGGCCTAGGGATGGACTGGCGCAGTCTGCGTCTGGTCTTGGTCGGATTTTTTTTCCGGGAGCGTGAATTTCCGAAACGGGGATTATTCGTGGTACAATATTTTTTAGTGTTTAGGCTTGTCGACAGAACGTGGGAGGCATTATTTGATATGAAATCCAGAAACTTGGCTACAATCTCACTTGTAGTTATGGCGTGCGGCTTTCTGCTGACGCTGTTTTTGCCTGAGAATACGGCTGTAAAGCTGCTCCGGGGCGGCTTTGAGGCCGGACTGGTCGGCGGCATTGCCGACTGGTTTGCGGTTACGGCGCTGTTCCGCCATCCGCTGGGCCTTCCTATTCCGCATACTTCCCTGCTGCTGAAGAACCGGAATAAGATCGTAGGGTCCCTGATTTCGGCAATGGAGAACGAACTGCTGAACAAGGAGAGCATCGAGAACAAGCTGCGCGGAATCAAGTTCATCTCGCTGGGGTCCTCGATGCTTACAAAGTTCTTCAGCCGTAAGCAGACGAGAATGGAAATCCTGGCCCGCCTGAGCGTCCTTGTGAGCCAGATTCCGGCGGAAAAGGCGCTGCCGTATCTTCAGTCGGCGCTCGCGGGTTATGTCCGGAACGCGGACCTCAAGAAGACCGCCGATACAGTCGTTACGAGGCTCCTGCATGACGGTAGGGATAAGGAAGCCCTTGATTACGGTCTCGGGCAGGCTGAGGTCTGGATCAGCCGTCCGGAGACGAAGGCCATGCTCGGCCAGCTCGCGTCCTCCAAGCTTGCCGAAGTAAAGCTGGGTGGACTGAAGGGAGTGGCTTTTCAGGCGTTTGTCGGCTTCGTCGATGAAGAGATGCTGGGCGAACTGCTGCAGAACATGCTGCGGTCTGCCATCCGCGATATTCAGGATGAGGACAACGTCTACCGTGAGGACATCATCCGGGAGGTCCGCGTCGCCCTGTTCCAACTGGTGAACGACGAAGAGCGGATGAAAGCTCTGGCGGACTGGGCTGCGGCCGAACTTGAGGGCCAGGAGGCGGGAGCCTTTCTGCTGGCCCGGCTTGAGGAGATTCGCGGCAGGGTACTCGCTCTACTGGAAGAAGACCGCTTCCGCGGGGGCAGGGGGCTGTTCGCCGCTTATGCGCTGCTTGCCCGCCGCATCGCCGGGGAGAAGGAATGGATCTCGGAATGGGAGAGCAAAATCCGTTCCTCCCTTATCGCATTTGCGGAGGCGAACCATTATCGGATCGGCGTGCTGGTGAAGGAAAATCTCGACAAAATGGACGATGCCAGCCTGGTCGCCATGCTGGAGCAGAAGGTCGGGAAGGACCTGCAATGGATTCGCGTCAACGGCGCGGTGTGCGGGTTCGTGGTCGGTCTGGCGCTTACCCTAATCCAATGGATCCCGTTAACTTAAACGGGATGCGCTAATGTTCAAAGGGCAAGGCTGCCGGAGCTTTTTGTAAGCATCCGGAGCCTTGCCCTTTCTCTTTAAGTCTGTCTCTCTTAAGTAAAATACAGCCGACACATCCGTACGGTCATGGCAGGATTTGGGGTTCGGGGTTCCTGCCATAAGGGGGGGTTCCGCCGCTGACTCGCAGCTAATTACAATTCTTTTTTGCCGTTACTGATTGTATACGCTTCCAGGACGGGGAGTACGAAAATTTTGCCGTCCCCGAAAGAGCCGTGTTCGCCGGTTCTTGCCGTCCGCTTCACAATGTCGATGACTTCCTCCTTGTCATCCTCAGGAATGACCATCATCAGCATCTTTTTCGAAATCTGGTTGTAGTGGTTCGTGCCGACTTGAATTCCTTTTTGCTTACCGCGTCCCAATATATCCATTTTACTGATGGAAGGAAAACCTGCGAGCAGCAATTCCGCCATCACATCATCGACTTTCTCCGGTCTTACGATAATTTCAAGCATCAACATAACAATCCACCCTTTCCACGGACAAAAGATATGCAGGGTGTTGCCGACATAGGAGATGAGATGTTTATTTCGGTATGGCAACGCTTACATCGTCATTATACAACGGAAGCCGATGTGCAAAAGTGAATATTGTCATTGCATAATATTTAATTTCATTTCCGGCGCTGACAGAGTCCGGAGTACAGAAGCTCCAAACGATTCGCCGTTTGCGCCCAGTCGAAAGTCTGAAGCGCGTCCCGTCGCCCTTGCGTTCCGATGGCGGCGGCCCATTTCGGGCTGCGGGCAAGCGGCAGCATCATTCGGGCGAAAGAAGCGGACTCCCGGTAGTGGTCCACAAGGAAGCCGTTGCGGCCGGATGATATGATTTCGCGGATACCGCCGTTGTTGGATGCGATGACCGGCAGTCCGGCGGCCATGGCTTCCACATTGACCAGCCCGAAAGATTCATGCCGCTGTGAAGGGCAGACCAGACAGTCCGCAATCTGGTAAATTCGGTGAATTTCCTCGTGCGGAACGCCTCCGATGAAGGAAACGGACAGGCGCAAACGCCGGGCGAGCTGCTTGAGCTTCCGCATATAGGCTGGTTTCCCCGTGCCGGCGATTATGAGATGCACGGGCAAGCGTCTTTCCAGCATAGCCGCCGCCCGCATCAGGACGTGCAGGCCTTTGCGGGGGATGAGCCGGCCGACAAAAAGAACCGTAAAGCGGCGGGGCAGCCGGTATTCCCGGCGGAGCAGCTGCCGCTGATCCTCCGGAAGCGGCGTGAACCGGGACAGGTCGGCGCCCAGCGGTACAACTTCAATCGGGAGGCGGGCAGCAGCGAATCGGCGGTCCAGCCGGCCGTGCAGCGACTGGCTGTTGACGGCAATAAGATCGGCGAGGCCAAGGCTCATGGCGACCTTCGGGTCCCTGGGCACAAAGGTGAGGGAGTGCAGGAACAACACGACCGGAATGTGAGGGGAGGTCCGCTTCACGGCGGCCGCCAAATGCGGACGGTTGTCTACCTGAATAAGCTCATACGGCTCCTCCCGGAGGGCCTTCAGCGCCCCGGCAAGGTAGACGCCGGGAGTATCAGCAGGCAGGCGGATCAGCCTGACTCCTTCGCGCTCTTCCAGCCCGGGAAGTCCCGGCATTCTCCGGCTGATTACGGTGACGTTATGTCGGCGGGCAAGCAGCCTGGCTGTCTCCCAGATACAGATTTCCACGGAACCGCTGCCCGGAAGCGGAAACCGTCCCGGCGCTATCATGCAGATGTTCATCGTTAGGCCCCTTTCCCAAGCAGCGGATTTTCTTCTTCCTTGCACTATATGCTCATGTCTCGCCGGTAGACACTTTCTTTGCCGGAGAGCGGCGTCTATCCAATGCGAAAGCTTCTGCCGAAGCATAGTTTACCTTGTATAATCATGCTTCGACAGGAACTTAGTGAACGGGAGTGTGGAATGGAAGGATGAAAGCAAAATCGACGCTGACAAGCAAATGGATCAAGACGAAGGTGCTGCTCCGCAGTCCGGAAATTTCGGCACTGATTCCAGAGACGGTAAGACTGACTCGCGAGAATGCCAAGAGAATGCTGGACAAATACGGAATGGTGTATATCAAGCCGGAGGTGGGCACTTACGGAAACGGAGTAATACGGGCAGAACGCCGATCGGGAAAAAGCGGAGCCGCGTACTGGTATCAGAGCGGGACCAAGCAGAGAACCTTCGGCACCTTTGAGGCGTTCTATACCTCACTTAAAGGGAAGACGGGAAGCCGCAATTACTTGATTCAAAAAGGAATCGACCTGCTGAAAGCCAAGGGCCGGCGCTTTGATATCCGTGTCATGGTTCAGCGCAGTCCCAGCGGAGTCTGGGAAACGACAGGGCTGATCGGCCGAGTGGCCGGGGAGGGGAAGATCGTTACGAACTACCATGCCGGCGGCAAACCGACTTCGGTGGAGAAGCTGCTCGCTCCGCATATGAGCGATGCGGTTCGGGCTGAAACCATGAAGCGTCTGCGGAAGCTCGGCAAGGATGTCGGACAATTTTACAAGGAAAAATACCCGGGGTTCAAGCAGCTTGGGGTCGATGTCGGCCTCGACCGTTCCCTGACTCCATGGATCATTGAAGTCAACACCAATCCCGATCCGTACATTTTTAATCAGCTTTCGGATAAAACCATGTACCGCAAGGTTATGGCCTACCGCCGGGCACAGCAGACAACCCGTCCCAAACGTTAGAACCTGCACTCTTTTCTTTCTGAAAATGAAAAAAAACAAGAAAATTTGCATATTGCGTTTCAACCTGCACAATAAAGGGTAATTACAAAAAAATTGTGGAAAAGATCGAATTTCGTCAGGTAGCAGTAGCAACGCAGTCTGTAGAACAGTCCGTCTATTATTCATTTTTGGAAAAAGGGGTGGGAGTTTGAACGGATCGGTGACGTTATCGATAGCCATTTGCACCCGGAACAGACATGAGGATTTGCAGAAATGCCTGAAATCGATATTTAGCCAGCGGGATATTGCCGGTACGGAGATTGAAATTCTGATCATTGACGACGGCGATACGCAGGAATCTTGGCTGGAAGAGGTCAGGAGGGAAATGCCTTCCGGTATGGAACTGGGCTATCACCGGAAGAATCGGGAGGAAGCGGGCCTGCTTAAATCACGGATTTATGCGACCCATGCCTCCAAGTATGAGACCCTTCTGTTCCTGGATGACGATGTAGAGCTGGAAGCGGATTATCTGGCCGTACTTCTGCGGACTTTTGAACGCTATCCTGATGCCGTCGGCGTCGGCGGAGTAGACCAGAGCTTCTCCTGCTCCCTGAAGGGCAGATTGCTCATGCTGGTAAGCGGCCGAAGCCGCTTCTCCCCCGGGAAGCTGTCTTACAGCGGATTTGCCTCCTCCATGAATTTGTGGAACCGGCAGAAACGGATCTTCCGGACCGAATTCCTGCACGGATGCAATATGTGCTTCCGCAAATCGGCGCTTCGGGATGTGGAACCCGTTGAATGGCTGAACGGCTACAGCCTTGGCGAGGACCTGTATCTGTCCTATCTGGCCGGGCTGCACGGGCCGATGATTGTGAACCCGGAACTCAAGCTGGTGCATTACGGATCGCCGGCTTCCAGAGACAAGGAGGAACAGGTCGCCTATACCAAGGTTATCAACCACTATGAGCTGCTGAAGCTCAGAACCGGCATAACGCCTTTCCGCTATGCCATGCTGCTGTGGACAGCCGGATTTTTATATGCGGAAACGGCTCTTCGGCGCCGGAAAGAGGCAAGCAGCGGCTATCTCAGAGGCATACGGGAGCTCAGAGGAGCGCAGACCCGAAGCTAATCGCCTGGTGCCAGATTCACGGCCTCTGCGCTGGAGCGGTACCGAACTTATATCAAGGCTTTTAGGAAAGACACACAGCACCCGAATCATGGGCGAAAGAAGCCTTTGCGGGTGCTTCTGTTTTGTAATGAACCTATTAAGCAGCGAAGGAGCTGTCAATGATTCCGGATTACAGAGATTTTTCCCCTAATAGCCTTTATGTACCCTCGTATGTTTGCCTCCCTGTTACCGTATACTTGAATGTCAGTAATTCTTCGTTCAACAGCGGCTTTACGCTCAGAAAGGGGTCTTAATTCAATGAACTGCTTGGCGGTGCCGGCATACATTAGTAGAGAAGACCGCGAGTGCGGACTGCGGGATTTCGTCACCAAGCCTCCTCTTTCACCAAAGATCGGAAGGGTCCGGCTCTGGCGGCTGGATGCTGTTGCTTTATGACGAGTACCGTAACCGGAAAAAAGCTCAATCTGGAGCCGTACACCCAATGGGCGCAGGGTGTCAGGTTTGCCTCATCCGCCTGCGGGCCCGCCACGATGGCCGCGATCACCGAGTACTGGGGCAGGAAGCTGGGGGAGCCGAACCTTATCGGCAAGGAGCGTTTCCGCTCGAAGACGGAGCATATCAATCATTTGTACGCGAGATACGGAGGAAGGCGCTGGGGGATGAGCGCGCGCGGTTTCGAAAAGGGGATTAAGGCGTATCTCCGAACGTCCCTCGGAAATGCACCCGCGATTCGGCTGCGGAGCTTCAATGATTTCGCCTTGTACAAGGCGGAAATCGACGCAGGCCGGCCGGTGGCGGTGAAGTTCGACAAATGGTTCTCCCTGCGCTGGTTCGGGAACTACGCATACAACTATCACTGGACCGTGGGAACCGGCTATGAGATGACGGAGCCCAATCTCTGGCTGATTGTCCAGGATAACGGATCGAAACGGGCGAACGGAGGGTTTACCGCAAGCCGGGAGCGCCGGATTGAATATGCTGCGAATCGCGAGGTGATTACGATGGTGGCGGTGGATTTAATTCGGGCGGAGCAATGACTTCGATCCCTACGCGGCAATCCGGCAAGCTATTAAACCAATTGCTCTGATTTTTGCAGTATTTTACAGAAAACTGGATGGTTGGTTTACAAAAAACGGAAGTTTAGCAGTTTGACACCAGATGGGACGCATTGTATAATCCCGGGGAATACAGGAAAAAACGGCGTGCCCGTCCTTTTAGAGACCGCATCCGTTATGATAACAAATCAAACGTTTGCTCTGCGCGCGATCAGGCAGATCGCCGAGAGTGAGAATATAAAGGAGCCATGATCGATTTGTCGGTACAAAGGGGAAAGGGTGAGCCGATTGATTACGGCGATCCTGCGGTCGTAGGGGGTGTCCCCGTCCATGTTGGCGGCTTTGACGATTTGCCCGGTTACGAGGGCGACGATTTGGGCGTGAGCTACACGCCGGAGCGCTCCACGTTCCGGGTGTGGGCGCCGACCTCCCAGCAAGCGGAGCTGGTACTGTACGACTCCTGGCAGGGAGATGCTTCAGCTGTTCTGCCGATGACCCGTGATATTGGGGGAACCTGGATGCTGACGGTTAAGGGCGATCTGGAAGGCAAATTCTATACGTATCGCGTATGGATCGAAGAGCAGTGGAACGAAGCGGTCGATCCCTACGCTAGAGCCGTCGGCGTAAATGGCGACCTTGGGGCCATTCTCGATCTCCGAAAGACGGATCCGCTGCGCTGGACCGAAGACAAACCGCCTTTTAACGATCCCGTGGACGCTGTCATCTATGAGCTGCACCTGCGGGACTTATCGATTCATCCGGCCGGAGGCATCCGGCAGAAAGGGAAGTTTACCGGCCTTGCCGAGAGCGGCACACGCGGACCGGAGGGGATTCTTACCGGGCTGGACCATATCGCCAGTCTTGGCGTCACCCATGTGCAGCTGCAGCCGATTGCGGATTACGCGACCGAAAGCGTGGATGAAACGAAGCTCGATCAGCCGCATTATAACTGGGGTTACGATCCGAAGAACTATAATGTTCCCGAAGGCTCCTATGCGACCGATCCTTACGTTCCGGGGGTTCGAATAAAAGAGCTTAAGTGCCTGGTTCAGACGCTGCATGACCGCGGCCTGCGGGTCATAATGGACGTTGTATATAACCATGTTTATGACAGCTACCGCATGAATCTGGCCAAGCTTGTTCCGGGGTACTACTTGCGCTATAAAGCGGACGGTACGCTGTCGAACGGATCGGGCTGCGGCAATGACTGCGCTACCGAGCGCAGGATGATGTCCCGATATATTGCCGATTCCGTGCTGTATTGGGCAAAAGAGTACCATATCGACGGCTTCCGCTTCGATCTGATGGGCCTCATGGACATCGGCACCATGACGGAGATCCGCCGGCGGCTTGATGAGCTGGACCCTTCCATCCTTACGATCGGGGAGGGCTGGGTGATGGACACGGAGCTTGCGCCTTCGCAGCGGGCGAACCAGCACAACAGCGCTTTGCTGCCAAGATTCGGGCAGTTTAACGACGGCTTCCGTGACGCGGTCAAGGGAAGCATTTTTCTGCATAACCGCAAAGGCTTCATCAGCGGAGGAGCCGGAGCCGAGAACGGGGTCATGGCCGGAATCGCCGGAGGCATCACTTACGGGCCGGGGATCTGGCAGTTCGCCCAGGAACCGCAGCAGTCCGTCAACTTTGTGGAATGCCATGACAATCATACGCTGTGGGATAAATTGCTGCTGTCTACGGAAGGGGCGACGGACGAGGAACGCCGCGCTATGCACCTGCTTGCTTCCGCAATGGTGCTGACGAGTCAGGGCATTCCGTTTCTGCATGCCGGCCAGGAGTTCATGCGGACGAAATACGGCATTGAGAACAGCTATAACGGACCGGAAGAAATCAATTGGCTCGATTGGCAGCGGTGTGCCGCCCATCGGGATGACGTTGAATATATGAAGAAATTGATTGCGCTGCGCAAGGAGCATCCGGCGTTCCGGCTGCGGAGCGCGGAGGAGATCCGCCGGGGTCTTTTCTTTGAGCGGACCCCTGGCGGAGCGGTAGCCTATACGCTGCGGAATCACGCTGGAGGAGATTCGGCGAGTCACTTATACGTGGTTTATAAAGCGCTGATAGGAGAGATGTCGCTGGCGCTTCCGAAGCTGGGAGAATGGCAGCCGCTGCTCGGCGGAGAACAAATTGTCCGTCTAACCAAAGAACAGGCCATTATCCGGGGCATCGGAATGACGGTGCTGGCGGTGCAGTGATTGTTTTTGGATCTATAGACCCTTCGGGGTCTTTTTTATTGTGAAGAGTCTCCCGGTTGCGCCTCCACGATTAAAGATAAATTGATTTAAATTTGAAATTTCTGTGATAATGGCAAAATGATGTTCTCGATTTCAACAAAAGGTGACATTGCTCACGTTCGGATACGGAAAGCGGATGGTACTATGTAGTCACTTATTACTTCTAATTTTAAATGTGGCGGACAACCGTACAGCCGGCGGCAATCGCCCGGATGCGGCCTGCTGCTTTGCTGCTTTACTGCGTCATACGAACGGGCGCTCGGAAGGGACTGAAGTCCTTGGTGTAAGCGGCACCCTAGAATACATCGCCGGCCGGCCCGGCGGAAATCCAAGAAGACACGGAGGATGACAGGGATGGGTAAATCTACGGGATTTATGGAATATCAGCGTGTAACGCCTTCGGAATGCGAAGCGCTGGAGCGGATTAAGAACTGGAATGAGTTTTCGGTACCGATGGATGAGGAGAAGCTGCGCGAGCAGGGTGCGCGCTGTATGGACTGCGGAACGCCTTTTTGCCATGTGGGCCGTCTGCTGTCGGGCATGGCTTCCGGCTGTCCCCTTCATAATCTGATTCCGGAATGGAATGACCTTGTATATAAAGGGAATTGGGAGGTAGCCCTGAAGCGGCTGCAGAAGACTAATAACTTCCCCGAATTTACGAGCCGTGTATGTCCTTCTCCTTGCGAAGGCGCTTGTACGGTGGGAATGAACGGGCAGCCCGTAACGATCCGCTCGATCGAGAAAGCTATCGTTGACAAAGGCTTCGAAGAAGGCTGGATCAAGCCTGAGCCTCCGCTTGCACGCACCGGCAAGGCCGTGGCCGTCGTCGGATCGGGGCCGGCGGGAATGGCATGCGCGGCGCAGCTTAACAAAGCGGGCCACACGGTCACCGTCTATGAACGGGCCGACCGGATCGGCGGACTGCTGACCTACGGCATTCCGAATATGAAGCTCGACAAGAAGAAGGTACAGCGCCGGGTTGATCTGCTTGCGGCCGAAGGGGTTAACTTTATAACCGGAACGGAAATCGGCAAGGATATTTCGGCCGAGGAACTGAAGGCACAGTATGATGCGGTTGTGCTTTGCGCGGGTTCGACGAAGACCCGGGATCTTCCGATCGAAGGAAGAGAGCTGTCCGGCATCTACCAGGCGATGGAGTTTCTTACCCTGAATACGAAGAGCCTGCTTGATTCAGAGCTTCAGGACGGGGAGTATCTGTCCGCAGCCGGCAAAGATGTTGTCGTCATCGGCGGCGGCGATACCGGCACCGACTGCGTGGCGACCTCCATCCGTCATGGCTGCAAGAGCGTAATCCAACTGGAAATCATGCCGCAAGCGCCGCTCACCCGCCAGCCAAGCAACCCGTGGCCGGAATTCCCAAAGGTGCTTAAGGTGGACTACGGACAGGTGGAAGCGAAGGCTTTGTATCAGGAAGATCCGCGCCGCTATCTTGTATCGACGAAGCGGTTCGCCGGGGATGAGAACGGACATGTGAAGGAACTGCACACGGTACGTATCGAATGGGTACGCAGCGAAGACGGCCGTATGGTGCCAAAAGAAGTGCCGGGCAGCGAGGAAGTCATTCCGGCGCAGCTCGTGCTGCTGGCGCTGGGCTTCACCGGACCGGAGGAGACGGTGGCAAGCCAGCTTGGTCTGGAGCTCGACGAGCGTTCCAACATCAAGGCGGAGTACGGAGTGCATATAACGAATGTGGATGGCGTCTTTGCCGCCGGAGACATGCGCCGCGGACAGAGCCTTGTCGTGTGGGCGATCAGCGAAGGCCGTCAGGCTGCCCGGGAAGTGGACCGTTATCTGATGGGCTCCTCGAATCTGCCTTAAGGCTTGGCAACTGCAGACAGGAAGCAAGCGCGATAGCAACAGCGGGGCGTCCGGCTGGTAGCCGGCCCCCTTTACCGGTATTATTTTCGGGGTCCGGGCACAATATCTGACCAACATCAATGAAAGGCCTCACTTTGTGGGGCTTTTTGCGTGATAATAGTACATATCCAAAACAGGAAAGGGCGGGAAACGCATGAAGCTGATGTTTATTTCCGATATTCACGGTTCGCTGCACTGGTTAAAGAAAGCGCTGGAGAAATACGCCGAGGAGAAGCCGGACGGTCTCATTATTCTGGGGGATTTCATGTACCACGGTCCCCGTAATCCGCTGCCGGATGGTTACGATCCTAAGGGAGTGGCGCAGGAACTCAATGCGATCAAGCCGCATATTACAGCCGTGCGGGGCAACTGCGACTCCGAGGTAGACCAAATGCTGCTCGATTTTCCGATGATGGGAGACTATACGCAAATTCTGTATGAAGGCAGACGCATTTACGTCACGCATGGACATGGCTTCAGCATTGAGAATCTGCCGGAGCTTAGCGAAGGGGATATTTTTATCCAGGGACATACCCATGTTCCGGTGGCCGACGTCAAGGAAGGCATTTACGTGCTTAACCCCGGCTCCATCTCGCTCCCCAAAGAAAACAATCCCAATTCCTATGCCGTACTGGAGGGCGGGGTGTTTACGGTAAAGAGCTTTGCGGGGGAGACGGTGAAGTCGATTCAGATATTCTGATTCGTAAAAAGAATACGCCCGCCGCTGCGGGCATGGATGAAGACCGGGCGCATGCGTCCGGTTTTTTCGATTGGCGGTCATTCGTCTGCCGGAAAATGCCGGATTTCAGTCGTCCGGACGGAATTGAGCCCGGGTTGATAATATTGTATGATGGGTAAGGAATGCAGGGGAATTGTATTCCGGAGACTAATGTAAAGTGAGCTAAAATGATGAATCCTGAAGATTTGAATTATAGCATGCCGCCCGAATGGGCGAAGCATGAGCGCACGTTTATTTCCTGGCCGGTGCAGGCGTCCATGTGCTTTCCGGACGATCATGAATCCGTATGCCAAGGATATGCGGATATTATCCGGGCCATCGCCGAATTCGAGCCGGTGACGGTCGTTGTCAATCCGGACGAGCAGGAGGAGGTCATGCGCCTGGTAAGCGGGCCCGGAATCACCTTTCTGCCGATTGAACACAGCGACGCCTGGCTGCGGGATAACGGTCCGACCTTTGTCATGAACACTGACGGGCAGCTTGCCGGCATCAACTGGAAGTTCAACGCCTGGGGCGGCAAATACTCGCCATGGGATCTCGACGACAAGGTTGCTCCGCAAATTATCGAGACGGTGAAGGTTGCCCGGTTCGACGCACCGATTGTGATGGAAGGAGGTTCCTTTCATACCGACGGCGAAGGCACGCTGATTACGACCGAGGAATGTCTGCTGAATCCGAACCGCAATCCGGGGCTCGGCCGGGGAGATATTGAGGAGGTTCTTCGCCAGTACACCGGCGCGGACAAGATCATCTGGCTGAAACGCGGCCTCAGCGGAGACGAGACTGACGGACATGTCGACAATATCGCCTGCTTTGCCGCTCCGGGCAAGGTGATCATTCAGGTCTGCGAGGACCCGCAGGATGAGAATTATGAGATCACGGCTGAGAATCTGCGCATTCTGGAGAATGCGACGGACGCTAAGGGCCGGAAGCTGGAGATCGTCAAAATCCAGCAGCCGCCGCGCGCCGACCATGAGGGAAGCCGGTTGACGCTCAGCTATCTGAATTTCTATTTCGTCAACGGCGGAATTATCCTGCCTGTGTTCGGCGCGTCCGAGAGCGATGCGCTCGCGGAGGAAACGCTGAAGCGCCTGTTCCCGGACCGGCGAATCCGCACGGTAAATGGAATGGCGGTCATCCGTGAGGGCGGCAATGTGCACTGCACGACGCAGCAAATGCCGGCCCCAGAAGTTAATATATTTCGATTGAAGTCATAGCAAGGAGGACATAAGCTTGAGAAACGTAAAAGTAGCCGCAACGCAGATGAGCTGCTCCGGCAGCATTGATGAGAATATTGCCAAGGCCGACAAACTGGTTCGGGAAGCGGCGGCGCAGGGAGCGCAGATTATTCTGCTGCAGGAGCTGTTCGAGACGCCCTATTTCTGCCAGAAGGAAAAGTCGGATTACTATGAGTACGCCACGGAGTTGGAACAGAATAAAGCCGTGAACCATTTTAGAGAGGTGGCAAAAGAACTGAAGGTCGTGCTGCCGATCAGCTTCTATGAGAAGAAAAACTATGCACGTTACAATTCTTTGGCCGTCATCGACGCCGACGGAAGCGTTCTTGGCAAATACCGCAAGAGCCATATTCCGGACGGTCCCGGCTATGAGGAGAAATTTTATTTCAATCCCGGGGACACCGGCTTTAAAGTATGGAACACCCGTTACGCCAAAATCGGGGTAGGGGTATGCTGGGATCAATGGTATCCGGAAGCGGCGCGCGTCATGACGCTAATGGGCGCGGAGCTTCTGTTCTATCCGACAGCCATCGGCTCGGAGCCGCAGGACAGCTCCATTGATTCGAAGGATCACTGGCAGATGTGCATGCTCGGCCATGCCGCGGCGAACCTGATTCCCGTTGTGGCTTCCAACCGCATCGGCCGTGAAGAGGACGAAGAATCAAGCATCAATTTCTACGGGTCCTCGTTCATCGCCGGTCCGCAGGGTAACAAGATTGCCGAGGCTGGACGCGGCGAAGAGACGGTGCTGGTCGGCGAGTTCGATCTGGACGCGCTGGAGACCCTGCGGATCGAGTGGGGCATCTTCCGCGACCGCCGTCCGGAGCTGTATCGCCTGATCGCTTCCTATGACGGGGATCTGACGTTTTAACAAAATTTCACAGATTTTTATATTAGGGCATTGATCAAGAGGCTACACTCTTGGCAGTGCTCTTTTTTACAACAGGCAAAACGTATCACGCGGATCTGGGCGTCTCGTATAATATCGGCGCGCGGTACGTGCTACGTAATATACAAAAATCCACCTCTGAATAAATCCGGTTGTCCTTGGAGGTAAAAGACCCTTCATTGGCAAAACGAACGTATTGGACGTTGGCTCTCTCATTCGGGTGCAACAGGCGCTGAGTCTTGAGGATATGAAAATGAAAACTGCCATATATTATATTGACGTTACTAGATTAGTTGCGTATTATGTATACATAAATCACTACATAGAAAGGTATGAATTGACATGGCTTCAACTAAGTTTAATATAAAACCAATCGATAAACCTTCCACGACAAAGGAAAGAGTTTACAATGAAATTAAGCACGTTATTTTGAGTGGCTATATTTCTTCGGAAGAAATTTTTACTGAAGTTAAGTTGGCAGAATTACTGAATACATCAAGAACACCCGTTAGGGAAGCTTTGCAGGATTTAATTAAAGAAGGCTTAATCGTTTCAATTCCGCGCAAAGGGATGACAGTTCGCAGAGTGACTGAAAGTGAAATCGAGCAAATATTTTTACTTCGAACTTCAATAGAAACGAAAATAATCCGAAAACTGGCCAAAATCATTACACCGGAACAATTGAAGATGCTAAAAAATATTTGTAAGCAGCAAAAGGAAGCTATGTTAGCCAACGATGACATTGCTTTTATTAAACTCGACCAATTATTTCATACTTCTCTTGTTAAATTTGTCGATTTTGAATTAATTGAGCAAGTGCTGCTGAATCTTCATAATTTGTCACAGCTTATCGGATTAAGGGCCATTAAGAAAAGTAACCGGATGAACGAGGTATTAGAGGAGCATATGTCTATTATTTCTTGTATGGAAAGCAAAGATGAAGAAAAATCTGGTGAAGCGATGACTTTACATTTAAACAATACAAAACATACGTTAATTAACTAAATAAGATAATAAAATGATAGCACCCAATTAAGAAAGCGATTACATGTATTTTATATATATATATCTTCTTATGTAAGGAAACCTACAAATTTTTCAGAAAATTTGAAATACTATTGACTAATAAGAGCCTAATGCATAGAATTTAGTTAGCTAATCTAACATAAACGATTCAAGTAAATTTTTTTTATGATTTTGTGTATACACAACACAACATACGGAATTCAAACTTGAATTAGGCGAAGGGATGGTCAGCGATGGTTCGTAATGGCAAACAATATTTGGATTCATTGAAAGATAACAGATGTATCTACATTAATGGGGAGAAAGTTGATGATGTCACGACACATCCCGCGTTCAGGGGTATTACACAGTCATTTGCGACCCTGTATGATTTGGCTGCGGATCCGGCTAACGACATGATTTATACAACCGAGGACGGGACCACCGCCAATAAAGTGTTTATGATCCCCCGCTGTCGCGAGGAACTGGCTATCCGCCGCCGAGCAATCACCAAGTGGGCGGAAGCGACTTGTGGGTTCGCAGGACGCAGCCCTGACCACGTTGCCGCTTTCCTTGCAGGATTCGCCAGTTCCCCGGAAGTATTCGGTGAGTACAAGCAAAACGTGTTGGACTTCTATCAGTACGCTCGCGATGAAGACTTGTTTGTAACCTATGTCATCATTCCTCCGCAGGTGGATCGCAGCAAGGCCGCACATGAGCAAGAAGAAAAGTATTTACCAGTTGGTGTTCTTGAAGAGAGGAAGGAGGGCATAGTCGTACGCGGATCGCAAATGCTCGGGACGAGCACTGCAGTTTCCAACTATTTATTTGTCAGTTGTATTACACCTCTCAGACCGGGCGATGAGGATTATGCCATATCCTTTGTCCTGCCGATTGATACGCCCGGGTTAAAGCTGTACCCTCGTCCTGCCTATGCAACAGGCAAGGAAAGCACATTCGATTATCCTCTTTCTACTCAGTTTGACGAAAGTGATTCGCTAGTTGTATTCAACGATGTATTTATTCCGTGGAAGCATGTATTCACATATAAGAACATTGAAGCAACGAGGGCGCAGTTCCATGAGACACCGGCTCATGTGTTAGGGAACAATCAGGCGCAAATTCGACTGTCTACAAAATTGAAATTTACGATCGGGGTAGCCCGAAAGATTACTGCAATGGGGGGGACTGACAAGTTTCCGCAGGTACAGGAACGGTTAGGTGAACTTGCTTCATTGGCTGCGACAGTTGAAGGCATGCTGCTTGCAAGTGAGTATGAGTGTGTAGTGGATGAGAAGGGCACAGCTCGACCTAATGCGCGGTTTTTGTATGGCATAGTCGGTATGCAAGATCAAATTTATGCAGGTGTAATTAAAATTCTGCGCGAGCTTGTCGGTGGAGGCGTGCTGCAGTTGCCTTCCTCCTATCATGAGATGGTCAATCCGGAAACCAAAGATGATATCCGCCAATATATACGCGCTTCCGGCGTCGATTCAGAGGCAAGAATTCAATTGTACCGATTGGCATGGGATATCATCGGTTCAGAGTTCGCTGGACGCCACCAACAATATGAAATGTTTTACAATGGAGCTCCATTTGTCGTAAGGGGGCACGCCTATCGTAATTATGGTTATCATGAACCTCTTGAAATCGTCGACCGTTTTCTGGGAAGCTATACCCTTCCGAAAGCCTTATTAAAGGAGGAGTAGGACATGACCACACTTATTACCGAGCTTACAGCCGGCATGATATCCGAGTTACAAGGCCAGAGCATTGTGATCCTGAATGTAGTGAATAAAGAAAACGGGGATATATTTTCGACGGCCCTTTCATGGGTCTATGCAGTAGGTCCCCAAACGATTCGTTTTGCAATCGACGCCAAATCTGATTTTGTACGGATATTGAAAGAGGACCCCAAATTGGTTTTGAATTTTTTTTCACATGAGACGGTGTACTCTATTAAAGGGACTGCAGTGGTAAAGGTCAGTAAAACAGAAGATATTACGTTAAAGATGGCACTGTTAGAAGTGGAAATACAAGAAATTCGAGACATCATCTTCTACGGCGGCAAAATGGTTACCCTTCCGACATTTGTCAAAACATACAAAGCTGAATTGATTAAAAAGCTGGATGACGAAATGAAGAATGCGCTGATTAACCTTGCTTAACGTATATTCACGATCCCAAAAGGAGGGGACAGAGAGGCATGAAAATTGCATCCATTCAATTGGAAATTAAGGATCAGGAGAGTAAAGAACAGCGAATTGAACGTGCTGCCGGGCTGGTGGATCAAGCGGCTCAAGACGCAGATCTGATCCTGCTGCCGGAAATATGGGCCACCGGTTACTTTTCGTTTGATAGGTATATAGAAGAGGCGGAGTTGATCACAGGTCCCTTTGTTACATTATTTTCTGAAATTGCGAAAAGTCACGGGGTCTATTTGTTTGCGGGAAGCTTTGTCGAAAAGAGAGACGGAAATTATTACAACACAAGCATTCTGTTTGATCGTCAAGGCAAGCTGGCAGGCACTTATCATAAAACGCATTTATTCCGCTATGGCTCAAAAGAAGGCGAGCTTCTGACAAGAGGAGATGGCGCGAAAGTAATCGAAACCGAGTTCGGAAAGGTTGGACTGACAACATGCTATGATCTTAGGTTTCCTGAACTTTACCGCCAGCAGGTTGACTTAGGAGCGGAGATGTTCCTTGTTGCCTCGGCTTGGCCGCATCAGCGTCTTGAGCATTGGAAGTTGTTTAATGCTACGCGCGCATTGGAAAATCAAAGCTTTCTTATTTCATGTAATTGTGTAGGTACAACCCAGAATGTTCTGCTCGGCGGACACAGTTCAATAGTTGATCCGTGGGGCATTACGTTGGCATCAGGCGAAGAACAAGAAACGATCGTGAAATCAGAAATTGATCCGTCCGAAGTATCCCGAATAAGAGAAACATTCCCTAGCTTGAAACATCGTGTGTTATAGGCTGATGAGAAAGGATGTATGAGAAGATGGAATTTATATGCGAAGAGACCGTTATAAGCTGGTCACCCCAACGCTTGGTTATTGCGGGTTATACAGGCAAGGATCAAGAGGCTGTCAAGAAACATATAGAGGAATTGAAAGAATTGGGTGTCCCGGCCCCGCCACAGGTTCCGATGCTGTATGATCTATCCCCGGAGCTGCTGCTTACCTCGAACGAAATCACAGTTGTTCAAAATGACAGCAGCGGTGAAGCAGAGGTCGTATTGCTCCACATTAATGGAAGCTGGTACGCAGGGCTTGGCAGTGACCATACCGATCGGATACTGGAGGCGGTATCGATCCAAAAATCAAAACAGGTTTGCGCCAAAACCGTTACTAAAGAGCTTTGGTTGCTTGATTCGTTTATTAATCGGTGGGATGAAATTGAAATTAAAAGCTGGGTACAGATCAATGGCAGCGAGCAATTATATCAATCCGGAAGGTTAGGCGAGTTTCTGCATCCGGAGCAGTTGATGAGAATTGTAGAAGAAAGAGGCTATGCAGGCTCCGATATGGCGCTTTATTGCGGCACACTGCCGCTTCACGGGGGATTTGTGTTTGGAGGCGTCTTTCGGGCTGAGCTGGTGGATCGCAAGACAGGCCGCAAGCTTGAGCTTAAATATCAAATGAAGCTTTTAAAAAATGCTGAGGAGGAATAAGAAATGGGAAAACCGGAACTGGAATTTACCGATTATCGTCAATTTGCGCAAGTACCTTTTAGCAAGGTGGAAGGCTTATCAGAAAGAGTCATCGCCCAAGATCCGGAATCGGGTGTCGCGACGCGGATCCTCATCTTTGAGCCAGGGACCGATACGACGCCTAACGGGGTACAGATCCATGATTTTTGGGAGGAATTGTATATCATTGAAGGTTCAATAATCGACTTGACTCTAAATCAGGAGTTTACTGCGGGTATGGTGGCTTGCCGACCGCCCGGTATGAAGCACGGTCCTTGGATATCGCCGACTGGCTGTAAAACATTCGAAGTTCGTTATTATTCCAGATAGCATTATTAATATTAAGAAATAACAACAGAGGTGTTGTAATGAACAGAGTTTGGTCATCAAGTATAATGCAACAAATTGTATTTATGGGCCCTTTTGTTGTTTTGTTCATTTTGATCACGGCCATTCCTTTTACTTTTGGTATCTATTATTCATTTACGGATTGGAACGGTTTGTCGGATAAGCTGCCTTGGGTTGGAATTGACAACTATAAATTTATCTTCACAAATGATACAGCGTTCATACATTCACTCTGGTTTACGATTCGTTTTACAATTGTGTCAGTTATTTTATGCAATGTAATCGGGTTCATAATAGCATACTTTTTATCGAAGCCTTTAAAGAGCAGAAATGTACTGCGCACATTATTTTTTATGCCTAACGTAATTGGTGGAATAATACTTGGTTTCATATGGCTATTTATATATACTCAGGGGTTCTCTACTATCGGTGAGTATACTGGCATTGCTTTTTTTAATCTACCATGGCTAGGTACTGAAACAACCGCTTTTTGGGCGCTGGTCATCGTGTTTGTCTGGCAGGGAGTCGGTTATATTATGGTTTATTATATTGCAGGTCTTGCAAATGTACCGCAAGATTTGATCGAGGCAGCTACGATTGACGGAGCTAAAACCCTACAGATTCTGCGCAATATAATTTTCCCAATGATCATGCCATCCATTACAGTTTGTATTTTTATTTCTACTGTCGCTTCCTTCAAATCATTTGATTTAAACTATTCCCTTACAAAAGGAGGTCCTTTTCTTTCTACCGAATCAGTTGCTATGAACATCTATACTGAGGCATTTGCAAAAAATAATATGGGCCTGGGTGCTGCAAAAGCCATTGTTTTCTTTTTTATAGTCATGATTATTTCAATTATTCAAGTATATCTTACGAAGAAGCGGGAGGTGCAAGTGTGATGAGTGTCACTTATTTCCGCAAATTTTTCCTAATAGAACTAATGCTACTGCTTATTCTTGTCCTATTTCTCTCTCCCTTCTACCTTGTGTTAGCTAATTCTTTCAAGACTTTCGCCGAAATTACCCAAAACGCTGCGACCCTTCCAACTAGTTTTCATTGGGAAAACTTTTCAATAGCTTGGAAATCTATTAATCTTCCGATTGCATTTCGAAATACGATTGTTATCACATTGTTAGGATCAATAGGGATTACCTTGATCTCGGCAATGGGTTCATACCGAATCGCACGTCATGAATCTCGGGTGAATAGATTTTTATTTGGAATGTGTATAGCTTCAATGGCTGTTCCGTTTCAAGCGGTAATGATCCCTTTGATCAAGGTCGCGAAATGGTTTCAATTAATGAACAACATTCTAGGAATTGTTGTTGTATATTGGGGGCTCGGAGTTTCTTTTGCTGTAATATTATTTCACGGATTTATTAAATCCATTCCAATAGAGCTTGAGGAATCGGCACGAATAGACGGTTGCGGCCCGTACCGAGTATATTGGAAAATTGTATTTCCTTTACTGAAACCGATGGTTGTAACGGTTATTTTGATTAATTCATTTTCGATATGGAATGATTTTCTGCTTCCAAACATTATGTTGCGGAAACCGGGTTACGGCACTATACAACTGGCAGTAAGTACCTTTTTTGGTGAAAGGGAAAAAGATTGGAACACTGCATTGGCTGCTTTAGTCATAACTTCTGCTCCACTTTTATTATTCTTCCTCTTCCTACAGCGTTATATCATTGATGGGATTACAGCCGGCTCTGTAAAAGGGTAACGAATTGAACAAACTATCTACCTAATAAATTGTTTCATATTAGGGGTTTGTTCTCATAAGCAATCGCAATTCCAAAAAATTACTGGAGGGGTAAGTATGAAACAGATTTGGTCGGTTGTTTGTACGGTAATAATACTGGGAACGTTACTGTCGGCATGTTCTTCTAGTGGAAATCAATCAAAAACAGATCAAGCAGCAAATGGTGATGGATCCAATAAACAAAAAGAAGTAACGATTAAAGTGGTTGAGTATAAGAATCTTGAAGGATACAAAGATATAGCCAGGGAATTTGAGAAACAGAACCCTGGAGTTAAAGTTGAGTTCTCGTATATTAATTCAGTCGACTTTGATCCAACTATGAAAGCAAGATACGCTGCCGGAGATATGCCTGATATTTTCAATAACTGGAATGTAGATGTCTGGAAAGACTTTTATGAGGATTTGTCCGACCAACCGTGGGTGGGTGATTTATTTGAAGGTACGAAAGGATTTGTCACGAGGGATGGCAAGTTGTTAGGGATGCCCTATATTATTGAAGGGGCTGGGCTGGTTTATAATAAAGAGCTCTTTGAAAAAGCAGGTATTACAGCAACACCGAAGACGTTCACAGAGCTTAAAGCTATTGCACAAAAGCTCGAGGATTCTGGAACCCAGCCGTTTGTTAACTCTTATGGAGAACCATTATTTCAGTTGGGAGCACATTTTTTTAATAATGCTATGGATAGAGTAGATAATCCCGTTCAGTTTATTGAAGACCTTAGGAATGGCAAGGCACATCTTGTTGGTAACCCCTTATTTGAAAGAATGCTTGATGTTTTACGTTTTTCGGCTGAACATGGAAACCATAAAGATTTAACAACTGACGGAAATACACAGGCAAATGATCTCGTAAATGGAAAGGCTGCGATGGCTTTACAAGGGAATTGGATTCAAGACAATGTTAATAAATCAAATCCGGGATTAAAAATGGGAATCATGCCATACCCATTTACGGATGATATCAATTTAAATGACAAAATAAACATGCAAATTTATTCACTAGCGGTATACAACAAATCTCCGAATAAAGAAATTGCCAAAAAATTCTTAAATTTCCTTGTAACCTCAGATATAGGGAAGAAAACTCTCGTTGAAGTTTTTCATCAAGTTCCAGCCATGAAAACGATCAAACCCACAGAGCAATTCGTTGGTCCCATCAATATGGATTTATTATCTTATCTTGAACAAGGAAAAGTCGTGCCAGTGGCATTTTGGGACTACTTTCCTATAGCAACCGATATCGGTCAAGTATTACAGAAGTTTGTTGCAAAGAAAGCTAGCTCTACTCAAACTTTAGAGGAAATTGAAACTTTGTTTAAAAACTGGAGATAAATCATAAGGGGCGTATGTAGGCCTGAGCGCTAACCATACCATGATTGAAGCCAGCGTTAAAAGTATCGCACGATTAATCCCGCCAGGCTACGCCGGTAGGCGCAGCCTGGCATTCAATATTTTTACGAATGGAGTGTGGTTTTTTTGGCTTTGATGGAATGTAAGTTTTTTTCTAGGAAATTAATGTTACAAACTTCTATGTTCGTCTATATTCCTACTCCGACAATGGATGATGAAAATTTCGGGAGACTACAGCAATATTTTGAAGAAGGTAAGAAGTATCCTACTCTGTATTTACTCCATGGCTTGTCCGATGACCACAGTGCCTGGTTGAGAAATACCTCGATTGAACGATATGCTGAGGCAAAAAAAATCGCGATTGTGATGCCGGCAGCAGATCATAGTTTTTATACGGATATGGCCTATGGTAAACCTTACTATAGCTATTTCAGCGAAGAGCTGCCACAGATAGCAAGAATGTTGTTTCCTCTTTCCAGCAAGCGAGAAGATAATTTTGTTGCCGGATTATCAATGGGAGGATACGGAGCATTCAAGCTTGCACTCAGCAGCCCGGATAAATACGCTGCCGCTGCAAGCCTATCTGGAGCACTTAATCTATATAAGGTCGCTAACAGCTTAGCCCAGAAGGTGCATAAAGGAAGTCCTACTCTGCTGCCTTTGCATCAAGTTGCTATGAATGCATTTGGAAATATGGGAGAACTGAGTGGAACGGAGCACGATCTGAATTACCTTGCAGAGAGAGTCAAAGAATCCAATACAGAAATTCCTAAACTCTATCAGTGCTGTGGAACAGAAGATTATGTTTATGAAGTTAACGAGGATTTCAAAGATTTTACCAAAAAGATTGGACTCGATTTAACTTACGAAGAAGGTCCCGGAGGGCATGATTGGAGTTACTGGGACACCCAAATTCAGAGAGTTTTGCAATGGCTTCCAGTTAAATCATAAAGAGAGTTCAATGCTGTTATGTGACATACAACTTAGGGAACCAAACCCCATTAGGAAGATAAGGAAGAAGGGTATTCTGAGTCTGCTTATCGAACCATTTATGATATTTGTGTCAGAAGTATTCGCACCTTTGATGACTTTTATTGAACAGATTTAGTGTCGCAGTCCCCCATCTCTAAGCCAAAAGCTAAGGTGGGGGTTAGACATGTCTGATCAACAAACATATGTTCTTATAAAACAGGCGCCTAAGTCTTCAATTATGAAGCTCGCAAGCGTGTGCAACTCTGTATCGATGCCAACAGAAGCCCCCACTTCATGCGTAAGCTAAGTGGGGGTACAGATAAATTGTTACAAACTTCCGATAATATGTGATGTAACATAACATCATGAGGAAAACATAATTGTCATCCGCACTTTAATCTGTTAAAATCTCTTTGTATTATAGATAATTTCTCAGGGGGATTGAGAGAGTGGAGACTAGAAAAGGGACGAAGACCAGAAATAAATGGATTTTGTCAGCTTTAATCGCAATCTTGGTATTGGCTATTGCGGGCTGCGGATCGGATAATGCAAATAATGCAAGCAGCGCAAGTAATGCAGGCAGCACAAACTCCGGCGGCAGCGCCGCAGAAACAGTCGTTAAGTTCGCGAGTGACGCTTCTTATGCGCCGATGGAATACATGGACAAGGATACGATTAAGGGCTTCGACATCGACTTTATCGCTGCGGTCATGGAAGAAGCAGGAATGAAATACGAAGTGGTGAACACCGGTTGGGATACGATGCTTGAGAGCGTGAAGCAGGGTACGGAATATCAGGCAGGCCTGTCTTCGGTGTCCATTACCGACGACCGCCAGCAGACCTACGATTTCTCTGTTCCTTATTTTGAATCGACAAATATGATTATGGTCAAGGAAGGCAGCGACATCAAGAGTGCGCTGGACCTGAAAGATAAGACGGTTGCCGTACAGACCGCCACTACCGCCGATGAACTGATGAGCAAGATTATGGGCGTGGGCAACACGAAGCTGAAGCGCTTTGACAGCAATACGGTAGCGATGATGGAACTGGACAACGGCGGAGCGGATGCGGTTGTAGCCGATATCGCGATCGTTCGCGAGTACATCAAGAACAATCCTAAAATGAAGCTGGTTGGCATCACGGATACGCCGAATTTCGGCTCCGAGTTTTACGGGATTCTGTATCCGAAGGGCAGCGAGCTGAAAGCGAAGCTGGACCCTGCGATCCAAAAGGTAATTGAGAACGGCAAGTACGAGGAAATCTACAAGAAATGGTTCGGAGAAGCTCCCGACTTGACTAATTTGAAGAATGCGCAGTAAGCAAGGAAGACCAACAAGCATGCGTAATGAACACTATTGCGCGTGCTTGTTTTTTTGACAGAGAAGCTATGGGGAACGGCGCATGCCGCCTACCCGCGAAAAGAAGAGAAGGGGAAGAGAAAGATGGATTTCAATTTCGACATCATTTGGGGGTACTTTCCATTATTTTTACGGGGAACCTTGTACACGATCGGTTTTTCAATCGCCTCCATTATACTTGGGTCCATCCTCGGGCTGGGTATCGGATTCGGCAGAATGCTGAAGAGTCCGCTTTGGCGCTGGCCTTTTGACGCTTATGTCAATATCTTTCGGGGCACTCCGCTGTACGTGCAGATTCTGATCGTGCATTTCGGGGTGGTGCCTTTCTTTTACGGAAGCACGAACGCGCTGATTTCCGGTGTTGTCGCGCTGTCGCTCAATTCGGCGGCCTATGCGGGGGAAATCTTCCGGGCAGGCATTCAGTCGGTCGATTCCGGTCAGCGGGAGGCGGCGTTGTCGCTGGGCATGACCAGAGGGCAGTCGATGCGGTTCGTGGTGCTGCCGCAGGCCATCAAGCGGATGGTGCCGGCTTTCGGCAATGAGTTCATCGTACTGGTCAAGGACTCTTCGCTGCTGGCGCTCGTCGCGGCGCCGGAAATCATGTACTGGGGCAATACGATGAAAGGCCAGTATATGCGGATTTGGGAGCCGTATTTGACGGCGGCGGTTATTTATTTTATTCTCACCTATTCGCTGAACAAGTTGCTCGGCTATATCGAACGGAGGATGTAAGTAGCTATGGAACCGATTATTTCAGTCAGACATCTTCGCAAGTCGTTTGGAAGCCATACGGTGCTGGGCGATGTTAGTATCGACATTAACAGCCGGGAGGTAGTCGTCGTAATCGGGCCTTCGGGCTCGGGCAAATCCACCTTTCTCCGCTGTCTGAACTTGCTGGAGCAGCCGCAGGGAGGCGACATCGTTATCGAGGGCGTTAGCCTGATGGACAAGAAGACGCGGATCAACGAGATCCGCACCGAGGTCGGGATGGTATTCCAGCAATTCAACCTGTTTCCACACAAAAAAGTGATCGAGAATATTATGCTGGCGCCGGTTCAGGTTCGCAAATGGCCGGAGGAGCAGGCCCGTCAAAAGGCACTTGAGCTGCTGAATAAGGTTGGGCTCGCCGAAAAGGCCGAGGTATATCCTACTTCGCTGTCCGGAGGACAGGCCCAGCGCGTAGCCATTGCCAGGGCGCTGGCCATGGAACCGAAAATTATGCTGTTCGATGAGCCGACTTCAGCGCTCGATCCCGAGATGGTCGGCGAGGTGCTGGCCGTCATGAAGGATCTGGCCCGCGAAGGGATGACGATGGTCGTCGTCACGCATGAGATGGGCTTTGCGCGCGAGGTAGGCGACCGGGTGCTGTTCATGGAGCAGGGCGCTATTGTGGAAGAAGGGCCGCCGGAGGCACTGTTCGGAAATCCGAAGCATGTGCGGACCCGGGAATTTTTGTCGAAGGTACTGTAGGCGGCGGGGATTTTCCGCCGCTTTTTTCTGCGTGGGAAGGACCCTATCATTGTTGCCATATGCTCCGCTATCGGAGCCGGAAACTTCGAGAAGCGGGAAAGTGGTTGTACGCCTTATTGAAACATATTCCATTTCTAAGCGTAAGACTTTGTATATGCATTTTTTGCGAAATGGAGGGATCACGCTTGGCTGGAATTCATTTGGGAAAAGGCCAGAACATTGATCTGACCAAGGGAAACTCAGGTCTGACGAACGTGATCGTCGGTCTGGGTTGGGACCCTGCCGGGAACAAGGGATTGTTCGGCTCCAAGCAGAAGAACAATGTCGACTGCGACGCCTCGGCTCTGCTGCTGAACGCTGACGGGAAATTGACGAAAAAGACCAATCTGGTCTGCTTCCATAACATGCAAAGCTCCTGTAATTCGGTCGTTCATTCCGGCGATAATCTGACGGGGGATGATGACGGGGATGATGAGCAAATCAGGGTGAACCTGGACGCGGTCCCATCTGATGTGCATCGGATTCTGGTTGTCGTCAACATCTACGATGCCGTGCACCGCGGACAGGATTTCGGCATGATCAAGTCGGCGTATATCCGTGTGAAGAATGCTTCGGGCGGCGCCGAGCTGGTCAAGTATAACTTGTCGGACAACTACTCCGGGTTCACCGCCCTGATCAGCGGAGAACTGTACAGGCACGAATCGGAATGGAAATTTTCGGCGATCGGCGAAGGCAGCCATGCGGCGCATATCAGTCAATTGGCTGAGCGGTATGTATAACCTGGGACATGAACAAATACCAGCAGCGGGCGCGTGAGATGAACGAAGCCGAATGCCCGGGATTGCGCCGTGTCGCAGGCGGAAAATAATATGATTTTACCGGAGGCAAGCGAATATGGAAGGGTTATCAAATTTTGTTAGGAGCATGAGCGACAGCTATGGCCATTTTTTCTCATGGCATGATGTAATGGCTACGCTGTCAAACCCCGTTAGCTGGGGCATCATCGCAAGTCTGGTCCTGCTTGAAGGTCTGCTCTCGGCGGACAACGCGCTCGTGCTTGCCGTAATGGTCAAGCATTTGCCCAAGGAGCAGCAGAAGAAGGCACTCTTTTACGGAATTCTGGGAGCATATCTGTTCCGATTCTTGGCCATCGGCCTTGGCACCTATCTGATCAAGTTCACATTGGTCAAGGTGCTTGGCGCCCTCTATCTCTTCTACATCGCCTATAAAGGAATCTTCAAGGGCGGCGGGAACGGAACGGTAGAGAACAAGGGAGCTTCCTTCTGGAGAACGGTGCTGCTCGTCGAGCTGATGGACGTCGCCTTCAGTATCGATAGTGTCATCGCCGCCTTCGGCCTAAGCAGCGAAGTATGGGTGCTGTTTATGGGTGGAATTCTGGGCGTGCTGATGATGCGCGGCGTGGCGCAGATCTTCCTGAAGCTGATCGAGAAATTCCCTGAACTGGAGCAGATGGCTTTCCTGCTGATTGCCATTATAGCCGGTAAAATGATGGCCGGCGCTTTCGGATACGAAATGCCCCATGTTATCTTCTTTGCCGTTATCATCTCCGTCTTTGTCGGAACGATTCTGTACAGCGCCGGGCGTAAGCATAATAGTGAAGCGAAGAACGAAGTTCACCATTGAACAACCTTTTCTCAGGCCTCAGGCGCTGAAAGCGGCGGACCATGGGCTGGGCAGTTTTCTAAATCGGGACAACCCTCTTTTATTGAATCATCGCCAGGCCTGTCCGATTTGATCGGCAGGCCTTTTTTTGCCGCTGCAATCATAATCCCTCTCTCCGGTACATACATTGCCACAGGGCGCGGCAATATGGGGGAGGGGGCTGTCTTATGATCCTGGGGTGCCTGATTCTCGTGCTTCTTGTGGCGGCAAGCAGCAAGAAGGCGGAGGGAATCGCTGAGCTCAATGACGACAGGGATTTCTGGCAATAGAGATTATTCGCCAATCTTCGAGGTTTGTTGTTTCAAGCGTTTTTTTGCGGTTTATTGGGTATAATAAGGCCGAGGCTCGCGTTATCCCAGAGGCTGCTGAAAATACGACAACCCACGGAGGAACTATGGAGAATGAAGCGCTGTTAAAAGTCGAGCAGTTGGCGCTCAAGAAGCAAAAAGTATACCGCAACAGTATATTCCGTTACATTGCCCGCGCTATGCTGGCCAGTATGTTTATCGGGTTCGGGGTTATCGTGGCATTTAAAACCGGAAACTTTTTTTACATGGAGCATTCTCCAATGACCTATCCCATGGCTGCCGTCACATTCGGAGCCGCTATCATCCTTATTTCATACGGCGGAGGCGACCTGTTTACCGGCGATACGTTCTATTACACCTATGCGGCGCTTCGCAAGAAGATGCAGTGGACGGATGTCGGACGGATGTGGGTGTGGAGCTATATCGGAAATATTCTTGGAGCAACGGCATTTGCACTGCTCATTTATTTGACTGGTCTATTCTATGATTCGAATGTAAACGGGTTCCTCCTGAATGTCGTTGCTCATAAAATGGAAGCTCCGGCGATCCAGCTGTTCTGGCGGGCGATCCTTTGTAACTGGCTCGTCTGTCTCGCCTTTTTCGTGCCGCTGTCGATGAAGGCCGACGGCGCCAAATTGTTCGCCATGGTATTGTTTGTCTTCTGCTTCTTTATTTCGGGCTATGAACATAGCATTGCCAATATGTGTACCTTCGCGATCGCGCTTGTGCTGGATCACCCCGGAACGATCTCTTGGGGCGGTGTCGTGCACAATCTGGTTCCGGTAACCCTCGGCAATTTGATCGGCGGCGGCGTGCTGATGGGTGTCATGTACTATTATGTGAACAAGCCTTTCCTGGACGATGAAGCGCATTAATTAAGGGGCGGCGGCTGGAATTCATGGCATCCTCCGGCTTGATTAAAGAAAGGCCTTCCTTCTGCATGAAGACAGAAGCGAAGGCCTTTTGCTTGCGAAGCGGCCTGATGGGCCGCCCCGTTTCTTCCTGGTTAGCGGTCCTGCGGCGGCATTGGCGGCATATGCCAGCAGAGCGGCGCTTCCTCCCGAAGCGTGCCTTCCAGCGGTCCGCCTTCCCGCCGCCAATACTCGATGCCGCCGAGCATCTCTTTGACCCGGTAGCCCTGCGCGGCCAGCCGGGCGGCCGCTTTGGTTGCTCCGTTGCAGGCCGGCCCCCAGCAGTACAGGACCAGCACTTTGTCCTGCGGAAGAGCCGTAAGTCCGCCGCTGCCAAGATGTCCCGAGGGGAGAGAGACGGCGCCGGGCAGATGCGCTTCTTCATAGGAACGGGCATCGCGGACATCGACCAGAACGAAGTTCCGGATTCGTTCGCGAATATCGTAAGCGACATCGGCTACGTCGGTTTCGAATCTTCCTTTTGCGGCAAAATAGGCTGCGGCCTCGGCAGGAGAAGTGGCCGGGGCGGCCAGCACCTGCGATTTCGGCTTGAAATTCATGCGTTCAACCTCCTTGAAAATTCTGAAATGGCTGTTTTCTTTATTTTAGCTTGAATCGGTCATTATAGTTATCTATAGTATTGGATAACAACTATCGAAATAAATGATATTTAAATGGGAGGATGCGGGATGGAGCTTACCTATTTGCGAACCTTTTGCGAGGTCGCCGCAAGCGGCAGCCTTACACGGGCGGCTGAAAATCTGGGGTATGCACAGTCCAGCGTAACGGCTCAGATTGCCAAGCTGGAGGAAATGTACGGGGCGAAGCTGCTGGAGCGTTCGGGAAGGGGAATGGTTCCCACTTTTGCCGGCAGAACGCTGCTCCAATATGCCGGTCAAATGCTGGCGCTAAGGGAGGAAGCGAAGGAGATGATCTCCGATGGGCAGGCGGGAGAGCTGACGATCGGTTCGATCGAGACGCTTGCCGCCTATTTTTTGCCGCAGCGCCTGCATCATTACCGTAAACAGTATCCGGATATCCGCATGCGCGTGCTGCCGGGTTCCGAAAGTGACATTATCGCCGCTGTACGGAATAAATCCGCCGATTTTGGCCTGATTTTTGACATGCCCTATGCATCGGATGAGCTTCAGGTCTTGGCTTTGCAGCCGGAGGAACTGTTCATCATTGTCGATCCCGGGCACCCGCTGGCGGGCCGTGATTCGGTAGAGTTGTCCATGCTTGCCGCCGAGCCGCTCGTTCTGACCGAGGATACGTGTACGTACCGGAATCTTTTGCTGCAAAAAATGAGAGGTTTGGGAATGACGCCGAGAGTGGAGCTGGAGTTCGGCAATCTGGAGGGAATCAAGCAGGCCGTCAAGCATGAGTGGGGAGTTGCTTTTCTTCCGGGCTATACGATTTTAGAAGAATTGCGGCGGGGGGAGCTAAAGGCGATTCCAGTGTCGGAAGACGGCGGCAAAGGCTTCTTCATCCAGCTGATATACCGCAAAGACCGCTGGCTGTCCTCTTCCTTCAAGCGGTTTATTGAAATGATGCAGGTAGGCAGGTAGAGTAAAAAGTTAAGCCGTTGAAGATATGCGCATACAGGAAATACGGCAGCGTAAACAGCAAAAAAGCCGCATTCCGGCAAACCGGGCAGCGGCTGTTCAAGTGTAAGTCAGCAGTTCTTGTAAGTTATGAACTGCAGGCGGGATTTGATTTCTTTTTGCCATTTCACATCTCCTACCTTGACGGCAAGATTAAACAAATCCAGGTAATCATCAACCTTCAGTGACGTCCGGGCAGCGGCTGCGTTCATATGCAATCAGTCTCCTTCAAATTAATTTCAACAACAGTTTTTAATAATGATAATCATTATCACCAAAACCATTATTGTTATTATCCACATAATACGTCTAAAAATCAATATGAAAAGTGAAATATCTCACTTTGAAATGTTACAATTTTAAGCAAACTGACAAGAGAAGGAATATTTAATAATGTAAGCATGGATATGAGAAGTGATATTTACGATTAGAGATGGTGTTTTATACTAATGTTAGCAGGATATCTCCCAATATTTGTCGAAAGATCTTATATAGTTAATAAGTACTCGAAAAGGAGAAATTGTATGAGGCGGTTCAAAGTCATTCTCCTGTTTTTTATTCTACTTATACTTTTGCCGGATGCCGCTTACGCTGCAAGAGAAGAAGTCGTCTACAAGGCGGAACTGGACTATCCTCCCTACAAATATATACAGAATGAATATTTGACCGGCTTTGACATTGATCTCACCAATATGATTTTCGGGAAGCAGGACTACCTGGTTCATTATGGCAGCGACTCATGGAGCAAGGTATACCAGCAGCTTCGCGACGGAGAGATTGACACGGCGGGAATGATGGCTGTAACCGAGGAGCGGAAGAAGGACGTTCTCTTTTCAAGTCCTGTCATGAAGATCCGTATTTCCGTGTACGCCCGGCAGGATTTAAAGGATGATATTGATCTGGAACACTTGGGCAATTATAAAGTCGGCGTGGGGGCGGGACAGTATACCGAGGACGTGCTTCGGAAGAGGCTGGGGGTCCCTGGCTATACTGCGTATCCGACGGTGGCGGAAGCTTTGAATGCTCTGGGCAGGGGCGATATTGATCTCCTGTTCGAGAACCAGACGGTCGTTGATTATCTGATTGTGGAAGAAGGATTAACCGACAGCATTATACATAAAATGAGAAATCTTTATCCGGCGGACGTGGCTTACGGAGTCAGTAAAACTTCACGGGAACTTGTGCCTTATATTAATGACCGTCTGAAGCAGTTGAAGCAGAGCGGGGCGTTTGAAGAGCTGTACCAGCAGTATTTTTTCGAGCATTCCGAAGATTACCGCAACAGGATGCATTTGAAGACCATCGCCTGGATCGTGATCGGCTGCTGTCTGCTGGCCGTAGGCGCTTTCCTTCTCAGAATGTATATTAATCATCTGCGCCGGATTATTCAGGCCGAGCAGCAGTTTTTCGAGGATATGATCGAGCATACGGGCGTTCTGGTCTGGGCGGTTTATGAGGACAGGACGGTGCTGCGCCTAAACAAGTACGGTGAAAAAGTCATCGGCCTCAGGGAGAAGGAAATCATCGGAAAAAGCCTGGACGATGTGGTGGTGAGAGTGCCCGGCGGAAACAGGATGATAGAATTACTGTGCCGGGCGGCCTTGAAGGATTTTGTCAGCCATGTTGAATTTCAAATCCCGGACGGAGTTTCCGAGGGGCGATACTTTACGTTCCGGACGACGCTGATTAAGGGGCTTGGGGGCGGCAATTCAAAAGCTTTTGTACTGATCGGCATAGATATCGACGAGTCTAAGCGTAATGAGCTGGAGCTGCAGCACAGCTACAGGAAGCTGGAAGCCACTCATTTAGAGCTGGCAACCGCAAAGGAGGAGCTGCAGGATCAGAACGGCAAGCTGAGCTACAGCGAGCAAAGATTCCGCCTGGCTGTGGAAGCCTCCGGCGCCTTTTTGTGGGAATACGATCACGAGAAGCAGGGGCACTGGGTATCGGAACGCTGGTATGAGGTCATGGGTTATAAACAAGATGAAATTGATCTTTCCGTGGAAACGGTGCTTGGTTTGATCCATCCCGATGACCGGGAGCGGGCAAGCAAGGCCCGGGAGGAGCATCTGGCGGGCCTGACGCCGCTGTATGAAAGTGAATATAGAATGCGGACCAAGAGCGGGCATTACTTCTGGTTTGAGGTCAGAGGCAAGGCGACTTACGACAAGGGGGAAGGAATCCAGCTGTTCCTTGGTTCCCTGATCGACATTAGCAACCGGAAACAAATGGAGCTTAAGCTTAGCGGCAGCTATCAGGAGCTTGAAGCGACCTACGAGCAGCTTGCGGCAACGCAGCAGGAGCTTGTGGACCAGTATGACACTCTGCTGGAGAATCAGAGAAAGATGCATCATCTCGCCTATTTCGATTCTTTGAGCCATTTGCCCAACCGTCTTTTTCTGCTGGAGACGATGGAGGAATACTTCGGGCGCCCCGGCGGCAGCGCTGCGCTGCTGTTCGTGGATACGGACAATTTCAAATACATCAATGATACGATGGGCCATAAGTTCGGCGACATTCTCATCTGCCAGGTGAGCGAAAGACTGCAGTCGATCATTGTTCGTGACGGCAGCATGCTCTCAAGACTGGGCGGCGATGAATTTGTCGTATTCTTAAAAAATATTGAAGAGCATAAGGAAGTGCTGGCGCTGGCGGAGCAGCTGCTCCTCGAGTTCAGGAGACCGTTCGAGATCGGTGAGAGCAGCGTTTATGTCTCCGCCAGCATCGGAATCTCCTTCTACCCGGAAGACGGAAATACGACGGAGGAAATTCTCAAAAATGCGGATGTGGCGATGTACCGCGCTAAGGAAGCGGGCAAGGGCGTTTATGCCGTATACGACAGGGGGATGCACACCGAGTTTAACGAGCGGGTGGTGATTGAGAAGCATCTGCGCAGCGCGCTGGACAATGAGGAGTTTGAACTATTCTACCAGCCGCAGGTTGATCTCCTTACCGGCGCCATTTCCGGCTTTGAAGCGCTGATCCGCTGGAACAGCCCCGTTCTCGGCTTCGTCTCGCCGCTGTCGTTCATCAAGATTGCTGAAGATTCCCGGCTGATTATCCCTATAGGGGAATGGGTGCTCCGGAAGGCCTGCCATTTCATGTCGGGGTTGTGCCAGCAGAAAAATAATTGCTATAAAATTGCGGTCAATATCTCGGTTATTCAACTGCTGCAGGACGATTTTATCGAAACCGTGCTGAACGTCCTGTCCGAAAGCGGAATTTCCCCCGGGTGCCTTGAACTGGAGATTACGGAGACGGTCTTCATTGAATCGTTCGAGCGGATTGTCGGTAAGCTGGAGTATTTAAAAATGCAAGGCATCCGCATCGCACTGGACGACTTCGGAACGGGCTATTCATCGCTTAGCTACCTGCAGCAGCTGCCGATTACCACGCTCAAGATGGATAAGGCCTTTATTGATCCGCTGTCGGACGATTCATACAGCCAGTCGTTTATCCGGACGATGGTGTCACTGGGTCATGAAATGGGGCTGGAGGTCGTAGCGGAAGGCGTGGAAGACAGCAGCCAGCTGGTTATTCTTGAGGAGGCCGGATGCGACAAGGTACAGGGCTACCTGTTCAGCAGACCGCTCTCGCAGCGGAATACGCAGGAGCTGATGCGACGCCATAAGCTTGATTAGGCTGGAGGTAACCCGGTATGTCGTAAGCACCCAGCAAGCCGAGTGAAATGATATTCATGTTCTGCAAGAAAAATAGGGATGTCTACAGTCCAGCCTTATGCTGGTGTGGACATCCCTTTCGCTGTTTCCCTGGCATTATAGAATGACGATTCTGTTCTTTCCCGTCTTCTTGGCTTCATATAGAGCGTCGTCCGCCTTCTGGAAGACGAGGCTTTTGGAGCCGGCACCCTGAAAATCATGCATACCGATGCTCACCGTTACCGATTTCCCTTCCATTTCGGCAATGGGCAGACCGGCGATGCCTGTCCTGACCCGTTCCATGATTTCATGGGCTGCCTCAAGCGGCTTGGCGGTCAGAATGACGACGAACTCTTCGCCTCCGTAGCGGGCGGCAAAGTCATCTGCACCGATGTGATCCAGTATCGTACCAGCCACTTGCTTTAGCGCAATATCCCCTACCCAATGCCCGTAGGTATCGTTGACCTTTTTAAAATTATCGATATCGAGTATGGCCAGCTGCATCGGAAACGGATTCGACTCTTGGTGTTCGATCAGCCAACCAAAATATTCGTGAAAGGTCTTGTGATTATACAGATCCGTCAGCGGGTCGATCTTGGACAGACGGTCCATAATGATATTCTGGATGCGCAGATCCTGCTCCGATTTCTCCGAGCTTTCCAGCGAGCGGATCAAGTCCCGTCCCCGGCGGATTACGGCAAGCCCTGTCAGCAAAGTTGCCACAATAATGCTCATGGTCAGAATCATTTCAATCCGCATGTCTTCGTTGCCAATCGTTCTCCCGAACACCACTACGGTATACAGCAGGGCAGCTATCGAGGAAAGAAGCAGGTACGCAGTCTCTAGATAGATCATGGATACCAGAAGCGGAAGCAGCAGGAAGAACGGTTTTACATGAATATTCTCCGAAAGAAAAGAAATGATCAGACTGGAAATAAAGTAGCTTCCAATGGTGATAGAGATTTCAGAAAACGCAGTCTTCCATTTATAAACGCACTCAAGCAGAAGAATGATGCCCAAAATCATTAAATCGGGCAGCAAGCTATGGGAGTTAAGCATTTGATTTAATAAATGGACCAGCAGCATAATCCAGAAGGCATTCAGCAGCAGACGGTTCCAATTTAATTGACGAGGAGTATGCAAAGAATTAAACATAAGGTGATCCTCATTTCCAGTCTCGATGCTTATATAATTCGACAGAAATCCCCATTTTCCTCCCTTGCGACGGAATGATTGCAATGTTCGGATTTTATATATATTTATTACAATAATCTTAAAATTAATGCGAATCATTCTTTGAAACACGAATAATCGTCAATATTTCAATTGACATATTCGTCTATATTCGATAAGATTCTAATGGCTAAATAAATATTTCTTGCTGTTCGTATATCCTCAAAGATAAGGTTTGGGGGTTTCTACAGGGAACCGTAAATTCCTGGCTACGGATGGGTGCCTTTGGCCTACCCTGACACCGGCCGGGATTTTTGTTGTGCTGCCCTTACTTTGGATGGATAAATTCGATTTCTGGAGGAACAGATGAGTAAATATGATGTGATTGTCGTTGGTGCCGGTCCTGCCGGTATTTTTACCTGTTATGAGCTGACCCGGAAGGCCCCTCACTGGAAAGTGCTGTTGATAGACAAGGGACATGACATCTATAGACGCAGCTGCCCGATTATGGAGGAAAAGATTCAGTTCTGTCCACCGGCTGCCGGCCGCAAGGAATTTGCCGGATGTCTGCCGGCCTGTTCCATTACCGCAGGCTTCGGAGGGGCGGGGGCATACAGCGACGGAAAGTTCAATATTACGACCGAATTCGGGGGATGGATGACGGATTATCTGCCTCCTTCCAGAGTTCTGGAGCTGATCCGCTACGTCGATGCCATCAATTTGGAGCACGGGGCGACGGAGACGATCACCGATCCCACAACCGATCCGATCCGGCGCATCGAGCAGCGCGGGTACGCAGCCGGACTCAAGCTGCTGCGGGCGCAGGTGCGCCATCTGGGAACGGAGCAGAACCTGGAAATCCTGAAGTCGATTTACGAATATTTGCGCACCCGGATTGATATGCTGTTCAAGACGGAAGTGCAGGACATTGAGACGGTTAATGATAACGGCACTCACCGGGTTACGGGTGTTACGCTCAAGAACGGGGAGACCTACGAGACGGGACTAGCCATGGTCGCTCCGGGACGCGACGGTTCCGCCTGGCTAACGGAAGTGCTCAAGAGACATCGGCTGAAGATGTACAATAACCAGGTGGACGTTGGCGTCCGGGTGGAAACCTCGGATGTCGTTATGCAGGAGATCAACGAGCATCTCTATGAAGGCAAGTTCATTTTCAATACCTCGGTTGGAACCCGGGTCCGCACGTTCTGCAGCAATCCTTCCGGACATGTTGTCGTGGAGAATCACAGCGGGGTTATGGCGGCGAACGGACACTCGTACAAGGACCCTGCGCTCGGTTCCACTAACACCAACTTTGCGCTGCTTGTTTCCCATAAATTCACCGAGCCGTTCGATAAGCCCAATGAATATGCGCGCGAAATTTGCAAACGGGCGAATGACCTGTCGAGCGGAGGAGTCATCGTGCAGAAATACGGGGATATTTTGCGGGGGCGCCGCTCTACCGGAACGAGAATCGCCGAAGGCTTCGTCGAGCCTACGCTCAAAGAGGCGGTCCCGGGCGACCTTGGTCTTGTGCTGCCTTACAATACGATGAAGAGTCTGATCGAAATGGTGGAGGCGCTGGAGAAGGTAACGCCGGGCATCGCCTCCGAGCATACACTCTTCTATGGAGTGGAAGCCAAATTCTATTCGGCCCGTCCGAAGCTTACGGAGACGTTCGAGACGGAAATTTCCGGCCTTTACTGCGGCGGAGACGGCGCGGGCATCACGCGCGGGCTGGCCCAGGCGGGTGCGGCGGGGATTTGGGTAGCACGGGGCATGCTTGACCGGGCCTAAGCCGTTTGAACCGCGCGCGGATTAACAGGTCTCTCAATTAACAATTAAGGGAAGCTGCTTGTTCTCCTCATTAGTAAGGAGCCGGAGGCTTTCCTTTTTTTCGTGGACATTTCACGGTTCATCTGTCTATAATGACCGATATATTTTAATTATGGGGGCAAGTAAGCGATGCAGTATACGTTCGTCATCCTGCTGCAGCTGCTGGAACGCGCGGCGCTGCTGCTTATGACTCTGTTTGTATTGACCCGGGTGCCGCGCTTCAAGGAGATTTTTCAAAAAAGGGCCTACACTCCGCAGGAGCTGTTTATTGCAACCGTCATTTTCAGCCTGTTCGCCATATTCAGCACGTACAGCGGAATTAAGGTGGAAGGCTCTCTCGTCAATGTGCGGATCGTAGCGATCATGGCCGGCGGCATTCTGTTCGGACCCTGGGTAGGGCTGATTACAGGCCTGATCTCCGGGGTTCACCGGTTTCTGATCGATATCGGCGGCGTCACCTCGGTACCCTGTCTGATTACCAGCATCGCGACCGGCGTCGTCTCGGGAATCATCTACCGCCGCACATCCGCCGAGCGCCGCTGGAAGGCCGGGATTCTGGCGGGTATGGGCTGCGAAGCGCTGACGATGCTGCTGATTCTCGTTATGGCCCACCCGGCGTCGCTTGGCGTAGAGATTGTATCGAAGATTGCCTTTCCGATGATTATGAGCCAGGTCAGCGTCGGACTCATCGTCATGCTCGTCCAGAGCGTAGAAGGGGAGAAGGAGCGGATCGCGGCAAGACAGTCCAAGCTGGCCCTGGATATTGCCAACAAGACGCTTCCCTATTTTCGCAGCATCAATCCGCAGTCTCTGCACAAAATATGCACGATCATCAAGGAAGACATCGGCGCGGATGCGGTCGCGATTACCGATACCCGGTGGATTCGCGCCTACGTCGGCATCGGTGAAGAGTATTACGCCGAGAAGAACGAGATTATCAGCGAGGAGACGAAGATTACGCTGTCCAGCGGGGAGATTACGATACGCAATAACGATACCGACTACAATCATCAGCATATCAAATCGCTCATCATCATTCCGCTCAAGGAAAAGGGAATCGTTACCGGCGCGCTCAAAATTTATTACACGAAAGCCCACAAAATCACGTATTCCCTGCAGGCGATGGCGATCGGCCTGTCGCAGATGATATCTACGTTAATGGAGGTCTCGCGGGTGGAAGATATCAAGGAGATGGCGAACAAGGCGGAGCTGAAGGCGCTGCAGACCCGAATTAATCCTCATTTTCTGTTCAACGCGCTGAACGCTATCGTTTCCTCCATTCGTATTGATCCGGACAAGGCCAGGGAACTTATTATCAATCTTTCGGGTTATATGCGGTACAACCTGGAGCTGACGGACGACTTCATCGATATCCGCAAGGAGCTTCAGCAGGTCCGGCAGTATGTGGAGATCGAGAAAGCGCGCTTCGGCAGACGCCTTAAGGTTCTCTACGATATCGACGACGAGACGGAAGTACGCATCCCGAGCCTGATTATTCAGCCCTTGGTGGAAAATGCGATTGTACACGGCATACTGAAAGGGCGGGGTGCGGGAACGGTAATGATTTCGGTCAAGGACCGGGGGGACAGCGTGCGGATCGGCATCCGCGACACTGGGATCGGCATCGGTGAAGAAACGATTCAGAAGGTGTATGATGGCAGCATGCCGGAGAACAAGATCGGGCTGTTCAACGTGCATCAGCGGGTGAAGCTGATTTACGGCGAGGGACTGACGATTACTAGGCTGGATAAAGGGACGGATATTACTTTTGACGTCAAAAAGGAGAGCCGATGAGAGCGATAATCGTAGAAGATGAAGAGCTGGCCAGACAGGAGCTTGCCTATTTGATTCAGGCGAACAGCGGCATCGAGATCGTCGCCCAGTTCGAGGATGGTCTGGACGCGCTGAAATTTTTGCAGACCAAGGAAGTCGATGTGCTGTTTCTGGACATCAATATTCCTTCTGTGGACGGCGTGCTGCTGGCCCAGAATATCAGCAGATTTTCCGTAAAGCCCTATATTGTGTTCATTACCGCCTACAAAGAGCATGCAGCCGAAGCTTTCGAGATTGAAGCGTTCGATTACATCCTGAAGCCGTACAGCGAAACAAGGATTAAGGGGATGCTGGGCAAGCTGGAGGCGGCCTTTGCGCACCGACCCGGCGGGGAAGAGGAGCGCAGTCCAGTCAGCAACAAGATCAATCTGTGGAAAAATGAAAAAATTATCGTGGTCGACGCCGATGACATCTACTACGCCTCGGCCCAGGAGAAGACGACGAGCGTCTTTACGCGAAACGAAGAGTACTCCATGGGAATCAGCATCAGCGAGTTTCACGGCCGGCTGCCGCAGGAACGTTTTTTCCGCTGCCACCGGTCTTTTATCGTCAACCTGTCCAAAATCAAGGAAATCATCCCCTGGTTCAACAATACGTATCTGCTGCGGCTGCGCGATCTCGACTTTGAAGTGCCGGTCAGCCGGAGCAAGGTAAAAGAGTTCAGGCAGATTATGCGGCTGTAGAGGCAGTTCATTCCTTCTTTTCGTCATTTCATTCCGTATTTGATCCGCATTTTTGCAGGCGAGTTACAATAAAGATGCAAAAGGCGCTCATGAACGCGGCAATATCGGATGAAAGAAGGAAATGACCATGTCGGTAGGCACTAAAGCAAACAATCGCTTCCTCATTGTACTGGGAACAATCATTATGCAGATGGGTCTGGGTACCATTTATACATGGAGCTTGTTCAACCAGCCTCTCGTGACCAAATTTGGCTGGCAGCTAAGCTCGGTATCCACTACCTTTTCTATAACGAGCTTTGCGCTGGCATTCGCGACACTCTTCGCGGGCAAGCTTCAGGATAAAATCGGGCTTCGCCGCCTGACAGCGGTGGCTGGAGTTATGCTCGGTCTCGGTCTAATGTTTAGCTCGCAGGCAAGCTCGCTGCCGATGCTTTATCTGCTGGCAGGGGTCATTGCCGGGTATGCGGATGGAACGGCTTACATCACTTCGCTGTCGAATCTGATTAAATGGTTCCCTAATCGCAAAGGACTCATTTCGGGAGTGTCGGTCGGCGCTTACGGAACAGGAAGCTTGGTCTTCAAATATGTGAACGGCAGTCTGATCAGTTCGGTCGGCGTATCCCGGGCGTTCCTGTACTGGGGCATGATCGTAATGGCTATGGTCGTCATCGGTTCCCTGCTTGTGCGTGAGGCTTCGGTTGTTAAAGCTTCGCCGTCTCTCTCGGCGACGGATACCGGAAACGTAGTCAAGGATTACACGGTTGGCGAAATGCTTCGCACTAAGCAAGCCTATCTGCTGTTTGTCATTTTCTTTACCGCCTGCATGAGCGGCCTTTATTTGATCGGTATCGTAAAGGATATCGGCGTGAAGCTGGCCGGATTGGATGTGCAGACCGCGGCTAACGCGGTGGCGATGATCGCGATTTTCAACACGGCGGGACGCCTTATTCTCGGCGCGCTGTCCGACAAAATGAGCCGCCTGAAGCTGGTTGCCGGGACAATGGCCATTACTGCCGTCGCCACGCTGACTCTGAGCTTCGCGCAGCTGAACTTCGGACTGTTCTTCGCCTGTGTGGCCGCTATCGCTTTCTGCTTCGGCGGCAATATTACCGTCTTTCCGGCTATTGCCAGCGACTTCTTCGGCCTGAAGAACCACAACAAGAATTATGGCATCATCTATCAAGGCTTTGGCCTTGGGGCATTGTCCGGTTCGATCATTGCCGCCTTCCTGGGCGGATTCAAACCGACCTTCGTCACTATTGGCGTGCTGTGCGCGATTGCCTGCCTGATCGCAGTATCCTTGAAGCCTCCGGTTGGAGCGCGCAAGGAACGCAAACGGAATACGGAGGTACAGAGCCGCACTGCGTACGGACGGATCTCTTAAAGGCAGCAGTAAGTTTCAAATGATGTCGGACAACAGACCGCCCAAACAAGATTTCAATAATCTCCTAAAAGAATAGAAAAAGGGCGGCAACATGTAAGGAGACTGTTCCCTGAGGGTCATACCAGGCCTGAAGGGACAGTCTTTTTCGTATGGGAACATACTTTCGAAATCAGGGATATAGTGGTAAAATTATAAAATGGAAAAGGGAGGAAGCGTTATATGCCATACTGTCAAACCGGAAAAGCGGAGCTTTATTATGAGGATTGGGGCGAGGGAAGGCCGATTGTGATGATCCACGGATACAGTCCCGACCATCGGCTGATGAGCGGTTGTATGGAGCCTGTATTTAGGGGAAGAAAAGGCTGGAGACGGTTGTACATTGATCTGCCGGGTATGGGAAGGTCACGTAATTATCAGGATATCGGCAGCTCGGACGAGATGCTCGAAGCGGTCCTGGCTTTTCTGGATGCCGTGCTTCCGGGTGAGAACTATTGTCTGGTTGGGGAATCTTATGGCGGCTATATGGTTAGGGGAATCATTGCAGATCGTCCGGAACAAGTGGATGGCGTAGCTTTGATTTGTCCGATGATTATACCGGAGAAAAAGGGCAGGAAGCTTCCCGCACATTCCGTTGTTCATACGGACGCGAATTTTGTGGAAAAGCTTACAAAAGAACAACGGGACGATTTCAGTTCAATCGGAGTCGTCCTTGATGAATATACCTGGAATCGCTACAACGAGGAGATTTTATCGGGCTGCCGATTGGCCGACGAAGATTTTCTGGCTGCGATCAAAGCCCGGTATGGCTTTTCATTCCCGGTGGATCAGGACGAATTTCATAAACCGGGACTCTTTGTCGAAGGAAGGCAGGATTCCATGACGGGCTACATAGATGCTTTTTCCATCCTGAACAAATATACCAGGACTTCATTTGCGGTGCTGGACAGAGCGGGTCATAACCTGCAAATCGAGCAGCCGGGGCTGTTCAACGCCTTGATGCAGGAATGGCTGGACAGGGTGGAAGAGGACGGGATAAAGTAACCGGCAGAGAGCTTTAGGGCGGATCTCAACAAATCCGAATTCGAAGCCTGCGTGGCGGAAGTCGAAACTGGTCATTTTACAAGAAATGACTGGTTTCGATAAACTGCCTCTCCAGTGGCGAAAGCTCATAGTTCAAACGGGTAACGATATATTTGTCGATGTACCGGTACTCCGGTGGAAGCTGCACAAAATGATTTAGCTTATATTGCTGCGCAATGCGCTTGGAAATCACGGAAATTCCCATGCCCAACCGGGCAAATTGAAGCAGCGTCTCCAGCACGCCAACCTCGATTGCATTGCCCTTCTGAAAGCCATAAACCGAATATAATTGCTCCAGAATCGAAGTGTACAAGCAGTCTTCGGACAGAATGATCCGATTCTCCTTTTGTAGACAGTACTCCAGACTTGCGCCTTCTGCTGCCTTTCTTCCGATCAGAACCAATTCCTCTGTCCCGATTTTGCGGTAAGTAAGCTGCGAGGAAGCGGTTTTTCCGATGGTATAAGCCAGGTCGATATTGCCTTGAATCAGTTCCTGTTCCATTTTTTCCGTTGTTCCGGTTTTTAGCGTTACTGAAAGATCAGGATATTTTTCATATAGATTCGTGAGCGCCAAAGTTATCTCTCCGCTGATGACGGATTGCATGGTACCGAGCCGAAGCTTGGCCTCTCGCCGGTTCATCGCTTGCTCTGTTTCTTCCCAAAGTACCAGCAGCTTTTTGTACTGACGGTACAGTTTAATTCCTTCCTCCGTTAATTCCATCCCTCTTGCGCTGCGTATAAATAATTGCTGCCGATAGTGTGCCTCCAGCTTTTTGATTTTGGCCGTCATATTGGATTGAAGATGATTCATTCTAGAGGCGGCGGCAGAGAGGCTTTTTAATTCAGCTACCGTAACGAAAGCTCGGATATTATCGATGTCCATCCTTCTCTCTCCCTTTTCCCATCAAAAAAAATGATACTACTATGCTAAATCAGCATTATTCTAAAAGGTTCATGTTCAGTATACTTGCTCTGTAAAATCATTTCACCCCCCGCAAATGGAGGAATTAACATGAGTAATGAACGTATTCGAACGGGCATCATCGGCGGCTCGCTCAATCATCAATGGGCAAGCCAGACACATATTCCTGCGCTTAGGAATAGCCCCGTGCATCAAATTACCGCTATTGCTACTTCCAAAATGGAGAGCGCCTTACAGAGCGCCGCGGCCTTGGATGTCCCTCTTGCTTTTGCAGGACATAAAGAGCTAAGCCAATCCGCTGAGGTGGAATTGGTTGTAGTGAGCATCCGGGTTCCTTTCCATTATGAAGCGGTGAAGACCGCTATTCTGGCCGGAAAGAATGTATACTGTGAGTGGCCTTTGGCAGCTACCACCAGTCAAGCCGAAGAATTGGCCGAGCTTGCCGACCAGGCCGGGATTCATCATGCGATTGGTCTTCAGGCACGGCTTGACAATGCGGTACTTGAAGCAAAGAGGAGAATTGAAAGCGGCGAAATAGGCAGGATTCTATCCTGCACCATGCAAGTATCCACTCAAGGCAAAGGCGGTGTGACGGACCGAAAGGGTGCATACCTGTTGATGGAGGAAAATGGCGCTACGCTGCTCACGATTAATGGGGGGCATTCTCTGGACGTTCTGTGTTATCTTTTGGGTGATTTCAAGGAATTGTCTGCTGCAATGAACAGTAACTATTTACAAGCCGTTTTTACGGATACAGGAGAACCAGCAGCTAAGAATACAGCGGATCAGATTATGATTCACGGGACATTGAAAAGCGCGGCATCGGTTTCCGTCCATATTCAAGGAGGCGCCTATCCGGGGTTCACTATGGATATCCAGGGTGAGAAAGGAGTTATCCGGCTGCGGCAGCAGTCTTCAGTGGGACATGTGCAGTTTGGAAATTTGCAGCTTCAGCAGGCGGTGTATGCACCCGGCAGCTCGGCAGCAAGCAGCATGGATGACTTTATAACCGTTCTCCCTGAGAAAGAGGAGACCAGGTCCCCCGTGCAAAATGTTCTAAAGGCTCACACAGTACTTGCCAGGGATATTCTTGATCATACCTTTCAATCAGCAAATTTTCATGATGCGCTACGGCTCCATCGGCTATTGGACACCATCAGGCAAGCAGCATCCACGGGACAACGGCTGAAGCTGAGCTGACCCAAGTTTTCGCAGAATGATGGCATTTTGAAAAAAGCTTGCTTTAGGCTTGTTCAGCCGGAGTGAGCTTTTGATATTTTAGCAGACTTTTGATATTTTAGCGGATAAGTGTAATATGATAGTTCGTAGAACGCATCAAACGGAGGATGTTGTAGAATGGTGAGCTATGGAAGGCTGATCGACAGACAACGATCTTTTTTTGCGAGCGAGGCAACAAAAGAATTAAGCTATCGGATCGACGCGCTTCGCCGTCTTAAAGCAGGCATACAGAAGCATGAAAGACAGCTGATCAATGCTTTAAAAGCGGATCTGAACAAATCCGAATTCGAAGCTTACTCGACGGAAATTGGAATTGTTCTTGAGGAAATCAGCTTTACGCTGAGGCATTTGCGGGCATGGGCCAAGCCTCGTAAGGTAAAGACGCCGATCACTCATTTTGGCACCAGGGGGTACATTTATTCCGAGCCGTACGGCTCGGCCTTGATCCTCGCTCCCTGGAATTATCCGTTTCAATTGGCCGCCGCTCCATTGATCGGCGCAATCGCGGCAGGAAACTGCGCGGTCCTGAAGCCGTCGGAATTAACCCCGAGGACTTCGGAGACAATCGGAGAGATCATCCGTACAAGCTTTCAGGAAGACTATATTTCTGTCGTTCAGGGCGGTATTGAAACGAGCGAGGCGCTGCTTGCGGAGAAGTTCGACTATATCTTCTTTACCGGGAGCGTTCCGGTCGGGAAGATCGTCATGATCGCTGCCGCAAAGCATCTGACGCCGGTGACCCTGGAGCTTGGGGGGAAAAGCCCTTGCATCGTTCATGAAGACGCCAATCTTAAGCTGGCCGCGAGGCGCATTGCTTGGGGGAAGTTCATGAACGCCGGACAAACCTGCGTAGCGCCGGATTATATCTACGTCCATCAAAGCGTTAAAGACCGTTTTCTGAGTGAGCTGGAAAGCGCGGTAAAGGAATTGTACGGGGAACGGCCTCTGCTGAATCCGGACTACACGCGGATTGTCGGCAGGAAGCATTTTGACCGGCTTGGGGCGTTTCTGGGGAATGGAACACTGGCATTCGGCGGAGGAACGGACCCAGAGAGATTAACCATCGAACCAACCGTTCTAACGGACATTGGCTGGGAAGATCCAGTGATGCAGGAGGAGATTTTCGGGCCTGTCCTACCGGTGCTGGAATACCGCCATCTGTCCGAGGCGATTTCCAGGATACGCAACCAGCCGCGGCCGCTTGCACTGTATTTATTCACGGAAAGCAACAGCGTGCAGGAGGAAGTGCGGGAGAGCGTTTCTTTCGGCGGAGGCTGCATCAATGATACCGTATATCATATCGTTTCGCCGTACCTGCCTTTTGGCGGAGTAGGGAGCAGCGGGATGGGGGCATATCATGGGCAAGCGAGCTTCGATACGTTCTCGCACAGCAAGAGTGTTATGAAGCAGACGACATGGTTCGATCTCCCGTTCCGGTACCCGAACCGGAAGAACGGGCTTAAGAGCATCAAGCGGTTCTTGAAATGACAAAGCTTAGGCTAGGGAAGAGTGGAAAAGAGAATATCACACTCCATTTCACTGGGGAGAGATATCCTCTTCATTTTAGACAAAAAGCCATAGAATGAAGCCGTGCTATCGCGACAGATTCTGCGCTTAGCCTTCCAGCAGCAGCGCTTCAGGGTCCTCCAGCAGTTCTTTGACCTTGACAAGGAAGCTTACCGCTTCGGCTCCGTCAACGATCCGGTGATCGTAGGACAGGGCGATGTACATCATCGGCTTGTTAACGGTCGTTACTTCGTCGATGGCGATCGGGCGGAGCTGGATTTTGTGCATGCCCAGAATGCCGACCTGCGGAGCATTCAGGATCGGTGTCGACAGCAGGGAACCAAATACGCCGCCGTTGGTAATCGTGAAGGTGCCGCCCTGAAGATCGGAGAGGGCGAGCGTGTTGGCACGGGCTTTGGCGGCGAGCTCGGCGATCTGCCGCTCGATCTGCGGGAAGCTGAGCCGGTCGGCCTCCCTCACCACTGGCACGACCAGTCCTTCCTTGGCGGACACGGCGATGCCGATATCATAATACTTCTTGATGATGAGGTCCTCGCCGTCAATCTCGGCATTGAGCAGCGGATACGCCTTAAGCGCGCCGACCACCGCTTTGGTGAAGAAGGACATGAAGCCGAGGCCGATGTCATGCTTCTCCTTGAAGTTATCCTTGCGCCGCTTGCGGATATCGAGGATCGCGGTCATGTCCACCTCGTTGAAGGTGGTCAGCATGGCCGCCGTATGCTGCGCCTCCACGAGGCGGCTTGCAATCGTCAACCGTCTGCGCGACATGCGCTTGCGCTCGGTCTCCTTGCCGTCCGCCGCCTTGGCCTCAGGCGGCGTGCCGCCGGCCGGTGCGCCCTGCGTGGGCGCGGCCGGCTTCGGCGCAGCGGGCGCCGCTGCTGCGCCGAAGGTCTTCACATCGGCCTGGCCAATCCGGCCGATGGGATCGCGCGCGCCGACCTCGCCGAGGTCGATGCCGCGCTCGCGCGCGAGCTTGCGCGCACCCGGCGTAGCCAGGTACGCGGCGCCGCTCTCGGCGGCCGGGCCCTCCGGGGCGGCCGCCAGGGTCCCGGCTGGCTGCGCTGCCGGCTGCTGCGCCGCCGGCGAAGCCGCAGGCGCTTCCGGCGCGGCTGGCTTGCCGCTGTCCGCTGCCGAAGCCTCTTCGGCTCCGCCGCTTCCAGCGCTGCCGATCAAGCCGATCACTTCGCCGACCGCGACATTGTCTCCGTCTCTGCGCAAGATGGCGGAAATGACGCCGCTCTCCTCCGCGCTGATTTCCAGGTTTACCTTATCCGTCTCAAGCTCTGCCAGCACATCCCCCTGGCCGACATGGTCGCCTTCTTTTACGATCCACTTGTAGATCGTTCCTTCGGTAATGGATTCGCCCAGATCGGGCACTTTAATTTCGGACACAGGCCGCTACCTCCCCAAATTGTGATTAATGCTATCGTGACACCGTCCCGGAAGGAGACGGTACAGCCGCTTTCGTTTGCGAGTTCGAGTTCAGTGCTTCCGTGACGATTCTGCGTTGTTCAAAGGTGTGGACGTCCGCATACCCGCTGGCCGGGCTTGAGCGTTCCGGACGGCCGATATACCGTACAGCGGTATTGCTTGGCGCAATGGCGCGCAGCCGCGGCTCGATATAGCTCCAGGCGCCCATGTTCTTCGGTTCCTCCTGGACCCAGATGATCTCCTGCAGAGAAGTAAAATCGTTCAGGTAGACGGCCAATTCGCGCGCCGGGAACGGGTAGAGCTGTTCAAAGCGCAGGATATGCAGCCAGGACAAGTCCTGGCCCGCTGCCGCTTCCAATTCGGCTTGCAGGTCAATGGCGATTTTTCCGCTGCATACGACCAGACGTTTCACTGCGCCCGGAGTCTGCCCGAGCAGCGGTTCCGGGAGCACGGGCTGAAATTGGCCGGATGCCAGCTCTAAGCCGGAAGAAGCGCTGCGCGGGTTGCGGAGCAGGCTCTTCGGCGCCATGATGACGAGCGGCTTTGCGTCCGCCTGTCCGCACAGAGATGCCTGGCGGCGGAGCAGATGGAAGTACTGCGCGGCGCTGGTAAGATTCGCAACCGTCCAGTTTTCTTCTGCGGATAGCTGCAAATACCGTTCCAATCGGCCGCTGGAGTGTTCCGGTCCTTGCCCTTCGTAGCCATGGGGCAGCAGGATGGCCAGGTTGCTGCGCTGCGTCCATTTGGCGCGTCCGGCAGAAATGAACTGGTCGATAATCACCTGCGCGGCATTGGCGAAATCGCCGTACTGCGCTTCCCACAGCACGAATGTCTCCGGTGCAAATACATTGTAGCCGTACTCGTAGCCGAGCACCGAAGCCTCCGACAACGGGCTGTTGTAGACGCCGAAGGAAGCCTTGGTATCTTCAAGCTGGTGAAGCGGAGAATAGAGTTCTCCCGTTTCACTGTCGTGAAGCACGAGATGCCGCTGCGAGAAGGTGCCGCGCTGCGCGTCCTGGCCGCTCAGACGGATTGGCGTTCCGTCCTGGAGAATGGTCGCGAAAGCCAGCGTTTCGGCCAGCGCCCAATCCACCTTTTCCCCGTCGTTCAGCAGATCCTTGCGCCGCTGCAGAATCCGCTGCAGCTTCGGGTACACCTTAAAGCCTTCGGGAAAGGACAGCAGCTGGCGGTTAATGCTCTGCAGCCTGCCCAGCGGAACAGCTGTAGGCGCTGAGCTTTCTTCATCCGTCTGCAAGGCGACGGCTGTCTTCGTTTCGCCGTTCTTTTGCTTACCCTCTTTCATCCGCTCGTAAGCCTGCTGAAGCACATTGTCCGCTTCGGCGCTCATCTTCGCCAGTTCATCCTGGGTAATCACCTTTTCGCGCTCCAGCCTCTCGGCATAAATCCGGAGAACGGTAGGATGATTCTTCACCTTGCCGTAGACGATCGGCTGGGTCATTTCGGGATCATCCATTTCATTATGTCCGTGCCTGCGGTAACCGATAAGATCGATCAGGAAATCTTTCTTGAACAGGTTGCGGTAAGCGCTGGCCAGGCGGACGGCGTCAATGCAGGCTTCCGGATCGTCAGCATTGACATGGACTATCGGAATTTCATAGCCTTTGGCAAGATCGCTTGCATAGTGCGTGGAGCGGGAATCCTCGCTCTCTGTCGTGAAGCCGATCCGGTTATTGACGATGATGTGGATCGTTCCGCCATTCTGGTATCCCTGAAGCTTGCCGATATTCAGCGTCTCCGCTACAATGCCTTCGCCGGGGAAGGCGGCGTCTCCGTGGATCAGCACAGCCATGGCCTTGTTCGTGTTGAGCACAGGCAGCCCCGGAGCGCTTCGGTCTTCCTGGGCCGCGCGCGCAAAGCCTTCCACGACCGGGTTGACGAATTCCAAGTGGCTCGGGTTGTTGGCAAGCGTCAGACGGGCTCGTACGGTCTCGCCTTCATGGAACGCGCGGTCGGCGCCCAAATGGTATTTTACATCTCCGGTCCAGCCGTAGTTGATGCCCATGGAGCCTTCGGACGGGAACAGCTCCTTGTTTGGAGAGTGGTGGAATTCGGAGAAAATAATATCGTATGGTTTACCCAAGATATGCGCGAGCACATTCAAACGGCCCCGGTGGGCCATCCCCATCAGGATATGCTCCGCGCCGTCGTGCGCGGCCGCGCGGACAATTTCGTCCAGCATGGGAACAAGCGCATCATTGCCTTCCAGACTGAACCGCTTCTGGCCGACGAATGTCTTATGCAGGAACGTCTCGAACTGCTCCACCTGGATGAGCCGGCCCAGCAGCCCTTTGCGTTCCGCCGGAGTCAGCGGAGCGGGCGAGGTGGCCGATTCGGCCTGGCTGTTCAACCAGCGAAGCTCCTGCTCGTCGTGGACATGGCCGAACTCGTAAGCGATCGTCTTGGTATAGGTTTGGCGCATCCGGTGATAAGCGTCCCAGCCTGTCAGCACATCCTGCGGAGCATTCTCCCAGATAAGCGAAGCCGGCAGGGCAAGCAAATCTTCGCGCGTAAGCTCATAAGTCTCGGGGTCCAGCCATTTGGCCATGGAGGTATGGCCCTGTTCCAGCGGGTCAATGTCGGCCGCCAGATGGCCAAAAATGCGGATGCTAGCGATCAACTTGGAGGCTCTAACCGCTTTGCGGAGCCAATCGGTATCTTCGGACAGGGACGGTCCGGGAGTTCTGGCAGCCTCGGATGTCAGCGGAGGAGGACCATAGATGGTGAATAGTTCGCGGTAGTGGGCTTCCACTGAAGAAGGATCTTCGGCGAAATGTTCGTACTTTTCCTGAATGTAGCCCAGATTGGGACCGTAATACTTGCTCCAGACGGATTCGTTGTAGGACTCTTTGGCTGACATGAAACATCCTCCTAACAGTTAAACTCCAAAGGTGGCGGTGAACAAGGAGGGCCCGCTTTTGGAGCTTCGATGGTTACGTTTACATTCTATAATAAAAAGAAACCATTATAAAGTAAGTGCCTCATCCTATTGTGCTACTTTCAACATTTGTAATCAATTCAAGCTTTCGTCCAATTCGTTCGAAAAAAGGCATAATTTTGAGCAGGACCAACATAGAGGGTTCTCTGTTTTCAAAATTAATGGTTAGCAGACTTGAAAAATGGGTATTTGTCATATATAGTTCATTCATACTACTAAGATCATACATATGTTCAAGTTATTTCTACTTCCGGGTGCCGTTTGATCAACTCTATTTTTTTCTCCGCGCATACTTACTTATTTCCAAAATTCGACACACTTTTGGGCAAGCTTCTTGTATAATATTCTTGCAAGACTCGTTGTAATGAGAACAAGATCAGATCCTTGAATAGCAAGGGTCCAGTAAAAGGTAAACTTGCTGAAAGGCAGGGGCACAAAGTCTCGGGTCTAAGGTAATTTTTATATACTACGACGGCCGGACTGCCTGGGGACAAAAATCTTAGGAGGAGATTTTTTGGACAAGTCCAACCAGGGGAACATCGGAGAGCTGCAGACGTCAGAGCTTGATATGGAATGGGTGTATTTGCTTCTGAAAGCAAAGAAGCAAGGGCTCCAAGTGGATGAGATTCGTCGGTTCTTCAATGACAGGACCCTTAAGGCAATGTAGCAAGAGGGGTCTGACAGGGCATTATCAATTGAAATTTGAGAGAGGACATGGCGGCGCGGCGTCATGTCCTCTGTATGTTTGTGGGCTTTGCTGGGTCACTGGTCCTTCTGTTCAAGACGCCATTTCTGGTAATCCAGAAACTCCTTAAACTCGCGTTTACTGACGCCCGAAGCCATAGCCTCCTGAACCAGTTTGAACCATTCGGAATCCAGCGGTTCCTCCTGCGTATCGGAAATCTCCCCATAGAGAAGAACGTGAACGGGAACGTCCAGAGCCTCGGCAATTTTTTCAATGAATTGGATAGAGGGGTTGGATTGAATGTTGCGTTCAACATTGCTTAAGTATGATTTGGCCACATCAGCCTTGCCCGCCAGCTCGGATAAAGATAATCCCTTCTCCAGACGAAGATGCTGAATGTGTTGTCCTATATTATCTGGCACGATGAGTTACGCCCCCCTCCTTGTTTTTGGTACTAGTATAGCAAAGGTCCGCATACAAGGCAAAGCAGGCATTTTCCAGAAATTCTAACGAATCTGAAAGCTATCGGCGGCTGGGCGCTGCCTTCTATCCCTTCGATTTCTGCGGCGGCGCGCCAGCGAATCGTCAGGGTAACGGCACGCCCCGGGAGCTGACGTACAGGTCATACCATTCCTTACGGGTAAGTGCAAGCTTGTCCGCCCCTTCGCAGGCTGAGATGCGCTTCGGATTTACCGTTCCGATGACGGGCTGAATCGTGGCCGGATGCGCCATCAGCCAGGAGAGGACAATCGCTTCCGGGGTTGTCCCTTTCTCATCGGCCAGCGTACGGACAAGGCGCGCGGTGCTGCGGACCGTTTCGGATTCTCCGTCCAGCGGGCGACCGCTGTATTTGCCCTGGGCCAGCGGCCCCCACGCCTGAAGCTGGATATTCTCCAGTCTGCAGTGCTCGACCGTTCCCTCGGGCATACCTTGCTCTCTCCAGGCTTTCTGATTGACGCTTACAACCGAATCGAGCCAGTAGATCTTCTCAAGGCTCATCTCCAGTTGATTGACGATAAACGGCTCTTCGCTGTATGCCTGAAGCAGCTTGATCTGCCCCTCGCTCATATTGGAGACGCCGAAATGCCGCACCTTGCCGGATTGCTTAAGCAGGTGAAGCGCTTCGCCCACCTCTTCAGGGTCCATCAGCGGATCGGGCCGGTGAAGCAGCAGAATATCAAGGTATTCGGCTCCCAGACGAGACAGGATGCCGTCCACGCTGCTCAGGATATGGCTCTTGGAGAAATCGAACACGTTGGAGCTTTCGCCCGGTTCGGCCAGCTTAATGCCGCACTTCGATTGAAGAATGATACGTTCACGCAGCTCCGGCCGTTCTTTAAGGACGGTGCCGAATACTTGCTCGGCTTTGCCGCGGGTGTAAATATCGGCATGGTCGAACATGTTGACGCCGATGGAGAGCGCAGCTTCGACAGCCTCATGTCCTTCATTGATCTGCTCTTTGGTAATCGCCTCGCGGTCCCAGTCTCCACCAAGGCCCATACAGCCCAGGACAAGCCGGCTTGCGGGAATTCCGCGCTTGTTAAGCGGTAACGTTTTCAATTCAATCCCTCCGTCATAGTGATAGATGATTTCAGAGATATTGTACAACTTTGGAAGCCAGTACGATACTTTTAATCGCTTAAGAAGCGGTGCCAGGCGGCATACAAGGGGGCTACTCCTTTAGATCCAAGGGCTTCCCGATATCGCCGAGCTTGTGCGCCCGTACGTCAGCGTACAGGCGCTTCAGCCATTTCAGTTCCGTCAGGCTGTGCTCATATTTGCCGTACATGAGATGAAGCGCGGCGCGGGGAACGGTGGAAACATGCTCTTCATAGACCTGATAAGCGAGATTGACCTGATGCTCGGTCTCCCGGATGCGCTCCTCCAACAGTTTCGCAATCTTGTCCGGATCAACATGCCGCGAGAAGGCGAGCGCGAGGTACATCGGATGATAGAGGGTGTCGTTCTGCTTAAACAGCTGCAGCAGGAGCTGCTCGAACAAGGCCCTTCCCGAACCGGTGATCCGGTATATGGTTTTGTCCGGCCGGTCGCTGCTGCGGATAATCTCAATCTGTGCAATCTGTCCGTTCTTGGCTAATTGGTCGACGGCGTAGTACAGGGAGCCCATTTGCAGCTTCGTAATCTGATCGATCGCGCGGTCTTTCATCACCAGCATCATTTCATAGGGATGCATGTCCCGTTCCAGCAGCAGCCCGAGAATAGCCAGCTTCATTGACATGGCAGCTCTAATCCTTGCTGGTCGCCGGCTGCGGAGCTTTACTGCGGGTGAAGAGGCGGTCCTTCGGCATGAGCAGCACGGCCGCGAGCCCTAGCACCGCCGGAATAAGCGCCCACAGGAACGTATGCGCAATGGAGGAAGACAGCGCGGCTGAGATTTTCTCAAGCACGGGAGCCGGAATCTGCGCTCTTGCTTCCGGGGTCAGCGCGGCGCGCGGATCGCCGAAGGCGGATGACTGGGCGCTGCCGCCGAACGTAGCGCTGAGTTTGTCCGTGAACAAATTGCGCTGGGTGATGCCGAAGATGGTGATCCCGAGCGTCATGCCAAGCGAACGCATAAAGGTGCAAGTCGACGTGGCCGAACCGCGCTGGCGGACATCAAAATGATGGACAGAGGACATGTTGAGCACCGAGAAGGAGAATCCGACGCCAAATCCGGTTACAGCCATAAAGAGATTGACCTGCAGGCGGGTAGTATCCGGCGACAGGGTCCCAAGCAGAGCAACGCCGGCGACGAAGAAGACAGTGGACAGCAGCATGATGTTCCGGAAGCTGGCCCGGGCTGTCAGCTGGCCGCCAAGCTGGGCGCCGACGACCGAACCGATCATCATCGGCATCAGAATCAGGCCGGAATTCGTGGCGGAGCCGCCGAATACGCCCTGCACGAAGATTGGGATGTAGACGGTTGCCACAATGAAGGCTGAGCCGTAGAAGAGAGCAGCCAGAGCGCTTGTCGCGAACAGCCTGTTCCGGAACATGCTGAATGTGATAACGGGTTCGGCCGCACGCCGCTCAATGAGCAGAAAGGTGATCAGCAGCACCGCAAAGCCCGCGAACAAGCCAAGAATGGCGGAGGAGCCCCAGGCATATTCCTGCCCGCCCAGCTCCAGAGCGAACATGAGGCAGATAATAGCGCCGACCAGCGTAAAGGCGCCGCCCCAGTCGATCCGCTGCTTGGAGTGAGCCACCGATTCTTTGTAGGCCAGAGCGATCATGATAAAGGCGATCACCCCGAGAGGGAGATTGATGTAGAATATCCAGCGCCAGCCGACATAATCGGTGATATAAGCGCCAAGCAGCGGACCGAGGACGCTTGAGATGCCGAAGACCGCGCCGAACAGTCCTGTCATCTTGCCGCGCTTCTCCGGCGGAAAGATATCGAATATAATCGTGAACGCGATCGGCATCAGCGCGCCGCCGCCCACACCTTGAATCGCTCGGTAGATGCTGAGCTGGGTAATGCTGCCCGCGGTGCCGCAGAGGGCCGAGCCGACCAGGAACAGCAGCAGTCCGAGCATGAAGAAGCGTTTGCGTCCGTACATATCGGACAGCTTGCCGAAGACGGGAGTACCGGCCATCACCATGACCATATACGCCGAGGTTACCCATACCAGCTTGTCCATCCCTCCGAGGTCGGAGACAATTGTTCCCAGAGCCGCCGCGACGATGGTATTGTCCATGGCCGACATCAGGACGCCAAGGAGCAGACCGGCAACGACCAGCTTCAGGTTGCTTTCTTTGGAATGCATTGCTTAATACTCCTTTTCTGTAAGTTAGTGAAACTTATTATATTCAAATTTGAATAGGGGATCAATACATTTTTTGACCAAAAAAGAACCCCACTGCGAGTGGAGTCCTGCTGCTCACGCTTATTCGGTTTCTTCGCGCCCCCGTGGAAGGCAAAAGGCCTATACCGCGGCTTCCTTGGTGCGCAGCTGTCTGGATTCGATATAGCTGATGAAGAACTCTGTAAGCTCCGGATCGAATTGGCTGCCCGCACACGCCCTGAGCTCGACAATCGCCTCTTCCACGGATTTGGTCGGCTGGTAGGGACGTTCCGTCGTCATCGCGTCAAAGGAATCGATAATGGTCAGCATCCGGCACAGCCTTGGAATTTCCTCGCCCTTAAAGCCGTGCGGATAGCCTTTGCCATCGTACCTTTCGTGGTGCAGTTCGATGTAGGGGGCCAAATCCTTAAACTTATCGCCCATAAGCGCCATTTGCTTGCCCCAGGTCACATGCCATTTCACCATTTCCCATTCCTCGGGCGTGAGTTTCTCCTTCTTATTTAGTATGCCCCAGGGAATTTCGAGCTTGCCGATATCATGGATTAGCGCTCCCAGCGTGAACTGGCGTTTGGACAGGCTGTCCAGCAAGAGCAGCTCGCTGATGTCCATCGCGTACCGGAATACCCGTTTGGAATGCTTAAAAGTTTCCAGGTCCTTGTACATGAACAGGTTAAGCTGCTGCTCAATATCACGTACGTCCTGGCTGAAATCGATATCCTGCTCTTGCGGCGATTGGTGGCCGTAGACATGGACCATATTCTTGCCCTGCTTCTTGGCGTAGTACAATGCCTGGTCGGCCTGATCTACAAGCTCCGATTTGTCATGAATGTCGCTGCGGTAGCCCGCGATTCCTGAAGAAAAGGACAGACAGCCCTGAGGGAAGATCTCCGCCCCTTCAAAATGGGAGTTGTTCAGCGTTTTGCGCAGACGGTCGAGAAAGCTTTTAGCCTGTTCGGTGTCGTATGAAGGCATCAGGAGTGTAAATTCTTCCCCACCGTAGCGGGAGACGACCATTTCTGGGCTGCCGCATTCCTTTTTCAGCAATTCCGCCAAAAAAACGATCAGCCCGTCACCCTTGAGATGGCCGAAGTGGTCATTATATTTCTTGAAATCGTCGATATCGATCATGGCCAGCGACAACGAGGAGCCCGTGCTTCTGGACTTGCGCATTTCCTCTTCCAGCGTCAGCTCGAAATAGCTGTGATTGAACAGACCTGTCCGCGGGTCCCGGTTCGCACGTTCTTCGATGTCCCGGTACATCGCGAACATCTGCTTGAACGCATAAGACAGCAAAACGCTGAGACAGAGAAACAAGGCCAGCCCGAAAATATGATTATGATATAAAAGGATGACCAGCACCAGCGCCAGCACCAGCGTGCTGAGGTAGGCAATGATCGTATCCTTCATCATTCCTTTTAGCGTTTCGTACAGATTCTCATTATAGAAGACATAGTAGTAAAAGACGATCAGCATCGTATTCAGCACGAAATATATCGCCATGCCTCCGGCATACGCCAGCAGATGGCTGTCCATGAGCGGTCCCCGTACGCCGCCCAGCGCGGTAAAGGAGAAAGACGCCGAGGCGATAATGATTGAGTATATGGCAAAGTTGATTAGATGCTTCCACCAGATGGTCTTGCGTTCAATCAGGAAAATAGCCACGGACGAGACTAGAAGGACGGTTAAGCTGAACGTGGGGCCAAACACGAAAATACAGGCCAGATAAACGGAGGAGTCGAGGGATAACCCGTTGCCCTGCGGAGGAAGCTGGAATGTAAAGAAAGTCAGTACGACAGCCGCTCCGGATAGCGCATACACCCATACCCAGGTTGGAGCAGTATAGTGAATAAAAGCGCCCTGATTATATATCGTGAACAGACCGAGTCCCGCCAGACAAATGGCAATTGCGTAAAGGTGACTCAGGTTCAGCTTGGCTATGAGCGTTTTCCACTTTGGCAAAAGTTACCCTCCTCTCGCAAGTATCTTGATTGTCCCATATATTTTAAGGGATATACCGGAAATTTCATAGATGCCGATGGGCAAAATACAGGGATATAAGAAGAAATGGCTTCGTATGTTAAAAAAGCAGGCTGAACATCAGCCTGCTTCTGTTTCATTCAATCAACGGCCGCCGCCGATAAGTCTGAATCCGGAGGTCAAAGCCATAACCACGGAAGCAACGATAACGGTATTGATGATAATGCGCGAATACAGCATGCCGTCCCATTTCTTTTTCATAATTGTTCACCCCTTTCGATAATGGATCGTCAAGACTGCTTGGCTTCCATCTCCTGTGTCGGAATCTGTCTTCTGTCTGGAACAAGGATGTGCTGAAGGTAGAGGAAAATCCCTACATTCATTACAATATCGCCAACGCTGATGACCTGGGTGCGCGGATAAGGCTTGGACAGCGGGATAATATCCCCAAGGAACGACAGCCTGGTTGCGGAGTCCATCAGAAAATGCTTCGTAACAACGGCTCCCGATTGCAGAAGATGTACGTAATAAGGGTCCAAGACCTTTGCCGCCTCCAGCGAGACAGGCATCTTGCCGCCATTGACGGCCATGACGAGAAAGTTCAGAAAGACTCCGGCAAAAATAAACAAGAAGCCCGGAGTGCTCCGGTTCAACCACAGGATGTAAAGCCCTGCCACGTACACGGCGGCAAAAACGATACCGCTGGACGCAGCAAAGGCAGATGACCGGTCATTCAGTTCAAACACGACAAACTGCAGCAATAAAAGCAGGGGAAACCATAAGCCGCCTCTAATTCGCAGGCTGCCAAACTGTGTCAGGCCGTAGCGAAATCCGCCCCGGAGCAGACCGACCACCAAACCGAGCACAATACCGTCGTAGACCATGTTGAATGCTCCTATACTTATGTATTGATAAAAAAATGTATGGATAAGAAATCCGATGCACATTAGGAATATTCGAGCCTAATTATGTAAATCCTTCTGGCCATAACAATTTCCCTCAAAATTCCTCAAGAATATGTGTCGAAAAAATTAAAAAGCGGGCTAATAGATTTCCGCCGCTTGACATACCCCTATGGGGTATAATAAAGTGATGTTGAGGAGGTTGATGCATGACGGCACATGAGAAGCATGATGAAGGGCTTGACCATCGGTCCTGCGGCAGCGATTGCCATTCTTCCGAAGAACGCAAAAGTCACCATACCCAGGAATTCAAGAACGGGCTGACGACCCGGCTTAACCGCATAGAAGGGCAGATTCGGGGCATCAAAGGCATGATCGAGCGCGACACCTACTGCGATGATGTTCTCACCCAGCTTGCGGCGGTCCAGTCGGCGCTTGGCGGCGTCGGAAAGCTGCTGCTTGAGGGCCATATGAAGAGCTGTATTATTGAAAGGATCGAAGCTGGAGAACATGAGGTTATTGACGAACTGCTGATTACGGTCGGCAGATTAATGAAATAAGGAGAGGATTAATAATGGCGAACGTTGTATTGAATGTAGAGGGAATGTCCTGCGGACATTGCGTAAGCTCAGTGGAGAAAGCGGTAAGCAATCTGGGGGCGTCCGCAACAGTGGATCTGGCATCCAAGACGGTAGCGGTAGATTATGACGACAGCAAGCTCAGCCTGGGAGCCATTAAGGAAGCGATTGAAGAACAGGGCTATGACGTAGTTCAATAAGCCGGACGAGGCATACGCCAAGGCATGGAGCGGCAGGGAGAGGAAGTCCCGAAAAGACGCTCCACGCCTTCTCTTTTTTACATTTTACATACCCCCTACGGGTACCGGGAAGGATGTGATCTTATGGAGGAAACAGCAGCGGCGCCCGTAGAGGAGTTGGCGACCTTACAGATTACGGGCATGACTTGCTCCGCCTGCGCTGCGCGGATCGAGAAAGGGCTGGCCCGCATGGAGGGCGTATCCCGGGCGAACGTCAACCTTGCGCTGGAGCAGGCGGCCGTTGGCTTTGATCCGAAGGTTGTCAGCGTGCCGAAGATTGAGGAGAAGATCCGCTCGCTCGGTTACGACACGGTAAAAGAAGCGGCGGACTTCGATATTTCGGGCATGACCTGCGCCGCCTGTTCGGCCCGGATTGAGAAGGTGCTCGGAAAGCTGCCGGGCATCGCAGGAGTCAATGTCAATCTCGCGCTTGAAACGGCGCATGTGGAATATACCCCGGGGATGATTAGTCTTCAGGATATCATCGCCAAGGTCGACTCGATCGGCTATAAAGCTTCGCTCAAGGAAGACCGGAAGGAGACCGCCGACCGGCGAGAGCTTGAAATCAGCCGCAAGCGCATAAAGTGGATGATTTCGGCGCTATTGTCTCTGCCGCTTCTGTGGGCGATGGTTGGGCATTTCTCATTCACTTCATGGATTCCCGTACCGGAGCTGTTCATGAATCCGTGGTTCCAGCTTGTTCTGGCTACCCCGGTGCAGTTCATAATCGGCTGGCAGTTCTATGTCGGCGCCTACAAGGCGCTTCGTAACGGCAGCGCCAATATGGATGTTCTGGTGGCGCTGGGCACGTCGGCCGCTTACTTCTACAGCTTGTACCTCACGCTCGATTCCCTTCGTATGAACGGAATGAATCATACGGTCGAAATGTACTATGAGACAGGAGCCGTGCTGATCACGCTGATTCTGGTCGGCAAATGGTTCGAGGCGCTGGCCAAGGGCCGCTCCTCCGACGCCATCCGCAGCCTGATGGGCCTGCAGGCCAAGACAGCGCTCGTGATCCGTGAAGGAACGGAGATTAGCGTTCCTGTAGAGGAGGTCGTTATCGGGGATATCGTACTCGTGAAGCCGGGCACCAAGATTCCCGTTGACGGCGAAGTGACCGAAGGCTTGTCATCCGTGGATGAATCCATGCTAACGGGCGAGAGCATTCCGGTGGAGAAGAAGCCGGGCGACTCCGTGATCGGAGCGACGGTGAACAAGAACGGCGTGCTGAGGATCAAAGCCCGCAAGGTGGGCCGCGACACGGCGCTTGCCCAGATTATCCGCGTAGTCGAGGAAGCGCAGGGTTCCAAGGCGCCGATCCAGCGGGTAGCGGATGTCATCTCCGGCATCTTCGTGCCGATTGTGGTGGCAATCGCCGCGCTGACGTTCCTGGTCTGGTACCTGTGGGCGGCTCCGGGACAGTTCGCCGAAGCGCTGGAGAAGGGGATCGCCGTGCTCGTTATCGCCTGTCCCTGCGCGCTGGGCTTGGCTACGCCGACCTCGATTATGGCCGGCTCCGGCAGGGCTGCGGAGCTCGGCATTCTGTTCAAGGGAGGCGAGCATCTGGAAGCCGCGCAGGGCATTCAGCTCGTCGTGCTCGACAAGACGGGCACAGTGACGAGCGGCAAGCCGGTGCTCACGGACGTGCTTGTATCGCCGGACTTCAAGGGCGCGCCTGAACTGGCTCCGGAAGACGCTCTGCTGTCGCTTGCGGCAGCGGCGGAGAAGCTGTCGGAGCATCCGCTGGCCGAGGCGGTAGCTGCGGGCGCAGCGGAGAAAGGGCTGGCGGGAAGCGAAGCCGGAAGCTTCGTCAATGTACCCGGACGGGGTATCAAGGCCGCCGTCCAGGGCAGGGAGATCATTGTCGGCACGCGCCGGATGATGGAGGAGAACGGCGTCAATTCGCGGCGCTGGCTTGACTCCATGAACGATCTGGAGCAGCAGGGTAAGACGGCGATGCTGGTTGCGGTGGACGGCGATTGCGCGGGAGTCGTGGCCGTCGCGGATACGATCAAGCCGACCTCGCGCGAAGCGGTGGCGGCTCTGCGGGGCATGGGGATCGACGTCGTGATGATCACCGGCGACAACGAGCGGACGGCGCGGGCCATTGCGGCCGAGGCCGGTATTGACCGGGTGATGGCCGAAGTGCTGCCCGAAGGCAAGGCCGAGGCGGTGCGGAAGCTTCAGGCGGACGGCGTGAAGGTGGCGATGGTCGGCGACGGCATCAATGATGCGCCGGCGCTGGCGACCGCCGATATCGGCATGGCGGTCGGCACCGGGACCGACGTGGCGATGGAAGCGGCGGATATTACGCTGATGCGCGGCGACCTCAAGGCCATCGCGGACGCGATCAAGATGAGCCGCAAGACAATGGGCAATATCAAACAGAATTTGTTCTGGGCGCTTGGCTACAATACCATCGGCATTCCGGTAGCCGCGCTGGGATTCCTCGCGCCCTGGCTGGCGGGCGCGGCCATGGCGTTCAGCTCGGTTTCGGTCGTGCTGAATGCGCTGCGGCTGCAGCGGGTAAAGTTATAATGCGAGAAAATCAGAATGCAAGAGCGCAACGGCTCGAAAGGAAGCGACATTCATGAGCAAGAATATCCGGGAACCCGGGCAGAATTCCATTGATAACGCGGTGCTGTCCTTGCTGGGAAGACATGTCTCCGTCCGTAAGTTCCGGCCGGAGCCGGTGAGCGAAGAACAGCTTGCCGCCATTATCGGGGCGGGGCAGATGGCCTCAACATCCAGCAATGTGCAGGCGTACAGCGTGATTGCGGTGACCGAGCCGGCGCTGAAAGCGGAGCTTGCGGCGCTTGCCGGGAACCAGGCCTATGTGGCGGAATGCCCGGTCTTTCTGGTCTGGTGCGCCGATCTGTACAGGCTGCGGGAAGCGGCGAAGCCGCATCTGAACGGTGCGGACACCTATGAGGACTCTACGGAGAATTTCATCATCGCCACCGTGGACACCGCGCTGGCCGCGCAGAACGCTGCCGTGGCGGCGGAGTCGCTTGGGCTTGGCATCGTCTACATCGGCGGGTTACGGAACAAGATCGCCGAGGTGGCGGAGCGGCTGGGGCTGCCTGAGCTGGTCTATCCATTGTTCGGCATGTGCCTTGGCTATCCCGATCAGGCCCCGGGGCCGCGTCCGCGGCTGCCGCTGCCGGCGGTGCTGCATCGTAACCGCTACGATGCCGAAGAGACGGTGCGCCAGGTCGAGACCTACGACAGCACGATGTCCGATTATTTGCGCCAGCGGACCGGCGGGGCGAAAGATACTCCCTGGTCAGCCATCATGGCGGTTCGTCTGGCGGAACCGATCCGCCTGCATATGAAGGATTTCCTGCAGGGCAAAGGCTTCATGCGCAAATAAGGCGGAATCGGCAGAGACCGCAGACGGAATGGAATTTCAATTGAAAGGGTACGGGCTTCGGCATGGAAATGCCGGGTTCGTACCCTTTTTGCCGTTGTGAGATGACAGTTGTCACCCCAAGATCATGACAGTCCTTACTAAAGCTGCGGGTTCCGAAAGTGTATCTTTAATGTAGAACATAAGGAACACATTCGGGAGGAATGACGATGGATACTGTAATAGAGGTGCAGGATGTCTGCAAGACCTTCAAGGATAAACAAGCGGTGAACGGAGTCGGCTTCAGCATCGCCCAAGGCTCGGTTACCGCCATGCTGGGCCCGAACGGAGCCGGGAAGACAACGATGCTGTCGATGATGCTTGGGCTGCTGGAACCAACGAAAGGCTCCGTGACCATGTTCGGCCGGTCTCCCCATGACAAGACGGTCCGCGAACGGACGGGAGCGATGCTGCAGGAAGTGAGTGTAATGGAGCGGCTTAAAGTGAGCGAGATTCTCTCACTGGTCCGTGGCTATTATCCTCATCCGCTGAATTACGAACAACTGGTTCAGGCGACGGGCCTGGCCTCGGCCGATCTGAACCGGTATGCGGATAAGCTCTCGGTCGGCCAAAAGCGCGGCCTCGGATTCGCGCTGGCGCTTGCGGGCAATCCGGACCTGCTGTTCTTCGACGAGCCGACGGTGGGGCTCGATATCGGCGCCCGTCAGAGATTCTGGGATATCGTCCGGGGCCTTGCCGCTCAGGGGAAGACCATCCTGTTCGCCACTCATTATTTGCAGGAGGCCGAGGATATGGCCGACCGGATTCTGCTGTTTAACAGAGGAGCTCTGGCGGCCGACGGAACGCCGGACGAGATCAAGGCGGGCATCGTAAAACGCTCGGTATCCTTCCTCTCCCCGCTGGACGAAGCTTCGATCCGTCTCCGGCTGTCGGTTTATCCGGCGATCAAGGACTGCCGTCTGAGGGAGGGCAGGCTTCATGCCGCCGCGCAAAATACGGATGAAGCGCTGGCCGCGATTTTTGCCTCGGGCATCCCCGCGCATGATATCCGCATCGACCAGGGACGTTTGGACGACGCTTTTCGTGAGCTGGTTATGAATCACAAGGAGGCGATATAACGATGAAGCTAATCGGAAAACAGTGCAAAGCGGAAATGCTTCGGATTATCCGCAATCCTTATTATGTGTTCTGGTCCTTGGCGATGCCGATCCTGTTTTATTTCATCTTTACGAGAGTTGTCAGTACGGGCAGCGGGGACAAAGGGGAATGGCAGGCGCATTATCTTATGTCGATGACGGCGTTCAGCGTGATAGGCTCGGCGATTATGACGCTCGGCATACGGCTTGTGCAGGAGCGGGCTAGGGGCTGGGCGACTTTCATGAAGCTAACTCCGCTGCCGGGCCCGGTCTATTTCTTCGGTCAAATGTTCGGTCAGAGTGTCATGCATCTGTTCTCGATCCTGTGCATTTTTACGGCGGGGTATCTGATCAATGGAGTGTCTCTGAGCTTGGGTCAATGGCTGCTCTGCGGCTTGTGGCTGCTGGTGGGATCTCTTCCCTTTCTGGCTATCGGCACGCTGGTAGGCGCGATGAAACGTATGGACACAGCAAGCGGCGTCAGCAACGCAGTCTATATGGTTCTTGCGGTGGCGGGTGGAATGTGGATGCCGCTTGAAATCCTGCCGAAGACGATGCAGCGGATCGGACGTTGGCTCCCTTCCTACAATTACGGCAGCGGCGCCTGGAATATCGCGGGCGGGCACGCGCCGGAATGGAGAAATGTGCTGATTCTACTGGGCTATCTGCTTCTGTTTATGGTAATATCCACCTATATTCGAAAAAAACAGGAAACGGTGTGACGGCTAATGGCGGTTAATGCGGCAGAACGCAAAAAGTTCGAACTGTTCCCCGCGAGACTCGGGTTCTATCCTTATATCTGGCTGATTTATTTGGTTATCCCGATTGGCTATCTTCAGCAGTTCAGCGGCATCAAGCTTGCCGTGGGCTATGCGCTGATTGCGCTGTTTGCCTTAACGTACCGCCAATTGTATGTGGCCGGACGCGGCTGGCGGTTTACGGCCTGGATTACGGTCCAGCTGCTGCTGATGGTCGCGCTCAGTCTGTTCTTCAATCCCTATGATTTGTATTTGGGCTTCTTTACGGCCAATTTTATCGCCAGGTATGAAAATGTGCGGAGATTCAGGGCGGCGATGCTCCTGTTTGCCGCGGCCGAAATTCTGCCTCTGCTGTATTTGGTTCATGAGATGGATAAATCGAATGCCGTTATGCTGCTGCCCTTCCTCGTCATCATGCTGCTTTCTCCCCTGGGGATACGCTCCCTGACCCGGAAGCAGCAGTTGGAGAAGGAGCTGGATAAGGCTAACGAGCGCATCAGGGAAATGGTCAAGCGTGAGGAGCGGATGCGGATTGCCCGCGATCTGCATGATACGCTTGGGCATACACTGTCGCTCATCACACTGAAAAGCCAGCTCGTCGAGAAGCTGGCGCTCAAGGATGCGGAGCGGGCGCAGGCGGAAGCGGCTGAAATCCGCCGGATCTCCCGGGCCGCTCTGCGGCAGGTGCGAGAGCTGGTGTCGGAGATGCGGGCCGTGAAGGTGGCGGAGGAGCTGGCGGAAGCCGCCGAAATGCTGCGTGCCGCGGAGATCTCCCTGGAAATCCGGGGAGACGCCTCCCTGGAGGGCGTCCCGGACTTGACGCAGAACATCCTAAGTCTCTGCATTAAGGAAGCCGTGACCAATATTGTGAGGCACAGCGGCGCGGACCGGTGCCGGATCTTGCTGGAGACAGCGGACGGAAAGGTGCGGCTGACGGTGGAGGATAACGGAAGAGGAGCCGTCCGGGGAACGGAAGGCATTCCGGCTCCGGCGAAAGATGGCGCGAGCGGCCTGCAGACCGTTCCTGCGGGCGGGGAAGAGAGCGGCCCGGCGGGCATCTTTCCTGGGGGAGCGGGCAACGGCCTGAAAGGGATGGCCGAAAGGCTGTCCCTGATCGACGGGAGCCTGACTGTCGCCGCAAGCCAAGGGGAAGGCACAGTTCTGCAAGTGTCGATCCCGCTTATCGTGAAAGAAGGAAAGGAAGGCGAAACGGCGTGATACGAATTTGCATTGCGGAGGACCAACTGCTGCTGCGCGGGGCTATGGCCTCGCTGCTTGATCTTGAGGACGACCTGGAGGTGGTTGGCCAGGCCGGAGACGGAGCGGAGGCTCTGTCGCTGATTGACCGTCTTCAGCCGGACGTGTGTCTGATGGATATTGAAATGCCGCGAAAAAGCGGCCTGGAGGTTGCCGAACTGCTGAAGGAACGGGGGGCAGACTGCAAGGTCATAATTCTGACCACCTTTGCCAGACCCGGATATTTCGAACGGGCGGTCAAAGCGGGAGTGCAGGGCTATCTGCTCAAGGATGAGCCGGCGGACAAACTTGCGGAAGCCATCCGCCGCGTGATGAACGGGCGGCGGGAGGTATCGCCGGAGCTGATCTTCGGCAGTCTGCGGGAAGAGAATCCCTTGACGCCGCGCGAACGGGACATTCTGAAGCTTGCTGGCGGCGGACAGACGGCGAATGAGATTGCGGCTTCCTTGCATCTGTCCTACGGAACGGTCCGCAATTATATTTCGGAGATTCTGAACAAGCTGGAGGTCAAGAGCCGGATCGAGGCGGTGCGGCTGGCCGAGGAGAAAGGCTGGATATAAGAAACCCCGCAAAGTAAGGAATCTGCTCGAGCCGATTCCTTACTTTGCGGGGCCCCAGGGGCAGATTGGCATGGAAGGTCAGCGGAGCGCGCCGCTCTTGGCCTGTTCCTCACGCATCCACCCCGACAGCTGGCGTTTCAGCCGCAAAAACTCGGGATTCTCCGTCATTTCCTCCCGGCGCGGCCGGGGAAAAGGCACATCAACGGTGTGCAGTATGGTCCCCGGCCGTCCCGAGAACACATAGATGCGGCTGGAGAGCAGCAGCGCCTCTTCAATGCTGTGCGTGATGAACAGCACGGAGCGGCGGTTCTCCTCCCACAGCTCCAGCAGCCAGCGCTGCATCTCGCTGCGGGTGAGGGCGTCGAGCGCGCTGAACGGCTCATCCAGGAGCATCAGCTCCTGGGGCGCGAGCAGCGCGCGCAGGAAGGCGGCGCGCTGCTGCATGCCGCCGGACAGCATATGCGGATACGCCTTCTCGAATCCGCCGAGCCCCGCCTTCGCGATCCAGCGCCGCGCTTCCTCGCGAACCTCGCTTCGGGCTGCGCCCCTCAGCTCGCGGGAGAGAATCACGTTATCCTCGATGCTGCGCCAAGGAAACAGCGCCGGCTGCTGCGGCATGTAGCTGACGCTGCCCCGCTGCCCGGTAACCGGAGCGCCATTCATGCGCACGGTGCCCGCATCCGGCTTGACCAGTCCGCCGATAATGTGGAAGAGCGTGCTTTTGCCGCAACCTGATGGGCCAACGATGGATACGAACTCCTGCCGTTTCACCGTCAGCGACACCTGCTCCAGCACCGGAATGCCCCGCCCTCGCTGGGAGAATGATTTGGAGATACCTGAGACCTCCAGCGCGGGAGTTTCGCGATCCGAACCCGGTGATAGCGCGTCCGAAACAGGGGAATGTCCGCCGCTAGGGGACGGCCCTTCCTCCAAGTCTCCCTCTGAAGACGAAATTGTCTTACGCGTCAACTTCAGCCGCCTCCTTCTATAACTTTTTTCCATGCAACTTTTTTATACACGTTTCTGTGCGACCGCTTCTATGCGTCCCGCTGCGGCTTCCAGCGGACCAGCCATTTCTCCAGCAGGGCGACAGCGGCGAACAGCAGCAGACTAAGCAGTACAATAAGGATAATGGCAATAAACATCCGGTCTGTGCGGTAAGCCGATTTCTGCAGCTGCATATAATAGCCGAGCCCTTCGCCCGAGCCGATAAGCTCCGCTACGACGGCGCCTGTAACGGCGTAAGCAGCGGATATTTTTATACCGGAGAACAGGGAGGGCAGCGCATGAGGCAGCTCCAGCTTGGAGAAGATTTGCCACCTTGTCGCTCCGGCCATCTTCATAAATTGAAGCATCATGCGGTCGGTTTGGGCGAGTCCGCCCATCCCAGCGACCGCCACGGGAAAGAAACACACAAGTGTAATGAGAATAACCTTTGGCAGCAGGCCGAAGCCGAACCAGATCACCAGCAGCGGGCCGAGCGCGATAATCGGCACATTCTGGCTTAAGATAAGCAGCGGGTACAGCGCGCGCCTCGCTCCGGGCAGGATATGCAGCAGCACGGCGGCGGCAAGGCCGACGGCGACCCCAATCGGAAAGCCGGTCATAGTCAGGCGCAGCGTCGCCAGGGTGTGTCCTTCAATGGAGGACGCGTTGGCGACGGCCTCGTGCCATACATCTATGGGAGCAGGCAAGATCCATTTTTCCACATGGAACCAGGAAACCGACAGCTGCCACAGCGCCAAAAACAAGATGACCGCCACAAGGGGCGGCCAGATTTGTCTCCACCTGGAACTCACGGGCGATATTTCTCCGTCAGCTTGTCCATGCTGATTCCGCCCGGATTATGGGCGATCTTTACCTGCGAGATGACGCTGGGGCAGCCCGCTTCGATTAGCGCCTCCTGCATCTCCCGGACAATTTCCAGCAGGTCGGCGAGCTCGCCTTCCATCGTCGTCTCCAGCGCATTCACTTGATGCTTCACGCCGGAACGCTGAATCACTTCAATTGCTTTGTCCACGTATGGGATTACGTCTTCGCCTCCCGGCGTTTTCGGAATCACTTGAATGCTCAGCAGCGTACTTGCCATTCCTATCATCCTTTCATGCCGTTAATACTTTCATGCCATTAATTGTAAACTAAATGAACCAAAAGCTTAACTTTATTAAGTTCTTACTGCCCGTCCGGCAAAAATTCGTTGGTAAACGCCTTGTCGGCCTCCAGCGGTTTGTCCAGCAGCTTCAGCCCGTACATCCAGTCGGCGTAATTTTTCCATACAGCGGTCTTCTGCTCACCCCACCGGGCGGCGTCGTCCTTGTATTTCGGGCTGAGCCATTCCTGGCTGGCCTGAACGAGCTTCGCGTCAAGATCGGGAACCGCCTTGATCAGAATATCGGCAGCCTCCTTCGGATGGTCGATCGCATATTGATAACCCCTAGACGTTGCCTTCAAAAAGGCTTTGACCACCTCTGGATTCTCGGCGATCTCTTTCTCGCTTGTCGTCAGCACCGGCGTGTAGTAATCGAGCTGCGGCGCGTAATCCTTCAAATACAGCATATCCAGCGGCTCGCCGCGCAGCTTCGCTTCAATACCGGTCCAAGCGTAGAAGATCCAGGCAAAGTCAATGTCACGCTTAACAGCCGTAAAATAGTCCGCTTCGCCGATGGTGACCTGCTTGACCTTCTTCACGTCGCCGCCGACCGGGTCCATAATGGCCTTCATGGAAGCTTCTTCGACCGGCGATCCCCAGCCGCCGTAAGTTTTGCCTTCGAAATTCTTCGGCGACTTGATGCCCCGGTCGACCGGAGCCGCGAAGCCGGATGTGTTATGCTGGATAATCGCCGCGATGGACACGAGTGGGACGCCCTGAATACGTGCCAGCGTCAGACTGTCCTGTGCGCCGACGCCGAAGGCGGCTTCTCCCGAGGTGACCATCGTATCTGCGCCCGCCGATCCCGGCTGCACAATATCTACATCAAGGCCCTCCTCCGCGTAGTAGCCGAGCTCTTTGGCGACATACAGTCCGGTGTGATTCGTGTTCGGCGTCCAGTCGAGCGCGACCTTTACCGGCGTCGCCGCTTTGGGCGAGCTTTGGGCGGAAGCGGATGCCTCCGGCGAAGCGGAAGCAGGGGTTCCCTGAGCGCCGCCCGCGTTTCCTCCCGAATTATTGCCGCCGCATCCCGCCGCTGTCAGTATGAACAGGCAGGTTAGGCACAGTGATAACCATTTTTTGACTCCCATTATATAGTCTCTCCTTTGTCTTGCCGCCCCGGGCAGCGATGCCTGAAGCGGCGGGTATTCCCGCTTCCATAAAAGCTTACCTGCAAATCACGAAGCCGCTTGGGGGACCACGGGAATTTGCGCAAACCTGAAATGCCAAAAAAGCGCCCCTGAACATTCGGGACGCGGCGGAGTGCATGACGGCGGCGGTCTCTTTACGACCACGCGCTTAAGGCTTTCCTACGCTGGCATTATCCAGATCAGGTATAAGGGTCAGTATCTTGCGGGATACACTCTCAGCCGGCCATAATTCCAGCACCCCAAGGTTTATGAAGTTTCGGGTATTCCTTGCTGTTTACGCTGTAATTATAGACGCAAGGTTCTGAAGTTGTCCAGTACCATGGCCGATTCTGAAGCCGTCATTTAATAATACCGCCGCCCATGTGCCAGGGAACAGTGCATGGAAGACGCCATCAGTGCGAAGTATTGGAGAAAAGCACGGTATTTGCCGGGAAATAACCTGGGAAATTAAAAAATCGGGATATGGAAAAAAATTACGCGAAATATGGCGGTTATTTGGGGTGAATTTCCGTCTTTTCCAGAAAAACATGCTATAATGACCTCAGGTTGCTGCATTTTTGTGGGCCAAAAGGAGGGTGTTCATGAACTGTATTCATTGTTCCCCTATTGAACCAATTGAAGACAAGGGAATCCTAAAAATTCGGCGCGCATCTCCTTCACTTGCATCCGCTGTTCAAGCGTCCGGTTTTATACTTAAATCTTTTCGGGAAGAGGTATGCGAGATTTCTTACAGCACCCGGGAACAGCTGCTGAATGTGATGAAGCTGATCGAGTCCGCGAAGGAAGCGGCGCTTCTGACCATATCCATAATCGGAACAGGAGCCGCAAGTGAGTTGGAACGGTGGATGTCGCTCTCCCAGCTTCAGGTCCGCTTTAGCAATCATTCACTCATCGATATTATCGCCAATAAAGAATTTTGCAGCTATTTGCAGCCGATTGTCGATTCTTCCGAGAAGATTGTCGGCTTTGAGTTTTTGCTGCGGCCGCTGCAGCAAGGCACGCCGTTTCAGCCGCATATACTGTTTGAGGTGGCAAGAGAAAGCGGATTTCATTCCTTTTTGGACCGGGCCGCGCGCATCTCCGCCATCGAATCCAGCGCCAAGCTGCTGCCTCACGGAATTAAACGGTTCATCAATTTTCTGCCCTCTTCCATTTATGACCCCCAATACTGTCTGACCCATACATTTGAGGCGATCGAGCAGCAGGGCCTAAGGCCGGAGGATTTTGTGTTTGAGGTGGTGGAAACGGAAGAAATCGAAGATATTTCGCATCTCACCTATATATTTGCCGAGTGCCGAAGCCATGGCGCTTTTGTTGCGCTCGACGACGTCGGCGCGGGCTACTCCACGGTGGAGGTGATGTCCAGCCTAAAGCCGGATTATGTGAAGATTGACCGGGGGCTGATCAGCTTTTGCGATCAGGATGCCGGCAAGCAGCAAGCCGTTAAGGAGATTATGGAGAGAGCCGGAGAGTTTGGCGGAATAGTGCTGGCCGAAGGAATCGAGCGGCGGGAGGAATTTCAGTTCTGCCGGGAGCTCGGTATTCCTTTGGCGCAGGGCTACCTGTTCGGCAAGCCTGCGCAGGCGCCGCCAAGGCATTTTCTCATGCAGACGGAATTTGTTAATATGGAATAATAACGCCTTTGCGCGCCGGACAGATCTTTTCGAGTAAGTCCGGCCAGCACGAAGGGCAAGAAGGAGGTGCTGCCATGAGCGGCACTTTGCTGTATATCGAGGACGATCCGCAAATTGCCGGTCCCGTCGCCAGAGATCTGAAGGATCGCGGCTATGCCGTCCGTTGGCTGCAGAGTGGAGAACGGGCCGTGGAAGAGGCGGATGGCTGCCAGTTGGTTATTCTGGATGTCATGCTGCCGGGATTGGACGGATTCACGGTGGGCCAGCGATTAAAGAAGATTTTTCCTGACATTCCCATTCTGATGCTCTCAGCGAGAACGTCCATCGACGACAAGCTTCAGGGTCTGGGGTTCGCCGATGATTATTTGACCAAACCGTTTCATCCGGATGAGCTTGCCGCGAGAATCGGGGTTTTGCTGCGGCGTGCGGGCAGCATTTCATCTTCGCCGCTTTCACTGGGGCATCTAACCGTCTATGAAGAGGAGAACCGGATTGTTCTGGCGGAGAGCGGGGAAGAAATACCGCTGACGGGCAAGCAGTTTCAGATTTTCTTTTACCTCTTGCGCCACCTCGGCCAGATTATGACCAAAGAACAAATTTATGAAGCGGTCTGGGGGGAGCCCTATATGGAAGGGGACAAGACCCTGATGGTACATATCCGTTATTTGCGCGAAAAGCTGGAGAAAGACCCTGCAATGCCGGAAATTATTGAGACGGTCCGGGGCATCGGATACAGGGTCAAGGCATGATAAGAAGGAACAGAACCCGAGGACGTCTTCCTGGATTCCGCCAATCGCTGTTGTCGCGGTACATGCTGATTATCGCGGCAGCCGTGATGTTCTTGCCCGTTATCCTTACTCTTAATATCATCTTAGTTTCCCTTTCCAGCCACTGGTTTGAGATACGGCGAGACGACAGAACGAAGGCCGAGCTGGAGCTCTACTCCAGCACTGCCAACTTGGAGAATAGATGGCATGAAGCGGCTCGTCTGCTTGCGGGCAAATCTCCCCGGGAGATTGACACGCGCATAAGGGAACTGGGCGGGAGTTACCAATACGCTTCTATGTTCTGGGTGGACGGAACCGGGGTCACCCGGCTGTCGCTTCCTGCGCAGAAGAAGGCGCGCGGGAGCGCCTCCGACAAGGAGACCTCCGTCCCGGGGACATGGACGGTTTCTTCGGCGATCGCCTTTATGAAAGAAAGCATCAATCGTGATCCGCTGACTATTGTCGCTTTTATCGGCGACCGTTCCGATGCCGGCGAAGGCTTCATGGCCATGATGGTTCCGAGGTCCGTGCTGCGGAAAGACGCAAGCAATTTTCCGACTTTGGGGTATGTTGCGGTACTACTCGTCCTGTTCATCGGGTTCGCGGCGGTATCCTGGCTGTTCTTCGCCAGAATCCGCAGACGGCTGCTGCGGCTGCAAACCGCGATGACCCTTGACGGCAGGGACGGCCTCCCGGCAGCGATACCAAAGGGCAAGCCCGATGAGGTGGGTCTGCTGGAGGAGGCATTCAATACGATGGTTGCGGAGCTTAAGGACAGCCGGCGCAGAGAGCGGGAGGAAGAGGAGCTGCGCAAGCGGCTGATCGCCGATCTGTCCCACGATCTGCGCACGCCGCTTACGGTTGTGCGCAGTCATTTGTTCGAGGTCGGCAAGGAACCGCTGTCCTTGCAGGGAAGAGAATCGCTCAATCTGATGGATGAGCGCATCGCCGGCCTTGGCGTTCTGATCGACAACCTGCTAAGTTATAATCTGCTTGCAAGCGGCAGGGTGAAGCTGTCGCCGGAGCGCAAGGATATTCTCAGGCTGCTTCGGGAAAGCGCTGCGGCGTGGTACCCGATATGGATCAAGGAAGGCATGGAGGTTGATATCGAACTGGAGGGTGAGCCCTTGTACTGGGAGGTCGATGAGATCTGGTTCAGGCGTGTGCTGGACAATCTGCATCAGAACATCGTGCGCCATGCCAAGGGCGGCGGTTATGTCGGGATTGCCGCCGAGGACCGCAATGGCACACGCACTGTGGTCATTCGTGACCGCGGAAGGGGCTTAGGCGAAGATTCTCCGGTGAAAGGAGCGGGGCTCGGACTCGCTATTGTCGATATGCTGCTGTCCCGCATGGAGCTTGCCTGGACGGCTGACAGCACTCCCGAAGGAACCTCGGTCTTCATTTTTCCGAAAGAGCGGAACAATTTAAACAAAACTTAAACTTCACGGGAAGTCTTCTTTAACCTTGGGGCGGTATGCTGGTTACCGAGGTGAAGAGAGACATGGAAACGGTTATTCAAACGACGGAACTGGTGAAAAAATACCGCGGCCGGATGGCGGTGGATCATCTGGATCTGAGCATCGGGAAAGGCGAGATTTACGGGTTTCTCGGGCCGAACGGCGCGGGCAAGACGACGACGATCCGTATGCTGCTCGGTCTGATCGCGCCGACGGAGGGGCGCGTCGAAATCTTCGGCAAAGATCTCCGAAAGGAGAGACTGGATATTCTGCGGAGAGTCGGCTCGCTTGTCGAATCGCCTTCCTACTACGGCCATTTGTCGGCAGTGGAGAACCTGGAGGCGATCCGCCGCATTCTCGGCGTGCCGAAACGCCGCATCGCCGAGGTGCTGGATATCGTCTCCCTGACCGGAGAAGAGAAGCGTCCGGTCAAGGGATTCTCGCTCGGCATGAAGCAGCGGCTCGGCATCGCCGCCGCGCTGCTCGGCAGCCCCGAGCTGCTCATTCTGGATGAGCCGACGAACGGGCTCGACCCGTCCGGCATTCAGGAGATCCGCAGCCTGATCATGTCGCTGCCGCAGGAGCACGGCATTACCGTGCTCGTATCCAGCCATCTGCTGAGCGAAATCGAGCAGATGGCGGGAACGGTCGGCATCATCCGACAAGGCCGGATGATCTACCAGGACACGATTACCCATCTCCGCCAGCGTTCGGCGGGAGAGATGCGGCTGGTCGTGTCGGAGCCGGAGGCCGCCTTGGAGGAAGCTTGCCGCAGAGGATATGACGGCATGCTGCGCACAGGCGAACTCCGCTTCTCCGGAATGAACGATGCGCAGGTCGCCTTGCTGGTCAAGGCTCTGGTAGAGCAAGGACACGCCATATACCGTGTGGAGGAGCAGCGGCAGTCTCTTGAGGAATTCTTTCTGCAGGTTGTGGAAAGGGAGGGGCTGTGATGAGCAGGCTGCTCGCGGCCGATTGGCTGAAAATCCGGGGCAAGGGCCTCTGGCTTCTTGTGCTTGTGGGGCCCCTCGGCGTTACAGCGCTGCAGGCGCTCAATTTCGGCCTCCGCTTCGATTATATGAAGCAGAGATATGCCGGGGACTTATGGGGCGGACTGCTGGATAACACCGTGCAGTTTGTACCTGTGGCACTTTTTCTGGGCGGTACGCTGGTCTGCTCCCTAATGTCCAATATTGAGCACCAGACCAGCGCGTGGAAGCAGCTTCTCGCCCTGCCGGTCTCGCGCATAGCGGTATTCGCATCCAAGCTGCTGCTGTGCCTGCTGCTGCTGGCCGTGTCCTGTCTGCTGCTCTCCGGCTTCGTTACGGCGCTCGGTCTGATTTTCGGCTTCGGGGCTTCCGAAATTCCGGTCTATGACATTCTGCGCATTGGCTTTCTGTCCTGCGCCGCCGTTATGCCCTTTATCGCGCTTCAGCTGTGGCTGTCGCTGGCCTTCCGGAATCAGGCGCTGCCGGTTTCAATCGGCGTGATTTGTGCTATTGTGTCGCCTTTTACGACCACCCTATCGGAATGGCTGCCGATTAACTGGCCGTACCTCGCGTGGAGCGGTCCGCACCGTCTTTATTTTGCAGGGGCGGGACTCGCGCTGGGCCTGCTGGTATTGCTGCCGGGAGCGGCGCATTTCGCAAGGAAGGATGTGAGCTGACAGCATGAAGATGTTTCTGAGAATACTGTCAGCCGAAAGATTGAAGCTGTCCGGCTCCTATATATGGCTGCTTGTGCTGGCCAGTCCTGCCGCTGCGGTACTGATGGGGCTGTTCGCCGCTTCTCCGGCGGGCGGAAACGGAAAGCCGGACTGGACAATATTGCTTACGGTTATGTCGATGCTTCACGCTGCGTTGTTTCTGCCGATCCTGTCCGGGCTGTACGCCGCCATGCTGTGCCGTCACGAGCATCTGGACGGCGGCTGGAAAGCGCTGCTGGCGCTGCCGGTCTCGCGGACGGCTGTATACATCGCCAAGTTCACGATGGCTGCTCTGCTGCTCGCAGCAACCCAGTCCGTCTTCATGGCCGCGGTCATCGGAACGGGGTTGTTCCGGGGACTGGGGACCCCCATTCCGTGGGAGTCCATCTTGGGAAGCATTGCCGCCAGTTGGGTGGCCTGCCTGCCGCTTGCGGCGCTCCAAATGGCCGTTTCCCAGGCGTGGAGCAGCTTCGCCGCGCCGCTTGCGCTGAACGTCAGCTTTACGCTGCCCAATATTTTAATTGCGAACTCGGCCACCTACGGCCCTTATTATCCATGGGTACAGCCGCTGCTGGCTATGATTCCCCATGGACAGACGGACCGTGGAGCGTTCAATCTGCCGCTTGAGAGCCTGCTGATCGTTGTGCTGGGCAGCTTTGTTGTCTTCCTTGCGGCGGGTCTGCTGTCTTTCCGCCGCAAGGCGGTGTGAACCGGTGTGAACAGCCCGCCGGATGATGGCAAAGCCGGATCTTTTTCCACTCGCCGCCTTTAAATACGGGATTTAAGAATGGGGGCAGTCATGATCAGGCAGGTCTCCTTAATGGACATTCGCCCTCTTTTTTTCTTATAATGGTGTAAGAGCGGCGGCTGATCAGGCCGGACCGGCTGCAAGGAGGCGAAGCGGATGAAACCGGCGGCTATCGAAGAATGCGACAACACCTGTAACGGCTCGGAGGTTTCTCCCGAGAATATCCGGTTAACCCTGCCGGAAAGGGCAACCACTGACAAGATGGCGGAACTGTTCAAGGCGCTCGGGGACCCGACAAGGGTTAGGCTGATTTACGCATTGTCCCGCCAGGAGCTTTGTGTGCATGATCTGTCGGCTATTTTGGACATGGGTCAGTCGGCGGTGTCCCACCAGCTTCGCTATTTGCGGAACTTGCGGATCGTGAAGCGGCGTAAAGAAGGCAAGACCGTATTTTATTCGCTGAATGACGCGCATGTCGAGCAGATCTTTTTGCAGACGCATGAGCATATCAGACACGAATAGGAACAGGAATAAGGTGCTCGGTGCATACCTTATAGATAAGCAAGCAAAACGGCAGAAGGCCCTTTCGGTCTGCTGCCGTTTTTTTGCCGTTTGCCAACTAGTTGAAGCTGTGTTCCGCCGGGTGTGTGGAGACCGTCTTTTTCAAGCTCAGTCCCAGCCAGACGCAGTACAGCGCAATCAGCGCCAGAATGGTTATGTCATAGCCGAGGTAGGCGTCGCTGTTGTCGTTGCCGACAAATTGGATAAAGTTATGTAAAAAGTGAAACAGGATCAGCGGCAGAATATTGCGGTTCCGCACCATCAAAAGCGCAAGCGCGCCGCCGATCAGCAAGGCATACACAATTTGCAGCGCGGTTTGGACCGCGTTTTGTCCGGAAAGGGCATTTAGCACATGCGTGACGGAAAAGAGGAGAGACGAGGTGATGACCGCCGTTTTGACCCCCTTGGGCAGCAAAATATTCAGAATCATGCCGCGGTAAATACTCTCTTCCACAAAGCCGACAAGCAGGGTGAAAAAGAAATAAAACAGCAGTTCGGAAACGCCGATTGGACGGAAGCCCTTCAGGGCGACGATGACCAGCACGGCCAGAAGCGGTGCGTAATCAATCAGTCTCTCCTTGGGAATCGAAGCCAGCGAACGGAAACCGTAGTATCCCCATTTTTTCTTCAGGGAAAAATACAGGATCAACACTGCGGCGATAGGGATAAATGAGAGCAGCACGGGCGATGTATAGCTTAGCTGCTTGATCGTGGCGTAGGCGCCCGCTGCGGTTACGGATAACAGCAACAGAACTTCAATGATCACGACGGCGAGCACGGGATGTTTTTGCGAAAATGACCTCTTAGTTTCTTGGTTTGACATGTCCTAAATCCTTCCTCTCCATAATATCCTTGATCCACTGTTTTTGCATTCGCGCATGGCTGAGTCCATATCCCAGCACAGACACTCGGTAATAATAGTCTTCGGGACGCTCGATCCCGGCCAGTTCGCCCTCTACTATGCTCTGTACCGCTTCCAGCGCGCGGATCTCATGTTCGGCCGCGTACAGGTACTCTTGCAGACGCCGCAGACGGACTTCCTCATCCAAATAGTCGAAAAAGAAAATCCGGATGAGCTGCTCACGGCTTGCGGCTTGCGGTTCTTCCAGCCATTTGAGAAAAGCTTTTTTTCCTTCAGGCAGCAGGGAGTATAGCTTCTTGTTCTTGCTGTCCGCGGTCTCAAACACGGATACATAACCCTTATCCACCATCCTCTTCAAAGCGGGATAAAGGCTTCCGAAGCTTGCCGCGTAGAAATGGCCGACCGTGCTGTCGATGGTCTTCTTCAAATCATAGCCGCTCATTTGGCCTTCCATCAGCATTCCCAAAAGAACATATTCCAGCATATAGCACTCCTTTATATCGATTAGATATATCTAGTTGATATATTTATCATAACGAAAATTTCATCGACGTCAAGCGCTCATTACCGATTGACACCTCGAATGGGATAGGAATATAATGTCGGTAAAGACATATGAACAGTTGCTCATATATTAATCGTAAGCGTTACGGAAGGGGTTGGGGAGATTGAATACGATAGAGCCGACGGTCAAACGCCAATGGATACTGGAAGGATTGGACTGCGCGAATTGTGCGATGAAAATCGAGAATCGGGTGAGCAAGATGGACGGGGTCGCTTCCTGTTCGGTCAATTTTGCAACCAAGACGCTGACGATGGAAACGGACAGCAGCTTTCCGGAGACGGGTGTTTCACAGGTGGAGCGGACGGTAACCTCGCTTGAACCGCATGTGCGGCTGCTGGAGAAGAGAGCCGCGGCGGTCTCCCGGTCAGCCGCTTATAGTGGAACGGTTCGCGGAAACGTTCAAGTTCGGAGTCACCGCGAAGCGCATGGACATGAACACGAGGATGGACATGAACACGTAAATGCCGGAGAAGAAGGCCACGTGCACGGACATTCGGACAGCCATGGCGAGGGAGAGACGCGGCGGACGGTGCTGCGCCTCGGGGCCGGTGCGGCGCTTGCCGCCGCCGGTTACCTCATCCCTGTCGGCGGTTACTGGGAGCTTGCCCTCTTCCTTCTGGCTTACTTGGCGGCAGGCGGAAATGTCGTCTGGCAGGCCGTGAGAAATATTGCGCGGGGACAAGTATTTGACGAGAACTTTCTGATGGCGCTGGCGACTATCGGCGCGTTCGCGATTGGCCAGTACCCGGAAGGCGTCGCCGTCATGCTGTTTTATCAGGTTGGCGAGCTGTTCCAGGGCCTTGCGGTCAACCGTTCCCGGCGCTCCATCACGGCGCTGATGGATATCCGGCCGGAAACGGCGCGCCTGCGGACCGGGGAAGAGACGAGAATCGTGTCTCCGGAGCAGGTGAATATCGGAGATATTATCGTCGTGCAGCCGGGCGAGAAGGTTCCGCTTGACGGAACGGTCATCGAAGGCAGCGCCATGATGGACACCTCGGCGCTGACCGGCGAATCGGTTCCGCGGTCGGCTGAGCCGGGAAGCGCGGTACTGAGCGGATTCATTAACAAGAACGGCGTCATCGCCGTAGAGGTAACCCAGACGTTTGAGGAATCGGCGGTTTCCAAAATTTTGGAGCTGGTGCAGAACGCGTCGAACAACAAGGCCAAGACCGAGAACTTCATTACCCGGTTCGCCCGGAGCTACACGCCCGTTGTCGTCATTACGGCCGCGCTGCTCGCCGTGGTTCCTCCACTGCTAATCAGCGGGTCGACCTTCTCCGACTGGATTTACCGGGCGCTGGTCTTCCTCGTGATCTCCTGCCCATGCGCCCTCGTCGTATCGATTCCGCTCGGCTTCTTCGGCGGTATTGGGGCGGCATCGCGCAGCGGCATCCTGATCAAAGGCAGCAACTACCTGGAGGCGCTGAACGATGTCAAGACCGTAGTCTTCGACAAGACGGGCACGCTGACCAAGGGACAGTTCAAGGTGACGGATCTTCATCCGGCAGAAGGCATGGCAGAGAGTGAGCTGCTGCGGCTGGCTGCTTACGCAGAGAGTCATTCGGGCCATCCGATCGCGGAATCAATTGTCGCTGCTTACGGTCAGCGCATCGCCGCAAACGCCGTTACCGACTACAATGAAATATCCGGCCATGGAATCCGGGCAGCTGTTGAAGGCCGTATAGTGCTCGCGGGGAACGCGCGTCTTATGGAACGGGAAGGCATCGCATTCCGGCAGCCGGACGGAGCCGGAACGATCGTACATCTGGCTATGGACGGCAAATATGCCGGCAGTCTCGTCATTGCCGACGAAGTGAAGGAGGATGCGGCCCGGGCGATTTCCGCTCTCCGCAAAATCGGCGTTGCCAAGACGGTGATGCTGACCGGCGATTCTTCGGCGGTGGCCGAGGATGTTGGGAAGCGGCTGGGCGTCGGTGAAATCCATGCCGAGCTTCTGCCCCAGCATAAGGTGGAACAGATCGAACGCCTTGAATCCCAAAAGACGGGCCGGGAGAAAATCGCTTTTGTCGGCGACGGCATCAACGATACGCCCGTTCTGGCGAGAGCGGATGTTGGGATCGCTATGGGGGGGCTTGGATCGGATGCCGCCATCGAGGCGGCGGACATCGTCATTATGACCGACGAGCCGTCCAAGATTGCGGCTGCGATCGGCATCGCCCGCCGCACCCGGACGATTGTATGGCAGAATATTATATTCGCGCTCGGGATCAAGGCGGTCTTTCTGCTGCTTGGAGCGTTCGGCATCGCGACGATGTGGGAAGCGGTATTCTCCGATGTCGGCGTGACGGTGCTTGCGGTGCTCAACAGCATGCGGGCGCTTCGCGCACCCTCTGTGGAGGGTTAAGTTCCAGACCGAGCCTGATCAAAATCATTAAAAAACCACCGGAATGGCTATCCATGTGGATGCCATTTCCGGTGGTTCTTTTACTTAATGCTCCAAGAATCGCTGTATCTTTCGTGAAGTCTTCAACTAGGAGTCAGACTTTCGATACCGCGGCGGATAATATCGCACGAGGCGGTAAATTTGGCGGTCTCTTCCTCGTTTAGATTCAGCTCGATCAACTCTTGTATGCCTTCTCCCGCAATGATGGCGGGCACGCCGGTACAGATGCCCTTCTGTCCGTATTCTCCGTCCAGGATGGCGGACACGGCAATGATTTTATGCTCGTCGTTCAGGATAGAGCGGGCGATATACGCCAGCGCGCTGCCGATTCCAAAATGCGTTGAGCCCTTGCGGGTGTAAATCTCCCAGCCGGCATCCCTGGTCTTGCGGGCGAGATCACCGAGGTCCAGATGCTTGAACCGTTCGCGGTGCTGGTCCAGAATATGCAGGATCGGCTTGCCGCCGATGGTCACATGCGACCAGGCCACAAACTGCGATTCGCCATGCTCGCCGAGCGCATAGCCGTTCACGCTGCGGGGATCGATGGAGAATACCTCGGACAGCAGCGTCTTCAGTCTGGACGAATCGATGGATGTCCCCGTTCCGATTACCCTGTGGCGCGGCAGGCCGGAGATTTGCCAGACGAGATAGGTCACAATATCGACCGGATTGGCCGCAATCACAAAAATACCGTCGAATCCGCTCTCCACAATCGGCGTAACGATGCTTCGGGTAATGGTCTTCGCGTCGTCCAGCACATCAAGCCGCGTCTGCCCGGGCTTCGGATTAGCTCCTGCCGTTAAGATTACAATATCCATGCCGGCGCAATCGCTTGTAGTTCCGGCGTATACTTTGGTCCGCGTACCCATAAAATCCGTACAATGCGAAAGATCAAGCGCCTGCGCCATTGCGCGGTCATATGTACGGTCGACCATCATAATTTCATCGCAAATCGCTTGGTTGACCATGGAATAGGCGCAGCTGGAGCCGACCAATCCGGAACCGACGATCGCCACTTTTCTTGATTTTCTTTTCATCTGCCCATCCTCGCTCTCTTATAAAAATGGCTAAAGCCTGGTTTATCCGAAAGACTCGGTCTGTGACTTCATTTTACCCTAAATACCCGCAAGTTACCTGACATGGGTGAAAAAAGGTACATGCTTCGCTTGCCGCACAACGCGTAATCCAGGCCTCTGGAGAAACCTTGCATACATGCGCAAAAACCGCATGGAAGCCATGCGGAAAGTGATATTGGCGTAATTCTGTTACGGCCTCAATGCGGATAGTGGGAACTTCCGGATCGGCGCTGCTGAAATGCCTCACAGAGATAAAGCCGGCTCTGCTACCGCGAAAAAAGTGCATCCTGCGGAACGAGCTTACGGTAGGTTCTAAACATAAACACCCTCCAATGCAGAATCATTCCGAATGCCAGAATAAAGAATAAACCGCCTGACTGCGGAATGGATATGTAGCGGTCGATGAATTCATGCAGCAGCGTGCGGAACAGAAGCAGTCCGAGCAGAACAAGAATGAAGCTCTTTGAGCGTTTGGCGTAAACCAACCCTTCCTTTTCGTGGAAGGTGGTCGTTTTAATAAGCGGATAAGCAAAAACAAACCATCCCGCTAGAAAAGCGGCAAGCGCCCACCATAGAGGAACCCTGACCTCGGGAACGGCAAACATGATGAAGCCGGTCGACATACCCAGCGGCGGAATAAGAATTTTGCGGAGGGTAACGGGGCGGTCGCTTGCTTTTAATCGGATAAAAATAACCATCAGCGCCATCAGCAGCGCGCCCAAGGTGGAGCCGATATGCAGTAACGACGGATTGATGCTGCCCATGATTCACGTTCCTCTCTGAATTAAAAGTGGAGTATGTACATTATAGCAAAAAATGCCTTCGGCACCTAAACGTCCGCGTCCCGCCGATGATCGCCGAACCGTGAATGTAAGCGGCAAAAAAACCGCCGGCTGCAAGCCAGGCGGTTATATTGCTCAGCATTATGTTTGTAAACAGGCTGCTGCGGGGTAAAGTAATTAGGAACGGGTTCGTCGTCCGCCCATCGAATGCATGACCAGGCTGACGATTGCAATCAGAACGACCGCGCCGATCAAAGACGGCAGGACGTAAAATTCACTGACACGCGGACCCCAGTCGCCCAGAAAACCGCCCAGCCAAGAGCCTAGAATACCTGCGATAATGTTGCCGATAATGCCTCCCGGAATATCTCTGCCCATGATCAGGCCTGCCAACCAACCAATAATACCGCCAACAATTAGCATCCATATGAAACTCATCATGCTTCAGCTCCTTTAAGGGTATTAGTATTGGATGGTAACTATTAACCTCAAGCGAAAGGTTTCAATCAGGTGTCATATTTTGCCGAAATACGGGTGTCAATTCCTCTTCCGTGCCGGGAAGCACGAAACAAAAATCACTCGGATTTAGAATCCTGCAACCGTTTGTTAAAGGAGACGCTTATTATGAAGAGACCAGACGAAGTATTATTTTATGTCGGAACGTACAGTCCCGAAGAGAAGCCGTCCATTTATTTATGCGGATTGAATACCGGGGACGGAGAAATGAGAATCATTCAAAAAACCTCGGGAATCGAGAATCCGTCGTACATAACGCTGAACCATGCAGAGAATGTGCTGTATGCCGTCAGCGAGAAGGAAGACGGGGAGGTCAGCGCGTATTCCGTCGATCCCGGGACAAATAAGCTGTCCCTGCTGGGCACGCGGCGGACAGAGGGGGGAGCTCCTTGCTACGTCTCCATCTCTCCTAAGGAGGACTATGTATTTGTCTCCAACTATTCGGGAGGCAACGTCAATGCTTTTCCGGTTAATGAAGACGGCTCGCTCGGGGAGATGTCCTCCCAGGTCCTTCATGCCGGCAAGGGCATTCGCGAAGACCGGCAGGAAGCGCCGCATCCGCATTCCGTAATCCCAGACGCAAACGATAAGCGGATACTGGTATGCGATCTCGGCCTCGACCGGATTATGCTCTACCGTTACGAGGGTGGCAACCTCACCCGGCATGGAGAAGTGGTGCTGCCTGACGGCTCAGGGCCCCGTCATCTGGCATTCCACCCGAGCGGAAAGCGGCTGTACTGTGCCAACGAGCTGAACTGCACGGTAACGGTCCTTGAGGCCTGCGAGCCGTCCGGGAATCTTGAAATCCGGCAGCATCTGTCCACGCTGCCGGAGCAGTACGCGGCGGGAAGCGACGATACCGCCGCTGATATTCATACCTCCCCTTGCGGCCGGTTCCTGTATGTATCCAACCGCGGGCACGACAGCATCGCCCTGTTCCACGTTGATGATGAAACCGGCTTGCTGAAGGCGATGGATTGGCAGAGCACAGGCGGGCGTACGCCGCGAAACTTCGCCATAACCGGAGAATTGCTGCTTGCCGCCAATCAGAACAGCGGCAATATTACGTCGTTTACGATCGACAGCGAGAACGGCAGGCTGATTCCGACGGGCAATGAACTGGAAGTGCCGAAGCCGGTCTGCATTGCGATTCTGAATTGAATCGCCCAACATTTCATAAAATTATATAGTTCTCCAAGAATATAGAAGGAAATGGTAATGAGGGCTCGAATAGATATCATTGACTACGCTTTTAGTCGCATTCCTTAACCGAAATGGGGGATAGGATGGAGGATATTGCGGAACCGGTGGGTAAGGAAATCAAGGAAGGCGTGCGGACTTATTTCGTCTTGCCGCACTTGTACGAGCAAGCAGCTGCCTGTATAGATGAGAAGCTGAGCGGGAACCTGCCTTTCGCTAATCTTACGGTGCTTCACTACCGGGCTTTCGGAGGAACGGGTTCTTCCATTTTTCGGGCTGCCGGAGCGGTTGAGCTCATGATTCTCAGTGCGGATATTGTCGACGACCTTCAGGATAAGGACAACAGCTTGACGGCATGGAGCCGGATGAGCCCCGAAATTGCGCTCAACATTGCCTTTGGGCTGGCGTTCATTTCCGGACAGATGCTGCTTACCTGCCACTTCCCCTTGGAACGGATTCATGGGGCTGTACAATTTATGCACACCCAGACCCTTGCGGCCATTAACGGTCAAACGGCCGATCTGCTGAACGATATCGGGAGCGAGGAGGATTATCTTCGCATGATCAAGCAAAAGTCGGCTGCATTCGTAGTCGCCGCCTGCATGATCGGCACGTTCCTGGCTACCGGCGAGTGGAATAGTCAAGTAAGAGACTATGCCGAGGAACTTGGAATCGCCGATCAGATCAAGAACGACATCCGTGATCTGCTGGATTGGGAAAGGGGCGATTTCAAGAATCGTAAGAAAACGCTGTCTACGTTGTATCTTCTTCAGTTTATCGCTGTGGAGGACAAATGGATCGCCGATTATTTTGAAGGACGCCTCCGGATGGAGGAGATCAGCCACCGCAGGGAGGAATTCGAACGGGCCGTCGAACGGACGGGAACCTTTCTCTATACCTCTGTACGGATGAGAATGCATTGCTATAATTATTTGCAGATAGTAGACAAGCTGGATATCGACGCTCACTGGAAGAACCGTATCACCGCCCTGGCCGAATAGACCTTGGCGCAATAATCGATTGGGGGAATAGTCCATGTTAAAGGAAATCATTCAAAGCTTGATGAAAGATCCCGCAGCAGCCCATCGTTTAAAGAACGGCCAGTATGAATTCGCTGGAATCAGCGAAGTTGAGCGAAGAGCGCTGCTGGCTGCGTTGGATGACAAAAACCGGGTTGGCAAAGCCGGGGAACTGGGAGCCTGGGACACCGTCAAAGCGGCAGCAGCGCTGTAACCTGAAGATGCAAAAACAGCCTTAATCCGGCCCATTCGGATTAAGGCTGTTTGTATAGGGGAAGGATGCGTCCCGCCGGAATAAAAGCCGATATCGTCAAGCATGACGGCGTCTCCATCGCCGAGAAGATAGAATGTAATCTGCGTCACATGCGCCGGATCGAAGGAAGGATTCTGCTTATGGAACAGATCGAACGAAAGCTCGTAAGTCTGAAAGACCGCTTCGGTAAGATCGCCGTACTTGCCGCCGCTGATGCGCTTCTCCAGCCAGGGGGTCCGGGCGAACCGCGTCTGCGGAAGCGGCAGGGGCGTCATGACCGCCGAGAGCGGCAGACGCGCCTTGACTCCGAGGAGATCGGCCAGCTCAACCTCTATTTGCGGCGGCGGGACGGAGACTGAACCGGCACCAAGGTTGGCCATGGAGAAGGACAGGCCGTCCGCTCCGTAGAGCGTGGCATCGGCAGCCGGTCCGGCACCCAGCGCAATGCGGTAGAATGCTTCCCCCGCTTCGTCTGCCCTGCGTTCCAGCAAGGCTCCGTATGTTCCTTTGCTCCCACCCTCGCGGTCTTTGGCCATTTCCTCGGTCCAGCTTAGTCCAGAAGCTGTAATTACGCCGCCGGGTGCCGACGTCGCCCTGTTCCGATCCTCGTCGTAGCCTGCTATGATCCTGAATCCGCCGTCCTGATAGCGATTGAAATAAGCCGTCGAAGCAGGCAGCCACTGCAGGCCGCTCCGGTAATCCCGGAACAGGCCGGTATACTCGCGGCTGCCATGCAGCGCCTGCTCCAGAAAAGCCGAAATGTACACCTTGGCAATTTGCCTCTGCTCCTTATCTTTCATAATGCCGCTGCGGCTTAAGAACAGCCCCGCCGGCGGCGCAAGATCAAGGAGGCCCCAGTCGCTGTTGAACTGGCTGTGATTCGCGTCGCCAATATACAGCGATGTCTTGAAGGCATCCGTGTAAGCAGAATAGAATGAGCGAATATACTGCCGGTCTCCGTAGAAATCATGCACATCGCCGTCCCGCGCACCCTGGAGAGCTATATAGCTGACATCATGGAGCTGGGCCAGCCGGCCGTCTACCGTCTGGTCGGTGGGGGCCATCGCGGCCACCGCCGAAATATGGAAGCGGCCAGCAGGCTTAAGCACGGGATCGTCCTTGAACCAGCGCTGCGCGTCCGCCGCCATGGCGACTGCCTGCCCGCCGCGGCTGTGCCCGACGAGGGCTGTTTTTGCAAAATCGATCTTGCCGTAAAAAGGATTATCTGGTGCATCTGAAAAGGAAGCGAGCTGCTCCAAATGCCTCAGAATGATCCAGGCGCGCAGCTTGTAGTCGTCGTCCGGAATGCCTGACCAGGCCGAATAATTCAGGAAATTCTCATCCAGGGAGATGGTGATGAACCCGCGGCTCGCAAGCAGTTCACCGAGATAAGCGTAACCTTTGTCCGAAAAATCCTCCATCATATGGTTGCCGTGTACGATAAGCACAAGCGGGAAAGGACCGTCTCCCTCAGGCATCCATACCCGCCCGTTCAGCGGCAGCGATTCCGGGTCGAAGCCCCAGAATAGTGTACGGAGCGCAGACCATTTCTTCATATAGGAAGAAGCGTTCACGGAAGAGGAGCGGACAGCCGCCCCGCTCCCGTATTCGGCCCGGTGCCGGTCGCTGCCGCTGCCATAGGTGAAGCTCCGGTAAGCATACCCGCCTGGCGTTCCCGGATTGGCCGCGTCCAGAGAGCCAGAGGCAGCGGTGCCACTTACCGGGCCGGAATCCGCCGTCCTGTCCCGAGCGGCACCGTATTCAAGCTGCAATCCGCCTGCCAGAAAGAGCGGAAGGGATAGCAGCGCTGCCATGAGCAGTAGTCCCGGGAGAATTTTGCCTATCCGCAGGAGTCCGATGGCGATGCCTGCAAGCCCTCCGAGCGCGGCGGCGGCTGCGGCGACGGCGGCGGAAGCATCGGCGGTGAGATCGGCACTAGAGAGAATGGCCATGACAATTCCAGCGCTGCCGAGCAGACATCCCGTGAACAGCCGTGGAAGACGCAAGGATGTCAGTGCGAGCAGCACGGCTGCCAAGTGGCCCGCCGCAGCCAGCATGGCCGTTCCAAATCCCGCGGCCAGCATCAGATCCGCCGGCCTTCCGAGGCCGGTGGGAATCCCCAGCATGAGGGCCGAACAAGCCGCGAAGCTTATTAACCACGGCCCGGCAATCCCGCAGCGCCATATACGCGTATCATAGCGGTATGTTTCGCTGATTCGGTTGACCAAAATTTCCGCAATGCGCCTGTGCCGTCCGGGTCTTTCCGGAGCGGGCGGCTGTCCCAGTTCCAGGTCCATTCTTAATCCTCCAACTTCGCTGCTAAGCGGATTCCTCAGCAAGATGTAGAAATAATAGTCTTTTGCCGTACGTCTGACAAGTGGTACTTGCAGGAGTGCAAACAGGGCGGCTTCCCTTAAAGAGCGGCAAATCCCGTCTGCGTTATTCCGGTTATTGGATAAATCCTTGTTTTCCGCTCGAAAATAAATGATTGACAAGAGTGGAGGAGCCTATTATTATAATTTCATAACCTACTAATTTGGTAGGAATAATAAATATTTTTTCTTACCGTACAGACGGCGAAACCCAGGTCAAGGAACGCATCGGCCGCTTTGCCGGTATGCGTACCAGCGGGGTTCCACTGTCTGTTTTTGTAAAAAACAAAGGTACATCAAATGGGGGAGTGATTAAAATGAGAAAAGGGTTAAAAAAGGGATTATTGACGGGGTTTGCGCTGCTGCTGACGGCGGGCCTTACGGCTTGCGGAAATAATAGCGGCGCGGAGAGCGGATCTTCTGCTTCGACGGAGCCTGCGGCTGCAGGCAGCGCAGCGCCATCGGCAGCGGCGTCGCCCGCACAATCGAAGGAGCCGGTGGAACTGCTGAACGTCTCCTATGATCCTACCCGTGAATTGTATGAGAACTATAATAAAGCCTTCTCCGCTTATTGGGAGAAAGAGACCGGACAGAAAGTGACAATTAAACAGTCACATGGTGGTTCCGGCAAACAAAGCCGCGCTGTCCTCGATGGTCTGGAAGCGGATGTTGTGACGCTGGCGCTTGGCTACGATATCGACGCTTTGCAAACGGCAGGCCTGATTAATGAAGGCTGGCAGAGCAAATATGAGCATAACAGTTCCCCTTACACCTCGACCATCGTGTTTCTGGTTCGCAAGGGAAATCCGAAAGGCATCAAGGATTGGCCGGATCTGCTGAAGGACGGCGTAGAGGTTATCACTCCGAATCCGAAGACATCGGGCGGCGCCCGCTGGAATTACCTGGCAGCTTGGGGTTATGCGCTGGATCATAACAATAATGACGAGGCCAAGGCTCAGGAATTCCTCAAGAATCTGTTTACGCATGTGCCTGTGCTTGATACCGGGGCGCGCGGCGCGACCACAACCTTTGTGGAACGCGGAATCGGCGATGTGCTGCTTGCTTGGGAGAACGAGGCTTATCTGTCCGTAAACGAGCTGGGCAAGGATAAATTCGATATTGTGTATCCTTCGGAGAGCATTCTGGCTGAGCCTCCGGTGGCTGTGGTTGATAAAGTGGTTGATAAGAAGGGAACCCGCGAGGTTGCGGATGCTTACCTGAAATATCTGTACAGCGAAGAGGGTCAAAAGATCGCTGCGGAGAACTACTACCGTCCGACGCTTGACAGCGTTAAGGAAGAGTACAAGTCCAAGTTCCCGGATATCAAGCTCTTCACGCTAGCTGATAAATTTGGAACGTGGCAAGAGACGCAGCAGAAGCATTTTAACGACGGCGGTGTCTTTGACCAGATCTATGTGCCGGGTAAATAAGGAAATCTTGAGAAAAAAGCAGGAAATATGGCGGTGCTGATCGGCCGAACGGAGCCGAAGGCGGAGAAAGGATGAACAATCGATGAGTGTCAGTGCTAAGGCGACGCGGCGGGGGGTGCTGCCGGGATTCGGTCTGACCATGGGGTACAGCATTTTATACTTGAGTCTTGTAGTGCTTATTCCGCTGGCTGCGCTGCTGTTCAATTCAACGGGACTGACCTTTGCGAAGTTTTGGTCGGTGGCTACGGACCCCCGGGTTCTGGCCTCATACCGGGTCAGTCTAACCACGGCGGCGGCGGCCGCATTGGTAGACGGTCTGCTTGGACTGCTGCTGGCATGGGTGCTGGTGCGCTACAGATTCCCGGGAAAAAGGATCTTCGACGCCCTGATCGACCTGCCGTTCGCGCTGCCGACGGCAGTGGCAGGCGTGTCGCTGACGGCGCTGTATTCCGGCAATGGCTGGATCGGCTCTCTGCTTGAGCCGCTCGGCATCAAAGTGGCGTTTACGCCGCTGGGCATTACCTTGGCGCTGATGTTCATCGGTATTCCTTTTGTCGTACGTACCGTTCAACCGGTGCTGGAGGATTTGGAGCGGGATACAGAGGAAGCGGCCGCTACGCTTGGGGCCGGACGCTGGCGCATCTTCCGCAAGGTGTTGCTGCCGGAACTGATTCCGCCCCTGCTCACCGGCTTTGCCCTGGCCTTTGCCCGGGGAATTGGCGAATACGGCTCGGTCGTGTTCATCTCGGGCAACATGCCCATGCGGACGGAGATCGCTCCGCTACTCATTATGTCCAAGCTGGAACAGTACGATTATGCCGGAGCAACGGCAGTGGCGCTGCTGCTTCTCCTTATCTCCTTCCTGATGCTTCTTGTGATCAATATGCTTCAGCGCTGGACCCACAAGGCGTCACGCTAAATCCCGAACTACTTAAATTTAAGGAGGAATAAGGATGGCTGGAACTGTCCCACTTCGCGCCGGACGGTCGCAGACGGCCGCATCTTCGGCGGCCGTGAACGAATCGTCCGCGGTCAAATGGCTGCTGGTCGGAGCTGCCGGGCTGGTGCTGCTCTGGCTGATTGTGCTCCCGTTGAGCATTGTGCTGACCGAGGCGCTTAAGCAGGGCTGGAATGTATACTGGGCCGCGCTGAAAGATCCGGACGCCGCTTCCGCACTGCGGATGACCCTTTTGGTAGCGGGCATTAGCGTGCCGCTGAATACGTTGTTCGGCGTAGTGGCCGCCTGGGCCATAGCGAAGTTCAAGTTTCGTGGCAAGGGAATGCTTATTACGCTAATTGATCTTCCCTTTGCCGTCTCGCCGGTTATCGGCGGTCTCGTGTATGTTCTGGTCTTCGGTGCACACGGTTGGTTTGGTCCGTGGCTTGATGCGCATGATATCAAAATCGTGTTTGCCGTTCCCGGAATCGTACTCGCCACGATGTTCGTAACGTTTCCATTTGTGGCTCGTGAATTGATCCCGCTGATGGAGGATCAGGGAACGCAGGAGGAGGAAGCGGCGCTTACGCTAGGTGCAAAGGGCTTGCAGATCTTTTTCCGCGTAACGCTTCCCAATATTAAATGGGGCTTGCTGTACGGCATTATTCTGTGTAACGCGCGGGCGATGGGCGAGTTCGGCGCAGTCTCGGTTGTCTCGGGCCACATTCGCGGGGAGACCAACACGCTCCCGCTGCATGTGGAGATTCTCTACAACGAGTATCAGTTCTCCGCTTCCTTCGCGGTTGCATCCCTGCTTCTGCTGCTGGCGCTCGTGACCATGCTGATTAAAAGTTGGCTGCAGCGTAAAACTAGTCATTGACAGAAGATGGGCGGCGTGCTAATTTAAACCATAGTATACAGGTTGGAAATGGTGGTATTTAGTGGGAGCGGGTAACCCGCTGCGCAATGAGGAGGGGGCTAGTGAATTGGCTAAACCGCTGAAGGTGGATGAAATTTGGCTGGAGAGGATTGCGGGACTTCTGGACAATATGGAATTCGGCTCATTGCATATCGTGGTGCATGAAGGCCAGATCGTGCAAATGGAGCGGACGGAACGCAAGCGGTTCGAGAACGCCACACGGCACAGCGGAGAAGCCGTAAGCCGGCGTCCCGATTCCCGTGCTGCGGGACGGTGATGACCTGCAAGTTATCGCTATGAATTGGATATGGAACGATCATTGATTTACAGATTGGCAAGGCAGCGGCCCGCTCCAGGGATACCCGGAGGCGGGCCGCTGTCTGTGTTTCCTCGATTCTTGCGACTTAGTAGCGGGGCGTCCGCCGCGCGGACGAAATACCCTCAATCAGCAGAACCAGGGCGGTTATGGCATGCATGATCCAGCCTACGATTGGAATAAAGGCAATAATTGAAGTAACGACTCCGATGATGTTGCCGGCGACGGGTCCACGCTCATTGTACAGCACGGCAATAGCGACGGCATGCAGCAGAAAAGCGACCCCCAGCGGCAGCCAGGCGTTGGCCACCACGAATGCGCCGCCGATGAACGGAAGCGCCAGAAAAGCCTCGTAAGCGAAAGTACCCCATTTAAACAGTTTTCCCCAAGGAGACATCTCCTTCACCAACCTTTCCTTATATTACTATTCCATAGAACGTGCGGTGATACAAGGACTGCCGCCCTTTACGGTCCTCTGATCATTTTTCAACCGCTCTGCGGATTGGTTAATATTCGTTGTGGCTTATTAATGATTGCAGGAGGAACGTATTATGGACTATGAATTCATTACGATCAAGCTGGTCACCGGTTTCATCGGCTTATGGATCATGACGCGGCTGCTCGGGAAAAAGGAGATTTCCCAGTTGACTCCCTTCGATTTTGTCTCCGCGATGATGCTGAGTGAAATTGTGGGCAATACGATTTATCAGGAGGACACCCGTTACTTTGAGCTTATCTACGGACTGCTGCTGTGGGGCGCATTATCCTATGTATTCGAAAAAGTGACGCAGCACGCCAAACGGATGCGCGCCCCGCTCGAAGGCTCAACCTCCATCCTGATCTGCAACGGCAAAATTGATATGAAGGAAATGAAGCGTAACCGCCTCGACTTCGGACAGCTGCGGATGATGCTGCGACAGAAGGATGTTTTTGCCCTGGAAGAAGTGGCGTATGCTATATTTGAGAACAACGGGTCGCTCAGCGTCATGAAGAAGCCGGATTACGAAACGCCGTCCAAGAAAGACCTTGGGATGCCGCATGAGGAGCCTTTTTTTGCCTACTCGCTCGTAGAGGAAGGGGACATTCTGGAGAACAATCTGAAGAAGATCGGCAAGGACAAGGAATGGCTGGAAAGCGGGCTGCGGGATAAAGGCTGCCGGGATATTAAATCGCTGGCTTTTGTGGAATGGAGCAAGGACAAGGGCTTTTTTGTCATGGAGGGCTAAGATGGCCTGAGTGTTGGGGAGAATTGTGAGGCAGGACTCTCAGGGAATATGATAAAAGAAAATGACGATAGAAAGTGAGGAAAAGGAAATGAAAATGGTGCTGTTCGGCACATCGGGAACGATAGGGCGCGCAATTCTGGAAGAAGCGCTGAAGCGGGGGCATGAAGTGACGGCCCCGGTTCAGCAGCCGGAGGCGCTGGAGATCCAGCATGGAGGTCTGCTTACGCTGCCTGCCGACCTGCTGAGACCGGAAGAGGTGGCCCAGGCCGCCAAAGGCCACGAGGCCGTGATCAGCGCTTATGAGCCTGAGTTCGGTGCAGAGGGCGAACTGCTTGAAGTCGCCCGTTCGCTGGTTGAAGGGCTAAAGACTGCCGGGGTGAACCGGCTGATTATAGTCGGCGGATCGGGAAGCCTGAAGACGGACTCGGGCGACCGGTTGATGGATACACCGGAGTTCCCGGAGGAGGTAAAGCCGCTTGCGGCGGCTCATGCCGATGCCTATGAAATCTATGTGCACTCCGGCCTGGATTATACATATGCCAGCCCTGCAGCCATCATCTCGCCGGGGCGGCGTACAGGACAGTTCCGTATTGGACTGGACCGGCTCGTTGTAGACGAGGACGGAAGAAGCGAGATCAGTGTGGAGGATTACGCTGCGGCGGTGATCGATGAACTGGAGGAAGGCCATTTCATCAAGGCGCGGTTCACGGTGGGATATTGACGCGCTCAGCCCATGACGGCAACTTCGGTGAATAAAGAAAGGGGATAGCAAGGGATGCATTTGGTTACAGCGGAAGAAATGCGGCGGCTGGACCGCATCACGATTGAACGGCTGGGCATTCCGGCGGTTGCCCTGATGGAAAATGCCGGGCGTGCTGTCGCGGAGGAGATTATTGCCCTGTGCCGGCGGCGCGGAGAGGGCAGCACGCCGCTGGCAGCCCAGGCGCTGCGGGACAGTGCCGCGCTGCGCAATGCCGGAGCGTGGGCGGCCCACGCTCCCGTGGCCGCGCCGGGATTCGGCACGGCGCGGAACACCGCCGCGGGGCCAGCGCTCCGCGGCGGCAACCCCGGCGGCGCGCTGGCGGCCGCGCCGAAGCTTCTCATCAGCGGGGACGCCGCGCTGATGGCGGAGCATGCCGAAGACGAGCACTGGCTCGTGCTCGTCGGCAAGGGCAACAACGGCGGCGACGGTCTGGTCGCCGCCCGGTACTTAAGCGAGGCGGGCATCGCCGTCTCGCTGCTGTACGCGGTCCCGCCGGAGTCGCTGACCGGCGAGGCTGCCCTGCAGCGCGATGCCGCTGCGGCAATGGGTCTGCCTGCCGCCGTGCATGGCGGCGGCAGGCCCGACTTTGCCGGGTACAGCGGCATCCTGGATGCGCTGCTGGGCACGGGCGCAGCGGGCGCGCCGCGCGGCGCCTACGCGGAGCTGATTGCCGCGGCGAACGGCAGCGGCAAGCCGGTCGTGTCCGCTGACATTCCAAGCGGACTGCATGCGGACACGGGCGAGATGCATGAGCCGTGCATTCAGGCGTCGCTTACGGTCTGCCTCGCCTTCCTCAAGCGCGGCCTGCTCCAGTATCCCGGTTCGGGCGCTGCGGGCCGCATCGTTGTCCGGTCCATCGGCATTCCGGCGGGACTTGCCCGAGAAGAGGGCTTGTCCGTCTATTGGCTTACGCCCGATGTGCTGGAAGGCGTGCTGGACATCGATGTCTCGCGCCGGCGCGTGCCTGACGGGCATAAAGGCACCTACGGCCATGTGCTGTTGGCCGCCGGGTCCTTGCGCATGAGCGGGGCCGGCCTGATCGCCGCCCGCGCCTCGCTGCGTGCGGGCTGCGGGCTTGCGACCTGGGCGGTGCCGGGCAAGCTGCTGCCTCTTCTTGCAGGCGCGGCTCCGGAGCTGATGCTGGCGGACGCCGGCGGTGAAGCGGACGGAACCTGGAATGCTGCGGCGGCGGAAGAGGTGCTGAATCTCGCCGATAAGAAGGACGTGCTGGCCGTCGGCCCGGGAATCGGGCGGTTCGAAGAGGACAAGGAATGGCTCAAAAGAATTTGGGAAGGCGCGGACTGTCCGCTTGTCGTGGACGCGGACGCGCTGAACATTCTGGCGGAGTGTGATTACGGGATATGGCAGGGGCGCCGGGAGGCTGTGATTTTGACGCCGCATCCCGGCGAAATGGCCCGGCTGGCCGGTGTGAGCACGAAGGAAGTCCAGCGTGACCGGATCGGACTGGCGCTGAACTACGCCCGGGAGCACGGTGTGGTACTTGTGCTTAAAGGAGCGCATACGGTAATTGCCTCGCCGGATGGCCGCATTTTTGTCAACACGACCGGACATCCGGGGATGGCCACCGGCGGGGCGGGAGACTGCCTGACCGGCATCATCGCCGGTCTGCTGGCGCAGGGGCTGGACGGCGTTCAGGCTGCGGCGTTCGGAGTCTATTTGCATGGACTGGCAGGCGAACGGGCAGCTCTTCTCCGGGACGATCCGGCGTCGGTTATCGCTTCGGATATTATCGAGGCGCTCTGATTCAGAGCAGCAGGCAGAGCAGCGGAACGAACAGGGCAAACACGGGCAGCAGAGCCGGAATGCGTTCACCGGCCAACTGAGTCAAGCGGAACAGGAGCAATACCGCTATTCCGGCGAACGCGCCGGCTGCCCATCCGCTTCCCTGGTCGTGAGCGAGCCACAGGCCCGCGCCGAACCCGGCAAGGGCATATATGATCAAGAGGAAGGCTCTCGATCCGGTTCCCGTAAGTCTCAGCAGGCCGTCAGCCAGCAGCGAGACGGTAAGAGCATAGGCGTATACATTATATGCCGGCGAAGCCAGCCAGCCTGCGGCAGTATGGGGCCCAGCAAGTGCGAGCAGCCCCAGCAGCGTGGAGGTCAGGCCGGCAGCGGACAGCTTGCTCAGCGCATACATGCCCGCCGTCAGGCGGACGGACGGGAAGTTCTCGGTGCGGATAGGTTTCATACCGATTCTCCTTTGGGCGAAATAGGCTATATTTTTACGAGAAACGGATGCCCTCCTCCTGCGAGAACGGCGCAGCCGTTTCTTTCTTCTTGGGTGGTATATTTCTATGCATTCGCCCAGGGAAGGGTGACCGCCTGGGCGGCGGCTCGCCGGGCAACCAGCGGCAACAAAGGAGGGAGCCGCATGACGGCATTCGATGACTGGAAGGACCTTTCATATTTGAAAAATGGCTCGCCGGTTCAGCGGGAGGTACATGCCTTGCTCAAAGATTTAAAGCTGATGAATGCCCTTGCGGATTGGGACCCCGTTCTGGCCGGGACGGTCCCGCTGGGGCTGCAGGTGCCGGGCAGCGATCTCGATATTTTATGCGAAGTGCATGATTTCGGCGCATTTCGTGACGCGGTTGAACGATGCTTCGGCGGGGCGGCGGACTATCGGTGCTCCAGCCGGGAGGTTAACGGAAAGCCGCGCATCGTTGCGCGTTTTACGGCAGGAAAGTGGCCTGTGGAAATTTTCGGGCAGCCGGTACCGGTAAGAAGGCAGAACGGCTATATCCATATGGTCGTGGAGGCCCGGATTCTGGGGATATTGGGCGAGGGCTTTCGGGATCGGGTGCGGCTGCTGAAAGCGGATGGAATCAAGACGGAGCCCGCCTTCGCACAGCTTCTGGCACTGGAAGGCGATCCTTATATATCGCTGCTTCAGCTTGAACGGCTGGATGAACCGGCGCTTGAGGCGTTGTGCCGGAAGGTCTGGCCTAAGTCGGGCAGTGCATAGAAATGAAAACGGAATTGAAAATTTATGGGAATGATGATAAAAGTGTAGGAGGTGACGACATACGTGGAAATGATGATCCGCAAGGCGTCGAACAAGGATGCTCCGGCCCTGGCCGGGCTGATGGAGCAGCTTGACGGCAAATCACATTCTGTGCGGGACATAGAGCTTCGCCTGGATTTTATTGAAATGAGTCCCATTGAGGATCTTTTTGTATGTGAAAGCGCAGCGTCATCGGCGGATGACGAAGGACCGGCCTTGCTCGAACGAGAAACGAATGTCCCTGTAAGGAAGGGGGCGCCGGCCCTGCTTGGCTGTCTGGGATTTCGGCTGAGAGAAAATATAGAGGACCTGACCCGTTACGGGGAAATTTCACTGCTGGTGACGGATAAGGCTGCAAGGAGGCAGGGCGTCGGTAAAAAGCTGATGGCGTTTGCGGAACAAATGGCGGCCGGGCGCGGCTGCAAGGGCACCTGGCTTGTCAGCGGAACCGCCCGGGAAGAGGCGCATCGTTTCTACCGGGAGCTGGGCTATGAGATAACGGGCTACCGCTTCGTAAAGCGGGGAACGGAGAACTGATTTATTTTGCGTGGGGAAATCGGGGGGGAGAATGATGATTTATAGAGAGATGACGAAGGAAGATTACGATGCGGCCTATGGGCTGTGGGAGAATACCGAAGGCATGGGACTCAGCGCGGCGGATTCGCGGGGGGAGATTGTCCGCTTTCTGGAGCGCAACCGCGGTCTCAGCCATGTTTGTATCGCTACGGACGGAGGGCTTGCCGGAACGGCTCTGTGCGGCCATGATGGGCGTCGGGGCTTTTTGTACCATGTGGCCGTAGACGGCCAGCACCGGGGGAAAGGCATTGGACGCGGGCTGGTCACCCGCTGCCTTGATCGGCTGCGCGCGGAAGGCATCGCCAAATGCCACCTGATGGTCATTGGGAGCAATGCGGACGGACAGCAATTCTGGAGCGGAATCGGTTGGGAGCTCAGGGACAGCATTCTGCTGTACTCGCACAGCACCTGATGAAACGCAGCCGGCCCTTTTCTTAAAGAAAAGGGACTTGTTATTTGTATGCGTGTGGTGTCAGGCGCCCGATGAAATAGCCTGCGTTTTTCCGTTATTCGACAAATTTCACAGTTCAGCTACCGCTGAAGTATAATAAATAGGCAATGATTGTATTTGCTTTTAAATGGACGGAGCGGCGGGAAACCGAATGCGGCATTGTGAGATTTGGAAGAAAGCGGAGGCTTAAGCATGCGGTTTAAGGATGTATTTTCTATTATAGGGCCGGCGATGGTCGGGCCATCGAGTTCCCATACGGCGGGCGCGGCTCGCATTGGCCGGGCGGCCAGGCAGTTGCTGGGTGAAATGCCGCGAAAGGCCGAGGTTATCTTTTTCGGGTCATTTGCGGCTACGTATCAGGGACATGGTACGGACCGGGCGATTGCCGGAGGGCTGTTGGATTTTTCAACCGACGATCTGCGGCTGCCGGACTCCATCGAAATCGCTGAAAACAGCGGCATGGAAATTTCGTTCCGGCAGGGAACCGGATTATTCCCCCATCCCAATACGGTGCGGCTGCAGCTGACCGGAAGCGGCGGGGAGTTGACGCTTACAGGTATATCCATCGGCGGCGGGAATATCGAAATTATCGATATCAACGGCTTCAGCGTCAGACTGTCCGGAATGTATCCGACCGTTCTGATTCATCATATGGACTATCTCGGCGTGCTGGCAAGCGTAACCGATACGATGCGCCGGGGACAGGTGAACATCGGGCATATGTCTCTGGACCGCAAGAACCGCAGCGGAGCAGCGCTAACCGTGCTGGAGCTGGATGAAGCTCTGTCTCCGGAGCTGCTGCGGGTGCTTGAAGAACTGCCTGCGGTAAAATCGGTAAAGCTGATTCACCTGGACGAAAGCTCGAAGGACGAGAATGGAGAGGGGCGGAGCTTATGAATTTTCAAACGTTAAGCCGGCTCGCCGTTCTGGCGGAACAACGGGCTTTAAGCATTGGCGCTCTGATGGTGGAAGAGCAAAGCGCTGAATCTGGACGGTCTGCGGAACATGAATTTGCCAAAATGAAGGAATATTACGGGGTGATGAGGGAGGCTGTGCGGCGGGGGATGCATGAGGACACGACCTCGCGCAGCGGACTTACGGGACTCGACGCCCAGCGCGTCGGCGCCTATAACGCGGCGGACGAATCCTGCCTTGGCGGCCCGGCAGGGCAGGCGATGGCCTATGCGCTCGCCGTCTCGGAGGTGAACGCCTCGATGGGACGCATCATCGCCACTCCGACGGCCGGTTCCTGCGGCATTATTCCCGGCGTATTCCTAAGCTGCCAGGAACGATTCGGCTGGGACGACGATTACATGACGTACGGACTGTTTGCCGCTGGAGCCATTGGCTATGTCATCGCCAATAACTCCTTCGTCTCTGGTGCGGAAGGAGGCTGCCAGGCCGAGGTCGGCTCGGCGATCGGGATGGCGGCGGGAGCGCTCACCGAACTGCGCGGCGGTACTCCGGCTCAGGCGGTGCATGCCGTGGGCCTGGCGCTGAAGAATACGCTCGGGCTGATCTGTGACCCGGTCGGGGGACTGGTTGAAATCCCCTGCATCGTCCGCAACGGTTTCGGCGCTGTGACTGCGCTGGCTGCAGCGGATATGGCGCTGGCGGGAGTGCGCAGCGTCATTCCGTCCGACGAGGTCATTAAGGTTATGCTGGAGGTGGGCTCGTCCATGCCGGAGATTCACCGCGAGACCGCCGGCGGAGGGCTCGCCCAGACGCCGACCGGCCGCAAAATCATGGACGATTTGCGGCGCAAATAGAGCCTATTTACAGCAAATTGAAGCGGCGGAGCTGCTCCCACTGCCCCTCCAGCTTGAGGATTTCCGGCTGCCTTGGGCCGATGAGATCGAAATGGGGAAACGGAGGCCGGTTGTGAATACGCTCGGGCGGCAGTCCGTGAGCCCTGCACCAATCGGCAAGGCGATCCAGGTCGCTGCAGCCGACTTTGGTTACGGTCGTAATGCCGGGAAACCTCGGATCGAGCCAAAAATGGGTCAGGAAGGCGATCTCCCCTGCGGAGACCGCTTTTTTCCATCGATTTAATTCTTCGCGCTTAACGCCAAAAGCCATAGGGGTTCATCCTTATCTATGTGTATAGTCATTATGAAAGGAGGACAAATCATGAATGGACAGAGCAGATCGGATATCCGCCCGGGACTTGAGGTGGATATCGTGCTGAAACAGGACCAGGCCTCGGGCAAGCTGACCCGGGGTACGGTCAAGGATATTTTGACGAATTCGCCCCGTCATCCACACGGCATCAAGGTAAGGCTGACGAGCGGCCAGGTGGGCCGGGTCAAGCATATCTTGGGACCGTAGCATGTCCGAGGCTACCGGGCAAGCGAGCCCCCGATGAATTGGGCAGCGTCCGGCTAGCCGGTTAGATCGGCTTTGATCAGACGATGCGGTGCCTGGTGAATTAATCGGCAAGCGCGGCGAGGGCCAGGGATGCTTCCGCCCTCACTGTCGCAAAACGCCCCGTTCTACGGCGCCAGGGTGCCAGACCCTGCCCGTCGGATGGGGCGTTCGTATAACTTACGTATTATTTGCCCATAAATTCATCCGCGTACTGGTCCGCTTTGGCCTGGTTGCACAGATTGCAGGCGCAGACGCAGTTCATCGGCGTTGTATGTCCGCCTTTGGCGCGGGGCAGCAGGTGGTCGATCGTATCCCCATACAAGCCGCAGAAATGGCATGTATAGTTGTCCCGGGTCAAAATATATCGGCGGAAGTCCTTGTTGCTGTACAGCCGGCGGATCGTCCGCCTGTTGACCACCACGGCGGCCTGCTCCCGCACCAGCGTGACGGCGAGATCCAGCTCGATCTCCTGATGCCAGCGCCGTCCCTTGTCGCTGTGTCCCCGCATCAGAATCATCCCCCGCTTGGAGGGGACGAGCGCAGAGACATCATCCGAAGCGGGCTTTGGCCCGCGCTGGCGCTCCAGGGACGCTGTCTGCTCGGCCGCACGAGGGCGGGGCTTGGGTTTGGCAGAGCCATCAGCGGCGGAGACATACAGCTTCCGCTCGGCAGAGGCCGGGTGCCGGGAACGCTTGCGCTTGCGTTCGCCGGCCGGACGCGCCTCCCCGGCGGCGCTTGGCGCGGCAGCGCCCGTCACAGGCTCCTGCGCGGGCGTACTGCCCGGCGCGGACGCCTTCCGCGCAGGCGCTTCCGCCAGGCGGCGCAGGCTGGCCCTGCCGGTTCCGGCAGGCGCCGGGGCGATGCCGCTCGCCGGAAACGGCGCTGCTTGGCGGCCAGGCACTTCGGCGGCCCGGACTGTCGGCGCTGCAGCCGAGCGGGCCGCCGCTGGCACCGCCGCGCTGGATCCTGGCGGCACAGCTCGGGAATTGGGCGGCGCTGCCTCATAAAGCGCTGCTTTACAGGCCGCTTCGGCTTCGCGGCGTTTCCGGCATTCCCGGCAGGCGCCGCGGCGCGACTCCGACTTGGAGCGCTTGCCGGTGCGTCTGCGGAATTCCGATAGCGGTTTATACTGAAGACAATAAGCGCATTGTTTGGTTGCATGCGAATCAACTAATAGTATAGACATGCTCAAAAGCGCCGGCTGGAACCGCCGCTCTCTGTCACCTCTTTTTTTGAAATCTATGAATTTATATCCGCCAACAGAGCTGTTGTTATTAATTGTGGGGGGTCAGGAATCATTTACTCCCTTCGTTCAAGTATAACGCAAAGTGCGGATAATCACACTTCCTGCTGTTTCCGTGCTTTTTAACAGGGTGTAATCCGTGTCTCATACCGGGGAGGGAAGTTTTGGTATAATTAGAAAAGCTGATGACCGCTCGTTCCTGAGCCGCCTATTCCAAGAGTGGAAGCGGGGAAGTATGGATGAATCAAAGAGTAAAGGAAACGATTAAGCCGAGCGCGGGAGCGGGGACGGCAAAGTCCGGAAAACGGCCGGCCGCCGTGATGTTTCTTTATGTTTTGCAATTTTTTTTGGGCGTGGGTGCGATTGGCGGCGGGCTTGCGCTCATTATCGATCCAAGCGGAAGCATGATGGGAATGCCGGCGGATACGGTGCTGCAGCGTTCTCCTTTTTCCAGCTTCTTGTTCCCGGGTATTTTGCTGCTGGCGGTATTCGGGGTGTTTCCGCTCCTTGTGCTGTACGGTATGGTCAAAAGACCGCGCTGGGCGTGGGCTGACGCATTTAATCCTTTTAAAGAGCTGCATTCTGCGTGGACGTTATCATTATATGTGGGATTCGGACAAATTATCTGGATTATGGTGGAAACTTATATTATGAACGCGGTCAGCCTCGTGCACGTTTTTTATATGAGTCTTGGACTGCTCATTCAAATCGCGACTCTGCTGCCTTCGGTCCAGCGGTTCTTTCAGCTGCCTCACGGGCCGGGGAGTTATAGGAGATAACGGAAGTATGTTACAAGATCGGAGATCATCTTATGAGAGAAATACAGGGGAACTTGATTACGGTAGAGACGCTGGCGGAGGACCTTCGGCAGCTTGGCCTGCTGAAAGGCATGACGGTGCTGCTGCACTCCTCCTTTAAATCGCTGGGCGAATGGGTGGCTGGCGGGCCTGTCTCCGTTATTCTGGCGCTTGAAAAAGTGCTGGGTGAAGCGGGCACGCTCATCATGCCGACGCATTCAACTGATCTGACCGACCCTTCGGGCTGGTGCAACCCCCCGGTTCCGAAAGAGTGGTGGGAAACGATACGGGAGCAGATGCCGCCCTATGCCCCGGACTTGACGCTTTCACGCGGGATGGGCATCATCCCGGAAGCTTTTCGCAAGCAGCAGGGAGTAAGGCGAAGCGGGCATCCGCTGTATTCCTTCGCTGCTTGGGGCAAGCATGCGGATACGGTCACTGCCGGACATGAGTTGCCGTACGGTCTTGGCGATGGTTCGCCGCTTGGACGCCTGTACGATCTGGACGGCATGGTGCTGCTGCTCGGTGTGGGGCATTTGAACAACACCTCCATACATCTTGCGGAATACCGTGCAAGCTATCCCGGCAAGAAAGAAGTGAACGCCGGCGCTCCGATCACCGAGGATGGGGTCAGAAGGTGGGCCCGGTTTACGGATTTGGAATGGAACTCGGATGATTTTGGCGAAATTGGCGAGGACTTTGAAGGGGAGAAGGGGCTGATTCGGCACGGTCTTGTCGCAGCAGCTCCCGCGCAGCTCATGTCCCAGCGGGCCATCGTCGATTATGCCGTACATTGGATGGAACGCCGGCGCTAAGCGGGTGGAGCGAATCCCATCACTATGCAAAAGAACCTTCAGAACCACAATAAATGTGGAACTGAAGGTTCTTTGTTTATCGAATATGGCATGCAAAGTGGGGCTTAATTAATGAATTTCAGCACCTTGAGCGTCTTCTCCAGCATGACCGCCGCTTCCGCGCGGGTTGCCGTCTGCCCCGGAGCGAAGAAGCCGTCCGGAGTGCCCTGGATGATGCCGGCTGCGGCCATCTCGGCTGCCGATTTTCTGGACCATACCGCGATCGCTGAGGAATCCTTGAAAATCCCCAGCGTCTCCATTTGGCCAGGCAACGACGTTCCGGTATGCTTAGTTGCTTTGGACAGGATGGCCGCTATTTCCTGGCGGGTGATCGGGCTGTCCGGATGGAAGCTGCCGTTCGGATAGCCGGAGATCAGTCCTGCCGCAGAGGCCGTCCGAATCGCTCCCGCATACCATTTGGACGGGCTGACATCTGTAAAATCCGCCGTACCGTCTACCGCTTCGAGACCCAGCGCCCGTGTAATCAGCGCTGCGAATTCCGCGCGGGTCACCGCTTTCGACGGCGAGAACGCCCCCGTGTCATTTCCGTTGGCAATCAGCTTGGAGGCCAGCAGGTCAATGGACGATTTCGCCCAGTGCCCCGTAAGGTCACCGAAAGTCTTGGAAGATTCAACGACGGTATAATAGCTGTTGCTGGCTCGTTTAATGGTGACTTTCGCCGTACCGTCGGCATTTGTCGTAAAGACGGAAGGGACGAAGGAAAGCGCGCCCGTGTCCGGATCGTACACGACGCCCGTAGCCGTCTTGTTATCCAGCGAACGGCCTGCTTGAATCGTTCTTTCCACATACTTGCTGCCGAAACGGTTAACCGGCACGCTGCGGTTTCCGGCTTTGGCCGTGACGGAGAACTGAATGACCGGTGCAGCCAGCGTGAGCGAGCCTTGTTTGGCAGCGGCCTGGTTAACTCCGGCCGTCGTCGCCGCATCCGCGGGCTTGATGGCGACGGTAACTGTAAAGTCGCCCGTTCCGAGCTGAGTCGTAATCGCCGTACCATTAAGTACACTCAGCGGCAGCGAGTAGGAGGCAAGGCCTGTGTCAAAGGTCAGTACGAGCTCAGGTGTTGCGGCAGCCTGCTGAATCAGCGCGCTGCCCGGAAGAACGACTTCCGCGCCGCCTGCGGAGGCGGTAATCGGGATGACCAGCTCGCTGCTGCCGGCAGGCAAAGCTGCCAGCCGCTGCGTCAAATCTTCGGGTGTCAGGGTCGTTACCTGAGCCGGTACTCCCGAAGCCGAAGGCGTCGGCGCAGGACTTGCCGAAGGTGTCGGGGTTGGCGCTGTTACGGTTCCGCCGCCACTTCCGGGCGCAGGCGAAGCCGCAGCGCCTTTCAAATTGGTGATCCGGCCTTCAAGGCCGATGTTCACCTGGCCGATTTTGCCTAAATATTCATTGAACACTTCATAGTCCGGCACGTACAGTTCATAATAGCGTCCATCCGCCTTGGCCCCCGCCAGCGCCCGGTAGAAGTCGCCGCCTCCGGCCATGAAGGAGTTCGTGGACAAAATATAGTAGCCTTCCGGGTCGACCGGAGCGTAGCTGCCGTCCGGCTGCTTGATCTCTACCGATACAATCCGCTTGCCTTCCTGCTTGACCGCATTGGACGCCGGATCGACGATTTCCGGTTGTTTCGCCGAATCGAAAGTGTACCGCATTCCCGATACCTGTGGGAACCGTCCCTGATCGGCTTCCAGTCCGCTGACGCCGTTTTCCAGAGACGAAATAATCTCCTTGCCGGTAACCTTGAGGGCTACAAGGCTGTTGTTGAACGGCAGGGTGGTCAGCACTTCGCCGAGCGTAATGTCGCCCTGGTTAATCGGAGCCCGGATACCGCCGCCGTTTTGAATGGCTACAAAGCCCTTAATGGAAGATAATTCAGACGGGGAGAGCAGTTTGCTGACCAGTTCCGTCGATTTGCTGTTGATGCTGTCGGCGATCAGATTGCCGATTGGCGTTTCTTCCTGTCGAACAACGCGTACGGATTTACCGTCGATCATACGGTGAGTGTACAGATCCGTGTAGGTATTGCCGACGACGGTCTGACGGACGGCTTCAAGCTGGGCGTCGTAAGGAGCAAGCATAGACTTCGCTTCGGTGTCTTCGGCGTATTTGGCAATGTCCAGCAGCCTGCCGGAGAAGCTTGTGAGCTGCCCGCCCGTGTTAAAAGAGACATCGAGCTCCCCGAGATTTTGTCCGTATTCGCCCGTCTGCACAATGAGTGTGGTGTCTCCGGTGCTTCCGTGCGGAACCTCTACCGGAACGTCCAGCTTCGTATGGGTATGGCCCCCGACGATAATATCGATTGCAGGCACTTCCACCGCGAGCTGTTGGTCAATGTTATACCCGAGGTGGGAAAGGGCGATAATCTTATTAATGCCTTTCGCTTGCAGCATGCTTACTGCCTTTTCTGCGCTTGTCTTGTAATTCTCGAATGTGATTGTGTCGCCCGGAGATGACAGTCCGACGGTTTCTTCCGTGGTCAGGCCGATAATGCCGACTTTCTCGTCGTAGACATCCTTGATGACAGTGGGGTAAATATTGCCGTTCTTGGCGGGGGTGCCGGGGTCGCCGATCAGGCCAGTTTCATTGTGATACAGCCCGGCAAGCTCGCTGTTCTTCGTTGTAAAATCGATGTTGGCGCTGACGAACGGGAATGAAGCCCCGTCCATGAAGGTTTTTAATGCGGGTAGTCCTTTGTCGAATTCATGGTTGCCGAAAGTCATGGCATCGTAGCCGATGTAATTCATGAACTCCAGATCAGCCAGACCTTCGAATTTTGTAAAATACAGCGTTCCGGAGAAAACGTCGCCCGCGTCCAGCAGTATCGAATTGCCGGTACGCTCGCTCTTGATCGCCGAAATCCGTTTGGCGACATATTCAAGATGGCCGTGGGTGTCGTTCGTGTGCAGCACGCGCAGTTTGAAATCCTGGTCGGAGTAAGTAGCCAACTGCACGGTTGCCGCATCCGGAACAGCAGCGGGACTTTCCGCCAGCGCTGTTCCAGCCGCATAGGCTTGTCCGCCTCCGAAATTGACGGCCGGGAACAGAGCGGTCAGCAGCAGGGCGGCCGTCAGCAGGAGACTGTACGATCTCTTACATTGAGAAGATAAGTTCATGTAATCTTAACCTCCTATATTAGTAAGAATATATTTAATTATAATAGTGATAATCTGAATTTTGGCAATTATTCGAAAAAAATTGTTAGCAGAGCACAAATTGCTAGAGAGATTTTCCAAAAATATTGAACAAAACGGCCCCGCCCCTTCGCTGGTCAAGCGAAGAGCGGGGCCGCTGTGCTTACCCGCCGTTACTCAAGTACCCGGGCCGGCTGCGGAGCGGGAATAACCTCTCGCCCATCCATGTATTTACGCAATGCCTGCGGAATATAAATCGAACCGTCCTCCCGCTGGTGGTTCTCCAGCAGCGGAATAAGGATGCGCGGCGTGGCGGCAGCCGTATTGTTCAGCGTATGGCAGTACCGCAGCTTGCCATCCGCACCGCGATAGCGGATATTCGAGCGGCGCGCCTGGAAATCTAGCAGATTCGACGCCGAATGCGTCTCCCCGTAAGCGTTCCTTCCCGGCATCCAGGTCTCGATGTCGTACTGCTTGTGCGTCTTTAGCGACATGTCGCCGGTGCAGACAGCCACAACGCGGTAGGGCAGCTCTAGCAGCTGCAAAATATGCTCGGCGTTCGCCAGAATCTCCTGCAGCATGCTCTCCGACACCTCGGGGTCGTTCTCGCACAGGACGACCTGCTCGATCTTCGAGAACTGATGCACGCGGTACAGCCCGCGCACATCCCGGCCCGCCGAGCCGACCTCGCGGCGGAAGCAGGCCGACATCCCGGCCAGTCTCATCGGCGCTGCCAAGTCGATGATCTCGTCGCTGTATAGCGAGACAAGCGGAACTTCCGAAGTTCCCGCAAGCCAGCGGTTCTCGCCGCTTAGCTCATAAGTCTGGTCCTCTCCGCCGGGGAAGAACCCGGTGCGCACAAGCGTCTCCGGCCGGACGATAGTGGGCACGTCCATGACCGTAAACCCCCTGGCGGCAAGCACGTCAAGCGCGAGCCGCTGAACGGCGAGATGCAGATACAGCCCGGTTCCCTTCAGCGTATAGCTGCGCGGTCCGCCCGCCTTCACGCCGCGCGGAATGTCGATGATGTCATGCAGCTCGCCGAGCTCCACATGATCCCGGAGCGTGAAGCCGAACGCGGGCGGCTCCCCGCAGCGCCGGACCTCCACGTTGTCCTTGTCGCTCTCCCCGATAGGCGTATCCTGCGATACGGGATTTGGTGCCCGCAGCATCAGCTCCCGGCATTTGGTCTCCGATTCGGCGAGCCGCGCTTCCACATCAGTCAGACGGCCGCCCAGTTCCCTGACCTGTTCTTTAACCGTTTCGCACTCCGCACGATTTCCCTGCCGAAGCAGCGTCTCGACTTCCTTGGTCAGCGCATTGCGCCGCGCCCGCAGCTCTTCGGTCTCTTGGCGCAGGCCGCGCCGGCGGTCGTCCCATTCCAGCAGCTCATCAAGCGGGAAATCCACCTTTTTCCACTTGGCCGTCTGTCTGACAAGCTCCTCGTTCTCCCTGATCCAAACCATGTCCAGCATAACCGTTCGCTCCTTTTTGTGAAAAAATACAAAAAACGCCCTCATCCATGGGACGAGGAGCGTCAGCTCGCGGTGCCACCCAGGTTGACCGAACCCGGCCTCAAACAGCGGTATTCGATCCTCTTTGGTCTTCGCGGTAACGGGCGAAACCCGGTAGACTTAGAGAGCGGTCTTGATGCCGCCCCGGTCGCAAACGCCTCACGGTTGGATGCCGGTCGTTGGCCTGATCGGGATGTGATGTTGCCGTTTAGTATAGCGCAGGAAGGTGTTAATGGCAAGGCAACAGAGCGGAAGTTGGCAGAGCGTAGTATTGGCGGGTCCTAATTCTTTCTCATCCGTCAGGATTATCCACACAGAAGTTTGGGTTCAACACTAAAGTGAGGCTTGACAAATACAGATTCCCTTGTTCAACCTGACGCGTCAGGGCATGTTTGTTTGGGACCGTCCGTCTGGCTGGCAAAACAGCTCAAGTGCAGTTTTTTTCATCGAAAGCGTCGGTTATCAGGAAGTTCCTGTGATTGTGCAGGGATTTCAACTGTGCGGAATGAATTTGAGGTTGAACAAGCCCCCAAAAATGCACAGTCGGCTAGGCCCCTTTAATCCGGAGTCATCCCCTACAATTAAGATTCGTTCGTACAATAACTCTTTATTTCGAGCTCTTACATGGCTTTATGAAATTTCGATGAGTCCTCCAGCGTTTTGACCCATTCTGAAAACTGCGCAGGAGGCATTAATTTTAAGCTGCCATGCATCTTGCGGTTGTTGTAGAAGTCCATGTATTGATCAAGGGCCTCGTAGGCTTCCTCGAAGGTCCTGAACTCTTTTTTGCTGAACAGATCGCGTTCCAATAAGCTATGAAATGATTCAATGTATGCATTCATATTCGGTGTCCGCGGCGGGATGCGTTCGTGAATCATATCCAGGCTCTCACAGGTATCTCCAAATAACTTGCTGACGAATTGCGGCCCGTTGTCTGTTCGAATCACGGGCATGACTTCTTCGGATTGGAGACGACTCTGTAGCGCCCGCCATAGGGTTTGGACCGCATGCTTGGCCTCACATACGGGTCCTCTGTACTGCTGGACCACGACACGGTCAAACACATCAATGATGCTAAGTACAAAAAAGAAACGTTCCTGGCCGATGATATAGCCGTACTTAATGTCCATTTGCCACAACTGGTTGGACCCGGTGACAACCCGGTTTTTAGGGAGCCGGCGTGGATGTGAAGGGAGCGCTTACGGGATTGCTGAAGAATCCCTAGCTCCTTACACAAGCGATACGCTTTCTTCTTATTCAGCTTTACGTTGTACCGGTTACGAATACATTGCGCAAGAAGTTTGTAGCCATAGACATGCTCTTCGCCTTCGAGGAGCTCAAGCAGCCACTCCTTGATTTGTTCATCACAGACTCTCTCTCCCGTAACCGTGAAGGAGTGGCCCGGTACCGGACGGCCCAGCTGGCTTTCTGCCTGACGTGTTGTTGCCGGACAGACCCCCCGTTTTTTGCGATCGTAGTACGTCGATTCGGATAATCCAAGGATGCGCAGAACCCATGCCACCGGTTCACCCCGCTTAATAAATAGGTCTGCTACTTCGAATTTTTCGGATAAGCGGGGGGGTTCTTTTTTAGCAGTTCACGGAGAATCTCAAGCTCCAGTTCTTTTTCTCCAAGCACCTTCATGGCTTTTTCGTAGCGTTGTTCCACATCCTGCAGTCGCTGAAGTTCTTGCAGATGCTCATCTGCAACCGGAATATCTTCTGGTGGAATCGAGTCACGATGATCCCTGATCCAACCACGTATGGTTTCGGGATGGATGTCATACATACGGGATAATACCCCCACCTTAACTCCAGCCAACGCTTCCTTCACAATTTTAAGCCGTGCTTCCTCTTTCAGCCTCTTTCCCATTCTCGTCATCTCTCCCTTATCTCCAGTTTAAATTATTGGGTGGGAGGACTCCAGTTTGTTTAGGGGGCCTAGGAGCAGTTACAGGCGCGTTACCCCGTGGCTGCTTCAAATGGAAAAAAAGATGCACTATTTCAGGTTTTCTGCCCTATCCTGCTTACTCGCGCCCATTGAAGTTCGGATTACGTGGGCAGTTTGCCCGCCGCTACGGCTGCGGCCGTAACCTCTTCTTTCTTGCGGAGTACTGTTCTAGAAGAGAGTTTGCCGCGTTCGAACATCTGTGCGGTATTTGATGCTTAAAGGAGCCTCTCGCCAAGATCTCATTATTTGCAGGCTCGTTCCATGCTTTAGAGCTCGTCCGCGTTGACATGGGCAGTGTCCCTTTGTTACGATAATTTAAATTTAAGTTATTGTCGGGTTTGCGGGGCCCTTGCTCCCTGACCGACAGAAGAGGTGGAAAGTGGCTAAGATTGTAGTGATTAATGGAACGCCGTCGCTCGTATCGCGCATCAATGCGGTGATCGAGTATGCAGAGAATGCGCTTGGCGGCAAAGGATTTGAGGTCGAGCGGATCAATGTGGCGGAGCTGCCGCCGGAAGATCTGATTCATACGAAGTTCGAGAGTGAAGCGATTGTCAAAGCGAACGGCCTCGTGGCGGAAGCGGACGCTCTGATCATTGTAAGTCCGGTATACAAAGCTTCCTATACGGGGGTTCTCAAGACGTTTCTGGATCTGATTCCCCAAAAAGGGCTTGCCGGAAAAATCGTGCTTCCGCTCTTTATGGGCGGCAGCCTTGCGCATCTGCTCACGATTGATTATGCGCTGAAACCGGTATTGTCCGTGCTGGGCGCGCGCTACATCCTCGGCGGCGTGTACGCGGTGGACTCCCAGGTTGTGCGTAATGATGCCGGAGCGGTGGAGATTGCCGAAGAGCTGCAGCTGCGGCTGGACAATGCGCTGGGTGAGTTCGCGGAAGAGACGGAGCTGAAAGCTGGCCGCAAGGCGCGGGACTAGCCGCTTTGGATAGACGAATTCCGGGATGAAAGACCTACAGCTGAAAAAAGGATCATGTAGTACGAAAAAAGCAGTCTATCCTCAGGCCGAGGACAGGCTGCTTTTTCTCTTTCAGCCTGAATCGTTCCGTGGGAATCTTCATTGACATAGGAAAATAATCATGCTAGATTTCATAGTAATTTAGTAGGAATAGTATACTTTTAAAGATTGAAAAGGGGTAAAGGTCATGAGTTCATTGGTTAGAGCGCTTAAAGCGAGAAGTACATGGAGATTTTTTGGACTGCAGCCGGGAATCGCTTTGTTGAATAGGCTATCCTTTCTCGGAAAGTTTACTCTAATCGGGATAGCGGTGCTGGTTCCCGTGCTTGTATTGGCCGGACAATCGGCAGTCGAATCACGAAGCTCGGTCGCGGTCGTTAGGGGCCAGATTGACGGGCTGAAGGCTGTTCAGATATCGGGCGGACTTTTGCGGCTGTTGGAGCGGCATTCCATTTTGCAGGCAGGGACCTATGCAGGGATACCGGATACCGGAGAGCTAAAGACAGTCGAAGCCGAGATCGACCAAACCATAAACTCTCTTGAGGCCAATCAGGCCGCATTCCCTAACGATGCTTCACTGCATGAGAAATGGAACGCCTATAAAGACCAGTGGAATAATGTTAAAACACAAGGGCCGGACTTAAGACGCCTGGAAAGCCTCGACGTACATATGAAGCTGTTGACTCAGACAGTGGATCTGATAGACCTTCTGGCGTTAAAGTCGGAACTTTTGCTGGAGAACGATCCGGGGCTGTTCCTGATAAAAGAGGAAACTCTTCGTAAGTTCCCTTCGTTCCTGCTTCAGCTCGGACTGTTTCAAACCGACACGCTGACTGCGGTAACGCAGACCACGATCGACGATGTTGTCAAGAACACGATAGCCGCGGACTGGGATTCTGTGCAGAGTGGGTGGAGGAGTATTTATGCGCCGTCTGCGGGCTCTACCGAGCAGGAAGACCCTGCACTCAAGAAGGTGAGAGCGGCGGATGCGGAAACGCAGGAGAGTGTCGAGCTTGCGCTTGAAAAAGTGGAATCCGGGGTATTGATGCCGCTGAAGGTAGCGATGAATCAGGAGGAATGGCTGCAGCTGTCGGAGAACGCGCTGGACCGTTCTTTTGCGCAGTGGAATGGACGAATCGACTGGGTCAACGACAGATTGGAACGGCAGGTTCAGGATGGCAACCGGCAGGCCTTCTGGACTCAACTGATCGGAGGAGGGGCGATTCTGCTCTCTCTGTATTTGTTCACGGCACTTTACCGCTCGATTACCCGTGTAGTGACCGAGATCAAGCAGACGGCCTCCCGGATGGCCGACGGGGATCTATCCGCCCGGTTTCACGTTGACACGAAAGACGAGCTAAGGGTTGTAGCCGACAGCTTTAATCATATTGCCGAATCGTTCAAGTCCGTTCTAACCGAAATCAGCCAGTCTTCCAGTCAATTGGCGGCCTCTGCCGGGCAGCTGTCCCTCAGCGCCAAGCAAACATCCAAAGCGTCCGGGCATATCGCGGGGATTACGGAGAAAATCGCCGACGGCGCCGGTCTTCAGGTGCTTAGGGTGGAAGAAAGCGTACATACCATTCATGAGGTCGCTTCACAAATACAGCAAATCTCCGAACGTGCATTATCGGTTGCGGAGACGACTACCACAGCCTCCGACAAATCGTCCAAAGGGGGAGAGGCGGTCCGGACTGTATCAGAACAGATGAAATCCATCAGCGGCTCTGTTGACAGAGTAGGAAAGGTAATTGTCCGGCTGTCATCCATTTCTCAGGAAGTTGGACAAATGAATGAGGTCATTACGCAATTGTCGCAGCAGACCCACTTATTGTCGCTTAACGCCGCCATTGAAGCAGCCAGGGCGGGAGAGCACGGACGGGGCTTCTCGGTAGTCGCCGAGGAGGTAAAAAATCTTGCAGAGCAGTCCTCCCAATCAGCCGAACAGATCGCCGGCCTCATTCAGACGATTCGCTCCGATATCGGCAATGCGGCGTATTCCATGCAGGAGGCCACGAAGGAAGTGGAGCTTGGGATGGAGCTTGTCCATACGGCGGGCAGTTTGTTCAGCGAGATTGAACATTATGTCGATGAGGTGAAGAGCCAGGTTCAGGAAGTATCGGCGGCAACCCAGCAAATCTCAGCCGGTACAGGGTATGTCGTGCAATCGATTCAAGGCATCTCCGACGTAGCGCAAACCACCGCATCCGGAACTCAGGACGTCTCCGCCGCAGCCGAGCAGCAGCTGGCTTCGATGGAAGAGATGTCTTCCTCCTTCCATGCTGTAACCGATATGGCGGAAGGGATGCAGGAGCTTGTAAGCCGCTTCCGGTGTAGAAGCCGCTATTTCCGGCTACGCCCTGAAAAGAAAATGAGTGCAGTATCAGCAAACGAATCCATCCTCTGCTTTAGGCGGAATGGATTCGTTTTTGGGTTTGAGACATTTTGCAGCTGCATGGTTCAGTCTGAGGGTTCCGTTGTTTGCCTTGTTCCGGTATCGGCGGCTTTTTGTACCGCGTCGATCAATGTGTGGGCGGCCAGTGCAGTATGGAAATCGGGGGCCAGGCGGGTGTTCCCCTCCAGATCGCTATAAATCTGCCTGTACAGCCCGGCCAGATTAAACGCCGGACCGGCTGTCAGGCCCGAAGGCTGCAAAGTATACTGCGGCGGAATGGGCAGTTCGCCGAAGGCTTTGTTGCCCGGATGCGCTCCCTTCAGCGTGAAAGAGTCGATTTGAAACATGAAGTTCTCGTTTGATTGCAGGACCAAATCGCCTTCTGTCCCGTTTATTTCAATGAAAAAATTTCCTGTGTGGGTATTACGGATATGGGTATTCATTATCGCGCCGCCCGCCAATTTTCCGGTAATGATCACATGGTCGGGCGAAGTGGATTGAACGATTTCCCCTGTTTCCATAATGGGTATCCGGTCCGCTTGCGTCTCAAGAATGGCCGACACTTCCGAGAAGGGTCCGAACAGATACGTCATCCCATCGAGCAAATGCCCGGCGGCTATGGTTAGATGGTTCGCTCCGTTTGTCTTGTCCAGTAAATAGACCCGGGATTGAGGGATCTGCTTTGACCGCGTAGGGAACAGGGGCAGCGCGTAGCTGCAGTGTACGGCCCGGACTTCCCCGATATATCCCTCGGCTATCAAGTCTTTCAGGTAGCGGACAGCCGGGTTGGCCCGGGACTGCAGTCCGGTAAAGTGACGAACTCCCTTTTCTTCGGATGCATGGAGCAAGTGAGCCGCCTCAGTGGACGTTCGCCCGAGCGGAAACTCGCAAAAGACGGATTTTCCGGCGTCCAGAGCGGTTTGTACCAGCTTTTCATGCTCCGGGACTTTAACCGCGATGGTAACCAGATCGACATCCGGATGGATCGCAAGCTCATACGGATCGGTAAAAGCATAGGGTACGCCAAAACGCTTCGCTGTTTCATCAGCGCTGCCTTGGCGGGTTGTGCAGACGGCGGCGGCCTGAAATTCAGGAAGCGCGAGCAATGCCGGAAGGTGGGCAACCCCTCCCCAGGAACCGTTCATATTCGCACCAATGATACCGACTCCCCGCTTGTTTATTTTCACAACACCCAACTCCTTGTACATGGAATGTATGTTAGTTATAAAATGCGGCTATAACGTTACGATAATACAAGGACTGAGTTAATGTAAGTGGGCACTTTTTTGTTCCCGGGCGGGAATGCCTAGCATTTTTGATGAGGAGTGTTGTCATTGGTCAAGAAGGCGGATGGAGCGTCTGGAAATCAAGCAGGTTGGAAGCCGAAGGCGTGGCGTCACATCGCGAGCAGCTTCCGGAGGGAGGCGCGGCTAGTCTGGAAAAGGAAGCACAACAATAATTTCAAATTGTCCGGAAGTGCTCGTTTTTTTTACATGTCCTCCATACTTCTCTGCTATTTTTTGAATATTGATAAGACCGTATCCGTGCAAATCAGGATCGGCTTTCAAGACTCGTAACCGCTGATCAGTGGATTCTTGCCGAGAGTTGATAACATGAATAACTAGAGCCTGGCTGCTAGATTGTACTCGCAGGTGGATGAACTTATCCTCAACCTTAGGGACCAGCCGGGCTGCTTCAATAGCATTATCTAAGACATTACCAATTACGATACATAGATCATAGCGATCAATTTTAATATCTGAGGTGACAGCAGTTATATTATATTTCATCACAATGCTGTTTTCCTTAGCAACATGAAGAGCATTACTGACTAAAGCGTCAATAACCAGATTGCCGGTAGTTATGTTTCTATAAGAGGCATTTATCTGATCGAGAGATTGATTAATATGTCGGATAGCCTCTTCCGGTTGACGCTCTTGAATGCAGGCGCGAATGTACAATAATTGCTTGTTCGTATCATGAACAATCCTTCTGATACTCTTAAAAGACTGCATGGTTTTTTCGTAACAATCATCGTGATAGTCCATCTGTCTTTGTAAGTGAAGGCACTCCCCTTTTAATCGGAGCTGTTCATTTAAACTATCGAACAAAAAAATGATAAAGATGTTGATGCAAAGAATACTAATAACAGACATGATGTAAAATGAATTTTTCTGGCAATAGAAAAAAAGTGTATTTAATACAATCAGGCTGAATAAAATGATTAAGGCCATGACGAGATAATACAACTTGCTTATTCTCAATTCATAACCCCGTTTGATGGATCGGATGAGCACAATGAAAAGGAGCATCATAAGTGTGGAGAACAGCAATGTTAATAATCGGTTCTCTGGCTTGGAGAAGTTATCCGCTCCGAACATACCCTGAAGCTCTGAAATGAATGAATAGGAAAGAGATTCTGAAATAAACCCCAAGACAAGATAAAGCATGGAAAAGATCAACTTGGATTCAAATCTGATCTGATAAAGAAGTGCGGTTAGAAAAGCACTCAAGAAAGATATAATAGTGGTGGGAATCACAGGGAAGAAGGAAATAGATGATGCATATATGATTCCTCCTGACACAGTATAGGTAGCGAGAATGACATAATTGTTCTTGTTTGGAGAATTAAATAAAGCGGAAAAATAACGATTTAACAAGATAAGGTGCATTAGAGTTGTTCCAATGAATAATACGTTGAACAAAGGGGATACCTCATTCCTGAAATCTTCCTGTCATATAACGGGCATAGGCATTTTTAATGGCTTTTGCCTGGGTACGACCAATGGGGAGCTCCTCTAGATTTGACATGGCAACAGAAATTGCGGTGAACTTGCGGACGTGCTGTAAATTAATGATAACCGACCGATGGATCAACAAAAAAGAATTATCCAACCTGTTTAAGTATTCTAAAAGGGTGCCTGAAATTATATATTGTTGCTGAACCGTAGTCACTTTAAGTTTGTTCTGGATCAGAGAATGCTTTACTTTGACAATGGATACAATATCGGAAATTCTTAGAACAATCTGCTCCTTTTCCGTTCTAATAGTCAAAAATTTGTTAACGGAAGAAAAAATATAATTGCAAAGTTTCACCATCTTTGTCTCAAACAAGAGATAAGACAAAGGTTTAAGTAAATACTGGAATGTCTGAACATCAAAGCTGTTCATCATATACTCCGGGTAACTGGTCAAAAAAATGATTTGCACATCTCTGTCGGGAAGCGAACGAACTTTCTTGGCAGTATCAATCCCATTTATACCGTTCATCTCCACGTCGAGGACGAGTATGTGAAAAGCATTACGTCCTTGGTCTTGATAATAGAGAAGCAGCTCCTCGCCCGAGGAGAAGTAATGAACATCAAACTTATATAATGTATTGGCTGTAAGCTTTGAAAAGAATTGCTGCAATTCTTTATGCATTTGTGTTTCGTCGTCACAAACAGCCACACGAAGCATTGCATTTCTCCCCTTTCATCTAACCAGTCCACTTCAATTATAGCTTATATTTCCCTGAAATATCCATCCTTTGTGATAACCGGATAAAGCTCACAGAAAATGTAGTTCGCATACCTTTTTTTGCATTTAACATACAAAATATACCTTTTTATTTATTTTTGGAGTACAGTGGCAATGAGGGGATTTGAAACTATTTTCATGCCGTAAACAACTCGTTGGCAACGAAATCGGGGAGGGGAAAAAGTGATTGCAATTGATCATTTAACAAAAGAATTTTCGAACCAAAAAGGATTGTTCGATGTGAGTATTCAAGTAGAAAAAGGGCAAATATTTGGATATCTCGGACCTAATGGAGCAGGTAAATCGACAACCATCCGACATTTATTGGGATATATCAAACCACAGAAGGGCCAAGCAAAAATAAACGGGTTTGATTGCTGGAGTGAAGCGGACAAAATACATAGCACATTGGGCTATTTGCCAGGTGAGATTGCTTTTATAGAAGGTATGAGCGCGATTGACTTTTTGAATTTAATGTCAGGCATGAGGAAATTAAGCTCCTCTCATAAACGTGAGGAGTTAATTGAAAGGTTTGATTTGGACATTAGAGTTCCGGTCAAGAAAATGTCGAAAGGGATGAAACAAAAGCTCGCGATTATTAGTGCTTTTATGCATGATCCGGATGTCATCATTCTAGATGAACCAAGTTCGGGCCTTGATCCTTTGATGCAAAAGGAGTTTGTGAATTTGCTTCATGAAGAAAAGAATAAAGGCAAAACCATACTGATCTCTTCACACATTTTCAGTGAATTGGAAGATACGGCGGATGTTATAGCCATTATACGTAAAGGGAGAATCATTAAAATTCAGGATGTGCATTCGCTAAGAGGAGAAATGACAAAGGATAGTTATGAAATTGAGTTTTATAATCAGGAGGATGTAAACCGGATTGTGAATTCTAATCTTACTGTTAAAAGTTACGCGGGCAATAAAGCGATTATTGCTGTCGATAGAGAGATCAACGAAATCTTTGGCCAACTAAGCCAATATAAGATCAAAACATTCGATGTTCCGCATCAAAGGTTAGAGGATATTTTTATGAAGTATTATTACAACGAGGAGGAACATTCATGAATTATTCTTTATATAAAGCAATGATGAAGGGACACAGCAAGCTGCTCATAACCTATGCGTCGAGTGTCTTTTTGTGTTTGTATCTGTTGGTTATGACTTTTCCAATGTTAGCAAAGTCCCAGCAATTTAATGATGTTATTAAAGGGTTGCCCGAGAGTGTAATGGTGGCTTTTGGAATACAAGGAAATCTGAATAACGCCGTAGATTATATGGCAATGAATTTTTATAATTCTCTCTATTTATATATTCTGATGGCCTATACCATATTAACAGCTGTTCAACTTGTCAGCAGATTTGTCGATCGAGGCTCAATGGCTTATTTATTATCAACTCCGGTAAATCGTATACAAGTCATTAATACACAAGCGCTGGTATTGATTACAGGACTGGTTACTGTAAGTTTGTTCACATATATCGGAGGCTATCTTGGGGTTCTTTCTTTCGCGGATATTAACACTTTTGATCTCAGAGTTTTTACAGAAATAAATCTCATCGTTATGCTGATTTTCCTAGTTATCGGAGCCTATTCTTTCTTGTTCTCCTGTTTATTTAATGAGGAGAAGACGGTGATGGGAGTAAGCTTCGGGTTAACCGTTCTGTTTTATGCCCTGAGTTTGGCCAGTAAGTTATCGGACGGATTAAATGGGTTGAAATATTTTACAATTTTTTCTTTGTATCAGCCAGAGAGCATATCTCAAGGCAATTATAACGTTACAGGCATAAGCATTACTTTATGTATCGCCGCTGTGATTCTATTCGTAAGCGGTTCCTACTTATTTAAGAGAAAAGATCTTTCGATATAAAAAATTTCAAATTCCATTCCTAATATATGAGGAGATTGCGAATGAAATTATTCTGTATTCCTTATGCCGGGGGCTCCGCTACCTATTATTCCAGGTGGAGAAGCTATCTCAGCAAGGAAATCAAGCTAATTCCATTGGAGCTTTCGGGGCGGGGAGCAAGATTCGGTGAACCGTTATACTCGAGCTTCCAGGATGCGGTTGATGATCTTTACGAGTGCATGATTAAAAGATTGGATGATAGGGAACCGTACGCTATATTTGGTCATAGCATGGGGGCGTTAATAGCTTATGAATTGTATCTGAAATTAAAAGAGAATCAGAAACATCTGCCTATTCACATATTTTTCTCAGGAAGAGAAGCTCCCCATACTAATTTGTTTGGAAGTTCAAAAGGACATATTAATCATCTGCCCGATAATCAATTTTTGGAAGAATTGAAAAAATACAACGGTCTTACCGAAGAGTTTCTCAACAACAGTGAATTAATTGAACTGTTTATGCCGATTATTAGAGCGGATTTCTTCATTGTCGAGAACTATCAGTATAAACCAGATCGTGAAAAATTAAATTGTTCCATCACCATTTTAAATGGCAGCCAAGATTATATAACAAAAGCAGGTGTCCAGGCTTGGGAGAAGTACACAAAGTGTACATGCGATGTTGTGAATTTTGAGGGGAGCCATTTTTTTGTTGAGCAAAATTTAGACAAGGTGATCGATCTTATCCAACACCGCTTGAAAATTCATTAAAAACTTATAAATGAGGTGCAGTAATGGGCGACTTTATTGATAAAAAAATTCAAGAGGTAATTAATGATCTTGATTGCGCAATGAATGATCTTCCCATAGTAGAGAAGTCGGGAATCGTTATTGTGGAGAATGAAATTTCGATACCGCCGCTGCATCTGGACGATATTTTTGCCAAGGAAGACTTAAGCCACAGCTCTAAAGACAATGTCCAAGATGATAATTTACCGTACGCAGCAACTGTGCAAAGCATGGTAAAGGGAGAAATGAAGCCGGCGCTTTCTTACGGAGGGACTCTTGAAATGAAGCCGGATCACCCTTCAACCTTGCAGATGATGCTAAAAGACGCTGCGGATAATTTCGGAGATAATGGAATTACATTTGTGTATACTGACGGCTCTGCCGTGTTTATCAGCTATGCCGAGCTTCTCCATGAAGCGGAGTGTGTTCTGGGGGGGCTCAAAAGACTGGGATTAAAGCCGGGCGACCCTGTCATTTTTCAATTCAAGGATAACCAAAAAATAATTATCTCATTTTGGGCCTGTATTTTGGGCGGCTTCTTGCCAACACTCATAGGTATTGCTCCAATATACACAGAGATGAATGCAGTAGTAAACAAGCTTTTCAATTCATGGTTATTGCTTTCCCGGCCTGTGATTCTAACTGAAAGGGATCTTGAAGGCAGAGTGACCGCGCTCCGGAATCTTTGGGGTGAGGAAGAAATTTGGATTACCAGCTATGAGAACCTTCGAGAAAGTCATGCGGACCATGAATGGTTTAAAGCGGAGAAAGAAAGTTTTGTTCTGAATTTATTAACCTCGGGAAGTACGGGAAAACCGAAATGTGTTCAGCATCGCAACGGCTCCCTCGTTTGGAGAACAATCGCGACTTCAGTTCATAACGGGTTTGATCATCATGATATCTCTTTGAATTGGATGCCTCTGGATCATGTAGGCGGCATTGTGATGTTCCATGTAAGAGACGTTTATTTGGGCTGCAATCAAATTATTGGCCAGATTGATAGTGTTCTTACTAATCCGTTAATTTGGTTGGATTGGATCGATCATTTTAAAGCAACGATTACATGGGCGCCGAATTTTGCTTTTTCAATGCTGAATGATGCGGTCATGGCAGCCAGGGATTACAAGTGGGACTTATCCTCCATGAAGTATTTATTAAACGGAGGGGAAGCAGTTGTTGGAAGGGTTGCACACCATTTCCTTAACCTGTTAAGACCTTTCAATCTTCCGGCCAACGCTATTGTCCCTGCTTACGGAATGTCAGAAACTTCATCCGGAATTGTGGAATCCCGGCTTCTATTACGTGATTCAACTTCAGGTATACATTATATTGACAAGTATTCATTATCCGGTGCAATTAGACATGTCTCGGCAGACTCACCTAATCATCTAGTGTTTACTGAATCCGGAGTGCCGCTTCCAGGTGTGACTTTAAGAATTGTCGATGCTGCGAACAACCTTCTAAACGAAGGCAATATTGGAAGATTACAAGTGAAAAGTCCAAGTGTCATGAACGGATATTATATGAATGAAGAAGCGAACAATGAAGTCTTTATAGACGGGTGGTTTGATACGGGGGATTTGGGCTTTTTAATCGACGGGAAACTTACAGTTACCGGGAGAGTTAAAGATGTCATTATTATAAACGGAAATAATCATTACAACTATGATATCGAAGCTGCTATCGAAGAAGTTGATGGAATTGAAGTTACCTTTGTGGCCGCATGTGCGGTACCCAATGACCAGAACGTAGATCAATTAGCCATCTTTTTCGTCCCCACGGAGAATACAGAAACAGATTTGTTGAAACTCATCCAAAAGTTGAAAAATACAGTAGGCAGAAAATTCGGTCTGCATTCGGGCATATTTATTCCGCTTGAGAAAGAATCATTTCCAAAAACGAACAGCGGAAAAATTCAAAGAGCTGAACTCATTGAAAAATATAAAAACGGAGATTTCAAAGAAATAAAAAAACAAGTAGATATTCTATTGAAGAATGAAAATACCCTTCCGGATTGGTTCTATAGAAGAAAGTGGGTAACCAGCGAACAAGCTTCGTTATTTACGAAGGACACGAATTTGGGAGAACATACACTTGTTTTCGCGGAAGCAAATATAGATCTGCCCCTGGAGATAAAACGGGCAACGTTAGTGTTCAAAGGAGAGCGCTTTAATAAAGCTGGTTCGACCCTTTATTATATTAATCCTTATCATCCTGAAGATTATCAAAAATTAATCAAGTGTATTCTGGAAGACCAGACAATGATTGAACATGTGGTTCATTTGTGGAACTTGGGGGAAGGGATAAAGCAAATCGCGGATGTAAATGAATTGAAGGAGTCTCAAGTAAACTCCAGCTACAGCCTTATCTATTTGACGCAGGCTCTGGATGAATATAAGCACGATAAAATTAATCTCTTCATGGTCACTTCACATGCTGTGGCAGCTATGGATGATGAAGCGATTGCCTATGAGCAATCAACAATATCTGGATTAATCAAAACAATTCCGCATGAGTTTCCCTATATTCATCCAAAACAAGTGGATATATTGGGCAGTGAATTCGGGCAACTGCTGATGTATATAAATAGAGAACTAGTTACTCATGATAATCAACGGGTAATAGCCTATCGAAATCAGGAACGCATGATCCCTGTGATTGAGAAGATTGACTTAACAGCATCCGCATATTGTGATTCGCCGTTGAAGAAAAATGGGCTATATCTGGTCACGGGCGGCTTAGGTGGTATAGGTATCGTCATTTGTGAACATCTTCTGAAAAATTACAGTGCCAAGTTATTAATTGTCGGAAGAACTTCATTATCGTCCGGGAGCGATTCATCTAACAAAAGAGCAGGCTTTGAACACTTGAAAAGTTTGGAACCGCTTGGCGGCTCGGTCATGTATAAGGCTGCTGATTTAACGAATGAGAAGCAGATGAGTGCTTTAATTTCGGAGTTTGAGAATATGAGCAATCAGTCTCTGACTGGAGTTATTCACCTTGCCGGTATCATTCAGGAGTGCTTGATTAAAGATCAAACCCGTCTACAGTTGGAAGAAATGTATGCGGCTAAAGTTTACGGCACATGGGTGCTGCATCAGATAATAAAAGACAAAAAGAATATCCTGTTTATTTCGTCTTCTTCGGCCAGAACCATACATGCTGGTATAACTGTCGGCGCATACTGCTCTGCTAATCAATTTATGGAGACCTTCGCCGTTTATCAAAATCAGTTCCCCAATATACAGGCATACTGCTTCTCATGGAGTTTATGGGATGAAACGGGTATGGGTGGCGGACTGATTATTAAAAATTTGTTGAACAAAAGAGGTTATAGTCCGATTGAACAACGAAAAGGACTGTTCTCCTTCCTGGCAGGCATAAAATGTCAGGAGCCGGTTCAGTTCATCGGATTAAACGGTGCAAAAAAAGAAATTCAAGAACTGAGCCAGACTTCAATAAAAACCAATTATAAATTAAAGATCTATATACAAACGAAAGTTAATAAAAGCCTGCTTAAAGAAAGCTTCCATGTTTTTAAAGAAGTAGCCGCCTCTTCTATGGGGACAATGGACCTTCCTGTTGAGCTGGAACTGATCGACCAACTCCCTCTCGATGGCAACGGAGACATCGATCATAGGGCCTTGACGAAGCTGTGCACACAAGTGGAACAAAAATACAGTGAACCCAGAAATGAGCTGGATCAGATACTGATCAACCGCTGGGAGAAAATATTGGGCCTTTCCCAAATAACGATACAGGATCATTTTTTTGAATTGGGAGGGAACTCACTGCAAGCGACTCAACTAGTTTCAGCTTTGCGCAGCGATGCGGGCGTAAGCCTGGAACTGGAGGATTTGTTCAATTTTCCTGAACTCATGCGGCTTTCAGATATCCTTAACGACCGCCTTCACAAAGAGCAAACAAGCAGCAGTCTGCCTATTCTCCCCGGAACATACGGCAGACAGGTTCAAACGTCTTCGGCGCAGAAGCGGCAGTGGATTCTGTATGAGCTGGAACCTGATAATCCATTTTACAATAATACAGTGGTCATACATTTAAAAGGTCGCATCCACCTGGGATATATGGAGCGTTCGATTGAAGAAGTTGTCCGGAAGCATGAAGTGTTGAGAACAACCTTCAATGTAATCTATGACCAGCCTGCCCAAATCATTCATGATTACTGTTCCGTCAAGCCCCAAATGATTGACTTATCTTCTCTAACGGAGGAGCAACGGACAACAACAGTGGATACTCTGATAAAAAAGGAATCCATGAAACCCTTTGACCTTGTTGAAGGTCCAGTCTGCCGGTTTATGTTGATAAAAACAGCAGAAGACGAATGTACATTCATTGTATCCATTCATCATATTGTCTCTGACGGATGGTCCGTAGGGATTTTTGTCAAGGAGTTCTCCGGTTACTATTTCTCCATGCTCGATGAACAGGAGCCGGTATCGGATAAGTTAAGGATTCAATATGCGGATTATGCCATTTGGCAGGAAGCGTGGGCTGAGAGTGAAGAATGCCGGCAGCAGCTAGACTATTGGAAACAGCAACTGAAAGGTGAGCTCCCGGTACTGGATTTGCCCACGGACAAGCCCCGGCCGGATATTCAGACCTATAAAGGGAAAGTGGAAGTTCTTAATATAGGCAGTGGCTTAGTAGAGAATTTGAAGAAAGTGGCGCATGAAGAAGGCGCCACGCTCTATATGATTTTATTGGCAGGATTTGCGGCACTGCTGAAGCGGTATTCCAACCAGGAGGAATTGATTCTAGGGTCACTTTTCGCTAACCGGAATCGAGTGGAAGTAGAGCCGCTTATCGGTTTTTTTACGAATACCCTGCCTTTACGGTTAGATTGCCGGGGAACGTTTCGCGAGTTTCTGAGACATGTCAAGTTGACGGTTCTGGACGCACAAAAACATCAGGACGTTCAATTTGAGCAGCTTCTTGATCATTTGAGCGTGGAGAGGGATCCAGGCCGGCATCCTTTATTCCAAACCATGTTTGTCTTGCAGAATGCCCCTATGAAGCCGATGTCCAGCGCGGATACGGAAATCGAAGTGGATATTTATTATAACGAGACTTCTAAATTCGATCTATCCATGCAGATATTTGAAGTCGATGAGGAACTGAAAGTTATTCTTGAATATAATACCGATCTGTATATTCAATCAACCATGCAAAGAATGCTGACCCACTATAGGACTATCTTGGAAGCCGCAGTGTGCGCTCCCTCGCATGCGCTGGATTCTCTTGGGATTGTAACCCAGACAGAACGCGCACAGATTCTTAAGGAGTGGCAGACGCCACTTGAAGATCAGATGCCCCAGAATGGAGAGACGCTTATAACTTTGTTTGAGCGAGGGGTTAAAGCGGCACCGGATCGCTGTGCACTGGTGTATCAGGGTAAGCAAATGACATATCGTGAAGTGAACGAGCAATCGAATAAACTTGCTTTGTTTTTAAGGCAGCAGGGGGTGGAAAAGGAAGAGATTATCGGAATCATGGCCGAGCGTTCTTTTGAGATGGTGATTGGAGTGTTGGCCATCCTAAAATCAGGCTGTGCCTATATGCCTATAGATCCCGGGCTTCCTGCGGAGCGCATCCGCTATATGATCGGAGACAGTGGAACGGAGAAAATTCTGACCCAGCGGAAATTCGCTGACAGAGTGAAGGCGGATGCAGCGGTCTTTGAACTTGAAGATGCGGCTATATATGCGGGGAATGGGGACAATCAGGAGGTAAAACCAAGTCCCGGTCAACTGGCATATGTAATTTATACATCAGGTACAACCGGAAACCCCAAAGGGGTAATGATTGAGCATGCAAGCGTTGTTAATATTATCCTGGATCTTCAAGAGAAAAATCCTTTAGAGGAGACGGATGCTTATTTATTTAAGACACCTGTGACCTTCGATGTCTCGGTGGCCGAATTATTTGGATGGTTCCATGGGGGAGGAAGACTGGTTATTCTCGGTCAGGGAGCAGAGAAAGAGCCGCTTTCCATATTACAAGCTATAGATGCTTACCGTATTACCCATATCAATTTTGTGCCTTCCATGCTTAATGCGTTCATGAATACACTCGAAGAACATGAGTATCCCCTGCTGAACCAATTGAAGTATGTCTTTGCAGCGGGCGAAGCGTTATCTGCGGAAATCGCAAAACACTTCTTCCGCATTACTTCCGGTGTCAGGCTAGAGAATATTTACGGACCTACGGAATCTACAATCTATGCTACGAGATATTCCCTGAAGGAGAACAACGTACCCGGTTCAATTCCGATTGGAGCTCCCATGCGCAATATCGGCGCATTGATTTTGAATTCCTGTAATGAGCTGCAGCCGGTTGGCGTCATTGGCGAACTATGCATAGGCGGGGCAGGTCTGGCAAGAGGATATATCAATAATGAGGAATTAACCCGTATGAAATTTACAAATCATCCTTTGAATCCCGGACACAAATTATACCGAACCGGTGATTTAGCGAGATGGACAGCGGACGGGCAGATTGAGTATTTGGGCCGTATGGATCATCAGGTGAAGATCAGAGGCATCAGAATCGAACTGATCGAGATAGAATTGGCGATCATGAATCATGACCGGGTACAAGATTGCGTGGTAACTGCCCTGGATGATCATCATGGAGTCAAAAGGTTGGCCGCTTATATGGTTCTCCATACGACAGAGAAAATAGATTGGCCGGATTATCTGAAAGATGTACTTCCGGAATATATGATTCCGCATTATTTTATGATTTTGGAAACCCTGCCCACCAATCAAAGCGGTAAAATTGACAGAAAAGCACTGCCTCAACCAGATTTAAGCCAAATGGATGAGCGGGAAGATTATATCGCGCCTCTTGACGAGGTGGAGAGAATGCTCGCGGGCATCTGGGGAGATTTGCTTGGGGTACACCGGGTGGGAAGAGAAGATGATTTCTTCAAGCTAGGCGGCGATTCCATTGCGGTTATTCAGATGATTTCAAGATTGCGTAAACGGGGGTATCAGCTTGAGCCTAAGTTAGTTTATCTAAATAAAACGATTGCCCAGCTAACCCGGAAAATCGTCAAAACCGCAGTAGCAAATCCGTACCCCCAAGAGGATGTGACAGGAGAAATCATTCTTACGCCCATTCAACAGTGGTTCTTTGGGCAAGAGTTTGCTAATCCGCAGTTCTGGAATTTGCCCGCCTTGATACATCTTCCGGTCCACTATCCTGAGGAGATCGTCAAGAAAGCAATACTCATGATTGTGAATCATCATGATGCGTTAAGAATTAACTTCCTGAAACGGGAGGGAAAGATCACCCAATACAACGCGACCGTAGTTGAGGACATTCAGCTCGGCGTTATCGATTGTATAAACATGACAGATGAATCCCAGGCAGCGGTCATTCTGAAAGAATCCTCACGTATACAGGGTGCCCTGCAATTCGGGAAAGGATTATTAATTGCTCCTTTGCTGTTCAATTGTGGTGACGGGACTCAGCAATTGCTGCTGGCAGCTCATCATTTAATAGTTGACGGGGTATCCTGGAGGATTATTACCGAGGACCTAAAGCTTGTATTGGACGCGCTTTATACCAATAGCATACCTGCCCTGCCGCTTAAGACAACATCGTTTAAAGATTGGGCCGATGCTCAATACCTTTATGCCCAGTCTGCGGAGCTCCAAGCAGAGCTTCCTTATTGGAAACAAATAATTAAAGAAATACGCTCCTTCACCACGGAAATACCCAGTGATCCGGGAGTTGAGGGGGATGGGGTAACCGTTCAAATAACGATCGACAAAGCTTGGACGCAGAAATTGATGAGGTCTGCTCATACGGCTTACAACACGGAGATGAATGATTTATTGCTGACAGCTCTCTACAGAGCAGCCCAAAAAAGCACCGGGAGAGAAGCATTGTCGTTCATGCTGGAGGGACACGGCAGGGAGAATATTATTAGAAATGCGGATGTGTCAAGAACGGTGGGGTGGTTTACAAGTTCTTTTCCAGTTGTGCTGAAAGAGCATAATGACGCTGTCAGCGAGCAAATAAAAGGCATAAAAGAAACACTGCGCGGCATTCCAAACAAAGGGATTGGATTTGGCATTCTTCAATACTTGACAACGGATGTGGAGTTTGACGATTACGATTCACCGCAAATTTTATTTAATTATCTTGGCCAAATGGACGGCGGCAGTGCTTCACTAAACGTCGAGCTGGCGAGTGTATCAACCGGAATGTTTCACAGCTCTGCAGCCAAACGGCCCTATTTGATTGAGTTTAACAGCATGGTCAGGAACGATGAGCTGCTAATTCGTGTCTCCATGAATAGAGCCATTATTCATCATGATTTCATGACTGAGCTCATCTCTTCTTTTGAACGAGAGATTGTGTATGTTACAGATCATTGTGTGAATGCGAAGCATAGAGAATTTACCGCATCGGATTTCCCTCTGGTCCAAATGTATCAAGATGAGCTCAAGAAGCTTTCTCCATTAACCGAGGATGCGTATCCTTTGTCTCCAATGCAGCAAGGAATGCTTTATCATGCGTTGTCTGAAGACCGGACGTCTTCTTATCATGGGAGACTCTATGTCACTCTACAGGGTAGACCGGATCAGACCGTTATGCAAAAAGCATGGGACTTTGTTGTGGACCGGCATCCTATTCTGCGGACGACCTACCTTTGGGAGGGCAGAAATGAACCGATCCAGCTTGTACGCAAAGGATTGACCCATCCGGTTGAATACACAACCTTCACCGGGGAGCACGAGAAGCGGCATATCATTAGCGGATTCACGGACCAGCCCTTCAATCTGGAGGATGAAGCGCCGGCTAGAATCCTGCTGGTATCGGATCAGACCGGCTCCCATCAATTGATATGGAGTTACCATCATATTGCCTTGGACGGATGGAGTGTGTTCATTTTATTAAGCGAATTGTTATACGTATATCATTGTTTGTATACAGGTCAAAGGGTTAGTCTGCCGTTTGCTCCGCACTATAAAGAGTATATTCAGTGGTATTTGGCTCAGGATAGGGTCAAGGCCAAAGCGTTTTGGAAAGGCTATTTGGAAGGGATAAAGGACGCCACTCCTCTACCGGGAATCAATCCTAAACCTACTGCCGATTCTTCGCTTTCTCAAAGAGAGATGATCAAACAAGCCTTTAGCATCAATATAGAAATCACTTCACGCATCTTGGAATTTACTAAAAAAGAACAATTCACTTTAAATACTTTACTGCAAGCTGCTTGGGGTCTTCTTCTGGGACGTTATACAGGCAGGGAAGACGTTTTATATGGATTCACAGTCTCCGGAAGACCGCATACGTTGGACGATGTGGAGAAAATGGTAGGCATCTTCATCAATTCATTGCCTTTAAGATTAAATTTGGCTTCGGGGAACTCCCTAGCCGGGCTATTGGGAAAGATTCAGGAAACTACGCTGGACATTAAGGATTACGAATACAGTTTATTGCCGGAAATTCAGGAAATGAGTGAAATTCCCTATGGGCAATCCTTGTTCCATTCACTGCTCATTTATCAGAATTATCCTGTGGATAAGGATATGACGAATCCGGAAAGAACTTTGAAATTAAACGATGTACAGGGCACAGTGGACATTAACTATGATCTTATTCTGGAGATTGCGCCGAGGGACAGAACCATCTTGTTTGAAGTCTATTTTAATCAAACCTTGTGGAATCAAAGTTTTATAGGACGATTATTTTCCCATTTTCAAAATGTGCTTGTGGAGTTTGTGTCGGATTATCAGCGGGAAGTAAAGGACATATCCATATTATCCGCACAGGAAAGAAATACGATTCTTCAAGTGTTCGCCAGGGAAGCCAAGGTTGAGACGCTATATGAGGACCAAGTCGAAATCTATCAAGGAGTAAACGATCCGGATAGACGCACAAAAATCTATATCCTTGATGAATTCCGGCATCCAGTGCCCATCGGCATCCCTGGGGAAGTTTATGTAGCCAGTGAAGATATTTATAAGGATTGCGGAAGCTGGGCGGAGTGGATGGAGGAAAATGCGATTGAGAATCCATTCTCCAATATTCGCGGCAAGAATTTGTATAAAACGGGTGATGTGGGTATGTGGGAAGAGAACGGGACTGTCAAAATCATAGACTTGGTATAGAAGGGGGATTGCACGATGAAATATTCCAATAGCCGAATTACGAATCTCGTAAGGATTAACGGCAAGAGAGTGGATCTCTCTCAGCTTGAGAAAGAATGGAACAAGCATCCTTCAGTGAAGCAATGTGCGGTGATTGCTATCCAAGGGGATGCCTCTGAACTGCAGCTGGCCGTTTTTGTAACAGCGCAAGAACAGCTGGATTGCAACAGAATATATTCGGAAATCAATTTGCCTGAAGGTACCCTTTCTAAAGTCTTCATCCAGCTTTCCGCGCTGCCGCTTCTATCGGATGGCAAGGTGGATAAAGAATTGCTCTCTATGTATGCGGCTAATCATACTATGGATTTGCAGGTTTGGGAGGAAGAAATCAAGTCTATACCCAACATCAGGAGTGCAGCCGTTGTCATCGAAGAAGTGTTGAAAGAGATCGAATATGTTCATATTGATGACTTGCTTGACATTGACCATACAAGGGCATACCGTTCCTTCCCGCTAGATGTAGAATTGGAAGAAACAAGCATAGCCGAGGCCGGCTCGCTGCCGCCGGCCATTATATATGGCGGTAGTCAAAAGATGGATCGGAATGAGCCGGTTACTCTGGTGGACATCCTGGTGAGGGCAGTCTTAAACTATCCAGACAAAGGGATATATTACATTGATGAAGAGGGAGAGAAGACATTTCAATCTTATCGTGAGCTCTTGAGTCAGGCAAAAAGAGTGTTAACGGGGTTAAAACAAAGCGGCCTGAATCCGAAGGATAAAGTAGTCTTCCAGCTTGAAGAGAGAACGGATTTCATTCCTGCGTTTTGGGGCTGTATTCTGGGGGGATATATTCCTGTCCCTGTAACGGTACCGCGGTCTTTTACCGAATCCAAAGCAGACTTGAATACACTTGAATATATTGTGAGCGCATTGGAACATCCGTATATTATAACGAATGCCAAAAGATATGATGAGGTTAGAAATCTGCTGGGGAGTGCTGTACAGGCGTATAACGTAATGAAGATTGATGATCTGAAACAATACCCATTAAGCGAAGCGATTTATCGCCCTTCTCCGGAAGATTTAACGATAATCTTGTATACATCCGGAAGTACAGGAATGCCCAAAGGAGTCATGCAAACCCATCAAACTATTATTTCACGTGAGCGGGGGACAACACTGTTGAACCAATTTACCGCTGACGAAGTTTCAGTGAATTGGATGCCGCTGGAGCATGTCGGCGGAATTGTCATGTTTCATATTAAAGAAATGTACTTGGGCTGCACCCAAATACAAGTCCATACCAATTACATTTTGACGGAGCCTTTACGCTGGCTCGATTTAATGGATCAATATAAGGCCACGTTAACATGGGCGCCAAACTTTGCGTATTCCCTGGTCGCTGAGAGGCTCGAAACGTCTTACGCCCAATCATGGGATCTGTCTGCGATGAGATTCATCCTGAATGCAGGTGAGGCGATTACGGCAAAGAGCTGCAAGAAGTTCTTAACTAAGCTCCATAAGTATGGACTGCGCAGCAATGCCATGTTTCCTGCATGGGGGATGTCTGAGACTTGTTCTGGTGTCATCTATTCCGATCACTTCAATGCGGAGCCGCATACGGGAATTCATATGCTTGATACTAATTCTTTATCCGGAGTCCTCAAAATGACTGACCGGATTCATGAAGGCATAACCTTCACCCAACTGGGACGGACCATTCCCGGAGTGAATGTAAGAATTGTAAACTCCAAAAATGAGCTTCTGCACGAAGGTGAAATTGGCCTTATTCAAATCCAAGGGGGGACGACAACACCAGGATATTACAATAATCCGGACGAGAATGAGAAGGCGTTCACTCCAGACGGCTGGTTTAATACTGGCGATCAGGGGTTTATTTACGGCGGCTCACTAACCATTACCGGGCGTTTGAAAGATTTATTGATTATTAATGGAGTTAACTACAGCAATGCTGAGTTAGAAGGACTTGTTGAGGAAATAGATGGAATCTCCTTGTCTTTTACCGCTGTCTGCGCAATTCGGGAAAATGACAGCGATACGGATAAAATAGCGATATTTTTTGTCTCAGAACTGCAGCATCACGAGGAAAAGTTAAATCAAGTCAAAAAAGTGCGAAAAAAAATAAGTGACGCCCTGGGATTGAAAGTTGACTACATTATTCCCGTCACGAGAGATGACATTCCAAAAACAAATATCGGCAAGATCCAGCGTTCAAAGCTAGCCGCTCAGTTCAAAGCGGGGGTATTCAAGCAGCCGTTGAAGGAAGTAGATGTGTTTGAGAAAAGCGAACGAACGCTCCCTAATTGGTTTTTTGAAAAAAAATGGAGCGCGGTCCAGCCTGGCGCCGGTGTTTCCGATTTAAAAGGACGATTGTTTTTGATCATCGATGACGGGAACCATGCTTCTGTAGCCGAGGCCGTGATCGAACAGGGGGGAGAGGTTCAGCGGTTCTCTTCCGGTGAAAGTCTAGCGGCGCTTGAGCGCCTGCCTACTGACATTCTCTATTTTGTGAATTCCGGATTTGCCGGAGAGCGGCTTTCGAGGACAGAGATCGATGATTACAACAGAGAGGGTATTTTTGGATTGCTTCGACTCATTCAATCCTTAAGCAGGCTGGATGTTCAACGGATTCAACTATATGTTGTAACGAAGAATAGCCAGCACTGCCTGGATGAGCCTTGTTTGAATTATGCTGACGCAATTGTACAGGGATTTTTAAAAAGCGCCTCGCTTGAAAACCCTTGGTTAACTTACAGTCACATCGATTTTGATTTCCGGGATGAAGTTATCAGCGGTCTAATGGAAGAGTTGAAGATTGGGAAACTGGAGGATGAAGTTGCTTACCGTCAGGGAAAAAGATACATCCCCTTGCTTTTCCAAACAGATATCCAACAGGTGAACAAGCAAGCGGTTAACTTGAAGACTGAAGGCATGTACCTGATTTCCGGTGGACTCGGAGGAATAGGCGTTGAAGTAATAAAAGAGCTGTCAGACAAATTCGCCCTGAAGTTTATTGTCATTGGCAGAACAGACCTAAATGCCGGAGAGGAGACAAAGCGGCTGGATTCCGCTGCCGATCCGATATCCTACAGAATCAGGGCTTTTCAGGAATTGGAATCGAAAAATGTTGATTTTCTGTATGTACATGGCGATATAACGGATGTCACTTTTCTAAAAAAAACCATAGATCTTGGACGCAGGAAATGGGGGAAACCGCTGGCGGGAGTGCTGCATTTGGCGGGCGAAGGAAATCTGGAGCAGCACTGGAAACATGCTGAATACCGCTGGATACATGCCGCTACAGAGGACACTTACAAGAACATGTTCACTGCGAAAGTATATGGCACCTTGGCCTTACATGAAGCTTTGAAGGATGATCCGGAAGCTTTATTGGTGCTCTTTTCTTCAGTAAACGGTTATTTTGGAGCTTCCACTTTCAGCGCATATTCCGCAGCCAACAGTTTCATGGATCAGTTCAGTGTATATAGGGCACGAAATGGATACCCCAATACTTATTGTTTCTCCTGGAGTCAATGGGATAACATCGGCATGAGCTTTAATAATCCGACGAATGATGCGGCCGGCAGCAAAGGATTTATGCCGCTATCTGTTAAGCAAGGGGTGTATTCCCTGTTGTACGGATTAAGCGGCCCTATTCCACATTTATTTGTAGGGCTTGATCGCAACCAGCGTCAGATCAGAAATGCTTTGGGTTTTGCCAAGGGAACCGAAATCAGACCTTCTATCTACTATACGCTTAATGAAAATGAGGCTAGTCCCCAGGCGATCCGGGAAAAATTGGCTTCCATTGAAGCGGCGGACGGCTGCAGGCTGATCGATTTGCTGGACATGCCGGAGACGGCAGACGGAAGAATTGATTATACGAAGCTGAATGCAGTGCAAAATAAACGTCAGTCCGGTGTTGGCCAGGAGGAGCCTATGTCGGCAACGGAAGCGGTGATCGCCAGTATATTTAAAGAAATTCTTCAAGTGGGCCGAGTCAACAGGAACGACAGCTTTTTTGAACTGGGGGGGCATTCGCTCAAAGCCACACAGGTTTTGTCTAGAATTCAAAACGAATTGCAGGTTAAATTGCCCGTTCAAACCATTTTTCAATATCATACGGTAAAAAACATCGCCAAAATTATCGATGACAAAAGGAAGCTTTACCAGACTGAAGTCATCGACATTCCCAGGCTGCCCGTACAGGAGTATTATGAGCTTTCTCATGCACAGAAGAGAGTTTACATCTTAACTCGGATGGATTCACAAAGCAACAATTATAATATTCTGGGGATGTGGCGGCTAACAGGCGCTCTCCAAGCGGAGGTGCTGCGGCAGGCCTTGCAGCTTATCGTAGACCGGAACCAGTCACTAAGGGCTGCCTTTGTTATGGTGGACGGAAATCCTGTTCAAAAAATAAAGCCAAGCGCAGAATTAGCTTATCATTTCATTGATCTATCCGAGCTCGGAGAAGCGGAACAAGAGAAAGCCACACAAGAAATTGCAAGTCAGGAGGCCGAAAGAAATTATAATCTTGAGACGGGTCCTTTGATGGCAGTATCCCTGCTAAAGACTGCGGCACAAGAGCACTTGCTGTTAATCGCGCAGCATCATATCATCTCGGACGGCTGGTCGCTTGGGTTACTTGTTAAAGAGTTGGGAGCATCGTATCAATTACTAATGCAGGGCGGTATTCCTGAAGCGGAAGTTGAACAACCAACAACGACAGATTATTTTACATGGCACAATCAAAACGTTGAGCGCAATCATCACAGCCGTAAATATTGGTTGAACCAGCTCTCGGGTGAACTGCCTATCCTTGAATTGCCGCTGGATTTCCCAAGACCCGCGATGCAGACTTACCATGGAGACACCAAGCATTTGACCATTCATCCTTCGCTGACCCGGCAACTGGAGAAATTAAGCCAGGCTCACGGGACCTCGTTATTTATGACTTTACTGGCTGCGTTTAAGGTGCTTTTATATAAACTTACAGGACATCGCGACATTATCGTAGGTTCTCCCATTGCAGGCCGAAATCATAAAGTTACGGAAAAGATGATTGGCATGTTTGTTAATACGATCGCTTTCCGTACGCAGCTTGCATCCGAAGAAACCTTCGTCAAATTTTTGGAGAAGGTCAAACACACGGCTCTTGCTGGTTATGAGCACCAGGATTATCCATTCGACCGCTTGGTGGATGAGATTCATCCAGAAAGGGATGTCAGCAGAACCCCTATTTTTCAAGTGATGATGGGTTTGTTGAACCTGCCTTTGGATTTGCAACTGCAGGATCTGCAGATTCAGGAGATTATCAGAGAACATAAGGTGGCGAAATTTGATTTAACCCTCCATGTATTTGAACGAAATCAGGCGCTGTCGATTTATTTTGAATATAATACGGATTTATTCCGGCTTGAAACAATCAGACGCTTTATGAAGTACTATGAGCACTTGCTTGAAGCCATCTGCCGTAACCCTACAACGAGAATAAGCGAGATCGACTTACTGGATTGGGCGGAGAGAGAATATCTGATTCATAACTTAAATCAAACCCAGGTGGCGTACCCCGGCGGTAAAACCATTCAGGAATTGTTTGAAGAGCAGGTGAACAGGCATCCTCAAAAAACAGCGGTGAGCTTTAAAGGTCAAGAATTGACGTATACCGGATTGAACGAGAAGGCGAATGTCATCTCGAATATATTAAGGGGCTTAGACGTACGAAGGGATGATGTGGTAGGAATCATGGTAGACCGTTCCATTGAAGCGATCACCGGGATTCTTGGTATTTTAAAGGCCGGAGGTGCCTATCTGCCAATTGATCCGAAATATCCGGCGGAACGGATTACACACATGTTGGAGGCTTCTAATGTCAAAGTTTTACTCGTAACGAGAGCTTATGAAGGAGAAACAGACAACGCTATTCATACGATTCATATAGACGACAAGTCGTTATATGAGCAGGGGCATATCGAAAGTCCGCATCCTGTGAATGATTCCCGGGATTTGGCCTATGTGATCTACACCTCCGGTTCCACGGGCCAGCCTAAAGGGGTTATGGTTGAACACCGTAATGTTGTCAGATTAGTCAAGAATAACAATTTCGTGGCATGGGACGCCCATGATCATCTTCTACAGACCGGAGCCTTAACATTTGATGCTTCGACGTTCGAAATTTGGGGAGCGTTATTGAATGGACTGACTTTATATATCGTGGATGACCATGTATTGCTGGACGCTCGGCGGTTGGGCCAGTACCTGTCCGATTATGAAATCTCACTGATGTGGCTCAGCTCACCCTTGTTCAACCAATTATCCCAAGAGAATCCATCGATGTTCGCCCCTTTAAAAAGCTTGATTGTAGGCGGAGATGCTCTATCGAGCAAACATGTCAATACGGTTAGAAGAGCATGTCCCGGCTTAACCATAATTAACGGTTACGGGCCTACCGAGAATACAACGTTTACCACAAATTTTGTCATCAATAGGGAGTATACACAATCTATTCCGATCGGTAGACCTACAAACAATACTACAGTTTACATTCTGGATAGAGACAGGCAGCTGAGCCTTTTGGGCGTTCCCGGGGAACTCTATACCGGTGGTGACGGGGTGGCTAGAGGGTATATCAATGATCCGGCCCAAACTGCGGAGAAATTCATCAGTGATCCTTTTAAACAGGGCGGCAGACTGTATCGGACCGGAGATATCGTACGCTGGAACGGCCAAGGCTGCATGGAGTATATCGGAAGAGTCGATAATCAGGTGAAGATACGCGGGTTCAGAATTGAACGTGAAGAGATTGTCAACACCATTCTGGCTTCCGGGATGGCAAAGGATTGTGTGGTGGTTGTAAAAACCGATCCAAGCGGCCACAAACGCTTAATAGCTTATGCTGTTCCAGCTTCTAGCGAAGTGACAGGTCTAACCCTAAAGCACGGGTTGAAAAATATTCTGCCCGATTATATGATTCCAGGATGTATTGTAATGCTTAATTGCATACCGCTTCTTAATAACGGCAAGGTTGATTATAAGTCTTTGCCTGAGCCTAACGGCACTGAAGAGACGGATGAGGATTTCTTGGAACCAAGAAATGAAGTTGAGAAAGACATCGTGGAGATCTACCGGGAAGTCATGGGCCTGCCAAAAGTCAGTTTGCTGGATTCGTTCTTCGAGCTTGGCGGTGATTCGCTGCTCAGTATTAAAGTAGTTTCAAGGCTCAGAGAAAAAGGATATAAGGTAGACCCCAAAACCATATTTATGTCCTCGACGCCGGAGGCTCTGGCTGAAATCGTTGCAATGCGTGAGGAAGTTGCAGTGGTCAAACAAAGAAGTCCTGAAGATTATCTGATCCCCTTAAATTCCAACAGACATGAGGGGATAGGCCTGATCCTGGCCCCTCCGGCGGGAGGAACGGTCATGGGCTACATTCAGCTTGCGCAGGAACTGGATTGCCCGGTATACGCTTTGCAAAGTCCGGGGCTATTCGAGGAGGAGGAGCCGCAGTACTTAAGTTATGAGGAATTGATTTCGCTTTTTGTGAAATCTGTAGACCATACTTTTAGACCCGGGAAGGATTACTTGGGCGGTCATTCCATAGGGGGCCATATTGCCTTCGGAATGTGCCTGGAGTTAATTCGGCAAGGACGGCCTCCGAAAGGCCTGATTATATTGGATACAACTCCATCGCTGCAACTGATGGAAGGTACGGATCATGACGATGTGACGGAGGATGAATTAAAGATGCTGCTCTTGGCGCTGGGTATGGGGAATATGATGGGCATTCCCCTAGAGCGGATAAAGGCATTAAGTTATGAGGACGCCAAGCAGACCATTATTGAAGCAGCCAAAGAAGATGAGAAAGTCATTGATTTTATGACAGCCGATTATCTTGATAAATATTTGCAGCTTCAACTTCATAATGTGATGATGTCAAGAGTCTTGGAACTGGAAGCCGCAAAATTATCAATACCTATTATTGTAATGAAAACAACGGAGCATCCTGATGAGATCGAGCAAAGATTTACAGCATGGAAGGATTATAGTCTGGAAGAAATTCGATATATAGATGTTCCTGGAAATCATGTTACCATGATGAGGCTTCCGCATGTTAAACAGCTCGCGTTATTAATAGAGAAGGCAACAGGGGAAGCGGAATGATTAAAATTATTGTTCAAACAACGTAGTATGAACCCAATATTTAATTAATTTATTGAAAAAATCCGGATTGGCTAAAGATACCCCATGACCCACATGGGGTATTATTAGACCTTTACAATTTGAGTTACTCTTGAGAATATCAGCTAACGATTTTTTCATTATACGTTTTTCCTGTTCTCCTACTGTCACTAATATTTTTCCTCTGGCGTTCTTGAAATTGTCAGGTATTCTGAATGACATGTTTTCCTCCATTATGTTAACGAGTGTATCTTTACTCATCAGAAGACTTTCTTGGAAATAGGTTTCAAAGTACTCCTTCTCTAAGTACATCGATTCGGCTTGTATTTTGGAGAATGTTCTATTTTTTATGAGCGGCAGTAACAGTTTTATTAATGCGATCCATAATTTTTCCAAAGGAAAGGGTCTTACTAATGCACTGTTAATAACCGAGCAATCAAATAAATCGGGTTTAATACTAAGCATTGCTATTAATATTTGCGCACCTAACGAGAATCCAATCGCAATGACCTTTTTGCCCATGGCCTTGCTCTCAATAAGTTCAATTAGCATTTCGGCACAGGATTGAATGGTAAATTTGCCGTAGATAACACTCTTTCCCTGTCCAGGCAAATCGGGGACCAGACAATGATAGTCAGTAAAATATTGAATTTGCTTATCCCACATCCAACTACTCACTCCACCGCCATGTATGAAAATCATCAAAGGAGCGCTGGGATTTCCGTATTCTTTATAATGCAGCATCAGAGTCCCACCTCTCTATATAGCAACATAGCAACATTTTACCGCTATATTATAAATTATGGAATTTATTTCATCATACTAACTTCCTTCTTTACCTCTACGTCAAAGGTTTGACTTCCTTGAGTGGAATAGAAAAAATCCCCTCCGGTTTTCTGCCGTGAGGGGATTATGCGTTAGAGTTCTTTTTTCTTTACAAATCGTCAAATCCGTTATCGTCGCCCACCTTGCCGTAGTTGCGGGACTTAGCTTCAAAGAAGTCGGTCTTCGTCGCGTTCAGCGCCTCATCGGAGAAAGGCTTGATCCACGGCATGCAGTTCACATCAACACCCGGGTACGCTTTGTCCAGCCCCATTAGGGTGAGGCGTTTGTTGGCGATATATTTGATGTAGTCACTCAGCTCTTCAAGGTCGATGCCGCGAACCACTTGCAGCGTATAATGCGCCCAGTTCGTCTCAAGCGCAACGGCCCGGTCGATTGTCCGGTACACATAGTCCATATTTTCCTTGGTGTTCAGCTCCGGGAAATCCTCAAGCAACTGCTTGAACACTTCGGCGAAGAAGTAGCAGTGCTGGTTCTCGTCGCGCTGGATGTAGGAGATCATCTGGCTGGTCGCCATCATTTTCTGGTCGCGGGCCAGGTTGTAGAAGAAGGCGAACGTGCTGTAGAAGAAAATACCCTCCAGAATCAAATCGGCCACAAGCGCGTGGAAAAAGCTCTGTCTCGACGGGTTATCGCGGAACTCCTGGTAAATCTCCGAAATGAACTGGTTGCGTTCCAGCAGAACGGGATCATGCTTCCAGTATTCGAAAATCTCCTTCTGCTCACGCTCGGAAACGATCGAGGAGAGGACGTAGGAATACGACTGGTTATGCACGACCTCCTGCTGCCCGATAATCGCCGAAATAGCCTCCAAGGAAGAGTCGGTAAAATACCGCTTCACGTCGCCGACGAACATCGTCTGCATCGAATCAAGCACGGCGAGCAGGGAGATGTTGATCTTGAACACGCGCTGCTCTTCCGCATCCAGCAACGGGAACTGCTGAGCATCCTTGGACATTGGGATTTCGTCCGCGATCCAGTGGTTCAGCAGCAGCACCTTGTACAGCTTGTACATGTGCGGCATGCGGATGTCGTTCCAGTTCAGAATGCCGGAGCATTCGCCTTCGATAATGCGAGTGGATTGGTTGGGGGCTTCGGTGTTGAATATTTTTTGCAGCTGCATGGCTGGTCACTCCTTTATTACCCTTATCTTCTGCGAAGCTGAAAATAGCCGCTCGCAGAGTGGTCTAGATGCTCGGCACCGGGCACCGGAGGGGAAGCTTGAAGCTGGAGAAGCGTCAGCGGTCGCCTTTATCCTCAGATTTCAACCGCTAAGCGGTTAAATGAAGAAATCAGAGGATAACAGCGATCGGAAGCTCAAGCATTCCCTGTAGGTGCGAAGCTGTGTCGAGTTTTGCTTGAACGGTGAGCTAAATTTTCAGCTTGCGCAGGACTCGCATTCCTCGATGGTCAGCGCGCGGCTGCGCACATAATAGGTCGATTTGAGTCCGCCCTTCCAGGCGTTCAGGTGCAGATCCAGGAACTCGGTCGCCTTGATGTCCGGGCGCACGTACAGGTTGAAGCTTTGGCCCTGATCGACATGGCGCTGGCGGGCCGAAGCCATGCGGATCGACCAGTTCTGATCGATCAGGAACGCCGTCTTGTAGTACCAGATCGTCTTCTCGGACAGGTCGGGAGCCGGGTTGGCGATTTTGTACGTCGTCTTCTCCTCGTAAGAGAGCAGGTCGTAGAGCGGGTCGATGCTGGCCGTCGAACCGGCGATGATCGACGTCGACCCGTTCGGCGCAATCGCGAACATCCAAGCGTTGCGGACGCCGTCCCTTGCGACCTCTTCCTTCAGAGCGCGCCACTGCTCGGCCGTGACGAATTTACCTTCGCGCTCGCCGCTGGTGTAGCCGCGCAGTTCGAAGTACGCGCCGCTCTCCCAGTCGGAGCCTGCAAACTTCGGATAGCGGCCCTTCTCGCGGGCCAGCTCCATGCTGGAGCGGACAAGCAGGTAGTTGATATGCTCGTACAGATGATCGTTGTACTCCACGGCTTCCTCGGACTCCCAGCGGATGCCTTCCAGCGCAAGCAGGTGATGCAGGCCGAAGGTGCCCAGGCCGACGGCGCGGTACTGGCTGTTCGTATACTGGGCCTGGAGCACTTCGATATTGTTAATGTCGATGACGTTGTCCAGCATACGGACCTGAATCGGAATAAGGCGCTCCAGAACCCCGGCCGGAACCGCGCGGGCGAGATGGATCGAGTTCAGGTTGCAGACGACAAAGTCGCCGGGGATTTTGGAGATGACAATCCGGGTCTGGCCGTCCTTTGTCACAAGCTCCTCCTGCTCGACTACAGTCGCGGATTGATTTTGCATAATTTCCGTACAGAGATTGGAGGAGAACACCATGCCCTTGTGGCGGTTCGGATTGGAGCGGTTGACCGTGTCGCGATAGAACATATACGGCGTTCCGGTCTCCAGCTGTGATTTCATGATCCGCTTCATAATGTCGATGGCCGGAACGGTGATGCGGGTCAGCTCCGGATGAGCGGACGCTTCGGCATATTTCTCGCGGAAGGCTCCTTGCCCGAACTCCTCGTCATAGAAGTCTTCCAGGCCAAGGGCGCGGCCGTTCCCGTCCTTCCAGCCCATGACCTTCTTCACTTCATGCGGGCAGAACAGATTCCACTGCCCCCGCGCTTCCACGGCTTCCATGAAGAGGTCGGGTAGGCAGACGCCGTGGAAGACGTCATGGGCGCGCATGCGCTCGTCGCCGTTGTTCAGCTTGAGGTCCAGGAAGGCGAGAATGTCCTTATGGAACACGTCGAGATAGACCGCGATCGCGCCTTTACGGGTGCCGAGCTGGTCGACGCTGACGGCGGTGTTGTTCAGCTGGCGAATCCAGGGGATGACGCCGGAGCTTGTGTTCTTGTGGCCGCGGATGTCGGAGCCGCGGGCGCGCACTTTACCAAGGTATACGCCGATACCGCCGCCCATTTTGCTTAAGCGGGCCACATCCGTGTTGGAATCGAAGATGCCTTCCAGCGAATCATCGACGGTGTCGATGAAGCAGCTGGACAGCTGGCCTGCGACTTTTTTGCCCGCATTGGACATGGTCGGGGTGGCGGCGGTCATATAAATGTTGCTCATCGCCCAGTAGGCTTCCTTCGCGAGCTCCAGGCGCTTCTCTGCGGGCTCCTGATGCATCAGATACATGGCGATAATCATGTAGCGCTCCTGCGGAAGTTCCATCACGCGCCCGTCGAAGTCACGGGCCAGATAGCGGTCCGACAGCGTGAGCAGCCCGATGTAATCGAACAGCAGGTCGCGCGAAGAGTCGATGCAGGCTCCCAGCTCTTCGATCTGCTCTTTCGTGTAGGCGGTTAGCAGTTCCTCGCGGTACACGCCTTTTTTGACGAGACCTTCAATTAGCGGATACAGCGCGCCGTACGGCTCGTCCGGATATGCTTTGTAGCGGCGGTTGACTGCCGCTTTTTTATAGAGGGAAGTCAGCAGGGAGCGGGCAGCAGCAAATTTCCAGTCCGGTTCTTCCTTGGTCACCAGCTCCAGCGCGCTCATCGTAAAAGCACTGCTGATCTCCTCGCCGCTGACCTCGTCGCGCCGCAGCTTGGCATTCACGCCGCGCAGCAGCGTTTCCTTATTCAGATTGTCCAGTCCTCTTAAGACTCGGTCGGCATAAACGGAGAGTCGTATTTCATCAAAAGCAAGCTGGCGGTTGTCGGGCTTCACTACGAGTTGGGGCATTCGGATCGCTTCCTTTCATGGTGTAAAATTTTTATGGGATGAAGATTACAGGGCATGAATGAATAAGGGACATAAGTAAGCAGGAATGAGGCCTTCCTACGGATAGCCACAGCGTGTACATTTAATTTTCAATATCAAAAATTGATATATTTAAGCGCATGGTTAGGCCCGGTCCGGGCCTATAAACCGGAATTTCTCCCGTTTATAAGCCCTTGAACGAGCGTGGTATTGAGTTGAACGGGAAATCCTCCCTCATAATTTGCCGTTTGCGCCCAAATGGAGAGAAAACGGGCAAATAAGCTGGAGAATTTCCGTCTAATAACTTTAAGTCATCTATATGATAAAAATAGACGGGAGAAATTCCCGCATATCTCACTATAGAAAGGTCTATACAGGGCTCCGGCTCAATTTGTGCCTCGGCCCATTCGCTTGCCCTGGTTCAACTTCGCGACTAACCCGCCGGGAGTCTCGCATGGCCGCTTCCGAAGCCCCGCCTTACAGCAAAGCCGGCTGCCACAGCACGACCTCCGCGCCGGCAAGGCTGGCCTGAACGTCGATAATCCGCTGATTGGAGCTGCCCCGGAACCGAAGGGTGGTATCCTTTAGGGGTTCCACGAAGCGTCCGTCAATCAGCACCTGGCAGAGCGACAGCAGCTTCCATTCCGGCGATTCCGGCATGGCCGTGAGCTCTTCATAAGTGTAGCCGGTGTAGATCCACACCGGGAACTCCGGCAGCGCCGCGCGCACCTCGCGGATAAATTCCGCGGCTTCCTCCGCCGAGAAAAAAGGGTCGCCCCCCGCCAGCGTCAGACCTTCCAGCAGCGGATTGGTCGCCATTTCGCTGATGATCTGCCGTCTTCGCTCCGGCGTGAAGGACTCGCCGTAACCGAAATTCCAGGTTTCGGGATTGAAGCAGCCCGGGCAGCGGTGGCGGCACCCGCTGATGAAGACGACGGCGCGCAGGCCTTCGCCCTCGTTAATCGACTCCCGGTAGTATCCGCAAATATTCATAGATGCTTGACCCGGTCCCTAACCTCGGCCTGCTTGGCCGCATTGAAGCGGGTCTGATAGTCTCCGGTCAGGTAGCCGGTAACCCGGCGCAGGCGGCGGATGTGAACCTCCTGCTCATGAGCGCCGCAGGAAGGGCAGTTCGTGCCGATTACACCTTCGTATCCGCAGTCAGAGCAGCGGTCGACAGGGTGGTTAATGCTGAAATAGCTGATATTTTGCTCCAGGGCGTAACGGATGATTTTGACAAAAGCCGCCGGATTGCTGCGCGCATTGCCGTCCAGCTCGACATAGGAGATCGCGCCGGCGTTGCAGTAATCGTGAAACGGCGCTTCCAGCTTGATCTTGTTCGCCGCCCCCGTCTGGTAATAGACCGGAACATGGAACGAGTTCGTATAATACTCGCGGTCGGTAACGCCTTCTATAGCGCCGAATTCCTTGCTGTCGATCTTGGTGAACTTGCCGGACAGGCCTTCCGCCGGAGTGGCGAACAAGGTAATGTTCAGGTCAAGCTCTTCGCTCTTGCGGTCGCAGAACTCGCGCATATGCCGCACGAGGGCAAGCGCCTTGCCATACACTTCCGTGTCTTCGGCGTGATGCTTGCCGTACATCGCCTTCATGCATTCAGCCATCCCGATGAAGCCGAGCGACAGGCTGCCGTGCTTCAGCAGTTCCCTCACCTGTTCTTCCGGTCCAAGGGTCTCTCCGCCTTCCCATACGCCCTCGCGCATCATGAAGTCGGATGCTTTGGCTTTTTGCGCTCCCTGGATACGGAAACGGTGAAGCAGGCCGTTCAGGGCAATCTCCATATAATGATCGAGATCATCATAGAAACCTTCCTCGTCCGCTGCTTGACGCAGTCCGGTTATCGTTCCGTTTTGGATGCCGAGCCGGACGAGATTCAGCGTATTGAACGACAGATTGCCTTTGCCGGAGCAGTGATTGCGTCCGAAGCGGTCTCCCAGCACCCGGGTGCGGCAGCCCATTGTCGCGAACTCGGTATCCGGGTCCGCCGGATTGTAATACACCAGGTTCAGCGGAGCGTCCAGATTCGCAAAATTCGGATACAGCCGCCGCGCCGAGCATTCCGCCGCTTTTAGGAACAGCTCGTAGTTGGGATCGCCCGGCTGCTGGTTCACACCCTTTTTACACTTGAAAATCTGAATCGGGAACACCGGCGTCTCGCCACTTCCCAGTCCTTTCATCGTTGCCGTCAGCAGGCAGTCGATCACAAGCTGTCCTTCGGGTGAAGTGCAGGTGCCGTAATTGATGCTCGTGAACGGAATTTGCCCGCCCGCTCTGGAGGACATCGTGTTGAGATTATGTATGAGGCTCTCGGCTGCCTGAAGCGTCTCGCTCTCTGTTTCCTTCGTCGCGTAGCGGAAAGCTCTGGGGTACCGTTCTTTCAGATCGGTTCGGCTCATTGTAATTTCCCCGAGATCTTCCCCGGCTTGTCCTTCTTCGAAATAATCAAGGCCCTTGCGGAACAGCTTGGCGAAAGACTTGGCCACATATGGGGCGAGATCATGATCGAGCTTGCTTCCTGACACGCCGCCGTACTGTGAATTTTGCTGGGATTGAAAAATAATCGCCGTAAGCGCCATGGCCGTCATAATGGAGTTCGGAGGGCGGACGCTGCCGTTTCCGGTGTTGAAGCCCTGCCGGAGCAGCTTGTCGAACGGGATGAAAATGCAGTTCGTCGTTCCGATGGCATATTGGTCCAGATCATGCACATATACGACATTATCCTTAATGGCTTTTACGAGCTGAGGCGGCATGGTGAAGCTGCGGGCATACCATTTGGAATACTCGCTGCCGAATTTGCTCATCTTGCCGGAGAAGCTTTCCCCGTTCAGATTGGCGTTCTCCCTCAGCAGATCCATATCTAGGCTGTCGATAATATCGCGTCCTAAACCGATAACTTCCTCCAACAGAATTTCGTTCGTGCTTTGCCCGTCGGCTTGCCGTTTCTCCAGCAGCGTCATTGTGCAGTTCTCCTCTCCGTTACATCCCAGGCCTGAATTTGAACAATCTTGCATCTTTATAATTTAAAAAGGCATCTCCCGCATGAAGAACGCAGGAAATGCCCGTATGCGAGTGCTAGTGGGCATTCCAAAAATGCCCGCCATGAATTGCAAGCTGCATGCGGTCACCGCTCCTGTTCCTCGCAGGGGCTTTGAGTTTAATGGTGTCGCTGGAAACAGGCAGGTCTCCTGGCTTCCGTCTGTTCTTCCGGCGCCTTCCCAAGAGCCGCTTCCCGCGCTCCAAGTGGCCTTAGGCCGGAAGATGCCGCCCGTGTCCTCATCTGAGGGCAGAGCATCCGGTTACAGTGGCGGGACCGCAGCGGATTCGCACCGCGCTTCCCTATTAAGCTGGGCTTCCTGTCAGAGAGCCCGGCACCTGATTTCACTATATTTTGTTGTTGCTTATTTAAGATAACCCAATATATTGTATCTGTAAACATATTTTTTGAGGTTTTGATATCCACAGAACATCCACAAACGGTCCACAGGTAATCCACAAATTCATCCACAAATTCAATAACAGAGGGCGCGGGTGAGAGGGCCGGAATGCATTTGGTTCTCCGATTTGCCGTAAATTTGTTAACAAGAATTCTGTCCCGGGCCTGCCGTCCGGATCAAAAGGAAGAAAGCGATTTGTAGCCCGGCGTCCCAGTTGCTACAATATAGGAAAGCTGTATATTGACGTTTCCAAAAGTGCAGCATGGAAAGGGAGGGTATTCAAATGGCTATTGCCGAAATTACCGTTATACCGATCGGAACCGGCAGCACCAGTCTCAGCAGTTATGTCGCAGGCATGCATCGCGCGCTGGAAGGTGTGGAGGGCATAACCTTTGAGCTTACATCCATGGGTACGATTATCGAAGGGCCGCTGCCGCGCATTCTGGCCGCTGCCCAGGTCCTGCATGAAGCACCGTTCGCCAATGGCGCCCAGCGCGTGTCCACCTCGCTCAAAATCGACGACCGCCGCGACAAGGCAGCTAGCAGCCGGCAGAAGCTGGAGTCAGTGGAGCGCAAGCTGAACGAGGAGTAGGGGGAGGCAGGCTGGCGTTGGACGCATGATTGCTGCCCTGCGGCGGCGGTTCCGCCGGGGCGGCAGGGCGTCGATGCTGCGAGGATAGTTTGTCGCTCGAGGGCGATGGCAATTCGTCAAGCGAGGCTGCTGGGCGAGACGCGGCAGCGGTCCGGGAGGCCAAGCAGCCGGGCTACGGCGGGGCAGAAGAGCAGCGGTTATGGGCGCCGCTGCGGTAAGCGGTCCCGCCCCGAGTGGCAGGTGCGGACGGCGAAATGCCTTCCTGGTTTCAGCGGGAAGGCATTTCTTCCGCACGCTCAAAAGTGTGGATGCCAAAGCTGGAGGGGGCGAAAAAAGAGTTGCTTTTTTCACCAAACGAGGTATAATAGTTTCTGTTGTGACGGAAAATTCATATTATGCTGGTGTAGCTCAGGGGTAGAGCAACGCACTCGTAATGCGTAGGCCGGGGGTTCAATTCCCTTCACCAGCATCCTAAAAAGCCTTATACAGCGCGGGTTTCCGGATTTATCGGAACCGCGCTTTTTCATTTCTTCTACCATTCTTCTACCCTTTATTCGAGTAAAGTGATTTCAGGCGTATTTTCTTCTACCGGAAGAATTACTTTCTCTCCTGTAATGGAGCCGCCGATGCTTTTCAGTACGGCTTTCTGAAGGTTGGGGAGAACATGTGAATAGATATCGAGGGTGACATTGATTGAGGAGTGTCCGAGACGTTCTTGGACGATTTTCGGATGTACGCCGGCCTTCAGTAGAATCGTTCGTGAGTATGTCGCAGGTCTTGGAACCGAATCTTGGGAAACAGCGTATAAGATAGTCCGGCTTCCTCCTGCTCTTTTTGGATACGACGGATAATCCGGTAGTAGTCCGCATTAAGTTCCGAGGATTTAGAGGGGAGCCGATGCTGCTTTGGATAACCAACCCAGAATCTTTGAACTGCTTGTCGGTTATAATTTTTTGTTCGATTCGTTCAAAAAGACGGGTAAGCATTTCAACCGTACTCTCGAATAAGGCGATCGATCGAACACTACTCTCGCTTTTGGTATCGTCAAAATCATGTCCGACTTCTGCCAGCGTATAGGCTTGCCGAACTGAGAGCATTGCTTTTTTAAATCAACTGAAGTACGCTCGACCGCCAATATCTCGCTTTGACGCATACCGGTCGAAGCCGCCAATTCAAATGCCTCGTAATATGGTTCTTCAGCGGCTGAATCCAGAAATAGCTTCAGCTGTCTTTCGTCCCAGACTTCGAATTTTGCCTTTTTCCCTTGGGGTAGCTTCACGGCGATGCGACATGTGCGTTAAGATTGCAGATGCGTATTATATACGCGGAGAATTTGAGTTCCGGCAACTCTTGGTAAATAATTATGGGCCTTTTCACTTCGTTGTATATGTATTAGAATATAATTGTTAATCGGCCAAGATACCCTCCGGTAAAAAAAGGGAATGAAGATGGTATCTATGAAAAAAGACCATTTGAAATTAATAACGCGAATTATGTGGTGGATTTGGCTAATGTCAACAACAACTTTAATAATCGCCATATTCTTTATAATTAAGCTTTTAGAACTTACTTGAACAGTTAGATTCTTAAATTCGAACTGAGCGCGGGAAATTAACAAAAAATCATACTTGGAGTCTTGGCCGGTTCCCGTACTTTAGGGACCGGCCAAGACCCTATAAAAGTAAAAATAGTTATTTTACGTTCTTCTTTTTACGAATTAACGTTCGTGAATTTATTAAAATAACTTCATCAGGCACTAGTACCTTGACCGTTTTTGATTCTAGTTTTAAGCTTATCCTATAAGAAAAATATGGGAGGGCTTGCAGATGAACAAAAAATACGAGGTTCGACTCGAACCGAAGGAACGCGAATGGATTGAACAACTTCTTCATGCTGATTCTACATCCCCTGGCATTCGCCGCCGCTGTCTAGTACTCCTACTTTCGGACGAAAACCAAGGGGCCATCCCCAAGCAGGCTGAAATTGCCCAGCGCTCAGGGGTCAGCGATGTTACCGTCTATTACACGGTAAAAGACTATTGCACCCGCGGGCTGGACGAGACGCTGCGTTATCGTCGGCGCGCCGAACCGGCACGTCCCTCGCCTATCACCGGCGAGGTGGAAACCCAGATTATCGCGCTGGCCTGTTCCGAGCCTCCAAAGGGGTATGCTCGCTGGACGATTCGTCTGTTGACCCGTCGGGTGATCGAACTGAATATTTTGGAATCCGTAGGACGAGAAACCATTCGGACGACTTTAAAAAAACAAGGCTTAAGCCTCACTTAAAAAAACAGTGGTGCATCCCCGCCAAATCCAGCAGCGAATTTGTGGCTCGTATGGAAGATATTCTGGAGACCTATGCCCTTGCGTACGACCCGGAAATTCCGCTGATCTGCATGGATGAGCAGCCCGTGCAATTGCTGGATCATTCGCGGCCTCCACAGACGATGAAACCCGGACAAGTTCAGCGAGAAGATTATGAGTATGTTCGTAAGGGAAGTTGCAGCCTCTTTCTATTCACGGAGCCGTTGGCCGGGTGGCGTCACGTGCAGGCTTCGGAAAGACGCACCAAATCCGACTGGGCTCTGCAGATCCAGGAACTGCTGGAAGTCCATTATCCAGAGGCGAAACGGGTTCGACTGGTGATGGACAACTTGAATACTCACACGATTTCGTCCTTGTATGAAACCTTTGCGCCTGGACGCGCCTTAGCCTTGGCGAAACGTTTGGAAATCCATTACACTCCGAAGCATGGCAGTTGGCTGAATATCGCTGAGATTGAACTCAGTGCACTGACGATTCAATGCCTGAACCGCCGAATCGCCTCCATTGATGGAATTGCAGGGCGAGGTGTCGGCTTGGGAAAGCGAACGCAATGGGGCTCAGAAATCCGTGGTTTGGCAATTTACTACCGAGCAGGCTAGAGGTAAATTAAAGCATCTTATCCTCAAATTTGATGCGGTCGAGGTACTAGAGCGTGTTTTCAAACCTATTTTAGCCAAATCAGGATCGAAGCAAGGTTCAAAAAGCCTCAAACGTGCAGGCTAATTTATCATAGCGGGTAGCCAAACGCCGATACTGCTTGAGCTTATTAAACAGACATTCGACCAGATGACGCTCTTTAAACAGCCACCAATCCGTTTCCCGCTGAACTTTGCGATGCTTGCGGCTGGGCAGGACGATCTTCGCCTGCTGTTCCTCCAGATACTTCAGGATTTTATCGGTGTCGTACCCACGGTCCGCCATGACCTGCTTGCCGGTGACATTGATCGATTGCAGCATCTCGTATCCAGTTACGCAGTCGTTCACGTTGCCTGCTGTCAGCTCATACTGCAAAGGGTTTCCCAAAGCATCCACAATCGCATGAATCTTAGTGGTTATGCCTCCTCGGGAGCGCCCGATCGCCTGGAATTGCTGCCCCCTTTTGCTCCCGCTCCGTGCTGATGAACACGGACAATGGAGGCATCGATCATCATGCTTTCGCTATCTGGGTCTGCCGTCAGTTCTTTCAAAATACGATCAAACAGTCCCGTCTTTTCCCAGCGGCGAAAGCGGGTGTATACACTATTCCAAGATCCATAATGTTCCGGCAAATCTCGCCAAGGCGCTCCTGAGCGGGCCACCCACAGCATGGCATTCAGCATCATTCGATTGTCCTTGGCTGGACGACCGCCTTGGGGTTTTCGTTCCGGCGGCAAGAACTCTTTTATTCGATCCCATTGATCGTCTCGGATTTCGTATCGTCTTCTCATATGAGAATTTTACCATGTTTTGGACTCATTCAGTAGTTTGAAAACACGCCCTAGGCCCGACGAGGTTATTTTATTACCACCAGCAAATCCTCTGTGTTATTCCGTACATTACCAACCTTTTGCGATACAGGGTATCCCGTATCTTTCCTGGGTCATACGCCTTCAACAGCTTCGTAAGAGCTTCCTCATCGTTGTTTCCGCGATCTAGCCATTCGCTTCATCGTCCGGACGCAAGATCACCATCATGCGAGTTTTGTATGCTTGCCATAAGGCTATTGGGTTCGGTGGTGATGATTGTAAATGTGCATTTGATATAATAACTATTCTATGATAGGAATAGATGAGGTTGTAATATCTTCACCATTAAGAACAATTTTTTCTAGTGATTTATCTTTTACTGTGATACAAAACAATTTCTCATTTACTTGATCAGACGGTCTCAGTTTAACATCTATTAATATCGATTTTTTTCCGTTGGAGTCTATTGAAACGGAATCAATAGATTTTTTATCAACAGGATTTTTATAGTTTACATAGAGATAGTATATATTGCCTTCTTCAGACTCATTGATCCTACCAATATATATTCCATTCGCTTTACCGTTACTTTCAATCCACTTTTTAACGTTAACGTCTGCAGATCTTACGTCAAGTTCCTTAACTGAATAATTTACAATACTTGAGCATCCTGTAGCAAAGATTGAAATTAAAATAAATAAAGATAGTAATTTCTTCAAAGTTAAACTCCTTTCAGAAAAACAAATATGATTGATGCAATAGTATTGGCATAGATTGGTTATGTTTGAAACTATTTTTCTATATAGTTAATTTATTAACGGCAGCATTTACATTAATAAATCCGGCCCCATAAATATTGTCTTTTCCGGGTACTCCTAAGTCAGTTGCTGTTAATTCAATTATTTGTTTTATTTCATATGGGGTAGATATACCATCACCGTTAATATCAGCTTTAGCAGGAACAGAAAGTAAAATAGCTGCTTCACCTGTTACGTGTGGAGTTGCCATTGAAGAACCGCTTAACCCCGCATACATAGAGCCCAAGTAAGTAGAAAAAATGTTGACACCTGGAGCAACGACATCAACCTTCCCACTTGGAGCAAATGATGCTTTATTAAAATTTGTATCTACAGCTGAAACCGATATTACCTCTGGATAGGCTGCAGGATAATTTACAATACTAGAAGAATCATTTCCTGCTGCAGCTACAACAACTATTCCTGCTTCATAGGCTTTAATTATAATATCATGAAGCAACTGACTATCTGCATTAGCACCAAAGCTTATATTTATTACATTCATATTATTATTAATTGACCAGTTTATACCCTCAATTATATCAGAAAGATAACCATTCCCTAGACTATCAAAAGCTTTTATCGCATAAATATTAGCTTTTGGAACTACACCAACCACACCAATATTATTATGCTCAGCAGCAATAATACCAGCAACATGTGTCCCGTGACCATTATCATCGTTATATGATTTTTTTGAATTGATTGAATTAAAGCCACCTTTAATATTTTCTAATAAGTCAGGATGAGAAATGTCAACTCCAGTATCAATGATCGCTATTTTTATCGAACTTGAATCAACAGTAGAAAAAGTATGCTCAGCATCGATACTATCAATTCCCCAAGGTAAGACTTCAGTTGGTTGAAGAGGTGGTACGGAATCTGAAGGTGTACGTTTACCTAATAACTTAACTTCCAGATCATCTTCAATATAAGAGATAGTAGAGTTTGATTTTATTGCGTTTATAGAATTAGTGTTCAAATACGCTACAACACCATTAACAGTATCCAAATCTTTAACTTTTACTCCCTGCATATCAGATATTACTTTATCAATTTGATCTTTACTTACATGGTTTTCGAAAACGATTATTTTCCTTTGTTTACTACTTTCTCCATTAGCTATAGTTTGAGAAAGAGTTAATGTACTAATAAAAAATATTATAAAAAAAATTGCAGTAATTTTTTTGTTATACATATAATCCGTCCTTTAAATTAATAGTAGAATTAAGCAATTGCTCTTGCTCAATTCAAAATTCATTCAAATTGATTTCAAAAAAAATTAAAGGTAGTATATTAGTTTATACTACCTTTAATAAATATTAAATTATTCTAATTTCATATTTTAACTTATAGCGATTGATACTTATAATTTTGTGCTTCTGTACTAGTCCCGATAGAAAAATCGACAGAAAGCCCTGCTGGGAACGAAATACTAATAGCGGGAATGCCAACTGCAGCATGACCATAAGTTGGTTGAACTGCAACTTCATTTACTAATGCACTTTTAAATATTTTGTAACCGAATTTTCCCTTTTTAGCATAAAGTCCACCAATATCGTTGTTATGGTATCCCATATCAATTTTAATATAAGCACCTCTATTAAGATCAGCCTGAACTGGAACGGTTTGTGTCTGTTGGTAAGCTTCAGACCATTCATCGTATAAATCATATTTACCAAAAGTATAAGAGCTAGCTGTGTCTAGGTACATGCCCTCAGACCAAGGAACCGCTAAGGCATCTGTAAATAAATTAATTGGTGCAGAGGACCATGTCCAGTCTGTTCTAAAATTGACTTGAGAATATGTGGAAGATTTTGAAGAAGTTCCATAGTATGTACTTAAAGCCAGCGTTGCTGATATAGAATATAGTTGTTCTTCTGTACCTGTATAATTTTTAATATCTTTTATTTGTTCTTGTGTATACCCTAAATCTTTAAGTAATTTCACATCTACTTTTGCAAGTTTATCAGCCTTTTCCTTAATTTCTTTTTTATAATCCACACTTCTTAGTTCTTTAATCTTCTCCTCCGAAAACCCCTCATTAATTAGCTGCTCATCACTCTTACTATTAAATTTTTTGTACATATCATACTCATTTGTTACGGTTTGGCTTACCAATGTACCTTCATCGGAGCTTGATTCTGCTTTAGCGATACTGGAAAAGCAGATGCTTAGCATTAGTGCAAAAACTAATACTAATTGAGTTGGTTTCGTTAACAGATTTGACATTGAATTACCTCCTTAAGTTTATACTTGTATTATAATAAAAAATTTACTATTAATGGATGTCGAAAATGTGAATTTTTCCACTAACCCCATTGAGTGGAAAATAAACTTCTTATGGAAAACATACCAATGGATGGTTTGATATATTGACATAGAATCACCTCCCCTTAATAATATCGTTCCAAAAACAGGAAGAGGGAAAGTAAGAAGTGAGGGCATGATCCTAACAGGGTAATTTTATAGATTGCATAAAGAACGAATGTTCGCATATAATATACAAACAAATGTTCCTATCTGGAGGCGGACATTGTGAAGATGAATGTTGGTCAAATTATTGAAATTGTATATATAGACAAAGCCGGCAGGATTACGCAGCGGAAGATCGAGGTCAAGGGTATCCGAGAGGGCCGTATTCGGGCGACCTGCCTCACCACCGGCGCGCCGCGCGTGTTTCTGGACAGCAGCATCCTTGCCTGGCAGCCGGCGGGTGCGCGGCATGATGTCGGATAATTCACGTAAAATCCTGCGGATCATGTAGTGGTAAGCCCGAGATCGATAGATCTATGATTTTATGCCTAAGACAACATTCCTAATCTCCGTTGGAATGTCCCGAAATCTGATTCTTATTAACTATTTTCGACAAATATCCGATTAATTAATAGAAAGGGAAAAATAGGATGGTTGCTTTTTATTTGCAATTATGCTGCGATAGTTGAGTTACATAAGTTCAAAATTATGTTAAGGTGGGATTGTAGTGAATAAGTTATTCAAGTCTGTTATGTGTTTGGCTGTGGTGGTAGTGCTGCTATTCCCTGTAAGTGCGTTTGCGGCCGATAAGAGCCTGGATTCGGTTGTGGATTTTACCGGCTTTAATACTACGTTGACTGTCGGTGAGACCGCTGATTTCACCGCGCTTATTCATGACTCAAGTCTGTTGGAGATCGGAGATTATGACTTTGTTCCGGTGTCTTCCGATACTTCGGTGCTTAAGGTGGAGTCGGTATTAACGTATTATTCACATATTCATGCGGTTGGAGTCGGTACAGCGACTTTAACGGTTGATATAGGGCATGGGTATACACCGTACACTGTAACGATCAAAGTGGTGGATTCCCAGGATAGCGCAAATAACTCTGCCGAGGACAGTACCAATAATGATCCCGTGGACTATACCGCCTCGGACGATTACTATGGGACAGACGAAGATTATACGGATGATGACGCTAATGATGTGATGCTTGATGCCTTGGTTGAGTATGTTGACCAAATTGCACCGTTGGGGAAGTATGAGAATTTAGCATTATCCACGTATAACAAGTATCGGGTAGTGACTCCATCTAACCGCAAGAAAGCGTATTTGGCGTTCAACAACGTGATCGTTCCCAATTACACCAAACTTGTCGTGGGCTTGAAAAAGGCTGAGCCATCGAATGAAGAACTGGCTGTAATTCATAGCTATTATCTCTCCGGCGCCAAGCTCCAACTCGAAGGATTTACCATAATGAAGAACTCGTTGTACAGTACGAAAATTGATAAGAAAAAGTATGCTGAGGCTAACAAGAAGATGACCGCGGGTACCGCGCTGTTTAATAAGGCTTTAGCAAAGATGGATGAGTACAGCTCCAAATACGGCGGTTAATCAAACTATCTCTTCTTGAGCATCCTTGTTAGGCGGAATATGCGCGGTTTCCCGAAGTTTGGGGCCGCGTTCTTTGCTTTTTGCTTCGATCCGACGGTCATGGTGGAAATTCTTTGTATCGTAGGAAATGATTCCTTGCAATTTTATATGCCAGCAATGGACAAACATTTGGCTGGATAGCTCGATTCAGCAGAACGGGAGGAACTGACATGTTTGGATTCGCCAAAAAGAAAAAAGCCGCCAGGCTTATCGAGCTTGAGGCACCGCTAAAAGGAAAGATGCTGACGCTGGAAGAAGTGCCGGACCCGGCATTTTCAAGCGGCACCATGGGGAAAGGGAGGGCGATTCTGCCCTCGGAAGGTAAAGTAACGGCACCTTGCCCGGGCACGGTGGTCCATATTATGGAGAAGAGCAAGCACGCGCTGCTGCTCGAACACGAAACCGGGATTCAGATGCTGATACATGTCGGCATTGAAACCGTATCGTTAAAGGGAGAAGGCTTCCACCCCTGTGTGAGTGCAGGCGATAAGGTAAGCACCGGCCAGACGCTGCTGGAGTTCGACCTTGAGGTCATTGCAAACGCAGGGTTGTCCCCTATCACTCCAATCATCATACCTGACGGCCAGGACTTGATCGAGAGCGTGGAATTCACCGATGACACGGCCTCCCGGGCGAGCGGACCTTTTATCTGTATCTTGCTGAGGAATCAATAGAAATATAGGCAGGAATATCCTAAACTATCCAAATTACGACGCGGTTTTCCCGGTTACGGGGGGACTGCGTTTTTTATTGGCGCAATGCCTGGCTTTTGATTGATTAATTCCTCATTTTTCTGTACAATTTTCAAGATTATTATGAAAAGTTTGTGGAATCTTACCCTAAAATAATATTCTGGCGTGGTGAAGGAATGAGAATAAGGGACTTTGTAAATGCGTCCGATGCTTCCATACATAGGCAGACCAAATGGATCAAACGTTTTTTGGAGACTTATTGGGTTGTCATTGCGCTGCATTTTGCCGCCCAGCTGTATGCATACTATTTTCTTCCGTATGAGCTCGAAGCCGGGATTTTCTATTATAAGGTTCTTTTGGGGCCGACGCTGCTGATGGGCGGAAGTGTCGCGGCGGCCCAACTGGTTGACCGGTATGCGGTCAGATACTCTTTCATCTCCTTGTTTGCGGCGGGCACATTCGTCTCGATGGTGATTATCCACCTGAATATGGACATTCGCATTATAGGGGCTGTTATGCTGCTGCCCATTATGGCTTCAGCTATTTTCTTCCGGCTTGATTTAACTTTGTATACGGCAGTCTTGCAGATTGTCGCCTTCTGTATTCTGTACAATTGGGATTATCGGTTCAAAGCCTTTCTGAACCCGTTCGATCTGATATCCATCCCCATCTTCATTCTTGTCGGCACACTGGTGGCTGGCATTATTATCGTCAATGGACGCGAGCTTCTGTATGATCTGGAGACGACAATGACCGCCAAGCAGAATCTCATGGTCGAGAACGCCACGATGCTGAAGATATCCAAAACAGATGCTCTGACCGGATTGTTCAACCACATGTCGTTTCATGAATTTTATGAAAAAGCGCTGGAATACGGGGAATTAGGAGTCCCCTTTCATCTGGCTCTGCTCGACATTGATAATTTCAAAGGAATTAACGATAAATTCGGGCACCGGACAGGCGATCTCGTCTTATCCAGAGTGGCGTGCACCATCCAGGAAAATATCCCGCCCACCGATATCGCTACCCGCTACGGCGGTGAAGAATTTGCCGTACTGCTGTTTGAGCAGACGTTTGAGGAGGCGCTCTGCCTTATGGAGCAGATCCGGACGGCGTTCTCCGAGACGCGGCATGCGGAACTGGGCGGACTTGCCGTAACCGTGAGCATCGGCCTCAAAAGCTATGAGAAGGGAACCACAAAGGAACGATTGTTTGAAGATACGGACGCCCTGCTGTACGCCGCGAAACGCTCGGGCAAAAACAAAGTCGTTACCCCCTTTCAAAAAGTGGACGAAGGCAGCGCGGCATTATAGATGAAATGAGGATCGGCAGCTTCCCGTGAGCGGTGCATGGAAACTTTTAGGTTTTGGCGAAAATTTAAGGTCTTTTTCAGGTTTTGGTCAGGTTATTTTCAGGTTTGGGGTGTATATTGAACTTACCAAACACCCCCCAGTGTTTTGTAATATATTTCTTTTACGGTCCTGTCGACTCCCAAGGCAGGGCTGTTTTTTTTAAAGGGAATTGTTTAAGAAGAGAGAATGTGATCTATTTCACAACATAATGCAACAAAATAATTTATATTAAATTTAGGTAATTAAAATTAAATTTTTTAGATCAGGAAAGAGGAATTAAGGATGAAAGTAGAAGGCAGCTTCCGTCGCGGATTGGCTTTTGGCGTAATGTTGAGTGTTCCATTGTGGATGTCCCTGGCAGGCTGGCTGCATGTTCTGTAAAATGGACAGCGCCCGGCATCCGCAAGCAGCGGTTACCGAGCGCTTAGTATGTTTGGCGGAAACGCCTGTGTCCGTATGACAAGTCCGGTCGTTTCCGTTCATGTATATTTAATCTTCCCGCCGTTCGTGAGCAACGGGCTTATACTCCTCTTTATTTCCAGCAGCCGTATGGGGATAATAGCTCTGCATCCAAAACGACAAAAGCCCTGCCTCTCTTTTGTCCTTGCGGCTCCAATGACCGCGCCAGCGTGAGTCGGAAAACCAGTTTGAATATCATCTCATATAAATAAGGAAGAGTCGCGCAAGAAAATGTGGAACCTTCTTTTTGGCGAATCCATAGTTTCGGAAAAATCAAATATTATTAAATTTTAACATATAAATATCCGGAATGCAACAAGCTTCCAGCGTTTTCGCCCGGCGATGAGGCCCATGGCCTGCCTGGGATGGAATATCCCGAAAAAACCGGATCATCCTTTTTTTTCTAGTGATTAATATACATTTTGTGAAGTCCGTTCAAATTCAGAGAATAAGCTTTCGCATTCATTGAAGGATTTACAAGAGGCCGTTATAATTATTAAGTCTGGTTATCATTTGATTAAAAAATAAGGGAGAATTTTATGAAACGCGCAGATATGCTGTTGATTGCCGTCATATTGATCGCTGCGCTGGCTTTTCTCGTGCCCCGTTATTTGTCCGGCAATGAGGGCAAAGGGGGAGAAGGGAAAGAACTGGTGGCGAATATCACGGTGGATGGCAAGCATTACCGTACCATTAAGCTCACCAAAGAGGAACAGACGATCGATATCCGTACGGAACGCGGCTATAACATTCTTAAAGTGCATGATTACGGGGTAGAGATGTACGAAGCGGACTGCCCGGACCAAGTATGTCTCGGCTTCGGTTTTATTACCCGGCCTAAACAGACGATCGTCTGTCTGCCGCATCGGGTGCTGGTGGAAATCGCAAGTCCGGCGGGGGAGGATGAAATTGATGGGTTTGTCCAATAGCGAATCAAGCCAGGCGCTGAAGAGAACGGTGATTGTCGCCATTTTTTCCGCGGTGGCTGTAGTGCTCGGCATTGTGGAGGCGCAGATTCCTCTGTCCGCGATGGGACTTATGCCGGGGGCGAAGCTGGGCTTTGCCAACATTATGATTCTGACCTGCATCTATTTTTTGCGCGGGCGCGACGCCTTTATGCTTGTTATCCTGAAAACGCTTCTTACCGCATTTATCCTGGGTACCTTCTCCAGTCTGCTGTTCAGCCTGTTCGGCTCGCTGCTCAGCTTCATAGTCATGTTCCTGCTGATGAAGGGAGGGCGCATGCAGCTGAGCCTGATCGGGGTCAGTATCGCGGGAAGCATCGCACATAACATCGGGCAACTGGCGGCGGCCTCCATGGTGATGGGGACCACGAGCATAATGTATTATCTGCCGATCCTGCTCGTGACCGGGATTGTCACCGGAGTTGCGGTCGGTTATGCGGTTCGCTATCTGGTGTCCTCGTTGTCCCAAATATCGCTGTTCGAGGAATTTTTACGCTAAGCTTGAACGAGCCGCGGGGAGGATGAACACAGCATGAACGAAATGAACGGAACGCGGCATTCCGCAGAGCACGGCCCAGACGCCATTGTGCTGAAGGACGTGTCTTTCGGCTATGACCCGGAGAATCCGATCCTGCAGGGGATCTCGCTTTGCATCCCGAAGGGGCAATGGGTTGGCCTGGTAGGCGCGAGCGGATCAGGCAAATCGACGCTGGTGAAGCTGCTCAATGCGCTGCTTCCCAAAAGCGCCGGCGAAATTGCCGTTTGCGGCGAGGTGCTGAGTGAAGAAAGCGTCCCAAGCATCCGCCGGAAGATCGGCATGGTGTTTCAGAATCCGGACAACCAGTTCGTCGGGGAGACGGTGGAGGAGGATATCCTTTTCGGCCTGGAAGGGCTGTGTTTGTCCCGGGAGGAGATGGACCGGCGTCTGCATCTGTACGCCGGCAAGCTCGGGGTTTCCGGACTGATGGCCAAGCACCCTGGAGAGCTGTCCGGAGGGCAGAAGCAGCGGGTCGCGATTGCATCCATCCTTGCCATGGAGCCGGGCGTCGTCATTTTTGACGAGGCCTCTTCCATGTTGGACGAAGAGAGCCGGAACGGGCTGCTGAGCATTTTGCGGGACATGCATGCCGAAGGGTATACGATTCTCATGATTACGCATGATGCCGATGAGATTATGGCCTCGCAGCGCGTGCTCGCGCTGAGCGGAAGCGGGCTGGCGGGGGATATGACACCTGCCGAGCTGTTCCGCAGCCGCGAGCTGATGGAAGAGTGCCGCTTGCGCGCGCCGTATGCCTGGGAGCTGAGCCGCGAGCTCGAGGCGCGGGGCCTTACAATCGGCGTTCCCGCCAGTGAAAAGGAGCTTGTAGAAACACTATGGCCATTCAACTGCAGCAAGTAAGCTATACCTATGCGCAGCGGAGCTTGTGGCGGCAAACTGCGCTGCACGGCATCGATCTCGACCTTCCCCAAGGGTCCATAGTCGGCATTGCCGGATCGACAGGGTCGGGTAAATCGACGCTGCTTCAATTATTCAATGGAATCCTGAGGCCGACGCAGGGAAAGGTATCGGTTCTGGATATTACGCTCCATGCCGGAGAGAAGACGCCCAAGCTGCTGCCGCTGCGGCGGCGGGTCGGGCTGGTCTTCCAATTTCCGGAGCAGCAGATGTTCGCGGAGACGGTGGAGAAGGATCTGTGCTTCGGTCCGCTCAATTTCGGCATGAGCCCGGATGAGGCGCGGGAGCGAGCGCGCCGGGCAATGCTTGACATGGGGCTGGACCTTGCGCTGCTTGAACGCAATCCTTTCCGCCTCAGCGGCGGACAAATGCGCAAGGCGGCCATCGCTTCGGTGCTGGCCGCGGACCCGGAGATTATCGTGCTGGACGAGCCGACAGCGTCGCTGGACCCGGCCAGCCGCAAGGAACTGATCGGACTGCTTACGAGTCTGTGCCGGGAACGCGGGCGGACTGTCATTGTCGTCACTCACCGGATGGACGAGCTTCTGCCTTATGCCGACCTCTGGGTGATTCTTAACCAGGGCCGCGCGGTCTTCCAAGGCGGTGTGAAGGAGTTGGCCGCGGACCCTTCCCTGCTCACGCGCTGCGGTCTGGCGGTGCCGGACTCGCTCCGCTACTGGCGGGCGGTTGCGGACCGGCTTGGCCTTGAGAACGAAGCCCCCCGGCTGACGGCGGAAGGGCTGGCGGAGCTGATTGTCTCCAGAAGCGGGAAAAGTGCCGCTTGCGCGGGGCAAGAGGGGGCCGGCCATGAATGAGCGTTTGCTGCTCGGCAGAAGCATTGAGACCGGCTCCTGGATACATAAGCTGGACCCGCGTTCTAAGCTCATCGGCATGCTGCTGTACGTCGCCGCCATTTTGCTGTCCCGGTCTTGGCCGGCCATGGCGCTGCTTGCCTTATTCTCGGTGACGGTGGCGGCTTCAACCCGGATTCCGCTGAAATATTATTTGAAGGCGGCCAAGCCGCTGCGGTATTTAATGCTGTTTATTTTTATCGTTCAGCTGTTGTCGGTCAAGGAAGGGGCGGTATGGCTGACGCTTGGTTCTTACTTCCTTCACGAGGAGGGGCTCAGGCTCGGCGCGTTCGCGGTAATCCGCACATTCCTGCTGGTTGCCTTTACTGCTCTGTTAACGTTCACGACCACTCCCGCCCGTCTGAACCAAGGGATGGAGGGGATCTTGTCGCCGCTCAGGTTCACCGGACTTTCTCCGGGCCGCTTTACGCTGATGGTCAGCCTCGCCCTGCGGTTCATACCGACCATTCTGGACGAGGCGCAGATTATTCTAAAGGCGCAGGCCTCGCGGGGCGCCGATCTCAGTGAGCTTCCGCTGAAAGAGAAGGGCCGGATGCTGGTGACGCTGCTTGTGCCCGTCATTGCCGGAGCGTTCCGGCGTGCCCAGGATCTGGTCTACTCCATGGAAGCGCGCGGCTTCCAAATGGATGCCCCCCGTTCGCGGTATCACCGCCTGAGGTGGGGCTGGGCCGATACTTTTTTTATCGCTATGTTCATTCTGCTGGGCGTTGCCGCAGCTATCCTGTAAATGGTCAGGTCATCAGGGGAGTCACTTAAGGAGGAAACACGCATGACGCGTTATTTTAACGGAAAAGAAATTGAATTGCTGGCGCCAGCCGGCACCTTCGAGATTTTCAAAGAGGTTGTGCAGTCCCGCTGCGATGCGGTCTATTTCGGCGGACCCGTGCTCAATATGAGAATGATGCGCAAGGGCTACAATTTGACCCATGAAGAGATTGCGGAGGCGCTGTCTATCGCCCATGGCCTTGGCAAGAAGGTGTACATTACCGTAAACAACCTGTTCAGCGAGCAGGAGACCGAAGAAGCCCGCGAATATCTCGCTTTTCTGGACGGTGTCCGTCCGGATGCGCTGATCGTGCAGGATATGGCGGTGCTGAAGCTGATTCAGGAGATGGGGCTTACCCTTCCTATCCATGCTTCGGTCATGATGAATGTGCATAATTTGGAGATGATCTACGCGCTGCGCGATCTTGGCGTAAGCCGAGTGGTTACCTCGCGGGAGATGGACCTGCAGACGGCGAAGCTGCTGGGCACAAGGAGCGGAGTGGAACTGGAGTATTTTGTCCACGGCGATATGTGCTCGGTTCACGGAGCGAACTGCTACTACAGCTCTCATGTGTTCGGAATGAGCAGCAACCGGGGCAAATGCATGAAGCCCTGCCGGTGGAATTACCGGATTAAAAAGGACGGCTATGTCTTCCCGGCGGATTACCCGCTCGCGGTCAAGGATATGTTCATGTACGAGAATTTGCCGGAGCTGATCGAATCGGGAATCACCTCTTTCAAAATCGAAGGCCGCATGCGCGACAAGGATTTTATGGTCATGCTCGTCAACAGCTACGGTGAAGCGATCGATCGGTACATCGAAGACCCCATAGGGTTCGACCGCACGGTTGATTCGAAGCTGCTGTACCAGAACCGCAAGCGCGATTTCTCCACTGCCTACGCGTTCGGCAAGCCGGGTCTGCGGAACATTAACCGCCGGTATGAAGGTACAGGCAAGTTCTACAGTACGGGCAAGGTGTTCAGTACGCCGACGGCGGAGCGTGAGCTATCCGAAGACCGTGTAATGCAGCTTAAGGGACGGCTTGCGCAGGAGGCGCGGCCTAAGCAGGCTCGGGTGAGTCCAGAGCTTGCAGTGCGCGTCAATAACATGGCGCAGGCCAAGGCCGCGCTGGAAGCCAAGGTGGGGTATCTATACCTGTCCGGCGACGTCTATGAGCCCGACCGTCCATTCACCAAGCGCGACATTATGGAGCTGGGCGCGCTTAAAGGAGAGACGAAGCTGTATCTGGGACTGCCGCGGATGATGACGGAGCTGCATTTTGACCAATACGACCAACTGCTGATTCATGGAGAACGCCTGCCGATTGACGGCCTGCTCGTAACCAATCTCGGCGCGATCCGCCGCTATAATACTTCCGGTTACCCCATGACCGGGGACGCCAGCCTCAATATCTACAACACTCTGGCCGCCGGGCTCTATGCAGGGCTTGGACTTAAGCGGATTGCCGTATCGCCGGAGATGACGCTGGAGCATTTTGCAACCTTTGCCTCCCGCTGCCCGCTGCCGCTGGAAATGGTGGTGCACGGCACGCCTGCGCTGATGTATATGGAGCATGATTTATATGAGAATGCCGAAGTGATGGAGCCGATCGGGGAGGAAGACAACCGCTATGTCGGCAACGATGTGCTTGTCCTGATGACCGACAAAGGGGAGAATCCGGTGTACCGGGATCAGCATGGACGCTGTCATCTGGTGTTCGCGAAAGAGCTGTGCTATCTGCCGATGCTGGATGAGCTGAATGCGGCGGGCATCTCCACTTTCCGTATTGAGGGATCGACGTATACGCCGGAACAGCTGGGTGCAATTATTACTGCATATCAGCAGGCAATGATGGGGGCCTCTAAGGAAGATTTGACCAACGACCTTCCGCCCGTCTATGCAGGATATACACTGGGGTCACTGCAATTTGATTAAATTTTAAATATCGATATCGTTGAAAAAGACGGCCGATTGCGGAGCGTGTTCTATGCAAGCGGCCGGACGCAATTCTCAGAAAAGAGGGACCGGCTGTGAACGAGAACAACATAATTGGAAGAGAGGCCGTCACGGCCAAGCGTAAACAGTACTTCTACCCCTGTACGCAGCATTTTTACCGGAATTCGCCGCAACTTGTCCGCGGGTCGATGCAGTACGTCTACGACGAGACCGGCAAAGAATACACCGATTTCTTCGCCGGGGTGTCGGTGGTTGCCTGCGGCCACTGCAACCCGGCGATTACGGCACGGACGATTCATCAGCTGCAGCAGCTGCAGCATACGACGACCGTGTATCTGACTCAGCCGAACGTCGATTTGGCGGAGCGGCTAGCGGAAGTGCTTCCCGGGAATTTAAGACGCACGTTCTTCGTGAACAGCGGCTCGGAGGCCAACGAAGGAGCGTTGCTGCTGGCAAGGCTCCATACCGGACGCAAAGGATTTATTGCGCTGGAGAGTGGGCTGCATGGGCGGACCAATCTGACGATGAGCGTAACGGGGCTGCCCATGTGGCGGACCGATAAATATCTGGACGAGGATGTAACCTTTATCCGGCGTCCCTACGACCCGGATTTGAAGCCGGAACAGGCGGCGGAGCGTTCATTGGAGGACCTTAAGAGGGTACTAGAGGTGAAGGGGGAGACGATTGCCGCCATGATCACCGAGCCGATTCAGGGCAACGGCGGAATGATTATGCCGGAGCCCTCGTACTTCCGCTCGGTGAAGTCGCTGCTGGAGCAGTATGGCGTCCTGCTGATTGCGGATGAAATCCAGACCGGCTTCGGTCGGACGGGCAAGATGTTCGCTATGGAGCATTTCGGCGTCGTGCCGGATATCATCACGATGGCCAAGGCGCTCGGCAACGGCGTGCCGGTGGCCGCTTTTGCGGCAGCGGACGAAATTGCACGTTCGCTGAATACGCCGTCCGCTTCCACCTTCGGCGGGAATCCGGTGTCGGCGGCCACAGCGCTTGCCGTGCTGGATTACATCGAGTCGGAGCGGCTTCCCGAGAGGGCGCAGCAGTTGGGCGCAAGACTGAAGGAAGGGCTTCAGGATCTTCAGAGACGCTATCCGGAGCGGATCGCCGATGTAAGAGGAACCGGACTTATGCTGGGCATGGAACTGCGCGGCGGCGATGCGGCGGATGCCGCGGCCTTTACGGATGATGTGCTGGAGGAAATGAAAGACCGGGGATATTTGATCGGGAAAAACGGGGTGGGACGAAATGTCTTGGCCTTTCAACCCCCGCTTATTATTAGTGAACAAGATATCGACGGTATGCTGGGGGCGCTCGCCCATATTCTCGCAGGTGCGGCGTCGCCGCCGGGAATGTAGCATAAGGCGAGGCGACAAGAGAAGAATGGGGAAGTAACCAATGGTCATTATTAACGCCTGCAAAATCGCGGTGCATAAACTTAAAATGTTCAGCGAGCTGGTCATGTTCTCGCATACGCTGTTCTCGCTGCCCTTTGCCGTTATATCTATGGTGTGGGCGGCTGGCGGCTGGCCCTCGAGCCATATTATGCTGTGGGGGCTGATCGCCCTTATCGGCGCGCGCAACGGCGCCAATGCCTTCAACCGACTCGTTGACCGTACCTTTGACGGCCAGAATCCGCGGACGGCGCACCGGCATCTGCCTCAGCAGCTGCTGGCCGAGAAGGAAGTCGCCGCATTCATCGTCGTCAACTATATGATTTTCATTGCCGCTTCGGGCATGCTGAATCTGCTGTGCCTGATCCTCTCGCCGGTGGCGATTGTGCTGGTCTCATCTTACTCTTATACTAAACGGTTCACCTATCTCAGCCATCTGTACCTTGGATTCGTCATCGCTTCGGCTCCGATCGGCGCGTGGTTTGCGGTAACCGGACAAATAGCGTTTACGCCTTTTGTCATCGGCACGGTCGTCATGCTGTGGATCGCCGGCTTCGATATTATATACGGCACCCAGGATATCGAATTCGACCGCCGCATCGGGCTGTGGTCCATTCCCAGTTATTTCGGGCTTCAGAACGCACTGCGCATTGCCGGAGCGCTGCATTTTATCATGATAATGCTGCTGCTGTTTCTATACCTGTGGCGCGGTCTCGGCTGGATGTATCTTGCCGGCATCGGTATAGCGACCTTGCTTCTGATGACGGAGCATAAAATCATCAAGCCTTCGAACCGGCAGCTGATGAAGGTGGCCTCCTACAATCTGAATCAGGTGATCAGCATGGTCATTTTGGTTTGTTCGCTGGTTGATTATTTTTACGTTAGCTAAATGATTGGACTATATATAACGGAAAACAGCCGCCCTCTCCTATTAACTGGAGAGGGCGGCTGTTTTACATTCAGCGGCTTCTATGAGGCTAGGCTTTTTCAGCGGTCTCTTCCCGCAAAGTATGCTATCAGCGTTTTGAGATCGGCATGCGCCGGGTAGGAGGACAGCTGCTCCGCGATGGCGGCCGCCTGTTCCAGATAACGGCGGCTCGTTTCTTCCGTACGGGCGAGCGCATCGCTGCCGGAGATTGCCGCCAGAGCATCCCGGGCATCGGCTTCGGAGGAATGGGGGCCGATGCGGCGGATATGGGCCGCGATCCTGGGGTTCTGCAGCGCGTAGATTACGGGCAGGGTGACCTGGCCGTGGCGGAGATCGCTGCCGGCAGGCTTGCCGAGCGTCTCTGACGATTGGGTGAAGTCCAGCAGATCGTCCTGTATCTGAAAGGCGATGCCGAGCGCCTCGCCGAACGCGTATAATGTGGAGGCCGTCTCCTCCGTGCATTCGGCCGACAGCGCTCCCACACGAAGGCAGGTCGCCATCAGAAGAGCCGTTTTGTTGAGCGATTTCTCCAGATATTCATCCATAGTAATATCGTAATCGTAAGCGTGCTCCATCTGCTGATATTCCCCGATGCACAGCTGGGCGGTGGCGACAGCCGACAGATCATGCACATAACGGTTTTTATTCTTTGCCTGCTTGCTTAGCAGTTCGATCACCCGTGCCGACATGTAATTGCCGACATGGACGGCGGAGAGGACTCCCGTCTTGGTATGCAGGGCGGGACTGCCGCGCCGCAGCTTGGCGTCGTCGATGATATCGTCATGAACGAGCGAGGCGGCATGGATGAACTCGGCCGCTGCGGCGAGCTGAAGCGTACGGCGGCTGGTTCTCTTCCGGCCGAACCGGCTTCCGACAATCACCATAAGCGGGCGAAGCCGTTTACCGCCGGAGGCGATAAGCTCGAGGACGCTTGTCGCCAGCGGAGAGCCGCTCGGGACATCCTTGTCGCTCGTTACCAGGCGTTCAATTTCACGGTTAACTTCTGCAATGTCGATATTCAAGGCTTCGTGAAGCTTCATGTTGGTGCTATCCCACCTGTTCTAACACTTTTCCGATTTGCCGTTTTTTTAAATTCTGCATTCAGGAACTGTCCGATTTGAGCTATGAGGTTCTGCTCGGCATAGTCCCCGTTCGACCTTCTGATCTGCTGCTGCTTAATAAAAGGAGCCAGATGGACTACGAGATCCAGTTCACGATACTTTAGGGCGAATTGAAGGTAGAAGCTGTATAAATAATCTCCATCCAGCACATTGCGGATCAAGCCCGGATGATTTGCAGTGCATTCCATATGATACCGGGCTGCCTGGGTAAGAATGATATAAATACCCATCAGATGCAGTTGGCGGCTGTATTCCAGATTGAAGCCTTCCATTACCGAGAGAAGATCTTCGCCTTCCCCGGGAGAGAGAGGAAGCTGAATTCCGGCGATGGGCGACAATTCAGCCTGGAGCAGCCGGATGGTATCCCCAATGAGGTGCCTGTTCACGGGATTCTCTCCTTCTTGTCGGTTTTTCCGGAAGCGGCCAAACGTCCGAATCCTCCCGCAAAACCACTCTTAAATAAGGAGAGTAATGTGCCTGAAGGACACATTACTCCATAAAGTTTGGTTATTAAGCTTGTATGATTACACAGAAAACACATCAATCAATTATATAATGTTTGTAACGAATGGCTATTGTATGATGCCCGGGCAGATGAACCGATGAATTCAGAGCTTTCAGTCGGTATACAAATACCAGCGCCTTACGAACGGAACTTTCTTCCATTGCTTCTTAAGCCAAGGCAGAACATAGTAATCGAGACCGAAGACGCTGCCGGAACCGCCGATGCAGGCGATTGCCGCGGCCACATACCAGAGCATTTCTGTGGCTGCCATTTTGGTTGTCCAGATCATGATGGCCATGCCTATCGTCGCAATTGAAGCGATCGCGGTGAACAGGCCAACGATGAGCATGATACCCAGCACGATTTCGGCGCAGACCATGCCGATTTGGAACCATTTAGCAAGAAAAGTGAAGTTGCCGTCCGGTTTATAGAACAGGAGATCCATGAACCAGTTCGAAATGTTGTAAATGAACTTCGGAACCGGAAGCGCGGAGACCGCTTCTTTGGCGGTATCGACCGCCGAGGCTGCCGATTGCGCATCTACCGTCGTCTTAACCGCGTCCACTGCTTCGCTTGCCGCCGAAGTGGCGTCTTTAAGATACGGGGCTGCCGGAATCAGGAAGATCTTGTTCGGGTCTACCCATATTTTCCTCAGCTTGTCGATGCCCTCGTACAACCACATCCCGCCGAGCAGCATGCGGAGCGGAACGAGCCAGAAGTTAGGCGAACGCTTGGAGAAATATCCGCCAACGAAGCTTCTGCGGTTCTCTACGTGGAAGAATTCGTGCATCATGTAAGTCCATACTTTATTGAAGCCGACGACACCGGATAAATAGTAGATATTGATCATATGCTTAGCGAACATGGCCATAAATCCGGTGAGCATGAACATTTTGTTCGGAAGGCCGACATTGGCTACGCCGTAGCGGCTTCCGATCGATACCATCGTACCATGGAAGGCCGGTTTGTATCCCTTTTTCGATGTTCCGTTAATTTCGGCGACAATGTTGCCGGCAATCAGCGGAGCCGCAAGCTCGGCATTCTCGACCATTTGCGGAACGGGACGCTGTTCGCCTTCGACAATGTAGAAAATGTTGTCGCCGACAACATATACGTTCTTGTGATCTACGCTTTCCAAATGCTCATTGGTCACAATGCGCTTGCGTCCTTGCTGTTGGACATCAAGCTTGCCCACAAGCTCGGAGCCTTCGACGCCGGCAGTCCAGACAATGGTGTTAGCGGCCACGACATTCTTCTCGCCGAGGGCCACGCTGCCTTTGCCCACTTCGGTGATCTTAGCGCCCGTAACGATCTCAACGTTCAGCTTGCGCAAATGCGCCTCAGCTTTGCGGATCAGCTTATCCGGCAGGATCGGCAGGATCTTCGGAGCCATATCGGCAACGACAAGCCGTACTTCTTTCGGATCGATAAAGAACTCTTTGCACAGCTCTTCGCGGTATTCCGCCATTTCGCCTACCAGCTCAACGCCGGTAAAGCCGGCGCCGACAATGACAAAGGTCAGCATGGAACGGCGAACTTCCGGTTTCTTCTCTTTGGCCGCCTGCGTGAACATGTCGCGGATTTGGCGCTTCAGCGCCACGGCGTCATCATAGGACCAGAAAGAGAAGGTGTTCTCTTCAGCGCCGGGAATTCCGAAGAAGGTCGGTTTGCTGCCCGTGCCGATAACGAGATAATCATACTCGTAGACGGCTTTTTCGGACGTTAGCTTCTTGCCTTTGAAGTCAATATCGCTGATCTCGTCAAGGACAACGTCCACCTTGAGGCCGGCAAAAATTTTCTTCAGGTCGATCTTGATCGAATCCTCGGGAGCGCGGTTTGCGGAGACCTCATGCAGCTCTGTCAATAGAGTGTGGTAGGGGTTCCGGTCGATCAGTTTGATTTCGACGTCTTTATTGTTTTTTAATTTCTTTGCGAGTTTTTTGGCTGTGAGTACGCCGCCGTAGCCACCGCCAAGAATCACAATTTTCTTCAAAAGAAACTCACCTCGTTCGTCTGATTAATGCAAGAGGAGCCGTGAATTACTTCGCTCCTTCGAGTGCTTTTTCCGCCAGGGTCCAGTATTCGCCTACGCTGATCGTCACGCCGGAAATGGCATCGGTCTTGCCTTCGGCGTCGAATGCGGGAGCGGCGGTTTGGTTGGCCAGGTAATACTGCTGCGCCTTGATGGCTTCTTCATGCCATTCGGCTTGGGCTTTAGGATTCTTTTCCTTCATGCCGTACTTGCCGTCTTGGGAAAATTGCTGCTTGTCATTGCCGTCTTTGTCGACGCCGCTGAATTTGGCAGCTACGATATTGCCGTTGGCAATGGACAGGTCAACCGTCGGAGCCCAGCCGGAATTGGCGTCCATTTCGCCTTGGACATGGTATCCGCCGTCTTTGTAAGCTCCAGGTTGAGCCGGGCCTGCGGCCAGAGCGGCTTGAGCTGCTTGAACCAGGTCATTAACGTGTACCGATACGCCGGAAATCGCGTCGGTATGGCCTTCGGCATCAAATGTAATGGCGGCAGGGTCCTGCTTCTCGATCAGAAACGCTTCTGCTTTGGCGGCCTGTTCGTGCCATTCGGCTTGTGCGCCGCCTTTGGATACGAGACCGTATTTGCCGTCTTCGGAGACCTTTTTCTTCAGATCGCCGGCGTTGTTGACGTTGAATGCGTTCCAGTCAACTTTGGTAATCTTGCCGCCTTCAACGGTCAGAATTGCGTAAGTTTGCCAGCCGGTTTTTTCGTCGACAGGAACAGTGCCGTAGTAAACGCCATCCTGGTATTTGGCCGCATCTGTTGACGGAGCCGCGCTGCTTGCAGCCGAAGGAGCTGTAGATTCGGCAGGGGCGGTACTGGCGGCTGGAGCGCTGTTGTTGCTATCGCCGCAGCCTGCGGCAAGCAAGCCGAGGAGCAGGGCGCTGGATATTACTACTGCAGTTTTTCTCATGTTGGTATGACCTCCAAGAAAATTTAAAATATATATATTAAAATGTAAAACATTGAAACAACAAAAAAATGTGATGAATATCACTATGTAAATGATCTTTGTCACTGAGGAGTTAGGGCCTTAGGCTTATTAATCTTATCGGTGTAGGATCGATTAAAACTAATAGATAAAATTTAATTGTTCTGAATGATTACCGAAGAAATGTTAGCATAATTCTTCCAATATAATTGTGAAAACAATCACTTTGTAAGATAACGCTTCGTTTATAGGTCGATTATATCGAAGTTTTGAATAAATTGATAGATTAATCAACCAAATAATAAAAAAATATGTGACAAAATCCGACCCGATTCGTTTCGGCCAAAAATGAAGAAGATTCATCCTAAAAACCGAGAAGATTCATCCTAAATATGGAAGGGTAATTTTACTGTAGAAAAGCCATGGTCCCTGAATTTTATCTAGTATGAAATAACTGCTATTAAAGGAAGGCGATGTCTATGTATAAGTCCCATGTGATTGCCGGGAGGATTATCGAGATCCGCAATGACCGCGTGCTTACCCAGCAGGGAGACACCACTTGTACTTATCACTTCAGGTATTACATGCTGCCGGATGAAGAGACATGGACAGAAACGCGAAGTATCTCCCGGGGCACTCCCGAAACGCCGCAGGAGCCTATTAGTCCTAAGCAGCATCGCTTCTTGGGGCTCGGTGGACGCTGGCATATAGCCTGGCCCCGTTTTCTCCATATGAAAAAGAGCGCAAATCGGATCTGATTTGCGCTTTTCTTCCGTTCAGGCGGGAGAGCGCCAAAATGATTAAAATTAATTATTTAATATGCTAATATAATATTGATAGATCATTTGGCGTTTTTTGGGAGTGAATGCATGGAGTATATAAAAATATTTTTCGTTAATACGGCGCTGCTGATAACTTTGGCTTATCTGGCCAATCTGCTGTTCAAGCACACCATTTCCCGTGTTCCTGAACGGACCAAGCAGGTAATCTGGATTATAATGGCTATCTTTGCAGGCTGGCTCAGCTCTTTCTTCGGTTACAGGCTGGATGAGCAGGTTATTTTCGATTTGCGCTATGTTCCGCTAATTATCTCCGCTATAGCTTACCCGCAGCCTTTACTTCTGATTTTGATCGGGGTGGGGACTGGCGTAATGCGTTTTACCTTCGGAATTAATATGGCTGCGGCTGCAGGAATGCTCAATCTCTCGATTCTGGGTTTCATTTGCGCTGCCATTTCCCCCTGGATTCGCCGTTCGTCCATGTCCATGACTACCAAGGGCCTGATTATTATTCTGGTAGTCAACTTCTTCAATGCGGTCAACATCATTCTATTCGGAGTCATCCCCTTATATGAATATATTTCAAAGATTATGCCGATCACTTTCCCGGCGGGTATGGCACTTAGTGTTCTGTTTGCGCTGATTGCCCGTGATTTTCATCTGGAGCATGAGCGAATGCGGCAGATCGAACAGGCCAATGCGCTGCTCTCCGAACAAACGGAGGAACTTTACAAGAATAGAATCGTTCTGGAAGAACGGGCGAAGCAGCTGATGCTGGCATCCCAGTATAAATCGGAATTTTTGGCCAATATGTCGCATGAGCTGCGCACTCCCTTAAATGGCATTCTCAATCTGTCCGAGCTTATTGCTGAGAGCGACGATTCGACCGATAGAGAGGAGATTCAGACTTACGGAAGCCTTATTCACCGCTCCGGCGAGGAACTGCTACTGCTGATCAATGATGTCCTGGATTTGTCCAAAGTGGAAGCCGGCAAGCTGGAAATCGTTCATGAAGAAGTCAATATCAGCGAGCTTCCCATGCTGCTCTACCAGCAGTTCGATGTGATCGCCAAGCAGAGAGGATTGGATTTTACCGTTAAGCTGGAAGAAGGCCTGCCGGAGACGCTGGTCTCCGATCCGCAGCGGATGCAGCAAATTCTGCGCAATCTTCTCTCGAATGCGTTCAAGTTCACCCATAAGGGCGGCGTTTCGCTGACGGTCCGGCAGGAGAAGCGGCGGCAGGGGGCGCTTGAAACATCATGGATCGAGTGGGCGGTGTCGGACAGCGGCATCGGCATCCCGAAAGACAAACAGCTAACGATTTTCGAGGCGTTTCAGCAGGCGGACGGGACGATCAGCAGGCAGTACGGAGGAACCGGACTGGGCTTGTCCATCAGCCGGGATCTGGCCCGGCTTCTCGGCGGGGTTATTACGCTGCAGAGCCAGGAGGGACAGGGCAGCACGTTCTCTCTGTACCTCCCGGCAACCCTAGAAGACAAGGCATAAAAATTCCAATTATATTTGTAACTCTGACGTATTGACGCTGGGGCGGCGCGGAGTAAAATGAAGCACAAAGCCGTGCCAAAGGAGTGTTTATACTGCCATGCAGATCATGAGAAACCGCCCCGAAGCCTATTCCCGGAAAAGAGGCCGCAAATTTTCGACATCCCGCAGGAACCTGCATATGGCCACATGGGAAGGCGTGCCTGCGACTATTTTTCAGGTGCTGCTTCAGGGGCCGTTTCTGACCGGATTTCTGCTGTATCTGGGCGCCTCTTCCGGACAAATCGGTTTTGTGATAGCGCTTACCACGCTGGTGAATGTCGCGCAGGTCGGGGTGGCTTTTCTGATTCAGAGGCTGCCGAGCCGCAAGTGGGCACTGGTTACCTTTGTCGGTCTTCACCGGCTGCTGTGGTCATCCACCGGACTTGTCCCGTTTCTTTTTCCCCGTCCACTTTGGGTGACCGCTTTCATTACGCTGTACGCTCTTGCCTTTACAGCGAATACCGCCGGAGCAGTGCTGTGGAGTTCGGTAATCAGCGATCTGGTTCCGCCGCGCGTGCGGGGGCGCTACTTTGGTATCCGCAACACGCTGCTGAACGCTTTGGGAAGCCTTGTCCTGTATGGGGGCGGCGTTGTTCTGGACCACTACCCGGGCGGGCAGGGATTTCTGATCTTGTATATTGTGGTATGGATATTTTCCACGGCCAATATTGTCGTATTTTTCTTCTATCCCGATGTGCCTTTTGAGAAATCAGACGAAAGAAAGTTTGTGCCGATGTTTAAGAAACCCCTTCACGATGGACTGTTTATGAAATCGACGTTGTTTCTTTCGCTCTGGCTGCTGCTGCAAAATGTGACCGTACCGCTGTATTCCTATGTCATGCTGCAGCTGCTGCACATCAATTACCAAACGCTGTCGCTTCTTAACGTGTTCCAGACCTTGTTCATGATGGCGAGCTTCTATTTCTGGGGCAATCTGAACGCGAAGTACAGCAACAAGCTCCTTCTCTTCTGGACACTGCCCATCATCGCGGTCTCATCGCTGCTGTGGGGGCTGCTGTCTGTTTTTCCGGCGCTTCTGGTGCTGGTGGCCGTGCATATTGTGTTCGGAGTGGGAGTAGGCGGATTTAACCAGCTGGCGTTCAATTTCATCATTGGGGATACGCCGAAAAAAGAGCGCCCGATGTATATGGCGATGTATGCGGCGCTTACGGGACTCGCGTCGTTCTTCGGTCCGCTGGTCGGCGGTAAAGTATACGAGTGGATCGAAGAGTGGCCGCACTGGGTTCAGGTATACGGGATGCAGCTTATCATTGGAGGGCTGATGATCGTTCTGATCATGCTGCTGGGGCGCCGTATATTGAAGGATGTCTAGACCTTGCGCGGGGTAATTCCCGGTCTAAAATTTATTGAAGGAGAATATCCATGGACAAAAAGGCAGTGGTGCTTGGCGCCACCGGGCTTGTGGGAAAGGCGGTGACGGAGGAGCTTTTGCGCGGAGCTTGGAAAGAAGTGAGGGCGCTTGTGCGCAGACCGCTTGATATCCGTCATGAAAGGCTGAAGCAGCATGTGATCGATTGGAAGCAGCTGGAGCGGTACGGCGGGTTGTTTGAAGGAACGGACGCCGTGTTCTGCTGCCTCGGGACGACAATTAAACAGGCCGGATCACAGAAGAATTTCGAGCGTGTCGATCTGGAATATCCTGTGCAGGCCGCGGAGCTTGCCCGGGAAGCCGGAGTAAGTCAATTCTTAGCGGTATCCTCCATGGGGGCCAATCCGCATTCGCGCAATTTTTACAGCCGGACCAAAGGCCGGATGGAAGAGGGCTTAAGCCGCGCGGGCTTTCCGGGGCTGCATCTGTTCCGCCCGTCTCTCCTGCTGGGAGAGAGGGAGGAGTACAGGCGGGGAGAGCGCATTGCAGCGATGCTCATGACGAAGCTGGAATTCTTGCTTGCCGGCAAAGCCGCAAAATACCGCGCCATCAAGGGAGAGGCCGTTGCGCGGGCCATGGTCCATATTGCGGCGGCTGATCCGAAGGGGATGCATATCTACCCGAATGACGTCATCCAAGTGCTTGGAAGGGACTTTGCTGCGGATTCCGAACAGGTCCGGGGCGATACGGAATGTTTGCAATAAAGAGAGAGAAGGCTTTAAAATGAGGACGTAAATAGATGAATGGGAGGAAATTGAGATATGAGCAAAAAGCAGGTAGCTACGTCTAAAGCGCCGGGGGCCATCGGTCCGTACAGCCAGGCCATTACCGCCGGAAATTGGGTATACACCTCCGGCCAACTGGGACTGGACCCGGTTACGGGCGAACTGGCGGGAGATGTACAGGCCCAGGCGCGCCAGTCGCTGGCGAACGTACAGGCCATTCTGGAAGAGGCGGGAGCTTCCCTGGACCTCGTTGTGAAGACGACGGTATTCTTGAAGGATATGAATGATTTTGCGGCTGTGAACGAGGTGTACAGCTCTTTCTTTAAGGAGCCGTATCCGGCGCGCAGCGCGGTTGAGGTCGCCCGTCTGCCCAAAGACGGACTCGTGGAGATTGAAGTGGTGGCGCGCAGAAAATAACTGCGGACGCTTATTGCTGTATTGAGATCCGGAATCCAGCCTTATAGGGGGACCGGATTCGCATAGACCCTTTCCCGGGACGACTGCAGGCAATGTGCAGGATAGCGGGAAAGGTTTTTTTAAAAAAGAGAATTTCGGCTGTTGACATTCTACCTACTAGTAGGTATACTGAGTTCAAGAGGTGAAGGACATGAACCGATCCGATCATATAATAAACGTGGCAAACCGCCTGATATTGGAGAAAGGTTACAGTGCTTTCAGCTATGCGGATGTAGCTGCTGAGATCGGTATCCAGAAGGCGAGCATTCACTACCACTTCCCCTCCAAAGCCAATCTGGTGCAAAATGTGGTGGGCAGATACCGGCAGGAAGTTCGGGCAAATCTGTCGAAGCTCGATTCTCTGACCAATGATCCGCGGGAGAAGCTTGAACAGTACTTGTCTTATTGGGAGGCGTCTTTGCGGAGCAAGGCTACAGATATTTGCCTTTGTGCGCAGCTTGCCTCCGAGATTCCGATTCTGCCCGAAGAGGTTACCCGCGAGATTCGGGGTCATTTCCGGGATATAACGGATTGGCTGGCACGGCTGCTGCGAGATGCGGCTGCGGAGAACCGGTTTGCCGGCGGGGAAGCTCCCATTGAGGAAACCGCTCATTCCATTCTGGCTTGTGTGCACGGTGGGCTGCTGGCTTCAAGGGCATTTAACGATGCACGGCAGTTCAGTATGGTGAAGAATCGCCTGGTGCCATTGATTACACCGGAGACAGCGATAGCGAAATAATCCGCAAGAAGAGAGACAAATTTTTTTCCGGTTGACCTACCTACTAGTAGGTAACTAATAAACAAATCAAAGGAGAAGATTACAATGAAAAAACCGACGATCGTATTTATTCACGGAGCCTTTGTCACACCGGCAAGCTTTGAACCGTTAATGGGGTATTTCAAAGCCAGAGGCTTTGAGGTATTGGCGCCGGCCTGGCCTTTCCACGGTCAATCTGTGGCTGAACTGCGAAACCATCCCGAAGCCGGTCTCGGCAAGCTGGGTCTGGATGACCTGACGAATTACTTTGCCGGCATCATCAAGGCGCTGCCGGAGAAGCCGATTATTATCGGTCATTCCTTCGGCGGACTGCTGACGCAGCTGATGATGGACCGCGGGCTGGGGCTGGCGGGAATCGCCATTAATTCCGGGGGCGCCAAAGGAGTGGTCTCGGCAGCTTATCCGACCACGGCGCGTTCCATCTTCGGCATTCTGTCCAAGCCTTGGCGTAAGACCTTCATGATGTCTCTCAAGGAGTTTCAGTACGCCTTTGTCAATACGCTGGGCAAAGCCGAGCAGGAGCGGGCTTACCGGGAGCATGTGGTGCCGGAGACGACGCGAATCTTTTTTCAGGGAGCAGCCGCCCCGTTCGCTTCGAACAGCCCGTTCAAAGTGAACTTTAACAATGGCAGCCGCGGACCGCTGCTGATGATTGCCGGAGAAGTTGACCGGATCGTTCCCGCCAGCTTGGTTCGTAAGAATTACAGTCTCTACAATCAGAAGTCCGGAGCCGTAACGGATTACAAGGAATTCCCCGGCCGCAGCCACTGGATTATCGCACAGCCGGGCTGGGAAGAGGTGGCGGACTTCATCGACCATTGGCTGAAGGAACAACTGCCTGCTGAGGTCGGATGAAATTTTCAAGCAAGTCGGCGCCAAGAACAGGGTGAATCCACCTAAGCGCCGACTTTTCTTTTGCGTACTGATAAATTAATATAATTGCTCCGGCCGGGCTATCTGACCCAGAAGTCACGGAAATGAAGAGCGGCAGGCCTCCATATTTGTCGAAAGTTAGGTAGGCGGTGCAAATTCGGGATCGTAAATATGCAGAAATATTTTTAAATCACGGCTTTTTCGTATAAGATGGAGATAAAACCTTTTTTGGAAATTCAGGTGTTCTGCCACCGGCAGAGATAGACCAGCTTGATTTTCCTCGCTGAAACGGCTGCCGCTAGCGACCTGGGGACGGGCTGCCCGTTTTGGCTTGTTCAAAAAGACAGGAGATCACGATGACTAAGCATCTGTATGCAATGTGGTTAGGGGATGTTTTATTTTGCTTCTCCGGTGAGACTTCGGAACCCAAAGTAGATGCATGGACTCGCGTGGTCAAGCGGCTGGAGCTTGACGGGCATCGTCCTTTCGCGGGCGCGGCGCTTCGTTTGGCGGAAGTAAAATATCCCGTGGCCAGAAATGAAGGCAGGGCGGCGCGGCGTCCGCTTGCCGGGAGAATGCTTGAGGGACTTGCCCTTTCTCCGAAGGATGCGTTTGAGCTGCTGCTGTCCTGGGACGAAGCGCTCTGCGAACGGCAGGGCATTGAGCCCGGGGGAGAGATGGGCTACTGGGCGGCTGCGGCCCGCTTTGCGCTTGAGCTGATCGCCACGGGAGGAATCGCTCCGGGCGCCGTGTCTCCGCGGCCGGCCGGCTCGCGGCGGCGCGGCGGAGAACTGGCGGCGGAGACCTGCTGGGTTCCCGTCTGCAGGGAGCCCGGTCAGCGGGAAGCTTTCCTGCGGTTCTCCGCCTCGATGCCGGTGCTGGCGCTTGGTTCATCGGCCTTGCAGGGAGGTGAACCGGCTTCCCGGGAGGAAGCCGGAGCAGCCGTGCTGTACTCCTTCCTTCAGGCTGTGATCAACGCGGAGGTCAAAGGGGTTGTGGCCGGAATGGAGCAGGAGCTCCTCCCGTTCAAGGCCAACTACCGCCGGGGGCGGTCGCCTTTGACCGAGCTGTGGTGGAACAGCCTGCTTACGGGCAGCCGCGACATCCCCGTTCAAGGTACGCCCGCCGAGGTAACGGAGCTGCTGGCGGAGGTGAACGCGGCGGCGGACAGCGATATTCCGCACTTCGGAGCAGCGGAGGAGCAGAGCGGACAGCTTGGCCTTGGACTTAGGCTGGAGCCGCCGGGAGAAGACGGTGAGATCTGGCGGTTGTCCTTTTGGGCAGAGGGACGGGAAGAGAGCGGATTCTGGCTTCCCGCAGCCTCTGTCTGGAGCAGCGGTGAACGAGAATTTATGCTTTGGGGCAAACGCTATAAGGGAATTCAGGAACAGCTGCTGGCGGCGCTGGGGCGGGCGGCGGAATTGTCGCCGGATATTTCGCGGGCGCTCGAATTCCCCGCTCCGACCGGCGTGGATCTTGAGCCGGAACGGCTGTATTATTTCCTGAAGGAGACCGTGCAGGAGCTGACCAATCGGGGAATTACCGTCCAGCTTCCGTCGCGCTGGAGCAAAGAGGGGCGCCGCCGCATCGGCATGAGACTGAAAATGCAGCTGCCGGAGATGCCAAGCGATACCCAACCGCTTGCGCTCGGCATGGAGACGCTGGTTTCCTTCAGGATCGAGGCGTCGCTTGGCGACAGTTCCGTCAGCGCGGAGGAACTGGGAGCGCTGCTGGCTGCCGGAGTGCCGTTCATTAAGTTCCGCGGAGAATGGATTGAAGTGGACCCGAAGGAAATCCGCCAGGTGCTCCGGTACATGAAACGCCATGAGAACGGAGAAATGTCCGCATCCGACTGGATGCGTCTTGAAGCGGAAGCAGGGGAAGAGCGGCTGTGGAAGGGAATGCCCGTTACGGGCATGGAAACCGTTGGTCTGCTCGCCTCGCTGATGCGCGGAGACGCCGTGCGGAGTCTGCCCGCGCGTCCGGTCCCTCCGGAGCTGCAGGGGACGCTGCGTCCATATCAGGAGCGCGGCTATCAATGGCTGAGCGCTATGAGCGAGTTGGGCTTTGGCGTCTGTCTCGCTGACGACATGGGTCTCGGGAAGACGGTTCAGGTGATTGCCTGTCTGCTGGGCCGTGAGACGGCAGCCGGCGGAGAAGCCGCAGCCGGCCGGAATCCGGTGCTTATTTTGTGTCCGACCTCGCTGCTTGGCAACTGGCAGCGGGAGCTGCTGCGCTTCTCGCCTTCGCTCAGCGTCTATATTCATCATGGAAGCCGCAGATTGCGGGGTGAAGCCTTCCGGGAACAGGCCGTAGGGCATGATATCGTGCTTACCACTTACCATTTGGCCGGCAGGGACAGCGAGGACCTTGCCTCGGTGCCATGGTCAACCGTTGTGCTAGACGAGGCCCAATACATCAAAAATTACCGAACCAAGCAGGCGCAGAGCGTCATGCGGCTCGCCGCTCCCCATCGGATCGCTATGACCGGGACGCCGGTGGAGAACAGGCTCGGAGAGCTTTGGTCAATTTTTCATTTTCTGAACCCGGGCTATCTCGGCACCTATCACTCCTTCCGCGAGCGTTACGGGAGCGGCGAAGGGGCGGAGCGGCTGCGGGAGCTGCACCGGCTTGTATCGCCTTTTCTGCTGCGGAGATTGAAGAGCGACCCCGATATTTCCAAGGATCTTCCGGAGAAGCTCGAGCTGAAGAACTACTGCACGCTGACGGAGCACCAGGCGCTGCTGTATCAGAGCGTTGTGAACGATATGCTGGATACTCTCGGAGGAAGCTCCGGCATGGCGCGGCGGGGGCTGGTTCTGTCTTCGCTGACGAAGCTGAAGCAAATCTGCGATCATCCGCAGCTCTTCCGCAAGGAGGAAGGCCGTCAGGGCCGAAACGAGCAGTCCGGTAAAATGGAGGCTATGTTCGAGGTGCTGGACAGCATCGCGGAGCTTGGGGAGTCGGCGCTCATTTTTACCCAGTATGTGTCGATGGGCGAGCTGCTGGTGAACAGACTGGCCAAGCGCTACGGTAAAATGCCGCTGTTTCTGCACGGTGGCGTTTCAAAAAGGGATCGCGACGAGATGGTCCGCTCTTTTCAGGAAGGGGAGGGAACGGCGTTCTTCGTCCTCTCGCTAAAAGCGGGCGGAGTGGGGCTGAACCTGACAAGGGCCAATCATGTCGTGCATTACGATCGCTGGTGGAACCCCGCAGTGGAGAATCAGGCGACGGACCGCGCTTTCCGGATTGGGCAGCATAAGAATGTTCAGGTCCACAAGCTGATCTGCCAAGGGACACTGGAGGAGCGGATCGACGAACTCATCGAACGGAAAAAGAATCTGTCCGAGCAGGTCGTCGGTTCCGGAGAGAACTGGCTCACCGAAATGTCCGATCACGAGTTGAAGGAACTGATTGAGCTGCAAAACCAGGATTGGATGTAGCGATCCGCAAATAAAACGAGGGAAGCAAGCGGTGGAGGGAAGGTATGACGGAGACGATGAACATGCAGATCGAAGCCGCGCCGGGAGTACTCACGGCGGTATGGACACCCGTATCCGGCACGGCCGCCAAGGGTCATGCGAAAGGAGAGGGGGTCATGGACCCACAGCAGGCCTCCCCGAAATTCCGGCATGTCCTGAAGATGGAGGTGTGGCCGCTTTCCCGGCGCAGGGAGGTAGTGGAACGGCTGGCGGAGAGTCCGCATGAATTATACGGACTGCTCAAAGGATGCCTGCCCGCCTGGCTGGCCGAACTTGGGCTGTGGCCGGACGACTCGGAGCTTTCGGACCCTACGGACGCGGATAAAGAGGCCGGAGACAAAGCGGCAATGGCGAAGGTGAGAGAACGGCTCGCGAAGGAGCCGCTGACGGCGCTCGCGCTGCGCGGACTGCCGAAGGGCGAACTGACGGACGCGGTCTTCGCTCTCTGGGCCAGGGACGGCGGCGCCGCATCGGCGGAAGAAACCGGGCCGGTGCCCGCGGCAGCACTGTCTGCAGAGCTGGCAAGGCTGGAGAAGAAGGGCACGGCGGTATCCGCCGGGGAGTGGCTGGCGGAAGCCGCAGCCGAGGGCTCGCTTCACCAGCCGGGTCCCCTGTTTCCGGAAGTCCGGGACCGGCCTGTACCGGTTTCTCCTTCCCTGCCGCCACATGGGGAGGACTGGCAGCCGCTTCTGCCCAATGTGCCCCGTGCGAACGAAGGGCTTGAGCTTATTATGCGGCGGGCGGCAGAGGCTGCGGCCCGCCGGGCGAAAGACTTGGCGAAATGACCAGTCTTAACGGAGTTTGCCGCGCTTCCATAATGAAGCGCGTATGGGTGAAAGAGAAAGGCCCCGCGGCGGATAGAGGATGCCACGGGGCTTCGTTATTTCTGCTCTTTAGTATTCTCAATGCCTTCCGACAGCTCTAGGATCTCCCTGCGCAGACGCAGCATTTTCTTGTCCAGCTCGTCGGCGGCGCGTGCGGCGCTCTTCAGCTCTTCCGCAACATGGGGAGGAAGCTGCTGGTCGAATTTGTAGTAGAGAATATGCTCCATGCTTGCCCAGAAATCCATAGCCAGCGTGCGCAGCTGGATCTCGGCTTTTACCCAGCGGGTTCCTTCCAAGAGAATGAGCGGCACGGCGACAATCACATGCAGGCTCTGATACCCGTTCGGCTTCGGATGGGCGATGTAATCCTTGATTTCAAGCACACGAATATCCTCCCGGCTGCTCAAATGATCGGCCAGCCGGTATATATCTTTGACAAAGGCGCATACAATCCGCATACCGGCGATATCGTGAATATGTTTTTCAATATTTTCGAAGCTGAAGGCGTGGCCTTTGCGTTCCAACTTTTGCAGGATGCTCTTCGGCTCCTTGATCCGGCGCTTGATATGTTCGATCGGACTGTAACCGTCCCGCATTTCCCATTCGGTCTTCAGTGTTTCAATTTTATTCTCCAGCTCATTCAGGGCAAGGCGGTAAAGGGCGGGCATTTTTTTGAATTCGCCAAGCTGTCTGGACAGTTCTTCATTTAGTTCCCAGTGGCCCAAATCCTGAACGTGAACCTGCAGTTGATCTAGCGTCAGCGATCTGCTATTTTGTTCTTTCACGGATACTCTCCCGAATGTACGTATTTATAATCCCCTTTCATTTTAACCGAAGTGAAGGGCTGGAAGCAAAAAATACCATCTGTATCCAATTGGCCTGCTGCCGGATAAATCTAGTTATTTCATTATTATACATAAGGCGACAAATAATGAATCTGACCGTCACATTTGGTATGATAGAGTCATAGTTTCAGGCGGCGCCGCATGCGTCTGCTAATATGACATTTAGTCTTAGTAGAAACGGATACCCTCCTTATGGGCGGTGAAGCCGTTTTTCCGTAAGCGGTGCTTGTGTTTTGGCTCACCCATGAGAAGGAGGAACTATCGATGAATCTGTTGCAGCGCATTAAAGACGGAGCCAACCGGGTTAGCGAAAAAGCGCAGAACTCTGTGGAGATCGGCAAGCTGAACAGCGGGATTTCCGATATTGAACGTGAAATGGAAATGGAATTTATGAAGATGGGCAAGCTCTTTTATGAAGGCTACCGCTCCAGGGATTTAACGCTGGCCGAAGGCAAGATGATTGAGCACTCCCGTTCCTGCCTTAAGCTTCAGGATAAAATCGACGCTCTGCGCTCACGCATCGCCGAACTTAAAAATGAACGGCTCTGCAAATGCGGATATATTGTAGGGCTGGACGCCAACTTCTGCCCGCACTGCGGACACAAGCTGGAACGGACTGCGAAGACTTCGGCCCAGGCTTTCCACGAGGAACCGGAAGCGGCCCTGCCGGATAAACCGGAGGCGGCCCCGGAACAGAGACCGGAGGAGCCTTATGGCTATATGTATATGGAGAGCGAAGAGGAGGAGCTGCCTCTTCCGCTGGAGGAATACGCCGGGAACGTGCAGAACCCGAAGAGTGAAAGCCGAATTGCCGATGAACTGGAGCGGGAGCGGGAAAGGCAGCTTGAGCTCGACCGGCGCATCCGGGATTGGCACTCGAAGGAGCAAGAAGAGGCGGAAGGGGATACCGGTCCGCGAGAGATGGTAAAATGCCAGATTTGCCGGGCGGATCTGCCCAAAGGCTCCATGTGGTGTCCGCGCTGCGGATCAGAACAGATTTAAACTTGCATTCAGCCGGCCTTGGGGGGGATAGGAATGGAACAATTGCTGCTGCATCTGCGCAGTCTGGGCTTTACGGAAATGGAGTCCAAAATCATGGTGGAGCTGGCGGCGATCGGACAATCTTCCGGATACGAGGTGGCGAAGCGGCTTGGCGTCTCCAGGTCGAATGTGTATGCCGCGCTCCAGCGCCTGACCCAGCAGGGCTATGTGCGCTGCGGCGACGGGGAGCCCGCGCGGTACAGCGCTCTGGATCCGGATGAGCTGGCAAAGATGATTTCCGGTCGGGTTCAGGCTTCGCTGGCCTTCGTCGAGAACGAAATGCCGCGCGGAGGCTCGGTCAGCACCACCTTTTATAATGTGGAAGGCGAACGCAATGTGATGGATGCGCTGATCCGTCAGCTGAATGCGGCGGAACATGAGATCATCGTCGATGTGTGGCGGGAGGAAGCCTCGCTGCTGCGCAGCGAGCTGGAACAGGCCGAGCGCCGCGGCGTGCGGCTGCTCTGGGCGTTCGATGGCGGCAATGCCGCCAGTACTTACCTTCCGTGGCCGCCTCTTGAGGAGCGAGAATCCGAGGGGCGGAAATTCTCCTTTGTGGTCGACCGCCGGTGGTGTATGCTCGGCATGCGCGGCGGCGAAGGAGATGGAACGGTCCAGGCCGTCGTTACGGAGCACCGGGTGCTGGTGGAGCTTCTGCTGGGCCATTTTACTCAGGAAATGGTACTGTTTGAGCTGGAACAGGATATGGGACCCGAATTGGAACGGCGCTACGGCCACCGCTACGGGAGCATATACCGCAAATACATCGGAAGTGACGGAGAAGACGAAGAGGACCTTATGGAGATCCAAACTCCGGGGAACACTCGGGACGACAGCTAGCGTATACTGGAATTCCCAAACCATGCCAGGGGGGTGAAGAAGAATGGAGTGTATCGTACATTTTGAGGTGCTGCATTCGAGCGGTCCGAAATCGCTGCGGGGTCTGCTGTTCATTGACGAGGGAACGGTTCCGGACGAGAGACAGCTGATCGACATGTTCAAGGAGATGAAATTCAACGTAAGGTTGGACGACCGGGAGAAGTTGATATTCAAGCCTGTGGACCCGGGTGCCGACTATTCCCAAATCCGGATTACGGAGTATGACGCCGGCGACGGGAAGTCCGGGGAGGATCATGATTTGAAATCTATCATTGGCAACCTCCTGCCGCAGAAACCGTCAGGTCTATGATGGCCGTGAAAGACCCATTCTCTCCTTCTGGAACCTCGAGGAAGAATGGGTCTTTCCTACAGCTGAGTTTAACGGGATTGGAGAAGGAGGATTACATATGGAATTGTTAAAGCAAAAGGTAATGAACGAAGGCATTGTGCTTGCCAAGGGTGTCCTAAAGGTGGACTCTTTTCTCAATCATCAGATGGACCCGTTCCTGATGCGTGAAATCGGGCGCGAGTTCAAGGAGCTGTTCGCGGAGGAAGGAATTACGAAGGTGCTGACCATTGAATCCTCGGGCATTGCTCCGGGCATTATGACGGCGCTGGAGTTCGGGGTTCCTCTGATCTTCGCTCGTAAGCAGAAATCGCTGACCTTAACGGAGGATATTTTCGTGGAGAAGGTCTATTCTTTCACCAAAAGAGAGACCAATGAAATCACTGTCTCCAAAAAGTTCGTTGGTCAGGGCGAGCGGGTGCTGATCGTCGATGATTTTCTGGCCAACGGCGAGGCCGCCTTTGGACTTGCGCGGATTGTGGAGCAGGCGGGGGCTGCGGTGGCCGGCATCGGAATCGTCATTGAAAAGTCATTCCAGCCTGGCCGGAAGCTGCTTCAGGAAGCGGGCTATCGGGTGGAGTCCCTCGTGCGTATCGCATCGCTGGAGGACGGGAAGGTTACCTTCGTCGGGGAGGAGTAGGGGGCTATTGCCGTGAGAGCCGCCGAATCGTCTCTAGGTGGAAATGGGCGTCTTCGTGAACAAAAGCAGCCGTTATGGAGGGGGATGGCCCCCGGTCATAACGGCTGCTTTTCTGTTATCGCTTCCGGGAAGGAACTGGAGGGCTTAGGGGCAGCTAAGCCGCCTTCAGAAGCAGGCTCCTTCCGGCGGCGGGCTTTGGCGTGCGTCAGGCGCCAGCCCAGTCAAGCCGGCCCGGGGCCTGCGGCCCGCGGCACAAGCACGCGCAGCGCCCCCGGCTCGCAGCGCACGGCCAGTGGGCCGCGGCCGAGGCTCTCGCCGTCGCCGATCGCGGGCCGATCGCGCTCGAAGCGTATCGCTGCGCTTGTCCCGCGCAGCATCGTTACGAAGGGCAGCGAGACATGGCTGCCCTTCAGCACCGTCGGGAACAGCCGCAGCAGTTGCATGCGGCTGCACCCGTGTACGACGCAGACGTCGAGTAGGCCGTCGTCCGGTCTCGCCTGCGGCGCGATGAGCAGCCCGCCGCCGTAGCTCGGCAGGTTGCAGACCGCCGCCAGCCAGACGTCCTCGAAGCGCTGCTCCTGTCGGTCTAGGACAACGCTGGCCCTGCACGGCTTAAAGGTGATCAGCGTCTGGAGAATGCCGATCAGATAGGCCAGGCGGCCCGCGTGCAGGGCATTGCATACCCGTTTGTACCGGCCCCCGTTGACATTCTCCGCAACCTGGGCATCGAATCCGCTGGCGACGGCGGTCAGCGTATAACTGTCCCCGGCCAGCAGCAGATCGGCCGGGACGCTGGCGCCGTCAAGCACGGCGTCAAGCGCGGCCTCCAGCTCCAGCGGAATGCCGAAGCTGCGCGCGGTGTCATTGCCGGAGCCGGCGGGCAGGATGCCAAGCGGGGCGCCGCTTGCCAGCAGCGCCGAGAGAACGCTGTGTATCGTTCCGTCGCCGCCGACCACCACGCAGGCGCTCCATTTCTCCCGGCGCGCCAGCGCCTGCATCACATCGCGCCCGGCGCCGGACGCGCTCTCTGTGTGCAGCGCCTCGTACTTCACCGCCAGATCCTTCAGCCGCTTCTCGGCCCGCAGCCAGGCGCGCCGCCCGGCCCCGCCGCCGGAGCGCGGATTGATCACAAACAGGTACATTCTTTTTCCCCCAGGTCCAAATTCATGCTGTTGTTCTCTATTATTGTACCGAAGAGCTGAGGTGAAAGGAAATCGCTTTATATGAACCAGAGGTGCTCACAGCCGCCGCAGCTGCCGCTCCGCGATATCGCCGGCCCAGGGCAGTTTATACCAGTTGCCTCTCAGCGCATGATACGTCATCAGCAGCCAAACGCCGAAGCTGATTAGGAAGATGAGAGCGGCGAGCAGCGGGCCGATGAAAGGCAAAAGACCGGCCAGCACATGGCCGACCATAAGCGCGCCGTAGGCTAATAGCGACTGAAGAGAATGGAAGAGCACGAACCGGCTGCGCTTCTCGAGAGCGAGAAAGACGATGCCTCCGGCAAAAGGGAACAGATAGCACAGCGCAGCCGCAATATAATCGGGCAAGCCGACGGATGAACGAAACGGGGACAAGGGCTTCACTCTCCTGTCATATGAACAACAAGCATCCTGGGCTCGGGACGTTCCCGGGTGCTTCCTCTATACAACAATATGAGCGGCCGGGACAAAGTATGAACTCTGCCCGGCTTGTCTAAATTAACTAATGTTTCTGAAAATTTTCATGAATAGCTTGACCGATGGTCTAAAAACTATGTTATAATGGAACGTGTGTTCCGGGACATTCTGTTAATAAAGTTTTTCATGTGGACATTTCACAGGAAAGGTGGAAGTTGGACCGGAATATGATACAATAAAACGATAAAGCCCGAAAGGAGTGATTAGAGACTTGGCTTTTCGGGTAATTACAGTGTCAGGGTGCTAATCACACCTGAAGCTCTCAGCCCAAATCGCGACGAACCTGCTTCACCGGTCCGTAAATACGCTGGCCTGGCCTTTCGCCCGGCTAATTAGCGAATGGATCGATAAATGCAAGCGACTTTCGATCTTTTAATATCTAGAACTAGTTCTTGCATTTCGAAGTAACGGCGGACTTTTCATCATGCATTCTCTACAACGGAGCATTCATTTTCAATGTTTTGGGAGGGAACTGATCATGGCAAGCAAAGGTCACAACGAAGTCAAGGAAAGTCTGCGGGAAATGACACGTATTTTCCGGCCCAAGGATCCCAAGAAATTCGTCAAAGATTATGTCCGTAAATATCGGATTACAGGAGGCTATGAGGAAGAACTCACCATGGTCGTAGAGCATGAGCTGGTAAAGTTAAATTCGTCAGTCTCTTAACTGTCTATCTTTTCATCCGTAAGGATTTTATAAACCGTGATTTGCGAAAGCCGCAGAGAACGGTTTTTTTGTGCACTTTGGCATGCCATGGATTCAAACGGTGAAAATTTGTCAAATGGATAATAGAGGGGAGTGGGTATTGTAAGCGGTCTATATGCTTATTTATTATAATAACGTTTTCGGAAAGCGATTGCAAACGTTGGATTGACAAGCTTTTTCGACATTGTGAAATAAATGTGAATGATTGACAAAACAGGAGCTGAAAATTATATTAATAGTGATTGTTATAATTGACAGCACAGGGCGCGTAATCTGATTGAAATCGGAAAAAGCGGGGTTGATCGATGATGAGAACGTGGCAGTCTGCAAGGCGGCTTCTTCCCCTGATCGCGGTTTTCGGAATGTTTCTCGCCGGCTGCGGCCGTGAAGACCTGTCGGTGCTTAAGCCGCAGGGTCCGGCCGCGGAAAGCTCGCTGGGACTGATGAAGCTCGCGATTTCCATCATGATTGTCGTACTGCTGATCGTATTTTCCATCGCGGCTTACGTGATGATCCGCTTCCGCCGGAAGCCGGGACAGAATGAAATTCCGGACCAGACCCATGGCAGCTTCAAGCTGGAAGTGCTCTGGACGGTGATTCCGCTCATTCTCGTTATCGTGCTGGCGGTTCCGACGGTGAGGACGGTGTTCGCCCTGGGGGACAATCACTCAGGCGACAAGAACGCGATCAAAGTAAAAGTGACCGGCCACCAATACTGGTGGGAATTCGAATACCCCGATTACGGCATCAAGACGGCGCAGGATCTAATTATTCCCGCCGGCAAGGACATTGCCTTTGAACTGACGACTAACGATGTGCTGCATTCCTTCTGGGTACCCTCACTTTCCGGCAAAATAGACACCAACCCGACCGGAGCGACCAACCGGTTCAGCTTCAGCGCGCCGAAGGAAGGCGTATACCGCGGCAAATGCGCCGAGCTGTGCGGACCTTCCCACGGATTCATGGAATTCAAAGTGAAAGCGGTTAGCAATGATGAATTTAATCAGTGGATTGAGGCGCAAAAAGAGCCAGCAGTGCTTCCCGCTGATCCCGTGCTCGCTGAGACCTTCAAGGAGCAGTGCCTGAAATGCCACGCGGTCGGCGATCAGGGAATGTCGGTGGGACCGAGCCTGACCGGCATCGGCTCCCGTGAATCGGTGGCCGGTATTCTGCTCAATGACGATACCCGCCAGGACGGCGCTCCCGTGGAGGAGAATTTGAAGACATGGCTGCATGACACGCAAGGCGTAAAGCCGGGCAACCTAATGCCCGACCCCAAACAGGATATGGGCCTGAGTGACGACGAAATCGACCGGATTGCAGAATATCTGGCCGGCTATAAATTGAACTAGTTGCTTACGGCAGCCCATACCAAGCGGATAATTGAAAAGGGGGTACGAACCTTGACTCAAGCAGCGCATACCTTGAAATCTCCGAAGCCTGCCGCGCACGGCCTGAAGCGGCATACCGGACTGATGGACTGGATAACGACCGTCGATCATAAAAAAATCGCCATTCTGTACCTATGGGCGGGAGGATTGTTTTTTGGCATCGGCGGGATTGAAGCGCTCCTTATCCGGTGGCAGCTCATTAAGCCCATGAATGATTTTGTCGACGCCCAGACCTTCAATGAACTGATTACGATGCATGGCACCACGATGATTTTTCTCGGCGTCATGCCGATTATCTTCGCGCTTATGAATGCGGTCATTCCGCTGCAGATCGGCGCGCGCGACGTCGCTTTCCCTTTTCTGAACGCGCTGGGCTTCTGGACGTTCCTGTTCGGCGGGCTGCTGCTAAACTTAAGCTGGATGATGGGCGGTGCGCCCGACGCGGGCTGGACGTCATACACGCCTTTGTCCGGTACCGCTTACAGCGGAACGCACGGCGTCGATTTTTACACGATCGGCCTGCAAATCGCCGGCCTTGGAACTCTGATCGGCGGCATTAACTTCTTGGCGACCATCATTACGATGCGCGCGCCGGGCATGTCGTTTATGCGGATGCCGATGTTCGCCTGGACGACGTTTATCACATCCGCCATTATATTATTCGCTTTTCCCGCAATCACCGTAGGCCTTGTGCTGCTGACCTTCGACCGGATTCTCGGCGCGAATTTCTTTGTTCCCGGAGGGGGCGGAAGCCCCGTGCTCTGGCAGCATATCTTCTGGATCTTCGGCCATCCCGAGGTGTATATTCTGATTCTCCCGGCCTTCGGCATTATCTCCGAGGTCATTCCGACCTTTGCGCGCAAGCGGTTGTTCGGCTACAGCTCGATGGTGTTCGCGACCATCCTGATCGCGTTCCTCGGCTTCATGGTCTGGGCGCATCATATGTTCACGACCGGTCTTAGCCCTGTTGCGAACGCTCTCTTCGCCGTATCGACGATGCTGATCGCGGTTCCGACGGGAATCAAAATCTTCAACTGGCTGTTTACGTTATGGGGCGGGTCGGTGCGCTTTGCCACGCCCAACCTGTTCGCTTCCGGCTTCATTCCGACATTCACCATGGGCGGCGTAACCGGCGTAATGCTGGCGTCCGCACCCGCGGATTTCCAGTTCCACGATACGTACTTCGTCGTGGCACATTTTCACTACGTTATCGTTGGGGGCCTGGTGATGGGCCTGTTCGCGGGGCTGCACTACTGGTGGCCCAAAATGTTCGGCCGCATGCTGAGTGAAACTTTAGGCAAATGGACCTTCTGGACGTTCATCATCGGATTTCATCTGACCTTCTTCGTTCAGCATTTCCTGGGGCTGATGGGCATGCAGCGCCGGGTGTTCACCTATCTGCCGAATCAGCATTTCGATACGCTGAATCTGGTCAGTACGATCGGGGCCGGGCTGATGGGCGCCGGGATGCTGGTCTTCCTGGCCAATGTGTGGATCACATCGAGAAAGCCGCCGGACGCCGGCGGCGATCCCTGGGAGGACGGCCGGACGCTGGAATGGAGCATCCCGTCGCCGTCGCCGGAATACAATTTCAAGCAGACGCCGCTGGTGCGCGGGCTTGACGCTTTCTGGAAGGAAAAGACGGCGGGGAACAAGGGAATGACCCCGGCCGAGCCGATCGGATCGATTCATATGCCTTCGGCGACGCCGCTGCCATTCGTTATGGCGGTCGGCATCTTTATCGCCGGTCTCGGATTCATGTTCAGCCGGGACGATTTTAGCAGCGCTCTGGTGAGCTTTTTGTTCAACAACTACGTTGTAACCGGACTCGGTCTGCTCATTACTTTCGGAGCCATGCTGGTGCGTTCGCTGTACGACGATCACGGCTGGCATATCGAGCCTGAAGAGCTGGAAGGAAGGTGAACCGGAAATGACAACGACGCATGCAGAACCCGTTCACGGTGGCCTGGCCCATGAACCGGAAAAAGCAACCGCCGAAGGCCGCAACAAAGTGCTGGCCTTCTGGCTGTTTCTCGGCGGCGAGGCCGTGCTGTTCGGCACCTTGTTCGCGACCTTCCTGGCGCTGCGGAATCAGACGAATGAAGGTCCGGCAGCTAATGATCTGTTTCATCTGCCGCTTGTTGCGGCGGCGACCTTCCTTCTGCTCGTCAGCAGCCTGACCAGCGTCTTTGCCATTCAGGCGATGCACCGGAACCGTCCAAAGCTGCTCCGGAATTGGCTGCTTGTTACCGTGATGCTGGGACTTGGCTTTCTGGGACTGGAAATTTATGAATTCAGCCAGTATGTAAGGCATGAAGAGTTCGGTATGACGACAAGCGCGTTCAGTTCGGCGTTCTATACACTGGTCGGATTCCACGGCGCCCACGTCGCCTTCGGCATTTTGTGGATCTCATTGCTGATCGGACAGCTGGGCTATAAGGGACTGACCGTAGTGACCGCGCCGAAGCTCTATATCTCCGCCATGTACTGGCATTTTATCGACGTGGTATGGGTCTTTATCTTTACGGTTGTCTATCTGCTTGGAAAGGTGGGCTAGTCTATGGCCGCTGAACAGCATACCCGGGATAACGGCGTGAAGCGCCGCCACCGTCAGGAAGGCCCGCAGAAGCATGTGATGATATTTGTCCTTTCGGCTGTGCTGACGCTCATCGCTTTTGCGGCGGTGGCGGCCGGAGGGGTCAACCCGGTCTTTGCGGTCATTCTGCTGCTTGTCATGGCCGTGATTCAGGTCTTTGTGCAGATGGGCTACTGGATGCATTTGAAGGATAAGGGGCATATGATGCCGATCATATTCATTCTAGGCGGTTTCCTGATCGCCGGAACCTGTATCATCATGGCTCTGTACTGGGTTTGGTGGGACTGAAGGGAGAAGGGCGGGCGGAGGAGCCTGCCTTTTTTTGGAGTGCAGCTCTGTCCGGGCTCTATCGTCAGAGGGGCTGAACAAGCTTGCGAAGGCAGGGCGCCTCTGTTGTGGGATGTCTTTCTTGAAACGGGTTCTAAGGGAAAAGCAAGCTAAAGGGTGCCCGCTTTCTTGACAGAGGTCCGCGATTGACGCGATAACGGTCGTCCGGTTCGGCTGAACTGGAAATTCTCCGTCTTAATTGAGGTGGATGGTCCGGAATGTTGGATTATAGCGGAAAACCTCCGGTTTAATTCACCGAAAACTAAAGGTTTGCTGTTTTTGCTTGAAATGAGAGGGAGGAATTCCTGCTTAATAGCGGAAATCGTTCGAAAAGGTGAAATAAGCAGGAGGTTTTCCCTTATATTCGAAAGTAGCTTCAGGAATGAGGTCCTTAGATGCGGCAGAGGTAGGCTGGTATACTGTGTATACGGGGAGCGCCCACTAAGCCATGCAATATGGCTTCGGGTATCTGCCAACGCCGGGACAGGGATTCATTGACGTACTTCTAAACGCGGGGAGGCTTGAACGATGCTCGGACTGAACGTGTTCAGCTTTGCCGATTTATGGAGCCCGCTGTTTCTGGCGGCGGTGCTGGTGGCCGTCTCCGGTTATTTCGTGCTTATTGGCCCCTTGTCCGGCCGGTTCGGAATGGTACCGGCGGCGCCACTAAGGCAGCGGATCTTCTTCGTCACCGGGATGGCGGCGCTCTATTTGGCCCAGGGCGGGCCGGTCAGTCTGCTGGGCCATCTGATGTTCTCTTTTCATATGCTCAGCATGGCGCTGTCCTATTATGTTGCCGTCCCGCTCATTATGCTCGGTATTCCGGTGGAGCTGTGGCGCGCCGCACTGCGGGTCAATCCCTTCCGCCGTCTGTCCTTTCTCGTCCATCCGGTCACGGCGGCGGTGCTGTTCAACGGCTTGTTCTCCCTGTACCATATTCCGGCGGTCCATGATTATGTCATGCTGCATTTCGGTGTTCACCGGCTGTATTACTTTGTTTTGTTCATCGCTTCGGCCTTGATGTGGTGGACGCTGATCCATCCGCTGCCGGAGAGGGACCGCTGGGGCGGTCTGGCCAAGGTGGGATTTATCTTCCTTAATATGGTGCTGCTGACGCCCGCCTGCGGGCTGATTATTTTCGCGGGCGAGCCGCTTTATGCCACGTACAGCGATCCGAACGCCTGGGCTAAGGCGATGGGCTACTGCGTTTCGGAGGGCAGCGCCGCCCTGTTGTCGTCTTTTGGCGGACCGGCTTTTTTTGAAGTGATGTCTTCGAGGGTGGATCAGCAGGTCGGCGGCATCGGGATGAAGTTCATTCAGGAAGTTATTTTTGCCTCCATGCTTGCTTCTGTGTTCTATCACTGGTATAAAAAAGAGAACGGGCAGGACGGCGACGATGAGCTTCCGGAGTCTTCCGGGGTGAAAGCGGCGAACTGACCTGTGCATCTGCCGGTGAGGTCTAGGAGGACGAACATGGATATTTTCACAGTGTTTCCAACGATCAGCACATCTTTCATCGTCATCAGCGCGGTGCTTGTGGCTATTGGTTGGGGACTCATCATTCAAGGCAAACGCGAGGCGCATAAGAAGACGATGATTGCCGCCGCGGTTTTTGCGGTGCTGTTCTTTCTTGTGTATGCGTCGAGAACGGTATTTGTCGGCAATACGTCATGGGGCGGGCCGGAGAGTCTTTCGGGGCTGTATCATGTATTTCTCATTTTCCATATCGTACTCGCAACCGTAGCCGCTGTATTTGGCATCACGACGCTGACGCTGGGCTTCAAGGCCAAGTACGCCAAGCACCGCAGGTGGGGAAGAGTCACCTCTGTGATCTGGTTCATCACGGCCATAACGGGCGTAGCGGTGTATGTGCTGCTATATCTGATGTATCCGGGCGGGCATACGAAGCCGGTGTGGGAAGTTATTTTGGGCGCGTAAAGGCGTCCGCCTAAAAAGCATGTTGAATGGAAATCGCGGCCTTGCCGCTGCGGAGGTAGAAGAGCTGTTCCTGTTGTCAAGCGGTGTTAACCCGCTTTGCCGGGGGTGGCTTTTTTTTTTCTGGGACCAACTGAAAGGAGAAGGAAAGCGCTGCTTCCGTAGTGCCGAGACTTTATTCGGCGGGTGACGAATTATGATATCCTCTCAAAGTAAAGCGGGAGAACTTAGCGATTTTAGTAATTACTTCGCAGATAAAAGTATTTTAATTCCAGGTGAAGATATACAAGTGCTCTCTTTGGATGAAAACGGAAATTTTATTAAAAAATATACTTGGTATCCAAGGAAAATAAAGTATTAGACGCCCATACCGCTAACGCGGCGCCATCAGATGAAGAAATAAAGTTATTTCAGGATAGACTGACGGTGCGCCATTAAGCGAAAGGGCAGGATAGTTGAAGATCAATTACCGTGAGCCGTACCATATTGGTGGTTGGGATTGGGTTTAAAACAATTGACTGTTCTACAAAATTGTTGTTTTCACAGTTTGGAATCAGTACGGTTATTTAAGTTCCTCCACCGTTCTCTCTTGCGGCTTTCTTTCAGCGGATCGAGTGTGGGAACCTCTCAAACGTAGTGGGCATAAGCTTATATATGTCGATTTGAGAGGATGTCTTGTACATGTTTCCTTATCTCCAAGAAATTCATCAATTCCCCTATCCCGATTATAGGTTTATGCCCCGCGGGTATTATTACTCCCCTTATTCTGAAGGTGGGTGGCTCTGGAGCAATGGTGCCTTCGAATCGGACGAAAGATACCGTTTGCCCGCACAGCAGCGGCTTACCTTCGTGCTTGTGCATGGATCCTGGGCCGACGCTCACTTTTGGGATGGCGTAGCGGCGGTGCTTCGTAGTCAAGGGCATGCCGTCTATACACCGGAATACGCAGGTCACGGCAAAGATCCGAACAAGGATGTCACGCATGCGATGGTCACGAAGTCCGTCGTCAATTTTATAACGAAGCTAAACCTGCGCGACTTCGTTCTCGTCGGGCACAGCTTCGGCGGAACAGTTATTCAAAAGGTTGCCGAACAGGTACCGGATCGCATCAGGCGCCTCGTCTTTTGGGACGCGTTCGTACTGAAAGACGGCGAGTCGGTTGCCGACGAGTTACCGCCCCAAACGAGACAAGGTTTCGAGCAACTCAGAGCTGGATCGAAGGATGATACGATCATGCTTCCGTTTCCGCTGTTTCGGGATTTGTTCGTCAATACGGCCACCTTGGAGGAAGCCAGAAGAATGTATGCAGGCGTCACTCCGGAGCCGGCTACGCCGCTTTTCGAGAAGCTGGATCTTAAAGCGTTCTATGCGTTGCCTACACCCAAAAGCTATATATATTTTTTCCAAGACAATGCATTGCCACAAGGAGAGGGCTTCGGCTGGCATCCGCATATGTCCACACGGCTTGGCCAGTTCCGACTTATCGTCGGCGATGGGGACCACTTTACGGATACTCGCACAAGGCCGGAAATGGTGGCGCGGAAGTTTTACGAGGCGGGCCGGGATTGACGCTGCTGTAAGGGCATTTTAGTACCACAGCAAGATCGATCTGTAATCCGCCAAAATTCGTGAATTGATCGAAAAGGAAACAAGAGGGGTTTTAAAAAGGTCTTCAAAGCGGAATGGCCGCTTAAGGGCAGTCTGTTGTTGTTTGCGAGCCTGGCCGGGCGGATCTTTAGTTCAGGCGCCTATGCAGCTATTGTGGTTAGGCGCCCGTGCCGCTATCGGGCCGGCCTCTTCCTGCCACTGCTGGCGGCAGGAAGAGGCCGGCGGGTTGTCTTCGGGGTACGCGGCAGCGGTTAACCTCGCGTTCGGGAGAGGGCAAGCTGTCCCTCTACATAGTCGGCGTAATCCGCCGCATACTTCTCGAGTTGTTCGTCGGTCACTTCGCGAATTCCGCCCACAACAAAGGGCGAAAGGTAGATCATTCCGGCCAGGTTGGCGGTCTGCTGGAACGGCCGCAGCAGCTCGCTGTAAGAATAATTATGAAGGCCTCCGGCTTGGTACATGTTCTCTGCGCCTCCCGAAGAGGTAGCAATGAGGAGTTCCTTGCCATTCAGCTTATCGCCGCCTCTGCCGTGCGCGAAGCCGAGCTCAAATACTTCATCCATCCATTTCTTCAGCAGGGAAGGCGAGCTGTACCAGAACAACGGGAATTGAAACACGATACGGTCATGAGTCGTGAGCAGCGCTTGCTCGCGGGCGACGTCGATCTTTTCGTCCGGATAAGCCTCGTACAGCCGGTGAATGGTAACGTTGCCTCTTCGTTCAAGCTCGGCCGTGAGTCTTTTGTTGATCCGGGATGTCTCCAAATCCGGATGCGCAACGATCACGAGCGTCGCGGTGCTGCCGGACGGGGTGGAATGGTTGGACATGGGGAACAGCTCCTTTTTTTGGATGTGGATAATTCGAGAAATGTCGATATCTTGGTTGAAAATAAAAAAGATTCAGTTACAAATCTCGAATTATCGATTTATTTTATATATAAAAACTGAATTCAATGGTTTGAATCCAGTCTTTATGACTTATAGATCGTGCTGAATATAGGAAGCAATTTCTTTGATTGCCTCTTCATCTCTTCTATAATATGTCCATTTGCCCAGCCGAGTCGCATGTACCAGCCCCGCTCGCTGCAGAACGGACAAATATTGAGATGTAGTCGATTGGGTCATATTCAGTTTCGATGTAATCTGGCTGACGCATACCCCAACTTCGATAAGATCTACGCCTCCCTGGGGTCCAAAATGAGCTTTGGGATCTTTTAACCACTCCAAGATTTGAAGACGCGCTTCATTAGACAGTGCCTTGAATACTTCAATGGGGTCGATTGGTTTCATGTAACCATTATATCGACGTTTTGCGATATGTCAACGGATATGCCAACACAGATATTTTGTTCCACTTATTGACAATGGAAAAATAAGGACATATACTGTGTATATAGATATATACAGTAAGCACACGTAATCACACATTTAAAGCGAGGTTAACCTTCATGCAGACATTGAAAGATTCATGGTTCATGATACGGGGGGATTTGCGGGGCGACAAAATAAGGATTGTGATCACTACCCTGTTCTCCATCGTCGTTATGAGCTACTTGGCAGGATTGATGGGATTGCTCGCCAATTCTTCGGTCAACACCTATCAGAGCAGCGCTCTTGCCGACTATTTGCTGCTGGCTACGGTTCCGATCCTTGGCTTCACGTATTCCCGCCGCGCGATAAAATACTGGAGGGAGGATCCCTACACGAGAATGCTGGCATACCTGCGAAGCCTGCCCATTCCGCTGAATGTCGTTATGTGTAGAAGAAAGCTCCAATCAGTCATTTGCTTCGCACTGAACGGCACTTTGTTCTTTGGACTGATCTACACGCTCGCCGGCCATCTCAGAGACTCTCTTTCTCCGCTCGGGTATGTTGTTTTTTCATTTACCTGGATCGGCTATGGACTGGCAGTGACGGGCCTGTACATTTTCATCGAGTTCCTATACAGCGGCAAAGCGTATTTCTGGCTCGTTCTGCTGATGATGCTGATCGCTTTTGGAGGCGCCATGCTGGTGAAGTTTTCCGGCGGCAACCTGCTGTTCTACAGCATCTCCTGCTCGAAGGAATGGGGGCTGCTGTCGCCCCTGATGTGGGGTACGCTGCTTGTGGGTACGGTGTCTGTGCAGCTGTTCTCGAAGTGGACGATTGTCAGGCTGAAGAGCCGGGACCTCGTATGATGACGGGGGGCGGATCGGCTAGCGGGCGGGAAGGCGGTGTAAGCAGTGTGGATTCCTATACAAATTGATGAAAAAAGCGCCGAGCCGCTGTACCACCAGATCGAAACGCAGCTTAGGTCGCTGATTATCAGCGGCAATCTCGCGGAAGGGACGATGCTCCCCTCTATCCGGGAATTTGCGGGGGATTTGAAATGCAGCGTGATTACGGTTCGCCGGGTGTATCAGGACCTGGAGGGAGAAGGCCTGCTGCGGACGAGGCAGGGAACCGGAACCTTTGTCTCCCATGTCGGAGACGGGGCGAGAGAGGAATACAGGCGGGAGACGGTCCGCAAAGCGCTGGAGGCGGCGGTGGATGCCGGGCGTTCCGTGCAGTTCGGCGAAGAGGAGCTGAATGAGCTTTTTCAGGAAATTGTAAAGCGCAAATACGGGGATGAGAACAAAAAGGGGGAGTGAGGCATGGTTCAACTGGCGGTGGAGATGCGGAATGTGATCAAGAAAAGGCGCACCAAAACAATTGGCCCGATCGACCTGGACTTGCCGGAGGGACACATCATCGCGCTGGTGGGGCAGAATGGTTCGGGAAAAAGCACACTTCTGAACCTGCTTCTCAAGCTGTCGCTTCCGGAAGAAGGAGCAATCTGCTGGTTCGGGAAGAGCGCCGAAGGCGAGCTGCCGATGGATATCCGGCGGAGCATCGGCTATGTGCCGGAATCTCCGATACCTGAGGAGAGCCACTGGATTCCGGAAGAGGCCGCCTGGTTCCGCAGCCATTGGTATCCGGAGTGGGACGGCGTTTTTTTTTCAGGAAATGCTGGATAAATTCGAGGTGCCGCGAGGGGAAAGGCTCGGTAAAATGTCCAAGGGCGAACGCCGCAAGTTCGAGATCGCGGCCGCGCTGGCTGCCGGTCCGAAGCTGCTGCTGCTCGACGAGCCTTCATCTGGGCTGGACCCTTTTGCCTGGAAAATCATGATTGAGACGTTCCAGCGCTACATGGATGAGCGGCAGGCAACGATTGTCATTTCTACGCATATTGTTGAAGAAGTGCGCCGGCTGGCCGATTATATCGTCCTTCTGCATCAAGGGAAGCTGCTCGGTATGGCGGAGAAAGACAGCCTGCTCAGCATGTGGAATGAAGTTTGGGTAGGTGCGAAGGACGAAGAAGAACTGGCGGAGCTTGCTGCTGAACTGCCGGAGGCGCTGGAACTGAATATGCAGGCTCCCGGCATGGCGTCGATGATCACCTCCCGTTTGCTGGATCTGGAGAAACGCTTTTCGGATTTGGGCGTAAAGATGATCAAGAGCCGCAGTCTGGAATTGGAGGAGATTTTGAGCTTGTGGACCATGGGACACCGTCCCGATCTTGTCGATCTAAGGAGAGGAGACTAGAGAATGGAAGCACTAAAGCTGGAGAGTGTTGTGAAGCAGTACGGAGACAAAACGGCGGTGAATGGAATTACTCTTGGCGTGGAGCCGGGGGAGATCTACGGTTTGCTGGGGGCCAACGGCGCGGGCAAGACGACGACGATGCGCATGGTGCTTGGCCTGATTTATCCTGACGGAGGGAATATCCGGTATAACGGCAAGCCGTTCAGCAGCGAGCTTCAGTCCATCATGGGCTATCTCCCCGAAGAGCGGGGGCTGTATCCAAAGGTAAAGGTCAGCGACCAGATTATCTACCTTGCGCGTCTGCGCGGCATGTCCGCAAGCGATGCCGACAAGAGCCTGCGTTACTGGCTGGACCGCTTCGAGGTGCCGGATTACTATAACAAAAAAATCGAGGAGCTGTCCAAAGGCAATCAGCAAAAAATGGGTTTCATCGCCGCCGTTGTACATAAGCCGCAAATTCTGATTCTCGACGAAGCCTTCAGCGGCCTTGATCCGGTCAACGTCGAGCTCCTTAAAGATACGGTCAGGGAGCTACGCGATCAGGGAACGAGCATCTTGTTCTCCACGCACCGGATGGAGCATGTCGAGGAGCTGTGCCGCCACATTACAATTCTGGACCGCTCCAATACGGTTGTGCAGGGCGACCTGCGCGAGATTAAGCGGGGCTATCCGCGCGAAGAGGTGCTGCTGCGGACGCCGGGCGAGGTGACCGGGCTTGACGCGATACAAGGTGTGACCGCCGTGGAGCGTCAGGAGCGGGGCTATCTCGTCCGCATCGCCGAGATCGGCGCCGCCCAGCGCATTCTGCGAATGGCGCTGGAGCAGGGCGAGGTGGAGCATTTTGAAATCAAGGAACCGACGTTAAACCAAATCTTTATCAGAGTGGTGGGTGAATCTCATGAATAAGATGGGAACGATTATCGGATTTACGTTCAAGAACAAGGTGAGAACGAAATCCTTTCTGGTAACAACGCTGATTCTGGTTTTGCTGCTCAGCATTGGAATGAATATCCCTTATTTTATCAAAGTGTTCAAGGGTGAAGATGGAGGCGGCAGTGCTCAAAGCCCGGGTGTTCACATTGCGGTCATTGCGGAGAACGGCAGCCGCGCGGCGCAGCTTCTGCAGACTTACGCGCAGCAGTCGGGAACGGGAGCGACGGTCGTTCCGTATGCTTCGGAGGATGACGCCGGCCTGAAGCAGGCTTTGTCGGGCGGCAAGGTGGATGGATATCTTACCTTAACGGAGCAGGAAGGTACGGGGCTCGGTTCGGTCGTCTACCATTCCAAGAACGACGGTTCAGAGGAGCAGAGCTTCCTCCGGTCCGCTCTCCAGCAGGTTAATGCGCAGCTGATCGCGGGCGACCGGCTGACGCCGCAGCAGATCGCGGCGATGAATGCACCGGTGCAGCTCGGCACCGAGAAGATCAGCGCCGACGGGGAATCGGCACAGGATAAATCCCATCCGTTAATCAACTATATTATTGTCTACGTCCTGCTTATTCTGTTCTTTATGTCGATTATGATGACAGGCAATATGATCGCGGCGGAGGTCACTTCGGAGAAGAGCTCGCGCATTATGGAGATCCTAATTACCAGCGCCTCGCCGCTGGCGCAAATGTTCGGCAAGGTGATCGGCATCTTCCTGGTGGGTCTGCTTCAAATCGCTGTTATCGCAGCCGCCATCGCCGCAAATCTGATGCTGCCGCATAATTCGGGCGTTCTGCAGGATTTCAATCTGGATCTGGGGCAACTCAGCATCAGTCTGCTGCTGTATGGATTCGTCCTGTACATTCTCGGATACTTCCTGTTTGCCTTGATGTACGCCGCAGTCGGCTCCATCGTCAGCCGGACCGAGGACCTCGGGCAGGCGGCTACGCCGATTATGATGCTCGGCTTCGTGAACTTTTACCTGCCGACGTTCAGCATCGGAACTCCCAATTCCCTGCTGGTCAAGGTCGCCAGCTATGTGCCGTTCACGTCGCCCCTCAGCATGCTTCTCCGTATCGGCGTCGGCGATGTCGCTGTCTGGGAAGTTGTGCTGTCGCTGGTCATTCTGCTCGTCACGATCTTCGGCATGGGCTGGCTGGCCGCGAAGATTTACCGCACCGGCGTCCTGATGTACGGCAAGCGCCCAAGCATCAAGGAGCTGCGTAAAGCGATGAAGGCTTATAAGATCTAAGCGGGAAGTTTAGGTTTTGTGGGTAATAGTTACAAATGAGACTGAGTTCAGCTTTTATATATACAAGTGAGACTAATATTACACACCAGTTAGGTCAAATCCGTGATCTAACTGGTTTTTTCGTTTTTGATCATGTGTTTATGCCGGTAAAGATCAGGACAATTAGGACGAGGTCTATACACCAATAAGGAAATCCAGTAGCAACTAAAATTCGGAAATTTTAAAGCCACTAATTTGCGTTTTAAGCCATTTTGACTATCTAGGTTGTAAAATATATAGTTGGAAATAAGTTTTGTTTAAGAACGTGTGTGAGTGATTCTGTGAGGAGTTTTAACGACGAATGGGTTTGAGGAACTTCTCTGAACGACATAATTTTTATTTTAGGAGGGAACAACATGGAAGTTTTTGCAGAATATTTAGCGCATATTGATAACCCGCAACATCGGGCCCGAACGGAAGAGGTTTTGGCTTGGGTAACTAAGAAATTTCCAAATTTAATGCCAAAAATTGCGTGGAATCAGCCTATGTTTACCGATCACGGCACATTTATTATTGGCTTTAGCGTAGCCAAACATCATTTGGCTGTTGCCCCTGAAAGGGCAGGGATTAATCAATTTTCTGATTTAATTGTGCAGGCTGGCTACGATCACACCAAGCAGTTGGTACGCATCAAGTGGGATAGTCCGGTTGATTTCTCATTACTTGAGAAAATGATCGAGTTTAATATTTTGGATAAGGCAGACTGTTCAACTTTTTGGCGAGAATAAAAAAATAGGATAGCCCTTAGAGGCTCATATTTGCGTTACGTTTTTTTCTTCAAGCACTGATTTCGGTTTTGAGCCTGTTTTTACTAGGTTTAAACTTCAGATAAAGAGCAATGCTTAACGTATGTTGGATAAACCACAGCAAACTCATTGAAAAAACTCTAAGAATCAATTATCATACATACATTAATAAAACACTTTAAATATGTATGAAAAATGGAGTGAAAATAACATAGAAAAAACAAATAACATGGAAGTGAAAAAGATAAACCGAAATCGTATTTTTCGGCTTATCTATAAGAATGAGAAGCTTTCCCAGCAGGAAATCGCCTCTCGCCTCGGCATGAGTCTGCCAACCGTTGGACAGAATTTGAAGATATTGCAGAATGAGGGCCTTATTACAGAGGACGGAGTCTTTGAATCCACGGGCGGAAGAAAAGCGAGAGCCATCTCCTTTATCAAAGACGCTAAACTTGCCATGGGACTGGACATTACAAAAAATCACCTCAGTCTTGTGCTGGTTGATTTGAGTGGAGAAATTCTAAAGAGTACACGTGTGTCTAAGGTCTTTGAAAATACGCCAGACTATTTAAAAGAAATCGGGGTATTGGTCAACAGATTTATTGATGATTCTTATATAGACAAATCTAAAGTTTTAGGAGTCGGTATAGCTGTACCCGGGATTTTATCCGATGATAAACAAATGGTGGTAGATTCCCATGCGCTCGGCTTGGTAGATAGCAACGGTCCTGATTTTACCAAAAATATTTCTTATCCATGTTTTCTAAGCAACGATGCCAATGCGGCTGGTTTTGCAGAACTGTGGAATACGGAAACAGTAAAAAATGCAGTCTATCTTTCACTTAGTAACAGCGTGGGCGGATCTATCCTTTTGGATAACCAACTTTATTCCGGCGATAACCAACGCAGCAGCGAGTTTGGACATATGACGATTGAACTGAACGGAAGGACTTGTTATTGTGGAAAGCGGGGATGTTTGGATGCCTATTGTTCCGCTTTCGTTTTATCAAACAGTGCAGACGGAAGCCTGCCCGAATTTTTTAATCTGCTGAAAAAGGGTGGAAAAAAGCAAGAAGAAATTTGGAAGGAATATCTAAGTTATCTTGCCGTTGCGATTAACAATTTAAGGATGCTGTTTGACTGCAACGTAATTTTGGGTGGTTATGTCGGAGGCTATATGGAAGAATATTTGGATGAGTTGAGAATCCTTGCTGCGGAACGCAATACTTTTGAGCCCGACGGCAGTTATTTAAAGGTGTGCCGCTATAAAAAAGAAGCAGCGGCCGTAGGTGCGGCTCTGTTGCATATTGAGCGATTTTTAAGCCAAGTTTAAGATGAATTGAACAAGGATGATCAAAAAGGAATCGACCTCCGGTCGGTTCTTTTTTTAAACAGTCATGGAGTGAAATTAACACAGGGAATTGGAAAATTTTATTGACAACTCAATAAAAGAAGAATACGATGTTTTTAAGTTACTTTTATAAAAGTAAATAAATAAAGAGTGGAGGAAGTGGATAATTCATGCAGAGTAATGTTGAAAACGCAAACAAATGATGCTAGCCGGTGGTGTGATTCAAAAAGTATCCCTGTCTGCAAACAAAACAAGCAATTGAAAGGAGACTATGAATAATGGAAGGTAAAATGAAAGTAGCTGTTATGACCGGTATTGACAAGATGGGGTTTGTTGAGAGAGAGATACCCAAAGTTGCGGACAATGAGGTGCTGGTAAAGCTTGAGTATGTGGGCATATGCGGTTCTGATTTGCACTATTATGAAACCGGCCGAATCGGAGATTACATTGTAGAGCCCCCGTTTGTACTCGGTCATGAACCCGGCGGGATAGTGGTGGAAATCGGGAAAAATGTAACAAATTTAAAAGTAGGCGATAAAGTTGCGCTTGAGCCGGGAAAAACTTGCGGGCATTGCGAATTTTGTAAGACCGGTAAGTACAATCTTTGTCCTGATGTCGTATTTTTTGCTACTCCTCCGGTTGACGGCGTTTTTCAGGAGTATGTTGCACATGAGGCAGATCTTTGCTTCAAGCTGCCGGACAATGTCAGCACCCTGGAGGGCGCACTGATTGAACCGCTAGCCGTTGGTTTTCATGCGGCAAATCAGGGCGGCGCACATGCCGGTCAGTCCGCTGTGATTACGGGTGCAGGCTGTATCGGTTTAGTGACAATGCTCGCTTTAAAGGCAATGGGGCTTACTGAAATCTATGTAGTGGACATTATGCAAAACCGATTGGAGAAAGCCAGAGAACTGGGAGCTACGGCAGTCATTAACGGCAAAGAAAAAGATGTTGTGAAAGAAGTTCTGGAGTTGACCCGCGGTGCGGGCTGCGATCTTGTATTTGAAACAGCCGGTACGGAAATTACGACCCAGCAGGCCGTATCTATGACCAAGAGAGGTGCAACCATCGTATTGGTGGGCTATAGCAAAAGCGGCGTAGTCAATGTACCTCTCAGTCTCGCAATGGATAAGGAACTTACTTTTAAGACCGTATTTCGATACAGACATATCTATCCAACGGCGATTAAGGCAGTCGCTAGCGGTAAGGTTAACCTGAAAGGCATTGTTACAAACGTCTTCGACTTTAATGACATTCAGAACGCTATGGATTCCAGCAGCAGAAAGAAAGCGGAAATTGTGAAAGCGGTTATTAAAATGTAAAAAGCCAATAATTTAGAAGTTTCATCGAATTACTAAACAGCCTCCTCGAGTGGGTTAAAGATAAAGCGATTTTATATGGAGAAGCGGGCTTGATAACTGGTTAGCATCGTGAAGTTCTTGTTTTTCCCGGCTTTCACGAGTAATCATGTCCGTAGGTGCTAAATGTGAAATCGCTTTATTATCCTTATCGGATTCGATGATAATACATGCAAAATAGAGAGGTGAATCAATGTTTGGAATTCCAAAAAGTTTCTATTGGGGATATATTGCAATTGCTTTATTTATGATTGGTGACGGGGTGGAACAAGCCTACTTATCAAAATATATAGTTAATTTAGGGTTCTCTAATAGCCAGGCTTCATTAGTTTTTATGGTTTATGGCATAGCCGTTTCTCTTGCGTCTTGGTTATCTGCTGTTTTACCTGAAATTTGGGGACCAAGAAGGACTATGGTAATTGGTGCTGTTTGGTGGATAGTATTTCATATAGGTTTTCTCACTTTTGGATTGTCGAATGAAAATTATGTATTGATGTGTATTTTGTATGGTATAAGAGGCGTTGGTTATCCACTTTTCTTATATGGTTTTCTTGTTTGGCTGACTTATGTAACAGAAAAAACAAGACTTGCATCTGCAATAGGAATGTTTTGGAGCATGTACTCTGTAGGAATTGGTTTGATCGGAACGTATCTTCCTAACTTAACGATACCTCACATTGGTTTCATTGGGACGTTATGGATTTCAATTATTTGGATAACAACAGCCGGTGTGCTTTCAACTTTATTAATTAGAGAAAGAGGAAAAACTGTTCCAAAAAGTAAAGCCACCAAGGAAACATCTTCCAATGCAATAAGAAACATAAGCGGGGTGTATAAAAATCCCAATATAATAAAAATATTTATTGTTAGAATTATTAATCAGATCTCAATGTTTGGTTTGCCGGTGATATTACCTGTGTTATTCATAGATAAAATTCATTTTACTTCTTCTCAGTGGTTACAAATTTGGGGAGCAATGAATATCGCTTTAATTGTTGGCGGAACCTTTTGGGGGTTTGTTGCAAACCGGATCGGATGGAAACGGCAAGTTATGTGGTTTGGTTGCATTGGCACCGGTTTAGCTACTTTATTCTATTATTATTAACTCAACTTTCGCACCTAAAAAATCAGCATAAACCCTTGAGGCAGTAAGAAGAATCCAATAAATTTGTCCGTATTGACAAAAAACACCTTGCTTGTTTGGTATCATGGAAGTGTCGAGCAACCATGCCAACAAGAAAGGTGCGTAACTCTATGTTACAACAACATTCCCTGTCTGAACAGTCTCGCTTTTCCAAACTTTTCGCTACTCTTCAAATCGGGAAATCCTTACGAAATGCGGGGATTTCCAAGTCATTTGGCCTTTCCAGTCTCGCGGTCTTTCAAATCGTCTTCTCTTTGGTATTTGAGGGAAAGAACTGGTTCCGGTTGCTAGAAAGCCAGCGGGGCACGTATCTTCCTGGAAAAGATGTCGTCTATCGATTCCTGAATCATCCTTCCTTTGCGTGGAGGAAATTTCTGCATACGCTAAGCTTTAGAATCGTGTCGCATTTTGAGTCACTCATTTCATCTTCTCGTGTGCGAGTATTCATCATCGACGATTCCGTGCTGAGCCGAAATCGGAGTAAAAAAGCCGAATTATTAGCTCGGGTATTTGACCATACGACAGGTAAGTTCACCAAAGGCTACACCCTGCTGACGCTAGGCTGGTCAGATGGCTTTAGCTTTGCTCCGCTTGACTTTGTCATGCTTTCTTCGGCCAAGCTTGCAAATCGAATCTGCGAAATGACTTCAAAAATCTCAAAACGCAGCATGGGGTACAAGCGTCGAATGGAGTCTTTCTCTCGAAAACCGGATGCCGTAGTCTCGTTGTTGGAAAGGGCGTTAGCTGCAGGTTTTACCGCTGATTACGTACTCATGGATAGCTGGTTTACTCAAGCCCCACTTCTTCGCCAATTAACGGACAAAGGCCTTTCCGTCATTGGGATGGTGAAGGAGATGAAACAGCGATATCTTGTTCAAGGACAGCGAATGACGCTACGTGAAGTCTTTCAAAGCCTTCCGAAGTCGAGTTCCAAAGACATTAAAGGTTCCATGAGCATACACACGACCTGCGGTCTGCCCGTGAAGCTCGTTTTTGTGCGCAACCGCAACAAACGGCGGGAATGGCTTGCGATTTTAAGTACAGACGTCTCCCTGGATTCCGCCGAAATCGTGCGAATTTACGGGATGCGTTGGAATATAGAGACCTTTTTCAAAGTAACCAAAAGCTATTTAAAACTCGGAACGGAGTTTCAAGGCCGTTCGTTTGACCAACTGATTAGCCATACTACCATTGTATTCAGCCGTTATTTGGCAATGGAATACGAACGTCGTCAAGCCAGTGATGATCGAACACTCGGTGGACTCTTTTTTCTCTTTGCGGACGAGGTCCGCGATCTGAACTTCCAGACTGCGCTCCAGCAACTCATGATTTTATTTCTCGAAATGGCTCAAGCGAAGACCAAGAAGAACCAAACGTCGGTTTTTTGTCAACTGCAGGATTGGATCTCTAGTTTACCCAGCTATATCAAGGGTTTGTTTAAAGATTTGAGCTGCGAAAGTTGAGTTATTTACCTATGAGTAGCGGAAATATTTTTTGGATTGCCGTTTTAGCAGCTGTACTATTTGGAATCGCAGAGTCGGCTTTTGTACCCATATTTGCAATTTTCACTGCTCTAGAACCTAATCATATTGGCCCTATTTTGTCTGCTCACAATCTTGCTGCGGGGTTAAGCAATTTAATTGCACCTGCTATTGCGACGATTATTTTACCATTTTTTCACGAAGAAGGAGTCATATGGGCTTTTGCTATTTGTTACTTTGCAGGAGCATTCATCATGCATTTTGTAAAGGTAGATCAACCTGTGGCGAATAAAGAAAAAGCGAAGTGAACTCTCCCCCACTTAGCTTACGCATGAAGTTGGGGCTTCTGTTGGCATCGATACAGGGTTGCACACGCTTGCGAGCTTCATGATTGAAGGCTCAGCGCCTGTTGCACCCGAATGAGGGAAGCCAACGTCCAATACGTTCGTTTTGCCAATGAAGGGTCTTTTGCCTCCAAGGACAACCACATCTTTTCAGATGTGGCTTTGTGTATACTGCGTAACACGTACCGTGCGCCGATGTTATACGAGGCATTAAGGTCCGCGTGATACGTTTTGCCTGTTGTGAATACAGCAATATCACGCTTCGTGTTTCGTTGTACCCATCCACTGCCATCAAAAGCAAGCGCACTTGTATTTGCAGGATTGACCATGGAAACCCGCATCCCTATGAAATGAGCCATTTCGGTCACTTTCGTTTGGATGCGCCGTTTGGCCCAAAACTGGAGTTTGGCTCGAAACCGCTTGGCTCCCCACGTTCCTTTAGGGAGACGCATCTTGCCTAAATACTCCATGACAATGACCTCTGCGCTGTGCTTTTGGGCATAGGCGAGGATTTGATGCGCGGTATCGTGGACGATATGCGTCTGTAAGCCGTTCATCCGCCGCCAGAAATTCGGTTTTGCGCCTCTACCGGATTGACGCTGGGCTTGTTTCCGTTTGCCTATGATTTGGCGCATCCGATCTTTTTCTTTGGCTTGGTTGATAAAGATCCTCGCCAAGACAGTGCCGTTAGCGTCCATCACGGAACAGACTGCGGAATTCGTTAACCCCAAATCAACGGCACATCCCCTTCATAGGCGATATGAAGGGCATAGCGTTTTCCTTTTCGGACCAATGTGGGACTGCATTCTTTCATGCTCCATACGTTACGTTTGAATAGGTCTTGCCCTTTAAAGGTAATAGGGAGCCATACCCAATCACCTTGATGAAATACCTTGATTTTGGCTGCCCGATCGGAGGTTCGAACGAACATATTGCCTTTGTACAAGCAAGGGAACGCCTGATGCTGAGCTTGTAATTTCGGCGGTTTCTTCGAAAAGCGTTTCCCTTCTTGCTGGGCGTGTTGTTGCTCAGCTTGCCAAAGCTGAAAACGGGAATGATGACTTTTTACAATGCCAAACGCTTCTGCAATGGCACTTCTGCGGAAGTACGAAGGAAACTTATAAAAGCGTTGATCGAATGCGGCGTAGAACGGATTCGGATTGTGCCTGGTACGGTGAGTCAGCCGTTCTACCGCCGTCACCACCGCTTGGGTGGATAACGATTCCAAGGCAATAAACTGCTCTTGAATGACCGTAATCAAGAACAATAACGCCTCTTGATACACATGGAGAGTCGCATCCAGCATGTGGTGGTGAGACGTAATCGTATGCTTGAGTGTTTTGACCACCTTCATGAGATACGCCTCCATCGCAAGTTTGATGGATCTAGTATAACACAAGAACGTATGTTTGGTGAAGCGGGCGTGTCTAACCCCCACCTTCGCTGTTGGGTTAGAGGTGGGGGACTGCGACACTAAATCTGTTCAAAGGTTGAAACAAATTTGACATGAAGAAAGCGCTTTAGTATAACTAGTACAGCCTAGCTAAATAATTCCAATGATTAATATATCTGTATAAATGTGTGAGAGTAAGTAAGGAACAAGGGTTCATATTTTGAAAGAAACAAACGTGAGTAATAATTGCGACTTTTTACAATACATGATTGAGACAGTTCGTGCCCCTTGATTCGTCAGAAATACTGATGGATCAGGGGGTTTTTCTATTTAATTTTGGCATGTTTTTTCTTATACATATAATCTAGGGCCTGTACGCAAACCTATTTGAGCCACAAGCGAATCGAAAGCAAAGTCAAAAAAGCCATGAACATATCTGCTGTTTTTTCATAGCGGGTGGCCAGGCGTCGATAGTTTTTCACTTTGTTGAAAAAGCATTCGATTAAGTGTCGCTCTTTATATGTTTCACGGTCTAACGCGCGTTTCACCCGCCGATTGCGTTTGCTTGGGATAACAGGAGTGATTGCTCGGCTTTGCAGAAGCTCCAGGATGGCATTTGTATCGTAAGCGCGATCTGCTAAAACTTCGCCCGGGCAGAACTCCAGCTCATGAAGAAGGCGATAGCCGGTGACGGAATCGTGGTCTTGCCCTGGCGTCAACTCAAAACGCAGAGGATAGCCCAGCGCATCCACGATCGTATGAATTTTGGTGGTTAATCCTCCGCGTGAACGTCCGATGGCTTGCTTTTCTTGCCCCCTTTTGCACCCGCTCCATGTTGATGGACGCGGACGATGGTGGCGTCCATCATGATTTGATCCCAATCCGGCTCTATGGCAACGTGTTTCAGAATCTCATCCCATCTATTCGCTTTTTGCAACCGCCAGAAGAAACTGTAGGCGGAAGACCATGGGCCGTAATGACTGGGTAAATCTCGCCATGGCGCTCCGGTTCGAGCCACCCAAAGTACCGCGTTCAGCATTTGCCGCCGATCTTTAGGCGGTCGTCCTCCTTGTTTCTTTCGGGCCGGGGGCAATAGGGGCTCTAGTACATTCCATTCCTCATCTGTTAACTCATATCTTCGTCTCATGTTCCTTATTTTACTTAACTTCTACGCGTTGTACAGTTTGCGTACAGGCCCTAATTTAATCTCTGCGCTGCCCGTGTGGAGGACTGTGGGAATTTTCCCTTAAGCCTGATACTTTTCCCGGTTTAATAAGCGCTTTCCTAACTTCCTCCAAACGTATTGTTAGCGTTTTCTTATGGTGATATTCTCTGTTCATAGCCATAAAGAAAACACTTTCAAAAAGGAGATTAGAGACATGGGTATAGTACTGGCGCGAATTGATCAACGTTTGATTCATGGAATTGTGGTGACTCAATGGGCAGGACATACAAGAGCCAAACGGCTGATGGTAGTGGATGATGTCGCGAGTAAAGATGAAGTCCAAAAAACAGCTATGCGTATGAGTAAGCCTGCCGGAACCGGGATGTCGATCATTGATACGGATACGGCCATTACCAACTTCAATGCCGGAAAATATGACGACCATAATGTTTTATTGGTTGTTCGAGAACCTGAAACGCTGCTGAAGCTTGCTGAGGGCGGCGTTCAAATTCCGAAAGTAAACGTCGGGATCATTTTTGACGGTGAAGGGAAAACAACGGTCAAGAAGATGGTTTCGGTCAATGAAAAAGAAGTAGCCGATCTCAAAGCATTAAAAGAAAAAGGAATTCCGGTCACCTTTCACTTTGTGCCGGGAGATGCGGAAGAACCACTGGAAACCTATATTAAATAACAAAGCAGGAAGAGGATAAAAAATGGAGATTATACAAGCGATACTCATTGTTGCATTAGCCTTCTGGATGGTTCTTGACCAACAAGGCTTTGTTATTACTACCTGGTTCCCGTCCATTATCGGAATGATTGCCGGGCTTATCATGGGCGATGTCCCTACGGCCATGGTCATAGCCGGGACCTTCCAATTAATGGCCCTGGGTGTAGCCAATATAGGCGGGTCCTCGGTGCCCAATTACGGTCTTGCGACACTTGTCGGGATTTACGTAGCCCTCCGCACAACCAGTGATATTGAACATGCGAAAGCCATTGCCTTGGCGGTCGGCGTACCTGTCGGAATGCTTGGCATTCAATTGGATGTGCTGGGCAAGATACTCAATTCCTATGTTTCTCATGCGGCTCAAAAAGCTTTAAACGAAGGGAAATTCGGGAAGATGAACCGTATTTTCTGGATTGGCCCCCTTATTTTTGGTTTAACCACAGCGGTTCCAACCTTACTTTGTGTGATATTCGGAGATAAAATCGTAAGGTTGCTGCTCGATGTCGTACCGAAATGGTTCACAGACGGATTATCCATAGCCGGATCTATGCTGCCGGTAGTCGGGATTGCATTATTGCTTCAGTATATGCCAGTGAAGAAATACTTGACGATGCTCTTGATTGGCTTTGTGATTTCCGCGTATCTGGGCTTGCCGATCCTGGGAATTGCCATTTTAGGCTTCGCCTTTGCCTATTATTACTTCACCCAAAAAATAAACAGTACACCCGCAGCGGCTGCGGCGGGGAGTGGCAATACCTCAGTTGAAGGAGACGAATTCGATGAGTAACGCAGAATCGGCAACAAATCAGGTAACGAAAAGAGACATTCGGTCAGCCGCCATCCGGTATATGTTCATGGCTTGTAACACCTTTAATTACGAGAACCAGCAGGCTCCGGCGGTTGTGTTTGGACTGAACAAGGTTTTACGCAAAATCCATAAAAAAGATGAGGACTATAAAGCATCTTTAAATAATCATTTTAACTACTTTAATACCACCACCTGGATGGCCAATCTTCTCTTGGGGGCCTCAGTGGCGATGGAACAGAAGGATGGAATCCAATCGAAGGAAGCGGTTCAAGCTTTTAAAACAGGGATGATGGGGCCGCTTGCCGGTGTTGGAGATACGCTTATTTGGGTACTGTACCCGACCATCATGGGGTCAATTGCCGGATATATGGGGTTACAGGGAAATCCGACAGGTGCGATTATTTGGTTGCTGCTCAACATCGTCTTCTTCTTTTTCCGGATTAAATTGTTCGACGTGGGCCACACCTCCGGCTTGAAATTAATCACTGCCCTGGGCGACAGATTAAATGTCTTTACTGAAGCCGCCTCCATCATGGGGTTAACCGTAGTTGGCGCATTAATTCCAGCCGTTGTAAAAATGAATGTCCAGCTTAAGTATCAAGCAGGGGAAGTCACACTGCCCATTCAAACTGAGATATTGGACAAGATTATGCCGGCGTTGCTGCCTGCGGTATTGACCATTGTCGTCTATAAGCTGATCGGATCGAAGAAGATTGGCCTCACAAGCATCATATTTTTGATTATTGCTTTAGCGTTAGCCTGTTCATACTTTGGAATTTTGGGCGTTTAATCGATAAAGAAAGAGGAAGGAAAAGAAACAAATGCGAAAAATTATCATTGCAAGCCACGATAAAATGGCAGAAGGCGTAAAAGATACTTTGAATTATATCACTAAAGGTATCGGTAATGTTCATGCCCTCTCAGCATACCTGACGAACACCCCTGTTAAGGAAGAAATCAAAGAATTGTTGGAGGATGTAGGGGAAGATGATGAAGTAGTGGTGTTCACGGACCTGCTCGGGGGATCGGTGAATCAGGCATTTGCAGCGTATTTAAGCCGTCCGCATTTTCATATTATCGCGGGAATCAATCTGCCGGTTATCATTGCGGTACTGGTACAGCCTGAGGATGAATATTTAACAGCGGATCAAATTCTTTTTGCCGTGAATGAAGCCAGGCAGCAGTTAGTGTATGTGAATGACTTTGTCGCCAATATGCCAAAAGATGATGAAGAAGATGAATAATATGGCGAACGAAAAAGATTGGTGGAAGAAAAGTGTCGTTTATCAGGTTTATCCGCAAAGCTTTAAAGATACAACCGGGAGCGGCATAGGCGATTTAAACGGAATCATTGAAAAGCTCCCGTATTTAGCGGATTTGGGCATCAGCGTGATCTGGTTGAATCCGATTTATCAATCACCGCTGGTGGATAACGGGTATGACATATCCGATTATTACAACATCAATCCCGAATACGGAACGATGGATGATTTTAAACGACTCCTGGATCAAGCGCATCGCTTGGATATCAAGATTATTATGGACCTGGTAGTTAATCATACAAGCGATCAGCATGAATGGTTTAAGAAGTCATGCGAATCGCGTGACAATGAGTTTTCAGACTTTTATATTTGGAAAGATCCGAAAGAGGATGGAAGCGCGCCTACGAATTGGGGCTCGACTTTTGGCGGTCCGGCCTGGGAGTATGCCAAAAGCCGCGGACAATATTATCTGCACCTGTTTGCTAAAGAACAGCCGGATTTGAACTGGGAGAATCCCAAAGTTCGTGAAGCGATTTATGATATGATGAAATTCTGGTTCGAGACGGGAATTGACGGTTTCCGGATGGATGTGATCAGCTTGATCAGTAAACGTCAGGATTGGCCGGATGCACCGGATGACGCGATCTATACCAAATCGTATTATATCGGCGCCTCTAATGGACCGCGCGTTCACGAATTTCTCCGTGAAATGAATCAAGAGGTACTGAGCAAATATAATATTATGACCGTGGGAGAGACAGCAAATACCAATAGTGACCAAGCGATTTTATACACAGACCCAGATCGGGAAGAATTAAATATGGTCTTCCATTTCGATCACATGCACCTGGACTACGGACCGTACGGAAAGTTCTCAGACATCCGTTTTAAGCTAAGCGATTTACGGGACGTTATGACAGAGTGGCAGGACAAACTGGAAGGCAGGGGATGGAACTCCCTTTATTGGAGCAATCATGATCAGCCGCGTGCAGTTACCCGCTTTGGGAATGACGAGGAGTATCGTGTAGAATCCGCAAAAATGTTAGGAACACTCCTTCATATGATGAAGGGCACGCCTTATATTTACCAAGGAGAAGAGCTGGGAATGCGCAATGTCCGCTTTGCTTCTTTTGATCAGTATAAGGACATTGAAACCTATGGTGTGAAGAAAGAATTTGAGGACAAAGGACTTCCGGAGGCGTACATGAAAGAGTCCATTTTCTTGAAATCCCGTGATAATGCGCGCACACCGATGCCGTGGAATAGAAGAGAACCGTATGGATTTACAAGCGGAACACCGTGGATTGATTTCAGCCCGGATAATGATTGGATCAATGTGGAGGATTGTTTGGCCGATCAAGATTCTGTGTATTACCATTACAAAGAATTAATTCGCCTTCGGAAGGAGTTGCCAGTTGTGGTTGATGGAATCTATGAGCTGATCAATCCGGGCGATTCCGCTGTCTACGGGTATACGCGTACTCTGGATCAGCAGAAGCTAGTCGTCATCTGCTCCTTCTCCGAGAGCAAAGTCAATTATAAATTGCCTGAGGAGCTGAAGCACTCATCCGGCAGACTGTTACTATCCAATTATCCGGATACCCGGAAAGAGCTGGGCAATCTGGAGCTTCGCCCGTATGAAGCGGTAATTTATTATACTGAAGCATAAAGAACTGACAATAGGATTAGACTAGTAGAGAATCTCCTCTTACTAGTCTTTTTTTGCAGTATACTATTTGAATAAATGATTACTTAGTAATATTACATAACGAGGAGCAGCTATATGGATTTTGACTTACGTGTAAAGATAAATTATGGCGATTTGACCGATTCTGAAAAAGAAATGGTAAAATTCATAACCAATCGTCCCCAAGATGTCCTTAACATGAATATTGTCGAATTAGGCGAGGCATTGCTTAGTTCAAAAAGCTCGGTGCTTCGCTTGGCCAAAAAGCTGGGATATCATGGATTTTCAGAATTAAAGTATGCTCTCAGGTCGGGCATGGCCCTATCCTCACTAGAGCCAAGTGATCTGACTCAACTATTAAAACAGGATTTAGACCGGATTTTTCGATATGTGGAACAAACGAATTTCCAGCCTTTCCTGGTGAAGCTGAAAAATGCGCGCATGGTCTTTTTATACGCCACCGGTTTTTCACAGAATAATTTCACAAAAGAATTTTCCAAGGATTTAATGATTGCGAATCGTCAAAATATATTGATTTCAGGCGAGACTAACTTGGCGATTAACAGCTCGATTATAACGGAAGATGATTTGGTTATATTTACTTCGTTCAGCGGCGAAACCGAAATGATAAAAGATGTCGTCCGGGAGTTAAAAATAAAAAATGTAACGATTGCAGCCATTACGAAATTCGGAAGTAATTTTTTGACCGAGCATGCCGACTATGCCTTCTTTTTTGAAGCAACCCCATTGCCAAGTTATCAAAGGCAAGTCGTTTATTCGTTGATTGGGTTAGAAGTGATACTGGATGTCATTGCACGAAAATATCGTGAATTTATTCTCTTTGATGAATAATAAGAGCGAAAGATCCTGTATCGTAATGTCATCAAAATTTTTTTGAAGTTGGGCTTCCAAAACACGTCAATGGACAGTGAAAATTTTCATTAATCTATTGTGCCACGAGAGGGCATGGGTGGCTACCTGGCAGGATTCATTCAGCAGCAGAGGGGATTGGGTAAAAAGACGAAGCTGGAGTTGACCGAGGAAGAACAGGAGGAACTCGCCTACGCACTCGGACTATATGGAGAACAGGGCCTTGACGATCAATCGTCAAGGCCCTGTTTTTTGTCTATGCCAAACTTTCTCTTGCTGCCATTCATGGAATTCAGCCAAGCACAGTGGAGCTCGCGATCAACCGCGAAGCTCCTGAACATCCAGCATCGGTGGTCGACCGTACATACGGGCATATTCTCGGCTGAACTGGGACGGGCTCTCGTAGCCTACGCGGAAGGCCGCATCGGAAGCTTGTACGGTCTCCGTCAACATTAAGCGCCGGGCTTCTTGCAAACGCACCATTTTCTGGTATTGCAACGGGCTCATCGCCGTGACGCGCTTGAAATGTTTATGAAACGCCGACGTGCTCATGTTTACGGACTTTGCAAGCTGCTCGATCACGAGCGGACGGTCGTATTGCCGGTTAATCAACTGGATCGCTTGAGCGATGTTGTGCGCATGGCTGCCAATGATCGCGAATTGATGGATGCGCGCGCCTTGTTCGCCTTGAAGCACTCGATACAGAATTTCGCGGATGACGAGCGGCGCCAGAATCGGAACGTCCTCAGGCTCGTTTAGCAACTGCATGAGCCGCACGATGGCTTCGAGTAATGCGGGAGACGTTCGGTTCACGGTTATGCCGCGACAGGCTTCCACGGGAACGATAACGGGACGATTCGTCTCTTTCACGATGTCCAGGATGACGTCGGGGTCAAAGCTCAGTTTCAAACTTAAATACGGGATCTCGGGCGAAGCCTCGATGATTTTGCCGATGATCGGCAATTCAACGGAAGTGGCCAGGTAAGTCGAAGGATCGTATCGGTAGGTTTCGTCGGCCAGTGTAGCCGTTTTCGCCCCTTGCGCCACGACGCAAATGGATGGCTTATATACAGATTCCAGCGGTTCTGACAACTGTGTGGTATGCATTAACGCCAAAGAAGGCACGGACGTCTGATGCGTGCCGTTCGACGGAGCATGGCGACGTATCAAGAGCGCCAATTGTTGCAAGGCTTGCTCCATTCGCAGTGATTCGTCCATGTTTGCGAGTTCCTTTCCAGAGAGGGTATGGTTTACTTTTATAATAGCGAGTCAGAAGAGAATTAGGCAAGGATTGAACAGATATGTTCTAACGGGTTCAAACAAACATTCAATATAATGAATTTACAAGGTCGAACACGCACAAAACCGATCGGCCAAAATCAAGATAAAGGAGAGAATGGAAATGAGTTTGAATGGAAAAGTCGCGATCATCACTGGGGCGTCGCGGGGCATCGGACGGCAAGTAGCCATCCAATTAGCGCAATCCGGCGCGAAAGTGGTTGTCAATTATTCTTCGAATCAGGAGAAAGCGGACGAGGTCGTAAAGACGATTGAACAATCCGGTGGTGAAGCGGCGGCAATCCGCGCCGATGTGAGCAAGGTGAATGAAGTCGAAGCGTTATTCTCGGAGACTATTGAGCGATTTGGACGCTTGGACATTCTGATCAATAATGCCGGCGTCATGGAATGTAAGGCTATCGCGGATGTGACGGAGGAGATGTTTGACCGGAATTTCGCGATCAACGTGAAAGGGACTTATTTCGCTTGCCAACAAGCAATGAAGCATATGGCAAAAGGCGGGACGATCGTCAACTTCTCGACCTCCGTGTCGGGCGCGATGCTCCCAACGTACAGCGTCTACGCTGCAACGAAAGGTGCGGTCGAGCAGTTGACCCGTCAGTTGGCAAAGGAATTCGGCCCCAAGGACATCGTCATCAATTGCATAGCGCCCGGGCAAGTATCGACCGAGTTATTTTTGAACGGCAAATCAGAGGAGTTGATTGATTCGTACCGCCGAATGAATGCGTTTGGACGGCTTGGCGAACCGGAGGACATCGCGAATGCGATCGAGTTGCTCGTCAGCGACAAAGCCCGTTGGATAACAGGTCAGACGATTCGCGTAAACGGCGGGTTCAATTGAATTTTGTAGAAAGTACTGAGGCGGTCTACCGGCCTCTAATTCGGAACTGTTATTAGCATAGTTTCCCATATAGACGAAAGAAACAACAAAATTTATCCATCTATTTCAAAAAGATGGGGCGATCCCTAAGTCATCTACGACGACTTTGGGGACAGCCCCATCTTTATGAATTACAACGTAGACACGTCAATAACGAATCGATAACGCACATCGCTGCGGAGGACACGCTGATACGCTTCGTCTACCTGGTCCGCGCGAATCACCTCGATTTTGGGGGCAATGCCGTGCTCCGCGGAGAAATCGAGCATCTCTTGCGTTTCCCGGATTCCGCCAACGAGTGAGCCTGCGATACTGCGGCGGCCCATGATCAAGGAAAATACCTGGTACTTATCCGGCTCGGCCGGCGCACCGACATTGACAAGCGTTCCATCGATGCGAAGCAGCGATAAATACGCATCAACGTCAAGATTTGCAGACACGGTATTTAAGATGAGGTCGAATTGACTGGCCAATGTTTTAAATGTGGCGGGATCGCTCGTTGCAAAGTAATGATCGGCGCCAAAGCTCAGGGCTTCCTCTTTTTTACCGATAGACCGGCTCAGGACGGTGACTTCAGCACCCATGGCATGCGCATATTGGATCGCAAGGTGGCCAAGACCCCCCACTCCCACAATGGCAACTTTTTTGCCTGGGCCAGCGTTCCAATGTTTCAAAGGAGAGTATGTCGTGATGCCTGCACACAGCAGCGGGCTTGCCACATTCAGCTCCAGACTGTCCGGAATACGGACAACGAATCCTTCCGTTACCACTATTTTTTGGCTGTATCCGCCGTATGTCGGATTGCCGTCATAGTCCAGGGAGTTATAGGTGGCGACAAAGCCTTTCGTACAATATTGCTCCTCGCCGCTAAGGCAGTATTCGCATTCTCCGCAGGAGTCAACAAAGCAGCCAACGCCCACGCGATCGCCAACCGCAAATTTGGTAACTTCTGTTCCTACGGCCGACACAATTCCGGCGATTTCGTGACCGGGAACCATGGGGAAAATTCCGCCGCCCCATTCATCGAATGCGCTGTGGATGTCGGAGTGGCAAATCCCGCTGAATTGAATATCGATCAGGACGTCGTGCGGGCGTAATGCTCTCCGCTCAATCGTGGTTTTTTCGAATGGCGCTTTGGCGCTGGAGACACTTAGAACTCGAGTTTGGCACATATTTGTTCTCTACTCCTTTTCTCTTGAAGATATAAAACATTGATACTTTAATGTACACTCGTTTAGTATTATAAACGTATCCATACGGGACGCAATTGTTAAAACCGCCGGTTTTGTTCATTAATGAACAGATCATACATTTCTTTCTAATAAAGCCCCCAGTTGTCTGGCCAAGACATCATGCGGAAAAGGCTTATCATTCATGAACCACCATTCCACCACCCCGACGTAAGCCGACGCAACGAACCTGACGATGAGCTCTTCATTTAACCCCTCGTTTTTTCCTCCGTTTATGTCCACTTCTTTGCGGAACTCTTCGATCAGAAAATCAAGGAACCGGTTGCGGAAATAAGGAGCCCCTTTGCTCGCCAGCATCAGCGAAAAGAATGAATAATGGCTTTCGAAGTATTCGCAGAAGATTAACGTTGCCTCGATAAAATCCAATTGACATGCCGATTCGCACAGCTTCCGCAGCTCGTCAATATGTTCTTCAATGAGCTTATCCAGCAGATCGAATTTATCCATGTAATGAAGATAGATGGTTCCGCGGCTCACGTTCGCCCTGTCGGAAAGATCCTGTATCGTAATGTCATCAAAATTCTTTTCCGACATCAATTCAATAACAGCTTTCTTTAACGCTTCCTGCGTCTTGAGTATCCTTCGGTCCACTTTGGACATTGGAGGGTCACCATGCTTTCTATATAAAAATAAACAATTTGTAAGCATCTGTTCATTATTTGACAAATCGCACTTATTTAACAATTGAAGATGTTCTGTATCCATTTATAATTATGGACGAACGTTCATTAATGTATCAATAACTATTATTACTCAAAAACTAATGAGAAGAAGGGATAGCAAATGTCAAATGAAAAAGAACTTACAGGCGCACAAAAAGCGATCGGAGATTTTGCCCCGAAACTCGTGGAGCTTACCGACGATGTTCTATTTGGCGATGTATGGGAACGCAAGGAGCTGGCTCCGCGCGACCGCAGCCTGATTACCGTAGCCAGTCTGATCGCTGGCGGGAACACGGAACAACTGGGATTTCATTTGAACAAAGCCAAAGAAAACGGTCTGGCGGAAGAAGAGCTCAAAGAAGTCATTATCCATCTTGCTTTTTACGCGGGATGGCCGAAGGCCATGTCTGCCATTATGGTTGCCAAAGAAGTGTTCTTGAAAGGGAAATAAGGGACACCCCCATACAGGAGGAGAGAAATATGTCCGACAAAAAAGTTTGGTTTATCACCGGAGCCGGACGCGGCATGGGCGTGGACATCGCCAAGGCTGCCCTGGCTGCCGGCCACCAGGTCGTCGCTACCGGACGCAGCACTGACGCGGTGGCTAAGGCCATCGGCGGGGATGAGAACCTGCTGGTCGTGAAGCTGGACGTTACCGATCCAACCGACGCCGAGACCGCAGTCAGGACGGCGGTTGACCGGTTCGGAACGATCGACGTCCTCGTCAACAACGCCGCCAACTGTTATCTTGGTTACTTCGAGGAGCTGAGCCCGAAGCAGATCGAGCGTCAGCTCGCCACCAACCTCATTGGCCCAATGAATGTCACCTGGGCCGTGCTGCCCGTGATGCGTAAGGCTCGCTCCGGCCACATCATCTCCATCTCCTCGACCGCTGGCCTTGTCGGCTATGAGTTCTGTGCCGCCTACGCCACCTCGAAGTTCGGTCTTGAGGGCTGGATGGAGTCGCTTCACTTCGATGTTGCTCCTTTCGGGATTAAAACGACCATTGTCGAACCCGGATTCTTCCGCACCGAGCTCCTTAAGCCGGAGTCATCGACCTACGCTGAACTATCCATCGAGGACTATGCCGAGCGCAATGCTCAAACCCGGGCTTGGTGGGAGGAGCAGAACGGCAAGCAGGGCGGCGATCCCGCCAAGCTCGCAAATGGGCTGATTACCATCGCGAGCCAGGAGGAGCCGCCGCTGCGCTGGATCGCCGGTGCCGATGCGATCGCCGAAGCCGAGCGAAAGGTCGCCGAGCTCCAGCAGCAGATCAACGCCTACCGTGATCTGTCGGCTTCCCTTGCGTACGAGGACGCGTAGCCGCGCGGCTGGTATCTATTCGGAACCGTGCGCCATCTGGTTTCCCATCAATGAGATGATTATTCGTCCCACGCAGCAAGCAGATAATTTAAAGTACAGCGTTTCGCTTACTGCCGTCGGTTCTGCCCCAATGTTGATTTTGGGGCAGTTCTTTTATTCGAAAAGAGTTGGGGTTATTGATGATAAGAAGAGCTGTTCCCGGTGATGTCAATGCATCATGGTCAAATCGTTGGAACAATCAGTTTGGAGCTTGATGTAAATATCCGCGAGCTGCTGTATAACCATCCGGTTGCCCATATCGTGGAGCGTCGATCAAACGGACGTCCGGTAGCGTATATTCCGATACTTGCGGTGGATGAATCTTTTCGCGGACAAGGAATCGGATTTTCTTTGGTCAAGGAAGCTCTTCAAACCGTATCTCGTCCAGTCCTGTCGATCGGTTGGGTCAAGCCCGATACCGGATGGATGGCAAAAGCGATTTTTGATCGGCTCGGGTTTGAAAGAATCGCTATCATCGATGAGTTTTGGTACGCGGATAGCGTCATTAAGCAGTATGGATGTCCTTATTGCGGTAAAACCTGGTGTAAATGCACGGCGGATATTGTGCTGCTGGATGCGGCAAGAAGTATCGATCATTAAGGAGGATTTTAGATGAAATACCGCACAGTAGGGAAAACGGGGATTCAGGTCTCTAATCTATGCTTCGGTACGATGTCTTTTGGCGGAAACGCGGATGAAGAAACGTCCAAAGCCATGTTCAAGCGCTGCCGTGAAGCCGGGATTAACTTTTTTGATACGGCTAATGTTTATAGTGGAGGGCGGTCCGAAGAAATCCTGGGAGAGTGTATTGCGGAATGCCGGGACGAGATTGTACTGAGCACGAAAGTGTTCTATCCGATGGGAAAAGACATCAATGCCGGGGGACTCTCCCGCCGTCATATCATGCTCGAAGTTGAAAATAGCCTGCGGCGCTTGAAGACGGATCGCATCGATTTTTACTTTGTGCATATGTTCGATGAGAAGACACCGATGGAAGAAACGCTTCGTGCACTCGATGACCTTCAGGCGCAAGGCAAAATTCTGTATCCGGCGGTAAGCAACTGGGGGGCTTGGCAGATTGCCAAGGCACTAGGAATTTCCGCAAAAGAGCAGCTTGCCCGTTTTGAATTGATCCAGCCGATGTATAACCTGGTGAAACGTCAGGCCGAGGTCGAAATTTTGCCGCTCGCGGCTTCCGAACAACTTGGAGTGATTTCCTACAGTCCTCTCGGAGCCGGACTTCTTACAGGCAAATATGGAGTAGACAAACGGCCGGAGCAAGGACGTCTGGTTGAAGAAAAAAGATATACCGATCGCTACGCGGATGAGATGAATTTTGCCGTAGCCGACCGTTTTAATACCTATGCCGCAAAGCGTGGCGTGAAGCCTTCGACGCTAGCCGTCGCCTGGGCGATGTCGCATCCTGCGGTAACAGCACCGATTATCGGGGCAAGAAACCTGGAGCAGCTTGAGGATTCGCTCGCCGCGGCCGATGTGGACATGACTCCGGAGTGGCGCGATGAAATCTCTTCGCTTTCGGTTACTCCCGCACCCGCGACGGACCGCGGAGAAACGCTGCTGCCGATATGGACATAACTCCAATAGTGGAAAACAAAACATGAACAACACCTGGAAAATTTATTTGCTGGCCTTTATTACCTTCATGACCGCTACATCGGAGTTCATCATTGCAGGCATCTTGGACAAAGTAGCGGCCTCCGCCCATATTTCGGTATCGTCGGCAGGGCAGCTGATCACGGTATTCGCGATTGCCAATGCAATCGGCACGCCTGTTGTAATGATGGCGATGGCTAGAATGGATCGGCGCAAGCTATTGATGCTTTCTCTGGTCGTCATTGCGCTCGGCAGCGTTTTGACTGTCGTCCTTCCCGGCTTCGGGTTTCTCATCTTCTCTCGCGTTCTGCTTGCTATAGGAAGTGGAGTTTTTGCCACCATCGCCAAGACGCTCGCGTCAAGGCTGGCTTCGCCTGAACGCCGGGCCGGGGCGATTGCCACCGTAATAACGGGGGCCAGTGCAGCCCTCATTGCCGGCGTCCCCATTGGCCGTGTTGTGGCCGCAGCTTACGATTGGAGGGTAATCTTCTGGGGGATCGGTATTCTCAGCCTGCTGGCCATCTTCACTGTGGCGCGAATGATTCCGGCTACAATTGGCGAGGAAGCCGTCCCTCTGGGCAAGCAGCTCGCTCTTTTGAAGAATCCGAAAATCGTAATCGGCCTTGGTGTAATATTCTTCTGGCAATTAGGATATGCCGTGCTTTTTTCATATATCGCCCCCTTCCTGTTAACTGTTTCACGGATGAGCGAACGGGAAGTGAGCATTGCTCTCTTTGCCTTCGGTATCGCTACGTTAGTAGGTTCCAAGTTCGGCGGATTCCTGACGGACCGGATCGGTATCCCCCGAACACTTGTGGGCGGCATGGTTGTCCATGTCATCGCTCTTGTGTTACTGTCCACGATTGCCGGATCGACCTTCGTCACCATTCCGCTCTTGATGCTGTGGGCTTTCTCGGCCTGGTCATCCGGCCCAGGTATGCAGTATAACCTGGTCTTGCTCGCTCCGGAAGCCTCAGGAATCATGCTCAGCCTGTACGGCTCTATTTTGCAGCTCAGCATAGCCGCGGCCGCCGGTATCGGGGGAATTGCCGTGAGAAACGCATCGATGCTGGCGGTCAGCTGGACCGGGGCTGCATCCGTCGCGGTTGCTGTCTGTATTGCGGCGGCCTCATTTAGCCTTGCCCGTTCGTCCCACAATAGTATAGCGATGAAGTGACAGGGAAATCTTCCCGTTTGCTACTGCCGATTACTGCCCCAAATGAATCATTTCATTAGGGGCAGTTTTTTTATTTTAACATGCTGTAGAGGACGTTCCCCTCGCTTGGCAGAAGGATCACGCGTCCAGCCGATGGTCATATTTTTCCTTCAGACGCTTGATGTCCGCTCTGGGAGGAGCGCCGAACATACGGGAATATTCCCGGCTGAATTGGGATGCGCTCTCGTAGCCTACCCGGAATGCAACATCGGCGGCGTCCGCCGACTCGGATAACAGAAGGCGCCGGGCTTCCTGCAAGCGGAGTTGTTTTTGAAACTGAATCGGGCTCATCGCGGTGACCTCTTTGAAGTGCCGGTGAAACGTAGAAATACTCATATTGGCTGTTTCGGCAAGCTCTTCAATGCGCAAAGGCTTATCACAGTTTTGGATAATTTGTTCGATCGCGTCCCTTATTCGGTAGGTGCTGCTTCCCTCCATGGCGATTTGCGCCAGCGCAGCTCCATACTGACCTTGCAGAAGCCTGTATAGAATTTCTTTCGTGTAAATTGGAGCAAGGAATGGAATGTCTTTCGGATTGTCCAGCAGACGGGTTAACCGGAGTATCGCATCCAGTATAGAACTCTCTATCTTGCCGACAAACAATGCCCGCTTGGCATTTTCTTTCGGGGCGATTTGAATGTCGGAGTCATTGATAACCTCCAAAATTTGACTCTGCGTAAATTCAAGCTTGAAGCTCAAATACGGAGCGCCCGGAGCAGCATTGATGACCTGGCCGATCACCGGCAGGTTCATGGATGAAATCAGGTAGTCGGCCGGACCATACTCAAACCGTTCCTGCGCCAGCATTACCTCTTTTAAACCTTGAGCGATGAAGCAAAGGGAAGGGTTGTACACTCTGTAGGCAGGTTCGGTCACATTAGAGCAGCGGATCAAAAATAAAGAGGGAATCGCGGTCTCGTGAACTCCGTCCCGGCCCGAATGACGCTCGATAAGTTTGGCGAGTTCATCCTTCTGGTTACGTATTTCCTCAGACATAGGCTCCTCCTTTTTGGTTGTTCTTTTTATCAATTATAAAGCATCTGCGTCATTGTAGATAGTGGGAATGAGAGGATTAGGCAATCATTTAAGACAAATGGGATAACGGTCTTTTTTCATTTTATCGGATAATACGTGTATGTTTATTTTTCCCGCACCGGCAATCTCTATGCGCTTGTATCATGAAGTTTACGACCGTACATTAACGAAGAAATTAAAAGGAGAAATAAACTTGAAAAAAATATTAATACTGATATTTTCTTTGATGATGCTTTTCTCGCTGGCTGCCTGTGGAGGCAAAAATGGCGCTCAAACGGATAGCAACAGCATGAACACCTCGACCCAGGCGGGAAACAACTCGTCCAGCGGGACAGAACAGCCGGATGGTAAAGCGGGCAAAATTCTTGTGGCCTATTTCTCTCGAGTGGGAAGCACCTCCTTGAGCGAGGATGCAGATGCAGTCTCATCACAGGAAGCAGTGGGCGGCGATCTTTTACAGATTGAAACGGCCCAGCCTTATCCCGAAGAATACGACGCGGTGGTGGAACAGGCAATGTATAAGGTGAGAACATGAGCGATCCGTATGAACTAGAACGTATGCAGAATAAAATTGGGCAATTAGAGGATTTAATCTTATCTCAACTTGAAGAAATTATATCTTTGAGGCTCGAAAATACATCTCTTCGTGAGCAATTAGAAGACAGGAGTATTTCGAGCAAAGAGGAACGCTTGCTTCGAATGGCGAAAGCAATTCTCCAAGAATTTGAACATGACAAATTAAAATGAAAAGGGAGTGATAATAATGAAAAGGACATTAGCAGTAATTCTTTCTGTTTTTATGATTTTTGCTTTGGCGGCTTGTGGCAACAACGATACCCCCTCGGCTGACAACACTACTAAGCAGCCGCCAGCTTCTGATACTTCTACCCCCGAATCTCCAGATGAAAGCACGTCTGGGACAGAAGTAATCCCCACAGAAGGTCAAACAAACGGTAATATCCTGATTGCATATTTTACAATGCCAGAAAGCGATGGTGTGGATGCTGTGGCATCCGCGAGCCGTGTGGTCAAGGGCGGCGAAGTTTTAGGAAACACTCAGTTCATCGCTCAAGCGATCCAGAAAACTGTTGGCGGTGATCTGTTTGCGATTGAGACAGTGCAGGAATATCCGGGAGATCATGATAATCTGCTGGATTTTTCGGAAAGAGAAAAGGCTGAAAATGTCAGACCAGAGCTCTCCACCCATGTGGAAAAAATGGATGACTATGATGTGATTTTTCTTGGCTATCCGAACTGGTGGGGGGATATGCCCATGCCCCTCTATACATTCCTTGAAGAATATGATTTGAGCGGCAAGAAGATCATTCCTTTTGCTACCCATGACGGAAGCAGATTTTCCCGTACGATCCGTACCATTGAAGATCTTCAGCCGAATGCAACGGTAGTGAAGGATGGATTGACTGTTACCAGAAATAGCATTGTGGATGCAGAAGGCGATGTGAATGAGTGGGTTCAAAGCCTTGGCATAACGAAGTAGCAGAATCCGCAGATGTATGGTTGATTGAATGCGATAACCGGAAAGGAGGTGTACAGGATAAAACGAAAAACAATCGTGCGATTGGCTGTTGATACAATTATGACTGTGCTTTTCTTTATCATGATGGCTTATCAATTGACGGGCAACACTGTGCATGAAATACTCGGCATTTCCCTATTCGCCCTCTTTATCATTCATAACATACTGAATCTAAACTGGTATAAGGCCATTTATAAAGAAAAGTATACGGCTGTCCGTGTCATTCGTACCGCGGTTAACCTTTTGCTTCTGCTGTCCATGTTAGGCATGATGGTAACTGCGCTTGTAATCTCTAGGACAGTATTTTCCTTTATTGATATGATAGATATTCCATTTGCCCGGGAGTTACATTTTTTGTTCGCCTATTGGGGATTTATCCTTATGGCCATTCATCTTGGATTGCACTGGGTGATGATCATGGGGGCGGCACGGAAGATGGCAAAAAACTCCGAACGGACTAAAGCCTTTGCTATCGGCTTCCGGCTAGCCGGCATAATGATTGCTGTTTATGGGATATATGCTTTTTTCAAGAGACAAATCGGCTCCTATCTGATCTTGTATAATTCATATTCGTTCTGGGATTACGAAGAATTGGCTGTGTTCTATTTCATCGATTACCTCGCCATCATGGGACTATGCATCTGTATAACGCATTATGTTATCAAACGGATTCAGAAGACCCAAAAGGGAAGATTGGAGTCAAGGAGGAAACAGGATTGAAACAAGGCAGGAAATTTATAACATTGATTCTGAGTCTTGCGTTAATGATGGCACTTCTTGCGGCTTGCAGTGGAAACGGTACAGAGGAGCAATCATCTGCTGCGCCCAGCGATAGAGCATCTAGCGATAACACTCCTGCCGGGGCGGAAAGCAATCCTTCAAAAGAGGGGCAGTCTGATGGGAAAACAGGTAAAGTTCTTGTGGCCTATTTCACTCGAGTGGGAAGCACCTCCCCCAGCGAGGATGAAGATGCAGTCTCATCTGCAAGCTTGAGAGTCGGGGATACGAGATTGATTGGAAATACGGAAGTGATTGCAGATATGGTACAGGAAGCAGTGGGCGGCGATCTTTTGCAGATTGAAACGGCCCAGCCTTATCCCGAAGAATACGACGCGGTGGTGGAACAGGCGCGAAAAGAGAGAGATTCCGGGTACAAGCCTCCGCTGAGTACCAAGGTAGAGAACATGGATTCCTACGATGTCGTGTACCTTGGCTACCCCACCTGGGGTATGACCATCCCCGCTCCGGTTGCATCGTTTTTATCCGAATATGATTTTTCAGGAAAAACCATCGTGCCTTTTTGCACTAATGCCGGATATGGCCCTGGACAGAGCGTTTCCGCCATCAAAGAGCTTAGCCCGGGGGCAATCGTCCTTGATGGTTTTGACATCGTGGGTAGAGAAGCTGCAACTGCACAAGGCGCCGTGTCCGCATGGCTGCGTGAGATCGGGATGTTGGAGAAAAATTGATACCGGCACTTCGTTTGAAGGGAACCACGTAATCACCATTAATTTAAAGGGAGGATTCTATGAGTATGAAGTATCGAAAACTATTAGCCGCACTCTTGCTCTCAGCCAGCGTTATTGTGTCAGGCAGTGTAATGGCTGCCAAAAACGGCAAGCCCGGACCGCTGATCATCCAGGAGCAAGGCAGTTTCGCAGTCGGCGGAACAGTAATCAGTAATCCAGGCACCTTCGATCCAATTAAAAGGACTCCTGAGGGACAGACGCTCCACGGTGATCATGCTTCTGTATCCTATCAGATCCCGGTGAACGCTCGCAAACTTCCTCTCGTGTTCTTGCATGGCGCCGGGCAGTCCTCGAGGACTTGGGAAAGCACGCCGGACGGACGCGAGGGCTTTCAAAACATTTTTCTGCGACGCGGCTTCGGGGTCTACTTAATCGACCAGCCACGCCGCGGCGAAGCAGGACGCAGCACTGTGCCAGACACAATTACGGCTACGCCTGACGATCAGCTATGGTACGGTATGTTCCGCATCGGCAATTGGCCTGACTTCTACCCAGGCGTGCAGTTTCCACGGGACCCGGAATCCTTGAACCAGTACTTTCGTCAGATGACGCCCAACACGGGCCCCTACGATGCCGGTGTGATCTCGGACGCAGTTGCCGCGCTGTTTAACAAAGTCGGGCCAGGAATTCTCGTCACTCACTCACAAGGTGGAGGCCCGGGCTGGCTCACGGCTATCAAGAACCAAAATGTCCGCGCCGTCGTTGCCTATGAACCTGGCAGTGGATTTATTTTCCCGGAAGGCGAGGTGCCTCCACCGATGCCTAGCTCCGCTGGCACGCTTGAGGCGTCCAGCATACCTCTGTCCGATTTTATGCAGCTCACAAAGGTTCCGATTGTCATCTATTACGGTGACAACATTCCGGAGAAACCTTCGGTAAACCCGGCTCAAGACAATTGGCGTGTACGTCTGGCGATGGCGAGGCTTTGGGCAGACGCTGTGAACCGCCATGGCGGTGACGCCACCGTCGTGCATTTACCCGAAATTGGTATTCGCGGCAATACGCACTTTCCGTTCTCCGATCTGAACAATGTCGTAATCGCAGACCTCCTTTCCAAATTTCTTAAGGAGAAGGGATTGGATTTGAGGTAGATGTGTAGAAGTGTTTGAATAGTTATTTAGAAAGGGGACGTTCCTCAGCCATTATTCATGGCTTTTGGGACAGCCCCGTTTTTTTTACGACAGAAATTATTGTCATCTATGACACAAAGATCGCCTAACCCAATCACAACTGAATAGGGCTCATCGGGTGACCTCTTTCAAACCTTGAATAAGGAAAAAACTTTTGTTTCGTAAGTGAGAATGAGAGGATCGGGCAATCATTTAAGACGAATGAGATAACGGTTTTTTTTTCATTTGCCGCATAATAAGAGCATGGCCTCTAATAATAACAAGAGTTTTGGAAGGCTGCTCATTCATGAGTGAAAGCAGAATGAAGCAATTAAAGCAGTGATTTTATATCCAGTAATCAAGGAGGAAAACAAATGACACAGACCAATGATCAGGTATGGTTCATTACGGGAGCAAATAAGGGCCTGGGTGCAGCATTCGCCAAGGAAGCCTTGGGTAAAGGATACAAAGTCGTCGCCACGGCACGTAAAACGGAAGGGATGGAAAAAATTCTTGGCGACTCTCCGAACCTGTTGACTGTCAGCCTAGATATAACCAATGAGGAGCAGGTGCAGTCTTCGGTTAACGCCGCCCTGGATCGGTTCGGACGCATTGATGTACTGATAAACAACGCCGGATACAGTCAGCTCGGATTTTTTGAAGAAATGTCTGAAGGGCTGATCCGCCAGCAGATGGAAACCAATGTGTTCGGGACGATGAAGCTCACTCGAGCAGTGCTGCCTACCATGCGAAAGCAGGGTTCGGGCTGGATCATTGTCATCAGTTCCGCTTCGGGAGTCAGATCCGTTGAAGGCGGCTCCATATACAGCGCCTCCAAATTTGCCCTGGAAGGTTGGACCGAGGGGTTGAGCGTTGAACTTAAGCCGTTCGGTATCCGGTGTATGCTGGTTGAGCCGGGCCCGTTCCGTACCGATTTTCTCAATGAACAGACTTCCGTCAAGTATTCCGATATTGAAATCGGCGACTACAAACAGCGGCGTGAAGCGATGCGGGGCAGCTTTGTTTTGGCGGACCAAAAACAACCGGGTGATCCCGCAAAACTTTCCAAGGCGCTGATGATGGCGCTGGATGCTTCCAATCCGCCTTTGCGCCTGTTGGCCGGCAAGCGTACCGTAGAAACGATTGACCAGTATTTTCAGGGGCGGCTATCCGAGTATCAGGACTGGCGTGAAGTTTCTGCTAACACCGATTTTGATTAATCTTCAAGCATGAGAGTGTTTGAACGTCTAGCAGCGAGGAAGCGTGTGGAATTACATTGAATAATCGATCGGGGGAATTTTTGTAGTGCATAAAAAATGGAAATCGTGTCTTGCTGCAACGATTATGTTGGCTGCTCCATTAGCCCTCGGATGGAATCAGACCAAAGCATCTGGTTCAGACCTGACGGAGATTGTGCTGAGGGCAGGAAATCAGATCGTGAAAGTCAATGGTAAGGAAGAAGTGCTGGAAGCGGCGCCGGGATTGATAGGCAATACGACTTACGTTCCGCTCCGATTTATTGGGACTCAATTTGGAGCTGACGTTCAGTGGCTGCAGGAAGAGAAATCTGTCATCTACCAGACATCGGAAGTCAAAATCCAGTTGTGGACGAACCCAAAGCGGGCGATTGTGAACGGCAAGGAAATCACACTGGAGACGCCTCTCATTAACAAACAGGGCAGGACGATGGTGCCCTTGCGTTTTGTGAGCGAGAATCTGGGGGTGAAGGTCGCATTTGATCAGGCCACCAAGGAAGTGACGCTTACGAGCGGAGAAATAAGTAGCTCCTCCGTTTACGCAGACGGCGACTATACGGCGACCGGTAAATACGGAGGCCTCCCCTCATCCATAACCGTGACCGTTACTCTGGACGATGACGTCATTACCGCCGTCAAAGTCACTCCTCATGCAACGAACCCGACATCGCTCGACTTTCAGCGCAGCTTCGCCGACGCGGTCCCGGCTGTCGTCGTCGGGAAGCGCATCGACGAGGTGAAAGTAGGCCGCCTCGCAGGGTCCAGCGGTACCCCCGACGGGTTCAACGCTGCGATCGGGCAGATTAAGGAGCAGGCCCGTACAGGGCGGACAACCTCGAAGTGACGCTTCACAGCGGGCCGGAAGTTTCCACGATCGAGCTCGGTTGTATGGCGATGAGGCACGGATAGGGTCCGGCTTCGGACAAGAAGGAAATAATCTCACGGACCACTGAACGCACAGTGGTCCCTTGTATTCTTCAAGGATAATTGGGATTCAGGTTTGGAGGAAAGAATGAACAATAATTTGAAAATTTACATGCTGACCCTGGTCAGTTTCTTTGTTGGCACGTCACAATTCGCCGTTGTGGGCATGCTGGATAAAGTTGCTGCTTCCGTAGGCGTATCGGTATCGACCGCAGGGCAGCTTATTACCGTATTCGCGCTCGCTAATGCGATTGGCACGCCCGTTGTCATTATGGCGACGTCGAAGATGGATCAGCGCAAGCAGCTGCTTATGGCTCTCATCATTATATTACTCGGCATCGTCGCAACGCTCGCTCTGTCGGGCTTCGGCTTCCTGCTGGTTGCTCGTATCGTACTCGGGGTTGGAACGGGAATTTTCGTCGTCACGGCCTATTCCATAGCTGCGAAGCTGGCTCCTCCGGGACGTCAAGGCGGAGCGATGTCCAATGTCTCAATGGGCTTTAGCGCTTCCCTTGTCTTCGGCGTTCCCCTCGGCCGCATTGTCTCCGCGGCGTATAGTTGGAAGCTGATCTTCTGGGGGATCGGCCTCTTCAGCTTGCTGGCCATCTTCGCCGTCGCACGGATGATCCCGGTCATGGAAAGCGAAGCGTCCGTCCCTCTCGGCAAGCGGCTTGCCTTCTTAAAGAATCCGAAGATTGCGGCCACCCTTGTTGTAACGTTCTTGGTGTTTGCCAGTTATTCGGTAGTTGATACGTATATCACCCCCTTTCTGGCCACCGTTATGCCGACGATGGAACGGAACATGAGTTACATTCTTTCCGCTATGGGGATCGCAAGCGTGATCGGCTCCAAGTTAGGCGGCTTCTTGGCGGATCGAATCGGCACTGTCCGCACGCTCATCGGCTCCATGATCGTCCAAGTTCTCACCTTTGCGCTGCTTTCCGTCGTTTCTGAACCGGTGAACATCACTATCATGTTGTTAATACTCTGGGAGATCGCTATCTGGTCGTTCGGGCCGACCCAGAACTTCAACCTGGTCTCGATTGCTCCGGAAGCCTCCGGTATCGTGCTAAGTCTGAACAGTTCCTTCGTGCAGCTCGGCTTTGCAGCGGGTGCCGGCATAGGAGGAATCGTCGTGGGAGGCGTGTCCATAATGGCGACCACTTGGGTCGGTGCAGTCTCGGTATTGTTGGCGGTCGCCGTCGCGGTCGTCTCCTTAGGCCGTGCCCGTTCGTTATCGAGCTCCCGGCGATGAAGTTGAGATGGGAAAAACAATCAAAGGAGAATGAACATGAACTATTTTATTTTAAACAATGGTATGAAAATCCCGGTACTCGGATTTGGTGTATGGAATCTTAAGGATACTGAACAATGCAAAAGTATCTTGAATTCAGCAATACAAGCGGGATATCGTTTGATTGATACCGCATCAGCATATTTGAACGAGACGGCAGTTGGTGAGGCCATAAAGGAATCAGGCGTTAAAAGATATGAATTATTTGTTACGTCCAAGCTTTGGGTTCAGGATACTGGATATGAGAAAACAAAAGAAGCGTTTGAACGAACACTACAGCGTTTAGGGCTGGATTATCTTGATATGTATCTTATTCACTGGCCTTATGGCGACATTGCCGGAAGCTGGAAAGCGATGGAGGAACTTTATCACGAAGGAAAAATTAAAGCCATCGGTGTTAGTAATTTTTCAATTGGAGAAATGCAGAACCTTCTTGAAATCGCTAGCGTAAAGCCGGTAGTCAATCAGGTGGAATGCCATCCATTATTTCAGCAAAAAGAACTTCGTGCCTTCCTGAAGGAGAACGAAATCTATCTTGACGCGTGGTTTCCGCTTGGAAGCGGGAATAAGGATTTGCTTGAACACCCGCAGCTAAAACCAATCGCTGACAAGTACGGCAAAGAAAATGCACAGATCATCCTGAGATGGCACATGCAGGAAGGTGCGATTGCTCTACCAAAGTCAACTAAACCGGAACGCATTGCAAGCAATTTTGCCATTTGGGATTTTGAACTGACGGAACAGGAAATGAACGTCATCCGCAGTATCGACACAAACAAGAGGCTTTCCAATAACCCTGAAGATGAAGAAGTCAAAAAGAAAATCACAAGCTGGGTATTGGACATATGAATCATGCTGACCCCAACCCAGCCATGAACACCAATGACTATAAGGCCAACTCTGCGGAGGACGGCACCGACCGGTTCGTGTTCACGTTCAAGGCCATTGGAACTGGGTGGGAGATCGAGACCCGCGAGCCGCTCAGCCGCCGGTTGCAGCAGCGCATTCTGAAGCGGATCGAACAATTCGACTCGACGTATTCGCGGTTCCGCCAGGACTCTCTCGTATCTCGGGTCGCCGCCGCCCCTGACGGAGGCTGCTTCGACTTCCCGGACGACTCGGTTGCCCTCTTCGATCTTTATGATCGGCTCTACACGGCTACCGGGGGTGCCGTGGACCCGCTCGTTGGCCGTGACCTCGAACATCTCGGCTACGATCGGACGTACTCACTTACACCCGTGTCCGACCTTGTCCGAGCTCAGGCGAACGCCGGGGGGAAGGCGTCCTGGACGAAGGACGTCATACGGGACGGCACATCGCTTATCACGCGGCGTCCACTCGTGATTGACGTCGGAGCGGCGGGGAAAGGCTACCTCGTGGACATTGTCTCTGAGATTCTTCACGAGGCCGGATTCACCGAGTTCGTTGTCGACGGCAGCGGAGACCTCCGCCATTCGGGTGAATCCAGCATCCAGGTCGGGCTTGAGCACCCGTTCGATCCGAGTCTGGTGATCGGCGTGGTCAACCTGAACAATCAAGCCCTGTGCGCATCTGCAGTCAACAGACGCGCCTGGGGCGACGGGCTGCACCATGTGCTCGACGCCCGGACGGGCGTCCCGGTGAGCGATGTTGTCGCGACTTGGGTTGTTGCGGACGAAGCCGCGACCGCCGATGGACTGGCGACGGCTCTCTTCTTCACAAGGGGGGACCATCTGGCGGAGGTCTTCCGATTCTCGTACGTGCGGATGTATGCCGATGGCCGCGCTGAGATCTCGCAGAACTTCGACGGCGAGCTCTTTACGTGAGGAGCGTAACCCGCAGCAACGCATACCTGTAAGGGACACAGCTTCCAGCAGACTTATGGCTTGCTGCAGCCCATATGACTTCCAAAAAAATCGGCGATCTGCACCGGTGGAATACCGGGAGCATATCGCCGATAACATTTTACTGTCTTTTCACAGGGATTGACTAAACGCCGCTCAGAGTGAGGCCACTGAAAAAGTCATCCAGTTATAGAAAGAGACAGTTTCTCAATAATTTGAAGAAGCTGTCTCTTTTTTCGGTATACTGAAAGCATCAAATTAAAGGCTGGTGGTCCTGATGCTTCCGAAACAGCAGAGCTAATCTTAAGTCCCTATATTGAACTCTACAACATCTTGGTTCCTCAAGATCACATGTTGCGGAAAATGGACGAACTGGTGGACTTTAGCTTTGTCTACGAGGAGCTTCAGGAGAGCTATTGCCACGACAACGGACGCACTGCGCAGGACCCGGTCCAGATGTTTAAGTATTTGCTACTCAAATCTATGTTTGACTTGTCTGATGTCGATTTAGTCGAGCGTTCGAAAACGGATTTGGCGTTCAAGTTCTTTCTGCATATGGCCCTCGAGGAAGAAGTGATCGAGCCCAGCCTGCTTACCAAGTTCCGCAAATTACGGCTCAAAGACATGAAGCTGCTGGATCTGCTCATCGGAAAAACGGTGAAAATTGCTATGGAAAAAGGCGTCATCCGCAGCAGATCGATCCATCATTGTGGATGCCACCCACACGAAGGCTCGCTATACCCAAAAGACGCCGCAAGAGGTATGCGGGAGCGCTCCAAAATACTGAGAAAAGCGATCTATACCATGGATAAGTCGATGAAAAACGTCTTTTCGTGCAAACCGGTCACGAATGTCATTCAGGATGAAATTCGTTATTGCGAGCAGTTGATCGCGGTGGTTGAAGAGGACGGACATTTTACCGAATTGCCCAAGGTGAGGGAACCGCTCAACCTGCTTTCACCGTCTCCACTGTCATCCCCGCCGCTTTGCTTTTTTCTATCAACGTCTTTAGCTGCTTGCCGTCGGGTTGTTCGCCGGTGGTAATCGTGGCGGTCGTAATGATTCGCTCATCGCTCATCGCAATATGAGTCTTGTACCCGAAAAAAGAGGAGTCTGCACTTTTGTGGCCGACTTTGGCATCCGGATCCACGGAAGTTTGCAAATGCTCCAGGTCATCGGTAATGGTTTCTTTTGGCGATACCGCCCACTCGGAGAAAGACAATCTGGCGTATAGCGAACGAAATGAAATCGAACTCGTATCCAAACTAAATCCGCTCATTACCCAAGGCAACCGGAAGAAAGAAGACGAATTTGAGTTTAACAAAGATGCGGGGATGTATGTCTGCAAGGCCGGACATCTGGCGACGCGCCGGGCGCGGCAAGGAAAGAAAGGGAAGGGCAAAAACCAGGTGGATTGCTATATCTGCCCAAACAACGAAGTATTAAAGTATTCCACTACCAATCGTGAAGGCTATAGAGAGTACAAGAGTAACCCAGATAAATGTAAGGATTGTCCATACCTGAGTCATTGCACAGAAAGCAAAAACCATATAAAGCTTGTTGTTCGCCATGTTTGGGAAGAATACATTGAAAAAGCTGAGGATATACGACATACAACAGGTAGCAAAGAGCTTTATGCTCTCCGTAGTCAAACCATTGAACGGGTTTTTGCGGATGCCAAAGAGCTTCATGGCATGCGTTATGCAAAACACAGAGGTTTAGCCAGAGTAAAGATGGAACTAAACTTCTTATTTGCGTGTATGAATTTAAAGAAACTGGCAAATAGGTTGTGGAAGAACGGGCTAACCCCTTCGCTTTTGCAGCTATTTTCATTAATTCTTGAGATTTAAGGGAGAATATGTTATAAAATTCAAATGGCTTCTTGATTTTGAGTGAATTAAGAAGCCATAAGTCGACAATCTGAACCCCCAGTTCGACGAGGCCACTGAAAAACTGTTCAATTTGAAGATTCAGAAGATTATAGGGGGACAACTTCCAGCACTTTTTGAATGCGGCTGACTTCTCGGGGACGCTCTTCAATAAGGCTTCGGCGGTACCGAATCAATTCTCTTAGTTCGCGTTGTTCTCGTTTTGGGATAAAGCTACCTTTTAAGAGACCGTGGCGTAGCAAACCGGCAATCCATTCCGCATCTTTGACATCGGTTTTGCGGCCAGGAACGTTCTTGATATGTTGGGCGTTCACCTCAAGGGTTTCGATATCTTCGAGCTCTAGGAGATTGTAAATGGGCTTCCAGTAGACTCCCGTACTCTCCATTGCAACGTGAGAATACCTTTTGTCTTTGATCCAATCGGCGACTCATTTCCCGGGGATCTGATGGGCGAATATTAAGCCGATCATCGTCCAGAAGCATCAGAAGAATGTGACCGGAATCAAAGATTGATTATTTCCTTCTACTCCAAACCTTAGTAATCATATTTAAAAATAACCTGATCTTTTGAATCTCGTCCTTCAATGTTCCTAATTTTCATTTCTCCACCTATTACAACATCTAAAAATGTTTTGTTGTCAGACTTCAATCTAACTGAATTAGTAAAATCATTAAAATCTTCTTGATAATTTAACCTTACTTCTGATATAGACTTGTCGTTTATAAATCCAAAAAACGCTTTAAAGTTCCTCTTTCCATCTGACATTTTACTAGATAAATTAATTACACTAAAAGGTTTGCTTTCATCGATGGGATAAAGATCAATGAATTGCAACACGTATTGATCCTCTTTCCAGTCAGCATAAATAACTCCAATTGCATTATTTTTGTCGGTAATATAAAAAGTAGAAAAAATAGAATTACTATTATAATATGGATAATCAAGATTGATATACTTACTATCAATATTTTTATTAAGTCTTTTCTCAATCCCATCCTTGACTAATTTTTTAAGATCCGTAGCGCTCACAGCGTAATTTTCTGCTTTATATACCGTTCCTTTACCACTTCCTTGGAAGTTGATATTTTGATTCGAGGAACTATTATCTTTAAATAGGCCACAACTTGAAAGCAAAACTAGCACGGTTAATATTACAAAGTACTTAATAATATTTGTTTTCATTTATTTTACTCCTTAAACAGTTGATCTAATTCTAAGATGCGAACAAGCCTATCGGTATTTTTCCAATGCGCCATGTATGTTTCTGTATGTTCATAAAGATATTTAGTTATCTCAGAGCTTGGTAAATTTGGATACATAGCCTTAGTTAAGGCAACGATAGATGTTATAAAAGGAACCGCAACAGACGATCCTGAGTAAGAACTAATTTGATTTTCACCTTCTCCTATAGATAGAATATCTTCTCCAGGGAAGAACAAGTCAATATTTTTATTAAAGGTCGAATAACTCGATATATTATAATGATTATCTAATGAACCAACTGAGATTATTCCAGGAATTTTGTATGAAGCCGGATATAATTCTTGCTCTAACCCCGAGTTTCCAGCTGAAGCAACAAATACAATATTTTGGGAGATGGCATACTCTATAGTATCTTTTAATTCTTGATTATACTTTTTTGTGCTTACCGATAAACTAATAACATCGACATCTTTTTTAAGCATTGCTTTTATGCCATTGATTAATTTTTCCGCGGTAAAATTTTCCTCAAGGTTGTACGAATACATTTGTATACCGGGAATTAATCCTTTATATTTGTTTGCCTTCGTCGGTTTAGCACCAATTATTGCAGAGACAATTGAACCATGCCCAATTTCTTCACTCCATGAGTTGGATAAATTAATTATATTAAGGTTTGGATGTTTCGTAATCCCAACATCAATAATTCCTATCTTAATTTTTTTTATTTTTTTTGATTTTATCGGTATAATTAAATAATTGGTCCCGAGCATTTTAAGTTGTGACCCGTTATAGTCGCTCGTTAATACAAACGTCTTTTCTTGTGGGAATGCTATAGTAATTAAACACATCACGATTAATAATAAAGTAATTCTCATTTCTTACCCCTTGTTAAATAGAGAAGGAAGCAAAAGTGCTCCCTTCTCATTACAGTTATTTGAAGTAAGCTTCCCAGAAAAGTACCACTGCGGCTCCACATACTTCAATAATAGCGTATTCGTTCCAGGAGTCACCTCCGCTAACACTGAAGTTTAGTGCAATACCATAAAAACCAATCTCCCCACCTACTGACGAGCTTATGGTAAATCTTGCAGCAGTATATCCTTGGATATAATCATCACCAGTAGCTGATTCTCCTTGATGTGTAGCAGAGTCAGTGACAGTAATAAAACCACTACTAGATGAAGCACCTTGACTATTTATGTAGTGTACTGACCACTTCTGATGATCCGTATAACCGTTATTCTTAATTTGATAGGTAAATGTGTTATTTACCTTTGCCCAATACGAACTACTTTGAAATTTAATGTCGTTAGTATTGTAATAGTATCCAGATGATGTCAGATTTTCTTCTCGATACATATCATCCTCACCAAATGCACCACTCCAAGGTCCAGGATACCAAGTATCTGTAGTATAGCTTTCATCAGTTTCTGGTTTAATTTTAACAACTTCGCCTGTTCTTGTAACAGAACTACCGTCGGGGTATTTTATCGTGGCTTTATTTAAACTAGCTATTGACTTGTTACTTTTTTGAAGCTCTTGCATGTCTTTTGTTCCTCTTGCAATAACAGAACTATGTTCAAAAATGGTTTTTATTGCTCTTTCATCTAAGTTTAATGCCTTACTTCTGATTTCAAACATATTAAAATTTGTATCTTCATCACTATAAGATGAAATTTCATCGAAATTAATTTTTTTACTCTCTTTCTCTAATTTTGCTGCAAGGATATCTAATTTTGCGTAATAATCGGCATCTTCAGAATTAACTCCTTCGTTTACCATTTCATCAATAAGTTCTTGTTTTGACTTATTATTGTGACCCTTATCCAAGTTATAGTCAATTTTCAAACTTTGAATTGCAGTCTTATCATTTTGAGGAATACTATCTGAGGCATACGCACTCATGGAAAGGGAAGTAACTAGTGTAAATACAATTGGAATACTAATGATTTTTTTGAACATTTTTCCTCCTAATGTCATAAATTAATAATTGGCCAATTATTAAACTTAGAATCTTAAGGATCCGTTAAGGTCTTGTTAATATAACACTAATATTCAATAATTGGAATATATAAGTAAATATTATTTATCTTTTCACTAAATGGACAATTAATTCCATAATTTAAAAAATGATTCCATCACGAATCTTACTCTGGAGTATATACTGTAACTGCACGCGATAGAATAATAGAGTATTACGCTATCGATTGACAAAAGCATGTGAAAAGGGGGCTAGCAATCCTATTAGAGTTTAAAGCGTGTCTGCAAACCTACTTTAACCACAGCAAAATAGAGGCCAGCGATAAAAAGGCCATGAAGGTGCAAGCCAACTTGTCATAACGAGTGGCCAAGAGCACTTGGTGACAAACGCCAGCGATATGCCAGAGGCAAATCGGGTAGGTACTTGCTTTTCAGGAACCCTAGTACGCTGGCAAGTCGCGACACGGGGCTCCGGTTCGCTCAATCCACATTGAGATATTTAAAACAAAGAACCGGAGCGGCTTCTTGGAACGCTCTCTTTGCGACACTAAATAGTTTCCATTTGTGATTATTGAAAATGATTCGGTTTTCTTGGAGCTTCTGTATGCCGATGAAAATGGAAAGAGCAAGCGGTTGTTTCATGGCACAATCCTCAAGCTCCATGTCAAGGTGGAGCACAACGTATACTGGCTGGAAGCGGAGGCCATATCCCATACGCATGCGATGGACCTCAAGCCGGAGACGTGGTCTTACCAGAATCATTCGATGCCTATCGTCGATTTAATGCAGAAGATCAGTGGTTACTACCCGAAAGTGCAAATCTTTAATACGTTTGATGAAGATAAACAGATGGGTGCTTATACGCTGCAATATCAGGAGACGGACTGGCAGTTTCTAAAGAGGCTAGCTTCCCGTTATCATGCGGTACTAGTTCCTGTATCAACGGAAGACAGCGTACGCGTGTACTTGGGCATTCCGGATCACCGGGACGCAGGCGAGCTCGAAGCTACACACTACCGGATGTATAAGGATATGCTGGCCTACAAGAAAGAGGCGGCTGCCGGAAAGAGCGGGCTTAGTGAACAGGATTATATTTGTCACGAAGTGATGCTGCACGATCAGGTGCTTGAACTTGGAGACAAGGTAACCTTCAAGGGCCAGCAGCTTCATGTTTTCGAGGTGCGGACTGAAATGAAGCAGGGTCTGCTCACTCATCATTATACCCTCGGTTTGAAAAGGGCCACTGAAAAAGTCATCCAGTTATAGAAAGAGACAGTTTCTCAATAATTTGAAGAAGCTGTCTCTTTTTTCGGTATACTGAAAGCATCAAATTAAAGGCTGGTGGTCCTGATGCTTCCGAAACAGCAGAGCTAATCTTAAGTCCCTATATTGAACTCTACAACATCTTGGTTCCTCAAGATCACATGTTGCGGAAAATGGACGAACTGGTGGACTTTAGCTTTGTCTACGAGGAGCTTCAGGAGAGCTATTGCCACGACAACGGACGCACTGCGCAGGACCCGGTCCAGATGTTTAAGTATTTGCTACTCAAATCTATGTTTGACTTGTCTGATGTCGATTTAGTCGAGCGTTCGAAAACGGATTTGGCGTTCAAGTTCTTTCTGCATATGGCCCTCGAGGAAGAAGTGATCGAGCCCAGCCTGCTTACCAAGTTCCGCAAATTACGGCTCAAAGACATGAAGCTGCTGGATCTGCTCATCGGAAAAACGGTGAAAATTGCTATGGAAAAAGGCGTCATCCGCAGCAGATCGATCCATCATTGTGGACGCCACCCACACGAAGGCTCGCTATACCCAAAAGACGCCGCAAGAGGTATGCGGGAGCGCTCCAAAATACTGAGAAAAGCGATCTATACCATGGATAAGTCGATGAAAAACGTCTTTTCGTGCAAACCGGTCACGAATGTCATTCAGGATGAAATTCGTTATTGCGAGCAGTTGATCGCGGTGGTTGAAGAGGACGGACGTTTTACCGAATTGCCCAAGGTGAGGGAACCGCTCAACCTGCTAAAAGAAACCATTACCGATGACCTGGAGCATTTGCAAACTTCCGTGGATCCGGATGCCAAAGTCGGCCACAAAAGTGCAGACTCCTCTTTTTTCGGGTACAAGACTCATATTGCGATGAGCGATGAGCGAATCATTACAGCCGCCACGATTACCACCGGCGAACAACCCGACGGCAAGCAGCTAAAGACGTTGATAGAAAAAAGCAAAGCGGCGGGGATGACAGTGGAGACGGTGATTGGCGATACCGCCCACTCGGAGAAAGACAATCTGGCGTATAGCGAACGAAATGAAATCGAACTCGTATCCAAACTAAATCCGCTCATTACCCAAGGCAACCGGAAGAAAGAAGACGAATTTGAGTTTAACAAAGATGCGGGGATGTATGTCTGCAAGGCCGGACATCTGGCGACGCGCCGGGCGCGGCAAGGAAAGAAAGGGAAGGGCAAAAACCAGGTGGACACGTATTATTTCGATGTGAACAAATGTAAGATTTGTCCGCTTCGGGAAGGGTGCTACAAGGAAGGGGCAAAAAGCAAGACCTATTCGGTCAGCCTAAAGAGTGATGAGCATCTGACACAGGCTGTGTTTCAGGAAAGCGAAGCGTTTAAGGCCAAGGCTAAAGAACGGTACAAAATTGAAGCCAAGAACAGTGAGCTTAAGCGTAGACACGGGTATGATGTTGCATCCTCCTCGGGTCTGGTTGGTATGGAAATACAAGGAGCGATGGCGATCTTTGTAGTGAACCTGAAACGAATCTTGAAGCTGCTGGAGCAGTAAGCCTCATCTCCTCCTGTGACAGCAGCAAAAAGACGACATTTCATTCGGAAATACGTGAATGAATGTCGTCTTTTTTGATGGGTTCTCTTTCAGCTCTGTATAAAATCCAGGTTTTTCAGTGGCCTCCTCAGAGTCCGGTCCGTTTTTCCAGTTCCTCCGTATACCGCGCACCCACCAAAGTAATCTTCGAGGCTGCGGAATGGATATCACGCAAGTCTTCAGGCGTCAGTTCAATGTTAGCCGCTCCTAAGTTTTCTTCCAGACGATTCAACTTCCGCGTACCCGGGATCGGAACAATCCAAGGTTTCTGAGCAAGCAGCCAAGCGAGTGCAATTTGAGCAGGAGTCGCATTCTTCTGTTTCGCTACCTCTTTAAGTAAATCCACCAACACCTGATTTGCTTCAAGAGCCTCCGGTGTAAACCGGGGAAGAATGCTGCGTATATCGCTGCTCTCAAATGCTGTACTTGTATTTAAGCTTCCCGTCAGGTATCCCTTGCCCAAAGGACTGAACGGAACAAAGCCGATGCCGAGCTCCTCCAGGGTAGGCAGTAGCTCCTCTTCGGGACGTCTCCACCATAGGGAGTATTCGCTCTGGACGGCGGTTAGCGGCTGGACTGTGTGCGCACGGCGAATCGTCTTCACCCCTGCTTCAGAAAGCCCCCAATGCTTAACCTTGCCTTCCTGAATTAGATCTTGCACTGCTCCGGCTACTTCCTCGATGGGTACATCCGGATCAACCCGATGCTGGTAGTACAGGTCAATGGCGTCGATTTTTAGTCGTTTAAGCGATTCCTCGGCAACTTTCTTAATATGCTCAGGCCGGCTGTTCATCCCAGTCTGTTTTCCATCTTGAAAATTAAAGCCGAACTTCGTAGCAATCACTACTTGATTCCGAAAGGGAAGGAGGGCTTCTCCTACGAGTTCTTCGTTTGTGTAAGGGCCGTAGACTTCGGCGGTATCAAAGAAAGTGACGCCGCGTTCAACGGCATCTCGAATGACCGAAATCATTTCCTGCTTGTCCGCAGCCGGACCCAAACCGAAGCTCATCCCCATGCAGCCAAGCCCGATGGCGGAGACTTCCAGGCCACTTTTTCCTAACTTGCGCTTTTGCATGATTCATCTTCCCTTCTTGTCAGTTTTATGTAAAAACCTTGGCATCCTTATTATGTAACAAGTGGAAAAGAAACCGTTATCCTATTCGTCTCAAATGATTGCCTAATCCTCTCACGACCACTTATGTGGCCGACAAATATGCATTACAATGGAACGATCAAGGATGAAGGGCTTTCAAAGGACGACGAGTTCGGAAGGCTCTAAGGAGGAATGAAAGCTGTATACACGGATAAAAAACCTGTTTGCGATCAAAGGATATCCTTTATTCGTCATTTGTATGCTGCTGGTAGGTATCGGAATTTCAATTACAATGCCGTATTTATCCCTGTATTGTACAGAAGTCTATGGAATGAGTGCGGGAGCCTTCGGTGTTTTCATGGCGGTGAGTTCATTAAGCGGCGTGGTGGTGAACTCGCTCATTGCTAAACGTTCGGACAGTGGGCTGGACCGAAAATGGATTATTATTTCAGCCATGCTTTCATCTGCTTTGGGGTATGCTTCCTATTTAGTGTTTCATAACTACTTTATTCTACTGATTGCCGTCAGTCTATTTAATGGATTAGGGGCTGCTGCCATGCCGCAAATCTACGCCTACGCACAGGAATCGGCAAATGCAAGCGGGTCCGGTGACAAGACTTTTGCGATGTCTGCATTACGTTCTCTTTTATCTCTCGGGTTCCTGGTAGGACCATTAGGCGGGACATTAATTTTGGCAGCCGCCGGGTACAAGGGACTCTTTCTGGGGACATCTGCTATTTATCTTACTATTGCATCTCTTATATTCCTGTTTCTGCAAAAACGAAAAGCGGTTCAAAGCAATATCAGGAAGAGAACAAGAACAGGTACCTCTTGGCTCAAAAACAGGCAGATCAGGCAGCCGCTTATCGCCTTTATTTTTCTGTTTGCGGTCAATTTCATTAACGGGACGATCACGCCGTTGTTTATTGTAAATGAGCTTCATGGCACGCCTACGGATGTCGGATTGGTGGTTAGTGTCTGTGCTGGTTTGGAAATTCCCATTATGCTTGTGCTGGGTGCTCTGGGCAGAAAGATATCGAACCATGCCCTGATGATTAACGGCTGCTTTATCGGTGTTATCTATTACATCATCTTAAGTGTATCGACCCATTCCTGGCAGCTAATCGCAGCGCAGCTTCTGCAGGCAACGTTTGTGGCTATTGTCATGGGCAATGGACTAAGCTATTTCACGGATCTGCTGCCCAATTCACCGGGGCTGGCCACAACCATCTATTCCAACGGGTCCACCATTGGAAGGTTAGTGGGAAATCTGGGCGGCGGTATCATTGCCCAGTTTGCAGGGTTTCGTCATGTTTATTGGGTGTGTCTGGCCATTGTGATGTTCTCGTTCTTGATCTTATGGAGAACAAGACCCCATGAGGAGACGGTATAATTAGAAAAAAAGCCGCCAGGCCTCCATATTAAAGGAGTAGTCAGCGGCTAATTTTAGGCCAAACGACTGCCCACAGGCGCCCGGGGGCAACGGGGATCTGGAGCATAGTGCTGATCCAATCCATAAGCTTTAAGAGCTTCCCTGACACATCTTCCGAGACCTTCATGACACTCCCGGAAATCAGAGCAATCACTGCAAGGTCCGTTGGAAACGGCAGCCTGCTCCGGGTAAGCAAGCTCCAGGGCTTTTGGCGAATTCCACACTTCCTGCAGAGTCTGTTCCGTTAAATCACCGATAATAAAATGTTGATGATTGTATAGCTCTTCGCAGATAGTTACCTTGCCGTCGGGCAGCACAACAACCCCGCGCCGGTTAGCCGTACAATAAGCTCTTTCCCAAAAGTTTTTCTTCCTTAACGATTCCTCTCCGGCATAGGGATTATCATTGTTGCCGCTAAAATTCACTTTGTCCGGAAATTCCGCTTTGATCTTACTGAATTCTTCCTCGAAAATTTCTATGTCCTCCGGCGAACAGAACAGGCTGTCGTCATGGCGATACAAGGAACGTCCGTAGCAAGTAAAGTTGCTCTTGAGCACATAAGGCTTCTCCATCAAATACCGTGCCAGGGATACGGCATCCTTGATGTTAATAGGGGTTAGCACCGTGTTGGTGCGAACCTTGATTCCCGCTTCACCCAAGTAATCGAGGGTTTGCAGTATTTTCTCCCCATAGCCGGTAAGCCCCATGAGACGGTCAATGATTTCCGGGTTAAGAGCGTCAATACTCACCTGGATAGTGGATAGTCCGGTTGCCGCCAGCCGCTGGGCCATACTTCTGGATAAAGGATACTTCGTGGGGATATTGAGATACATACCTGCTGACAGAGTACTCTCAATGAAATCAAAAGCATCCTCCCGGCAAAAAAAATCGCCCCCTGAGAACTCGACGGTTTCTATACCGCACTCACGGGCCTCTTTCAACAGGCGACGGTACAGGGTTAAATCCAATTCCTGTTTTCCTCTAAATCCCTCACGATCGGCATAGCAATACCTGCAATTGGTCACACAACGCATGGTCGGGAGTACCAGCAAGGTGTAAGGCATTGTGCACCGGGTATCATCCATGTCAATCCTCTCTTCCGGAACAATAAAAGTCTTGGGATCGTAAATCCGTGCCTGTCCCGGGTTGATGCCGGAAGCTTCTATGATCAATGTTTCAATGGTCTGTTCATCATTTACCCGAACAGCCAGCAGGGCATCCACTTGCTGAGACGCAGCTTCCATATCCAGATCGAAGAGATAGGCCACGGCTTCACGAACGGCAGTCAGGTCCCGCTTCCCGTCAAACAAGGAGAGGATTACAGCCTGCTGCGGATAGAGAAATTTAAACACATCCTGCGGGCTATCCCCCGGATTGGCGGTAAACAGGATTGACCTCCCACCGTCAGGCCGCAACTTCACCTCGGGGCTTAGAAGAAGTCCCATAACTATAACCTCCCTATCATTTAGCTACTCCTCCGTTGGAGCATCCTGGAGAACATGATGTACAGCGCATTGAACATCCCATTGTGCATCTTAATACATCCTCATCCTCCGTTACCGTATCCATTATGAGTTCTCTTAAAAGCTCACGCTTCGAGAGACCTGATCCGGAAAGAAGCGCCCGGATTTCATTTAACGCACTCATTACTGTCACCTCATTCTCTATTATTTGAAGTCCCATAACCTGCGCATCACTTTGCTGTAGGTCCAGTATTGCAGCTGATTTGACAATTGATACACCCTGCTTCACACTGCGAGCATCTTGCTATATCCTCCGTGACAGCATCAATCAGCTCTTTTAGAAGCTGACGCTTGGAGAGACCGCATTCGCACAGAAGAGCCTTGAGTTCCTGTAATTCACTCATCACTTTCACCTCATCTTTAGCTATATGGTATATTGTTCCGTCGAAACCGGATTCTTAAACCCTTATTTTGGAAATTGTGATTGCGTCTTAACTATAGACAGGGAAACCAAAAATATTGAACATGTGACAAAGAACTTAGAATTTAAAGCGCTTTCACTCTCCCTTATAATCAAGTCAGGACACAAGAAAGGGGCAGCGTACCATGTCGAACCTGTTTTACAAGCCGGAGGGGGCTTGGGTGGGAGATCTCATTCCCTTTTACAATAACGGTACATTCCGGTTGTTCTATCTCCATGATTGGAGGGAGAATAAGAGTATTCACGGAGAAGGGACCTCCTGGTTCGAGCTCCGCACAAGCGATTTCGTGCACTATGAGGAAAAAGGCGAAATGCTGAAGCATGGAAGCCTCAGCGAGCAAGACTTGAATTGTTATACCGGCTCCATTATTGAAGCCGAAGGCGAATTCCATCTGTTCTACACGGGCCTGAATCCGTACCCGGACTTCACGGAGGATGGCGAGCCGCTCCAATGCGTCATGCACGCCGTAAGCAGGGATATGGAGTCGTGGCGGAAAATTCCCGAGGACACCTTCTATTCAGACGGGATTCAATATGAAAGGCATGACTGGCGCGATCCCTTCGTGTTCTGGAACGAGGAGGAGAGGGAATACTGGATGCTGCTCGCCGCAAGGAACAAGGAAGGCCCGTCCCGGCGCCGGGGGTGCATCGCATTGTGCGCTTCCAAGGATCTTAAGAAATGGGAAATCCGCAAGCCGTTCTGGGACCCGAAAATGTACATTACCCATGAGTGCCCGGACTTGTTCCGGATCGGGGAATGGTGGTATCTGGTATACTCCACGTTCTCGGACCGGTTCGTCACCCATTACCGCATGAGCAAATCTTTAAGCGGGCCTTGGACGGCGCCGAGGAACGACGCGTTTGACGCCAGAGCGTTCTACGCCGCGAAGACATGGAGCGACGGAAACCGGCGGTACGCGTTCGGCTGGGACCCCAGCAAGGAGAACGAGGACGATTATGGAGATTGGCAGTGGGCCGGCAATCTGGTCGTGCACGAGGTCGTTCAGGAACCGGACGGAACGTTGACGGTGCGCATACCGGAGACCGTATCCCGGCATTTCGCAGATAAGCAGGCTGCGGAGTGGGGGGCTCGGCTCGGGGAGTGGATGGTGTCCGGGGAACGCATCTCTGCGGACGCTGACGAAACCTTCTCCTGCATCTCGGCCGGCTCCATGCCCGAAACGTGCATGATTTCGGCTCGGCTGTCCTTCTCCGAAGGGACGAGAAGCTGCGGCATCATGCTCCGGGCCAGCGAAAATCTGGATGAAGCCTACTATGTTCGCCTCGAACCGATTCATAACCGGCTTGTATTCGACATGTGGCCCCGGCGGGTGAAGGGTGAGGCACAGTGGCATATCAACGGCGACCGCCCCCAAGCGGTTGAGCTGGAAGTACCGATTGAATTGCAAGCGGATACGGTTTATGATATCCGGATCGTGGTGGAGAATTCCGTATGCGTCGTGTACTTGGCCGACCGGGTCGCCATGACGACACGCCTTTATAATTTGAAGACCGGAAGCTGGGGCTGCTTTGTCCAGGAAGGCCGGGCGCAATTTGAACAGGCATCTCTATCCGTTCCAAGCGAACAGGAGGTCAATAGATGAAAGCTTACGGTAAATGGTTAATTCTAGCGTTATCGCTTGTCGTCCTGACAGCTTTGGTAAGCGCTTGCGGAGGCGGCAGTAATACGGGCAGCACTGCGGAAAATGGTTCGGGAGCTCCTGAGAACGCGGGGCAAAAAGCAGAAAAGAAAACCTACAAATGGTTCGTGGCCCGCGGCGTAGACAGTCCTCCGGCCGTCACCGTGAAGGAAATCGCGGACGAATTCTCCAAGACGCATCCTGAATTTGAGCTGGTTCTGGAAGGTACGGGCGATCGCCCGTCCTACTTGCAGAAGCTGCGGACACTGATCGCAAGCAACGAGATGCCCGCCATGTTCGACACCGATCCCGACGCCTACGCTTCCAAACTGATAGAGAAAGGCAAGCTCGTGGATACGAAAAAACTGCTGCAGGACCTTGGAAAATACGACGCGTTCCGTCCGGTTGCCCTGCAATATCAGCAGTTTGCGGACGGCAGCATGTACACGCTCCCGATCGAATACGGGATCGAGGTGTTCTGGTACAACATCAAGATGTTTAAGGATCTCGGCCTGCAGCCGCCGAAGACGTTTGACGAGTTCCTTAAGGTTGCCGAGACGTTTAAGCAGAACGGGATTACGCCGATTGCCGTCGACGGCAAGGACAAATGGCCGGTTCTCCGGTACCTGGCATTCGAGCCTTTCCGCATGACCGGCAATGATTTCATCGAGAACGTCAAGCAAGGCAAGGCCTCCTTCAAGGACCCGGCCGGCATGGCAGGCATTAATCTCGTTCACGAACTCGGCACCAATGGGTACTTCCAGCAAGGATTTTCTTCAACGGATTATACGGCGGCTCGCGATTTGTTCCTGGCCGGCAAGACCGGCATCTACTATATGGGCTCGTGGGAAACGATGAATTTCTCCAACGATAAATTAAGCGCGGATATGAAGGACAATATCGGATTTTTCCGGCTCCCCATGATGGAAGGCGCCAAGACGGCGGAGAACGATTATTTCATCAATTCAGGCATCGGCGTTGCGTTCAATCAGGAGACCTTCGATGATACGATGAAGGAGTTCGTCAAATTCCTCCTGGAGAAATACCCGGAAGCTTATACGAAAAAAGGCCAGTTCTCGCCTTTCAATTATTCGCTGGATCAGGCGCAAGGGATGCCGGAGGTGTTCTACAAAATCCAGGACGAAATCGCGAAATCCGGAAGCGTCTTCGCCGTCCCGTGGGATACGCGCCTCGACCCGGCCACGAATGAGCTGCTCGGCAACGAGCTAAATGCCTTGGCGCTCGGTGCGCATACACCGGATGATTTTGCCGACCTGATGGATCAGGCGATTAAAGAAAACGCGCCGAAATATTTCAAATAACCGCGCTACAGCAGCCGGCCAGCCGCACTTTCGGTTGGCCGGGAATGCAGCGGAAAAATAATAAAGTGGGGAATGAGCTAGGGTATGGATAAAATCCTCCGCAATCGCAAAGCCGTTCTCGTCTTCCTGCTGCCGGCATTGCTGGTGTATGTGTTCACCGTTCTGGCTCCCATCCTTTGGTCGATGTATTTCAGCTTCTTCTCCTGGGATGGGGTTTCCGATATGGTCTATATCGGCCTCGATAATTACACCAAAATGTTTGGCGGCGACAAGACGTTCTGGAAGGCGTTCAGCAATAACCTGATCTATGTTTTCATAATTGTGGCCATGCAGGTGTTTCTCGGTTTGTTGGTTGCCATTCTGTTGACCAGCATCACCAAAGGCAGGGAATTGTTTAAAACGCTGTACTTCGCCCCCGCGATTATCACCTCGGTAGCCATAGCGCAGCTGTTCACAAGCGTATACTCGTTCGAGCCGGTCGGCATGTTGAACTTTATTCTGCAGCAGCTCGGTTTGGGAGCGTGGAGCAAGCCCTGGCTGTCCGACCTGAAATGGGCGCTAGGCGCCGTATCGGTGCCCGAAGGCTGGCGTTATATCGGCCTTTATATGATCATTTTGTATACCGCGCTTCTGTCCATTCCTTCCGATATCGAGGAGGCGGCTAGAATTGACGGGGCTTCTTCCTGGGACCTGTTCTGGTCGATAAAAATGCCGCTGATTAAGCCGGTGCTGACGGTTTCGATCATTATGGCTACTACCGGTGCTCTAAAAGGGTTCGATATCCCGTATCTCATGACGAATGGGGGACCGGGGCGGGTAACGGAGCTGCTGCCGACTTATATGTACAAAACCGCATTCTCCAGTCTGGACTTCGGCTACGGCAGCGCGATGGCCGTATTTATCGTCATAGAAAGCCTCATTGCCGTCGCCTTTATCAGACGGATGATGGAGAGTAAGGAGACCTGACAATGAACTATTCCCGCTATTCCAAGGCGTTTCTGGCGGTCATTTCCTTCGCTTTGCTTATCATTCAAGTGTACCCGCTCGTGTGGGTGTTCATCTCCAGTTTCAAGGCGCCCACCGATTTTTCAAGCAGTAATCCGCTCAGCCTGCCCAGCAAGTTCACCTTCGAAAATTATCTCAGCGTGTGGCGGAAAGGGAATTTGGGCACTTATTTTTCCAACAGCCTCATCGTCGCCGTGACGACCATCGTTCTGGTGATTCTGTTCAGCGCAATGGCCGCGTTCGTGATCGAGAAGATGCGTTTTAAATGGGCCCAAAGCGTGCTGTTCCTGTTCTTGTGCGGTATCATGATCCCGATCCAGGTCGTGCTTATTCCGCTGTTTATTCTGTATAACAAAACGGGGATTATCAACACGCTCACTTCCCTCATTTTGCCTCAGGTGGGATTTGCGCTGCCGATCTCGATCTATCTGTTCGTAAGCTTTTACAAATATATCTCGAACGAGATTATGGAGGCCGCCGTCATGGACGGCTGCGGGATTTATCAGGTGTTCTGGCGGATGATTTTCCCGCTGTCGCGCAATACGATCGTCACGGTTGTCGTCATGAATCTGATTTTTATCTGGAATGAGTTTATCTTCGCCAATACCTTCATTCACGACCTGAGCTCGCGGACGATCCCGGTTGGTCTGATGGATTACATCGGCCAGTACGGCTTAACGGATTGGGGAGCGACCTATGCTGCTATCAGCATCACAACAATTCCGACCATGCTGGTCTACTTCATTTTTAACAAAAGCGTGATCTCCGGCATGACCGCAGGTGCAACCAAAGGTTGATCTACCATCCGCCCCCGGGCAAAGGTATACTGAAAGTACAGGTATTATACTTTTCTTCGGACAGAGGGACTTTTTCATGAAAATAACCCGGCCGTTCCTGTCGATCAGCATTCGGAGCAAAATCATCATTTTGTCCATCGGCTGTTCCCTGCTGCCGCTTGTCCTGATTGCCTCCTTGACCTTTGTCTATTTGAGCAAAGTGGCTGAGAACAAGGTGTCCGACACCACCTCCAATTTGCTCGGCTCCATCAACTGGAATATCCAGACCTTCGTGAATGACGTCGAGACGATTTCGAAGCTGATGCTGTCTTCACGCGACGTACAGAACTTCCTTTCTTATGACAAGCACGAATTCAAAAAAATCTACGACCTCCAGAATGACACCCGGAACCTGATCGTCAATATTTCCAACAACAAATCGTATATTCGTTATGTGTACGTCGGCAGTGAGCAAAGGGAGCTGATCGTCACGAACCAGTGGGACCGGTTCACTTACGATCATATTTATCAGGCGGTCTCCCGGTCGAAATGGTATCGGCAGGTGAGCGACATGGGGGGCCGGGGATTGTGGCTGAACAGCGATGAGGTCCGTCTCGTCAAAAATAGTCCGGATTTGCTGCTGTACGGTAAACGCTTAAACAACCTGGATACGCTCGAACCGATCGGCATGCTGATTATCTCCATCGACAGGCGGGTATTCGACGAAATGTTCAAAGACATCACGAATGCGGAGAATGGGCATCTGATGATTCTGGATCAGAACCAAGTCATTTTTTACAATTCCCGGACCGCCGATTTACAGCAGATTCCGCAAAAGGAACTGAACCTGCTCTACGATCTGCCTGAACGTGGCACCCGCATCGATACGGTGGGTGGAGAACGGTATGTCGTCACCTTCGATACGAATCCGGGGACCCGGTGGAAGGTGGTCAGCATGATCCCCTATTCCAACATCAATTCGGAAGTCGTCCTGATCCGCAATGTTACGCTTACCTTGACACTGGTGGCTTTCCTGCTTGCTGCCTATGGTTCGTATCTGATCTCCAAACGGATTACCAAGCAGTTGACCCTGCTCTCCTCCGTCGCCCGAAAGGCAGCCAAACGGGAGGAAATCGAAGGCATCCTCTTTGAGGAGAAGGACGAAATCGGGAAGATCGGCAATCAATTCCTGCGAACCTTCCGCACCAACAGCGAATTATCCGACAAACTGATCGAAGCCAAGCTGAAGGAGAAGGAGGCGGAGCTGCATGCGCTGCAAAGTCAGATCAACCCGCATTTTCTGTACAATACACTGAATTCCATCTATCTGATGGCGGAGCGAATTAGCGCCAAGAATATTTCCAAAATGGTCATGTCCCTGTCCAATTTCTTCAAATTGAGCTTGAACAACGGGGATTATATTACGACTGTCGGCAACGAAATCGACCAGGTGAAGAATTATCTGGAGATTCAAAACATCCGCTATAACGGAAAATTTGAGGTGGCCATTGACCTGGAGCCGGGAATCGAGCAGATCCGCATGCTGAAGCTCCTGATCCAGCCGCTGGTCGAGAATGCGATCTTTCATGGAATCGAGTTAAAAGAGGATAAAGGGAACATCGCCATTCGGGGCCGCAGAGAAGGAGAGACGCTGGTATTCGAGGTCGAGGATGACGGAGTCGGGTTCGATGCTGCGGGTATGCGGCCGAGAGGATATGCTTTAAGAAACATACAGGAGAGAATCCAACTGCATTACGGTCAAGACCGCGGGATTCGCATTGACAGCGTTCCGGGCGCCGGAACCAAAGTTACCCTTGAGATCGGCATCATCGATTAACATCTGGCTATGAAGGTGGGGGGACACATCATGTATAAACTGTTTATAGCGGATGATGAACAGCTTGTGGTGGAAACGCTATCAACCATGATTGACTGGAACGCCTCCGGGGTGCGGATCGTGGGAACGGCCAACAACGGCAAGCAGGCGCTGGAACGGATTCTGGAGTCCGACCCGGACGTTGTCCTGACGGATATTCGTATGCCCGGCATGAGCGGGCTGGAGCTGATCCGCGCCTTGAAGGAAAGAGGCTGCAAAGCGGAGTGTATCATCGTGAGCGGGTATTCCGAGTTTGAATACGCCAAAGAAGCGATTGAGCTGGAGGCGGTGGACTATTTGATCAAGCCGGCCGAGCTTGAGGAAGTGTCCCGGACCGTCTTAAGGGCGATTGAGCGTCTGGAGCGTAAAAGGGACCCGGCGGGAAATCGCCCGGAGCTGCGAATTGCCAAAGCGCTGGATCGGGCGGTGTTCACCGATCTAATCGTTCATGCCAAACGTCCGTCGTTCGATCAGAAGCCGTACGAACGATATGACCAGTTTGCGGCCATCGTGATCGGAAGCCCGGCGGCGCTTTGGCTCGAACGGATGAAGAACAATGGCGTTACGGATGCCCTTCTCAGCTTTTTGGCGAATCGCGGAATCGATGTGGAGCTGCTCTACGAGCAGCAGAAAGTCATCTTGTTATGCATGGCCGTGCTGGAGGAATCCGAGTCCTTACCCGAAATTCTGATGGCTGCGGCCGCAGCGTTCTCGACTTGCGGCTCCCCGGACGCGGACGATCTTGCCTTGTCATTTGGAATCGGCCCGGTTGTAAGCGGAGTCATGGATGCGCATCGCTCTTTTCTGGCGGCGGACCAGGCCTGTCAAATGGGTCTGTTCTTCGGCGTTCCGGTAACGGACGGGAACTGTTGGCCGGAGATTGTCTGCGCTTCCGAAAGATGGCTCTCCGACTGGTCTGAGCAGATTGAATCTTTTACCCGTTACGAACAAAAACAGTTTGATGAGCTGCTCGAACGCTGGACGGAGTGGGGGAGGGAGCGATGGATGGCTCCCGTTTCCCTGAAGAAGACCGGCATTCAGTGGGTGAACCGGCTGCTCGATCTGACCGAGCGGGACTATGGAATCAAAATCGAGAGCGTGATCGGAGACCGCACGCGGCTGATTGAAGGGATGCTGGAAGCGCCGGATTGGGCGTCATTGCAGAAACAGTGCCACGATTGTGCGCAGGGTGTACAGTTTTATCTAAATGTAACGAAGACGACCCTGAAGGAAAAGGTGGTTCAAGAAATCAAGGCTTATCTGGAATCCCACTATCATGAAAATATCCAGCTCGACCAATTGTCGGAGCGGTTCGACCTTAACGCATCCTATGTCAGCCACTTATATTCCAAATCGACCGGGCAGACGATTCTTGAATATATCACATTGCTGCGTATTCAGCAGGCGAAACGGATGCTGAGGGAGAGCAGCTTCAAAATCTCTAAAATCTCGCAGCATGTCGGCTACGATAACCAGCGGTATTTCTGCCAGGTGTTCAAGAAGCATGTAGGCGTAAGCCCCGGCCAGTACAGAGAGGATCATATGATCAGAGTCGAAGGAAGCCGTTTCGTCTAAGGACATTACGTAGGCTGCAATCTAAGCATCGATCATTTGGATCCGGATTCAGTTGGCCGGGCGAAGGTGACGGCATGTTCATTGGGCCTTTCTATATCCGGAAGAACCATTATGGACTAGTAGATATCGCATGCACAGGCGCCAGCTAAAACACCCGCTAAAACACCCGCCGCGCCGTCACGAACCGTTTCTTCCAATAGTCGCTGAAGGCTTCGGTGCGGACGCCGTATTTCTCCGAATAGGTATGCAGCAGCTGGTTGTCCCCCGCGTAGATGGCGACATGTCCTATGTTCAAATCGCGTGCGCTGAAGAACAGCAGGTCGCCTTTGCGCAGCTCGTCCAACCCGACCTCCTTGCCTGCCTTGGCCTGATCGTAGGACACGCGGGGAAGATCAATCGCGAGCGTATCCTGAAAGACGCGCTTTACAAAGGAAGAACAGTCGAAGCTGCCTGTCTGATCCGGCGAAGCTCCGAATACATACGGTGTGCCAAGAAAGGTCTCGCCGTAGGTGATTAGCTCGTCTGTCTGCTTGTCGGTCAGGGACGGGCTGATATAGTCGGTATACTTCGGTTTCGCGGATATGTATCCCGTCTGGTTATCCGGGGTCCGCACCTCCAGCCAGAAAGCGTCCACTTCGCGCACAACATGGACTTTCGATCCCGTGGGCAGCAGCTCCAGAATGTCTAAGCCGCCGCCCGCATCCGGCGAACTGGCGTCTGAAACTGGCGAAAGGCCGCCCGCATCCGCTGAACGGCTAACCAGTTTCAGCGAAGGGCCTGCCGCATCCGGCAAGCTGCTGCCCGAGCCCGGCGAGCTGCGCAGATTGACGCCCCACCGGATGGTCGTCTCGAAGGTCATCGTAGTGATTTGGACAGAACGTGCCGCCTGGTCCCAGGTAACGGTGCTGCCAAGAGCTTCGCTGACGAAGCGCAGCGGAACCATGGTATATCCCCCGGATATTTGCCCGGGCGCATTCAGCTGCACTGTCCGGTCGTTCACCGTGGCGGTAAGATCCCCGATGCGGTAGGTCAGAGTCGTGCCGTCCTTCGTTGCCGTAACCGTCTTGTCTGTATTGCTCCAGGACAGCTTGGCCCCCTGCCCCTCAAACAGGCGGCGCATGGGAACGAGCAGTGTGCCATTCACATTAACTGGCTCTGCCTCGGTCTGAAGCAGCGAGCCGTCCAAATAGATGGATACCGGCGCGGGAGCCGTCTGGGACGGCAGGGCAGTCTCGGCATCCGGAGCAGCCTGAACGGTCCCGGCCGGACGGGAGGCTGTTTCAGCCGGCTGGCTGTCCGGCTTGGCCGCATTCTCCGCATGAGCGGAGGCTGAATATAACAGGGACAGGGCGAGGATGGAGAGCAGCGCGTTTTTACGTATCGTCATGTGTTCATCACCTTGTAAATTGATTCATTATGTATAGTTAGACTAAGAAAAAGCGAAATGGTTTTGCTGCGTGTTTAAGTTTCTGTTATAAGTTATCTCATTGACGACCGTCCGAAAATGAATTAGAATCGACCTAACTAATACGGGGCGATGGAGTTCGCCGTAACCGCCGCGAGGCTGATGACTCCTACCAGAGGATTTTCACTTCCCTGGTAGGAGTCTGTTTTTTATGGATATTTTCTAAATGAAGGGAAAGAAGAAGATGAATGCTGCAAGACAAAAGTGGGCGCTGTGGAGCGAAAAATGGAGATTTGCCGCTCTTGCAGTCACGCTGCTCAAATGGGTGGCTCTCGGGAGCGGTGTGGGCATACTTTCCGGCACGGCCTCCGCGTTTTTTCTGAAAAGTCTGGACTATGTGACCGATCTGAGAATGGCCAACCCCTGGCTGCTGTTTCTGCTTCCGCTCGGCGGGGCGCTGGTCAGCTTCCTCTACCTCAAGGTCGGCAAGAACAGCGGGAAGGGAAACAACCTGATTCTTGAACAAATCAATAATGGCAACGAGACGATTCCGCTGCGGATGGCGCCGCTCGTCTTATTCGGAACCTTAATCACCCACTTGTTCGGAGGGTCTGCGGGCCGTGAGGGTACAGCCGTGCAAATGGGCGGCAGCCTGGCCGAATGGTTCGGCAGAATACTCCGCGTCCGGTCCCTCGACCGCAAAATCCTGCTGATCTGCGGCATAAGCGGCGGGTTCGGCTCAATTTTCGGGACACCTTTGGCGGGCACGGTGTTTGGCCTTGAGGTGCTTGCGATCGGCTTGATCAGTCATGAGGCGCTGATTCCGGCTTTTGTGGCCGCTTTTACGGGAAATTTGGTCACGACATCGTTCTGGGGCGTTTCCCATACTCATTACCATATCGGCGAAGTGCCCGGTTTAACGTGGATCGTCGTCCTTAAGGTCGTACTCGCTTCGATCCTGTTCGGGCTGACCAGTATTGCATTCAGTGAATTGACTCATGCGCTGAAAAAAGGGTACACCAAGCTGTTCAAGAACCCTATGCTGAAAAGCGCGGTGGGCGGCGTGGTCATCATCGGTCTGGTCTATTTGCTGGGAACCCGGGATTATCTGGGGCTAGGCATTCCGCTTATTCAGAGCTCTTTTACGGAGACCGTTTCTCCGTTCGCTTTTTTGGGCAAGCTGGTCTTTACTTCTCTTACCTTGGGCGCCGGATTTCAGGGAGGCGAGGTGACTCCTTTGTTCGCAATCGGAGCAACTCTGGGGAACGCGCTGTCCGGATTTTTGCATTTGTATGCTCCTTTTTTGGCGGGCCTCGGATTTATCTCTGTATTTTGCGGCGCAACCAACACCCCGATTGCATGCTTTCTGATGGGGATTGAGTTATTCGGGTCGGACGCGGCCATTTACATGTTTATCGCATGTCTGGTCAGTTATCTGTTCTCGGGCCATACGGGCATTTACACCTCTCAACTAATCGGGACATCCAAGAGCCAGCTCCTGCCGATCCCTCAAGGGACAACCTTGGCGGCTGTGAAAGATCTTAGGAAGCAGAAGGACAAGGGAACTCCCGGTTCGGAGAAAAGTTAAAGAACTGCATACGCCGTGTGAAAAGAATGCGCGGATGATATAATAAAGTTAGTCTTAGACGAAAGGGAATTTACCATATGGAATTTGCGGAATCGAACGGACTTATGTCCGGTTGGCTGGCGCTTACTCATATTCAGACGAATACGGCGGGCAGGCTGGAACAAGCGCTGCAAGAAAGACATCAGATGTCCCTGAAGGAATTTTATTTGCTGTTGTTTTTGTCCGAAGCACCCGGGAAAAAGCTGCGTCTGCAGCAGCTCGAATCCATGGTTGGCCTGAGCCAGAGCGCGATGTCGCGGTTAGTCAGCCGGTTCGAGGCCAAGGGCTGCGGGGCGCTGAAAAGACATATTTGCGAGGAGGACCGCAGAAGCGTCTACACATCCTTGACTCCGATTGGCCAGGAGAAGGTGGACCGGGCGTACAGCACCGTTCAATCCGTCCTTTTGGATGCTCTGCCGGGGCGGGAACTTGAGAGTCTGCTGAATCAGCTTCTTGAGGCCAAAGGAAGCTCGGCGGATTCCTAGACCGTGACTTAAACCCTTGATTCATCAATCTGATGATGGATTAAGGGTTTTAATAATTAAGGGGATGAATGATTTGATGCCGCAGGAGAATGAATCGGAATCGAAATACACACAGCAGCATCTGGCGAATGAGCGGACGTATCTGGCCTGGATTCGGACCGCAGTCGCCCTGGTGGGTCTTGGCTTTCTGGCGGCCGGCATCGTGTTTGGAGATAACCGTTACAGCGGAGTCGGGCACATGGTCGCGGCCATCGCGGGCATTTCCTCAGTGCTGCTCGGCGGAGGCGTGGTAGCGGCGGCTACCCGCGATTATTTGCGAAAAAGAGAAGGAATCAACAAGGAGCAGTTTCGTTCGGCTTCTTTTCTCATCCGGATGGTATTCATTTCCCTGACCGTCATTGAGATGCTGCTGATCGTACTGGTCGTGTTAATGCTCTACAGAAGTCCATTTTAAGGAGGATCACAGTGAAGAACAGAACCGGCATCATGGTTGCCGTCTCGATTATACTTATTATCATCAGCAGCCAAATTCCTTCATATGAATCGAAAATGCTCGGCGCCTTGCAGCAGCTCCTGCTCGGAATAGGAATGGTTGGCTGCTTGTTAGCGATGTGGAAATTTATGAAGGGCGGCAAGAAAAAGAATAAATGAATTTATGGAAAAGCCGCGGATTACAGAAGGCGCTGTCCAGTATGGAGCAGCGCCCTCTGTATTTCCGCGGCTTTTTACGTTCAGGCAGCCATCCTCCCTGCCGCTTCCGCATTTTAGGTCGTCCGGGCGTTTGGATGAGAACCTTCCGCCCCCGCCGTTCCCCGGCCCGTCTTCTGCGCCCGGTGATGGAGGAAGTAGTAGAGGATCAGCGCCAGGACTGTAATCATTCCGGCGGTGAAATACATCGTATTGTAAGCCGTTTGAGCGGCGACAAAGCCCAGAAAATAGGAGCCAAGGCCGAACCCGAGATCAAACAGAACGTAAAAGGTGCTGGTGGCAAGCGCCCGGCGGTGGCTTGGGGCCGCTTGGATGGCTAATGTCTGAAGGCTTGGGAGTATGGCGCCGTAGCCGAGTCCGATCAGGCCTGCCGTGGCCAGAAACTCGGGAGCGGAAGACACCCGGCTGAGCCAGAGCATGCCCGCCATGAACAACAGGATGCCCGGATAGACGAGAACGTGGGCTCCTCTGCGGTCAAACAGCCGGCCGGTAAAGGGCCGTGAGATCAGTACAAGGGCCGCGAATACAATAAAGAAGTAACTGGCGACGTTCCCGAGTCCGATTGATTTGGCATAGACGGAGATGAACGTCGACAGCGAACTGTAAGCGAAGGCCAGAACCAACCCGGACAGGGACACCGGCAGGGCTTTGAACTCGAAATAACGCTTGATATTCCAGTTGCCAAGCGTCTGCGCCTGGGTCTTATGGGAAGGAACAGGTGTCAGAATGCCGAAGATGCAGGCGAGCAGGGCGAAGACACTGACGGTGATGAACAACATTCGGAAGCCGGCGTGATCGGTGACCGTAAGGCCGATGAATGGGCCCATAACCATTGCAAGGCTCATGAACAGAGTGAAATAGCCGATCCCCTCGCCTTTCCGGCGCTCCGGTATAACGTCAAGCACGATGGCTGAGGTAGCAGTGGCGGCAACGCCGTAAGCGAATCCGTGAATACAGCGCAGCACCAGCAGAGCGGCATAGCCTTGAATGAACAGATACAGCAAGGAGCAGGCGGCAAACAGCAGAAGCGAGCCAACCATAAGCGCTTTGCGGTTAACCTCGTCGAGCCATCGTCCTGTAAGCGGCCGGATGATAACGGCGGCAATGACGAATAGGGTGGTTACCAATCCGATATTTTGCTTGCTCCCGTGCAGATCTTCCAGAACGAACGCGGGCAGCGTTACCATCAGAATATAGAAGGTCATGAAAATGAAAAAGCTGCTACAGCAGATAGTTAAAAAATGACGGTTCCATAAAAGTTCCTCATTCTCCAAATCCGATCTCTTCTTTCTATTAATAATAGTTATAACAACAATATGGGCGTAGTGCTGCTTTGTCAATTTGACAATTCCATTTGAATGAAAATCTCTGCTCAAATATGTCAGCAGCGTGAGCGATCCGGCAACCCCAAAAAGTAGTTGACCTTAACACCAGTGTCAGGGTCTATAATGAACCTAAACATTCTCATAATCCGGAGAGAAATGCAATGAAAATAGGCGAGCTTGCCAAACTGACGGGCGTTAGCGTCCGGTCGCTTCGATATTACGAGTCGCAGGGTCTTATTTCGGCGGTCCGTCTGGCCAACGGCTACCGCGAATACTCTCCGCTTGCCGCGGAGACGGTGAAGACGATCAAGCTGTACTTAAACTTAGGACTGACGACAGAGGAAATCGCGGGGTTTTTGCACTGCGTGCTGAAGAACAAGGAGGCTTTCTGCGCGGAGGTGATGCCGCTGTATGAATCCAAGCTGGAGGAGATTGAACGTCAGCTGCATCAGTTGACTCAGATCAAGCTTAATTTGGAGGAAAGGATGGCTTCCATCCGCCGGGAGCGGGAAGGGTCTGGCACCGAAACTCAAGCTAAAGCAGGAAGGAATGATTCTAATGGCGATTAAACATGCGGAAACACCTGAGGGTCTGAGGGAAAAGGTAGCGGGGGGCGGTCTGGTGCTTGTCGATTACGGAGCAGCCTGGTGCGCGCCATGCAGGAATTTGCTGCCCATACTGGAGGAACTGGACCGGGATTACGGTGACGCAGTATCCGTCGTAAAGGTTGACTGCGACGAGCTGCCTGAGCTTGCTGCGGAAGCCGGCGTTATGGGCATGCCAACCGTAATCGTCTATAAAGGCGGGCAGCCGGTGGAGAAGCTGGTCGGCCTAAGCCCGAAATCGGTCTACACGGGCGTTCTGGGCAGACATATGCGTAATTAGGCGAAGCGAAGGCTCGCGGATATGGCCAGTTGGTCATCCGCGAGCCTTTTTCATGAGCCCACATGATTCAACCCCGCTACCCGTACTACATGGCATCCGGCACATCGACAACAGTGTTCCGGCGAAGCGCATCCGCCAGCTCGGTTTGAAGACATTCCATAAAGGCGTTCCACGCCCCGCGGCTGGCGTCCAGCTCCTTGCGGCCGATGTCTTCCATGGTATCCAGCCAAACCCGCTTATCGGTGATGTCCCCAAGCTCGGACTGAATGTCTTTGTACATCGCTTCATTCGCGTGAAACTTCTGATCCAGCGTGAAGGCTGCCGCGTTTGCGGTATAACGGATACGCTTGGCCGATATCCGCAGCTTATGCAGTTCATCCAGAGCCTTCCGGGAACCGGGGACTTCTTGCTTGAACATCTCCTTGCACCGTTTCTTCTGCTGCTCGAAAGCGGCTTCAAGCTCTCGCATCGCAATATTGACGTCGATATCGGTAACGAGAGCCGGAAGCCGTTCGTTAATAAATTCATCCCATTTGCCCTGGAGCTCGCCATTCATCAGCGCAGGCAACTCATCTGCCAGCTTCGCGCGCTGCCGTTTGCGCTTTGCTTTCTGATGCCGGATCACCGCTCCCAGCAGCTTGGCGGTCTTCTTATCGCCACCTAGCTTGGCCGCTTTGCGTCTTTCCTTGAAGGACTGAATGAGCACATCGGCATCCCTTACCTTGCCTAGCCGCTTCTGGGCCTGCTTGAATATGGCATAAAGGCCGGAGGTATGCCCGGGGTCCAGAACCGCCAGAAGCGTCAGCAGCTTGCGGCTGCTTACCCTCGCCTGATGAACGGCCTCATCGTCAAAGTCCTTCAGCGCCTCTGTTCCGTGATCCAAAAAGCTTGTATACAGCTCCGCCATTGCCTGCTCCCACTGCTTCGCTCCGCTTATCTCGGAACTATGGGTTGCCGTATCGGTTGTCATTCGTCATCACTCCCAATTTATGATCGCCTCAGGGACCGTTCTGTGGAAATTGAACCCAAGCAATAGTGATAGCGCAACCATTTATGTGTTTAGAGCGTCTTAAATTTTGAATAGCTATATTTTAATTCTATCACAAATATCTGCTGCAGAAAGGGTGAGACGAATGTTCAAAAAATTAACAGCCGTCTGTGTCTGCCTTGGATTAGCCGTATTCATTGCGGGTCCCGGTACCGGCGGAACGCCTTCCGCGCAGGCTGCTTCCCCGGCCGGAATGACCTCCGTGACGGTTAACGGTGTAAAGCTTACGCTTGAATCTCAGGCTTACGTAAAGCAAGGAAGAGTCATGGCTCCGCTTCGGGACATGGCGAAAGGGCTGGGAGCGCAGCTGTATTGGGATGCGGCTTCCCGCACGGCTACGATCAAGAGAGATTCGCATCAAGCGCAGATTAAGGCGGGCAGCAGCCGGGCGCTAAGGGATGGAGGGGTCGTCATTCTGGATGTTCCTGCCGAAATCCGCAGCGGCCGTGTGTATGTTCCTCTGCGTTTTGTAGTGGAGAGCATGGGCGCGACCATATCCTGGAACGTGAAGACAGGCACGGCTCAAATAATACTGCCGCTTGACCCGGCCAGCGCGGAGAAGGTCATTGCGGAGCGGGCCGCTGCTGCGGTGCAGGCGCTGAAGGCGAAGGATTGGGCCGCTCTTTCCTCCATGGTTCACTCCTCCCGGGGCGTCCGATTCTCGCCTTACGGCTATGTGGACACCTCAAAAGACATCGTACTGAGCCGCGGCGATATCGCGGCGGTAGGCGCAGACGGGGCGGTCCGAACCTGGGGCGCCTACGATGGAACGGGCGATCCGATCAAGCTGACGTTTGCCCAGTATTACGACAAATTCATTTACAGCGCCGATTTTGCGGAAGCGCCGGAAATGGGCTACAATCAGACCATCGGCACCGGCAATTCGCTGAATAATGCGCGGGGCGTATACCCGGCTGCCATCTTGGTTGAATACCATTACGACGGGTTCGATCCGCAGTATGCCGGTATGGACTGGCAGAGCCTGCGGCTTGTGTTCGTTAAGGAAGGCGGGCAGTGGATGCTTGTAGGCATCATACATGATCAATGGACCATATGAGCGAAAGCAACATAACAAGCGGAATGGGCGAACTGCAGTCTGGTCCGTCCGGAACGCTTCCCGGGCGCATGGCGCTCTTTGAGCATCTGTCCGGCAGCGCGGCGGAAGGAGAAGGGGGCGGCGATATGCTGATCCCCTTCGCTTTTGAAGAAACGCTGTGCCGGAATGTTGGCGCGGGGCTTGTGCCTCCGTCGGTGCACTTGTGGAGCCACCCCGGCGGATTGGCTCTCGGGCTCCGGGACAGCCGCCTGCCGTGCGCCGGGCAGGCGATGCAGAGCCTTGAAGCGCGCGGCATCCGCACGGCGGTCAGACATTCCGGCGGAGCGGCGGTTCCCCTGGATGCGGGAGTCGTCAACGTCTCCCTGATCTTGCCCAAGAGCCGGGGAACACTGGATTTTCACCGGGATTTCCGCCTCCTTGCCGCCTTGATTGCGGAGGCGGCGGGCGTCTCTCACCCGGCTGCCGCCGCACAGATCGTTGCGGCAGAGGTTGCCGGGTCTTACTGCCCCGGCGATTACGACCTGTCCATCGGGGGCCGGAAGTTTTGTGGAATCGCCCAGCGGCGGCAGAGCCACGCCTATTTTGTGCATGCCTTTGTCGTTGTGAGCGGCCCCGGGCGGGAGCGCGGCGAGTTGGTGCGCCGCTTCTACGAGGAGGCCGTCTGCGGCGCTTCGGGCCTGGACTATCCTTTGGTGCGGCCGGAAACCATCGGCGGGCTCGGTGAACTAGGCGGCCCGGATTCGGCTGCCGTGTTCGCGGACGGAGTCCGGCAGGCGGTGGCAGCCCGGGGCACGGAGCTGGTGAAGGCTTCCGAGCTGGAGGCGGCGACCGGCTATCGCCTTGGGTACGGCGATCCAAGGGTGCGGGAAGCGGCGAAAATGCTGCGCGAGCGGTATGCCCAGTGAGCAGCGCTATAGGTATGCGGGCTGTCCCGTTCACGCTGTCATACAGGAATTTGAGACTGTGCCGACTGAATTTGAGCTGAGCGAGGAAATACCTTTATTTCCGTAGGTATGTGATATAGTAGCCGTTCTCAGGCGACCAAAAGATGCAGAATTTCAGGTTTTTACATTATTTTCTTCATCATGCCCCCTAAATTGGCGAAGAACATCCCGATTCCATTCGGGAGGATGCACCGGGATGTTCTCCTGTCTTCGAAAAATAAAGAATTAGATTGGCAGCAGCGTTAAGCGAGCCGCAGGATAGTTACAAAAAAGGGGAAAAATTAACCAAATAAAAATTTCTCATTTAGTGATTGACCAATCAATAACTAGATGATATTATGAATTTAAGTTAGTAATTGATCAATAACTAATCACGAAATGAGGTCGATGAAAATGGAAAAAGCGATCGTAATTGGAGCAACGGGCGGAACGGGAGCAGCGATCACGGAAGAACTGGTCAAACGGGGGATACGTACCATTGCTTTTGGGCGTTCGCGTCAGAAATTGGAGCACTTTGCAGGAAAGCTTGGAAAGCCCGCGCATTTGACGCTTGCCGTAGGGGACGCAATGCGCCCTGATGATATTGTAGTTCAAGCAGGCGGCGCGGACGTATTGTTCCATTGCGCGAACGTACCCTATAACGAGATGGTGAACAAGCTGATACCGCTAGGCGAATCGGTGATGGAGGCGGCAGAACGGCTTGCGATTAAAGTTGTAGCGATTGACGGGATCTATCCTTATGGGAGAAAACAGATGGATCTTGTCACAGAAGAGCATCCCAAGCAGCCTCATACGAAAAAAGGAAAAGTCCGCCTGGACTATGAACGGATGCTGTTCAGCAAGCGGTGGAGCAAGGTCAAAGTTATGATTGTTCGCTTGCCCGATTATTATGGGCCTACGGCTAATGAAGCCTCGTATTTAGGTTCAACCCTTGAAGCGATCGCTGCTGGGAAAATGGCTTTTTTCGTCGGCAACATGCATGTTCCCCGCGAATTCGTCTATTTGCCGGATGCAGCTACCATGGTTGCCGAGCTGGCAGGCAAAGACTTCGCTTACGGACAGAACTGGAATATACCGGGGGCTGGGATCATATCGGGACGGGAGATCGTACGGATTGCGCAAGCGGCAAGTGGCCATGTTAAGCCGGTCATACCACTGAAAAAATTAGGTTTATCGATGCTGGGTATGAGCGTGCCCGTCATGAAAGAAGTCATTGAGATGCTTTATCTAACCGAAGATCCGCTGACACTAAGCGGAGACAAATACAAACGACTAATCGGACCGATCACCGCGACGCCATTCCAGGAAGGTATTACTTCGACTGTTTTGGCATTGAAGAGCAAGGCATCTTTTGCACAATAGTTATTGATTGATTAATCATTAAGGAGAGATGAAATATGTTGAAAAGATCGTTTAAATCAAAAGCATTCACGATGAGCTTTCTTTTACTGATACTAATTCTGATTGGCGGGGTGATTTTTAGTACGAGGTACCCCGATGATTCCCAACGGACCACCGTCGATGTAGACCGAAACGCCCAGGTCATAGTCGACCTTTCCATCGAAATCGAAGCTCCGCAGCAGACCGTATGGCGGATACAGACTGGTATTGACCAGTGGCCAACTTGGCAGAAAAACGTCTCTCAGGCCCGGTTATCCGGTCCACTCGCGGTGGGAAGCACCTTCCAGTGGGAGACCCATGGGCTACCCATCGTCTCCACCATTCGCGAGGTCGACCCTATGCGGCGTATCGTTTGGGGGGGGCCAGCACAAGGCATCGAGGGCGTCCACGTGTGGACCATCACTCCCACCTCCAAAGGAGTCGTCGTGCATACCACTGAGTCCTGGGACGGTCCGCCAGTAGCGGCCGACCCCGACGGCATGCGCGCGGCACTAACGTCCTCGCTCAATGCCTGGCTTGCCGATCTCAAGACAACTGCTGAGGCGGCCAACTGAAAAGCAGCCTTTACGCGACGGGGATTGTTACGCTCCCTCGGTACCTCCGGGTGAGTCAATCCCAATTGTAAAGACACCTCCAAAACCACTAAAGCAGTGGGAATGGAAGCATCTTTGCACATATGGGGGTTAAAATCCTAAAATGAACTTTGGGACACTTCAACATACAGGAGTACCTTGTTCCTTGTAAGTCAATGTATTATTTGTGGAGCATCACAAAAAGCAGGCCAAAACTGGTTGCCTGCTTTTTGTGTTTCGGTATGACCAAATGTCGAATAGCTGTTGCGGCATTTCAAATTGAAGGGGCTGGTACAATAACTGCATATGGTTATTCTATCCTGCGTGCTTCCGAATTGGAGTAACATTCTGTGGTGCACCTGGTCGCTCTGGTCAGTTTAAGACTTTAATTTCCCAAGACATCTCCGTCTCAGTAAGAAGAATTAGTGACGATTCCCACTCAAAGCAGCGGAGAGAACGGAATGATTGCGGAAAAGCGGCAGCGTCCGCCCCGTACACCCACCTTAATTCTGCCTCAAAAAAAGGACGCCGCTGCACCCATTTCTATGGTTTATTGGACACTCCCGCTAAAATACAAAGGAATGCTCCTGAACTCAGTAAGCTCCTAATTGTCATGTGTACGATCCTTAAGGCAAGGTCACGGTGAAGCTGTCAAGTTTGATTTTGCCCGATGCATGATGAGGAGTAAATGTTAACGTTTTTGTACCGGCTGGAAGCGGATCGAACAGCTCGGTGCCGGTGGAATAATATTTGCCATCCCGGAATTGACTGCTGCTTCCGCCGAAGTGGGAACCAAGCCTATGCCCTGATTCATCCGTCACACCGACCGTTATATAGTCGACCGAATCTTGCTCCTCAGACACCGCGCTAAAGGTAAGCCGCATGCCCGCCGGTCCAATCACCAGGTCGGATACCGTCAGTTCAACGCCGCCGGATTTCTGCTTATGGCCGATCGCGATGAGCTTGGTGCCGGACTGTTTAGTCACTGGTATGGCGAAGTTCCACTTTTTCTGTCTGTCCTCCGTGCTGAGAGTCAGTCCAAGCTCGAACCGGTCCGGTAAATCCGACGGTGAGTCGACTTCCAAAATCCCCTTATGATAGGTCGGGGTAATTTCGGTTAGATTTCCCCCCGTCGAGAAATTCGCTGGCGTTCCGTTGACGGTAAACTCGTTTCTCATAATGATATATTCCTCTCCCAGCGGCTTCTCCGTCTCCAGCGAGTATCCGATACTTAAACGCGTCCCGTCATAGAACACCTCATTGATGGTAATCGAGTCGCCGCCGGATATCTTGGTTACGCCAACCGCGGCAGTTAATCCATTTTCACTAACGCTCTTCAAGCCGCTGTCCCCGATCTGGCTGAATACCGATCCGATGACTGGAATTTTGGACACAATGCTTGCCATTGCCGGAGACAAGACCGCCGAACCGAACAGCAGACCGCAAGCAACGGCCGCCGCCCCCGCTGTATACGCCATTTTTTTTCGTATCTTCGTCCTCTTGCCTGCTCCGGCTTCCTGAACCGTCTTCGTAATGATGGCGTCCAGCTTGTCATAGGGTACCGGAATGCTGTCGATTTCTTTTTTAAAGGTATGAATTTCTTGGATCATCGCAGTTGGCTCCTTTCAGCTTTTTTCGTAGAATCGATAGGCCCCGGTGAATATTCGTCTTTACCGTTCCTTCCGGGCAGTCCAGAATTTCAGAAATCTGCTTAACCGAGTAATCTTTATAGTAGCGAAGCAGCAGCACCGTCCTATATTTCTCCTCAAGCGTCTCCAAGGCCTGAAGAAGATCGAGCTGATCCTCCAGCTGGAGTTGATACGAATCCCCGATATGTTCAAGCACTTCCGGACTCATTGCGGTAACATTGCGGTTCTTTTTTAAAAAGGAAATAGCCGTATTAATTAGAATCCGCGTGAGCCAGGTGGAAAAATAACGGCTGTCCTGCAGCGAGGATATCGACTTGAACGCCTTATATACGGTCTCCTGAAAAACCTCCAGTGAATCCGCCTCATTTCTCATGTACACATAGGCCATCCTGTAGAGCTTCTCTTTCTCTGCATGAATGAGCGCTTGAAAAGCGTCCGGATCGCCGCGCATGGCGCGAGGGACCAAATCTGATGTTGTACTCATCAGCCAACCTCCTTTTCTCCTCTATTAGAGATATCCGGCCCGAGAAACGTTTCAACTTCCCTCTTTCTAGCATAATCGCCCATGGATGGATGAACGGCTTGTAACATTAATCATATAAAAATTAATCTTTTACAATTTATATAGAATAAGAGCTTCTCAGACTGAACGCATCTGAATCGACAATCTTTTTTATACAAAGGAGAGAACTACTGATGAACAAGACGCTTAACAGTGATTTTACCGAGATTCTTACGGGCCGGCGCTCCATTCGCAAATATGACCCCGCCGTTAAAATCAGCAAAGAGGAAATGACGCAAATTCTTACGGAAGCGACGCTTGCGCCTTCTACGGTCAACATGCAGCCTTGGCGTTTCCTTGTGATTGACAGCCCGGAAGGAAAGGCGGCTCTGGCGCCGCTGGCCCGCTACAACAAGCAGCAAGTGGAGACTTCTTCAGCGGTGATTGCAGTATTCGGGGACATGAACAGTTTCGACTATGCCGAGGAAATTTACAGCACCGCCGTCGAGCGCGGATGGATGCCGGCTGAAGTGAAGGAGAAACAACTGGCAGGCATAAACAGTCATCTTGCCGTCCTGCCGCCGCAGGTCAAACGGGAAATCCTGCTGATTGACACGGGACTTGTCTCGATGCAGCTTATGCTGGTGGCCCGGGCCCACGGTTACGACACGAACCCGATTGGCGGTTATGACAAGGACAAGGTCGCGGAAGCCTTCGGCTGGGATAAGGAACGGTACGTGCCCGTTATGCTGCTCTCGATCGGCAAAGCGGCGGAGGAAGGCTTCTCTTCGGTCCGTCTGCCTATCGACAAAATCGCGGAATGGAAATAAATAGATTTAAGGCGTAAAATATAGAGGAATAAGATAAGGAGGGAAAGAGAAATCATGATTATTATCCATGCTACGTTTTATGTGAATCCGGAAAAAAGAGAAGCCTTCCTGGCCGAGATTAAGCCGCTGCTCGCGGGGAGTCAAGCGGAAGAGGGCAACGTGTACTATGATCTGTACGAGCATTCGGAGAAAAAGAATGTGTTCATTATGGTCGAAGCCTGGCGTGATTCCGAGGCCGTCGATATCCATAACGCCACCCCTCATTTTACTGGTTTCGTGGGTAAAGCAGAGGATTTCCTTACGGCTCCGCTGGATATTAAGGTATATAACGCAGAACAGGCATAAGGGAGTGTCATAGACATTTTACCTGCGGTTATCCATCCGAACCTCCCGCTTGGCGGTCATCGTCATGCGAGAGGTTCTTTTTTGCAACAAAAAGGGGTCTTGGCGCTTACTTGTACATCTCAGGTCTCCGGTCGGTAAATACCGGGATTTGCCCGCGCGCTTCCCGCACTTTGGCCAGATCAAGCTCGCCGGATACAATCTCCTCCCCTTCGCCCGCCTCGCAGACGGTTTCTCCCCAGGGATCAATAATCATGGAATGCCCCGCAAAAACATTGGCGGGATCGGAACCCGCCCGGTTGCAGGCGACAACATAGCACTGGTTCTCAATCGCCCGGCTGACGAGCAGAGCGCGCCAGTGGGCGAGGCGCGGCAGCGGCCATTCCGCGGAGACGAACAGCACTTCTGCTCCGGAGACCATGTGCGCGCGTATCCATTCCGGAAACCGGATATCGTAGCAGATGACTCCTGCGCAGGGTGTGCCGTCCAGACTGAACAGTCCTTTGGACGCCCCCGGCCGGAGATACATATGCTCATCCATAAGCCGGAACAGATGCAGCTTGCTGTATTCAAAGGCAGGGACTCCTTTGCGATCCGCGGCGAACATGGTGTTGGTCACACCTTCCTCGCGCTGCCAGGCGGTGGAGCCTGCAATAATATTGATGCCGTATTCCTTGGCTAAGCCGCCAATAAAGGCTGTCGCGGCCTTGCCGCCCGGATCGGCCATTTCATCAAGACGCTTCAAGTCATAGCCGGTCGTCCACAGCTCGGGCAGCAGAATGCAGTCCGGCCGACCTTGCGCGGCAAGGCGGATGGCGCGCTCCGCCGCAGCGTAATTGACCTTCGGATTGCCGAAAGCGATGTCGAGTTGAAGCAGGGAAACTTTCATTTAACGGTTCGCCTCCTTATGTATAGCACTATACGGATATCCGCCTTTCAAGGCAATATGGCTGTCCGGCGATCTTCGGGGGAAGGCATTGCCTGCTGACTTGACAAAACCGGCTGACCGAAGTAAAAAAAAGTAGGATATACCGGAAGGAGGAGCGAAAGATGAGAATAACGATAACCGGCGCCGGAGAGCGCCATGGCGAGGTATATTTCTCCTCGGCCTACGGCGAGGGCAAGGGGCAATGGCTCGGCTCCTCCTTGGTGCCCGGACAGGAATGCGAGGCCGAGCTTGAGCTTCCCGAGCTCTTTATCAAATGGGTAGATCTCGTCCCGGCTCCCGGGCAGCCGCCGGCGATCTCCATGAAGCCGGGCAAGAATGTTCTGACCGGAACACTGGAGGATATTGAAGAGGACGGAACGGCTTATATGCGGCTCGGAGAGTCGCTGATTATGTTCGAATGTCTCGGCGAGCCTATGGCGATTGGCGGCACGGTGGAGCTTACAGCCGGAATCATCCGCATCTATCCGGCGGCTTATTAGCGCTGGACGGGTTCCCGGGTTCCGGCGATTCGGCGCTTGGCAGCTTGGGGAGCCGGAGGCGGCGGATGCAAACCGGGCTTGTGCGCGGCTTATTCCGCGGGTATGCTGTAAATAACAGGCGGAAAGTTTGAAGCGAAGAATTGAAAGAAGCTGTGAGGAGCACGGGCGAAATGAACAGTGATATTCAGCAATTTAAAAGCGAATTTTTCAAGGCATTGGCTCATCCGATGCGCATCCGTATCTTGGAGCTGCTCAGCGAAGGGGAGAAGACCGTTAACGAGATGCAGGCGATTCTGGGGTCGGAAGGCTCTGCCGTATCGCAGCAGCTCGCCGTTCTGCGGGCGAAGAACGTGGTGAACAGCGTGAAGGAAGGCACCTCTGTTATCTATTCGCTCCGCGATCCGCTGATCAAGGATCTGCTGGCCGTGGCCAAGCAAATTTTCGATAACCATCTGGTGAACGCTATCTCTCTTCTGGAGGAGATCCGCAGCGAATAAAGGCTGCGGTTCCGGTGCGGCCTGATTGAATGCGCTTTCAAGGGAGGGAGGGAGGGAGGCAGGCTGGGGAGATCAGTCTTAAGTGATTTTGACTTTAGGATTGACATTAAAAAAATACAGGAGTATTGTGTCATATATATTCAAATAATCAGATATTCAAAGAAAAGAAGGTTATAGCATGATAGGATGGAGCCGATTTCGGGACTATGGCATGAGCTCTCTGCGAAAGGATCTTGTTTCCGGCATAATTGTCGGCGTTATTGCCATTCCCCTGGGAATGGCTTTTGCTATTGCCTCAGGTGTCAAGCCGGAATACGGCATTTACACGACGATTGTCGCCGGCATTCTGATTTCGCTATTCGGTGGTTCGAAGTTTCAGATCGGAGGCCCGACCGGTGCCTTTATCCCGATTCTGTTCGCTATCGGGGCGCAGTACGGCTACGAGAATCTGCTCATCGCGGGCATGATGGCCGGCATTATGCTTGTCCTGATGGGCGCGCTCCGGCTGGGCGTGCTGATTAAATTCATTCCGAAGCCGGTCACGATCGGATTTACCGCCGGAATCGCCGTCATCATCTTTACCGGGCAAATCGCCAGCTTCCTTGGCCTGAAGGGTATTGAGCGGCATGAGAAGTTCTTGGACAATATGCGCGAGATCGGCATTCATATCTCAACGATTAATCCATACAGCATTCTGACGGCGGCAGTCTGCCTGGCGATCGTGCTGCTGGCGCTCCGGTTCGCTCCCAAGGTGCCGGGCTCCTTGATCGGACTGATCGCTGCCAGCATAATGGCGGCGTTGTTCTTCAGCGGCCAGGTGGCGACAATAGGCTCGGCTTACGGAGACATTCCGAGCACGCTGCCGAGCTTTCACTTCCCGGTCATTACCTGGGAGCGCATCCGGCTGCTGATTCGGCCTGCGTTCCTGATCGCCATGCTGGGCGCGATCGAATCGCTGCTGTCGGCCGTCGTGGCTGATGGCATGAGCGGCAGCCGGCATGACAGCAACCGCGAGCTGATCGGACAAGGCATCGCCAATATCGCGGCTCCGCTGCTTGGCGGAATTCCGGCGACCGGCGCGATTGCCCGGACCGCCGCCAATATTAAGAGCGGGGCTGTTTCCCCGCTCTCCGGCGTGATTCACGGGGTGGTCGTATTCCTGATTCTGCTGCTGTTCGCTCCGTATGCCTCAAGTATTCCTCTGGCGGCGATGTCGCCGATCCTGATGGTGGTCGCCTGGAATATGAGCGAACGCAAGGCTTTTCTTCATCTACTCAAGACGAGAACGGGAGATTCGCTCGTTCTGGTGATTACCTTCCTGCTTACGGTCTTCGCCGATCTGACGATGGCCGTGGAAGTGGGGCTCGTGCTGGCCGTCATCCTGTTCGTCAAGCGGATGGGCGAGGTTCATCTCGTGTCCAAGGTGCTGCCCGATCCGGAGTCGGTCAAAGTAGGACCGCATATGGTCTCGAAGGAGCATGATTGCCCGCAGATCGGCATTTATAACGTGGAAGGCCCGCTGTTCTTCGGGGCGGCCTACCGCTTCGAGAACACGATGCCTGGAGCCGGGCCTGATCAGCCAAGGGTGGTTCTGCTAAGGATGAGCAAGGTGCCGTTCATGGATACAACGGGGGAGAGTAACCTGGCGGGGCTCGTCAAGCATCTGGAGAGTTCGGGCGGGAAGCTGCTCATCTCCTCTATACAGCCCCAGCCGCTTGAGCTGCTCCGAAAGACGGGCCTCTATGAACGGATCGGCGCTGCCCGGTTCTACGATCATACCGGGGAAGCAATCAATGAAGCTCTCCGCACAATCTCCGGGGAGCAGTGCATCGGCTGCCGGCACGCCGCCTTCCGGGAGTGCGCCGCCTTGTCCGGCTATGAAGAAGCGCAGAACCTGCTTGGCTTCAAAGCACGCTCCAAGCCGGAAATCGCCCGCTGACGAAGCGCGGCCGATATATGAAGCTAAACTGAAATCGCCCGGACGGCAGCGTTCGGGCTTTTCTTAATATTGAAAGCGGAAGGTCCGAATACACAGGGTCCTTTCGGGTGGACTCGGGTTCTCCTTCTTTGTACAATGGGATAATATATGGAAATATTGCTGATAAGGAGAATGTTGCTGATGAAGGAGCTGAATTATCCGAAGGTATTTCTGATGCTTGCCGGACTCACTCTGGCAACGCTGGCCGTATATGGCATCGTTTCGCTGAGGACCGATGATTTCTACAAGTTTTTGATCTGGAATCTGTTTTTGGCCTGGCTGCCGTTTCTTTTCTCGCTGGCGGCGCATGCGCTGCACAGACGGGATTCGCACAGTCTGCTGCTGCTTCCGCTTGGAGCGGCCTGGCTGGTCTTTTTCCCAAATGCCCCGTACATCATGACCGATCTGCTTCATCTGACAATCCGCAGCGGTATTTATATTGTTGGCGGCGTCGTCCAGAGCCGGTTCTGGTATGATCTGACTATGCTCCTGCTGTTCACCTGGACCGCCTGGCTGACCGGCTTCTTCTCTCTGTACCAGTTCCAGACGGTGATCTGGCGCAAATCGAATCTGCTGCTGTCCTGGGTCTTTGTGCTCGCCGCCTGCATCCTGGGCGGGTATGGGGTGCTGCTGGGCCGGGTATACCGCCTAAATAGCTGGGATGTGCTGACCGACAGGCACCGGCTGTATCAGCTTATGCTGGACAGCGTGAACCGCCAGTCCGTCTTTTTCAGCCTGTTCATTGCCCTTGTGCTGCTGGTCATCTATGCGACGCTGTACAGTCTGCTGAATGCGCGCGGCAGCGGAGGCCGAGGTTATGAGATGAGCGGATTTCAGTCCAGACGCGGGTCGTCGTAAGCAGGGTAATTAGATGCAGGGTGCTTGAATGTGAACGGTAAGTTGTGTTGTTGCTATTAGAAAAATGCCTGCGTGCCGTTTCCGGCAGGCAGGCATTTGAGGTTATTTCAAGCCGCAGGTCGTATAACCGGGGATGGTGATTTCCAGTTGATCGCCGGATTTCTTGACCTTTACGCCATTTGAAGTGGTGAAGTCGAGCTTACGCCCTTGCCATTGTTCATCGGACAGTTCGATGGTTACCGTGTCGCCGCTCAGATTATGCAGAACGAGTACGGAGTCATCCTCGAAGGTTCTGGTGTACCCCATAATTCGGCTGTCTCCGGTCGGCATCTCATGGATGTCGCCCTTCATTAAGGCTGGACTCTCATGACGGATGCGGATCAGCTCCTTGTAATGGGAGAGGAGGGAGTCCTTGTCCTTCGCCTGCGCTTCTACGGAGACGGCGTCCGGACCTGAATTATCACGGGAGGGCTCCCAAGTGGTTTGGCCTTCTCCGCTTCCCGGGTACCACCGGAACGGCTCGCGGATATTCTCATCCGGTTTCTCCCCGAGCATGCCGATTTCCTCTCCATAATAAATGAACGGGTTGCCGGGCAGGGTGAGCAGGATGGAGGCGGCGGTTTTAGCTTTATTAACGTCCCCATTCAATACGGACATTGTACGTACCTGATCGTGATTGGTCAGAAACGGAGCGTCAATCGGATTCGCGGCGTATTCGCTGTACAAATCAAGGGTATTCGAAGCAAAAGCAGCCAGCCCGTTATCCGAACCGTTCTGCACGGCATCCAAAATCTTCGAGGACAGGTCGAAGTCGAAGGAAGAATCCAGCGCTTTGTAGTAAGGCGCAATCTTGTACGGTCGGTCCCACACCTCTCCTACCAGGTAAACATCCGGCTTGACTTCGGCAAGTCCCCGCTTGAATTCATCCCACCATGCGACATTCTTATCCGCTTCATCAGGCTTGCTGTAGATGTGCATGGCTGCGTCGAGGCGGAAGCCGTCAACTCCCTGGTTCAGCCAATGCTTCCCGACGTTGATCATCTCTTCACGCACTTTAGGATTGTCAAAGTTCAAATCCGGCATGAAGTCTATGAACAGGGCGTAGTAATAATCCCCGGAACCCGGATACGTCTCATACCAGAGCTGCTGTCCCCAAGGCCCTTTTTCATTCAGGTCGGTGTTCTCGTCAGCCCAGATATAGTAATCCCGGTACGGGCTGTGCTTGTCCTTGACGGCATCCAGGAACCAAGGGTGCTTGTTGCTGGTATGGTTGAGCGCAAGATCGATCGTCACTTTCATTCCCCGTTTATGTGCTTCTTCCGTCAGGCGGCGGAAGTCTTCCGTACTGCCGTACGCCAAATCTACACTGTAGAAATCCGTCGTATCATACTTATGATAGCTGGGGGAAGGACCGATCGGCATTAACCACAGCGAATCGACGCCCAAATCTTTCTTGGTATGCGGGTTTCCGTCATTCAAATAATCCAGCTTTTGCAGGATGCCGTTCAGGTCGCCTTTTCCGTCGTTGTTGGAATCGGAGAAGGAATTGACATAAATCTCGTAATAGACGCCAAGGCCCGAGTCACTCTGAATTTGCGGTTTGGCAAGAGCACCGCTGGCGAAGCTGAACAGTAAGGGTAGAGTTAAGGCCATGGATGTAATTTTTTTCATCTTAGAAACCTCTCTTCTTTAAAATAATTTGTTTATGAATCTCAATTTGCAGCACCGAAATCGGCATCAATGATCGTATCCATGGAATGTCCGCTTTCCGTCAATGTTTCAACTACCGGACCCAGATACAGATCGGTCTGCCAATACCCGGATTCCGGCAGGTCAACATGTACGGTATGCGTTCCCGGTCCATAGGTTTGGGTCACATTATCGTACACGTGCTGATTCTCGTAGGGCTTGCCGTCTTCTTGAGGAATGACGCCTTCCGGATAAACATAGCTGGAGAAGCTGATCCGGGCTTCCCCGATGCCTTTAGGAACCGTAAACGTTGCTGTTCCTCCTTGAACATCGGAATTGAAATACTGGTCGAACGGACGCTCGGGCTGGTTTGGTTCGTCGGCTTCACGGGTTTCCTTAACGGAAATGGAATCACTCCACAATACACCCGTTCCCGGATGTCCCGGACGCTGATAGGCTTTGAACATATAGTTTCCCTGTTCCAGCATAGCCGGCGTGAAGGTCAACTCCTGCGATTCACCCGGAGCTAATGCCTTGATTACGCCTGAAGCAACGACTTCGCCGTTCTTTGGATTGCCGATGCCGCTGCGGAATACCTCATAGACCGTTTCGCCCTGCATCCCGGAGCCGCCATTTATAACGGTTGCCGAAATTCCGGCGTAGGTCGTTTCTACCACGGTAAAGCGCAAAGAGCTTTTGTCCCATGCCGCTTTAGCCGGCTGGATCTTGTTGCTTTTCTGGCTTTTCGTTTGTCCGTTGTTGACTTTTTCAGCAAATGCAGTATGTACAGGTTGGACAAACGGAAAGGCCAATAACGATAGGGAAAGGACTGCGGCGGAGATTATTTTTGTATACTTCATATCGGGCACGCTCATTTCTGCAGATTCTGGTTAGGTGGATACGGCATCGCCTTAAGGAAAAGAAAACGGGTGAAGCCGAAGATGCTTACCCGTTTTCCTTGTCTTCCGGCAATAACCGTGAATCGTATTATTGAATTTTTACACTGCGGTCTTCATCGACTGGGATCTTGACATACAGAACGTGTTCAGCCGAATCGAAGTAGTAACCACTTTCCTGCCCATTCAACTGCTCTAAGCTGCCCACTTGGTCATATTTGTGTTTAGCCGCCTGAATTTTCTTCGGCTGCTCGGCATCATGCAGCTTAAGCGTGTAGGACTTAATGGCGGAATCGTAGTTTTGAGCTTTCTTGTCCTGCTCGAACTCGATGTGGTTGCCTTTCTTTTCCACCTTAAATTCCGTGATATTGAATTCACCTTGCTTGTAGTCCAGGGTCTCCGCATCGTCTTCGTAGAAGCTGTAGCTGGCTTTATCGTTCAGATAGGTGTCAAGAATCAGATTTTCCAGCTTCTTCTCATCGGTGGATTGCTCCACTTCCTGACGAGGGATGATCGAATTGTTCTTCACGAAGATAGGCAGTGTTCCAAGATCGGCTTTAACCGTGATCGTCTGGTTGCCTTCGTACGATTTGCCAGTCCAGTAATCGACCCATGTCTCGCCGGCCGGCAGATACACTTCACGGCTCGTTTGGCCTTCTTTGACAACAGGTGCAAGCATCAGCGAATCGCCGAACATAAACTGGTCTTCGATGTTATACGTCTTCGCGTCGTCCTGGAACTGGTAAACAAGCGGTTGTTGAACCGGTTGACCGTTCTCCGCGGATTCCTTGAACTGGTTGTACAAGTAAGGCAGCAGTTCATAACGCATGGAGATGTATTTGCGGCTGATGTCTTCAACCTCTTTGCCGAAATTCCAAGGCTCTTGCCCGCCTGCGAGTCCCGATTTCGCACTGTTGTCGTAGTGGTCGCGGGCAAACGGCAGGAAGGCGCCGACTTCAATCCATCTTGCGAACAGCTCAGGCGTCGGAACATTGCCCGGCGATTTCGCAAAGCCGCCGATATCATTGCCGACAAACGGAACACCGGACAAGCCGACGTTGGCGTTCATCGGAATCGACATTTGCAGATGCTCCCAGTTACTTACGTTGTCACCGGTCCAGAGTGCCGCGTAACGCTGCGTACCTGCGTACATGTCCCGGGTTAACACGAATGGACGGGTGTTCGGTTTATTTTTGAGGAAGCCGTTATATGTCGCTTCGGTTTCAAGATGTCCATAAAGATTGTGGACTTCCGTATGCAGCTTCTTCTCCCCGTTGTCGCTTTCAAATACAGTATCCAGCGGCGCTGTATGGAAAGGACCGTCAAATACGGCAGGTTCGTTCATATCATTCCAGATGCCGTCAACGCCTTCATTCAAGAGGGTTCCGAGATTGTCGGCCCACCAATTGCGGACATCCGACTTCAGGAAGTTCGGGAAGGCGGATCTGCCTGGCCACACATCGCCGAAGAAGGTGGAGCCGTCCGGATTTTTCGCCCAGTAATCATTAGCGGTTCCTTCCTGATACATGCGGTAGTTCTCATCCTGCTTGACGGCCGGATCGTTGATCGTGATGGCGCGGAAGCCATCATTCTTCAGCGTCTTCAGCGCTTGTTTATACTGGTCGTTCCAGGTGAACACGCGGTATCCGTCCATGTAGTCGATATCAAAATGCATCGTGTCGAGCGGGATTTTTTTCTCGCGGTAGGTTTTGGCCACATCCACGAGTTCTTCCGGTGTATAGCCCCATTTACTTTGATGGAAGCCCAGGGACCACATTGGAGGCGTCTCGGATTTACCTGTCAGCTCGGTGTACCGGTCGATAACGTCGCCGATTTCCGGACCGTTGATGAAGTAGTAAGTCAGAGTGCCGCCGTTGGCGTAGAAGTAGTAGTAATCGTCCTTTTCGCTGGCCATTTCATAATAAGAGCGGAACGTATTGTCGAAGAAAATCCCGTATGCTTTCTTATCTTTCAGACCGATGAAGAAGGGAATCGAAGTGTATAGATACTTTGTGTTTTTGTTGTAGGAGTAAGCGTCGGTATTCCACATGCCAAGGCTTTTGCCGCGTTTGTTCAGCCCGCCGGATTGCTCGCCGAAACCGTAGAAATTTTCAGTGGAATCCGTCTTTTTAAACGCATACGGCTTGCCGCCTTCATAGCCGACACCCTGCGCCGCGTCTTCGTTGATAACGTTCCCCTGTTTGTCCAAAAATTTGACGCCGAACGGTTGTTTGTTAATTTTTACAGTAAGCTCGCTAGTGGAAAGGGTGTATTCTTTATCCGTTTCCTTGGACGTGAATTTAGGTGTCTGCCAATCCTTCTTAGCGATCCCGGGGGAGACAAATTCAGCTTCGCCGTTTTTTACCACCGAGATTTTGGCCATGTCCTCCGAGAAGAGCCGGATAAAGCCCTGGTAGTCGCCCAGGTTCAATTTCACTCCATTGTCCAAAGCTTCTAACGATTGTACGGATAACGGCTGAAGATTCTGTTTGTTTAACGGGGTATCCGCCTCAGGCTGGGTTTCCGCAAACGCTACAGTTGCCGGAAGCACGCCCGCAGCCGTTCCTGACAGCAAGCTTAGGCAGATGGTCGCCTTTGCCAGTTTCCTAGAAAGGCTCATAGACTTTCCCTTTTTACGCATACATTACTCTCTCCTTCTCCGATTCAGTTTGTAATTCGAACATTCAACCGGCGACTTCCCGGCGTCCTGTCTCTATCAAATTAGCAAGCAGCTGGGGGCCGCAACAATGGGGAGAACCTCCTACGGGATGGATAAACAGGCTCTAATAGCAGAAAAGAAAACGTTTGCATAAATAATGTGAATCATCGATAAACCAGTGCCAGGCTTGGGATTCAGTATTTTAATCTTAATCTTCTTTTGCATCCTGAACTCTAACAAGTAATTACCATTTAATTGGGAATATGAGGCAAATAATAGTTCCCGGGGTCTATTAAACCGCTTTTTTCATAAATTGAGAGCACCGCAGTCAACCTTTTATTTTGCTGTATATCGAAAAATAGAACACTTTTTCCGGCAAATTTCTGGAAAATCTATGCTTCGGGAAGAAAAACTAGTCATTTTAACCCGAATATTGTAAATATTAAAAAAGTGTAATATCTTTCTCTCTTCCGCAAAAATAAGACACTCTACCATATGATAACGGTTACAAGAGTCTCAGGGCCATAGAAATTATGCGATACGTGACTCCAAAATAGGTACGTGTTCCAATTGATTAAGCAGGGTTTTTCTCAGATAATGAACTGAAACCAGGGATAGGAGTGAGACAACATGAGACACGTCAGGATGATACGGATAGCCGCTGCTGCTCTGCTCTGGGTGACTGTTTGGCTGCTATCGGCCTGCGAGAATGCTTCTGAGATCGTTTCTGACCCGCAAAAGATTGACCGAATAGAGCGTGGCGTCCTGCTTGAGAAGCTGGTTACCGATAAAGCGGCTTACCGGCCGGGAGAGAAGGTCCGATTTGATTTAAAGCTGAGGAGTCCGGCATCCGGTGGAACGATACATATCCGCTATTTGCATATGGACAGGATTGTAGAGGAAGAAACCTTAAAGGCGCAAGGGGAGGAGATGACCTGGAACTGGACCCCTCCGAAGGAAGACGGCAGGGGTTACTTCGCTGAAGTGTTCTATATAAAGAACGAAAAGCCAGTCGATCAAATGAATATTGCCGTCGACGTTTCCTCTGACTGGGGGAAATTTCCCCGTTACGGTTACTTGGCTGATTTCCCGCAAATGAGTAATGAAGAGAGGTCCCGGGTGATCGAGCGCTTAAACCGGTTTCACATCAACGGCATACAATTCTACGATTGGCAGTACAAGCATCAGGAGCCGATCCGTTTCGAAGACGGCCGCCCTGCGGCGGATTGGACCGACATTGCGGGCCGTCCGGTATCCTTTGACACCGTGAAAGGCTATATTGACCTTGCCCACAGCCGGGGCATGAAGGCCATGAATTACAATTTACTCTTCGGAGCCTATGAGGGCGCGGAAAATGACGGTGTGAAGAAAGAGTGGGGAATGTTTAAGGACCCCGCCCACGGCGAGCAGGATAAACACCCTCTTCCCGATAATTGGGCGAGTGATATTTATATGTATGATCCCGCCAATCCGGAATGGCAGAACTATCTGGCCCGGAAGGAAAGCGAGACTTTTAGGACGCTTCCCTTTGACGGCTGGCATGTGGACCAATTGGGCGACAGAGGCCAGCTGTGGACCTATGAAGGCAACCCAGTTGACCTGGCCTGGACCTATCAGGCTTTCCTGAAGGCGGCCAAGGAGAAATTGAACGTCGATTATGTCATGAACGCGGTGGGCCAGTTCGGCCAGGAGCATATTGCCCGTGAGGCTCCCGTGAAATTTCTCTATACCGAGGTATGGGGCAACCATCCTGGCTACCAGAATTTGAAGGAAGTGATTGACCAGAATTCCGCATACAGCGGGAACCGGCTGAACACGGTGTTGGCGGCATATATGAATTACCATTATTCCGATTCTCCCGGTGAGTTCAACACGCCAGGGGTCCTGCTGACGGATGCGGTGATCTTTGCCTCGGGCGGCTCGCATCTGGAGCTGGGAGAAAACATGCTGTCCAAAGAGTACTTTCCCCATAAAAATCTGAGCATCTCCCCGGCTCTCGAAGCGCAGCTGATTAACTATTACGACTTTTTGGCCGCTTATCAGAATCTGCTTCGGGACGGGACGGTGGAATCGGGACTGCAGGCCGAAGGGACGGGGGAACTCGCGATTTCGGACCGGGCGGAGAAGGGGAAAGTATGGTCTTTTTCCAAACGGAAGGGATGTAAAGATATATTTCATTTCATTAATTTTACGGATGCTTCCACGATGGACTGGAATGACGACCAGGGAAGCCAGACGGAACCTGTAGAGAGGCAAGATGTTTCCGTGTCAGTGAGAACCGACCGGCCGGTGGCCAAAGTATGGTTCGCTTCTCCCGATGTCAGGGACGGCTCGCCCCAAGCTTTAGAGTTCACGCAGCAGGATGGCAGGCTTGAATGGAAGCTGCCCAAGCTGAAATATTGGGACATGGTAGTTGTCGAATATGAGGAGTAAAGGACTGTTTTCCTATAAATACCATTGGTATCCAGCTTTGTATCCTGTACACTTTTATTAACGAACACAACAATAGGAGAGGCCGTATGCTGCATAAATTGCGAATATCCAATCGTTTTACCGCCAAGATTATACTGGTCCTCCTGCTGGTTATTATCATTCCAACTCTCTTTACCAGCTTGTCCTTCTATTGGCTGTCCGACTCCATTCTGAAAAAGAACGCGCGTGAGTCAACGATTCAAATTGCGAAGCAAACGGCGGAGTCGCTCTCTTTTATTCTCGATGTGGGGATCGACACCTCCGATTTTATTTCCAGCGATATGAACATTCAGCGGGCGGCCATGGAACTGGGCAACAGTCCAACCTACGAAGAGAACTGGAATTTTCAATATATTAATACGCTGCTTAACAATTATGTCTATTCCAATTCCTTTGTCAAAATCGTCTATCTGCTGAAAGAGGAGGGGAGAGGCTGGGGCAGCGGCACCTTTTCCGACCAGAAGCTGAAGGAGATCCAGCTGTCCGACCAGGACTGGGTCAAGGAAGCCAAACGTAAAGACGGAGAGCTGGTTTGGCAGGGTCTTCAGTATGATCAACTCAGCGGAGGCGGCGTTAATACGGATTTGGTTCTGCCGGTAGCAAGAGTTCTTAAGGATTTTAATACCATGCGCAATATCGGACTGGTGCAGATTAATTTGGACGGGCAGTCGGTTGTAGGTACGATCCGGCAGCTGCAGCTCGGGAAGACGGGCAAGTTCTTCGTGGTCGATTCCGGAGGGAGGATCATGATCGACTCCAATCTCGATATGATCAACAAGAGAGTGGAGAACCCTGATTTATATGAGCGGATTGTCGGTGATAACGCCGTGGAGTTCGAGTTTCACATGAATGGAGTCCCTTACTATGGGGTTAAGCAGCTGCTCAGCAACGGCTGGATGATTGTCGGCACCGTTCCGGTTGCGGAAATAAGCGGGCCGCTGGAGCGTCTTCAGACCTGGATTTTGCTCTCTTCAGCAGCTTTTTCCCTGGTCGCCATCGGAATCGGACTTTTTATCGCCAGGTGGGTGACTCAGCCTGTAAAGCAGCTGACCCAGAGCATGCTTTCCGTTCAGAACGGAGACCTGAGGGTCAGGGCGGACGTTCGGACATCCGATGAAATCGGCTTTTTGAGCAAGCAGTTTAACAAGATGATTCACAAAATTGAACATTTAATGCGTCAGGTGGAGGATGAACAGAGTGAAAAGTATCATGCTGAGCTCCGTGCGGTCATGCACCGGATTCACCCCCACTTCCTATATAATACGCTCAGCACGCTCAGGTGGCTAATTGACTCCAAGCAGAATGACCGTGCATCCGAAGTGTTGTCGGCGCTGAACCATCTGCTGGAGGCGAATATGGGCAAAAGCGGCAGCCGGATTACGGTGGAAGAGGAACTGGATATTATCAGGAAATATTTGATTATCTTGGAGCTTCGGTACGAAAAAGTCTTTCAACTGGACCTGGATGTCGAACCGGGCACGGAGAAGGTGATCATTCCCCGGATGCTGCTGCAGCCGCTGGTGGAAAACGCTATCTTTCATGGGATCGTACCGAAAAATACAGACGGGCGGATATCGATCCGGATTCGAAAGTATGACAAGTACCTGGAATTTCTAGTGGAAGATGACGGTTTAGGCATCGCGGAGGATAAGCTGAAGGTGCTGAACAATCTGGAAACGGCAGCAGAACATGGCGAGATCGGAATCGGCCTGCGCCATATCTACGACACACTGAGGCTTTATTATGCTCAAAATTGGAATTGCTCTCTTACAAGCAGGCCCGGCCAGGGAACGACGGTACACATTTTATTAAAAGCACTTTCCGAAAGATCCTCTAAGAACTGACAGATCGGAGGAAACACCCATGTACAGAGTACTTATCGTAGATGACGAGCCTATCATCCGTAACGGGATCAGTGCATTTATCGACTGGGAAAAGGAAGGGGCATCGGTAGAAGAATTTGCAAATGGCGCGGAGGCACTGGCCCAATTAGAAAGCCGGGCTTACGATATTCTGATCACGGATATCAAAATGCCTCTAATGGACGGCATCGAGCTGATGAAGAAGGCCCTGGCCCTTTGCCCTTGGCTAAAGGTGATTCTAATCAGTAATTACAGTGATTTTAATTACGTAAAAGAAGGCTTGAAGCTTGGCGCCGTCGATTATTTGCTCAAGCTAACGCTCAAGCAGGAAGATCTGCTTGCCGTCTTGCGCCGCAGTATTTCTATGCTTGAGGAGGAACGGAAAAAGGTCTTTGAACTGAAATCGTATCAGCAAGGCGCCATGTATCTGGAACGGAAGCGCGCAGAGCAGGAAATCAAAAGACTGATCGTACAGGAGCAGGTTCTATCCTCTTCAACCGTCTGGATTCCTTCATGGCTGGAACATTCCTACGCCTGTGTGTATCTTATGCTCGATGGGGCTGAGGAATGGAAAGAAAATCACGGATACTTATATGTTCAGCTGCTGCTGGAGGAGCTGCAGGAAGCGTTCTATGAGCGTTCGGAGGAAGGAAGCGCGCTGCTAGCTGCTGAAAGCAGCCTGTTCTTGATCTTTCCCGGCCCGGAGGAGGAGGCCCGGCAGTGGCTTCTTCAGTGGAAGGAGCGGCTTCAAGCGGAGTGGGGAATTTCCGCGTCGGCCGGCTTCGCTGTGAAGCGGGGAGCAAGCCGTATACTGTCTGGATATTTCGCCAGCCGCTTCGCCTGTCAAAGGCGGTTCTTCGAAGGAGTGGGCGGATTATATAATGCAAGAGAAGCGGAAACCAGCTCCAGAGTAAAAGACACCGGGCTTGACTATGACTGGGAACCCTTCTTCGAGATGATCCGCAGCGGCGAACCGGTTTCATTCGCAGTTGATCTTGCGGTGGAACGCTGGAAGAGCATGGTTTTGAGTCCGGAAACGGTCCAGCAGGAGGCGATTGCTCTTCTTACCGAAGCCTGCCGGCTCCACGCCGACAACGGCGCCCTGCTTCCTGAACGGTATGAGCAGCTCCGCAAGACAGAGACATTGGAGCAGCTCGCGGCATTCATGGTTTGCGAGCTGGAGGAAATCGGGAAATCGTTCATTCCTAAATTGCTGGATAACGGGTACGGCGGACAGTTGGTTACAAAGGCGCTGGAATATATAGCCTCTCATTATACCGAGAACTTGACGCTGCAAAGCGTAGCGGATACCGTTCATCTCAGTAAAAGTTATTTCAGTCTGCTATTCAAAAAGCAAACCGACCGAACCTTTATCGATCATCTGATCGAGCTGCGGATTCGGGAAGCGAAGCGGCTGCTGACGCAGAGTGACAGCCGGATTTCCGATGTAGCCAAAGCCGCCGGGTTTAAAGACGTTAAATATTTCAGCAAGGTATTTAAAAAAAGTACGGGATCTACTCCTATGGAATATAGGGACAGTACAAAGATGTCAACTAGCGTATAACGAATAAAGGAGGAATCTTTAATTGGCCACGCGCTGGATATCCTTTATTCTGATCCTGCTGTTAACGGCCGGATGTGGAGGTACTTCCATGATCTCGAATCCGGAGAGCGTACAGACCCTTCAAGGGAATGATAAGACTGTTCTTATTTTCTGGCATACGTATAACGATAGGGAAACCCGGATACTGATGCAGGAGCTGATACCTGCTTTTGAGCGGGATCATCCGGACATCCGGATCAAGTGCATAAACTTAGCCAACAATAACGAATTAAAGTACAGCTTGATTGCGCGCGCCTCTTCGGGCCGCGGTCCGGATGTCGTCAGGATGGACATCGCCTGGGTACCCGAGTTTTCGCATAAGGGGCTGCTTGAGCCGTTAAACGGTTTTCCGGGCTTCAACGATCTGAGGGACGCGTTTCATCAAAAGGCCATGAGTGCAGGTTATTATAATGACCAGTATTACTCGATTCCGCTCAACCTGTATACGAAACTTACTATATTTAACCGGGAGCTTCTGGCGCGGTCCGGATACTCGGAGCCTCCGCACACCATGGATGAAATTCTGGAGCTGGCCCGTAAGCAGCATTTTGTAATCGGTCTGGCGGGCTTGGGACCTTGGGACACCCTTCCATACCTCTACAGTCTGGGAGGCTTATTTATGGACCGGGACTTTACGAGGGCTTCCGGATATTTGAATAGTGACCGTACCGTCCGGGCGGTGGAGAAGCTGGCGGATCTCTACAAGGACAAGCTCATTCATCTCTCGGCCCTGACCCAGGACCGGGATAACTGGGCAGGGGTACGGAACGGAAGCATGTTGTTAACGGATGAAGCACCATGGTTCTTCAGCTTGTTGAAAGAGTCCGACAAGAGACAGGCTCTTAAACAAACCCTATCTGTACCGTTTCCGAAGAGGAATGGAACGAGTTCCATTATAGGAGGCGAGAATTTGGTCATTATGAAAGGCAGCAGGCATCCGGTCGAGGCATGGGTTTTTATGAAATGGATGACTGGCCTCGAAGGGCAGCTAATTATGGCCAAGGCCGGGTTAATTCCGACTAATAAGGAAGCGGTTAAAGCGCTGAACGTTAGCAGTCACTCCTACCTCTATCCTTACGTTGAGGAGGTCGATGACTCTTTCCTGCGGCCGCCTGTGAAGAACTGGAGCAAAATCGATGAGATGTATACCGTCTACATGAATCAAATCTTTCTGGGCCATCTGTCCGCGAGGGAAGGCTTGGACCGTGCAGCCGAGGAAATTGATAAGCTGCTTAAAGATTAATGAAGTTAATGTCTGCTGGGCCTGGATCATAACCGAACCGCTTCAGGTCGATGGCTCCCTGCTCATCGAACTCGACGCCTTCCCCTATGAGGTACAGCCGCTGAATCTCGCCGGATTCCCCATCCGCCAGCGAGATTCTTCCCTGTGCATTAATGATCCGATGCCAGGGAAGCTTGTGGCTTCGGCTCATAGAGTGCAGAATCCGAACAATTTGCCTCGCCCCCCGCGGGCTTCCTGCTGCTGCGGCGACTCCTCCGTAAGTCATTACCATCCCTTCAGGGATGGATTGTATGATGCGAATGGCTTTTTCCGTAAACGGCGTCACTTTGAGGACGCTCCTTTCCTAAAGCTATATCTTTCAATTATATCAGAGAAAGGAAGAGCTGCCTAAACACATGTACCCTTGTCGAAGGGCAAATAGGAACGCTGATGGGCATTTACGGTGACGCAGCTTAAACCATTATTTTCCTACAGTCGGTTACTCGCACGCAGCGGGGGGCCGGTTTTTTAATTTCCACCTCCTGTTAATTAAAGGTATAATGAGAGGCAATCAGGGCGAAAGGCCCGATTCATCGATGGATCATTCGTTTCAGGAGGTGACCGGGAAAATGGCGGATAAGGTGATGAAATACATAACGATGCCCTCGCATTGGGGCCGGGAAGTCAGACATAAATACTACTCGCAGGGATCAGATACGCTGGCGGTTGTTTTTCCTGGGAAAAATTATCCGGCGGAGCTTCCTTTACTGCATTATGCGGGAAAGAACGCATTGGAGCACGGTTGCGATCTGCTGCTGCTGGAATATGGTTACCAAAGCGCGCGAACCGAGCTGAAGCGTGAGGAAATGGGAATTATCGAGGAAGAATGCGGGAGGGCGCTCGCATCAGTGCCGGGCTATAAACGACTGCTGTTCATCGGTAAAAGTATCGGCGCGGTCATCGCAGGCAGCCTCGCAGCATCCTCAGATTCCTCTGTAAAGGCGGAGTGTCTGTATCTGACACCATTACGGGATACGGTTCCTTACATCAAACGTTCGGGCGGCACCGTTATATATGGCGGAAGCGACCCTTTGTTCAGCGAGGAGGACGCGGCAGGAATCAGCAATCTAACGAACGTAGCATTGTACAAAATCGACGAAGCCAATCATTCCCTTGAAGTCGGCAGCGTCAACGAGTCTTTAGCCGTTCTTATTGTGGTTAATAATTTAGTACATGAATTTTATCGCGGAGCGCTGGGTTCGTGAGGAGTGAACGCGGTTATGCGGATGGAAATTGAACGGATTGGCTGGGAAATCACGAATAGTTGAAAGGCGGATGACCATGATATTGGAGGCGGCTATGCTGCACATCAAGCAGGGAATGACGGAGGCGTTTGAAGACAGCTTCAAGGAGGCCTCGCCACTCATTTCCTCCATCGATGGCTATTTGGGCCACGAACTGCAAAAATGCTTGGAAGACGATCACAAGTACTTGCTGCTAGTGCGCTGGCGGAATCTTGAGGACCATACGGTAGGATTCAGGGAATCCCCGCAGTATCTGGAGTGGAAGGCGCTGCTTCATCACTACTACAGCCCGTTTCCGGTGGTCGAGCATTTTGCCAACATCGAGCTGAAATAAGCGAAAGACGGAAAAGGAGGCCTTCCCGTGGAAAAGTATATTGCCCTGATTCGCGGCATCAACGTCGGAGGGAATAAGATCGTCAAGATGCAGGATCTGAAGACGATGCTTCAGTCACTCGGGTTTCAGAATGTAAAGACCTATATTCAGAGCGGAAACGTGGTGTTCGATGGCCGGGATACCGGGGATGAGGCGCTTGGGGAAGCCATTGAACAAGGCATTCGCGAGACTTTCGGCTTTGAAGCATCCGTGGTTATCCGCACTGCGAAGGAGCTGGAGGCGGCAATCGCGAACAACCCGTTCGAGCTGACCGAGGCAGAGGAGTTCAAGCGGTTGTATGTTTCTTTTCTGGCCGGAGAGCTTACGGATGAAGCGCTGGAGCGGCTGCGCCCTTATGAGGACGGAGAGGACAAGCTGCGCGTCGTTGGCAAGGAAATGTACATTCTCTATAAAACGAAAGTAGCGATTCACCGCTGTTCAAGGTCCCCCTGGAAAAAATAATGGGCGTGTCCGCCACGTCCCGCAACTGGAACACGGTGAACAAGCTTGCGGCGCTGGCACGAGAAGAATGATATGAAGAAACGTCTTGTTCGTGAGCGCCTGAATTTGGAAAATAATAGACGTCAAAGACCATAAGCTGCTTCCGGCGCTCTGCTGGAGGCAGCTTATTTGCTTTTAAATACAACTATATGTCTTGAAGCGGCAACGAGCATACCGCCCTATCACCCTTAGGGCGGCTGGCAGAGGCGGAAGTTTTCGAAAAATTGCTACGTTTATACATCTTTTTACTCGTAGAACCCTCTCCCTAACTCAATTCCTGCAAATGCGCAGGCACTTAGCATCCAATCTCCCCATAGCGGCGTTCAAGCATTAAATAGATGCACAATCGCATCTATTTCTCTTTTTCTAGGAGAAATTCATCGCGAAGCCTGCAGATTTGCAGGAAATGCAGCCTGCGCTACCTGCGCTGCCTGCGCTGCCTGTTCTGCTGGAACAGACGAGAACAGACAGAACAAAACAAACTAAACGAACAAAACGAACAAAACGAACAAAACGATAGCCTGTTCCCTCTATCCCTTTTCTTCACAAGGATGGACGGTATGGCTTGTCAGCAGCCGATTTGTTCCTTCAGAAAACATTCAGCGGGCATTCATTATGAGTTAAGGTAGGGATGCAATAATACAGTACGGAAGAGGAAGCGGCGGCCTGTAGGCAGCCGGAGAAACAATGAGCGGATGGAGAGTGATTAAGTGAGACTAATTAGGAAGCTGGGTTCCGATCTCGTTCTGGTGGCTATATTGCTGCTTGCGGCATTTCTGTACGGCTACGGGATCTGGAACGACAAGTACGTCAATCTGTACTATACAACTGCGGTGGGAAGCATGCTGCAGAGCTGGCATAATTTCTTCTATGCTTCGCTGGACTCGGCGGGTTCGGTAACGGTGGATAAGCCTCCGGTCGTGTTCTGGATACAGACGCTGTTCGCCTGGATATTCGGCCTGAAGGGCTGGAGCGTTATTCTTCCCCAGGCGCTGGCCGGTGTGGGGTCGGTACTGCTGGTCTATCTGCTGATCAAACCGGCTTTTGGCAAAATGGCGGCCCGTATCGGTGCTCTTGCAATGGCTCTTACGCCGGTGGCGGCGGCCGTCAGCAGAACGAACAATATCGATGCCATGCTCGTGTTCACGCTGCTGCTGGCAACGTGGTTTTTGTTCAGGGGAACCAAGAGCAGCAAGATCGGCAGTCTAATCGCCGCATTCGCCCTAATCGGCGTGGCGTTCAACGAAAAGATGCTTCAGGCTTACATGGTGGTTCCGGCCTTCTATCTCTTTTATTGGCTGGCGTTAAAGATGAACTGGAAGAAAAAAGCGGGCGTGCTGGCCGCATGCACTGCTGTCATGCTGGCCGTCTCCGTATCCTGGGCGGTTATCGTGGATTCGGTCCCGGCCAGCGAGCGCCCTTTTGTCGGCAGCAGCACCACTAACTCGGTCATGAAGCTGGCTTTCGGGTATAACGGCGTATCGCGTCTGACCGGGGACCGGGGCAATGCGGGGCGAGGAAGCTTCCCGCAGGGAATGAACGGAGAGATGCCGTTGTGGAACGGCGGCGAAGGCATGAACGGTGCAATGCCCGGAATGGGCGGCGCCGTGCCGGGGACGAACGGCGGAAATAGTGACGGACAGGACGGCGGAGGCCAGGCGGCCGGAAATCAGAACGGAAATGCTGCGGTCGGACAGAGTACGAATGCGGCATCATCCGGCACGCAGGACGGATCCTCCGCGGACGATGGCCGGCAGAATGGAGGAGTGGGCGGGCAGTTCCCGGGAAACGGAGCGGATGACGGCGGCAGAAGGGAATTCGGACAAATGGGCGGCAACCGCGGCGGGATAGGCGGCGGAGCGGGCGGCATGTTCAATACCGGCACGGCGGGACCGCTGCGGCTGTTCCAATCGGAGCTGTCCGGGCAGGCCAGTTGGCTGCTTCCATTCATCCTGTTGGGCTGCGTTGGCATCTTCTCCGGTCTGCGCAGAAGACATTTTACGCAGAAGCATAAGGAGGCCATCTTCTGGCTGGCTTGGCTGATTCCGGTCGCGGGCTTCTTCAGTATCGCGGGCTTCTTTCATCAATATTATCTCATTATGATGGCTCCGCCGATCGCGGCGCTTACCGGGGCGGGCTTCGTCAAGCTGTGGAGCTTGTACCGCGAGCGTACGGACTGGCTCTCCTGGCTGCTGCCGGCAGCCATTCTGGCAACGGCAGGCTTCGAGTGGTATATTCTCAATCCGTATAAAGAAACCATCGGGGCCGGCTGGTCCATCGGCATTCTGGCCGGTGGCATTGCAGCTGCCGGGCTGCTGGCGCTCTTCAAAATCACCAAGAAGCCGCTGACTCGAATCACGGCAGTTGCCGGACTGCTCGTCCTGCTGATCGGCCCACTCTACTGGTCGCTCACGCCGATTGCCTATGGCCTGAACAGCATGACTCCAGCCGCGGGCCCTGACAGCCGGAGCGGCATGGGCGGCGGAATGAACAGAGCCTTTGGCGGAGGCTCGGGCGAAGGCGGTATGATGGGCATGCCTGACGGCAATATGCCGGACGCAGCGGATACCCAGAGCGGAACGAGTGTCCAGGATGGTGCAAATGCTCAGAATGGTACTGGCGCCCAAAGCGATGACGGCGCACCGGACAGCCGCTTCGGCGGAGGCCAATTCGGTTTCGGTGGCAGCGAGAGCGAGAACGTCAACGAATCGCTGGTCGCTTATCTAAAAGAGCATAATACGGGCCAAGAGTACCTGTTCGCCACTACGAATTACAGCACAGGCGGGCCTTATATCATCGAAGGCAGCAAGGTCGTCATTCTTAACGGCTTCTCAGGCTCTGACGTGGTGTACACGACGGATACCCTTCAGGCGCTGGTAGAGAGCGGCAAGGTTAAATACTTCTATATTTCCGGCGGCGGCATGGGCGGCGGACGTGAGGGGAACTCGGAATTGACGACATGGATCACCGAGCATGGCACGGAAGTCCCATCCTCGGAATGGCAGGGTGCAAGCGGCGGTACAAGCGGCACATTGTACGAGGTTACGCTGAACTGACCGTCAAGAGCCTTGGTTATAACAAGCGGGCGTACTGATAACCTATTGCCGGCGCGCCTGCCACCCTATTTTTAAAAAGGAGGAGCTACTCATGGACTCGAACGTGCGCTATTCCGTAATTATACCGATGTACAACGAGGAAGCGGTTATTCAGGAGACCTACCGGCGGATCAAGAAAGTGATGGGAACGACGGGAGAGACTTATGAGCTGATTTTCGTCAATGACGGCAGCGTCGATAGCTCCGCTCAGTTGATCGAGGAGTACAGTTACTGGGACGAGAGCGTGAAGCTGATCGACCTCTCTCGCAACTTCGGGCATCAGGTAGCGATAACCGCAGGTATGGACTATGCTCTGGGCGATGCCGTTATCATTATCGACGCTGATTTGCAGGACCCGCCAGAGCTGATTTTGCAGATGATTGAGGAGTGGAAGAGCGGCTATGAGGTGGTGTATGCCAAACGCGTGAAGCGCAGCGGTGAGACCCTGTTCAAAAAATGGACGGCAAGCTTGTTCTACCGGGTTCTGGCGTATTCAACCGACATCAACATTCCGGTGGATACGGGGGATTTCCGCCTGATCGACCGGAAGGTATGCGACGAACTGAAACGCCTGCCGGAGAAAAACCGTTTTGTTCGCGGACTGGTCAGTTGGGTGGGCTTTCGCCAGAAGGCGATCGAATACGAGCGCGACGAACGGCTCGCGGGGGAAACAAAATATCCGCTGAAGCGGATGGTTAAGCTTTCGTTGGACGGCATTACCTCTTTTTCGTATAAGCCTTTGAAGCTGGCCGGATACCTTGGTGCGCTGCTGTCAGCGTCGGGTTTTCTGTATCTGCTGTACGTGCTGTATCTCGCGATTTTTACGGATTCGGCGGTTAAGGGCTGGGCTTCGGTCATCGGGATTACCCTTACCTTCAACGGCTTCGTGCTGCTGATGCTCGGAATCATGGGCGAATATATCGGCCGGATCTACGACGAGTCCAAGGGACGTCCGCTGTATATCGTGCAGGAAGTGTACCAGGGGAAAAAGAAGCCGCAGCCGGTCGGACTGCAAACGGCACATTATGAGTCTAAATAATATGATCGAACCTGGTTGAGTAATTTAAATTTTTTATATAATTTTAATAGTTTGTTCATCTTTTCCAGGTACAATGAATGCAACTCCCTTTAGTGAGGTGCATCCCATGAAAACGAAGAAGACCATCTGGATTCCGGCAATCCTGGCAGTTGTGGCAGCACTGCTACTCATGGCTTACTATTATTACTTGTCTCCGTCTCACAGTAGCGGCAAGCCGATAGGCGGCGCTGGGGTAATGCGTCCTCCCAGAGAAGAAGGGCCTGAGGGCGGCGGGAAAATCTTTAAGACGCTCGGCACCATTTCCGTATTCCTCGGAGCATGCAGCTTTTCCTGGTTCTGGTTCAAGAGGAAGCTGAAATCACCGTCGATGCTGATACGGAGAACCGGGAAGCTTTTGCGTTCTGTACACAAGCTGCTTGGCTGGGCGACGCTAACTGTCATTGCAGTTCATGGTATCTATTTTTTGTTTACCAAACCGGAAGACAACAAAATTTACACCGGTCTCGCGGGATTCGTCATTTTGCTGGTAATCGCCGGGTACGGCTTCTTCATTAACAAGGTTCGTAACAAGTGGATGCGTACGGTGCACCGTTCACTTGGGCTGCTCTGGGTTCCCGTACTGCTGCTGCACGCCGGCGGGTCGGTAATCCTAGCAGTCATCGCAAGTCTTGCGGTCTGGGCTCTTGTCCGGGTACTCGAAAGAAAAGGGAAAGAACCCCTGAAACCGTCTAGCCAACACAGTTGAATCGTTGATTATGTAGCGAAGGGCAGTCCCGTAAGTCATGAAAGATGACCTAAGGGGCGGCCCTTTTTGCTATGTGCGGATTGAAGTGGTGGGGAAATAAAACTTTTCCAATTATATCTATCCATTACATTGTATTTCTTGTTTTATAATAGACCATGACGGAAAACACGGAAAGGAACATCCATGCCATGAATAGCAGCATCCGTAACCGCTTATTGGTCATGCTTCTCGTATTTATTATTGTGCCCTATTTCATTTCGGTACTGGCCATCTATTTTCATACCAAAGAAAAGGTAGAGCAGCACGAATATCGGATCAGCGAGGTTCAGCTTCAAAAGGGCAGTGAAGAGCTCGGACAATATTTTCAGGATATGGTCAATTTGCCGTATATTTTATACCTTAATCCCGGGTTATTCCGGATATTCGAAAGAGGCTTTGATAAAGAAATTTACTCGAATCAGCTTGAAGTTGATAAATGGTTTCAAGCCTTTTATCTGATGCGCAGAGAAATTCACCAAGTTCGGTTTTTTATCGTAAAGGACGGGGATTCTTTTACCGTTTACGATGCTAAGGTGAGTGCCCGCAAGAAGCAGCCTGATTTATCGGAAAGTCCTCCCATTCGGCACTTGATTAAATCCGACTCCAATTTTTTGATTGAACCGCCGCATTTGATCCGGAATTATAATGGTTCTGCCGTTATGCCAATGTCGGATCGGACGTTGGTGATGACGATACATCATAAAATCAAAAATATACTCTCCAACGAATTTTTAGGGGTCGTCACCATGGATATCGACTTAAGCCGGTTTTCCACCATTTGCAGCCGATTTCTGAAGGAAGGCGAATTGGTATTACTTACGGATGAGAATGGGACCATCGTCTATTCAACCGATCAAACGCTGATGGGGAAACCTTGGAAGATCGGTTCCGGATTGTCTTTAACAAGTGGAAGATCAGGCGATATTACGATGTCCAAGCCGCTTCCGGGTGAGTTTAAGGATTGGCATTTGGTCAAGGTGACTTCAAGCGGCAACTTATACCGCGATGTACGGCAAACGGCGTATATTAGCGCCTTTTTTGGTGTGGTTGTCGTGATTTTGGGGCTTATTATGATTCATTTTATTTCCAATAAGATCACTCGTCCTATTCAGTTGTTAAGCAAAAAAGTCCGAAAGATTGAAGGAGGGCATACGAATATTTGGTTTAATGATACCGGCCGTGACGAAATCGGTCATTTGGAGAGGCACATCAAGGATATGATGGAACGAATCAACCTGTACATTGATAGAGAATATCGGCTGGAACTTGAGAACAAAACGAACCAATACCGAGCGATTCAATCTCAAATCAACCCGCATTTTCTACATAATGCTTTGCAATCCATCGGTGCGGTTGCCCTTCGTTCCCAAACTCCGCAAATTTATCAATTGGTGACTTCCTTGTCGAAAATGATGCGGTATACGATCCGAATGGACAATTGGGCTTCGATTCGTAATGAAGTGGACTATGTGAAAGCATATTTAGATCTGCAAAAAGAACGGTTTCGGGTAGAATTACGCCACTCCATCTTGGTAGAAGATTCCATAATGGACATGTCGGTCCCGGTCATGATTTTACAGCCTCTCGTTGAAAACTTCTTTAAGCATTGTTTTGAAGAAGGGCATTATGGTTCGCATCTCAGCATTCGGGGATGGCTTCAAGAAGGGGATGTGAAACTTGTTGTGGAAAATGATGGCCCCGGCTTGTCCCTCGAAGAGTTGAACGAATTGAGAAGGAAATTGTACGCAGTCGGCCACGACGCAGCATCACCTAATAACCGGATCGGTCTGAAAAATATACATGATCGGTTAATATTGAACTACGGTTCTTGCGGAGGCCTGAAGGTGGATTCGAATCCCGGCGGAGGATTTACCGTCCTTATTACAATTCCAACCCAATCAAAGGAGGACGATAATCATGAAAGCTCTTCTTGTGGATGATGAGTTCAATGTGCGTGATGTGATTCGGTATTTGGGACAATGGGATCAACTGGGCGTGACGGAAATTTGGGAAGCCGGCAACGGGGAAGAGGCCCAAACCATTATTGAAAGGGAGCGGCCCGAAATTATATTTGCCGACATCAAAATGCCCAAAGTCACCGGTATACAGCTTTTGGAGTGGCTAAACCAGCAAGCTTATACCGGAAAAGTAATTATTGTCTCGGGGTATGATGACTATTCTTATATGCGCAAAGCCATACAATGCTCCAGCTTTGATTATTTATTGAAGCCTGTTGAAGCAGATGCCTTAAATACGGTCTTGGAGAGCGCCATATTTGCCTGGAAACGTGAGGAAGCCGAACGGCGAAGCGACTCCGTCGTTGCCCAAGAGGCCGAAAGGCTGCGCAGGAACCGGTTAATTACGGCAGCCTGTGAAGAAGAGCCTTGGAATGGGGAGGATCTGGCGGGGTACCTTCCGAAGGCGGATGCCTATGATCTGACCCTGGTCTATTTTTACCATACTCACAGCGCCGATACTTACATCAATCTGCTCGCTGAGGAGATGATGAGTCAGGAGTGGGGCAATGCGTTTGTTCCGCAAAACGATGATTGCATAGGTCTTGTGATCAGCTCGCGCGGCAGCAAGCTCTCTATAGAGCAATGGATTTCAAACCACTTTGATATTCCGGTACGGCTGGTTAGCGGCGGCCCGTTAACATCCTTACAAGATCTGCCGAGTGCTTATCAATCGGCCAAAAAAGCGATGGAGCTGCAGAATTTCAGGACCATTCATCGTCTAAGCGATTTAGATGACGCACGGCGGATGGATGACATCGTCTCCTATTTGGAGGAGCACTATACAGAGGAACTTTCTTTGGATAAGTTAGCCAATCGTTTCTTTCTAAGCCGGGAGCATATTTGCCGCCGGTTTAAACAAGAGCAGGGGATCAACCTATCCAATTATTTAATTCAATTAAGAATTGAACAAGCCAGACGATGGCTTAGTCAAACGGAAGAAAGAATTTACTCGATTGCAGTGAACCTGGGGTATCAAAATGAAAAGTATTTTTCAAAATTATTCAAGAAAGAAGTGGGTATGACGCCGGCCCAATACCGCGGTCTTTACGGAAACCAAAATAAAAGGAAAGGAGGGGAGATTTGTGAAAAAAGCTATGAAAATAATGTTGACAGGGATGATGGTCGTATCGCTTGCGGCGTGCGGGGAAAAGAATGAGGAAGGGCAAACCAGTCAAACAAAAGTTCATAAGATCGTTTTGAGCGTATTAAATCCCAAGGTGGAGATTGCCACCCAGTTTGAGCAGCTGGTGAAAGAATACGAGAAGGAATACCCGGATGTGGATATTCAAATTCGGACGGTCGGCGGGGGCGCTGATGATCGTGCGATGCTGATGACCCAATTTGCTGCCGGGAAAGGTCCGGATATTTATACGAACGGCGGATATGAGGAAGCCAAACTATGGAAAGAGTACTTGGAGGATTTGTCCGATCAGCCTTGGATCCGAAATGCGTATAATTACGCGTTGGAACCGATGGAAATGGACGGTAAAATCTACGGCATGCCGATGAATGTGGAGGGCTACGGTTTTATTTACAATAAAGATTTGTTTGCGAAAGCGGGTATTAGGGAAACACCGAGAACACTGAGCGAATTGAAAGATGTTTCAGAAAAACTTAGGGCCATGAATATCACTCCTTTCTCGATCGGGTACGCGGAAAAATGGATCCTTGGTGTGATTATGTTAAACATCGCATTTGCGCAACAGGACAACCCTGATGCTTTTATTAAGGGATTGACGGACGGAACACAAAAGTTTGAAGGAAACGAACCATTTACAGGGCTGCTCCAACTGCTTGATCTAACCGTACAATATGGCAGCAAGAATCCGCTGACTATAGACTACAATACGGCAGTCACCGGCTTTGCAACGGGTAAAACAGCGATGATCCAACAAGGAAACTGGGTACAGCCGATGTTGGACAAGATCTCACCGAACATGAACATAGGATTCTTCCCGATGCCGATCAGCGACAATGCGGCGAAAAACGATGCACTCGCGATCGGTATTCCCAACAATTGGGTCGTAAACGAAAAAACAACCGATGTGAAGAAAGCGGAGGCTAAAAAGTTCTTAAACTGGATGGTTTCTTCGGAACAAGGCAAAAGATTTATGACCGAACAATTTAAGTTTATTCCCGCCTTTTCCAATATAGAGATCAAAAATCCGGATCCCCTTGCCGCTGATATTATCAAATACGTAAAGATAGGCAAAACATTATCATGGAACTGGTTCAAATACCCTGCCGGAGTGAGTGATGAGTTTGGGCCTGCCATGCAAGCTTATATCAATAAACAAATGAACAGGGATGAGCTTCTGCAGGAATTCCAAAAATCGTGGAACAGGTATTCGGAAAAATAAGTTGAAATGGGCTGAGAATCAACAAATTCTTAAGCCTTTTTTATTTGTGAAATAATACCATATCAAGCATAAAGTTGGGTTCCCTTATCCAAGACCTATATTTATATTGATGCCAGCTTCACTTGTTCGCATGGAGGTTAAAAGCCTTGATTTCGCATTCATATTGGTCCTTTTGCCGGATGATTTGTGGTGTCCATTTAGAGGGCAATATCAATTTAGATACGTCCCGCCGCTCCTGCACCCGGCGCTGGCTATTTGAGTCCTTGTCGCTATTGCTCGAAATCCGCTCGTTAACCTAACATGGAACATGAAATCGAAATAAATATATTCGCTTGAGCAGAGAGGGGGAGAGCATAGGAAGGGCAAAGCATGACCAATTCATTGACAAGGAGAGAAACCTAATGAAACGAAAAAGAACGAAAAAAGCGGTAACCGCATTATTAGCAACTGCTGTTCTACTTTCAGGCAATGCCGTTTCACAGCTCTATCTCGCTCAACCTGCATTTGCGGATGATTTGGTTTTCCCGGTAGAAGCATTTAGACCAACTCCTGACAGGCCTCTTGACAAAAACCAACTGCAACAACCAATGACGGTGCAAAGCTTCGAGCAGCTGGACAATGGCGTAAAGCTTAATTTAGGCGAGCAGGAAGCTTACGTACGGATGCTTACATCCGATGTGGCTAAAGTATCGCTCTTGAACAAAGGCGACAAAGAATACACCTCTGTGGGGATCGCCAAAACGGATTGGCCCGCTCCTAAATTCAAAGTGAAGGAAGACGATAAGGGAATCGTTATTACAACCGACAGCTTGACCGTGGACATCAAGAAAAGCCCGTTTGGAATCAAATATATGGATAAAGACGGAAACGTCATTAACGAGGATGGGGAGCAAGGGATAGGTTACGAAAACGGGAAGCCTTACGTGTTCAAAAAGACCGATAACAACGAGAATTTCTACGGTTTGGGCGAGAAAACCGACGGGTTGAACAAACGCGGCAAGGAAGAAGGCATATGGCATCAGGACCCGTTTCCGTATGAGTCGAAATACATTTACCAATCCGTTCCGTTCTTTATCGGGTTGAAAGATAAAAAGGCGTACGGCATTTTATTCGATAATACGTATCGCACTTATTATAACTTTGCGAAGGAAAGTGACGATTACTATTACTTCTACGCCGACGGCGGCAAACTGACCTATTATTTCTTCAATGGACCGCAGATTAAAGACGTCGTAGACCGTTATACCGATTTGACCGGTAAAATCCCCCTGCCGCCTGAATGGTCTTTGGGCTTCCATCAATCGAGCTGGGCTTATTCCCAAAACGACATGGAGGAAGTAGCCGCAGGGTACCGTGAAAAGAAAATTCCGGCGGATGGATTGTTTTTTGACATCGAATATATGGACGACTATAAAGCCTTTACTTGGGGGAAGAAAGTTCCCGACCCTGCAGGGCTGGGCAAGCGTATGGAAGAGATGGGCTTCCATCAAGTGAATATCTTCGATCCGGCGATCAGGGCTTTGCCAGGCTACAGTGTCTATGATGAAGGGACCGCGAAGGACCTCTGGGTTAAAAATCCCGATGGAACCGACTTCCTTGGCAAGCTTTGGCCTTGGGACCCGTCTGCTCCGCCTTCCTCCGTGTATCCAAATTTCCTGAAAAAGGAAACTCGCGACTGGTGGTCCAAGCAGTACAAACCGTTTTTTGACACAGGCATAGACGGCATTTGGAACGACGTGAACGAACCGGTCAGTTTTATAGCCAAAGACCACTGGACGCTGCCGCTTGACGCTGTCTTTGAAGATGACAACGGCGTTAAGCATACGCATGAAGAGATTCACAATACGTATGCGCATATGGAGGAGGAAGCGTCTTACAACGCATTCAAATACCTCAAACCGAACGTCCGTCCGTTTGTGTTGACTCGTGCCGGATATACGGGAACGCAGCGTTACGCTGCAACCTGGACCGGTGATAACCACAGCACTTGGGAACATCTCAGAATGTCGATTCCAATGAATGCGAATGTCGGATTGGCTGGTCACCCGTTTGTCGGCAATGACATCGGCGGATTCACCAAAAATAAACAATTGGGCGAAATATGCACACCGGAATTGTTTGCACGCTGGCTTGAGCTTGGCGCCTTCCTGCCGTTCTCTCGGGACCACTACAATAATGACGGTGACAGCCCATCGGTTAAGCAAAACATTAATAGACAAGAACCGTGGCAATTCGGTAAGGAAGTTGAGGATATCAGCCGTAAGTATATTTCCATGCGGTATGAATTGATGCCTTATCTGCAAAACGCGTTCAAACAAGCGCATGAAACCGGAAATCTGATTCAGCAGCCGCTCGTATTCCAGTTCCAGGATGACCCGAACACCTATAATAACGAAGATCAATTCATGTTCGGCGATTCTCTGATGATTGCACCGGTTGTGGAGAAGGGCGCAACGTCACGCAGCGTGTATCTGCCAGCCGGCGTAAAATGGATCGACTACTGGACCGGCGAAGAGTTTGAGGGCGGCCAAACGATCACAAAACAAGCTGATCTCGGCACGCTTCCGATTTACGTGAAGCAAAACTCAGTAATCCCGAGCCGTGAAGTCCAGCAGTATGCCGGCGAGAAAAAGCTGACGAATCTGATTCTCGACACCTATCTTAACGGCAATGCTTCCTACAGCTACTATCAGGATGATGCGACTACAGAGGATTACACGAGAGGCGAATTCAACGTAACCGACTTCCATGTGGAAAACAAAGGAAACCACGTCGAATTCGAACAGGACAAAAAAGTTCAGAATTACGCTTCCGACATTCAGTCCTACACGCTGAAGCTTCATAATGCTGTAGAACCGAAGAAAGTACAAGCCGCTAACAACAAGTATGCCGAAGCAGGCAGCATGGAAGAAATGAATGGGCAAGAAAGAGCTTACTACTTCGATGCGAATGAACATGTGCTGTATGTCAAAATTCCGGTAAACGAGAAACAGAAAGTGAAGATTCAAACACAAGACGATGTAGATGGAAGCAAATAATACCGCTGCCGGAACTGCCAACTATCAATTACCGGGTTGGAGACTCTTGTCTCCAACCCGTGTTTACAAAGTCATTATGAAGGAGAGAAACCAAATGAAGCCGAAGAAGAAATGGGTGCCATTAATTTTAGCAGGTGCAGTCCTTCTCTCAGGTAATGCTCTTTCCCAGCTTTATTCTCCCCAAACCGCCTATGCGGAAGTACAGCAGCCGGCTCCCGATACGCCTTTGGATAAAAACAAGCTGCAGCAGCCGATGGCCGTGCAAAGCGTCCGGCAGCTAGACAATGGCGTAAAGCTTGATTTGGGCGAAGAAGAAGCTTATATACGTTTGCTCACTTCCGATATGGCCAAGGTGTCGATCTTAAACAAAGGCGAGGAAGAGTTTGTCTCTCCAGGGATTGCTAAGACGGATTGGGGAGCTCCCAAATTCAAAGTGAAGGAAGACGACAAGAGAATCGTCATCACTACCGACAGCTTAACGGTAGACATCAATAAAAGCCCGTTCGGAATCAAATATCTGGATAAGAACGGGAACGTAATTAATGAAGACGACATTAAAGGGTCTGGTTATGAAGACGGAAAGCCATACGTGTTCAAGAAAACGGACAAGACCGAAAACTTTTACGGTTTCGGCGAGCAAACCGGCGGTTTGAACAAACGGGGCTACGATATCGGTATGTGGAACACGGATGCCTACTCCTATACGAAAGAAACGAAATATGTGTATGCCACCATTCCGTTTTTTATCGGTTTAAAGGATCAAAAGGCCTACGGTCTCTTCTTCGATAATACGTACCGTTCTCATTTCAATATGGCTAAGGAAAGCGACGATTACTATTATTATTACGCCGATGGCGGCAAGCTGACCTATTATTTCATCAACGGTCCGGAAATCAAAGATGTTGTTGACCGGTATACCAATCTGACCGGCAAGATCAATCTGCCGCCGGAATGGTCCCTCGGTTTTCAGCAAAGTAAATGGGGTTACTGGCAGGATGACATTGTTCGGGTGGCGAAAACGTTCCGGGAAAAGCAAATTCCCGCTGATGCGATGTACGCGGATATCGATTATATGAATGAATACCGCGTATTTACCTGGGGACCGAAGTATTCCGATCCGGACAAGCTGAAGACTGATATGGACAACCTGAATTTTAAGTATGTTACGATCAACGATCCGGGTGTCAAAGTTGACGAAAGTTTCGATACCTATCAGGAAGGAACCAAGAACAACTTCTGGGTTAAAAATGCCGACGGCAGCCCCTATGTCGGTTATGTATGGCCGGGCGATTCTGTTTTCCCGAACTTCCTGAAAACGGATGTCCGCGACTGGTGGGCGAAAAAGCATAAAGCGCTGTTTGACAAAGGCGTATCCGGCATTTGGAATGACATGAACGAACCGGCCGTATTTGGCGGTCCGGGATGGTCCATGCCGCTGGATACCGTCTATGAGGCCGATGACGGAAGTAAGAAACAGAACAAAGAGATTCATAATATTTTTGGCCATCTGGAAAATGAAGCGACGTATAAAGGATTCAAAGTGAACAAGCCGAACGTTCGCCCGTTCGTGCTTACACGGTCTGCGTATGCGGGAACCCAGCGTTACGCCGCCATCTGGACCGGAGATAATACCAGCAACTGGGATCATCTTCGCATGACGATTCCGATGAACTCGAATCTCGGATTGTCCGGCGCAGCGTTTGTCGGCAACGACATCGGCGGCTTTGCAAAACCGACTTCGCAGGACGTACCGACGCCGGAACTGTTTGCCCGCTGGATTGAGGTCGGTGCCTTTGTGCCTTTCTCCCGCGACCATTACAGCTGGGATAAGGAGCAGGAGCCGTGGGCATTCGGCAAGGAAGTAGAGGACATCAGCCGGAAATACATTTCCTTGCGCTACGAATTGCTGCCTTACCTGTACAACCAGTTCAAACGTGCGCAGGAAAGCGGGCAGCCTGTACAGCAGCCGCTCGTGTACCATTTTCAGCATGACCCAAATACCTATAACAACGATGATCAGTACATGTTCGGCGATTCGCTAATGATCGCACCTGTAGTGAATCAAGGAGCAACGTCCCGCAGCGTTTATCTGCCGGCGGACGCGAAATGGGTCGACTACTGGACTGGCGAAGAGTTTGAAGGCGGCCAAACGATCACGAAGCAAGCCGATCTCGGCACGCTTCCGATCTATGTGAAGCAAGATTCGATCATCCCAAGGCGGGAAGTACAGCAGTACACCGGCGAGAAAAAGCTGACGAATCTGATTCTTGACACTTACCTTGCAGGCCAAGCCTCCTACAGCTTCTATGAAGACGATGCAAATACAGAGGATTACACGAGAGGCGAATTCAACGTTACCGACTTCCATGTGGAGCGGAAAGGAAACCACATTGAATTCGAGCAGGACAAACAGACGCAAAATTACGCATCTGATATCCAGTTCTACACGCTGAAGCTGCATGATGCCAAAGAGCCGAACAAAGTGCAGGCGGCTGAGAACAAATACGGCAAAGCAAGCAGCCTTGACGAACTGAACCAACAAGAAAGAGGTTATTACTTCGATGCGGCAGCGAAAGTTCTGTATGTTAAAATTCCTGCAAACGAAAGCCACAAAGTAAAAATCGATTAATCGACTATCAACGTTCAATGAAATGAAAAACGGGTTGGAGACATTGTCGCTCCAACCCGTTTTTTTATGTTACGGCCAGCTTTGGCAGCGAAAGGGCTTGGTGGATCTTCCGGCCTTTTTCACACAACCAGATGCCGCTTTTTCTCCGCAAGCTCTATCCTCACTTCAACTCTCAATCTACTCAAGAGTGCCGTTCTGAAACCAAGCTGAATATCAAACGGCTTATCTTAAGTAGAGCGGAGCGGTTAATTCACGCTGGCGGTCGGTCTGACAATAATCTCATTCACATCAACCTCGGCAGGCTGCTCCATGGCATACAGAATGGAACGTGCAATAGCGGACGCCGGAATGGAAATCCGGCGGTACTCCTTCATGGCCTGGCGGGCTTCCTCATCCGAAATGCTGTCGGCAAGCTCGGATTCCGTAACGCCCGGGGAAATCAGAGTCACACGGATATCGCCGCCAACCTCCAGACGCAGTCCCTCAGAGATGGCCCGTACGGCGTATTTCGTGGCGCAGTACACCGCGGCGGTCGGAGTTACGCTGTATGCCCCAATGGATGCGATATTAATAAACTGGCCGGAGCCCTGCTGCTTCATAACGGGGAGTCCAGCCGCAATACCGTGCAGCACACCGCGGATGTTCACGTCAATCATGCGGTCCCATTCATCCACTTTTAGAGCGTCAAGGAGTGAGAGAGGCATTACGCCCGCGTTGTTTACGATGACGTCCACGCGGCCGAATGTGCTGTTCGCGAAGCGGATGAATTCATCCATCTGCTCCTTTTGGGTTACATCCAGAGCATGATATTCAGCCGTACCTCCTTCGGAACGGATCTCGGAGACGAGAGCTTCCAGCCTGTCTGTCCGTCTTGCTCCCAATACGACATGGGCTCCATGACGGCTAAGCAGACGCGCCGCCGCTTCACCAATCCCGCTGCTTGCCCCTGTAATAACAACAACTTTCCCTTTTATATTTGACATTTGTTGTTCTCTCCTTTTGATTTTATAGTTCTTCACGATAAAAAATCATGCCGGCATGGTAGAGCACACCGTCCCGGAATTCGCCATCGGCGGTGAACCCTGTATCGTCGACATAGTCGATCCGGTTCCCCTTGAGCGTATAGCTGCCTGTGTATGCGCTTTGCCTGTTGCCCCGCGCCTCATCATAACGCCCGTTCGGCAGCAGCTCCTGGCGGATATGCCCGTCTGCGGTAACCCACATGCCAACATAGGATGCATTTTCTTTGCTTATGTTTTTTTCCATCATCTGTCCTCCTTGTGTTATGTTGTTGTTTTATTATGGAGCAACAGCAATTGTATCCGGTAGAAAATTCATGGCAAATGATTGCCTAATCCTCCAAAACTGCTAACACAGAATTAGGCATGGCGTTATAATTGAAGCAGTGCACAGTGAACTTGAAGGAGGGAACACAATGCTTGAATCAGTAGACCTCATCAGTCATAAGCAAGCGGAATTGGCTGAGCTCCTCGATCGCTTCTCCGGGGAAGATGGAATTCACTCCACCGCCATACCATCGCTGTATTGCATTCGCAGCTCGAATGTTACGGAGCCGATATACAGGGTTCATGAACCGGCTCTGTGCATCATCGCCCAGGGGGCAAAGGAACTCATACTTGCACAGGAGAGCTACCGATATGGCCCTTCGGACTATCTTGTAGTTTCGGTGGATTTACCGGTTTCGGGGCAAATTATTGAGGCTTCTTCCGAAGCTCCTTACTTGTGTTTACGGCTTGATTTTGAACCTAATCAGGTGGTGGAAATTATAGAGGAGTCTGGACTTGGGACCGGTACTACGGGCGAGACCAAACGGGGATTATTTGTCAGCCAAACGAATTCTTCTCTTCTGGATGCTGTAATCCGGCTTGTGAGATTACTGGAGACGCCGGAGGATGTTCCGGCGCTTGCGCCGCTTGTGATTCGTGAAATTCTGTACCGGATTTTGAAAGGACAACAGGGGGATGCGTTAAAACAAATCGCCATGACCGGCAGCAGCGCTTACCGGATCGTGAAGGTAATAGAACGGATTAAGAGGAATTATGATCAGTCGCTGCGTATTGAGGAGTTGGCCGAGCTGGTTAATATGAGTGCATCGTCTCTGCATCGGCATTTTAAGGATGTGACGGCCATGAGCCCGCTGCAGTATCAAAAGCAGATCCGTCTGCAGGAAGCGCGCCGCCTCTTGTTATCCGAGTCCGCAGATGCGGCGGATGTCGGATTCCGAGTAGGTTATGAGAGCCCGTCCCAATTCAGCCGAGAATATGCGCGTATGTTCGGGCTTCCGCCAATAGGCGATATGAAGCGCCTGCGCATGTCTGGGGAGCAGCAATCGGTGTGATAACAAAGAAGCGGGCATCCAACGAGGATGCCCTATGTGGGATTACATGCATTTCGACACATTTTCATCGTTCTATGGTGCCCTTATATCTAACCCATATTTTTTTCCGGTTACACTTTTGCGGTCGGACGGATTACAATCTCGTTCACATCAATATCAGCCGGTTGCTCGATCGCGAACCCAATCGCGCGGGCTATCGCGTCCGGTGTCATCGCCAGTTTTGAGCCGGATAGCGTCGAACATTCGGGTTTGAATTTGGGTTTACCCGAATAAAAAGAGGTAAAGAGGCAGCCGTCCCGGCTCGTAATGAAAGCGCTTAAATTTTGATTGCCATCTGCGATATCCCTTGTTATAATGCAGATGAAAAGGTTTCCAAGAATCGCCGGCAAGAAGAAGAAGGCAAGAAGGAAGAGACCTAAATATGAAAGCAACGATCCGAGATGTGGCCCGATTGGCCGGAGTATCCATCAGTACCGTATCCCGGGTGATGAACGCGCCCGAAACCGTCGTAGCCAGCAAAAGGGACCGTGTCCTGGAGGCGATCCGGCAGTTGCAGTACCAGCCGAACGCGTTTGCGCGCGGGCTGATTTACAAGAAGTCGTTCACGCTGGGGCTGCTCATTCCCGACATTGAGAATCTGTATTACGCGGGGATCATCAGGGGCATGCAGGATGCCTGCATCAAGCTGGGATACAGTCTCATGATCTGCAACACGGACCGTGACAAAGAGCGTCTGCTGTCTTACATCGATACGTTCCGCGAAAAGCAGGTCGACGGCATCGTATTCGCCAGCGACAAGCTGCACCCCGAGTATTACGAGAAGCTGGTCGGCTGCCGGATTCCGTTTGTCATGCTGTCCTCCCACTCCGACGAATACGAGATTCCGAGCATCGAGGTGGACGATGAGGCGGCCGCCTACGACGCGGTAAAGTTCCTGATTGAATTGGGACACCGGGAAATCGGGATGATCGGGTTCGGCCACAGCGATTCCATTTCGGGACCTCCGCGGTATGACGGCTTTGTCAAAGCGGTCACGGAATCGGGCCTCGGCCATAACGTAAACAGGGTGAAATATGCGAACCACCGTTTTGAGGACGGTTACCAGGCGGCGCATGAATTGTTCACCGACCATCCCGGACTGACCGCCGTGTTCTGCGTGGCCGACGAGTTCGCGATGGGGACGATTTCTTACCTGAAAGACCGGAATGTGCTGGTGCCGGGGCAGGTATCGGTCATCGGATTCGACAATTTGCGGATGGCGAGCATGTTCATTCCGAAGCTGACGACGATCGCCCAGCCGATCTATCAACTGGGATACCGGGCAGCGGAGAAGCTGCATGAGCTGCTGTCGACCGGAAGCGTGGAGGTTCTCCGGGAGAAAATGCAGCACAAACTGATCGTGCGGGAATCGTCCCGGGAAAAGTGAAGCCGAAGGGTTTCACCTTACATCTTTGAAAACCTTTTCAGAGACAGGTGGAAAGGCTTTTACTAAAGCGGGCTGGCACGAATGACAATTTGAAAACCCTTTCAAGGAGGTGATCCCGCTTATCGGACGGACGGCCGAGGGCAGGCCGGTGCCGGATTGACCGGTTCGAACGGCCGGTCTGAATCGTTCTTCAAACAGTCATTCTCAAAAACTATTAAAGGGGATGTATGAGAAGATGAAAAAGAAGACGGGACGCAAGCTATCTACTCTCGCTGTACTCGGTCTATCATTCTCCATGCTGGTCACCGCCTGCGGCAGCGGCGGCAACAATGCTTCGCCGAGCCAGGCTCCGGCGGCCACGTCCGGGGATCAACCGGCCGCGACTGCGAGCGCGGCGACGGCCAACACGCCGCTGGAGAAGGCGCTGAACGGCGAATATAAAGGCACCAAGGTTACCATGTTCGGCCCGTTTGTGGACGCCGACCAGGTGAAGTTCGAGACGAGCATCAAGGATTTCGAAGAGAAGACGGGCATCGACATCCAGTACGAAGGCTCCAAGGAATTCGAAGCCACCATTAACGTTCGCGTGGACGGCGGCAATGCGCCGGACATCGCCGATTTCCCGCAGCCCGGTCTCTTGGCTTCCATCGCCAAGACCGGCAAGGTCATTGACCTGAACACGGTGCTTGACCCCGAAAAGCTGAAATCCAACTACAACAAGAGCTGGCTGGACATGGCGACCATGGACGGCGCAAGCGGCAAGATCATGGCCGGCATCTGGAACCGCAGCAACGTGAAGAGCCTCGTTTGGTACCCGAAGAAGCAGTTTGAGGAAGCGGGCTACAAGGTGCCTCAGACTTGGGATGAAATGATGGCGCTTACCGAACAGATTGCCAAGGACGGCGACCCGGCCTGGGCGATCGGCATCGAGAGCGGCGCGGCCACCGGCTGGGCGGCGACGGACTGGGTCGAAAACATCATGCTGCGGACGACGACGCCGGAGAACTACGATAAGTGGGTTAAGGGCGAGCTGCCGTTCACGTCGCCTGAAGTGAAGAACGCGGTCGAGATCATGTCGAAGATCTGGATGAACAAAGATTATGTCTATGGCGGCACGAAGTCGATTGTCACGACGGCCTTCGGAGACGCGCCGAAACCGATGTTCGAGAACCCGCCTAAGGCCTGGTTCAACCTGATGGGCAACTTCATCACGAGCTTCTTCCCGGAAACCGCAAAGGTCGACCAGGACTACGACTGGTTCTACCTGCCGCCGATTGACGACCAGTACGGCAAGCCGGTGCTGGTAGCCGGCGACATCTACGCCATGTTCAACGACCGCCCTGAAGTGCGGGCTGTCATCGAATTTTTCACCACGGGCGAATCAATCAAGAGCTGGGTACAGTCGGGCGGCGTTGTCGCGCCGATGAACGATGCTTCCCTCGACTGGTACCAGTCGGAATCCGATCGCCGGATGGCAAAGCTCGTGCAGGACGCATCGACGCTGCGCTTTGACGGCTCCGACCTGATGCCGGGCAAAGTGGGCGCGGGCAGCTTCTGGAAGGGCATGACCGACTATGTCAGCGGCACCGCCACGCTCGACCAGGCGCTGGAGCAGATCCAGAAAGGCTGGAACAACTGAGTCCGCGGTCCAGGAGTGATTCGGGTTAAAGCTGACCGGGGCGAGCGTTGCGGGCCGTAAGCGAGTACACCAAAAGGGGGCAGCGGGCAGGAAAGGCTCTGCCCCCTTTTGTTATGGCAATTACAACATTTAGGAGGAGCGCATATGGGGACACAAGCCAAACCGGGAATCCGTCTGAGAGCCGTGTTGATCTCCTTGGGCATACTGCTCGCCAATATTGTGGTTAACGGCCTGATTTTCCTGTTTTTTCGGGATTCGACGCTGAATCCGCTGCTGACAGCGGTGCTTGCCGTGCTGTGGGGCGTCGTGGGTGTCTATCTGATTTATTACTCGCTGACCTTTGCAGCTGAGCAATATCCCGATAAGATCCGCAGCAGGATCCTCCCGTTCATCTTCGTGGGGCCGGCGGTGCTCCTGCTGGGCTGGCTGCTGGTGCTGCCGGCGCTGCGGACGCTGTACCTCAGCTTCTTCAATGCGTCGTCCGACAAGTTCGTCGGGTTGGCCAACTATGCGGCCATCTTCAGCGACCGGCTGCTAGGCACGGCGCTGCGCAACAATCTGCTGTGGGTGTTCGTCGGCACGCTGGCGTGCGTCGCCTTCGGCCTGCTGATCGCCATTCTGGCGGACCGCAGCAGCTACGAGAAAACCGCGAAGTCCATCATCTTCATGCCGATGGCCATTTCGTTCGTGGCGGCGGGCGTGATCTGGAAATTTGTCTACTATTATCAGCCGGGCAACGAGCAGATCGGTCTGCTTAACGCCATCGTCACGTACTTCGGCGGACAGCCGCAGGCCTGGACCAGCATGATCCAGCCGTGGAACAACTTTTTTCTGATTCTCATCCTGATTTGGATGCAGACCGGGTTCGCCATGGTCATCTTCTCGGCGGCGATCAAGGGAGTGCCCGACGATATTCTGGAAGCGGCGCGCGTGGACGGCTCCGGCGAGATCCGCATTTTTTTCCGTATTATCATTCCGTTCATCTCGACCACGATCCTGACGGTTACCACGACCATTATTGTCTTTACGCTGAAAATATTTGACGTCGTCATGGTCATGACCGGCGGTCAATACGATACAGAGGTTGTCGCGACGCAGTTCTACCGGCAGTTCTTCATGTACCGCAACTTCGGCTACGGCTCGACGCTGGCCATCGTGCTGCTGATCGCGGTCCTGCCCGTCATCTTCGTCAATCTGCGCCAGTTCCGCAAGCAGGGGGGATTCTAAATGGTTGGCTCCAAGAAAAGAAAAGGCAACAAGGCGGTCGTCAACATCGTGCTTGGGATTATCTGCTTCATCTGGCTGGTTCCGACGCTTGGCTTGTTCATCTCCTCGTTCCGCCCCGCCGCGGACATTCTGCAGACCGGCTGGTGGAAGGTGTTCCCGCACCAGGAATGGAAGGCTTCGGATGATGTGATCCGGCTGTCCAAGGATGTAGACCTTCGGGGACCAATCGTAGTGAACGGCAAGACCTACACGGACGCGCAGCTCAAAGCGGGCGTGGTCGAAGGCGGCAAACGGCTCATGTGGGAGAACCGCAGAGCGCGCATGATCAGCGTGCAGACGGAAGGCTGGGTGACAAAGCCCAACCTGACGACGGAGAATTACAAGAACGTGCTGTCCGGCAAGGAGTATAAGCTGAAAAAAGCCGACGGCAGCGAGGCGGTGCAGAAGGGAAGCGGTCTCTCCCAGGCGTTCTGGAACACGCTGACCATCGCGGTGCCGGCGACGATTATTCCGGTTCTGATCGCGTCCTTCGCGGCTTACGCTTTTGCCTGGCTGCGTTTCCCGGGACGCAAGACGATGTTCGTGACCATCATCGCGATGCTGGTGATTCCGCTGCAGGTTGCGCTCATTCCCGTGCTTAAGGATTACACGGCCCTCGGGCTGAACGGAAGCTATCTCGGCATCTGGCTGGCGCATACGGCCTTCGGCCTGCCGCTGGTAACGTATTTCATGTACAACTTTATCAGCCAGCTTCCAAAAGATCTGTTCGAGTCGGCGTTCATTGACGGGGCGAGCCATTTCACGATCTTCAGCCGGCTGATCCTGCCCCTGTCTGTACCTGCACTGGCTTCGATCGGCATCTTCCAATTCCTGTGGGTCTGGAACGACTACCTGGTGTCCCTGATCTTTATAGGCAACCAGCCGAATGTTCAGGTCATGTCGATGAAAATCGCCGATTTGGTCGGCTCCCGCGGCAACGACTGGCATCTGCTGACCTCGGCCGCCTTTATCTCGATGCTGATGCCGCTCGCCATCTTTTTCCTGCTGCAAAAGTATTTCGTCAAAGGATTGATGGGCGGCTCGGTCAAAGGCTGACGCCTTGGCGTACGTCCCTACGGCGTGCAAGGGTTCGCTCCGGGCTTGCGTCCATTCGATATGTTATCCAGGCGGAGACAGACCGCCGTACAAAGGAGTGCGGAGTATCCATGAAAATGAAACCCTACGTCCATCCCGAGCCGTTGTATCCGTACCGGGAATGGAGCCTGGAAGAAGAGAGCTACGCCGACGGCGAGAACCAGCGGAGCGAAAGCTTGTTTGCCGTCGGCAACGGCTATATCGGCATGCGTGGCAATTTTGAGGAGGGCTATCACGGCACTGAAGGAACGACGGTGGTCGGCAATTACCTGAACGGCTTCTACGACGCCGAACCAATTCTTTATCCGGAAGGCGCATACGGCTACGCGGTTCGGAACCAGGCAATGCTTAACGTCACCGACGCCAAAATCATCGATCTGTCTGTCGAAGGCCACGCCTTTCACCTGAACGCCGGCACCGTGCTTCGCTACAAGCGAACGCTCGACATGCGCAAGGGGGTGCTGCGCCGCGAGGTGGACTGGGAATCGCCAGGGGGGCACCGTGTGCGCCTCGTCATCAACCGCCTGGCGTCGTTTGGGAACAAACACATGGCCGCCATCCATTACGAGGTAACGGCGCTCAATTTCGACGGCGCGATTACGTTCGCCTCGGCCATGGAAGGCACCATCGCCCGCCCGCAGGCGACCGACGACCCGCGGCTCGGGGCGGGAAGCGAGCTGCCGAGCCTGCTGCCGGAGGACATGGAGCACGGCGGCGCGTTCTCATGGATGCGCCAGCGGACCCGGCATACCCGGTTCGTGCTGCTGACGGCGATGGTCCACGTTCTGGAGGCCCCAGCCGGCTACGGGACGAACCGGAAGGCGGCGGGCCAGCGGCTGACGGAGGAATTCTGCGTGCCGCTGCGCAGCGGCGAGACGACGGCACTGACGAAGTACATCTGCTACCATACCTCCAAAGACTATCCGGAGGAGGAACTGATGCCTCGGACCGAAGTTCTGCTGCGCGAGGCGGCGCATTCCGGCTTCAGTCAGCTGCTGGCGGAGCAGGAAGCCTACCTGGACGAGTTCTGGAAGCGGGCCGACGTCGAGATCGCCGGCGATCCCGCGCTCCAACAGGGCATCCGCTTCAACGCGTTCCAACTGCTGCAATCCGTCGGCAGGGACGGTGTGACCAACATCGGGGCCAAGGGCCTGACCGGCGAAGGCTATGAAGGCCATTATTTCTGGGATACGGAAATGTACATGCTGCCGTTCTTTACCTATACCCGGCCGGATATCGCCCGATCGCTGCTGGAATTTCGTTACCATACGCTCGGCAAGGCCCGCGAGCGCGCGGCAATCATGTCGCAGAAGGGTGCGCTTTACCCGTGGCGGACTATCGACGGAGAGGAGAACTCGTCCTATTTTCCGGCAGGAACGGCGCAGGCCCATATCAACGCGGACATCGCGTACGCCATCCGGCAGTATGTCCTGGCGACGGGAGATACCGATTTTCTCGTCAGCCAGGGGGCGGAAATCCTGTTCGAGACGTCCCGGTTCTGGGTCGACCTCGGCCATTTCAATCCGGCGCGCGGCGGAGCGTTCTGCATCGACGCGGTAACGGGACCGGACGAGTACACGGCGATTGTAAACAACAATGCCTACACGAATTTGATGGTGCGCAGCCAGTTGGAGTACGCTGCCGGCACGGCCGACCTGCTCCGCGACTCATATCCGGAGCATTACGAGAGGCTGGTCCGGGCCATCGGGCTGACGGAGGAAGAAGTGCGTCTCTGGCGGAAAGCGGCGGCCCTCATGTTCGTGCCTTCGGATGAACGGCTTGGCATCATCGCCCAGGACGACACGTTCCTGTCAAAGAAGAAATGGAATTTCGAGCAAACGCCGGAAGACAAGTACCCGCTGTTGCTGCATTTTCATCCGCTCGTCATCTACCGCCACCAGGTGCTGAAGCAGGCTGATGTCGTTCTGGCCCTGTTCCTGCTCGGCGAGCAGTTCACGCTGGAGGAGAAAATCCGCAATTACCAGTATTATGAGCCGCTCACGACCCATGATTCCTCGCTGTCGCCCTGCATCCACAGCATCATGTCGGCGGAGATCGGCGATCTGGAGGGCGCTTACGCCTATTTTGACCGGACGGTGCGAATGGATCTTGACGACATCAACCGGAACGCCAAGGACGGCCTGCATACGGCGGCGATGGCCGGCTCGTGGATGTCAATCATCAACGGCTTCGGCGGCATGCGGCTCCGGGATGGCATTCTGTCCTTTCAGCCGCGCCTGCCCGACCGGTGGGAGAGCTGCAGGTTCCGAATCGCGTTCCGCGGCTGCCTTTTGGAGGTGAGCACCGGCCGGGAGAGCACCCTATACACGTTGCTGGAAGGCGATGCGCTGGAGCTGCTGCACATGGGGCTCCGGGTCTCACTTTCTCCGGGACAACAGGCTTCCTTTCCCCTATAGGCCAAAAGCAAACGGCGCTCCGTCTCCTGAAGTTGGGGAAGCGGAGAGCCGCGAAGGTCTCTTTTATTATTAAAAGCGGGAAAGCCTCTAACGGCGCAGCCAAACACCCCATATTTCAACGGTTCAACGTAAACAGATAATTATACTTGCTTGCATGTTTTAACTCGTCCAGAATAATGCCTCCTACCGTATTCCGGACATGTAGGAATCTACGCGCTAATACTGCTCATTGCTGACTCCCCGGATGTCCTGCCCCGTTAACTCTTTGTAGATCCCCGAAACATGCGATTGTGCCCCCGTTCATCGTCCGTGATGGAAGCAATGACCGAGGCTTGCTCGGAGTTTGGGGCGAGTTTGATCAGTTCGTCATAGAATAGTTCGTCATTTCGTTCCCCCTGGACCGCTTCTGTGATCATATCCAGAGCTTGCGGGTAATTGATGAGAATGGCCCTACGGGAGGTTTTTTTGATGATGATGGACGTGTAGCATGGTAATACGTAAATCGGAGATCTTGTACTTCCGAAAACATTTTCTGAGGTGAATACTACATGAAATCGAAAAAATAACGGATCACATGGAAAAAGATCGGCGAGGTGTAGGTAAGGCTATCGACCCGGCTTAAGTAGCTTTTTTTCAAAGCATCGAACTTATCGTCATCGCCGATTAACAAATCCCGCTTCAGAACGGAAACCGTTAAGCTGCCGAAGAAACCGCTCAAGCTGATCAGCATGCCGGAAACGATACCGAAAGTCAGGTTAAGCGGCGTCAGGTAGGGGTAGATCAGATACGAAGCCCCTGTCGTTACGAGAAAAGCGCATGCGAAGCCTTCCCAAGTCAAATTCGGGTTGGCGGTCGGGACCACCTTCCGCTTGCCGAAATAGATCGATGCCAGATAGTGTACGACATCACCAAGCTGCGTCAACACCACTAGAAAAAGCACAAGTCCCCCTCCGTACTGCGGCGTAGCAAATTGGAAATAGGCTAGGTGGCTAAGTCCGAAAACCATCAGCATGAGTCCCCATTGGACCCGGCTGACGCTGCGCAGAAATCCGACCGTTCCTTTGTTGATCAACCTCGGGAGCGGCAGGAACAAGAATACATAGATAGGGATAAAGACAATAAACATTCCGTACCACCCGATATAAATCCAATAGAACTGCGCGGGAATCGACAAATAAGCCCACAGAAACAGCCTGCGGTCGGCTTTTTTCGATTTAATCATGGAGAAATATTCTTTCAGCGCAAAGAAGGCGAGCACCATCAGGGAAAGGAGCGAAACGACCGGGTTGAAAAGGGTGGCCAAACAAAAAATGAGGAGCATGCCCCACCAGGTCTTGATGCGAAATCCAAGGCCCGTATAGTCTTTGTCCGGCTGAATTCTGCCCACCACATAATACATCAAATGGACGACTGATAAGACTGCAAAAATAAGGACGATCGTTAATAGCGAGCTGTTCACTGCCAATCACCAACTTGCCTGCAGGGTAAGATTCCATTAAAGGGATCTTATGTTATTATGAAGGAAACGGTGTAACTTGATAAGGGGAAAATTTGTAAATGGAAGCTGATCGATCGGTTTTTATCCTGCTTACGAATACTGGAACGCTTTTTACGAAAATCATTCAAGGCTACACAAAAGCGCCATACAATCACGCTTCGATTTCCTTCAATCGGGAGCTTTCGGAGCTGTACAGCTTCGGGAGAAAGCATCCGAGCAACCCCCTGAATGGCGGATTCGTGAAGGAGGATCTCAAGACAGGCACATTCAGCAAGTATCCGAATACGACGTGCGTCATCTACGAGCTTCAAGTAACAAGCCGGGAAGTTGAGAAAATGAGGCGGGTTCTGCAAATCTTTATCCGAAGCCGCCAAAAGTATCTCTATAACATTCTGGGCGTGATCGGCATCGCATTAAAAGAACCGGTCGAATTCAGCAACTCCTACTTTTGTTCGCAATTCGTCGCGGAAATTCTGGAGCGGTCAGGTATAAAGCTGTGGAATAAGCTGCCTGCGCTCGTTACGCCGGATGATTTTCGGCAAAACTACCGGCTGCATTTGATCTACGCAGGGAAATTAAGCGAGTACGAGCCGGAGCTCTGAGGAGGAGTGCGGCGGGACCAAAGAAAAAGCAGATCCAGCCTCGCTTGAACTTTTCTGGCCGGATCTGCGTTTTTTAATTACTCCTTCGAATGCGCTGCTTCGTCCTTCACTTCTTCCCGAAAGCCTTTAATGCTTTCTTGACGGCGCTCATTCTTATCTTCGATTTGTTTACGTTCCTCGCTGCTGATTTCAGAGGCAAATTCATTTAAATAGTCTTCAGCTTCATGAAGATTTCTCTGTGTATTCTGAATACTTTGCTGTAAATGCTCAACATTATCCGCCCGATTATCCGGTTTTGCCATTAGTTATCGCCTCCTGGAATATTGAAGTGCCCGTTGGAGCACTAACAGGTAGCTTGAACGCTGTTGGAGGATTTTATGCAAATCACGGGTATCAAGAAAATGACAATAAGATTTTGTGGGAGGTTAATTATATGATCATTGGTTCTTTACAGATAAATGTAGAAAAAAATGATAAGATGAAAAATTTGAACACCATTGAGAAGCTAATCAATCATTCGGCAGATTCGGTCGATTTGGTGGTTATGCCTGAGCTATTCTCAACAGGTTATTTTTTTGACTCAGCAAGCGAATTGATGGAAATCGCAGAAGAAATTCCTAACGGGTATACAACAAACAGGCTCATTGAAATTGCTAAAAACTCAAACTGCCATTTCGTTGGAGCCATTGCAGAAAAAGAAAACGGTCATCTTTATATTACCGCAATCGTAGTAGGGCCATCAGGATATATTGGAAAGCAAAGGAAAAGGCATCTTACAGATCATGAATCAAAAATTTTTTCTTATGGAACGAGCTCAGAAGTCTTTGATATCAATGGGTGTAAGGTGGGAATTGTTATATGTTTTGAAGGGTGGTTCCCGGAAAGCTCAAGAGAATTGATGCTAAAAGGGGCGCAAATCATTTGTCATTCCGCATTAACCTGTCAGGAAAGAACCCTGGATATCATGAGAATTCGGGCTATTGAAAACAAAGCGTATTTTATTTTAGCAAATAGTATTAGCACTGAGAATTTTAAAAATGAGTCAATAACCTTTAGAGGAGACAGCAGAGTAATAGATTATGATGGAAATATTTTAGTCAATGCAGGACAAGAAGAAAAACTAATTATAGTAGAAGTAAATGAAGAAAATACGATTCGTAAAGATTTAGATGATTGTAAGGATTTGATTTCGGAAGTTAAAAAACATACATACTTCTAATAACTTAAATACAATAATGTACAATGTTTATAAAGTTGTTATGAATGAATTTAGGAGGGGATCCATCTGGTCTACGTAAATCCTTCTCAATATCCCGTACCCGAGCTGCAGCCTTACGTGACCCGCAACAGGAGCGAACTTTACTATCGACACTATCCTAGCGCCGCTAAAACGGCGACGGCGATTATTCTTCTTCATGGAATATCTGAAGACAGCAAATACTTATTCCCGTACTCTCAAAAGGTTTCATCAACAGGGCTCGCCCACGTTTTCACGCCTGACCTTCGGGGCTATGGACCAAAAGCCGCCAACCTCGGCGACATTGACTATATCGGCCAGCTAGAGGATGATCTTGCGGATCTGATTCAGTACATTAAAGACAAGTTCCCTCACGTCAAGCAAGTCGTGATGGCCGGTCACTCAGCAGGTGGCGGAACGGCCATACGTTTCGCCGGGAGCCGATATGCCGACTGCGCAGACTCGTACCTGCTGCTCACGCCATACCTAGGTCCGGGGAACCCGACTGAGCGCCCAGCGGATGGGCATCGCAAGCTGCATATGGGAAAAGTGATCATCCTCAGCATGCTGGATTCGATAGGGATCAAAGGCTGGGTACGGGCTCCCCGCCATGGAGTTGTACAAGCGGCCCGAGGAGTTGCACGCGGAATGGCTACAAAGCTCAGTTTTCGACTTTTGCTGTCTCGCTCGCCGATGAAGTACAAACGCGATTTGACGAAGCCGACTCTTGTACTTGTCGGAGCGGAGGACGAGGTCTTTTATGCAGATCGCTATGAGGAGTTGCTTAGTACGTATACCAAAGCACATGTTCACATCGTCCCTGGAGCGAACCATGACGGACTGCTAGAAAGCCCGATTGCTTATGTACATACTGCCAATTGGCTGAAATCAGAGTGAGGACGATAGTTCATACAAAAAAGGGTCATCCCGCAAAGGATGGCCCTAAAAAACTTGCCGTTACAGACAACACGGTGAACCGTACCATAAATAACGGTAAGTTTTTTTGGAGGAAAATCATTCAATTTAAACATGTAGTAATTCCATTCGATATATTACAGTTTATCGATTGATGAAGACATTTTGAAGCGTGAAGAGGAAAGATACAAAAGGTGGAGTCCTTGATAACTAAGAGCCACCTCTGAAAATATTTACATGGATGTAACATTAACCATAAATACTCAATGTAAAAGGGGAGGGTCGCTCTTCTTCAATTCCAGTGGATTCTCAGACAATGCCTTCCTTCAATAGGATTCCTCATTTGCCGGAACTTTTTAGGCAACTTCATATCATTTTACATCTTTCTTTGTATTTCTGAAAACGAATTTGAAAACCTTCCTCTCAGAAGTCTCTAATTTCCATTCTTCCCTTTTTACTACGGCCAACACTTGAATAATAAGGGCTTGCCAGCCCCTTTTTAGGAACTATTCTCTCAATACCACTTTTACGTAATAGATCAAGAGCTTTACTCCGTTCGCTTGAAGACGGCTTTTTCCTTGACATCATAGGAACCTACCTCTTCCTCTATGAGATATTAGCATTCTTGCCAACTACGTAAAATATATGCGGTAAAAACAGAAAAAGAAGGGGCCTGACCCCTTCTTCTCGGTGCAAATTACTTTACTTTACGATTAGTACCTTTTTGTCCTTCCCCGATACACTGGAATAGAAAGGTTTATCTGAAATCTTTGGGCTGGCCGCAGCAGCAACTTCTAGTCCAGCAGCTCTCAATTCCCTTAAGATGCTTGCTCGATGGTCCATAGACTGTTTAGCAGTTTGCTTATTGCGCTTCTTCATGACGATCACCTTCCCTATTATCTGTATTGTTATTATACATCATTCCGAAGTTACTTTGAACCTCATCAATAAACTCATTCTGAACTTCAGCGAGCAGTTCCAGGGCATTCTCTTCATCAAAGATTCCATGACCAAGAGTAATCAAAAAGCAGTGATTAATTCCGCCCAACAGGATATGTCTCCCAATATATAGCCGTCCCTGCTTTTCACCGCTACCATAATGAGAGAAACGATAATAATCATTCTTTAAGAGGACTGCCCGAAGTATACCGGTACGTTTCACCTCATTTAATTTTATGAACATTTCCTGAGATAAGTTAAACAAGTTCAAACTTTCTGTTGTATTGAATACTTCTTGGAACCACTCCTCAATTAAATCAACTGCAAGCTGAAGGATGGCAAAATCAGTCGCTTCTTTCTCCCCAACATCCTCTGGGTTAACGCCATTAATCCGGAGACGATGAGTGCGCACAAAACTAATTAGTTTCGAAGCATCGTTATGCCGTTCAAGATACGCTTTAGCGTTCATGAAATCGCGATATAAATCACGTTCTACATGGAAATATATTTGTCCGAGTGCATTTAACTCTACCCCCTCATAAACAAATCCATCTACATGTTTCACTTTGACGATAATTTCATTTATACGTTTTTTGATCTCGTATTTATACATTTGAACAGCATCTACCGATTCCTGATGTTCTACAAACTTACGAATAACAGACTGAAGAAGCTCCAGTCGACGGAAATTGGAATAATGCCGGTTCGCTTTTATGTATAATGATAATTCCTCATTTGATTCATTTTCAAGTTTTCCAATCCGATCACGGAAGAACTGGATTAGTCCAATGGTCAAGAATAAATAAACCACGACCGGCAATCGCCAAGTATCGAATACAGGTTTGACCCACTTCGTAAAGAACTCTGAAGCGTTAGGGGAATAGTTTTTCCATAGATCAAAGGCAAGAAATAGACCAAAGGCTATGAAAAAACCCCAGACGGATAACCATCGCTTCATAACTATCCTCCATTCTATTTCTAAAGTAAAGCTTTCTTTTTTCAGGGCATTCCTTCCAATTGATAGAATATCACACTGTTGAACGCCGTCATAGAAGAAAAAGAAGATACCCCAGCATCAATGGAGTTCTTCCTGTATTCTTTTGTGCTATAACAACTTTATCACCTTAGGCAGAATAGTCCTATGATATTCGAATGTTCCGCTATCCCCAAATTACTTTGCTGTCGTTTTCAATAGATGATTTTTCTACTTGGTTTTATAGCTATTGCTCCAACTTTTATATCCCATTCGACAGGTTGTGATACAGAGACGGAGATACCAATATTTATCTGCTACACATTGAATCAAGTCATAATTTTTTATAATCCATTTTATATCCTATATGGTAACTAACGCCATTTTTAATAAGATGCAACAAAGCCTGTTCAGTTCAATTGGCACGAAGAGCGCTTGATCTCGCGGTGCACCCAAATTAATTGAACAGCGTGACTATCTGATTTACTTAGTTCCGCGTTAACAGGCAGGTCTGGTTAACTTAGGGAGAAAGTTTTTAGTTCCCTGATCAAAACGCCTTCCAGTTGGATTCTCTTCAGTGGCACGGTGTATTAATATATATCCCTTGGTTACCATTTTCACTAAAACACTTTTGTTTTTTCAAAAACTTGCCGTTACAGAAAGCACGGTGAACCGTCCATAAATAACGGCAAGTTCTTGCATTGAAAAAGCCGGTAACCCGTTTGGCGAGCTACAGAAGCTTAGCCTCGGGTTACAAACTTTCTTATGTTTTTCACTCTCAGGACTTTAACATTTCTTGTTAAGAGAGATTCATCGCTTACGATCCAAGTATGATCTTTAGAGTTCCTTCTGCGGATCGCGTAGAAGTTGTATGGACTTCCTGAATAAATCTTAAAGCCTTTTGCCAGGCTGTCGGAACAAAACTTTACGCATTCTCCCCGGTTTCGATTCGGGAACCGAACCTTGCCGAACACGTGCCGTTTTACGAGCAGGGTCGCTCCTTGAACCAGGGAAACATGCTTATTAGCCATATTGTAGTAACGAAGCAGAAGCAGTTTTTTTCCATTCAGATACATATAGTGGGCTCGTTTTCCTACAATATCGGCGTTTGTCTTTAACAAGATTCGCACACTATCCGTTAAGTAGCCCGGAGCATAATAATCGTCATCATCGAATTTAGCAATGAGATTGTATTTGGATAATTTAACTCCATAATTCAGGCATTCACCGAGCGATACATGATCCGGCATGCTGTAGATCCTTACGCTCTTATATGATTTTGCAGCCTTTATATACTCGGTCACCTTCAGGCTGTTATGATTTAATATGACGATAAGCTCTTTATTCCTATAATTCTGTCTGCTGTAGTTATGAAAAAGCGTGTCCATGCATTGCCGCCGTTTGGTGCAAGTAATGATGGAAGCCGCATTCTGAGCACGGGAAATATCGCGTCCCGCCATTAGAGAACGTCCTTCGGCTTTCTTTGCGCAAATCGCTTGTAATTCTTAACATTAGGGATTTTTTTATGGTGAGCTATCAGTTCTTTGTCGCTGATGATCCAGGTATGGTTGGATGAATTTTTCCTGCGAATGGCCACAAAATTATATTTTCCTGCAGAATAAACCTTGTACCCCTTCCTCTTGCTTCTTACGCAAAAAAGATCATCTTCACCCACGCTTTGATTGGGAAACTGAACCTTGTTTAATACGTCACGTTTAATGACCAGCGTAGCGCCTGGAAGTTTGGTTGCGGGCCGATTCTCATCTTGGGGAAACCGAAGGATAAGAGTCTTTGATCCACGCAGATACATATAATGTGCGCGCTTTCCGATGATATCGGCTTTGGTTCTCTTAAATGCCTGCAAGCTGTCGGTCAAATAATAGGGGGCGTAGTAATCGTCATCATCGAACTTGGCAATGTAGCTGTATTTTGCTTTCCGGACGGCATAGTTTAAACAAGCACCGAGAGATTGATGTCCCGGAACGCGGAAAACCTGTACGTTTTTATGTTTTTTGGCTAAGCGCTGATAGGGTGAAAGCGGTATTTTATCGTTGTTAACGATAATAATGAGTTCTTTTCGTGGATGCTGCTGTCTGCTGTAATTCTTAAACAGGTTCCCTGCATAACCTTGGCGATTCGTGCAGGTAATAATGGAAACTCCCTGCTGTTTGATAGACTTTCTTGGGCTGGCTTCCATCACATCGCTCCCCTTATCCGTGATACTAGAATATCTCACTATACAATATGTAATTGCTAGACAAGGGTAACGGCATATCCACCATGGCGTATAAGCACAAAAATAGCCGATGCAGGCAGCGGGGTCCCCCAATATCCGTAAGCATGACTCCTTGACGACGATTGCGGGTTAAAAGAGTTACCCCAAGCTCGAACTCAAGCGCGGACGGCATGGCTTACTGCTGGCTTATTCATAACAATTTTGTTATGCCACCTATTATATATATTCATTTTACTTATGTTAAACCCTGTTGTATCATCTGATTATGGCAAGCGACAAGTCAATCAACCAAAGCCAATCAAATTTGAATAAAGGGGGAAATATTGTGAAATATAAGGCTTGGATTTTACTAATATTAGCCAATCTATTTTGGTCGGGGAATATGATTTTTGGGAAATTCAGCTCGACTGAATTTCCTGCAGTATGGACAGCTTTTCTAAGATGGGTTGTTGCATTGATTCTCCTTATTCCCATTGCCCAATTCATCGAGAAACCTTCATGGTTTCAAATATGGAAAAAAAACCGGGCGATTATCATTTCGTTAGCTGTTTTAGCAATTGTCATCTATAGCTATCTCATGTATGCTTCACTACAGTTCACATCTGCAGCGAATGGCGCACTAATTAACACTCTCACTCCAGCCTTGATTATGCTCTTTTCGTTGATATTCCTAAGGGAAAAAGTAAGTACCTTTCAGTTCATTGGATTAATCACTTCATTTATTGGTGTCCTGATTGTTTTGACTAAAGGAAACCTGCTTCAATTGTTCTTCACCCACTATAACAAGGGCGATGCACTCATGTTTTTGGCCGTGTTATGCTGGACAGCCTATTCATTGGTTGTAAAAAAAGCAAAGGGCATCCCGCCCATTACATTGGTAGCGATGATAGCGATTGTTGGTACTATTCTGTTGATTCCTTTTTTATTCATGCAACCTCTTCAGTATAAGGAAGTAACTTCTTTCGGTATTATGGGGATTGTTTATTTGGGTGTGTTCCCGGCAGTCGGCTCGTTTATCTTTTGGAATCAAGGCATTAAGATGTTAGGAGCGGGTAAAGCTGGCATAACCATGAATTTGTTGCCTGTCTTTACAGCTATAATTTCGGTTATCTTGGGTCAGGGTCTGGTGATTTCACAAATTGTCGGGGGACTCCTTACGATTGCCGGTATGATATTAACTTCGATAAAACTGAAACAAGTTTCTCCCGAAAAGAGTATGGCGCCTCAGTTGAATCCATGAGCAATCAACAAAATGACCGAACAAGTATCTACTTGTCCGGCCGTTTTATGTGTGTATGGACTATATAAGATGAACTTGAAAAATGACATCAGGGTAAGGAGTAACGAAGGGGAAGTTTGGAACTGTAGGAGCGATAGCGATCGCCTTTGTCTCCGGATTTCATCCGCCAAGAGCAGTTTAAATAAAGAAATCTGGGGACAACAGCGGCCGGAAGTCCAAACATTCCTCGTAGTTACGACTGACATCTGATGGAAAAATCTTTAAGTTCATCTTATATAGCTTAGAAATTCTCCAAAACAATCTTTCCGATCGATCTTCCTGTCTCCATTTTTTCATGTACTAGACGCAGGTTTGCCGCATTAATCGGCTCCAGGCGTTCGGCCAGAGTGGTCTTCAGCTTGCCATTATCGATTAACTCAGCCAGTTGATTCAGGATATCATGTTGTTTGATCATATCTTTGGTCTGGTACATGGATCGGGTAAACATGAGCTCCCATACAAACGTGACACTTTTAGAAAAAAGCAGATCCATATCCAAGCTTCCCGCCTGGGAAGACTTAGCTACAGGAACGATTGAGCAAATTTTGCCCTGAGGGGCGATGACTTCTGCCATATTCGCAAAATGCTGCACCGTATCATTCAAACAAAATATATAATCCACGGTCTCAAACCCAATTTCCTTGAGCTGCGGTGCAAAAGGACTGTTGTGGTTGATTGTAAAATCTGCACCGTGCTCTTTGGCCCACTGCACGGACTCCGGACGTGAAGCGGTGCCAATTACAGTTAGACCTGCTAATTTGGCAAGCTGAGTGGCTATTGATCCTACTCCTCCCGCTGCACCGATAATGAGTATGCTTTCGTTTTCCTCTACGCTATGACTGATTCCTAGACGATCAAATAAACCCTCCCAAGCAGTAAGCGAGGTCAGCGGCAAGGCGGCTGCTTGCGCGAAATCCAAGCTCTTCGGCTTGTTGCCCGCAATTCGTTCATCAACCAAGTGAAATTCACTATTGCCGCCTGCACGAGCCACACTGCCCGCATAAAATATCTCGTCTCCTGGCTTGAACAATTGGCATTCAGGTCCAACCTGCTCCACGATCCCGGCAACATCCCAACCCAAAATTTTGGGCGATTCTGCTTCATAGTTATTTTTCTCGCGAATATCCAAGTCGGCAGGATTGACTGAGACTGCTTTGACTTCGACAAGCAGATCGCGGCCTGTAGGCGCCGGCTTTTCTATATGCAGATCAACGAGGCTTTCCGGATCGGATAAAGGGAGATATCGGTAAGCACCGACTGCTTTCATTTTTTGGCGATTGCTCATTTCTTTCTCCTTTCAAAATGGTTTATCGTACATCCGAATTATATATTGTATACTTACGTTAAATAAGTACGCATATTTTTATTATATAGTATTAAAAATCATACCATTGGAGGAGGACGGAGTAATGGGAGATCGAAGAAACAAATACGGGGCTAAGCCAAACATAGAAAGCTGTCCTGTGGAAACCACTCTGGATGTCATCGGCGGCAAATGGAAAGGGATTATTCTCTATCAACTCATTGGCGGAACGAAAAGATTTAATGAATTCCGGCGTCTCAATCCGGGAATTACGCAGTTTATGCTCACATTGCAGCTCCGGGAGCTTGAGCGGGATGGCATCGTTCACAGAGAAGTGTATAAAGAAGTTCCGCCAAGAGTGGAATACTCGCTTACTGATTTTGGAAGGACGCTCGAGCCGATCATCGTATCCATGCAAAAGTGGGGGGAAACTTATAAAATCAGACTTAAAGATATAAGAACAGAGCAAGAGGAAGATGCTTGAGCATTCAGACGGGAGACCTGTCAAAATCAACGTCTTCAATAAACTCGATCACTTCACCGTTGGGACTGTAAACCAAGGCGTTTTTCACCACAAGCGCCGGTTCGCCAAGAGACATCTGACTTGGCTCTACACAGGCCTTTGCTCCATGAGCAATGGCTTTTTGATATGTATCGTCTACATCACTCACATAGAAGGCAAAGTGTAACAACGCTCCATAAGCTACCTCCTCCTCTGACGAGGCTTTTTTACCTTGGGCTGGAATGACGGCTTCATTATCAAAAACTTCAATGCAGGTTCTTCGATCGGGTGAAACGAGCATGGAAGCTTCTTTGATCTGGAAGGAGGGCAGACTCCAATAGTGCCCCACCTTAAATCCCAAGACTTCAGTATAAAAGGCAATAGTCCCTTCATAATCTTTGGCCTGGATCGCCACATGTGAAAGACCTTTTACGCTCATTCAATATCGCTCCTTATCTGTAAGTTGTTAATAGTATAGAAATTTTAATGCGTTAAATACATATGATAAATAAGAGTATATTGATAAAATAGTTATTAAATATAAGTTAATTCGATGGATATGGCTTAATTTATTTACATAACTGAATCAAGGGGGATTACGGATATGGTTCATCCAATTGATGATATTGATAGGAAGATTTTGCAGCTGCTTCAGCACAATGCGCGAATGTCCATTTCGCAAATCAGTAAAGAAATCAGCATGTCCCAGCCGTCGGTTAAAGAAAGGATTTTGAAGCTGGAGGATAAAAAGATTATTTCCGGGTATTCCACAGCATTTAATTTAAGCAATCTGAATCGGGGAACGACGACTTTTATCCTGTTAAAAACTGAACATTGCCCGGAGCTCGTTGATTTTTGCAGCAAGGCCAGGGAAGTAACCGATTTATATCGGATCAGCGGGGAATATAATTATCTGATTAAAGTGCAAACCGCATCGATCGAAGAGCTTGCCGAATTCCAAGACTCTCTTGTTAAACTCGGACCTTCAAAGTCTCATATCAGTATGAAAAACATATTAGAAAACAGAGTGTTACTCTAGGATACGATAAAAGGAAGCAGAAAACGCGCAATTCCGACAAAACCGATCAAAATTATGTTGACGAACATTATATGAACATGTAATACTCAATTGTGCTGAAAAAAAGATGTTCAATAGATCAGAAAAAAAGAGAAGAGAGAGGGTACATAGTAATGAAAAAATTCAGCCTGATACTTCTGCTTGCACTGACCGTCATTTTGGTCGCCGCCTGCGGAACAAATGCTAACAACGACAGTTCGCCTGCGGCTTCTCCGTCGCAGAGCGCGGAAACCGGAAGCGGGGAACAATCCAGCCTGGACGCAATCAAAGCAAGCGGTGTATTGCGGATCGGCACGGAAGGAACCTACGCTCCATTCACTTATCATGATGCCAGCGGCAAGCTGACCGGATTCGACGTGGAGATTGCAGAGGAAGTTGCCAAACGCCTAGGGGTGAAGGCCGAGTTCGTTGAAACTCAATGGGACGGCATTTTCGCCGGAATGGATGCCAAGCGGTTTGACGCTATTTTCAATGAAGTATCCATTACGGACGATCGCAAAGTGAAATACGACTTCTCCGATCCTTACATCGTCTCCAAGGCTGTGCTGATCGTCAAGAGCGACAATAACACGATCCAGTCATTCGCAGACCTTAAAGGCAAAAAGGCCGCTCAGTCCCTGACAAGCAATCTGGCGGATATCGCCAGGGAGAATGGAGCCGAAATCGTCTCCACCGAGGGTTTTAATCAGGCGATCGATCTGCTGGCTTCCGGACGCGTGGACGCCACGGTCAACGACGGATTGTCTTATTTGGACCTCAAGAAGCAGAAGCCGGACGCTCCGATCAAACAGGTCGACGAACAGGCGAACGGTTCACAAAGCGCCGCCGCTTTCCTTAAAGGCAATGATGAACTGGTCAAAGCGGTCAATGACGCGCTGGCTTCAATGAAGAGCGATGGAACCTACTTGAAAATCTCCGAGAAATATTTCGGCGAGGATGTATCCCAATAACACATGAATCAAAGGCCCTATTATGGCCCAAAGTTCAAGAAGGATGTCTGATTTATGGATGACCGTAAAATCCAAATCGTGATCGATTCTTTGCTGCCCCTGCTTAAAGCCGGGGTGGCTTTTACCATTCCGCTGACGCTTGTTTCGTTCGCTCTCGGTTTGCTGCTGGCGGTTGCCACGGCGCTGGTCCGGCTGTCGTCATGGAAAATTCCGGTTCTGATCGCCCGCTTCTATGTATGGATCATTCGCGGTACTCCGCTGCTGGTTCAATTGTTCATTATTTTTTTCGGACTGCCGAGCGTCGGAATAACGCTGGAGCCGTTTACGGCGGCGGTGATCGGGTTTACGCTCAGTGTAGGGGCGTACGGCTCGGAAATCGTGCGCGCGGCCATCCTGTCTATCCATAAAGGGCAGTGGGAGGCGGCTTATTCGGTCGGCATGACGCGCATCCAGGCGCTTCGGCGAATTATTCTGCCCCAGGCCGCGCGTGTGTCCGTACCCCCGCTGGCGAACTCGTTCATCAGCCTGGTGAAGGATACGTCGCTGGCGGCGACGATCACCTATGTGGAAATGTTCCGCACAGCGCAGCAAATCGCGGCCGTTACCTATGAACCATTGCTCGTATACAGTGAAGCGGCGGTCTTTTATCTGGTATTTTGTACGGTCCTGACGGTGCTGCAAGATTACCTGGAAAAACGTTTGTCCCGCTACTCCGCGGGCTAAAGGAGAAATAATACATGATACGATTGTCTGGCCTACATAAATCGTTCGGCCCGCTTCAAGTGCTTAAAGGCGTGGATGTGACGCTGGAGGAAGGCAAGGTGCTTGTCATTATCGGCCCGTCCGGCTCCGGCAAGACAACGCTGCTGCGCTGCTTCAATCTGCTGGAGGTTCCTGACAAGGGGGACATCTCGCTAGGCGGAATATCGCTGAGCTTTGACGGAAAGAAGCTGCCGCAGAGGGATGTCTTGGCTCTGCGGCAAAAAACGGGAATGGTTTTTCAGTCCTATAATCTGTTTCCGCATATGACGGCGCTCGGTAATGTCATGGAAGGACAGGTCACCGTCCAAAAGCTGCCCAAGGAGGAAGCGCGCAAGCGGGCCTTGAAGCTGCTGGTCAAAGTGGGACTTGCGGATAAGGCGGATTCGTATCCCCACCAGCTCTCCGGGGGCCAGCAGCAGCGGGTGGCCATCGCCCGGGCGATGGCGACGGAGCCGGAACTCCTGTTGTTCGACGAGCCGACCTCGGCGCTCGATCCCGAGCTTGTTGGGGAAGTGCTGAAAGTCATCAAGGAGCTCGCATCCGAAGGCATGACCATGGTCATCGTAACCCATGAAATGAAATTTGCCGCCGATGTCGCGGACACGCTGATTCTGATGGACGGGGGAGTTATTACGGAACAAGGCACGCCGGACCAAGTGCTAAACCATTCATCCAATCCCCGGACCTTGCAGTTTCTGAACCGGTATGTGGGCGATTGAGCGTCCGACAGTCTAAGCGGCGCGTTAACCGCTGCATATCCCATAATAGCCCGAATGAAATCAATGATGCCCAAGCCGGGCATCATTTTGTTCTAATACAATTTTACCGATTGTTTTTCCAGATTCAATTTTAGCATGGGCAAGTTTCAAGTTCGCAGCATTAATCGGCGATATTTTCTCTGTAACAGTGGTGCGAATTTTCCCTTCATCAACAAGTTCTGCTAACCGATTCAGCAAACGATGCTGTTCTTCGATATCCTCTGTATTAAAAGTTGACCGTGTGAACATCGTCTCCCAAACAACCGTAACGCTCTTACTCTTCAATAAGCCCAGCGCAATTGGCGCTTCATTTTCCACGATGAGGCAGATTTTTCCCTGAGGAGCGATAACCTCTGTCATGTTGTTCCAGTGTTGATCCGTATTGTTCAGGCAAAAGATATAATCCACATGGTTGAAGCCGATCTTCTGCAACTGTGGAAGAAATGCCTCGTAATGATTGATCACAAAATTTACTCCTAACTCATTAACCCACTGAATCGATTCGGGTCTGGATGCCGTTCCGATTACAGTAAGTCCTGCTAGATTGGCGATCTGCACGGCGATTGATCCAACGCCCCCTGCGGCGCCTATAATCAGAATCGACTTGTTCCTGTTCGCTTCAGGATCCTGAGAAATGCCAAGCCTGTCAAAAAGACCTTCCCAAGCAGTAATCGTTGTTAGCGGCAATGATGCGGCATTTGCAAAATCCAGTGATGCCGGCTTTCTCCCTACAATCCGTTCGTCCACTAAATGAAATTCGCTGTTGCATCCTGATCGAATGAGGCTTCCTGCATAAAATACCTCATCTCCCGGCTGAAAAAGTGTGCATTCCGGTCCGACTTGCTCGACAACGCCAGCTACATCCCAGCCGAGTACATAAGGAGGCTCTCCAACTTTATTATCGTAGGCGCGTACAATTGGATCGGCTGGGTTTACAGAGATGGCTTTTACTTCAACCAAAATATCACGCCCTTTTGGGAAAGGCTTTGGTACTTCTATATCTAACAGACTTTCCGGATGTTCGATCGGCAGATACTTATAAAAACCGACTGCTCTCATCATTCTTGGCTTTTTACTCAAATCAATCATCCCTTCTTAATGTTGATTGCTCTTAGCGACTTCATTATATTAAAATTAGTAACATTCAAAAAGTACGCAAATAATCCATATTAAGTATCAGAAATAATACCTAGAAGGGATGTTCTGGATGTTAAATCCTCCAAGAAAAAAATGTCCGGTTGAAACAACCTTGGATGTTATCAGTGGAAAATGGAAGGGGGTCATTATCTATCACCTGTTGAGCGGGACAAAGCGGTTCAATGAACTTCGAAGGATTTACCCCCAAGTCACTCATCATACCCTTACACTGCAATTGAGAGACCTTGAACGAGAAGGTATCATTGAACGAAAGTCTTATAATCAGGTACCCCCTAAGGTAGAGTACTCGTTAACAGAGTTTGGAAAAACACTGGAACCCATTATTTTATTAATGAAAGAGTGGGGAGATCAATACGATGAAAGAGTAAGCCAAAGTCATCAAATGGAGATTAATGTGGATGAGCAATTGGATTCATGAGGAAATGTAAGGATTGGCTCGAGCGGCTCAGTTAATGGGCTGCTACGAGCCTTTTTGATATTTATTGGCATGCATGGCATGCGACAATATAACTCCATGCAGGTAATCCTCATCGGTTGATTTCAGATTATTTTTTATGGCCTCCGGCTGTGCCCTGGTTAATGATCGCGCGTGTGAAAACTAAAGAATACCATGTAAATATTTGAGAGTATTTGGAAAATTCCACAACAAACAGCGAATATCTGCGTCTATAAATAAGTATGAAAGGGGGACCCAAATCGACATCTGTCGCACAAATCATTGAGAGGTGTATTATGAAAAAGCTCGTTATGGCTCTTGCCTGTATAACGTTTCTGTTTTTGTTTGCAAGTGTGAGCGTTGGACAGGCAAATGCAGATGCTGCCATTCGCCTTTACTTAGACAACAAATTGCTTCAGCCGGAAGTTCCACCCCGGTTGGTGGGGAACACTACAATGGTTCCATTGCGGATCGTGTCGGAGGAGCTTGGCGCAAAGGTGTCTTGGAGCCAGGCTGACAAGCAGATAACCGTGAAAAAAGACGAACTGGTGCTTCGGCTTTACATTAATAATACCAAAGCCTTTGTTAACGGAGATTCTTATCTATTGGAGACGGCTCCTTTGCTGGTAAAGGGAAATACGTTGATTCCGGTTCGTTTTGTCAGTGAAAATCTGGGACTGGAGGTTATCTGGGATAATTCAAATCGCTCTGTCAGTCTCATCAATACAGGGGAAGTCGCCGTTTCGGGGAGCCTTCCTGATAAAGCGTCTTCGCTGGTTCATGCCGGATCAGCCCCGACGCCTGGCCTGTCAAGCTCTGCGGCTGCTTCCGCTAGTCCCGGTTCTCCCAAGCCGACTCCAAGCCCAAACACTGGAAATTTCTCCTCTCAGCCTTCGGAGACAATAAAGCCGGGAACCTCCTTTAGCCCTTCGCCATCGCCGGCAAATGACGGCATTACCGGGAATCTTCCGGTAGTCAACCGGATTGAACGGAGCGAAGACGGGCTGAAGATTGCGGCAGAGGGAGGCAGCATCAAACCTGGCATTAGTAACTTGTCCGATCCTGAGCGGCTTGTAATCGATGTTCCGGGAGCAACCCTGGGTCAAATGATGAATGGGGAGAACATGGTACAGAACGGAGAAATTCCTGTCAAGGATTCGTACATAAACAAGATCCGGTACAATCTCTTCCAGGGCAATCCTTCCGGCGTCAGGATCATAGTCGACCTGAAGCAAAAAGTACAGTACAATTTGCTGGAAAGCCAAGAATTGGGAGAATGGACATTACAATTAAGTCCAACGGATACAGATACGAAGCAGTATCGGGTTGTTCTTGATGCTGGTCACGGGGGAACAGACCCAGGTAATACGTCGGTGGGAGGACGCTTCGAGAAGGAATTTAATCTTGCTATAGTTTTGAAGCTGGCCAAAGTTCTGGAGGAAGACTCCAATATTTCTGTCTTTTTGACCAGACAAGACGACACTGCTGTGAAACGGGCAGATCGTTCAACTTTTGCCAATAATCTTAAAGCCGATATATTCATCTCTATTCACGGCAACAGTTATACGAAGCAGTCTGCTTCCGGAACGGAAACTTACTATACGCGAGATGACAGCAAGGAGCTGGCTGATGTGCTTCATCGGTATATTGTACCGGCTACCGGTTTCATTGACCGGAATGTACGCAAGTCGAACTTTCAGGTGACCAGGGAGACAGTTATGCCCGCGGTACTGTGTGAAATCGGTTTTATGTCCAACCCGCAGGAAGAGCGGACGATGTGGGATAAACAATTCCAATTGCGGGTGTCTGAAGCCATAGCATCCGGTATTAAAGAATATCTGCAGGTTCCATAAGGAGGGGTTCACAATGCGTATAATTAAAACCATTGTGCTGTGCTTCGCCATTGGTTTGACCTTAAGCATAGCGGGTTGTGGGGATAGAAAAAACGGTACTGGCGGTTCTCACGATCCGGTAGTTTCTTCTCCCGCTACGGCGGATCCTGCGGCTTCCCCCACTGAAGCTGCTGAGAAGGAAGAAGCGATTGCAACGTATTACGGGAACGCTGATGCGACTGGTCTCGTCCAAAAGGAAACGGTTATTCGTTATTCCAGGGAAACGGATAAATATCTGGCTGCTTTGAATGCTCTTAAAACAAGCCCGGAGGATAAGGTTGTTTCGTTATGCGCTAACACTACCTTCCTGTCTGCCGAACTGGACTCCGGCAAATTGACTGTTGATTTGCACTTGCCGGACGAGGATCGGATGGGGGCTTCCGGAGAAGAATTGTTGCTGAAAGCTTTGCGTAATACATTGTTCCAATTTAAAGAGGTGGAAACCTTTGAGGTACTGGTGGATGGACAAAAAGTTGAATCACTGATGGGGCATTATGATTTACCTTCTCCGTTTACACGCAGCGAGAATTAAAAGGAAATCCATTAAAGCGCAAAAGAACGTCCCTATGGCAAAAGGCCCGGGGACGTTCTTTTTGTCAACCCGATTTATCTATTGATTCAGCAGGTTCTTGGTCCTGAGAGCTTTTCACTTAAGCCTTCAGCACATCATGATCCACATATCTCGCGCCGTTCAGCTCGCTGATGACGTTAATCGCTACCTTCGCGCCGTCGCCCGCCGTAATGACGGCATGCACGCTAACTCCGGCAACGGTGCCTGCGGCCCAGATGCCTTCAACGTTGGTCTTGCCGGAAGCGTCCACGGCGACAACGGTCTTGATTCTCGGCTCCGTGCCGTCCTTCGTTTCGACGCCCGCTTTGGCGGCAAGATCCGTCAGCACGCCGGTAGCCAGAATGACATGCTTGGCCTCATAGGTCGCGCCGCTATCGGTTTCAATAGCAAAGCCGTCTCCACTTTTGCTGATAGAGACCGCCTGTCCCGCGATCAGCTCCGCTCCGAACTTCACCGCCTGCTTGTGCCCGGTCTCCACGAGGTCGGGCCCGCCAATCTCGGAAATACCGTAATAATTCTCATACCAGCCTCTGCGGGTCATCCCTTTGTCATTGTCGATAAGCAGCGTTTTCTTGCCAGCCTTGGCGGCGAACAGCGCAGCGCTTGCGCCGGCAGGACCGGCTCCGATTACAGCGATATCGTACATATGATTACCTCCTAAAAGTTTTGCGGGGCATAAGCTCCTTGAAATGGCAACGCAGCAAAACTCGCATCGAAAGCATAGGCTAAGTTTTGCGGAGCATAGGCTCCTCGAAATGGCAACGCAGCAAAACTCGCATCGAAAGCATAGGCTAAGTTTTGCGGAGCATAGGCTCCTCGAAATGGCAACGCAGCAAAACTCGCTTCGTATCTATGTCGCTTCTATTATATCGTTAGTTACTGGTTCTTTGCCAATGCCTGCAGGCAGGGCAGGATCACCCGGAAGGTCGTTCCTTTACCAGGTGCGCTGGTAACGCCGATTTCTCCGCCATGCGCCTCAGCTATCGATTTCGATATGGACAATCCGAGCCCCGAGCCGCCGTACCTGCGGGCACGGGAAGGGTCACTGCGGTAAAATCGGTCGAACACATGGGGGATATGCTCCGCAGGGATACCGATTCCGTTATCCCGCACGGTCAGCTCCGCACGGGAGCCGATAGGCTGCAGGGAGACGGTCACTTTGCCTGTCTTGGGGTCGGTATACTGCACTGCGTTCTGGAACAGATTCAAAACCACCTGCTTGATCTTGTCAGGATCATACATACCGCTTATGCCGCAGGAGATATCGAAGACGAGCTCGCGGTCTCCGGCAAGCATCTCTAGCTGTGGACGCAACTCGCAAATCACTTCGTCCAATCGAAGCTCTTTGGCATGAAGCTGCGGAGCGCCGTCCATCCGGGACAGCAGCAGCAGGTCCTCCACCAGCTTGTTGATTCGCTTCGATTCGCCGTGCATGCTGTTTAGCGCATGATACAGCTGGTCCTTGTTATCTGCGGCTCCCCGCAGCAGCACCTCCAGAAATCCGTGAATGGAGGTCAGCGGCGTCCGAAGCTCATGAGAAGCGTCAGCCGCAAATCTGCGCATCTGCTCCTTGGCTTCCCGCTCGCTCTGAAATGATGTCTCAAGCCGCTCCAGCATGGCATTGAAGGAATGGGACAGCTGGTCGATTTCGGTCTGGCCCTGCGAGGCCAGGAACCGGACATCGAGATTTCCGGCGTCGATCACCTGGGCGGTCCTGCCCATATTGGACAGCGGCCCGAGTGTCCTGCGGAGTGCGGGCAGATACAAGAGAGAGCCGCCCAGCAGAGCCGCCGCGGACAGAGCGGCATAAATCAACAGCTGACGCATAATAACGTCGCGCAGCGAAGCCGTATCCATTGTCATTTGCAGGACGCCTGTCGGATGAAAAGGGCGGCCGAGAATCATGAACACGGCCAGATGCTCGGTTCCGTCCTCTGCGGTCAGGAGCTTGTAATCGCGAGTCACTCTATACACGGGATGCGCAAGCAGCTGATTATATTCTTCATCGGTCATCCGGGGAGCGGACGCTTCGTCCGCTGTTTCCGCCTGCAGATCGGTGAAGGTGCCGTCTGAACGATAAAGGGCGATCATAGTATGGGCATCCAGCAGCAGAGGGCGCCGTCCTTCGCCCCAAATGACGCCCGGACCGCCTTCGCCGGTGGGGCCGCTGGCCTGGCCTGATGCTGCGCTGCCGCTCTCTGAGACGGCGCCGGGGGACTCCGGACTTTCGCCTCCGGGATCTGTGCCGCTGCTTCCTGGATCTGTTCCTGCTTGCGGGCCTTCCGCAACGGCTCCCGGGAACGGAGCAGCAATGTTCGCTTCGCGGTCTTCCGCAAGCTCGGAATAGAACTCGCGTGGCACCGACCTGATCTGCGCTTGCATGGCTTCCGCCCTGCTGGCATAGAGGAAGTTCCGCATTAACACATATTGGAGCACGCCGATGAGCAGAAGCAGCCCTGACAGAATCAGCAGCGAGATGGCGAGCAGCCGCCCCCGGAGCGAGCGCGGAGGATGCAGCCGCCTCCGGAAGAAGGGCAAGCTAATCATATCAGATCCACCCGGTAGCCCGCGCCGCGCAGCGTGCGTATGATGCGGTGCTCTTTATCGCCCAGCTTCTCCCGCAGAGAACGGATGTATACTTCCACGATATTCTCTTCTCCCCCGAAGTCGTATCCCCAGACTTTATCAAGGATCATGGGCTTGCTCAGCACAAGCCCGTGATTGATGACCATGTGCTGCAGCAGCTCGTATTCCGTTGGAGACAGCTCAAGGACCGTCTCCTTGAAGCGGATCTCCTTTCTCCGGTTGTCGATGACGAAGGGGCCGCAGCGCACTTCGCCGAGCAGCCCTGGGAACTGGTTGCGCAGACGCGCCTGAATCCGCGCCAGCAGCTCGTCGAAGCTGAAGGGCTTAACCATATAATCGTCGGCCCCGATAGACAGGCCTTTGACGCGATCATCGATCTCATCCTTGGCCGTCAGCATAATCACGGCGACTTCCGCCTCCTCGTTCCTGAGATGCCGGCATACATCGAAGCCATTCATGCCGGGCATCATAATATCGAGTATGGCTACATGGGGTTTAAATTCGTTGGCAACCGCCAGGGCGGATAATCCGTCCGGCGCCGTTCTTACATCAAATCCTTCGTTAATGAGGCCCAGCTCAAGAAACTGGAGGATGTGAGGCTCATCGTCCACCAGCAGCAGACGGACACCTTGGTGCGCTTTCATGGCTATCCCTCCATGCCATATATTTAACATGCTATTTTTATGAGTTTCGGGGTCCCCGCAAAGTAATTGGAATAAGCTGCGAAGGTTAGGCTTCACTTTGTGGGGCTCGTTATATTATGCCATAGGAACTTGAACGTTTGCTGAAAATTACCTTACATATTTGATCCGCAAAAATCTTTCACAGGCCCTCAAATTGGTTAATATTAAGTATGTAAGAAATTTTCGTTCTTCATCCCGTATGCCGATAGAACGGTTGATAAGGAAACGATTACAAAAAAAGGGGTGGCGACGAGAAGGGATGGCGGAAAGCCGCGGTGCTCCAACTATTTTTTTTATTTGGGAAAGGGTTTTGACGAAGGGTATCGAACACTTTACAATAAGGATATAGAGCCGGAACCGAAGTGTTCCCCGTTTAGCTCCGGCTATTGTCCGATCCATTCCAGCCTTCCCCGTTTTCAAGACTTTTTCAAGCTTCCTACTCTAATCAAAAAGTTCAGAATACCCGGTTTAAAATGTCCTGTCATCCCGTATTATTCATTAAGAGCGTTTTTACACGCTGTCTTTGCTACGCACCAATCATTTTATCTTATTTATGGAAGAAGCTTTACTACCCCATGTCAAGGAGGCTTTTCCAATGAAGAAAAAAGAAATGGTAGCCATGCTTTTGGCTGGTGGTCAAGGGAAAAGATTGAAGGGCTTGACCAAATCGATTGCCAAGCCCGCTGTCTATTTCGGGGGCACCTACCGGATCATTGATTTTCCGCTTAGCAACTGCACGAACTCTGGAATAGACACTGTTGGTGTATTGACTCAATACGAACCTCTTGTTCTGAGTTCTTATATCGGCATTGGCAGCGACTGGGACCTCAACCGGAAGAATGGGGGCGTATTCGTACTCCCTCCCCATGAACGTGAGGATGGAAGCAACTGGTACCGGGGAACGGCTGATGCGATCTACCGGAATCTTAAATTTGTCGATCAATTCGATCCTGAGCATGTGCTCATTCTTTCCGGCGATCATATTTACAAAATGAACTATAACGCTATGCTTCAATATCATTTGGAAAGAAAGGCCGACTGCACCATTTCGGTCATAGACGTTCCGCTTGAGGAAGCAAGCCGTTTCGGCATACTGAATACGGAAGAAGATCTCAAAATCTACGAATTCGAGGAGAAACCCTCAAAGCCTAAGAGCACTTTAGCTTCCATGGGGGTTTATATTTTCAAGTGGGATGTTCTTCGTCGTGCCCTTTTGGATGATGGAGAGGAATCGCATTCTTCCCATGACTTCGGCAAAGACATCATTCCGTCGCTGCTATCGAAGGGCAAAGCCATGTACGCTTATCCGTTCGAGGGCTATTGGAGAGACGTCGGCACGGTAGCCAGTTTGTGGGAAGCCAATATGGACCTTCTCAGCGATAATCCGCCGCTTAACCTTAATGATCCTTCGTGGAGAATCTTTACCCGCAACCCGAACCAGCCGGCACAGTATGTGGCTCCGGGTGCGAAAGTATCGGGCTCCCTTATCAATGAGGGCTGCATCGTTCGCGGGGAAGTGAAGCATTCCGTACTCTTCTATGGAGTCGAAATTGGCGAGGGCAGCGTAATCACGGATTCCGTCATCATGCCCAAAGTAAAAATCGGCAAAAATGTCCGTATCCACAAAGCCATCATCAGTGAGAATACGGTAATCGAGGATTATATGGAAATCGGTACGGACCGGGAAAACGAAGACGAAATATTGTTAATCGATAATCGCAGCAAAAAACGGAAATCGGTCCCGGCGAAAACCATATAATCTTAAAGAGGACGGTGGAACTCGATGAAACAGCTCTTGGGAGTAATTAATCTTGATCACGAATTGGACCATTTAAATGAACTAACGTATTTCCGCTGCGGTGCAGCCGTGCCTTTTGCCAGCCGCTACCGGCTGATTGATTTTGTCCTGTCCAATATGATGCGCGCCGAGCTGGAAAGCGTGGGCCTGTTCGTCCGACGCAAATACCGTTCTCTGATGGACCATCTTGGCGACGGAAAATCATGGGATATGAACCGCAAGCATGGCGGACTGTTTATCCTGCCTCCCGATTGGAACGATCCGACCGATACGTCTCTCGGAGATTTGCAGCATTTTCATAACAACCTGGATTTCTTCAAACGGGCATCCGCCAAATACATCGTGCATTCCGGAAGCCAGCATATCAACACGATCGATTTTCAAGAGCTGTACAGCTATCACTTGGAAAAGGGCGCCGATGTCACCCTTGTATACAAAAAAATCGACCATCTCGAGCCGGAGCATGATCCCTGCCTGCGTCTTGAAGTGGATGAGGATGGCAATGTGCTGAATATTCATCATGAGAAGAACCATCCGAATATCTATATGGAAATGTTAATTATGGAAAAAGAGCTGTTTCTGGAACAGGTGGAATACTGCATCGCCCATGGCGAGAGCTACTTTTTCCGGGACGCTATTCAAAAAAGACGCGACAAGCTCAAAATTGCCGCTTACGAATATACGGGCTATCATGCCGTTATTAACTCTGTGGCCAGCTATTACAAGAACAGCATGAAGCTTCTGAATCATGATGAGTATACCGACCTGTTCCACGACAACCAGGTTCAGACCAAAATTAAGTACGAAGCCCCGACCCGCTATCTGGAAAGCGCCAATGTCAGCAATTCGCTGGTGGCGAACGGCTGCATCATCGCCGGCACGGTGGAGAACAGCGTCATATTCCGCGGTGTCCAGATCCGTAAGGGAGCAAGGGTTGTGAACTCCGTCGTCATGCAGAAGTGCGTCATTGAAGAAGATGCTGTTATTGAGAATGTCATATTGGATAAGGACGTGCAACTCAGCCGGGAGCGGATTCTCGTCGGCGACAGCAAACGGCCGTTCGTCATTGCCAAGAGCAGTAAAATGTAAAACGGTTTCAACCGAAAACGTCATTGTCAGGAGGAACCTGCTTGTTGTTTACCGATAAAGAAGCATTCAAAAAAGCATTTGTCGATGATTTGGTTGGGAAGCTGGGTAAGCCGCTGGAGGAAGCCTCTAATGCCGACGTTTACCACATTCTAGGCAGTATGGTCCGCGCACAGGCCGGAAAGAACTGGGCGAATACCAATCTGAAGTACAAGGACGGTAAGGAAAAGCAGGTCTACTACTTCTCGATGGAGTTCCTGATCGGCAGGCTGCTGGGCAATAACCTGCTGAATATGGGCGTTCTGGAGATGGTACGGGACGGACTTGAGGAACTGGGCTTCTCTCTTCAGGAAGTCGAGGAGGAGGAGGCGGACGCAGGCCTCGGCAATGGCGGCTTAGGGCGGCTTGCAGCCTGCTTTCTCGATTCGCTGGCCTCCCTGCAGTATGCGGGACATGGCTGCGGCATACGCTACAAATATGGCCTGTTCGAGCAGAAGATCGTTGACGGGTATCAGGTAGAATTGCCCGATTACTGGCTGCAAAAGGATAACGTGTGGGAAGTGCGCCGTGAGGACAAGAGTGTGGAGGTTAGGTTCTGGGGTCGCGTCGACGTCGATAAGGTAGGCGAAAAACTTGTGTTCCGGCACAAGGATTACGAGACGGTGCGCGCAGTGCCGTACGATGTGCCGATCATCGGCGCCGACCGGCGGCATGTCAATACGCTGCGCAATTGGAGCGCCGAGTCGATTCTCCAGCCGAACAGGGGCTTTGGTCCGGATACGGGCACCGATTACCACAAATTTCTCGAATACAAACGGGCTGTGGAATCCATTTCGGAATTCCTGTACCCGGATGATTCCGAGTACGAGGGCAAGCTGCTCCGCCTGAAGCAGCAGTATTTCCTTTGCAGCGCCGGCCTGCAGAGCATCCTGCGCTTTTACGGGAAGCTCGGGCTTCCGCTGTCGGAGCTTCCGAATAAGGTGGCGCTGCATATCAACGATACGCATCCAACGCTAGTGATTCCGGAGCTGATGCGGATTCTGATGGATGACAGAGGTCTGGAATGGGATGAAGCTTGGAACTTAACGACGCGCATGGTTTCCTACACGAACCATACGATTCTTAGCGAGGCGCTGGAGAAGTGGCCGGTGAACATGGTGCGGGAGTTAGTACCCCGGGTCTATCTCATCATCGAGGAGATTAACGCAAGGTTCTGCGGCGAGCTGATGAAGCGGTATCCCGGAGACGATAACCGGATCGCGCAAATGGCGATTATTTATGACGACCAGGTCCGGATGGCGCATCTGGCGATTGTGGGCAGCCACAGCGTTAACGGCGTAGCCGCGCTGCATACGGAAATTTTGCGGAAACGGGAAATGAGATTGTTCGACGAGATGTATCCGCACCGGTTCAACAACAAGACGAACGGGATTACTCATCGCCGCTGGCTGATGCATGCCAACCGGGATTTGGCCGGTCTAATCACCGAGGCGATCGGTCCGCGCTGGACGACCCATCCGCAGGAAATGATCGGCTTGATCAAATATTGCGAGGATGCTTCGTTCCAGCAAAAGGTAGCCGATATCAAACGGAAGAACAAGCTGCGTCTGGCGGAATACATCAAGAGCAAGCATAATGTCATGGTCGATCCGGACTCCATCTTCGATGTCCAGGTCAAGCGGCTGCATGCTTATAAGCGGCAACTGCTCAATATTCTGCACATTATGCATCTGTACAATCAGATTAAGGCGAGTCCGTCACTCGACATGGTGCCCCGCACGTTTATATTCGGCGCCAAAGCGGCTCCGAGCTATCATTTGGCGAAACGGATTATCAAGCTCATCAATACCGTTGCCGATATCGTCGCCAAAGACCCTGACGTGAAGGGTAAAATCCGTATCTTCTTCTTGGAGAACTATTCAGTATCCCTGGCAGAGAAGATTATCCCGGCGGCTGATGTCAGCGAGCAGATCTCGACGGCGAGCAAGGAGGCTTCCGGCACCGGAAATATGAAGTTTATGATGAACGGTGCGCTGACCATCGGAACGATGGACGGAGCCAATGTCGAGATGAATGAAATGATCGGCAACGACAATATGTTCCTGTTCGGACTGCGCGCAGAGCAGGTAATGGATTATTACCAGTACGGCGGATATTATGCCCGCGATATGTATAACAGTGACAGCCGGTTGAAAGAAGTGCTGGACCAGCTTATCACGCCGGGGCCGATCTGCTGCTACCATCAGGATTTCGAGAATATTTTCCATTCACTGCTTGATAATAACGACGAATTCTTCGTGCTTAAGGATTTTCCGAGTTATGTTGAGACGCATGTGGAAATCGACCGCGCTTACCGCAACCGGAGCGAATGGCTGAAGAAGTCCATTATCAATATCGGCCATTCCGGCAAGTTCTCAAGCGACAATACGATCAGCCGGTATGCGTCAGAAATCTGGAATATCCGGTCTGTGCCGCTCTAAGCCGTATGAAACGAACGACGGCAGAAAGCAAAATATAACGGCAAACGGCTGCGCCCCGAAGATTCGGAGCGCAGCCGTTCTGCTGATATTGATACGGAAATATGGCTATGCGGCAGGCATATAGAGGAACTCAAAGAACCTCGGAGACGATGGCCGCAAAGCGTTCCAGAAACCGTCGTTCCTCATCGTCGAACCGGTGTTTGAGCGGGCTGTCGACATCAAGCACGCCCAGAAGCCGGTCGTCCTTAATCAGCGGAACGACAACTTCGCTGTTGGAAGCGAGATCGCAGGCGATATGTCCCGGAAAGGCATGCACATCGTCCACAACGAGTGTCCGGCGCTCGTTAGCCGCCGTGCCGCAGACCCCCCGGCCCAACGGGATGCGGATGCAGGCCGGCAGACCCTGAAAAGGACCGAGAATAAGCTCTTTTCCATCATACAGATAGAATCCGACCCAGTTCGTGTCCGTGAGAGAGAACTTAAGCAGTGCCGCAGCATTGGCCAAATTCGCGATTGCATTCGGTTCGTCTTTCATCAAAGCACCAAGCTGAGTCAGCACGGATTCGAACCGCTCGCTGCGCGTGCCGTCATAGGGCATAGCCTGAAACATGGAGCATCACCTTCCTATACATGAAGTCAATCTTGAATGAGCAACTGTTGTACCTAACAACATAGTACAGCCGCCGAGCAGCCGTCAAGCCTTGGCGCAGTTTTGTCAAATTCATACAATCGGCTGCCGTTGCCTCTCCCGTATCCATCCGTGTTTCCGTCCGGCGGCCAAGGGGTAATAAATCAATAAATAAAGGAAGGCTTAATGGCCGGAAGGAGTGAAACATGCGCGCCGATGTACAGAATATGTTCATAGGAATCCACATGCTTTATAATGCCCGCGAGCGGGACCTGACGGTAACGGATATGCAGACTGAGCTTGAGAATTACGGATACAGGATAGGTGAGCGTGAAGTAAAGCAGGAACTGGAGCGTTTGACGCAGGACAACTTTCTGACCGCCCATGGCGAGGAGTACAGCATTACGGGTACGGGAATCGAGGAGTATAAGGAAATTCTGGCCAAGCTGGATCTCCTGCATAGCGAGGTTATGAAACCGGTCAAGACTGCCGATACTGCGGGCTGAACTAAGGAAGCGGGCTTTGCCCGAGCCAAGGCGAAAGTGGAATGGATTATTATAATGGCGCCAGTAGGGGATGCATACCGCGTCCTATACGGGCGCTATTTTTTGTTGGTTCGAAAATGAGGTATAATTAACGGGTTAAAAAGGGGGCGAGGAGATGGAGGAGCACAGCGGAATAGCACCCGAGCTGGCTGGCCGCAGACTGAAGCTGCGGGCTTTAAGACAGGAGGATTCCGGCGCGCTTCTTCGCTGCTGGTCCCATCCGGAGGCGGCTTATTGGCTTGGAATCAAGCCGCTGGCCTCCAAGGCGGAGGCGGAGGAACTCATCCGGCTGCTCCTGGAAATGGAGCGCCAAGAGGAGAGCCTGCGCTGGAGCATTGAGCTCTCCGGCGGGGAGGTGATCGGCAGCTGCGGCTATAACAACTGGCAGCTGACGGGAGCCTTCCGCGGCGAGGTGGGCTGCGAATTATCACCGGCGTTCTGGGGCCGGGGGTATATGCGCGAAGCGCTGGCGCTGGCGCTTCGGTATGGCTTCGAAGAGATGAAGCTGAACCGGGTGGAGGCGCAGTGCCATCCGGCCAATCTTCGGTCAGGCCGGCTGTTTGCTTCGCTCGGGTTCCGCAGGGAGGGAACGCTGCGCGAGTACCGCCATACACCATCCGGGTTTCAAGACGTGGATTTATATGCGCTGCTGCGCCGGGATTGGCGCGATTTGATAACCCTAGAGAGAGAAGGATAATCATTCATGATGCTGCGAGGAACGTCAGAACGTGGGCTGATCTTGACGGGGGTGCTGCTGGCAACCTTTCTGGCCGCGATTGAAGGCACTGTTACCGGGCCTGCCGGGCCGGCCATAGTCGGTGATTTTGAAGGCATGCAGTGGCTCAGCTGGATCTTCACCGCTTATTTGCTGGCAATGGCGGTAACTACGCCGATTTTTGGCAAAGTCAGCGATCTGTTCGGCCGGAAGCCCGTATTCCTCTGGGGCGCGGCCGTTTTTCTCGCCGGCTCGCTGCTGTGCGCCATGTCGCAGAGTATGGAGCAGCTCGTCGCCTTTCGCGCGCTGCAGGGGATGGGAGCGGGAGCTCTGATACCAATGACGTTCACGATCATCGGGGATATTTACAGCATCGAGGAGCGGGCCAAAACTCAAGGCATGCTGAGCTCGGTATGGGGAATTTCTTCGCTGGTCGGCCCGCTGCTGGGCGGTTATGTAGTCGATTACTTAAGCTGGCGTTGGGTCTTTGTCTTCAATCTGCCGTTTGGCCTGCTGGCGATTGTCTTTATCGCCCGCTACTTGAAGGAAGACCGGATGCGCCGCAAGACGGAGATCGATATATTCGGCGTCCTGTTGTTCGCGGCAGGCATGGGCTTGCTGCTGTTCGGCTTATCCACCGGGGGACAGAACTTTCCGTGGAATTCGCCGCTGCTGATCTCCACGCTTGCGGCATCCGTACTGCTGCTGGCCGCTTTTTGGGCAGTGGAACGGCGCGTCCCGGAGCCGATGCTGCCGCTCGGCCTATTCCGGGTCCGTAACATCGCCTTCTCGACGGGCTCCAATCTGTTAATCAGCACACTGGTTATCGGGCTGTCTACTTATGTGCCGCTCTGGGTGCAGGGAGTGGACGGAGGCAGCGCGGCATTGTCCGGCCTGTTGATTGCTCCGCTGTCGGTCGGATGGATATTTGGCTCTGTGGCTGGCGGACGCCTAATCCTGCGCGCGGGCTCGCGCCGAACAGCGATGCTGGGCCTTGCGCTGATCTTCACCGGAGCCTTCGGCCTTACGCTGCTGTCCCAAGGCTCACACTCCTTACCTTTACTTGCCCTGATGCTGCTCTGCGGCATAGGCTTTGGCTACTGCTCGACCGTCTTTACGATTATCGCCCAGTCTTCTGTAGGGCACAGCATGCGCGGTGCTTCAACGGCGCTGAACACGTTCACCCGCTCGCTGGGGCAGACGGTTGGGGTAGCCGTGTTCGGTTCATGGCTGAACCTGCGGATCGACCAGCTGCTGAAGGGCTCATCTTCGGGCGGGATTACGGGAGAGGATATTAATAAGCTGCTGAACCCTAATGCCGGAGCTGAGCTTTCCGGTACGGGGGGCAGCGTCCTGCGGACCGCGCTCGAAGGCGGCCTGCATTCGCTCTTTATCGTTATGGCGGTTATCGCCGCGCTGTCCCTGCTGATCTCGGCGGGCCTCCGCAGCGGCATTCCGGTGTCGGAACAGGAGAGCATCGCTTTGAAGAAAGCACAATAAGGGCGGTGTACGGCAGAGATTGAGTGGAGCCGGGCAGCGCGCTAGAAACTTTGAACGAACGGGAAATGAAATCGCAAAAAAAAACGGCTGCGCCGCCCTTTGATGGGCTGTGCAGCCGTTTTTTGTTGAAATATAAGACTTTATAAGCTTCGCGCTTATCGTTTGGTCTTATATTTTTACGAGAAACGTACCTGCGTCTTAAAAAGACGCCGTCAGGCGTTTCTTCTTATCCCGCCAAGATTAAAGAAGCCTGTGAGGCGAACCGGTTACCTTTAAATATCGCCTGTGGTCCCCAAACTGCAGGGAGCTATTTCCGAGGAAGAGGAGACAGCTTCTCAGCCTGCAGCCCCATCTTTTTCAGCAGAACGATCATCTGTTCTTTCTCCTCGTCATTCAGTCCGCTGAACGCGAGGTGAATGCGCTCCGAATATTTCGGATACATGTCGTTCATCAGACGCTCGCCCTCCGTAGTCAGCTCCGCAAAAATAACGCGGCGGTCGGTGGGGCAGGGCTTGCGCTGCAAGTAGCCGCGCTCTTCGAGCTTGTCGATGACGTAAGTAACATTCCCGCTCTGCAGCAGCAGCTTGGCGCCGATCTGCTGGATTGGCTGCGGTCCCTTATAGTAAAGCACTTCCATGACGGCAAAAGCCGTCGGATTGAACCCTTCAATTTTGCTTCCTATTACGGCATGTTCATTGATGCTCTTGAAAGACTTGGCGAACACCCGGTACAAGTGCAGCGTCAGCTGGGTATCGCGTTCATAGGATTGTATCATGCATCTCTCACCCTTTATTATTAATTCTTCTTGCGGGCCGCCCGCAGGGTTGAACAATCTCATCCTGAAAGCAAGGGACCTGTGCAGCGAACCTGTATATATCCTTACAATACGTGAATAAATGGCAGAAAAACATGTGATTTGTCACAATGAGCACACTTTTAATTATTAAAAATCAAAATGCTTTCAGTCCCTATACCGAGACCAAAATCAGCCCGGGCGGGTAGCGGCGATTACACCTCTGGACGGATGGATAAAGTTTCCTGTTGTCTTAATATGGCCTTATGAAGCAAAGGGACGATAGGAGTGGTATTGCAATGAATAATCAGAGCTCTGACAATGAACAAAAAAGCAAGCTGACGCTGAGCCGCCCGCTGGTGCTGCTGCTCTCGGCGCAGCTCATATCCAATGTGGGCGATTGGCTCCATGTGCTCGCGCTGCTGACGATGGTCGGCTTGAAATGGCACGCGACGCCCTGGGAGATTACCGCCATCTCGCTCTGTATGGCTGCTCCGATGCTGCTCGGCGGACCTTTCGCCGGCGTGGCTGCCGACAGGCTGAACCGCAAGGCGCTGATGATCGGCTCGGATGTGGCCCGTGCGGTTATTGTGGCCTCACTTGTATTCGCCGGATCGCTGACTCAGGTTTATGTGCTGCTGCTGCTCAAGGGAACGATGGATGTGATCTTCTCACCGGCCAAGAGCGGCAAGCTCAAGGAGCTGGTCCCCGCTTCCCAAATGGATGCCGCAGTTGCGATGAGTTCTTCCGTAGAGCAGATCACGAAGATTCTTGGTCCCGCCCTCGGCGGTCTGCTTGTGGCGATGTTCGGCATCTCCGCCTGTTATCTGATTGACGCGGCAACGTTTCTGGTATCGGCCGTGATTCTGATCGCTCTGCCACGGGACCGCAGAGCGGGGTCTGCGGTCCGGACGGAAGGCCGCGCTGGTGAGCGGCAGTCTTTCCGCCGGGAAATGGCTGCCGGTCTGCGGATAATTGCCGGAATGCCCGCCGTGCTCAGCGGCATTCTCATGCTCGTATTAGTGCTGCTCGTGCTGAATATCGCCGATTCGCAGCTCGTGACGCTGTTCCGGATCATTCCCGGCGTTAGCGGCGATCTGCTGGGCTGGTGCGTAGGGGCAAGCGGGCTCGGTACTCTGATCGCGGCGCTGCTGGCAAGGCGGATGGGCAGCTCCCGGCATCCGCTTCTATTCATGGGCATTGGCGCGGCATTGATGGGAGCGGTATTCGCCGGCGCGGCTGTGGCGACCGCTACCGGCAGACCGGGGACGGTTATTTATATCATTTTGTTTTCCGCTTTTCTTCTGGCGGGAGCCGGAGCCGGGCTTGTCTTCATTCCGTTTCAGGCGATGCTGCAGAAACGGACGCCTGAAGCCTACACCGGCAGGGTCTTTGGGACGGTGGGCAGCCTGACCAGCACATCTGTCATTCTGGGTCCGGTAGCCGGCGGAGCGCTGGTTACGGCTTCAGGTCCGGTATTTGCCTTTATCGTTTCCGGCCTGCTCACCCTGCTGCTTGGCGCGGCAATGCTGTTGCTGCGGGGATTGATCGAACGCTGGGATCGCGGGGCCGGCGCGGGAATCCCGGAAGAACCGGCTGCCGTGTAATCTTAAAGAATCGCTGCAAAAGCTGTGATCAAATGGTAAGATGTGTATTAGCGTCTGGAGCGGGATTGCGGCGTAGATAAGAAGGTGAATGGTTGGAATCTGAATTGGAACTGAAACGGCAATTGAAGAATATAAGGGATGCTCGTGGGGCGAAGGTTTTCTTGAAGTGGGACAAAACGGAAGAGTGGGACCAGGAATATAAGATTCTTACGAATGTGAAAAGCCTGCTGGGCAGCCTTTATTTCCGTTTGCGAACCTCAGGGCCAGGGGATGAAGGGGCCTCTATTATAGAGGAATTGCGAGTTCGATTAATGGAGCCTTATCTATAACGTTTTTGGGAGATGGAACGAATGGCAGAGCGGGAAGAAGCGGTAACGGATTTACCGGAAAGGGAACAGGAGCATGTACAGGAACAGGAGATGACGGAGCGGGATGAAATTGTACTGGATGTTTCCATAGCCGAAGCGGGATATGAGGAAGGGGATGTCCGCATCGCGGATATTTCGTTTGAGGTCCGGCGCGGTCAATTGCTCGGTCTGATCGGTCCGAACGGAGCCGGAAAAAGCACGACGATCAAGACGCTGCTCGGCTTGCTGAAGCATGCGAAGGCTAAGGTGGAAATCGGCGGTTCTGGCGGCGGTTCTTACGCCTATGTGCCGGAGCAGCCGGTCTTTTACGAGGAGCTGACGCTGTGGGAGCATCTTGACCTGTCGGCTGCCGCTTACGGACTGGACTATGGGAGTTTCAAGGAGGCGGCGGAGCGGCTGCTCCGCCAGTTCGGCATGGAGCATGTGCGCAATGACCTACCGGCGGGCTTCTCCAAAGGGATGAAGCAGAAAATGATGCTGATGCTCGGATTTCTTGTACAGCCTGACGTCTATATCGTAGACGAGCCTTTTATCGGACTCGATCCCCGCGCGACCAAAGACTTCTTGCGTCTGCTGGAGACGGAGCGGCGGCGGGGGGCGGGAGTGCTGATGTCAACGCACGTGCTGGATACGGCGGAAAAGATCTGCGATTCGTTTGTGCTCGTATCCGCCGGACGCGTGGCGGCCTCCGGCACGCTGGAAAATATCCGCGCAGCGGCGGGGCTGCCGGAAGCCTCGCTGTTCGACTGCTTCGATGCGTTGGCATGATGGGAGGGAGACGTTAGCCATGAGCAACTTAGACGAAACCCGCGGCGGCTATGGCATCCGGACTCCTGGCAGCCTGCTGAGGAGGCGGCTTGGCCACCACTGGAAAGAACAATGGAGCATCATCCGCACCGCCGCGGACTGGACGGTTCTTCTGTACATCCTCATCCCGGGCGGGCTGCTTGGCGGAAGATTTTATTACGGGTTCTGGAATGAGCCGCTTCCGGCATGGGTTACGATGCTTCCCTATGCCGTCCTGCCGGCGCTGCTGGCCTTTCTGATGCAGGGCGGCATGCTGCTGCTGCTGCATGAAGGAGACCTGCTGTTCTTGCGGCAGCGCAAGAAATGGATAGGGACGGTCATGCTTGGCGGAATTTTGTACAGCCTGTTGGTGACAGCGCTGAAAATTACGGCAGGCTTTCTGCTCCTGCTGCCGTTTCTTGTTCGCGGCTACGGGCTAAGCGGGACGGACGCGGGAGCGCTGCTGTTTCTGAGTCTGTGCTGCGGGACATGCGTCAAGCTGCTCACGCACAATGTAAGGGTACAGAAGCAGGGCTGGCGCAGGTGGCTGTGGATGCTGCTCGCCGCATGGCTGCCCAGCGGGCTGTACATTCGCGCCGCCGTGGCCTGGAGCGCCCATCCGGCGCTGCTGCTGCTTGCCGCTGCCGTGTATGCGGCGGTGGCGGCTGCCGGGCTGCGCACAAGGCTGGCCTTGCGCGGCACGTTCCTTGGCGACGTTCGCGAGGATTTCAAGCAGAGGATGAAGATAGCGGGACTTCTGCTGAGAGGCGTCATCGATAAGCCGCGGCCGACCCGGCATAAGCCCTGGATCTTCCGTAAATCCCGGCCGCTGCTGCGCTCTAATTCTCCCGAAAACCGGCTGGCCGGCGCTTCCATTAAGGCGTTTATACGAAATTCGGGACATCTTAAACTGTATCTTCAGTTTTCCGGGGTGGGTGCCGTGGCGGTTCTGATGGTACCGGGAATGCTGAAATGGGCTGTCTGTATTGTGCTGGTCTTCTTGATGGCCTCCTGGCTGGTTTCTTACTGGAAAATTTTCGCGGGTGAGGAATTTATCGCGCTGCTCCCGTTCAGCAAAGGCCGGAAAGCGGACGCGGGGAGCCTGGCGGTTCCGATTCTTCTGCTTCCTTTTTCCATATTGTGTGCGGCAGTCGTCTCAGTGCCGCTGTACGGCTGGTGGGGGCTTGCGGTATTCTTACCCGCCGGCGCAGTGATCGGCATTATGGCTGCCAGAGTGTTTACAGCTCTTCGCCTGGCTCGATAAATACGCATAGAATCGAAAACCAGCGTGAACGCAGAGGGACTCTTCGTTCGCGCTGGTTTTGATTTACGGTAAATGGTGTTTCATTTTTCGTTTGATGGGGTAAGTGAAATTGCTCTCAAAAATTAGGAGAACCACCTTCAGGCTTCCTGCTGCGCGGCATGCATTCCGGCTGTATACCCTGTTGAGAAAGCCGCGGTAATATTATACCCGCCCGTATATCCGTGTATATCCAGAATTTCACCGCAGAAATACAGACCCGTCATCAGCTTGGACTGCATGGTTCCGGGATCGATTTCCTTTAAATGGACGCCGCCCCCTGTAACAAAGGCTTCCTCCAGCGGACGGGTACCGTGGACAAGAATCGGCATGCGCTTCAACAGGGAAGCAAGCGCCGCCTGGGCGCTTTTGGAGAGATGGGGGCCCGTAAGGTCGCCGTCGATTCCCGCTTTGGACAGCAAGAGCGGAATGAGCCGTTCCGGCAGCAGCCCTTTCAGCGCGTTGCGGATCGCCTTTTTCGGCTCTGCCTCCAGCTTGTCGCGCAGCTTCGCTTCCAACTCGTGCAGCCGCGAATCGGGGAATAGATCAATCGACATCTCCACGGACTCCTTTCCTGTCTTGCGCTGCACCTGCCGCAGAAACTGGCTGCAGCGCAGCGCAATCGGACCGGACAGCCCGAAATGGGTGAAGATCATATCCCCCCTGTGAGAGATCAGTTGTTTGCCCTTTTCATTCCAGACGGAGAGCGATACGTCGCGCAGGGAAAGCCCTTGCAGTTCTCCGGACCTGATCCAGTTCTCGCGTGATACAATCGGCACTTCCGTCGGGTACAGCTCCGTAATGGTATGCCCCGCAGCCTCCGCCCAGAAATAACCGTCGCCGGTAGAACCGGTATGCGGAACCGATTTGCCTCCGGTCGCGATAACGACCGCCCAGGCCGTCAGCTTCTTGCCGGAAGCGAGCAGAATGCCTTGGACGCGGTCTGGTCCATATAGTATTTCGCGGACGGGACTGTCCGTCATGATCTGAACGCCGAGATCTTTTACTTTGCTGACGAGAGCAGAGACGACGCTTGCGGCTTTGTCGGAAACGGGAAACATTCGGCCGTTATCTTCTTCCTTTAATCTGATTCCCAAATCTTCAAAAAAAGCGACTATGGAACGGTTATCGAAATGGCGAAGAGCGCTGTGCAAAAATCGTCCATTGCCCGGAATATGGGCGATCAGCTCAGCGGTATCCTTCATATTGGTTACATTGCATCGGCCTCCGCCGGAGATGCCCAGCTTGCGGCCAAGCTTGGTCCCCTTGTCAATCAACAGCACGGAGGCTCCGTGCTCGGCTGCGGCTACACTCGCCATAAGACCGGAAGGTCCGCCGCCGATGACGATGATATCATATTCACTCATGAAATGGCTCCTTTAGCAAATTGCGGTGCTGCGGGTAATCTAGGGTCATCATACCATTACCGCCCCGGGCGGGGCCAGTCCCGCTCTTCTTTGACCTTCCTTATTGTAAGTAAACAGGGTATGCTTAATTCTAAGCTTACAGATCAATTTACCGAGTCGGACGGTGATCACAATTACAACTGCGGTGAAAGATATTTTATTGCAAATGGCCGCTGCTTCCTCATTTTTATTGCTGTTTCAGTGGAGACTGAATCAAAGCCATATCACGCGCAGAAATCTTCGGTGTTCGGATGATTATGCCTTTCTTGCGATAGCCTGCGCGCTGAGTCTTGTTCTTTGCTCTCTGCTGTCCGGCAATCTGTTCGGGATTATCCATTTCAACTGGGGAATACTGCCCGCATTTATCGGTATGTTATATGGAAGCTTCCGTTCCCGCGCCTTGCTTGCCGTAATGCTGCCGGTATGCACTTATGTATTCTCCTATCCGGTCACGCAAAGCCATGTGCTGCTTGATTCCGGCATATTAATGTATCCGCTGCTATTCGGCATGGCCAATAGATTCAAGCTTGGAACCGTCGTTGAAAAGATTGCCATGCTCTGGATCGTACTGGCTCCGTCCATGTTATTTATAGCGCTTACATCGTTGTTTGACGGGAATGATTTCTCCAGATTGCAGGATGAAAAAAATGCGCTTATCCTCTGCATGCTGTTTTTAAACCCCTTGTTCGGCGGTGCATTGATTTATATGCTTGAATCGGCTTGGGACAAGCGCGAGATTGAGGAGTTCATCGCCAATATGTCGGAGAAATTCAGACGGGAAATAGACGATCTTCAGCAGATTACCGATATGGTCCCGTTAAGCATCATTTCCGTTGATGATAACTGCAGGATCACCAGTATTAACGAAACATCGATGAAAAAGTTGGAAATTGAGATCCCGCATATAACGAGGACCGATGTTCTAAACTGTACACTATTCGACCTGGTGCATCAGTTGAAGCTGAACGATAATCAGGATTTGGATCACTTGCTGGACAGCATTATCCTTAAGCAAAGGTTTATGGGAAAAGTTACTTGTCTCGGGAAAGTTCTGTATGTTCTGGCCGCCCCTCTGGTTCCGAAGGAGCAGGGACAGCAAGCGGGAATGGTTCTGATCATCCAGGATATGACGGAGGAAGAGAATATCCGAAGCGAGCTGGGTCATGTCGAGCGGTTGACGCTGGTAGGCCAGATGGCGGCGGGAATTACCCATGAGATCCGCAATCCGATGGCGGTGGTGCGTGGCTTCCTGCAGCTGATGAGAGAAAAGAGTCCTTCGGACATGGAGTCCTATTACCGGATTGTCATGGATGAGCTGGATCGGGCCAACAGCATTATTAACGACTTTTTGTCGCTAGCGCAGAGCGGGCTCTCCAGTAAGGAGGACAGTAATCTCCACGATGTGATTGAAGAACTGGCTCCGCTGCTGTGGGCGGACGCAAATCTTCGCGGGCAAAGCGTCGAGCTCAGGCTGTGCGACAAGCTGCCCGTATTGCGGCTCAATATTAAAGAAATCAAGCAGCTTGTTCTGAACCTCGGGCGCAATGCGATGGAAGCGATGGAGCCGAAGGGAGTGCTTACGCTGGAGACCCGCTGTGTCTCCGAAAAGGTAGAGCTGCTGGTGAAGGATACGGGAAGCGGAATGTCGGATATAGAGTTGGAAAAGTTGTTTGTACCATTTTTTACCACGAAGGAACAGGGAACCGGGCTGGGCCTCCCGCTCTGTCTCAGTATCGTCGAACGGCATGGCGGCTCGATTGCCGTCGATTCCCACCAGGGAGCAGGAACCGTATTTACCGTCTCCTTTCCATATGAGAAGCAGGAGAAAGAAGCGATCGTCTGTTAAAGATTTCAATGCTGGCAGCGGCTTGCTTTCATCGAGTTGGAATGTATAATAAAGTTAGTAAGTTTCACTATTAAGTTATCTAACAACCTAGGTGAAAAGGAGAGTGTTGAACCATGTCCATGTCTTTTGATCAGTATATGAGGGATTCGATTCAACCGATGCGCGACGATCTGACCAGTATCGGCTTCACGGAGCTGAAAACTCCGGAGGAAGTAGAGGCCGCGCTGCCTTCCGCCAAGGGAACCTCGCTCGTTGTTGTCAACTCCGTGTGCGGGTGTGCCGCCGGCCAATGCCGCCCAGGCGTTGCCCAGGCGCTGCAGAACGACGCCCTGCCGGATCATTTATTCACAGTCTTTGCCGGCCAGGAAAAGGAAGCGACTGCCAAAGCACGCGAGTATTTCGCTCCTTACCCGCCTTCTTCGCCTTCGATCGCCCTGATGAAGGATGGGGAGCTGGTGCACTTTATCGAGCGCCAAGGCGTAGAGAACCGTTCGGCTGCGGAAATCGCGGACGAGTTGAAGGATATATTCGACCGTTACTGTAAATAAGGCTTAAGAATCTCATATGCGATATCGTCCCGCCGTACCGTTTTTTTGGGTGCTGCGGGATTATTTTTGATAAAAGGATGCTAGAGCGATGAAAGTGAGTGAGCTGCATTGAGCATACAGGAAGAGATTATTGCCGCCCTCGGCGTAAAACCGGCGATTGACGCGGAAGCTGAAGTGCGGCAGAGAGCCGATTTTCTGAAAGCGTATATCTTGGAATCGGGAATCAAGGGACTGCTGATCGCTATAAGCGGGGGTGTGGAGAGCGCGGTGGCTGCCGGCCTGTGCAAGCGCGCGACGGATGAGCTGAGCGCTGAGCAAGGCAAGGAATATATCACCCTCGGCGTGTTCCAGCCTTATGGAGAGCAGGAGGATTTCGGGCACAGCTACGAGGCAGCCAAAGCGTCCGGGCTTAAGCATACGGTGGAGACGAATATCGGGGATGCGGTTGACGAGATTGCGCTTGAAACGGAGTATGCTTTGAAGGCTATCGGACAGCACCGCCATATGACACATCAGGGTAAGGGAGATATCAAAGCGGGAACGCGGATGGTGTTCCAGCATGCGCTCGCCTTGGAGAACAATCTGCTGGTGGTTGGTACCGGCCATGCATCCGAAGCGATTACCGGCAGCTGCACCACATGGGAAGGCGGAGCCGCCGATATTGAGCCGCTCCGTTCCCTGAACCATCGGCAGGTTCGCGAACTGGCCTCTTATCTCGGCGTGCCGGCCGAAATCATCACGGAGGCGAAGGCTGCTGACCAGCGGGCCGGACAGACAGATGCAGCCAAGCGTGGCATTACGTACGAAGACAGCAGTGATTATCTGGAAGGAAAGCCGGTGGAGCCTGCAGCGGCGGAGCTGCTGGAGAGCTTCTACCGGAAAGGAGCGTATAAGCGGAGCGCCATTCCCGGAATCTGAATCGACCCACGTACGATGTTAACCGCACCGCCGCGGCAGCCCTGCGACAGATATGCAGGCGGGCGCGGCGGTATTAGCTCTTCCAGTCACAAGGCTGCTAGGAGCGCAGCACTTGGTCGATAAAAGCTTGGGTCGCGGCGATTGCCTGCTCCAATTGCGGAGTAGGCCCGGCAAACGGATGGACCGTTCCAAAGGTGTGATCTCCCCCCGGAATCTGAACCCAGTCGATGTCCGGCCTTATGGCGGTCAGCTTCTCCGATCCCTGCCGCAGGCGGGGGCCGTCCTTGCTTCCCTGAATGAGCGTAACCGGGAATTTGGCCGTCCGCATTCGTTCTATAATATTGTAGCGCTCTTTCTGCCGCTCCAAGTCCTCCAAAATGACAGCGTCCAGCGGCATTTGCTGTCCGGTACGGCCGTTCAGGACATAGGCGCGGCCTTTTTCACGCATGTCCTTTTTCTGCTCCTCCGTGAACAGATCCAGATCGGTGACGCCGTTCCAGGAAATGACGCCGGCGACTTCGCCGGGAGAATCAAGGGCATACAGCAGACAATCGCCTCCGCCCCGGCTGTGCCCCAGAAGGAAGAGCGGCAGTCCGCCGAGCTTTGGATGCTGGCTGAGATAGGAGAGCAGCACGTTCAGGTCTTTTTGCTCACGGTGGTATGTATTGCGGGCGAACTTCTCAAGCTCGGTGAAGTTTTGGAGATCCTCGCCGATTCCGCCATGGGAGAAATTGAATGTCACGACCTCATGCTTGCCGCTCAGCGATTCCGCAACATGAGGAAACATTCCCCAATCCTTGAACCCTTTATAGCCGTGCGCGATTACGATCAGGCTGCCTGCCTCTCCCCGGGAAGGAAAGCGGGTGCAGCGCAGAACGGAGTCATCCCCCGCGGGGATTTCAAAATTGATGCTTCGACTCATCAGAAAATGTCTCCTCTCTGTATGCCAATGGAAGTCCATTGCGGGTGCCGAAGCCGCCGCGGGAGCGGCGCATGGACTTCGGCGCTGTTTTCTTTTAAAATATAAGAATTTATAAGCGCGGCATAGCTGTTTCTTCTTAAGATAGCAGAAAGCCTGCCTCAAAACTATACTATCTATTTCATTTCCCATATGAATTTGCGGAAAAAGCAGAATTGAGGAGCGTGTACCCTTGATATACGGAATCGGGCATGATGTGTTGGAGATTAACCGGATCACTGTTCTGCTGGAAGGGCGGCTCGGCGGCAGGTTTGCGCGCCGCGTCCTGACCGAAGGCGAGCTTTCCGTGGCGGGAAGCCGGGGCGGTCTCACGGCGGAGTATGCCGCCGGAAGGTTTGCGGCCAAGGAGGCCATCGTCAAGGCGTTCGGCTGTGGAATCGGGGCGGTGCTGGGATTTACGGATATTGAAATACTCCCGGGGAAGCTGGGCAGGCCGGAAGCGGCCATTTCGGGCGAAGCTTGGGGAAGGCTGAATCTGCCGGAAGGATACGATTACGTCATTCACCTTACGATTACGCACACCCGGGATTTGGCATCGGCCTTTGCCGTCGTCGAACAGCGGTTGCATTAGCCGGGCAGCGGGCTTTTCAACATATATAAGATGAACTTGAAAAATGACATCAGGGTAAGGAGTAACGAAGGGGAAGTTTGGAACTGTAGGAGCGATAGCATATAAAATTTCAGAATTTGAACAGCAAGGAGCGTAACCATGGCACATGATGAAGAACAGCGGGAAATAGAGAGGCGTGAGGACATGACGTTCTTCAGCCGCTATTTGCTGGAGTGGTACCACGGGCAGAAGCGCGATTTGCCGTGGCGGCGCTCCCGCGACCCGTATCATATATGGGTATCGGAAATTATGCTGCAGCAGACCCGGGTGGATACGGTCATCCCGTATTTCAACCGCTTTATCGGGAAGTTTCCCACGATTGAGTCCTTGGCCGATGCGCCGGAGGAAGAGGTGCTGAAATGCTGGGAAGGGCTCGGCTATTACTCCAGGGCCCGGAACTTGCAGCATGCCGCAAGACAGGTGAAGGAATCCTACGGAGGGAAAGTCCCGGACGACCGCGAAGCGGTATTCGAGTTGAAGGGCGTAGGCCCTTATACGGCGGGGGCGATTCTCAGCATCGCTTTTAATCAGCCGGAGCCGGCAGTGGACGGGAATGTCATGCGGGTGCTCTCCCGGTTCTTTCTGATCGAAGACGATATCGCCAAGGCCAAGACCCGGGTCAAAATGGAAGTTTTGGCGAAGGAGCTTATTCCCAGCGGCGAAGCGTCCCATTTCAATCAGGCGCTGATGGAACACGGAGCGCTGGTCTGCACCCCGAAATCGCCGCACTGCTTGGTCTGCCCGGTGATGGAACGCTGCGCCGGGCGGCTCGCGGGCCGCGAGACCTCGCTGCCCGTCAAGACCAAGGCCAAGCCGCCGCGCCCGGAAACGCGGCTGGCGGCCCTGGTGGAGGGCCGCGGCGAGCACGCGGGCCGGGTGCTTATCCGGCAGCGGCCATCCAGCGGGCTTCTGGCCCGCATGTGGGAGCTGCCGCACTGGCCGGCGCCGGAGGTTCTCGGCGCCGGAGCCGCGCGGCCGGGAGACGCGGCCGCGATGGACCGGCTGCGCCGGTCCCTGGCCGAGGCCGGGATCGCCGCCCGGCCGGAGGAGCATTTTATGGCTGCCGAGCATACGTTCAGCCATATCCATTGGACCCTGCAGGTGTACCGCTGCAGGGAGGAGGAGCTTCCGCTGCCTGTGGCGGCGGAAGCGCGGGCGCCGTACGCTGCGCAGCGTACGTCCTCAGAGGCGCCTGAGCTCTTCGCCGACGAGAGCGGGCAATCCGCGGAACGGACGGAAATGCGCTGGATCGGACGCGGGGATATGGCGCAATACGCTTTTCCGAACGTCTTCCTTAAGCTGTTGAACGCTTACTTCGATGAAAGGGACGCCGCCGCATCCGGCGGGTAGGCTGCCTAGCGGTATGGTCTACCATCCCAGAGCGGCTTTAGTGAGATTGCCAAAGCCCGGTCTGCCGGTGCATAAGCGCCGATTTGGTAGAAGAGGGAACGAAGTAAACATAAAAAGGGATTGCCCCACGCGGGGACAATCCCTTTTTCAATGTTGTTCTAAACTTGCTGTACAAGACATAACCCGCTGCCTTTTGATCGGCAAAGCCGTCCAGCGGTTTACTTCGCGCTGTCGTAGCGTTTGCCAACGGCATCCCAGTTTACAACGTTCCAGAACGCTTTGATGTAGTCAGGGCGTTTGTTTTGATATTTCAGGTAGTAGGCATGCTCCCATACATCAAGTCCGAGCAGTGGAGTCGCGCCTTCCATCACTGGGCTGTCTTGGTTAGGCGTGCTGGTTACGGCCAGTTTGCCGTCCTTGAGCGAAAGCCAAGCCCAGCCGCTGCCAAAGCGTGTTGTTGCAGCAGCAGCGAAGTCTTCCTTGAATTTCTCGAAGCCGCCCAGCTCGCTGTCAATAGCGCTGGCCAATGCTCCGGTTGGAGCACCGCCGGCATTCGGTCCGATCGTTTCCCAGAACAGGGAATGGTTGGCGTGTCCGCCGCCGTTGTTGCGTACTGCGGTGCGGATCGCTTCCGGTACGGCATCCAGATTGGAAATCAGTTCTTCAAGACCTTTGCCTTGCAGTTCGGGTGCCTTTTCCAGTGCGGCGTTGAGGTTGGTCACATATGTGTTGTGGTGTCTGTCGTGATGAATCTCCATCGTTGTAGCATCGATGTGCGGTTCGAGAGCGTCATTTGGATAAGGAAGTGCCGGTAATTCAAATGCCATGGAAAAATCCCTCCTGAATTGTAATTGGAATTTGTATAGATAAAAGACTCTGCCGCTTGCGGGGCGCCATCATCTTTTATGTCAATGTCAATAATAGGGCCTGCTTCCAAGCTCATATTCATATTAAACCGTATATGCATCGAATGCAACACTAAACAAACTAAAATGTTTATAAAGTAAAACGACCTGCAATTCCCGACCTACAATAGACATAGTTTATGTAAACCCGATGTTAACTACGTTAATATTTCCTGAAAAAAGAAACCTATACACTAAATTTTTCCTGAAAGATGAACAATTTGCATAAAGTGCTATGTATCCGCTTACTTACAAGCGCTTACACGATAAAAGTAATGATATCGCCCGAAATATATGCTTTAATAGAAATAAAAGCAGGCATTCCTCGTTAATTGATGCTTTTTAACGCCCTCCGGATTATAAAGGGAACTCCTTCTTTTTGTAAAATCCAAAGCTAAAGAAAAGGGAGACTGTAAAGAATGCAAGTTCGTTCCTTTCAATTAAGCGACGTAAGTCCAGTGACTGAACTGCTGCAAGCCGCCTTATCTGAAGAATGTTTCGAGAAGACCATCGAGCCCTTCTCCAGACAGCTTTCATGGGATTCCGATCTCATTGTTGTTGCGGAAGAAGAAGGGGAAATTGTCGGAGCGCTGATTGGCACGATTGAGAGAAATTATGGTTGTTATTTCCGTATTGCCGTTCATCCCGATTTTCGCCGCAGAGGAATCGGCAGAAGGCTTGTATCGGCTATGGAGAGCAGATTTCAAGCGCGCAAGGTCAACGGAATTTACGTTGTCGGCGACGAGCATAACGAGGCTGCCCTTCCGCTGTACGAAGCGATGGGTTATGGGGAGAACCAGATCTTTAAATCGGTGCGAAAGCTGAGCATCGTCGGGTAATAGAGGGCAGGTTAGCCGGCATTGCGAAAGCGGAAACACTCACCATATAAGAGCAGCACCAAAGGAGCCGGCAGACGGTTCCTTCTCTACTTCAGCATATCATCCCTACGTTGCAAACGGCTGGGAGATATGCTTTTCTATTGTCAAGGCGTTATCCGATCACAGGATCAGAGGTGTACTATGGAGCGGGAACCTGAAGAGGAATACCCGTCGTTCCGCAGACGGAGCGAACGGTATTCCAGACTGGAGAAGTATCGCTCCAACCGGAGCAGAAAATGGATGGCAGAATTGAAAGACGGGCTGATTACGGCGGCTGCGGTATTCGCAGTTATGTCGCTGCTTAATCTGTTCGTGTTCAACATATCGATGGTTAAAGGCAGGTCGATGCAGCCTACACTATACGAAGGCGAACGGCTGTTCATTAACAAAATCACCCTTGCTTTCGATAATCCAAAGCGCGGCGATGTTATTGTGCTGCATGATCCGAGCTCCGGTCCTGACCGGAAGGAATATTTGGTTAAACGGGTCATTGGCCTACCCGGTGATATTGTGGAAGTGCGGGAGCATAGGCTGTATGTAAACGGCAAGCCAAGCGAGGAGACGTATGTGGATACGATCATTGAGGACGCCGATTTCGCGCCGGTCACCGTCGGCAAAGGACTATATTTTATCATGGGTGACAATCGTCATGCCGGTGCGAGTAAAGACAGCCGCTACTTCGGCCCCGTCCCCCTGAAATTGATTGTCGGCAGAGCCGCCTATATTTGGTGGCCCCTGTCAAAAATGAATACCCTATAGAATGAGATTGGCTGTACAAGCTGACCTGAGAGGAGGCGGAGGTAAATGAACACCCCGGAATATACATCTTATGCACCCCCGTCCCCAAGGTGGGAGAGCCTTAAGAATGAAATCAAGGAGGCGGCGCAGACTCTCGGTATTGACGAAATCGGGTTTGCGACAGCGGAGCCGTTTCTTTTTTTGAAAAATCTGCTGCAGGAGCACCGGGACAAGGGCTATGATTCCGGCTTTGAGGAGCCTGATTTGGACAAGCGAACGATTCCCGCCCTGCGGGAAGGGCAGCCGAAGTCAATCATCGCCATCGCGGTGGCATATCCGTCCAAAATGGATGATCCTCCAAAGTCCGAGCCGGGCGAGCGCAGGGGCATTCTGGCGAGATCGGCCTGGGGCCGGGATTATCATCTCGTTCTGCGTGAGGCGCTGGAACGTCTGGAAGCGTTTATCCGGCAGCGGGTGCCGGATGCGGTAATGGAGAGCATGGTGGATACCGGCGTTCTGGTGGACCGGGCGGTGGCGCAGCGGGCGGGTATCGGCTTCAGCGGCAAAAACTGTTCGATCATTTCTCCGAAATGGGGCTCGTGGATTTATCTCGGCGAGATGGTCACGAGTATCCCCTTTCCGCCCGACACGCCAGTAACGGAAGGCTGCGGCACATGCACGAAATGCATTGACGCCTGTCCTACGGGGGCGCTTGTCGGGCCTGGAGAGCTTAACGCCCAGGCTTGTATATCTTACCTGACGCAGACCAAAGGCTTTTTGGACGAGACCTATATGGCCAAAATCGGCAACCGCCTGTACGGCTGCGATACTTGCCAGATTGTCTGCCCCCACAACCGGGGAAAGAACTGGGACCACCATCAAGAGCTGCTGCCCGATCCCGAGCAGGCCAAGCCGCTGCTGCTGCCGATTCTTGACCTTAGCAACCGCGAGTTCAAGGAGAAATTCGGGAGCAGCGCCGCTGCCTGGAGGGGCAAAAAGCCCATCCAGCGCAACGCAGTCATCGCGCTCGGGAATTTCAAGGATGCGGCGGCCGTGCCGAAGCTGAAGGAAGTGCTGCTCAAGGACCCGCGTCCCGAGCTGCGCGGCGCGGCCGCCTGGGCGCTCAGCGCAATCGGCGGCGCAGCGGCGCTTGCGGCTGTGGAGCTTGCGCTTGAGAGTGAGCAGGATGAGGAAGTTGCCGGACGTTTGCACCGGGCTAAGTCTAAGCTGGCAGGCCCAATGGACCCTTAATAATAGAACCGGACAGACAGTTTGGGATTTCCAATTGCTGTCCAGTTCTTGAAATGCTATGATAGATTCGCGCGCGTTAAGATGCGCGCCATATTACAACTCAGAGGTGGGTTTTTGAATGAATATTGCACTTCCTATTATTACACTGGTTGTGGGGCTGATCGGCGGCTTCTTCATCGGTGTATATTATCTGCGCAAGCAAATGACCAACATGCAGAATGATCCGGAGATGCTGCAAAAGGTTGCCAAGCAGATGGGATATAATTTGAACAGTAAGCAAATGCAGCGCGCCCAGCAAATGATGAAGAACCAGAACGTGCCGGGACGTGGTCCGTCCGGCGGCAATAAAGGACCAAAAAGAAAGAGCAAGTAACCGGACCGGGCTTCCGCTTGTTAGCGCGGACGGTCTGAAGGAGGAAGTTTCATGGGCGGAGTCAAAGATTATGTGAACGGCAGCGTATCGGCGAACCGTGAGAAGATAGAGTATCATGTTCAGAAAATATTGGAGCTGATCGGCGAGGATACCGGAAGGGAAGGACTGCTCGAGACGCCTGCCCGGGTAACGCGGATGTACGAGGAGATTTTTGCCGGTTATTCCGTCGACCCGAGAGAAGTGCTTGGTGTTACCTTCGATGAGTCCCATGAAGAGCTCGTTATTGTAAAGGATATCGTCTATTACAGCCAGTGCGAACACCATATGGCTCCTTTCTTCGGCAAGGTGCATATCGGGTACATTCCGAGCGGACGTATTGCCGGGCTAAGCAAGCTGGCGCGGCTGGTGGAAGCCGTGACGCGCCGCCTGCAGGTGCAGGAGCGCATCACCTCGCAGATCGCCGATATTATGACCGAAGTGCTGAGTCCGCATGGTGTAATGGTGGTTGTTGAAGGAGAGCATCTGTGCATGTGCGCCCGGGGCGTCAAGAAGCCGGGCAGCAAGACGGTTACCTCGGCTGTCAGGGGAATCTTCCGTGAGAACCCGGCCACCCGGGCGGAATTTCTATCGTTAATCAAGGAATAACGGTATCGGCGGCAAACCGGCCCCCTGAAACTTTTCAGGGGGCCGGTTTATTTAACTGAAATATTCGGGGTCCAAGCAAAGTATTTGGAATAAGCTTCGAAATTAAGGCTTCACTTCGTGGGGCTATTTTTAGTAAGGTTTCCAGGCGAGCTTGCTTGCTTGTGCATATCTCTCGGATACATAAGGCCAGTTGACGACCTTCCACCAGTCCTGGATATAATCGCCGCGCTTGTTCTGGTGCTTCAGATAGTAGGCATGCTCCCACACATCCAGAGCGAGCAGCGGGACAACATCCCATTGAGACAGGTTCTGATGCTTCTCTGCTGTCAGGATTTCCAGCCTATGGCTTCGCGGGCTCCAGACGAGTATGGCCCAACCGCCGCCCTCCACTTTCTCGGCGGCTTCGCTGAACTGCTTCTTGAAGGCGTTATAGCTTCCGAAGTCCCGCTCTATGGCCGTCAAGAGAGCTCCTGTTGGGCGTCCGCCGCCATGAGGGGACATTTCGTCCCAGAATATCGTGTGCAGATAATGGCCGGCCCCGTTAAAGGCAAGCTCCCGTTCCCAATGTTTGACCAGATCGAAATCTCCGCTCTTTCGGGCGTCCGCCAGCTTTTTCTCCGCTTTGTTCAGGCCGTCCACATAGCTCTTATGATGTATGTCGTGATGGATCCGCATAGTCTTCTCATCGATGTAGGGTTCAAGGGCGTTGTAGGGATACGGCAGTGGCGGAAGCTTATGCCCGCCAATCGGTACGGGAGCCAGATCCCGGTTGGAGGGGGGATGCGTTAGTTCTTGATCGCCCGGACCGGAGGGGGAGAACTCGGGGGACGCTCCTTCTGAAAGGCTTGCGGAAGCATCCCTGGCAGTTCCGAAAGGCGCTCCGGAATACCCCGGCCCGTTAAGAACGCCAAGGAAATATTCCGTCTCGCGGATAACATGGGGCAGGAAGGTCTCCTCCGCGGCTCCTCTGAGGGCGGGGTTCTGTTCATGAATGGCATTCAGCTGGCGGATAAATTCCCGGGATTGCTCGCCAGCAGCTGCCGCCAGATGTTCAACCTCGGTTGAATCGGTTCCGCCCGGAGCGGCAGGGGATAGCGCTGTCTCCAGCAGGCTCCGGGCGGCGTTCTCGGTCGCAGTGAAGACGGCAGCCCAATCATCCATCAGCTTCACATAAGGAACTTCCAGTTCAGGAAAGGCGATTTTAATGAGCGCCGTATTCTCCTTCTCCTGATTTTTCCAAAATCTGATTTCCTCCAATATTCGTACAGATGATGGTGGCCCATATTCATACAGCATGGCGTACAGCCCTCCCGTAATATGTCTTTCCCTATAGGGTATGAGCGGAGAGGGTTGTACTATGTGAGGCGTTAGTTGATCTGCTGCTTCTCCTCAGCGGCTTTCGCCTGCGGAACATTGCTTAGGAAGGCGGAAACCCGGCGCAGGTATTCGCGGGGATGCTCGCGGAACAGCAGCTCATGATGAGCGCCTTCCACAATCCAGGAGCCGGAATACGGATTGGTTTGATTCGCGGCCAGCTTCTCGGCGATTGGATAAGGCGCTTTTTCATCCTGCGTTCCATGCATAAACAGAATCGGAAAAGGATAATCTTCACTCTTTACTTCGGCATAAGGAATCTGGTTCAGGCCTGTGCCGTTCAGAACCGGAAAGAGCATTTCCATAATCTCAAGGGACGGATGGCGCGGAAGATCAATGTTCTGCCTGATGTTGTGATACAGCGTGTCCGGCTCCAGCAGGAAGGTGCTGTCGAGAATCATCGCGTCCACATCCTTGGTAACCAGCCCTGTCTGCAGAGCGGTGCCCGCACCCATGGAGAAGCCCCACACGACGATCTCCTTCGCTCCGCGCTGCTTGGCAAGCTGGATGGCTCCGAGGAGCTCGCGGGACTCTTTTTTACCGCCTGTCGCAACGTCTTTGTTGCTGTGGGAAGCGAAGCCGTAATCGAACATAATGACATTGAAATTCAGGCGGTGCGCAAAATGGGCGAGATCGTACATCGGAACCCAGGATTCCTCGCGGTTGGCGCCATAGCCGTGGCTGAACACGATCGTCTTGGCCGAGTTCTTGGAGGGAATGTACCAGCCTTGGATATTGCGGCTGCCGTCGCTCGCCGGAAAGGTCACGTCCTCGTATTTCAGACCTTTCGATAATGCCGGATTGGAGAAAAGCGGGGCGACCGTCGGATTGGACAGCACCCAGGTAATATAAGCGTGCAGCGAGATAAAGCAGAACACGAGAAAAAAGAAAACGGACAGCAGCAGTGCCACAATAATATGCTTTATGCGAATCAACCGCAGGGACAGCTGCGGCGCCTTGTCGGACTGACGGTCTTTCGGCCTTGGGGAGACCGTCGTGCCGGTGCGTGGATGTGTAAGATCCATAAGGTCCCCTCCTAAAAGTTTTGCGAGTACTTACAGCATGGAGTATTCTTCGGGTAAATCACGCATCGGATAAGTGGATTCGTTTGCACTTGTAATCTATCGTATGGTTATGTTACCTCAAAGTCAACGAATCGGCTCCTTTTGTAATGTAACTGTAAAGTACCGCCCAGCTCTCCCTGGCGGAGTGAATCTGCTGGACTTTTCACAGACTTTTGCTAAGATATAAATGACTGAAAAAATCGTAACCGTGTTTCATTTGATGAAACATGAAAGGAAGAGACCCGTGGATGACGACCGTAAACTGACGGTGCGCGCCGTGGAGCGTGCGCTCGATATTCTGTTGTGCTTTACAAGAGACAGCGATCTAAGCCTGACTGAGATTGCCGCGGGCATCGGTCTGCACAAGAGCACGGTGCATCGGCTGCTGACTACGCTTGAGGATAGAAGATTCATCACCCGCAACCCGGCTACGGAAAAATACAGGCTCGGCATCCGGATCTGGGAGTTGTCGACCCATCTGCCGGTCTCGGAGAACCCGGGCACACTGCTGCTGCCGGCGATGGAGCGGCTGCGCGACCGGCTTGGAGAGACGGTCAGCCTGTACCTTCGGGACGGACTGGAACGGGTGCGCATTCAGGCGGTGCAGAGCAACCAGGCCATCCGGCGAGTGGCGCAGATCGGCGCCAGGCTGCCGCTGTCGGTCGGAGCTTCCAGCAAGGTGCTGGCTGCATACGCTCCTCCGGAGGTCCGAAAGGAACTGCTGGAAGAGGAGGACTGGCCGCAGGCAATTGACCGGCAAGGGTATGCGGATCAATTGAAAGAAGTGATAAGGGCGGGATATGCGACCAGCTTTGAGGAACGAGAACCGGGCGCGGCCGCTGTCGCCGTGCCCGTTATTGGGCGAAGCGGCGAGGTGGCTGCCGCCCTGTCGCTGTCCGGGCCGGTCAGTAGGCTGTCCCACGAGACGCTGGTCGAATACTCGGATGTACTGAAGGAAGCGGCAGCGGAAATGGGACTTATGGTGAGCTGATTTATCTAACATAAAAGCCGGAGGCAGTAATGGACGTGAAGTCCTGAACTGCCCCCGGCTTTTTTAAATACTAGCAAGTTCATATCAGTTATATTCTCACATATGCAGTGTCATATAGTGCATTTGCGTCATGGATATTATACATAAATTGGAATACAATGGTGCTAGTTGCAGACACCAGGATCATTTCTCAAAATATTAGCGGCGAACACATTGTCGAAGGGAGAGAAAGATTTACATATAATCTTAGGTCAAGCGGGAGGTTATGATGAAAAGATTAGCTTATTGGTGCTCCATCATTATAGCGGCGGTTCTATTTTCCAACTCCGCATACGCGGATGAGAGTTTGCCCCCAAGAATTGAAACCACGGACATCCTTTCAGCAGGTGATCATGCGGCCGTTCTGGTTGACCGTACAGCGGGGAAAGTGCTATTAGCTGATTTACAAGGAAATAAATTTACGAGTCTTTCAGACGACGCTTCTCCCGTGCTGGACGTGGAAGTGGCTAAACAGCCCGAGAAGATTGTGCTGCTGAAGAAGACAAACCGCAATACGATTTCGAAAACCGTGTTTTCTTATCAGGGAGCCGTTCTCTCGAAATCAGTAATTCCGCTAAGCCTTAAGGACGGGGATAAGATCAAATGGGTTGCTCCTGCAGGAAAAGCGAATGAAAGAATTATGGTTCAAAGATTAGATGCTTTCAATCTGTATCAGTATCCTTGGAAGAAGCCGAGTGTCAGCTATGACGCTAAGGTCGTGGACAACAATTGGGAGTATGTCAGTGTGCTGGATTGGGATTTTAAAGGCTACCCTTATTTGGCGATTAAATATATGGCAACGGGCATTATGAACCAGGTTTATTTTGCGAAAACGGTGAATTTGTATACGAAGAAAGAGACTCTATTCAAGGACTTTAACACGGATTTCAACATTGAAATCAGCGAAAAAAATGCGTTATTGTTCAGCTCTAACGTGTATGATTCGGTGTACCAGCCTTTTCCGCCAAATGTCCTTCGGCCCAAATCTACTGAAATCCAGCCATATTATCAAATCATTAATGTGGATAAGGGGATCAAGAGCAAGGTGCTGGAAGGGATTTTTGCCGATAAGGGTGATCACTCGGGATGGCAAACGGAACTCATCAATAATCAGCTATTTGTAGGGGATTTGGCTAAACATACCTGGTCCTTGTATTCGGCAAATGGAGCGGCGATTGTAACGAATCAAGCCTGGCCGGGCAACAGCGATTCCAAGTTTGCAGGTTACAGCGCGGCTTTAAGAACCAGCTACTTTTTGGAATATCGCTCGGGCAAAGCATCAATTATTGCTTATCCGGTTCATTGAAATCTGTCATCTTAAAAAAGAAAGGCGCGGGTCCGAACATCGGAATCCTACGCCTTTTTGTATGCGAAGCCTCTGCCAGCAGCATCAAGCAACGAAGGATACCTGCCGTACAGATCAATTCAACAGGAGAGGCTTGCAGCTTGTCTATTCCAAGGAGAAAATGTCTTTTTTTCAAAGAAGCGGCTAGACAGAAAAATGGCGAACTGCTATAATGAAATCAAGTTATTCCTACAATATAGCTCGGAATAGTTGGACATGAAGTTGTTGCGGAAAAACTGGCGAAAGAGCCAGCAGGTTAGGGGACTTCACATTGGCAAATAACCAATACAGGATTATTGAATCTATCGGCAATACGCCGCTTATACGTCTTGTGAATGTGACGGAGGATCTGGGGCGAACGGACGTGAGCGTGTATGTGAAGGCCGAGCAGCTTAATCCGAGCGGTTCGGTCAAGGACCGTGCCGCAAAGGCCATGATTTTGCAGGGAATCCAGTCGGGGCAATTGACCAAAGCGAAATCCATCATCGACGGAACGAGCGGCAATACCGGCATTGCTTACGCAATGATCGGCGCGGCTCTCGGGTACAAAGTGACCCTGTGCCTTCCGGGTAACGCGAATGTCGAACGCAAGCGAATTCTGCGGGCTTATCACGCGGAAATTATCGAGACGGACCCGCTGCAAAGCTCGGATGGCGCGCAGCTTGAAGCCAAGCGGATAGCGGAGCTTGAGGCCGACCGGTATTTTTATCCCGACCAATACAATAATGATGCGAACTGGAAAGCGCACTACGAGACGACCGCGCCGGAAATCTGGGAACAGACGGATCATAAGGTTACTCATTTTATCGCCGGCATGGGTACGTCGGGAACCTTTATCGGAACCTCCAGAAGATTGAAGGAATTTAATCCGGCGATCCAAACCGTCGCGATGCAGCCGGATTCGCCTCTGCATGGATTGGAAGGAATGAAGCACCTGGCGACGACGCTTAAGCCGGGAATTTACGACCAGACGGTAGCCGACGGGCTGATTGAGGTTGAAACCGAGGAAGCGTACGCCATGACGCGCAGGCTGGCGCGGGAAGAAGGATTGCTGGTCGGAATCAGCTCGGGGGCAAATGTGCATGCTGCACTGAAGCTGGCTGCGACCGTCCCTCCCGGTTCAGTCGTCGTTACCATTCTATGCGACAGCGGGCTCCGGTATTTGAGCGACGAGCTGTGGACAAGGGGAGATGCCACATGATCCATCTGAAGCAGGAGCATATCGATCAAATCAATAAACACGCCGAGGAGGATTACCCGCACGAATGCTGCGGTATTGTGTTCGGGAAATTGGGCGAGGATCAGACGAAGGTGGTAAGCGAGCTGCTTCCGATTTCCAATTCCCGGGAAGAGCAGGCCAGACATAACCGCTTCCTCATTACCTCGGAAGACATCATGAGAAGCGAACTGTACGCCCGAAAGCACAAGCTGGATGTTCTCGGCTTCTATCATTCGCATCCCGATCATCCAGCGCGTCCCTCCGCGTTCGACTTGGAGCATGCCTGGCCAACCTACTCCTATCTGATTGTTGCGGTTGCACAAAGGGAGGCAGGAGAATTGACTTCCTGGGAACTGAACAGTGACCGTTCTGCGTTCCATTTTGAAACTATTATTAGGGAGGATTAGCCATATGACAGTAAGTTTGCTTATCCCTACCGCCCTGCGCTCTTTTACGGACGGTTTGTCGGAAATCGGCGTGGAGGCGGCCACGGTTGAAGAGGCGTTGGCTGTTCTAACCGAACAATTTGTCGATCTTCGGCGACATTTGTTTAACGATCAGGGTCAGCTGCGCAGCTATGTGAACATCTATGTGAATGAAGAGGACATCCGGCAAAAGAACGGCCTACAGACAGCCTTGTCGGATGGAGACGACGTAATGCTTGTGCCTTCCATTGCCGGCGGATCGCCGACTGAAACGGAAGGAGTCGGGAGCCCGGACCTTGACGGGCTTCCCGAACTGACCAAAGACGAAATTACCCGGTACAGCCGTCACCTTATTCTGCCGGAGGTCGGCGTTGAAGGACAGCGTATCCTCAAAAAAAGCCGGGTTCTGCTGATCGGAACCGGAGGACTTGGCGCGCCGATCGCCATGTATTTGGCGGCCGCGGGCGTCGGGACGCTCGGCATTGTCGATTTTGACTTCGTGGATGAGACGAATTTGCAGCGGCAGATCATTCACGGTACGCGCGATATCGGCAGACCGAAGATTGCATCCGCGAAGGATCGGATCAAGAGCATTAATCCGAAAGTAAACGTAATTGCCATCGAACAGAGACTGACCAGTCAGAACGCCCTCGACATTATCAAGGATTACGATGTGGTCGTGGATGGAACGGATAATTTCCCGACGCGATATTTGGTCAATGACGCCTGCGTTTTATTGGGCAAGCCGAACGTGTACGGCTCCGTATTCCGGTTTGAGGGGCAGGTCAGCGTGTTCTATGCACAGGAAGGAGCCTGTTATCGCTGCCTGTATCCGGAGCCGCCTCCAGCCGGACTTGTCCCCACTTGCTCAGAAGGTGGGATTCTCGGCGTTCTTCCCGGTATCATCGGCTGCATTCAGGCGAATGAAACGATCAAGCTGCTCCTTGGCAAGGGTGAACCACTAATCAATCGACTGCTGTTGTTCGATGCGCTGAAGATGAAGTTCCGGGAGCTTAAACTCAGCAAAGACACGAACTGCCCCATTTGCGGAACACATCCTACCATTACATCCCCTATTGACTATGAAGAATTTTGCGGTTTGAAGAAGCCTGCCGAAGAAGAGCCTATCGAGGAGATTACGGCTGCCGAGCTGAAAAGACGCTTTGACAACGAGGAGCAGGTGCAAATTCTTGACATCCGGGAGCCTCATGAGCTTGCGATTGGGAAGCTGCCAGGAACGAAAGCTATTCCATTCGGCCAGATCGTTCGCCGGAAAGCGGAGCTTGATCCCGAGCGGGATACGGTTGTCATATGCAAAATTGGGCAGCGCAGCGTGATGGCGATTCGAACTTTACGGGATTCCGGCTATACCGGCAGACTGCTGAATTTGAAAGACGGCATGAATGCATGGGCGCAGGAAATAGATCCCCGGATTGCGCAGTACTGATGCATGTATTACTTATAAAACTCATTATAGTAGGCCCATTGCCGAACCATTACGCTTGATACACGTGAGCATGGAAGGCTCACCGGACCGGATGGTTTGGCGCGACTTTGCTGCATCGCTCTCTTGAAGGTAAGTACATATAGTTCCGGCGATGGGCCATATTATATATTTTTCATCATTATATTACTTAAGGGGGATTTACTATGGCCGAACAAGACAATAGCAATCTGGCCGTACCGGCGCTCGGTTCGTCGGCAGCTTATCAACTGGCAAATGTTACTAAATCTGCACCGCAATTCGATTCCCTTACACCACGCTGGATCACAAGGCTGTTCGATTGGAAAGGACTTGAAACCGGAATCTACCGGCTTAACAAGGTGCAGGAAGGCGATACGCCGCTTGATATTTTGTGCAGCACCGGCGATACATCGAACATTACCGAAGGCTTTGTCGATTATAGTACGAGCCCGCGCGAATACGTGCTGAACTCCATTTCGACGATTATCAACGTCAATACCCGCGTATCGGACATATACAGCAGCCCCTTCAACCAGATTCAGGAACAATTGCGGCTTGCCATTGAGAGCATTAAGGAAAGGCAGGAAAGCCAACTCATCAACAGCGATGATTACGGTCTTTTGAAAAATGCGGCGGCTTCCCAACGCATTCAAACGCGCAATGGTGCGCCGACGCCGGATGATCTGGACGAATTGATCTCCAAGGTGTGGAAAGAGCCTTCCTATTTCCTGGCCCACCCGCGCGCCATCGCGGCCATCGGCCGGGAGTGCACAAGACGCGGCGTTCCGCCGCAAACGGTGCAGCTCTTTGGCGCGCATTTTCTGACCTGGAGAGGCATCCCTATTATTCCTACGGACAAGCTGTTCGTCGACGGTCATAAGAACCCGAAAGGCCAGGCGGGCAAAACAAATATTCTGCTTGTTCGCACCGGAGAAAATAAGCAAGGCGTTCTCGGTTTGTACCAAACCGGTCTTCCGGGCGAGCAGTCCCGCGGGCTTTCGGTCCGTTTTACGGGTATCGACAAGCAGGGCATCGGCTCGTATCTCCTCTCCTTGTACTGCTCGGTTGCTATTCTTGCCGATGACGCGATAGGCGTGCTGGAAGACGTAGATGTAGGTAACTACTATGACTACGAATAGCAACCATCCATCCCTTCCGGACCCATCTGTCCTGGCGGCGCTGGCGAGTGCATACTTTCCGGAATTTTCATCTGGGGAGGCGGCTGAAGCCGCTTCTGCAGCCCCGGAGCTTGCACCGTCCGTACAGGAATTGGCACCATCTGTTCAGAATACGATTCCTTCGCCGCCAGCCTTTGCACCGTCCGTACAGGAGATTTCTCCAGCGGGGCAATCGTACAATGGATTATGGACCGAGGCGGACTTTCTGCGGGCGATTCCCGGCGCATTTGAATTGAACAATGAAGGGACAAGCTCTTTGCCGGGCAGCTATGCTCCGTCGGTCGAGTTCTCGTCTGGCAACCATGCTCCTTCCGCCGTTTCGGCACCTTCGCTATCCTTTGGGTCGTTTGATGTAAACGCGGTTAGGAACGATTTTCCGATTTTGGCTGAGAAGGTGAACGGCAAAAATCTGGTGTGGCTGGACAATGCCGCGACGACCCACAAGCCCCGGCAGGTCATCGAGCGGATCAAGTACTATTATGAGCATGAGAATTCCAATGTGCACCGGGCCGCTCACGAACTGGCGGCGCGCTCGACGGACGCTTATGAAGGCGCCCGCGAGAAGGCGGCCCGGTTTCTGAACGCCCCTTCGGCGAAGGAGATCGTGTTCGTCCGGGGAGCAACCGAGGGAATCAATCTGGTCGCAAGCAGCTACGCCAAGCATCATTTGCAGAAAGACGATGAAATTCTCATCACATGGCTGGAGCATCACGCCAACATCGTACCGTGGCAGTTGGTCTGCGAGGAGACCGGGGCGAAGCTCCGCGTCGTGCCTGTCGATGAGAGCGGACAAATCCTGCTGGACGAATATGTGAAACTGCTGAGTTCCCGGACGAAGTTCGTCTCCCTGACCCATGTATCCAACGCGCTTGGTACGGTTACTCCGGTGGCGGAGATGGTCAGTCTGGCCCACCGTTACGGTGCCAAAGTGCTGGTTGACGGCGCACAAGCCGTCTCCCACTTGAAAGTGGACGTTCAGGCGCTGGATGCCGATTTTTACGTGTTCTCGGGTCATAAAGTGTTTGGTCCCACGGGGATCGGTGTTCTTTATGGCAAACCCGAAGCGCTCGAATCCATGCGTCCCTACCAGGGCGGAGGCAATATGATCGTGGATGTAACGTTCGAGAAAACCATTGTTCACCCGGCCCCGGCCCGCTTTGAAGCGGGAACCGGAAATATTGCGGATGCGGTCGGGCTTGGCGCGGCGCTGGACTACGTTTCCTCGATCGGCCTGGATGTTATCAACCGCTATGAGCATTTTCTGCTGGAGTACGGTATAGAATCGCTTTCCCGCGTCCCTGGCCTTCGGCTCATCGGCACGGCGAAGGAAAAAGCGGGTGTGCTGTCCTTCGTTCTCTCAGGGTATACGACGGAGGAGGTCGGCAAGGCCCTTAGCAATGAAGGGATCGCCGTTCGTTCCGGTCATCACTGCGCCCAGCCGATTCTCCGCAGATTCGGGCTAGAGAGCGCGGTAAGGCCATCGCTGGCACTCTATAACACCTGCGGGGAAATTGACGCCCTGGTGTCTGTGCTGTTGAAACTGAAACATAGCTGAAGCGTATCAGGAACGGCGCACAGGCCGCAGTCCATTCCGTATCATTTCTTGGCGCGGACTATGCCATTGAAGCAGGGGTAAAGGAGGGTGAGTCTTGAGCAGTATTAATGACAACCGAATGAACCGTCTCGTTGCGGAGATTGCGGCCAGCTACCGGGAACGGCCGATTAATCCTTTGCTGGATTATTCGCTGCTTCCGAGCCGCAAGCGGGTTATTGAGAGCATACATTTGGTTTGGGAATTGCTGTTTCCCGGTTATTTCGGCAAGCAGGACTTGAATGACGAGACGATGGAGTATCATATTGGGTCTGTTCTCATACAGATTCAGGAGAAACTGTCGGATCAGATTGGCCGCTCTCTGCTGTACCGAAGGGGCCAGGATTCCCATTCCTCCCAAGAGGTAAGGCCGGAGGCGGAGGAAATCATTCATCAATTTCTGGCTGAAATCCCGCGGATTCGGAGCGTGCTGGCCACCGATGCCCAAATCGCTTTCGATGGAGATCCGGCGGCCAATGATTTGAGCGAGATCATTTTCTCCTATCCCGGCTTATTCGCGGTGGGGATCTACCGTATGGCCCATGAACTGGAATTGCTGTCTGTGCCCCTCATTCCTCGAATTATGACCGAATATGCGCACAGCGTCACGGGAATTGATATCCATCCCGGGGCGAAGATCGGCAGTTCCTTCTTTATCGACCATGGTACCGGGGTGGTAATCGGGGAAACAACGGTGATCGGTAATCGGGTGAAGGTTTACCACGGGGTGACGCTGGGAGCCTTGTCGCTCAGGGAGGGCCATTTGATGTATGGAAAAAAGCGCCATCCGACGCTTGAGGATGATGTAACGGTGTATTCCGGCGCATCCATTCTGGGCGGGGATACCGTCATCGGCAAAGGGGTCGTGATCGGCAGCAATGTTTCCATCTTCAAGTCCGTGCCTGCCGGCGCGAAAGTAACCGTAAAGAACCCGGAACTGATTATCAAAGGCCAGGCGCGGCAAGAGTTCCCGCAGGAATTCACCTGGGACTGGATAATTTAAGGGCCTGCATTAAAAAAACGAACCTATCTCCCACTGATCATAAAGTGGAAGATGGGTTCGTTTATAATTTATCCGGAAAAGCGGGTTAAAGCTCGGAATGGCCTCACGGGATAGGCCCCGCACCATTCCTTAAATTATTCCGCTGCCGAAGCAGTAGGAGACGCGTCCGCCAGCATCTGGCGCAGCACCGTTTGCAGGATGCCGCCGTTGTGGTAGTAATCGACGTCGACCATGCTGTCCAGCCGCGCGATTACCGGGAATTCGAACTGGGTGCCATCCTCGCGGGTGGTGGTAACCGTAAGCTCTTGTCCGGGCTGCACATCATTGCTAAGTCCGGTGATGTCGAAGATTTCGCGGCCTGTCAGCCCCAGGCTGCTCCAGCTGTGGCCTTCCTGGAACTGCAGCGGCAGCACGCCCATGCCGACAAGGTTGCTGCGGTGAATCCGCTCGAAGCTCTCGGCAATGACGGCTTTGACGCCCAATAGGAACGTGCCCTTGGCCGCCCAGTCGCGCGAGCTGCCCGTACCGTATTCCTTGCCTGCAATGACGACCAGATTCTGCTTAGCCGCCTGGTAGCGCATGGAAGCGTCATAGATCGGCATGACTTCGTTGCTCGGCAGGTAGGTGGTGACGCCGCCTTCCGTTCCCGGAGCGACCGCGTTGCGGATCCGGATATTGGCGAACGTTCCGCGCATCATGACTTCATGGTTGCCGCGGCGGGAGCCGTAAGAGTTGAAGTCCTTGCGCTCTACGCCGTGCTCGCTCAGGTACTTGCCCGCAGGGCCGGATGTCGTGATATTGCCCGCAGGCGAGATATGGTCGGTGGTTACGGAATCGCCCAGCAGGGCGAGTACGCGCGCGCCGTCGATATTCTCGATGTCGCCTAGACCGTCAGCCAGATGCTCGAAGAACGGCGGGTTCTGGATATACGTCGAATTTTCGTCCCATTCGTACAATTCGCCTTCCGGCACGGGAATCGCGTTCCAGCGCTCGTTGGCCGTAAAGACATGCTCGTATTTGCGGCGGAACATTTCCGGACTGACCGACAACCCAATCGCTTCGCTGATCTCGGCGCTGGTTGGCCAGATGTCTTTCAGGTATACAGGCTCTCCCTGCGGATCGTAACCGAGCGGATCATTCTGCAGATCGATGTTGACCGTCCCCGCAATCGCATAGGCTACAACCAGCGGCGGCGAAGCGAGATAATTCGCCTTGACCTGGGCGTGTACGCGTCCTTCAAAGTTCCGGTTGCCGGAAATGACGGACGCTACGGTCATATCGTTTACCGCAACCGCCTGGGCTACCTCATCCGGCAGCGGGCCGGAGTTGCCGATACAGGTGGCGCAGCCGTAGCCGGCTACGTAGAAGCCAAGCGCTTCCAGCGGCTTCAGCAGGTCCGCTTTCTCCAGATATTCCGTCACAACCAGCGAACCCGGCGTCAGGCTGCTCTTGACATAGCCCGGCTTGGTCAGGCCGCGTTCCACAGCCTTCTTGGCAAGCAGGCCCGCGCCAAGCATAACGCTCGGATTGGAAGTGTTCGTACAGCTTGTGATCGCTGCGATAACGACTGCGCCGGTGCTCAGCTCGCTTTTGCTTCCGTCTTTGTGGAGAAGCTCGACCTTTTGCGCAATTTTCTCGTCGCTGAGGCCGTAACCGCCCTTGTCGACAGGAGTGCGGATAATACCTTCAAAGTTCTCTTTCATATGAGTAAGCTCGATCCGGTCCTGCGGACGCTTCGGCCCAGCCAAGCTCGGCACGACCGAGGCGAGATCCAGCTCGATTGTATCGCTGAATACCGGGTCCGGCGTTTCCGCCGTGCGGAACATGCCTTGGGTTTTGTAATACGTCTCAACCAGATCCACCAGCTCATCGGGACGGCCCGTGCTGCGCAGATAGAAGAGAGTCTCATCGTCTACCGGGAAGAAACCGATCGTCGCGCCGTATTCAGGCGCCATATTGGCGACCGTCGCCCGGTCGGCCAGGCTGATATTCGCAAGGCCAGGTCCGTAGAATTCGACGAATTTGCCAACCACGCCTTTTTTGCGCAGCAATTGGGTAACGGTCAGCGCCAAATCGGTTGCCGTAGCGCCTTCCACGAGACTGCCCGTCAGTTTGAAGCCGATAACGTCAGGAGTTACAAAATAGAGCGGCTGCCCCAGCATGCCGGCTTCCGCTTCGATACCGCCAACGCCCCAGCCTACGACGCCAAGACCGTTGATCATCGTCGTATGGGAGTCGGTGCCTACCAGCGAATCCGGATACACGGTTGTTTCTCCGTCAGCCGTCTTCGTGGCCGCCACCGAAGCGAGATACTCCAGGTTGACCTGATGCACGATGCCGGTCGCCGGAGGAACGGCGCGGAAATTGTTGAATGCCGTCTGCGCCCAGCGCAGGAAGCGGTAGCGTTCCTCGTTGCGTTCGAATTCAACGTTCATATTGTATTCCAGCGCATCCTTGGTGCCGAAAGCGTCAACCATAACCGAATGGTCGATAACGAGGTCGACCGGTACGAGCGGGTTGATCTGCTTTGGATCGCCGCCGGCTTTTTTCACCGTATCCCGCATGGCCGCAAGGTCTACAACCACCGGTACACCGGTAAAATCCTGCAGCACGATCCGAGCGGGAATGAAGGGGATTTCCTTGCCGCGGTCGATGTCGCCGGCCCATCCGGCCAGCTGTTTGACATGCTCTTCCGTAATGGCTCTTCCGTCGAACTGGCGGACAGCGGCCTCAAGCAGCACTTTAATAGAAAAGGGAAGGGAAGAGATGCTGCCGAGTCCTTGCTGTTCAAGGGATTGAAGATCGTAATAACGGTACGTCTTGCCGCCCGACGTGAATGAGCGGACCAGATTGAAATTATCCTTGCTTGGCATGAATGTGCCTCCTTGTTTCATCTGTTGAAACTCCATTTCATATTCAACTCTGTCTATTAAGTATAACGGTTACAGGAGGTCGAGTAAAGTTTTTTCCTTCATTTTATTCGAAAAATCCGCTCCTTTTTCGGCCCTGGTTCTTCAACAAAATACTGGAGTTAAGCCTCGCGTCCAACACTGCACTTTGTGGGGTTATTGTCCGTATAGCCGCCCGCTCTGCCTCATATATATAGTACAGCAGCATATTGTCCAGGCGAAGCGCAGCCTTTGGCCTGGGAATTTGCTTTAGGCGTTTTTCTTGCGGGTAACGCGTAAGTGCAAGCAGATTTATGTATCTGTGCGGGAAGGGGCGAAAATGGGCAATGGATCAGAAATGGAAGCAAAGCCTGTATGTATATGTCGATCAATGCAACAAAAGCCGGGTGGTTCCCGAAGCGGAAGTCTTAACCGGCGCTTTGAGCGAACCGGGTATCGGGCTCGGGCAGCAGGAGCGCGGCCGGAGGATTGCGAAATGGTACAGCGACAGAGGGATCACGCCCCGGCGCTGCGAGACGGGGGTCAAGGTGCTGCGGACGGCGCAGCGGGATTCGGGGGACGTTGTAGCGGAGGTTGCCCTGCACAGCGCATTTTATTATGAAAAAGGCGGGATCACGCACCGCGAAGACAAAGTGGAGCGGGAGCGCCTGACCTTTGCTAATGCCAAAGGGAGTGCGGGGTGGACTGTCGCCGGTGTGGAGCGGGATATTCCGGAGAAGGTTCCCCGGAAAGGTGCTGGAGCGTCTCCCGAGGAGCTCTCCAGCCTTGAAGCGCCGCCTTTTCCGGGGCCGCTGCTGAGCCGCAGGGTGCTTGGCCCTTCCGTCCGCGATGTCCAGTACCGCCGGGAAGACGCGGCGGCGTACGCGGACCGGTGGTGGAACGAGAACAACCCCGAATTTGAAACATTTGCCGTAGACTGCACGAATTATGTCTCCCAATGTCTCTTTGCAGGGGGGGCACCGATCAACTATACTGGTAAAAGAGAAACGGGCTGGTGGTATAAAGGCTACGTCGGCAAGCAGGAGGAGTGGAGCTTCAGTTGGGCTGTCTCGGACAGTCTGCGCCGCTATCTGGACGGGGAACGCCGTACGGGCCTGCGCGCGGAATTGGTGGAACGCCCCGAACAGCTGATGCTTGGAGACGTCATTCAGTATGACTGGGACGGAGACGGACGCTTTCAGCACAGCACGATCGTTACGGCCTTTGACGCGGGCGGCATGCCGCTTGTCAACGCGCATACGGTATCCAGCCGACACCGCTACTGGGACTATCGGGATTCCTATGCCTGGACCGACAGAACGGCCTATCGTTTGTTCCACATTTACGACTATTTATAATTCGGAGAGAGGTTAAGGAATGGAGAATGCAAAACTGACAGTGGGTCTGGTGTACGGCGGCAAATCGGGAGAACATGAAATATCGCTGCAGACCGCTTTTGCCGTGATGAACGCTTTTGACTACGATAAATATGAAATTCTGCCTTTTTATATTACGAAACAGGGGCTGTGGAAGATCGGCGAGAAGCTCGAAGCTCCGTTCAGCCGATTGGAGCAGCTTAAGCTGGAAGGAGTGTCCGCAGACACGGGTAAGGCGCTGAACGCCGTATTCAGCGGTCTCGGCGGCGAAAGTGCGGTCGACGTGATGTTCCCGCTGCTTCACGGCACGAATGGAGAAGACGGAACGATTCAAGGCTTGTTCGAGATGGCTAATATTCCTTATATCGGTGCTGGAGTGCTGGCCTCGGCGGCGGGCATGGACAAAGTCGTCATGAAGAAGCTCTTCGCGGAAGCGAGGCTGGAGCAGTGCCGGTACGGTTATTTCAATGCCGCCGTCTGGAAGAGCAAGAGCCATGATCTGATTGTCGGCATCGAGGATAAGCTCGGCTATCCGGTATTCGTGAAGCCGGCCAATCTGGGCTCCAGCGTCGGCATCTCCAAAGCCGTGGACAAGGAAAGTCTTGTCAAGGCGATTGAGACCGCCTTCCGTTACGATACCAAGGTCATTGTCGAGGAGTTCGTCGATGGGCGGGAACTGGAGGTCAGCGTGCTCGGCAATGACGAGCCGGAGGCTTCCGTTCCAGGCGAAATCGTCTCCTCCGGCGAATATTACGATTATGCGGCCAAATATATCGACGGCAAGTCGCAGATGCTGATTCCGGCTCCCGTCGATCCCGAAACCGCCGACCGGCTGCGCGAGCTGGCGCTGGCCGCTTTTCGGGCCATTGAAGGCAGCGGCATTGCGCGGGCCGATTTCTTCCTCCGCAAATCCGACGGCAGAATTTTGATCAACGAGGTCAACACGATGCCTGGCTTCACGCCGTTCAGCATGTATCCGCTCTTGTGGCGCGAGACGGGCGTTTCATACCAGTCGCTGTTGGACCGCATGATCGCTCTCGCGTTCGAGCGGCATCAGTTCAAGCAGGGCTTGAAATACGATAACGAGCAATAATAAACAATAGGCGGATCATCCGGCCGGAAAGGAGAAGGTATTATGGGATTTCAAACGGAGTTTAATTCGGTATGCAAATTCAAGAATGAGCAGGAGCTGTACGAACTGCTGGAATACGGACGCTGCAAAATGCTGAAGCAAGGGTTCCGCATCTTTCCGACCGGACAAAAGGTTATTGCCTATACGCCGGACAACATTGCCGTGGCTATCGTCAAAATCTCGGCGTCTATCGCAGAGATCAACTTCCAGGGCCATGAAGTCACCGCGGTTGAGATGGAGCTTGTCCGCAAGCTGAACGATGAAGAATCCAGAGTACAGACGTCGCTGGCCGACGAGATGTTCTTTGGGGAGCGGGAATGATCGTCCGCTTCGGCTATGTGGCGATGTCCACCGTCATTAAAGACTGTTCACCGTCCAAGACGATGACGATGGCTTCGTTCAGCAAGCTGGAAGACCGCGAGGCGGCGCTTCGCCGCCTTGAGTTGATCGCTAGAGGCAATTTGCATAATACGCTCAGGCTGCTGAGGCATAACCGGGCGTCTGATATAAAGGTATACCGGATGACCTCGAAGCTGATCCCGCTGGCTACGCATCCGGAGCTGCGGGACTGGAATCCTTTTGCCGCGCTGGCCGATGATTTTGCCGAGGTTGGCCGTTATATTAAGGAGAACGGGATGCGGGTGTCTTTCCATCCCGATCATTTTACTGTGCTGAGCACTCCCCGTCCCGAGGTGCTTGCCAGTTCTGTCCGCGACCTGCGGCACCATACGGACATGCTGTCCGCGATGGATCTTCCGGCAACAGCCAAGAACAATATCCATATCGGCGGAGCCTACGGGGATAAGACTTCGGCAGCGGCCCGGTTCGTGAAGCAATTCCGGGAGCTTGCGCCGGAGATGCAGGAACGCATCACGCTTGAGAACGATGACAAGACGTTCAACGCGGTGGAGACGCTGGAGGTCTGCAAGACGCTCGGCTTGCCGATGGTGCTGGATATCCATCATCAATGGGTGAATAACGAGGGAGAGTCTCCCTGGGAGCTGTGGCCTGAAATCAGCCGGACCTGGCAGACGCTGCTGGCCTTGAAGGACGTTGAAACAGATAAGCCGCTTCCGCCCAAGATCCACGTGTCCAGTCCCCGCAGCCCTTCCGATCCCCGGAGCCATGCCGACGGGGTGGAGCCGGAGCCGCTGCTTGCTTTTCTGAAACGGATCGCTGCCGATACTCCGGCGGTTGATGTGATGATCGAAGCCAAGGCGAAGGACGGGGCGCTGTTTGAGCTGATGGAGACGCTGAGAGGACTGGAAAGCGCAGAAAGCGGAATCACCGTGCTGGACGGAGCAAGCATCAGTATCGAGGCATAGATTATGGCCTGTCTGACTTGATAAGTGGCCGCAAATGAGGTACTTTGAAGGAAACTTTGGTTTACCTGCAAAACTTAACAACTAAAGGAGCATATAAAATGGGAGATCTGCTGACCGGAAAAAATATTGTTGTGATGGGCGTGGCGAACGATCGCAGCATCGCCTGGGCGATTGCCAAAAGCCTGTCGGAACAGGGAGCGCGCCTTGCCTTTACATATGAGAGCGAACGTGTGGAAGGACGGGTGCGCAAGCTGGCCGAGACCATTCCCGGTTCAGTGATTCTGCCGTGCAACGTAACGGTCGATGAGGAAATCGACAAGCTGGCGGAGGAACTGAAAGAGAGCTTTGGCGTGCTGCACGGCATTGTGCACAGCATCGCCTTTGCTAAGGGAGAGGACCTCGAAGGCCGCTTTGCCGACACCTCGCGTTCGGGCTTTGCGCTGGCACATGATATCAGCGCCTACTCGCTGGTTGCGGTTGCCCAGCGGCTGCATCCTCTCATGACTGAGGGCGGCTCCATTATCACTATGACGTATATGGGCTCGGAGCGCGTCATGCGCAATTATAACGTAATGGGTGTAGCGAAAGCGGCGCTTGAGGCTTCGGTGCGCTATCTGGCGAGCGATCTGGGTCCGGACAACATCCGGGTGAACGCCGTATCGGCCGGACCGATCCGCACCCTGGCTGCCAAAGGCATCAGCGATTTCAACTCGATTCTGCGTATCGTGGAGGAGAAGGCGCCGCTTCGTCGCAGTACGGATACCGCCGAGGTTGGCGATACGGCGATGTTCCTGATGAGCCATCTATCACGCGGGATTACCGGAGAAGTAATTTATGTGGACGGTGGATATCACATCATCGGAGGTTAGCATGCGGGCCGGACGGCAGGTCCCCGCGAGCTGCGAAGGATCCCTGCGCCCCGGCTATCAAGTTGAAGAAAGCGGAGTGAAGAGATGAGTTCTTTAAATCCTAATAGCGGTAACGAGCGGGAACCGTATGTCGTGTCCAGCAAAGGTTATACGGCGGTAGCCATCAATGCGGCTGCCAAAGCCGGAGAGTATATCAAGAGCAGACAAGGGACGGTAAAGGAACTGGGAACGAAGTCATCGGCGCGCGATCTGGTGACGGAAGTGGATAAAGGCGCAGAGCAGATGATCCGCAGACTTGTGCTGACGCACTATCCCGATCATGCTTTTCTGGGTGAGGAAGGGGTGGAGCCGGGAGCCAATGCCGTAACCGCCGCGCTGGAGGAGCTGAAGGACAACGAGTACCTCTGGATCGTCGACCCGGTGGACGGAACAACCAACTTCGTTCACGGTTTTCCCTTCTACGCGGTATCCATCGCGCTTGCCGTACGCGGCGAATTGACGGTTGGCGTCATTTACGATCCGGTGCGCGATGAAATGTTTGTGGCCGAAAAAGGAAAAGGCGCTTACGTGCATGGCGTCAAGACTGCCGTCTCTTCGGAAGCCTCGCTGGACGACAGTCTGATTGCGCTCGGCTTTCCGCCGGACCGGCAGTTCGCCCAGCCGACCAACCTGGCCGCCTTCCAGAACATCCTGCCGAAAGTCCGCGGCGTCCGCGCCGGGGGCTCCGCCGCTCTGCATCTGGCTTATGTGGCTGCAGGGAGGGTCAGCGGCTACTATGAAGCGGGTCTAAGCCCTTGGGACTGCGCCGCCGGTGTGCTGCTGGTCAAAGAATCGGGCGGAGTCGTTACCGATATGCGGGGTGAGCCGTATCATATCGGCACACGACACATCGTGGCTACCAACGGGCATATTCATGAAGACATTCTGTCTTCCCTGAAAGAAGCGGGAGCGACGGGATTCTAGCATACGCAGAAGGAGGCAGGGCTTAGGATGAGCGGGAAAGAAGATCTGGAACGTCGCTTGAGCGAGATGCTGACCGAAGGTGAGCTTGCGCAAAGCGGCCGTGAAGCGGGGCAGCGCCATTCAGTATCGCCGAAATACGAAATACGCATTCAGACCGCGCTTGATCCGATTGTGGAGGAGACTTACCGATATCGGGAAATGGCCCGGGAGCTGGACGACAGATATGACAAATATCTGGAACGGACGCGGACAAAAGAACGGAAGGATGCCTCTCCAGATCCGATTTCCAGCACTGCTTCCGATACGCCTGCAGACCGGAAGGAGCTTTCCGATGACGGCGGATAGAATGGCCGGAACCATGGCGGTGAACGGATATGCGGGACCTTAGCCGGTGCATTTATAATATAACAGGAGTCCAGGGCTGCGTCGCAGCGGCCCAGGGCTCTTTTTCACATACAGAGTTTGATTTGCAAATATAAAATGATAGGTGGCAATGACGATGAAGCTTGCAGCAATGCCGGGTACGGACTTGACCTTTAAGCCTCTGGCCCTGGGAACGGCTGAATTTGGCAGCGCCGTATCCGAAGAAGAATCTTTTCGGATCATGGACCGTTTTGTGGAAGCCGGAGGAAGCTGGATAGACACGGCCAGGGTCTATGCCGATTGGCTGGCGGACGGTCACGGGAAGAGCGAAATCACGGTAGGGAAATGGCTGGAGAAAAGCGGCTTGCGGGAACGGGTTCTGATCTCCACAAAAGGCGGTCATCCGAGACTGGAGAGTATGAATGTTTCGCGTCTGTCCGAGGCCGAGATTCGATCGGATGCGGAGGAAAGCTTGCGCTGGCTTGGTGTGGATACCATCGATATATATTGGCTGCACCGTGATGATGAGAGTATACCGGTTATGGAGGTTCTCCGCCCGCTTAACCGTCTGGTCAAGGAAGGCAAAATCCGCTATTTCGGCTGTTCCAATTGGAGGCCTTACCGGATCCGGGAAGCGGCGGCGGCTGCCGCGGCCCACGGAGTGCAGACCTTTTCCGCCAGTCAGATTCAGTGGAGCCTTGCGGATACAAATGAAGGCTCAATTGAGGATACGACAACGGTCGAAATGGATAAGGAAGGGTATGAGTTTCATGCACAAACCGGGCTTAGCCTGTTCGCTTTTACTCCACAGGCCAAGGGTTTTTTTCAGAAGCTGCATGCCGGCGGGCCGGATTCTCTCAAAGCCGCTGTGAGAAACATTTACTATAATGAGGTTAATCTCGGACGGATGGAGCGCGTGGCGGAGCTGTCCGGCCAATTGAATGTTTCCATCTCTTCGATTGTGCTTAGCTATTTGATTAGTCAACCCTTCACGGTAATACCGGTTATTGGCACCAGCTCGTTCGGGCAGATTGAGGAGGCTCTGGAGAGTCTTGAGGTAAGGTTGACTCCGTCACAGGTCAAATATCTGGAGCAGGGCTGAAGAATCGGTTGACCGGAACATCTTCAATCCAAATAATAAAGCGTTTGCGGCAAGCATCCGAATTCTCCTGCGAAGTCAAAGCCCGCTTGCGGCATATTTGGACTGATGGGGCCAAGTCTACCTTTATAGGAATCTGGATGATAGAATGTAAGAAATGGAAAAACCCATGTAGACTTGGAGGGATATAATGATCGACTTGCGGAAAAAATGGACAGCCGCCATAAGTTGCCTGCTGCTCGTAACCATGCTGCTGGGACCGGGAGTTCAGGGCGCTTCGGCAGCCGCTGCGGAAGCGGCGCAGCCGGATGTTGTTGGTATCGTGACGTTGGGGGACTCCATCACGGCCGGCTATGAGCCGGGCATGAATCTGAGTTCCCAGCCTTACGGTTACGCGGAACGTCTGCTGGAACAGGCCTGGTTTCACGGCAAGCGCGCCACGCTGGGCAACTATGGGCTTCTGGGGCTGACAACGGCCGGACTTCGAAATTATACGGCGGCGATCAAGGACGGTACGGCCATTACGGCTGACAGCATCCAGCCCGGCATTGCCGATCCCCGTCTGGATTCGTTTGCGGCAAAAGCCTCGCAGACCAAGGCCGACATTGCGGGCGCGAAGCTGATCACGATCACCATCGGCGGCAATGATGTGAGCAGTCTGCTGCTGGAGGCCAAAGATATGTCGGAGAGTGATCTAAAGGATCGTGTACAAGAGCTGCTGTCCGATTATAAGGCCAATGTCACCGCCGCGCTGGAGAACTTAAGAGCGGTTAATCCGAGTGCGACGATCATCATTGCCGATCAGTACCAGCCTGTTCCGCAGCTTTATGCCGGTCAGAACTATCCGAAGCTGATGGGCGCTGCCGCAAGCTTTACGCAGGCGGTCGACAGTCTGGCCGGAAGCGTAACGCGCACAGACGCCCCCGTGCTTGTCGCTCATGCGGCCTCTCGGTTTGCGGGCCAGGAGGGATCGCTGACGCATATTATCGCCGATTCCGATTTCCATCCGACCCAGCTTGGCTATGAGACGATTGCCAAGGTGTTCGCCGAAATGGTATGGGGCGGCTACCGTGTGCCGAGCACTTTCCTGACCCCCTCCGCCTCACAGCGGCCGATGTCGATTGTCGTTAACAGCACGGAGCTGAATACGCCTAACAAGCCGATCGTCCGCAGCGGACAGAATTTCCTGGCGCTGGCGGATGTATTGAAGGCGATGGAAGCAAGCGGCAAATGGGACAACAAGACGTCAAGCGCAACGATTGTTTACGGCGGCCGGACGGTAGTGATTACAATCGGCTCCAAGACGATACAGGTGAACGGACAAAAGATCGAGATAGACAACCCTGCTTTTTTACAAAAGACAGGAAAGGAAGTCAAGACGTATTTGCCTCTGGGCGCTCTGGCCTCGGGCCTAGGCTTCGATGTAGAATATAGCGCGCAGCTGCGTACCGCTTTTATCAATCCTTAAATATATTAATGATTAAGCAAGCGCGTATTAAAAGTTCATCAAGTGAAGCGAAGGTGGAGAAAACGGTGTCTGAAGCAAGGTTTACGCAAGATTATGTGATTACGATGGATGATATTGTAAGAGAAGGGCATCCGGCGCTTCGGACCGTCACGGAACCGGTTAAGCTGCCTTTGACGGAGGAAGACCGCGAAACGCTGCTGTGCATGCTTCAGTTCCTGAAGAATAGCCAGGATGAGGAGGCGGCGGCCAAGTATAAGCTGCGCTCCGGAGTAGGGCTCTCGGCCAATCAGATTGGGCTGAACAAGCGGATGTTCGTCATGTTTACCCAGGATGAGCACGGCACACTGATCGAGCATGCCCTGGTCAATCCCAAAATCGTCAGCCATTCTCTGGCGATGGTCTATTTGCCGGATAGCGAAGGCTGCCTGTCGGTCGACCGGCCGGTTCAGGGCTTTGTTCCGAGATATGAATCGGTCAAGGTAAAAGCTTATGATCTTGCGGCGGGCAAAGAGATCCAGCTTCGGTTCAAGGGCTATACGGCGATTATCATTCAGCATGAGATGGACCATCTTAACGGGATCATGTTCTACGACCGGATCAATAAAGAGAATCCGTTCAAGCTGCCGCAGGGCGTGGCGATCCGCAGTCTGTACGACAGGGACGGGGAATAACACTGAAAAACAAATGATCTGGAAATGAATGATCTTCTGCAAACAAGCGTACATTATGAATCAAGGCGGCTACAGCTTGCGTAACCGGAGCGGCGGCCGCTTTTTTTGTGCGTTCATTCGACAGGAAAAAAAGGGGCTGCGGAAAGGATATTGCCATCGAATCATCCGCTGCTGCTGCAGCCCGTCCCAGCCTTGTGAGCGTTTACCGGCGTCGCTGGCTTCCGGCTGCCCGGGCCGCACACAAAAACGCCGTTCAAGGACGACAGTGACTGTCTTTGAACGGCGTGTATTCTTGGATTCGCGTTAGCTTATCTTTCTTCCTTCATCGCGCGGAAGGAGTCTTCCGCCGCTTCAAGCGTGGCGTCGATATCCTCGTCGGTGTGGGCCGTGGTCAGGAACCACGCTTCAAACTTCGAAGGCGCCAGATTGATGCCGCGGTTCAGCATGTGGCGGAAGAAGCTGGCGAACGCTTCGCCGTCGGTAGCCTGAGCCTCATCGTAGTCGGTGACAGGATGATCGCAGAAATGGGTGGAGAAGGCGCCGCGGATGCGGTTGATCGTCAGCGGAATGCCGTGACGGTCCGCCGATTCTTCCAGCCCGTCCGTCAAGCGGATAGCCAGCCGCTCCATTTCCTCGTATACGCCTGCTCCTTGCAGAATTTCCAGGCAGGCGATGCCCGCCGAGATGGATGCGGGATTTCCCGCCATCGTACCGGCCTGATAAGCCGGTCCAAGCGGTGCGACCTGATCCATAATTTCCTTGCGGCCCCCGTAAGCGCCGATCGGCAGGCCGCCGCCGAAGATTTTCCCCATCGCCGTCAGATCGGGGATGATCTGTTCATGGTTGTCCAGTCCGGCGTATGTCTGCGCGCCGCCGTAATGGAAGCGGAAATTGGTAATCACCTCGTCGTAAATGACGAGCGAGCCATTGTCATGCGCCAGCTTGCACATGCCTTCAAGGAACCCGGGCTTCGGCATAACCATGCCGAAGTTCCCGACGATTGGCTCGACCATGACGGCGGCGACATCGTCGCCCCATTTGTTCAGCGCCTCGCGCAGCCCGTCCAGATTGTTGAACGGCACAGTAATGACTTCGTGCGCGATGCTTACCGGAATGCCGGCGCTGTCCGGGATGCCCAGCGTGGACGGGCCGGAGCCCGCGGCGACCAGCACCAGATCGGAGTGGCCGTGGTAGCAGCCGGCGAACTTGATGATCTTGGTCCGGCCGGTGAACGCCCGGGCGACCCGGATTGTCGACATGACGGCTTCGGTGCCTGAATTGACGAACCGGACTTTATCCAGCGACGGAATGGCTTCCTTGATCATTTTGGCGAGAGTAATTTCGAGCGCTGTCGGGGTTCCGTACAGCACACCGTTCTCCGCGGCCTTCGTAATGGCGGCGGTAATATGCGGATGGGCGAACCCGGTGATTACCGGGCCGAAGGCCGCGAGATAATCGATATAGCGGTTGCCGTCCTCGTCCCAGAAATGGGCGCCGGCGGCGCGCTTCATGAAGACGGGCGCTCCACCGCCCACCGCCTTGAAGGATCTGGAGGGGCTGTTTACGCCTCCGACGATGTGCTGGAGCGCTTCCTGGTACAGCTGTTCTGAGGTGGAACGATTCATAAATGGGTCATCCTTTCGGCTCAGTGTTCTTGCTGAGCTCATATTTGGGTGCACGCGCGTCAACGGGCGGAAGGCGTCGATCCGCCGTCCGCCCGTTAGGGGCAATGCCTGTTATGCTGTCTGTGAAATGACGATTTATGCGTTCTTTCCGAAGCTGCGCCGCCATAGCGAAGCGTACAGCTCCGAAGGAAATCTACTGTCCGGTTGCGGCAGTGGACGAAGCGGATGGAGAAGCCGCTGGCGCCGGCTCAGTCTTATTGAGCGTCTCCTGTACGAACTCTTTCAGTCTGTCCGGGTCGCGGATGTCAAGCACGGAGCCAAGCTTGCCGGCATTTCTTTCTTCCAGCAGGTTGGACGGCGGGATCTGTTCACTGCCGGCCACGCTGCTGCCATAACCGACGTTAGCCAGCTTCCACATATCGTTGATTGACAGATTCGTGTCGATATAGGGGCTGACCTGCGACAGAATACCAGGAAGCTTAACGAGCGAAGTGGTGCTCTTGAGCTTGTCCGCAACGGCGCTCAGGAAAGCGCGCTGACGCTGCGTGCGCGTATAATCCGAGGTGGCGTCATGGCGAAAACGCACATACTGGAGCGCCTTGCTTCCGTCAAGGTGCTGATAGCCTTGTTTGAGATCGATATCGTACTCGGGGCCGTCAGCTATGGTCTTGTAGACCATGTCCTTTTCGACCGTATAGTCGATGCCGCCGACCGCATCTATAAGCTTGATAAAGCCCTGAAAGTCGGTGTAGACGTAATATTGAATCGGAATCCCGAGCAGATCGCCGACAGTCTTCATCGCAGTATTGGGGCCGTGGATAATGGCGGTATTCACGCGATTTTTGTCATGACCTTCAATCGATACGTAAGTATCCCGGAGGATGGAGAAGACGTGAGCCTTCTTCTTTACCGGATCGAGAGAGACCACCAGCATCGTGTCCGAGCGGGGGATTTCCCCTTTTTTCACGCCGCGCGCATCCACACCCATCAGCAGGATATTAACGGGCTCCGTTCCCTCCCATTTCGGAGGATCGGGCGTATTGGCGTCTACCGTTTCCACATTTTTGAATGGAGAATCTTCGCCCTGCTTTTGCATGCTGTCAAGACCTTGATAGATGGAAGTGAAGTAGTATACGGCTCCTCCGGCCAGGAGCAGAAGGATGATCATCAAGCCCCGAACCAGAGGTTTCTTGGATTTTCCCTTCTTGGCGTGTCGTTTCGATCTTGGCGGCATTTCTCGCTCTTCCTTTCACATTTGCATTCCCTACATTATAATTTCTTTTATGGATACAATCAATTGTATACCCCGCGGGCCGGATAACGCCTGAAAGAGCCATAAATCAAATTAGAGGAAGTGCATGAATAGCATGGAAGAACTATCCATTGGACAAGAAGCGCCGGACTTTACGCTGCCCGCCTCGGACGGAAGCGAAGCAACCTTAAGCCAATATAGAGGACGCAAGGTACTGCTGTATTTTTATCCGAAAAATATGACGCCGGGCTGCACCCAGGAAGCCTGTGAATTTAGAGACGTCAATGACCGGATCACGGCCAAGGGAGCCGTTATTCTGGGCGTCAGCCCCGATAGTCTCCAGTCGCACGCCAAGTTTATCGCAAAGAACGAACTGCCCTTTCTGCTGCTCTCCGACGAGGACCACAAGGTAAGCGAGCAGTATGGCGTATGGCAGCTCAAGAAACTGTACGGCAAGGAATTCATGGGCATTGTGCGTTCCACCTTCCTGATCGATGAGCAGGGCATCGTGTCCGATATCTGGAAAAAGGTGCGGGTAAAGGGCCATGCGGAGGCGGTTGCGGCAACCCTTGACAGGGAATAGATCGGGTATTTTGAAGTTCCAGGCGTTCCGTTAAATTTTTTACTGTTACATTTTTAACAGCTTTTAGAAGTCTGTTATGTGATATTTTTCCTATAGTTAAAATTTTCAATAAGGCGTGGTGATAGCAGGATGCAGCTGAAGATCGGACTGGATGTAGGATCGACTACGGCTAAGTTGGTTGTCATGGAGCGGAACCAGGTAGTTCATGAGGATTATGTAAGGCACTATAGTGATATAAAAAAAGCGGTTCTCTCTTTGCTCGATAAAGTGATGACCCTGTTTCCGGATAGGGAGGCGGCGCTTGCGGTAAGCGGTTCTTCCGGCTTGTCTCTGTCCAAGCTGGGGAACGTGCCCTTCGTTCAGGAGGTTATCGCTTGTACAAAAGCGATCGGCGAACTGCTTCCCTCCTGCGATACCGCGATTGAGCTTGGAGGAGAGGACGCCAAAATCATTTACCTCACAGGCGGCATTGAGCAGCGGATGAACAATGCTTGCGCGGGTGGGACAGGCGCTTTCATCGATCAGATGGCAGCGCTGCTGCAGACCGATCCCACCGGACTTGACAGACTCGCGGCGGATCATCAGCGTATTTATCCCATCGCCTCCCGCTGCGGCGTATTCGCCAAGAGCGACATTCAGCCGCTGCTTAACGAAGGGGCGCGCCGGGAGGATGTGGCGGCCTCGATCTTCCAAAGCATCGTTAATCAGACGATCGCCGGTCTGGCCTGCGGGCGTAAGATCCGCGGCCGGGTGGCTTTTCTGGGCGGCCCGCTGACTTATTTGTCTGAGCTTCGGGCCCGGTTTGCAGAAACGCTGGAGCTCGCGGAGGAAGACATTCTGTTTCCGGAGAGATCGCAGTATTTCGTGGCGATCGGCTCGGCGTTATCCGAAGGCGGCAGCTCCGCCGCGCCGCTTGCGGAGTGGCGGGACCAGATCGCCGCCATCGATTTTGCGTCCGAGCGTTCCGAGGACGGCGAACTGCCGCCGCTCTTTGAGTCGGAGGCCGACCTTGTGGAATTCCGGCGGCGCCATTCGGAAGCCGCGGCTGTTCGGGCCGATCTGTCCTCGTACCGCGGCCCCTGCTACCTGGGCATTGATGCGGGTTCAACGACAACGAAGCTTGTGCTAACGGGCGCAAGCGATGAAATTCTGTATACATATTACGGAAGCAATAAAGGGAATCCGCTGCAATCGGTGAGCGATGCACTGAAAGAAATATACCGGCTGCTGCCGGAAGGCTGCCATATCGCCGGCTGCTACTCGACCGGCTACGGCGAGGGGCTGATCAAAGCGGCGCTGAAGACCGACGGCGGCGAAGTGGAGACGGTCGCCCATTACAGGGCTGCCGCCAAATTTATGCCGAAAGTCGATTTTATTCTCGATATCGGCGGCCAGGATATGAAATGCATCAAAATCCGGGGCGGCGCTATCGACAGCCTCATGCTGAACGAAGCCTGCTCGGCGGGCTGCGGATCTTTTCTGGAGAGCTTCGCCTCGGCGCTCGGCCTAGGCGTCGCCGAGTTCGCCGAGGCTGCGCTGCAGGCGAAGGACCCTGTCAATCTCGGCTCGCGCTGCACCGTGTTCATGAACTCCAAGGTTAAGCAGGCGCAGAAGGAAGGGGCGTCCCTGTCCGGCCTTTCTGCCGGTTTGGCCTACTCCGTCATCAAGAACGCCCTGCAGAAGGTGATCAAAATCCGCAGGTTCGATGAACTGGGAGAACATATCATTGTGCAGGGCGGCACATTCTACAACGAAGCGGTGCTGCGCGCATTTGAGCAGCTGACGGGCAGAACCGTCGTCCGCCCGGATATCGCCGGCGTAATGGGAGCCTACGGCTGCGCCCTGCTCGCCAGGGAGAACGCCGCGGAGAGCGGCGTCAGCACGCTGCTCGGCCTGCAGGAACTGGAGAGCTTTACCTACGAAGTGACCCAGGGCCGGTGCGGACGCTGCGGCAATAATTGCCCGCTGACCATCAGCCGGTTCCCGGACCGCAGCTTCCATGTGACCGGCAACCGCTGCGAGCGCGGCGCCGGAGGGAAGAAGGAAAAAAATACGCTGCCGAACCTGATGCAGTACAAATATGACCGGTTCTTTGATTACGAGCCTTTGCCCGATGCGGAGGCGGAGCGGGGTGTTGTCGGGCTGCCGCGCGCCATGAACCTGTTCGAGAACTATCCGTTCTGGCACGAGTTCTTTACTGCGCTTCGCTACAAGGTGGTGCTGTCCCCGAAATCGGACAAAAAGCTGTACGAAAGCGGAATGGACACCATTCCGTCCGAAGCGGTCTGCTATCCGGCCAAAATGGCTCACGGGCATGTGCAGAGCCTGCTTGGCCAGGGCGTCGATTTTATTTTCTACCCTGCCATCGTGTACGAGAGGAAAGAGGATAAGGCAGCCGACAACCATTTTAACTGTCCGGTCGTCGCCTCTTATCCGGAGGTCATCCGCAACAACATGGACGGCCTCAAGGAAAAGGAAATCCCGCTCGTCAGCCCGTTCCTGACCTTTGATGACGTTCCGGCGCTGACCAAAGCCCTGGCGCGCACCTTCCCGGACATTCCGAAGGAGGAAATGGCTGCCGCCGTACAGGCCGGTCTGGCGGAAGCGGAACGCGCCAAGAGCGATTTGCGGCGAAAAGGCGAGGAGACGCTGGCGTTCCTTGAGGAGAGCGGAACCAAGGGCATCCTGCTCTGCGGGCATCCGTACCATGCCGACCCGGAAATCAACCACGGAATCGCGGAGCTCATCACGGGCATGGGGCTGGCGGTTCTTACCGAGGATGCGGTCTTCCATCTGGGGAGCGAAAAGAGCGACATCAACATCGTGAACCAGTGGACCTATCACGCCCGCATATACAGAGCCGCGCGGCTCGCGGCGTCCCGCAGCGATCTTGAGCTGGTGCAGCTCACTTCGTTCGGCTGCGGCATCGATGCGATCACCTGCGACGCGGTGCAGGAAATTATGGAGCGTAAGGGCAAGGTGTATACGCTGATCAAGATCGACGAGATCAGCAATCTGGGTGCAGCCCGCATCCGTCTGCGCTCGCTGCTCGCGGCGATGCGAGAGCGAGAGCAAGGAGAGGCCGCGCCTCGTACGGCCCGGGAAGACGAGCAGAGAGTGACTTTTACGAAGGACATGAAGTCGGCGTATACGATTCTGGCGCCGCAAATGTCACCGATTCACTTCGAGCTGTTCGAGCGGGTGTTCCAGGATTTCGGCTACCGGTTCAAGGTGCTTGAGAAGTCCGGTCCCGAGGAGACGGAGGAAGGGCTGAAGTATGTCAACAACGATGCCTGCTACCCGGCGATTGTGACAATCGGCCAGATTCTGTCGGCGCTGCAGAGCGGCGATTACGATCCGGACCGGACGGCGGTCATTATGTCGCAGACGGGCGGAGGCTGCCGGGCAACGAATTATATTTCCCTGCTGCGCAAAGCGCTGAAGGATGCGGGGCTCGGAAAGATTCCGGTTCTGTCGCTGAACGCCTCGGGTCTTGAGAGCCAGCCGGGCTTCCGGATCGGGTTCAAGATGATCAACCGGATGTTCGCCGCCGCCTGCTACGGCGACCTGCTAATGCGGCTGCTGTACCGCTTCAGACCTTACGAGAAGGTTCCGGGAAGCGCCGAAGCCCTGTTCCGCCAGGGGATGGAGCGCTGCAAGGACAGCTTGTCCTCCTTCTCGTTCCGTGAATATAAGCGGCTATCCCGCGAGATTGCGTCAAGCTTCAGCCGTCTGCCGGTGACGGCGGAGGTTAAGCCGCGGGTAGGCGTGGTCGGCGAGATTCTGATCAAGTTTCATCCCGACGCTAACAACCGGCTTGTCGATCTGATCGAGGCCGAGGGCGGGGAAGTTGTAATGCCCGATTTTCTCGATTTTATCTTTTACTGTGTGTACAATCCGATTTACGGGGCGGAGCAGTTCGGCAAGAGCAAGACGCTCGGGCTGATCAACCCGCTGCTCATTACGTATATACAGATGTACCGCAAGCCGATCACGGCGGCGCTTGATGAGCTGGGACTCGCCCATAAAGACAAGAACATCTACCGTCTCGCCGAAAAAGCCGAAAGGCTCGTGTCGGTGGGCAACCAGATGGGCGAAGGCTGGTTCCTGACCGCCGAGATGATGGAACTGCTTGATCACGGAGTGAACAATATCGTCTGCATCCAGCCATTCGCCTGCCTTCCGAACCATATTACCGGACGCGGGACGATGAAAGGGCTGAAAGAACTGTATCCGAGCGCCAATATTGCCGCCATCGACTATGATGCGGGCGTCAGCGTGGTGAACCAGACGAACCGGATCAAGCTGATGATGTCGATCGCAAACGAGCTGGAGAGCGGCGGAGCGCTCTTTCAAGAGTCTGCCGGGCCCACAGCGGGGACAAAGCTGAAGCCGGTGCAGGCTTAGGTAATAAGCGGGATGGCAGCCGGCTTGGAAAGTTCTCGAAACAGAATAACAGCATAGCCGATATTAAAAAAGGGACGCATCCCAGGTTGTTTTGAACCGGGATGTGTCCCTTTGACTTGTATTAGGAGACGCTCTCTTCTCTCCAGCGCTTAAGCAGTGGCAGCGTCTGAGCGAGCATTCCCTTGGCTTCGGCCTCATCCATGCCCTGCTGCACAAGGTAACCGGCGCAGAGATCAATCATCCCCTGGAGGGTAATGTCAGGCTGCTTAAACTCGCCGTCTTCATAACAATATTTGCAATATTCCTCTGTCTTAATGCCTTCCCGGTCCGTCCCCAGCAGATCTTTCTCCGCCACCGGCATTCCGCAGCTTTGGCAGAACGGTCCGTTGTGTTCCATGTGATGTTCCATTTTCAATCACTCTCCCGCAAATGTTTTTACAGATACAGTATAAGCCGGGGAACTGGACAGCTTACTGTCAAGTTGCCGGGCTGTATTTGCAGGCAATGGCCGCCGCCAGCTCGCCAAGCCGCTGTCTTACATTCTGCGGCTCCAGCACCTCGGCAGCAGACCCGAAGCTGAGCAGAAAGCCGTACAGCCATTCGTCGACGGGATAGTTCAGGGAGACGGTATAGCCGCCGCTGCCGTCAGCCTGAAGCTCGGAGCAGTCGAAACGCTCCTCCGCGATACGCTTGTTTTTGGCAGAGAAATGAAGGATTACTTCGGTCAAGGTTTCACGATCTCCCGGATAGTCATTCCATGGCAAATCCCTAAGCGAAAGCTCGAGCCTGGTGAAAACCGTAGTCCCCTTAACGAGATCCTTCATCCGGTGCAGCTTGAACAGCCGGAAATCCTCCCGCAGCCTGCAGTAGCCGTACAAGTACCAGGATTGGCCCTTCATGACAAGAGTATACGGCTCCACACACCGGACCGTTGCCGTCCCTTCGGCGCTGACATAAGCAAAAGAGACGGTTACGCTCTCTTCCAGCGCCTCCTTGAGCAGAGCAAGCTTCTGTTCGGATGCTCCCGGAAGCCCCCACGGGGTGAGGTCGACAACTTGCTGTGACGCTATGCTGCGGAACTGCTGCGAACGCGAAGGCGGAACAACGCTGCTGATCTTCTCCATCAATCGCTCGTGATCGCCCGTATAGGGGGAGAGGCTTCGCAGAGCGGAAAAGATTTGCGCCAGCTCATGGTCGGTAAGCACATTCCGGTCGAGCCGGTAGCCTTCGATTAACCCGATGCCTCCGCCTCCGCCCTGATAGGTGACCACCGGAATTCCGGCTAGGCTTAGCGTTTCGATATCGCGGTAAATGGTTCGCACCGACACCTCGAACATGTCGGCAAGCTCTTTCGCCTGAACGAGCCGGCGGCCCAGGAGCACGATGACGATGGACAGCAGACGATCTATTTTCATCGGTACGGATCTCCTTTCGGCATATATGAAACGGGTTTTCCGTGAACAGCCAGTTAGTTATATCTTATTCTTTTTTCCGAATTCCGGAAAGGAGAGGGATTGCCATTCTCTTTGCATTCGATTAATATCTAATTAGATATTTATTTAATTCAATAATAGTGAGGATGAACGTCATGACACACCAAAGCACCGCCAAGGACGGCATAAGCGCCGGTTATTACCGATTGTTTGCCGCCGGAATCATCAACGGGATCGGGGATCGTTTCAGCCAGGTTGCCATGCTGTCGCTGATTTTCCAGCTTACCGGATCGGGCATGGCCGTCGGCCTGTCGCTCGGGGTTAAGCTCATTCCGTATTTGGCGCTCGCGCCGCTGGGCGGCTTTCTGGGCGGGAAGCTGCCGCGCAAGACGGTTATGATGGCGACCGATATCGCGCGGATTCCGTTCGCCTTGTCTTTTTTGTGGGTTACGGGGGAGGACCGGCTGTGGCTGCTGTATGTCGGCAGCTTTATGCTGGCGGCGGGAGAGGCGATTTATGCCCCGGTGCGGAAATCATCCATACCGCTCCTTGCACGGCGGGACGCTCTGCTGAGGACTAACGGCATGGAGCAGATGCTGACCGGCTGCGTGCTCATTCTGGGCGCTTTGACGGGCGGCTTCGTCTCCCACTGGTTCGGTCCGCAGACCGCATTCGTTCTGAATGCCGTCTCCTTCCTGGCAGCGGCGCTCATCCTTTCGGGGATTTCATTCCCCCATACCCCGCCGGAAGGGCTGGGAGATGAAGACGAGGGGCTTCACGGGACGGACATGGCGGCGAAAGCCGGGGCAGGGGAGCGCTCCTCAAGCCCCAAAAGCTTGCCCGCTCTCATTGCCGGAAGCGTGTGCTTGCAAATTGTGCTGGGTTATGAACTGCTCGTCTCGCTTGTGAGCGGACTCGACAATGTGCTGATCAGTGTGTATGCCATTCGCGTATTTAACGCGGGAGATATTGGTGTGGGGGTTTTTTACGCATCGCTCGGCGCCGGGCTCACATTGAGCTTTTGGACCGGGCGTCTGGTTAAGCGGAACTTGCTGGCGGCGGCGCTGGGAGGGCTGCTGCTGGAAGGGCTGCTTCACATCGGCATCAGCGCGGCAGGGAGCTTTGCGGCAGTCTGCGGATTGTATGTTCTTGCGTCTCTGGCGTCGGGGATCGTGTCCGCCTCTCTCGATACGCTGCTCATGCGGGAGACGCCCGCCAGGTGGCAGCCTCTTCTGTTCGGGCTGATGACGGCGGCGGGCAGTATGGTGCTCGGCTTGTCCATGCTGCTGGCCGGTTATCTGCTAACCAGAATGGAGCCCCGCTTGATGGGGCTTGCGGGAGGTGTCTGTTTTGCCGCAATTGCCGTTGTGCTGGGGGCGTACGCATGGATGAAGGACAGACGAGGCAGGAAGGTCAGCGTTCTTTCGAGGACTCCTTAACCGTGCCCATTACGCGTAGAGCTTTGGGTCTGCGGCTGAAACGGAAGCGGTAGACGAGAATCATCGCGGCCAGCAGGACGGCGGCCAGCACGATCCATGGAGCGTAAGCCTCAAACAGATGGAATACAGCGGTCCACTGGGGTCCGAACAGCCGGCCGATCCCGAGAAACAGAATGACCCAGAACAGCGCGCCTCCATAGGCGTAGAGGGCGAACTTGCGGAAAGGAAGAGCGATAATGCCGGAGAAATAACCGGTAAAATGGCGCACGCCGGGGATGAAATACCCGATCGTAATCAGACCGCTGCCGTACCGCTCGAACCAGAGCTGCGTTTTTTCAAGCTTGGCGGGAGAGAACAAAAACCACCGGCCATACCGCTGAATAAACGGCATTCCGGCTTTGAGGCCGATGAAATACGTGATAGTCATCCCGATTGTCGTTCCGAAGAACGCGACGATAATCAATATCATAAAGTCGAGCCGCCCCGTATAGGACAGGTATCCGGCGAAAGCCATTGTCGTCTCCCCGGGAAAGGGCAATGCGATAAATTCCAGCAGCAGCCCGAAGAACAGCACGTTATACCCATACTTCCCGAATAATTCCTGTATCCAATTCAGCATTTCCATAGTTGATGTCACTCTCCAAAAAGATGGGCATACGCCGCTTTAAGTTTGCATATTCTTACTTCCGGCACCGGCTGTTTCATCAGCGGGAGGCCATGTCTAATTCGCGGCTTGTCCTCATATAATCCAACAGAAGGCTGTAGCAGCCAATAGAATGCTGGAGGTAGAGAATATGATTCGGAAAAAGCGCGGAATCAGCCGCCGTACGGCTGTCCGGCTTGTGCTTGCCGCCGCGGTCCTCATGGCCGCTCTGATTTACCGTGAAGCAGGGCTTTCCCCTTTCGGAAAATCATCCGGGACGCTTCAGGCCGCTGACAGCGGCGGAGCCGCCGAAGGAAGGGACGGCGCATCGCCTCATTTGGCAATCTCCGGTGCTCTGAACGGACAAGCACATCCTGGCTTGCCGGTGCGCGGTAGCAGCCAACCGGTGCCGTTCGTCGGCCTGCCGCCGGCTTCTCCGGCCGACCGGGCATCGGGATCACGAATCTCTGGGGCGGCCGTAAGCATGACTGAAGCCGCTCCGGCGGCCTCCAGAAAAAGTGCCGTGCAAAAGATTGTCTATCTCACTTTCGACGACGGTCCCAGCGCCGTTACCCCCAAAGTGCTTGAGATTCTGCGGCGGGAGCAGGTCAAGGCGACGTTCTTTGTGATTGGAGACCAGGCGGAAACCCGTCCTGAGCTGATTAACGCGATTTGGGAACAGGGGAATGCCATCGGCAATCATACCTATGATCATAATTATAAAGATTTATACAGCGGATTTACACATTTCTGGAGTCAAATCAAAAAAACGGAAGAAATCATCCGCCAGATTACCGGAGCACGGCCCCAGCTTGTCCGCGCTCCCGGCGGAACAGCCGGACATTTTGATGATACCTACTTCCATCTGATGAAGCAAGCGGGCTATCTGGCTACGGACTGGACGGTGGACAGCGGCGATTCGGTGCGGAGGGGAGTGCCGGCCTCGGAAATACTGAAGAACTCGGTTCAGAATACCAAGTCTTCCAGAGTCGTCCTGCTGCTTCATGACGGAGCGGGACATCAGGAAAGCGCAAAGGCGCTGCCGGAAATTATTAAAAAGTATAAAGCTGCGGGTTATGTCTTCAAGACGCTGGACGGCAGCAGTGAGCCGGTTCAGTTCAAGGCTCATCCGGGTAAGGGTGCCGCGAAGCGAACAAAGCCTGATGAAGCATGGATCGCCGCCAATATAACCCCGAATGCCGCGTTGTTTGCGCCCGGAAAACCGCTTGCGGTGGTAGCGGGAATGCTCCAAGCTTCGCTGCAGCCGGGCGAATACCGGATTGAGAACGGCCAGTATATCGTCCCGCTGCGGGCCGTAGTCGAGCGGCTTGGCGGACAGGTGAACTGGGATATCGGCACTCACAGCGGCCTGGCGGTGCTGAATGGGCGGACAATAACAGCGGACACGGATGGCGGCGGACTCGCCTTTACCGCAGGGGGCGGGGACCGGGGGGCAATTGCCTCGGAGGTCACTCTTAGAGGCGGCGCCATCTGGCTGCCACTGAGGGATTTGCTTGAGTCCGCAGGACATCGCCTGCTCGGAGCAACATCGGTTCCGGAAGAACGGAGGGTAAAAGCATCCTAAAGCCACACACACGGATACCAGGATTATCGTAAGGTCTGTCTTTTCCTTTTCATGGGAATAATATTGAAAAATCCCCAAGAAAAAGGAAGGATGTCCATTGATCAAACCAATCCGCAGGCCCGACAGCCCTGCTGTTTCTCCGAATCCGAATCTGCCCAGTCAATGGGCGCGGGCGCTGGCCGCAATGGGCATCATCGCAGGGCTGTATGGCTGGCTTGGCGGCTCTGCTCTGCTGTTTCTCCTGATATTTATCGGGCTGGTCATGCTTGGCGGGCTCTTGCTGCAGGTGCTCGGCCCTAGTAAATTTGAGCTCGTCCGGACGCTCTCTCCGATTCAGCCGACGGCGGGGAATAGCGTGCTGGTAAAGGTTGATCTCAGTTTCCGCTGCCGTCTGCCGATTCCCTGGATGATGATTGAGGAGCATTGGACCTGCGGGGATCATCGTCTGCTGCTGTTCCCCGGATTCCGGCGTACATTTCAATACACCTACAGTCTGGAACGGCTGCCGCGGGGCCGCCAGCAGCTGCGTTCCTGCCGCGTCAGCTGGGGAGATTTGCCGGGTTGGTTTACCGGAACAAGCGCTCCCGAGGGGAACCGGGAGTTCAAAGTGCTGCCGGCTCCGCTGTATTGCGGGGAGATCTACGCCGATTCCGGCGCCGGACCAGGGGTAGCCTCAGCCATGAGTCGGAGGCGGAAGGGAGCGGAGGAAGAGTCGGATATCCGAAATTATCAGCCGGGAGATCCCATGAACCGGGTAGATTGGAAAAATACGGCCCGCCGCGGCTCCTTGCAAAGCCGCGTTCCCGAGAGGGAAAAAGGGCGCATGTTCTGCGTCGTCCTGGACAACTGCCCCGCATCCTATGAGACGCCGTGGGAATCGCTCCCTCCCCGGGGGAGCTCTTTGCCGGGAACTCCGGCCTTCGAGCTGGCCGTCTCAGCGGCCTTGGGTCTGCTGCTTGCTGCGGAACGCGCAGGCTCCTACGCCCAATTGTTCACCGGCGGCTGGCCGGAAGGAATGGCGAGATACGAAGGAATGGGCATCATCCCGGCCAGAGTGCTGGATACGCTTGCCGATGTGGCGCCGGATGGAACGCGCACGCTGGCAAGGCTGTTGGAAGACGCCTCCCGGCAGTGTATTCCAGGCATGGGCATTGCGGTGATCACCGGCCGCCCGGACCGGGAAGCCGCATTGACAATCTCCCGGCTGCTCGCCCAGGGGATCAAGGTGGATCTGTATTATGTATGGGACAGGGCGGCTTCTGTTCGAAGCGCTAAGCAAGCCGCTTTGTACGAAGAGGCGGGCGGCCGATTCTCCGCAGTCCCTGAACGCATGCGGAAGTTGAATGGGCAGCACACGGCTGTCTCTGCACTTTCCGCGCCCGCTGCGACGATCTGCGGCAGTCTGGGCCGTCTGGGGGCGGGACTGTACTGCCTTGAGCATGCGCTGCCCCACGAGGGCAGGGAGGGGACAGCGGATGAATTATCCCGCAAGCCGTCGGCGCGTTAAGCCGTCTGCTTTCTCCTCCGCAGCCTCATCTGGGATAACGTCCGGAACGGATGAAGCAAAGCGGAGCCACCTGGGCGGCGCAAGGCAGCGCAGCGCCCCCGACTCGGCGTTCACGCCCGGATTCTGGCAGCGGCAATCCGGCGGGACTGGGGCCGGGAACCGCTCTGTTCCGCTCCGCCCCGCTGAAGAATACGGAGCAGGCTGCCATCCAAACGAAGTGTCTTTGAGCTACCGGGCTCTGTTCTCCCTGTCCCTGTTCGGATTGTTCGCGGACTGGCTGCATCCGCTGTACCGGATGGATTTGGGGGCGGAGACGGAGAGGCTGCTGGGAGTTCTGGCGTTAATGGCCGCGGCGCTGCTTATCGCCGGGGTGTTTCGGGCATCTCCCTGGCGTACGCTTCCGGTCCAACTGGCCATTTTTGCGCTGTCATGGTTCTATCTATGCTCGTCGTCCGCGGGAGCGGCTTGGCCTGCAGGTCTTCTCCAGACTATGGGGCATGACGCCCTCCTTCTCCTTTCCGGCAAAATCGCTGAAATGAGCGCCGCGAGCCGCCTTCTCCTGCTGCTGGCAGGCTGGAGCATGCTCGTCTCATCGGTGCAGCATCTTGCGCTGTTCAGGGGGAGCACAATGCTGTTCACGTCAGTGACGCTGGTCTATCTGTTGATTCTGGATAAGGGCCTCGGAAGCGATACGACGGCCGACATGATACTAGCGGGAGCGCTTATTGCGTGGATGCAAGGAATGAGCGGCCTGCCGCGCCTGCTGGAAAGGGCCGGCGTCGCGGGCCCCATCCCGTTCCTCCGATGGGCCGGCGCTGCTTGCCTGCTGGCGGGGAGTCTAACGGTGGCGGCCTGGATCGGAGCAGAGCTGCCCGCCGGACAGCCGGACCGGGTTCAGCCGCTGAAGTCGGCTGCCCAGCAGCTGCGGGACTGGGCATTCGACGGACTGCGCAGCCAGGCAGCCGAGATAGTGGGAACCACGGGGACCGCAGGGATCACGGGATACGGCTCTGGCGGCGAGCTTGGCGGGCCGCTCACCCGGAGCAATGACCCGGTCTTCACGGTAGAAAGCTCCCGTTCTACTTACTTGCGCGGAGAAAGCCTGGACCGGTATGACGGGCGCCGCTGGACGCAAGCGGCTGCTCAACCCTCGCCGCTAAGTCTGACCGTCCTTTCTTCCGGGGATGCCAAGACGGCGGACGGGCGTGTTCTTCGTCAGCGGTTTCGTTTTGCGTCTCCGTCCGTGGGCGGCATTCCCGTGTTTGGCGCCGGTAAGGTGTTATCCGTCTCGGATGTCAGACAGCTGGACGGAAGCCGGCTCGGCTATATTCTGGCAGGCGGGGAGAAGGGCAGCTTCGCTCTGCCCGACCTGGTAGGCTCCTCCAAAGTGACCGAATATACAGTGGACTCGCTGCTGCCCGAGAGCGATCCCGCCGTGCTGCGGAAGCTGGCGGGCAGCGACCCTCCGCAGATTACTGCAACGGGCCTGGAACTGCCGCCCTCCCTGCCCCAGCGGGTCCGTACGCTGGCCGCGAGCCTTACGGACTCCGCAGGCAGCCGGTACGACGCAGCCTTGGCTGTCCGAGATTATTTGCAAGAAACGTACCCTTATACGCTGGATACGCGAGTACCGCCGGAAGGGGCCGACTTTGTCGACGATTTTCTGTTCACGGAAAAGAAGGGGTACTGCGTCCATTTCGCCTCCGCGATGGCCGTCCTGCTGCGCAGCTCCGGTATTCCGGCCCGGTATGTCCAGGGCTATGCCCCGGGCAGGCAGGAAGCGGGCCCCGGGCCGCAGCGGTATATTGTGACCCAGGGCGACGCCCATGCCTGGGTCGAGGTGTATTTTGCCGGCGCGGGCTGGGTCCCCTTCGACCCGACGCCGGCCTCGGCAGCGGGCTCCGCGCTGCCGGACAGCCCCCCGGCGGCTGTGCCCGCGCCGCCGGAGGGCCCCGCGCCTGCCGCTGCCGGCGCGGGAATGCCGTCCGCCCCGGTTCCCGGGGGCGGACAGGCTCTGGCGCCGCCCGCAGCCGCGGCGGCGCTGCTTGCCGCCGCCGCGTGGCGCTGGCGGCGGAGCCTGGCGCTGCTGCGCCTCGGGCGCAGCGCCATGCGCAGGGAGCGGCTGCTGCAGGCCGCGTCCCTGGTCTGGCGGGTGCTGGCCGCGCGCTACGGCCCGCCCCCGCCGGGGATGACGGGCAGGGAGTATGCCGCGTCCCTGCCCATTAACGATGCCGGACTGCGCGCAGCGGTCCGGCGGTTCGTCCGCCGCTGGGAGGCGCTGGCGTACGGCGGCGCGGGCGGTCCTGATCTGCGCAGGGCCGGTCCCGATCCGCTTGGGCGGCGTCAGCCCGGCGTCTCCGGGCCGGCCCACACTCCGGCTGGCGGCCGCTTGCCGGACTCCGGCCCTGCGCGCAGCTTCCCGCAGGACATTCGCCGCTCATCCGGCGGCTTCGCCATTCCGGCGGCCTTACCGGAACCTGCCCCGCCGTCAGAGGCTTACGGATTCCCGGAGACGCCGGATCGCTCGAGCACAAGGGCATTCCTGCGCGATTGCCTGCGAATCGCTTTCTATTTGAGCTAATGAGGCGGCTGTCCGGACGGCCGCCTCTCGCTTGAACTATCGGCATTATGCAAACTTCGATTCAAGCCGCTAAGGCGACTTTTGCATCGGAAATTGCCTTTGCCGGCAGTTCCCGCCGCCAATCTTCGCAGTAGATCCCAGGGCAGTTGCTTGCAAAGCCTGAAATTGTACATCTTTTGTCGCCTTGAAGTCGCCACTGCACAATATGCCCGATAAAATACAGTTTTTTACCCGTTCAACCTCATATGCAGCCGGTACAGCCTTAAAATTCCTGCACAATTGTAGGATTTCCCTGCTGACATACGCATTCGCTGGAAAAACCTGCACTTTAGTAGTTTTTACAAGACGCAGAACTAAAAATCACAACTAACCTGACCTGGGTCCCCTTGGTGTCACCGGCGCCACGGAGGCCATAGCCTATGCCTGCAATAATAAAGTTCAACGTTTGGCTGTCCCAAATGGCGCCTTCGGGTCCATCTCGAATTTATATCCCCCGGGGGGAAGCGCTCGCGAAATAATTGACTTCAATATATTAACTCCCTTATACGGGTCAGCCGAAGCTATATTTTCGATTGCGAAAGCACATTATGCATCTGTGAAAACTTTCCGTAAAAGCATCCGTAAGCGATTACTTCGCAGCCTGTCCGCCTTTCCTTGACGGTGCGAATTACGTTCTCGTATAATGAATCCAACAATCAAGGGAGGCAAGTAATGAACAAGCCAAATGAAATTATCGTTGTTCTCGATTTCGGTGGACAATATAACCAATTAATCGCGCGCAGAATTCGGGATTTAGGGGTATACAGCGAGCTTCTGCCGTACAATACGCCGATCGACCGGATCAAGGAGCTTTCGCCTAAGGGCATCGTTTTCTCCGGCGGTCCGATGAGCGTTTACGCCGAGGATGCTCCGCATGTCGATCCGGCGATTTATGATCTTGGACTGCCGATTTTCGGCATCTGTTACGGCATGCAGCTGATGGCTCATCAGCTCAGCGGCAAGGTCGAACGCGCCTCGAAGCGGGAATACGGCAAGGCGGATCTGAATTTTGAAGCCGGCGCCACGCTGGTCAAAGGCCTGGAGGGCAGCCAGACCGTATGGATGAGCCACGGCGACCATGTATCTCTGCTTCCGGAAGGCTTCAAACTCGATGCTGGTACCGAAAGCGCGCCGATTGCGGCGATGAGCCACGAAGAGCGGAAGCTGTATGCGGTGCAGTTCCATCCCGAAGTGCGCCACTCCATACACGGCAACGAGATGATCTCCAATTTCTTGTATGAAGTCTGCGGCTGTGAAGGCAATTGGACGATGGAATCCTTTATCGAGGACGCTATAAATGATATCCGCGGCAGGGTCGGTGACAAGAAGGTGCTGTGCGCCCTGAGCGGCGGCGTCGATTCTTCCGTTGTCGCCATGCTGATTCACCGCGCCATTGGCGACCAACTGACCTGTATGTTCATCGACCACGGTCTGCTGCGCAAAGGTGAAGCCGAGAGTGTCATGGAGACGTTCGTCGGCAAATTCGATATTCACGTCGTCAAAATCGACGCCCGTGACCGTTTCCTCGGCAAACTGGCCGGTGTAGACGATCCCGAGCAGAAGCGCAAGATTATCGGCAACGAATTTATCTACTGCTTCGATGAGGAATCGGCCAAGCTCGGCGATTTCGATTTCCTTGCACAGGGAACGCTGTACACGGATATCGTGGAGAGTGGAACCGCAACGGCGCAGACGATCAAATCGCATCATAACGTCGGCGGACTGCCGGAGGATATGAAGTTCAGCCTGATCGAGCCGTTGAACACGCTGTTCAAGGACGAGGTGCGGAAGGTTGGCGAGGAGCTTGGCCTGCCGCATGCCATCGTATGGCGCCAGCCGTTCCCGGGACCGGGCCTTGCCATCCGCGTGCTGGGCGAAGTGACAGAGGACAAGCTGACGATCGTCCGCGATTCGGATTACATCCTCCGAGAGGAAATCGCCAAGGCGGGTCTTGAAAGTGAAATCTGGCAGTACTTCACCGCGCTGCCGAACATGAAGAGTGTGGGAGTCATGGGTGACGCCCGGACGTACTCCTACACAGTAGGTATTCGCGCCGTTACGTCCATCGACGGTATGACTGCTGACTGGGCGCGTATCCCTTGGGATGTGCTGGAGAAAATCTCCGTCCGTATCGTTAACGAAGTAGACAACGTTAACCGGATCGTGTATGACATTACTTCCAAACCGCCTGCAACGATTGAGTGGGAGTAACCTGGTAACATAAATTGAAGCGTGAACATTGATTTAACAACCCCACCAAAACCCCCACCAAGAAATTTTCTTGATGGGGGTTTTCTCATTTAGAAATCTTAAGATGAGAACGAGAGCGTATTAGTAAAAAATCAAATTCTGTTTGTTTTTCTGGAAATTTGTCGGTGAGACGCCAAACTCATTTTTAAATGCTCTCGAAAAGGAGTCCACATTTGAATATCCTACTTCCTCAGCAATTTCATAAACGGTTTTTTCACTGGTATTCAGTAGAATACTTGCTTGTTGCAGGCGATGAGTTTTTAAATATTGAACAGGGGAAACACCTATTTCTTCTTTAATAACCTGACTGAGATAAGCTGGAGTAAGGTTTATTGACTCAGCGATTTCCTGAATCGAAAGGTCGAGGCGCGAATAATTATTGTGAACAAAAAGTAAAAATAATTCACTATATTTTTTCTGCTTTATATTCGTTGAATTGAGCAGATAATAGTTCTTTTCGATTTTGAAATGAGCAAAAATCGTATAAAACAATGCCTGTACACTCATTTTTTCCTTCATATCAAATAAATCCATTTTCATCATTCTTTCGAATAGTTTCTGTAACTCATTATCGGGTGAAACTGTTCCAACTGAATCATGGTCATTGATGCCATTGCATAACAACAATTCCGGTACTCGACTTCCGTTAAACCCAAGCCAGTAATATTCCCATGGATTTGTTTCATCTGCTTGATAGAAATTCACCTCGTTGGGACGAATAACAAAAAAATTTCCTTTTTTTAAATGCTTCTTTCCTCCATTTCCTTCAAAGATTCCCTCTCCTGATACTATGTAATGCACAACATAATTTTCCCTTATGGTTGGACCATAGTGCAGTGGCGCACAAATTTCATGACCTACATTAAAAAAATAGAAATCAGAAAAATAATCTTCCTTAATAAATACATCCCAATATTTCCGTATGTTCATCGTTAAGCCTCCTTTACTCAAATCTTCCAAATAAAATTATACTTTAGTTTTACTCGAAATTCGGAATCATCTAAAAAAATGTAGGATTTAACACAATTTATTCCATTCTAAATTGAAAGCGTTACCTTTACTATTTAATTGTAAAGAAATCGGATAAATGAAAAGGAGATTCTTAGTATGGAAAATTCAAAAGGAAACATCGTTTCACGGTTGTCTTACAGCTTTGGTGCTTTTGGGAATGACTTGCTGTTTGGATTACTCAGTACATATTTCATTATGTTTGTGACAACCCACTTGTTTAACAGTGGAAATAAGGCGCAGGATGCGAAAATGATTGGATTTATTACACTTATTATTTTCTGCTTACGGTTTGTAGAATTAGCCATTGATCCATTTATTGGGAATGCCATTGACAACACCCATACGCGTTGGGGGAAATTCAAACCTTGGGTTGTAGTGGGTGGTGTCTTAGGACCAGCGGCTTTAGTCATATTATTCACAGATTTTGGCGGACTGACGAAAAGCAACCCAATGCTCTATCTTATCTTGTTTGCCATTCTATATATTATGATGGATATTCTATACAGTTTCAAAGATATTGCATTTTGGTCTATGATTCCTGCATTGTCATTTGATTCACGTGAACGGGAAAAAACAGCCACATTTGCTCGAATCGGGTCAAATATTGGTGGAGGAACAATTGGTATTGTGGTCATGCCTTTAGTGCTACTGTTCTCACTCAATGCCAATCATGGAACAGGTGATTCTCGTGGATGGTTCTGGTTTGCGCTGATTATTGGTTGTGCAGCAGCTCTATCAGCAGTCGTAGTTGGATTAGGGACAAAAGAAGTAGATTCTGATTTGCGAAAGAACAAGGAAGCAACAACTTTTAAAGGAGTTTTTCACGTTCTTATGCACAACGATCAGCTTATGTGGTTATCGTTAGCGTATGGTCTTTATGCCATTGGTATGTCTTTAACAAACTCATTTGAACTTTACTACTTCACATTTATTTTAGGAGATGCATCGAAATTTTCAATTTTGGCAGTATTAAATACAATCGTTGGCTTAGCTGCCATTTCGATTTTTCCCACATTGGCGAAGAAATGGAACCGCCGAAATGTATTTCTAGTAGCCATTGCCTTAATGTTGATAGCCTTAGTGGTATTCAGTCTTGCGAACAGCTCTCTTATTCTAGTGCTTGTCGCAGCGGAGTTATTTTTCATTCCACAACCACTAATCTTTTTAGTGGCTTTGATGACTATTACTGACTCAGTAGAATATGGTCAATTAAAATCAGGACATCGCGATGAATCGCTGACTTTATCTGTTCGCCCATTGTTGGATAAGCTTGCAGGAGCGATTTCAAACTTAGTTGTTGGTGTCACGGCTGTAGCAGCCAGTATGACAGCAGGAGCCACAGCTGCAACTATCACGAACCACGGCCGTTTTATCTTTAAATTCGCTATGCTTGGTGTCCCGGCAGTATTCATTTTAGTTGGTGCACTTGTCTTTTTCCAAAAAGTGAAACTCGATGAAAAAATGCATGCTTCAATCGTTGACGAGCTTGAGAGAACATGGGCAAAGGACTTTGATCGTGATGATGAAAGTGAGTCAACTGGAAGTCAACCGAATTCCAAAGCTGAACTATCTTATTATGCCCCAGTCGCTGGTGAAGTGATTCCCCTTGAACAAGTTTCAGATGCAGTATTTTCGACTGGATCAATGGGGAGAGGGTTCGCAATTAAACCAAGTGATGGGAGAGTTTACGCGCCATTTGATGGCGTAATTGAGGCAACATTCTCAACGCGTCATACTGTCGGTCTTGTCTCCGAAAATAAAATTGCAACATTGATTCATATTGGGATTGGAACAGTTAAGATGAATGGAACTGGTTTTATCAATTATTTCGAACCAGGGCAACGTGTTTCACAAGGGGAGCTTCTAATTGAATTCTGGTCTCCAGCCATTAAGAAAGCTGGATTAGATGATACTGTTATTGCGGTAATCACGAATTCTGATAATTTATCTGAATTTGAAATCGAAAATAAGCGTGAAGTTACAAAAAATGATATTGTTTTGACCTTAGAAAAAAAAATTAGTGGGATATGATTATGAAACTTATCGAATTTTAATGAAGCAACCCAAACCTTCCACCTCCACAACGAAGAAATCAGCTATATCTTTGATGTGTATGAAGGACACTTATTGCAACTTTATTATGGGAAAGAAGTCAAGAATTACAACAATCTGCGGAAGTTTCCAAAGGCAACTCGTTCGTCGTTCTCACCAAACTTGCCTGGTGCCACAACGATTGATTTTTCCTTAAATGACGTTCTTCGTGAGTACCCTGGTGTGAATGAAGCAGATTATCGTAACCCTGCAATCGCTATTCGTCATCAAGATGGTTCAACTGTAACGAATTTCAAGTTTGATTCTTATGTCATTAATGAAGGGAAACCAGAACTTTCTGAGTTGCCTTCCACTTATGAAACCGATGAGTATCAATCTGAAACTTTGAGTATTGTTTTAAAGGATGATTTTTCAAAACTTAGTTTGACATTGAACTACACGATTTTTGAAAGTTTGCCGGTGATTACGCGTAGCGTCAAAGTTGAAAATACTGGTGAATCTGCCGTTCAGATTGAGAAAATCGCCAGTTTAAGTCTTGACTTTCCTGCCCAAGATTTTGAATTTACGAAAATCATCAAGAACTCATTCTTTATGGCGATTTTTATCGCTTGAAGTCACCTTTTGAAGGAAACGCCACAGCTTGGAGTTTTGTATCTAAAGACAAGAAAGAAACTTTGATATTCTATTTTGAGGTTCTTGCAAAAGCTTCAAAATCAATCTCAGTAATTAAATTTGCTGGACTTGATGAAACTGCGGTTTATTTAGATTCTGATGGGAACCAGTTTGGAGGAGATGAACTGATGAATATTGGTCGTTTCATTCCAGCAGTCTCGGTATATACCGTGCAAACAGATTTCACTAGTCATGTTTGGCATTTAAAACAAAAATAGATTTGATTATTAAAAGCAATAAAGAATTCTTGCCAAGTTATATATTTTCGAACACCTTTTCTCAAAGAGACAACTATCATACCTGATTTATTCTTAATTTTTTATTTTAAATTTTCGTTACAGTTTTTTTATATTTGTCGTCCGTATTTTCCGTAGAGTTCATATATTCTGTGTATTCCGGCTATTTTACAAAACCGTATCAAAAAACTGGCGGTAAAATAGTAATTTACTCTATTGCATCAACTTATTCCTACACCGTGGGCATCCGCGCCGTAACGTCCATCGACGGCATGACCGCGGGCTGGGCCCTTATTCCGTGGGATGTACTGGAGAAAATTTCCGTGCGGATCGTTAACGAGGTCGAGAACGTCAACCGCGTCGTCTATGACATCACTTCCAAGCCGCCGGCGACGATTGAGTAGGAATAGAAAAGCTGAGCCTGTCTGCCCTTGGGATCCAAGGGCTGGCAGGCTTTTTTGCATATATTTTTTGCAAATATAAGAATGTATAAGCTTCGCGCTTATCCTTGGCCTTTTTTCTTGATTCGCCTCCTTTTCTTACCAATATGTTTAAAAAGTCCGTCAATAAACTGGGCAGAAAGAGCGCGAATCCTGCCAATTGCGCTGAAGAAGGCAGTAAACAATGACCAAAACATGACAAAGATTGTTCGTTTTCGTCATTGACAACCCATGTCATGTCCACCTAAAATGAGAAAGCATTAGCAGCATGAGTATTCGTATAATCTCGGGAATTGGCCCGGGAGTTTCTACGAGGTCACCGTAATGACCTGGCTACGATCTAAGAAAGCTGTCCCACTTGAAGATACGGCCCCTTGCCGAACGCTTCGGGGAGAGCTCTTTTTCAGGCCGGCGTCCGTGAGGGCTCCGGCTTTTTAATGCTGCCTGATACCAATACAACAGGGGGAGAACATTATGGAACGCTTTTTCAAACTTAAAGAGAACGGCACCACAGTACGTACTGAAATTATGGCCGGTCTAACCACTTTTATGGCAATGGCGTATATTCTGTCGGTGAATCCCGGTACGTTAACTGCCTTCGGCCGTATCGATATGGGCTGGTATTCCGTGTTTTTGGCAACCGCACTGGCGGCGGGTATTTTCACCATTGCGATGGGACTATTCATTAATTTCCCGGTCGCCCTTGCGCCAGGTATGGGGCTTAACGCATATTTCGCATCGGTTGTCCTGTCGTCGGCCACGACGGATCATCCGTTTACCTGGCAGATGGGGCTGACAGCGGTCTTCATCTCCGGTCTGATCTTTATTTTGCTGACCATCACCCGGATTCGCCAAATTTTGCTCAGTGCCATTCCGGACAGTCTGAAGCATGCGATAACGGTCGGCATTGGGCTCTTTATCGCCATTATCGGCCTGAAGAACAGCGGCCTTATGACGATCGGCGTTGAAGCGGGCAATGCGATTCCGGCCAATACCTTTACCGACGTGCTGTACTTTGAAACGGTCTTCCATCTAGGAAGCCTTGAGAACACGAATGTTCAGCTTGCAATCATCGGTCTGCTGCTCATCGGCATTCTGATGGTGCTGCGGGTAAAAGGCGCGATTCTGTTCGGTATTCTTGGCACCACGGTAATCGGTATGCTGATGGGCGCGGTCGATTTCTCCACCCTGTCCAATCCGGCCACCCCATGGGTTCCGGATTTCACGCAGCTAAACTTGCTGGAGTTTGACTGGAAAGGTATTATGCATACCGGCATTATTTCTGCGGTCGCGACATTCACCTTCGTCGAGCTGTTCGACACCTTCGGCACTCTGGTCGGAACGGCGGAGCGCGCGGGAATTATGGACAATCCCGAAGAAGGCAAAAGACGCGTCGGCAAAGCGATGCTCGTTGATGCAGCTGCGGTTGCAGGCGGCGCGATGCTGGGCACTTCCACCACAACGGCTTATGTGGAAAGCGCGGCGGGCGTGGCTGAAGGCGGACGTACGGGACTTACCGCCGTTACCACGGGTGTCTGCTTCCTGCTTGCCCTGTTCCTGGCGCCGGTTGCCGCTCTGATTCCCGGCTCCGCCACAGCGGCGGCCCTGATCATTGTCGGCGTGCTGATGGCGCAGTCCGTCCGTCAGATTGATTTTAACGATATGGTTATCGCTATTCCTTCGTTCCTGACCCTTGCGATCATGCCATTCACCTACAATATAGCGAACGGTATCTCTTTCGGCATCGTCACCTACGTTATTTTGGCGTTTGTGGCTAACCTTGCGGGTAAAAAGAAATACGACATCCACTGGATGATGTGGGTCCTGGCCGTTCTGGTGGTGCTTCGTTACCTGCTGATCGGCAGCCAGGGCTGAGCCTTGACCGCTCTTTTACGGCTCCTTCTCAATCGGAAGGAGTCTTTTTTTTCAAGCGAACAAGAAACTCGGCGGTGTTATCTGAAAAAAGCACCGGACTTTTCTTAACCCGGCAATTCGATTATATTGAAATGAGGGAAAAATGAAGCGGACTTCATATACATAGATTCGGACGATAAGATGAAGGTGGTAACGATGATGAAGAAGTGGCGTATTGCTGCGAAAATGATATTTTTGCTGCTGCTGTGTATGCTTGTTATCCCTCCGGGAACAATGTTTGCGGCAGGAAATCTTTTGCAAAATCCGGGATTTGAGGAAACGGCATCGGGCGCCCCCGCCTCCTGGACGAGGGATGTATGGGTGCAGGGCGATCAGGCAAGCCTGCTGTCTGTGGAATCTGCGGATGTCCACTCCGGCAATACAGCGGCCGCCGTAGAGAATATGCAGCAGAATCATGCTAAATGGATTCAGACCATCACCGTAAAGCCGGGCACCCATTACCGGATTTCCGGCTGGGTTAAAGTGGTGAACGCGGGAGCGGAAGGCATCGGGGCCAATATTTTCGTAGTCGGCGTTAGCGGGGGGTATCCGAGCACCAAAGACACCGGCGGTGGCTGGCAGCAGCTTCAGTTCATAGGTAAGACAGGCTCCGGGCAAAAGGAAATAGGAATCGGCGCAGCCCTTGGCGGCTATGGGAATTTGGCCGTGGGCAAGGCGTATTTTGACGATTTATCCGTGGAGGAGCTTGACTCCGCCCCTGCTGGCGTTCCGGTAATCTCGCTTGATCCGGGGACCGCCCAGGCCGGGACGGCAGGGAAGCCGGTAAAAATATCATCCAAAGATATTTTGTTCTTTTCCGCACTCTTCGCCTGCCTCTTCGCTTGGGTTTACCGGACCGCACTGCGCAGCAGGCGTCTGCTCAGACGGGAGAGCTATGACTACGGCGCGTGGCTGTGGATTGTCCTTTCCGCGGCGTTCCTGCTGCGTCTGTGGCTTGGCTGGACTTCGCAGGGTTACATGAACGACATGAAGACTTTTATGTACTGGGGCCAGCGGCTGGCGGAGGTCGGTCCGGGGCGCTTCTATCAGGAAGGCATTTTTGCGGATTACCCTCCCGGGTATATCTATATATTGTATCTTCTTCATCTCATTCATCAGGGCCTGGGCTTAAACCCGGATTCTTCTGGGGAGATGCTGCTGTTTAAGCTGCCGGCGATCTTATCGGATATCGCTCTCGGTTGGCTGATTTACCGGATTGGAAGCAAAAAGCTGGGCGGCGGCATTGCGCTCGGCCTTGTCATTCTATATTCGTTTAATCCGGCCGTACTGACGGATTCGGCGGTGTGGGGGCAGGCGGACGCCTTTTTCGTGGTGTTTCTGCTGCTCAGTATTTTGGCCGTCTCGAATAAACGCCTTGCCGCTTCCGCGCTCTGGTTCGCTGTGGCTACGGCGGTGAAGCCGCAGGCTCTGATTTTTACGCCGGTACTGCTGTTTGCCTTCATCCATTACCGGGCGTGGAAAGAGCTGCTGAAAGGAGCGGTGTACGGGCTTGTTGCTTTTACCTTGATTACACTGCCGTTCTTTTGGGGCAACGGAGGGCTTGGCGGTCTGATCGACCTTTACAAAAGCACGCTGTCTTCCTATCCTTATTCCACTGTCAACGCTTTTAACCTGTACATGCTCATCGCTCCGACCTGGTCGCCGATTGACCAAATGTGGCTCGGCATTCCTTACCGCGCCTGGGGCAATATTTTTATTATAGCCGCAGTAGCTTTGGCCGCGTTGTTCTCGTTCCGCAAAGACAAAAAAGACCTGTCCAAGTCCTTCTTTATCGGTCTGGTTTTAATTGTGGTCATGTTTGTGGTTGGAACCAAAATGCATGAACGGTATATGTTCCCGGCGATTGCCTTAAGCTTGTTCGCCTTTATGGCAATCAAGGACCGGAGGCTGCTGACGCTGTTCTTCGGCCTGAGTCTGACCCAATATGCCAATGTGGCGTATGTGCTGTTACATCTGAATGCGGGACAAAATCCCGGTTCGGACGGCATCGTCCTTGTTACCTCAATCGCCAACGTCGGGCTGCTGCTGTACATGCTGTATATCGGCTGGGATATGTATTTCAGGGGAAGGGTGCTGACGCTGGCTCCTGCGCATACCGATAAGCAGAACCGTGAGACCGATCTGGCGCTCGTCGGGAAACTCCGTCCGGATAACCTCCTGCAGGGAAGCGCTGTTCCCCGTATGAAGCGCAGTGACTGGCTGTGGATGGCGGCTATTACGGTCCTTTATGGAGCGCTTGCCATGGTCAATCTCGGTTCGACCCGTTCGCCGGAAACGGTATGGGCGCCTTCGGCCGCGGGCGAAAGCTTCTATGTCGATTTGGGCGCCGCGAAGCAGCTGGACAAAGTAAGAATATTCGGCGGCGTGGGCACCGGTGAATTCACGCTGGAATTCGGCGACTCGCCGCAAAGCTGGTCTGGACCCATCAAGATTAACGAGGATGTCGGCAACGTCTTTATCTGGAAAAGCCAGCAGCTTAACGCCATGGCACGGTATGTCCGAGTGGTCGTAAATAACCCGGGTTTCTACTTGCATGAGGTCGCTTTCTATGAGCAAGGAAACGCGTCGCCGCTGGCCATCGCCGGAGTGTCACCCGATACAGGAGGAACTCCTAAAAAAGGCGAGCCGTCGAACCTGTTCGACGAGCAGCAGCTTATTCCAGCTAATTCGGGCTTTATGAACAGCACTTATTTTGATGAAATCTATCATGCGCGCACCGCATATGAATATGCCCATGGCATCGTTCCGTATGAGAATACGCATCCGCCGCTGGGCAAACTTCTGATTTCCGTCGGGATGGCGCTGTTCGGCGTTAATCCTTTCGGTTGGCGGATCGTCGGCACGGTATTCGGAATTGCCATGCTGCCTATTATGTATGTAATGGCGCTTCGGCTGTTTGGGCGGACTCGCTATGCAGCGCTTGCGGCGGGGCTGTTCGCGCTGGATTTCATGCATTTTACGCAGACCCGGATTTCTACCATTGATGTGTACGGCGTCTTCTTCATCATGCTGATGTTCTACTTCATGCAGCGTTACTCGGCAATGAATTTCTACCGCCTTCCGCTGCGCAAGACGCTGTGGCCGCTCTTTTGGTCGGGCCTGTTCTTTGGCATCGGGGTTGCCTCCAAATGGATCGTGCTGTATGGAGGGGCGGGGCTCGCCATAATGCTCGGCATTTCGCTCTTTGACCGGTACCGGCAGCACAGGGCGGCCCGGCGCGTGCTTGCCTTGGGCAAGCGGGCGGACCCGGAACTGTCAGCCGCTTGCCAAGAAGCCGCGCGAACATTCTGGAGCAGAAGCGTTATTACTCTTGCCTCCTGCATTATCTTCTTTATTGTTATTCCGGCCGTGATTTACAGCTTGTCGTTTATTCCTGTGCTGTCTGTCACACCGGAAGGCTATACGTTTAAAGGATTGCTCGAAGCGCAGAAGAATATGTACGACTACCACAGCCAGCTTGTGGCTACCCATCCGTTCTCTTCCCAGTGGTGGCAATGGCCCTTTATGAAGCGTCCGGTATGGTTCTTCAGCGGGGGAGAAGGACTGCCGGCAGGCCAGGCCAGCAGCATCGTAACGATGGGCAATCCGCTGATCTGGTGGACGGGGGTGTTTGCCATCCTCGCCGTCCTGCGGCTGACGCTGAAACGCAGGGAAAAACCGCTTTACGTCATTTGGATCGGCTATTTTTCCCAATACATTCCCTGGATGCTCGTTCCGCGCGAGACGTTCCTTTACCATTATTTCGCGATGGTTCCGTTCATGATACTGGCGCTGGTCTATATGCTGAAGCTGTCGGACAGCGTGTTTCCGGAATCCCGGTCGAGAGTCATTCGTTATGTGTATGTCGCTGCTGCCGCGCTGCTCTTTATCATGTTTTATCCCGTTTTGTCGGGCATGCGGGTTAGCGGGGATTACGTGACAGGCTTCCTGCGCTGGTTCCCGACTTGGGTCTTTTAGGGTTATGGCCGTCTACAATTTAGGAGGAAAAGAAATGAAAGCCAGATACAGCGTGATCGTCCCGATGTATAATGAAGAAGAAGTGATCTCTCATACGTACAAGCGTCTGAAGGAAGTCATGGACCGCAGCGGAGACGCATATGAGCTGATCTTCGTGAACGATGGAAGCCGGGACCGCTCAGCCGATATGATCCGGGAGATTGCAGACCGGGACGGTCATGTGAAGCTGATTGACTTCTCGCGGAATTTCGGCCACCAAGTCGCGATAACCGCAGGCATGGATTATGCACGGGGGGAAGCGGTCGTTGTTATCGACGCCGATCTTCAGGACCCTCCCGAAGTCATACTTGAGTTGATTGCCAAATGGAAACAGGGATATGAAGTGGTGTATGCCAAACGGCTGAAGCGCCACGGCGAAACATTGTTCAAAAAAATCACCGCCAAGCTGTTTTACCGCCTGCTGAGCAGTATGACGAGCGTGGATATTCCAACCGATACGGGCGACTTCCGCCTGATCGACCGCAAGGTGTGCAACGTTTTGCGCGAACTCAAGGAGAAGAACCGCTATGTCAGAGGGCTTGTCAGTTGGGTCGGTTTCCGCCAGACGATGGTGGAGTATGTCCGCGAGGAGCGCTTTGCCGGGGAGACCAAATATCCGCTCAAAAAAATGATCCGGTTTGCGCTCGACGGCATCACGTCTTTTTCGCACAAGCCGCTCAAAATCGCTTCTTACCTTGGGTTTTTGCTTTCGTTTTCCAGCTTTGTCTTTTTGTTCTTCGTGTTGATGCAGAAGTGGTTTACTTCCCGCACGGTGCCCGGCTGGGCTTCCATCGTCGGCGTGAACCTGCTGTTTAACGGAATTGTACTTATGATCCTCGGGGTAATCGGCGAATATATCGGCCGGATATACGATGAATCGAAGGACCGGCCGCTTTACATTGTCCGCGAGGCGGTAGGCTACAGAAACCTGAAGGAGGAGGAAGCCGAGCTCTTTCGGGAGAAAGCCGGACAATCACGGGAGGATGTACCTTATGAATAACAATAATGTGCGCGGCGATATCCTCCAGTTCGTTAAATTTAATATTGTCGGTCTTCTGAATACATTGGTAGATATGGCCGTGTTCGCGCTGCTGACTTCGCTCGGGCTCTTCTATGTCGTTGCCCAGGTCATCTCCTATGGTGCGGGAACGGCCAACAGTTTTATTTTGAACAGTAAAATAACGTTCAAGGACCGGCAGCGGAGCAAGGAAGAAGGCTTCATTCATAAGCAGCTCCTGAGGTTTATTGCATTGAATCTGTTCGTGCTGTGCATATCTCTGCTGCTGATGAGTGTTCTAATCGGCCGTCTTGGATTGCAGGAGCTGCTGTCGAAGGTATTGGTTACGTTTGTTACGGTCATCATCAATTTTTTTGGCAGCAGAAAATGGGTGTTTGTGAAGCCAAAGCAGTCTCTGCCTGTCTCCGGTGAGGCAATCTCCGGGGCGGAAGCGGAGCGACGATAGAGGGTGAAGATTATGCGCAAGCTTTCTTATATCATAATTATCGCTGGCGTTCTGCTGATCCTGTATCCAAAGACGAGCGAATGGTTAGAAGATTGGCAGCAGCAGAAGCTGCTGAAGGAAGCGGAGCAGAGTTTTGAACAAAGCGCGGAGAAGGCTCAAGATTCGGTCGATCCCGATCTGCGGCTCAAATATGCCAAAGTGACACAGCTGCTTGCCGAAGAATCGGCCTTGGACGAGCAGTCGCAGCTCGCAGAGGATAAAGGCGGTTCAGACGGAGACGAGAAAGCGATCGCGCTGATTGAGATCGATAAAATCGATGTCAAACTTCCCGTGCTTGAAGGAGCCACCAAAGCGAATATGCGGCATGCGGCCGTGCATTTGACCGAGACCGCTCCGCTTGGAGAAATCGGGAATGCGGCTATCGCCGCTCACCGCGCCCATACCAAGGGAAGACTGTTCAACCGTCTGAATGAGGTGAAGATCGGTGATACGATTTCCGTTAAGACCAAAGGGAAAGTCTATAACTACACGGTCTATGATATCTCGATAGTCGAACCTACTGATGTGTCCGTGCTGGAAGGCAGTAACAAAGACCGCATCCTTACGCTCATCACATGCGATCCGCTGATTAATCCGACTCATCGGCTAATTGTGCACGCAAAGCTCCCGTGACTGTGGCGGAAATATGTAAAAATAGGTAATCATACAGGTATATTTTCCTAGTTTTCTATTGATAATTCAGATAAATATGGTAATCTAATATTAGAAAAGCTAAACACGATAACGGCAAACCTATCGAAAGATTGGGACGCAAAGCTAGAGGGCCTTCCCGTAAGGATGGCAGCCAGCTACCGAATGAAGAAGCTTTTTTTGTTTAACTCACAAGTAAAATTTTAGAATATTTACCTATTATTTGAATAGATGAAACTTGCACGACAATGGCAAACCTATCGAAAGGTAGGGACGCAAAGCTAAAGGGCCTTCCCGCGAGGATGGCAGCCAGCTATCGAAAGGAGTTTTATCCGTGAAGAAGTTTTATTTTTGGCTTCTTATATTATTTACAGTAGCCACTTCCGTTCCAGTTACCCCGGCAGCCGCCGCGAGCGGCAGTTCCGAATGGCTGGACACTTCGAATTTAAGCCAAGGTGTTGTTGGCATTCAATATAACGCTCCCCAGGGCAAGCGCACTAAACTGATGATTACCAAGAACGGCAGCAGTTATACCTACAACCTCTTCGCATCAGAGCCCAATGAGTCCTTCCCGCTTCAGCAAGGCAGCGGCTCCTATAAAGTTTCCATCCTTGAGAATACCAGCGGCAACAAGTATAAAGTGGTTTATTCCGATTCTATCGACCTTTCGATGAGCGAACCTAACGCCGTATATCTGAGCTCGGTGCAGAACGTTAAATGGAACCCGTCCGACAGAGCGATCCAAAAAGCGAAACAACTCACCCAGAATACCGACACTGACAAAGAAAAAGTAACCGCCATTTATAACTACATCGTCTCCAATGTAAAATACGACTACGCCTTAGCAGCCAACGTATCTACCGACTATGTGCCGAACATCGACAGAACGCTTGCAAGCAAAAAAGGAATCTGCTACGACTATGCTTCCCTCTTTGCCGCTATGCTCCGCAGTGTGAACGTTCCCGCTAAGCTTGTGATGGGTGAGAGCAGCTATGTATCTCAATACCATGCATGGAATGAAGTCCTCATCGATGGGCAGTGGGTGACTATTGATACGACGGTAGACGCCGGTTTGGGAAAGAGTAATAAAGCGGTCTCCCTGATTAAAAGCGCCAGCAAATATACCGGTGCGAAGTATTATTAAGCAACTGACGGCTTCATGCAATAAATGAACAATCCGCTTAAATAATAAGTGGATTGTTTTTTTTGTATTTTGGGTATTGCCATATCCTCAGAGAAGAGGTATTATAGATAAGTCGTCCTCGGGAGACACAAGCCTTTGCCGACAAGATAAAATAAACTTTCAAAAAAAGCTTGCGTTTCTGTAGAGTGTATGATATATTATAAGAGTTGCTGCTGAGACATTAAGTTGAACGGCAAACAAGTTTGATCTTTGAAAACTGAACAACGAGTGAGTGGGAATTCGCTTCTAGCGAGTTCCAAAAGAGATGGATTTCACAGCGTGGTTCACGCTTTGGAAAGGCCATCATGAGAATGCAAATTCTCGTCAGATGTTTCAACATGAGCTAATCGCTCTATCGATAAACTTTTCGGATGGTTGTTTTCTTGGAGTGATTCGAGGGAGTAACCGCACGAAAAAACCTTATTGGAGAGTTTGATCCTGGCTCAGGACGAACGCTGGCGGCGTGCCTAATACATGCAAGTCGAGCGGAGTATTTTTGAGAGCTTGCTCTCAAAAATACTTAGCGGCGGACGGGTGAGTAACACGTAGGCAACCTGCCCCTTGAACTGGGATAACTACCGGAAACGGTAGCTAATACCGGATAATTCCTCTTGGCACCTGCTGGGAGGCTGAAAGGCGGAGCAATCTGCTGTCAAGGGATGGGCCTGCGGCGCATTAGCTAGTTGGTGGGGTAACGGCTCACCAAGGCGACGATGCGTAGCCGACCTGAGAGGGTGAACGGCCACACTGGGACTGAGACACGGCCCAGACTCCTACGGGAGGCAGCAGTAGGGAATCTTCCGCAATGGGCGAAAGCCTGACGGAGCAACGCCGCGTGAGTGATGAAGGTTTTCGGATCGTAAAGCTCTGTTGCCAGGGAAGAACGTCTCTTAGAGTAACTGCTAAGAGAGTGACGGTACCTGAGAAGAAAGCCCCGGCTAACTACGTGCCAGCAGCCGCGGTAATACGTAGGGGGCAAGCGTTGTCCGGAATTATTGGGCGTAAAGCGCGCGCAGGCGGCTGTTTAAGTCTGGTGTTTAAACCATGGGCTCAACCTGTGGTCGCACTGGAAACTGGGCAGCTTGAGTGCAGAAGAGGAAAGTGGAATTCCACGTGTAGCGGTGAAATGCGTAGAGATGTGGAGGAACACCAGTGGCGAAGGCGACTTTCTGGGCTGTAACTGACGCTGAGGCGCGAAAGCGTGGGGAGCAAACAGGATTAGATACCCTGGTAGTCCACGCCGTAAACGATGAGTGCTAGGTGTTAGGGGTTTCGATACCCTTGGTGCCGAAGTTAACACAGTAAGCACTCCGCCTGGGGAGTACGGTCGCAAGACTGAAACTCAAAGGAATTGACGGGGACCCGCACAAGCAGTGGAGTATGTGGTTTAATTCGAAGCAACGCGAAGAACCTTACCAGGTCTTGACATCCCTCTGAATCGTCTAGAGATAGGCGCGGCCTTCGGGACAGAGGAGACAGGTGGTGCATGGTTGTCGTCAGCTCGTGTCGTGAGATGTTGGGTTAAGTCCCGCAACGAGCGCAACCCTTGACTTTAGTTGCCAGCAGGTGAAGCTGGGCACTCTAGAGTGACTGCCGGTGACAAACCGGAGGAAGGTGGGGATGACGTCAAATCATCATGCCCCTTATGACCTGGGCTACACACGTACTACAATGGCCGGTACAACGGGAAGCGAAGCCGCGAGGCGGAGCCAATCTTATAAAGCCGGTCTCAGTTCGGATTGCAGGCTGCAACTCGCCTGCATGAAGTCGGAATTGCTAGTAATCGCGGATCAGCATGCCGCGGTGAATACGTTCCCGGGTCTTGTACACACCGCCCGTCACACCACGAGAGTTTACAACACCCGAAGTCGGTGGGGTAACCCGCAAGGGAGCCAGCCGCCGAAGGTGGGGTAGATGATTGGGGTGAAGTCGTAACAAGGTAGCCGTATCGGAAGGTGCGGCTGGATCACCTCCTTTCTATGGAGAATCGTTTCCCGCAGCGGAAACATTCAAATCGGAAGCTTAGCTTCCAAAACTCAGGTTTAGGCCTGTTGCTCACTCGTTGCTCAGTTTTGAGAGCTCAAACTCTCAAAAGCAAGAACTTGATCCTTGAAAACTGGATACCGAAACGAAAATTGCGTTTTAGAACATCTTTTAGCTGAGCTTGTGTCAAGCGATTGAACAAGTGAAGTGAAAGTGCTTAGTTGGTTAAGCTAGTAAGAGCACACGGAGGATGCCTAGGCGCCAGGAGCCGAAGAAGGACGTGGCGAACAACGAAAAGGCCTCGGGGAGCTGTAAGCAAGCGTTGATCCGGGGGTGTCCGAATGGGGAAACCCGGCTGTGGTAATGCACAGTCACTCCTGCCTGAATTCATAGGGTAGGTAGAGGCAGACCAGGGGAACTGAAACATCTAAGTACCCTGAGGAAGAGAAAACAAGAGTGATTCCGTCAGTAGCGGCGAGCGAACGCGGAACAGCCTAAACCGAAGAGCTTGCTCTTCGGGGTTGTGGGACGTCTCCCATGGAGTTACAAAGGAACGGTTTAAGCGAAGAGGTCTGGAAAGGCCCGCTAGAAGAGGTAAAAGCCCTGTAGCTGAAAAATCGTTCCCTCCGAGACGGATCCCGAGTAGTGCGGGGCACGTGAAACCCCGTATGAATCCGGCAGGACCATCTGCCAAGGCTAAATACTCCCTGGCGACCGATAGTGAAACAGTACCGTGAGGGAAAGGTGAAAAGCACCCCGGAAGGGGAGTGAAATAGTACCTGAAACCGTGTGCTTACAAGAAGTCAGAGCCCATTTTAGGGGTGATGGCGTGCCTTTTGTAGAATGAACCGGCGAGTTACGTTTAACGTGCAAGGTTAAGGCGAGGAGCCGGAGCCGCAGCGAAAGCGAGTCTGAATAGGGCGACGAAGTACGTGGGCGTAGACCCGAAACCGTGTGATCTACCCCTGTCCAGGGTGAAGGTGCGGTAACACGCACTGGAGGCCCGAACCCACGCACGTTGAAAAGTGCGGGGATGAGGTGGGGGTAGCGGAGAAATTCCAATCGAACTCGGAGATAGCTGGTTCTCCCCGAAATAGCTTTAGGGCTAGCCTCGGATTTGAAGTCGTGGAGGTAGAGCACTGATTGGGTGCGGGGCCCGCAAGGGTTACCAAGCTCAGTCAAACTCCGAATGCCATGGACTTACGTCCGGGAGTCAGACAGTGAGTGCTAAGATCCATTGTCAAAAGGGAAACAGCCCAGACCATCAGCTAAGGTCCCCAAGTGTGTGTTAAGTGGGAAAGGATGTGGAGTTGCACAGACAACCAGGATGTTGGCTTAGAAGCAGCCACCATTGAAAGAGTGCGTAATAGCTCACTGGTCGAGTGACTCTGCGCCGAAAATGTAACGGGGCTAAACACACCACCGAAGCTATGGCTTGATGCTTTGCATCAGGGGTAGGGGAGCGTTGTATGCGGGTTGAAGGTTGACTGCAAGGACAGCTGGACTGCATACAAGTGAGAATGCCGGTATGAGTAACGAAAAGATCAGTGAGAATCTGATCCGCCGAAAGCCCAAGGTTTCCTGAGGAAGGCTCGTCCGCTCAGGGTAAGTCGGGACCTAAGGCGAGGCCGACAGGCGTAGTCGAAGGACAACAGGTTGATATTCCTGTACCACCATAATCCGTGATGAGCAATGGGGGGACGCAGGAGGGTAGTGACGCGGACTGATGGATGTCCGTCCAAGCAGCGAGGCTGGTGTATAGGCAAATCCGTACACCATAAGGCTGGGCTGTGATGGGGAGCGAAAATTGTAGTAGCGAAGGTCATGATCTCACACTGCCAAGAAAAGCCTCTAGCCAGGAGAAGGTGCCCGTACCGCAAACCGACACAGGTGGGCGAGAAGAGAATTCTAAGGCGCGCGGAAGAACTCTCGTTAAGGAACTCGGCAAAATGACCCCGTAACTTCGGGAGAAGGGGTGCCTCGGTAGGGTGAATAGCCCGAGGGGGCCGCAGTGAAAAGGCCCAAGCGACTGTTTAGCAAAAACACAGGTCTGTGCGAAGCCGCAAGGCGAAGTATACGGGCTGACGCCTGCCCGGTGCTGGAAGGTTAAGGGGAGCGGTTAGGGGTTAAACCCGAAGCTGTGAACCGAAGCCCCAGTAAACGGCGGCCGTAACTATAACGGTCCTAAGGTAGCGAAATTCCTTGTCAGGTAAATTCTGACCCGCACGAATGGCGTAACGACTTGGGCGCTGTCTCAACGAGAGATCCGGTGAAATTTTAATACCTGTGAAGATGCAGGTTACCCGCGACAAGACGGAAAGACCCCATGGAGCTTTACTGCAGCTTGATATTGAACTTGGGTACGATCTGTACAGGATAGGTGGGAGCCTTGGAAGCCGGAGCGCCAGCTTCGGTGGAGGCATCGTTGGGATACCACCCTGATCGTATCTAGGTTCTAACCTGGTACCCTAAGCGGGTACGGGGACCGTGTCAGGCGGGCAGTTTGACTGGGGCGGTCGCCTCCTAAAGTGTAACGGAGGCGTCCCAAGGTTCCCTCAGAATGGTTGGAAATCATTCGAAGAGTGCAAAGGCAGAAGGGAGCTTGACTGCGAGACCTACAAGTCGAGCAGGGACGAAAGTCGGGCTTAGTGATCCGGTGGTACCGCATGGAAGGGCCATCGCTCAACGGATAAAAGCTACCCTGGGGATAACAGGCTTATCTCCCCCAAGAGTCCACATCGACGGGGAGGTTTGGCACCTCGATGTCGGCTCATCGCATCCTGGGGCTGAAGTAGGTCCCAAGGGTTGGGCTGTTCGCCCATTAAAGCGGTACGCGAGCTGGGTTCAGAACGTCGTGAGACAGTTCGGTCCCTATCTGTCGTGGGCGTAGGAAATTTGAGAGGAGCTGTCCTTAGTACGAGAGGACCGGGATGGACGTACCGCTGGTGCACCAGTTGTTCCGCCAGGAGCATGGCTGGGTAGCTACGTACGGACGGGATAAGCGCTGAAAGCATCTAAGCGTGAAGCCCCCCTCAAGATGAGATTTCCCAAGTTAGTAAGACCCCTTGAAGACGACGAGGTAGATAGGTTGGAGGTGGAAGTGCTGCAAAGCATGGAGCTGACCAATACTAATCGGTCGAGGGCTTATCCAAAATAACGCAATGTTTCGTTTCGATCCAGTTTTCAGGCGATCAAGCCTGAAGAACGCTGCAACATTCATCCGCACCGGAAGGTGAAGGACCGAATGTCTCGCGGCAGCATTTGTTTCACAAATGCCCGTTTGGTGGCGATGGCGGAGGGGTTCCACGCGTACCCATCCCGAACACGACCGTTAAGCCCTCCAGCGCCGATGGTACTTGGACCGAAGGGTCCTGGGAGAGTAGGACGCCGCCAAGCACATGAACCACTGCTGAGATTTCAGCAGTGGTTTTTTGTTTTTTCTCGAAAACACGAATTTGACTGGAGCAGGAAGGAATATAACATACCGTCGATATGTTTTGAAGTTCCTGGACCTGACACTGTTTTTCTTTGCTATAATGGTTCAAGACGGAAAGGAGCGAGCTATGAAAGCATTGATACTAGCGGAGAAGCCGTCAGTTGCGCGCGAGATTGCGCGGGTGATGGGCTGCCGCGAGAAGCAGAAGAGTTATATGGAAGGACCGGGGTATATTGTGACCTGGGCGCTCGGCCATCTGGTGGGTCTGGCGGAGCCCGAGGATTATGATCATAAATTTGCGACATGGGCGCTGGAGGATCTGCCGATTCTGCCCGATCGGATGAAGCTGAAGGTGCTGCGGGAGACGGGCGGACAGTTCAAGGCGGTTCAGCATCTGATGAAGCGCCAGGATGTCGGCGAGCTTATTATCGCGACGGATGCGGCGCGGGAGGGGGAACTGCTGGCGCGGTGGATTATGACCATGGTCCAGTGGAAAAAGCCGTTCCGGCGGCTGTGGATCTCATCCCAGACGGATAAGGCGATTATGGAAGGCTTTGCGTCGCTTAAGCCGGGCCGGGAGTTCGACCGGCTGTATGATTCGGCGCGCTGCCGCGCCGAGGCCGACTGGATGGTCGGCCTGAATGTAACGCGGGCGCTGACCACAAAGTTCGGCGCGCCGCTCTCGGCTGGCCGCGTACAGACGCCGACGCTCGGCATGATCATGGACCGGGAACGGGAAATTATGAATTTCCGGTCGCAGGAATTTGATACGCTGACGGCGGACTTCGGCAATTTTCAGGCGCAGTGGAGAGCAAGCGGGGGAGACGGCCGGATTTTTGACAAGGACAAGAGTGCCGCGCTTGCCAAGCGCCTTGAGGGACGGAGCGGCACCCTGGTTAAGGTGCACAAGAGCGAGAAGAGCGAGCCGCATCCGCTCGCATACGATTTGACGGAACTGCAGCGGGATGCGAACCGCAAATTCGGCTTTTCGGCGAAGCAGACGTCGAGCGTGCTTCAGCGGCTGTATGAGCAGCATAAGCTGGTCACGTATCCCCGGACAGACAGCCGGTATTTGACAGCGGATATGACGGGGACGCTGAAGGAACGGCTGGACAGCGTGGCGGTTGGCCCCTATGCGCCGCTGGCGCGGCCGCTGCTGCGCAAGCCGCTGAACATTACGAAGCGGATTGTAGATGACAGCAAGGTAAGCGATCACCATGCGATTATCCCAACAGAGCAGACAGTGCTGCTGAATCAGCTCAGCGCGGAGGAGCGGAAGCTGTACGATCTGATTGTTCGGCGGTTCATCAGTCTATTCTATCCGCCTGCAAGGTACGATGCGGTAGCCGTTACGGTTACGGTAGACGGGGAAACCTTCACGGCGAAGGGAACGACCGTCACGGATGCCGGTTGGCGGGAAGTCTACGGCGGCGATCTGAGCGCGGACGAAGACGAGAAATCCGAGTCTGGAGGAGGCGAGGCGGAGGGCCGCGGAGTGACGCTGCCGGAGCTGCGGCAGGGCGACTCGGTATTGATCCGCCGCTGCATGCTGCGCGGCGGCCGAACGCAGCCGCCGGGACGCTATAACGAGGCGGCGCTGCTGACGCTGATGGAGAAGCACGGCCTTGGGACGCCGGCGACCCGCGCCGACATTATCGAGAAGCTCGTATCGTCGGATACGATCGAGCGGCAGGGCAATGTCCTGCATCCGACAGGCAAGGGCAAGCAGTTGATCGAGCTGGTCTCCCCGCAGCTTCGCACTCCGGATTTGACGGCCCGATGGGAGGCCGAACTGGAGCGGATTGCCCGCGGCCAAGGGAAGGCGGAGCCATTCCTCCAGGGCATACGCGGCATGGCGAAGGAACTCGTCGCAGAGGTGAAGAACAGCGATTCGGAGTACAAACCGCACAATGTCTCGAACAGTCATTGTCCGCAGTGCGGCACTCGGCTGCTGGAGAAGAGGTCGAAGCGCGGCAAGCTGCTCGTCTGCCCGGCCGATGACTGCGGGTATACCCGCGCCGGAGAGAAGCGGCTGTCGAACCGCCGATGCCCGCAGTGCCACAAGAAGATGGAGCTGAAAGAAGGCAAGGCGGGACTATTCGTGCAGTGCCTTGGCTGCGGCATTACGGAAACGGTGAACAAGGACAGCAAGCACATGAACAAGCGCGAGCAGCAGAAGCTTGTGCAGCAGTACAGCAAGTCGGAAAGCATAGGCACAAGTCTGGGAGATCTGCTAAAAGCCGCAATGGAAGGTAAAAAAGACGGGAAATAACGGCGCCGATAAGCGCTTAAGACCCAGGCGTAAGTGAAAGTAAAGCTTAAGGAATCAAGAAGAGGCCAAGAACGAAACCCGTTCTTGGCCTCTTTGCGCTGCGGGCGAACCGGAGCTTTATGCTCCAGGTTAAGCGTGGGGTATAACGGCATATTCATTCCCGTCTTAAGCCGGTCTATTCAAAATGCTCCAGCACGATCTTTCCTATGGTCCGGCCCGTTTCGATCATTGTATGGACTTTGCGCAGATTAGACGCGTTGATCGGCTCCAATTTTTCCGTCATGGTCGTGCGAAGGGTTCCAGCGTCAATCAGTCGGGCGGTCTCATTCAGCAGCTCATGCTGATTGATCATATCCGGAGTTTCGTATAACGAACGGGTGAACATGAATTCCCACACGAAGGTCGCGCTTTTATTTTTGAGCAGGTCCAGATCAAGCGAATGGTCGGTCTCGACAATGGAACAAATCTTCCCTTGAGGGGCGATGGCTTCAGCCATTTGCTCCCAGTGCTGCTCGGTGCTGTTCAGGCAAAAAATATAATCCGCCTGCGGAATCCCTAAGGCATTCAATTGCGGAAGGAAAGGCTCGTAATGATTGATGATATGATCGGCTCCCAGACCCTTTGCCCATTCGGATGATTCGGAGCGAGAGGCGGTGCCGATTACCGTTAATCCGGCGTTTTTGGCGAGTTGGATTAGGATCGAGCCCACGCCGCCGGCGGCGCCGATAATGAGCAGGGATTGTCCGGCGTTGGCCTCTTTGCCCGGCGATACACACAGGCGGTCGAACAGTCCTTCCCATGCGGTAATCGTCGTCAGCGGCAGTGCAGCCGCCTGGGCGAAATCGAGCGTTACCGGCTTTGTGCCGACGATCCGTTCATCGACTAGATGATATTCGCTGTTCCCGCCCTGACGATTAATGCTGCCTGCATAGTATACTTCATCCCCCGGTTTAAACAGCATACATTCCGGTCCAACCTGTTCGACGACTCCGGCAACATCCCATCCAAGAATTTTTGGCGCCTCTTCCACCTTGTCCTTCGGGGCCCGAACTTTGACATCGACCGGATTCACAGAAATGGCTTTAACCTTGACGAGCAGGTCTCTGGCGGCAGGCAGCGGCTTTTCCATTTCAAGATCGATCAGGCTTTCCGGTTCAGAGATTTCGAGATACTTGTAAAGTCCCACGGCTCTCATCATTGGTTTGCTGCTGTTCATATGTGCTCCATCTCCCTAAAAATTTTTTTGTGTGCCAACAGAAGAAATGTCCTATAATTAATTTAAACAATCGGTCGCAAAATGATAAGTACGCACATTAATGTTATGTAGTATCCATATTGATACCTAGGGGGATTTGTATGCGGAACCGTAAAGTTGGATATGGCGAATGTCCGAATGATCTGGGCTGTCCGGTAGAATATACGCTGGATGTGATCGGAGGCAAATGGAAGGGCGTTCTGCTGTACCACCTGATCGAAGGGGCCAAGCGGTTTAACGAGTTCAGACGGATATGCCCGGCCATTACCCAAAGAATGCTGACCCTGCAGCTGAGAGAGCTGGAAGAGGATGGCGTGATCCATCGCGAAGTGTATCATCAGGTGCCGCCCAAGGTTGAATACTCGCTAACGGAGTTCGGTCGGACGCTGATTCCGATTATTTTGCTGATGCGCGATTGGGGCGAGGTGTATAAAAAAAGACCCGGCTCCAGTGACGGACAGCTTCCCTCCACAAAATAACGAATTAGTAATCGAATCAGTACACGGGCGAATCATCACCCGAAACTTTCGAAGGGTTAACGCGTCCCAGTATAAATAAGGAAAGCAGCAGATGTCCGGGTATAGAGCGGAAAGATTGACAAGGCAGGTCATTAAACGAGGGATTGGGTGATTCCAAGTGGCGTTAAGACAAGCGAAAGCGTTAACACAGGCGGCTGCAGCTCCGGCGGGTATCCGAAGCGGGCGGTTGTTTTTTCTGGTGATTGTTTTTTTATTCTGGTTCTCCTCGTATATTTACGTTCCAGTGCTTTCACCTTACGTTGAGCATCTAGGCGCGTCCTACTTCATGGTAGGCATGGTGCTAGGTGTTTACGGCCTGATGCAGATTTTGTTCCGGATGCCCATCGGGATCGGTTCGGACTATCTTAACCAGAGGCGGCCGTTCATATGGTTGGGGCTGATCGCAAGCGGTGCCAGCTGCCTGCTGTTTTTGCTGGGGCCCTATCCCGGCTGGGCGCTTGCAGGGCGCGCCGTATCCGGCATTGCGGCCAGCGCATGGGTCGTGTACAGCGTTATGTACGCCGGGTATTTTCCAAAGGAGGAGGCCGGCAGGGCAATGGGAATGCTTCAGTTTACGATGGTAATCGCCCAGTTGACCAGCATGATGCTCAGCGGTTACATGGTGGAGCATTGGGGCTGGAATGCCCCGTTCTGGGCCGGAGCCGTCGTTGCTGCGCTGGCGCTTCTGATTGGACTGCGTTTGCCAGAGAGGCATGAAGTACGCGGAGAAACCGCGATTAAACTGGGCGAGCTGGTGCCGGTCATGCGGGAACCGATGCTGGTAAAAGTATCTCTGTTGTCGGTACTGGCCCACTGCGTGCTGTTCATTACGATGTTCGGATACACGCCCAATCAGGCGCTGAATCTCGGAGCCGACAAAGAAAGCCTGGGCTGGCTCACACTGGCGTTCATGCTGCCGCACGCGGCGGCGACGCTGCAAGGAGCGCGGATATTCGGGAGATGGCTGGGCGACCGCGGCACGCTCGTGCTCGGTTTTGCCGGAAGCGCATTGTTCACGCTGCTCATCCCGGCAATGCCGAGCTTCGGGGCGCTGTGCGCCACCCAGATCGGTAACGGATTTATGCAGGGGCTGATCTTTCCGCTGCTGCTCGGCAAGTCGGTGTCGGATATCCATCCGCACAAGCGGGCGACGGCGATGGGATTCTATCAGGCGGTATATGCGCTGGGAATGTCGGGCGGTCCTTTTGTCGCGGGCTGGATGAGCGGGCTGTATGGATTGAGGGGAGGTTTCTGGCTAGGGGGGATTGCCGCCGGCTGCGCCGCGCTGCTCTCTTTCGTTTGGCTTAGGGAAAAAGAGCGGGCAAGTGTCAAAATAGGCGCCTGAGTCCAGCTGTGAATAAAAGATTGGAGCATGTCCGCCTGCAAAGGACGATAGCGTAAGTAAAGCCGGGAAAACAGGCGTTTAGAGGCGCGGGCCTTGTTGGTTTTTTGCCTGAAGGAGAATATAATAAAAGTATAGGACGGTAAAGGAAGGGAGCTTGGAATGGTCAAGCTTGTGACGTTATGGTTTGCGGTCATTAATATTATCGGTTATATGGTCATGTCGGAGGACAAGGATAAAGCCCGAAACAGACGGGAGCGGGTGCCCGAGAAAACGCTGTTTCTGCTGGCGGCGATCGGCGGGGCTCTCGGCGTGCTTACGGCCATGTACCGCAGACGCCACAAGACGCGGCATATGTCCTTTGTAATCGGCATTCCGCTGCTGCTGCTCCTGAACGTCCTGATATACAGCTATTTTTTGCAATAAATTCTTTCATCGGCAAGTTAAACCAAAAAAAGAGGTGGCGCACATGTTATTCTCTAAAATCTTGCTCGCCTATGACGGCTCGAAAGCAGCCAACAAAGCGTTGGATCGTGCGGTCGAGTTGGCTAAGGTAACGCCGGGGTCCTCCCTGCATGTCGTACACGCATTTGAATTTCCGCGGTTTTTTATCGGGGAAGCTCTCGCGCCTCTGCCGGCTTCGGTCAACAAGGATTACTATGATTTGGCGGTGCAGACGACGGAAGAAGTGAAGAAACGGCTTGAAACGGAAGGGCTTAACGCAAAAGTCGAGCTGCTGCAAGGTTCGCCTGCGGAGACCATTCTGAAGTACGCCAAGGATAACGCCGCGGATATTATAGTAATCGGCAGCCGGGGCCTAGGCGGTATTCGCGAGTTCGTGCTCGGCAGTGTCAGCCATAATGTGGTGCAAAGTGCGAAGATTCCGGTGCTGGTCGTAAAATAATACTTTGGTGACAAGGAACGCTTCGGCGTTCCTTTTTGTGTGCGAGTTAGAAATAGAGGCGACACTATTCAAGACTTCGTGGTTTAAGAACCCGGGGTCTTTTTTTATGCGCTGAAATCTTATATACGCTAAACGCGGAGCAGTCAAAGATGAAAGGGAATGCGGTTGTTATATTATATGACTTGATATGTATCATTATATTACGTATATTCGACAAAACATTCTATGTAATGACACAATTATATTCAATTATATCTTGGTATAATCAAATATAATAAAACATACACAATGAGTTCGAAAATAATGTTAACGTGGATGATATTTATATTTAATTATCTTCAAATAGAAAAATGTGTGGTGACGAATTTGTGAATGTAAGATCCTTGAAAATACGAATCTTGATAGGGCTGTTAATCATTGCACTGATTCTTCCTTCGGCCTATTTATTGGAAAAGCTGTCCCGGGATAAAGGGCTCGAGTCAGGTTCGATCATTAAAGTGCAGGATAAGCTTTCCGGTTCGCTGGTGTCGCTTATGGGCGTGGATGTGCTGAAATCGCTGATGAATCAACAATATCCCGGCGATCCAGGTGCCAAGGGGCCAACGCTGCTCTATGCGATCGGCGCGTCTGGATTAAGCGGCTATAGGCAGGTGGAGGTAAAGGGCTTGAAAGAGGGACAACTGTTTCTGGCGGATCAACAAAGCTTGAGTCAGTCCTATGTGCTGGCCTTTAATGAACACGGAACGGTGGATCTTATTGATCTAAAATCCCAGGGTCCGCCGATTGTTCAAGATGTAAGAGAAATTAACAAGATTGAATAAAGGAGTGAAGAAAATGGAGGATACTCCGGGGCAAGCGCATGACGAGAAGCTTTCGGGAAGATTAGCCGGAGTGCAGAGACGGTTTCTGTTCAAGCTCGGCTTGGCAGACGTGCTTCGGTTTACGATGTTCGGCACGATGATTGTCGTGGTCAACGATGTGACGCGGCTCCCGCTGCAGATCCCGGGACACACAAGCATTTTCTGGATGGCGATTATGCTGCTGGGAGCAGGGCTGATTCCCAAATTTGGAGGCGGAATGATTATGGGGTCTGTCTCCGGCGTTTTGGCGGTAGTGCTTGGACTTGGCAAAGAGGGGGTCTTCATCTTCTTCAAATACTTTGTTCCCGGCTTAGTAGTAGACCTGCTTGCACCTGTGTTTTTCTATCAGCTGGCTAATCCGTTCGTCGGCATCATTTGCGGAGCTTTGTCCAGCCTGTCGAAGCTGCTTATATCTCTGCTCTTGGGTCTCCTGCTGAAGCTGCCGATGGGCTTTCTTGCTATGGGCTTGGGATATACATCCCTTACCCATGCCGCTTTCGGGGCCGCAGGGGGAGTGCTAGCCGTCTTCCTCATTAATCGGCTGAAGCCCAGACTGGTCAGATGGGAATAAAGCATGATTCAGGTGAGGGGAGTTTCCAAAACCGTTCATTCCGCAACCGGCGAGTCTGTTCCTATTTTGCAGGATGTATCCTTTCAAATTGGCGGAGGGGAGTTTGTCGGTCTGGCAGGCAGAAACGGGTCGGGCAAGACCACATTGGCTCGTATGTTGAACGGACTCCAGCAGCCAACTTCCGGTACAGTGCTGATCGACGGGTTTAATGCATCGGATCACTCCTGCCTGATGGATGTCCGGCGGCTGACGGGGATGGTTTTTCAACATCCGGACAATCAGATCGTCAGCTCCATCGTTGAGGAGGATGTCGCTTTCGGTCCGGAGAATTTGGGGCTTTCACAAGGTGAGGTGAAGGAACGCACCGACTGGGCGCTGCAGGTAACGGGCCTGACGAAGCTCCGTCATCGAAATCCGAATTTGCTGTCGGGGGGGCAGAAGCAGCGGGTGGCGATTGCCGGGGCTCTTGCGATGAGGCCGTCCCATCTCATCCTTGATGAACCGACCTCGATGCTTGATCCATGGGGCAGGGACGAATTGATGGAAACTTTACATAAGGTAAACCGCGAGCTTGGCGTAACCGTGCTGCTCATCTCCCACCATGTGGAAGATCTGCTGTGTACAGACCGCCTGATTGTACTGGAGCGGGGGAGGATAGCGATTGATGACGCACCGGAAGTCGTTTTTGCACAGGAAGAATCTCTTGCGGATTGGGGGATTGTTATGCCCGATGTCCCGTTTCTGATGCGGGGACTGGCAACCGAAGGGGTGAAGACCGATGCCTCGATTGTTAGTGTTGAAGGAATGGTGAAGTGGATATGCCGATTATTGAATTCCAGCATGTAAGTTACCGGTACGGCCGAGGCTCCTTGGATGAAAAAAAAGCGCTGAACGATATAACGTTCGCGGTGGAGCCGGGTGAGTTCATCGGCATCGTCGGTTCGAATGGCTCCGGCAAATCTACGCTTGTTCAGCACATGAACGGGCTTCTATGCCCGGATGAGGGACATGTAACGGTTTTGGGGAAGAAAACATCGGACAGACAGCACCGAAACGGACTTTGGAGAAAGGTGGGTCTGTTATTCCAATATCCGGAGCAGCAGCTATTTGAAGCGACTGTAATCGACGATGTTGCTTACGGACTGCGCAACATGGGGATGAAGCAGGCGGATGCGGCCGCAAGAGCGAGAGAGGCACTGTCTCTTGTCGGCCTTAACCCGGATGAGATCGGGGCTCTTCCCCCTCTGTCATTAAGCGGAGGACAACGACGCAGGGCGGCGATCGCCGGTGTGCTTGCAATGAAGCCGGATATCCTCATTCTTGATGAAGCGACGGCCGGTCTCGACGGGCCGGGAAAGTCCGATATTTTGTCTCTGGTCAAGCGGCTTCAGCAAGAGATGGGCATAACGGTTCTCATGATTTCCCACAGTATGCGGGAAGTGATGGCGCTAGCTGATAAGATCGCCGTGCTTGCAGATGGGCGGCTCGCGGCATGGGGCAGCGCCTCTGATGTGATGCGGGAAGAAATGATGAGCAGCAGCCCCGGTTTGTTTTTTTCGGAATATGCCCAGGTGATGATCAAGCTTGCGGAGTTGGGCCACCCGGTGAATACAGGCGTGCGGTCCCGGGAAGAAGCGCTGGAAGAATTGCTTACTTTGATAGGGAGGAAGGGACATGAAAGGGGTGAAGCTCGGGCAGTTCATGCAGGGAGATACGGTCGTTCACAGGCTTGATCCGCGAACGAAGATTATAGGCTGTCTCGCATTGACGTTTACCGTGCTGCTCAAGGCGGATGCATTCATCGTCTTGTTTGACGCGGCGCTGCTAGTGCTTGGTTTTCAGCTGGCGCATGTCCCTCTGAATCGAATGCTTCGGCGGTTACGCGGCTTGTGGCTGCTGCTCGGGCTATCATTCGTGCTTCAAGCGGTGATTACGGAGGGGGAAACGCTTCTTGCAGTGCATGGAGTGACCGTTACCAGGGAGGGCGTTATACAGGGCGGGCTAACGGTTTTTCGGCTTGCGGCGCTTCTGTTCAGCTCATGCCTTCTGACGATGACGACATCTCCCGTACAGCTTGCCTCCGGTCTGGAGAAGCTGCTGTTTCCTTTGTCCCGGATTGGTATACCCGTACATAAATTTGCGATGTTGATCAGCATTTCCTTGAGGTTCATTCCGGTGATGAGCGAGGAGGTGGAAATTGTGGCGCGTGCCCAGCGATCCCGCGGAGCTCCGCTTCATTCGAACCGGTTGTTGATCCGTATCAAAAGTGTGGCGGCAGTGCTGCTTCCTCTGCTGGCTGCTTCCCTGCAGCGGGCGGGAGATCTGGCTGTGGCTATGGAAAGCCGCTGTTACTGGGGAGGAGCGCATTTAAGCAGAGTACAGAGATTGCGGTACGGTAGAAAGGATTGCATCATGTTTGGAATTCTCGGGCTGCTGATCCTGTTGTCAGCTTGCCGGTAATAGGGGGATGTAGGTTATGCGATATACCTTAATGAAACGGTACATAGTGGCGGTTTTACTGCTTATGTGGATGGGCCTATCTGTACAGCCGGTTTACGCCGGTGATGGCGACGGCAGCGGAGCTGGCGGGGGAACTTCCGGGGCGAAGCCGCTGAAATTTGTCTCTGCAACGCTGGTAGACGAGAAGACAAGCATCGTTGATGCATCGGATATTCCGCTGAAGCCCAAGTTTCGGCTGTTGTTTGACAAGAACGTAGTGAACAGCACGGTGTGGGGAATTAACCGGGAGTGCTTCGCGCTCTCTTCGGACAATGGAGCAGTATCGATTGAAGTGACCAAAGTGGACGATACGATCGACCCTTCCCAGCGGCAGGCCGTATTTGTGGAGCCGGTCAATGCTCTGGCTCCCGGAGTAAGCTACAGCCTGAAGGTCGGACCTGAGCTGGTCGCCAAAAACGGGGTGTCCACCTTGGGCGGCACGACTTCAGGCCGTGGCGTAACGATTGCATTTACAACGAAGCGGGAGGAACGGGCACAGGCGACAGACGCTCCCGCCAAGGAGGAGCCGGTCGTTGCTCCGAGCCCTAAGGCAACAAGCGGTCCTGCCGGGCAGAAGGTGCAGAGCGGCGCAAATCCGAAGACGGCAAGCGCAAGCACCGCTCCTGGAGCTGCGTCCGGGCAGAAGACTAAGGCGCCTGCGGCGGGTGCAGCGGAAGTGACGGGAGAGAGCAAGAAGGCAAAGAGCGATCAGGCGCCTGCCGCCAGCAAGCCGGTAGGAAGTGGTGCTGCGGGGAACGGTATTGCCGCGAGTTCAGCGCCCGCCATTAAGAATTCCGGAAGTGAAACTGCTGGAAGCACGGCGGCCGCAAGTTTTCCCGCGCAGACAGCAAGACCGGCGGCGCAGGAGAGCCAGGCCACGGCTAGCGGGACGCAAGCAGCAGCAACTGCCTCTGCTTCTCTGCAAAGGCCGGAGGCCACTGAAGCGCCTGCGGCTGTACCGGCTCAGCCGGAAGATTTGCCGCAGCCTTCCGCAAAGGCCGGCACAGGAGAGACGGCTTTGGCTGAGCCGGAAGCAGCGGCAGCTCTTTCTGATACAGGAAGTGCCGATCCCCACTGGAGGCTGATGATGATCGTCCTGGTAGTGCTGGTCGCGGGATGGACGGCAGCGGAAATGCTGTATTTCCGGCGCAGACGGGCTGGTAAACGGTCAAGCAATCAGAATGATTCCTAGAATGGCGCAACAAGAGCTGTACCCATACGATGCTTCATCCGTTCGCTCTCTATATAGAGTGAACGGTGTTGATAGAACAAGCAATGAATACACAGGGGAGGAATGTGGGGGGAGAAAGATATATAGCAAGTGCTGTACTTAATCATTAATAGGATAGGGGGCAATTCCATGCAACATGGTTGGGGGAAGCGAAGAAGTTCAATTTTCAAGATGTTAATGGCGGTTGTGCTTGTATTTGTGGGTGTGGTTCCTTCAGGAAATGTGTTTGCAGCGGGGCTTAGTCTAACGAGCCTTAAGCTGAATAATTCAACTACTATGCAAACATCAGCGGACCCGGGAGTTAATGTAGACATTCCGCTGAGCGGCTATTTTTCAGCTGCATTTTCAAATTCAGTATTAGGATACGGCACGCCGCCGAACAAGAATTACACAATAGACAATAGATCAAAGGTAAAGCTGGAAAGGGTTGTTAACGGAAGCCGTGTTCCGGCGGAGATCAAGGTTGAGGACGGTTTAATGGGCCAGCCGTTAACATTGACATTCAATGGACTGGCGGCAGGAAGCCAATATATCTTGACGCTAATTGGAGATCATGGCGGAGTTAAGGGGATAACAGCCAATAATAATAACAATTCACTGGGCGCTGACATTGAAATCGGGTTTACAACTGTCGGACCAATAGCACCGTCCATACCATCGTTTACGGCGGCGACTCTGCTTGGAAATGAGCTGACGCTCAGAGGACTGCCGAATAACGCGGGCAATCTGGAATATTCGTACTCCAAAGACGGGACGAGCTACGGTGCATGGTCCGATCTGGCGGTAACGGGTACAACGGCAGCGCTGCAGGTCGTGAACGAATCGGATAACAGTTCCGTAACCAACTCGGTATATGCTCCGGTAACTCCGGAAATAAGTAAAGTGCAGGTGCGTGTCAAGGCTAATCCTGAACTGAATACCCCTGAAGGGGAAAGTGCCGTTCAAACGGTTACGACGACTCCTCCAACGCCTGGCACTCCATCCCTCACCGGAGCGGCTCTCTCCGGAACGGACCTAATCCTGAAAGGTCTTCCCGAGGGAGCAACGAATCTGGAATACAGCCTGGCTGAAGATGGAAGCAGCTTCGGTTCATGGAACAGTCTGGCCGCGCCGCAAACGGTAAGTGGAGCTACGTATGCTTATATCGATGCTTCGACTCTAAGTCTTACTTCAGGCGTAAGCCAGGTTAAAGTTCGCGCCAAGGCGGATGACGCCGCCAATGTTCCGGCAGGCGAGATTGCTTCGGCGCAGGTTCTGCTCTCATTGCAGGTGGAGACGCCGATTGAGGAAGGAAAGACGTATATTTTTGAATCCGGATTGAAGGTGCAGGCTGAGAAGCTGAATCCGGGGGTGAATACGATCACCGTTGAGGACGCCAGACCGAAGGTCCATCCTTATAATGATGATCCGGTATTTCCGCAGATTGAAGGAATAGGGCCGGTATATGGCGTTCTTCTCAAAGGCCCCGGCGAGCGCGGAACCAAAAAAGTAACGATGACGGTTCCGATCTCGAATGTCATTCCGGACAACATGCTGGCGAAGAGCGGGGTGTATGACGGAAGAAACCAGTTAATGCCTAACGGGATCGACGAGAACGGGCAGTCGGAGGCATGGACGTATCAGAACGATACGGACCGCTCCAAGGTGGACAACCGGATCCTTACCTTCTCCACCGATGACTTTACCGAAGCAGGCAAATATCATATGTACACTGTGTTATATGACCCACAGATTGCCAATCTTCCAGAGATTTATCCGCAGGGGTATGTGCAGGGGCCGGACGGAAGAATGGCCATCAAGCTTCAAATAAATCCAGGCGAGGACGGTACCGGGATTTCCGAATGGAACCTTTACAGGGATGACAAATTCATTGCTCAAATCGGTGACCGGACATCTTATATGGGGTTAAAAAGAGAAGATTTCGTCTATTACGATTACAATGTGGAGCCAGGGAAGGTTTACGAATATAAGGCAAGAAATTATGATGTCTATAATAATACCGAGCCCATTATTGAGTTATCACACCCGTTTCTTGCCGCTGCAATGACGGATGAGGAAATTGCCAATAAATTAAAAACGGATATTGAAAGCGGGACGTTACCGTTCCAGTATACGGAAGGCGATTCCCAACAATCCGTTACACAGGGCTTTTATCTGAATTTTAGAGCTCCTTCTGACTATAAGTATGATGATCTTGTAAATGTTAAATGGACGAGCGACCGGCCTGATATCATCCGGACAGATAATGTAATTGCGCATGTATTCAAGCCTCTGGACGCATCGGAAGCCGTTGTTCATTTAACCGGAACCGTAAAAATTGCGGGAAGAGAGGCGGCTGCGAAGCTTACTGTTCCTGTTACAGTCAAATGGACCGAGGAGGCTGTCATCGGGGGGATTGGGAATTTCACTGACGAAGACGCGGACCGGTACAGGGAAGAACTGATGGCTGCAATTGAGCGACCGGAAGTTAAGACGATTATTCTGAAAAATAGGGTTAATTTGAATTCAGATGTTAATCCAATAATAGACATTGATTTTAAAGGAAAAACAGTAAAGCTTGCTTCTTATCATAGTCAACCTGGGGATTCTCTGGGTGCGTATACAGGACTCTTTTTTACTATGGGTGACGGAAGCGCCATCCGAAATGTTGTCATTGATGCAAACGGAATGGAGTTAAATGCTCTAATAGAGGCTGCAGGGAAGGGCTCTTTGCTGGACAACGTAACATTAACCGGTATGGAAAATACCTTGTATGGTGTCAGAACATCACGGTATGACAGCCCCACAATTCGAAACAGCACGTTCGGTCCAGCCAAGCTAGCAGGCGTGTATGTAAAGCAATGGTCGGAAATCTCTTCCCCGGACGGTACGCTGACGATTGAAAATAGTACATTTGACGGTGCAGGAAAGCCCGGTTATGGTGTACTGGTGACTGGCGGCAAGACTGTCATTCGTGACAGCGAGATCAAAGGCTACCGGGGACAATTTGTTACCGGCTGGAACAGCGCTAATGAGTTTGACGGATATATTTGGAACTATAAGAAGATTCGTGACGGGTTTATGTCAGCAGGTGTATCCGTCCGGGAGCGGGGACAGATTGAAATGCACGGCAACCGGGTCTCGGATTCGGATACGGGGATTCAAGTGTGGACCGGAGAGCAGTATCGCTATCAGAAATGGGACAATAAGCAACAACAAAACGTGATTATAGGTCCCGAAACGGTGTACGCAACGGTGCATGGAACCCGGGTAACCGATGAGGCAACGGCGGCCGCGGCGGTTGAATCGCTGCAGGCGGATAATGATACGTCGGCCAGCAGCAAGGGTATCACCGTTAGTAATGCCCCCGACATGGATCATCCCGTTCTGTGGGCGCAGGCCAAAGATACCGTGTTCCGTATTCTAGACCAACAGCCGGCTCCGTATGCCAAGAGAGTACCGATAGACGGCAGCCTCTCGTTCAGTTTCTCCGAAGATATTAATCCGGCGACAGTTACCGGCGATACGGTGAAATTGACAAAATCCGGAAAGGTTGTTCTGGCTGAGGTTGCTTACGATCCGGAAACTCGTAAAGTTACACTTACACCAAAGGGCAAGCTGGGATATGGAACAACATACGCCCTAACGGTAACTAATGCCGTAGCAGATGGCGAAGGTCGCCATCTCCCAGTGAATTACAGTTGGAGCTTCGCGACCGCTCCGCTGGTTACTTTCCTGACACCAGCGGTTGGAAAAGATATTTCGTACGAGGTGGGTACGGATGCTGAACTGAAGATCAGCTTTGCCGCGCCTGTCAAACCGGGCAGCCTTTCGAACGGAGCGGATGTCATTCTGGAGCAGATCGGCACGGCTTCCAATCCGTCAGGTGGCGCCAAACGTATCCCGGCCGGTTATACGTTCAGCAACGATGGAACCGGACTTGTGCTGAAGCCGTCCAAACCGCTTGACGGCGGCGCATATTATAAGCTGACCGTATCGGGTAAGGTTACGGATGCGGACGGCAATGTGATGGGTACGGATTCAAGTGTGACTTTCTATACGAAGCCGGCAGCCTTTACCGATGAGATCAGCTTCACACGAAGCGATGTGCTTAACGCTCCGGTTACGGACAAGCTGGAGCCGGGCAAAGAATACTTGGTTACGGTCAAAGCAAAGAACATGAGCGACGCAATACTTCATGACGCGACTGTCTACCTTATTGCCCGGGGCGGGAAGGGGGCACGCCTGGAACATGGCGGAGAAGTCATTGCAACAAAGAGTATAAATACCGGCTCCTACCCGGGACCCGACAGATATCTTCCGAATTTCACTTTCCTTATTAAAGTGCCTGAAGATATCGAAGGAGACGTCTATGTCGATGTCATGATGCGTGAAAGCTCGAGCTACCGGAACAAGCCAAGAGTGCTGGCGGAGACGAAGCATTTAGTGCTTGGAGTCAACCACGAGGAAGGAAGGTAGCCCATGAAAAAAGTAGCCAGTGCTATTCTTGCTTTATGGATGACCTGTTTCTTTCTGGCTCAGCCGGTATGGGCCGATCCTACTGTGGAAATTGTCACCAATGGCGGGATTACGGCGTACAGCCCCGGCTATGTCATGGTCATTTCGGGGAAGGTAGCGGATGAAGACCTCCCGATGCCTAATACCGATGTGTTCATCCAGGTCTATCCGGATGGTAAGGAGAACAATGTTATCTTCTACTCGGGAACCAAGACGGATAGCAAAGGTTACTACAAGGCCATCTTCACCTTGCCATCAGGAAGCTCGCTTCCTGATGGTCAGTACAAGATAGCAGTGAACACGGCTCAGGCATCGGCCGAGCAATTGTTCTCAGTTCCCGTAGCCGCTCAAGGGCTGGAGTTTATGGGAAGTACCATCAAGGGGGCGGAGAACGGGTTTGTGGAGCCCGTCCCGGTGGATACCGATCAGATCGCCCTTGTATTTAACAGCAACGTGAACTTTTTTTACAACAAGAATTATCCCGATTTTGTGATCGGGAAGAATGACAATAACGAAGATTCCATCAAGCTCTTTAAGGGGAATACTCCGGAAGCCGCGCGTGTGGAGCTGATTGACAGCATGGCCAACAGCGGGGCGGTGGATTTAAGTTACTATCAAAAAGGCTCACAGACCGTATTGCAAGAGACGGACAGTAAGAAAATTGTCCTGCTTTCTCCGGAAAGCGGCCTGGAGCCCAATACGGATTACCGGATTTTTATCAGTAAAGATCTATGTTCCAACAACGGCAGCAAGCTTGGGCAGGATGTGACGCTTTCGTTCAAGACGGGAGAACGTACTGCGGTGAACCCGGGTCCCGGCGGTCCATCAGGCGATAACCCCGGCCCTGCCGATCCGTCAGATGACCAGCCGGGGACTCCCGAACAGAATGTTCCAGCGGTTCCCGAGAAGATCGTTCCGGCACCTGATTTAGGGAACATTGTTAATGACAACAATACGGTTACCCTTGATGTAGACGTGAATAAAGCAACCGATGTACTTAAAAATATCGGTGAAGCTTCTCTTGTAATCGATGTTTCTCAAGAAGCCGGAAAGGACAAAACGGTAAGCCTTCCCGCAGATGTCGTGGATTTGCTCAAGCAAATGAACAAGCTGACGATCATCAGAGATGGTGAGCTGTCGTTGTCGATTCCTCCGGAGGCGTTAATCCAGGGGAAGAAGATGACGTTTAGCAGCTCTCAAGTCTCCGGTGAGGCTCTAACGACGGCTCCTGCGGCAGCCAGACAAAAGGCGGTCTACTCGTTCAGCGCTTCGTCTGACGGGGTTCCGCTTCATAACTTCAACAAAGAGATCCGTGTGACGCTGCCCATTCCTGCAGGAACAGCCGATCAGGATAAATTGGGTGTGTACTACCTGAATGAAGCGTCCGGGCAGTGGGAGTATGTCGGCGGCCGGATTAAAGAGGGCAAATTGACCTTTGGAACCAGCCATTTCTCCACCTTCATGGTGGCGGAATCGGAGAAGACCTTTGCGGATATTCAATCCCACTGGGCCAAGAAGGAGATCGAAGTGATGGTAGCGCGTCATGTCATCAAGGGAATCAACGAAACCTCCTTTGCCCCTAAAAACAATATCACCCGTGCGGAGTTCGCGTCCCTGCTGTCCAGAGTGCTGAACCTTGCGGATGCGGCCTCAGGCAACGTTTTTCAGGATGTTTCAACTGGCGCGTGGTATGCAAGCGATGTGAACAAAGCCGTCAAGGCGGGAATCATTAAAGGATCGGACAGACGTTTCCGCCCTAGCGACAAGATTTCCCGACAGGAAATGGCTGTAATGATTGAGCGGGCGTACACCTATGCTGGAGGAAAGGTTAGCACGCTGAGCAATACGGCATTTACTGATAATGAACGCATCGGTGCATGGGCGAGTAATGCGGTGAAGAGCGTCTACACTCTGGGGATCATTAAAGGACGCCCGAACGGCAGCTTTGGCCCCGCGGACAATGCCAGCCGCGCCGAAGGCGCAGTCATGCTGAAATCGCTGATGGACAAGCTCGGTCTGTAAGATAGCAGAGAGCTGAAAGTTAAGAGTGAAGATGGATGGCCTGACGATTGAGAGGCCCCTTTCATGACAAAGAACCCTGCCACTACTGAAAAGTAGCTGGCAGGGTTCTTTTGTATCAATGCAATCCAGACTAAAAAGTTATGTCTGCTCCTGATCAAGAACCTGATTCCTACTCCTTCGCCAGACGTTCAGCTCGATGACGGCAGGCTCTTTTTTTCAACTTTCTTCAATTGCTCGTGTTTAAAAAGCACCATATTCATGATAAAGTCCTTATCTTCTCTGGAGAAGTCCCTGTACATCAGAATAAGCTGTTCTTCTTCTTTCGTCGCGTTCATATATAGCGCTTTCTTAAATTCTTCACCCAAATTAATGACACCAGGATCCTGGATAGCAGAAATATCAGCCCTGCCTGCATCTTCAGGAACATGCTCTTGGCCGGTCAGCAGCCAGTCAGCAGACACGTCGAAAAAGGAGCACAACGCTATTATCGTATCAGCGGCCGGCGAGACTCGGTCTTTCTCGTAGTTGCTGATATTCCCTCTTGAAACCCCGGTTTCATTCGCGACTTGCTGCTGTGATAAATCGAGAGTTTCCCTCAAGTATTTAAGTCTTTGTCCTATAGTTTCCATCGAATCACTCCCGGAAATGAATCTTGTCAATGTACTAAATATCATTAAATAGTGCTAATTATAATAAAACAGCTTTAAAATAAGCGAAATATATTGAAATAGCTTAATATTAAGCGTATAATAGCAATATAAGCCTAATCAATTCTCTTTATACATACTGGTTATGCTGAATGCTCCTTGAAAGCTGAATATTGTACAAATCAGTTCCTCATGCCATATCCGGTGCAGGAAAGGCAGAAATGTATCCAATCTAAACGATAACAGGAGGAACAATATATTATGTTAACCGTTAATAAAAAGAAAGTAAAACGCAATCTGGCAACGCTCATGCTTGCAGCCATTGGCACAGTTACGATATTCTCCCAGTCGGCCTTTGCCCTTAACGCCCAGAGCAATGCAAACTTTTTGTTCAGAGGTGTCCAGGTTCTCGATGACGATGAAGTTGTCGTCTATCTGGACAAAGGGACTTCGTCCATATCCAAGGATATGTTTAAAATTTATGAAGGGATCGGCACGGGCGGAACGCCAATCAGCATCACAGGAATTTCGTCCTACTCTTCTCCGTACAACCTGAGCGTCTCCGGTTATGCTCCGGGATCAAGCTATATTCTCACTACCGCCAGCGGCACTTTTGACGAGAAAGAAGAGTACACCATTGAAGCAAGCTCCACGGTTCGCGCGGGTAATGGGCTGACCCTGGGAGATGCATTGCAACGGAAAAATCCAGTCATCTCTTTCGTTCGTCCTGATTCCAGCAGCGATTACGGTACTGGCAATATAAACATGTGGACATTCATGGACTCGCAGAATAACGGGAATATTGCAAGGGATGGGGGCTTGTATATCTCCCTCAGCAAGCCTGCCAGCAATGCAAGCGCAGTGCTAAGCGGTTTGAAATTGTATAAAAATACGGGCAGCGGCTACACCGAAGTCACTTATGACAATCCGAGCAGTCCGACAACGACTGCTGATGTATTTCAGCCGGTAAAATCGAATCAGGACGACTTCTTCTACATCCCTCTGAGCATAGCCGGAAACGGGACTGGCGCCCAGAAAAATCTGCTGCCTGGTACAGCTTACAGGCTCGATATTCCTGAAATCCCTCTGAAGGGTGGTGGAGAAATTACAAATGGTCTTGATCCTAATGGAATCACTAGTATTTATTTTACAACGATGAGCGGAGCAAACCCAACAAAAATGAACTCTACGCCATCCGCCTCAGTTACGGGCAGTAGTGTTAATCTGTCCTGGACGGCTACCAGCGATCTGGGTACCAGTCCTGATATTGTAGGCGCTGCCGCAACCGGGTATAACGTTTACCATAGCACCAACAAGTATTTTGGATTCACGAAGGTGAACTCTTCAGCAATTAGCGGTACGAGCTACAGCGCGGGCAGCTATGCTTCCGGTACGCATTATTTCCGGATTACCCCAATCGCCAACGGATATGAAGGCGGGTACTCCAACGACGTTGTGGTTACCATCCCTTAAGTTCCGGAAGTAAATAAAAAAATATCCCCGTAAGCATTCGCACTGCTTATGGGGAAGCTTAGAAATATTATTATTCTGCTGTATATTATAGCAAAATTATGGCTTGATGTTAATATCTCGCATGATGAAAATCACGCATGAAGATAGCTAACACCCTGCACCGGATATGTCATGAGCAACTGATGATTGCTGATCTTGCGCAACGCTTTTTGAACTGATGACATCTGTGCTGGTCCCCAGAATACCGGCGATCAGCACCTCTCCGGCTCTGATGGGAGCGTTCACCTGAAGTTCCTTGACCAGCCGCATCCATTCACTAATCCGTTCCTTCGGCAGCGGCCCGCTGGAGCGAACTGGAAGGCGTTTGCAGACACCGCCCTCAATTGGAACCGTAGTTGTCACGATGCGGGAGGGGCAGATGGTTTCATCATGCGCATACCGTTTTCCCCGTTCGCAGGAATACCCGGATATGTAGGTTACAACCTCATCGAGCGTATAAACGTCCAAGGCGCATTCTTTGGGGCAGACAATGCAGGTAAGAGTACTCTGTTTCATCATCTGGCGATATGCCTCCCGTCTTGATGCCCTAAATCGAGCCCCGTTCGGCGGCTCTCGTCAAGGATGAAGCTGGCGGCGGAACGTCCGGCCAATCTTCCCTGGATGGTGACATAATCGGCCAGACTGTGGATGGACACCGCGTTCCCGCAAGCAAAGATTCCCTCAGTATCTGTCTGCATTCGCTCGTCAACGGCCAGTCCGTAATTGTCTTCGTTAATGGCAATCCCGGCTTGAAGGGCCAGCTCATTCTCCGGAATGAGGCCGACGGAGACGAGCAGCGCGTCGCACTGAATAAGCGTTTCTGTACCCGCAATTGGCTGCATCCGGCTGTCCACCTGCGCAAGCTGGACACCCTCTAGCCGGTCCTTCCCGATCGTGGAAGTGACGGTATGGCTGAGAAGGAGGGGGATGCCGAAATCGTCGAGGCATTGAATCACATTGCGGCCCAGACCGGAAGGAGCGGGCATGGCTTCGACAACAGCGACAACCTCGCTACCTTCAAGCGTCAATCGGCGGGCCATAATAAGCCCGACATCGCCTGATCCAAGGATGACCACACGCTTGCCGATGCGATAGCCTTCCAGATTCATATAACGCTGAGCGCTGCCGGCTGTGAAAATTCCGGCCGGGCGGTCGCCCGGGATGCCGATGGCTTCCCGCGTTCGCTCACGGCAGCCGGTAGCCAGCACGAGCGCATCCGCTTGAATATCCATGAACCCGTCGGCAGCATTGACTGCCTTGACGGTTCGCTTCCCCGATATTTCAAGCACGGTTGTATCTGTCTTGCACACAATATCCGACTGCCTGACGGATTCAATGAAGCGTTCCGCGTATTCGGGTCCGGTCAGTTCCTCCTTGAAGAGATGCAGGCCGAATCCGCTGTGGACACACTGCTGCAGAATTCCGCCTAATTCCCGTTCTCGTTCCAATAGGATAATGCGCCCTATTCCACTCTTTTTCGCTTCCAGCGCGGCAGCCAATCCCGCAGGGCCGCCGCCGATGACCGCAAGCTCAAACTGTTCCATCTATTGCCTCCCGTCCGCCAGTTAAGGCATTGAATCAGACAAAAGCTCTGACCCGTTATTTTCATATAATACCTGCTCCATCTGCTGGCCTAGTTCCTGAGACAACAAGCTTGTAACCTTCGGCCCGCAGAAGCCGCCCTGACATCTGCCCATCCCGGCTCTCGTCCTGAGCTTAACGCCATTAACGGAACATGCTCCCGGTACACGGCTGATGGATTCGCGGATTTCCCCTTCGGTGACCTGCTCACATCTGCATACGATACGTCCGTATCCGGGATGCTGCTGAATCCATTGGTTCCTCTCGCCGTCCGGTATGGACTTGAAAGAGACGATGCTGCCGCGATTCGGAACAAAGGCGGGGTTGCGTTCCAGGGCAAGCCCTATTCTGCCATAAATGGAAGCGATCATGTCCGCGATGTGGGAAGCGATTGCCGGAGAGCAGGTCAAGCCGGGGTTGTTGATGCCGGCGGCATGAACCAATCCTTTCATCTCGTCCGATTCTTGGATCAGGAAATCGCCTGCGCTGCATTTGGCCTTTAGTCCCGCAAAGGAGCGGATGACCAGCTGCTCTGGAATGTGCCGAGAGATTTTATGAGCCGATTTCATCAGCTTTTCCATTTGTACGGCCGTCGTTTTTTTGCTCGTCCTGTCTTCGGTTGGCTCCATGCTTGGCCCGATCATCACGTTGCCGTGCATTGTGGGAATGAGGAAGACGCTTTTTTCTTTCTCGGACTTGCAGTGGGCTACGATGTGGCTGATCTGAAACTTGGCGCTGCGGTCGAGCACGGCGTATTGTCCACGCTTCGGCAGGATGGAAAAAGAGTCTGAACCCGCCATACGGTTAATAAGGTCCGTATTGATCCCGGCACAGTTGATGACGGCCTTCGCTTCCAGTGTGCCGCCCGCAGTTTCAACTGCGATTCCGTCCTCCAGCGTCGCAAGTCCGGTCACTTCTGTATTCAGCTTAAACTCCACACCGTTCGCAGCGGCGTTCTCCGCCAGCGCGAAGCACAGCTCCCACGGATCAACGATTCCGCATCCCGGATTGAGCAGAGCCGACCTTACCCCTTCATTCAGGGATGGCTCGCGCTGCAATGCTTCTTCTCTGCCGAGGATGCGGACGCCGGTAATGCCGTTGGCAGCAGCTCTTTTGCGAAGCTCCTCGATGGCGGCATCGTCTTCCTCGTCGAATCCGGCAATCAGCATGTCAACGGGTTTGAAGGCAACATCAAGCTCCCGGCATAGCCCCTCGAACATTTCCCTGCCCTGCAGAGTCAGCCGCCCCTTCAGCTTGTCCGGCCGGGCGGTGTGCCCATTGTAGACGATGCCGCTGTTGGCCTTCGTTGCCCCGCAGGCAATCTCATTATTTTTCTCAAACACGGCGATGCGAAGCTTATATTTGGACAGTTCTCTGGCAACCGCGGTTCCTACAATTCCAGCGCCTATGATGACGATATCGTACATGCGGTCCTTCATCCTTTCTGTGAGCTAATCGGTTGTTTCCGGCTTGCCAGCCATACAATGGAAAGAATCTCTTGTCCAGCGCCGAAAATAACAGTTTAGGCAGGATACAGGTTCGTCCGACACCCATTCCTCTTCCACATCGGGACGAAAGGAGCGACAGCGCGATGCTTGTTCCACAGCCTGATGCTTTACGGATAAATAGGGGTCACGCTCGCTCCCGGTCATTGGCCTGTCCTCTGAAGCAGGTGAATCTGCTCTTTGGAGCAGGTTTTCCAGACGGGCGCTTGATCCGCAGTTTCCAGCAATTGAACAGGAATGACCGCTTTGCCTTCGGATAAAATGGATTTCACCATATTCCCCAAGACCACTGTTGCTTTGCCTTCCAGAAGGGCTCCGTCAAGGCTTTTGATCTGGTCTACTTTAGCGAGCGCGCAAAGCTCGGCTGCTGTAAGGATTGTTCCCGGCTCTCCGACTTTATGCTTATCTTTGAACGACCCGTCGTTGCCCCCGAGACGGAGTCCCGCTCCGGCCATCGCCCCGATTATGCCTTGTCCGGTTCCGCCGTGTTCCGACAAGTGAATGCCAAGCTCTGAGGCCAGTGCGTATGCACCATTCTTGTCCAGCACTTCCCGCTTGGCGAGATAACCGTAGCCGATTAACCGCACAGGGTCTGCAAGCCGATCCGGGACTACCACGCAAAGGCCGGGATCAGCCTCCGGCTCGCTCTCCGTTTCCAAATGCCGGGCGCTGAAATCAATGACAGCCTGAAGATACTGAGGATCAATATCCGCTTCAAAACACATGGAGCTGTTATGTGAGGTATAAGGAATGTCCTCATGGAGCAGGAGCTGATGCCGGGTAATTCTGCTGGATGCCCCCCAGCCGTTCGACTTAATGGCTCGGGATATATTTTTGGCCAAATCGCCTGTACCCTTAATTCCTTTGGTCGTAAAATTATCCGTATCGTCAATACTCAACAATATTCGCATGAGGTTCTTTCCTTCCATAACTTTATTATTAAAGATATATAAATATATTTAGATATATTTAGGTATGAATTATATCAACAAATCCGGAGCCCAGAAGTGATAAGTTGCAACGGACACAATAATGTAATAAATAATGCAAATGCCAGTGGAATAATTCAGATAACCTGATAATTGTTCAGAGCTATATAGGAAGCCACTGAACACATGCTGCAACTTTATAAAGGAAAATTTTCTATAATTTATTTTCGGGATATGGATAAACTTCGGAGATAAAGAATTCCTATAAGTATGGAGAGGATTGTCAAAAAACGAACATTTGAACGAGACGGTATGATAATGTTCGTGTTTAAGTTGACATACGGTGTAGGGGGTTGTTAAACTGAAGGCATCAACAGCTCGTATAAATCCGGAAATAAGGTCCGGAAGTTTCTACCTGGGAACCGTAAATTTCCGGACTACGGGGAATTGAAAGACAAAAGGCGACATCGCTTGCGGCTTGTCCGGAAGAATCGATGCTGCCCTTTTTCCTGTCTCGCCCCGAGGGGAGTGCCCGGAAAATGTCCTTGATTCCCGTCTGGTAGTCCGAATTTCCCGCAAAATATGTTTGGGAATCGGGCTTTTTTTGTGCGAATTATGGAAAACTATAGCGAAATGGGTCAAGATAGGAACTGGAGCTGAATTATCATTTCAATGAACGGAAGGCAGGTTGAATCATGTCGGTGCAGGTAGCTGTTATTATGGGCAGCAAATCGGACTGGGAAACAATGAAGCATGCATGCGAGGTGCTGGAGGAACTGAAGATCCCCTATGAGAAAAAGGTCGTATCCGCACACCGCACGCCGGATCTCATGTTCCGATTTGCGGAGGAGGCTGCGGAGCGGGGCCTTCGCGTCATTATCGCGGGCGCCGGAGGCGCGGCGCATCTGCCGGGCATGGTAGCCGCGAAGACGATCCTGCCCGTTATCGGTGTGCCGGTGCAATCGAAGGCGCTGAACGGGCTCGATTCGCTGCTCTCGATCGTGCAGATGCCGGGTGGCATACCGGTCGCGACGGTAGCGATCGGCAAGGCCGGCGCGGTGAACGCCGGGCTGCTGGCCGCCCAAATCATCGGCGCATTCGATCCTGACGTGCGCCGCCGGGCGCAAAATCGCCGGGATGCGATTCGCGACGAAGTGCTGGAAGGCAGCGACGATCTATGAGCGGCGGAATCAGCGGAGGAGCGGACATGCCGGAGCGTAAGACGCAGCCGCGGATGCTGCGCCCGGGAGCGACCGTCGGCGTGCTCGGCGGCGGCCAGCTCGGGCGCATGATGGCGCTGGCGGGCAGCGCCATGGGCTACCGCTTCGTGGCGCTGGACCCCGCGCCGGATGCGCCCTGCGGGCAGGTATCGCCGCAGATCGTTGCGGCGTACGACGACATCGACGCGGCGCGTGAGCTTGCGCGCCGCGCGGATGTGATCACGTACGAGTTCGAGAACGTCGACGCGGGCGTAGCCGCGCTGCTGGCGGAGGAATCGTACGTGCCCCAGGGCAGCGCGCTGCTGTACACGACGCAGCACCGGCTGCGCGAGAAGGACGCCATCGAAACGGCCGGCGTCCCGGTGGCCCCGTACCGCAAGGTGGCAAGCCTTGCGGACCTTGCGGCTGCGGCCGTGGAGCTCGGCCTGCCGGCGGTGCTGAAGACCGTCACCGGCGGATATGACGGCAAAGGACAGGCCGTCATCCGGCGGGAGGACGAGCTGGAGGAAGCGTTCCGGCGGCTCGCGCCGGAAGGCGCGTTCCCGGCAGGAACGGCGCCGGGAGAAACGGCTTCGGCGGCCGAAACCGCCTCGGCGCAGGCTCCCGCAGGGGAGGACGCGCCGCTGGTGCTGGAGAAGTTCGTGCCGTTCCAGTGCGAAATCTCGGTCATTGCCGCCCGCAGCCCCGGCGGCGAAGTCCGGAGCTTCCCTCCGGCGGAGAACATTCATGTAAATAACATTCTCCATCTGTCCATCGTTCCAGCCAGGGTGCCGGAGGAGATCCGGCAAAGAGCTTGCGAACTGGCGGAGCAACTGATTGCGGGACTGAACGCCGTCGGGCTGCTGGCAGTGGAGATGTTCGTGACGGAGGATGGCGAACTGTTCGTTAACGAACTGGCGCCCCGCCCGCACAATTCCGGCCATTACACGATGGACGCCTGCGCCACCTCGCAGTTCGAGCAGCATGTGCGCGCGGTATGCAACCTGCCGCTTGGGCGTACGGACCTGCTGACCCCGGCCGTTATGGTAAATGTGCTGGGCCAGCATCTGGAAGGGTCAGTCGGACGCTTTTGCGAAGATGATGAAGAAGCCAACCGGCTTGGAGTAATCCCCAAGCTTCATATATATGGCAAGACCGAAAGCAAGACGGGCCGCAAGATGGGCCATATCAATCTGCTCTGCAAGGATACGGCGGATGCGCTCGCCTGGGTGGAGCAAACTAACCTTTGGAGGAACTGAAATCACATGATCGAACGTTACAGCAGACCGGAAATGCGTGCCATCTGGACCGAAGAGAATAAATTCAAAGCCTGGCTCGAAGTGGAGCTGTGCGCCTGTGAGGCGTGGGCGGAGCTTGGCGTCATCCCGAAAGAGGATACGGTCAAGCTGCGGGAGAACGCAGAGTTCAATATTGACCGCATCTACGAAATCGAGCAGGAGACACGCCATGACGTTATCGCGTTTACGCGCGCGGTATCGGAGAGCCTTGGGGCGGAGCGCAAATGGGTGCATTACGGCCTGACCTCCACCGATGTCGTCGACACGGCGCTGGGCTATCTGCTGCGTCAGGCCAACGAGATTTTGGAGAAGGACATTGTGAATTTCATTGAAATTTTAAAAGACAAGGCGATCGCCTACAAAGATACTCCGATGATGGGCCGCACGCACGGCGTACACGCCGAGCCGACAACGTTCGGCCTGAAGATGGCGTTGTGGTACGAAGAAATGAAGCGCAATCTGGAGCGGTTCCGCCATGCTGCAAACGGCGTGCAGTTCGGTAAAATCTCCGGCGCGGTCGGCACCTACGCCAACATCGATCCGTTCGTGGAGGAGTTTGTCTGCCGCAAGCTGGGCACAAGCCCCGCGCCGATCTCGACGCAGACGCTTCAGCGCGACCGTCATGCCGAGTACATGGCGACGCTGGCGCTGATCGCCACATCGCTGGACAAGTTCGCGACCGAAATCCGCGCGCTGCAAAAGAGCGAGGTGCGCGAGGTCGAGGAAGCTTTTGCCAAGGGACAAAAAGGCTCCTCGGCGATGCCGCATAAGCGCAATCCGATCGGCTGCGAGAATATTTCCGGCCTGTCCCGGGTTATCCGCGGGCATATGGTTACGGCTTACGAGAACGTGCCGCTCTGGCATGAACGCGACATCTCGCACTCCTCGGTGGAACGGATCATTCTCCCGGATGCGACGATGCTGCTGAACTATATGCTGAACCGCTTCGGCAACATCGTGAAGAACCTGACCGTGTTCCCGGAAAATATGAAGCGCAACATGGAGCGTACCTTCGGCGTACCGTTCTCCGGCCGCGTCATGACCAAGCTGATCGACAAAGGCTTCAGCCGCGAACAGGCTTACGACACGGTGCAGCCGCGCGCCATGCAGGCTTGGGAGACGCAGCAGCATTTCCGCGAGATCGTTGAGAGTACTCCGGAAATCACGGCGGTGCTTAGCCCCGAAGAGATTGCGGATGCGTTCAACCCTTCTTGGCATCTCAAGAATGTGGATACGATTTTCCGGAAGCTGGGCTTGATCTAAACTCATTTCTGCAAGGGAGGAAAGGCCATGACACATCCTACCGTATCGACTGCGGTGGATCTGATCGACGCTCCGCTGCTGTACAAAGGCAAAGTGCGCGAGCTGTACGATTTGGGAGAGAATATGCTGATCGTCGTGACCGACCGGATCTCCGCGTTCGATTATGTGCTGGAACCGGCGGTGCCGGAGAAGGGCAATGTGCTGAACCGGCTGAGCGCCTACTGGTTCGGGCAGACGAAAGAGCTGCTGGAGAATCATGTCGTCCATATCGACGTGGACCGTCTGGGCGGTATCGTCAAGGACCCGGAGCTGCTGAGAAACCGCATCATGGTTGTGCGCAAGGCGCAGCGGATCGATATGGAATGCGTGGTGCGCGGATACATTACCGGCGGCGGCTGGCGGCAGTATAAGGAGACCGGCAAGGTGAACGGCATCGAGCTGCCTGAGGGTCTACGCAAAAATGCGAAGCTGGCGGAGCCGATCTTTACCCCGGCGGCCAAAAATGACGTCGGACACGACGAGGACATTCCTTTTTTCAAAATGCAGGAATTGATCGGTGAAGAGCTGGCGAATGAGCTTAAGGAGAAGAGCCTGAAGCTGTATGCTTTCGCACGTGATTACTGCGCCGAGCACGATATTTTGCTGGCTGACTGCAAATTTGAGTTCGGTATTCTGGACGGTAGGGTTATCCTGATTGACGAGATTTTTACACCGGATGCTTCCCGTTTCTGGGCAAAAGACAAGTACGCTCTGGATGTTGAAATCGACAGCATGGACAAGGAGCCGGTCCGGGCTTATCTTGCTTCTTCTTCCTGGGACAAGAACAGTACGCCGGGTCCGCTTCCGGAGGAAGTCGTTGCCGAGACGAGCCGCCGCTACCTGGATATTTACCACCGGATTACCGGTCATACGCTGAACTGATTTTTTTCAATGATTGAAGTTCGATTCATATAAAATTGTATTGTCCGCCTGCCTTTCATCATTTATTCGGAGGCCTTTCGGGCATGAATATTTAGGAGGAACGACAAAGTTATGTTAAAAGCGACGGTATATGTCACCATTAAAAAGAGTGTGCTTGATCCTCAGGGAGTAGCTGTACAAGGGGCGCTGCATTCCGTAGGCTTCCAGGAAGTCGAAAGCCTGCGCATCGGCAAGTATATGGAACTGACTCTAGATACGAACGACCGTGAAGAGGCTGCTAAACGTCTTAAGGATATGTGCGAGAAGCTGCTCGCGAATACGGTGATCGAGGATTACCGATACGAATTGGAGGGGTAAGTGTCATGAAATTTGCTGTCCTTGTCTTTCCCGGCTCCAACTGCGATATTGACTGCTACAAAGCGGTGAAGGATACGCTTGGCGAGCCTGTTGACTATGTGTGGCATACGGCGACCGACCTGTCGGACTATGATTGCATTATCGTTCCGGGCGGTTTTTCTTACGGCGACTATCTGCGCTGCGGCGCGATTTCGCGCTTTGCTCCCGTGATGAACGAGGTAGGCAAGGCGGCTGAGCAGGGCAAGTTCGTGCTCGGCATCTGCAATGGATTCCAGATTCTGACCGAGGCGGGACTGCTGCCGGGCGCGCTGCGCCGCAATGAATCGATAAAATTCCGATGTCATGATACGACGCTTAAGGTCGTTAACAATGCAACGCCGTTCACAACGGACTATGCGGCAGGCGAAGAGGTCGTCATTCCGATCGCCCACGGCGAGGGCAACTATTACTGCGACGAAGAGACGCTGGCTTCGCTTAAAGCGAACAACCAGATCGTCTTCACTTATACAGACAATCCTAACGGCTCTGTCGCCGATATTGCGGGTATCTGCAATGAACGCGGTAATGTCGTTGGCATGATGCCGCACCCGGAGCGAGCGGTTAATTCCCTGCTCGGCTCGGAAGGCGGCAAGCAAATGTTCAGTTCCATTTTGAAGACCTGGAGGGATACTCATGGCACAGCAAGTGTCCGCTAAGGAACCGACCGCGGAGCAAATTAAGGATCAGAAAATTTACAGCCAGTTCGGCGTGTCGGACAGCGAATACGAGCTGATCTGCTCGTTCATGGGACGCCTCCCGAACTACACCGAAATCGGTGTGTTCAGTGTTATGTGGTCCGAGCACTGCGCGTACAAAAATTCGAAGCCGCTGCTTCGCCGCTTCCCTGTAAGCGGCCCCCGCGTCCTGATGGGACCGGGCGAAGGCGCAGGGATCGTGGACATCGGCGACAACCAGGCCGTTGTGTTCAAAATCGAAAGTCATAACCATCCGTCGGCGGTCGAGCCTTATCAAGGCGCGGCTACGGGCGTGGGCGGGATTATCCGCGATATTTTCTCGATGGGCGCAAGACCGGTAGCCGTACTGAACTCCCTTCGTTTCGGCAAGCTCGAAAGCGACCGGGTCAAATATCTGTTCGAGCATGTCGTGTCCGGCATCGCCGGCTATGGCAACTGTATCGGCATCCCGACCGTTGGCGGCGAAGTGATGTTCGACAACAGCTATGACGGCAATCCGCTCGTCAACGCCATGTGCGTCGGTCTCATTGACCACGACAAAATCCAGCGCGGCGTCGCCAAAGGCGTCGGCAACCCGGTATTCTACGTCGGACCGCCTACGGGACGCGACGGCATCCACGGCGCGACCTTCGCTTCGGTGGAGCTGAGCGAGGAGTCGGAAGCGAAGAAGACGGCGGTGCAGGTCGGCGATCCGTTCATGGAGAAGTTGGTCATGGAAGCCTGCCTCGAGCTGATCGATACCGGCATCGTCCTCGGCATTCAGGACATGGGCGCGGCGGGCCTGACCTGCTCCAGTTCGGAAATGGCGAGCAAGGCGGGTAACGGTCTGGAGCTGTATCTCGACCAGGTGCCGCAGCGCGAGGAAGGCATGACGCCTTATGAAATGATGCTGTCGGAATCGCAGGAGCGGATGCTGTTCGTTGTCGAGCCGAAGGATGAGGCGCAGGCGCAGGAGATTTTTGACCGCTGGGGCGTTATTTGCTGCAAAGTCGGCAAGGTAACGGACGATGGCCGGCTGAAGCTGTTCCATCACGGGGAAATTGTCGGCGATATGCCGGTAACCGCGCTGGTAGATGAGTGTCCGGTATATGACAAGCCGTCTTCCGTACCGGCTTATTACGAGGAGAACGCGTCGGTTGATACGCTGCGCTATGAAGAAGTGACCGATCTTGGCGGCGCGCTCAAAAAAGTGCTGGCTTCCCCGACGGTGGCAAGCAAGGCCTGGATCTATAACCAATATGACTATATGGTCCGCACCAGCACGGCGGTTCGCCCCGGCTCGGACGCTGCGGTCGTGACGATTCACGGCACGCGCAAGGGACTTGCAATGACGACGGACTGCAATGGCCGCTACGTGTATTTGGACCCTGAAGTCGGCGGCAAAATCGCGGTCGGCGAAGCGGCGCGGAACATCGTCTGCTCCGGCGCGCAGCCGCTGGCGATTACGGATAACCTGAACTTTGGCAGCCCGGAGAAGCCGGATATTTTCTGGCAGATGGAGCGTGCCGTGGACGGCATGGCGGAAGCCTGCCGCGTGCTGGACACGCCGGTTATCGGCGGAAACGTCAGCTTGTATAACGAGAACGCCACTGGCGCCATCTATCCAACCCCGGTTGTCGGCATGGTCGGTCTGGTGGAAGATACGGATCATATTACGACTCAGGCCTTTAAGAGCGAAGGCGACGCCATTCTGCTGCTCGGCGAAACGCGCGCGGAGCTTGGCGGCAGCGAGTTCCAGTATGCCGTGCACGGCGTAACGGAAGGGCGTCCGCCGCAGCTCGATCTGGCGGTAGAGCGCAAGCTGCTTGAGGCCGTGCTAGGCGCCATCCGGAGCGGGCTCGTCCGCTCGGCGCATGACCTGTCCGAAGGCGGCCTGGCGGTTGCGCTGGCCGAGAGCTGTATCAGCGGTCGGATCGGCGCGAATGTGGAGCTGGCCTCCAGTGGCCTGCGCCGCGACGTGGCGCTGTTCAGCGAGAGCCAATCGCGCATTCTGCTGACCGCTTCGAGTGATCGCGCGGAAGAACTGCGCGCCTATATTGCAGCGGCCGGTGTACCAGTTCAGATCATCGGCAGCGTAGGGGGCGACCGTCTGCGGGTAAATCTTGACGGTTCTTCTGCCCTGGACGAACCGGTGGCGGAGCTTACAACCATTTGGGAGGATGCTATTCCATGTCTTATGAAATAAAGACCGGGAACAAGCAGGCGGAACCCCTCCTGTGGACCGGCGACTTTTACAATGAAGGAACGGGCTCGGGAGATATATTTGATACATTAAAAGAAGAATGCGGCGTTTTCGGGGTCTTCGGACACCCGGAAGCCGCTTCCATGTCTTATTATGGCCTTCACGCGCTCCAGCACCGCGGCGAGGAAAGCGCAGGCATCTGCGTGGCGAACGGCCGGGACTTTAATTACCACCGCGGTATGGGACTGGTAAAAGAAGTGTTCGACAAAGATAAAATCCAGTCGCTGGTAGGCGACATGTCCATCGGTCACGTGCGTTATTCCACCAGCGGAGACAGCCGGCTGACTAACGCGCAGCCGCTCATCTTTAAATACCGCGACGGCGATCTTGCGATTGCCACGAACGGCAACATCGTGAACGAGCCTCTGATCCGGCGGGAGCTGGAGAGCAGCGGCTCGATCTTCCAAACGACAAGCGATACCGAGGTGCTGGCGCATCTGATCGCGCGCTCGCCGAAGGATTTTGTGGGAGCAGCCAAGGAAGCCCTGCGGAAGCTTGTCGGCGGATTCGCTTTTCTGCTGATGACCAACGACAAGCTCCTGGTCGCTTCCGATCCGAACGGCCTGCGGCCGCTCGTGATGGGACGCGTCGGTGAAGCGTATATTTTCGCTTCGGAATCCTGCGCGCTGGAGACAATCGGCGCGGAGCTTGTCCGCGATATCCAGCCGGGCGAGCTGCTGATCCTGGACAAGGACGGCCTTACCGAGGACCGGTTCGCCGAGCCGCAGCGCAAGGCGCTGTGTGCGATGGAGTATATTTATTTCGCCCGGCCCGATAGCGATATGAACGGAGCGAACCTGCACGCCGCGCGCAAGCGGATGGGCAGCCGGCTCGCGCTCGAAGGCTTTGTCGACGCCGACATCGTGACCGGCGTGCCGGATTCCAGCATCTCCGCCGCCATCGGTTATGCGGAGCAAACCGGCATCCCATACGAGCTTGGGCTGATCAAGAACAAGTATACTGGCCGGACGTTCATCCAACCGAGCCAGGAGCTGCGCGAGCAGGGAGTCAAAATGAAGCTTAGCGCTGTCCGCCGCGTCGTTGAAGGCCAGCGCGTGGTCATGATCGACGACTCCATCGTGCGGGGCACGACCTCGCGCCGGATTGTGAATCTGCTGCGCGAAGCGGGAGCGACCGAGGTGCATGTGCGGATCACGTCGCCGCCTTTCAAGAACCCGTGCTTCTACGGCATCGATACGCCGGACCGCCGCGAACTGATCGCTTCGCATCAGTCGATTGAAGAAATCCGCCGGGAGATCAATGCGGATTCGCTTTCGTTCCTGTCGCCGGAAGGACTGATTCAGTCCATCGGCGGCCTGAGCAGCGGAGATTACAAAGGCGGGCTGTGCCTATCCTGCTTCGATAACGATTATCCAACGCAGGTCGATTTCGGTGGGGCGGAGAAGGAAGGGTGCTCGTGCTAGTATAGGCTCATCCCCCTAAAATCGTGGGTCCATCCCCCTAAATCCCCCTTGCCAAGGGGGACCCCGGAGGGCGCCGCCCTCCGGCCACCCGAAAGCTCGGCGTAACGGAGTTTGGTTTGAACTTGCTAAGCGGGGGTTGGCGCGGGCAGCCGCTTATCGTCCCTTCCGCCTCACGCGGACGGCGGGACACGCTTTACGCCGCTGCGGCTCCCGGCATCCGGCTTGCGCCGCCGCCGGGCCGTGGCCGACCGCCGCTACGCCCGGCGGTCCAAGGTTTCATCCAGCCCGTACTGTTCGCTTCGCGAAATTGCGGCTGGTCTCGCCGTAGGCGAAGGAGACCGCCGCTACGCCCGCGGTCCTAAGGTCTCGTCCAGCCCGTGCTGTTCGCTTCGCGAAATCGCGGCTGGTCTCACCTAAGGCACGGGCGCCGGTTCCATTGGCGCCCGGCCTATCCTGCTTCCCCACCCTGCGATTGGGGAGGCTGTCATGAAGAGAAAATTTGGAGCTGGAGAAGCGGCAGCGTTCGCCTTTATGCTCGGATTTCAACCGCTAGGCGGTTCAATCAGGAAATCTGAGCATAACAGCGATCGGAAGCCCAAATGTTTCTCGTAATGACAGCCGGCCCCAATCACCCAGGGTTTTAACTACATGAAAAGAGGTGTCCAAGTGTCCGAAGCTTACAAAAACGCCGGTGTGGATATTGCGGCGGGCAATGAAGCGGTAGAACGAATGAAGAAACACGTAAAGCGCACTTACCGTCCCGAGGTTATGACAGAGCTCGGCGGATTCGGTGCGCTGTTTGGCCTGAATAAAGATAAATACGAGGAGCCTGTACTAGTATCGGGAACGGACGGCGTCGGCACGAAGCTGAAAATCGCCTTCGCAGCGGACCGTCATGACACGATCGGCATCGATGCGGTTGCCATGTGCGTGAACGATATCGTCGTGCAGGGAGCGGAGCCGCTCTTTTTCCTGGATTACCTTGCCTGCGACAAGGTGGTGCCGGAGAAGATCGAGGCAATCGTTTCGGGGATCGCTGAGGGCTGTCATCAGGCGGGTTGCGCACTGATCGGCGGAGAGACTGCGGAAATGCCGGGCATGTACGCGGAAGGCGAGTACGATATCGCCGGGTTTACAGTGGGCGTTGCCGATAAGGCCAAGCTGGTAACCGGAGAGCAGATCACGCCTGGCGATACGGTTATCGGACTTTCTTCCAGCGGTGTGCACAGCAACGGATTCTCGCTGGTGCGGAAGCTTTTGCTGGACGGAGAAGGCGGTTATAGCCTTGATGAAGTGCTGCCGGAACTGGGCGCGCCGCTTGCTGACGTGCTGCTCGCACCGACTAAAATTTACGTCAAGCCGCTTCTTGGACTACTGGAGCAGCTTCCGGTGAAGGGAATGGCGCATATTACGGGCGGCGGCTTCATCGAGAACATCCCGCGTGTGCTGCCGGATGGCGTCAATGTGGACATCAAATACGGCTCATGGCCGATTTTGCCGATTTTTGAACTTCTTCAGCAAAAGGGCAATGTGACCAACCGTGACATGTTTACGACCTTCAATATGGGAATCGGCCTGGTGCTTGTGGTGGGCGCGGACGACGCGGCTAAAGCGCTGCAACTGCTGAAGGACAGCGGCGAGGAAGCCTATGTGATCGGCAAGGTGACAGAAGGAGAGCGTAAGGTTACCTTTACGGGAGCGGATGTATGATGGATTACAGCCGGATCGCCGTGTTTGCCTCGGGGCAGGGCAGTAATTTTGCCGCGCTGACGCAGGCCCAGCGGGAAGGACGGCTGGGCGGCGGCACCATCGAACTATTGGTGTCCGACCGGCCGGAAGCGCCTGTGGCGCAGAGGGCTCAGGAGGCCGGGATTCCTTCCCTGCTGCTTCGGCCCAAAGATTTTGAAAGCCGCGAGGAATACGAGACGCGGATTATAGAGGAGCTTCAGCGGCGCGAGATCGGCCTCATTGTGCTTGCCGGGTATATGCGGCTCATTACACCTATGCTCTTATCGCCTTATGAGGGACGCATCATTAATATTCATCCGTCGCTGCTGCCGGCCTTCGCCGGCAAAGATGCGATCGGACAGGCGCTGGCTTATGGCGTGAAGCTGACGGGAGTTACGGTGCATTTTGTCGATGGAGGCATGGATACAGGTCCTGTCATTGCCCAGCGCGCGCTCACGGTAAAGGACGGCGATACGGCTGATACTCTGGCTGAGCGCATTCATCGGGTGGAGTACGAGCTGTATCCTGAGGTCGTTGCCGCTTTTGCAGCCGGAAAAATCGAACTGGATGGAAGAATGGTGAAGGTTCGCAAATAGCAGTACAGCGGTTCTTTTCATTCAATCGACAAGCGGTTCCGGGGATTTGATATTTCTCGGGAAATAATGCACAAGCGGCGAGAAGTGTTGAATAAGCGGGCGGTTGAGCCAATAAAACTATGGGGACATACGGAAATCGGTCGATTCGAGAGACTTTTGCGGATATTGCAGAGCGTCCGGGCAACCCCTTTAACAATTCATGCAGTCAATGTTTCACCTATTAAACTACAAGACAATACGGAGGAGGACTATACAAAGTGAGTATCAAAAGAGCGCTGGTCAGCGTATCGGATAAACGGGGCATCGTGGATTTTTGCCGCGAGCTGTCGGCATTGGGCGTAGAAATCATCTCCACGGGCGGAACGAGCACCCTTTTGGCCAAAGAAGGCGTGCCGGTAATCGGTATCTCCGATGTGACGGGCTTTCCCGAAATCATGGACGGACGTGTTAAAACGCTGCATCCCGCTGTTCACAGCGGCCTGCTGGCGGTCCGGGATAATGAAGAGCATACGCGCCAGATGACCGAACTGGGCCTGGATTACATCGACCTGGTGGTCGTGAATCTGTACCCGTTCGCGGAGACAATCGCAAAGCCTGATGTGACCTACGAGGAAGCGATTGAGAACATCGACATCGGCGGACCGACCATGCTTCGTTCGGCGGCGAAGAACCATGCGTTTGTGAGCGTAGTGGTGGATGCCGACGATTACGCCAAGGTGCTTGAAGAAGTGCGCGCGGGCGGCGACACGACGCTTGAAACCCGTAAACGGCTTGCGGCAAAAGTATTCCGCCATACAGCGGCTTACGACGCCCTCATTTCCGACTATCTGTCCAATGTGACCGGCGAACCGCTGCCGGAGCGCTACACGGTAACTTACGAGAAGATTCAGGATTTGCGCTACGGTGAGAATCCGCATCAGAAGGCGGCATTCTACCGTACACCGCTGGCGGCTCAGGACACGCTGACCGGCGCCGAGCAGCTGCACGGCAAGGAATTGTCCTACAACAACATCAACGACGCCAACGCGGCGCTGCAAATCGTCAAGGAATTCGACGAGCCGGCTGTTGTGGCGGTGAAGCATATGAATCCGTGCGGTGTCGGCGTCGGCGAGAGCGTTTTGGAGGCTTATCAAAAAGCCTACAACGCCGATCCGGTCTCCATCTTCGGCGGCATCGTGGCGGCGAACCGGTATATTGATTCCGATACAGCGAATCTGCTGAAGGAAGTTTTCCTGGAAATTATTCTTGCTCCGGGCTTTACGGATGAAGCCCTGGAGATCCTCACGAAGAAGAAGAACATCCGCCTGCTGAAAATTGGCGGACTTGGCGCGGCCGCAGAGCGGAAGGGCAGCTTTGTCGTCACGACGGTCGAGGGCGGTATGGTCGTGCAGGAAAGCGACGTCCACTCGATTAATCCAGATGACCTCAAAGTCGTAACAGACCGTAAACCGACCGAAGAAGAGCTGAAGCAGCTGCTGTTCGGCTGGAAAGTCGTCAAGCATGTGAAGTCGAACGCTATCGTGCTTGCAGCGGATGACATGACGGTTGGCGTCGGGGCGGGACAAATGAACCGCGTAGGCTCCGCGAAGATCGCCATCGAGCAGGCAGGAGAGAAAGCCAAGGGATCGGTGCTGGCGTCCGATGCGTTCTTCCCGATGGGTGATACGCTTGAATTTGCAGCCAAAGCGGGCATTACGGCGGTTATTCAGCCTGGCGGCTCCGTTCGGGACGAGGAATCGATCAAGGTTGCGAATGAGTACGGAATCGCCATGGTCTTCACCGGCGTCCGTCATTTCAAACACTAGAACCGACCGGAGGTTTATTAGGAATGGATATATTGGTAATCGGCGGCGGCGGACGGGAGCATGCGATATGCTGGAGTCTGTCCAAGAGCCCCAAAGCGGATAAAATTTACTGTGCGCCCGGCAATGCCGGGATCGCGCAGGTTGCGGAGTGCGTGCCTATTGGCGTGTTCGAGTTCGACAAGCTGGCCGCGTTTGCGAAGGAAAAAGAGGTCGGCCTTGTCGTCGTGGGACCGGACGACCCGCTGGCTGCGGGCATTGTAGACGTTCTTGAAGGAGAAGGGCTCAAGGTGTTCGGGCCACGCAAAAATGCAGCCGAGATTGAAGGCAGCAAGGCGTTCATGAAGGACTTGCTTCATAAATACAATATACCGACAGCGGCTTATCGCAAATTCAGCGATCATGCAGAGGCGCTCGCTTACCTGCGGGAGCAGCCGCTGCCGATCGTTATCAAGGCGGACGGCCTCGCGGCGGGCAAAGGGGTAACCGTGGCTTACTCGCGCGAAGAAGCGGAGAAGGCGCTGGAGGACATGATGGTATCCCGCATATTCGGCGAGTCCGGCAGCCAGGTCGTGATTGAGGAATTTCTGGCGGGACAGGAAATGTCGATTCTGGCCTTCGTAGACGGCGAGACGGTGCGTCCGATGCCTGCGGCGCAGGACCATAAGCCGGTGTTCGACGGCGACAAAGGCCCCAATACCGGCGGGATGGGCACTTATTCGCCGCTGCCGCATATCGACGATGCCATCATCCGCAGAGCGATTGAGACGATTGTGGAGCCAACGGCTAAAGCGATGGTGGCCGAGGGCCGGCCTTTCCGCGGCGTCCTGTTCGCCGGACTGATGATTTCACCGGACGGCACACCCAAAACCGTTGAATTCAACGCCCGTTTCGGCGATCCCGAGACCCAAGTCGTGCTCCCGAGGCTGCAGAGCGATCTGCTGGAGATTTTCCTCGCGGCGGTGGAAGGCCGACTTGCCGATATCGATATTGAATGGAGCGGCGAGGCTGCGGTATGCGTTGTGCTGGCTTCGCAAGGATACCCGGGATCTTATCCCAAAGGCGTACCGATCGGCGGGCTGGCCGAGGCCGGCAAAGAGGGGCTCATTTTTCATGCCGGTACGGCGTTTGGATCTGATGGAAGCATCGTGACGAATGGCGGCCGAGTACTTGGCGTTGTCGGGCTCGGCGCAGGAATTGCTGAAGCACGGAATGCCGCTTACGCGAATGCGAACCGGATTTCCTTTGACGGCAAACAAAACCGCACGGACATCGCGGCCAAAGCGCTGAAATGAGCTGGAATCAGACTTTCGTTCGGGAAAATTCACAAATTTTTATGTTAAATGTCCTAAAAAACGACTGACAAGCTGTGAAACAAGTGCTATAATACAAATCGTACGGGGGAACATGTACGGATATAGACAGAATAAAGGGTCTTTCCTAATAGCGGAAAGGCCCTTTTTAAATACCGGAAATGCTATAATAACGACATGGACAGTCAAGCAGCGCATACTGCCCGTATGCGGGCCTGGCTGTTTACTTTTGGTGTGCTGCAGATTTAAGGAGGAATATGTTTTGATCAAGATCGGAAGAAACGATTTGTGCCCATGCGGAAGCGGCAAAAAATATAAAAAGTGCTGTATCGGAAAGGAACGCAGCGCCGAGGCTCCCGTGCTTAGCCTGGTGGGTTCGTCAACTGGAACAACGGTGCCCGGAACGATCGTGCAGTCGTCTGCGGAGAATCATGCCGTCGTCTTCGAGGAGAAGCCGGCTTCCAAGGGGAACAAGCTGACGCTTCCCAAGCTAAGAAAATTAGTCTCGCGCGACTTGCAGTGGGAGAGCCCGGCGTATGAGCAGCTGGGTCTCACGCTAATCGAACGGATGAGATACGAATTCGACAAGGAGCTAATTGCGGAAGCGCTGATGCTGTGGAATGGCTTTTCAAGGACGATGAAGCCGACGGTGAAGAAAGAAGAAGCCTTCTGCGCGGCGATAGAATATTTTTTGTCCGAGGAATACGGCTTCATGCTGACCCAGGGAGAGCTTGCCGGGAAATATGAAGTAACCCAATCCACGATTACCCGCAGATACAAGGAGCTATGCGCCTATGTTGATGAGCATGCGGCCGGAGGAACGGAGGAAATGCTTCCGCTCGAAGTTATCATCGGGTCGCTCAAGGGCAGCGACAAGGAGAAGGCGGAAGAACTGGTATACAGAGCGATGGAGGCCGGCTCGCCTAAGTCAAGATCGAAGTTGGCCAAAGCCGCGCTTGAATTTGATCCGGACAGCGCCGGAGCGTATCTTATACTGGCCGATGAAGCGGAGAACGAGGATGAGGCGAGAGCTCTGTTAAAGGCGGGGATGGAAGCCGGCAAGAGGGAGCTGGGCAGCGCCTTCTTCGCCGAGAATAAAGGGCATTTCTGGATGATTCCCGAGACCCGTCATTATATACGGCTGTGCACAAGCTATGCGGATTCGTGCTGGTTCGCCGGGGCAGCGGAAGAAGCCGCCGAAGTCCTGGAGCATATTCTGGAGCTCAATCCAAATGACAACACAGGCGCTCGTTATCTGCTGCTTGCCGTATATCTGTACAGCGACCGTCTGAAAGAGGCGGACAAGCTCTTGAAAGCATACGGAGAGGAAGATGGTGCCGCTTCGTTTGCCTATGACCGGATGGTGCTGGAATTCAAACTCCATGGCGTCACCTCCCGCCTGAAAATGCTGTATCGCATAGCAAAGGGCGTGAACAAGCATGTGCCGGATTATCTGCTGGGCGCAAAAATGCTTCCGCACAATCTGCCCGATTATATCGGCAGGGGCGATGTCAATGAGGCGATCGAGTATGTGATCATGCACTCACGGTTGTGGGCGAGTGTGCCGGAACTCCTGAAGTGGATGCTCAAACAGTAGGATCAGCCAGCATTCTGTACTGAGCCTTTATTCCTAAACGGAGGAGTAAAGGCCTTTTTTTCTGCAGAAAAGGTCATATTTCGACAATATAAATAAAGATTTCTGTTTTTTTGACATGAAACCTTACATTCCCTAAATAACTCCAAGCTGAAATCCGATAGCATGATTAAAGGTATATTCATATTGAAGGCGGGATCATCATGGTACAGAAGTTGACACCTAATGAAGAATTCGAGGCGGATTCCAAGGAGTTAGAAGAAAATCATTCGCCAGACGAGCGCAAGCCATGGTCAAAGGGGCTGTTCCCGTCCAAGCGGAAGAAGCTCTTGTTGAACAGGCGGCAGCCTGACAAATCATCTGAGCCCAAGGCGGAGACAGTGCAGGGGGATGAAGGTGCGGAAGTGAAGACAAGGTTAACAAGCTCTGCCGGAAAATTGCTGCACCGCTTCGCGCATATGGGGATCCAGGGCAAGCTGTTTCTATTCGTCATCATGTCCATTGTTATTATTTTTTCCATCATGGCCGGTGTCATTTACAGCAATACTAAGAAGCTCATCGTCGATGATTTGCGTCAGGCGCTCGATTATGAGAAACGGCAGATTTCTTCGGAAGTGAACGAACTGCTCATGCCGGCCGGCGGCAGTGTGGAGCTGCTGGGCGCTAATGCTTTTGTAAGGGACTTTATTAGCAGCGTATCCTCTCCGGATGCTGTCAAGACGACGGATGGATACAGTTCACTCATTCGCACACTTAATCTGACCAAGGACAACAACAAAAATCTTCTGAACGTATATATCGGCCTGGATGCTGTTAACAAGGTCATTACCCAGGATGAGTTCGAACCTCCGGCCGACTATAACATGAAGGAACGCACTTGGTATGCCACGACGGTTAAGAATAACCGGCTTACAGTGACCGACCCATATATTGACGCCGGCTCCGGTAAAATGGTCGTTACGCTAAGCGCTCCGATTCTGGACGACAGCGGCAAGCTGATCGGCGTGGCGGGTGCGGACATTTCGACAGAACAAATTACGCAGGCGCTGAAAGGCTTCAACTACAAGGGCAGCGGATTTGCGCTGCTGGTCAATAAGAATGGCACGTTCATTTACCACCCGAACAGCGATTATATTTTGCTTAAAAAGATCGGCGAGCTCGGCGAGGAATGGAAGACGGTCGGCGATAAAATGCTGCAGTGGGACTCAGGTGTCATCAAGACAGATATTGACGGTCAGTCCAGCTACATCTCCTATGCGCCTGCCGTCGACAATCAATGGGCGGAGGCACTCGTCGTTCCGGCGAAAGATGCGGAGGGCGCCCTGCGTTCCTTCCAGTTGATTTTCATCCTGTCCACCCTTGTGGCCATCATCATCATAGGCTTAGTGCTGTATTTCGTTGCCGCGAGTATCCTGAGACCGATTCCGGTGCTGACGGATGCTTTCCGAACTGCGATGGCCGGGGACCTGTCGGTCCGCGCTAACGTCAAGGCTAAAGGGGAAATCGGCATTTTGGCTAAAGGCTTCAATGAAATGATTTCGTCCCAGCAGGACATGATTAGGGAAATCATGCGCACCTCGCGCAGCATTTCGGACCATGTCGAAAATACGGAGAAAAATGTATTCGCTCTGGACGAGAACATTGCCGATGTTTCGGCCACAACCGAGGAGTTGTCGGCGGGAATGCAGCAGACCGCCGCCGCAATGGAAGAGATGAACGCCAGCACGCTGGAGATTGAAGGCGCGATTAACAATATCGCCTTGAAGGCGCAGGACGGCGCCGGGTCGGCCAAGGAAATCAATGAGCGCGCCGAGAGGCTCAAGCAGTCGGCCATCGAGTCCCGGCAGGCGGCCGAACAGGTCTATGGCGAGAGCGAGGAGAAGCTTCGCAGCGCGATCGAGCAGTCCCGGTCGATTGAACAGATCAAGGTGCTGACGACTTCCATCATGGAGATTGCCTCGCAGACGAATCTGCTGTCGTTGAACGCCTCCATCGAGGCGGCGCGGGCTGGTGAAGCGGGGAGAGGATTTGCCGTAGTCGCCGAGGAAATCCGCAAGCTGGCGGAGAATTCGCGCTCGGCTGTAAGTGAAATTATGCAGGTTACCGGTTTGGTTGTTACGGCTGTGGGCAGTCTCGTCGAAGGGGCGGAAGATATCCTGCATTTTATGGATAAGCAGGTCCTGCAGGATTACGACGCCATGCAGAAGACGGGCTCCCAGTACAGCGAAGACGCCAAGTATGTGGAAGACCTGGTGACGGATTTCAGTGCGACTACGGAGGAACTGCTCGCATCCATCCAGAACATGCTGCATGCCATCAGCGAAACGGCCATTGCCACGAATGAAGGCGCCGAAGGTGCGGGCAGTATTGCTGAAAGAACGGAGCAGATTATCGAGAAGTCCGGCAGTATTGTGACGGAGATGGAAGAAATCCGGACCAGTGCGTCGGCGCTGCTGGATACGGTGTCCCGTTTCAAGGCGTAAGCCGGTTTAGGCCTTAGTCTTAAGTCCAGGCCCCTACGGTTAGTTACTAACCGATGGGGCTATTTTTTGTTGGCGGCATAAATGACCTAAAGCGACCCCCGGCCGTTCCGGATGGCCATTATACTTTGGCGAAAATTTGCCGATTTTGCCGTTTGCTGCACCCGCAATGCTTGAAAAAAAGCCGCTGGGGGAGTATGTTACAAAGAGCGGCTTTTTGTTCATTTAAAAACATCAAGTTTCGGATACGAAACGCTATCAAGACAGTGAAGCGAGGAGAATTCATGAAGGAAAGCGACAACCGGATCGTGGGTTTGGAAGACATCGTGCGAGCGCATCATAAGCTGCGGGAAGTCATTGTCCGGACTCCGCTGCAGCGCGACGAGGTGCTGTCGGCCAAATACGATTGCAATGTATATTTAAAACGCGAGGACCTTCAGGTCGTGCGCTCTTTCAAGATCCGCGGAGCTTATAATATGATCCGCAGTCTCTCTGAGGAGGAGAGAAACCGGGGAATCGTCTGCGCCAGCGCGGGCAATCATGCGCAGGGCTTCGCTTTCTCATGCCGTACGCTCGGGATTCACGGCAAAGTATATATGCCCAGCACCACTCCAAGCCAGAAAGTAAAGCAGGTTCGGCGTTTCGGCGGAGATTATGTCGAAGTGGTGCTCAAGGGGGATACGTTCGACGACGCCTATGATGAAGCGATGCAGGCCTGCGTTGAGCAGGGAATGACGCTCATTCATCCGTTCGACGAACCGAAGATCATTGCAGGCAACGGGACGATTGCGATGGAAGTTATGGAGAGTCTGGCCGATCCGGCCGATTTTGTATTTGTGACCATCGGCGGCGGCGGGCTTGCGGCGGGCGTGGGAAGTTATGTGAAGACGGTCAGTCCGTCGACCAAGGTCATCGGCGTGGAACCGATGGGGGCGGCTTCCATGAGCGAAGCGTTCAAGTTGGGCAAGGTCGTCACGCTTTCGGAGATCGACAAGTTCGTCGATGGCGCAGCGGTGAAACGGGTGGGCGGACTTACGTACGATATTTGCACCCGCACGCTTGACGACATCGTTAAGGTGCCGGAGGGCAAAGCCTGTACGACTATATTGGAACTGTACAACGAGAACGCCATCGTGGTGGAACCGGCAGGCTCGCTGCCGATCGCCGCACTGGACCTATACCGCGAGCAGATTCGCGGCAAGACGGTCGTCTGCATCGTGAGCGGTGGCAACAATGATATCGACCGGATGCAGGAGATTAAAGAGCGTTCGCTGATTTATGAAGGGCTGAAGCATTACTTCATGATCAATTTTCCCCAGCGGGCGGGCGCGCTGCGCGAATTTGTGTCGGAAGTGCTCGGTCCTGACGACGATATTACCCGGTTCGAATATACGAAGAAGAACAATAAGGAGAACGGTCCGGCTCTTGTCGGCATCGAGCTGCTGTCGAAGGAAGCCTATGAACCGCTAGTTGAGCGGATGAAGCTCAAAGGCGTGGATTATGTCGAACTGAACAAAGACTTGAATCTGTTCAATATGCTGATCTGACCCTAACGGGAACAAGGCTGGCGCAGGCAATAACCCTGCGTCAGCCTTTTATTGTTCACCCTGGGCCGCACCTGAAGGGATGGACGGCTGCGATGAGGCAGGACTTTCTTGTGCTTGAGGCGCCGCCTGCTTGCGGTATTCCTCGATTTCATCGGTAAGCTTGTAATCATGCTCTTTCAGCAGCTTCATGAAGCCGTCCAGCTTCTTCAGGTACGGGCTATCGCCGGTATTTTTGGCCAGAACCGCGGTATAGGCTTTGTTCGCTTCCAGATCCATCTCCAGGTTGTCGTAATGGAACAGCGGCGTATTGTTCAGACCGTAGAACGTGTCGATCTCATACATCCGGTATAGCGACTTTACGGTCTCTATCCGGTTCGAACGCGGGTAGGCGGCGATGAAGGATTCCTGGGCCAGCGCGCGGGACGCCACCTCCGCCCAAGCGATAGTAAGGCCGTTGTCCTTGTTCGAGGGGAGGTCCGATTCCACGGCCATAATGGATATATAGTCGCGGATGTCGCTCATTACATACATCTTGTATTTCCGGTAAGCTGCATAATCAATAACCGGGAAGAACGATCCTTCGGCCGTCTCCAGTTTGTATCCGTTCCCCGCAGCTCCCCGCAGCAGCAAGCGCAAATTTGCGTTATCCGTCTTGTCCGCGAGCTTAGCAAGGCTATCTCCAGGTTCGTAAAGGTCCGTCAGTTCGCGCTGAACCCCAGCTGCATAGAATCTATCCTGCCATGCGGGCAGCGCCGCCTTTTGGACATTTTCAAGCCTTAGCGTCATAATCGTGGCGCGGTATGATCCGACGGCGTAAATATTGGCGTTCAAATAGCCGATCGCCTTCGGCAGCTTGGCGGAAGACGATAACAGCGGCAGGTAGGCTTTATAGACCGCCTCGGCGTGGCTGGAACTAGCTGATGAGGCCGATGCGAGTCCGGCAGCGGCGGCCTTCTGCGCGTAAGCCGGCTGCGTCCACAGCGCCGGCCAGACGAGGAGCAGCGCGGCCGCTGCGGCGATAATGGCGGTTTTGTTCATGGATTGGACCTCCCTGGCTATTATTTACGAAAGAAGATAAACTTTAGGCCGATAAGTCCGCAGGCGAAGATCAGCAGACAGTGCCAGGGAGACAGCGTAAATACCGGGAACAGCTGTCTGAAATAGAGTCCGGCGAAGACAACGGCGACTACGGCGCCAATGTATACGCCCAGCGCTTTTAAGTTGAACCCGCCTATTCTGGGAACATCGTCCTCGGAGAGGGACGAGAGCCATTTCATCAGCAGCTCGATGCCGATAATGGAGCCCAGGCCGACGGCGATCATTGTGAACAGGCTGATCCGGCCGAACGGTCCGGCCGTCCCCTGGCTCCACACGGTGATAAGTCCGGCAATGCCCTGCATGCCGAACAACAGGGTGAGCGCCGTCCACGAGATCATGGCGTAGTGGCGTGCCTTGCCGCGCTCGGGACGGGCCGGCGCGCTCTCGATGGCTTCCCGGAAATATTCTTCCGGATCGCTGCCGAATATTTGCTGGGCGGTCCTGCCTTTGGCCTGCTCGCGCAGCAGCTTGTCGGCTGCCTCTAACAGCAGCTCCTCCGTCCGCACGGCGTCCACCCGGCTGGCCCGCAGCGCTAATATCATATCCTCAAAGAAAGAGCGATTGCCCGGCGTCATCTTTTCCCTGAGGCGGTTGTTTTCCTTGATCATGTCCCTGACTTTCATCTTGTAAGTATTGCCCTCCAGTAACCGCAAGCGGATATTCTCTATGAAGAGTATACGTTTGCCTGGCCGTTCCGTGCAAGGAGGAGTGCCCGGCTTGCCGCCGTATAATGCGGTTACCGAAGGCAAATAATGATAAGGAAATTTTTAGACTTTCGGTTTGGAGAACAAAAGGAGGCAGCGCTCTATGGGACGTAAAAAGGAACAGGATGCGGAATATTCAGCGGAAGGCGGCACATCCCGCGTTTCCGGCAGCGGAGTCTGCGACTGGGGCGGCTCGGACGGCTTCAGTCTTTCGGACAGCGCCGCCGGAACTCATGGGGAACGGATGAAGGAACGGCAAGCCGAACGGGAAACTGGCGATATTTCATAAACCCCGTTAACGTACCGGCGGCCGTTTAAGCTGCAATAGGACAAATTCACTGCTCTGATATATGGCCTGATACGACCAAAAGACCCGGCCTCTGATCGTACAGAATGCCGGGTTATCTAGTGGTCGAATTGCCTAAGGTTTCCGTCAAATAAATCCTGCAACTTTAGGGATCACTCCTAGTATTTTCTCCTCCAGCTTTTGTTGCACGGCCCCGGTGAGTTCCTGGTCAGTACAAATTTGAGTGCACAGATGGCATATACTCCCATACTCGGGAAGCAGACGATCACCGAGTCCTGCTTCTTGCAATAATATTGCGAAATAGGCAGGGCCGGCATGGACAAGTGCCCGTACCAAGAAATTGCCCCGGAGTGCCTTCATAATCTCTGGCAGCGGCTGCTCAAAGGCATTGCCAAGTTTTAATGAGGGGCAGATTTCGCTTCCTGCGCAGCAAGGGAACACGTCGCCGTTCCGGAGCACAGCTAAATTTAGCGATGTATGGCAGGACCCAATGGGGAGTTCGGAGGTAGTCCATATATCCTCAAGTGGAATCGCTTCCTTGGCTCTGCCAATGGGCACAACCTTGCTGGTTGCGATTGTAATGTCGCTCTGAACCTCGCCTGACAGATTGCCGATAACAGCATCAGCCCGTCTTGATTTTGTGGTGCAGACTCGTAGAGTGATTCGAATATCAGATTCCTTAGCCGCTTGGATGATGTACGAAATTGGCTCAGAAGAAACAAACTCCTGATGCATCGCGTCCACACTGAATTCGATGAGCTCCACCCCGGCGAGTTTCAACTCGGAAATCTTGCGGCGCGCAACCGGAAGAGTCTTTCCCCACCATCCATTTGTCACTATTGAATTCGTGAAACCGTGATCTTTGGCATGTTTCAAGATTTCCAACATCTCATCCCAAAAAATGGTAGCTTCGCCGCCGCCAACGTGACAGCGCTTGAACAGGTTCGGCAGTGCCGAAGCTTCATCAATAACCCGCTTGATTTGATCCAAAGGCATTCGTTCGGGAGATTGGTCCGGACCGCAACTGGTGTAGCAGTGACTGCATCGGGCATTGCAGAGATGCGTGGTTTCCAGAACCAGTGTTTGAAAGAATAATGGAAAATCGGCCATTCCCGGACTGCGATTGCCGATATCATTCTGGATTATTGCTTCGGACAAGTCGATGGCCGGTTCCTCGTTGCCGACGATCCTCCATTCTTTCTGCTTCATAAAGTCAAACAAGTTATCTGCAGTCCGGCTGTAAATCGTAAAGAAATGATTGATCTCGTCCATGAACAGAAGATCAGAGGGAATGGTCTCATCCGAACGTTTAAGGTACAGCAGCTCAGGAAAGATTCCGACATTTTTGATGGCCTTCAGCATGTGTGCTAGACGCTCTTTATCTGTAGTATCCCAGTGCCGGTTATCGCAAACAACCAATACTGTGAAATCTCCGTGCTGACGCAGCTCCATGAGGGCCGTTGCAGCATCCTCGAAGCTTCCGAATTGTTGACCTCGTGTAAGGAGATGGACCATCAGACCTTTTGAGCGGCATGATTTGATCACATTCGGAAGAATCTCCATCTTCGTAAATGCCTCGATTCCCACGTAGACCTCGTTACAGAGCGGATTCAGCTTATTGATCATTTCATCAATGTCAGAGTGCGACATTTCCGCTGCATCATCATGTAAGCATACCGGACAGTCCGGATGGCAGCTCCGGCCAAGTAGAAGTACCTGTGAACTCAAATCTTCCTCGCTCCTTCTCTTATAGCACTTTTCCCAGCCAAATACCCGGCTACGAAACCTGCGACGGCAGCTCCCGCTATCACTGCTGCGGCCAGCATCACCACCGACCTCGGCTCCACTGCCGGGTCTTTCCCCCATTTGAACGCGCCGCTGCGTTTTAAGGCTTCCTTCCAGTCTTGCACCAGTTGATTAAAAATGACCCGATCCGCTTTGTGAAGCGCATCAACCGTTTCGGCGTCAGCAGTAAATCCTGCCTCAACGATGGCGCCTGCAGGGTCTTTCCAGAACTTTTCCCTGAATCCGTCGTCGCTACATAACTTGTAGAGCAGAGCCGCTTCGTCACGCTGCTGCTGGTTGGGAAGGAGCAGGGATATCTCTGAGGGCAGCTCGGCAGGAAACTCAGGAACCTTATCGTTGTCAGCTTCTGATTCGTGAGAATTCATGTCAATCATCTCCTATTATTTTTCTCTTTTCTACTGGCATTATTCTCTCGTTTTTAAATAGATATACTTACGGTCTTTATATTTTTTGAATTGCTGATTTCTCAAGCTCTTATTTTTCAATCTTGATTTTTGCCCAAATTGGCCCGTAATTGCACCTCCTGGAGATACTCCATGTGGGGTTTGTTTGATAATTCTGTAAGCGATACCCTGTGTAAAGAGGCGTTAATATTGACAAAATAATTGTGGAGGGATATTATAAAGATATAAATCATAGTAATTTAATCGGAATAATAATATATCTGGGTTAGCGATTAATGACAGGAGGTACGGACATGGAACGGGCGATCACCATCCGGCATAGAGGAGAGGAACTGACAGCCAGCATACATTATCCGGTGAAGGAAGGGAAGTCCGGCCGCTGTAAAAACCGGGTGCCGCTCGTGGTCATCTGCCACGGGTTTATCGGCAGCCGAATTGGCGTGGACCGTCTGTTCGTCAAGGCCGCCCGCGAACTGGCAGGTGACGGATACATGGTCATCCGCTTTGATTATATCGGCTGCGGCGAGAGCAGCGGCAATTACGGAGCCCAGGATGTGGAATCGATGATCGCCCAGACGCGGACGGTGCTTGATTATGGTCTGAGCTGCGCCGATGTTGATCCCACTCGGGTAACGCTGATCGGCCACAGTCTGGGGGGAGCCGTCGCCCTGCTTACAGCGGTAAGGGACCGCCGGGTGAAGAATCTCGTGTTATGGGCGGCTGTCGGCTATCCCTTTAATGATATCGTGAAAATTGTCGGACGGGAAGCGTACGATCAGGCGGTACAGACCGGTTCTGCCGATCATGCCGGATACAGCTTCACGCCGGTGTATTTTAACTCGCTGGCCGATTTTCAGCCCTTTCAGGAGGCTGGCAAATTTGGCGGCGATGTGCTTGTGATTCATGGAACCTCGGATGATGTCATTCCGGTAGACTACGCCTTTTTATATCAAAAGCTGTTCTGGACGCGCGCCGACGGGCGCTGCGATAAGGAGATCATATTTCAGGCCGATCATACCTTCTCTTCGGGCCCAGCCCAGCAGCAGCTGCTGAAGCGGACAAAAGAGTGGATGAACGAACAGGAACGTTTACAGGAAGAATGGCAAAATTGGATGATCTAGGAAGGGTGCTTTACTCGCAATACCAGGCTGGAAACGTTAAAATAAAGATGCACACCAAAAACCCAGCGTTTGGAGGTTGGCATCAATGAAAATTCCGGCATTTTTTATCGCACACGGCTCCCCTCTGCTTGCGATTGAGGATAATGACTACACCGATTTTTTGGAAAAGCTCGGCCGGGAACTGCCGCGCCCGCGCGGTATCGCCGTGTTCTCGGCGCATTGGGACAGCCCGAAGCAGCTGGTTACGGTGGATGAACGCCATGAGGCGCTGCATGATTTTTACGGATTCCCTGAAGAGATGTACCGGCTTACCTATCCCGCTCCCGGAGACGCTAGCCTCAGCCGCCGGATCGGCGAGCTGTTCGCTGCAGGCAACCTTTCCTATCAGCCTGTGCGGGGCCGGGGTATCGATCATGGCGTCTGGGTTATACTGCGGCGGATGTTTCCGGATGCCGATATTCCAGTTGTGGCGCTGTCCGTCGATTCGCTAAGGTCGCCGGCGGAGCAGTATGCAATCGGACGCATGCTCACGCCTCTGAGGGATGAAGGCATACTCTTCATCGGCAGCGGAGGCCTTGTCCACAATTTAAGGATGCTCGAAGACGGCGGCAAGCCGGCGGAATGGGCGGTGGACTTCGATGGCTGGATTGCGGAGAAGCTGGAGGCCGGAGATCTTGAGGCGCTGTTCGCCTATGACAAACAGGCTCCTCATGCCCGCGACGCCGTTCCTTCCTACGGGAAAGAGCATTTTGTTCCGCTGTTCTACGCGTTGGGAACGGCAGCCAATGACACGAGGGCGCAGCGGATGTTTCAGGCGTACCAATACGGAACACTTAGCCTGAACTGCTGGAGATTCGAATAATATAGTAGATGACAGAAGGCTTGACCGTTAAAGGTCAGCCTTTTTTGTGTTGAAAGGGCTGACTTCACAAGTCAGTTGCAGCTGCATTTTGGAGTGGTCCAGTTGGAATTCTTTACCGCTCCGCTTTACAAAGCTTGAAACCCCCGTTAATTCTCGCTAAACAATCGGACTGTAAAGTTTAGTTGTGGGATCGATCCCAGAATCATATAAAGAGAGGGGAGTCACATGATGATGCTGCTGAACGTCACAGGGCAGCTTGCCCCTTCTGATTCTAAACACCATATCACATATGAATTTCGGTTGGACAAGCCTGCCACAGCCATCCGGCTCCGGTTCGCCTACTGGCCCAAGCTGCTGAAAGACGAGGGGCAGGCCATGGATTTAATTATGAAATCCATTGATACCTATATTGCCCCGGAGCATCAGAGCCCGGTCCGGGAAGGCTGGAGGAGATATTTGCCGCTCAAAAATCTCATTACCCTGTCGATGGACGACCCTAACGGTTATCGGGGCTCGTGCCATAGGCATGATGCGGAACAGAACCTGTTCCTGTCGGAACAGGAAGCGTCCGAAGGGCTGCTGGCCGGGAAATTGGATTTAGGCCAATGGAATGTAACGGTCAGCGCTCACGCTGTTATAACGGATCGGTGCTCGTATGAATTGTCGATATGGACAGAGGAGGCGGATACCGCATGCGATGGCTAGCTTCCGAACTACATACGCATACCTTTCACAGCGACGGCAGACAGTCACTGCGGGAACTGGCCGCAGGTGCGGCGAAGCTGGGCTTCGACTGCATCGCGCTTACCGATCATAATACGATGTCGGGGCTCGGGGACTGTGAGCAAGCCCAGCAAGAAACGGGTGTCGTCATTATTCCGGGCATGGAGTGGACGACCTTCCACGGGCATATGGTGACGGTCGGCCTGCAGAATTTTGTGGATTGGCGTAAGGCGGAACGATCTGACATTCACGATGGAATCTCCATGGTTCACGGGCAGGGCGGGCTTGCCGGAATGGCGCATCCCTTTCGTATCGGAAGTCCTGTCTGCACCGGCTGTTACTGGGAATATGAAATCAAGGACTGGAACGACCTCGATTACATCGAAGTATGGTCGGGAACGTTCGCATCGGTCAAGCCCGAGAATCGGCGGGCCTTCGCCTTGTGGACGGAACGGCTGAACGCCGGCATCCGCATCGCGGCTACATCCGGACGGGATTGGCATGAGCAGACGCACACGGACGAGCCTCTCTCAGTCACTTATCTGGGGCTGGACGACGGGCCGGGAACGATTTCGCAAAAAGCGGTTCGTGCGCTGGCGCAGGGGCGGGCCGCGGTAACGATCGGTCCGCTGGTGACGATGGAGGCAGAGGCCGGCGGCACATGGTATGGCATCGGCGAATCCGTCTCCATGCCAACTGGAGCAGACCTGATCAATCTCCATGTGAAGATCGACTTTTCCGTTAGACAGACGTTGTGGGAACTGCCGGCACAGGATTTTGCGTTAAAGATTACGGGTAATACGGGAACTCTCGCACAGTTCACTGCCAGTTCAGCCGATCAGATCCACAGATTCAGCATCCCGGCAGACGGACTCATATGGGCGAGGGCCGAATTATGGGGCATTGTAAAAGGCATGCGAACGATGATCGCTTTTACGAATGCCATCTATATAAGCTGAACTTGAGATTTTTTCATCAGATATCAGTCGTAACTACGAGGAATGTTTGGACTTCCCGCCGCTAGCTTAGTTAAGGAGGAATGAATAAGTGAATGCTGTTCCGCTGATTACCGCGCATACCGGTTGTATGAATACGCCCGATAACTCCCTGCTCTCAATCGAAACGGGCCTTGCGAACGGGGCGGATATTATTGAAGACGATATTCGGGTTACCCGTGACGGAACACCCGTGCTCAGCCATGATGATGCGGTCCGCCTGGCGAACGGGTCCATGGGCAGGTTATCGCAAATGACGATTTCGGAATTAAATGAAGGTCAGTCCATTCCAATCGTTAAGCTGGAGCAGGCTCTGCATCTGGTGCGGAATTCAGGCAAGACGATGAATCTTGACCTGAAGGCGGATGAATGCATTGAGCCGGTATCCGAATTGGCCAAGAAGCTCGGCATGATCGACCGCGTATTTCTGTCGGGCTGCGAGGCAGACAGGGCACGTAAAGCCAAGCATAGCAGCCCTAGATTGCGTAAGCTTCTCAATGTGAATTCCGGTCTGTTTCTTAACGGGAGCTACACGGAAGCCGTCCTGCAGACATTTCAAGATGCTGAAAGCGCCGGCTGTTTCGGAATTAATGTGCCTTACCGTTTAGTTGAACCGTATCTGCTGGAGAAAGCGGCTGAATCCGGGTTTCAAATCTACATCTGGACCGTTGACGAGGAAAAGGACATGAGATTATACGCAGGTATGGGCATACATTCTATAACTACAAGAAATGTTGCCGACCTCGTTCGGGTTAAAAAGGAATTGTTGACGGAAGGAAGTTGAGCGTGGGCTATAACATTAAAGAAATCGCCGCATTGGCAGGCGTCTCCAAATCGACAGTGTCCAGAGTGATCTCAGGCTCCGGCTACGCCAGTCAAGAAGCGCGTGAACGGGTGATGAAGGTTATTGAGACGCTCCAATACAAGCCAAGCGCGGTGGCGAGAGCGATGGTAGCGCAGCGGACGCATAATATCGGCGTTATCATTTTCCGGGAGCAGCAGCCAATCGTGTCCCATCCGCTGTACGGCAAAATTGTCGACGCCATCCTGATGGCGGCCGGGGCTAAAGGCTATTCCGTGTTTCTTACCACAGACCGTGAGATGTCGCTGCGTTCCACCGATTTTATGCTGGAAAAGCGGGTTGACGGATTAATTCTGATCAGCCGGCTCCGGCAAAATGTCATCGATTACGTAAAATCATTCCATATTCCGTATTTGATGGTCAACGGATCGACAGACGATCCGGAAGTCGTTCAGATCGTAAGCAAAGACGAAGAAGGAGGGGAGCGCGCCGCTTCTTACCTGCACCAGCTCGGGCATCGTAGAATCTTCATTATCGCAGGTCCGCAGGAGCATAGAAGCCATAATTTGCGCCTGAAGGGCTTTTGCAGCAGCATGGAAAGATTGGGCAACAACGGAGGACTGACTGTAGTTCCCTCGCCGGAATCCAGCGCAGATATGGGATACCGGGTCATGCTGGAGAATTGGGACTTATTTGCAAATGGAGCCTTCACATCGTTGTTTGCAACGAATGACATGCTCGCTCTCGGAGCAATGAAGCTTTTGACCGAGCGGTCGGTTAGGGTACCTGAACAAGTCGCCGTTATGGGCTTTGACGATATCGATTTCGCTTCGATGTATTCCCCTTCGCTCACCACCGTAAGGGTGGAGAAGGAGAAGATGGGACAGGATGCGGTATGGATGCTGGACCGGCTAATCCGGAAGGAAGACGGCCTCCCCAAGCTGAACGAGTATGCGAGCGAGCTGATTATTCGCCAGTCTACCTAAAGCCGCTAATACTTTACCGTTCATGTAATTTCAGATAATACTGTTCAAATACTACGATTTTAAAATAAAGATGGTGACGTGGGAACGGTCTCACATAGAGGCATTTATCCCGGAAAGGAGCTTTACAGGCGCATGAGTTGGTATTTCAGAGCCATCGGTTTTCGGAAAATATTCGAGTTCCTGCTGCTTGTCGCTTTTGTCGTGTTCTTTGTCGGGCCGCTCTTGAATCTTGCCGTGCTTGCTTTCAGCAGCAAGTGGAACTATCCCGACCTGCTGCCGCGGCAATGGTCTTTACAGTGGTGGCATTTCGTACTCCAGGAGGAGGATATCGCCAAATCCATCGGACTTTCGTTTCTGATTGCCGCTTTAGTCACGGTATTGTCCATCGTCATTTGCATCCCGGCCGCTTATGCTTTTGCCCGGATACGATTTCCGCTGAGCCGCTTCTTTCTGTTCTCCTTTCTGCTTACGCACGCTTTTCCGAAAATGGGGCTGTATGTCTCGATTGCCGTCCTCTTTTATAAACTGGGGCTGATGAATACGCTGCTCGGCGTGGTCCTGGTTCATATGATCAACGTCCTGATGTTTATGACCTGGATACCGACGGCCGCCTTCCGCAATGTCCACACGGCGCAGGAAGAATCAGCGAGGGATGTGGGCGCCACGCCGTTCCGCGTATTCCGCAGTATTACGCTGCCGATGGCGATGCCGGGTATTCTGGTCGCATCGATCTTCACCTTTCTGAACTCTTTGGACGAGGCCCAGGGCACTTTTCTGGTCGGAATTCCCGATTTCAAGACGATGCCTATCGTCATGTACTCGATTATCGCCGATTTTCCCAGCAGCGCCGGCGCCGTATTCTCGATCATTCTTACCGCTCCGACCATTATTCTGCTGTTAGCCGCTCAGCGTTTTGTCAGCGCGGATATTATGGCCAGCGGTTTCCAAGTTAAATAACCAGTCCCGGGACAATAACCGGATCAATTTCCGGATCACGGAGGAATTTCATGAGTGTACAGCTTTCGATTCGCAATTTGACCAAACGTTACAAGACGGGAGAGGGCGTAACCGATATTTCGCTCGATGTTAAAAAAGGTGAATTGGTTACCCTGTTAGGCCCTTCCGGCTGCGGCAAAACAACGGTGCTCAGAAGCATCGGCGGCTTTCTTGAGCCTGATTCGGGCGAAATTATGATTGCAAGTCGGAACGTGGTTAAGCTTCCCCCGGAGAAACGGCCGACCTCGATGGTCTTTCAGGGGTACAATCTGTGGCCGCATATGTCCATTTATGAAAATCTCGCGTTCGGGCTTAAAATTCGCAAGACGCCCAAGGCGGAAATCAAGAGCGCCGTGGAGGATGCGCTTCGGCTTGTACGGCTGCCCGGCGTGGAGAAGAAATTCCCCAGCCAGCTTTCCGGCGGGCAGCAGCAGCGTATCGCCGTCGCCAGATCCCTTCTGCTGAAGCCCGAGGTATTGCTGCTGGACGAGCCTTTCTCTGCGCTTGACGCCAAGCTTCGTCACGAGATGAGGGAAGAGCTGCGCGAGATTCAGACGGAGACCGGCCTGACGATGGTGTTCGTCACCCATGATCAGGAGGAAGCCCTTTCCCTTTCCGACCGAATAGTCGTGATGAACCAGGGGAATATCGAGCAGATCGCGGCGCCTCAGGATATATACGATTCGCCGGATACGCTGTTTGTCGCTCAGTTTATCGGCAAAATGAACTTTTTGGAGGGGGTGGTGGAAGAGGACAAGCTGCGAGTGGGAGGTCTGGTTTTTCCGAATACGAAACGTCTTGCGGGGTCAATCGTCATCGCCGTCAGGCCGGAAGATGTCATAATGGGTCCAGGTTCCGGAGAAGAAGACGGCTTGTATGGAACAATCAAACAATTGATGGTGCTCGGCCATTATGCCGAGGTGTCGATTGAACTTGACGGGTACGGCACGATTCGGGCTTTTCAGCCGAGAGATACCGTGAAGGAACTTTCTATGGGTCAGCGTGTAACCGTCGCTTTTGCCAAAGTGATTGCTTATCCGAACAAGTAAGGACAAACAAAGGAGGAAATTTTACATGTTTCGTATGAAAAAAGGTTTTACCGTGCTGTCAGCGCTCGCTTTGTCGTTCGGTATTCTGGCTGGCTGCGGTACAGCGAATAACAATTCATCAGGTTCCGCCGCCAATACTAGTTCCGATTCCACCGCAGCAAGCAATTCCGCCTCTTCCAGCACACCGGTCGAAATTCAATTTTATTTTACAGGCTCCCAGAACGTAAAGAACTTATGGGATCAGCTCACGCCAATGTTCGAAGAAAAAAATCCGGACGTTAAGGTGAACCTCGTGTATATTCCTTCTGGAACCGGCGCTCAACCGACCTATGACCGTATTTTGGCCGCCAAGCAAGCAGGCAAGGGATCGGGCGATATTGACCTATATGAAGATGCTCTGTCCTTCGTCACCCAAGGCCAGAAAGATGATCTCTGGGATACACTGAGCACAAGCTCCGTTCCAAATCTCGCAAAAGTAGACTCAAAAACGATGGAAGATGTCGCGAACCTGGCAGTGCCTTACCGTTCGTCCGCCGTCGTGCTTGCTTATAACAGTGAGAAGGTGACTGCGCCTCCGACCACGCTGGACGAGGTGTTCGAATGGATTCGCCAGCATCCCGAGCGGTTTGCTTATAACGATCCTTCCACCGGGGGCTCCGGCAGCTCCTTCGTAACGACGACCCTTTATAAAGATTTGCCTGAAGATGCGATTCATAGCGACGACCCGGCCATCGAGAAGGATTGGGCCAAAGGCTTTGCGACGCTGAAGGAACTCGGCCCTTACCTGTACGGAAAAGGCATTTACCCGAAAAAGAATCAAGGTACGCTTGATCTGCTGACGAGCGGAGAGGTCGACATGATTCCGGCCTGGTCCGACATGGTGCTTGAACAGCTGGATAAAGGCCAACTGCCGGCAACGACCAAAATGCAGCAAATTACGCCGGGCTTCAATGGCGGACCGACCTATCTGATGGTGCCGAAGCTATCCGAGAAGAAAGAAGCCGTCTATAAATTCCTGGACTTCGTCCTGTCGCCTGAGGCGCAAGCTGTCATGGTGAAGACGATGCACGGCTTCCCGGGAATCGAGCTGACGAGCATGCCGCAGGACATTCAGGATTCTTTTAAAGGCGTATCGGAAGGCTTCCGTAATTTCAACGTCGGTGATTTGAGCAAAGAGATCAACAAACGCTGGCAGAGCGACGTGGCGGCCCAATGAGGAAAGAAGTGAAAATGGGGATATTCGGACTTTGTCTGGTTATCCCCTCCTTTCTCTTGTTGTCGGTGATCGTAGTCATTCCGATTATATTATCTTTTATAGAAAGCCTGCGCAATGAAACCGGCGGGTACGACCTTAGCCGTTATATGTATTTGTTTACCGACGAGGGGATGCGCGCGAATATCGTGTTTACTCTTCAAGTGACGATTGTTTCCTGTGTTATTGTGCTGGCGGTCAGCTACGCATTGGCGGTATACATGCGCTTCAGTTCCGGCAGGCTGGTTGATTTAATCCGCAAAACCTATATGATTCCGATATTTATTCCCGGGGTTATCGCGACTTACGGCCTGATCAACCTGCTGGGGAATCACGGCTGGCTGTCCCGATGGTTGCTGTTGTTCGGAGGAACGCTTCCGCGGATTATTTTTGATCAGAAGGGGATTATTATCGCGAATCTCTGGTTCAATATCCCGTTTACGACGATGCTGCTCAGTTCGGCGCTGGCGGGAATCCCGAACGCGGTCATAGAGAGCGCCAAAGATATCGGGGCCGGACGCCTGCGCATCTTTTTCCGTATCATATTGCCATTATCGTACAAAACGTTTCTCGTCGCGGTTACCTTCGTGTTCATGGGTGTCATCGGTTCATTTACCGCTCCGTTTCTGGTCGGTCCGAATGCTCCCCAAATGCTCGGCGTTTCGATGGAGCAGGTATTTAGCGTATTCCAGGAGCGCGAACAGGCAGCGGCGATTTCCTTCTTCACGTTCCTGCTGTGCTCGCTGCTAGGGTACTTCTATATCCGTTCTATGGTTAAAGAAGAGACGGCCAGGCCATGATTGAAATCTATACGCATGAATGGAAGACGGTTAGCGCGAGATTGGCCGAGGCGATGCGGGACGGGAATGTCACAGCCCTGGAAACATGCGTAACCATCATTCCTGTGCTCGACTTGCTGCACAAAGTATTTCCTGATGACGCCGAATTCCCGGCAAGGCAGGGGGAATATTATCATCTGGATGGGCAGCTCCGCCGGGCGGGACATGCCTATCAGATGGCGCTGGAGCTTGATCCGCCGTCCTCGCTTACGGAACAGGAAGCTGCCGCTATCCGCCGCCATTGCCCGCTGCTGCTTACAACCGAGGCGGAATGCTTTCCCCTGAAGGATGTCGCAGCTGTCCATCATCCGACGCGGCCGCTCATCGGTTATCACCTGTTCTGGGAGGATGATTTCGACTTCCCGGATGATTATGAGCCCTGTGATCACGAAGAGATATGGGTGGAGTATGACCCTGAAGAGGCGACGGTCACTGGGGTTATGACGTTTTTTCACAGCTCGGTGATCTCCTCGGAGGAGGCTGTACTTGAAGCCGGGGAGAATGGGGAGCGGCCTATCGTCCGAATCGAGTGGGGAAAGCACGGATCGCTGCTTAAAGGTTGGGAAAACATCCACATTCCGATGAAGAACATGACCATGCAGGATTGGATGCGGCAAACGTACGAGCATGTAAAGGCGGGCGGACGCCTGCCGCAGCATCCGCTGAAGCGATTTTGGCCGCAGGGGTTTGAAGGCTCCTATGAGTCGTATATCGACTTCTCCGCTCAGGTCGATCCGCTCCTTTATCTGGAGCGTAAGCCGCTTATGTTCAAGTCGCTTTATGCGAATGCGATATTGTTTACACAGGCCATCCCCTACAATTTCCACCCGAAAATGGAATGGCCGGACCGGTTCACCCGGGCATTGCTTGATTAGGGAAACACCGAACTTTCATTTTGTACAGGCACTGCCGTAGCCCGCCCGCAGACGATGCAATTCATGCATCGCGGGAGGATGATGGTGGTGCCTTTTTGCTGCTTCGTTTAGGGGCCTGCCTTTGGTTTAAGGCGCTTTCATCGATACAGGATTACGCAAGGCGGCAAGACAAAAAAGTCTCACTGTGCTTAAATGGAAGGATAGCTCAAGAACCGTTAAGGAGGACGTTTACTTTTATGATGTTTAACCGTTCCAGTTCCAGGCTGGCGGCAGGAATACTGCTGGCCTCGCTTGTTCTTTCCGCCTGCGGTCCGCAAACCGCGGAACCCACCGGCGTTTCCAGCGCCGCGCCGCTATCCTCGGCCGTTCCGGCCCCGGCGACGCCTGTCCCGGCCCCGTCGCCCGCCCTGTCCCCGGTGTCCGTGTCGGGACTAACCGGGCTCCCTGTCACGGAAGCGCCGCTTCCCCGGCCGCTTGCCGTGATGATCAACAACGCGCCGGCCGCCCGTCCCCAATCGGGACTGACCAAGGCCGATCTTCTGTACGAGGTGCTGGCCGAAGGGGGAATTACGCGGCTGATCGCGATTTATCAGAGCCAATCGGGCATATCCAAAATCGGGCCGGTCCGCAGCATCCGTCCCTATCTGATCGATATCGGCGAGTCTTACGGCGGTGTTACCGTGCATGCGGGCGGAAGTCCGGCGGCATATGCCATTTTACAGAGACAGCATAAAGAGGACATGGACGAAATCGGAAGGGCCGGCGCCTACTTCTGGCGGGATAAAAGCCGTAAGGCACCCCACAATTTATATACAAGTGAAGACAAGCTTCGGACCGGAGCGGAGAAGTTCGGATACGGCGGAGCGGTGGCTGTGCAGGGATATCTTTTTACCAATCCGGATTATGTCCCGGTGGGCGGGGAACCCGCGTCCGGGTTCAAGGTCCACTTCTTGCTCCAGAGCTATACGGTGGATTACAAATATGATTCCGCTTCGCGCACCTATGCAAGATGGGTTAATGGAAAGCCGCATCTGGATCAGGACAGCGGCGAACCGGTCGAAGCAGCCAACGTTATCGTCATGGGGGCCGACCACACTGTGCTTGACGAGGTAGGCAGGCTGTCCGTCAACCTGGAGCTTGGAGGAGAAGCCATGCTGTTCCAGCGGGGAGAGGCCACCCGGGGCAGATGGGTCCGCAAGGCCGGCGACGTCATAAGGTTCGTGCGGGACGGCAAGGAAGCGGCGTTGTACCCGGGAGTCACCCATTTTTTGATTGTGCCTAACACGCCCTCTTTTGAGAGCCATTTAACTGTTACGTCCTCGTAACGCCGGTGGCAAAAGGAGTATAAGATGGCGAACGGGTGCGAACATTTTAAGCGAAGTCCGTATAATTCCTAAAATACCAAAAATAGCGAATTCTTTTTTTCTCGTTCGACAAATTGTGATTTCATTGTAAAAAGTTCGGTTGTTTTTACTTTCTATCTTTCAAGGCGGTATGTTAAGATAACAAAGGTCGTCATTTAATTTTATACTGTGTTTACAATTGAATGATTCCGCCGTTCCAAGGAACTTTATACAAAGGAGTTTACAATATGAGGCTGAGAAAAAAGGACATTTTCTTCGAGACGCTTGAAAATATGGCCGATACGATCGTCCAGGCTGCGGATTATTTCGCCCAGCATCTTTCCGATCTAAGCGATCTGGAGCTGTTTGCCGGAGAAATGAAGAAGTATGAATCCCAGTGCGATACATATACGCACACGGTTATTAAAGAGCTGAACAAGACGTTCATTACCCCACTGGAGCGCGACGATATCATGGCGCTGATCACAAGAATGGACGATGTCATCGACGGACTTGAGGCTTCCGCCACCCGTTTCTATATGTACAACATGACCCAGACGGACGAGTACATCGGCCAATTCGCCGAGATTCTCCGTCAGTCCTCTTATGAGATTCAGAAGGCAGTTCATCTGCTGTCGCAGAAGAAGCTTCTGGCTATCCGCGAATATACGATTCGGCTGAACGACCTGGAGAATCAGGGCGATGAAGTGCTGCGCAACTGTACTAAGGCATTGTTCGCTCAGGTCAAGGATCCGATTGAGCTGATCAAGCGCAAGGAACTGTACGAGCGTTTGGAGACGACGACGGACAAATGCGAAGACGTAGCCAACATACTGGAATCAATTATTATGCGCAACTCATAAGGGGCAAGTAACTATGGATACATCATCTTTATTGGTTCTAGGCATCGTCATAATACTCGCACTCGGCTTTGACTTCATCAACGGCTTCCACGATACGGCGAATGCGATTGCGACCTCCGTATCGACCCGGGCGCTTTCACCGCGTACGGCGATTATTATGGCAGCGTGCATGAACTTTATCGGAGCGATGCTGTTTACCGGCGTAGCCAAGACAATCGGCGGCAGTGTAACCGATCCGACGAAGCTGGACAACGGGATCGAGGTCGTTATTGCTACACTTGTCGCCGCGATTATCTGGAACCTGATCACCTGGTGGTTTGGGATCCCTTCCTCCTCTTCCCATGCGCTGATCGGAGCGCTTGCCGGAGCGGTCTATGTGGGGGCGGGCTCGGATCATATCAAATGGAGCGGATTTAGAGACATTGTAGAGGGGCTTATTTTCTCTCCGATTATCGCTTTTGTTATCGGATATATTGTCATGACCATACTCAAATGGATATTTGCGAAGCAAAGTCCGCATACGGTCAACAAAGGCTTCCGCACGATGCAGATCATAACGGCCGCTTTCCAGTCGTTCACTCACGGAACGAATGATGCGCAGAAAGCGATGGGGATCATTACGTTTGCGCTTGTTACCTCCGGCCGTCTGGGTACGATGGAAGTTCCGATTTGGGTCAAAATTTCGGCTGCGACCGCTATGGCGCTCGGGACCTCAATCGGCGGCTGGAAGATTATCAAGACGATGGGTACGAAAATATTCAAAATCGAACCGATCAATGGATTTGCCGCCGACATTTCGGCAGCTTCCGTTATTTTTTCGGCGACGCTGCTGAAATTGCCGGTAAGTACGACCCATGCGATAACGTCAGCAATTCTCGGCGTCGGCTCAGCGAAGCGCTTCTCCGCGGTTAAATGGGGCGTAGCGGGCCGGATTGTCGTCACCTGGTTTATTACGATACCGATCAGCGCCGCGCTTGCAGGTATTATTTTTAAAATTCTTTTTTAGCTCTGAAGCGTTAATGCCGGGGCCGGATCGACAACGTCGATTCGGCTTCTTTTTTTTGTATAAGGGGACAGACGGGAGCGCCAACAGGCGTTTTTTTGTTTAATACTATTAGTGAAGGCAAGAGACTTATGTCACAAAAAGTTACAGCAAAACGATAAAAAACATTAATCAATAGGAAAAGAAAATAAAATACCTCACAGTTTGTAAAGGAAATTGCGGTTTTAATATGAAAATCAATGTAGGAAAGTGTAGTTTTTTATAGTGGTTACAGTAAGGTTGTTCTCAAGTGTTACCATAGCTGACAACAAGACGTTTCTTGGAAGATTCCAAATGTCAGGGCTATATAGAGCGAGGGGGGACAGTCGTTGATCGATTTTCAGCAGGTAGATAAACATTACGGACACTTCCACGTGCTCAAGAACATTAATCTGCATGTTGAGGAAGGGGAAGTAGTCGTTGTGGTCGGTCCGTCCGGCTCGGGCAAGAGTACGATGCTTCGCTGCATCAATCGTCTGGAGACGATCACGAGAGGACAGCTTACCGTAAACGGCGCGGCCATTAATGACAAGAAGACGGATATCAACAAAGTCCGGCGGGATATCGGCATGGTGTTCCAGCACTTCAATCTGTATCCGCATAAAAAAGTAATCGAAAACATCACGCTGGCGCCTGTCAAGGTGCTGGGCGTACCGAAGGCGGAAGCTGAGCAGACGGCGATGTATTATCTGGAGAAAGTCGGCATTGCCGACAAGGCGAAGGCCTATCCGAATCAGCTCTCGGGCGGGCAGCAGCAGCGTGTGGCGATTGCCAGAGGGCTTGCGATGAAGCCTAAAATCATGCTGTTCGACGAACCGACGTCGGCGCTGGACCCGGAAATGGTCGGCGAGGTGCTTGACGTTATGCGGACACTGGCCAAGGAAGGTATGACGATGGTCGTCGTTACCCACGAAATGGGCTTTGCCCGCGAGGTGGCGGACCGCGTGATCTTCATGGACCAGGGACAGATCGTGGAGGAAGCGGCTCCGGAGCAATTCTTCGCAAGCCCGCGCGAGGAGCGCACGCGAACTTTTCTCAGCAGGGTATTAAGCCACTAAAAAATATATAAGAACTGGGGAGAAGCAAATATGAAAAAGAGTTGGAAGCTGTTAAGCGTAATGATGGTGATCGCGCTGTTCATTCTGGCAGGATGCGGCAACGACAGCAATAATGCGGCCGGGAGCAACGCAGCTGCGGGAGAGAGCGGATCGGACGGAATCGCGGCAATTAAAGAACGCGGCAAACTGCTGGTCGGCGTTAAATACGACACGAAGCTGTTCGGTCTGAAGGACCCTTCGAGCGGCCAGGTTGAAGGCTTTGACATCGACATTTCCAAAGCGATCGCGAAGCATATTCTCGGCGACGAGAACGCGATTGAGCTGAAAGAAGTAACCTCCAAGACGCGGATTCCGATGCTGAACAACGGCGAAATCGATATGGTCGTAGCGACGATGACGATTACGGAAGAGCGCAAGAAAGAAGTTGATTTCTCCGACGTCTACTTCCAAGCCGGACAATCGCTGCTGGTGAAGAAAGGCAGCCCGGTTAAAGGCATCGCCGACATTACGAAAGACTCCACAGTGCTGGGCTCTAAGGGCTCGACTTCGGTCAAAAATATCAAAGAAAAGGTTCCGGGTGTAACCGTACTCGAATTCGACAACTACCAGGATGCTTTCAACGCGCTAAAAACCGGCAAGGGCGACGCGCTGACGACGGACGATGCTATCCTTTACGGTATGGCGGCACAGGACCCGAACTATGAAGTTGTAGGCGAACCGTTCACCGACGAGCCTTACGGCATTGCCGTACAAAAGGGCAACAGCGCAGTGGTAAAAGCGATCAACGACACGCTGACCGAGCTGAAATCGAGCGGCGAGTATGACAAAATCTATGAAAAATGGATCGGCAAAGCGCCGGCCAAGTAAGTTTATATAAGCGGCAGGTTCACTGCTTAATGTGCATGGGGATGCACTTAAAGAGGGGAATATAGAAAAATCGGCTTAAAGTCGGCATCAGCGAAAGGATGGGACGGGCGATTTCCGCTGGCCATCCTTTCGTGCTTGTCAAAGGACGACCGTGAAGAGAGCGCGGGGAACATAAGAAATATAGAGAGTTACAAGTACAGGACTGTGCTAATCGCTATTATGAGACAAAAGGCAGGTGATCAAGATGCAGTTTTCCATTTTGACGGACTATTTCGGCACTTATATGGAAGGATTCCGCGGTACGATTCTTTCCAGCTTGCTGGCGCTGGCCGGTAGCTTTCTGCTGGGTACCCTATTCGCGGTATTCCGCATTTCTACCGTAAAAGCGCTGAGATGGTTCGGGACGGGGTACGTCGAGTTTATCCGCAATATTCCGCTCCTGCTCGTCGTATATATTTTTTACTACGGCCCCTCGGCATTCGGTTCGTCTCTAGACGGATTTACGGCTGGAACAATCGGCCTGGCCGTATACACATCGGCTTTTATTGCCGAAGCGATCCGGGCCGGCATTTCGGCCATTCCAAAAGGCCAGACCGAAGCGGCGCGTTCATCGGGCCTGACCTATGTTCAGACGATGATCCATGTCGTGCTGCCGCAGGCAATCAAGCTGGTTATTCCGCCGCTTGGCAACCAGTTCATCAACCTGATCAAGAACTCGTCGGTGCTGACGATCGTGGCCGGTCTTGATCTTATGTATTACGCGGATATTGTCAGCATCGATACGTTCCGCACGTTCGATACCTATGTGTTCGTTGCGCTGTTCTATCTGGTGCTGACTCTGCCGCTAAGTTATTGCATGCGGGTGTGGGAACGCCGGCTCCAGCGCAAATACTGAAATGATCCCCACAAAGTGAAGATGATGCTATGAAGCGAATTCCTAATACTTTGCGGGGACCCCGGAAAAGAAAGATAAACCCCACAAAGTGAAGAAGATGCTTCGAAGTCGATTTCGAGTACTTTGCGGGATTGAAAGGAGGATAAACGATGGATTTTGTCGGTGCTTATTCAGCGGAAAATCTCAAGTTCTTGTTGGATGGCCTGTATGTCACGCTGCTTGTCGCTTTTGTGGCGATTATTCTCAGCTTCCTGCTTGGCTGTATCCTTGGTGTGATCCGCTATACGAAGATTCCGGTATTATCGCAGTTCAGCTTCGTGTTTGTAGAATTGATCCGAAATCTGCCGCTGCTGCTCCTCATCTTCTTTATGCGCTTCGCGCTGCCGGAGGTCGGAATCAAGCTCGGGCTGATTACAGCGGCGATAGCGGCACTGACGATTTTTGAGGCGGCGATGATTTCGGAAATTGTGCGCGGCGGACTTGCCTCGGTCGACAAAGGGCAGATTGAAGCGGCGCGTTCGTCGGGACTTAACGGCGCGCAGACCTTGTGGCATGTCGTGCTCCCCCAGGGCTTGCGCCGCATGGTTCCCCCGCTGGTCAGCCAGTTTATTTCCCTGCTGAAGGATACTTCGCTGGCGGTCATTATTTCCCTGGAGGAACTGATGCACAACGCCGGAATTATTATCGGACACGGCTTTAACTATACGATTCCGACGCTGCTGCTCGTAGCGCTGATCTATTTTACAGTCAATTTCCTGCTGTCCCTGCTGTCCAAACGTCTGGAGACGAAGAATGCTTAACACTACGCCGCAGTCGTTTTTCGTAGTATTTTATAGGAATTCAGAGCGGTTTATGGTACTATAATGGCTAATACTAGCACGCGGGAGTATTGGCTAATGGGGCAGCCGCTTAACCGACATCCATATATTCAGATTCTGCTGGTCGCGGTCGTAACGGCGATTGCCGGGGAGTTCAAGATCAATCCCTACGCTGGCGACATCTTCAGAATCGGCTTAGGCAGCAGTGCATTTCTGCTGTTTTTGCTTTTGTTTCGGCATCTTCCGTTTATGCTCACCGGCGTGGTTACGGGCGTATCCGTGCTGCTGTTCCGGACAGGCCTTGATCTGGCGGGAACGGATTTTACCATACTTGAGATTGTGACCAGACACTGCTCCGCGATGGTGTATTACATAGTTTTTGCCGTGCTGATGCGTGTAATCAAAGACCGGATGGACGGTTTCCATCCGCTGGTGCTGGGGGCTGTGGCGGCGGTCATCGATCTGCTCTCCAATGAGATGGAACTGCTGACCCGGCTGGTCGTGCTGGGAACGACCTCGTTCCGCCTGAATGAATGGACGTATCTGATGGCGATTGCCATGCTGAGAACCTATTTTACTACAGGGCTGTACAGCAGCATATCCGTCAGTCAGCTTCGGCTGGTGCAGAAGGAACAGAACCGCCGGATGGAGCAGATGCTCGGTTTCGGATCGGGCCTGTACGGGGAAGTGTTCTATCTGCAAAAATCAATCGGTACGCTGGAACAGGCTACGCTGGACAGTTATGATTTGTATCGCAGTCTCAAAGACGGCGGAGAGCCGGCCCACAGCCGCCAGGTGCTCCACATCACGCAGCAGATTCATGAGGTGAAGAAGGACTCGCAGCGGATTCTGGCGGGTCTGACGAAGCTGGTGGACCGCGAAGTAACCGGCGATATGCCGCTGTCTGGCCTTCTGCGTTTTACCGTGAAGAGCAACCAGAAGTATGCCGACATGCTTGGCAAGAATATCACGATCATTCAGCAGACCACCTCCGATTATACCACCGCAAGCTACATTCCTCTGCTTACGCTGCTCAATAACCTTACAGCTAATGCCGTCGAGGCGATCAAAGATACGGGAACCATTTATCTGAACATATACGAAAAAGAAGACATGACCGTGCTCACTGTCACCGACAGCGGCGGCGGTGTGAACGACCGCGACCGCGAGCTGCTGTTCGAGCCGGGCTTCACGACCAAATTCGATGATGAGGGCGTGGCGGCGACGGGAATCGGACTCTCGCATGTGCAGGATATCGTCAGGTTATTCGAGGGCAAGATTACGGTCAGCAACGCTCCCTATGCGGGCGGGGCCATGTTCAAGATCGCCATTCCAACGAAGAATCTGCGAAAGGAGGAGTAGAGCATGCCGTTATCTTTCTGTATTGTTGACGATGACCGGAGCGCCAGAAGAATGCTGCAGCATATTATCGAGGAGAGCGGGCTTGGCGAAGTGGCGGGGACAGCCGAAGGCGGCCAGGAAGGCGTCAGGCTTATTCTGGAAGAGTCGCCCGACATTGTGCTGATGGATCTGCTCATGCCCGACCAGGACGGGATCGAGACGATCCGCTCCCTGCAGGCGCAGGGCTGCAAGTCCAAGTTCGTCATGATTTCGCAGATCGAGAATCAGGATATGGTCGGAAGGGCGTATGAAAGCGGCATCGAATTCTTCATCCGCAAGCCGATTAACCGGATTGAGGTGGAGACCGTGCTGCGCAGGGTGAACGAGCGTTATGCCATGAGCCGCTATCTGGACGAAATCAAATCAAGCTTAGAGAAGCTGGAGGGGCTTCAGTTCGGAGGGGCTCCTGCTATTCCGGCCCGGCGTAGTGTCAAGGATGCCGTTCAGCCGATACTGATGAACATGGGCATGATCGGCGAGAGCGGCAGCCGCGATATTACAGCGATCATGGAAATTCTGATGGAACGGGAGGATGCGGGAACGCTGCCCCCGCTTAAGGAGCTGTACGAGGCAGTGGCCGCCAGATACAAAGAGGGCACAAGCGACATTGCCAAGGAAACGAAGGCCATCGAGCAGCGGCTGCGGCGAGCGCTGGCGACCGGGCTGACGCATCTGGCCTCCATCGGTCTGACCGATTACAGCCATCCCAAATTCGAATACTACGCGCCGCTTTACTTCGATTTCGAAGATGTGCGAGCCAAGATGAAGGAAATTGACCAGGGCCGGGAATCCGGCAAGGCCAAAGTGAATATCCGCAAATTTTTGCAGGTCATGGCTCTGGAGCTTCAGGAAGGACTGGGGCGCTGAAATCCCCTCCCGAATTTGGGCAGGGGCTATTCCTGCTGTACAATGATGAAAGCAGGGCAACTGGAGGAGGGCAGGAGGATTATGATACGGACACTGGCGGTTACCCATCAGGGGGAAGTGCTGATGGATAAGCCACTTTTTGAAATCAACTTGGAGGATTACAAATGGATATGGGCGGATTTTTCGGAACCGACCTCGGATGAGACGATACTGCTGGATACCTATTTTCACTTTCATCCACTGGCGATTGAGGACTGCATACATGTGCTTCAGCGTCCGAAGCTCGATTATTACGAGGATGTGCAGTTTTTTGTGCTGCATGCGCTGAATGAGACGACACTGAGCGCGGAAGAGGTGGATTTGTTTGTCGGCAAATCGATCTTCGTGTCTTATCATCTTCACGAGCAGGTTGAGCTGGAAGAAGCCTGGGATCGGGTTGTAAAGGAACTCCACAGCCGGAAGGGGTGGTCCGGAGGTCCGATGCTGGCGGCTTACACTGTGATGGACAAGCTGGTGGACAACTATTTTCCAAGCCTGTATATGATTGAGGACGAGCTTGCGGAGCTGGACAGCCGGGGGGGCCGTGAATCGGTGGAGGAGCTGCTGTCCCAGGTATTCGATGTTCGCGGGCGTCTCTTGAAGCTGCGCCGGACGATTGTGCCGATGCGGGATTTGATGTACCGGATTCTCAATTCCCAGCATATCCAGAGCAACGCGGAAGAGCGTATGTATTTCGGCGACATTTACGATCACCTGCTCAAGCTGACCGATATGATCGAAGCCGACAGGGAAATGACGGCGGACCTGCGTGACAGCTACATATCGCTGAATTCCAACCGGATGAATTCGATTATGAAGACGCTGACGGTAATCACAACGATCTTCATGCCCTTGACGCTGATTGCCGGCATTTACGGTATGAATTTCGATGTAATGCCTGAACTGAACTTTGCCTACGGATACCCCCTTGTCTTGATGATTATGCTGCTGCTGGGCGTAAGCATGGTGCTGTGGTTTCGAAGACGGGGCTGGTTTAAGTAGCGGGGTGGTGGAGGACAGGATCATACATAGCCCCATAAAATTGAGGCCTTGGCTAAAGGTAACTCAGGTACTTTGCGGGGCCCCAAAACTTATCAATGTAAGAAGAAACGGCTGAGCCGTCTTTTAAGTACGAAATGGTTCTGGCGGCTGCGGCCCAAATGACGACCCCTGCCGCCAGAGCTTAAGGCGGCGCCGCTTACTTGCGGCGCCGCTTGCCGGAGGACGAACCCGAACGCCGCCGCCCCGAAGAGCCCGATTTGCGGCGCTTCGGGGCGCTCCTTTTGTTGCGCCGGCGAGGCTTGTAGGATGCGGAATCTTCTTCCGCCGCGAGCAGGCCGGTCGCTGCGCCAAGCGCACCCGCCCCTTTTCCTTTGCCTATGCTGCCCATAACGAGCTTGAACATCGGAGCCATCTGCTGAAAGCCCTGCATCACCTTCTGTACTTTGCCCACGGAACTGACGATCCCGTCGATTCCCCCCATGCGGTCGATAATGCCTTTGATCTGATCCATATTCCCCAGGTTGGCGAGCCCGCCGAGGTTTCCGAGCAGTCCTCCACCTTTTGTAGCCGCCTCCGTTACTGCCGGAGCCGCAAGAGCGGTTTCGGCTGTTTCCGCTCCCAAAGGGGAGAATGCGCCTGCTCCTCCGGGTCCCGGTACCTGCACGTAAGTATTGATGCCGGGGTAGGGAGAAGAACTGAACGGGTCAGCCAACGCGCGGCTGCTCCGATGGGAATGATTATAGTAATGCTGAGGCATTGATATCACATTCCTTTGTCGGTTATTTTTGCTATACTGTATGTCATGGGCGAACATAAGGTATGGACGGATGCCCGGGATAACAGGGATAAGAGCGGAAAAGGGCAGACGCCCAGCAGCCGGGGAAATCTTGAATAATCCTTGTCCGGCTTTGTTTTTGATGCCCTGATGCAGTAAGATAGGAATGGTGCTGATAGATGGGAGAGCGGGACTGGAAGCAGCGGATGTTAACATTTTGTGCGTATGGAGTGGACAATTGTCCGTCATTTTCGTTCTTTACAGCGTGAAATCGTTAATGCTTGAAAAAAGCGCTCTGGTGCAATATAGTAAAGGCAGTAAGCCACATTAGGGGATGATTAATTATGCAGCTGAAGAAGCTAAACGATAAAAGTATCGATCAACTGTTTGAAGCCATTTTAACTTTAAAAAATATGGAAGAATGCTATGTATTTTTTGACGACCTGTGCACGGTGAACGAGATTCAGTCGCTCTCGCAGCGCCTTGAGGTTGCGCGTATGCTGGGCAAAGGCTGCACTTATAACCAGATTGAAGCGGAGACAGGTGCGAGCACGGCGACCATCTCGCGGGTTAAACGGTGCCTTAACTATGGTAATGACGGCTATAAGCTGACGCTGGAACGCTTGGGGCGCTGACACCGATGAACCCGGGCGTGCTCATCATCAGTCACGGTTCGCGCGATACGTCCTGGGTGGCTATCGTAGATGAAGGGGTAAGTGAATTATCGCTGCGGGAAGATCTTCCCGTGGCGGTTTCTTTTTTGGAGCTGGTGGAAGGGCGTTCCATTCAGGACGGGATCGATACATTGGAAGGGCAGGGCGTTACGGATATTCTGGTCATCCCGCTGTTCGTCTCGTCGGGTAGCACCCATGTTGATGAGATAGCCTATGCGCTCGGGGCCAAGGATGAACCGGAAAAAGAGACCGATCTTGAGCGGTTTAGAGTAACAGCTCGCGTTCATTATGGCGACCCCGTCGACGACGATCCGGATATCGCGGTCATGGTCTGGGATAAGATCCGGGAGCTGTCGGTTAATCCCGCCAGAGAGACGATACTGCTGGTCGGCCACGGAAGCGTGCATGCCGGCTTCCGCCAGCGCTGGGAACGGGGAATGTCTTCGCTGGCGGAATGCGTCCGCAAGGTCAGCGGCATTGCGGCGGCGGATTATGCGCTGCTGAGTCCGGACAGTGTAGGCGATAAGGTACGGTACTGGCGTGAACAGGGGCATGAGGTGCTGGTCGCGCCGATTTTTTTAAGTGAAGGCTACTTTACCAAGAATGTCATTCCGGGGAGGCTCCAAGGATTAATCTATAAATATACCGGAAAAACGCTGCTGCCACACCCGCTGCTGCCGCACTTTATCGCGGCTCAAGTGGAGGAGATGCTGAAAAGGCTGCGCGGAGGAGAAAGTGAAACGGGCCGGTAAACCGTACCTGATCCGTAAATCGTGCTGCTGGTATAACCGCAATCCTCATGTGCTTTTTCCTCTCTTGCCCACATATATTGATTGTGCCCTCCAGAATTGGGTATAATCAGTTAAGTGTTTAATAAAGAAACGGGTGAAGTTCCGGAATGAAAACTGCGAGATTAATATATAATCCAACCTCCGGGCGGGAAGAAATGAGGAGAAGGCTTGCCGATATTCTGGACCGTCTCGACCAGGGCGGCATTGAGGCTACCACTCATGCAACGACGGGAGAAGGCGATGCGACAGCGGCGGCGGCCGATGCGGTGAATCGCGGATACGATCTCATTATTGCGGCCGGCGGTGACGGTACGCTGAATGAGGTGGTTAATGGGATGGCGGAGAAGCCGAACCTTCCTCCTCTCGGGGTGCTTCCGCTGGGAACCACAAATGATTTTGCGCGCGCTATGGGTATTCCGAAGCACTGGGAAGAATCCTGTGATCTGATTATTCAGCAGCAGTCGCGTCTTATTGATCTTGGCAAAGCCAATGACCGCTATTTTATCAATATTGCCGGCGGCGGCACGCTGACCGAGCTGACATACGAAGTGCCCAGCAGGCTGAAGACTATGATGGGACAGCTCGCCTATTATTTAAAAGGAATCGAGAAAATGGCCAGCCTGTCCCCGACGGAGCTGGTGATCCGCGCAAGCGGGCAGGAGCTGATCCATGACGAGTTCATGCTGTTCCTGATTGCCAATACAAATTCCGTCGGCGGGTTCGAGAAGCTCGCCCCCGATGCGCGGATCGACGATGGGCTGTTCGATGTCATCGCCCTGAAGAAATGCAACCTCGCCGAATTAATCCGCCTGGTCACCCTGGCGCTGCGCGGCGAGCATCTGCAGGATAAGAAAGTCGTGTATTTCCGCACGAATGAAATGGAAGTGACCTCTCCCGGTCATGTTCAGTTGAACCTGGATGGAGAGCTGGGCGGCACGCTTCCGGGCCATTTCCGGATACTGCCCCAGCATTTGCGGATATTCGCGCAGAATACCTAGTTATGAAAGAAGTGAAACCAAGCGAATGAATAATAACCGCAGCGGCCGCCGTCAAGGCCGCCGGGACAGTTCGGCGGGAGTCGCCGCCGGGCTGCCTGTAAATAAAAACGATGAGGTCGTGCTCGATATTATCGGCATGACGCATGAAGGCGAAGGGGTAGGCCGGGTAGAGGGCTATACCCTTTTTGTGCAGGGGGCGCTTCCCGGAGAGAAAGTCCGGGCGAAGGTGCTCAAGACGAAGAAGCAGTACGGATACGCCAAGCTGCTGGAGCTTGTAGAGGCAAGCGCTTCCCGCATCGCGCCGCCCTGCCCGATCTATGACCAGTGCGGCGGCTGTCAGCTGCAGCATATGGACTACGCCGCTCAGCTAAAGTGGAAGCGGCAGCTTGTAGTGGACAACCTGGAGCGGATTGGGAAGTTGGATGTGATGAAGGGTGAGGCGGACGGAGAGGCGCTACGCGAACGGAAGCGGATCGGGGAGCCGGGTGAGGGCGGCGGTGAAGCGGACGCGGAAGTGCTGGCGGGAGCGCCGCAGGGAGGGAATGCCGCTCCGGGCGAGGTGTCCCGTCGCGGCGGTATCGTCGTGCGGCCCACGCTCGGCATGGACGGGCCCTGGCGCTACCGCAACAAGGCCCAGGTGCCGATCGGCGCTGCCGACGGCGGGCTGATTGGCGGCTTCTACGCGCGCGGCAGCCACCGGATCATCGACATGGAGACCTGTCTGATTCAGCATGAGCATAACGACGCTGTGGTGTCGGCGGTCAAGCGGATCGGCCGGGAGCTTGGCATCTCCGCTTATAATGAAGAAACCGGCCGCGGCCTGCTGCGGCATGTCATCGTCAAGAAGGCGTTCCGTACGGGCGAAATGATGCTGGTATTGGTGACCAACGGACGGGATATCCCGCATGTTGATGCCTGGATCGGCAGCATCCGTGAGCAGCTTCCGGATGTCGTGAGCATCTGTCAGAACGTCAACACGCAGCGGACGAACGTTATTTTTGGCGACGAGACCCGCGTGTTGTGGGGCAGAGATGTCATTTATGACTACATCGGGGATGTGCAGTTCGCTATTTCGGCGCGTTCATTCTATCAGGTGAATCCGGCACAGACCGAAGTGTTGTATGGCAAAACGGTGGAGTATGCGGGACTGACAGGCAGGGAAACTGTGATCGACGCCTATTGCGGCATTGGTACTATCTCGCTGTTCCTTGCGCAGCATGCGGATCGGGTGTATGGCGTAGAGATCGTTTCTGAAGCCATCGAGGATGCGCGGTCGAACGCTGAACTGAACGGTATGAAGAATGTGGTGTTCGAGGTTGGGGCATCCGAGGACGTCATCCCGAACTGGAAAGCGCAGGGCATCACCGCCGACGTCATCGTCGTCGATCCCCCGCGCAAAGGCTGCGATCCCCACCTGCTGGAGACGATCCTGGAAATGAAGCCGGAGCGGGTGGTGTATGTGTCCTGCAACCCGTCCACCCTGGCAAGGGATTTGCGTGTGCTGGAGGATGGTGGGTATAAGACGGTGGAGGTGCAGCCGGTTGATATGTTTCCGTGGACGGTTCATGTGGAGTGTTGCTCACTGTTGGTCAGGAAAGACTAATAGTTGAGATGTATTGGCGGATTTTTTGAAAGAGGGGGGCGCCCCCTCTTTTTTGAATATATTGGGTAAGTATGCTTCTCTCGGGGTTATGATATACTTTGCTTTTACATGCTGTAAGTGAAGAAGAAGTAACGGCATGAACAGGTTAGTTTACCATTTCGGGATAAAGATTTGTTCTGATATTCATAGAAAGGTTTTTGATATGACAGATAACTTTTGGCGTGATTTATCACGACCTTTTTTTATACTGGCGCCCATGGAAGATGTGACGGATGTTGTTTTTCGCCATGTCGTAAGTGAAGCAGCCAGACCGGATGTGTTTTTTACGGAGTTTGCGAATACAGAAAGTTATTGTCACCCGGAAGGGAACCATAGTGTGCGCGGGCGTTTGACTTTTACAGAGGATGAACAGCCCATTGTAGCTCATATCTGGGGAGATAAGCCGGAATACTTTCGTCAAATGAGCATCGGTATGGCGAAAGAAGGGTTTAAAGGCATCGACATTAATATGGGTTGTCCTGTAGCAAATGTAGCAGAGAATGGAAAGGGAAGCGGCCTGATCTGCCGTCCTGAAATCGCAGCGGATATCATCAAGGCCGCAAAAGCCGGGGGACTGCCTGTCAGCGTAAAAACAAGGCTCGGTTTTAGTGCCGTAGACGAATGGCGCGACTGGTTAACCCATATTTTGAAACAAGACATTGTTAATCTGTCCATTCATCTGCGGACAAGAGAGGAAATGAGTAAAGTAGATGCTCATTGGGAACTGATTCCGGAGATTAAGAAACTTCGTGATGAGGTGGCACCAGATACACTGCTGACCATTAACGGGGATATCCCTGACCGTCAGACCGGCTTGCAGCTCGCTGAGCAATACGGTGTGGATGGTATTATGATTGGGCGCGGTATTTTTCATAATCCATTTGCTTTTGAGAAGGAGCCGAAGGATCACAGCAGCGAGGAATTGCTTGATTTGCTGCGGCTGCATCTGGATCTCCATGATCAATATTCGGCGCTGGGGCCGCGTTCGTTCAGCCCGCTTCAACGATTCTTTAAAATATATGTCCGCGGATTTCGCGGGGCAAGTGAATTAAGAAATACCTTAATGAACACCAAGTCCACCAGTGAAGTGCGTGCGCTGCTTGATGAATTTGCGAGTAAGGAGCATGACGGGGCAGAGGAACGTGGAATATAGAAAGAGACGTAAATAATAAAAAAGAGACGTAAAAAAATGGAGGATCGGATGGATGGGGATGGGGACCAACCCGGAGCCAACAAGCCGTCCTCTGTTTTTATATGGAGGGATTACATGTCCTGGAGCAAATTGAAGCAACAACTAGAGAGCTTTCTCTGTCCTGTGTTAAATGGAAGGGTAGAATACCGCGCACCCGGTTACCGCTATTTACCTGATAAATCAGGGATTTGTTATATAACGGTAGATAAAAAGAACGTACTCAATATGAGTGATAAAACGAACTCCATCAGATGGTATCAAACGGAGCTGGAAATTAAGAATGATCCCGATATTCAGATTCCTGTTACCAATGACGACATTGAAACGGTCAGAACAAGTACCAAGGGGCCGGTGCCGGAGGATCGTCTAATCGTAATGGCCAGAAGCAGAAAAAGTTCAGAACATGCTAAAGAGCTTTTGTCCGCACAGGCTTCATTAAGTAAGTCCAATTTTATCGTGGTGGCTAATAAGTTCTTAACTACCCCTGTAGAGGAGAGCCTGGAGAGCAATGATATCCTATTGAACATTCTGGCTTTGGTGGACCGAAGGGTTGGGAAAAAGCGGATCGTAAACATGTCCGAGAAGATGATGTTGAAGCATCCGGCTGTGCAGTATTTCTATGAATTGCGGCGCAGTATGCTGTGATGGGAGATTTCATACTGGATACGATAACAAAAGGGGGTGTCCCAAAAGCCATGAAATGGCTGCTTGGGGCACCCCTCATGTTTAGAGCAGGATCGACGTGAGTGCTTGGTGTGGACGCTCCGCGAACGGACCGTTGTTCCAATCGCTGTTGTGCCCAGATTTTTTTCATTCTCCTTAACGGTGAAAATCCGGACACAAAGGCGACCGCTGCCGCTTTTCCACAATCGTTCCGTCCTCTCCGCTGCTTTAAGCGGAACAGTTTCTTAAAAACGCAAAAAAAGAAATCGCTCTTTTGGTAAAATGGAGGTACCACCCAACCATTTCAAAAGGAGCGATCTCTTTGTACATTCAATATACCATGGACCAACTTTGCTTGCCAATGGATCTGGAAGAAGACATTCCAGAACATCACCTCGTTCGTGTCGTTAACGCAGCCGTGAATCGGCTCGACGACGCCATCTTTGACGCTGCCTATCCCGGCGGTGGCCGCGACAGCTACCACCCTAAAATGCTTACCAAAGTCATTATCTATGCCTACGCCCAGCGAATCTATTCGTCTCGTCAAATCGCCAAAGCCGTGCGGGAGAACATTCCCTTCATGTGGCTGGCCGGACGGCAGCGACCAGACTTCCGCACCCTTAATCGCTTCCGTTCCCAGCGAATAAAGAACGTCCTCGAAAAGGTATTTGCCGCCGTGCTTCAGTTTCTGGCTGACGAAAAATACGTTTCTCTGGAGCATTACTTTGTGGACGGAACCAAAATCGAGGCGAACGCCAATCGCTACACTTTTGTATGGGGCAAAGCTGTCAGCAAACACAAGGCCAAACTGCAAGAGAACGTACATGCCCTGTTCGCTGACATCGAAGCGGCAGAGAACCAAGAAGAACGCGAATACCAGGGAAGAGACCTTGCTGAACTCGGCGAGTCTTCCGAGATGAGCAGCGAGAAACTAGAACAAGTAGCGCAGAAACTTGAAGCCCAGCTATTGGAGAAACCCAAAGACAAGCCTCTGAAAAAAGCCGTTCGGAAGCTTCGCAAGGATTTGCTGCCAAGGCTGCTGAAGTACGAACGGTACCAAACACTACTTGGCGACCGGAATAGCTTCAGTAAGACAGATCCGGATGCAACTTTCATGCGGATGAAGGAAGACCACATGCGGAATGGTCAACTCAAACCCGGCTACAATGTACAGATTGGGACCGAAAATCAGTTTATTTTGGCCTACAGTCTCCACCAAAGACCGACAGACACTCGCTGCTTACAGCCGCATATGGAAAAGGCATGGCAGATGCTTGGGAAATTCCCACAGACGGTCATTGCAGATGCAGGCTACGGCAGTGAAGAAAACTACGCCTACCTGGAAAAGGAAGAGATTCAAGCTGTGGTGAAATACGGCAGCTACCATAAAGAGAAAAGTAAAGCCTGGAAAGAGAATGTCGGAAAGATTGAGAACTGGACGTACGACGAAGCCGAGGATAGGTGGACGTGCCCCGCCGGACAAACGCTGCATTTCCGCAGAGAAAGCAAGGAAAGCTTAGAGAGCGGTTATGAAATCCGCAAACGTCATTACCGAAGCCAAAACTGCGACGGCTGCCCGCTGAAGGAACGTTGTACAAAAGCGGCAGGAAATCGGGAAATGGTCATCAGTTTGGAACGACTGCGGTATCAGAAACAGGCTCGGGAAATTCTGCGAAGTGAGGAAGGTTACGCCTTGGCCGTACGTCGAATGACGGAGCCCGAAAGTGTATTTGGACAACTGAAAAACAACCGGGGCTTCCGGCGATTTCTGCTTCGCGGCATGGAGAAAGTGACGCTTGAGGTCGGGTGGCTTTCCCTTGCCCATAATGTACTAAAACAAGCCGCAGTGGACCAAAAACGCAAAACAGCGATTCTCCAATAACCGGAGAATCGCTGTTTTGCTGACTTTTTGCGTTTTCTAGAATGAAGAAGAACTGTCTCTGACTTTGAAAATCTACTTATGGGACAGCTCCTTTCTACATAAAAACGTAATTTATCGAAATTAATTTTTATAACGTTGCGTTTCCAAAAAATATCTGATAGAATTTAAATATGAATAAAATTTAATTTTAGAAAGGCACGAATTAATATGGCAAGACTAGAGGATGTAGTTGAGTTTGTGAGTGGTTCGCCGCAGTTTAGAATAAAAGAAGCACCTGATAATACAGCGCCACTCTACACCTATTATGGACAACCCGATCTGGAAGGGGATTTGGTTGGTATTGATTCTAGTGGTAGTGATGGTAAACAAGTGCGGACCTTTGATAAGGTCAATACGCTATGTCAAGGGGACGTTGTTTTCAGTTTGATATCGGGAAAATCTACTATCGTTGGTGTGAAGCATCAGGGGTATCTATACACGCAAAACTACGTCAAGTTAGTGGCTGGTAATCAGGTTGATTCACAATATCTGGTTTTCTTGCTTAATGAAGATCAATCCATCAAGAAGCAGTTTCAAATTGGGTTGCAGGGCTCTCAGGTTCTAAAATATACGCTGAAGCAAGTAAAAGAACTTGAGTTGCCGAATTTGCCAACGATAGACAAGCAGCGGTTGATCGGTGAGCTTTATTTTAACCAATTACGGTTGGAGGCATTAAGAAATAGAGCGGCAAAATCAGAAACTACTATAGCATTGGAAAAGCTTAGGGAGGCAAGCCGTAAATGACCGAGAATCAATTTGAAACCGAATTAATTCAATACCTTACAAGTGGCGCAATTATAAAATCAGAACATCTCGAAGGGATAAGCAATTTTGTTGTCAATGAATCAAATGTGGATTACATAGTAAAAACAAAACATTGGAAATATGAACCCCATATTAAAACTACAGAACAACTCTGGGATAACTTCAAAGCTATCCTGGAACAACACAATCAGAACACGCTAGAACATCCTTTAAGTGTTGTGGAATTTAATCAAGTTAAGAAAATAATCTCGAGCATTCAGACACCTTACGAAGCGGGGCAGTTCTTGTATGGTTTAAACGGGGTTTCGCAAATCGAGATAGACTTGGACGATGGGCGTCATGTATTTCTTACTGTTTTTGATCAAAAGCAAATAGGAGCAGGAGATACCGTTTATCAAGTGGTTAATCAAATTAAGCGACCAGCAGTGATCACGGGGAAAGAAAATCGCCGTTTTGACACGACTCTTCTGATTAACGGTCTGCCGATTATTCAGATTGAAGAAAAGTGTGACACGCGTGATGTAAATGAAGCTCTCAATCAAATGAAGCAATATGCTGATGAAAATCAGTACCGTGATATTTTCTCGACCTTGCAAATTCTGGTGGCCATAACACCAAACAATGTGAAGTATATGGCAAATACGACACCAGATAAATTTAATAAGGACTTCGCGTTTAATTGGCAACGCAAGAGTGACAATACGATCGTACGCAGCTGGAAGGAATTTGCGGATTCCATGCTTTCCATTCCAATGGCGCATCAAATGGCTACCAACTATATGATTTTGGATGGAACCAAGAACAAACAAATGCTGAAAGTGATGCGTCCTTATCAAGTGTATGCGACACAAAACGTGATCGAGAGCTTGAAACGTGCTGATTTTGAATTCGGTATAAATAAGATTGGTTATATCTGGCACACAACCGGATCAGGTAAAACCATCACGAGCTTCAAGACGGCATGGCTTGCAAGTCGTATGCCTAAAGTGGATAAGGTTGTCTTTGTCGTGGACCGAATTGCCTTAACCAAGCAAACCAATGAACATTATAAAGCCTACGACCCGGATGCGACAGAAGACACACTTGGCAGCGTTCAAAACACCAATAATTCAACCGATTTGAGTCGCAAGCTTAAAAGTAAAGACAACAGCATTATTGTGACTTCCGTTCAAAAACTGGATACGTTGGTGAAACGCAAGTCTTTTCAAGCTCCAGACAAGAATATCGTGTTTATCGTGGATGAAGCACACCGTTCAACAGGTGGCGACTCTTTCGATAATATCCAGAAAGCCTTTAAGAGGTCAGCCTGGGTTGGTTATACCGGAACACCGATGTTTGATGAAACCACCACTGGGCTTCGAACTGAAGAAATTTTTGGTCCACTATTACATGCTTATACCATTCGTGAAGCGATTGCTGACCGGAATGTATTAGGCTTCAAGGTCGATTTCGAGACAACGATTGATGAGAAGCAGATGAAAGAAAAATATCTTCCTGAATTTTACCGTGAACGTTATCCAAAATGGACCGAAGAACAGATTCAAGACAAAATTAGTCATCTCTCTCAGGAAGATATGGATGATGCGGTGGAACCCAGCTTCTATGATGAAAATCGGGATCATATTAGGCTTGTCGTTGAGGATATCTTCAAAAACTGGCGTAACCGTTCTAATGAAGGCAAGTATAATGCTTTGTTTACAACTCACGTGGGCGGCGGTAAAGCAAGCACGCCAATGGCGATGATGTATTTCTATGAGTTTCAACGTGTCAATGAAGAGAATAAGAAGAACGGCGGACAGACTTTAAAAGTTGCCGTTACGTTCAGTCAAAATTCATCCAATAACGATAGCATGCTCGCCACAAATCAAGGTTTAGACGATGCCATCAAAGCTTATAATGCTGAATTTGGCACAGCTTTTGGAATGGATGATGTTTCCGGCTACACGCAAGACGTGACTTCACGCTTAAATAAATCAGCCACAGATAAGAAATTCCTCGATTTGGTGATCGTAGTGGACCAATTATTAACGGGATTTGATGCGCCTGAACTGAACACGCTTTATGTAGATCGAACCTTGAAGGGTGCAGGTTTAATTCAAGCATATTCACGAACGAACCGTATTGCAGATATGCAAGAGAAACCATGGGGACGTGTGGTTAATTACCGATGGCCAGCGCAAAACGAGAAGCTGATGAATAAAGCGCTTGCTGTTTATGCGAATAAAAACTCGGCTATCTTGTCTGTTGATGAACAACGCGAGTCTAATCAAGAAGACGGGATCATTGCCAAACCATTTGAAGAAGTGTTTAATGAAGTGAAACAAGTTGTTGGAAAATTAAGCAGCTTAACGACGGGATTTCAACAGTTACCCCCATCTGAAAAGAAGAAGGACGAGATGCTTGATTTGCTCCGTGAATATAACCGAGGAATGGCCAAATTAAAGCAATACGATCCCGAAGACGTTGATGGCGCAAAGGTCGGATTTAATTATGATAATCCGGATGAACTAATAGAGAAGTTAGGGATGACTGCAGAGCAGGAAGTCATGTTGACAACCGTCTTAACCAATGAACTAAAGTCACATATTGCAAAGGAGAAGAAAATTCCTCTATACCAAATCGAACTGCGGATGACACACGTGAAGGATGTTAAAGTAGACTATGATTATCTTACTGAACTCGTAGAACAACTATTGAACCAGGTTCACGAAGGTAAGAAGGAGGAAGCCAAAGAGACGCAGGAGAAAATCAACCAATTTGCGAATGGATTGGATGATCGCAACTATGCGACCAAGATTATGAGTGCGGCTACTGCAATTATAAAAGGTCACTTCCCGCCTGCAGGTTCTAACTTCAAGTATCCGGTGAAGCTAAGTGACAGTGAACAGATCATCCAGCAAGCGCACAATGTTAGCCTTGATCGAATGTTTCTTGACTTCCGCGTGAAGTGGGGAATCGCGGATATTATCACTAGTGCCGGGATGCGTGAGTTGTTTAGCCGCCATCGCTACGGCTTGCAGGACCTGGATGATACCGGTCAAATCCGTGACATCATCGCTCAAGCAAGCGCTGACTATACGACACTAGCTCATGATGCAGAAGTGCAGTCATTATCTAAAATTAAATATCGAAACAGTTTGCGCGACGCGATTTACGAACTAGCGGATGAATTCGCAGAAAGGTAGACTGGTCAATACGGCTATCTTAAGAATCAAATTAGATAATCGTTTCGATTTCGATAAAGATTTAAAGAACATTCAAGGAGAGCAGAAATGAGCGAAGACAAAGTTAATGTACCAAAAATAAGGTTCCCGGGGTTCAATGATGCTTGGGAACAGTGGAAGTTGGGGGAATTATACACAGAGCGGAAAGAACAAGGGAACGATTCGTTACAGATTCTTTCCGTTTCCATCCATCATGGTATTTCAAACGAAGAATTAGACAGTGATACTTTAGGGAAAAAAGTGCGCAGAAGCGAAGATAAGTCTCTATATAAACATGTTTATTTTGGTGATCTTGTTTTTAACATGATGCGTGCGTGGCAAGGGGCAATCGGAGTCGTAAAGTCAGAAGGAATGGTAAGTCCTGCATATATTACAGCTACGCCCAGTGCACAGCTTTACCCTCTGTTCATGGATTATTGTTTACGCCGAGATGAAACGATTATTCAGATGGATAATCTCTCTTATGGAGTCACCGACTTTAGAAAAAGACTTTATTGGGACTCGTTTATTAACGTTTTGTGTCGCATACCTTCTGTGCCCGAGCAGGAGAAAATTACAGCTTTCTTCACCCAACTCGACAACCTCATCGCCCTTCTTCAGCGTAAGTTAAATAACGTGAAATATTTGAAGGCCGGGTTGCTTCAAAAAATGTTTCCGAAAAATGGTGAAGATTTTCCTGAAGTTCGTTTCCCTGGATTCACTGACGCTTGGGAACAGCGTGAGCTGGGGGAAGTGGGGGATACATTCACTGGATTGTCAGGTAAAACTAAAGAAGATTTTGGACATGGTAATGCCCAATTTGTCACTTATGTCAATGTCTTTGGTAATGTGATTTCCGATCCGAATGGTGTCGAGAGTGTTGAAATTGATGACAAACAAAACCAAGTTAAGTATGGCGATGTGTTCTTTACAACTTCATCCGAAACACCAGAAGAAGTTGGAATGTCGTCTGTATGGCTTGAAAACACTGAGAATGTGTACCTTAACAGCTTCTGTTTTGGTTACAGACCGACAGTAGAATTTGACTTATATTATCTGGCATTCATGTTACGTTCACCAGAGATTCGAAAGAAATTTATGTTCCTAGCTCAAGGTGTTTCACGATATAACATATCTAAGAACAAAGTAATGGAGATGAAAGTTCCAGTACCAGAACTTAATGAACAACGTAAAGTTGGTACATTCTTTAAGGAGCTAGACAACCTCATCACCCTTCATCAGCGTGAGCTGGAACACCTGCAACAACAGAAGAAATCATTACTACAACAAATGTTTGTCTAAGGGAGGACAATAACAACATGAGTAATAATCTACAGACCATTACAACAAAACTGTGGGCAATGGCAAACGAGCTTCGAGGAAATATGGACGCCTCAGAATATAAGAACTACATTCTAGCCTTTATGTTTTATCGTTATCTGTCTGAACATCAAGAAAGATATTTAGTCGAAAATAATGTTCTTGATATTGCCGAAGGCGAGTCGATCAATAAAGCCTATTTAGAACAAGCGAAGGGTGACGATTTGAATGACTACCTGGAGGATATTTCTGCAAGCTTAGGCTATGCCATTGCACCGCTTGATACATGGGCATCTTTAGTTGAAAAAATCGATAACAGTATGGTCATTCCAAGTGATTATCAAACGATTTTTGACAACTTCAATAAGAACGCTGAATTAAACAAAGAAGCTGTGAAGGATTTTCGTGGCGTGTTTAACGACATCAATCTTGGAGACTCTCGGCTTGGTTCCTCTACAAATGAACGTGCGAAATCACTTAACCGGATTGTAAAGCTTGTTGATGGTATTAATTATAAAGGTGAAGATGGCAAAGATATTCTTGGCGCGATCTATGAATATCTAATCGGTCAGTTTGCAGCAAGCGCAGGTAAGAAAGGTGGAGAGTTCTACACGCCGCATGAAGTTTCTATCATTTTGGCTAAAATCGTAACGGACGGTGTAGCAGAATCGGATAAGACTTTTGCGGTGTATGACCCGACTTGTGGATCTGGATCATTGCTGTTAACCGTTCAAGGGGAGTTGCCTAATGGTGATAAACCAGGGGCGATTAAATTCTTTGGTCAAGAAAAGAATACGACAACATACAACTTGGCTCGTATGAACCTGATGATGCATGGTGTTTCATTTAACAACATGACGCTGTCTAATGCTGACACGCTTGAAAGCGATTGGCCTGATGGACCGGATGCAAAAGGAATTGACCACCCGCGCTCTTTTGACGCCGTGGTTGCGAATCCTCCTTATTCTGCTCATTGGGACAACAGCGAAACGAAACTGAAAGATCCACGTTTTAGCGAATACGGTAAACTAGCTCCTAGAACCAAGGCAGATTACGCATTCATTTTACACAGCTTGTATCATCTGAATGATACGGGGACCATGGCGATAGTATTACCGCACGGTGTCTTGTTCCGTGGTGCAGCAGAAGGTGCGATTCGCCAAACCATCATTGAGAAAAACTACCTTGATACCGTTATAGGTTTGCCTGCCAACTTGTTTTATGGTGTAAGCATCCCGACTACGATTCTAGTATTCAAAAAAAATCGTAAAACAAAAGACATCTTGTTTATCGATGCCAGCAAAGAATTTGAAAAAGGCAAGAATCAAAATAAACTTACGGATAACAACATCAGCAAAATTATTGAAACGTACCGAAATCGTGTGGATGTTGATAAATACGCTCATGTGGCATCCCTTGAAGAAATCAAAGAAAACGAGTTTAACTTAAATATCCCTCGTTACGTGAATACATCTGAAGAAGAAGAAACCATTGACCTGGATGAAGTGATTAAGCTATTAGAGCAGGACAAACAAGAAATCGCTGATCTTGAGGCTAAGATCAATGAACAGTTGAGAATCTTGGGGATCATTGTGTAGAAATTGATAGAAAGAGTCGAAGATATTATTTCTTGACTCTTTTTTCCAGGCTCCGCTGGAACACGAAACGGAAACCGGGGCTGTAAACCTGGCTCACAAGAATAAGGCTGTGCCGAAGGATCATGAAACGATCCTTTGGCACAGCCTTATTTGCGTGCTTCAGCCCTGCACGAGCACAGGCGCGATACTCTCGCGGAACACGTCGATGGGGTTCCGCTTGTGGCGCTGCTGGTCCTGGGTGATGACAACCACGACGTCCAGCTCAGGAAGACAATAAACGAATTGTCCGCCATAGCCGCGGGCATAGAAATACTCCACGGCGTTCGAAGCTGCATCCGGCACTGCGACGCCCGGCACGGCGTCCGGGAAGCGGTCAGTCCACCAATGCCAGCCGTAGCTACCGCGGCGGGGCGGCCCGGTGCCGACGGCAGGGCTGACAGACCGTCGCACCAGGCTGCGTGAGATCAGCTGCCGTCCCTCCCACATGCCCTGCTGCAGGTACAGCTGGCCGAATCTCCACAGATCGATGGGCCGCAGCTTCATGCCGAAGCCTCCGGTATGGACGCCTTGCGGGTCTTGCTCCCATTCATATTCCTCGATGCCGAGCGGGCGCAGCAGATGCTGTTCGGTGAACTGCGCGGTGCTCATGCCGGAGCACATGACGAGAATCGCTGACAGCAGCTGGGAATTACCGGAGTTATACACCATGCGTGTACCGGGAGTGTTCTCCAGCTGCTGCTCCAGCACATACTGAACCCAATGGGGAGAGCGGGTCATTTTGGGAAAAGAGTTGCGCCCGCCGAACTCATCCCAGTCCCAGCCTGCGGTCATCGTCAGCAGGTGCTCCAGCGTAATCTCCGCTTTGCGGGGATCGTGGTCCCGGGTGAGCTGAGGGAAGAAATCGCTCAGCTTCGTATGTGCAGGCGGGACGATTCCCTGATCCATCGCGATACAGATGGAAGCGGACAGGAGGCTCTTGGTGCAGGAATTGATGCGGGCCAGTTCCCCGCGTGTGCGGTCATCCCGGTAATGCTCATGTTGCAGATGGCGGCTTTGGCTGATCAGGCAGCTGCGCAGATCGAGCGGGGCGATGGCGGCAGACAGCCCGGATATATTTATCATAACGGCCTCCTTGTTGGATACTGGTGAATTACGAGGATAACTCCTCGCCCTCCGAAATCACTCCATATCGCTCCAAAGCCTTCGTCGAGGCTTCCAGCATACGTCTTTTTAAATAATCGCCTTCAACTACCCGTACCCGTTTGCCCAGGAAACGGATTTTGGAGAGCAGATACTCGAAGTCATCCCCCAGCAAGCAGACTCTGACTGTGTAAGTATCATTATCAGAATCATACTCCACATCTTTTTCGAAGCTGGAGAAGGCGTATAGAATCCGGGACAGCTCTTCGTTATAATCGCGGACGATTTCAATAACCGCTTCGGATTTTCGAGAATCCAGCATCCTTCCAATCTTTCGGAAAATGCCGTCGGCCATCGATGGCTCAATAGGCTCCGCCGTGACGGAGTGGATGTTCTTCAGTCTGGTGGTCATGAAGGTACGATGCCGAAGATGATACCAGAGCAGGTACCATTCTCTTTTGACCATGGAATATTCCAGTTTGTAAGGAACGCCCGGTTGATCGCTGTTCACGCGCCCGCTCTTAATTGCGTAGGTTAAACGAACCCCGGTCTTATTTAAAATGTGCCGGCGCAGCGTTCGCAGGAGCGGGTGATAGACCTGTTTCTCCATGCTGCGGGCTTTTTCAATCAGGTGGCTGGAGGTATCCATCAAAGGGTCGGGTTCGAGAATCGTACGCAGTTTGTTCAAGGTGTCCAAGGTGAAAGCCTCGGCCGCGGCCGGATGCTCCAGCATAGTCTTCAGCCATGCCCGCTCGTGTGAGGTGACCATGAACGTTCCGGAATCCTCCAGGCGGGAGATGATCTGGTGATTAAAGATTTTCTCAAACAGATTCATAGTAAGACTGGATCTCCTTCCATTCGGCTATCATTTCCCGGCGGAATCGAATGGGCTCAAGAACCTCGCAGCTGGACCCGAAACTTCGCAGCCACGGTTTGATCTCGGTCGTCCCGTTTACCGTAATTTCATAAATAAAAGAATACTCGTCCTCAAACACAATCTGGCCCCACTGTCCCTGCAGCAGAACTCTTTCTTTTACGAAGTTGGGCTCGGAATCTCCCGGATTGTAAAATCTCACCCGCACCGTCACCGGCTTGCCCGTATCGATCAGCCAGCTGTACCGCAGCTTTTCTTCCAGCTCACTCTTCTTCTCCTCAAACCAGGCTTCAGGCACCGATTCATCTTCCTCGATTTGCGTGATTCCTTCCATCCGGTATTTCCGGATTCCCTCTCTTCCATGGGAAAGTAAATACCACCGTCCATACTGATGATCGTAGACGATTTTTAGCGGAAGCGTCTTTTCCGCCTTGGCCTTCGTTTCCCTTTCAAATAAGGGGTTGGTGTTTTTGGAGGCATAGCTTTTTTCGGACTTTGGCGAGAAATAGAGAAACCGGACTCTGCGGCAGTGACGGATGGCATGAAGTAGTGTGAATAGATGCGCCTCATCCAAAATCCGGGAGTAATAGTGATACTTATATAAAAATGGCTCGGTCGCGTGCTGCTCAAATTCACCCCTCAGAAGGTGTTTCTTCAGTCCGTCCCGCAGCAGATAGCCTTGAACGGAAGGCACCTGCGTGTTCGCCATCACATCCACAAAATCATACAGATCGATAAGCTCCTCATCCGACAAGCTCCGGACCAGGTCATCTTGAATGCGATACCGGTAGGGGCGTGGTCCCGGCTCCTTAAGGATGACGCCAACCTCTTCCAGGTATTTCAGGTCCGACCGAATCGTCTTCTCGTCAGGCAGCGGAAGGCCTGGTGGCAGACTGTCGCAGCACATATCCAGCAGCTCCATGGCAGACATCGTCTGTTCATTCATCGCGCCTAACAGCAGCGAGATTCTCTGGCTTTCGGATTCTTTGACCGATTTGGCCCGAAACAGAAACAGCAGCAGAGGATCGGTGGAGTCGTAATAGCTGAAGCGAATCGTCTCGGATAATTCGGCGCTCTGTTCCTGCGGTAAATGCTGGTGCATGGAACTTATCACGTCCTTGAGCCGCCGGATCGTTTTATCAAAGGTATGTACGGAAATGCCCAGTCGTTCTGCGAACTGCTGTCTGCTGAATGCGCCGCTTGTCAGCACAAGCATACGAAGGAATTGGATCTCTTTATCAAAGCTCTCTTTAGCCAAAATAATCCCCCGTTCAAATGAGACCTCTACATTCATTGTATCAGGGGGGGGATTTGGGTCAAATGGAAAAGTTTATACCGGGTCGTAATACTTTTACCATGTTCGTTCTGACTGAAATGAGCGATTATAGAACCTGTATTCATCATAAATCGGTTCTTATTCGGACGGTCGTAACGAGGCCGGGATATCGGTTTATCCCGCAGTGCCGTGCCTGCTAGGTTACGGTATCCTGTACGATCGGATCGGTAAGAAACCACTATTTGGGGTTCGATTCCCCAATCGCCTAGTGAGCGATTCTGGTAGAGCACTCGACTTTCAATCGAGCGAAAATTTGAACAAAGGACCAAAGGATAGAATCCCTGGCGGCTAGTTTGAGCGCACTGCAGTAAGGCCTTGTAATCCGTGGATACCGGTGGAGCGAAACTCCGGGAGGCTTTTTAGGATGGAAGAGGAAGAAGGATGGCTGAAGCAGGGTCACCCTCCTGATTCAAATGTCCTTAAAAATCCCTGGCAGATCGCTTATCTAAAACGAGATTCCGCCGGAACCGCAGGGGATTCTAAATCCAATGGTCGAACCATTAAGGGGGTAACGAATATGTTTAAAAAAGTAACGATTCAAGCTGACCAGCGTGGTTTGCTCTTTCATAAAGGAAGTTATGTAAAAAAGCTGATTCCGGGGACCTATCACTATTTATTGTGGTCACAACCCACAGTTGTGGTGTTGAATATCGCGAAACCGTTCGTTGTAGAGGGTAAAGATTTGCAGTTGTTCCTTCAGGATGAAGACCTCTTGCGAGAGCTCGATATCGTACGAGTGCAAGACCACGAATACGTCCTGCATTACGAGGCCGGGCAATTCGTACAACTGCTTAAGCCTGGTGTCTACGCCTTTTGGAACATACTTAAAAAACATTCCTTTTTGCATACGGATATCAGACAACCTGAACTGCCTGTCGAGATAGACCGTTCGATTATACCGAAGCTCACAGCCAATACGCACTCCTATGAAATCGCGAGTTATGAATCCGGATTTTTGTTTTATGATCACGTTTTACAACGAGAGCTTTCTCCTGGCAAGTACTTCTTCTGGAGAGGTCCCGTTTCGGTTATGGTAAAGACGATTGATTTAAGACAACAACAAATGGATCTCATCGGCCAAGAAATCATGACGGAAGACAAAGTTTCGCTGCGGTTGAACTTCGTTTGCCAATTCAAGATCGTAAAGCCAGTACGTGCTCTGGAAATGAAATCGTTCGACGAGCAAATTCATATCCAGCTTCAGCTGATGCTTCGGGAATATATCGGAACTCTTAAATTGGACGATCTTTTAAAACGGAAAGAGGACGTTGCGTCGTTCATACTGTCCCGTTTACGTGAGAAGAGTGAAGAGTTCGGAGTGCAATTCCTTAGTGCGGGGGTGAAGGATGTTATTTTACCGGGTGAAATGAAAGATATCCTAAACACCGTCCTGCTGGCGGAGAAGAAGGCCCAGGCGAATCTAATCACCCGCCGGGAAGAAACGGCATCGACCCGAAGTTTGCTTAATACCGCGAAGCTGATGGACGAGAATCAGACGTTATTCCGGCTGAAAGAGCTGGAATTCCTCGAGAAAATATGCGAGAAAATCGGGTCCATCTCTTTAACGGGCGGCGGAGACCTGTTGGAACGGTTGAGCTCTTTGCTTGGTGAGAAGAAGGCAGCAAGCAAATAATAAGCATTAAAGGTGGGTTTCATATGAGCAGTTACCATCAACAAATCTTAACTGTGCTTGAACGCATCGAGCGTGAAGAAAACGTTCGGATCCTGTATGCCTGCGAATCAGGCAGCCGTGCATGGGGGTTCCCTTCAAAGGATAGCGACTACGACGTAAGATTTCTCTATGTTAGACCGGTAGACTGGTACTTATCAATCTTTGAGAAGCGGGATGTCATCGAACGGCCGATAAGTGACATGCTGGACATCAACGGGTGGGATCTGAGAAAGGCCTTGAACCTGTTTCGCAAGTCGAACCCGCCCCTGCTTGAGTGGCTCCAATCTCCGATTGTATACAGGGAGAACCGCGCGATAACCGAGCAAATCCGCCGGATCTCTCCTTTAACCTTTTCTCCAAGATCATGTATCCATCACTATCTGCATATGGCCAAGGGAAACTACCGCGACTATCTTCAGGGGGACCAGGTCAAGATCAAAAAGTATTTCTATGTTCTCCGCCCGATTTTGGCATGTGAATGGATCGAGAAATACAACACCATGCCCCCGATTGAATTTGATCGTCTGGCCCAGGAGCTTGTGCCAGCGGGAAGCGAATTAAAGGCGGTTATTGACGGGCTGCTGGTCCGTAAAAGAGCGGGCGACGAAATGGATTACGAACCAAGAATCAACCCGATCAATGATTATTTGGAAGAGAAAATAGCGTATTACGAGCGGACGGCACCGGGCATGCGGCCTGGCGATGGAAACCAGGATCAGCGGCTTGATGATTTGTTCCGTTCCGTGCTGAAGGAAGTATGGGGGAAAAGGTGATGAGTACGATTGGAAAGGCATTCTTATAACAGGAGTGAAATAATGTTATGGCATATCAGAATATAAATGGCGTGCTTGTCAGGGGCCAACCCGACGCAGGTGCCTCCCCCAAAAAACAAACAACCGCTTGGACCACAAGGCCCAAGCGGTTATTGTTTACTCAGCGTATCTTATTGTGCTTTTACGAATTCAGCAGCTTTAATACCTGCTTGGCGGCCGAAAATAATGATTTCTGCTACGGAGTTGCCGCCGATCCGGTTTTGGCCGTGCAAGCCGCCGGTCACTTCGCCTGCTGCGAAAAGGCCCGGAATCGGTTTGCCTTCTTTGTTCAACACTTCGGTGTTCGTGTTGATCTTCACGCCGCCCATGGTGTAGTGGATCCCTGGGCCGATCTTAATCGCGTAGTATGGCGCTGCGGACAAGTCGTTGTCCATTCCTGTAGTTCTGCCGAATTCGGCATCCTTTTTATTTTTCACACTGTTGTTCCATGTATCCAGTGTCGTTTTTAGCTGATCCGCCGGAACACCGATTTCTTTGGCCAGCGCCTCGATGGTGTCGGCTGTTTTCACAAAGCCCATTTTTTCATATTGTTGAATCGCTTTGGCGCGGGATTTTACGCCGGAATCAAACACCAGATAAGCGGATTTGTCGGCAAGGGCATTGATTGCAGCGGTGACATTGTCGCGGGTATCCAGCTCGTTTACGAAACGCTTGCCGTCTTGGGCAACGAGGATGGCGCCTTCGCCGCGAACCGCTTCCCCGATGAGATAGGATTTTTCCTGCTGCACGGTCGGGTGAACTTGGATTTGATCCATATCCACAGTTGTACCGCCAACGCTGAGAATCATCTTAATGCCGTCGCCGGTGCTGCCTGCTTGGTTAGTGGTCACATATCCTTTGAGATCCGGTCTGACTTCTTCAATCATTTCCTTGTTGGCCCCGAAACCGCCGGTTGTCACAACGACAGCATTTGAAGCAATCGTTTTTTCGTCTGTTTGGTTGAAGAGGACTTTGACGCCGTTAATTTTGCCGTCTGCTTGCGTAAGCTCCTTCACGTCGGCGTTAACAAACAGCGGAATCCCTTGTTCTCTTACATTCTTCACCAAACCTTTGACCAGGTACTGTCCGATCGCGGAGCCGTCTTCAGGACGGTGTGTGCGCTTTTCGTTCATTCCGCCTGTAATCGTGATATTGTTCAATTTAATACCGATGGAATCCAGCCAATCGATAGCACTTGCAGAATTGTCAACGAAGAAACGAAGCATCTCTTTGTCGTTGGTGCCATGACCGCCTTTTAATGTCTCTTCATAAAATAAATCATTGCTGTCTTGAATGCCTTGCTCTTTTTGGAATTTCGTTTCAGAAGCGTTCATCCCCGAAGAGGATTTGGTTGTATTCCCGCCGGCAACCGGCATTTTTTCAAAAATAACCGGGTTCATGCCATTGGCTTTTGCCTCAAGTGCGGTAGACATACCAGCACCGCCTGCACCGACAATGATGATGTCGTATTTATCTTTCAGTTGATCGATCGGCGTATATTCGGTTGTGGACGCTCCCGAAGTTGCTTCCGCAGTTGCTCCTGCTGTTGGTCCCGCAGTTGCTCCAGCAGCTTCTTTGTTCTCCGTGTTGTTGCTCACGTTCCCGCCGCCGCATCCCGCGATAACGAGCAGGACCGAGAGAACGAGAATAAGAGCCGGTAATACTTTCTTTTTCATTGTTTTAACCCCCAGTTTTAAATCTCTTTATTCAGATGAAAGAAAGAACCAAACAAAAAAGGAGGGGGTAACGGACGAAATTGGAAGTGAAGCAGCGCCAGCGTGGCCTTAATTCTCTGGACTTCAAATCTTATTTCGCGGTAACGTCCCCGATCTCCATCGTTATCCTCTTTAGTTCATCATATTAAGTATACCATCAACCTTAATTAATTGTGAAGTATTTCACAATTATGTTGAAGTATGTCCTTGATAATGTCACAGTACAAATTTCAATGCAGCGTGAACCTGAACTGTTATGATGGATGATACTTCAAACTTAACTTCTGGCAACATTCATATACATGATGACTTCTGGTTAGGTATGATAGGAATTAATTCAAATCAGAGAGGGGTTATGGGTATGAATATAGAGAACAATGAATTTGATTCGGAATTTTGTAATGTAAAATATGTGTCGGAAGACAATTTAGTATTTCTTACATGGAAAAAATTTTGCTGCTATGATGACTATAGAACCCCAACATCATTCGCTTTGGAATTGCTTAAGAAATATCCGGGCAGTAATTTTGTTGTAGATGCGAGAAACGGATTTGAAGATGAACCTGAAGATGTAGAATGGGGATTTTCTGTACTGCTTCCGGCTATGTCAAATACAGATTGCAAATATGTTGCATTCATCATGAATGAAGTGAACGAAATAGAAGAAGAGATGGATATGTGGACGAAAGAATTCATGAAGTATTTTACGGTGAAGAGAGTTAAAAGTTATGAAGATGCGGTCAAGTTTGGCTTGAACGCCAGTAAATAGCGATAATTCAAACAAAAAGAAGACGCTCGGAGGCAGATTAGCCTAGCGTCTGTTTGCGTCGCTTCCGCTCTAAAAGAGCGACCCCTCCGGCGCGAATTGTGGCGGTGGAGAGCAAACCAAGCGGGCAGCGGCGGGTGACGGAGTCGAAATACCTTAGACATACATCTTTTATCAAGTCAAAATCCGCCCCAGCGTTTCATCGCTGCGAAGCAGGTGCAGTGCCTTCTCCCGCATCTCCGGCAGATGCAGATAGGTCCGGCGGGACGGCTTGATGGATGGGGCCAAGTCAATCGCCCGTTCGAAATCCTCCCGCTTCATCCCGAGCGTCGCGACGAAATCGAAGAATCCGGTTTCGCCGAGGAATTTGCGAACCCGCTCCACCCGGTGCTCCTGCACGAGACACATCAGGTAAGCGGCTACGCCCACCTGAATCCCGTGAAGCTGCGGGCGCTCCATAATCTGGTCCAGGGCATGGGAAATCAGGTGCTCGCTGCCGCTTGCGGGCGCGCTGCTTCCGGCAATCTCCATGGCAATCCCGGAAAGCGTAAGGGAATCCACAATCTCTTTAATAAAAAAGAACTCGCGAATATCGGTGTAGGGCATGCGCACAATGCTGTTCACCGATTTTTTGGCCATCATCACCGCGAAGTCGTTCACGCGGGTGGCGCCAAGCGATTCCTCAAACCGCCAGTCGAAAATCGCCGGGATTTTGGAGAGGATGTCGCCCAGTCCGCTGTAAAGAAATTGAATAGGCGAATTCCGGACAAGTCCAAGATCGACCAAAATGCCGTAAGGCATCCGGGCGGGAACCGACGTGCGGCGGCCCTGGACATAAAGGGAACAGCCGGAACTTGCAAAGCCGTCATGGGCGACCGAAGTCGGCACGCTGATAAACGGCAGACCGTTTAAAAACGCGATATATTTCGCAATATCCAGACCCTTTCCTCCCCCGATACCGACAATGGCTTCTGTACGAGCAGGAAGTGTAAAGGCGATACTGGCAATAGATTCGAGGCTGTTGTCCAGAACATCCCGGTTGTCCAGAACTTCAAGCTGCGCTTGCTCCGTCAAGGATTTAATAATTTGCGGCTCACATAAAGGGCGAATGCCTTCGCCAAAGCAGAGCACAATGCGCGAGAACCCGGCCTTGCTGAGCAGCTCCCCAAAATGGGAAAGAACCTGGTCCCCAACCTCTAGGAGCACAGGGATTGCTACTTCGTGGGCTTGGCGCTTCATTCAGGCCACCCGTTTTCGTTCAGATAGCCTGAAATGGCATGATAATTTTCAACCGGCACATGACTGACTCCGTCCTGCGTTAGCAGATTGTGCAGCTCGCCGCGGGCAAAAGCGATGTCGGCCGCTTTGGCCGCTTCAAGGTCCGGTTCGCTGTCGCCGGCAAATAAAACCGTTCGATAGCGCCCCCGGATATCCTCAAGCACCTTGCGTTTATCCAGCCCGAAAACCTTCGAGAAAAAAGGGTTTGCGGTGTCTGGAACAATCCGCAGCGCGCCGTTCTCGTGTACGGCCGGCATGGAAATGACCGTTACATTCGGGATTTCCAGCGCCTGCATAAGCCGCTCGATATACCATGACGTACCCGCGCTTACGATATAAAAATCTCCCCCGCGCGCTTGAACCTCATGAACAAAATCAATCGCCCCCGGAGTGAGCGGGATTTTACGGATCTCATCCAGTAGCTGCTCTTCGGTAAGATTAAGCTTGCCGAAAATATGGTTAAGGAACTCCACATCAATCTTCTTTGTTTTCTTCCAGTCCTGGTAAAATTGATGTCCCCATTCCGGAAAAAAACGGTCAATCATCAAGTGGTAAAAATCCCGCTGCGAAAGCGTGCCGTCAAAGTCGGAGAGAAAAGCAAATGGTTTCATTTTAATGGACCCCCCAGGAATAAAAGTATTTCACAATTTAAGATTACCATACTTTTTTTAATTATTTAAAGGAATGTCCATTTCAGAAACAAGGGTAGGGGGCCGGATTAATTATTCCGATATGAAGATTTTTTTCGCAACGGTTATAGCGTTCAATACTTTGGGGAATCCGGTGTATGGAGAGCATTGCAGCAGTGCTTCAATCACTTCTTGTTTCGTTAGACCTACACGAATTGCAGCATTGAGATGAACGTGCAGCTGCGGTTCGCATCCGCCTTGAGCGGTCAAGGCTCCTAACGTGACAAGCTGGCGTTGTTTAGAGCTTAGTGCCGAACGGCTGTATATTTCACCAAATGCAAATTCGATGATTTGTTCAGCTAACAAGGGAGCGATATCGGCGAGTGAATCAGCAACTGCTTCGCCATGTGCGCCGTCGATTTCTTGAAGTTTGGCTAAGCCTCTTTCCCGCCGTTCGTCTATATGATTGAGCAGCTCGTCCTCGATGTTTACTTCGATATTTTGTTCGGCAAAAAGCTGTTTCGCAACCTGAACAGCATTTAATGCACGGGGAAAGCCGCAAAACGGAATGCAATGGGTAGCAATTTCTATAATTTCGTTCGGGGTGATCCCAACTTTCAGGCCGAAGTTCATGTGCCATTTAAGTTGATTTGGAGTATCGCCTAATGAGGTCAATGCTGAGATTACGATCGTTTCCCTTTGTTGATAGGTGAGTACAGGACTGCTGAATACTTGCCCGAAAAATTCAACAATGTATCTGCTGATGTGGGGAGCTGTACCACTTAAACCATTTATAACTCCTTGGATACCTGCTTCATCTGTTTCTTGAAAAAGCTTTATTCCGTTCTCATATGATGAGTTCATCGCTTTGTTGCCTCCATTATAAATTTTCTGATTCCCATTGACGGTAAATCTCAATTTTTTCGTTAATAACTTCATAATGCTCTTGAAGCCTCTCAATCTGCTCCGCTAACCTGTTCTTGTGGGCTTCCAGCAGAATCCTCCTTTCTTTGGTTGAAGCGGGTCCTTGTCTCCGCAGCTCGGCGATCTGCTGCATTTGCCTAATGCTCATTCCTGTGGTGCGAAGCCTTACCAGAAAACGAATCCATGCCAAATCGGCAGCCGAATATTGGCGGTGACCGTTCGACCCCCTGGTTATAGAATGGATCAGACCGTTCTTCTCGTAGTAACGCAAGGTATGTGCGGTGATTCCGGTAAGGGTTGAAATGTCTTGAATGTTCAAATTTTCTTCCATAGAGCCATATTACATCTTGGAGTGCGCTCTAAGTCAATAGAACCCTGATCCGGTATTTCCCCATATTTGGCTGCATAAATTTTACATATGCCTAATCATGATCTCTGAAATCTTTTCTGAAAATTAATTAAAATTTTATTGAATAATACAAATTCCTGTTTTATAATGACGTCATAGAACTTGTATACAGGTTGGGATTCAAGATGGGGAAGGGGCAATGGATGGATGAGCTTTCGTTTACAAGTGTCGGCATCGACATAGGAACCAGCACGACGAAACTGATTGTCAGCAGGCTTCGGCTCGGGCGGGTATCGGGGGCGTTCCATTTACCCCGCTATGAAATTGTAGAACGGGAGCTGCATTATGCAAGTCCCATTTACTCTACGCCGCTGCTGTCCCAAGATGAAATCGATATGGATGAAGTTGCCCGGATTTTGCGGCGCGAATATGATCACATCGGTTTGAGCTTATCGGAGGTGAAGTCGGGAGCCGTCATCATTACTGGAGAAACGGCAACCAAGACGAATGCCCGGCGGGTCGTGCATTACCTGGCGGAGCGTTCCGGGGATTTCGTCGTAGCTGCCGCCGGAGCGGATCTGGAAGGGCTGCTGGCCGGCAAAGGGTCCGGTGCCGAACAACGATCCAGGGACTTTCCGGGAGTTGTGGCGAATGTCGATATCGGGGGCGGTACGGCGAATGTCGCTTATTTTCGGGCAGGGAGAGCGATCGGCACCGTTACCTTCCATGTCGGGGGGCGGTTGATCAGACTCGATGAGCAGGGTCACGTTCATTCGGTTTCTCCGCATATGCTGAAATGGCTGCAGGAACGACAGATTCCGCTGGCGGCAGGCAGGAAGACGACGCCGGATCAGTTCAGAGCGATTGCTTCCGCAATGTGCAGCGAAATGTTGGCATACTTGGCCAAGGAACCTGTTGATCCTTCTTTTCGGCACCTGATCGCCGGATTGCCGCCCGCCGGACCGTTGCCGGGAATTGACGAACTCATGATTTCCGGCGGGATCAGCACCTTAATGGCAAATCGGGAAGTCCCGGAGTCCATGGATGCTATTTCCAGGTACGGAGACATTGGACCGCTTCTGGCCTGCTCGCTGCGGCAGCAAGCAGACAAATGGCCGTTCCGGATTGTCACTTCCGATCAAACCGTACGAGCGACCGTCATCGGAGCCGGTATGCAAAGCGTGGAAATCAGCGGTTCCACCGTACATATCGATCCGTCTGTGCTGCCGCTCCGCAATCTCCCGGTCCTCCATCTGGAATACACCGGGATGCCGATTGAGGACTGGAGCCGGGCGGCAGATGAGGCCATGCTTGAGGCCTCCCGGTACGCTCTGCCGGAAGCCGAAGCTCCCTGCGCCATCGCTTTAAGCGGAGAAGTCATCCATTCGTACGCTGCAATGCAGATGGTTGCCCAGACGCTGCTGGACACGTTTACCGCTCATTTTTCCAGCGCGAAAATGATGGTCGTCGTCTGCGAGCATGACATGGCCAAAGCGCTGGGCCAGGCTTTATCGATCCGCTGCGGGAAGCGTCTGGGCATCGTATGTATCGATCAAATTCGGGTGGAGCGCGGCGACTACATCGATATCGGGGAACCGCTGCCCGGCTTTCTCGTTCCTGTTGTGATTAAGACATTGGCATTTTCATAACCGATGGGGAAAGGAGGTGACCGGATGATCAAGAGCATGACAATGCTCGGGTACACCTACCATTTTAACAGTCTCAAAGAAATTCTGGCCAAAGCGAATGAGGAGAAGTCGGGCGACCAGTTGGCCGGAATCGGAGCAGCGGATGCCCGTGAACGGATCGCCGCCAAGTTTGTGCTGGCCGACTTGACGCTGAGTGAAATAAGAAGTGATCCGCTGCTGCCGCCCGAAGAAGATGAAGTGTCGCGGGTGATTGAAGAGGCGATCGACGAGACGGTGTATAACGGGATTCGGAACTGGAGCATCGCCGAGCTTCGCGAGTATATCTTGTCCCATAAGGCCGGGCCGGATGATCTGAAGCGAATCGGTTCCGGCATGACCAGTGAAATGATTGCTGCCGTCGCCAAAGTGATGTCCAATCTCGATTTGATTACGGCGGCTTCCAAAATCCGCACGATTACCCGGTGCAACACCGAAATCGGGCAGCGGGGCGTGCTGGCCACAAGGGCGCAGCCGAATCATCCTTCGGACAGCATTCCCGGCATTTTGGCCGCTACGTACGAAGCGCTCAGCTACGGCGTCGGAGATGCGGTCATTGGGATCAACCCGGTGATCGATTCAGCAGAGAGCGTCCGGGCGATTTTGTCCGCAACTAAAGAAGTGATGGACCGGTGGAGCATTCCGACCCAGAATTGTGTCCTTGCGCATGTAACGACCCAAATGAGAGCGATCGAACAAGGGGCTCCTATGGATCTGTTATTCCAAAGCTTGGCCGGAACCGAACAAGGCAATAAAGGCTTCGGCGTAAATATCCGGCTGCTGGACGAAGCGGATGAGCTGATGCGGTTGAAGGGCGCTTCACAGGGGCCGAATCACTGGTATTTTGAAACCGGGCAAGGCTCTGAGCTGTCCTCCTGCGCTCATTTCAGAATTGATCAAGTGACGCTCGAATCGAGATGCTACGGGCTGGCCCGAAAATACAAGCCGTTCCTCGTTAACACGGTTGTCGGTTTTATCGGACCGGAATACCTGTACGACAGCAAGCAGGTCATTCGTGCCGGATTGGAAGACCATTTTATGGGAAAAATGCACGGGCTACCGATGGGTGTGGACGTATGCTATACGAACCACATGAAGGCGGAGCAGAACGATATGGAGAACCTGGGCGTGCTGCTGACATCGGCGGGCGTCAATTTCCTCATCGGAGTGGCGATGGCGGATGATTGTATGCTCAATTACCAGTCCCTCAGCTTCCACGATCTCGCTGCCCTGCGGGAAACCTTTGGTTTACGGCCTGCGCCGGCGTTCGAACAATGGCTTGTTAAGATGGGCATTATGGAAAATGGCAAGCTGACGGATGCGGCCGGCGATCCAACCCTCTTTATGGGGTGAAATACATTTACGGAGGTGCAGCATGGAAGATCGCGAGAAATTGGAGGCGTTAATGAAGAGTACTCCGGCGCGCATTGGGGTAGGGCGTGCGGGAGCCAGGCCGCTAACCCATACGATGCTGCAATTCCGGAGAGATCATGCCGCCGCTGTGGATGCTGTTTACGGGGAAGTGGACGAATCGATCCTGCGGCAGCTCGGATTGTTTACAGTGGAGACCTGTTACGGGAACAAGGAAACCTATTTGAAACGCCCGGATCTTGGACGAATCATTACAGACGAGGGCATGGCGGTCATTCGCGAGAGATGCGTCAAACAGCCGCAAATCCAGATTGTCGTGTCGGACGGCTTAAGTGCCGATGCGATTACCGCGAACATCCTCGATGTGTATCCTGCCCTGCTCGATTCCTTGAGAGTCAATGATCTGAACCCGGGAACCTCATTTTATGTGAAAGGGGGGAGAGTCGCCTGCATGGACCACATCGGGGAGGTGCTGCAGCCGGATGCGCTGGTTCTCCTGATCGGAGAACGGCCCGGGCTGGTAACCGCCCAATCCATGAGCGCTTATATGTGCTACAAACCCCGCAAAGGCACGATCGAATCCGACCGGAATGTCATCTCCAACATCCATCCGGGCGGGACACCTCCGCTGGAGGCGGCGGCGCATATCGGCACGATGCTCAAGGGTATGCTGGAGCGTCAAACGAGCGGCACGAACTTTTTCTAAAAGAGGGGGAATGCGTATGCATGTTGTGGAGCGTGACCAATTCGTATTCAGTTTCTCAAGCAATCACGCGCCGGTGTTGACCGTCCAGAGCGGAGACCGCGTTGTTTTGCGGACGAACGACTGCTTCTCCGGACAAATCCGGGGTGATCAGGATCTCGTGACTTCCATCGACTATGGAAAAATCAATCCGGCGACCGGACCGATCTTCGTGGAAGGCGCGCTGCCGGGAGACGTATTGAGAGCGGAGATTATCCGCATTTCGCTCGACGCCCAAGGCGTTATCACGACGCTTCCGGACATTGGGACGTTAATTCACCATTCGGAAATCCGGTCGAAGACGGTGCAGATCAAAGAAGGAAGGCGTGTGCAGTTCTCCGAAAAGATTCAGTTCGAGTGCACCCCGATGGTTGGGGTCATAGGCGTGGCTCCGCCTGGCGGCGAAGTCGCCTGCGGGCATCCCGGGCAGCATGGCGGGAATTTGGACTCGAGCTGCATCGCTGAAGGATCGAGCGTGTATCTGCCCGTATTCGTTCCCGGCGCTTTGTTCGGGCTTGGCGATCTCCATGCCTCTATGGGCGACGGAGAAATGTGCGGAACCGGAGTCGAAATTGCCGGAGAAGTCGAGATTCGCTTAACCGTCCTGAAGGGCGAGCAGCTTGCCGCTCCTGTAGTCGAAACGAAGGATTCCTGGTATGCCGTCTCAAGTGATCATGATGTCATGGCGGCGATCCGGAAAACGAGCGAAGACATGCAGAACATGATTGTTCAGCGCTGGGAGCTGACGCCGACGGATGCCTATTTGCTGATGGGGGCGGTTGGCGACGTGCAAATGAGTCAATGCTGTAAGCCGTGTCCGGTAGAGACGGTTGTTCGTGTAAGAGTACCTAAGCTGGAAGGAATGCCTGACTTGCTCAAATAGATAAAATTTTAAATACCATATTGAAAAGTAAAGGAGTTTATTTTATATTAATCCTGTATACAACTTAGTATACAAGTAACGCATGCAAGCCCGCATGCCGCAAAGGGTGAGATTCTGTTGATAGAGAAAAGTGAGAAAGTTCTTTTGAAAGACACCGCATACGACAAAATCAAAGAAAAAATGATCCGGGGAGATGAAGAATATACATCGGAAAATACTCTGGTTCAGGAATTAAGCATGAGCCGAACCCCGATTCGCGAAGCATTAAACCGGCTTCAGTACGAAGGCTTCCTGAAAATATTGCCGAATCGGGGCATCGTCTTCACGGAGTTGTCCGTAGAGGAACGCAACGAGTTGATCGATATGAGGATCGCCATTGAGACGTATTCGCTGAAGCAAGCGGCCAATCGTATTAATGATAACGACATTAAGGAGCTTACCCGCATCATCGGCATGCAGGAAGAAGCTTACCGGGCAGGAGATTTTGCCGATCTGGTTGAGAAGGATGCGCTGTTCCATCACTACCTGCTGGAAATCGTCGGGAACTCGCAATTCATCAAGATGTACCGACAGGCGAGGGAGCGGCAGTTCACGGTCCGGGCCGGAAAATGGCTCAAAAATCAGCCGGATGTGCTGCAGACCTTTATAGAAGAGCACAGAACCATTTTGAACGCGATTATTCAAAAGGATATTCCCGCTGCGGTTCAACATTTGGTGGAGCATTTGGAAAAAGGGAAGCTGTAACGCTTGAAACGACAGGAGGGCGAAGCGATGAAATTTCGTGTAGTCATGGCGCAATTGGAATCGACATCGGATAAGCACGTGAATTATGAAAAAGCGGTATTGGCAGTCAGCGAAGCCGTTCGTGACTACTCAGCCCAGATGGTCGTTTTCCCGGAAGTTTTTATGAGCTTCTTCCCCGCGCATACTCCAAAGCATGTCATCGTGGATGACGCCGAGACATTGGAAGGCCCGTTTGTCACTAACATGAGGAAGCTGGCGGCCGAGAACGGCACATGGTTGATATTCGGAATGAAGGAACTGGTCGATGAGAGAAAGTCGGACCGGGTGTACAACACGGTGGTCATTGTTTCAAGCGACGGCTCGATCGCCGGATCGTACCGAAAGACCCATCTATACGATGCGTTCGGGCTTAAGGAATCCGACACGATTATGCCCGGCGACAGTCTCTTCGAGCCGATTCAAACCCCTTTTGGAAAGCTAGGATTGTTCGTCTGTTACGAGCTGCGCTTCCCCGAGATTGCCCGCTACCAGGCGGCCAGGGGGGCGGAAATCATTATTGTCCCTTCCGGCTGGGTCCGCGGGCCGATGAAGGAGCATCATTGGAGCCACTTGATAACGGTTCGGGCATTGGAAAATACGGTGTTCATGGTTGCCTGCAACCAGGTGAGCGATTTCTACAGCGGACAAAGTCTTGTTGCAGATCCGATGGGCGTCCTGATGGCCGCCGGTCCGGAGACGGAGGCGCTTATCGCATGCGAAATTGACCTGTCCCGAATCGGAAGTGTGCGTTCCAAGCTCCCATCGTATGAACAGCGAAGACCCGAGCTGTATGCAGCAATGATTTGATCCCGGAAGGAGCAACTTCTATGAATAAACTGAGCAAGCTGCTGTACGATCAACAGTCCGCTTATGGCATGATCGTAACGCTGAAGGACCCTGCCGTCGTGGAGATGCTCGGACATGCCGGGTATGATTTTGCCATCATTGATATGGAGCATACGACGATGGACTTCGGGCTGGTGGAGCATATGATTCGGGCCGCAGAGTGCGTTCAGGTGTCCTCTGTGGTCCGAACCCCTCAGAATGACTATGGCGCCATGCTGCGTGTGCTCGAAGCGGGAGCCGACGCCATCATGGTTCCTCATCTCACAACGCGGGAACAAGCCGAGCGAATCGTCGGCACGGCAAAATACCGTCCGATCGGCTCCCGGGGACTCGATGGCTCCTCAAGAACCGCGCAGTATGGCACAACCCCTTTCCTGCAGCATATTAAACGGCAAAACGAACGGGTCACCGTGATCGGCATGATTGAAGATGAATCGGCTTTAACCAATCTGGACGATATTGTCAGTGTCGCCGGACTGGATTTGCTCTTTGTCGGTCCTGCGGACTTGGCTTCCTCGCTTGGCTACCAAGAGCAATTCGATCATCCCATCGTCATGGAGGCCATCGAAGAAATTGTCAGAACGACCCGCGAGGCCGGGCTTGGCATCGGTATTCCGGCGTTTACGGCGGAGGAGGTGGACAGGTATTCCGGGTGGGGGGCTAATTATTTTACAGTTCCGCCGATTGATACGCTCCTCTTCAGCCGGGCCATGACCTCCCATCTGTACGATGTGAAGCGAAATGAAAGATTGTCCATGATGTAGGCCAAGGATGTCTTGCTGTTCATATGACCAAACCTAAGGAGGAAAATAAGTATGCGATGGAATCAGGCTGGGAAAGCAGTGGGACTTATGTTGATTGTGTTGTCTTTACTCTTGTCTGCGTGCGGTTCGAATCAAGGGGCGGCGAATGAGACCGCGACGAAAACGGAAACAGAAGCCAAGGGACTGGTTATCACGTTAAAAGGAGACCCTGTCGGCTTCGATCCTCAAGATACGACCGATACCATTTCCAGCCTTATCAATTATCAAATCTACGACAGGCTTGTTACCTTCAATGAGAAGATGGAGGTTGTTCCTCAATTGGCCAAAAGCTGGACAACCTCGGAGGACGGCAAAACCTGGACCTTCGAGCTTAATACGGGGATCACCTTTACCGATGGTACTCCTTTTAACGCGGAAGCGGTAAAAGCCAACTTCGAACGGGTTGCCGACGAAGGGAAAAATTTGAGTCAGCATTCGCTGGTAGGCTCATTTATCGATAACATTACTACGAACGGGGAGACGGAGGTTGTCTTCCATTTAAAAGCCCCGCAGGGAGCCTTCCTTGGGAACCTGGCTTCCGTTGCCAGCAGTATTCTCAGTCCCAAGTCCATTAAAGAGAACGAAGAGGGAATTGCCAAAAACCCGGTTGGAACCGGCCCGTTCAAATTAAAAGAATTTGTGACCGGAGATGCGGTCGTGCTTGAAGCCAATAAGGATTATTGGGCCGGAGCGCCCGGAGTCAGCAGCGTTACCTTCAAAAATGTTCCCGAAACCGCCTCCCGCGTAATTATGCTTGAAAATGGGGAATCCGACCTGATGGAAGGTGTTCCGATTACGGAAATCGAACGGCTGAGTCAGAACAGTGAGTTGGTCATCAATCCGATCAAGGCCAACCGGATCGCGTACATCGGGTTCAATACGACGGTCAAGCCTTTTGATCAACCGGCGGTGCGTCAGGCGCTGAACTATGCGATGGATAAAGAAACGCTGGTGAACAAGCTGTATGACGGCCGGGTTACCGTTGCCACCTCCGCCATCGCGTCGAGAACAATCGGGTACAGCAATGTAGGCTCTTATCCTTTTGATATGGACAAAGCGAAGCAAATGCTGAAAGACGCGGGAGTTGTACCGGGAAATTACAAGTTCAGATTAATTCTGGCCGCAAATGTCGTTCAAGACAAACCGGCCGCCGAATTTGTTCAGAACAGTCTGCAGCAATTAGGGTTTAATGTTGAGCTGCAAACACTGGAGCTCGGCACCTATTTAGAGACGCTTAAAGACCCCAGCAAATACGATTTGTTCGTTAGAGGGGCGCTTGCGACTACCGGCGATGCCGACCCCTTGTTCCGGGACGCCCTCTTATCGACCAGCGCTACAAATTATGCCCATTACAACAATCCGGAAGTCGACAAATTGATACTTGCAGGGCAAGCGCAATTTGACCAGACGCAGCGTCTGGAGAGCTACGCGAAGGTGCTGGAGCTGGTCAAGGAAGATGCGCCATGGATTTTCCTCCATGAGGATATGGCACGCTACGGAATGTCCAAGAAGGTCGAAGGAATCACCTTCCTCCCAACTTATATCTATGATTTGCGCAAGGCGGTCAAGAATTGAACGAAAATGAATCGTAAGGAGGAATCCTTTTGTTAAGCTATGTCGTAAAGCGTGTGCTGCAAATGATTCCGACCTTGTTCGGCGTATCTCTCCTCTGTTTCATCATCATCCATTCGGTTCCGGGGGACCCGGCGCATTTAATTGCGGGAGTTGATGCGACCGAGGAGCAGGTGCAGAGCGTCAAGGAACGTCTGGGTCTGGACCGGCCGTTATACGAGCAGTATTTCAGCTACGTGTCCAATTTGCTCCAGGGTAATCTGGGCGAGTCGCTGCAATCTGAGAGACCGGTCCTGCAGGAAATTATGACGAGGTTTCCTAATACGATCCTGCTGACGGTGTTCTCCGTTATCATTATGGTTATCGTCGGTCTGTTTGCCGGAATCCTATCCGCTACGAAGCCGAATAGCATAAGGGATAATGTTACGATGATGTTCTCGCTGTTCGGCATATCGATGCCGGTGTTCTGGTTCGGAACGATGCTCATTCTGTTGTTCTCCTACTATTTGCCCCTGCTTCCTTCCGGAGGAAGCAGCGGGCTCCAGCATTTCATTCTTCCGTCCGTCGTCTTGGGCTTGTCCTCCTCCGGAGTTCTGGCGAGGTTAACCCGTTCCAGCATTCTGGAGGTTATTCATCAAGATTTTATCCGTACCGCGCGCGCCAAGGGGGTCAAGGAAAGACTGGTCATCTACAAGCACACATTGAAAAATGCGCTCATTCCGATCATTACGATCATAGGCCTGGAGTTCGGCACTTTGCTCGGCGGCGCCGTTCTGACGGAGACGGTATTCTCGATGAACGGACTTGGCCGGTTCATTATCCAATCCATCGAGTTTCGGGATTATCCGGCTGTTCAGGGCTGCATTTTGTTCGTCGCTACGATCTTCGTCGTTGTTAATCTCTTAGTTGACCTGTGTTACAGCGCAGTAGACCCCAGAATCAGGTATGAGTAGAAGGGAGCGTACGCAATGAGTAAGACCTCAATCCTTCTGATGAGCCGAGAAACAGAGGACACGGTATATCATCGGCGCTCGCCGTGGACATTGATGATTCAGAGGTTCAAAAAAAATAAACGCGCCATCGTAGGATTATGGATGGTTATCATCTTTGTATGTATCGCGATTTTCGCGAGATGGTTAGCGCCGTATGATCCGATTGCGCAAAATATGCAGATCATATTGAACCCGCCTTCGTTAAGCCATCCGTTCGGGACGGATGAATACGGCCGGGACATTTTATCGCGGGTCATTTACGGAGCGCAAATCTCCTTGATGGTTGGAGTTGTCGGGGTGCTGATTTCCATCGTATTCGGTGTGGCTCTCGGCACAATTTCGGGTTATTTCGGCGGAAAAGCCGACATCTTGATTATGCGGGTGATGGATGTATTTATGGCGTTTCCAAGCTTCCTGCTTGCACTCGCTATTGTCAGTGTATTGGGTCCGGGCATGGTGAATGTGATGATCGCGATCGGCATCTTCTCGATTCCCGCCTTTGCGAGGATTTCCCGCAGCTCGGTCATGTCCGTAAATAACAAGGAATATATCGAGGCGGCGAAATCGATGGGGTCCGGCCATGTGCGCATCATATTCAAGCATGTGATTCCGAACAGCATTGCACCGATTATCGTATTGTCCACGATGCGTATAGCGACGGCCATTCTTACAGCCTCCGGACTAAGCTTTCTCGGAATGGGCGCCCAGCCGCCGACGCCTGAGCTGGGGGCGATGCTGAGCTCGGGAAGGGATTATTTAAGATCCGATCCTCATGTCAGCACGATACCCGGCTTGGCAATTATGTTCATGGTCCTTGCCTTTAATATGCTGGGTGACGGGATTCGGGACGCGCTCGATCCGAAAATGAAGCTGTAAATGCCGTACACTTGGGGGAGGGGAAACTTTGGAACGTGAACTGCTAACGATAAAAGGGCTGAAGACCTATTTTTATACGGATGAAGGGGTGGTCCCGGCCGTTGACGGTGTGGATATCACCATCCGCGAAGGGCAGACCGTAGGCGTTGTCGGAGAGTCCGGCTCCGGAAAAAGCGTCACCTCCTTAACGGCGATGCGATTAACCCCGGGTAAAGTGATGGAAGGCTCCATTCTGTTTGACGGCAAAGATCTGCTCACTCTATCCGAGCAGCAAATGCAGGATGTCCGGGGCAATGAAATGGCGATGATCTTTCAGGAGCCGATGACCTCGCTGAATCCGGTATTTACGGTCGGGCAGCAGATTGGAGAAGCGGTTCGGATTCATTTAAAGTACAGCAAGAAGCAGGCCAGAGCCCGGTCCATTGAGATGCTGAAGCTGGTCGGTATCCCGAGACCGGAACAGATCGTCGACGAGTATCCCCATCGTTTATCCGGAGGGATGAGGCAGAGGGTGATGATTGCGATGGCCATGGCGTGCAATCCCAAGCTGCTGATTGCCGATGAACCGACGACTGCGCTGGATGTAACGATTCAGGCGCAAATCCTGAATTTGATGAAAGAACTGAAATCAGCGCACGGTACGGCGATCCTGCTCATTACGCATGACCTTGGTGTTGTGGCGGAAATGTGTGACCGCGTGGTGGTCATGTACGGCGGCAAGGTCGTTGAAGAAAGCGACGTTATTACGCTCTTTACCGAGCCGAAACATCCGTATACGCAAGGGCTGATGAAGTCGATGCCGACGCTGGACTCGGAGGAGAAGCGGCTCTATTCCATCAAGGGAAGCGTACCGATTCCCGGCAGCTTGCGGGAAGGGTGCTATTTTGCTCCCCGCTGCGAATTCGCGATGGATGTCTGCCGCAGACAAGCGCCGGAGCTTACGGAAATTGGGCAGGGACACTTCACAAGATGCTGGCTCCATGCATCCGAGGGAGAGGAATGATCACAATGAAGCAGCCTTTGCTTGAGATCAGAAATTTAAAAAAGTATTTCCCGATTAAAAAGGGGATCTTGGGCCGGACTGTAGGCCATGTAAGAGCGGTTGACGGATTGGATTTTACGATTTATAAGGGAGAAACGCTCGGATTAGTAGGGGAAAGCGGCTGCGGAAAATCGACAACGGGGAGAACGCTTCTCCAACTGCTCCATCCGACAGAGGGACAGGTCTATTATCAGGGGAGAAATCTCGTGGGACTGCCTCCAGCCGAGCTCAGAAAGGTCCGCAAGGATATGCAGATGGTATTTCAGGACCCGTATGCTTCCCTCGATCCCCGCCTCACCGTCTTCGATATTATCGCCGAGCCGCTGGAGATCCACAATGTTGCCCAAGGTAAGGAAAAAACACGGCGAGTCGAGGAACTGCTGAATACTGTAGGCTTAAGCAGCTACCATGCCAAGCGGTATGTGCATGAATTCAGCGGCGGGCAACGGCAGCGGATCGGGATTGCCAGGGCGCTGGCGTTAAACCCCATGCTGATTGTCGCCGACGAGCCGGTCTCCGCCCTGGACGTGTCGATCCAATCCCAGGTCATCAATCTTATGCAGGATCTGCAGGAGCAATTTCATTTGACCTATTTATTTATTGCTCATGATTTGAGTGTGGTGAAGCATATCAGCAATCGGATCGGCGTGATGTATTTGGGACGATTGGTGGAGCTGGCGGATAAGCGGGAACTGTTCGATTCCCCCAAGCATCCGTATACCCAGGCTTTATTGTCGGCTGTGCCGACTCCGAGTCCGTTAATCAAGAAGGAGAGAATTGTGCTGCAAGGGGATGTGCCGAGTCCGGCCAATCCGCCTGCGGGCTGTACGTTCCACCCAAGATGCAGCGAATGCATGGCGATATGCAAGACGGACAAGCCGGTATTGAGGCAAGTGGATGGACGTTACGTTGCCTGTCATTTGTACAATTAAAAGCAGGGGAGGATGACAACTCAGCATGAATCCGTTATTCAGGCAGCCTTGGCTGCAAAAAGGAGCGACGACATTATACGCTTGTCAATTCGACCAACGCTTCTCCTATTGCGCTTACGTTCCCGATTGTTATGACGGCGAGCAACCCGGGAACCATCCGTTTGTTGTCTTAATACACGGTACAGACCGTACTGCACAGAAATATAGAGACGGATTCAAGGAGTTTGCCGAGGCAACCGGAGCCATCATATTGGCTCCTTTATTTCCGGCGGGGATTATCGACCCGGAAGAATTGAATGCTTACAAATTTATCGAATCTCACGAGATTCGATATGATGAGATTTTGCTCGCTATGATCAAGGAGTTTTCCGGCAAATACGGTGTGGCCTGCGATAAGTTTTTGCTCTTCGGATTTTCCGGCGGAGCCCAGTTCGTTCACCGGTTCTATTATCTTCATCCTGAACGTTTACATGGTGTTTCAGTCGCTTCTCCAGGCAATGTTACTTTATTGGATGAAACGAGGGACTGGTTTGTAGGGACACGGGGAGCCGCTGTACGATTCGGCAAGGAAATCAATGAAGAGCTGTTGCGTAAGGTACCCGTCCAGTTGGTGATTGGAAGCGAGGATAACATGGTCCTGAAAACCGGAGCTGAAAATCCGTTCTGGCTCGAAGGCGTGGATGCTGCGGGAAGCAGCCGCTTGGAGCGGATTCGAACGTTGAGAGACGGTATGGTCGAGAAGGGGATTTCGGTCCGGTACGATGAAGTGCAAGGGGTCTCCCATGAAGGGATGAAGCTGTTTGAGCCTGTTCAACGATTTTTTGGAGAAGTGTTGAGCAGGCTTGAAGCATTTTGAAAGGAGCGGGTTCAATGTTTCGATTAAATCCGAGAGTTCAGGGCGTCACCCCGGACCTGTTATCCGTTTATGAGCAGGTGATGCCTTCGACCATCGGCCACATGACCGATTTCGGTTTTTTGAAAGGTTTGCAGCCGCTGTTTCGGCCTATACGCTTCGTGGGCAATGCGGTAACCGTCCGCATTCCCCATATGGATTCTTCCGCCGTACATAAAGCGCTGGATATCGTCATGCCGGGCGATGTGCTTGTGATCGACATGTCCGGTGACACGGATCGTTCCTGCTGGGGAGGAATTTGCTCCTATATCGCCAAGGCCAAGAAGCTGGCCGGTGTGATTGTAGCAGGCTGCGTCAATGATGTTCAGGAGATTCTCGAACTGCAGCTTCCCGTGTTTTCGCTCGGCGTAAGTCCCTTAACGACACGGATTTTGGGGCTTGAGGGAGAAATCAATACGGTCATCAGTGTGTGCGGAGTCGCTGTACGTCCGGGTGACCTGATTGCGGCCGATGACGATGGAGTGTTCGTGATCGATCCGAACGATGCCATGAAGTATGGCCTGAAAGCCATTGAAATCCAGAATGCCGAAACCGAGTTGAAGCGAAAATTAAACGAAGGTATTACGCTGGCTTCGATAAGCGGAGCTGACCAATGGTTTTGAGTGATGCGAAGCCATATAACGGGAGGTCGGCATATGGCTTCGCATGTCCCATTAAAGCTTAGTTTGCGGACGGAACTAGCGGAATATCTCCAGCATCCGACTCATAAAAACTAACTTCTAACGGGTTTCTATCCACTAATCTTGGATAACGATACTTGGCGTAGCCTACCATAACGGCGCCTGTTATTTTCTTCCCTTCAGGAATATTGAATAATTTCAGCATGGGGGAATGATCCTTAAGAGCAATCTTCTCAAATATTCCAGCCCAACATGAACCTAATCCAAGCGTTGGCGCATATAGCTCCAAATAGGCCAATGAAAGAATGGAGTTTTCTCTTCCTCTTGGAAAATCCTCATCAGCAATGGCGAGAACAAGAGCGGGGGCTCCCCGTAAAATAGTGTCGATACCTTGCTCATGATAAGGTTTGAAAAAGTTATCTCTTCCCCGACTGAGCTGGGCATCACTTTCCAATCCTTCCACTGCAATTGCAACAGCCCGGTTAATGACATCCCTATTGTCTATTATTTTATAGGACACGCCCTGCAGATTGCTTCCGGTAGGGGCATAATGCGCAATATTAACAAGCTGTATTAGCTGTTCTCTTGGAACGGGAGCGGCTTTATAAGACCGGATGGAACGTCTTGTACGAAGGAAGTTTTCCGCCTCCTCCGGGCTTAATTTTGGCAGCTTTCTTGAGCTCGTTTGATCAGCAAGCGGTGTTTTCTTGTTATCAATAGCTTCTCTGGGACAGACCGCTACACAATGGCCGCAGGCAATACAGTTTTGCGGGTAAACTTCTTCCGGACCATTTTCTCCAAGCTTCAATGCCTGCTCCGGACACTCGCTTATACAAATCCCGCACTTCGCACATTTCGCTTGATCTACAGTTATCAAATTCATGTTTATCCTCCCCGATCGCTATCTTCTCTTTCCTACTTGTCGTTTGCTCTGATCTGATGATACAATACATTCAGATATAAATAAAATGAATATTATTCATAGGAGGCATATCAAAATCGGTATGAATGATGCACAATTGCAGTTAATCGTCAAAATTGCGGATACGGGAAGCTTTACTAGAGCCGGACAGGAACTGAATATGACACAGCCTGCCGTAAGCCGTGCCATATCCTCACTCGAAGCTGAGCTTGGGGTGGTCCTGTTCATTCGTAACCGTCGTAATGGGGCAATGCTTACGGATATCGGGAAGCGTATCCTCCGGATTTTCAGGGAGATTTTGCAGGGGTTTGAGAAAGTTGATCAGGAGATTGCCAAGGAAAAGGGACTGGAAATAGGGACGATTCGAATCGGAGCATTTCCGGTAGCCTCCGCCCATTTTATTCCCAAGATTATCCGCTGTATTTCTGAAAAATATCCGAATATCGAATTTTCGATCCTTGAAGGGACCATAGCCGAAATCAAGGAGTGGCTGGAAACCCGGTTCATTGATGTAGGATTGCTTATTCCGCCGGTTAATGAGTTTGAGACGTTTCCGTTATACCGTGAAAAAATGTTCGCCGTTCTAAGAGACGACCACCCATTATTTAAACAGACCGTAATACGAGTACAGGATTTGCAGGACGAACCGATGATTATATGCAGAGCAGGCTTCGAACCGCCTGTTATCGATTGGTTCAATAAAGCCGGAATGAATCCTCGGGAAAAATTTGTGGTCTTTAACTACAATACAGGCTTAAACATGGTGCAAGAAGGACTGGGAATGGCGATCATGTCCGAGCTGTCGTTATACAATCTGCCTCCAAACGTCGGCGTTCGCGAGATTGATCCGGAGGGATACCGGGATATTCATATCGCAGTTCACTCGTTAGAGGAATCGTCAATCGCTGTAAAATTATTTATTGAAACAGCACTTCAGCTATTTGCTTAACTGCTATGGTATTCCATTAATCTGGATAAATCACCCCTATACGACACATGCTATTACAGTAAAAGTTGTGTACGGAGGTGCTACGGATGATGATCTGGCGACGAAAACGGCTGAGCAGCAGTACCCCGGCTATGGATGATCCTGTTGCCACAGAAGAAACGTTGTCTGCCGAGATCAGTCAGAATGAAGCCTTTGTGAAGCAAGCGTTTCAAAGGTGCTCGGATTTGGTGATCCGCAAAATTAATCATCTAGACGGGACGCTAAGGCAGATCATTGTTTACTTAGAAACTTTGGCAGATGACAAGAAAGTGAGTGAGCAGCTCGTTAAGCCGTTAACGGCCGATCAGCACAACCGGAGGGCCGTTGAAACGGAAACGTGGGAAGGCGAATCGATGCCGGTTGACAAAAAGGTTGTGACGTCCAGATGGTCGGAAATTATCCGGCTTGTCCTGCGCGGGCATGCTGCCGTGTTCACCGAAGGCGAAGATCACGCCGTTTGCTTTGCAGTGAATGCCATAATCCAAAGATCTATCGAGGAGCCATCGTCGGAACAGGTCATTCGAGGCGGCAAAGAAGGGTTCATTGAAAGACAGTCCGTTAATGTTGGGCTGCTGCGCAATTATCTTCGTACTCCGCGTCTGAAAATGGAGGCTTATAGCGTAGGCGAGTTGACGGAAACGAAGGTGCTGGTTGCTTATATCGAAGGACTTGCCGATGATACCGTCATCGATCAGGTACGAAACAAAATTGCTTCCATCCAAATCGACGGCGTATTGGAATCCGGCACCATTGAGGAACTGATCGTAGACGATCCGTTTCCTATTTTTCCCCATGTACAAATAACGGAACGGCCGGACGTCGTTGCAGGGAGCTTGCTGGAAGGAAGAGTCGCTATTCTGGTCGATAACACTCCCTTCGTTATGATCGTACCCACCACGTTCTGGGCCGGATTGCAGGCAAGCGAAGATTATTATCTTAACTCCCCCGTAGCCACTTTCACGAGATGGGTCCGGTTTATTTTTTTGTTTGTGGCTATTTTTGCCCCTTCCTTCTTTGTTGCGGTGACGTCTTATCATCAGGAAATGATCCCCACCAGCTTGCTGCTGAGCATCGCCTCTGCGCGGGAACCGGTGCCTTTTCCGGTCATGATCGAAGCGTTAATCATGGAAATTATGTTTGAGGCACTGCGGGAAGCCGGTATTCGCTTGCCAAGGGCTATAGGCCAGACAGTAAGCATCGTCGGCGGTCTTGTCATCGGACAGGCGGCCGTGCTGGCGGGCATTATTTCGGCGCCCATCCTTATCGTCGTATCGACGACAGGCATAGCGGCCTTCCTCATTCCACGGTTTAATTTCGCCAACGGAGTCCGCCTGCTGCGGTTTCCGATCATCCTTCTGGCGGGATCGCTGGGATTATACGGGATGGCGCTCGGTTTCTTGGGCATTCTGCTCTATGTCGTCCATTTAAAATCGTTTGGGGTTCCTTATTTTACGCCGGTAGCTCCCTTTTCGCTCAGAGCCTTCAAGGATGTCTGGATCCGGGCGCCCAGAAACAATGGCGGCGGTCTATCCGGCCCCTCCTACGAAAGAGCTGTAAAAGCACCGCGGCAGGAGGGAGGAGAGTAGCTTGAAGCGAGTGATGCTGATCGGGATTTTGTTGTTGATTCCGCTGATCCATACCGGTTGTTGGGACCGGAAAGAAATCAACGATATCGGTTTGGTTATGGCAACTGCGATTGATCTGGCGGAAGACGGACAAATGCAGGCAACCCTTCAGGTGGCCGTTCCATCTCCTTCCTCGCAAACGTCCGGCGCCTCGAAGGAAACGGAGCGCTTCTTTTTAATTTCGGACGTTGGAAAAAACGGGATTGAAATTGAGCAAAAGCTTCAACAAAAAATGTCCAGAACGTTATTTTTTTCGCACCGCAGCGTGATCCTGGTCGGGGAAGCTTTGGCCCGTAAAGGCCTGGATGATATATTGGATACGTTCACCCGGAATCCGCGAAACCGTTTGAAAGCCTATATACTGGTCGTTAAAGGGAAAAAAGCGGGGGATCTTCTTCAAGTTGAATACCCTTATGAGCTTGCTCCCTCCGAAGCGTTGAAGGAAATGGAGATGCTGCAGGGAAAAGGAACGGTTGCTACGCTGCGCGATTATATGATTGCATCTGCAAGCGAGGGAATGAGCCCGACAACCGGTGTATTGGAGCCGACCGTTTTTCGCAGCTCGGGGAAAAAAGACGAAAAGCCACTGTTCCGTATAACCGGAACGGCAATTTTTAAATCGTCAAAATTGGTCGGGTTTTTAAATAATACGGAAACGCACGAATTTCTTTGGTTCAAGGGAAATAAAAAGGGGGATGGCATCGCTGCCGGCCTGCCGGACGGCATGGGAAATGCGGCTTTCAGCGTAACCTCCAGCAAAACAAAAATCAAGACCGATTGGAATAGCAATCCGCTCAAATTTCATATTGATCTAACAGCAAAAGGGGATTTGGTTGAGAACGATTCCAAGCTTGACGTATCCAACTCGAACAACCTCAGAACAGTGAAAAAGGCGCTTGAGAAACAGGTGGTCCTAAATATGGAGGCTTTTCTGCGGAAAATCCAAACTGAATATCATGCGGATATTGTCGGCTTCAGCCAGCAGCTGCAAAGAGATAACCCGAAGAAGTGGCGCACCGTGGAGAAGGAGTGGGACCGCTATTTTACGGAGGCCGACATTTCTGTAACGGTAAATCTCGCCATCAACAATACCGGTGAAATCGGGCCTCCATTGCAATTTAAAGACAAGGAGATCATGAAGTGATGCTCATACTGCCGGCTATATATGTCCTTTGTCTTGGCGCTTTCACTTTCATTCAAATCCGCCGGTTGTGGAGCCGGAACGAGACGCGGGAAGCTTGGATCTATGGGTTATCCATGGCTGTGTCCACCGTCACCGGCGCGCTTCTGATCGCGGGTATCGAGTTCCCGACCTTTGTCCTGCCGTACAAAATCGTATTTGAATCGATTGGGAAATCGATTTTGTCCCGTTAATGGTTTACAAGCTTTGCTTTGATCGTATCAATGGCAAGCAGCAGACAAGGGAGCAAGCTTTGCATGAAGAGAGCCAGAATCGGATAAGTGAACGTAATCCAGACTTGAAATTCTACGGCACTTTTGAAAATCCAAACGGAACCGACAGCGGATAACACCGTGATTGGAACAACGGTTTTTCGGTAATTTTTCGCGCCGAACAGTTGGGTTGCGCTTATGCAGAGCATATACAGCAGCATGGCCACCTTAATGAAAATACCGAGAATCCAGATCATAATGGCGATAGCTTCCAGCCTCTCCAAAGGCCCGATTATATCGGTGTATTTGATGACATTTAGAAAAGCGAAATTCATCCGCGGCGTGATCGGACCGAACACCATGATGGTCAGGGCGTCGATGGCCATAATCAGCAGAACGATACCGCAGAGCGCCGTGAGCAATTTTTTGCGGGCCTGCTGCGGCTTCTCGTTCAAGTGCGGGAGGAACCATCCCAAGAAGAAGAATTGGCTCATCCAGGCGGACGGAACGACCGAACCTTTGATGACCGGAACGAGCCCCTCCGCGAGCACAGGAGTTAACCTTGCAGGGTCCGCATCCCGGATGGAAAAGATGAAGATGGGGAGCAGCAGCATAACGACGATAAGTACAATGACCTCATTGCATCTGCCAATCGTTTCAATCCCGGCCAGTACGGCGAGGCCGCACAGTAACAGCAGCGATATGATCAATACGAGCGAAGGCGTATTCATCAGGAGAACGTTGTTCAGAAATCGCGCGTGTTCGTTTACGGTGCTGGAAATAAAGAAGAACAAATAGTAAGTGAAAAAAACTCCGACAAGCTTGCCGCCCCATTTCCCGCAAATCGCGGCCGTGTACTGCATGATGGAGTGACCGGGGTAACGCCTGGACAGTGCCGTCAGTACATAGATGTTCACGATCCCCGTTAATGAAGCTGGGAGAATCGACAGCCAGGCATTTTGCTTGGCGAAGGCTACCATGATTCCCGGAACAGACAAGATCAGAGTAGATACGATAAAGGTGAAAAAAAGCAGGCTGAGCTGATAACCGGATATTTTGCCGCTGGACTGCACGCTTACTCTCACATCTCTTCATAGGTTGGTATCCTTCTATTTTTTCCATTACAATCTGGTTTAAACATGATCACATCATAACTCAGCCTCGCCTAATAAGCCTCTGCATTTAAATGAATAACCAACAAGAAATATTACGATTATTGTCGCAATTACATTCAAAATAATAAGTGAGTGAAATAAGCCAAAAAACAAGCTCAGCGACCCCACTCCAACAATCGGGATGATGAACCCTGAGTAGGATGCGGAATAATAAGTTGAAATGACGCCTGCACGATCTTCAGGCTTAGGCGCAGTTCCAGCCAACTGCAGGCTTGCTTGAAATGCCCACCCGCCGCCGATTGCTTGAATGAATATTCCCGTCCATAAGAACCCAAGGTTTGTTGTCTTCCCGGAAATGATCATCAACCATGCACCCATTAATAGAAAAAGGATGCCGAGCCGAAGGCGGGTAACAAGCTGCTTCGGCCAGGAAATTCGCTGCGCTAATCCGCCCCCGCCGAGAAGAAGCAAGATTAACAATCCTGAAACGGAAAGATTGGAGGTATGAATAATATTTTTGGCAAAGGAGGGTATTAACGACAACACGATGCCATTGAGAGAGAACACAATAAAACCGGACAAGGCGATAAATAACCAGAACACGGGACGGATATTTTTGGGAATACTTATTTTCATTGAGCTTGTCTTATTTTCTGAATGATTGTCAGATATCGACCATAGAGCAACGGCCGCGCTTATTAGCAATACGGAGAGCAGCATATATGGCAAACGAAGCGGCTGGAAATGGACGTATTGAATGAGCAAACCGCTAATCGCTGGTCCCAGTCCGAATCCGAGCATGACGGCCATACTGGATAAAGGCAATGCCTTGGCCGCTTTGGCTTTTGGAGTTTGCTGTAACAATAAGGTTGTAGCGGTTCCCATGAATGTACCAAACCCGACGCCCTCACAAATTCTGGCCAGGTAAAGTGTCCAGGCCTGATTGTTTGCCATGAACAGGAAAGCTGATACCATCGAAGCAACAACACCGGTCATCGTCACTTTTTTTAATCCCCAGACGTTCGCAATTGGCCCCGCTATTAATAACGCAGGCAAGAGAAACGCGGCATAAACGGCAAATAATAACGTGATGGCAAGGCTGCTTAGGTGAAATCGTTCCTGGTATAAAGGGTACAGCGGCGAAGAGAGCGTAGCTCCAATAGCCATAGTCAAAATGGTCCACAGCATTCTTTTCATTGCGATAACCTCCTAAGATTAAAAACAGATTAAAACGTATGTATACTGTCGGTATCCGGGCGGCGGGAGAAACTTTTAACATAGTATAATAGGAACAGAAGAGTAGCCAGAGAAGGGCGAATCAGGGGATTGGCTCTCCTACCTTATTTTGATTGGAGGATCGTATGATAGATATGGATTTGGCACGTAATAAGCAGCTTGGGGATTTTTTGAAAATAAGACGGGCCCGACTGCATCCGGAGAAGGTTGGATTACCACTGGGAAGAAGAAGGCGTACGGCGGGTCTGAGGCGTGAAGAAGTGGCTCTGTTAGCGGGGGTGAGCGTGGATTGGTATACCTGGTTGGAGCAAGGCAGGGACATACGTGTGTCGTCTCGGGTTTTGGAGGAATTGGCGAGGGTGCTGCAATTGAGTCCCAGTGAGAGAAGACATTTGTTCTTGCTGGCGGAGCAGACCATCCCGTTAGACAACAAGAAGGAGCAGTGTTACGTAAGTCCATCCGTGCAGCAATTTCTTGACTATCAGAATCCGAGTCCGGCTTATGTGACGAATCTCAGATGGGACTTTATTGCCTGGAACCGGGCCGCATGCGCGGTTTTTGGAGATTATAATGAGATGTCGGAGCTTGAGCGCAATTCCGTTTGGCGCACGTTCACTTCATCGTACACGAGGGAGCTGCTGGATTGTTGGGAAGAGCATGGGCAGAGGCGGCTGGCCCAGTTTCGCGCCTCCTATGGAAGGTTTATCGATGACCCCTGGTGGTCTGAAATGATCGATAAACTATCCAAGGAGAGCGAGGAATTCAGGGAATGGTGGCCTCGGCATGACGTCCTGGATACACCGGAAGGAAGAAAGGTCCTTCACCATCCCCGAGCGGGCGAACTTATTCTCGGTCACCTTTCATTCCAGGTTAGTGACTCGCCGGATTTGTTGGTGACGGTGCACATGCCCGAGACGGAGGAAACGCTGGAGAAACTGCGGAGCTTGATGCTGGACTGATGGATACCGTGAAGCTGTTCCAAACTATTTTCGCGCATATACCATGAACAGCGAGGAGGTCACGCTTTGGGAAATGGTGGAGTATCTCGAATCGGTGTTGGCCTCGTCTTTGATCCGCCGAATGATATCCAGATCCATCTCGATATATTTCATGCCCAGCGAGATTAGCACTTCCGCATCCCACTGCGGGCGCGTCTTATCGCATATGTACAACGACTTGGCAATGGCATTGCGTTCCCTGAGCTGTTCAGCGGTTTGCGTGGGATGGCACAGATTCTCTCCCTTGTCATCGGCTTCTTTGAAGGCTTGGCCATAGTTGGCGTCAAAATTTAAAATACCGCCGCCGGGCGCAAGCACGCGGCACATTTCGCTGTACGCTTTGTAAGGATCGGGCAGCGTCCAGGTTACATTGCGGGTGATGATGAAATCAAAGCTCTCATCGGGGAATCTGAGGCTCTGGGCATCCATTTGCTTGTACACGATCCCGGTATACCCCAGATTGGCGGCGTTGGCTTCGGCTTTGGCCAGCATCGCGCTTGAATAATCAATGCCGGTCACGCTGCACCCCAGATCCTTCATAATGAAGGAAAAGAAGCCGGCGCCTGTACCCAGATCCAATACTCTCGGCGAGTCTAATTTCGGCAAATGCTCCTTGATCACTTCGGTATATTTCCCGCGCAGACCGCTATTAAAGTCATGCAGACGCAGCTCGCTGAAATCATCGGCCCGATCCGTCCAATAGTTGTTAATTCGTTCCTGCATTATTTACTCAGCTCCTTATATTAGTGACTTTCCAAAAAAATCACTGCCCCGAGATGCGCTAACATGTCGAAGCAGTGATCGGTAATGTACTATTCTTTATAATCGATGCCGTAGAAGGTTTGGTAGAAATGCTGAACCATTGCGTTCAGGTCCACATCTTTAAATGCATCCGGATATAAAGTTTTGGCCAGCCAAATTTCGCCGAGGGCCATAGATTCCGGCGTAGGATTGCCCCAAGGCTTGGTATAATCCGGCGCGATAATAAGCTTGCCATTCTTAACAGCATCAATTGCGGCCCATGCTTTATCGCCCCGTATTTCATCCAGTACGGATGCATAGCGGCTCTGTACAAAAATCACTTCCGGATTCCACGCTGTAACCTGTTCAACACTGACCTGTTTGTACCCTTTTATCGTTTCCGCGACGTTGCGGGCGCCTGCTTTGGCCATGGCCACACCGACATATTTGCCTGTACCGTAAGTGTACATATTCTCGTTAGCCATGTAGACCTTGATTCTGTCCTGTTCCGGAACTGCGCTCAAGTGTTCGGATACGATGGCCCGGTTGCTGACGACATAATTCCATAACTCTGCCGCTTTATTTTCTGTTCCCGTAATTTGGCCGATCAGGTCGATCGCCTGTTTGAGTCCTTCGGTATAAGCCTCATCCGGATTAACAAGGCTGGGATTTATCGTTGAAGCCTGTTCTTTATCCGCGACATACAAAGTGATTCCAACAACAGGTATGCCAAGCTGTTCAAGCTGCGCAAGGGTCTCTTTCGGAATCTGGTTGGACACGAATACGACATCCGGCTTCAGACTGGCGACAGCCTCAACATTCAATTCGGAGATCGACCCCGGAGTTTCCAAATTCCGTATCCCCGGATATACATCGGCTGCATAGCTTCCGAGCAAGCTCTCCCAATCGCGCAACACGCCTACCAGCTTGTCCTGAGCATGAAGCTCCAGCATAATATCCAATGTATGGTGCTGCAGGGCAACGATTCTGTCCACTTTCTTGGGAATTTCAACCGTACGGCCTAATTGATCGACAATGGTATAGGTCGGTTTAGCGGATGGAGCGGGCTGCTGCTCCCCGGTCTGAGCGTTGTTCGCCGCCGTATTCGTTCCATTCCCGCAGCCGTAGAGCGGAAGCATCAGCAGAAGTGTACACAGCAATAAAGTCAATAAGATTCGCCTGTTTTTCATCACAATTCCCCCTGATTCTAAAAGCGTTTGAAACATAATTTGATATGTTTCGACAATGTTAGTGACCATTATATAAGAGCAATATTCATAAAGCAATGAACTAAATATGTCTAAACTATATTAATTTATATTTATATGCACTAAATATGATTATTGAAATTAAATATAGTGATGTTATGAGTGGATAACAAAGTTACTGCTTGGGATTTAGGGGGGGGGTGGAAAATGTTTACTGTTTTTCATACCTTCGACAAGTTGTATCTATCTGCGTTACTCAAGCGGAGGAGTTGGGTCAAAACTTTCTGCAAGTATCGTTTGGAGGCATAACAAATTTCGTTGTTGGTCATAAATATAGTGTAGGTGCTTTTGTCTATGGCTTTTATATGTTTTGTATTCAAAATATATGATCTATGTACCTTTAAAAAGTATTATAGCACTTGAATTCTACTTGCTCATACACTATTGGATTTTCATATAATTAATGTTAAATTATTCAAACGATGATATTATATTATAATGAAAAGCGAATGGCAAATAATTATATTTTTAGGCGGTGATTTCAATTCATGTACAATATTATGCTTGTTGAGGATTCTATAGAAATTCGGACTGAGCTTTCAAATGTGTTAATTAAAGAAGGATACAAGGTTACTGCGCTTACTGAATTCATTAACTTGCCTGAGCTAATATTATCAACACAGCCAAACTTACTATTGCTGGATATTAATCTTCCAGGGGTTGATGGGTTTACGCTTTGTACTGAGATTCGCCGATCCTCGAATGTTCCGATCATATTTGTAACCAGCCGTAATTCTGAGATTGATGAGTTGATGAGCATCACTCTCGGAGGAGATGACTTTATAACCAAGCCTTACAATATCGCTGTATTATTAGCAAGAATAGCCGCACTTCTAAAAAGAGCTTATTCACAGACAGCATCAGGAGATGTGGTAAAACATGGCGGAGTAGAGCTGCATCTGTTATCAAGCAGAATGGAGTATGATTCAAAAAGTATAGAGCTGACCAAAAATGAGCTAAAGATTCTGCATTATTTAATGATTAAGAAAGGGACGATTGTCTCAAGAAGTGATATTATTGAGCACTTGTGGGATAGTGAAATGTTTGTAGACGATAATACACTGAGCGTAAATATTACCCGAATAAGAAATAAGCTTGAAAGCCTGGGGATAACCAATTATATACAAACGAAACGAGGTCAGGGGTACATGGTATGAGATTAGATTTATTTCTCCGAGACAAAAGCTCATCTATTTTATTAAATATATTCTGTTCGATATTTCTTGCTATTATTTTATTTAGCCTTGGAAATCCAACCGAGATCGTCATTTTAATTTTTTTAGTGTGGCATATGATTCTAATTACTTTTTATTCTGTCCATTACATATCAAGAAGGAAATATTTCGATAATATACTCAAAAATGCAAGTGATTCGGAAAAAAAGTATTTGATATCCGAAATTATAGAACCGCCCCGCTATGTGGACTCTATAACCTACTATACCCTTTTAAAAATGGCCAATAAATCAATGCTTGAAGAAATAACGATGATTAAAAATGACCGTAAGGAATATAAGGAGTATGTTGAGCAATGGGTGCATGAAATAAAAACTCCTATTTCAGCCATAAAGCTAAGCGGGGAAAATAATAAGTCGGAAGTGACACGATTGATACTCTCCGAATTGGAACGTATTGATCATTATGTTGAGCAAGCCCTATTTTATGCCAGAAGTGAGCATGTGGAGAATGATTATTTAATAAAAGAATGTTCTTTGGCAACCAGTGTTCACTCTGTATTGGTTGAAAATAAGCAGATGTTTATCAAAAATAAAATCAAAGTAGAGCTCAAAGGCCTTGAGAAAACCGTCTATTCCGATCATAAGTGGGTTGAATTTATTCTAAATGAGTTGCTAATGAACTCCATTAAGTACAGAAGTGATCAGTCCCCATGTATAAATATTTATGCCGAAGATAAAAAAAATGGAGTGATGCTGGTCATTGAAGATAACGGAATAGGGATATCCAGTCATGAGTTGCCCCGTCTGTTTGATAAAGGCTATACGGGAAATAAGGGAAGGCAATTTAAAAAATCAACTGGTATAGGACTATATTTGTGTAAAAAAATGTGTGAGAAATTGGGATTGCTTATTGAAATTCAATCTAAAGAACACGAGTATACTAAAGTCATTATTTTTTTTCCAAAAGGACGTCTTGTCAAACTATAAGGTATGCAGACAAAGGAACCTTTCGATCAGTGTATTACGACTGGCGGAGGGTTCTTTTTTTCTTACGAATTTGTAAGTTTGCCGTAAGCTTACTTAATACCACCGGGAACTGGAAAGTTATAAAGTATAAGCAGAGGTGATGCGCATGCAATCTATATTGGAATTAAAAAACATTGAGAAATACTATGGCGGAAAATCGAGTATAACCAAGGCCATCGACGATCTTAGCTTTACTGTTGCAGAAGGAGAGTTCATCGGTGTTATGGGACCATCCGGTTCCGGAAAGACAACGCTTTTGAATATGATCGCGACAATTGACCATGTTAGTTCAGGTCATATTTACATTGGCGGACAGGATATTACCGAGATGCGTCCCAAAGAAATAGCTTCCTTCAGGAGAAAGAACTTGGGATTTGTTTTTCAAGACTTTAATTTGCTTGACACTCTGACTGTCCAGGAGAATATTGCTTTAGCTCTAACAATCAACCGATATTCACCCAAGACTATAGACGAACTGGTGACCAAAATAGCAACAAAACTAGGGATTGAAGAAATTCTAAAAAAATATCCTTATGAGGTTTCAGGAGGACAGAAACAGCGTGCCGCTTGCGCCAGAGCCATAATCACGAAGCCAAAGCTTATTCTAGCTGATGAACCTACCGGCTCACTTGATTCAAAATCCGCTCAAATGCTGCTGGAAGCCATTTCTGATTTAAATCAGACCATGAAAGCCACGATATTAATGGTGACTCATGACGCGTTTTCCGCAAGTTATTGTAACCGGATTTTAGTCATAAAGGATGGAAAGATTTTCACTGAGTTGATAAAAGGAGAGCTAACGCGTAAGCAGTTTTTCAACCAAATTCTAGACACAATGGCTTTACTCGGGGGGGATGTTAGGAGTGTACGCTAAACTGTCTCTTCGTAACGCCAAAAGAGCTGCAAAAGATTACTTGATTTATTTTGTAACCTTAACATTATCAGTAAGTTTATTCTATGCATTTAGTTCCTTATCCAGTTCACGTTATGAATTGGTGACTGGGATCAATTATAACCTTGATCAATTTTATAAATATGTCCAATACGCAGCCTATCTCATTTCAGCAATCCTTGTTTTTTTAGTCTACCAAGTTAACAAATATATGATAAGGAGACGTAAGAGAGAGTTCGCTACCTATATTTTATTAGGCATTGGGCAGAGTAATGTGGCTTATATGTTTGTCATTGAAACCCTGATTATACTTCTTTGGTCTATTGTTATGGGAATCTTGCTCGGAACTTTATTTTCACAGGTACTAACCGTTTTGATTCAGACTTCGATTGATAGCAGTATTTCTTTTGGTTTCAGAGTGTACCCGGACACCGTTTTATCGACGGCTATATTTTTTATAGTGATATTTCTGATTATAGGGATGTTTAACCTTAGAAATTTATCAAGAATTAAATTGATTGACATGTTTAATGATGAGAGGAAGACGGAGATACAATTTGCAAGGGGTAAGTGGTTCTATATATTAATAGCTGTGTTATCTGTACTGAGTTTTATTTTTGCGTTTGTCAATCTTCATAGATACATGCAGGTACAGCATCTTTTAGCTGTGGATGTTTCTGTTAAAAATCAGATTCTGCTCAAAGTTATTATCGGAATTATTCTGGGAACTTATGCTTTATTTTATTCCTTGGCCTATTTCATAGTCCTGGTAAAAGATAACTTAATTTACTTTAAGTACAAACATACCAACTTATTTTTGCTTGGCAGCTTGCTTTCTAAAATTAATACAACCTCAATGATGATGGCAACGGTAACTCTATCATTGTTTGGTTCTATCTTATGTTTTTCTGTGAGTCCTATTTTATCCGAATGGGCAAAGGGGTATTTGGCATACCGAAGTGTATTTGATGTTCAGATCAACAGCGTCTATAACTCTATAACAAAAATTGAAGATCTGCCTGCGATTGATTATGGGCCGGTATACAACCACATCCAAAACAGTGAATTTGGAATCAAGGAGTATGTTCAATTTAAAATGTATTTCATGAATGAACAAGATTTTTACAAAAGACGTAAAACTAATTTTCCGGTACTCGCTATTTCATTAAGTGATTATAATCAGCTCAGAAAAATGGCCGGATATGAAGCAATCGTATTGCAAGATAATGAATTTGCAATGCAATGGGATGGGAAGACATCCGATGAGGTAATCCGAAAATATATGGATAATCATCCAGAGATTCATGTGGGAAATGCATCATTTAAGGGAAGTTATAACCAAACCTACACGGATTCATTGGGAGAAGCTGTCTATAATTCATATACCGATTATACTTTTGTTCTGCCTGATAAGGCCTGCAAAGGATTACTTGCCGCCAATATCAACTTCTACGCTAATACCAAAAAGAAAATGAGCTATGCATTTTCCACTACGATAGCCCCTTTAATCGAAAATTTGGTTAAAAAAAATTACTCAGCGTTATATCAGAAATACGCCGATGATCCTGAATTTAAAAATTTTATTGTCACGAGAACCAAAACTGAGCAGATCAATGAGGGAACTTCAAGCTCACTGTTAATAAGGATTATAGGATTGTACGGAGGGACTATTTTACTGATTATCTGTTTAACATTACTTGCTCTGCAGCAGCTATCGGATTCACTGGAGAACCGAAGATCTTACCAGATTCTCGGAAAAATAGGCGTGGATAGGCTGGATATCAACTGGTTGATTTTTAAGCAGATCGGTATATATTTTAGTATTCCGGTAATAACGGCTATGTTGGCATTCGGAATATTTTTGTATCAATTCTCAACGAAAAATTATAACGAAATAAGCACTTATGTAGGAACCAGACTCTTTGGACTTAATATATGCATCTCGCTAATTATGATTGTCGGAATCTATTTAAGTTATTTTGCAACGACATATTTAAGCTTTAAAAGGAATTTGGATTTATAATGATGGAACAATCCCCTTCTTCCTTGACCGAACAAATAGAGCAGCGGTAAAATGGTTATGCCAGTATTGGTATAACCATTTTGTTTTGCAGAGGAGCAAGCCCTATGCCGCCGGTAGAGAAACAGAACATTAGAGAATACGTGATTCAGCATATTTTGCAAAAAATTGAGAACGGCGAACTGAAATCCGGCGATAAGCTGACCAATGAGCGCGAGTTGTCCGACAGGCTTGGAGTGAGCCGGGTTCCGCTGCGAGAAGCGATTTCGGCGTTGTCGACGCTGGGAATTCTGGAGGCCCGCCAAGGAGAAGGCACGTTCGTCAGCGAGTATAATCCGGGCGTGATCGGCAAGATTATCCGGACCTACCGCTTGTTTGATCGTTCACTGATTGAGGAGATTTTTGAGGCGAGGGTCTTGCTGGAGGCCGATGCGTCCAGGCTGGCCGCCATGAACCGTACGGATGAGGATTTGGACAAGATCAAAGAGGCGATGAGCAGGCACGAAGAGACGGTGCGCCGGTATTCACAGAATGAGGCGGATATCGTAACCGTGCTGGAGTATGACAATGAAGTTCATTTGGGAATCGCCGCCGCTGCTCATAACAACTTCTTTCTGCAGATCATCGATACTGTCCGTCACGCAGGGCAGAGCCGTCATATTTTCGATGGAAAATACACGGTGAACCCGCTTCACGTTGAAGAATCGGTTGCTTATCACGGAAGCATTGTCCGTGCCATTGAGCAGCGGGACGGCGAAGCCGCATACCTGGCGATGAGAGAGCATATTCTGCACATCCGGGCTGCTCTGGACGTAGACAAGCTGAAGGAGGACTTCGACGGCAAAAGGGAATAAGCATCGAAGCATAGCCGCACTTTGCGGGCTATCTTGAAATATAAGACTTTATAAGCTGCGCGCCTATCGTTTCGTCTTATATTTTTACGAGAAATGCACCTGCGTCTTGAAAAGACGCCGTCAGGCGTTTCTTCTTACGAAAGGAGTTACTCAGTTATGAAAAAGATCAAGGGCGCCGGACTGTTATTGTCGGCGCTTCTGCTTGTGCTGCTGGGGGCGGCTTGCGGCGGGGGCGGCCCGGAGGCAACAAGCAGCCAGCCGGCAAATTCACTTTCAGGCGCGGCAGTCAGCCCATCGCCAGCCGCTTCTCCGGGCGGTTCTTCTGCCGCCGGAGAGCACGGTCAGGCCGCAGGTTCTGCACAACCAGGGGATGTACGCCGAACGCTGGAAATTTCATTTCCTTTCGTCCGCCAGGACGGAATCGCCACCAATCAGTTCGCCGTATGGATAGAGGATGGCAGCGGCCGATTTGTCAACACGCTTTATGCCACCCGGTTTATCGCTACCGGAGGGTATAAACTGCGGCCGGAGGCCATTCCGACTTGGGTGGAGCACTCGGGACTTGCACAGGCCTCGCCGGAAGAGGCGGACGCGGTCTCGGGAGCGACCCTTTCCAGCGGTCAGTTGAAGTTTGCCTGGGACTGCAAAGATCAAGACGGCAACCCCGTTCCGGATGGGACCTACCGGTTCTATGTGGAGGGGACGACCCGCTGGGAGAACCGGATCTTGTACGAGGGAACGATCGCGGTCGGCAAAGAGCGGACCGAGTCGGAAGCCGATGTGAAATATACGACCGATGAAGCAGCACAGAGCGGCATGATTGGCCAAGTGACTGCCGTGTATATGCCTTAAATTAAAGGAGGAAATTAGCAGATGGGAAAGAATTACCGTTCGGAGCTTGTAGGGGCCTTTGGCTGCCCGATTGATGAGAATCCTACCGGAGTCATGGAAGAGGCGGCATTTAAGGCGAAAGGCCTCGACTACCGGTATCTGACGATCAAAGTAAATGAGGGTGATCTGGAAGCAGCCATGAAGGCGGTGCGCGTACTTCATATGCGCGGGATCAACCTGACCATTCCCCATAAGGTGGAGGTTCTTCGCTATCTCGATGAGCTGTCGGAAGCGGCGGAATTGATTGGCGCCGTCAATATGGTCGTCAACAACGACGGCAAGCTGTGGGGAGAGAATACCGACGGCAAAGGCTTCTTGACTTCGCTTACGAATGAAGGAATTTCGGTTGCGGGAAAGACAATCACGGTGCTCGGGGCAGGCGGAGCGGCGCGGGCCATCAGCGTGGAATGCGCGCTTGCCGGAGCGGCCAAGGTGAATATCGCCAACCGCGGCAGAACGCGCGGAACAGAACTTGCCTTGCTCATCAATGAGCGTACCAGCGCGAAAGCCGAATATATCCCGTGGGACAATGCGCTCGAAGTGCCGGCGGACACCGATATCTTGGTCAATGCCACTTCGGTGGGGCTGTACCCGAATGTCAACGATAAACCTGATGTGAACTACGATACGATCAAGCCGAATACGACGGTCAGCGACGTTATCTTCAATGATCCCCACACCGTCTTTTTGCAGGAGGCTGAGCGCCGCGGCGCGAAGACAATCAACGGACTCGGAATGCTGGTCAATCAAGGGGCGGTTAATTTTACATTATGGACAGGAGTGGAAGCTCCTATCGACATTATGACGCAAACGTTGAAAAATGAGTTTGGGCTAACCTGAGTTCCGCAGGCTCTGAGATTATCAATTTGTAATCATCGTATCATCATGAAAAATCGGCGCTTTAACATAAATCCCGTGCAAGCCTTAACCGGCAGGCTCGGGATTTTTGTATAAAATATTGATTGAAAACGATTTCTTTGATATATTAGGAATATGAAGTTTACTAAGTATTAAGTAAATTTCTTAGTAAATTAGCGGGGTTGTGAACAATATGACGAGAATTAAGGATGTTGCGGAATTCGCAAATGTTTCAACGGCTACGGTATCCAGAATATTGAACAATGACCCATCGCTTTCCGTCTCGGGTGAAACGAGGAAGAGAGTTCTGGAAGTTGTGAATGAACTGAACTATAAGCCCGGAAGAAGAAAGAGAACCAAAGCCGTTCAGGACAAGGAAGCCTTTAACATAGGCTTGATTCTGACGAATGATGAGGCTATTGATCCTTACTTCATGTCCATGAGACAAGGCGTCGAGAGTGTATGTGATCAATATTCGGTCAAGATTGCCTCGGTCTTCAATATTGGCAAAAGCGATTTTTCTCCGGGCAGAATGGCCGGTCTTGACGGGCTTATTGTTCTGGGAGACGTCAACAGCGAGGAGCTTAAAGAGGCTTATGGCCATAATCGCAATATTGTGTTCGTTGATTTCTTGCCCGAGGAAGAAAATTATGATGCTGTGATTTCCGACTTTGAAACCGCTACCCGTAAGATTTTAAACTACCTGTTCGGCGCCGGACATCGTCAGATCGCCTACATTGGCGGCAAAGGCTTAATCCGCAGCATCCATAATGGAAGAGCGATTGATAAAGAGGATATCCGGCTGAGCACTTATGAGAGAATCATGAAGGAAGAGGGACTTTTTCAAGCGGATAACGTTCTGGTAGGGGAGTTCGGACCGATGAGCGGATATACCCTGATGAAGCAGCTCATAGGCAGCAAGTCTTTTCCGAGTGCGGTTGTGGTTGCCAGCGACCCTATGGCCATAGGCGCCATGAAAGCGCTGCATGAGGCAGGCATTAAAGTTCCCGATGATATTTCCATTTTTAGCTTTGATGATATCGAGGCATCCGCTTTTTTGAATCCGACGCTGTCTACGGTCAAGGTCCACACGGAGGAAATGGGAAGAACCGCGGTGAAGCTTTTGGCCGACCGTATGAAGAGCGGAAGAGAAGTGCCGCTGAGAGTAACTTTGCCTACCGAACTTGTTGTAAGAGAGAGCACCGGGCATAAAGCATGAAAACCATATATCCATACGCTGCTTCCAATGCCAGCCACCACAAACCATTTAGGAGTGATTTGATCGATGGGAATTCAATTTGATGCAGAGAACAGACTTTTTCATTTGCAAGCAAAGGATACCAGTTATGTGCTAGGAATTGTTCGTGATGAATTCCTGCTGCATCTGTATTGGGGTAGAAAAATCAATGAGTATCATCATTCCAACCGGATTCAGCTGCTCGACCGGGGATTTTCCGGAAATCCATATAAGGAAGACCGTGCCTTCTCTCTCGATACGCTTCCGCAAGAGTATCCTCAATACGGGAATACGGATTACCGGAAGCCCGCTTACCAGGTCCAGCTTGAGAACGGATCGACGGTATCCGATTTGCGCTACGTGTCACATGCCATTTTTAAGGGGAAACCTGCTTTGGAAGGCCTTCCTGCTACATATGTAGAGAATGAACAGGAAGCGGAAACGCTTGAGATCGTAACGGAAGATAAAGTGTCCGGACTGCGTGTTATTTTAAGCTATACCGTGTTTGAGCAGTTCAATGTCATTACGAGATCGGTGCGGTTCGCGAATAAGGGGACCGAGTCCCTGAAGCTGCTGAGAGCCTTAAGCCTAAGTGTGGATTTTCAAGATGCCGACTTCGATTTCCTTCACTTGTATGGAGCCCATGTCAAAGAGAGACATATCGAAAGACGGCCGCTCAGACATGGAATCCAGTCCATCGAGAGCAGCCGGGGCGCCAGCAGCCACCAGCATAACCCGTTCATTGCCCTGCTCAGAACAGGCGCGAATGAAACCTCAGGCGAAGTATTCGCATTTAACTTTGTATACAGCGGTAATTTCCTGGCCCAGGCCGAGGTGGATCAGTTCCGCAACACAAGAGTGACGATGGGAATTAATCCTTTTGATTTTAGCTGGAAGCTCGAACCCGGCGAAGAATTCCAGGCGCCCGAAGCGGTTATGGTTTACTCATCCGAAGGCCTTGGAGATATGTCGAGAACCTTCCACGCTCTATATCGCACACGGCTGACGAGAGGACTCCACCGTGACAAAGAACGGCCTATTCTGGTGAACAACTGGGAAGCGACGTACTTCGATTTCAATGCCGATAAAATACTCGATATCGCGAGCGCCGGCAAGGAGCTTGGAATCGAGCTGTTTGTCCTGGACGACGGTTGGTTTGAAAAAAGAAATGACGACAAGTCCTCGCTCGGCGACTGGTTCGTGGACCGGGAGAAGCTGCCGGAAGGGCTGGACACCGTAGCGGAGCGTGTCAAAGAAATGGGGCTGCAGTTCGGACTGTGGTTTGAGCCCGAGATGATCTCGGTGGACAGCGATTTATACCGTAAACACCCGGATTGGTGCCTGCATGTGCCGAATCGTCCCCGTTCCGAGAGCCGCAATCAGTTGATTCTTGATTTTTCAAGGGAAGAGGTATGTGAAGAAATTATCAGACAGGTAAGCGCGATACTTGGCACGGTTCCGATTTCCTATGTGAAATGGGATATGAACCGTCATATGACGGAGATCGGGTCGGCGTCCCTGCCTGCTGACAGACAGAGGGAGACGGCGCATCGTTACATGCTCGGGTTATACAAAGTCATGGATGCCATCACCTCCTCTTTTCCCGAAGTCCTGTTTGAGAGCTGCTCCGGCGGGGGGGGACGATTCGATCCCGGTATTCTCTACTATATGCCGCAGACGTGGACCAGCGACAACACCGACGCCATTTCCCGGTTGAAAATCCAGTATGGCACAAGCCTCGTGTACCCGATCATTACAATGGGCTCCCATGTATCCGCAGTCCCGAACCACCAGGTTCACCGGATCACTTCGATGGAGATGCGGGGCGACGTGGCGATGTCCGGCAACCTGGGCTATGAGCTGGATCTGACCAAGCTGACGGATGAGGAGAAAGAGACGGTCAAGCAGCAGGTAGCCAAGTACAAGGAGATCAGAAGCTTGATTCAATTCGGAGATTTCTACCGCCTGCTCAGCCCATTTGAAGGAAATGATACCGCCTGGCTGTTTGCCGATCAAGACAAGAAAGAAGTCATCGCCTTCTATTTCAATGTTCTTGCCGAGCCTGCGGCTCCGCTCAAGTTCCTGAAATTGAACGGAATCGATGTGACCAAGAAATACCGGCTGACCGGGACGGACGAGGTATACGGCGGCGATGAGCTTGCTTATGTCGGCTTGAGTATTCCTACAGAAGCCGAGCGGGATTTCCATAGTTATGTTTGGCATTTTACTGAAGTTAATTAAAAGAGTGCGGTAAACTTACGGCCTTTCCCTTAGGGAGGGGCCGTTTTACTGTCTTTAGAACTATTTTTTAGGTAATGCAAACGTTCTATTGAATGTATGCGTTATCTTTGGTATACTTATTTTAGTAAAAACAACCGGCATTTAACTAGTTACGTTGTAGAAAGCGTTTTACTGTTTGCGAGCCTTATCATGTTGAAGGAGGAGAATTAATGAGAACGCTTAACAGAAATTATTGGATTTTTGGGGTATTCTTTATGCTTTACTTCTTTATTTGGGCTGCTTGCACGATGTTTTTATCTCTCTGGCTGACCCAAGAAGGCGGCCTTAATTCCACTAAGACAGGCGTTATTTTCTCTGCTATATCAATTGCAGCCATTTGCTTTCAGCCTTTTTTCGGAATCGTGTCAGATAAACTCGGCCTGAAAAAGAATTTACTCTGGCTGTTTATCGGATTATTGGTGTTTATCGGACCGTTCTTCGTTTATTTATTTCCGGCTTTGCTCAAGACGAATATCATTCTGGCGGCTGTAATTGGGGGCGCTTACCTGGGGGCAATTTTCAATGGAGGCGTTGGCGCAATCGAAGCTTATATTGAGAGAGTCAGTCATTTGAACGGGTTTGAATACGGGCGGGTCAGAGTGTTCGGGAACATTGGCGCTGCGGCAAGTACTTTTGTTACTGGGCATTTGTTCAATACGAATCCCGATTTGATCTTCTGGATAGGCACAGGCATGGCTCTCCTGCTGGCCGTGGTGTTCTCCTTTGCCAAAATGGGGAATTCCGAGCCTAGCGCGGTAAATGCAGACAAAGCAGCGGCGCCCCCCAAAGGATCTACCCTCGAGCTTTTTAAGAACAAAAAGTTCTGGATGTTCGTACTGTACGTCCTTGGCGTTGGCTGCATATACGATGTTTATGATCAGCAGTTTGCCGTATATTTCACCCATTTCTTTGCCACACCGGAGAAGGGAACTCAGGTCTTTGGCAACCTCGTAACCTTGCAAATCTTTTTGGAAGCGATTGTAATGATCCTGGCGCCGTTCATTATTAATAAAATCGGAGCGAAAAATGCTCTGCTGTATGCAGGTTTCATTATGTCTATCCGGATCTTGGGATCAAGTGTGGCGGACGGAGCGGTTGCAATCAGCCTGCTAAAATTAATGCATGCCCTGGAAGTTCCGATCCTGCTGGTGGCCGTCTTCAAATACATCTCGGCGAATTTTGATATGAGATTGTCAGCGACGATTTATCTGATTGGATTCCAGTTCTCCAAGCAAGTAGGAGCCATCTTCCTGTCGACCATCGCGGGGAACATGTATGATACCGTTGGATTTAAAAGCGCATACTTGCTGCTTGGTTCCATTGCTCTCGTGTTCACTGCCATCTCAATCTTTACATTATCCGGCAAAAAGATGCTTATTGTGAAAAATGTAAGCGCTCAAGAAGCGAGCTGAATTCAGCAGTCATCAAGCTAAAATACTGAGGTATAATGGAAGGACCTGGACAGCTTATTGTTCAGGTCCTTAATTTGGTATTCATAAAGGATCCTAATTTCATGATTTAATGGTGACGGCCCGTTATCACGGGTGTGACAAAATGCTCCTCAAGGAAACAAAGTCTTGTTCAAGAAAACGGCAGCCGAGGCGTTGGATGAACTGCACGGGATTGTAGTGTGAGCACGATGGAGAATACTCGGCATAAAAGACGCGCGGTATTTGTAACCGGGCGTCTTTTTCTCATGCGGATTTGTCCGTAGTTTCCAGTAGTTAGATTGAACATCTCACTATCTTTCAGTAATGTATTCTTTATACAAAGCAATGAGAAGCAGAATGCCCCATCCTGGCTTCAGAGGTACCTACCGTACCTCAAAGTGCTGCAAGTCAAGCAGGTTCTCGAAATCGGCTGCGGAAGAGGAAGCGATACACGGGTTCTTGTGGAGCATGGCTATCATGTGACTGCCACCGACTTTTCAGAAACTGCCCTTTCCATAGTCAGGCAAAAGGTGCCGGAAGCAACCCTTGTCTTGCATGACACGCGGCAGCCTTTTCCTTTTGCGGACAGGTCTTTTGATGCGGTTATCGCCAGTCTGTCCTTGCACTACTTTGAAAAGGAATCGATGACCCGGATCGTCGCAGAAATCGGACGTATTCTGGGTCCCGGAGGTTTATTGCTTGTACGCCTGAACTCGGTAAATGATGCCGAAGCAGCGAAGCGGCATCCGATTGAACGTTATTATTACAGCCTGGACTCCTGCAGAGAACGGTTCGCGGATTGGAGTGAGAAGAGTCTGCAGGAAATTACCGAAGATTACTATGGAAAACCGAAAGTCATTATTGAAGGAATGTTCGAGCGCGTTCTATAAATTTAAGTTCAGTACGGAAGTTGACAGCGTGTCAGTCCAGGGGATTTTTCATTCAAAAAATAACACCTCAACTGGATCAGCTGCCAAAAGAATGTAAGTACTTAAGCGATCTTTTGATACCGAACCCGAAGTCCCGCTCAGGGTACTCCCAAATTGACCAGCTTGTTGTCTCGCCCTATGGATTATTTGTTATCGAGACCAAGAATTATAACGGTGAAATTAAGGGCGGGCGCAAAGATGAATATTGGACCGTCAGCAACCGATATAAAATGTATAACCCAATTAGGCAGAATTATGGGCACATCAAGGCGCTTGAATCTCATTTAGGCGAACATAAACCGGCAAAATATTTCTCTATGATTTCCTTCACCATGAGATGCAGATTCAGCATAGATCCGGAGCTTCGCAAGATCGGTTCGGACGAGCTTTCGATCAATATGCGGACCCCAAAGTCAGATCGGAGCATATTCAAAAAGCCAAAAATAACAGAGGTGGAGTATGAACAATCATCAACCGGAACGCGCCGGACTGGAGCGGCTGGAGTCGCAGGAACGGTTAAACGGAATGCCTCCGGAGAAGCTGCTGAGCGTTGCGGGCCTTGGGAATGATGACGATATACTGGATATTGGAGCGGGGGGAGGGTATTTTACATTCTCCGCTGCGGAGCGGACGAAGGGGCGCGTGTACGCGGTGGATTCCTCGCCCTATATGCTGGATGTGCTGCGCGGCCGCGCCAAGGAATCGGCAAAGACCAACGTCGAAGTGGCCGAAGGCACCGCGGAGCACCTTCCGCTGAAAGATGGCGTTGTCGATTTGGCTATCGCGTCGCTCCTGCTGCATATTCTGAGTGCTCCCCAGCTAGGGATAAAGGAAATGCTTCGGGTGCTGAGGCCCGGCGGTAGAGGTCTAATCGTGGAGTGGCTGCACCCCCGCCCAGACGGGAAGCCCGGTCACCGCATTCCTCTTGAGACGATGAGGCTTTATCTGGAGGCTTGCGGCGCACACATAGTCAGCGTGGATTTCTGGGCAGATACATTTTACTCCATTGTTTTCCGAACGCCTTTGCCCGCATCTTAAAGAAGGATACTTTATTCTTTGAACTTGGATTTTTGCAAAAGGATGTATAATTGTTCCAAGCAACCCACTGCCCAGCAAGCAGCAAGTCGGTCCTCGGGGCCAAGTCATATGTACGTGTATAGCAGAAAACGGAGTTGATGATGATGTCTTTTGAACATTTATCGGGTAAAAAAGTGAAATTTGATATTGTAAATAAAAATGGCGCCGTGTTAGTGCCTGCCGACTCCGTCCTCAATGAGGATACTCTCCGTTTGCTTCAGCAGCATGAGATCAACCCCTTCGATGTTCTCGTTCAAGCTGCAGAGGATCATACGCCGCCGGGTTCTCCTTCGAAGCTGATCCAAGAGGCCGCAAACTATTCCAAACATTTGTATGACCGGCTTCAATACGACCGCAAGGTGCCCCTGATCGAAATCAAGAACCAACTCATCCCCGTTGTACGCCAAATCTCCAGGCATCCCGATCTATTAGAGCTTTTCGAGTCCGTCAAAGCGAAGGATGAATACACTCATCAGCATAATATCGGCGTGGGAGTACTGTCCACACTAATCGGGCAGTGGCTGAATCTTGAGGAGTCGGAACTTGCGCTGCTGTCGCTGGCGGCCACCATTCATGATATCGGCAAGGTCCGGATCCCGCAAGAGGTTCTACTAAAGCCGGGAAAGCTGACGAAAGAAGAGTTTGATGAAATGAAGCGGCATACCATATACGGATACGAGATACTCAAAGGAACAGTCGGCTTAAGTCCGCGTGTCATGCTTGTCGCTTTGCAGCATCATGAACGGTTAGATGGAACAGGTTATCCCTTGCATCTAAAAAAAGGGGAAATTGATTTATGGAGCCAGATTGTTGCGGTTGCGGATGTGTTCCATGCGATTTCGTCCAAGCGGCCGTATCAGGATCCAATGCCTTTTTACAAAGTCGTAACTCTGATGCGTCAAGGCTCGTTTGGTGAGCTGAATCCGGAAATTGTCTCGCTTCTTCTGGATAAATTTATTAATGCGCTGCTCGGGAAAAAAGTTGTGCTGACGGACGGGTGTTTGGCTGAAGTGGTTCACATTAACTCTCTCGACGACCTGCATCCCCTGGTTAAGATTGAGGATTCCCTGCTTGATTTAAGCCGAAACAGAGATATTCATATCCAGCAAATCCTGAGCTAGGGAATCGGGAGTGTTGTGTAAAAGAGAAACGGCTGCCTTCATGGGATGAGGCGCAGCCGTTTCTTTTTGCATAAGGCGTTTATCCGGGGGGCGGTGCGCAAGGGGGACGTGTCAGAAGCAACACTTTTTTACGTATGGCTGGCGATGGCTTTCCTTCCTGCATCATGGTATAGTGGACACGAAAAAGCAAAGAGAATGGAGAACCTTCATGAATGAACACAAGCGTCCCTCCAAGGGAAACGCATCATATAGCGGACATCCGGGGGCCAAAGGCTCCGGGTATAAACGGCGCTCAGACCGGACACCGGCAGCAGCGAGCCGGGAGAATGCTGAAGAACTCCGCACCGGAGACCGGATCGTTGTCACAGTCAAGCGGCTCGGCATTAACGGTGAAGGCATAGGATATTACCGGCGCAAGGCCGTGTTTATTGATGGGGCGCTGCCGGAGGAAGTCGTTAAAGCTGAGGTGACGCAGCTTCAGCCGAAGTTCATCAAGGCCCGGCTGCTGGAGGTGGAGAAACGGTCTCCCGACCGAATCGAACCTCCCTGTCCGGTGTTCGGGATCTGCGGCGGCTGTCAGATTCAGCATATTTCCTACGAAGGCCAGCTGCGGGCTAAGACGGAGCTTGTGCGTGAGGCATTTTCCCGTTATGCCGGTCTGGAAGACGTGAAGATCAAGCCAATGCTCGGTATGGAGCATCCGTGGAATTACCGCAACAAGGCCCAGCTTCAACTGAAGCGAAAGGGAAATGAAGTTATCGCCGGTCTGTACGAGGCGGGAAGCCATGATATTGTCGACATCAGCGGCTGTCCGATTCAGCATCCGAAGGTCAACGACGCGGTGGAAAAAGTAAAATCGGTGCTGGAAGAGCTGCAAATTCCGCTGCATAAGGAGAACGGCGCCAAGGACGGCGTGCGGACGATCGTGGTCCGGTACGGCTTCCAGTCCGGCCACCTGCAGGTGACGCTTGTCGCCGTGAGCCCGAGGCTGCCCCGCCAGAACGACCTGGTCCGCCTTCTTCGCTTAACGCTGCCGGATGTGATTGGAATCGCCTTAAATGTCAATCCGAAGAAGACCCCGCTCATCTTCGGCGACCGGACGATTACCCTGTGGGGCGAAGACACGATGGAGGAGTCGCTGGGCGATTTGGAATTTTCGCTGTCGCCGCGCGCGTTCTTCCAGCTCAATCCGCAGCAGACGGTCAAGCTGTACGAATCGGTACGCGCGGCTGCCGGCCTGACCGGCAGGGAGACGGTGGTCGATGCCTACTGCGGCACCGGTACGATCGGGCTGTGGCTCTCGCCGTATGCCAAGGAAGTGCGCGGCATCGAAGCGATCCCGGAAGCGGTGGAGGATGCGAAGCAGAATGCGGCCCGCAACGGCCGCAGCAACGTCAGCTTCCATACCGGAGCAGCCGAGGAGCTGCTGCCGCGCTGGGCCAAGGCCGGCCTAACCCCGGACGTCATCGTCGCCGACCCGCCCCGGACCGGACTTGATCCTCGGTTCCTGGAAGCGGTGCTGCGAACCAAGCCGAACCGGTTCGTCTATGTCTCCTGCAATCCTTCGACCCTGGCGAAAGATTGCAAGGTACTGCTGGACGGCGGCTATGCCATCGAGTGGGTCCAGCCTGTGGATATGTTCCCGCAGACGAGTCGTGTGGAGGTTACAGTAACACTTGAAAGAAAAGATACAGCCCGATAGAATGTACCTTAGTTGGTGGCGTAAGGATTGGAAAGGTTATAGTGAATCTTAATCCTTTCGCCTTCAAACACTTCGATTTTGTGGATTAACCGTTGTAGGACTTGTTTCATTACTTGCTCGTCGTCGAAGTTCAAGCGTAATGAAACGTCCTACTTCTTTTTTGAATGCATGTAACTGTTGATCGAAATTCTGTTTTGATTCCAACGCCAATATTAGCTCTGCCTTTTTGTTTGCAAGGTCTTCTTGCTGTTGGGTAATACGTTCGTTCTGTTGCTTAAACTGCTCTGTTGTTATTACCTTGTCAACATGCAAGGTCAATAAGCTATCGAAGCGGGCGTTAGTCTCGTTAATTTGCTTTTCAAGCCGCTTCAATTCCTTCGTTACTGCAACTTGGGATTCCGCGACCTTGCCTTCGACGACACCGAATAGCGTTTCTGCCTTAACGGTATCCTTGGCTATGGCTTGCAAGTCTTCTCTTACGGCTTTAAGAAGCTTCTGCTGTTCGATAATGTGGGACGAACAAAAAGCGGACGTATGCTTTACGTAACCGCCGCAAACATAAGCCCCGTTACGCCTGTCGGGTTTAAAGTGCATCCCGCTTCCGCAATCAGAACACTTGACGATATACGAGAACAGGCTTTCTTTGCCGTTACTCTTGTGTTTGCCCCGCTTCTTCATGAGTTCTTGGACGGCTATAAAGTCTTCTTCTGCAATTAACGCAGGATGGGCGTCATCAGTAACAATTTGTTGGTCGGCTTCGATTTTACGTCTTACTTTGTAAAGTTCGGACTCCGCTAACGTTCCCGTCGTTTCTTCCCTACGGAATACAAGTTTGCCAACGTACACAGGATTGTTAAGAATGCCTTTAATGGTGTTTTGTTGCCATCTTGTCCCCGCATTCGCAGCACCTGCCGTCGCTCTTGGCGTCGGAACGCCTTTCCGCATAAGGAAGTTGCATATTTTGAACATGCCCCAACCTCTATGATGGTAAAGTCGGAAGATCTCGCGTACCACAGGCGCGGCGACTTCATCTACCTCGTATTTATTCGTCACTGGATTTACCATATAGCCGAAAGGTGGAACGGATACCCTTCGACTGCCTTCCCTTGCGCTTGCCTGTAAACCCAGCTTGATACGTTCCGACAATTTGGCGTTCTCGTCTTCCGCAAGAATAGCCTTCAAGTTGAACATTAACCTACTCTTGCTTGTGTCGGTGTCGTAACTGTCTTCGGGCAGGATTAGGCGTACCGGGATACGTTCCAATTGGTCGGCAAGTTGCATACTGTTTAGCGTATTCCGTCCTAGACGCGAGACCGACTTTGCAATTACAACGTCAAACTTTTTGCGCTTTGCATCCGCTAACAGGCGTTGAATTTCTGAACGATTCTTAAAGCCAGAACCGCTTATTCCGTTGTCAATGTACCGTTCAACAACTGTAAAACCGTATTCCTTAGCGATATGTTCAGCTAAGGCTATTTGGTTTTGAAGGCTGTTTTTCTGTTCTTCTCTCTTAGTGCTTATTCGTGCGTATATTGCGCATTTCATTGTTTTGCCGCTCCTTCTGATTTGGAAGGAATGGCATTTGCCCTTTCTTCATCGTAATTAGTTGAAAGAATGCTGTCAATTTGATTCCGAAGTAATGCGGCTAACACATCTTCAAGTTTATCGGTTCCGTTAAACGTTCTCTCGATGATTTTCATAATACACAACCCCTTGTCGTGTTTGGTTGCGTGTCTATGTCGCGGCGATCATTTGTAATGTGACGTCCGGTATGCGCAATTAATTTTGACTTTACCCGTCACACGACACATTCTCCCGGCGACATAGTGAGATGCGCAAAGCAATAGCGCAACGAAATTTTACATTCGCGGAGGATGATTAGAATGAACGAGACAAACGAACAGCACCATGAACAGGAAATTTTCTTCAAGGTCGGCGTATTGGCGATTCGCAAGAACGGATTGTTGAAAAGAATAGACGCGGACGGCTTTACGACGCTTGCGGCTATCGCTTCCTTTATGAACGAAGACGGCGTATGCTATCCGACGCAAGAAACGCTTGCCGACATTATGGGCGTTACGCGACAAGCCGCTAATGCGCGGGTCGGTCGCTTGCTAAAGATACTTCTTGACGATGGGACGCCAATTATCGAACGATCATGGAAGTATACCGGGACGAATAAGCGGGCGGTGTATCGTGTCAATTTTGCCTGCGGTATACGTATGGGACGCAGTGTAATGTCCGCGACGTTTGACAGCGATAGTCAATTTGAATTGCGTACCCCTGCAAGCAAAGGCGACTTTACCCTATGCAACGGAAGCGGACAGGAAGAAGAACTAAAAGATCTTAAAGAAGAACCAATTCAAGAAGAACCAGTTATTCCGATTAAATATAGTGACGATATGTTCGAGGATGAATGGAATAAGTTCATAAATAGATTCCAGAAATAAAAGTATCGGACTAAGCAATCCGACATAGAACGTCGTCTTGTTTAGTCCGAGCGCAAGCGCAACAGTTTTAACAATCATAACGATATTTGAAAAGAAGGCAATGACATATATACATTACGTTAGATCTTAAGTGATATTTGCATAAATATAAAAATAGCTGTGACAAGTGTCTTAAATGTCCGGCTTTTAAAAATATACAATGTAGCTCACTTTTGACGGAAATTAACGATGAAACCCGCTCCCCACTTGGGTTTGACGGTATGTCGTATTTTCGCAAAATGGGCATCTTTTTTATGTCCATGCGACATTCTGAAATATTCGCAAAAAGTATACCTTTTGCGGCATTCAATAAGCGCCCCTTTTCCGTGTCGCAAAACGTTGATTTCGTTACTTTTGATATGTCGCAAAACTAAATTGACATTTTGCGATATTTTACCCATACTGGAATTACCGATATCCAGCTAGGGGGAACCGAAATGAATAAAACATTCGCATATATTCGGGTTAGTTCCAAAGACCAGAACGAAGCCCGTCAACTTGAAGCAATGGAAGCGCTTGGAATCAATGAACGGGACGTATACATAGACAAACAATCCGGGAAGGACTTCAACCGTCCGAAGTATCAAGCGTTAAAGGCGACGCTACGCCAGGGCGATACGCTGTATATCAAGGAACTTGATCGTCTCGGGCGTAATGCAGATGAAATCAAAAGCGAATGGCAGGAGATCACACAAGAGATCGGTGCATATATCGTCGTCATTGATATGCCCGTCTTGGATACGCGCCCGAGGGATAACGGTATGGGCGAAATGGAAAAGTTGATTTCGAATATCGTCTTGGAATTGCTTTCGTACATGGCGCAGAAGGAACGCGATTCTATACGCATTAGACAAGCCGAAGGAATCGCGGCAGCTAAGAAGGAAGGTAAGCGGTTCGGACGACCGCGCCAAGGTATTACCGAAAACTTCATTAAGGCTTACGAACAATGGAAGGTTCAAGGCGAAATTTCCGCCGTTCGCGCTATGGAATGGGCGGGCATGACGAAAGATACTTTCTATCGACGCGTGAAGGAATACGAAGCACAGATCAACGTATACACGCAGGAAGGCAGCGATAACGTATGATTAACTTCGTTGAGGGGAAACGTATCCCGCCGTATTGAATCGCAAGAATACCGCCTTCTATGTCGTCGAGATCGACGCCCGGATTAGCGAAGCCTTAATTGTATGGACGGATGGAAATACAGAAGAATGGGCGTATTTAAGCGATTTGAAACGATGGATTGACGTCGAATAATCGGCGTCTTTTTCGGTTTGAATATTAATATTCAAAGACAATCAAGAAGGGCTGCATGTGGAAGAGGGAACTGGTGTAAGAAAATTACAGGACTCTATCGACAAAAAGATTCTACTACAGTAGAATGTTAATATGTGATTCTACAGCAGTAGAATATATATGGACGAGGTGTTTTCATTTGGTTATGAAGTTATTCGATAGCGAGCTTAATATTATGGAAATCTTGTGGAAAGAAGGCGATACCCCAGCAAAGAGAATTGCAGAAATTGCAAAAGAAAAAGTAGGTTGGAGTAAAACGACAACGTATACCATCATCAAGAGATGCCTTGATAAAGGGGCGATCGAGCGGCAGGAACCTAATTTCGTTTGCCATGCGCTTGTTACACGAGAGCAAGCGCAAGAACACGAAACAACAGAATTAATAAATAAAATGTATGATGGCGCCCCCGATAGACTGATTGCGTCATTATTGGGGCAGAAACGGCTATCGACGGAAGAAATTAACCGCTTAAAACGTCTAATCGATAGTTTGGAATGAGGTGGGGGAATGTCGTTACTTCAAATAAGTATCTCGACTTCTGTCTTTATTCTTGCAGTTATTTTCTTACGTTCCTTGCTTATTCACAAGCTGCCCAAAATGACCTTTATGTTTCTTTGGGGTGTTGCACTAATTCAATTGCTTGTACCTGTTTCAGTTCAATCGCAATTTAGCATTTTTACGGCAGTGGAACATTTAAGCAGAATGTTTACAGTGGCAAAATTGATTCCCACGCCAGAAAGTTCAACATTTATTAATGGAACTACGGTAATCATGCCACCAATTACAGAACATGCGACCGCGCCGATTATGCCATTGAAGACGGCTTCACAAATATCGCCTATTGTATGGGTGTGGTTAGTTGGTTTTACGTTGTGTGCTTTATTTTTTATCATTCCGCATTTAAGGTATCGCAAAATCTACAAAATGGCTGTGCCTATTAGAAACGATTTTATAAGAAAATGGCAGCATTCAAATTTGTTATGGCGAGATGTTCAAATCAGGCAACTAGATAATATTTCAACTCCGCTTACATACGGTATTTTTCGGCCTGTTGTACTCTTGCCGAAAAATTTAGACTATGACGAAGAGAAACAGCTTGCGCTTATCCTGACCCACGAATTTACGCACATCAAGCGATTCGACACACTAAAGAAATGGATTCTTGCCACTAGCGTATGCGTCCATTGGTTCAACCCTTTTGTATGGGTTATGTATATCCTTGCCAACCGTGATATCGAGCTATTCTGTGATGAAACAGTCATACGAAAATTTGGGGAAAACACGAAACCTACTTATGCTAGGGCACTTATACGTTTGGAAGAAAAGAAAATCGGCTTGTCGCCGATGATTAGTAGCTTTTCCAAAAACTCAACCGAAGAAAGGATTATATCGATCATGAAAACCAAGAATATCACTATCGCCACGATGCTGCTCGCTATTGGGCTTGTAGCCAGTGTCGTTATCATCTTCGCGACTTCTGCATTGGACAAAACGGAATCTGCTACGGGTGTCGACAATCCTAATTCCGAGCCTATAGCCGAAATTGTGCCCGCATTATATCAAGGTGCCACCACTACAGATTTAATGCCGCACGATTTAACATTCAACAAGAAATATGATGTACCGAAGTTGATAGACAGCCTTATGGCTTCAAAGTATCGAGCAGTTTATATGGACAACGAAATATATCTTCGTGTCATGAAGGATAACACAATACAGATAAGCAAAGATAATGGCGCGGTTTGGAAAAAATATGATACAGATGAAATCGATGCAAAAGATTTTGCAAAATGGCTGCTGATAAATGATCCGATTCCGGGCTATTCAATGAAAGAAGTTCAGAGTCGCTTGGCAAACGGGGCAGAAGTAAAACATTTAGTGTTTGAAAATGTAAAGGAGATGTATTTCATAATCGACAGGAACGGCGTACAGATTGAACTTGTACAGCCTGAAAAAATATCTTCTGTTCTGATCGACGGTCAAAGAATGATGATTACTTCCGCTATATCAGCCCAGATGCTGAAATCATTTTATGACTTGTTAGTGTCGAACAATATACTTTCGGAAACTCATGCAAAACAAGATTATTCGGAAAGAATTAAGTATCTTGAAAAAAATCTCCCTAACTTTATCGTGACGAAATAAAGGGGGGTTACCGTTTTTTGAAGAATTATTCGGCGTCGGTCTAAATGATCGGCGTCTATTCGTTTTTGAAACTGAAATTAAAAGTAATCGCGAAGGGGTACACCGGGGGAATTGGTGTATGTCGGCGCCACAAAAGGCGTACTTAATTCACGCGCAATTTTTCGAAATGTCGTGTTCCATATTGTGACATGCCCGGCTATACTTAACTTATTGTTTTTTCGATCGGAAGCGAAAGGACGATGTTCCCCGCCGAACCGTCTTCTTCTTTCGTTGTCAGTAGCCCACATTCGCCGCATATGACGTTGTACGTCACCGGGAATACTATTACCGAATAAAGAAAAAACGCCCGATAGGGGCGTATATAAAGACAAGGGCAAATGCCATTCCAGTTCTATTTTAATGTCTGTACTCCCTGTCAACTCAACACATGTGGAGTGCTGCTCACTGTTGGTTAGGAAATACTAATAGTTGAGATGTATTGGCGGATATAGTAAAGAGGGGTGTTGAACCCCTCTTTTTTATTGTTATTCTACTATGTTGATTTTGAACAAAAATGACCGCCATTTATATTAGCGGTCACGTGATTATTACCCTAACATCCCTTTATTTTAATATAAATTAACGGCTACAAGTCTGAAGGTAAACCATAACGATACATCGTAATACAATCTGTATTTTGAAGTAATACGGCGGTTGTTTTTGTATTTGGCGTCTTATAAATTACAGGATAATCCTTCTCTTCATATACTTCACGTATAGGAAAAGCCAATTTCTCTTCTTCTAGTGAGAACTGAGCATCCACACCTATTTTATTTCCACGTGCATCTAAGCGAATCCATTTTCCAATTGACCTAAGATAAACGCCATTTAACGCATGGATAACGTAACCTGTATCAGGAGTATCTCCTAAAGTTAGACGTTGGTAACAGAAACCAGTTGGTATTCCTTGGCACCTCAATAAAGCACACAAAAGGTTTGATTTTGCATAACAAATTCCTTCTTGGAAGAAAAGGGCTTCAGATGCTCTACACGTAATGCGTGAACTTTGGATATCCCAAGAATGAGATATGTTATCACGAACAAATTCAAAAGCGGATTTAACAAATTCAATTTCATTTAACGATTGGCTATATAATTCCGCTGATATATCTTTTATCGAAAAATGACCATAATCAACTTCTTCAGTTTCTTCTAAATAATCATCTAGGTTACTGGATTCACATGTAAGTTCCATTCTTTTCCTCCCTCAAACGTTTATTTGCATTGCAATTTCATCACATGACTTGATTTTTGAACAATTAATACAATCCTTCCATATTTTTTGTGGCAATTTGTCTTTATCTACAATAAAAAATCCACATTTATGAAAGAAAGCATCTTGATAAGTTAATGATATTAATCTTTTTATTTCCAGTTTTCTTGTTTCTTCAATAATTTTATTTACTAATAACTTGCCAATTCCTCGGAGTGCTAGATTAGGGTTTACAACCAATGAACGTATTTCTGCTAAGTCAAAATCTAATATATGTAAACTGGTCACTCCGATTTTAGTATTTTCAACTGCCACATAGAAGCATTGTAAGTGTTCGTAAATAGATGCACGAGTACGATGTAATAGCTGTCCCTGAAACTGCGGACTGTTCTATTAATTGATATATCGCCTCTGAATCACTCATTACTGCCTTTCTTATCAGTATGTATAAACCCCCTCTGCTAAAATGGAAACTATTTGAAACGACATTAATAATTATGCAACAGAACGGATATTTATTCAATACAAATTTTTGGTTTATAGTACGGTCATAAGTGTCATAAATCTAGGATTTCTTGCCCTCTTCAAGGCGCTTATCTTACATCTATCGAATATACGATTTCTGAGACTGAATATAAGGAAGCAACGGAGAGTGGCAATGCAGAACTGTATAGCCTACAAGACCAGTTAAAAGGCTTCCAGTCTCTACAAGATAATAATAGTACAGGGGAAAGTATCGTTCGATTAAAGAAAGAACTCAAGCAGTTTATGAAGTTGGACGAAATGACTCCTGAAATGGTACATCGTTTTGTCGATAAGATTGAAGTTCAAGCGGATGGCTCGGTAAACATTCACTATAAGTTTACTACCACCGCTCTTCTTACGGCTTAAATTACAGTGACCGATACTCTAGTCATGTTGAATCGGTAGCTCTGTTAGCGAGGGATTGATACAGGATAGCCCCCTTTTGCATCAAGGGTTTTGGCGATGATACAGCTTGCGGAAAATTATAGACACAGTGGGTGAAAATGCCCTCTGGAGCAGCAGCGCAAGGCCGAACTGGCCGATATTCAGAAGCAGCTCGCAGATCTGGAGGCGAAGCTCGCCGCTTTGGAGAAATAGCATATGCATCACCGCAGCCTCGCTGATTCACCGGCGAGGCTGTTTATATTTTCGCGGCCTGTCAAAAATGAAAGAGTGCTGATTATTAAGAGATTACTGGAGTGAGCCATAATGGAACTGAAAACTGCTGATTTTATTGAAGCCCTTCGTCGGACATCCGGCAGGGGCTTCGTGAGGAAATCCTGGCGGAAATTCGGCTGGAGATCGAGAGAGCGCTCTACAGCAACATCCTTGATACGGTCGAGGCATGCCGTTTTCTCAAAATCTCCAAAGCGACGCTCCGGCGGATGGTCCGAGACAAGGAGGTACCCTTTTTCAAGCAACGGGGAAACCTGTATTTTCGACAAAAATGACTTGAGCGCTGGATAGCTCGGAAAGAAGCTGCGGCTTCAGAACAGCGGAAAAAGCGTTGATCTTTCGATCTGCAGAATGAACGGGGGAATGCTGGGATGGCCAGCATATTAACGACGAGTCGAGAACTGCACACACCTGTGGGAATAATCGCACCATATCGAAGCCGAAAGGGTGCAGAAATGAGCTCAAAAATGTATACAGCAAAAAGGAGCGCTCTTCAAACAACTCAACCCAAAAGGAGATAAGCAATGAAACGTTATTATACAGCCAAAGAGGTTCAGGACATGCTGGGGATCGGCTGCCAGCGCATCGCCCAGTCTCTGGTTCGGTCCATGAACGCCGAACTGGCCGCAAAGGGTTATTGGGTGGAGCGTGGAAGGTTCCGGTATCCTTCTTTCATGAGAAGTATCCGTTCGTACCTCGCAATTTGGATAGGAGAGAGAACGATGGTTAAACTTCATTAGCTGAATGGCAGCGCCATTTACAAAGATAGCGTAGCGCAGCGGCTCTTGCCGGACGTGACTTTGGCGTCTTAGAAGGGCGCAGTTGCGCTATAGTCAGAATAAAACCAACTCAATCTAAAAATGCAAACTCTTGCACCAGTTAACCGAGTAGTAAACCGGGTTGACCGCGTTAACTGGAGAGTTAACAATTGCTACTCTCTGTGGTATACTCAATTCAGAAACAGCGTACAATGCAAAGAGAGCCGTGCGGGAACACGACTCTCCGAGCAATAGCCGCTTTTAAGGGCGGTTCGGCTGTAGACAATCGGAGTAGCAGAATAGACCGCTTCCTTAGCCTGGGGCGGTCTATTTCCGTTTATTGGTGAGTATCAACGCAACCAGTGTCGCGAATGAAATCATCAGCGTCAAAGCTTGGTATACTTCCACGGAGCATCACCTCCCTTACCGAGAGGTTAGCCGAGACCGCCCATATAAGCCTTTCTATTGCTCCTGCGATTATATCATGAGAAGGATATTTAAGGAATATAGTCGTATAAGTATAATGCACGACCGTTGGTGCGAATTTGGTGCAAAAAATCGCCATAACGATTAGCGCGCAATCCTCAACACGAACACTCCAAAAGGCATTATTCTACGCGGTTTATTGGCGCTATAACAGAAGGCCCAATAATGGGGCAGTTACCCGCGGACGAGTCATGTGGAGTGCTCAGTGTTACTAAAATGGCGGGGGCAGGATTAAACTATGCCCCCAGCTGTGCTCCTGGATTAATGTTTAAGGTAGATTAAATTAAAGATTTGTTTTTCAAAGGCATGGATGCTATCCATGTCTTTCTCTTTGCCTATAAGGAATTGAATCTCTAATTTTCTACTTCGCGGATAAGCTCATTTTAAGTTGACACTCGTCCTTGGTCAGATCCTGCAATAATATACTATAGGCCATTTAAATTTAAGATGTATAGTTACGTGAGAGTATCTCGAAAGGAGTTTTCTCATGAATATTACATCTTTTTTATTATACTGTATTATCATTACTATAACGCCAGGGCCTACTAATATCGTCATATTATCCACAGTGCATAATTTTGGGACAAAAAAGGCAATGGAATATACGTATGGAGCAACTATTGCTTTTGGTTTATTGCTTGTTATTTCTGCTATGTTAAATACTATGCTTATAACGGTAATACCTAAAATTTTAATTATTATGCAGATCATCGGAAGCTTTTATATGTTCCATCTCGCTTATCAAATCTACAAAATGGATACATCAAAACCAACTGTAAACCAAACGGGTACCTTTATGTCAGGCTTCCTTATGCAGTTTTTAAATCCAAAGGTCGTACTATTTACAATGACTGTAATCCCCAGCTTTATTCTGCCCTACTATACCGCAATGCCTGCGGTGACAATAAGTGTTATAGCTATAACTCTTATTGGATTTTTAGCCTTTATTACATGGATTCTTTTCGGTACAATCTTCAAGGCGTTTTTACAAAAGCATACAAAGACTGTTAATGTAATGATGGCTTTATTTTTAGCTTATGCTGCAGTAATGATATGGATTTAGGTAAGCTACTTAAGAGGTGAATGAAGTGGACAAATTTATCTATAAAAAATCGGCAGGTATTACTGCGTTGTCAGCAAGTATTACTGATTTTACGTATAAAAAGCACTCTCACAAGGAGTATGCAATAGGTGTAACATTGCGTGGTATTCAAGAGTATAACTTGGATGGTAGTTTACAATTATCCTATCAAAATGGTGTTATGCTTTTTAATCCGGAACAGGCACATGACGGAATGGCGCATGATGAGGCAGGCCTTGATTATGTAATGCTATATATTGAGCCGCAATTGCTTTTGGAGGTTATTGAGAAAAAGGATATCGTACGTTTTTCAACCCCCATTGTGTATAATTGTGGACTTGAACAAAGAATATTAAGTCTTTCTAATGCCATATTAAGCGAAAAAGATGAGGCTTTGTGCAGTGAGTTACTCTTATCCCTCACAGATAGCCTTATTCAAACGAATCTATCTACAGAATATAAGAAGGATAACGCTCTAATTAGAAAAGCAAAGGATATGCTTCATTCCAACTTGGAAACTGTACTTAAACTTGATGAGATATGTAAAGAGCTTGATTTATCGAAATTTCAGTTTATCCGGTTATTCAAGGCTCATACTGGAATTTCACCATACCAATACTTTCTTAACTGCAAGATCGAACGTGCAAAGCAGTTAATAGAACAAAACGGAGATATTTATTCAGCAGTAGCTGATTGTGGTTTTGTCGATTTAACCCACTTAAATAAACACTTTAAAGGTGTATATGGAACAACAGCATTTGAATATATGTCACATTAAAATTGATAAATTAATCAGGAATTTAAGTGAGGTCCAATGAAACAGACTACGAAAGTCCTTCTGGCCAGTCTTATTGGCAGTACGATTGAGTGGTATGACTTTTTCCTGTATGGGACTGTCGCACCGTTAGTATTTAGTAAGATATTTTTTCCGAATTTAAGTCCTCTTGTTGCTTTGTTGGTCTCGTATGCTTCCTTTGGAATTCCTTTCTTTTTCAGACCGCTTGGAGGAATTGTATTCAGCCATATTGGAGATCGGATTGGAAGGAAAAAAACACTCATCATAACCCTGTCCATTATGGGGATATCAACGGTCGTTATGGGTCTGCTGCCAACCTATCAATCCATAGGCACTCTCGCTCCTATTCTATTAGTTCTCCTTCGTTTACTTCAAGGGATCGGTCTTGGCGGAGAATGGGGAGGGTCCATGCTTCTGGCGGTAGAGTACTCAAGCCCTGGGAAAAAGGGTTTCTTTGGCAGTGTGCCAATGGCAGGGGTTTATATCGGGATGCTGATGGGAACCGTCTCACTTTCTCTGCTGAGTACGCTCCCGCAAACACAGTTTATTGCATGGGGATGGAGGATTCCTTTTATTTTAAGTGCTTTACTTGTTGCCGTAGGCTTATGGATTCGAAGTGGAATAGACGAAACACCTGAATTTGAAAAAACCAAGAAAACAGGAGATCTATCCAAATTTCCGCTTGGTGAGACGCTTCGGCTGCATTGGCGTGAAGTCCTAATCACATTAGGAGTTAAATTTATTGAAGCAACGCCATTCTACCTTTTTGCTACCTTTAGTATTTCCTATGCCACAAAATATTTAGGCTATAATCAAACAACCGTTCTGAATGCGGTTTCTGTAGCCACGCTTGTCATCACTCTTGCCATCCCTGTGATGGGTTTTTTGTCGGATAAAATAGGTCGGAAACGTTTCTACATTATTGGTGCCGTTTGTGTGATGTTGTACGCATTCCCTTATTTTTACTTGATGTCATTGAAGACGACAACAGCACTTTATGCAGCAACAATTCTAGGGCTATTAGCCTCATCCCCGCTAACGGCCACGATCGGGACGCTATTCTCTGAAATCTTTACGACTCGGGTTCGCTACACAGGGATTTCGATTGGTTACCAATTAGGCGCTGCCATCGCTGGGGGAACGGCTCCTTTTATCGCAACAGCTTTACTTGCCGCCTTTCATTCCTGGGTACCTGTTGCCCTATATCTTGTGGGAATGGGAGTGATCTCCTTGATCTCTTTATCTTTTGCCAGAATTGTTGGTGATAATGAAGAAATCCAAGGATAGGGCAGGATATTCTATTCGCAAAAGAACCTTCAAATCCACCCATTAAGTGGAGATGAAGGTTCTTTTTATGCGTGAGGTTGATCAAATCCATTAAATTTTCTAAGCATCGTAATGAACGCTTCAAGCTGATCATTGTTCCAATTGGAAATTCGCTCATAAAATGCGTTCTCTTTCTCCTTAAGGGCATGAATGGTCATTTGTTGTCCAAACTCAGTGAGAGACAGAAGGACCCCTCGTCCATCATCGGGCGAATTTTCTCTATTCACATAACCCAAAAGCTCAAGCTGTTTAACAAGGCGGCTAACCGAACTGCGGTCCATGGCTGTGGATTCCGCGAGAGCGGCAGCGCTTGTTGGTCCGTAGGAATAGAGCCAACGAATAATATGGAAGGCCGCAGGCTGTATGGAGGGATCGAATCGTGCTGCAGCCCTAACATTTAACGCATGGGAGGCGCTGATAAGCGCATTAAGCTGTTCGCCAAGCTGGAGTTCTAATTGCTCTCTTATCACATTTTTGCCTCGGTCATGATCTTGATCATATTCCACTGTTCGGCCCACATCCTCTATCGAAAGAATAAGTCCATGTAAGTAGTTGACATATATCCATTAAATCAATATAGTTGATATATGTCAATCAAATGTTGAGCATAGCCTTTTTTCTAAAGCTTAGGAATTATTGCACAAAAAAGTATACCACACAGAGGAGACTTATTATGACTAAACCCATCGTTGTCATCACTGGAGCAACAAGCGGGCTGGGGCGAATTGTCGCCATGGATTTGGCGAAACGCGGCGCTCACCTTGTCATGACGGCCAGAAGCAAGGAGCGGGCTGAGGCAACCAGACAATTGATCAAAGACAGCTCACCTTCAACAAAAGTAGATTTCTTCTACGGGGACTTGTCCCTGATGAAGGATGTGAAACGAATCGGCAAGGAAATTTCAACTGCTTTTCCCAAAATCGATGTACTTGTGAACAATGCGGGGCTCCATGCCTTTGAACAGCGGATCACCTCTGAGGGATTTCCTGAAATGATTGCGGTGAATTACTTGGCCCCGTGGTTATTGTCGCAAGTGCTGGAACCATCCTTAAGAAACGCGGGAACGGCCAGAATTGTAAATGTGGCTTCAGAAGCTGCACGCAACCACGGGACTTTAAAGCTGCCCGATGATTTAACCGATACCACTCCATTTACAGCCAGAGGCTCATCTGCCATCTACGGAAAAACCAAGCTCTTCAATATTATGTTCACAGCTGAACTGGGCCGCCGGTTAACCGGAACCGGAATCAGTGTAAATGCATTGAACCCCGGGTTCAATGTTACAGGACTTGGACGTGAGCTTTGGTTCGCGCCCATACTTGAACGTATCCTAAAATTACTCCATATTGGCGATCCGCGTAAAGGAGCTGAAATCATCACCCGGCTGGTTGTGGACCCGAAATACCAGAAGGTGACAGGAGGATATTTTAATGTTGGTACCGGGGATTCCATTCAACCTGTTAACCCAGGTGGGGATATCGAAATGCAGAACAAGCTATGGAGGGCAACCGCAGATCTTTTGGAACAAAAAGGAGTGCTGAATTAATGAACAAGATTAATAAAGGACCTCTGTTGTTCATCATGATATTGGGCGCTTTCATAGCCGTTCTGAATCAGACGATTATGAGTGTGGCTATTCCAGAATTAATAACAGATTTTAACATCGCAGCCACAACGGCTCAATGGCTGACAACAGGATACATGCTGGTAAATGGAGTATTTATTCCTATCACAGCCTATCTTATGCAGCGTTTTACGACCCGGGAATTATTCCTTTCAGCTATGCTTGCGTTTCTTGCCGGATCTGTTGTATCAGGAGTAGCTCCTGGCTTTGAACTGCTGCTCATCGGGCGTCTTATGCAGGCCGCGGGAGCAGGCATTATTATGCCGCTCCTGATGAATGTTGTGCTTGCCATCTATCCTTCGGAGAAGCGTGGAGGTGCAATGGGGCTTATTGGAGTAGCCATTATCTTTGCCCCTGCAATCGGTCCAGCCTATGCCGGGTATATGCTGGACCACTACGTCTGGCGCTCGCTGTTCTATGTCATTATTCCGTTTGCGGCGCTGGTTATCCTTCTGGCCCTTTTTTTCTTGAAAAATGTAACCGAGCGAACCTATCCCAAGCTGGATATTGCCGGCATGATATTGTCTACTGTGGGATTCGGCAGTTTATTATACGGATTCAGCAGAGCAGGCGCAATCGGCTGGACAACCGTCGAAGTTATTGTAACCTTGCTCGTTGGCGTGGTCTCGCTGGTTCTGTTTTCAATAACCCAGCTTAAGAGCAGAACACCCTTGCTGGAATTGAAAGCATTCAAATACAACATGTTTACGCTGACCACCCTTATTAATGTTGTTGTGACGGTGGTCATGTATGCGGATATGATGCTGCTTCCGATCTATTTGCAGAATATGAGGCACTACACGGCATTCGATGCCGGAATTTTGATGCTGCCGGGCGCCTTGCTTATGGGCCTACTTATGCCCGTTGCGGGCAGACTGTTCGACAGGTTTGGAGCAAAATGGCTATCGGTCATCGGCATCACCATTACGATTATTACAACCATCGGCTTTATTTCGTTAACGGATTCCACAAGTTATACTTATCTTCTGCTTATGTCCACCGGCAGACGAATCGGAATGGCGATGTTCATGATGCCGATTACAACCGCGGGGCTCAACCAACTGCCGGCTGCGCTCAATGCTCACGGCACAGCCATTTCCAATACGGTCAAGCAAGTGTCGGGTGCCATCGGCACAGCACTTCTGGTTACGATCCTGACCAACCGTGCACAGTTTCATGCGGTTAGGATAGCTGCCGAAGGAGTGATTAGCGATCAGTCGCAATTGCTGCAGAAGGCCTCTATAGCGGGGATGAACGATGCTTATTTAGCCGTCATTATCTTTGGAGTGATCGGGCTGGCGATGTCCTTCTTCATCAAGAAAACGAAGCAGGCTGAAGTCGCGCTGCACGACGATTTGATATAGCTTGGAACCAGTAAGAAGGTCTAAATTGCAAAAATATGCGGAAATAAAGCGAATTTACCAACAGATCATGTATGGGATCGCGGAGAGTTGTTTCCGCATACCCTCAATTAAACTTCCATTATTTATATGTTGACTCTGCTTACCCGACACATGTGGAGTATCTAATATTGATGGTATGCAATGATTGAGATGTGACAGTATCGCTGAATATTATGTTGTTGAAGTTTGAGGCGACTTAGCTCAGCTGGGAGAGCGCATCGCTGGCAGCGATGAGATCAGGTGTTCGATCCCCCTAGGGTCCACCAACATCATATGGACTCTTAGCTCAGTTGGTAGAGCAGTTGACTCTTAATCAATTGGTCCAGGGTTCGAGTCCCTGTGAGTCCATCACAGAAAAAACGGCAGAGATGCCGTTTTTTTGCTGTATGCGGGATCTGCAAGATCAGGCAGGGGGCAAGGTAACTAAAGGTCTAGACCAAAGTTATGCTATCGCTGTTTAGCTTTCGGTTCCCTATTGTCTCATCGTCCTACTGTCTCAATCTCCTACTGTCTCAATCTCCTACTGTCCCCATCACCCAATCTCCTACTTAAGACTACCACGGACCGCACAGCCCTTATTTTCTCTATTTGGCACATTTAACCGGGCTAACGGATCGTATCGCGCTTATTGCCTATCCACCAGGCATATTTCGGGCGAATATCAGCAAAATAGCTGCATCTGAGTCCACAAGCTTGACGGAAAAGTGCTTTTGGTGGAAATAAGAGCTCCTCGGTCCGTAGCGATTCACTCGGATCCTCCACCATTACGATGGCTACAAGAATTTAGTCCAACCCAATTCCCTAATGAGTCAGTCGCCCACCCACCGGTTACCTAGTTACACTCTCAATTGGTACGTACGATTGCGCTGCTGTCCGCCGCTTGCGACATCCAATACCTGCTGTTCGACCAACAGATGTAGAATTCGTCTGGCGTGTCTATCGGTTACTTTGAGATGATGCGCAAGTTCCAAGGGGGTGAACGCCCTGAGCAGACGCCTTGCGAAACGCAGAGTCTCCGCTTCCAGCCAAGTTAACGTGGAAGAAACATCCGTCGCGATGAATTTACCTATAAAAGACAGCACCAACTGCTGGCATTGCTTGGGCTCTTCGACAATCGAAGGATAAGCGATGGGGAGAAAGGTCCAACCATCCAGGGCTAGCAAGCAATGCCGGCGGCATAAATCCTTGAACCGTCTGACATCCAGATCTCTGGCATGCGGTCCATAGCCTTGAATCTCAATCCCGCCTTTCACACCTCCAGGCATATAAGCCAAATCCAGATAGCGGTAGCCGTTATTGAAATCGCGTACTTCCCATTCGGGAAACAGATGATCCAAATTCCCGATTGCCGGGAACCATACCGTGCGGAGGAACTCAACCGTTCCGTGGCCTAACCCTTTGCCAAGTAACTCCTTTCGCCTGTGGTTGCTCTCATTCTCCAGATTGCTTTTTAACCATTCCCCGTATTGCTGCTCAAATCGCTGCATCGCTATGCTCCCCCTTAACTCATAAATCGAGTGTTAATTTATTTCCACAAAAAAGCCGCTTCAATACAATGCCCTCCTGAAATCAATTCAGATGGATATTGCATGTAAGCGGCGTGTGCTTCACAACCTATTTTCCTATTATATCGCGTACTATAATTTGAATTCAATTCATCATTCAGATCTAAGCTCAATGATAATTGTTTAGGACAGAAAGGAGTTTGACTTGATTGAAGTTTATCGAAGAAGGGCTGAAAATGCATAGATGTGGAGTATCATGGAGGATTTTCTTAAATGATATGTATTTACTGTTTATGGCGGACGTTGCTGCTGGGGGCTAAAGCCGCCACCTTCCATTTTTCCAATAATAAGTACTCCACAAATGTGGAGCCTGATAGACCTCAAATCTGTGACTCATTCAACCACGATTGAATATATTTAACAAACTTTTTCGCTGCTGGGGACATGCTTTTAAAGGATGGAGCAGCAATGCCAATGGAGCGATAATGATCACCTTCCAGGCCAAGAATGCGAATATTATTTGGGACTCGGTATAAAACCATTTCAGGAAGGATACTTATGCCCATTCCATTTTGAACCATTGAGATAATCGCTTGGTCATCTTCCAACTCGAATTTAATGGTAGGGGTCACATTGTTTTCTTTTAATACTCGTCTTACATCGTTATCGCAGCTTTTCTTTGGCATGATAAACATCTCTTCTTTGATTTGTTCAAAACGGACCTCATTAAGTAGAGCAAAAGGGTGTTTTTCAGGAACAATCAGCAGCATTCTATCTTTTTTCAATGGAATAACTTCAAATGACTTCAATGAGGGCAAAGATAGAAAACCAAAATCAACGGCACCACTTGATATCCAATGTTCAATATCATCATAACTCCCTTCAAGGAGTTTAATTTCTATGGAAGGGTGGCGTTCGGCAAAGTAACTCATGATTCGAGGCAGCCATTGTATGGACACGCTTGAAAAGGTGCCGATACGCACCGTTCCGGCTTCCAACCCATTGATACATGCAATTTGTTGCTTCAACTGTTCGTTCCATTTTAAAATCTCACGGATGTATTGCAGGACAAGTTCCCCGTTACTCGTCAAATGGACTCCGGCACGTCCCCTGCTCAGTATAGAAAATCCCCATTCCGATTCAAGGCTGGCAATTGCATGACTCACAGCAGATTGGGTTAAACCAAGTTCTGCCGCAGCCTGGGAGAGGCTACCTAATTCTACAACCGTATGAAATACCTCAAACTTGGCAAGTGACATTTTCACCACTCCATTGCATAATCTTTTTTCAACTGAGACATTAAAAACATTCATTTTCTTTATATAAAACTTACACGTATACTTCGAAGTAAGCAATCGCGTGCTGAAAGGGAGTAATGGAGTAATTATGAACACTGGGCTAAAAGCTAATTTTATGTTATTGATCGTCACCATTTTTTGGGGCTCGTCCTATTTATTCATGAAAATGGGGCTTGTTGCTGTACAGGAATTTAACCTGATTGCCTTACGTTTCGGAATGGCTTTTATTTTATCCGGGACTGTATTTCATAGGCGTCTTATTCATGTCGATTTTAAAACCATTAAATATGCATTTTGGTTGGGCACCATTTTATTTTCAGTCTTTGCCTCTATTACGTTTGGAGTAAAATTTACATCCGCTTCCAATGCTGGATTTTTGGTTAGTTTAACGGTCGTATTTGTCCCGCTGCTGCTTGCTGCCTTTTTTAGAAAGATGCCCGAAAATAGAGTTATACTCGGAGTATTATTAGCCTTGACAGGCATAGGCTTCTTAACTTTGAAAAATCAATTCATCATCAATTCCGGGGACTTTTTGTGCATCTTGGGCGCGTTGATTTATGCAATCTACATCATCGTTACAGGTAAACTAACAAAGGATGTGGATTCCATTACCCTTGGAGTTCTGCAGCTTGGGTTCGCTGGAGCATGGGGACTGCTATTCTCCGCTTTCCTGGAACAACCGCAGCTTCCAAGTACAACGGAGGCTTGGGTTTCGGTTCTGGAATTAAGTATATTTTGCAGTGCAATTGGCTTCGTTGTGCAAACGGCAGCCCAAAAATATACGACTCCAACCCATACAGGTCTGCTGTTTTCATTGGAGCCCGTTTTTGCGGTATTATTTGCGTTTGCTTTTGCAGATGAAAGACTGACAATAAAAGGATATGTAGGAGCTGGACTCGTTTTGTTGAGTGTGCTAACTACCCAGATCGATTTGAAAAAAGTATTAAAGAAACAAGGATTCCGTAAATCCAATGTCGAGTCTGAACTAACCCATTAGCAGGCTAAAGGAGATGGACATAATGAATGTACTCATTGTCTACGCCCATCCGGAACCGGGGTCATTCAACGGAGCAATGAAGGATCTTGCCGTTGCTACTCTGATAGATGAAGGTCATCAGGTTAAGGTGTCCGACTTGTATGCTATGAATTTCAAGGCTGTTGCGGATCGCGATGATTTTCTCCTGGACTCCCGCACGTGATGAAGATGCCCGAATCCGATACTTGGAAGATTACAAAAAGCGTCTTCAAAATCTTTCAGAAATACCTTCTATCCCCTATCATCCTTCTTCTCATTATGACGAACATCATCGATTGAAAATGGAGTACAGGTAGCTGTATCCGGTTAAAGATTTAGAATTTGGCCTAGGTATTGTAAGAAAAAAGACCGTCCTCTCCATGCCAGGCATGAGAGTGGACGGTCTGTGTCTTTTGGAGGTTCTTTTCAGAATAAAGGTTTAAATTGCTTGTAAGGTCGGCCGGATCGTAATCTCGTTAACTCCGCTATCTTCGGGTTCATTAATGGCGAATGCAATCGCTCTGGCGACACTGTACGGGGAAATAGCCATACCGCTGTTCTGATTCACCATATCCTGGTATTCGGAAGGCAGGCTGCCAATCGCCGTATCCGTCGCGGTCATTCCCGGGGAGATGTTTGTGGATCGAATATGGGATGCCGGGGATTCTTCTTGGCGCAGCCCTTCCGAGATCGCCCGGACTGCAAATTTTGTAGCGCTATATACCACTGTACTCGGAATGACCTTATGTCCCATAAGCGAGGAAACGTTTATAATATGCCCGGATTGCTGTTCTCTCATAGTCGGCAATACTGCGGCGATGCCGTACAGAACGCCTTTGATGTTCACATCGATCATTTGATCCCATTCCTGGATTTTTAGTTCATTCAACGGGGAATTTGGCATAATTCCGGCATTATTTACAAGAACATCGATCCGGCCATACTGCTGCAATGCGAATTGAACCAGCTTTTGCATGTCTTCGGCTGAAGTCACATTGGTTTGCATATAGACCGCCTCGCCGCCTTCCTGTTTAATGTCGTTCACGATGTCCCGAAGACGGTCCTCTCTTCTTGCGGCCAATACGAGTTTTGCTCCGTTTTGGGCCAATAACTTAGCGGCCGCTTCTCCAATTCCGCTGGATGCTCCTGTAATAATAATCACCTTGGATTTCAAGTTTTCCATTCGTCATCGCCCCTTAAAGAAATTTAGACAGCTTTTGATGCAACTGCAATCATTAAACGTTTGTTGAATATTTAACGTCCGTTGACTATTATTATAAAGAGAAGAGCGGTGAATTCAATCGCTAATACGCGCGCTTTTGTCGGATATGAAACACTTTGCTAAAAGTGTTGATTATTTAAGGGGGAAATTAAAATGGATACCGGAACCAAAACAGATAGACGAATCCTGAGAACGAAAGAAGCCATTAATAAGGCGTTTCTCGAACTGTTTTACGAGAAAGAATTCGATCGAATCACAATCAATGATATTTCGGAACGAGCCAATGTAAACCGGGGAACTGTTTATCTCCACTACACGGATAAATATGACCTGCTCAATAAATGTATCGAAGACCATTTGAACCAAATGATCCTTTCATGTACGTTCACCAAGTTTAGTCACAACAAATTGGGGCTGAACGAGTCAATTGAGGCGCTGAAGTTCTTATTTGTTTATTTCGAGGAAAATTTTCTGTTCTTTTCTTTCATGTTCGCCAGCAGGCAAACTTCCATATTTCGGGAACGCATGCTGCATATTCTTATAACCACCATACAGGAGAAGCTTGATATGCAGGGCATCAATCAGGGCATGGATCAGGAATTGATTGTCGATTTTACGGCTTCAGCCTTCGTTGGAACGGTGGAGCATTGGATTATGAAGCAGATGCCGCACTCCCCTCAATTTATGGCGGAGCAAGTATGGAAATTGTTTGAGAGGAATAATATTTCTTGATAAAAAATGACAAACCAATTGGATAGCAGGAGTGTGAGGCCGATAATGATAAAAGCTGTACTTTTCGATTTGGATGGAACGCTATTAGATAGAGATGCTTCCTTGAAACGATTGATTGATGCGCAGCATAACCGATTTCAGAATTTTTTAGGCCATATTCCGCAGGAAGTTTTTAAGACTAGGTTTGTTGAGCTCGATTCTCGTGGTTATGTTTTGAAGGATGAAGTTTATCGACAATTGATTGATGAGTTCGAAATCCGGGGTATTACATGGGAAGAGCTGCTTGACGATTATTCTACACAATTTAATCAGAACTGTGTTCCGTTTCCTAACGTGGTTGAGATATTGGAGCATCTTCATAACCAAAATATATTACTGGGGATGATCACCAACGGCTTCACAGCTATGCAGCTGAGTAACATCAAAGCCCTCGGTATTGAACAATACTTTTCTGCGATTCTCGTATCGGAGCAGGAAGGAATAAAGAAACCGGACCCACAAATATTCATGAGGGCATTAGAAAAGCTCGGAGTGAATCCGCAAGAGAGCATTTACGTTGGAGACCACCCGGTTTACGATGTTCAAGCATCTCGAAATGTTGGGATGATCGGTGTTTGGAAAAAAGATGATTATTGGGCTTCTCCAGTGCAAGCTGATTTCATTATTGACGATTTGTTTGAACTGGAACTAGTTGTAAAAAAGCTTCAAGCTTGACTCTCAGTTGCATGCATAACTTGATTTAGATGGCGGGGGATAAATTTGAAAAAAGATGTATTTGTACATCCATACCTGGAAAGATTGAAGCTGCACGATAATTTACTTCCTGATATAAGCACTCTTCGGAGGATTCATAAGCAGCATTTGCTTAACATCCCCTTTGAAAACCTTGATATCATAGCCGACAAAAGAATTGAATTCGATGTCAAAAAGATGTGGATGAAAATTGTGGAGCAAAAAAGAGGCGGAATTTGCTACGAGCTGAACGGATTGCTTTTTCACCTGCCTGTGGAATACTCGTTCACCTTGCAAGAAAGAAGTCTGGACGACTTCAAGGAAAGATGCTTATATTTTGAAACCTCCCCAGATTCGAGATTTAGAAAAAACAGACTGTGCTCCCTTGAAAGGGAGAACGGCAGGATATCGCTAAAGGATGACAAATTGATTCTAACAGTAGATGGGATAAGAACAGAAAAGAGTATTGAAACCGAACAAGAGTTTCTGAGCAACCTCCTCTCAATCTTGATCCGATAAAGCATACTTTTCCCTAAACGTGGAGGCAAGGCGCAATTCACGCATCATGGAGCGTTTTTTGTTTTGATGTTCTTGCATCCTTCTCAGGATATTATCCAGCGCCTTGACTGTATCAACGATATGTTTTCCTTTATTCAGCATAACGCATTCGGAGCCTTCGCCCATGGCTGCATCGGTTATTTCTGCCCGGGATGGAATTCCATCCTTGGCCATGCTCTCCAGTACCTGAGTAGCCCAGATGACAGGAACATGCGCGGCCTCACAGATCCACAGGATTTCCTCCTGTACCTCGGCCATTCTCTCGAAGCCGCATTCCACGGCAAGGTCGCCCCGGGCAATCATCACTCCGCAGCAGGGGACCTTCATAATCTCCAACAGCATAGAAGGCAAGTTCTCAAAGCCCCGCTGCGTTTCGATTTTCAGTACGATCCCGAGCTCCTGGTTATTAAGCTCATACAGGTGTTTACGAAGCAGTTGAACATCCTCAACACTATTAGCGAATGATAGAGCCACAATGTCTGCATGACCGGCAACAAACTCCAAATCCTCCACGTCCTTGGCAGTCATAGCGGACAAATGAAGATTACTGTTAGGCAGGTTGATGCCTTTTTCCCCGCCTAGCTTATGACCGCCTTCCCGTGTATGTGTTATTCGAACATGCAATCTGTCAGCTTCCGCTCGGTCTACGATTCCGCCGATTTTGCCGTCATCAAACCAGATATCCTCTCCAGCTTTGACATCCTCGAAAACTTCCCGAGCGGGAAATCCGATTGCTGCGGGACTGATAACATTTCCGTCGCTATCCAGAGCTGCAGGCCGCCCGTACTCTAGTCCCGGCTCTAAAATAAGGAGATCTCCAATTGTCAGGTGGATCGTGTTTTTCTTGGCAGGGAGACTGCCAATTGTCGTTTTAAGCTCTGTACCCGTACCGGTTTCGGATTGAATGACTAATTCAGTGCCCGGTATGATATAGGCAGTTTTATTAGCCTCGGCCAAACATCCTTTTTCCGTAACGTCAATCACCTTCAGAGTCCGTTTCGCGTTACGCGCATCTTGTAATTTGATACGGTCTCCTTTTACAAGTTTCTCCAGCCAATCTCTTTCTACTGGCAAGAAAAAGTCGGCTTCTGTGATGGGGGGCAACGGAGTTTCCTTTGCAGATAGCCACACCCGGGCAGATCGAATGATTTCGCCAAAATCATTTTTCAGAGGACGTATTTTGATTACCGCCGGTTTTGGCTCAATGGACCCGGTTCGAAGCTTCGGACCAGCTAAATCCATCATAATTTGGCATGAAAGATTAGTTGCCTTCTCGGCTTTGCGAAGGTTCTTAATGATCTTTGACCAAATCTCCTTATTGTCATGTGCACAGTTGATACGCATACAGTTCATGCCGCTCATTAAAAGGTTATACACAAGCCAATAGTCGTCAGCTGCTTCGCTGGGCATGGTTACCATGATCCGCACATTTCTGTCAGCAGGCGGCGCCCCAAGCAAGGCTTCCGTATGTTCTTGCAGAAGCTGCTGGCCGGTTTTAATATCCAGAATCGAGGAATCTATTGAAAAAGAACTCCAAGGACGATGTACCAACTGGTGGAGAACTCGCAAGACTGCGTCGATAGTGGCCAACACAGTTAGCTCTGATCTTCCCAATGAGGATAGCCCCATCTGAGCCAACTTACCTTGCAACGAGCGTATGTCTTGACTTCGCAATACGAGGTAATGCAGCAGATTCTGGGCGCTAGACAAGTAATCTGGATGACGATCAAATAAAATTCCATCCGACTCACTGGCCATGCTCAACATGTCTTCCCGAATCGCACTTAGTTGACTGATCATATCCTCAATTTCCGCCGATTGATGTAAAAAGCTGTTGTAATTATATTTATCTATCATACTCGCTCACCTCTTAAAAAAGGTTCAACACTATTTTTTGTATGCGCTTTCAATATCGTTGTTCGCTACCTGCTATATGAAATAATCTCCTCCTCCAGTTTATTAGATATTTTCACAAAATAAAAGCCTCTCCACATAAAAATAACAGATATAATGGGATTGAAAGCCAAACCCGCGAAAGGAGAATGGTTCCCATGAAAGAAAAAATCACTTACGGGTCGATCGACGAGTATATTGCAGCGTTTACGCCCGAGGTTCAGGACATTCTTCAGACGTTAAGGAAAGTAATCCAAGAGTCGGCGCCGGACGCGAAGGAAAAGATCAGCTACCAAATGCCGACATTCGAGCTCCACGGAAATCTTGTGCATTTTGCGGCTTTTAAAAAGCACATCGGTTTCTACCCGGCACCGAGCGGAATCGATGCGTTCAAAGAGGAAGTAAAGGAATATCACAAGTCGAAAGGGACATTGCAATTTCCCCTCGATAAGCCGCTCCCCTATGACCTCATCAGCAGAATCGTTAAATACAGAGTTGCAAGCAACATAGAGAAAGCGGAAGCGAAATTGAAAAAGAAAAGCTAATTACTTGGGGGGATGAAAATGAGAAGCGAGAAAGAAATGTTCGATTTGATACTAGGAATAGCTCAAAAGGATGAACGAATTCGTGCGGTGTATATGAACGGCTCGCGTACCAACCCTAATGCCCCCAAGGACATTTTTCAGGATTATGATATTGTCTATGTAGTGACAGAAACAGCCTCTTTTATTAATGATGAACAATGGACCAATATTTTTGGTGATATGCTTATGATGCAAGAGCCGGATAAAAATGACCGATCTTTAGGTATAGAGATGGATTTTTCCCGGTCTTACGGATATCTAATGCTGTTTACAGATGGAAATCGTATCGATCTTCATATTGAAACCAAAGAATCAATGCTTGACAGGTATGTTAGCGATAAACTAACACTTCCCTTATTAGACAAGGACAACTGCCTGCCAATCATCCCTCCCCCTACAGATATTGACTATCATGTACAAAATCCCACAGAGCCACTATTCATGAGCTGCTGCAATGATTTTTGGTGGTGTCTGCAAAACGTTGCCAAAGGAATTTGGCGTGATGAATTGCCGTATGCGAAACAAATGTTTGAATGCATCATTAGACGCCGTTTGGATGAGATGATTTCATGGTGGGTGGGCACAAAATATGATTTTCAAGTGTCTATAGGAAAAATGGGAAAATATATGAAGAAGTATCTCCCCGAATCCTACTGGGATATGTACAAAGAAACCTATTCGGACAGCACTGATGCTAATATGTGGAATTCGGTATTCACAGCCTGCGAATTATTTCAAATTCTAGCCAAAGATGTCGCCGAGTATTTTCAGTATACATATAAGATCAAGGATGACGTTAACATGACTAATTATCTAAAGCGTGTTAGCGAATTGACGGTTGATGCCAAAGGAATATTTTGAATGTTATAAATCATTAAGGTACAAGGGCTTTCCAGTAGTCCCATGCCTTCAAGTAATCCGCTAAATCATGTGGATGGTGTTTGATACAGATCCCGATTCGGCAGTACAGCTGAATGATTACTTCTTCGATAAGCCTTGATCTCTCTATAGGCTCATGATTTAGCAGAGTGAATGCTGAAATTAAAGTTTCCAGGTTCAAATCGTCAGGAGAGGAGCAGAACGCATAAATGAAATCATACAGCACAGGCCCAACAATCGGTGCAGGATCGATAACTCCGATTAATTCGTTTTGGTCAAACACAAAATTATGGACACCACAGTCTCCGTGAAGCAGAAACCTTTCCTTTTCTTCACCCTTCGATATGTTTCCAACCAATGATTTCACTTTATAATAATCCTCAATAGGTAAATGGCTGCCCACATTCATGCGAGCATACTCCACGTCCTGGTCGATAAAATCACGCCAAGTTGGACACGGATCTTCCACCCAAAAGCCCCACTTATCCGTGTGAGAATAATTTTCATAATGATTAATGAGCCCATTGACCAAGAGTGTCAACCAGTTTATTTTTGAACCTCTTTTATAATGGGTTATGCCAGAAATGTATGTATATACAATAAACGCTTTTGCAGGATCAGTATAGAGAAGTTTAGGTAGCAGAGCGCTATGCCGATATGTATGAAGAAATTGTTCGACCAAGATATTTTGTTGTGGAAGATCCAGCTTTAGAACGTATTGTGGTCTGTTGTTTACCGAAAGAACATAGACGAGACCTTCTGTAGTTCCAGTCGTGCTATGAATGAGGTTATCGGTGTGATCAATTATCCCTTTTTCATGAAGATCATTGACGATGCCTGTGATATCTTCTGATTTGTATAACATTCCAATCTTTCTCCTCTTGATTTCAAGTTATTTCCGAAGATAATATAAGCTGCATTAAGGATTTGTGCAATGAATTAATGGCTTATCAGCAATCTAAAGATGGCAGCTAAAGATGATAATGAAATTGTTGGATACGTGTATAGCAATATTTCATCAAAGGAAGTGTATTCTTTGTATCAAATGGGAATGATAACGCGCTGAAATTTTATCTGGATAAAGGCTTCAAAATAAGTCACCAAAACTTGACGGGTTTATTACAGTGTTAAGGAATACTGAAAAGGAGGGAGCATAAGCCCCCTCCAGTTTTCCAGCCACTTGTTAACGATTTGCGGTGTAATGATGGAGAATGATTACAGATTCACAGTTACCGTGTTCGAATATGCTGACAGTCCTGCCTCATTTACGGCCGCTACCCGGTAGGTGTAGCGATTGCCGCGCATGACAGTTCTATCCGTGAAGCTGACGTTGCCCGAAAATCTCAGTCCAACTGGGAAGAAGGCTCCACCATTATTAGAACGTTCGATCACGAAACCAGTCTCATTACTGGAATTGTCCCTCCAGGTCAGACGAACCCGTGGTCCGGTTAGCCGTCTTGCAGTCAAATTAGTTGGAGCCGCCGGCGGCTGAACTTGATTTGGATCAACCTTCACTACATTGGAAAAGTCGGAGTCGACAGTCACCACCGGGAAGCCGGGAGTAGCAGTATCGCCCACAGTGTTGGAGGCAAACACCCGGTAGTAGTAAGTGTTAATAGTGATGCCGATTGGATCGGTGTATGAAGTTGAATCGGCTGGCAGTGTTGCAACAGTAGTCCAAGGGCCAGAACTGCTGGCTGCCCGCTGGACAGTGAAGCCAGTCTCGTTACTGGAATTGTCCGTCCAGGTTAAAACTACACGCTTGTTGAAGAAGGAACCGGTAAGATTGGCAGCGAGACTGGAAGGCGCTTTCGGCGGAACGGCAAACGCCACAGCATGCATCATATCCATCTCTTCGTGAGCTAAAATATGGCAGTGATACACGTATTCCCAACCAAAGTTTACATAATGGTTAGTAATCTGGTTAATTGGATTTCCCAACGGGTCGAACCATCCTACAGGCGGCGGCGGTGTCAGTACAGCGCCCTCGGGCATTGTCGGGTCGATCAGACGAACACTGTTTGGCACCTCGAATGGTACCTGTGCAGGGGAAGGAATACTGGGTCTCAGCGCAATGATTGTGTGCTCAAGCGGGTTTACTCTGAAGGTTTCCTTCCAGCCCAGTTCATTAGGATCAGGCGGCAGCATAGCTCCATCCCAGGCAACCCGGTTAATGAGCTGTGCAGAAAACAGGTGGGTGTGAATGGTATGGGTATCCACGCCGTTGTGAGTGATCTTCCAGATCTGAGTTCCATCATCAAGAGAGCCAATCGGAGTCGCATTAAGATTTGCTGTGCCTTTGATAATTTCAACGGGTGGACTGGCATAGCCGTAGACTACAAATTGACTGAAGTTAGAACTCGTGACAGGGAATTCTAGTCCAAGCATACCACTCATTCGTCCATACCCCATGTCGTAGACTTCACCCATTTCATCTTGTAAAGCCTTCGGTTCGATCTGCAAGGTAACAGGTGGCTGAAGAACTCCGCTCGCGTCTATCGGACTAAAGGTTTTGGAGAACTCAAAAAGTTGCACATAGGCGCTGGAAGCGTTGGCAGGTAAATTATTAACGTTATAGGCGGAGTTGTAAGCGGCCTGTGGGATAATGATTGGATCTTGGGTCGATTCAAAGACACCTCTTTTGGTATCTGTTTTAGAAAAAGCTGCTTCTAGCGCAGTAATGTCATACGCAGGTGTGGGAGCAGAAGCTGCCACTCTGATCTGCATGATCGTGCGGATATTGGGGCCGTAGCCAGGCTGCGTGGACGGCGCGCCACCCTCGGCAGTCTGGTCCGGGTTGCCCGTGTAATAGTCATAGCGCGGATCGGAAGCTGGGAAAGCTGCGGGAGCATCGTTGTAAAGAATGAGGGTCTTACCGGCATATTGGGAAAAGTCAACGATGACATCTGCCCGTTCTGCGGTTCCCAGCAGGAGCGAGTGCTGATCGACATTCCCGAAGTTAAAGTTTGTCGCATTCAGGTTCCATGTGATCGGCTGGCTGGGTATTACCACAGGTGCCGGAAGGAAACCGCTTTCGGTGCCGATCTGAATCCAATCCGGTCCTTTTAAGGCAGGATCAGGCACGCCACTTGGCCAGTCTGCAGGAATACCCGGTGTTCCACTAGCGGGTATCATTTTAACTTCTGTAGCATATCCCGTGTCAGGTGAGATATAGCCAGCAGGATCAGCTACATACATTTGTAAATTAAAGAAACGGTCATCGGCAGCATTCAGGATGCGGAACCGGTAAGCCTTGGGCTCCACTTCCAGGTAGGGATAGGCCGTACCATTGACAAGTGGGGTGTCCATAAACGCTTCACCCGGCATGGAAGGGTTAGGCGTCGCAGGCATCATTGGCGGCTGCTCGGGCGCATTTACGGGATCGTAGTAAGGGTTCGGAACTGGCCCATGCTGTATATTCGTTGTGGGCGGCCAGAACCACGGACCATACATCCATCGACCAAACGGGTTTGCCCCGCTAGGATCCCAGGGATTCTGGGCCGGGCTATAGACATGAGGATACCACAGGTCGCCGGTATTGGGTGTACCTGGCGTTGTTCCCCATGCCCAAGTGGGGTCCGTACTAAGGATGGTGTTGGCATCAACGAAAGTTTTGTCTTGGATAACCAGAGGAATCCCAAGTTCGGGAAGAATCTTTTGCAAGCCTGGATTTACCCCGGTTGTGTTGGTGCCGTTGATAAGATCCTGTTCGACCTGGTCTGTCAATAGATAAGCTGCGGCTTCTCCGGCATAGACATTAAGGCGAGTGATGCCATATGAATGATCATGATAGAACATCAGTCTTGCACTTTGGGCATTGGTGTAGTACAAGGTCTGTATACCATCGCGGGGGTCGTCTGCATTCTCCATATCAGGGACGTTTACTACACTGACGCCCTGGGGATAGGGAGTGTCTTCTCCCGCCGGGGTAATCCACTGATGAGGCGTCCCATCGCTAATCCAGGCCGTATTGTTGCCATGGAGATGGATGTTGGCGCGATTTTGTGTGTAATTCATAGGCACGGCATCCATTCCTTGAGGTCCCATCCCCGCCCCCATAACGGTTGTATCTACCGGGATGAAGAGATTGCCATCAGCTCCGGTAGGAAGCAAGTTATAGAACTTGATGCGCACCGGTACGTCACGGGTGGCGATAATAGCAGGTCCCATATAATGGGGTGCATCCACTCCGTAAGCCTGAGTCCCATCACCTTTTAAAATCGGCACACCATTATGGGTCAAAGCAATATGCGCACCGGGAACGGCTGTTGTAGACAATTGCACATAGCCTCTGAGCGTGGTGGGCGGCAGATCCGAGTGCATCTGTTCTTTAAACTCAACGACAGCGATTTCGTAGTAGTCAGAACCTGGATAAGTTGTTGTATCAGGGGCGGCAATCGGGATGTACTGACCTAAAGCGTTTGTGCTGCTAGGTCCCAGCCCCGGCATTGCATCAACAAATTTTCTCAGCGGCGGACTGTAGGCCCAGTTGGCGGTACCGAAATAGTCCGGGATCAGATATCCAGTTTCCGGATCGGGCACGAGAGCCGCCAGGTCTAAAGATTTTTTTGTCTGCATTTTTCTCATCCTCATAAATTTTTTATGAAGTAATTCTATTAATAATTTTTTGTTCCCTATATAGTATTCATTATGTAAACTAGGGTTTGTGCGCGAATCATCATGAATGATAATTAATTCACTAACGGCCTGAATCACTTGCAATCGAGAATGCTGCGAAATTGCTTGGACGTTAATATTCGTATATAATGGGATGACTAATTGATGAATCACTAACTTGATTAAGGGGGGCAATTCGATGACAAAATCCGAGACGAGATCGGTTAATCGCAAATCAGACATCATTTCAGCGGCGATCGAGGTATTCGCGGAGACAGGGTACTTTCGGGCAACGACGGCACAAGTCGCGGAACGAGCCAAAATATCGCAGCCATATATCTTTCGTTTTTTCTCGACTAAAGAAGCTTTGCTGTTGACAGCGCTGGAGGTATCCTGGACGCGAGTAATCGATTCCTTCCGCAAGGTCGTGGAGTCCGCCTCGCCGGAACAACTGGAGATGGAGCTAATCCGGGCCTATGAGGTTATTTTGGACTCCTATCGGAATGAAGTGCTGCTTCAGATGCAGGCTCAGACGATCCAGGAAGAAGCGATCCGGGAAGCGATGCGAGGTGGATTCGGGGAAGTCCGACGAATGGTTCTGGACGCCTTCCACGCAGCCGGCATTCCCAATGCCGAGGAACGAACGATGCTATTCCTGGCCCGTGGAATGCTATGCAACATTTCGGCAGCGCTGGCTATGCCCGAGTTGATGGAAATATGAGGAGTTCAAGAGCTTTTTAAAAGTGGTGATTGACTAATCAATCACTACATGATACATTGACTTTAAGTTAGTGATTGATCAATCACAATATTAGGATGAGGTGATTCTATTGGAAAAAGCGATTGTCGTAGGAGCAACTGGCGGTACTGGCGCTTCGGTTACGGAGGAGCTGGTCAAGCGAGGGATACAGATGGTGGCCTTCGGGCGATCTCGCGAGAAGCTGGAGCAGCTTAGGGCTAGACTGGGTAATCCGCAGAATTTATCGATTGCAACAGGTGACGCTTTCCGTCCGAATGACATCGTTATCGCTTCGGAAGGCGCGAGCGTCCTGTTCCATTGTACGAACGTTCCGTATCACGAGATGGTAAGCAAACTGATTCCTCTAGGCGAATCAGTGATGGAGGCCGCCGACAGGCTGAGCTTGAAGGTAGTCGTGATCGACGGCATCTATCCCTATGGAAGAAGACAGATGGACCGGGTGACCGAGGAACACCCGAAGCAGCCGCACACAAGGAAGGGCAAGATTAGGCTCGCCTACGAGAAGATGCTGTTTGGCGGCCGATGGAGCCGGGCCAAGGTTATGATCGTCCGCTTACCGGATTATTTCGGCCCCACGGCGAACGAGGCGTCTTATCTAGGCTCTACGCTCGAAGCAATCGCTGCCGGTAAGATGGCTTTTTTCATTGGCAATATGCGTGTTCCTAGGGAGTTCGTCTACTTGCCGGACGCGGCGTTCATGATTGCGGAGCTCGCTGCCAGGGATGATGCTTATGGCGAGAACTGGCATATTCCGGGCGCAGGCTTGATCTCGGGCAGGGAGATCGTACGAATAGCCCGGAAGGCAAGCGGAAGCGCCAAACCAGTTATTCCGCTCGGAAGAGTTGGGCTATCTTTGCTCGGCATGGCCGTGCCGGTAATGAAGGAGGTAGTGGAGATGCTCTATCTTACCGAAGAGCCGCTTGTCTTGAGCGGGGATAAATACGAGCGGTTGATCGGACCGGTACGGTCTACGGCCTTTGAAGAGGGAATCACAGTTACGGTTCGTGCGCTGCAAAGAAAAAATGGCTCTCTTTTAATGGAGGATAGTAATTGATTGATCACTAACTATGGCGCGGGAGGCAGGTTATGAAGCGCTTTAGTCTCTTGGGCAGCGGGAATGCTCCGGTTGGAGCCAGTCAACGCTATGTGCGGCTGATTCTAAACGATATCACACCAAGCAGGGCAGTTTAGATCTTCCTGCGATAACGCAGGCTTTTCCGGTGAATGGCGGGAAGGAAGAGGAAATCCCTGCGAAAGTGCGGGAATTTCAAGCCTGAACCGCCATGCCGGATGATTGGGGCCGAAGAGCCTGCACCTTTGCATGAATTTGGGGAAGGCCAAGCTTTTACGGGGAAAAAGATGTAGCGTTGCAGGTTTTCCACCACGACAGGTTTCAATGTCACATTTGGTTATAGTAAAGAGGGGCTTCCGCCTCTCTATTTTATGTGTTTAAGCCTGACTATTCGTCCGCTTGGAGCATATCAAAGTGGCCGCCAAAACCGAGCACGTCCTGCTTATGGGGGATGGGGGTTTAAAGAACATATGGTATAATGGGCTAACGGAAAATCCGGTTTAGTTAGGAGTTGTTAACCAATGCATATTGGAGTGGATTTGGATAACACCATACTTGATGCTACTTCAGCGCATTTGGAATATTATAATCAAGCGTCCGGATTATCGTTGACACCGGGCGATGTTGATGATTTTTATTTATACAGATTATATGGGTGGGACGAGGCGGAACGGAATGCCATTTATCATAAATATGGGCATGATATTCACTGGAATTCATCACCTTTGCCGATGGCAGTAGAAATATTGCAGCAGCTATTTAATGAGCATCAAATATCAATTATTACTGCCCGCCCCTTACTTTTTCGTGAGGTGGCTAGATTTTCATAAGATTAATTATCATAACATAGGGGTTTAGGCATTCCTCGCTGATTATTATGTGTTGACTTCTGATTACTGGACACATATCGAGCCGGTAATATTGATAGTTCTGAATGAGACAAGATCTGACCGTTTACGAGAGTTTAATCCGGCAGATCAATGGGAGCTATTCTTGCTGTACCTTTCGTAATCACACCGGGTACATGATCGGTCATTTCTTCCACGGTAAAATCGTTTCGATAGGAACTCTCCACTAGCTTGAGAGGCTTGTTCAAGTGAAACCGTAGAAGTCTGGAAACTCGAGAAGCTTTTGAAAATAACCCCTATTGGTCTATACTTTGAAATAGTAGGATTACTTTGAGTTCCGACAGATTGCATTGACTGTATTATCAAAAGATAGGGGGTAACGAATAATGATTAGCGCGATTTTAGTTGGTATTGTCGCTTTGGAACATTTGTATATCTTATATTTGGAAATGTTTTTGTGGACAACACCTAAAGGATTAAAAGCTTTTGGAACAACAAAAGAGATTGCCGAAGCTTCAAAATCTTTAGCTGCTAACCAAGGGCTATATAATGGATTTCTAGCCGCTGGATTGATTTGGAGCTTGTTGTATCCTGATGCAGCGGTGGCTCGCCAACTTCAACTTTTTTTTCTCGTTTGTGTCCTTATTGCAGCAATTTTTGGAGGAATGACCGCTAAAAAATCGATTCTTTTGGTTCAGGGACTTCCTGCGCTGGCAGCTCTATTATTTGTTTTGATGAGTTAATGCATAAGAAAGTTCGGCCCGGGTTACGGCAGCAGAACCTGAACAGGAATGCTGCTTTTTTTGCTGCTCTTTTTAGACAAAATGAATATCGCCCTATCCAGCATATGGTATAGTAATAATTAGCGATTATGGGTCTTAAGAACTGGGAGATTTTTGGGGGGAGAAGGGTGTATTGTCATCAATGCGGGGCCAAAAACGCTCCGAAACAAAAAGTATGCGCCAAGTGCGGGGCAAGATTGCTGACGGCAGAAGAACGGCAGGTCCTGCTGGAAGTGGCTGCGGGAGCAGAGGCAGTTCAGCAGCCGGGTATGGCGGCACATCGGCGGGGGGAAACGCTTTCGAGCCAGGACGACAAGACAGGGGCAAAAGGGAAGACTTCGGGAGCAGGGCGCGCGTTTCTTTGGCTGATACCCTTGCTGCTTGCGGGAAGTGTGGGTCTGGCGCTTACGATGTATTACAACTATGAGCAGTCGTTGAACCGTGAGGTGACGGCATTACAGCAGCGGGCACAAAAAGAAGCTTTGGCCGGACACTATTCGTCGGCTGTTCAGTTACTGGAAGAGGCCGAGGGGAAACGGCCCCGTTACACTGCGCTTCGCCAGGACCGCGAGCTTACTGCCAAGGCGGCGGAGCTGCAGCTGCAGCTGGAGAAGGCCTCGGGACAGCTGAAGGAGCAGAAGCTGGACGCCGGCGAAAAGGCGCTGAACCATATCGCCAATATGGTAAACAAACGGCAAGAGCCGCTGTTCGCTCCGCTTAAGAAGCAGCTTGCTGCGGGTCAGGTGAAGCTGGCGGTGCTGAAGGTAAAGAGCGAGTTGGACAAGCTGAACACGGTGGATGCGTTGGCCGAGAAGCTGGATACGGTGAGCGGCCTTTCCGGCCAAGAGGCTGCGGCTGTAAAAGCGCAGATCATCGGCAAAATCGTCGGCATCAGCTATGCGGCGGCTGAGCGTAAGCTTCGGGACAAAGACTTTGTCGGAGCCATGGCAGAGGTGGACAGCGGTCTGCTCTACGCCGCGGACAACAAGAAGCTGATTGCATACCGGAAGCAGATTGCGGATGCCAAGAAGGAGTTTGAACGAGCGGAGGCGGAGCGAATCCAGCTTGCCGAGCAGAAAGCGGCGGAAGAGGACCTGAATAACCGGACGGCCGCGGTGGATGTATCCGGCCTGCATGTGGTGCTGGATGATTACGGTGATTTGCAAATCAGCGGAACGGTCACCAACAAGGCGACCCGGCCGATTTATTCGGTGAGCATCAATCTCGACATCTACGATTCTTCAGGGTCGTATCTGGGGAATACCTATGCTGGCGTATCTCCGTATCATCTGGAGCCGGGAGAGACGGGCGATTTCACCACTTGGTATTATGGGGTATACAGCCAAGCCCAAGCCTCTGTCGTCAACGCAACCTGGTATTTGGAGTAGGAGGGCCGGATAATGAGTAAAGGGATATGGATAAGCATGATCGCCTGCCTGCTGATCGCGGGCGCCGGAGCGGGAGGTACATATTGGATTCATCAATCGGCCGAGCGCGACTTGAATGAGGGTCCGCTGCTGGCAGCAGCGGGACAGACGCAAACCGCCGCACAGCCTGCGGCCGCTAAAGCGAAGAAGACACGCAAAGAGATTATTGAAGACAGCCAGAAGCGGGTCGTAACGATTGAAAGCGGGGAAGGGCTCGGTTCGGGATTTCTGTATAACGGCAAAGGAGATTTACTGACGAACGCGCATGTAGTGGCCGGTTCCCGGGACGTAACGGTGCGGACGATGAGTCACAAGGAATACAAGGGGAAGGTTATCGGGATTGGCACGGATACGGATGTGGCGGTCGTCCGCGTGACGGAGCTTAAGGCTACCCAGCCGCTGCAGATTGCCCGCAGTAATAAAGCGGAGATTGGCGATGAGATTTTGGCGCTAGGCAGTCCCCTCGGACTGGAGAATACGGTCACGACAGGCATCATCAGCGGTCTCGGCCGCAGCTTTGATATCGAGCCTTACACTTACAGCAATCTGTACCAGATTTCCGCGCCGATCGCACCCGGCAACAGCGGCGGTCCGCTGGTAAGCGCGGAGACGGGCGACGTACTGGGGATTAACTCCGCATCCGCCACCGATGAAGCGGGGATCGGATTCAGCATTCCGATTGCCAGTGTGCTGAAGCAGGCGGAAGCATGGTCGGAGCATCCGATGTCGGAGCTTCCGGACGTAAGCAGTGACGATAGTGACGATTACGATGGAAGAGATACGCTGGCGGACAGCCAGAGTACTGTAGCTTCTTTTTATCAAAGTCTGAACGCCGGCGATTACGTCACGGCTTATTCCCTGCTCGGCAGCGATTGGCAGAGCAAGACTTCCTATGAAGATTTCCGCAGCGGTTATTTGAAGACCGGCTATATTTCCATAGGGACCTTAACTGCCGAAGAGCAGGACGGCGGCGCTATGGTCAGCGTTGATATTACGGCCGAAGAACGCCGCGATACGGGGACCGTATACCAGACTTACCGGATGAGCTATTCGGTGGGGTATGAGAACGGTAATCTGAAGATTTTGCATGGCAAGGGCAAGAAAGTGGATTAAAAAAGGGCCATAGCCCCGCTGTTTCAGATAAGAACAGGCGGGCTATGGCTTTAAGTGTTAGCATGGTCGGAATTGAAAGTTGCAGTTATGCTGCGTCAGGCTCTCAGTAAGAACCTTCGGCGATCATGATGTCGCGCTCCAGGTCGGCTACGGATAAATCCTGTTTCAGATAAACGTCATCCTGCGGCAGCGCGAGCTGAAAATCGGTGCAGCTGCAAATGGCGATTTCACCCCCCTCCAGCACAAAATCCAGCACATGTCCTCCTCCGTCACGGGCCTCATTGATAAAATGCAAATGATATCCGGCCACTGCGATCCCTTGTGCGAAAGCGGGAGTCCAGAACCCGGCGATTACTCCGTCCACATCGGCAAAATGAAACGACGGCTGGGACTTTGTGACCTCTACAAAAGGCGGATACGGTTTATCCTGATGCGGAACGGTGCGGGTGTGAACCTCCCGGAAATGCCCGTCGATTCGGATCGCATGAAACAGATTCGGGCTGGGAACCAGATCGTCCAGCATCTTCTCCAGCTCTTGACGGGTTACCGTCCGATTCAGCGGAGCGGTCTGCTGCTGTTCAAAAAAGGTGACGGAAGAGAATGGCGTGGTTTCGTCAAGACTGACTTTTTTGGCCGTTCCGTCGGGATATAAGTGAAAGAATTGATCGTCAAAGGCAATCATTTCGCCGTCCAATTGATGAAATGTACCGATGCCGAAATCACCGTGCTTTTTCAATTCTCCAAAAGTGACCGTTCCATCGTACAAACCGCTGAGCAGTGCAATCATGGTTGAGGCTTGATAGATTACATGATTATCCATTTGTCTGCAGCTCCCTTTTTTGGATGATATGAAATAATAATATCAGTTTGCCTTATCAGGCAGCAGCTTTTCCCCGAGCTTGGCGCTGTCTCTGTAGTCAATCGGGATATCGACCACCACAGGGCCTATTTGATCGAGAGCGCAGCGCAGTACTTCTTCCAGCTGCTCCGGCCGATTAACCCGCAGCCCCACCGCACCGAAGCTTTCGGCATATTGGACAACATCAATACTGCCAAAGTCTACACCCGAGGTTCTGCCGTACTTGGCCATTTGCTGGAATGCGACCATATTATAGGCGCCGTCGCTCCATACAATATGAACGATTGGAAGCTTAAGGCGGACCGCCGTCTCCAGTTCCATGGAGGAAAACAGAAACCCGCCGTCCCCGGATATGGAGATGGCTTTTTCACCCGGACGCACCAGTGAAGCGGCAATGGCCCAAGGCATAGCTACACCGAGGGTTTGCATGCCGTTGCTGAAGAGCAGACGGCGGGGTTCATAGCAGCGGAAATAACGAGCCATCCAGATATAGTGTGAACCGACGTCACAGGTGACCGTCACCTGATCGTCAATCAGCCTTCGCAAGGTAAGAATAAAATCCAGCGGGTGAACAAGCTCTGAGTGGGGAGAGCGGACGTCATTTTCGTCCTGATCCAGCTTCTGCTGGAGTTCTTTCAGTAAGGAGAGCGATTCGGGGGGGAATAGAAGGCCTTGTAAATGCGAAGCTAACGCTTCGACGGTTAAGACAATGTCGCCGATTAACTCGATTCGCGGCTGGTAATCATGGTCAAAGTCCGCCTGCCGGTTATCCAGATGATACACTTGCCGGACGCCTTCACGATTCCAAAGATGAGCATCGTACTCGATCGGATCATAGCCAATAGTCAGAACTACATCGGCTTCTTTCAGCAGAAGATCGCCCGGCTGGTTGCTGAACAGACCGACTCTGCCCATAAAATGCTCTTCCAGATCACGTGAGATTACACCGGCAGCCTGGAAAGTCTCAACGACTGGAATATCAGTGCCGCGGATTAGATTTCGGATAGCTGAGGTTACTTCCGGTGAACTTGCTTTCATGCCGAGCAGAATAACCGGAAGTTTGGCCTTGCGTATATTGGCGGCGACGGCTTCGACAAGTTCAGAGGGGGCGGCGCCAAGCTGAGGAGTAGTCAGAGGCCCAAAATTGAAGGGTACCGCTTCGTCGAGCAGCACATCCATCGGCAGGCTGACAAATGCCGCTCCCGGCTGGGCGGTGGAAGCCTCGCGGAACGCATTCGTAATCGCTTCGGCGACATTGTTCGGATGTTCAACTTCCACGCTGTATTTCGTAACCGGTTTAAACAAACCGGCATTGTCCATAGATTGGTGCGTATGCTTCAACCGGTCTGCCCGGGAGACGGCTCCTGCGAGTGCCACAACCGGGTCGCTTTCGGAGTTGGCCGTTGCTAGTCCCGTGACCAGATTGGAGGCGCCCGGACCGGAAGTGACCAGGCATACCCCCGGCTTTCCGGTTAAGCGGCCGACAGCCGCCGCCATAAAAGCGGCATTCTGCTCATGCCGGCAAACAATAAGCTCCGGTCCCCGTTCCCGCAAAACATCAAATACGGAATCGATTTTGGCTCCGGGAATTCCGAAAATGTACGGAACCCCTTGCGATATCAAACTGTCAACAACCAGATTGGCACCATTTGTTGCGGCGATTGCTGTAGAGATTTTTGAATTTGCTTCCGTGCTCATCCTATCCATCTCCTTGTCTCTGAAATCTTTGAAAATGCAATTCATTTTCTCTATTTCCATGTATATACAGAAAACGTGACGCCAACATCTATTATATTCCCAAAAAAAGTAAAATCAAGTGAAAAAATTCAAATGAATCATAGAAAAATCAGCATAGATCTTCGCAGTTTCATTTGACGCGATCTTCAATTAAGAAGCCAATACCGACAATGTCTGTGGTATAGTGAAAGCATGAATCACAGGACAAAGGGGGCTTAGTATGATGATTGCAACAACGATGATTATCCGGCTGGATATCGAGAAGTCGGTTGCTTCCTTCGGGGATGTCGCTTCCGGAATTGCCGCGGCGGGCGGGGATATTGTCGCCATAGACGTCATTCGCGCGGGCAGGGAGATAACGACCAGGGATATTACGGTGAATGTGCTGGACGCCGGCAATGAAGAAATTATCCGCGTATTGTCGGATATGCCGGGAATTAAAGTGGTCAATGTATCCGACCGGACATTCCTGGCCCACCTTGGCGGCAAAATCGAGATTATCCCGAAGCTGCCAATCAAAAACCGCGAGGATTTATCCCAGGTCTACACGCCCGGGGTGGCTAGGGTCAGTATGGCTATCGCGGAGGATAACTCGAAAGCGTATACATTGACGATGAAGCGCAATACGGTAGCGGTCGTGACCGATGGAACGGCGGTGCTGGGCCTGGGGGACATCGGGCCGGAAGCCGCCATGCCGGTAATGGAGGGCAAAGCGATGCTGTTCAAGCAGTTGGCCGGAATCGACGCTTTTCCGCTTTGTCTCGATACGAAAGATCCGGATGAGATCATCAGAATCGTCAAGGCGGTCTCACCCGGCTTTGGCGGCATCAACCTGGAGGATATCTCCTCACCGCGCTGCTTTGACATCGAACGGAGGCTTGCGGAGGAGCTTGATATTCCCGTATTCCATGACGATCAGCACGGTACGGCGGTCGTCGCCTTGGCAGGACTATTGAACGCGCTTACATTGGTTGGCAAGACACTGGAGACGGCCAAAATCGTCGTCGCCGGCATCGGCGCGGCGGGAGTCTCCATCTGCAATCTGCTGCTGGCTGCCGGAGCCGGGCATGTGTGCGCGGTCGACCGGGAAGGCATTCTTTGCAAGGGTGTGCCCTATACCAACGAGGAATGGCGGATTCTTGCCTTCTCTACCAATCCCGAGGGGATCCAAGGTCTGCTGGGAGAAGCGGTGAAGGGGGCGGATGTGTTCATTGGAGTTGCCGGAGGCGGCATCCTGAATGTCGAGCATGTCCAAAGCATGGCTCAAGACAGCATCGTCTTCGCGATGGCGAATCCCATTCCGGAAATACAGCCGGAGCTGGCAGAGCCTCATGTGCGTGTTATGGCGACGGGCAGAAGCGATTATCCGAACCAGATCAACAATGTGCTGTGCTTTCCCGGCTTGTTCCGGGGTGCTCTAGACTGCCGGTCCAGAACCGTCAATCTGGAGATGAAGCTGGCGGCCGCCCGAGCGATCGCGGCGGTGGTTCAGCCGGATGAAATCAACGAGCTGTACATTATCCCGAGTATTTTTAATGAAAAAGTGGTGGAGCACGTGCGCGGCGCGGTTATTGAGGCGGCGATCCGAACCGGATCAGCGCGCAGAATACCGCCGGATTTTTCGGGGTGGCAGGAGAAATAAGACAAGCGGTCCGACCTGCGGCGCCTAAGCAGCGGCCCTCTGAAACCATAAGATGGGCGATAGGGCTGCATGGGAAAGGTGATTTGGCTTTTCAGTGCGTATCAGATCCTGAAATAAGGAACGGTCATGTGCAGAAAGAAAGATAAACGCAAATAACCCTGCCCGGTTGTGGCGGGTATTTTTTTGTTAAGGAAACATTTCCTCGCCGAGATTCTATTCATTTACAGAATTAACAACAACGGGTACACTTAATGAAAATTTGCTTGCGCAAAGGAGATGAAGATCCCATGTATCAACAACCAGGTATCTTTTATGGGGGCGGGCTTAGCCCTTTGCTTTTTATCGGGTGGCTGATATCCATTGGATTGGGGATTTATGTGTTTGTCTTGTTCGTTAAACTTGCCCGTAGAGGAATCGAAGCCTTGGATTTGTATATATACGCTAAAAACCGGGAGATACGCGATCGTTATGAATCCGTTAATCCGAGGGATTGATGCCTTGATTGTGATACAATAATAGCAATAGAAATTGGAGGTGGCGAAATGCGCTGGCAAGAAGTACAGGAACGGTTTCCGGCTGAATGGGTTGTTTTGGAGGCAACGAAGGCTCACTCCGATGGAGGTCATCGATATATTGAAGAAGTGGTTGTAATCGATACGTTTGCCGATTCTACGGAGGCTCTTCGCCGCTACAGCGAACTGCACCGGCAAGAACCTGACCGCGAATATTGCTTCTTCCACACCTCCCGACCGGAACTGATAGCGAGGGAACGTTATGTTGGAGTTCGAGGGCCGAGATGAATATAACTGAGGAATACGGATTGCCCTTTGTAAGAATAGTGATTGCTTTTAGGGGTAAAGAACTTGAACTGAATAAGATGCTGCTCGATACGGGATCGGCAAGTACGCTTTTCAATGCTGATTTGGTTCGGGAGATTGGGATTGTTCCTGAAGAAAATGATGTTGTGGATACCATTCGAGGAGTAGGTGGAGTGGAGTACGTATACACCAAATTCTTGGAAGCCATCCATTTCGATGGTCACTCGATTTCACATTTTCAGGTCGAGATTGGAAGCGTGGACTATGGTATGGAGATTGATGGTATTATTGGATTTGATTTAATGAAGGCAATTGGTCTAATAATCGATACGAATGAAATGACAGTCAACTTACATCTGTAGTGTGTATAAAATGCTGTATTCTGATGCTTGAAAGACTGTGAGGAAAAGAATAAAATGGTTAACCCCGCCAGGCCTGATGCCTGACGGGGCTGTATGTTTAAGAGTGAAATCGGCGGGACTTATGCTTTAGCCGCAAACTCCCGTGCCCGCAGCTCGACGCGGCGGATTTTACCCGAGCTTGTCTTCGGGAGGTCGGAGATAAACTCGATTTTACGCGGGTATTTATAGGGAGCCGTAATTTCCTTGGTATGGGCCTGCAGCTCTTTCGCAAGCTCCGGCGAGCCGGTGATTCCGTCCTTAAGCACCACAAAAGCTTTGACCACATGGCCCCGGATTGCATCGGGACTAGCTACGACCGCGCATTCTTTGACCAGCGGATGCTTCATCAGCGCTTCCTCCACCTCGAAGGGACCGATTGTATACCCGGAGCTGATAATAATATCGTCGCCGCGTCCCTCAAACCAGAAGTAGCCGTCCTCGTCTTTGGCCGCCCGGTCACCGGTAATAAAGTATTCACCGCGAATGGAGCCGGCTTTGCGTTCCGGCTCTTTGTAGTACGACTGGAACAAGGCCGGCATGCTCACATGAACGGCAATATCGCCGACCTCGCCCGGAGGAAGGGGAATGCCGTTCTCGTCCACGACATCGATCATCCCCTGGGCGGTCGCACGGCCCATGGAGCCGATCCGGATCGGCGTGTCCTTGAGCGTACCGATCAGCAGCGTGCTTTCCGTCTGCCCGTAGCCGTCACGGATGGTAATGTCGAAATGGCGTTTGAATTCATTGATGACCTCCTGGTTTAGAGGCTCCCCGGCGGATACGGCGCAGCGCAAGCGGGAAAGGTCATAGCGGCCGAGTCCGTCAATTTTGGCCATAAGCCGGTACTCCGTTGGCGTACAGCACATGACGTGAATCTCCCGGTCCTGGATCAGCTGCAAATACCGGTTCGGATGAAAAGATCCGTTGTAGACAAAGCCGGTAGCTCCGTTGCCGAGCACGGACAGAAACGGACTCCATATCCATTTCTGCCAGCCGGGAGCGGCCGTTGCCCATACCGTATCCGATTCATGAATGTCGAGCCACTGCGAAGTGATGCGCAGATGCGCGTAGCCCCAACCGTGGCTGTGAACAACCGCCTTCGGATTGCCTGTGGTGCCGGAAGTGTAAGCGAGAATCGCCATATCGTCCCGGGTGGTGGGAGCCGCAGCAAATGTATCCGGCTGGCCTTCCATCAGCCCCTCCAGTGCCAGCCAGCCGGATTCGGCTTCACCGCCGGCGGCGGAAACCGAGAGGAGGAAATCGAGGGCGGGCAGATCGTCCGCGACCTTATTCACTTCTCCCGTAACCTCCGACCAGGATATGACCGCTCTCGCTTCGGAGTGGCGGAGGCGGTAATCCAGATCCTTCGCGCGCAGCATTTCCGAAGAAGGAATGATGACGAGCCCAAGCTTCAAGCAGGCCAGATATATAACATAGGCGATGATTCGGCGCGGAACCATAACGAGAATCCGGTCGCCCTGACTCAGTCCAAGCTCTGCCAGGCCTCCGGCCAGCCGGTTGGCCCGCTTCAGCAGCTCGCCGTACGTAATTTCCTCGTATTCCCCTTTATCGCTCAACCATTTTAGCGCAAGCTTGCCGGACGGATGGCGTTCCATCTCCGACGTTATATTGTAACGTTCCGGGGCTATCCATTGCTCTTTCATCAACTAATCCATCTCCCATATATGAAAGGTAGTAGCAATTACGATGCTATTATAGCATGAACTCTTAGTACCAGGTACTATTAGTGTTACGAATATATTAACATTCCGGAATGCGGTAAGCCTGCTAAAGCTCGTTTCGTAAGGCCGGATAAATGGGTACTCTCTTTTTGCGGGGAATGATAGTTTGTTCTTTATAAAGTACGATAAAGATGATAAATTAAATACATACCGCAATCTTCATTGTATGGAGACGAGATTTGGAGGGGACAGGATGGGTGCAATTAGCGGAATATATATGATTAATAGCGATAAGGATGCTGCCCCGGCCGGCTCGTCCATTTTTGGGAAAATGAAAGCCTGTTCTTTCCAGCGCACAGGAGAATGGACCGATCAGTTCGTACATTTGGGCTGCGGAATTATTTATAACACGCCTGAGTCCAAAATGGAACATTTACCGCGCTGCAACGAAAGCCAAACTTTGGTCATTACAGCGGACGCGATCATTGACAATCGTGCTGTTTTGCTGGAGAAATTCAAGCTGGAATCTGGGAAATCATCGGTTATAACCGACAGTGAGCTTATTCTCCGGGCCTACGAGACGTGGGGATATTCATGTCCTGAGCATTTGATTGGCGACTATGCTTTTGCCATTTGGGATGCCGGGAAAGAGGAGCTTTTTCTCGCCCGCGACGCTATGGGATCAAGAACGCTATATTACACATATGAGGCTGGTATTTTTTCGTTTTGCACAATAGAAACTCCGCTGTTGGGTCTGTTCGACAAGCAGGCCGAGCTTAATGAAAAATGGATCGCCGACTTTTTGGCGATAGACGGAATTCAACATGAAATGGAATGTGAGGAAACCGTATACCGGGATATTTACCAGCTGCCGCCTGCGCACTATGGAATAGTAAATGCGGAGGGTTTTTCCAAGAAGAAGTATTGGGAGCCGTTAAGGGACATCAAGCCGATCCGGTTCAAGACAGATGAAGAATATGTGGAAGCTTTCAACCGCTGCTTCTCCGAAGCGGTGGCCTGCCGGCTGAGAAGTGCGGGCGAGACGGGGATTTTCCTGAGCGGCGGGATGGATTCCGGGTCGATTGCCTGTGTTGCGGCTCCCAAGCTGGCTGAAAAGGGCAAGAAGCTGTACGGCTTCACATCCATTCCGGTTCCGGAGTTCAATGAGCGGCCGCCCAGAATGACCATTTATAACGAATCCCGTGAAGTGGGGCTCATAGCAGAGGCGTATCCTAACATTGATATAACTTACAGCAGTTTTGCGGACAAAAATTGCATGACCGATATCGACGAGTTGATTCGGATCTTTGAACAGCCGTATAAGATTTTTCAGAACATGACCTGGTATCATTCGTTCTTAAAGATGGCTGCCGCAAGAAACTGTACCATTATGCTGAATGGACAGACAGGCAACAATACAATCTCGTACGGCAATTTCGCGGTTCATTTGGTAACGCTGTCCAGACAAGGGAGGATCGTCTCGGCTGCCAGGGAGCTCTATGGATTCAGCAGATTGGTGAATGAGCCGGTAACGAAGGTCCTGAAGAGTGCGATTCCGGTAGTGCTGCCGCACCGTTTGAAATTATGGAAGAACCGGACGCGGCTGCGGGAGTTCGATCGTTTTACTAATGTGGTCGTCAAAAGGTCGCTTGTTGGCAAATGGAATGTAACCGATAGGCTGGATCAGATTGAGGCCAATACGCCGATCAGCCGTTTTCCGGATTATGAAGAAGACAGGAAGGCAAGGACCAGTCCGCTGCCGTTCACGCACATAGGGGCGGTGGAAACCAAACTGTCATTAGCCAATGGAATTACGATTCGCGACCCTTCCCGGGATAAGCGCGTGTTTGAGTTCTGCATGGCGATTCCCTCCGGACAATTTGTGCGAAGCGGACAAGAAAGATATTTGCTGCGCCGGGCGATGAAAGGCGTACTCCCGGACCCGATCCGGCTGAACATTATTGCCAAAGGGCTTCAGAGTGCGGATTGGATGTACAGGCTCGCCCCGATCTGGCCCGAGGTACTGGCCGAAGCCGAGCAAGCCTTGGAAAAAGGGAGCTTAGAGCCGTACGTAGAGGTCGATAAGCTCAAGGAGAATCTTGCCAAGGCGAGCGGGGATGTGAGCAAGGCAGAGGACAGTCTGGTCAGATCCATTTTGACGGCTGTCATTTTCTCCAGATTCATCGAAGATTTCAAGCGGCAGTATTCTTAATATTTGATAGTATATCCATGGCCTAAAGGTGGGGTAAAATGAGCGATCATGACTTCGAGTTTCGTTACAAAGCTTTTGGGTTTAATATAGCGTCAAGCTTTCTGCTTGAAGGCCTGCTCCCGGCGGAAGGGCCGCCTGAAGTTTATATCCAAGAGGGAAAAGTGCCTGTAGAGGTGCCCGGTCCTCAAGATTCCCATGCGTATACGATCGTTGAAAACGACGGCTTTGCTTTCCGTGTTAAAGATATTGGCACGTTTCTGGTCTTGGGCGGCACTCACATTATCGCGGAGAAAAGTGAGAGCTGCGAGTCGGAGGCCCATGTGTTGTTCATCCTTGGTACCTGCATTGGAGTGCTCTTGATGCAGCGCGGCCTGCTTCCGGTTCATGGCAGCGCTCTGGCGCTGGAGGATAAGCATATTATCATTACCGGACAATCCGGTGCGGGCAAATCGACGCTGGCAGCGGCGCTGAATAAGCGCGGATGTTCTTTTTTGACTGATGATATTGCGGCGCTCAAAGAAGATGAGAGGGGAGATTCGTGGATTGTTCCCTCGTTTCCAAGGCAGAAGCTGTGGCGGGATACGGCTGAGAAGATCTTTGGCAGCGTAGATTCCTTGCACAGAATTCCGGGTGTTCGGGACAAGTATCATGTGCAGATGGACGGGGAATTTATTAAGGTTCCGAAAAGGCTGGACGCTCTCTTTGAACTGACAACGCACCCAGGTTCAGAAGTGGTAGTCTCCGAAATAAAGGGCCCGGAGAAATTGATGGTCTTGTTACGGAATATCTATCGTCCGGAGATAATCGAATTTATGGGAAAACAGAGAGAACATTTTATGCGCTGTTCCAGGCTTGCTGCGAGTCTGTCTGTTTTCCATATCGAACGGCCTGCGGAAGGTTTTACAGTTGATGAACAAATCAAGGGCATAATTCATAGATTGAAGCAGCTTTCAACACCATAAAAACCAATATTTTCATTATATTTTCGGTTTTCAATAGTCTTGAGTAAAGAATTGTTCGTAATAACGATCAAAAATCTTGATTTCCGGGAAAAAGTGGTGTATTGTAGATAAAAATATTGCTAATTTCCTTCATGGTTAACATGTATTTTAAGGACGGCGGCAATATTTTTACAATATCAGGAGGTGAAGTGCATGAGCAAGAAAGTTTGGGAAAAGCCGGAAGTAAAAGAGCTTAAAGTGAGCAGCACGGAGTATGGGAATCTGCTTAAAACCAAACCTGATGCCAGTTACTCTGATGGTGTACACACCTGGTATTCTTTCTCCTAAGACCGAAACAAAAAAGAGACTTCGGACGGTTTCACAGTTTGAGGTCTCTTTTTGATTATAAAGAAGGAGCTTGCTACTCTCAGTGAGTAACAAGCTCCTTCTTTTGTTCGAACAGTTGGCCTTTGGACAAGCGGTAGATGTGATCGCACACATCAAATACGGATAGACGGTGGGTGATGGCGATGCATGTTCGCGGAGGCTGAAAATTCCGGATATTTTGCAGGACGGTCCACTCCGTGTCCATGTCAAGCGCAGATGTCGCTTCATCAAGAAGCAGGATCGGCGCCGGCCTCAGCAGCGCGCGGGCGATCGCGATTCGTTGGGCCTGGCCTTCGGATAAGCCGGAGCCGTGCTCGCCGATAACCGTATGAATGCCTTGGGGAAGCTTCTCGATAAAGCCCCGGGCGCAAGCGGCCTGGGTGGCTGCGTTTATTTCCTCCTCGGTAGCTGAGGGATGACCGATCCGCAGGTTGTCCGCAATCGTGCCGGAGAATAAAGTATTGCCCTGCGGAACATAGGAAAAATAAGACCTTGTATCAGCGGAAAGGCTGATCCGTTCATGATTTTTGCCGATAATGCAGACATCCCCGGTCTGAGGTTTGATTAACGCGAGCAGCAGCCGAAGCAGGGTGGTTTTGCCTTCGCCCGAGGTGCCGATGAGAGCGATCAGCTCGCCGGGCTGAATGCGGAGAGAAACACCGGTAAGAATCGGCTTATTTGCTTCATAGCCGTATACTACATGCTCCATTTGCAGACCGGATATGCCGTCCCGAATGGCAGGAAGGCTTTCCCTCTTGTTCTCCGACTCCAATTTTTGAAAGACAATCAGCCGTTCCGTCGATGTGATCATGGCGATTAGGACAGGGAACGTACGGGCCAGACCTTCAAGCGGTCCCTGAATTTGTCCCACAAGCTGCAAAAAAGCGGTAAACATGCCAAAGCTGGCAGCTCCGATAGATATGCGGTATGCCCCCCAAATAAAAGCGAGAAAAAAACCGAGCCGGTATCCGACTCCCATGGTCAAATCTGCGGCCACATTAAACCGGGTGCGTTTAAGTATCCAGAACAGCCGGTTCTGCTGGGATGCTTGTACTTTTTGCAGGCTGTCTTGTTCATGCTCGAACGTCTTGACGATCAGCAGATTTTGGACGCATTCATGCAGCAGGGAACGATAGCGGCTTTCAGCGGCCTGAATCTGATGCTGCATCTTCTTCAGTCTGCTGCCAATATACCAGCTGATGAGCACGGACACAGGTCCAAGCAGAAAGGCGAACAGAGCCAGCGTCTTGTCAAAATAAAGCAAAGTGATGAAAGCCGCCGCAAACTGGGCAATCAGGGAGATGATGCTCGGCAGGGTGTTAATCAAGCCGTCGGTGACATTGGCAACATCGTTGGTCAGATGCGTCAACAGATCGCCGCTGTGGTATTTTCCGGCAGCGCTCCACTCTGCCCTATACAGCCGGTCCATAAAGTTCCGCTGCAAATCATTGTTCATAGCCTCTCTCAGCTTCACGGTTCTCAGGGTCAGCAATGATGAAAGAGCTAGCTGAAGGATCAGAATCAGGGCAAAAGCGATTGCGTATATGCCGCTGACGCGCACACTGTTCTGTACGGCATGATCAATCACCTGTTTCGAGACAATGGCAAGAACGGTGCCGCTTAATGAAATGATTACATTTAGAATAATGATAACGGACAGCGCGCCCCATTTTCCCGTCATACACTGTTTCAGCCATCGGTAAATATCGGTGTTTAAGAGATGTCTTAGTTTTTTCATATGGAATGATCTCCAATCTGCCGGATTAATGAACAAGTATTAGAGTGAGCAGGAAAGTCTGTGATGCGGGAGAGTTCGCTAGAAGAAACAACATCTGCTAGTTGGGGGTGTCTGTAGTCTTAAGGTGAGTCTATCAAAGATAGATCAAAAATCAAGCATGATATTTTGCAATTCATTGATTGTATTTACAAAATAGTAGTTCCATTATATTCTTTATAGAGAACTGTTTTTTAGGTAATTAGACTCTTGGAAAGAGAGGATAATGAAGATATGGTAACGTGCATGAAGAAATACGCCCGGCTTACACTGATTGTGCTGCTAGTCAGCGTGATGATGCTGCCTGCTTCTGCCTATGCATCCTCAGGTTCGGCGGAAGCGAAGCACAACGCCTCATATGCAACCTCTTTTTTCTCTTCACTGAGCAATGTGTTTTCCTCCTGGTTCGATAGGGGAGGGTCCGCATCCTACAAAGACGACAAAGAATCCAACAATTGGTTAGGCTGGTTAAAGGGCAAGGATCATGGCGACGATCATGACGATGATGAAGACTGGTGGGAGGACAATAAGCATGACTCCTATAAGCTTTGGAAGAAGTATTATTGTTACTGAGGTATATTAGGCTGAACTAGTATTTATCTATCTCAAAAAAGGCGGCCCGGGGAGAAATCCCAGGCCGCCTCAGATTGTCGGGAACCCACGCCTTTTTGAGACGTGGGGGTTATCCCCGTTTTTCCACGTATCCAGATAAGATCGTCATCTACTTCAAGTTCTGCACGGCTGCCTTCTGCAGGCTTCGGGAGAACCGAACACTCCGCAAGCATTGCCCGGCTGGTTCCATCAGCAGCGCCATGACAAGAGCTATGCGCTGGCGCTTATAGCGACAGTGAATATTTTCTCAATAAGCTGCAATGCGCCTCTGTATCCGATGTAGCTTTTGTTCAGAACCACTTCATAGGACGCCGGAAATCCGACTTCGACGATGTTGCCCTTCAGCGCCTTGGCCGTGTCTCTTTCCCATGTTGTTCCAAAAATAATCGGGGGCTTATGCCCGAAATCAGTCTCTCTCAATAACTTGCCGACGATATAGCCATCTTCAACAAAATCGACCGTGGTGGCGACATCATGAGCGAGCTTTTGATATTCTTGAGCGATGGCTTCTCTATATTTTTCCGGCGTATTATCGGTGATGATTTGTCTCCTTGGAATTAAGCCGAGCTGATTCACCAGAAACTTGTTTAAGGCCAGATTGTACGTGCTGTCCCCGACTACGGCATAGGTTGCCGGCAGTCCCCACCAATATTCGGCGTAGAAATCATTGAAATGCTCCAGGTAATAATAGTATTCTTTTTCTTCCTGCTCGATAAACGACTCGGCTGTTGCAGGGTCAATGCCCGCGTACTCAACGACCTGTCTAATAAATGCAGCTGTTTGCTGCGCTCCGATCGGTAACACAGGGATGTGCAAATACGGCTGATTGTACTTTTGTTCCAGATGCTTGGCCGTTTTCAGCCCGAGCCATGGCGAGACGACCAGATTAAACTGGGCATGGGGAATCGTCTTCCATTCCTCGACTCCGGCCGATTTGCCGCCGAACAAAATATTGACCCTGAAACCGGCGCCCTCAAGAATTCGCTTCAGCTCGGACAAGTCCCCGCGCCAGAATGTATTCTGATACGGCAGCTCCGACCAGACATTAATCAGCCCCTTTTCCCTGTGGTCCTTGTTAAGCGTAAATTTATCAACGTATTGATCAATGATGGCTGTCGTTATGATCTCATGGCCGACGAAGTTATTGCCCTTAAAGCCGCCGGTTTCGGCATACACAATGGGGACTCCCTGCTTCTGATATTTACTGACGACCGCTCCGACATCATCCCCGACCAATTCTCCGATGCACCCGTTCAGCACCACAAACAAGTCGCCCTCTATGATCTTAAGAGTGGATTTAATTAATTCGTCCAAGCGCTTCTCGCCGCCGAACACCACTTCTTTCTCACCGGCATTGACGCTTGGAGAGACTGAGCCTCCCGAATACCCGCTGCCCTGAAAGCCGTTGTAAAAGGCCAGGCTTGTGTATTGCTTGTCCATGCAGCCCGGTCCGCAGTGGCCGATGGGAACGGCGCCCGGAATGGATACGACGCTGTACAAGGCTCCAACGGCACAGCCGTAGCGCACTTGATTGATTGAATTGGTCTGCCCGTGCTCATTTTTGGTAACAGCCATGGTAGTTCTCCTTTTCTATGAAAATCATTGTTTACGCATCGATCAATTCCGGGTGCTTGGCGAGAATGTAGGGGTCTTTTTGTTCAAGCCACCACTGCTTGTAGGGGAGCTTTGCGTGCTTTTTCAGATCATCGTGAAATTTTTTATGGGCGAGAATGTCCAGAATAGCTTCACCCAGATTAACGATGCCTTCATAGCCGATCGCGATATGTTCATCGCCCAGCGGGGCTGCGGGGATGCCGAGCTTGGAAGCCAGCGGCGCGAGACCGTTATGTCTGATCAGGATAAAATCCGGCTTGACCTCCTGCAGCAAACCGTAAAATTGATACTGCTGCCTGTTGCTCACATTAAACGAAGGGACCTCGCCGTAATGTTCAATCAGGTGCCCCAATGAATCCTCCCTGGCATCGCCGCTGTCATAAACGGGATCATGGTGGAACACCAGCGAGCCGTCTACCTGAATATCCAGCTCTCTCAGTACTTGAATCAGTCCGTGGGCGTAAGCGGAGCCTGTAGCTACATATCCTTTTAAGCCCTGAAGCTTCTTCTTGAGCTCGGCGATCTTCGGCTTCACTCTGGCGTGTTCCTTCGCGATGTACTGCTCTACAAGCTCTTCCCGATGGGTGACTTTGCCGAGCTCGCGAAGCCATGCATCGGTTCCGGCGAATCCGTAGGGCATCGGAGCTTTGACTTCGGGCACGCCAAATTCCTGCTCCAGCGCCGCTGCCATATACGAAGAGAGCGTATAGCAGAAGCCTACGGTTGCCGCCGCTTCAGACAATTGCTCGAGATCGGAGACGGATGCCATATCCACAACATAATTGACTCTTAGATTAAGCTCTTTGAACATAGGGGTAAAGATATCCGAACCCCAAAGACTGATGACATTAACGAGATCCTCTTGCTTTTTCGTGCTTTTTTTCACAATCTGTCGCAAAATGCCATGCTGGGTCGCGTCAAAGCCGGTACTCCAATGCTTCGATCTGAATCCTTCACAGAAAAGAGGAATGACGGGAATCCCCAGCTCCTCTTGTTTCTTCCTTGCAACACTTTCAATATCTTCGCCAATGATCCCGGTAGGGCAAGAGGTTCCTATGAAAATGGCTTTGGGCGAATATCTTTCCCATGCATCGTCAATGGATTGCTTGAGTTTGCCAAGCGCGCCAAACACCATATCCGTCTCCTGCAGGTTTGTATTGATAATTCGAATATTCTCGACTTTATGGCCTCTCATGGCCAATCCATTACGGTAGATTGAATTGTAGGGAACTTGTCCGGCGCCGCAGCCGATAGGTGAATGCTGGATCAGCACCGCATCTCTGACATTGCCTGCCTGACATTCAACCATTTGCTCGCTGCACACCGAGCCTTGAGTGAAAGGACCTTTGGCTTCACACAGCCGGCATCCATCTTTATTGCTTTTACATCCGCTTCCTCTTTGCTGATAGCCTGATTGCGTGTGCAGATCCGATGCTGTTCCGTTCCAAGCGATGATTGTGCCGAGCCGCCGCTCGCGATTCTGAACTTCAGTCAACCTCAAATTGATCTTGCCCATTCGCTATCCATCCTCTCTTACCCCATTTGACGCCCGGTGATCTGTAATGGCAGTAGTCACAGTAATATTTCATACTAAATAGCTAGGAATTATATACAATGACCAAAGTATATATTTACGTTCATATTCTGTCAATATATTCTATGGTTTATTTTGTAAAGTAAAATTTTTAAAAGGACAATCTTTATCGATAAGCAGAAGCGGCCCGGAGAGAATTCCCGGGCCGCCTTTTTTTGAAATATTATGAAGATACGCGCTTTACCGCTGAATATTTCCGCTCTGCACATCATTGCTTTTGAGAGCAAGCACAGCTTTATTAAGGATATTATTCGTTACGGTATAGGGCGGTGCTCCTACCCCCGCATAGATCGTGGAAATGCCGACGGCGGCGATATTGGAAGTGATCGTATTGCCGGTAATCGTCGCGTTTAGGACATCCGCCGGATCATTTCTTTTCCAGTAATCATTAATCTTGATCAGTTCTGTGGCGGTGCGCGTGAGGTTCATGGCGGTGACCGTGTTGTTTGCCAGAACGATTTTATTGGCCGTTTCAACCGTAACCGCTGAAGCATCCCCTTTAACATTGAACCTTGAGTTCGTGATCTTCAGATCCAGATTGGCATGGCTTGCGATAAGCGCCGCGTTACCTGTGGTGTTGGACGTGAAGGTGCAATTGTCGAAGCTGTATTTGCCGTTCGCGACTATCGTTTGGCCGAATCTGCTGCCGTCCGCCGCTTCAAATACGGAGTTCGTGTAAGTGCCCTGCGGCAAAGTCATGCCATAGGCAGAGTTAAAGCCCAGCACCTTGATATTGTTGAACACGCTGCTCTCCGTAGTGCTTCCCTTAAAGGTGGCGAGCGCTCCTTTTCCGGTAATCGTAACATTGGAAGCTTCAATGCCTTTTCCATTGACAGCAAAGCCCGCATCCACGTTCTTCGTAATGTTGATATTTACATTAGAGACTTTGACTCCATTGGTAGTTCTGGCGCTGACAGACAGTGTTCCGTTGGTGATCTCCATACCGTCGATTATAACGTTGGGCCCTGCGAAGTAGGTGTAGGAATCATTCAACCGGTTATTTAAAAATGTGGCGTCGTGATAAGCGACAATCCGGCTTCCGTCAAAATGGTTGTTTACAGCCATGGCATTTCTGAATGAATCGGAGACGGCAAGACCGATGGCTCCCTTGGAAGCAATATGGTTGCCTTCAACGGTGACATCATGTCCGTCGTACAGAATGACATCATAGGCTGCATTATTATAGAAATCATTGTTCTTGATATAAATACTGGTGTTCAGGCTTCCGTTCTGGCCGAATCCCCCTTCGACATCAATCCCCGATTGAGGCGCCGTTCCTTTCATATCATGCAGAATGTTGTTAATAATCTGCGCATTGTTAGCGCCGCCCACCGTAATTCCTTGACGGCGGTTGTATGCGAACTCAGAGTTTTTGACTACCGTATTTTGGCATACCGTCCGGTTCCAGGCTTCCAGGTAAGCTCCTGTTGACGAGGCTTTATTGAATACAAGATGGAAGTAGGCGGCACCGGCGGGTATGGTCATCGTCTGTCTGGCTGTTGCCGGCTGGCTCATCATGAAAGTTCCGTCAGCACGATAGAAATAAACGGTAAAGCCGCCAGGCAGATTTATCAGATTGGAAATTTCAAAGGTCCGCTCTGTCTTGAAGATGGGATTGGTGAAATAAATTCCTTCTTTGGTCCGGATTTTTGTGCTATCGCTCCGCGGTTGACCGCTGCCGTCGATCCCTCCGGATACGAAGCTGGCGGCATACAGATCCTTGAACATCGTTCCGTAGCCTCCAAGCACCAGGCCGTCTCCGGTGAAGTACATCGCTTTAACTCCATCTATAGTTGTATTCGCCGCGCCTTCGACAAAGATGCCGTACCCTCCTTCGTGAGTGCCTGAATTATGAGGCTCCCTCTGGGAATAGTCATGAGTCAGCTTGTCGCCAAGGTAAGTTCCGCCGCGAAGCGTTACATTGCTCGCGCCGTATCCGACATACATGACATCGTATCTTTCCTTGCCGTTGGTCTCTTTCTGAAGGATCGCATCCATCGGCAGGTCAAACAGCATATTGCCAACCATGGCGATCCGGCTATCCTTGTCGATCAGATAGGTTCCAGGTGGAAGCGTTGTTGCCGTAATGCCATTCTGATGTGCCCAGGCCAGTGCATTATTGATGCCTTTAACCGTCTCCACCGGATGTGTTCCATCGTTATAGATTCCCCACCGGGCCAGATCAATCAAATAATGCGTGGGCGATGCCGACGCGGTGCCGCTAAGGGGCGAACGGTTTCCGCTAGTATCCACGGCCTCCACTTGGATATTGTATTTTGTACCGAAATCCAGGCCTGAGGCCACGTAAAAATTCTGAATGAGAGGCTCTGTATTCATTTGCTGTCCGTTAACATACACATTGTAACCGGCCAAGTCGCTCTCCGTATTAGCCGCCCAGGAGACCGAAACTTTACTTGGACCGCCCGCCGCGGATACCTGTACAGGTGCTGCCGGTTGAGTAATATCCTTTGTCCGGATGGAAAGAGTAATTCCTTGTGATGCATTGCCGCTTCTATCCACCGTTCGGAGAGTAAAGGAATAGTCCGTTTCCCCTAAGAGTCCGCCTGCTTTGTAGCTTCCGCTTGTTGAAGAGCCGATCAGTACGCCATCCAGATAAATATCGACATGGTCAAAGTCGGGAGAAGCTGGGTTATTCCAGGTCAGCGTGACCGATTTGCCATCATCCACAGCGCTCACCTGGCTGATTTCAGCGGGAGCCGAGCTGTCCACGGCCTGCGGAGTGACATCTACCGTAACCGACGGCTCCGATTCAAGCTCGTTGCCGTTTACGGCGGTCACATACAGACTATAATTCTGACCGTTGTTCAGCCCGTCCAGCGTGTAAGTGGCGTCAGTTACCGCAGCGGTATTATATTGGCGGCCGTCCAGATAGACATTGTAGCCAATGATGCCGCTCTCGTCATTCTCCGTCCAGTGCAGCAGCGCAGCGCCATCCGAGGCGGCAGCGGACAGTGCGGCCGGAGGAGACGGAAGGCTGGCGGGATCCATTGTCACTTGCAGCTCTGTGCCGCTGGATTCAAGGCCGGACATATTCACGGTTTTTAATACATACTTGTAGACCGAGCCTGGAAGAAGACCGGCTTCCTGATAGAACGCATCGGTTGTTGTTGCCTTCAGGATTCCTTCCTTATAAATGTTTACCGCCTTAAAGCCCGGATAGGACGGATTGATCCAGGTAAATGACAACCGGGTATCATCGTTGTAGGGCTTCAAACCGGAAACTTCCTGCAGGATGGGTGCCTGGCTCGGAGAGGGAGTCGGCTCGGGAGCAGGGGTCAAGCTGGGCTCCGGCGCCGGCTCGGGCTCCGGTTCAGGAGCAGGAGCACCCGTGACCGGCTCGGGAGAGGCGGAAGGCAGCGGCGATGGCGAAGGAGTGGGAGCAGGCGCAGCACCTCCGCCGCCGCCGATCGGCGCCCCGCCTCCAGCGCCGACGGGAGAGCCGGAACCCGCATCAGCCGGTCCGCCTGCTGAGACATCCGCTGTCTTTGCTGCGGATGGGCTGGCCGATGGCTCAGCCGATTTCTCCGGCGAGCCGGCAGCGGCGCCGATCCGCAGATCCTGATAGAGCGCTCTCGCGAGCAGAGCGGTGAATTCGATGCGGGTCACCTTTTTGGACGGCTGAAATCTGCCGTTCTCGTCTCCGACCGCAATGCCGTTTGCGATCAGTTTGGAAATGAAAGGGGCGGCCCAGTGGTTGCCGATATCGGCAACGCGGCTGGCGGTGTCTGTGCCCTGGCTGTCCAGCTTAAAGGCGCGTGCGATCAGAACGGCGCTGTCGGCCCGGGTCAGCGTATCTCCAGGGTGGAACGATCCGTCCATATATCCGGTAATGAGATTATTCTCCTTCGCAGCCTCGATGTAAGGATAAGCCCAATACGATGAGGGAACATCGGGAGGAGCCTGCTGCGAGTCCGAATCCGCATTCGCGTCAACTTCGATATGGCTTGCCTGCACAATAAGCTTTACGGCTTCCGCCCGGGTAATCGGCTTGTCTGGGCGAAAGGTTCCGTCATTATAGCCTCCGATAAGCTGCTGCTCTTGTAACCGCGATATTTCTTTCTGGGCCCAGTGCTTGGGCGAAATATCGGAGAATAGCGCCGGACTCGCCGCCTTCGCTTGGGGGGACGCCGGCGCCAAAATGGCCGCAATAAGAAACATAATAAGGAGAACTGCTGTCTTCTTCATAAGGATTCCTCTCTCTTAATTTTAGAGATTTTATCATTGGCAATTGTTGCCTGATTTAGTTTATCGGTATTTGCAATTGCGCTTTTAAGACAAAAAACGGGCGAATTAAGGGAAAAATGGGGGGTCTAAAGGACCGTTTTTTGAAGATAGGACTTAAGCCTTTCCATTCGAAAAAAAACATGATAGTCTAAAATAGACAGTTCGTTTTAAAGAACGAATGCTGCGCGGATTGAATCTTGAACAGGAGGAAGGGACAGGAATGCGCAAACAATTGTGGAAGTTCATTCTGCCTATAATCGTTGTGCTGCTTGGATTGCTGCCGCTGGAGATATATGGCCAGGATTCCCCGAATCCGCCGGAAGCGACGATTAATTTAGCCAAATGGAATATCTACAATGACGGAACTCATCCCGTGGAAACGACCAAAGGCATTAACGAAGCGCTAAGAAGTCTGCATAACGACGGGGTTAAAATGGTGACGCTGCCATCCGGAACATACTTGATTGATAAGGACAGCCGGATCAACATGGTCAGCGATATGATGTTTATTATGCCGGATGACGCCGTGCTGCAAAAGGAAGCGAGCGGAAAAGAACGGTACGAAACGATGTTCTTGGGCTATGGGGTCAACAATGTAACGCTCCAGGGCGGAACTTACAGCGGCGATAAGCAGCAGCATGATTTCTCAAAGAAGGATAATCCCCACAGCGCGGGCACGCATGAGAACGGGTACGGCATTTTGCTTGAAGGTGCGTCAAATGTTGTGATCGACGGCGTCAAGACCGTTAATTTTACCGGAGACGGGATGGCGATTGGCGGCGTTGGCAAATTAATTAAGGATCTGTATGAGGGATGGTTTGTTTCCGGAGCGCTCGATGCAAAAGGAAATGCGGTGAGCGATAAGAATAAAGTGCGCACCAAAAAGCCGATTCCGCTTACCGCGCCAATCCTGCAATCGGAGAAGCTCTTTGAAATTTCCAATGTCCAAAAACTGGCGCCTTCATTCGAGGTCTATTTCTACCAAAATAATGGGAAGTTTATCAAGAAAATATCGGCCAAGGTCCGGGATCAAATGGCTATTCCAACCGGAGCCGCCTACTGCCATCTGGTATTTAATCAAGCATCGTATAAGGGCGGCTACCTGGAAGTATGGAACCGTGTCGTCAGCCGGAATATTACCGTCCGGAACTCGGAGTCCGCATTCAACCGGCGTCAGGGAATTACGGTCGGCGGAGCAGACAACGTTCTGATTACTGGAAGTTTATTTCATGACATAAAGGGAACAGCGCCGCAATCCGGCATTGATGTGGAAGGAGGATATGGGGAGAATGGCTACCTGAATACAAACATCACGATTAAAAACAACCAATTCTATAACAACGCCGTGTACGATGTCATTCTTTATGACGGCCGGAACGCATGGGTGGACGGCAATCATTTTGCTTCCAAGGAAGCCATCGGACTTGCGGTCTCCCCGCCATTTACAAACGCCTGGGTATCCGGTAACCATTTCGACGGTGCGCGCATTTATGCTTATCACGATGTCACCTTACGGAACAACGAGCTGAATGATTCCATCACCTATTTCGAAGGGCCGAATATCGTCATTGATGGAATGGAGATCACGAACGGCACACTCGCCTTGAGCGCAAAGGATGCTTACGGAATCAAGGTCTCCAATGTCAATATCAACATTACGAAAAAAGTGGATGCGGGCCTAAGCATCAGCAAGAACCCTCTGCGCCTGTCCAATGTCACGATTACCGGGGAGCCGGCTCTGCGGAGCTTTACCGGAAATACGGTTTCCGGAAGCGTATTTGATCATCTGAAGATCACCCGCTATAACTCCGCATATGGGCTTTCTCTACCGCCGGGGACCTATAAAGATTGCCAGTTTGAAGCATCCGAGGAAGGGAAGTTCGGCACGCTTTCAGCTGTTCTGGCCGGAGATTATGTGTTTGACGGCTGTACCTTCAAAGGTAACGTCCAAGGTGCGGGTCTGCTGTACGCAGAGAATAAGCAATTAAATCTGACGGTGAAGAACTCCACATTTGAACTGCCCGGCAGCGCGCAGGCTGTCAGTATCCAGGCGGCTCGAAGCGCCGTTGTGGAGAATAATGTTGTGAATGCCAATAACCTTGCCTCAAACAGTACGGAGCTTATCAAAATCAACGATTACTGGAAGCGGAACGATCCATACGATGTGCTGAGCGCGGTGATTCGGAAGAACAAAATTACAACCAATCTGCCGGCAAAAGGAATCTCGACCGAGTATGCGGGCGTGGGGGCACCTCCTTATACGATAGAGGATAACATTCTTGTTAAAGCGAAGCTCTCGCTAAAAGCAAATGATAGATTCAATAATAATATATTGCAGTAATGTCTATATTGATCGGGCGAAGGAACTGCTCCATTTGTCATTAAAGTGACATATGGGGCGGTTCTTTTTGATTTGAAAAATAAGGAAAAAAGCGATATACTCGTGAAGTGAAGTACGTTTGTTCATTATATGAACATTTGTACATAGAGTGTGAAGGGATGTGCATGCCCGCATTATGACGGAGAAGAATAAGGATCGCTTCCGGTTATTAGTGAAGATTTGCCAGCTGTATTACGAGGAAGGCCTGAATCAAATGGAAATCGCCAAACGTCTGGGGATATCCCGTCCTCATGTAAGCCGGATGCTGACAGTCGCCAAGAATGAAGGGATTGTACGTATTTCGATCAATAACCCGTTTTCAGCCGAACAAGAACTTGAAAAATCAATCATCGGCGCCTTCGGTATTCAAGACGCGCTGGTTGTCGATTCTTCTGAGACAGAACCTGCCGGGCTTCCTGCCCTGCTGGGCCGAACCGGCGCCGCTCTGATCGAATCCGTACTGAGGGATGGCGATATAGTCGGCGTTATGGCAGGACATACGATAGGCTGCGCAGCCGAGGAGACGGATTACTTCGCACGGGATGGACTGCAATTTGTCCCCCTGGTCGGAGGGTGGGGATCGGATGGCGCCGCCTGGCATGCAAGCACCAATGCTATGGCCTTCGCGAACAAGCTGAAATCCAAGTACTCGATGTTTCATGCGCCTGCATTGGTGGCAAACGAAGAGACCGGTTTGCTGTTGCGTAGAGAGCCGGAGATTGCAAATGTACTTGAGCTTGCCCGAAGCAGCCGCGTAGCGGTCGTAAGCATCGGTGAAGTAAGTGAAGGGGCGACCATGGTCAAATCGGGGAGCTTTAGCGGGGAGGATATGACGGTTCTGAAAAAGCGGGGGGCTGTTGCCAATCTGTGCGCTTCCTTTCTGGATGAAAGAGGACAGGTGATCGACTTCCCGGGCAGCAGCAGGCTGATTGGCTTGACCGCTCAGGAACTTCGCGCGATACCTACGGTCATCGGAATTGCCGGGGGAGCAGCTAAAATCATGGCAATTACAGCAGCACTCAAAGGTAAATGGATTGATGTACTGGTAACGGATTCGGAGACGGCGCGAGATGTTATTTCCATGTCATCATCCATCGAATGAAACGGGAAAGGAGAATAGTAATGTCCGAGTATAAAACGATATTTCAAACGATATCCGCTACGGCTGAAGCAGTTGTAGAAGACAATGGTTACTATGGTAATTACGGAGGCTCGTTCATACCTGAAATCCTTGTCCCTGCATTTGCGGAAATCAAGGAGCATTTTGAAGCCATTAAACAGGATGAAGCGTTCTGGAAAGAGTATTGTTCACTGCTGGCGGATTACTCGGGGCGCCCTACTCCGCTTACTTATGCGGATCGGCTAACCGATTATTTCGGCCGTGCCAAAATTTATATTAAACGCGAGGATTTGAATCATACCGGCGCCCACAAGTTGAATAACGCGCTCGGTCAAGCCATGCTTGCGAAGAAAATGGGGAAAACGCGCGTCATAGCCGAAACGGGGGCGGGACAGCATGGAGTGGCTACCGCTACCGCAGCGGCGAAGCTCGGGCTCTCGGCTACCATTTATATGGGCCGGGAAGATATGGAACGTCAGTATTCCAATGTCTTTTGGATGAAACGGCTGGGGGCTGAAGTCATCGCCGTCGATTACGGTTCACGAACGTTGAAGGATGCGATCAACGAAGCGTTGAGAGACTGGGTTTCCAGCTTTGAAACGACGCATTACGTTCTGGGAACCGCATCGGGTGCGCATCCTTTCCCCGCCATTGTGTCTTACTTTCAGGCCGTGATTGGCATAGAAGCCAAGGAACAGATTTTGCGGGCGGAAGGCAGGCTGCCAAGCCGGGTCTACGCCTGTGTGGGCGGCGGATCGAACGCCCTCGGTGTGTTTCAAGCGTTCTATCCGCATGATGATGTTGAGCTGGTGGGGGTTGAGGCAGGCGGGCAGGGCAAGGGGTCTGGCAGGCATGCGGCCCGGATTGCGTACGGTGAGGGCAGAGCCGGCGTCGCTCAAGGCTTTAAAACCCTTTTTCTGCAAAATAACGACGGGCAAATGAATGATACGTACAGCCTTGCCGCAGGTCTGGATTATGTAGGAGTATCTCCGATCTTGGCCGACTTGTCAGAGCGGGGCAGGGTGCGGTTCACGGCTGCTACCGATACGGAGGTAGTGGAAGCGCTGGAAATAATCATGAAGACGGAAGGGCTAATTCCTGCGCTGGAGTCCACGCATGCTTTTGCGGGAGCGTTTAACGATATCACGGAATCTTCGGGGTCTGATATCTTCATAATTAATATGTCCGGACGAGGGGATAAAGATATTTTTAATGTAGCGGAGGGATTGAATGATGATGAATGGAAAGCATTTATCCGGAGAAAAGCCCGGCAGTTCGAAGATGGGGCTCGCTGAACGGATAACGGTCAGACAATCCGGGAAACCGATACAAATGATGACTCACCAAATTCTCGGTTACCCGGATTTTGACACGAATTACGAAATGATCCGTTTGTTTCAAGAGAGCGGCGTCCACCTTGTCGAGCTTCAATTACCTTTCTCGGAGCCTATTGCGGATGGTCCGGTGTTTCTACATGCAAATCAGGCTTCACTGGCAAGCGGCACAACAACGAAACAATGCCTGGAATTCGCGGGGCGTGTGGTCACGGATTTTCCCGGCCTCTCCTTTTTGTTCATGACTTATTATAATGTTGTCATTCAGTATGGAATTGAAGATTTCGTTAAAGAGTGCGCCGCAATAGGCATTCAGGGTCTGATTGTGCCGGATGCCTATCCTGAGGAGAGCCATGAATTTATGGAGGCTTGCCGTAAGCATAGGGTGGAGCCGGTTCTGATCGTTACACCGTATACAACCAGCGAACGCCTTGCTTATCTGTCGGCAGAAACCGGCGGTTTTCTGTACTGTGCGGCGCGAAAGGGAGTGACCGGGACGAAGACCTCGTTTGGCAAGGAGACAGAAGCATTTATCACTCGTGTCCGCGGCATGGCCAGAACCCCGATCGCTGTAGGATTCGGTATCCAAAGCGATCAAGATGTGCGCTTTTTAGAGGGCAAATGCGATATCGCGATCATCGGGACACAGCTCCTTAACGTACTGGAGCATGAGGGGCTTTCCGGTGTTAAGCGTTTCTTACAAACGATAATTCCGGCCTGACCATCCGTTTCGCTATATATTGAACAACAAAAGAGGCTATCTCTTGAAGCAGTAAAAACTGCTTTTGGAGCAGCTTCTTTTTTGTGCGTGTAAACGAACGATTAACGGTCATAAAAACGAACGATATCCATAGAATGAAAGGACTAATAGTTGACATGTTCTATATAAAGAACTAAAATTGATGAATAATGTTCTTTATTGAAGTCATTCTTTAAAGTGGGTGAACATGTGGAAGATGAGAACGAGGTATACGAAAAGGCACCTTCATCCAGAGTTCCGGTCAAGGAAATTAATCTAAAGGAATGGGCTGCGGTTATTAGAAGGAGATTATGGATTATTTTGCTCACGACCGTCCTTCTCGCCGTGCTGGGTGGTCTGTACAGCTCACAGCCAGAAGTGCCCCTGTACTCTTCTTCGGCAAGAATTATGATTCCCGCAGCTACTCCGGAACAGCTGAGCACAATCAAAGTGTTCATTCGCGAACCGGTGGTTCTGGAACGCGTGATCCAGGAGTCGGGTATCCGAAGGTCGGCTGGAGGCTTGCGCAATCAGATCAGTGTAGGAAGCGTTGACAATTCCATTATTACAATCATTTCGGTTGTTGACCCGGACCCTGCCGTCGCGCCGCAAATCGTCAATGCCGTCGTGCGCGTGTTTACCGAGGAAGTGAGTAAGCGTATGGGCTTTAACGGAATCAGCGTTCTTACGGAAGCGGTAGAATCGCCGAATCCCGCACCCATCAATCCGCCGAGCAATCGTGCGCTGATCGCAGGGATAATAGCCGGTCTTGTCATTGGTTTGGGTCTTGCCCTTTTGCTCGAATCACTGGATGATACCCTCCGCTCCGAAAGAGATCTTGAACGGATATTGGGCGTAGATTCACTGGGAGTCGTTCCTAAATTGCAGCGTAAAGATTCTTTCGGCAATTCAAGGCGGAAAAATGAGTATGTGCGAGGTGAAGCCATTGGCTCATAGGGAGAAAAAGTTGGATTCACGGGCGATATACAGCTGCTTTATTGTTCATAACAGTCCCACAGCGGCTGCTGCCGAGCAATACAGAAGGATACGGAATAACATTCGGATTGCAGCGGGAAAGAAGGAGCAGATCTCCCTCGTAATCACATCTCCTTCGCCGGGAGAAGGGAAGACGACCTCCGCCGTAAATTTGGCCGTCAGCTTCGCTCAGCGGGGAGATAAGGTACTGCTGGTGGACGCCAATGTCAGGAACCCTATTCTGGGTCAGGTATTCAGCATAAAACAATGGCCCGGACTCGCCGATGGATTAGCTTCCAACATTGATTTTGAGGAATCCGTATATCTCACGGATATTGAGAGACTGTCCATCGTTCCCGGCGGGTCGCATCTGCCGGGCGCAGCGGATCTGCTTGATTCGCAGGCGATGTCGGAATTTCTGGATCGGGCAAGAAAGGAATACACCGTTATTCTGTTTGACTGCTCCGCGGTATTGGAAACACCCGATGCTATCGCGCTGGCGGGCCGGTGCGATGGGGTCGTATTGGTTGTCAGCAGCGGGAAGACGCAGCAGAAGAAAGCCCTCGAGGCCAAGCGCTTATTGGATTTTGGGAAGGTAAGGATATTAGGAAGCTTGCTTAATCGGGGTTAGGAACAGTGACAGCCGCTGGATTGATTTGTTTTGGGAGGGAGTGGACGAACGTTGTTTCGTAAGCATCGGCTAACTATTTTAATGTTATTGGATTCATTTATTGTGTTGACGGCTATTTTCGCAGGAAGCTTCCTGGTGAACGCCTCTTTTAATGTATTTACACATCCGGTGATTATCAGTTCGGTCGCATTGCTCCTGAGTCATCATCTCTTTGCCTTTGTATACCATTTGTACAAGAAAGCCTGGGAATATGCCAGCGTTGAAGAAATTATCTTCATTAGCAAAGTGGTCACGTTCTCCATGATTGCCGCGGCTACCGTTCAATTGGTTCTCTCAGGCAACGTTCAATACCGTCTGCTGCTGGTGACATGGCTGCTGCATATGATATTGATCGGCGGGTCGCGTTTTTGCTGGCGGATCATCAGAGCCGCTCATGACAAGCAGGAGACACAGAGCGAGCCGGATAACGCCAAGCGGACGCTGATCATCGGTGCGGGCGCGGCCGGAACGATGGTTGCAAGACAGCTCATGTCCGGTTCGAACAAGGCGCTGAAACCTATCGCTTTTATTGATGACAATTTGAACAAGCTCGGTCTCGATATCATGGGGATTCCCGTTGTCGGCGGAACAGCTGATATTGTAGAGCTGGCTGAACGGTTTCAAATTGAACATATTGTCATCGCGATTCCTTCGCTTTCCAAAAACGGGCTAAAAACCATTTATGACGAATGCACCAAGACCTCCGCCAAGACACAAACCATTCCTATGCTGGAGGATATAGCGAGCGGCAAAGTCGCCGTCAGCCAATTCAGGGACATTCAGGTCGAAGATCTTCTGGGCCGGGAAGCGGTTCAGCTTGACCTTGACCGAATTTCCGACTATGTCACGGGAAAGGTTGTCCTCGTCACGGGAGCAGGCGGCTCCATCGGTTCCGAGGTATGCAGGCAAATCTCCAAATTCCGGCCGAAAAAGCTGGTGCTGCTCGGTCACGGAGAGAACAGCATCTATACGATTGAAATCGAGCTGAAAGCGAAGTTCCGGGATTCCGGCATCCAGTTCTATACCGAAATCGCGGATTTACAGGATGAAAGCAAGATTATCAGCTTAATGGAGCTGCATCATCCGGATGTTGTCTATCATGCCGCGGCTCACAAGCATGTGCCGCTCATGCAGCGCAATCCCGAGGAAGCGGTTAAGAATAATATTATCGGCACGATGAATGTCGCAAGGGCCGCGAGCCTGGTGGGAGTCGGCACGTTTGTCATGATCTCAACAGACAAGGCGGTCAATCCGACCAGTGTTATGGGATCAACCAAACGGATTGCCGAGATGATCATCCAGCACCAGGACCGGTTCAGCTCTACCAAATTTGTCGCTGTTCGTTTCGGCAATGTGCTCGGCAGCCGAGGCAGCGTAATCCCGCTGTTCCGGAAACAAATTGAGCAGGGCGGACCGGTAACCGTCACGCATCCGGATATGGTCCGGTATTTCATGACGATCCCCGAGGCGTCGCGGTTGGTCATTCAGGCAGGCGCTCTGGCGCGCGGGGGAGAAATCTTCGTGCTGGATATGGGCGAGCCGGTCAAGATTGTGGATTTGGCCAAAAATCTGATCCGCATGTCGGGCTACTCCCTGGAGGAAATCGGCATTGAGTTCACCGGCATGAGACCGGGAGAGAAGCTGTATGAAGAGCTGCTGAGGGATACGGAAGTTCACGAAGTGCAGGTTTATCCCAAGATCTATGTCGGCAGGTCGTACGAGGTGAACTTTGAGTCCATTAATCATCTGCTCAAGGTCTACGATTCGCTATCGATCGAAGAACTGAGAAGCATGCTGCTTGATATTGCCAACAACCGTTTTGAAATGGCTCCGCTTATGAAAGCGACGGTCGTCTAGACGCCATGGAAAGGAAAACGGCTTATGTCCCGAAAAGTGTTGTTTTGCGCAACGGTAGATTACCATTTCAGCGCCTTTCATTTACCTGTGCTTGAATGGTTCAAGCAGCGCGGCTGGGAGGTTCATGTCGCGGCCCGGGGCGAACTTGACCTGCCTTATGTGGACAAGAAATTTAATATCTCCATTGAGCGGTCGCCGCTTCGCCGGGGTAACTTGGAAGCTTATCGTCAGCTGAAGGAAATTATCCGGCAAAATGACTACCGGATTATTCATGCCCACACGCCGATGGGCGGTGTTCTGGCCCGGTTGGCCGCAGCTAATTCCCGTAACAATGGAACTCGGGTGATCTATACCGCTCATGGCTTTCATTTCTGCAAAGGGTCTTCGCTTACGAACTGGCTGCTGTATTACCCGATCGAGAAGGGTCTTTCCCGGCTGACGGATTGTCTGATTACGATTAACAACGAGGATTATCGCTTGGCTGCCCGGCGGAGGTTCAAAGCGCGGCAAATTGAGCATGTGCATGGCGTGGGCGTCAATACGGACAGATTCAAGCCGGTAACACAGGCGGAGAAGGCAAGACTCAGGCAGGATTTTCCCTACGGGCCGGATGATTTCCTGATGTTCTATGCCGCGGAATTCAACGGAAATAAAAATCATCAGCTGCTCATTCGCGCCTTGGCCCGGGCTCAAGCTCAAGAACCCGGGATCAAGCTTCTGCTCGCGGGAGAAGGCCCGCTGCAGGAACAAAGCCGCAAGCTGGCATCGGAGCTCGGGGTTGCGGACAAAGTGGATTTTCTCGGCTACCGGAAAGACATTGACCGGCTGCTGCCCATGTGCGATGCGGCGGTTTCGGCAAGTCTGCGGGAGGGACTGCCGGTAAATATTATGGAAGCGATGGCCTGCGGCCTTCCCGTTATCGCAACAAGAAACAGAGGTCATGCGGAACTCGTGATGCACGGGGAGAACGGATACATCGTTGAGCCGGATCAGGATGAGCCGTTCGCCGAGCATATGATTCACCTTTGCCAATCCATGGATTTACGGAGCAGGCTGGGCAAGAGAAGCCTGGAGCTTATCGAAGCTTATAAATTGCAATCGGTCGTAGAGGAGCTTGCATCTATCTACTCGAGGCATATGAGAGAGGAGGGGGGATATGAAGCCGGAAATCAGCATTATCATGCCCATATATAATATGGAGGCCTACTTGCCCAGATGTCTGGACAGTCTGCTGAGCCAAAGCTTTGGCGATCTGGAGATTATCGCGGTTAACGACGGTTCGACGGACGGCAGTCTCCCCATTCTCGAACAATATGCGGGCAGGGACAACCGCATGGTTCTCATCAACCGGAGCAACGGCGGCGTATCTTCGGCCCGTAATGAAGGCATGGGGCACGCGGCGGGAAGGTACATCGCCTTTGTCGATCCGGATGATTGGGTGGACCTTGAGATGTTTATGGCGATGCGCCAAGCGGCGGAGGACGAGGATGCGGATATCGTCATGTGCACGTATTTGCGCGAGTTCGGTACGCACGCGAAAGAGAAAGTATACCGGCTGCCGGATGTTCGGGTATACCGAGGCGAAGAGGTTCAGGAGCATATTACGAGACGGCTGTTTGGTCCGCTGAGAGAGGAACTGGCGCAGCCTGATTTTTTGGACGCATGGGGAACCGTGTGGGGCAAGCTGTACCGTGCGGATCTGATTCACAGAGCGGCCGCCTCTTTTACCGACCTTGAAATTATCGGAACCAATGAGGATTCACTCTTCAACATCCATGTATGCCATTATGCCCGCTCCTTCGTCTTTCTGGGACGCCCGTTCTATCATTACTGGAAATCCAACACTTCGTCCATTACTTCCCGCTACAACCCCTTGTTGGAGAGTAAATTCAGCAAGCTGTACGGTCATATGAACTCTTTTATACAAGAGCATGAACTGCCGGCGGAATATACTCAGGCGCTCCGTAACCGGGTGTGTATCAATATACTGGGACTCGGTCTCAACATTATTAGTGAAGATTACAAGGCATCGCCTTTTGCGAAAATCAAGGATATTCATTCGCTTGTTTCAAAGCGGGAAGTGGTCTCGGCTTTTGCCGGATTTGAGCTGAGGTGCTGCACCAAAGCCTGGAGAGTCTTTTTCCTGCTGGGAAAATGGAGATGGGCTGCCGGGATTTATCTGATGCTGAAAGTAATTAACCAATTGCGAATCAAGAATACGAGAGGTGTGGACAATGGAACCCGTTCGAATTCTTCAGGTCGTCACCATGATGAATCGGGGCGGACTGGAGACTATGCTCATGAACTACTACCGTCAGATGGACCGCGGCAAAATTCAGTTTGATTTTATGGTTCACCGGCTGGAAAGAGGCCACTATGATGACGAAATCGAATCGCTTGGCGGAACCATCTTTCGAATGCCGCCGATCAGACCGGGAAATTACCGGCTTTACTTTAAAAAATTGGCGGAGTTTTTTGGCACACACTCCGAATACCGCGTCGTTCATTCCCACATCAATGAGAACAGCAGCTTTGTTCTGCGTGCGGCGAAGCAGGCCGGAATTCCGTGCCGGATCGCGCACAGCCACTTAAGCGATTTAAGACTGGATCTGAAATTCCCTTTCCGCGTATACGCGAAAGCTGTCATGAAAGATAATCCAACCCGGTATTTTGCCTGCTCGAAGAACGCGGGTCGCTGGCTGTTCGGCAAAGGGATTGAGAAGACAGACGATTTGATTGTCATGAATAACGCGATCAATCTTCAGGAGTTTGCATTAGACCTTTCCGTACGCGAACAGGTGAGAGATGAGCTTCAGGCGGGTGAACGTTTGGTTATCGGCCATGTCGGGCGGTTTAACGAGCAGAAGAACCACTCGTTTCTAATTGACATCTTTCACAGTGTCTACCGGAGAAACCGCAATGTGCTTCTGGTTCTGGTTGGAGCGGGACATCTGGAGCCGGCGATACGGCGTAAAGTCGAAAAGCTGGGATTAAGCGGCAATGTAGCCTTTCTGGGCGTCCGTTCGGATATTTCCAGGCTGATGCAGGGCATGGACCTGTTCCTGTTCCCTTCCCTGTACGAAGGGCTGCCTGTCGTTCTCGTCGAAGCGCAGGCTGCAGGACTAAGATGTATCGCGTCCAGCGCAATTACCAAAGAGGCGGATTTAACGGGCAGGGTGCGGTTTATCGGATTGCAGGAATCCTCTGACCACTGGGCGCTGGCGGTGCTGGATTCTTCCTATGAGCATGCGGATACATCGGAGCAGCTGCGCGAAAGCGGATATGACTCCGCGCAGACCGCCGAATGGCTGGCCTCCTTCTACCATTCGGCGTGGCGGCCAATTCTTAACCCGAGGTGAGCACAATGGTTCCTTCGCTTACGGTCTTTACCCCAACTTACAATAGAGCGCATACCCTCCATTTATGCTATGAGAGCCTGCTTAGGCAGTCCTGCAAGGATTTTGTCTGGCTGATTATCGACGACGGCTCCACAGACCGGACCAAGGAACTGGTAGAGGCCTGGATAAACGAAGGCAGAATGGCCATCCGTTATCACTATCAGGACAATCGGGGCATGCACGGCGCGCATAATGCGGCTTATGAACGGATCGATACAGAGCTTAACGTCTGCATTGATTCGGATGATTATTTAGCCGATGATGCGGTGGATCAAATCCTCTCGTTCTGGAAGAAGCACGGAAGCGAGCAGTATGCCGGCATTGTGGGCCTGGACGCCGCGCCGGACGGGGAGATTATCGGAACGGGCATGCCGGAGGGGCTGAAAGCGTCGACACTGAACGGCCTGTATGCCAAGTGGAAGGTCAAAGGCGACAAGAAGCTGGTGTACCGTACCGCCATGACAAGCTGCGTTCCGCCGTACCCGATTTTTCCGGGAGAGAAATACGTTCCGCTCTCTTACAAATATCTGCTGATCGATCAGCAGCTTCCGCTATTGGTCATGAACGAGGTACTCTGCCATGTAGAATACAGAACCGACGGATCAAGCCTGAACATGATGAATCAATACCGCAAAAACCCGCGGGGCTTCGCTTTTTTTCGGAAAGTGGCGATGGTGTATGCGCCTTCGTTCAAGGAAAGGCTTCGCGAAGCGGTCCATTACGTGTCCAGCAGCTTGATCATGGGCAACCGGAAGTTTATTGCGGAGTCCCCCCGGAAGGGAATGACTGTGCTGGCGCTTCCGCTGGGAGGCTTGCTGTACCTGTACATTCGGCGGACACAGCGCGCAGCGCCGATTTCCGCGAAAGAAACGCCGGGCAAGATCAGGCCGGTTCAGGAGAGTGACTCCCAATGAACGTATTATGGATTCTCTTGGCTTTTGCCTATCTGTTCTCGCTTTCGGCCAGGTACTTTTCCACGCCGGACGCATCTCTTCCTGCAACCGTCAGACCGAATCGCGTCCTGTTCCTCACTACGGCCGTTATGTTCTGTCTCGTTTCCGGGCTCCGTAATAATATCGGCGATACGGAGATGTATATCCATTCATATCTCACAGATGATTTCACTTGGCAGTATGTCTGGACCAACGACGATATCGGCTTTAATATTTTTCAAAAATTCTTGAAGCTGTACACGAACGATCCGCAGTACATGATTGTGATTACGGCGTTTGTCACCAACATGCTCATTATTATGATGCTGTATAAATATGCGCGGCTGTTCGAACTGGGCGTGTATATCTACATTACTTCCGGCGCGTTTATCGTCTCCATGAACGGAATCCGGCAGTATTTGGCGACTTCGATCGTGTTCGCCGCGACAAAATATCTGTTTGAAGGGAACTGGAAGAGGTATATCCCGGTTGTCCTGTTCGCTTCTTTGTTTCATCAAAGCGCTCTGATCCTGATTCCGATCTTTTTCATCGTCCGCAGAAAGGCTTGGACAACCTCGACCCTGATGCTGCTCGGCGTCGCCGTTCTGATCGTCTTTGGATATAGCCAATTTTCAGAAATTTTGTTCTCGGCGATCAAGGATACGCAGTATGGTGTGTACCAGACTTTATCGGAGGGCGGCGCCAATATCGTGCGGGTAGCCTTTTTCGGATTACCGCTGGTCATCGCTTATCTTGGCAGGAAGAAGCTGAGCGCGCAGTTCCCCGAAATCGATATTATTGTCAATATGTCGCTGATCGGATTTGTATTGATGCTGATCGCTACCCAGAACTGGATTTTTGCCAGACTGGCGATATATTTTACCCTTTATCAGATTTTGCTTACGGCATGGATGGTGAAGGCGTTCCGGAGAAAGGATCAGAAGCTGGTGTATCTGGCCCTCTTGATCGTATACCTCATCTATTTCTTCTATGAAAATGTGATCACTCTCGGCATCGATTATAGAAGCGACTTTATCACCTGGTTCAACTAAGGAGGCTGACGGATGAATTCTTCGACGAAGATCCCCAAGGTTGTCCATTACTGCTGGTTCGGCCGCGGCGAGAAGCCGGGAAAGCTTCAAAAATGCATCAAGAGCTGGCACAAGCATCTGCCCGGCTATCAATTTGTGGAATGGAACGAGGACAACTTCGACGTCACGGTTAACCGGTATGTGAAGGAAGCCTATGAACACCGAAAATATGCGTTTGTCAGCGACTATGTTCGGCTGCACGCTTTATACACCCACGGCGGAATCTACATGGATACGGATGTTGAAGTGATCCGGCCGCTGGATCGCTTTCTGGAACTGGAGGCTTTCTCTGGGTTTGAGGATGGGCATTTTCTGCAATCGGGCACGATGGGGGCAGTGGCCGGCCACAGCTGGATCAAGGAGCTGCTGGATTATTACGAGGGCCGGAGCTTTCTCCTGCCGGACGGCTCGCCGGATACCACGACTAACACGGCTGTGATCAGCGAAATCTGCATACGGCACGGTCTGGAGCTTAACGGAAAGTATCAGGTGACGGAGAACGGAGTAGCCTTCTATCCCCGGACTTATTTTAGTCCTTACGATTACATCAATGGTGGAAGCTACCTGAGCGGGGAGAGCTATACGATTCATCATTTTGCGCAGTCTTGGCTTCCGCTTCATGTCCGAATAAGGAGCGGCGTGAAACGGACGGTCAGCCGGGTAGTCGGGCCGGAGAATATTGCAAGAATGAGGAAGATGTTCTCATAGGGGGGATTCGTATGAAAAGGGCATTTGATCTGGCGGTATCGCTGGCATTATTGATTGTGCTGTCGCCAGTTATCACGGGAACGGCCTGGCTGGTGCGGATAAAGCTCGGTTCGCCGATTCTGTTCAAGCAGCGGAGGCCCGGACTGCACGGCAAGCCGTTCGATGTATATAAATTCAGGACGATGACGGATGAGAAGGACGATTCGGGCCAGCTTCTATCCGACCATATCCGCCTTACCCCATTCGGGCAATTCCTTCGAAAATACAGCCTTGACGAGCTTCCCCAGTTGTGGAATGTGGTTAAAGGCGATATTAGTCTAGTCGGCCCCAGACCGCTGCTCATGAGCTATTTGGAGTTGTATACGGAAGAGCAGGCCCGGCGTCATTTGGTCAAGCCGGGAATTACCGGATGGGCTCAGGTGAACGGGCGAAACGCGATTTCCTGGGAAGAGAAATTTAAGCTCGATACGTGGTATGTCGATCATTACAGCTTCGCTCTGGATCTGAAGATTTTGGCCTTGACCCTGCTTAAAGTCGTCAGACCGGAAGGCGTCAGCAGCGGAAATCACGTCACTATGCCCGTATTTCAGGGGGGCGTAAACAAAGAAGAAGGAAGTCGAGGTTGATGATGATGGCAAATGAACGGATTTTTCTGTCTCCGCCCCATATGAGCGGACGGGAGCAGCTATATATTGATGAAGCGTTTGATACGAACTGGATTGCGCCGCTCGGCCCCAATGTCGATGCCTTCGAACGGGAGATTGCCGAATATACGGGCGCGGGCGGAGCGGTTGCCCTGAGCTCGGGCACGGCCGCCATCCATATTGCGCTCCGTCTGCTTGGTGTAGGGCCAGGAGATCGGGTGTTTTGCTCAAGCTTTACCTTCGTTGCGAGCGCCAATCCCGTGTGTTATGTCGGAGCGGAGCCGGTATTCATCGATTCCGAGCCGCAGACCTGGAACATGTCGCCCGAAGCGCTGGAACGGGCGCTTGAAGAAGCAGATCTGGAGGGCCGTTTGCCCAAGGCGGTTATCGTCGTTCATTTGTACGGGCAGAGCGCCAAGATGAAGGAACTATTGGCCCTATGCAACCGGTATGAAGTGCCAATTATTGAGGATGCCGCGGAATCGCTGGGCTCCACCTATGAAGGCAGGGCGAGCGGTACCCTTGGCAAGTTCGGCATTTACTCGTTCAACGGCAACAAGATCATTACGACCTCCGGCGGCGGCATGATTGTATCCGATGATGAAGAGGCGCTGACCAAGGCGCGCTTCCTGGCGACCCAGGCGAGAGATCAAGCGCCGCATTATCAGCATAGCGTCATGGGCTATAATTACAGACTCAGCAATCTGCTTGCGGGCGTGGGCAGAGCCCAGCTTCTGGTTCTGGATGAACGGGTTGAGGCCAGAAGAGCGGTGTTCGAGAACTACCGTGAGGCTTTCGAAGGCTTGAAGGGCGTCGAGTTTATGCCGGAATTGCCGGACACGCGTTCGAACCGTTGGCTGACTACGCTTACGATTGACGAAGAGGAGACGGGGGTCAAGATAAGCCATCTGCTGAAGGCGCTGGCAGACGGTAATATTGAAGCAAGACCCTTGTGGAAGCCGCTTCATCTTCAGCCGATCTTCGAGAACGCGCTTTTCTACCCGCATAGCGAGACGCTGTGCGTATCCGAGCAGCTGTTCCAGTCCGGCATCTGCCTTCCTTCCGGCTCCAGCATGACTCTGGAGCAGCAGCAAAGAGTGATTAACTGTGTTCAGCGCTCGCTGGGGAAGGTAGTGAACCCTGCCCGTTAGGCGCCCGGATTTCCAGACGGTCCCTGCTGTTAGCGAATCCGTAACTTTGCGGAATCGGGAACTTGCGAAAATGGGAACTTGAGAATTTGGAAACGGACTGAATCATTAGCGGGCAGAATCCGTAACTTGCTGAATCGGGAACAGGCATGGATTACCGCCGTGACCGGAGGAACGGGCAAACATGTGGTTCGATACGAGCTGCAGTGAGGCGCTACGAACCAGACGAACCAAACGAACCCAATAATGCAAAAACCTGAAATTCCTGCACCAACTCCAATAGCAGGTTTTTCCCGCTAACTCTCGTTTCTGCTCGGAAAAACCTGCACTTTCGCCGTTTTCCAGCAGGAGACCTAAACTAATCCGTAACCAACGGGATCTTGCAGTGCGACCGCCAACGGGATCCTTGCGGTGCGGCTGCACCGCTCATCCCCTCCACTACAGATACGATTCGCCAACTGTGCGAGATCTTGCGATGACGGCGGGTGTCCCATAAGCTACGGCGTAGCCGCCAATATCGGAAAGAACGGTTGCCCCCGCCCCAATTACGGTATGCTCTCCTACGCTGACGGAGTGTATGACGTTCGCTCCCAGGGAGAGAACGCTGTATTCGCCGATCGTCACGTTTCCGCCCGTCGTAGCGCCCGGAGCCAGTGTGACATAGTCCCCGATCTTGCTGTCATGGTCGACCGAAGCCTTCGGATATAACACGCAGTGTTCTCCGATTACGGTATCGCTGTTCACGACAGCCCCCGCCATCACGACCGTACCTTGACCGAGCTCCGCTCCCCTGGCGATCCAGGCCCCCGGATGGACAGCCGTTACGAAGGAGAGGCCCGGGTAGAGGGAGGCGATGCGGGCGGCGACAAGAGCCCGGGTCCAATTGTCCCCGATGGCGACGATGCACCCGTGAATTTCCTCCCGATGATCAGCGATAATGTGTTCGTTTCCGAGAACCCGATATCCGTAAATTTCGGAGCCGGCAGCTTTGTAGCTGTCGAGCAGCCCGAAGATTCGGTATCGTCCTTCCCGCTCAATGGCGTCGATTACCGCTTTGGCATGTCCCCCCGCGCCGAATACAACGATGTTTTTCAAGCAGAATCCCCCTTTCTTTGTTTCAATATAGCATATCCCTGCCGGTTCCGAATCAATTTATTGTTTTTGTGAACTAGCAATTGACAACTTTTAGGCAAGAATGTTACGCTTTATTTGTGTTCGTTAAATAGAACGAAATTGGTTTTCTTGTTCAAATATCAGAAAGTATAAGCTTCGCGCGTATCCTTAACCTGATATTTTTACGAGAAACGGATGCCTTCCTCTTCCAGAGGACGGCGAAGCCGTTTCTTCTTAGCTATGTTCCCGGGAGGTAAGGAGATATCCCATGAGAAATCCATTTGCTCTGAAGACGGAAGTCCTGTCAACCGAAATGCGTCTTCTTCTGGCGCTTCTTGCCGCGGAGAAGGGGGAGGATTTGCCTGTCCGCCATCCGGAGCTGTTCCGCGGGATGGACTGGGAAGCGTTTATCGAGCTGGCTATGCATCACCGCGTGTACCCTAATCTTTATCCCAAGCTGAAAAATCTGGGGGAGGACGTGGTGCCGGCTGGAGTAATCAGCTGTCTTTATAACTACTACAGCCGAAATACGTTTCAGATGCTTCATTTGAGCGGTGAAATGGAGTTTATTGGAGGAGAGCTGGACCGAAAGAATATCCGCGCGCTCTTTCTGAAAGGGCCGGTCATTGCCAAGGATCTCTATGGGGATATATCCCTGCGAACCTCCTGTGATCTCGATCTCTTGATCCCGCTAACCGAACTGGCCGGGGCGGAGTCCTTGCTGGCCGGTCTGGGTTATGTTAAGGACGATTATATTCATACCGTTCTTAACGATTGGAAGTGGAGGCATCACCATACGACCTTTACCCATCCGAAAAAGGGGATCAAAGTGGAGCTACACTGGAGGCTTAATCCCGCTCCTTCCAGAGAACCTGACTTTGAAGAACTATGGGGCCGCAGGCGGATTAGCGATCTGACCCGGCAGCCGATCTCCTATTTGGGGCAGGAGGATCTGTTCCTGTTTCTCGTCTCCCACGGGGCGCGGCACGGATGGTCGAGGCTGCGGTGGCTGGTGGATATTAAACAGCTATTACTTCAGCAGCCGGATGCCGGAAAATTGACCGCTCTGCTGCGTAAATATCATTACTACCATGTCGGCGGGCAGGCGTTGACGCTGGCCGGCGGACTGCTGGACGCCGAAATTGCCGACGGGCTCCGTAACATGGAGTGTGCCCCGAAGTCGCGGGCAATGGCGCAGCAAGCGATGTTCTACTTGGAACGGATGATCAATCTGCATTCCATCCCTGTTCCGGATGATGTAGCTTCCTATCATAAGCGGCATCAATTTGCGCTGCTTGCGCCGATTCAGAAGTTCAAGTTCATCCTGAGCTTTCTGTTTCCCTATCCGGAGGATGCGGAAACGCTGCCTCTGCCCAAAAATCTACATTTTCTATATTTCCCCCTGCGGCCCTTTTTGTGGGCTTGGAGAAAAACGGTAGGTGTGCAGAAATGAAGAAGCTGCTAATCGCCTCATATGATATGGAAGTTGGCGGAGTGGAACGCAGTCTGGCGGGCATGCTTAACCATTTTGACTACCAGTCCTATGCCGTTGACCTCATGCTGTATCGTCACACTGGAGAATTTATGGAACTGCTGCCGTCAGCGGCAACGCTTCTTCCCGAGCAGCCGCCCTATTCGACGTTCCGCAAGTCTATATATGAAGTCTTCCGCAGCGGACACTTACTGATCGGACTGGGACGGCTCTTGTCCAGACTGCATGCTTCAGCGGTGGGGAAAAGGAAAGGACTCAAGGAGTTAGGGTACTGCCAAATGCAGTTGATGTGGAAATACAATCTTCCGTTTCTTCCCCGTCTGGACCAGGAATATGATGCCGCCATCAGCTACTTGTGGCCGCATTATTTTGTCGCTGACAAAGTGTCGGCAAGAACCAAAATCGCCTGGATTCATACGGATTACTCCACGGTTGAAACGAATGTGGGCATGGATTTGAAGATGTGGGACAAGTTCGACCGTATTGTGGCCGTATCTGAAGCCTGTAAGGAGTCTTTTTTAGCGAAATACGGGAGTCTTGAAAGCAAGGTGATCGTCATCGAGAATATGACCTCGCCGGAATTTATCCGATCCATGGCCGTAAAAGAATCCGCCGGCGAAATGGCGCGGGACAACCGTTTCAAGCTTGTCACGGTGGCGAGATTGTCGCATGCCAAAGGTATCGACAACGCGGTCAGAGCCCTCAAGCTGCTAAAGGACCGGGGATATGACGACATCGCCTGGTATGTGGTCGGCTACGGCGGAGATGTGGATTTGGTCCGGGAACTGATCGCTGAGTCCGGCCTTCAGGACCAATTTATTCTCCTGGGCAAGCAGATCAATCCTTATCCGTATATCCACTGCGGGGATCTGTACGTTCAGCCCTCGCGTTATGAGGGGAAGGCGGTTACGGTTACGGAAGCCAAGATTCTCGGGAAGCCGGTGCTGATTACCGATTATACGACGTCCCGCAGTCAGGTGACGGACGGAGTTGACGGCAGGATCACCGCCTTGTCGGTGGAGGGAATCGCGGATGGCATAGAGGAGCTTTACCTCCGGCCTGGCGAGCGTGTGAAGCTGGCCGATCACTGCCGGCGAACCGATTACGGCAATAGCCTTGAACTGGAGAAGCTGTACCGCTGTATGGACGAGACCGATGCGAAGGAGGGTGTTCTTAGTGCGGTATAATGTCAGCGTTATTATTCCGGTATTTAACGCGGAGCCTTATCTTGCCGAGTGCATCCGGTCCCTTCAAGCCCAGACACTTACGGAGTGCGAGTTTATCTTTGTTAACGACGGCTCTGTGGATGGCAGCCGGGCGATCATCGAAGCCGCGATGAGGGATGACTCGCGTATCCGGCTGATTAACCAGGAGAATCAGGGAGTAAGCATGGCGCGAAACCGGGGTCTGGCGGAAGCCACCGGGGAATATGTCGGGTTCGTGGATGCTGATGACTACATCGACAGCGATATGTACAGCACGCTGTACGGTCTAGCGGCGCTTGAGGGCTGCGATGCCGCGGTCTCCAATCTGGAGAGCGAGATTGACGGGCGGCCGGTCGTGACCCGCTATCCTTTTGACCAAGGAAGGCTGCTGGACAGGGAGTTCATTCGGACGGAAATCCTGCCTCGTTTTTTGAAGGGTGATGACCTCAATACGTCTGTCAATAAAATTTACAAGCGAAGCGTCATTTCGGAGCATTCACTCCAGTTTCCGGAAAAGGTTGCCCTGGGCGAGGATGCGCTGTTCAATATTCACTTTTTTGCCCGGGCATCCTCGATGAGATATATCGATTACACGGGTTATCACTATAGAGAGGTGCAGGGGAGCGCCACAAGAAATATTCTGGAAAAAGATTATTTCGGCCAGGCACTCCGGATTTATCATACGGAACCGCCGGGAATCTACAGAGAGATCCTGCCCGAGCTTCTCATTAAGCGTTTGAAAGCCATCCGCTTTATCAAGACGGCCATGGCCTGCATTTATATTTATTTGAAGCCTTCCAAGACGGTGAAATTCCGGCAAAGGTATCGCTACATAAGCCAATTAATCAACAACCCTCACGTAAGGGAGGCGCTGCCCGTGTATTGCGAGACGGAATTTGGACAGCTGGGCAGGTTCGAGAAGGCGACCATAATGATGATCCGTACCAGATTGACACTGGGCCTCGTAGGCATAGCCGCTTACAGCAGGCTGAGAAACGCCTAATATTAGGAGTGATGAGTCATGAAAATTATGATGTTCGCGCATGGCGGCAGCTTAAATCGGGGATGCGAGGCGATTGTCCGCTCCTCCACTCAAATGATCAAGGAGAACATCAGCGGAGCAAGAGTATTCTTGGCATCCGAGCAGCCGGATACCGACCGGGTCATTCCGAGCCTGGACGGAATTTACGATGGTTCCAAATCGGAGATCGCCAAGCCTTCCCTGAACTGGATTATGTCTGCGGTCCGGTTCAAGCTTCTGGGGGATGAGTCCTATGCCACCGGGATCATTGAACGGAACACGATCAGCCGGATCAAGGACGTCGATGTGTGCTTGTCCATCGGGGGAGACAATTACTGCTATGGCGAGCAGCCGGGCTGGTATGAGATCGACCGCAGAGTCAAGCGGCAGGGTAAGAAGCTGGTACTGTGGGGCTGCTCGATTGGGGAGGAAGACATGACGGACAGGAAGCTTGAGGATCTTAAGCGGTTCGATCTGATTCTGGCCCGCGAAAGCCTGACGTACAATATGCTGCGGGAACAGGGTCTCCTAAATGCCCGGCTGTGCGCCGATCCGGCCTTTACGATGGAGAAGGAGGAGCTTCCGCTTCCTGACGGCTGGCAGCCCGGAAATACGATAGGCGTTAACTTTAGCCCGCTCGTCAGCAGCCGCAACAAGCAGGCGGGCTCGGCGGTGCGCGAGCTGCTGTCGCATATTCTGAAGACGACGGACATGACGATTGCGCTGACCCCGCATGTGATGGTGGACGGCAACAACGACTATGAGCTTTTACGGTTATTCCATGAGGAATTCAAAGACACCGGCAGAGTCATCCTGCTTCCCGATCATCTCACGGCGGTTCAATATAAAGGCTATATTGCGCGGATGAGATTCTTCATCGGGGCCCGGACCCATGCAACCATTGCGGCATATTCCAATTTTGTTCCCACTATGGTGCTTGGATACAGCGTCAAGTCCAAGGGTATCGCCAAAGATTTGTTCGGCGAAGAGAAGCTGGTGCTCGGTATTGGGGAGATTTCCAGCGGCAGCAATCTGATTGCTAAATTTAGTGAAATGCTGGTAGAAGAAGAAGAGATCAAGGCAGCGCTGAGGCAATCCGTGCCTCGGATTCAGCAAATGTCCTATAAAGCGGTCGACTACTTGAAAGAGCTCGCCTAGAGGTGAACATGAAGAAAAAACTCCTATTTGTTATACCGAGTCTGACTTCCGGCGGCGGCGAACGGAGTTTGATCAATTTGCTGAGCCAAATCGACTATAGCGCTTATGAGGTTGACCTTTTCTTGTTGAATCATGAAGGTCTGTTTATGGAATTTATTCCGCCGGAAGTGAATGTGCTGCCCGTTCCCAAACATTACAAACGCTTTGTCCTGCCTCTTCCCAAGGCTGTGTTGAAGCTGCTGTTGGCTGGACATTTTACACTGGTGTATCACCGCCTCATGTTTAGCCTGAAAAACCGGGGTGCAGGGAACGACTCCGTGAAAGAGCAGTACAACTGGAAGCACTTGGCTCCCTTTTTTAAGATTCTACCCAAACACTATGATACGGCTATCGGTTTTCTTGAGAAGTCTTCGATCTATTTCTGTGTTGAGAAGGCAATAGCCAAGAGCAAAATCGGCTGGATTCATATCGACTACGACAAACTGGGGATGGACCCCGCCTTTGACGCGCGTTATTTCGAGCAGCTGCAGCATTTAGTTACGGTATCGGAAGAATGCGCCAACATATTGGTCAAAAGATTTCCAGAGCAGGACCACAAGGTCAATGTGATTCATAATATTGTATCCCCGGTGCTGATCAAGCAGCTCGCCATGCAGAATCCGCCCGATGATTTCAGCGGCAATGAGGATGTGATTAACATTCTATCCATAGGCCGGCTGCACCCGCAAAAAGCCTTCGAGCTTGCCATTGAAGCCTGCAAAGAGCTGGTCGATAAAGGCTACAACGTCCGTTGGAGCATCATTGGCGATGGTGAGGAACGGCAAAAGCTGACCGCTATGATCCGCCATTTCGGACTTCAGGATCATTTCAGGCTGCTGGGACTCCGCTCCAATCCGTACCCCTATATCCAGAGGGCCGATCTGTACGCCCAAACCTCCCGCTTCGAGGGCAAATCCATCGCAATCGATGAGGCGAAAATATTGAAGAAACCGATCGTGGTCACCAACTTCAGCACGGCCAGAGACCAAATCAGCCACGGCTTCGACGGGCTGATCGTAGACATGAATCCGTCCGCCATCGCGGCGGGAATCGAGCAGCTGATCGCGGATCGGGGCCTGCGTGCCCAGTTGTCGAATAATCTGGGGCAGCTTGAGCTTGGGACCGAGGATGAGATTTATAAGTTTTACAATTTACTCGCATAGAAGGGTGAGTGCTATGAGCGGGAAAAAAAAGCTGCTGTTCGTCATGAATAGTCTCGTCTGCGGAGGCGCGGAGAAGTCGCTCATTTCATTACTCCAATCCATTGATTATTCCCGCTGCGATGTGGACCTGCTGCTGTTCAAGCACGAGGGCCTCTTTATGAATAAGATCCCGGATCAAGTCCGCCTCCTGGATGCTCCTCCCAGGTATAAATACTTTGATATGTCCATCAAAAAAGCGCTGAAGAACTGTCTCGCAGAAGGCAAGCCCGGTCTGGCTTACGCACGGATCAGGGCGGGATTTCTGTTCAAAAAGGAGAGCCATCCGGCCAGACGGGAGCAGCTGCTGTGGAAATACAGCTCGAAGTCGCTTCCGCAGCTATCCGCTGAATACGATGCCGCAATCGGATATATGGAGAATTCGCCTATTCGCTATGTGGTGGATAAAGTGGTGAAGGCTCGTAAGAAGATCGGGTTCATTCATAATGACTACGATAAGCTGGGCATGAACCCGGACCTGGATGACAAGTATTTCAGCCAATTGGACTGTATTGCAACCGTATCCGAAGAATGTGTACAAATTCTGAAAGACCGGTTTCCCGCCTATAAAGAAAAGATCGCGCTGATGCATAATATCGTGTCTCCCTCCGCCATTACCAAGATGTCTTCCGATGAAAGCCCGATTCAGAAGCAGGAACAGACAACGATTGTCTCTGTCGGCAGGCTGAACTATCAAAAAGGCTTCAACATGGCCGTGGAGGCTTGCGATTTGCTTGTCCGCGAAGGGTACGACATCCGTTGGTATATCATTGGCGAGGGAGAGGAAAGAGGGAGCCTGGAGCGTCTGATCCAGGAAAAGGGGCTGCAGGATATTCTGATCCTTACGGGGCTTCGGGAGAATCCGTATCCTTACATCAAGCAGTGCGACATTTATGTGCAGACCTCCTTGTTTGAGGGCCGCTGCCTGACGATAACGGAAGCCAAGATCCTGCACAAGCCGATCGTCTCGACTGATTTTGAAGTCATATTTGATCAATTGACGGATGGATATAACGGCCTGATCGTGGGCAGAGACGCCCATTCCATCTACTCCGGCGTTAAGAAGCTGATCGATGATCAAGAATTGAGGGAACGGTTCATCGGCAATCTGGGGCATGAAGAGATGGGAACTGAGGACGAAGTCCATAAATTGTACCAGTGGATAAGCTAGCTTAAGGGGTGGGAGCTATATTTGGTCTAACGTTTGGCCTCATAGTAATCGCAATCGTACTTATCATTGCGATCATTGACGCGGCGCCTGTCTTTGGAGACTGGTTTGGGAGGATACACATCGGCAGATTTAGCGACCAGCGGGTCTGGGGGACAGCCGTTACGGAAACCGGTGTGAAATGGCTGACAAGAACGCCCAAAATTAAGCTTACCGACAATACCCGGTTGATTGTGCTGGATATGCTGAGAGGAAACTATACCAGACCGGCCATTCAGCATTGGCAGGAGGCTTCCCTGCTGCTGGGCTTTCACAGCTATTTAAGCAACAACAGCGATCCGAAGGCGGAAGCGGCGGTGAACGCCCTGATCTCTTCCAAATTTAACGGCGCCGGTCAGTGGAATCACCCGCCGCAGCAGGTGGATGGCGCCATCTTGGCTTACGGGGTTATGAAGCATTCCGCAGGGCAGAGAGAGGCGCATAAAGCCGCGATGGATCAGATGTGGGAGCTGATTCAGGAGCATATCGGCGAAGACGGGACGGTGCAGTATCGTAAGTCGATGAAGGATTACCGTTACGTAGATACGATTGGTTTTATTTGCCCCTTCCTGGTGGTGTACGGACTGCAGTATGAGAAGCCGGAATGCATTCAGCTGGCCGTGAGACAAATTCTGGAGTTTGAGCGGTTCGGAATGCTGCAGGGAACGTCACTACCGTGTCATGCATACAGCACCGCAACAAAGTATCCCCTTGGTCTTTACGGCTGGGGAAGAGGGCTTGGCTGGTACGCGATCGGCCTTATTGATGCTTGGCGGGAGCTTCCGGACAGCCATGAATACAAGAAGCCGCTGGAGGAAGCCGTCGTGCGGTTCGCCCGTTCCGCCCTTGCGGTGCAGGGGGAGCAGGGGCAGTGGAACTGGACGGTAACGAGACCTGAATCGAGAGCCGATTCCTCGGCGACCGCGATGCTGGCCTGGTTTATGCTGAATGCGTCACAGATCGAAGAAATATCACGGGAATGTCTGGCCGCCGCTGATTCAGCGATTCTCTATTTAATGAAGGTAACCAGAAGGAACGGCGCCGTTGATTTTTCTCAGGGAGATACCAAGGACATTGGCGTTTACTCCGTCCTGTTCAATATCTTGCCGTTTACGCAAGGCTTTTGCATCCGATTGGCAAACTCGAAGGAATAGCAGATACGGGAGAGAGCGGGCCATACATGTATTCAATGAGCAAATAGGCAGGGGATGTACATGAGAGTAAAAAACTCCATCATTAATATAACGGCGGGCATCGGCAATCAATTAGTGATCACCCTGCTGAGCTTTGCCTCTAGAACCGTCTTCATTAACCGGCTCGGCATCGAGTATTTGGGCGTAAACGGCTTGTTCACGAACATTCTCTCGATGCTGACGCTCGCCGAGGCGGGTATCGGGACGAGTATTATGTACAGCCTGTACAAGCCAGTGGCGGAGAATGATTATGAGAAGATCGGCCGGTTAATGCGGCTGTACCGCAGAGCCTATCTGGTCATCGCGCTTGTAGTGACATTGCTCGGACTGTCGGTATTGCCTTTTCTGAACGTAATTGTCAAGGATCATAGCGTGGAGCATCTGCATTTGATTTACCTGATTTTTCTGCTCAATACGGTAACGCCCTATTTTTTCTCCTATAAAAATTCATTCCTGAGCGTCAATCAGAAGAACTACATCGTAACCGTGGCCTTCTCGGTAACTTCTATTATCTCCACCTCTCTGAAGATCGGCATCTTGTATTATACGTCGAACTACATACTTTTTCTTATTGTGGACAGCGTGCTTACGGTAACGACTTCCATCCTGTTAACAGTGGTCGCGAACCGGAAATATCCTTATTTGAAGCAAAAAGTGATAGGGAGGCTCGATGCCGGAACCCGAAACGGAATAGTCAAAAATGTAAAAGCGATTATTATCCAGAATATCGGCAGCTATCTGGTGCTGGAAACGGAAAGCATCCTCATTTCCACCTTTGTCAGCCTCAAGGCCGTCGGCTTGTATTCCAACTATAAAATGCTGATCGATATCGCCAGAACGTTCATCAACCAGGTGTTCATCAATTTGTATCACAGCGTCGGCAATCTCGTGTCGAGTGAAAGTACGGAGAAAGTATACAGCGTATATAAAGTCATGCTGCTGCTCAGCTTTTGGCTGTACTCGCTGCTAGCGACACTGTTATATATCGTGCTTGCGCCGTTCATCACGCTGTGGATCGGAGAGAAATTCCTGATGAGCAGCGGAGTGCTTGCCATTTTGGTGCTTCTGTTCTTCGAGCGGGGGATGCGTAATCCCATCACGACCGTGAAGACAACAGCCGGTATTTTTCAAGAAGACCGGTATGTTCCGTTGGCTCAGGCGGCGGTCGGCTTAGGCATTTCCATTATTTTGGTGCGGCAGATCGGGATTGCGGGAGTCTTCATCGGCTCATTGGTCGGCGCTCTGGCCATGCCTTTTTGGACAACGCCCTATCTGGTGTATAAAAAGGTATTTCACCGGCCCTTGTCGGAGCACTACCGACTCTATGCATACTTTACTATAATAGGGGTAGGCGCTTTTTTTGCGGCATATTCAGCGAGCGGTCTGATCCATGCGAACAGCTTTCCGCTTCTCCTGGTTAAAGGCGCGGTCGCGTTCATCATTGTCAATCTCATCTATGTGCTGCTCTTTCACCGCAGAGATGAATTTGCCTACCTGCAAGGAATCGCCAAGACGCTGCTAGGAAAGGTCACTGTAAGGTTCGGCCCATTAAAAAAGACGGAGGTTGATTAGGATGGCTATTCTTATCACCGGAGGCGCCGGTTACATTGGCAGCCATACCGCGGTGGAACTGCTGGAAGCGGGATATGAAGTTGTAATTGTCGATAATTTTGCCAACAGCCATCCCGAGGCGATCAAGCGGATCGGCGAAATTACGGGCAAGCCCTTCGCCTTCTATGAGCTTGATCTGCTCGACAAGGAGGCGCTGGACGATGTGTTTGCCAGACACGCTGTCGAAGCTGTCATTCATTTTGCGGGGCTCAAGGCTGTGGGCGAGTCGGTGCAAATTCCGCTGAAATACTACCACACCAACATTATGAGCACCTTGAGCTTATGCGAGACCATGAAGAAGCATGAGGTATTCCGCATCGTGTTCAGCTCTTCGGCGACCGTATACGGCGCTCCGGAGTCCGTGCCGATTACGGAAGATTTCCCCATCGGCGCTACCAATCCATACGGACGAACCAAGGAAATGATTGAACATATTTTACGTGATGTATCCGTATCCGATTCCCGCTGGGGAATTTCCATCCTGCGCTACTTTAATCCAATCGGAGCGCACAAGAGCGGGCGGATCGGCGAAGACCCGAACAGCATTCCGAACAATCTGCTGCCCTATATCTCCCAGGTAGCTGTCGGCAAGCTGGCCAAGCTCAGTGTGTTCGGAGATGACTATCCGACGGCCGACGGAACGGGCGTAAGAGATTATATTCATGTCGTGGATCTGGCGCAGGGTCATCTGAAGGCGCTGGAGCGGATTATGAGTCGTACCGGGGTGGACGTGTACAATCTCGGAACGGGGCGAGGGCTGAGTGTGCTGGAGATCGTGAGGGCGTTCGAGAAGGTGTCGGGTCAAGCGATTCCTTACCAGATAGCGGAACGAAGAGCGGGCGATATCGCCGTCTGCTACGCAGATACGCTCAAGGCGAATGAAGAACTGGGCTGGCAGGCTGCCCGGGGAATCGAAGAAATGTGCGAGGATACGTGGCGTTGGCAGTCCGCTAATCCCAGAGGCTATGCAGAGAGTGAACTGGAACCATTGAAGTGATCGATAGAGCCGTCTCGGAGGCGAATTGCTGAAGAGATGGCTTTTTTCTATAGGATAGAACAGAGGAGGGGTGCAGAGCAGACTAGCGCCGTTCCAGCTTCCATTTGCTGTATTCCAGGAAATCGCGAAACTCTCTTTTGCTGATACCGGAATTCATTGCTTCCTTGACGAGCTCGCTCCATTCCATATCGGCCGGTTCGGCGCCTTCCTTCTGTTTGTCCGACTGCAGGAATTCTTCTACGGTTATACCCAGCACCAAGCCTACTTTCTCCAGGAACTGAATGGAGGGATTCCGCTGAATCCCGCGCTCTATTGAACTCAAATAGGATTTGGCTACTCCCGCTCTCTCGGATAATTCAGTAAGGGAGTAATTTTTATTCTTGCGAAGCTGTTGTATCTTTTTACCGATCATAGCGGACCTCCATTACTTGAAACTGATACATAACATATCGATTTCGATTATTGACTCGCCGTTTTGGCAAACTTATCGACAATAGTAAATTGATCCATCACTTCCGCGCCGGAAATATAATAAGGGCCGCTGCGAAGCCAGGCATGAGCGATCAGCTTACCGTTGTTGTCCTTGGCCGTTCCCAAATAAAGGGTGCTACCGATTCCCCTTCGCTCCAGCATTTTCATACCGGCTATGGCTCTTACCAGACATTTGCTGTCCCACGGCGTGTATTTGCTGACTGTATTAATGGAGCTGGCAATATGTCTCATGGATGGTGTATGGTTTGCATCGTGGTCTTGATCCGTCTCTTGTCCTCTTTCACCGAGCGAAGGCGCTATTTTGGAGAACTTGTAGAAGAGGAGCGTGCGGGCCCAGCCTAGCAATAAAAAGGCTTCCAAATGGAACAAAAAAGTTGTCTTGTCCAGTGTGAACAACAGCCGGAGTTTACTTGCCATCTTCATTTGGCATCAGCCACACGTATCAGATCTTCTTTCAGCAGGTTCTGTAAAAAAGGAATGACGTCCTGCTCGCAAATATCAGCGTCGATTTCATAGATTTGCTGAAGGGATTCTAGGATCTCCTTTACGGATCGGGGAGTGCTGATAATGCTCCAAATATCTCCTCCGACCTGGCCCAAATTGAAATACTTCCCTTGCTGTATGCTGAGCATGACCTTCTCGCCATCCATATCGCTGACAATATTGCCTTCACATTGAACAAGAACGGTGTCTATGGATAAAATCTCTGCTTTTTTCATCAAAAATCATCTCCTTAGCCGGAAATCTCAGGTGGTTGGTCTTGCGATAACCCAAGCTGATAAATCATTTCGATAGGGCTCAAAAACGTTCTTTCTAAAGAACGTGACGAAAGAAATGTAAAAATATAACCGAAAAGCAAAGAAATTCAATAGAGAATATATGTTCTTTATAAAGAACATGAATTTATAAATATAAGTTATCATTCTACCAAATTATTGTCAACTATCCCGGGGAGTTATTTTGTATTCAACTGCAGCATATTGACCTGATTGTACGGATATGGTATATAAAAATAGGGATTAGCACTCGAATGATTCGAGTGCTAATCTGTGCGAAAGAGATGGTGGACATGCTTTTTCGCAAGACCATCTCGGTAATCGTTTTTTTTAGGGAAGGGGAATATTCAATGGTCAAGAAACAGTTTCAGGCCGAATCGAAAAGATTGCTGGAAATGATGATCAACTCGATCTACACGCAGCGCGAGATTTTCCTCCGTGAGCTCATTTCCAATGCCAGCGATGCCATCGACAAAATATATTACAAAGCGCTGACCGATGAGTCGCTCACGTTCAACAAAGAGGATTACTTCATTAAATTGACCGCAGACAAAGAGAACCGTACACTGACTCTCTCGGATACGGGAATCGGCATGACCCAGGAAGAGCTGGAGAATAATCTCGGGGTCATTGCCAAGAGCGGCTCGCTTGCCTTCAAGAAGGAGAACGAAGCGAAGGACGGCCATAACATTATCGGGCAGTTCGGGGTCGGTTTCTATTCCGCTTTTATGGTAGCTGACACCGTTACGGTAATCAGCCGCCCGCTCGGCAGTGACACGGCTTTCAAGTGGGAGTCCGAAGGCGCGGATGGCTATTCGATTGAGCCCACCGGGAAGGATTCGGTCGGCACCGATATCATCCTGAAGATCAAGGATAACACCGAGGAAGACAATTATGACGAGTTTCTGGAAGAGTATCGCCTGAAATCGATTATTAAGAAGTACTCCGATTTTATCCGCTACCCGATCAAAATGGACATTGCCCAGAGCAAGCTGAAGGAAGGCAGCGAGAACGAATACGAGCAAACGATCGAAGAGCAGACCGTCAACAGCATGGTCCCGATCTGGCGCAAGAACAAAAGCGAGCTGAAAGACGAGGATTACGAGAACTTCTACCAGGAGAAGCGTTACGGCTTCGACAAGCCGCTGAAGCATATCCATATCAGCGCAGACGGCGCGGTCGTGTACAACGCGATCCTCTTCATTCCGGAGAATACGCCTTTTGATTACTACACCAAGGAGTATGAAAAAGGTCTGGAGCTTTACTCGAACGGCGTCCTCATCATGAACAAATGCGGCGACCTGCTGCCCGACTATTTCAGCTTCGTCAAAGGGATGGTCGATTCCGAGGACCTGTCGCTCAACATCTCGCGCGAGCTGCTTCAGCATGACCGCCAGCTCAGCCTGATCGCCAAGAACATCAAGAACAAGATTAAGAGCGCGCTGCAAAGCCTGCTTAAGGACGAGAGAGAGCAGTACGAGAAGTTCTATAATGCCTTCGGCAGACAGATTAAATTCGGGGTGTACAGCGATTACGGCATCAATAAGGACACGCTTCAAGATCTCCTGCTGTTCCACTCCTCCAAGGAGAAGAAGCTGGTCAGCCTGGACGAATACGTATCAAGAATGCCCGAGGATCAAAAATACATCTACTACGCTTCCGGCGAGTCCATCGAACGGATCGAGAAGCTGCCGCAGACAGAAGTGGTGGCCGACAAAGGCTATGAAATTCTGTACTTCACCGACGATATCGACGAGTTCGCCATCAAAATGCTGATGAACTACAAAGACAAGGAATTCAAATCCGTCTCCAGCGGCGATCTCGGGATCGACACGGAAGAGCAGGATAAAGCCGCCGAAAACGCGGATACCGAGAATAAAGACCTCTTTGAAGCGATGAAGGATGTACTCAGCGGCAAGGTCAAGAGCGTCAAAGCGTCCAAACGGCTGAAGTCTCATCCGGTCTGCCTGTCCTCGGAAGGCGATCTGACCATCGAGATGGAAAAAACGCTCCGGGCGATGCCAAACAGCACCGATGTTCAGGCCGACAAGGTTCTGGAAATCAACGTGAACCATGACGTCTTCAAGTCCCTTAAGAATGCTCAAGAGAAGGACACGGAGAAGCTTGCCCTCTATACGAATCTGCTGTATAACCAGGCTCTGCTCATCGAAGGGCTGCCGGTCGGCGATCCGGTGGAGTTCACGAATGACATTTGCAAGATTATGGTGTAAAGCAGTCGATAAGTCTTTAGCTCAAGAGTTCACGAACGATATAACCCGTATTCGGCCTAAACGCCGGAGCGGGTTGTTTTTTTACATATAGATGAGCACGGTCAGAGGAATTGACATCTTTCAATTAGCGGTGTTACTCTCTTGGTGATAACGCGGGATGAAGGAGAGTGTCTATGACTGACCGGTATGCGCTTAACAAAGGAGTTTTATCTAGAGAGTTAGCGCTTCTTCTTACGTTACTTGCTGCGGACAGTATGGACGGGACGGCGGAGCGGGAGCCGGAGATGTTCGCGGATATCGATTGGAAGCTTGTTGTCCGGCTTGCCATGCATCATCGCGTTTATCCCTTCTTATATCCCAAGATTAGCCGTATACGTGAAGGAATGGTGCCTTCTGGGGTCAGAGATTGTCTGCAAAATGAATATCGCAGGAATACGATCCAGATGCTTCAGCTCAGCGGGGAAATGGGAAATCTCAGCGAAGAGCTTGCCCGCTTGAATATACGCTCTCTGTTTCTGAAGGGGCCGGTGCTTGCCCAGGATTTATACGGCGATATATCGCTCCGCACGTCGCGCGATCTCGATTTCATCGTGCCGATCGGAGAACTGGCCCAGGCTGAAGCGCTGCTTATCCGTCTTGGATATGTGAAAGAAGAGGAATTCGAGACCATTCTGGGAGATTGGAAATGGAGACAGCATCATACGACATTCCATCATCCTGTCAACAATATTAAGGTTGAAGTCCACTGGCGGTTGAACCCTGCTCCATCCAAGGAGCCGGACTTCGATCAGCTCTGGGAACGCAGGAGGATAAGCAATCACTTTGGCCGGAGCGTCCATTACTTGGGCAGGGAGGATCTGTTCCTGTTTCTGGCGGCCCATGGGGCCAGGCATGGCTGGTCCAGACTGAGATGGCTGCTCGATATAAAGCAATTGCTGCTGCAGCAGCCGGACCCCGGCGCATTAACCAGACTTCTTGATCGGTATGATCATGGCGACGCTGGGGGACAGGCCCTTACATTGGCTGCCGGTCTGCTGAATGCGCCGGTTGATCCCGGGCTGTACGGCTTGACGGACAGACCGAAGGCCCGGCGCCTGGCGCGGCTTGCCATGTTCTATGTGGAGCGCATGGTCAATCTGCATAATCCGTCGCTGCCGCCCGAGGTGGAACGGCATTACCGGTATTATCAGCCGACGATTTTATCACGAGGGCAGCAGCTTGTGTACGTGCTCGGTTTTCTTTATCCTTATGCGGCGGACGCGAAGACGCTGCCGCTGCCGAAGCAGCTGCATTTTCTTTATTTCCCTTTGCGGCCCTTTTTATGGGCCTGGAGAAAAGCATTCAGTGAGGCGAAATGAGTTAAGGCTTATAATAGCCTTTAGCTCAAGAAAAACCGCATCCGGCCTGTCGCCGGAGCGGTTATTTTTGTCCCATAAAGCGAACGTATGTGCTATAATGAAACAGAATTCCACCCCGACAGGTGATCCCTGTATGCCTTTTGCGGCATTGGGTTCTTGTTTCCATCATATACATCCCTGGACCGAGTGCAAAATCGGCTTGCGGACGGTTAAGCTGTTTCAGCCCCCGTTTTATTATAAAGTCAAGTTGTGAAAAAAACGGATATTTGGAGGGATACCGATGCCGGTGCTTGAAGTGAAAAATTTGAGGAAATCGTTCGGCGACGTCAAGGCTGTTCAAGATATCAGCTTCAACGTGGAAGCAGGAGAAGTCTTTACGATTATCGGGCCGAACGGAGCGGGCAAAACGACAACCCTGGAGATGATCGAAGGGCTGCAGCCGCCGGATGCTGGCAGTATCGCCGTTGCGGGCTTGTCCTGGGGCAAGGACGATAGCGCAATCAAGACGCTGATCGGCGTTCAGCCGCAATCCAGCGCTTTATTCGACCTGCTCACCGCCGAGGAGAATTTGGATTTGTTCGCTTCATTTTATCCCAAACGCAAATCGACCGCCGAGGTGCTGGAGATGATCAATCTGACCGAGCACCGGAGCAAGCGGGTTAAATCGCTGTCTGGAGGACAGCGGCAGCGCCTCGCCATCGGACTTGCGATGATCAACGATCCGCAGGTGATTTTTCTCGACGAACCGACCACCGGACTAGATCCCCAGGCGCGTCGTAATATTTGGGATATTATCCTGCGCCTGAAGCAGCTCGGCACAACCATCATTTTGACGACCCATTACATGGAAGAGGCGGAGAAGTTGAGCGACCGCGTTTGCATCGTCGATCAGGGTACGGTCATCAGCCTCGATACGCCAGCCGCTCTGATCGGCAAACTGACGAAGGAACGGGAAGTGCGGTTGTCTTTCTATGATGGGGAAGATGCGGCGGCACAGACTGAAGAAGCGCTGCGCGGCCGTCCGGATATTGCCCGGATGGAGCGGGAAGGCGCGAACGTGACACTCTGGTCCCCGGAGCCGGAACAGGCGCTGTACGGTCTTCTCGGATTTACCAAGGAGCATGGTTACCGGGTCGAGCATGTATCCATCCGTGAAATGAGTCTCGAGGATGTCTTTATTGCCTTTACGGGCAAAGAATGGAGGGACTGATATGAGCACAGGCGCACAGGTTATGAAATTGTTCGTTGCTCAACTCAAGACTATGTTCCGTGAGAAGGCGGTTTGGTTCTGGAATTTATTTTTTCCTATCATTTTGATGGTGCTGTTCATGGTTATTTTCGGCGGCGGAGGAGACGGCGGCGACTTCAAGGCGAAGGTGGCGCTGGTGAATCCTGTGCCGAGCGCCTCCAGCGATTCGCTTGAAGCCGGGCTTCGGAAAATTCCGGTCTTTGAGTGGAAGTCGGAGCAGGCCGTTGACAGCGCCCAGGCCGACACCTGGGTCAAAGACAAGGATGTAGACGCGGCCATCGTCCTTCCGGAGAACGGGAACAGTGGGGATATCCGGCTAATCGTCAATACCGAGAACGAAAGCAACGCCACCACTCAGGCGATCCGGGGCATCCTCGACCAGTATGTCCAAAGAGCCAGCTTTGCGGCAGCGGGAATCGAGCCGGCCTACCGGCTGCAGACCTCGTCGGTATCCAGCAGCAGCAAGGATCTCAGCAGTGTCGACTTTCTGATGACCGGCATGATCGCTCTGTCTGTGGCCCAAGCGGGCCTGTTCGGGATGGTCGACATGGTTGAAATCCGCAGGTCCGGCCTGCTGAAGCGGCTGCGCATGACTCCGCTGCGGATGGGGCTGTACGGCCTCGCCGGCATGATGGTCCGCTTCGTCCTCAGCTTCGTGCAGATCGTGCTGCTCTCCGTAATCGGCATTTTCGGCTTCGGCGCGAACCTGGATCTCAACATCCCTGTATTGATCATCGCCTTCTTCGTTGGGGTTCTGGCCTTTAACGCTTTGGGCTATCTGATATCTTCCTTTAGCAAATCTATCGAGTCCTATATGGGCGTGGCGAATATCACGAGCTTCCTGATGATGTTTATCAGCGGCGTCTTCTTCGCTACCAGCAGCCTGCCCGATTGGCTGAAGCCGGTGACCCAGGTGCTTCCGCTGACCTATTTCGTCGAAGGCATGCGGGACGGCATGGTGTATGGGTCCGGCCTGTTCAGCTCTTCGTTCTGGATCGGAATCGGCATCCTCGCCCTATGGGGCGTGGCGGCATTCTCTATCGGGGCGTTAATTTATCGGAAGGGTAAGGTGGAGGTGCGGTAGGTTTTAAAAATAACATTCATAGAATGGACCGCTTTCTTTGATGAGAGCGGTTTTTTATATTTTTTTGTTTAGGAAATAAGTAATTGCTCATAAGATCGCTGGCAGGTAAAAATAAGGGAATAGGAATATTTACATAGGTATAAAGATCCTGAAAGTAAGAGGAAGGTCGAACGTCGTATCGGGGAATTTCATTATTTCATTTTGACAACAGTATGTCATGAAGTTTGCTGAAAGCAGTGTTACCAGATTAGACAAGGAGAATAAGACATGATCGACAAAGTGATCCGTATTTTCAAAATTATTAACGCCATTCAGGCCAAGCCTGGCATTTCCGCTCCCGAACTGGCAGACAAATGCGAGGTTACGACCCGAACCATTTACCGGGATATGGACATCATCACCCTGATCGCTCCGGTCACGAATGAAGGGCGGGGAACGGGATACCGGTTTATGGGTAAATTTTTTATGTATCCGCTGAATTTTTCCGAGCAGGAGGAGTTGGTCTTCTCGCTGCTGCCCTCCGTACTGGACAAGGAGAAGCTTCCCCCAGGCTTTGAGACTGCCTATGACAAGGTGATGAGCACACATTTCCGTGAGAAAAGAAAGCAAAACAGCAGAGTCATCGGCGAGATTGCGGAGATCATTCAGATGGGTACACCGGCTTACCGCCAGGGGAATCCCAATTTTTTGCAGCCGATCATTGAAGCGATTCTTGAACAAAAAACGATACAGGCGATCTATCACGCTCAGTACCGTGACGAAACAAGCGAACGGCGGATTGACCCGTATTATCTGGTTCCGCGGGAGCAGCGGTTCTATCTGATCGGTTACTGCCATAAATCTCAGGGAATCCGCACCTTTCGGATCAGCCGGTTCCAGCAGGTGGAGATTACGGACGAGTTATTTGATAAAAGTCATTTCAACATCAGGCAGTATCTAAAAAATACCTGGTCCATCAATCGAGGGAACAAAAATGTCCGTTTTAAAATCCGTTTCAGTCCCAGTGTCGCCCGGTACATAAAGGAAGAGGAACTGTTCGTCCGGCCCTGGATGAAGGATCTTGGGGACGGCAGCCTTATTTTTGAAGTGACGCTAAACAATGAGGATGAATTTATCAAATGGGTACTGCAGTACGGTCCGGATGCCGAGATATTGGAGCCGCTGCATGTACGGGAGTCGTTGAAGCAGAAGCTTAACCAGTGGGTAGGAATGTATGGATAGGTATCTTTAGCTAATTCCGAGTTATCACCCCAGAAAGCTACCAAGCCATAAGTCCATCCCTCTTGTGCAAAATGCTATACTAACCACAGAGTTATATGAAACCTATCAACTTTTCATAAAAGGATGAATACCTATGATCGATGTCGACGAGGCTTAACATTCGGCTGATTACAGATAATTTGGCGGAGGATATAGCTGTCTATCACAAGGTTATGTTTGGAACCTAAGCACAAGGATGATGTTTAAATGCTATGACGTTTGACTGTTCCGTATATGCGGCTTTATAAGGGTGCCCCCAATACGTCTGAAACAAGGCGTTTAATAAGGGAGCGCCCTTTTTCTTTGACGATATCCTTAGTTCAACCAACCTAATCCCCCCGTTTTACACAACCCCCCCTCTTTTTTTACATTCCTATCATTTCCCGGGTTTATGCTGGAAGTATTTGATGCTGCTAAGAACGGCAGGCGGCGGTTTAGGAGGACGGAACAATGAACATAAAGTGGGGCAGGCGCTTGGCTGTATTTTTTTCAATGCTGGGTTTCATATTTGCATTAGGGGCGCCGGTTTCGTTGGCCCATGGAAACAATAGTCTGGCCTATTCGGATATTTCGGCGGGCGATGGATTCATTAAGTATGTGCTGCAAATTGATATGTACGATCTGAGAGCGGCGGCGACTCCGAATGATCCCGACATCGGATTGTCTACTCCCGAGGTGTTGGAACGGTTCGCCACCGGCAGCCGGACGGAGGTGGAACAATATCTGCTGTCTCATACGAGCTTATATGCGGATTCTCTGCCGCTGGAGGGAAAGCTGACCGATCTTCGCATCATTCAAAAAGAAAATGAACCCCAGCCGTTTGCGGAAGCCGTAATAACGTATCCGGTCGATAGAGTTCCAAAGAGTTTCTTTTTACATTACGATCTCGTTTTCGACAGCGATCAATGGCATATCAATTATGTGACGGTCACGCTGGGCGACTTAAAGAAAGAGGCCGTAATCGTGAATGAGCTTAAAGATATTCAAGTAGGCGGTACGAGTCTGAATGATACGGCCAGCCATTTTGTTCAGCTTGGAATCGGGCGTTTGTTAAAGGGGATTGAGTCTCTTCTGTTTATAATGCTCCTCCTGACAGGGTGCCGTTCTTTGAAGCAAAGTCTTGCGGCGACTGCCGTATTCGCGGCAGCCATATCGTTATCTCTGGCTCTGACCGCTCTGGGTATCACGGAAATGCCGGCCTCTTTTACCGTATCCATTCTTCCGCTGAGTCTGATCTGCGCCGCCCTGATTCTATTGCTTAACCTGAGCAGTTTTAAGCTCCTAATCACGCTTGCCGGATTATTCGGGCTGATGCACGGATTCGGGTTTGCTGTAACCTTGTACGGACTGCGAGCGGATGATGGCTATTTTGCGGCTTCGTGGACTGCTTTTATTGTCGGAATCGGGGCCGGTTTGGTTATAGCTGCCGCGGTTTGGTATACGGCAATTCTGCTTCTGCGCAAAATCGGTAGGTCGGTTCCCGCGCTCCAGGCGGCGGCCGGCTTGTTCGGACTCATTGTGTTCATAATAAAAGCCTATGCCTGACGTCTCTTTCGCTCTATTACACGTTGTTTAGAGAAGTTTACATATTTATACATGCATAATCTTTTTCTGCAGCTCCGTTAACAATTGAGGACTATATTGGTACAAGCGTGAACAAATCCTAGGTAAGGGGTGTTTTAATTGTTGAAGAAATTCAGTCAGGAGAAGCGGCGGCTTTACACTGCCTCCATTTTGACATTGTCGGCGCTGCTGGTCCTGAGCGTGCTTCCTTCGAAGCTGCCCGGCATTAATGCCAACCTTAGTCCGGTAAGTGTCGTCAAGGCTGCAGTTCCTTATTCCGTCAAAGATATTGCGCTTAATCCTGGGGCGGATGAGAGCCAATTGAATTTTACATGGTACACACCCGGAGAGCCGGCAGCCAGTATCGTCCAGATGGTAAAAAGATCCGATATGATAGGCAGCGTCTTCCCTACAGGTCCTAAAGTAATGTCTTTCACGGGTACAGCCACAACAGCGGCAACGGTTACGGATGTGGTCTATTACTCCAACAAGGTTACGGTTACGGGCCTTGCTCCGAAGACTCAATATGTATATCGTGTGGGTGATGGAACCAGCGGACATTGGAGCCCAGCCTACGATTTTGCCACTCAAGACCCTTACAATTACTCCTTGATGTTTGTCGGCGATCCGCAGATCGGTTCCTCCGGCAGTGTGACGAATGATACCTATGGCTGGACCAAAACGCTGAATCAGGCAGTTGGCAATTTTCCGGCTTTCAGCTTTATCATGTCCGCGGGCGACCAGGTCGAGCATAGCACCAGCGAAACGGAATATGACGCCTTTGAAAGTCCTGACGTGCTGAGAAATCTGCCGGTGGCGACGGTTGTCGGCAACCACGATACCAATGTGAACTACAGATATCATTATACTGTACCTAACGAGTCGACTCTTGGCAGTACTAATGCAAGTGGAGATTACTATTATACTTACGGCGACACTCTGTTCATGGTACTGAACACCAACAATTTGAACGGAGCCGAGCATGGTCAGTTTATGGAAGAGACGGTGGCAAAGGTTCCGAACACGAAGTGGAGAATCGTTACTTTCCATCATGATATTTACGGTGCCGGTCCCCACTCCACTGAAGTGAAGATTACGGGCCTCAGACAAGCTCTGTTTCCTTTCTTTGATAAGCTGGATGTAGACATGATCTTCATGGGCCATGACCACTCTTATGTCAGAACCTATGTGATGAATGGCGATAACGTTCAGGGTAGACAGCTAGTGGACGGGCAGGGAAGAGACGTGAACCCTACCGGCAACACATACGTAACCGCCAACTCGGCGAGCGGAAGCAAATACTATGAACTGATGGCAACTCCCGAAATCTATTCGGAGGTCAGAAGCCAGCTTCATACGCCGACCTTCTCGACAATTAACGTGACACCTACCAGTATTTCGGTAGACACCTACCGTTCGGATACGCTGCAGAAGCTCGACAGCTACGGACTGGTTAAGGAAGCCGAACCCGCAAAAATCTATACCAAGCAGCCGAAGGTGACCTATACAGCGTCAGGCATTGAATATTACTACGCGGTCAAAAATGCCAATGCGGTGCAAAAACTGGATACGACGTTCAAGTACGACAACACGAAGCTCACCCTTAAAAAGGCGGAACTGGTAACCCCGGATAACGGAACCTTTAACTACACGGATAATGGAGGAGAGGTAAAAGTAAGCGCAAATCTTGCGGCTCCGATCCGGTCCGATGTGTATGGAACGTATAAGGATGTCCTTAAACTGACCTTTGAGGTTAAAAACAGTAAACAGAGCTCGGTGATCGCGAGCGTTCAACTTACAAGCTCTGTGCTGACTACGCAGAATAAACACAGAACAGCGGCTTCCATCATAGAAAATGGTACAGCTGAGGTTACTGCCGATTTTCCGGTGACTCCAGCAGGTTCTAGTGTCTCGCCGGGGACAACGGCTGGAACAGGCACAACGGTGCCGGGCAGCGGTGACGCTGCAGCACCGAGTCCGTCCCCGTCCGCTTCGCCCGCTCCATCCGCTTCCAGCGCGCCTGCGGCAGGCGGCAGCAGCGGCGGAACCGCGGCTACGCCATCATTTAAGGACGTTCCCGCAGGATATTGGGCGGCTTCGGCTATCCAAGATCTGGTCTCGAAGCAGATTCTGAACGGTACAAGCGCTGCTACGTTTGAACCTAAACGCAGCGTAACGCGGGCCGAATTCACCGCTATGCTGGTCAGAGCCCTCCAGCTTACGGAATCAGGCAATGTGGCATTTAAAGATGTGAAAGCCGGAGACTGGTATGCCGATTCGGTTGCGGCGGCCGTGAAAGCTGGGATCGTTCAGGGAAGCAGCACCGCGACTTTCGGCGGCAAATCCAATATTACCCGTGAGGAAATGGTAACGATGCTTATGCGCGGATATGCGAAGCTGCACGGCGCAGCCTCTGCCAATCCGGGGGCCTCGTTCAAGGATGAATCCAAAATTTCGCCATGGGCCTTGGCCTATGTAAGACAAGCGGTGTCGCTCAATCTCGTTGGCGGACGTGAAGCGAACACATTCCAGCCACGGGGTATTACAACCCGCGCGGAAGCGGCTGTAGCCATTTATAATCTGCTGAATCCATAAAGATATGAGCAACGGGGAATGCCGTTCTTTACGAACGGCATTCTCGTTATATTTTAGGAGGAAAGATTATGCTCCGAATGTATGCTTTGTCGCGCTACACCCTTTGTTTAATATCCGTTATGGCGCTGCTTCTGATGCCGTTTGAACGAAGAGCGGACGCTCATGCCTATAGCGCAGGCTATACTACATTAAATTTGACCCAATCAACCACGGAAATGACCTATGCGCTGGATCAGTTGTCTGTTATCGAGCTGATCGGCGGGGATACCAATAAAGACGGGCTTCTCTCGCAGAATGAATTCGACGGAATAAAAGATCAACTGCTGGCTTTGCTCAAAGAAAATATTAAATTGCAAATTAATAATGAACCTCATGAATGGACCCGGGTGCAAGGCTTTGGCCTGGACCTGCAGGAGAATGCCGAAAAGGCCGTGCTGAAAGTTTCCTATCCCGCAATTTCTTCCTCGGCAACGATTACACTGAAGGATGATTTATATTTAAAGGATGCAGGAACCAATTATGTCAATCTGCTCACGGTTCATTACGGCAGCCGCACAGCTACGGAGGCATTATCCGGGCAGCACCGGATGTGGACGATGCAGTTAACGGAGGGTGCTGACGCTGTTTCTCAGAAAGGTCAATTATCGCAAAATAGCGGGAGTGGGCAAGCCGAAGAGACACCAAGCGGGTCATCCGGGACTTCGGAGAACCTCTCGGGCTGGCTCTCTTTTTTCAAGCTAGGCATTAATCATATTTTAAACGGGTATGACCATCTGCTCTTTCTGTTCTCGCTGCTTATCGCCAAGCAGAGCTTCAAGCAGTATGCCGCGATGATTACCGCTTTTACCGTTGCTCACAGCATTACCTTAACCCTGACCGTGCTTGGAATTATCGACGTGCCTTCGGGAATTGTCGAGCCGGCGATTGCGCTGAGCATCTGCTTTGTCGCGGTGGACAATATGATTCGCAGGGAGGTCAGCCGCCGCTGGATACTCACTTTTGCATTCGGTCTGATACACGGGATGGGCTTTGCCGATATTTTGAAAGCAATGAATCTCCCCAAAAGCCAACTGGCGGCGGCATTAATCAGCTTCAATCTCGGAATCGAGGCCGTCCAGGTGACGCTGATCGCCCTGCTGCTCCCGCTGCTTATTCTGCTGCACCGCTGGAAGTTCTCAAGGGGAGCGGTATTCGCAGGTTCTAGCATCGCGCTTACTCTCGGTGGAATATGGCTGGCGCAGCGGCTCTTTTTTTAAATTAATGATAGACATCATGTGCTGGAGGGAATAAGATGCCTGCTTTCAAGAACAGGAACACCTTGCTTTTTGTCGCACTGCTGCTGGCAATCTCGATAGCTATTTACTTGTTCAATCAAGCTCCCGAGCCCAAATATAACGATCAAGGGACGACGTCTTCCCAAAGATATGAGAAGGCTAAAGTACTGAAAATCATCAGCGAGGATTTGCAAAGGGATCCGCAAAGAGGGGATTTACTGACCGGTTCCCAGGAACTTGAGCTGAAAATTCTTTCCGGCGAGCATAAGGGCGAAGTCCATAACGTCACCAACAACGTGAGCGCTTATTTAAACGTGGTTGCCAAACAAGGACAGACCTTGATCGTAAATATTGACTCAGCCAACAAAAATAACTATTTGATATCGGTATACAGCTATAACAGAGCTCCGATTCTGTATGCGATGGCGCTGCTGTTTTTCGGATTGCTGTGGTGGATCGGCGGAAAAAAAGGCCTGAAATCAGTGCTCGGCATTATCTTTACTTTTGCCTGCATTGTTTATTTGTTCATCCCCATGTTATACAGAGGCTATTCTCCGGTTCTCGCTTCCGTATTGGTTGTGATTCTCAGCACCTGCGTTACCCTGCTCCTGCTGAACGGCTGGAGCTCCAAGACCGTCGCGGCGATCGTCGGAACGACTATTGGAGTGGCTCTCTCAGGGGTTTTTGCCTTTATTTTCGGCAATTTGCTTCATATTTCAGGGTATAACACGGATCAGGTTGAGGTCCTGATTGTCGTCGCCGATCAGACCGGGATGCAGCTCAAGGGACTGCTGTTCGCCGGAATTCTGCTGTCTTCCCTTGGCGCCATAATGGATATCGGTATTTCCATTGCTTCATCCGTGCACGAACTTTATTTAAATAACCCCCTTCTCAGCAAGAAAGAGTTGTTCAAATCCGGGATAAATATCGGCCGCGATATCATGGGGACGATGGCGAACACGCTGATTCTGGCTTTCACAGGCTCCGCGCTCGCCTCGCTCATGGTTCTTTATGCGGTGAAGCTTCCTTTTACCCAATTAACCAACATGAGCATGGTGACCATAGAGGCTTTACTGGGATTGACCGGCTGCTTCGGCGTAGTCTTAACCGTGCCCGTAGTCGCCTTCATTTCTTCGAGAATCATTCCAAATCTTGAAAAAAAGACTGCTGCGGAAGGCGAAGCGCTGGAGAGTTCGCGTGCATCCATGATGCGTGCTGCCGACTAATAAGCCCGGTAGAAGGTTGAGTCCCGTGCAAGACTACGCTAAAATATCCCTATCACAAGTTTGATCAGAGAAGGGATTGTGCCGTTTGAATAACGAAGACAAGAACGTTGAAGAAATAGACGCCGAAGAAACGAACAATGGACTGCCGGAGAATTATGCGGAATTGAAAAAAGCCGCCGGACGTTCCGCCGATTGGAGAGCTCGTCTTGAAGCGGTGGAGGAGATGGGGAAATATCCTCACAGACAAGTCATTGATATCCTGACGCGGCTTGCGGAAAGTGATCCGGTATATACAGTGCAGGAAGCGGCTTACAGGAAGCTTGAAGCGTTCGGCGAGACTGTGGCGGCTCCTTCCAAGGACAAGCCCGAGCTGTTCAAAGGCGTTTCCAAAATTCTGCTGAGGGTCAAGAAAAGTCTCCCCCGTGAACATACGTATGAAGAGTTCAAAGAGAAGCTGAAGAAGATGAGAATCGACGTGTATGACGCTTATGAAGGCGAAAAAGGCGAAGGCTTCGACAAGTGGCTGGAGAGAAAATGGTCTTCGGTAAAATAACGGGATCAGCTAGGAGTAAAAACCATGATCATCGTCAGCTCTTGCCTGGCCGGTGTCGAGTGCCGGTACGACGGGTCGCATAATGTACTGGATAAAATACAGAAATTGGCCCGTGAGAACAAGGCTGTGCTGGTCTGCCCCGAAGTGTTGGGCGGGTGTCCCACGCCGCGCGAACCGGCCGAGATTGTGGGCGGAACGGGCGAAGATGTCTTAGCCGGAAACGCCAAGGTTATCGACCGGTCCGGCAGGGAGGTTACCGGGCTTTTTATCGAGGGCGCCTATAAAGCTCTCGAAACAGCGCGGAAGCACAATGCTTCTCTCATCGTTCTAAAAGAAAATAGCCCTTCCTGCGGCAGCCAAATGATTTATGACGGCCGGTTTGCGGGCAATAAAATCCCCGGAGAAGGCGTAACGGTAGCGCTGCTCAGACGGGAAGGCTTCAAAGTTATTTCGGAAAAAGAGTTCGCTTCCGGGGAGTTCGATGCTCAGTAAACCGACTCCGCCAGGGTGAATTCGGATGGGCTGCCCACTACTGGGAGAACATCATTTTTAAGCGGTCTATATTGGTATAGCGAAAAAGTACCCCTGTCATCATGTGATCAGGGGTGCTTTTGTGTACTAATTATTCCGGTCGCCGTTAGCGGGCGTCAGTTAGAATGGAATGTTATTTATTCGTACTGTGCTGCTTGTTCTGCAGTTTGAACCCGGCGTTCCCTTTGCCGTGGTGCTTATTTTTTTCGTCTTTCTTCTGGGTATCATGCAATTTTTCCACAAATTCATTGGTGCTTTCCATATGGTTCTCCTCCTTCAGGCTATGAGCTTGGTATTAATGTAACCCGATTGCTTGTAAACCATGTACTTCGCTTTCTCATTCGGTAAGACGATATGCTGTTGAGTTAATTCGGAGGTATGGTAGAGTGAAAATAAAGAACGCACGCTGCGCCAAAGGAGCAAACGACATGGAACTTGTTTTTGTCTACGGAACATTACGGCAGGGAGAAGAAAATCATCATCTAATGGATAATGCCCGGCCGATTGCGCTAATGGCGTGGACTCGGGGGATTTTGATGGATACGCGGCGCGGCTATCCGGCTATGGCAGCAGAAGGCTCCGGTGTCGTGGCTGGCGAGCTGTACGAAGTGACGCTGGAGATGATGAGCCGGCTGGACGAATTGGAGGACTTTCACGGTTTCGGTAATCCGGCGAATGAATATGAGCGGATCAGAACGGACGTGACGACCGACAGCGGAAAACGGGAAGCGTGGGTGTATGTATACCGGGAGCGGAAATATGATGTGATTGCTCATGGAGATTGGAAGCTGCATCTACAAAGGCAGAACCCGAATGTGCTTTATTTTGCCTATGGAAGCTGTATGGATATGGAGAGAATCACACTCGCCGGAGCTGCCGAATGGTTCGCTGATGTGAGAGGACGCGGAGTAGCGGAGGGGTTCAATCTTCAATTTACGTATCGGGCCGAGGACGGCGGCCGTGCCGATCTTGTCGAGACCGGGGGCAGGACGGAGGGAAAGCTGTACTCTATACCTACCGAATGTCTTGACGGTTATTTATATCTTCGGGAAGGTGTGCACAGCGGGAAATATCGACCTACAGTTGTCCCTGTTCAATGCGCAGACGGCAGTATACAGGATGCGGTAACATTCGTGGTTGTGGACAAAAAATCTGACATGTCCCCGCCGGGACATTATCTCCGGGAGATTTTGCGTGGAGCACGGCCGGTCGTGTCAGCGGAGTATTATGCGGAATTGGAAGACCGCGTCTGGAAGGAGTATGAATTTCGGCTTGCTGAATAAGAAAGGATTAGAGGTATTTCATAATAGAGAATAAATAAACTAATAATTTCTCAAATTAATACTTGCACTTCTTTTGCATTCATGGTATATTCTAATTCCGGCCAAGAAATACGAGTTCTTCTTCGAAAAAGAAATTAAAAAAAGAGCTTGCATAAAACGGTTGGATATGATATATTATAAAAGTTGCTGATGAGACATCAAGTTGAACGGCAAACAAGTTTGATCTTTGAAAACTGAACAACGAGTGAGTGGGAATTCGCTTCTAGCGAGTTCCAAAAGAGATGGATTTCACAGCGTGGTTCACGCTTTGGAAAGGCCATCATGAGAATGCAAATTCTCGTCAGATGTTTCAACATGAGCTAATCGCTCTATCGATAAACTTTTCGGATGGTTGTTTTCTTGGAGTGATTCGAGGGAGTAACCGCACGAAAAAACCTTATTGGAGAGTTTGATCCTGGCTCAGGACGAACGCTGGCGGCGTGCCTAATACATGCAAGTCGAGCGGAGTATTTTTGAGAGCTTGCTCTCAAAAATACTTAGCGGCGGACGGGTGAGTAACACGTAGGCAACCTGCCCCTTGAACTGGGATAACTACCGGAAACGGTAGCTAATACCGGATAATTCCTCTTGGCACCTGCTGGGAGGCTGAAAGGCGGAGCAATCTGCTGTCAAGGGATGGGCCTGCGGCGCATTAGCTAGTTGGTGGGGTAACGGCTCACCAAGGCGACGATGCGTAGCCGACCTGAGAGGGTGAACGGCCACACTGGGACTGAGACACGGCCCAGACTCCTACGGGAGGCAGCAGTAGGGAATCTTCCGCAATGGGCGAAAGCCTGACGGAGCAACGCCGCGTGAGTGATGAAGGTTTTCGGATCGTAAAGCTCTGTTGCCAGGGAAGAACGTCTCTTAGAGTAACTGCTAAGAGAGTGACGGTACCTGAGAAGAAAGCCCCGGCTAACTACGTGCCAGCAGCCGCGGTAATACGTAGGGGGCAAGCGTTGTCCGGAATTATTGGGCGTAAAGCGCGCGCAGGCGGCTGTTTAAGTCTGGTGTTTAAACCATGGGCTCAACCTGTGGTCGCACTGGAAACTGGGCAGCTTGAGTGCAGAAGAGGAAAGTGGAATTCCACGTGTAGCGGTGAAATGCGTAGAGATGTGGAGGAACACCAGTGGCGAAGGCGACTTTCTGGGCTGTAACTGACGCTGAGGCGCGAAAGCGTGGGGAGCAAACAGGATTAGATACCCTGGTAGTCCACGCCGTAAACGATGAGTGCTAGGTGTTAGGGGTTTCGATACCCTTGGTGCCGAAGTTAACACAGTAAGCACTCCGCCTGGGGAGTACGGTCGCAAGACTGAAACTCAAAGGAATTGACGGGGACCCGCACAAGCAGTGGAGTATGTGGTTTAATTCGAAGCAACGCGAAGAACCTTACCAGGTCTTGACATCCCTCTGAATCGCCTAGAGATAGGCGCGGCCTTCGGGACAGAGGAGACAGGTGGTGCATGGTTGTCGTCAGCTCGTGTCGTGAGATGTTGGGTTAAGTCCCGCAACGAGCGCAACCCTTGACTTTAGTTGCCAGCAGGTAAAGCTGGGCACTCTAGAGTGACTGCCGGTGACAAACCGGAGGAAGGTGGGGATGACGTCAAATCATCATGCCCCTTATGACCTGGGCTACACACGTACTACAATGGCCGGTACAACGGGAAGCGAAGCCGCGAGGTGGAGCCAATCTTATAAAGCCGGTCTCAGTTCGGATTGCAGGCTGCAACTCGCCTGCATGAAGTCGGAATTGCTAGTAATCGCGGATCAGCATGCCGCGGTGAATACGTTCCCGGGTCTTGTACACACCGCCCGTCACACCACGAGAGTTTACAACACCCGAAGTCGGTGGGGTAACCCGCAAGGGAGCCAGCCGCCGAAGGTGGGGTAGATGATTGGGGTGAAGTCGTAACAAGGTAGCCGTATCGGAAGGTGCGGCTGGATCACCTCCTTTCTATGGAGAATCGTTTCCCGCAGCGGAAACATTCAAATCGGAAGCTTAGCTTCCGGCAACGCTCACTCGTTGCTCAGTTTTGAGAGCTCAAACTCTCAAAAGCAAGAACTTGATCCTTGAAAACTGGATACCGAAACGAAAATTGCGTTTTAGAACATCTTTTAGCTGAAACTTGTGTCCAAGCAAGTTGAAATAGTTATTAGCTGAGAGCGAAGATTTTCGAATGAGAGCGACTTTTGGCTTGAAAGGCGAAAGCGAACGGAGCAATCCGGAAGCGGCCTTTCAAACAAGACGGAGCGATCAGGCGAAAATTGGAGCGTTGGTTAAGCTAGTAAGAGCACACGGAGGATGCCTAGGCGCCAGGAGCCGAAGAAGGACGTGGCGAACAACGAAAAGGCCTCGGGGAGCTGTAAGCAAGCGTGGATCCGGGGGTGTCCGAATGGGGAAACCCGGCTGTGGTAATGCACAGTCACTCCTACCTGAATTCATAGGGTAGGTAGAGGCAGACCAGGGGAACTGAAACATCTAAGTACCCTGAGGAAGAGAAAACAAGAGTGATTCCGTCAGTAGCGGCGAGCGAACGCGGAACAGCCTAAACCGAAGAGCTTGCTCTTCGGGGTTGTGGGACGTCTCCCATGGAGTTACAAAGGAACGGTTTAAGCGAAGAGGTCTGGAAAGGCCCGCTGGAAGAGGTAAAAGCCCTGTAGCTGAAAAATCGTTCCCTCCGAGACGGATCCCGAGTAGTGCGGGGCACGTGAAACCCCGTATGAATCCGGCAGGACCATCTGCCAAGGCTAAATACTCCCTGGCGACCGATAGTGAAACAGTACCGTGAGGGAAAGGTGAAAAGCACCCCGGAAGGGGAGTGAAATAGTACCTGAAACCGTGTGCTTACAAGAAGTCAGAGCCCATTTTAGGGGTGATGGCGTGCCTTTTGTAGAATGAACCGGCGAGTTACGTTTAACGTGCAAGGTTAAGGCGAGGAGCCGGAGCCGCAGCGAAAGCGAGTCTGAATAGGGCGACGAAGTACGTGGGCGTAGACCCGAAACCGTGTGATCTACCCCTGTCCAGGGTGAAGGTGCGGTAACACGCACTGGAGGCCCGAACCCACGCACGTTGAAAAGTGCGGGGATGAGGTGGGGGTAGCGGAGAAATTCCAATCGAACTCGGAGATAGCTGGTTCTCCCCGAAATAGCTTTAGGGCTAGCCTCGGATTTGAAGTCGTGGAGGTAGAGCACTGATTGGGTGCGGGGCCCGCAAGGGTTACCAAGCTCAGTCAAACTCCGAATGCCATGGACTTGCGTCCGGGAGTCAGACAGTGAGTGCTAAGATCCATTGTCAAAAGGGAAACAGCCCAGACCATCAGCTAAGGTCCCCAAGTGTGTGTTAAGTGGGAAAGGATGTGGAGTTGCACAGACAACCAGGATGTTGGCTTAGAAGCAGCCACCATTGAAAGAGTGCGTAATAGCTCACTGGTCGAGTGACTCTGCGCCGAAAATGTAACGGGGCTAAACACACCACCGAAGCTATGGCTTGATGCTTGCATCAGGGGTAGGGGAGCGTTGTATGCGGATTGAAGGTTGACTGTAAGGACAGCTGGACTGCATACAAGTGAGAATGCCGGTATGAGTAACGAAAAGATCAGTGAGAATCTGATCCGCCGAAAGCCCAAGGTTTCCTGAGGAAGGCTCGTCCGCTCAGGGTAAGTCGGGACCTAAGGCGAGGCCGACAGGCGTAGTCGAAGGACAACAGGTTGATATTCCTGTACCACCATAATCCGTGATGAGCAATGGGGGGACGCAGGAGGGTAGTGACGCGGACTGATGGATGTCCGTCCAAGCAGCGAGGCTGGTGTATAGGCAAATCCGTACACCATAAGGCTGGGCTGTGATGGGGAGCGAAAATTGTAGTAGCGAAGGTCATGATCTCACACTGCCAAGAAAAGCCTCTAGCCAGGAGAAGGTGCCCGTACCGCAAACCGACACAGGTAGGCGAGAAGAGAATTCTAAGGCGCGCGGAAGAACTCTCGTTAAGGAACTCGGCAAAATGACCCCGTAACTTCGGGAGAAGGGGTGCCTCGGTAGGGTGAATAGCCCGAGGGGGCCGCAGTGAAAAGGCCCAAGCGACTGTTTAGCAAAAACACAGGTCTGTGCGAAGCCGCAAGGCGAAGTATACGGGCTGACGCCTGCCCGGTGCTGGAAGGTTAAGGGGAGCGGTTAGGGGTTAAACCCGAAGCTGTGAACCGAAGCCCCAGTAAACGGCGGCCGTAACTATAACGGTCCTAAGGTAGCGAAATTCCTTGTCAGGTAAATTCTGACCCGCACGAATGGCGTAACGACTTGGGCGCTGTCTCAACGAGAGATCCGGTGAAATTTTAATACCTGTGAAGATGCAGGTTACCCGCGACAAGACGGAAAGACCCCATGGAGCTTTACTGCAGCTTGATATTGAACTTGGGTACGATCTGTACAGGATAGGTGGGAGCCTTGGAAGCCGGAGCGCCAGCTTCGGTGGAGGCGCCGTTGGGATACCACCCTGATCGTATCTAGGTTCTAACCTGGTACCGTAAACCGGTACGGGGACCGTGTCAGGCGGGCAGTTTGACTGGGGCGGTCGCCTCCTAAAGAGTAACGGAGGCGTCCCAAGGTTCCCTCAGAATGGTTGGAAATCATTCGAAGAGTGCAAAGGCAGAAGGGAGCTTGACTGCGAGACCTACAAGTCGAGCAGGGACGAAAGTCGGGCTTAGTGATCCGGTGGTACCGCATGGAAGGGCCATCGCTCAACGGATAAAAGCTACCCTGGGGATAACAGGCTTATCTCCCCCAAGAGTCCACATCGACGGGGAGGTTTGGCACCTCGATGTCGGCTCATCGCATCCTGGGGCTGAAGTAGGTCCCAAGGGTTGGGCTGTTCGCCCATTAAAGCGGTACGCGAGCTGGGTTCAGAACGTCGTGAGACAGTTCGGTCCCTATCTGTCGTGGGCGCAGGAAATTTGAGAGGAGCTGTCCTTAGTACGAGAGGACCGGGATGGACGTACCGCTGGTGCACCAGTTGTTCCGCCAGGAGCATGGCTGGGTAGCTACGTACGGACGGGATAAGCGCTGAAAGCATCTAAGCGTGAAGCCCCCCTCAAGATGAGATTTCCCAAGTTAGTAAGACCCCTTGAAGACGACGAGGTAGATAGGTTGGAGGTGGAAGTGCAGCAATGCATGGAGCTGACCAATACTAATCGGTCGAGGGCTTATCCAAAAATAACGCAATCTTTCGTTTCGAATCCAGTTTTCAGGGAGCAAGAACTCTGTTGGATGCAGCTCTAGCGGTTGCGATCAACAGAAATTGCTTTTCAGCATTTGGCGATGCTGAACACCTGATTTACGCATTTGTTCATCGCAAATGCCCGTTTGGTGGCGATGGCGGAGGGGTTCCACGCGTACCCATCCCGAACACGACCGTTAAGCCCTCCAGCGCCGATGGTACTTGGACCGAAGGGTCCTGGGAGAGTAGGACGCCGCCAAGCGGACACCACATATATTCGTTGTGGTATTTTTTTTGCCGCGACGTTTACATATTATCCAAAAGGGCCCTTAGCTCAGCTGGTTAGAGCGCACCCCTGATAAGGGTGAGGTCGGTGGTTCGAGTCCACTAGGGCCCACCATGGTCCCTGATAGCTCAGTTGGTAGAGCACTCGACTGTTAATCGAGTTGTCACAGGTTCGAGTCCTGTTCGGGGAGTTACCTCTCCGGAAAGCATAGATGGACAGAAATGTTTATATAAGTGCTTTCCGGGGTACCTTACATATCATGGAGAGGTGTCCGAGTTGGCCGAAGGAGCACGATTGGAAATCGTGTAGGCGTCAAAAGCGTCTCGAGGGTTCGAATCCCTCTCTCTCCGTTGAATTCTCGTCGGATGGGATAATGATAGTACACTTTTAGCATGGCCCGTTGGTCAAGGGGTTAAGACACCTCCCTTTCACGGAGGTAACAGGGGTTCGAATCCCCTACGGGTCACCAACTACTATATTAATATGGAGGCTTAGCTCAGCTGGGAGAGCATCTGCCTTACAAGCAGAGGGTCGGGGGTTCGATCCCCTCAGCCTCCACCATGATACTACTAAATAAATATTTGTATTACTGACGCGGGGTGGAGCAGCCCGGTAGCTCGTCGGGCTCATAACCCGAAGGCCGCAGGTTCAAATCCTGCCCCCGCAACCAATTCTTCTTAGAGAAGAAGCCTCGTGGAACCGTGGTGTAGAGGCCTAACATGCCTGCCTGTCACGCAGGAGATCGCGGGTTCGAATCCCGTCGGTTCCGCCATTGATTTATCTGTTCTTGTATAACCATACACCGAATCATTTTATTATGGCGGTCGTGGCGAAGGGGTTAACGCACCGGATTGTGGCTCCGGCATTCGTGGGTTCAAGTCCCATCGATCGCCCCATTAATTTAAAACGTTTCGTATCTTGTTGGGGATTAGCCAAGCGGTAAGGCAACGGACTTTGACTCCGTCATGCATAGGTTCGAATCCTATATCCCCAGCCATTTGTACGAGCCATTAGCTCAGTTGGTAGAGCACCTGACTTTTAATCAGGGTGTCGAAGGTTCGAGTCCTTCATGGCTCACCATGTTTCATTCTTTTGCGGTCGTGGCGGAATTGGCAGACGCGCACGGTTCAGGTCCGTGTGGGCTAACCCCCCGTGGAGGTTCGAGTCCTCTCGACCGCACCATATTTTTTGCGGACGTGGCTCAGCGGTAGAGCATCGCCTTGCCAAGGCGAGGGTCGCGGGTTCGATTCCCGTCGTCCGCTCCATATTTTGCGCCCTTAGCTCAGCTGGATAGAGCGTTTGACTACGAATCAAAAGGTCGGGAGTTCGAATCTCTCAGGGCGCGCCATTAATACTAACGGGATGTAGCTCAGCTTGGTAGAGCACCTGGTTTGGGACCAGGGGGTCGCATGTTCGAATCGTGTCATCCCGATTTTCACCTTTGCGGGTGTAGTTCAATGGTAGAACTTCAGCCTTCCAAGCTGATAGCGTGGGTTCGATTCCCATCACCCGCTTACTGCATCATAAAGACTTCTGCGCTGCAGAGGTCTTTTTTTGTTATACAGATCCGTATCCATAGTTGTTCCTATACGGCTTCAGGTTTGCCGGGGGATTCTGGGTTCGTTTCCTGGCGGGGAGCCGTTGTTTCTTCAAGGGGAACTGCGTCTTCCGCGTTTCTCAGCTTCTTCAGAACGTCATACACACTCTTGATTTCCCTGGTGTCGATGATGATCTCTTTGCTGTCCGATGCTCCGGGCACTTTAAAACGCCAACGTTTATTTTCCATCAGTTGCACTCCTCTTAAAGTGTTTTCTTTTGTAATTCCATCATAAGGGGAGAGACCGATCATGTATAATGAAGGGAAATGATGGAGGACATCACCGTGGCTGATAGCTAAAAAGAGAGGAGCGTGCCGGGATGGATATTGGTCTTCTGAAGGTGTTTATGGCGGTCGCCGAGGAAGGGAGCATTTCAAAAGCAGCCCAAAGTCTTAACTATGTACAATCGAATGTGACGGCAAGAATTCAGCAGCTGGAGCAGGAGCTGAAGACTCCGCTCTTTTACCGTCACAGCCGGGGGATCACGCTGACTTCGGCGGGTCAGACTCTTTTAACGTATACGGAGAAGATTTTAAACCTGCTGGAGGAGGCGGAAAAAGCGGTTCTGGATTCGCCCATTCCCAAGGGCTCCATTACGGTGGGCTCCGATACGACGGCGGCCATACGCTTGCCCCCTATTTTATCCGCGTATCGCGGCAAATTTCCTGAGGTCGAAGTCCATCTGGAAATTGGATTAACCGATCAACTTATCAATGCCGTCCTGCAGTATTCCGTTAACGGAGCCTTTGTGGATGGGCCGGTCGAGCATCCGGACATTATTCAGGAGCTTATCATTAACGAGCGTTTGGGACTTATCATACCGGAAACGATGGATTTTCGCGGGCTCCGAACCATTCAGGACAAGACACTGCTGATCTTGAACCCAGACTGCATGTATCGGCTGCAGTTGGAAGAGTGGTTCAGGGACGAAGGCTTCCGTCTAGCCAAAGTCATGCAGTTCGGAACAATGGAAGGGCTGCTGGGCTGTGTAAAAGCGGGGATCGGCTTTGCAGTGCTGCCTGTATCTTATTTTAATAAGCTGAATGTCAAGGACGGCATCCGGTGCTATCCTTTCCCGGAGAGGTACAGGGAAGTTCCGACGGTCTTTGTACGGCGGCGCGATCTGTACATGACGAGCGCCTTTCATAAATTTATCGAGGAGCTAAAGGAGCATCTGCCGGAAGCGTTGTGTTGCGGAGCCCGGGCTTCGGAATCTTAGAGGAATAAATCGAAACTAACCGGACTCATATAGCAGAAGCGCAGGATCGAAAGATATCCAACCCACGAATATCAGACTGCCAACCATCGACGAACTTTGCCTTTGTGCCAAGATTTCAATTGAAAAATCATCTGAAGTACGGGGCTGACCGCCTCGTTTATATCAAGGTGGCAGTCGCGAACGGGAGCGTCCAATGCCTGCCATTAGCCAAGAATACGCACGGTATTCGAGGTAGGGGACATTCGGTTGCAAAGGTGACGGCTAACGCTTCCTCAGCTTCATTCCGTGTGCTCCGTTTTGATGTTTTTTTGTAACATTTAGAGCGATTTTATTTATGAGCTTCGTTTTCTTGTATTGACGATCATAAGGCTAAGTATTAAAGTCATACTAAGTTAGTATGAATAGTATGATAATTGATCCGTCCAGACGATTAGAGTTCACTCAAACGCTGACTTCTGGCGGGCTGATACTGAAATAAAAACCGACTTTACGAAAAGAGGTTGAGATACAAGGCATGCTGCGGGCTGCGCTTGTATTCTTAACCTTTTTTTATTCAACCAGTCGGAGCGGCCGTTGTACATTTAAAGATCTCGTTGTTGTATTTTGGCTGCTGAGCTGGACGAATATGGAAAGTTTGATTCAGGCCCATCCTTCCGAATGTCGTTGTGCCTATTCTGGTCAGCACGACGATTGGTATTGTCAAAGCGATACTGGTGGAGGCTTCGCTGAGCTTTCTTGGTTTTGATTGCTAGGGACCACTTTACCGAAGATTCAAACTGGAGGAGGATATTATGGCGGACTATAGTTTTTCATGCACAAGCTGCGGCGTATACAACTGCACAACAAGGGAAGCTGAATTTCCGAAAGCATGCCCTACAACGAATTCTGATGAGGTGTTCCTTGAGGAAGCCCTCGATGCCTATAAAAAGGACGAGCTGGTGTCGAGAATCGCACGGGCATCGGCGGAGGTTGAGGGACAGTTCTACGGCAAGCTGACCCGAGTTGAGGAAATTATAGAATTTGCCAAAAAATTGAACGCAAAGAAAATCGGTATTGCAACCTGCGCCGGATTGATTCAGGAAAGCAAGATTTTTGCGAAAATTTTGAAAGCCCGAGGAATGGAATTCTATAGTGTCATATGCAAGGTCGGAGGCGTGGACAAGACCGAAATCGGCATCCCTGAAGAGGATAAAGTGAAAAAGGGCGGTCATGAGTCGCTCTGCAATCCGCTTATGCAGGCGAAGATCCTCAATGCGGAACAAACCGATCTGAATGTGGTCGTCGGACTTTGCGTCGGTCATGATTCGTTGTTTATGAAATATTCGGACGCCCCTGTAACAACGTTGGTAACGAAGGATCGCGTTATGGGTCATAACCCGGTTGCCGCGCTGTATACGACGACCTCGTACTACGCCAAGCTTCTCCATGCGGAATAAAAAGCTGGGGAGGGAGACGATTATGGGGGGAAAAGGAGTAAGTCCTTTATCCGGTTCGCGGCAGCCGCATGTGGAAGAACAGGTTATAAGGACGGCAGCTTCTCACAATTGCGGTGGTTTATGCGTCTTGAAGGCGTATGTTGCCAATGGACGGATTGTGCGCATCACAACCGAGGATGATATACCGGATACCGAGACAGCCCCGCAGCTGCGGGGCTGTCTACGCTGCTATTCTTACCGTGACCGTCTATATCATCCGGACCGTCTGAAATATCCGATGAAACGGGTCGGCAAACGGGGCGAAGGCAAGTTTGAGCGGATCGGCTGGGATGAGGCGCTGGATATCATTGCGGCCCAAACCGAGAAGATGATGCAGAGGTATGGACCGGAGTCCATTTACTTGAATTATGCCAGCGGAAATACCGGTAAGACAGCGGAGCGGGTATGGATGGCCAGATTGATGGGACTATATGGAGGCTATCTTTCGTATTACGGCACTTACAGCACGGCTTGTACGCAGATTGCCACGCCTTACACTTTTGGAACAACGAAGACCGGCAGCAGCCGGGAGGATTGGGTTCACTCCAAGCTGATCATCATGCTGGGATGGAACCCGGCTGAGACCATTCATGGCACCAACACCTCCTATTACCTGAAGCGCGCCAAAGAAGCAGGCGCCCGAATTGTTGTAATCGACCCGATCTATTCCAATACGGCTGTCGCTTTGGCCGACGAATGGATTCCGATTCGGCCTACGACGGATAGCGCGCTGCTGGATGCGATGGCTTATACGATGATTACGGAAGGACTGCATGACCAATCCTTTCTGGACAAGTATTGCCTGGGATTTGACGAGGAGCATATGCCCGCAGGTATACCTTCCGGGAATTCGTACAAAAGCTACATTCTCGGCGAAAGTGAGGACCGGACGGTGAAAACGCCGGAATGGGCGGAGGCGATAACCGGCATTCCGCGCGAAACCATTATCCGTTTGGCACGCGAGTATGCCACGATGCACCCCGGCGCGCTGATTCAGGGCTATGGCCCGCAGCGCCATGCTTATGGGGAACAGGTTGTGCGGAGCGGGACGGTGCTCGCTGCCATAACCGGCAACGTGGGCGTCAAGGGGGGCTGGGCGTCCGGTGCCGGTTACCCGGCGGTTCAGCCCATTGTAGGCTCCATTCCAATCCATAATCCGTGCAAGGCGCAAATATCGGTATTTACTTGGCCCGATGCGATTATGCGGGGAACGGAAATGGGTCCTGAACTGGGCGTTACCGGAGTAGAGAAGCTATCCTCGAATATCAAGCTGATCTTTAATCTGGGCGGCAATTGCCTGATTAATCAGCATTCGGATTGCAACGGCACGGCGAAAATGCTGGCGGATGAAAGTCTGGTGGAACTGATTGTCGTCAGCGACCATTTTCTGACGGCAAGCGCGCGGTTCGCGGATATTCTTCTGCCGGCCGATAGCTTCATGGAGCGGAATGACATCGTCGCGGACAACAACGGCCGCTACATATTGTACATGAATAAAGTGGTTGAAACGGTCTATGAGTGCCGCAATGGCTATGATTGGATTACAGATCTGGCCGACAGACTTGGCTTAAAGAAGGAATTTACCGAAGGCCGAACGCATGAACAATGGCTGAAATATATCGTAGAGCAGACCCGGGAAGCCAATCTGGAATTTCCCGATTACGGGCGGTTTAAGGAACAGGGCGTTTACCGCTGGAACCACACGGAACCCTTTATTGCCTTCCAAAAGCAGATTGAAGATCCCGAGCGATATCCGTTCCCTACTCCCTCGGGAAAAATCGAAATTTTCTCCGAACGTCTATGGCAGAAAAACAATCCCAAGGAAATCCCTGCCGTACCCCAATATATCGCGGCTTGGGAGGGGCCGGAAGACCCGCTCAAAGCGCATTACCCCCTACAATGCATCGGTCACCATTACAAGCGCCGCGTCCATTCTTCCTTCGATAACAGCGAGTGGATGGAGGAAGCCGGCCGTCAGGAAGTGTGGATGAACACAGCTGACGCCGACGCGCGGGGCATCGCAAATGGGGATCACGTTCGGGTATATAACGAACGGGGAGAAATGTCATTGCCGGCCAAGGTGACCCCGAGAATTATGCCGGGTGTCGTTTCGGTTCCCCAGGGCGCTTGGTGGACACCGGACGAAAAAGGAGTCGATCGCCGCGGCTGCATCAATGCTTTGACGAAGTATCATCCGACGCCTCTTGCTTTTGGCAATCCTCAGCATACGAACCTGGTACAAATCCGGAGGGATGAAGGGGAGGCCGAGCAGACATGATGGGAAAGCAGATGGCTTTTTATATCGATCAGGAGCACTGCTCCGGCTGCTGCACCTGTCAAACCGCCTGTAAGGACAAGAATAACCTTGCGCCAGGACAATTGTTTCGCAGCGTCAGTGAATTCGCAGGCGGCGGGTATCGGCAGATTGGCGGCGCTGTCTATCAGGAGGTATTCGCGTATTGGGTGCCGATGAGCTGCAACCATTGTCAGGACCCGCTTTGCGTAAGCAAGTGCCCGGTTCAAGCGATTTACAAACGGGAAGAAGACGGCATTGTGATGATTAATGCCGAGCTGTGCATTGGCTGCCGCATATGTGTCCGCAATTGCCCTTATGGCGCCCCTAACTACAACCCGATTACGCGCAAGGCGGAAAAATGTGAGATGTGTCAGGATCAGCTCGCGGCAGGCAAGCAGCCGGTGTGTGTGAACTCGTGTCCTTTGCGGTTGATTGAATGCGGTCCTTTGGAGGAGCTTCAGGCCAAGCATGGAACCGTCAATCAGATCGAAGGGCTGCCTGATGCTCAGCTTACGCGGCCTTCGCTGGTTATATCTCCTCATCGCAGCGCTATCAGGAATGAGCGGCATTCATAGCTTCTGGTTGTTATGAATCATCCATTCATAAGCAATGGAATAAGCAGTCTGAAAGCGGGTCGCTCCGGCTGCTCACTTAAACAAAAAAGCAGCAACGCCTTCAAAGGCAATGCTGCTGTGCTGTGCTCACCGCTTATTTCACGACAAGCGTGAAGCTTACAATAGCGGCAAAATCATCGAACGGGAGGCTCTCCGGGGGGTTATACAGCGTGGCGGTGTAGGTGCCTTTTCCCTGTTCCGGCTTGATTCGGTAAGTAAAGCTGCCGTCCTTGGCTACTGGAATGCTGACAGCCTTGCTCTCCCTTTCATGGGCCGGCCGCAGTGTGAGCCGTAGAGAGGAGAAGCCATTACCTCCGGCTGTTATGGCCCCGCTTAAGTCGGCATAAGAGGATGTCTCCGCGTAGCCCGCCGGCCACGAGGTTCCGTCGCTTGAGGTCAGCTTCAGAGCCATGGCCAGGGAGTCGTAGGACGGATTACCGCTGTAACGGAAAGAAATATCGGCTGCGGTTAACGCGGAACCGACGGGAATGGTGTTGATGACGCGCCCTGTTATGGAGTCGCGGTATACGAATTCATTGTCCCCGGGCAAAAGAGGAATGCTGACCCGGTACATGGCGTATTTACGTCCGTTATAGCCTTGCGGAGGTTTGCTTTGTTCGTAGCTGTACGAACCGAAGGAACCGAACCGGCTGCTCTCGTATGAAAAATTCCCGACACCGAATACAGATAAGGTGAGCGTGTCACCGGACGCCTGAAGTGCACGGTTGTTCGTGAACCAGCCGGTATGCTGGATTTTTCCCGTCTTCGCTGCAGAAGAATAGCTGAATACTAAACCCAACTGCTCATGCAAAAAACGGAGCGGTACCAATGTAACGCCATTCGCTTTGCGGACTTTGATGGTGGCGACTTTTTGATTGCCTTTATACACTTGACCTGTTTTTAAATGAAGCTTAAGCAGATTGTAGTATCCGCTCTCCGAGAAATAAATGGCATTCTCCGCCGGGACGGTCTGCATATTGCCCTTAATAAATGCAATTGCATCTTTTAAAGGAAAATAGGGATTTCCGTCAATTAGAAGGGGAGCGCTGCTGAGTGTAGTACGCTTGTTCTCCCGGGGATGAAACACGGTCGTACTGCTGATCCGCCAATTCAGTTCCGAATCCATCGGCAGCAGCACCACATCCGCCTGACCCAGCAGATTAATAACCGGCCTGAAGCTGTAAAGCACCGACAGGAAATCGGCGAGTGAAGTATGGCTTACCAACTTGTAGCCTGTCTTGCTGTCAAAGGACCAATAGGCGGAGTAAACAGCACTGTTCCCCGTGCCCGATACGTTAACGATGCCTTTCGCGTCGGCAGATAAGGGTGTTGCGAACTTCGCGGCCTGGGAGAAGGCCTGAATAAGCTGCCGTTTGCGGCTGGCAGTGAACGCTGCGGAGGAATCAGCATAAATAGTCCAACCGTTCTTTGCAAGCAGAACCGTATCTCCATGCGGGAATGACGATTGGGCTGCTCCGGCAGAAGTTTCAATCAAGACGTCCCGGGAATTTCTTACAGGCGATGCCGCGCCGGGCAGCGTGCTGGCGGCGGAAGGAGCTTTGTCTGTCTTGTAAAGCTGGATGGCATAACCCTCCTTCGTTAGCCGGCTTGAAATGCCATAATATGACGAGCCAGAATCGGGCAGGCGGGTAGGAAGATAGGCGGTCACGGGACTGGACTTATACAGTTCATTCGCAAGCGGTTCCCAGAAGCTGCGGTACCCAAAACCCGGGTCCAGAACGACCCGTCCGCCGGCCGATCCGGGCGCTGCTTCTGCTGCGTTTCTTCCGGCCCAGGGAATCATCGCGGCCAGAAGAAACACAAGAAGGGCTGCGGCGGTCCATTTAAAAGCCGGTTTAGTTCTATAAACGCTCTTCACTAATCACTACCTCCTCAAACGCTTGTTTGTCATTTAAAGAGCAGACACAACAATTAGACGTTTGTAATTTCCAAAAGTTTCTAATCAATTAAGCGTCAGCCTTTTGAGACAGCAGCACAAAGCCCCGAACCAAGCGGTTCGGGGCTTCCTTATTATAAAAATGGGGTTTTAGCTCTCAACCGCTACTGACAGCCCGAGTCCTTCGGCAATGCGTGTGCCGAATTCGGGATCGGCTTTGTAGAAATGACCGATTTGGCGGAGCTTAATGTCATCCTGTTCCACTGGCCTCATTGCATCGACGATGTTGCGCACCAGTCTGGCGCGTTCGTCTTCGCTCAGCAGACGGTACAGATCGCCCGGCTGGGTATAATGATCGTGATGGTCGTAGGCGACGCTGGCGGCCTGCCCGGAGACTTCATATGGGGCAATCTTGTGCTCCGGAGACTCTTTCGGTCCGCCGAAGCTGTTCGGCTCGTAGTATACGGAGGCGCCGCCGTTGTCGCCGTAGGCCATTGCGCCGTCGCGCTGGTGGTTATGCACCGGGCACTGCGGACGGTTGATCGGGAGCTGATTATGATTCGGTCCGACCCGGTAGCGGTGGGCGTCGGCATAGGCGAACAGACGGCCCTGCAGCATTTTGTCGGGAGAAGCCTCGATGCCTGGAACGAAGGAACCCGGGGAGAAGGTGGCCTGCTCCACTTCGGCAAAATAGTTCTCCGGATTGCGGTCCAGAACCATGCGGCCGACTTCAATCAGCGGGTAATCTTTTTGCGACCATACTTTGGTGACGTCGAACGGATCGAACCGGTACGTATCCGCGTCTTCAATCGGCATAATCTGCACGTACAGCTTCCATGCCGGGAAATCGCCGGTTGCGATCGCGTTGAACAAGTCCTCCGTATGGTAATCCGGATGCTCGCCGGCGATTTTGGCTGCCACATCGACATCCATGTTCTGAACGCCCTGCTCGGTTTTAAAATGGTATTTCACCCAAACGGCTTGTCCCTCAGCGTTGACCCATTTGAACGTATGGCTGCCAAAACCGTGCATATGACGAAGCGTTGCCGGAATGCCGCGGTCGGACATCAGAATGGTAACCTGATGCAGCGACTCTGGCGAAAGGGACCAGAAATCCCAAACCGCTGTCGGATTTTTCAGATGGGTCTGAGGATGGCGCTTCTGCGTATGGATAAAGTCCGGAAATTTGATCGCATCGCGGATGAAGAAGACCGGCGTATTATTGCCGACGAGATCATAGTTCCCTTCCTCGGTATAGAACTTGACGGCAAAGCCGCGCGGATCGCGCACGGTATCGGCCGAGCCCAGTTCGCCGGCAACGGTGGAGAAACGGATGAACATGGGCGTACGTTTGCCGATGTGGGAGAGGAAGGCTGCCTTTGTATATTGGGACATATCCTGAGTGACTTCAAAATATCCGTGAGCTCCGGCGCCCTTGGCATGAACGACGCGTTCCGGGATGCGCTCTCTGTTGAAGTGGGCCAGCTTTTCCAACAGATGGACGTCTTGGATCAAGGTCGGGCCCCGCGAGCCGGCGGTCTGCGAATTTTGGTTGTCTCCTACCGGAGCGCCCCAACTGGTCGTTAAGTGGTCATGGTTTGAACTCATGCACATGTCACCTCGTAGAATTTAGATTTAGTATAAGTATTATAATAACTATAATCATGAGAAAATCAATCTTTTTAAATAATATTTTAAATAGAAAAATTAGAATTGATATAGCTGGAAGAGAGTGATAATACGGAAATGAGGGGGGGAAGTCTCCGGCGGATCAACAAGATAAACTCCTACCGGAGTCTTTTCGAAGAAGCTGCCCGGTCCTTCATTAGCGGTTGTTTTTTCTTTAAACTAAAAAAACCCGTCCGAAACGCGGACGGGTTTGATGAGGGGAACGGAGTCAGGAGGAGATATACATTTTGCCGTAGTATTCCTCCAGCATTCGCTTGGTCGCGAATTCCGTACGGGTCGTCTCAATGCTTCTGCGCATCATTTGCGTCCATTTTTCGCGGTTGTCGTAATAGGTCGGCAGGACGCGGCCGAGAAGTGTATCGTACAGCGCTTCGCTGTCATGACGGTCCAGCAGCTCGAAGTCGGTCGTCTCGAAGCCGTCGCCGATCTGCCAGCCGTTCTCGCCGTCGATACAGGCCTCGGGCCACCAGCCGTCGAGGATGGAGCAGTTGAGTACGCCGTTCATGGCGGCCTTCATCCCGGAGGTTCCACTCGCTTCCAGCGGTCTTCGCGGATTGTTAAGCCACACATCGGAGCCGCGTGTCAGCATCGCCCCGATCGTCATATCGTAGTTCTCCAGGAAGACGACGCTTTTCGGATACTTTTTCATCATGGAGACAAGGTTGCTGACGATTCTTTTGCCGGTGTCGTCCAGCGGATGAGCCTTGCCGGAGAAGACGATTTGCACCTTGCCTGATTCAAGGTAGGGCTCGATGATGTCGGGCCGTGAGAAAATGAGATCGCTTCGTTTATAAGGGGCGGCTCTGCGGGAGAAGCCTATCAACAGATTGTCCTCGTTCAGCCGGATGCCGGAACGTTCCTCGATAAACCCGATCAGCTCGTTCTTGATTTCCGCATGGGCACTCCATAGGTCACCGTTCTCTTCGTAGGCGCGGGTGATGCGTTCATCCACCCAAGTAGGCGTATGAATGGCATTGGTAATGGCAATGATCGGCGAGCGGCCAGGAACTTCCTTCCACATTTTGTTCGCGGTCTCGGCATGAAGCTTGGCTACCCCATTGGAAATGCGGGAGAGGCGCAGACCGGCGACAGTCATGTTGAACGGTTCTCCGCCGATGCGCTCCATCTGGCTGCGGGTCAGTCCGTTGAAGGCGCCCATATACTCCAGACGGCTCAGCGGATGGGATTCATTGCCCTCCTTGATCGGGGTATGGGTGGTAAATACAATCTCCTGCCGGGTCGCCTTCCAGGCTTCTTCAAAGGTATCACCGCCGGCCATTTTTTCACGGATCAGTTCAATCGCCGCCAGCGCGGCATGACCTTCGTTAAAATGATACACATCCACCGGGATTTCCAGCGCCCGCAGGGCTTTCACCCCACCGATTCCGAGCACGATTTCCTGGGCGATCCGTTCTTCCCCGAACCAGCCGTATAGCTGGCCTGTAATCCATGCATCGGCATTCTCCGGTATGTCCGTGTCCAGCAGGTAGAGCGGATTATTGCCAAAATGCTCCGTTTTCCAAATCTTGCAGATTACGTCTAGGCCGCGGATCTTGACAGTCACTTTTACGCCGGTATCTTCGAGAAAATCGTAAACATAGTTGTGATAGGAGTCATACGGATTGCCGTTCGCGTCGATTCTTTGGTCGGTATAGCCCTGCTTCCACTTCAGGCCGATGGGAATGATCGGGACATTGATATCCTTGGCGCCCTTGATGTAATCGCCGGCCAGAATGCCGAGCCCCCCGGCGTACATTTTAAAATCGGAATGCAGCCCGTACTCCATGCTGAAATAAGCGACTGACGGTAAGTTCTTCTCACTCAAGCGGATAAGCCTCCCTAATCTTCGGATTAGATTGAATTGCAGCGAATTCTTGCGGCTGTATCGTAGATGCAAACGTTTGACTCATTAAAATGTAAATCGCTCATTTGAAAACGATTTCAGTTATATTTTAACATAAATCAACCGCATGTGTAACAACGTTTTTGTGAGAGATGTCAGCAGGAACCCCAGCCGGGCAAGCGATTCCACGTAAATGAAATGGCGGACCGAGGAGTAGCCATTGATCCGCCATTTTGGACCTGCGAAGCTGCCCCGTACATCGGCACCAACGTGTGTATAGTTAGAACTGTTTATGCGTTTTTTGAAAAAAATTCTTTCCATAACTTATAGCGAAATTTCGGAACTCCGTGGCGGCTGGAGATAGATAGCGGTTGCGGACACTCGCGACATAAATAAAACGTTCATAAGACGGGTTCTTGATATCGAGCACATCCACATCAAAATGGGAAAGGGCGGAAATACGGGGCATTACCGCAATGCCGTATCCTACCGATACAAGACCCGCCATGGCGGTGTCCTCTTCAATTTCGCATACGATGTTTGGTCTTGCGCCCACCTTGGCGAACAAACTGTCGATGATCGGCCGCAGGCCGCTTTTTGGATTGAAATAAACCATGGGATAGGAAGCCGTGTCCTTAAGATCGATGCTGCCGGCTGCAGACAGCGGATGATTCTTGGGCGTGATGACGACCAGCTCTTGCTCGGCCAAAGGAATAAACTCGATCTCGGGTTCATGGTCGATATAAGAGCAGAAGGCGATATCGTATTGGTCGTCCTTCAAGCCTTGGATTATATTTTTCGTATTTCCCTGATGAAAAGTGAAGGACATTTTCTTATGTTCATCAAGTAAGGAAAAAGACTGCACCAGCGCGGGTACGAAATGAGCACCCAGCGTGTAGATAAAAGCAAGGTCGATCACCCCGCTGGAGGGGCTGGTCAGCTCGCGGACCTTCTTCTCGCCTTTTTCCAGTTCGTCCAGAGCGCGGTTAACATAACTAAGGAAGAGCTTGCCGTACTTGGTAAGCCGGATATTCCGTCCCTGCTTCTCAAACAGATAAGTTCCCAGTTCCTTCTCAAGCTCCGATATGGCGTGGCTGAGGCTTGGTTGGGTAATGGATAATTTGATCGCCGCCTGTGTAATATGTTCCGTTTCAGCAATTACCCGGAAATACTGCAGATGCCGTAAGTTCATGGTGGTTCACTCCTTTATATATAGATACATTCTATTGAAAATGCTCAAAATATGAATTAGATTTATAATAACACGTCCTCTATAATAAGCATGTGAAGATTTTCACTTGAGCGTATAAGCTTTTTATTATGGAGGGGACAACATGTATCAACATCTTTTTTCGCCGCTGACCGTTAAAAGCATGACGATAAAGAACCGCATTGTAATGCCGCCGATGGGCACGAACTACGGTGATCCGAACGGTGAGTTTACCGAGGATCATATGAAATATTACGAGAGACGGGCAAAAGGCGGCGTTGGACTCATCATTGTGGAAAATGCATGTCTTCAGTTCCCGATGGGCTCCAACGGAACGACGCAGATTCGCATTGACCACGACCGCTACATTCCGGGCATGTACAGATTGACCGAGAAGCTGCACAAGCACGGAGCCTGCGTAGCGCTGCAAATCAACCATGCCGGGGCTTCCGCGGTGCCTGAACGGATTGGCGGCCAGCCTGTATCTTCCTCGAACATTCCTTCGAAGACGGGAGGAGCCGTTCCCCGCCCGCTGGAGAAGGACGAAATTCAGGGTATCGTCGAGCAATACGGCAAAGCGGCGAAACGTGTGGTCGCAGCCGGTTTCGACGCGATTGAAATCCATGCAGGACATTCGTATCTTCTCTGCCAATTCCTGTCGCCGGTCTATAACAAGCGGACCGACGAGTTCGGCGGCAGCTTTGAGAACAGAGCGAGATTTGCGCGGATGGTTATCGACCGGATCAGAAAGGAAGTCGGACCTTTCTTCCCGATCATGATGCGCTTCAGCGCGGACGAGTTCATCGAAGGCGGCAATACACTGGAGGACACGCTGCAAATTCTCGAGTTTTTGAATGATGAAGTCGATATCTTCAACGTTTCTGCGGCGCTGAACGATTCCCTGCAATATCAGATCGACCAAATGAATCTGCCGGACGGCTGGCGCGCTTATCTGTCCAAAGCGGTCAGAGACAAGTTCGGCAAGCCGACCATTGCCACCGGCAACTTCCGCGATCCGGCCGTACTCGAAAAGACGCTTGCAGACGGCGATGCGGACCTGATCGGTATCGGCCGCGGACTGATCGCCGACCCGGATTGGGTGGGCAAGGTGCAGACCGGACATGAAGACATGGTTCGCAAATGCATCTCTTGTAACATCGGCTGCGCCGGACACCGGATCGCGCTGAACCGTCCGATCCGCTGCACGATCAATCCTGAAGTCATCCACGGCGAGGATTACAAAGAGAACAAGGTAACCCGGCAGACCAATGTTGTCGTAATCGGCGGCGGCACCGCCGGCCTTGAAGCGGCCTGCACGGCTGCCGAGGTGGGCTGCACCACATTCCTGTTCGAGCAAAGACCACGTGTAGGCGGGCTTGCGCGGGAAATCGCCAAGCTCCCGGACAAGAAAAGAATCGCCGATTTTCCGAACTACCTGGAAAAGAGAAGCCAGAAGCTGAAAAACCTGATTACCTTTACCAACACGAAAGCCGACGCGCAGCTTATTGAAAACTTCAAGCCGGATGTTATTATTAACGCTACCGGTTCGAAGCCGCTCCTGCCGCCGATTGCCGGACTGCTTGAACATATCGACAAGGAAGGCGAGAACATTCTGTCCATTTTCGGTCTGCTGCGCCGTGTCGACGAATTCTCGGCAATGGACCTGGAAGGCAAAAAAATCGTCGTTATCGGCGGTGGAGCCGTTGGCCTGGACGTTGTGGAATTCTTCGCGGAACGGAAAGCCGAGGTTACGATCGTTGAACGCCTGCCGGAGCTAGGCAGAGACCTGGACCTGATCACCAAGCTGTCGATGATGCAGATGATCAAGGACAAGAATGTATCCGTTCATACGCTCACTGCGCTGGTGGAAGTGGCGGGAGATCATTTCAAAGTCAATTATGAGGGCGAGGACAAGAATTTCGAGTTTGACTACGGCTTTGTCTGCCTGGGAATGAAACCGGAGAATCCGGGTCTTGCTGAACTGCAGAACCATTTTCTGCAGCGGAATGTCGAGGTTGTAAACATCGGCGACAGCTTTAGAACCCGCAAAATTCTCGACGGCATCCGCGAAGGACGCAATATTCTTTCGACCTTGGAAAAAATCGGCGCATTGTAATCCGCGGCGCTATTAAAGGAGAGAACACTCCTAGACAATAGATCAATTGACAACGAAGGGAAGTAATAAAAGAATGGCAGAGCGCATTACAGGTTATACACAGCTTATAGGTTTGCTGGGAACTCCGATTGCCCACAGCCTGTCTCCAACCATGCACAACGAAGCTTTTGCTAAACTTGGACTTGACTATGTATATATGGCCTTTGGCGTCGGCAACGAACAGTTGCCTGACGTCATCAAGGGCTTCCGGGCATTGGGCCTTCGCGGCTTCAATGTTACCATGCCGAATAAATCGCTGGTGCTGGACTATCTCGACAAGCTGTCTCCAGCCGCTGAGCTGGCAGGCTCGGTGAACACCGTTGTTAACGATGAGGGTGTTCTGACCGGCCATATCACGGACGGCACGGGATACATGCGGGCGCTTAAGGAGGAAGGCATCAATGTTATCGGCGAGAAGATGACGATTGCCGGTGGCGGCGGCGCCGCTACGGCGATCTGTATTCAAGCCGCGCTTGACGGAGTAAAGGAGATATCCATCTTCAACAAGAAGGATAAGTTCTATCCCCGCGCCGAAACGACCGTGGAGAAAATCCGCTCCAAAACCGACTGTAAAGTGCAGCTGTTCGATGTTGACGATCAGGAAACGCTCCGTCGGGAAATTGCAGACAGCGTGATTTTTACCAACGCTACCGGGGTAGGGATGAAGCCGCTTGAAGATCAATGCCTCATTTCCGACCTTTCAATGCTGCGTCCGGATTTGGTGGTATCGGATGTAGTTTATATTCCGAAGAAGACCAAACTGCTGGAAATGGCCGAAGCCAGAGGCTGCCGCACAATCAACGGTCTGGGCATGATGCTGTGGCAGGGAGCCAGAGCCTTCGAGATCTGGACCGGCAAAGAAATGCCTGTCGGCTATATCAAAGAGCTGCTGTTCTAGAAATCCGATCTATTTATTCATCCGCGGCGTATGCGGGGGGTAGAGGTTTTTATAGAAAAGTTTGTGAAAAAATTAACTATTTAAATATTTTCCTTATTGGGAGAAAAGATTGGGTGGAACCAGATGAAAAATAAATATATGCCGACAGCAATTTCTCTGTATATCAACTACTTTGTGCATGGGATGGGTGCCATTATTATGGCCCAAAATATGGATTTCTTAACCAAACAGCTTCATACGGACACTACCGGGGTCGCTTATGTCATTTCGGCGCTCGGCATTGGCCGGCTGCTCGTGCTCTTTGTATCCGGCGTGTTATCCGATAAATTTGGACGTAAGCCGTTCGTGTTTACCGGAATGGCGATTTACGCGCTGTTCTTCGCCGGTATTTTGGTAGCTCCGAATGTGTCTGTCGCCTTTATTTTCGCCCTGCTCGCGGGGATGGCCAACTCGATATTGGATTCCGGAACCTATCCTGCGCTGATGGAATCTTTTCCCGAAACGCCGGGCACAGCCAATGTTATCATCAAGGCTTTCATTTCCGCCGGACAGTTCGCGCTGCCGCTGATTATCAGCATGCTGATTTCGGGTGATCTATACTACGGATATTCGTTCCTGCTGTGCATCGCGATCTTTATCGTGAATGGACTCGTGCTGTCTCGTCTTAAGTTCCCGGACCATAAAGTTCAGGCGGCTCCGGCAGCCTCATCCGAAAGCGGCAGCGACAGCAAATTCAGAAACAAACCGAATTTCTGGATTGAGGGAATCTGCCTGATTTTAATCGGTTACACCGCCACGGCTACTTTTTATCTGATTTCCGTCTGGCTTCCCAAATACGGTGAACAGGTCATACAAATGTCCAAGACGTCGTCGCTTCAGTTAATCAGCTATTACAGTATCGGGTCGCTCCTGGCGGTATTCGTTACATCTTATCTTGTCAAAAGCCTGGTTCGTCCAGTGACCTTCGTGCTGCTGTATCCGTTCATTTCTTTTGTGGCGCTTCTGGTGCTCTGGCAGGTGAGAACACCGCTTGTCTGCGTTATCTCCGCCTTTGTGATCGGGTTCTCGGCTGCGGGCGGGGTGCTTCAGCTGGCGCTGACTACGATGTCCGAGTTGTTTCCGAGCAGCAAGGGGAAAATTACAGGTATCGTCTATACGGCATCCAGTCTGGCTACGTTCTCCATCCCGGTAATTACCGGCATTTTGTCCAAGACGAGCATCAGCAATATCATCCTGTTTGACGCAATCGTTACCTTTGTCGGCGTACTGCTGGCGATAATCGTAAATATGCGGTACCGTAGAGTTATTAACCCGGTTTCTGCTGGGGTTCAAGCTTGAGTGTTATGAGAATGAGTAAGGAGTGAAGTCAATGACCGGTACGGTTAAGGTTAAACAAGTCACCATAGGAGAGGGCATGCCGAAGATTTGCGTTCCGATGGTCGGAGCGACGGTTGCGGAATTGAAAGAAGAAGCCGAAGCGCTAAAATCACTGGATCTCGATGTAGTGGAATGGCGGGTAGATTTCTTCGATCAGGTTGAGAATATTGAAGCAGTCAAAGCGGCGCTTGCCGATATCTGTAATATAATTCCGGACTTCCCGCTCGTCTTTACGTTCCGCAGCGCCAAAGAAGGCGGGGAAAAGGAGATTAGCACGGAATATTATGCGGAACTGAACCGGGCGGCCGCCGAAACGGGTCTGGCCGATATTATCGACGTCGAGCTGTTTACCGGGGATGATACTGTAAAATCGCTGGTTGATTATGCGCATCAGCAGGGCGCCTATGTCATTATTTCCAATCATGATTTCCATAAGACGCCGCCTAAAGAGGAGATCATTTCGCGCCTGGAAAAGGGTCGGGAGCTTGGCGGAGACTTGCCTAAGATCGCATTGATGCCGGCTGACGCCGGGGATGTATTAACTCTGATTGAAGCAACTTATACAATGAGGGAAAAGTTTCCCGATTGCCCGGTTATAACGATGTCGATGGCGGGAAAAGGCATGATCAGCCGGATTGCCGGAGAGGTATTCGGCTCCGCTCTGACCTTCGGATCGGCTAAGAAGGCGTCGGCGCCGGGGCAGGTTCCGGTGTCCGAGCTGCGCACCGCTCTGGAACTGGTGCACCGCAGCCTCTAATCCGGCAGGACGGGAAGCCTCGCACACGAAAAGAACCTATTACCATAAAAAGGTGATAGGTTCTTTGCACTTTCTCAGAAAGCATCGCTAGCCGGATCATACAGTTCCCAGCCGAGCTTGATTGTATCGATAATATGGTCTGCTATTTCTTCGGGGTCGAGCGAATCGGTAGAGACTTTGGAGTTATTGGCTTCGTAAATGGACTGACGGCTGTAGAACAACTTCTCAATCTCCTCCAGCGACTTGTTCTGCAGCACCGGACGGCTGTCCATGATGAGCTGCAGCCGGTCTTTCCAGGAGTCCCAGCTTAAGTCGAGATAGAAGACGATGGAGTTGGCCAGACAGACCTGCTTGATTTCTTCTTGGAGAAAGGAGCCTCCGCCCAGCGAAATAATCTTCAATCGGGTTGTACGGCACAGCTTGGTAATGAATTCTTTTTCCATTTGTCTGAAAGCTTGTTCACCCATCGATTCAAAGATCTTTGGCACTGGCATGCCGTGAAGCTTCTCGATTTCCTGGTCTATATCGATAAAATCGCGGTATAGCTTATCGGAGAGATGTCGGCCGATTGTCGTTTTGCCGACGCCCATAAAGCCGATAAGCACAATATTCTTTTCCCGTAAAGGAATATCATTGTTGATTTGCAAGCCCATTCCACTCCTTACTAACACGGAAGCTGATAACTTTTGCATAAACTGCCGCTTTAAATGAATAAATTCATTATAAGGTCCACAGAAAATTACAGCAATAGCCAGAATATAGAGGGTAGACGGGAATTCTGAATGATGTGAATTTGTTCACAATAATGTGACAAACCATTGGCGGAGGCAGGCGGTGGAATGAACGGCTGTATTAATCTACAGCATGAGAGGCACAGGGCGCCCCTGTGCCTCTCATGCACGGTGAAATTCTTTTAGTTTCGCTTTGCTGTATAAATGAGTACGGCGTCTCTAAGGAAAAGAGCAAGACCTGGTTTATGCTTATCATAGTAAGCGGTGAAGCGTTCGTCGTCGACGTACATCTGCGTGACTCCCGCATGGGCTTCCGGAGAATAGGTGCCCCAGTGCGACGTCAGCCACTGCCGGTGAAGGTCAGCGGCATGCTGCGCCGGTTCGCCGGCGGGATCGCCGGTATTCATGCCTTCCGCAAGCGAAGCGAACATCTCCTGCTCCACCTTTTGAATAGCTTTGAATTGTTCCTCCGTCATGTTGAGCAGCTGTTTGTTGGACCGGTCAACGGCATCGTCGCCGTATTTCTCGCGCACTTCCTTGCCATAGGCCTGCTCATTATCGTCAATCAGCTTTTGCTTGAAGCCTGCAAATTTCTCGGTATCGCTCATTGAAATCTTTCCTTCCTTGTCGGCCAGCGTCTTCTCTACATTCGAGATCAGCAGGTCGAGTTGTTTTCTTTTCTCCAGCAGCCTGTCATGATGCTCCTTAAGCGCTTTCGTTCCGTCGAACGAGGGCGAGGTCACGATTGCCTTGATGTTCTCCAGACTGAGGCCCAGCTCGCGGTAAAATAAAATCTGCTGCAGCAGATCGACCTCGGGACGGCCATAGATGCGGTAGCCGGAGGAGTTAATTCGGGCCGGTTTCAAAATCCCGAACTCATCGTAATAACGCAGCGTGCGCGCGCTGATTCCCGCAAGTAATGCGAGTTTTTGCACTGTGTATTCCGTGATGGCACCTCCTCACAAACTCAATGTACACCTTTACGCTGCGTCAATGTCAAACGTTTTATGTCAGCAGAAAAACCCTTGCCGGAGCAAGGGTTATGCCGGAAGGGAAGACGGATCTCTCTTCAGCCTTCGGTGTTCGGATTGGGAGCGGGGCGGGCGGGGAAAGCGCCAGGGGCGGGCATCTTCTCAAGCTCCGCGGCAAAATAGCGCTGAAGCTCCTCGACCTTGCGCGGATCGTCGAGCGGAACTTTGCCGGTAAAATAATGTTCCGTAACGAGTTCCCAGGTGGGGACGATTTTTTGCGACAGTATCGCTTTGATCGCAATCTTGACCGTCTTGCGCTCCCGGGCGTTGGAGAAGGTGTCTTTGTAATATTTCACCTGATCCAGATCAAGCTCGCCGAAGAGTGCGCGGAAAATGTCCGACGTCATGCGCGCATCACCGAGCGCCCGGTGGGCAGAGCCCGTGGATTCAAGGCCCAGAAGCTCCATAGCGCCTTCTACGCTGACATCATTCTTCAGTCCCCGGGCGCGCAGGAGACCTTTCAGCAGATCGTAGTAAGGCGTCTTCATCCAGTAGAGGTCGTCCATCTTATGCATGCGGGTATCCTGGATAATGCGCTTCATATCCTCCCCTCCCCAGGTCAGCAGCAGCACGCCGTCCGGGCTTAGGTCAAGCCAGCGCCGAAAGGCGGAGATGACTTTGGGAAAGCGGGGGGCGATGTCGATTTCTTCCTGCGGGATGCCCGTTTTTTTCTTTATGAACGAATTTAGCGTGGCAAAATAGACGGGTCTGATCAGCGAAGTGAACTCGTCGACAGGACGCAGCGAAGCGTCCAGCCGCACGGCGCCGATCTCGATAACCTCCATCGGATGCTCGCTGGCAAACTTGCGGCCGTTGAATTCAATGTCCAGAATGATATAATCCACAAAAGTTGCCTCCGTATACGCTTAGACTGATACGATCTCTCGCACCGATTCTTCTATTTTAACAAATTGTTCCCGGATTGACTTCCTTTGAGCGCCAATTTACAATTTACTAACCTGACATACGTGAAAAGGGGAGAAATATAGATGGCAATGGAGATTGAGCGCAAGTTCCTGCTTCCTGAGTTTCCGCAGCAGCTGATTGAAGAGGGGAAGCTGAACATTCACAGCCGGCAGCGCATCGAACAGACTTATTTGGCGATTGACGGACCGCAGGAGCTGCGCGTCCGCAAGCTTGAAGACCTCAGTTCCGGCGAGCTGCATTACACCCATACGTTCAAGAACGGCCTTGGCATCAGCCGCGAGGAAATCGAATATGAAATCTCGCAGGGCTTGTACGAACAAATGATTCGTGCCGTCCGGGCGGTGCCGCTGATTAAGGAACGCATTACCGGCGAATGGAACGGCATAACGGTAGAAATCGATATCTATGATCAACTGAAGCTGTCGGTCGTCGAGGTTGAATTTCATTCCTTGGAGGAAGCCCAAAGCTTCGAGGCGCCGGACTGGTTCGGCCTGGATATCAGCGAAGAGAAGAAATACAGCAACAAGACGGTCTGGAAAGAATTGCAGAATTCGGCTCACTAGCAAAGGAATTGCGAAAAATGGCGGAAAACTGGCGAAAGCATGCAGAATACAACGGACTTTAACACATAAACGTGTTAATATATATGGTAAATTCGAAAGCGCGAAATTCAGGGGGCTGAGTAGAAAATGAAATATATTAGCACAAGAGGCAGAGTTGAACCGAAAGGTTTTATTGATACGGTCTTAATGGGTCTGGCCGATGACGGCGGACTGATGATTCCTGATGTTATTCCTACCGTATCTGCACAGACGCTCGAAGAATGGCGGTCTTTAAGCTTTCAGGAGCTGTTCCTGAAGATTTTTTCCTATTATACAAACGGTGAAATCCCGGACGGGGACCTGAAGGAATTGGTGGAACGGAGCTACGCTTCATTCCGCCATCCGGAAGTGACGCCGCTTAAAGAAATCAATGATTCGCTGTATGTGCTGGAGCTGTTCCACGGGCCGACCTTTGCGTTCAAGGACGTTGCGCTGCAGTTTATGGGCGAGCTGTACTCTTATATTTCCAGAGTGCGCGGCGAAATTATTCATATTCTCGGCGCAACCTCCGGCGATACCGGAGCGGCGGCCATCGCGGGCGTACGCGGCAAGGAAGGCATCAAGATCTGTATTCTGCATCCGCATAATAAAGTCAGCAAGGTGCAGGAGCTTCAAATGACGACGGTCAATGACGCGAACGTGCTCAACCTGTCGGTCAAGGGCAACTTCGACGACTGCCAGAAGATTATCAAGGAGCTGTTCGCCGATCTGGACTTCAAGAGCCGGTATCATTTGCGCGCGATCAACTCGATCAACTTTGTGCGGATTTTGGCGCAGACGGTCTACTATTTCTATGCTTACCTGCATCTGCCGGAGGCGGCGCAAGGCAAGACGGTCAACATCAGTGTGCCATCCGGCAACTTTGGGAATATTTTCTCCGGCTATCTCGCTAAGAAGATGGGTCTGCCAATCAGCAAGCTGATCATTGCCACGAACGAGAACAACATTCTGGAGCGGTTCGTCAAGACCGGAGAGTACAAGCCCGGCGATTTCAAAAGCACGTACAGCCCTTCGATGGACATCCAGGTGGCAAGCAACTTCGAACGCTATCTGTATTATCTGTCCGGTGAGGATTCCGCGAAGGTGTCAGATTACATGGCGAAGCTTCAGCGTGAAGGGGCCATTACGGTCGATCCGGTGCTGCTTGAGCAGGTGCAGTCCGAATTTGCCGCGCTTGGCGTGAAGAATGAGGAGTGTCTGAACATAATCGCCAAATACCAGCAGGAATCCGGCTATTTGCTGGACCCGCATACCGCCTGCGGTATTGCCGCTTATGAAGAATATAACGGGCCGGGCGAGATCGGCATCACGTATGCAACCGCGCACCCGGCCAAGTTCGACGAAGCGATTTCCCTGCTGAACATCAAACAGGAGTTTCCGGCGGAGATTGCTGGTCTGTCTGCGCTGCCGCAGCACATGACCGTGACCGAGCATGACAAGGCAGAGATCGCAAGCCAGCTTGAGACCTTCTATACGCTTTCCGCAGAAATCGGATAGGGATGGATGATGTGAAAACTTTTAAAGGGAGAGATAGCTGCATGACCACCATTCGATTTGGCGTAGTCGGAACCAACTGGATTACGGACCGGTTCTTGAAGTCGGGACTGGAAAATGAAGATTTTCTGCTGACGGCTGTGTATTCCCGCAGCGAGGAGAAAGGCATGGCGTTCGCCGCGAAGTACGCCGGAGCCTCCGTCTACACCGATCTGGAAGCTATGGCGGCAAGCGACGAGATCGACGCCGTCTATATTGCGAGCCCTAATTCGCTGCATGCCGAGCATGCGCTTATCTGCATTAGTCACGGCAAGCATGTGCTGTGCGAGAAACCCGCCGCGTCCAACGCGGCTGAGCTGAGACGTGTAATCGAGGCTGCGCGGCGCAACAATGTGCTGTTTATGGAAGCGATGAAATCGACATTGGTTCCGAACTTCGGGATTATCAAAGAGAATCTGTATAAAATCGGCCGGATCCGGCGCTATTTCGCCAGCTACTGCCAGTATTCCTCGCGTTATGACGCTTTCCTTCAGGGAACGGTGCTGAATGCCTTCAATCCGGCATTTTCCAATGGCGCTCTGATGGATCTCGGCATTTATTGTCTTTATCCCATGGTCGTGCTGTTCGGCAAGCCGGATACGGTGAAGGCGACCGGCGTTATGCTGTCCTCTGGCGTTGACGGCGAGGGCAGCATCGTCATGCGTTACGATGATATGGATGCTGCCGTGATGTATTCCAAGATTACCGAATCCTATCTGCCGGTGGAAATCCAGGGCGAGAACGGCACGATGGTGATCGATAAAATCAGCCAGCCGTATGAGGTCAAGATTCGTTACAGAGACGGAATTGTTGAAGAGCTGACTGTGCCGCAGACCTACGAGTCGATGTTCTACGAAGCTCAGGAATTTATCCGCTTGCTTAAGGCGGGGGAACGCGAGAGCTCCGTCAATTCGCATGCCTGCTCGCTGGCGGCGGCGGAAATTATGGAGGAAGCGCGGCGGCAGATCGGACTGAGATACGCCGCGGATCAATGGTAGGAGAAACGGAGAGCGGAGCTTGAAGACATTTAAAAAGGTATACATCGAGATTACAAGCGTCTGCAATCTGGCCTGCAGCTTTTGCCCGCAAACGGAGCGGCAGGCCAAGTTTATGAATACTGAAACGTTCAGCGTCATTCTGGATGAGATCAAGCCGCATACCTCGCATATTTATCTGCATGTCAAAGGCGAGCCGCTGCTGCATCCGAGAATCCATGAACTGCTGGATGCCGCGCATGACAAAGGCTTCAAGGTTAACATTACGACCAACGGCACGCTGATCCGCAAAGCAGGGCACAAGCTGCTGGGGAAGCCGGCGCTGCGGCAGATGAACTTCTCGCTGCACAGCTTCGACGGACATGAGGGCTCCGAGGACCGCGCAGGGTATCTTTCACAGATTATCGGATTCGCCAAGGAAGCTGCGGCGCAGGGGGTCTTTATCTCCTTCCGGCTCTGGAATCTCACACCGGACAATCTGACGAATCTGCAAAGAAACCGGAATCGGGAGACGCTGTCCGTACTGGAATCGGCATTCGAGCTGGATTACCAGATCGAGGAAAAGATCGTTCCCGGAAGCAGCGTGAAGATCGCCGAGCGGATCTTTCTGAATCAGGACCATGAGTTTGAGTGGCCCAGTCTTAGCGCGCCCGAAGACGATGGTAAAGGGTTCTGCCATGCCCTTCGCAGCCAGGCCGCCGTACTGGTCGACGGGACGGTGGTGCCCTGCTGTCTGGATGGAGAGGGCGTCATTAATCTCGGCAACATTAACCAGACGCCGTTCTCCGAGATCGTGGAGGGAGAACGGGCGAACAATCTGTTCTACGGCTTCTCCCGCAGGGAAGCGGTGGAGGAGCTGTGCCGCAGATGCGGCTACAGGCAGCGGTTCGGTTCGAGCGAACCGGAAAGGGCTGCCGTTGTAAATCGCAATGAGAACTGAACGGTAGTATAGGGAACGGATGGTCTATTAGGGGCTGTCCCATAAGTGGATAATCTGAAAATGCAAAGAGGAGTTAAGAAGCCGGCAGGTCTTTCGGTTTTGAAAGACTTGCTGGCTTCTGTTATTCTTATTCGTCAACGTTTTCACAGAGTAAGAAAGTGAATTCGGGAGACTCGAAAAAGATTTTTGAGGCGGCCCGGGTGTTGATATGTATTGCTGCGAGCGTGGGTGCGGCCTCCTTGTCGCTTCAAACTCAAGTGATGAGGTTAGGTTGGTTGTGACTTAAGTTCAGCGTCTTGCAAAAAAGCTAAGATGCAGCTTTTTTTACCCAAAACGCTTATTCACAAGGAAATCCTGCTATCATACAGGAATTTGAGGCTGTGCTGACTGAATTTGAGGCTGAGCGGAGAAAAACCTGTATTTTCGTAGGCATGTTATACAATAGGTGTTCTCAGGCAACCAAAAGCTGCACAATCTCAGTTTTTTGCATACTTTGCTTTATCATGCCCCCAGGGGCTGGAAATACATTACTCCTGTTAACGTTTACGAAGTTCAATTCCCCCTCAAAAAAACGTCCCGGCAGCCATTTCCATGGCATAGGGTACACCCTCTTTTTACGCGATCAATGGATGGGTAGTCAGTTGGGTGCAGTTAACCGCTCTGCTTCCCCTGAGGCATGATAGGCATCCAATATCGATGCAAGCAGTCCGGGAAAACGGGTCTCTAGATCCTCCGTACGGATACTGGAGAAGCGCTGCGTGCCTTGCACACGGACGCGAAGTATGCCCGCCTCCCTCAGTGTCCGGTAATGATGGGAAAGGGTGGATTTGACGACGGGGACAGCGATATCTCCGCATCTCCGCTCTCCTGATTTATGGATAACATCAACCAGATATAATCGGATCGGGTCGCTTAGGGCGTAAAGCACAGAGGACAATTGAATATCCTGGCAGTCCGGATGATGGAGCATTTTCACATCAAAAAGCCTCCTCAAAGAGCATCTGCCCGACTGATCGGCACGACCTTCACTTTGGATTTCTTGAACGTAACGAAGGAATATATAATCAGAGCCAGCCAAATGAGTGAAAAGCTGATCAAATTCCCTTCCGAGAACGGTTCGTTAAATAAGAAAATGGCAAGCAGCAAGCTCGTAGTCGGCGCGATATATTGGAAAAACCCGACGAATGAAAGCGGAAGCAGCTGCATGGATTTGGCGAACCAGAATAAAGGCATCGCTGTCGCTGCGCCTGAGAGCAGGAGAAGAATGATCGAGAAAGGCGGTAAAGAAGTGAAGGTTCCCGTTCCCTGCGATTGGATATAGAACAGATAGCCAAGAGCGACGGGAAGCGCAACAATCGTTTCTCCCGCCAGACCAAGCAGAACATCCAGCTTCGCTATCTTTTTGGCAAGGCCGTACAAGGCAAAAGAAACCGCCAAAGATATAGCCACCCACGGAATATGCCCGTATTGCACAGCCATAATCAGAACGCCGAGGCCCGCCAGAAAGAGAGACAGCCATTGTCCCGGCGACAGCCGTTCTCTCAGGAAAACGACGGCGAACAATACGCTGATCAGGGGGTTCATATAGTACCCCAGGCTTGTTTCGATCACATGATTGTTGTTAACCGCCCAAATAAAGAGAAACCAGTTCAGGCTGATAAAAATGGAGCAGAGAACAATGGCTGCCGCGCTTCTTCGGTTTGAACCCACACTCTTTAGCCGCCTCCACTGCCTGGACACCGTAACAAGAACCGCTACGAATACAAAGGACCAGGTAATCCGCTGCGCCAGAATTTCCCACGCGGGCATTGCTGTAAACAGGCGCCAATATAACGGCAAAAACCCCCATGTCAAATAGGCCAAGACGGCGTAAATGATTCCCTTCTTCATCAATTGATCCCCCAGTAAATAAATCGAGAATATGATTCTAAAGTTCGATTGCAATCGAAATTCCGAATAATGGAAATTTAACATACAATCAGATGAAATGCAATTATGAATTTGAAAATGACATTAACAGGAAGGATAAGCGCAAAAAGCCTTTGGGGTGCGGGCATGAAACCATCATGCTCCGCTCCCCGAAAGGCTTTTTAAATCTTTTATGTCTGCGGGCAACTTGCGCCGTTTCAGGCTGCCCGAGAAAGTCTCGGGCAGCCGCCGGAGTCTCAATGCACCGGAGCCGGTTCGCTACTGATCATCAGCACATCGTCCAGCCAGGAGAACACGCGGTGGTTGAACAGCTGCAGCGCGCCGAAATGACAGTGTTCTTCTGCTCCGTCCTCCTTGGTGAGCTTCAGATAGGTCTTAGGGCAGGTCAGCGCATTATACAATCTCTCGGGCTGTCCGGCAAAGAAGTGATCCTCCTCCGCTTCGCAGACCAGCGTTGGGCAGATAACCAGGTCAGCGATTCCATCCATGGTGCAGGGCTCCGTCTTCTCGACCAGCTCGCTGAGAGAGTTGGCCTGAAAGGTGAACATGCCGTTATCAACCGCCCACCGCACGCCGCTGTGGTGCTGCATAACCTTGGCTACGGTCTCTTCATACTCCTCGATGGTAGAGTCTGTTCTACCCTGCATGAATTTCTGGCCCATTTCCCGGAAGCGGAAGGTATGCACGCCGTCGTTGGCGATGCAGGCGGCAAGGCGGTGCTCGAAGGCTGCCGCCCGGGGCGCGAGATAGCCCCCGAAGCTGATGCCCATCAGCGCGATGCGGTTCGGATCAACTTCGGGACGGCTTATTACATAATCGACGACAGGCGTAATCACCTTCTCCCAATCGTGGCGGAAAGGAATCCGCTCCTCGCGGATGACGGAGCCCTGGCCGGGACCCTCAAACGTAAGGCAGTGATAGCCCCGCTGGAGAGCGGCCGCCGCTCCGCCGAAATACAGCTCTTCGCCCGTGGAATCGTAGCCGCCGTGAATAATCAGGATCGGACGGGGCTCCGTCACGTTCGGAGCCGTATAGAAGTAACCGGAGAGCGTGGTTCCTTCATACGGAATGCTTACCTGCTCCACCTTGGTGTCCATCAGCTTCGCCGCTTGTCTGAAGGTGTCGCGGCTCAGCTTCCAGGTGGAGAGCAGGCGCGGATCTTCTGCGTTGCCGTGAAGGTAGAACTCCGATGTGCGGTAGTAGTTGGAAGCGCGGAGATACGCCTCGCGGGCGCCAATCCGCTTGCCGGCTGCCCGCGCCTCGTCGCCCAATGCATGGACGCGTTCGGCGGTCCGGAACCACTCTCTATGCCAGCTCTCGAAATCGCCTTCGGCAATGCGGGAGGCGGTCAGCAGGCATTCGCCGATATCCGCTCCTCCGTATGGCGCATAGCTGACCGTCCTCAGCAGTTCAAAAGAAAAATTCTCGTCATTAAACACAAGCTTCATAAATTTTTCGCTCCTTTATGAATAATGGATTTGTGCGCGCCTAAATAATAGGTTAATATTAACCTATGACATAATGATCTATATGTCAATAATAACTTATGTTAAATTTAACTTAAAGTTGGAGTGAGAAGAATGAGTTCGATTAAACATGCTTTGCTGAGCTTGCTGGCAAGAGAACCGCTGAGCGGATATGATATGAAGCAGCACATGAACGGCCGGGTCAGCTTTTTTTACAAAATCAATAACAACCAGTTGTATCCCACCCTTGCCAAGCTTGAAGCGGAAGGGCTGGTCCGGCTGGAAGCACATGAGCGCGAATCGTACCGTCCCGCGCGGAAGGTGTACAGCATTACGGACCAAGGACTGGATGTCCTCAAGGCGTGGGTGATGGACGCGGAGGAGCCAAGGTCGGTGGATGATTTCATGCTGAAGCAGTACAACTCCTGGCTGGTGGAGCCGGAAGCAATGATCGGAATTTTGCGGGAGAAGCGCAAGGAGCACGAGGAACGGCTGGAGATTTACCGTGGCAAAATCACAGGCTTCCGCGAGCAGCAGGCTGTTTATCCCGGCAGCCACCCGCTGTTCTCCTCGATTGCGGTGATTGAGATGGGAATCCGGAATGAAGTGAGCTCTATCGAGTGGTGCGATAAAGTAATCGAAGCGCTGGGCAGGGATAAGATTTAAGAAGGGGGAGAATTGGAGCTAGACATTACGGGGAAACATTGATAAAATCTATGGATAATAAGGATATATTCAATTTGTTTTTATAAAACACGCTTACTACAATAAAGAGAGAAGATATTTCAATGTGAAAATATTCTCGGGTATGAATTCTGCAACATGACTCATTCATTTTCTCCTTAAACAATTGGTGCGGCACAGCTTGTGAAAAAGAACACAAGGGGCTCTGTCAAAAGCCACAGGGGATTGCAATCTGAATGACAGCAGGGCGGTGCACAACCGGACGCAATGGGGGAAGAGTATGAAGAACAAGTATTTGTCAGCATCTTTGGGATTGTACATTAACTATTTCGTTCACGGCATGGCATTGATCATTATTGCTCAAAATATCGATTTTTTATCGAGTCAATGGAATACGGATAATGCTGGTGCCGCTGCGGTTGTTTCTTCTTTAGGCATCGGTAAGCTGGTAGCCGTCTTTTTTTCAGGCAAGCTTTCCGACCGGTTTGGACGGAAGCCTTCAGTAGTGCTGGGAATCTTTTTTTATGTGTTATTCTTTGTCGGTATTCTGCTCAGCCCGAATGCTGTGATTGCTTATATGTTCGGCATATCCGCCGGGGTGGCAAATTCCTTCCTGGATACAGGGACGTATCCGGCATTGATGGAGGCCTTTCCCAAGAAGTCCGCTCCCGCGAATATCATCATAAAAGCCTTTATCCAAGGCGGGCAGTTTATGCTGCCTTATCTTATCGGGTTTCTGATACTACGGGACTTGTGGTTTGGATGGAGCTTTATTTTTCTAATTGCGGTTATCTGCGTCAATCTTGTATTTATCCTTACACGCACCTTCCCGCCTATGGCTGACGTTTCTCACGAAAGTGAAGAAGCGGGGCCGCAAAAGGTAAGAACCTTTCATTTCAGTATGAATGAAATTTGCCTGATCATGTTCGGATTCGTTGCGCAAACCTTACTCTACATCCTGGGACAATGGATTGCCAAGTACGGCTCGGAGGTTGTGCATATGAGCGAAGGCTCATCGCGGCTTCTGGTTAGCTACGGAAGTCTTGGCGCGATCTGTTGTGTGTTAGTGACCTTTGCGCTGGGAAACCGGGGCATTAAATCGATCTATTTTATGATGCTTTATACAGTTATGTCAGCGGTCGTTTCGCTGGTAATTTGGGCGTTCCCGGTGCCGGTGGTCTGCACTGTAGGGGCTGTGCTGCTGGGTTATTTCTCTAGCGGCGGACTGATTCAGCTCGGACTTACGCTGCTGGCCGAGAAATCTTCGCGAGGGAAAGGGCTGGTAACGAGCTTGTACACGATCGCGGAGGGAATCGCTATTTTTACCATTCCCCTTGTAGCGTCTGCCATCTCCAGAGTCAATATCGGGGGGATCTTCCTGCTGAACGGGGCGGTCGCTTTGTTCGGATTTACGCTGACTCTGATTATTTTTATCCGGGATAAGCGGCCAGTAAATGAAGCAAGCGTTCAAGTAGAACAAGTCCAGTGCTAGAGAGGCACGCCCCAGAGATTAATAGGAAAAATAATAGACACAGGCTTAGGGCCTGTGTCTATTTCGTAATGGAGCGGTGAACATGTCGAAAGCAGGGCCTCCCTGTTAACCTTCGAGACCAAACAGCATGCGTAGTCCGCCTTGATTCCGGTTGGAACTATCCAATCTGAATCGGGAGGGGATCTCTGCATGAGGAGTGGTCGAACCGCTTGCCGCCGGATATTTGCATCACCGGATCGGCTCTTCCAAGAGAGCAACCATGCATTCGTTCCAGTCCCTGGGCCAGAATGCCGCGCTTATTGCGACAGGAATGGGTTTCGGCTATTTTTCATCGAAGTGGGATGTGTTTGGCGGCTACGGTTTTGTCGGATTCATGTATCTGGCATTTGCGGCGCCTTTTTATGATAACAAGTATGACAAAATCAGCCCTTCCTAATGATTCTGGGCGGCCCAAGCTGCCCTGACATTAGGAGGCGGCTTTTTTGCGCTGCAGGCTAAGAATTATCTGCTTTTTTAAATAGCTGAATTGGTTGGCAGTAAAGGGAAACGGGTAAAAGAATTTAGGGTTTCACCGGGAGACTCATGGATGAATAAGTAGATCTGTATTAGCTTTTGGACGCAGCAGGATAGGGTAGCCCGGAAAGAAGTGGAGGAGTGCTTGATTATGATGGGAGAGAGACCTGAGCCGGTACCGATAAATCCGATCACTGAGATTGCTAAGGTAGGACATATTTTATACACGTACGATGACTGCGAGAGCTATATCGACAATGCTGTGTCCTATGTCACGACCGGTATTCATCAAGGATACCAGATCTTGTTCATTGACAATGAGGTTACGTACCGCAGACTGCTTGACAGGCTTGAGGAAGTACTGTCCGCCGAGCAGTTGGAGGATGTCCATTATGTCGATAATTTTGAATTTTACCGTATATACGGCGATTTCCATTGCGATAGCATTATCAATCATTTTGAGAGAATCCTGATGCCTTTCCTGGACCGGCAGATCCTGGTCAGAACCTGGGCTCATGTCCAGTGGAATGAGAGAGAGCGGAACAACATTCACATTACGCTTGAAGAATTCGAAAGAAAGGCGGACGGTTCCGTGATCGGCAACGGTCTTATGTCCGTCTGTGCCTATAACGCACGGGAAATCTCCGCATCGCTGCAGAATGTTCTGCTTCAGACGCATGAATATTTGATGACAGACAGGGAATTCATCGCTTCCCCCCTGTATAAGAGTCCTCAAGCGTTTGAAGGGACTTTTCCTTCGCTCTCGGTCCAGAGCCAGCTTCTTAACGAGCAGAAGCAGCTTCTGATCGAGAAGGAAGCGGCTGAACAAATGACTAAGATCAAGAATGAATTTATTGCCATGATGAATCATGAGATACGGACACCGATGAATGGCGTGCTTGGCATGACGGAACTGCTGTCCGAAACGAATCTGGATCACGAGCAGGCGGAGTATTTGGATGCGATCCGCAAAAGCGGAGAATCCCTGCTCCGAATCGTTAACGACATTCTGGATTTCTCCAAGATTGAATCGGGCCGCGCCTATGCCGTGAACGAGCCTTTTCGGATTAGGGACTGCATTGAGGAAGTGCTGGATGTACTGCTGCTGAAGATTTTGGCGAAAAACTTGGACATCAAAGTATCCGTCGACCCCGACATCCCGGAAAGGATTACAGGCGACTACAATCGTCTGAGACAGGTGCTCTTGAATCTGATTGAGAATGCTGTGAAATTTACCGAAGAGGGGGGCATTCATATTTCGGTCAATAGCCTGGCCCGGAGCGGCAGCAGGATTCAGCTTCAGGTCACAATCACGGATACCGGAATCGGAATACCGGAGGAGGCGCTTAAAAATCTTTTTCAGCCGTTCTATCAAGTGGATAATGGCTTGACGCGAAAGGTGGAAGGAACCGGCCTTGGTCTGGCCATCTCCAAAAAGCTCGTGGAATTGATGGGCGGCGAGATCATGGTGCGGGTGCCGGAAGAGCCGGGTACGGCTTTTTTATTCACTGCGGAATTCGGAGTAATCCCCACGGAGAGCCGCACCGCGGCTGCAGAAGAGGGCCCTGGCAAGTTCCCGTATTCCATGCGGGTGCTTGTAGCGGAAGATAATGAGATCAATCAGCTTATCCTAAAAAAACGTCTTGAAAAACTCGGGCATACCGTGACCATTGCGGCAAATGGAAGGGAGGCGGTCCAGTCCGCCGTCAGCATACCTTACGATATCATTCTGATGGATGTCCGAATGCCGGTGATGGATGGGCTCGAAGCCGCGCAGGTGATCAGAAATACGCTTGCCCAAGGTCAAGTGCCTTATATGGTGGCGTTGACGGCCAATTCCCTGCGGGACGACCGCGGCAAGTGCCTGGATAATGGGATGGATGAATATTTGACAAAACCAGTCGATAATGAAGCGTTGGCTGCCGTGCTGGAAAAAGCAGCGGCCCGAAAAGCCGACAGCGGCAAAGCCCTCAATATGCCGGACAATCGATAATCATGTACCGCGCTCCTGGAGACATTGCTGAATGCAGAGACAGTGAGCGCGGGCTGAAATGTGTCCGTGCGGTAATGCAGCATTGCAATACGGAGAGGGAAGATAATGTGATGATAACGCAGAAAGGCAAAAAAGGCAGGCTCTTCGCTTTTAAGCGACGGTGCCTGCCTTTTTCTTATTGAAAATTCTGGGATAGCGCTTCATTATGAGCATGCGCCCTTGGGTTGCCTGCGAAAATCAGCTCTTCTGGTCTGCGCGGCGTATGCGGCGGGACAGCCTAGGATAGGCCGCCTGAGATTCCGCTTGCAGATTCTGCCCCCTGCCTGGTCGATCCCCGCAGGACAACGCTTGATTCCAAATAGATGATTTCCTTATGGCGGTCCGGCTGCTCAATCCGGTTAAGAAGCGTCTCGACGACGCGCGTTCCGAGCTCATAGGGGTAAGTGTGAACCGTAGTTAGCGGCGGGTCGATGATTTTAGCGTTCGGGACATCGTCAAACCCCGTCACTTCAATTTGGCTTGGCACCTGAACTTTCAGTTCCTTGAGCGCGCGGATCGCGCATATGCCGATATCGTCATTGGCACAAATAAACGCGGTGGGCAGCTTAGCCAGAGCCTTCAGCCTCTCTTCCATCCATTCGACGGAAAGGTAGGGCTGTGTGTCGTCCGGCGTTATGCTGAATGCGGGGTTGGGCCCCTGGCCGAATTCCCTCATCGCGCGCTCGAAACCAAGCCATCTCTCGTAAAAGCTTCGGCAGTGGTACAAATCTCCGATGAAGCCGATATTCTCGTGCCCCTCTTCGATCAACGTCTTGGTGAGGGTATAGGCGGAATATTCATTCTCGACCATAACAATGTCGTACTTGTAGCTGCCAAAGACGGTGCGCGGAAGGAAATCGATGAATACGGTCGGGATTCCGGCGCCAAGGATCGTTTCGACATAAGGTTCATGAAAAATCTCCATGCAGACGATTCCATCGATATTGAACGGATTGATATTGGACGGCAGCACATTGCTGCGGATATCATCAGGCTTCACCAGCATCAGAATCAGATTGAAGCCCTGGGCGCTGAGGCCCGTTTCCATTCCTTTAATCGTCTCGGCATAGAAGCTGATGGCATTGATATCTCCACGGGTGAGCAGCGCGATGTTTCCCATATTCATGCTGGAGAAATTCTTATATTTAAGCTCGGCCGCTTTTTGCAGAATCTTCTCCCTGGTCGCATCGGGAATTTGCGGATGATTATTCAGCGCTTTGGATACGGTATTGCGCGACAATCCCAAAGCATCGGCGATATTTTGAATGGTCACTCTCTCGGCCATAGACAGCAAGCTCCTTTTTGACTCATGAGTTTTACATAAGCTTTTACATTTATCGTAAAAATGCGAGAATAATTTGCGCAAATATAAATATTAATGTAAAGAAGAAAGTTTGGAATATTGAGCTAATATATGCGGATTACACATAAATTACATACACTTTATGGTATTTAACATGTTTTACTATCTTATTATATAATTTTTTTCAGGTACTGCATAGTTTGTCCCGACTTTCGGACAGGACAAGAGATCTACCCCATGAAAACAAGAATGGACCTTGGCATGGAGACGAAAACCCGGAAGAGTATCTCATAAAACGAATACCTAAAAAAGGATTGACACCCTGAATTGAAAGCGCTATACTTCAATTGCAATATTTTAGTTTACATTTGTAATGTATTATGTAAATAAAATGACGTTCAGGTGAATAACCGCGTTTAAAGTGAATCTGAAAGGCGAGCGACAGGAGGGGGAACATGGCTGAAACGTATCGCGAGCTTTACCGCCCGCAATTTCATTTGACGCCGCCAGAGGGACCGATGAGCGATCCGAACGGGATGGTGTTCTACGAAGGGGAATACCATCAGTTCTATCAATTCACGGGCAGATGGGGCCATGCGGTAAGCCGTGATCTGCTGCACTGGGAGCATCTGCCGCTGGCGCTCGTAGCCGACGAACTGGGCGACGTCTGGTCGGGCAGCGCCGTGGTGGACTGGCGGGACAGCAGCGGTTTCTTCGGCGGAGGGAGCGGTTTGGTAGCGATATTTACCCATTTTAATGAAGGCCTCCAATCCCAAAGCATCGCGTATAGCTTGGACAAGGGAAGAAGCTGGGTGAAGTATGCGGGCAATCCGGTCATCCCGAATCCCGGCCTTCAGGATTTTCGCGATCCGAAGGTGCTGTGGCATGAGGAGACGGGACGCTGGGTCATGGCGGTCAGCGTGGACAGAGCCATTCATTTCTACAGTTCGCCCAATTTGCGGGAATGGCGGTTTGAGAGCAGCTTCGGCGGTTTAGGTTGCCTGGACGCCGTATGGGAGTGTCCCGATTTGTTCCGTCTTCCCGTCTTGGGTGAGAACGGCGAGAGCCGCTGGGTGCTGCATGTCAGTGTCGGCGACAACGAAATTACGGACGGTTCCACTGCCCAGTATTTCGTCGGACACTTCGACGGCTGCCGCTTTGTCTGCGAACATGAGGACGACCGCCCTCGCTGGACCGATTTCGGGCAGGATTTCTACGCCGCCGTTTCGTATTCGGATATTCCGCAGGAGGACGGCCGGACAATCTGGCTTGCATGGACCTCCAACTGGCAGTATCCCTTTCATTCTCCAACAGAGCCTTGGAAAGGCGGTATGTCGGTTCCAAGGACGCTGGGGCTTGCAAGAAACGGCAGCGGAGAGCTTCGCCTTGTGCAGCAGCCGGTAAGGGAGCTTTCTGCGCTGCGCGAAGAACCGCTCCATTACGGTCCGGTGGAGGTTAAGGATGAAATCCTCAGCCTTCCATTCAAAGGACTGTCGTATGAATTCGAGGCGGAGGTCAGCTGGGACAGTGCGGAGGAATTTGGTATTCATGTCAGGGTATCGGGTGACGAGCACACCGTTCTCGGCGTAAGCCCGCTGCGCGGCGAACTGTTCCTCGACCGGGGCAGATCGGGATTCAGCGAACTGCCAAAGCGTACCGGAGGAACGGCGAATTTCGCCAAGGTATTCCGGGCGCCGCGAAGCTTCGAAACGGGCAGGCTGACCATGCGGGGCTTTGTGGACGATTCGGTCATTGAGTGGTTTATCGGGGACGGCGAGGAAGTGTTTACGTCGCTTGTCTATCCCCGGCCGGATAGCGTCGGACTCGAATTGTTCGCTCATGGCGGAAACGTATCATTCAGCCAATTTACGGTGTATCCCCTGAAACCTGTCTGGATATAAACAGAAGATAGAAAAATATCATTTTGAATAGGATGGTGACCTGCTGTGAGCAATACACTGGAAAACGAGGCAATACCGATTACCAATTCAAGGTACCGGCTTCAATATCATTTAATGCCCCCCGTCGGCTGGATGAACGATCCCAACGGACTTATTTATTATAAAGGCGAATACCATGCCTTCTACCAGCATTATCCTTACGGCCCCTGGCAGGGACCGATGCACTGGGGACATGCGAAGAGCAAAGACCTCGTGCATTGGGAGCATCTCCCGGTCGCCCTGACTCCCTCAATGCCCTACGACTATGCGGAGAACACGGTGTACGGCTGCTGGTCGGGCAGTGCGGTCGACGATGACGGTGTGCTGACGCTGATTTATACGGGACATGTGGAGAGCAACGATCCGGTGGAGGTGCAGTGTATCGCGCGCAGTACGGACGGCATCCATTTTGAAAAAGGGGCAGCTTCCGTCATTGCGGGTCCTCCAGACGCGGAATGCTTCGGTTTCCGCGATCCGAAGGTATGGAAGCACGGCGAGGTCTGGCATCTGGTTGTCGGTTACGGCAAAGACGGCAAAGGCAAGGCGCTTCACTACACCTCAAGCGATCTGAACGAATGGACCTACGAGGGAGTTGCGGCGGAGAGCGACGGAACGATGGGCGATATGTGGGAATGCCCTGATATGTTCCCGCTTGGGGAAACTCCGGACAGTCATGTGCTCCTCTTCTCTCCAATGAATATTGCGCCTGTCAAGACGCTCTACCTGTCCGGACAGTTCGACTACGGTACGGGGGAATTCAGCAAGCAGCATAAGGACCGGGTGGACTACGGATTCGATTTCTACGCTCCGCAGACCTTCGAGGATGCGTCCGGACGGCGGATCATGTTCGGCTGGATGAACATTTGGGGCGCGGAGATGCCCGAGAAGGAAGACGGCTGGATGGGAGCCTTCACCTTGCCGCGCGTGCTGACGCTCGCGGAAGATGGCAGCCTGCTTGCCAATCCTGCCGAAGAATTGAAGACGCTGCGCGGCGATCATGTGGGCGCAGCCAATGTCCTGCTTAAAGACGGCGAAGAATATTCATTGGCGGGAGCGGAAGGAAACGCGCTGGAAATTGAAGCCGTCTTCTTGGCGGATGCTTCATCCGGCGCCGAATTCGGCCTGCGCGTGCGCTGCTCGGATGACGGCTTGCAGTATACGGAAATTTCCTATCAGGCATCCGAAGGCGTGCTGCGGATGAACCGGGATCACGCCGGAGCTGGCGAGGGCGGTGTCAATGAGGCGTCGCTTGTTCCGATGGAGGGCGGACGGGTCAAACTGCGCCTGTTCCTGGACAGATCTTCGGTGGAATTATTTGCGAATGACGGCCGCCGGACGATTACGAACCGGATTTATCCGCTGGAAAGCAGCTTAGGGCTCAAGCTATTCTCTAGGGATGGGAACACAGTGCTTGAATCGCTGAATGTATGGCGGATGCAGCCGGATCAACCGGCTAAGACGGTAGAGTAAAATGCGATGGGGGCCTTTGCGACAACCCGCGAAGGCGCAATCCCGGCAATGTCCTCTTTGAACGAAATTGAAGGGCTTCTGGCCCGGCAGAATGGATAAAGGTATGAAGCGGCCTGAAGTTTGGGCCGCTTTTTCCAAGGCAAGTGCAGCCTGCCGGTCAGTATAATTGATGCTTAACCCGGTTGTTTTCTTAAGAAGCTGTAGGGTATCTTTGTTTTGGAAACGGATGTCCTCCTCCTCTGAGGACGGTGCAGCCGTTTCTTCTTGCAATGACAAGGTAACGCTTACATTTCAAAGGGACGGAAGTGGGCGAAATGGGAAAAGGGAAGAAGCATCCGGGCAGCCGCTGGTTGAACGTGTTAGTTGCGTTTCTGCTGCTTGGGACCGTTATGTTTCCAGGTTCATACGCGGCGGCGTCGGAGGCCGGAGGCGAAAATGATACAGGCGATACTGGAAGCGCTTCAACTGCTGGCGTCAGCAGCAACCTAAGCGGCTGGACCGCGAAGGACAAGGGAACGGTCGAAGAGACGCCGGAAGGATTGAAGCTGTCTTCGGCGGAGAATGGGTTCGCGCTGTCCGCAGAACAGGGGGAGAGCTTCAGCTACGAAGCGGATGTAACCCTGCTGGAGGACAGCGGAGTGGTGTCGCTTGTCTTCCGCTCGAACGACAGCGGCTGGGGCTCTTACATGGCGCAGCTTGACCCGGGAGCGGATATCCTGAAGCTGAAGGACGCGAGCGGGGACCGGGTGCTGAAGACGGAGAGCGTGGCGCTCAGCGTCGGAGGAACGTACCATATCAAGGTGACGGCGGAGGGCGCGTCGCTGAAGGTATACTGGAACGGCGGAGCGGAGCCGCTGCTGGCCGCGCTCGACACCGCCTACACAAGCGGCTACTTCGGGATGCATGTCTGGAACAGCGCGGCGGTGTTCCGGAATATACACATGGAAGTCATTCATACGGAGACGAAGCCGGGAACGGTGAACAGCAACTTGGGCGGCTGGACGGCGAAGGACAAGGGAACGACCGAAGAGACGCCGGAAGGATTGAAGCTGTCCTCGGCGGAGAACGGCTTCGCACTGTCTTCGGGGCAGGGTGAGGATTTCAGCTATGAAGCCGACGTAACCCTGCTTCAAGACAGCGGCGTGGTGTCGCTTGTCTTCCGCTCGAACGACAGCGGCTGGGGCTCGTATATGGCGCAGTTGGACCCGGGAGCGGATATCTTGAAGCTGAAAGATGCGAACGGCGACCGGGTGCTGAAGACGGAGAGCGTGACGCTGAACCCCGGAGAGTTGTACCACATTAAGGTCACGGCGGAGAGCGCGTCGCTGAAGGTGTACTGGAACGGCGGAGCGGAGCCGCTGCTTGAGGCGGAGGATACCGCCTACACGAGCGGGTACTTCGGGATGCATGTCTGGAACAGCGCGGCGGTGTTCCAGAATATTTATGCGGGTCAGCCGGGTGAAGCGAAGCCGATAGAGATGGCCGGCGTCAGCAGCAATCTTACGGGCTGGTCGCTGTACGGTGTTGGAACCGCTTCCTCAGGTCCCGAAGGCCTTCAGCTGACGGCATCGGGCGAGGCTACGGTCATGTCGGACACCTATGCTCAGGACTTTACCTATGAGAGCGACGTAACGCTGAAGTCAGCGGATTCGGCAGGCTCCCTGCTGCTGCGTTCGGATGAAGCGGGGCGGAACGGATTTCTGGTTCAGGTGGATGGAAGAGCGGGCAAGATCAGATTACTTGACGCGAATAGCGCGCACCTGGATCGACTGTGGATCGAGAAAAGCATCGCCGTTCTACCGGATGTCAGCTATCACGTCAAAGTCAAGGCGGATGGGAATCGCATAAAAGTCTATTGGAACGGCAAATACGATCCCCTAATCAGCGCTGAAACAGAGCTTTACTCCGGCAACAGGCGGCTGGGGCTTCGCGCAAGCGGCGCCGCGGTGTTCCAGAATATCCAGGTGAGCGATCTGCTCACGAATATAGAAGATCTGAACAACGAAGCCAGCGGATGGATGAAGGATCTTCAAGGGCTGAAGGGAACGTCGGAAGGAGCGCAGTGGTCGCTGCATCTTTCCGGCCCGCAAGAGGGGGATTTTGTCCTGGAGGGCAACGTTACGATTGACGTGTATTCACCGTCCGCCGAAGCGGCGCTGCTGTTCCGGGCAAACGAAGACGGTTCCGGCTACTGGCTTCAATTGAACGCGAATGAAGGGACAGTTAAGCTGGTGAAGTCGGGTTCGGGAGGACGGGAGGTGCTGGCTTCCTCTTCGGATATTCCGCTTGCTCCCGGGAAGAAGCATCATATTGAAATTCACGCGGCGGGATCACAAATCTCGGCCTATGTGGACGGCTATAAGGGAGCGGCCGCCCAGCTTGAGGATAGCACCTATGCCTCGGGCCTGACCGGTCTTGCCGTAACAGGAGGCAGCGCTTATTTTCAGGATGTCTATTTGACGCCTTCCGGCGGTTACTACAATGAAATTTACCGTCCGGCGTATCATTATACGCCAGCTCGCGGCTCGGCAAGCGATCCGAACGGGCTGGTCTATTTTGAAGGGGAATATCACCTCTTTCACCAGGATGGCGGACAATGGGCCCACGCGGTCAGCACCGATCTGGTCCATTGGCGGCTTCTGCCGCTTGCGCTGAAATGGAATGATCTGGGCCACGTCTGGTCCGGGGCTGCAATTGCCGATGAGCATAACGCTTCGGGGCTGTTCGGCGATTCGGGAGGCAAGGGGCTTATTGCTTACTACACCTCCTTTAATCCGGAAAAAACGGGCGGAAATCAACAGATTGGGCTCGCTTACAGCAAGGATAAGGGCCGTACCTGGCAGTATTACGGGGACAAAGCGATTATCAAAAATCCGGGCTATACGAGCGACAACGAGCCGGGAAGCAAGGATTTCCGCGATCCGAAGGTGGTGCGCGACGAAGTGGGCAACCGCTGGATCATGGTCGTTTCCGGCGGCGATCATATCCGCTTCTACACCTCGGAGAATCTGATCGACTGGACGCTGACCGACAGCTTTGGTTACGGCAGTTATATACGGGGCGGCGTGTGGGAATGCCCTGACCTGTTCCCTCTGCCGGTGGACGGCGATGCCTCGAAGCAAAAGTGGGTGCTAATGATCAGTACGGGCGCCAATCCGAAGACGAACGGATCGGACGCCGAGTATTTTATTGGCGATTTGACTCCTGACGGTAAATTTGTGAACGACAATCCGGACGGGACCGTGCTGAGGAGCGACTTTGGCAAGGAGATGTATGCTTCGACTTCCTTTGCGAACGTACCCGGCGGACGGAGAATTATGCTGGCCTGGATGGCGAACTGGGATTATCCGTTCAGCTTCCCGACCTCGCCGTGGAAAGGACAAATGACGGTTCCGCGCGAATTGTCGCTCAAGACGACGCCGGAAGGCATCCGTTTGGCGCAGACTCCGATTGTCGAGCTTCAGGATCTGCGGGGTACGCCATTCGTGGTCAGCGATACGGACGTCTCTGCGGATACGGAAAATATTCTGGCCTCATCCTTCGGCAATGCCTATGAAATTGAGGCCGAGCTTGAACTGCCTGAGAAGGGAGCCGCTTCTGAATTCGGATTCCGTCTGCGTGAAGGCGGGGCGCAGCGGAGCGTTGTCGGTTACCGCACAGGAAGCGGCAAGCTGTTCGTTGACCGTTCCGCTTCCGGGCGGACCGATTTCTCATCCAAGTTCTCGTCTATACACGAAGCCAATGTGCAGCCGGAGAACTCCATGCTGAAGCTTCGTATTCTGGTGGATGAATCCTCTGTCGAGGTGTTTGCGGAGGACGGCAGGACGGTATTCTCCGACGTTATGTTCCCGGATAAGGCGCGCAGCGGCATGAGCTTCTACGCCAAGGGCGGCACGGTGAAGGTGAAGTCGATTAAGGTTTATCCGCTTAAAAATATATGGAACGAAGGTTTGCAGCCGGACGAATCGGCCGGTCGGATCATTCTGGACCGCAGCCTGTTAGAGCTGGGGGCCGGGGAATCTAAAGAGATATTCGCAGGTGTGCTGCCGCATAAGTCCGCCCAGGAGCTCGTCTGGACCTCCGGAGACGAATCGGTTGTAACAGCCGACCCGTCCGGTTCCGCCAGCGCTGTGCTGAAGGCGGTGGCGCCCGGTACGGCAGCCGTTACTGTAAAGACGCGGGATGGCAGCGTGTCCGCTGTTATCACGGTGGTCGTGGGGACGTTCAATACGAATCTGAAGAACTGGAAGCCGAATTCCAGCTGGGCCGTAACGACCGAAGGCATTCGGGGCACCTTTGACACTGACTCCAACTATATGTCGGGGGAACGTGCGGCCGATTTCACCTATGAAGCGGACGTTATGCTTCCGCGCACAGGAGGGGCCGGATCGATCCTGTTCAGGTCGAATGCCGACGGAACGAGCGGGTACTATTTCAACCTTGACCCGAATCTGAAGGCGGCACGGTTGTTCTATATGGCGGATGGCCAGTTCCAGGACCGGCAGGTGCTGGCGAAAGTGCCGATGGCTCTGACCACGGGAGTGAAGCATCATGCCAAAATCACAGCCGCAGGCATGCGGATTACAATCGAGCTGGATGGCCGGCAAATTATCGATGTGAATGATGATACCTTCCGCCAGGGCGCATTTGGAGTCAATGTATTCGGCGGCGACGCCTATTACCAGAACGTCAATGTGACCGGGACAACGCCGGCCGACGATACTCTTTACCGTTTTGTTAACACGGGTACCGGAGCATCGCTTACCGCAGACAGCCAGAGTTCCTTGGCCGAACTTAGAGCGCTGCCGCAGCAGGAGTCGGTCAATCAATACTGGAGCTATTATCCGATCCAAAATAACGCCTACACGATCCGCACGGGGGAAAGCGGCAAATCACTCGACTGGGATACGGGAGCAAACACGGTCCAACTATATGCTTATCTTGGCTATGACAATCAGCGTTGGCTGGTGCATGACAACGCTGACGGAACGATTACGATACTGTCCAAGTTCAAGCCGGACAAAGCGCTGGAAGCCCGGAAGGACGGGACGGTCGGACTCGAAGATGCCAATGGTTCCGATGTTCAAAAATGGCGCGCCGTGAAAGTGAAGGCCGGCGGTGAGCAGCCTGAACCGACGCCGTCGGCAGCGTCGTCGGCTAAGCCATCAGCGGTGCCATCGGTAATGCCATCGGCTGCGCCATCTGCGGTAACGTCAGCCGCCCCGTCAGCCGGGGGATCGGCGGCGCCATCAGTGACGCCGCCGGCCGAACCGACCCCCGCGCCAGCGCCGACACCATCGCCGGTGCAGCAGCCGGAAAATGGCGTAACGGGAACCGCTGATCTGGCTTCGGCGTCTTTCTTTTCCGCCGCCAAGACGGAGCGGGGAGACGGATCGGTGCTGGAGATCAAGCTCGACAAAGCCGCACTGGAACCGTTGGTCGGCGGGAAAGCTGCCGACCTGCAGATCAAGGTTAGCGGCAAGGAAGACGTTGTGTTGAGCGGCTTGTCGGCGGCGGAGTGGAACATGCTCTTTCAAGGAGGCAGCCGTCTCACCGTCAGCACGCCCGAGCTTATCGTGCCGCTGCCTGCGCTTTCGCTCGGGGATTCCATCCAAGGGCTGGGCGGAGACGCGAAGGCGGAGGATATCGGAGTGCGCCTGTCCATAGAGCGGAGCGCGTCGGCATCCAATGTGGAGAAGGCAGCCGTCAGCCAAGGTTATCGGCTGTTGGCCGATCCGTTGGCCGTCAGGTTGACGCTTAGTTATAAGGATAAGAGCGTATCCGCGCCTTTGAAGGCTCCGGTTGAACTGCTGATGGCGATCCCGACGGAACAGGCGGGAATGCAGGGCGGGATTGCCGCAGTTTCGGTTCAGGATGAAGGAAAGCTGTTTGCCGTACCCGCTTCTCTGAAGACGGTGGATCATATCCGGTATGCCGTTATCCACGAGGCTGCAGGTTACCGGACTTACGCGCTGCTGAGCGGCAGGACTTCCCTCTCCGATACCCGAAACCACTGGTCCCAAGGCATCGCCGCAGACCTGGCGGACCGCATGATGCTTACCGGCGACGGGGAAGGCCGTTTTGCGCCGGACCGGACGGTTACGCGCGCCGAACTGGCGGCGTTGACCGTCAGAAGCCTCGGGCTCATGGGAGGAGAGATGCCTTCCGCCGCCTTCAGTGACGTGACCGCCTCCTCCTGGGCCTATGGACCGGCGGCGCTTGCGCAACAGTTCGGCCTGATGTCCGGTTATCCCGGCGGCGTCTTTGGCGGCAGCGGCGAGGTGAGCAGGGAGCAGGCCATGGTGGTCGTTTATAACGCCGTCTGCCTGATCAAAGGGGGCAGCACCGCACCCGGAGCTGCGAAGGCGAACAGCAGCCTGTCTTCGTTCGCAGATCGGAGCAAGCTGTCTCCATGGGCTTCGGAATCGGCGGCCTACCTTATTGACAGCGGCATTGTCAAGGGAGACGGCTCCGGCGAGCTTAGACCAAAGGATACGCTGACAAGAGCGGAAGCAGCCGCCTTGATTCACCGGATGCTTCAGGCAAACGGCTGGATCGACTGAAGCTGATATCATGTACGAAGCGGAGCGGTCCGCAGGGTTCCTGGAACCTTGCGGGAGCTCCGCTTTTTTTGCCTACTAATGAAAGAATACGATGAGAAGCGGCTCCTTTCGCCCCTTCGGCAGGCAGAGTCCGGGAGCGGCTGGTATAATGGAAAGACCGAATGAAACCAGGAAAGAGGCATGGCATGAAAACACTGCTCGTTACCGGATACCGGGCGCATGAGCTGGGCATTTTTGACCCTAAGCATCCCGGCATTCCCTATATTAAAAAAGCGCTCGCTTCCCGGATGATTCCGCTGCTGGAAGAGGGGCTGGAGTGGATCATCACCCCCGGCCAGTACGGCGTTGACCTATGGGCGTGCGAAACCGCGCTGGAGTTAAAAGAACGCTATCCCGGCCTGAAGCTGGGCATTATCGCGGCCCATGCCGCTCCCGAGGAAAGATGGAAGGAAGAGAAGCAGGACGAATTCCGCCGGATTGCGGCGGCGGCCGATTATTACGGAGCGGTCAGCAACCGGCCCTACGAAGGAAGCTGGCAGTTCAAGGCGAGGGATGAGTTGCTGATGCGCAAAAGCGACGGGCTGCTCCTGGTGTATGACGCGGAAGCGCAGGAAGGGAGCCCGAAATATCTCAGGGAGCGGGCGCTCAAGCTGAGCGAAGAGAACGGGTATGCGCTGCTGACGATTTCGATGGACGATATCCAGAGTATGGCGGATGAGGAGCATCTGTCGTCATACGAGTGAATCCGGGTCCGCTGGGCGGCGGCGATCATCTTGGAGCCAACCACAAAAGGAGCCGCGAGGCGGCTCCTGAAATATCTGATTCGCGGTCATCTCACCGGCACCGTTAAAAAGGCTTGAACACCATGAGCAGAATGAGGAGAAACGCGGACACATGGGTGACGCGCTGTCCGCAGCAGGCGAATTAACCGCAGCGAACAAAAGAGGGAGGCGCAGGTCCGATCGGAGCCTGCGGCCTCCCTCTTTGCCTTCTAGATAAAGCTTCGCAGCGAAGGCGGTCTACGTGCCTTGGAGTGCCGCTCGAACGCATAAGCCAGCCGGATCAGCACCGGCTCGGTAAAGGCCATGCCCGCAAACGTCACGCCAAAGGGCTCGCCGTCCGGGGTGTAACCGGCGGGAACGACAATCGACGGGTAGCCCGCCCGGGCCATAATTCTTGAGCCGAAATCGGCGGGGAACAGCAGGGCGTCCAGCCGGTGCTCCCGCATGACGGCGTCGATGCCTTCATCTTTGCACAGCCTGAGATCGGCTGCCCGGTCGCGCAAATACTGCGGCTCCGTCAAAGTGCCGGAGGTCCGGTATTCGGCGTCGAGCAGCGTCGATTGGCCGTAGCGCAGCGTTTCCATCGGATGGGCGTGGTTGAAAGCGATGATGTCTTTCAGCGTGCGCATGGGCGCTCCCGGACCCAGCTTCGCCAGATAGGCGTTCAGCGAATTTTTGAACTCGTTCAGCACGACCGAGGAATAACGGATGTCGCGCGCAGTCGGCACATCTGCGGGATCGACGATCACCGCTCCTTGATCCTTCATCAGCCGGACGGCTACCTCATACAGCGCAAGCCGCTCGTCGCCGACCTCCTCGAAATAGTAATCGCGCGGAATGCCGATTCTTGCGCCCTGAAGGCCGTTCCCGTCCAGAAAGCCGGTATAATCGCCATGCGTTTTCCCGAGCGAAGCGCCCGTGGCAGCGTCGGTTTCATCCGGGCCGAGCATGGCATTCAGCAGCAGCACCGCGTCGCGTACCGTTCTCGCTATCGGTCCTGCAGTATCCTGCGAGTTCGACAGCGGCAGGATGCCGGAGCGGCTGAGCAGCCCGACCGTCGGCTTGATGCCGACAACGGAGCCAAGGCTGGCGGGATTGAGAATGGAACCGGAGGTTTCCGTTCCGACGGAGACCGCGCAGAAATTGCAGGCGACCGCAACGGCGGAGCCCGAGCTTGAGCCTCCGGTGGGCTTCGAAATATTGTAGGGGTTCAGCGTCTGCCCGCCGCGCGAGCTGTACCCGGACGGCATGCCCGTGGTCATGAAGTTGGCGAATTCGGTCATATTCGTCTTGCCCAGGATGACCGCTCCCGCGTCCCGCAGCCGGGACACAATGAAGGCGTCTTCACCGGCAAAAGAGTCCGCAAGCGCAAGCGAGCCTGCGCTCGTATGCATTTTATCCCCCGTGTTGATGTTGTCCTTGAGCATCACGGGCACGCCATGCAGCGGCCCCCGGGCGCTGAGTATCGCGCGCTCCGCATCCATGGCGTCTGCGATGAACAGAGCGTCGGGATTGATCTCGATGACGGAACCCACTGTTAGTCCGTTCTTGTCATGATCCGCGATGCGTTCAAGATACATCAGAAGCAGCTGCCTGGATGTGATCTCACCGGAGTCCAGCGCCGCCTGAATCTTCGCTATGGTCGTCTCCACAATTTCAAATGCCATTCTCGCACGCCTCTTCCTGTGATGTAATCGTCTTCATATCCCTCGAAGGCTTGCCGGTCAGCGGCCAGGATCAGGAAGTCGCCAAGGCAAGCCGGACAAGAAAATCTAATCCTGCGCCTGTGAAAAGCCTTCCTCCGCCAAATACTCCTTCGCTTCGTCCGGTGTCTCAAACGCCATTTCCAAACTCAGGCCCGAATAGAGATACCACAGATCGTCTTCGGCTTTAAGCGTAAGCTTCTGGCCATCCCCGTTGATCCAACTTGTCTCGGCCGCAAGTCGCTTGGTTTTCTTACCGCCTGCCGGTACGGCTTTGGCCTGGGGCTCGGAGAGCGAAGTGATGGAAGCGTCCAGCAGGGAGCGCAGCTCCTCCTCTGAGAAGTCGCGGATATTGACAAATCCCTTGGTGTCGGTCTCATAACCTGTTAGCAGACCCGCGTATACATAGCCGTTTCCGTTCGGATGCAGATGAAAAGCGACGGTTTTTTTATCGTGCAGGCTTTCTTCGTAGTGATAGTTGACCCTCCCTAAAGATACATCTTTGCGCTGAAGCTGTGGATAGGAGTCAAGAATCTCGATTTTTTGTTGAAAAGTAAGCATAAGGGTAGCCTCCGTTATTCGTATCGGTTCAGCCGGGAAGAGAGAAGTGAAGCGTTATCCCCAGCTTTCGCCATTTGATTATATCATGCTGCCGGCGCCAGCACCGCTTTCGATTTGTCTATCCCCAGATTGTGGAAAATCATGTGGATAATATGGGATAACTTGGCCTTGATTGTGCATTTGTGGATATAATGTATATTATTTAAAAAATAATCCACTGGATATTCACAATTTGCAGCGTTATATTCCAATTATACCTTGGCGGAGGTGACTGCAATGATTCAAGTAGCGGCGGCTATCATTTATAATAAAGAGGGAAAAGTTCTGATTGCGCGCCGTAGAGAAGGCAAGTCCCAAGCGGGGCTGTGGGAATTTCCAGGCGGCAAAATCGAGGACGGAGAAGACGCCAGCGCCTGCCTGCAGCGGGAATTGAACGAGGAGATGGGCATCGACATCGTTCCATACGAATATTTTGGAGTTAACGAGCACAGCTACGGTGGCGGTCTGCATATCCGGCTGATCGCCTGGAAAGCCGAATACCGGGGAGGCGAAATCATGCTGACGGACCACGACGACTGCCGCTGGGAGAGTCCGGATGCGCTGGAACGTTTTATTTTTGCCCCCGCGGATATCCCGTTTGTACAGAAGCTATGCTTAGAACCCGGCAGACAATGAGACGGACTGTATGAAAGGGGCGGCTCATGTGACGAAATGGAAAAAGGTTATAGCGCTCAGCGGCATCATCGGCATTGTTCCGGTATTCGTATATTACTTTTTGTATCCGCACATGCCGGATCAGGTTCCGATTCATTACACCGGGGGAACACCGGACCGGTATGTTGGCAAATCGAGTCTGGAGCTGCTGGTGCTTGCGCTTCTCGGTGAGCTCGGATTGATCTTTATGCTGCTGCTTTACACGGTGCTCCGCAGACGGTACCAGGGCAGCTTTCAAAAGAACGAGGCGACGGCCGCAATGACATGGCTGATTGCCGTGCCCGCAGTAACGGTACTGTTTGCAGGCATTGGCATATATGCGCTGACGGAGATGGTGTAGAGGGGAGTATATAGGCAATACGCTTCTGCCGAACGTAAACAGGGCGGCATTCTATGCCGATGGTAAACCGGTTTGGGGCCGCCTTTGAGCATTCGTCATCTTCTTTTTTGTTACCGCTTTCATTCATGCGGACGTTTGCCGCACGAATCACGCTGCTCCGAACGGAATTTTTTGGTATTGTATCAATCCTTGCGGTGCGAGTAAACGATTTACCACTTTTTTTACTATATTAAACAATCTGCAAAAGGTATTATGTAGAAAAAGAACCATTCACAGGGGGAGATCATTTGAACCGGGAATCTAAAAGAATTTTGCTGCATACAGCCATATATGCGATTCTTTTCTTCCTGCTGCCTTTATACTTTCGGAACCGCACGGGCACGATGAGCGATCTGGGCGCGCTGGTAACGCTGCTGCTCCTGGTTAATCCGGCGGTTATCCTCATTCTGTCGGGAGAGCTCGGACTTCGGCTTGGCTTCAAACCGCTGTCTGCACTGCAGCCCGCGTTTCTGTTTACACTTTCGGTATTCATAGTTTTTGAAGTCAATAGCTCGGCTCTTATATATTCGGCTGCTTATGGCATGGTCTCGCTGCTCGGGAATGCGGCCGGCGCTTTCATTCGGAAGCGGACGATGGGATAAGATAAATTAGATTTGGGAGGGAAGTCAAGGTGAACAAGGACGAAAACAGCTTTAAGCTCTTGGTTTTGTCTGAAGCGGGACAGGAGCTCATCTTGAATGAAAACCCGAAGAAACTCCTGGATAATCTGTTCAACAAACTCTCCGCCCATTTGGATCTGGATCTTTATCTTAATTATATTTTTGACGAAGAGATTCAGCGGCTTCATTTGATGAATTATCACGGAATTACCTGGCGTGAACAAGCGCTTATTGAGTGGATTGATCTTGGAGAAGCGGTGTGCGGGGAAGCCGCCCGGAAGCTTTCCAGAATAATCGTCGAAGACATTCAAAGCTCCTCGGACCCTAAGGTCGGGATTATCAAAGATTTTGGACTGCAGGCTTATGTAAGCCATCCTCTGATATCCTATGGAAAATTCGTGGGGACTTTGTCATTTGGATTACGTAACCGCCCCGCTTTTTCTCCTGTTGAATTGGATATTTTACAAAATATATGCAGTCAAGTATCGATCGTTCTGGACCGTATCCTGCTGATATCGGCTCTGAAAAAAAAGAATCGGGAGCTCGCTCAAAAGAATAAAGAACTCAGACACTCGGAAGAGCAGCTGTCCGCCATTTTTTCCGTAATCCCAAGTCCGATGCTTGTCGTCTCTCTTTACAATAATCAAATCATTGAATACAACGATCCTCTATTATCTATGTTGGGCATAAGCGGGGAAGAACTGGTCAACCGGTACTGGCCTGAACGGCATACCGAGAACTCATTGCTAGAACGGATAATGGAGGTTTCTTTGCAGTCTTTGTATGAGGGTAATATTGAAGTTTCTTTTCAGAACGCTTCGGGCCAGCACAAGATTTGTTTATGCCAAACCGTTACGGTGGACATCAATCAAACCCCCTGCATGCTTACTGTCTTCAGCGACCTTACGGAGCATAAAGAATATGAAAAGGAATTGGTGCGGCTCGATCAGCTTCATCTTATCGGTGAAATGGCGGCGGGCATCGGTCATGAGGTGAGAAATCCGTTAACTACGGTTCGAGGGTTTCTGCAGCTCATGAGTAAAAAGGAATCCGGAAAACAGTCCTATCTGGAGATCATGATTGAGGAACTGGACCGGGCCAACTCCATTATCTCCGAATTTCTCGGGCTGGCAAAAAATCAAAGAATCGACATGAAATACGACCAACTAAATGAACTGATTGCAAAAATCCTTCCTTTGATTCAAGCGGATGCGACGGTTGCGGGGAAGACGGTAAACGCCGAACTGGGGCAAATTCCGCCTATGTATATGGATGAGCGAATGATCCGTCAGCTCATATTGAATATGGTTCGAAATGGACTGGAAGCCATGCCGCCGGAAGGACGCTTAATCATTAGAACCTTCACGGAAGAAGATGCAATTATACTATCTGTTGAAGACAGCGGCAAAGGGATTCCTTCCGACCAGATTGAGCACATATGGAAACCATTTTATACAACCAAAGAAAGCGGCTCCGGTCTGGGACTCGCCGTATGCTTCAACGTTGCCAACAAGCATGGCGCCAAAATCGACGTCGTCACGGGACCGACCGGAACTACCTTTTCAGTTAAGTTTAAAACGTTGCCCGCATGAAATTCTTAAATATTGAAAGCTCTCGACCCGGTAGACAATCGGGAGAGATACATATAAATATCACAATTTGCCGCAGGATTCTCGAAGTTTTGATCGTCATATATATAAGCCTCTTTAGGCTCTATGCCTCTAAGGCTGAGCTTGCCCGAAATCAGGGTCCCAGCGGTACTTGGCCTCCCGGATTTCCTGAGCCCGGACATCGAGGCCGTTCCATGACTCATGCGGGTAGGCGGAGATCAATTGATGCAGCCGGAGAAAACGGTCGCGGGGAAGCGAATGGGCGTAACGGCTGATGAAGCTGGAGTAGAGCAGGGCGTAGCGCTTCATGCGCACTGCCGCTCCGGCCACCGCGGCGAGGATCGCGGAGCCGTCCTTCATTTCAAGAATTTGGGCTTCATACCGCTGCACATAGCGCAGGGTACGGTCCTTGATCAAATCGCGCCGGAGTCTTGCGACTTCACCGATGTATTCCGCGAGCAGCGGTTCAAAATCTCTTAACAGCAGCTGCTCCATCTCGAGATCCATGTCCTTGCGCAGCCGGAAGCCGTGCAGCAGGGCGATGCGCTGCCTGGCGACGCGGTCGCCCCGGAGCAGCACGGCGATTTCGCGCAGCTTCTCATAGGCAAGCGTATCATTCTCACGCAGCACGGAAACGGCTTCCTGCCGGTTGATCTCCAGGCCCTCTTTGACGGCAGCGATGTTCCGGCCGAGCAGTTCGTCCAGCGAACGCAGATTTTCGGTCGGCCGGGCCTTTCGCTGTGCGGCGAAGAGCGCCGCCAGCAGGGCGAGCCCGCCCGCCGCGCACAGCGCCCGCTGTAAGGAGTCCCCAGCGAAATAGACCGCGGCCACAGTCAGCAAGGCGGCGATCAGCAGGGATACCGTCATGCGGCGTCCGGCAAGCGAAGCCGCCCGCTCCTCCACGGAGACAAGGGTGGCTCTGCCGCAGTAGAGGCAGCGCTTTTCCGACAGGGCGGTGAACCGTCCGCATCGCTTGCAGACGCGTAATTTGCCGAAGGAATAGCGGGGGGCTTTGAAGGGACGGAGAACGACCGGTTTTTTCTTAGCCATGGGTTCTGTCGCCTCCATTCAGCGAGGCCAGCAGCCGCCCGTCGATCTCTTCCCGGGCAACCGGCCTGCGTCCCCGAAGGAAATAGCGGAGAATTTGAGTGACGGTATAGAGAAACGTAATTCCGAGTATAACGTATGAAATCATGGAGCTGTCCTTTCCAGGGGAACGGTGCGCGCCCCTAACAGGGTTCGAAAAAGGCTGACGGATGCCGCCCGTCCCTGCCTGCTCAGCGTTCCTTAAGTTGAAGTTTACAGGGTTTAATTATATCATAATGGCATGCTATTGACAGAATTTAGCTGTCCTGGTCCAGCTTTGATGCCGCCTATCAAATTATAAGAGGAGTTATAGTCATGCTTCGTAACGATGTCCGAAATAGAAGGTTTTTGTCTCTGTTCACGCGGCGTCTTACCGCGCTGCTGCTGGCGTTCTGTCTCGCGGCCGGTCCGTTTCCGGCGTTTCCGGCATATGCGGCCCAGTCTGCTCCGCCTGGAGCCTCGTCGCAAATTGACGCCGTGCTGGTGCTCGACGTCAGCAATTCCATGAAGACGAGCGATAAGAACAATATCGCCGGCGAGGCGATGAAGATGTTCATAGATATGCTGTCCGCGAAGGGGGACAAGGTCGGCGTCGTCGCCTACACCGACAAGGTGCAGCGCGAGAAGGCGCTCCTGACGATTAACTCGGCTTCGGATAAGCAGGATTTGAAGGATTTTATCGGCGGTTTGGATAAGGGCTCCTACACGGATATCGCCGTCGGCGTAGATGAGGCGGTCAAGGTGCTGCAGAATGGCAGTGATCCTTCCCATGAGCCGATGATCGTGCTCCTGGCCGACGGCAACAATGATCTGAATGAAGCATCCGGCCGGACGCAGAGCGAGTCGGACCAGGAGCTGAGCGCGGCGGTGGAAACAGCCAAGAAGAACGGGTATCCGATTTACACGATCGGCCTGAATGCAGACGGCAAGCTCAACAAAGCCAGTCTTGCCAAGCTGTCCGACCAGACGGGAGGCAAAGCGTTCGCGACGGATACCGCAGACGATCTGCCCGAGATTTTGAGCGAGATTTTTGCCGACCATCTGAAGCTTAAAGTGGTGCCGGTGCAGTCGATAACGGCCAGCGGCGAATATCAAGAGGTAACGGTGACCGTCCCGAACGCCAGCGTGCTGGAAGCTAACATTTCCATCATATCGTCGAAGCCGGTAACGGCGAAGCTGACCGACCCGTCAGGGGCAGGCGTGGCGATTCCTTCGAATAATGTGCTGCTGTCCAGGTCATCGACGTACAGTCTGCTGAAGCTGCTGTCCCCGAAGGAAGGGGACTGGAAGCTCCAGATTAAGGGCGTTCCGAAGGATAAAATCGACATCAATCTGATTTTCAACTACGATCTTGAGCTTAAAATGGACGCTTTGTCGTCCAAGACCTACAAGAAAGGCGACACCGTCGGCATTTCCGCCCATTTGTTCACGGGCGGTACGCAGGTGAATGAAGCGGAGCTGTACGGGAACATGAAGGCGGTGCTGCTGGCGACCGACCTGGACACCGGTAAGACCGATGAGCTTCCGCTGGACAATTCGGGCGGCGAGTTCAAAGGGAGCTTCGAAGTTAAAGACAGCCACAATTACGAATTGAAGGTCCGGGCGGAAGAGAGCAGCTTCTATCGCGAGAGCCAAGTTGTGCAGGTAAATGCGGGAGGAGCAGCTACCCAGGCGCCTGTTACCGCAGGTACGGCCGGAAGCGGCAGTGAGCAGCAGGATGGCGGCAGGTCGTGGACCCTGATTCTAATTATTGCCGGAATCCTGCTGGTTCTGGCGGCCGCCGCCTTTATCTGGATGCTGTGGAAGAAAGCGAACCGCGGTTTTGTCGGCCAACTGGTCATTGAGGTGCTTGACGGGAACACCGGGGAGAAGACGTATCCCCAGTACAAGAAGCTGACGGGCTTCCGGGGCAAATTCAATCTGCACCAGCTGCTTCAGCTTGCCCCGGAACTTAGGGAAAGTGAGAAGCTGGTCTTTACGCCGGTGAATAACGATCGGCTGCAGCTGCGCGGCGGCGACGGGATCGCGGTCGAGAAATCGGGCCGGGCGGTCGACGCCTCCCGGGGGCTGGAACTGAAGAGCGGAGACCGCGTCTCGGTTCCGCTCAGCAGCGTGGATAAGACGATTATGCTGGAATATTTGGTATAGAATCTGTAAAACTTTTAGGGGGCCAAACATGAAACCGGTCGTAAGAGAACATATTCAGCAGCTGGACGTATCGCTCGGCGGAGGTATCGTCAGCGACAAAATCAGAGTTGACACGATCGACAATCCGATTCTTATTATCGGTCTGGGAGGAACGGGCATCGACGCCCTGCTTCGCCTGAAATACCAGATCAACCGCCGCTTCAAGCTGCCGGAGGACCCTATTTCCAAGAAGAAGCGGGACAAACCGGACAATGTGGAGTTCCTCGCCTTCGAGACGAACGAGCAGGACCGCGGCAAGAAGTATAGAGGCATCGGCCTCGACTCGCAGAACGAGTTCGTGCTGCTGGCCAACGCCGAAATCGGCGGGCTGCTGCAGAATCGAAGCATCCTTGACCCCTACATTACGGAATGGCTGTCGCCCGAGCTCAGCATCACGGACGGCATGAACGGCGCCGCCGGCGTGCGTCAGGCGGGACGGCTGCTGCTGTTCACGAAGATCAACCAGGTCGTTGGCGCGATTGACAAGAAGATCAAGACGTTGTCGGTCGGCACGAACAAGAAGCTGATGGTCTTCCTGCTGACAGGCTTGTCCGGCGGCACGGGAAGCGGCGCTTTTCTCGACATCGCCTACATTGTGCGGGGCATCATCGAGCGTGATTACGGCTCTGCCGGGATCGACCGGGTCAGCACGCTCGGATATCTGTTCACGCCGGACGTGAACCTGTCGAACAAGAGCCTCAGCGAGCATACCCGCGAATACATCCGCAAGAATGGCTATGCGGCGCTGAAAGAGCTGGACTACTGGATGAACGTGGACAGCCGGGGCGAGCGTTTTCGCCAGCAGTACGGTAATATTTTGACCGTCAATTCCCCGCTGCCCCCATTCAATCTGTGCCACCTCATTTCGGCGACGAACACAGAAGGCAAGCTGCTGGAGAACGCGTATGACTACTGCATGAACGTGACGGCGGAGAACATTACGAACTTCATGGCCAGCGAGGAGAAGCAGTCGGGCGAGGAATTCGCCATTCACGACTATATCAGCAACATCCGCACGAATATCGCGCAGATGCACAAGAGCTATCCGGCCAACTACGAATACAACATTATCGGGGCTTCGTCCGCCGTGCTGCCGATCGAGGAAATGACCACGTACCTTGCTTACCGTCTGTTTGACAAAATGGACAAAATGTTCCACCAGGCGCCGGGCCAAGAGGACATCGAGAAGCTTGCCCGCAAGCTCGGAATCGATCTGGAAAGCATGATCAAGTCGTTCGAAGCCCGTGTGCCGGAGCCGCTGCCAGGTTATGAGAACAGTGAGCGCCTGAGCCATTCCAACGTCATCAAGCATCAGGTCGTCGATATGGATACCGAGCTGGAGCAGAGCTTCCTGTCGCGTGCAAGAGAAGAGTACATCAAGGTGAGGAAGCAGCTTCCCGGTGAAATCGTTGGACGATTCGGCGAGGAGATGGAGCGAACGTTCCTGCATCCCGAGCAGGGGCCGTTCTATGTGTCGCGGCTTATCTTTACGGAAAAAGGCTTCTGCATCCTCAAGCTGATTCAGTCCTACATTGAAGCGCTGCGCGAGAATCTGCTGCGTCTGCCGCGTGATATCGAGACGGCCCGGGAGTCGGCAGAGGACAAACTGGGCGATGCGCGGAGCGCTTTTGTCTCGAAGGAGAAGAAGAAGAACGCCTATATCGACGCGAAGATCAATGAATATTGGCTGCAAGCCGATACGGAGCGCACCGAGCGCATGATCGAGTTCTACGAGGATCTGTACGAGCTGCTGAACGAGGAGAACAGCCGGATTTACGGTGTATTTACAGAGATTTTGAACGCGCTCAGCTCGATTTTTTCCAAGAACGGGGATATCTTAACGAACGGCGAAGAACAGACGGACCACAAGGGCAACAAGACGTATTACTGGAATATCGTAAGCGTGCCGGATATTTCGCAGACGATTTCGAAGATTATGGATCAAAAAGACGGCAATGATCTGATCCGCGACTTTTCCCGGGAAATGTTGCGTAATTCCAGCCGCTGGGTCAGAGAGCAGGAGATCGATATCGTCCGCTCCATTTCCGAGTTCCTCAGCGACAAGTTCGGGGATCTCATCACCCGGTCGATGGAGGATTTTCTGACGATGAAATACGGCAGCGAGGAGCCGCTTGACAAGCTGGTGGAACGCACGGTTGCCGGGAAGCTTGACGAGGAGGCTGTACCGGTCTTCCATCTCAGTAACAGCTCGGGCAGCCTGCACTTCCCTTCATGGGGCTTCGTATCGGTGCCTGTGAAGGCGCCGGGCATCCTGAAGGGGATTCGCAATTACCAGAACAACGCGCTCGGCAAATCGCATTTTACGGTCAAAGAGAGCGAGGTTAAGAACCGGATTTTCTGGCTGAATACGCGCAACGGTGTGCCGCTGTTCGTCTATACTCCGCTGCGGGTGTATGAAGAGAACTACGAGCGGACCATTCTCGACAAGGAAGGAATTGGACGGCACTTGGTGCAGACGGAGAAGAACAATTGGACGTATCTTCCATCGCCGATTCCGGAGCAGTCCTGGGGGGACACCTACAGCAACGCACGGGTGCGGGAGCATAACGCCAGAGTGCGCGGAGATTTCGCCAAGGCGCTGGAAGCGGGAGCCATTATTGAAAAAGGCTTGGACGAAAACACCAGCAACCGCTATTCGGTCGTGTTCACAAAGCCGTTCGACATTGAAGCGTTCCTGCGCGGTTACGACCTTCAACTGGATGCTTCCCGGCCAAATCTGGGCGAAGTGAAGAAGGCGGCGGACGAGCTGAGAAGGCTGCGTGAGAACGGGCTGGAGCGCGAGGGCGTAAAGGATATCTTCGGAAGCATTAACCGGGAGCTGGCCCAGGAAAATCTGATCCGCTCGCCGCAGCTTACAACAAGAGTGCGCGAGGAGCTGGCGAAGTATGAGGCGCTCTCGGCCAAAGCGGAGGAACTGAATGCGGTGCTGCACCAGTTTCTGGACGAGGAAAAATGGATGGACCAGTTCCTGGAGGCCCTCTACACCGATGCCATCGTGAAAAAAGGCGCACTGTTCGTCTACGACAAGGACGAGGAAGAGGACGCTTGGGAGCCGTTCGCCAATCTGATGAAGGAACGCAGCTACGTGGAATATGCGGTCTACCGCCATTTCCGCTCGCTGGATGAGAAGAGCCGCAGCGTGCTGCTGCGTAAAAGCGCCCGGCGCGCTGCGGAAATGACCGCGGCCGAGGATGTGGCCCCGCTGCTTGATAAGCTGGATAGCCTGTATGAAGCCTTCCTGGAAGCGCGGGACAGCCTGGAATACGAGCGGGTGGAGCACGCCGATGGCGACGAAATGTACGCTTTCTATAAGGGCATGACCGGAAAGCTCGGCAGCATCCGCAGAAAGCTGAAGTAAGCCTATGATCAGATCGCAGGCAATGCGTTATGCGGCGGAATATGCCGCCCGGGAAGACCGGCTGCAGGATCAGGGTGACAGGCGCAGCAGCATTCACTACCCTGCTCTGTTTCTGTTCGTAGGAGAGAAGACGGCGACTGCAATCGGGCCCGTACTGGACACCTGCCGCCGCAAATGGGATAACGCCGGCGGCGTCCTGGCGGTGCATGCCGTTCCCGAGGGCTGGAATGCGGAGGAGTCCGGCGGCCAGAAGGATGAAGCCTCATCCGCTGCAGTTGGGGAGGCCGCATACGGCGGCGCCGTTCCCGGCGTTTACGAATGGAGCGGGGTTCCGGCGTCCGCCCGGACAGACTGGCCGGCCGACCCATTGAGAACGATGATTCTTCCCCGGTCGGCAGGCCGCGATCCCCGTACCGTCCGCCGGGACCTGTTCCGGGAATTTCACGGAGAGCAGCGTTATCTGGCGGAGATGAATACCGCGCTGCGGCGCTTGACGGGCGGCATAGCGGATTACGGCCGTCTGTATTCATCCTTCGATGTCATTCATCTCTCCATCATTACGCGGGTCGACGACCCGCTTAATGTGCTGCTGCCGGAAATCACGCTGCTGACCCGCGCCGTGCTCGGCCAATCGTTCAAATCGGTGCAGACCGACCTGTTCGCGCTGATCAGCGAACGGGACCAGGCTGAGAGCTTCGGGCTTTCTAGCTCGGCGGGAATGGCTTTCCTGCGTGAGCTGGAGGGAATGCAGTCCCCGGATTACGAACACACCGCTTCGCTGCTCGTTACGGAAGACGGGCTGTCCATTCCGGTCAGCCACGGCCCTTCGCCGCTGTTCGACCTTGTCTACGTCCTGTCGGACAAGAATGAGCGCGGCACGTCCCCGGCGGGCGGAATGGCCGACAATTACGAAATTATTTCCCACATCAGTCTGCTGAAGAATGTGATGCGGCCCTCCGGGAACTTCGGCTCGGAACAGGTCGGCTATAACAATATGGCGTTCAAAAGCGGAATCAGGGGCAGCACGGGCCGGCAGGGGTACGCATCTGCCGGCTTCTCCGGCGTCAAACGGCCGAACCGGCAGATTGCGCTGGCGGTGCTGTACCATACGTTCCGGCGAATAAGGGAGGATATGTCCCTCGAGAGCCGGCTCAGCCCGCGTGAACGGCTGGAACTGCTGGGCTTAAGCCCTGACAGTCTGCGGGATCGGGTCCGGCGGCTGCTCCCGGACAAGGAGGGGATTCTTGAGATGACGGGCCTGATGAGCCACGGGCGCCCTTCCTACCATGAGCTTAAAAGGCTGTCTCTTCGCGAAGCGGAACAAATGATCTTCGGCAGCGGCGGCGAGGCCTACTTCCACAGCAATTTCGCCTCGCCTGCGGCTAAGCAGCTGGAAACCGCCGATCCCCTGCGGGAATGGTCGCCGCTGCTCGCCGCTCCTGATGGGGCAAATCCGGGAATCACGTTCTTCCAGCTGGCGGAATGGACCGCCGACCGGGACGATGCCGGCAGCGTGCTGTACGGGCTCCGCCAGCACATGGCCGGCCTCAGAGCGGCGATTGCCTCATCACGGGAAGAACTGGAGCTGCTGTACGAGGACAGTGTGGACCGCCTGCCCTTTCAACGGGTGCCGCTGATGGATAAGCGGACGGTCCGAAACTTCATTCATTATCTGTTCGCCGAAGGCTACGGTGCAAAATATGAGCTGCTGCTGCTGGAGAGCGAGCTTGCGCTATGCGCCCGTCTTGAAGCCGGGCTGGAGTCGCTGCATTCGGCAAGCGTCAGGCGGCTGAAGGCGATGGAGCGGCTGGAGGAGGAGCTTAAGGCGGCGGCGCTGGACAGCATCGGCCGGGCCGAAGGCGATATTGGCCGGAACATTATGGAGTATTATCGTGTCGTGACGGATGAAGTGATCGACGAGATTGAGGCCCGGCGCGGTCCCGGCGCCCTGATGGGCGAGCGGTATATGGGAAGCCTGCCGGACCTGCTGGATCGGGGCGTTGATGCGGTGCTGGATCGGTTGATCGAGGTATGCGGGCGGGAAATTCTGTCGGCGGAGCCAGTTGCGCTTTCCTTTGAGGAAGAGCTTCTGCGGCGGGCAAATGTCGCGGCGGCGTACGACAACCGGGAGGTATTATCTAGAGAGGAACTGTTCCGGCGTCTGTACCGCTCACTGGAAGAGGAGGCGGCCATCCATGTCCGTCTCTTTGAGTACACGCAGGAGCACCGCCATGAGGAAAAATATTTCTTCGGCGACAGCGGCTCGGAATTTTTGCGCTATGCGCTTTCCGCCGATGAGACGACGCGGATTTACCGGCTGGGCTTTGTGCATGAGCGGCGGCGCAGCGGTGTGGAGAAGCTGAACCTGATGGGCGGGTTCCATCTGGAGGACCTGTTATACTACCGCAACGGCCGGATCTATTATGAGACTTATTTAAAGAACGGTTACGAGCTGCACGGCGTGGATGAAGAGTCGCTTCCAGCCCTGCGCTAGAAGGCTTCCCGAAAGGATGATGAATCAATGCAGCGAAAATTGAATTTGCTACTCCTCTTGTTCAGTCTGATTGGCGGAGCGGTTGCCTTTTGTTTAGGCGAGCTGCTGCTGGGCCGCCTGCTCGGAGAATGGCCTTCCATTCTGGTCGTTGGCCTTTATTTTGCCATTGTGGCGCTTGGCATGGGACTCGGCTGTCTGCTCGCAGAGATGATTTCGCCGAGGTTGAACGGCTGGTCGTGGCGCCAGCGCTACCTTGGCTTATCGTGGAAGCTGCTCCCGCTAGCCGTTGTTATCCTGCTGGGTGTGGGGATATTGATGGAGTTCGTATATGAACTTAATTTCGGCGGTCTAAGGCCGGTCAAGGATATCGTGATGGTCATTGACGATTCCGGCAGCATGGAGCAGAGCGATCCCGGCAACAGCCGCTACTCGGCAGCCCGGGACCTCGTGATGCGGATGGATGGGGATAACAAGGTCGCGGTGCTGACTTTCAGCGATGAGGCGGCGGTCGTCCAGCCTCTGACTTCGCTTGCGAAGGCGGAGAACCGGGAGCAGGTGACGGGAGCGATTAACACTCTGCGGACGACCCAGGGCGGAACGAATCTTAGCGGCGCGCTGTCGGAGGCGCTGAATGTCATTAACGGCGACAGTTCCTCCGGCCGGGGAGCGATGGTTATTCTGCTGTCGGACGGAGTGAGCCGACTTGATACCTCTACAGAACTCCGGGCGTATGTGGACCAAGGTATCTCGGTCAACACGATCGGACTCAGCATTACTGATCCTTCCGGCCCTGCTCTGCTTAAGGCAATCGCTGCGACAACCGGCGGACAATATTATGATGTGACCGACGCGAACCGGCTGGCCGACATCTTCCGCCAGATTTACGACCGTCTCGGCGACCGGACGCTGCTTACGGAGCGGACGGACAACACGCAGCACAGCCCTTACTACGGGGCCCTGCGGATTCTGTCGATTGTATTGATCGGCGCCGGGCTCGGGCTCGGGCTCGGCATCGTCTTCGACAACCGCCACCTGGCCAAGAGTTTCGGCTTGGGAGGGATCGCGTCCGGCTTCCTGGCCGGCTTCACGCTGGAATACGGCCTGGGCAGCCATGGCTTCCTGAATGCGATGGTAAGGCTTCTTGCCGTGCTGCTGCTGACAGGCGTAATCGCGCTGTTCACCGCAATCGTTCCGGTGGGAGAAGGGCGCCTGACCCGGAAGGGGCGCGGAGAAGCACAGTCGCTGCCGCGATCGTCGCAGGGCTTTCCTGCACGCGGTAAGCGGAGCAGTAAAGGCTTCTAACAGCAAGGTAAAGATCACAAGGAAAGGGGCTGTGCGGGGATGAGGTACATCGAGCATTCACCGGACTTGCCGGCTATCACGGATATAACCTCGCACGTGGAGGACCGGACCTGCACGCTCAGGTGGCGCTGGCCGGACGGCCTGCAGGCCGTCTATATCCACAAAGGCCCAGGCGGCGGAGATCATCCGGAAGAGGACAGCTGCCCGCCCGGTGGTTTGAAGCTGTATACGCGTGAAGAATACAAAGCGGGCGGCGGTTATTATGACCGGCTGGAGGAAGTTGGTCCGGTGGCCTACACCGTATTTGCCCGTCTGACGGAGGACGGGGAAACCCTCCTGGTCCGGCAGAGGGACGGCGCCAATCGCGCCGCCGTCAGCGCGGGCAAGGCCCGGATCTATTACGCGATTGACCGCAAGCGGGGCTTGTTCCGCAAGGAACAGACCGTACATATGACCATTACGGCGGAAGTTCCCGTCGGCAGGGAAGTCCTGTGCTATGTCAAAAAGCGCGGCGGCAATCCGGCGTCAAAAGAGGACGGCATCCTCTTTCCTTTTGTGCAGGATTTCGCGCCCGGACGCAACGCTCTTCCGCCGATTGAGATCGGCAAGGACGATCACATTCGTATCTTTTTTACCGATGGGCCGAAGTATGGCCGCTACTATGAGCTGGTGCCGGAATGATCGGGGCCAGGGGGTCTGCGCCGTCCGTATGGAAGCTGTGTCCTGTAGAGCGGTCTTCTATTATGCATAGAACTTATGATTTTTCGGGGTCCCCGCAAAGTACCTGAGTAAACTTCGAGGCCATGGCTGCACTTTGTGGGGTTATTTTAGGAGGGTGAACATATGTCTTTTTTCAGCCGCTTTTTAAAAAAGAACCAGCCGCAGCCGCGGCCGCTTTTTTATGATATCGTATGTCCGTATTGCTTCAGCAAATTTGCGCCATCGGATGTGGTCTTTCGGGCCACGCACAGCCGGGAGGACGATGAAGATTACGCGCTCGGCGAAGACGATGCGCTCAATAAATACCGCGACCTGTTCGGACTCGACTCGGTGGACGATCTCGAAGCGATCATTCCGCCGTCCGACATTCCGGAGGAGCATCATCATTATACGGATCATGTGCTGACCGGGCTTACCGACCGCTACGGAATGCTTACGCGCAGACGTCTCTGCCCATACTGCCACAACGAGCTGCCGGTGACCGCGGGGAAGGTGCCGAGCAACATCATTTCCATTATCGGCGCTTCCCAGGTCGGCAAATCGGTCTACATGACCTCGCTGATCCACACGCTCCAGCATACGACAGCCGGCCATTTTGGCGCCGCCTGCATGCCGCTGAACGCCGAAATCAGCCGAAAATTCCGCAGTTTGTATGAGGACCCGCTGTTCGAGCGCGGCGATCTGCTGTCTTCGACCCAGAAGGAGAAGATGCAGGAGCCGTTTATTTTTCAATTCGTGTTCAAGAATGAGGAGAAGCCTCCGTTGACGCTTGTTTTTTTCGATGTAGCGGGAGAGGGCATGGTTGATCAGGATTACCTCGGGCTGCACGGCCAGCATATCAAGAATTCGGCGGGAATCCTGTTCATGGTCGATCCGCTGCAAATTCGGTCCATCCGCGAAAAAATCCGCATCAATATCGGTGACCGCCCCGGCGAATGGGTATCGCAGTACGATGAGCCCCGGGACGTGGTCCTGACGATGTTCGGCGATTTCATCGCCTATCAGGAGAAGAGCAGAACGGAAATTCCAACCGCCGTTGTGCTGACCAAAAGCGATATGCTGCACTCGCTGAAGGACGAGGACGGGGATTACATTAAAGCGAACAGCAATGTGTTCAACAATTACGTTCACCGCGGGACGCTGAATATGGATGAGGTTGGCAATATCGACGGCGAGATCAGCCGTTTTATCGGAAAGGTGGACCGTCCGTTCAAGGATACGATGGATGTGTATTTCTCCAATACCGCCTACTTCGCGGTTTCGGCGCTTGGCAGCAATCCCGTCGATCAGAAAATCGAAGGCGTCGTCAGTCCCATCCGGGTGGACGAACCGTTCCTGTGGCTGCTGCACAAGCTGAAATTCATCGAGGGGAGCGATTAAGCGGTGAGTATTCATTCGGAAGCCGGCATCGCCCAGCAGATGTATACGCGTGAACGGCGCGGCGTTTACCGCTCCACTGAGGGCTTTGACACGGTGGCGAAGTCGGAGAGTCTGGACAATAATTTTGTCAAAAAAATACTGCACCCCTTCTGTCTGTACGACGCTCCGGCGGTGCTGGCCGCAAAAGGCGAGAAGGACGAGTCGCAGTATCCGCCCGCGCTGCATCTGTTCCATCTCGAGAGCGGGGAAACGGTGCTTGGGCAAAGTGTCTTCCAGCCTGCGGATTTCACGGGGCTGCGCAGTGCTTTTTTCACCCACAACTATGTTCTTCCCGCCTCGCGCGCCGAAGAAATCGTACGGGATTACGGCGGTTACCTGCATGCGGATTTTGCGAAAGGATTCAGTGGAGAACCGGGGGAAGCCCTGCCGGTGCTGAGCGGCATCCCGGTACCTCGCCGAAACCGCCCAAGGCCGGCTGACGTCCTGAAATCGCTGGGCATTGGCGAAGGAATGTTCAAAAGCTTGCTCCAGGCGGTCATGCAATCGGTGTCCGGCAAAAAGAAGATCTACGTATCGCTGAGCGCGCCCGTAAAAGAGCTGTCCTCGCGTGCCGCCGATCTGACGGAAGTGCTGCTGAGCTGTCTTCCCTTTGAATTCCGGCGCAGGCTCGGCGTCATCACATACGCGAAAGAGCCGCAAAGCCGCAAATACATCCACCTGACGTTCGTGGAGACAGGTTCGCTGCGCCCCGGAGACCGGGCGACGGAGAAGGATTTTATCTTCGATTTCGCCGCCGGACGGACGCTGAACGCCGATTTTGCCTCCACTCCGCAGCCATTCCTTGAGCTGGCCTGGGAGCTGCTGCGCGAACCCAAGGCCGCAGATGATTTTGCCGTGTTTGCGGATATCATGCTGGGAGGAAACAGCGCGGAGCGAAAGCTGTCGCTAGGGGCTTATAACGAACTGGCTGTTTTTTACCGGATTGAGCAGGGAAATGAAGCTTTATACACGGAGAACAAAAGCGCGGTGCTTAGCGGTCTGCTAGGCTATCTGGATGGAGAAGGGGCGCTGGAATCGAAAATCCGGCTGAATGATCTGTTCCTGGAGCGCTTTGACCGCGAGTTCGATGCCGTTCGGCAGAAAAACATTCCGGAGAAGGCAGTGCTGGAGAGCTTCCGGGATTACTTTTCACTGAAGGGACATAACTACCGGACGCGCATTGTGGATTATTTCATCAACGGGATGCTGAACGCGCAGAATGCGGGCCGCGATGATGCGCTGTCGGCGGCTTACAGCGTGATTGAAAGCAGCGGGGAACTGGCGGCAGCCTTTTTCAGCAAGCTGCTGACCACGCCGGTCTTTGCCCGGCTGCTGTTTCAGCCTTATGTGGAATCGAGGCTTGCATCCGCCGCGAGAGCCGCGGACCTGCTGGAATTTGTCGTGCATTGGGACAGGTTCATGCCGGAAGCGCTGAGGCAGCCTGCCGTCGTTGACGGCCTCAGGGACTATCTGCCCGAGAAGCTGGAGCGGGAACGCGATCCTGTGGCGGCCGTGGCGGCGATCCACGATTACATTGAACTAGCGGAGAAAGACCGCCGCAAGAGAGCCGGAATCAGCCCCGAAGCGCTGGCGCTTCAGAAGGAGCTGGCCGCAGCGGCGGACCGGTATTTGCTGGACCGCCTTTCGCTTGCCGACATTACCGAGGAGCAGCTGCTGGAGCTGTCATTCGTCCGGTTTTCGCTCGATATGGGCGAGTGGGACCCGCCGCTTGACCTGCAGAGCAGACGTAAGGCGAATGTGCTGCGGGCGGCGTACCGTTGGTTCGGCGAAGAGAATCCGGACGAGCATATCTTTGACGGATTGTCCCCGCAGGAGATGGACGATGTGCAGCTGCTCGGACGGCGCTGGCTGAAGGAGGGCCGGGGGGCAGAGCCATTCGCCCGCCTGCCGCTTGCCTTCTACCACAGCCGTTCCCGCGAGGGAGGGCCGCTGGAGTACGACGCGCTGCTGGAGCATGTCCGCCGCAAAGCGGATGGCGATAAAGAGGCGGTGTACCGCTTTTTGGCCTGGTCGCAGGATAGTCCGCTATTTTCCATTTCCTCCAAGAAGCTTCATCCGGGCTATCGGCGGGCTATTCTGAAGTATTTTGCGGGCCATGACCGTGAAGCTTTCAAGAACCGCGATTTTCGTAAAAATTATATGGCCGCAGCCAGACCGGCTCTTCAAAGCGTCTACGGCGAAGCCCGGTCGCAGTTGGCCCCGCCGCTGGCGCGGTGGGTGCGCCGCAGCCCGTCTCGGCTGATGATCTTCGGCGCGGCCGTCATCGTTCTGGTAATTGCCGGAGTTCTGGCCGCCAGCTTACTGAAAGGCAGCGGAGACGAGGCCGCTCCGGCAGCCTCGCCGCAGCCTTCGCCTTCGCAGGGGACGGGGAACGTGAGTTATCCTGAAGCTGCCGCTTATCTTGAGTCTGGCGACGGTAAGGGCGGAAGCTCGCTGATGTTCGCCTTCGCCTCTGCTGACGCCTGCCGAGAGTTTAACCCTGCCGAGATTAAAGTGGATTCCGGAACAGGAGAAGCTGTCATATATAAAGTTGGCGGTCTGGACCATAGCTGTGGGGCTCCGGGATCCCCAGCTCCTTCGGGCACCGCGGACGCGGGGGATTCCGGCGCTGCAGGCGTTACGGGAACGGCGGTGGATGGAAACGGTGGAACGGGCGGGAATGGAACGGATGGAAATCCGGCGGACTTAGAGACCCATCCGGAAGGAACGGCATCCGGCGGAGCGTCTTCGCCGGCTTCGGCTGCTCCAACGGATTCTATGGAAGATGCGGCCGGAGCAGCCGGTTCGCCTTCACCGTCAGGAGAGCCGCTTGCCGCTTCTAGCGCGCCGGTATCCCCGGTCCCGGCCGATAATGGCCCCGCACCGTCAGGACCAGCACCTTACCAGGTGAAGGTAACGCTGGTTTCTTCTCCGGAGCTGTCTGCCGGAAGCATGATCGAGGCCGAAGACTACACGCTGGTCCTGATGGATGATCCGCGTCCGGCATCATCTCCGGCGGCTCCCATAAGCGCGAGCCCGGCGGCGGAATAACGATGAGCTTCCCGTTTATTTTTACGCTTGAATGGCTGGCAATGTATGGACAACCCCTCCGATAACCGATATGATAAAGATTGTCGAAAATTTAATATATTCTTAAAAAGGTGCGGGTCTTGAAAGCCCGCTTAAAAGGGAAGCCGGTTGGAGTCCGGCGCGGTCCCGCCACTGTATATGCGGAGCGATCCTCTGAAATCTGCCACTGTTCTCGTAGAACGGGAAGGCGAGAGGGAGCGGTGAGGCATGAGCCAGGAGACCTGCCTTTTCTAGTCAAGGCCCGGGTGTCCTTCGGGGGGTGAGGACACGCGGACATTTGCGCGCGGCTGATGCTAAGGATGATTGAAGGCATCGGTTCCGGCCCGATTTACTGAAAGACCGTCCCTCTTTGGGGCGGTCTTTTTTTGAAATATAAGACTTTATAAGCTTCACGCCTATCGTTTGGTCTTATATTTTTACGAGAAACGTACCTGCGTCTTGAAAAGACGCCGTCAGGCGTTTCTTCTTACTTGGGAGACTCCCACAAATTCAAGAGAAAGAGGTTGAGTAATGAAGAGCAGGATTTCTTCCAAAATGTTTGCGCTGGGAATGTCCTTATTGATGATTTTCTCATTGCTGGGCGTGCCGTTTGCTCCGGCTGGACGGGCTCTTGCCGAGACGGCGGCTGCCGGTTACCAGGAAGAGGGCGTAACGGATGCCTTGAACGCTGCGGACGCGGCTTCATCATCACAGTCGGTCAGCGTAACGGATGCCGTTTATTCTGCGGCGGAGTATATTCTGAAGCAGGGCGTCGCCTCGGAATGGCAGGCGATCGGCTTGGCCCAGGCCGGGTATAAAGTGCCGGATTCTTACGGGGCCGAGCTTCAGAATAGAGTAAAGAACGCAGGGGGGAATTTCTCCTCGGTAACGGATTACGCCCGAATCGCTCTGGCAGTTAAAGCAATCGGCCAGGACCCGGCGAATTTCGCCGGCAGCAACCTGATTGCGGCCATTTATAACAACGAAGGAATGTCCGGGCAAAGCCTGAACAATCCCATCTACGGCCTAATCGCACTGGATTCCGGCAGCTATATGGTGCCTTCCGATGCAAAATGGACCAGAGATAAACTGGTTCAAGAGATTCTTTCCGCACAAAATGTTGATGGAGGATTCCCTCTTAATGCAGGAGGACCAAGCGGGCCTGATACCACGGCAATGGCTTTGGCCGCCCTGTCTCCATACAAGAGTGAGTCCGCTGCTGCCACTGCGGGGGAAAGAGCCGTACAGTGGCTGTCCGCTCAGCAGAATACGACCCACGGAGGCTATGGAGACAGCAGTGAAAGCGTATCGCAGGCCATTATCGGGCTGACATCATATGGTGTTGATCCGGCCGGTTCCGGCTTCACCAAGAACGGCGGCAATCTGATCAGCCGCTTGATGAGCTTTAGGGCGGCGGACGGAAGCTTCGCCCATATGCTGGGTGAAGGAAGCAACGCTCTGGCAACGGAGCAGGCGCTGCAGGCGTTGGTCGCCTACAACCTATTCAGCAGCGGCGGCGACAGCAACCTGTATGATTTTATCGATCATCCGCCGGCTGTGCATCCGCTTGTCCATGTGAGTGTAGCCATCGAAGGGCCGACGGCGTCCTTGGGCGAGGGCAGTGTGTACGGCGGCAGCGCTTTGGATGCGTTGAACAAGCTGGCGGAAGCCAAGGGAATTGCGGTTGTCAGCAAAACAAGCCAATACGGCACCTATATTAGCGAGATAGCCGGTATCCGAGAGAAGAAGTATGGAGGCTATGACGGCTGGAACTACATCGTTCAGCGCGGTACTCAGTGGGTCAGCGGTTACAGCGCCATTAACGACTTTGCGCTTCAGGACGGGGATCGGCTCTATATTTACTACGGAGATTACAGCGTCACTCAACTGGTGGATTCCGTAACATTTTTGCCGCTTCAGCCTAAGGAAGGCAAGCCTCTTGAAGTAACGGTTAATAAAAAGACATGGGACTGGGACGGAAATCCCGTAGTCGCGGCGGCTTCCGGGGTTACCGTTTCCATCGGCGGCAAAACGGCTGTTACGAACGATCAGGGCACAGCGTCTTTTGGAACCGATCTGACGCCTGGAACCCAGACACTCCAAATTACCGGCTACCAGGACAACGCCGCGCCGACTGTCGTGCGCTACACCGGGTCTGTTACGGTTTTGCCGAAGGAAGTGCCAGTGTCTTTATCGGTAGAAGGGCCGCAGGGAACGCTCGCAGAAGGCCCGGTAGGCGCGTCCAATGCGCTTGAGGCGCTGCAAAGGCTGGCTGATGCCAATCATATTGCGCTGGATATTACGCAATCGTCATTCGGCAGCTTTATCAGCGGCATAGGCGGAATCAGCGGCGACATGAACAACTGGTGGTCGTTTGTCGTTCAGCGCGGCGGCCAGTGGATCTATCCGAGCGTCGGCATCAGCGACTTTGAGCTCAGGGCTACGGATAAGGTGCTGGTCTATTACGGAGGATACTCGACCCAGGTTGTCCAATATTTGGAACTTTCGCCTTCGCAGCCTCAGCCGGGGCAGGCTTTTACGGTAAGAGTCACTCAAGTTCAATGGGTGTGGAATAACGCAACCTTCAGTTCTGATCCTGTTACTTCACCGGCTGTCGGCGCGAAGGTAAGTGTTGGCGGACAGACGGCGGCAACGAATGACCAGGGCATCGCTTCCTTCAGCGGCCTATCGGCCGGTAGCTATACAATCGAAGTGACTGGTTATCAGGCAGGCGGTGCGCCAAGCTTGGTGCGGTATACGCAGCAGCTGGCCATTTCCGCGCCGCAGGCGGTTTCCGAGGCAACTATTTCCGTTGTTGGCGATACTGTAAAAGGAACGATTCTTCCAAGAACTTCCGTTACTCTGGGTACGGGGGATACTCCTTATAGTCTGCTTCTCCGGATGCTTGGCAGCGGCAAAGTAGGGGCACGGACAAGTTCGGGGGGCGTATACGTCTATTCGATTGACGGTCTGGCCGAATTTGACCGGGGCGCCGAGAGTGGATGGAAGTATTTTGTCAATGGAAGCGAACCGTCAGTCAGCGCCGATAATTATGTGCTTCAGGACGGAAACGAGGTGCTGTGGAAGTATGTTACGTCTTCATCGGAAACTGCGGCTGCCGGCGCTTCAAGCACAGCGGGTACCGGACCTTCCGGTGTGGCGATAACTTCCGCCAATACGCTGCCGCTGAGTCAGGTTGGCGCAACAACAGCTGTCAGCGGCACTCCGATGACGGCGGAGAAATCCGCCGAACTGGCCAAGACGCTGGCGGCAAACAGCGTATCCTTGGCGCAGCTGGCCACCTCGGCGGGCACTGCCTTGAAGGATGCGGCGGGAGAGGTGCAGCTGCAAATTCCAGCGGGCGCGGTGGAAGGCGCCGCTGTTACCATCGGCGTGCAGGAGCAGCCTTCGTCCCGGCCGGAACTGGTATCCGGCTTGTATGAATTCACACCAAATGGAACGAAATTTGCCAAACCTACGGATTTGTCCATCCAAATTCCTGTAGGGACGCGCAATCCGCAAAATCTGGCGCTGGCCTGGCTCGATGAAAACACCAATCAATGGATTCCGGTACCAGCCGTGCTGGATCTGTCGACGGGAACGATTACCGGCAAAGTGAGTCATTTTACCAAATACGCCGTAGTTGACCGCAGCAAATGGGAGCCTGCCGGAAGTGGAGTAGCAGCCGATATTTCGGCAGCGGCGAAATGGATCTTGTCGGCGGGCGAGCTTAGCGACTGGCAGGCCTTCGGCTTGGCCCGTTCCGGCAATGCGCTCCCGGCAGGCTATCTGGCCGGTGTGCTGAAACAAATATCGGAGAGCAAGGGCGAATTCCGCAAGGTGACCGATTACGAGCGGCTGGCGCTCTCGGTGGCTGCCGCCGGAGGAGATCCGAGAAGCGCGGCGGGATATGACCTGGTCGCCAAGATTTATAATAACGGGAACCTCACGAACCAGGGCAGCAACGGACCGATCTTTGCGCTTCTTGCGCTGGACAGCGGAAACTATTCCATTCCGGCGAATGCGGCGTGGACCAAAGCCAAGCTCGTTCAGTGGATATTGGATATACAGAACACGGACGGAGGCTTCCCGCTGACTAAGGGCGGCGAGAACAACGTGGACCTTACCGCGATGGCGGTTGCCGCGCTGTCTGGGCACAAGGAAGAAGCCGGTGTACAGGCAGCTCTCGATAAAGCGGTAGCCTGGCTCTCGGCGCAGCAGCTCGAAGACGGCGGCTACAAGCTGTCGGGAGAAGAGAACAGCGAAAGCGTGTCACAGGTTATCATCGCCCTTTCCGCAGCAGGAATAGGACCGGGTGATGCCCGGTTTGCCAAAACGAAGGGAAGCCTGCTTAGCAATCTGGCGACCTTCAAGCGCAGCGACGGCGGCTATGCGCATACGGCGGCTGGCGGCAGCAGCGGACTTGCGACCGAGCAGGCGCTGCTTGCTCTGACGGCGTATGATCTTTACTTGAACGGTAAAGGCAAGCTGTACAGCGTATCTGTAGCCACGGCGACAGCAAATGCAGTATTCGCCGACGAGAATCAAATCTCGGCATGGGCGCTGACTTCGGTCCATGAAGCCTATGACAAGAAATGGATGGAGGGCGTAGGCGGCGCGAATCCTGCGTTTGCGCCGAAATCGGCGATTACCCGGGCGCAGTTTGCAGCCCTGCTCGTCAGATTAACCGGCAATACACCTGCTGCTTCCCCGGCGGTTTCCGGCTTTGACGACGTAAAATCCAATTCATGGTATTATGGATATGTGATGAAAGCAAAAGAGCTTGGGGTAATCGGCGGAGTAACGGCTGCTTCGTTCAAGCCGAACCAGTCGATCAGCCGCCAGGATATGGCGGTGATGATTGCACGGGTTTACAAGCTGTCTCCTTCTTCCAATTCATCCTTCAAGGACGGTGCCGCAATCGGCAATTACGCTCTTGACGCGGTGAACGCGGTAACGGAGAAGGGATACATGACCGGCTTTGGGGGCTCTTTTGATCCAAACGGCGTCGTAACGCGGGAAATGGCGGCCGTTGTGGCCGTCCGCCTGCCTTAGTCTGCCGGAGCTGCTGATGGAGCGGCTGGAGGCTGCGATTGTCTGCGGGGGCAGTGCCTCGCGTTCGATCGGCAACCTTAGAAAAGGGCCCGATCTCAGGTAAACCGATGATACAAGCAGGAAAATGTCCCCTTTATTTTTGCTAAAAGGATGTTTACGGTTAATCGAACTGGAAATACTCCGGTTAATCGGCCGGTTTTCCTTTGTTTCGGGCTAATCCCCCGGGTTTAGATGGAGATTTTCCCGTTTGATCTTCCCGGTGGCCCTTTTACTGATGGATAAGCAGGAGAAATTCCGCTCTGCCCATTCCGAATGGAATCATACAAGCATTAATACAATGAACGGGGGCGCTCTGCTGCTCTCGTTCTTTCCCTTTAGACGGAGGTGTTCCAAGTATGAAGTCAATCCGAACAGCGGGCGCTCGCTCCATAGCGCCCCTTCTGCTGGCAGCCGCGCTGCTGCTGTCCGGCTGCGCGCCGGCCCGTGACGAGGCGGCGGCAACGAGCCCGCCGCCAAGCCCCGCCGGCCAGGTCGCCGGCGGCACCGCAGCCCCGGCTTCGGCTCTGCCCGAAGCCGGGACGGGCACTCCCGGCGCAAGTCCCGCGCCGGGCAGTGCAGCAGCGGCTGCATCCGCCGCTGCGCCAGCCTCGGCCGGGCCTTCCGCCGAAGCGGCCCGGCCACAGTCTCCCGGCGCTTCGCAGCCGCCGGGAGACCGCGCCGCCGCCGTGCCATCGGCGGCGGCGCAGACCGCCGGGGCCGCTTCGCCCGGCCCGGCGGCCAAGAGCGCGCAGCCGCCCGCCACAGCGGCTGCTCCGCAAGCTTCGGCTGCGCCGAAGCCGCCTGCGGCCGTGAAACCGGCCGCCCCGGCGCAGCTCAAGGCGACGGCGGCCAGCCCATCGCCGTCATCATCCGGCGGCAGCCAGCCCGCCGCCGAGCAAGCCGCCGCCGTCACCATGTCCATTGTCGGCGACGACGAGCTTGGAACCATTCTGCCGCCGACCTCAGTAGCGGTAGAGGAGGGCGACAGCGCGCTGGATGTGCTAAAGCGGGTAACCCGCCAGCACAAAATCCAGATGGAATACCGCGGCGCAAGCGCCGCCGGTTACGTGGAAGGTATCAACAATCTGTACGAGATGGACCGGGGCGCCGAGAGCGGCTGGATGTACCGCGTAAACGGCAAGTTCCCGAGCGAGAGTTCCGGGGCTTATAGGCTGAAGCCGGGGGATACGGTCGAATGGCTGTACACGCTCGATATGGGCAAGGATCTGGGAGCCTCAAAATGAGCGGCTTCCGGTCCATGCATCCGGCGGTGGCCGTCGTATATTACACCGGTCTGCTGCTGTTCACGCTGCTGCTGTTTCATCCGGTGTTCCTGGTGACCGAAATCGCGGCCCTTCTCGGTCTGCTGCTTCTTCAGGGACAGGGACGAAGGATAGTGGGCAGCTTGGCTTTTTGCCTGATTGTCGCTGTTCCCGCCGCCCTGCTGAACCCGCTGTTCTCGCACAGAGGAGCCGTTATCCTGTTTTATTTCATGGATCAGCCGATTACGCTGGAAGCCGTGCTGTACGGGCTGATGATGATGGTTGTGCTGATAGCGGTGTTTGTTATCTTTCTTTCATACAACTATACGGTAACGCCGGATAAATTCATGTACCTGTTCGCGTCCGCCGCTCCCAAAACCGCCCTGCTTACGCTCATGACGCTCCGCTTCGTTCCGCTGTTTCAGCGGCGGCTGCGCCGGATTGCGCTGATTCAGGGAGCGCGCGGCGTTTCGGTCCGCGAGGGCAGTCTGCGTTCCCGCATGTCGGACGGGATGACGCTGCTGAAGACGCTGCTCACCTGGTCGCTGGAGGAAGCGCTGCAGACCGCCGACTCCATGAAAGCGCGCGGGTACGGTATCCGCCGCCGGTCCTCCTATGCGGTGCATAGACTTGACCGGAGGGATATTCGGGTCCTGGCGGGGCTGGGAGCCGGAGCGCTGGGTACCTTATGGGGCTGGTCTCAAGGATATGGCCTGCTGTTGCTCTATCCCCGGATGAAGCCTCCGGTATTTAGCTGGCAGGAAGCGGCGATGTACGCCGCCTTCTGTCTGTTCACGGCTCTCCCCCTCTGGGTGGAAGGAAAGGAGAAATGGTTATGGAGATCGTCCGCGCGCGCGAACTGTCCTTCCGCTACCCAGGGGAAGAAAGGGCTTCACTGGACGGGCTATCCTTTGCAATAGAAGAGGGCGAGTTCGTCGTTCTCTGCGGCCCCTCTGGCAGCGGCAAAACGACGCTGCTGCGGCATTTGAAGCGGGAGCTGACTCCGGTGGGAGACGGCAGCGGCGCGATTTTTTACCGAGGCCGGGAACTGTCTCTGCTGCCGCCGGAGACCGCAGCTGGGGAAATCGGCATGGTCTTTCAGAATCCGGAGGCGCAGATCGTGATGGAGACGGTATGGCAGGAGCTTGCCTTTTCCATGGAAAATCTGGGTCTCTCCCCGTCGGTCATGCGCGGCAGGCTGGCGGAAATCGCCGGGCTGTTCGGTCTGGAGCCGCTGCTGTACAAGCCGGTGCACGAGCTGTCTGGCGGGCAGAAGCAGCTCGTCAATCTGGCGTCCGTCCTGCTGCTGCATCCCCGGCTGCTGCTGCTGGACGAGCCGACCTCCCAGCTTGACCCCGTGGCGGCGCGCGAGTTCATATATCTGCTTCGCCGCCTGAACGAGGAGCTGTCGATGACGGTTATTTTAAGCGAGCACCGTCTGGAAGAAGCGCTGCCGCTTGCGGACCGTGTGCTGCTGATGGAGAACGGCAGGCTTGCGGCGGACGGCAGCCCTCGCGAAATTGTGCGAGCAGTAGGGAGCGGGCTCGGTGAAGGGCATCACGCCTATCTGCCGGCCGCTTCGCGCCTGTTTCTGGCGCTGTCTTCCGGGCCTGCCGATGTACAGCCGGATACTATTCCGCTGACCGTGCGGGAAGGCAAAAGCTGGCTGGAGTTAGCGAGCGAGGAAGGGCTACCGGCGCTGCCGGTCTCTGCAGCTGGGTCCGCCTTGAGCACTGGTCGCCTGGAAATGAATGCGGCCGATCCAACCCGGGCGGTCGTGGCCCGACCGGGCGGGAGCGGTATAGGCAACATGCTTGAGGATACGGGGGCCTGGGAGAACAGCAGCGCCGGAACTTCATCTTCCCGGAGCGGTTCCGGCGCTTTCGCGCGGAGGGAGCAGTCATCCCGCGACGGAGAGGCCCTGCTCGAATGCAGGGAGGTAACATTCCGTTACGAGAAAGACGGGCCGGAAATATTGAAGAAGCTGGATTTCTCGCTGCATCGGGGAGAGCTAACCGCTATCCTTGGAGGAAACGGCGCGGGCAAGTCCACACTGCTGCAGCTGATGGCCGGGCTGCTTAAGCCGCAGCGGGGCCGGGTGGCGCTCCCGGAAGGCGTCACCGCCGGCTACCTGGCGCAAAATCCACTGTTGTATTTCAGCCATGACACAGTGTCGGAAGAACTGCGGCATATGGCGAAGTACGCCGGACTGTCCGCTTCGGAGGGCGAGCGGGAGATTGCCTCGCTGGTGGCTGCCTTCGGACTTGGAGCTGTGCTTGACAGCCATCCGCATGACATCAGCGGCGGCGAGCAGCAGAAGGCGGCGCTGGCCATGGTGCTGCTGCTGCGTCCGGATATTCTCCTGCTGGATGAGCCAACCAAAGGACTTGATCCTGCCGCCAAGGAGCATTTGGCGGAACTGCTGAGAGCGCTGGCCGAGTCCGGAAAAAGCGTAACGTTCGTTACGCATGACGTCGAATTTGCAGCGCGGTACGCTTCCCGCTGCGCCATGCTGTTTGACGGAAGCATAGCGGCGGAAGGGACGCCGGAGGCTTTTTTCGGCGCGAATTATTTCTATACGACAGCCGTTAACCGGATGGTCCGCGACCGGCTGCCGCAAGCATTAACCATTGAGGATGTGATGTCACAGTGGCACGAATTCGTTTCCCGGTCCTGATTGCGCTTGGCCTGTTTATAGGCGCGCTCGCGCTGTCCTCCGCGCTCAAGGACCGTCACTATCTGCTGCTGAGCCTGGTGCTGCTCTGCGCTGCTCTGCTTCCACTGTTTCTAAGGCTGGAACACCGCAAGCTGGAGCCTCGCGAGCTGGTTCTGCTTGCTGTTCTTGCCGCGGTTGCCGCCGTCAGCCGTATTCCGTTCGCGGCCCTGCCCAGCGTTAAGCCGGTATCGGCCATCGTTATTTTGTCGGCGTATGTATTCGGGGCGGAAGCGGGCTTTCTGATCGGGGCGGTCGCCGCCCTTGTCTCGAATCTTTATTTCGGTCAGGGGCCGTGGACGCCGTGGCAGATGTTCGCCTGGGGGATGGTCGGGCTTACCGCCGGCTGGCTGCGGAACACGCGCTGGATGAGAACAAGACCGGGGCTGCTGCTGTTCGGCTTTATATGGGGATTTTTATTCGGGTGGATCATGAATATTTGGCACCTGATCGGCCTGCCCGACGCTTTCAGCCTGGGACTAGTAGTGACCGTATACGCCGCCAGCTTCTATTTCGATTTGGCGCATGCGTTGTCCAACGTCGTCTTTTTATCCATTTTGGCGGGAGGCTGGATCAAGGTGCTTGAACGTTTTCGCAAAAAATACGGGCTGCTGCGTTAAAAACGGCAGATGTGCCCATAACAAGCCGGCGGATTAGTGATCCGCGCGGCTTTTTGTTGTTATTTGTCGATTTTCATTTCAAATTATTTATTTTACATAGAGGTTTGCCGATAAAGAAAGGTATATGTAAAAAGTCACCCGGAGAGTGAGGATTGCAATGAAAAATTTGAAGTTAAAGTATAAAATGGGACTTATAATGCTTATCGTCCTGTTTGCGCTGATCAGTGTGGGAGTAGTAGGGATCGTTACCGGCCAGCAGTTGGCGGACCGCTCCAAAGTGATGTATGAGCAGAACCTGCTGCCTGTTCTGTGGTCCGCCCAAATCCGAATCAATAACGGTATGATCGAATCCGATATGCTGGAGCTTATGATGACGGAAGACGTGGTAAGCAATACGAAGCTCGCTGAGGATATCGAAGCGATGAAGGCGAGTAACGATGCCCTGTCGAAGAAGCTGCTTAACGTTTCTTTTGGTTCGGCCGAAGCCTTAAATAGACTGAAAGAATACGAATCACTGCTTCCCGAATACCGGAGCCAAAGAGAGCGGATTATTACTCTGGCCAAGGCTAACCGCAATGCGGAGGCTTATGCCCTTTTTTCCGGGAATTTCAGTACTCTGCGCGACAAGATGGTAAATCTGCTCGGTAATGCTGGCAGTTTTCTTCAACAGGATGCCGAGAAGGAGTACGCGGAAGCAACGGCAAAAGCCCAGAGTACACGGAACCTGAATATTTTCCTGATTATTGCCTTTACCCTTCTCGTCCAGTTGGCCACCTTCTTAATCGTCCGCATGATTACCAAGCCTTTGGCCGAACTGCGGGAGACAATGGAGAAAGCGGAGCAGGGAGACTTGACGGTTGCGGCAGCGTATAGCTCCAAGGATGAAATCGGTCAAATCAGCGGCTCATTTAACGGCATGATGAAGAGCCTCCGCCGTATGATGCAGAGCGTGTCGGAGAGTGCGGAGACTTTGTCGGCTTCTTCCGAGCAGATGACCGCCAGCGCCGAGCAGACCTCGCTGGCTTCCAATCTGATTGCTTCCACCGCTTCGGAGCTGGCGACAGGGTTTGAAACGCAGGTGTACAGCATAGCCGAGACGAACGCTTCCATTCAGGCGATGTCGCAGGATATCTTGTCGGTGGAGAGCGGGAGCGAGCAGATGTCGGTTCTGATGGCGAAGGCGGCCGACTCTGCCGATCACGGAGGGGAAAAGGTCAACCGTATTGCGGAGCAAATGACGCAGATCAACGCAAACGTGACCGAAACGCAGCAGATTATCGCATCTTTGGCCAAACTGTCCGAGGAAATCAGCGACATTATTACGACGATTAATGGAATTGCGGGGCAGACGAACCTGCTGTCTCTTAATGCTTCCATTGAAGCCGCCAGGGCAGGCGAGGTCGGACGAGGGTTTGCCGTGGTAGCGGGAGAGATCCGTAAGCTGTCCGAGGAGACGGCCAAGAGCTCGCTTCATATTACCGGTATTATTACCCAAATTCAGCAGCAGACCGGAGAAGCCGTAGAATCGATGGCTCAAGGGGCGCGGCTTGCGACAGAGGGTGTGGCCGGCAGCGGTGAAATTTCCGAGGCATTCTCCGAAATCGTAGTTTCCATCCAGGATGCCATCCGGCAGACCGAAAGTATTAATAAAGTTGTAGGACATGTTTCCGAAGAATGCGGAGATTTGGTCGCCGTTATGGAAATGGTGAACGAAATTTCGCAAAAGGGCGGGGCGGGCGTCGAGGATGTCAGCGCGTCAAGCCAAGAGCAGATGTCGGCAATGGAGGAGATGTCGAGCTCAGCCCGTTATCTGGCTTCGCTTGCGGAGGAATTGCAGAAGAATCTTGCCGAGTTCAAGCTGTAAGTCCACCGTTTGCGGGGTTAAATGAAAGAGGCGGCGATCAGGTCCTGTACGGGCCCGGTCGCCGCCTCTTTATACTATTCAAAAAGCGCCCCAGCCGCAGCAGCGGCCAAGACGCTTTGAGAGAAAATAAAAATTAACTGTACCAGCCCCACACGAAGATGAAGAGCGTACCGAAGATGGTGACAAGACCGACGAACAGCGCATAGGCGATGTTGATGTACAGCTCTTTTTTCGTATCGGCCGATTCCCCGATGTGCATGAACAGGAACAGCTGCAGGGAAGCCTGAATCAGAGCGGTAATGACCAGAATGGCTACATTTGCGGCATGGGAGAAGTCACCGTAAATGACAGCCAGCGCTGCGGCGGAAAGGACCAAGGAGGCTATATAGCCTATTACATGGCGAACGGGAAACAACTGCTTCATCATGTCACATCAGTCCTTTCAGGTAGACGAAGCTGAAGATGAAAATCCAGACAACGTCCAGGAAGTGCCAGTACAGCGAGAAGATGAATGATTTATTGGCCGTGGCCGGGTTGATGCCTTCCCGCATGAGCTGGATCATAATCGCCGCGCCCCACAGGAAACCGAAGGTAACGTGGGCGCCGTGGGTGCCGAGCAGTACGAACAGACTGGACAGGAACGCGCTGGTTTGAAGCGTTGCGCCTTCATGCACATAGGTTACAAACTCGGAAATTTCGATGCCAAGGAAGCCAAGTCCCATCAGCAGCGTGATGCCGAAGAAGACGAGCATGGCTCTCTTGTATTGATGGCGCATGGCGTGAACGGCCAGGCCGATCGTAAAGGAACTGGTGAGCAGCAGGAACGTCTCAATCAGCACCGGGCCGATCTCGAACAGCTCGCTTCCGCTGGGACCGTCCGCAAAACGGTTCACCAGAACGAAGAACACGGTAAACAGTGTGGCGAACAGCGCAATTTCCGCTCCCAGGAAGACCCAGAAGCCGAAGATGCGGTTGCTGTTCTCGTGCGTGCCATACTCAAGCGGTTTGGAGGTATCTACTTTCATACCGTTCCACCCCCCAGTTTCTTTTCTGTCTTGATGACTTTATCAGCCGGAATATAGAAGCCGTGGTCGCGGTCGAAGGACATCGCCGCCAGGACAACCAGAACGCCAATGCCGGCAACAATCGCCGGAATCCACATGCTGAATACCAGGAAGAACCCAAGGAAGAAGAAGACGACGCCAAGGACAAACGGTTTGCCCGTATTGCTCGGCATATGAATCTTCGTAATTTGGTCTTCGAACAGCGGCTGCTTATCGTGCTTCATGGCCCACAGCGGATCGCGCGATTTGACATTCGGCACAACCGCGAAGTTGTATTCCGGGATCGGACTTTGGGTTGCCCATTCCAGCGTGCGGGCATCCCATGGATCGCCGGTCTTGTCGCGCGGCATATAGCGTGTGCTCCAGTAAATGTTATACACAAGAATGACGAAGCCGATCGCCAGTCCGAGCGCACCGGCGAACGAGATCATGTTAAGCGGACCGAAGCCTGTTTCCGCGGAATACGTGTACATCCGGCGGGTCATGCCTTTGAGGCCGAGAATGAACAGTGGAAAGAAAGCTACGTTAAAGGAAATAATAATCCACCAGAAAGCATGCTTGCCCAGACGTTCATTCAGGCGGAAGCCGAACACTTTGGGGAACCAGTAGTGGAAGCCCGCGATAACAGCGAATACGGCGCCAGGAATAAGAACGTAGTGGAAATGCGCGACCAGGAACATCGTATTATGGTACATATAGTCGGCGCTGGCCATGGCCAGCATAACGCCGGTAACGCCGCCGATTGTGAAGATCGGAATGAAGGCCAAAGAGTACAGCATTGGCGTTGTGAAGCTGATCCGGCCTTTTCGCAGGGTGAACAGCCAGTTGAATATCTTGACCCCGGTCGGCACGGCAATCGCCATCGTCGTAATCGAGAAGAAACCGTTGACCATTACGCCTTGACCCATCGTATAGAAGTGATGCGCCCAGACGATAAAGGACAGCAGGGAGATAATCAGCATACTGGCGACCATTGAGGTGTAGCCGTACAGATTTTTCTTAGAGAAGGTCGCGATAATTTCACTGTAAATACCGAAGGCCGGCAAAATGACGATATATACCTCCGGATGGCCCCATACCCAGAACAGGTTGGCCCAGAGCATATCCATGCCTCCGTTAGCCATCGTAAAGAACTGGGAGCCGAACAGACGGTCGAACATCATCAGCGCCAGCGCCACGGTCAGCACCGGAAACGCGAAGACGATGATTACGTTCGTAATCAGTACGGACCAGGTGAACATCGGCATGCGCATCAGCTTCATGCCCGGCGCGCGCATCTTCAGAATGGTCACGATAAAGTTAACGCCTGTCATCAGCGTGCCGATACCGGAAATCTGCAGCGCCAGCGAGTAGTAGTTATTGCCGACGGTCGGGCTGAACTCCAGACTCGCCAGTGGGAAGTAGGCAGACCAGCCGGCATCCGGCGACCCGCCGATGACGAACGAAATATTCAGCAGCATGGCTCCGAAGAAGAAGAGCCAGAAGCTGACCGCGTTAAGACGCGGGAAGGCCACGTCGCGCGCGCCGATTTGCAGCGGCACGACGACATTCATAAGACCGATAATAAACGGCATGGCCATGAACAGAATCATTATTAGACCGTGGGTCGTAAAGACCTCATTGTAATGCTGCGCGTCGAGAAATTTCATATCCGGCGCGGCGGTTTGCAGACGCATCATCAGAGCGTCGATGCCTCCGCGGAAGAGCATGAGCAGGGCGGCCAGAATGTACATAACGCCGATCCGTTTGTGATCCACGGTGGTCAGCCATTCCCGCCACAGCCAGCCCCATTTTTTAAAAACGGTTAAACCCACGACAATCCCGATCGATGCCAGGGCAATGCTGATCATCGCCCCGTAGATCAGGGGTTCGCCGTGAACCTTGAATTTTTCCAAATCAAAATTCATTGGGAGGACTCCTTTCAGGTTGTTCAAGTAAGTCTGGAATTAGTTGCTCTGGTGCGAATGTTCATCATTACTCATTTCCATACTGCTGTGATCCATATTGCTATGATCCATATCCATATGCTCGCTGTGTTCTCCCGGAGGAGGGCTGAAGGTCAGATGTGTAGACGAGAACGTTTCGCGTCCTACATGGGCCGTAGCCAGCAGCGATTTGAACTTGTCTTCAGTAAGCTGAGAAGCGCTACTCTTGACGTCTTTTACCCATTTGTCATAGTCGTCGCTGCTCATCGATGTTGCCGTGAACTCCATTTGAGCATAGCCTTTGCCGCTGAAGTTCGTATTTCTTCCGAGAAAATCGCCCTGAGTCTCCGCAACGAGATTCAGATAAGTGGTCATATCGCTCATCGCGTACTTTTGTCCGGCGAGCTGTGGAATCCAGAAGCTGGAGATCGGTCCGAAAGAGTACAATCTGAACTCAACCGGACGATTCACGGGGAAGTTCACGTAGTTTACCGTTTCAATGCCTTCCTCCGGATAGCTGAAATGCCATTTCCAGTTGGAGGATGATGCGTAAATGACCAGCGGCTTCTGATCCTTGTAGTCTGCTGGAACATTCTCCACCGCGTTCGTAGTCTTTACAGTTACTACCGACAGGAAGGCGACAATGATGATCGGAATAGCGATCCAGGTTGCTTCCAGCCATTTATTTCCTTCTTCATGCGGAGGAATATACCCTTCGTTGCTTTTTTTTGCGCGGTACTTCACCAACATGATAATGTAGAGAATGTAGACCACGGCCAGGACGCCGAGCATCACCAGAATGGACAGGATGATCGTGTCGGACAGCGTTTTAGCCGCCGGACCCTGCGGATTCAGAACGGTAAGCGAACCGCATCCGGGCAGCAGCAGGAAAAGGCTGAAAAATATTGCGTATAACGGCCCTTTTTTGTTCATGATGAACTCCTTTCCTTTAATACTGATTTCATTAACCGGAATACATTAACCTCTATCTATATTAAAAATTCCTTAAAGGGAATGCAAAATACACAATATAGATCTATATCCATATAAATCCTATATAATGGCGATTTATTTAATTTTCTGTGTAAAAACTGTTACAAAAAGACGTAAGATGTGATATAAATCACTGTCACTACGCGGTTTTCGGGATATTCTATAACGTTCAAACTTTGTTCATAATTTCACTATTGTTGCTAAGTTTGTCACAAATATAATCGCGTGATGTACAGCTATTTTAGGCGGCAAGTAACAACTTTTTTGCCTGCCGGTAACATTCTCTCAAAGTCGGCCCTATCTATTTATGCTATCTTATAAGTTGAGAGAGATAGAAGCTAAATAGATAGGAGACTTCGGCCTTGTCAATCAAAAAAATACTGCTATGCGTTATTGTATGCTTCCTTGCTTTAGGCGCAGTACCGGCTGTGCATGCCGAGGAAAGCGGCGAAATGAAACTTGGGATTAATGACAGCGTTACGAATATCCGCGCCGTGTCCGTGGAATATACCTTTTATGTGCCGGTGCGTGAGTTTGCGGATGAATTGAAGCTGAGCCTTGGGGGGACGCTGGAGGATTTGATGCTTTCGGGTGACAGAGGAAGCCTCCGGATTTTGAAAGAGGGCAAAGGCATCGCGGGAGACGGGACGGAAATGAGTCTGACTACCTTTACTCACGGCGGTAAGCTGATGATTCCTCTGAAAATCGCGATGCAGTTCGGTTATTCCGTGTCCTATAAGCCCGATCAGTATTTGCTGCGGATTACGGACGGCAGTCAGACGCTGGATGACGGCGCATTTACCGAGAAGTTCAAGGATAAGCTTAAACCGGAGGGGCCGCCCCAGCCAGCGCCAAGCCCGTCCCCGGCTGCGCCTGAATCTTCCAAGCCGGCCCCGAATCCGCCCAAGACGGGCGCATCCGGGAAAATCGTCTATTTGACCTTCGACGACGGGCCGTCGGCGACGACCGGACAACTGCTGGATATACTGGATAAGCACGGCGCGAAGGCGACTTTTTTCATGCTGGGACCGAACATCAAGCGCTACCCTAGCCAGGTGAAGCGCATGGTCAAATCGGAGCAAGGCCTTGGCCTGCATGGTATAACCCATATGAAGAGTAAATTTTACGCATCTCCCGCGGCGGCTCTGAAGGAAATGAACCAGGACAACGCGGATCTTGAAGCGGTCTCCGGACGGTCCACCAAGCTGATCCGCCCACCGTATGGCAGCAAGCCGTATTTTACGAAAGCTTTTAGAGATAAAGTGCTTGGCAGCGGATACCGCCTTTGGGACTGGAACGTCGATTCCTTGGACTGGAAATATAAGAGCGCCAGCGATTCGATCTATAACAATGTGGTCAGCCAGGTAAACAAACTGGACAAGTGCGGCGTGAATCCCGTCATTCTGATGCATGACCAGAAAGCGACGCTCCAGGTGCTGCCCCGTATTTTGGATTATCTCCACAAGAAAGGCTATCGATACGAAATCATAACGTCCGATCTTAAGCCGCTGAACTTCTGGCATGATACGCGGTGATTCGTATGCGGCCCTCCTGGTTACAGGGGAATCCGCTGCCGGTAAACCAGAAGTTCACGCGTTAAAAAAAGCGTCTCAAGGAACCGTTTGGGGTTCCTCGGGACGCTCTTTTTTTGAAAAATAAGAAGTATAAGCTGCTCTTATTCACCGAATAGATAGTGGACCAGCATGTCGACGAGCTCCGTCTTGAGGTGATCGGCCGAAACTCTTTCACCGTAGAAGACGATGCGGTCCACGACGCTGCTGACCGACTCGAAGACAACAACGGCGGCGGCCTCGAGGTTTCCAACGCGCAGCTCATCGCTGCTTAGCTTCAGAAACTCCAGCGTCTTGCGCCGGCCTACGTCGTATTGGCTTTCCATGACCTCTTTGACGACCTCATCAGAGAGCAGCAAAAGGGAGAGCTCCCGATGAAAGCTGATGTATGGAGTATGGGATTGGATGAGGCTCTCGATCATATGCGAGATGATCAAGCGTTTGTCCAACTCCTTGGCGTTCAGCTGCGCTACCGTGGCGTCAACATGGGCCTGCATCGCTTCACTGTGAATTTTGAGCACATCAAGAAACACGTCACGCTTATCCGTGAAATAAGAATAAAAGCTGCCGGTGGAGACGCCCGCGGCTGCGGCGATCTGTTTGGTGTTCGTCCGGTGGTAGCCTTTTTCGGAAAAGAGCTTGGCTGCCGCTTGAACAATCGCATCCTTGGTCTTGATGCTCCGGTCCTGCCGGGGTTTTCTTGTTTTGTCCGCTATTTGTTCTTCAGTTTCGTTCACGCGCAAACCCTCCTTAATTAAGATTTTAAGGAAGCCGGAATAGGGTGTCAAACCAAAGTTGAACTTTGGTTCAGTTTCTCGTTGACAAACATGAACTGAAGTTCATATAATCTTGAATGCGAACTAAAGTTCATATTTTTTAGGGGGAGGGATTTGCGGATGAACGAAAAAATGAAGAGGGTGTTTGCGTTTACGGCCATTGTTCTGGGATTTTTTATGGCGCTGCTGGATACGACGATCGTCAACATCGCCCTGCCGGAAATGACAAAGCATTTCGGGGGAAGCGTCTCGGGAATTTCGTGGGTAATGAACGGTTATAATTTGGCCTTTGCCGTCTTTATTTTGACGGCTTCCCGGCTTGCGGACCAATTCGGGCGCAGAAAGGTGTTTCTCATCGGCATCGCTTTGTTCACCGTCTCGTCGCTGCTCGCCGGATTTGCGCCGAGTCTCGGGGCATTGATCGTACTGCGGATCATACAGGGCCTGGCAGGTGCGATCATCGTGCCGGTCACGATTCCGCTGACGACCTCGACGTTTCCGAAGGAGATGCACGGCGCGATTATCGGGATATGGGGAGCTGTCTCGGGCCTGGCTGCGGCCAGTGGGCCGGCGCTCGGGGGAGTGCTGATGGAGAAGCTGAACTGGCAGTGGATCTTTTTTGTCAATGTGCCGCTCGGCGTGCTGAGCGTGATTCTGACGCTAATGTTCATCGGAGAATCGAAGGATGCCTCCGCCGGGCGGAGAGTGGACTTTGCGGGCACGCTGTTTATCACCGGGAGCATGTTCTGCCTCGTTTACGGCCTGATCCGGGTCGAAGATTGGGGATGGACTTCTTCCGCCATTCTGCTGCTCTTCGCAGCCGGTCTGCTCTTTCTGCTTCTCTTTCTGCATGCGGAGCGCAAAGGAGCGGAACCGATGCTTCCGCTGGAACTGATGAAGATCAAAGCCTTCAACGGAGCGGCTCTGACCCTGTTGATTGTCGGTGCGGGGCTGATGAATATCTCGCTGCTGACCTCCTTTTTTCTGACGCGCATCATGGGCATGACGGATTTGAAGGCGGGTTTGATTCTGTCGATGATGGCCGTCGGCGCGACATTGACCTCAGCGATTTCCGGGCCGCTGTCCGGGAAGTACGGAAGCCGGTGGTTTGCAGTGGCGGGAATTATCGTGATGGCGGGCGCCACTTATTCTCTCGGAGGACTGTCCTCGTCCTCGCCGGTGAGCGGCATTCTGCTGCGTCTGGCATCGGCCGGCATCGGCGTCGGCCTTACAATGGCTCCGGTCATGTCATCGGCGGTGCGCAATGTGCCCGAGGAGAAGATCGGCATTTCCTCGGGGGTCATCAATATGACCAAGGCGCTTGGAAGCGTGCTCGGCGTGGCCATTATCGTCACCGCGCTCCAGCAGAATCTCGATGATAAGATCGTAGCGGCCCGCAGCAGCGCCGTACAGATGATTCGGGACGACGGGCAGCTGCTGCCGCCCGTCAAGGAAGCCTTGACGGCGTCGCTGCAAAGCCCCGGTTCCGGGGGCGCGGGCGGCACGGCATCGCTTCCTTCGCCGGAAAGCGTTGCGGCAGCGGTCGGCTCGCCGCTTCGGGCCGCCGCTTCCAAGCTTGCTCCTGCGCAGCGCGGAGCGCTTGAGCACTCGGCGCCCGCCCAGATGCGCGAGACGGAAGTGATCGTTGGCCAGATCAGCGGCGAGATGAAGGAGGCGGCTGTGAAGGGATTCAGCCGCACCTTTGCGCTCGCCGGCCTTCTGCTGCTACCCGGCGTCGCCTTTGCCCTGATCAGCGACCGGTCCCCTCGGCGCAGCGGAAGAGATATTCCGGCTGCGGAGAAAGGAACGATTCTCTAAATTAGCGGAATTCCCTTCGCATCTGTTACAGTTGCCGTTCCCGTGGAGATGGAGAAATCTCCAGCGGGAACGGCTTGTTCACTTTGGATGGAGTGTATTGACAATTCTGGATAACTGTATTATTAATAATAATACAGTTGACACACCTAGTCTGCCAGGAAAGTCATAAGCCCGGGAGCGGGGAAGGGGGAATCGCATGTGTTTGAACTGGATGTTCGCAGCCGCAAGCCGATTTACGAACAGCTGACGGATAAGATCAAAGAGATGATTTTGTACAGTATTTTGCGGCCGGATGAGCAGCTGCCTTCTGTGCGGACTTTGTCGGCGCAGCTTACCGTGAATCCCAATACGATTCAGAAGGCTTACCGGGAGCTGGAACGGGAAGGCTATATCTATTCCCGGGCGGGAAAAGGCAGCTTCGTCTCCCCGGCGCAGCAGGGAACAAATGCGGTCAAAAGGGCGGAAGTGCGCGAGGAGCTGCTGCGGCTGATGGTGGAAGCCGTGTATCTCGGTTTTACGGGAACGGAAATTGGCGAGCTGTTCAAGCAGGCTTTGGAGAAAAAAGGAGAGGGGGATCAGACATGATCGAGATACGGGAGGTCAGCAAGGTTTTTCAGGACCGGAAGGCGGTCGACGGAATTTCTTTAACGATACATAAAGGGAATATATTCGGGCTGCTCGGCTCGAATGGAGCGGGCAAGACAACGCTGCTTAAGACGATTGCGGGGATATATGAGCCGGAGTCGGGGGAGGTTCGGATAGACGGCAAACCGGTGTTCGAGAACCCGGGTATCAAGGGACGAATCGTATTTATGCCGGATTTTCCTTATTTCTTCCCGCAGGCTACTATCGTGCAGATGGCCGATTTCTATAAATCCGTCTATCCGGGCTGGAGCGAGGAGCGCTTCAAGGAACTGGGCGAGCTGTTTCCGCTGGATCCAAAGCGCAAGCTGAACCGCCTGTCCAAAGGAATGCGGCAGCAGGCCGCTTTTTGGCTGGCGCTCAGCTGTATGCCGGATGTGCTCATTATGGACGAACCGCTTGACGGGCTTGATCCGGTGATGCGGCGGCTGATTAAAAATGTGCTGTTCCAGGAGATTGCCGAACGCGGCCTTACCGTTGTTATTTCCTCGCATAATTTGCGGGAGATCGAAGACCTCTGTGACCATGTCGGCATTATGCACGGCGGAGCCCTGCTGATCGACAAGGAGCTTGACGAGCTGAAATCCGACACGCATAAAGTGCAGGTCGCTTTCCGGGACGAACGTCATGAGCACGCGCTGACGGCCAAACTGCCAGTACTTCACCGTGAACAAAGAGGCAGCGTCTTCCTTTATATTGTCAAAGGAGATCGCAAACGGATCGAGGAGTATTTTCGCATATACGACCCGTATGTGCTGGATCTGCTGCCGCTGACCCTGGAGGAAATCTTTATTTATGAAATGGAGGGGGCAGGCTATGACATCGCGCCGATTCTTCTTTAACTCCGGAATGATCCGGCAAAATCTCAGACAGCACTGCTGGATTGCCATCATCTACTTTCTCGGACTGCTGTTCGGGCTGCCGCTGCAAATGTTTTTGGGCGGGAATCCCGACACGCCGCCGCAGCCGGTGGATAACCTGTTCAGGGCCAGCGGCGACCTGACCATGGTATTCACGCTCACGATGCCCGTGGCGGCTGGATTGCTGCTGTTCCGCTATCTTCAGCATAAGGGGGCGGCGGACGCGATGCACAGCCTTCCGCTGCGCCGCAGACATTTACTGACGACCCAATTGTTCAGCGGCTTTGTTCTTTTGCTAGTTCCGGTATGGCTTACAGCGCTTGCTGCCGGACTGGTGCGGACCTGGGACGGGAACAGGTTCCTATACAGCGGAGCGGATGTATGGGCCTGGGGCGCGGCAGTCAGTATTTTGACGCTGTTCCTGTTCGCTGTAACCGCATTTGTCGGGATTTGCATTGGTCTGACTGTGCTGCACGGTATTATCTTATACATTCTGCTGCTGCTGCCCGCAGTGCTGTCCCAATTGGCGCTGTCCCATTTGCGCGCTTACCTATACGGTTTTCCGGACCAGAGCGGCTTTAGACATATAGACAATTGGTCGCCCATTCTTCATATGGTGAACGTGAACGGCTCGCCTTTCACTTGGAGCGAACTGGGCATATACGCGGCTCTGACCGTCCTGTTCATTCTGCTGTCCTATCTGCTGTACCGCAAGCGGCAGACGGAAACGGCCGGCCAGGCGTTGGCCTTTACGTACTTCAATCCGCTATTTAAAGGTGGCTTCATGCTGTGCGCCATGCTGATCTCCGGCACGTATTTCGCGGGTATGCGCTCTGGGCAGACAGGATGGGCCTTGGCGGGCTATGCTCTTGGAGCCGTCATCGGTTACGCCATATCGGAAATGGTGATCCGTAAATCGTGGTATATCCTGAACCGGAAGCTGCCCGCCCGGTTTGCGGGGTACGCGTTGGTTCTCGGGCTTCTGCTGTACCTTCCCGTATCGCCCGTCACCGGCTATGAGGCGAGAGTCCCTGATGCGGACAAGATTACAGGGGTATACGCTGGGGACAATTACTACTGGGGTTATGTGAATCCGCAAAACGCAGCCGTAAGTTCCCTCGGTTCCGATACATTCGCCAGTCCCTTCGGGGGAGTGGACCCTTTCACTTCGGAACCGGCTTACGCATCAGCCGTCCGAAAGCTGCATGAAGCGCTTGTGCAGGTTCGGCCGGGCGAGGGGGAGAGCCGGTATAAATATTCGCAGAGAACGCGTCTCTATACCTTTGCCTATAAACTGAACAACGGACGTACGATGACCAGACAATATCTTATACCGCTGGCCGGTTTCGAGCCTGAACTGAAAGCCGTCATGGAATCTGAAGGATTCAAACGGGCCGAATACGTCCTCCCGCAGCTTGACAAGCCGCTCGCCAGTATTCAATTGCACTCCATTATCAGGGAGGCTATCATTTCAGATCCAACTGAGATCAATGAGTTCAAGGCGCTGTTGAAGAAGGAAATCCTGAACCTGTCCTTTAAAGACCAGACGGACGACACGGTGTCGCTGGCCAATATCAATATCATCCCGGAAGAGTCGATAGGCCGCTCTTATTCATTTATGAACTATGACTGGAAACCGTCTTACCATGAATTGGGGGCGTGGCTGGAGCGAAAAGGCTATGCGGACCGGATTAAAATCAAGGCGGACGATGTGCTGTCTGCCGAGCTGGCTAAGCAGAGTAGGGACGAAATTCTTCCAGACGGCCATACGTACGACCCGGCCGCGCATCTTAAGTTTGCACAGGAGCAGGGCCGCTCTGTCATTATTAAAGACAAGGCGCGCATTAACGATATTTTGGAGATACGGCGGGGTTATGCGCCGGATGACGGAACGTACGTCGTATTCCTGAAATACAAGAACGGAAACGGCGACTATTACCGGCTGGACGCAGCGGATCTGACTCCTGAACTAAAAGCGCTGCTGCCCTAAAAAGCGTTTGACGCTTCACCCCGAAGGTCATACTGGACAGGAACAATCATCGCTATAAAATAAAAGAAAGTGCCAGAAGAAACGGATGCCCTACTCTTGGAGATGGCGCACCCGTTTCTTTTTGAGGCAAGCGGAAAACAGGCGATCCGGCATGTCCGCTAACCCGTGTGCTCGAGGGACGGCGATGATTTAGAGCCTTGTACGGGATGCCGGACAACCTGTTAAACAAAAGAGGTGAACAAGATATGAACCCGGTGGAGGATCACATGGACTACGGGTTGCAAATTGTATTTATCGGCTTTAACCCGAGCCTGCGGTCGGGAGAAGTCGGCCATCATTATGCGAATCCGCGCAATAATTTCTGGAGAATACTGTACCGCAGCGGACTTACGCCGCGACTGTACGACGCTTCCGAGGATGGCGACCTGCTGAAGCTGGGCTATGGCTTCACCAATATCGTCGCTCGTCCCACTCGGGGCGCCGAGGATATTACCCGGGAGGAGTACGGGGAAGGACGCGAGCTGCTGCGCGCCAAGCTAGCGGAGTACCGGCCGCAAATCGCCTGTTTCGTCGGCAAGGGCGTGTACACGGAATTCAGCCGCAGGACGAAGGCCAACTGGGGCTTTCAGGAGGGTATGGACCCGGTTGTGGACGGGGTGCGCGAATTTGTCGCACCGTCGTCAAGCGGGCTGGTGCGGATGGCGATGGATGAAATCATCGGGATTTACCGCAGGCTGAATGAGGCCACCCGGGAACGGCCGGACCCGGAATCCGATTTCCCGGGTTAACATCCGCCCCAAGCATTCTTAATTTTAAGGATATAAGTTCGATGAAAAAACAGGTCATGTTAAAGTGAAGTGACCCCTGTCAAGCGACAGCAATTAAAAAGCAAATGATTAGCAGCCTGAGTCCTGTATTCGCAGGGGCTCAGGCTGTTTCAAATGTTCAAAAAAGGTTCTTGGGTATGATTTGCAGCACGGCAGGAATGAGAAGGGGAGAAGTTGAACATTAGAACTATACAATCAGGATTTCGGGATCGAATTATAATCGGGAGGTAATGCTACAAGTGAAATATGATGTCATTCTGTTCGACGCTGATGACACGCTGTTCGATTACGATCAGTCGGAAAGCTATGCGCTGAGGGAAGCTTTTAAACAGTTTGGCATGCCGGCAGGCTTCGAAGACTGCGCATCTACATACAAAGAAATCAATAAGGGACTGTGGAGGGATCTGGAGCTCGGGCTAATCTCCTCCTCCGCGCTGCGCGTGGAACGATTTACCCGGCTGTTTGCCGCACATGAACTTGAGCTGGACCCCGAGTCTTTCAGCGCGGCATACCTGTTCCATCTGGGAGCGGGAACCGGAACCTTCCTGATTGAGGGGGCGGCTGAAACATGCAGAGAATTATCCGGCTGTCGTCTTGCGGTGATAACGAACGGCATTAAAGATGTTCAGTATTCGCGCATCCAGGACTCCCCGCTGCGGAATGCGTTCGTGCATATCATCATTTCAGAGGAAGTCGGAAGCCAGAAGCCGGAGCCGGGTATTTTTGATCACGCGTTTGCCAAACTTGGACTCACAGCTGAAGACAAGCCGGGTGTGCTGATCGTCGGCGATACTCTGACATCGGACATCCAGGGCGGCATTTCGTATGGCATCGACACCTGCTGGTTCAACCCGCGCGGGAAATCCGGAGACCCTGGGATCATTCCGACCTACGAAATCAAGGCACTGTCCGAACTGCTGAACATTGTAGGAGTCGAGTAGCGGGAACCGGCCCCGGTTAGCGGCAGGCAGGAAGGCAATTGCAAGAAACGTTGTTCAATCGGCCCATTTCTTGGCTGCTTCCGACTCCGTCGCTTCCGAGAAAAGAGACCGGTACGAGGGTTCAAAGCCTCCGTTCTTGTCGATCATTAATTCATGATAGCGGTTGGATAGACTGTTGACTCCGGCTTCGTCGATGACGGCATGGATGGCCTTTTGTTTGGTCCGTTCATCCCATAGAACGTTAAATTCATAGCCCTTGATCTCCGGAAAAAAAGAGTTGATGCCGAAGGCATAAGCGGCCATGGAACGGTAAATATCCTGCTTAACCGGCGCCGACCCGACCTCTGGAATAAAGGTAAGAACGACGCTGTACCCGTCTTTTTGGCTGGAGACGGCCAGCTTCTCCACAAATCTGAAGTTTTGGCGGGTATAATAGGTTACCTTCTCAGTAATAAAGTCTTTTCGTATCCATTCCTTCTGCTGCTCAGGTGAAGGCTGCGGCGGGTTCACTTTGGAACAAGCGGTTGCCAGTGCAACCATTAGAATAAGAACGCAAAGCGGCAGGAAGCTTTTTCTCATCTTTCATGAACACCTCCATAAATCCGATGAATTGATTACTTAGAAAAATATGGAATTCAATGGGATTCTACCTGAAGATTTGCTCCCTGGAAAGTGAAAAATATCATAATATGTAATCCTGGACTCCCGCTCCCGCTTCTAGCGGCTTTCTATCAATGTGTGGTATATTATATTGAACAAAAACCAAAGTAAGGAGCTTGGAAATGGAAAAAACATTGATCTTTGGGCACAAAAACCCCGACACCGATACGATTTGTTCCGCCATCGCCTACGCCGCGCTCAAAAAAGAGCTGGGTTGGGACGTTGAAGCCGTCCGCCTTGGCGCAATCGGCTCTGAAACACAATATGCGCTGGACCATTTCGGCGCAGAAGTTCCGCGTCTTGTGGAGAATGTAGCGGGCGAAGCGAAGCAAGTTATACTCGTTGATCACAACGAGCGCCAGCAAAGCGCCAGCGACATCGACCAGGTGCGCGTTGTTGAAGTTATCGACCATCACCGGATCGCCAACTTTGAAACGGCACATCCGCTGTATTACCGCGCCGAGCCGGTAGGCTGCACCGCAACGATCTTGAAGAAGCTGTACAAGGAGAACGGAGTGGAGATTTCGAAGCCTGTTGCGGGACTTATGCTGTCCGCTATCGTGTCCGACTCCCTGCTGTTCAAATCCCCGACCTGCACGGAAGAGGACGTAGCCGCAGCCAAAGAGCTTTCGGAAATCGCCGGTGTGGACACGGACAGCTACGGCCTGAGCATGCTGAAAGCCGGAGCGGACCTCAGCGACAAGAGCATCGATACGCTGCTTAATCTGGATGCGAAGGAATTCAGCATGGGCGGCAAGAAAGTGATCATCGCCCAGGTCAACGCGGTGGATACGAATGACGTACTGTCCCGCCAAGCCGAGCTTGAGGCTGCCCTGCAAAGCATTATCGACGAGAAGGGACTCGATCTGTTCCTGTTCGTCGTGACGGACATCCTGAACAGCGATTCCGTTGGCGTCGCTCTGGGCAGCGCGGCAGGCGCCGTAGAACAGGCTTATAACGTGAAGCTGGACGACAACAAGGCTCTGCTTAAAGGCGTTGTTTCCCGCAAGTCGCAAATCGTGCCGGTGCTTACCGAGACGATAGCCAAGCTGTAAATTTTGACAACTGATTTGTAGTTGCCAAGCCGCCGCTTTACGGGGCTGCTTAACGGGGGAGTTCCGGAGGCCGTAACAGGCGCGGGATTCCCTTTTTGCTGTAGGGGCTCATGCAGGTGCTGCGAAAATCCATTGCCTGTTGGTTTGTCCATTGCTACAATTAAGAGACTTAATTAAGGAGACTTAAGTAAGAACTTTAAGGTCAGGAGGCGAATTTCATGGCTAAACGCAATATAGGCACCCTGCAGTACAAATCGTTCGGCCTGGCTCTTCAGGCGCTGGTGGTGATTGCCAAGGACGGGGGGACCTGTCCCAGCTGCGAGATTGCCAAGCTGATGTCATCCGAGCCGACGCTGCTGCGCCGCATTCTCGCAAAGCTGGCGAAGGAGTCCATCCTGGTCACCCGTGAAGGGCGGGACGGCGGGTATATGCTGAACAAGGCGCCCGATCAGCTGACGCTGGCCGAGGTGTACCGCGCGCTGGAGGTAGGGGAAGCCCGTCATCAGGCGGTCAGCGGCACGATGTGCGTGAATGATTTCGGCACGCAGATGAAGACGGCGTTCTGCGGCATTCTGGAAGAGGTTGACCGCAGTGTCACCGAGGTGCTGATGAAATATACGGTTGCCGACGTCGTTCGAAAAGCGGGATATTGACAGATCGTTTTTTATTGTTTTATACTGTGCTTATTAAACAACAGTTATATGCGCGGCGAATTGATGCAAGGTGAATCTTTTTTTTTTGGTTTTAACTGTGCTGTTATCTACACAGACAAAGATAAGGGATAGGAACATCCACCGTGCGGCCCGGCCGGCGGAAATATTTTTTCGGGAGGTTAACCTGCTATGGAAACACAAGTTAATAATAACCCGGCTTTCAGCCAAGTCTTACGCGAACGCCATTCGGTAAGAAAGTATGATTCTTCCCGGAAAATGTCCAACGAAGAAATCAATGACCTGTTAAACGATGCGATTCTGGCGCCTTCTTCTTCCAATCTTCAGCCTTGGCGTTTTATCGTCATTACGGATCAGGCACTTAAGGAACAACTGCTGCCGATTGCGTACAACCAGCAGCAAGTTGTGGAATCGTCCGCCATTATTGCCGTACTCGGTGACCTGGAGGCCTACCGTAACGTGAACAAGATTTGGGACTCGGCAGTAGAAGCAGGTCATGCGACGCCGGAAGTGCGGGATATGATGGTGGAGAACAGTTGGAACAACTACTCCGCATTGAGCCGGGAGAAGCAGAAGGAGATTGCGCTGGTGGACGGCGGTCTGGTGTCCATGCAGCTGATGCTCGCCGCTAAGGCGAAAGGCTATGATACGGTTGCGATGGGCGGCTATAATGCCGAGAAATTCCGTGAAATGTTCCGGATTCCGCAGCGCTATGCAACTGTCATGCTGATTGCCGTAGGCCATGCCGCGATCCCGGGCCGCCAGACCTCGCGCCTGCCGCTGCAAGATGTTGCTTCTTACAACGAATTCAAGGGCTAAGCCTAATATTATTAACAATTCCCGATCCTTTCTTCCTGAAGGCATCGGTTAATACGAACCCCCGCCGAGCCCGGCGGGGGTTCGCTGCGTTCATGCGCCTGTTCTCCACGTTCATGAACCTGTTCTCCGCGCTTGGAGAGAAGCACCGCTTTCTGCTACAATCTTGGGTAGAGGCGGCAGCGAGCCGTTTTTGGAAACGTAAACCGACGAAAACGCTTATACAGGAGGGGAAAGTAATGATAAAGGTGTACACGGCCGAATCGGCCCACCGCTTTGACCACGGTTGGCTGGAGGGAAGCCATATTTTTTCGTTCGGCGAATATTATGATCCGGACAATACCGCTTTTGGTCCTATGCGTGTATGCAATGACGATATCATCGCTCCGGGAAGAGGCTTTGGGGCCCATCCGCACAGCGATATGGAGATCGTCTCCATCATACTCTCCGGCAGGCTTCGTCATGAAGATAATCTGGGGAATGTCGCGGAAAGCTCTTTTGGCGGCATCCAGCGGATGTCAGCCGGCACCGGAGTCATCCATACCGAGCATAATCCATCGAAGGATGAGCCGGTGCGGCTGCTTCAGCTCTGGTTCATGCCGGCGGTACGCGGCTTACAGCCTTCGTACAAGGCGGGAAAATACTTGCCGGAGAAGCTTGATGGAGCTTTGCTGCCGGTAGTGTCCGCCGAAGGGTCTGACGAGATCGTCGATATCGGACAGGATATGACGATTTATCTGGGGCGGCTGCGCGGCGGGCAGGACCTTCTGTTCGATCAGAAGCCGGGGCGCCGTATTTTTATATATATTATTGAAGGAAGTCTTTCTGTCGGCGGCAGTAAGCTACGTTCAGGGGATTCGGCGCGGATTGAAGAAGAGAGCATGGTTCAGCTTGCGGCATCCGAACCCGCCTTTGTGCTGCTGATCGATCTGCCATAACTGTGCTGCGTAAATGAGGAGGTCCTTGAGATGAATCAGAGGGAAAGAGTATTGGTCAAGCATGCCGTGAGCGGGCGTACGCTGCTGAGCAGCACGGATGGATTAACATATGCCATAGGCCGGGATGGCGGGCTGACGCGGCTTACCATCTGCGGCGTTCCGGCGGACAAGGGAAGCGAGGTCTTGGCACTCAAGGCGGAGCTGAATGTGTTCCGGTTCGAGGAGCCGGAGGGCGGACCTGTTGTCAAGCACTGGTATTACGTTGCAGATAACCCGGTTGAATACGACGAAGCTTCCGGTTGTCTGGTCGTAACCGCCCAGTCGGAAATCGAGTACCGTCCCGATCAATACTGGGAGTGAAGAACCAAATTGACATTCAGGTTTTAGAATCACCACACAACGGACAGGAGAAATGGAGAACATGGAATTATTTTCGGCACTTGAACGGGACGATTACGAGCAATTGGTATTTTGCCAGGACAAAGCATCCGGCCTGAAGGCCATCATTGCGATTCACGACACAACGCTTGGGCCTGCCCTGGGCGGTACCCGCATGTGGACCTATGCTTCCGAAGAGGAGGCCATCGTCGATGCGCTTCGTCTGGCAAAAGGCATGACTTATAAGAATGCCGTGTCCGGACTCAATCTGGGCGGGGGCAAGACCGTAATCATCGGCGATCCGAAAAAAGACAAGAACGAAGCGATGTTCCGCGCCTTCGGCAGATACATACAGGGGCTGAACGGCCGCTATATTACGGCCGAGGATGTCGGAACAACCGAAGATGATATGGACATCATCCATCAGGAGACTGACTATGTTACAGGGATTTCCAAATCTTACGGCTCTTCGGGGAATCCTTCGCCGGTTACGGCTTTCGGCGTATACCGGGGGATGAAGGCGGCAGCGAGAGAGGCGTTCGGCACGGATTCGCTGGCAGGCAAGACGATCGCCGTTCAGGGCGTCGGAAATGTCGCCTTTGCGTTATGCGGGTATCTTCAGGAGGAAGGCGCCCGGCTTATCGTCACCGACATTAATAAAGAGGCGGTTAGGCGGGCCGTGGACGCTTACGGCGCCAATGCGGTCGATCCGACCGATATCGTCGGAGTGGCCTGCGATATCTACGCGCCATGCGCGCTCGGTGCGACCATTAACGACCAGACGCTGCCGCAGATCAAGGCCAAGGTGATTGCGGGAGCGGCCAACAATCAGCTGAAGGAGCCCCGCCATGGCGATGCGCTGCATGAGAAGGGCATCGTCTACGCACCCGATTATGTGATCAACGCGGGCGGCGTTATCAATATTGCCGACGAGTTGAACGGCTATAACAAGGAACGGGCTCTGAAGCAGGTGTCGAAGATTTACGACAGCATCACCCGGGTCCTTGAAATTTCACGTGTGAAGGGCATTCCGACCCACACGGCCGCCGACCATCTGGCAGAGGAACGGATCGCCCTGCTGAAGAACAGCCGCAGCACCTTTCTTCGCGACGGCCACCATAACCTGAGCAGAAGACGGCCATAACGGATTTTCCTGACCGGGCATAATCGCCAGTATTTCATTAATGAAGATAAATTTCGTTCCATAAAAGCGGCGGCAGTTCATGACTTGTTTTTACGTCTGGGGCTGCCGCTTTTCGTTTGGGGGGAAAGTAATGACTCATTCACAGCGTTCTGAGGGTGGATTTTACCGAAGTTAGACGAAGCAGCAAATAGAGTTAATACGAGAAACGGCTCCTGCGCCTAAAAGGACGGGGGAGCCGTTTCTTCTTTCGTTACTGGACTTTGACAGGCTCAGGATAGGAGACACCCAAGGTGTCCACCGACACTTTCTTGATTACAGGCGGACTTTTAGGTCGGTCATTGGCGCCTCTCGGGAGATTGACGATCGCGTCGACGGCTTTAAGCCCTTCGGTGACTTTGCCGAAGGCCGCATACTTTCCGTCCAGACTCGGCGCGGCATCTGTCATAATGAAAAATTGCGATCCCGCCGAATCGGGATCATTGGTCCGGGCCATCGACAATACGCCTCTTGTGTGCAGGAGCGAGTTAGGGAAGCCGTTCTCGGAGAATTCTCCGGAAATGCTGTATCCTGGTCCTCCCATGCCGGTCCCCTCGGGGTCCCCTCCCTGAATCATAAACCCGGGAATAACACGGTGAAAAATCGTACCGTTATAGAACCCCTTTTGAATTAATGAAATGTAATTGTTCACCGTATTAGGCGCGACCTCGGGATACAGCTCGGCCTTGATGATGCCGCCGTCCTCCATTTCGATGGTAACCCGCGGGTGGCTGGCATTCTCGGAAGGCGTGCCGTTTGCCGGCGGCTGCGACCCCGCGGCCTGGGATGCGCCGGGGTTCGCGCTGCCCGGCTTACTGCCGCAGCCGGAAACCAAGGCCAGCATCAGAAGGCCCAGAACCGCCCATACGGCGAAAGAATGGTTGCGTACAACTTTCACTTACCGTCTCTCCTTTTCTTCATTAATCCGTGCGTCATATGCCATCATACCCCGGGCTGGAATACTTTGCAAAATTCGCCGGAACAATCAGGATTGGCACAAGCCGAAAAGAGGTTTACAATAATAGGATGCTTCGCAGATTATTGAAAGGATGTACCGCATGGGGAACTTTTCATGGAGGCGGAATCTGATCGTGCTTTGGATAGGCGTGTTTTTTTGCAGCACCTCGTATTCGCTCTCGATTCCGTTCATGTCCATTTTTCTGAGCGATGATCTGGGGGTGGACAGCCATCTGGAGATATGGTCCGGCATCGCATTCGGCATCTCGTTTCTGGCCAGCGCGCTGATTTCTCCTTTCTGGGGGTCCCTGTCAGACAAATACGGACGCAAGCCGATGCTTATTCGTTCTGGCTTTAGCCTTGCCGCGCTCTATTTGATTAATTATTTTGTCCATGATCCATATGTATTTCTTGTTGTACGGGTCCTTCAAGGACTTCTGGCCGGGTTCGTGCCGGCCTCTATCGCTTTGGTGGCGACGAATACGCCGGAGGAGAAGACAGGGTATGCGCTTGGCATTATGTCCACCTCGGGTGCTGCCGGGAGCATCATCGGTCCGCTCATCGGCGGGGTAATCAGCTATTATTACGGGAACCGCAGCGCCTTTCTGTTCTCAGCGGCGATCGTGCTGGTGTCAGCGGTAATTGCCACCTTTTTTGTGAAAGAGCAGATCTATGACCGGTCGGCTGCGAGATCGAGGGTACGCGATGATATCAGGGAAGCAAGGAATAACAGCGCCTTCGTTTCCCTAATGGCGCTGACAGGAATCAGCAGCTTTTCCGTAATGATTCTGGAGCCGCTAATCCCCATTTACATGCTGGATATGGGGATTGCGAAGAATAGTGCGTCGCTAACTTCGGGGATCGTCTTTTCAGCGGTAGGCATAGCTACAGTGCTGATGGCTCCCAGGTGGGGAAAAATAGGCGAACGTAAAGGCTACGGATTCATCCTGTTTATCGGACTTCTGGGCGGCGGAATCGGCAATATCCTGCAGTTCTTTGTTTCAGGTTATGTTCAGTTCGCGCTGCTCCGGTTTGTCTATGGACTATTCTACGCCGGTGTTCTTCCTTCCATTAACGCAATGGTCGTACAGGTAACGGAGCCGGGCTTTAGGGGACGCGCTTTCGGCCTCAACCAATCGGTCTCCCAACTGGCGACCATGGCCGGACCTATCCTTGGCGGCCTGCTTGGAGCCTTCCTTCCCATTCCAGTGGTGTTCGTAATTAACGGGCTGATCCTGTTGACTGCGGCGCTGCTTGTGAAGAGACGCCGGCTTGAGGCCCATGTTAGCGCACCCAGGGTGGGGGAGACTCCTTCTTCCTTGTAAGGAGAACGGGCGGCAGCGACGTTAAGGCGCCGTCGGACGCAGGTCGCCTGGCGGCGCTTTCATCTTCTTTATTCGTCTTCACCCGTTGAGCCGTTCAGCACATCCGTGCCCGGCATCACATCAAGTGAAGGGGATGCCGGATCGACCGGACTGCCAGCCTGAATATCATCGGCGTCCGGAATATCCTCCAGTGGATCGATTTCGTCCTCTAGAGTCCATTCGTCATTGGCGTAGTCGATAACGCCTTGAATCAGCCCAGCGACGCCGGCGGCCAGGGAAGCATCGGAACGCAGCAGCTCATCCCGGTGTGGAGCAGGCCCTCCAAGAATGCGGTCCTCCCTATCGGGCGTACCGTCCTGGCTCAGTTCGGGAGCGTTCAACCCGACATCCGCTGCCAGCTTCGGATCACGGGCCAATGTTTCATTGAAGTCAGAATATACGATTCCCTCAGCGATGGAAGCGGCGCTGACCGGATCGTGGCTGGTAAAAGGAGACTCGATAGGAACGCGAACGCTGCCTGATGCCTCTTCGCTCACGCTTTGCGTGGTTTCTGTTCCCACAAGCCGGATGTCGTCCGCCGGAATATCCTGTTCTGGAGAGACACCGCCCATTTTGGCATAACGTTCATACGTAAAATCGGCTTCCGTCTTATTGAAATTGGCCATAGTACTCATCTCCTTTTGGATGGGGCGAATGACGTCTAAAAGGGTCTATATTAATTGTATACCCTTCTAAAGCAAAACGAATCCTTGAAGCGGATTCCGCGCAAGCCCTGCAGTGTATTCTTTCGTGAAATACATAAATCTATGCCTGCCGAATCGCGCTGTTGTTATTTTGGAGCAGCATAAAGGAACAAATCGAAAAATGTCGAAAATTATAGCGTGCGAAATACCTATTTTAGATAGTTGAGGTGCCACAATGAAATTGCCACTACACAAAATAGCGGCTGTAGTATTTATCATACTGCTGTTGGCCTCCATGATTGAGGTTGGAATTACGATGGAGCGGGGGAAACAAGAGGGCGAAGAGCTTCGGGGGTGGCAGCTAAAATGGGTGAACGCAGCGGAAGGAGACGGAGAGCATCCTCCTCGCACGGAAATAGGGTGGATTGACGTTTCGCCTTCGGACGATCTGCCTGAGGTGCCGGGAGATATGAAGGCTGTATGGCTCCGCGCTTCTTTGCCCACGCTCGGCAGCAATTCGGCAGTGCTGTTAAATAAAGTTTATGGAAGTGATATCAGGGCTTATGTGGACGATACGCTGGTATACGATTCGAACGGCAGTGGAAGCCGAGGCGGGGGCAAGCTTCTGATTCCGCTAACAGCGCCGCAAGTCGGCAAAGAATTGTACATCTACAGCGGAGGGACCGACAGCAGCCTTGGCCTGGAAGGAGGGAGCAGGGTTGGCAGCTACGGTAAGCTGCTGAACGTTTACTTAAGGGAAGATCTGCTGGATCTCATGATCGGCGGGTCGCTCATTTTTATGGCCTTCGTCCTGGGCGTGTGCTCGGTATTTTTGAAAAGAGAGCTGTTTGTCAACGGGATTTTGCTCATGCTGATCATGCTGTCGTCCGGAGTGCTGATGATCTACTATTCTCCCTATCTTGCAATTGTAATGGAGAATAAATACAGGTGGTTGGAGCTGTTTTTCGATGCGGCGCTGTTCACACTCCTGCCGGTATTCACCTACTTTTTCGAGAAGTTATTTGGTTCGGGCCAGTTTAAAGCCGTTACCCGGCTGAGGAAGCTCCAAATGGGGTATTCGCTGTTCTGCGTGGGACTTAGCGTACTCAATATTGCCTTGTCGTACCGCCTAGACGGTCTGTATAGAACTTTTACAGTTGATGTCGTGGGAATTCTTATGATCATTCAGTTCCTGCTTCTGCTGGGGCTTGCGATCCGTTACTCCCTTCGCGGCAATGTGGAGGCGATTATCTTCACCACCGGGTTTGCCGTGTTTGCGCTCGCGTCGCTCAGTGAGCTGTCCCTGTACTATATGTCCGGCGAGAAGTACCACCTGTACTGGTGGAAATGGGGCATCGTCGGTTTTCTTGTTTCTCTGATTGTTATAGTAGGGCGGAGATTCGCTAAGAACCATGAACAAGTGGTGGAATATTCCAAAGAGCTGGAAAAGTTCAACAACGATCTTCAGCGTTCCGAGAAAATGGAAATTATTAGCGAGCTGGCTGCCTCTGTGGCGCATGAGGTCCGCAACCCGCTCCAGGTTACTAGAGGCTTTCTGCAAATTATCGGCGGAACGCCGGATAGCAAGGAAAGGGAATACTTGCAGCTGGCGATTTCGGAGCTGGACCGGGCTTCGCATATTATTAACGATTTCCTCACATTTGCCAAGCCGGCGATGGATAAGGTGGAATGTCTGGATGTTGGAGAAGAATTAAGGCATGTCGCGGGCATTCTGCTTCCTCTGGCCCAAATTCAGGGAAGCCGGATCGAGATTCACCTGGAAGCCGGTCTGTACGTCAAGTTCAATTCTTCCAAGTTCAAGCAGGCGCTGATCAATATTATCAAGAACGGCATCGAAGCCCTCCAGGACAACGGGCTGGTGACCATTACTGCCCGGAAACACGGCGCTTACGTCGTTATCAGCGTTCGGGATACGGGGGAAGGCATGACGGCCAGCGAGATCGCCCGGCTGGGGGAGCCTTACTATTCCAATAAAACGAAAGGCACCGGACTTGGATTGATGGTAACCTTCCGGCTCATTGAAGCGATGAAAGGCACGATCGAGTTTCAGAGCGTCAAGGGAAAGGGGACGGAAGTAAGAGTCAAACTGCCTGCTGTGAAACCGTGAGGAACGCTTGTTCAGAAATGCTGCTAGAAAGGGGAACAAGGATGGAATGGCATACGTTCGGCCAAATGCTGATGAACATCCGGGTGGGGCAGAAGGCGTCTACTCCAGACGGACGGACGCTGGTTAGAACGCCGGAGGGCCTGTGCTGGTCGGGAGGCCGCCGGGACGGTGTATTGGTGGAGATCCGCGGCTATTTGTTCTCCGATTTATGGCGTATTTTTGAAGATGAAGAAAGCAGCGTATGGGCAGCCGGGCGAGAGGAAGCGGAAGCCTTGGAAAGAGAGATGCTGGAGAATCAATACGAAGAGCTGCTCTCGGCATTCCGGGAGGAGCGAAGGCATGGGAAGGAGCCGTACAAATGGACAAAGTCGAATTCGGACTAATCGGCGGAGGCTGGAGGGCGGAATTCTTTCTGCGGATAGCCGAAGCGCTGCCGGAGCGGTTTGCCGTAAGGGCAGTCTTTGTGAGAGACCAGGGGAAGGCGGATAAGCTGCAGGCTCAATGGGGCGTTAAGACGTTCACTTCGCTCGAAGAATTCATCGCTGTATGCCGGAATGACTGTTCCTTCGCTGTCATCAGCGTCAAACGTTCGGCTAATGCGGAATTCATCGAGAAGCTGGCTGACGCCGGTATCCCGGTGCTGGCTGAAACGCCTCCCGCTGACGGGGCGGAAGGCCTGCTCCGCCTATGGGAGCGGGTGGGAGGCTCGGCCCAAATCCAGATTGCCGAGCAGTATGCGTTCCAGCCGATCCATGCGGCCAGAATTCGGCTTGCGCGTTCCGGAAGACTGGGCGGGGTCAGTCAGGCTCAGGTATCCGCTGCTCATGACTATCACGGGATCAGCCTGATCCGCAGGCTGCTGGGTATCGGTTTTGAGAATGCCGTCATCCGCGCGCAGGTGTTCACTTCGCCAATTATCAAGAGTCCGGGCCGCAGCGGTCCGCCGCTCTCAGAGGAACTGACGGAGTCGAAGCAGATCATCGCCACACTGGATTTCGGGAGCAAACTGGGTGTGCTGGATTTTACGGAGGACCAGTATTTCTCATGGATTCGGCGAAGCCGGATTCTTGTCCGCGGCGAGCGCGGGGAGATCGTGAATGATGAAATCTCATGGCTGCCAACCTTCGATGTTCCGATTTACGACAAGCTGCGCCGGGTAGACGCCGGGCATGGCGGGAATCTGGAAGGCTTTCATTTAAAAGGCATTATGGGCTGCGGGGAGTGGCTGTATGTGAATTCCCATGCCCCGGCCCGGCTGTCCGACGATGAAATTGCCGTCGCCGAAAGTCTGGCGAGAATGGGGGACTATGTGCGGGGCGGTCCTTCTTTTTACAGTCTGGCTGAAGGCTGTCAAGACTATTATCTGGCGATGGAGATGCAGCGGGCCGCAGCCACCGGCGCTCCTGTCGCTACGCAGACCCAGCCTTGGGCATCTGCCCAAGGCAGCCGATAAGAAACGAAAAGCGCCCTGTCCTATATGAGCCTTTACGGCCATGAAGGACAGGGCGCTTTTGTTCAATGGGCAGAAGCTTAGGCCCCGAGCTTTTAGTCCCGGGCTTCTGGTGATCTCGGGCCGGCGCTTCCGGCGGCAAGCGAGGCTTCCAACTCTTCGTACTGGCTGCGAAGCCGAACCAGCCTGGAGACGCTTTGCTCTAGGCCGCCCATCCGGTTACGCTGACACCATAACAGCTTGTAATGATGCAGGAGCAGGTCGAGATTATTTCTCAGCTCTCTTATCTCTGCAGGCCGTACCGAATCCTCTGCCGCGAGCCGGCGCTTCATGAAGGCAAGTCTGATGGCATGCCTGATGAAATGCACGCCACCCTGCAGCTCCTCCAGGACCAGATCGGCATCATCGCAGCGCGGGGAAAGGCTGCCCAGCCGCTCTTCGATTTCTTGCATATAAGCTTCAAGCCTATGCAGATTTTCGTCCGGAAGCTTATCCGTCAGGCGCATGTTGTCGAGATCGCTGCGCAGCAGCATGGACATCTCGGTATCATTGGGACGGGAAATGCCGGATTCCAGCTTGTAGTAGTTGCCGAGATCCAGCAGCAGTCTGCCGGTCTGTCCCGAAGCGTCGGAGAACAGGAACCGATCCATATAGCCAGCGATATCGGCCTCAAGGCTCGCTTCGGCACTCCAGGCAAGGGACCCGCCGTACACAAATCCGGCATAGCTTACGGGAAGATGCTGCCAGTGTCCATTGTCGCCCCAATCGGTGATCAGGTAGCCGATGGCGCCGTTCTTCTTGCCATGAATGGCCGCACTCTTCAGATTGGCCAGCATATTATCGGTGCGGCCGGTGACGGAATTCCATGAGCTGGTGCCGGGGCATACATAGAAGGGGATGCCGGCGTCGCGGAATTTTTGCGTATCGGCTTCAAACGGATGTTCCGCGCTGTATCCCCATTCCATGGCGATGATATCCTTCGGCAGATGGGGAATCAGCTCCGGGTGCTGGATAATAATGTCGCCCCAGAACTGCATCGTCTTGCCGCGCTTTCGGACGAGCTCCGCGATTCTCAGCAGAAAGGACAGATACAGCTTGCCTTTGCCAAGGGACTCCGCGGCGCCTTTGCTTCGGCCCATGCCGAGCTCATAGGTTTCATCGCAGCCTACGTTGAACATTCCGGAGCTGAAGTAAGGCAGCAGATCGTCGTACATTTGTTCAAGCAGATCAGTTACTTCAGGCGCTTCCGGATAGAAGGTTCCCGGCCGCATTGCGAGACCGCTTGGGAACAGATCGGCATCGTACAGTCCTTCCTGCTGCACGAAGCCTTCCGGGATTTCCGCCAGATGATTGAACTCCGGCCGGGACAGCCAACCCTCCATGTGGCCGAAGCTGTTCTGATTAGGCACGAGCTCGATACAGCGTTCACGGCAGTATTCGTCAAGCTCCAGGATCTCCTCGCCGCTAATCGGGGTTTCCAAATCACAGATGCCTGGAAATGATTCGTAGTTGAAGGGCATTCCTTCTATATATAGCTGCAGTTGGTTCAGTTTCAGATCGGCCATAAGATCCACAATCCGCCGCAGCGTCTGAGGATTTGGGATTTTATTCCTGCTAATGTCGATCATCAGCCCTCTTGCCGGAAAGTCAGGTTCGTCGGTGATATGCAGGCAAGGAAGATCGCCCCCTGTCTGCGCAATCAGCTGCTTCAGCGTGGCGACGGCATAATAAGCTGCTTGCGGAGAGCCGTAAGTCACCCGAACTCCGGTTTCAGTCACGGAGAGCTCATAGGTCTGCTCTCCCAAGCTGGAATCCAGAGAGAAAATGAAGGCGCAGGAAGAGCCGGGCGAGGCACCGATGGACAATGGCAGATTCAGACCCAGGACATGTGACACGGCATCCTGCAATCTTCTGGCCGCCGGCAGGGCCGGTTTGTCGCCGGGTCCGGCAAGCGCGATTCGTTCACCTCGGGAAATCCGGCAGAATCCGGGCAGGAAGACTAGTTCTTTGGGAACGGGAAGCAGAAGCAGGTTCTGGTAAGGATTGGACAATGGTGTGCCACCTCACGATCATGTAGAATATGTTCATATCTAGAATAAACATAACACTCCTAAACGAGGGGAGGAATGCAAATCATGTCCAAGCTCATGGATTATATGATCAGTCCGTATCCAATAAGAATCATTGATCCGAAGGTGGAGGCCTCCAAGCTGAAGCTCCAATCGATTCGGGTGGGCCAGGTCGGTCATCTCCCGGGAAGAACGCTGTTCCGTATGGGTGTAACGTTTCCTCATTGGGCCTTCGTCTATGTAGCAGCCGGCGCCGGCACTTACGCCGAGAACGGAGGAAGACGGCAACCTGTTCGGGACGGAAGTCTCTTCTTTTTCCGGCCGGGGTGCATCTATGATTTCGGTCCCTCGCCAGATGGGAACTGGGACGAGTATTATATCAATTTTACAGGCAGCCGGATAAAGGAATGGAGAGAGGCGGGACTTTTGGTGGAAGGAACCGTCTTTCGGGTAGAGGAAACGCATCATCTCGGGGCGAGATTCGAAGAAGTGATGGAGTGGATGGAGGGGGGGAACCCCCGCGATGCCGACAGGGCGGCACTGGCGCTGGAAGGGATGCTCCTGGATTGCTGCGGTCTGGGAGAGAACGGCCGCCCCGATGCCGAAGACAGCATGCAGCTCATCCGCGAGGATCTGCATTCCTGCATTTACGGGGAATTCGACGCTTCGCAGGATGGTGCGCCGCAGCAGCGGCTATCCCCTTCATGAGTATATTCACCGGCTGAAGATGGCCGAGGCCAAGAATCTGCTGCTCAACACCCCTTTGCAGGTGCAAGAAATTTCAGGCATGCTGCATTACAATGATCCCTTTTATTTTTCAAGGCTGTTCAAGAAATACATGGGAATCTCTCCGCAGGAAAGCCGGGGCAATGTGTGAGTACTGAGCTCGGATATTTGCTTGAACATTTTGCGCCGCTTCCGGCACCCGGATTTCATCATGTGCCTGCAAATGTGCCGGTTAGGATCTCCTTATGCAGTGTGGAAATGCAATGGCAGTTTAGCTGACATAAAATTCAATTTTTATTTCCAAATTATTCTCCTATACCCCATTTTTGATTGAATTAAACAGGGAAAAATAAAAAAAATATCCTTAATTTTTAAGCATGTAACCGTTATCAGGTAGAAAGGTAACTTGTTATTGTCATCTTTCTTTTGTATGATGCATTTAACACAGCGGTTTAAAGGCAGGTAAAAGCTCGCATTTTCCACAAATTTGGAGAATTGGGTGGTGGGATGAATATCAGGTTATCTGCGGAAGATCGTATGATTACATTTTTCAGGTACTTATCACTGTTACTTACTTCGCTGATGTTCTTGGTAACGCGCACGGGTCCTGCCCTCGTTTATAAAATTTTGATCATCTTGGCGCTGGGCCTGCTGGCTCATCTGTTTACCGCCTTTTTTTGGAGTTTCCGGCACAGGCCGCATGCCGTTATGGTGTCGGTTAGCATCGAGATGCTGCTGATCCTTCTGCTGGCCATTGGTACAGGCGGATACAACAGCCCGTTCAAGCTGTATTCGCTTAATCCCATTTTGATTGCGGCGGGTTCCTTGTCTTTTTATTTTTGCTGGAGCCTGCTGACTGGCTATTTTGCCATTTTTCTTGGATTTTGCTATTTTTTTTATAAATCGGCGGACGACACATTAGCCTCCATTCTGCTGGACAACGGAAATCTGTTCCTGGCCCTTGCGCTTACGGCGACCTTCATGCAGCTGCTTTTGAAGCTTAGGCGGCAGCGGGAGGAGGCCGAGGCGCGCACGGACGAAATGCTTGAGCATATCAAATCGCTGTATCACATCGTGGAAACCTCAAGCGAGCATGATTTTATGAATATCGGACAGGTGATTACCGACTATGCCCTCAAGCTGACGAAGCTTAACAAAGCGCTGTTCTGGTTCGCGGGCAGCAGCGGGGGGCCGTCGCTTGTGAGCCGCCAGACCGGTTGGCTGCCCGAAGAAGAAGAATCTCTATTCGGGGAGCTCAAGAAATACGAGCCTGAATGGCGGCGTCAGAAGGAGCCGATATTCAGAAGTATTCCCGGATTCGGCGACATGCTGCTGATGCCGGTTCGGATGAGTACCCGGTTTGTGGGTGTCATCGGAGTAAAGCTTGAAGCGCATGAGGGACTGGAGGGCCGGAGATGGTACATCCAGCAGCTGATGTTCCTGGCGGAGCTCAGCGCGATTACGCTGGAGCGCCATGAGCTGAGCGTTACCGAGAACCGCCTAATTGTAACCAATGAGCAGAATCGGATTGCCGATGAAATGCATGACAGCGTCTCGCAGAGCCTGTTCGGCATCGTGTATGCGGCTCATTCCCTCAAGCAGGCCTGCCGAAAAATGACGCCCTCCCAGCTGGAGGAGCAGATTGAGCTGATCCATGATTCGGCGACCAAGGCTGCCAAGGAACTGAGGATTACCATTTACAGTTTGAGTTCCAAGAAAAGCGGCGGACCGACCTGGCTCGGTATGGTAAGATCGCATCTGAAAAGTTTGTCGAGATTGAATGATGTCGAGATTGATTTCAAAGTGAAGGGCGACGACTTCAGCCTGCCCTACCCTTATCACAAAGCGCTTTTCCGGATTATATCCGAAGCGACCGGCAATGCCATTCGTCACGGCGGCGCCGGCAATATTGAGGTTGAGCTGACCTTGAAGCCAAGATGGATCGGACTGGCTATTCGCGACGATGGCATCGGCTTCGACACCGATCTGCTGTGGACCCGTTCGGAAGAAGGGACAAGCGGACTCGGAATGAAGAATATGCAGCATTTAGCAAGTTCCCTTGGCGGTGATTTCCAGTTATCCAGCAACGAAAATGCAGGTACCCAGATTCTGATTTCAATTCCGGTAGGCGTGGTTGAATTAAAGAACGCATAAAGGATGATAGGAGGTCTTTGCATTATGGAAATCGTCATTGTGGATGATCACCCCCTCGTGAGAAGAGGGCTGGCAGCAGTTATTTCCATGCAGCCCAATTTAAAATTTGCGGGCGAAGCAACGAACGGCGAAGAGGCTCTGCGCGTCTTTGAAGAGGTGCGCCCTGATTTGGTGCTGATCGATTTGAAGCTTGCCGACGAGTCTGGGATTGATGTGATCAAGGCGGCGCGCAGACGCGGAATCGAAAGCAAGTTCATCTTACTGACATCGTCGGCGAGCCGGGAAGATTTCCTGAAAGCGGAGGAAGTGCTGGTCGATGGCTATGTATTAAAAGAGGCGCTGCCGGAGGAGCTGCTGTTTGCCATTCAACTGGTCTACAAGGGCAGGAAGTATTACGATCCCGGTCTGATGGAAGACAAGATGAGAATGAGCGGCAAGGGTCCGACGGATGAATTGACGCCCAAGGAACGGGAAGTGCTGATCGAGCTGGGGCAGGGCGCCTGCAACCGGGAGATTGCTTCCCGGCTCTTCATCAGCGAATTCACGGTCAAGAAGCATGTCAGTCAAATTTTGGCCAAGCTTCAGGTTGCGGACCGAACCCAGGCCGCGCTTTACGCGAACGCGGTCGGGTTAACCAAATACGAGATGTCTGTCGAATAATCGGCAGGCGAAGGAAATTCCATATTTACAAGCACGGACAACTTGTCCGTGCTTTTTTTATTTTTCGGCAAATTTCGGCAGCTGCGTGTCAGCACAGCTTCATACCTTATGGTACTAAAGTATACCATGAATTGCCCTAAAGTGGAAATTTTCTTTATTCAAAAGTGAAAACGAAAGTAATGGTAGGGACCATGCCCCGAAAAATGTGGATTGTTAGAATTAAAGCAAGTTATCTGAAACTTTCAGAAGTCTTTCAAAATCCAACGGAAGGAGGATCGCTGTGGAAAAGACGATTTTGGATTACCTGAATCTGATCAAAAAAAGGTTATGGCTCATCGTGCTGTTCGTACTGATCTCCTGCAGCACCACCTATTATGTCAGCAAGAATTACGTGGTTCCCGTCTATTCCGCATCTGCGCAGCTGCTGGTGAACAACGCCGCTGATCTGCCGGAAGGCAATAACCTGAATAATCTGAATTTCAGTCTCAATTTGATCGGAAGTTACAAGGAAATCATTAAATCGCCGGCCATTATGGACCGTGTCGCCGCTGCACATCCGGAATTCGGGCTTACGGGCGACGGGCTTAGCTCCAAGGTAACCATCAGATCTTCGGAGGGAAGCCAGATCATCAATCTCAGTGTGGAAGATAAAAGTTATGCAAAGGCAGCCGGCATCGCCAATGCCGTATCGCAGACTTTCATTCGCACCCTGCCGGAATTGATGAATCTGAACAATGTCAACTTCCTCACTCCTGCGGATCCGAAAGATGTTCCTGGGCCGATAAACGCTGGATTTACGATGAATCTGATAATCAGCTTTGTCGTATCGCTGATGGCGGCTCTAGGTATTATCCTGCTGCTGGAGACGTTGAACGGCTCCCTTCGCTCCGAGAAGGAGGCGGTGCACGAGTTTGGTCTTCCGGTCATCGGAACCATTCCGGTCATCCGCAAACGCGACCTCGGCAAGGATGGAGACAACAAAGCAAGAGTAGGGGAGGGAGCGTATGCTGCGGTTAAGTAACAGCCTCATAGCCGAACGAAATCCACAGTCGCATGTGTCTGAATCATTCCGCTCGCTTCGCACCTACATCCGTCAGCTCGGGCTGCTGCAGGGCGGAGGAAAATCGCTGCTCTTCACATCCGGCGGGGCGGGGGAGGGAAAGACGACCGTTCTGGCCAATCTCGCCGTATCCTTTGTGCAGGACGGCAAGAAGGTCGCAGTTGTGGATTGCAACTTGCGCAGCCCCGGCCTTCATACAGTGTTCGGAGTGGAGAATGGCGAAGGGTTGGCTGACTGTCTGAGCGGCCAGAAGGAGGCAGGCAAGATCAGCGTGTACGGCAATCTCGCCAATCTAACCATCGTGACGGCAGGAGCCTCATCCGTCAGTCCGCCTGATCTGCTGGGAAACGCCAAGATGACGGAGCTGCTGGAGGAACTGAAAGGAACCCATGATCTCGTTCTGCTGGACACGCCCCCGGCGGTGGAATACAGCGATGCCCGGGTGCTTGCGCCGCTCACGGACGGCGTTATCATCATTGCCCGTTACGGCAAGTCGAAGCGGGATTCGATCCGCAAGGTCAAGACACTGATGGAACAATCCGGGACAACCATTCTCGGTATTGCCATAAATCAAGTCAAGTGATTTCAAAACAATGAGCTGAGCATATGCTTTCGAAGCAAATTTACGGAGTTGTTCGAAGAAGCGTATGCTAACAAAACTTTTAGGAGGCATGGATGATGAAAAAAGTGAAAAAGGTAATTATTCCCGCAGCCGGACTGGGGACCCGTTTTCTTCCCGCAACAAAAGCGATGCCGAAGGAAATGCTTCCCATCATCAACAAGCCTACTATTCAGTACATTGTGGAGGAAGCGATCGCTTCCGGTATCGAAGATATTATTATCGTAACCGGTAAAGGAAAGCGGGCCATTGAAGATCATTTCGACAACGCCTTCGAGCTGGAGTCGCGGCTGCTTGAGGATGGCAAGCTCGAACTGCTGCAGGAGGTGCAGCGTTCATCCAAAGTTGAAATTCACTACATCCGCCAAAAAGAACCCAAAGGATTGGGACATGCGGTCTGGTGCGCCAGACGGTTCATCGGCGACGAGCCGTTCGGCGTAATGCTCGGGGACGATATTGTTACCGGACAGACGCCATGCCTCAAACAACTGATCGACCAGTATGAGGAAACGCAGAACTCAGTTATCGGTGTACAGGAAATTCCGGACGAATTCACCAACCGGTACGGCATTATCGAGCCGGATTTGCAGGACGGCCGTCTGTACCGAGTTCACAACTTTGTTGAGAAGCCGCCGCTTGGAACCGCACCTTCCAATCTGGCGATTATGGGCCGCTACGTGTTCACGCCGAAGATCTTTAAATATCTTGATTTGCAGGAAAAGGGCGCCGGAGGCGAAATCCAGCTGACCGACGCGATCCAGAAGCTGAATCAGAGCGAACGGGTCTATGCCTACAATTTCGATGGAACGAGATACGACGTCGGAGAACGGCTTGGTTACATTTTGACGACGCTGGAGTTCGCTTTAGAGAGCAAGGATTTGCGCTATCCTCTCATGGATGCCATGGCGGCATGGCTTAGCAAGGCGGAACAAGCCACCAGCTAACGGATTGAAGTGCAACATCTATTTTACGGGCTATTCTTTCAAGGAGGATTGAGAGGGAAATGAGCATGCCAAAAATGCCGGATGACGCTAAGCCGATTCTGTCGAATCTTTACGTGCTGCATGCCGATGAAGCGCAGGAAACCAATTCCTACCTGGTAGTGAAGCGGGTAATCGACATTCTTTTTTCCGCTCTGTGTCTATTCTTGCTGCTCCCCCTGTTCGCTGTAATCGCCGTACTGATCAAACTGGATGACCCGAAAGGAAAAGTGTTCTTCCGCCAGACCCGTGTCGGCAAGGACGAGAAGCCGTTTGAGATGTACAAGTTCAGGTCCATGATCTCGAATGCCGAGGAGCTGAAGAAGAATCTCATGGCTTACAACGAGGTCAGCGGGGCGATGTTCAAGATGAAGAACGATCCCCGCATTACAAAGATAGGGAAGTTTCTGCGCAAGACAAGCATTGACGAGCTTCCCCAACTCTGGAATGTGCTGGTCGGCAACATGAGCCTGGTCGGTCCCCGGCCGCCTCTTCCCGATGAAGTGGCGCAGTACTCGGAGTACGACAAGCAGCGGCTGACTGTAACGCCGGGCTGCACGGGCTATTGGCAGGTTCACGCGCGCAACAGCGTCGGTTTCGAGGAAATGGTTCAACTGGATCTCACGTATATCCGCATGCGGAGTACAGCGCTTGACATGAAGATTATCTTAAAGACGGGACTTATGCTGCTGGGATCGAAAAATGCTTATTAATTCAGAAATTAGGTGAATGCCCATGTTTGAGCACGGAAACGTACCCCGGCTGTCTATCATCATTTGCACCTACAATCGGGCCGGGCTGTTATCCAAAACGCTGGATTCCCTGCTCGGGCTCGAAATGCTGGACGAGGCGGAGGTCATTGTGGTTGATAACCGCTCGACCGATGATACGGCAGCCGTCGTCAAACGGTTCGTGGATAAATACGAAAGTATGATCCATATGAAGTATCTTCTGGAGCCGGTTCAGGGACTGTCGGCCGCCCGCAATGCGGGCATTCTGGCAGCCAAATCGCCGCTCATAGCGTTTCTCGATGATGATGCGCTGCCTGTCCGTACATGGATTTCGACGATTGTAAACACCTTGGAAAGCAGGCCGCTCGTGATGGCCATGGGCGGCAAGGTTGCTCCTATTTTTGAAAGCGGCAGGCCGAACTGGCTGATTAAGCCGTTCGAGTTCCCTTACACGATCATGGATCTGGGCAACCGGATCAAGGAGTACCCGGGCAAGTTCCACCCCTGCGGCGCCAACATGGCGATGAGGCGCGAAGTCTTTAACGTCAGCTTGTTTCCGCTGGAGCTTGGACGCAAGGGAGACTCGCTTTTGTCCGGCGAGGAAACCTGGCTGTTCGGAAAGATTCGGAAAGAAGGGCAATCCGTTCTTTATCACCCGCAGATGGCTGTGGACCACTTCGTCCCGGCAAGCCGTTTGACCGAGGACTGGATCATGAAGCGGTACTACAGCCAAGGTTTATCCAATGCCCTTGGAAGCAGCGGCCAACTGGGCAGTCTGTCCCTTTGGGGCAAGACAGCGGCTAAAGTTCTGTATATTGCTGCCGACTCCGTATTGGCTGCGATATCCCGGAACGAAGGAAGAAAGCTGCTGAACAAATGCAGGCTGGAGAGCGTCCGCGGAACGCTTCACATGCTGCGGAATCGAAATCGGGAATCGGCGACGGGGTGAATGGATGATGATAAGCGGCCACCGGGCTTCCAAATTGTATGCTCTGCCGTATGGGATGCTGTTTCTCCTGTCGGCGTTGTTTCTAGGCACGGCAGTGATATACGAGCCGGCTATCGCGGTTGCCGCTGTCGGACTGCTCCTTCTGCTCGTCGTATCCCTGTCCAGACCGGATTACATCAGTTATTTCGTACTGCTGACGACGGCGGTATCGATTAACTTTTTGTACGATGGAAGCTTGTTCGGAATGGAAATATTGTCGCTCTACAAGCTGGCGATGCTGGCGCTGCTTGTGCCGTGCATTCTGGTTAACGGACTGCGCTTCAAGCTCAGCTTCCCGCTGTGGGCCCTGGCCGTGATGGTGTTCATGACGTTCACCTTTTCCATCTGGCTGCCCCAGATGACAACGTCGATTGCGGTCAAGGCGTTCATTGGACTTTCGCTTCCGTTTATGTTTCTCTTGATCAACTGGAAAAAAGAAGTGGCGCAGCGGCATATCTACATGATCTGCCTTCTGCCGACGGTAAGCCTGCTGGTGGGAGCGCTGCTGCAAGTGGCCCATCTTCACCAGATGCTCAACGTGGAATTCACGGGTGCGGTGCGGATCCAAGGAGCGAACATCCCGTCGCATCTGGCGATGCTCGCCTTTATTGGAACGGTCCTCCCGTTTATTGAACTCAGGCGGAATCCGGGCCATGAGCGATTCTATTACAGTGTGCTGGCCGTGAATTTCGTGACTTTGATCGGTACGGGAACTCGGGGGCCGCTTCTCGCGCTGCTTCCGGTGGTGCTGTATTACTTCTACGACATTTTCCGGCGCTATTTGAAAGGCAAAACCCGGTATCTGATTCCGCTGCTGTGCTCGGTGCTGGTAATTTCCGGCGCGATATTCATGCAGTGGGACAATATCAAAAAACGTTCGTTTGAAAGGCAGACGAGCGATGGAATCGACCTGTCGGGACGCTCGGAGGCCTGGACCTACTTTTTGGAAAAAGCGTCGGGTTCCCCATTGTCGGGAAGAGGTCTTGGCGCCGTTACAGTGGCCAACGATGGCACGCTGTATAAAGGGTTTGTCGTTCCCCACAACGAATATATCCGGTTTTACTTCGACGGGGGGTATATCGGCTCGATCCTGCTGCTGCTGTCCTTGTTGGCTGTGTTTATTCTGGTTTACAGAGCTTTGGCGCCGCCGGTAAAGCCCTATTACCTGCTCTTTATAGCAGCGTTTCTGATCTACTCGTTTTCCGATAATACGCTGTCGACGGTCCAATTTATTATTCCGTTCTGTTGGTACCTGAACTGCCTGTATCGGGCTTCGCAGCCAACCGATTCCCCACAAAAAGAAGTGATACGATGAATCAAGTGAACATGTTCGATGTCAACTTTAACAATTATGATTTCATGGACCTGCTGGAGTATATCGATACTACGATCCGGGAAAGGAATCATTCCTACATTCTGACCTGCAATGTGGATCACGTGATCAAGCTGCGCAAGGATAAGGAATTCCGGACGGTCTACTCTGAAGCGGGCGCTGTGGTCGCGGACGGGATGCCCCTCATTTGGGCTTCCAAGATGCTGGGCAAGCCGCTCAAGCAAAAAGTGTCCGGCGCCGACCTCTTCAGCAGATTGGGACATGCGTTCCAGCAGCGTAAATACCGGCTGTTCTTTCTTGGCTCCGCGGAGGGCGTACCGGAACGGGCTACGAAGAACCTCAAGGCGGCGTACCCGGATATTAACATTGTCGGCTGTTATTCTCCTTCCTACGGCTTCGAGAATAACAAGGAAGAGAACGAGCGGATTATCGGGATGCTGAATGAAACCCGGCCGGATATCGTGTTCGTTGGCGTAGGGGCTCCCAAGCAGGAGAAATGGATCTACCGCCATTATCTATCCTACCGGGCGCCGATCTCGATTGGTGTTGGAGCAACCTTCGATTTTCTGTCCGGATCGGTCAAGCGGGCGCCGGATTTCATGCAAAAAAGCGGACTGGAATGGTTCTGGCGGCTAAGCCAGGAACCGGGAAGGCTGTGGAAGCGGTATTTGGTGGACGACGCCCAGTTTCTGCTCCTTCTGCTCAAGGAGATGCGCAAACGGGATAAAGCGAATGGACGGAGCCTTGAATAAAGGCTTATCCCCAAGAAATGGAGGTGTGTGAAACGATGATCAGCCGTCATCCGGGCAGTTCCAGTCTTATGCAGCCGGGAAACCTTCGCGCTTTGGCAACAGCGGGAATTATTACCGCGGTCTGTGCGGTTCTGCCGCTGATGATCGGATATGTCAGCGCGAAGCTCAGCTCATCGAGCAGCCTGCAGTTTGCCATGGTATCGGCTCTGCTGTTCCCGGCTTTTCTGTTCGCGCTGCTGAAGCCTCGGCTGCTCGTTATCTACACACTGCTCGTCTGGGCCATCGCTCCTGAACTGCGGCGTATAGCCGATTGGAGTGAAGGGGTCTACCATTCCGTATCGCTGCTGAGCCTGGCGCCTCTGCTCACGGGCGTAACGATGGCCATCCCGGTTATGCGCGAGGTTCATGCCATCCGCCGTCCCTTTATGAGACTGCTGCTGCTGTTCGCGATTCCGCTCGGCTATGCGACCTTGATTGGGCTTGCGAAGAATGGGATGGGTTCTTTCTACGATCTGACGAACTATCTTGTTCCGCTGCTGCTGCTGCCATACTTTGCGGTGACGCCGTTTACGGCCCGCGATATTGACAAGCTGCTCGGCGGCTATGCCAATATCGCGGTTCTGGTTGCCGGATACGGCATTGTCCAGTATTTGTCGGTGCCCGCGTGGGACGCCTTCTGGATGACGAACTCAGGGATGAATTCGATCGGCACGCCGCATCCGCTAGAGGTCAGAGTGTTCTCCACCCTGAATTCGCCAGGCCCCGCCGCAACCTTTCTCGTATTTGCCCTGGTGCCGATGATTCTTGAGAAAAGATGGCGGGGGGCCTTCAGTTGGATCGGTGTCCTGCTGGTGGTGGTATGTCTGCTGACCACGCTGGTCCGGGCGGCATGGCTTCTCCTGCTGGTTATGCTTCTTGTGTACATTGCTTCCTCGTCGTCCAAAGGAAAATGGAAGACACTGATCCAGGTGCTGTTCGTAGCGCTCACTCTGTTCTGGATCGTACCGAAGCTTCCGGGAGCGGAAGGGCTGACGGCCCGGATGGAGACCCTCTCTTCGATCAAGGAGGACCGCTCGTATAATGACCGGTTGAATCTGCTGGGAAGCATGATTCCTGCGATCAAATCGAATCCGGTAGGCCAGGGGATCGGCAGCGTGGGACAGAGCACGAAGCTTGGAAACGGCGGCGAGCTGGGAGAGTACGGCATTATGGACAACGGGTTCATTGCCCTGATGCTCACCTTCGGCGCTCCAGGCGGTCTGTTGTTCTTCGGTGCGCTTGGCATGGCGGCTAAGCAGATTATTGCCAAAGTCACGGGTCCGAACGGGCTTCAGCTGTATGCGAGGCTGGCCCTTGCGGCATGGACTGGAGCAGTGGTCGGGCTTGTATCAGACAACGGTTTTCTCGGACTTAAGGGTTACCTGATCTGGATGCTGATCGGCCTCGGTCTTGGCGCCAGAGAGGTAATGGACGGGAGAAAGAAAGAAACTCCCCAAGCGGCGACCCAGTCCGGGGCTGCCCCCCGCTAAGCACGGGGCGGAAAGTCTGCTATGGATGAAGACGACGATGAATTCCTATATGAACATGAAGAGACGGAATGCGAACGGTTAGAAAAAGGAGGAAACCAGCATGGATTCAATGACAAGCGTGCTTGTAGGCCCGGGCGATGGCCCGATTCCAGCGGTCAATACTTTCCGAGATGACATCATCCGGCTTGACAGGGCGATGTACCCCTGCCAACCGTTCGCCGAAGAGACTATCGCCCATGATGGAGGCGGGGAGTCTTCAGCGCAGATCGCGAAGAGTCAAGACTTCCCGGATCATGTGCGAATTCATGGTCGGCTTCAAACCTTACGTGCATTACGGGCTCTAAGAGCCGGCCAGATGGAGAAAGAGCGGGAGAAAGGAGAGGAAGGCTATGTCCTATAGTGACGGACTGAATATTATGTCAACCGGCCTAAGTTGGCCGACGGTGCAGCCCGGCGGGCTCAATACTTATTATAAGTCCGTCTGCGAGCAGCTTTCTTCCCGCAACCGGGTGCATGCGCTAATTTGCAGCAAGGAGAAGCCGCAGACGCCTGAGGAACTCTTTATCCACAATGCCGGCGACCCGAAAGAATCGATCTGGAGGCGAAAGGATGCCTTTCAGAGAAAGGCATCGGAGCTCATGAACGCCGGGAAGGAACGGATTGATATCCTGTATTCCCATTTCGCTCCTTACGGTGTCGGCCCCGCCCTGGAGGCGAAGAAACGCGGCATTCCAGTCGTGATGACCTTTCACGGGCCCTGGAACGAGGAGATGAAAATCGAAGGCCAGGGCATCAAGCATCAGGTCAAGACCGCGATCGCCAAATCGATTGAGCGCAAAGCATATCGGCTGGCGGATAAGTTCATCGTTCTCAGCGAGACTTTTCGAGATATTCTGCATTCGCTGCATGGCGTTCCGCTTGACAAGATCGTCATCATTCCCGGCGCGGCCAACATCGACCGCTTCACCCCGGCTAATAACCGGCTCGCTGTTCGGCGCATGCTGAATCTGCCGGAAGGGGCGACCACGGTGCTGACGGTCCGCAGACTGGTGAACCGGATGGGACTGCTTCAACTGCTGGAGGCGTGGCGCACTGTGTCGGAACGCTTCCCGAACTCCATTCTGTTAATCGGGGGGAAAGGCCCCTTGCGGGCGGAGCTGGAGGAACGGATCGCCGACTACGGGCTCTCAAGCAAGGTCAGGCTGCTCGGTTATATCCCCGATCATGAGCTGGCTTCGTACTATCAGGCGGCTGACCTGTTCGTCGTTCCATCGCAAGCTCTGGAGGGCTTTGGACTGATTACCACCGAGGCGCTCGCGAGCGGGCTGCCGGTCATGGCGACGCCGATTGGCGGCAACCGGGAAATCCTGCAGAATTTCCGTCCGGAGCTGCTGTTCAAGAGCGCATCGGCTGCGGACATGGCCGAAGGGATCTCCCACATGCTGGGCAACCGTAGGCTGCTTCCCAGCCGGGAGGAATGCAGGGAGCATGTGCTGGAAAGGTACACCTGGGAGCATGTCGCGGATCAGGTGGAGTCGGTATTCAGAGAGGTTATGGGGAAGGGGGAGACGCTCAATGCTCAGAGTAGCGTATATCGATCACACGGCTAGATGGAGCGGCGGGGAAGTGGCGCTGTTCAACATTCTTACCCATATCGGAGAACAGGTTGATCCGCTCGTTATCTTGGCGGAGGAAGGAGCGCTGGCCGACCGCCTGCGCGAGAAAGGAATCGACGTCCGGATCATTCCGCTCGACGAGAGCATCCGCAGCCGCGGGCGCAATACCGTCAATCTGGGTGCGCCGGCCGCTGCGATGAAGCTGTTGGCCTACGGCCGTAAGCTCGCTCCGCTCTTGAAGAAGGAAAGGGTAGCCTGCGTGCATACCAATTCCCTTAAATCTGCGCTTTACGGAACGGTTGCCGCCAAGATGGCCGGAGTACCACTCATTTGGCATATCCGCGACCATATTGGCGCGCCTTATCTGAAGCCGGTTGTCGCGAAAGCCATCCGGCTGCTCTCGCGTCTGCTTCCAAACGGCGTTATCGCCAACTCGAAGTCCACGCTGAGCGCGCTGGAGCTGCCGCGTTCCAAGAAGACGTTGGTCGTTTATTCCGCTTTCGCCAAAGCGATTGGCGGCGGGACCGGACGGAGGGAGCAGAAAGATTTCAACGTTCTGCTGGTAGGGCGTCTGGCTGAGTGGAAGGGACAGCATATTTTGCTGGAAGCGGCGAAGAAGCTTCAGGATAACGGACGAATCAAGTTCTGGCTTGCGGGCGACGCTCTCTTCGGCGAAGACGAGTACAAGAAGAAGCTGCTTGCAACGATTGAGCGGGAGCAGCTGACGAATGTAACGCTCCTCGGACATGTGGAGGATATTCAAGGACTCATGCAGCAGGCGGATCTGCTCGTGCATACCTCGATTACGCCGGAGCCGTTCGGCCAGGTGATCGTCGAGGGGATGGCGGCGGGTCTGCCGGTGATTGCCTCCAACGAGGGAGGGCCGGTGGAGATCGTCGTGCCGGGCGAGACCGGGCTGCTCATTCAGCCGGGCGACCCGGCGATACTTACGGAAGCCATTAATTGGATGGTGGATCATCCCCAGGAGAGGGAGAAAATGGCGGAAGCCGGAATCAAGCGGGTAAGGGAACATTTCGTAATCGAAAATACGGTTAAAGAGATCGTCGATTACTACAGAGGCTTGCTGGCGGGCACCTGAAAGGGCTGGCGCGGAGCGGATATCAGCTGTGAAGCAAGCAAGCGCAATTCAGCCGCTTTTGACAAAAATTGCTCCATAAAATGTTGAGGATGATTCACATGAAAATTGCGATAGCGCATGATTACTTAATCCAAATGGGCGGGGCGGAGAGGGTGGTAGAGGTTTTTCACCATATGTATCCGGAAGCTCCGATCTTCACGACGGTTTTTAACGGGGGCCGCCTCACCGAGAATCTCAAGGATGCGGACATTCGGGCCTCTTGGCTGCAGAAAATTCCGGGAGTGAAGACCAATTTTAAAAGGGTACTGCCACTTTATCCCATGGCTATTCGCGATCTGGACTTCCGCGGGTTCGATATCGTCCTGAGTTCCAGCAGTGCGTTTATGAAGAGCATTCAGGTACCCAAGCGCACGTTTCACCTCTGTTACTGTCATACCCCGATGAGATTTGCTTGGGATTATGACACTTATATGGAACGGCAGTCGAACTCAGGTCTCTTTAAAAGAGCGCTGAAGCTGTACATCCAGCAGCTCAAAATGTGGGACCAGCGGACTTCCAAAAATGTGAACCAGTTTGTGGCCAACTCTTCCGTCGTCAAGAGCCGGATTCAGAACTACTATCACCGGGATGCCGATGTCATCTTTCCGCCGATTAATACGTCACGCTTTACCAGTTCAAGCTCGATTGGCGATTATTATCTGATCGTTTCCAGGCTGGTATCCTACAAGCGGATCGATCTGGCGGTGGAAGCCTTCAACCGCAACGGGCTGAAGCTGCTTATTGTCGGCGACGGTCCCGACCGAAAGCGGCTGGAGGGGCTGGCCAAGAGCAATGTGAAATTCCTCGGCCGCCTCGAAGACGAACAGGTCACCGGGCTCATGTCCCAGTGCCGGGCTTATATTTTTCCCGGAGAAGAGGATTTCGGCATCACTCCGCTGGAGGCGAACGCGGCGGGCAGACCGGTCATCGCCTACCAAGCGGGCGGAGCGCTCGATACGATTGTGCCATACGTAAACGGAGTCTTCTTCAAACGGCAGGAAGTTGACGATTTGCTCCAGGCGATTTCCGAGGTGGAATCGTATGCATGGGATATTGGGAAAATTATGAAGCATGCGCAAAAATTCGATGAACAAACCTTTATGGTGCAGTTCAAGCAGTATGTCGAACAGGCGTATGTGAACTTTTTAAAAGGAGGATGATGATATGAATCTGGCGGTAATCGGCACCGGCTATGTCGGCCTCGTATCCGGCGTATGCTTTACACTTGGGGGTAACCACGTCATTTGCGTCGACAAGGATGAGGACAAGATAGCCAAACTGAGACAGATGAAGTCGCCCATCTACGAGCCGGGAATCGAGACACTGATTGAAATGAACCTGAAAGAAGGAAGATTGCACTTCTCCTCCGATCTTCAGGAGTCGGTGCGCCGCTCGGATATTGTCATCCTCGCCGTAGGAACGCCTTCTCTTCCGAACGGCGAAGCGAATTTGCAGTATATCGAAAACGCGGCGGCGGATATCGGCCGGGCGATGGAAGGCTATAAGATTATTATGACGAAATCGACCGTTCCCGTAGGAACGAACGAGAAAATCCGTCAGATCATTGCCGCCAACACCGGTTATCCGTTCGATATTGTGTCAGCGCCGGAATTCTTAAGGGAAGGCTCGGCCATCCATGATACTCTCCATCCCGACCGGATCATCATCGGTCTGGAAAATCCGGCCTTGGAGCCTGTAATGCGGGAGCTTCATCAAGGATTTACTGACAATATTGTCGTCACCGACATCCGCAGTGCGGAGATGATCAAATACGCGTCGAATGCTTTTCTGGCGACCAAGATCTCATTCATCAATGAGATTGCCAATATTTGCGAAAAGGTCGGCGCGGATGTGACCGAGGTGGCTGAGGGAATGGGCCTCGACCGGCGGATCGGCTCCTCCTTCCTGCAGGCCGGCATCGGGTACGGCGGCTCCTGCTTCCCCAAAGATACGAAGGCGCTCATCCAGATTGCGGGGAACGTCGACTACGAATTCAAACTGTTGAAATCGGTGGTAGAGGTCAATCAGGGCCAGCGGTTCATGATCCTCGCCAAACTGCATGAATCGCTCGGCAGCCTGCAAGGCGCGAGCATCGGCATTTGGGGACTCGCCTTCAAGCCGAACACCGACGATGTTCGCGAATCGCCGGCAAGGGAAATCATCGAGGCGCTAGTTAAGGAAGGGGCGCATGTGAAGGTATACGATCCGATCGCCGCGGACAATTTCCGGCAGCAGTATAATCACCCGCTGATTCACTGGTGCGCCGTACCGGAGGAAGCGGCGTCCGGCAGCGACGCGCTCTGCCTGCTGACGGACTGGGCCGTGTTCAAGGATATCAATCTGCATCAATTATCCGCGAGCATGCGCAAGCCGATCCTGATCGACGGCCGCAATGTTTACTCCAAGGAGCAGATCGAAGGAACCGGACTGGAATATTATTCGGTGGGACGCCCGCGGATGGGGGGACTCAGCGGCTTTTCTCCGAGTGTGGCGGGGGCGGTATAATCGCCTCCCTGTAAAGAACACGGGAAACGCATGCTGCGCTTCGGTTGCTGCCAGAAGTACTGCCTTAAGACTACGATATTGACACAATGGAGTTCCATTAAACAGCCGGTTGTCCACGGCCATATCATGACCATTTAGAGGGAGGGTATCATTATGAAATTGGTGCTTTTATCTGGCGGTTCGGGAAAACGGCTATGGCCTCTGTCCAATGATTCACGTTCGAAACAGTTCCTGAAGGTGCTGGAAAGCCCGCTCGGCGAACCTGAATCGATGGTCCAACGGGTATGGCGGCAGCTGGGAGAAGCGGGACTCGCGGAATCGTCGTATCTGGCGACAGGACGCGGGCAGGTGGAAATGATTCAGAGTCAGCTGGGCGGGAATGTGAAGATTATCGTCGAGCCTGAACGCCGCGATACCTTCCCGGCGATTGCGCTCACGGCCGTCTATCTGTATTCGGTAGAGGGCGTGCTCCCGGATGAGACGGTGGCGATTCTGCCGGTTGACCCTTATGTGGAAGGCTCCTTCTTCGGCGCGGTTTCACAGCTGGAGCAGGCGCTTGACGCCACCGGCGCGAACCTCGCGCTGATCGGTGTTGTACCGGAGCATCCTTCGGAAAAATATGGCTACATTATCCCTTCGAGCGCTGAAGCTCAGGAGAATGGAGTCATGCCGGTGAGCGGTTTCCTCGAAAAGCCGGATCGCCTGCGCGCCGAAGAGCTCATTGGGCATGGCGCTTTGTGGAACTGCGGGGTATTCGCCTTCCGTCTCGGATACCTGCTTGATATTTTGCAGCAAAAAGGGCTGCCTCTGACCTACGAGGAGCTGCAGAAGCAGTACAAACTGCTCTCTTCGATCAGCTTCGACTATGAGGTGGTTGAACGGGAAGACAAAATCGTTGTTCAGCCGTATGATGGGTTCTGGAAGGATCTGGGCACCTGGAATACGCTAACAGAAGAGATGGCGAGCAATCAAATGGGCAAGGGCGTTCTGACCGAGGATTCCTCGACAAGCTGCCTTGTCAACGAGCTTGATATTCCGATCACGGTAATCGGTGCTCAGGATCTGATTATCGCCGCGAGTCCGGACGGCATTCTCGTCACTCACAAATCGGAAAGTCCGCGCATCAAGGAGGTGCTGAAGGGGACGGAGCAAAGACCGATGTATGAGGAACGGCGATGGGGCCACTACCGGGTGATTGATTACGTCAAATACCGGGAAAGCAATGAAGTGCTGACGAAGCGGATTTTTATCGCAGAGGGAAAAAATATCAGCTACCAGTACCATCTCAAGCGCAGTGAAATCTGGACGTTCATCAGCGGGGAAGCCAGCATCATCCTTAATGAAAAAATGCACAAGGTAAAAGCGGGAGACGTTGTACGCATACCGGAAGGAACGAAGCACAGCATTCTGGCTCTGACCGATGTGGAGTTCATTGAAGTGCAGACCGGATCGGAGCTGGTGGAAGAGGACAACATCCGCATTACGCTGGATTGGAAGGACATTGAGCTGCAGCAGTTCATTTCTTGAAAAAGTTTGAATGGATAGGTAAAACTAGTTATTAACCATTTTTACGATTTTATAAACAGGCCTTTTGACCCATTTATTAAGGATTTATGAAAAATGGGGTTCATGAATAACTGAATAGCGTCGATATGTACGGTAGAAGGCTAAGCCTTCCAATACGACAAAGGCAAACCTATCGCGAGGTAGGGACGCAAAGCCATAGGGCCTCTTCATTCAAGGAGGCAGCCTGGTTACCGAAAGGAAGATGGAATTGAAAGTTCATCGTACGTATCGACTGTTCTTTGCTATGCTATCTCTGTGTCTGCTCCTGACATTTGTCCCGCCCACGGGTGCAGGAAGCCCGGCGATTGCTTCGGCTGCGGAGGCTCCAGGGAGACCCGTCAATCCTGATGCTTCTCCCGAAGCGGTCAAGCTGCTAAGCTACCTGTACTCCATTTCCGGAACCCGCATTATTACCGGCCAGCATGATTATCTGGAAAGTCCGGACGAGTTCAATAACAAGCTTCAAGCAACGAGCGGCAGATATGCGGCCCTCCATGGATACGAGCTTGGGGCGATTAACGGCCAAACGGACGGCGCCGTGACATGGCTGCGGCAAAATGTCGTCAGCAGCGCGATCAAGTGGTATAATGCCGGCGGCATCGTCGCCATGACGTACCACGCGAATCTGCCCGGTACGACTTATGACTGGGCGAACGTACAAAAATCGCTGTCCCAGGCTGATTTTGACAAGTATGTCACGCCTGGAACTACGGAGTACAACAGCCTGATCACAGAGCTTGATAAAGTGGCGGTATCGCTGAAAACCCTGCGCGATGCCGGGGTGCCTGTGCTGTGGCGCCCGTACCATGAAATGAACGGCGATTGGTTCTGGTGGGGCAAGAAGAACAATTTTGCCGCTCTGTGGAATATTATGTATGACCGTTTCGTTAATGTTCATAAACTTAATAATCTGCTCTGGGTATGGAGCCCGAACGCTCCGAACAGTTGGGCCGATCCTTACGTCAAGACCTATCCCGGTGCGGATAAGGTGGACATTCTGGCGGCGGACATTTATAACAAGGATTTCAATCAGTACTATTACGACAGCCTGTTGACTCTGGCAGCCGGCAAGCCGATTGCCATTGGCGAGAACGGCCAAATGCCCGATCCGGCGATGCTGCCCAAATCACAGAGCAAATGGGTCTTTATGATGACTTGGGGCAAAATGCTTTATGAAAACAACAGCACTACAACAATCAAGAGCTTTCTGAACAACGGGTTTACGGTAACACGCGATGAGATAATTACGGGAATGGCTTCGTTTACGATGGCAACGCCGTCGCCTAGCCCAACACCGACGCCTAGCCCAACACCGACGCCTAGCCCGACGCCGACGCCTAGCCCGACGCCGACGCCTAGCCCGACGCCAACGCCGGAACCGAGTCCGACGCCAACACCGTCACCTAGTCCGACGCCAACGCCGGAACCGAGTCCAACACCAACGCCGAGTCCGACGCCGGCACCAACGCCGGAACCGAGTCCGGCACCAACGCCAATGCCGGAACCGAGTCCAACGCCTGCTCCGAGTTATCAGCCGATAGGAGAAGGTTTGGGGGCGAAGGATAGTTCGCAGGCTCGCAACGGGCTGATTGGCGAATATTTTGCCAATATGCAGCTTTCCGGAACGCCTGCGCTGGTACGGGAAGAATCGGCCATCGATTTTAACTGGGGGGCTGGAACACCGGACAGCTCTGTCGGCCCTGACCAATTTTCAGTCCGTTGGAGCGGTAAAATCAAGGCTCTCTACACCGAGAACTATTCCTTCTATACAAGTTCGGACGATGGTATTCGGTTATGGGTCAACGGGCAGGCGGTTATTACCAGTTGGTCGACTCAGTACGGAATAGAGCGGAAGGGAAGAATCGACCTGGAAGCCGGTAAACTGTACGACATTAAAGTAGAATATTACGACAATACGGGGAGCGCCAAAGCTCGTCTGATGTGGGAAAGCCCTAGCCAAATTAAGGAAACTGTTCCCGCGAGCGCGTTTTATCTTTCCGGATCGCTTTGATATATTTTTTACGAATAGTTTCATGTGTGGGCCGCCGATATTTTGAAAGTACAATCTAATTCAGTTCATTAGAGCCTTGACAGCCCTGCTTGCTTTTCAGCAGGGCTTCTAAGCTATCGAGCCCCGCTTCGGATAATGGCCGTCATTTCAGCCATCTGGAGGACGGACATTCGGGGGCGACAATCCGCTTAAGAAAGGAAAATGACATTGAACATATTCCGCAAACATCGGCTGTTCGTTGTGACAGTGCCTTTGATTCTTCTTGTCGCCATACTGCCGTGGGTAAACGCCGACAGCATCCCCTCGCCAGCAAAAAAAAACGTCTCGCCGGTTAATCCATACGCTTCAGCCGAATCGCTGAATTTGCTTGAATATCTGGTGAACTTAAGCGGGACGGGTCTGATCTCCGGTCAGCATGATTATCTGGAAAGCCCGGATGAGTTTACTGACAAGCTGAAGAAAGCTGCCGGAAGTGACGCAGTGCTTCACGGCTACGAGCTCGGTGCGGTTAACGGCCAGTCGCCCGGCATGATTGACCGCCAGCGCGAGGCTGTAGTGAAGAGCGCCATCAACTGGTATGAGAGCGGCGGTATTGTAGCCATGACGTTTCATGAGAACCTTCCCGGCACAACTCCGACCTGGTCCAATGTGTCTAGGAGTTTGAGCCAGAGCGATTTTGATGCTTATGTGACACCCGGCACAGCCCAGTATGACATGCTGATTGCCGACCTGGACAGGACGGCCGTGTATTTGAAGCAGCTGCAGGCGGCAGGGGTTCCCGTATTGTGGAGACCGTACCATGAAATGAACGGCGATTGGTTCTGGTGGGGAAAGAAAAATAATTTTTCTGCTCTCTGGAATATTATGTACGACCGATATGTGGGTAAACATAAATTAAACAATCTGCTCTGGGTATGGAATCCGAATGCACCCAACGGGTGGGCCGACGCCTATGCACCTTATTATCCGGGGGCGGATAAAGTCGATATTCTGGCGGCAGACATTTATAATAACGACTTTCAGCAGACTTATTACGATAACCTGTTGACGCTGGCGGACGGGAAGCCGATCGCCATTGGGGAAAGCGGGGAACTGCCCGATCCCCAGGTGCTTGCCAAGAGCCAGAGCAAGTGGGTCTATATGATGACTTGGGGCAAAATGCTGACCGAGAACAACAGCCAGCAGAAAATAAGCAGCTTCATGAACGCGGACTATACGTTGTCCAAAGACGATTTTATCGGCATGACGGACAAGCAGGCCGAAGCCGCCGGAAATGGACTGAGGGGAGATTATTTTAGCAATAAAAACCTGGAAGGCAAACCGCTCTTAAGCAGAACCGACGCAAATCTCAACTTTATCTGGCATGATGCCCCGCCGGATAAAAGCATGGAGAGGAACTTCTATTCCGTGCGCTGGCAAGGCCGTATTCAGGCTCCCGTCACGGGTAACTACACCATTAAGGCGGTGTCCGACGACGGAGTACGGGTGTGGATCGGCGGGAAACTCATTATCGACAGCTGGATGCCGCAGAACGATATTGCCCGGGAAGGAAGCATCAAGCTGAAAGGGGATACCCGTTACAATATCAAAGTGGAGTACTTTGAGAACAAAGGGAAAGCCGATATCAAGCTGCTCTGGAAAGGGCCGGATCAGCAGGAAGAGGTCATTCCCCCTAATGTGCTGTTTCTTTCCAAGTGAGTATTATATCTTTAAAACCCGGCTTCTAGAGAAAGCGAGGACAGGGAATGAGAGAACAAGGAAAAGCCCGGCCTTTATCTATACTTCTGAAACTTGCAGGACTTACCATCTTATTCTTGCTGTCTGTATCGTTTTTGGGGAGTGAGGAGACGGAGAGGAAGGACAGCGGAATGACCAAGTTCTCCTCCGCGTATGAGACAGCATCTGCATCCCCCGCGGGGGCGATAATCTGGCAGCTCGGCAGCCGCGATGAATCGGCCGGCGAGTTCGCGCCGAGTGATTCTTCAAGCGCCAGAAGTACGGTCAGTATAAATTCATCGAAACCGGATGCGTCCGTGCTAAAACAAATGCCCTCCGGTCTCGACGGCAGGAGCGCGCCTGAACTGCATCTATCCTATCGTTTGAACAAAATCCCGGTGAACGGGGTTCTGCTTCAGGTAAGCATTCTTGACGCCTATAAGTCGGTTCCGCAGATGGCGGTGTTCTCGAACAGCGAGCTGTCGGGAATTATTCAGATCGCGGGCGTCGCAGGAACGGGCAGCGAATACAAATTCCGCAAAACGTATGAACTCTATATCCCGAAGGAACAACTGCAAGTCGGTGACAACGAGCTTAAGCTGAAGGCGGTCCATTCCCTATATGCGTCGAGCGCGGAGGAGCAGTATTTATGGTGGACTTGGGACGATCTGAAATTGCTGTCTTTGGATTCACCGATTACTGAACCGATTCACGGCAGTTATGTGCTTACGGGTACGATGGTCGCCAACAAGCAGTTTTATTTTGATACCGGCGCCACCACTCATCTGCCGTACATTATGAAATGGCTGGGCGTGGCCTACAGCGGCAATATTATGCGTACGGGCGGCGCCAGTGATGTGAGCTTTTCCCGCTCTGATTTGGAGAATTACTATAAGGTACTTAAGGATTACAATATGCAGGCGGTCGCGCTTTATTTGTACACCGGGGACATCAAGCTAAATGCGGACGGTTCATTGCCGGAAAGCGCGAAGAAGAAGCTAACCGAATATTTTCAGAAATACGGCTCTTATATTCAATATTACGAGGTGGACAATGAGCCCGGATTGTTTAATCGCTCCAAAGCCGTCAATCTGGCGATAGCCGAATGGCTGAATAAGGAGGGCAAAAAAATTGCGCCCCATCTGCAGACAGTCGCTCCCGGCTGGACGTACTGGCCGACGTACAAGGAGGATTCCTGTGAAAAAAGTCAACGGGGCGGCGTCCGCCAGTGTGGCGATCCCGACGGCTGGGAACGCGATCCCGCGCAGCGGATGGAACTGGAGAAGGTTACCGATCTCACCAATGGGCATTCTTACGGCGATTCTTACATTGCCAAGAACGGAGGCAGCTTCACCGAGAACCTGAAGACGTTCAAAGGCTCGAATGACGGGCTCCCCAAAAAAATGTTGGTCACAGAGTTCGGCACCTCCGACACCCATGTGGATGATTATCATTATGGAGCGAAGGAGCGGACGTCAGCCGCATTCGACCGGATTATGAGAGCCCATATTGGCTATGCGGATATGTTCGTGCAGCACGCCGCTTTTTTCTACAACTATAGTCTGTTCCAATTCAAGAACGTTAGTCTGAAAAATCACGATCCGGCCAAGACGGAAGTTTACTACACGAAAGAGAACGAGGATTCACGCGTCAGCATCATGCGCAGAATGAGCCTGGCTTATGCCACCCATGGCGCCCCGCTCACCTACCGTCTCCTGAATAAAAGCGCCCTTGCCGACAAGCTGGTCTATGTCCGGGCCGTGGATACATCCAAGCTGGCTCCGCTGCCGGGAACGAATGCAACCTCGAACAAGGTGCTGGTTAACCTCGTCAACTTCGAGGATACGCAGCAAACCGTCAGCGTCAAGGTTACCTTGCCCAAGAAAGCGGCGTACGAGGGAGAACGCTTTGGAAACGGCGATACGTATGAAGAAGCGCGCCGCTACGTTTCCGGACTGAATGCGGGACCTGATCTGACCTTCACGGAGACGCTGGCGCCGGGAGAAGCGGTTCAGTATATTCTGCAGCCGTCTTCTGCGGTGCTGGACGAGGCCCCGCGAGACCTGACGGCCACCGCGGCCAGAGGGACTTCCGTACAGCTCAACTGGCTGGAAGCGCCCGGAACCGGCTATGATGTGCTTCGTTCAGAGGGTACGGGCGGCGAATTAAAAACCATAGCCAAGGGTGTTGGTAGCACATCATATATCGACCGGGCGCTAAGAGAAGGGGAGCTGTACACCTACGCGGTGCGGGTGACGGGCACGGCCCTGCTGTCGGACAAGGCGCAAATTACGGCTACGGGCCTTGTTCCTTTAGACAGGACCGGATGGAAGGCGTCGGATAATATTAACCAGAGCCAAAAGAAGCTTTCCTACATGATCGACGGAGATCCGAGTACCCGTTGGGATACCGGCGTGAACATGACTTCCGGTGAGGCCATTCAAATCGATATGGGAACTTCGCATATGATCGAAGCGGTCCAAATGGATACCTCGCGTTCTTCTTACGATTTTCCCAGAGGTTATGCCATCTACGTGTCGGAGGATGCGGTCAACTGGGAGCTGGCTGCTGCCGGCAGGGGGAAAAAGGACGTCGACATGTATCCCTTTCCGCAAAGAAAAGCCAGGTATGTGAGAATCGTCCAAACCGGTGCCGGCGGGAATTTCTGGTCTATCCATGAACTGCAAATATACTCAAGAGAGTAGTCCAAGCCGTCAACGACTACATGAGAACCCTGAGAAGAGGGTTCTTTCGTATTTTATGGGTTAATTAAGAAGATACGGGTTGTTCATCATGCGATTGATTCCGTCATCATAGGATAGGGAGTGATAGCCAAAATGACCCATCTGGCCGATTCCATTATTATGCTGCTCGCCGCCCTTCTGCTGACTGGGGTGCTGTCGACCAAATTTTCATCGCGGTTCGGCATGCCGTCCCTCGTACTGTTCATCGCCGCCGGCATGATTCTCAGCCGCTTTGTTTACTATAATAATGTGCCCCTGACGCAGTTTGCGGGCATATTTGCGCTTGTCATCATCCTGTTTGAAGGCGGCATGCAGACTAATTTCAAGGATATCAGGCCCATAATCGGCCCGTCACTGGCACTGTCTACTCTGGGTGTGCTCGTCACGACCGGCGCAGTCGGCTTGTTCGCCACCTGGATTCTGGATGTCTCCTGGGCGGAAGGGCTGCTGTTCGGTGCCATCGTCGGATCGACCGATGCGGCGGCGGTCTTCTCCGTACTGGGCGGCAAAAATATCGACAAACGCCTCACGTCGACGCTGGAAGCGGAATCGGGGAGCAATGATCCAATGGCTGTCTTTCTTACCGTGTCGCTGATCGAATGGATACAGCATCCGGATACGTCGCTGTGGGGACTGCTGCTGTCATTCATATGGGAGATGGGGATCGGCCTGTTCGTCGGCGTGGCGTTCGGCAAAATCGCCGTTCAGGTGATCAACCGGATCAACCTGGATTCCGCAGGGCTGTACCCCGTGATGGCTGTGGGGTTCGCCGTACTGACCTACGGATCGGCGGCGCTGCTGCACAGCAGCGGACTGCTTGCGGTATATGTGATGGGACTTGTCCTCGGGAACTCCGAGCTGATCTACCACCGTACGATCATGAACTTCAATCACGGCTTTGCCTGGATGATGCAGATCTTCATGTTCATCCTGCTCGGCCTGCTTGTATTTCCTCAGGAATTGGCGAATATCGCCTGGGAAGGACTGCTGCTGTCCTTTATTTTGATGCTGGTGGCAAGGCCGGTCGGCGTGTTCCTGAGCCTTGTCTTCTTTAAGTACTCCATTCCTGAAAAAACGCTCATCTCCTGGGCCGGATTGCGGGGCGCCATCCCGATTGTTCTCGCCATGTACCCGCTGCTGGCAGGGCTTGAGCATGGAAGGCTGTTCTTTAATGTCGTCTTTTTCGTCGTGCTGACCTCAGCCGTCATTCAGGGAACGACGATCTCCCCGCTGGCAACGAGGCTGAAGCTTGCCAAGGTGCAAGCGGACGGCCCTTCGCTAATGGAACTTGTGGCGCTGGGCAAGACCAATACGGAATTCAATCATATCCGTATCGAGGAACGGATGCCGATTGCCGGCATGATAATTTCAGAGATCAACATGCCGGACGAGATTTTATTTACCGCCATTATCCGCGGGAGCAAGGTCGTCACTCCGCACGGCAGTACGGTGATTGAGCCCGGGGACATGCTGTATGTGCTGAGCCCGAAGGCGAAGCGGGAAGAGATGCGCGGACTATTCCGCAGCGGCAAAGACAGGATGGAGGAACAGGGCCAGCTTTTGGGGAAATGAACGAATGTGACAGAAATAATAGCGGCTGCCGCAATGAGCATGATAATATATGCACCAATTATACACAGGTGAAAGCATTGCAAAATGGTAAGATATATGATAATCTATATATAGATTTAGATTAAGTCTAAATATTAATTATTTAAAACCGGGAGGAATGAATCATGAGTACTGATCTGAAAACTCAAACCGAACTGCATGCCACATTGAATCGTCAAACTGCCAACTGGACACTGCTGGGAATTAAACTTCATCATTACCACTGGTTTGTTACCGGAACGGATTTCTTCACGCTGCATAGCCAATTCGAAGAGTATTATGACGAAGCTGCTGAATATGTGGATACTGTGGCGGAACGTCTGCTCGCGATCGGCGGCAAACCCGCTTCCACGATGAAAGAATATTTGGCTCTGTCCAGCCTGCAGGAAGCAACTGGCGGCGAGAGCGCCAAGGAAATGGTGGCGACTTTGGTCAAGGACTACACGATTCTCGCGCAAGAGCTGAGCGCCGGTATTACACTGGCGGAAGAGTCCGGCGATCAACCTACAGGCGATCTGTTCATCGGTATCAGAACAAGTGTCGAGAAGCATATCTGGATGCTGAACGCTTACCTCGCATAAGAACCTGTAACGGCTGCCCGCATGCGGCCCGCGAATTGAGACGCGAAATGGCCGGTTCCAGTCAGATCCTGACTGGAACCGGCCATTTTGATTTTTGCCGCCCATTTCCTTCCCGGCGGCGGTTACTTGATAAATACGCCGCCGAAGGGGAGGATCTCCCTTAGGAATCGTTTGAAAAGGCCGTCCTCATCGTTCTCCCGTTCAAACCTTCGGTTCTGCCGGCCGGCTTGAAAGAGGACAGGACCGCTGCCGGTCATTTTCCAGTGATAGTTCATATGCTGGCTGGCCAGATGATTACCGTAGACCGTCAGTTCCAGCCGGGCATTCTCGGGGTAGGCGATCACACTCCCCGCATCGACATATAAAGGCTGCACCGGGTCCAGAGCGGCTTCGCATACGGTTCCTTCCGTCAGGATGCCGATGCTTCCACTGCCGGAGAACCTGACCTTGACGACATCCCTGGTCACGATCATGTTCTTCACGCTAAGCACACGGGTCTGCATGGTAATTCCTTTGCTGTAATAGAACAGGTGCTTGAAGTCATAGAGCAGATCGTCCTTGCCGTCCAGCATAACCGTCTTGACCCTGTAGCCTGGAGGCAGAGCCGCCGTGAACCGGCAAGGGCCGGTCATATCCGCCCGAATCAGCTTGCGCTTGCGGTACATTCCCTTTACATCCATAAATCTGTCAGCCCGACCAGAGGACGGCCCCTGATAGGCGATAATCTGCTGCGGATGCAGCACATGCACTTCCTCATTCTCCTCCAGCGTGAAAGTCAAAGCCTCTCCGCTCAAGGCGTTTCCTCCGTCCTGTACTTCAGCGTTCACCGCCCGCACTCCTTTCTCATAATCAGGGACGCTCCCCGCCGGATTTGGATATTAGTGCAATCGGTCCCCCCGCTCCGAGCGGCTTCGCATGCCAAGGCGGATCACTCTGGTGAGAATAAAATAACCCGCAATCAGTCCGAGACCTGTAATAGCAGTCACTTTAAGACGGTGTATATAGCTTTCCCTCGCGGCTCGCTCGTCTCTAAGCTCATCGATCATCACGGTAAGCTGCCGATTCTGGTCTTGAAGCAAGGTGTTCTCGCTGCGGTACGTTTCCAGCTGATTTTTGGTTTTATCCAGTTCATCTATAGTCTGTCCAAGCTCATCCTTTGTCTGCTCCAGCTCGTTTACGGTCTGATGATAGCTTTCCTGCAGATCATTCACCTGGTCAGGCAGCTCGGAGAACTGCTCCAGCCCGCGGTACAGGTCGCCTAAAATATTCGCATGGGCCGCTGGCGCGGGAAGAGTATAGAGGATTCCAGTCAGCAGGATAGCGGACAGCAGACGCGGCAGTGAAGGAAGAATCTTTGACTTCATAGGTTGATCACCGCCTGACGTGTAAGTATGTTTTCCTATCATTTATTATAACACGCCAGTGTACGACAAATTGCGGCAATAGCCGCCTCATCTCCATTGTTTTGTTGAGGAGGTGCGGGAGTTAGCGTATACTTTGGACCTGTAAAGGGGTTGATTTGAGTTGAACAATTGGTTGAAGACCATTCTATTTCTGGTCGGCTCGGTTCTGCTGACAAGATGGATTCCTTTTTCCAGCCTGTTTCGCAATCTGGATACGATGATCCACGAATTCGGCCATGCGCTCGTTACACTGCTGCTGTCGGGACAGGTGCTGCGGATTGAATTATATGCGGACCACAGCGGGGTGACTTACTCAGCCGTTCAGGCAGGATTTCGGCCTTTTCTGGTATCGCTCGCCGGGTATCCTTCCGCTTCGCTGTTTGCGCTTCTTCTTTTCTATTTATATGCCAGAGGCCGCAAGGAGCTGGGATTGATCCTATCGTCCGGCATCGCGCTAATCATGCTGGCGCTCTATGTGCGGGGCGGCTTTGGCATGCTGTGGCTGGCCGGATTTGCCGGGCTCAATATCGTCATGCTGCTCACCGGCAAAGGAATACGCAAGTTTTATTACCTGCTGCTGGCTTTTTTGACGTTGGAGGAATCCGTCGTTGGCACTCTTTATCTGGTTACCGCATCCGCCTATTCGCCATCACGCGCGGGCGACGCCGCCAATCTGGCCCGTCTTACCGGGATACCGGCTATCCTTTGGGCTATACTATTTTTTCTGTTCTCCCTGCTTTGCGCCAAATGGGCGCTGGAATCCTTCTTTCGTTCGCCGCGCCCCTATCGCGAAAGCCAACTGCGCCAAAGAAGAATGAAATAACTCATTGCAAAATGCCATTTATAGCTGTTGTTCTTCGAGAGCGGTTCACTTTCTATGAATCGGCTCTTTTTTTGTCGATAATATCAAACCGAACATATATTCCATGACAAGGAGTTGTCCGCCAACATTGGTACATTAATAGAAAACCCAAAAAAAGAAAGAGGTGGAAATAATGCATGCCAGCGTTCAACCGGCTTACACATGGAGCCATGATTACATTTTTTCCGGAAAATCGCAAAAGGCCGTCCTGCTTATCGAATGGTGCGGCGCTGCGCAGCCGAGTACAGGCGGGAAGAAGTCCCAGAAATTAGTTGCACGCGACATTGAGCTTCGTATATGGCTAGAGCCCTATGTGAGCCTGAACAGGGTGCACGGCTGCCGTCCTGCGGAAAGCGGGGATCGGGGACTCCTGTTCTCGCTTGGCGCCATCCGCTCAGGGCAGAGAAAATATATTGCACTTGAATTTAATCTGGAATCCCTTGCGGCAGGAAGGCATGAAATGCTGTGGCTGCAGTGGCGATACAGACAGCGGCCTGGTGAACGTGGGCGGGAGCTGCCCGTACAAAAGCTGAGTCTTGAATACAGCCGCCATACCGGATACATCGATAAGGCCAGTTCATTTTATGTAGAGAAGCATGTGGAACTGTTAAAAGTAGAGAAGACTATTGCTGAGGCGTTATTACTATATGCTGACGGACAGCAAATGCTTGCCCGGGAGAAACTGCGGCGTCATGCGGATAATCTGCTGCTGATGGCTGCGCGTTCCGGAGATCCTGTCCTGCTGCGTGAAGCCGAGTCGCTTTACATACAGTGCGAACGGAAGTCTCATCAGATTGAAAAGGAGCAAACATCCGCAGTGTGAGATCGTGTGCAGCCGAAGGATAAGGTTTTCACTTCAATATTTTGTGAGAATATTCACTTGTAAACCAGAAGAGTAATGAAGAGGGAAAATGCTAAGTGTGTTAAAATAGTAAAATAGTTCTACTACTTAATCTATTATATAGAATTTTAATTTTTATAAAATAGATACATATATCCATATATTTTTTATTCAATGAGTCTATTTTACTAATTGTGGCAAGGAGAAGTTATTATGACAGACCGATTAATCCGTCTGATGCGTATTATTACGCTCGTTCAGGCCAAGCCTGGCATTTTGGCGCGTGAGTTGGCTGAACGCTGCGGTACCAGCGAGAGAACGATCTATCGGGATATGGATGCTCTAAGCGCTATGCATATCCCGATTACCCACATGGGACATGGGAAAGGATATGCTTTTATCGGCAATTTTGCGTTGTACCCCCTGGACTGGTCATCGGAGGAATCGGCCGCATTTTCGCAGCTCAGCGACACTATAGAAATGATTAAGCCTCTGATGCCCAGGGGCTTTGAGAGTGCTTATGAAAAAGTGATGGCGGCCGAATACAAGCAGAAGGCGGACAGGGAAGAAAAAATGGAGAACGCCAAGAAGGAAGTCGGTTCTCTTTGGCTGGAACGAAACGGCGCCGGGCCGGAACAATCCCATTTAATCCATATCCTTAGTGCCGTGCTGAAACAAAAAAGCATTCGCGCCGATTACTTCGACAATGCTCAGGAAGAGAACGGACTCGAAATTGATCCGTATTACCTGGTTCCTCTGGAAAATCGTTTTCATCTTATCGGATATTGTCACCGTCTGAAGGCCATCCGAAGCTTTCACACCCATGATCTGACGAATGTTAAACTAACGGACAAGAATTTTTCCAAAGAGCCTTTCAACTTGCAGGCATTCACGAAACAAAAGTGGTCTGTGGATGAGGACAGCCTCCGTGTGGTGTTTAAGGTCAGGTTTTCTGACGGTGTGCTGGAGGAAATCAGGAGGGGAAAGAGTGGAATTGCCCCTGTAAAAACGGAGCAGCATGGCAAGTACGCCTATTTTGAGGTCTCGCTTGAGCGGGACAGGGAGTTCATTGAGTGGGTGACGAACTTTAAAGAAGCAGCGGAAATAATCGAGCCCGTCCATTACAGAGAAGTTTTGCGCTATCAACTAGAGAAATGGCTGTCGCTATATAAATAGCGCAGTCTTTTTTTTGAGTGCTTTTTTCATGAAAGCGCATGCAAGTACATATAAATGAAAAAAAGGCTGCCCGTGTTTTTGAAAATTATTCTTGTCGTGGCAGATCATATATAGTAAAGTCAATTTATATGACAGCTCTGTTGGTTTAAAGCAGCATTTCTTTCATGTGGTGTCAGATTATTGCTTTCATGTGATGTTAGGTTATTAATCTCTCTATACCGGAGAGTTTTTATTTGCTTCAAATTTGACCTTTGTTCAATTTATTTGCCGGAAGAGAGGTAAGTTTCTTTGATCCAACCCATTTTACAAATTGAGAATCTGCATACGCATTTTTTTACAGAAAAAGGCGAAGTGCCTGCGGTCGACGGCGTTGATCTTTATATCAATCCCGGTGAGGTGCTGGGCGTGGTGGGAGAATCGGGCTGCGGAAAAAGCGTCACCTCCTTGTCCGTGCTGAAGCTTGTGCCTAATCCGCCGGGCCGTATTGTGGATGGCCGCATTGTATTCAAGGGTACGGACATCGTGCCCCTCAAGGAAAAGGATATGCGGAAAATTCGGGGCAACGCCGTATCCATGATTTTCCAGGAGCCGATGACCTCGCTCAATCCGCTGTTCACCGTTGGCCAGCAAATTGTCGAAACGGTGCGTTTGCACCGGGGATTGTCCAAAAAGGAAGCCCGCGAGCATGCAGTGGAAATGCTGCGCAAGGTCGGCATCCCAAGGCCGGAGGCCATTATCGACGAGTATCCGCATCAACTGTCGGGAGGTATGCGGCAGCGGGTGATGATCGCGATGTCGATCTCCTGCAGTCCGGAGCTGTTGATCGCGGACGAGCCGACAACCGCGCTCGACGTGACGATCCAAGCGCAGATTCTGGATCTGATCCGCCGTCTCAACGAGGAGCAGGGCACGGCCGTTATGATGATTACCCATGATTTGGGCGTCGTTGCGGAAATGTGCCACCGGGTGGCGGTCATGTACGCAGGTAAAGTTGTGGAGGAAGGCTCGGTGCACGATATTTTCAAAAATCCGCTGCATCCTTACACCCAGGGACTCATCGCCTCCGTGCCGAGAATGGACGAGACCCGCGAGCGCCTGTATTCCATTCCGGGCAATGTGCCTATTTTGAGCAAAAATATGCAGGGCTGCCGGTTTGCACCGCGCTGTTCCCATGTGATGGATATATGCCGCCAGTCTCTGCCGGAGCTTACGCTTCAGGAGAATCGGCACAGCTGCAGATGCTGGCTGCATGACCATAGTCAGGAGGATGCGGTATGAGCGAGAACCTGCTGGAAGTAAAAGGTCTGAAGAAATACTATCCGATTAAGAAAGGGTTTCTGAATAAAACGCAGGGCTTCGTGAAGGCGGTGGACGACATTTCGTTTACCGTCCGGAGAGGCGAGACATTCGGCCTGGTGGGAGAGAGCGGCTGCGGCAAATCGACGACCGGACGCTCACTGCTTCGGCTGATTGAGCCGACGAACGGGGAAATCATCTTCGAGGGCCAGGACATACGAAAGCTGTCCATGGAAGAATTACGCAAGCGGCGCCGGGATATGCAGATCGTATTCCAGGACCCGTTCTCCTCGCTGGACCCGCGCAATACTGTGGAGCGGATTCTGGAGGAGCCGATGATCGTGCATGGCGTTGGTGACGCCAAGGAGCGCAAGGCTGCCGTTCAGCGGCTGGCCGACGTTGTCGGCCTGTCGAAGGCTCACCTTCAGCGCTATCCGCATCAGTTCTCCGGAGGCCAGCGGCAGCGGATCGGCATCGCCCGGGCGCTTGCTCTCCAGCCGAAGCTGATTGTGGCGGACGAGCCCGTCTCCGCACTGGATGTATCCATCCAGTCGCAGGTCATTAATCTGATGCAGGATTTGCAGCGCGAATTCGGATTAACCTACATATTCATCGCGCATGATCTCAGCGTTGTAAAGCATATTTGCGACCGGGTCGCAGTGATGTATCTTGGGCGGATCGTGGAGATTACCGACAAGGAGAAGCTGTATTCCCATCCCCAGCATCCTTATACGCAGGCGCTGCTGTCGGCGGTTCCCGAGCCTGATCCTGATTTGCGGAAGGAGCGCATTATCCTCCAAGGCGAGGTGCCGAGTCCGGCGAACGCGCCGGTCGGCTGCGCCTTTGGTACAAGATGTCCGCATGTGATGGATATTTGCCGCAATTCGCGGCCGCAGCTTGCCGAGACGGAAGCGGGACACTTAACCGCCTGTTATCTATATGACGGGGAATCCAGAACGCAGCTGGCCTAAATAGAGGGAATCCTGGCTGGCTTTGACCGGAAATTCTGCCTTATGCGCAGGGACGTGGTTTATGGCCGCCCTTTCAGAGCGGCTCTATATAAACGCATCATATATATTTTGTGGAGAGAAAGGGGTTTAACGAAAATGAAGAAATGGGGCAGTCTGGCTTTAACACTAACGCTTGGCGCGGGACTCGTGCTCAGCGGCTGCGGAGGCGGCAACAACGCAAGCTCGAATAACGGTGCGGCTACCAGTTCGCCGGCCAGCACGGCGACTGCTGGCGCATCGACTCAGGATACGCTTGTTGTGGGACGCGGCGGCGACTCCGCTTCGCTGGATCCTGCAATTATTACCGATGGCGAATCTTTGAAAATCGACCATCAGGTATTCGATTCCCTGCTGGAGTACAAGCCGGGAACCTCTGAAGTCCAGCCTTCTCTGGCCGATAGCTGGGAAGTATCGACGGACAGCCTGACCTATACGTTCAAGCTGCATCCGGGCGTAAAGTTCCATGACGGCACGGACTTCAATGCCGAGGCGGTTGTATTCAACTTCCAACGCTGGAGCGATCCGAAGAGCGAGTATAAATTCGAAGGCGATTCCTTCGATTACTATGACTCCATGTTCGGACCTGACGGTTCGCGTGTCATTAAGGACGTCAAGGCTGTCGACGATCTGACCGTGCAGTTTACGCTGAATCAACCGCAGGCTCCTTTCCTGCAAAACCTTGCGATGACGTCCTTTGGCATCGCCAGCCCGACAGCGATTAAAGAAAAGAAAGAAAACTTCAAGAACGAGCCGGTCGGCACAGGCCCATTCGTCTTTAAGGAATGGAAGCATAACGATTCCATTACACTCGAAAAGAATGCAAGCTACTGGAAAGAAGGACTTCCGAAGCTGAACAAGGTAATCGTCCGTTCCATTCCGGACAACTCCGCACGCTTCAACGCGCTGCAAAACGGCGAAATCGACCTGATGGAAGATTTAAGCCCGGACGATCTGTCAACGCTGGAAGGCAATAGTGAGCTGCAAAAGATCGAACGTCCTCCGTTTAACGTCGCTTACCTTGGCTTCAACTTCAAGAAGAAGCCTTTCGACAACGTTAAAGTAAGACAGGCGCTGAACTATGCGGTCAACAAACAAGCGATCATCGACGCGTTCTTCGCAGGTCAGGCTCAGCCGGCCGTTAATCCGATGCCGCCATCCCTGTGGGGCTATAACGATCAGGTGAAGGACTATGAGTACGATTTGGACAAAGCGAAGCAGCTGCTGGCGGAAGCCGGTTACCCGAACGGCCTGCCGGATACGGTAACCCTGTATGCCATGCCGGTATCCCGTCCTTACATGCCGGACGGCAAGAAGGTCGCCGAAGCGATTCAGGCGGACTGGGAGAAAATCGGCGTGAAGACCGTCATCGAGTCTCCGGAGTGGGCAACTTATCTGGACGACACGAAAGCCGGCGAGAAGGATGACATCTACATGCTCGGCTGGACAGGCGACAATGGCGACCCTGACAACTTCATTTACACCTTGCTTGACAAAGATTCCATTCCCGGCAACAACCGTAACTTCTATGTAAACGAAGACCTGCACAAGATTCTGGTTGCAGCGCAAAAAGAAACCGATCAAAACAAACGCGCCGACCTGTACAAGCAGGCTCAGGTTATCATCAAAGAAGACGCTCCTTGGATTCCGCTCGTGCATACGACTCCGCTGCTTGCAGCCAAAGCGAATCTGAAAGGCTTTGTTCCGAGTCCGACAGGCACGGAATATTACAGCGAAGTTTACTTCGAATAGCTTCATAGCACACGATCTTGCCGCCGCTAAAGAACGGCGGCAAGTCCGTGTAAGGAAGGTGATCCGTTCTTGAGTTCCTATTTATTAAAACGTGTCATGGTGCTGATTCCCGTACTGATCGGCATGACGATTATCGTATTTTCCATCATACATGCCATCCCGGGTGATCCGGCGGAGACGATCCTGGGCCAGAAGGCGACAGAGCAGTCCAAACAGGCGCTGCGGGAACAGCTCGGTCTCGACAAGCCCTGGATTTCGCAGTACTTTGATTACATGGGCGATCTGCTGAAAGGCGATTTGGGAACCTCGATCCGCACCAAGACGCCGATTGCCAAAGAAATCATGCCTTACCTGGCGGCAACGCTGGAGCTTACGGCTGCTGCGATGTTGTTCGCCACCTTCGTCGGCGTGAATGCCGGCATTTTGAGCGCATGGAAGCAGAACTCATGGTTTGACTATACCGCGATGATTATCGCGCTGATAGGTGTGTCCATGCCGATATTCTGGCTTGGCCTCATGGAACAACTGGTTTTTGCGTTAAAGCTTCACTGGCTGCCCTCGATCGGAAGGATGAATCAGCGGGACCCGGTGGAGAGCATCACCAATCTGTATGTAATCGACAGCATCTTAGCGGGACGCTGGGATCAACTGTGGACCGTCATCAAGCATTTGATTCTCCCGAGCATCGCGCTCGGAACGATTCCGATGGCGATTATCGCCCGGATGACACGCTCCAGCATGCTGGAGGTTATGAATTCCGACTATATCCGCACGGCCAAAGCCAAGGGGCTGTCACAGTTCCTCGTCGTGTACAAGCACGCCCTGAAAAATTCGCTGATTCCCGTTCTGACCGTCGTCGGTCTGCAGACGGGAGCTCTGCTCGGCGGCGCTGTGCTGACAGAGACGATCTTCGCCTGGCCGGGCGTGGGACGGTATATATTTGAAGCGATCAGCTCGCGCGATTATCCGGTCATTCAGTCCGGAATTCTCATCATCGCTTTTATTTTCGTTATCATCAATCTGCTTGTGGATCTGCTGTATGCCACCATCGATCCGCGCATTCAATACAAGTAAGGAGGGAACCTTTTGTCACAGGCATCATTGAACGTAAATTCGGAAGCGGCTTCTGCCGAAAAGGTCTCCGGCCCTTGGCGCGACGCATGGAAGGCATTCCGCAAAAATAAAACGGCGATGCTCGGACTCGGCATTATCGTTTTCTTCATCCTGATCGCGGCGTTGGCACCGCTCATCGCCCCTCACGATTACAAGGAGCAAGTGCTGATGGACCGGCTGAAGGCGCCGTCCGCGGACCATTGGTTCGGAACGGACGACCTTGGTAGAGATATGTTCACCCGTATCATCTACGGCGCGCGTATTTCGCTTTGGGTGGGCTTTTTCTCCGTCATTGGCTCCATTATCGTAGGCACACTGCTCGGCGTGCTTGCCGGCTTTTACGGCAGATGGATCGATATGCTCATTTCGCGTCTGTTCGATATCCTGCTCGCGTTTCCGAGCATTCTGCTGGCGATCGCCATTGTGGCCATTCTCGGGCCGTCGCTGCAGAACGCGCTCTACGCCATCGCCATCGTCAACATTCCGACTTACGGGCGGCTTGTACGCGCGAAGGTGCTCAGCCTGAAGTCGGAAGAATATATTACGGCTGCACGGGCAATCGGCATGAAGAACACCCGTATTCTGCTGACCCATATCCTGCCGAACAGCCTGACGCCGATTATCGTGCAGGGTACGCTTGGCATCGCGACCGCTATTATCGAAGCGGCTGCTCTTGGCTTTCTCGGACTTGGCGCCCAGCCTCCGGAGCCTGAATGGGGCAAAATGCTGTCGGATTCACGCCAGTTTATCCAGAAGGCGCCCTGGACGGTCGTCTTTCCGGGCCTGTCCATCATGCTGACCGTGCTAGGCTTTAATCTAATGGGGGATGGTCTGCGCGACGTGCTTGACCCCCGGATGAAGAATTAGCACACTCCGTTTTCTCTAAATACCCTTCAGATCCGCCGCTTCGGCTTAAACTATGCCGGCGCCGGCAGGCTGAAGGGTTTTTTTGTTGCTTTATGCATTGTTGGAAGCATCCAGTACGGCTGATTCTCTTTTTATATGTAAGCATTTCTTCCCTCGCAGGAATTGAGTTGTTTTGACGTTTTTTGTTCAAATATAACACGATGATATGAATTATAACAAAAAATATGGTAGATTTATCGAAGATGTGCTAGAATATCTCCTAATCATATCAATACATACACTGGAGGAATGGAAGGATGTTAAAAAAGCTGGCAATGGCAGTAATGGCGGTGGCAGTATTTGCCGCAACGCCTCTGGTAACAAGCGGTAAGGCGGAGGCTGCAGGCAAAACGAAAATCATGGTATCCGCGGCGGCAAGCCTGAAGGACAGCCTGGACAAAATCGAAGCTCAATACGAGAAAGCTCATCCCACTATCGATCTGGTCTTTAACTATGCAGCTTCAGGCACATTGCAGAAGCAAATCGAGCAAGGAGCTCCAGCTGATATTTTCTTCTCGGCTGGCGACAAACAAATGAAAGCTCTTATTGATGGCGGACTCATCTCCGCAAATAAAGAACTGCTGAAGAATCAACTGGTGGTCGTAGTTCCTTCGAACTCGAAGGCGAAGCTTAATACGATCTCCCTGCTTACGGGTCCTTCCTTCAAGAAGGTAGCCATTGGCCAACCGGAATCCGTGCCGGCGGGACAATATGCACAGCAATCCCTGACTACCAAGAAGCTTTGGGACCCACTGCAAAGCAAGCTGGTCTTTGGCAAAGACGTACGCGCGGTGCTCTCCTATGTTGAAACAGGCAACGCGGATGCAGGTTTTGTATACAAAACCGATGCTTTGACCTCCAAGAAGGTTAAGATCGCTCTTACTGTAGGCTCTTTCGCCCACAAACCGATCAACTATCCGATCGGTATTGTAAAAGGAACTAAACATGAGGCGGAAGCCAAAGCATTCTACAGCTACCTCCAAACTAATGCTGCAACTAGCGTATTCAAATCCTACGGGTTTTTGCTCTACTAATAAATAAAGACTGCGGGTTGAGTATACATGGACATCAATTGGACCGACTTTATGGCCCCGGTGTGGTTATCGATTAAAATTGCGGTTATCACGAGCGTGATTGTATTCGTCCTGGCGGCGGTGGTCGCCAAGGCGATGGCGAACCGGAAGTTTCCGGGCCGCAGCCTGATAGAAACTGTACTGCTGCTGCCTCTGGTTCTTCCGCCTACGGTTGTAGGTTTTGTGCTTTTGGTCGTGTTGGGAAGAAGGAGCTGGCTTGGTGAATGGTACGAGAATTTAACCGGTGGAACGATTCTATTCACCTGGGGATCGGCGGTAATTGCCGCTGTCGTTGTCGCTTTTCCGCTCGTTTATCGTACGCTAAAGGCAGGCTTTGAAGAAGTCGACCGCGATTTGGAAGATGCGGCGCGCGCTCAGGGGGCGGGAGAGCTTCAAGTGCTTCGCTATATTACGCTTCCGCTGGCGATCCGAACGCTTGCGGCGGGCTATGTTCTCGGCTTTGCCCGCGGCCTTGGCGAGTTTGGGGCGACAATTATGGTTGCTGGCAATATTCCCAACCGGACGCAGACGATTCCTACCGCGATTTATGTGGCTGTGGATGGAGGGGATATGACGCTTGCCTGGCTGTGGGTCATTTCGATTATCGCAATATCGGCGGTCATGCTGATGTTTGTCAACCGCTACTCCTGACAAAGACTGATAAAGAATAGTAAATAACCCTCCCCGATCCGGCATTGTCAGTTGCCTGCGGATAGGGAGGGTTTGCTATTAATTTATGTTTCGTAAATAATCTTCCCGGTTTCGGACAGATCGTAACCATATAGCGAGTTAAGCTCATTATGAAGTGCTTGGGAGCGGCATATTTCGAGCACAGCCGAGATCCAATCCTGATTATCCGGTCGTTTCAGCATAACCAGATCGTACTTTTCTTGAATGAGAGGAATAAAATCCACGCCTTCGACTATTCGGGAGGCCTTTTCATTCCCGACACCGACATCGGCCTCGCCGCGGGCGATTCTGCCGGCAACTGTCACATGGCTGATTTCTTCCGTTGCATAGCCTTCGATATTCTGTGCCTTCACTCCGTTCAGGCGTAGTTGTTCATCCAGCAGCACCCGCGCGCCCGATCCTCTCTCCCGGTTAACGAGCCGCAGACCGGATTGCCCCAAGTCCTTCCAGCTTTGCAGTCCCTTGGGATTGCCTTTCTGTACATACAGGCCGGCGGCCCTGCCCAAGAGGCGAACAACAAGATAGCTGGTTCCTACGAGCATTTTGCGGATATAAGGAATATTATATTCGCCCGAATCGCCGTCAAGCAAATGGGTGCTGACGATATCCGATTCCCCGCGGTACATGGAAATTAGACTGTCAAGGCTTCCTGCATACGAACGCAGCGGGCGCAGTGAAGGAGAGAATTTCTCCAGATGCTGTGCTAGTATATCCAGACTGATATCCTGACCGGTGATGACAATTTCACGCGCGGATGAACGGAACGTCGCCGGGGGTGGGATGTTAGGGGTAGAGCTTATCCCGTGTAGTCCCGGCTTAGTAGAGGTCAGCATGGATGCCTGGCGTCCGCTCTCTCTGGACTGCTGCTTGTACTGTTCAAGGTCCGAGGAATCCACACGCATTTGTTTCCCGACCCGATAAGAAGAAAGTTCGCCTTTCTTAATGAGATCATAGACCTTCAGTTTTGATATTTTAAGCAGCTGAGCAACCTCTTCGGTTGTATAGGATGTATTGTCAGACATAAAGTAAAGCCTCCTAAGAAGTAGGCTGCGTCAGCAGCCATCGCACACTATGGGTGCATTAACACAAGACTACCTTATTTTCTATCCGGACGCAATTATTGAAGGGGCCGGGCAACTGAAAAGAACCGGATGTACACGAAAGTGATGTACGTCCGGTTCTATTTTGCGTCTGCTATTCAGAAAGCGGTTAAGCCTTAGGCCATCAACAGGACGGAAGAAGCTTTGAAAAGGGCGGTAACTGTAGCGCCTTCTTTAATTCCGAGTTCCTCAAGAGCATCCAAGGAGATGATGGAAGTGATTGTTTGTCCACCAGCGTCAATAACAACCTTTGCATTGATAGGTCCTGCCTCTATAGCTACTACACGGCCCTCGAGCTGGTTTCTAGCACTAATTTTCATTGTACATTCTCCTCTCAATTTTGGGTAATAAGAGTTGTATGTGATGTAAATCTTGATGTCTAATTATATCTAGTTATAACAAAATACAACTAAATCATAATGTTTATATTGAAATCTTACTATATAATGTTTGGAAAATCAAGGTATTTTGAGCAATGTCGATAAAATTCACGAAAAAACTTTGCAGTGTCCTGAAAATCGGTAATTTTGGCGATAAAAGGTTAATACGAGTGAATAACAGAATATTAATAAATGTATAATCACATTAGAGTTAAATGATGGAAAATTTATATGTGTCAAAAACTTGAATGTTAAGAAACTGCGACACAGTGGGCCGCTTTGCCTCTCCTATCAACTTGCTCATCTTGCCGTAAAAATATAACTGGGATTAGTGAAACTTTTGCCGAAAATGCATTATAATGTAGTATTAAAAACAGACAGCCATAATATAAGGGGTAGGGGAGCATGAGACTGAATGAACTAAGAGAACACCGCCAATATCCGGAGATTACCCGTCTGGAGACGTCAAGGGCCGTATATGAACGTGATTATTCCCGGCTGATTCATTCGCCGACATTCCGCAGGCTGCAGGGGAAATCGCAGGTATTCGGAGCAGGCACGGGGGATTATTACCGGACGAGGTTAACCCATTCGCTTGAGGTCGCTCAAATTGCCCGGGAGGCAGCTAAGAGCCTGCTGCGTTCTTATCCGGAAGTGGGCATGGAGCAGGCCGGTAATCCGGGACTGGTCATTGATCCGGAGGTGGTTGAATGTGCAGCGATTGCCCATGATTTCGGCCATCCTCCATTCGGCCATAAAGGGGAAGAAGTGCTCGACAGCATTTTGGACCGCTTAATTGAGGAGAAAACTACGCAGAAGGCGGCGGCGACAGGAGCGGACCCGGCACGCAAACTCGAGATTTACAACGAGATGAGAACCAAGTATGAACATTTTGAGGGCAACGCGCATAATTTCCGGCTTATCATGTTTCTGGAGAAGCGCGAGAACATCGACGGACTCAATCTGTCGGATGCCGTTCTGCTTGGAATCAATAAGTATCCGTTTCCCGGAACGACGCTTAAAAAGGGAATGTACCTGCATGAGTGGGAATATATCTCGCATATCCGCTCGGAATGGGGAATTCCGGAAGGGAAGAAGACGCTCGAAGCCCAACTGATGGATTTATGCGATGATATCGCTTATTCCGCCCATGACCTTGAGGACGGCATTAAGGCCGGGAAGATTGAAGTTCATGAATTCTTCATGCATGATCCTTATATTTTAAGGCTGATTGTCGAGAAAATCATGACGCTGGAGGATTCTTTCTGGCATGGATGGACGGAGGAAGCGATCCGGCCCAAGGTAGAAGAAGTGCTGAACTCATTTCTTCGTATCTGGAAGGAGAAAATGCCGACCTGTGAGAACGATTATTCCCGAACCCGCCGCGAAGTCAAAGCCTACTGGGTCAGCACCTTTGTCGCCAGCCTTGGCGTCATACAGGATGGTGACTGGAAGAAGGTTACCTTTATTAAAGAAGGAAAAGAAGACGAGGACCTTCTGCGCACGGTAAGCGTGCTGAAGAGCTTCGCCTGGGTGACGATGATTCGCGATCTGCGTGTTCAGCGGCTGCAGAAGCGCAGCGAGTGGATTGTGCGGAGGCTGTGGGGGGCGTTCCTGGACCCCGATACGTCGAAAGCGATCATCCCTACCGATTGGCTGCAGCGTTTTGAGAAAGACCAGCGGAAGCAAAGACCGATTTGGACCTGGGAGCATATGGTGATCGACTATATCGCCGGAATGACGGATGCTTTTGCCGAGAAGATTTACAATGAGATGTTCGGGCTTAAAGTCGGCTCAATCTATGATCTGGATTAAAGACAGCTTAAATAAGAGAATATCATAATTATTTATAATTTTACGCCTAATCTGTCGGAATATGGAGCGGGCGTTTTTTATGTGCATTTGATAGAGAACGCCGCATAGCATTGGTCCCGGCAATCGGCGGTCCGTTTTCAGGTATAATAGAATGCGGCAGCGGGAGTGAATTCCCGCGGTTCCTTAAATGAACGCGAAAGGCTGGACTTATACCGAATGGATTACAAATTGACGTCTTATTTGTATATGTACCGCAGCCATGAGAATGAAAGCGGACTGTGTTCTCTGGAGCTGGATATATTATTGCAGGGAGAGGTTCTATCTCCTGGACTGATTATTGCCCGGGAAAAGATTGATCCAAGCCGAAGCCCGTTTTTATCGGGGAGAATCGACATTTTATGCGCTTCGGATTCGGAGGAGGCAATTGCTCATTTCGCCAGTGGGATCAGGCTTGGGGAAGGGGAGACCTTCAAACTGTTCTGTCCCAAGGAAGGGGGCGGAACCTATGAAGAGCGCAGAGAGCTGGAGAGGAAAGTCGGCAGGCAGATAATCGGAACGGCTGACATGCGATCGCCTGACCGAGTATTTGGTCTAGCAAGGCATGAGGGCATGATTCTGTTCGGCGAGTACCACGAGAGCGACAGGAGCTGGCAGCGTCGCAAGCTTAAGCCGCATAACTATTCGACGGGACTCGGCGTGGCGCTGTCCCGGTCAGCCGTCAACATTGCCGCTCCGCGTCCGGAAGGCCTGCGGATACTCGACCCCTGCTGCGGAATGGGGAGCGTGCTGATCGAAGGGCTGTCCATGGGCATGGTCATGGCCGGATGCGATCTGAATCCGCTCGCCGTGCGCGGGGCGAGAGGGAATCTGCGCCATTTCGGCTACCCGGAGAATATCGTCGCGCTCGGCGACATGAGAGATCTGTCCGGGCATTATGACGCGGCCGTGCTCGATATGCCATATAATCTGTGTTCGGTGCTCTCCCCGGCGGATACAAAGGAGATGCTGGAGGCGCTTCGCCGTTTAACCGGCCGCGCGGTTATTATTTCCACGCAGCCGGTAGAGGAGAGTATCGCAGCGGCCGGTTTTTCGATTAAAGGCGGCTGCACCGTGTCCAAAGGGTCCTTTAAGCGGACGCTTTGGCTGTGCCATTAGTATTGTCGGCCGTAGTCGATCACATTTTTGGACGGAGCGCCGCAAGCCAGATAAGATTTCATATTTTCGGTGAAAATATCCATAAGTCGGTCGCCGTAATAATCGGTTAAGCCGGCGATATGGGGAGTGATAATGACCTGCTTCATGTCCCACAATGGATGATCCTTTGACAGCGGTTCCGTCTCGAATACATCGAGTCCCGCGCCGCGAAGCCGTCCATTCTTCAGCGCTTCGACCAATGCACCCGTATCTGTGGTGCCTCCTCGGCCAATATTAATATAATAGGCGCCCTCCTTAAAAGCAGAGAACACGGAGGCGTCAAACAAGCGGCGCGTCTTATCGGTGAGCGGCAGGGTGTTAATGACAAAATCGCCTTCGCTCACGGCTTCCTTCAACCGGCTTGTCGTATACATCACATCGAAGCCGGGAAGAGGATCGTCAAGCCGGCGTACGCCAATGGTTCTCATCCGGAAGGCTTTGGCGATTCTGGCCGTTTCGCCGCCGATGTCTCCGGTGCCGACAATGACCGCCGTTTTGTCCGTGAGCTCGCTTTCGTTCCCGTCCGAACTCCAGAGATGACGGTCCTGATTGCGGATGGCCGAATGCAGATTACGCACGAAGAGCAGTATAAATCCGAAGATGACTTGAGCGATAGGTGCAGCGTGTACGCCGCTTGCATTGGTCAGCACAATTCCCCGTTCCTCCAGCCGGTCAAGCGGCAGCTTCTCGACACCGGCGGACCAGCTCTGCACCCAGCGGAGCGGGGTGCCTTCGCGGAGCAGGCGGCCAGAGATCCCTTTCGTCCAACCGATGACAATCTCTGCTTCGGCAAGGATGTCAAGGTCCGGCTGCTTGGCATCGGTTAGCGCTAAGGTATAGCCGGGGGCGGCCTTACGGATGGCTTCCTGCTGTTCCTTTGTGAGCGGATGCAGACAAACAATGGATTTTGCCACAATGTTCCCTCCCAATACAAAGTACTCTATAAAGAATATCAAATCTGTGGAAAAAGGTGAAATGACGATGAATGATAAAGTGACGGTCGGTATGGGCGGAACGGCTTCTGAAAGATTGTTCACCGCGGTGAGATTGTCACCTGAGCTTCGCGGGGCCGTAGGCGGCATGTGCCGCACTCTGTCACGGGAGCTGTCCTTTGCCAAATGGACGCATGAAGAGGATTATCATATAACGCTTCAGTTTCTGGGCGATACCGACCCGCGGTCCATTCCGGAGTTAGTGTCGGCGCTGAAGGAGGCGGCAGCGGACTGCAGGCCGTTCACCTTGTCTTTGCGGGAAGCAGGCATCTTCGGGCCTCCGGCTGCTCCGCGCGTCCTATGGGCGGGAGTGGGGGGTGAGACGGACCGGCTGCAGGAATTGCATAACCGGATCGTGGCGGCTACGCTTCCGCTGGGATTTCACGCCGAGGAGCGCGCTTATAAGCCCCATGTGACGCTGGCCCGTAAATATAGGGGAGAGCGTGTTTTTAACTCAGGACATCTTAATGCGTTTAAGCAGGAAGCGGATGCTCTTCACATGTCCTGGAGAGTTGAGGAATGGGTTCTTTTTGTTACGCGAATGCACAAAAAACCGATGTATGAAATTGTCGAAACATTAACAATTTCTAAAAAGTAGTGTTCAAACCTCTCATTTTAGGTTACATATAAAAGAATGTGCCGAAAAACTAGGAGGATTGAAATGTCTATATTCAAACAAAACCGCTGGATGCTGCCGCTACTCGGCGTAATTCTGGTGTGTTTCTCTGCGATAATTTTGCTGCTGCCAGAGCTCGGATTGAGCGGAGAGCGGGACAAGCTCTATGTGGGCCGTTTGCAGTCGCCGCTGCTTTTATCTGCGCCGCGGGCTGGCGATACCAAAGTGAACGTGAGTGAGAGGACCAAGCCGGCGGCGGAACCGGCCCTCAAGGCCAGAGCCGCCATAGTCCGGCAGAGCCATCCTGAGCTGTCCACCGTCTCCCAGACACTTGCGACCGCCTGGAAGCCTGTGCCCGCCTCCGGATGGATGAGCGTGAAACAATGGGTTCTGAAGGATAGTAGCACCCCGGTGTCCGTAATTGCTAAGAACAAGGCCTCCGCAGCCGCACCAATTCGGCATCCGCAGAACGCGCGTGAAGCGAGACGGAAGGTGGCGGCAGGGACAGCACGGGGCCAATCCAAGGACAAGAAGACTGCTGTAACCCAGAAACATCCCCCCGCAATACTTTACTTCTCACGGAATAAGCTATTAAGCCGGGAAGAGCGCGACCAAACAACCCGGAGCTACGCTGTATCCGAAGAAGAAGTGCTTCTGCTCCAGAAAATCGTAATGGCAGAGGCGGAAGGCGAACCGTACAAGGGCAAGGTGGCAGTTGCCAACGTTGTTCTAAACCGGCTGCGGTCAGCCCAATTTCCCAATACTATTAAAGCGGTCATATACCAGAAACATCAGTTTAGCCCGGTGGCCAACGGGCGGCTGAAACGGGTAAAGCCAAATCAGGACTCGATTAGGGCTGTTAGCGCCGCGCTCTCCGGGGTCAAGGAAGTCACGGACGACACCTATTATTTCCTTTCGCTTAAGCTTGCCCAGGATCTTACCGTGCACCATTCCCAGACTTTTTCCGAAAAAATTGGAAATCATAGCTTTTATCGATAGTTCATCTTCTCGTAATGGGGTAATCTACTATTATGTAGAGGAGGGATAATCATGAAAATTACTTACTACGGTCATTCCGCGCTGCTGGTTGAATCGCCTGAGGCTAAGGTTATCTTTGATCCGTTCTTATCGGGAAATCCGGGTTCGGGAATCGCTCCGGAGAAGATCCGGGTGGATGCGGTGCTGCTGACCCATGGGCACTCCGACCATCTCGGAGATGCTGTGGAGATTGCGAAGAACAACGACTGCCCGATATTCGCGGTCTATGAGCTTGCCGAGTACTGTCGGATTAAAGGGGCGAAGGTCAAGCACATGAACATAGGCGGCAAACTAAACTTTTCGGGGTTTACCGTTAAGTATACACCGGCCTTTCACTCTTCCTCCATACAGGAGGGCGATTACTGGATTTATCTAGGCCAGCCTGGGGGGATTCTGCTGACCCTTGAAGGCAAAACGCTGTTTCATGCCGGCGATACGGCGCTGTTCGGGGATATGAGGCTGATCGGGGAACGCAATGCTATTGATGTCGCCGCGCTTCCAATCGGGGATGTGCTGACGATGGGTCCGGACGATGCGCTGCTGGCGGCGAGCTGGCTGCGGGCGGCCAAGGTAATACCGGTGCATTATAATACTTTCCCGGTGATCGAACAGGACGGAGCGGAGTTCTGCAACCGGCTGAAGCAGGAGGGCATCACCGGATTCCCGCTCAAAGCCGGAGAGAGCGTGGAGATTTAGGAAGCGGCCGCAACAAAAAAGGACGAACGGCAAACAGCCGGACGTCCTTTTGGCGGTACATCAGTGAAATCAATAAATTAAGGAGCCAAGTATACCGCTTTGTCGCCGCGCGTCTGCGCCGGGGAGCCGTTCTCCCCAGCCAGCTTCTCCTGCTTGATCAGCATCTCCAGCACCGTTACCGCGCAGTGATGCGGTTGGTAGTGGTCAGGGGAGAGCCGGAGGCGGCGCTGCTTCTCAAGTTCTGCGTACTCGCGCTGCAGCAGCCGGAACCATTTGTCTATCACCGTCTCGGAGTCCAGCATTTCGGCCAAACCGAGCTCGACAAAATATTGGCAGTTCTTCTCTTCTTGCCCGGGAATGGCTTGATAGAAGAGCATAGGGATGCCTTTGGCCAGCGCCTCGGTGCAGGTCATGCCGCCCGGCTTCGTTATCAGCAGATCGGCGGCGTCCATTAACTTGTTGACGTCGCTGCTGTATCCGAGAACAGTGATATTCGGATGCTGGAACCGGGGATCGCTGCGCATTTTGTCCACCAGTTTATTATTGCTGCCCATACAGAAGATGAGCTGGATATGATCAATCTTGGCCGTCAGTGCGTTCATGATCCCTTCGCCGAACATCAGGCCCCAGCCGCCGCCCATAATCAGCACCGTGGGCATATCAGCAAGTCCAAGCTCCTGGCGGAGCGCCTCCCTGTTGGATCGTTCCCAGAATTTGGGGTGAACAGGGATGCCTGTTACCTTTACTTGATCGGAAGGAATGCCGCGTCCCGTCAAGATCGCCTTTACCCGAGAGGTAGAGACGAGGTAGCGGTTCACCTCTGCGTTAACCCAACTGCCGTGAGCGTCGTAGTCGGTAATCAGCGTGTACAGCGGCACTTTCAGCCCCAGATGCTTCAATCTGGAAACGACAGCGGCGGGAAGAGGGTGTGTGCATATAATTAGATCTGGTTTAAGCTGCTCGATGACTTGCCGGGCATGCGTATAAAAAACACGGTGCAGCGCCAGTTTGGTGAACCGGTTCAGCGATCTGTGATATTGCGTTTTGTACAGCATTCCAACCAGCTTGGGCTGGCTGCTGACGGTCTTGCGGTAGGCGGAAAGAATCCATGGAGCCACCGTCGGGTTCAGGAATCTGCCCAGCTCGATGACCCGGCACTGGACTGCAGGATTGAGGCGCTTAATACCTTCAGCTAAAGCATAGGCGGCCCCTGTATGTCCTGTGCCGAAGCCTTCCGAAAACAGCAGTACTCTTTTCTTTCGCATAATTTCACCCGCTACTTTCGATTTCGATAGAATTGCAAAGTCTGTTACATTCACTATACGCCATATTTGCTCAGAAATTCTGTACTCTTTTCACATTATACAAATAAGACGTAAAGAGAAAGTTAAAACACTGCAAGAACTAAAAAATAAAACAAGTTGGAACGTATTGCAATCTGCCGCCCAAGGTGGTAAATTAAATAACGACAAAATGACCAAATTCGTAAAATAGTCATCATGCTTGATCGGCATTTACTAAGCGGTAGAAAGGAAGTGCGCAGATGGCAGTGGTGGATCGAAGGCAGCAGGTGATTAAGGCGGCGGCAAAGTCTTTTTCATTATTCGGCTACAAGGCGACAACGATGGATCAGGTGGCCAAAATCGCGAGCGTAGGTAAAGGCACCATCTATACTTTTTTTTCGAATAAGGAGCAGTTGTTTGACGAGATTCTTCACACGGTTATTATTGAGATGAAACACATTGCCGAGCGGGAGATTAGGCGCGACAAGCCTTTCTTTGATAACCTGCAGCGTGTTCTGGACGCCCTGCTGGAATTCCGGAGCGAGCATGAACTGATTATCAAGCTTTCCCAGGAAAAGCGCGAATTCGGTACGCCGCAGGCGCAGGAGGGACTCGATAAGATCGAGTGCGCCATCATTGGATATCTGGAACGGGAGGTGGAGCACGCCATCAGGCAGAATGAAATCAAGCCATGTGATCCCAAGGTCATATCGGTGGTTATGCTGAAACTCTACATTACGCTGACTGCCGAGCTTAACAAATTGCAAGCGCCCCTGAGCAAGGAAGAGATCAAATCGTATTTCCGGCTGATTCTGGCTGAAGGTCTGGCACAGCAAAGGGCGTAAGAGAATGGCGGCAGGCGTCTTTCGCGCATATTCAACTGAGGTTTGCCAAATCAACCGGAGTTCACCGAGAGCAAGAGCCGAGAGGCATTTTTTTGTTCCTTAAATTGACCAACCGGGGAAAATAGTCAGTTATTATTACAAGCTATTTTGCGTAAACAGAAAGAAAAGAGTAAAAGGAGAGAACCGGAGTGAAATCATTATCTGTCTTTAGGAAAGACGCGGGTACGGCGCTTAAGAAACCGATGATGCTGCTCACCATCCTGGCCGTGCTGTTCATTCCGACGCTTTACAGCGGAGTGTATTTGAAGGCGTTTTGGGACCCTTATGGCAATCTGGATAAGATGCCGGTCGCCATCGTTAATGAAGACAAGGGCGCCGATTACGAGGGAACTAAGCTAAACGCCGGCCAAGATCTGGTGGAGGAGCTTAAGAAGAGCAAGGATTTCAACTGGGTCTTCGTGAGCCGCGAACAGGCTGAAGAGGGGCTGAAGAAAGACGAATATTATGTAGCGATCATTGTGCCGGAGAATTTCTCTGCCAATGCGACGACTGTACTGGATGATCAGCCGAAGCCCGCACAGCTTATATATGAGCCGAAGCAGGGCGAGAACTTTACCGCCAGCACGATCGCAGGTTCGGCGGCCAAGGAGCTCAAGGCCAAAGTATCAGCTAAAATTACGGAAGCTTATGCGAATTCTGTGTTTGATAACATAACAGATATCTCTAACGGCCTTGGCGAAGCCAGCGATGGTGCGGCCAAAATCGCAGATGGCGCGGGTCAACTGGACGATGGCGCGGCCAAGCTGAAAAATAATCTGGTCGTTCTGACCGAAGGCACGGGCAAGCTTCTTAACGGCGTACAACCGCTGAAGCAGGGCGCCGCCGCGATCAAGAGCGGCGCCGCCGAACTGCAAACGGGGGGCAGTTCCCTTGCCTCCGGGCTGAATCAGCTGTCCGCTGCCCATAAGCAGCTGACAGATGGCGCCGCGCAGTCGGCAGCCGGCGCCAAGCAGCTAAGCGGCGGGCTGCAGCAGTCGGCCCAAGGCGCGGCGCAGCTTAAGGGCGGAGCTGGAGCCGTTGCGGACGGCAGCTCCCGGCTTAAGAGCGGAGCGGAGTCTGTCGCGGATGGCAGCTCGAAGCTGCAAGCCGGGCTGACTTCCTCCGTGGACGGCAGCGCGAAGCTGGCAGACGGGCTTAAGGCCTCCGCTGAAGGCAGCGCGAAGGTAAGCGCCGGCGCGAAGAGCGTCTCGGATGGACTGCAGCAGCTGGCGCAGGCCAATCCGCAGCTGGCGGCGAGCGCCGATGTGCAGAAGCTGATTGCTGCGAGCAAGGCGGTGGCGGACGGCAGCGCCCAGCTTCAGCAGAGCCAGGCGCAGCTGGCTCAGGGTGCGAGCGATTTGCACAGCGGCCAGGAGCAGCTGGCGCAGGGCGCGACGCAGGTGCATGACGGCGCGCAGAAGCTCGCAGCCGGCGCAGGCCAGCTGAACAGCGGCGCCCTGCAGCTCGGCGACGGCGCCGCTCAGTTGGCCGAAGGCCAGCAGCGACTCGCCTCCGGCGCGGCTTCGCTGGCAACCGGCGGCGGCAAGCTGGCGGCCGGGATGCAGCAGTTCGGTGCCAAGCTCGGCAGCGCCGCAGCGGGCGGCAGCAAGCTGGCGGACGGAACCGCTAAGCTGGAAGCGGGCGCCTCGTCGCTTGCGGCAGGTGTCGCCAAGCTGGGCGGCGGGATCGGCTCTGTTGCGGAAGGCTCTCAGAAATTGAGTGATGGCGCTGGAGATTTGAAGGACGGGACAGCCGATCTGAAGACCGGTTCGTCGGAGCTTGCGGGCAAGCTGAACGATGCGGCGGATAAGACGGGTGGCGTCAAGACAACCGACGAGACAGTCAGCATGTTCGCCGAGCCGGTCGAACTGAATCAGGAAACGCTGAGCGAGGTGCCGAATTACGGTACCGGTCTTGCTCCTTATTTTCTGTCTCTGGGACTATTCGTCGGATCGTTGATGTGTACAATCGTTATCTCGCTGCGTTCCACTACGGTGGAGGAAGCTTCCCGGTTCAACCGGTTTGCGAGCCGTACCCTTATTTTCTCCGGCATGAGCCTTCTGCAGTCTCTAGTGGTAGCGTCGATTATGCTCTACGGACTGAGGCTTGAGGTTCAGAGTATGCCAAGATTCTACGTCTTCTCCTTTATCGCCAGCCTATCGTTCATGTGGCTGATTCAGGCCCTGGTAACCTGGCTGGATCAACCCGGAAGATTCGTGGCGATCGTGCTGCTGATCTTCCAGCTGACGACAAGCGCAGGCACATTCCCGCTGGAGCTCATACCCAAATGGATGCAGTCGCTTCATCCGCTGCTTCCGATGAGTTACAGCGTGCAGGGCTTCAGATCGGTCATCTCCACTGGCGATTACGGCAGAATGTGGAGCGACGCAGGCACGCTTGCCATATACGGAGCCGTGTCCCTCGTATTCACGCTGTTGTACTTCATTAGCCGTGGACGTGACGAAAAAACTGAGTTAAATAGTGAACAAGTTTTGTCTGTATAATCTCGGTTTAAGGCAGATGAAGTATTTTTAACCGGAGCGCCCCTAGAGGGCGCTTTTTGGTGTGCGCCCGGCATGGGCGATAACTCGGCGGTGAAAGTCCGCTACAGGCTTGGCAGTAGGAACTGTTAGCCAAAGGCAAGGGTGTCCGCCGCGAGGCGGAATCTGAAGGAAGCCGGAGGCAAACCCTCGGTCTGACGAACAGAAATCACATAGAAGGCATCATGGGACGGACGAGCTTGCACTACAAAGCAAAGTCCAATACTGCCCGAATCCCAGGGTGTAAATGTGGCAGATGGATGAGGGGAAGGTTATCGCTCTTACCCGGGGAGATCTCACAGACGCCCGGTAGGAAAAAAAAAAAAAAATCCGAAAGACGGAGTAAAGCTTGCTGTGAGAAGTCAGCAGAGGCCATAGTACCGGGAAGTTTTTTTTTCTCGGGAAGGGCCGAACAATCGTAAGTCTCGAGTACATACAGGAAGGAGAGTCGGCGCGATGAAAGCAGAATACCGAAAGGGCTGCCCGCAAAGGGAACGTGTGGAACATGAAGAGTATGCGGGAGCGCGGAGTGCCGGCATTCGGGAAAGTAGAGAAAGAGACGGTGCAACAGACTTGCTGGAACAGATTCTGGACAGAGACAATCTGAACAGAGCCTACAAGCAGGTCAAACGCAACCATGGAGCGCCTGGAATCGACGGAATGACCGTAGAAGATGCGCTGCCATGGCTGCAGGAACATAGAGACGAGCTGTTGCAAAATATCCGGGAAGGCCGATACAAGCCAAGCCCGGTACGGCGCAAGGAAATTCCCAAACCCGATGGAAGTGGAGTACGGAAGCTTGGCATACCCACAGTCGTGGACCGAGTGATCCAGCAGGCGATCGCCCAGCAGTTGCAGCCGCTGTTTGAGCCGCTCTTCTCAGACGGAAGTTACGGCTACCGCCCTGGGCGGAGCGCGCAGCAGGCCATCCGTAAGGTGAAAGATTACGCGCAGCAAGGCTATGGTCACGCGGTAGAAATCGACCTTTCGAAATACTTCGACACACTGAACCATGAACTGCTGATGAATCTTTTGCGCAAACAAATTCAGAACAAGCGTGTAACCGAACTGATTAAGAAATATTTGAAAAGTGGGGTTATGGAGAATGGGGTGCACTGCAAAACGGAGGAAGGCTCTCCGCAGGGAGGCCCTTTATCTCCGCTGCTCGCGAACATCTATCTGAACGAATTCGACCAGGAGATGAACAGACGGGGAGTGAACGTTATCCGGTATGCGGATGACATCGTGGTGCTAGCCAAAAGCAAACGGGCAGCGACGCGGCTTCTGGAGTCTTGCCGGAAGTACCTGGAGAACAAATTGAGACTCCAGATGAATATGCGGAAAAGCAAGGTAGTCAGCGTAGTGGCCCGGAAGTATTTCAAATTCCTTGGTTTTGCCCTGGGAAAGAACAGAAATGGGGTGTATATTCGCGCCCATGGGCAATCCCTCGCAAAAGCAAAGAAGAAGCTGAAAGAACTAACGAGCCGCAGTCAGGGCAGGAATGTTCGCCAAGTCATGGAGAAAGTGAAAGTCTACATTCGCGGATGGATCGGCTACTACTATGTAGCCGACATGAAACGGATATTGAAAAGCTGGAGCGAATGGCTGCGAAGACGCCTGCGGATGTACATCTGGAAACAGTGGAAGAAGCCGAGAACCAAGGTACAGAACCTGCGCAAGCTGGGGATACCGGAATGGCAGGCTTACCAGTGGGGGAACTCCCGTCTGGGGTACTGGCGCATCGCCGGAAGCCCGGTGCTGTCTCGTTCCATAACAAACGAAAAGCTCGCACAGGCAGGATATTATGACTTTCCTGCGCAGTACGAGCGTTTACGTCAATTGCACTTAAACGGTTGAACCGCCGTATACCGAACGGTACGTACGGTGGTGTGAGAGGTCGGCTACTCAGTTAATGGGTAGCCTCCTACTCGATTATTGCAGGGAAATAAAACGATTTCAAAACATGAGATTAAAAAATATTACATGGATAAAACGTTTGCAATGAATAAGTGCTTATTCATTTGTATTGCATAAATATTCATGGATGAGATTTTTTAAGCTTTTATCCTGTAAAGCTGTGTCGCAAAAGCTAATGTTAATCAGCATAATAAAAAAGTTTAAATTGCGCTCATGTAAGGTCGATGATAAAATAATATAACCAATCTGCGTTGAATAATTATTAATAATGCCCCACTTTATTATAGAAAGGTTGCGTAAGATGAGACACACTGAACTGCCCCCTAAACAGGGCCTTTACGATCCCCAGTTCGAGAAAGATGCCTGCGGCATGGGCTTTGTCGCCCATATCAAAGGCAAGCCATCTCATGAGATTGTTAGCAACGCCTTAACCATGCTCGCCAATATGGAGCATCGGGGAGGCCAGGGAAGCGAGCCGAATTCCGGCGACGGCGCGGGCATTATGCTGCAAATTCCGCACCGTTTCTTCTCCGAAGAAGCGAAAGCGCTCGGCTTTGAACTGCCGGAAGCGGGCCGTTACGGTGTCGGCATGCTCTTTTTGTCTCATAATGAAGACATCCGCACCGCGCATGAGCGCACCCTGAGTGAAATTATTACCGAAGAAGGGCAGACGGTGCTCGGTTACCGCGATGTGCCAACCTACGACGAAATGCTGGGCAAGACGGCGAAAGCCGCCAAGCCTTATGTCCGTCAAGTATTTATCGGCCGTTCCGCCGATATTCAAGACGATCTTGCCTTTGAACGCAAACTGTACGTTATCCGCAAACGGGCGGAGCTCGCCATCCGCTACAGCGGATCGGAAGAAGGCGCGTCCTTCTACCTGCCGAGCTTGTCCTGCCGCAAAATTGTATATAAAGGAATGCTGACCACCGAGCAGGTCGGTCCGTTCTATCTCGATCTGCAGAACGAAGCACTGGAATCGGCGATTGCGCTTGTCCATTCCCGGTTCAGCACCAATACGTTCCCGAGCTGGGAGCGTGCCCATCCGTACCGCTTCATGATCCATAACGGCGAGATCAATACGCTGCGCGGTAACGTGAACTGGATGCACGCCCGCCAGTCGCTGTTTAAGAGCGAAGTGTTCGGCAGCGATCTGGAGAAGATCAAGCCGATTATCAACCCGGACGGGTCCGATACCGGGATGTTCGACAACACGTTTGAGTTCCTGTACCTGAGCGGCCGTTCCCTGCCTCATGTGGCCATGATGATGGTTCCCGAGCCGTGGAGCAATCATGACAGCATGGACGAGAAGAAAAAGGCGTTCTATGAATACCACAGCACACTGATGGAGCCGTGGGACGGGCCTGCCGCCATGGGCTTCACCGACGGCGTGCAGATCGGCGCGATTCTTGACCGTAACGGTCTGCGGCCTTCGCGTTATTATGTAACGAAAGACGATTTGATTATTTTGTCCTCTGAAGCGGGCGTACTGGATATCCCGCCGGAGAACGTTCTATACAAAGACCGCCTGAGACCGGGCCGCATGCTGCTGGTTGACACGAAGGAAGGCCGAATTATTTCCGACGAGGAAGTGAAGGCGGCAATCGCTTCCGAGCATCCGTACCGCGAATGGCTTGACGAGCATCTGATCAGCCTGAACGAGCTTCCGGAAGCTCCCGAACTGCCTAATCCGAAGCATGACAATGTTCAGCAGCTTCAACAGGCATTCGGCTACACGTTCGAGGACCTGCGCAAGGTGCTGGAGCCGATGGCTTCCAGCGGCGCCGAAGCGATAGGCTCGATGGGCTATGACGCTCCGCTTGCGGTGCTGTCCGACCGCCCGCAGCGGCTCTACAACTACTTTAAACAAATGTTCGCCCAGGTAACCAACCCGCCGATTGACGCAATCCGCGAAGAACTGGTGACTTCGACGACAACGACGATCGGGCCGGAGCGCAACCTGCTGAAACCGGAACCGGAAAGCTGTAGACAGATTGCGCTGGAAACGCCGATTCTGTCCAATGAAGATTTCGCCAAGATCCGTCATGTGCGCCGTACAGGCTTCAAGTCGATGACCATTCCGACTCTGTTTCCGGCAGGATTGGGAGCCGAGGGACTGCGGACCGCACTTGACCGTCTGAACGAAGCGGCTGACCGCGTGATCGAGAAAGGCCACAATATTCTTATTTTGTCCGACCGTGGAGTAGATCGTGAGAATGCGGCTATTCCGGCACTGCTTGCCGTATCGAGCCTGCATCACCATCTGATCCGCCAAGGCACACGGACGAAGGTTACGATTCTGCTGGAATCCGGCGAACCGCGCGAAGTGCATCATTACGCGCTTCTGCTCGGCTACGGCGTCAGCGCCGTGAATCCTTACTTAGCGTTCGAGAGCCTGGACGACATGATTTCCCAAGGCCTGCTGAGAGGCGTATCGCACGAGAAGGCCGTCAAGAACTATATCAAAGCCGCAACGAAGAGCGTGGTCAAGATCCTGTCCAAGATGGGCATCTCCACGATCCAGTCTTACCGCGGCGCCCAAATCTTTGAAGCAGTCGGCCTGAAGTCCGATTTCGTGGACCGCTACTTCACTTGGACTCCTTCCCGCATCGGCGGCATCGGCCTGGAGGAAGTGGTCACCGAGACGCTTGCGCATCATAACCGCGCCTTCTCCGACAAGGACGGCAAAGACAAGGTGCTGGATTCCGGCGGCGAATATCAATGGCGCAGCGACGGGGAGGATCATCTGTTCAACCCGCAGACGATCCATCTGCTCCAGCATTCCGTCCGCAGCGGCGATTACAATATGTACAAGGAATATTCGGCGCTTGTTCAGGGCGAGAGCAAGAAGCATCAGACGCTTCGTTCCCTGCTTGAGTTCAAGCAGGTAGGCGAGCCTATTCCGCTGGAAGAAGTGGAACCGGTGGAATCGATCATGAAACGCTTCAAGACCGGCGCCATGTCTTTTGGCTCGATCAGTAAGGAAGCGCATGAGGCGCTGGCGATTGCGATGAACCGAATCGGCGGCAAGAGCAATACAGGCGAAGGCGGAGAGGATCCGGCGCGCTTTATCCCGGATGCCAACGGGGATTCCCGCCGCAGCGCGATCAAGCAGGTCGCCTCCGGACGGTTCGGCGTAACGTCGAATTATCTGGTGAACGCCGATGAAATTCAAATCAAGATGGCCCAGGGCGCGAAGCCGGGCGAAGGCGGACAGCTTCCGGGACGCAAGGTATATCCTTGGGTTGCCGAGGTCCGCGGTTCCACGGCGGGCGTGGGTCTGATTTCGCCTCCTCCTCACCATGACATTTACTCCATCGAGGATTTGGCGGAGCTGATCTATGACCTGAAGAATGCCAATCCGCGTGCGAATATCAATGTGAAGCTCGTATCCGAGGTTGGTGTTGGAACGATCGCTGCAGGTGTGGCCAAGGGCCGTGCCGACATTATTCTGATCAGCGGATACGACGGGGGCACCGGCGCGTCGCCGATGAACTCCATCCGCCATGCCGGCCTTCCGTGGGAGCTGGGTCTTGCCGAGACGCATCAGACTTTGATGCTGAACAATCTGCGCGACCGGGTCGTGCTGGAAACCGACGGCAAAATGCTGAGCGGCCGCGACTTGGCTGTGGCTGCGCTGCTGGGCGCCGAAGAATTCGGATTCGCTACAGCGCCGCTGGTGGCTGTGGGCTGCATCATGATGCGTGTCTGCCAAATGGACACTTGTCCGGTTGGCGTAGCAACACAGAATCCGGATCTGCGTAAGAACTTTGCCGGCGATCCGCAGCATGTCGTTAACTTTATGACATTCGTCGCGCAGGATCTGCGCGAAATTATGGCCAGCCTGGGCTTCCGCACCATTGAAGAAATGGTCGGACGCACCGACTGTCTGGACGCTGTTCAGGCTTCGTATCATTGGAAGAAGAAAGGCGTCGACCTCAGCGGATTGCTGCACACGCCGCAGCTGCCTGAAGGCAGCACGCGGTTCAACAGCAAGAAGCAGAATCACGGGCTGGAAGAGACGCTGGATGTATCCAAGTTGCTTCCGCTTGCTGCAGCGACGATTGAAAATGGAACGGCTGTGGAGGCATCCCTGCCGATTACGAACGTCAATCGCGCCGTCGGCACGATTCTCGGCAGCGAAGTGACGCGCAAATACGGCGCCGCCGGACTGCCGGAGGATACGATCCGCCTGCACTTCACCGGCTCTGCCGGCCAAAGTCTTGGAGCTTTCATGCCGAAGGGTATTACGATTACGGTTGAGGGCGACACAAATGACTACATCGGCAAAGGACTCTCCGGAGGCAAGCTGATCGTTAAGCCGTCTCCGAAAGCGACGTTTGCCGCCGAGGAGAACATCATTGTCGGCAACACGGGATTCTACGGAGCGACCAGCGGCGAAGCCTACATCAGCGGCATTGCCGGCGAACGCTTCGCAGTCCGCAACTCCGGCGCCAAGGTTGTCGTCGAAGGCGTGGGCGACCACGGCTGCGAATACATGACCGGCGGACGCGTCGTCGTCCTGGGCGGAACCGGACGCAATTTCGCGGCGGGAATGTCGGGCGGCATCGCCTATGTATTCGATCCGGACAATACGTTCATCAACCGCTGCAACCTGGAAATGGTGCTGCTGGAGCGCGTTGAGGAACAGGAAGAAATCGAAGAGCTGCACGGCTTGATCGTCCGTCATACGGAGCTGACGAACAGTGCGCTCGGACAGCGTGTGCTGGATAGCTGGCAGGACAATCTGCCGAAATTCGTCCGTGTCATTCCGAAGGATTACAAACGGATGATGGACCAAATCCGCAAGGTGGAAGAAACTGGTCTGACCGGCGAAGCTGCTATGATGGCTGCGTTCGAAGCGAATATGCGCGAACTGGCGCGGGTAGGCGGTTAAGTCACCGGGCAACATAATCTAAATACAGAGCGGCAGGCCGAAGCGAAGCTTCGAGTCTGCCGCTTTTTTTGAAATATCTTGAAAAATAAATTGGCGTTCACTTAATGAGCACATAAAATACAGTCTTCAAATGGATTTGTGTAGCAAAATATGGTAATATCAGATCAGATATTTCCATTTTAGATAAACAGGTGACGACTATGCGACAATTCCGATGGATGTTAGGCACAATTTTTCTTGCACTTGCGCTAATTACAGGTTGCAATCAATCGGCGTCCAATACTGGGCTGGAAAGCGCGGCTCCAGCAAATGAAAGCAGTAATCCTTCGAATGAAGTCAAAGCTGCCGCAGAAGTAAACGATGCTGTTAAAGCAGCGGAGGCATACAAAAAGGTTGAGTATGAAATTAAGGCTTCCGAGGATATTTTGTCCGCTGAATCAGTGCATAAACGAAATGAAGCGATTAAACCGTATTTAACGGAACATTTTTACGAAAAGGCGTCGAGCACTCGTTATACCATCTTGCCTTTGAAAGTCGCTGATAAACAGAAGGTTTCTTTAAAGCCGGTAGACCTGCAATGTGATCTCAGAGAGAAGAAGGAAAATATTATCTTATTAAACTATAAGTTGAACCTTTTATTTCTGGATCAGGAAGGCAAGGAAACTAAACGTATTCCTATAGACGGTATACTGACACTTTTTAATGTTGATGGGCATTGGCTTATACAGGGTGATACATTTGATGTGAACACATTTAAGGACTTCATTGTTGAAAAATGAGCTGTCATTTCAAACACGAAATTCACTATTTAAACAGCTTCGGGGGAAATACCTGCCGAGCTGTTTTTGTATGGAGCGTTTCTTTTTGCCTGTTTATTAACAGTTTTGCGCAGCGTTAGACATTATTTTGATTTTTTTGCAGGTTTTTTGCTGAAAGATGCGTCTAACATTTTATATAGGCTTGCTTACCGAAGGTTCGTAAGGAAAGGATGGGACAATAATGACAGTAAATGCGGCAGTAACCGAACCGGTTGCCAGGCTTCTTGGTGTAACCAAAAGAATCGGTTCAAAAACGCTGGTTGGCGATTTGACGCTCGATATTCCGGCAGGACAGGTCTTCGGCTTTCTAGGACCGAACGGCGCGGGGAAGACGACAACCATTCGGATGATGGTTGGACTGATCTCGATTAGCCGGGGCGATATTGTGATCGGCGGCAGAAGCATCAAGACTAATTTTGAAGAAGCGGTTGCCCAGGTGGGGGCCATTGTAGAGAATCCGGAGATGTACAAGTTTTTGACCGGATACCAGAATCTGAAGCAGTATGCGCGCATGGTCAGCGGCGTGAACAAACAGCGTATTCAGGAAGTCATCGAGCTTGTCGGGCTGGGCAGCCGTATCAACGACAAGGTGAAGAGCTATTCGCTAGGCATGCGCCAGCGTCTCGGAGTGGCCCAGGCGCTGCTTCATAGGCCGAAGCTGTTAATCCTCGACGAGCCGACCAACGGGCTTGATCCTCAAGGAATACGGGAGCTCCGGGATTACCTGCGCCGGTTGTGCCGGGAGGAAGGAACGACCGTGTTCGTCTCCAGCCATCTGCTGTCCGAAATGGAGCTTATGTGTGACAGTGTGGCAATCATTCAGAACGGGAAGCTGATCGATGTCCGCCAGCTGAAGAGCGCGGAAGGTACTCAGGCGCAGGGCAGGGAGTTTGTATTCGACGTGGATGATGTCCAGACCGCTCAGGCGCTGATCGGCGGGACGGTGAAGGATGTGGGAGGACTTGTCGTGCAGACGGTTCGAGAGGATATTCCAGACCTGAACGCGAAGCTTGTGAGCGGCGGCGTCAAGGTATACGGCATCAAAGAGGTCGTAGTCTCACTTGAGGATCAATTCCTGGAAATGACGGGAGGTGAGGGCATTGAGTAAGTTTAGTGCACTTGTACATAATGAGAATATAAAAATATACAGCCGGGCCCGTACCTGGATCATGCTGCTTCTACTGGCCGTTTTCAGTGTCTTGATGCCTGTGCTCATGTATGTTAGCAGCTCGGCTGAGAGCCGGCCTGGAATGTGGGACGGCTTTCAGATTACGGTGAGTGTTATCTTTTATCTGAATACGATATTTACCGTGGTTATCGCGTCGGACGCCGTGGCGGGGGAATTCTCCTGGGGAACGATTAAGCTGCTGCTGATCCGGCCCTGGAGCCGCTCGAAAGTTCTGCTGTCGAAGTACATTTCCATGGTGCTGTTCAGCGTGTTTACGACTGTACTGTTGGTAGTTTGTGCTTACGCTGCCTCGCTGATTCTGCTTCCTTCCGGACGTGATGCCCTTTCTCGGAGCGGATGGAGTCCGGAAACGTACAGCGCGATGTTCGTCTTATGCCGGTATGTGGAGCTGTTCCTGACCGCTGCGCTTGCTTTTATGGTTTCCAGCGTATTCCGCGCAAGCGGGCTTGCGATCGGCCTTTCGCTGTTCATTATATTTGTCAAAAATATTTTTATCACCATCTTCAATCCCGACCGTTACGAATGGGCGAATTATTTGTTATTTAGCCATATGGATCTAAGCAGTTACCTAGTCTCGGATACGGGGCCGGGAGGGGCAACGCTGGGGTTCTCTGTTGCGGTGCTTGCCGCTTATTATGTCGTGTTTCTGCTGCTGTCCTGGATTGTGTTCAGCCGCAGAGACGTTGCCGGCTGACCGGAAAATAAATAGGGAAACGGGCCTGGCCCGCTTCCCTGCTGCGTTCGAACCGTTCGCTCCTCCAAAGAGCGGGCGGTTTTTTATATTCAACCGAGCTGTTAAGCATCTGCTCTCCTCCAAGTATCCCAACGGTTTTCCTCCGCGCAATCGCAATAGCTTGCTTTAATCTTGTTTGACATAAGATAAAGGGTTGACGTTCTTATTCTGTTTGACCACCTGAAAGTGCAGATGGGGGGCGGTGCTCCGTCCGGTGCTGCCGACCCGTCCAATTTTTTGGCCTTTGGCAACATTGTCGCCGGCGGACACATCCAGGCTGTTGAGATGCATATATAATGTCTGCAGCCCGTTCGCATGGTCGATCACAATATAATTGCCCCGCGCTGCGGACTGTTCCGCGGCAAAGACTTCGCCGCCTTGAGCGGCAAATACCACATCGCCTTCTTGAGCCGCGATGTCGATCCCGGCGTGAAAAGCGGGGCTTCCTTTGAAGGGATCTGTACGGTAGCCGAAGCTTGAGGAAATCATACGGGATGAAGTGGGCCACAGAAAATCCTCTCTCTGGAGCCGCGCGGTATCCGCTTTTTTGGCTTCCAGCACCGTACCTGAAAGGCTGCGGACCATCTCTTCGAGCATGCTGCCAATTTCCGTAAGCTCATCCTTTGTCTCCCGGACGGCCGAAACCTCCTCGCGGTTGCCGCCGTACGAGGCGATATATTCTCCCTCTACCTGTAAAGCGGGCGTATGCTCGATGACGGTGTGAAAAGCTCCGATGCGGATGGTGATCGCTGAAGGGGACGCGGATTTCGCCTCGGAAGAAGATGCTCCCTTGGGTTTGCTGACGAAGCTTTGCAATTCCCGCTGCAGCGAGTCAGCGCTTTTCAACTGATCCTTGATTTCTTTCGCTTCTCCCACAAGCCCCAAGGCTTCGTTCTGCACGACCTGCAGCGCTTTTTCCTTATCGGCGACCGCCTGTTCCAGCCGAACATTCTGCGAGGACAGCGCGGCGGCTTCCGCCTCTAGCTCCTGTATGGAGCGGGAGGCATAATAATGCATGGAACTGATCAGACTCGACAGAGACAGTACGGCTGCGGCCGGCAGGGCCACGGCCATCGGTTTGGAAATTTGGATCTTTCTAACCGGATTCCCGGCATCCCTGACGACGAGCAGGGTAATCTTGTCCGATTGGTTTTTCATAGGGTCTCCTTTCTGTTCCGGATCGCTAGCCGCGTCTGAATACTTATAATGGTTCTCTTTTTTCCTATTACTCTATGTATTCGTGTCTGGGCGGGATCATGACATGCTTGTTGATTGAATAAAGCGGCAGAGTTAGGTAAATCTTGTACTTATGAAGCTTACACAGCCCTGCCTGAAAACGGCGGACGATAGCAAAGGAGACTTAATACGGCATGAAAATATTCGCTGCGGCGCTATGCTTATTTATTCTTCAAATCATTGTGATCCTGGTTCTGGAATATCGCCGTCCCCAAAGAGCTGTCGCCTGGTTGTTTCTGCTTTTTTGCTGCCCGCCGCTCGGTCTGCTGATCTATTACTTCTTGGGCAGGGATTACAGACAAAGCCGTAAGCTTAAAGCCCATGCAGCAGGAACTCGCCGGGTGCTGCATGATTATGCCGCCGAGCGGAGCCAGCTCATAACCCGCATGGAGGACACCGGGAATCCGGAATTAAGCAGCCACAAGGAGCTGCTGCGCCTATTGGACGGGCTGTCGGAAAGTCTGGTCACGGGCAGAAATGCCAGCCGGATTCTGGTTAATGCGGGCGAAGCCTATGAATCCATGCTGGAAGCGATGGAATCAGCGTCAGAGCATATTCATCTGGAGGTTTATATTTTTCGCAATGACGCCACCGGGGAGAGATTCCAGGATGTCATGATCCGCAAAGCCCGGCAGGGTGTAAAAGTCCGCTTGCTGTGCGATGGACTCGGCAGCCGCAAGCTGGGCCGGCGTTTTCTGCGCCCATTGGCGAGCGCCGGGGTCGAGACGCATTTCTTCCTGCCGTCCCTTGCTTCCCTGTTCGGTGGGCGGTTCAACTACCGCAATCATCGTAAAATCCTGATTGTGGACGGTCTCGTCGGCTTTACGGGCGGAATCAATATCGGGGACGAGTATTTGGGCAAAGATCCAAAAATGGGATTTTGGCGCGATACCCATCTGCGTCTAGAGGGTGACGCGGTCTATTATATGCAGCATGTTTTTCTGAAGGACTGGCAGCTGGTTTCCGGAGAACGTCTGAGCCATCCGCGTCTGTTCCCTGTTCATGGCTGTGAAGGTACAGAGGGAGTGCAAATTATAGGCAGCGGCCCGGACGGCGAAATCGACGCCAATCAGGCTATGATTTTTGCTGCGATTTGCGCGGCGGAGAGCCGGATTTGGATCGCGTCACCTTATTTTATTCCCGATCCGGCGATTCTGAGAGCGCTCAAAAATGCAGTGCTGCGCGGAGCCGATGTACGGATTATTATCCCATCCAAGCCTGACAGCGCATTGGTATATAACGCCTCGCTGTCCTATTTGGACAATTTGCTGGATGCCGGCGTGAAATTTTACCGCTACCGCAAAGGCTTTATGCATGCTAAAGTGTGGATTGCCGACGGTCTGCTGGCTTCCGTAGGCAGCGTTAATATGGATATGCGCAGCTTCTATACCGATTTCGAGCTGTCGGCGGTGCTGCTTCAGCCGCAGCGTATCGAAGAACTGGCCAATCAGTTCCGGCGCGATCTGGAAGACAGCGAGACGGTTGACCCCTATGTCTTCCGCCAACGGGGGGAGCTTGCGCGCGCAACAGAAGAGATTTGCAGCCTGCTGTCGCCGCTTCTGTGAGAGGAAATCTAACAGGAGATATTTTTTGACAGGTGCATTCAAACTGATCATTCATTATCGTATATAACAATATGATATAATATAAGAACTTAGATACAAATTTCGATAAGGATAGGGGGAGTTTAATGGGTACGAGTCCACAAGCTTTAGTTAAAGAAGAACCTAATAAACCCCGGAAGACCGGGACGATCAAGACAGCCAAACTGGCGCAGCGGGTCGTAATGATGCTGATCGGGGCAAGCATGATGGCCGTGGCGCTGGAGATTTTCCTCGTTCCAAACCAGATGGTCGATGGCGGCATTACAGGCATATCCATTATGCTGTCGCATATTTTTCACATTCCCCTCGGTATTTTACTGACACTTCTTAATCTTCCTTTTCTTATTGTCGGCTACAAGCAGATCGGCAAAACCTTCGCACTGTCCACGCTGTTTGCGGTCGTCGTGATGTCGATCGGCACCCAGATGCTGCATCCCGTGCAGCCGATTACCGTGGAGCCCCTGCTGGCGGCGGTATTTGGCGGTGTTATTCTCGGCGTCGGCGTCGGACTCGTGGTACGCTACGGCGGATCGCTGGATGGTACGGAAATTGTGGCGATTCTTATCGCGAAAAGACTGCCTTTCTCGGTAGGCGAGGTCGTCATGTTCTTCAATCTGTTTATTTTAACGGGAGCCGGATTTGTCTTCGGTTGGAACAACGCAATGTTCTCATTGATTGCATACTACATCGCCTTTAAAATGATCGATGTTACCCTCGAAGGTCTGGACCAGTCGAAATCGGTCTGGATCATCAGCGACAAGTACCGCGATATCGGCGAAGCGCTGACAGAGCGTCTTGGCCGGGGTGTGACCTACCTGGAGGGGGAAGGCGGCTTCTCGGGCGATAACAAGAAGGTAATCTTCGTTGTCATTACCCGGCTGGAAGAAGCCAAGATGAAGGCGATCGTCGAAGATTGGGATTCCGATGCTTTTGTTGCTGTCGGCAATATCCACGATGTCAAAGGCGGGCGCTTCAAAAAGAAATCGATTCACTAAAGTTTATCGCATACCCAAAACCTCCGCTTCGCAGCCTGCGTAGAGCGGAGGTTTTGTCGTTTGCGTCACCCGGAACAACCGCCTATTTGAGACCGGCGATAACAAGCTCTACCGGCTGGGGAGGCAGCTGCGCGATCAGGTCGCCCTTAGAACGAAGACGTTCCTCGATATTTAGCAGATGAAAATCCTCCGGCGAAACATTATTTGCGACCTCGTCCCAGGTCAGCGGAGTGGACACGGTAGCCAGCGGCCGGGCGCGGGGCGTATAGGGGGCGGCCAGCGTCTTGCCGCGGTAATGCTGGAGGTAATCGAAATAGATTTTGTCGCCGCGCTGTTTTTTGAGCCGCTCCAGCGTGAACAGCCCTGAATGCTTCTCGGTTACATACTTGCCAACAAAATGTCCGACCTTCCTAAGCTCGTCAAAGGTAACTCCGGATCGGATCGGGACGATAATCTGCACGCCTGTTGCTCCCGAAGTCTTCGGCACCGAAGCCAGTCCGAGCGATTTCAGCACGTCTCCGACAATGGCCGCCGCCTCCATGATGCGAGGCTCAACCTCCCGGGAAGGATCAATATCAATCATCCACTCACACGGCAGGCTGCTGCCAGCGTAATGAAGCGAGGGGTGGAATTCCAGAGCGGCAGAATTGCCGAGCCAGAGCAGTCCGGGCAGCCCGTCCAGCGTAATATAGTTAATGCTGTCATGCATAAAGGTACGGATATAGGGCGGCAGCGGGTCCGGCGCGTTTTTCTGGTAAAAGGACTTGCCGGAAACTCCGTGCGGGTAGCGTATGACTGTAAGCAGCCGTTTATTAAGATAGCGCAGCAAGTACGGTGACAGGGCGGCAAGCTTCTCCAGATAGATGCGTTTGGTTATTCCCTGCTCGGGCCACAGCGGCTTATCCGGATTGGTAACGGAGACTTCCTGCCCTTCGATGGTGATGGAGCCTTTGACGGCGGCTGGCATAACAGCATTCCTCCAAGAAAATAATGATGGGCGAAGGGGTCAGACTCCCGCTAAACGTTCCGGCAGCCGGCACTCTCCGGGAGAAACATCGACTCTTGCCTGAATACTGGGCTGGCGAAGTGTACCGGAGATGTTCCATTCAACAAAATGGATCTTGAACACCAGCTCCGGCTTAATCCAGAACGCGCCCTTGACCCGTTGCGGCAGTGAAGCAAACGGCATATCGTCTATGGCAAGGCTGCGCGCGAGAGCGGTTAAATCCCGCCAATCCTTCACGGTCAGCCTCCCTGTTCCCGCATGTCCGATATAATGCAGCCGTTCGTCAGCGTCATACAAGCCGAGCAGCAGAGCATTAACGATGCCGTCCCGAAACGTGACGCCTCCAGCGACGGCATTGAGATCGAAAATGATTTTGCGCTTGAGCCAGCGTTTGTCTTTTCCGCCCGGTGTATAGAGACTCGTAAGCTCCTTGCAGACAATACCCTCAAGCCCGTTAGCCCGGGCGGTGGAAAAGAGCGCTTCGGGATCGCTGTAGCTAGGCACGGCCTGCACATGAGGGTGAGGCAGGAGCATTTCTTCTAGCAAATGCTGGCGTTCGGATAACGGCCGGTCAAGAAGCCATTCTCCGTTGCAATATACAATGTCGAACACCATGTACAGAACTGGAATCTGCCGCACCATGGAAGCAATGGCTGAATCTTTCTTCAGACTGTCCCGGCGCATGACCTCATGAAAGGACGGCTTTCCTCCGCTGAGGGCGATGACTTCACCGTCCAAAATAGCGGAACCGGCTTTACAGTAGAGGCCGGCATCGGCCAGTTCCGGATACTGTCTCGTGCGGTTATTTCCCCGCCTGTTGATCAGCTCGGTGGAATTTCCGTCATAATAGGAGACCATGCGGACGCCGTCCCATTTGATCTGGGCAATCCACTGTTCTCCCGCGGGCAGACGGTCTGCAATGATCGGCTCAAACGGAATGATGGGCTGAAATTTCATCAGGCGATCCTACGATACCGTCTGCTTGTTCTTCGCGCTGCGGCGTTTAGGCTTGGGTGTAATTGCGGAAGCGGGAGAGGTAAGCGGAGCTGCTTCGCCATTTCCAGCGGCGCTTCCGTCTGTCTCCGCGCCCGCTGCGGACTCGCCGGAAGCCTTCGCTGCGGCTTTTTTTCGTCCGCCCGCTGTTTTACGCGGCTTGGCCGCCGCTGCCGCCGGGGTTCCTGGATCAGACGGAATATGCTGCACCGCCTCGATGCTGGCCTGAAGCGCAGCCATTAAGTCGATGACATTGGTTTCCTGCCGCGCCGGAGCAATGCGGATTTCTTCACCGGCCACTTTGCTTGCGATCAGATCAAGCATCCGTTTCCGGTAATCATCGGTATATTTCTCCGGTTCGAATGGAGTCGACAGCTGAGAAATGAGCAGCTTGGCCATATCCAGCTCCTTGTCGTTCACCGCTCCGGCTTCCGGCAGGCTTGGAACCTGGGAAATGGGCCGGATCTCGTCCGGATAGAACATGGTTTCAATGGAGAGGCAGTTCTCCAGCACCCGAATAGCAGCAAGGCTGCTTTTGGAGCGGATCGATATTTTGGCGACGCCGATTTTCCCCGTCTGGCGCATCGCCTCCATTAGCAGCCGATATGCGCCCGCCCCGGCCTGATCGGGGGACAGATAATACGTTTTTTGAAAATAAATCGGATCAATATCCTTCAAATCCACAAAGTCAAGAATCGTAATATTCTTGGTGCTTTCTTCCGTCAGCGCGTCAAGCTCGTCCTTGTCGAAGATGACGAATTTCCCTTTTTCATACTCATAGCCCTTGCCGATTTCCTCCCAGGCCACTTCCTTGTCGCAGACAGGGCATTTACGCACATAGGACAAGGGGCTGCCGCATGCTTTGTGAATATAACGCAGCGATACATCTTTATCTTCGGTGGCCGAGAACATTTTGACCGGCACATGCACAAGTCCGAAGCTTATTGCGCCTTTCCAAACGGTATGCATCGAATAACACCTCGTTTTCTAAAGTCATAAGTCCTCACTGAAAAATTCCGCTTTGGCTTAGTATGGGCGCCGGGTGTTATTTTACACCTTGAAGAATTTCGGTTACGCCTGTCCTTCGCATAGATTTGTGCGCGGCTGGGGAACATAACACCGTCCGATTACGGTAATTCTTGGCGCGGCGATGGCAGGGGGAAATGCTGATGGACAACGGTTGGCAGGAAAATGAGGGCGGACCGGAAATACCGGCAACAGCCGTGGACTGGGAAGAGCTTACAGCCTCGCGGCGGGAAGAGGAAATTATTCCGGGCACGGACAATCTGGATCCGGATCAGCTTACAAGGGAGGAATAAAGGAATGGACGTACAACGGGCGCAGGATATTTTCGCTTCCAAAGATAACATCGCTGTACATCTTGACGGCAAACCCGTATGGATTGAGCATGTGGATGCGGCAAACGGCATGGCGACGGTTCAGGTCGGCTCGCGGCCGACTGATGTGCATACGGTTGGCGTGGACCGGCTGGAAGAGCAGAAACGTTAGGATTGACCAGCCTTTGGAATAAAGATTGTGACAGCAAAAATCAACGGGACAGCAGCGAATAAATCAGCTCCTGGCAACGTAAAATGACGCCTTCATATCCTCTGCGGAAGCAGGGTGGAGGCGTCTTTTTGGTATGGACATAGAAGTCGATGCTGTTATAATTTTGATAAACTATATTGTCCTGACTGAACAAACAAGACATAAAGAAATGAGCTGATGATTTGAGACCGTTGCTGCTTGGCGTCTGTTCGGCGCTGTTTTTTGCCATCACCTTCGTATTAAACCGCCGGATGGAGTTGTCCGGAGGAAGCTGGGCCTGGAGCTCCTCGCTGCGGTATTTGTTCACGCTGCCCTTTTTGTTGGCCCTAGTGGCTGGACGCCGCAGGCTAAAGCCGCTTCTTCGCGAGATGGCGGATAGGCCTTGGGCCTGGCTGCTGTGGGGCACGGTCGGTTTCGGTCTGTTCTACGCCCCGATTACCTTTGCGGCGGCTTACGCCCCAGGCTGGCTTACGGCCGGAACGTGGCAGATTACGATTATTTCCGGCTCCCTGCTGGCGCCGCTGTTCGTAACCCGGATGCAAGGGCCTCAAGGAACCGTTGCTGAAAGGGGCAAAATTCCGCTTCGCGGGCTCGGTCTGTCCCTGATCATTCTAGCGGGCGTCGCGCTGCTGCAGATGGAACATGCCCAGAAGCTGTCGGTCTCGCAGGTGCTGCTTGGCATCGTGCCCGTCCTTATTGCTTCCTTCGCCTATCCGCTCGGCAACCGCAAGACAATGGAGCTCTGCGGCGGCCGGCTCGACGTATTTCAGCGGATTCTTGGAATGACGCTGGCCAGTATGCCGTTCTGGCTGCTGGTCGCGCTGTTTGGCTGGGCGGACTCCGGACTTCCTTCCGGAAGCCAAATGGTCCAATCCCTGATCATCGCGCTCTCATCGGGCATCGTGGCGACGGTGCTGTTCTTCCGGGCCACCGATATGGTCAGACACAGTATGACGGGACTTGCGGCGGTGGAGGCCACACAGTCGCTGGAGGTTCTGTTTGCTTTGCTCGGAGAGATGCTTATCCTGTCCGCTCCCGCTCCGTCGCTGGTTTCTTGGACCGGAATTGCCGTCATTATTATGGGTATGATCCTGCACAGTTTATTCTCCCATTCCAAGCCCGCGAAGCGCCCGGTAAAGCGGAGTGAACGGGAGAGCATTTCTTCGGCGCAGTGAGAGGCGGGGGCCGGGTGTGTTGCGGTAAGGCTGTGGGACCGATATAATAAAAAATATTCAAAATTTCGGACGATAGCTGCGGATACGCCGCTCTGTCAAAGGATGGTTGTTGCAGTTGGAAAATAATCCGGAAGCGGTATTTACCTTACATTCCCGCAGCCTGCGGGAGACCGAAGCATTGGCGGAGGAACTGGCCGCCGCGGCCGCGCCGGGCTGGGTGATCGGACTCGACGGCGATTTGGGCGCAGGCAAGACGGCGTTCTCGCAGAGCTTTGCCCGGCATTTGGGAGTCCAGGGCATTGTCAGCAGTCCTACGTTCACAATTATTAAGGAATACGCGGGCCGTATTCCGCTTTACCATATGGATGTGTACCGTCTGTCCGTCACGGAGGCGGACGAGCTTGGTTTGGACGAATATTTCTACGGACAGGGAGTTTGCCTGGTGGAATGGAGCAGTATACTTTCGGACCTGATGCCCGAGCGGCATCTGCATATCCGCCTGGAGACGACCGGGCCGGAGGAACGCGTGATTACAGTAACCGCAGCCGGAGAGCCTTATGAGGGCGTCTGCCGCGGTCTGATACAGAAGTGGGGTTATAGCAAGCATGACGAATGCAAATGAACAGCCGCGCAAGCGGTTTTTGGCGCTGGATACGGCGACGGCAACGCTTGGCGTGGCGGTGACCGAGGGCGGCAGGGTGCTGCATGAAATTAATGCGTCGGGAGAACGCAACCATTCCGTGCATCTTCTGCCGATTATCGGCGAGGCGCTGCAGGCTTCAGGCGGAAGCGAAATGCTGGACGGCATTTCCGTCGGCGTAGGGCCCGGTTCCTATACGGGAACGCGGATTGCCATCACGGCGGCCAAGTCGCTGGCGTGGGGCTGGAAGCTGCCCGTCGTCGGCGTGTCCACGCTGCAGGCGCTGGCCTGGGGCGGCTGGAACGCCGGCGCAGGAAGCCCGGACGAAGCCGCCGCCGGGCAAGAACGGTCCTCCGACGGCTTCGGACCGGACTGGATTGTTCCACTGCTCGATGCGCGGCGCGGGCAGGCATACACGGCTCTGTTCGCCGTGGACGGCGGGAGTGCGCCGCAGCGTCTGGCGCCGGACCGGATACGCCTGATGGCGGATTGGGTGCAGTCTCTTGCGGAGCGCTTGGATACGGCGAAGGCGATTGGGGAGTGTCCCCGTCGGCTCTGGTTTGTCGGCGAGACGGCGGTTCACGGAAGTGGAGAATTACTGGGGCCGCTGGAGGGCGCTTCCGAGCTGCGCGTTTTGCCTTATGAGTTGGAAGGCCGCTGGGTCGGATTTCTTGGGGAAGCGCGTCATGCGTCCGGAGATATCGACGATGTACACGGCCTGATTCCCAATTATACGCAGCTTGCGGAAGCGGAAGCGAATCTGCTCAAAGCCGGCAAAGGAGGCATGAAATCGAGATGACGGAAGCTGAACCGGCAAAAGGGCGGGAAGAAGGTCTTGGTTTTCGGCTCATGAAAGTGGAAGATATCCCCGATATTCTCGTGATCGAACATGAAGCCTTTACGATGCCCTGGACAGGAGAGGCCTTCCGCAATGAGCTTACACATAATCATTTTGCCAAATACATGGTTATGGAGTTTGATGGCCGCATTATCGGCTACGCGGGAATGTGGGCGATTGTGGACGAGGCGCATGTGACGAATATTGCGCTGCTGGAGGCGTACCGGGGGCGCAAATGGGGCGAAAGGCTGCTGGATGAGCTGATGAAGACGGCCGCCTATCTCGGGATGAAATCGATCACGCTGGAAGTGCGGGTATCCAACGATGTCGCCCAGAATTTGTACCGCAAAAAAGGCTTTCGGCCCGCCGGCCTGCGTAAGGGATATTATTCCGACAACCGCGAGGATGCGCTGATTATGTGGGCGGATCTGCCGTCTTATCTGGATTACGGCGTTATGGAAGGAAGAGTGGGACTGGAATGAAGGACGAAACGGGCGCTCTAAAGCCTGTCTATATATTGGCCATCGAGACAAGCTGCGACGAGACGTCGGCGGCTGTCGTAAGAGACGGCTGGGAGGTGCTGTCGAACATCATCTCCAGCCAGATCGAAACTCACCGCGCTTTCGGCGGTGTGGTGCCTGAAGTGGCCTCCCGCAAGCATGTGGAGGTCATTACGCTTATTGTTGAAGAGGCGCTTGCCCGGGCCGAGGTCACTCCGGATATGCTGGACGCGGTGGCGGTAACGCAGGGACCGGGACTGGTTGGAGCTCTGCTGGTCGGCGTTGTGGCCGCCAAAGCACTCGCGCTGGCCTGGAACAAGCCGCTAATCGGGACGCATCATATCGCAGGACATATTTATGCGGGCCGGCTGGTGCAAGAGCTGAAGTATCCGTGCCTGGCGCTGGTAGCTTCCGGGGGACATACGGAGCTGGTCAGTCTGGAAGCGGAAGGGAGCTTCCGGATTATCGGACGCACGCGGGACGACGCAGTTGGCGAAGCCTACGACAAGGTGGCCCGGGCGCTTGGTTTCCCTTATCCCGGAGGTCCGCATGTGGACAAGCTGGCGCATGAAGCGGCGGAAGCGGCGGCGCTGCCGAGGGTATGGCTGGAGCCGGATTCCTACGATTTCAGCCTCAGCGGCCTAAAGTCGGCGGTGCTGAATCTGGTGAACCAGAGCCGGATGAAAGGGCTTGAGCCCGATGTGGCGGCTATCGCCCGCGGCTTTCAGGAATCGGTCGTCGAGGTGCTGGTGGAAAAAGCCGTCCGCGCCGTCCGCGCCACGGAAGCGCGGCAGCTTCTGCTGTGCGGCGGCGTGGCCGCGAACCGGGGGCTGCGCGAAGCGCTGGCGGCCCGCTGTGAAAGCGAAGGCATTGAGCTGATCATTCCTCCGGCCGTGTACTGCACGGATAACGCCGCGATGATCGGCGCAGCCGCTTATGTGAAATGGAGCCATGACGGTGGAACGCCGCTGGATATGGTGGCCGATCCCGGCTTTTCCCTGGAAGATTGGTCGGTAAAGGGCTATTGACAGCAACGATTGTCCGCGCGTATAATCGTGGCAATCATAATGATAAACGTGATGATCGGAAATAGTAAGGTTATTCCGGGATAAAGAGAGCTGCGGGTCGGTGCGACGCAGCCGAAGGAATCCTGAACTCGTCCGGGAGCGGAACAGCGGAAGAGATGCATGTCCAGCTATGGAGAACATGCGTCAACCGGCAGTGCACGGCTGGTGGAAAGTACGCCGTTACGGATCGTCTCCGTGAAAGGACGGTCATTCGGAAAGGGAAGAAGATCTATTCTTTAACGGACCGCATGACAGCAAAGTGGATATGTCGAAGAGGCCGCCTATGCGTCTGAACGATATATCAACAAGAGTGGTACCGCGAAGGCACAGCCTGTCGTCTCTTGATGAGACGGCGGGCTTTTTTTGTTTACAAGAAAGACAGTATAACGCGTTGAACGGGAGCAGTAGAAGGAAGGATGGCACAGCAGAGAGCTGCGGGTTGGTGCGACGCAGCGGTCATCCCCCTTTGAATCTCGCCCGGGAGCGGAAGCGGCGAAAGACCGCGGCTTGCAGCCGCGCTGAATTTGGAACCGGGGAACGGCCGATCCGGTATATCCAAGCAGCGCGCCAAGCAGCGGGGTACGCGGCTTACGGATCGTCCCCGTTACCGGACATTCCCTGCAGGGCGCCGCCTGAAATGGAGCGTGCTTCGGGGAAGATGAGCTGGACGCTGCCGAGGGAAATGAAGATTTCCGCACGCGCGCGTCAAGAAGAGTGGTACCGCGGAGGGGAAACCCGCCGTCTCTTTGAAGGAGACGGCGGGTTTTTGCATTCTCCGATAGATGAAGACAACACCCTAAACTTTAAATCGGGAGGAATTTACAATGACAGTGCAGCCGAATAGGAAGATAAACATTTTCGATACAACGCTCAGAGACGGGGAACAGGCGCCGGGAGCAAGCTTAACGCCGGAGCAGAAAATCGTGCTCGCAGGCAAGCTTGCCGAGCTTGGGGTGGATGTGCTGGAACCGGGATTCCCGGTATCCAGCCCCGGAGACTTTGCGGCGGTCCAGACGATTTCCCGCCAAATCCGGAACGTGGAAATCTGTGGCTTCGCCAGGGCCGTCAGAGGCGATATTGATGCGGCTGTTCAGGCGACCCGGGACGCCGAGTGCCGGCGCATCCATCTGTTTATTTCCTCATCCGACATTCATCTGCGCCATCAGCTGCGCAAGAGCCGGGCCGAGGTAGTGGCGACTGCCCGGGAAATGACCGCTTATGCCCGCAAGTTCTGCGATACGGTGGAGTTTACGGCAATGGATGCCGCGCGCACGGGCATCGACGATCTGATTGAAATGGTTGAAGCCGTTATTGAGGAGGGAGCGACGATCATCAATCTGCCGGATACGGTCGGCTACGCTCTGCCTTATGAATACGGCGAGATGTTCCGGCGGGTGCGGCAGGGCGCAAGGGGCGGCGACAAGGTCAGCTACAGCGCTCACTGCCATAACGATCTGGGCCTGGCGGTAGCCAACAGCCTTGCCGCGATTGATGGCGGCGCGACACAGATCGAAGTTACCGTTAATGGGATCGGCGAACGGACGGGCAACTGTGCATTGGAGGAGCTGGCGATGGCGCTGGAAACCCGGGGCGAGGCGCTGAATGCCAAGACCGGTCTGGCTCTGAACAAGCTCTACGAGACTTCGCGCCTGGTAAGCGAGATGATGCATGATGCATTTTCCGCTCGCCTACAACAAGCCGGTCGTGGGTCGGAACGCGTTCCAGCACGAATCGGGCATTCATCAGGATGGACTGCTCAAAGACCGCAGCACCTACGAAATCATGGATCCGGAGCGCCTTGGCATTCCGCGCAGCATGATCATCCTGGGCAAGCATTCCGGCCGGCACGCGCTGAAGGACCGGGCCGCACAATATGGCATCAACCTGCAGCCGGCCGAGCTGGAGGAGCTGTACGAATCCTTCAAGCTGCTGGCCGACCGCCAGAAAACCGTCAGTGACGATCAGCTGCTGCAGATGATAAACCAATCGCCTAGCCGCCAGGCATAAGTAAATTAGTTGAGAGTGGTTCATGTGCTGGCCCGTCAGAGCACCGTGCACACTTATCATCCGTAGCTTGACGAATGATGTTCTCTGCAAGCCATTCAATGAACCGCAAGCGCATCTTTTCCGCCGCTTAAGCGTGTGGGGTGATGCGTTTTTTTGCAGGCAAGGCATAGAGGGACGTTTTTTGTCAAGCTGTGGACAAGGTTATCCACATATTCTGCCCGTTCTGTGTAAAAATCGTGTAAAAGCAGCATTTAAGCCTGTTTTTTTAATGCCCGGAACAGCGGGTAAGTTTTTCACAAGCGGGTGTAAAAAGTGTGGATAATGTGGATAATCTGGTGGATAAAAAAGGCTTGACACAACAAACGGCGGTTTGACGCGCAAAAAAAGACCCGATGGGTCTTTTTTTAATAACAGTTATGCACGAAATCTGGGGACAACCTTGTGGATAATGGCGTGTGACCAAATCCTAAATTGTTAAAAGAATGTTAGGCTTTTTTCTTCCATTATTCGTCAGCAAGAACTTCCCATTCACTAAAAAATCCGGCAAGCCGCTGTTTCTTTTCGTTTAAATCCCGCTCATGCTCCTGCAGCACCATATAGTCCTGATAGACCTCCGGCTTCGTCATCTCCGTTTCAATTACTGCTATCTCTTCCTCCAGTCCAGCTATGGCGTCTTCCAGTTCGGCCAGCCGCCGCTGGCGGCTCCGTTCCTCGCGCTTGGCCTGTTTGTCGGCCTCGTACGAAGAGGCGCCTCCTTTTTCGGGAGCGGATAAATCCCTTTCAAGGCTGGTCGGAGGAGAAGAGGGTGCGCTCCCTGCGGCTTCGCTTGCCAGATCCTCCAGTTCTCCTTTTTTCGCGATATAGTCGTCGTAATTTCCAAGGTACTGGTCGATCCCGTCCGGATGAAGTTCCAGCACGCGTTCCGCCATCTTATTCAGAAAATAGCGGTCATGGGAGATGAAGAGCAGCGTGCCTTCAAAATCGATCAGCGCCGATTCGAGCACCTCGCGGCTGATCAGGTCAAGATGGTTGGTCGGTTCGTCGAGGATAAGCATATTTGCTCCCCGCAGCATCAGCTTGGAGAGCGACACGCGCGCTTTTTCGCCCCCGCTGAGCGCGGCGATTTTCTTCTGCACATCCTCGCCGCTGAACAGAAAGTTGCCGAGAATTGTCCGGATTCGCGCCTCCTCCAGCATCGGATATTCGCTCCACAGCTCCTCAAGTACGGTATTCTGCGGATTCAGCCGGGTCTGCTCCTGGTCGTAGTAGCCGATCTTGACCTTTGCTCCCCAGTTTACGCTTCCCGCGGAAGGCTCCCGGGTGCCGGTCAGACATTGCAGCAGCGTCGACTTGCCGATGCCGTTAGGACCGATCAGGGCGGCCGTATCTCCTCGGCGCAGCTCGAAGGAGGCATTTTTGAACAAAGGCGCGTTCTCCCCGAAGGCCACAGCGACTTCCCTGACCTGCAGCACTTCTCTGCCGGAGTGGAAATCGGGCTCGAAGGAAAAATTCGCCTTTTTCAGCTCGCCGAGCGGCCGTTCGATCCGGTCCATTTTTTCCAGCGCCTTGCGCCGGCTCTGCGCCCGCTTGGTAGTGGACGCCCGCACGATATTGCGCTGCACGAACTCCTCCATTTTGGCGATTTCGCCCTGCTGCTTCTCGTACTGTTTGAGTCTGCCCTCATACTCGGCGGCCTTGAGATCCACGTAGCGGCTGTAATTTCCCGTGTACCGGTGCGATTGATGCCGCTCGATTTCCACGATGGTCGTGACGAGTCTGTCAAGAAAATAGCGGTCATGGGATACGACCAGTATGCCTCCGGAATATCCCCGCAAATAATCCTCCAGCCAGGTCAGCGTCTCAATGTCCAGATGGTTGGTCGGTTCGTCCAGCATCAGAAGATCCGGAGCCTGAAGCAGGATGCGTGCAAGCGCCAGGCGGGTCTTCTGCCCGCCGCTCAAGGTTGAAATTGACGTGTCGGGAGGGAAATCCCCAAAGCCCATACCGTGCAGAACGCTGCGTATCCGCGTGTTCATTTCATACCCGCCGTGGTCCTTGAACCAGTCTGACCGGAAGGCGTAACGTTCCAGCAGCTCCCCGTAACGCTTCTCGTCCTCCGCAGTGGCCGGATCGGCGATCTGTTTCTCCAACTGCCGAAGTTCCGCTTCGGCTTCGATGAGCGGAGCGAATACGGACAGCATTTCCTCGTGAATGGTCCGCTCCGATTGCAGCCCGCTGTTCTGGGCCAGATACCCCACTGTCGTTTCCTTGGATTTATGAATATGACCGCCGTCATGGGACAGCTCACCGGCCAGTATTTTCAGCAGGGTCGACTTGCCGGCTCCGTTGACGCCGACGAGCCCGACCCGTTCCCGCTCGTTTACCTGCAGGTTGATGCCTTCCAGCACGGGCTGGATGCCGTATAATTTCGTAATACCTGTTGCTTGAAGAAGCATGTTGATGAATCCTCCACCCTTAAGCCGCCATCGGCGCTGGGTCAGCGCCGCTTATGGACCTTTATTCCTAAATATAGTTTACATGAAAAGACTTTTTTGCGCGAGGTCGAAGGGTTCCGGGGTTATCTTGGCGAAATTGAAGTAAGAGTGGTAAACTGAAGGTAATGAATTACCTTGCAATGTCAGACATTTATTCCGCTGCTTGCCGTGTGAGGGTACGGACTTTCAGCGGAAATTTATATATCTTGGTTAGCCAAGGATAAGAGCAAGAATTATAAAGGAGGCAGAAGAGTGACAGACGGGGATTTGCAGCTTGTCGCCTCCAAGCGCGAGCTGCGCAGCCGCGCTGCCGCTGTCCGCGACGAAATAAATCCGCTGCGGAGGGGGGAGTGGTCCTCACTCGTGTGCCGACATGCATTGGAGTGGCTGGAGGAAACCGGTGTGAAATCGCTTATGGTCTACGTTCCGTTCCGCTCCGAGCTGGATACGCGCCCTCTGATCGAGTGGTGCTGGGCTAACGAGCGCAAGGTTATTCTCCCCCGTGTCCATGCCGATACCGGGGAGCTGTCGCTGCACAGGGTGGAGTCGTGGAACGAGCTGGCCCAGGGAGCATACGGCATTCCCGAGCCGGCGGAGACTTCTCCGGCAATTGGGGAAGAAGCCGGCCCGTTGGTTGTCTTCGTCCCGGGCCTGGCTTTCGATGCCAGGGGAGGAAGGCTGGGTTACGGCCGGGGTTATTATGACCGGCTGTGGGCCCGCTTCCGGGTCTCCGCGTCAGGAACACCGGAGAACACGGTCTGGATCGGCCTCGCATATGGCGCGCAGGTGCTGCCAGAGGTGCCGATGGATGTCCATGACGCTTATATGGACATGCTGATTACCGAGGAAGGAATGCTGAACTGCCGAAAGAAAGGGGATTGACGATGATGGAGATGACTCATTTCAACGGGCAGGGAAGAGCCCGCATGGTCGATGTAAGCGACAAAGAAGTGACCAAGCGTACTGCAACCGCACAGAGCATGGTGCGGATGGCGCCGGAAACGCTGAGCGCCATCAAGGCCGGCTCAATCGGCAAAGGCGATGTGCTTGCCGTGGCCCAGGTCGCGGGGATCATGGCTGCCAAGAAGACGGCCGACTGGATACCAATGTGCCATCCGCTGTCTTTGACGGGCATCGACATTCACTTTACGGACAACAACACAGATGAACTTTATATAGAAGCGACAGTTAAGACCACCGGCAAGACAGGGGTGGAGATGGAGGCGTTGACCGCTGTTTCCGCAGCGGCGCTGACGGTGTATGACATGTGCAAGGCGCTGCAGAAAGACATGGTGATCGGTCCGACGCTGCTTGCGTCCAAGACCGGCGGTAAGAACGGCGATTATGTCCGCGAAGAAGCGTAGTTTTGCGTATCATTACATAACGAGGGTAGAGAGGAAGGAGAAACCTATGGCGTGGAAGACAGCAATCCTGACGGCCAGCGACAAGGGGGCCCGGGGCGAGCGGGAGGATACGAGCGCCCAGGTCATCCGCGAACTGGTTGAGGAGGAACTCGGAGGGGAGATCGTCGAGTACCGGATTGTACCCGACGAACTGGATGAAATCATTGCGGCGCTCATCGAATTGACCGATTATTTCCAGGCCGATCTGGTGCTGACGACAGGCGGGACCGAACTGGCGATTCGTGACGTTACGCCGGAAGCGACGCGCCGGGTCATTGAACGGGAAGTACCGGGGATGCCGGAGGCGATGCGCAGCGCGGTGATGCATAAGAACCGCACGGCTATGCTGTTCCGCGGCATCTGCGGCATTCGCGGCCGGACGCTGATCGTCAATCTCCCGGGCACTCCGAAGGGCGTGCATGAACATCTGGCCGCCATTATGGATCAACTGCCAGAGGCGTTGCTGATGGTGACCGGACAATATCGGCAGTAACGATCTGCGGCAGTCCTTGCTTTTACCTAATTTTCCTTTTCAGATAATTGTCTCCGTTTGACTTTCGACACAGATAACAGATGCATGTGTGATATAAATTATGGTATTATAGTTATGTCGAAAACGGTGTCATGAACGGAACATGCGACAAGGAGGAATGAACATGTTTAACGGTATTGGGGCGCCGGGGATCATACTGCTCGTCATTCTGGCTTTGCTGCTCTTTGGTCCGAATAAGCTGCCCGAGTTGGGCCGTGCTGTCGGAAGAACCTTCCGTGAATTTAAGGAAGGGACCCGTGATATTATTGCCGACACCGAGCCGGCGGACAAGAACGAAGCTCCTGCATCTGCGGCTGCGCAGAATGCTCCCGTTTCCCTGGAGAAGCGTTTGCCGGAATAACATCCGCAAGCTTGAATTGATAAGACTACAAGCGGAGGCGCCCTTAAGTCCCCGGACTTTACGGGGCGCCTCTTTTTTTAGGGAGTACTCCTGCTGCACACTATCCGGGTATGACATACAGGCAAGTTTACAGCAACGGGCGCAAGCCGGGAATGCTGCTTACACGGCGGGAAGGGGGAGGAACATGCCTTTGCAATCCGGAGCCATGACGGTAGTCGAACATCTTACGGAGCTGCGCAAAAGAATCATATACATACTCGTTGTGTTCGTCATCGGACTGGCGGGCGGACTGTTCTGCGCGAAGCCGGTTTACGAATACTTGATCGCAGCCGATACGGCCCGGGGCTTTGTGCTGCACGCCTTCTCGTTCTGGGACGGCATCGGCATGTACATGAAGATTGCCATGGCCGTATCGCTAATCGTAACCTTGCCGTTCATCATCTATCAGCTCTGGGCATTCGTCAGTCCCGGCCTGCGGCCGGTGGAACGGAGCACCGCCCTGCGGTACGTGCCGTACGCGCTGCTTCTGTTCGTGCTGGGTCTCCTTTTCGCTTACTATATCGTATTTCCGATGGCTCTTTCCTTCACCGTCTCGGTTACGCGCGATATGGGACTTGAGGAGACGTACGGCATTGCGCAGTATTTCAATTTCATGTTCAGCCTGGTGCTGCCGATGGCGCTGCTGTTCGAGCTGCCCCTGATCGTCATGTTCCTGACCAGACTTCGGATTCTGAATCCGCTCCGGCTTCGCAAGGTACGGCGCTACGCCTATTTCGCGCTGATCTTCATTGCGGTGGTTATCACGCCGCCCGATTTTATATCGGATTTTTTGGTGACTATACCTTTGCTGGTTCTCTACGAATTCAGTGTATTCCTGTCCGCGTTTGTTTACCGCAAGCAGCTCGCCGCCGATGCGGCGCTGGAAGCCCGGTACACTGCAGGCGATCACGCCTGAGGGTGTATGCGCCGGACAGTCCGATACGCGGTTTGCCGAGGGAAGCAGGCATATTTTTACTGGCTATGGATAGAATGAAAGAGGGTATGGCTTGGACAACCCGGGCAGATCAGCTTTTTTCCAAATTCGTCTAGAAAAAAGAGCAAAAGGACTTGAAATCCGCAGTCAAGTTGAGTAATATAAAAATTGTTGTTAGCACTACTGACTGTTGAGTGCTAACAGAGCGAAAGGATATGCTGAGCCGGACAGCCGACTCTCATATTCCATGAATGCGCCGGAACGAGCTTTTCGGGAACGTCATTCTTCAAACTTGTGTTCAAGTACAACAACATAATTTTCAAAGGAGGCTATTTTTCATGATCAAACCTTTAGGTGAACGCGTACTGGTGGAACCGATCGAGCAGGAGGAAACGACTTCGTTCGGTATCGTGCTTCCGGACTCTGCCAAGGAGAAGCCGCAGGAAGGCAAAATCGTGGCCGTAGGCAGCGGCGCTCTGAAAGACGGAGTTCGCGTACCGCTGGAAGTAAAGGAAGGCGACCGCGTGATTTTCTCGAAGTATGCGGGAACCGAAATCAAGTATGAAGGCAAAGAATATTTGATTATGAAAGAAAGCGACATTCACGCGATTCTGGGTTAATTCCCGTAGGCGTTCATAAGAATTCAATACCGATACTTACAATTCATAGGGAGGTATTTTGATAATGGCAAAAGATATCAAGTTCAGTGAAGACGCCCGCCGCGCGATGCTGCGCGGGGTAGACGCTTTGGCAAACGCGGTAAAGGTAACACTCGGACCTAAAGGCCGCAACGTGGTGCTGGAGAAGAAATTCGGCAGCCCGCTGATTACGAACGACGGCGTAACAATCGCCAAGGAAATCGAGCTGGAAGACGCGTTCGAGAACATGGGCGCTCAACTGGTTAAAGAAGTCGCTACCAAAACGAACGACGTGGCCGGTGACGGTACGACGACTGCCACTGTTCTGGCTCAAGCGCTGATCCGCGAAGGTCTGAAGAACGTAACTGCCGGCGCCAGCCCAATCGGTCTGCGCAAAGGTATCGACAAAGCGGTTCGCGCCGCAGTGGAAGAACTGCAAAAGATCTCCAAACCGATTGAAAACAAACAATCCATCGCCCAAGTTGCGGCTATCTCCGCAGCCGACGAAGAAGTAGGCCAACTGATCGCCGAAGCTATGGAAAAAGTGGGCAAAGACGGTGTAATCACCGTTGAAGAATCCCGCGGCTTCCTGACCGAGCTTGAAGTGGTGGAAGGCATGCAGTTCGACCGCGGCTACATCTCCCCGTACATGATTACCGATACGGACAAAATGGAAGCTGTGCTGGATAACCCTTACATCCTCATCACCGATAAAAAGATCAGCAGTACGCAAGAAATCCTGCCGCTGCTTGAAAAAATCGTACAACAAGCCAGACCGCTTGTTATCATCGCCGAAGACATCGAAGGCGAAGCTCAAGCGATGCTGATCGTGAATAAACTGCGCGGAACGTTCAACGCCGTTGCCGTTAAAGCTCCTGGCTTTGGCGACCGCCGCGAAGCGATGCTGCAGGATATTGCCGCTCTGACCGGCGGCCAAGTCATCACCGAGAAGCTCGGTCTTGACCTGAAGAGCACAACTGTCGAGCAGCTGGGTAACGCTCGTCAAGTGCGCGTAACGAAAGAGAACACGACAATCGTTGACGGAAGCGGCGCGAAGGAAGACATTCAAGCCCGCGTCAGCCAAATCCGTTCCCAACTGGAAGAAACCACTTCCGAGTTCGACAAGGAGAAGCTGCAAGAGCGTCTGGCGAAGCTGTCCGGCGGCGTAGCCGTAGTAAAAGTCGGCGCTGCTACCGAAACCGAGCTGAAAGAGCGCAAGCTGCGCATTGAAGACGCCCTGAACGCTACCCGCGCTGCGGTTGAAGAAGGTATCGTATCCGGTGGCGGTACAGCCCTGATCAACGTATACGGCGCCGTAGCCGCTGTTGAAGCGACAGGCGACGAAAAGACTGGCGTGAACATCGTGCTCCGCTCCCTGGAAGAGCCGATCCGCACGATCGCCGCGAACGCGGGTCAAGAAGGCTCCGTTATCGTTGAGCGTCTGAAGAAAGAAGAAATCGGCGTAGGCTACAACGCCGCTACCGACGAATGGGTCAACATGATCGAAGCCGGTATCGTCGACCCTGCGAAGGTAACCCGCTACGCGCTGCAGCATGCTGCATCCGTAGCCGGCCTGTTCCTGACCACCGAAGCCGTTATCGCCGACAAGCCAGAGCCTGAAAAAGCCGGCGCGCCTGACATGGGTGGCATGGGCGGTATGGGCGGCATGATGTAAATGTTATACCAAAACCCTTGATTTGCCTGGTGATCTGGGCATTTCAAGGGTTTTTCTTTTGGGTAAAATCACATAAAAATCACTTTTCTTGCGGATTTATTGGATTCAAGATGTTAGCGAAGTGTATTTTGAGCTTGTCCGCATCGTTTCGCCGCATCTTGTTGGTGACGTGAGTGTATACCTTAAGGGTGGTCTTTGCATCATCGTGACCAACGCGCTTACCATAGTACATAGGCTGGTGTATCTTGGGAATCATTGTAACACTTATTACCTTCGGCATCTGCTATCCTTGGGCGCAGGTTGTCCTTTATAGATGGAAGGTCGAACACACCGTTATCAATGAAAGAAGGCTTCGATTTGATGGGACAGCTGTTCAGCTTTTCGGTAACTGGGTTAAATGGTGGCTGCTTTCTGTTATCACGCTCGGAATTTACTCTTTCTGGCTTTTTATTAAGCTCGAGCAGTGGAGAGTAAAGCATACACATTTCTAAACTTAATTAAAATGAAAGTCCTATTACCTTGACCGTTTTTGGTTCTATATAAGTTGAATCAAAGTTCTTAGCAAACCCTGGCAAGGGAAAAATGAACCATTTGTCGAATAAGAAACAGATCAAGAAAAGGACAAGTGGGGAACGTCATGGATAAGCATACCGAACTGGAAAAAGTAACAGAAGCCATGAAACAAGCCAAAGAGCGGCGCATGTATGAACGTTATCAAGCCATCTATTTGTATTTGAAAGGCACATCTATGACGGCGATCGCTGACATTCTGAATCGAAACCGAATGACGGTGAGCAGTTACATTCATACGTACGAAAACGGTGGATTGGCAGCCTTGAAACTTAAACACTCATCGGGTGCTCCTACTCGGTTGACTAAGGAACAGCAGGATCAGTTGAAACAGACCGTCGCCTATTCGGTCCCCCACGAGGTCGGCTTTACAGCCAAGCACAATTGGACGCTTGAGCTCATTGCCACGTATGTGGAACGAGAATGGGGCCACCGCTACTCGCTCCGAGGCATCTCCAAGGTAATGGAACGATTAGGGCTCAGCTATACGAAACCAACCTACACGCTCGCGGCAGCAGATCCCGAAAAGCAACGCCAGTTTATCGAAACGACCTTTCCCGATTTGAAAAAAAGATACTGAATGATGAAATCGATCACTTGCTGTTCGAGGATGAGTCCATGATTCGGGATTATCAAGTGATTCAGAAAACCTGGTTTCTTCGCGGGAAGCAACGAATCATTCCAACCACAGGCAAGCATCGCGGGGTCAAGCTACTCGCGACGGTTGACTATGAGACGGGACGAATCGTTTGGCAAGAAGACGAAGAATATACCGCCGAAACTTTTCTTGCCTTTCTTCAGAAGGTCCTCGCGGCTTATCCAACGGGGAAACTGGTTCTTGTGTTAGATAATGCCCGGATTTATCATGCCAAGCTGCTTCAGCCGTTTCTGGAAGAGCAGAAAAATCGGCTTCAGCTCGTGTTTTTGCCACCATACAGCCCGCAGTTAAATATCGTAGAAGGACTCTGGAAATGGCTCAAGTCCAGTGTGATCAACAATGTGTTCTATTCCAACGTTTCCGAAATCCGTCTGCGTGTCGGGCAGTTTATGGATGAAATCATGAAGCATCCTCATGTAATTATTGACCGCCTATGCGTTCGGCTTTGATTGCTATCTTCTTTCGTTCAACTTATATAGTTTTAAGCTAATCCTATAAGAAAAATATGGAGGGCTTGCAGATGAACAAAAAATACGAGGTTCGACTCGAACCGAAGGAACGCAAACGGATTGAACAACTTCTCCATGCTGATTCTACATCCCCTGGCATTCGCCGCCGCTGTCTAGTACTCCTACTTTCGGATGAAAACCAAGGGGCCATCCCCAAGCAGGCTAGAGGTAAATTAAAGCATCTTTATCCTCAAATTTGATGTGGTCAAGTTACTAGTAACCTTTAAGGTCATTAGGATTTTTTCTTATTTCAGATATCAGCTTTTTCCTATATCTTGCCGCAGCGGAATCTCAAAGTGTCTTCTCCGAGGATTTTCCGATCTCTGGCAGTAGCTTGCTGTCGGCCAAAATGTGAAACAACAAAATTATTGTGTTAATTTAAGTAATACGTCGGAATGAGATGGGACCTCAATATTTTTTTCCTTTCCGCCAACTATTTTGATTGTATGTTTCCCGGATGGGACATAAAAACGAAAAAAACCACCTGAATTCGAATATTTAATAAATTTATTATCAACAATAACACTTATTCCTGCCATAGGTACTTCTTCAGGATTTAGTACTTGTCCATATATACAGCCGGGTTGCTTTAAAAAATCAAGTGTTTTAAGTTCAATTGGAACGAGTCCATATCCGTATTTTTTCCAACCAATTTCCGAAGACAGCGCATTTTGCTCAATAATTTGGTATAGCTCCTGGTTAGTTATACGGGGATGTGTTGCCCAATAATTTGATGCTACTCCTGCTACATATGCTGCTGCTTGAGAAGTACCTCCCAATTCTGCATGACCTGATTCAACTCCATGATTATTTAAATATACAGAGTATTGAGGTGTAGTCGACCAAATTTTACTGCCGGGTCCCATTACACTTACATGAATTCCCGAGTTAGATCGATTGTACACTTCAAATACTGAGTTTGATTTCCATTTTGATAGTAAAGAATTATCATTTACTACGGCCCCTACTCCTAAAGCATAGAGATTTCCTGCTGGGTATACAATTTGATCACTTCCATCATTTCCTGCTGCTGCAATAATTAAGATACCTTTCTTCCATGCCTCGGAAACAACCGCCGAAAGTTCTTTGTCATAAGATTTTGTTCCCAAACTTGAAAGTATAATGTCGACTTTCTGTTCAATAGCCTTATGGAAACCTTTAATAAGGTCTGATTTTGATCCGGTTCCCTTTTCATCAAGTACACGAATGGGGAGTATTTTCACATTTTCTTTAGATAATTGTGCGATAATACCAGCCAAATGTGTGCCGTGACCATATTTATCAATAAATGATGAATCATCTTCGAGCATACTCCAACCTACTGGATTTCCATCTAAATCTTTTATTAAATTTTTAGCAAGTTCGGGGTGCGTTGGATCAATACCTGAATCAAGCATTGCTATAACAATAGTTCGAGAATGAGATGCATTGGTATAAGTGATTTCTCCATAAAAAAGAGATAATATGACAGCCACTAAAATAAGAACTATTTTTTGAAAAGAGTGCCTTACCATAAGAATATTCTTCCTCCTAATGCCACACATTTATTTAAAATAATACATAAAAAATTATAGAATGGCAAATAAAAACATTGATGTACATTTTGTGGCAAAAATAGATTCTTGTCTCAAAAAAATCAATAAACGACATAATTCGCGATTTACAAATTTATTACTTTTGTAGTACATTCTAGGCACTGGTATTTGGAAGTACTAGAAAAGATAGTGAGAAAGTAGTAGTCAGATTGGATTGTTGTATCTATTGATTGGATTGCTGGCCAGCATTCAAAATAAATTATAAGGGGAAATTATTTTGAGAAAGACAAAATTAGCTTTTACAGGGGTTTTGGTATCAGCACTGATTTTTATGTCGGCTTCAGCTTATGCAAGTCCAAAAACAATTGATGAGTTTGAAAAACACAGGCTAGAAGTTGTAAACCAAGAACTGACAGAGAATAATCTTAGTCCTGTAACTGATCTAAACTCTGAGCTTCTACAGAAAGAGGTTAACGACGAAAAAACGAAAGATAAAGTCGAAAAGCTAAAAAAAGCAGAGATTGTTTTAATGACATTTGATGAAAATGGGCAATTGGTTGAAGCTGATAGTTCTGAGAAAGGAAATGTAATTTCTCGATTTGGGAAAGATGAGAAAAAAGGGAAAAAGACTGAAATAGAAAGTACAGATGTTAACGCTTTGTCTATTTTACCGGATAGTTACCCTGCTCCAGCAGGATCGACTACTGGCGCCTTTCATCGATTAATTTCGCCGGCAAGTACCACAAGTTTGAGCTATACTGGGGCTGTAGCCGATGATGTTACACTTCCTAACTATGATGTTAATACAGCAACAACATATCAAGAAGCTGCTTATTTGTACTCTGGTATCGATCAAAGCGGTGTTGGTATAGCGGAAGTAGGATTTGGGACATATAAGGGAACTCAAGGAAATGGATGGTTCGCGCTTTTCCATGCTCGAGCAGCACATGATATTACTACTCCTTCTACTGGCGATGATTATGCGGAATATTATTATGATTTTGCCAATCCTTATTCCGGGGGACAAACTATCACTGGTTACAAAGTGTACTATCATACTTATGATTCAGTACTTACGATTACTTATCAAATAAACTACAGTACGATTTATGTTGTGAAATTCAATGGTTATAACTCGTTGAATAAATCTGTTAAGCGCGTAACGGCAATCGCAATGCCTAGTACTACAACAGGTAAATTCCATGTATCTTATGGTTCGTATGCCAACTGGGGAAATTACCGGTGGCTTACCAATGATGGAACCGGCACAGTATATCCAGGTGCGGTAAGTGGAGTATCGGAAAGTACTTGGAGTCATGGGGGAGCAATCGATTTTATCAAAACAGTTTATAGCGGTACGGATCGAGACGAACAATACAAAATTTATTAATTAGTTGGTATCTAGAGAAGAGGGCTCTCCTCTTCTCTAGATAATTTTTTTTAAAAAATCACAACTTTTTCTTGTTTACACCGTCTAATTATTATAAAAAAATGAAGGAGTGGACAATATGCGTTTAAAATCCAAAATTTTCATTCTTACTATCCTAGTAATCTCAATGTTGTCTCTAAGCATTTCAGTCAGCGCTTCATCTATTGGAACTGTAAAGATTAAATCTACAGTATTAGAAGAAAAGTCATTCACTGGACAAGTAATAAATAATCGAACTTATGTTGACCTTCTAGGACTTCTGAATTGCTTACCATTTTTGGTGAATCCGAAAGCAATGTCTTATAATGCTCAGACAAAAACTTTAAAGATTTATAGTAATGATTTTGCAAGTAACACTACACCTATCTTGCAGTTTAAAGTTGGGGATAATTTTTTCTACTATAATAATGAGAAGATAAATCTTGACACAAAAATATTGCTAGTTAATAATCGCATAGAAATACCATTAAAACCGGTTGTTTCAGTATATGATATTAATGTAGTGTTTGATCAAACTTCTAAAACAATAAATGTGAGTAAATAAAAATGAATGGCAAGAAAGTTTTTGTATGCCAAGTAATATTAACCCGCCTGAATAAACAGAGGCCACTGAAAAACTATCGCTTCTTCAATAAAACCAAAACTTTAGGGGGTCAAATATGATTCCCTGAACGCGAAACGAGCCTTAGAAGCAATTCTAGAGGCTCGTTTTTTCGATGATTCTTATTAAATTGACTTTTTCAGTGGCCTCGAATAAACATGGCGGGATTTTTTTATTGAATAAAGAACGAATGTTCTCATATAATACAAACAAATGTCCCTATTTTGGAGGCGGACAATGTGAAGATGACTGTTGGTCAAACCATCGAGATCGTATATATGGACCGGTCCGGAAAGATTACACAGCGGAAGATCGAGGTCAAAGGTATCAAAGACGGCAGCATCCGGGCAACATGCCTTGTCACCGGCGCGCCGCGTGTATTTTTGGTGGCCAACATACTTGCCTGGCAGCCTGTAGGTACGAGCCATGCTGTCGGATAACGCGCGCAAACTGCTGCGAATTATGCATGCTTACCGCCATCATTTCGGTGTTATGCCTCCAATGTGGCAGCTGCAGCGCAGGTCCAGTCGTCGGCCAGAGCAGATCCGGGCGACGTTGCAGGAACTGGTTGACGAACGATACGTCAAGTGGTAGCCCGGCGCAGCGCCCGAAACTGTTGTGATTCTTGAAGCGTGGGAGAGGGAGGAGCCGGGCAGGCAGAAGCGGACCCGGAGAAGATAAGGAGAATGAGTGTGAAGAAACTGGAAGGCGGATTGTGGGAGAGCAAGTTAATTCTACCCGAACACCGCTCGGGGATGGAGCGAGAACTGAAGGAAAGCCAACGCCGTGAGAAACCCATCTTGGATGAGCAACAACTGGAGGAGATTGACAAAGCACTGTATTACTCTAGCGCGACAAGGTACCGGTTACGCTTAAACTATGGGACCCATATACCGACCGGATCGCTAAAGACATCGTGTTGGGCGTGGATCGGCAGCTCCGGAGGATTAAGCTCGCTGGTCAGAGGATGACTGGGATTGGATTTGGATGCGGGATATTGTGAGGATTGAGACATAACCAGATTCCCCAATCTCGATAGACAGAAGAATATCTGCATCGGTATACTGGTAATCAGGATGTTTCAGTTGCATTTGCCCTGCTGTAATTGTCATTCGTAAGGGGGATAATAAATCACAGAAAAAATCACGAAATCACTCAAAGCGAACAAAAGTCAGTCCGATATATGATATCGAAAAGCCCAATGAAACGGTGAAAAAGGAATCCAAACCAATACCAAAAAAGTCAAATAAAAGTGCGGAAAATATGGGCGGCATGATGTAATACAGGCTGTTAAGCCTTATGCATCAAGAGTTTCGGTAACAGGAAACACCGTTTGACCACATCTTTATATTTTCGAGGCCTCCCAGAATTCCCTGGGAGGCCTCATTATAATTAAATTGTACTATTCCAATAGTTATGGTTTAATATACATAAAGTAAGGCTCCAACAAGCAGCTGGCAGTCCTCCAGCTAACCAATTCATCACATGTTATTAGTAAATCAGTAGTTTTGATTTGTCTCCAATTGATTTTCTATGTAAATCAAATGTTACGAAACATAACATTATGCAGTGATGTTTTTAATAATATTTCTGCTTTTTTCGACAACAAACATGGTAATGTGATTAAAAATGACACAAAACTGTAGACAAGCGCGATTTCTGTATGTATTATATAGCTAATTCTACAAGAGATGAGCTACCAGACGTAAGGTTTAATTTGCAACCACAAACTAAGGGAAATTGGACCCGGAGAGACTATTTTAATAATTGTATACAATTATACAATTATACTTCTGTGGTGGGAACTAGCAGATTATTGACTAGGAGATGGATATATGAACAGTTCTGTTATGCGAACACGCAGGTTATCCAAGGATAATACTTATTTTGCGTTAAAACAAAAAATTATCGATAGCGAATTAAAGCCTGACGAAATTGTACATGAAGAAAGTTTGGCAGCTCTGCTCGGAGTAAGCCGCACTCCATTAAGAGAGGCTATTCAAAGGTTGGAGAACGAGGAGTTTCTCGTTCGGCAGCCGAATGGCAGGTTGAGAGTGGCTTCAGTAACAGTGGAAGAGGTTAAAGAAATATTCCTGATCCGCAGCATGCTGGAAGGGTATATTGCCAAGAGTGCGGCCAAAAATGCCACGGATAGAGATATCCAAAATTTAACGGCTATGATTGAAAATATTAAACAGTCCTTTCAGTCTGGCAAGAGTCAGGATTTTGTTTCATATGGCTTTGAATTCCATGATTATTTATCTGAAATGAGTGATCTCAAGACCTTTGTGAAAATCTTGAATCATCTAAGAGATCACGCGCTTCGCTATTGCCGGTTTGTTTCTCTGCATGGCGATTGGAACACGCAGGCGGATGAAGAACATAACTTTATCTTGCAAATGATAGCCGACAGAAATGAAGACGGCGCGGAAAAAGCGATGCAGGATCATATATTAAGCAGTCTATCCGCCGCATTGGAGAGAATACAAGGAATTCAAGCAAACAGAGAGGATTGAGTTTTAATGAAGACAGATTGGAGTATGGACACGAAGATTATTCATGAAAGCCAGTTTCCGGACCCTCACACGGGCGCCATCTCTCAAAGCATCATACCTGCTGTCGCTTATGCTTTCCCAGATGCGGAAACAGCGGCGGCCGTTGTAGCAGGCGAGGAAGAAGGCGTTTATTACGGCAGATACGGAAATCCTACATCCCGCACATTGGAAAAAAAGATAGCCGCGTTGGAAGGCGGAGAAGATGCTTTGGGTGTTTCCAGCGGAATGGCGGCCATCTCCATTGCTCTTCTCGGCTTCTTGAAGCATGGCGATCATGTTCTGGTGACCAAGGATGTTTATGGAGGCACCTATAGTTTCCTGACTTCTTTGGCGCCCCGATTTGGCATACAATTTGATTTTGTTGATTGTACGGATCTGGATTCAATGATTAAAGCTATCAAGCCAAATACAAAAGCAGTTTATATTGAAACTCCCTCTAACCCCAGATTGACAATTCTTGATATTGGGAAAATCTCGGAAGTCTGCAAATCGTATCAGCTCCCCGTCATTGTCGATAACACCTTTATGAGCCCTTGCTTGCAGAAGCCTTTGGAGCTTGGGGCCGATGTTGTGGTGCATAGCGCTACTAAATATATTAATGGTCACGGGGATGTCTTGGCAGGATTTATTGTTGGAAAAAAAGACACCATCCAGTTTATGAGAAAGAAACTGATGGGTGATTTGGGACAAAATTTGAATGCTTGGGACGCATTCTTGATTTTAAGAGGAATGAAGACCATGGCCTTACGGGTAGAAAGACATTGCAGCAATGCCCAGAAAATTGCCGAATATCTCGAGTCTCATCCTTTCATTGATAAAGTCTTTTATCCAGGTTTAAAGTCTCATCCTCAACATGAGCTGGCCAAAGAACAAATGAAGGGTATGGGAGGGATTGTTTCTTTTGAAGTAAAGGGAGGCTTAATCGAAGGAAAAAAATTAATAAACTCGCTGAAATTAGCGATGATTTCATTCAGCTTGGGCGATCCGGAAACCCTAGTCCAGCATCCGGCTTCAATGACTCATGCTTCCATTCCACAGGAAGAGAGAATGAAATTTGGGATTACGGATGGATTAATTCGCGTTTCGGTAGGGTTAGAGGATGCTGATGATATTATCAGTGATTTCGATCAAGCTCTCACCGTCCTTTTTCCAGCTTCTGAAAAAATAATAACGAAATAAAAGGGAGGAAGTCCATGTCTACTAAGCAGCCGGATGAGATTGAACAAGCTTTAGGCAGTCAATTAATTGACGTTCGCAGAAACCTTCACCAGGAGCCTGAACTATCTTATGAAGAGTTTAAAACGACAGAAAAACTGCGGAAATGGCTGACGGATGCCAATATTCGTATATTGAACCTCCCTTTGAAAACGGGACTTATCGCCGAAATCGGACAAGGAACAGGGCCAATCGTAGCCATTCGCTGTGATATCGATGCACTCCCGATTGAAGAACAGACCGGATTGCCTTTTGCGTCAGAGGTTCCGGGGAAAATGCATGCATGCGGTCATGATTTTCACACGGCTGTCATTTTAGGTGCCGCATACTTGCTAAAAGCCCGTGAAGCTGAGCTGCCCGGAAGGGTTAGAGTATTGTTTCAGCCGGCGGAAGAAACCGGTCACGGGGCTGAAAGTGTTCTGGCGTCGGGAGGGCTTGAAGGTGTAGCTGCCATATTTGGCCTTCATAACTCGCCAGACTTGCCCACAGGATCGTTTGGAACGAGGACCGGCGCCTTAACAGCAGGTGTTGACCGGTTTGAAATTACGGTAAAGGGCATCGGGGCCCATGCCGCAACTCCGGAGAATGGTGTGGATGCCATCGTAACCGCGGCTCAAATCATTACCGCTCTCCAAACGATTGTAAGCCGCCGGAACAAGGCAGGAGAGCCGGTTGTGCTGAGTGTAACCCGAATCAATGGAGGGTTCACCTGGAATGTGCTGCCGGAGCTGGTTGAATTGGAGGGCACCGTTAGAACTCATAATGAAGAGATTCGTCGGACAATCCCAGACAAAATGACTCAAATCATAGAAGGAATTGCCGCGGCAGCCGGAGCGGAGGCCAAGCTGCATTGGTATCCAGGCCCGCCCGCAACCATAAACGACGGCTACTGGGCTGATTTTACCAAAGAGATCGCCAAACAGGCTGGTTATGAGGTGCATGATATCCCGCCGCAAATGGGAGGTGAAGACTTCTCATTGTACTTGCAGAAGATACCGGGCGCTTTTGTAAATATCGGAGCTGGTCCCGCTTATGCGCTGCATCATCCGCGTTTCGATGTAGATGAGGCCGCATTATTGCCAGCTGCCCATTATTTCGCATTATTGGCTGAGCAAGCGCTGGTGAAGCTGAAGGAGAAAGGTTAGTCCTAAATCCGAAAATGAAATGAGAGGAATGTATATGATTGAATTAAAGGATGTTTCTAAGACGTACACTCGCAAAGGGATCTCGAACGAAGCCTTAAAGGGAATTAATTTAAAGGTTGAGAAAGGCGATATATTTGGGGTTATCGGCTATAGCGGCGCGGGAAAGAGTACATTGATTCGTTTAGTCAATTATTTGGAAAGACCAACGAAAGGACAGGTTTTTGTCGATGGGCATGATTTAGGTGAATACAGCGTTAAAGATCTGCGTGCCGCCAAAAAAAATATCGGCATGATCTTTCAACATTTTAACCTGTTGGAATCGAAAAAAGTATTTGATAATGTGGCCATTCCCCTCATTTTGTTGAAAAAGAATAAAAATGAAATTCGCCAGCGTGTTCTGGAACTGCTGGAGTTTGTTGGATTAGGCGACAAAGCTGGCAGCTATCCGAGTGAATTGTCAGGCGGACAGAAGCAGCGTGTCGGGATTGCAAGAGCGCTTGCCTCGAACCCCTCCATTCTCCTTTGTGATGAAGCGACGTCAGCGCTGGACCCACAGACGACGCGCTCCATTTTACAGCTTTTGAAAAAAATAAATGCGGAATACAATATTACGGTTATGATCATCACCCATGAAATGTCAGTCATTCAGGAGATTTGCAACAAGGTGGCGGTCATGGAAGAAGGACGGATTATTGAGCAAGGAAGCGTTCTGGAGGTATTCGGACATCCAAAGCATCCGACCACGCAAAATTTTGTGAAAACCGTTATTCAAAATAGTATTACAAACAGCGTGCAAAAATCGATAAAAAAAGAACCCGGAAGCGGCATTTACAAATTGGAATTTGTCGGCCAATGCGCTTCGGAACCCATTATGTATAAAATGATTCGTTCATATGCTGTGCAAGTCAATATTCTATTTGCCAATATGACCGAGATTGAAGAAACGACATTGGGAAAAGTGATTGTTCAGTTAAAAGGGGAGACTGCCGAGGTTGATAAAGCCTTGTCTTTCTTAAAAAGCAGCGGAGTCGGTGTAGAGGAGGTGGAAAAGCATGATGTCAACTACAGTTACAACTGATCAATTTATGCAGGCGATCATGGATACCCTTTATATGGTGGGGATGTCCTTGTTCGTGGGGTCTTTAATCGGAATACCTATCGGGATATTACTTGTGGTTACCCGTCCTGGCGGTGTTTTGGAGAGCAAGATACTGTATACCATTATCAATCCAGTGATCAACGTTGTCCGCTCCCTGCCATTTATCATATTGCTCGTCGCCATTATTCCGTTTACCCGGTTGATTGTTCAGACTTCGATTGGGACAAGCGCAGCGATCGTGCCGCTTATTATTTATATCGCACCTTATATCGGGCGCCTGGTAGAGAATTCCTTGCTTGAAGTCAATCCGGGAATTCTTGAAGCGGCAGAGGCGATGGGGGCTACACCGTTTCAAGTCGTTTGGTACTTTTTATTACCCGAGGCTGTAGGATCGTTAGTTCTATCCTTGACGACTGCGACCATTGGGTTAATTGGTGCGACCGCTATGGCTGGAACGGTTGGCGGCGGCGGAGTCGGAGACTTGGCTATCGTATATGGATACCAGCGATTTGACACTGTTGTAGTAGTTGCCACTGTAATTATCCTTATTATTTTCGTTCAAGGTATTCAATCATTAGGCAACACTTTGGCGAGAAAGATTCGCCGTTATTAGGAATTAACGTAAAGGGGAGGAAGACGACAAGTGAGTGAATGGAGCAAACAAGACCGATTTAACGCATTATTATCCGGTGAAAGGGCGGATCGTCCGATTGTCAGCGGATGGCGTCATTTCATCGACAAAGAACAAAATGCAGAAGATTTGGCAGAAACGACGATTACTTTTACAAAGAAATATGATTGGGATTGGGTCAAAATTAATCCTAGAGCCACCTATCTGGCGGAAGCTTGGGGAAATAAGTATGACTTTCAGGACTACCAAACGGTATTCCCGAGGCAGGAAACGACGGCTGTTCCAACCGCAGCTAATCTTTGGGATCTTGAAGTGAAAAAAGCCGCAGATTCAGCGCCGTTATTGGAGCAACTAGAAGCGGTACGAAAAATTCGTCAGGGGCTGCCGGATACCCCTTTAATTCAAACCGTCTTTTCACCATTAACTGTACTGCTCTTTATTGTGGGCCGATCTGCTTATGTGACCAAAACGGTGTTTGGCATTGAGAATCCTGTCACCTTGGAATCGTTGTTCACCGAGCACAGAGCGGCGGCGCATCATGCGTTGCATGTGATTTCATTAACCTTGGCTGATTATGTAAAAGAGCTGCAGCAAGCGGGATCGGACGGACTGTTTTATGCGGTGACGGGTACAGCCCATCCGGGGTTGTTCAGTGAAGCGATGTTTAATGAATTTTCCAGACCTTATGATTCCATTGTACTTGAGGCTGCGAGCTACGGGAAAAATGTCCTGCATACTTGCGGAACCTATTCCCAGCCTGAAAGATTTAACGATTACCGGATCGACGGGATCAGCTGGGACACGAAGGCTGAAGGAAATCCGGACCTGGATGCGGCTTTAACGGCAACCAAGGTAGGCGGCGTCGATCATGCTTTGTTTGCGGTAAATGACATTGCTCAAATTCAGCAGCAGGCCGTGGAAGCTTTGGACCTGATGAAGGACCAGCCATTTATTCTCGCTCCAAATTGCGCAATCCCGCTTAACGTAACCGATGAAGCTCTGAAACAGCTAAAAAAATCTGTTTTTGAAAAGGAGACAAGAGTATGAAAAAGTTAATGCTCGTTATTTTAGTTGGGGTTGTAGCATTGTTGTCGGCTTGCGGCCAAAATGCGAATAAGGGCTCGAACTCAGGGGCTGCGCCGGAAGAAAAGAAAGAGATTACCGTTGGATTTGGTGTTGGGACGTATGAAGAGCAATTTCGACAATCGATTCTGCCGATTTTAGAGGAAAAAGGCTACAAGGTTGATATTAAAACCTTCTCTCAAAACATGCAGGTAAACCCAGCCATGAAGGAAGGCTCCATTGACGCAAGCATATTCCAAAGTACGGCGTATATGGAGGCGATTAACAAAGAAATTGGTGCGGATATGGTTGGAATCGCCTATGTGCCGGGTGCGCCGCAAGGTCTATACTCCGTTAAGCACACTACACTCGATGATGTAAAAGACGGCACTACCGTTGCTGTCCCCAATGATCCGGTTAACCAGGAACGTGCGCTTCGGATTCTGGAAGAACTTGGATGGGTAAAGATTAAAGAAGGAGCAGGTGTGGAGGACTTTAACATTAACAGCATGGAGCCGGACAAGTATAAAATTGATATTAAAATTCTGGACCCGGCGCAAATCCTGGTATCGCTGGAAGATGTGGATTATGGAGTCGTTAATGGAAACTACATTGCAAACGCCGGCAAAAAGATTACAGACGCATTGAAAATAGAAAATACGCCAATGCAGCACAGAATCATTGTATCCATCAACAAGAAAGATGAAAATACCCAATGGGCCAAAGACTTGAAAGCCGCCTATGAGTCGCCGGAGTTTGAAGAATATATCACCGGAATAGAGAAATACGACGGATTTATCCTGCCTGAAGCGTGGAAAACCAATTAAGTAAGGAAGTGGATGGGTTGATCGAAAAACAGATTCACTTTATCGGCGGCGGACAAATGGCTGAGGCCATTATCCGCGCCGTTGTAACCAATCAAACGATATCCGCGGATCGAATTAGCGTAATGGATATCAATGAGGCACGTCTTCAGTTTTTAAGCCAAACTTATGGAGTGAATACGGACAGCTCTCAGGAGAAATTTTTGGCCGAAGCAGACTTGATTGTGATTGCTGTCCGGCCGCAGGACAATTTGGCTGCATTAGGACAAGCTGTACAACAATTCGCAGCACCAACCGCCGCAATCGTTTCGATTGTGGCGGGTGTGACGATGGATAAGCTGGCCGGCTTTTTTGGAGAAGAACGTCCCATTATCAGGGTCATTCCAAATACGTTGACCGATACGGGTTACGGCTATAGCGGAGTTGCCTTGAATGCCTACGCCACTCAAGACCAAGTAGACGGCTTCTTGCACGGATTCGGAAAAGTCCAATATTTGGACGAATCACTCATTGATATCTTTACCGGATATGGTGTGGCTGGACCGAATTACATTTATTATTTTATTGAATCGCTTGCGGATGCCGGTGTGCTCGCCGGATTGCCGCGGGAACAAGCGTGGAACGTTGCGCTGGAAAATGTCACTGGAGCTGTCGTCATGCTGAAGCAGACCGGTCTGCATCCAAGACAACTGCTTGACATTAATAACTCGCCTGGCGGTGTAGGCATTCATGGCTTATACGAGCTGAACAACAGTGATTTTGCGGCCGGTCTGCAAAGAAGCGTCCTGGCAGCCGTAAAGCGAACAACCGAGTTAGGGGCGAAATAGACAATGGCTAGCAAACATTGGGATCATCTTGTTCATTATGTCAATAATTTGGACCAACCGGTTGAAATCTTTAGAGAACATGGTTTAGTTGCCTTCAAGGGAGGCTCGCATACGGAATGGGGAACCTATAACAGCTTAAGCTATTTTGGGTTAACCTATATCGAGTTTCTGGGCATTGAGAATCTTGAATTAGCGAAGGCAACGGAACATAACCGTGTGGTAAAAGATGCGGTTGACACATTGCCAGAGCATGAAGTTTTGAGCAGAGTCGTTATTCGGACCGATGATATTGAAGAAATGGCCGCTTCTTTGGAAGCGGCAGGCTTAAGCTTGTCTCCTATAATGGATGGCAAGCGTCTGGATAACAAGGGCAGATTAATTGAGTGGCGGATGATGACCATTGACGGTGATTTTGGCGGACTGGTCTATCCGTTTATTATTCAATGGAAAGGGTCAGATGAGGAAAGATTGGACCGGTTAACGTCATCCGGCATCATTAGCCCTCATCCAGCCGGTAATGCCGAAATCAAAAGAGCGGTATTCCATGTCTCCGATCCAGCAGCTGCCGCTGAGCATTGGGGAAAGTTATTCGGACTGACCGTCCTAGAGTCAGAAGACAAACCCGTCACCCTTAAGATTGGCGACAAGTTTTTTGACTTCGTAAAAGGGGACGAGAACCAATTCAAACAGGTGATTTTTGAAACGGATTCTGTAGAGCTAAAAGGGAAAACTATTCGGATTGGTGAAGGCGAATATGTTTTCACTTAAAAGCGATGTCCTCGTAAAGGTTCTGTATTTTCGAATACAGGGCTTTTTTTTCTGGCGTATTTTATGGCTTTAACGCACGCTCTGATAAATACATAGTTGACATATAGGGATTATCTGTTTAAGATGGGAATTAGAGATATACCGACCATGCGAATGGAGGCATTTTCCTTAGGAGAATGCCTTTTTCGTCGTTATTTTAAGGAGGTGGGAAAAATGAAGCCGCAGACGACATCGTGTTTATCAAGTGCAGCAGAGGACGATATCAGTCGCCACCCTTGCTACAGCGAGGAAGCCCATCGGTTTTTTGCCAGGATGCATATCCCGGTTGCTCCCGCCTGCAACATCCAATGCAACTACTGCAACCGTAAATTCGACTGCGTGAACGAAAGCAGACCTGGGGTTGTCAGTGAGGTGCTCACTCCGGAACAAGCGGAGCGGAAAGTAAAAGGTGTGGCAGCACAGCTCATGCAGCTGTCGGTGGTCGGCATAGCCGGCCCAGGCGATCCGCTTGCAAATGCGGACAAGACTTTCGATACATTTGAGAGAGTCAAGAAGCATGTGCCCGATGTGATGACCTGTCTAAGTACTAACGGTCTTACGCTATACCGGCACATCGATCGGATCACTGAGCTTGGGATCGGACATGTAACGATCACGATCAACGCCATCGACCCTGATGTCGGTAAAGAGATTTATCCTTGGGTATTTGATGAAGGAGTGCGTTACGAAGGAAGAGAAGCCGCCGCTCTGCTGATCAGCCGTCAGCTTCAAGGAGTGGAGGAACTGGCTAAGCGAGGCATTCTCGTCAAAGTCAACTCGATTCTGATTCCAGGGATCAACGACAAGCATCTGGTTGAAGTATCAAAGAAAGTCAAGGAGCTCGGCGCGACGCTTCACAATGTAACGCCGCTGATTATCGCTCCTGGCAGCCAGTATGAGAAAGACGGACGCAAGGCTCCTCGTCCAAAAGAACTGAACCAGTTGCAAGAGCAGCTGAGCGAGGGCGGAACCAAGCTGATGCGCCATTGCCGCCAATGCCGCGCCGATGCGGTTGGGCTGCTCGGCCAGGACCGTAACCAGGATTTCCAACTGGAGACGATGGAAGCCGATCCTGTTATCGACCTCGACGCTAGAGAACAGTTCCAGCAGGAGCTCGACGGCAAAATCCGTCAGCGCCTTATCGCGAAGGAGAACCGCCGAACCATTCTTGACGAGAACAAGAAGACAAGAGTCGCGGTTGCTTCCAGAGGCGGGGACAAGGTCAACCAGCACTTTGGCCATGCGACGGAATTCATGATTTTTGATACCGACGGCGCCGAAGTGAAACTCATCGGTATCCGGAAGATACAGGCATACTGCCACGGCACAGCCGATTGCAACGGAGACAAAGGCGAAACGCTTCAAGAGATCATCTCCATCCTCAGCGATTGCCGGATTCTCCTCAGCTCCGGTATCGGCGACGCGCCCCGCGCGGTGCTAAACAAAGCAGGCGTACTGCCCCTGGTCCGCAAAGGCGGAATACAGGAAGCTATACTTGAAAGTGTGAAGTTCGGTTCCTATTTTGAAAATATGAATATATCGAAGGGATAATTAATCATGAGTAAGAAACCAAGACAAATCGCATTTTACGGTAAAGGCGGTATCGGTAAATCTACGACTTCCCAGAACACTTTGGCTCAGCTGGCAACCACTTTTGGCCAAAAAATCATGATCGTAGGCTGTGACCCTAAAGCCGACTCCACTCGTCTGATCCTGAACACGAAAGCTCAACAAACGGTACTCCACCTGGCTGCTGAATTGGGTTCGGTCGAAGACCTCGAACTCGAAGACGTAGTAGCAACCGGCTTTGGCGGCATCCTCTGCGTAGAGTCCGGCGGTCCGGAACCAGGCGTAGGCTGCGCAGGCCGCGGTATCATCACTTCCATCAACTTCCTTGAAGAGCAAGGCGCATACGAAGGTATGGACTTCATCTCCTACGACGTACTCGGTGACGTTGTATGCGGCGGTTTCGCAATGCCGATCCGTGAGAACAAAGCGCAAGAGATTTACATCGTATGTTCCGGTGAAATGATGGCTATGTACGCAGCCAACAACATCGCACGCGGTATCCTGAAGTATGCCCAAAGCGGCAGTGTTCGTCTGGGCGGCCTGATCTGTAACAGCCGTAACACCGACCGTGAAGACGAGCTGATCATGGAACTTGCGCGTCGTCTGAACACGCAAATGATCCACTTCGTACCTCGCGACAACGTCGTACAACATGCCGAGCTGAGAAGAATGACGGTTACTCAATACAACCCTGAGCATAACCAAGCCAACGAATACAAGCAACTGGCTGACAAAATCCTGCACAACGAAATGCTGAACATTCCGACTCCGATCGAAATGGACGAACTGGAACAACTGCTGATCGATTTCGGTGTGGTGGAAGACGAAGAAACAGCTATCAAGAAGCTCGAAGCTGCTGGTCACTAATAATAAAGGAAATTATTCTATGAGAGAGGTTGATGCCATAATGAGTCAACAAACGTTTAATCCGACTGAGAAGTTTTCCGAGGAAGTACAGGCCAATCGCAATGCCGATCATTCAATTAATCCCTTGTTTGTAAACCGCTGGTCGCCCCGCTCGTTCTCTGACCGCAGCGTTAGCGAGGAGGATCTGCTGACTGTGCTGGAGGCCGCGCGCTGGGCTCCATCCGCCAGAAACGGACAGCCCTGGCGTTTTATCCTGGCCAAGACAGAGGAGCAACTGCAAACCTTCCGGGAATTGATCTTCCCAAGCAACCGGGTATGGGCGGATCAGGCCCCCGCCATTATTGGTCTTGCTTCCTACAAGCTGTGGGAAGATGGCCAGCCTAACCCCTTCCATGCGCTTGACACCGGCGCCGCCTGGCAGGCGATAGCGCTTCAAGCCTCGCTATTAGGCTTGTCCACCCGCGCCATTGCCAGTTTCGATCAGGAGAAGGCCCGCACAGCCCTGAATGTTCCGGACGATTATGTTGTGCATCTGCTGATACCGATTGGATACCAGGGGGAGGCCGATGCCCTGGACGAAAATTTCCGCAGCCTTGAGAAGCCGAACGGCCGGCGGCCTTTAAGCGAAAGCATCATTGAAGGAAAATGGGATTTGCCGCAAGCCTAGTAAGCTCCTGTGGGCGGCTAATGCCCATAAAATATGTATCTATGAAGCCTCTCATGAGTTCGAAGAACTTATGGGAGGCTTCTTTTTTGTGGAGTAAATCAATGAATTAATCTTTAAAAAACAAATATCGACAATTTAAATAATATTCTGAGCCCAAAATAAATTAGGTGGTAAGTTCGACAAAGAAGGAGGAGAAAGATATATCAGAGCAGATCCCTACTCAATATCCGGCCCGTTACCGTATGGCTTCGTTTAATATCCGCTTTGATAATGCCGGGGATGGAGTGAACGGCTGGGAATACCGCAAGACGAATCTTCTGGAGATGCTCAATTATTATTCTTGGGACATCATCGGCCTGCAGGAGGTCTGTGGAAATCAGCTAACCGAATTGACCCGTCTCTCCGGATACCATTATGAGGGGGAGGGGCGTGACGGAGGAGGGGACGGCGAACATTGTCCGATTTTTTTTCGAAAGGATATTTTTGAGAAGGAAGATGGAGGAACGTTCTGGCTTTCTTTGTTTCCTGGCAAGCCCTCTAAATCATGGGGAGCAGATTGCCCCCGCATATGCACCTGGGCGAAATTACGCGACCTTAGAACCGGGCAGATCATCGTATTTATCAATACCCATCTGGACCATATCAGTGAAGAAGCCAGATTCCAAGGGGCGAAACTGATTGTCGACTGGATTCGCTCGTATGCTTCAGATGTTCCGGTAATCGTAACAGGCGACTTTAATGCTGGCCGGGAAGAACGCTGTTACCAAAAATTATGCGAAAATCTGCGGGACGCGAGGTTGATCTCAAGAACGGCTCCCTATGGCCCGGCAGGCACTTTTTCAAATTTTGATTACAGCATGCCTTGGAATGAACTGAAGCAGATCGACTATATCCTGACTAGTCGGCATGCCGATGTCTTGTCTCTGCGGACGGTTGTTGACAGCTTTGACAGAAAGTACCCTTCCGATCATTTTCCCGTAACTGTTACGGTGGAAATCCTGGCTGCAAAGTAAAATCAATGAAAGAAAAGGGGAATATAAGGATTATGAAAAAATCGGTTAACCTGTTGTTGATCTTTATGTTTTGTTTGTTGCTGGCGGCCTGCGGGAACGGAAATTCTCCCGCCAGTGAAGCGGCGAATGGAGAAGCCGCTTCTCCGGCTCCGGCAGAGACCGGCGGGCAAAGCGGGGCGCAGAGCAGCCCGGAAGCCGCCAATGAGAAATTGATCGTCTACACCAATTCCAATTCGGACGGCAGAGGCGAATGGCTGATTGAGAAGGCAAAAGCGGCCGGATTCGAAATTGAGATTGTGGGCGCGGGCGGCGCCGATCTGACCAATCGCCTGATCGCTGAGAAGAACAATCCTATCGCCGACGTAGTATTTGGATTGAATTCCATGCTGTACGAAATTCTGACGAAGAACGATGTGCTGGAGCCCTTCACTCCGGAGTGGGCGGGAGAGATCGAAGAGGGGCTGAATGATCCCGACGGCTACTACCACAGTTTGGTGAAGCAGGCAATTCTGCTGGCCTATAATCCCGAGAAATTCACTTCGGAGACGGCGCCTAAGGATTGGACTGATCTGTGGAACAAAGCTGAATACCACGGTTTGTACGAAGCGCCTACCTTGCTTGGCCAGGTTACTCCGCGGATCGTTGTATCGGGGATTCTGACGCGATACCAGGACCCAAGCGGTGAATACGGTATTTCGGATGAAGGCTGGGCTGAGATCAAGAAGTTCTATGACAATGGTGTTCCCGCTGTGGAAGGCGAAGACTTCTACTCCAAGCTGGCCAGCGGCCAAACGCCCATTGGAGCCTTGGTATCAGGGGTATTGGCATCCAAAGAGAAGCAATATGGCGTTAAGTCGGGCATTGCTTCACCGGAGATCGGTGTTCCGGTCATTGTTGAGCAGACGGCAATTGTAAAAGGGACGAAGAAGCGGGCGACCGCCGAACGCTTCATCAACTGGTTGGGAAGCGCCGAAACGCAGGGTGAATTCGCCAAAGAGTTTAACTCGATGCCGGCCAACACTAAAGCTGCAGAGCAGGCTAGTGAAGATATGAAAAAACTGTATGCCTCCATAAAGACGCAAACGCTGGATTGGGCGTTTATAGCCGAGAATATTGACAACTGGGCCGAGAAAATCGAGCTGCAAGTGTTAAAATAACGGCAAAAACAAAGTTTCGGCAAACTGCGCATTTGAGCATTCGATGCGCAGTTTGCGTTTACGTAAGACCAATACAAAAGTGCAGGAGCCTATATGATCACATTTAAAGACATTCATATTCAACTCGGTAACGTTTCGGTAATTCCAAAGCTGAATCTGCATATTAGAGAAGGCGAATTTTTTACGTTTCTAGGACCGTCCGGCTGCGGAAAGACAACGATTCTACGCAGTCTGGTCGGATTTATCAAGCCTACAAGCGGGCAAATTTTGCTGGGAAGTCAGGACATTACGAATGTTCCGATTGAAAAGAGAGGAATCAGCATGGTATTTCAGAGCTATGCGCTGTTTCCGACTTTGAACGTATACGAGAATATCGCCTTCGGGCTGCGTGTCAAGAAAATCCCCTCCTCCCGTCTGGATATAGAAGTCCGCGATATTGCGCAAAAAGTCGATTTAAGCGAGGAGCAGCTCTTCAAGAAAGTGTCCGAATTGTCCGGCGGACAACAGCAGCGGGTAGCCATTGCCAGAGCGCTTGTGCTTAAACCCAGCATTCTGGTATTGGACGAGCCTTTGTCCAATCTGGACGCCAAGCTTCGGGTGCAACTGCGCAACGAACTGAAGAGTCTGCAGAAGAAATTTGGCATCACCACGATTTATGTTACTCATGACCAGGAGGAAGCGCTGACTCTTTCGGACCGGATCGCAGTGTTTCATCAGGGCGCTGCCGAGCAGGTAGGGACGCCGCAGGAGATTTATAACCATTCGGCGACCGAGTTCGTCTGCAACTTTATTGGGAGCAGCAATCTTTTGGACCCCGTTATTACCGAAGGGCCGTTAAAGCCTTGGGTAGATCCGAACAAGAAAGTTTATATCCGTAATGAAAAAGTCAGCCTGCAGCCTTTTCCGGATAGTGAAACTGCAGTTGCGCTTAAAGGAAGAATTGTGGAGCAGGAATTCTACGGAGTATACACCAAATATACGATTGAGACCGCCGGTTACGGAACGCTCAAATGTGTGGAAACCGCAAACAGCCTTAACTTCCGCGTGGTAGGAGACGAAGTTGAGGTTAATATCAATGTCAAAGATATTTTGCAGTATTAGACGAAAGGAGGACTATCAATGAATATGCCTAAACTCAGATCCGCCTTATCGTCTGTCAATCTTACGGCCTGTCTCATGTTTGCTTTTCTTGGCTGGTTTATCGTCACTTTTCTGATTTATCCCAATCTTAACGTGTATTACGAGATTTTCTTTGGAGGCGGCAAGTTCTCGCTGGATGCGGTGCATAAATTAATATCGTCCGAACGGGCGATGAACAGCTTGTATAACAGCTTCATCCTTGCCGGATCACTAATCGTTACGGTCAATGCAGCCGGCATTTTTTTGGTTCTGGTTACGGAGTATTTTGACATTAAGGGTGCTAAAGTTCTAAAGCTCGGCTATTTCACTACGCTGGTTTACAGCGGTGTCGTACTTGTGTCCGGGTATAAATTTGTATACGGGGAATCCGGCTTCATAACCAAGCTTCTGTCCTTTCTGTTCCCCGGTTTTGATGTCAATTGGTTTCACGGGTATGGGGCGGTACTGTTTGTCATGACATTTGCCTGCACATCCAATCATGTCATCTTCTTGACCAATGCGCTCCGAAAGCTGGATTTTCAAACCGTTGAAGCGGCGAAAAATATGGGAGCCTCCACCTTTTATATACTTAGGCGTGTAGTGTTGCCGGTGCTGAAGCCGACGATTTTTGCGCTGACCATTTTGCTTTTTCTTACCGGACTCGGGGCGACATCGGCGCCGCTGATTTTGGGAGGGACGGAATTCCAGACCATTACGCCCATGATTCTTACCTTTGCGAGAAGCGTAACCTCCAAGGATTTGGCGGCTCTTCTGGCTCTTATTCTTGGAGTGGCCACGCTGCTGCTTCTGACTCTGATGATCCGGTTTGAGAAAAACGGGAACTTCATGTCGGTATCCAAAGTAAAGTCCACGCTGGTGAAACAAAAAATAAACAACAGACTTGGCAGCATACTGGTTCACATCGCCGCGTATATCCTGTTTGTCGTCTATACCATCCCTGTTTTGCTCATTATTTTGTTTTCATTTACAGATGCTCGGAGTATTACTACTGCCACGCTGTCTCCCGGCGTATTTACGCTGGACAATTACATCACCGTATTTTCAAATATGGCCGCGTTCAAGCCGTATCTGGTCAGCATCTGCTATGCGGCGGCGGCTTCGTTGGCCGTAGTCGTGCTGTCATTGATGGCATCGCGAATCTTGCATAAGTATGGGAATATATGGAGCCGTGTGCTGGAGTATTCATTGCTGATTCCCTGGATGCTGCCCTCTACGCTGATTGCCATCGGCCTGATTGTCACCTTTGACACACCCAAGCCGATTTTGGGCAATGCTGTGCTGCTGGGTACGCTCTGGCTGCTGCTTATCGCCTATGTAATCGTTCATATTCCATTTACGCTCAGGATGGTGAAGGCATCTTTTTTCAGTATTGACAGCAATCTGGAAGACGCCGCCAAGAATTTGGGAGCCCGTTCCTTCTATTCGTTCAGAAGGGTGCTGCTGCCGATTATTCTTCCCTCTACCTTGGCTGTCCTGGCTCTCAATTTCAATGGCATTCTTGCAGATTACGATCTTACAGTATTTCTGTATCATCCGTTATACCAGCCCCTGGGTGTTGTAATCAAAAATAGCACCGATGCGCAGGCGCTGGCCGACACTCAGGCGTTAACTCTGGTGTATTCCGTAATCCTGATGGTGATGTCCGCGATTACGCTGTATGGTGTATACGGAAGAAAGAGCCGCGGATGAAGAGTTCGCATATTTCTGCGAAACACGAAAAATGCGTACAGCCCCAAGCCGGCCTAAGCAAAACAGGATAAGCCGGCATATTATAAAGCGAGCCTCCTTAGCCGGCTGTTCAGATCTTTATCCTGAACGGCTGCTGCAAGGAGGCTCGCCATTTTTAATGATGAGGCCTACAGGTCTTATTATTGTTTTACGATGTCTTGAACGGCTTTATCCAGCTTATCAAGCAGCTGATCGCGATTGATCTGGCCGCCCATATATTCCTGCATTGCTGCACCGAAGCCTTGAGTTACGCCATCCGGGAATCTATCCCAGTTCCAGCTCAGAGCTGTCTTAGATTGATCTTGTACGGCTACGGCGACTTGGCCGATATCTTCAGCGGTGGTCGGAATGTCGGACAGGGCCGGAATGAATTTGAAATCTTTGGTCAAATATTTCTTGCCGGTTTCCGAGGTGACCATCCAGTTAAGAAACGCTTTGGCTTCTTCCGGGTGGGCCGATTTGCTGTTCACTATCCAGTTGTTCGGCACGCCGACGTAGATGTGACCTTCCTTGTCGTTAATCGGAAGCGGCAGCAGACCAAGCTTCAGTGCAGGATCAATCTTGTCGATATCGCCTTGCGTCCAGTTGCCTTGGAGCATCATGGCCGCTTTGCCTGAAGCGAAATCGGCGACTTGGGTTGCATAGTCGGTAGTCACTTTATTGTCTTGGGCGTTGTTAAAGATAACATCCACAAGATCCAGCCATTGCTTGAATACTTCATTGCCCTTGATCGTTTGTTTGCCCGCTTTCAAATCCTCGATGTACGCGGCCGGATCGGGCTGGTTGGCCATCGCCACATTCACAAGGTGAATACCCAGCGACCACCATTCATTGGTAGCTTCAAAAGGGGTGATTCCGGCGGCTTTCAGCTTGTCAACGGCTTCTTTAAGCTGCGGCAGCGTCTTCGGTTCTTCGGTGATGCCTGCTTTAGTGAACAGGTCCTTGTTGTAGATCAGACCATAGCCTTCCACGTTCATTGGCAGGCCGTACAGTTTGCCGTCCACGGTTGTAGGAATCTTGGAGGTTTCAATCAAGCTGCTTACCCAAGGCTGGTCCGACAGGTCGGTTGCCCGGTCCATGTAAGGGACGAGTGCAGCGAAACCGCCGTTGTTGAAGATTTCAGGCTCGGAACCGGAAGCGATTTCAGCTTTCAGCAGCGCGCCGTAGTCTTCGCCGCCGCCATGGGTTTCCACTTCAACCTTGACTCCGGTCTCTTTCTGATATTCTTCGGCAAGCGCATTGATTTGCTCGGCGATCTCTACTTTGAACTGGAACACTTTGATTGTTACATCTTTTTTGGGCGCTTCCGATGCCGCAGGAGCCGCGGTCCCTGATGTGCCGCTGTTCGTGCCCTCGGCGGCGGAATTATTGTTGCCCCCGTTGCCGCAACCCCCAATAATAAGGACGCAAACGATTGCGATTAGAAATGCGAACCGTTTCTTCATTTTACTGCCTCCCCGTGTTTTGTAAGTGTTTACATTATGATCGTAATGCAATGTGACGCGGGCCAACACTTAATATTTTGTCTGAAAAGGTGGATATTGTTGTTGGCATGTCAGCCTTTAACGGAACCGGCGGTTACCCCCTCTACGATATACCTTTGCAGACTGAGGAAGAACAGCAGGATCGGGGTGATAGCCATAACCAGACCTGCCAGGGCGAGATCCCATTTCTTAGTATATTGACCGAAAAATTTGGTGACGGCAAGAGGCAGTGTGGTTAAATCCTTGTTGCCTCCGATAATCAGAACGGGCAGAAGGTAGTCGTTCCAAATCCACAGCGTGTTCAGGATAACAACGGTGACGATGATCGGCATCAGCAGCGGAAAGACGATCCGGAAAAAGACGCCGTACGGATTGGAGCCGTCCACCCGGGCTGCTTCTTCCAGCTCAAGGGGTACGGTTTTGATGAAGCCATGGAAGAGGAAGACCGACAGCGGCATGCCGAAACCGAGATAACAGGCGACGATCCCATACAATTCTCCGCGCAGCTCAAGCAGACTGGTAACCCTTACAAGCTGGAGCATCAGCGATTGAAAAGGAATGATCATAGCCGAGACCAGCAGCAGAAAGACAAAAGAATTGAACTTCGAAGGTCTTCTTACGATTTGGTAGGCGGCCATCGAGCTGAACAGGACAATGAATACTACGCTGAGCACCGTAATTTGCAGGGAGTTCATAAACGCTTGCGGGAAATCGATCGCTTTCCACACACTACTGTAGTTGCTCCAGTGAAAAAGCTGGGGGAACGAGGCGGCGTCCAGCAAAATTTCCTTCAGGGTCTTCACCGAGTTCGTCAGCACCAGATAGAAGGGCGCTAGAAACAGGACCGCGAGCAGGACAGCGAAAATTTCGAGAATGAAGGTTTTGGACTTGTATGTGCTAACGTTCATTATGCGGATACCTCCTTGCGCTTGGTAATGATAACCTGCGTAACCGTTATGATCGAAACGGCGGCGAAGAACAGCAGCGCTTTGGCGGTTCCCAGCCCGTAACGGTTATTAATCAGCGCTTCCGAATAAATGTTATAAGCCAGCGACTGCGTCGAGGTTCCCGGTCCGCCTTTGGTCAGCGACAGGTTAAGGTCGAACATTTTGAACGCATTGGAGGTCGTAAGGAACAGGCAAATCGTGATCGCCGGCATGATAAGGGGCACGTAAACGCTTTTAAAAAGCTGATAAGGGCGCGCGCCGTCAATCTTGGCTGCCTCGATCAAATCCTTCGGAATGCCGGCGAGAGACGCGATGTAGATGACCATCATATAACCTGCGGTCTGCCACACGAATACGATTACGAGTCCCCAGAAACCGGTATTTGGCGTTCCAAGCCATGGAAGGGTGAAAAAGGGAATGTTCGTCAGGTCGCCGATCGTGGCGAAGCCTTTGGTGAAGATGAACTGCCAAATGTAGCCGAGCAGGATGCCGCCGATGACATTGGGCATAAAGAAGACGGTCCGAAGCACTTTCTTGGTCTTAAGCGACGCCATCAGCACAAAGGCCAGCAGAAGCGCTAAAATGTTAGCGATTACAACAGAAACGACGGTGAAGCGAAGCGTGAAGTACAGCGAGTGCCAGAAGTTGTCGTCATGCAGAATGCGGCTCCAGTTGGCCGAGCCTGTCCATACCGCTTTGTCGAGGTCCAGCCCGTTCCAGTTGGTCGAAGAGTAGTAAAATCCAAGAATGAAAGGGGTGATCACAATCGTCAGAAAGAAAATCAGACATGGACCTAAAAATACAATCTGCTGCCCCCAGCCTTTTTGAATACCCAGAGCGTGTCTCACAGCGGATTTCCTATTTACGGACTGTTCCCAGCCCTTTTGAATGCCCAGCGCTTTTCTCATGGCGGATCTCCTTTTTACGTAGTATCATTGCCTTACACCTTCATTATAGGTAGACCGGAGAGCCGTCAACACTCAATTTGATGACGGTTAAGGTGGATTATATTGCTGCTTGGGCAGGCAAGGCGGAAGAGCCAAGGGGGAATAAGACACATGTTCAAACACAGCATCCGCAACCGGCTGATGGCGCTTGTGCTGCTGGCCGCCGTCATTCCGGCGGGCGTCTCGGTCATATTCTCGTATCTGTACACGAAGCAATCGGTAACTGAGCAGTCCGTAGGCCAGAACCGCAAGCTGCTGGCGCTCGGGGCGGCCAACCTGGATAATTATTTTCAGGGAATCGACCAGCGTGCGCTGAGCATATACAGCGGGATCAATGTACAGAGCTCGTTCTATACCTCCATTCTATCAGTCAAGAATCCGAATGCGCTTCCAAAAGGGACCGTTCAGCCGGATAACCGCAACATCGTGTCCACCCAATTGTACAATCTCTTCCTGTCCGACCGGAATATTTTTCAGATCCATCTTTATGTAAGGGCTAACAAACAATCCAACACGCTGCTGCAGGGGCAGTTCCGCAGGGAGTACAATCCCCGGTATACGCCTCTTCCTAATCAGGGCGGCTCGGTCCGGCCTTTCGTGGAAGCGACGCATATGGATCATCAATACGGCATGAAGTCGGGATTTCCGAACTTCAAAGCGGGAGCGACGCCGGTGTTCAGCGCTCATTATCCAATCTACCGGACGCCCAGCCACGAAGTTATTGCCGATCTGTCGCTCGACTTCCGTCTGACTGAGCTGGAAGCAATAGCCAAGTCGATGTACAACTCGGACACCGAGCGTCTCTATATTGTGGATGAGCAGGGAAAGGTCCTGTATGCTTCGGGCGGCAAATGGATCGGCAAGCCGATTGAAGCAGGCTGGAGCAAGCTTCCGCAGGGAGCAAGCAGCGGCCATTTTTCATGGAATAATAAGGAGTTTAAGGGTATTATTATGTATAGGCATATTGACTCGGCTATTTTTAAAGGCAATATTATTAAGCTGGTGCCCTATGAGGACCTGTACAGAGACGCACGTACCATTAGCCGCATCAACACTGGAATCGGCGTGCTTTTTCTGATTATCGCGGGAATTGCGGGCATCTTGATCTCCATCGGCTTTACAAGACCGATCAAGAAGCTGATTTCTTATACACAGAAGGTGCAAATCGGACAGCTTGACGCTTCCGTCGATTTGGTGCGCGAGGATGAGTTCGGGGTGCTGGCCCGCAAGATTACCGATATGACTCGTACGATCAACGACTTGATCCTTCAGGAATATCGGCTGGAAATCGCCAATAAGACCAGCCAACTGAAGATGCTGCAGGCCCAGGTCAATCCCCATTTTCTGTACAACGCGCTGCAGTCGATCGCCACTCTGTCCCTGAGGTATAACGCTCCGAAAATATATGATCTCATTTATTCCTTGGGCAGCATGATGCGGTATTCCATGACGACGGATGGGAATCAGGTGACGCTTCAAGACGAAATTGAGCATGTGCAAAATTATGCAGCTCTGCAAAGGGAGCGCTTCGGCGAGGAGAATTTGCGGATGGATGTCGATATTGAGGAAAGAGCAAGCGGCATTTTCGTGCCGAAAATGATCCTGCAGCCATTGGTCGAGAACATATTCAAGCACGGTTTCCGCGACGGGATTAAAGATGGAGTGATCACCATTTCAGGCAAGCTGGATGCGAATGGCCGGCTGATCATCATGGTCCGGGATAACGGCAAGGGCATTCCGGACGTGCGCCTGAAAAAAGTGAGGGAATGTCTTGAACGGACGGAGCACAGCGGGGAGGATGGGATCGGACTCCGCAACGTGCTCGCGAGACTTCGGCTTCAGATCAGCGAAAGGTCGCAGCTCCTGATTCAAGCCGGCGAATACGGAGTGGAAGTCGTCTTAATTATACCCCTGGATGATACGGCCGGCAGGAAGGAAGAGAGAGCGGAATGAAAGTACTGATTGTAGACGATGAAAAACATGTGCGCGAAGCCATCCGCTATTTTGTACCATGGGAAAAATACGACGTTCGCGATATATACGAAGCCACGAATGGCCAGGAAGCGATGAAAATCATTCTGGAGCAGCAGCCGGCGGTCGTGTTTACGGATATGCGGATGCCGCTCATGGACGGCGCCGAGCTGCTGGAATGGCTGCACCGCTACTCTCCTTATACGAAGACCATCGTAATCAGCGGCTATCAGGATTTTGACTACGTCAAGCCGGCTATCGTTTACGGGGGAATCGATTATCTGCTTAAGCCGCTGAACAGCAAGCAGCTGATCGCCGCCGCCGAACGCGCCTTTCAGAAATGGAAGGAGGAGAAGCTGGAGCGGGAACGGACCTTTCGTCAAAATATCCAACTCAACGTTCTCCGTCCGTTGTATTGGGATAAGACGCTTTCGGATCTGGTTAACGGCACCATCTCCTTTCAGGACCTGGAAGAGGCGCTGTTCGAGGAACTCGGGCTTCCGAGGAACGCCAAGCACTGCCGGACAGCCGTCATTTCACTTCAGTCCTCGGGAGGACAGCTGCTGCAAAGGTTCCAGGGGGATATTCAGCTGACATCTTTCGTTCTGGCCAATGTCTGCAATGAAATCGTGAGCCCGCGGAAGCAGGGCTTTGCGTTTCGTTATTGGCATGAAGGCGCGGATGTGGCCGTGCTGTTCTGGGACGGTGTGGATGAGGCGGAGAGCCTGCTGCTAGAGATTAATGAGTCGGTAAAACGGGCGTACGGCATTCCGCTCGATATCGGGCTAAGCACGGTCCTTCCCTTTCCGGAACGGCTGTGCGTTGCTTTTTCGCAGGCGAGGGAGGGACTCGCGAAGCGTAATCTTCTAGAGACTGGAAACCGCATTCATTTGTACCGGAAGGATCGGCCCGAAGCGGCGCCGGACGGAGGGGTTAAGAACGCTGGGCTGCTGGAGAAGCTTGGGCTCTCGCTGCTGTCGGGGGATACGGAGAAAATCGTCCGAAGTCTTGAGGAGTGGACCGACTCGATTGCCGGAACGGGAACGCTGACCATGAGCGGCCTTAAAGCTTGGGAGGACCGGCTTAAGCATGTGCTGACCAAGTGGAGACAGGAATGGGCTGGCAGCGAGGAGGCTTTAAGTGATGGACCGTCTTTCCCGGCCGGTATGGATGAGAGCGGCAATTTCTCCATCGAACGCTGGAGGGAAGGGCTTAAGGCGTATCTGTTAGCAATGGTCGGCGAAAGCAAACTTTCCCGCAGCTCTGACAGCCGAATGATGCGGGAAATCCGGGATTACCTGGACAAGAATTACCAGCAGGAGATTACGCTGCAGCATATTGCCGATCGCTTCTTCCTCAGCCGGGAGAACGTCTCGCGCAAGTTCAAGCAGGTTACAGGTGAAAATCTGTCCGACTATTTAACGAATTTGCGGATCGACAAGGCTAAGGAACTGCTGCAAAACTCGGAGATGCGCCTTTCGCGGATTGCCGAACTGGTCGGTTATGAAGACGAGAAGTATTTCAGCCGCGTGTTCAAGAAGGCGACAGGACAGACGCCGCGAGAATTCCGGAAGCGGGAGGAGGAGTGAAGTGCGTCTGTGCATGCGTTTCGGCGTGGAGATGTTTCTGTATACAAGAAGAAACTTATGTCCAACTTAAACTTCTTTTGAAGAATTATAGCAGCTATGAAGTCCATGTTTACTTTAACACATATTAAAACTCATAAAGTGTATCTCGCTAAGGACACTGCTGGCGGCGGTTCTCTTTAATGGAAAAATTATACTGAAGGTAAAAAAATTACTAAGGGAGCTCCCGTTGAAATCAGTGTCTTTTTCATGCTTAAAAGGTTTGTCCAAAACTTGTAAGCGGAAGGTGATGAGCACAATCCAGAGTTGAAGGTAATTCCTTGATCACAGTACCGGTCAAACTGCCTCAGTGCAAATTTAGGCATTTATCGACTCTAACCGACAGAATCTCCTATGTACATTACCAAATATTTGATGTTATACTAAACATATTAAAAGAAATTAAAAAGATGAAATTTTAAGAATCAATACCAGGTAACTTTGGTCGGTCGGCTGGTATTGGTTCCGGTAGCCTCTACTTCTTGCTTTTGCAAGAGGTAGACTCCCCATTTAATCTCAGATGTTGGCATATTTAAACTCTTATGATAAGCTGGCCAGCTATCATATATAAATTTGGGAGGGATAGTATAGTTATGAGGAATTATTTAAGGATTTCTGTTCTTGTTGTCCTGCTTTTTTCCTTATTTTCAGCATCAGCATTTGCTGCACCAAAAGATGTTGTAAGTTCCGACTCCCTTGAAATTACTAAAAACAGCAAGCGTTTTCATGTGGAAATAAAAGAAAAAGCAAAAGGTAAAGTTAATACTATTCAAGTTGAACAAATATTAGATCAGGCAATTGAATTACATCCGAACCAGCCAGAATATAATATTTATATTGAGGATGTTGTTACTGAATCGGAGGTTCCTCTAAACATCCTTAGTTCGGCCGATTTATCGGTCGCAAACTATCATTGGTACGATACCGGTTCAACTTATTTTACTTCAAAGCAAGTTGTTTCAACGAATAATCCGACGGCAGCTAATTTTGTAATCTCTGTTGCCAAAGGACAAACTGTCCAACTAGGCTATAACTATTCTTTTACTGTGTCTAGCAGCTATTCTGCTCAAGCAGGCATGCCTTCAGGTGCTGGTGCAAATGTTCAAGGTTCCTTGTCTGCATCTGCGACAAAAACTTATAGCTCCACGACAACTTGGACCGGACCACCGGAAACTTCAACGTATAACTCCAGAACCTACTATACAACAGGCTATAAAACTTATGGAAATTACACAACTTACCAGTACGGAAACATTTCTGGGGACTTACACGCGACATGGACTGGAAGCTATCAGGATGCTCAATCAAATTTTACTTCGTGGTCATTGGATACCAATTAAATTTTAAAGGTAACGCCCCATTAATTTGGGGCGTTATTACAACAAGGAGATGTTAGCGATGTTAAATCTAAACTCCGATAATAAGTTACCATTGATTATTATCATACTTTTATTAATTCAGATTGGATGTATGTTTTTTCTCATTGCACTGTTTATTAAGTTTGATAAGAGTGATCACAAAAATATTTTGGATAATTACACCTTAAATTTAAAAGACCTCGGAGGATCCTCTTACATTCATACGGAAGTAACTCCTCAAGGTGATTTATGGATCTATAATTCAAACACTCGTGATATTACATATATAGAGAATCCAACTGATAGTGGTTCAATTAAAATTACTGAAAAAGCATTATCAAAATAGTAAAGGGGGGATATCTTTGTGAAAAGGTATATTGTTTTATTCGCCTTTTTTTTCTTGGTTTCTATATCATTTGAAACAATTTCTTTAGCCCATGAAGGTCATTTACACTCTACGAAGTCAAATGTAGCTGTATTGCTTAGTGATGGTGAAATCTGTACCCACAGTGATATTAAGATTGATGGCCAAGTGTATTTGAAAGCTAGTGATATATTTAAATGTTTAAATTATAAAACCAATTGGGACAATAAAAACAAAATATTTTTTATACAAGAAAAAATTAAATTAAAGCTAACCGCCAATTCTGATGTACTTATCTTAAATGAAAAAACAACTGTTTTACCTGACTTGTCTAAGGTGATTAATGGGAGACTGTTTATAGCAACATCTACTATTAAGATAATGTTCCCTAAATCTATTTTCGACTCTACCAACAACATATTATATATATTCAAAAAGGATATACTAGAGGATGTAGATTTACTCGGAAAAAAAATGGTCATGGTAAAAACTTACGACCAAAAAGGGAATAAATTAGACAATGGAAGTGGAGTTATTATATCACCTAAAGGTTTTGTAGTTACCAGTTTACATGTAATTCAAAAAGCTGACAAAATCGAAGTAACTCTATCAGATAGTAGTACCTTAACAGCTATTTTAGTAAATAAAAATGATGAGTATGATATTGCCATATTGAAGGTAAGTTCGACTAACTTAGACTACATTTCATTAGGTGATTCATCCAAAATAAAATCAGGACAAGAGATAATAACAATTAGCGCACCTTTAGGGCTAATGAATACAATCTCTACAGGAATTATTAGTAATCAAAATAGAACAATATTTGAGAAAAATCTTATTCAAATAACAGCTCCAGTTTACTTTGGCAGTAGTGGTGGTGCAGTCATAAATACAAATGGTGATTTAATAGGCATAATTACAAATGGCGTCGAGAATGCTGCAAATATTAATTTTGCAGTGCCAGTAAACAAAATTAAAAATTTATTGTAAAATAGTATTTTTGTGTTGAAAATTAACAATTAATATATTCATATTTTAAAAAGACGGCCATGCATCCGCCGCCGCCCGAAGGCTGCCGCAAGATACATGGCCGTTCTGCTATTTCCGCTATTCGGGCCAATCTATCCCCGCAATATTCCCTCAATCTTCTCCAGCTCTTCCGCGCTGAGCTCGGGCGCCCTCAGGGCGGCGGCGGCATCCTCGATCTGGCTGACCTTGCTTGCACCGATCAGCGCCGAGGTCACCTTGCCTCCGCGAAGCACCCAGGACAAGGCCAGCTGGGACATTTTCTGTCCGCGTGCCGCCGCCACTTCGTTAAGGCGGCGGACCTTGCCCAGCACATCTTCCGTCAGTTCCTTCTCGGACAGGAATGCGCTCGGTCCGGCCGCGCGGGAATCCGGCGCGATGCCGTTCAGGTAGCGGTCCGTCAGGATGCCTTTTTGAAGGGGCGAAAAAGCGATCGTACCCACGCCTTCCTCCTCAAGCACGTCTTGAAGTCCATCCTCGATCCAGCGGGACAGCATGGAGTAATTCGGCTGATGGATCAGGCAAGGGGTGCCGAGTCTCCGAAGAATCTGCAACGCTTCCCGGGCCTCTTCGGCGCGGTAATTGGAAATGCCTACGTACAGCGCCTTGCCTTGGCGGACGATCAGATCCAGTGCGGCCATCGTTTCCTCAAGCGGAGTATCAGGATCGGGACGGTGGTGATAGAAAATATCGACATAATCCAGGCCCATCCGTTTCAAGCTCTGATCAAGGCTGGCGACGAGATATTTTTTGGAGCCCCATTCTCCGTATGGACCCGGCCACATATAAAAACCGGCCTTGCTGGAAATGATCATTTCGTCCCGGTAAGGAAGGAAATCTTTTTTCAGGATGGCGCCGAAGTTCTCCTCGGCGGAGCCTGGGGGCGGTCCGTAATTATTCGCAAGATCGAAATGCGTAATGCCCAGATCGAACGCTCTTCGGATCATAGCTCTTCCGTTCTCGAGCGCGTCGATACCCCCGAAGTTATGCCATAGGCCGAGCGAAATCGCCGGCAGGCGCACGCCGCTGCGTCCGCAGCGGTTATAAACCATATTCTCGTATCTGTCCGTATTGGCCGTGTACATAGTAGATTGCCCTCCTGTAATGAATTGGCGTTCACCCTGACGGGCGAGCTGTTATTGTTACGCTTTCATTGTAGCGGAAACGGAGAGGCAAACGAATGTCAGCAAGGGAGGAATATATATCATAATGTCAGATTTGCATGCCCTTCCCGGTAGCTCTTGGGAGAGCAGCCCTGAACCTTTTTGAACATCCGTGAGAACAGGAGCGCGTCATCATAACCGATGGAACGGGCAATTTCTCCGATGGTGCAGTCCGTCCGGGTGAGCAGCTCGCAGGCCTTGGCCATGCGGTAGCCCAGCAAGTACTGGCGTGGAGGCATGCCGACAACCTGTTTGAAGAGCGCGGATACATATTTGCGGTTAAGCTGCAGCATTTCGGACATCATTTCCATAGTGATATTCTCGCAGTAATGGGACTCTATAAAATGCAGGCACTTCTCCACATGCTCGTTCTTGCGTCCTTGCAAAGCGGAAGCTGCGGCAGCCGCAGGGACGGTACGAAGTAGAGCCGCCAGGAATTCGTAAAAGATCGCCGTTAGCGGCAGGTCGAGCGCGCCGCTGGTTCCGGCGGCCTCCGTCAGCCTGTCATAAAGTCCGTTCATCACCTCGCCGTCCATAGGAAATACGGGGGATTCCGGCGACAGGGTTGTTCTGGAGAGAAGCGGCTTCACCCTTTCTCCCGTGAAGGCGATCCAGGAGTAGTTCCAAGGGTCGCTCTCATCGGCGGCGTAGGAGGCAACGACCCGGGGATAAGTCAGAAAGGCCTGGCCCGGGTACAGGATATGGGATTGTCCTCCCGCCATAACCTTGCCGGTCCCTTTATGGACGAAATGGATTTTGTAGTATTCTCTAAAGCCGGGACCGAAGGTATGTCCGGGAGCGCATTGCTCACGGCCCCAGAATAGGAGATGCAGATCCGGAGAGACCCCGAATGGCTGCTCCGCGTTGTAATGAAAGATGGCCATATTTTTGCGCCCCTTGTTTTAAAATTAAGGTATAGCGGTCAATCGCTTTATCTTTTCATTATACCTCAAAGACAAACGTAAATTGATAAATTGAAGTTAACGCGACGAATCAGGTCTGAAAGTGAAAGCACCCGTCAACCAAGCCGGTCGCCGAATTCAGGTGACGGGAGGTGTGCGGGTGCTTTTTGGAATGAGCATATTATGTAAAAATAAAAACCGGCTTTCCAAACGGAGCCGGCGAACGATTTATGAAACCTATTCTTGTATTCAGGAGCGGAAAGCTTAAGCCTCCATTTTCAGCATGACCAACTCGTCCACAGGATTGCCCTCGACCAGATGCTCCTTAACGATCCGCTGAACATCATCAGTGGTCACATTGTAGTACCATATTCCGTCCGGATAGACAATGAGAAACGGGCCGTTGCCGCAAAGGCCAAGACAGCTGGTCTTGTTGATCTTAACCGTCTTATTGATCCCCTGTTCGACAAGCTCTTCCTTGAAAGCCTGCATAACTTCTTCAACGTCCTGGTTATTACAGTGCTCGCTGCAACAAAACAGCAGATGTTTCTTTAAAACCTTAAGCCGCATGTTCATGGTTTTTCCTCCTTGGTTTGTGTTGCTTTTATTTACACCTTTAGCATGAAGTATAGTCCTTTTGTTATCGTTTGTAAGGAAAAAGAAGTGAGTGTTCCAAAAGATTCAATAATCCGAAAATTATTTCACATATTACGTAATATATAATAACGCAACTATGACTTGTAATGGATTTTGTGACGAATTTTTATCAGATCTTAGTTAATTTTCCGTTTAGAAATTATTTTTGAGGATTCATCTTAGCGACCGTCGATTCTCCGTTTATACTAAATTGATTTGGTTAAGTAAGCTATGTGCAAGGTAATCTAAAATTTTAAATTACTTTGGGAGGTAATCGCTATGAACAAGAGGATTGTGGGCGTCTTTATGAACGAGTACGACGCGTCTCGGGCGATCGGGGAATTAAAGAGTCGCGGTTTTCGGACAGAGGATATCTCCGTTATTGCGAGAAATAAAGAAGATATGAATGCAGTCAGTGAAGAGACGGGAACGAAGGCTCCCGAAGGAATGGCTTCCGGAGCGGCGACGGGCGGCCTGCTCGGCGGAGTAACCGGACTGCTCGCCGGCATTGGCGCGCTGGCAATCCCGGGCATTGGGCCGATCATTGCAGCCGGTCCGATTGCGGCAACGCTGGCCGGAGCAGTGGTTGGCGCCGGGACAGGCGGGCTTGTTGGAGGCTTGGTCGGCCTTGGCATACCGGAAGACGAAGCGGAAAGCTATAACCGTTATGTTGATGAAGGCCACATTCTGGTCATGGTCGATGCGGACACTTCGCAGGAAAGTGTTGTATATGAAACGTTCCGGACGCACAACTCGCTTAACAGCCACTATTATGGGGCGGGTGATACGATGCCTCGCAGCACGATGACCGACGCCTCGGTAACCGATAACCCGGTGAACGACAGGCAAGGCGGATCGATAGCGGGTTCTGTTGATGGTGTATTCAATGGCTCGGGCCTTGAAGGCAAGCATGACACCGGGCTGGATACGATGAACTCGAATCCGGCAAGTGTCCGGGAAGATTTGGATGTGACTGCACCTGGTAAAGCGCGGGACGTTTCCGGCAGGCTTCCTACCGATACCGGCATGAACAAGGAACGCAAGCAGCGTCCGCACGATAATCTGCCGGTCCCGCATAAAGAAATCGCTGATTAAAGGCGGGTATGACGGCTTCACAGCCGAACCGGCCCGTGTGGAAGAAGACATATCTATGTATAATAAGTGTGAAGAGGCATTATCAGAGAGAAAAAGTGGAGATAGGCCTAAAAACGAAGAGCGGTCTCTCAAGCCCGAAAGGGCTTGAAGAGCCGCTCTTGTCTGCGAATGATACATAAGGGGAAGATGAAGTTGAGAATTGAAGCATTACAGCCTGACCGGCTGGTGGAGTTCATTGCCTACTGCAAGAAACACAGAAGTGAAATCGATGAGTCGTTTCTGTACGACGAAGATTTGAATGGCTTTCAGCCCGGTTCAGACAATCCCACCTACATTGCAGTTAACCGGGAGGGAGAGCTGACAGCGGCCGTTTCGCTTATGGTGGATGATTACAACCGAAGAGGACGAAAGGCCCGATTCAGAATATTCCATTCGGAAATGGAAGACATGAATGCATATAAAATGCTGTTAGCGGCTGTGATGAAGCACGCGGAGGGACTGGACAAGTTATTTGTTTTTGTGCCGTCGGTCAACACGGAGCTGATGCGGGCTATGGAGGAGCTGCATTTTGTAGTGGAGCGATATGCCTGCCTGCTGGTAAACGGATGCCGGGAGACGGCGGCATTCAGTATGCCGGAAGGATATGCAATCCGTCCTTTTCGTCCGGAAAGCGATGCTGAAATTTGGAGCGGAATCCGGAATGCGGGATTCGCCAAGCTTCAGGGAAGCGAAACGCCCGTTACGCCTGAGATGGTGCTGAAGATGGCTGCCGAGGAAGATTTTATTGACGGCGGAATGATGATCCTTTATGACGGGGACAAGCCTGTGGGCATTGTCAGGGGAAGCGCAGACGAGTATGAAGGCTCGCCGATCATGAATATCGGGCCGCTCGCTCTCCTTCCGGAATACCAGGGGAAAGGGCTGGGGAGAATTATGCTGCGAGCCGCCCTGCAATTTGCCAAGGAAAAGGGCTATCCGGGAACCATTCTGTGCGTCAACGCGGAAAATGAACGGGCGAAGGCATTGTATTTTCAGGAGGGCTTCGAACAAGTCGAATCCGCAATATGCTATAAATTTGAGCTGCTTGGCGTTTAATTCGGTACGCAAGCAGACGGCTGCGCATGAAGAAGACCGTGCCCTCACTCAGAGCAGCACGGTCTTCGCTTGTTGCAATATAGAAAGAGTGATTTACAGGGAAGCAACCTTCTTTCCCGCAGCTCCTTGCGGGATTTCCTTGCCCGGAAGGAAATGGATGCTGCGGATGTAGCGGATCGTCCGGCTTTGCGCCCGCATGATGACGGAATGCGTCTCTGCGCGTTCTTTGCCGATGAAGCGGACGCCATTCAGGAAATCACCGGAGGTTACCCCGGTGGCGGCAAAAATCACATCGCCCGTTCCAACCATGTCGTCCATGTACAGCACGCGCGTCGGATTGGCAATGCCCATCCGCATGCAGCGCTGCAGCTCGAACGGACCTTGCGGCAGCAGTTGGCCCTGCATTTCGCCGCCGAGGCATTTCAGCGCCGCTGCGGCAAGCACGCCTTCCGGAGCGCCGCCGGAGCCGAGGTACAGGTCGACATCGCTGTCCGGCAGAGCGGCTGCGATTGCTCCCGCCACATCGCCGTGGCTGAGCAGCTTGATGCGTACTCCTGCTTGGCGGAGGGTGTTAATCATCTTCGCATGCCGCTCGCGGTCCAGCACCATGACGGTCATCTCGGACAGTGACTTGCCAAGATGGTGGGCAGCTTTGGTCAGCGTAATTTCAACGGGGTCTTCAATGCTGAGCTTGCCGACCAGCTCGGGACCGCAGGCCAGCTTCTCCATGTAGATGTCCGGCGCGTGCAGCAGGCTGCCTTTATCGGCAATGGCGATGACCGATTGGGCGTTCTGCAGCCCGGCGGCGACGACCTCCGTGCCTTCCAGCGGATCGACGGCCACATCGACGAGCGGGCCGCGCTTGTTGCCGACTTTCTCGCCGATATACAGCATGGGGGCGTCGTCCATTTCGCCTTCGCCAATGACTACGGTCCCGTCGATGGAGACGGAATCGAACATGGAACGAATAGCCGTTGTCGCCGCATCATCGGCGGCATCCTTATCCCCGCGGCCAATCCAGCTTGCTGAAGCCAAAGCACCCAGTTCCGTCACCCGTACAATCTCAAGAGCCAATTCGCGTTCCATAGTTAATTCCCTCCATCCATATATTGTATTTCTTTTTTTAGCTTCACTTTGTGGGGCTTTAATCCCCGGGGGCCCCATAAAGTACTCGGAATTTACATCGTAGCTTCCACTTCACTTTATGGGGTGATTTTTAAATGTAACCCATAATAAGTCCGGCAGTTTCTTCGATCGCCTTGTCAGTAATGTCGATGACCGGGCAGCCGAGCCGCTCGAAGAGCGCTTCGGCGTACTTGATCTCTTCCTTGATCCGTTCCAGGCTCGCATACTGGGAGTCGACTGGAAGTCCCAGCACCTTAAGACGCTCCGACCGGATCTTCAGCATATGCTCCGGCTCCATCGTCAGTCCGATCATCCGCTGGGGTGGAAGCTTGAACAACTGGCCCGGCGGGCTGATCTCCGGCACGATCGGATAATTGACCACTTTCTTGCCGCGATGGGCAAGAAAGATGCCAAGCGGCGTCTTCGAGGTGCGCGACATGCCTAGCAGCACAATATCCGCTTTTAGCATGGCACCAAGATCCCGGCCGTCGTCGGAGGCGACGGTGAATTCAATCGCCTCGATCCGCCGGAAATAATTCTCATCGAGTTGATGCAGCAGGCCTGGCCTTTGCCGGGGCTCATCGTTGAAAATATCGATGAACGCCTGCATCATCGGCCCCATAATGTCCACGATGCGCAGGTCCAGCCGGACCGCTTCCTCGCGGATCGTCTCCCGCAGCTCCGGCTGCACCAGGGTATAGGCGACAAAGCCGTTATGCTTGGCGGCTTCCTCTAGCAGCTTTCGCAGCTCATCTTCATGTCTTACATTTCCGTACCGTTTGATTGTGACACGCTGATTCTCGAATTGGTGTAAGACGGCCTGAACGACAGCTTCCGCCGTATCCCCTAAAGAATCTGAGCATATCGTAATGAAATGTGAAGGCTCATCCATGCTCTTTTTGATTCCTCCGTTATCCTTTGGCTTCGGTATCGAGGAGAAGCTTTACGATGGAAGTCTTGGTCAGCCGCCCTACCACGTCCAGCTTTCCAATGGCTTCTTCTCCCTCGCAGGGAACCACTACCGGCAAACTGTCTACCTCGTGAAAAATCATTTTGTGCGCGGCGTCCAGCACCGTGTCGTCGGGTCCGACCGTAATGAGCTTGGGCTGCCGTGTCATAACCATGCTGACCGGTATGGATGCAGTTCCGGGATTGCCAAGGGTGACTTTCAGGAAATCCTTGCGGGAGGCGACCCCGGTTAGCTTGCCATCTTCGTCGCAAATGATGAGTGTGCCGACATCCTGGAGGAACAGGGTAACGACCGCATCGTGAATCGTTGTGGTCTCCCGGATAATAATAGGCACGCTTTGAATATCCTTGACCTTCGTTTCCTGCAACAGATAGCCGCTGCCAAGACCTCTGGAAGATTTCCCTCCCGGGAAATAGCCGACCTTCGGCTTGGCGTCGATGTAGTCGAGCATGACCAGCAGTGACAGGTCTGCGCGGATGGTCGGGCGGCTAAGCCGCAAAGCTTCGGCAATCTGCTCGCCGGTGATTGGAGCGTTCTTTTTAACAATGTCGATAATTTGTAGTTGCCGGGAAGTTAGTTCGATTGCAAATCCCTCCACTTTCTTGATGCAAGAAAGCGATCCTTCTCAAGAAAAGGGCCGCCAGAGTTGATGCCCCCTTTCCCAAATGCGTCATGTTGGAAGAATAATCCCTTTCGTTGCTTATATAATACATAATATTAATCCTTATTGCAATATATAATACGTACTATTTTAGATTTATTGTGAAAAATGAGGTATATAACTGTGATTAATCCTCATTATTAATCTTTTGATGCATACGGAAGCCATCTCCAAAAGCAGATATCCCTGCGGACCGTCTGTTAAGAGCCGAACCGGGGGCGAATCTGGCGAGCAGCTGCTTCAAGGCTTTCGCATTGACAAGCATGGTCCCGCCTATGATAGTTATTACACCCAGCAGGGTCATCCATGAAACCGTCTCGTCATAAAAAAAGATGCCCACACCGACCGCGATCGGCGGCGAGATGTAAAGCCACGTGGACGGGAAGACAGGGTTCGTCTTGGCAACGAGCCAGTAGTACAGGCTGTGGCCGACCATGGAACCGATGACCGTCAGATAGAGAAAGGAGCCTGAAGCCCTCCAGGAGAGAAGAAAGCTGATGCTTGGCCGCTCCGCGAAGAGGGAGAGCAGGAGCATCAGCGCGCCGCCATAAATCATTTGCGCCGCATTCAGCGCGATAGGATGAACATCCGGAAGACGGGCGGTGACGGTCCGGGTATACAGGGTGCCCGAAGCGTAGGCCCATTCCCCGATCAGAATGACGGCGCAGCCGGCAAGCCAGAGCGGGGAGGCGCTGAGAGACAGACTGGGCAGGACCAGCAGAAGCACACCCGTAAAGCCGATGAGACAGCCGGCCAGAGACAGGGAGGAAGCTTTTTGCCGAAGCAGGAACGTCTGAAGCAGCAGAATCATGATCGGTCCGGTGGCGGAGAGTACGGCGGCAAGACCGGAGGAGACGTACTGCTCGGCCCAATACAGCGCGGCGAATGTGCCGAAGGTCAGCCCGAGTCCCGTCAGCGCCGTTTCTTTACGCAGCAGCAGGGAGAAGGAAGCTTTCCGTTTCCACGACATCCACAGCAGCAGCGCCGCTCCTGCGGCGAAAAACCGCAGTCCTGCAGAGAAAAAGGGAGGGGCTCCGGCGTCCACGCCGATTTTAATCGCCAGAAAGGTCGTGCCGAAGATCAGACATACGAGGCTGTAAGCCAAAATAATCATGTTCAATGCTCCTTTATCGCTTATGTATTTTCATCCCATCATATCGGGCCGGAGACAGAACAGATGAAACAGGACAGAACAGATGGGCGGGAAATGAGATACAATGAATGGCACAGGGATTATACGGGAAGGGATGGAACAATGAATAAGATATCCGGCAACGAGCAGCATCCGCTGTTCCGGCAGGTCTATGAATATATGACCGCCCGGATCGAACGCGGCGAGTGGAGAGTGCATGACAAGCTGCCGTCGGTCCGGCTGCTGGCGGAGGAGCTCCGGATTCACCGGCTGACCGTCTTCAAAGCCTACCAGCGGCTGAAAGAGGATGGCAAGGTCTATGTCAGGGACAAGTCCGGCTATTATGTGGCGCCTGCGGCGGCGCCCGGGGGATGCGATAAAGCGGGGACGGACTTGGGATACCGGATCTGCAATCGGCTCTCGGACATTCAGCGCATGCCGGTCAAATACCAGTTCTCCCAAGCGCTGATCGACCCCAATTTGCTGCCGAATCTGTATTTGTCCGACTATGTCAAAGAGGTGTTCGACAGGTACCCGAAGGTGATGGGCACCTACTCCAGCGTAGAGGGCGATTATGAGCTGCGTGAATTCTTAAGCGGTCATTTCCGTGTGAGCAGATTGCTTCAGGTCGAGCCGGAGGAACTGCTAATTACTTCGGGCGCCCAGCAGGCGATCAATCTGATTGCAAGCATCATGCTTATGCCGATGGACTGCGTGATGGTGGAGCGGCCGACCTACGGTGCGGCGCTGGATATTTTCCGCCAGCGGGGGGCGCGTTTGCTTGCTGTAGATATTACGCCAGACGGCTACAATTTGGACGAAATCGGGAAGTTGATGGAGCAGTACAGACCCCGGCTCTTCTACATCAATCCCACGCACCATAATCCGACCGGATATACCGTTCCCGTATGGCAGCGCAAACGGCTTGTCGAACTGGCCGAGCGTTACCGCTGCCTGATCGTCGAGGACGATCCTTTTCGCGATATGTATTTTGCCGCCGAACCGCCGCCGCCGATTTTTTCCTACGACACGGAAGGCTGGGTTGTGTACCTCGGCAGCTTCAGCAAATACGTGGCGCCGGGCCTTCGCATTTGCGCCGTCATCTGCCGGTTTCCATTGATGGACAAGCTGATCGCAGCGAAGTTCATGGCGGATAACGGGACGCCGCTGCTGAACCAGAAAATCTTTCTGCACTACTTCACTTCGCCGCGGCTTCAGGGGCATCTGGCCAAGCTCCGCATTGCCCTGCAGGTGCACAAGGAGATAGCAGAGCGTGAGCTTGCGGGGACCGGATGGAGGTGGACGGCTCCTCAGGGCGGTCTGAACCTCTGGGTGAACCTGCCGGAGCATATTCCGCCCGAAACGCTGTTTCGTAAAAGCATGGAGCAATCGATTGCGTTCGTGCCCGGCGAGATCTGCGATCCGCAGGGAGAAATGAAGTCGTGGATTCGCCTCAGCTATTCGTTTACCCCGGAAGATGTCTTACGCGAGGGGATGAGGAAGCTTGCGGAAATCGCGCGGAGCCTTTAATAATTACGACATAAATAAATTAATTATCTAAATAGTACGTCATATATATTGCCAATAATCGGCATTTATGCTACAACCTTAATTAAGCGCTACTCCAATTTCTTAGTCTGTCGGGCATTTTTGTACCATACTTTCATTAATGGAGGGATTGTTCAAATGCTGAAACGCGTGTACAGGTTTGAAGAAGGAAATGCGGAGATGAAGAACCTGCTTGGAGGAAAAGGAGCGAATCTAGCGGAAATGACGGCTCTTGGTCTTCCGATCCCCCCGGGTTTTACGGTAACCACGGAAGCTTGCCAGGCTTATTACGCAGCCGGAGGAAAGCTCCCCGAAGGACTGATGCAGGAGATTCATCATGCGCTGCGTGGTCTGGAGGCGGGGAAATCCGCGGAATTCGGAGGCGTAAGCCGGCCGCTGCTCGTATCCGTGCGTTCGGGGTCGGTAACCTCCATGCCGGGCATGATGGATACGATTCTGAACCTCGGGCTCAACGACGATACGGTCAAGGGGCTTGCGGAGCAGACAGGCAACGAAAGATTCGCTTTGGATTGCTACCGGCGATTTATTCAAATGTTCGGCGACGTCGTGCTGGGTATCCACTCGATTTATTTCGAACGGCTGCTGGAGCAATCCAGGAAAGAACACGGGCGTGCCTGCGATCAGGAGATCAGCGCCGGCGAGTGGAAAGAACTCATCGCCAAATACAAATGGATTGTGGAAGACCGCACCGGAAAGCCGTTTCCGCAGGATGTGCGCGTTCAATTGAAGCTGGCGGTGGAAGCTGTATTCCGCAGTTGGAACAACATGAGAGCCAAGGTATACCGGAAAGTGTACGGGATCCCGGATGAGCAGGGAACGGCGGTCAATATCCAGGCGATGGTATTCGGCAATCTCGGCTCCGGCAGCGGAACCGGCGTATTGTTTACCCGCAATCCCTCCACTGGAGAACGGGAATTATACGGTGAATATCTGGCAGACGCCCAAGGCGAAGACGTTGTAGCCGGAGTGCGTACGCCTAAGCCTGTCAGCGAGCTGCGCAAAGAACTGCCGGTCGTCTATGAACAGCTCTCGGGTGCTGCCGGACTTCTGGAAAATCATTACCGGGATATGCAGGATATCGAGTTCACCGTCGAGAACGGCAGCCTGTACCTGCTGCAGACCCGAGGCGGCAAACGGACGGCGCAGGCCTCCATCAAGATCGCCGTGGACTTGGTGGAGGAGGGCATCCTCTCCAAAGAAGAAGCCGTCAGCCGGATCGAGCCGGGACATCTGGATCAGCTGCTGCACCGCTCCATCGCCATCCCGCCGGAGCTTGCGCCGATTGCGAAAGGTCTGCCGGCCTCTCCCGGAGCGGCCGTCGGCTTGATTGCGCTGGATGCAGATACCGCCGAGCGGTGGACCAAGGACGGCCGCAAGGTTGTGCTGGTCAGTACGGAGACCTCGCCGGACGATATTCACGGCATTTTGGCGGCGGAAGGCGTGCTGACGAGCCGGGGCGGCATGACCAGCCATGCCGCAGTCGTGGCGAGAGGCATGGGCAAGCCGTGCATCTGCGGCTGCGAGGCGCTGAGCATCGACTACGAAGACCGCAGCGTAAGCATAGGGGAGCTTACACTGGCGGAAGGCGAAGAAATTTCGCTGGACGCTTCCGGCGGGCGGGTATTCCAGGGAGGTCTGTCGCTCAGCGATCCGGAAATTACACCGGAGCTGCTTAAGCTGCTGGACTATGCGGATGAGATCCGCAAGCTTCGCATCTATGCGAACGCCGATACGCCGCATGACGCCCTGAAGGCGCGGGAATTCGGCGCGGAGGGGATCGGGTTGTGCCGGACGGAGCATATGTTTTTCTCGGGCAGCCGCCTTCCTATTGTCCAGGCGATGATTCTCGCGGGCGGCAGAGAGGAAAGGATGCTCTATCTGGACCGGCTGCTGCCGATGCAGCAAGCCGATTTTGAAGATATGTTCGGGGCAATGGACGGCCTGCCGGTGACGGTCCGGCTGCTGGACCCGCCGCTGCATGAGTTTTTGCCGAACCTGGATCAGCTAAGGGAGCAATGCCGCAAGCTTGAGGAGACCGGGGAGGACGGAGAAGAAGTCCGGAAGCTGAAGATTATGATCTCCAAAGTAAATGACCTGCGGGAGGTCAATCCGATGCTTGGCCTCAGGGGCGTCAGACTGGGCATTTTATTTCCGGAAATTTATGAAATGCAGATCGAGGCGATCTTTAAGGCCGCTCAATCGGCGCTCCGCAGGGGAGTGGATGTGCGTCCTGAAATCATGATTCCTCTCGTCGGGCATCCGGATGAGCTTAAACGCATGAGAGCGTTGGTCGACGAAATCGGGGGCCAGGTGCTCAGCGAGGAGTTCAGAGGGCTCGGGTACCGGGTGGGGACGATGATTGAAGTGCCCAGAGCCGCGCTGCTGGCGGATACTATCGCGCAGCATGCCGATTTTTTCTCCTTCGGCACGAACGATTTGACCCAGATGACTTTCGGATACAGCCGCGACGATGCGGAAGGAAAATTCCTGAATTCCTATCTGGACGGGAATATCCTCAAGGCCAATCCGTTCCAAGTGCTGGATCAGGACGGCGTCGGTCAATTGATCCAGTGGGCCGTAACCCGGGGCAAGGCGGTGAAGTCGTTCCTGAAGACGGGAATATGCGGCGAACACGGCGGCGACCGGGAATCGATTTCTTTTTGCCACCGCACGGGGCTTGAATATGTCAGCTGCTCCCCGTACCGGATTCCGTTCGCGCGCATAGCGGCGGCGCAGGCTGCTCTGCTTGACAGAGCGGAGAAACCGCAGATTCCGGCCGAGAAGCAGGTCGTTTAAACGGGGCGCAGGGCGTCAGGAAGAGGGGGGCGAAATGGAAAATCGGAGCAGCCGGAGTATGATAGATACCGAAGGGGAAGAGGCAGAACACGGCCGCTGGATCGTCATTTGCTCGGACGCCGTGGGGGAAACGGCCGATGCCGTTGTAAGCGCGGCCTTGCGCCAGTTTGAGGCCCTGCCCGCCCGGATCAAACGCTTCAGCCATATTTCCGGCGGGAGGGAAATCCGCGAGGCGGTGCGTGAAGCCGCCGAGCGGCGCACGTTTATTGTCTATACCTTTGCGCAGCCGGAGTTAAGCGAAATGATGATTAGTGAGGCTGCTGCTCACGGCATAAGGGCCGTGGATATTATGGGCCCCGTCATTTCGGCGATCTCGATGACCTTCCATAATCAGCCCCTTGCCCGGCCCGGACTGGAAAGCAGGATGAATGAAGCGTATTTTCGCCGGGTCGAGGCCGTGGAATTTGCCGTGAAATATGATGACGGACGGGATTCGCGGGGAATCGGCCTTGCCGAGATCGTGCTGATCGGAGTCTCCCGCACCTCAAAGACCCCGCTTAGCATATACCTGGCCCATAAGGGCTACAAGGTGGCGAACTATCCATTGACGCCGGAGGTCAGGGCTCCGCAGGAGCTGTTTCAGATCCCGAGCCGCCGTATTTTCGGGCTGACGATGGAGCTGGAAGCGATTCTCAAGATCCGTGCCGAACGGCTGAGATCGCTGGGGCTGCATGCTGACGCGGACTACGCGGCGGCTCACCGCATTGTGGAGGAGTTCACTTACGCCGAGGAACTGATGAGGCGGATCGGCTGCAAGGTAATCGATGTGTCTGATAAATCCATTGAGGAAACCGCGGGTTTGATTATCGACTGCATTCAATAACAACGGAGAAAGGGCCGTTTCCCGGCTGCAATGGATATGCAGGGGAGCGGCCCTTGGCGTTCTGCGGGTCGTGTTTCAGAGAGGAGAATTCCTTCCGCCCGCCTTACACCCAGCCGAAGGCGTATGCCGCCTGCGCCACCGCGAAGGTTACGGCAATGGCGATGCCGAGCGGGATGACGGCCGACAGCACGGCCCATTTTATGCTTTTCGTTTCCTTGTAGATGTTAACCAGCGTCGTGCCGCACGGATAATGCAGCAGTGAGAACAGCATCATGTTAAGCGCCGTCAGCCACGTCCAGCCGTGCTGGAGAAAGATATCCTTGATATTTCCGAGGCTGTCGACATCGACCATGGCTCCCGACGACATGTAGCCCATCATCAGGATCGGCAGCACTATTTCGTTCGCGGGCAGGCCGAGGATAAACGCCATAATGATATAGCCGTCCAGTCCGAGCAGATGCGCGAAGGGATCGAAGAAAGACGCCATATGATTCAGAATGCTGTCTCCTCCGATGACAATATTACCCAGTATCCAGGTGGCGATTCCGGCTGGCGCGGCGATCACGATGGCCCGCGTCAGCACGTTCAGGGACTTATCCTTGGAAGAAACCAGGATCGTCTTCCAGACCTGCGGCTTCCGGTATGGAGGCAGCTCCAGGGTGTAATGCGTGGGCACGCCGCGCAGCGCCGTCTTGGACATGATCCAGGAGACGGTCAGCGTGACCACGATGCCCAATAGCACAAGCCCCATAAGGATACCAGCGGTGGTCAGCGATTTCAGCGCTCCAGTCGTTGCGGCTCCCGCCATGAACAGGGACGCCAGCAGGATCAGCGTCGGCCACCGGCCGTTGCACGGGACGAAATTATTGGTCAGAATCGCCAGCATCCGTTCGCGCGGCGACTCGATGATCCGCGTGGAGAGGATGGCGGCAGCGTTGCAGCCGAAGCCCATCGACATGGTCAGGGCCTGCTTGCCGTGGCCGCCCGACTTCTTGAACAGGCGGTCCATGTTGAAGGCGACGCGCGGGAGATAACCGAAGTTCTCGAGCAGGGCGAAGACGGGAAAGAAGATCGCCATCGGCGGCAGCATGACGCTGATGACCCAGGACGTTCCCCGGTATAAGCCGAGCACAAGCACGCCGTGCAGCCAGGCCGGGGCATTAACCGCCTGGAATCCGGCGGTCAGATAGCCTTCAATGAAGCCGAACAGGGAGGCCAGCCAGCCGGATGGATAGTTCGCCCCGGCGATCGTAATCCAGAATACGGCGCCGAGTATGGCGAGCATGATCGGGAAGCCCCAGATTTTTGAGGTTACGATCTGATCAAGCTTATGCGTGCTCTTCAATTTGCTGCGGTCGCGGTAGGTGACAGCCTCCCGGCAGATGCTTGCAGAGACGCCGTAGATGCCGCCGACAATGTCGTCACGAATGCCGCCGCTGGTCAGCTTTTCGGCTTCAGCAATCAGGGAATCCAGCGCGCTGCTTCCTTTAATGACATGCTGTTGCTCCATGGCCGGACACCTCCTTCGGGACGCTATCCCGTATTCCTAAGCTTGCCTTGCGGAGGGAAGCCAGCAGGCTCTCATCTCCGTCCAGCAGCCGCAGCGCAATCCACCTGGCGGGGTAATCGCCGCCTACAGCCTGCTCCACGAGGGGGAGGAGCTCGGCGATGCCGCGTTCAATTTCCTCACTGTACTGAATCCGCAAGGGTTCTGCGGCGAATGTGCCGTCCGCGACCCGTTCCACCTGATTCAGCAGCTCCTGGATTCCGGTTCTGTTTCTGGCGGAAATGGCGGTTACCGGTACGCCAAGGCGCTTCGATATGGCCTTCAGGTCGATGTCGATGCCAAGCCTGCGCGCCTCGTCGATCAGGTTAATGCAAATCACGGCGCGGCCGGTAATTTCCAGCACCTGCAGGGCTAGATTCAGGTTCCGCTCCAGCGAGGTGGCGTCCAGCACGACAAGCGTCACGTCCGGTTTCTCAAAAATGATGTAATCGCGGGCCGCCTCTTCATCGGCCGAGTTGGAGTACAGGGAGTAGGTGCCCGGAAGATCGACGGCGCGGTATTCCTTGCCGTTATGTGTAAACGTTCCTTCGGCGGTAATGACCGTCTTGCCGGCCCAGTTCCCGGTGTGCTGCCGCATTCCGGTCAGCAGATTGAACAGTGTGCTTTTTCCCGTATTCGGGTTGCCGGCAAAGGCTACAGTATAAGATTTCATTCCGTTTCCCCTCCAATCGGTTCTCCGTAAATGAGTGAACTTTCTTCTCTGCGCAGTGCAATCATTGTATTGCTTATTCGGAATGCGGTAGGGTCGCCCAAAGGACTGCGGCGCACCACTTCTACCGTGTTGCCGGGGACAAAGCCGAGATCCAGCAGTCTTCTTCTCATTACGCCCTGTATGCTCATGCCTTTGATTTCAAGTACGCTTCCTTTGACGGCTTCGGATAACGGAATACCGGTTTCGGTCATAACAATCATCCTTTCTTCTAGCCTATACACCCGACTGTTGAGCTGTTCCATAATATTAGTATACGCGACCAAATTTGTCCTAGCAACAAAAAAGTTTCCCTAAGGAAACTTAAATTTTAACAAAAACCCCCGCGATCAAGAAAAGCTTCTCCAGCGCGGGGGTACCCTGGTTCTAAACCATTGTTCTCTTCAGACTGTGTACATAACGTGATCTTACAACGGCGAAATACAGCGTCTGCACCGCCAGGAAAGCGCCAATCGTCATCAGGACCGGGACCGTGATTTCGTAGACCTGAATTTGAACCATGACGGGCCGGAGCACAACCAGAGTCTGAACCCAGGCGACCAGAATGGGGATGTAAAAAAGCAGAGCGATCTGCCTGGTTGCCGAGCCGGACATCTCGCCGGGACTGAGTCCGATCTTGGACAGCGCACGGTACATTCTTTGGTCGGCGGCCAGCTCGGAGTGCAGGCGGAAGTAGAGAAAGCTCGCCGACGAGACGGAGAAGATCAGGGCGATGAATATGCCGATAAAGCCAAGCATCGAAGCTCCCTGTTTCGTCGTTAGATACAGGTAATCCCTGGCGCTCAGATACCCGCCCAAGCCGTGGGATTGATTGTCGCGATCTCTGTATGTGTCCGCCAGTTCGGTGGAGAGGAGCGCGGTCCGGCTTCCTGCGGCTGGAAGCTGTCCGTCCAATGCGGGCACTTTGTACAGGAACATTGTCAACGCTGACCCTTTGACGGCCAGCTGGTTATACATGTCGCCTGATATGACCAGCAGAGGAGCGGCATATTGTCCGAAGGGCGAAGTCGGCAGCTCCAGCGTCTTTTTCACAATAAAGGTCTGGCCCGGATACTCCAGCAGCTTTACGCGGTTATCTTTGGCATAATCTTTAATGTTGAAATCGTTCGAATGGATCAGCAGAATCTCGCTGCCGGACAGCCCGGCTTCAGCTTCCCTGCCCATCTGCGGCGCCAGCTCGTTGTAACGGTCCAGGGGCAGGATATTGAAAGGAATGAACTTGCCTTCTTTCACAATGGTACCGTGCAGCAGCCCGACTTTATTTTCCGTGTACTTTAAGCCTTCCGCCTGAAGGCGGTCGCGGATCAATTGCGTGTCTTTCTCTGCAGCTGCGGCGGACAAATGGGAGGTGGTATAGGTAAAGGCAAACGGGCTGTTCACATACGCGTCCTTGTTCGCATTGTTTATCGAGAGCAGAAAGCTCGAAGCCATGCAGGCGAGCGACGTAACCACGGTCACAAGAAACAGCATGCGGGCATTGTCCTTCAGCTTGTAAGCCATCTCCGAAATCCAGAGCAGGTTGGTTCCGCGCCACAGCCGTCTGCGGCTGAGCTTAAGCAGACTAATCGTAAGAACGGACAACTGGGTGTAGAAAAAGTAAGTACCGGCAATGCCTGTTACCGCTGCGGTAAGCAGCCATTTAGGGTCCAGCGGCTGGCGAATCGCCCAATATCCGGCGGCAAGCAGCGCGATGCACAGCGCGGACAGCAGCAGGGAGGCCTTGGGTTCCTTTTTCGGCTTGCTCGTGCCTTTCAGCAGCTCCAGCACCCGGTTCTTCCGGATAAACAGCAGGGTGAACGCCGAGATGACGATGAACAGGCCGAGGAACGCGGCTGCGGTTACTACTATTGCTTTTACCGGCCAGTATAAGGGCAGATTGGCAATGCCGATCATCTTGGTGCTGAGCAGCAGAAACATCTTGGACAGCAGCAGACCTCCGGCCATGCCCGTCAGGATGGAGAACAGCCCAATCAGCATATTTTCCATGAAGATCAGCTTATTGATCTGTCCCGGCCGAGCGCCCAGAATCGTCAGGATGCCGAACTCGAGATTGCGGGATTTCAGAAAAGCGCTTATGGAGTACAGCACGAAGAAGAAGGCGAAGATGAACACGATGTAAGAGGCGATCTTCATGCCAGCGGCCGAGTTTTCCCCCAGCTCAATCGAGGTCACGTCCGGATGGAACATGAATACCGCGTAAGCGAAGAAGACCATGACCATAAAGGCGCTGCTTAGAAAAAAAGCGATATAAGACCGGGCGTTCCGGCGGATGTTGTTAAACGCGAACTGAGGAAAGCTCATGGCTGTTCCCTCCCCAGAACGACAGCGTGTCGATGATTTTTTGGAAAAAGGCCTGGCGGCTCTCGCCCCGGCGGATCTCTGCCGCAAGCTTACCGTCCTTGATAAAGATGATCCGGCTGCAGTAGCTGGCGGCGAGCGGATCATGCGTGACCAGCATCAGTGTGGCTCCCGTACTTCGGTTGATATTCTCCAGCGATTCCATCACGAGCCTCGAGGAGTTGGAGTCCAGTGAACCTGTTGGTTCGTCGGCCAGGATAAGGGAAGGGGATGAGATAATCGCCCGGGCAATCGCCGTCCGCTGGCGCTGTCCGCCGGAGATTTCGTAGACCCGTTTATCGAGAATATCCGTAATACCCAGGCGGTCGGCAGCCTGCTCCAGCAGCGTCTTCATCTCGGAGAGCCTGCGCTTGTCGAGCGTCAGCGGAAGCACGATATTCTCGCCGACGGTGAGCGTTTCGAGCAGATTGAAATCCTGGAAGACGAAGCCGAGCTGCCTTCGGCGGAACAGGGCCAGCTCCTTTTTGTTCATGAGAAAAGGGTTGCTGCCGTTGATCTTCACTTCGCCGGAGCTGGGCCTGTCAATGGTGGAGACCATGTTGAGCAGTGTCGTTTTGCCGCTGCCCGACGGACCCATAATGCCGACGAATTCTCCGCTCTCGATGCCGAGATGGATATCGGTAAGGGCGCGGGTGCTGATTTTGCCCGGATAGACTTTGCTGAGGGCGGTGACTTCCAATACATTCATGAGAGACCTTCCTTTCCAGGGTTGGGGCGTTTGCATTATCCCCGCAAGTATCCTGTTACACTCTCACTGTACCGTACAACGCCCGATGGCTGCCATGGATTTACCTTACGGTTTCCTTACAGTCCGGTTAATGTTATGTTCGTATCCGCCGGAATCCCCGAATCAAAAATTAGCCGGACCGCCGTGCCTTCGCCGTGCTGCGAGGAAAGCTCCACCCGGTGTCCTATCCGCTTGCATATTTCGTGGACAAGATAAAGGCCCATACCGGTCGATTCGCGGTACTCCCGTCCGCGTTCGCCCGTGAAATAAGGATTAAAGACCCGCTTCAAATCCTCAGGGGCGATTCCGATGCCTTCGTCGCGAATTTCCAGAATGACCTCGCGGCCTCGCTGGAAAGCTGCGGCGGTGACGGTCTTTCCGGAGCCGGCTGAATAATTCACGGCGTTAGTTAGAATCTGGACGAGCATAAACCTCAGCCACTTGGCGTCGGTATACACCTTGAGCTCCTCGCCAATCCGGATATCCGCCTGCACGCCCCGGCGGATGAAGAGCCGCCGGTTCTCGGCCACCGTCTCGCTGACCGCCTTCCGCAGAGATACCGGCACGATGCTGAAATCATCCTCGAACCGGTCCAGCCGGGAAGTGTACAGCACCATTTCCAGCCCTTTGCGCAGGCGGTCGACTTCCTCGCGGATACTGTCCGCCGCCGCATCGTCCAATTCCTCGGCTGTCAACTGAATAATGGACAAGGGGGTCTTCATTTGATGAACCCAGCGGTTCATGAACGTGATATGGCTGTCCACGCGGCGGGCCTCCTCGCCGAGCTGATCCCGGTAATGGCGGCCGTAGGTTTCCAGAAGCTTGTCGACGGCTTCCGGAAGGGGAGCGTCTCCAAGCGGCTCGAAGGCGCTGTTCAAGGAGGCTTCCGGATCGTTAAGCTTTATGTACAGTCTTCGATGACGCAGGTAGCGGAATCCGAGATACACGGCAAGCACCGCTCCGCTGAGCGCCGCGCCGTACAGCATAATAGAGAAGGGGCGCCCTTCGCCCGTGAGCCAGTAGAGAAGCGGAACGAGCAGCATCTGGACCGCATAGAACAGCAGCAGCGGAAGCTGCACCTTTAGAAACAGCTTCATGGCGCTTCGGCGATGTTCAGCCGGTACCCCGCTCCCCTTACCGTTTCCACAGCATCGTCCGCATTCAGTTCCTTAAGCTTTTTGCGCACCCTCGTTATGTAGACATTCAGTGTGTTGTCATCGATGAAATGCTGGTCTTCCCACATCAAGTCGAGCAGCCGCTCGCGGCTGACTACGCGGCCTTCCTTCAGCATCAGGGCTTCCAGCAGGACGGACTCCTTCTGAGTCAGTTCCGCCGTAAGCTCTCCATGCTGAATGGCAAAGCGTTCGGGATAGAGAGTCAGCGAGCCCGAGCGTACGGTCCGTTCTTCCGGCTGATGCGCGTAAGAACCGTAGACCCGGCGCAGCTGGCTGCGGATCTTGGCGAGAACGACCTCGTAATGAAACGGCTTCGTGATGTAGTCGTCCGCTCCGTTCTCCAGCGCCATCACCTGATCCATTCCGCTGTCTCTGGCGGAGATGAACAGGATCGGGCAGAGCGACCGGCTGCGGATCTGGCGGCACCAATAATATCCGTCGTATTTGGGGAGATTGACATCCAGCAGCACGAGATCCGCTCCGCTATCCAGAAAGGCATCCAGCACCGAGCTGAAATCTTCCACAATAGCTGTGCGGAAGCCGTATTTCGACAGGTAGGTTTGCAGCAATACGGCAAGTTTGGCATCATCCTCTATGATCAAAATGGTTTCCATGAAATTCTCCTTCATGCGATATGATGGCGGCTTACGTACCGCTATTATCATATCTCATTGACCCGGAGGAATGAAGCCTTTGTGTCCGCGCAGTGCTACTGCCAGCGCCAGAACCAGCGGGATAGCGACCTGGAATATGACATCGATCTTTAGGGAAGGTCCGAGGCCGATGGCAATATGCTGCGTATAATCTCTCTCGATGAAGGACGCCGCATAGATAACCGCTCCAACGGCAATCACCCATATCTTTTCGGATTTGTTCGTCAGGAGCGAAGCCATTCTCACAGAGCAATAGAAGAATATTAACATTTTGATCATGAGCCCGATAAATATCATAAATGTGACCAGGATATCCAGCCGTTCGATAAACCTCAAACCGGACAGCGTTCGGACCGCTTTAAGCAAAGGAAGGACGGAGCTGTGTGTCAAGTCCGGGCCAAGAACGGCTATATTTGTTGCTTCCATGAATATTAGAAACAGACTAACTCCGATATAAGCCCAAATCGTTTGCTTTGCCGGAACACCAGGCCGGTTCCAAAGTGACCACAGAAGCAGAAAGACTATGATTTGACCGAACGGAAAGGAGACGATGTCGGGCAGCGCCGTATTCAGAATGGGCCGAAGCCCGTTCTCCGCCACAGGCATCAGCCGCCTGAAATCGGCGATCTTCATTAGTAGAAACATAATGATCAGCACGAAGTAACAGAGGATCAAACCCGGAAGCAGAATCTCCGGAAGCCGAAAGATCGTCTTCACACCTTTCCAGATTGCATAGACCCCAATCATCAGAAACACCAGCATCGTGATGGACATAGGAGTCGCTGGTAGAAGGATTATCGCGGTAAGCTCGCCAAAATCCCGCAGGTTCCGCATGGACTCGTAAGCAAAATAGCAGCAGTATATTGCACTGATTAATCCGCCGGCGATGCGTCCGAAGCCGAAACGGAGCATTCCGGCCAATTCCATTTCCGGCAGGCGGCGCTGAATCCACAGGAAGAGAAGAAGGAGAGCGAAACCGGCTGCGGCTCCGACGCTCATTGCCAGCCAGGCATCCTGCTTGGCCTTACTCCCGAGCACAAACATTGGGGTACTGCCGATTTCAAACAAAATGACAATAAACGTCATTTCCAGGCTCGTGGCATGTTTTTTTGACTGTGACAAGGATCTAACCTCCTGACCATCTGATAATCGCTCCGCCGTCAGGCTGGGAAACATGGCTATTGCCCGAAACGTTAACGTAGGCGGCCCTTACCGGGTATACAGCCGAACAGCAGCCGTATAGGCCGCTTCCCCTTCCTGCAGCCCCCACCCCGGGAAAAATACGGCGGCGTGGAGTTACAATGACCGCAAACCGCTCTCCTAACATCGGCCTTATTACTTCTCCAATGAATTATAGGAGTTGCTGTTAAGGCCGATTCGTTTGATTTTCACCTTGACATGAGGGCGGATTTGAATGTTTTGAAATACGGTATCCCAATTGTCCTCCTGTTTTATCCGCTTCCATTGCTTGGGGTGATGGCGATGGATGGATACGGCAAAGCCGGTCACATCGGCATTCAATTTTTTGACCGAACGCCAGGAGGCTTCCACGATCTCAAGAATATTTCTCTCTGTGCTGCTCTCAAGTTGGCGGATGGTGGATTCCTTTTCCAGCTTCAAGCTGCTGCCGATTTCGTTCAATGTACCCCCCGCTTTAATATCAATATCCATGACGTAATGATCGTTCTCCCACATCGGACGGACAGTGGTGGATGAATGCAGCAGTGTAATCGATGCATCGTCTTTGTCGCTCTTTTCGGGCTTTGAGGGAAATGAGATGTTCGACATTTTGATCTTGTCCGTCATGAAGGATAATCCGTACGCTTCGGCCTGTGACAGCCATCCGACGAAACGGTCTCCTTTCAGAACGGCCAATCTGCCAAATGCGATCCGGGATGGAAGATCGGTCTGGGTTATGTCACTCGTTCGATCCATTAACTTATTGCCGGAGAGCAGAATTTCCGGAACTGCCGCGCTAGCCGATTCAGAGCTCAATTGCCTGGCCAGCTCGAACATCTGTATTCCGGGGTAATAGGAAGTCAATCTGGCCTCCTGTTCAATCATGAGCTGAACGCCTGCGCCCTGATTTCTGTTGAGCTGCATCAACTGGCTAAGTATGCGTCCCGCCTCTCCTTCGGTAATGAACACATACACCGTTTGGCGGGCATCGGCTTTGCGCAGTAACAGATCGATCAGCTCTCCAATTCCTCTTTTCGCGAGCGCCTCGCCCAGCACCGTGATTCGGGATTGGGAGAAGAACAACTCGCGCGTGCTGGTCAGATTGGTGCGTTCGACGGCTTGCATAATCGTATTCCCCCTTGCCGTATAGATCAAAAAGGGAGGCGAACTTGTATTTCCTCCGCCAGTGCCTCCCGTGTTGTTAGCACCGGATGAAGGGTTGATAACCTGGTAGGTGGCTTGCCATTGATTATCCTTCCAATCGTATGCGGAACCCGATACAATGCCAAGCTCGTTCAGCTCTCTATCATCCCAGCAGCCGCTGATCAGGAGCGACAGGAGGGAGACGATAAGCAGGAACATCCGCCCCGCTTGATGACGCATGTTATCGCCTGTTTGTGCGCTTTCGCTCATGTCTACACTCCTTTCTTTTGGCATCCGGCCTCTTCATCGGCCTTAATAGCAGAAGTCCGCTTCAGGAATTCTTACTCCCCTGCCCTTCGGATTGGCTGCCGGATGCTTGCTGCTCTTTCGGAAGCAAGTTCTGCCTTGGCGCTTCTTTGCTTCCGTATGTGCTTGGTCGCATCTTCATGTTCCGCAGAGGTACACGGATAACAATATCTTTCAGATAACTCGGATTCATCGGAGCAATGGGGGATAAATACGGAACCCCGAATGACTGGAGGCTGGCCATATGGATTAGAAGCACCATCAAAAAGGACATGATCCCGAGCATGCCCAAGGTACCGGCAAACAGCATCATCATGAAGCGGATAAGCCGGGTGGAGTTGGAGATAGCCATTGACGGGATGACAAAATTTGAAATCGCCGTGAAGGACACGACAATGACCATGGCGGCGGATACAAGGCCCGCCTGAACGGCGGCCTGCCCCAGCACGAGTGCGCCCACGATGGAGATTGCGGGTCCGATGGCCCGCGGCATTCTTACCCCGGCTTCGCGCAGAACGTCGAATGTCAGTTCCATGAGCAATGCTTCAATAAAAGCTGGAAAGGGTACGCCTTCACGCTGGGCGGCCAAGCTGATCAGCAGTGTAGTCGGCAGCATCTCCTGGTGGAAGGTCGTGATGGCGATATACAGCGCAGGCAGAAGCATGGACACGAAGAAGGCGGAATAGCGAATCAGGCGCAGGAATGAAGAAATGTCAAACCGCTGGTAATAATCTTCGCTGGATTGAAAAAAGCTGAAGAACGTAGCGGGAGCCAGGAGTGCAAAAGGTGTTCCGTCAATAATGATGCCGACCTGCCCTTCCAGAATGCCGCCCGCCATGGCATCGGGCCGCTCTGTACTCATTATTGTCGGAAAAGGAGTCAGATGGCCGTCCTGAATCAACTCCTCGATGTAATTGCTCTCCAGAATGCTGTCCGTGTCAATGGCATCCAGACGTTGACGAATCTCGGCAAGCACCTGCTCGCTTGCGATGCCGTGGAGATAGACCAGGGCGACGCCCGTCTGGGTGCGTCTTCCTATTTTATATTGTTCGACCCGAAGATCGGCGGTTTTCAGTCTCCGGCGCAGCATGGAGGTGCCTGTTCGCAGGCTCTCGGTGAAGCCTTCTTTGGGACCGCGGATTACCCCCTGTGAGGTCGGTTCATTGACGCTCCGCTTCTCCCAGAAGGAAGTGCCGGCCGCCAGCGCGACCTTGGATCCGTCGAGCATGATAATTGCATTTCCTTCGAACAGCATACCGAGCAGACTTTCCACCGTTTTACATTCTTGGAGTCCGCCCACTGGCAGAATCTGCTCCTTGATCAGAAGAAAAGCTTCCTCCGGCCGCTGTTCCTTCAAAAGCGGATTATCCGTCAGAGGCTGGATCACGGCTTGGGAAACCAAGTCCGAATTGACCAGTCCGTCAATATAAATGAAATTCATAGCGGGAGAATCGGAGGACGGGTTGGATAATGAACGGAACACGACATCGGCGCTGTGCCCGATGCGCCGCTTGATTTCCGCCAGATTGGCATCCAGAGAGGCCTCCAGCGGATGGAAGGGGAGTGTGCTGTTTTGTACCGGCCTGAAATCGGGTTTACGTTTTGACAGAAACTTCAGCTTCATAGATGCTCCCTCCAAGGCACAGCTTTTGACTGCTGTATTATTCCCGGGAATCTATTCCTTATTCTGACTAAAAGCGCCCTTCATCCTGCTGCAGCAGGATGAAGGGCGCTTGGATGTTCAAATCCGATTCTTGCGATCATTGAGATTTGACGACGATCGCATTGCTGATTAGGCGTCCGGGGGTAGTCAGATAGCCGCCGTTAAAATAAAGACCGCTTGAAGCGCCGCCATCCAGATTCATCGCCTGCCAGGCTCCCGCCTGTTTCATAATCTGGGCCATCTGGGGAATTGTCGCGCCGCCGGAGGTCACCAGCAGCAGCTTGTGATCTCGTGTAAGGCCCAGAGCGCTGCGCGCTCCGCCGCCTGTTAAAATTTTGGGATCGCGGAAGCCTTCAGCCGTGACATTAAGGGATACTTTTCCGTCTGTTACCAGCCGGGGACCGGCCTGCAGTCCACCTTCGAATTCACCTGCCTGAAAGCGGGGCATGAAATTTCCGCCAGGAACCAGCTCGGCTAAGTGGTTGCTGTCGTAGGCAAATACCGCGCGGCGGTCGGCTGGGCTATCCTTCAACAGCTTGCCGCCGGCGGCGATATAACCGTAAGGGGCTTTATAGCTTGCTGACGTATAAGCGTTGAAGAACGTGCCATTAATAGCGGCGATGGCATGGCTGCGCTTCGCCATGTTTCGGAGCTCTTCCACCTTGCCTACGCTTCCGCCCGCGAGCACGACATCCAGCCGGACCTTCGGATGCAGCAGAGAGACGGTTACGATCTGAACGGTGAAGGACCTGCCGCCTACTTTGAACGTTTGGCGTGAAGACGCCGCGGCGGATGATTCGGGACGGATCATGGCCCCGGTCAATACGGGAAGCCGGAAGGATTTGCCCTGCGCATCCGTAATCGTGACCGAGGCTGTCTCCTTGTTCCACTGAAGCTTCAGCTTAAGCGCGTCGCTAACTGTGGCCAGCGGTGCATAGACGGTTCCGCTGTCGCTGAAGGGGAGTGCGGTGAGCGAGACCGGTTTTTCGTTTACATAAGCTCCGTTTTGGCCTGCGAACAAGGTCAGGGATACATTCCCTTGCGCAATGTCAATCCGTTTCAGGGAAGCGTCCCATGATGCGCTAGTGCCATCCAATTCATTCAGAACACGAAGCGGGATGAACGAGCTGCCGTTCTTGTCCACCAGGACGATATTTTTGGGCGAAGCCGCAGCCGAATGCGCGGCGGGGAGGGGAAGGATGCAGGATGCAGCCATAATCAGAATGAGGAGTAGCAGGAATGCCGGTTTGTTTTTTGCTGCCATTGAAATTGAATTCTCCTTTATCGTTGCGGTCGTATGCCTAGGCGAAAGCCGCTTATTTAGTCGGTGCATGCAGATGCGCCTCTAATTTAACATCGGATTCTCGGCTGGAAATGTTCAGCACCGCTACGCTGTTAGTAGAACTACGGCTACGAGCCTGGCATTGCGGGGATTGATGTGGCAGAAAGTCCGGTCCGTTTGCTGGTGGGAGGACCGGACTTTCGATTTACAGGCCTTTGCGAGCCAGCAGTCCTGCGAGAACATCAGGTACATCCGTAATAATGCCGGCAACGCCAGCATCAATCAGGAACTCCATCCGTTTCGGATCGTTGACCGTAAACGGATGATAGACGACACCGCTCTGCGCCGCGTCCCGCACAAATTCCGGCAGCACCGCCAAATGATACGCATGCAGCGCCTTTGCCCCCACGGTGGCGGCATATTCCCACGGGCGGTACAGGCCTTCCATGTAAAGAATACCGATCTCCAGATCCGGGGCCAGCTTCTTGAAGTAAGCGAGTGAATAATGATTGAAACTGGAGATGACGACCCGGCTGCTCATGCCGTAAGCCCTGACGGCGGCAATTACTTTTTCCTCCATTCCGGGATAGAGAAAGACTCCGTTCTTAAGCTCAATATTGAGGACCGTGTCCCGATCCAGCAGCAGTTCGAGCAGATCCTCCAGCTGGGGAATTTTCTCGCCTTTGAAGCTGCCGTCTCCGAACCAGGCGCCTGCGTCGAGCGCCTCCAGCTCTGCCAGTGTCTTGTCCTTCACATAGCCGCTGCCGTTCGTTGTGCGGCTTAGTTCCTCGTCGTGTATGAGAACAAGCTCCCCGTCCCGGGTCATTTGCACATCAGTCTCAATGCCCGTCGCTCCAAGAGTAAGGCTGTGGCGGAAAGCCGCCATCGTATTTTCCGGGCATACCGCTGAAGCGCCGCGGTGCGCGAAATTCAATATTTTAGCCACGTCTGCATACCTCCGTCTTCGTTATTCCTGCTTAATATAATATTCCACATCCATGCCGTAAACCCTATGAGTATAGCTCTATATTGATTGCGGAGAATTAACGGGGAGTAAATATTTCCATTATGCTGCCAGATGGGGAAACGGCTGAATATGCGGACTCGAAAGTGGGTTAAACAAGGGCGGGAAGGCAGAGGGTTGAATAATGAGCGGGGCTGTCCCTCGGTCATCTTCGATGACTTTGCGGGACAGCCCCATGTCTATTGTTAGGCTTAAACCGTAAATTTATATACCCTGGCTTCGTAAGGGCGAAGCTTCAGGCTGCGGAGATCCGTGTCTTTTTCCGCTTCGTAGTTGCTGATGAGCAGTTTAGCTCCGTGAGTTTCAATCTCCTCTGGAACCCCGAAGGTTACGGGCTCGCCGAAGAAATTCAGAATCACGAGCAGCCTTTCGCTGCCGAGCGTGCGCAGATAAGCAAATACCTGTTCATTCTCCTTGTCTAAAATTGTATAATCCCCGTACACGATAATGTCATGCTGTTTGCGCAGCTCAATAAGCTGTCTGTAATAATGGAAGATGGAATCGGGATCGGCCAGAGCCTGCTCCACGTTGATTTCCATATAGTTCGGATTTACCGCCAGCCAAGGCGTGCCCGTGGTGAATCCGGCCTGCGGCTCGCTGCTCCACTGCATCGGCGTGCGGCCGTTGTCGCGGCCCTTGATGTAAACCGAGTTCATGATGGCCTCTTCCGTATGTCCCGCAGCCAGGTATTCCTCATGCATATTTATAATTTCAATATCCTTGTATTCGCTGATCGAAGCGAATTTTACGTTCGTCATCCCGATTTCTTCACCTTGGTAAATATAGGGGGTCCCCTGAAGTGTATGCAGCAGGGTTGCCAGCATTTTGCCCGACTCTTTATGGTAAACCGTATCGTTGCCGAATCTGGAGAGCATCCGCGGCTGATCGTGATTGTTCAAATACAGACTGTTCCATCCCTTGCCGTTAAGGTGAATCTGCCATTTGGAGATAATATCTTTAATATCTTTCAGGCTCCAGGGCTTGCAGTCCCATTTGCCGCCGGGGCCCGAATCGACGCCCATCAGCTCGAAATGGAATACCATGTTCAGCTCGCCCCGGTCTTCGCCTACATATAAAGCCGCGTCCTCCGGCGTAACTTCAACCGCTTCTCCGACAGTCATAATGTCGTACTTGGACAAGACTTCACGGTTCATTTCCTGCAAGTATTCGTGTACGCGCGGACCGTTGACGAAATATTTGCCGCCGAAGTGTAAGGAGCGGCCCTCCCCGGCTTCTTCCGACACGCTGGGCAGTCCGGGCACTTTGGAGATCAGATTGATGACATCCATACGGAAACCGTCGATGCCTTTTTCAAGCCACCAGGTCATCATGTCGTACACTTCCCGGCGTACCTTTTCGTTCTCCCAGTTCAGATCGGGCTGCTTCGTAGAGAACAGATGCAGGAAGTATTCGTCTGTCCCTTCGTCGTATTTCCAGGCCGAGCCGCTGAAGAAGGAGCCCCAGTCGTTCGGTTCATGACCGTCTTTGCCCGGACGCCAAATATAGTAATCGCGGTACGGATTGTCCTTGGATTTGCGGGATTCCGCGAACCAGGCATGCTCGTCGGAGGAATGGTTCACCACGAGATCCATAATCAGCTTCATGCCCCGGTCATGCAGGCCCTGAAGGAGAACTTCCCAATCGGCAATCGTGCCGAATTCATCCATAATGTCCTGATAATTGCTGATATCGTATCCGTTGTCATCATTGGGCGATTTGTACACCGGGCAGAGCCATACGACATCTACACCGAGCGTTTTCAGATAATCCAGCTTGGAGATGATTCCCTGCAGATCGCCGATCCCATCGCCGTTACTGTCTTTAAAGCTGCGGGGATAAATTTGATAGACTACGCTTTCCTTCCACCATTTGCGTTCCATTATCATTCTCCTTTTACTGAGTAATTGAGTGTTGGAAAATTGGATATGACAATAAAAAAGTAAACGTTTACGTTAAAATGTTAAAAATTAAATCCCAAATTCCCGTGCACCACTAAACGCTTGCATAGAAGGAGTGAAAAGGCGTCGATCACACAAAGTAAACGCTTACTTAAATAGTAAGCCGGATAACTATTTTTGTCAACTCCAAAGATCTGAGTAGGTAGTTTGGATGAATAACGAAGAAGAGCAAAATAGGATTAGAGATTCATTTACAGAATTTTGCTGAGAAAGCCCTAGCCTTTAGGCATAGGATGAATAGGCTTAGGACAAGGGCTGTCTTTAGACAGCTTAATTGTCCTATATCTACAAGGATCTGTTGCGGTTAGTTATTTAAACTGATACCATAGGGCTATGGGACAAGAGTATAGAAGAACCGCAACAACCGTATCGTTAATCAACTACCATTTTGTGTTTTGTCCGCGTTATCGAAGAAAAGTATTAGCCAAACAAGTAGAAGCCCGATTTAAAGAGCTTGTACAAGAGCTTTGTTTAAAAAACGATTGGCTCATTGTCGCAATGGAAGTTATGCCTGATCATGTACACCTAGTTTTGAATGTGCTGCCAACCGACTCTCCAGCGGACATTATGGCAAAATTGAAAGGAGCGACTTCACGGGACTTGCGTCAAGAGTTCAAACACTTAAAGCATTTGCAAAGCCTTTGGACACGTTCTTATTTGGTCAGTACCGCAGGGAACATATCTAGCGAAACGATAGAGCGCTATGTCGAAGAGCAAAAGACAAGGGGGTGAACCCATGCAAGCCGTGACCGTTCAAATACGCATATTTCCAAGCGATGCTTCTTTATTAAAGGAGATGGGAAACGAATATATCCAAACGGTCAATCGGCTAACCGAACAAGCGGAATCATTGAGCGTATTTCCAAAGCTAACCTCCAAGGATGTAAAGGCTAATCTTCCCTCGGCGGTTAGAAATCAGGCGATTCGAGATGCGCGAAGCCTTTATAAAAAGACGAAAAAGCAAGGGAAACGCCCGATCTTAAAGCGAAGAGCCTACTATGTGAACAATCAAAACTATTCGCTTGGACGGGATACCGTCTCATTTCCCGGCATGGTGGACGGAAATGTACAGCGGCAGACTGTTTCAGCTTGTATCACCGAACGAGAACAAGGCTTGCTGTCAAGCGGGAAACTTGGGCTCCTGAAAGTTGTCGAAAAGTCAGGCAAGTGGTACGTTCAGATCAGTATAGAAGCCCAGACCGAACCAGCGGCTGGCGACGTAACGATGGGGATTGACCTCGGATTAAAAGTCCCTGCAGCCCTTGTAACCTCAACAGGCAAAACCAAGTTCGTTGGCAACGGCAGACAAAATAAATTCGTTCGCCGCAAATAGAAAGAACGACGGAGGAAGATGGGTAAGCTCAAAAAGCTATCCGCCATCCGCAAGCAAGTAAACAAAGAGCATCGCTACATCAAAGATCAAAATCACAAAATCAGCCGAAAGATCGTGAATATGGCGATCGAAGAACACGTATCGGTCATCAAGATCGAGAAGTTGACGAATATTCGCCATACGACAAGAACAAGTCGTAAAAACGCTAAAAATCTGCATAACTGGTCGTTCTATCAATTGCAAATGTTTATAGCGTATAAAGCCGCTTTGGCAGGCATGTTTGTTTTACATAATTAAACTACTGACGAGGGAGATGGCTTGTGAGAACGAAAAAGGCAATAGCGTATTTCTGTATGCTGCTCATGCTGGTCCAGACCTCTACAGTCGGCTACGGCCGAGTCGGGATGGCTTCGGCTGCAGCCGGGGACACACCGCCAGAACATAGAATAACGCAGATGGTCCCTTCCAAAGCCCGATTTGCTCCGGGTCAATCCGCCGAACTGATTCTGACGCTGGATCAATCCGCCGCCTGGAGCGGCAAGCTTCACCTGCAAATTTATCAATTGAACACCTTGGTGGCGGAAGGCGAAAAGGATTTGACAGTGCAAAAAGACGGAAGCGCCGAGCTGAAAATCGATTGGAATCCGCCGGCCGGCGATTTTAAGGGCTATATGGCCAAGGCTTGGATTGAGGGAGCGGCGGCTGATGATTATGTGACCGCAGCGATCGACGTTTCCAGTGATTGGACTCATTTTCTGAGATACGGCTATGTGGCCGATTTTCCGAAGGAGACGGCAGCAGAGAGTGATGCGAAACTTAAAGAGCTCTCCCAGGAGTATTATATCAATGCCTACCAGTTCTATGATTGGATGTGGCGGCATGACGTATCCGTCTACTCGAAGACCGACGAGAACGGAAAGCCGCTGCTTGATACAAACGGACGCTTCATTACAGCACCGGTGGATGAGAATTCGAGCTATACCGATCTGCTCGGGCGGCTCCTGTTCCCACTGACCATCAAGCAATCCGTGTCGGCCGCGCAAAAGTACGGCTCTGCGGCAATGGCTTACGAAATGAACTATGCCGCGCGCGAGAATTATCAGGACTTCGGCGTCAAGCCGGAGTGGGGACTGTATAACAAAACAGCGACCGAAACCAGAACCCCGGAAAAGGATCAGGTCGGCTTTAATTTCGACGGGGTGAAGCCGCATCCGACGGCGCTTTACCTGCAGGACCCCGGAAATCCGGAATGGCAGTCTTACATCACGAAGCAGTATGTCCGGGCCATCAACGATTATGGCTTTGACGGCATTCATCTGGACCAGTGGGGTGCCAACGACAATGATTATTTGCTTGGCTACGACGGAACGAAGCGTTACTACTCGAAGGATTTTGATAAAATCATCAATGCGGCCAAAGACGCTCTTAAGGCGAACAATGCGAACAAAAGTCACGTAACCTTAAATATGGTAGGAGGCAATAAAGGCTACAGTGCGGTGCCGAATCCGAATACGAAGACCGACTTCGATTATAGCGAAATCTGGCAGGATCAGGACAAGTACAAGGATCTTCAGCAGGTTGTGGGTGAGACTCGCGAAGCCGACGGCGGCAAGGCGATGGTTATCGCCGGCTATATGAATTACAAGGAGGCGACCGGCGTTCAATACAACGGTTCCGAGGCGAAAGCGGTGCCGCCTTTGGTCCTGGATAAAGATACAATATTGGACTTCGGACATTTGAATGACACCGTATCGTTCGATGTGGATGTCCCGCAATCGGGGGAAACTTCCTTGATCTACACGTATTCCAATGGAGGAACGGGGACAAGCCGGGCCGTGTATATTGACGGGAAAAGAGCAACTGATTTGAGCGGGGGGCCTGCCCGAATCTATTTTTCCCCAACGAATAACAGCAGCTCCTACAGCCAGGACGGGTATTTTATCGTTCCGCATCTTGACGCAGGGAAACACAAGGTAACACTCAAAATGGACGAGGAGAGCGGGAACGGCAGCATCAACATCAGAGGTCTGACGTTAGGTTACTTCAATGAACCGTCACTGCGCCTGATGGACGCCGGACTCGCGGCTCTGGGAGCTTCGCATATCGAGATCGGCACCGCCGAGAATTTCGAGGAAGGTCCAAATATGCTTGCCCATGAATACTATCCGAACCGAAGCAAGAAGATGCTGGAGTCCACGAAGGAATCCATGAAGGAGTACTACAAGTTCAACGCCGCTTATGAGAATCTGCTGTTTGACAGCAAGGCCGATCCTAACGCATCGGTAGGCGTGGAAGCAAGCGGCAGCAGCCTTGCAACCAGCAGCAATGGGACCCAGGATACCATCTGGACCACCGTACGGAAGAATCGTTCGAATACCGGGTTTGAACGCTACGATGTGCTGCATCTTATCAATCTGCTGAACAATGATGATAACTGGAGAAACACCGCAAATGAGCCGGTCCTGCAGAATAACCTTAAAGTGACTTATGATATCGGATTAACGGAAAAGGATGCGCCGAATCTGAAGGTCTATGCCGCCACCCCGGATTCCAATCATGGCATGTCTACGGAACTGAAGTACACATGGAATGGAACCCGTCTCACGATTGATCTGCCTTCATTAAAGTATTGGACCATGATTTATATCGACAAAGCGAACAACGCGGGGGATACGGTAAGCGCAGATGTAAGCCATTTGAACAGTTTTACCTTGCCTGCTTACGACAAGTCCTATTCGGATGTCACCTCCAGCCACTGGGCATATGGCGCCATCTATTCCTTATCGGAGAAGAATGTGATTAGCGGAATGACGGATAACACTTTTGTTCCGTCGGCCAAGGTTACACGCGCCCAGTTCGCCGCGCTGCTGGCTAGAGCGCTCCATTTGCAGAGCACGGGCCCTGCCCCATTCCAAGATGTAAGGGCGGGCGCTTGGTATTCATCCGCTGTTGCCGCAGCTTATGAAGCCGGAATCATTGCCGGACGCGGCGCCGGCAGGTTCGCGCCAAGCGAAGCCATTACACGGCAGGAAATGGCGGTCATGCTGGCAAAAGCATTCGAGCGGGCGGGTGGAGGCGATGCGGCGAGCGGCCAGGGTCTGACGTTCCGGGATCGCGGGTATATTGCGGCATGGGCGCTCCCAGCCGTGCAATCCGTCATCGGTACCGGACTCATGGCCGGTCAGGCGGACGGCCGCTTTGCTCCGGTACAGACGGCTACCCGCGCGGAAGCGGCGCAGACCATCGCCAATCTGTTGAACAAGACAGCCAACTGATTGAGGCAGCCTTAAAACAATAAAACTCAAAAACAGTCCCATGATCCACATCACAAAGCGGATCATGGGACTGTTTGTTTGGGCTGATTTGGGCAGAACAGTCTCTCTTCTCGTATTGCAAGCCTGACCTTCCATTGCATGAATGGCCATAGCGTATTTGCTTATTTAATCGCACCCTGCGTAATACCGCTGATGATCCATTTTTGCGCGGACAGGTAAACGACGATCATCGGCAGCAGCGCCAGCAGGTAGGAGGCGAAAGCCAGATTGAAGTCGGTGCTGAATTGCCCCTGGAATACGTACTGCACAAGCGGCAGCGTATATTGGCTTGGATCGGCAAGCAGAATGAGCGGGAGCAGGAAATCGTTCCAGGTTGACAAACTGGACAAAATAATGACCGTTGCGCTGATCGGACCGAGCAGCGGGAAAATAATCTTCCAGAAAGTTCCCCAGGTCGATGTGCCGTCGACCGTCGCGGCTTCTTCCAGCTCAAGCGGGATAGAACGGATATATCCGACATAGACGAACACGTTGAACGGAAGACCGTATACGATGTACAGGAGAATGAGACCGGGAATATTGTTCATGGAGAGATCGGTCGTTACCTTTACAACAGGCAGCATGATGATCTGAAACGGAATGAACATGGCGCTGACGAAATACAGATACAGGAGCTTAAAGAATCTCCGGTTCATATTTCTTGCTATGGCATAGGAGACGAGCGAGTTGGTCAGCAGGATAAATCCAACCGAAATAACCGTGATGACTGCGCTGTTCTGAAGAGCATGGAAGAAATCGGTCGCTTTAATGGCGTTGCTGAAATTCTCAAAATGCAGCCCGGTCGGCAGTGAAAAAATGGACTGTGCCATCTCTTCGGGATTCTTGAGCGCGATGCTGACAGCCATGTAGAGCGGGAACAGAATCAGGATAGAACCGAGCGCAATGAGTGTGGTCGCCAGCCAGTTGGTATTTTTTCTCATTACAGGTCCATCTCCCGTCTTTGTAGAACTTTAATCTGAAACAGAGAAATCGCTACGATAACGATAAAATAGATGACGGCGTTCGCCGATTGATACGCAAATTCTCCGCCTGTGAATCCGCCTTGATAAATCAGCAGAGCGATCGACTGAGTGGAGCGTCCCGGTCCGCCTCCGGTCAAAGCGACGATCTGGTCAAAGATCATAAGTCCGCCCTTCATGGCCAGAACCATATTGATGGTGAAGAAGGATGCAAGCATCGGGAAGGTAATGCTCCAGAATTCTTTCCATTTGCTGGCCCCATCCAGACTGGAGGCTTCATACAGATCCGCAGGAATCGTCTGCAGGCCGGCAAGATAGAGGATTGTGTTATAAGCGATGCCCTGCCAGACGCCGACAATAACGATACCCACCCATGCCCAGTCGGGATTTCCGAGAATATTCTGCGACAGGAAGTCGCTTCCGAGCTTTGCGCCCCATACCGTAAAGGCATTGGAGAACAGGTAATTAAAAATGTAGCCGACAATCAGGACGCCGAGCACGTTCGGCAGAAAGTATACGCCTCGGAAGAAATTCTTGGCTTTGATCTTGGCGTTCAGTCCCAGCGCAATCAGGAGACTGATGACATTGATAAGAATGGTGGCCGCAATGGCGTACTTGAATGTAAAAAAGTAGGAATTAAGCACGTTCTCGTCTTTGAACACGTTGATGAAGTTCTTGAAACCGACAAAAGCATATCCGTCACTGAAACCGTCCCAGTTGGTAAAGGAGTAAAAAATGCCTTGAAGGGCGGGGAAGGTATGAAAAGCAAAAAACAGGAACAGCGCGGGTATGGTCATCAAATAATATGCGATCCGGCGTTTAGCCATTGTTCCGTCCTCCTTAAAGAAGTGCCGGAGAGAGAAGAGATCTTCTCCTCCAGCAGCCTTAAGCTTTTATCAGAATTTCCGTTGGAACCTTAGGATATAACTTGAGAGTGTACCCGCGGTTCATGTGATTATGCTTTATTTGCGGTCGGCAACTTTGTCCCATTCCGTGTCCAGCTTGCTTACAAAAGCGTCGACGTCTTTCTTTTGCAGGAATTCTTGCAGAAGCGTATCGATCTTCATGGCTGCAGGGATGTAATGGTCGGAGAAGTCCACCAGATTGCCGGCGGTGAATGCTTCTTTCAAACCTTCAACGGTTTTATCGTCTTGAGTTACACCCGTAATAGTCGGGAACGCTTTTTGCTCCGTGATATATTGCTTAACATTTTCCGGTTGCATCATGAAGTCGATAAACTTCTTCGCTTCTTCTTTGTGCTTAGTCGTTTTGGAAATGGCCAGCAGCGTATCCACACCGGTTACGAGCTTATTCTTGGACGGATCATTGGTTGCGGGAAGTACGAATACGCCCAAATCGATCGAAGGGTTGGCTTTCTGGATTTCAGGAATGGCCCATACACCCTGCAAATACATTGCTGCTTCGCCCTTGGCGAAAGCCACGTTGCCGTCGTTGTAGGTTTTGCCGTAAATATCTTTCTGTGCATATTCGGTCAATTGGAGCTGCTTTTGTACGACTTCATTAATGGTACCCGTGAATTTGGCGGAGCCGGCATGGCGCTGAGTGTAGAAGTCGATGCCGACGATGCTGCTGCTCAGCGCATTAAACGCCGGCAGGGTAGTCCAGGAATCCTTGAGCGTCAGGTAGAATGCGTTCTTGCCTGCTGCTTTGAATTTCTCGGCAACCGCGATGAACTCATCCCAGGTCTTTGGAACCTCTGCGCCCACCTCTGTAAACATAGCTTTGTTGTAGATAACACCGTTGGCGTTGGCGGCGAACGGAACGCCGTTCAATTGACTGTTGGCGGTATAGTTCTTCAGCATGTCGGCATAGGCCGGCTGAACATTTTTCACAACGGGATCATTGGAGAGATCCTCGAACAAGCTGCCGGTTGCAAGGCTCTTGAACGTATCGGTTGCTCCGATGCCGACAACATCCGGAATATCCTTCTTCGCGGCGCGTGTCTTCAGCAGGGTTTCGGCATCGGGCGGGTTCACCTGTTTAACGACGATATTCGGATTAGCTTCATTGAATTTGGCAACGAGTTTGTCAAAGGAAGTCTTCGCTTCGGCTTTGTTCTGGAAGAATTCAATTTCGACCTTGCCAGAGGAACTGCCGCCGTTTGCGCTGTTATCCGAAGAGCTGTTGCCGCAGGCGCCCAGTAGTGATATAGCGAGCATTCCTGCAAGTACGGTTGTCATTCCTTTTTTCATGTCAAATCCCCCTAAACTAAAATTTTATAGTAGAGTGCGGTGACGTAAGCGTTTAACCTTTTGAGCTGCGCAGTGGCCGTTTCCACTTCTAATATCATAATCAAAGGAAGGCAAACGCTTGCATTTTCAGTTAAACGTTTACGTTATATTGATAAAAAGACTCAGGTAAGCGTTCTTACCGTCTGTCTTTCTACAATTGAATGAGAGACAATGATTCCTTCCGCCGTTTCACCTGTTTCGATACTACGGATCAGTGTTTCGGCGGCGATTTTGCCCATTTCTTGAAGCGGCTGGCTAACCGTTGTCAACGGAGGAACGACCATGTTGGACAGCTGAACTCCGTCAAACCCAATGACCGAAATATCATCGGGAATCCTGATTCCGAGTTTATAGGCGGCCGAAAGTACGCCAATTGCCATTTCGTCACTGGCAGCGAACACGGCCGTTACATCGGGAACCGTCTGCAGTAGGGCTTCAAACTGAATGCATCCGCTTTCAAATCTGAAATCGCCATAAACGAGATATCGGCTGTCAAAAGGAATTTGGTGCTTCTGAAGCGCTCTTAAATATCCGTCCACACGAGGAGATCCAGCTAATACATCCTCTTTTCCACCGCTGATCATTGCGATTTTACGATGCCCTTTGCCGATGAGGTATTCTACCGCGTCGCATGCGGCCAAGCAGTCATCGACCTTCACGTAAGGAACTGTGGCGTAATTTGATTCGGAAGAGACGAGAACGACCGGGACGTTCATAGCTTGGATTGCTTCATAGTACTCCTCCTTTAACACACTGCTGGAGAAAATAATTCCGTCAACTTGCTTTTCCCGCAAAAGCTGCAGATACTTCAGGGTGCGTTTGCCGTCATCGTCGGTGTTGCAGACCACAATACTGTAATTTCGGCCATGGGCGTAATCTTCAACTCCCTGCAAAATATCCGAGGAGAAAGCGCTCGAAACATTCGGAAACAATACGCCGATCGTATGCGTACGCTTATTGATTAAGCCGCGTGCGATCGCGTTAGGCTGGTAACCAAGCTCTCGAATGACCTCATTAACCTTCTGCTTCGTTTTGTCTGAATATCCGCCCAAATTGTTCAGTACCCGGGAAACCGTGGCGATGGAAACGTTTGCCCTTTTAGCTACATCTTTAATTGTGGGATTCATACGCTTCCCCTCCAATACGGCTGGCAGCTTTAGTTAAGCGCTTTCTATAAATCTTAATGACTTACGCCAGATAACGTAAACGCTTAACTAAAATATAAACCTGAATTTGCGACCTGTCAATCAATAAAATTGAAAAAAATTCATGAGGATATTTAATGAAAACGCTTTATATTTTTTTATTGAAACGTTTCCAAAACTGTGTTACGATACGGTTATCAAAGAAGTTTAAGCGGAGGAAGCTTATGGCCAGTATTAAAGATGTTGCTAATTTGGCAGGTGTCGCCGTCGGTACCGTTTCCAGAGTCATTAATAATGCCGGGGCGGTTAAACCGGCAACCCGCGATAAGGTCAAGGCCGCTATCGAGCAGTTGAATTATGTGCCGGATGAGGTCGCGCGTAACTTTAAGATGCAGAAATCGAAGATGGTGGCCCTGATGCTGCCAAGCATTTGGCACCCGTTTTTTTCCGAGCTTGCCTACTTTATTGAAGATGAGCTCGACCAGGGCGGATTCAAGCTGATGCTATGCAACAGCGGGGGCAAGCCCGAGAAGGAATTGTATTACTTCGATATGCTGAAGCAGAACAAGGTGGCGGGAATTGTCGGGATCACCTATAACGATATTGAGAACAGCGTGAGCACGGATATCCCGATAATCAGCATCGACCGGCATTTCAACAAGCAGATTACCTGCGTGACCTCAGACAATTTCGAGGGAGGGCGAATTGCGCTCAGAGAGCTGGTCAAGGCCGGTGTGAAGAAACCCGCTTTCCTTGGCAATGTGCCTTCCGTATACAGCGAGACCGTACTTCGAAGGGACGGCTTCGTGCATGAAGCGCAGGCCCTTGGCATTCCCTACGCCGTGTACGAAGAACCCGATCCGCTTCGGGATGAGGATATGTACTACAGCACGTTCCTGCAGCAGCATCAAGACATTGACGGCGTATTCGCCATTACGGATATGACTGCGGCCAAATATATCGAGAAAGCCAAGCAGGCCGGGATTCGCGTTCCGGACGATGTGAAGGTAATCGGCTACGACGGCATCCAGGACCATCCCTTTTTCCATCCTCTGCTATCCACGATCCGTCAGCCTGTGGAGGAGATGGCGAGAACGGCCGTAAGGCTGCTGCTTAAGAAAGTGGAAGGGGAAAGCTTGGATCGTGAAGTCTACCGTATCCCTGTACAATATAGGGCGGGGGAGACGACCTGATTTTTTTACAATCAAAAGTGCAAGAAACGAACACCTGCAAGAGATGCTCATATCGTTGGCTTCGGGAGCATAAGTTAGGAAGGGCGGCACAGCCGTTTCTTCTGGTGTTAATTGGAAACGTTTCAAAAAAGGCGGCATGAGATCCAACCCATAGATGATCTAACAGGACGGAGGAGGAGATGAGACCTTTACACATGCAGAGATTCAGTCGGCATAACTATTGGGATACCCGGGGCGGGCGCGGCGACATTCACACTCTTTATGCGGCCTGAAATGATACCGCTGTCAAAGATCGGCCGGAAGACGAATAGCGCAGACGATGCACAAACCTTGTATAACATGTTGCATTAACGACTACGTACATCGAATTGCCAGGGGGAGTCAAATATGAGAAAGCTGAAAGCTGCCCGAAAAAATTGGGAACTGTATTTGCTGCTTATTCTGCCTGTAGCCTACTTTATTATTTTTCGGTATGTCCCCATGTACGGCGTGCAGATCGCTTTTAAAGACTTTACGCCGCGCGCCGGAATATGGGGAAGTCCCTGGGTGGGATTTCAGTATTTCCGGGAGTTTTTTGAATCCTATAACTTCTGGACGATCATCAAGAACACCGTTCTGCTTAGCCTTTTGAACCTGGTGATCTCATTTCCCATTCCTGTAATTATCGCCATTCTGCTGAATCAATTGGCCAGGGAGAAGCTGAAGAAGTTCGTTCAAACCGTAATCTATGCCCCTTATTTTATTTCGACCGTAGTGCTGGCCGGCATGATTATTGTGTTTCTGTCGCCGAACAGCGGGCTGATCAATCATATCATCGGAGCGTTCGGAGGGGAACCGGTGCTGTTCATGTCCGAAGCCGGCTGGTTCCGCCCGGTTTATATTATGAGTACGGTTTGGCAGGAAACGGGGTTCGCCACCATCATTTATTTGGCCGCTCTGGCCGGTATCGACCCGCATCTTCATGAAGCCGCCGTCGTGGACGGAGCAAACAAATGGCAGCGAATCCGCCATATCGATTTGACCGGCATACTTCCCACCATTACCGTGCTGTTTATTCTGGCCGTAGGCAACCTGATGAACGTTGGGTTTGAAAAAGCCTTTCTGCTGCAAACCGACCTGAATATCGACGCGTCGGAGATCATTTCGACCTATGTATACAAAATCGGTATTCAGCGCGCGCAGTACAGCTTCTCGGCGGCGATCGGACTGTTTAACGCGGCCATCAATCTGGTGCTCCTGCTTATCGTAAACCGGGCAGCCAAAAAAATAAGCGGGAACGGATTGTTTTAGAAAGGGGGAGATTGAGCATGTTTCGAGTGAAAAGAAAGCTGAAAAGCGATATTGCTTTCGATGTGGTGAATTTCATCGTGCTGGGCGGATTTACGCTGATGATTTTATATCCGCTTTATTTTATCGTAATCGCTTCCATAAGCGATCCGAACCAAATTTACGCGGGCAATGTATGGCTGTGGCCCAAGTCGATTACCTTTGACGGCTACCGGCGGATTTTCAGCGATAACACCATTTGGATTGGTTACCGGAACTCCTTATTCTACGCAGCGCTCGCGGCTGTCATCAGTTCGGTTCTGACTGTTATGGCGGCTTATCCGCTGTCGCGCAAAGATCTTTACGGCCGGAACGTCTTCATGATGATTTTTGTCGTCACCCTCTTTTTTAACGGCGGAATTATCCCGACCTATCTGCTTGTCAAAGATCTTCATATGATCAATACCATCTGGGCGGTTGTGCTTCCCGGGGCGGTGGACGCATTCGCCATTATTATCGCCAGGACGTTCTTCCAGAGCTTGCCGGATGAACTACGGGAGGCCGCTGCCATCGACGGGTGTACCAATCTGCGCTACATCTGGAGCGTTGTCGTGCCGCTGTCCAAACCCATCATCGCTGTGCTTGTGCTGCTCGCCGTGGTCCGCCAATGGAATGGATTCTTTGACGCCCTGATTTATGTGAATGACTCCCACCTGTATCCGCTGCAGCTCATTCTGAGGAACATCCTGATCCAGAACCAGCCTTCCGGGGATATGCTGACGGACATTACGACACTCGTAGCCCAGCAAAAGGTGACTGAGCTGATTAAATTCGGAGTTATTATCGTAGCGGCGCTCCCATTGCTAACGCTGTATCCGCTGCTTCAACGCTATTTTGTCAAAGGCGTCATGATCGGTTCAGTCAAGGGATGAGGTGAAGCCGGGGCTGTTCTGCGAATGCGCTGAAAGGAGGTGGGGGCCTGGCGATTGTAAGGGTGGCAAGCGTCTGTATAGGGCAAGTCATCATAAGGGAGGTTTGATTTGCAATGAATAGAAAAATGTCCATAGTTCTTAGTGCGCTCCTGTTCGCTTCCGTCGTACTTACGGCATGCAGCGGCAGCAACGCTTCAAACAATACTCCGGCGGCAACGAATGCCGCATCGGGTGATGCAAGCAGCGGTGACACCACAGGTTTCCCGCTTAAGGAGAAACTGACGCTGAAGGCCGTGGCGAAGCGTCCCGCGCTCGCGCCGAGCGATTTCAACGATTTTGAACTGGCGAAGCGGATGGAGTCGGAGACCAATGTCCATGTGGACTGGACGACGATCGTCGATACGGATTACGACCAGAAGAAGAATCTGCTGCTGGCAAGCGGCGATTTGCCGGATATGTTCTACGGAGCCGCCTTTACGGACACGGAACTGCTGCATTACGGCCAGGACGGCACCATTATTCCGCTTAACGATCTGATCGACAAGCATATGCCCAACCTGAAGGCCCTTTTTGAAAAACGCCCGGATATCAAAGCGCTCGTTACGGCTCCCGACGGCAACATTTACTCGCTGCCGGTAGGCGAGGAACTGGGAAGCGGGCAGGAGGATATCGGGGCTAATCCGGACTTTTTGTATATTAATTCAGACTGGCTGAAGAATCTTGGACTTGAAATGCCGAAGACTTTGGAAGAATACCACAACGTTTTGAAAGCGTTTGAAGATAGAGATCCGAACAAGAACGGCAAGAAAGACGAAATTCCGCTCTCCTTCATCAACGCCTATTGGACCGGGGATATCGGCTATCTGTTCGGCGCGTTCGGCGAACCCGACAAAACATATCAGCCGGGCAATAACACCTACTCCGAGCATCTGAACGTCAAGGACGGAAAGGTATACTACGCTGCTCTGCAGCCGGGCTACAAAGAGGCAGTAAAATATTTTCACACCTGGTTTGAAGAAGGTCTAGTGGATATCGAATCCTTCACCCATAACGACGCGCAATACTTGGCAAAAGGCAAGACGCAAGATGAAACGCTGGGCTCCTTCCTCTGGTGGGACCATACCGACGTTGTCGGCGGGGAGCGGGATGATCACTATCCCATCGTGCCGCCGTTTAAAGACTTGGTAGTGAAATGGAATAACGGTTCGGCGATAGGCAGAGGCGGCACCGTGATTACGGAAGCGAACAAGAATCCGGAAGTGACCGCCGAGTGGCTCGACAAGCTGTATGATTCGGTCACGGCGGCAGAGGTCCATTGGGGCCCGATCGGCACATGGTTCGAGAAAGACGCAAATGGACTGCTCGTTCAGAAGAAAGATATCGAGAACCCGGGCGAATTCCGGCGGACGGTCGCTTTGGGAGGAGCGGGTGTCATTACCGGCGAGGATTTTGAGAAGGTAGTTGCTCCGGAACCGCGCGCGAAACAGCGGATGGACGATATCAAGAATATTTTCGTTCCGCAGATGGAGAAAGAGCATTTTCCGCTTATTTTCTTCACGGATCAAGAATTGCAGACGATCGACCGCTTGAAACCGGAAATCCAAACCTACACGAACAAGATGCGCGCCCAGTGGCTGATGGACGGCGGCGTGGATGAAGAGTGGGATAAATACACCGCCGATCTGAAAAAAATGGGTATCGAGGATCTGATGAAGGTCTATCAGGACGGCTACGACCGCTACATGCAAGCTCAGAAATAACAGCTTCGTAAAGAAAGCCGCACCTTAGGGCAAGCCGGAATGTCAGAATGCACTGGCTTGTCTCCTGTTAAAAACGCGGAAAGAATGGAGAGAACATGTTGAACGAGCCGATCGCGTACTGGACTTTTGACGAAGGCCGCGGAAATCAAGCGGCAGACTCCGTATCCGGCAAAATCGATACTGTACAATTCGCACTTAGCAAAGGACGTTTCCAGGCTCCGAGAGATCCGGTCTGGGCTGCGGGGGTAAAGGGGAAAGCCTTGTCTTTTGACGGCTACTCCACGTTCATCCGCCGTCCTGCCCCCTTAGCCGCTCAGCCTTCGGAGAATCTGACCATAACGGCGTGGGTTGCTCCGAGGACGTATGATTACGGGGCGGAGAATCGTCTGGCGGCCATTGTGAACCAGCATAACCGGGAGGGGAAGGAAGGCTATATTTTGGGCTTGTTCAAGCACGGGGCCTGGTCGCTCCAGGCGGGAACGGGCGGCGAATGGCTGGAGACATGGTCTACCGAGCCGGTTCCTTTGCATAGGTGGTCTTTTGTGTGCGCCGTCTTCGCGGGGAGCGAAGGGCGGATATCGCTGTATCTCAACGGGCGGAAAACGACGGAGACCACTCTCAATCAACCCTTGAAGATAACGCCCGGCAGCGCCGATTTGCTCATCGGGCGCAATAATGACGGAGTGATTTTGGCCGAAGCTTTCGTAATGAACAACTTTGACGGCTGGATGGACGAGTTGGCCATTTATGACCGGGCGCTGACGGAAGCCGAAATTCAGCAGCGGTATGAGCAGGATCTCCGGGGCCATGGCGGCGTTATTCCGTCTATCGACCGCAAGGCTATGGAAATTCCCAGGCAGTATTTCGCCGCCGACCGCCACCGTCCGCAGTATCATATGAATCCGCCGGGACACTGGATGAATGAGCCTCACGCCCCGCTTTATTTTGAGGGCCAGTATCACTTGTTCTACCAGCAGAATCCCCAGGGCCCGTTCTACCATTATATTCACTGGGGACATGCGGTTAGCCCGGATCTCGTTCACTGGCGGGACTTGCCCGCTGCGCTCAGCCCGGAGTCCGGGCTTGACCCGGACGGAATCTGGTCGGGAAGCGCCTCCTATGATCATGAAGGGCTGCCGGTGCTGTTCTATACCATTGGAAATAATGATGAGACTCCCAATCAGTCGATTGGTCTTGCGAGAAGCTCATTTTCTGAAGACGGCGATAACGATTTAAAGAGCTGGATAAAGCATCCAATCCCAATTATTAGGCAGGAGCGGGGAACGGGCTTGTTCGGAGAATTCCGCGATCCTTTTGTCTGGAAAGAAGACGGAATCTATTATATGCTTGTCGGAACGGGCGCGGGCGGGCAGGAAGAGGGCGGGACGGCTCTGGTGTATACCTCCTCCGATATGCTGGACTGGGAGTACCGGGGTCCTTTGTATATTAGCGACTATGGCAAATACCCTTATCTCGGGAAAGCCTGGGAGCTGCCGGTCCTGCTTCCGCTCCCGCTTGAAGGGAAAGAAGGTACGAGATCAGGCAAGCATGTCCTGCTCATCAGTCCCTGGGGAGAAGGCGCTAAGGTTGAGGTCAACTATTGGATTGGAGTTTGGGACCCTGAAACCTGCAAATTTCAACCAGATCATGAGGAGCCGGGATTGATTGACGTCGGCGATTTTCATTTCACGGGACCCAGCGGCATGGTCGATCCGCGGACCGGACGCTCGCTCGTGTTTACGATTGCGCAGGGCGAACGGACGCCGGAAATCGATTATGATTGCGGCTGGGCGCACGGCGCGGGAATGCCGGTATCGCTGTTCCTGCGGACCGATGGACGGCTTGGCGTAGAGCCGGTGGAAGAAACCGCGCTGCTCCGGGGAAGACGGCTCTTGTCCGTGGCCGGGAGCAGTCTGGAGGACATCAACCGGCAATTGGCTGGGGTCAGCGGAGACATGCTGGAAATTATACTGCGCTTCAATTCGTGTCAGGCTGAACAGGTCGGCATTTCCCTTCGCCGCTCGCTGGATGGAGCGGAAGAGACGGTCATCCGGTTTAACCGCCTGGAGCAGCGGCTTGAGGTTGACCGGACAAACACGACGCTCGACGCGAGGGAACGGACACGGGGAATTCAGGGAGGCGATCTTCCGATTGGCGAGGAAACCTTGCGGCTGCATATTTTTGTCGACCGGTCGCTGATCGAATGCTACGCCAATGGGCTTAAGAGTCTGACCACCAGAGCCTATCCGTCGCGGCTGGATGCGCTTGGCCTGCTGCTGTGGTCGGGCGGCCCGGCGGAGCAAATCGATATGGACGTATGGGAGATGGGCCCGGCTTACCCATCCCATTAATACAGAGAAAAAGGAGATGCAGGAGTGTCTACAAAATCATACAGTGAAACGTTCCGACCACAATTTCATTATTCGCCGGAGGCTAATTGGTTGAACGATCCCAACGGATTGGTATGGTATGAGGGAGAATATCACCTGTTCTATCAACATCATCCCCACAGCACGGTGTGGGGTCCCATGCACTGGGGTCATGCGGTAAGCAAAGACCTGGTCTACTGGGAAGAGCTCCCCATTGCGCTCTGGCCTGATCATAACGGGGCGATCTTCTCGGGAAGCGCGGTTGTGGACTGGCATGATACCACAGGTTTTTTTAATGGAGGCTCCGGCCTGGTGGCGGTATTTACCCATCATGATACGCAGACTCCAAGCGGGGTGCCGCGCCAGAGTCAGAGCCTCGCTTACAGCTCAGACAAGGGCCGAACCTGGACGATGTATGAAGGCAATCCGGTTCTGGAGGATGAGCGGCACGTGGATTACCGTGATCCGAAAGTGTTCTGGGACAGTGAGCGGGAACGGTGGGCGATGGTGCTCGCCGCCGGACAGCGCATTTTGTTCTATCATTCGCCTGATCTGATTCATTGGTCTTTCGGAAGCGAATTCGGCGCGTCGGAAGGCTCGCATGACGGGGTCTGGGAGTGCCCTGATCTGTTCAGGCTCCCTGTTGACGGGGGCAGCGGTGAATCCAAATGGGTGCTTATCGTCAGCATCGGCCCGAGTGATGAACTGGCAGAAGGTTCGCGGACCCAGTATTTTGTAGGCGAATACGACGGCGTCTCCTTTGTGAGCGACAACCCGCCGGATACCGTACTGTGGCTGGATCACGGCAGGGACAATTATGCTGGGGTGACCTGGTCGGACGTCCCCGCGCAGGATGGACGGAGGCTGTTCATCGGCTGGATGAACAACTGGAAATACGCCAATCTGCTGCCGACGGAAGCGTGGAGAGGAGCGATGACACTGCCAAGGGAGCTTGGGCTTGCGGTGTGCGAAGACGGCGTTCGGCTGCGCCAGATGCCGGTAAAGGAGCTTGAGGCACTGAGAGAAAAGGAATTTCGGATCAATCATGCGGTGATTAATGCTGGGGACGGCAATCTTTTGCAAGATATTCATGGAAGTGCGCTGGAAATTGAAGCGGAAATCAAGCTTACGGGCGCGTCAGCGTTCGGCTTTCGGATTCATGGCTCCGCCGGGCAGGGAACGGTTATCGGTTATGATGCGAGCCGCAGCTATGTGTTCATTGACCGCAGAAATGCCGGCATATCGGACTTTCATCCTGATTTCTCCTGCGAGCACGGAGCGGACCTGAAGCCCTCCGGCGATATCCTCAAGCTTCGGATTTTTGCCGATCATTCCTCTGTTGAAGTGTTTGCGGGCGACGGGCGTGTTGCACTGACGGATCAGGTTTTTCCAGGCCCCGAGCATCAGAACCTGGAGCTGTATGTTCAAGAAGGAAGCATTGAAATCATCTCTTTGCATGTATACGGCTTGAAATCCATTTGGGATTCTTCAAAATAAAGGGCGAAACCATCCCTTAAGACGGCAAACGAAGGGGCGTTCCATAAGCCATAGAAATGGCTGCTGGGGCGCCCTTTTATTTAGGCTGACCCGGGGAAATCGCTTACGAAATGATGGACGGAGAACATCCCGATGCATTCCCACCCGAGTTGAAGCGGGACAGTGCAAAAACCTGAGATAGTGCATCTTTGGGTCGCCTGAGAAGACCTGTTCTATAACGTGCCTGCAAAAATACACTCTTTTTCCCGTTCCGCCTCAAATTCAATCAGAACAGCCTCAAATCCCTGTATAATTGCAGGATTTCCCGGTGAATAAACGCTTTGGATTAAAAAAAGCTGCATTTTAGCTGTTTTGCAAGAATGCTGAACTAAGTCACACTCAACCCGATCTCGTTCCCCAACCTAATGCTGGAGAAATTGTCCTAATTTCTACAACGAAAGCCGGCAAGCCTTTCGATAACCGAAAGACCTGCCAGCTGCTTAACTTTGCTTTGCCATTCTGAATAGAGAAGGCGCTCTTGTCCATAGGAATATCCGCTTTTGGGACAGCCTCTTGATTATTTGGAAGAACGCTCAAACTTATTTCTTCATTCCTGCCCCGGCAATCAGTTCCCTTAGTTCGCCGTGGTTAAATCCCTTGACCGCTCTGCCGCCCGCTACGGTAACCGGAATGCCCATGAAGCCGAGACGTTCTACTTCCTGCTGATAATCCTCGCTTGCCATAATATCCCTGACCTCGAACGGGACGCCCTCACTCTGAAGCATTTGTTTCACCCGGCTGCAATCGCCGCAGCCCTCGGTGGAGTAGACGATCACTTGGGAACTCATTGACTTACAGCCTCTTTAATGCTCGATTGTGTAATTTTCCAGTGAGAGGTATTCCAGCGCACATCGCCATCCTCAAGCAGGAAGATTTGCGGAGACTCATGCTTGATGCCGAAATCTTCGGCGATTTTGTTGGACACCGGACGGTCCTCGATGACGAGCACGATGGCGGCGTCGGTATCATTGTCTTTCAAATAGGACTGGAACTCTTCATACGCTTTTGCGCTGATCGGACAGGTCGTACTGTGCTTGAACAGCAGCTTTTTTCCGGGCTTTGCAATATACTGCTCCAGATCCTCGGCGGAGTGGAGTTGCTGAATGGACATGATATCACCTTCCTTAATATAGTTGCTAATCAACAGTAATTGTACCTTAGATTGTAACATGTTTCAAAATTAAAGCAATCGGCATTCCAGCCTAAAGACAGCGGTAAAATGCCTTGGTGCTGCATGGTAAACGGGCAATCAGAGCTTCTTGTAATAAAACACCGTCTCATGCAGTTCCCCATCCGCCGACCGGGCATAACCCGGAATTCTGCCGGCTTCCACGTAGCCGAGCGATTGATACAGCAGGTTGGACGGATCGCCTTCGCGGGTATCAAGCACAAGTAGCGCTCGGCCATCCGCTGACGCGTACGCTTCTGCCGTTTCCATCAGCAGGCGGGCAATGCCCCGGCGGCGGCGCTCAGGATGGACCATCAGCTTGGCAATCTCCGCGCGGTGCAGTCCGTTCGGCTTCAGGGCAAGATGGAGCTGCACGCTTCCGGCAATTCCGCCTTCATCCCAAGCGGCCCATAATATAACGCCCTCACCCGGTACGCCCCGCCAATACTCTACAGCTTCCGCTTCGGAAAGCGGTGGCAGAAAACCGACGGATGCTCCGTCCTCCACCACAACGGTCAGCAGCCCGGCCAGCTCCCGTTCCAATCCTTCGTCTATTGCGCCGATTTGTTCTACACGAATCCCTGTTGTCATTAGCGCTGTCCCCTCTCCCGTCAGTCGGTCTAATCGGAAATGATTGTATACGCTACCCATTATACCGGGGGATGAAGAAGTTACCAATCCTAATTGCCAGGGCTGCGGCAGCGGCGGTCAGTCGCATAAGCTGATAAAGTGAAAAAAACAGGGACCGCCCCGGCTGTTTAGCCGAGAGGACAGTCCCTGTTAGATGCCTGGCCTTTAGGCCGGCTGCGATTCGATTACTGGAAGTTCCGGTTTTGGTTTGTGGAGAATTGTCCCGGTGCCTGAAGGCCTGTGCCAAAGGAAGATGACCCGGTGAAGGATGACCCGATCTGCGAAGATCCGATCTGCGAAGATCCGATGGAAGATCCTCCGATTGGGGAGCCGAAAGACGAATATCCGGTGAAAGATGTCCCGATAGGCGCAGATCCGATCGAAGAAGACCCTATTGGAGAACCAAAAGAGCGGGACGCAGGGTTTTGGAACACTGGTTGGTTGTAAGCCGAGCCAAATGTGCCGATTTGAGCCGATTGCTGCTCCACTTGACGGAACACTTGGGAAATTTGCTGCAATTGTTGAATGGCTGTTTGGTGGCCTTGCAGAACGGTCTGAATCGATTGAGCAGCTCTACGCTCACGGTTGGCCAGTTCCTCGAGCTGTCTTGCGTTTTGTTCTTCTTGCTGCAGAAGTTGTTGATACATTTGGCTGGATTGCTGTGTTTCGTTGATAAGCCGTTGAACAAGCTGCTCACCTTGGTTGATTTGATTGGAAATGTTCGTATTCAATGTTGTATCCTCCTTGTGGAATTAATTGATAACCGAAAATTATTATGCTTTGGCTCCATGTAAATTATTCATCCATCTTCCAGAAAATATTTGTGAACCCGTCCGTTTCCAATGCGGCGAAGCGGCGCCGGAAGCTGTTGTTCCAATTGGATAATCACCGGCTGAATGTTAGCTTTGGCCTGTACCATTCCTTCTTCCAATCTTAATATCGCCTCGCGGATAGAATGTAACATGTGATATATTACATGCAAAATAAGCGTGAGAGGAGCTCTGATGATGGATATTGCGGCTTTTCATTATATTGCAAACGAACAGGCTCGAAAGGCGAACCCCGATAAAACGCAGGTGCGGTCTATGGACCGTCAAGCGACAGAACAAGTAAAAAGGTTCCACAAAAGCTTTCCCGAATATGAGCCAACGCCTCTGCACAGCCTGAAAGCTTTATCTCGCAAGCTGAACGTGGGCGCTATATGGATCAAGGACGAATCGTACAGATTTGGACTTAACGCTTTTAAAGTGCTGGGAGGCTCTTATGCGGTCGGAAAATATCTGGCGAAGCGGCTCAATATGGATATCTCGGAGATTACATTCGAGAAGCTGCAAATGCCGGAGATTAAAGAGCGGCTAGGGGAGCTTACTTTCGTTACAGCTACTGACGGAAATCACGGCAGGGGGATTGCCTGGGCGGCCAATCGGCTGGGACAGAAATCCGTAGTATTCATGCCCAAAGGCTCATCGGCAGCCAGACTATATAATATAAGAAAGGAAGGGGCGGAAGCCTCAATAACTGAACTGAATTATGATGACACCGTAAGGTTGGCCAATCGGTATGCTGCCGAGCATAACGGAGTCTTGATTCAGGACAGCGCATGGGAAGGCTATGAGGAGATCCCTACCTGGATTATGCAAGGATACAGCACGCTGATTAATGAGACGATGGAGCAAATAAAGGCGGATGGACAGAATGCTCCGACCCATGTATTTCTTCAGGCGGGCGTCGGTTCATTTGCGGCAAGCGTGCTTGGCTATTACGTAGCGGAATTCGGCGACGACCGTCCGGCAACGATCATTGTCGAGCCCAGTGAAGCGGCATGCATCTATAAATCCGCCACGGAAAATGACGGAAAGCCCCATGCGGTAACAGGCGATCTGCCGACGATTATGGCGGGATTGGCCTGCGGGGAGCCCAGCACGGTAGCCTGGGGGATTTTAAGGGATTATGCGGATATGTATATTTCCTGTCCGGATGCTGTTTCGGCCAAGGCCATGAGAATGCTCGGAAATCCTTTACCCGGCGATCCTCAGATCATTTCCGGTGAATCCGGCGCCGTCGGATTGGGAGTTCTGAGTCTGATTCAGGAAGAACAAGCGCTGCGGGAAGTGGGGGAACGACTTCAATTGAACGAGAAATCGAGAGTTCTCATCATAAGCACAGAAGGTGATACGGACCCGGAGGGGTACAGGGATATCGTATGGAACGGCAAGTATCCTTCTTTTTAACCGGACCGGACATGTCTCGTTCATTTTTACATTTTGCGAAAGAAGGGGAAGCGCTTGGATAAGGCAAGCTTCGAACAACAACTCATCGAATGGAGACATGATCTACATAGGTTTCCTGAGACGGCTTTTGAAGAGAAAATGACGTCCGAATATATCGCCAAGGCTTTAACTGCGATGGGGCTCGAGGTTCATACCGGCATTGGCGGCACGGGAGTCGTTGCCAGCCTTAAGGTCGGAAGCGGTACGGGGATGATTGGAATCAGGGCGGACATGGACGCGCTTAACTTTACAGAGGAAGGGGAGCGCCCCTATGCTTCCCGAAATAAGGGCAAAATGCATGCCTGCGGTCATGATGGTCATATGGCCGCCCTGCTGGGCGCGGCTAAATTGTTGACCGAAAGAAAAAATTTCAATGGCACCGTCAGGTTTGTTTTTCAACCAGCCGAGGAGCCGGGAAAAGGCGCGCTTGCCATGATCGGGGAAGGGCTGCTGGAGCAGTTTCCGATGGATGAAATTTACGGGATGCATAATATGCCCGGCATGCCTGAAGGGACGATAGCAACCCGTGCGGGTGGAATTATGGCCTGTGAGGATAATTTTGTCATTCGGATCAAAGGGCAAGGTTCCCATGCCGCCCGGCCGCATATGAGCATAGACCCCTTGGTGATCGCCTCCGAGATTATTCTCGCTCTGCAAACGATCATTTCCCGTAATTTGGACCCGAATGTTCCGGCTGTAATATCCTGTACCGAGATCCATACGGACGGCATCCGGAATGCGATTCCGACGCATGTAGAGATCAAGGGGGACACCCGCAGCTACACGCCCGAGGTTCAACAGATGCTGGAAGAAAGAATGCAGGCCATAATCGAGGGAATATGCAGCATGCATGGCGCGGAATGCCAGTTTGAATATACCCATGAATTTGCGCCGACAGTGAACTGGAAGGAGTGCGTCGATGTCGCTGTAAAAGCGGCTTTGAATGTTGCGGGGGAGGCCAAGGTCGATGCCAACGTACAGCAAGTGATGGTTTCAGAAGACTTTTCCGCATTTTTGCAAAATATTCCGGGATGCTTCGTTTTTATTGGAAACGGTGGCGCATCGGACGGTAAGGGCAATATCCCGCTTCATAACCCGGCCTATGATTTTAATGACAATATTTTGAAAATTGGGGCTGAATATTTCGCAGAATTAATAAGAATTCGGCTGCCTCAATAGCATTCATATGGTAAAGTTAAACAAGCGGCAGCCGCCGCTATAGACGAGATGAGCTGAGAAAGGAAGAGACGAGAATGAGCCTAGAAGAGAACAGACTGGATTTAAGCCGCATTGTGTTTATCGGAAGAACCTTTGAGGAGTACATGGCGATGTTCGGCCTGTCCGAAGGGGAATTGAACGGAAAGACCGTTCTGGATTGTCCGGGCGGCGCATGCGCGTTCACGGCGCGGGCGAATGCCCTTGGAGCGCAGGCGGTGTCGGCCGATATCGCCTACGGCTATGCTGCCCGGGCCCTTAAAGAGAAAGGGCTGGAGGATATCGGGCATGCGATGGACCAATTAGAAAAAGCGCAGGCCGGATTCAAGTGGGACTATTTCGCCTCCATCGAGGAGTTAAGGGCTCATAGAAGCCGCGCTCTGCGGGAGTGCACCTCCGACATGGAAGTTTACCCTGATCGTTATGTTCCGGCGGTACTTCCGGTACTGCCGTTTGAAGACAGCCGGTTCGATCTGACGCTGTCCGCGCATTTTTTGTTCATGTACGGCGACCGGCTGGATTATGACTTTCACCTGAAGTCGCTGCGGGAGCTGCTGCGTGTAACCCGAAACGAACTGCGTATTTATCCGCTGGTCGGTCTGTCGGGTGAACGGTACGCGCAGATGGATGACCTGCTGAATCACATTCGGGAAGACGGCTGCACGGCGGAAGAGGTACAGGTCCCCTATGAGTTTCAAAAAGGTACGGGCCGCATGCTGAGAATTATTAAGGGCTGACACATAGATAACGGGCAATCCGGTCTCCGATGGGGGCCGGAATTTTTTTTGCGCAAAAGTGGCAACATTTCCCTCCGGAATCCGTTAATTAAATAAAGAGATACAAATTTAGCAGTCTTAGGCTGGAGGGGAACATTAGTGAAAAATAACATGGGAGAGGTTCATAGGGGAAGGGGCTGGCGGACAACGCTCAGTCTGATGCTTGCGCTTGTTCTGCTGTGCACCGGCATGTTCGCGGGAGAAGCGGATGCGTCTGGCACACAAATGCTCGTGATAAACAAAAAGGTCAACAAGCTGGCCTTTTTCGATGGCGGCAAGCTGGTTAAGGTATTCCCGGTGGCTACCGGCAAGGAGAAGAGCTTGACACCGGAAGGCCGCTTCAAGATTTTCAATAAAATTAAAAACCGGCCTTATTACAAAGATCATATTCCAGGCGGGGATCCCGCCAATCCGCTTGGCGACCGCTGGCTCGGGCTGGATGCGTACGGCACAAGAGGAACGACTTACGCGATTCACGGCAACAACAGAGAGTCTTCGATCGGCAAGTATGTAAGCGCCGGATGCATCCGGATGCATAACGACGACATCCATTGGCTGTTTCCGCAGGTGAAGAGAAATACGACAGTGGTCATCACCTCCTCGGCGCTTGACATGGAAAGCATTGCGCGGAAATTCGGCTATGTTCTGGGGACGAATACATTTGCCGGAACAATAGTTGTTAACGGCGGGGCGACGAAGCTGAGCCAGCCCTTCATCCTGGAGAATTCCCGCGTGTATGTTCCGCTGAGAGAGACCGCATCCGTGCTCGGGGCAAAGCTGGGGCTGGATTCCGAAGGAGCGCTGACGATCACAATGGGCAGCCGCACGGCGTCGCACAAGCCGCTGGCCGACTACGCCACCGTGAACGGGGCGAAGGTTTCCATGCTAGCGTCGCGCAATGAGAACGGGACCCTGATGATCCCGCTGAGCAGCGTTCCGCTGTTGTTCGGTGTACAGATCAAGTGGACCGGGTCGAGCAGCACCGTTACGATTCAATAAGCATAGAATTCCATAGGTGGGCAATAAAAGCCGATCCGAAATGCCGGACCGGCTTTTTTGAATGTGATTCGTAATAAGTTTTACTGCCGCCAAGGATGGTTCTATGGTACTATTATTTCCGAAAAATTGATTTTATTTAGGCATTAGAGAGGAGTTTTTATTTGAACGCAAGGAACGCAGGCTTTTGGATTAGATTTGGAGCCCAACTTTTGGATGGTCTCTGCTTCTCGCTTCCGGTATCGATTGTCTACTTCCTAATAGCGGGAGGAGACGAAGGGGATGATTCGGGACGACTTGTGATTGATTTCTTGATGATCTGTTATACCGTGCTAGTACCGGTGTTCTGGAATGGCCAGACGATCGGTAAAAGAATATGTAAAATCCGTATCCAAAAACTGGACGGAACTTCGCCCGGTATCGGAGCGATGTTACTACGGAACGGGCTATGCGCGCTGCTGTATGGCCTTACCCTCGGAATTGCCCTGCTTATCAGCCTTATTATGGTGGTTGCTCGGAAAGATAAAAGGGCGATTCACGATTTCGCTGCCGGAACGAAAGTCGTTCATGATTAAAGAATCAGGCCTGAAGAGCTTTTCGCAGCGAATGCTTGAGATTTTCAATGAACATTTGACGAATGTCCGGTTGTAATTCCAGCAGGGAGAGATAGGGATTCAAATCTTCAAGTTCGACCAGCAGAAGCTCTCCTTGTTTGGTCCGGCATGCATCGACGCGCTGGATTCCCCAAGCCAGGTTATTCCACTCGATGAACCGATTCGCAAATTTCCAATCCTCTGCAGTCGGAACATACTCCGATAACATCCATCTCTTCTGTTTGTCCGGCGCATACAGCGCGTATTGAAACTCATGGTCAATAAAATAAAACGATACTTCGTATTCAAAATCAATGAACGGCTGAATCAGGATATTCCGGTCTTCACCGGCACTAAGTTTGGATGTTAACTCATTTGAGGGTACACGCTCCAGACCTATGGAGTCGGCTCCGTCCTTCGGTTTGGAGATGTAAGCTTCGGCATCCGGCAATTTCTCAATCCACTTCACATCATCTATGGTTGGTATGACGGGATATCCTTCCTTCGTAAGCTGTAGCAGATAGTCCTTCCCGTTCATATCGCCCTTGCCGTCAAATGAATTATAGGTTTTGTATGGGTTCGCAGCAACTCTTTCACGAAAAGACAGATACTCGTCCTTGAAATTTGCAACCGGTCCGGCGTTTCGGATCACGATGAGATCATAATTTTTCTCAAAAGCATGAATGTCCTGCGGATGGCAAATTGTGAGCGCGAATGCTTCTCTTAGCCGTGAAGTCAGAAACAAATCTTCTTCATAATAATTTCGCCCTTTGGCTGGGTAATATAGATCGGTGACAAATAATATAGTGTTCATTTACGCCTACGCCCTTCCACTATGTAATCTGGTATCGTTCTTTATAGTTTAAAAGGACGGGAAACTAAACGCTATCCGTATTTTTTTACGGACAAGCGCTATTCCTGTATGAATGAAAACGGTGTAGAATGTAGGGGAATGAAAATTGAACCTGCGCCTACTTGCAGCAGCACACGCGGAAAGGAAAGGATAAACTATGGAACAGAACAAGTACAGTCTTGTCATCGTCGGTTTCGGGGGAATGGGCAGCTATCATGTGCAGTTGATCGAACCGAGCGAGCGGCTGGCGGTAACCGGTGTTTATGATGTGGTCGATTACCGGAAGGAACTCGCGGCAGCCAAGGGCTTTAAGACTTATGACAGTCTGGAAGCGGTGTTATCCGATGAAACGGTAGATGTTGTGCTGATTGCGACGCCTAACGATGTACATAAGGAAATCGCGATCCGGGCGCTTACGGCCGGCAAGCATGTTATTTGCGAGAAGCCGGTTACCGTAGACAGCGCGGACCTGCGTGATATTCTGGAAGTATCGAAAGAATCGGATCGCGTCTTCATGGTGCACCAGAACCGGCGCTGGGACGAAGACTTCCTTATTATCCAGGACCTGATCGAGAAGAAAAAGATCGGTGAGGTGTTCCATCTGGAGTCCCGCGTGCAGGGGGCCAACGGTATTCCCGGCGACTGGCGCCAGCTCAAGGCGTACGGCGGCGGCATGCTGCTGGATTGGGGCGTCCATCTGCTTGATCAGCTCCTGCTGCTCACCGGCAGCAGAATCGACAGCGTTACCGCCGAATTAAGCACTATTCTCGGCACCGAGGTGGATGACGGATTCACCAGCTTTATCCGGTTCAAGGACGGCCTGACCGCCGTAATCGAGGTCGGAACGACCAACTTCATCAAGCTGCCCCGCTGGTATGTCAAAGGCACGGAAGGAACCGCCATTATCCGCGACTGGGATCTCAGCGGGGAGATCGTGGTGAACAATCCGGATGTCGCCAAGGTCGAGCCGAAGCCGATCCAAGCGGGACAAGGACTTACGAAGACGATGGCGCCGCCCTCGGAGGAATCCACTTTGCGCCTGCCGATCGAGAAGGCTCTGAGCACGAAGCAGAGCTTCTATGACAACTTTGTCTCCGTGATCGAAGGCAAGAGCGAGCCTCTGGTCAAGAATGAGGAGGTCCATCGTGTGCTGCGGTTGATCGAGACGATTTTTGAAGCGGCGGAGAAACGGGCCGTCCTTAAAGATCTGGAGCTGTAAACTCTCCTGCCCGAAGCCCCCGGTCTTGCCAGCCGGGACTTCGCTGCCCTATAATTAATATAGATTTCAAATTCGGACAATTGATGGAGGATCTTCCCTACGATGAAGAACTAATACGTTTCCTTATAAGACCAGCCAACTTGTGACTAGCGATATGCACAAGCCGCGGTGCGCCCAATATTGGGCGGACGGTCAGGAATACGTATTTCTTCGGGAAGATCCAAGGGATCGGTAAACGCTTCGTTCAAAAAGGCCAAAGAACAGCTTGCCAGGGATAGCCCGGCTGTATGGATTGTACGGGTAAACCCCGACCCGGGCTTAAATGGAATCTGCCGTGATTAACTCTGTTAATGGCTGCATTCCGCCCGGCAATGAACCTGTTCATGGCTGCTGCCGCTTAGCAGCAGGCCTGCCATCGGCTGCAACGAACCGCGCCATCCTTCTTCCTTTCATACGATATTTTTGACCGCAGCGGCAGCTGCGGTTTTTATTTTTGTATGAACTCGGAGGGATGGACAATGCCGATACTGCATGTGAAAGAGATATCCAAGGAATGGAACGGGAATCCCCTGTTCCGGAATCTATCGTTTGAACTGGCCGAGGGAGAGCGGATGGCGCTCTTCGGGCGCAACGGAGCGGGCAAGACGACGCTGCTGAAGGGGCTGTTGGGCGCTGTGCCTTTTGAGTCGGGGATGGTGTTCCGCGGCCTGCCCGTCAAGGAATGGGGGCTGCTGGATCAGCAGCTTGAGCCAGGGGAAGAAATGACCGCCCGCCGGCTGGTGCTGGAAGGGAACGCCGAGGCGGCACAGCTTAAGGTCCGGCTGGAACGGCTGGGCGGCAGACTCCAAAGCGGCTGCGGAGCGGAGAAGGCCTTGCTGGATGATTACGGCGAAGCCTATGAGGACTATCTTCGGCTGGACGGCTACGGCTGGGAGGCGAAGGCGGAAAAAGCGTTGCGGCAGCTGAATCTTCCGCAGGAGGTTTGGGATCTGCCTTACCAGTCTTTGAGCGGCGGGCAGAAGACGCGGGCGCAGCTCTCCCGGCTGCTGGCCCGGCAGCCGCGATTGCTGCTGCTGGATGAGCCGACCAACCATCTTGACGCGGACACGATGGAATGGCTGGAGGAGTGGGTGTCCGGCTATTCCGGCACCGTGCTGTACATCTCGCATGACCGCCGCTTTATCGACCGCACGGCGACCTCCGTGCTGGAGCTAAGGCCGGATGGCTGCAGACGATATGCCGGAGGGTACACACAGTACCGCAAGCAGAAGGCTGTGGAAGCCAGGGAACTGGAGGCGCGGTATAGAAGACAGGAGCTGGAAAAGAAAAAGCTGGAGGAGGCCATCCGGCGTTATGCGGAATGGTTCCAGCAGGCGCACCGCGCCGCCGCTCAGAACGATTTTCTGCGGTCGAAATCGAAGAAGAACGTCTCCCGGCTGCATGCGAAGGAATCGGCGCTGGATCGGCTGAACCGGGAGCGCACGGCGGAGCCCCGGGAGAGCGCCAAGCTGAACATGCAGCTTACGGGAGGGGAATTCGCCGCCGGGACCCTGCTGAGGACGGAGCATGCGGAGTTTGCGTACCCGGGCGGGAGTCCTCTGCTGAAGGACTTCAGCCTTTCGGTCCGCCGGTTCGACCGGATCGGCGTTATCGGGGCGAACGGGTCCGGCAAGTCGACGCTGCTGAAGCTTCTGGCGGGAATCTGCGCGCCAACCGGCGGGACGGTCGCTCTTCACCCGCAGACCACGGTCGGATATTTTGCCCAGGAGCTGGAGCAGCTCGATCTTTCCTCTACCATTCTGGACAGTCTGCTTCAGCTCCCGGAAATGACGGTGACGGAGGCAAGAACGATTTTGGGCTGTTTTTTATTCACGCGGGAAGATGCCTTCAAGCTAATCGGCAGCTTAAGCCTCGGCGAGAAATGCCGCGTCGCTTTCTTGCGGCTCTACTTCGGCAGGGCGAATCTGCTGGTGCTGGACGAACCGACCAACTACCTAGATATTGATACAAGGGAAGTTATTGAGGAAGCCTTGAAGTCTTATCCCGGCGCGCTGCTGCTCGTAACGCATGACCGGTATTTGCTGTCTAATATCGCGAACCGGCTGGTCGTGCTGGAGCGCGGGCGCTTCCCGAGGCAGTTCCCCGGTACCTATGAGGAGTATCTGTCCAAAGACCGGGAGCATACGATGACGGAACAAGAGCGGGCCGCAGAGGATGAGCTTGGCTTACTGCAGCTGCGGCTGACGCGGCTCATCCAGGCGGAAACACCGGAGAGTGACGATGAGAACATGGCGCTGCTGGAGGAGATTAAGCGGCTGCGCCGAAGGATTGAGGAGCTGGAGAAGAAGGGGTAAAAATTGAGCTGCTACTGATACAAAGAAGCTGCCCCGCCGTTATTAGGCTGAAGGCAGCTTCTTTTGTTAGGAGGCGGGTATGTCTGCTTGGCTAGAGAAATCTTGAAAGGATTATTTCTCGCCTTGAACCAGCGCTATCTCCACCGCCTTTTTCAAGACCTTGCTGGAATTGCTCGCGCCGCTGACGGCATCCACATCCAGCGACTGTTTGGCGACGATTTCTTTAAGAATGACTTCGGCGGGAGCGCCATGCCCGTTCTTATGCTTCAGCAGGTCGATCTTGGTCACTTTGCCGTTCTGCACGCTAACCTGAACTTTGGCGTCGATAAAGCGCACATCGTATTCTCCCACGTAAGTACCGTCGGCAAGACGGGAGAAGGGGATATTGGATATGGTGAGATTCTTAATCTTGTCTTGATAGCTGTTGACCTGATACAGATAAGTAAGCCCCCAGCCTGCCCCCACGAGCAGAATAAGAGCAGCGGTTATCAGCAGTTTCTTCTTCACAGTTTAACCTCCCTAAGTTTAAAGGCTGTATCATATTAGAAAAAGCTTTCGATCTGCGAAGCCAGCCTGGCCGGAACTTCCGTCAGCTTCTTGGCGCCCGGACAGACGATCTTGCCTCTGCAGGTCATGCCCGAGATGCGGAAGAATTCGTTCATGGCGGCGAGGCAGGATGAGCTTTGGCGCAGCAGCCGGTTCAGCGGAAACGGCGTATTGCACGCGGTCATCAGCAGGTACTGCTGGCTTTTGGACAGCGTCGGTTTCGGAGCAAGCCCAGCGCCGCTGCGGTCCATCGCCTTGACTGCCAGCCTGTCGAATAGGAGCTTGACCTGGCCCGGCACATTGGCGTAATACGTAGGCGCGGACAGAATAACCAAGTCGCTGAAAGCCAGCTTTACCCATAAATCGGCAAGCTCGCCGCTGGGAGGGCATACTCCGTTTGCCCGGCAATCCGGGCAACCTTTGCAGGCGGATATGTCCATCTTATATAAATCGCAGATGTCTGTTTCCCAGCCCGCTTTCGCAGCCGCCTGTACGGCAATTTGCAGCATCTTGGCCGTCATTCCGTCCGGCCTGGGGCCGCCTTTAATGGCCAGCAGCCGTTTCGTTGGCATCTTGAACCTCCTTTGCGATCATGCGCAGCAGCAGATTGCAGCCGTATTCCAGCAGCCCATTCGTTGTTGCGCCCATCGTCTCGGAGATATAGCTGCTTTTGCGGTGCGCCACCATAATGAGCGAGGACAGGCTGCTCCAATAGATCAGAATGGCTTCCTTGATCCGCGTGTCCGGGTTAACGGCTCCTTCCGCGATTCCCTGAAGGATTATAACCTCAAGAATGGCGTTAATCTCTTCCCCGACATTGAAAATGTCTCTCTTCACCTCCGGCAAATCCCGGCTGTCCAACGGTTGGGTCTGGAAATCGACAATGCCGGCGAAAAGGTAGGGAGAGGACTCATAGAACGTAATCAGACTGTCGCATAGGGCACGATACTTGTAAAAAAAGTCCGTCTCGCCATCCAGACTGCGCAGAATATGCTCTTTAAGCTGTATAAATCCTTTTAGTACGATCCGGCCGTGAATCTCCTCCTTGCTTGGAAACTGAATGTATACCGTGCGTTTGCTGTATTCGGCGCTTTTGGCGATGTCATCCATCGTCGTCGCCGCAAAGCCTTTTTCCGCGAACAGTTCCTCTGCCGCACGGAGAATATTCTCTTGATGAAGCGAGGCGATGGCCTCTTTGCGCGTTGTACGGTCCAACAGTGTTAAACCTCCAGTTCTAAAAGTAAACTATGAGTTTACTTGAATGGTATCATCTTTTTGGTACGGTGTAAATCCTGATTTTTACAGGGGGAAGGGAAATGAAGGATATGAAGCCGGATTGCCGAATGGTATTAAGGAATGTTTTGGAAAAATAGTGGCCATAAAGGGGAGTTCAAGAGGATGAATACCAGCCTATACATGATTAGACATGCCGTTTCCCCGTATCTGCACGGACAGGAACGAAACCGTGGTCTATCAGATCAAGGAGCAGCCGATGCGCGAAGAGTGAAGGAGATTTTGAAGAACGAAGAGATTGGGCATTTTGTATCCAGCCCTTACGCGCGGGCGGTTGCTACCATGCAGCCATTGGCGGAAGAGGCCGGGAAGGAGATTATTTTATATGAAGGGCTGCGGGAAAGAGCGTTTGGAACTATAGGCAGGGAATTTGGGGATGAAGAATTGCTCGCTGCGATCCGCCGTTCTTTTTGAAGACGAAGGTTATAAACTTGAAGAGGGCGAAAGCAACAAGGAAGCCGAAGAGCGCGCCATCCCGATTATTAAGCGGCTGCTGCGGGAACATGCGGGGAGCAAAATTGCAATTGGAACCCACGGCAATATCATGTCGATCATCATGCACTATTACGATGAAGCGTACGGATTCGATTTCTTGTTGTCGACGACCAAGCCGGATATTTATAAGTTGGAATTTGCGGGGCAGAAGCTGGTGAGGGTAGAAAGGTTATGGGAACCGGGGCCTGGCTCAAAATAAAATGCCGCCCCATCAGGAGCGGCGTTCGTCAGCATTTCTTTTTCGAGGAAAAGTCCGGATTATGCGTTCAGACGCTTGTGGTTCTGATGCGCCAGCGTGAGCAGCGCGACGTAGATCGGCTGGACGTTGAATTTTTTGCCGAACTCGAATTTGTACGAGCCGATTTGCGGGTTATTGGTTTTGAAGTACGGCGATTGAATGAAGTGGATAGTGATTTCGCTGTCATCAAAGCCGGTGCCGCCCGTTTCCATCGTAACTTCGTAAATCGATTCGAGGGAGATGGAAGCAACCCGGGTCTTTTTGCCGGTCACGCCCTGATGGTCGATAAAAATCAGCCGTTCGTCTGTAATGATAAACGTATCCCGCACGAGACGGAATCCCATCTGGATCTTCTCATCCGGCATCAGGTAAATTCCGTACTGACTGCTCAGTTCGGGAATGGAAACCTCGGAATAATTGCCCAGCAGTCCGCTAAATAGATTCGCGATTTCAAGCACCTCCTATTGTCAAAACAAACTGTAAAAGTATCGTCTTAATAATTCCACGCTCAGGGCGGCTTTTCCTTTATGCCGCCGGCAAATTCTATTTTTGAGATGGAGGTAATGCGGATATGAACCAAGAGGACAGGCGCTCTCAATGCTGCAACCTTTCCGTATGTATTTCGTCTGTTAAGGAGAGGAATAGATCCAAGACTGTCAAGATCAGCAGGGAGATGACACATATGAACAAGTATATAAAAATGATGACGGCAGGCGTTATACTCACGGGAATGCTGGGTCTTGCCGCATGCAGTTCCGGAGGCGGAGAAGCGTCCCCGTCGCCATCGGCGGCCGTCTTGCCGTCTGTACCGCCTTCGGCTGACGCATCGTCAGCCCCAGCGACTTCCGCCACTTCTCCGGCGGCCAGTGATGTTGCCCCAACGGGCAGTCCGAGCGGTTCCGCCACGCCTTCGGCCGCGCAGCTCACAGAGCTGCTTGAGCTGGCCAAGCAGGGCAAAGCGCCGGGTATTCCGTTCGCCGCGCATACGGATCTCATTGACGATGTGAAGAAGGCTTGGGGTGAGCCGGACAAGGAAGAAAGCGCGGGCAAAGGCATCTACGCCACTTACAATGCCAAGCATGCGGTGATCGGGTTCAACAAGGGCAGTCTGATTTTCGATGTCCGTTCCAGCGCCGCCGAGCTGCAGCAGCTGACACTGGAGCAGATTCAAGCCACGCTCGGCAAGCCGGACGACATAAAAACCAGCGGGAACGACAGCATCTATATTTACAAGGCGGGCGCCCAGTACCAATTGAAATTCGTGATTCCGAAGTCTGCCGGTAAAGTCGATCACATTTCCGTCTTCTCCGAACAGGATTCGATTAACAATATGGCCGGTTAGTAAGCAGGCGGGCAAGGCCGAAGGTTCAGGCAGTTAAGAGCAGTCAGGAGGGACTTCCCGCCTGGCTGTTTTTTTTGAATTATATGTTGACAATAAAGGATTCACGCTGTATATTTATCTTAAATCAAAGACATTTGGATTAAAGAAATTATAAACGAAGATGTTTGGGTCAAAGATATATGCAGGAGGTGATTCAATGCCCAATCAATTGGACGACGCTCAAGCGACTTCCCTTAAGCTGTTTGTTGTTCTATCCAAGGCTTACAGAGCGATTTCGGATCAAGCTATAAGGGATGTCAGGCAGTACGGATTGTCACCTTCCGAATTTGCGATTCTCGAAGTGCTGTATGCCAAGGGGAAAATTCCCATGCAGCAGATTGGAGAAAAGATTTTAATCACAAGCGGAAGTATTACCTACAATATCGACAAGCTGGAGAAGAAAAATCTGTTAAGACGCGTGCCATCCCATGAAGACCGGAGAGTGATCTATGCTGAAATCACGGACGCCGGAAATGATTTGTTTAATCGGATCTTTCCCGAACATGCCGATAAAATCCATTCACTAATGGAGGGGATTTCCCAGGATGAACAGCAGGAAGCGATTGTACTGCTTAAGAAATTGGGGAAACAGGCGAAAGGTTTAGGCTAACCGCTTCTATAGTTTAAAAATCCAATTAGGAGGCTGTGCATTATGCAAACGATGGTGTATACCCCTGCTTTGCAGGGAAAGGGCGAATTTGACGGCGGGAAAATCAAAGAACAAAAGCCGATTGGCTTTTCGGGCGAAGGATCGGTGATCAATCGGGTGGGCCCCTTATTTTATTGGGCATGGGCCACTTCAAGCACCGAAGCCAAGATCGGTCTGCACCCCCATCAAGGTTTTGAGATTTTGACATATGTAGTGGAGGGCAATGCCTTTCACGGGGATACCTTAGGTACGGACAGCACAGTGGGCGCAGGCGGGGCCCAGGTCATGCAAACAGGCTCGGGCGTAAGTCATCAAGAAAGGCTTAGTGCAGATTCGGAGCTTTTTCAAATATGGTTCGAGCCGGATTTGACGGAAGCGTTTCGGAGAACGCCAACTTACCGGCAGTATGCGCATGAAGATTTTCCGCAGGAAACGAGCGAAGCTGGATTTACCGTAAAGACGGTTATTGGTCCCGGCGCTCCCGTTCAATTGGTCACAGACAGCGAAATGTGGGATGTTGAAATAGGCGGTGGTGCCCGGTATGTACAAAAAGTACCTGCTGGCTATACTTTAACGGCTTTAGCCATTCGCGGGAAAGGAACATGGGGAGAGTCAGGAGCATCGAAGGAGCCTGTGCCTTTTCGGCATAAAGATTTCATCATTAAAGCCGTGGAAGCCGATACGGAGGTAGAAATAATGAACTCGTCTGATCAAGACGCGCTGCGTCTGATTTTCATCAAGGTTCCTTCCAAGGTGAGTTATCCTCTTTACCCTAAAAGAAAGTGATTTCTATCGATTTTTGTCAAATATCTTTGAATAAAGATTTTTTAAACCAAAACAATTAGGAGATGATTTAAATGGTAGCATTGGGATTACTGTTGGTTCGTTTGGTAGTGGGACTGTTGTTCATCGGGCATGGCGCTCAAAAGCTGTTTGGCTGGTTCGGTGGTTATGGCCCGAAAGGAACGGGGGGCTGGATGGATTCAATCGGGATTAAACCGGGCGTATTCATGGCAGTGCTGGCGGGACTGCTCGAGCTGCTCGGAGGTGTTCTTTTTGCTCTCGGACTATTCACTCCGCTTGCCGCCTTGTTTATTACGCTGACCATGCTCGGCGCCATCGTTAAGGTGCATGGCAAGAACGGATTGTGGGTAACCGCCAATGGCTATGAATATAACGCTGTCTTGATCGCGGTAGCCATCGGAATTGCTTTGATCGGTGCAGGGGCATATTCGCTGGATGCGGTATTGAATATTTAATTGAGAATGATCTCGAATCGGTGAGTACAAATCCACTATAAGAAAGAGGTTGTTATTATGACGACAAATCCATTCATGAAAGCAGCGAGATTTCACCAATATGGAGGAGCGGATGTTATCCGGTATGAGGATGCACCCGTTCCGGAAGTAACCGAGGATGAAGTGCTGATTAAAGTTGCCGCCACCTCATTTAATCCGTTCGATGCAAAATTGCGTTCGGGGGCATTTCAGGCGTTTCTACCGATCGAGCTACCTTTTACGCCCTCTGTAAATGTCTCAGGCACTGTTGTGAAAGTAGGCGACTCCGTTACAACGTTTCGGGAAGGAGACAATGTTTTCGCTTATCTTGATGTGACAAGGAATGGTGCCGCCGCAGAGTACGTCGTCAGCAAAGCTGTTCATATCGCTCATGCACCCAAGACATTTGACTTGCACGAATCGGCCGCAGTACCAAGCGTAGCGTTAACTGCCTGGCAAGCCTTATTCGACTACGGCAATCTGCAGTCCGGTCAGCGGGTGCTTATTACGGCCGCCGCAGGGGGTGTGGGAACGTTAGCCGTGCAATTGGCGAAGTGGAAAGGTGCTTACGTCATTGGTACGGCGTCTGAAAAAAGCTTTTCCATGCTTGAACAGCTGGGCATCGATGAAATCATTGATTATAAAAAACAATCCGTTGTTGAAGCATTGAAAAGCAAGGTAGACGTGATCTTCAATCTTTCACCTGCCGGTAAGAAGGAAATAAACAACCTTCTGCAGCTGCTAAATGAAGGTGGAACGTTCATATCCGCCGTATCTCCCGCGGATGAGAACATGGCGAAAGAACTGGGAGTAAAAGCCGTTCGATTAAACTCTCACCCCGATGCGGAGCAATTAACTCAAATCGCTGAATTACTCGATGCGGGGGTAATGAAGCCTGTTATTACGGAAAAAACAAAACTTAGCGAACTGGCGGAAGTCCATCAAAAATTTGAAGACGGAAAAGTTAGCGGAAGAGTATTGATCATCGTTGACGGAGTAAAATAATTTTTTTCAAGGAGGATTCAGGCATGACAACTTTACGGGATTTTGAGAACAAAGTGGTGCTCATTACAGGAGCCGCAACCGGAATCGGACGCGCCGCGGCGCTTGCATTTGCGAAACGCGGGGCAGTGATAGCCATCGGTGATGTAGATGAAAGAAGCAATGAAACGGTCAAGCTGATTAAAGAAGCAGGGGGAGAGGCTGTTTTTTACAAAACAGATGTATCGAATAAGGAGCAAGCCGCGGCTTTGGTTGAACAAACGGTCAATCGGTTCGGCCGCCTGGATCACGCATTTAATAACGCCGGAGTCCTGCCGCCGTCCAAACCTTTTATTGAGATGGATGAGAGTGATTTTGACAGAACGATTGCAGTCGATCTTAAGGGTGTATTCCTGATGATGAAATATGAGATTGAAATGATGTTGAAATCAGGCGGCGGTACGATTGTAAATACGGCGTCAATTGCGGGACTCATCGCAGATCCGTTCATGGCTCCTTACGTGGCTGCGAAACATGGCGTGGTAGGACTGACCAAAGCGGCGGGCATCGAGTATGCTTCGCAAGGGATTCGCGTAAATGGGGTAGCGCCCGGACTCACTGAAACCCCTATGATTAAGAACTGGCTGGATGATCCCGAAACCCGGAAAGTTGTATTGGCAAATGTCCCTGCGGCGCGAATGGCCCAACCTGAAGAGATTGCGGAAATGGTCGTTTTCTTGTCCTCTCCCGCAGCAAGCTTTGCAGCAGGGCAAACCTTCACGCTGGATGGCGGTCAGACCGCCCGCTGATTGATATGTTACTGCAGAGGAGGTGAAACATATGAGCAAACACGCAGGCGAGGATTGGATTGCAAGCTGGTATGCAAGTCCGGAGCCCATCTGGGGCGACGAATTTCCATTCTTAACGAATCTTCCTGAAAAGCTGAACAACCAGACGATTCGTCAGGTTGCGCGTATCAGTCTTGGTGGCCAGCGGGTAAGGGTTGAACTGTCCAACGAATATGGCAAGCGGCCGCTGGTCATCGGCGAGGCAGCTATCGCTCTGACAGGAACGGGTTCGAAAATTGTCCAAGGATCGAACCGAAAGCTCGCCTTCAGCGGAAAAAGATCCATTGCGATTCCTATTGGAGCAACGATTTTAAGCGATCCGGTCGAACTGGATATCGATCCGCTCAGTAGTGTGAGTATCAGTGTATTTTTGTCCGAAGAAACAGAGCCAACAACCTTCCATTGGGATGCCCGCCAGACGACTTATATAGCAAATGGGAACCATATATCAGACATAGACATTGATGCAGATACCACTACTGTCGCAAGTATGTACTTAAAAAGAATATTCGTTGATGCGCCGATGAATGCGGGCACCGTTGTGGCGATAGGGGACTCTCTTACCGATGGGGCTTCAGCCACCGTCGATGCCAATACGCGTTGGCCGAACTTCTTGGCCAATCGCCTTGTACCACAAAACGTATCTGTCCTCAATGCGGGAATATCGGGGGGGCGCTTGCTCAACAACGTAAAGGGAATCAATGTATTGGCCCGTTTCGACCGCGATGTACTGAATCAGCCGAATGTGAAGACCGTGATTGTGATTATAGGGAGCAACGATATCGGCATGCCAGGCATGGCCTTCGCCCCGACTGAATCTTTACCTGCGGCTGATGCGCTTATTGCGGGCTACCGTCAACTCATTGCACGCGCTCATGCCCGCAATGTCCGAATCATTGGCGGAACGCTGCCGCCGTTCCAAATGTATTATACGGAGGTCAAGGAAAAGCTGCGCCAGCAGGTAAACGAATGGATTCGGAGCGGAGAGTTCGATGCCGTATTCGATCTCGATGCCTTATCGAGAGATCCCGATCACCCTTCACGTTTTTTGCCGGTGTTTGATTCAGGTGATCACCTTCATCCGGGTGACGCCGGGAATAAGAGGATCGCTGAAGCGATGGACCTCGATATGCTCTTGGTTGACAGAAAATAAATTGACTATGTTTTACAAAATACATTCATTTCCTGAGGAGGAACTCTTATGTCTAAGTTGAATATTGGAATTATTCTGGGAAGTACGCGTCAAGGCCGTTTAAGTCCGCAAGTAGGCGAATGGGTAAAGCGTATCGCCGACCAGCGCGGCGACGCCAATTATGAAATTGTTGATATCGCCGACTACAAGCTTCCATTGCTTGGCGAAGCCGATGCTGCCGCGCAAGCGACCGCCTGGAATGAAAAGCTGGCATCCTTGGACGGCTTCGTCTTTATCGTCCAGGAGTACAATCACAGCATTACGGGCGCGCTGAAGAACGCCCTCGATTATGCACGTGAGGCATGGAACAATAAAGCAGCGGGGATTGTAAGCTACGGCTCTGTAGGCGGCGCCCGTGCGGCTGAGCACCTGCGCGGCATTTTGGGTGAACTTTCTGTAGCGGACGTTCGCATCCATGTGGCTTTATCTCTCTTCACCGATTTTGAGAACGGACAGGTATTCAAGCCGTCCGATTTTCATCTCACGAACGTAAACGGCATGCTGGATCAAGTGCTCGCCTGGAGCGGCGCGCTGAAGACGCTGCGCTAATATGAATACCTCTCACTGCCAGATTTGAACTGTACTCCAATTTGGACAATCGAAATAAATAAAGTCATGCTGACCAAAGGTGGCTCCTGAATTTATCAGGAGTCATCTTTTTGTTGCGTCCTTCAAGGAGGCCGTCAGGCGTTTCTTCTTGGCTGGAGTCCCCCGGTAAGGGCCTGTTATAATAGCGGGAAGAGTTCCGGCAGGGAGTAGGAGGATCGGCATGGTTCTAGAATTGAACGAAAACGGGTATACGGTATCCGCTAATGGAATAACGGTCGAATTGTTCGCCAAAGAGTTCGCCCTGCTAAGGTTCCTGTACCGCAACCGGGGGCGGGCCTTCAGCCGGGAGCAGCTTCTGGACAGCGTATGGCCGCTCGAATATCCGGTGGAACGCACGGTGGACGATCATATCTACCGGCTTCGCAAGAAGCTCGGTCCGTTTGAAGGCCTGACTATCCGTACGGTCCGGGGATTCGGATACTGCCTGACCGTGCGGGAGCAGGCGCCGGGCATTGACGCCAGCCCGTCCGCCCAAGACGGGGAACTGCGGGAGAAGATGCGGGAGGTATTCGTCAAATATCATCAGTACGGGCAGGGGAAATCAATGCTGGCGCTTGCCCGTCAGCAGGATATTTTGGGTTATGAGCTGGACCCGTTTTATTCTGTTTACGTGCGTTTTGTGCAGGGCGATCTGGAGTGGCTGCTCAGCGGGGGAGATACGCCCGGTTTCGAGCGCGCATACTGGTTGCTGCTGATCTTTATGTTCGCGGGGGAGCCGCAGGACGCTTTGGACTATTGCGAGCAAGTGCTTGCGGCAGGACTTCTGCCTCCGTCCCAGCACCGCGAAATGGAAATCCTTAACATTCTGGAATTGTACGCGCTGACGGGAGCGCCGGAGAAGGCGCTGGAACGGCTGAAGCTGACCCGGCGGGTCATTGCGGAACCGGGCTACGAAAATTTCGACACACCCGTGTCCATCGCTGAGATGCTCGTCCACCTGATGATGGGGACTCCGGACGGGGATATGCAAAGAATGGCGGAATCGATTGAAGACCTGCTTAAGGCGAAGCCTTTTTTGCGGGAAATAGGTAGCTATACCATCGTCAAAGGGCTTTGGATGCTGAGGAATAATGAAAGACGTATGGGCGAATCGCTGCTGGATGAAGGACTCGGCGTACTGGATCTATCCGGATTCGTGCCTATACGGTTGTTTGGACTTTACCGGATCACGCATTTTTGTCGGCAGTTTGTGTTCAAGGGCGGGGAAGCGGTGCGGCGCAAATACGAGGCGTTATTCACGGAAGAGCAGGCGCACTGCGGGCTTCCCGGAAATATGGTACGGATCGAAGCAGCGCTGGACGCTTTTTTAAAGTGTGATGGGGAAGCTGAAATGCCCTGACGGCGATGTCGTGCAGGCGGGCTGGGGAGCGGTCCGCTCTCTGATATTTCTCTGATAAACCGGCGGTATACTCGGCGTATTGAAAGGCGGGTACAGCCGGATGGAGGAATATTAAAATGAGTATCGAAGCCCCTTTAACTAAAATGGAGGTGCGGGCTGGTCGCGGCCTGCTTGGCAACAAAATCTTTATACGCGTATATACGGCATACGCGGCGGCAGAATTTGGCAGCTGGTTCGACTCGCTGGCGATTCAGGTGCTGGTCGCCTACCGCTGGCAGGCCGGTCCGCTGCTGCTGGCGCTCATTCCCGTCAGCCTGGCGCTGCCGGGAATCGTGTTGGGCTCCTTGGCGGGAGTGGCCGCCGACCGGCTGAACAAGCTGAAGCTGATGCGCCTATGCGATCTGTTTACCGCCGTGCTTACCGCTGCGGTGCTGCTCGCACCGGGCATGCTCTGGCTGCTGCCGCTGCTTGCGATGCGGTCGGCCGTCTCGGCGCTGAATGTCCCGGCCCAGCAGTCGCTCACCCGGAGCATCGTCCGCGAGGACCAGCTGCTTCAGGCCGCATCCCTCAACGGTTTCGTGACGCAGGGCTCCAAAATCGCCGGTCCCCTGCTGGGCGGAGTCGCCCTGGCGGTTCTTTCGCCCGCCTGGTGCATTGCGCTGAATGCCTGCATGCGGCTGTCTTCGTATGTGCTGCTGCTATCCATAAAGAACGCTGATGCAAATGAGAGCACAGGTGCGGATATGGATGAACGGATGAAAGCAGGGGACCAAGCTGCCATGGACGCAGAGGAGCAAGCTCCCGGCGGGAAGCCGCTTTCGGCTCGGGAAATGTGGAAGGAAGGCTGGGGCTTTATTCTTCGCAGTAGGCTGCTGCGCAATACGATGCTGTTCGGCCTGCTGGGCGCCCTGTCGATCCAGATGGTCGATTTCCAGTTCGCCAGTCTGTTCCACACCCTTGCCCCGGATAGGGAATATTTGCTCGGCTGGCTGGTGTCGGCTGCGGGGGCGGGAGCGGTGCTGACGATTGCGGCCATGAACCGGGTAGGGCGCGGCGCAGGCTATGGGTCCAGACTGGGCGGAGGCTATGTGCTGATCGGCGCGGCCATCGGAGGGCTGGGCCTGCTTCCGCCCGGTGTTTCTCCCCTTCCCGTGCTGCTGCTGGGTCTGCTGATGGGTGCCGGTAACGGGATGTTCATGATCGCCTTTAATTACTGCCTGCAAAAAATAACGCCTCCCCATATGACGGGCAGGGTGTTCGGCATTCAGAGCATGGTGCTGAGCGCCGTAATGATTGCCGCTCCGCTGCTGGGCGGTGCGCTGGTCGATCTGGCAGGGCCTCGGCGGATCTTCGCCGGCTTCGGCCTCGTGATCGCGCTGGTCGGTGCAGCGGGAATTCTTCTCAGACGACAGATGTGGCCAGAGGAGAAGGAGGAAAACAGGGCAACAGCTGCAAGCTTTAATGCCGGTTCACAGAATGAATAAAAATAAATCGGGCACCTCTTGGGGAATAGTCCAAACTAGTTTCTGGGTTTAACATACACTTAAAGGGTCAAATGCATCATGTGACTATGCAAAAGTATACTTTAAGGCAGGTGAACCTGGAAAAATGATTGAGCTGGTTTTGACAATCAACGATAGGGACGGAAGCTACACAGAGCATGCGGGTGTTGTTCTTGCATCCATTTTCTCCAATACTCAGCAAACGCTCAATGTCCACATTGTCCATGATGATTCACTAAGCGAAGAGAACAAGTTAAGGCTCACTCAGTTGGTGGAGGCGTTTCATCACAACATCTTTTTTTATCCTGTTACCGTTCCCGGAGATTTTCTTGAAGTTGCGGCCGGCGTGAATAAAATCGACTATTGGACAATGGCAAGTATGTACCGTTTGCTGCTTCCGCAGATTATTCAGGCTGACAGGGTTATTTATCTGGACTGCGACATTCTGGTCAATATGGATATTAATGAATTGTGGAGCATTGACCTGGGAGATCGGTATTTGGGCGCCGTGCTTGATCAGGGCGAGAACTTGATGGAGTACTTTATTTCGCTGGGGCTTAACGCGGAGCTTTATTTTAACTCGGGGGTCATTCTGTTTCATTTGGACAATATCCGAAGCAGACAGACCTGGTATGCAGAAATGCTCGGTTTCATGCGCACTTTTCCGTCGATGACCATGCCTGACCAGGATATTCTGAATGCGGTGTACAGCTTATATTATTTGCAATTGGATCAGCGGTTTAATACATTCGCTCACCCCGAGCTCGATTTGGAGAATAAAATTGTTCATTTCGCCGGAAACAGCAAATGGTGGAATGAAGATTCGCCCGCGGCGCCGCTCTACCAGAAATATCTTGCCATGACCCCCTGGTCCCAGGGATTTATACCAGCTCCTGTCTCCGTGCCGGAGCCGGTCATCATCCCGCTAGACCCGCCGCCTCCGCCGCAGGAAGAACAGTCGATTGCTCCGCCGGAACCGCCCGCTCCGGAAATTCAGGTTCCCGATCCCCCGGTTCTTGAAATCTCTGTCCCGCAGCAGGAAGTACCGCAGATTGTTCCCGTAAAACCGCACAGACGGAAACGCCGCAGATTGGTACGGCTACGGAGAAGATTGAGACTGAGAAGGAGATTGCGGCTGCGGCGAAGATTAAGACTGAGACTGAAAAAGTTCAGATTGATTCGTGCGAAATACCGTTCCCGTAAGCGGGTAAAACTGCTCAAGCGTCGGCGTACAGCGAAGAGTAAAGCCCTGAAACCGGCCAGAAAGAGGCTGCGGCGGGCCCGATCCATTAACAAAACCCGTACGAAACGTCCGTTAAAGCGTACCTCATAATCGTTTATTGCACACTCGCCCTAAGCCTTCAGCCTGAGCGTTAGAATGAAGAAAGATGTAAATTTGGATGGTTTGATCCCGCGGATAAGGCCCGACTGCTCCCATTGGCTTAAAGGGAGCAGTTGGTGCATTCAGGACGGAATATTCAGAGCGGTCTGAATGTTTTGCAGATCCAGCTGAACTTGCTCGTTAATATTGTAGGGATGATATAAGCCTCGCTGCATCATGTAGCCGGTAATCATCTCATGAATGTCGATGGCTTCCTGGTCAAACACGATTCCTTGCATAAGTTTAGACTTGGCAGACAGAGCGTTTTAAAGTTAAGCGCTTCATGAAGTTCCATGGATTCATGCAGCGCTAGGGTTGGTGTATTCATAAGTGATATGCTGAAAACTAAAGCAGGAATTGATGCTCGTATTCCGGGTTATACGCGCGAATACGCACCCGCCGCATATTCCCTTGAAATTTAAATCATCAAGAGCTCGCGAAGCTCTTGTTCGGTAAGCGTGGGCACCGCCTCCTGATCGAGTCCCAACACTTCGTCAATCAGATGTTTCTTTTTGTGCTGGAGTTCGTACATTTTTTCCTCCATCGTGCCTTGGGTGATCAGGCGGATGACTTGGACGACGTTTTTTTGCCCCATACGATGGGCGCGGTCGGCGGCTTGCTGCTCCACTGCAGGGTTCCACCACAGATCATACAGGACAACGGTATCCGCTCCTGTCAAATTCAGACCGGTTCCTCCTGCCTTCAAGGAAATAAGGAAGACGTCCATTTCGCCATCGTTAAACCGGTCGCACAGCTCAACGCGCTCGCGGGCCCGTGTAGACCCGTCCAAATAAAAAAATGGAATGCCTTGATCGCTCAGCGCGTGGCCGATGAGGCCGAGCATCTCCGTGAATTGAGAGAAGATCAGCATGCGTTTCCGGTTGGCCAGGCACTCTTCTACGATCTCCATCAGCTGCGCAAGCTTCGCGGAGCCTCCTTTGTATCCTTCGATAAAAAGGGCGGGATGACAGCAAATTTGCCGAAGCCGGGTGAGACCGGCCAGGATTTTGATCCGGCTCTTGTGATAACCATCTACGCTTAGATGCTTTAAGGTTTCCTGCTGCAGCTTGGCCAAATAAGCGGCATACAATTTCTTCTGTTCCGGCAGAAGCTCGGTTGGCTTGATCGACTCCATTTTGTCCGGCAGGTCTTGAAGCACCTCGCTCTTCCATCTGCGCAGCATGAAAGGCCGCGCCCGTTTGGACACCTCTTTGCGCGTTAAGTTTCCGAATGCCTTCCGATCCTGGAACAATGCCGGGAAGACGACGCTAAAGATCGACCACAGCTCTTCGATGCGGTTCTCGACAGGAGTTCCGGTCAAGGCAAACCGGTAACCGGCTTGGATCGATTTGACCGCCTGAGCCGTCTGCGTCGCATGGTTTTTGAAGGCTTGCGCCTCATCCAGAATGAGGGTGTGGAACGGTTGCTTGGCATAGAGCTCCACATCTCGCAGCAAGAGCGGGTACGACGTGAGGACGACGTCGGCCTCCGCCAGCCTTTGCATTTTCTCCGCTCGCTCGGTTTGGCTGCCGTCCGCAATCAGCACGCGGATGTTCGGCGCGAACTTCCGCAGCTCATTACGCCAATTGTAGACCAGCGACCCCGGCGAGATGACGAGAGCAGGGATGCGCCGCCGCCGAATCTCTGGCACAGAGGAAGCGATAAAGGCGATGCTCTGCAAGGTCTTTCCCAGCCCCATGTCATCCGCCAAAATGCCGCCGAACCCGTAATGGGCGAGAGTCTTCAGCCATTGGTAGCCAATTCTTTGATAATCACGCAGCACAGTCGTAAGAGGAGCCGGGACCTCGAAGTCGAGATTGTCCGGATTTCGCAGGTTATCGAGGAGCTGGCGAACCGGCCTGTCGAGCTTCAAGGCATTGAATTCATGATCGATCAAATGAATGCCGCGGGCCAGGGGGACACGAATCTTCGCTCCCGCTATATCCGAATAGAGAAGCCCCGTGTCCTTAAGGAACTTCGATAGCTCTTGAAGCTCGGCGCTGTCCAGCGGCAGTAAGGAACCGTTCGGCAGGCGGTAATATCTCCGCTTTTCCTCCAAGGATTTCACAAGGCTGCGGATTTCCGTTTCCGGAATCCAGCCCATGTCCAAGCGGAATTCGAGCCAATTCATTTGCTCGGCTGCGGATACCTGCACACTGACCTTCGGCAGTGTATCTAATTTGTGCAGCCGGAGCTTCACAGCCGTCGTTGCGTACACCTTCATCAGCTTCTCCAGCTGCGGAACAACCGTATACAGGAAGTCGAACTCCGCTTCTTCGTCGCTCATGAAGTATCCGGCCTCTGTCTTCGTGAACGAACTTTGTTCGATCACTTCGATGATCCGCCGCTCCCGCTCAAGGTCCCGGATGAGAATACGAGGGGAGTCCTGCTGCTTCCGGCTATCCTCCAGGGGATTAATGACGACCTCATTGTATTGAAATTCCACGGCGGCCAGAAGACGATCCTTCACCCGGTCCAGATACAGCTTGGCTAGAAGCGGGGATTGCGTAACCTGCTCGGCAATGGCCGGGGCGATGCTGACGCTGCCCAGTTTCATGAAGCCGGGTACGGCTTTTTCAATAAAAGACTCCATTTGACCGCTATGAATCGGAATGTCGTCCGTATTCGATTCTTCGAGAATCGCCTTTAGTTCTGCAAGTCGTCTGCCTTGTTTCGCCGGAAGCGTAAGCAGCTTACCCTGAAGGAAGGCCGCTCCATAAGGCTCCATAACCGTCAATTGCTCAAGGCCGTGGACCCGCAAAGAGTAGTCCCCTGAACCCGCTTCATCGAACTCGAAGCGAAGAGGCAGGGGTTCATCAGATAAGCAAATGCCGTCATATTTGAGGTTCCCATCCATAAGGGTGACCTTCGGCGCCTGTGTCAGCAGAGGAAGCAGGCCTGCCCATGCCTGTGGCGGAATCAGCAGCATGCGGTCGCTGCTTCTGCCCGAGACATAGGCGGCGTGCAAGCGGTCGGTTTCGCGATAGGCGGCGCGATCTCGTACCATTTCGATTAAAGCTCGAAGGACGGCCTCGTTTTCTTTCGCAAAGCTGTGGAGCTCGGGATCGTAGTTGAACCTCGGCGAGAAAGGGTAGCGCTCCCCCCGTACAAGCTGATCCAGGAAGGAGGCGATATTTTGCACGATATATAAGGCTTTGGGGCCAACTTTAAGCTCGATGCCGAACAGGGTGGTGCTTTTGTTATAGGCCAAGAGCTTAAGAATGAACTCCACGTCAAGAGGCGTTCTCGTTTCCACGAGCGTTCGATTGTGGATAGGGCGTATGGGCTTATCGTCGAACAGTCCGAGAATACGCTCGGCGAGGTGGACATTTTCCACATGATCGGGAGTTTCTCCGGGCTGCTCATTGGCAGCAATCGGTGGAGCGGCTGAATCTCCGGTTAGCTGCAGCTCATATATACGGATCAGAACAGCGGCAATATGGTGGCAAAAGGGTTCGAATGAGCCCAGGTCGGGGCAGGTGCACTGTGCATTCGGTTTGCCGTTCCAGTCAAACGCAAGCTGAATTTCATGATGGCTGGAGCCATTCACTTCGGCCGAATATTCATTGGTTTCGGGATCGAATCGTGTAAAATGGATCTTATTCGCGCGGCATAACCGTTCGCCTTTTTGATAAGCATAAGGGCCGCACCATTGTTTGATCGATTTTTTGGTTAACGTTACGCTCATTTGACGGCACCTTCCTGAATTTGTAGAACGGATGTTTGTATGTCCATTGTAGCATAAATATTTTTTCAAAGAGACGTGAGAAAAAGTATCTGTGATACGATGAGATCCTATACGGAGGGGGGACGCGCAATCGTGGATGAAATCCCTGTTGAAGAATATAAGATAGGAACCGTTCTCCTTAGGCAAGGAGAGGTTCCTGCTAAGTGCTATTTCGTGTTGATGGGATGCGTAAATAGCCACACAATAAGAAGATGCCCGCCAGCGCGGTGAACCGTATCATAAGTAACGGCAAGTTTTATTTATACTCGATTCGGGTCACATCTTTGAATTGAATTCCCTCTTTCGTGTTTATTGTCATTAAGTAGCCAAGCATAAGGTTCTCCTTCTCTTGAAACCTCCGAGAAAAGCGGATTTCCATTGTTTGCTCATCTATCCATGCTGTTCTGAACGAAGGTGGTTCTTGTGTTTCGTAGTTAATGGAAGTGGTGATTAATTTTTCCGAATGTATTAATACGGGGTACTTAAAGTTGATGATGATACGTTCTGGCATATCTGTAACGGAGGTGCCTTTCGGTGGATTGATATGACTAATAAGGGGAGCCGAATACTTATTTGTAAACCTGACAGTCTCAATAGTGCCATAAACGTTGATCAACAATATACCAACAAGCAACAACGAAGGTAAGTTTTTTAGAACGTTTTTTTGATAAATCTCCTCGCCATTCAATATTTGTAAAACACGGTGTTCTATGCTTTTGCGCCAGAGTAAAACAAAAGGTACCACTACGATCATGGAAATTAAATGCAGAACCTGGCCAAAGTTTTCAAAGAAGTTATGGCCCAGGACGACAACCTCCAACAGAGGAATTCCCCATAAATAGAAACTCATTAACACAAGTAGAGTAATTAAAAAGATATCTTTAAAAATAAATTTTCCCTTGGTCTCATAAAAGATAATTACAAAGAAAGCGAAAAATACAAAGTAACCCCAGCATATTCCTGAAGCCCCGTGGCCTGCGACACCATCTGTTGAATGCCAAATATTAATGAGAGTAGTCGAGATGAATGTAAGAACGGATATAAAAGCGAACCGGGAGGATCCGATCAATAATTCAGTAATGCTTCCAAATAGAAGAAACACCAGTATGTTCCCAATGAAGTGATTAATTAAAATTTCCGGCGAATGTGTGAAAGATGATAGTGGAATTAGATAAAAATGTCTTATTGCGGGGACTTGACCAGAAATGGTGTCATATAAATCCGGCAGGAAGAATTGGGGAACAGTTGATATTAGACATGCTAATACTAGTAATAATGTAATGATAGGCTTACGTTGTTTCAGTTGAACAAGAAATAATTGCAGCATATTAAACCCCCTGAAATGATCTATTTATCCAATATAAGGGATATGTAATATTAAATGAAAGATTGTAACGGCAAGTTTTTTTGGGGTCAGAGAACGACTCGGTACCTTAAGGAGACTTTTGCTTGCGAAAAGCGAATCGCCCCTCCGCCGATTTGGCGGAAGGGGCGATTTCAAGAAATATAAATGGCTTATTCTTGTTACTGAACGGTAAAATCAACGGTTTGAGTGGAACCTAGTGTATAGCCATTATAGGCTACCAAGCCTGGGTCCATTATGATTTGATAACTGTTACCACTTACAAGATTTGCATCAAAAAAGAGGTTTCGTTTTTCAATACTAAAGGGGGAGCCATCTCCCAGTCTATATACACTTATCGATATCATGGATTGGGTGGTTGTATTTTTAAGATGTATGTAATTCTGATTGGTGGATAAATTAGCGGCGACATTATGATTAAATTGAAGTTCAATATGTTGTAAACCGGAAGGCACACTCGTATTGTTAATTAATGATATACCAGGTGTTGCTGTGTCGCCACTTATTGTACATAGGTTTGCACCATTAAAGGTTAAAGTAGGGTCAGCAGCAAAAGCGGTACTTGCAAAAAAGCAGAGCATTAATAGAGAGATAATAAAAGTACTAATTAGTTTTTTTTGTTTAATAAACAATTCTTTTCACTCCTTATAAATTCATAGTTTTCAGAATCACTCGCATGCAGCTTGAAGATGTGGCATCCTTTGGACTATCCCCCCCTTTATATAAAAAGTAGGTTTGTTATGTTTTGTTATGTTTGATTATAACTAGTTATGTTTAGATGTATATTAGCATGGTTGCATAAATAGTTCAATAATCAATTTGTTGATTGACACAGATAATGTGATTAAAGGTGAGCAGAGTTCTCCTTATTAATTGTTTCTAGTTGAAACGAATCCACCGGATACTGCGTAATGCATAGCATGTAAGTGATTACAAGGATGTATTATTGCGGAGGTGGAACGGGTACATGTCTATGTTCAAAAAGGTATTGGCAAGCGTCGGCATCGGGTCGGCTAAAGTAGACACTCGGCTGGAGGAGGCGCAAGTAGTGGCTGGCGGTACGCTGCGCGGGGTAGTATCCATTCGCGGAGGCCAGGTGGAGCAGCAAATTGACGCGATTTACATTTATGTAAAGACTCAGTACGAGAAAGAAGAAAATGATAAAAAGGTAACCCGCGAAGCAGAAATAGCACGGATCCTCATTACGGAGGGATTCTTGCTGCAGGCAGAGGAAGTTCGGGAAATTCCATTTGAACTTACCGTCCCTGAGCGTACACCCGTATCGTACCGCCATACACCGGTATGGCTGATGACGGGGCTGGATATCAAGATGGCGCTGGACCCAAGCGACCATGATTATCTAGAGGTACTGCCGAGCGATAACATGCAGGTGATATTCGGCGCGCTGGATAAGCTGGGCTTCAGGCTGCGTGAGGTGACCAATGAGTATGCTCCCCGTCTTGGCGCAGGCTTGCCTTTCGTACAGGAGTTCGAGTATGTGCCGACCCGCGAGTTTCGCGGCGCTCTGGATGAGCTTGAAGTGATGTTCTTTCCGCAGGGCGACGATCTGGAGATGTATATCCAGATTGACCGCAGAGCTCGCGGACTGGGAGGATTCTTGGCAGAAGCGATAGGTACGGACGAGAGCTTTATCCGCTTTACCTTGACCGGTAATGAGCTCCGCCGCGGCGTACAAGAGGTGTCCAGCCAATTGCATCAGTTCATCTCCCATTATAGCTAATATTGAACGTAGAGCATGTCTTACTTCCATATCAAGAGCACCCATAGAATAGGCATCGGATAACCCTCATGGTTAATTCGATGAAATTCTAGCGGGTGCGTTTTTTTATGCCTAAGCAAAAGGACAGAACCAATAGGCGAAAGCACTTCCGCTGATATAGATAAGGCATATATTAGTGTAGAAAATGAAGGAGGGATAGCGATGAGTGGTTATGCAGGATACACCTCTGCTACTGTGATCTTAGTGCTTTACATTCTGTTGGTAATTGTTCTGAAGACATTCTAAGATGTACGTGCTTAAAAAGTAAGAGCCTACTTGACCGTGTAGGCTCTTACTAGAGGTTATGTGTACAACAAAGTGATGACAAGCAGTTCATAAAGAACAAGGGTTAGAATAGCTTCATCATACGGATTATAGAAAGCACGATTTCCCCCATGCCTTGGAACTGCCAAATGCAAGAAGCCCCTCTCACAATTCACGATTCTCCCCGTGACCACTTGACCGTCGATTGTTTCAATCCTGACATATTGATTTGTATGTTGTCTGCATATATTGTGCAAATGGCTTCTAATGGATTTTAAGTTCTGCATTAGATTGCTGTCTGCTTGATATATTACTTTTTGTTGAGGACCTCCCATTTGAATACTCATAGTATCACCACCTCCCTTTGCAACTAACACATAATATGCCTATTGCAGGTACGTGGTTCGTTCCGTTCGCTGAACATTCACCGCTTTAGGTTGTTTTGAAAACAGATTTGTAAATGTAATAGTGTAGTTGTGATAGGGAGGGTTATGTGCTCCTTCAAAGGTCGTTACTTTTAAAGTAGCCTCCCAGTAATATTGGCCTTGTTCCAATCTTTTGATCTCAACCAATTTGTCGACCATGAACTGTCTGTCATCATCGTACCCAGCAAGGACTTTGCCGATTGGGTCGAACAAAGACCAGATAAACGCGTCCCTCAGGACGTCGCACTGTAATTGAATGTCCTCTTGGGGGGCGTTAACTGATTCTGATGCAAAGATCTGGGGCGGGGCATATAAAGAGAGGAGAGAAGCGAGAAGAAAAGCTGCCAATCTTTTATGCATCATGGTCTTTACCTCCTTTGACGGAGTTATTTTACTCTTGCCGTTTTAATACTATCCAAACAGCTTGTCAAAGGACGATGCGGTACCTGGAGGGGGCTTTAGCTTGCGGCAAGCAAAAGCCTCTCCGCGTTCAGCGGCGGTCTTGTCCTGTGCTGGCCTCCGTATTTGGCGGCGGCTTGCTGAGCCTGGGCCTCATGAAGTATAGTTCTCCGCATTTTCGGCTATCCTTCCATGCTATACTTAAGTAAATGGTTTTATATGGAAGGTGACGCATGAGGAAAAAGATTCTGCTGATTCAGCCGGAGAACGAGAAAATCAACCGGTTCAGAAGGAAGCAGTTTAACAACTTTGTCCAGATCACGATGCCTTATTTGGCGGGATTCATTGATGAGAGCAAGTATCAGATTACGCTTGTAGATGAGTACCGGCAAAAAATCCCTTTTCGCCGCATGTTTGATCTGGTAGCCATCACAGTGAATACGCCGAACGCCTACCATTGTTACCAAATCGGGGAGAAGTTCCGGGTAAAAGGGGCTAAGGTGGTCATGGGAGGACCGCATGTTACGCTGCTTCCGGAAGAGGCTTCCGGGCACTGCGACAGCATCCTGATCGGTGAAGCGGAGGAGACATGGCCGGAATTTCTGGAGGATTTCCATAAAGGAAAGGAACGGGCTGTGTATCGCTCGGAGAGTATGCCGGACCTGAAGAGCATCCCTTTGCCGAGATGGGATCTCTTAAAGAGAAACAGGCTGATGAAGGGCGCGGTGTTCGCGACCCGGGGATGCCCTTACCGCTGCGCCTACTGCAATCTGAAGCAAATTTACCACGACCGCTTCCGCGCCCGTCCAATCCCGGAAGTTATTCGCGAAATCTCGCTGTTGAAATCGAAGTTTTTCGTCTTTTGGGATGATAATTTCTTTGCGGATAAAGCTCATGCCATCGAGCTGATGGAGAGTCTAAAGCCCTTGGGCAAAAAATGGGCGGCGCAGGTGACGCTCGCCGACTGCAATGACGATGAACTGCTGAAGAGGGCGATGGAAGCCGGCTGTCTGTATCTGTTTGTGGGGCTCGAGTCCTTCTCGCCATCCGCATTGCGGGGCGTCAACAAAGGGATCAACCGTGTTCATTCGTACCGTGAAATCATCCAAAAGCTGCACAAGCACAAAATCATGATCCAGGCCGGCATTGTATTCGGCTTTGACGAGGATACTCCGGCAACCTTCCGGCATACGCTGGAGGCCTGCGAGGAACTGGGGATCGATGGGGTTACCGTTAGCCTGCTTACGCCGCTCCCCCGAACACCTGTATATACTGGAATGAAGCAGGAACAGCGGCTGCTGAATGAAGACTGGAGTCTGTACAACGGCAAGACGGACGTCGTGTTCAATCCCCGGAATATGACTTCGGAGCAACTGTTCGAGGGATATCTCTACTTTCGCCGCCGCTTCTATTCGCTGCCATCTTTTATCCGACGGATGCGGGTTTCAAGGACGCATCTCTTTTATAATTTTATTATAAACCTGGGATACCGATTGGCCCTCAAGCGTTAAGCGGGAAGTCCGAGTCCGCATAAGCTGCGGGCTTTTTTGCGTTGATTTTAATATATCGTTACGCCTGTAAGGAGAAGTGCTTGGATTGTGGGCTAACTAGAGAGCTGAGCGGGAAAAAGCGGAGCTTATCAGAGCCAAAACCGGGTATCCACGCGAATAAAAGGGGTTTTCTCCCTCTTAATAGAAGCAATTCCTTAGAATAGGCCCTTTTCTCAGAAATAAGATGGAGCTTTTCCCGTTTGTTACTCTGAATACGTCCCCGAGGGGAGGATAAACGGGAGCTTTTCCAGTCTAATTTCTAAAAAAAGCGAACGAAAAATCCGGTACCCTCCAATATAGAGTGTAAGACCGAAGGGGGAATGGCGGATGAATCATCCAAAACAAGATTCGGAGCTCGCAGCGCTTGTGCTTGCCGGCAGCCATGAAGCGTACAGCGAGCTGTATGAAAGAACAATAACCGAGGTGTATCGAACCGTCCGTTTCCTCATTGGCGAGTCATCCGATACGGATGATGTCGTCCAGGAGATTTACATTCAGATGTACCGGTCTCTTGGACAGTATGACACGACGCGGCCTTTTCGTCCGTGGCTGATGGGAGTGGTCATGCGGCAAATCCGGGCATACCGGAGAAAGAGGTGGAATCATATCCGCCTGATTAAAAAAGCGCAGCATAGCATCACCCTGGATCACGATTTTTCGGGGGAAGTGGTGGACAAAGTATCGTACCGCCCCCTGATTGCAAGCGTGGAACGCCTTCCGTTCAAGCTTAAGCAGGTCGTGATTCTGCACTATTTGAACGAGTACTCCCAGGAGGAAATCGCGGATACGCTGGGCATCCCTCTCGGAACGGTAAAATCCCGTATTCACGCCGCTTTAACGAAGCTGCGCAGCAAGCGAAGCAGCGAGATTTTGCTTAGGGGAAAGGTGGAGGATTTACATGAAGCTTGAGCAAGAGCTGCGAGAGGCATTGCGGGAAGAAAGCAGGGGCTGGACGGCTTCGCTGGAACTGAAGGACAGAATACTTAATTTTGAAATCGGGAAAACGGAGGGGAAAAGAATGAAAAAATGGATCGTGGCAGGCATTCTGGCCGCCGTGCTGCTTGTGCCTACGGGAGCTTATGCCGGGTACCATTATCTGGCGGACTCCATATACGGCTCGCAGGAGCGGATTGAGCAATTCGGCGGTACCCAGCAGCAGTATGAACACCTTGAAGCGAAACTCCAGGCAGCGAAACAGAGCTTTGACCCGCAGGAGTTCGCCAAGCTGATGGGCCTGCTTAAAGAATTGGGCGATTATAATCTGAAAATGGCCGATGACAAGGGAGTGCTGCATCCCGAGCGGCTAAGTTCCGGAGATCGGGAAGCATATAAGAAGCTGCTCGCGGAGCTGGAGCCTTATTTTGAGAAGCTGAATGCGGGGGGAGCCGCGAAGGAAACTGGGCAACAGGCGGACAATGTGAAATTTTGGGATGATCTTCTTGTTCAAGCGAAGCAAAAACTCGACAAAGTAGATTTCGTCAAAGTCAAAGGGATTATCGGCGGGATTCAAAAGCTGGAAGCTCAAGCAATTGGACCGGACGGCCGCGTTCATGCGTTTACGAAAGAGGAGGCGGAGCAATTGAAGGAATTGATCCGGCAGTTGGAGCCCTACCAAGATCAACTGGGGATTATGCTGAAGCCGATGAAGTAATCTTGAGGGAATAACCGGTATGGCAATGAGGCCGGCTTTATACGAATCTCAGTCAATCTCATTGCCAACCCCGGCATTTCAAGGCTGTCCCGTGAGTCATGAACATGACCGGGGGACAGCCCGTTCGTTGTTCCTTATAAAGGAGGCTTTAATCAGGCAAACGCTCGGCCACAATGCATACGGCCTGTAAGCCGCCGGTCCAGAGGATCAGATGTTCTGCGCGTATTGCTCGCCCGGGATGTTGATCAACGTCACATACAAACTCGAATTGGAGCCTTCGCCGCTTCGGTAAGAGAAATCTTCATCCCCTGATATCTGAACCACATCGCCTTGCGATACGGAGATTTCTCGTCCATCGGCTGTTACTACTCCGCCGCCTTCAAGTAGGAGAATATACACGCTGGCTCCGGGATGCTTGTGAACGGGCAATTGCTGCCCCGGTCCAAAGTTCAAGACAAAAACCGTATGCTTATCTTCTTTAAATACAACGCGCTTGGTGAATCGGTCCGCCTGATATTCCTGAAATTGAACAAGCTCTTTCTTTTCCATTTGAAATCACTCTCCTTGTTTTGAATTAAATCAGGCTTTTACAGCCGGATTTCGTATTCGCAGAACTCGTCGCCGTTCACATTGCATTTGACTTCTCTGGCATGAGCTTTCTTGCTGAAAATTTTGCCTAACGCGCCTTCCATAATCGAGCCTTCCAGGTCGCATACCATGCTTTCTTCCAGGATGGGAAGTCCCTTATAGAGCAATCCTCGACGGCGATGCGCATCTTATCGTAGTCTTGGCTGACTATATTCGCGGCTCTCCGATTTGCAGTTCCCGAAAGCAGTCAAGCAACTCATCCATGCTGTGGACCAGCAGGCTTTCGCCGATTTTTCTGCCGATAATTAGTCAATCCCCTTCTAAAATTAAGGACTGTATCGGGTAATAATTAGATTGTATAAGAATCAGAAAGACGGCTAGTGATTTCAATCACAAAATTTTCAATCGAATCGTGAAAGGCTTGTATTGTTCTGTTGTTCCCTGTTCAGGGTCCCCGTCCAAAGTGGTAGAGCATTTTCCGGTACGAATCCCAAGCGCATATAAAAACCCCGGGAGGTTCGCACCTCTTGCGGAGCAAGACTGAAAATAACTGGAAATCGCAGTTGTGAAGCGATAAGATAGAAGTGCTGGAATTGTATATCAACTTGGAAAATCAATGAATTGGGGGCGTCACACAAATGAAAATTGCGGTTGCTGGCGATCATGCGGGTTATTCCTTAAAAGAAGAAGTAAAGGCTTTACTAACCAGCCAAGGGCATGAGGTTGTGGATTTCGGAACGAACAATGAGGAAGCTTGCGATTTGCCCGATTATATTTATCCTGCGGCTCTGGCAGTGTCTGAAGGGAAGGTGGATCGCGGGATTTTTATTGATGGTGTAGGCTATGGAAGCGCAATGATTGCTAATAAAATCTATGGGGTGTATGCCGCGGTTTGTCAGGACCCTTTCTGTGCGGAATTGGCACGGTCTCACTCTGACACCAACGTACTGTGCATCGGCGGAAAAATTATCGGCTCGGCGCTTGCTCTGGAAATCGTAAAGGTGTGGATGACAACTGACCATCAGGGAGACGTTGAGAAATACAAGCGTCGCGTGGGTAAAGTAGTTGAAATATCGGAGAAGCATTTGAAAAAATTGTCCGAGCTCTAAGCGGATGACGATTTTGCCGCTCCGGGAGTACCAACGAAACGCGGCTGCTCGCCGCTTCATTAAAGACTAATTCTCCGCCTACTTGAGGGAAACCCAGGTGGGCGGAGTTTTTTTACCATGCTTGCAATTGTTCCACTCCCAAGCCCCCCGCTTGTCAAGCCCGTCTGCATATTGCGGCCAAGTCCTTCATAGACATGTACTAATCACTGCATTCAAAACAGGTTAAGGGGATGATGTCATGCGCCGGATAGCATGGGTACTCGCGATCATTATGAGCGTTACCCTGATCATGACAGGCTGCGGAAAGAAGGACTCCGCGTCTGTGGTTAAGGATTTGAACGACGTTGCCGACAAGCTGGAGAGCAAGACGGGAGCCTATCAGGGGGAGGGAACAATGACCCTCTATACCGGCGAGCAGCCTCAGGAGTACAAGGTTGAGGTATGGTATAAAAACCCTTCCTACTATCGTATCAGTCTGGCCAATGTGCAGAAGAACATTACGCAGATCGTGCTGCGCAATGACGAAGGCGTGTTCGTGCTGACGCCGAGCCTCGGCAAGAGCTTCCGGTTCCAAAGCGACTGGCCGGACAACCAAGGGCAGGTCTACCTGTATCAGACGCTGGTGAAAGGCATCGTCGCCGACAACAACCGCCAGTTCGTGGATGACAAAGACAGCTATGTATTCGAAGTTGCCGCCAATTATCAGAGCAGTGCCTTGGTACGCCAGAAGATCTGGCTGGACAAAAAGACCTATGCGCCTAAGCAGGTGCAGGTATCCGATTCGGAAGCCAAGGTTGTGGTGGACGTGAAGTTCAACAAGTTCGCTTTCAATCCGGAGTTTTCCGCAGATTCCTTTGATATGCAGAAGAATATGGCTTCCCAAGGAACTTCGGAAAATACGGTGGCCCAGGTCGACGAGAACGGCAATCCGCTGCCCGCCGCCGAAACTGGAGAGGGAACGCAGGCTCAGGCGAACGCGGACCTCGGCGATTTCGGCATTATTGAGCCGGGGTATACTCCGGAAGGCGTGACATTCAAGGATTCCAATAAAGTCGAGAACAGTGATGATCACGCCGTGCTTCTGCGGTATGACGGAACTTACCAGTATACGATCATGGAATCGCGTCCGCTGGATCAAGCTGTGTCACTCGCGCCGGGAACGCTCATCGATCTTGGTTTTACGGCGGGACTGCTGACCGGGGATGAACAGCTGACCTTGACTTGGATGTCGGGTGATGGAGTGGAGTTCCGGATTACAAGCGCGAACCTTCCTCGTAGTGAAATGATGGAAATTGCCGCTTCTATGCAGGATCAAACGGGTAAATAAAAGGTTGTAGGCGGATACTGCTAATTGTGGGATGATTTCCTCTACAATGCGGTATCCGTTTTGCTTTCATTCGATGGCTGCACGCTTCCCTTTCGCCCGGTGAACGTCAAACCCTCGCTTACATTGACAGTGCCTTCCGTTAGCATTACCATTACGATTAAGAAAGTGCTTCATGTGAATGTTCGGCAGGGTGACGCTTATCACAAACGAGAAGGTGACTGGAAGTGCAAGAAAGCTATCGACCGACTGTGGCCGAGATTGATTTGGATGCCTTGCGTGCCAATTATGAAAGCTTTCGACGGCATTTGCCGGCGGGAGTGAAGTTTATGGTATGCGTTAAAGGCAATGCGTACGGCCACGGGGCCGTGGAAGTGACGCGGGAACTGGAAAGACTGGGCGCGGACTATGTAAGCGTGGCTTTTTTGGATGAGGCGATCGAGCTCCGTCAAGCGGGAATTGTCCTGCCGATTTTGGTGCTCGGCTATACGCCGCCGGAAGCTGTTGCCGCCGCCTGGGAGAACGATGTGACCGTGACGCTTTTTACCCTGGAAGTGCTGGAGGCGATATCCAGACTTCCTTTAAATGACAGCCGGAAGCTTAAGGTGCATATCAAGATTGACAGCGGCATGGGCCGGCTAGGGCTTCTTCCGGACGATGCGCCGCTGTTCATCGAAGAGGCGCAGCGTGTCCGGCAGATCGAATTGGAGGGGATGTTTACTCATTTTGCCAAAGCGGATGAAGCAGACAAAAGCTATACACTGGAGCAGTACCGACGGTTCATGAGCGTGGCGGAAGCGCTTCGGGAAAGACAGATTCATATCCCGATCATACATACGGGCAACAGCGCTACGGCCATTGATACCCCTCATTTATCTCCGAACATGGTGCGTGTGGGCGTCAGCATATACGGATTCTACCCGTCGACCGAGGTGAACAGGCAGCAGGTCGAGCTGCACCCGGTCATGACGCTGAAGACGAAAGCCGTCTATGTAAAAAGCCTGCCGGAGAGCTGGGGCGTCAGCTACGGAACCCGCTACCGCGCAGACAGCGGCGAATATATTGCCACGCTACCCATCGGGTACGCGGACGGTTATTCCCGCATGCTGAGCGGTAAGGCAGAGGTGCTAATACGCGGCCGCCGCGTTCCTGTCGTCGGAACCATCTGCATGGACCAGTGTATGGTATCGCTCAAATCTTTCGCCAATGAGGCGGAACAAATCAAAGCCGGCGAAGAGGTTGTACTCATCGGCCGCCAGGCTGGCGTCTCCATTACGGCAGACGAGCTGGCTCTCCTTCTTGGAACGATTCATTACGAGGTGACCTGCATGCTGGCCCACCGGGTGCCGCGCGTCTATATTCGCGAAGGCTCGGCTCCCCGCCTGGTAAATGCCTTACTGCAAACCCCAAGCCCCAATCCGGTAAGTTAAGCGGGAAGATGTTCAAGGAGTATTAAATCGTAGACGACGTTGTGACTTATGGTCTATACGAACCGCCGTTTCTAGTTTATAATGGGATGCAGCATACTTGATATACTGGCGGCATATATTCCTTGTATAAAATTCCTTGCATAATGCTACACTGGATATACAAGGGCAGAAGGTTTGTGGGGGTGGAAGAGAAGTTGGCCAATTTGCATAACACCAAAAGAATCATGATCAGCTTGCCCGATCATCTCTTGCAGGAGGTGGACGGAATTGTCCAGATGGAGAATTCCAATCGCAGTGAATTGATCCGGCAAGCCATGAAGCTGTATCTCAGCGAACGGAGGAAGCGTTCCATAAGGGAGTCCATGCAGCGCGGATACATGGAAATGGCCAAGATCAACTTGACCATGGCATGCGAAGCGTTCCTTGCCGAGGAAGATGCAGACAGCACTCTTGGCCGCTTAGTAAGCGGGGTGTAGATATTGATCGTAAAACGCGGCGACGTTTTCTTTGCCGATCTTTCGCCGGTAGTTGGTTCCGAGCAGGGCGGAGTAAGGCCTGTTCTTGTAATTCAGAACGATATTGGCAATCGCTTTAGTCCAACGGTAATTGTTGCGGCAATTACCGCACAGATCCAGAAGGCCAAACTGCCTACCCATGTGGAAATTGATGCGTCATCCCACGGCTTTGACCGGGATTCCGTCATTCTGCTGGAGCAGGTTCGGACGATCGACAAGCAGCGCTTGACGGATAAGATCACCCATCTTGACGACGAAACGATGAAAAAGGTGGATGACTCGCTGCAGATCAGTCTGGGTCTGATTGATTTTTGAGCAGGACAGGCACAGCCATTTCATAAAAATGTAAAAAGGGCTCATCGCAAATCTGCGGTGAGCCTTTTGGGCTTCTGCACCGGAGCTATTATTCGCAGCTGTTCAAGAGATTCTTCAGCTGGAACGTCTTTGGGCAAATATGATACTATTTGACGTATCGGATGTTAGAAAAGAGGGAGACGTATTGATTGAACAGGACATGAATACCGTTTCGGATGAAGCGGCGCGACGGGAGCGGCAGATGATGATCGGCCAGATCGCGAAGGAGCTCGGACTGTCCGAGCGGCAGGTCGGAACCACGGCGGGGCTGCTGGATGAGGGTAACACGATTCCGTTCATCGCCCGGTACCGCAAGGAGATGACCGGGGAGCTGGACGAGAACGCGCTGCGTGATATTGAGGAACGGCTGAGCTATTTGCGTTCACTTGGCGAGCGCAAACGTGAAGTCATCCGCATTATTGAGGAGCAGGGCAAGCTTACGGATGAATTGCGGGAGCAAATAGCGGGAGCGGTCAAGCTTCAGGAAGTCGAAGACTTGTACCGGCCGTACCGCCAGAAGCGCAAGACCCGGGCAAGCGTCGCCAAGGAAAAGGGACTCGAACCGCTGGCCGACTGGATCATGGAGCAGCGCCGCGTTGGAAGCCCGGAAGCGGAGGCCGGCAAATATGTCGATCCAGACAAAGGCGTCGAGTCGGCGGAGCTGGCCCTGCAGGGAGCGCAGGATATTATTGCCGAGGCCATAGCCGACGATGCGGCGATCCGTTCCTGGGTGCGCCAGTATACGGCCTCGCAGGGCATTCTCGTCTCCGAGGCGAAAGACAAGGAGCAGGAATCCGTCTACGAGAATTATTACAGCTACCGCGAACCGGTCCACAAAATGCCGCCGCACCGCATCCTCGCCATCAATCGCGGGGAGCGGGAGAATGTGCTGAAGGTTGGCATTGAGGTGGATGCGGCCCGTATTCATGCGCATATCACGCGCAAGCTGGTCAAAGGCCCGTCGCCGGTCAAGGAGCTGCTGGAAGCCGTGGCCGAGGACGCCTACAAGCGGCTGATCGCTCCTTCGGTGGAGCGCGAGGTACGCGGAGATATGACGGAGAAAGGCGAGAACCAGGCCATCTCCATCTTCTCCGGCAACCTGCGCAGCCTGCTGCTGCAGCCGCCGGTCAAGGGACGCCGCGTGCTCGGCGTCGACCCCGCTTACCGCACCGGCTGTAAGCTGGCGGTCGTCGACGAGACCGGCAAGCTGCTGGAGGTGGCGGTAACTTACCCGACGCCGCCGCATAACAAGAAAAGAGAGGCGGCGGAGAAGTTCAAAGAGCTGATCGCGAAGTACGGCATCCAGCTCATCGTTATCGGCAACGGCACCGGCTCGCGGGAGACGGAGCAGTTCACCGCCGAGACGATCGCTGAGATCGGCGACACGGGGCTGGCCTACCTCATTGTTAATGAGGCCGGTGCCAGCGTGTACTCTGCCTCCAAGCTGGCGCAGGAGGAGTTCCCCGACCTCGATGTGGCCGAGCGCAGCGCCGCATCGATTGCCCGCCGCGTGCAGGACCCGCTCGCGGAACTTGTTAAGATCGAGCCGAAGGCGATCGGCGTCGGGCAGTACCAGCATGATGTGTCGCAGAAGAATCTGGACGAGAGCCTTAAGGCCGTGGTGGAATCGGCGGTTAACCATGTCGGCGTCGATGTGAACACCGCTTCTCCGTCGCTGCTCTCCTACGTGGCGGGAATCAACTCGACCATCGCCAAGAATATCGTCAAATTCCGCGAAGAGAACGGCAGCTTCAAGAACCGCAAGCAGCTGCAGAAGGTGCCGCGTCTCGGCGCGAAGTCATACGAGCAGTGCATCGGCTTCCTGCGCATTCCGGAAGGCGAGAATACACTCGACCGCACGCCGATTCACCCCGAGTCGTATACCGTGGTCAGCCGACTGTTCCAGGAGCTTGGGCTGGAGCTGTCGCAGATCGGCAGCAAAGAGCTAGCGCCGGAGCTCGCGGCCCAGAATCCTGAGGAGTTGGCCGCAAGGCTGGACGTCGGTGTGCCGACGCTGCGAGACATCCTGGAGAGCCTTCAGCGTCCCGGACGCGACCCCCGCGAGGAGCTGCCGCCGCCGATCTTCCGTACCGATGTGCTGAAGATCGAGGATTTGGCGCCGGGCATGGAGCTGCAGGGTACGGTGCGCAACGTCATCGACTTCGGCGCCTTCGTCGATATCGGCATCAAGAATGACGGGCTGGTGCATATTTCCCAGCTTAGCTCAAGCTTCGTCAAGCATCCGATGGACGTCGTCTCCGTAGGCGACAATGTGACCGTCTGGGTGCTCAGCGTCGATCTGAAAAAAGGCCGGGTCAGCCTGACCATGCGCCCGCCGCGCGGCGAATAAAAAACCTCCAAACGTTCCCGGTTCAACCTGAAAGAAGGTTGGGCCGGGAGTTGTCTGGAGGTTTTTTGGTTTTTCTGCCGGGAAAAGTCCCGGCCCGGAGGGAACAGTGCCGCTACTGCTTCCCGCGAGCTCGGCACGGAGCCTCAGAACTGCGGAGCGTCCGGCTCCGGCGGCGTATACGAACCGGGCATAGGCTGCGCGCTAGCCGTATAACCTTCCGGCAGATAAGCAACGGCTGTCGCCTTAGATATTACCTGCGGATACATGCCCGGTCCCGGCTTGGTGATTTCATAATAAATGACAGCCTTTTTCCCCTCGCCAAACTCGATTTTCGAAATCGTCAGGCCGTAACCCGGATTGGGCAGATTGCTCACCGTAACCGACACTTTGTTCACGCCATCCGCCACTTTTTCCACTTTGATGTCTGCGCCCTGGCTCGTACTTGGGGAATCGTCTCCACTTTCAACCGTTCCCAGCATGCGCTGGACGTAGGCTCTTGCGTCATGCACCCATGCGGCCGCCTCCGAGCGGGTAACGACGTCATTTGGACGGAACTTGCTCCCTGATTCCAGCGAAATAATGCGCATGTTGAGGAGCGTTTGGAGACTGCCGTTTGCCTCTGCGCTCAGTTTGCCGCCATCTGAGATATTGAAATACATCTCCGTCACCGGAAAATCGCCCTTGGACTTCAAGGCTGCATCCAGCAGCTGAGCAAAATTGGCGCGGGAAACCGCCGCATTCGGATTAGTCGCCTTATCAAGCGGCAAGCCATTCTGGACGGCGATCAGGAAGGAAGAAGCATACCAGGACTTATCATCGACCTTGGCAAAATAATCGCCTGCCTTGGACGGTCCTCCCGCCGCTGGATTCTGTTCAAGCGCAAGCCCGCTAACGATAAGCTGGACAGCCTGGCCGTATGTCATTTTGGACTTGGGAGCAAAGAGTTGACTGGTCACCCCGTTAATCACCCCGGCTTCATGCAATGCGTTGATCTTGGCCTCGGCCGGATCTCCCTTAAGGTCGGAAAAAGCGAAAGCCGACGCCCCGAATAATACCGACGCAGCCACAATCCCGCATGCTATGGTCATTTTTTTGGTATTATGCCTGAATGTCTGTCTGTTCATCATTATTCACCTCTTACCTTCATAGATGCCCAATACGGGGAAAAGGTTGCAGGGAGGTGAAAGTTTGTCTGATTTTTCTTTTTTCTATACTTTTTTGTATAAAAAAATAAACCGCCTCACTGCCACGGCATGGAAGCAAAAAGTAAGCGTTCACAACTTTGTAACGGGGGATGAAGATTTTTGATGGATTTTGGATAATAATGATTGTTTTTTGCTCGATTTATGTTACTATATGGTCAGTTGGAGGAATGAAGATGCTAACCGAAGAACGCTACGGAATGATAATACAGCGCTTACAAGAGAAGGGCGTCGTCAAGATGCAGGAGCTTACCGAATTGCTCGGGGCTTCGGAATCGACGGTACGACGGGATTTAATTGATCTTGAGAGCCGTAATTTGCTGAAAAGGGTTCATGGTGGAGCTTCGCTGCTGCCTCATAAAAGCCAGGAGCTCGGTATGGAAGAGAAAACCTCCAAGAACATTCAGCAAAAAAACTCCATCGCCTCACTGGCCGCCTGTCAACTGCTCGATGGTGAATGTATTTATCTGGATGCGGGAACAACAACGTTAGCAATGATTTCCCTTATTGAGGCCAAAAATGTGACCGTAGTGACTAACGGCTTGTCGCATATTGAAGAGCTGGTTAGGAAGCAAATCCCCAGTTATCTTCTCGGCGGTATGATGAAGAGCCATACCAAAGCCGTAGTCGGAAGCATTGCGCTTCAGAATATGGAGAACTTCCGTTTCGATAAATGCTTTCTGGGTACAAACGGTGTAGATGCCAAGATGGGGTATACAACGCCTGATCCCGAAGAAGCGCTGATTAAGAGACGGGCTCACCAGTTATCTGGCAAAACCTATGTGCTCGCGGACTCCAGCAAATTTGGCGAGGTCGCTTTTGCCAAGCTGTTCGATTTGCATGAGGCTACCGTGATAACGGATACCGTTCCGGAAAGGCTGCGCCAATCCATTGCAAGTAAAACCAAAATAATTGAGGGGTAAAATATGATCTATACTGTAACGCTTAACCCTTCCATCGATTACATCGTGGAGGTTGAAGACCTGAAGCTCGGCGACTTGAACCGGATGAAGCGGGATTTGAAGCTTCCTGGCGGCAAGGGGATTAACGTTTCCCGCGTATTGGACCAGCTGGGGGTAGAAAATACGGCTCTCGGCTTTCTAGGAGGGTTCACCGGCCGGTATATCGCGGACAAATTACGTGAAGACTCGATCCAGAGCGATTTCGTGTTCGTAGCGGATGACACCCGGATCAACATCAAGCTCAAACACGGGGACGAGACGGAGATTAACGGCCTTGGGCCTGTTATCCGTGACGAAGAAGCGCAGCAGCTGCTGGACAAATTGTCCCATCTGCAGCAGAACGACATTGTCATATTGTCCGGAAGCGCGCCCCCTTCTCTTGGAGGGGATTTCTATCAGAAACTTATCGAGGCCTGTGGACAGTCCGGAGCGGAATTCGTCATCGATACTACCGGCAAGGCTCTGATGAAAGCTCTGGTTCATAAACCGCTGGTGGTAAAGCCGAATCATCACGAGCTGGCCGAATTGTACGGCGTTACGATTGACTCTGTGGAAGAGATCATTACGTACGGCCGCAAGCTGCTGGAAGAAGGCGCGAAGCATGTGCTGATTTCCATGGCTGGCGAAGGAGCTTTGCTCATTACCGAAAATGAGGTGTACCGCGCTACCGTGCCGTCCGGGACGGTGAAAAATTCAGTAGGCGCGGGCGATTCAATGATAGCCGGATTTGTCGGCACGCTATTTCTTACGGGAGATCCGATTGAGGCATTTCGTGCAGGAGTTGCCTCAGGAAGCGCCACTGCATTCTCCGATGACCTGGCAACGAAGGAGGAGATTGAGCGGCTGCGCCCGCAGGTTAAGATCAGTAAGCTGTAGCTAGTAGGAGAGTCATTTACAAGACGTGTGATGCACATTTATGAATTTAAGGGGAGTTGAACTTACATGAGAATTACAGACCTGATGATCAAACAGACAATGGTCATGGATTTGCAAGCCACAACCAAGGATGCGGCAATCGATGAATTGATTGCCAGCCTTTCCGCAAGCGGCCGGATTAACGATCCGGTGCTGTTTAAGCAAATGATTCTGAAGCGTGAAGAAGAGTCCAGCACGGGCATCGGCGGCGGGATTGCCATGCCTCATGCGAAGACCAAAGCTGTTAATGAAGCGACGGTTGTATTTGCGAAAAGCGCCGGCGGCGTAGATTTTGAATCCTTGGATGGAGAACCGGCGCATCTATTCTTCATGATCGCCGCTCCGGAAGGCGCAGCTAATACGCATCTGCGTACGCTTGCCGCCCTTTCCCGGCTGCTGATCGATGTTGAATTCATCGACAAACTGAAGAATACCCAGACGCCGGATGAAGTAACGGCACTCTTCGACGCCAAACAGGAGGAGCAAGAAGCGGCCAAAAAGGCGGAAGAGGCAAAAGCCAAACAGGAAGAAGAAGCAAAAGCGAAAGCCGAGCAATCGTCCACAAGCGGAATGATCGTCGGCAATCCAAGCAATATGGAAGCGTTTGTAGTCGCCGTTACCGCGTGTCCGACAGGCATTGCCCACACTTTTATGGCTGAAGATGCCCTTAAGAAGAAAGCCAAAGAGATGGGAATTAATATCCGCGTCGAAACCAACGGTTCCGAGGGTGCAAAGAATGTGCTGACTCCCGATGAAATCCGCCGGGCGAGCGGTGTTATCGTTGCGGCTGACAAGCAGGTAGAAATGGCCCGTTTCGACGGCAAGCCACTGCTGCAAAGACCGGTAAGCGACGGCATCCGCAAGCCGGAAGAACTGATTAGCAAAGCGGCTGCCGGCGATGCTCCGATTTTCCACAGCCAAGGCAAAGCCGCTTCGGATGCGCCGTCTGCGGGCAAGACCAGCATCGGTAGCAAAATCTATAAAGATTTGATGAACGGTATTTCCCATATGCTGCCCTTTGTGGTCGGCGGCGGTATTTTACTCGCAATTTCCTTCTTGTTTGAGCAGATTGCAAGTGTAGATAATCCGATTGTTAAGCTTCTGCAAACCATTGGCGGCGGTGACGGAGCATTCCACTTCCTGATTCCGATCCTGGCTGGTTTCATTGCAATGAGCATCGGTGACCGTCCTGCATTGATGCCGGGTATTGTCGGCGGCTTTATGGCGGCGAGCTCCAATGCCGGTTTCCTTGGCGGTCTTGCCGCCGGTTTCCTGGCCGGTTATGTTGTTATCGGATTGCGCAAGGTGTTTGCAGGCATCCCCAAGACGCTTGACGGTCTGAAACCGATTCTGCTGTATCCTGTATTCGGTCTGCTTGTTACCGGCGCTATTATGTACTACCTGTTCGATCCGTTCTTTAGCTGGATCAACACGGGTCTCATCGACGTTCTGAACAATCTTGGAACCGGCAACGCCGTTCTGCTGGGACTTGTCCTTGGCGGCATGATGGCGATTGACATGGGCGGTCCCTTCAATAAAGCGGCTTATACGTTTGCCATTGGCGTCTTCACATCCACCGGCGACGGTGCGATGATGGCGGCTGTTATGGCGGGCGGCATGGTTCCTCCGCTTGCAATCGCACTGGCTACCACACTGTTCAAGAATAAATTCACGGAAGATGAACGGAAATCCGGCATAACGAACTATGTGCTTGGCCTATCCTTCATCACCGAAGGCGCAATTCCGTTTGCGGCTGCCGACCCGATGCGTGTCCTGACTTCCTGTATCCTGGGTTCGGCTGTTGCCGGGGGATTGACCCAATTTTGGAAAATTAATATTCCGGCTCCGCACGGCGGCATCTTCGTAGCCGCACTCGCAAACCATGCACTGCTGTTCCTGCTGGCGGTTGCCATCGGCGCGGTAATCTCCGCTCTGGTATTCGGAGTGTGGAAGAAGCCGCTTGTAGACGCAGAGAAGCAGATCGAAGTAAGTGCCAAACGTTCTATCGTTTAATATAGGACTGAAAAAATAATAGCCTCATAATAAAAGAACGGCCCGGATCTCCCGGGTCGTTCTTTTATATTATTGCCCCGCTGAAGCCGCTCACTTTTCAGCTTTCTTCCGGGCCCGGAAACGGCGGACCTTCATTAGATTGCCGCAGGCTTTATCGTCACAGTAGCGCTTGGAGCGGTTGCGCGTATCGTCATAATAGACCCAGAGACAGTCGGGATTATCGCAGATGCGAAATCGCGACTGCTCTTTTTCCGCCAGGGCAGAGGCGAAAGAAGCGGCGATCTCCGCCATCACCTGTTCCCAGTCTGCCCGCAGCGGCAGCAGCGACATTTTAACCCGTCCCTCATCGTCTCTTACCGCCTGCCTCATTACGGGACCGGCCGCCATATAATGGTTCAATTGCTCCGGCAGACCGACAGGCTCTTTGCCCTCCACTACCTCCCGGACTGTATCAAAAAGATAGCCGCGCAGCTTCTTAAGTTCCTGCAATTGCCCGCAGTCCGGCATAGGCAGAGCGGGCAGTCCGTGTGCGGAGAGCCAAGGCTCTATCCAATGAGGATCTTCCAGACGGTCCCTGTCTTTGCTCTTGTCTCCCGTTCGCCAATCCCGCCAGTAGCTGTTAATAAAATCATCCCACAGCATAATCGATCCTTCCTTTCATACGACTACATTGTAACAGTTAAAAATAAGTTTTGCTAGTTACTTGTATTCTGCCTGCTTAGTATGGTACAGTCCTTTTGTAACCATTGTTCTGTCTGTAGATAGTTACAAACAAGGAGGAAGCTTTACATGCAAAACAAAATTAGTGAGGTTCTGCTCCAAAACTGGGATTATGCAATGGATCAGGAGGATTGGGCACCGCCGCTGAAGGATGCGCTGGATGGGGTGAGCAGTGAGCAGACTCTCTGGAAGCCGCAGGGAGAAGCCGCCAACTCGATTTGGGAGACGGTCAATCATCTGACTTATTACAAGGATCGGCTGCTGCGGAAGCTGAAGGGCCTTCCTAAGCTACCAGATTTGGAGAGCAACGACGCTACATTTACAGTGACGGAAAGCAGTGAAGAAGCGTGGGAGCAGGCGGTTTCCCATCTCAAAAAAGTCCATGCCGACCTGCGTGAAATTATTGAGGCGCTGGGGGAAGGCGCATATGATTGGGGCGGTTCGGGGCATGCTCCCGGAGAAGAAGTAATGAGCCTTATTCTGCATGATGCTTATCATACGGGACAAATTGTGTTGGTTCGTAAGCTGCAGGGCTCCTGGCCGTCCAAACGAAGTTTTAATTAGAGAAGCTTGTCGGCTTGCCTTGTAATCACGGTATGCTTCCGCTTTTTTGGCAGCTATTCGGGTATTCTGTCCTTTATGCCGCACTTCCGCTTCAGGCAGCAGCCGGGAACAGCGGGGTGCGGCTGTTTGTTTCAAATTTAAATATCTCCGGGTAATGAAGGCTAAAAAGAAAAGGAGTGATCGATCATGGACCCGCGTTACCAAGACAGCAGTGTGGAAGCGGAACATCTGGAGACGCACAAAAAAGCAGACTCCAGCCTTATCGCCTCCGCCTTTATTGAGTATGCCGCATACTTTATTATTTTCTTGGGATTCCTGTATTTCTTGGTCATATATCTGTTTCCAAAGTTCTGACTTCTTCATAGAACACAACAAAATCCATCCCTTCGGGAAGGAGATGGATTCTGATTGTAAGGTATTCCTAAGGCTTGCCGAGGCGGCAAACCGGTAACGGCTATTGGACCCGGGGCGTCAAACCAGACTATGGCCTAACGCTTTACTGCGGAATCCCGGTAGAAGAACCAGCATTCGTTCAGCAGCTTGATCTGTCTCCGGTCCTTTTTGTAATAGGCTTTCATGAGCTGATGGCTGAGCCATTGCGGCAAGGGAATCCCTCCTCTGCGTGCTTGCGTAGATTAGCATATGTGCAGAGATAGGCGATGGTGCGCCATAAGCTGAAGATGGATATGAATACCGCCGCTGCCGGGAAGTTTTTTCAAGACAAGACGCCACAGGTGTTTCTGCTTGCATGCGGATCTTACTGTGCCCGTTCTTCTTCCTCTTCATACCATTGCTCAAGCTGCGCCTGAAGCGCCCGGATTTCCGTCAGCAGGGAGACGAGCGGATAGTTCTGTTCTTGAATGGCTGCGAAAGCCCGCTCCAGCCGATTGATATAATCGAGCCCGGACTCTAATAAATACTGCTCGCGCAGCAGCTCCAGGGAGTCGCATTCGGCCACCGCAAGCGGCAAATCGGGCACGTTCTCGGCCGTCAGCTTGTCGATCTCTTTATTCAATCTAAGATTGAGCGCGCTGAGCTGATACGCATAGTCCTCCGGCATTTCCACAAATTGAAGCTCCTGATTTTGCTGCAAAATTACATACCGCATTTTCGGCATAGTCATTCTCCCTCCGTCCTTGTCTTCCTTCTTGAAGTGTAGCGTATGCGCAAGTTACAATTCAAGTACAGAATGCAGCAAGCGCCGAGCGCGCGTTAAAGAACGGAGCCAGCCAAAATGATGAGCATGACCAACGAAGAACTGCAGCGCTGGATTGAGCGGGTGTCGCGGGAAAGCTTCGGATTGCCCTTTCGCCATAAAGCGTCTTTTAACAGCAGGCTGTCCTCTACGGGCGGACGTTATTTTATGAAAACCCATAACATAGAGATTAATCCCCACCAGCTAGCGGCGTACGGGCCCGAGGAAACGGAGAAAATTATCAAGCATGAGCTCTGTCACTACCATCTCCATCTGGCAAAAAGAGGGTACCGTCACCGGGACGCCGACTTTAAAACGCTGCTCGCCCGCGTAGGAGGCAGCCGGTACTGCCAGAACCTTCCCGGAGCGAAAGCGCGGAGGCCGATGCCTTACCGCTATAAGCTCATTTGCACGCAGTGCAGCGCGGAGTATCTGCGCAAGCGCAAGGTGAATCCGCAGCGCTACCGCTGCGGGAAATGCGCCGGTCCGCTGAAGCTTGCGGTGATCGAGGGGGCAGAGCCTAAAGCGAAGCGATAGGGCAGGGAGTAGGCGCTTTTTTTAATGAACATAAAATCCGCTGCCTATTTTACCTGGCCGATAGCGAGGCTCACTTTATAGTTACCGTACTTTAGCAGGCGGTCGAGCAGCGCGTTCAACCGTTCCGGGCTTTGCGTGCGTGCCCGCATCCAATAACAGCCCTCGCCGCTGACGCGGTAAGCCTCTTCAATCTCCTCCTCGGATGCAACGAACTGCAGGAATGTCTGGTGGGCGCCGCCTGAATTCAGAAATACCGTGATCAAGGCGTGCACGTGAAGTCCCAGCTTTTCCGGATCCCAGCCAATCGAATAACCCGTAATTACGCCCAGTTCCCGCAGCCTGCGAATACGCGCCCCCACAGCCTGCCCCGTCATATGAACCGTACGGCCAATCTCCTTATGGCTGAGTGTGGAGTCGTGTATCAGCTGCCGCAGAATGAGCAGATCGATCTCGTCTATAAGCGCTTGGCTCATCTTTAGGTGAGTTCCTTTCCGAATGAAAATAGATACGCTGTAATCCTTTCACCGCATTATGTACTCCAACCCATGAGGAAAATTATACTTAATTGTAGCAGAACTCATGAAAAAGAAGGAGTGCATCCATATGAAGCTTCAATTAATAAGACATGCGGCTCTTTGGCTGGAGTACGGCGGTTCCGTCTTTTTGATCGATCCGATGCTCGGTGAGCCCGGAGCCTATCCGCCGATTGTGAACAGCGGCAATGAACGGCGGAATCCGCTCGTTGGTCTTCCCGGTCCAGTGAACAGGTGGCTTAAGCCGGATGCCGTAATTGTAACCCATTTTCACAATGACCACTGGGACGATGCTGCCGTTTCCTTGCTTCCAAAGGATATTCCGCTATTTAGCCAGATAGAGGACGGGGATCGGATCGGCGGCCAAGGCTTTACAGCGGTTACTCCAATCCAAGAGCAGGCGGAATTCCGTGGAGTCCGGTTAATCCGTACAAGAGGCAGACATGGTACCGGAGAGATCGGGCGGCTGATGGGACCGGTGTCCGGCTTTATACTCCAAGCGCCTGATGAGCCCGTGCTCTATATTGCCGGAGATACGATCTGGTGTGAAGAGGTGCAGGAAACACTAGACCGGTATCAGCCGGAAACGGTGGTGATCAATGCGGGGGAAGCGCGGTTTGTTACCGGATGCCCCATTACGATGAACGATGAAGATATATCAAGGCTGTGCGTGCATGCTCCCAAGACGAAAGTGGTAGCCGTCCATATGGATACGATCAACCACTGCCATCTGACAAGGGATAAACTGCGGGAACGGCTTGAAGATAAAGGATTACTCGGCAGGGTGCTCATTCCATCGGACGGGGAGTTTCCTGCGCTTGACTGAGGGATGAAATCATGATAAATTATTTCTTGTTCACATCAAAATGTTCCCTGATAGCTCAGTTGGTAGAGCACTCGACTGTTAATCGAGTTGTCACAGGTTCGAGTCCTGTTCGGGGAGCCATTTTCTTGGAGAGATACCCAAGTGGCTATAAGGGGACCCTCTGCTAAGGGGTTAGACTGCGTAAGCGGTGCGAGGGTTCGAATCCCTCTCTCTCCGCCACATTTCTTCCGAATTGTGCGGCTGAATTTTTTAATCTCAACGATTTATCTATAACGATCTATCTAATTAGAAGAGGTAGCTCCCGCAAGGGGGCTTTTTTAATGTTGGATATATGTCAGCTTTCGGCTTAAGGGCAAAACGACGGCCAGATTTATGAGCACTAATTGAAGAAATATGATGCATTAACTCTTTATTTATTTGAAGGAATGATGCATTAAAGTGAAGAATGTTATATTAAATGCTACATAATAAAGCTTTGCATTTACTCAGGGAATAAATTCCACATATCGACGCCTTCGTTTTTCTTTGTTTTACGCGATATTCCTCTGTTTTTCTAATCTTTTGTTACATTATATAACTTAGTTATTACCTATTAGGTTAGTAATTGTAACGCCGAAATTCGAAATTTCTTGGAACCCCTCAAAATCTTAGTGACGAAAAAAAGGACATATGTTAATATAGGTAACATCATTAAAAAGAAAAGAATGAAAGAGAGAAGAGGGTTTGACGATGAAAAAGGGAAAAGGGGATGGCGATGGAGTATTTTATTCAACAGTTAATTAACGGAATTTCCGTAGGCAGCATTTATGCGCTGATCGCCTTGGGTTATACCATGGTTTACGGGATCATCAAGCTGATCAACTTTGCACATGGGGATGTGTTTATGGTTGGTTCGTTTATTGGACTGTTCAGTGCCAGATATCTGGCATCGGCGGGTCTCCCTCCGGTTTTGGTTCTTATAATATCTCTGATTTTTTCCATGACGGTCAGTGCGCTGCTTGGCATCACAATTGAACGTTTGGCCTATAAGCCGCTGCGTAAATCCACACGGATTGCTGCGCTGATTACGGCAATCGGCGTATCCTTTTTGCTGGAATATACCGGGGTGCTCGTGCTTGGGCCGCAAGCTCAAGGTTTCCCTGACATTATGGCTAAGAAGCAGTACCAATTGTTCGGGACTTCCATCCAGGTGGAATCGAACCAGGTTATGATTTTGGTTACGACGATTATTCTGATGATTATTTTGCAATACATCGTACGTTATACCAAGACCGGTAAAGCGATGCGGGCGGTATCGTTCGATATGGAAGCGGCGCGTTTGATGGGGATCAATGTAGACCGTACCATTTCGGCAACCTTCGCCATCGGCTCGGCGCTTGCGGCAGCAGCCGGCGTAATTTTCGGCATGACTTACAACTCTGTTGATCCGCTGATGGGCGTTATGCCAGGACTGAAAGCTTTCGTCGCCGCAGTGCTTGGAGGCATCGGAAGCATTCCGGGTGCGCTTGTAGGCGGCCTGCTGCTAGGAACGGTAGAGACGGAAATTTCCTCGCTCGGATATTCCTCCTGGCGTGACGGCGTAGCCTTTGCCGTACTGATCCTGATCCTTATCTTTAAACCATCCGGGCTGTTCGGCAAGAATGTCCGGGAGAAAGTGTAGGAGGGAAACGGTGTGAAAAAGATGAACAAAAAATTCTGGCTGGGCATTATCACTGCCCTGGTCTTATATGGGGTCGTGCAAGTTCTGCTAACAACGGGAGTTTTGGATGATGTTCAAAGATCAATGCTCCTTCTGATCTGCGTCAACGTTATGTTGGCAGTATCGCTTAACCTGATTAACGGCATCACCGGGCAGTTTTCAATCGGCCACGCCGGTTTTATGTCTGTCGGCGCCTATACATCGGCGATTCTGACGCTTGACCATAACGCTCCGTTTATTCTCGCCATTATCGCGGGCGGAGTAGTGGCTGCAATATGCGGCGTGCTGATTGGGATGCCGACGCTGCGTCTGAACGGCGACTATTTGGCGATCGCAACACTCGGATTCGGCGAAATTATCCGGATTATCATGCTCAACACGGAATACGTCGGCGGCGCTTCGGGCCTCAGCGGTATTCCGGCAAAGTCGACATGGACGATCATGTTCTTCTTTATGTTAATTACAATTGTACTGATTAATAACTTTATCCGCTCCACACACGGCCGGGCTTGTCTCGCCATCCGCGAGAACGAAATCGCGGCGGAAGCCATGGGTATCAACACGACGCTGTACAAGGTTATTGCCTTTACGCTCGGCGCTCTGTTCGCCGGGATGGCTGGAGGTCTGTCGGCTCATACCTTCTACGTCATCACTCCGGGCAGCTTCAACTTCCTGAAGTCGTTCGAGATTCTCGTTATGGTCGTTCTCGGAGGGCTCGGCAGCACGGCCGGTTCGATCGTCGGCGCTGTATTCGTCACCCTTCTGTATACTTACCTTCGGGATTTCCCGGAATGGCGTATGATTATTTATTCGATCGTTCTGATTCTGATGATGATTTTCCGTCCAGGCGGTCTGCTTGGAAGCACGAAATTCTCTCTCAAGAAGTTCGGCAAAAAGGAGGCGAAGGCAAATGGCGGCATCGGCGACAGCAGTGCTTCTTGATGTTAAGGAAGCCAGCCGTTCCTTCGGGGGACTAAAGGCGCTCAGCGAGGTTTCTCTTCATATCAATAAAGGCGAGTTGATCGGTCTGATCGGACCGAACGGCGCCGGCAAAACAACGCTGTTCAATCTGCTGACCGGTGTTTACCCGCCCTCTACGGGCAGTATTATCCTTAACAATGAGTCGGTCGGCGGCATGAAACCATACAAGATCAATCACAAGGGAGCAGCACGTACCTTTCAGAACATCCGCCTGTTTACGGCTATGACAGTGCTGGATAACGTCAAAATTGCCTTTCACCAGCATGCCAAGCACTCCATGTTCACCTCTATGCTTCGCCTGCCGAAGCATTTCAATGGGGAGGGCGAAATTACGCAGAAGGCGATAGATATTCTGAAAATATTCAATCTCGATGATCAAAGCGAAGAGCTTGCCGGCAATCTCAGCTATGGCAACCAGCGGCGCCTTGAAATCGCGCGGGCGCTTGCGGCCGGACCGAAGCTGCTGCTGCTCGACGAGCCGGCGGCCGGTATGAATCCGAACGAGACGCGCGATTTGATGAATCTCATTGCCTGGATCCGCAAGGAGTTTGACCTTACGATTCTTCTGATCGAGCACGATATGTCGCTTGTTATGGGAGTCTGCGACCGGATTTATGTACTCGACCGCGGAATGCTCATCGCAAACGGTACGCCGTCCGAAATCCGGAGCAATCCGAAGGTTATCGAAGCGTATTTGGGACAGGAGGCGTAAAGGCTATGCTTAAAGTACAGGGAATCAACGTTTACTACGGAGCCATTCACGCTCTGAAAGACCTCAGCATCAGCGTCAATCAGGGAGAGATCGTTACGCTGATCGGAGCCAACGGCGCCGGCAAGTCGACGCTTCTCAAGACGCTTTCGGGATTGCTTAAGCCGAAGACGGGAAGCATTGATTTTTTGGATAAATCCATTACGAACCAGAGCGTTCAGGCGATCGTCAAGCAGGGGCTGATTCATTGCCCCGAAGGACGACGCGTGTTTGCCAATATGTCTGTAGAGGAAAATCTGGAGCTTGGCGCTTATTTGCAGGATTCCAGCAATTTGGCAGCCGACTTCGAGAAAGTCTACAATACATTCCCGAGACTTCGGGAACGCAAGAAGCAGCAGGCCGGAACACTGTCCGGCGGCGAACAGCAAATGCTCGCCATGGGGCGCGCTATTATGGGACATCCGAAGCTGCTTCTGCTGGATGAACCGTCCATGGGCCTCGCCCCGCTTCTGGTGCAGGATATTTTCAAGATTATTCAGGAAGTGAACGCGGCCGGAACGACCGTGCTGCTGGTTGAACAAAATGCGCATCAGGCACTCAAAATCGCCCACCGCGCATATGTATTGGAAACCGGCAGAGTCGTGCTGGAAGGAGACGCCAAGGAATTGGCGGATTCCGAAGAAATCAAAATGGCTTATCTTGGGCACTAACGCAGTTAGCTATAATCATGGCATCACAGAACCAACATATAAATTAAATTATCTGGGAGGCTGGGAGAACAATGAAGAAAATCGGGGCCATTATTTTGTCGACAGTGCTGACTGCCGTATTGGCAGCAGGCTGCGGCAGCAACAACACAGAGAACAGCGGAAATTCCGCAAGCGGCAGCAACTCTGCCGGAGACACTATCAAAATCGGAGCTGACCTTGAGCTCACAGGCGGCCAAGCCTCCTTTGGCGACTCCGCATCGAAAGGCGCGAAGCTGGCTGTTCAGCAAATTAACGATGCTGGCGGCGTGCTTGGCAAGAAGCTGGAGCTGGTTGTAGCCGATAACGCTTCGAAATCCGAGGAAGCAACTCAAGCTGCTCAAAAACTGATCACTGACGACAAGGTTGTTACCATTATCGGTGCATCGACTTCCACCAACACTCTGGGTATCGTTCCGGTTGCTACGGAAAAACAAATTCCACTCGTAGCCGTTGGCGCTACCAACCCTAAAGTTACTGTTGACGAGCGCACAAACAAAGTGAACGAATGGGTGTTCCGCGCAGCCTTTATCGATCCTTTCCAAGGACAGGTTATGGCTAACTTTGCAACCAACTCGCTGAAAGCCAAAACGGCTGTTATCTACACGGATACTTCCAGTGATTACTCGAAAGGTCTGCAGAAGTTCTTCGAAGAAACCTTTAAGAAGAATGGCGGACAAATCCTGAGCCAAGAGTCTTACCAACAAAAAGACTCCGATTTCAAAGCTGTATTGACTCGCATCAAGGCAGCCAATCCGGATGTTATCTATCTGCCTGGCTACTATGAAGAGGTCGGCAAAATCCTGAAACAAGCACGCGAAATGGGCATTACGGTTCCGTTCCTGGGCGGCGACGGCTGGGATTCTCCACAGCTGGCTGAAATCGCAGGCGCAGCGGCTCTGGACAACACCTTCATGTCCAATCACTATTCGCCGGAAGATACTGCTCCTGAAGTTACAACTTTCGTTGACGCATATAAAGCCGCCAACGGCGGCGCAGTACCGGACGGCATGGCAGCCCTTGGCTATGACGCTGTCAAACTGGTAGCCGACGCTATTTCCCGCGCAGGAGCAGCCGATGCAGCCAAGATTAAAGACGCCTTGGCAGCGACCAAGGATCTCCAACTGGCTACCGGCAAAATTACGTTGAACGAAACGCATGACCCGGTTAAAGCGGCTGTCGTACTGAAATTCGTGGGCGGCAAGCAAACTTTCGAAACCAAGGTTAATCCGTAAGCCAAAAGAAACATCACAGCGCTAAGGATAACGGCAAGTTTGATTTGATCCATCTTTCGCAACAGACAATTTACTTCCAAATATCGCTTGGCCGCTTGGGATGCCGCTCCATTTATCAATGGGGCGGCTATCCTGCTATCTTGCCATATACGAGAAGGAGGAATAAGCATGATTGTCGGCATACCGAAAGAAATCAAGAATAACGAAAACCGTGTGGGCATCACGCCGGCCGGTGTCGAAGCGCTTAAAAAGGCAGGTCATACCGTGCTGATTGAGACTTCCGCCGGTAAAGGCAGTGGATTCGAGGATTCGGAATACCGGGACAAAGGCGCTGAAATTCTGTCATCCGCTTCGGAGGTGTGGTCTAAAGCGGAGATGGTGATCAAGGTGAAGGAACCTCTGGCGGAAGAGTATGGCTTCTTCCGCCAGAATCTAATCCTGTTCACATATCTCCATCTTGCTCCCGAAGCGGGTCTTACGAAGGCATTAGCGGACAGCGGCGTTGTCGCCGTAGGCTACGAGACGATTCAGCTTGACGACGGCTCGCTGCCGTTGCTTACGCCAATGAGCGAAGTAGCGGGGCGGATGGCCGTTCAGATCGGCGCTGGGCTGCTCGAGAAGCCGCACGGCGGCAAGGGGATTCTGCTGGGCGGCGTTCCCGGCGTCAAGCCCGCCGAAGTCGTTATCATTGGCGGCGGCGTTGTCGGAACCAATGCGGCAAAGGTCGCTATCGGCATGGGCGCGAGGGTCACCATTCTCGACTTAAACGCAAACCGGCTGCGGGAACTGGACGATATTTTCGGCGGCCGGCTGATGACCATTATGTCGGATTCCTATCATATTGAGGAGGCGGTCCGCAAAGCGGATTTGCTGATTGGCGCCGTACTCATTCCGGGCGCCCGCGCGCCGAAGCTGGTCAAGGAATATATGGTTCAACAGATGACCGAGGGTTCGGTTATCGTCGACGTGGCCATCGACCAGGGAGGCTCGATAGAGACTATCGACCGGATTACCACCCACGAGAATCCGACCTATATCAAGCATGGGGTTGTCCATTATGCGGTAGCCAATATGCCGGGAGCGGTTGCCCGCACCTCGACGCTGGCGCTGACAAATGTGACGATTCCATATGCGCTGCAAATTGCGAATTTCGGCATGTCTGAAGCAGCGACGGGCAATATCTCGCTCGCCCGCGGAATTAATGTAGCGGCTGGACATGTTACCAACCAAGCCGTGGCCCAAAGCTTGGGCTATGCGTTTATGGACGGGCTGGAAGCTTTGAAGGAAACAGGACTCGTTTAGAGCGTATTATATAACTGCTTATCTCCGCGGGAAGGGCGGAGGCAGGCATATACGGCGGTTTGCATCTATAAGTAAGCCGCCGTGTTTTTTTGAAAAATAGTTCTTGCCAGATGATTTGGGATTTGCTATAATCATTTTTGTTGTGACACTAAAGCATGGCCCGTTGGTCAAGGGGTTAAGACACCTCCCTTTCACGGAGGTAACAGGGGTTCGAATCCCCTACGGGTCACCATAAGCGGTAGTGGTGGAATGGCAGACACGCTATCTTGAGGGGGTAGTGGGCGTACGCCCGTGGAGGTTCGAGTCCTCTCTACCGCATAATAGCCAAGGAAGAACCCTGAGAAATCAGGGTTTTTTTTCTCATTAAGGGAACTTTAGAGGGAGATCGGACCAATATCTCGTGAATTCAGGCGGAAAGGGGGATACGCCGGTTACGGAGTTAATCCGCCAACCGTTCCAAGGCGCCGGGATACTGGGGGTACAGTTGGGCCATACACTGGGGACAGATGTCGTGGGTTAGTTCGGTATGCAGTTTCTGCTGCAAGAAACGTTCCACCGGAATCCATTCGCTGCCCTTGCGGATGGATTTGCAGGAAGCGCAGACCGGCAGATAATGATATGACTTCCGATGGAGTGAGTCGACAGGCGGCTTGGCTTGGTGCGGTTCTGCGGCGTGAGAGATAAAGCGGTGGGACAGCAGAACAAAAGAGATCGAGCGCTTAGTCTCTTCGGGAATAGCAAAGGCCTCAATTTGGAACCATTTTCTTCCCTTCAGGGAAGGAGGTTTGGGAAACCTGCCATTGTAAACGAGCCGTTCTTCCGAGAAGATGGAATGGACGGCCTGGGTTAGCTCCAGCATAGAGTCTGGTGGAAGAACAAGCTCACGCATCATTTCAAAATAGTCTGTCCCCGTCCACTCGAAGCGCATGGAAAGACCCGAAGCGATACCGAAGCTCTTCCATGGTTCGTTCGCCGCGGCGATCAATCCGTGTCTATCGACAGCCAGTGCGCTGCCCGGCAGAGAGTGTATCAATCGGATTGCGAGGGATAAGGCGCTTTTGGACAAAGGGATCGCTCCTTGACAGATTTCAGGATGGGATACTAAGATTAAGCGGATAAAAAGATAGCTTAGTTATTTCCCGCTTCACTCGTGATGTCCGGGGTTATATCGAGCAGTTGGTCCACCTGTCGGCGGTACCGTAAGGCGCTGCGCGTTCCGTGAATTAGATTGGATAGGCGGTAGGGCGGTATGCCGTTCATTTGGCAAAATTCTTTTTGACTCAGCATCATCTCCGCTAGGCGCTGCTTGATTGTCCATCCGTAAGGGGTTATGGGCTTTTTGCTGCGTATCTTGCTCACCTCTTATCGACATTCCAGCCGTATGATATAATGGGCTAAAGCATAAGATTAGTTAATTATATACTTTTTTACGTCATTTTACAATAAAATAATGACTTATTTACGTTATTTGTTATAATTTCGGAAGGCGGTCTGGAAATGCAGTCCATTTATGATCGAATTGAACTTTTGATTGACAAAAAAGGCATGACCAAAAAAGCGTTCTGTGAGCAGCTTGGCATCAGTACAGGAAATATGGGAGATTGGAAACGGGGCAAGTCGACACCCGGAACGCATAAATTAATCGAAATCGGCGCTTTTTTCGGCGTCAGTCTGGACTGGCTTATTCTGGGCAAGACTTCCCCGTCCATACTGCGTGAAGGAAGCGAGGATTATTTTTTTGAGCAAATACGGCAATCCAATTGCCATTTCGATGAACTGCAGCCCCGGGAGAAGGAATTTATCAAAGAGTATCTCGCTTTTGCCGAATATCGCAGACGGAAACAGGAGGAGCAGCTTCCTGAATAATTTAGCTTTACTTTTGAGAAAGAAGCGAGTATAATAACATGTGTTGGCCTCAAAAAAATGATTCACCGCGCGGTAGTGGTGGAATGGCAGACACGCTATCTTGAGGGGGTAGTGGGCGTACGCCCGTGGAGGTTCGAGTCCTCTCTACCGCATATAGAAAGAAGCCTTGCGCAGCAAGGCTTTTTTTGTTTCTGCACATGCGATTTACAAGTGATGGAATTTCCGGTATGCTCATTATACCGAGTTTTTGCATGGGAATAGATGAAAGCTATAATTTGAAAAATCTAATTTTGGAGGCAATGCACAATGGGGAAGATCGTTAAGAACTTGACCGAACTGATTGGGAATACGCCGCTACTCGAGCTGTCCAGCTTCAAAGAGGAAGGCGCGGCTGCGAACATCCTGGCCAAGCTGGAATATTTCAATCCGGCGAGCAGCGTGAAGGACCGGATCGGATACGCCATGATCAAGGATGCCGAAGACAAGGGGCTCATAAACAAAGAGACGACCCTTATCGAACCGACCAGCGGAAATACCGGCATCGGTCTTGCCTTTGTGGCGGCGGCACTGGGCTACCGGTTGATTATTATTTTGCCCGAATCCTTCAGCATAGAGCGTCGAAAGCTTCTGAAACAGCTCGGGGCGGAGCTGGTGCTGACCCAGGCTTCGGAAGGCATGGCGGGCGCGATCCGCAAAGCACAGGAGCTGTCCGCAGATATACCCAATTCCTATATCCCGCAGCAGTTCGAGAATCCGGCCAACCCCGATGTGCATCGGAAGACTACGGCCGAAGAAATTTGGAATGATACCGATGGAAAAGTGGATATTTTTGTCGCAGGCGTCGGCACCGGCGGAACGATTACGGGAGTCGGCGAGGTTCTGAAACAGCGCAATCCGCAGGTGCGGATCGTCGCTGTGGAACCGTCCGGCTCACCTGTTCTATCCGGCGGACAGCGGGGCCCTCATGCCATTCAGGGCATCGGTGCTGGCTTCGTACCGGGTAACTTCAACCGGGCCGTTGTGGACGAGATCATCACGGTAAAGAATGAAGAAGCGATTGCAACGTCGCAAAGACTGGCAAGGAAGGAAGGGCTGCTTGTTGGGATTTCTTCCGGAGCTGCGGCATTCGCCGCCTATCAGCTGGCCAAACGGCCGGAAAACATCGGCAAGAACATCGTCGTCCTTCTGCCGGACACCGGCGAACGGTACATTTCAACCGAATTATTTCCCGAGGAATAGAGCGAGAAGCGGCATGCAAGCCGCGCAAGCAGCGGTCAACAGACCGGTCGCCGAGCAGAAATGCCCGTTGACCGGTCTTTATTTTTAACTAATAGAAAAAAGCCTGTCCGACGTATTGACGAAAAGAACCTGTAAGCGTATACTAAAGCCACGAAGCACAAATGATAAAACAAAAAGCACATATGTGCCGATAATATAAAAGGTCTGGAGAGAAAGCCGATGACAATCCATGATGAAGATAGAAGGCTGTTGGCTCAAATTGCTCGAATGTATTACCTCGACGACATGACACAGAGCGAAATTTCAAAGGCGCTGGGCATATACCGCACTTCAATTAGCCGTCTGCTGAAAAGAGCGCGGGAAGAAGGCGTGGTTCAGATCAAGATTACGGAGGGTGAAGGCAAATACGAAATTGAGGAGCGTTTGGAAAGCGTATTTCAACTGAAAAGGGCAATTGTCGTGCCCTCCAACACTGAATTGTCCGAGTCGGGCCGGAAGAAGGCCGTAGCGAGAGCTGGGGCCGAGCTTATGAAAAGTGTGATAACGGACGACGATGTTGTCGGATTGGCCTGGGGCACCACGATGGGAAGCCTGATTGGGGAATTTACCGATTGCGAGCAGCGTTCCGCGCATTTCGTTCCCTTGGTTGGGGGGCCAGGGCCGATGGAAACGAAGTATCATGTCAATGCCATCGTGTACAGCATCGCGAATGACTTCGGAGGAGAAGCGTATCTGATTGACGCAGCGGCCGTTGTGGAACGCAAGGAAACGAGAGACGAAATTGTGCAAGCGCATTATTTTCGCAAAATATCTGATCTGTGGGATCGTCTTACGGTCGCTGTAGTTGGCATCGGCGCTCCTATCAGCAATTCGAACATGATCTGGACCGGATTTTACGGCGACAAGGAAATTGCCGACCTGAATCGGCATAACGCGATCGGCGATATTTGCTCTAGGTTCTACGACTTGGAAGGGAAGTTAATCGAATCCGAATTAACCGATCGCACGATCGCCATTCCGCTGGAACGGCTTCGGAACACCCGGTATACAATTGCTCTGGCAGAATCGGCAGAGAAGGCGCCTTCCATTATCGGAGCCATCAAGGGTAAATATATCAACACCTTGGTCACCAATGAAGAAACCGCGGTAGAGATGCTCGGTCTGGAGGCGCAGAAGAAATCGCACGCAATGAATTGAAGGGGGTGAATACTATGGGATATATCATTATTGTGATTGCGTTGTCCTGGCTTTTGCAAAGTGTGCTCGGGTTCCTGCAAATTAGACATTTCAACCGACATTACACGGAACTGAGGCGGATCGGGCGAGTTGCCATCGGCAAGAAGACGGGAAGGTTCAGGGCAGGTACCGTCGTAATGCTCGCAATCGACTCGCAGGGAAAGATTCTGAAAGCCGCTAGGATGCAGGGAGTCACGGTCTTTTCCAGAGTGCGATCCTTGAAAGGTCTGGAAGGTAAGCCGCTGCCGAAGCTGGAAGAGGGAGATCTCGCGGGGTTCGACAAGCTGACAAAGGGCGCTATCAGGGATGCCATAAGCAGCTATAAGATTATTTCAAATGGAGGTGAACTCAAGCTTAAGAAGACCTGGCTCGAAAGACTAATACCGGCGAAAAAATAACAAAATGGGGTGAAAGTATGGAAATTGTAACAAACCTGGCCAACGGCTTTATGAATCTGTTCAGGCAGGGAGGCGTGACCTTTACCAATCTGGTTACAGGAATTGTCCCGCTACTGATTATGCTGTTGGTGGCTATGAATGCGCTGATTCAGCTGATCGGCCAGGAACGGGTGGAGCGAGTCGCAAGGAAATCGGCAAAAAATCCCTTTACGCGCTATTTTATCCTTCCGATTGTAGGCACTTTTATTCTTGCCAACCCGATGACCCTCTCGCTGGGAAGATTCCTGCCCGAAAAATACAAACCCAGCTACTATGCCGCGGCCTCATATTCCTGCCATACGCATAACGGGTTATTCCCGCATGTGAATCCCGGAGAACTGTTCGTATTCCTTGGAATCGCGGCTGGTATCACCACACTGGGTCTCAACACGACGGAGCTGGCGCTGCGGTACTTCCTGGTAGGGATTGTGACGAACTTTTTCAGAGGCTGGGTAACCGATCTCACCACTTCCATCGTCGAGAAACAGCAGAAAGTAAAACTGAAAGAAACCGTTAACTTGTAGGAGGTGGGGGACATGAGTAATTACAACGCGGTTATTATCAAAGCGGGAACAGGCGGGTTTGGTGGTCCGCTCATTATCAGGCCGACTGAGGAAAAAAATAAGGTGGTCTACATAACGGGGGGAACGAAACCGGATATTGCCGACCACATTGCGGAGCTTACCGGGGCAGAACTGGTAGACGGCTTTAAAACAAGCGTCCCTGAAAAGGAAATCGCCTGCGTCATCATCGACTGCGGAGGGACACTGCGCTGCGGCGTGTATCCGCAAAAGGGAATTATGACCATTAATGTGCTTCCAACGGGGAAAAGCGGACCGCTGGCAAAGCATATTACCGAGGATATTTATGTATCCGGAGTGAAGGTTTCGGACATTGAGCCGTATGAAGGTGCTGCAACACCCCATACAGCCCAGCCCGAAAAAAGTGATGCAGAAATAAAAACCCAACCTAAGTATAGCGCAAAGCAAAAAATAAGTGAACAGCAAAAGCCGAAAGGCTTGCTGGCACGGGTCGGCATGGCAATGGGCTCCATTGTAAGCGTGTTCTATCAGGCGGGACGGGAAGCGATAGATACGGTTATCCGAACTATTCTGCCATTCATGGCTTTTGTGGCGATGTTGATCGGCATAATTAACGCCTCGGGAATCGGCGACGTATTCGCCAAATTTCTCTCGCCGTTCGCGGGCTCGCTGCCTGGCTTGCTCCTGATCTCACTGGTGTGCTCATTTCCGTTGCTATCCCCTTTTTTGGGACCGGGCTCGGTCATCGCGCAAGTTGTCGGAACCCTGATCGGAGTGGAAATCGGCAAAGGAAATATCCCGCCTCATCTGGCGCTGCCAGCGCTGTTCGCTATCAATTCCCAGGCTGCCGCCGATTTCGTCCCAGTGGGACTGGGACTGGCGGAGGCCGAGGTGGAGACGATCGAAGTAGGTGTGCCAGCCGTATTGTACGGCCGGTTTCTTACCGGGGCGCCCACGGTCTTTATTGCTTGGTTGGCCAGCTTTGGGCTGTACAGTTAATGAACTGAATGGAGGACTCTGTTATGCAAACCGTTTATCAAACCCGGATTACGCAAATCGGTTCGTCGGTGTTTGATTTTATTGAAGATAAAATCTTTGTACTGTTCGGTGAGAACGCGCCTTCGGATGTAGCGGATTATTGTCTTCTGATCCATGTTAACGATGTGGAAGGCGAAATCGAAAAGGGAGATGTTCTGCTCCTGGATGGCATCGAGTATACGATCACTTCGGTCGGAAGCAAAGTGGCCAGAAATTTAAAGCTGCTCGGGCATATCACCCTTCAGTTTGACGGAAGAGAAACGGAAGGGCTGCCCGGCACGCTGTATTTAGAGAACAAGGATTTTCATAAACCGGGAATCGGCGGCGAAATAAAAATTATTAAAAAATAAAAAGATCGATAAAGGAGTGCTAAGGATATGAGTGAACGTAAAGTGGCAATAGTTGCCGGCGGAGGTCAAAGTTTGGGAGAAACGCTTTGCTATCGTCTCGCTGACGAAGGCTATGATATTGTTGTGGCTGATTTAAATGGTGAACATGCGGAGAGCGTAGCTCGGACCGTTGAGGAACAGCATCGACAAAAAGCGCTGGCTGTAGCGGTAAATTTCATCCATGAAAACGAAGTAATCGAGATGGTGGGCAAGGCAACGGAAGCCTTTGGGCGCATTGATCTGCTGGTTTATGTGGCGGGTGTCGCCAAGAGCCGTAAAATTACCGACTTTGGCCTGGAAGATTGGAATTTAACCGTCGACGTAAATCTCACCGGATACTTTTTGTGCGCAAGAGAAGTGTCGCGAGTCATGATCGGGCAGGGCGGGGGAAATATCATTCAGATCAATTCGAAATCGGGCAAGGTCGGCAGCAAGCATAATTCGGCCTATTCCGCTTCCAAATTCGGCGGGGTCGGGCTGACGCAAAGCCTGGCGCTTGATCTGGCGGAGCACAATATCCGTGTCAACTCGATTATGCCGGGCAATCTGCTGAACTCGCCGATGTTCCAGAGCCTGATTCCCCAATACGCCCAGAAGCTTGGCATCAAACCGGAAGAAGTGGAGCAGGTATATACGGATAAAGTGCCGCTGAAGCGGGGCTGCACGTATGACGATATCGCCAATGCCGTTATTTTTTACGCTTCCGACAAAGCGTCTTATATGACGGGGCAATCCATTAACGTGACGGGCGGTCAGGTCATGCACTAGCCGGGGGAGTGCCTCCGGAACGAATGCCGATTGGATAAACGAAAGGATTGTGCAGGAGAATCATGCTGCGCAATCCTTTTTTTCTTTTTCCCGGGGGAATGTCACCGCTGTTCAATTAAAGCAGAGTCTTAATTTCATCTTCGATGCTTTCGGGTGTCGTCGTCGGGGCAAAGCGTTTCAGCACATGTCCTTCACGGTCGACCAGGAATTTGGTGAAATTCCACTTTACGCTTTTGGAGCCGAGCGCGCCGGGAGCTTCCTTCGTTAAATATTTGTATAACGGATGGGCATTGTCGCCGTTAACATCGATTTTTTCATACATCGGAAAGGAGACGCCGTAGTTGAGCTGGCAGAATTCCTGGATTTCCTCGCTGCTGCCGGGCTCCTGCGCCGCAAACTGGTTGCTGGGGAAGCCGAGTACCTCGAAGCCGCGGCCCTTGAATTTTTCGTAGACTTCCTGGAGACCTTTGTATTGAGGGGTGAAGCCGCACTTGCTGGCCGTGTTCACAATAAGCAGCACCTTGCCTTTATACTTGGACAACGATTCTTCCTGACCGCGCAGGGTATTTGCATGGTAATCATAGACGCTCATAAATGGGGTCCTCCTCAAACCATAATATGTTTATAACAATTTAATTTTAAACGATTTATAATCACAATCAAGACTTTTTGAAAAATATTAAAATTTTTTGTAATTTCTCGTTTCAAATCGCGCCTCAAGTTTAATTAAAGGTAGTGCTAGGGTAAAAATTGGATTACAAAGGAGACGATATTAATGAAAGCATTGTATACGGCTACCGCAACGGTTCGCGGCGGACGTGAAGGCTCATTTGAATCCTCTGACGGCGCTTTGAAGCATAATCTGAGCATGCCCAAAGAGCTGGGCGGTTCGGGCGGAACAGGCACGAATCCTGAGCAGCTGTTTGCTGCGGGGTACGGAGCCTGCTATGAGAGCGCGCTGGCCTTTATTTCCCGTAAGGAAGGCGTCAAGCTTCAGGATGTGGAGGTTACGTCGAACGTATCCATCGGTAAAGATGAGAGCGACGGAGGATTCAAGCTGTCCGTACGGCTTGATGTGAAAATGTCGGGTGTTGACCATGACAAAGCGGAGGATTTGGCGAAAAAAGCCCATGATTTCTGTCCGTACTCCAAAGCGACGAGGGGAAATATCGAGGTGGAGCTTAATGTGCTGGAAATGAGCCGGCAGTAATCCCTTCGCTAAGGTGGCAGATGAAACTATTGAAGGCATGCATAAATAAGACCCATTTCCGCATTGATGATGCGAAAACGGGTCTTATTTGATTTTCTGAACGACTGAAGTTTAAACCGTTATTACTCTACCGGCGGTTTGCTGTCAATGATCAGCTGCGCCTCTTCATTAGTAAGGTCGTAATTCAGGAACTGCTTATAGAAACTTACGGTTTCTTGGACGATGTTCAGGTCGGGAAACAGATCGGGATGCAGCGTCTTGGCCGCCCATTGGATTTGCAGCGCGGCTTCGGCGCCGTAGCGGTCCCAGAGGAAAGCGCCGCTCGGGTTGTTATAAACGTGGCCGTTCTTGACGGCATTCAGTGTCCTCCATGCGGGATCGTCCATGATGTGGTCGGTATCCGTCAGGCCGCTGCCGATCATGATATAATCCGGATTCCAGGCTATAATCTGCTCCAGACTTACAGGCTTCATGTTGCCGCTAATCTCTTGAGCGGCATTAACGCCGCCAGCTACTTCAATCCAGTTCTGGATCATCGTGTCCTTGCCGTCCACCTGAAGCGGCGACAGGGACTGAATATGCAGCACCTTAGGCTTATCCGACTCGGGAATTTTGGACGTTACAGCAGTTATCTGTTCGAGCTTGCCATCAAGATAGCTGATAAAGGAATCGGCCCGGGTACGCGCATCTTCCCCGAGAATGTCTCCCGTCAACCGGAAGCATTCCTTCATCTCTTCGAAATTCGTAAAGTTCAGCGTTACTGTGGGAATCCCGGCATTCTCCAGAGGCTGAATCAGCGGAGAACCGGTCGACGCAAAGGCGATGTCAGGCTTGTTCTTCAGCACCTCTTCCATTTGCGCTTCGGATTTGGTAAAGGCGGTCACAGCATTTTTCATCTGCGGATTTACTTTGTACAGCCAAGGGACCGACTTGGGCGTAGAGATGGTGGACACGATTTTTCCGCCGGCTCCAAGGATCGTCACAACTTCATTATGAGCAGGCCAGGCATCAGCAATTTTGTTGATTTGCGAAGGGACTGTCACCTGGCGTCCGTCGGTATCCGTAATGGTCTTGCCTGCCTCGGCTGTCTGCGAGGAAGTCGCCTGCGGAGAAGGTGCCGGCGATGCTGCGGTTCCGGTGTCACCGGCATTCCCATTTGTATTATTGCTTCCGCATCCTGCCAGAACCAGAATTAATGCTGCCGATAGTATGAACGCCAGCAAGCTTTTTTCTTTGAATCTTTTTTGCATGATAGTACCTCCTGTTTTTTGTGAATAATGAAGTTTGGTTAAGACAACTCCTCAAGCATTTGACTTTCCGTCCGCATAAGTGGAACGCATGTCTTCACATTCTGCCCTGTGGCGGCGGTAAGTTCCGCGATCTCGACATCGATGCCGTAGGCGGATTTCAAATTCTCGGATGTTACCACCTCTTTCACAGACCCCGCCAAAAAGGGAAGCCCGCGGCGCAAGAGCGCTACCCTGTCTGAGCATAAAAAGGCATGATCTGGAAAATGAGACGTCATGACTACCGTCATTCCCCGGTTGCTGAGCAGCCGGATTTGTTCCAGCATTCGGATCTGATTGCCGAAATCCAGATTGGACGTCGGCTCGTCCATTATCAAGATGTCCGGCTGCTGCGCCAGCGCCCGGGCGATTAGGACCATCTGCCGCTCTCCTCCGCTCAGCTCCGTGTATATTCGATCCCGCAGAGCAGTGATCTGAAGCATTTGCAGAGCCTGATCGGCAATGCTCCGGTCTTTGGAACTCGGTGCGGCGAACAGTCCGAGATGAGCGGTGCGGCCCATGGTGACCACATCGAAGACGCTGAATGGAAAAGGGGCGCCGTGCGCCTGGGGGACGTAGCCAACGGCACGGGCCAGCATTTGTCTGGACCATCCTTCGGTGCTCTGCCCTTTAATTTTGACGGTTCCCCCTAAGGGCTTCAGAAAAGACAGCAAGGTCTTGAACAAGGTTGTTTTGCCTGCGCCGTTGGGACCGAGCAGACACATAATCTCCCCGGACCGAACCGAAAACGAAACCTCCTTGACGATCGGCTGACTGCCATAACCGCAGGAGAGATTCTCGACTTCCAGCATCAGTCCCACCCCCTTTTTCCGGTAAGGAGCAGCACAATGAAAAAGGGAGCGCCAATCAGGGAAGTCAGGATTCCAAGCGGGATTTCCATGGTAAGCGCGCTGCGGGCAATATCATCGACAAGCAAGAGATAGGATGCGCCGTATAGCGCGGAGACGGGCAGCAGCACCTTGTAGTTTGGCCCGACGACCATACGTGCGAGATGGGGCACGATTAGACCTACCCAGCCGATCATGCCGCTGACGGATACAGAGGCGGCGGTCAGCAGGGTGGAGCATACGATGGTGACTATGCGGATTCTGGCCGTATTGACACCGAGCGACTGGGCTTCTTCCTCGCCAAAAGACAATACGTTCAGCTTCCATCGCAGCAGAAGCAGTGGTATCAAACCGATTAACACGAGCGGAGCAAGGATTGCCAAATCATCCAGTCCGACAAGAGACAATCCGCCCATCAGCCAAAAGGTGATGGAGGGAAGCTTGTTGTCAGGATCGGCAGCCAGCTTAATAATCGAGGTGAACGAGCCGAACACGGTGGAAATGACGATCCCGGTCAGCACCAGGGAAAGCACCGCCCCACCTCTGCGGCTGACAAGCGATCCAATGGAGTAGGTCAGCGCCACCGCTCCAATACCGAGCAGGAAGGACAGCAGTTGAATGCCCGCCGGGCCAAGCGACAGCAGCATCGCTAACGCCGCACCGAATCCCGCCCCGGCAGAGGCGCCCAGAATATCCGGCGACACCATCGGATTGCGGAACAGGCCTTGGTACGAAGCTCCGGCGGCGGCCAATGCCCCGCCGACGAGCAGGGCGGCGGCGATTCGCGGAATGCGCACATTGAACAGGACGGTGCTGACAGAATCCGGTCCCGGGTCGGGCAGTCCGAGAAGGCGGGCCCGGAAGATATCAGCCATCTGAGACAGCGAGACGCTGTAACGTCCGAGTGTGAAGGAGAGGAGCAGCACGGCAATCGGCAGTCCGGCGGTCAGAACGATTCGGATCACCCGTTTGTGTTTGCCGGAGGAATTCGTCGTTTGCCCCAACATTTCGGAAGTTTGTGTCATTTTTGCGTTCATCCTTCAGCCTCCTTTTTTCTGAATTTTTCTGAAACCAGCTTGAAAGCCTAAGTTTTTTACATTTTGATATAAAAAGATTAATATTGTTATGACATTTAGCATATATTCATTATTTTTATATATAAATAGATATAATTAGAATAGGTACGACGGCGGAATTCGCGTTCGTTGACATAGCTTTTTGGAAGATTTTGATCACAGGCTGATAAGCCCGATTTTTTCCTTCATTAATCTCAGCTTCGAACTCATCCTCCCTTTGGTTGACATCACCCCTAAAATTCTTTAAGATGTCTAAGTATCTGAGCATACGGTCATTTACACATTGGATTAGCCAAAATTTAAAATAACAGGTGATGAAGATGTCTTATAAACCGGTAATCACGAACGTGACGAAGGCCAGCAGCAACGACAAGGATGGGCTGTATGAATTCATTATTAAGCTCGCTGACGGAACGGAATGCCGCGCGTTTTACCATCGGCTTCCTGAATGGAGAATGACGAACATCAGCCGACTGCTGAAGACTCCCTGCCCGATTTGCCGCAAGGACTTTATTTGCAAATGTATGGAGGCGTTCACCGGAGAGTTGGAAGATCAAATGATCGGTGACAACTGGATTGAGAAGACCACTGCCGAGTAACAGCAGCAGACAGGAACCTGGAGGCGCGGGAAGATTCCCGCGTTTTTGTTTTGCCGTAAAACGGGGAAAGATAGAATATGAAGGGAAGGAGAGGAGCCGGATGGCTGATGTGAGAAGGGCGCAATCCACCGAGCGGGAGATGCCGGAAGAGCAAGGAAAGACGGAGAAGCAGAAAAAGGCGAAAGAATCATCAAAGACGAAAGAGCGGGCAGAGGCGGCAGAGCCCCAAAAATTCGCTGATGCCGACGGGGCATCCATCGTGCTGATCGACGGCGTTTGCCATTTGTGCGGGTGGCTGGTAACCTTCATTATTCCCCGTGATCCCGAAGGACGTTTTCGTTTCGCGCCGCTGCAGAGCGACATCGGGCAAAAGCTGCTGGAAAAAGGCGGGCTGGACGCTCATCGGCTGGATACGGTAGTGCTTGTAGAAAACGGGAAGTATTATACGGAATCGGCTGCTGCTCTTCGTATTCTGCGCAGGCTTCGCTTTCCCTGGCCGACCGCTTATTTGCTTATCGCCGTACCGGCTCCGCTGCGCAACAGGCTGTACCGGTACGTGGCAAAGAATCGCTACCGCTGGTTCGGCCGTGATGATCAGTGCCTTTTGCCTACGCCGGAGATCCGGGGGCGCTTTTTGTAGTGATAGCCTCTGAATAAAAGGGGAGTGAATTATTCTGATTTTTAAATATTGCCGTGTTTCAATAAATATGCTAGTATAGCTGTAAATTATAGGAATAGTGACGGAAGCACCGTTCATTAACCGTTTGTCGCGGTTATTGGCGGTGCTTTTTTTGCTGTCTTCTTATAAGTAAATTGTGAGGATGTTAAAGAAAGGGGGAAGATTAATGGCCGCTAACATCGTGCTCGCCGTACGTGAAACCCAATATATCGAACCGCTGCTGCACTATATTCACCATAGCGAGTATGGAGAAATGCTGAATATTAAGGCGTTCAGCCGAATGGAGGTTTTTACCGAGTACATGAAGGGCGGGGAAGTGCCTGACGCGGTTGTCGGCGAACCCGCGTTCATCGAGGCGTGGCTCGTTGGGGGCCGGGCGGCTGTACCTTGGGCGATTCTGGAGGAAGCCGGCGGTGCGGCGTTCACGGAGAATAAGGGTGCTGCAGGCGGCAAACGGATTGCGAAATATCAAGCGCTGCCGGCGCTGTTGTCCTCCATGCTTCAGCTGTGTGAAGTGCGGCGAAACCGCACAGCTTTCGGTTTGGGCGAAGGCACTTTGCTGCTTGGAATTGTGTCGGGAAGCGGCAGCAGCGGCAAGACGACGGTCGCGATGAACTTAGCCAAGCAGTTTGGGTGCCAAGGATTGTCCGTATTTTATCTGAATCTTGAGACGGTGAACAGCAGCGGGTTGTTTCTGCATCCTTCCTGGGGAAAAGGCCCGGGGCTGGAGCGGCTTCTGTACGAGATTCAAGTCTCCAAAGATAGAGGACACGCTTCGGAAATCGGCATAAGGCGTTATGCTGTAAGACTGGACGCGCTGCACTGCGATACTTTCAGACCTGTGAGCAATGTTAAAGAAATGGTGCATATGAGCGCAGGGGATGCGCAGGAGTTGATGGAACTGCTGGCCGGGGACGGCGGCTATGATATCGTCATCGTCGATACGGGCAGCATCGGGGAAGAACGCGCTGGGGCGGTGCTGCAATGCTGTGGACGTCTGGTTTGGGTGCTGCGGGACGACGAGGTGGGTGTCTACAAAACCGAAAGGTGGCTGTCGCACTTCACATCTCCGCATTCCGGGATGACGGCGGATTTATCCGGCAAGAGCTTGTTTGCAGTAAATTTCGCCAGGGAGAATGTTCCGCAGATACCGTTCACCGAGGGAATAGAGCCTGATGTCCTGCTTCCCTTCATCTCCTCATGGAATCTGCCCAATAGGGGGGAGCTAAGTCTCAATTCGCCGGTGTTCCAGCGCGGTATCCAGAAATTATGCGGAATGATTGCGGGGATGCCGCAGCCTGAGCTTCAGTCAGGCGGAGAGGGAAATTCATGAATGACGAATTATTCCGGGCTCTTCGCAGCGATATACGTTCAGGGCTGGATGTGACCTCCTCCGTGGGGAACGGCGAACTGATCTCGCATATTGAAAGAACGATTTTTGAGCGGGAAGAGCTGCGGCCGTTAACGGCCCAGGAGAAGCGCGCGCTTGTCCGGAGACTGTTCGATTCCTTTCGCGGTCTGGATGTGCTTCAGCCGCTCGTGGATAATCCTGCCATTAGCGAGATTATGATTAACAGCCATGAAGATATTTTTGTCGAAGAGGAAGGGGAGATCCGCCGCCTGCCGCTGGCGTTTGAATCGGCGTCCAGGCTGGAGGATATTATCCAGATCGTCGTTTCCGACGTCAACCGCGTAGTCAACGAATCGTCGCCGATAGTTGATGCCCGCTTAAAAGACGGGTCGCGGGTCAATATTGTGCTTCCGCCCGTCGCGCTGAAGGGTCCAGCAATGACGATCCGAAAGTTTCCCGAGTCGCCGATGACAATGGATGATCTTGTCCGCCGGGAGGCCATCAGCCGGGAAGCGGCCGATCTGCTGAAGACGCTCGTAGCTGCTAAATACAATATTTTTATCAGCGGTGGAACGGGTTCGGGCAAGACCACCTTTCTGAACGCATTATCCCAGTTTATTCCTCCCCAGGAGAGGGTCATTACAATTGAGGATTCGGCTGAGCTGCAAATTGTGACTGTACCTAATCTGGTATCCCTTGAGACCAGGAACGCCAACACGGAGGGCAGGGGGGAAATCACCATCCGCGATCTGATCCGCTCGTCGCTGCGGATGCGTCCGAACCGGATCGTCGTTGGAGAGGTTCGTGGCGCAGAGGCGCTTGATATGCTTCAGGCGATGAACACAGGACACGACGGATCTCCATCAACTATATTGTGGATTCAATTGAACGTAATGTCCTGAATATAAGCATCAAAAAACTTGTTTTTCACGCCCTTGACTTGCTTGAGGTCTGTATTGATCACGATCTGGGAGAAGAGGGTGTAAACGAGATCCTTCTTCTCCTGATCATCCAGGTAAGGCCAGGCGTCTGCCAGGCCGGCCAGTTCGGTTAGCCGGGGGATGCCCGATAAGGATTTTTGGTTATCGGCGATCCTCTGCCGAACTGCTCGTTCCTTCAGGTCTTCTTCCGCTATTTTCTTCCGGATATCTTCTTTCGAGATCAGCCCTTCCACGAACATGTATTGCCACTTTTCTCGCCGCTCTGAAATCTTAGCGAGTTCTCGCTTCTCCTTATCAATCTCCGTCTTCTTTTTGCCCTCATCTTCCGTAATTCGTTGAGCTTCCTCTTTAAGCCTTTCCATGTCAACCTGTAGCCGCTCGATGTACTGGAGGACTAGATGTTCGACATGAATCTGCCGGAAGATCGGAAGGTCACACGTCTTGATGTGATGCCGATTGGAGCAGATGTAATACTGGGTCCGGACGTCTCCCTTTGTGGTCGTCCGCTTGGTAGTCAGGCGGCCAAACATGGCTGCCCCGCATCGTCCGCAGCGCAGCACGCCGCTGAACCAGTAAGTGTTAATCCGGCTGTATCCGCCCTTCGCTTTGCGGGCCATAAATGCCTTGATCTCGTCGTACTCCTCCTGGGTAAATATCGCTTCGTGACTTCCTTTGCCGTAGATACATTTCACCCTCTCGTCGCGTTTGCTGTTTACGTAGGTCCCGGCTGCTGTTTTCGAACCCAGCCGTATGATGCCGGCGTAGAACGGATTCTCCAGAGTGTACCCCACGGTCCCATCTGTCCAGTCATGGCCGCGGCGCTGTTTGTCTGATCGATTGAGCTTCATTGCGATCGTCTTGTACCCCATACCGCTCAAATACATATCTCTGACCTCGCGGATCAGCTCCGCCTCTTCGGGAATCAGCTGACCTTGTTGCGTATACCCATACGGCAACACTCCGCCTGGACGCCGCCCTTCCGCGACCATCTGCTCAACGCCAAAGCGTACGCGCTCTGAGATCGTCCCACGCTCCCACTCAGCCATTGCGCCAACGAGTGTGATGAAGAATCGCCCCATGGCCGTCGTCGTCTCAAAAATCTCCGTGGAACTCTTAAACTTGACGCCGTGCAAATCAAATGTTTTAAGCAGGGCGTGTAGGTCAGCAACAGAGCGGGTGAGACGGTCCAATTTGTAGACTAGGACGACGTCGAATTTCCTTTCCTCCATATCAGCCAGCATACGTTGCATGTCCGGACGTTTTAAATCCTTGGCTGAGTACCCATCATCCACATAAAAATCGTATATGCTCCAGTCTTGGGATTCGGAAAAGCTGGTCAAACGGCTCCGCTGGCCTTCGATCGAGAATCCTTCTTCGGCTTGCATATCAGTTGAGACGCGGATGTATATGGCTGCCCTCATAACGCCAATTGCTGTTCCATCTGCTTTTGCGACCATATTACCACCCCTACAGTATTATGATTGTTTTCTTAGGACTATTGGTTTTTGATATCAGCTATTAAAAGTTCTATTTCTTGTTGGTTTAATCCAAATTCAAATTCTTTGAGATCGAAAACATTTCTGAATATTCTTGCGTAACCGAACGAAACCACTGTGTTGAAATCTCCGCTTGATGATTCTTCTATTAATTTTCGCAGCGATGGACGGTTATGGTCGTTTGCGCTGAATCCCTCATCTGAATAAATACATGTAACTTCACCACCTAGACTTTCGATAAATTCCTTGCATTTTGTGATTTGGGCTTCGATTGATTGTTCTTTTGTAGCTGTTCTTGCATAAATAGCTGCTTTCATTTAAATCTCTCCTTTGAATTTGGTATCATTTAAAAATTTATCGCATCGTCGACAGCTTCCATCGGAAGAAATAGCCGGCTGGCCGTCCTCCCATGCCGCCAGGCGACGCGGGACATATTGATGGTGAGGCAGTCTGCTCGATTGCGGGAGATAGAAAGGTCGCCTGAACTTACAACGGCCGTGTCCCGCTTGTTATAGGGATGTGCATCGATGCTTTTAAAACAACCGTCGACCACAATATGTAAAGGTTGCTCCCAGTCAAACCCACCGCGCTGCTCAATAACGAGAGTGTGGGGGCGGGAGAGGTCTTCGAGGCCGTATATCCCACGAATGACTGGATCTGAGTTTATCGGTTCTGGTATGCGTTCTTCCCGGGCTGCCGCTGTATATGTTAAGGTCGCCATGAATTCAGCGCCGGTGATTCGTTCTTTTATTTGAGTCAGTCGCTGCTTGGCAAATTTGGGTGGTACCCGAAATACCTTTCCGATTAAACCAGCGGCTTCATCCTCTGATTCCGGAAGCTGGATCTTTTTAAGCATAAAAAAAGGGAGAGCAGCATATAGGCTGAACCTTTCGGCGTCGGCCTCCTGTAACTGGAGGAATAGTTCAGGCATCCGCCGCTGATCGCCGGCATGCCGTAATACGTGACAGAGCTCATGAAAGAATGACAGGCGTTGTGCATTAAGATCATCGGTAAGGCATAGGAAGATCACACGAAGCTCATTATCGGAGAATGTCCGTAGTTCGTTGCAAGCTACATCAACGCCGAAGATTTCCGCGATTCGGTCGATTACAAGATAATCTGGAGTTAAAATGCCGTTTGCGATGTAGTATTCTTCGATGCTCTGCTCCAGTGGAGTTTTGAAATATTTGTTCATATCCATGTAAAATCCTCCGTTTAGCGTACATATGTTCTGTTTTTGCTGTAAAAGAAAAGCCATTGCTGGCTTGGTGTCATTTGTAATTGCTTATTGTTGAATGCTCCTTCAAGAAGATATCAATGGAGTCTGATAGCTTTGATAAACTATCTTCTCCTGAAATGCCGGTTTGAAGGAAATTTATATAAAGACCAACGTTTGTTTGGACCATGAATAAATCCGTGTCATTTCTAAGTTTCTCCAGATAGTAGGCAATGCCGGTTGATTCAGGTGCCGTAATATTTGGAAGATCAGTAACGATTGTCTCAATTCTTTTAGTCACTTCCAACTGATCTGCAGGCTCAGTCGCTTGTAAAATCTCAAGCTTAGATGATTTGAGTTCATTCAGCGATTTCCTCACAGCATCGAGTGCAGTGATCTCATTTTGGGTAGTGGTAAGTTTTTTTCTGACTTCCGGAACTTCTGCCATATCCAGTGACTTCTGATATACTGCCTCTGCGCTCTGTAGATCACCTGAGTTATAGTGTTGATCCGCCTGATTTGCCAAATCTGCTGCCTCATCGGCCTTGGATGTACCACAGCCTGCCAAGAGTAGCATTGAAAATAGAATCACCATCAGCTTTTTCATATTTCCCCCGCGTTACTTTTTTTCTCTGCCTCTCTTGCAGCTCGTTCTTTCATCTCACGGTACCGTCTCACAGCAGCTTCAGCTTCTTCCAACTCGTCTTCTGTCAAACCTTCAGGACCTCCGTAGAATGAAAGGCTTGGCTCCCACTTCGGTTTATCTGTAAGTCCAAGTAGATAGTCGGAGTCAGTGTCAAGAATCTGGCAAATTCGGGCGAGCGTATCAGTATCGATATCACGTTTTCCAGACTCGTAATTTCCATATCCTTGGCGTGAAATTCCAAGCTTCTCAGCCAATTCTTCATGGGTCAACTTATTTTCAATCCTTCGTTCTCTTAAACGATCGAGACGGATCACGTTATCACCTCTTTAGGAGGAGTATAACGCAACTTATTGTTGCTAAAAAGGATACGCAACAAAAAGAAGCGTAAAAGTATTGACAGAAACAAAACGTTGCTTTATATTAGGTTTATTAACGAAACGAAATGTTGCATAGGGGTGGTGAAATGACTAGGCAGTGGTTGATTGATTTACGTATTGCTGATGGTAAAATTCAAGATTCCATCGCAGAAAGTTCTGGTATCAGTCGCCAATATTACGGAATGATCGAAGCTGGTAATCGGAATCCAAGTGTCGACCTCGCAAAAAGAATTGCTTCTGTTCTTAATTTTGATTGGACACTTTTTTTTTGAAGATGTAGGCAACGAAACGTTTCTGGAGTCCACAATACGAAAGGAGGTCATCTAATTGGAACACCAACTGAGCGACGCCAGCGGCGTCCGTGAAACCAATGACTGGGCCGAAGCGGACAAGCTCCTTCAGGAAGGCTGGACGCTGCACAGCATCTGGCCCGATCAAAACAAAACCCGTTATGTATTGCTCAAATTTTAAAGGAGGTTCCGGTCATGGAAAAACCAACACCTTATAATCCCGGGCTTTCCGATAAAGCATGGGACAAGCTCCACAAATTATTGGCTGCCGCGAACATCAAGTACGCGGATCAGATCCAGCAGGATCGCAAATCCAAACAAGAAGATGCTGCTGGATAAGGAAAACCCGCCGAGCTGTACCGGCACCGGCGGGCTGGGGATGAGGTAAGGGGAATTGCTTAAGAAAATCATACATCAGGCTCCTGTCCGATAGCATCCCATAAAACGGACAAAGGAGTGGTAGATCGGTTGGCAATCGGACAATTTGGAAAAGCGCTTGAGTCGGTCATGAAGAAAGCGGGGAACACCCGGGGAGAAGTCGGCCGAATCGTTCATGCGGATGCATCAACAGTCGGCAAGGTAATCAGGGGGAGTAGAAAGGCCACGAAGTCGGTTATGCAGACTGCAGTTCAGCATTACGACGACGGGCAACTGTACATCGCGGCTGCGGCAGAGGTAACCGGCGGGGCATCCGTTCCATGGCTGAATGGGGCGGACCTGCATCCAAGCTCTGCCTACATAAAGACGCTCGAGGAGATCCGCGAGGCAGAGGAGTGCCTACTTAAGCTGCCGGTTACCAAGCACCCTGAACATTTGAGCGAGCCGGAGCGGAAGCAGATCAAAGGCGCCTTGCTTGAACAGTTAGAAGCGATCACAGCTCTAACGCATAACGTAGCCGTCCAATGCCGGAAATATGGATTCTCCTACCTTGGATTATGGAAAGAACATCATTCGGAGTTGGCTTCAAAAAATTATCTGAAATGAGGGTTGAAGATGGACAGAACACAATTGGTCGCTGAAGCACGAGCGGCGGGGGAGCGGGCGGTGCATAACCTGCAAGTGATCCGGCAGAATCCGGAAGTCATGCTTCCAGGAAAGATTGAGGATGCCTCGGCATACCTGAACAATATGATTCGCATTGCGGAACTGGAAATGAAAAATGACCGCCGGCCAGGGCAGTCATCGTTGAGCACTCGGTTAAAGTATCTCGTTGCGTCCATTTTAACCCTTGATCGCCAAAAGCGCAAGGAGGGGGCGGCGTGAGTACAGCAGAAATCGCTCTACCATATGCCCGTCGGTATATCGAAACTCGGGAAGAGCTAAAGCAAAACACCGAAGAGGCTCTTCAAGCGTTGCGCACGATGTCCCCGTTGTCGGAAGAGTTTCAAGCAATCTGGCGCAGACGCGATGAGCTTCACCTTCGGTGCCGGAATGAGATCGCCGGCCTTCCGTTTTACCCGGATGCGGACAGGCAGTTCATTTTCAACTATATCATTCAGGCGCCCGATGAATAGGCGCTTGTGACAGCGGCCTCGGCCCTGTCTTGGAGCATCGGAGCCCTTCGGGGCACTCCTCCTTCCGGTGCTCCAAGATGCGGCTGACGCATCCAAGGTGGTGGCGGAATCAATAAAGACGCGGTCAAAAGGACGGCAGATGACCGGACGCCCTGGCAATGTGGCAAGAGAAGCACATAAGCGCAGGGGGGCCTCCCATGCAAGGGTGGAAATCCCTCGCCCACCTTGAAAAGTACATAGAAAGGAGGACTTATATGCAAATCATTCAGAGATTGACGGTACTGAGTACACCGAACCGAATTTATGAAGTCGGCTCGGAGATCGATGGTCATGAAGTGATCTCAATCAAGCAAGTCGGGCAGGAATTTGAGAACTCGGTGCATTCAGAGTTTTTAATCGAAGACGAGAACGGCGATTTGATCGCCAGCGTCGAGAACGCTCCGGCAATAGTGGACTGGAAGACGATTGCTGAGCACGACGAGGAAGGGAGCGTACCTACATGAACATCGATACAGGCGAATTGATCCGCTTAAAGCAGCCTGATGTCAAGCCAGTAGCCGGAGAGTTTGAACCATTACCGGCCGCCCTGCAGGCAGCGGCTCGTAAAAAGCTGGGCGATGCCGATAGCGCGACGGTCAGCATGTCATCCGGAGGCCGGCTGTCCAAATGGGCGCGGGAGCAGCGGAAGAAACGCAGAAAAGCCGCACGGGACGCGCGGCGGATAAATCGCTCTAAATAAAACAGTCCCGTTGCACCGGGACCATCTTGATCTTTGACAATCAAATACATTCTTGCCCTCATCTTAGCAGGTGAGGGCGCATTACACAAGAGGGAGGAATTTTCCATGCGTGGGACACACTCATTTCTTTTGGATGAAGAAGTCATCGGGTTCGAAATTAATCCTGAGACTCATTATAATCCTCCGGTTCTTGCAATTCAGCAGGGGAACCAATCAATTCAACTTCATCTCAGCAATGAGCAATTGGCTGATCTGGAATTCACCATTAGGACTCATCTGGATAGTATCCGATACCCGGAAACACCGGATCAGCAAATGATTCTGCATGCCGAGTGCAATGCAGCGATAGAGGAGGAGATCGCTTGAAGCGTATCGTTTTGGAGCGCTTGACGCTCCGTAATTTTAAAGGGATTAAGGAATTCAATGTTCCGGCTGACGGCCGGGACGTTGACATTTATGGGGATAACGGCACAGGGAAGACTACCCTGTTCGACGGATTCCTTTGGTTGCTTTTCGGGAAGGACAGCACTAACAGTGCTACCTTTGAAATCAAAACATTGGATAGTTCCGGTAATGTGTTTCAACACAAACTGGAGCATGAGATTGAGGGTTCGCTCCTCATAGACGACCGCCGCCGGATTTTCCGTCGTGTTTACAAAGAGGATTGGACGAAGAAGCGCGGGGCTGCGATCGAAGAGTTCACCGGCCACACCACTTCTTATTTCATCGATGGCGTACCAGCCAAGGCGGGGGAGTACAAGGCCGAGGTCGATTCCATTATTAAAGAGGATTTGTTTAGGTTGCTGACCAGCCCTTCTTATTTCAATGAGCAGTTGAACAAGGACCAGCGCCGCAAGAAGCTGCTGGAGGTGTGCGGAGATCTGACTGACTCCGAGGTCATCCACGGTAACAAGGAACTGGAGCCATTGCCGACCATCCTCGCTGGAAGGGATATGGATTCCCACAAAAAGGTCGTTTCCGCTAGGCTTTCTTCTATTAATAAGGAGATCAAAGAGCTGCCGGTCCGAATCAGCGAGGTTCAGCGGCAGATGCCGGATGTCTCCGAGCTGGACGAAGGGCTCCTGAAGGATGATATTACTTTGCTCCGCAGCCGGATTGAGGCGCGGGAAGCGGAGGTTTCCCGCATCCTTTCCGGCGGAGAGGTCTCCGTCAAAGAGAAGCGGCTCCGCGAGATTGAGACGGAGCAACTGGAGATTAAAACCCGGATGCAGTCGGCCGTGCTGGACAAAGTGGCAATCAAGCGCGATGAGGTCAATCGGCTTCATCAGGAGCAGGACCGGTACCGCCGCAATGGCGAGGACAAACAGCAGCGTATATGTCAAAACGAGCGGCTGGCTGCCGGGCGCCGGCAGGAGGTAGACCGGCTGCGGGCTGAATTCGCTGCTCTCAAGAACGAAGTCTTTGAGAATCAGCATGACGAAAACTGCCCGACTTGCGGCCAGGCACTGCCGGTTGAGCAGATTCAAGCCGCTCATGACAAGGCCGAAGCCGACTTCAATCGCCGGATCGCTGATCGGAAGGAGCGCATCAATGCCGATGGAAAAGCAGCAGTTGCCGAGGCCGAGAAGTTTGAGCAGGAGATTAGCAGGCTACAAGGCGAGATCGATGGTTTAAACGATGTTCTGGCCGTGCTCCAAACGGAGATTTCCGCCGCTGAGGGGGAACTGGCTGATCTGCGCGCGGGCGTCAAAGACCCCGCCGCTGACCCGGAATATGCCGGTAAGCAGGCGGAATCCTCCCGGTTGCAGGAGGAGATCAGGCAGCTTCGTGACTCGAGTCAAACCGCCGCGGCAACCGTCCGGGAAGAGATCGGGCGGCTTCGACGGGAAGTGGAGGACATGGAGCGCGACCTGGTCAAGTTCGAAGGCATTCGGCGTGCGGAGCAGCGGATCGCCGAGTTGGAGAAGCAGGAGCGGGAGTTGGCTGGCGAGTACGAACGGCTGCAGCATGAGCTTTATCTGTGTGAAGAGTTTACCAAGACCAAGGTCAGCATGCTGGACGCCAAGATCAACAGTAAGTTCCACTTGGCCCGTTTCCGTCTCTTCAAAACGCAGGTCAATGGGGGGATGGATGAGGTCTGCGACACGCTATACAACGGTGTGCCGTATGATGGCGGGCTTAATAATGCAGCCCGGATCAATGTCGGTCTGGACATCATCAACACTTTGAGCGCCCATTACGGATTCTCGGCTCCGATCTTCGTGGACAACGCGGAGGCCGTCACTCAACTGATCGATACGGATGCCCAAGTTATCCGGTTGGTGGTCAGCGCGCCAGACAAGCAACTTCGGCTGGAAAGCAAATCTATTCAGGAGGCGATTTGATTTGACTACACAAAAACAACAAGCTCCCCAAAACGGGGAGCAAGCTGTCGCCAAGCAAGAACTATCACAGTCCCAACGTTTCATGACCAAAGTCATTTCCGAATTTGGCTCGAGCGTGGGAGAGGTCGCTCTGACAAATTTCCAGAAGCGGCTGGCTCAGAATTACTTTATTGCTTTGGATGCAGTGCTGAAAACTACCGAGGAAAAGCGGCTCAAGAAATCTGAAAAATACCGGGATCAGTTGCCTGTGACTTGGGCGAACGTGAACATGGACAAACTGGCCCGTGATGTTGTTGCTTATGCCCGGATCGGGTTTGACCCAGCGCAGCCGAATCACATCAATCTGATTCCTTTCAAAAATAACAATACCAACAAGTATGATATCGGTTTTGTCGAAGGGTACAGAGGGCTTGAGCTTAAAGCTGTGAAGTATGGCCTGGATGTTCCAAACCATGTAACGGTCGAACTGGTTTACTCGACTGATAGATTCAAACCAATCAAGAAAGACGCCACCCATCAATATGAGGGGTACGAATTTGAAATCACCAATGCTTTTGATCGAGGAAAGATCGTGGGAGGTTTCTACTTCCACTCATACATTGAAAATCCCGAGAAAAACAAACTTGTCATGATGACTGTCAAGGATATTGAAAAACGGAAGCCGGATCATGCCAGCCCTGAGTTTTGGGGCGGTGAGAAGGACAAGTGGGAGAACGGAAAGAAGGTCGGCAAAGAAACGGTTGAGGGCTGGTATGAGAAAATGTGCTGGAAAACCGTTTACCGTGCTGCTCACAGCGACATCACCATTGATAGTCAGAAGATCGACGATGATTATCTGCGCTTGAAGCAAATGGAGCAAGATTTTGCTGAGGCAGAAGTTAATGAAGAGATTAGAGCTAATGCGAATAAGAATATCATTGATGTTACTCCGAATGCTGAAGGGGCAGATGCCCCGTCTACTCCGGGTGATTTCTCCGGTGACGTTCCTCCGATGGACCCGCCCGCTGGCGGGAACCCGGAGGAAGAAGTGCTGTTTTAGCCTATGATCGACATTCAATGCCTCGGCTCCAGCAGCGCCGGTAATGCCTACCGTATCACGGATGGGCGGACCGCGCTGCTGCTGGAAGCCGGTTTTCCGTATAAGTCGATTCAGCGTACTTTGCATTTCCGGATGACCGACATCGCCGGCTGCTTGATCTCTCATGAGCATGGCGACCACAGCCGCGCTGCAGCGGACATCATGCGTGCCGGTATCCCGGTTTACACCAGTAGCGGTACGGCTGATGCCCTTGGGCTTTCCGGGCACCGCCTACACACCGTAACCGCGCTGCAGCCGTTCGAGGTTGGTTCATGGACAATCATGCCTTTTGGTATCGAACACGACGCAGCGGAGCCGCTGGGCTTCCTGCTGGCGAATCAGGACGGCGACAAGCTGGTGTTTTTGACGGACTCCTATTACTGCAGATACAAGTTTCAGGGCCTAACCCACATCATGATCGAGTGCAATTATTCGCTGGAGATTGTCAATCGTCGCGTTCTGGCCGGAGAGCTTCATCCCGCCCAAAAAAAGCGGCTGCTGCGTTCTCATTTCAGCTTGGAGCATGTTAAGGATTTTCTGAAAGCCAATGATACCCGGAATGTCGAGGAGATTTGGCTGCTGCATTTATCGGACGGGAATTCGGATGCCGAGCTCTTCAAACGGGAAATCCAGGAGTTGACCGGTGCTGTCGTCCGGGTGGCCGACCGATGAACGGCGATGAGCTTGGCGGACGGGTCTGGAAAAGCATGATCGGAGAGCACATTTGGGCGCTGATGGAGAGCGATCAGGAAGCTTTTAAGACAGCCGTAAAAGAGTATTTCGCTCGAGGACATCCTGACTTTACAGTGATTCGGGCCAAATACCCGCATATCTATATCCGCGATGATCGGGGGCAGCAAGCATGAATGATGTTGTGCAACTGGACTTATTCGGTGAAGAGGACCTTTTTGACACAGCGCCGCCGGTCCTTAATGGCATGTACTACGAGCGGGCGACGGACAAATTTGTTTCCTTCGTCCGTGGCCACCGGCATTATGAGGTCTCGGCGAAGGGCTGCGGCCTGGATCGTGAATGGCAAGAAAAAACTAAAAGGGAGCGTGCTATATGAGCAAGGTAGTGCAAATGCCACTTGATAAGACGGATCGTCGGACAAAGGAGATCCTTGAGGCGCTTGAGCGGCAATGGGATAAAGCGCATGCGGACGGCGCGGAAGGAGTAGATCACTTCTTTACCACTGCGGCATTCACAATCGGAACGTTCCTTCCTTATTCAGTATCTCCGGAAGGAATCGGTCCTTCTCTCGCTCAACTGGTCGAAGCATTGACTGCTGGCGTCCATGCTGGTCTTGAAATGAACGGAGTAAAATCGACTCTTATTACAATCAAGCGGGATTGATGGCAAGTTAGGGGATGATTTTTGATGCCTGAAGGCAGTTACCCTTTTCCGACATACTCAGGGCTTTTGGAGCCGCGACATTACAAACAAATAGGCAGCGCGATATGGCTTTTCCTGTGGTGTATCAGCTCCACGACAGCGGAGAAGGAGAAAGAGGGGACTGTCTGGGGCATCGTCCTCGGGAACAAGCCTATCCGAATCAATGAGCTTGAAGAGACGTTCGGAGTCAGTAATCGAACCGTCCGATCTTGGATCAAAACGCTCGAAGACTATGGTTACATTCGCGTGACCCGAGCGCCGTATGGACTCATTTTTAGCGTTCGTAACTCTAAAAAGTACCAAAACAGATCGGCAGAAAACTTCCGCTCTGACGATGGAGAGCGGCAGAATATTGCCACTCTGGATGGAAGTGATCGGCAGAATATTGCCGATCACGCGGCAGAAAACTGCCGATCTAATAAAGATATTACAGAGATATATAAAGCTGCTTCTTCTGCTTCTAGCGATGATCGAATTTTAGATTCCGTTTCTCAAGTCGAGAGACACTTCTGCTTGAGACGGGGAAAAGGGTTCAGCGTTTCCCCGTCAGACTTTAGCGAGATCAGGCGGATGATCGTCGATGGGCTTCCGGTGGAACTCATAAACCGAGTCATTGACGAATCCTTTGACAGCTACAAACCGAAGCATAAGCTCGATGAAATCCGAAGCATCACCTACTGCATTCCTCGCTGCTATGACGAGTGGATGAAGTTGCAGCAGGAAGAGCCCATAACAGGTGCGGTGCCGCACGTGCCTGTCACCATTGGGAGTCCGCAGCCGCAGCGAAAAACTAAGCGACAACGGGAATTTGAGGAATTGGACCGTTTCATCGAGGAGGAAAAAAGGCGTGGAAATGGTTGAAATTGCGGAACTCTATAAACACATTAAGAGGCATTATCCGTTCTTCGACGCTTCCGTCGAGAAGGTCAAAGAGGACTACCGATACCTGAAGGATTTCCCGGCTGATGAGGCTCGCGCCAACGTAGATCAGCACATACTCACTGAGACTACTGAGCCTAAGATCGCGCATATCCGCGGTCGGATGGGGGATCAGTTGGACAGCCGGCGTAGTAAGGAGGCTGCCGCAGAGCATTTCGCTCAGCTTGATGCATGGAGCGCGAACAACACCCCTCCACCGGAAGGTTACTGGGAAGCCATGAAGCAGAAATTACGGAGTGGAACGGATGCTTGAACGTGATGATTTACTTGAGAAACTGGGCATCGAGAAGCCAGTTGACCTGCAGGCCGAGCAAGCGGTGCTTGGGGCTTCACTGATTGACCAAGCCGCTTATGACACCGTGGCGGATATCCTGCAGGGCGGCGAGTTTAGCGACGATGGCCATGCCCGGATATATAGAGCAATGCGTCGGCTTAGTGATGCGGGCCAACCGATTGATTTGGTTAGCCTGACTTCTCAACTGCAGGACAGCGAGGAGATCGAAAAGGTAGGCGGGGTCAGTTATTTGGCGAAGCTCGCACATGCGGTTCCGACGACAACCAATGCGACCTACTATGCTGAGCGGGTACAGGAGATGTTTCTGCGGCGTCAGGCGATTGATACGGCGATGGATCTGCTCCGTAACGCCGGGGAAGAGCAGGACGTTAAAGGCTTTTTGGCAATGGCCGAGACAGCGGTATCCAAGCTATCAGACCAGACGGTCCCGGTTCGTGAGTTTGTTGGAATCAAGGATGCCTTAATGCAAGTCTGGGAAGAGGCAGAGCAGCGTTACAACGTCCGCGATATTAACCGTGGCATCACAGGTATAGAGTCTGGATACGCGGATTTGGACCGGATGACAGCAGGGTTTCAAGACAACGACTTGATCATTGTGGCGGCGCGGCCATCGGTGGGGAAAACGGCGTTTGCCCTGAATATTGCTCAGAATGTCGGGGTACGTGCAAAAGTGACGGTGGCGATCTTTAGCCTGGAGATGAGTGCGGCCCAACTGGTACAGCGGATGGTCTGCGCAGAATCCCAGATCGATGCCAGCCGGATGCGGACAGGCCGCTTTGAGGGCGATGACTGGGAGCGCATGGCTACAGCTGTCGGCTCACTTTCAGAGGCAGACATCCATATAGACGATACGCCTGGCATAACGGTGAACGAGATCCGAGCCAAGTGCCGGCGGCTCAAGAAGGATAATGGCCTTGGCATGATCCTCATCGACTACCTGCAGTTGATTCAGGGAAGCGGGCGCCGCGGGGCCAACCGGCAGGAAGAGGTGTCTCAAATTAGCCGGACACTTAAGCAAATTGCCCGGGAGCTCGAGGTGCCGGTAATCGCCTTATCCCAGCTCAGCCGCGGTGTGGAGCAGCGTCAGGACAAGCGGCCGATGATGTCGGACCTTCGGGAATCCGGCGCCATTGAGCAAGATGCCGACATCGTTGCTTTCTTGTACCGGGATGATTATTACGACAAGGAGAGCGAGAAGAAGAACATCATTGAGGTCATTATAGCCAAGCAGCGGAATGGTCCAGTTGGGACGGTGGAACTCGTATTCCTGAAGGAATTCAATAAATTCGTCAACTATGAGCGGTCGCATGCGGATCAGTCGCCGCCGCCGGCCGGCAACGTGAAAAATATGGACAAGCGCAAATGGGCGTGAAGGAGGTACTCATGGGAGAGCAAGAACAATTTTTCGGGTACTGTTTCCCGGAGCCGGATGGTTGGCATACGCCCCCGGTGACGCTAAATACGCCAGAGGAGGTTTATCGCTATACGCAGTTGCACGGTAAAACCGGAATGTTTCGTGAGGTCCGTGTCACCGATAGTGGCGATTTTACGGTCGTCCAGATGATCGACGGCCAATATGTCTGGCCGGAAGAGTGGAAGCAATTGAATAAGGGGGAAACAGGCAATGAAGCAGGGGAAGCGGCCAACGAAGAAACAGAAAATCATGATTGCAGCGGCAAAAGGGCTGGTGCTGGAGAATTGGTTGGTGGAGCGGGAAACTCCGACACAGCTTGTGTTGATTCATCGAAAATCCGGCAAGCCGAAGACGATCAATAAAGGTGCCTGATGAGCGGACGTAATTATTGGCACGTTTACAATCACATCCGGCGCCGGGTGATGGATACCGGTAAGCATCCTGAGCGGGCAGATCTACTGGCCGAATTCGCAGACCTGCAGGCTTCGGTGGTTGATGAAGGCATTGCCGAATACGAGATTGCTTTCGGCGAGCGTAAGGGGGGCGGGAACGATGCGGAAGTTGCAGAATAAACGCACGCTGCCGGACCCGTTTTTCCAGCGGAAGCATTTCTTCACCATTTGGGACGACAGCGGTCAGATCGTCGGAACGGTTTATGTGCTGGATTCAGCCATGATGCCGCAGCGGAAGAAGGGAGTACGTAAACATGAAGCTCATGGGCATCGATCACGGAACAAATTACGCAGGATGGGCCACCATGCAGAACGGAAAGCCGATTGAACTCGGCCTTCGTGACTACAGCAAAATCAAGATGCCGGATGTGCTGGATGCGATCTATCAGGATACTTTCCGGATGATGGAGCAGGAGCAGCCGGGAATGGTGATCCTGGAGCGGCCGGTTCACTTCAAGAATGCGAGCAGCGTACTGGCTTTGGTCGGCGCCTACTCCATGGTGACGCTGGCCGCCCTGCATCTCGGCGTACAGATCGGCGAGATCCGGCCTTCCGAGCTCAAAATGCAGACCGGAAAAGGCAATGCAGACAAGGAAACGGTCGCCGTTGAAATGCAGATGCTGTTCGGTATTGATTACGACGAGCTGGCGATCCCGGTCCTGTACAAAAAAGACGACCCAAGAGGCAAGTACAAGAAGGGGGACGTACAGCAGCGGCTGTTCGATCCTTCCGACGCTTTGGCGCTGTGCTGGGCGTACCACCAAAAATATATCAGGGGAGTGGCTTAAAGATGAGCTATATCAATTTCAAAGGGACGGTCAAGAAGATTAACCTGAAATCTGCCGATGAGACGGAAATCACAATCAGCATTCCTGCTGAGGAGTTGGACGGTCAATATAATACGCTGCAAAGCATGCTGGAGCTTAAGGTTATCGGCGGGTTGGACTCGCAGATTGTCACGTACAAGGTTATGAAAAACGCCAAAACTGGACAGCCGCTTACGAAATATACTGTGGACAACGGCGGGGTCGTGTCCGTAGCCCAACCGGAAGGTGAGCAGCTTTCTATGGATTTGGGTCTGCCACCGGAAAAAGTGGAGGTTAAGGCAGAACCGGAGCATATCGATCTTGAAGTCATTCAAGCTTTCATTCTCAATGGGCTGGCGCCTCACTTCGAAGATATGGATTATGACTTTCAAGAAATCGAGCAGCGCCTTCTTGACGGTGAAACCTATCTGAAGATCGCTGCAGATGTGGACATGGGTGTCGGCGTATTTGTGGTTATGGTGGACGAGTACCGGAAGCGCGTGGCACCAATGGCCGCCAAATGGGACGAATGGCGGCAAGGCCAGGCGCCGGCTGAACCGGCAGCGGCAGGCTCGGCACCTGGTCCGGACGATAAACACCATGCGGATTCTGAAGGCGAAAAACAAGAGGGGGCTGATCCGACGGCTGACGGTGAAGGTGATGGGCTTGAAGGTGAAGCTTCAGGAGAGTCCGCTTCTGGCGAAGGTGGGGAATCCGGCGGCGCCGATCAGGAAGATCCTGCCGCTGAGGTCGAAGTGAGCAAGGAAGCGCTCGATGAATTTATTCTCAAGGAACGTCCATTGTTTCCGGAAATCGAATTCAACGGTGAACCTATCCCTTTTCCCGATCTCTTGGAAAAGCGAAAGCGTGAAGATAAAGTTTGGCGTGATATCGCTATCGAGAGCGGTATGACTAGCGGGCAGTTATCGTCCAAATGGTCCGCTTACCGCAAACTGGCGGCGAAGAAAATGCAAGGAGGCGGAGGAGCAGCGTAAAGCTGCTTCTTCTATTAGAAGGAGGAGCCGAAATGTTTATCGACGCTTATATGCAGATGCGGTATGAACAGGCTCGTGGTGTGCTGGCAGAAGTGATTTTGGAAAACGCCATAAAGAGATTCCGGGAAAAGCGGATACGCATGTTGATCGACCAGGCGCTGGACCAGCGGGATGCCAAAGCATTCTATCGATATTCGGCGGAGCTGGCCGGGATTAGAAAGGATGAAATCGAATGAAAGATCAAATACAAGCGGAGCTGCAGAAGCTAATGCCGCAGTTCAAGCGGGTTACGAAGATGATCCAGGAGGCAGAGGATTCTTGGACGGCACATTATGATCGGACAAATCCGGATGACATGTACCTTCGAGATATCTTTAATGTGGTGGGCGATAAACTGGGTGACGTTGAGCAGTTGCTCCGTGTGGCTGCAGCGCCGGTGGCAGAAGAGGGGATCTTGAGAAAGGGCAAAAACGGTCGGTATAGTTTGAACGGCTCAGAGTTTACCACCGGCCAATCGATCGAATATCTGGACGCGGGCTACGATGGATACGACCCGCGATGGGTATATTCCCGGATTGAGCACAATGGGACGGATTACTACATTGTCCGTAGCCCCAAGCTCCTGCTTAATGGGCTGAAAGTACGGATCAAGAGAATCTCGCGGTGGGATTGAATGAAAAAGCGGCTGAAAGCCCAGCCGCTTAATCCTCAGTAAGTTTCAATTCAATGAGTTGCTTGCAATGAGGACATTTTTTTTCCAATGTGAAAGTCTTCTTTTCGTTAATAGTAAGCAGTGAGAGTAGTTGGATGATCAGTCCAGGCAACGATATTCCTGCTAGAAGCAGAGTGATTCTATTAATTATAGCTGCATTTGTGATTACCTGGTCATCAATGAAAGCAAGAAAAATCATTAGGCCAATTAACCCGATTACTCCTACTGTCGCAAAGATAAATAGAAGTCCAAATACAATTTTTACCCATCGTTTCATTTTTCTAATTGTCACTATATCACCTCATTCTCTATTACGGGAAATAGTGGGAATAAGATTCACTTTTTGAAAGGAGTGGGACTCATGAATGATCAACAGCGCCGTAAGGCTTTTCAATGGGTCAAGTCGCTGTCGAACGCTAAATTTTGGAGCTGGATGAATTTCGTACACTCCCGGGCCTACGCCGCAGCAGCTCAGCATTATGATGAGGCAATGTCCATTGTCCTGCAGCCGAAGCAGGCCGCAGCGGTTAAAGCAAAGGCCAACGAGATCCGCGAGACCTGGGACGGCATGGCCACAATTACGATTGAGGAGACGGAAGGCAAAGAATTTCAAAATGTGGGGGTGTAGGCATGCGAAATACTTTAGGAGATTTGAACAATCACTTATTTGCTCAATTAGAGCGACTGAGCGACGAGGAACTGACCGGAGAAAAATTGGTGGACGAGATCAGCAGGGCGAAGGCTGTGACAAGCGTTGCTTCTCAAATTATTGCAAACGGATCTCTTGTTTTGGATGCGATAAAAATTGCTGATGACAAGTTGAATGCTAACACGACCATCCCCAAGATGTTGGAGGGATGATGTATGTTCCGATTCACATCTGATCAGGTCGATTTTATTAAAACCAATATCAAAGGTCGTTACATCGAGGAACTGACGGAGATGGTTAATGCTCATTTTGGCATTAACCTTAAGTCCTCACAAATTCGGGCTTTTGTGAAGAACAATGGCCTTAAAAGTGGCATCGATGCAAGGATTAAACCAGGAAGCGTTCCACCCAACAAAGGGAAGAAGGGGCTTAGTCAAGGCGGAGTGGAGACGCAGTTCAAAAAGGGTCACAAGCCGCACAATTATGTTCCTGTAGGTTCTGAAAGGGTAAACGGCGATGATTATGTAGATATCAAGGTTGCTGATCCGAATCAATGGCGGGGAAAGCACCTGATAGTCTGGGAGCGGCACCACGGACGCCACGTTCCGAAGGGGAATGCTGTTATCTTCGGGGATGGCAATCGGCGTAACTTTGATCCGGATAACTTGATCATGGTCACCCGCGGGCAATTGGCCATCATGAACAAACGAGGGCTCATTCAGAATGATGCAGAGCTGACGCGGACCGGTGTCATTATGGCAGATATCTATAAGAAGATCGGAGAGAGGAAGCGGGGCGGGAGACACTGACACTGGAGCTTTACAAGCCGGCGGACAAACATTCCACCGGTGGCGTAAGTTCCCAGACGACCATCGTACTCGCTCTGCTTGGGGCCTTAGCTCAGTCGGGTAGACGCGTCGCTGGCAGCGATAGCCATGGTCGGCGTGAACACCATCGTCAGCGAATATGTCGGAACAACGCACCCATGCATGATTCCGACCATAAGTAAGGCTGCATTCGGTTTTGGCCCAGCTGGCAGCTATATCCCGGCCCGTCGGTGCCGGTGCCAAGCGGGCATCCGCCTTATGAAGCGACATCTTCGTCGTCAAAAGATTCGGTATCCATGACATGACACCAGTGTCATGTTGAATATGAAAGGAGGAATTAGTTTGAAAGTTCCTCGGATTTTGCACTACCCCGGCAGAAAATGGAGCATGGCCGACTAGATTATCAGCCATATGCCGCCGCATACGACCTATCTGGAGCCTTTCTTCGGCTCCGGGGCGGTACTGTTTAACAAGCCACCGTCTGCACTGGAAACGGTGAACGACCTGGACGAGGACGTGGTTAACCTCTTCCGTGTCATCCGTGATCAGCCTGATGAACTGGCCCGTGCAGTGTACTGGTCACCATATGCTCGACAGGAATACCTTGTTTGCCAGAAAGGCGGGGATACGGATCTAGAGCGGGCCCGCCGGTTCCTGGTCCGCTGTTGGCAAAGCATCCGGGTAAAGACTGGGTCAATCAGCGGTTGGAAGTGCCGCGGAACGCCAGATGACTCCTACAGGGTGAAGCAGTGGAACAATTTGCCGGTAAAAATCGCCGCGGTTGCCGAGCGCCTGAAAGACGTTCAAATAGAGAATCGCCCGGCGATGCAGGTGATTGCTCGGTATAACAGGCCCGACGTTCTGATATATGCCGATCCGCCATATCTTCTCGAAACCAGGAATGGGGCAATCTACGACAACGAAATGACGGATGCCGACCACGAAGCATTGCTCGCCGCACTCGCAGCCCATCAGGGGCCTACATTCCTTAGCGGTTACGACAATCAGCTTTATAACGAGCGTTTGGCAGGATGGAGGCGAGAAGAACGACAGCAGGTTATCGAGACAGGGCAAAGCCGGACGGAAGTCCTCTGGATAAACCCTGTAGCCGCTGGTCAGGTCAGACAGCTGCAGCTATTTTAGGGGGAGAGGCTACACCCTTTCCCCACAAAGGAGAAATGAATATGAAAAAGGGAATATTTCGGGAAAGTGGCTGGAAAGCAGAGGTCAAGATAATCGAGGATAAATCAAATGAGGAGGAAGAGCGGTACGTGCTTGAAGTGGTAAAGACGCTTCGTCCTAGCCCATATTTCGGCGCGAGACCCGACGGTGATACATTCGAGGTTTTTGCCAATCGGCAATACCGGCATTATGTGGATTGGCAGTTAAGCATCGATTAATCCGGGCTAAGGCCCAAGGGAGGATATAAGACATGCAGAAGGCTGGGCCTATCAAATATTACAAAGTATCACGCGGCCAGGTGCTTGCTGGATTATTCCAATCCAACTGCCCAGATATGGTTGCTGATCAGATTAATCTTCTTCAGCGGGAATATCCCGGGATCGAGGTGAACGAAGTTTCGGAGAAAGAATACAAAGAGCTTCAGGAGGCAGCGAAAGCATGAAGGCCATTACCATAAAGCAGCCCTGGGCGACGTTGATCGCGCTCGGTGAGAAACGGTTCGAGACGCGTTCTTGGGCCACGAAGCACCGCGGCCCCCTCGCTATTCACGCGGGCAAGCAGGTGGACAAAGAAGTCTGCGAGCAGGTGGAGATCCGCGCAGCACTGGCCCGACATGGATTCACGGCGGATAATCTGCCGACAGGGGTAGTAGTGGCAATAGCACAACTGGCAGGGTGCTACACGATCTACGACACGATAGATAACGGAACACATATTGTCAGATGTCCAAATGGTAAATACGACTTCGACAAGGTCGAGTTCATCCGTAAGCCGGAAAGCGATTTTGGATACTACTCCGAAGGCCGATATGCCTGGGAGCTGGCGGACGTTCAACCGCTGCCGGAGCCATTCCCGGCCAAGGGGCAGCAAGGCCTGTGGAATTGGGAGGCACTCATACTATGACCGATAAGAATTTAACACCGAAACAAGCCAGGACACTGGAAGTCATTCAGTCATTCATAGCTAAAAACGGATATTCCCCGACTGTTCGTGAGGTTGCGAATCTGCTTAATCTCTATTCTTCATCGACAGCGTTCCGACATATTGATCTGCTTTGTCAAAAAGGATACATTTCTAAGAGCTCAGATGGACCGCGAACAATTCGTATACTCCGAGGATCAGATAATCAAGAAATTATAGTGGAAGGAATGAAGGAGGTCCTGCAGTTCTACGCCGATCGGTTGAATTGGGAATTCATCACCGATAAATCCGCGCCAGTGTTGGCAGATGGCGGTGAACGGGCGCGGGCAGTTTTGAAAAGAGTATATGGAGGCTCTTCATGATTCCGAGGCAAGACCGCTGGAGCCGATATCTAAAGTAATGCAAAGACCCCCATAACCTGGCCGGGCGCGGGGGTCCAATCTCTTACCTTCATTCGAATTATACCACGAGTGAGGGGATTATCATGGGGAAAAGCGACAAAACAGCAATCCAACTAGCTTTTGACATCCTCCCGATCGACGAAACAGAGACCCGTCGCCGGGTGGAAGAGTATTTGGAGACGGTCCGCGTGTACCGACAGATCGGCTTCGTGCGGCGCCAGGCGGCTATGACGGCCAGCCCGGAACCGCGGTATCATGGATCAACCAATGCAATCAGTCGGCAGACGGAGAATATAGCGATATGGAATACCGATAGAGCGGCGGAGCTCGAGCGGCAGTCGAAGCTTTTGGATTTGGCGATGGGGAGGCTGAAGAAAGCTGAGCGGGATATTATTCAACGGCGTTATTTGGACTATGAGGACGAGTATGATTCGATCCTGTGCGGTGAACTGGGCATGAGTGAACGGAAGTATCGGCGAGTGAAGTCGAGAGCGATTTATGTGTTGGCATGTGCGTTGGGGTTAGAAGTATTAATAGAACATTATCCGACTGTGATTATTTAACTGGCGTAAGCCAGTTTTTGCATTTTAAAGGGGATTTATATTACTTATCGAAATTACTATTTATATAAATTCCTACAAATGGGTGGTAAGCAGATGGCAATAAAATTAGAGAAAAGATTCAGATTAGCTGATGTAATAAACAAGAATAATAAATATCATTTATGGATTACATCGGTAGGGGTCGCTAGACAAGACCTATATTTTGTGAATAACCAAATAGCAAGATTGATTGACACTACTGAAAGAGAAAATTTTATCTACTACGCCAAAATGTCAATTGGACATGTAAATGAGTCGTTAGGACTTTTAAAAAAGGCAAGAGAAAAATATCAAATTATATGGAATGAGTTTTTAAAGATTAAAGGGTTTAAAGATAATTATGATGAACTATTAGAATTGTGTGAGGGAGAAAGCAAAGGCTCTTTCTATAGAGATGTCTTATTCAATGCAAGAAATAATATCTTTCATTACAATAAAGGAAATTGGATTGATCAGTCAAAAGAGTATGATTTCGAGAGTACTGAAAAGGTCCTTCAGTCTATGTACGATGAAAACTTTTACACAGGATATAAACTTGGAGTAATGAGTGGAGAGCATGACTTTTATTTCGCTGAGGAAATACAAATAAATTGGTTATTTGAGCTAGGTAAACAATACGAGCTTTCAGAAAGTGAACTGCTGTATAAGATCAGTTTAATAACCGCAAAGGTGATGAATATCCTTTCTTTAATTTTATATGAGTTCTTTGCAAGGAGTTCGAATCTTACTTCAGGATTTAATATCCGATATAAATAAAAATTTGGCCGTCTTTGGGCCGCTTTATGACCGCACAATGGCCGTTCATTATGGTTTATTCATGATAAATTTGTACTGTGGAAATCAGGCGAGAGTGACACGCACGGCCGCGAACTGCGGCGATGAACCGGGGCGTACCTCCTCTCGTCTTTTCTATTTCAGGAGTAAAGCAACTGATGGGCCAACCGGGAGGCAGTCGAGCAAAGGGAAACTCCTGATAAGAGTTTCTGGCTATGCTCCTTCAGTTGTTTTACTGCTCAAATATGAAAGAGTGAGCAATAAGGAGTCTGGCGGGGGATATTATTAATAGATCACCTGTAATCGCTGTTGAAGCTTTTGACTCCAATTTCAGCAGATCAGTAAAATGGTCTTGTTCTTCCTCTCTTGTTACAAAGTACAGATGCTTTTATAGCAAAGAGCGCAGCGCATTTGCTGCGGGCGCGGAGCGGACGCCATTCTTTAAAAAGCGTGTGAATTTCGCGAAAAGCGTTATTTTATCGCTGAAAAGCGTACATAGCACAGTCGAAGTCGTTCATTTATGAGCGGCTTTTTTTCTATTGGGGGAATTGTTCTTGAAAAAGAAGAAGCAACAGCAGCAGCGGTTAAAAGACCCGCCCAGGCAGCCGATCCGATGCAAGGATTGTATCTGGGGCCGGTGGGAAGGATCAGCACAGTTTTGTGGCAGGGTGAAGTGCCAGAAGGAAAAAAATCCCTGAATGTCGAAAGTTACTTATTAACGATGTCAGGAGGAGATTCTCGCATAATGCAAAGGGAAGAATTAATAAGACTTTTTGTTATTCCATTGACCACAGCTCTATTCACTACAATAATCCTCGTGGTAAAAGATTGGATTCAAAAGAAGGGTGCTACTAAACGAAATATAGCGGAAAAAATGTTAATAGACTTATATAACTATTTATTCACAATAAGTGTGAAGTATGAAAAGCTACTAATTATTTCAACTAGAGACGAACTTTATAACGTTGATGAAAATGGTAAAGAGTACTTTATAGAAGTTCCCTATATTGAAGACTCTTCCTTGTGGACTAAGGCGATTGATGAAACTGCAGAAATGATCTATAAAAATATACACCTTATACGATATGAAGACTTAATAAAATGGCTTGAAGTTGTAGCGGGAGATCAAGAAGAATATGTTACAGAAGATATCGCAATACAGAAGTATAGATCGTATTTGAATTTTCTGAAACAAATAAAAAAGAGTTATGGAGAACTATATAACGACTTTCATATGAGCAGTAGATTAAGAAGAAAATTGAGAATTAAAGAAATAAGGAAAAAGAAAAAAAATGCTAGAAAGAATCCCTTTTATTCTCGTCAGGAAAAGAAAAAAGAACGCGACCGTTTAAATAAAATAATACGCTCAATTAAAAAACACAAGTAACCGAAAAGCATCCTTTTTAAGGGTGCTTTTTTCATGCGCGAAAACAGCCTTCTGTGAGCTGTTCTGAGCGCTAGTTCGTGGGAACGTCCGTTTGCAGGGGTGAAGCGCCAGAATGGCAGCATGAGCCGATTCTGTTGGCCTGTGTCGAAACCTGTGGCAGTCCCATGATAAAAAACCAACTCAACATAAAGGAGGTCCTTATGGACATCAGAACCATACCGATAGAGCAGATCAACGCAGCCGCCTATAACCCGCGTATCGACCTTCAACCCGGAGATCCGGAGTATGAAAAGCTCCGCCGCAGCCTAGATGAATTCGGCTATGTGGACCCGATCGTCTGGAACGAGCAGACCGGCAATATGGTCGGCGGCCATCAGCGGTACAAGGTGATGGTGAAAGAGCAGGGATGCACGGAGTTGGCCGTTTCCGTCGTGAATTTGGACCCGGAGCGGGAGAAGCTGCTTAATCTTGCACTAAACAAGGTTTCAGGACGCTGGGATGACGAGGCGCTGGCGCGGCTGCTGGGCGAGCTGCAGCAAGGCGGCCTGGACATATCACTGTCTGGCTTTGATGCGGATGAAATTGACGACTTAATCGCGGAATTTACGGAGCCGCCGGCGGATCAGCTTGGAGACTTTCAAAACCGGGAGATGGATGTAGCGGACTTCGATGAATCCCGCTTCGACTGCAAATGTCCGCGCTGCGGCTTCGTCTTTGATCAATCAGGAGCGGATGCGTCATGAAACGGCCCGCTTGGGATTGGCGTCTAACCGATTTGGCGGATGTTCCGCAGCATGGCCGTACGGTGTTCTCCTGCTTCAGCTGCGGAGGCGGCTCCACGATGGGGTACAAGCTGGCCGGATACACGGTCTTGGGGAACGTGGAGATTGATCCACAGATGATGCGTATTTACCAGCGCAACCATAGCCCGCGTTATCCGTTCCTGATGCCGATTCAGGACTTCAAGTCGATTCCAGATGCGGAGCTGCCGCTGGAATTATTTAATCTGGACATTCTGGACGGATCACCGCCGTGCAGTGTGTTCTCCATGGCTGGACAGCGGGAAGCCAAATGGGGGAGCGAACACCATTTTCGGGAGGGGCAGGCCGTGCAGCGGTTGGATGACCTCTTCTTTGATTTCTTGGATGTGGCCGCGAAACTCCAGCCTCGGGTCATTGTAGCGGAGAACGTAACCGGCATGATCCGGGGACGGGCAAGGGGATACGTCAGTCTGATCCTGTCTAGGTTGAAGCAAATTGGATATCAGCCGCAGCTCTTTCATCTAAACTCGGCCACGATGGGCGTTCCTCAAAAGCGGGAGCGCCTGTTTTTTATCGCGGCGCGGTCGGATCAGCCGTTCTCTCCGCTGCGGCTGAATTTTGATGAGCCCCCCCTGTTGTACGGAGACATTCGAAGCGGGTCCGGAACGCCTATCAAGCGCGACAAAGTGACCTACAAGCGGTGGCTGCGGAGACGTCCCTCCGATGCGGATATCGGGGATATCACCAAGCGGATAGAAGGCCGGCAGAGCAGCTTTAATACCCGCCTCTTGGCCAATAACAAGGTAGCGAATACCTTGCTGTCCTCGTCTGTTTATCTACGACATGATGAACCTTGCCGTATATCAAATGAGGATATTGTCCATATTCAAACATTTCCGGTCGATTACGACTTCATGGATGCGGACGTTCAGTACGTTTGCGGTATGAGCGTTCCGCCGCTCATGATGTATCGGATTGCAGAGCAAATACATCTTCAATGGTTTGGGGGGAAATAGGGTGAGGGTTCAGACAATACCAATTCAACAGCTGCGCAGTAACGGCTGGAATCCGAATGAAATGGACGATCATCGTTACCGCTCATTGGTGGCCAGCGTAAAGAAGCACGGTGTGCTGCAGCCGATCTTGATTAGGGCGGATATGACGATTATCAAGGGCGAGAAGCGTTGGAGAGCCGCCAAAGAGGCGGACTTAGCAGAAATGGTTTGTGTCATCGTAGAGTCCAGCCAGGAAGAGTCCAAGCTTCTGACGATCAGCCTCAGTAATCTCCGGGGCAGGACGAATGAGGAACTTTTGGCTTCATTGCTTGAGGAGTTGTCCGGTTCGTATACGCTAGAGGAGATTGCCCTTGAAACCGGCTATTTGCAAATCGATCTGGAAGGATATCTGTCAGGGCTGCAGCAGCCCAGCGATGATAATGTGTTTGTTGAAGAGGATAATTTTGATGTGCAGCACGCTTTGCTCGCTATTGAGGAGCCGGAGACACAGAGGGGAGACATTTGGCAGCTCGGACCGCATCTGCTGATGTGTGGCGATGCCACCAGCGAGGATGATGTTCGGAGGCTTATGGACGGCGCCAGGGCCGCGCTTGTGGTGACGGACCCGCCGTATAATGTCGCTGTCGAGAGCAGCTCCGCCCGCCTTGCCGCTGACGGCCGCGACTCCATAATGAATGACGACATGCCCGCAGAAGAATTTGCAGGCTTTTTGCATGCCGTCTTCGAGAGATACGCCGCCATCATGGACCCGGCTGCCGCGATCTACGTCTCCCATCCGTCGTCCTATCAGCGGGAGTTCGAAGACGCCATGAATGCTGCCGGCATCGAGGTCCGGACGCAGTGCATCTGGGTCAAGAACGCGGCCACCTTTGGCTGGGCACAATATCGCTTCAAACATGAGCCGGTCTTTTACGCACACCTGCGTGGGAAGGCTCCGGCCTGGTACGGAGACCGCAAGCAGACTACGGTATGGCGTGCAGGCTTGCCAGCAGAGGACCCGCTTCCTGAGACAGTTTGGGAGGTAAGCCGCGGCGACGTCACCAAGTATGTTCATCCAACGCAGAAGCCTCTGGAGCTGCTTGCCATTCCGATCCGGAACAGCAGCCGGAGCGGGGACACGGTTACTGATTTCTTCGGTGGCAGCGGCTCAACGCTTATGACATGCGACCAGCTCGGTCGGATCTGCCGGACCATGGAGCTAGACCCGATCTTCTGCGATGTCATTAAGCGGCGGTATAAGGATAAAACCGGCATAGAGCCGCAACTTCTCCACCGCGCCGATCCCGCGGCATAGCTTTCCTATCGACAATATTTTACAATAGATTTGATTCTATAAATGGGGTGAATCTATTGAGCGATATAAAGAAAGATTTAGGAAATTCATCAGGTGATTACGTCCATTCTGTTGTTAGGACAGGATTATCGGCCATTCCAATAATCGGCGGCGGAGCATCTGAGTTATTTTCACTTTTAATTGCCCCACCAGTTTCAAAAAGAAGGGACAGGTGGTTAGTTAAAGTAGCCGAAGGAATTGAAGAACTCAAAGAGAAGATCCATGAATTCGATATCAATTCGCTTGCGGAAAATGAGGTTTTCATCACAACAGTTTTGCAAGCTTCCCAAATTGCGATTAGGAATCACCAAGAAGAAAAATTGGTTGCATTAAGGAATGCGGTTCTTAATTCTGCTGTTGGAATTGATGTTGAGGAAAGTATACAGCTTATGTTTTTAAGCTTAATTGACACGATTACTCCTTGGCATCTTCGTATCTTAAAATTATTCCAAAACCCTAGCTCTTGGACTATAGAACACAATAAGCAGTTTTATTCATTAGGATCACCGGTTGAATTACTGGAATCTGCATTTCCAGAACTTCGTGGTAGACGAGATTTTTATGATGTCATTATCAAAGATTTGAACACTCAGGGGTTAATTGGAATAGATAGTCTCCATATAATGATGACTGGAAGTGGCGTAATGGCGCCGAGGACCACCACATTTGGAAATCAATTTTTGACTTATATATCATTCCCTCAGTAATACAGAGAAAATCAGCCGCCTTGCAAAAGGGCGGTTTTTCTTTTGTCCAAATTAAAAGGAGGACGCTCGAACGTCCTCCCCATCATCCAGGGTATCCCCCGGCTGAGACAGCGGCGCGCCACGCGTGGCATTCTCAGACATCCGCTGTCTCGTTTCCAATACTACATGGAAGCCGAGGGGAACACAATGGGAACAAAAGATGAAGATTTATTGCAACACGAGCTTGAAGTGATGGCCGGCATCCTGGAAAGCAAGGCGCAATACAGGAAAATCATTAAGGCCGGTATAGCCAAGTGGGTCAAGGACTTTCAGGACGGTCGGATTGAGATTCGAACTGTCGATGACTTGAAGAAGTTGATTGAGATTGATATTGAGCTGCAGAAGGATGAATTATAAATAGTCGGTATCATCAGGCAGATAACTGTACCAGGTACTTTGCTCTTCACATTCTTGACAATGACCGAATACTGCCCGATCGCCTGGACGCGGACCAGCGTGAAGTAACCGATCGATTATGTGGGGAGTTTTCTTTCCGCATCCTTTGCATTGTTGGTGAACGTCAATCATTTTAATTCCTCCTTTGTGTGATACACGAATTCATATATACCTCTTTCCTTTTCGTTAGAACTAAGCTTATTTGTCGGGGGTGGTGACATGTAGCATGGCTAAGAAGCGAGACCCGAGACGTGACGAGGCATTTGAGATATGGAAAGCCAGCGGCGGGAAGATCGACCTTGTGGAAATCGCAGCGCAGCTCGGCGTATCAGATGGTACACTCCGCGGGTGGAAGTCAAAAGACAAGTGGGAAGCCAAGCTGAACGAAACGCTCCGATCAGACGAACGGAACGTTCCGCAAAATACGGAGCGTTCCAAACGCCGTGGCGCTCCCAAAGGGAACAAGAACGCGGTCGGCAATCGCGGCGGTGCGCCGCCAGGCAATACGAACGCAGCAGGTAATCGGGGTGGCGCTGGCGGGCCGCTTGGCAACAAGAAGGCGGTCACCACCGGTGAGTACGAGACGATCTGGATGGACACGCTCACGGAGGCTGAGCAGCAGCTCATGGAGCAGATCAATACAGACCCGATCGTTCAGGCCAATGAATCGATTACCCTGCTTTCCTTCCGTGAACGTCGTATGATGCAGCGCATAAAGGACTTGATGGACGGCCTTAACGAGAAGGAGCGTAGCGTCCTTTATGAGCTGAAAACGAAGAAGGACGTTGGTGTTATCCACGACGAGAAAACGGGCCTCACGAAAAAGGTTCCTATTTCTCGGGATGAGCTGGTGAAGTCAAAGGTGGAGATCAGTTCGTTTCGGAAACTGGACGACATTCTGAAGCTGGAAGAATCCCTGACCCGCATCCAGGATAAAAAGATCCGCGCCATTGAGCTCAAGAACCGGCTCATAGCTGTCGACGATGAAAAGCAAGTCCGAACAGCAATCCTTCAGATCGAGCTGCAGAAGCTGCAGGGCGCCGAAGGAGCAACAGCGAGCTGGACGGATGCGATCCGTGAGATTGCAGAACGTCGTAGAGCGGCGAGGGTGAGTGAACAGAATGAGCATTAAACCATACAATGTCCTCGCAGCTCTGACGGATCTTGTTGATCTGTATTGGGATGATCCCGTCGCTTTCGCAGAGGACATGCTCGGTTTTGACCCAGACAATTGGCAGCGCAAAGCCATGTCCGATGTTTCCAAGTATCCGCGGACCAGTGTAAGGTCCGGACAGGGAGTAGGGAAGACAGCCTTTGAGGCGGCATTGGTCATGTGGTTCCTTTGTTGCCGGCCAAATCCTAAAGTAGTCTGCACCGCTCCAACCAAGCAGCAGCTTCACGATGTGCTGTGGGCTGAGGTAGCGAAGTGGCTGGAGAAGTCGTTGGTGAAGAATCTTCTTAAATGGACCAAAACCAAGATTTATATGGTAGGGCATGAGGAGCGCTGGTTTGCGACCGCACGAACCGCGACCAAGCCGGAGAATATGCAGGGCTTTCACGAAGACTACATGTTATTTATCGTGGACGAAGCCTCTGGGGTTGCGGACCCAATCATGGAAGCCATACTCGGCACGCTGTCCGGTGATGAAAATAAGCTTTTGATGTGCGGTAACCCTACTCGGACGAGCGGGGTTTTTTATGATTCCCATAACCGGGACCGTGCAAAGTTCCGGACCCATAAGGTCGACAGCCGCGACAGCAAGCGGACCAGCCGCGAAAACATCGAAATGTTGATCGAGAAATACGGTGCCGATAGCGATGTGATTCGCGTCCGGGTATTCGGCGAGTTTCCAAAGGCTGAGGCCGACGCTTTTATTCCGCTGGAACTGGCCGAAACTGCTGCTTCTGCGAAGGTGGAGGTTTCAGGAGACATCCTTCATCTTGGAGTCGACGTCGCGCGTTTCGGAGACGACGAAACCGTCATTGCTCCTCGGATTGGGATGAAGGTGTTCCCGCTGCAATGCTACAACAAGCAGGACACCATGGTTACAGCCGGTCGTGTGATCGCTGCGGGGAGAGAAACGATGAAGCTTTACCCGCGTCTTCGCAGGGTAGAGATCAAGGTCGATGACAGCGGAGTCGGCGGCGGGGTTACTGACCGTCTGAATGAGGTCATTGCGGAAGAAGGACTCTCCGGATGGAGAGTGATCCCGGTCAACAACGGCAGCAAACCAATCGATGACGAGCAGGATCATTACGAAAACAGAGGAACTGAGTCTTGGGCGATCATGAGGACAGTCCTTCAGGAGGCCTTTTCAAAATATCTACAAGGCGAACCGATGGGGATTGAGCTTCCTCCAGACGAGAGGCTGATTACCCAGCTTTCACAACGGAAGTACCGCATGACGAGCAAAGGGCGAATTGCTCTTGAGCGGAAAGAGGACATGAAGAAACGCGGCCTTGATTCGCCTGACCGTGCTGATGCAGTAATTCTGTCATTTGTTACTGAACCTGATATGCAGTATTCGAATCAACGGCCGTCAGGCTGGTAAAAGGAAGGTGAATTCATTGACCATTATTTATTCCAAACGCCGCTTCCCGCCGCCGCCATACGACGCCGAGGTCGAGGACATGCTCTATTTCCGGCTGCTGTACGACGGCGATCATGACCTGATCTTCCCGCGGGCACGAAGCGTCCAGACCACGGAGCGGATCATACGTCGGTCTCGCCCGGGATTCTTCCGGCGCGGTCAGAAGGCGGAGTTCAAAGTGTCGACCGAGCATCAATACGTCGTGGTTAACTTCGCGAGCTTGGTCGCTGAGGTCCCAGCGGACCTGATCAACCGATCGCTCGGCAATGTATCGGCGGATGTGGAGACGGGGCCGGAGCTGGATTTTGTCTCAGGCGTCGTTTCTTCGTCTAAGCCGAACGATAAGATTTGGTCCGCGGTTACTCAGCACCAAGTCGACGGCCTGATCGCGTACCGCATCCGGCGGGACGGCGGAGGCAAGGTCTGGTTCGAGTGGCTGCTCGGAGACCGATACTTCCCACATGAGGATGGCCGCGGCGCCGACCTTACGTGGATTGAAGAGTGGGATAACGGCCAGGGAGCAAAGGACCGCTTCCTTCGTGTCGAGCGTCAGGAGCTGAGCGGGGATGATCTGACCATTCAGCAGCTCGTCTACAAGATGGACAGCGACAACGTGGGTGACCAGGTCGATACCCAACATTACGCCGCCGATCACGGGCTCGACATTCCCGAGGACGCCGAGCTCCCGGGCATCGGCGAGCTGCTCTGCGGATACGTTACCAACGACGAGTCGCTGCTGCATCCCCGCGGACGCTCGGCGCTCCGGAACATCGACACAATTCAGGAGGAAATCAACTGGACGATCACACGGGATTCCATCGTGTTTGAAAAGCACGGCAAGCCCAAGCTGGCGATCCCGCGGGGGCTGTGGGACACAGTCGCACAGTCCAATCAGGCGAATTACGGTGCCCGCTTCGTAAGAAATGCGGACTTGGAAGTCGTCAGCTACAACGAGAATAACGGTGCCGTACCGTTGTACATCACTTGGGATGCCAAGACGAAGCAGTCATTTGAGCACGTTGATCGGCTGATCAAGTACATGCTGGCCGTATCCAAGACATCTGTCCAAGCGGCCGGACTGGAGGATGCCAAGGGCGACACCGGAATCGCGCTGCTGTATCTCTGGATTCAGTCGGTCATCAAGGCTGAGGCCATCAAGGATAAATTCGACGGCGCAATTAAAGACGCCATCCGGAAGTGCATGATTCTCGAAAATGCGATCGGCGCCGGCGGACTGAAGCCGGTGAATCCCGTAATCGAGTGGGGCGACATGCTGCCGAAGGCCGAGAGCGAACGCGACACTGAGGAAGTCGGGAAGTACACCGGCGGCGTGCAGTCGCTTGAAACCACGGTCCGCCGGATGCACCCGGACTGGTCGGAGGATGCGATCGCTGCCGAGATCCAGAAGATTCAGGACGAAAAGGCAGTCGACACACTGAACCCGACCTACACGCAGCCACCGAAGGTGACGGTGTAGGATGGCGACGCCGGATGAAATCATTGCACTTTACATCGCGGCGGATGAAAGGCTTCGCCGTCTTCTGCAGGAGTTGGAGTCCGGCAACCTCACCGCCCGCCGACAACGGGAACTGGAGCAGCAGATCGATGCCATCATCGCCGAACTGACGGGAGAGGTCGGGCAGCAACTCGCCGAGCTGATTGGAGAACAGTACCGAGCCGGCGCCATGGCTGCTGTCGAACAACTGGCCGCAGCAAAGGTAACGGTGGAACTGATCAATGATTCACTTGAACCGATTATCCATCAGCAGGCGGCTCAGGCGATCATGGACGAAGCCTTTTACTCCATACTGGAGGCTTCCGAGCACATGACTGCGGACGCCAAGCGGCGCATTCGGGACATCGTGCAGGCCGCGAATCAGCTGTCGATGGTGGATGGCGTGAGCCGGCGCAAGGCAACGAAGCAGGCGATATCCGATGCCAACGCCCAGGGCATCACTGGTATGGTCGCTAAGAATGGAGCCCGAATACCGGCGGAGAAATACATGGCCAGCGTCGTGCAGTTCCATCAGCGTAAGGCGCATGTCACCGGAGTTGAGCAAATGGCAATCCAGAACGACCGTGATCTGCTATACGTTAATTACGTCGGCATTACCTGTTCGATCTGCGCCAAGTATCAGGGCCGCGTGTACAGCATCAGCGGTAATGATCCGCGCTTCCCTCGGCTGGAGCGGCGTCCGCCATATCACAGCCATTGCGTGCATTCAATGTCCGTTTGGGTGGAGGAGTACACGTCGGCGGCGGAGATCGAGCAGGCCATACAGGATTCCAATCGGCCGTTTGAGGACAATCGCACCGAGGCCAATATCCGAAGGTATGAGGAACTGCAGCGCGAGAAGTCCCGGAAGAATGAGACCCGCAAGCAGTGGATTCGTTACAAGGCGGTCCTGCCAAACGACACGCCGAACCTGAAACAGTTCGCCAGCCATAAGGTTCGCGGCACGAAGAAATATGCGGAACTGCAGGAGCTTTACCGGAAGGTGAATATCGAGATCAAAAAGCAGGGAGGATGACATAGTGGAATTGAGAATGAAGGCAAGGAATTCAAGGGCAAGAAAGCCGGTATTCAGATTGGTGCAATTCTTGACCGGCATCCACCGGGTCCATCATGATCGGTGGTCTTACGGATGGAAGTTGCCTTTCACACAGCTCGGTTACTTTCTTGTGCGAATCTTCGGCCGCCGGCATGGCCTGAAGCGAATGAAAGGCCATGGTCTGGATTACCATGACTGCACGGTTACCGGGATTTATTAGGGGGATCGGCCATGGATGAAATTAAGGAGCGTCGTGATCGCCGTGCGGGCAAGGTAACGCCGCTGGCTTGTGCTGAAAGTCTGCTGCAGGCGGCTGAACATGGGCGCATTGAGGCATTCGTTGCCGTCGTGAAGCTGGCTGACGGTACGATCCAGACGACATGGAGCCATGTCCAGAGCATTGAGGCGCTTGGATTGCTGGAGTGTGGCAAAGACGATGTAATGCAGCATATGCGGGAGTAGGTCGCTCGAGGGAGTGGCCTTTTCTTATGTCCAAACCGTGGCATGACTTTAAACTGCCTATCGAGGACGCCTACCCGGGCATAAAACAGGAGGTCATTAACCATGTATCCATATATCGTAAGTCGTTTCCGTTACCGTTTGGATCTTCAACTCTTTGCCGCTGATAGTGGTGGAGGTGAAGGCGGCGGTGGAGGGGGAGAGGGAGGCAGCGGCGGTTCCGGCGGGGAAGGTGGCGCCGGTGGTGAGGGAACCGATAAGAAGTTTTCTCAGGCCGAGCTTGACGCTAAGATTCAGTCCCGCGTCTCCCGCGCCGAGAAAGCCGCTCAAACCGCTCTGGCCAAAGAGTTGGGCTTTGATTCTGTCGAAGCCATGCAGACCTCCCTGAAACTGAAGGACAAAGACAAGGGCGGGAAACTTGACCCCGCCGAAGTCGATCGTCTGGTCGACGAGAAGATCAAGGCGCGCGAGAAAGAGCAGAACGATAAGACCTTTCAGCGCTTGCTTAACGCCGAGGTAAAGGTACTGGCAAACGAACTCGGGTTTGCCGATTGGGAGGATGCCCGCGCCTTGGCCGACCTGTCTGCAGCGAAGGAGAACGACAAGGGCGAGTTGGATGGCGTAAAAGAAGCCCTTGAAGCCCTCGCCAAGAAAAAGCCGCATCTGCTGAAAGCCAAGCAGGGCAGTGGCCGGATCGGCGCCGACATTTCGGGAGGTTCTGCCGACGACAAGAAGAAGCGCCGCGAGGACATTGTCAATTTGGCTAAGAGTCGCGGAACTATGACTGGCGGTCAGGCCGTGCATGATCCGTGGTCCAGAAAATAAGGAGGGAATAATTCATGAATTTGCAACCGAGACAGCGCGTGACGGTGCAGGATGAGTATGAAATCCTCGCCTCGTTTGAAGTGATCCGTGAGGTAGCCAACGGCATTACCATTGATTCTGCGGCGATTACAGCCGACGGTAATGGCGACAAAATCATCAAGAAGGGCATGCCGATGGCGAAGCTGACTGCTTCCGGCAAATATGTGCCGTACAATTCCGCTGGAGCCGACGGCAGCCAGAACCCGACGGCGATCCTGAAGCGAACCGTAAACGTCAAGGACGGCGACCATGTCGTCGGCGGGTACGAAGTCGCCAAGATCATCGCCGCCCGCGTTCCGGTGACCGTTGACGCCACGCTCCGTAGCAAGATGCCGAATATCGTATTCGCCTAATCCTGGTCATAGAAAGGACTGAATTCAAAACATGAACACGATCCAATATCGCTACAAACTCGACCTTCAGCTTTTCGCTGCAGGCGATCCAATTGATCTTACCCTGGAAGAAGCGCTGACCGGGGAAGACCTGCTGGTCTATTCCCGGAACCTCGAAACGTCGAATGATTATCTCCACCCGTTGCTGTTCCCGCCCCGAGAGACTGCGGAACTGACGGTCGACGTTATTCAAGAAGAGTCACCGAGGCTGCCGGTAATGGCAAAGATTGCGGAACTCGGAACCGAGGTGGAATACGCATCACGGGAAGGACTGAAGGGTACTCGCATCGAAATTCCGAAAATCCAGTTGGGCCGCTATATGGACGAACGCCTTGTCCGGCTTGCGTTACAGGCGTCCCAAAGTTACGGATTGCGGTCGGAGGAGCAGAACCAACTCCGTAACCGGCAATTGAATGATGCTCAATTCGCTGTTGATTCCATCCGCGCGCGTCGGGAGTGGGTTGCCTTGACCAGTGTATGGAGCGGAGGAGTCAACTATGTCGAGGGTGATGTTCGAGTTACCGTGGACTTTGGCTATACAACCGAACAGAAGCCGGTATTAGCCGGAACGGATAAGTGGGATGATATCGAAAACTCCACGCCGCTTGATGATATCCAAACGTGGGTTGATGCTTGGAGAGCGAAAGGGATTCGCCTGCGCCGGGCACTTACGTCGCAGAAGATTATCACGCTGCTTCGCCGTAACCTGTCCATCCGGAAGCAATACCACGGCGACCCGAGCGGATCGGCGCAGCCGCCATCCCTTACCAACGGCCAACTGCAATCTGTCTTTGATGAGATGGAGTTCCCGGCAATCGTTGCCTATGACACGCAAGCCCGCACCGAGGATCGCGCGCTCACTGGTGGAAAATTGTCTTTTACCACGGTCCGGATGGTGCCGGAGAATCGGTTTATTCTTCTTCCGGAAGGTCCACTTGGCAATTATCTGTGGGCCAAGACGACAGAGGAAATGATGGCTGAGATTGAAGCAGAGCAAACTGGAGACATGGGCATTTATGTTTTCAGAGATGTGACCAAGAATCCTATCCGCGTTCGCACCGCTGGTGTGGCCCTCAACTTCCCGGCATTTGCTTGGGCCGACTCTGTCGTTTCCGCGACTGTTATTTAAGGAGCTCTTTAGAGGGCTCCTTTTCTTTATCAATAATCAGAAAGGGTGATTGAAGTGGACTTGAAACTGACGGGAGTCGTTAAGCAAGGCGGGAAATGGCGCAAGCCTAGCGACATCATTCGGAAGGTGGATGATGAGATCGCCGAGGAGCTGATCGCTGCCGGCGTCGCCGAGGAAATCGAGCCTCAACCTGAAGAGGATGCATCCGAACTTCAGGAGCTGCGCGATCGTGCGAAGGTGCTCGGCGTGCCTAATGCCGGTCGGTTGGGCGAGGCCAAGCTGAAGGAAGGTATTGCAGAGAAGGACGCTGAGCTGCGAACGAAGGCTGCCGAGCTGGGCATTGAGGACATTGAGGGTAAAACCGTCGAGGATTTGATCGCGGCGATTGCTGAAGCTGAGAAAAAGTAGGTGACGGTCATGCCAACAACGGAAGAAGTCGCCGCTTGGATCGTAGGGAACGTTCTGGATACGGAGGCGTGGGACAAGAAACCGGAGAAACAACCGCTTGCCGTCAAGCAAGCGGAGCGCAACCTCTCCCGCTGGTACCCGGAGGTAGAGTTGATGGTTGAGGTCGTATCCCTGCAGGCGATATGGGAGTTGCAGGGCCTTGACCCCGCTCTCAAATTTCAACGTCACGCCGTTAAGTCGCTAAACGACAACGGCGAGGGTATCACATACAGTGGCATCCGCGATGTCGTGGCGCCGGAGGTGCGCGAGCTGCTCGGCAAGCCTGCATTCGAGCTGGCTGAAGAAGCCGAGGATGCCCCCGGTCCGCAGTATGGCGGGTGCCTGATATGAGCCTTTTTGGTTACCCGGCAACTGTCCAGCATTACCACCCGAGCGTCGATGAGTGGGGCCGCCCGCTGCCGGCGGAGCCAGTCGAGAAGGCGGCCAAGGTCGTCGAGGAGCAGCGCCTGATCCGAAATGCCCAAGGCGAGGAGATCACGGTTGCCTACACCGTGTATTTAGAGGGCGTAAATGCCGTCGGCTTCGACGACTGGCTGCAGTATACGAATGCCCTTGGCACGGAGGTTCGCATCGATGTCCGGCATTACGAGATCCGAAAGTACCTTGGAACGGACGAGGTGAAGGAAGTGGTCATCTATGGGTAGCCGCGGAAAATTCTTCATAGAATTGACCGGGCTTGAAGAGATCATTTCCCACCTGGACGATCTGGAGAAAGATTTGGATCGCCGGATTGATGCCGTATTGACCAAGCTGGCCATGAAGATCATCCACGACGCCAAGCGACTGGCGCCGATCGACAGCGGCGACCTGGAGGCTGCGCTTATCGTCGGTGAGGTCAAACAAATGCTGACTGAGCGGTACATCGAATTCGGGACAAGCCCGGAGGTTGATTCCTACGCAGTCGTGCAGCATGAGGGCTTCAGGAAGACAGCGAGTGGAGCCATAGTCCAATTGACGCCGGGCGAGAAAACCCGAAGCAAAGGGCAGTACAACGGCTATACGCCCGGCAAAAAGTATTTGGAGAACGCGATCAAGATGAACGAAGATCTGATCCGGACCGAGCTCTCCAAAATATTGGAGGGATGAACCGTGCTTGCGAGTGACTTAATCAGCTTCCTGTCGGCATCCGGCTACACCGTTTATCCTGATGCCAATTTCATCCCTGCAGATATTCCGGATGCTAAGCTGCCGTGCCTCTTTGTCCAAGACTCCGGCGGGTACGCTCCGGGAGAGTTTGTTCCGACCGAGCGGCCGACCTATCAGATTATCGTGAAGGGCAAGTCCTACAAGACCAACCCGGCCAACATGGCAGCCGCTGAAGTTGTCGCAAAGGGACTGGTCAAGCGGCTACACCGCCTTGCTAATTACCAGGCGGGCAGTACGCATGTCTTTTCAAGCACAGCCGCGCAGCAGCCGATTTATCTCGGACTTGACGCTATGGACCGGCCGATGTATTCAACCAATTTCATTTTCTATACGAAGGAGGCACCAACCACATGAGTGACGTGAACAATATCTATGCGGGTCCTGGTATTTTCATTTGGGGAATCGAGGCTGACGGCACGGAGGAAACCGATGCAATTACGATTGATTTGACTCAAGGCGGCATCACCTTTACGACCACGACGACCTATTTTGAGCCGGCGACGGACCAGACGGGTACAGCGCCGGTGAAGTCGATTTCTACCGGAACGACTGGAGCAATCAACTTTGAGACTCCGGATATGGACTTCGAAAAGGTCATTCTGTATAACCCGAATGCGGATAAGATCGTAGACGGTACAACGCCGACAAAGGTTAAGTACCAAGTAACCGGTCTGGCCGGCAAGGAACTTCCGCGGAAGCGGGCGGTTATCAAGCCGCAAGGCGTTGACGATCCGAAGAGATTCATCTACATCGAGAGCGTTGGTATCAAGTTCGACATGAATGCGGCTTTCGTTTTGGACAATAACCTCCGGCTTACCGTCTCGGCCATGGCTTATCCGGCGCTCGATGCCACGCCGAAGGGACTGCTTTACACCTGGGGAGACATCACCGCCACAGCTTAATACTGAATTTTAATCACGGAGAGGGCGCGAGCCTTCTCCTTTTTTATTTATAACAAGGGGGAAGGCCCATGCTCAATTTTGGTAAAAAGGAAGTCCTGAAGCTCGGGAACCGGCGTGTCGAGGTCCCTAAGCTAACTCGGAATCGGCTTAAGAAGCTGACCGAGCATGTCGGAACGATTGGAGACTTTTTGGTGAAGTTTTTTCTCACACCGCAAGAAGACCGTTCCGTGTTTATCGTGGCCGGCGCGGACGTGACGATTGACGAAATTTACGAAATCACATCGCTGCTCAGCGATATCGATATAGAGGAGCTGAGTGAGCAGGCAAGTATTGCCGAATGCACGGAATACCTCCTGCTCACTTGGCAAAAGAACGACATGAATGCCGCCCTGGGAAACTTAAAGGGCCTGATTCCGCCGATGGCGCAGCAGTTCGTGCAGTCGATCGTTCAAAGGATGAATCAGGCCGCCGGACAATAACGCTGGATGAGTTTATCCTGCGCTGCTGCATCATCCTCGGGAAGACGCAGTTCGAGGTCGAGAATGAATATTGCCTGATCGATCTGCCGCAGCTCCTTCTGATAAAAGATCAGATCCACGCGGCGGAGCTGCTGGAGCAGATCGATGTTGAATCATTCCCGCACATTATGGACAAGAAGGCGCGGGAAGCGATATTGAAGCGGATCACCCGGAATCTACCGAAGCCGCCTAAGGCACCTTCGAAGTCCGCAGAGGAACAGTACCAAGCTCAGCTCGCGCGTATGAAAGGAGGAGGATGAGGATTGCCGGTACAGATCGGAGAATTGCGGGCGCGCCTGACCGCTGAAGCTCAGGGAATGAAGCAGGAGATCCGGAGTACCAAGAAGGATTTCGCAGACCTTGGGACTCAGGCGAAGAAGACGGCTGCCGATCTGAAGGTCTTAAACGACGCTTTGTCCAAAGCAGGATTGAGCGCTGAGCAGATCAAGAAGGTAGCCGAGGCTATGACCAAGCCTGAAAAAGGGGCCAAGGCTTCCGCCGAAGCTGTCAAAAAGCTGGGTGAGCAGGGCGATAAAGCGGCTAAGTCAGTAAGCGAGCTGAGAGAAGCTGTCAAGAAGATTGGCGATGGGAAGAGTGGGATTGACGTTGCAGGCGAATCGATGGATCATCTTTCTCACTCATCTGAAGAGGCGGCCAAAAAGGTCAAGGATGTAGACGACAAGGTCAAGATAACCGGTGAATCAGTAGACAAACTCGGCGGTCATTCACATAAAGCTGTCGGAAGCTTTATGGATTTAAACATGGCTCTGCAGGATGTAGGCGCCAACTCTAAACAGGTAGAACTAATCAACGCCGCGCTACGCCGATCCCATCCAGAACTCCTGCAACAGCAACTGGCGAACGTTAGGACAGAATTGCAATCCTTGGGCATCGGTAGCAAGGAAATCGATGACATCATTGATCAGATGGAACGGCTGAACAAGACGACCAGTGCAACAAGTGCGGAGATTGACGCTCTCGGAGTTGCCTACGCTGCTTTGGCTGTTGCGATTGCTGCGGCTATAGCGAAGGCCGTCCAGACGGCGATGCAGTTTGAGCAGGCTATACAAAATGTCCGGGCGATAATTGAGCCAACGAGCCAGGATTTTGAAGAGCTCCGTAAGACAGCCATTTCGCTCGGAGCGGACACCAAGTTTTCTGCGTCGCAGGCTGCCGATGCAATGGCTGAACTTGGCCAGGCTGGATTTAAGACCAAAGAGATTATCGCGGCAATGCCCGGCGTTCTCTCGCTGGCTGCTACCGGCAATGTCGATCTGGCGACAACAGCGGACATTGCTTCGTCTATTTTACGCGGATTCGGCTTACAGGCGACGGAGACTTCGCGCGTTGTAGACGTGTTAGCGAAGAGCTCAATTGATACGAATGCGAATGTGACCGACCTTGGGATGGCGATGAAATATGTTGCTCCTGTTGCTGCAGCGATGGGCCTGTCCGTAGAAGAAGCGACCGCTGCCGTCGGTGAGCTATCAAACGCCGGCATCAAAGGGGAGCAAGCGGGAACATCGCTCCGGGCGATCCTGCTGGCGTTGGCGTCCCCGTCCAAGGAAGCAGCATTCTACATGGACCGCCTCGGTGTGAGCATCAAGGACAGCGCCGGAAATATTGTCCCGCTGTCGAACCTGATCGGTCAGCTTACCTCTGTATGGGGACGACTTACTCAAGCGCAGCAGGCCGACGTCGCCACAACGCTGGTTGGCCGGGAAGCCGCTTCCGGCTTTATTGCTCTTATTGAAGCCGGGACGGAGACACTCGATGGGTATACGGAATCGCTGCAAGACGCAGGCGGGACAGCGGAACGTGTTGCCGGTACGCAGATGGATACACTCAAAGGTTCGGTCGATAACATGACCAGCGCCTTGGAATCTGTCGGCATCACGGTAGGCGACACATTCCTCCCCTCGGTGCGTCAGGCTGTTGAAGGGATTACAGCATTGCTGACTGGGTTCACTGAACTTGATCCGGCAGCACAGAAGTCGATCGTCACCTTTACAACGGTCACGCCTCTGGTACTCGGATCGGTGACGGCATTCTACACCTTGAAGAAGGCCATAGACGCCGCTCGCATATCGATGGCCGCTATGGGAATGAGCATACCTGTTGTTGGACAGATCGCATTAGTAATTGGTGCAGTAGCAGCCGGAGCCGCCTATCTTGCTGGTGAATATGCTGACGCCAAAGAAGCAACCAAGAACTTCGAGGAGGCACAGAAGGCGCTCAATCAGACGCTTAACGAGTCTCCGATTAACCGAACGGTCGATGAACTGAAGAACCTGCGGGACAAGACAGCAGATCTGAACGCTGTCCTTGAAGAGCGAGCCAAGCTGCAGAATCAGCTTAATGATCTTGATTCGCAGATCAAGGCAGGAGAAAACGCACCGGAAATCCTTAATCAGGCTGGCGAGATCAGCGAGAAGCTCGACGAGATCGATAGGAAGCTTCGTGGCATGGGTTATGACGGTGTAGAGAATGCGACGGCCCGCCTCAATGATATGAACAAGGCTATAAACGGTTCAGTCAGCGCGCTTTTCGAGGAACAAAAAGCCAGTGTGGCGACGCTGGCCACCAAAAAGCAGCGCGTCGAGTCAGCGGAAGCTGAAATAGCGACCATCCAGAAACTATCTGCTGCTCAAAAGCTTGATCAAGCCCAGAAGCAGGCGCTAATCAATGCGGTGAACGCCTTGAAGCGGGAGTATCCAGACTTGCTTGCAGTCCAAGAAGAGGATGGACGCATTCGTGTTCAGAACATCGGTACGATTCAGGATCAGATCAATGCGGATAAGACTATGACCAACAATGCGGCTACCAATGCTCGGGTTCGGATTGAGAACCTTGCCGCCGAAGCAAAGGCGCAGCGGGCATCCGTCGAGGCCCAAATTCAGAATTATAGCAAATTGCTCTCTGCCATGGCCGCTGTTTCCGGAGCGAGGGCGTCGACCTTTGCTGAGTCCGTAAAGCAGGGCGAGCAGCGAATGAATGGCGGTACACCAAACGTGATGGATATCGTAACGAGCACGGCAAAAGCCCAGGCAGCGGCGGAATTGAAGGCACTAACCGAGCAACAGGTGAAAATAGCGGACAAGCAGCGGGAGATTGAGAAGGCAGCGGCTTCCCTTTCCTCCGGCGATTTTTCCTTAGGGGCCAATACCAAAGGAGCGCCAATCGATCTGAGCGCTCCGGCTAAAGTTAAAACGTCCAAGCCTAAGACGGAGAAACCAGGAAAGTCAGCTGCCGAACTCGCCGCCGAAGCCCGCAAGGCGGCATACGAGGCTGATCTAAAGACGGTCCAGTTTCAGGCGGAATACTATGACCTGTCCGCCGAGAAGCAGATTCAGAAGTACGAGGCGCTCCGGAAGAAGCATGCTCAGTTTCTCAAGGAAAGCGTGGATGATGCGCGGACCCTCACACTTCAGATCAAGCGGCTGAACGAGGATTCTGTGAAGGATCGTTACGATTTCTCGGCCACTGTTATCGATCAGGAAATGAAGCGGATGGAGGACGCGGGAAAGTCAGAAAGGGAAATGGCGAACCAGCGGCTTTATATGTGGACTAATGTTCGGAAGAAGTATGCTGAAGACTCCGAACAATATAAGCAGGCTGACGAACAGGTGCGGCAGGCTCGGAAGGATTTGGCTCAAGCCACAATCGAAGAGGAGCGGAACACTTACGAGAAACGGTCAGACCTGATTGACAAGGAAGTTAGAAGACTTGAAGATTCTGGAGCAACCGAAGTCGAGATTGCAGAACTCAAGGTCAAGAAATGGACTGAACTTCGGGACAAGTACGCTGCTGATTCTGAGTATTATGCAAATGCCGACGAGGAACTTTATAAAGCCCGGAAGGAGCTTGTCGAGAAGCTGACAGACCTTGCCGACGACCTGGTTGACAAGGAAAAGGATGCGATCGAGAAAGCGAAGCAGGCTGACCTGGATGCGGTCGAGGACCGAAAGGACGCTTACGTCAACGCACAGGACGCGAAGATCAAGGCGATTGAGGACTTGATGGCAGCAGAAGAGCAGATGAATGCCGATGCTGATTACGAGTCGCAGCTCGCTGCAAAAAACGCCCGTATTGATCTCCTGGCCACCGCTGTCGGTCCAGAAGGCAAGAAGGAACGCGAGCAGCTGATCAAGGAACGAGATCAGATGGTGCTTGAGCACGGTCGTGATCTGCGAAAGCGTGAGCTTCAGTCGAAGAAGGATGCGCTGGAGGAAGAGAAGGACGCGCAATCCGCCGCCTTTGATGCGGAGAAGGATGCCAAAGAAGCGCAGTACGATTCCTTAAAGGAGGCATTCGATAATTATTCCGGCGATATCAAGACGATTGAATCCGGCATTGCAGCCTTCCGTGTTTCTTCCGCCGGAGGGGCAAATCAGCTAATCCTTTCGGACCTCGATACCTTTATAGTCGACTACAACGCCAAAATGGCGCAGATCGCTTCAAACAATGCCGAAGCGAAAAAAGCCGCCGACCTTGCGGAGTACAATGCGAACAAGGATGCCTACGATGCGGCAAAGGCGACGGGGAACAAGGCGGAAATGGCGCGGCTGTCTACGCAAAATCAGCAGATTCGTGATCTTTACGGGATCACGACCGATACCGGAAAACTTCCTTCCTTTGATGTTGGGGGAACTGTGCCCGGACCATGGGGCGCTCCAGTACCTATCCTTGCTCATGGCGGCGAGATCATTATCAATCCCGAACAGCAGCGGATGCTATTCCGGTTGCTGGACTCCACCCGCCCGGTAAGCCCGGCAGGCGCCGCCAAGTCAGAGACTGTCATTCACAACACCTTCGACATGTCAGTCAACGGTGTGACGCTGGAAGACCGGGCTGACACCGAAATCCTTTACTCGGAGCGGGAAAAGACGGCACGCCGACTGCAGACGATGGGGGTGAAGTAGATGGAGGACTTTGACGTCTCGATCAATGGACAGTGGCTCTCGGAAATCGGCGCACAGCTGGTAAGCCGGGATATACCGATGCTGCCGGAGACGGAGGAGAACGCCGTCAAGCTTGCTGGGCGGGATGGACAACTGAATTTCGGCAGCACTTATGGTGCTCGGCCTATAGGCTTGGGCCTTTTTGTCATGGGCGATGATTATGACGGTGTCGTCGGTAAGCTGGCCAGTATCATCAATATTCGGAGGGGCACGTTGGTCATTGTTTTCTCGGACCGGATGGACAAGCGTTATATGGCCGAATATCGGGGGTTCATCAGCTTCGACACCTCGACCGGGAACCGGCTGATTAACGTTCCACTGAAGATGGACGACCCATTCCCGGAGTCGCGGCAGACAACTGAGCTGCGGGAGTACGGCGAGGGGCTGGAATATGGTCAGGGATACTTCTATATCAGCGATTCCTACTTTACCATCACGGCGAGCGGGCAGACGGTCACTGTCAATAATGATGGCTCCGACGTTGCTTATCCGCTGATCCGGATAACCGGAGCATTCACGGACCTGTCGCTAAGCGACGGAGACCAAGCTTTCACCTTCTCCGGCTCAATCGGGGGAAATGATGTTCTGGAGATTGACTGTAATCCGTCGAAGTGCCGTGTCCGCCTGAACGGGCAGAACGCCTTTTCGCGGAGCAACGGGGTTTTCTTCGCGCTGGCTCCCGGGGAAACGACCTTCACCGTATCGGCAACAAGCCCAAGCTTCACACTGGAAATCATCTACCGCTATAAATATCTGTTCTGAAAGGAGGACCAGACATGATCTTTAATCGAAGAGTAATCACTAAGTTTCTGGACCTAGTAGATCTTCAGCGTCACAATGACAACTACGCCGAAATCGAAGCCGATCTGACCGATCACGAGGAGCGGATCACGGTCGCTAAGGATGATATCGACAACCATAAGGCTTCTACGACCGCGCATGCTGCTGAGCACATCACATATGCCGGACCGGTTGCTGGCGCCTCGGACATTAAGGGCGCGGTAGACAGCGTGCAGCAGCAGCTCAATACGGCAGTCATGGAGGGAGATAGTGGGCCAGCAGCGGCGCAAGCGGCGATCGATGCAACGGGCCACGATTACGGAAATCTTAAGGTGCGGCTGGACACGGAGCATACCGCCGTTAGTGCGCAGTTGGCGGAGATTGCGAAAAATACAACGGTTATCAATGTCGCAAAATTTGGGGCCGTCGGCGACTATGATCCGGATACAGGGACAGGAACGGATGATACGATTGCCATTCAAAACGCCGCTGATGCACTTTATGCTTCTGGTGGTGGAGTACTATATTATCCCGAAGAAGCTTACAAAACGACTGCACCCATTTTAATGAAGCTACCTGCTACAGATGGAGGTTATGATTTTCCTCCAATTGTTTTTCTTGGAAAGGGAAATCGGGGAAGCGCCATTATTAAAGTCGGAACCGCTCAATCGTACGGCTTGGATGCGACAGTTATCCTCATTAAAGGTTCGACCATGAATCTGGCAGATGCTTTTTCCGCCGCAGGATTCAAAAATATTAGGATCACGAATACCAGTACAGGCAATACCACCTATGCTGTATATGGAGATAACGGGTCAAGAGTAATTGCGGAATATTGCTCATTCGTTACTAGTAAAGATTTACCAACCGTTTCTACTCATGATAGGTACGCATTCTATATTAGGTCTATGTGGGCATGCAGTCTTCGAGACTGTACGTTCAGCGGTGATTATGGATTTTATATTGCGTCTAATAGTACCAGCACTTTACTTGAAAATTGCTTTGCGAGTACTGACAAAACCGCCTATCACATTGTCGGTGTGTATTCCACGATAATCAATACTTACGGTGATTTTTGCAATGGAACGATGTATCACTTTTCCTTCTGCTCAGTTCATTGTACCGCTATTGGCGGAGAGAGTCCCAACTGCGACACCATGATAAGGTTAAGTAATAGTCAGGTCACAATCGACAATGCTTACTTTTTTCAAAGTAATTTGGATGCAGGGACTGTGATCAATGCGAACGGCAGCACCTTGCGGATTAGGCAACTTAATATGATTATGGGCGCTACCTTAGCCGGGTATCTTTGGACAGCGGGTACGAACTCAAATATTATCGTCGAAGCATTATTAATGAATGGCCCGACGAAGTTTAAATACTCAGAAATTAGCACAATGAGCAGCGACAATATAAGTGTATTCGTGAGTCCGCTTGAAGCACCAATCACCAAAGGAACTACTGGGCTGTTGCCGTTTCGTTCAACCGGATACTGGGATTGGTATTTAAATACTCCAGCCATCCCCATTAACAATATCATCATGGGGCTAAAAGGACCGACGACTGCGGCTGATGGTTCTGATGTACAGTGGGATGGCGGCGCTAAGGTCAATAATTTCTACCTCAATTCTGACTTTGCTAATCGCCTTGTGCTTGGATGGGCAAGAATCGCCCAAACCAGTGGAACGTTGAGAGACGGCACAGTGGTCTATGCTCCACTTGCAATTTCTTGTACGACTGCGAATAGACCGACTAATCCGTATACTGGGATGATTATCCATGATCAAACACTGGATAAGCTGTGCTGGTGGAATGGCACAAATTGGCGGACGTTCAATACAACGGGTATTAATGCTTGATGCACAGTTCTAGAAAGGAGAAATCAAATGGCCTTACAAATGACAGTGACAACAGCGCACGGTATTACATTGGACGCTGCTTACCTTCGCATTGATGAGCAAAGCGGGGATAAAGGGAATGTGAATCTTCGAGTACACACATACACCACTTTGGAAAATTGCCAAGCTGGCTGCCCGTGGATCGAAGAGAAAATTTATAACTTCGTCCCTTCTGTAGCTGATGACGCACCGAACTTTATCAAACAAGGATATCAATATCTTAAAACATTGCCAGAGCATTCGCAGGCAGTGGACGCGTAAAGGGGGATATAATGTCATGGGTCATTGTAAACATGAAAAGGTGTATGCTATGTACGTACTCAACTGCAACCCACCTTTACACCCATGGATATGCAGCAAATGTGGCGAAAAAGGGAACGAAAGGTACTCTTTGTCGAAAAGACCTTATGACTATGAGCGCATAGTGAGTAAATTCAAGCCTTCACAATAAAGCTTGTCTAGTTGCCTCCGATTGTTCCATAATAAACCTTGTAAATTATTTACGGGGGATGAGTTATGTGGAAATTAAAACGGGGCTTTCAGAACATCTAATGTATTCTACTGTTAGAATTGAGTGTCTGCTTGGCGACGGAACCGGAAGTACAGGAACTGGATTCTTCTTTAGTTTTCTAGAGGATGGCAATATGCACGTACCTGCTATAGTGACTAATAAACATGTCGTTGCAGGAGCCATACAAGGCAGATTTCTCATGACGGTATCTGATTCGGAAGGAAATCCTAAAAATGAAGAGCACTTACCTCTTCAGTTTGATCAATTTCAAAGTATGTGGATATTTCACCCAGATCCTAATGTGGATCTGTGTATTATGCCAATTGCACCATTATTAAAACAAGCAGACGACATAGGAAAAAAATTATTCTTTTCCAGTCTTACAAAAGACCTTATTCCTACCACCGAACAGTTATCAGAATTGAGCGCGTGTGAAGACGTAACCATGGTCGGTTATCCTATTGGGATATGGGACCAGATAAACAATTTACCTCTCATTCGTAGAGGAATCACAGCAACACATCCGAAGTTTAATTACAATGGAAAAGAAGAGATTATGATCGATGCTGCATGTTATCCAGGGTCAAGTGGTTCGCCTGTTTTGGTTTTTAATGAAGGGTCTTTTCTTACAAAAAACGGATTAATGGCGGGAACCAGGGTGTTGTTTTTGGGTGTGATGTATGGAGGCCCACAATTTACGGCTACTGGAGAGATAGCAATGATGAATATCCCCACTTCTCCGAGACCAGTAGCGTTTTCTCACATACCTATGAATTTGGGCTTGGTAATCAAAGCTCACAAAATTTTGGATTTTGAGGAATTGTTATCAACTCAATATAAAGAACGTCTGTTTTTGTAGGGCCATATTGTTTACTAATTCTCCATTCTTACTTTCTTCCACTTAGTGTAAAATTGTTTAAAAGGGGTGATAAAAATGACACGATTAGTCGGAAGTGCTGGAGATGGCGAAAAAATTATCAAGGCGTGGAATAATTTTAGTTTCAAAAAGGACGAGACTAAAAGTAAAGAAGATTTTTACTTCTTTGACGTATCATTCAAAGGTCAAACTGGCTTCCTGAACTTCTATGTCAAAGATGGAGACGTCAGGGATGTTACAATTGATCTCGACTTCCAAAGACCATTAGGATCATACAATGATCCCACTCTGAGAAGCGTTGCTACAAAAATTTTCAATTCCTTGTAATTAGATTTTTAAAAACCACACTCATCCCGGGTGTGGTTTTTTCATGTCCTAGAAAGGGGGAACTGCTATGCAGTACCTCAAATCCTTCGACCGAAACCGCTCCCCGACCGGACTGCTGGTTTCCGTAACCGAAGTCCAGCGCCGCCGCCGGATCAACAGCGACTACGAGCTTTCCTTCATGGTCCCGATGACCAGCGACGACTACAAAGAGAAGATCATCCCTAAAGGCCACGTTCAAGACGAGCGTGGCCAATTTTATGTCGTCCAGAGCCGGGCGCGTGATCGGAGCAACAAGGCGCTAACAGCCCAAATCGTCTGCACACACATCATGTTCAAGATGATTGACTTCAAGATACCGTACGACCAGTATATTGACGAGGCGTACGGTATTCACATCAGCACGCTGCTGGACAAGATAAGCGCGGCTACGGGCGGCGTTTACACTTTTGTCACCCATGATACCTTCGACCTTCGGGACGTTAAGGATTGGGGCCGAACGACAGCGCTGGCCGCCCTGCAGGATACTGTTAACCTGTACGGCTGCGAGATTGAGCCGGATAACTTCGTCATTCACCTGTACAAGAAGATCGGCTCGGACAAGGGTTTCCAGTACCGGTTGGGGAAAAACATCATTAGTGACACCTTCAAAGACGACTCCAACTCTCTTGTCACCCGGATGTATTCACAGATGAAGGACGGTCGGACCTTCATTGGTCTTTCGACCGACAACCTGACAGTGGAGGAGCTCAGCCTGCTGCAGTCGGTGCCCGGCTCCATCCAAGACGGCAAAATCATGGTCAATTATCTGATTTCGCCCTATGCGCAGTATTGGACCAATGACGTCAACGCCTTTTACGACGGCGAGCTGATCGATCAGAATATCGAAGATCCAGTCGAGTTACTGAAGGCAACCCGCGAGGCGCTCCGGAAGAAGGAAATGCCGGAATTCGAGATCGGCGTCAGCGCCGCCGACATCCATAAGATCGACAACGAAGAGGAGCCGGCGGGCCTGGGCGACACCGTCTACGCCTACGATCCAGACATGGAGATGACCAACATTAGCTGCCGTGTCATGGAGTTGACTGAATATCCTTTCGCCCGGGACAAGCATTCACAGGCGACGCTGGCCAACTACATGCTGCGGGATGACACGCAGGTGCTGGCGGACCTGGAGCGGAGCAAGCAGGTTCTGAATGATCTTCTGTCCGGCGGGAGGGTGCGGGCGTCGGCGTTTGAGGAGTTTGCGAAGCAGGCGGTCATTGACATCAACAACAGCAAGAGCGAGATCATTTATGACAGCCGCGGTATCGTTCTGCAGGATGTAGACGACCACAATATTCAGGTGATCCAGACTTCCCGGGGGATCATCATCACGGAGGACGGTGGGGCTACGGCGAGGACAGCCATCACGGGCCGGGGGATTGCGGCGGAAGTCATCGCTGGCGTACTCGGCAGCTTCGTCAGCATGGAGATCGGCGAGGGAAACAACGTAACGAAGATCAACACAAACGGGATTTCTGCCGGGCATGCCGACTTCAACAGCGCTCCTTTTAGGCTGGACATGGCGGGGAACCTGCTCGCGAATAGCCTCACGGCAAATTACGCAAATATTCTCAGTTCCCATTTTCAAGACGGGGATATTGTAGGATCCTCGATCAATATCGGTAGCGGAAGGTTTACGGTCAGCTCCGCCGGATACGTCTATGCGGATGGGGGCTTTTATACCGGAGGTACAGTTACCGGAGCCATCATTCGGACGGCAGACCCCGGTGTTTATCCGCGCGTTGAAATCGACCCGTCAAGCATTGCGTTCGGCGTTTACTCAGACGAAAACAACGGAATCCTGATTCCGGCCTATGATGGTGGCATGAGCAGAATCAAATTTCTTGCAAACGGAAACGAGTCAGCAATCTACAATTCCCCCACTGCCGGATTTAACTTTGTCGCTTATGCCGATGCTCGCATTGTAGGTGCACATATATATTTATCATCATCCCAACAGGTGCACATTCCTTCATGGTCCAGCCTTTATTCTGAAGGTAGCTACTCGTCACTTCAAGAGGAATTAAATGCAATATGGGCAGCTATTGCCGGTAAAGCCTCAGCTAATCATACACATTCCGTCACTTTGCCAACCCATAACCATGGTAATGTTGCTAATCAAAACTGGGGCGGGACATTCCAAACGTCCGGTTCTCAGTAATATGAATCTTCATTTACGCCTTTCCGTATTAATGGTAAGATAAGGTAACATATAGGGAGGTAGAGGAATTTTGAAAAAATTTATTGCTGGACTTATATCAGGGTTGCTGCTGATGTCAGCGGCTTCTGTTTTCGGTGAGAATTCGGGAAGCACGGTTCCTGGAACAGTCGTTCCACTGGATTCAACAAAATATCCGCAAGTCGAGTATAGTAAGCCTGGCGTGGCATTAGCCGTATACTCCGGCAAAGATAGTGGATTGTTCATTCCGACTTACGATGCGGACCTCAGCAAAATTATACTAAAAGACAATGGCAAAGAGTCGGTGATTTTTAATTCACCGAAATCCGGCCTTGTCGTAGCAGGACACGATAAACTTACACTGTCCGGGGATACAATTAAGTTGGCCCCAACCGAGCAGGGAAAAGTTATTGTCCCGAACTGGTCCAGTGTATCTAATGGTAACAAATCACTACAGGCTGAATTGAACGATTTACAAAAGCAGATCACAGAATTGCAGAAGCAACTTGCAGACCTTCAAAAATAATGAAGAAGCCCATTCTCTATTTCATCGGCATTCTGCTGCTCATGGTCGCGTTCAGCCTGCTGATCTACCCTACCCCATATAGGTACTTGCAATATATGAATGGTGGTTCGTTCACTCAGATAAAGGTGAACAATTTCACTGGACATACGCAGCGGTATGTTCAAGAGACAGGATGGGTAGACGATTAAAGTTCAAAGTGAGTCCTCTTCGGAGGGCTCTTTTCTTTTTGAGGAAAGGAGGTGGTCCCTCTGGCAAAGGTATCAGGGATAAACGTTAGCATCGACCTTGCCAATCCAGTCAACGAGCTCGTAGATGTGATATCAATCGTCACCAACTCATTGCCCGGCCGGCAAGAAGAGATACTGGAGCAGCTCGACCTGAAGATCGGCGAGGCGATGGCGGAAATCCAGCGAGCGAAGGCAAAGGCGAAAGAGGGAAAGGCTGCAACTGAAGAATCGCAGGAAGGACCGGCACGCTCGGCATAGGGCGTGCTTTTGCTTTGCCTTAATATCAGAGAGAGAAGGGAGCGGGGGAATGGATAGCAACGACGTAACCAATCTGGAGAAACTGCTGCCGCTGGCAGACAAGTACGGCCTAGCCTATGTGGTCGCACTCATTTTGCTCATTATATTGATTTTCCTGCTACGTGCGATCGTCAGGGGTGACTTAGTACCGCGCGAGCTGCTGGACCGAGCGGAGGAGGACCGAGACCGGCTACAGGCCATCCTTGATAAAGAGCGGGCCGACTTTATGGCCCCGACGCTGGAAGTCCTCCAGCGCCTTAAAATCGACCATATCGCGGCCAGCAACGGAAATGACGAGGACAGGGGAGGATAACGTGATGATGAAATGGATCAATCGCCTATCGCCCCAGCACCGCAAGAGAGAAAAGGAGCTGGTGCAAGCATCCGGCCGGGTGACGATAACTATCGCCCGGTACAAAAATATGTCTCAGGAGATACAAGCCGAGATTGAAAGAAATAAGTTTGCTCGGTTTCTTGTTTATGACAAGGGGGATCATCATGCTCATTAATTACTTGCTTATCGTCCTTTACATCGTGGCCATCGGCTGCTCGCTGTACATTATTCACCGCCATAAAGCATATTTCCACGAACGATTCCGGAAGGGTACCATCAGCATTTTTATGCTGGCAATGCTGTTCTTCCTGGCTGCGTACACGTTCAAAATGGTTATCGTTTTGCTGTTCAGGGCAGCCGCTGTTTTTGGGTTCGGATCGCCCCGGCTGGCGGAGTGGCTGCTTTACGGCTGGACGCTGGCACAGATGGGTACGACTGCCGGTCTGATCGCGCTGGCCTGGCTGACGTTTACCGGAAAATACGATCAGTTCATGGTGCTGCGTCGAATGGATAAAAAGATCGAGGAGGACTACGACAATGCAAGCACGTAACAGCAAAAACGCGCAGGGCATCGACATTTCTCACCACAACGGTCCTGTAGATTGGGCCAAGGTCAAAGCGGACGGTATCTCGTTCGCCTTTCTCAAGGCGAGTGAGGGACAGACTTACAGGGACGACACGTTTGCTGTCCACGTCAAAGCCGCCCGCGCTGTCGGCGTTCTGGTCGGTGCTTACCACTTCGTCAGAGCGGTGAATGAGGCGGATGCCAAGGCGGAGGCGGCAAACTTTTTCGCGGCAATCGAGGCTGCCGGAGGCATGGATGTGCTTGACCTGCCGCCAGTCATGGACTACGAGAACAACCCAGGCGGCATCAGCAAAGCAAGGATCAATGCCATCGCCGCGGCATTTCTACTTGAGATCGAGCAAAAGACAGGTGTCCGCCCCATCGTCTACACCGGCAATTCCTTTGCCGCCAATTTCGCCGCGGCCATCGGGAAGTATCCGCTTTGGGTTGCCCGGTACAGCAAGGAGGCGCCGACTGAGGTCACTGCCTGGCCCCGTTGGGATTTCTGGCAGTACAGCGACGGGCAGAACGGGGGAGAGCGGAGCGGAGGCGGGCGCAAGGTAGCCGGCGTTAGCGGGTATGTTGATCTGAACGAGTATGCCGGTACGGTAGCGGAGCTGAAAGCGAGATTCACAAAAACCAAGGGGGCTGAGGTTAAGGTGGCAGAAGGAAAAGCAGAGCGGGATATCGACAAAGTAAGTGGCTGGGCGAAAGATGCTTGGGAAGAAATGCAGGAGAACGGTTATTTCGATGGCATACGGCCCGGCGCGCCGATCACGAGGGAAGAGACGTCTGTCGTGCTTAATAAATTGCGGGGCAACTTCCTCAAATTAATCGCCGGGAATGTGTCGGATATCGAGGCCCTGAAACGGCGCCTGACCCAAATTGAGAAAGGGGAATAAATCACATGAATAATCAAAATCTCACTGACGTTCTGGCCTTCGCCAGCGTCTTGGCTGTATTTGTACTGGCTGGAGTGCAGTTCGTTAAGAGGACAATCACACTGCCCAAGAACATCATCCCGCTGATCGGCGTTGGGATCGGCCTAGTGATCGGTTGGGCAGCTGCGCCGTTTACCGAGCTGGAGTTGGTGCTGCGGTTGTGGTCCGGGGGATTGGCCGGGTTATCAGCGACAGGGCTGTTTGAACTGGTGTTTAATAATCGGACGGGAACAACGAAAGAATAGATTAAACAACTCAATCCCGCCATTTTATTTAATGGCGGGATAAAATTTAGAAATTGAATTCAACTTGGTTGTATACTAAATCCGGTTTTGGTTCAATCTGTGGTGGATCAATGGGATTAGAGGTTGTGTATCTAGGTTTGGGCAACTTATCACGATGATTATTACACCATGGATGCACAACCCTACCATTATTAATCGAATTGGTGCCACCTAAGCTCCTTAATTCAATGTGATCAAACTGTTGTGATACACCTAAGTCTATCGCACCCTTACAAAGCTCACATTTATATGATCCTTCAAAGTATGCAGCTACTTCTTGTTGGATTTTTGTGTTAGAGGAAAATTGAGAGAATGGTTTGCCGCTCTCATTTTTCTTTTTTAAGTACTCTGAATAGGCTTTTGAATCTAAATCTTTAAGGAATATTTCTACAGCTTCATCGGGCGACGTATTAGAAACTTTGCATTTTTTTATACACTCAATAAGTGAGTTGAATAATTCAGCCTGGTTTTTAGATAGCCTACTAGGTCCTCCTTTTCGTCCAAGATGTTTAATTACATGGTCCTTTATTAATATCCACATTTCTTCAAAATAACTACGATGGAGTGTGAACTCTAGCTTTCTATTTAATATTTCTTTTTCGGTACCTTTAAATAGCCACATCAAAAAAGAGAAGAATAACAAATTACTATATTGCCCTTTTGATGAATAGAAATAAAAGACAGGTAATACACCTAAACTTTGAGGGGAATTACCGATTAAGCTAGTTATGTGATATAGTGTCCGTTCAAGTTCATCTAAAGTTGCATCTGCAACAACTTCGTCATTACTTTCATTAGCTAGATGTTTTAAAGTCTCAGTGATATTATTGTCACCTGTTTGACCGTGCTTAATTATACAAAAGAGATACTGCAAGAACTGATATCTATCATAGCTGTTTTGTTTCTTCAACAATATTAATGGATAATCAGAAACTTTAATTTTTGATGGAATGTTATCCGAGGGAGCAAGTAGTAACTTGTAAAGGGTTTGGCTGAGTTTTGTACATTTTTCACCGTGATCGATCCAAAGAGAGGGTTTAGAACCATTACTTATAATCCCGGCCATAGCCCTTGCAACTGGAGATCTCCTATTTTCAATAAATAGCGCTTCTTCGGTTGATAAGGGAGTCCCCCCAGTATTAATATTTACAAAAGACTGTTCAGCATCCTGATATCCACCCGTGACCCATTGAATTGGAACTTTTAATGATGTATTTAAATGGTACATAAATCTGCCCATCTCTTCAATTTTTGGGTCGAGTTCTTCTTTGGGATTCTTTTTTTGATCGACTATTTTTTTGAATTTACTTATCGCTTTGCGACATTCTTCAAAATCTCCTATTGAATCTTTTACAGATTGTCTAAGCCTTGCTGAAGCACGTATTTCATCTTCTTCTAAATATCCATATTCTTTGGCCTCGTCTGAATCTCCCCAATCGTTCGTGATCCATCCTCTTATAGCAGATAATCGATGCGCGCCATCTAGAACAAAAATATGACCTGTTTCTGGATTGAGCCAAAAAATGACGCCTGGAATAACTTGATTATTTTTAAGAGTCTTTAATAAGTTTATGTATTTCTCGTCAGTCCAACTATTTGTTTGTCTTTGAAATTCAGGTTTTCTGAATCTGTCCCATATTGAGAAACCAGAAAAGTCGGGCTGAAAGTCCTTGAAATCTAAGTACTCTTTCTTATGATATTGAACCTCATCAGATACTTTATCAGATAAGTAATCGGTTGTAGTAAGAAGTGAGTCAGATGGGATAATATGATCCAAATTTGCATTCGGGATTAGTTTGATTTTCCCTGCCATAATTACCTCCTGAGAGCATATTTTAATATTTGTATTTTAGGAATAAAATAGTTTTATGTCTATGTGGTAGTATATTTACAAAATCATCCACACTAACCAAGGCGTCATAAAATTGTGGTTGTTAATATTTCTGCAACCTACACCAAGTGCATTACGACCGCCCTGACGCAGTCCAAAGTGTCTGTCTGATTCCGGCTTGACCCCGATCCAATCGGCCACCTGATGGATTACGGCGGGATAGTAGAGGGATACACCCCAGAGACAATTAAGATCGCCGGGAGTCGGTTTTTCCGGGAACGGTTCGAATTTAGGGCATACATAAAATAACCCGACAAGCAAAGAGTCTCGTGGGTTATTTGTCATATTTAGTTCTCGTTAATTTCGATTTCTTTAATAGGAATGTTTATCCTGTAACATTTCACTTCTTTTAACAGATGGGCTTTCCATCTTTCATGGTTTCTTTTTTCTTTCTGATATTGTTTTTCAGATTTATTTTTCTTTTTGGGTTCTGTTAAGGCTACTTTAATTTGAATATCTGTCATAAATAATAACTTCTCGCCGATTGCTTTAGATTCAATCTCCTTATAATTAAATTTATATTTCTTTGCGAATACACTATAGATCGCATCATTTGTCTTCGTAAATAAATTTTTCTTGTAGAAAAGGAAAGGTAGCAACAATTTACGAATTTTTGTTTTTGTGTGAATTCTTTTAATCTCTTCTATCCCATCTTCAAAAGCCAAAGAGATTAAAACATCTCTCCCTACACCAGTTGATCTATGTGTAAGCTGTATAAAGTTTATATTAATATCCGATCTCATGCTTAAGGTTCCTGTAAACCTATTGACGGCTAGGTATTCATTTACATTTGAAAATAAAAATGAGAATGCTGCATCAACACCTATTACGAATAATGTAATGATCCATACTGGTTTCATCAAAGTTATTGTATTTTCAGGGCCAATAATGTCCGAAATCTGAAAAATAAAGAGAATTGAAAACAGGAGTAAGAGATAAGCTAATTTAACGTTATTTTTTGTCCATATTAAATATTTGTGCATCCAAACTCTATAAAGATAATTTAACTTCTTTTTATACTTCACGCACTTAAATCTCCTTTATTATATATTGATTATAAATACAAAAGATTATGTATGTAATATCTTGTTGGTTTGGGATCTTTGCTTCCTCGCAAAAATAGCCTTCTTATCTAAATCGTTACGTTATACTTATATTTAGCCCCTTTCAATTGCAATTTTTTAGTTCTTTTGTCACAAGAGAATTTCTTTAATCATATTGATATTTGAAAATGATTGTAAAACTTGATTCTTATTAACTATGTCGGATGAATGTCCGATAAATTTATAGAAAGGAAAAAACTAGGGGGAATACTAATTTTGGAGAAATTATCTCAAATGGGATTATTAGAACAAATCACAAGGTTGCGTAATGAAATTCAGGATGGCGATAGTTCATATAGAAAGCTTTTAAGAGAGTGCGAGAAAATAGAAATAAAGCTAAACAAAGATAAACTGAATCAGAAGGGTCTTATCAAACTTAATTATAGACTCATTAAACTTAGAATAAGACATAAAAATTACTCAGACACTGAGTTCACAAATTTGGTCGTTGGTTCAACTTATATTTTTATGATTTACGGATTAGGATTGATTGTATTTCGATACATAGCCTTGTACTCAAAAGATCCCTTAACCAATGATTTTTTCAGTTTTTTATGCTTCACAATGGTGGGGGTTGCAGGTGCTCTTCTGAATCTCTTTACTAAAGGAATTGGAGGAGAAAGGGATTTTAGTTTTAGAATGTTAATAACAATATTATTTCCTGTCGTTTTTATGAATCTTTTCAAAATAAACGGGAATCAAATAGTTGGTATACTTGCCGTTAACATCATTATGTTTACATGTGGATTTAGCTCGGAATTTATACTTTCTTTTCTGAATAAAATAGTGGAGATTGCTAAGAAAGTCATTAATGTAGAAGGTGCTTCTAGTAAAAAGGAATTGGATGTTGAAATAGAAAATCGTCTTGCTAAGGTTGAGCTTTTAATAAATGATATAGAGAATAACCCAAATTATAAGCAAATTGGTAAGATACCTGATGCTAAAGATATACCAGCATAAATAAATCATTCCCCATAATGTCAAAACGTAGAGTCGTTACAGGATTAGACCTTAACGGCTCTTTTTACCATTGCATAAAGAACGAATGTTCGAATATAATACAAACAAATGTTCCTATTTTGGAGGCGGACAATGTGAAGATGAGCGTTGGTCAAATCGTCGAAATCGTATATCAAGATAAATCCGGAAAGATCACGCAGCATCGGATTGAAGTCAAGGGCATGAAGGACGGCCGTATTCGGGCGACATGCCTTACCACTGGCGCGCCGCGCGTCTTTCTGACCGCGAACATCCTGGCCTGGCAGCCAGCGGGTACGCGGCATGCTGTCTGATAATGCGCGGAAGCTGCTGCGGATCATGGTTGCCTACCGCCATCATTTTGGATACATGCCGCCGATGTGGCAGCTGCAGCGCAGGTCGAGTCGTCGGCCAGAGCAGATCCGGGCCGCGCTGCAGGAGCTGGTTGACGAGCGTTACATCAAGTGGCAGCCAGGCGCGCTGCCGGAGACAGTGGTCATCCTGGAGGCGTGGGAGCGGGAGGAAACCGGACCGAGCCGGCGGCGGCGGAGAAGATAGGAGAGACTGTCTATGAAGAAACTCGAAGGCGGATTATGGGAGAGCAAGTTCATTCTACCTGAACATCGCGCTCGGATGGAGCGGGATCTGCGGGAGAGCCAGTGTCGGGAGAAGCCCATCCTGGATGAGCAGCAACTGGAGGAGATCGACAAAGCGCTGTATTACTCTAAGCGCGACGGCGCTCCGGTTACACTCAAGCTTTGGGACCCATTCCTCGACCGTGAGGCCAAGGGAATTGTACTGGCAGTAGATCCGCAACTGAAGCGTATTAAGTTACGGTGGTCGGATGATGATTGGGACTGGATTGAGATGGATGAGATCCTGTTGGCAACTACATAAGAACGATAAAGGCCTTCCCAAACCGGGAGGGCCTTTATCGTTACCACAAAGCTATAGATAGGAGTCCATTGAGTAGATTGTGCAATTCATAAGCAAAATGTGTCCGTACCACATTCTATTATATAGGTCGTTATCCACCGGCCATGCCAACAGCGCGCGCGATATGGTCAGCCGTCTGGAAACAATGGTGCTGAGCGGCGCCGATCTTCCGGTTGCCGTCGTCAGGCAGCAGATCAGCTCGGCCATCGACATTTTTGTCCATCTGGCGAGGCTGCGCGACCGCTCGAGGCGGGTCACAGAGATCAGCGAGGTAGTCGGGCTGGATGACGGAGAAGTGCGGCTGAATTCGCTGTACGAATTCCGGGAAACCGGCGAGAGCGGAGGACGCCTGCGGGGCGCGCTGGAAGCAAGCGGCAATCCTTTACGGGATACGGAGAAGCTAACCATGGCGGGAATGACCGTTACTTCGCTGAGGCTTTCTAAGGGAGAAGTTTAAATAAGGAAGGGAGGCGGGACTATTGCCCGAAATATTGAGAAAGAATCGGGGTCCGGCTGATCGTGCAGCATCCGATCATAACCCGGTCATCCGTGAACCGGCTATCCGGGGACCATCCCGGTCCAAGACGGTTAAACGGAGTCATGCCAGCGGAGAGCAGGCGGGGAGCGGGCATGTCGCTGCGCCGCGCTTGCCGGATTACACCGTATACACGCTGAATTCGCGGCAGAGAATCATTTCGGCGGCGGCAGGCGGCCTCATTTTGTTTGGGGTTGGCTATCTGTTCTATCACAACCCGGTTATTGCCTTGTTATTGTCGGCAGGAGGATACTTCACCCCGCGTATGTGGAGGGATTATCTGAAGAAGCGCCGCCGCGCTATGCTTAACCTTCAGTTCAAGCAAATGCTGTTCTCGCTCTCCTCCTCGCTGTCCGCGGGCAGGTCGGTGGAAAATGCGTTTCGTGAAGCGGTGCAGGATTTGAAAATGCTTGATCCGGAGGGCGGCAGCGATATGATTGCCGAGCTGAACATTATCTGCACGCGGCTTGAATATGGACAGCCCATTGAAGAAGCTCTGCATGATTTCAGCAGGAGGGCGGATATGGAGGATATCCGGCGGTTCGCCGATGTCTTCTCCGTGTGCAAACGAACGGGTGGCGATCTGGTGGAGGTGGTCCGCTGCACCTCAAGCATCATCGGCGAGAAGCTGGATGTCCAACAGGAGATCGCGGTCAGCATTTCCCAGAAACGGTTCGAGTCCAAAGCCCTGCTTGTTTCCCCGCTCATTATGCTGTTATTTATGAGCTTTAGCGCCGGGGACTATATGCAGCCTATGTACACCGGGTTCGGCATGCTTATCTCGACGTTTGCGCTGGCTGGGCTGGTTCTGTGTTATTTCTGGATCAGCAAAATTATGGACATTCCACTGTAAGGAGAGTGGGGAATCTGAGATGGATTTGCGGATTGGCGGCCCTTGCGCTGATCGTGGGTTGGATAGCGCTGCGCGCCAGAAGCGGGAAGCGATACGTTGCCCTGCGGAGCATACCTGTGGACGGCTTGCGGCTGCGCAGTCTTTCGGAACCGCTGCTAATGCTTCTGGAGAAGGGTGGAGCTACACGGAAGTTTCCGGTATTCGCATTCCGGCTGCAGCGGTCGGTGCAGCGAATATACGGGCAGCGCCACAGTGCGGAAATAACGCTGCTGTTTATGGGAGAGATGCTGGCCTACAGCTGGCTGCTCGTCTTAGGAGGCTGCGGCTTGGCAGCGCTCGGCGGAGAGTCGTCTGCGCTCGTTCTGGGAATTTTGCTGGCTATACTGCTTCCCGCCGCACTTGCGGCCGATCTGCACAAAAAGGTCAAGGTGCGCGAACAGCTCATCATGATGGAACTGCCTGATCTGCTGAGCGGGATTGTACTGCTGGTCAGTGCGGGTGAGACGGTGCAGCGGGCGATTACTCGCTGCCTGGAAAGCAGAAAGAATGACAGCCATCCGCTCTACCGGGAATTGCTAACAATGACCGGCGAGTGGGAGAGCGGCTATTCGCTTCAGCAGGCATTCGAGAATTTCAGCAAGCGCTGCGCCGTGCAGGAGGTCTCGCTCTTCACGACGACGGTGCTGCTGAATGTACGCAGAGGAGGAGGGGATTTTGCGCTCGCGCTTCGGGATTTATCCCGGCAGCTGTGGGAGAAGCGCAAGGCGGTCAGCCGGACGCGGGGGGAGCAGGCATCCTCGAAGCTGGTTTTCCCGATGGTCGTTATTTTTGTAATTGTAATTGTATTGGTGGGCACTCCGGCTTTTATGATGATGAATATGTAGGAGGATGAGAAACATGTTAACGATTGTGGAGAAGAGCAAAAACTTTTGGCTGGATGAGGAAGGCTTGGGCACGCTCGAAATGATTCTGATTATTGCCGTACTGGTCGCTGTGGTTGTATTGTTCCGCCAAAAGATCAGAGAGGTAATTTCGAATCTGATTGATACCGCGGGTGAAAAGAGCCAGGAAGTATTTGAAGATAAGTGAGTATTGGATGAGAACAAAACTGCGCAGCGACGAAGGAAGCTTCACCGTGGAGGCGGCGATGGTGCTGCCGATTATCATGTGCATTACAATGCTGCTGCTGTTCTTCTGCTTGTACAGCTACCAGAAATCAATGCTGCTTCAGGTTGCGTCTTCCGCGACCGAGCGGGCAGCGTACAACTGGGACAACAGCCATAAAGCCAGGGACGGATCGTTCCCGCAAGGGGAATATGATTCCCTCTACTGGCGAATCGGGGACGATCACCTGCTGGGCAGCTTGTTTGGGATTGGAGAGAACGGCGGGGCCGCTGTGATACAGCTTCCAAGCGGCAGCGTGGAAGAAGACAATCTGCCTTTCGCCAAACTAGGGAAGTCCGCTGTTCGGGTTCCGGACAATATGCTGGGAGAAATGAGCTACAACTACAAGCTCACGGGGAGAGAAGTAAATGCCAGACTTCGTAGGATGCTGCATTTGCCCGTTCTGGACGATATTCTTTCGGACGGAGCGCAGCCCGAGGTTACCGCCCAGTCTCTTGTAGCCGAGCCGGTGGAGTTTATCCGCACCGTGGATTTGATGCGCTACTATGGAGCCAAATTCCGGGGGAAGTCTGCGAATAATGAACCGAAGCAGACCATGAAGCAGCAGGATGCTTCCGCCATGATGTCCAAACTTGGGAACCGCTAAGGGCCAGCAGACCATCCGATGTAATAGTACTTAAAGGTTTGCGGCCAACGCAATCACTGCACATGTATAAATGAGAGGAAAAAAGGATGAAAAGACGAATTACGGTCCTAAGCCGCTGCGCCATGCGGTTTAAACGCTGGAGAAGGCAAACAGAAGGATCGGTATCGGTGTTTCTGATCATGGTGCTGGCCTTTGTGTTTCTTTTCTCCGCAGTACTCATTGATTATGCGAGAATGGCCGCCGCTAATGTGCAGGGTGAACGTCTGGCGCGTGCAGCTGTTCGGTCGGTGATGTCCGCGTACGATGTGGAACTGCGGGAACAATACGGGCTGTTTGCCTTCGGCGGGAGCGATGGAGACGAGTTGATGGCCCGGGTTCTCGATGATTCTCTTCGTAAAAGCGGACGAGGGGACGGCTTCAATCTGGTGAACCTCGGTCTTGACACCTCTACGCTGGAATGGAGCCGTTCGCTGGGCAGCTATGATGTATTCCGCCGTCAGATCAACGAGGAAATGAAATACAAAGCGCCGGTTGATTTCGCTCTCGAAATCGCGGGAAAGTTCAAGCCGCTGTCCGGAGCCATGGAGGAGGCTTCGCGTACGACAGACCTGTTCGCTAAATTGCAGCCGCTTTATGACAAGCGGGAGGCGGCTCTCGACCGGATGCTGGAACATAGGCGGCAAGCTGCGGAAAATGCGCGGACGCCGCTCACGCTTATTAAGAATCCGGCAGCCGGAGGCATTGCCGACAGTTCTATAGGAACTATATCCAGCGCTGCGGATATCGCTGCCCAATATAACGATTATGTGAACAAGTACTATGCGGATTTATACAGGGACCCGAAAGAATCGCCGAAATATACCTGGGCTATTAATTCTTATCTAGCGCAATCCGCGGCGGCTATTTCCAAACTGGGCAGTCTGCTTGCTGATTGGCAGAATGACCATGCCCCATTAATGCGTAAGGCAGGCGATGCCCTTAAGGAAGCCGAGGCGGTCAACCAAGAAATGAGAGAAGCCATACGACAGGCTAGAAGCGCGAGTGCAGGAAGCGGTTATGACTCTTCTGTCTCCTGGGATATCCCTAACTCAGAGGCGAATGTTACAGCCCGTCCTAACCTGTTGGAGCAAGCGGAACAGCTGCTGCTGGATTCCGCAGACTTCCGAGGCATGGAGAATAATCTGGCGATGCAGGAAGCGGCTTATCGGAATGCGGAATCTAGAGCTTCCTCTCTTTCTGGGGGAATTAACCCTTTATCGGTGGGGCTTAACGGCAACAGTGGCGCAATGAAAGCAGCGGTGACCGGCGCGGCGGAGGCCGTAGATGCCTATTTGCATGATTACGGAAACGGAGGGGCCGTTATCGGCCAGGAAGCGTCTGGAATCGAGGAGCACAGAGGCTCGGACAACCAGCGTAAAGAGCTGGAAAGAGAAGCGAAGACTAAACTTGGGGAGGCGCTTAAAGTTGCCGACACTCTTCGCAATTTGAGTGGCGGTGCTGAAGAAGCGCTGGAGCGTTACGAAATGTTGAATCAATATTACGAAGAAAATCTCGATTATAACCGAGGCTTACGTGAACATTCGCCGGATAATCCTGCAGAGAACGACCCATACGCCGCCGAAAACGCCGCAATGGATCAAATGGACAATCTTTATGAAGCGTTGAGCGGCGTTATGCTTGCCTCGAGGGACAGACTGTTCCAAAGCGAATATGCGGCTCAGTATTTTCCGCATTTTGATATTACTCAGCTTACGGGCATTGCCGAAGGCTCCACTGAAGAGATCGGGGAGAAACTTAAGGAGCAACTCGATCCGCACAGCCAGGAACTGGAGTACATTCTGTACGGCTTCGATCAGCCGGGACTGAATGTAGGGGCAGCATACAGTGAGATCTTCGCGGTGCGGCTGGCTATTCGCACAATGGAAGGATTTGTGAAGAAAGCGGGGCTGGGCAATCCGCTGCTCGTCGTGGCTGCCGCAATACTGTACGGGGTGACGGAAGCGGTAAAAGACATGATTATGCTCTGCCGGGAGGGAGCTGTTCCTTTGTCCGAATATGTGCCTGCCAAGCTGACCTACCGTGATTATCTACGTCTGTTCATGGTGCTGCATGGCTCGGGAGAAGCCGAGCTCTCACGGATGCTGGCCCTGATCCGGCTGAATACGGGCATTAATCCGGATGACAGGAGCACCTATGCCTCCGCAGAGATAAGGTTAGGAATGCGGCTCTGGTTCCTGCCTGGCATAATGAAGCTGCTTCAACACACCGGCGCGGTTCCGGGGGAAATTGACGGCCAAACTTATTTCAGCGCGGTTAAGGCAGACTTTGCGTACTAACGGGAGGAATACGAAGGAGATGGAGGATCGGCGCAAGAGGGGATGGATGTCTAAAAACGAAGGCAGCATGGTCGTGGAAGCGGCAATGGTGCTGCCCGTATTTTTGCTGTTCGTGCTGTTCCTGATCTTTATCGTGCAAATGACGCTGTATTCGACCGCCCTTCAAAGTACAGTATCCGACACCGTCAAAGAGGTGGCCACTCATATGTACCCTGTCGCTTTGACGGCGGAAAAGGCGGAACAGGCCAGAACAACCTCTGGAGAAGCCGAGAACGGGACCGATGACCAGTCAGCCTCAGACAACGTAGGCAGTGAAGCCACTGGCTCAGGCAAGACGTCGGTGTGGACCATCCCGCGGTTGTCGGTTGCCGATTGGGCCGAACAATACGCCGCCGAGCTGCCTCCGCCGCTTGATGAGTGGATCAGAAGCGCTGCAAAAAAAGGAGAAGGACCTCTCCAGGAGCTTCAGGCCGAGGGCTCGGAGGCCGTTTTGGACGCAGCCGTCAAGCCGCTGCTCAAGCCATACATCGCTTCAGATATGCTGGATTACAGGCGAATTCATGTCTCGAATGTAATTGTTCCGAAGCTAAAAGACGGCGAGAAGCCTTACTTCGGCCTTCAGGTCAGCTACGAGCTGCCGATGAAGGTGCCGTTCCTGAACTGGAGCATTGTGCTTGAAGCCTCTTCCGTCGAGCGGTTGTGGATAGGGGATACGGGCGAAAGCGGGAGCGGCGATCAAGAAGGCGGAGAGGAAGATACCAGCTCCATTGCCATTCTGGAGAAGCCGAATCCTGCAAGGCCGAACAAACAAGGAGTCATCCGGATTAAAATAGCGCCGAATGCTTCGGCAAATCTTACGGTCTTCTATAAAAGCGGGAAAAGTACCGCCAAATATTTGGGGTGGAAGAAAGCGGACGAGAACGGCTTCATCGAGTGGGAATGGAGGATCGGCGGCAAAACGACGCCGGGTTCCTGGCCAACATTCGTCATTGAGACAGAGGATGGCCAATCGGCGGAAGGCCAATTTTTCGTAGCGGATAAGCCGGACTGATTTACAAAAAGAGGAGCTTGGGAAATGGATGAATGGGCATTTTGGGGTTGTCTGCCCTTTTTGGCAGCGGCGTTCCTGACGGATACGCTGACGATGAAAATACCGAACTGGATTACAGCGCCGGCCGTGCTTGCGGGCCTTCTGACTCAAGGGCTGGCCGGAGGCTGGAAAGGTTTGCTGTTCGCGGGTGCCGGAGCGGCCGCAGGATTTATGCTCCTTTTACTGATGCATATTATCGGGGCTGTCGGGGCGGGCGATGTTAAGCTTTTTGCCGGAATCGGCGCTTGGACCGGGTTTTCGTTTACCGCTCAGGTAATCATTTACTCGCTGCTGTTCGCGGCGGTGATAGGCTGGATAATTATGCTTAAGAGACGGGAAACTTTCCGGAGGCTGCAGAGTGTCGCAAGACTGCTTATGGGAATCTTTTATTTACCAAGATGGACTTTGTTTAAAGGCCGTGACAGAGAAACGCTGCGGTTTCCCTTCATGCTGGCGGTGTTTCCCGGAGCGGTAGCGGCTTTTCTGGGAGGCTGGACATAATTAGTATCTGTTTATTTGGAATTGGGGGTGAGCGCCGTTGTTTGGATTAACCCGGGATTTTGTGCAGCAGGACGGCATCCGGATGGTGCTGGGAGGACGGGAGGGAATGCCGATATCGAGGCTGAATACGGTCCAGAGCCGCATGCTGTCCTCCTTAAGCATTCCGCATCATCTGCGCTTGTTTCTCAAAGAGGTGGACCTGAGTGTAACACTGGAATATTCGGTATCCGGCAAAAAACTGCTCTCGCATCTTCTCAAAAGAGCAAGACTGAGCCTCGCCGAACTCTACGGGCTGCTGCTGCAGATCGCTCAAGGTATGGAGGACGGCAGACTGCATATGCTGCGTCCCGAGCAGTACGCTTTGCATGAGGATTACATTTTTATCGAAGGTCCGCTGCAAACAGGGAAGGTGTATCTAGCGTATGTCCCTCTGCAGATGATCGAACCGGCGCAGTCGTTGGGAGAGAGTCTTAAGGGACTAATAATGGCGTTGATGCCAAGCGTGACGGAGCTGAATGGTGATGGCGTCCAGCGGCTGCTGCACTACTGCGGGGAGGAGGAATGTACCGCCTCGGGATGGAAGGAGCTTCTCTCGGAGCTGCTGACGGAGGATGACGGGGAGCGGCATTCTATAGTGGATGCGGAGACTGCGGCAGCGGCTTCATCTTCGACGGAAGCTGTCAAATTGCCGGTTGCCGAATGGAGGGGCGGCAGTTCTTTTTTTCAGGACAAACAGGATAACATAAAGCTTGGCGGAGAAAAGAAGAGACGATGGAAGGACGAGGACGATGCTGAGCCTGATTTAGCCCTTGATACAGACCGCCCATCTAACGGCCGAAACTCCTCCAAGAAAACGTATATTTTGCTCGGATGCATTCTGCTGGACGCTCTGCTGTGGAAATATGTATATCTTGACCATCCCGGAAGTCTGCTGCTGATGCTCTGCGGATTCGCCACGGTTGTGCTAGCAGCAATAAGCGGCCTTGCATGGATGGGGAAAATCGGGTGGGGTGAGTCGGAAGAGGAGGAGTTCTTGGAAGAAGACGCTGACGATCCGGAATTTAGATTGCCCGTTGGATTCGGATCGGCACCGCTGTTTGAAAGACAGAACAAGTTTGACGAATCTCATAAGTTCCAACCCCCGCCTGTTGAACGGAGTAAGCGGGTGTCCGCCGGAATTCTTGAATTTGGACCCGGAGAAAAAGAGAGCAAATGGGCGGAGGAGTACCCGAAGACCTCGGACTCCGGCTCGGCTACCGTGCTGCTGTCCAGAGAGAAAGTCCCGGCTTCCGTAGAAGCGAAGCTGCACGAGGGAGGGCTTCCCTATCTTGAACGAACGGAGGAAGGAAGCGATCGGCGGGAAAAAATCGAACTGAACCGGACAAGCTTTATTATCGGCCGCTCACCTGAGGTGGCGCAGTATGTGGAATCGTCGGAAGGAGCCTCCAGAGTGCATGTCGAGGTATTCCGAAGCGGCGGTGGCTATGTGCTGAAAGATCTCGATTCGCGCAACGGCACCCGGTTTAAGGGAGAGGCAATGATTCCGTACAAGGAATATCCCTTGGATAACGGAGACGACTTCACTATTGTAAAAGGGAACTATACCTTTCATCAGCGTTAACGCTTTTTGATCGGGCTCATGTTCTGAGCTGCCGCAGCGCTTATTGAAATTTACTTCATTAAATGGCGGTAAGGGGAGTAGTCGATGTGGTTCTTTTCCAAAAATTGAATCAGGAACCGGCTGTCGCGCCTTGGAGTGGCGGAGATGTAGCCTTTGATGCAGTGATCGCGCGTGACCTCGCTTGCATGGCTTTCGACGGCGATCCTGCCGATTTCGGCGGCGATGGAATGCTTGGCGATATCGCGGAACGGTCCGGGGACGGGCTGCACAAGCTGGTCGAGAAAGGCTTTGGATTCGTCGCTCCACAGTGGACGGCTGCGTTCCACCCAATAGTTCTGCCAGTCCAGCTTGGATTTGCCGTCCGCCTTGGGCAGCACCTTGAGAAATTTGCGGAACATGAAATAGCCGCCGACGCACATGCAGCCCAGCAGCATAAAAGTCCAGAAAGCGATCGTGTTCATAAACCAACTGCTCGGTGCCGCGGATAACCAGCCAAGCCCTGATCTGATAAACATAATGATATCACCTCATCAATGATTATGATCACAGACTTCTTTCCAACTTAAATTATAGCGTATAACCGGCGTTTTGCGAAGGCGCAAGCCAGATATCGGCAATGCCTAGATTTATTGTCCCAATCACGATAAAATAAGTCATAATTCGTGAAAGAAAGAGGGAAAAAAGGCATGCTAAAAATTGGTTCCCATGTGTCGTGCGCGGACAAAGGACTGCTCAGCGCGGCAAATGAAGCGAATGAATACGGTTCAAGCTCTTTTATGATATATACAGGCGCACCGCAAAATACCCGCCGCAAACCGATCGAAGACATGTATCCCGAAGAAGGCAAAGCGGCGATGAGGGACAACGGCGTGGAAGAGATTGTCGTTCACGCTCCTTACATCATTAACCTGGGATCTTACAAAAATCACACCTATGAGCTTGCCGTCGATTTTCTCCAGCAGGAGATCCACCGCACCCATGCGCTGGGCGTCAAGCATATCGTGCTCCATCCGGGCGCTTATACCGACATGGACCCGGAATACGGCATCCAGCGAATCGCCGACGGTCTGAACGAGGTGCTGGGCGGCACGCATGAGACAGAGGTTCATATTGCCCTTGAGACAATGGCCGGCAAAGGCACGGAACTCGGGCGGAGCTTCGAGGAAATCGCGTCGATGATCGACAAGGTCGTCCATAACGAACGGCTGTCGATTTGTCTCGATACCTGCCATATCCATGACGCCGGTTACGATATCGTAGGCGATCTGGGCGGCGTTCTTGAACAATTCGACAAGACAATCGGCTTGGAACGAATCGGCGTAGTGCATATCAATGACAGCAAAAATCCGATCGGTTCGCGCAAAGACCGCCATACGCCAATCGGTTCGGGCTGGATCGGATTCGATACGATCAACCGGGTGGTTCATCATGAGCTGCTTGCCGGGCGCCCGTTCATTCTTGAAACGCCGTGGATCGGCAAAGACGCCAAGACCCAGCGGCCGATGTATGAAGCGGAAATCGCGCTGCTGCGCGGCAATGTTCAGGAGCGTTTTGGCGGAGAGTTTTTGGCCCAGGTCGAGGAATTGCATGCTTTCTTTGCCAAGCAGGAGTTGGACCCTAAGCAGTATGTATTGGATATTTGGAATTTGCTCAAGTCCGATGCGAAAGCCAAAAAGGCCGATCCGCGCGAGCCGTTGGAGCGCTTATACGATCAGGTAATCGCCGCAGGATTGTTCCCGAACTTAAGCGAAGAGGCGGTAAATCATCGGCTGATCGCTTGGCTGGCGGGCAAGCAGGTGCTGGTTAACGCTTAACTTCAAGAGATGCGTACATGACGAGAGGATGGAAAGAATTCAATGGAACTGCATGTAAAAAGAGAACATTCTACTTCGGACGAGCAGCACCCGAACCGGGCGCGAATGCTCATCTCCTGTCCGGACGGCCCTGGAATAGTCGCCGCGGTATCCCGTTTCCTGTTCGACCACGGAGCCAATATCGTGCAATCGGATCAGTATACAATGGACCCGTCGGGCGGAATGTTCTTTATGAGAATCGAGTTCGATCTTCCAGAGCTGGAGCGGCGCATGGAGCAGCTTCAGGCGGAGTTCGGCTCAATCGCCGGACAGTTTCAAATGAACTGGCAAATATTCAATGTCAGCCATAAAAAGAGGCTCGCGATCTTCGTATCCAAGGAGGATCATTGCCTCGTCGAGCTGCTCTGGCAGTGGCAGGCAGGCGATTTGGATGCCGACATTGCGCTGGTTGTGAGCAATCATGCCGATATGAAGGAATACGTTGAGTCGTTCGGCATACCGTATCATCACATTCCTGTAACGGCGGATACGAAGGCGGAGGCGGAGCGGCGCCAACTGGAGGCGGTCGGTGAGGATATCGACGTCATTATATTGGCGCGGTATATGCAGATTATCTCTCCGTCGTTTATTGAGCACTACAAGAACCGGGTTATCAATATTCATCATTCGTTTCTTCCGGCCTTTATCGGCGGCAATCCTTATGCGCAAGCCTACCGGCGCGGGGTGAAGATTATCGGCGCTACCGCCCACTATGTAACCGAGGAGCTTGACGGCGGTCCGATCATCGAGCAGGATGTGCAGCGGGTCAGCCATGGGGATGACGTTGGCGAGCTGAAACGGATCGGTCGCACAATCGAGCGCGTCGTTCTTGCCAGGGCGGTCAAATGGCATATCGAGGACCGTATCCTTGTTCATCAGAACAAGACGGTCGTTTTCAACTAATCGAATAGCAGCTTACTTTTTTAGGTAAAAAAGCATTTTACCCACACTTTGGCGCTCTATGCCAAAGTGTGTTTTTTATGCGCAAAAATCAATCTTGTAAGGGGGAAATCTACTTGTCGGCGCAGCGCGGTCATTTATTGAAGCGCAATTATATTTTTGCTGTTCTGATTTTGCTTGTCGGTTTCGGCGGTCTATTGGGATATGATCTTTACTTTAAGCCCTACGTGCTGTCCCAGACCGTGGTGAAAGTTAAGGTGGATGGGGGCGGTGTGCTCCCTAAGAATCACGAACTTCAGGCGGGTGAGCTTTATCTCGATTCCGTACAGACAAAGGATGTTCCCGCCGGTGCTGTTACGGAGATTAATCTGGCAGAGCGCAAAATCACTAACGTCAGCCTGACGGACGGCAGCATTTTGACGGAAGGGCTTGTTGATTTGAACGACGTGGAGCCCAGGACGGACGAGGGGATTTTTCCGGTGCCGAAGGAAGCCGTCTACGCGATCAACGGTTCTCTCCGCAGCAGGGACAAAGTGGACATTTATCTCGTGCAGGAGGAAACGAAAGCTGGAGGCGGCTCTAATATTGCGGCAGGCTCTGTAGAGGGAAGCCCTGGCGGCGGGCAGGCGAGTATGCCAGAGAAGGCTTTTTTAACCGGAGTGACTGTTAATTATGTCCGCACGGAAGATAACAATGACGTTCGCGACACAGAGCTTGGCAATGACAATAACCGGGTCACTTCGACCGGTAAGGTTGCCGTTCCGGAGCTGAAGCTGAAAAAGAGTGACGGCGAACTGCTGAAGCAGTACCTGGAGCGCGGCTGCAAGCTTTGGATCGTCCGGGTGGAATAGGAGGAATACAGCTTTATGAAAATATTCAGTCTTGGCTTGGACCAACTGACGATTAACGATATCCGTCAGGCAGGCTACACCGTTGTAATGCAAACCGCGCTTCCCGATCCACAGCAGACGGCTGGCCACATGCTGATAGCGGCAAGCGGACAGGCCGGAGTTACCGAACTGCGGGGGCTGCGCGAAAAATATCCGGATACGACCATCCTTTACTTTTATATGGAGCGCGGAGTGCGCGGGTATCACGGCATCCATCTTACCTGTGAGGAACTGGGTATGCATTTTTTACCACCGCGCTCAACTTCTTCGGCGATTATCGAAAAAATCAGGCTGATCCTGAAGGAAGATGGAGATGAACGCGGCAATATGGTGGGGGTGCTTGGTTCCGGGCCGGGAATCGGCTGCACGAGCGTGGCCGGGCTGTTGGCAGCAAGAATTGCGGCGGCGGGCCGCCGGGTTATTCTGCTGGGGATGAATGTATATGATCCGGGTTATGACCGTAAAACCGCGATCAGTCTGGACCGGCTCCGCCCGAAGCTCACAGGAAACAGGCTGTACGATGAGGATTTTGACCAACTGATTGTGCAGGATGGTTACCGCTATCTGCCGGGCAACTGCGATTACTTGAGCGCCCAGGATTTTCAGGAGAACGAGATGGAATATTTGCTTGACCGCGCTTCTGACAACGCCGACATCGTAATTGCCGATCTCGGTTCCGTACCGGAGAGTGCGGCGTGGTACACCGGAATGAGAAAGTCCGCGCTGCGACTGCTTGTTACTCAACCAAAGCATGAGTACAGGCTGGAGTCGCTCATGGATTTGGCGGGACATATGGATCTCCATCCGCAGGATTTCAAGCTCATTCTGAACCGCGGCGGCCTGGAAGAGACCGTCTCTCCCAAGAGTATGGCGCTCCGATTCGGCACCGAAGTCTTTCTGGATATTCCTTACTATCCGCAGGTCTCAGGCAAGCTGCCGCTCGGCAAGAAAGAGCTTGCGCAGGCGGATGAAAAAGTCCGCGCTCTGCTGGCTGCTTTCGGCTTTGAGCCCGAGATCAAGAAGAAAGGGATGTTCCTATGAGCAGGCTGGAGGCTCCAAGACGAGCTGACACTGTCTTTCCGCAAGCAGGGGCAGAGACTCCATTTTCGCTTAAACAGAGTGTGCTTCGCGGCAGCAGACCGGGAAAGGAAGACTTCCCTTCTTTCCTGCAAAAAATGAAAAGAGAGATGAATGCGGGTCTGGAGCGGGAGGACGAAGCGTATTTCGAGCTTAATGCCAAGGCGCTGACGGGCGATCCGCAGGCGGTCAGTTTTTTCATGAATGAGATTGAAAAGTACCTGCGTAAAACGCCTTTTACCGGCAGCGTTCCCGAAGCATACGACACGGCGGCCGAAGCGCTGTTTCATGAATGGAAAGGCTTTGGCCCTGCCTACCGCTGGTTCACGGATCGGGCGTACAGCGAATCGACGGGTCTGCAGATCATCGGGCGGCAAATTTTTTACAATGTGAAAGGCAAATTTGTTCCTTATCCGTATGAGATGCCGTCACTGGACCGGGTCGAGCAGTTGAAGCGTTCGCTGCTGAAAAGTGACCCTAACAAGAAGCTGAACAAGGATAATCCATCCGCCGAGTTCAAAATGGATGATCCGCTCTGGCCCGGCAGATTTATCCGGCTCGCCATTTGGGTTTCACCCCGGGTGTGGGAGGGCTTTACGACGATTTCCATGCGGCGGCAGGTGGTTGAATTTCTCGATCTGGACGATCAGGCGGGTACGGAGTGCATTCCTGCGGAGGCCGTACCGATGATTCGCGCGCTGGCGATGACTTTCCGCAATACGATTATTGCCGGCGCGGTCGGCTCGGGCAAAACGACTTTTGCCAATACGATTGTCGGCGAGCAGTTGCTCGGTTCCGCCTCCTGCATGGGTGTCGTCATGATTGAGAAGCATCCGGAATCAACGCTGCCTTACCAAATTAAAGGGCACCGGATTATTCCCATCCAGGCCGCTAATGAAGAGCTGATGGAAGTGGGCGTGGAGTCGCTGCGGCATGATCCCAACCTGCTTTATATGACAGAAATGCGGTATAACGAATGGGAATTTTACTTGTGGAGCGGGGAAAAGGGATATGACGGCATCACGGGAACCTTTCATACCGTTGATTCGGAGGATGTCCCTTATCAGGGTGCTTTTGCCGTCTCGACCCGCATTGGCGGAAGTATGAAGGGGCACCTTGTTTCCGCGCTAAAGGCATGCGAGCTTGTGTTCATCCTGGAAAGCGCCGGAGAAGGAAAAAAACGGCTGGCGCGCATATCCGAAGTGTTCTATGACGAAGCCCATAGCTCGGTGTTTGCGAACGATCTGATGCGCTGGGAGGAGAGCGGAGGTTGGACCTATAATGCGGAAGTCACCGCAGGGCTTGCTCTAAAAATGCGGAAGAAAAATGCGGAAGCGGCGCAAGCGCTGTGGGAAACTTTAATGCGGCTGGCCAAGGCGAAGCCGATGTCTGAACCGCTTAAGGAAAGTCTGAAATCCAGAATTGTGCTGAACGAATAAGGCGGTGATGACAGTGAATGGAGTATTTTATCTGCTGCGCTTTGCGCTGCATCTGCTGATCGGCTGGGGGATCTGGCTGCTCATTAAACCGCTGACGGAACAGGGCATCCGGCATTTTGCGGCCCAAATGAATCACCTTCTCCTTCGCAGAAGGAAGCTTCTCGGACAAAAGGCTGGTGGTCTCCCTAAAAACCTGCCGTTTTACGGACATTTGGACAACCTGCTCTACATTGCCAAGCGAAACTATGAGCCGGGAATCACCGTGCTGCGGTTCATGCTGCGGTCAGGTATTTTGGCTGCTGCCGTATTCTTGTCCGGTCTGTTGACGCTTCGCGAGCTTCCTGGACATTTGGCCTTTCATAATCCTTTTTTGGAGGGAGTGTCGTTTGATAGCGGCCGTCCTTTGCAGGATTGGTGGCGGCTGCCTCTGTTTCTGGCGGTCCTCGCCGGAATGATGCCCTACCTGCGGCTCCGGTATGTCTATGCGCATAACAAGGTGAAAGGCAGCTATCATCTGCTCGATGCGGTGAAAATCGCCGCAAAGTTTACGCACCTGCCTGTCGACGCGCTGCTGGGCAAAACCGCCGATTTTTTGGGCGAAGACAATGTACTTGTGAACCCGTTAAAAATACTGGCTTCCTCCTTCGCAAATTACAGCAATGAGCATGAGCTTTTTGAGGAAGCGCAGCGTTTTGCCAAAGCGGTCGGTACCACTTTTGCCGTCGAATTCGTCTCGGATCTGTTGTACTGCGAGAAGGAAGGCAGTTTTTATCTGAAAAATTCGCTGCTGATGCTTAACCGCTCCATGGAGCAGCAGCGGGAGACGATTCTGACGGTCAAGGCGAACAGCCGCGATGCGATCAGTCTGGGGCTATATGGCAATTTGGTTGTGCTGTTCTTTTCCATCGGGACTTTCATGTATATGCTGAAGCCCGGCGTCTATTTTCGTCTGCAGTTTCAGACCAAAGCCGGTTTGACTTTTCTGATGGTGATTGTCTCAGGCCTGTTTCTGTCCTTTGTGATCAGCAGCGTACTGGCCAAGCCGAAACTCGATTACCATTGAGGAGATATGTATGGACAGATTATTTGTACTAACCGCCGTAATCGGAATCGTCTATCTCGCTTTACTTGTGTTCGTCAGCAGCACGGGGAAAAGGGAGCGGTATATGCTGCGTCTGCAGCAGAGGTGGCAAGGATTCGGAGAACGGCTGGAAAATGGCAGGCTTCAGCAGATTCTTTATGCCAGCGGCTTGACTGTATCCGCCCGGAAAATCACTCTGTTTCGTTATTCGGCGGCTTTTCTCTATCTGCTCGTAAAAGTGCTCGGCGACTATATCCGCGGCTTGCCGTTTAGCGCATATGATTTGCTTATCGCCGCGTTGATAATCGGCTTTACGAGCCCTGCCCGCTATCTTCCGTTCGGCTGGCTGCTCTCCTGGCTGCATCAGAGATCCGTCGTTCAAAAGGATGGCGAACTGATCTCGTTTCTCCGGCTGTATGAGAATAACAGGCTGCGAAGGCGGGGATACGTGCAGTTTGGCGCTTTCTGCGCCGGGGCTGCCGGACATTTTGTCCACATCCGACATGATTTGTACGAGCTATCGGAACGGGCGGTCGATGAGGGGCCGGAGCGGGCAATCGAATGGTTCTGCGACCGGTTTCCGGAGGGCCATGCTTTTATCGGCGATATCAGGTCAATTCTGCTGGCTACGGAGGGGATGGATGATGATACGGAGGCCGCCGCCTATTTGCGGGAGCAGGGTAAGATGATCGCCAAAATATCCAGCGACCAATACCTGCGAAAATGGTCTCTGATTGGGGACATTTCCTCGATCATTAACGTGATTCCGTCGATTGCCACCTTTTTGATGATTGTAACATTAGCCATGCAGTACATCATGCTGATCAAAGGGAATTTTAATGAGATTCGTCTGTTTCAATAAAGATATGTCATATTCAATCAGCAAATAAAAAAATAAAATTAAAAGGGAGATATTAACAATGAAAAAAGATGCTATTTCAACGGGGCTGTTTATCGCAATCGGGTTTCTGTGTGTCGCTATCGTGATCGCCGTTTTGATTCCGGTCGTAAGGGATGTAATAGACGATGCCGACGATAACCGACCGACTGTGCCGGCGGTCAGCATGACGCAGCCGCTTAACCCTGCGGATCAGATGTCTGACGTACCATTTCGCCTGGGGGCTTAACTGACGATGAAAAAAGATTCGATCTCTGTCGCCATATTTCTCGCCATCGGATTTGTAATTGCCGGAATCTTCATCACGTCCGCCACTGGGATGATCGGCGGCAGCCAGGATGACATTATCGCCCATACAAAGCAGGTAGAGCAATACTAGCCGAATTTTTGGTCCTGTCGATCTTACGGCGTTTGAAAGGAGTACGCGTTTAGACCATGAAGGCGACTGTTCTCCGGGCTTTGTTTATGTGGCTGGTCTTGTTTATTATTTTGCAGCCGATCTTTACCTACATCGATTATTTGCTGGATTTGCAGATCAAGGCCAATACCTCTTACATTACACAAAAGGCCGCAACCGAAGGAATGGTGACTGCCGGTATGCGAAGCGAGGTCGTGAACAATCTGAAGGCTTTGGGATTTTCGGAATCGTCCATTGAAATTACCAGCAGCGCGGAGACGGTTCAAGAAAGAGAAACGAGACTTGATGTGTACGTCAAAGTTCCGCGGATTTCCATGTTTCCGTATAACTTTTCCGGGGGGACGCAGCCTTCATATTATTACGGCCATGGTTCCATTATGAGCGAATATCTCGATTAAGGTGACATTATGGATTACATTATCAAGCTTGCATTTGTGCTGCTGATCTTTATTTATGCCTGGTTTTTTCAGGCGCAGAATCAGGAATGGGACATCGACCGGGAACTGCTCAAACATGCGAACAACATGGCTGTTCACGATGCCGCCCAGGAAATGGACGAGTCGGAACGCGCGGAAGGACGGCTGATCATCGATCAGGGTGCGGCGGAAGCAAGTTTTAAGGAAACGCTTGAAGCCAATCTCGGACTGGATGACAGTCTCACTCCCCGGGCCGGCAGCCGCCTGCGTTCCAAAGTGGAAGTCGTCGAGTTCAAAGTGATCGATGAATCCTCGGGTGTTGCCTTCCCGTTCCTCTATGAAGACAGCCGTTACGGAATTACGAAGTATATACAAGGACCCTCTGTAATTGCCGTTATAAAGACTAGGCATCCGGTGCTGATCGCAAGAGCCAAAAATCAGGAAGACATCCAGGTGCCGGCGATTCAGGAGTACAAGTATAACAAGTAGAAGTCTGGATTTGGGGTTATCCATTTGAAGGACAATGACGCGGTTTGGGTCTGCCGGATGTTCCGGTTCCGGGCCACTGCTCATTGCCCTTCAGTTTATCGGCAAGGAGCTTTCGGATGAACGAGAGTCTTTGCCGATAAATCACATAAATATTATTTTAAGGAGAGATCAATGATGAAAAAGACGATTTTGAAAGTAAGTACGGCCGCACTGCTGCTTACGCAAATTTTTTCGGTAGGGGGAGCTTCGGCAAAGGGCTTGAATCCATCTGCGCCGCGTGTGGCGACTGCGCCTGCGGCTAAGGCGACGGTTCCGGTTATGACGGATAACCTGTTTAAGTATGGGCTGAAAAAGAACATAGAGCTTCCTGTTACGGTGACAGCCGGGGGCCTGAGCTACACGCTGCACAAGATCATGATCTATGATATTGATTCCAAGGAAGCAAAGGCGATCCGGAACAAGTACGGGTATGGGAAGTACAGCGACTACTTCCGGAATCCACAGTATTTTGTCTGGACGAAGATTACGATTGCGAATAATAGTAAAAAGGTTGTTCAGCGGAATGCTAGTGATGTTACAGATAAGTGGTTTCTAAGCATGAAAGATTCAGGTGCATTAGGATCTGCCATGCCCCGGTTTGTAGCAGACAAGAAGAATAACTCTTCTGCTCTTTGGTCATTTAAATTAAAACCCGGAGAAAAGTTGACTGCTTACGAAGGATATGTCTATGAAGGAAGCTTCAACTACTTTGCAATTCGTTTGTTTTTTAATGGGTCTTTCTCTGAAAAATTTATCGTAGATCGTCCAAGAGAATAGGTGATAGAAAATGAAAAATCATCTGTGGATCTTCTTCATATGTTTTATCTGCGTTCTGCCGGGCTTCTCAAACTCGGCAGTTGCAGCAGATACTCTAACCAAGTCAGTAGCATTGCCTACACAGTCACTTACCGGTTCAGCCAATGATCAAAAAACGTTTTTTTTGGATCTACCATCTGATGTAGTTGCTGCATCCATTAAAACGGGGACGCTGAAATATACCGGTTCTAATTCTGTTGTCAGCCTAGCGGTGGAGAATGGAAAAATAAAAATCACCCTTAATGGCGTTAAGCAAACTAAAATTATTGAAAATGTCCAGGGATATCGAGCATCCTATGGAGTGGATTATGATACAAGACCCGGGAACTCCATTTGGCGATATTCGGATGGAGTACGTTGGCAAGTTAATAAATATAACATTGATAGAAATGTCAATGATTACTCAATAGTAAGAGGTTCTGGTTCCTCTATTCCTTATGACTTACCTCAAACTCCAGGAGTAGTTACCCGTTCTGATGTATTGATGGACTATATCAAATGGTATAACGGAAGTGCTTATGATGTAATCGACAACAATGATATTATTCAAAGCACGATTCGGTTGAACAACTTCTATCCGCCATCGGATACAACAGTAAATATAAAAAATAATCAATTCATTATCTCTTACACAGCACCGGGAAGTCATAATTATCAACCCGAGGATGTTCCCGACTCTGTTGCTGTTGGTCCTCTGGTCGTAGGAAGAAGATACGTTCTTCCCTTCACATATCACTTCTTCGCCGACGCCAAAGTGACCACCTATAACTACAGCGGCAGCGTAAGCTTCGAATACGGCCTCCCTGATGACGTAACACTAAACGGCACCGTCGCCGTTCTCAAGCCGAACCCGAACCCGGCCAAGTTTGAAGACAAAAACGTAGATGTGCAGCTTTCCCTTCGTGGTGAACTTTTGAAATATACGGACAGTGCCAATATTCAGGAATGGGTATTGTACGCACAAGAACAGGGAAAAGTCAGCACCCTTCAAATCAAGAAGGAATTTAGCAAAACGCTTAACACCAATAAGACTTTCGATTTTACTATTCCAGCTTCAGCCGTAACTTCGGATAACTTCCAGCAAAAGTATGATTTAAGAGTATTAATTCGATTCAAAAATCCTATAACAACGAAAAATGGACAAATATCATCACTAGAACAGCCACTATCCGCGACAGTGGAACTCTATAAAAATACTCCAACTGTGAGTTTTACAACGGTGACACCACCGCCTACTCCGAAGGGAAAACCTCCGGTAGCTATGCTCATCGTTCCTCCAGTCGTCAAAGCCGGAGAAGACTTTGTAGCCAGCGGCGGGGGTTCGTACGATCCGGACGGTGAAATCACCGGGTATTTTTTTGAAGCGCCTGGAGCTAATGTGTCCGGCATCTCTGATCCAACGAAATCCACGACGAAATTTTGGTATCCGGAAAGTAAATTGGGGAATAACACGATTGGCCTGACCGTTGTGGACGACGACATGATGACCGGCAATGCTGGAGGGTTTGTGCAAGTCATCAAGCCTGTTCCAGAGGCCAGCCTTGAAGTTTCGGGAACGAAAAAACAAAACCGAAAAGTAACGATTATCAATACAAGCAAAAGCCCAACACACTACCCTCTGGTTGACTCCAAAACCAAAATGACCATTACAGCCGTATCTGGAGGAAGCAACGCAGATATTAAATATTCCGGATCGCTAGATGGAGTGACGCAGAAGGACGTTTTATTTAAGAAGCCGGGAACCTATAAAGCAACAATCTATGTTGAGAATACTTTGGGTTATAGTGCAACAAGCGAACTGACTTTTGAGATCGTTCCAGACGAGCCGCCGACCATTTATTTTTTCGTTCCCACCCAGGTCTACCGTGATCCTACGGACGGAAACAAGGTGAAGATATCCATTGATGATATGTCTTTCTCTCCCGACAATGACTTTATCGATCAACGAACGTGGGAATACCGCTATGATTCGGATAATGACGGCAGTTTTGATGATGAATCATGGGTGATTTTCAGTAATGATAACGAGCACAGACTTACGCTTACGGTTTATGAGGTTGGCAGGTATGAGATTCGGCACACCGCATACGAGGGTTTCGGTCAACCGACCATCGATGCATTTATCACTTCTGCGGACCGGCAGTATGCCGACTCGTCGAGTATGCCATCAACCGAAAGAATTATTACCGTTAAAAACCGAGCGCCTGAAGGTGATTGGGCGTGGTAAAGGAAAGGGATGATAAGATGGGTTCGGGTTGGAGAGGTGAGAAAATGAAAAGAAAGGCAAGAGCAACTCGATTTCTCATACTTATATTATCTACTATCATATTTTTTGTTTCATGGCCGGATTTTTTCCCGAGTAAACATAATGTGGCGAAAGCATTGGATACGGATGTCGTTCATTTTGCCGATATTCATATGTCCGCTTGGAGTGAGACAAAGCAAGTGAGGCCGGGTTATCTCGGGACTGCGACAGGGTGGTTTTCAATAGATGCGCCAGAGACCATTATAAAAAATATTGTTTACAATAAAATAACCAAAGTAGTAAGTTATGAGATCACTCCTGTTAATTATCACTTTAAGCGATCCATGAAGAGGGACGGGGAATACTCATCTTCCAACTTTACATGGAATATGCAAGTGGATATGAGAGATGATGTTGATGACGGCCCGGTTCCTTGGGTACATGTATTTAACTGGGAATTTCCAGGGTTTGCTACTATTGCTAATCTTGGATACAGTATGACTCCTGTTGATTTTTATATGTATGAAACCACCGACGTATATAAAAACATTACCGAAGGAGCATATGATCGCTTTAATCAAAAGGTGGATAATTGGAACTATTGGGAATCACCGTCAGGAGTATTGCCAAATATTCCTACTAAATTAAAACTTCGAATAGTGGTGTCTGACGATCAAAATATGGGATTTTACGGGTCTTCATGGTCCGAGAACTTTTCTATTCTCAAAGAAATGGAATATGATCTTATTCCAAATAATCCGCCTACTTTATCTCTGTCTACACCGGATGGCCAAACTTTGTTTAATGATGAAGGGAGAAATACGTTAAATATCGAGGGCTTTGTTCAAGACCCTGATAATAATGATGTCACTGTGAGCGCCGAAATACCTAATGTCTTCTATAAAAAAACAACCATCGCACAGGCGTTCTCTAACAATTATTTCAGTATAGGGCTGGATACCATACAAGATAGTATACCTCCCGGTGACTACACGATATATGTAAAAGCGGTTGACCCGATGAACGCTGCTTCGTCAACAGCCACCTTAACCTTACGAGTTAGGCAAAGGCTGAAGCGCAATGTTTTTTTGCTGATCAATACTCCGGTTTCGGATTTTCGAACGACCTATTCGGACATCGAAGGGGATGCCAAGTATACGGAGCGCTTTCGCTATGATCAAGATCCTAACTTTTTCGACAATAGTATGGGCAGTATCTCCGATACAGGACTTTGGCGAAATTCGCCATATGACTCCTTTCCTCTATCCGGTCTTTATGTGGCAAGCTATCAGCCGAGGGACACTCCCAAATGGGATGACCGGTTTGATGAATTCCGGATGTGGGCTAGGGACAGCTTGACTCAAGTAAGATTTCAGGTTCATCGAAAGCCGATCGCTCTTTTCACGGCCAAGGTAGTAAACGGAGGATTGCAATTAGCTGACAGCTCATACGATCTGGACCATACGTCGCGGACGGACAAGGGCATCATCGATTGGCAGTGGCAGTATAGAAAAGGGGAGGAAGAAATTTGGACAGATGGAACACCGTCTGGCGCACTTTCCACTTCCGAAAATTACACTATCCGCCTGCGTGTCCGGGATATCGACGACGAGAATAATTTAGGCGTATGGAGTGATTGGTGTGTGCGGACGGTTGGATCGGCATCAGGGAATCTTGCTCCTGTGGCAATGTTTACGGTAACTCCGAATCAGGTGTCTTACCCAAAGGCTACAACTATTGAGGACAAGTCCTTTGATCCCGACAACGATCCATTGGATATTTATGAGTGGAAGGTAGTCAAGGACGGATGGCAGCAAGTTTGGTACACGTATGGAGGAGCAGGGGCGCCTCCTAGCATGACTAATTTTGGAGTGGGGAGTTACCAAATCACCTTGAAGGTGCATGATAACCGAGGTCTTTGGTCTGAGCCTTTCAGCCAATATGTAACCGTGATGAACCACCCGCCCGCCCCGGATTTTCAAATGCCAACCGAGGTTTACCGGGACACGATAATCAATATAGAAAATAAAACGCCAGATCCCGATGAGGATGGAGACGGCCTTAGTTATGCCTGGAATACGCGTGTTGATGGGAGCGGATATTACTATTCGGGAAACAGCCGCGATCAAACAATTAAGGTTCAAAATTTGATTGACTGGTACGGAATAAGTCCCAAGAAAACGATATCCGATGGTTGGGAAATGCGGTTAACCGCATCCGATGGATCTTTAAGTGCCAACGCCACGCAGACCTTTGTTGTCAAAAATCATGCTCCTACGGCAGTCATATCAGGTGCCGACACGGTCTTTGTGAACGATACACTGACGTATGTAGCAAACGATGCAGACGATGATCCTTCTGATGTCAGCAGCTTGCGATATTATTGGCGGGTAACCGCTGCGGACGGCAGCATTAAAATGTACAATACAGCAAATATAAATGTTTCTTTTGCGCAGACAGGAGTTTATACACTGGAACATTGGGTAGTAGATCAGGTGGACGATAAATCCAATGTGGCCACTTTAATTGTAAATGTTAAAGAGAATCTGCCGCCATCCATGACGCTGACCGCCCCAGCCGGAACAACGGATAATCCGTCCATTATCGACGCGGAGAAAGAGGGAGACCCGGTCATCCAGTGGGACTACGCTGATCCGGAGAATGATGCACAGGAAAAGTACCGGTTGGACTTTTTCACGAAGGACGGGCTGCTTGCCAAAAGTGTAGAAAATACGGACAGTACGGGCAGCACACGTCAATTAAAGATGCCGGATCAATCGTTTGAGCGGTTTTTATTCTATTCCGTACAGGGTCGGGCTTTTTCAAAGAATAACTGGTCTGACATATCCAACGAAAGAGCTTTCATCATCGATAACCCTCCGGTTCCTGGCTTCTCCTTAGTAACAGACACCGGAAAGGATGCAATCCTAACGCCGATTTATCGGACCGATATTTTGCAAATTACTAGCACGGCTCATGATGATGATCAGCCGAAGGGCGACAGTCTGACCTATAAATATTATCTGAAACCGAGTAGTGGAGCTGAAGGTTTAATCAGTTCATCTGATAGCTTTACGAAACAATTCACGACCAACGATACATTTACGATCCGCCAGGTAGTAACCGACTCGCTGGGGTTATGGCGGGAAGTCTCTCATGCGTTCATTGTAAAAAATCGGCTTCCTGTGGTGAATCTCACCTTTCCAACCAGCGACACAGCAGCCAAGCCGACCATCGCCAGCACGATGACACCGATTATGAAATGGAGCTATACCGATGATGACGGCGATGAGCAGCAGCGGTACCGGGTGCGCATACTGGATGCGGCAACCGGCAGTATCGTCGTTCAGTCCGGGGAGCAAGCGTCCAGTCTGAAGCAGTGGACCGTACCGGCAGGTGCATTAGTGGAGAACCATAAGTATGCGGTAGAGGTCGAGGTTTTTGACGGCTTTGACTGGAGCACCACTTCACCGCGCAAATATTTTATGGTCAATCTGCTGAGTGTAAAGGGCGGCGTAAAGCACACGGCAGAATGGAACGCCAATCGGCAGAGCTACAATTTAAAGATATCGGGAGACACGGAGCAGCCGCGTGGTTATAATATATTTTGGGCCGGGGAGAAATTCGTGCTTCAGGCTGACGCGACCGGGCTGCCGGATACGATTGACGTAACTATGGACGGCGGATTTACGGCGCAGCTTAGTCCTTCTGATAGCGACAAGACATTTTGGACCGGGGAGCTCTATGACCCTTCTTTCGAACATTTGCCGAATGGGCCTTTGACCTTCACCTTTACGGCTAAGAACGAATACAACACGAAGATCGATAAAGTCACGGTTACCATCTCGGAGAATTGGAGCCAGTATTTCCGCAGCCATCGGATTAAATAGAATACTCCAATGATTAGTATCAACCTGCATCGGTCACGGTATAAAAAAGAATCCAAGCTGCGAAACTTAAATGTTGGAGCGTCCAGCCGGCAAAAACATTGGAAATGCTTCCACATTAGTGATACAATAATAGTCAAAATGACATTCTTGAGGTTTATAGAGGAGGACAATTTGAATGACTGAACAACAGGCAAAAGAGCAAGCGATCCACAAGGATGAAAACTCCACAGTCGACAACCTGGCGATCACGACGATTCGTACACTGGCCATTGACGCGATTGAAAAAGCGAATTCCGGCCATCCCGGTATGCCGATGGGTTCTGCTCCGATGGGCTATCAGCTCTTCGCGAAGACGATGAATCATAACCCGGAGCATCCGACGTGGGCCAACCGCGACCGTTTCGTCTTGTCTGCCGGCCATGGCTCCATGCTGCTGTACAGCCTGCTGCATCTCAGTGGTTACGATCTCCCGATGGAAGAACTGAAGCAGTTCCGTCAATGGGGCAGCCTTACTCCCGGTCATCCGGAATTCGGTCATACGGCAGGTGTCGACGCTACGACGGGTCCGCTCGGGCAAGGCATCGCTATGGCGGTCGGTATGGCGATCGCGGAAGCGCAGCTCTCCGCTACGTACAATAAAGATCAGTATAATGTAATCGACCACTATACTTACGCGATTTGCGGCGACGGCGACTTGATGGAAGGAATTTCCTCAGAAGCTGCTTCGCTTGCAGGCCATCTCAAACTGGGCAAATTGGTCGTGCTGTACGATTCAAACGATATTTCGCTTGACGGCAAGCTAAACCTGTCCTTTTCCGAAAATGTTGCCAAGCGTTTTGAGGCTTATGGCTGGAATGTGCTGCGCGTGGAGGACGGCAACGATCTTCCGGCAATCGGCAAGGCGATTGCGGAAGGCCAAGCAATCACGGACAAGCCTACGCTCATTGAAGTGAAGACCGTGATCGGCTACGGCAGTCCGAACAAGCAGGGCAAAGGCGGACACGGCGGAACGCACGGCTCTCCGCTCGGCGCTGAAGAAGCAAAGCTGACCAAAGAGTTCTACAAATGGGTATACGAAGAGGATTTCTACGTGCCGGATGAAGTCCGCGCCCTTTTTGCCGAAGTGAAGGAACAAGGAATTGCCGCAAACAAGGCATGGGACGAGAAATTCGCGGCATATAAGAAGGCTTATCCGGAACTGGCTGCACAGCTTGAAACGGTGCTGAGCGGCGATCTTCCGGAAGGATGGGACGCCAAGCTGCCGCTATACAAAGCGGAAGACAAAGCCGTATCCACCCGTGTGGCTTCCGGTAATGCTCTTAACGGTCTGGCTGCGGGCGTGCCGCAACTGTTCGGCGGTTCCGCTGACCTGGAGAGCTCCACAATGACCCACCTCAACGGTCTGGCTTCCTTCACGCCGGAGTCGTACGACGGCCGCAATATTTATTTTGGCGTCCGTGAATTCGGTATGGCGGCGGCTATGAACGGCATTGCGCTGCATACCGGATTGAAAGTATTCGGCGGCACATTCTTCGTCTTTACGGATTATCTGCGTCCGGCGGTCCGTTTGGCTGCCATTATGAAGCTGCCGGTTACTTATGTGCTGACACATGATAGCATCGCCGTCGGCGAAGACGGTCCTACGCATGAGCCGATTGAGCAATTGGCATCCCTGCGCATCATTCCGGGGCTTACCGTTATCCGTCCGGCCGATGGGAACGAAACATCCGCTGCATGGGCCTATGCGGTGGAGAACAAGGAGAATCCGGTAGCGCTCGTGCTTACCCGCCAGAACCTGCCGATTCTGTCCGGTACGGTGGAAGGTGTCCGCGATAACATCAAACGCGGCGGTTATGTCATCTCCGATGCCAAGAACGGCAAGCCTCAGGCGCAAATCATTGCTACAGGTTCCGAAGTGCAGCTGGCTGTTAAAGCCCAAGCAGCCCTGGCAGAAGAAGGAATTGACGTACGCGTAATCAGCCTTCCAAGCTGGGATCTGTTTGAGAAGCAGGACAAGGCATACCGCGACTCCGTCATCCTGCCGGATGTCAAAGCACGTCTTGCGATCGAAATGGCTCAAACCTTCGGTTGGGAACGCTATGTCGGCGACCAAGGCGATATTCTCGGCATCACAACATTTGGCGCTTCCGCACCTGGCGACACAGTCATCAAAGAATATGGCTTCACTGTGGAAAATGTCGTTAACCGCGTGAAGGCTTTGCTGTAGAATAATGTTGGGATAATCGGGAATTCAAGGGGGAAGAAAAAGAGATGAGTCAATTCAACAATGCAACCATTCAAAAAGAAGCCAATGTTTACTATGATGGAAAAGTAACCAGCCGCACGGTAATTTTGGAGGACGGCCTCAAGGTTACTCTTGGAATCATGCTTCCTGGCGTGTACGAGTTCGGCACGGACGGTCCGGAAACGATGGAGATCCTGTCCGGAAAGCTGAAGGTGCTGCTGCCCGGTTCGGAAGTATGGCAGGAGATTGACGGCGCGGAGACCTTCCATGTGCCCGGCAATTCGAAGTTTTCGCTGGAAGTATTCACGGTTACTGATTACTGCTGTTCTTACCCGAATCTGTAAATCACAGAGAGAACTTGTGGAAACATCGGTCAGACCCTATTAGTGGACTATAGAAAAAAGCCCTAGGCAGCTAGCTGGCGTCGGTATTCAACCGGCGTCAGCTTATTTTATTTTCTCTCTGCTCTCTCCTGTGCCGAAAATCGAATGAATTCCTCAATTCACCCTTTGTGCTTACCCGATACGCGTTTAACTGTTATATTCAAATATTCAAAAATAGCAGCCCGGAGACGATGAATATAATGATAGATTCATACATCGATCTAAGGGGCTGGGAACGCTGAAATTAATGCCGTATAAGTCAATCCATTATTCTGTTATTCTATGCCACATTTTTCTGCTGTTTCTATTTATCTTTCAGCCCGGCAGGGCCCAGGCTCAGGCCAATATTGTAAATCCGAAACAAGTCTATTCCTATTCCATTATGCAGCGGGATATTGAAAGATTGGCCGCAGCGTATCCCGACTTGGTGTCCGTTCAGACCTTGGGGAAGACCGCGTACGGGAGAGAGTTGTGGGCTGTAAAGCTTGGCCGCGGAGAGTCTGTACTGTTCCTGAACGGTTCGCATCACGCCCGGGAATGGATGACGACCACGCTGCTGATGAAAATTTTCGATACATACGCTCAAAGCTACTATCTCGACAAACCGATTGGACCCTATGATGTCAGGGAGATACTGAACCATGTCAGCATCTGGATCGTACCAATGGTTAATCCGGACGGTGTAACTTTATCCCAGCAGGGTACCGCCGGTCTGCCGAAAGAGGCAACCGCATTGCTGAACCGCTATAACAGAGGCAGCGCCAATTTTACACGGTGGAAGGCCAACATGCAGGGACTCGACCTGAACCGCCAGTACCCGGCGAATTGGAGCATGATGAAAAACGCCGTCCATTACCCCAACTATCAAAATTACAGCGGGATAAAGCCTGTTCAGGCGCCTGAAGTGAAAATGATGATGGATTTTACCTATAAAATGGACCCGGACATTACGGTTTCTTACCATAGCTCCGGCGGAATTATTTTCTGGCATTACCATACACTTGCCGCGAATCTGGTGCGCGATCGGGAGATCGCCTCCTCACTGGCACGGTTAACTGGGTATAGTCTTGTCCGGCCGGAAAAGAATCCCTCGGGGGGAGGCTATAAAGACTGGTTCATTCAGGAATTCGAACGTCCGGGATTTACCATTGAGATCGGAAATTACGCGGGAGAGGGCAGCCTGCCGCTGAGTGCCTTCGGGAATATATGGGCCGAGAACAGGCAGGTTCCATTATATACAGCTTCGCAGGCTTATAAACTTTGGCTGAAGCGGCAGAGTGTTCAGATTCTTAATCAAAAAATGAGCCTGCTCACAGAAACGCCGGTATATCCGGGGGCGGGAGCCGCCACATCCTCTTCCGTTATCGCTTCGCAGGAGGTGTTGACGCTTGCGCGCAAAGGCGACTGGTACCGAATCAAGACGGGAAGCGGCGCCGGATGGATTCATCCCGCTCCCGGGCATCTCGGTATTGTCGAAGAGATCGATGCGGACGCCGATATCAAGCAAGCAACCGCTTTGCGCAAATATCCTGATGCTTTTGCACCGAAGGTGGCCTTTTTGTCCCAGCAGAGTGTTAAAGTGACGGGCAGGTTAGGCACATGGCTGCGGGTAGCTTCAGGAGAAGGAAAATGGTGGATTGACGGCCGTGAAGCGGTTCTTCGGTGGCCTGTGAAATCCACGGGGACGGATAACGCGAAGGAAGGACCATCCGCTGCGCCTGAGAACGCCGAGCCGGATAGCCCGGCACCGGAGATGACGCCGGCAGCCTCGCCAGTGCCGGTACAGCCGCTTGGCGCAAGCGCTGAAGGCATCTCGGTGCGGTAGATGCAGGTATTCGTGAAATCTGCGAGACGGTAAATTAAGCGTTCCAGCTTGAAGCTCTTCCGAAAGCGGAAGAATACCAAAAAACAGACTGCCTCTATGCAGATCGAAATGCTGCATAGAGGCAGTCTATTTATTATCTCTGAATATTTCGGAAGCTTTTACGCTTATTCGCCTATTTTTTGACCGATCCAGGCCTCGTAGGTTTTGACGACGGCCGAGAGGTCTTCCTCGCCGTAACCCTGAGAGTAGCCCGATTGGAACAGGCTTTTGGCCAATTCCAGCGCCGGAGTAGGCACGCCATTGGCATCGCTCAGAGCCGATGCGAGCTTCAGATCCTTGAGCATCAGCTCCAGTGAGAACTGGTTGCTGAAGTCGCCCTCGATAATTTTGCGGCCCTTCAGTTCAACCTGCTTGCTTCCAGCCGAGCCGTTCCGTATCAGCTCCAGGAATTTGTCCGCTGGTACGCCGGATTTCACCGCGATGGAGAAGCCTTCGGCAAGCGCGATGTTATGGATGCCGACCATCGCGTTATGGGCCAGCTTCGCCGCCGCGCCGCTGCCGTTCTCGCCCATATGCAGCAGGAGCTTGCCCATAGCGTCAAACAGATCGCGATTAGCTTCAATGATATCAGCGCTGCCGCCGACCATAAATACGAGCGTGCCTTCCACCGCGCCCGGCTTGCTGCCGGTTACCGGAGCATCGAGGAAATGCCCGCCCTTGCTCTCGACGGCGGCCGCAATTTCTTTTACAAGTCCGGGAGAGATGGTGCTGGAATCAATCACCACCGCGCCCGGCTTCAGAGATTCCAGTATGCCTTCCGGACCATAAAAAATCTCGCGGATCGAATCGTCATTGCTGACCATGGTAATAATAACATCCTTGCCTTCCGAGGCTGCCTGCGGAGTAGCAGCAGCTGTTGCGCCTTCTTTCACCAGAGGATCGCATTTCGAAGCCGTGCGGTTATACACCGTCAGTTGAAATCCGCCGCGCAGCAGATTGGAGGCCATAGGCGCCCCCATCGTTCCGAGTCCGATAAATCCGATTTGTTTCATAAAATTTCACACCTTTGCTATTAGAGGTAGCAGAAGAACGGAAATAACTGCGGAAGAAGGACTAGACCTGTTCCGAAATCAGTATTTCCCCCCGGACTTCCAGCCTAATCTTTTTTATTTTAGCACGAGCTGGAGAGAGGTTCCAACCCGCAAAAGCCGCTTCTGCAAAGGAAACGCTTCCGTCAAGGCTCGGTATTATCCAAATTGATACTTTTGCCTGTGCCATAGGACCTTGCCAGCCCAGGGAAATTAAAGTATCCTATTATAAAGTTGTTACAATTCGTGTCAAATCGATAGCTAAACAGGAGGGTTCCATTAACGATGTCCAAAAAAATCAGTTTTGATTACAGCAAAGCCCTATCCTTCATTAATCAGCACGAAATCGACTATTTTGCAGCGCCCATCAAATTAGCCCATGAGCAGTTGCATACCAAAACTGGCACAGGTTCCGACTATACCGGATGGATTGATCTTCCCCACGACTACGATAAAGAAGAGTTCGCCCGCATTCAGGCGGCCGCGAAGAAAATTCAGAGCGACTCCGATGTGCTGATCGTTATCGGCATCGGCGGTTCTTACCTGGGAGCCCGCGCAGCGATTGAATCGCTGACCCATTCTTTCTACAACAATCTGGAGAAGGGCAAGCGGAAGACTCCCGAAGTTTATTTTGCAGGAAACAATATCAGCTCGACTTATCTCACCCATTTGATTAATCTTCTTGAAGGCAAGGATTTCTCGGTCAACGTCATTTCCAAATCCGGCACGACTACCGAGCCTGCGATTGCTTTCCGGGTGTTCCGCGCTGAGCTTGAGAAGAAATACGGCAAGGAAGAAGCTCGCAAGCGTATCTACGCTACAACCGACAAGGCAAAAGGCGCGCTCAAGACACTCGCTAACGAAGAGGGTTATGAGTCGTTCATTATTCCGGACGATGTGGGCGGACGCTTTTCCGTACTGACCGCGGTTGGTCTGCTGCCGATTGCCGCTGCCGGCATCGACATCGAAGAAATGATGAAAGGCGCCGCCGCCGCCGCTGACGAGTTCAACAATCCGGATGTGGCGACTAACCAGAGCTATAAATACGCAGCCGTCCGCAACGCTCTTTACCGCAAAGGCAAAACGACGGAAATTCTCGTAAACTACGAGCCGTCGCTTCATTACGTATCGGAATGGTGGAAGCAGCTGTTCGGCGAGAGCGAAGGCAAGGACTTCAAAGGCATTTATCCATCCTCCGTGGATTTCTCGACAGACCTGCACTCGATGGGACAATTCATTCAAGAGGGCAACCGCAACATTTTTGAGACGGTTATCCAAGTGGATCAAGTTCGGGAACATATTACAATTGAGAGCGATCCGGACGATCTGGACGGACTCAACTTCCTGGCCGGACAGACCGTTGACTTCGTGAACAAGAAGGCGTTCCAAGGCACGCTGCTTGCGCATACGGACGGGCAAGTTCCAAACCTGGTTGTCACGATCCCGGATCAAACGCCTTACAGCTTTGGCTATCTCGTATACTTCTTTGAAAAAGCCTGCGGTATCAGCGGATACCTGCTTGGCGTCAACCCGTTCGACCAACCGGGCGTAGAAGCGTACAAGAAGAACATGTTCGCGCTGCTCGGCAAGCCGGGGTACGAGAAAGAAAAAGCGGAACTGGAAGCCAGACTTACCGAGTAGTACGCGATCTCTCCACGACATAACATAACTAAGCGATCCACTGGGAGCAGTCCATAGGTAATCCAATACCGCGGGCTGCTCCTCGTATATATCAAGTCATCATAGGGAATAAGGAATGAATGTATTATGCTGGAACAATACCGGACAGTGCGCTCTTCCGGTTCCAAGGAAATCGTTATCCGCAAGTCGCGATTTATCGGACATGTCATGCCGGTAGAGACGGAAGAAGAAGCCAATCAGTTTATTGAGGATATCAAGAAAAAGCATTGGAATGCCACGCATAACTGTTCCGCTTATATGATCGGGGAACGGGACGAAATTCAGAAGCAGTCGGACGACGGGGAGCCGAGCGGTACGGCGGGGAAGCCCATTCTGGAGGTCATTCGCAGCCAAGGCATCAAAAATGCGGCTATAGTCGTTACACGTTACTTCGGTGGAATCATGCTTGGAGCGGGGGGCCTGATTCGGGCCTACACGGACGGCGCCGTACTGGCGCTTGAAGCCGGCGAGGTCATCACCCGCGTTCTGCACCGTGAAGTGTTTGTGGAATTGGACTATACCTGGCTCGGCAAGGTCGAGAATGAACTAAGGACCCGCGGATCAAAGACTGGCGAAACGGAGTTCACTGACAAGGTTAAGCTGACATGTCTGCCGCGGAATGAAGATGCCGATGCCTTTAAGGCATGGATAACGGATTTGACCCAAGGACAAGCGGTTGTAACGGAAGGCAGGCAGCTTTACTACAGCGAAGGGGAATAAAATTATGGCTAGAAGAGCAGTGGAACAGGAGTTGTCGAGAGAAAGGATTCTGGAGGCGGCTAGACACCTTTTCATTACCAAGGGTTATCGGGCCATCTCCATGCGCAGCATAGGTCAACATCTGGGATACAGTCATGGATCTCTCTATTATCACTTCAAGGAAAAGGCGGAGTTGTTCTATGCCATTGTGGTTGATGATTTCAATCATGTGGCGACGCTGCTCGGCGAGGCGATGAATAGACCTCCGGAAGAAGGAGTAGGCAAAGTGGAACAGTTGATGCTGGAGTTTATCCGCTTCGGGCTGGACCACCCATATCAATACGAAATTATGTTCATGATCCGGGATGAGGAGCTGCTGGCTTACTGTCGCGCGGAACAGGGGAAATGTTTCGATCTGTTCTCCGGCATGGTGCGCCGCTATCTAAAAGAAGAGGGCTATGTGCCGGAAGATTGGCAGAGTGTGCCGCTGACCCTGTTCTTGTCTGCCCACGGATTTATCTCTTATTACATTCAGGACAAAATCAAGTTTGACGATGTGAAATCGGCGGCGTTATCGCATGTCCGGGTGCTGTGCCGCAGTTTGTAATGTATATTTTTTTCCTTTTGCGCTTTACGGCTGTGCATTGGTAATCGAGTGCTCCTCTGCCCTGTAAAAGCAAAAATTGCCAGACAAGTAAAAGACCGATTCGGTGTCTTACTCCGAAATCGGCCTTTTACTTGTGCCCGGAAACTATCCTTCAATGATCTTCACATAATACTGCCGGCGTCTTGGTCCGTCGAACTCGCAAAAATAAATACCCTGCCACCGTCCCAGCAGCAGCTCCCCTTCATGGATGATGATGCTCTGGGATGGACCCGCTGTAATCGATTTGAGATGCGACGCCGTATTGCCTTCCGCATGACGGTACTTTGGATGCTCCCAAGGAAATACCTCATCCAGACGCATCAGCACATCATGCTTCACGTCGGGATCGGCGTTCTCGTTAATTGCAATGCCGGAGGTCGTGTGGGGGCAATATACAACCGCTATTCCGTTCTGCACGCCGCTTTTTCTTACATAAGAAATGACCTCTCTGGTAATATCCCGCAGTTCATCCCGCTTGCTTGTTGAAATCTCGAACGTATGCAGCATGGCGGCTTCCCCTTTCTTAATCGGTTTCAAACCCTTTCAAGAACTATTTTAACCTAAAATGGCTCAAAAGTAATTGACGGTGGCAAGAGGTCAGTGGTAAAGTAGTGATAATTATTAAACCCAGTATATTAATAGGAATTATTTATCGGCACATGGCTAGTATACCGACCCGTCAACCGGAGGTAGGAGGACTTAACTATTGAATTCACTGCTAAGACACAAGGGATGGACCTGGGGATTCCGATCCACAATTTTGCTGTATTTTGTCGTATTAATCGTGCTTCCGATTCTTGGCGTCTACTACAACTCATTTTCGCTCGGTCTCAAAAATTTTGTCGAAAGCATATCTGACCCGATCGCCTGGCGATCTGTGCTGCTTACACTGAGACTGGCGCTTATTGCGGCCATTATCAATGTCGCTCTGGGCACTATGATCGCCTGGGTGCTGGTCCGCTACAAATTTCCCCTAAGGCCGCTGCTTAACAGTCTGGTAGATCTGCCATTCGCTCTGCCGACTGCAGTTGGAGGACTGATGATTCTTCTGCTGCTCGGCCCGGGAAGCCTGATCGGAGGAGCGGCGGAATCGCTAGGTTTGGAAATCGTCTTCCATCAGCCGGCCATTGTGATTGCGATGATCTTCGTAACGTTTCCTTTTGTGATCCGGGCGGTACAACCGCTGCTGGAAGAGCTTGACCCTTCCGAGGAAGAGGCAGCCTACACGATGGGAGCCACGGGCATTCGGGTATTCCGGAAGGTTATTTTGCCGTCAATGGCACCCGGAATGATTGGAGGCGGCATGCTTGCCTTCTCCAGAGCTCTGGCTGAATTTGGAGCGGTAGTACTGGTAGCGGGCAATATTCCGGGGCGTACTCTCGTCTCGTCGGTCTTCATCTATGGAGAGGTGGAGAGCGACAATCCTACGGGAGCAGCGGCCGTATCCATCATTTTGCTGACCCTATCCTTCCTGATCCTCTGGCTGATCAATATGGCACAGATGAGGGGGAGAAGATGATGAGACGGCTGTGGATTGGACTAACATATATCATTTTCTTTCTGTTGATAGCCGCTCCCCTGGGCAAGATGATTACGGGTGCCTTCAGCCAGGGCCTTTCTGGATTCTGGGAGGCCCTGACAAGGCCGGAGGCGCTGCATGCGCTGATGATGACGGCTCTGGTTGTTATAGCGGTGACGGTGCTGAACACGTTGTTCGGCATTATGACGGCTCTGTATCTTGTTCGGGCTGACTGGTTGGGCTCCCGGCTGAAGAGTCTGCTCAACAGTATTGTCGATCTGCCGTATGCGGTGTCGCCTGTCATTGGCGGATTGATGATCGTCCTGCTGCTCGGTCCGGACAGCGCACTCGGTGCGGTGTTTGAACATATTGGCTTCAATATCGTCTATGCCTTCCCCGGAATGGTCATTGCCACCCTGTTCGTCACATTTCCGCTGATGGTCAGGGAAGTGATGCCCGTTCTGCAGGAAATCGGCGGACAGCAGGAGGAGGCCGCTTCAACGCTTGGAGCGCATGGGTGGACGACCTTCTGGAAGGTGACCTGGCCTTCGATCCAATGGGCGGTAATCTACGGCGTCATTCTTACGGTTGCCCGCTCGCTGGGTGAATTCGGGGCCGTGCTGGTCGTCTCGGGCAATATTATGAACAAGACCCAGACCGCGACGACGCTGGTTTACCAGGATGTCGAGAACTTTAATGTAACGGCGGCGGGCGGCGTCGCGCTGGTGTTGGCCGCTTTTTCGGTAGGACTTCTACTGCTCATGGAATGGAGCAAGAAAAGAAAGGAAGTGCGTTAATCATGCACGTGGAAGTACGCGGTCTGAACAAGCATTTTGGCAATTTTCATGCGGTAAAGGATGTCAGCTTTGAAATTACGAAAGGTCATTTGATTGGACTGCTTGGCCCGAGCGGCGGCGGTAAAACGTCGATCCTGCGGATGCTGGCAGGCCTCGAAACGCCGGATGCCGGCGAAATTGTCTTCCATGGCCAGGTAGTCAACAATCTGCCGCCGCAGGAGCGCGGGATCGGCTTCGTGTTCCAGAATTACGCGCTTTTCAAGCATATGACGGTATTCGACAATATTGCCTTCGGGCTGAAAGTGAAAAAAGCGAATAAAAGCTTCATCCGCGACCGTGTGATGGAACTGGTGGAGCTGACGGGGCTTAAAGGCTTCGAGAAACGGTATCCGCAGCAGCTGTCAGGCGGACAGCGCCAGCGGGTGGCGTTCGCCCGGGCGCTTGCGCCGGAGCCGCAGCTGCTGCTGCTCGACGAGCCGTTTGCTGCGATCGACGCCAAGATTCGTCAAGAGCTCCGTTCCTGGCTGCGGGAACTGATCGAACGCGTCGGAATCACTTCGATATTCGTGACGCATGACCAGGACGAAGCAATCGAAGTCGCTGACGAGATTATGATTATCAACCAGGGCCGTCTGGAACAGAAGGGCACGCCATGGGATATTTACAAGGAGCCGAAGACGACATTCGTGGCAACCTTTATCGGCGAGTCTACTCTGATCGAAAACGCCGCCGAATTGAAAGGGTTCAAGCCTGCTGAGGGCAGCCAGCCTACGAAAGCGCTGATCCGTCCCGAATACATCGAGGTAGGTGATCGCGAGGAGTTCAGTGTGGCTTCTGCAACCGAGAAGGGAATCGTCAAGCATCTGCAATTCCGGGGCAGTGAATGGCTGGTCGAGGTGGAAGTGAACGGCCACAAGCTGGTAACCTACCGTTCACTGGAGAAGGAGACGCTGCAGGTGGGGCAGGAGATTGCCGTACTGGTGCACCGCGCATACCTGTTTAACGACGAGCGCAGCTGGATTCAGGAGAACAGCCTGAAGGAAGACCCGATGCCGGTATACATTTAAAATATAAGAATCCCCCCGCAAAGTAATCGGCAGCTAGCTTTGAAAGCATCGGGATCACTTTGTGGGGTATTTTTATCAGGAATGAGGCTTGGAATGAAGCATTTCAAAAGGAGCAGACAACTGCACGGATGGCTTGCCGTATTGCTGCTGGCGCTTACAATCTCCGGCTGCGGGAATAAAGTTAGCAGCCAGGCGGACGCGGCGTCAAAAAGCGATGTAACTCTAGTTATTGGTGCATACAGCGTGGCAAAGGATGCGATGGCGGATATTTTGCCGCTGTTTGCGGAGAAGTGGAAGGCTGAAACAGGACAGACGATAACGTTCCAGCAGTCGTACGAGGCTTCAGGAACCCAGGCCCGGGCAATTGCCGGCGGGTTCGAGGCTGATGTGACGCTTCTCGCGATGGAGGGCGATGTCGACAAGCTCGTCAAGGCGGGGTTTGTGGACTCATCCTGGAAGAAGCGGGGCGAGAACGGCATGGTGACGCGTTCGGTTGTCGTGATAGGGACGCGCGAAGGCAACCCGAAGGGAATTAAGGATTTTGCCGATTTGACCAAACCCGGCATCAAAGTGCTGTACCCTAATCCGAAGACCTCTGGCGGCGCGCAGTGGGATATCAACGCAATCTATGGCGCGGGGTTGAAGCAGTCGGAGGAAAAGGAAGGTCTTAAGGACCCGGCGGCAGCCAAGAGCTTTCTGACAAGCGTACACGCCAATGTGGAGTCGCTGGATAAGAGCGGACGCGCATCGATGGCTGCGTTCGAGTATGGCGTGGGTGATGTTATTGTAACCTATGAGAATGAACTGCTGGCACGGATTGCCCAGGGCGTGAAGTACGAGGTGGTCATTCCCAAGGATACAATTCTGATTGAGAATCCGGCGGCGGTGGTCGATAAATACGTCGATAAGCATGGCACGCGGGAGGCGGCCGAGGCTTTCGTGAACTTCCTGCTGACGTCTGAGGCGCAGGAGATCTTCGCAAAGCACGGATTCCGGCCCGTTGACCAAGAAGTGTACGAGGCGAACAAGAGCCGGTTCCCTGTTCCCCCGGGATTATTCGATATCAGCTACCTGGGCGGATGGGACAAGGTGCGGAGCACGCTGTACTCGAAACGGGGTGTATGGTACCAGGTGCTTGCGGGGATTTAAAAAGAGTATCAGCAGACCGTTCTTCAGAGAACGGTCTGCTTTTTATCTAGAGCCTGAGATAACCAATTGTTTGCGTGCAGCCCCAATCTCGTTGAACAGCCTTGACTCGCTTAGGAGTTGCGACCGATTATGCAGATAGCGTTTCCTATTTTATAATATTAGAAAGATTATACATTCTGAGCGAGGATAGAAGGGGGAGAACGAGAATGGATACTTTAATGTTCTTGGGTACGGGCGACGCCATGGGTACGCCAAGAGTATACTGCGGCTGTCCGGTATGCGAGGAAGCGAGAACAGGCGGAATGAACGCTCGGCTGCGATCCTCCGTGCTGGTGGATAATGGAGACGATTTCTTCGTAATCGATTGCGGGCCGGACTGGCGGCGGCAGATGGAGGCGCTGAATATTCGCGTCATGCGCAGGCTGCTGGTGACCCATGGCCACTTCGACCATATCGGCGGTCTGCCGGAATGGGCGGATGCCTGCCGCTGGACGGGGATCAAGGGAGAGCTGTATGCGCCGGCGGAGGTCATTCCGGTCATTTTGCGGCAGTATCCTTGGCTGGGAAGCCAGATCGAGCTGATGCCCCTTGATGAAGGGATAATGCTGGACGGATGGCAAATCGCTGCTTGGAGGGTAAATCACGGCAAGAACGGCTACTCCTACGCTTTTCGGCTGGAAAAGGAAGGCTATGCCTGGGTATACTGCCCGGATTCAATTTCCTTGGGGGATGAGGAGACCCGGTTAATGGGGGAAGCGGATCTGCTTGTGTTGGGTACAAGCTTTTACCATGAGGAAGCTGAGCTGTCGACCCGTTCCGTCTATGATATGACCGAGGCGGCGGTGCTTCTTGCGGATGTGCAGCCGCGCCGCGCCGTTTATACACATATGTCGCATGATGTGGATCTGAGGAAGCCCTACAACCTGCCGGAAAATGTGGAGCTGGCGCGTACAGGGATGCGGATCAGCTTAGGAGGATAACCTGTAAAATCCGAAGACGTTGGAGATGATAAGCCTTGAAGAATGCAATCGACCCGATTATGATTTCTTTTCCCGAGAGCTTAGAGACGGATAGGCTGCTGATCCGCGCCCCGCTGTGGGGAGACGGAGCCGCGATGAACGAAGCGATCATCGAGAGCCTGGAGGAGCTGCGTCCGTGGATGCCTTTTGCCAGAAAGGCTCCCACCATGGAAGAATCGGAAGCCTTCGCCCGGCAGACGCGGCTGGATTTCCTGAAGCGCTCGGATCTGCATCTGAGAATTTTCAATAACCTTACCGGAGAGTTCATCGGCTGCAGCGGCCTGCACCGGATCGATTGGGATATCCGCAGCTTCGAGATCGGCTACTGGATCAGGACTTCCTGTGCGGGGAACGGATATATTACGGAGGCAGTGAAAGGAATTACCGATTTCGCCATTCGCGAACTTGCGGCGAACCGGATCGAGATCCGCTGTAACGCGAAGAACGTCAAAAGCGCGTCCGTGGCGGAACGTACGGGCTATACGCTGGAGGGCATTCTGAGAAACAACCGGCTGGCGGAGAACGGAGAGCTGGGCGATACTAAGGTGTACGCTAAGGTGCGGGGTTCAGAGTTTTAGAAGCCAGGGGGAGTAAAATATCCGCTTGATGCGGAGGCTGATAAATCGTTCCAAATGGAATACGTACTAATCGGTGCGAACATCAAGTTCACATAGAGCCGTCACATTAATTGTGGCGGCTCTATGCGTTTTTTCGGATAAATATCCAAATTCCTCCGCTGCTGCCACATAAACTATTTACAATTTTATTATCGCAAAATTTAAATAGTAGCCTTTTTACAGACTGTCTAATGTCTCGGAAAATGAAAGAATGCTAAGGTGTGATTAATTCTGACAAGCCTGATTTCCAGGTTAGTTTAACTGACATAAAGTTAACTGACATAAAAGGGAGCTAAGGGGTCAGCCTAATTTTCAGACAAAAGGGGGAAGGGTCGAACTAAGGGTCAAATTCAGTCGTCTTTGCTTGCTAAACAAAATTAGGAGGCTTGTTAATGAAGATGAAATGGGCTAAGACATTCTGGGTGTATTTGCTGGTGACTGCGATGATTGGAGTCCTGTCGGCTTGCGGCCAACCGGAGAATACAGATACTGCCTCCAGTAACGCGGGCAATACGGAGCAGAAGCAGGTAGTACTTTCATTCATGACAACCTGGTCGGAGTCAGATCCGTTTACAGGCGTCTATTATAAAAATGCAATGGCTTTCGAGAAAGCCAATCCGGATATTAAGCTGGATATTGAAACTATTCCTTACAATGATTATGGAGTCAAATTGAATACAACAGCGGCTGCGGGCAACCTGACCGACTTGATTCTGATGATCGGTGGGGGCTCCATGTTCGAACAGATCGCTCGTTCCGGTGCGCTGATGCCGATTGACGATATGATGGGCCACTGGAAGGAAGATTTTTTACCGTCCTCCAAAATTAAGGAATTTAATGTCGATGGCAAGCAGTACGGGATTCCGGGCGAGGTTTCATATGCTACTGTCATTTATTACAACAAAAAAATACTAAAAGACGCGGGCTATTCCGAATTTCCGAAGACGTATGATGCTTTCAAAGCGATGGTGAAGGATCTGAAAGCCAAAAATATTACTCCTATCGCCTATGGCAATAAAACGGGCAGCGTCCTGTTGGCGTCTCTGCTTTCCCCTCTTAACGAAAGAATTTCGGGTTCCAGTCTTTATGCGCAAATCAAGTCGGGAGAACAGAAGTTTACCGGCCCGGAATTTATGACCGCTCTGAAGGATATCAAGGAGCTTTCTGATATGGGAGCTTTTAACGTCGATCTTAACAGTATTGACAATGTCCAAGCCACCAATCTGTTCCTCTCCGGGAATTCCGCCATGTATATAGACGGCAGCTGGGGAGCGAAGCAAATTTCCAAAGACAAAGCCGCGGATTTGGAAGTAGGCTTCGCCATATTCCCGCAAATCGAGGGAGGCAAGGGCAGCATGTCCACCATGCCGGGCGGGACAAATCAGGGGGTTGTTCTGAACGCGAAGCTGGATGACGCCAAGAAGGCGGCGGCCGAGAAATTCCTGCAATTCATGTACAGCGAGGAATCGTACCAAAATATTATCCGGGACGGAAACATGGTTCCGGCCAATGTGGAAGCGCCAGCGGATATCGATCCGTTGTTCAAAGAGATGACGGGTGTATTTGCTGATGTTAAGGAAGTTACTCCGGTATATGACATCGTGATGCCAGCCACCGTAGTCACGGCAACCAAGAACGGCCTTCAAGGACTGACTACCCCAGGAGGAAGCACTCCAGAGGCCGTAGCGGAGGAACTTCAGAAGGAATTGGGCCAATAATGTTCTTCGGGCGGAGGGCTGAACCTTGGGCTCTTCGCCTTCAATTCTATCGGAGGTACCGCATATGCAGATGTTTCTTCGCCACAAATGGATCATAGCCGCCGGCCTCATTCCAGCCGTGGTCATATACACAATGTTCTCGATCTATCCGATTCTGAGCTCCGTCTACTACTCCTTCTTCAAGTGGGACGGGTTCTCCCCGAAACAGTGGCACGGGCTTCAGAATTACATCAATTTGATCGAAGACGGCGTATTTTGGCAATCTATCCGCAACAACCTTTATTTCGTGCTCTTTTCGGTACTTGGGGAAATCCCGCTTGGCTTGTATCTGGCCATTATGCTCAACGGAAAGCTATTCCGCAAAGGCGGAATTTTCAGAACGGTCTTCTTCATGCCCGTGGTTATATCGACCATTGTCGTTTCCCTGATCTGGAATATGTTCTACAATTACCAATTTGGCCTGGTTAATACGGCGCTTCGGGCTGTCGGTCTGGATCATTGGGCTCAGAACTGGCTTGGTAATCCGGCGCTTGCCATCTTTGTGCTGTGCATTGTCGTCGTCTGGCAGTACACCGGGCTGTACATGGTCATTTTTCTGGCCGCGCTGCAAAATGTGCCGTCGGAGGTGCTGGAAGCAGCGGAGCTGGATGGAGCTGTCGGTATAAAAAGAACCTGGCATATCGTGGTGCCGATCATAGCGGACACGATTTTTGCTGCGGTGGTGCTATGCATAAGCGGAGCGCTTCGGGCGTTCGATTTGATCTATATCATGACTAACGGAGGACCCAGCCATTCCACGGAAGTGGGCGCCACTTATATGTTTACTCAAACATTCAGCTCGATGAAGTACGGTTATGGGAGCGCGATTTCCACAGCCATCATCATTATCAGCTTCGGCCTGATTGTCTTAAGCCAGTTCATTTTGCGAACTCTGAAGAGGTGATTCTTCTTAATGGTACAACGACTGCGAACCAAACGGCCCCTTTCGGCTCATATGCACCGCTTTGTGCTTTTGCTGTTGCTCGTTATCAATATTTATCCTCTTCTTTGGATGATTCTCAATTCATTGAAAACCGAGCGGGAGCTGTCCACGAATCCGTTTGGAGTAGCCCGCGAGCCGGTCTGGAGCAATTATATTGAAGCGTGGAAAGTAGCGAAGCTGGGTCCGTATCTTGTCAACAGTATTATTGTTACTCTGTCCGCGGTAGTACTCACGCTGCTGGTTGGAGCCTTGGCCGCGTTCTTTCTGAGCCGGTTTGAGTTCAAATCCAAAGGCTTTCTGCTCGTCTATTTCACCTTCGGCATGCTGATCCCGATCCATGCAACACTCGTTCCCTTATTCATTGAAATGCGCAGCCTGAATCTTATGGATAACCGGTTGACCCTGCTGCTGCCCTATACCGCTTTCAATCTGCCGATTACCATATTCATTCTGGCCGGATTCATGAATGCCTTTCCTAAGGAAGTGGAAGAGGCCGGGATTATGGATGGCTGCAGCGTAATGGGCATTTTCGGGAGGCTGATTCTTCCTATGCTGACACCTGCGCTGGCGACAGCCTTCATCATTAATTTTCTGAACAACTGGAACGAATTTTCCTTCGCGCTGGTGCTGATTAACGATGGAGCTTTAAAGACGCTTCCGCTCGGCCTGGCCAATTTTGCCGGTCAGTACAACCGCAGCTATACGCTGCAAATGGCGGGATTGACCATAGTTCTGGTGCCTACGCTTCTGTTCTATCTTTCTGTACAAAAATATTTGACCGCCGGGATGACCGCGGGAGCGGTCAAAGGATAGCAGTGTCCGGTTCCGGACCAGCCTTGGAGTGAAGAGAATAATGAAACGAAAAATAATTATCGATTGCGATCCCGGACATGACGACGCGATAGCGATCCTGGTCGCCGCGGCGCATCCCGATCTGGAACTGCTCGCTATAACCACGGTAGCCGGAAACGCGGAACTGGGGAAGACAACGCTTAACGCGCTCAAGGTGTGCGAAATTGCGGGACTAAGCGGGGTACCGGTCGCCCGGGGCGCTAGCAATCCCCTGGTAAGGAATAGAGAAGCCGCTTCGGAAATTCACGGCAATTCCGGCATGGACGGGCCCATGCTGCCCGATCCACTGCTCCGGGAGACGGAAGAGCATGCCGTCGATTTGATCATCCGCATGCTGATGGAGTCAGGCGGCGACATTACCCTCGTTCCCGTAGGGCCGCTGACCAATATTGCCATGGCGATCCGCCGGGAGCCGCGCATTGTTCCCAAAATCCAGGAAATCGTCCTGATGGGCGGCGGAACGTTCGGGAATTGGACACCGGCCGCGGAGTTCAACATTTGGGCCGATGCGGAAGCCGCTCAGGTCGTGTTCGGCAGCGGCGCTCCGGTAACGATGATCGGACTGGATGCTACCCATCAGGCGCTGGCGACTCCTGAGATTAACGAACGGATTATGGCAATCGCTAACCCGGTTGCCGGATTCGTAGGGGAGCTGCTCTCCTTTTTCGGAAAGACCTATAAGGAATTCTTCGATTTCGATGCTCCGCCCGTACATGATGTGTGCAGCGTAGTCTACTGTATCGATCCGTCGGTGTTTGACTGCCGCTTCCTGAACGTAGCCGTCGAGACCAGAGGCGAGCTGAGCTACGGCATGACGCTGGTCGATATTCATGGTGTGACGGGCAGGCCGCCTAATACCACGGTTGCGCTAGGCCTTCATCACGGGAAACTGTGGGACATCATCATCGGCGCGCTGAGCCGCTACGAATAGAAGGGATTCTGTGCCGCGAATTAATTGAAATAAAAAAAGGGATTTTCTTAAGGCTGTTGAAGATTATATAGTAGGTAAATTCTAGAATAACTTCTGGGGGGTCAATATGAAATTATTGTCCATCCAATCGGTGTAGGAATGTTCAGTGAGGAACAGTTCGACGAATGGATAAATGAAGCAAAAGGATTGCTGTTACATATAAAACAATGATTATTGGTACGAGTCACGCCGATAGCTCATTCAGAGGTAACGATGTATCCATAGCTCAATTAATAAAAAGAGAAATGTTTCTGCTACCGAAAACGATAAATAACGCTACTAAAAGCAGCCGACCATTCGGTTGCTTTTAAACTTATGGGCAGGAAAAAACGAGGATGGTTAAATCTTAAATGGAAAGTTACAACTGAATCAGGGCAATTTTTACTTAAACAATACAACAAGGAAAGATATCAATTATATAATCAAGAGGAATTATTATTTGCATTCTCTCAGCAAGTTAGATTATACAACCAAGGACTTCCATGTCCCAATTTATTATCACATAATGAAACTATTTTACTTGATTCAGAAAACGGAGAACGTTTCATGGTGATGGAATATTGTCCGGGCTTATTAATTTCCCCAGGTAAAATCAACGTACATCAAATTTATGATTTGGGTCGTGTAACAGGTAAAATGCACCGATTGCTAAACGATGGGACACTTGGGTTGAAACCCCCCAAAAAAAATTTATTCCTCCAAGCCGTGAGAAGCGTCTAGCACATTGGAATTCGGTTTGGGAACAAGTAAAGGAAGTCGAAAAGGATCAGTTGCTTGCTGACATAGAAATACAACGCAGAGCAACTGAAGATATAAATTTAGAAATACTCGAATCCCTTCAATTAGGATGGGCACATCGTGACTTATGGGTCGATAATCTTTTATTCAATGATAGCCAATTAACAGCAATTCTTGATTTTGATCGACTTAATTATGATTATCCGCAACTTGACGTTGCCCGTGCCGTAATGTCATGTGCTTTAGATAATAGTTTGGATGTCTCCCTCGCTTCAGCGTTTATTGAAGGATATAGTGAGGAACGATCTGTGACGGAGGGTTATTTAACAAATTATGCTAACGAAGAAACGATAGGGAAGGAGCTTACCTGGCAGCATCTCTTTTTTTGTTCATCAAGTAACTGGCAGGATAATGGAGTAACAAACCGCTATATTATGGTAATATTGGATTACTCGCAATGGAGGTGAGTTAACCATAATAAACGGACAGAGGTGGGGAGTCATGAGAAGATCATTCTTAATAGCTGGATCAACTTTCTTATTATCCGGAACCTTACTATTTGGTATGGTATATTTGGCAATTGCAAACTATGTTCCACATATGACGGGATGGAGCGATCCTCCTGGAAAATTCTCATTGGCTCTGGATGCAACGATGCTGAGAGTACCCTATATAATAAGTATTTTGTTCATGGTTGTTGGTGCTATATTGTTTGCAGTTGCTATTTATAAGGAGTTAACGAATAAGAATTTAGAAGCACATTGAACGACTACATCAACAACTTACGCTATTCTTTAAAAAAGCTCGAGTCCTTCTCGCGTATGCTCGAAATAGAATGTTCATTTGTATGGTTATCCACGATCTAAAAAAGCCTGTCTGTGGCTTTCTTCTTTAGAAAATATCTAACCCGATAACAGGATTCATCTGATCTCTCCTTGATGTAAATTTACCGGCAGCCCCTATATATTTTCTTGTCGCTCCATAGCATCGCATATGATACGGGATCTTTGTCCCAACCGGCCTCAATCATGGTCATGACAAGTAAAGGTGAACATTATAGCTCTCGGGATCAAGTCCCACAGGCAAGTACGTTCGACCCGGCTACCTTAATCCTCTAAGCAAATGAAAAAAGGATCAACCAGAAAGAACTGGTTGACCTCATAATACGAAGGGCAGGATAATGGAGTAACTGTATTGAATTTCCTGCTTTATCTAAATAGGCCTCCCATTTCGCGAATCGATGAGATGACTTGAGGATACATCGAATATAATAAGAAAAACAGATCATTGGGTGGTTATAAATGAAGAGAATAATGTTTACTGGTGGTGGATCTGCGGGACACGTAACCGTAAATATCGCGTTGATACCAAAATTCATTCAGGCAGGCTGGGCAACCGGATACATTGGGTCGGTGGATGGGATTGAAAGGCAATTAATTAACTCTAAATTAAATGTAAGCTACCACTCCATTTCTACAGGGAAGCTGAGACGGTATTTCGATTGGCAAAACGTTAAGGACCCTTTTAAAGTAGTAAAAGGAATTTTTGAGGCATACCAGATTATTAAGAAGCAAAAACCAAACGTTGTATTCAGTAAAGGTGGATTTGTTTCCGTTCCCGTTGTTATTGGAGCGTGGTTGAACAAAATTCCCGTAATAATACATGAATCGGACTATACCCCAGGGTTAGCAAATAGACTTGCAAGTCCATTTGCTAATATCATTTGCACCACTTTTCCGGAAACAGCTGCTGCTTTTAGTAACAATAAATGTCGCTACATAGGTCCCGTACTTAGAGATAAATTAAAACATGGAGATGCTGAACGAGGACGGATATTTACGGGGTTTTCCAAAATGAAAAAGCCCTCACTCTTGATAATGGGAGGAAGCTTAGGAGCACGAAGGATAAACACTGTGGTTCGAGAATCCTTATTTCATTTAACTAAAAATTTCAGAGTCGTACATCTATGTGGAAAAGGCCAACTGGATCCCTCTTTATCTCATCCAGATTATCGCCAATACGAATACATAAACGAAGAATTACCAGATGTACTGTCTATGTGCGATCTTGTTATTTCTCGAGCTGGCTCTAACTCAATCTTTGAGTTTTTAGCATTAAAGAAACCGATGATCCTAATTCCACTTACTAAAGAACAGAGTAGAGGAGATCAACTTCTAAATGCAGCTTCATTTGAGCGGAAAGGTTACTGCAAGGTTTTGCAGGAGGAACACTTAACTTCGAATTCTTTGATAGCTAATGTCAATGATCTGGCAGCAAATAAAAAACTTTACGTTCAAAACATGGATAAATTTCAGCAGAGTGATGGATTAACACTTCTTTATAACTTGATTATTCAAACCGCAAAGAAGTAATTTTTATTCAGCTACCCTGAAAATTACTCATAGCGCAAGTCTAAAAAAGACAACACGAAACTAGGCGCAGCTTGAACAATTAAAAAAGCTGCGTCTACTTTGTTAAGTAAGGGATCGATCAGAACGCTTCGGAGTGCCAGCGTGACAGAAAAGCCAAAATTCTCAAGCTTCTAACCGTCTGTCTGACGATGGCGTCCTGGGGATGGAGTTTAGAAGTTCAGATGAAGAATCTGAGGAAATCTTTATGTTGAGCTACCCTGAAACTAACCATTACATAGGATGAAGTTAGCCAATTTTCATGTTTCTGTGGTGCCCCGAGAGGGGCATGGATGGCTAACGGAGAACGATAGTTCAATAAAACAGCGGCAGACTAGGACTTTATTTCGTCCATGACTGCCGCTGTTTCGATTTTGGGGAAGTATAAGCTGCGTGCTTATCTATGTCCTGATATTTCTACGATAAACGGATACCCTCCTTCAGAGAGGACGGCGCAGCCGTTTCTTCTTGAGCGGCGTCTTAATTCATGGTCATGCCGCCCGTCACATTGATCGCCTGTCCGGTCATGTACGAGGCAAGGGGGCTGGCCAGAAAAAGCACAACGTTCGCGACATCCTCCGGCTGCGCCGTCCGGCCCAGCGGCACCTGTGAACAGTCCTCGGCCAGTATGTCCTCCGGCGTCATCCCGCGCAGCTGCGCGCCTTCTACGCGTTCACGCCGCTTCATGTCCGTCTCGACAATGCCCGGGCAAACCGCATTCACCAGAATCTGCTCTCGGGCAAGCTCCAGAGCCATAACCTTCGTAAATCCGAGCACGGCATGCTTGGAAGCGACATATCCTCCCATGCAGCGGTAGCCGTTCTTGCCGGCCTGCGAGGCGATATTGATGATGCGTCCGCCGCCGCCCTGCCGCAGCATTTGCCTCGCTCCCGCCTGGGAGACAAGATAGACGCCTTTGGCGTTGACGTCCATAACCTTATCCCAATCACCTTCTTTAATATCCACCGCATAATCCATGGTGGAGATGCCGCTGTTGTTCACCACGAAATCGATTCTGCCGAATGTCTCCACGGCAAAGCCGATCAGTTTATCCGCGTCCTCCGCGCGGGTAACGTCGCAGCGGATAACCGCCAGACGGTCCTGGGTGATTTCCTTCCATTCACAGGCGATATCCCCGATAACGACATTGGCGCCCGCCTGCAGGAACAGATCCGCAATGCCTTTGCCGATACCGGACAGACCTCCGGTAATGACCAGCGTCTTGCCGGTCAAATCGATTGTCAGCATCGTTCTTTATCGCTCCTTAGCGGCGCGTGAAGGGGTCGTCGCTGATGCCCGCCTCAAGCACGAGCTTCGCATATTCCTTCGCACCGAACAAGGAATGGTCCTTGTAGTTGCCGCATTCCAGAGCGCTGACCGCAGGTACGGTCTCCGTTTCCAGAACCTTGCGCAGCACTTTGGTCAGCGCCGCCGCTACCGTTGACGGCTCATGCTCATCCCAGATAATCAGATAGAAGCCGGTGCGGCATCCCATAGGCGAAATATCAATGATTCCGGGGAGTTCATCGCGCAAGTAAGTTGCCAGCAAATGCTCCAGCGTATGAAGGGCAGCGGTCGGCAGCGCGTCGGTATTGGGTTGAAGCAGTCTCAGATCGTATTTTTGAACAATACTGCCTGCTGCGTTTCGTTCTGTTCCGGCCACCCGTACATAAGGCGCCTTGACTTTCGTATGATCCAATTGAAAACTTTCGACTTTAGCCATTCGTCTCTTCCTTTCACTCGTCAAATCTAGTTTCTCTTGCACTTATTTCAAAGTAACATACTCGGAATTTAAAGTAAACTAGTATTTCATATTTCATCCAATGAATAAATCAAAAATAGATAATCCCAGTGTTATAACGTATTGACAGCAATAAAGATGCATACTATCATGAAAAACAAATAAATCCGATTAATTTAATTGGTTAAGTGAGATAATCGGAGAAATCTATTGAATGGATATTTGAGGGGGAAGATTGTTAATGAAAAAGGTAATGAGTCGATGGGTGTCGCCGCTGTTTGTGATTATGGCTGTTGTGCTTCTGATCTCGGGATGCGGAAACAGCTCCAACGCCGCTTCGTCAGGGAACGGTTCAGAGCAGGAAACCAAAACGCTGCGCATCAGCTTTAACCCGGGGCCATACAGTGATCAATTCAAGAACGGTGTTGCGCCTTCCTTGAGAAAAAAGGGTACAAGATTACATACAAGGAGTTCACGGACGGCATTCAACCGAATGTGGCCGTAGCGCAAGGGGAGATTGACGCCAATGTCTTTCAGCATTCCCTGTACCTTGAGTCGATCAACAAAAGAGAAGGGATTAATCTGATTGGCGCGGTTCAAGTTCCGACTCCTCCAATGGGCCTGTATTCCAAGAAGCATAAGAGCCTGGATGAGATCAGCGACGGCGCTCAGGTCAATCTGCCGAACGAGCCTGTCAACATGCTGCGGGCTTTGACCATTCTGAAAGAAGTTGGCTGGATTACGCTGAAGGATAATATTGATCCGCTGCAAACTTCGCTTAATGACGTAACTTCCAATCCGCATAATATCAAATTTGTGCCGACGGAGCCCGCTCAAGGACCTCAGGCGCTTCAGGATGTGGATTTTGCCGCCATTCAGGGCAACTTCGCCATTGCGAATAACATCAAACTCACAACGGCGCTTAAGCTTGAAAATATGACGGACCCGTTCACCAACATCGTGGCTGTAGACAGCAAAAATAAAGACAAGCAGTTCGTAAAGGATATCATTGAGGGCTATCATTCACAGGAATTCAAGGACTATATCAAATCCAATTCTGATTATGAAGGTTACAGATTGCCTGCTTATTTCAATGATTAAAAATTTCAGTGAGGTGTAATCATGGTGAATTTTAAATCTTCCGCTGTCGTCGGCCGGCTCCCCGAGCACTATTTCAGGGCACTTAAGGAAAAGGTGGCCGACTACCGCAGCAGGGGCATTGATATTATCGATCTGTCCAGCGGCAATCCGGATCAGCCGACCCCGGAGCATATTGTCCGCAGCCTGAAGGAAGCAGCCGACAAGCCGGAGAACCATGGATACCCCCCTTTTTACGGAAAAAAGAGCACGCTTGAAGCCGTCGCCGCCTTCTATAAGCGCGAGTATGGCGTTGATCTGGACCCGGAAACGGAGATCGCCGTATTTCACGGATCGAGCACCGGAATTATGGGAATCGCGCAAGCATTGCTCGGTTCCGGCGATGTTCTGCTAACGGCCAACCCGGCCTATCCTCCTTATTATGCGGCGGCCGCGATGGCCGGGGCGGAGGTGCACGCGATTCCCGTATACGAGAAAGACGGATTTCTTCCGGACTACCGCACGGTCCCGGAGGAAATCATCCAGCGCGTGAAGCTGCTGCTGCTTAATTATCCGAACAATCCTACCGGAGCGGTGGCGACGAGGGGCTTCTTCGAGCAGTCGCTCGCTTTGGCCGCAGAGTATCATTTCCCGGTGGTGAACGATTTTGCCTACGGCGCGTTCGGGTTTGGCGGCCTGAGGCCGATCAGTCTTATGCAGATACCGGGCGGCAAGGAATACGGCGTGGAAATTTATACGTTGTCCAAGACCTACAATATGGCGGGCTGGCGGTTCGGGTTCGCTGTCGGCAACGCTTCGGTCATCGGCGCCCTTAAGCTGTTCCACACGCATGCGTACAGCACGATATTTGGAGGGGTGCAGGATGCGGCCGCTGCCGCTCTGCTTGGACCGCAGAGTAATGTGCAACGGCTCGTGGAGACCTATGAACGCAGACGCGACGTGTTAGTCTCGAAGCTGCGGAGCATCGGATGGGAGGTTTCCGCTCCCTCAGGAACCTTTTTTGCCTGGTTTAAAGTGCCGGAAGGCTACCGTTCGCTGGAATTTGCCGAGAAATTGCTGGAAGAGGCCCATGTGGCGGTCGCTCCGGGCGAGGGATTCGGCTCGCAGGGCGATTCCTATGTGCGGATCGGACTCGTGAACAGCGAGGAACAGCTGCTGGAAGCCGCTGAGCGGATTGCAAGAACGGGAATCTTCCGCAAGTCTGCCGTTCAGTTAAGCGAAGGGAGACCATGAGGATGATCGAATTAAAGGATATTCACAAAACGTTTAAACGCAAAGGACAGACGATCGAAGCGCTGAAGGGCGTAAACCTGCGGGTGGATAAAGGCGATATTTTTGGAGTCATCGGGTACAGCGGCGCCGGCAAAAGCACACTGATCCGGATGGTGAATTATCTGGAGCGGCCGACGAAAGGCCGGGTTTTCGTAGAGGGTGAAGCGCTGGATCAATTCTCCCCGGCGCAGCTTCGCAAGACCAAGAAGAAAATCGGCATGATCTTTCAGCATTTCAACCTGCTGGAATCGAAGACGGTATACGATAACATCGCCATTCCGCTCGTGCTGCTGAAGCAGGACAAGAAGCGCATCCGTGAGCGCGTGACCGAGCTTCTGCAGTTTATCGGGCTTGCCGACAAAGCGGACAGCTACCCGAATGAATTGTCGGGGGGCCAGAAGCAGCGGGTGGGCATTGCCCGGGCGCTGGCGAGCAATCCTTCGATTCTTCTCTGCGACGAAGCCACCTCGGCGCTTGATCCGCAGACGACCAAATCCATTCTGGACCTGCTGAAAAAAATAAACGAAGAATATCATATCACCATTCTCATCATCACGCATGAAATGGCCGTCATTCAGCAAATCTGCAACAAGGTGGCCGTCATGGAAAAAGGCGAGATCATCGAGCAGGGCGAGGTGCTGGAAGTCTTCGGCAATCCGCAGCATCCCACTACGGAGAGCTTCGTGCGGACTGTTATCCAGACCTCTGTGCCGGAAAGCGTGCTCCAGAGCCTGAGTCCGGAACGAGCGGGGCGGCTGTTCAAGTTGAAATTTGTAGGCGGCAACGCCTCGGAGCCGATCATCGACAGCCTGATTCGAAAATATAACGTCAGCGTCAATATTCTGTTTGCCAACATGAGCGAAATCCAGAGCACAACTCTGGGCACGATGATTCTGCAGCTCGGCGGCGAGGATAGGGATATTTTCCGGGCGGTTGAATTTCTCGGATCACGGGGCGTTGAGATTGGAGAGCTTCAGGAGCTTCAGGAATTTCAGAACCACCGGAAGGACCCGGTTATTGAAGAAAGTCATAAGGACCGAGTGATTAAGGAGGTGACAGCGGTATGAATACGATTATTACAGCTGATCAGCTGTTTCAGGCGCTGCGTGAAACGGTGGTCATGGTGGGGGTATCGCTGTTTTTTGGGGCGCTGCTCGGTATTCCGATCGGCATCGTGCTTGTCATTACCCGGCCCGGAGGCATCCTGCAGAACCGGTTCGTATTCGCTGTGCTTAATCCGCTGATCAATGTGATCCGGTCGCTGCCGTTTATTATTTTGCTGGTCGCAATTATTCCGTTCACCCGGCTGCTCGTTCATACTTCGATTGGGACCAGCGCCGCTATCGTTCCCCTGGTTGTCTATGTGGCGCCGTATATCGGCCGGCTAGTAGAGAACTCTCTGCTGGAAGTCAGTCCCGGAATCATGGAAGCGGCTGAAGCGATGGGAGCGACAACGTTTCAGGTGATCTGGCATTTTCTGCTCCCTGAGGCGTTCGGTTCCCTGATTCTAACGATGACTACCGCGACCATTGGACTTATCGGCGCAACGGCGATGGCCGGAACAGTCGGCGGGGGAGGCATCGGCGATCTCGCCATTTCCTATGGATATCAGCGTTTTGACACCTTCGTTATTCTCGTTACGGTCGCCATTCTCATCGTTTTTGTTCAGGGCATACAATCTGCGGGGAACCGGTTCGCCCGAAAGGCCCGCCGGGATTAGCAACGGACGGCCCGCGAAACATAGCATTGAAGCAGGAGGAGGAATAAGCGTTGGAAAATACGTTGATTGTCCGCGCGGCTCCGCAAGAATTTATTTGCGGGCCTGGCTGCTGGAACGAGCTTGAACATCATCTGGAGCGCAGGGGAATTTCCTCCGCTCTTGTCGTGCGCGGCGGCCGTTCATGGGAAGCGGCGGAGCACTATTTTCCTGATTTCAAGCGGATTGAGATCCAGTTCTACCGTTACGGCGGAGAGTGCACCTATGCCGAGCGGGACGCGATCGCCTCCGAGGCAACCAAGCTCGGACTTCAGTCCATTATCGCCGTCGGCGGCGGCAAGGTCAGTGATACGGCGAAGGCCGCAGCAGCGCTGCTGCGGATTCCGGTTATCATTCTGCCTACCTTGGCGGCAACCTGCTCGGCCTGGTCCTCTCTCAGCGTTATGTATGACGAGGCCGGAACGATGGTGGACTTCGAGGTATTTCCTCACAGCAATGCGCTGGTTCTGCTGGACCCGCGTGTGATTCTGGATTCGCCCCCAGAGCTGCTGGTCGCCGGAATCGGGGATACGCTGGCTAAGTGGTATGAGGCCGACGCCATCATCTCCCATTTGCCTTCGCCGCCCGAGGAAATCGCGCTGGCCCATTATGCCGCACGCAGATGCCGCGACAACCTGATGATCCACAGCGCCGATGCGCTGGGCGCACAGCGAGAAGGGGAGTTAAACGACGCTTTTGTAAGGGTCGTGGAGACGAATATTTTGACCGCCGGACTGGTGGGCGGTTTCGGTGAGGACTACGGCCGCACGGCGGGAGCGCATTCTGTTCATGACGCCCTGACGATTCTGCCGCAGAGTCATCGGCTGCTGCATGGAAGCAAGGTGGCTTACGGAGTGCTCGTCCAACTCGTGCTTGAAGGCAAACGGGAGGAGATTGGCCGCCTTCTTCCATTCTATCAAGAGATCGGGCTTCCAGCCTCCTTGCAGGATATGGGCCTGGGCGGTCTGACCCGTGATGACCGGTTTAGAGTGGCTGCCCATGCGGTTTTGCCCGGAGCATCCATTCACCGAATGCCGGGAACGTTCGATACGGTCAAAGTGGCGGATGCCATGGAAGAGCTGGAGAGCCTTATATCGGCGCTTCGCGCTGGCGAAACCGTCACGGCCAGCCGCTAAGGGAATACATGCAGACTTGAGGAATTAGGCTGGCGTAAAGGAGAGAATTGATGAGCATAGCGATCATAGGCGCAATGGAAGAAGAGGTCGAAGTCTTACGAGGCCGGCTGGAGAATGTTCACAGATTGGAAGCGGCGGGAGGAATCTATTACACCGGAACTTTGGATGGACGGGAGATCGTGCTGCTGCAAAGCGGCGTTGGCAAAGTCAATGCGGCGCTGACGACGGCGCTATTGATTGAGCGGTACCAGCCGGAGCTGATTATTAATACCGGTTCGGCCGGCGGCATTGGCAGCGGCCTGCAAATCGGCGATGTCGTCGTCGGAACGGAGCTGGCTTACAGCGATGTCGATGCGACGGCATTTCAGCGGTATGTTTATGGTCAGGTGCCGCGGATGCCGGCCCGTTACCCTGTTCAGGAGGGATTTCTGGCGCTCGCTCGTCAGCTGTCAGCCGCGAGGAAGTCTGAAGAGAGAGTCTTTACGGGCCTGATAACGACCGCAGATTCTTTTATCGGCCGCCGTGAGGCTGCGGACTTTATCCGCGAACGGTTTCCTGATTCGCTTGCGACGGATATGGAGGGGGCCGCAGTCGCCCAAACCGCTTACCGGTTCGGTGTGCCGTTTCTGGCAGTGCGCGCCATTTCCGACATCGCCGGAAGCGATGCGGAAGGGCTGTTCACCTCCAATCTGGATTTGGCGGCGCTGAATGCCGCCAGATTCGTTCTCGAATGGCTGGACCTTTATCATCCGGCGTACAGCACCGGCATATAATGCTGATTGTTCTGCACTGAATACAGACAAAGGGAGCGCAAGATCCGTATTGCACGGGTCCGCGCTCCCTTTGTTATTTTTGCAGTATGAATTTATCGATAACTTGCTTGACTCCGTCCTCATTATTGCTTGCGGTTACATAGTTCGCAATCTCTTTCAGCGCCGGAATGGCATTGCCCATCGCTACGCCAAGACCGGCGGTCTCCAGCATTTCGTGGTCGTTCCAGGAGTCGCCGACGGCGATGGTCTCGGACACTTTGCAGCCGAAATAGTCGGCCAGGAACTCAAGCGCCAGCCCTTTCGTGCCTTCCTTGTGCGTGATCTCCAAATAATGCGGCTTCGATTTGGTAATGTGAACCTCGCTGCCGAGCAGCTCCCGGAGTTTGGGCGCCAGTTCGTCCAGGAAGGCGGGATCGTCGATAATCAGCAGTTTGGGTGTCTTAATCCCGGCCAGCTTTTCCGAGTCCGGTTCAATGTAATATTGGGTCCTGTTCGCCGCCGCATAATCGATCAGCTTCTGGTTCTCCTCGCGGGAATACAGCTTATCGTCGACATAGGTTTGCAGATGCAGGTTGTGCTCTATGCAGTAATCAAAAACTTTATGAACCGCGTCCTGAGGCACAAAGCGCTCGTACAGCACTTTTTCGTCCATCAGATTCTTCACCAGGGAGCCCTGATAGGTAATGATCGGCACATTAAGTCCGGTCTGGCGGGCAATGGCCTGGGCGGATGCGTAGGCGCGTCCGGTGGCGAGCGTGACAACCACACCTGCGGCTATAGCCGCTTCCAGCGCCGCCTGCGTAGCGGGGGTTACTTCCTTGTCGTCATTGATCAGCGTGTCGTCAATGTCGATGGCAATCAGCTTGTACATTCGGTTTCTCTCCTTATATAAATCTGCTGCTTGGAAAATGGATAACTGACTAAATTGTATCCTAAAAATAAGGGGAGAACAATCGCGGGAGATGCCCCAGTCCTACTTCTTTTCACGTGAATAGCTGTGGCGGACTGGACAAAAGGAAGAAGGCTTGGTATACTTCGATAACCGCACGTGTGTTCGTGTTTGTGAGAAACGATGCTGTCCCGACGGCGCAGCCGTTTCTTCTTAGCATCTTAGAAAGGGGCGTTTGTAAAGCGATGATGGGCAAATCCCACCTGGTGATCAGCACCGGGATCACATTGTCGGCTATGCAGCTGGCCGGCTGTCATATCACGATTCCCGCCGTCGCCGTAGCGGTGCTCAGCTCGCTGCTTCCCGACATCGACGAACCGAATTCGCTGCTCGTACGCAAGGCGGTTCCCGCCTTTTTGCTGCGTACGCTGCAGTTAACGTTGATCGCCGCCGCCGTCTTTCTATATTTTGCGGATATTACGCCTTATCCCTGGAATATCGTAATGGCGCTGCTCATTGGCAGCGTGGCGTTTCTGCCGGGGCGAAGGCTGCGCAAGCTCATTATGCTGCTGATCGCGACCTTGCTGATGGCGTTCGGAAGCGCTTATGATCCGTGGAATGCGATCGCCGGCTGTATTCTGGTCATTGCCGCGGTCGTTCCCCACCGGGGCCTGACCCATACGCTGTACGGCGTGGCCGGGTGGACGGCGCTGCTGTATATGGCCGGGAAGGGAATGGATGGCGGAGAGCTGCTGTGGGTGGCCGGAGGGCTGTCCTACGGGCTGCATCTTCTGGCTGACGCGCTTACCCAGCGGGGAATTACTCCGCTGCCGCCCCTGCCCTTCAAGCTTCGCCTGAAGCTGATGAGCACCGGCACGAAGAAGGGCGGGGCCGTTGAAGGAATTTGTGTGACGCTGACGCTGCTGTTGGTCGTGTATACCTTTGTTGTTGGCCGTTAGCAGCGAGCTATAGACAGTAGAGGTTCCCCAAGTTCGCATAGCGCATGGACTGATACGCGGAGAGCTTGTCGTCATTCGGATTCATCGAATCTCGAAGCTCTCCGCGCTTTTTTTGTCAAAATATTTGACTTTCTCTTCAGGAGAACAAATAATTTATCTCAGCTTGAGTTGATCAATGAATGTTATGATTGAATGTGATAAATGAATACAATCAATGAACTATAGAATCGTTTGGTTGCGGTTTTTGTCCTATGAAAGCGGTGTTACATTTTGCAAGCGCAGCCAAAAGATAAGGGGGATGGGAGTGCGAAACGGTATAGCGGGATGGTTCGGGAGACTGCAGATTCGGAGAAAGATCGTCCTTATATTTTTGCCGCTAATCATCTTTCCGCTGCTGGCGCTTGGTCTGCTGTCCGGCGAAATGTTCAGCCGCTCGGTGATTGAGAAGACAAAGAACAACGTCAGGGACGAGTCCCGGCTTATTCTCTCGCAGATGGATTCTATCGTGAAAAATACGGAGAGCAGCGCCAATATCATGACGACCGACATCAACCGTCTGTATGATGAACGCTCGGCTTCGCCCGAGGCGATCGAAGAGGAAAGGTTCAGCAGTCTGATGGAGAGCCGTCTTTCGATTGACCTTGTGCTGTTTCCCGATGCGGACTCGGCCGTATTCGTCGATGCAACCGGAAGAGTGTACTCGTCCTACCCTCCCCAAGAGAGTCGGGATAGGAAGGTATTGTACAGCGGCCTGCCGGAAAAAGTTAAATTGATGGGCAGCTACGGCGTCAACCGTTGGCTGCCGGTGGAACGGCGGGATTATATTGTCAGCGACCCCGCTGTTCCGGTGCTGACGCTGGGCAAGATCGTATTCGACCTGGATTCCGGTAACCAGTTGGGTACGCTGTTTGTCAATGTCAGGGAGACGACCTTTGCTTCGATTCTGCAGGTCATGGGCGAGAACTTATCTTCCAAGCAGTATTATATTGTGGACGGCGCTGGCAGAATCGTTGCGTCGCCGAATGAACAGCTGCTGCTGACGCCATTCGCAGCTAACATAACTCCGGGTCTTCTGGAGCGTGAAACCCCGGTTTCCGACATTGTCGGCTCAGGAGAAGGGAGCAAACTGGCAACGGTTACCGCATATGACAGGTTGAACTGGAAGCTGGTGAACATTGTTTCGCTGCAAACGCTTAACGGCGATATCCACCGGAACTTTGCTCTGACTTTCGCATTCGGCGCCTTATGCCTGCTGCTGTCGCTGCTGCTCGCGGGGAAGCTGTCCCACATCATTGTGAACCCCTTGCTCCAGGTAACAAAGGCGATGCGGAAGGTGAAGGAAGGCGACCTGAATGTCACATCGCCGGTGACGACGGAAGACGAAACCGGTCTGATCGCCTCAGTCTTTAATTCAATGGTGCAGCAGATTAAGGAACTGCTTAATGCCATAACCGAAGAACAGGGCCGTAAGCGGGAGTATGAGCTGGCCTTGATTCACGCGCAGATCAAGCCCCATTTTTTATATAATACGCTGGATACGATTTATGTTCTTAACGATTTGGGGCTGAATGAGGAAGCCCGGGACACGACGAAGGCATTGGCCGACTTCTACCGGGTGGTGCTGAGCAAGGGGAGTGAATTGATTCCGCTTGCCGGCGAAATCGGCAATGTCCGGGATTACCTGAACATTATGCAGGTCCGCAATCCCGACGTGCTGCGCTATGAAATCGATATTCCGCAGGAACTGGAGAACGTGCCTGTTCCCAAGCTGTCACTTCAGCCGCTGGTGGAAAATGCCATTTACCATGGTCTGAAAACGAAAGGAAGCCAGGGATTGATTGTCATCCGGGCAAGGAGAGAAGGCGGCGATGCGGCGATTGCTGTTGAAGATAACGGAGTCGGGATGTCGCCTGAACAGGTGCTGCGGGTTACGCAGTTTACCTCCCGAAACGGCAGGCCCGCATCAATCGGCATATACAGTGTGCACGAGCGTATCAAGCTCTATTTCGGCGAGCCGTACGGACTGACGGTGCGCAGCAAGCCGGGAGAAGGGACGGTAATGGAAATGAAGGTACCCGGGAAGGATGGAAAGGAGGGGAAGGATGGCAATGTATAAGGTGATGATAGCCGACGATGAGCCGCTGTTCCGTTATTACATGCGCAGCAAGCTAAACTGGAGCGCACACGGCTTTACAATCTGCTGCGAAGCCGCCAACGGTCGGGAAGCGCTGGAGGAGGCGAAACGGAACGTGCCCGATCTGGCGCTGATCGACATCAGCATGCCTTATATGGACGGTCTGGAGCTGGCCGAGAAGCTGCAGGTGAATGTGCCCGGATTGCTAATCGTTTTCGTAACCGGCCATAACGAATTTGAATATGCACAGAAGGCGGTCCGGCTGGGCGTCCACGATTATCTGCTCAAGCCGTTCGATCAGCGGGAGTTCGCCGCCATGATGGAAAAAGTAAAAGCAACCCTGCGCCTTCGAGAGGAAGCCGCCCTTCTGAAGCGCGAAGCCGGCGGGAATGAGGGGCCTTGGCGAACCATTGTGGAGCAGGCGGCGCAGAAGGCCCGGGCGCTCTTCAATGAAGTCTCCCCACCTACCGGACAAGGGACAAACCCCATTCGGCATGAGCTTCATCCGGGAACCCATGAAACGCTGCTGATGGCGCTGAAGATGCGCGATCATGAGGCCGCAATGGACGAAATCGGCCAGACAATCGCTCTGTTCCGGCTCCGGGGTGCCGGGGACCGGTTTGCTTTTACCGTTCTGATGGGCTATGTCTCGCTGTGTCTGTCCTACGCCGGCGAAATAGGAATGAGCCCGGAGAGCCTGTGGAAGCCGGCGGCTTCACCGGAGCAGCGTCTTCGGGAAATGGCCTCCTGGGAGGAGGCTGAGGACTGGATTGTCGGAATGTACCAGAAGGTCATCGAGTACAGGCCGGACGGGCGTCCGTCTAAATCGTATAATTTATTTCTGGCCGCCAAAGATTATATTCACAGGCACTACTCCGATCCGGAGCTGACGGTGGATCAGGTTGCAAGCGGCATGTATGTTGATTCCAGCTATTTGCGCAAGGTGTTCCGCAAGGAAGGGGCCATTGCCGTCCTTGATTACATCACCTATATACGGATGAAGCAGGCCAAAGAGCTGTTGGCCGAAGGCAACGTTAAGCTGGCGGAAATCGCTGAAAGGGTGGGCTACGCCGATCCGAATTATTTCAGCAAAAGCTTTAAAAAGCATTACGGCATGCCGCCATCGGAGTTCGAGCAGCGGGAAATCCGCATTCGGCAGACCGGGAAATAGGGAGCTAAAGGCGATCATGGAGCGGTCCGGACAGGATCGCTTTTTCCGATTTTGGCCGGAATATCCTATTTTTGCCGGAACAACCCATCCAATGCTCCGAAGCGCTCCGGACATTCAGTGGCCCGCTTTGTCCCGGATATTACCGATTATGCCCGGTTTAACCCTTATCGGTAATGGCGGGCTTCACTATAATAAGAGACATCAACCAACTGGAAGCGCTAACAAAAAGCGGTTTCAGAAAGAGGATGAATTTTGATAAGAAGAAAAGAAAGGGGATTCAATATGAAACGGAAATATATGAAAGCGCTTAGTGTGCTTGCTGCTCTGTCCCTGACCATCTCGCTGACGGCTTGCGGAGGGAATAATTCGGACAATTCAGCCTCCTCCGGAAACAGCGGCGCCGCGAACGACGGAACGAAGAAAATTCAAATCAAGGTGTATGCGCAGCATTTTGACGAAGATACCGCCAAGCCTTTCGACTATGCGGTGGAAGAGCTGAAGAAAGAAATGCCGAATGTGGAAATTGTGCTGGATGAAGCGGTGCAGGACGGATATCAGAAATTGAAAACGTATGCTGCAACCGGTAACATGCCGGATATTTACGAGACGGACTGGATAACGCTCCAAACCTTTGCCAAGTCCAAGAACGTGGAGCTGCTCGACAGTTATCCGGAAACCGCCGATTTCAAATCCAAGCTGAATACGGGTCTGGAATCCCGGCTGACCGCTCCGGACGGACATGTTTACGCTTTCCCTTATACGGGAATTGAGTTCCAGCTTATTTACTACAACAAGGATATTTTCCAAAAGGCCGGCATTCAGACGCCAATCAAAACGGTCGATCAGTTGGCCGACGCCGCCAAGAAGCTCTCAGCCGCGGGCTACACGCCAATGGCTATATTCGCCAAGGAAAAATGGATTACAACCGCCTTCTACGCCGGATTGGTAACCCGGGAAGACGCAAAGGGCTTCGGCGATCTGGAAGCGGGTAAACCAACCGCACTGCCTACGGCGTTTGTAACGGCAGCCGAGCAAATGAAGAAGCTTCAGGAAGCAGGCCTGTTCGACGCCAACGCCACCAACACCAACTATGACCAGGCTTCGTCCCAATTCTATTCGGGTAAAGCGGCCATGTTCATCAACGGACAATGGGAGATCTACAGCAGCACAGAGAAACTGGGCGACAAGGTGGACTGGATGTACACGCCGGCCAAGGATGAAGCGACATACGAGAGCAGCAAAGGCTTTATCAACGGTGCGGGCTCTCCCGGCGGATTCTCGGTTTCCCCAAGCAGCAAGAACAAGGAGACCGCCGTTAAAGTGGCAAGTTTCCTTGCGCAAAAATACAGCGAATACAAATATACCGTACTGGGCAGCCCGATCGTATCCGTCAAAGTGGATAAGCCAATGACCGGCGAAGTGCCTCCTATGATGAAGCGGATTGCGGATGAGGTTCTGCCGAATGTGAAGAGCTACGCGACAGCGGTTAACAATGTGCAGATCAAAAATGCGATTGATGATAATACCCAGAACATACTGGTTAGCGGTTTTACGGTGAAGAAATTTACAGATAATGTTAACCGCATTCTGGCCAAGGAGAATAAGTAACAGGGTTCTAGAAAAGTCTGTGCGGAGCAGCCTCTTAGTTTCCCTGGGGGAACGGGGCTGCTTTCGTAAGAAAAAGGAGTGGAATCATACTGCATGAACAGATATTTAAGCAATAAAAAAGCGATTGCGCTGTTTTTGCTTCCGGCCCTGCTTATCTATAGTGTCGTCATTATTTATCCGGTGCTTCAGACCGTATATCGAAGCTTCTTTAACTGGGACGGGCTGAGCACGGCAACGTGGAACGGGATTTCCAATTATCGGGATCTTCTGGAAGACCCTCTGCTTATTACTTCTCTGCGCAACGGCCTTATCTTCGCGCTTGTGCTTGCGGTGTTTCAGATTGGACTGGGAACGGTGCTCGCACTGGCCTGCGCCGACCCCCGCATCAAGGGACGCAAGCTGCTGAAGACGTCTTATTTTATCCCGGTCGTGCTGTCCGTCACCGTTGTCTGCCAATTGTGGATTGCGATGTACGACCCGGCTAACGGGCTGATCAACCGTCTTTTTAACCTGTTGCATATTCCTTACCAGCAGAACTGGCTCACGTCGCCGACCGTTTCCATTATTGCGATTGCGTTCGTCAATGCCTGGCAGTTTATGGGCTATCAGTTCAGCCTTCTGTACGCCGGCGTCAAGTCCATTCCCGAGCAGTATATGGAAGCGGCAACGATTGACGGCTGCTCTAAATGGATGGCGCACCGCAAGGTGACGATTCCTTTGATGAAGGAGACCTACAAGTTCTGTCTGATCGTTGCCATTACCTCCGGGATCGGAGCGTTTGTACAAATGCTGATTATGACGAGCGGCGGACCGGGCACGAGCAACTATACCCTGACATACATGATTTACCGCTATGCCTTCATGGAAAGCAACTATGGCTATGCCTGCGCCGTTTCCGTTGTGCTGGTCGCCTTGTCCCTATTGGCAACAATGATTATCAATAAGACGTTTGACCGGAACGAAGCGTAAATAGAGCGTTGTCCGGCAAGGAAGGAGTGCTATATGAATAAGCTGAGAGCGGTTCTGGTTCAGACTCCGCTATGGATCTATTTTGTGATTTCCGTCTACCCCCTTGTATGGATGATTTCTTATTCGCTCAAAAACAACGATGAGATTTTCGTTACGAACCCGTTCGGCTTTCCGACGCATTTCAGAATTGAGAATTATACGGCAGCCTGGTCGCAGTTCAATATTCCGCGCTATTTTATGAACAGCTTTATCGTCTCATCCATTTCCACACTGCTGATTATTGTGCTGGCCCTGATGTTCTCGTTCGCTATCGCAAGAATGCGCTGGAAGTTCCGCGAGAGTGTCAGATTGTATATGACGATAGGCATGTTCATGCCGCTTCAGGTCATCATGATTCCTCTTGCTATCCTGGTTCGTGATCTCCATTTGACGAATACTTACGGCGCGCTGATTGTTCCCTATGTCGCCATCGGTCTGCCCTTCTCTTGTCTGATATTCTACGGCTTCATGAAAGGCATCCCCGGGGAGCTTGAGGAATCGGCCTGCATGGACGGAGCGAATATTTACCGGATGTTTCTTCAGATCATCGTGCCTGTCGTAACTCCCGCCATTGCGACCGTTGCCATTTTCCAATTCTTAAGCAACTGGAACGAATTCATGCTCGCCTATATTCTGATTTCCGACGAAGCGATGAAGACGCTCCCGCTCGGTCTGCTCTTTTTCCAAGGGCAATACAGCACCGATTGGGGCGGCATGGGCGCGGTCATGACGATTGCGAGCTTGCCGATGGTCATCATATATCTGTTCTTCAGCGAACAAGTCGAGAACGCTATGACGGTCGGCTCGGCCGTAAAAGGTTGATCCTTCAGGGACCGGTACAGCTAGGCTGAATAATTCCTACGGTTATTGTTCCTATATGTGTGAAACCACAAGCCGAGCCTTTGAACATTTCAGTTTAAAGGTCCGGCTTCTTTATTGTCATAATAATCCATGATAGAGTAACTTTTTTCCATGTAATAAAATACAACTATAGGTTATCTTCTACTAAGTGAACAACTTTATCAACAATGGAGGAAGGGCAGCATGCCATCTATAGCGGATACATTTCAGTTACTTAAGTCGGAGATATTTAAGGAAAGATTAATAGACCTTTATGGAGAGGGCCAACAGGCGCTCTCTTCTCAAATCGGCAGATACACTTCCCTGGTTAACGAGTTTACCCAAAGATTTGATGGAACCGATGTCTATCTGTTTAGTTCGCCTGGCCGCAGTGAAATCAGCGGAAATCATACCGATCACAATTTGGGCAAAGTTATTGCGGCCAGCATAAATATGGATTGTATTGGCGTTGCGGAGAAGAATACGGAAAATAAGATCCGCATAAAAAGCATAACTTACAACGAAGATTTTACGATTGATCTTACCCGCAGAGAAGATATTCAGAATGCTTCCGGCACCTACTCGATTGTAAGAGGCATACTCGACGGTTTTGAAAAGTATGGTTACAGCATTGGCGGGTTCAATGTTTGTATTACGAGCGATGTTATTAGCGCGGCGGGCGTCAGTTCTTCGGCATCTTTTGAAATGCTGATATGTGCGATTCTTAATTTTTTCTATAACCATAACGAAATGGATATAATTACATGCGCCAAGATAGGCCAATATGCTGAAAATACGAAATGGAATAAACAGTCGGGCCTGCTGGATCAAATCGCTTGCGGTTATGGCGGCCTGATTACAATTGATTTTAAAGACGGCCAATCTCCGGTTATCCAAACATTGAACTTTGAAGCCATAGACAGAAATTATGAACTGTTAATCATTCCTACGGGAGCAAATCATGCCGATTTAAGTGAAGAGTACTCTTCCATCCCTACTGAAATGAAGGCGGTGGCAAAGAAGCTTGGCGGAGAGGTTCTCCGTGACTTGAGTATAGAAAAGGTATTGAAGCATTTTGCGGAACTCAGGGACAGTCCTGGAGATAGGGCGCTTTTGAGAGCGCTGCATTTTTATGAGGAGAATAGCCGGGTGGATCAACAGGTCGAAGCTTTGAAAAACGATAATGCGGATGAGTTCCTAAGGCTGGTCAATGAATCCGGCAATTCCTCCTGGAAATGGCTGCAAAATTGTTATTCAAACTCTACTCCTGATATACAAGGGGTAACGGTTCATCTGGCTATTACCGAACTATTTATTAAGAGAATTGGAAAGGGCGCATGCCGCGTGCATGGAGGAGGATTCGCCGGTGTGATCATGGCTTTGCTGCCGAAAGAATCCACAGCATCCTATACGGAATATATGAAATCATTTGGGGTTGGTAAAATTTATAATATTCGTATACGTAAGTATGGGGCGGTCAATTTAAATCTTCTGTAGCCATCTTTGAAAAATGTTGAATGCGTGTACGTTCAAGGCTTTTTTGACGCTGGCTTCGATTATGGTCTGGTTGGCTTTAATTTGCATACACGTCCCGGTTCAATCCTGCTGTAATGTTATCCATCGTGGTATTATTGGATTACTAACTGAGTAATTTTGGAAGACTGGGGCTGATGGGGCGTGTATATGGAAGATCCTTTTAAGATAAAAAACTTCGATGTAGAAGAAACGAGCATATTCGATTTACAAGACGCGATGGCACATGGAAAGACTACCTCAAGAGAATTAGTGTTTTGTTATTTATCCCGTATCGCAAAGTATGATCAGGATGGTCCTCACATAAATGCAATTATGGAGATCAATCCCGATGCCATCTTCATTGCAGAGGCGCTCGATTTAGAGCGGCAACGTAAGGGCAGTAGAGGCCCTCTTCATGGAATTCCGATTCTTGTTAAGGATAATATCGAAACCGGAGACAAGATGCGTACTAGTGCGGGAGCATTAGCACTGGCACAGCATGTAAGCACGGAGGATGCTTTTCTGATCCGGCAGTTAAGAGAAGCAGGAGCTGTCATCTTGGGCAAGACCAATATGACAGAATGGGCCAACGGCGTTTCCTCCACCATGTGGGCAGGATACAGTTCAAGGGGCGGTCAGGTCACGCACCCTTATGGTGAATTTTTCGCAGGCGGGTCTAGTACTGGATCGGCGGCTGCGGTTGCGACGAATCTCGCAACGGCGGCGATAGGTACAGAAACCTCTGCTTCCATTCTAAGTCCGGCCGTACAAATGTCTATCGTGGGCATCAAGCCGACCGTCGGTTTAATCAGCCGTTCGGGGATCATCCCTTTTTCTTACTCGCAAGATACGGCCGGGCCGATGGCAAGAACGGTTTCGGATGCGGCAATTCTACTTAGCGCATTAGTTGGGAGAGATGAGCAAGATCCGGCAACTTGGCGGAATGAAAGCTGTCAAAGCAAGCAGAACTATACTGCATTCCTAGATAGAGAGGGATTATACGGAGCGAGAATCGGAGTCTTTTGTGAAGTGCCTGATCATGTTCGAGAATCTGGCGAGTATGATGAGGCGCTATTTAATCAGGCAGTCTCCGACTTGATTAAAGCAGGAGCGGAAGTGGTGGAACAGATAGATATTCCCTCGTTCCATGGACCATGGCAGTGGAATAAGATGAATCTGGAATTCAAACATGGAATAGAGAATTATCTGCAGAATCTTCCGGCACACATGCCGATCCATTCTTTGTCTGAGTTAATCGAATGGAATAAGGAGCATGCTGAAAAAGCTCTAAAATACGGTCAAGATCTTTTGGAATTCCGGGAAAGGCTGACCGATCCCCTAAAAAATAAAGATTACATCCTGGAATCCATAATGGATTTGCATCTTGCTCAGAACGAAGGAATCGATTATGCGATAACACGTTATCAATTAGATGCGATAATGTTTCCTGCTTATATTGGAGCGGATATATGCGCCAAAGCGGGCTACCCATCCATTGCTATCCCCGCGGGGTATAGAGAGAACGGCAGACCATTTGGGATTACTTTTGCTGGAAAAGCATTTAGCGAACCTACTCTAATTCGCATAGCATATTCTTTTGAGCAAAGAACGAAACATCGCAAAAAGCCTGTATTCAATTAACCGAGAACGAAAGTTATACATAAAGGGTTCCACATATTAGTCATGTACAATATGTAGAACCCTTTATTTTATCTGACTTTTAGGTCTTGATAAACTTAGAAAAAAGAGTGTTAGACTGACTAGAATTCATTAAAATTCTCTATAGGAAGCGGCTCATTTCTTTTAAAGGCCGTTACTGTGAGCTATTCTCCTCTTAATTTCTTGGGGGTCAGTCTATCAAAATATAAAAAAGCGTCCCGGCATTATTCATACCGGGGCGCTCTTCGTTTGCTATTCTCATTGAATTCTCACTAATCCCGAGGCCTACTCCTCCAGAAAAATCAAACCAATGACATCCTCCGGCTCGATACGGCCGAAATAATGCTTCAGGTCGAGGTGGGAGAGCGCCTGCCGGACCTCTTCCTGCTCATACCGTTTGCCGCGCAAAGTGTTTTCCACATCAGCCACATCGCCTACACCGAAGAAGTCGCCGTAAATCTTGATTTCCTCGATCCGCGCGTCCTTGATTTCCATCCGGATATCGACGATTCCGCCGGGGAACTTAACCGCATGCTTCACATTGCTCTTCGGCGACTGGCCGTAGTTCCAATCCCAGTTCTGATACCGCTCCGCTGAGATCTTATTGATTTGGACCCAATCTTCCTCATTAAGCTTGTACTGCGGCACTTTGTCCGGCTCCATGCCGAAGATAGACCGCAGAAGACCAGCGCGGAATTCCTCAATCGTCATGTCCGTGCCAAGCAGTTCTTTAATATTGGCGACCCGGCTGCGGACCGATTTTGTGCTCTTGGACTTAAATTTTTCCGGATTGGCATTCAGCGAAGCCTGCACATCATCAAGATTCAGATTGTACATCAGCGTGCCGTGGCTGAACATACGCCCCCGAGTTGAGAACTGGGCGTTTCCGGAAATTTTTTGCTCCCCGACCTGAAGATCGTTGCGTCCGCTCAGCTCTGCGTTAACGCCCATGCTCTGCAAGTAATCGATGACCGGCTGAGTGAATTTGAGGAAGTTATGAAACGATTCGCCGTCGTCCTTGGTGATGAAGCTGAAGTTTAGGTTCCCAAGATCGTGGTAGACCGCGCCTCCCCCGGACAGCCGCCGCACAACCTTGATTTGATTCTCCTTGACGTACTCCTGATTGATTTCTTCTATTGTATTTTGATGCTTGCCAATAATAATGGACGGGCTGTTGATATAAAAAAGCAAATAGCTGTCGTCCATGGGCAGAAATTTTAGCGCGTATTCCTCAATGGCCAGATTGATGGACGGGTCCGTAATTCCGGAATTATCGATAAAGAGCATGTTCCATACCTCCGTATAAAGGCTATTAAATTCAGCTATTATTGTAAATCAAATCTGTTCGTTTCACAAAACAGGCCAAGTCAGCCTGAGAACCGCGCCCGGCAGAAATCCCTGCATTTGCGGTTCTTTTTTTGTCTGCGCGAATATGCCATGATAACGGTGGAGGAGATACACGTATGTTCAATGATTTCAAACTTGCGGAGGGACGTCCGGTCTATCTCCAGGTCAAGGATTACATGAAGCGGCTGATTGTCCAAGGGGCGCTTCAGGCGGACCGGCGGCTTCCCGCGACAAGAGAGCTTGCCGGGCTGCTCGGCGTCAGCCGCAATACGGTCATCTCCGCCTATGCGGAGCTTGAGGAAGACGGATTCGCCTACACGGTGCAGGGCAAGGGCAGCTTTGCCGCCGCGGTGTCGCCTGTACGGGCAGCCGGTAATCCGGAAGCGGATGAGGGCCGAAAGCTGGACTGGGCGGAGCACGTGAGCGAATATGCCCGGCTGGCGGAGGAACTGGACCTTATGAAGCGCGGCATCCGGGCGGCCAAAGGAACCATCTCGTTTACGAGCATCGCGCCGGACGAGAAGCTGTTCGATCTGGACAGCGTCAAGCGCGCTTTTTCGGACCGGATGGCTGTGGAGGGAAATGTGCTGCTGAATTACGGCTATGCCAAGGGCTACAAGCCGCTGATCGACTATTTAATGGATTATATGGCCCGTAAGGGCGTGGATACTCAGGATAAAGATATGCTGATTACGAGCGGCTTCACCGAAGGCTTTGACATCGTGCTGTCGGCCATCCGAAAGAATAGCGGAACGGTGCTGTGCGAGAACCCGACTCACAATACGGCCATCAAAAATTTGAAGCTGCACGGCTTCAGAATCAAGGGCATAGCGATGGAGCCGGACGGCATCAGCATCGGCGGACTGGAACAGGCTCTTGCGGAAGGGGCGTACGACCTCGCCTATTTCGTTCCGTCCTACCATAACCCGACGGGCATCGTGACCTCACTGCAAAAAAGGCTGGAGCTGATGACCTTAATGAACCGCTATCAGATTCCCGTCATCGAGGACGGATTCAACGAGGAACTGCGTTACTCCGGCTCGCATGTATCGCCGCTGGCGGCCATGGCGGGCGCGGGGAATGGCGTCATTTATATAGGAAGCTTTTCCAAGGTGCTGTTTCCCGGTCTTAGAGTAGGCTGGGTGCTGGCGGACCGGAAGCTGATCGGCATGCTGGAAAGCGTCAAGCGGGCCAGAAACATCCATACTTCGACGCTGGACCAATCGCTGCTGTACCAATATTTGCATAACGGCAATCTGGAAAAATATTTGCGTAGGGCGCGGGCCGAATATAAGCGGAAATACGAGTGGACTCTTGCGTGCTGCCGGGAGCTTGTTCCCTATTCCACCCTGTCGGGAGACGGCGGGCTGCATCTGTTCATGGCGTTTGAGCAGGGATTCAATACAAGGGAATTGCTGGCGGCCTGCTCGCAAAGAGGCGTAATCTTTACGCCGGGGGACAATTTCTATACGGATGAAACTGGCGGGAACACGCTGCGTCTCGGGTTCTCCAGAGTGGCTGATGAGGATATCCGCAAGGGAATCGCCATCATCGGCGAAGCGGCGAGAGAGCTGCTGAATAGATCGGATCATGCGACGACGGCGCCCAAAAAATAAGCAAAGTAAAAAAAGAGCACATCCATGTGAACGAAAGGGAGCGGGAAATATGAGAGTTGGCGTAATTATGGGCGGCATATCGTCGGAAAGAGAGATTTCGCTGAAGACGGGCGAGGAGATGTTAAAAAAGCTGGACCCTGCCAAATACGAGGCCGTTCCGGTTGTCATTAACAAGAAGGAAGAGCTGGCGGAGAAGGTGCGCGGCCTCGATCTCGCGCTGCTGGCACTGCACGGGGCCTTCGGCGAGGATGGCACCGTGCAGGCCGTGCTGGAATCGCTGAACATTCCGTATACAGGCAGCGGCGTGCTGTCCAGCGCCATCTGCATGGATAAGGATGTGTCAAAAAGACTTCTGCGCGCAGCCGGCATCCCAACAGCCGATTGGCTCTGCTGGAACCATATTAGCGAGTTTGCGCCTGAGGCGGTGGAGAAGCTTGGTTATCCGGTTATCGTCAAGCCTTCCTCTGGCGGTTCCAGCATCGGCATGGTCAAGGTGAATGAACCGGGTGGACTGCGGGCCGCCGTAACAGAGGCTTTCCGCTGGGACCGGTCGGTCATGGTGGAACGTTATGTCCAGGGAACGGAAATTACATGTCCCATCCTGGACGGCCGCACGCTTCCGGCGCTCGGCATCATTCCCCAGACTTCGGAATATTTCGACTTCGACGCCAAGTATACCGAGAACGGAGCACTTGAGGAGATCGCCGTTCTGCCCGCTGACCTGGAGCGCAAGGTGCGGCAGATCTCCTTGGACTGCTGCCGGACGCTGAAATGCAGCGTATACGCCCGGATCGATATCATCGTCTCGGACGGCGTCCCTTTCGTGCTTGAGGTGAATACTCTGCCGGGCATGACCTCGGCCAGCCTGCTGCCCAAGAGCGCCAAGGCCGCGGGCATGACATTTAGCGGTCTGCTGGATGCCATCATCGCTGCTTCGCTGAAGGAAAGGGGCGTGCCCGTTCATGTCCAGTGAATGGATTCGTCAGGATGTCCGTGAGCTGCCCCCATCGGGCATCCGCGCTTTTTTTGAACAATGCGCGGATGACAAGGACTTGATTCAGCTCGGAGTCGGCGAGCCGGATTTTCGGGTGCCGGAGTCTGTCCGGAAGGCCTGCATCTCCGCGCTAAACCGGGGAGAAACAGGTTACTCCTCCAACGCAGGACTGCCGGAGCTCCGGAGGGAAATTGCCGGTTATTTAAGCGCCGGCCTCGGGCTTCACTATGATCCCAGCGCAGAGATCATCGTCACTACAGGCAGCAGCGAAGCGCTGGACATAGCGCTACGGACGATCATTTCACCGGGAGACGAGGTGATCATACCGTCACCGGGCTATGTCGCCTATGCTCCGATGGTCACGCTGAGCGGAGGATCGGTTATTCCCGTGGAGGTGAAGGGGGAAGAGGGCTTCAAACTGACAGCCGAAGCCCTGCGGCGGAGCATTACCCCGCGCACCAAGGCGCTGATCGTCAATTATCCGAATAATCCGACCGGAGCGGTGATGACCCGCAGAGATTGGGAGCCGATTGCCAAGCTTGCCGCTAAGCATAATCTGATTGTCATATCCGACGAGGTCTATGCTGAATTGACTTACAGTGGACGGCATTACAGCATCGCGTCGCTGCCGGGTATGAAAGAGCGGACGATTGTTATCAGCGGATTCTCCAAAGCGTTCGCCATGACCGGCTGGAGGGTAGGCTATTCTTGCGCGAGCGGCGAACTGTCTTCCGCGATGCTCAAAATCCACCAGTACACCGCCATGTGCGCTCCCGTTCCGGGGCAGATTGCCGCCTTCGAATCGCTGCGGAGCGGACTGGAGGCAAAAGACCGGATGAAGGCCGCCTTTGACGCGCGGCGAACCCTGTTCGTGGAGGGACTGAATGCGATTGGCCTGGCCTGTCATATGCCGGACGGCGCCTTTTATACCTTCCCGTCGGTTGCCGGAACCGGGCTGACCTCGGAGCAGTTCGCGCTACGGCTGCTCAGCGAAGCCGGCGTAGCGGTCGTACCCGGTTCCGTCTTCGGGCCCGGAGGAGAGGGACATGTCCGCTGCTCTTATGCCGCTTCGTCCGGGCAGCTGGCCGAGGCGCTGCGGCGGATCGGACGGTTTATGGCATCCCTGTCTTCCGGCGGTCATGCGTTCCGTTATCCAGCGGAGCCGGGAGCGGGCGGCAATCGCGAGGAGACCGGGGCCCGAGTGGTTACGGTCGGCACATGACCCGTGTACGGCTGGGGAGCAAGACCTTCATTATTATTGTGAAGTGTATGGATCGGAAGATTAGGAATGGTGTGCATTCATTAAAAAAGGTCCTTTCAGACTCTATGAATCTGAAGGGACCTTTTCCTGTTATAAGACGGCGACAGCAAAGACGCCGTGCGTTAAATCAACGTGCGTTAAATCAACGTGCGTTAAATTTTAAACTTGCGGACCGCTTCCTGCATTTTGAGCGTCTGCCCGTATAAATGCTCTACAGTTTTTGCGTGTCCATCCAGTTGTTCCTGCTGGCTGCGGTAATTGTCGGCCAGTATCTCGGCGCCTGCTTGCGATTTCGAAGTGATCTGCGCAGTTTCCTCTACGGATGCGGTTACTTCTTCGGTTCCCGCCGAAATTTGCTGGGTGGCTGCGGAAACGGACTGAACGCTTTGATTGATGCTCTGGATGAGTATGGTAAGGTGGTCGAAGGCGTTGCCGGCTTCCTCCACTTTGCCTACGCCGGACGCAACCTCGGTATTAACCTCGTTCATACTGGCCACAGACCGCTGCATTTCCTCCTGCAGGCGCAGAAGGAACTCGCGGATTTGCTCGGTGGCTTCTCTGGACTGCTCCGACAGTTTGCGCACTTCTCCGGCTACTACGGCGAAACCGCGGCCATGCTCGCCCGCCCGCGCCGCTTCAATGGAAGCGTTAAGGGACAGCATCTGGATTTGTTTGGTGATCTCCGAAATGCCTTGTACGATGTCGCCGATTTTCTGCGATTGCTCGTCCATTTTGCGGAACTGCTCCAGCGATTCCTTGGAAGCCCGTCCGACCTGGCGCATCTGTTCGACGGCGCTTTGTGCCGTGTTATTGCCGCTAACCGCTTCGGCAGAAGCTTCATGGATCTGCTCGGTCACTTCGCCTGCTGCGGAAGCAATATGCTGAATGCCCAAGCTGATTTCTTCCATGGCTCGGGCGTTATCCGCCGCACTGCTTGCGATTGCCGTGCTGCCTTTACCAATCTCAAACGCGGATTTTCTGGAACTTTCCGCCATGTCGCGGATGCCGTCCACGCGTTCCTTTAGTTCGTTGGAATCGGCCATAACGGTATCGGAAGTACTCAATACCTCGCCGATCAAGTCTTTCAGGCGCAGCGTCATCGCTTGGAAGCTCTCCCCCAACCGGGAAATTTCATCATGACCTTTTATATCCAGTTCCTGGGTAAAATCACCCTCAGCCAACTGATCGCTATATGCCGCAAGCTTGGTGATCGGACGGGTAATCCGGCGGCTCATGAACAGAGCTGCGGTCATACTGATAATCAGGGCCAGCAGCGTGATACCGGCGCTGGTCCACAGCGTGCTCGTCACCTTATCCTTGATGAATGTCATGTCCGCGCTGACGCCGATTACAAGGGTACTTCCCGGAATGCCAACGTAAGCCGTTTTATGTACGCCATGGCTGTCGGAGTATATTTCGCTGATGCCGCTCTTTCCCTTGGAGGCCTGCTCCAGAGCCGGTGTCACCTGAATTTCTTCCTTCCGTTTGAGCGCCGACTCATGATCCGCACTCAGGACGGCAGCTTTTCCATCTTTGTATTCTACTAGAAAAATCGTCTCCACATTATGCTGGGTCCGTTTATCGCGGAAATAATATTCCACATTCGTCGCTGCCTGTTCGTTGGTGCGGGCCTGCATTGCGTTAGTCGAGTTCAGCTGTTTGAAAACGTCCTGCGACGCGGAGCTGAGAAGCTTGTCGATCTGCGGGACAACGTAGCTGTTGAGGGTATTGATGGAGATAAAGTAAAAGCTGATACTAAGCGTAAGCGAAGTGAACAAGAGGGCAGCGAGCAATAACAACATAAATCTCCGGCCGATGGAATGCCTGATCCGAAACATGCGGTTCTCTCCTTTTTATAACGAAAAATGTACAAGCTATGCGTCCATGATCCCTTCATGCTTTTACGATAAACGGAAACGGCTTTTGAGAGAGCCGACATCCGTTACTGCAATCAGACTGGGTATGCCAGCGGCTGTTTCAGACAGTAGGTCTATTATCCTGCCGTTCAACCCGGTATAAAGACATGGTAGTATATGCATAAATACTATTTTATAAAATTAACCTGCGGTTGAATAGGGAGGAATGGCCTATGTAAGGTATAATTTTCTGCACTTCAATTATATTTGCAGAATATTTCGCGATATTTTCTTTTTTTTCAGTAGATATAGATTCAACGGGGTTTCAACGGGTTTGATATGGCAGGGGTTGTACATTTCATATTATAAAAAAAGAGAACCGCGCATGATTGCAAAACGCGGCTCTCTTTTGGGTTAGCAGCTCTTTTGTTCCTCAGGGCGCCGGAACAAAGAGTATGGCAGGAGCACCCTGCCTTGAGGAGGCATTATGCGTACGGACAGGCGGAGAGTTGATACCCGGTCCGCCTGAAGAAGGCTTCCGCCCCTCATTCCGCACAGCCGGAAATCAGAGCTCCAGCACGGTCCAGCCTTTAGGGAACCGGGTGAGCGTCCGGGCGCCGCCGGCCGTGACAAGGACCTCGTCCTCGATCCGCACGCCGCCGAGTCCCGGCACGTAAATACCGGGCTCAACCGTAAAGACATTGCCGCTTTCCATGATGTCCCCGTTAAGACCGTGCAGTGAAGGGTATTCGTGAGTGTCCATCCCAAGGCCGTGGCCTACGCGGTGAACGAAATAGGACCCATACCCCGCTTCCTCGATAACGGCTCGCGCAGCCAGGTCGACCGAGCCGTAAGAGGAGCCGGCTTTGGCGGCGGCAATGCCGGCTTCGTTGGCGGCCAGGACGGTATCGTAGATGCGGACCAGTTCGCTGTCCGCCCGCTCCACGGCGAAGGTGCGGGTGATGTCGGAAGCATAACCGTCCGCGAACACGCCGAGATCGAACATCAGCAGGTCGCCGGGCGAGATAAGGCGTCTGCCGGGAACGCCATGCGGGAGGGCGGTATTAGGCCCGGACAGCACCATCGTATCGAAAGAGGGCCCGGCGGCGCCGAGCTTTTTCATCAAATACTCCAGCTCCGCAACGAGCTCGATTTCGCTGACCCCCTCCTTCACATGGGAAAGCCCCTGGCGCAGCACTTCCTCCACCAGCTTGGCGGCATGCTCCATGCGCTCGATTTCCCCCGGCGACTTGATGGCGCGCATCCGGCGCAAAAGAGGGCCGATGTCGGCGAAGCTGTCCGCAGGCGCGGCCTTCGACAGGAGCTCGAAGCGCGCCACCGAGACATGCTCTTTCTCGATGCCCAGTTTCTCAAGCTTTGGTCCAAGATGATTCTTCAGGAGGCTGTATGGATCGTCCGTATCGCTGTGCGTGACGATCGTAGAGACGGTTGAGGATGCATGTGCAGATTCAGCGTCGAGCGCGGGAACGATGAGCACCGGCTCCTCGCCGCGGCTCAGCAGCAGACCGAGAAACCGCTCATGCGGGTTGCTGGCGAAGCCGATCAAGTAATATACATGCTTGGGATCGGTGATCAGCAGGGCGTCCAGCTCTTCCGCAGCCATTTCCCCTTCAAGTCGTTTCAGAGTTTCATTCATTTGTACATTGCTCTCCCTTCAATTCACGATAACAAAATGGCAATGAAACCATTATAGAGCATACAAAGAGAGGACGCACGGTAGTGCGAGTTTCCGTGGAAGCCGGTGCTCCTGTTTCGGCCGTTTGCCGGTTAGAGATGAAGCAAGATGGGTAAATAGCCGGCCAGCCTGGAAGTAAGATGGCCCCGGCACAAAGAAGCTCCGTCCTGCGGCTACAAACCGCAGGATGGAGCGCTTCTTGTTCTACCGGAAAAAAGCGTCAGGCCAACTCCTCAATAAGCGGCTGCGGACTGCCTTCAAATAGGCCGCCATGGTAGCAGAGCACCTTGGCTATTGGCCGTCCCTCCAGCTTGCGGAGGCTGTGCAGCGCAAGCGGCATATCCGGGGTCGCCCATTCAGCGGGTCCGGCGAGCTTGCCCTCCACGACGCACAGTTCGTCGGCGGCCAGCAGCAGCTTGTCGTTTGGCAGATAGAGGCAGATATGGCCGGGGGTATGTCCCGGCGTATGGATGACTTCCACGCCGCCGCCCCAAGGCAGCATATCTCCGTCCTTCAGGACCGTAAATGCGCCCAGGCCGGGCAGACATTTAAGGAAATTGTGGGCCAGATCCTGGAACCCGCCGGGCATTTGCGCGATTCGCTCCGGGGAGAATTTCACCAGCGGAAGACTGCCGTTCAGATAGGGAATATCATCCGCATGTGCCAGAAGCTCCAGTCCGGGTATCCGGTCCACGAGTTCCTGCAGATTCCCGATATGATCGATATCCTGATGGGTAATAATGACGCGCTTAATATCGGACACTTGCGCTCCGGAATCTTCAACTGTCTGCTTCAGGGCTTCGAACTGTCCGAGCATGCCGGTGTCGACCAGCGTCAGACCGTCCTCATCCTTCAGCAGGGCCGGGTAAATTTCGGTGGGACCGAAAATGGGTGATAGCATAGGCACTTTCAGCGCGATTACCGATTCTGAGAAATCGGATGAATAAGGCCAGCAGCGGCCCGAGTCCTTGCGGCGCGGGAAAGGAAACTCATCGATGAACGGCAAATCATAATAGTCACCGGAGCGGAGATTTAGCTTCGCTATGAATTGACTTTCAGGGCGGCTATGGATTACTTTGAAACTAGCGTCATAATTTCGGTTCGCTGCTAGATGGAGGAATGAATGGATGGAATGGCAGAAGAGCAGTATTGAAGATGCAACACTGGAGGATCTGCCGGGCATAGTGGCTATTTATAATTCCACCGTGCCGGGACGGATGGTTACGGCAGACCTTGAACCCGTTAGCGTGGAAGACCGGCTCGCCTGGTTTCATGAGCATGGCAGCGGCCACCGCCCGCTATGGGTACTAAGAAAGGACGGCAAAATCGCCGCATGGCTGAGCTTTCAGTCGTTCCATGAAAGGCCGGCCTATAACGGAACGGCGGAAATCAGCATTTATGTAGGCGAAGAATACAGAGGCAGCGGAGCCGGAAGCCTGCTTATAGATAAAGCGCTCGAGGAATGCGGGAGGCTTGGCATAAGCAATCTGGTCGGTTTGGTATTTGGGCACAATGGGCCAAGCCTGGGGCTTCTGGAGAAATTCGGCTTCGAGCGCTGGGGGCTCCTGCCCGGAGTAGCCGACATGGATGGTACACTGCGTGATTTGGTTATCGTCGGCCGCAAGGTGTAGAGCACAACACGCAAAAAAGGAAACCGGCTCGGCCGATCCCCCTTCATGCGGCGATCTAATGATTTATGTGGATGAGTTGGTTTCGGCCTCAATCCAGTCCCGGGACCAGTGCTCCAGATCCCGAATGACCGATTCCAGCGCTCTTCCTTTTTCGGTCAGGGAATACTGAATCCTTACCGGCGTTTCAGGAAATACTTCCCGGCGCACGATGCCCTCCTGCTCCAGATCTTTCAGCCTCTCGGACAGAAGTCTTCCGCTAAGAGGCAGGGAGGCTTCGATGGCGCCGAATCGCTGGGGTCCTTGAAGCAGCTGGTAAATGATCAGACCGGTCCAACGCTTTCCGATAATATCCATGCTTTTTTGCAGCCGGGGACACAAGGAAGTCTGCTTCATTTGTCTCACCTCTTGCTTTCATTATAAACGAAAAGACCATGGACTAAAACAAATCCAAACAAAAATAAGCATAAAAAGGAGGGGATTGCAATGGCAAAAAAGAAGAAATTGCCGAACGCTCCACGGGTGAGCAAAGAGGATGCTCCGGCAACCTTGAAGGACCTTCTGAGCAGTGAAGTGTTGAACAAACTGAAGGCGCAGGCCGATGAGCTGAAGAACGAGGAGAATGACCGCAAAGAAGCGGAGCGTAAGAAGGCGGAGGAAGCGCGCAAGGCGGAGCAGAAGCGCCTGGACAACGATTTTGCCCATCTGCTGGAGAACAGCAGCCAGGACTGGCGGAAATACAAATAACCGTTAAACGGTGCTTGGAATCTTTTTCGACCCGATTGGAAGACAGCTGTCCGAGATGCTCGGCCGGCTTCTTTTTCATGCGCATATCCCTGCAAAGATTAAAAAGTTGTTACCTAATGAAGGGCGAAGGCGGAATAAGATAAGGATACAAATGGAAGCGAGACTGTACGCTCGTTAGGAGAGTTCTACGTTGAGAAAAATAATCGTCCCTGTATTGGCTGCCGCAATCCTGGCCAGTTTAGCCGGTTTTTTCGGGTTCAGACAAGAGTCTCATGAAGTCGACTTTGAGGTTGGCGGGCGGGTGCTGAAATCATCCGGTCCCCTCGAATACTCGCATCATGAGCTGCTGGTTCCGCAAACATTCGCCGAAAGTCTTCTGGGCGTAAATATCCGCTGGGATCGGCCGGCGCCTCTGCCAAAGGGAGTCTACTATAAAAATAAAGTGGCGGTCCTGATGTACCATCATCTATCCCGGAAACCGCTGCTGCCCTCTATTTTGTCGGTGAACCGGTTCGGTGACCAGATGAAGCTGCTGAAACAGGACGGTTATCATGTAATTACAATGGAACAATACCGGCGGTTTATGCTTGAGGATGGCAAGATTCCGGACAATGCCGTGCTGCTTACCTTTGACGACGGCTATGAGAGCTTCTACAAGCTGGCATTTCCGATTTTGCGAAAATACAGCTATACGGCGGTGGACTTCGTCATCGTCTCCGATGTCGATAATCCCGGCAAGGGAGGCTTGCCCAAGCTGACCTGGCAGCAGATGCGGGAGATGAAAAAAATCGGCATGGGCTTCTACAATCATACCTATAATCTTCATTTCTATGACGTTGTCGACGCCGAAGGCGGGAAGGAGCCGGCGCTTACCGCGCAGCTCTACATAAACGACGAGAACCGGAACGAATATAACGAAGAATATTACCGCAGAGTGAAGGGAGATTTGGGACTGGCAGAGCGGAGGCTGAAAGAGGAGCTCGGCAATACCGATTCGGCGCTCGCTTTTCCATATGGGGCCTATAATGACAAGGTGCTTCATGTTACGGCTTCGCTCGGCATCCCTCTGACCTTCACTGTGAAGGAAGGGCTGACCGATAGAGGCGAACGGAATGCCGGCCGCATTAATGGGGGCAGCAATTTACGGACTCCCGCGCAAACGATCGACCGGATCAGGCAGTTCGTGCCCAAACGGGAATTGACGGTTAACGGGCGCAGCGTGTTTCTGGCGGGTGTCCAGCCGGAGTTCAAGAATGGAAGGCTGCTGGTTCCCCTTGACGACATTTGCCGGTCGCTGCATATCGCGATGGATTATGACCGGTATAACGGCACGGTAAAGCTGACGTTGCCTGGGGGGCATCATGCGTAGCGCGGCTTCGGCGGGACGCCCGGAGGATTCGGAGGCGAGAGAATCAACCGAATCACGGTTATACCGTCCCGCAAAAGCCTATATGCAGCTATCGGCCCGCTGATTGCCGCGTATAGTCTGGCTTCGCTCGGCTCCTATATTTTTGACATCGGCATTATCGTCGAGCTGTACCGGATGACCGGTTCTCCCGCCGCTGTCGGAGGATACTTCATCATTCAGTTTCTTCCTTCGCTGCTGCTGACGCCGGTCATCGGGACCTTCATCGACCGCTGGAGCCGCAAAAGAATACTGCTGCTGACGAATCTGATGCGGGCGATGACCGTCGGCATCCTGCTTATCCATTTGTCCATTGAAACGATTTATTTGGCGGCCGTGCTGCTCGGGATATGCGATGAAATCTATGCTGCGACCGCAAATGCCATCGGTCCTGAGCTTGCAGGGCCGCAGGACATTCCGCGCTTTAATTCGCTGCTCTCCGCGGCGGATTCCATAAATCTGATTGTCGGTCCCGCTATCGCCGGACTGTGCGTGTCGCTTGGCGGAATCGGGACAAGCATCGGAGTCGATGCCGCTGTGTTCGCCCTTGCCGCCCTGCTCGTACTGCCGATGCCTTACAAGCCTCAGCGCAAGGCATCGGCTAAGGCGGGATTTCTGGAAGAGATGAAGGAAGGCTTACGAATCGTCGCCGGAGAGCCGGTTGTTAAGCGTATGCTGCTGATCTGGGCGCTGCTGCTGGCGGGGGTCGGCAGTACAGGCTCACTGGTTGTTGCCTTTGTTAGCAGGACCATGGGGCTTCCGGCGGACCGATACGGATGGGTTATGGCCTTTCAGGGCGCGGGAATCATCGCCGGATCGGTCTGGATTATGTCGCGGAAGAGAGCTCCCGATCCCAGCCGGCTTATCCCTTTCGGGATGGCAGCCATAGGTGCCGGACTGCTTGCCGTATCGGCAGCGGACCGGATGGCTGCCATCCTGGGGGCTTATCTGCTCATCGGGCTTGGCGCCGCCGCTGCCCCGAACGGCATCCGTTCCACTCTGCAAAAGGAACTGGCGCCCGCTGTACTGGGCAGAGTGTTCACCTCGGTCCGTTTCGTTGTGAACTCGGTTCGCACGCTGTCCATCGCGGCGGCCTCGTTTCTCGCGGGAATAACTGGCATGAGGATTATTTTTGCGGCGGCGGCTCTGTGCGTCCTGCTGGGCGGCGCCGCCGCTTATGCCGGGAGGAAGCGAAGAACCGCAGGGCTGCATGTGGAGCGGAGGAAGCCGTAGCGGCAGCCCGGTATTTTGCCTTGAGAGCTGGCTCCGCTACGGTGGACGATCCCGTGTCTTCGTCGTACAATAATTTACAATATGAATCTTAATAATGAGGAGGCGGAGCAAGATGAAAGTAGGAGTCGTTTCGGATACTCATATGACCCGGGCGGGGAAGAAACTGCCGAAAGCACTGATAGAGGGACTGGCGGGAGTCGAACTGATTCTGCACCTGGGTGACTGGGTGGATATGGAAGTCTATGACGAGCTGTCCGCTCTGGCGCCGGTTGACGGAATTGCCGGAAACAACGACGGGCAAGACATTGTGAAGCGATTCGGCGAGCGCAAAATCGTGACGGTTGCGGGCGCGCGCATCGGCATGGTTCACGGACATCAGCCCTATACCGGGAGGGGGACGGACGGCAATGCCTTGAGGGCGTTTGCCGGCGAGAGCCTGGACTGCATTCTGTTCGGCCATTCCCATCAGCCGCTCATGCGAAGCGAGAACGGCATATTGCTGTTCAATCCGGGTTCGCCGACGGACAAGCGGCGGGAGAAGCTGTATTCGTTCGGACTGCTGGATATTGAGGAAGGGAAGATCGAGGCCCGCCATATTTTTTACGAATCGAAAGGATGAGGCGGCATGGCGATGGAACTGCGCGAGCTGACGGTTCCTGAAGGTAGGGAGATCTATGAAATGGTCCGCGAAATCGGGTCCGGGGAGAACGGGTTTGTCAACAGTCTCTATATTGCCGGATACTCCAAATTCCTGAAGCTGCTTCCGGTTCTGCGGGATTATTCCGCTGGGACCGGTCTGCCGCCGGGTCATGTGCCCCAAACCCTGTATTTTCTGTATGCGGAAGGAAGACCGGTAGGCTATGGCAAGCTGCGCCACTGGCTGACCGACTCTTTGCGCGTCACCGGCGGCCATATCGGATATTGTATCCGGCCCACCGCGCGGGGAATGGGCTACGGCACAGCTCTGCTGGCAGGACTGCTGGACAAAGCGAGCGAGCTGGGCATCCGCCGGGCGCTCCTTACCTGCAACGAAGATAATATGGGATCGCGGCGGGTCATTGAGAACAACGGGGGAAGTATGGCCGAGCTGGACAACCGGTACTGCCGATACTGGATCGACCTTTTGGATGTTTCGCCGGCGGAAGACCGGGATAAGTCTAAATAATGCGATAATTTCTCCATGGCAAACCTTTAGGGTCAATCTTACAATGACGGTATTATGGCTTTGATAAGGGGGAGCGATGAAAGTGAAACGGAATTTTGCGGTGCGGGCGGGTCTTGAGGATCTGGAGAGGATCGTGCCTTTGTTCGACGAGTATCGGATTTTTTACAGGCAGGAATCGGACAGGGCAGGCGCAGGAGCCTTTTTGGAAGAGCGGCTGCGCCGGGAGGAATCGGTTATTTTTCTTGCGATTGAAGAGGATGGGGAAGGCGGCGAACGCGCGGTCGGCTTTACGCAGCTGTATCCTTCTTTCTCTTCGGTTACGATGCAGCGGCTGTGGATTCTGAATGATCTGTACGTCACGGAAAAGGCGCGGGAAAGCGGAGCGGGTGCGCTGCTGATGGAAACGGCCAGAGAATTTGCGAAGGAGACCGGCACAAAGGGACTGACGCTGACGACCTGGACCGATAACTTTACCGCCCAGCGGCTCTATGAGAAACAAGGCTACGTAAGGGATGACGAATTTTACAGCTATAATCTTTTTTTCTGACTATAATATCCGGGGATAACGGTTACATCCGGTCCTAATCAATTGCGGAAGCTAAGGGGCGTTGAAATGGAGAGCAGTGGTAAAAGGGCAATTTTTTTTGATTTGGACGATACGCTTTACGATCATCTTGTCCCATTCCGAAACGCGGTGAGGGAAGTGATTAAGCCGGACGAGAGCGTGCTGGACGTGCTGCATTTATTCGACCGGGTAAGATATCACAGCGACCAGCTATGGCCGAGATATCTGCAGGGAGAGTTCTCCCTGGACGAGACGCGGGTGCGGCGGATGGAGATCGCTTTCAGCGAATTTGGGATACACCTCAGCCGGGAGCAGGCGACGCTTGTGCAGCAAGGCTATATTAGCCGCCAGTACAACATCGAGATGATTGACGGCGTTCTCCCGCAGCTGACGCGGCTCATGGAGGAAGGCCATGTGGTCGGCATCATTACCAACGGTCCGGTAGATCATCAGATGAGCAAAATCCGCGGTCTCGGCGTGGACAAGCTTATCCCTGCGGATCGGATCTTTATTTCGGATGCTGTCGGCATTGCCAAGCCTAATCCGGAAATCTTCGCTTATGTTAACCGGATTACGGGTACGAAAGCGGAAAACAGTGTGTATGTGGGCGACACTTGGCATAACGATGTGGTTGGTGCGCTGGATGCCGGATGGAAAATGTGGTGGTACAACCCAAGAGGAAGGGAACTCATTGCCGGTCATACGCCGACCCATATTTTCCGGAATTACGAAGAATTCGCCGGGCTGCCAATCGTTTAGTTGACGACCTATAACAAATGATTATTTTCAAAAAAACGGCGCAGGCCGTTTCTTCTTAATGACTGCCGCACCTGCGTTAAATTCTGGCGGCTCTGGCACTTGCCGGCTTCACGTAAATTCTCTCTTGGCGGGGGATGCGTGATCCGGCAGGTGTTTTTTTTAGATTAAAGAATCTATAAATTTTCAGCGGAGCTGAACGATTCTTTAATCGCAAGAAAAACAACCGCTAAAGAGGGATTAGGCAACATCTTCGAGAGACTCCCCTAGGAGTTTTTCTTATATTTAGCAAAAAAAATGCGCACAGCGACAACATTCCGGGAGTTCGATCGTTATATCAGCGAAAGGGGGTGCAGGATGGGGCCCGGGCACCTGGAGCAGCTGCTTCAACCTAAAATGGCGGAAATCCGCCGTTATTTAATCCGATTGGGCGCTGGCGCCGCCGATGCGGAGGACATTGTGCAGGACACGGTTTACAAAGCCTTGCTGTATCTTGAAGCGATCGACGAACGCAAGTTCAGCGCTTGGCTGTATAAGGCTGCGATCAACCGCTATTATGATCTGTGCCGAAGGCAGAAGCGACTTCAATATGACGAAGAACCCGGGGATTATGCCGTTTCGGAGAGCGAACTGCCGGAAGAGACTCTGCTGAGGCGGGAGCAAAAAGACCTGATCGAACGCGTTCTCGGGAAGCTGAATCCTGTGCACAGACAGCTGATATTGATGAAATACGAAATGGAACTGTCTTATCGGGAGATAGCGTCCCTTCTGGACATCAGCGAGGGAAAGGTGAAAGCTTCGTTGTACCGCGCAAGGCAGCAATTCCAACACTATTACGGAGGTGAGGCATAGATGACCGCTCCCTGGGAAGGACAGGAGGATCAAGAACTTACGAAAACGATTAAAAAAGCCAAACGGAGAATTTTGTTGCGAAATCTCGTCATTATCGCTGTATCTCTGGTCTCAAGCATGATTGTGATCTTTGCCATCTTGCTTGGTGTCTTCCATTTGACGGGCCGAGAGGCGAACAAGGCATGGATGGACGAATGGGGATATATGTCGATCAGCAAGCCGAACGAGTACGAATCGGGGTACAAAAATCAAAGTGGATTCCTGTCGGGTGTTCTGGAGCTGGACACATATAAAATTGTGGAGGGCGTGCCCATACCGTGGAATGAATATTGGAGCAATTATCAGGTAACAAACTTCCCGAATTTTAGTGGGACCTACGGAGGAACCGGAGGCCTGACCGTGACCGATCCGCAAATGAAGGCGCAGGGGTACGAGTACTACCGGCAGTACAACCCTTACAATGGGCAGAGGGAGCTGGCGTTCTATGTGCCGGGCGTGAATTATAACGGCAAGGTGCTGAACGACCTATCCGCATTGAGCCGGATGGAATCCGGTAAGCTTGTGGAAATGGCGCTGTCCTTCGATAAGGATTATTCCTTTGCCGAGGTAAAGGCGATGCTGCCCGCGGGAGTCAGACCGGTATGGTACTGGGTCGATACGTATGATGACCGGACGAATTTTCATTTCAAGCCTTTTAAGGACGGAAACGGAAACATAAGCTATCCGCTGCCCATGTCGCCGTCTTTCGGGGTGTACGGTTTCGGAATCAGGCCGGACTGGGATAAGGCGGAGCCGGGAGATTTTATTCAGACGTTAAAGGGCGGCCTTCACGAGAAAGGCAAATACTACAGCGAATACGAGCGTATCTACAATTACCTGAAAAAAGATAAAGCCGAACCGGACGCAGGCGATGTCCGCCTCCTGGGCGTTGTCGTCACTGGGACCGCCAAAGGGCTGCAAAGCCTGAACGGGCAGCCCTATGTCCGGGGTGCTGTGCTGGGCGCTGTCACGGACAGATATTGATTATGTCCGCACCGCCGTACTCGGCGCCGTCGTGGACAGATATTGAGAGCTGCCCAAAGGTCGGCAGGTGACCGCCCGTACAGCCTCGAATGAAGGGGCAGATAGGCGGCGAGCTGCTGCCGATACAAGGGTCCACAAGGGACGATTAGCCAAAGTTACGCTGGATGCAGAAAGGGAGACCGGAAATAGAAATCCGGTCTCCCTTTCTATGCAAATCGCGAGCTGTGGCGCTTCCTGCCCCGGTAAAAGAACAGCCGCCGCTTTCGTCAATTCCCGAAGCTGTACGTCGGGTCCGTCAGCACAAGCCTTTCCCGGATACCCGGGGTGGCATAAATTTTATTATCGTCGGTAATAAAGAATCCCTCGACCTTTTCCGGCAGCGACTCCAGGTACTTCAGCCCGTCTTCATAGCCCATCAGGAACACGCCGGTGGACAGAGCATCCGCATCGGTCGCGTTCGGACTCATGATCGTCAGGCTCTTGAGGCCAAGCTGCCCGGGATAGCCCGTCCGCGGATCGAGAATATGATGATACCTTACGCCGTCCTGCATGAAGAATCGTTCATATACTCCGGACGCGTCGATGACTTCATCGCTGATCTTGATCGTTCCGAGCTGAGTGCCACGGCTCTTGTCGGGGTCCTGCAGCCCGATGTTCCACTGTGCGCCGCCGGGCTTGGTTCCCAGGCCGATAATGCTGCTTCCGCCAAGGTTGATCATCGCGCTGTCCAGACCCTGTTCTTTTAGATAATCGGCGATCCGGTCAGCGGCATAGCCTTTGCCGATGCCCCCGAGATCGAGCACCATTCCCTCTTTTGCGAGCTTGACCGTCTTGGCCTGCTCGTCGATGATGACATCCTTGTAATTGGTCAGGCTCTTCGCCTTGTCAATCTCGGCCTGCGGAGGAACCTTCTCTCCGCCATTGCCGATATTCCACAGGTCCACAAGCGGGCCGATAGTCGGATCGAACAGGCCATCCATCTCCTCGGCATACTTGATGGACTGCTTCACGGCATCCAGCGTCTCGTCCGATACAGCAACCGCATTCTTGCCGGCTGCGAGGTTGACGTTGTAGATTTCGCCGCCTTCCTTCGTCCGGCTGAATTCCATATCCATCCGTTCCAGCAGCTGCTGGATATCGTCCATATTTTTTTGTGAAACCGTGTCTCCATAAATCTTGATATTCACTACCGTATCGTAAATATAAAACTGCTGCGACAGCGACTTCGTTTCACCGTTAGCCGGCGTCTGAGCGCCGTCCTGCGCCGAGTTGGCTTGATCGTCTCCCTTATTGCCCATAAACAGCCATGCTCCCGCGGCAGCGGCGATAATAATGATTAGTGCGGCGAGGAGCAGCGCCGTTTTTTTGTTCTTGAACATGTTCCACCATCCATAAAGTAGATTCTTGGTCACATCATTTCTATCATAACTCAGATGGGACGCGGCGGGGTATTATTTTTCATGACAATTCGTGCTCCTTTTAAAATTTCTGTCAAAAATTCGTAGCGATTGTCTGCTGGCAAACAGGCTATAATGGCGAAATGATCGAGTTTACGTTAAACTACATTGTATGAGACGAAGAACGTCCCGATCCATTCACACCGAATGGGCCGGGGCGTTTTTTGTCATTTTAGAGGGGGATGATCAGTATGAATGTTGAGGAAGCACATGCGGCGTTTACCTTGGCACCATTTGCGGAGCAGAACGGGAGAACGAAAAGGCCGCCTGGAGCGGGGGCATAGGGACGCCGAGAAGTTATTTTGCTGCAACATTTGGTGGCCCCTTCAAGGAAATTTCAATAATTTGCATCCGGAATACGAAGTTCTTGATTGGCGGGGGCTATCCTATTTCTGCGATTTTGCCTGGATTACACCGTTTGCGAAGCTGATCATCGAAATCAAAGGTTTCGGTCCGCATGTCACCGATATGGACAGAAAAAAATATTGCAACGAACTGAACCGGGAAACTTTTTTAGCTGCTATGGGTTTCCAGGTCATCTCTTTTGCTTATGACGACGTTGCTCATCATCCTGAACGGACCATCACACTTTTGCGCATGGTGCTTAGCCGCTTTCAGTCGGAGTCTTCTCCGGTTAACTTGAACAGTGTGGCGGAACGGGAAATCATTCGCCTGGCCTGCATGCTTGCCCGCCCCCTTCGACCGATCGATGTGGAAACTCATTTAAGCATCAACCATCGCACAGCCGTTCGAATGCTGCAAGCACTCTGCTGGAAAGGATGGTTTACTGCGGCAACCGGAGCGACGGGTAAACATGTTGTTCGGTACGAACTTCAGCGAGGCGCGATGAACCAAATTATGCAGAAAACCTGAAATTGTACATCTTTGTCGGCCTTGGAACTTTCGCTGGATAGAATACCTGCCAATATACAGTTATTTTCCCATCCAAGCTTAAATGCAGTCGGCACAGCTTTAAATTCCTGCACAATCGGAGGTTTTTTCTGCTAACAAACGCTTTTGATCGAAAAAACCTGCACTTTAGCAGGCATGCAAGACGCTAACTAAAATCACCACCAACTAGACTTCGGTTCCCTTGATGTTGGAGCCTTGATGTTGGAGCGCCAAGGGGGTCACGGCTCATGCTTGCAGCAATAAATGTCAACTCCAGACTTCCCAAAAGTTTAAATTTCGAGTTAATCTCGAGGTGAGTACCTTGACGTAGACCTCAATAAAGATGGTAATTCCGCAATTGTACTATATAATTGTATGTGAGTATTAAAAAATCAGCAGTCAATGGAGGTCTTCCAATGAAAATAGAGGTTTGGTCCGACTACGTCTGTCCTTTCTGTTATATAGGTAAAAGACGGCTTGAACATGCGCTGAGCCAGTTTCCCGAACGTGACAAGGTGGAAGTCGAATATCACAGCTTTCAGCTTGACCCGGAGGCAGCTCCGACCAGCAAAAGCATACATGAATTGCTCGCCGCAAAATACAGCATAACCGTAGAGCAGGCCAAGACGATGAACGCGCAGGTTGCGGATCAGGCGCTGGGTGTGGGCCTTGATTTCAAATTCGACACGGTAATTCACGCCAATACTTATGACAGCCACCGACTGGCGCATTATGCGAAGACGAAGGGGCTTGAAGCGGAGCTTACCGAACGCCTGATGCATGGCTATTTCACGGACGGGCTGAATTTGGGCGACCGTGAAGTGCTGGCGACGCTTGCGACGGAAGCCGGACTGGATAAGGAAGAGGTGGTAGCCGTGCTGAATTCGGACGCTTACGCCGATGAAGTAAATGCGGATATCGCGGCCGCGCAGCGGCTCGGCATTACCGGCGTTCCGTTCTTCGTGTTTAACGGCAAGTACGCCATTTCGGGAGCCCAGCCGGGACCGGTATTCTCCGAGGTGCTGGATCAGGTCTGGAGTGAGGAGAAGGAGGAGCCTGCGCTCCGGGTGATCGGCGGCTCTGCTGACGCATCCGGCGGTAACGGCTGCGCGGACGGTTCTTGCAGCGTGTAACGCCAAAGGGCCGCACACGCACATTAAGTGGAAGGGGAGACGCAGCGTGCGCCTCCCCTTTTGGTCGTGGAAGAATGGACAAGTTCCCGCAACCAAAGCCTTACCGAAACGAAGTGACCAGGCTCGCAAGCAGTGTTCTAACGTCGTACTGGTAATGATTGATCGGAGTGATCGGCTTGTTCAGTCCAAGCAGCGTATAGACAGCGATTCTTGCCGTCCGGACCGAGTATTCCTCGGTGAACACGACGTCGTCTGGAATTTCGCAGAATTGGCCGATGAACGCCAGGTTGGTGGAGCCGTCCGGCACGACCTTCGGCCGATCGCCGATGGCTCTAGGCATGAACTGGGCGGTGATGAACGGCATCATGCACGGAATACAGTTCGCCGTCGCCATAATGGCCTCCTTGTGCTCCTCGAAATGCAGATGACCGAGCAGCTCGGTCATGATTTCTTCCCCGGTACAGTCGGACATTTTCTTCTTTACGAAGTCGCCTTCCTTGTCGGGATACAGGCCATAGCCCCAGAATACCCGGACATGCTCCGGCTGATTCCGGAAATGCGGCTGGTACGCGAGCACGATCGACATCAGCCAGCTCGAATCCTTGAACGTGACCAGGGCGCCGGTGCCCGCGCGGTTGCGCGAGAATTGTTCCATCAGATCGAAGAAGACGGTATCGCTGAACGTCACCGTGAACGATTCCCATTTGGAGCCCTCGATATGGTCGTCGAAGGAAGAAGGATTGCCGAGCCCGGGTCTTTTCGCGGCGATGCGTTCCCACAGCTTCCAGGAGCTTCCTTTCTCGTTCAGGCGAGGAGCGGAGGTCATGGAGCCAAGGCTGGAGCTTTCCGTCATCGATCCGTTCGTGATAATGACCAAATCTTCTTCCTTGACCTCGATTAGCTCTTCAGCTCCGCCCTGTACGACATGTAGGCCCGTTACGGTAATGCCGCTATCTTCCTTGAACTCCAGATCGGTCACGGTACATTTCAGCGTGAAGTCGACGCCATGGTCCTCTAAATATTTTTTCATCGGCAAAATAATCGAATCGTACTGGTTGTACGGGGTGCGGGTTACGCCCTCCAGAGTCTGGATTCTCGGAAATTCATGCATGAACCGGATCATGTACCGCTTCAGTTCGACCGCGCTGTGCCAGGGCTGGAACGCGAACGTCGTCGCCCACATATACCAGAAATTCGTCGTGAAAAAATGCGGGCCGAACCAGTCGCTGATGCGCGCTTTGCCCATTTGTTCCTCAGGCGTAATGATCAGCTTGCCCATGCTGAGCCGGTCGGCCATATCGAAGCCCATCGACAGCACGTCGACCACTTCGCCGCTAGCGTTCACCAGTCTGGCGTTGGAATGCGTCGGATTCGCATTGTCGAATGCAATGATCTCTTCCCGCACCGATTGGCCGGGATGGTCCAGCGAGGGAATCGACATCAGGAGATCCCATGTATTCTCGTATGTCTCATCATTCAGCATCCGTCCGCCTCGAATGACATAGCCGTGCTCCTCGCTGCCTGCGCCGTCGTTGCTGCCGCCCAGAATGTTCATTTCTTCGATAATATGAATGCCGCTTCCCGGGAAGTCGCAGTCTCTAACGAGAAAAGCGGCGCCCGCCAAGGACGCGATACCTCCGCCGACAAAATAAACCTGCTTGTTTTCGTATTCCTGTTTCACTGACAGTCGCCTCCACATGAATATTGAATGCTTCCATGCACCGCCCGCAAAAGCGTTGAAACTTGCTCGCCGAGCACATGTTCAATGTAATACATGCCCGCTGCGCGCGGTATCGTCAATCCCGCCCGAGTGTATAAAAATTGGTCACTTGAGCGGAAATGTAGAGTTTTGCGACAAAATTCCCGGAGGTTCACCAATTGAAACAACCGTCCCGGCCCGGAGGCTAAGACGGCTGTTTCTCGTATTTATGAAGAGCTTTAATAAAATGTCCTTCAAGGAGTCCGCTCAGCCGTTCAATAATGAGCTTCGGGCTTTCCTTCATGCCGTCTCTCATCCATTGGATAAGCAGGCCGGTAAATGCCAGCGTATAGAAATTGGCGATAAATTGCTTGTCATCCTCGTTCACCCGCATACCGGCGGCCAGTTCATTAATTACGCCCATTATAAGATCATTCGTAACGGAGTAAAGGTAGGCGTCCAGATGGTTCCGCCCAAGCGATTCCAGCGTATTGAGACAGAACGCGCGGTTGTTCTCGATGTAGAGAAATATTTTATAAAATCCTTCCGTCCATGTGCTGTAGTCTCTGTACTCGGCAATCCCTTCGACAGCCTCTTTCTGGTATATCCAGCCCAGCAGCTCGAAAATATCGTGAAAATGGTAGTAAAACGTCTGACGGTTCAGCCCGCAATCGTCTACCAGTTGTTTTACGGAGATTTTATTCAGCGGGATATGCTCCATCCGTTTTTTAAGACAATGAGCCAACGCTTTTTTGGTCAGCAGGGAATTGGACATCTTCTTCACCTCTTGCTCTCATCTTAACTTTGGAGCGCTCGAAAATAAACAGGCGGGCTCCATTTCATCAAGGAGCGGTTGCCCCATCAAGGCAAAGTCCGGTAAACTAAAGAAAGACAGTGTTTAAGGAGTTTTGAACTATGAATCCGCAAGAGCTTACGATGGAATATGCGCAGGAAATGCTGCAGAAATATTACGGTTATCCCGATTTCCGGGAGGGCCAGAAAAAAATCGTCGCGAGTCTCCTTGAAGGCCGCGATACGCTCGGCATTATGCCGACCGGCGGCGGTAAATCGATCTGCTACCAGGTGCCGGCGCTGCTGCTTCCAGGCTTGACGCTCGTCGTTTCGCCGCTGATCTCCCTGATGAAGGATCAGGTCGACGCGCTGACGACGGCGGGTATCCCAGCCGCTTATATCAACAGCACCTTAACCGGCAAAGAGGTGAACGAGCGCATCCGCGCCGCCCGCCGGGGCGAGCTGAAGCTGCTCTATGTCGCGCCCGAGCGGCTGGAGCTGGACTGGTTCCGCCTGGAAATGGCGGAGCTGTCCATTTCCTGCGTCGCGGTGGACGAGGCGCACTGCGTCTCGCAGTGGGGGCATGATTTCCGCACCAGCTATCTGGCGGTATCGCCGTTTGTGGAGGAGCTTCCGGAGCGGCCGATTCTGGCGGCCTTCACGGCGACAGCGACGCCGGAGGTTATGGAGGATATGCTCCGGCTGCTGCGTCTGCGGGGTCCGGACGTCTTTGTGACGGGCCTTGGCCGCGACAATCTGGCGATGTCGGTGCTGCGGGGCGAGAACAAGAAGGAGTTCGTGCTGGAGTATGCCGCTTCGCATGCCCACCAGCCGGGGATTGTGTACGCGGCTACCCGCAAGGAGGTCGACGACCTGTACCAGCGTCTGCGGAATGCCGGATTCGCGGCGGGCCGCTACCATGCCGGCATGAGCGACGACGAGCGGGCCGAGAGCCAGGAGGCGTTTCTGTACGACGATATCCGCGTGATGGTCGCGACCAACGCCTTCGGCATGGGGATCGACAAGTCGAATGTGCGGTATGTTATCCATTACAATATGCCTAAGAACATGGAGGCTTATGTCCAGGAAGCGGGCCGCGCAGGGCGGGACGGCGAGCCGAGCCAGTGCATCCTGCTGTTCAGCGCGCAGGATATCATGACCCAGAAGTTCCTGATTGAGCAGAACCCGCAGGACTCGGAGCGTAAACAGAATGAATACCGCAAGCTTCAGCAGATGATCGATTACTGCTATACGACCCGGTGCCTGCGAAGCGCCATGCTGGACTATTTCGGCGAGGTCCACGGGGACAAGCCGTGCGGCATTTGCAGCTCCTGCACGGATGAGCGCGAGCTCGTTGACATGACCATCGACGCGCAGAAGATCTTCTCCTGCATCCACCGGATGCGCGAGCGTTTCGGCGTGGCGCTGGTGTCGTCCGTGCTGAAGGGCTCGCGCAGCCAGAAGGTGCTGCAGTACGGCTTCGACAAGCTGCCGACCCATGGCGCCATGTCCGGCCGCACCGAGAAAGAAATTACGGAAATCGTCAATGTGCTGATTTCCGAAGGCTATCTGGCCTTGTCCGAAGGCCAGTACCCGGTCGTGCGGCTTCAGCAGCCGGCAGCCGAGGTACTGCGCGGGCAGCGGGAGGTGCGGCAGCGCGTCGCCCGGCCGACCAGGCCGTCCGTTGGCGGCAGGGACCGCAGCCGGAGCCGCGATCTCTCGCCGTCGGCCGTCAACGAGACGGTGTTCGAGCAGCTGCGCCTGATCCGCCGCGAGCTGGCGGGCCGGGAGCATGTGCCGTCTTATATTATTTTCAACGACGCCACTCTTCGGGAGATGAGCGTGGTATGCCCTCAAACGGAAGAAGAAATGATGAAGGTTAAGGGCGTCGGGGAAGTGAAATACCGGAAGTATGGGAAGGAATTTCTGGATTTTTTTCAAAGCGAATTGTATTCCAATGAATCGTAAAGGGGCATATGCAGCATGAAGATCGTCCTGGCCACATTGAACGCCAAGTATATTCACACCTCGTTGGCCATCCGTCTGCTCAAGGCTTACAGTCAGCATGAATTCGACATTCAGCTGGCGGAGTATACGATCAAGGACCCGGTGATGAACATCGTATCCGACCTGTTTCAGAAAGCGCCGGACGTAATCGGGTTCTCGTGCTACATCTGGAACATCGAGGAGACGGTCAAGCTGATCGGCATCCTGAAGAAAATCATGCCGGGCGTAACGATAGTTCTTGGGGGACCGGAAGTGTCCTATGAGCCGCTGTACTGGATGAACCGCGAACCGGGTATTGATTTCATCGTCTGCGGCGACGGGGAAGAGACGTTCCATCACCTGCTGCAGGAGCTGCGGGACGGTCGTAAGTTCCATTTTGTATACGGGGCGTCTTATCGCAAGGGAGAAGAAATAATCGTGAACCCTCCGCGTCCGAAGAGCGACCTGAACACGCTGCCCACGCCGCACCGTTTTCCGGAGGATCTGCCGGATTTAGGCAAAAGAATCACCTATTTTGAAACAAGCCGGGGCTGCCCGTTCAACTGCCAGTTCTGTCTGTCCAGCATTGAGGTGGGCGTCCGGTATTACGATATTGAGCGGGTCAAAGCGGATTTGCTGTATTTGATTGAGAATGGAGCAAAAACGATCAAGTTTCTGGACCGCACCTTCAACATCAACCGCGAGTACGCGCTGGAAATGTTCCGGTTTCTGATTGACAATCATGGCGGCTGCGTCTTCCAGTTTGAGATTACCGCCGACATCATGCGTCCCGAGGTGCTGGATTTTCTCGCGCAGAATGCGCCTCCCGGCATTTTCCGGTTTGAGATCGGGGTGCAGTCCACCAATGACGAGACGAATGAGCTGGTCAAGCGGCGCCAGAACTTTGCCAAGCTGTCCCGCACGGTGATGAAAATCAAGGAGAGCGGCAATATCGACCAGCATCTCGATCTGATTGCGGGCCTGCCGATGGAGGATTACGCGACTTTCCGCAAGACCTTCAACGACGTGTTCGCCATGGAGCCGGAGGAGCTTCAGCTCGGCTTTCTCAAAATGCTGCGCGGCACCGGACTGCGCGCCCAGGCAGCCAAGTACGACTATGTCTACATGGAGCATGCGCCATATGAAATTTTGAGCAGCCATGTGATGCCGTTCTCGGACATCGTACGGCTGAAGCGGCTTGAAGATGTGCTGGAAAAATATTGGAACAGTCACCGGCTGGACCATACGGTCAAGTATTTGATGCGCCATATTTTTGAGTCCCCTTTCGACTTCTTCCAGGAGTTCGGCGATTACTGGGAAGTCCGGGGCTGGCAAAAGATCGGGCATCAATTGGAGGATCTGTTCACCCGGCTGAACGAATTTCTGCTTGAGCGCGGCACGCCGCAGATGGTGATTATAACGGGCCTCATGAAGCTCGATTATTTCCTCGGCCACAAGTACAAGCCGCGCAAAGTGTGGTGGGAGCCGGTGCTTGGCAAAAATGAATGGGGACGCTATATCCGGGAGATTGCCGAGCGGCCTGGGCTTCTTGGCGACCCTTGCGCTTTGGCGGCTGTGTCCGGCGAAACGGCAGGAAAATTGACTGCGGAAGCGCCAGCGGCGGAAATCAGTGAACGGGATTTGCAAAAATACGCGGCGCTGGAGATTTTGCCGTTTCCGCTGACTAAGGCGCTGGCTTCCATCAGCGGTCTGAAGGCAGGAGCAAGCGGCGGCGGAGACACGGAATCACCGGGCGCCGGAATGCTGCCGCAGGACGCCGGAAGTACCCTCTTGCTTGTGCTGTACCAGCAGGATGAGAGTCAGAAGCCCAGAGTTTATGACCTGCCGGTTCAGCGGGTTCTCCAGTAGGCAGAGGGCGTCAGCTTTAGAGCATTCGAACTTCTTCAGTGGAGGGAACCATAAGGAGGCTTCATGCCGATGAGCAGTACGGTTCGACTGGTTGAATATGAGGATAAGTACAAGGAAAGCCTGCTTGCGTTCTTCCTTCCGAAGGAGCGGAGGAGTTCACGGGAATGCCCGCCGATACGCTGGAACCGGCCTTGCAAGACGTTAACCGGCATGCGGTGGTTGTTGTGGACGGCGACAAAGCCGTGGGTTTTTTTGTACTGCATGGCTGGGAAGGAATTGTCGTGAACGAACGGAATATTCCGGCGGAGCGGCTCTATTTATCGGCGGGCTTCCGGGACAACGGTCTGCGGCGGATCGGAACGATAGGGCCGCAGAAAATACTGCAATACCCGCTGCCCGGTGCGGATAACGTTGTCCATGCCCACAAAGTCACGCGGGGAGGAATAGCGATGAACGAAACGCAGGAGTTGCGGAACCGGCTGACCGGCATTTTTGAACGGAGCGGTTGGTTGGGATATTTGTTCGAACGAGCGGGAAGCCTCAGTCCGTATCCGTATTATATCGGTGCGGGCTGCCTGGTGCAGACGGTCTGGAACGAGCTTACGGGCAGGCCGCCGATGTACGGGATCTCGGATATCGATATCGTATACTTCGATGACGGCGACCTCGGTTACGAGGCGGAGAACGAGGTGGTGGAGCAGGGAAAGCGTCTTTTCGCGGAGCTTCCCTTTCCTGTCGACATCAAGAATCAGGCCCGCGTTCACCTGTGGTATCCCGGCCGGTTCGGCGTCCCTCTTTCGCCTTACGCTACTTTGGAGGCGGCGATCGGCACTTGGCCGACAACAGCTTCATCACTTGGCGTTCGGAAGGAGCCGGACGGAAGCTGGCGGATCTACGCGCCTTTCGGCCTGGAAGACTTGTTCCGGCTGATCGTCAGACCGAACAAGACGCTGGTTACGGAAAGCGCGTATTACGCCAAGGCGGAGAAGTGGAAGAGCAGATGGCCGGAGCTTGCCGTGATTCCGTGGGAGGCCTAAAGTCTAAATGCGCTTTTTGGCGGCAGCCAGCAGGTGCGGACTCATTCCCAGCAGGCTTTTCTGCTCTTCAACGATGGAACTGATCCTCAGCAGCGCCGCACGGCTTTCCGGGTTGCCCCATTTTTCCGCCAAAGCGGGCACGATCCAGACCGGCCCCTCTACAGCGGCGGTGCTTAGGTGATAGAATCCGGATTCTTCGATTTCTTCCTTCAATTCATTCGGCAGATGAAAAAATGCTCTTGCAATGAAATTTGGATATTCCTCGGGCCGGATATGCTGGCCGTCCGCAAGTTCGCGTTCGATCATCGACATAAAATGCTGTTCCTCAAGAATATCGTTCTTTTGTCCGTAAACGGACAGACCCCAGAGAGTGGACCCGAACCTTGAAATGGCGGCGGCCAGCAGCGTTCCGCCCGGTTTGAGCAGTCTGAACGCTTCTTCTAGAGCATCCAAACGTTCGTCTCTCTCAGTCAGGTGATACAGCGGTCCCATCAGCAGAATAAGGTCGGCGCTTCCGCCGCTCCGTGCGATTCTCCGCCCGTCCGCGGTCTCGATCCGGTGTACCGGGGCTATGCCGCCCGATGATTGAAGAGCAATGGCGTACTCCACGGCAGCGGGGGATAGGTCGAACAGATGAACCTCATGCCCCAATTCGGCAAGCCATCTCGAATAGGCCCCGGCTCCGCCGCCGATATCGTAGATCACCATAGGCCGGTCGGACAAGTAACGGGAGATGATCTGTTTGCTCCGCTCCCATTCAATGGCGCCGATCCCCGACTGAAGCCGTTTGATTTCCGGTCCCGCGTTGTAATAATCCAGAATCTGCCGCAGGTCGTCTCTTTTATCGTCCACGTTCATCCCTCCCTGTTATAAGGGGGAGTATACCTTGTGTTGCCTGTTTCTGGATGTGACATATTTTGAAGCTGTAAAGTTGTTCCAAAAGGTGGTAAACTGTGTTCAACTCGAACGAGACATTGAGCGCGGCGCTTGATACTGAGCGGATTAAGCCGCAGGAGCAAGGGGGAATTGTGGGATGAAGTGGCTAGAAATGAGACAGTTGTTTCCCAACCAGTTTGTTTTGTTTTCCGTCCTTGAATTTCATCAGGAGGGTACCAGAAGATTTATAGATGAGGTTGAGCCGATCCGCGCGGTTGCAGACGAAGACGCCCGTACGGAATTTGATCAAGCCGGACCCGGAAAACTGGTCTATCATACATCCAGTAAGGTATGCATTATCCGTATCCGCAGGAGAAAGCGCAGCAGAGTGAGACGTAAAAAAACAAAATAAGCCAATCTGCCAAAGGGTTGGCTATTGCCATTAAAGCAGCCAGGGTATACGTGCGTTGAAGTTTTTTTCCAGGGGAGGAAGTTTTGTGGAATCGGTAATACGCTACTATGACGGCTATGATGAAGCATCCAGACTGACGACGGATAATGCCAGAAAGCTTGAGTTTATACGCATGTCTTGGACAAATACATATCGGCAGAGCATAAAATACTAGACCTTGGCGCTGGAACGGGGATTTATTCTTTTTATTATGCGGATAAAGGGAGTTCGATCATCTCGACTGATCTTACTCCGAAGCATGTTGAGATTATACAAAGCAAGATCGAGAGCGGCGGCTATACGGATATGACCGCTGAAGCAGCGGATGCGACGGATCTCTCCGGGTTTGAGCCGGGCAGCTTTGACGCCGTTTTTTGTTTGGGGCCGATGTATCATCTCAGGGAACGGGCGGACCAGCGCAAATGTATAAGCGAATGCTTGAGAGTGCTCAAGCCTGGCGGGATTTTGGCGGTTGCTTATATTAACAAGTTTTTTATGTTCCCATATCTGGTGAAGGGTGACTCCCGTTTCCTAACCAGTCGGTGGATGGCGAAATTTCTGGAAGAGGGCAGAATCAGCTCGGCGGATGAGGACTGTTTTTGGACATATGCGTATTTTCATACACCCGAAGAAATCGAGCAGTTGCTGGGTGATCATGGGGCGGATAAGCTGGAACATGCGGCAACGGACGGTATAGGCGTAATTATGAGGGACACTGTTAACGGGTTTAGCGAGGAACAGTTCGACTCATCAATATCATCTAAAAACATGCTCCGAGCCGTCCATTCTTGGCATCAGCAATCACGGTCTGTTTGTGGGACGGAAATAGCAGCAAATTTTAGGGCAATCGTAGAAAAAGACAGGTCTTTCGTCAACGCAGACGAGGCCTGTCTTTGTGTTTTCATACGGATATTCCCCGCTACGTCCGAAGCAGATCTTGTCCGGGGGGAAGATGGCGGACCAGCCAATCGAGCAGATCGTCTGTAACCAGATCGTGGTTCTTTTCATTCAGCATTTCATGCCGGCCTTCCGGATACAGCCGCACCTCCAGATCGCTTACGCCGAACTTTCGGTACAGCTCTGCGAGCCGAAGGATCCCTTGGCCGTTCATACCGACCGGGTCCTTCTCGCCGGAGAACAAATATACCGGCTTGTCCTTACATAGAGAATCCAGCACGGCTCCGGTATGGATATCCTGCAGCAGCCGGAAGAAATCCCGGAAGAAACGGGTCGTGCAAATCGCCCCGCAGTACGGATCATCTATAAACCGGTCGACCTCCTCGGGGTCGCTGCTCAGCCAATCGAAGGCCGTGCGGGAAGGGGAGAATGAACGGTTGTAGGGGCCAAAGACGATGCCGTTCAGCAGCACGCTGCGATGCCGCTCCCCCATCAGCTTCAGTTGGGCCTTTGCAAGCGTCTCTCCCAGCCGCAGCATCCCGCGGGGGCCGTTGCTTCCACTTAAAATATAGCCCGCATATCCTTCGCTCCCGGGCGTGCACATCAGCTTCTGCGTCAGAAAAGAACCCATGCTGTGCCCGAGCAGAAATACGGGAACTCCCGGATGTCTGCCCGATGCGATGGCGGCAATCTGAAGAAGGTTGCGGCGCATCCAATAGAAGCCATCGGATCCGGCATCACCAAGCAAATCGATTCTTCCCGCGGTTCTGCCGTGTCCCCTGTGGTCTCCCGCATACACCGCGTAGCCCGCGGCGTTCAACCGGCCTGCCAAGCGGGCATATCTGGCGGCCGTCTCGCACATGCCATGCGAGATTTGAAGGATACCCCGGACGGGGCCTTCGGCCTCCGGCAGCCATTCGTACACATGAATGGGGACTCCGAGAGGATCGGTCATCGTAAAGGAATGTTCCGTCACCAGTTTTTCCTCCTAATAACAAGCGGCAGGGCAGAGCGAAGATGCTTCATTTTCCAAACCGGAAGCGTCGTATATAGGCCCAATAAGGCTTAAGGCAAATACGAGCGGAGCAAGGTAGCCTGCCCTTCTATGGTATAAGTGCCCAGATTAGCCGGGAGCAGATAGCACTCACCCGCCGAATACGGCTGGGAGCCGCCTTCCCAAATCAGGTGCCCGCTTCCTTCGCAAATAACCAGTACAGTAAAGCTCTCCGGGTTGGTTACAAGGCTCCAATTGCCGCTTACAATGCCTTTTTCCACGATAAAATATGGCGATTCCGCCAGCTGCAGCCATTCTCCAGGTACGGCGCTATCCGTCTTCATGGAAGTTGCGCCTGCGCCTTCGTAAGCAGTCACGTTCAGCGAATCCTCGATATGCAGCTCGCGCGGCTTGCCGTCAAGGCCGGGCCGGTCGTAATCATAAATCCGGTATGTCGTGTCCGAGTTCTGCTGGATCTCCGCTACGACCACGCCCGCGCACAGAGCATGCACCGTACCGGCTGGAATATAGAATGTATCCCCTGCCAAGACCGGCACTTCCTGAAGAAGATCCATAACCGTTCCGTTTTCCAGCGCTTGGCGCAGACTTTCGCGGTTCACGCCTTCCTTGAGGCCGTAGATGATTTTGGCGTCCGGCTTGGCGTCAAGAACGTACCACATTTCAGTCTTACCTAATTCGCCTTTGGGCAGCCGCTCATAGTCGTCGGTGGGATGAACCTGAACGGACAGGTTGTCGTTGCAATCCAGGAGCTTTATCAATAGAGGGAATCTTCCACCGTGCTCGGAATAGCCTTTGCTGCCGAACCATTCACGTCCGTAGGCTTCGCGGATCTGGTCCAGGCCCTGTCCCGCGAGCTCGCCGTTTACGACGGACGAGGTTCCGTTTGGGTGGTCGGCGATCATCCAGCCTTCGCCGATATGGCCTTCAGGGAGGCCGAGGCCAAACTTCTCAAGGGCTCTTCCGCCCCAGACGCGTTCTTTGAATTCCGGTTGAAATTTTAAAGGATAAGGCAGTGTCATAGATCCATCGTCCTCTCCAAATCAGATTTAGTTATCTTAACCTTTCTTTTTCTCAAGCGCGATAACATAGGGAGCCGTTCTGCGTTGAAGCTGGCGGTACACGATGGCACTGGCCGTTTGCTGCGGAACGGCGGACGCCCAGGCTTCAACCGCTTCCGCTTCCAGCCCGCCACCGGGATGTCCGGGGTACAGGACCGCTGTTACAATCCCTCCGGGCCGGAGAAGTTCAAGGGAGACCCCGAGCGCGGCAACCGAACTGTCCGGCAAAGTAATCACGCTCTTGTCCGCGTCGTCCGATGGGAGATAGCCGAAGTTGAACATGATCGCCCCGACGCTGCCGCGCCACGAAGGGGGCAGTACGTCAGCCATCTCGGCATGGCTCTTCAATAGAAGAGTCGAAGGAGCAAGGGCGTCCCCTCCTTCGTCCTCCCTGGCGCGGCGCAGGCGCTCCCCGGCAAGCGTCAAAGCCTCGGGCTGAATGTCGAAGCCGTAGACCTCGCCTTTTGGCCCCGCCTTCTTTGCAAGGAACAAGGTGTCCGCGCCGGTTCCCACCGTGGCATCCACGGCGCGCTCGCCCGGGGAAAGGCGCTCTTCTACCATTTTATGGGCGAAGCTCAGCACGGATAGAAAGCCCATCAGCGTTTTCTCCAATACTTGCCCTGCCAGGTATCTCTGCGCTTCAGCTCGTCGTCGATCGCATTGAGCACTTCCCATTTCTTAAGGCTCCACATCGGACCGATCAGCAGATCGCGGGGGGCGTCCCCGGTCAGACGGTGTACGATCATTTCCGGAGGCAGCATTTCCAATGAATCGGCGATGAGCTTTACATATTCATCCTGCTCCAGAAAACGAAGCAGTCCGGCTTCATACTGCTTAACCATCGGCGTCTTCCGCATCAGGTGCAGAAGATGGATTTTGATCCCCTGCACATCCATCTGCGATACGGCTGACACCGTCTCCAGCATCATTTCGTGCGTTTCCTGCGGAAGACCGTGAATAATGTGCGTGCAGACCCGGATGCCCCGGCTGCGCAGCTTTTCGACAGCCTCGCGATAGCACTCCGTATCATGCGCCCGGTTAATGAGGTGTGAGGTGGACTCGTGAATCGTCTGCAAGCCCATTTCAATCCATAGATAAGTACGTTCGTTCAATTCCGCCAGATAATCGACAACATCATCCGGAAGGCAGTCGGGACGGGTGGCGATGGACAATCCGACAACGCCTGGCTGTTCCAGAATGACCTCGTAGTACTCCCGCAGCTCTTCAACCGGCGCATACGTATTAGTATATGCCTGGAAATAACCGATGTACTTGGCGTTCGGCCATTTCAGATGCTGGCGGTCGCGGACGCTTCCGAACTGGGTGACCAGATCGTCGCGTCGGCTTCCGGCGTAATCGCCCGAGCCGCGTGCGCTGCAGAAGGTGCAGCCTCCTTTGGCAATTGAGCCGTCGCGGTTGGGACAGGTGAAGCCGGCGTCCAGCATGACTTTGAACACTTTATCGCCAAACTGTTCGCGCATTTCGTAGTTCCAGGTATGAAATCGTTTATCTCCCCACAGCGAGGCTGTGGAAGGGGCTTCTAGTATAGTCATGGATGTCTCCTTTAATTGCAAGTAATGATTTACCCGAATCCATTGTATCAAAAAAAGGGAGCGAGCGTAACAGGACATGGCGCTCAGGCAATCTGACCAAAACATCGGCGGATTCACAGGGTTGTAATCGCTTCGCCGCATGCTAATGATAACTCATACTTATTTTAAAAATGGGTCTTCAGCAGGAGGAAATTCACTTGAAATTACTTACACATCATGTTATATTTTGAGTGTAAAAATGATTATCGTCATCAGTATGAAAGAAGGAATTCATAATCCCCTGTCGCCGTGGTCCATACAATTAACCGTGAGGTGATCGAACATGAATTCTCAAGCCGTATATCCTGAAGGCAGAGGTCCAATCGATGTCCAACTGACTCCTGACGAGGCTCTTGCGCTCACAGGAGTGGAATTTAAAGGCAATCGGAAGATCAAGACGGAAGCGCAGCGCAAAATTCGCAATGCTTTCGAGAAGACATTTGATTTTAGTTCAGAAGCAAGATAGACTATGAATTGTTGAAATTAGGGACCCCAATTCCAAATACAACACGGAAGGAATTTCCTTGAGTTTCGCTGAGCCTAGCGGAACGGGGAAATTCCTTTCTCTTTTCTGTTTTGCATCTTTACTTTTCGGAGCAAGTTAGTCACAATATTGCAGTAATCATGATCGTAACTTGTCGATAAGTGAAAGGAGTAAACATGCGTTTACGCGGAAGAAAAGGAATACGTGAAAGTCTCGTGCAGCAGGCCGATTTGGTCGTGCTCGATCCTCGCAAACATAAAGGACAATGGTCCGCGCTCTTTGGCAACGACCGCCCGATTTATGTCGAGTTCGGAATGGGGAAGGGGCAGTTTATCAGCCGGATGAGCCATAAATACCCCGAAATTAATTTTATCGGAGTGGATATGTATGACGAGCTGATCCGCCGGGCGGCGGAAAAGGCGCGGAATATATGGGAACCGGAAGGTCTGAAAACGCCGCCGAATCTGAAGCTCGCGCTGGCCAATATCGAATATGCGGAAGAAGTGTTCGCTGAGGGAGAGCTGCAGCGCATCTATCTGAACTTCAGCGACCCCTGGCCCAAAACAAAGCACGCCCGCCGCAGATTGACGCATCCCCGTTTCTTGGATAAGTATAGTGGGCTGTTAGACGGTTTGGGAGAAATTCATTTGAAGACGGATTCGCGCAGTCTGTTTGAATTTTCCTTGAACGCCTTTGCCGACTTCGGTCTGCAGATGTCGAATATTTCACTCGATCTTCATGCGGGAGGGATCAATGAAGAGCACGTCATGACCGAATACGAAACGAAATTTGTCGGCCAGGGCGTTCAGATCCACCGCTGCGAGGCGATTGTCGGAGCGGAAGCGCTGAAACGCAATCAAGCCTCTCGTCTGGATAAGTACAGACTATTACCGGCAATGCCGCAGGTCGAATAATCAAGGCATCCGCCGAGCAGATAGTATTCCTATAACAAAAAGAGGGTCCTTTGGCTTAGGCCGGCAGGACCCTCTTTTTGTTGCTCCAACATTTCAAAGATGCTTCGAGTTGCTTTGCAGGCTGCTGAACAATATTTTTCATACGGGTATAAAAAAGCCGGTACAGGGCAAGCGTGGTAAGGCGGTTAATGATTTCCGGCGATGTTCACCTGCCCCCGTTTGGTCATAGGTCCTGAGTTATGGGCTTTAACTCCATAATGCAACCGTACCGGCCGCAACCGCGCTGCCGATCAGTGCGCCTGCCGCCACATCGGAAGGATAATGGAGTCCAAGATAGATCCGCGAGAATCCAACCGATAAGGCAAGCGGCAGCAGCACGAAACCCAGGACGGGGAAAGCCGCTACATAAGGCACTGTGGAAGCGAAGATTGCCGTCGTATGCCCAGAAGGAAACGAATGGTCCTTGAGCGGATTGCGGAACGTATTCGTTCCGGGCAGGGCCAGATAAGGGCGGACCCTGGGATACATTCTTTTGGCGACGGCCACGGGTAGGTGGCTGACAGCCAGGGCGATCAGAGCCTGCTGGGCGGGCAGCCTCAGCGTATGAGGGGCAAGCACCCATACCAGAAGACTGATCCCGATGCTGGCGGTCGCTCCGCCCAGATGAGTCAGATAGAAAAGCCAGAAATTCAGATAACGGTTGTGCAGCCGTCCGTTGATCCAGTGAAACAGACGCTGCTCTGCAGTAAGCAGTTTTAACATTTTAGTTCTCATAGTGGTCCCCCCGCTAATAACGGCCGCCGGATTAACGGCGTTAATTAGGATAACCCGCTTTAGCCTGTACAACTATCTTCATCATACTTTTTTGCACGAACCGATTTCAAGAAAAAGGTCGATATTGCACGAAAAATGACAGTTTTGACTTGGATGCCTTTAAGCCGTACAATGGTTCAAGCGGACTTCCCACGTTTATATGGTAACAGAGAAAATAATGCGTTTTGTAAAATCCGGAACGCAAGCAGAAACTCCATATGGACGGCATATATAACAAAGAGCGGGACCCGCTGAGGACAAAGGTATGTTCCATGTCTGTCGTTTAGAATTGCAACAAAAGGGTCATTTATTACGTTCAAAGGTCAGAGAAAAAGAACCTGACAGAAAAAGGGGGCATCGAAGGATCATGACAGATGCAATTTTTGTGACGCTCCAAGTGGTCTTGGCGCTAATTGCGGTTTATCAGTTTGGCTTCTCGTTGTTCGGACTGCACAAGAAGAAGAAGAAAAAGCTTTTCCCGCCGGAAAAATCATTTGCCGTGCTCGTAGCCGCGCATAACGAAGAACAAGTGGTCGGGGCGCTTATGGAAAACCTGAAGCAGCTGAATTATCCGAAGGAACTATACGACGTATTCGTCATCTGCGATAACTGTACGGACGGAACGGCCCGCATTGTCCGGGAGCATGGCATGACTGCCTGCGTCCGCACCAACAATAATTTGAGAGGCAAAGGCTACGCAATCGAGTGGATGCTGGGGAAACTTTGGGACATGCCGCGCCAGTACGACGCCGTTGTGATGTTCGATGCCGATAATCTGGCCCATACCGACTTCCTGATGGAGATGAACAATGATCTCTGTTCCGGCGCAAAAGTCATTCAGGGCTACATCGACACGAAGAATCCGGAGGATTCCTGGATTACCGCAGCCTATGGCATCTCTTACTGGTATATTAACCGTTTGTGGCAGCTGTCGCGTCACAATTTGGGTATGGCCAACTTCCTTGGCGGAACGGGCATGTGCTTCGAAACGAATCTGCTAAAGGAAATGGGCTGGGGAGCAACCAGTCTTGTAGAGGACCTGGAGTTCACCATGCGCAGCGCGTCGAAGGGCGTATATCCGGAGTTCAACTACGACGCCAAAGTGTTTGACGAGAAGCCGCTTACGTTCAAGGCCTCGTCCAGACAGAGGCTTCGCTGGATGCAAGGACATTTTACCGTCGCCCGCCGTTATTTCTTCCCTCTGCTGTGGCAGAGTATTAAAGAACGAAGCTTGACCAAGTTTGACCTGGCCCTATACGGCGTCAACGTCTATATTGTCCTGCTCACGTTCCTCATGACCGCGGTGATGTGGATCGACAGTTCGCTGCTGGGTGGTCCGCATATCGCCAACCTGTACGGCTACCTGCCTTTATGGCTAAGCTATGTCGCCATAGCCGCCAATGTGTTTACCTTTTTCGTATCGATGATTCTTGAAAAGGTAACGTTCAAAAAGGTGTATGCCTATATGCTGCTGTTCCCGATTTACCTGATTTCATGGTATCCGATTACGTTCTACGCATTCTTTACGCAAAACAACAAACAATGGAGCCATACGAAGCATACCCGCGTCGTGCGTCTGGAGGAAGTTCAAAGCAAGCAGGGTTAGAGCAACGTAACTGTATTTGCATAACGTTTGAGAAAATGGTTGACATTACTAAACCGGATAGTGTAAACTATTCAAGTGCGCTAAATTAATTAGAGATTGCAAGCAGAAGCACCGGCTTCTCACCTGATCGGCTAACAGCCGGCTGGTTTTGATCTCAATGCTTTATGAATGCTGTTCGTTCATGAACGTTGATCAAACGGGTTGTCGGTAATTTCCGGCGCCCGTTTTTTAATTGGGTAGAAGCTGTTATATCTATTAGCCAATCAGATCCGGAGGTGGAGAATTATCAGTAAGGACCATATGATCAATGATGAGATTCGGGCGAGAGAAGTTCGTTTGGTTGGTGCGGAGGGAGAACAAATCGGGATTAAACCGATCCGCGAAGCGTTGCAAATGGCAATCGATCTTAATCTGGATTTAGTCAATGTAGCGCCGCAGGCGAAGCCGCCGGTATGCCGCATCATGGATTACGGCAAGTTCCGTTACGAGCAGCAGAAGAAAGAGAAGGAAGCCCGTAAGAATCAGAAGATCGTGGACATCAAGGAAGTTTGGTTCCGTGCCAACATTGAAGAACATGACTATCAGACCAAGTTCCGTAATGTGGTCAAGTTTCTGAATGAAGGCGACAAGGTAAAATGCTCCGTCCGCTTCCGCGGACGCGAAATTACCCATGCGAATATCGGTCAGAAAATTCTGGAGCGCGTCAAATTGGAAGTGGCCGAGATTTCCGTTGTGGAGCGCCAGCCTAAGCTGGAAGGCCGCAGCATGATTATGATTTTGGCACCCAAACCATCTTAACAAGCAGCATAACTATTGAGGAGGAAACACAATGCCTAAAATGAAAACTCACAGCAGCCTGAAAGGCCGCTTCAAAATTACCGGAACAGGTAAAGTAACGCGCTACAAAGCGTACAAAAACCATCTGCTGTCCCACAAGTCCAAGCGCGCTAAGCGGGTTCTGGGAACCAACCCTGAAATGGCTCCCGGCGACGTAAGACGTCTGAAGCAAGGCCTGGCTAACTTGAAATAGTTTTTATTACACAATTTTTGGGAGGTTTATTAATATGGCAAGAGTTAAAGGCGGCTTCGTCGTTCGTCGTAAACATAAAAAGGTACTGAAACTGGCAAAAGGCTACTTCGGTTCCAAGCACCGCATTTTCAAAACCGCTAAAGAACAAGTAATGAAATCGCTGGTTTACGCTTACCGCGACCGTCGTCAAACCAAACGCAACTTCCGCAGACTGTGGATCGTTCGTATCAACGCTGCAGCCCGTCTGAACGGCCTGTCCTACAACAAGCTGGTACACGGCCTGAAGCTGGCCGGAGTGGACATCAACCGCAAAATGCTGGCTGACCTGGCTGTAAATGATCTGAACGCATTCAACTCGCTGGCTACCGTAGCTAAAGAGAAGATCAACGCGTAAGCAACTGCCTGTTATATGAAAAGCACCGCCTCCGGGAATTTCCCGTGAAGCGGTGCTTTTTTTGTGAAAATTTTTGAAGAGTGAAGCTGTTTACTCCCAGTACTTTGTCGTTATAAGCTGGCCGGCCAGCTTCTTGCTGGCGGCGCGTCTGACTTTACGCTGCTCCGACCGTTCCTCCGCCAAATCGCTGACCAGCTTCTCTTCATCCGTCTCGGGGATAACACCCGGTACAGGGGCCGGTTTACCGTCAGGCCCGATGGCCACAAAGGTGAGGAAGGAAGTGGCCGCCACGGTGCGCTCACCTGAATATAAATTTTCGGCTATGACCTTAACGAATACCTCTATGCTGGTGCGGCCGGTCCAGGACACAAAGGATTCGAAGCAGAATGAATCGGTGGGCCGGATCGGGGACAGAAAGTCGACGGAGTCAGTGGAGGCGGTAACGACACTGCATCGGCAGTGTCGCATCGCGGAGATAGAGGCGACTTCATCTATGTTACTCATCAGCTTGCCGCCGAACAGGGTCTGGTGGTTGTTAATATCGTTCGGGAAGACCCGTCCTGTTTTGAATACACGTGATTCTCGGCAGTATTTCGAAGCTGGAGCTGCTGGCTGGGATGATTCACTCATCATGATTGGCTTCCTTTCCTTGGCATGATAGGCATATATAATAATGGAGTTCCCTTTATTTTGCAATACTATTATTAGGTGCTTATGACGGAGAAATTGGATATTCCATACAATATAACATCAATATGATATAAAAATTGACATAGGAGGTTAAAGTAAACGCTTGATTTAAGGGAAAAGCAAATTTTTATTAACCGCAGGTCATTAATTTACTGGATTTTACCGTTTTTACCCGTTATAATTTGATTCAATGGCATGTCCAAGGTCCAAATGAGAATACAGAAGACATCCAATTTCTTTAAGGGGGATCACAATCAATGAAAAAAATTTACCAGCTGTCTCTTGTTATGCTGCTTGCTTTCACGGTCATTCTGGCTGGCTGCGGAAGCGACAATAACAACGCGTCCGGAAACGCAGGCACTAATGCAAGCGCCAATACTGAAACCAACACGGGCTCCAGTGAAGCTACTACGGATAACTCCAACATCAAAATCGGTATGGTTACCGACGTTGGCGGCGTAAACGACAAATCGTTTAACCAATCCGCTTGGGAAGCCCTTCAAGCCCTTGAGAAAGAAAGTGGTGTGAAGGTTCAATATCTGCAAAGTAATTCCAATGCGGACTATGAGCCGAACCTGAACCAATTTGTTAAAGACGGTTATGCTCTGACTTGGGGCATTGGCTTTGACATGGGTGACTCCATTAAAAAAGTTGCGGGCGAGAATCCTGACGCCAAGCTGGCCATCATCGACAATGTAGTGGATGCTCCTAACGTTGAGTCCGTTACCTTCTCCGAGAACGAAGGATCGTTCCTGGTCGGTGTTGTTGCAGGTCTGACTACTAAGACGAATAAAGTTGGCTTTATCGGCGGTATGGAAAGCCCGGTAATCAAACGCTTTGAAGCGGGCTTCAAAGCGGGTGTTACGGCGGTTAATCCGGGCGCAAAAGTAACGGTTACTTATGCCGGTGCTTATAACAAGCCTGATATCGGTAAATCGTTGGCGGCTACATTGTATGACGCAGGCAACGACATCATCTTCCCGGCTGCAGGAGCAACAGGCAACGGTGTGTTCAACGAAGCCAAATCCCGCAATAAAGCAGGCGGCGCCAAAGTATGGGTTATCGGCGTAGATAAGGACCAATCGATCGAATTTGGCGACGACGTAACACTGACTTCTATGGTTAAACGTGTTGACGAAGCGGTTAGAGTCGTTTCCAAGCAAGTCATCGACGGTACTTTCAAAGGCGGCACAACTACCGTGCTCGGCTTGAAAGACAACGGTGTAGGTCTGCCGGAAACTTCCAAAGCCAACGTGAGCGCCGATATCCTGGCTAAAGTGGACGATTACAAACAACAAATCATCGACGGAAAGATTACAGTTCCTGCCGAATAACTTTTTCCCTCAATTGAATAAGATCGGAAGAAGATACCAAGGCCGGTTATTTAGCTGGCCTTGTTCTTAGTTAGAGAGTAGAATTAGGAAGACTGGCTTGGCCGATTTCAGGACGATTACATTTATCTACTAGGTTAATCCGGCTTGGTTACCGCCCCCAGAAAAGGGCGGTACAGCCATGTCTGCCATGTCTAGGGATATTCGGAGGTTCAGAACTCCATCCATTATCTTTTTATCCCGCTAGAGTTCCGAGGACGACCCCCGCTTTGGGCCAAGGACATTAGCGGCAACGCTGTAATATATTCCTGTAATGAGGGTGATTCCATGAGTGCTGCGGCTCCTGTCGTAGAGTTGAAGCAAATCACAAAACGCTTTCCCGGTATTATCGCCAATGACTCCATCAGCCTGACGCTGGAGAAAGGCGAGATCCATGCGCTGCTAGGTGAGAATGGAGCAGGTAAGTCTACACTAATGAATATCGTATTTGGACTGTATCAGCCCGATGAGGGCAGTATTGAAATCGGCGGGAAGCCGGTTATAATCGATAGCCCGAATAAAGCCATTGAGCTTGGCATCGGTATGGTGCACCAGCATTTCAAGCTTGTAGAGCCTTTTACAGTGACCGAGAATATTATTCTTGGAACAGAACCGAAGAAAGGTCTTAAAATCGACTATAAATCCGCAGCGGAGCAGGTTCGCAAGCTGTCGGAGCTGTACGGTCTTCAAGTTAATCCGCATGCCAAAATCCATGATATTTCGGTAGGGATGCAGCAGCGTGTGGAAATTATGAAAACCTTGTACCGCGGTGCGGATATTCTTATATTTGACGAACCCACCGCCGTACTTACCCCTCAGGAAATCAATGAGCTCATGGCGATTATGAAACGCCTGGTCGCCGAGGGCAAATCCATAATTCTGATTACCCATAAGCTAAAAGAAATAATGACCATATCGGACAGGGTAACGATCATCCGCCGTGGCAAGGTTATCGACACGGTCCAAACTTCTGAGACCAATCCGAGCGATTTGGCAGAGAAAATGGTCGGCCGAGGCGTTACGTTTAAAGTGGACAAGCAGACTCCGAACATCGGGAAGACGGTGCTGAAGCTAGACGGAGTTAACAGCAAGAATAAGGAAGGCATACCTGTATTGAATAATCTCAGCTTTGAAGTCAAGGCTGGGGAAATTCTGGGCATAGCCGGCGTTGACGGAAACGGACAGAGCGAGCTGATCCAGGCCATCACGGGCCTCCGCAAAATCGATTCCGGTTCGATTGCCGTGGAAGGGAAGGAAATAGCCAATCTGTCTCCGCGCAAAATTTCGGAAATGAACGTTTCGCATATTCCGGAGGACCGGCATAAGCACGGACTCGTGCTTGACTTTACTGTCAGCGAGAATATGGTGCTTGAAACCTACTACAAAAGCCCGTATAACCGGAATGGATTTATGAATAACGAAGTCATTGACAAGCATGCCGAGGAGCTGGTTAGGGCGTTCGACGTGCGTACGCCATCGATTCACAATACAGCGCGTTCTCTGTCCGGCGGCAACCAGCAAAAAGCAATTATTGCGCGGGAAATAGACAAAGAGCCGACCCTGCTGATTGCGGCACAGCCGACGCGGGGGCTTGATGTGGGCGCTATCGAGTTTGTGCAAAAGCAGCTTATCGCCCAGAGAGATCAAGGCAAGGCTGTGCTGTTAGTTTCATTCGAGCTGGACGAAATTATGAATGTGTCCGACCGAATCGCCGTTATTTACGAAGGGCAAATTGTCGGCGAGGTCTATCCTAAGGATACGAATGATCAGGAGCTTGGGCTAATGATGGCGGGCAGCTTGAAGCGGGGAGGTAAAGCGGGTGTATAAGCTTAAAAAAATATTTGCGACAGACAGCTATATTGTGCCTCTTGTCGCGATTCTGCTCGGATTTCTGGTTGGCGCGGCAGTAATGCTGATCGGCGGTTATGATCCGATCGCAGCCTATGGCGCTTTGTTCAAACGCGTATTCGGCAGCGCGTATGATTTTGGAGAAGCGATCCGCGAAATGACGCCGCTGATGCTGACCGGTCTTTCCGTGGCCTTTGCTTTCCGTTCAGGGATGTTCAACATCGGCGCGGACGGACAGGTGCTGATCGGAATGACCGCAGCCTCAGTTATCGGAATCAAGCTGGCTGGACTTCCCGCATTTTTATTGGTGCCGCTGGCAGTGATCGGAGCGGGTCTGTTCGGCGGAATGTGGGCCGGAATAGCAGGTTATCTGAAGGCCAAGCGGGGCATTAACGAGGTTATTACGACCATTATGTTAAATTGGGTTGCCCTGTACCTTGCGAACTATATCGTAAGAACGTTCCTCCTGATTCCGGGGCAGAACCGCTCAGAGGATATTCCTGCGTCGATGTCGCTCACTTTTTTGAACTCCATCTTTGACAACGCCCGTCTGCATTGGGGGACTGTTATCGCGCTTGCGGCGGCGGTGTTCTTTTACATCTACTTGTGGAAAACGAAGCAGGGCTTCGAAATGCGCGCTGTAGGCCTGAATTCCCATGCTGCGGAATATGCTGGCATGAATGTCAGACGCAATGTAATGAAGTCAATGTTCATCGCGGGAGTGTTTGCCGGACTCGCCGGAGCGGGCGAGGTGCTTGGAGTATTCCACTACCAGTCTGTACTCGCGGCTTCACCGGGCTATGGGTTTGACGGGATTGCCGTTGCGCTGCTGGGGCTTACTCATCCATTCGGGGTCATTCTGGCCGCGATCCTGTACGGCATGCTGACCTACGGTTCTGCAGGCATGAGCTTCAACGCAGATGTCCCTCCGGAACTGATCCGCATCGTGATCGGCTCGATCATATTCTTTATCGCGGCACAGGGGATTGTCCGCTGGGTGCTTAAGCCGTTTTACTTCAAGCGCAAGAAAGAGAAGGTGTTATAGATGGATTTGCTGACACTGGGCCAAATGCTCAATACAACGCTAGTATTTTCCACAGCGCTCATTTTTGCCGCCCTTGGGGGCATCTTCTCCGAACGCTCGGGCGTGGTTAACATCGGGCTTGAAGGTCTGATGATGTTCGGCGCCTTTGCCGCCGCCGTCGGCGGTTATTATGCGCAGGACGCCGGCTATGAAACCATGGCTCCTTGGATCGGTGTCCTCTGCGCTATGGCGGTCGGCATGCTTGGAGCGCTTATCCATGCCGTTGCTTCCATTACGTTCAAAGCGGACCAGACGATCAGCGGTACGGTAATCAACTTCCTGGCCGCAGGCAGCACGCTTTACCTGGTTAAGCTGCTGTTTGAAGGGGCGGGCGAAACTCCTCTCATTGATGGCTTTAGCAAATATCCGATTCCGGTGCTTTCCAAAATTCCGGTTATCGGACCCGGTCTGTTCAACAACTATCCAACTACGTACTTGGCGATCATACTGGTTATTGTCGTGTATTACCTTCTGTTCAAAACGCCGTTTGGTCTTCGTCTTCGGGCGGTCGGTGAGCATCCGAGCGCGGCGGATACGCTTGGCGTTAACGTCAACCGTATGCGTTATGTCGGTGTGATGCTCAGCGGAATGTTCGCAGGCATAGGCGGCGCGACGATCACGCTGACGACTACAGGCACCTTTGCCCACAACACGATTTCCGGGCAGGGCTTTATTGCGATTGCGGCTATGATTTTCGGCAAATGGAATCCGCTTGGCGCCTTTGGCGCCGCCGTGTTCTTCGGTTTTTCGCAGGCGATTCGCAACTATGTTCAGTTATTCGGCTGGTCCCAGAGTATTCCGCAGGAATTTATTTATATGATTCCGTATGTGCTGACAATCATCGTTCTCGTGAGCGCGGTGGGCCGCTCCTCGGCGCCGTCTGCGCTCGGACAGCCTTACGATCCAAGCAAACGTTAATGGAGGGTCCGCTGACGCGCCATTTCTGTTCCAACCGCATTTCCGGTTTCGGCCGGGAGTGCGGTTTTTTGTTTGGCGGAGAACTGCTTCGCCAGGCAATTCTGGATAGTCTGGGCATAGGTACAGGCAGGATGGAGCGGCTCCGAATACACTGTACTCGAAGGCGGCAATACGATCTGAGTTCCAATGAAAACACTGGAAAGTGGGAGGGATATTATGACACAACAAGTGACCAAGAAGCAGGTTATGAAGCTGGTGGGCAAAAATATCGTAGCGGTGAAAAAAGACGGAACAAAGGTTGCGGGCAAGCTGCTTCGCATTTCGGGCAATCGTCTGATCGTACAGCGTACCGGAGGCAAAAAAGTGCAAATCAAAGCCATCATACCGCTCGTGCTGTTCGACCTGCTCGCAGTAGGAACCGCTCCTTACGCCTACGGAGGATATGGCTATGGACCCTACTCGCCTTACGGTCCGGGATATGGTTACAGCCATGGGTACGGCCCTGGCGGTTATGGCGGCGGACCTTACCCTTACGGTTTTTTTTAAGAGATAACTCAAATGCCTGGCGGCAAGAAGCGCTTTTCCATCTCATAGCACATACTCTGCGGCACATACCGGATCACGATATAGTCCAGCTTCTCGTAAAAAGAGAGCCCGGCGGCATTTCCGACGTCTACAGCTACTTTGGATCGATGGCATCCGCGTGATAATGCAAACCGCTCCGCCCGGTCCATCAGCAGATTTCCCCAGCGCTTTCGTTTCGCCGAAGCGGCGACGGCCAGCATATCGATATAGAGTAAATCTCCGTGCAGCATAAAATGGACAAATCCCAGCGGGTCGCTGTCATAATCAGCGCTCGCTACAAGCGTAACTCCCTGCCCGAGCCGGCGCGGGAGTTCTTTTTTGACCTGTTCCAGCACTTTTGCGGGCAAATGGGACAAAGGCACAAGCTCGGTCTCAATTAACCGGTGAATAATCTCATCGTCCTGCTTGGGGCGGCGGTAACGGATCACGGTGCATCCCCCTTCCACACTTTGTCGTACATCATATGATAGACGGGGGGCTGGATGTTCCGCCCAGAATAAAAGAAGGACAAGACGGAGAGTTTAAAATAAGGGATTGACTAACCGTGTAAGGAATCATATAATGTGTCTAAACATTTTAACGAGCATATCGGCAATGAAGAGGACGAAGTTTTAAGGGCTCTTTTGACCAGAGAGCGGGTGGAACTGCTGAAACCACCGCCAAAACCCCTTATATACGAGCTCACCTCGGAGCTGTTTCCCTGAAAGGTCCGCCAGCCTGATCCGGTGGAATTATTAGGGGAAATCGTGTGGTCCGCGTTACGGACTTTAGGTTGCAAAGATCGGCTTTTGCCTACATCGATGGGTTTTTGCATACCTGCCAAGGCATTGCATCGCGAGATGCTATGTAAATATGGGTGGTACCACGGAAGAACAGCCTTTCGTCCCTCACGCGCTTATTCGGCGCAGAGGAGATGAAAGGCTTTTTGTTTTGTATGAAGCCGGATGAAATGGATGAACAAAAGGCGATCGTCGTTTGCATAGGAAAGTTGACATTTTGTAAGGAGGATGACTGAATGATGACGCAAATACCGGAAATGCGGTCGACAGAGGAGTTACGGGAGAAATGGAAGACGCCGGAAGTGATTTCGGGGTCGGAGATTCTGCTGCGCAGCCTGGTCCTGGAGGGCGTGGATACCGTGTTCGGATATCCCGGGGGAGCCGTCCTGTATATCTATGACGCATTATACGGATTCAATGATTTCAAGCATGTGCTGACCCGGCATGAGCAGGGCGCGATTCATGCGGCGGACGGATATGCAAGAGCAAGCGGCAAGCCGGGCGTCTGTATCGCGACTTCCGGACCAGGGGCGACCAATCTGGTCACCGGAATCGCTACAGCGTATATGGATTCCGTTCCGCTGGTGGTCATCACGGGCAACGTATTCTCAAGCCTGATCGGTACGGACGCTTTCCAGGAAGCGGACATTACCGGCATCACGATGCCAATTACCAAGCATAGCTATCTGGTGCGCAATGTGGAAGACCTGCCTAGAATCATTCATGAAGCTTTCCATATCGCATCGACGGGCCGCAAAGGGCCGGTGCTTATCGATATTCCAAAGGATGTATCCGCGGCGAAGACGCTGTTCACTCCCGTGAATAACGTAAATCTTCGGGGATACAATCCGCGCACGGTTCCGAACAAGCTGCAGCTCGACAAACTGGTGCGCGCGATTTCGGAAGCGGAGCGGCCGATCATCATTGCTGGCGGCGGGGTTATCTATTCCGGCGCGCATGAAGCGATGTACGAATTCGTCAAGCGGACGGAAATTCCGATCACGACAACGCTGCTAGGACTGGGCGCTTTCCCGAGTGGCGACGAATTGTGGGTGGGAATGCCGGGCATGCACGGCACGTACACGGCGAACAACGCCATCCAGCAGTGCGATTTGCTGATCAACATTGGAGCCCGGTTCGACGACCGCGTAACGGGTAAGCTTGACGGCTTCGCGCCAAAAGCCAAGATCGTGCATATCGACATCGACCCTGCCGAAATCGGAAAGAACATATCTCCTGACATTCCAATCGTAGGAGACGTCAAGACGGTCCTGGAGATGCTGATTCCCGAAGTTGAACGGGCTTCCAAAGCGGACGCATGGAGAACCCAGATTGCCCAGTGGAAGCTGGATAAACCGCTTCGTTACAATGATGAAGGCAAAGTGCTGAAGCCCCAGTGGGTCATTGAGCTGATCAATGAAACCACGAAAGGCGAAGCAATCGTGACGACGGACGTTGGCCAGCATCAAATGTGGGCGGCGCAGTATTACAAGTTCAATCATCCGCGTTCCTTTATTACGTCGGGCGGTCTTGGAACGATGGGCTTCGGTTTCCCTTCGGCGATCGGCGCGCAGATGGCGAACCCGGACCGGCTCGTCGTATCGATCAACGGCGACGGCGGTATGCAGATGTGTTCCCAGGAGCTGGCCATCTGTGCGATCAATAACATCCCGGTTAAGATCGTCGTTATCAACAACGAGGTGCTCGGGATGGTGCGGCAGTGGCAGAATCTCATTTATGAGAAGCGTTACAGCTATACGGATCTGGCCGGCAGCCCGAACTTTGTGAAGCTGGCGGAAGCTTACGGTGTAAAAGGAATCCGGGCGACAACGAAGGAAGAAGCAAGGGCGGCATGGCAGGAAGCTTTGGAAACGCCGGGGCCGGTATTGGTGGAATTCCTTGTTTCCAAGGACGAAAATGTCTACCCGATGGTAACCCAGGGCTCGACCATCGATCAAATGCTGATGGGGGATGAATAACGGTGGAAAGAAATACGATTTCCGTGCTGGTGAACGACCAGCCTGGTGTGCTCCAACGGGTATCGGGGCTGTTCGGACGGCGCGGGTTTAATATTGAGAGCATTACCGTTGGTCAATCCGAGGAGGCTGGACTTTCCCGGATGGTCATCGTAACCTTGGGAGATGATGACCAGCTGGAGCAGATTGAGAAGCAGCTCTATAAGCTGATCGATGTCATCAAGGTTGTTGACCTTAGCGCAAAGCCGATGGTTGCCAGAGAGTTGGCGCTGATTAAGGTCAAGGCCGATCCTTCCGAGCGGCCGGAGATTATGGGCGTGGTCGAAACGTTCCGCGCCTCCGTAGTCGACATCGGCAGCACGAGCATGCTTGTGCAGGTGGTTGGGGACACGCAGAAGATCGACGCTATGATCGAACTGCTGAAGCCTTACGGCATCAGAGAGCTGTCCCGGACCGGCGTTACGGCAATGATCCGCGGAAATGTGCAATAGGTATATTTTACAGCTTTAGCGAATTGCTGCTTTTTTGCAGTACAATATAATAATGAACGGTATGCCCGCGAAAGAGCGGGAGCTTGAGGGAAAGTGCTGCATGTACAGCCCTTCTCCTGAAGCACCCGCTCTTTAGATGGGTTCCAAATTAAAGGAGGATTTTATCAATGGCAGTAACAACGTACTATGAGCAGGATGGAGATCTGAGCGTATTAAAAGGTAAAACAATCGCGGTTATCGGTTATGGCAGCCAGGGACATGCCCAGGCGCAGAACCTGCGCGACAGCGGACTTCAAGTCATCATCGGCCTGCGCGAAGGCAAATCGTTCCAAACCGCAAAGAATGACGGTTTCGAAGTGCTGCCGGTCTCCGAAGCGGTATCCCGTGCGGACGTAGTGCAAATTCTGATGCCTGACGAAACCCAGGCGGCCGTTTACAAGAACGAAATCGAACCAAACCTGAAACAAGGCGCGGCGCTCATGTTCTCCCACGGCTTCAACGTTCATTTCGGCCAAATCGTAGCTCCGAAGGATTCGGATGTGCTGCTGGTTGCGCCTAAGTCCCCAGGACACATGGTTCGCCGCACTTATGAAGAAGGCTTTGGTGTTCCCGGCCTGATCGCGATCGAGCAGGATGCAACAGGCAGCGCGAAGGCGATCGGCCTTGCTTATGCCAAAGGTATTGGCTGTACCCGCGCAGGGGTAATCGAAACCTCCTTCCGCGAAGAGACGGAAACCGATCTGTTCGGTGAACAGGCCGTACTGTGCGGCGGCGTCACAGCTCTGATCAAAGCTGGCTTTGAAACGCTGGTTGAAGCTGGCTATGCTCCGGAAATGGCTTACTTTGAGTGCTTGCATGAAATGAAGCTGATCGTTGACCTCATCTATGAAGGAGGTATGGCAACGATGCGCGATTCCATCAGTAACACGGCGGAATACGGCGACTATGTAACTGGTCCGCGCGTTGTAACCGACGAAACGAAGAAAGCGATGAAGGCTGTGCTCAGCGATATCCAGCAGGGTAAATTTGCTCGCGATTTCATTCTCGAGAACCAATCGGGCCGTGCTTTCCTGACCGCTACACGCCGCAACGAAGCTGCTCATCCGATCGAAGTTGTTGGCGGACAACTGCGCGAAATGATGGCTTGGATCAAGAAATAAGATTGGCATAATCAGTATCAGTCTAAGGATACACATATAAACGCAAGTCTTCAGGTGCGGCTCCGCTTTACGCGGGCCGCATTTGGAGCGTTTGATGATTACTTTTAAGGAGGTGCCCGGCATGCGAAAAATTTATATTTTCGATACAACACTGCGTGACGGAGAACAGTCCCCCGGCGTGAATCTGAATACTCAGGAGAAGCTGGAGATCGCCTATCAACTGGAAAAGCTGGGGATTGACCGTATGGAAGCGGGGTTTCCCGCGGCATCGCCGGGAGATTTGGCCGCAGTCAATGCAGTTGCCAGAGCGGTAAAGAATGTAACCGTCATTGGCCTTTCCAGATCCCGTGAAAGCGATATCGATGCCGTCAAGGAGGCGCTGCAGGGCGCGCAGGACCCTTGTATTCATCTCTTTCTCGCGACTTCCCCGATTCACCGTCAGCATAAGCTCCGGATGGATAAGGGGCAGGTTCTGGAGACGGCGCAGGCAGCCATCCGCTATGCGAAGAAGTATTTCTCCAAGCTGGAATTTTCGCTTGAGGATGCGGGACGAACCGAGCTCGACTTTATGGCCGAGGTCGTCGGCATGGCCGTTCGCGAAGGTGCGAGCGTCGTCAACATTCCGGATACGGTCGGATATTTGAATCCGTCGGAGTACGGGGCAATCTTCAAATATTTAAAAGAAAATGTTCCTGACATCGACCGCGTTCAGCTTAGCGCGCACTGCCATAACGATCTGGGAATGGCCACGGCGAATACGCTGGCGGCGATCCAGAATGGGGCGGATCAAATCGAGGGCACAATCAACGGCATCGGTGAACGCGCGGGCAATACGGCAATTGAAGAGGTTGCAATGGCGCTCGAGACGCGCAGCAATTTCTTTGGGGCGAAGACGTCGCTTGTGCTGTCCGAGATTTCGCGCACAAGCCGCCTGGTCAGCAAATTGACCGGTATGGTCGTGCCGGGGAACAAGGCGATCGTCGGCGCGAACGCTTTTGCGCATGAGTCGGGCATTCATCAGGACGGCATGCTCAAGGAGAAGACGACATACGAGATTATGACGCCGGAAACGATTGGCCTGAAGGAGAGCAAACTGGTGCTCGGCAAGCATTCCGGCCGCCATGCTTTCCGGGATAAGCTGACCGATCTGGGCTATGATCTGCCGGACGATGTACTGAATGCGGCGTTCTCCAGATTCAAGGATTTAGCGGACAGGAAGAAGGAAGTATCCGACGAGGATATTTTGGCGCTGATGGAAGAGCGGCTGGGCGTTACGCCGGAGATTTACAGCCTGCGCACCCTGTACGTCACATACGGCAATGAAGCGACGCCGACCGCCAAGTTGATTCTTAACGGCCCGCCGGAGGAGCCAATTGTTGCAGTAGCTGAGGGGAACGGCTCGGTGGATGCGATATATAACGCCATCGACCAGGCAACTCGCGAGGAAGTCAAGCTGGACGATTATTCCATCAAATCCGTCACTCAAGGCAAGGACGCCCAGGGCGAGGTGCATGTCATTTTGTCTCAGGGTATTGTCGCTGCGGCGGGGAGAGGACTCAGCACTGACATTCTGGAGGCCAGCGCCCGTGCTTATCTTGATGCGCTCAACAAGCTGATTGAGAAGCGCAAGACGTATACAAAGCGCGAGAACGCTCACTTATAGGAAGCGACGCTCGCAGCTTTTAGACCATGAGAACGGCAGTATATATGGACTGTTTCGGGGTGAATTCAGCTCAGAAACAGTCCTTTTTTATGCGTATACGCACGGAATAAGCTCTGCCGAGATTCCTCGCTCTATCCCAGCCTTTCGCTGTTTATGTATTTTTGCGGAGGAGGATCTGACGCCAGGTACGAGGATGCTGTAAAATTGATTAGGGGCCGGTTTCACTCTCAAACGAAGCCGGTAAGTGCCGAAGCCTTTGGCCGGTTACCAAAGTTTTGTCCTAATTTGTTTTATTATAGAAATAGATATTTTTGCAGGGTAGCGGAAGAGGCGAACGTCAAACGTAATGTAGAAGGGGAGGGGAGACAACTGGAAGAGGCGGAATGGATATCGGCCGTACTGAACGGCGAGCGTCAGGCTTTTGCTCATTTGGTGACGCGCTATCAGGGCTTGGTATACCGGGTATGCATCAAAATAACGGGAGAATCCGAGTCGGCCAAAGATATGGCCCAGGAGGTATTTATCAAAGCCTACAAGGCGCTTCCCTCCTTCCGGGGACAATCCTCATTTTCTACCTGGCTGTATCGGATTGCCTACCGTACTTGTCTGGACTGGAAAAGAGCCAATGACAGGGAGTGGAAGTATCGCAGCATGGCGGATTATACGGAGAATGACTATGTGACTTCACAGACGCCGGAACATGCTGCGCTCCGCAAGGAGGCTTCCGAGGAACTGGGACAAAGTGTGAACAGTCTTGCCGAACCGTACCGGTCGGTCGTGCAGCTGTACTACTTTAACCGGCAGTCCTATCAGGAAATAGCTGAAGCGAAAGGCATATCGGTAAAAACGGTCGAATCACAGCTGTACCGCGCCAGACAGATCATGCGCAGAAAAGGGGAGAGATGGGAATGAAATGCAATACAGTGATGGAATGGCTTCCCCATTATATCGAAGGTCTGGTGACTCCCGAAGCGGAGCGGGAAATGACGCAGCATATTGTGGCGTGCCCCGACTGTGCGCGGTGGCTGGAGGAAGCAAGGGCGATGGAGGAAATTTGGAAGGAAGCGGACAGCGCTTCGGACTTTCAGCCGCTCTCCGGTATACCCGATCTCGTCCCGCAGGTGATGGCGGAAATCGAACGGCTGGAAGCTGTGCGGCAATCTGATGGTGCGGGACCTGCTGCTTCAAGGCGGCGCTCTGCGCGCCGGACCTCATGGGTTCACTACGGGCTCGCGGCCTGTCTGACCTTTGTGCTGCTTCAATACGGCGTATTTGAACAGCTGGGTTACGGGCTGACAGAAATCAACGGCCACATGTCGAACTCGGTCACGGCGCTGTTCGGCACCCAGGGGACCCGCTAGAGCGGAAGCTATAGATTAGTATGTTGCAAGCGGAATGTCGGCAAGACACATGATCAGGAGGATGTTACATGATAAAAAAGAAACGCTGGCTCACTTTTATGCTGGCCATGGTTCCGGGACTCGGACATTTGTATCTGGGCTTCAAAAAACAGGGAATGCAATTTATGATCGGCGCGTTTGTCTGCATCGTCTTTATTCCTTCCATGCCGACGGTATTCCCGTTCGCGCTGGCCGCCCTGTGGTTCTATCAGTTGTTTGATGCTCTGCAAAAGGCCACATGGAACAAGATCGCTGCCGCAGAGCACGAACGGCTGATGTATGGGCCGGAAGGTCTTGGCTCGCCTTGGCCGCCGTTTGTCATGCCCCCGATGCCCGATTACCCGCAGGATGACGTCAGTCCGGCATGGATGGGAGGTGCCTGCGTCGTAGCAGGGATTCTCCTGCTGGTGATTACGGTATTCCCGGGACTGTGGCGCTTTCTGACTCAAATCAATATCGGTACCATTTTGCTGTCGCTGGGTTTGATCGGTTATGGGCTGCATATGCTTAGAAAGAACACAAAAGCATAAGAACGGAGAATTATGGGGATGGGTAGATGGAGGATTGGAAGCCTGACGGCAGCGCTCGGCTGCATTGCGCTTGGCGTCATGCTTACGCTGATTCAATTCGGTAAGCTTACGTATGAGGCGCTCGGGTATTTGTGGCCGGGACTGCTTATTCTGCTTGGACTGGAAATGCTGCTGCGGCTGCTGTTTAGAACGGAGGCCAGGGCCCGCACCAGCGGATGGGCAATCGTCCTCATTGTGCTGCTGGGCCTCGTGAGCGCAGGACAATCCGTGCTTCCGGGAGGCTCGCTGGACAGCTTGCTGGGTAAAGCGCATTTAAGCTCCGTTAACGGAACGGTGCAGATTGGAGAGAACATCAAAGCGGTCAGAATATCGATTCCGAGCGGCAAGGTTAAGGTGAATGGTATTCAGGGAAGCGCTCTAACCTATGAGGGCCGCCTGCTCGCTCCCGGCAGCAGTCAAAGCGAAAGCGAACAGGCAATGAGAGAAAATTGGAAGATAAGAACGGACGGCGACACGTTAGTGCTTGAAATGACAGCGGAAAAGAGCTTGTTTTCGGGCATTTACTTCGGTTTTTCCGGCAACAGTCCCTATCTTAATGTAAGTCTTCCTGCGGATCTCGCAGTCAAGATCGGAACTAGTGACGGTTCGCTGAACGTTTCGGATCTGGACGGCGGGATCGAGGCGAGCACATCCAACGGCAAAATCGAAATGCAGGGAATTAAAGGCGGAGTCAAGGCCAATACAAGCAACGGTTCGCTTGATCTGCAGAGGGTGGAGGGAGGCGCTCATATCACCAGTTCCAACGGCTCCATTACGCTGGAGAATATTGCCGGCCAAGTGTACGCCAAGAGCAGCAACGGCAGAATAATCATTGAATCTCCCGTTACGGGAAACTGGGATTGCGCTTCGAGCAATGGCAGCATCTCATTGACGCTGCCGGGGAAGACGGATGCGACGATTACCGCCGATACGACCAATGGATCGCTGAAGGGAAGCGTCAACTGGCAGAAGCAAAGCGACAACAATGGAACCGCGGTGCTTGGCAGCGGGAATCATACGGTTAAGCTCTCCACGACCAATGGCAGCGTGAGCGCGGATATCACGGAATAGCCTTGAATAAAGAAGAAGCCGCACGCTTCGTAGAAATCCGGAAGCGTGCGGCTGTTGCTGTTCATTTCTTTACCAGGCGTATGCTTTGGGCGCCGCTCCTCCGGGTCCGGGGAAGATTTCGTCCAGCCGGGCCATAACGGGATCGTCAAGCTCAACTTCCAGAGAACGCAGGGAACTCTCCAACTGCTCCAGCGAGCGGGGGCCGATGATCGGGGCGGTAACGGCCGGATTGGCCAGAAGCCAGGCCAAAGCGACATTGTCCTGCGGTTCGCCAAGCTCCAGACATAACTTGGCGAACTGCTCCAGCTGAGTCTGGTGCCGTTCGACGCGTTCGATATTCCCGCCGCTGCGGCTGCCCGCGATTTTTTTGAGGGCATTGCGGCCGAGCAGACCGCCGTCCAGCGGGCTCCAGGGAATAACGCCAAGCCCCAGGCTCTGCGAAGCCGGCAGCACTTCAAGCTCCGGCAGCCGGCAAGTCAGGCTGTACTTGTGCTGCTCCGATACGAGGCCAAGGAAGCCCCGGGCCTTCGCTTCCGCTTGAGCAACCGCAATATCCCAGCCGGCAAAGTTGCTGGAGCCGACATAACCGATTTTGCCCTGGTTTACAGCCAGCTCAAAGGCTCCCCACAGCTCGTCCCAGGAGACGCTGCGGTCCACATGGTGCATCTGATACAGCTCGACATGGTCGGTTTCCAGCCGCCGCAAGGAGCCTTCCAGGTGACGTCGGATTTTGTACGCGGACAGCGAGCGCTCGTTATTCGGACCGTCAAGCTGATCATTCATGGCGCCGTACACTTTGGTGGCTAGCACAACCTTTTCCCGCCGTCCGCCGCCCTGCTTGAACCAGCGGCCGATAATGCTTTCGGTCAGGCCTGAGCTTTCCCTGCCTCCGTACACATTCGCAGTGTCAAAAAAATTGATTCCGGCGTCAAGCGCGGTGTCCATAATACGGAAAGCTTCTTTCTCGTCCGTCAGCGGTCCAAAATTCATCGTCCCCAGACATAGCCGGCTGACCTTCATGCCGGATTTGCCAAGCTTCGTGTACTGCACCTCTTGATCACTCCCCAGAATAAATTTTAAGAAGCCGAGTAATAGAAAGCGTTTGCTTACTTATTGTAAACAACTTTGCAGGCAGGAGCAATACGTCAAGCACAGACAACCCCGCCAGATTGTTATGACGGGGAATTCGAGCCTTAAGAGCAAATGTAATTAGCGTCCGGCAATAGCGAGCGCTATTGATGTAAGGAGTAGACCCGCTGCGATAATCAAGGTCAATGGATGGCGCGGATTCGCAGATGTATTAATATAACTGCATCACTCATTATTGATCGGGCCATAATAAAAAGCAATGGCGAAACAATGAAGCCGTTTCTCCGCAATTCTTCTTGGGGCACCCAGCCGTGTATTCTGACACTGATTTGCGGAAGCATTGTTTTCCATTCGATCCTGTCCGGGTTATAGGCTATTCCTATTAATTTGATAGATTCCATATCTTTGTCCTTTTGACTATGTTATGTTACAACAATATACAGAAGAACTATGTCCGCGTGGGCGCGGATCAACTTGAGGAGTGACGAAGAATGAGCGAAGTTAAAAAAATCGCCGTAATCGCTGGGGACGGCATTGGTCCCGAAGTTGTGGCGGAAGCGGAAAAAGTATTGAAAGTAACCGAGGAAGTATTCGGCTACAAATTTGAGACCGAGCACGCGCTGTTCGGCGGTATCGCAATCGACGAGAAGGGCACTCCGCTGCCCGCGGAAACGCTTGATATCTGCAAAAGCGCGGACGCTGTGCTGCTGGGCGCCGTCGGCGGTCCCAAGTGGGACACCAATCCGAAGGAGCTTCGTCCGGAGACCGGACTTTTGGGTATCCGCAAAGCGCTGGGGCTGTTCTCGAATCTCCGTCCCGCAGTCGTATTCGACTGCCTGAAGGATGCCTCCACGCTGAAGCCGGAAGTGCTTGAAGGAACGGACCTGATCGTCGTACGCGAGCTGACCGGCGGTATTTACTTCGGTGAGAAGTTCCGCCGTCAAAGCGAGCAGGGGGAAGAAGCGGTTGACACCTGCGCATACAATGTAACCGAAGTGGAGCGCATCGCCCGCCAGGCGTTCGAAATTGCCGGGAAGCGCCGGGGCAAGCTGGCTTCCGTAGACAAAGCGAACGTGCTGGAAACGTCGCGCCTGTGGCGTGAAGTGGTTATCCGGGTTGCGGCAGACTATCCGAACGTGGAACTGGAGCATGTGCTGGTTGACAACTGCGCCATGCAGCTGCTGCGCCGTCCGTCCAGCTTCGACGTCATCGTCACCGAGAACATGTTCGGCGATATTTTGAGCGACGAAGCCGCAATGCTCACAGGTTCCATCGGCATGTTGGCCTCCGCTTCGCTGGGCGAAGGAAGCTACGGCCTCTATGAGCCGGTGCACGGCTCCGCTCCAGACATCGCAGGACAAGGATTGGCCAATCCAATTGCCACAATCCTCTCGCTTGCTCTGATGTTCCGTCTGACTTTCGGCTATGAAGACGCGGCCGCTGCAATCGAAGCCGCAGTAGCGCAGGTGCTTGATGCAGGGCATCGTACCAGCGATATTGCTGTAGACAAGAGCAAGGCGATCAGCACGAGCGAGATGGGCGACCTGATTGTCGCAGCTATCCGCAAATAAGAGAAAAACGTCACAGAAAATTGCTTATTTATAATTATTATAAAAAAATAATGAATGTAATCTTGACTTTGATTTTGTACGGTGATACCATTTGGTTTGTAACAGCAGAGACGTAACCAAATCCATCATACTCAAGAAAGACACCGCCATATCACCACCTAATGCGGATGGATGGCAGATTGTTTTTCTTACATAATCAAAGGAGGATTTTCGCAATGGCAGAACGTTTGGTAGGCAAACAGGCTCCCGATTTCACTATGGAAACCGTATCGGGAGACGGTAAAGAATTTGGCAAAGTTAGCTTGTCCGACTATCGCGGCAAATGGCTCGTATTTTTCTTCTATCCTCTGGATTTCACTTTCGTGTGCCCGACTGAAATTACGGCGCTCAGCGAAGCAGCCGACCAATTCACGGCGCTTGATACCGAGATTCTTGGCGTAAGCATCGATTCCGTACACAGCCACAAGGCTTGGATCAACGCTTCGAAAGATGTGGGCGGTCTTGGACAGCTGAAGTTCCCGCTTGCTTCGGACATTACGAAGAAGGTAGCCAGCGATTACGGCGTATTGATCGAAGAAGAAGGTATCGCGCTTCGCGGTCTCTTCATTATCGATCCGGAAGGCGAACTGAAATACCAAGTGGTTAACCATAACGATGTAGGCCGCAGCGTAGAAGAAACTCTGCGTGTGCTGCAGGCGCTGCAATCGGGCGGATTGTGCCCTATGAACTGGAAACCGGGCGACAAGAACCTGTAAGCAAAAGCTGCTGGGTGTCCTCATCATGTCCTTTGAAATGCTGATCAAAGCCTCCTTCCGGATGATTATCCGGCCAAGGGGGCTTTTTGCAACAAAACGCCCGTCAGTCTTGTCTTGATCTGTTTAAAATGGGCGGTAAAGGTGGATATAAACCTTTTATTAGCAGGAATCGCCGGAAACCGAGTATAATACAATAATACGAAACCATTGGAACTGACCTGAGGAGGGTGAACAATCATGAGTTTTTGCTGTGGAGCGAGTATGGTAGGTACGAAGGGGACGCTTAAGCATTATCGCACGCAAGTCCATAATGTTCCCCTGCTTTTTTGCCCGGTATGTCACCGGGTCGAGGTTCATTACAAGGTCGAGAATGAGTATGAAATCTTGGCGGAATACGCGCATGGCGACGGCGTTACCGATGTGGATTTCCAGGATTATGTGATGGAAGACGAAGAGTCGATTTTTGAAAATGTCGTCAATATGGAAAGTGAAGACACTTTGGCCATTATCCGCAGCCAGATTGATATGGCGCTTGATCTGCTGGCCGTGTCCAAACAGATTGGTGATGTCAAGTGGGAGCGGGAGCTAAAGAAAAGACTCGCCGTCATGAGTCAGCGGCGTAATCGTCTTCAGCAAAAAGCGTAAAGGCATGGCGTGTATTATTACTTCTCTGGAAAGATCTCCGCAATTGTGTGGACACTGAAAAAGGTCGTGTATTTCTACTTCATGTAGAGATCCATGGCCTTTTTTGATGTACAAGAAAACCACCGCAAACTGCCGTAAATCGCCGTAAATCGCGGATTCTCAGTTTTGATGAAACGAATTTCAGTGTTCTCTAAATTGCGAGGGTCTTTTTCATGAAGAATAGACTGTTTGCGTAGGCCTTCGGGACGGCACTAAAGTATCATTTTATGAATTTTTTTACATTCGACAGTATCTCTGATTGCTTTGGGCACTTTTCTTGGATATGATTGGAATATAGTTAAAACGCTTGGATGACTGAATAAAACTAAGATGATTGCCGAATGTACTAGCGGTTCCATAGCATATATTTATATAACAGCATAATTTGATGTCGCAGAACTGCTTCGTCAATTTAGTCGTTCTGCTCCGTCAATTTCAGTTGAAGGAGGAACTTCACATCGTGCTACATGAAATTCACGAAAGTCGGCTTCTGTCGCCGCGATCGTTCCAAGCCGGGCTTCTGGACAGTACATATGAAAATGTTCTGGAGCATATTGACAGTGGAGTCATGCTTTTTGATGAAGAAGGAGTTCTAACCTTTGTAAATGCTCGGGCGTACGGAATGCTTGAACTCCAGCGCTATGCGCTGGCAGGATGCACTGTAGTCGATTTGTTGACACATCTTTCTTTGAGCCGCAGCAAGAAGAGACAACTGCTGCATATTTATCGGGAGACGGTTGACAAAGGGAAAACGATGTATGAGTTTATGGACGAGTATGGCCGCTATTGGGAGGTAAACGCGTCTTTTGGCGCGGATATGAACGGCAGCTACTTATTTATTTTCAAGGAAATTTCCGATTATAAAAAGATAGAACAAACAGCTTACCAAAATGACAATCTGGCCATGCTAGGCAAATTATCCGCCTCCATTGCCCATGAAATCCGGAATCCTTTGACAGCCATTCGCGGATTTATCCAGCTGCTTCGCCCGCATCTGCAAGGACTTGGGAAGGAAGAATATGCTAAGATCATCTTGGCCGAGATCGATCGTGCCAATGATATTATTCATGAATTTCTGTCCTCGTCCAAGCCTTCCTCTCCTCAAGCCGGAATCATTTCCATTTCCGCTCTGTTGAAAGAAGTCATACTGCTGACAGAAAGCGAAGTATTGATGAAGGGCTGCCAGATCGTTCTTAATGTTTTAGCCAGTGACTTGTATATTTCCGTAGATGTGAAGCAGATTAAGCAGGTCCTGATCAATATGATACGAAACGCCCTTGAGGCTATCTCCGACCGCTTGGACGATACCACAGGGAAGATTGAGCTTGGAGCGTATAGAGAAGGCGGAGAGGTGCGGATAACCGTCTCCGATAACGGTAAAGGCATGGATGTATGCACCATGAGCCATCTGTTCAACCAGTTCTTCACTACAAAGGAGAATGGCACGGGGCTGGGGCTTTCCGTCAGCGATCGAATCATCAAAAACCATGGGGGACGCATTTCCGTCAGCAGCCGGATTAATGAGGGGACCAGTTTTGTGATATCGCTTCCGCTGAACCCCGGATTTACCGCATAACCGGAAAGCAAGGACGGAATGGCTCCTGGCTTCACGGGCCAAATGGAGAATTGCCCGTTAGATCGGGCAGTCCAGGCTTCACGCTGAACTGCAGCCACATAAATGAGGCGAGCAAGGCTCAAAGGTATCCAGGGGGGCCGACTTACAACTTGCCCTTCCTGGAGCACTACGTCCCCTAGGAAGGCGTGGAGAGCGTCAGGCAGGGCCGCCAGGTTGCTCTCTGTACTTTATAAAGCCTCAGGCACGGAGAAATCAGCCTGAAACGGGAATTCTGTGAGCATACAAAGAGACCGGCAAGAAGATACCTTGGCCGGTCCCTTTGTATGTTTGTTAACAATTACAATCCAGCTTGATTGCTATGGTGTAGTCCGGATGGCGGAACGTTATTTTGAGTACTGCAGCAGGTCTGTGAAAAGTCATTGGACGCGCCCGGACAGCTTTTTCCTTTGTCACATCCGGCACATGCGCCCTGTTTCCCTTTTTGCACATGGCGATAGAGAATCCAGCCGGAATAACCGAAGATAGCGGCAGCAATCAATATATTAATCAATACGCTCATCATGTAATTTCCCCGCTTTCCCCATATAGGGATATTCGTATTGGGTTAGGCCCATCCAAGGAGCCGTCCACCCTGATAGACAACCAGACTTACCAAATAGGCCAGGACAACGGCATAGGCTATGGAGAAGAAAGTCCATTTCCAGGAAGCTGTTTCTTTCTTAATTACACCCACCGTAGCAAGACAAGGCGTATACAGTAGAATGAAGACCATAAAGCTTACCGAGCTGAGAGGCGTGAACGACTGGGAAATCTGCGCTTCCAGTCCGGCGGCCTCCGGCGCGTGATAGATAATGTTCATCGTTGAAACGACAACTTCTTTGGCAAGGAAGCCTGGAACCAATGTTGAACCTGCCTGCCAGTTTCCAAAGCCAAGTGGCTGAAGAAGAGGTGCGACGAGACCGCCGAATTTGGCGAGGAAGCTGTTGTCCATATCCACATTTAACCCTGCAGGTCCGGCGTAAGACATGATCCAGATAATTACCGAACCGGCCAGAATAATCGTCCCCGCTTTGCGAAGGAAGCCTTTTCCTTTTTCCCAGGTGCTGCGCGACAGCGACTTAAGCTGCGGCATACGATAGGGAGGAAGCTCGATTACGAATACCGAGGACTCGTTCTTGAACAAATACTTGGAGAAGAGCTTGCACAGCAGCAGCGCGAACACCACTCCCAAAGCATACATCGTCATAATGACAGCCGCTTGATTTTCCGGGAAAAAGACAGCGGCAAACAGCAGGTAGACCGGAAGTCTGGCAGAACATGACATAAGAGGAAGCAGCAGAGTAGTCAGCATCCGCTCTTTGGGCTGTTCAATGCTTCGCGCGGCCATAACGGCAGGCACGTTGCAGCCGAAACCGATGATGAATGGAATAAATGCTTTGCCGTTTAGTCCCATCCGCTCCATTATACTGTCTACGACCAGACTGACGCGGGCCATATACCCGGAATCTTCTACAAAGGAAATGATCAGGAACAGAATGAAGATTTGCGGGACAAAGACGAGGACGCCGCCTACGCCGCCTATAATGCCGTCAATGATTAGTGCATGTACGAACTCGGATGCCCCGACAGTATCAAGAAACGAAGTTGCCCCCGAGCTGATCGGACCGGCAATGAGGCCGTCCAGCAAATCGGACAGCGGTGCGCCAACCCATTCGAAGGTCGTTTTAAACAGTACATACATAAACGCAAGGAATATCGGCAGTCCGAGATAACGATTCGTAAGGATGGAATCAAGCCGTTCCGTCAAGTTATGGGGTTTAATGCCGGATGTATCCAGAGCGTCAAGACAAAGCGAGCGGATATAATCGGTTCGAATAGAGCGAATCCATTGAGGAAGGGTAAGCGCCAACTTGCTGTTTTGAAGCTCATTCTGGCAATTTTCACGAATAGCAAGCAGTTTGTCCGCATCCGCGCGGCCCTTGAGGAATTCCAGGATAACCGGATTTTGCTCCAAAAGCTGGAGGGCAACCCAACGATGATTGGGAAGGCCGGGCTCTTGCCTTAGCTCCTGTTCAATGGAGGCAATGGCTTGTTCGACGATTAATCCATAATCCAGCTTGAAGTTCACAGCCGGGATATCCGCGGAGTTCTCCAGCATGCTCAGCACCTGCGCGGTGCCTTTGCCCGTTCTTGCGACCAGTGGAAGCACGGTAACGCCGAGCTTGGATTGCAGAACGTCCGGATGCACCTTAATGCCTCTGGCTTTGGCTACGTCGATCATATTGAGTCCGATAACGGTCGGCCTGCCATATTCGAGCAGTTGGACAGTCAGCAGCAGATTACGTTCAAGCTGCGAAGCGTCGACGATGTTGACGAGCGCCTCCGGCGACTCTTCAAGCAGATATTGGGTTGCAACGCCTTCGTCGCGCGACAGCGGATGAAGGGAATAAATGCCGGGCAAATCAATGAGCGTGCCTGCGCCGTTTTTCAGGTCGCCGACCTTTTTCTCAACCGTTACACCTGCCCAGTTGCCAACATATTCATAAGAAGAAGTCAATGTATTAAAAAGGGATGTCTTTCCGGTATTGGGGTTCCCGAGAAGTGCGATAGAGCTCATGACACGTTCACCACAATTTTCGAGGCTTCTTTCCGGCGGATGGCGAGCAATTGTCCGTTGCATTCCAACATAACCGGACCCATGAACGGACCTTTTCCTTTAAGACAGACGGTGCAGCCTTCCGAAACTCCCAGATCGGCGAGACGGCGGCGCAGGATAGGATCCATTCCTTCTATTCCTTGAATAGCGCCGGCGGAACCCGGTTGCATTTGCAGTACGTGGCAAACTGTAGCAATCATCTTAATCCCTCCGGTGGAGACTGATAATCAATCTCAATTGTTTTTATGTAATTTATCATTTTTTTATGCTTAATTCAATGATTAATATCACAAGAATGGTGTGATTCGACAAGCCTGGGGCCGGATAATCCATAAACGGATGCTTATTTCTTTGCATATATTAATGCAGTTACTTATCAAAATTAGGTCTATTGGACATGTCGGCAGAGCACTGTAACTTTCCAGCCTTATCCAACCGATATTTATTTTGAGGATCTACAATTTTATGAGTTGTAGAGTGACACTTAGACGCGAGGGGCCTACGAAAGCCTATGAAAATAGAAGAGAAAAAAACAATACTTACAGCAGTTTGCGGCGCAGCGCTATTTCTGTTGGTTCAAAGCTTGCACATTACGCTAAATGGCGATGACGAGCGGGAAGCGCTGTCTGCGTTGTATCTGATTAGCAGCTGGTGTACCAGCGCCTTCGGATTTGCGATTTTTGCTCAGGGCTGGCTTCTTTTCTCCAATCAATTGTCGAGGGGCAGGCTTTACTCTTCCGCTCTTTTTTTAGGAGTTTGCGTTTTCGATCTCCTGCATACGCTCGGTTTTATTGGAATTCCGTTCATCCAAAACGTGATAAGCGAAGACAGGGCATTTTGGCTGCTATCCTTCTCAAGGCTTGCGAGTGCGGTCGGCATTCTTCTGGTTTTTGGGAAGGAAGATTCTCCGGTGCTTGTCTCGGGAAAAAATAAAATCCTGCGAAAGTCAATCCTTCTGGTCGTGTTGTCGATGATTCTATTCAGTGCGGGTTCTTATTTCCTTCCGGAGGTAATCAGCCCCGTGCAGGCGGATTTTGCCAGAAAACTGCTTAATTTTGTTGTGCTGCTGATTTACCTTCTGGACATCGTCATTATCGTCTATACGAAACGCGCGGAGAAGTCGTCCTCGCTGCTGATTATCATCAGGTCGCTCGTACTTCTGGCTCTGGGTCAGGCGTTCTATATGGATGCGGGCTCCGATAAAAATATCGATTTGCTGTTCGGAGCGGCAAGCTGCGCGGCAGCCTACTATTTGCTGCTTACCGGGGTGTACAGATTGACGCTCGAAGAGCCGTTCTATGAGAAGCAGGCGATTGAAGCGCAGATCAATTATCTGGTCTATCATGACGATTTGACCGGGCTGCCGAACAGACGCCGGCTGCTCCAGCATGTCGATGAAGTGATCGAGTCCCACAAAACCTCCGCCATACGCGGCTTCTCGGCGCTAGCCGTCCTCAATATCAATCATTTTAAGGATATCAACGTCTCGTTGGGCCATCTAGCCGGAGACCGCCTGCTGCAATTGGTGGCATCCAGAATTAAGGATGGCATCAGGCCTAACGAGGATTTATTCAGTATGGGCGGAGATGAATTCACCTATCTGATGACTGATATGGAGAGTCTGGATAGCTGCTTTCTCCGCTCCAAAGAACTGCTTAATCTGTTCGAGCAGCCTATTGAACTGGAGGCCGGAGAGTATCATATTTCGCTCAGCCTGGGCATCAGCATCTTTCCCGGTGACGGAGATACGGCGGAGCAGCTTATTCAGAACGCGGATACCGCTGTTCATGATGCCAAGGAGCATGGCGTAGATATTCGCAGGTACGTACCGTTAATACAAATGAAGGCCAAAGAAAGATTAAAGCTGGAGAACGATCTGCGCAGAGCGCTGGAGCGGGAGGAATTTTTCCTTCTGTACCAGCCGCAGGTTCGACTGGCCACCAAGGAGCTTGTCGGCATGGAGGCGCTGCTTCGCTGGCAGCATCCGAAACGCGGCCTCGTGTCTCCGGCTGAATTCATTCCCATTGCCGAGGAGAGCGGGCTGATTGTTCCGATCGGGGAGTGGGTGCTGAGAACCGCCTGTTCTCAGAATAAGGAATGGCAGAAGGCGGGATACCGTCCGATCTGCGTCTCGGTCAATTTGTCTATGCGTCAGTTTCTCCAGCCGAATCTGGCCGGTAAGATCGGGGGATTTTTGAAACGGATTGGCCTCGATCCGAGCTATGTGGATCTTGAAATTACAGAGAGCATGACAATGGACAAGGAAAAAGCCTTCGAGCAGTTGAAGCGGCTTAAAGAGCTCGGGGTGTATATCAGTATCGACGATTTTGGAACAGGATACAGCTCGCTACATTATCTGAAAAATATGCCGATTGACCGCCTCAAAATCGACCGTTCCTTCGTGGCCGAGGTAATGGAGGATAGCAACAATGCCGCTATTGTCTCGACAATTACTTCCATGGCGCATCATTTGAAGCTGAGGGTGACTGCCGAGGGAGTGGAGAACGAGGATCAACTGCAATTCTTGCGCCAGCAGCGCTGCCATGAGGCGCAGGGCTATTTCTTCAGCAAGCCGATCAGGGCTCAGGAGTTCGAAAGAATTTTCCTGAAATCTACTATTTTTGGAATGCCATCCTAATTGGAATTGCCTTATCCGGTCAGAAGTGTTAAAATGTTAAATGTTCACGAAAGCGCGGGTGTAGTTCAATGGTAGAACTTCAGCCTTCCAAGCTGATAGCGTGGGTTCGATTCCCATCACCCGCTTTTGCCTAATATTTTGCTTAAACCCTTGTGCCGAAAGGGTTTTTTCTTTGCGGAAAATTCGACAAACGACAGACGACTTTGTTCTTATGGGGCAATTCATGGGGCAAATTTCAGATTTTTTGGATTTAGTGCCTCAAGCGGTTCGATCAGTGCGCGATTAACCGTTTCGGCCTCGTGGGTATATCGGTCAGTGGTTTCCAGTTTGGCATGTCGTAAAAATTTCTGTATACTCCTTTGGTCGGCTCCGTGTTCGCGGAGCAGCGTAGCGGCCGTATGCCTTAACCCATGAAGTTTAACGTGGAGAAATTTGTACTTCTTCAAGAATTTTGCCCACGTATTTGTCGCCGTGCTCAGCGGCCCTCGCCCATTCCCGTGTCGCCGTATTCGAACGTCGTGGCGATCTGGCCGGCTGCATCGTAGACTACGAAGGTCATATCCAGAAATACTCCCCTGATTCCACCAAAATCGCAGATACATATTACATGAGGAACGGGTTTGAGTTTCGCGTACAAATAGGAAATAAATGAAAATACGTTCAAGGGCTAATTTAAGTGCACCCCTTAGTATAGTCTTTTGTTTCTCACCTTCCGTAGACCTGATGCGATCGAAATAATCTTCTGTATCTTAATTGTAAATTTGCAGGTTTTTTATGATCCTTACCTGTTTGATCTTCCATTTTAAAAAAGATTGGCGAGTCATTTCAATAGCAATGGCCCCAACAATAATCTGTCTGATTTGGTTAATTTGATTATAGTCAATATATTCGAAGTTATAGAGTAGTTCAGGGCGATTCGGGTTCATATGTGTGAATTCTCCGGAAAAATCCATATCTTTTGTAGCATATTCACTATTGAAAAAACGCTGTAAAATTTCCTTATCTTGGGTCCTTATATTTAAATCAGAAAAATTCCCTTCCATTGATTTTTGAATGACACGATTCACCATTGATTTTGGTAGCTGGTCGGAGAAATAATAATCTCCGGCCATAATTATTATAAAAATTGATAAAAGTGAAAGTGATAGTATTATTATTTTTTTTGTTTTCATAAGTTATGACACCTCTCAGAGAACATTTTCAAGGACCCTTAATTAAGGGTCCTTGAAAATAATTTTAATAAGGTAAAGAACCAGGTGTTACCCAATTTTCTAATCCACCTTCATAACGATAAAAATCTCGAGTAGGGGATGTTGGATTTGGGTCAACACTATATCGATATAGTGCCACTTCCGCGATACCACTATCATTCGAAAAATCTCCAGTCCGAATCCATTGGAAAGGCCAATAGCTTTCAGGCCAATATCGTTTATATTCAGCGCTTTTTACAGAGCCGTTACTATTATAACTTACTTGATCGTGAGCCCAATAATCTTCTCGTTGGTATGTTTCATAATAATTAACCCAAGTGTTATTATGGTAAACTTGTCCGTATTTATAAACTAATCTTTGAGCTCCAATTGCTTTGCCATTTCCTTTGAATAAATTATTTAGATCATCAAGCACTTCGCCTGTAAAAAAATGAGATAATGGGATTAGATACAATATAACCTGAAAGCAGGGAAAAAACTTTTTTGTATTGTTCGGTAGTAAATGCGGTTTTTAGTAAATGGAATCATGCTGGTGAATGATGTTCATGATGTCAAACTAAAAGCACAGGACACCATGAAAACTGTTATGGCACTTTAGATATTCTAATAGAATCACCTGATTTATCAGCAACAAGTCTTCAAAATTTAACTCTGACCAATACATGCAAGAATCTTCTTCGTGTTGCACGAAATAATTCCGAATATCCTACAGAAAAAGTTTTAAGTGGAGTTGATTTGAATACCGTTTAAACAGGCGATGGCGCAGCAATTCCGATTGTTTTTAATTGCTTACTCAACAACAAAAGGCTCTCCGCTTAATATTGAGCGAAAAGCCTTTTTCCATATTAGTTCAGCTTGAGGTCAAGTTAGACCGTTCCCGCCGATTTCAAAAATTCCACGATCGTCAGCAGGCCCTTGTCGAAGTTCTCCAAGTTGAAGTGCTCGTCGGGCGCGTGCAGGTTCTCGTCGTCAAGTCCGAAGCCCATCAGAACGATCGGCGCCTTCAGGATGCGGGAGAAGCTCTCCATAATCGGGATGGAGCCGCCGTCCTTCGTGAACAGGGCGCGTGTGCCGTATACTTTGCCGTAAGCGTCCGCCGCCAGTTGCAGGAATGGATTCGACGGATCAATGTCCAAGGCGAACGCCTTCTCCATCTGCCGTACTTCCACCTTGGCTCCCGGCTGAATATGCGATTTCAGATGGGCTTCAATAGCGTCGAGGACATGCTGGGGATTCTGGTCGCCGACAAGGCGGCAGGTGATTTTGGCATGAGCGACTTTCGGGATAACGGTCTTGGTGCCCTCGCCCTGAAAGCCGCCATAGACGCCGTTAAGCTCCAGCGTAGGCCGGGCTCCGACGCGTTCGACAAACGTATAGCCTTCTTCGCCGTAGAGAGCGGACAATTCGAGTCCCTCCCGGATTTTATCCTCGTCGAGACCCTGCTTGGCGAATTCCTCGCGCATCAGCGGAGACAGCTCAGGCACGCCTTCATAGAAGCCGTCAACGGCGACTCGGCCCTTGTCGTCATGCAGCGACGCGAGCAGGGAAACGAGCGCATGCAGCGCATTAGGGACAGCGCCGCCGTAAGTGCCCGAGTGCAAATCCGTGGAAGCGGTCATGACGTCCACCTCCAGCGAGCAGAGGCCCCGGAGTCCGGTGCAGATGGCGGGTCTTCCGCGCTCGAGAAGCGAGGTGTCGGAGACGAGAACGGCGTCCGCAGCCAGCATGTCTTTATGTTTTTCCAGGAAGGAGGTTAAATGAACGCTGCCGATTTCTTCCTCGCCTTCGATGCATACCTTGAGGTTAACCGGCAGGGAGCCTTCCTGACTCAGTATGGCCTCTATCGCCTTAATATGCATGAAGACTTGACCTTTATCGTCGGTTGCGCCGCGGGCGTACAGCTTGCCGTCTCTGATATTCGGCTCGAATGGCGGAGTGGTCCAGAGATTCAGCGGGTCAACCGGCTGAACATCGTAGTGCCCGTAGAGAAGCAGAGTCGGCTTGCCCGGTGCATGCAGATAGTCCGCATAGACGACAGGGTGGCCGCCCGTTGGGTGAATCTCGATATGTTCCAGTCCTGCTTTATTCAGCGTATCCGCGAGCCACTGTGCCGCTGTCAAAATATCTTTCTTGTGCTCGGACAGTGCGGAAATGCTGGGGATCTTAAGCCATTCATTCAGTTCGTTCAATTGTTCATCCCGGCGGGATGCAAAATATTCTGCGTAAGACATGATTATGTACCTCCTGGATTTGCGGGGTCGCAAGCCCTTGGCTTGTGACGGATGCGCCGAACCGGATTCGGCGACCCATAGGAACTATTATACTGGAATTACCCTAGCACAATCAAAAATCGCTGGTTGCGCACATACCTGGGCGCCGCTACGTACAATAACCCATATCCAGAGAATAACGAGTAATGGAGGAACAGCGGTGATTACTTTTTTGAACGGCGGCCAGAACGGAATCGACATGTCAACGCTATCGGGTGTGGAGAGAGAGAGTGTGGAGAAGAAGCAGAGAAGTCCGGAAACTTATGTATACGAATCGCCTGCTGCGCTCGCATTTGAGCTGAATACCAGAAGGCGTATTGTTGAAGCGGCTGTCGCGCTTGATGCAAGCGGAGTGACCTTTGTCCCTTTCGAGACCACCAGAGGTAACCGTAACTTTTGGTCGCGTACCAGCGAAGGAGGACTTCGCTTAAATGCTGGGGTGTTACCTTCCGACGGGATCAATGATATTTTCCGGAACGGCCGTCTGTATGCCTTTGAGTGCGCAACGGGCGCGGTGGTTGTTTTATATAAGGGAGTCCTTGATGCGTTGGGCGAAGAGGTGTTTAACTCATACTTTAAAAACCTGCTGCTCTATGATTGGCATTACGACAGCGATTTACAGCTAACTGCGATCAATAACAGGGAAGAAGCCTATCCCGGTGATGTGCAGTATTTCAAGAATCCCGACCATGATCCGGACAAACCGGAATGGCAGGGGGAGAATGTAATCGTGCTTGGCAAAGGAATGTATTTCGGGCATGGAATCGGTATTACCACCGCCGAGGGAATTATTACTGCTCTGAACAGAGAGAGAGTGCCGGGCAGCAGGACATCTGCTTATCTTCTGGATGAGACGTTTCACCCGGACTTTGAGTATTTGCGGAGATTGTCTGCGGGAAGAAGCCTTCCGTCAGCGGCTGTCCGCTATACAGGCTATGCAGTTATCGCCAGAATAGGTTCGCATAATTATATTTACACCCGTAAAAAGATAGTCCGTCCCACCTGGCCGATATGAATCAGCTATATGAACGGTATAACGGCACATCAAAAACCGGCCGCGCAACGTCTTTAGACGTTTGTAGGTCGGTTGTTGGCTTTTTCATACATAAAAATTACATAAAGTTATTTTTATTTTTTTGTTTAAAAAATACCGGAAATCGTTTAGAATAAATAATTGAAAGGGCTTACAAAAAAGGTATATCCGCTGAGTCTTTATGGCTATAATTCATTATATCCCTGATAAAAAAATTTAGGTCCGGCGGTCTAATTTTTTTCCTCTTTTGTGACGATAAGATTATATAGGAGGGGATCGCATGGAAAAGCAAGAGAATTTGAGATTGCCGCTGCAACAGGAAAGTATGAAAGTACACTCCGAAGGCCGCTTCTCGGCTGGACTTCTGTGGGGAATTCTGATCAGCATCCCGTTATGGATTTCGCTGCTAGGCTGGATTATTAGCTTTACGAGGTAGTACGACGGAAGATAATGATAGTACTCTAGAGCTATCCTTTGAATTGTAACCGGGAAAGAGAAGCGCCGCATTGGGGCAATATTATAGCGCTTGCGATAGATATATAAGAAACGGTCAAGAGTAAACGGCTTGCGCCGTCCTTATTTAAGGGCGGTGCAAGCCGTTTATTTGTAAACAACCGGATATAGTTCTAGGCTAAGGCCGCCTCTTCGGTATTCGAAGGGGCGGCCTTTTAATATAGCTGGGCAGCAGAGCCTGCTGCGGCCGCTCTGCCCAGCCATGCTGGTGGCCGGGCCTATGCTGGCCGCGTCTTGGCTACCCGGCATTGCCTATTGGCCGGAACTGTCCAGCCACGCCGCGTATAACGCGTCCAGCCTTGACTGCAGCGCTTCACGCTCGGCGTACAGATTGGCCAGACTGGCGGCATCGCTGCTTAGCAGAGGTTCCAGCATCCGGGCTTCGATGCCATGAAGCAGCTTCTCAGCTTCGGCAATCTCGCTTTCCCAGGCTTCGGCGGAGCGCGCGTCCCGGGAGCGGAGCGAACCGCTCCCGCTCTGAGCCCCGAGCGCCTTGATCTCCGGGGGCGCCATGTTACTTGCCGAAGATGGTTTCCCGGGAATTGTATACACCCCGCTGCCTGCAGACGCGGCGGCAAGGGCAGCCGCTTGTTCCGCTCGCTTCTCTTTGAAGTACTCATAATTGCCCGGGAAGACGGAGAGACTTCCGTCCTCAAGGGCCCAGATGCTGCGGAAGCAGCGGTTGATGAAATAGCGGTCATGTGACACCGCAAGCACAGTACCGGGAAATTCCTCCAGCGCCTCTTCCAGCGCTTCCCTGGAGTCGATGTCAAGATGGTTGGTCGGCTCGTCGAGGATAAGCAGGTTAGGCCGCCGGTGCATGAGCACGGCGAAACGCAGCCGGGTCCATTCTCCGCCGGACAGTCCAGCGACGCTTTTGAACACATCGCTGCCGTAGAAAAGGAACCTTGCCAGCTGCCCGCGCGCTTCGCCTTCCTCCATGCCGGCCTGTTCGCGGAAATACTTCAGCACGGATTGGCCGGCATCCTCCGGCACGGCTTCCTGGGCAAGGTAGCCGACCGCTGTCCGCGAGCCAAGCACGCAGCTTCCCTCGTCGGGCTGTTCAAGCCCGAGTATGATGCGCAGCAGCGTGCTTTTGCCCGCGCCGTTGCCGCCGATCAGCGCGGCCGTCTCGCCGTAGCGCAGTACGCCACCCGCCTCCGTGAACAGCGTACGCTGTCCGAAGCGCTTGCCGACGCTGTCAAGCACAAGCACCCGGTTGCCCGAGCGGTCCTGCTGCTCAAGCTGCAAATCCATTGCTTTACGCTCCAGGATCGGCCGCTTGATCTTGACCATCCGGTCCAAGGCCTTTTGCATCGACGCGGCCCGGCGGTGAAAGGAAGGGTTGGGCGGATTGGCGTTATTGCCCCATTCGATCAGCCGTTTGATGCTTTCCTGCATTTTTTTAATTTTTTTCTGCTGCTCCTGGTAATCGGCGAACTGCTGGAGCAGTCTTGCTTCTTTCTCGGCCTGATAGCCGGTGTAGTCGGTATGATAGGTGATGGCCTCGCCGTCTTCGATCTCGACGATCTTCGTGACGACGGCGTCGAGGAAATAGCGGTCGTGAGATATGGCGACCACCGTGCCGTCATAGTCTCTCAGGAACTGCTCCAGCCATTCGATGGCGGACATATCCAGATGGTTCGTCGGCTCGTCGAGCAGCAGCACATCTGGCCGAAGCAGCAGCAGTGCCGCCAGCCCGACCTTCGTCTTCTCCCCGCCGGAGAGGGAAGAGAAGGCGCGCTCAAACTGTTCGCCGCCGATCCCAAGACCCGAGGACACTCGCTGGATATCGGATTCAATTTCATAGCCTCCGGCCGCTTCGAATTTCTCCTGCAGCGAGCCGTACTCGCGCAGCAGCGCACTCATCCGCGCTTCGCTGTCAGCGCCGGGGCCCGACATCTCCCGCTCAAGCTCCCGCAGCCGCCGCTGCCACGCCAGCGGCTCGGCAAAGCTGCGCTGCAGGACCGCGTACACCGTATCCTCGCCGCCTTCCTGAATTTGGGCCAGCAGCCCGACGACGCTGCCTTTACGAATGGCGATTTGTCCCGAGTCGGGTGCTTCTTCGCCGCTCAGAAGGCGGAACAAGGTCGTTTTGCCAGAGCCGTTGCGGCCGATGAGGCCGACCTTTTCGCCCTGGCGGACAGCAAATGAGATATCGCTCAGCACAAGCTGGGCGCCATGGTATTTTTGCACATTTTGACATTGAATAATCATAGGGATTCTCCTTTAACAGCTTCAGCGGCCCGGAAAGCCGCAAGCCGGTAAATAATCAAAGGAAACGCCCCTGCCATCTCGCATGGAAGGACAACATAAAAAGACCGCAGGGAAACGTTCCCCGCGGCCTTGTTCGTCCGTGTCCGGTTTAAGGTTGACGGTTGGAAGGCAGGAAAGACATTTCTGGGTAGTCGGGCGTTATGATTTTGGCAAAAAAGGACAGACCTCTCCCGCTAACACCAAAAGCATGAACGATGCCCGCCATTGCGATAGGCAAACGGCCGACCATGTTACCCAGACCCTCATAATTCATCTTTCCTCACCTCCCTCTTAACAAAGTTACATTCATCTTAAATAAAAAATTTACAATTATCAAGCGTAATTTTCCGAAAAAAGCCAAGAGTGATCCGTTCACGCTTCCGATTACTTGCATACCCATCGTTGTTCTTCGATATGAATGTGGTATGGGCGGCCAAGACGCCCCATCTCAGCAATCAGAAGGAGGAAGGCACATGGCTTTTTTCGATGGTTTGCTCGGCAATGCGTCTCAAGTGGATCTTAATGCGGCCCGCAAAGAATACGGAAAAATTTTGGCTCCAGGGGAACAAATCGAACGGGCGTACCGGCTGATCCGCGACATGTTCATTTTTACGGACAAACGGCTCATACTGATCGATAAGCAGGGCATGACCGGCAAAAAAATCGCATACCACTCCATCCCCTACAAAAGCATTACGCATTATTCCGTGGAGACGGCGGGACACTTTGATCTCGATGCGGAACTGTGCCTTTTCGTGTCCGGCAGTACGATGCCGCTCAAAAAAACGTTTAACAAGAGCGTGAAAATTTATGAGGTGCAGGCGGTGCTTTCCCAGTATATTTTGAAGCCGTAAAAAAACGGCCGCGATATCCCTTTGCAGGGCCGCAAACCGTTGTCGTGCCGTTATACCCAAAACCGGAGAATAAATCCTCCATAGATAAAAGCGGCCAGAATGACGAGAGCAGGGTGGATCTTGCGCCGTTCCATCGCCCAAAAGGAGATCGCTGCAATAATCAGAGTCTGCCAAATGCCTACGGAAGCCAGCGGCCCTTTGCTCATCTGCCAGGTCAGAACGACCATCATAATAGCGATGACCGGCTGAACCAGCAGCGTCATGCCTTTGACGACCGAGGACTGCCGGTATTTCTGAAGCAGACGGATCATAGCAATCAGGGCGGCGGCGGAAGGCAGCACGGTGGCCAGAAGCGCCAGAATCGCTCCAACCCAGCCGTAGATTTCAAAGCCGACATAAGCCGCCACTTTGGTAGCGATCGGTCCGGGGAGCGCGTTGCCCAGCGCCAGCATGTTGGTAAATTCCGAATTGGTCAACCAATGATAATGGGGCACGATTTCTGTATACATCAGCGGGATGGAGGAAGGGCCGCCGCCGTATCCCAGCAGATTAGCGATAAAAAATCCAATAATCAGATCAAGCCATTCCATCTAAGGCGTTCCTCCCTTTCGTTCCTGCTTGCGGCGGAGATTGGCCACAGCCCGGTAATGCACCGCGCCGTAAGCGAGAAACAGCACGATGACGATGGCCGGATGAACGTGCAGCACCTCAAGCAGCAGCAGGGCAAGCAGCATAAAGGCGGCGCCGGCTGCAATGCCGAGCCCCTTGACGGCCTTTTTCGCAAATTCGTAAGCCATAACGCCGAGCATGACGGCGATAACCGGCGAGACAGCGGCAATCATTCCCTTGACGACCTTGGAGCCAGCCAGGTAATTGACGGCGGACAGCAGCAGGATCATGGCAAGAACGCTGGGCAAAATATGCGCAACTACGGCGAAGAACGCTCCCAGGCCCCCTGCTCGCTTGTATCCTAAATAAGCGGCCATTTTGGTGGCAATCGGTCCGGGAAGGGCGTTGGCCAGCGCCAGCGTTTCCCCAAATTCTTCGTCGCTGATCCAGCGGTAGCGGATAACCGCGTCGTGGCGGATTAGCGGGATTACCGAGGGGCCCCCTCCATAGCCGAGAATTCCGGTGCGGACCATTGAGACTCCAAGCTCTATATAGTCTTTGTTCATTGGTTTCAAACCGTTTCCTCCTTAATGTTGTCAAAAGTTCATTATATACAAACCGTATGAATACCCCCACATTATATTTCTTTTTGCATCCCCCGAGTGATAACTTTGTGCATGGCTCACAAATCAGGCGTGCAGCATTAGCGTTCTGTGCGCTTCCGGTTGACTTCAAGCAGCCGTGTAATGTTAAATGACATTAATTCATTCGACTAATGCTTACGATGCCAGTTTTGCCGAAGATCATTCAGGAAGTAAACTCACTTAGCAAAACTTTTAGGAGGATCAAAATGATAAAACGACCGGTGACTGGCACGAAAACGATGGTGGTCAGCCCGCACTATCTGGCGTCCGCCGCGGGAGCGCGGATTCTTCAAAAGGGCGGGAACGCTTTTGACGCTGCGGTGGCCGTCAGTTCGGCGCTGGCGGTCGTCTACCCGCATATGACGGGTCTTGGAGGCGACGCGTTCTGGCTGACATACAGCGCCGATGAAGGCCGCGTTCAGGTATACAACGGCAGCGGCCGTTCGGGCTACGGGGTGCATCGGGGCCGGTACGCCGGAGAGGCCGCGATCCCGCGAAGAGGCGTGCGCAGCGCGGTTACGGTGCCCGGCATGGCGGACAGCTGGGATGCGGTCCTGAGCCGGTACGGCCGCCTGCCGCTGGCGGAGGTGCTGGAGGCCGCAATCGATTATGCGGCCGGGGGCTTTCCGATGTCGCCGGACCAGCACGGCAACACCATACTTGCCGGCGCTGCGCTGTCTCCCGAAGCGGCGGCCATCTATATGCCGGGCGGACGGATTCCAAGGCCCGGGGAGAAGTTCGTGCAGAAGGAATTGGCTCGCACGCTATCTATTCTGGCCTCCGGGGGGCGTGACGCCTTCTATAAAGGAGAAATCGCCAAGGCCATCTGCGACGGCATGGCAGAGTCAGGCGGATATTTGATCCGCGAGGATTTTGCCGACCATCAGGGCAGCTGGTGCGATCCGATCTCAACGGATTATCACGGGTACACCGTTTTTCAGGCTCCGCCTAATTCGCAGGGATTCGCAGGGCTGATGGCGCTGAATATATTGGAGCGCTTTAACTTCGCAGGAATCCCGCACGGTTCTTATGAATATTATCATCTGCTTGTTGAGGCGATAAAAGCCAGCTTCCGCGACCGCGACGCGGTGCTAACCGATCCGGAATTCAATGAGATTCCGCTGGACCGGCTGCTGGATAAGACTTACGCTGCAGAGCTTGCAGCGTCTATTTCGCCCAGCAGGGCGGCCGATCTGGCTAGTGAGCCGACCGGCCGGGACACAGCCTACGCGGCAGTCGTGGATGCGGAAGGCAATGCGGTTTCCTTCATTCAGAGCCTGTATTTCGAATTCGGGTCGGGAACCGCTCCTGGCGGCACCGGTGTTCTGCTTCAGAACCGGGGCTCCTTCTTTTCACTGGACCCGGCAGCCGTCAACACGCTGGAGCCGCATAAGCGCACCTTCCATACACTGATGCCGGCGATGGCCTGCCGGGACGGCAAGCCCGCCATCCTGTACGGCACGCAGGGCGGCGAGGGACAGCCGCAGACTCAGACGCTCCTGCTGACCAGAATGCTCCATTATGGAATGAATCCCCAGCAGGCGGTCGACGAGCCGCGGTTCGTCTGGGGCAGAACCTGGGGCGAGCCGACCCAGGAGCTGACCGTGGAAGGCAGAGTAGAGGATGAGGTGCTGGAAGAACTTGCGGCAGCCGGACATAAGGTCCGGAAAGTGGCAGACTATGACGGATTGGCCGGCCACGCCCATGTGATCTCCATCGATGACAACGGCTATCGCAGCGGCGGTACCGACCCGCGCTGTGACGGAGCCGCTATCGGCTGGTAACGGCAAGTTTTGGAAACGGGAAACAGGTGCAACATTACAATCCGGACAATAGATGGGTTCGGATCTTAGAATAAGGGAACTAGAAAGTGAGAGGAGGGAAGGACAGATGGATTTGGACAACCGGTATGGAGCATTTATCGATCCGGGACTTGAGGTATCGCCGCTTGCCCGCGGACCTTTGGACGGATTGACCTTTGCAGTCAAGGACGTCTTTGCGGTCAAGGGACATGTCTCTTCGGCGGGTAACCCGGACTGGCTGCGCAGCCATCCGGCGGCGGAAGAACATGCTGCAGCGGTTCGCAGCCTGCTGCTTGCAGGGGCCGCTCTCAAAGGCGCGGCACACACGGATGAACTGATGTACAGCCTTGGCGGGGAAAATATTCATTACGGCACGCCGGTGAATCCGCGGGGAGCGGGGAGAATTCCCGGCGGTTCTTCCAGCGGCTCGGCAGTCGCGGTCGCCGCGGGAAGCGTAGACTTCGCTCTGGGGACGGATACGGGCGGCTCTGTCCGCGTACCGTCCGCATACTGCGGTATTTATGGCTTTCGGCCGAGTCATGGAGCGGTTGATATGAATGGAGTTATCCCGCTTGCGCCGCAGTTTGATACCGTCGGCTGGATGGCAAAGAGCGCCGGACTTTTGCACATGGTCGGCAGGGTGCTGCTCGGCGGAGCGGGCGAAGGAGAGACCCTGACGGAGTCTGCCCATGGTTCTACCGCATCATCAGCCCAAGCAGCTAAGCTTCAAATAGATACACTGTACATCCCGGAGGATGCCTGGGCGCTGACGGAGCCGGAAAGCGCCGGGGAATTAACCGGCGCCTTGAAGGTTTTGCAGGCCGGCGCCGGGAGAAGCGTGCAGACCGAAGCGGCTCCGGAAGGACTGAAGGTCTGGATGGATGTCTTTCGGGAGCTTCAGGGCAGTGAAATATGGGAAACTCATGGAAGCTGGGTGCGTAAGGAGCGGCCAACCTTTGCGCCGGATATTGCCGCCCGCTTTAACCTTGCGGAAGAACTGTACGGCCGTAATCTTGAAGCCGCGGTCTCATTCCGTCAGAAAGCTGCCGTCCGGCTCCGCAACCTGCTTGGCGAGAACGGAGCAATGGTTATTCCGACAGTACCGGGTCCCGCACCGTTAGTCGGCGGCGATGCGGCGCAGCTGGAGTTTAACCGCAGCGGAGCTATGTCGCTCTGCTGCATCGCAGGCCTAACCGGTCTTCCGCAAATCACGCTGCCGGTGAGCGGTCCTGGCGGTCTTCCGCTTGGACTGTCCGTCATCGGCGGCTTTGGCCAGGACCTGCGCTTGCTGGCATGGGTGAATGAAATATGGAAACCGGCGCTGGTTTGATCAGGGTTTGAGTACGGAATACGAAGCTGTCCCGCGGTGAATGCCGCGCAGGGCGGCTTTTGTTTTTTGTATAACAGATAATCAAAAAAATCAATATGAAATATATGTAAAAATACATAACATAACAAGGCGTTTTTTTAACTTTTTTCTTTTCAAAGGGGGACGGATTCTTTATAATGTTACATAAAGTAACACAAGATATCATAAAAAATTTGATTTTAAATATATACTGGAGGAGAGGCTGCATGCATCTTACGGTCGAAGAGGCGTTATCGATTTATCCTCTGTCGGAAGCGAAGCTGATTGCCGGCTCCAAAGGAACTCACAGAATCGTCAAGTCGATCAATGTGATGGATGCGCCGGATATTTCGGACTGGATTAAAGAAGGCGAGATGCTGCTTACGACAGCCTATCTGATCAAGGATAACCCGGAGCAGGCGTCGGCGCTGCTTCACAAGCTCAATCGGAGGGGCTCCTCGGGACTCGGAATCAAGCTGGGCCGATTCTGGGAATCGGTTCCTGATGCTCTGATCGCTGAAGCGGACGAATTGAACTTCCCGCTTATCGAGCTTCCATTCCAATTTACCTTTTCCGATCAGATGAACGGACTGTTCCGGGCGGAGCTCACCCGCAAGACGGGTACCCTGCAAGCCGTTCTTGAGAAGCAGCGCAAGCTGATGCGCTTTGCCCTGCGCCCCGTGCGCAGCCGCTCGCTTCTTGAGTCGGTCTCCGATGTAATCGGACACCCGCTTGCCATCATTGGCAGCCGGGGGGAGCTGCTGTTCAATAACTCTTCCTATAGCGAACGGGAACTGCTCGGCGGATGGCCGTGGGGGAACCGGAACCGCAAGGTGCGCATTGGAGAGGAAACGGGTTACCGCCTTCCGCTTATGCAAGGAGAAGAGTGCTTTGGTTATCTTGTCTTTTGCTCTATTGACCCGTTGCTCCTACCTATGGAAGAAAGCCTGTTCGTACAGGGAGCCGAACTTATCGCGCATCATATCCGGTCGGGGGATGAGGATTATTTCGAGCAGGATTTGCACAGAGAGTTCGGAAGGCTGCTTCGCCGTTACCTGAAGGGCGACTTGTCCTGCGCCGAACTGGTAAAGGCGGCTGACGCACTGGACTACGGACTGCTGCAAGCCCCGTTTCAGCTTGTTCTTAGTGATGTGCCTGAAGCGGGAGAACTGCGGCAGCACGAACTGACCCGTCTTAAAGAAGAGTACGCGCAGCATCCGGAGTTTGGGAAGTTGAAGGCTTTTCATCTTGTGATGGAAGAAGGGCTTTTGTCGATCTATTCGGGAGAAAGGCTGGCGCCAGAGCGTTTTTGCGCTATTATTGAGTCCTGCTTCGACAAACTGAAGATCGGCGAGAGCTTCTACCCCCGGGCCGCGATCAGCAGCCGGAAGAGTAAACCGGAGGAGACCAGGGAAGCTTTTGCGGAAGTGAAGGAAGCTTTGCGCTTGACGGCACACTGGAATGCGGGACAGCAGGTTGCGCATTACCGTCAGCTTGAACTGGCCATGGTGCTGCAGCAGGTTCCTGCCGAGATGATGCAGAAATATTTCAGCCGCATATTGGCCGGACTGCTGGGCCGTGAGCCAGAGTATGTAAGGGAGATGCTGCATACGCTGGAAACTTTTTTGGACAATGACGGCCATATCAATGAAACGGCTAAAAAGCTGTTCATCCACCGCAATACGGCCACTTACCGGATGGAGAAGCTGAGCGAGCTGCTGGATGTTGATTTCAAGAAGACCGACGACCTGCTGCGGCTGAAGCTGGCCTTTCTGTTCCGTAAAATGCTGGAGCGCGGCTGAAATTAGGGTCGCGATGAGTAAAGGAGGGAGTTCATGAGCGTGTACGATATTGTAAGTCACATCAAGAGAGATGAGACTCCCGCCGTGTTGGCTACCCTGATTGGCGTAGAGGGGCACTCATATCGAAAGGCCGGCGCGGTCATGCTATTTCATGAGGAGGGAACGATAGGAAGCCTCAGCCCTGGATGTCTGGAAAGCGATTTGCAGCTCCGGACCGGGGAAGTGTGGAAATCGGGGATGCCGGAGACCGTGGAATATGATATGCTGTCTCAGGATGATTTCTCCTGGGGAGAAGCTGTGGGCTGCGGCGGCAAGATTAAGGTAGTGCTGGAGCCAGTAAAAGGCGAGCTCAGGAATTTGCTGCTTGAAGCCCATAACCTCATGACCTCCGGTCAAAGCGTGATCCTGCGGCGCAGCCGGGCAGACGGAAGCTATGCCTATTCGGTGGAATCTGCTGCCGGAGCGCAGGAGACGCGGGCGGTTGGCGGCTGGAGCGAAGCTTCGTTCGCAACGCTGCTTGTACCTAAACCACGGCTCGTTCTGTTTGGTCCCGGACATGATGCGCGTCCTATCGCGGATTTGGCGGTCAGAGCCGGCTTTCGCGTTGCCATCACTGACTGGCGCGAGGGCAGTCTAAGGCATGATTTTGCCGCAGCAGAAAGAGTCATTTGTTCTCCGGGCGAGGCCGCAGACCGGCTTCATATCGGCAGCAGAGATTATGTCCTGATCTGCAGCCATCAGCTTCAGCGGGACCGCATATTTCTTGAAAATATCATTAAGCATAAACCTTGTTATATTGGCATCATCGGATCCAAAGCGAGAATAGGCATGCTGCTGGATGGGCTGGATGCACCGGAGACGCTGTATGCACCTGTCGGGCTGCCGATTGGAGGAGAAGGGCCGGAAGAAATTGCCGTCAGTATTATTGCCGAGATGATTCAGGTCAGAAGATCGGGTTCCCGCAAGCAGCCGAAAGGAGCGGATAACGATGAGAGTTGCCGGAATTTATCTGGCGGCGGGGCAGAGTAGCCGGATGGGCACCTCCAAGGTTTCTCTGAGGCTGTCGCAGGACGTCGCGCTTGGGAGCGTCGCCCTCAGTGAGCTGGAACGCTGCGGCCTCGAGCCGCTGGCCGTGGTCGTACGGGCCGACGACAAGCTGGAGTGGCTTCCGCCCGAGAGCGGAGTCCCGGGATCAAGACGGACGGAGACTTGCCTGACCGCCCATTTAGGGCTGTCCTTCTCTCTCCGCTGCGGCTTGAATGCGGTGCTGCCGGCCGAGCCGGACGCGGTGGTGGTCGCGCTCGCCGACCAGCCGTTCATTACGGCCGGGTTGATCGGCCGTCTGATTGAGACCTTCCGGTCCTCGCCGACTCTGGATTACGTAGCTTCCAAAGGCAACGGAACGGTCATGCCGCCGGCCCTCTTCTCCAAATCGCTGTTTCCGGCGCTCCAGCAGCTTGACGGCGACCGCGGCGCGGCAGGCATATTCCGTTCCCCGGACTATAAGGGCGCGGTAATTGAAGGGGAGTCCCCCTTATTCTTCATGGACGCCGATACAGAAGGGGATTTCAGGGAAGTTCACCGGGAGTGGATGCTTAGAAGCGACCGGAAGCGAGACTCTGCCGATATATAAGTCGAGTATATGTTATGATTCCTTACAATTTTAAATATATCTAGGCTCGGGATAGTGCGAATTGCACAAAATAATCCCTCCTTTTCGTCGTTACGCACAAACGTATGTTATATAAATTTACGCACGGCTCTGGCCTCCAGTATATTAAAAGTATAATATACTTGAAGGCCAGAGCCCCAATAACGGGGCTTCGGCTGGAAACGGCCAGTTCATATAGTGGAAGCTTTCATGCTACACGACATTTTAGGAGGAGGAAAACAATGAAACAAAGGGGTCGGGCATTCAAATTGAGTTTCATGTTGCTGTTTGTGCTTGCGATTGTGCTTGCAGGCTGCGGCGGCAACAACAATACGGGAGGAAACGCAGGAGCGTCCTCGGAGCCGGCGGCAACCGCCACGGCAACGGCGGGAGATTCGGCGGGCGCGTCCGCGCAGCCGTCAGGAGAGAAGCCTAAGGTGGCGTTCGTATACATCGGGCCTCCAGGCGACGGCGGTTATACTTACCAGCATGACCAAGGGCGCAAAGCAATGGAAGCGGAACTCGGCATTAAGGCGGATGCTGTAGAAAACGTCCCTGAGGGACCCGATGCCGAGCGCATCATTACCGAGCTGGCGCAAAGTCATGACATCGTATTTACAACAAGCTTCGGCTATATGGAACAGACGCTCAGCGTGGCGAAGAAATTCCCGAACGTCAAGTTCGATCATGCTTCCGGCTTCAAGACCGCCGACAACATGGGCAACTACTTCGGTAAGAACTATCAAGCGAGTTATCTGACGGGTATTGCAGCAGGCAAAGTGACCAAGAAAAATCATCTTGGCTATGTCGGCGCTTTTCCGATCAGTGAAGTTATCTACAACCTTAATGCGTTTACGCTTGGTGCACAAAGCGTAAATCCGGACATTAAAGTCGACGTCGTATGGACAAACACATGGTATGATCCGACGACTGAGCGCCAGGCGGCCATCAGCTTGCTGGACAAAGGCGCCGACGTGCTGCTCGCGTACCAGGATTCCCCTGCTACTATCCAGGCAGCTGCTGAGCGCGGCGCATTCGCAGGCGGCAACGACTCCGACATGAAGAAATTCGCACCTGACAATTATTTGACGAACCCGGTATGGAACTGGGGACCGTACTACACGAAGACTGTAAAATCGGTCATGGACGGAACCTGGAAGAACGAGCAGTATTCCGGCGACATGGCTGACGGCATGATCGATCTGGCTCCATTCGGCAACAAGGTTCCAGAGGATGTGCAGAAGCTTGTGGCGGATGCCAAGGCGAAGATCATCAGCGGTGAATTGAATGTCTTTACGGGTCCGATCAGCGATAACCAGGGCAATGAGAAAGTTCCGGCAGGAAAGTCGCTTACGCTTGAAGAAGTGCTGGGCATGAACTGGCTGGCCAAGGGTATAGTCGGACCGCTTCCTAAATAAGTAACTTTTTGACCTGTTTTAAATTGTAAAATTCGTTCGTGATATCCATTAATAAGAGGAAGACCATACAGGTGGGGCGGGCTCTTAATCCAAGAACCTTCCCCACCTGTACTACAACTATGAGGAAGGAGGCGTTCCATATGCAGGAATATTCGGTGGAAATGCGCGGGATTGTCAAACGGTTCGGTTCGGTAACCGCGAGCGACCAAGTCGATTTTTCGGCAAACGCGGGCGAGATACACGCGCTGCTTGGTGAGAACGGGGCGGGAAAAAGCACGGTCATGAGCATGCTGTCGGGCGTGTATAGAGCGGATGAAGGAGAGATTCTGATTCACGGCAAACCTGCCAAGATTCGTTCTCCCAAAGACGCGGCAATGCTCGGCGTGGGCATGGTATTTCAGAACTTCAGACTGGTGCAGACCTTGACGGCGGCGGAAAATATCGTGCTTGGCGAAAAGTCGTCTTTCTGGCGCGGGCGCAACTGGATTAAAAACAAACATAAAGAAATTGAAGAGTTGGCGGAACGCTTCGGGCTGAAATTTCCGGTGGACCGTCCCATATGGCAGCTTTCCGTCGGGGAACAGCAGCGGGTGGAGATCGTCAAGACGCTCTATCGCGGCGCCGACATTATCATTCTGGATGAACCGACTTCGGTGCTTACGCCGGGGGAGGTAGAAGGGCTGTTCAGTACACTGCGCCGGATGAAGCAGGAAGGTAAGACGGTTATCATGACCACGCATAAAATGAAGGAAGTCATGGCGTCTTCGGATCGCATTTCGGTCATGCGCAAGGGTAAAATGATTGCTACGCTGGTCACCAAAGATACCGATGAGCGCGAGCTTGCGCGTCTGATGGTCGGCAGAGAAGTGGTTATTGAGCGTCAGGAGCGCGAAGCTACGGAGGGTGAAGAACTGCTTGATGTTAAAAACTTAAGCGTCTACGCCGATCATGGCCGCAAAGCTTTGGACGATCTGTCCCTGAGTGTGCGAAAGGGCGAAATTGTCGGCGTAGCCGGAGTGGCGGGCAACGGACAGAAGGAGTTGGCTGAAGTTCTGACCGGTCTTCGGACGTGGAGAGAAGGCGGAATTATCTTTGACGGAAGTCCTGTCAAGACGGCTTCAGTGCGCGGAGCGATTGACTCGGGCATCTCCCATGTGCCGGAAAATCGTATGAAGAGCGGCTTGGCCGGTCGGCTTGGTTCCGTTGATAACCTGCTGTTTAAATCGTACCGTTCCGAGGAGCATTCGAAGTTCGGCTTCCTGAAGGCGGCCAAGAACCGCTCATGGTCTGAGGAGCTTGTTCGCAAATTCGATGTGAAGACACCGGAGCTGGATACGCCTGTCCAGCATCTGTCCGGCGGCAATCAGCAGAAGCTGTTGTTCGCGCGGGAAGTTACCCATCGTCCGAAGTTGATGGTGGCTGTCCATCCGACGCAGGGCCTTGATGTCGGCGCGACAGCGGGGGTACATGAGCTGCTTATGGATCTCCGCGCCTCCGGGAGCGGTGTGCTGCTTATTTCTGAGGATCTGGATGAGCTGCTGCAGCTGTCGGACCGGATCCTGGTCATTTATAACGGAGCAATTATTGGTGAGGAGACCCATGAGACGGCGGATAGAGAAAGAATCGGCCTGATGATGGCGGGCATCCGAAGCAGAGAGGAGAGCATGGTATGAGCCAGGAAAAGGCAAGCGGAAGGGCGTTTGCGGAACCTGTGAAACAGACTTCCGGAGGAAGGATGCCCTGGCGGCTGGAATATGATTCATCCCGCATCCGCACGCCGTGGTGGACGCCGATCGTATCGGTGGCGCTGGCACTCGTGCTGTGCGCGATTTTTATCTATGCCAACGGAATGAGCCCGGTAACCGTCTACTCCAAAATGTTTAAAGGTGCCTTCGGAACGTCATACGGCATCACCGAAACGCTCGTCAAAGCCATTCCGCTGTTGCTGTGCGGACTCGGCATCGCCGTGGCCTACCGGATTTCGGTCTGGAATATCGGAGCCGAGGGACAGTTGACGGTTGGGGCGATGGCAGCAACCGCCGTTACGGTTTATTTTCCGAATCTGCCCGGCTTTTGGTCCATTCTGCTGATGTTGATCTTCGGCGTTGCCGCCGGCGCTTTCTGGGGGCTGCTCACGGCCATTCCTAAGACGCATTTCGGGGTGAACGAGCTGATTACGTCGCTTATGCTCAACTATGTGGCGCTGCTGGCCCTTGATTACGTCGTATTCGGACCGTGGAAAGATCCTAACGGCTTCAATATGCCGGGCTCGCCGGTATTCACCGACGCGCAATCGCTGCCTGTACTCGGGGGAACCCGGCTGCATATCGGCCTGATCTTTGCACTGGTTGCGGTTGTCATTTATTATCTGATGATCCGATTTACCCGCTGGGGCTACGAGCTGCGTTTGATCGGAGCGAATCCGACGGCAGCCCGCTACGCCGGCATTCACATTAAACGCCATATTATTATTGTCATGCTGATCAGCGGAGGGCTTGCGGGTCTTGCCGGTATGGCCGAGGTATCGGGGGTAAGCCATAAGCTGATGCAGGGCATTTCGCCGGGCTATGGGTATACCGCCATTATCGTAGCCTGGCTCGCTAAGCTGAATCCGCTCGGGCTTGTTGTCACTTCGGTGCTGTTCGGCGGATTGATTGTCGGCGGTTTTAGTGTACAGACCATCGGTCTGCCGTCTTCCATTTCGGAAATGCTGCAGGGCGCGATCTTGTTTTTCCTGATTGCCGGCGATATGGTCACCCGCTTCCGCATTCGCCGGGGAGCGTAGCCCAAAGGAGGAATCGAAAGAAATGGATTTTGTCACACAGTTATTAATCGCCGCCATTACCGCGGGCACGCCGCTGCTCTTGGCGACGCTCGGAGGCATATTGAACGAACGTGCCGGTATAATTCAGCTAGGATCTGAGGGCCTGATGCTGATGGGGGCGGTCACAACCTGCATTGTCTTTATTCGTACGGAAAATCTTGGGGTGGCGCTGCTCGCGTCAGTTGGAGTAACGGCAGTGCTCGGCTTGGTCCACTCTTTCCTGTGCATCACGCTCCGCGCCAACCAGACGATGGCTGGTCTTGCAATGACACTGTTTGGCAGCGGCTTTAGCGCCTATCTCGGCAAGTCGATCAGCGGCAACCCGCTACCCGGCATTTTACCGAGACTGCAGCTGGACTTTCTGAAGCCGGTTCCGGTGATCGGCGATATTTTTGGGAATCTGGATGTTTTGACCTGGTTAAGCTTTGTGCTTGTCATTGTGCTGCATCTGCTCATTCACCGCACCTCATGGGGTCTGCACCTGCGGGCCGTGGGAGACAGTCCGGCCACTGCTGATGTTATGGGCGTTCATGTCCGGCTGATCCGTTACGGCTACGTTACTGTCGGCGCCATGCTGATCGGGCTTGCAGGAGCGGATATGGTTCTGACCGTCGCTCCGACTTGGAATGAAGGGCTGACGGCGGGCAGAGGCTGGATCGCGGTTGGTCTCGTTATTTTTGCCAGATGGAATCCGGTAAGGGCGCTGCTGTGCGCTTACTTCTTCGGAGTGCTGGATTCGCTAGGCTTCCGGATGCAGCTGCTCGGCAGCGCAATTCCACCGTATTTCCTGAAAATGATTCCTTACGTCGTAACCATTCTTGTCCTGATGTATTTGGGATACCGTAACCGCAACAAGCCTTCCGGCACACCGGAATCGCTGGGTGTCCCATACATCCGCGAGCAGCGGTTCTAGGGCGGTAAGGCGGTTTCATAATTGCTGGGCAGTTGCAAAAAGGGAGGCGAGCAAATGGAAGCTTTGCGCGACAAACCGCTGTGGACGCCGGCAATTTTGCCTCCGGTTACGGCGATTATCTTCCCGCGCTGCTTGTCCGCGATGCGGGGCTGGCCGTCTTTGACGGCAAGTTCCGCATCCGCCGGCGGGTGGAAGAGTGGCTCGCCGAACGGTGGAGCGGAATGCATTCGGCAGGCAATCTTGTCGTTGCTGAACTGTGGAAGACATTGGAAGGAAACACTGGAAACATCGGCCATTAATGTAATACTGGGAGAGGGAAATGCTGCTAAACCGAGAGTCCAGTGGCCCGATGGCATGAAAAAGGTCACCAGCACGCTGCAGTTTTTAGCCGATATGAGCGCAGAGGGCATGCTGACCGGCCGCGTACTGCGCAGCCATCAGGCTCATGCCCGTATTCTAGCTCTGCGCACTGAGAAGGCGGCCGCCGTTCCCGGCATTCATGCCTTAATCACGCATGAGGACGTGCCAGGCTTGAAGCTTGAACGGCTTTGGCATCGCCCTTCCGCATCAGCTGGTATTCTGAGAAGACAGTATGCGGTACACCGGCGACGCAACCCGGCGCCAGATGAGGTGGAAGAGGCGCTATCCGGCAATTTATGCCGATGCACAGGGTATGGCGGCATTATACGGGCTGTAAACAAAGCGATTGAAAAAGGAGTGGGATAAACCATGGAAACCCCTGCTTCACCACTAACACTGTCAGAGATTAACGAAATGAGCAAGGAAGAGTTCGTGGAGACGCTTGGCGGCATTTTTGAACATTCGCCATGGGTCGCCGAATCGGCTTACACTTCCCGTCCCTTCGGATCGGTTGGCGAACTGCACGAAGCGATGGCGGAGGCTGCCCGAAGCGCAGGCCGGGAGAAGACTTTGTCGCTGCTGCGGGCGCATCCCGATCTGGCGACGAGGCTCCAAGTAACACCGCTGTCGGCGGCCGAGCAGAAAGGTGCGGGGCTTGACCAGTTGACCCCGGAGGAATTTGAATTGTTAAACGATCTGAACAAGAAGTATACGGACAAATTCCAGTTTCCGTTCATTCTGGCTGTCCGGGGCAAAAACAAAGACGACATCATTGAATCTGTCAGCGAGCGGGTACACCTGTCACCTGAGGAAGAATGGAACAGAGCCTTATTCGAAATCGGCAAAATTACGAAGTTTCGCTTGGAGGATCTCCTGGCGGAGTAAAAACATCCTTCAATCAAATCATTCTTGTTAACAGTAGGCCACCCATGCCCATACCGAGGACTTCCAAAGGCTGATTGCCGGTTAGGAAGACAGAATTACCCAGCTTATTAATGAATATTTTCCTCGAGAATTACGGGAAACGCAATGATTTATCTCACGTTCTGAATCATAATTTATCCAGGGAGGTGGCTGTATGAGCGGACGCTTGACTACCCATGTACTTGATCTGGCGCGGGGCATACCCGTTTCCGGCATCGTTCTGCAGCTTAGGCGGCTGGAGAACGGAGAAAGTCTGCTGCTTCGCGAGGCGGCTACGAATGCGGACGGGAGACTGGATACTCCGCTGCTGGAGGATGCAGAGATGAAGCCCGGCGAATATGAGCTGCTGTTCCACGCGGGAGATTATTTTCGGAAAATGGATGCGGAAATCTCGGAGACATCCTCGTCCCGTGTACAAGAATCAACCGGATTTCTCGATCTGATCCCGATCCGATTCCATATCGGCAGCGAAGGCGGCCACTATCATGTCCCGCTTCTGCTCGCTCCCGGAGGATACAGCACCTATCGCGGAAGCTGACAAGCGGATATATCTTAATTTTAGAAGAAATCTGACGACGATGGGAGGGAACCCACTTGAGCGATTCTTATGAACTGGTAATTAAAAATGGTCTGGCGGTACTCCCCGGGGAGGTCGTGAAGCTTGATATCGGCATTGCCGATGGCAAAATCGCCGCGTTGGAAGCCGGGATAGAAGCCGGCCCGGATACAACCGTCATCGATGCCGAAGGACAGTATGTGCTGCCTGGCATGATCGACATGCATGTCCATTTTAACGAGCCGTCGTTCGGGCACTGGGAAGGCTTTTCCACCGGATCGGCGTCGTTGGCGGCGGGAGGCTGCACCACCTATGCTGATATGCCGCTGAACGGCAATCCGCCGACGGTGAACTTGCCCGCTCTTGGTTTGAAAGCCGAAATGGCAGCCGGTCATTCCGCTGTCGACTATGTGCTGTGGGGCGGCCTTGTTCCGGGCAATCTGGATAATCTGGAGGAGCTGTGGTCGGCAGGCGTCACGGGCTTCAAAGCCTTTATATCGAATCCGGGCGGCGAAGGCGAAGGACGCTTTCGCGAGGTTGACGATCAGACCCTTTACCAAGGAATGAAAAAGATCGCCTCGCTCGGCGGCATTCTGGCGCTGCATGCGGAGAGCGACGAGATGACGGCGGTGCTCGCGGCGGAAGCGGTGCGAAGCGGACAGACAGGAGCTCGCGATTTTGCGGCTTCCCGGCCAGCGCAGGCTGAGCTGGAGGCCGTCGCCCGGGCGCTGCTGTACGGGGAGCGGACGGGATGCCGGCTGCATTTTGTCCATATCAGCACGGCCGCGGCAATCGACATGATTCATGAAGCCAAATTGCGCGGCCAGGACGTATCGGCGGAAACCTGCCCGCACTATTTGATATTGACGGAAGACGATATGGAGGAAATGGGGCCGGTCGCCAAATGCGCGCCGCCGCTGCGGAGCGCCGAAGAGCGTGAGAAACTTTGGAACACGCTGGCCGAAGGGAAAATCGATCTCATTGCCTCGGACCATTCGCCCTGTCCTCCCGAACTGAAGCTTGCCTCCGGACTGACTTTCTTTGATGCCTGGGGCGGCATCTCCGGTGCTCAGAGCAGCATGGAACTGATGTTCCACGAAGGAGTGAACAAGCGGAAGCTTCCGGTTACGCTGATTTCACGGCTGCTATCGGGGCTTCCAGCGGAGCGTTTCGGGTTATCCGGCCGCAAAGGTTCAATTGCTCTTGGCATGGACGCCGATCTGGCGGTGCTGCATCCGGATATGGCCTATACCCTTGCCGCTTCGGATTTGCTCTACCGCCACAAGCACAGCCCATACGCCGGAATGAATCTCTCCTGCAGGGTGACTTCCACCATCTGCCGCGGCAATCTTGTCTATACCCGTGAACAAGGCGTGATCTCTCCGGAAGGCGGACAGTGGATAAAAATCGGTGAAGGGCAGCTGGTATTATGAGTGCGTCATATATTCAAGCTCCAGCCGCCGAAATGATGGAGCTGCTTGAAGAGCTGTCCGCGTTCAGCGCGCCGGGAGACGGGGTCACCCGGCTGCTGTATACGCCGGAATGGAAGAAGGCGCAGCAGTTTCTGCTGGGCCGGGTCAGGGAGAGCGGCCTGACGGCTTATTCCGACAACGTCGGCAATGTCTACGGCAGATTGGCCGGCACGCGCCTTGACGGCAAAGTCGTATTGACCGGTTCGCATATCGACACGGTTGTAAGCGGCGGAAAATACGACGGGGCTTACGGCGTGGCGGCAGCCTTTACAGCGCTTCGCTACCTAAACAGCGTGTACGGTCCGCCGCTTCGGACATTGGAAGCCGTCTCCTTCGCCGAAGAGGAAGGCAGCCGGTTTCCGCTGACCTTTTGGGGTTCTGGCAACGTGACCGGACTGTATGACGGCAGCGAAGCGGAAGACTGCCGCGACGGCGAAGGGATTACGCTGAAAAAGGCGATGGAAGATTGCGGCTTGCAGAAATCCGCCGACTCGTTCAGAAGCGACATCTCCGCTTATGTAGAGCTTCATATCGAGCAGGGGATCGTCCTTGAGCGGACGGAGACACAGATCGGCGTCGTGTCGGCGATTGCCGGACAGCGGCGGTTTGCCGTGACGGTCAAGGGTACGGCCAATCATGCCGGAACAACGCCGATGGGGCTTCGCCGCGACGCCCTTGCCGCGGCGGCTGAGATGGTGCTGCAGTTGGAACGCTTCGCCATCGAAGCGGGAGATCCGCTGGTGGCCACCACGGGCAGGCTGGAAGCATTCCCTAATACGCCGAATGTGATTCCCGGCGAAGTGGCGTTCACGCTGGACATCCGTCATAGCCGGGAGGATGAGCTAGAGGCGTTCTGCTCATCGGTCGCTTCCGCATTTGAGGAAATAGCGAAACGCCGGGATGTTGCCCTTGACATAGCACCCCGGCTTAGCGCTTCACCCGCGCCGATGGACAGCGGGCTGAGAGCGGAGCTTGAAGCTATATGTGTCCGGCAGGGCAGGACATACAAGGCGATGGTCAGCGGGGCGGGTCACGACGCCCAGCTCTTTGCGCCCCGCTGCGGGACGGCGATGATTTTCGTGCCTAGCCGAGGCGGCATTAGCCATTCCCCGGAGGAATATACTCCGCCGGAAGAGCTGGCTGCCGGGCTTGAGGTGCTGATCGCGCTACTATATAAGCTAGGATATGAAGAAACGGATGAAGACGGTCTTGTGCCGCAAAATACGAAGGAGAGATGGACATGAAGCGGTTCGAAGACTTGTCGCCGTCATTGCGGTGCATCATGACTCCGGGACCGGTGGAGGTTGACCCGCGCGTGCTGCGGGCAATGTCTTTTCCAGTGCTGGGGCAGTTCGATCCCGAGTTTACGGATATTATGAATGAGACGATGGGTATGCTGCGCGAGCTGTTCGCTACAAGCAATCAGTGGGCCTATCCCGTTGACGGCACCTCCCGTTCGGGGATTGAGGCGGCCATGGTCAGCCTGATTTCTCCGGGAGACCGTGTGCTGATCCCGATTTACGGCCGTTTTGGGCATTTGCTGCATGAAATCGCCGAGCGCTGCGGCGCGGAAGTGCATACAATTGAGAAGACGTGGGGAACCGTCTTCGATCAGGAAGAGATTATTGCCGAGATGCGTAGGGTGAAGCCCGATGTGGTGGCAATGGTTCATGGCGAGACGTCGACTGGCCGCCTGCAGCCGCTTGAAGGGATCGGGCAGGCCTGCCGGGAAATGGATGCCCTGCTGATTGTCGATGCAGTGGCAACCATCGGCGGCGTGCCTGTCGAGACGGATGCCTGGCAGCTTGATGCCGTGATCGGCGGCACGCAGAAATGCCTGTCGGTTCCGTCGGGCATGGCTCCGGTCACGTACAATAAGCGCGCCGAAGACAAGATCATGTCGCGCAAGCGGGTGGAGCGCGGACTGCGCACCGGCGACGGCGGAGCAGATGATATCATTGCGGTACGCAGCAATTATTTCGATCTTGGGATGCTTCAGGACTACTGGAGTCCATTGCGGCTGAATCATCATACGGAAATGACCTCCATGCTGTACGCGCTGCGTGAAGGCCTGCGGCTCGTATTGGAAGAGGGGCTTGAGGCGCGATTTGCCAGACACCGTCTGCATGAGCGTGCGCTTGTCGCCGGGCTCGAGGGGATGGGACTTCAGCTTTACGGCGACCCCGGCTGCAAAATGCCGATGGTAACCTGCATCACGATCCCGGACGGAGTCGACGGAGAATCAGTCCGCTCCATGCTGCTGGACAGCTTCGGCATCGAAATTGCCAGCTCCTTCGGACCGCTTAAAGGGAAAATCTGGCGGATTGGAACTATGGGCTTCAGCTGCCGCGGGAACAATGTGCTGCGGGTGCTGGGCGCGCTGGAGGCGGCGCTGCTCCGACACGGCTGCAAGCTGCCTGCCGGACTTGGCGTTCAGGCGGCGCTTGATATCTACGAGCGGGTATAGGATAATTTTGAGAAGCGAAATACGCAAGACATTCGGAAGACATACCTGCCGGATGAAATCAGGAAAAACGGCTACCGGCCCCGCGGGGAAGGCAGAGCCGTTTTTTCTTAAACTGCCGCTCGGCGGAGCTGCTGCGGTTAACTATTTTTGCGGAGGGAGCGGGTAAATATGGTCTTTGCAAGAAAACCTCTCGCCGACTGCGTTCCGGCGCTTGTAGCTACGGCGCGCGGCGACATGCCGGCAACGCTGGTCATTACCGGCGGTAAACTGGTTAACGTGTGTTCCGGCGAAATTTTGGAAGGCATGTCCGTCGGCATTCAGGAAGGACGCATCGCCTATGTAGGCAAGGACGTATCGCATATGATCGGCGAGAATACCCAGATCATCGATGCGGCGGGAAAATATATCGCCCCCGGGCTGCTGGACGGACATTGTCATATCGAGAGCACGCAGCTGACCGTCACTGAATTTGCGCGCGCGGTTCTCCCGCTCGGAACGACCGGCGGCTTCTTCGACGCTCATGAAATCGCCAATGTGTTCGGTCTTAAGGGCATCAAGCTGATGCTGGACGAGATGCGTACGACTCCGCTTGCGGCATACATGCAGGTCGCCTCCTGCGTCCCTTCGGCCGGTCCCGAATTCGAAACGACCGGAGCGGCAATCGGGCCGGAGGAAGTGGCGGAGGCTTTCACATGGGGAGACGATGTCATCGCGCTCGGTGAAGTGATGAACTTTCCCGGCGTCGTCTATGGCGACGATAAAATGATCGGAGAGATTCAGGCGACCCTTCGCGCCGGCGGTCAGGTCGACGGGCATTTCACCTGGCCCGCGAGCGACTGGAGGCTGCCTGTATACGCGGCGGCTGGTGTAACCGGCGATCATGAGTGCGTGACCGCCGAGGATGTAATTGAGCGCGTGCGGCTGGGCATGTACGCCAAGATGCGCCGCGGCTCCGCCTGGCATGATGTTGCCAAGACGATTACGGCGCATACCGAGCATGGCCTCGACCCGAGGCGGATGATGCTCGTCACCGACGACCGCAGCTCGGAATCGCTGCGGGACGAAGGCCATATGGACTTCGTGGTCCGGCATGCCATTGCCCAGGGGGTGAAGCCGGTGACCGCCTTCCAGATGGCGACGATCAACACTGCTGAACGCTTCGGTGTTGCCCGCGATATCGGCTCCGTTACTCCGGGCAATCTCGCCGATATCATTCTGCTGGACGGCAATCTCGCTGACGTCAACGTCGTGATGACAATAGCCGCCGGGACCGTAGTCGCCGAGAATGGAGCCATGACAGTATCCCTGCCTTCATTTGCCTATCCTCAGGAAGTGCTGTCTTCCGTTCATCTGCCGAAGCGCCCGACAGCCGGAGATTTTGTTATCAAGGCGCCGGTGGAGTCCGGTAATGTGAGCACCCGGGTTATCAAGGTGCTGGAAAACCATGTGGAGACAATGGAACGTATTCTATCCTTGCCTGTATTGGAAGGGAACCTTCAGGTAGGGGGCGGCCTATGCAAAATCGCCGTTCTGGAGCGCCACAAAGGAACGGGAAATATGGCGGTCGGAGTGGTGGAGGGAGTCGGCTTCCATGAACCCGCGGCCATTGCCATGACCGTGGCGCATGACAGCCATAATGTGCTTGTGATCGGCAGCGACGACGAACTTATGGCTAAGGCTGTAAATGCCGTTGCCGACGTGCAGGGTGGAGTTGCGGTCATCACGGGGTCAGGTACGACCTTGTTCCCGCTCGCTATTGCCGGACTGATGTCCGCCGAGCCATTTGAAGTCGCCGCCGCCCAGTCGGCCGCAATCAGCAAGGCGCTTTACGATGCGGGCTGTACCCTCAACTATGCCTTTATGACGCTATCTCTGCTCGCACTCGCGGTTATTCCGACCCTTCGCCTTTCCGACAAAGGTCTGGTGCGGATTACGCCGGAGGACGGTATCCAACTGGTGCCGTTGTTCTGCGAGGAGAGTGTCAAAGCTTCTGTATAAAATCTGCTGACAGGATTGCTATATCCCTACTGCTCCCAATTGTACCGGAAGCTGTTCCGCATATTGTCCTTAGGGCGGGTGCGGCCCTTCAGAATGGAGGATATCCTCGCAGCAGTTGCCTGACGGGTAATCGACCTTGTCCGGATGTTCGTGGGCAGAGTGACCCTGGCCATTTGTTGCCCGGATCATTATCTTCATCAACAAGAATCCGCTGTGCCATTTCGGACAGCGGATTTTTGTCGGCTAAAGGTGATAGATATGGCAATAGATAAATGGAATATTATTGATTTATTAATAAATAATTACATATATATTTTGGAAATTTGAATTTTAAATGAAATTTAAGCGTTTAGGGGCTAAAAACATTAACCAAATTGAATAGTGATGAAACATTTTTTCAGAAAAGATGCTAATATAATATTAATAAAGGGCAATCCATAGACGATATAACAATAAATGAATAATTACTGATGTGATAGATCTACTGTTCTAAGCTTAACGCAAAGCCCAAATTAATTTTTTAGGATGGGGGAACAAGAGATGATTAGATTGGAAACGAATGAGATCGTGAGTATCGCCAAGAAGCAAATCGCCAGTATCTTTAAGATGGAGCCGCTTGAACTGAGATTTGTCAATGATTTTCAAGGTGAGAAGAGTCTCTTAAATGATGACAAGCTGCATCTGACCAACCGTCACTATTGGGCAAAAGTAATGGACTGTGTTTTTGAAGATCAGGTTAGGCCGGTTCTGATGTGTGAAGTGCTGTATTTTCTCCGCAATGAGTACCTGGAAAGCGACATCGACCTGGAGTTTTCGTTTGACTTTTCCGCAGGATCTATAGTCGAAGCCACTGCCATAGCTGAGGTTAACTTTAACGATAAGCCGGACCTCGGAAAGAACGAAATCGCCGAGCTGATCGATTTTGCGCTGGCGCTGCAGGACAAACAATGGTTCGAAGAGCTTACCGAGAAGTATAAAGAGCTGAGCGCCTAAGCGCCGTGCGCCGTATAGACACTAGCCGGTTATTACCGTCTGAAGCGGACCGCCTCTATCAATAAACAATCACCGATTGTGGATTGATAGAGGCGGTCTTTTTGCGTATCTCCTGGCGGGAATTGAGGAAGCTGGCGGCGAAGCGGAAGCTATGAAAACGCTCCTAAATAGAAGGATTTGAGATAAAGTTCCATTATCAAGGAATTCGTGATTTTTATTATATAGGGTGTGATTTTACACACAGATTACGTTTTCAGCGATTTGCTATGATCAAGCCAGAAATATCCGGAAGGGCTTCATTTAATTTTGTGAAAATTTTCACTATTTTATTTGAAAGCTTTCATCTCTTTTCCAGGACTCCAAGAAAAGGCCTGTTTAATAGGGATGGTCAGGTCGAGCGCGAAAGGAGGAATGGCCTCTTTGAAAGGCATCATTTCTTTCATAAAGAAAGAAAGCGCTTTTATAAATCGAAATTAAAAAAAGCTGCATAAAACTGGGGATTTGGTAAAGGAGAATTCGGATTGAAAAAACTCATTTCTTTGACTGTAAGCGCTGTAATGCTGTTATCGCCATTTGCCTTCACTATCAATGCACCGGCACTAAATTTACAGATCGACGCTGTCTCGGCGGCATCCGAGGAGCAGCCGCCCGCAACGCCTAAACCGGCGCCACCGAAACCTGCCGCAACGCCGAAGGCCACTGCCAAACCGAAGGCTACCGCTAAGCCGAAGGCCACCGCCAAACCGAAAGCCACGGCCAAACCGAAAGCCACCGCCAAACCGAAGGCGGCGCCTAAAGCCACAGCCAAACTAAAAGCCACAGCCAAACCGAAAGCCACGGCCAAACCGAAGGCTACCGCCAAACCGAAGGCGGCGCCTAAAGCCACAGCCAAACCAAAGGCAACTACCAAACCGAGCGCGAAAGCCACGGCGAAGCCGGCTGCAACCGCCAAGCCGGCTGCAACCGCTAAACCGGCTGCAACTGCTAAGCCTGCCGCAACTGCCAAACCTGCGGCAGCGCCTAAGGCGACTGCCAAGGCTACGGCTGGGCCGAAAGCAACCGCCAAACCGGCCAACGTCAGTGCAAATGTGTATCTGGACGGGGTTTACGTCGCGTATGGAAACGCTAACACCAAAGGTACCGAGGGTGCAAAGGTTACGATCAAGAATGGCAAGGTTGCCGATATCGAACTGCTTAGAACGAGCCCAAAGATTATTGACAGAGACGCCCGCAACAATTACAGCGGCGTGTGGGTTGCGTATGAACTGATGAAGGAAAGGCTGCTGAATAAGACAAGACAAGGCGCCGCCAACGTCGATGCCGTCTCCGGAGCTTCGCGTACGAGCAACGGATGGAAGCTGTCGGTCGACAGAGCGTTCGAAAGATCGCTGAAAGTGAAACCCAAGGATACCGTTTACTTTGCCGGCGAGCATATGGGTGTTGATCCGGAAGGCAAATACGCCGTATTCGCCACTTACGATGCCACTAAGCTTACGGGCGTCAAAGTATACCCGCTTAGCGGCACAGGCGATATCATTGAAGAAAAGGCGTTCACCCCGGCACAGGCCGCTGCCGTAGCTGTGATTACGCCTGCCCTGCTGGCGAAAGGAGCGGCCGCACAGCCAACCGCCGGTCTTGAAGCGGACTTCAAGGCAGCGGTCAATGCGTTCTGGGATGCCGAGGAGAACGCTCTCATCAATAATACATCCAAATATGTCGACGGCTTCTATTCCTCCTACGGCACAGCGAGAAGCGTAGGCACGGAAAGAGCCGATATCATCATCCGCAATGGCAAGCTGGTCGATGTGAAGCTGTACCGGCTGGGAAGCAACCTGCTTGACAGAGGAACGACGGCTTATGCCAAAGTAGTGGAAGCGAATGCTCCGATGACCGCTAAGCTGCTGGCTAACGGATCGTACATCGCGAACTACGACGAGAAGGTTGACGGCATTTCCGGCGCAACTGAGAGCAGCCACGGCTGGAACCAGGCTGTGGAAAGAGCATTCGAAAAGGCGCTGGAGGTTCCGACTAAGGGCCAATATTTTGACGGTAAATTCGCCGGGGTCGATAATCAGTCGAAGCTGATGCTGCTCGTTGATATCGCTTCGGATAAGGTAACGGGCATCACCGTTAGCCTGTTCGGTGACGACAAGAAGCTGATCGCCGCCGATAAACTGACCGCCGAGCAGAAGGATCTGGTTGCGCAGCTGACTGCCGGCCTGCTGGACAAAGGCGTACAAGCGGCCGATATCGCGGGTCACGAAGATCATTCCTCCGCAGCCCGGGCGGCGTTGGCCGATGCTCTGGCGAATGCGTCCAAGCAGCAGGGGGCTTATAAAGACGGCACCTTTATCGCTTACGGCAACGCTTACGATAAAGGAACGAATCAGGCGAAAGTAACGCTGCGCAACGGCAAAATCGTGGATGTGGCTCTGTACCGCCTGGGCATGAACATGGTTGACCGCGGCGAAGCCGCCTATGCGGAAGTGATTAAGGCCCTTCCTCAGCTTACCTCCAAATTTTTGGCGGCAGGCACGAGAGAAGGCGTTCAGGAAATGGATGCCGTTTCCGGCGCGACAAGCAGCAGCAATGCGCTGAAGGCTGCCGTTGACCGAGCCTATGGCAAAGCGGAAGTTGCGGAAGCCTACAAGGCTGCCTATTTCAACGGCACCTTTATCGGCGTGAGCGCTGATAAATCCGTGAATGTAATGGTAACCGTCAAGTATAACGTTCCAGTGAAAATGCTTGTTTACTATCTGGACGAAAAAGGCAATGTAAGACCATACGATAAGCTGTCGAATGACGAGAAGGCTGTGAAAAGCGAAATCGAGCTGCCTTCGTATGACAGCCTGCACAAATACGGGTATAGACCTGCGGCATTCGGCGCGAATGATGCCCAGAAGGCTATATCCGCCAAAGCGGTGGAAGCTATCAAGGCCGCGCTCGAGAGCGCGGGCAAATAAAGAGCACACCCTCATAAGAGCTGTTCTCAGGACCATGCAATAAGGCCGGGAACGGCTCTTTTTTGAAGATTAAAGAATCTATAAGTTTTCAGCAGAGCTGAACGATTCTTTAATCGCAAGAAAAACAATCGCTAATGAGGGATTAGACAGCTTCTTCGAAAAGACTTCGATAGGAGTTTTTCTTATAGAGATCATACCGGAACCTCCCGTAGACCAGATAAAGCTTCGGACGAAGATCTTTTGATGGCGCGGCGGCATATAGTTTTTATTCCACAGTTTGAAGGGATTGAAGCGCCCAGTGTCAAATTTATTGTGGGAAGAAGAAGGTTTAACCTTAGTAGGAGGCTCATCATGAAGCAAATCAATCAACTGGCACCGCAGGATGAATTCGTCGGCTTTTATCTGATAAGGGAATTGACGGTCAAACAAACGAACGGTAATCCGCCGAAGGATTATTTCGATATCGTACTCAGTGATTCCAGCGGCCAGCTGTCCGCGAAGCAATGGGATGTGTCGACTGCGGACAAAGAGACTTTTTTTCCGATGGGTCTTGTCAAAGTTCAAGGTCTCGCCCATTTATACCGGGAGAAGCTGCAAATCAAGATTAGCAAAATGCGTTTGGCTACGGAGAAGGATGGTGTGGCTTTGACGGACTTTATCCGCTCCGCGCCCATCCGTCCGGTCGATTTAATCTATACGATTAGGCAGGCCATGGGCTCCATAAGCGACCCGGAGATCCGGACAATTGTCGCGTATTGTGTGGGCAAGGTGGAGGAGAAGCTGATGCATTATCCGGCGGCCAAGACCCATCATCACGCTTACTTTGCCGGGCTTGCCTATCATATGGCGCGAATGCTTGAGATTGGCGATTTTTTGTGCAAACAGCGGCCATTTCTGAATCCCGATCTGCTGAAAGCGGGCATTATCCTGCACGATATCGCCAAGCCGGAGGAGATGATCGCCGAGCTTGGCATTGTATCGGATTACAGTGTCCAGGGCAAGCTGCTCGGGCATATAGCAATGGCTTCGAGTTGGATTACGGAAGCGGCGATCCGCTCGAATATCGATCTTGAGTCTCCGAAGGTTATCGGGCTTCAGCATCTGGTACTGTCGCATCACAACCTTGGGGAATGGGGAAGCCCGGTGCAGCCCCAGACGGCTGAAGCGGTGGCCCTCCACCATATCGATGCCATGGACGCCAAGCTTCAAATGGTTGAGGATGCACTGGATACGACGCCAGAGAGTGAAGAGTGGACGCCGTTTATCCGCGGATTGGAGAATAAAGCGGTATATCGGATGAAGCTGTAAATCCAGTCGTGAAAAAAAGCCGGGTAAAAGCCTGTTATCTGCGAAGACCGGCCATAGATGGGGGAGGCATATCCATAATGGGAATATGCCTCCCCTTCTTTATTCTTTCCCCAGCGTTTCTCGGGCGGCTGCCGTTTCCGCAGCCTGAAGAAGAGCTGCGGCAGATTCCGCCGAGACGGCTGAGGACTTGTTCCCGCTCGCTTTCGCCTTGCTGCGGGTTGGCTTGCGCGCCGGAATCGAGAAGGGAGTGTAGCCGCCGGCATGCAGCGTGCCAATCCGGCAGCCCAGATCTTCCGCCAGCGTCAGCAGGCCGGAATGCCCGGCCCGTTCCGCGAGCTTCACCAGGATGACCGCCGCGGTGCGGGCATCCTCGAGCGCGTCGTGATGCCGCAGGGGAATACCGAAATATTCAGCTAATATGTTCAGCCGGTAAGAGCCGAGATCGGGCTGCATTTTTTTGGCGAGCAAGTAGGTGCACCAATATTGAAAGGACGGATAGGGCAGGGAGCACTGATCGAGTCCGTAACGGAGTACGCTCATATCGAAGGAAGCGTTGTGCGCCACGATATTTTTTCCATGAATAAGCAGTTCAATAGCAGGCCACAGCTCGCGGAATGTCGGCTGCCCTGCGACCATTTCGGGTGTTATCCCGTGGATGGCGATATTTCTGCGGTCGAAGCGCTGCTCCGGATTAATCAGCCATGCCTGCTCGGACACGATGCTTCCGCCCTTTACCTCAACCAGTCCCAACGCGCAAGCGCTGGCCCGGCCGGCATTCGCCGTCTCAAAATCGATTGCCACAAAATCCATCATACTGACTCCTGTCTTTCCTTGGTGGTAGATTCATAGTGTTCTAACTATAAGTATAGCAGAGGTCGTGTATGAAAAAGAGTGTATTTACTTCTGCTCTTCCGGAATATCGACGACTTCCTCGTTCATGGTGACATCTTTGGTGCCGAGCTCTGTCACAGTTCCGTCCGGGCCGATAAATCCGTAAGAGGCTGCGCCGATATGGGGCATGACATGAAAGTAGGCGAGCCGGCTTTTCAGTATGGGTCGGACTCCGCTCTCCTCGATCGCCTTGGTTTCCTTGAAGAACAGGACGCTGTCCGTCTTTGCGCCGCCAGTCAGTCTTGCCGTCCAGATCAGTTGGCTTCGCTCGTTCACCACTTCATAATAAGAGACGACGTCGCCGCCACCGATCAAGAACCGCTTATATTCGCCTTCCGGAAAATAGTAGGTGAAGCTCTGGCCCTCCAAAGAGGATGGCGTCGGTTCTAGGTTCCGGATCTTGCTTACGCGGGGAAGCTGCATGACCGCTCTGCGGGCATCGGTCAGATTGCCGGACGCCAGACGTTCCATCAATCTGTTGTCGGCCTTTGCCACATACACCGTGCGGGAATAGGAATTCCAGGTTACGTAAGCGCCCGAGACTTCGGCGATGAAACGCAACGGAACCATGATGCGCCCTTTTTCCAGAGTGGCCGGCATAGAGAGCGTAATTTTACCGGAATCGGCGAAGGCCGTCTTCTGGCCGGCAACCAAACTAATCATTTTACTGCCTTTCATAACCGTTACCGTCTTGGTCTTGTTATCCCAGCTTACCGATATTCCCGGAATCTGCCGCACGACGTTTAAGGGAACCATAGTTGTTCCGTTCGCCAGATAGGCGGATGTTCCCTGCCCTCCTGCATTATTGTTTACGATCACTTCAATTTCGCCAGCGGCGAAGGATGTCCCTCCCGAAACTATGGCCAGAGCAAGAATTGAAGCGCAGCCCAGACTTGCCAGCTTCTTCATTAGATACATTCCTCCCTGAAAAAGAATTCTCGCAATCTTAGACGCGAAATCGTCTGATAAGTTACAGAATCTTACAATAAAAAAAGGTACTCTCTCTGCTCGGCAAGGAGAGTACCCATTTTGTTCAACGAAATCCATATAATCTTACTGCCCGCTGCTCTTCGTCCGCTAGCGCAGGCGTTCCAGCTCGGCCGCGGCTTGTTCCTTCACACGAGCGTTTGCGGTGCTGCCTTCTGTGCCGGCAGCCGGAGACACATACCGGCCCGGTAGCGTCTGTCTCGCTTCCCATTCCTGGATTTTATCTTCCATTCGCTCGAATCCCCGGGCGGCGGAATGTGTATTCAGGCCGGAGAAGGCGGCGCGGGAAGGGGCGGGGGTGACGTTATCTGGAACTTTGCGGAGACGCTCGGCACGTTCAGCAAGCTCGGCCCTTTTGGCTTTCAGCCGGACCCGCTCTTCCTTGGCTGCGGCGATCTCGTATCCGAGTCCGGCCAGCACCTGCCGGGTCTCCTCCAGACCGGCGGCGCATTCCTGCTCGCTCTCCGTATAGGTGAGCTTGGCAGTTACGGCCTGCTGCGCTCTAGCTTCGTCGCCGCTCTCCAGAGCCTTTAGGGCATCGCCTTCGCTAAGCTCCGCCAGCATGCGGTATTCTTTCAGCCGGCGCTCCAGCAGTCTGGCCGCCGCCTGTAAATCGCGGCTGCGCTGCTCCGCCTCGGCGATCTTGTCTTCAAGGTCGCGCAAATATTGTCCGGTCATCATGACCGGGTCCTCCAGCCGGTTCAGGCCCTCATGCAAGGCAGCCTTCGTTAAAGTCGCAATTCTCTGCAATATGCTCATTGATCTCTCTCCCTTTTCTTTTTAGTAATAATGATGTCCATCCATGAAGCCCCCGTTCCGGTCGCTTGGAACGATGAGGCTGGCGATCAGATAAAAAAGAATAAACGTGCCGACGCTGCATAAAGCGACGATTACGGCGACCAGCCGAATAAGGGTGGAGTCGATGCCCAGCCACTCAGCCAACCCTCCGCACAGGCCGCTGATTTTCTTGTCTCTTTCGGAACGGTAAAGTTTTTTCATGATTTCATTTCTTCCTTTCGTCATATCCGTTATCTATGGCTTAATTCTATTATTTTCGCGTGCATCGTAAAACGGGCTGGGGACGGTTTTGCATTCTCGACCTAAGACGGGGAAAGCTTCGGCAATTGGACGGGGATGTTAATGGGGAACGTACAAAGTTCTGCAAAACGGAGCTTTTTGTCTGTCGGAAAAGTCTTGATAAGCATTAAATATTTTTATTTAGCCATAAACAATTGGTATTTTTAAAGTTATATATAATGCTGTATAGTATAGAATCACAATATGATCTTTATATATGCAGATTCGGGAGGAACCTATGATCAATGACCTGCTTCAACGTCCGCTCAAAGATTTGAGAATTTCCGTCACGGATCGTTGCAATTTTCGCTGCGTATATTGTATGCCGAAGGAAATTTTCGGCCCGGATTATCCCTTTCTTCCCAAAGAGGAGTTGCTCAATTTTCAAGAAATAGCGAAGCTTGCGCAAATATTTGCGGCTCTCGGTGTGACCAAGATACGTCTCACCGGAGGCGAACCGCTGCTGCGAACCGATCTTCCGCTGTTATTGGACAAGCTTACTTCCATCCAGGGTATTAAGGACATCGCGCTGACGACAAACGGCGTACTGCTGCCCAAATATGCAGCGGACTTGAAAGCTGCGGGACTGAGGCGCGTGTCGGTAAGCCTCGACTCGTTATCGGACGAGCGGTTCGGCTATATCAACGGCAGAGGAATCGGAGTCGAGCCGGTGCTTAAGGGGATTGAAGCGGCTGCAAGGGCCGGGTTGAAAGTGAAGATCAATATGGTTGTTCAAAAAGGCGTCAACGATCAGGATATCGTTCCGATGGCGAAATATTTCAAGGACGCCGGACATACGATTCGCTTCATTGAATATATGGACGTGGGGAACACCAACGGCTGGAATCTTGACAAGGTTGTAACCAAACAGGAGATTATTGACAGGATTGACCGGCATGTGATGCCGCTTGAGGCTGTTCGCGGCCAATACTTCGGAGAAGTGGCTTCCCGTTACCGGTATAAAGGAACAGAGCAGGAGGTCGGCATTATTTCGGCGGTTTCGGACGCCTTCTGCGGAACATGCACAAGAGCGAGAATTTCAGCGAGCGGCTCCTTGTATACATGTCTCTTCGCCACGGAAGGAACCGACCTCCGGGAACTTTTGCGGTACGGTCTGTCGGACGATGTACTGGCGGGCAGGATAGCGTCCGTCTGGAATAACAGGGACAATCAGTACAGCGCGAAGCGGGGGCGGGATACGAATGAAGCGAGCGGCAAACAGAAGATTGAAATGTCTTATATCGGAGGATAGACTTGGCCGATGAATCCCCGGCTTTTACGAAAAAACCATAATCTGCTATGATATAGGCAGAGTGTTTCAATGATTGTCTAATATTCGCGCAGAAGCCGATCCCGCTCTTATAATAAGGGCGGGTAAGTTGTTCTTATCACCTGGAGGGAAGACTCTATGGACTTAGCTAATAAGCTTGTTAAAGAAACGACGACCATGGCTGTATATAGACGGTTATATGATCTGGTGCTGAGCGGGAGATTTCCGCCGGGTGAATGGATCAGGGAACGCGAGCTGAAGGAGATGCTGGGTGTAAGCAGCACGCCGATTCGTGAAGCGATGCGCATGCTGGTGCAGGAACGTATTCTGGAATCTGTTCCCCATCACGGTGTTCGGGTCAAGGAGTTGTCGGTGAAAGAGCTGAAGGATTTATATGAGCTTCGCGCCGAACTGGAGGGAATGGCGGCCAGGATTGCCGCAGAGCGGGGGAGCAGCTCGCATTTCAAGCAGATGGAGAATCTTCTGAACCTTGAGCAGGCTCATCGCGGGAATACCGCGGATGCCATGGAATTAAATAACCGGTTTCACGATCTTGTTGTGGAGGCCGGCGGGAATCTCGCACTGAAGAGCACCCTGCATCATTTGCGCGCGGGAATTAGCTGGATACAGGTGATGGCATGGAACCGGAATAAAGAACGCCATGCGCTTACCGATTACCAGCACCGCGGGATTTGGGAGGCGCTGGTGAACAGGGACCCTCAGCTTGCCCAGGCTAGAATGCACGAGCATATATGGGATACGATCAGTTTAATGCTAGATTCCCGGCAAGAAGAAGCAAGCGAGCAAGCGGGAGAATCGGATCAAGCCGATTGAACGAAGTTAGACATGTACCAAGACCAGAAGTTTAAAGCTTATGGTCCTCGTGTACATGTTTTTTTGTTGTTGACATTCCTTTCGGTAGGCGCTCTTTTAGCAGGAATAGTTGCCGATCGTGTTCCCGGATGGATATCTGGCGGCGGTTATATCCTATTTTGTAATATCTATGTGTTGTAAGCTTCGACACAAAAGGCCATGTTTCTACGTTTGTAGAGGCATGGCCTTTTATATTTCCAATCGTTACGTATATCTTGATAGCTAGACAACCTCTTCGAATGTCCAGTTGTCCTGATTCAAACGAATCCCCTTTTTCGATAAATTCTCTTTATTGTAGGTTAAATAGTAGTTGATTTTATTCAGTTGAATATTCTCCGATAACGGAATGCTGACCATTTCGTTATTTTTTATTTCCTTCTCAAGAATCATAGGGGGAAGAAAGCAGATTCCGTGCTGTTCATGGATCAGGCTTTTGATCACTTCGACCTGGTTGGAATAAAGCTTCTTTTTAAAATTCAGATCCGTTAAATCCGCGATGCTGTTCTTGTAGGGTTCATAGAAGATAATATTCTCTTCTTCCATGCATGTGAAGTTCTCCAGCAAGGGCTGACTCGATAACGGGTGCTCGGCGGGGAGGATCAGGTTGAACTCCTCGGAGCCAAGCGGATAGGTCTGATAGCAGGTGTTCATCATTAAATCGGTTGTAAAGGCGACGTCCACTACATTATCAACCAATGCCTTCAAAATGCTGGAAGATTCCAGGAAGATCAAATGGATATTTAAATGCTCGTTCAGATTGGTAAGATCCTGAATGACATTATAGATGAAAGGGTGGCTGAGGGGAACCGAGCTTCCGATCGACAACGAGGTGGTATGAGTAATTTCCTGCTTGGCCATCTTGAGCGTATCAATAACGGATTGGGCATGAGGGAGAAACCTTTCTCCCGCACGCGTAAGCTGAACATTTCGCTTTCCTGACTTTCCTCTTGCAAAAAGCTCTTGACCGAGCTCCTCCTCCAACTGATTGATACGGTTGGTTACAGTCGGTTGAGGAACGTAAAGATGCTTGGCCGCCTCTGTAAAATTACCGTATTTACATACGATGATGAAAGTCTCAAGATGCACGATGTTCATGGTCAAGAATTCCCCCCTGGTAATACAATATGGAAATATTAGTAATACAGGTTACATACTTCAAATCCTTCACGCCTGCCTCGAAACACTCTTCTATGTAACAATATATATCATATATAATATTTAGTCCACGTTTTGTTAACATTTTAGCCTGATAAAATCCTTATTACGTCATAATAAGTGACATTAATCATATCTTTTTCGGAAAAAACGAACACATAACATACTTATTTTTTATTTGGAAATAAGGGATTCATATTTAACATTATATATAATGCATTTTATAATCCCCTTAACAGAGAACGTTAAAATTTAATCTATTTCTTACAGACAGGAGAAGACAACATGGAAAATAACCGGGCTTCAATAGATATCCATCCTGTTATTGAAAGATCATCGAAGCTGGAAAGGAGAGGAAGCGTGAAAAGATGGGTAACCTCGCAATGGATGCAGCAAATCTTCTTTGTCGGTCCGGCGATACTATTTTACTCCATAGTCATTGCAATACCGTTCTTTTTCGGCATTTATTATTCGATGACGAGCTGGGATGGTGTATCCGGTAATGCCGTCTGGGTAGGATTACGAAATTTTTCATCGATTTTTTTTAACGATCCGGAATTTGTCCAATCGTTTTGGTTCACAACCCGATTTACCTTAACCGCTGTGGTACTAAACAATTTGATCGGATTTGCTCTGGCTTATCTGCTGTCCCAGCCGCTCAAGAGCCGGAGTGTGGTTCGAACGATCTTTTTTCTGCCAAACGTGTTGGGTGGACTTGTTCTCGGGTTTATCTGGCAATTCATTCTCGTACAAGGCTTTCCCGGGATTGGAAAACTCACACACCTGTCTTTCTTCAATCTTCCTTGGTTAGGAACCGAGGCCACTGCATATTGGGCTCTTATCATCGTGAGCGTGTGGCAGGGAGCGGGTTACTTGATGGTTATCTATATTGCGGGTTTGGCGAATGTGCCAAAGGACCTGATTGAAGCTTCAGTAATTGACGGGGCCGGCAAGTGGCAAATTCTGAAGAATATTATCATTCCGCTGATTATGCCAACTTTGACGGTATGCTTGTTTATCTCCATTTCGTGGACTTTCAAAATGTTTGACTTGAACTATTCCCTGACAAGCGGTGGGCCGTATGGTTCTACCGAATCCGTGGCAATGAACATTTATAATGAAGCATTCGGGAATAACCGTTATGGATTAGGTACGGCGAAAGCGCTAATCTTCTTCGTGGCTGTCACCGTTATCACTTTGATTCAGGTCAAGCTTACAAAAAGCCGGGAGGTGGAAATGTAATGACGGGCAGAACGTATTCATTAAAGTTATTTGGCGTCGAGCTGCTTGCTTTCTTGCTGGCGCTAGTGTTTCTCTCTCCGTTCTATTTTGTCATCGTAAACTCGTTTAAAAGCTTCGCGGAACTGCTCACGGATACGGCAGGTCTACCGGGGGTCCTGCATTTTGAAAACTATTTGAATGCCTGGAACGCCTTGAACTACCCGGTGGCTTTTAAAAATACGCTGATCATTACGATTTTCAGCAACATGGGCTTGATTATTATTTCTTCTATGGCCGCATATCGTCTGGTCCGCAAGAAGAGCCGGATGAATCGCTTCTTATTCTCGATGTTCATGCTGGCGATGATCATTCCGTTTCAATCGATTATGATTCCGATGGTAAAGATGTTTGGCTGGGTTAACCTGATGAACACTTTTACCGGGGTCGTGATTGCTTACATGGGGATGGGGGTTTCCTTTACGCTATTTCTGTACAGCAGCTTTATCATAGCGATACCGAAAGAAATTGAAGAATCGGCTGTTGTTGACGGCTGCACGCCTTACGGTACATTCTTTCGAATTATCGTTCCGCTGCTAAAACCGATGACGGTTACCGTTCTCGTGCTTAACAGTTTGTGGATTTGGAACGATTTCCTGCTGCCGATGCTCGTTTTGCAAAAACCCGGTCTTCAAACGATACAGACAGCCACCAGTTCGTTGTTCGGGCAATACATGACCCAGTGGGATTTGGCGCTTGCGGTGCTCGTTATGGGTATGGTCCCCGTCATGGTCTTATTCTTTATGGCGCAGCGCCATGTCATCCAAGGCATTGCTGACGGAGCGGTAAAAGGATAATTGGCTATAAAATGCGAGTGTCATCCGGCACCTTCATATACACATCGTAACGATAAAAAACAATTGTAGGAGGGTTTAATAGATAATGAAGCGTTCATTTATCATTTCATGCGTCCTAGTGTTGATGTGTTGCCTGTTGGCTGCTTGCGGGGCCAATTCAAACAGCGGGGCCAATACCGGCGCCGATGCTGCCGGAACCGGAGGATCGAACGCTCAAAAAGAAGTTACGATTAAGCTGTACCAGCAGAAGGTGGAAATTGCCGAGCAGCTTAAAGTATTGAAGGACGAGTATGAGAAAACCCATCCTGGTGTCAAGATTGAAATTGAGTCTGTTCTGTCCAGCCAATATGGCACTAAGCTGAAAGCGAAGCTGGCGGCGAATGAAATGCCGGATATCTTTAATAACGGCGGATTCAGCGACATGGATGTGTGGGCCGACCATCTCGAGGATCTGACGGATCAGCCTTGGGTGAGCGATGCTGTTGAGTCAGCCAAGGTGCCGATGATGAAAGACGGCAAGCTGTATGGCTTCCCGTTGTCACTGGAAGGATCAGGGCTTGTCTACAATAAAGATATGTTCGCCAAAGCCGGAATTACCGAGCTCCCGAAGACACTGTCCGAACTGGAAGAAGTGAGCAAAAAGCTTAAAGCGCAAGGCTATACGCCGTTTGTAAATGACTATGCAAGCGTATGGGATTTGGGGATTACGATATTTGATTCCTTTATGGCGAAGGTGCCGGATACGGATAAATTTATCGCGGACCTGAATAGCGGGGCGGCAACGTTTGCAGGCAACGATGTGTTCAAAGGGCTGCCGAAATATCTCGATATTGCTATGAAGAACGGCAATCCTAATCCATTGACCACGGACTACAACACGTCGATGACCATGTTTGCCACCGGCCAGGGAGCCATGATCCCGGCGGGAAACTGGATTCAACCGCTTATTGATAAAATCAATCCGAATATCCAGGCCGGACTTATGCCGATGCCGGTCAGCGATGATGCGGATTTTAACAAAAACGCGGTGTATACTTCGCCTACCGTTTGGGTAGTGAACAAAAATTCACCGGTTAAGGAGCAGGCGAAGGAATTTTTGAACTGGCTCGTTACGTCCGATATCGGAAAACAATATGTAGCCAAGGAATTCAATCTGATTCCCGCGTTCAAGAGCATTAAGGCCGACTCGGCTGATGTGGGAAGCATTGGTGCTGGTCTGACGAAGTTTTCGGAGGAAGGAAATTCACTTCCGATGCAAGCGTCGAAAATGCCGGAAGGTCTATATACGGAAATTGCGCAGTCGATGCAGAAGTATGTGGCTGGAAAATCGACTCCCGATCAAATGCTGGCCGAATTCCAGGCATCCTGGAACAAGCTGAAAAAGTAGTTTTTAACAGGAGGACAGCGTTAAGGAAGGGGGGGATAAGCTTTGAATCATCTCGACGAGTATACAGAATTGCTTTCTCTTCTACGTGCAAAATCAGTCACGCAATTTAAAGACGGGTACGACTTTATTGTTAAAAAAATTCCGGATTCGGATAATGACGGCGAACTTGATCCGAGAGTGTTAAGTGTCCTTCAGCAGCAGCATCAGAGTGAAATTTCGGCCGATGAGCGTAAATCGGAGCTTGCGGACCTTAAGGCTTTTGAGAAGATTGCCCTCCGGATGAGAGCCGGGATGATGGGCTCGGGCAGCGAGGATATTACCGGCACGGATATCGAGACCTCCAAGCTTGCTATTAACGGAACGAACGGCACTATCCCAATTCGTATATACAGGCCCGAGAACGAGAAGAAATTGCCTGCAGTCGTGTTTTTTCATGGAGGGGCATTTATCGGAGGAACAGTGGATGGTATGGAAAATGTATGTAAAGCTTTATCGAAGAAGGCCGGCGCCGTTGTCATCTCCGTGGATTACAGGCTTGCTCCCGAGCATCCGTTTCCGGCCGGGTTTGTCGATTGTCTTGATGCGGTGAATTGGACCTGGCGGAGTGCCGAACAACTTGGCGTAAACAGGAATCAAATTACGGTTGCGGGCGACAGCTCCGGAGCAAACTTCGCAGCGGCCTGCGCCCTGAAAGATAAGGAGTCGGGGGCGGGAATGATCAAGTATCAGGCGCTGATTTATCCCGTTGTCAATAATGCCGAAGCCATTACCGACGATTTCAGGTGGAGCATTGACGAGTATGTCATTAACAAGCATTACGAGTTTATCATGCCGGGTATTCAGGAAATAAAGGACAACCTTGAAATCATCAGGCAGGTATATGCGAAAAATTTGGACGCATCGATCCCCTACATTTCCCCGTTATTGGCTGAACAATTAAACGATCTGCCGGAAGCTCTGATCCTGACAGCCGAATACGATTATTTGAGATTGGAAGCCGAAGCCTATGCCAGAAAGTTGTCAGGGTGCGGAGTCAAAACCAGGCTGATCCAATATAACGGCACCAATCACGGTTTCCTGGATAAGCTCGGACTGTACCCTCAAGCGGAAGATTGTCTGGATGAAATTGCCGAAGGAATTAGAAAATGCTTCGACTCTATTGAACAATAAGGAGCAGTGATTGGGAATGACGAAGAAAATGGGATTGGTAGTATTGTCTCTCATGCTGATGTTTACTTTGGCCGCATGCGGCGCTAACTCCGCAAACTCCACGAATTCCGCTCAACCATCCGAAGGCGCGAATTCCAGCAGCGCTCCAGCGGAAGCGGCAACGGACGAGCTTACCCCCGAGCCCGGCGCCAAACTTATTTTCTGGCACCCTAAGACTCCTTTCTCCGAATACGCGGTACAAGAATTCCAGAAAAAATACAACATTCCCGTAACGCTTCAAGATGTCGGTTACGACGCCATTCTGAATAAATATAAAGCCGACGGCCCGGCCGGAAAAGGCGCTGACGTCTTTGTTCTTGGCAGCCTTGATTTGGGGGATGCCGTGAAATCGGGCAGTGTGCTGCCCAACGATTATTTTGAAGAAGACACCAAAAATATGATGCTTGACCAAGCGATCCAGTCTTTCACGTGGGACGGTATTCTCTACGGTTACCCAAGCTATGCTTATTTGCCCGCCATATTCATCAACAAGGATTTGGTGAAGGATGCCAAATTTGAAACTTGGGATGACATCAAAGCTTTTGCTAAAAAGTTTAACGATATCCAAAACAATAAATATGGATTTTTCTTTGAGGCTAACACAAAGGACAGCGCTTATCCATTTATGGCCGCGGAGGGCGGTTATTATTTCGGCAAAGACGGCACGGATGCGAGCGACATTGGCATCAATAACGAAGGTGCGGTTAAAGGGTTGGAGTATTTCAAAAGCCTGAAAGAAATTTTGCCTTTAAAAGCAGCCGATGCGTCTGGTGACGTTAAGACCAGCCTCTGGGAACAAGGGAAAATCGCCATGATTATGGATGGAACGTGGAACAGCGGAAGATACAAGAAGCTGCCGTTTAAAGTAGAGTCCATGCCGCTGCCCAACATGCCGGACGGTAAAATGGCTCCCGTAATGACCGGCGTTGGCGGATTCTTCGTAGGGTCGTACACGCAATATCCGAACGCCGCCAAGCTGTTTGCCAACTTCTTAATGTCGGAAGAAATGCAGATGAAAATCAATGAAGTCACCGGATTTCTTCCTCTGGCCAAGAACCTGCAAAATGAAGAGCTGTACAAAGACGATCCGGTTACCCTGGGTTTCATTCGCCAATTGAAACAATCGCATTTTTACCCGATTATTCCTGAAATGAAGGTCCTGGCGTACAGCGATACCATAATTACGCCGGCGATTGAACAAATATGGGACGGCGCCGACGTCAAATCGTCATTGGATAAAGCTGCACAGAGCTTGAAGGACTCGATTGCCGGAAGTCAGTAACTGACACGGATTGCCTATACGTTTGATTAGCAGTAAAATCCCCCGGCAAGATTTTGCCGGGGGTATCCATTACAGACTTTAAAGGAGTTGGCTACATGTACGAGCATCGCAAGACGCTGGAAGGGGTATACCAGCCTCGCAGGGTTGTCGGGCATCGTAAAATTGCGGCAGTCTTGTCTGTTCTTCTCATGGGTCTTGGCCAATTATACAACCGCCAGTACGGAAAAGGGATTGTACTCCTGATCTTCTCCTGCCTGGGGATCTACACGGCGGTTACCCGGCTGCCGCATGCCATTTGGGGTATTGTCACTCTAGGCGAAAAAGAGAGGCACTTGGAAAAGGTTGGGAAGATGTACAAGCAAGTCATGGGCGATCATTCCATCTTTCTACTGGTCGAAGGTCTGATTACTGTATTCTTGTTGTTTGTGTTTGTTTGGATGTATTTTTTAAACATTAAGGATGCGTACCGTACCGGAAAAGTAAGAGAAGAAGGCGGAACAACGAACACATTCAAGCAAAGCCTGCAATACGTTGCCGATTACCGGTTCCCGCAAATCGCAATCTCCATCCCTATGCTGGGCATTCTGTTTTTCACCATTATGCCTATTATATTCATGATATTGCTGGCTTTTACGAATTACACCATTAACAATCAGCCGCCCGCCCATTTGATCGATTGGCAGGGCTTCAAGACGTTCAAAGATATATTCGTGATCAAATCGTGGAGTCATACGTTATATGCGGTGGCGCTATGGACATTTGTCTGGGCGCTGCTCACGACGCTGACCAGTTTTATCGGCGGATTTGCTGTTGCTCTTGTCGTGCAGCGCAAAGAGGTTCGTTTGAAATCGTTCTGGAGGACGCTTTTCATTCTTCCCTATGCCATTCCGGCGTTTGTCTCGACTTTGATTCTGAAGAACATTTTTAACGGACAGTTTGGACCGATCAATCAATATTTGAAAATGATGGGACTTCCCGTCGTGCCCTGGCTTTCCGACCCGACGATTTCGAAAGTAACGCTGGTTATCGTGAACTTCTGGCTGAGCTTCCCGGTTATGATGCTGATGATTATCGGAATCTTGTCCACCATTCCAAGCGATATGTATGAAGCGGCCGATATCGATGGAGCGAGCGGCTTTCAAAAGCTTCGACTGATTACGTATCCGGCCGTTATGTTCTCGATGGCTCCGCTGCTCGTCATGCAGTTCGTCGGCAACATTAACAATTTCAACCTGATCTTTCTGCTCACGGGAGGAAAGCCCGGCAGTTCGGATTTCAGATTCGCCGGCCATACCGATATTTTGATTACCTGGATCTATAAACTGACCATCGATCAGGGCCAATATAATTTTGCTTCGGTTATTGGAATTTTTATCTTCATTATATTGTCATTCTTTGCCGTCTGGAGTATACGCAACACGAAAGCGTTCAAAGAAGAGGAGGTCAAATAAATGGGTGGTGTAAAACCGAAAAAAATCGTCAGCATCACATCTATTTATACCTTTCTTATCATCGTTGGCATTGTCTCCATCTATCCTGCCATTTGGGTCATCATGTCCTCTTTTCGTATCGGAGGCTCATTATTCAGCGAGACGCTCGTTCCGAGGCAGTTTACGTTTATCCACTACAAAGAATTATTTGCCAAATACGATTTCGGACTCTGGTATTTAAATTCACTGAAAATTTCTGTAATCAGCACGATTTTTATGACGATCCTGATTTTGCTGACCGGATATATCTTTTCCACCTTCCGTTTCGGCGGCCGTAAAACACTGATGAGCACCTTGCTTGTTCTCGGGCTGTTTCCTTCATTTATGAGCATGATCGCCGTTTATATTTTGCTGAACATGATGAATTTGCTGGACACTCATCTGGCCGTCATCATCGTCTATGTGGCAGGCTCGCCGGTGTTCTTCCTGTTCGCCAAAAGCTACTTCGATACGATTCCCAAAGGGTTGGTTGAAGCCGCCCGTATCGACGGAGCGAATCATTTGGGCGTTTTTTTCCGGATCGTCGCACCGCTCTCCACTCCTATGATCGTGTATATGGCGCTGCTGAGTTTTACAGCAACGTTCACGGACTTTATTTTCGCGAGACTGGTTTTAAGCTCAACGGAGACGAAGACGCTTGCTGTCGGGCTATTCGATATGATCAACACCAATTTTTCGACCGACTTTACCGTGTTCGCCGCCGGGTGCGTATTGATTGCTATACCGGTCACCGTCTTGTTTATGATCATGCAGCGTTTTCTGGTGGATGGCTTGACTGCCGGTGGCGAAAAGGGCTAAGGCCGATGGAATCCTCCGATATATCTAACATTCATCAACTTTATCGAAACATAAGCAATTGATATTTAACAATAAATATTATATATAATATAGTTTTTTTAGGGACAGAAGCCGGATCCGGAAACGCTGTGAAACCCTTCCAGCGAGACATGGGAAACATTCGGTCTTTGATCCTTATCCAGCAAGGAGTGAATACAAATGACGCAGCCGCCCGACAAGCTAGTTAAAGAAACAACAACCATGGCCGTTTACAAAAGATTATTTGACTACGTAATGAGCGGACAATTTGAACCGGGCATATGGATCAGGGAACGCCAGCTTAAGGAGATGTTGGGTGTCAGCAGCACACCGATCCGAGAAGCTTTGAGAATGCTCGTACAGGAGCAGGTGCTTGAATCGGTTCCCCATCACGGCGTCCGTATCAAAGATTACTCTATTAAAGAAATCCAGGATTATTACGAGCTTCGCGCCGAACTCGAAGGATTGGCTGCCGAACTCGCCGCCGAACGGGGAAGCAAGCTTATGTTCGACAAGATGGAGGAGATTCTTCACTTGCACCGGACATTTGAGACGGAACGCTCCGATGAAGCGATTGAGCTAAATAACCAGTTCCATGATCTCATCGTGGAGGCCAGCGAGAATCTTTCGTTAAAAAATACGCTGCAGCATCTAAGGGTAGGGATCAACTGGATTCAAGTCATGGCATGGAACCGCAATAAGGACCGGCATTTCAGCACCTACCATCAGCACCAGGGCATCTTGGATGCGTTGATGGCACGGAACTCCAAGCTGGCCCGTTCCCGGATGCAGGAGCATGTATGGGATTCAATCAAATTAATTATAGAGTCTCCAGGCACACTGCAAATGGCAGGGGAACTCCGAAAAAGTTAAACGAATGATCCGGAAGGGAGAGGTGGTTGCATTCATGGAGACGTTGAAGAACGAAGTGAAGACAGACGTATGCATCGTTGGAGCCGGTCCTGCCGGAATGCTGCTCGGCTTGCTGTTGGCCAAACAGGGAATTAACGTGATCGTGCTGGAGAAAAATGCGGATTTTTATAGGGAATATCGTGGAGAAATTACCCAGCCGCGTTTTGTCCAGATGATGAAGCAGCTCAACCTGCTTGACTATATCGAAAGCCAAGACCATGTGAAGATCAATGAAGTGGTTGTATTCCATGATCATAAGGAAATTATGCAGCTCGCATTTAATACGTTAATTGACGAGGAGAGCTACTGTGCTAGACTGACCCAGCCGACGATGCTGGCAGCCCTCCTGGAGAAAGCCCGGCATTATCCGAACTTTAAGCTGCTGTTCAATACGAAGGTGAAAGACCTGCTTAAAGACGGCGACAAAATCACCGGCGTCTATGCGTTAAGAACAGCAGGCAATTCTACCAACGCGGAGGAACTGGCTGATGAGGGAGAGTTCGATATTCGCGCTGCGGTAACGGTTGCCGTTGACGGCCGGAATTCAACCATGGAAAAGCTCGCCGACTTTGAACTGGACCTCGATTATTATGTGAATGACCTGCTGTGGTTCTCTTTTGAGAAACCGGAGTCCTGGGATTACAACATCTACCACTTCTACTTCCAGAAAAATTACAATTATCTATTCCTGCCCAAGCTGGGCGGACTCATCCAATGCGGCATTTCGCTCACCAGAGGCGAGTTTCAGAAAATCAAGGAAGAAGGCATCGAAGCCTTCAAAAGCAAGATTCTCGAAGACCTGCCTATTCTTAAACCTTATGTGGAGCCCATGGAAGACTTCAAACCTTTTGTTCTGCTGTTATGCAAAATGCGGTATGTCAAAGATTGGGCCAAAGACGGCTGCCTGCTAATCGGCGATGCTGCGCACTGCGTAACTCCTTGGGGAGCAGTTGGCAGCACTCTGGCGATGGGAACCGCGATTGTTGCGGCGGATGTCCTTTATAAAGGGTTCCGGACTGGCGACCTTTCCCTTGAAACGCTGAAGCAGGTCCAGGCAAGACGTAAGGATGAAGTGAAGATGATCCAGAATCTTCAGGTAACCCTGGAAAGATTCCTGACCCGGGAACCTGTCAAGAAGGATCTGGCCCCTCATATTTTCAGCATTTGCACGAAGCTCCCGGACATCACGGATACGTACAAGCGTCTTTATACGAGAGAGAAGCCGCTTGATATTGACCCATCATTTGTTTTTGCCGACTAACCGCCGGAGGGAGAGCCTATATATGTTTATTACAAAAAATGACGGCGATCTGCACATTGTCAATCAATACGACCACTCCGTTCAGGCCGGACAGGTTGCGCGCCGCTGGGGAAATGAGCAATTCCGGCGTCCGGATCATTTTGAGTCGATGTGTCTGGCCGTCGAGAAGCATGACATCGGCTGGGTTGAATCCGATACGAAGGTGCTGTTCAATCCGGAAACCGGACAACCCGTTCCTTTCTTAAGCGTCAATCTGCTGCAGCATGTCGAGTTTTACGGCAAGGGATATGAGCAAGTAAGGAACGAGGACCCGTATGCCGGACTGCTCGTTGGCATGCACTGGATCGGTTTGTACACCAACCGGTTCGGGTACGATCCGTCGTTTACGTTCAAAATCCCAAGCGAACTGGCAACGTTTATTGACGAGAATACGATCAAACAGCAGAAGGAATGGGTCGATCTGAAGATGGCCCTGTGGAACCGGGCGGAGCGAAGAAGCCTGTTCGAAGATAACCTGTGGATGAACTATGAATTGGTCCAGATGATGGACCGCTTGTCCCAGTACGTATCTATGCTTCCTCAGGACACGAACGAGAAGTGGGTTCTTGGTCCGGTTCGCCGGACGCTTGGTTCCGAGGGTGAAATGATTACGGTTCAGGGGCAGGGGGGCGGCGTTGTTGCCGTCGATCCGTTCCCGTTCGATTCAGTTGTGGAAACGACCGTGCTGCGGCGCAAAATTCCCGATGCCCGCTACCGTTCACATGAGGAAGTCTATGAAGTTATGGAGAAGGCCGAGACCGAGCAGGTCGTCTGGAAGCTGGTTCCGGCAAAAGGTTGATCATCATCCATACCGGATTACGCATATCGGCATTTTGCAAAATGCCCATCTATATAAGATGAACTTGAAAATGACATCAGGGTAAGGAGTTGCGAAGGGGAAGTTTGGAACTGTAGGAGCGACAGCGACCGCCTTTGTCTCCGGATTTCATCCGCGAAGAGCGGTTTAAATCAAGAAATCTGGAGATGGGCAGCGGCCGGAAGTCCAAACATTCCTCGTAGTTACGACTGATATGTGATGGGAAAATCTTAAGTTCATCTTAAATAACTAACGGGAGGGAATGACCATGGCCAAAATTTTAATTCATCTCACGCATGGACCTGAAGCACCGACTCAGGCCGATCGGGCGTTTCTTATCGCCAAGACCGCCATTCAGGAAGGTCATTTCGTCTCCATGTTTCTTGCGGGGAGCGCCGTTCAGCTTCTGCGCGACGACATCCTGGACAGCGTGATCGGAGTGGGAGACGGCGTGACGACAGTACGCGAATCCTATGATGCGATTGTCGGAGGCGGAGGGGCTATTTATCTCTCCCGAATATCTTGCGGCGCGCGCGGTATGACGGAGAAGGAACTAAGCGGCAAGCAGGCCCAGCTTGCGGAACCGAATGTGCTGGTGCGTCTGACCGTCGATCATGACCGGGTTATTACCTACGGATAAGGAGGATTGCTCATGGCACGAATCTGGGATAACTATCTGGATGAACGGGACAAGAGGGTATATGCGAAGGCCGGTCTTGGCCATGCGATGGGCATTGGCAGCCGTCCGGCCCTGATTATTGTGGATGTGCAATACGGATTCACAGGCGATTCACCGGAGAGTATCGAGGCATCCATTCAGAAATATCCGACAAGCTGCGGGGAAAGCAGTTGGGAAGCGATTGCGCACATCAAGGAACTGCTGGCGGTCTCCAGGAAGGCCGGGATTCCGGTGTTCTTCACGATTATTGAGGGGAGCAAGTCTGCTCCGAATGACCGTATTGCCATTAAAGGCAACATTTTCGATCACCCCGAGCTTCTTGAAGGCGCGAAGGGAGCACAAGTGGTCAAGGAGCTTGAACCCCAATACGGCGAAATCGTCATCTCCAAAAAGAAGCCGAGCGCGTTCTTCGGAACGCCGCTGATGTCGTATTTGACGGCGCGCCATGTCGATTCAGTCATTGTGACGGGTTGTACAACAAGCGGCTGTGTGCGCGCTTCTGTCATTGATGCGTTTTCTTACAATTTTAAAGTCATTGTGCCGGAGGAATGCGTGTTTGACCGCGGCATTGCCTCCCATGCGATCAATCTTTTCGATATGCAGCAGAAATATGCGGATGTCGTGCCGGTAGCCGAAGTAATCGCGGAACTGAAACCATTAAGCGTTTAATAGGACAAGCAGCCGTTTAACCAATAAACTTGGGCAGCAGAAATGGAGGATACTTATGGAGGTTCAGGGTGAAGTAAAGGTAAAGGCCGGTAAAGAAGCGGTGTGGAAAGCTCTTAACGATCCGGATGTTCTGAAAAAGGCCACACCGGGCTGCAATTCGATTACTGAGACGGAGCCGGATACGTACAAGGCCGATATTACGATCGGAATTGCGGCGGTGCGCGGCAGTTATGAAGCGGAGATTAAAATTCTCGACAAGGATGAGCCGGAGAATTACCGCCTTGTGATGAAGGCGAACAGTCCGGCCGGATTCATCGAAGGCGACGCCCGCGTTGAGCTTCAGGCCGAGAGCGATTCGATAACGATTATCAAATATGACGGAACGGCTCAGGTGGGCGGTCTGATTGCCGGAGTGGGCCAGCGCATTCTGTCCGGGATCGGCAAGATGATTGTGAAAGACTTCTTCAAGAAGCTTGCGAAGGAAGTGTAGGGAAGGGAGGAGCCTATCAGAATGAAACCTGCGGCGTTCGATTATTATAAACCGGAAACATTGGATGAGGCCCTGTCGCTTCTGGACGAGTTCGGCTATGACGCCAAAGTTCTGGCGGGAGGCCAAAGCCTGATTCCGATGATGAATATGCGGCTGGCCAGGCCGCCGGTTCTGATTGATATTAACGGAGTTCAGGGAATGACCGGAATTGAAGTCGGCGAAAGCGAGATTGTGATCGGAGGGTTGACCCGTCATTACATGGTGGAGCACTCCCCCGAAATTCAGAATAGCTGTCCGATGCTCGCGGAAGGCATCAAGCTGATCGGGCATTCGCAGATTCGTTCCCGCGGAACGATTGGCGGCAGCATCGTTCACGCGGACCCTACGGCGGAGCTTCCGGTTATGCTGACAGCGCTGGGCGGGAAGGTCACCGTCGTATCGAGCGGCGATGAACGGGAGTTGACTCCGGAAGAACTGTTTCTTACCTATATGACGACGACGATTGAACCGAATGAAATTGTCAAGTCCGTGCATTTTCCTGTAATCGCGGAACGGACAGGCCATGCGATTGAAGAGTTTACTTTGCGGAGCGGCGACTTCGCAATCATTATCGCCGCGGCTTCCGTTACGCTGGATGAGGAAGGTCTGATTGAGAGCGCTGCGCTCTGCATCGGCGGAGTGGACGGCATTCCGGTCAAGCTGGAGGATGTCACCGACGAATTGATCGGCGAGGCCCCGAGCGAAGAATTATTCGCGGAGAAATGCGCGCAGATCGTGGATCTGGTCGACCCGGAGAAAGACATTCATGCTAGCGCGGAGTACCGCAAGGATCTGTGCGTGGCGTTAAGCCGCCGTGTGTTGAAGAAAGCCGCGGACCGGGCAAAACAGGCCTGACAGGAAGAAAGGGAGGATGAGCGTCCATGATGGAAAAAACCGCGGAATCGAGCCGGTTGAAGACGATAACGTTGAAGGTCAACCATAAGGAATATACGGTTGATGTGGAGCCTCGTATGCTGTTGTCCGATGTCCTGCGGGACGTGCTGAGGCTGACGGGAACGCATGTGGGCTGTGAGCACGGCGTATGCGGAGCCTGTACGATTATGATGGACGAAAGACCCGTCCGGTCCTGTCTCGTGTTCGGCGTTCAGGCGGATCAGGCGGAAATTGTGACAGTTGAAGGGCTGGAAAGCGAGAACGGGGAGCTTCACCCGCTTCAGAAAGGATTCTGGGAGAAGCATGGACTGCAATGCGGATTTTGCACGCCGGGCATGCTGATGACAGCTTGTCACCTGCTCGAGCACAATCCGGACCCTAGCCGTGAAGAAATCCGCGAAGCGATCTCCGGCAACTTGTGTCGCTGTACAGGGTATCAGGGGATTGTCGATGCGGTGGAATACGCGGCCAAAGAAATGAGGGAAAGGGCGGAGTGACATGTCGATTGGCGCAAGTCTGAAACGGCTGGAGGATTACAATCTCTTAACGGGAAGAGGACAATATGTCGGAGATCTGCAATTTCCGGATCAATGCGAAGCCGTGATCATCCGATCTCCGCATGCGCATGCGATCATCCGCTCCATCGATGTGGAAGAAGCCAGGCGTTTTGACGGGGTGCTCCTGATTCTCACGGCATCCGACCTGCCGGGCGACCTGCGGCCGATTCCGATGCGGCTGTCTCCGGACCCGATACTCGAAAAGGCTCTGCAATATCCTTTGGCGAAAGACCGCGTCCGTTACGTGGGCGACCCGGTGGCGGTGATTGTCGCGAAGGATCGCTATATGGCCGAGGACGCCGCGGATTTCATCAAGATTGAATATGATGTGCTGCCTCCGGTGACGGATGCGGTTCAATCGCTACAACCGGATGCGCCGCTCCTTCATCCTGATGCGGGTACAAATGAAGTATATCTGATCTACAGCAAAAAGGGGGATGTGGCGGAGCGGCTGAAAACGTGCGAGCATGTGCTGAAAGAGGAATTGTACGTGCAGCGCCACTCCGGCATCCCGATGGAAACGAGGGGGCTGCTTGCCCTGTGCGACGAGGACGAGCGGTTGACGGTATACGGCGCCGCGAAGGTTGTCCATTTCAATCATCAATTGATGGCACGTCTCCTGAACAAGAATAAAGAAGATATCCGGTTGGTCGAGACGGATTGCGGCGGCGGCTTCGGGCCCCGAGGCGAGTTCTATCCGGAAGACTACTTGATCCCGTTTGCCGCCATGCGTCTGAAGCGTCCGGTAAGATGGATCGAGGACCGTCTGGAGCATTTCAAAGCGACGAACCATTCCAGAGAACAGACGCATCAGGTAACGGTCGGCTTTGACGGCGACGGGCGGATTTATGCGCTTCGGGATGAGATCTTCTTCGATCAGGGCGGTTATATCCGCACGCACGGTACGACCGTGCCGTCTCTGACCCAGGCCATGTTACCGGGGCCTTATGATTTCAGCGATATTGAAATCGTGACGCATTTGGCATTGACCAACAAGACACCGGTTGGAACGTACCGCGGGCCGGGACGGTTCGAGGGAACGTTTGTGCGCGAGCGGGTCATCGATATGGTCGCCGCGCATTTGAAGCTGGACCCCACTGTAGTCCGGGAACGGAACTACATTCGCCCCGAACAGATGCCCTACACCAACGGGTTGTCCGCTCTCGGACAAATCGTTGAATTTGACAGCGGCAATTATGCCGAGACCCTGGACTGGGCCCGGAAATTCATGGGCTGGGATAGTTTCCCCGAGAAGCAGGCGAGGGCTAGACAGGAAGGACGTTTTATCGGTCTCGGTTTTGCTTCCTTTGTGGAAAAATCGGGTTTTGGCCCATGGGAATTTGCCGAGGTGGAGATGCGGCCGGACGGCCGGGTAATCTGCAAAACCGGACTGACTGAAGTCGGTCAGGGGATTACAACGACGCTGGCGCAAATTTGCAGCGATCAGCTTGGTATCCCTTATGATCGGATCAGTGTCGTTCACGGCGATACCGACCTTGTGGAGAAGGGCAACGGTTCATTCGCGACCCGCGGAGCGGTTGTCGGCGGATCGGCCGCCTGGCATGCCGCCGGATTGCTGAAGGAGAAGCTGCTGGAGGTTGCAGCCGGGGAGCTTGCGGTGCCGGTGGACATGCTCGCCCTCAAGGACGGGAGCGTGGTGTATTCCGAAGCGGGGCAGGTCGTTATGCTTTTGGATGATTTACTGCCTATTTGCTTGGAGCGCGGCATTTCACTGTGTGAGGAATATACGTTTCATATTGACCATATGACTTACCCGTACGGCTGCCACGCGGCCGAAGTAGAGCTTGATCCAGACACGGGAGCGCTTCATATTTTGAACTACTATATTGCATATGATATCGGCAGGGCGATTAATCCGATGCTCGTGGAAGGCCAGCTTGTTGGAGGAATGGCCCAGGGACTGGGAGGGGCCATTTACGAGGAACTGAAATATGACGAAATCGGACAGCTTGTGTCGGGCAGCTTCATGGATTATCTGATTCCAACCTCGATGGAAGTTCCGGAGGTCCAAACCGAGATTTTGGAGAACTATCCTTCACCGCTCAATCCGCTCGGAGTCAAAGGCGCGGGAGAGGGCGGAACGGTAGCCGTAGCTCCCGCGATTGCCAATGCCATCGTGAACGCGCTGCAGGAATACGCCATTCCGATAACCTCTCTCCCCCTTCGCCCCGAACGCATCCGAGAGGCGCTGAAACAAATGAAGCCGGAGAGGTGATCTGCATCAAGATGAGTACACTGGCGGAAACTTGGCTTGGACAACTAACGTTGGACGAGAAAATCGGTTTGTGCGCGGGAGAAGATTTGTGGAGAACGAGAGCCGTTGATCGGCTTGGCATACCATCGCTCAGCATGAATGATGGCCCTCATGGAGTGAGGAAGGAACAGGACGGCACGCTGCTTGGCCTCAGCAAGCCGGCCACCTGTTTCCCGACTTCGTCCGGACTGGCCTCTTCCTGGGATATCGAGCTTATGGAACAGATCGGCGTGAATCTGGGACAGGAATGCAGGCAGCTGGACGTTCAAATCTTGCTGGGACCCGGCATTAACATGAAGCGCTCGCCTCTATGCGGCCGGAATTTTGAATACTATTCGGAAGACCCCTTCCTTGCGGGGGAAATGGCCGCGGCGTTCATCAGAGGGGTTCAGAGCCGGAACATCGGCACGTCGCTCAAGCATTTTGCCTGCTACAATACCGAATTCGAGCGGATGACGATCAGTTCCGAAGTGGATGAACGCGCGATGAGGGAGATTTATTTGGCTGCCTTTGAGCGTGTGGTCAAGAAAGCCGAGCCTTGGTCGATTATGAGCTCCTACAATAAAGTAAACGGAACCTACGCTTCGGAGAACCGGTTCTTGCTGACGGATATTCTTCGGGGCGAATGGAAATTCAGCGGGTTCGTCATGTCTGACTGGCTGGCGGTTAATGACCGGGTAAAAGCTCTTCAGGCCGGACTCGACTTGGAGATGCCAGGGCCTGCCCTATCGAATGGTATGAAGCTCAAAGAAGCCTGGCAGTCGGGCGAGCTTGCCGAGGAAACACTGGATCGGGCGGTTCTGAATGTGCTGTCGGCTGTGGAGAAAAGCCTCGGGAGCGCCGGGTCCGCTCCTGACGATCTTGACTGGAGCTTTGAGCAAGCCCACCGGCTTGCCCGGACAGCGGCGGAAGAGAGCATGGTGCTGCTCAAGAACGACAATCGCCTTCTGCCGCTTGAGCCGTCCAGGCTGCCTTCAATCGCAATTATCGGGAGAAATGCGAAGTATCCAATAATTCAGGGCGGAGGCAGTTCCAATATCAATCCGTCCTGTCTGGAAATTCCTTTCGATGAAATTGGGAAAATGCTGGCCCCCGGTACGCAGGCTTTCTATGCGGATGGCTACGGTGAAGATGGCGAGGTTAACCACGAGCTGATTTCCGAAGCGGTTCGAGCCGCCCTTCAGGCTGAAGTCGTGCTTCTGTTTGCGGGCAGCACGGAGCTTGAAGGAAACGACCGGGAGAGCATGGATTTGCCCGCCGGACATTCGGCGCTGCTGAAAGCCGTCGCGTCCGTCCACAAGTCCTGCGTTGTTGTTCTGAACAACGGGTCTGCTGTAGATATGCGCGGGTGGATTGCTGACGCGTCTGCTGTCCTTGAGGCGTGGCTTCCCGGACAGGCAGGCGGCAGCGCCATGGCGCGTCTGTTGTTTGGGGCGGTGAATCCTTCCGGTAAACTGGCGGAGACGTTCCCGATGAAGCTGTCCGATAATCCGTCTTATCTGAATTTCCCCGGAGATAGTGGCAAGACGGTGTATGGCGAAGGCTTATTTATCGGATACCGTTACTATGACCGCAAGGAAATACAGCCTCTTTTCCCGTTCGGATACGGCTTGTCCTACACGAGCTTTGACTATACGGATCTTGAGGTCGCCCGGAAACCGAATGAAGGCGACTTCGTCGTATCGGTCAGGGTAACCAATACAGGGAGCAGACACGGTAAAGAAATTGTCCAGTTGTACGTCACAGACCCGGACTGCGAGCTGGTTCGCCCGGACCGGGAATTGAAAGGATTTGCGAAGGTCGAACTCGCGCCAGGCGAAACGCAGACCGTCACGCTGCAATTGGAGAAGCGCGACTTTTCTTATTATCATCCGGCTTCAGGAAGCTGGACGGCCGACAGTGGAGACTTTGTTCTGTCTATCGGCGCTTCTTCGCGAGACATTCGCTTGTCCACGCGCCTGCATATTGAATTCGCCGGTAAGACCGAAATAACGCTTGACTCAAACAGCCTGCTGAAGCAATGGCTTGCGACTGAGCAAGGCTTGCAGGCTGTCCGCTACTTGGCTGAGCATGTTGCGGAAGATGAGAACCTGAAAGAGACGATTCTGGCCGGAAAGCTGAGAGGCTTTTTCCTGGAGATGCCATTGTGGAGATTTATCAAGCTCCTGTCCAAGGACGGAACGGCGAAGCGCTGGTCCGGCCGGATGATGGAAGAGCTATTCGGTCTATAGACTGTGGAGGTGAAGGTATGAAGTATATAGGTCAGCCCATGAAACGGAAAATTGATCCGCGATTGACGAGGGGACAGGGACGATATATCGCCGATATTCACATGGACGGAGCTCTGAGCGCGGCTTTTCTGCGCAGCACGCACGCACATGCCAATATTACGGAAATTGACCTGGAGCAGGCGAGAAAACTGCCGGGCGTGGTAGCGGTATTCGGCCCCGATGAGGCGGCGGAGCTCCCTTGCTTGCCTGTTGTGTTTCCCAATCCCAATTTGATATCCGTTACCCAGCGGCCGCTTGACAGAACCGTTCACCATGTAGGCGAGCCGGTTGCCATGGTAATCGCAACCTCCAGATATATAGCCGAAGACGCAGTCGACCTGATCAAAATCAAATATGAGAAGCTCCCTGCCGTTTCCTTTCTGGAAGACGCCGCGCGTCCCGGAGCGCCGCTGGCCCATCGGCATATGGAATCCAATGTGGCGATGAGCATCAGTCAGTCGATCGGCAACGCCCATGAGAGAATGAAGGAGGCCGATGTCGTCGTCAGCCACCGGTTTGAAATCGGCCGGGTGAGCTGTCTGCCGATTGAGACGCGCGGACTGCTCGCGAAGTGGAGCCATCACCAGCCGGAACCTATGCTGGAAGTGTATGCCGCGACGCAGAGCCAGCATGAAATGCGCAAAATTCTGTCGGAAACGTTCCGGATCTCGGAACATCAAGTTCGGGTCATTGCCCCGGATGTCGGAGGCGCTTTTGGCGCCAAGGCTCCGTTCTACGTGGAGGACATGCTTGTTCCCTGGGCGTCGCTTCAGGTGGGCGCGCCGGTAAGCTGGATCGAAGACCGGATGGAGCATATGATGAGCTGCATTCATGAGCGCGAACAGATTCATGAGGCTACGCTCGGCGTAACCCGGGAAGGCAAGATTGTGGCGGTAATCGATAAAGGTCTGGCGAGCACGGGTGCATACGTGCCCTGGGGCGTTATCGTTCCCATCATTACATCTTCATTAATCCCCGGCCCGTACCGCGTGACCGACTATGCCTGCGATATCGACGTCTTCTATACGAATACGGTCCCCCTCGCGCCATACCGGGGAGCCGGAAGACCGCAGGCGGCCATGATTCTGAACCGGTTGCTGGATGAGGCGGCCCATGAACTGAATATGGACCCGCTTGAAATTAAACGCCGTAATCTGATTCAGGCGGATGAATTTCCTTACCGCACCGGTCTTTTATCCAGAGACGGAAAGCCCCAGATTTACGATAGCGGCAATTTTCCCAAGCTTGTGGAAACCGTTAAGTCGGAAGGGGAGTACGCGCATTGGCGCCAGCTTCAGGAAGAGTACCGGAAGCAGGGCAGAAATGTCGGAATCGGCACGGTCGTCTGTATCGAGAACACCGGCTTCGGCAATTATGAAGGGGCGACTGTCCGCGTGGAGGATACGGGCGAAGTGACGGTGTTTACAGGCGCCGCGACCCAGGGGCAGGGACATGAAACGTCTCTAGCCCAGGTTGCGGCTGAAGTGCTGGATGTCCCGCTTGAGAAGGTGATCGTCCGGGAAGGCGACACAAGCCTCTTTCCTTATGGTACCGGTACATTCGCCAGCAGGATTGCGACCATTGCGGGCAACGCGGTGTACAAGGCTGCCCAGAAAGTCAAGCAGCATGCGCTCCGGCTCGCTGCGCATGAGCTGGATGTTCCGGAAAGCGCACTGGAGTTGGCCGGAGGATATGTCCGCAAAAAAGACGAGCCCGGTATGCACATTTCACTGGGAGCCTTGTCCCATGCGGCGAAGGGAGGCGCTCCAGGTAAAACCTACGATCTTCCAACCGATCCGATGCTGGAGGCAACCGATTATTTTGCTCCCGAAGGTGCAGCCATTACGTCGATGTCCGATATGGCCGTCGTCGAGGTGGAGCCCGAGACGCTGCAAATCAAGATTTTGCATTACTTATCGGTCCACGACAGCGGCAAGCTGCTTAATCCGCTGATTGTAACCGGGCAGTATCAGGGCGGCATATCGAACGGAATCGGCAACGCCTTGTATGAAGAAATTGTCTACGACCGGGAAGGGCAGCTTCTTACGAGCAGCCTGATGGATTACCTTGTCCCTTCTTCCACGGAAATTCCGGAAATGACGATTCATCATATTGAAACGCCATCTCCGCTGAATCCGCTTGGCGTCAAAGGAGCGGGCGAAAGCGGGTCGATACCGGTTCTCGCCGTCATCCAGTCGGCCGTTCAGGATGCGCTGCGGCACACCGGCGTCAAAATTCATAAAATTCCTGTTAAGCCTTTGTATCTGAAGGAGCAACTGAGCAAAGCGGCGTTAGAAGAAGACGAAGTTGCGATTCAATAATAGTCAAGCTTCCGCAAGCGTGAAATGAGCCGGGCAATTGAAATACCCGAATTCATAAAACAGCAAGCTTCCGTGCCGCCGGAAGCTTGCTGTTTGGCCGATTGGGGATAGTCCAGAGTTGTTTCCGCATGTCTCACTTCGTGCTTTCGCGAATCGCCAGATAATGCGTTACATTGGAATGCTGCGGGATATCTGAAGCCCCCTTAATCATTTTGATCAGGCTGCGGGTAGCCGTCATGCCGATTTCCGTTGCGGAATACTCCACCGTAGAGAGCTTGGGACGGAAGATGGACGACAGATAACTGCCGTCAAAGCCGAATATAGCTACGTCCTCCGGAATTCGCATTCCTTGATCCAATACATAATTCATCGCCCCGATCGCCATCCAGTCCGTTGAGCAGAATACCGCGGTTGGCATTTCGCCGGTTTCCACCAGTTTGCGCATAGCGTTCATCCCGTCATCCACGGACAGCTCGCTCTTCACAACCCAGTCCTTCCGGACCGGAAGTCCCGCATCGTTCATCGCCTGGCAAAATCCTTGGTAACGGTCGTTTCCAATCCCCGAATCGCCTATTCCCCGGATCATGGCTATGCGGCGGTGTCCTTTTTGAATGAGATGGGTCACGGCTTCGTATGAGGCGGTAATATTATCCACATGGACGGAAGGAATGGATGGAATATTAGAAATTTGGCCGATCACGACGCAGGGGATGCCCGCCGCTTCAATCGTTTTAACATGCCTTCTTTCCAGCATGGACCCGACAAAAATAATCCCCTTCGACTCGATGCTCCCGAATCTTTTCAAATGATCCAGCTCGCTTTCAAGCGTTCCGTCCGTCAGCCCGATGAGCAGCTCGAACCCGTACAGCCTGGAGACCGACTCGATGCCCGCCACCATATCGTTAAGCACAGTCTGGCTGAATTGGGGGGCAATGACTCCAATCAATGCGGAATCGGTCTTGGTGCCATCGCCCGCGGGAGTGCCGGAACGGTATTGGGTCTGCTTGATGGCTTCCATTACTCTCATCCGGACATCCTCGTTCACCGGCTTGCTGTTATTAATGACTCTGGAGACGGTTGAGATGGAAACTCCGGCCATTTTGGCAATATCATTAATCGTTACCTTCATCTTAGCACCACAACTCCGAACAATAAGATACCCCATAACGGGAAAATATTTTCCTAAAAAGGCTGCATGAATCAATAATTACTATCTTTAATTAGTATCATAACACGGCCACATCATATTTCCAATTGGACTTGACCGGGAAAAATGATTCGTTTTATACTCCATATAGGAAAAATTTTTCCTTAAAGCAGGTTGGAGGAGCTGACAGCATTGGAGCGAATTTGGTGGAAAGAAGCGGTGGCCTATCAAATATATCCCCGCAGTTTTATGGACGGCAACGGAGATGGAATCGGCGATTTGCGGGGAATTATCAGCAAACTGGATTATCTGAAAAATTTGGGGATCGACGTGATCTGGATCTGCCCGATCTACAAGTCGCCCAATGACGATAACGGGTACGATATCTCGGATTATCATGACATTATGGACGAGTTCGGCACGATGGGGGATTTCGACGAGCTGCTGGAGGAAGTTCACCGCAGAGAGATGAAACTCATCATGGATCTGGTGATCAACCACACCTCGGACGAGCATCCCTGGTTCATCGAATCGCGGTCAAGCAAAGACAACCCGAAACGGGATTACTATATATGGGCCGACCCGAAAGACGGCGCGGAGCCGAACAACTGGGACAGCATCTTTGGCGGGTCGATCTGGGAATATGACATGGTTACGGACCAGTATTTTATGCATGTGTTCTCCAAGAGGCAGCCGGATCTCAACTGGGAGAATCCCGATGTACGCCAGGATTTGTACGAAATGGTCAACTGGTGGCTGGATAAAGGCATCGACGGTTTCCGTATCGACGCCATCTCGCATATCAAGAAGCTGGCCGGATTTCCCGATCTGCCGAACCCGGAAGGATTGCGCTATGTGAGCGCCTTTGCCGGACATATGAACCTCGAGGGCATCCACGATTTTCTGCAGGAATTGAAAGAGGAAACATTTGACAAGTACGACATCATGACCGTCGGGGAAGCGAGCGGCGTTACGGCAGGGGACGCGGATCAGTGGGTAAGCAAGGAAAAAGGCAAGTTCAACATGGTGTTCCAATTTAATCATATGCATCTTTGGGATAAAAGCCTGGAGAGCGGGTTCGACCTGATCACCTTCAAGAAGGTGCTGACCGAATGGCAAAAAGCGCTCGAAGGCACCGGCTGGAACGCCCTTTTCATGGAGAACCATGATAAACCCCGCTCGGTCTCCACTTATGGCGATGACGGATCGCTGCGGGTGCAGTCGGCCAAGGCGCTGGCGACGATGTATTTCCTGATGCAGGGCACTCCCTTCATCTATCAAGGCCAGGAAATCGGTATGACGAACGTGCAATTTCAGTCGATCGACGATTATGACGATGTGCATATGAAGAACTGGTACCGGCTGGAAAGAGAAGAAGGCAAGGAACATGAAGATCTGATGCCCGTGATCTGGACCAATGGCCGGGATAACTCCCGAACGCCGATGCAGTGGAATGCCGGGGAGCAGGCGGGATTTACGGAGGGGACGCCATGGATGAAGGTGAACCCGAACTACAAGGAAATCAATGTGGAAAGCGAGCTTGCGAATCCCGATTCAATCTACCATTATTACAAGAAGATGATCCATCTACGCAAAAGCAACCCGGTCGCCGTCTACGGCGTCTATGATCTGATCCTGCCGAAGAACAAGCAAATATACGCGTATACCCGAACGCTTGAGGATGACCAGTTGCTGATCATCACCAACCTGTTCGCGGAAGAGGCGCTGTTCCACCTGCCTAAAGCTGTCCGTTACAGCTCTGTTGAGCTGCTCCTCTCGAGCTATGAGGCTCCTGCGGGGGGCAGCATCCGGACGATCCACCTGAAGCCGTACGAGGCCAGGGTGTACCGGCTTCATGGCAAGACTTTGTAAGACACGTCGCGAATTAAGCATTGATAAAAAGCCGGGAAGAGGGACGGAGAGATCCGTTCCTCTTTTTTTGTTGCCGCTTGTGAAATCTTCAGAGTTGCTTCTTATGTGATAATAACTGACATCTTTGTTGTTGAAAACTATATGATTTTCATGCAAAAGGAGTGAAATGCAATCGAATAAAAGAGTATTCCTCCATTTTATAAATAAAAAAAGTGTTTACTTTTATTTTGCGATAGAATATTATAAGAACAAGCTTATCAAGGGGGGATTTGGATGAAAGGTTTATTAACTCGTTGTGTTACTTTGGCATTGTCTTTGACCGTCGTTTTGGCGGGCTGCGGCTCGAATCAGGACAGTTCGACCGATGCGGGCGGCGCTTCCGGTGGAAGCGGACAATCGGGAACGTCCAAGGTGTCCATGGTGTATTGGCCGGGACCGGAGAGCGACGCCATGCAAAAAGTGGTGGACGCTTATAATAGCGGGCAGGGCAAGACCGACGGCGTGAATGTCGAGATGGTGCTGCTGAGCCGTGACGGAACTTACGAGAAGGAAGCGGCCATGATGAGCTCCAAATCGGATGAAGTGGATATGTACTTTACCGCAAGCTATATTATCGGCCAGCATGCGCCAAGTCTGGATGCCCTGGACGGCAAGGTGAACACGGACGGTTATTTGAAATCCTCGGTCGACTCCCTGCGAATGAATAACGAGACCCTGGCGATTCCGATGGATGTCAGCAACCATTTCCTGCTGTACCGCCAGGATCTGATCGATAAATTGCTGAGCGATTCCGCTTGGAAGAGCAAATATGGCGAAGTCAGCCAAAAGGTGCTGGGCCAAACCCTTGAGCCCAAAGATCCGAAGGACTGGACATGGGATGACTTTATTGCGGCCGCGGCGTTCTTCAGCCAGGAGTACAATCCGGATTCCCCGACGAAATACGGAACCGCGCTGCAAATGAAGAACCTGATTTTCAATGTGATGATATGGGACGACTTCCTTTGGTCAAGCGGCGGTTCCTGGCTTGATGAGAGCGGCAAGCCGCAGCTCAATTCCGATGCAGCCAAGAAAGCGATGGGTATTTACTCGACCATTTATAACGGTAAAATGACGTCCCCGAACTCGACCGTTGCGGAGTACCCCGAAACCCAAGCGGCCCTGCAATCGGGCAACGCGGCCTTTGCCGTTCAATGGGGAGCGGCGTATGACGAACTGAACGATCCGGCGCGTTCTCCGAATATTGCGGGCAAAATTGCGGTCGCGCCGATTCCGGGCGAGCATAAAACGCATGTTCACGCCCTCGGGGTGGGACTGAACAAATACGCCAAGAACAAGGAAGCCGCACTGAAATGGATGAATTATTTGACGACGAAGGACGCCATGCAAATCTATGCCGATGGCGGCGGGATTCCTCCGATTGCGGAAGTGCTGAACGGTCTGGGCGAGAAGAAGCCGGTGCTGCCGCTCATCGCTGAGCATGTGGATAAATACGGTTATTCCACACCGATTATTGCCGAAACCCAGCCGATCATGCTGAAGCTGGCCGAAGATTTGAGCGGAGCCTGGGCAGGAAAGGACGATATCGGAAAAGCGCTTGAAAAAGCGCAGACCGATGTAACCGAGACTTTGTCCAAGTAAGCTGCTGCCGGTAAAGGGGGGATTCCTCCCCCTTTACCCTATTTTTTAAGAAGAGGTGTTGAAATGGTCTATTCGGAAAAGGCGGCAAAGTGGGTCCTGTCGTTTCCCCTGCTGTTATTCTGGGTTGTCATGGTTGTATTCCCGGCGGGATATGCGATTTACTTAAGTCTTCACGATGTATCCATGGGCCAGGGGATGTCCTCTTTTTCCGGGTTCGGCAATTATCTGGAAATTTTGCGGGATGCCGACTTTTGGCACTCCATCGGCTTTACCCTTGAGTTTGCTCTGATTACCACGGTTCTTGAGCTTGTTTTCGGATTTTTGCTCGCGCTGCTGTTTAACCGGTCGTTTCCCGGGAAGCGTCCGCTTCTGAGCATGGTGCTGCTGCCGATTATGGTCGCGCCTTCGCTGATGGGAATTATGTTCCGTCTGATTCTGAACGAGAACAACGGTGTCGCTACTTATTTTCTATCGCTGCTGCATATCCAGGTCAATCTGTTTGATCCTGATCTCGTTGTGCCGCTGATGATCGTTCTGGACATTATGCAGTGGGTCCCGTTTACGTTTCTGATCATCTATTCCGGTCTGCAGGGTGTCGATCCTGGACTCTATGAGGCCGCCTCGGTGGACGGTGCTTCATACTGGAGAACTGTTTTGCAGATTATTCTTCCAGTTATTGCACCCATTTTCTTTATCGCGGCGTTTCTGCGGGGAATCGATGCGTTCCGTACGTTCGACGTCATTTATGTCTTGACGAACGGCGGTCCCGGCAATATCACGAAGACGGCCAGCATCTATATCTATGAAGCGGCGTTCAAATCCGGCCAAATCGGTCAGGCGGCCTCCGCCTCCGTCATTGTTGCCGTATTCCTGCTGCTGCTCATTCCGTTCTTCGTGAAGAGATTATCCAAATAAAGCACAAGGAGGGCCGTCCTCTTATGAAAGCAAGAAAGCCGTGGCTTACAACGATCGCCGTCAGTGTAATCGCCGTGTTCCTGCTGCTCCCTTTGCTCAACACGCTGATGACCAGCTTGAAAACGACGGGCGACATTAATTCCTTCCCTCCGAAGTTTACGTTCGCTCCGACGCTGGAGCATTACCGAAATGTGATGTTCGCGGCGGGGTATGATTTTACAAGCTATTTTAAGAACAGCATCCTGCTGTCCGTGTTCACCAGTCTTTTTGTGATCGTGATCGCGCTGCCGTCTGCTTATTCCGTCATCAGGCTGGGCTTCAGTTCCGGAAGGCTTCTGACCCTTTCCATGGCGCTGAGACTGTTTCCGCCGATTGTATTTGCCATTCCCTACTATTTAATGTTTCAATATTTGGGACTGCTGGATACGGTCACCGGTTTGATTCTCATTAATATTTTCCTGAATATTCCGCTTGGGCTGATTTTAATGGTAGGATTTTTGCAGGAGCTGCCCTATGAGATTGAAGAATCTGCCAAAATCGACGGGTGCAACGTGTACCAGATTCTGTGGAAGATTATTCTTCCGCTGATGGCGCCGGGTATCGCCTCCGTGGCCATACTTGCGTTCATTTTTTCATGGAACGATTATTTATTTGCCGTTATTATATCTCTTAACAAGGCTACTCCCGTTACCCTGGGTTCGACGATGTTCATAACGAGCTGGGGAATTAAATGGGGAGATATTTCAGCCGCCACCGTATTATCGATACTGCCGCCGCTTCTGTTCACCTTCTTCGCCCAGCGTTATCTGGTCAGCGGATTGTCCATGGGTGCGGTTAAGGGCTGAACAGGTGCAATGGGGAGGAACTGCCGGGATGGAAAAAATAATTATACCCACCGGAAATGTAATCGCGTTTATCCGAAGCATTTATCCGACGCTGACTAAGGCCGAGAAGAAAGTGGCCGACGTCGTTCTCAGCGAAGTCAAAAATATTATCTTCGATTCGCTAACCGATCTCGCGGAAAAAGCGGAGGTTGGGGAAACATCGGTGCTCCGGTTCTGCCGGCATATCGGGTACAAGGGATTCCAGGAGTTTAAATTGGCCCTTGCCCAGGAACTGGATTCCGGCCATGATCAGCAAAAAGATCCCATCGGGGATGGCATTACCGAACAGGTCAGACAAAAAAATCTTCATATTATCAATGAAACGACCTCCCTTCTGAAAGAAGAGCAGATCCGGGAGGCGGTGAATATGCTGCTCCGCGCCAAGCAAATTGTGTTTTTCGGCGTGGGCTCTTCGGGGTTTACGGCGGAAATCGCCAAATACCGGTTTATCCGCACGGGTCTGCCTGTCGAAGCAGTGACGGATGGGCATCTCGGACCCGTAAAGGCCACCTTGATGACGGAAAGCGATGTCGCCGTATTGCTGTCGGTGTCGGGGAGCACGGTGGATATGGTGGACATAGCCCGCATTGCCAAAGAAGAAGGCAAGGCCGGAGTCGTGTGCATCACGAGCCACATCAAATCGCCGGTCACCAAATTTGCCGATGTCGTTCTGCTCAGCTCATCACGGGAGAAGCCAACGGAAGGCAGCGCCTTTACGTCAACGATTCCGCAGCTTTATATTTTGGATATTATTTTTGCGCATGTGATGCAGGAGCTTGGCGAGACCGCTGTGGGAACGATCCAAAAAACGGCAAAGGCCACCAGTAAAAACTTATACTAAAAGGAGTGGCAAAATCAGTGGACAACAGCATGAAGCACGGACTCGTCGTATCCTGCCAGGCGCATTTTGACCATCCGTTAAATCACCCGCTTCACATCGCGGCTTTAGCTAAATGCGCGGAGCTCGGGGGGGCGGTCGGAATCCGGGCGGATAGCCCCGAGCATATCAGAGAAATCAAGAAGAATGTAAACGTTCCCGTTATCGGGATCAATAAAGTGCTTCAACACGGCCATCGTTTCTTTATTACGCCAACATTCGAACACGCCAAGGACATCGTGGAAGCTGGAGCGGATATTGTTGCGCTGGAAGCGACCTTTCAGAATCAACCGGACAAGGAAGCGCTGAAAGAACTGATCCGGGAGATAAGAGAAGAACTGAATACGCCGGTCATGGCGGACATTTCCACATACGAGGAAGGCGTCCGGGCCTGGGAGCTTGGGGCTGATTATGTAGGAACCACGCTATCCGGATATACGGATATCAGCATGGACCGGCAGACGCCGGATATCGAGCTGGTCAAGGCGCTGGCCGATGCCGGCATACGGACGATTTGCGAAGGACATGTCTCCTCGCCGGAGCAGGCCCTCGCGGCCGTGGAAGCCGGCGCATACTTCGTCGTTGTCGGAACGGCGATCACCGATACGGTAGCCATTACCAAAGGGTATACGGGATTATTGCAAAATCACGGCACAGGAAGTGATCGCGATGCTGATTGTCTGCGTTGACGGAGGCCAGACGAAGACTTCGATTGATTTGTTCGACGGGAACGGCGGGCTAATCCGGAACTGGAAGACCGAGCCGGTTATCCACTATGCCCGGCCGGGCGGTCTGGACAGCTACTACCGCATTGCGGCAGGGCTGTGCGAAGAACTGAACGGGATGAAGCTGGTCGAACCGGTCTCTGTATGCTTCAGCCTTAGCGGCTATCACGGAGATGTGTCCATCATTCCGGAGACGATTGAACGCGGGATGAGCGGCCGAAACTTTTCCATGGTCGGGCTGCTGGTGGTTCCCGACTACTGGGGCAACTGGAGGGCCGTAACGAACGGAAAGCCGGGGATCGTCGTCATAAGCGGCGGCGGCACGGTTGCTTACGGCAAGAATGCGGCGGGAAGCTCGGCGCGTGTTGGCGGCTGGGGACATCATCTGGGAGACGAGGGCAGCGGTTACTGGATCGGCTTGGAAGCCGTGAAGGAAGTTCTTAAAGCGCGGTCCGGCATTTCAGCCTCAACGGCTTTGGAACAACCGGTCGCGTCAATGCTGGATTTTAAAGAGGAAAGCGGGCTTCTGGCCGGATTCTACTCTGGAGAAATAACCGATAAGGATCTCGCCCTGCTCGTTCCGGCGGTCAATGAACAGGCTGAACGGGGAGATCCCGCCGCGTGCCGGATAATGGAAGAGGCGGCAGGGCATCTGTTCCGGCTGGCCTTTGCGGCGCTCAAGCGGCTCGGCGGTGAGCTTCCCATCTATTTGTCCGGCGGGGTATTCAACGCTTCGGCGCTTCGGACAAGCCTGGCGGGCCTCTTCGAAGCCGCCGGGATTTCCTGGCTCGTATCGATTTGCGAGGGGAATCCCGCGCAAGGCATCTACAGCCTGGCCAGGGAGAATGCCGCTTTATGAGCCAACTGAAGCATAGCTATTCGTTATTGCAATATACAAGGGAGGGCCGATAATGGCCTTCCCTTTTGCAGTGTGCGCCCGGCATGGGCGATAACTCGGCGGTGAAAGTCCGCTACAGGCTTGGCAGTAGGAACTGTTAGCCAAAGGCAAGGGTGTCCGCCGCGAGGCGGAATCTGAAGGAAGCCGGAGGCAAACCCTCGGTCTGACGAACAGAAATCACATAGAAGGCATCATGGGACGGACGAGCTTGCACTACAAAGCAAAGTCCAATACTGCCCGAATCCCAGGGTGTAAATGTGGCAGATGGATGAGGGGAAGGTTATCGCTCTTACCCGGGGAGATCTCACAGACGCCCGGTAGGAAAAAAAAAAAAATCCGAAAGACGGAGTAAAGCTTGCTGTGAGAAGTCAGCAGAGGCCATAGTACCGGGAAGTTTTTTTTTCTCGGGAAGGGCCGAACAATCGTAAGTCTCGAGTACATACAGGAAGGAGAGTCGGCGCGATGAAAGCAGAATACCGAAAGGGCTGCCCGCAAAGGGAACGTGTGGAACATGAAGAGTATGCGGGAGCGCGGAGTGCCGGCATTCGGGAAAGTAGAGAAAGAGACGGTGCAACAGACTTGCTGGAACAGATTCTGGACAGAGACAATCTGAACAGAGCCTACAAGCAGGTCAAACGCAACCATGGAGCGCCTGGAATCGACGGAATGACCGTAGAAGATGCGCTGCCATGGCTGCAGGAACATAGAGACGAGCTGTTGCAAAATATCCGGGAAGGCCGATACAAGCCAAGCCCGGTACGGCGCAAGGAAATTCCCAAACCCGATGGAAGTGGAGTACGGAAGCTTGGCATACCCACAGTCGTGGACCGAGTGATCCAGCAGGCGATCGCCCAGCAGTTGCAGCCGCTGTTTGAGCCGCTCTTCTCAGACGGAAGTTACGGCTACCGCCCTGGGCGGAGCGCGCAGCAGGCCATCCGTAAGGTGAAAGATTACGCGCAGCAAGGCTATGGTCACGCGGTAGAAATCGACCTTTCGAAATACTTCGACACACTGAACCATGAACTGCTGATGAATCTTTTGCGCAAACAAATTCAGAACAAGCGTGTAACCGAACTGATTAAGAAATATTTGAAAAGTGGGGTTATGGAGAATGGGGTGCACTGCAAAACGGAGGAAGGCTCTCCGCAGGGAGGCCCTTTATCTCCGCTGCTCGCGAACATCTATCTGAACGAATTCGACCAGGAGATGAACAGACGGGGAGTGAACGTTATCCGGTATGCGGATGACATCGTGGTGCTAGCCAAAAGCAAACGGGCAGCGACGCGGCTTCTGGAGTCTTGCCGGAAGTACCTGGAGAACAAATTGAGACTCCAGATGAATATGCGGAAAAGCAAGGTAGTCAGCGTAGTGGCCCGGAAGTATTTCAAATTCCTTGGTTTTGCCCTGGGAAAGAACAGAAATGGGGTGTATATTCGCGCCCATGGGCAATCCCTCGCAAAAGCAAAGAAGAAGCTGAAAGAACTAACGAGCCGCAGTCAGGGCAGGAATGTTCGCCAAGTCATGGAGAAAGTGAAAGTCTACATTCGCGGATGGATCGGCTACTACTATGTAGCCGACATGAAACGGATATTGAAAAGCTGGAGCGAATGGCTGCGAAGACGCCTGCGGATGTACATCTGGAAACAGTGGAAGAAGCCGAGAACCAAGGTACAGAACCTGCGCAAGCTGGGGATACCGGAATGGCAGGCTTACCAGTGGGGGAACTCCCGTCTGGGGTACTGGCGCATCGCCGGAAGCCCGGTGCTGTCTCGTTCCATAACAAACGAAAAGCTCGCACAGGCAGGATATTATGACTTTCCTGCGCAGTACGAGCGTTTACGTCAATTGCACTTAAACGGTTGAACCGCCGTATACCGAACGGTACGTACGGTGGTGTGAGAGGTCGGCTACTCAGTTAATGGGTAGCCTCCTACTCGATTGAGGTACGGGGAGAAGTGCAAGCCGTTCATTTATTTGGACTCTTCCGGCAAGCTTCCGTTTCATTGTATACTAAACCAAAGTTATTTTGGCATCTACAAAAAGGATATGAATTGTAAATATGAATTTTGGAAGGATGAAATTGGATGACCGCCAAGTTAAAGCCCTGTTTGATCACCTATATGTTTCTGCTGTCCCTGTTTCTGCTCGTTATCGCTGGCTGTGCCAGGAATTCGCCGCCGGGCAACGCTTCCGCAACCTCAAGTCCCGCAGCCGCTTCCTCGAATTCGGCATCTACATCTCCGGGCAAGCCCGCAGATTCTGCGTCCGAACAGACGGAGCTTCTGGTATCGGCTGCCGCAAGCCTCGGCGAGGCTTTAAAAGAACTGGTTCCGAAATTTCAGGCCGCGCATCCCGATATTGCCGTGCGTCTGAACCTTGCGTCTTCGGGATCGCTCCAGCAGCAGATCGAGCAGGGCGCTCCCGCAGACCTGTTCGTCTCGGCGGGCGCCAAACAGATGAAGGCCCTTGCGGACAAACAGCTTACCCAATCCGATCTGACCAAGACTCTGCTCACGAATGACCTGGTGCTGGTCGTTCCCGCCGACTCGGCGGCGTCGGCTGTTACCGCCGAAGATTTAACCGGCTCCGGCTTCGCGAAGATTGCAGTCGGACAGCCCGAATCGGTTCCGGCCGGGATGTACGCGCAGCAATTTCTGCAAAAAGCAGGTCTTTGGGATACGCTGCTTCCCAAAATCGTCTTTGCCAAGGATGTCCGTCAGGTTCTGACCTACGTGGCTTCCGGCAATGTGGAAGCGGGGCTGGTGTATGGCAGCGACGCGGCCGGAGAACCGAAGGTGAAAGTCGCCATGCAGGTCGACCCTTCCGCTCACGACCCGATTGATTATCCGGCGGCTGTTCTGGCGGAAAGCGCGCATCCGGAACAAGCGAAAGTCTTCTATGATTACCTGTTTACACAGGAAGCCGGAGAGGTGTTTGTCAAATACGGCTTCAAGCTGGCCGGAAAGTAAAACTTTATTTTCCGCATGATCCGTTCCCTTATAAAGGCGATCTGTTTTCGGTGCATCCGGGCAGGTCGCTTTTTTCGGAAGATAAACACTTAAAAATGCTTAACAAAATACATAAAAATGCTTATAATGAGAATGAGAAGGGAGGAGTTTCCAATTTACCAGGAGGAACGCCTGCTGAAAATTTTGGATCAACTGAAGACCCATGCCCAACTATCCAATGCGGACATTTGCGAACTGCTGGACATCTCCAGAGATACGGCGAGAAGGGACATTATCAAGCTGGTGGAGGAAGGCGCTGCCATTCGGACGCATGGAGGGATCGCTTTACCTTTTTTCAAGGAGGAAATCAAGGCTTACAAGGATCGCGCAACCGCCGCTTCCGCACAGAAGCTTCACATCGCCAGGGCGGCCTCCGCTTATATTGCAAACGGGGACGTCTGCTTCATGGATGTCTCGACCACGGTCCGGGAGCTCTGCGGGCAGGTTGGGGATCATTTGACGGTATATACTCACTCGCTTGATAACGTTGAGGTCTTGGCGGGAAAGACCGGCATTGACGTTCATCTGCTTGGGGGGAAGTTTCACCATGACAACCGGTTTTTTTATGACCAGGCTGGGGCTTTGCAGCTGAACGAGGTTTATTTCGACAAGGCTTTTCTGGGAGCTGCGGCTATTATGGAAGACGGGGTTTACTTTGCTAACCGGGAGGATGCACTGATCAAGAAGCTGGTAACTGGGCGGGCCGGAAAAGTATACGTGCTGGCGGATACGAAGAAATTCAGTCTTACCGCTTCATTCAAGGGCATTGAATTCTCTGGCATCGATGTCTTGATTACCGACGGCGATCCGCCGGAGCATCTGCAGTCTGTCATGCGGGAGAGCGGGATCGAGATTATCCTGACGGCCGGAGAAGAGCAGTGAAAATCATTGACAAGGGAGCGAGTGCGCCATGATCAAAGCTATTTTCAGTGACATTGACGGAACCCTGCTGAATTCGCGGCACCAGATTACACCGGAGACCAAAAGCGCCATACAGAAGGTGAAGGACCGGGATATTCCGTTTGTTCTCGTTTCGGCCCGGATGCCAAGCGGGATTCTTTCTCTGCAGCAGGAGCTTGAAATCAATGCGCCCGTCATTTGTTATAGCGGCGCTCTTGTCCTGGGCGGAAGCAACAGCGGGGGCCAAAGGGAAACCCTTCACAGTGTCGGAATGGGCAAGACCAGCGTCGATTTACTGCGCAGCATCGTAAGCGCGGGCTTTCCGGGCATCAGCTTCAGTCTGTACAGCCATGACCAGTGGATTGTCGGCGACCGCTTCGACCCATGGGTTATTCAGGAGCAGGAGATCATTAAGGTCGAACCAATAGAGCGCGAGCTATCCTCTTATATTGAAGAAAATCATGAGATTCATAAAATATTATGCATGGGTAACCCGCAGGAGATTAATCGTCTAGCGGAAACACTGAAAAGAGCAGTTCCGGGCGTCAGCATCTATAAATCCAAAGACACTTACCTGGAAATCATGGACGAAATGGTGTCCAAATCGTATGCGATCCGCGAACTGGAAGAGGTGCTTCATATCTCCAACCGGGAGCTGATGGCGATCGGCGATAATTATAACGACATCGACATGATCTTGTACGCGGGACTGGGGATTGCGATGGGGAATGCGCCGGAGGAAGTGAAGCGGATTGCCGATACGGTCACATTAAGCAATGACGAGGACGGCTTGAAGGACGGAATTGAGAGATTTGTTTTAATATGCTCATAACATAAGCATTTTATAGTAGAAAGGAGACCTTCATGACAAAAAAAGGTGGCTGAACCGATGGGAATTCATGCATATTTCCGGTCTTTGGGCGGGCTTGAGCGGATAATCCGCTGTCCGGGGAAATTCAAATTCGAGGAACACAGTGTCGCGGCCCACTCGTGGAAGGTGGTGCAGTATGCCAAGACGCTGGCAGATATCGAGGAACAGCATGGCGTGAAGATCGACTGGAAGAAGCTTTACGAGATTACGAGCAGCCATGATTATGGCGAAATCTTTATTGGCGACATCAAAACGCCTGTAAAACATTCCTCCCCGCAGCTTCGGGCGCTGATCCAGCAGGTGGAAGAGGGGATGGTGCACCATTTTATCGAAGAAAATATCCCGCCCGAATTCAAAAGCATCTTCTACAACCAGCTGCGCGAGGGCAAGGATGATTCGGTGGAAGGGCGCATTCTCGAAGTCGCCGACAAGCTGGATCAGGTGTACGAGGCGTTCGCCGAGCTGCAAAAGGGCAATACGGAGAAGGAATTTATCACGATGTACCGCAGCGCCCTGATGAAGATTAAGGACATCCCGCTGCACTGTGTTGGCTATTTTCTCGACCGCATCCTGCCGGATCTCGTGAACGAAGAAACGATTTCCCCCGTCGACATCAGACGAATAACGGAAGAAGCTTTGGCCAATTAGTATCAGATGAGGCGAGTAATTTAAGCAGAGCCTAACACGCCGTTAGGCTCTTTGACTGTGTTCTAAAGCATCTTCTCCATAATCATAACATCGATCGGTTGATTATCTATGACCCCTTGTTTTTCAAAGACGCCGACCTCGCGGTAACCCATCTTCCGGTATAACCCTTGGCCCATCTGATTAAAGGGGAAGGTAAACAGCACGATTTTGTAAAAAGCTGATGCTTTCGCTGTATGCTCCAAGGCTTGAAGGAGGGAACTTCCGACCCCCTGCCCGCGAGATTCGCGTTCAATATAAATGGAGAGGTCGGCAACGCCGTTATAAGCGCAGCGGTGGGAATACGGATTAAGGGCGGCCCAGCCGACAACAGTATTGTCTTTTTCAGCCACCAGGACGTTGTAACGGCCCTGATGTTCCCGGAACCAGGCTTCCATGTAGGCCATATCTTTGGTATCCGTTTCCAGGGTTGCAATGCGGTCCTCAATCCCTTGGTTATAGATGCGAAGAATATTCGCGATATCTTCTGAGGCTGCTTCCCGTATCGTAGCGGTCGACTCCATAAGCCATTCTCCTAACGGTATGATTATTTTTTGGTTGCTGTAATGACGGCGGAGACCAGATAATCCTGCATATTGGCCCCGGGAACCCAGTCTTTAATGAAGGATCTGGATTCATCCTTCGGCTCGATGGAAATATCGGTAAAACCGCTTTGCCGCAGCATGGATTCCAGATTCATGATCGGCGAGGCGCCCGAAATACACCCTGTGTATAGTTCATCTATATTGTTCGTGATTTCCGGCGGAAATTCCGCCGTGGCCACGACATCGGATACCGCAATCCGGCCGCCCGGTCTCAGAACCCGAAACGCTTCATGGAATACCTGCTGCTTATCAGGGGAAAGGTTAATCACGCAGTTCGAGATAATAACATCAACAGATTGATCGGCAAGCGGAAGATGTTCGATTTCACCGAGCCGGAATTCGGTATTGGTAAACCGGCCTTTTTCGGCATTATTCCGGGCGCGGCTGATCATCTCCGGAGTCATATCGACGCCGATGACCTTGCCGCTGTCTCCAACCTGGCGGGAAGCAAGGAAGCAATCAAAGCCTCCGCCGCTGCCGAGATCAAGCACCGTTTCACCAGGCTTTAACTCAGCAATAGCTTGAGGATTGCCGCAGCCAAGCCCCAAATTAGCGCCTTCCGGAACGGCGGACAATTCATCATTTGAATAGCCAAGTCTAGCGGAGATCGCATTGTAGTCGGTTGGACCGTCGTAGCAGCTGTTTGAGCTTTCGGCAGAGCAGCAGGAAGTAGGAGCCTCTGCCTGTTGTACCGCGACCTGCTGGTACCGGCTTCTAACCTTTTGGCGAATCTGGTCATGGGTAAGTTTGTTCATCATATTCTCTCCTTGTATATAGAATTATACTTGCAAAATGCAACTATAAAAGCGGGGAAAATCACCCGGTGACAGGTGCGCAGCATCTGCTTGATTTCCCCATGGCTTCGTTAAAAAGCTGTACCGAACGCAAGACTGTTTCTTTTTCAAATTCAGTCATGTAGGAGAAGGCTTCTTCCAGGTAACTGTTCATTTGCTGATCGATGGTCGCAGCAACTCTCTTTCCCTCCGCTGTCAGAGAAAGGGTAAATACTCTGCGGTCATCGGGGTCCGGCGTTTTTTTAACAAGATCCAACTTAATCAAGGACTGCACCTGCCGGCTAAAGGTAGTAACATCCGTTCCCAGCGTCTCCGCAACCTGCTGCATGGAAGGATTGTCCCGGCGTTCCACTTCGTGGAGCAGATGGCTTTGGGCCAGTGACAGGTTGATTCCGCCTACGCTGCAGCAGTCTTTATTCAGCAGACCCAGGCGCCTGGTCATGATTTGAAACAACTCGCGTGCATTTTCCATTGGCTTCACCTCATAGATTAGTTATAGCGTAAATATTTGCAAAATGCAATTATAATTTTCTAAGGCAGCCGATATTGAGCAATGCACTTGAGATGCATTAGCTAAGGTGTATCAAGAAGAGGACCGGGACAGCGCCACAGTCATCATTTGAAGTTACTTTAATAGGGTGGCAGGCTGCCAAGTGATATCATCAGCCAAGTTATTAATTCATACTTGACCCATTGGATTTATCGTGATATATTTTCTCCAATGAAAGTTTCAATTTCATAAACGAAGAGCCCACTGGACAAACCAACGGCCTACCGATCTCTATCAAGAGCGAAGTAGGCCTTTTTCTATGTGCTGAAAGGGGTTGAGTGGAATTTTGACGCAAGCTTGTACATGTAACTGAAGAAGCTTTGCACAGGAAACTGAAAAGCTTTTCAAGTAGAAAAGTTGTCCAGTGAAAGGTGATTGAAATGAAAGCAACGATCAAAGATGTGGCGAGCCTCGCCAGTGTATCCATCAGCACGGTATCCCGAGTGTTAAACAATCCCGAATTGGTCGTTCCAAGAAAACGTCAGAAGGTTCTTGAGGCCATCCGTGAGCTGAACTATTCGCCGAATGCCTTGGCGAGAGGGCTTATACATAAACGGACCGGTACGCTGGGAGTGTTGATTCCGGATATTTCCAATCTTTTTTATTCCGCTGTGCTTAGAGGAATGGAGGATGCCGCGAACCGCTCGGATTCCAATCTCATTATTTGCAATACGGATACAAGCGCCGCACGCAGGAATTCTATCCTGAAGGTGCTGTACGAGAAGCAGATTGACGGCGTGATTTGGACAAGTGAGCCGCTTCCCAGCGACAGTTATGAAATGTTTGCAAAGCTCGATTTTCCGGTGGTGCTGGCGGCTACGCATAGTCTGGATTATAACCTTCCTTCTGTAAAAGTTGACGATGAACAGGCAGCCTACGACGCGACGGTGTATCTGATTGGGCGGGGGCATACCCGTATCGGCATGATCAGCGGTCCGAAGAACGATCCCATCTCCGGTTATCCGCGGATTCAGGGCTTTCTCCGGGCATTAAGGGATCATCATCTCAAATTCGACGAAGCGGTCTGTGTGGAATACGGGAAATACCATTTTGAGGATAGCTATGAAGCGATGAAACGCCTTCACGGGAAATATCCCGAAATGACCGCTGTATTTGCCTCCAGTGATGAACGGGCTTTGGCTGCTATTTCCTACCTGCATGAGAATCAGATCCGGGTACCGGATGATATCTCCGTGATCGGATTTGACGGCACACGGATGGCGGGCATGAGCTTTCCAAGGCTGACGACGGTAGCCCAGCCGCTGTATAACATCGGTTATTTGGCGGTGGACAAGCTTTTGAAAGTGATCAATGGAGACCACATCGGGGAGCTTCGAACCTGTGTGCCCCATCAGATTATCGAACGCAATTCCGTAATCGACTGTCCGCAGCCAATCTGAAAAGCTTTTCCATTTTGTAATAATTGTAACCTTTCAATAAAATTCCCGAGGAGGACTAATCAAATGAAAACAAAAGCAGGGAAATGGAGTATGGCGTTGATTCTGACAGGGGTACTGCTCGCAGGCTGCGGCAACTCCGGCAATAATGGTTCAGGCTCGGGAAGCGCAAGCGGAGAATCCAGCGCGGCGCCTTCCGCAGGGGCTTCAGCGGCGGCTTCTGCGTCACCGGCTGCGGGCGAGAAAGTGAAGATCGTCTTCAGCCAGGGCGCAGACCAGACGGACGGCACCAAAAAGCTGGTGGCAGCCTTTGAAGCGCAGCATCCGGACATCGATGTAGAGGTTCGCGAATTCCCGAATGATTCCTCGCAAATGCATGACCAGCTCCTTACCATTTTGAGCGGCCAATCCTCCGAGGTGGATGTCTTGAATCTGGATGTGACTTGGCCCGCCGAATTCGCTCAAGCCGGGTTCCTGCTGCCGCTGGACCGGTATATTGAGCAGGATGGCATTGATACGAATGAATACTTGAAGGGCGGGATTCAAGCCGGATATTACAACGGCCAGCAGTGGGCGTTCCCGAGGTACAACAATGCGGGTCTGCTCTACTATCGGACCGATCTGGTCAAGAAGGTTCCAACCACCTGGGATGAACTGCTGAAGCAGGCGGAGGAACTGAAAGGCCAGGGCGGGACGAAGTACGGCTTCGTGACTCAAGGCAAGCAGTATGAGGGTCTGGCTGTCGGTTTTACCGAACTGGTTAACGCTTATGGGGGCCAAATTATCGACGATCAGGGCAATGTTGTCGTGAACAGCCCTGAGGCCCTGAAGGGACTCAAGAAGCTGATCGAGATCCAAACCTCGAAGGCAGTTCCTTCCAACCTAAACACTTTTACTGAAAAAGAAACCTTGACCGCGTTCATCGAAGGCGACGCCGTATTCGCCCGTCATTGGCCGGCCTTGTACGCACAAGCCAACGATCCCAAAGTATCCAAAATTGTCGGTAAAGTAGGCATCGCGCCGCTTCCGGCCGGTGATGCACGTTCCGCTGCGGCGCTGGGCGGCTGGCTGGGCGCCATCAGCAAATACTCCAAGCATCCGAAGGAAGCTTGGGAATTCCTGAAGTTCCTGATCAGCGAGGAAGGAGAAAAAATTGTAGCGATCAACAATACGCAAACGCCGACCTACCTGAAGCTGTTCGATGATCCGGAAGTGCAGAAGGCCAGCCCGTTGTTTGCAAATCATGATTTCGTGAACGGACTTGGCAGCGCGGTTCCGCGTACCATTACACCGCAATACGCCAAAATCTCCGGGCTGATTCAAGTGGAAGTCTCCAAGGCGATCGCCGGACAGCAGACCGCCGAGCAGGCACTGGCCCAGTTGGAGACGCAAATTAAAGCCGCTGTTTCTCAATAAGCGTCATTCAAGTCCAATAAGGCGGGTGTAGAGCCGTATTTACGGCTCTCACTCGTTTTTGACTGAACTCGAATAAAGGGGTGTCATACCATGCCGCTTAAGAAAAAAAACCAATGGAAAGAAGGAAGAGCGGCATACGCCATGATTCTTCCCGCCGTGCTGATTATCGCCGCCGTTGCGCTCTGGCCGCTGCTCCGTTCCTTCTGGATCAGCTTGTTCGATCTCCGGCTCAATGATCCGACCCGCAACGCCATCCACTATTCGTATTCGGTGAATGTCGAGCAGTATGCCGACCGCCTTCCCGGTCTGCTGAGGACAGTGAAGCGGGAAGCCGGAAATGCCAGAGACGGCGCGTCGCCTGGTCTGTCTGTTGCCCAGAAGAAATTAGAGGCTGTCAGCGGAGAGCTTGAGGAAGACCCGGCATTTCGGGAAAGGCTCGCTCAGGTTAACGGGCTGCTGGATGCCTTCTCTCCGGTCCCGCAGGAGCTGCGGTTCATCCCGGTGGATAACGCAAAGGCCGAGCGGTTGAAGGCAGAGCTTCAAGGAATTCGGAAGGAGCTTATCGGACTGAAGGCAGACGGATCCTTGGAACGCCCGGATGAAGTCATTGGACTGACCAGCGCTCTGCTCGACACGTTCCAGGCTCCCAATTTTGTAGGTTTATCGCATTATAAAGACTTGATGTCGGGTCGGCGGTTGTGGGAGTCGCTAGGGAACACCCTCTTTTTTACCGTATTTGCCGTGGCGCTGGAGATGCTGCTGGGACTTCTGATTGCGCTGCTGCTTAACCGGACCTTCCGGGGACGCGGGCTGGTGCGTGCGGCGGTGCTCATCCCCTGGGCAACGCCAACCGCCGTATCGGCCATGATCTGGCATTATCTGTACGATGGGCAGAACGGCATTGTCGCGAAGCTGCTGTACGAAGCCGGGCTGATTTCGGATATGGGATCACTTCTATCTTCCGGCTCCATGGTTATGGGTTCAGTCATTATGGCGGATGTCTGGAAGACGGCTCCTTTCGTGGCTCTGCTGCTGCTTGCCGGTCTTCAGAACATTCCCGCTTCGCTGTATGAAGCCGCCTGGGTGGATGGAGGCAGCAGGTGGAAGCAGTTTGTGCATGTAACCGTGCCGCTGCTGAAACCCGCATTTTTCGTCGCGCTGATGTTCAGAACGCTGGATGCCTTCCGCGTATTTGATCTGATCTATGTGCTTACGGGAGGCGGCCCCGCCAATTCAACGGAATCCGTATCCATCTATGCGTACAAAACGATGTTCAGCGAACTCGATTTCGGCAAAGGCTCGGCGCTTTCCGTTATTGTCTTTGTATGTGTGCTGTTGATCAGCATGGTCTATGTCAAATGGCTTGGAGCCGACGTTGTCGGCAGGCGCGCCGGTTAAGGAGGGAGAGCATGAATCAAAAGACGGGTCCGCTGTTTTATACCGCCATTGCCGCTTTTATAGGGATTGTGATTTTTCCGTTTCTGTGGGTACTGCTTGCTTCATTAAAAGCCCCCCTGTATCTATACGGAGAGTATGCTTTCAGTGTTAAGGTCCCGGAGTACACGCTGCACAACTACATTTCCGTCTTTACGAATCATCCTTTTGGCAGGTATCTGCTGAACAGCTTCACGGTCGGTGTGCTGACGATGCTTCTTTCGATCAGTATTGCGGCCTTTGCTTCGTATGCGGTGGCAAGACTGCACTTTTTTGGAAAAACCTTTTTTCTCGGCATTCTGCTGGCCGTATCCATGCTGCCACAAATCGCCACATTGTCGCCGCTGTTTTTATTTATGCAGTCCACCGGTTTACGTAATACGTACGCCGGGCTGGTCATCCCCTATACAACCTATGCCCTGCCGATTGCAATCTGGTATATGACAACGTTCTTTAAGCAGATTCCGGTCGAGTTGGAGGAGGCGGCCAAAGTGGACGGCGCTTCCTTGCTGGGCATTTTTGGCCGGGTGCTGCTGCCGCTCGTGTCGCCCGGGCTGTTCACAACGGCCATTATCGTGTTCGTGGACGCGTGGCATGAGTTCCTATTCGCTCTGACGATCAATACGAAGCAGTCGATGATGACGGTGCCCGTCGGCATTGCCATGTTCCAAGGTGAGTTTACATTTCCGTGGGGAGAAATTTCGGCGGCGACCGTGACGGTGACGGTTCCAGTGGTGCTGCTCGTACTGTTGTTTCAGCGCCGGATTATTGCGGGCCTGACGTCAGGCGCGGTGAAACAATAATACGGCCAAGTGACAAAGGGAATTTCATTCTGACCCAATTAAAAAGGAGGATATGAAATGAAGCGTAAAAATATTTTGCTAATGATCTCGCATGACACCGGCCGGTATCTGGGCTGCTACGGACAATCGGTTGAAACGCCGGCTATTGACGCTTTAGCTGAGGAAGGGGTGCGGTTTGACAATTATTTCTGCCCGGCGCCGCAATGCAGCCCGAGCCGGGGGAGCATCCTTTCCGGCCTGTATCCGCAGCGTCATGGAATGATCGGGCTAAGCCATCTCGGCTTCTCCATCGATCCGGAGGTAACAACGCTGCCGATGAGCCTAAGCGAAGCCGGATATGAAACCGCGCTGATCGGCTTCAGCCATGAAACGATCGGCGAAGCCGGAGGCGACCGCACCTCATCTACATATAAGCTGGGATATGAGACGGTTCTCCCGGTGCCGGGCGACCGGGCAGGGGATGTCGCGGAGCGGGTCGTCTCTTTCCTGGAGGAAAAAGCGGCAGGGCCGCAGGAACGGCCGTTTTTTGCTTCGGTCGGTTTTTTTGAAACCCACCGCGATTTCGACGAATACGCGCCGGTGGCCGATCCGGCCGATGAGATCGTTCCGCCCCCGTATCTGCCCGACACGGAGCGGGTACGGGAAGACTTTGCGCTGCTGCACGGCTCGGTCAAGACGCTGGACCAAGGCATCGCCCGCATCATGTCCCGGCTGGATGCATTGGGACTAGCGGAAGATACGCTGGTGATCTATACAACGGATCACGGCATTGCTTTCCCCCGGGCCAAGGGCACCCTGATGGATGCAGGCCTTGAGACCGCTCTTCTTATGCGATATCCGGGAACACTCGAAGGCGGGCAGGTCAACGGCCATTTGCTCTGCAATGTTGATCTGATGCCGACCCTACTGGAGTTTGCCGGAGCGGAGGGGCCGGAGGACATCGATGGAGTCAGCTTTTACAGGCTCCTGCAGAATGCGGACGGGCCCTCTACACGCGACCATTTTTTCGCCGAGCTGACCTGGCATGACCAGTATCATCCGATGCGGGGCGTCCGCACCGACCAGTACAAATATATCCGCAATTTCGAGGACGGGCCTTCCGTTTATTTGCCGCTCGACATTCACCTCAGTCCCTCCGGCCGTGAGGTGCGGGAGGATTATTACAAGCCGAATGTGCCTGAAGAGCTGTACGACCTGAAGGAAGACCCGCTGGAGGAGAGAAATCTGGCCGGTGCCCCGGCTTATGAAAAAATACTGACGGAGCTGCGCCGCAAGGTGGAGGATTGGATGAAATCAGGCGCCGACCGGCTGTTGAACGGTAAAGTGCCGGGTCTCGCTGCACCCGGCTGGCAGGAGCAATATGAGAACGGCAGCGCGTACCGTTCCAAGCGGGGATAGAGGTTTAAAAGATAAAGCGGCTTTTCCATAGGCCTTTTGCGAATACATGTCAAGGCAAACCAGGCATAGCATGAATTCGGACTGGAAGCAGGTCTTCACGCATTGTGCGTTAACACCTGCTTCTTTTTGTTAATTATCATAAACCATTTTTCTATATTGCGACGGAGAATAGTGCTTGTACTCTCTAAATTTACGAATAAAATAGCTGAAGTTTTCAAAACCCACCATCAAGGAAATCTCTAAAACTTTCAACTCGCTATTTTTTAGCAGTTTCGCTGCTTTTTCACATCGGTATTCATTAATATACGTAACTGGATTTTTCCCTACAGCTATTTGAAAGTATTTTGAAAAATAATTTTTGTTCATTCCTACAAGCGAAGCTAAGTCCTCAAGAAAAATTTTATCATTGTAATGTTCCTCAATATATAGGATCACTTTTTTGATTTTTTCTTGTTTGACTTTTGTATGAAGTCGATTTTCCAGAAAGAGTTTTCTTTCATATAAAAGATCGATGACTTGAAGGAGAATCACTTTAATACGCAAGGATGAGAGCTTGTTTCCCCCCTTTTTTATGGCAATGATATTTCGTAACTTTCCTGATAACTCCTCTTTTGATTCCTTATCTAAATGTATGCCACAAGGAAATTGCAAGGCGCCCGAGGTAATCGGCTTGATAATAGCTTGCTGGCATATGTCTGGATATTCAAAATTCAATAACTGGGGATGAAAAACAATAGCATGATGAATGGATGGACCGTTTGAGGTAACTTGATGCAAGTCTCCAGAATTGATAAAAACAAAATCTCCTTTGGAAACATGTATGATTTCTGAATTGATCGTCACCTCTATTTCTCCTTCTTCAACATAAATAAATTCTAATTCTTCATGCCAGTGATACCCTACATAATAATCGGTTTTACGTACCTTACTGTATATATGCAACGGAAAAGACGGAGTGCCATGAATAGAATTTTCTTTTAAAGATGATTTCATTCTTATTTTCTCCTTAAAAGTGAGAATAGTATTATAAATTTTGAAAATGTGCAAGAAAGAACTGCTAACATTCATTATACTGAAGACGTTTCCAATTGACAAAAAGGAGAGCAAAAATGAAAGAGATTCAAAAAAAATGGTGGCACAAAAGTGTTATTTATCAAATATATCCCCGTAGCTTCTACGACAGTAATGGCGATGGAGTTGGCGATTTACAAGGCATCATTCAAAAGTTAGACTATGTAAAATTATTAGGCGCCGACGTCATTTGGCTAAGTCCCGTTTATGATTCTCCCAACGTAGACAATGGCTACGATATTAGTGATTATTACTCCATCTCATCGGAATTTGGAACCATGGAAGATATGAATAAATTGTTATTAGAAAGCAGCAAGCGCGGCATTAAAATTATTATGGATCTTGTTGTCAACCATACCTCAGACCAGCATCCGTGGTTTATAGAAGCAAAAAAATCAAAAGACAATCCGTACAGAGATTATTATATCTGGCGCGATCCGGTTAACGGCAAAGAACCCAACGAACTGAAATCGAATTTCGGTGGTTCAGCGTGGCAATTTGATGAAACAACCAACCAATACTATTTGCATTTTTACAGCAAAGAACAGCCCGACTTGGACTGGGAAAACAAAAAAATGCGTAGCAGCATCTGGGATATGATGAACTTTTGGATTAACAAGGGAATTGGCGGCTTCCGTATGGATGTGATTGATTTGATTGGAAAAGATCCCGATAAACAAATAAAAGAAAACGGGCCTAAACTTCATGATTATTTGCAGGAAATGAATCGAAAAACGTTTGGAACCAAAGATTTGTTAACGGTTGGAGAAACGTGGGGCGCGACAACTGAAGACGGGAAACTGTACTCTGACCCCAAACGCAAGGAATTGAGCATGATCTTTCAGTTTGAACATATTCAGCTAGATAAAATTCCGGGCAAACAAAGATGGGATTTGAAAAAGCTAGAGCTCAATGAACTAAAGCAAGTGTTAAGCAAGTGGCAATATGCTTTAAACGAAGATGGTTGGAACAGCTTATTTTGGAACAATCACGACCTGCCCCGCATTGTATCGAGATGGGGGAATGACCGTGAATATAGGGTGGAGTCTGCCAAAATGTTGGCCACTTTATTACATGGAATGAAAGGAACCCCCTATATCTACCAGGGAGAAGAAATCGGCATGACAAATGCTGCTTTTGAGTCCATAGAAGATTATATGGATATTGAAACTCAAAATATTTATAAAGAACGAAAAGCAGCCGGTTTTAGAGAAGAAGACATCATGGAATCGCTCTATATGAAAGCAAGAGACAATGCCAGAACCCCAATGCAATGGTCGAATGCAAAAAATGCAGGATTTTCTTCAGGAAAACCATGGATGAAGCTTAATCCCAATTATCCTTCTGTTAATGTGGAAAGCGCTTTATATGATTCGGATTCTGTTTTTTATCATTATCAAAAATTAATCAAGATTCGTAAACAAAATTACACACTTATTTATGGGACCTATCGTCTTCTTGATTCGGAACCCAATATTTATGCTTACGAACGGATACTCGAAAACAAAAAGCTGCTTATTGTATGCAATTTTTACGAACCGGAAGCCACTTTTTCTTACTATCCCGAAAGTCATTCAGCCGTAAACATTTTAATTAGCAACTACAGCCACTCGAGCAGCGATTTAAAAAACATCACATTGCGTCCGTATGAAGCCATTATATATGAAATCATCTGAAAGAGGGATCAGAATAATGACTAACCACAAATTCGAACGAGCTTCACAGCAAATTCTAGCTGCCGTTGGCGGATCTGAGAACATTATCAGTGCTGCGCATTGCGCGACCCGCCTTCGGTTGGTGTTAAAAGACGAATCCACTGTCAAGGCAGAAGAACTGTCAAATATTGATCTTGTAAAAGGCCACTTCAGCAATGGAGGACAATATCAGGTTATTATCGGTGCTGGTACGGTCAATGAAGTGTACCACGCTTTTGTTGAATTAGCAGGTATTAAAGAATCTAGTAAAGATGAGGTTAAAAAAGAAGCCGACAATAAAATGAATGTGGTCCAAAGGCTGGTGAAATTGTTGTCCGACGTATTTGTCCCGATTATCCCGGCACTGGTAGCCGCCGGTTTATTGATGGGTATCAACAACGTTCTAACATCCAGCGGATTATTTTTCAAAGATAGGTCTTTAGTTGATGTGTACCCGAACATAACCGATCTTGCGAACATGATCAATGTGTTTGCTAATGCAGCGTTTGTGTTCCTGCCGATATTAATAGGATTCTCCGCAACAAAAATGTTCGGAGGAAACCCTTATTTAGGAGCTGTCATGGGAATGATCATGGTGCACCCGGATCTTTTAAATGCATATGGATACGGGCAAGCTATTTTGAATAATAAAGTGCCGGTATGGAATGTTTTTGGACTTGAAATTGAAAAAGTGGGCTATCAAGGAACCGTGTTTCCTGTTTTAGCTGCTTCATTTATCCTGGCGCGAGTCGAGAAAAATTTACGTAAAATCGTTCCGTCTTTTCTTGATAACTTATTAACTCCGTTATTAACGGTATTTATCACAAGCTTTCTTACGTTTACTGTAGTTGGCGGTATAATGAGATCTGCCGGGAATCTTTTGGCTGATGGAATGGTTTGGCTGTATGATACACTTGGTTTCTTTGGTGGAGCAGTTTTTGGATTGATTTTATCTCCTTTGACATTAACGGGTATGCACCATAGTCTTCTTCCGATTGACATTCAGTTAATTGCTGCTGGCGGTTCATTTTTACTGGCACTTGTTTCATGCAATAATGTTGCCCAGGGAGGCGCGACATTTGCGGCCATGCTGCTGACAAAAGACGAAAAAATGAAAAGCATTGCGGTTTCTTCCGGAATTTCCGCCCTGCTTGGCATTACGGAACCCGCGATGTTTGGCGTTAACCTGAAAATGAAATATCCATTTTATGCCGCTATGATCGGTTCAGCTTTTGGATGTGCCTTTGTAGCATTCAATCACATTTTAAACGCAGCCCCCGGACCTGCTGGACTGATCGGGTTTGTCAGTATTCAAGCTGGCAGTGTGCTGAACTTTTTAATTGCCGTCTTGATTTCTTTTGTATCGGGATTTGTAATAACGATCATTTTGTCAAAATCAAAAAAACTGAATACAGAATTAAAGCGGGTGAGTAAATCGCTCCCTAATAATGGTAGTTTTATCCAAAATCAAATAAAAACGAATTAATAGGCTCGTTTTATCAGATTGACCAGAAACCTGCGTCTTTTAGATGCAGGGTTTCTTGTTCAGTACTACCGGTTAAGAACAAAGTATAATAAAGGGGGTTATCCCCCTTTTCCCCTCAGCAGGCAGATGATGCCTGCTTTTTTTGCGTCGTTGTGCCCAGTTAAGCACGCATTTTCTAGCTGGTGAAAGCCCGGTCGCGGGAGTGGCCAAGCCCCCATGTAGCTCGGATGCCTGCGTATGGCGAAAGCAGTGCGTAGACGACAAAAGTACCTGTCAGAGACAGGGCGAGCGACAAGCCAGGCCGCAACATAAAGTGAATCCTGCCGCGTCGTCAAAAAGGCCTCGCAAGAGGGGAAAGAGGAAGCCGAGTCTTGGGCGTATGGACGAAGGCAATGGAAGCTGCTGGGTACTTGGAGCGGCAGCGAAGAATCCTCCGGCGTAAGGGGAACGGCATGGTTTGAAAGAAAGTGCAGTGATACTTAAGAGACCCGCTATTGTAATCTGCATGCCGATGAATGACGAACATCGGAAAGCCGTATGAGGGAAAACCTCAAGTACGGTTTGATGAGGAGGGGCTGGGCTATTACCAGCCCTTTACTCTAGTTTACCTGCCCCAAGGTCAAAAAAATACACATCAACCGGTATGAGAGCTATACCGTATTTTGGACCGCCGGTTGCTATAATGGGGTCGAGTAAAAGCGGCGGACCGCGCGCTAAGCGGGAATCCGCCGGGAAAGCGAGGCTCGTATGGATAGCTACAGAATGAAGAGCAGGGAAATCCCGCTGAATACTTCCTATGAGGTGATCGTCGTCGGGGGCGGACCGGCGGGCTGCACCGCCGCGGCATCGGCCGCGCGGGAAGGGGCGAAGACACTGCTGATCGAGGCCACCGGAAATCTCGGCGGGATGGGAACGTCGGGGCTGGTCCCGGCATGGTGCCCGTTCTCGGATAAGGAGAAAATGGTCTACCGCGGGCTGGCGGGGAAGGTGTTCGAGACGCTGAAGGCACAAATGCCCCATGTGAAGCCGGAGGCGCTGGACTGGGTGCCGATCGAGCCGGAAAAGCTGAAGGTTGTCTATGACGAACTAGTGACGGAGGCCGGCGCCGATGTGCTGTTCCTGACGTCGCTGGCCGAGGTGGAGACGGACGGGCAGGGGAACGTGACGGCGATTGTCGCCTTGAACAAGGGCGGGCTGCAGGCGTTCCGGGCACCGGTGTATATCGATTGCACGGGTGACGGGGATGTCGCTGCCTGGGCAGGGGCGGAGTACCGGAAAGGCGACAGCGCCACCGGCGATCTCCAGCCTGCAACTCACTGCTTCATCCTTGGCAATGTAGACGAATACGCTTATCTGAACGGGCCGCTTCTCCATAAAGAGAACCCGCGAAGCCCGATCCATGAAGCGGTGGCCTCGGGCCGATACCCGGACGTACCGGACACGCATCTCTGCAACAATCAGATCGCGCCGCGCGCCGTCGGCTTCAACGCCGGCCATCTGTGGCAGGTGGACAATACGGATGCCCATTCCGTATCCAAGGCGCTGATCCGGGGGCGGAAAATGGCCGCCGCCTACCGCGACATGCTGGCTGAGATCCAGCCGGCCTCCTTCGCGGGCGCCTATGTCGCCAGCACCGGCACGCTGATGGGCACACGCGAATCGCGGCGGATCATCGGGGATTACGTGCTGACGGTGGATGACTATGTCTCCCGCCGGAGCTTCGAGGATGAGATCTGCCGCAACAGTTATTTTATCGATGTGCACGGCACCGAGAAGGAGGAGAAGAGCGAGGGGGTCTCGGCGCAGACGATTACGCTGTACGGGCCGGGCGAATCGCACGGCATTCCCTACCGCTGCCTGACGCCGCGCGGTCTGCGCAATGTGCTGGTGGCCGGGCGGTCCATTTCCTGCGAGCGCCGGGTGCTCGGCAGCGTCCGCGTCATGCCGGTCTGTCTCGCGATGGGTGAAGCCGCCGGATTGGCCGCGGCGCTCGCCGCCTTGGCGGACGGTGATGTGCATGCGGTCGATGTCGCAAGGCTGCGGGGCCGTCTGCGGGAAGAAGGGGCCTATCTGCCGGTAATGTCTGCCGCCGCGAACAGGGGAGATGTGAGATGAGCCAACATGCAACCGTACAGAAGCAGCTGGCGGCCAGAGAGAAGAAGACTTACTGGACGCGCCGGCGGCGCGAACAACTGGCCGGCTGGCTGTTCATCGCGCCTGAGGTGATCGGCATGCTCGTCCTCGCTGTGTTTCCGCTCATTTTCAGCTTAGGCCTCAGTCTGACCGAGTGGAACCTGGTCGGCGGCCTGTCCGCCATCAAGTTTATCGGACTTGATAATTTTGCCGAGCTGTTCCGGGACGACCGGTTCCTTCAGGCGCTGAAGAACAACATCGGCTTCACCGTCGGCACCGTGCCGGTCACGATGCTGCTCGGCGTCGTCTTTGCCGCGATCATTCACAAGAAATTGTACTTCAAGAATTATTTCAAGGTGGCGTTCTTCGTTCCCTATATTTGTTCGACGGTCGCGATTGCCGCGGTGTGGTCGGCGCTCTATCATCCATCCAAGGGACCGCTTAACCAGCTGTTGATCCAGCTTGGCGCCTCTGATCCGCCGCGCTGGCTGGTTGACACAAGCTGGTCGCTCGTCGCAATCATGGTGATTTATATCTGGCAGCTGCTCGGCTACCAGATCATCATTTTTATGGCGGGGATGACCAATATCCCGGATGAGCTCTACGAGGCCGCGACGATCGACGGCGCGACCGGCATCCAGCAGTTTCGGCGGATCACGCTGCCGCTGCTTGGGCCGACGACTTTTTTTCTGGCGATTACCAGCATCATCTCTTCGTTCAAGGTATTTGACATGATCAAGTTCCTTACCAATGGGGGACCCAATTATTCCAGCACGGTCATTGTATACCAGATTTACGAAGAAGGATTTCAGCATTTCCGGATGGGCTACGCTTCCGCTATGTCCTGGATATTGTTCCTGATCATTATGCTCGTGACTTCGCTGACCTGGATCACCCAGAGCCGGAAGGTTCATTATTAATGTAGAAAGGACTTCGCGCAAATGACGATACGAAAAATCAAGCTTGGGCCTATCGTACTGACGGTGCTGTTCGGCGCGCTCTCGCTCTTCTTCCTGCTGCCGCTGGCCTGGATGATGTCTGCAGCCGCCAAGACGGAGAAAGAGGTCTGGACGTTTCCGATTCAGTGGATTCCCGAGGATTGGCATTTTGCCGAAAATTTCAGGACCGTCTGGATGGGGGACGTCTCCTTCGGCCTCTTCTATATGAACTCGATCAAAATCGCCCTGATCTCCACGCTGGCTACGCTCATCGTCTCCGCCATGGCCGGCTATGCGCTGTCCAAGCTCGAATTTACGGGGAAGGGCCTCATCTTCAGCGCGATGATGGCCTTCATGATGATCCCGGAGCAGGCGACGCTCGTTCCCCGCTATATCATGATCAAAGAAATGGGCCTGTACGATACACATGCCGCGCTGATTCTGATGGGCATGTTCTCCAGTTATTTCACCTTTTTGCTGCGGCAGTTCATGATCGGGGTGCACAATGATCTGCTGGAGGCGGCCGAGTTGGACGGCGCCGGGTTCTTCCGCATCTTCTGGAGCGTCATGCTGCCATTGAGCCGTCCCATTCTGGCCACCGTCGGCATCATCAAGTTCATTTGGACCTGGAATGACTACCAGGGGCCGTTGATCATGCTGAATTCGACCAATCTGTATACGATTCCGCTCGGCATGCAGTTTTTCAAGGAGGAGTTCGGAACTACGATTTCGGTGATGATGATGGCTTCGCTCGCGGCCATTATCCCGCTGCTCGTGCTTTTCCTGGTACTACAGAAGCAGGTGATCCAGGGTATTTCCATCGGCGGGGTCAAGGGATGAGCGAAGGGGCCCGCCTAGCGGGACTTTCGCCGCAGCAAAGTCAAAAATATCTACACCCGCACCACAAGACTATACACGGTACGTACGGCCGCGGGGTAGTATAATCAGATTGCATCAATGAAATGAAGGGGGAAATGGTATGAAGAAGCCTGCATTATGGTTGGCCTCCCTGCTGCTGACGTTCTCGGTTACCGCATGTTCCGGGGGAGGGAACACTCCGGCCGCAAGCGACAAAGGGGCTGCCGCCGATCCGGCCGCGACAAGCCAGGCGAACACACCCGCGGAGAAAGAAAAGATCAAATTTTACACCTTTAAGTCCAATAAACCGGAGGAGCCGGCGTATCAGGCGGTTCAAGCCTACAACCAGTCGCAGGACCAAGTAGAGGTGGAATATATTTCGCTTGTCCAGAACAGCGACAGCACGGAGTTCCTGAAGAAGCTGGATGTTCTCGTTGCCGGCGGAGAAGTTGTAGACGCTTTCATGACCGGGAATGAGGAAGAATTGATGGAGAGAGCTTCGCGTGGAGTTGTGGAACCGCTTAACTCGTATTTTGAGGCAGAGGGTGTCAAGCCGGAGGATGAATATTTCAAGGTGCTCAAGCTGGATGGCAAAATCTACGGGCTGATGGGCTCTGCCACACAGTGGTTTACGGTCTTCAACAAGAAGTATCTGGATGAGGCCGGACTTTCGCTTCCGGAAATGGGCTGGACTTGGGACGACTTCCGCGATTACGCCAAAAAGCTCACGACCCCGGATCATTTCGGAACCTATTTCCACACCTGGGGCGAATATGCGAACATCATCGCGTACACCGAGCATCCGAATCCGCAGCTAAGCGCCGACCTGAAGCCGATCTTTGAGGACCCCTCCTTCCGTTATTTCTTCAACCTCCGCCGCGCCATGGAGAAGGAAGACAAGAGCGCCGAGCCTTATGCGGATGTGCTGGCCTCGAACTATCATGTGCTGCAGCAGTTTTTTGCCGGCAAAGCCAGCATGCTGGCCGTTCCAAGCTACGCGGTCCGGGCGGGCCTCAACCTGGAGAAATTCCCCCATGATTTTCAGATGGTGTACGCACCGCTGCCGCGTTCCGTGAACGCAACCGATGTAGGGATGACGAACATTTCCGGCGGTGGCCTGGCGATCGGCGCCAAGTCGGAGCACAAGCAGGCGGCATACGATTTTATCCGCTGGATGACTAAGGAATCCTATAAGTACACGCAGGAAATTCCGGCGCTGAAAAATGTCGACGGCAAGGCGCTGCTGGAACAATTTTTCAGCGGGAACAAAAACTTGATCGATACCGACTCGCTCGCCAAAACCTTGTTCGACAGCCGCAACAAAATGCCGGAAGGCACCTTCACCGTTCCCTACGGCAGCCAGCTCAAGACGATTGTTGAAAATTCCTTCGCCAGCTATATGCTGGACAATCGCAAGTTCGATGATGTTAAGGCGGAAATGACGGCCGAAGTCGAAAAGGTAGTGGCCGCCAACCGGTAAACGGCCGTATATAGATAAGCTGCCTTGTTCCCCGCAAAGTAATCGCATGGAAGCTTCGAAGGTGCCATGAGGCATTATTTTGCGGGACGATTTTAACCGGAATGTCATACAGGCGCACAATAAGGGTTTATAATGGCAGTATAACGATACTTTGGGAGAAGGATGACCCGTTATGCAATGGATGAGCCGTTTCTCCTATCATCGAAGGCTGCAGTTCTCATTCCTGGCCCTGATTCTGCTGCCTTTTGCCGCCGTGACCTTCTGGTCTTACCAATCCGTACGGCAGAACGTAAGCGACAAGATCCTACGCACCAACGAAGAGACGATCACCGTCATCGCCAATCAGATCGAAAAAACGATCGACAGCATCTCCTTCGCATCGCTCTATCTCTCCGAAACCTATGATCCCGAAGTCCTGAACAGTCTGCGCTACTTAACGAACGCCGAGAGCTTCGGTGATTATAAGTCCTACATCCATCAGGCCAAATTGAAATCGATAGGCGGTATCCTCACGATCCAGGCGCTCGACGCGGACCTGGAGATTATGATCGTCAACCGGAACAACCGGATTATCATGGGCAACCTGGACCGCCCTGTCTTCTCGAAAGTGCCGGACCGTTTCCTGCAGGAGAGCGGCAGGCTGAACCCGAGAGAAGAGACAGTACTTCAGTGGTTTCCCTACCGGGAAAGCGACTCTGTCCCTGAGTACTACTATGCCGCCCGTTTCATCTTCGATCCGCGTAATCATGAGAAGCTGGGCACCCTGTTCATCGGTATTCCCCGGCATTATTTCGAGAATCTGCTGGATACGGGCAACGCTTCCGTCGTCATGTCGCTGGTCGATTCGGCGGGGGAGACGATCGCCGTACGCCGGGGAGGCGAGGCGGTGGACCGGAAGAAGCCGCTGCGGAGCGAGGTGCAGATCGCAAGAACCGGCTGGCTGCTGTCGATTGAGCTTCCCCGCAGCTCGATCGACAGCCATATCAACCGGGAGTTTTTCGTGTCCATCTCGGTGTTCGGCGTGTTTTTTCTAGCCTTTCTGGTGCTGTCCATGTTCTGGGCAGGGTATATAAACAAGCCGATCAGTCTGCTGCGCGCCAGCGTCAAGCAGTATGTCGGCGGCAACCGGGGCGTGCGGATTCCGGTCAAGGGCAAGGACGAGGTGGCGATGCTGTCGGCTGCTTTTAACCAGATGCTGGAGGATATCAACCAGCTTCTGCATCAGGTGGAAAGCGAGCAGGAAGAGAAGCGGAGACTTGAGCTTCGGGCGCTGTCGGCGCAGATCCGGCCGCATTTTCTGCTCAACACGCTGAATTCGATCAAGGTCAATCTGCTGATGGCCGGCGATACCACCCACGGGGCGATGATCGACGCGCTGATGAAGCTGCAGCGGGCCTACGTCCATGCCGATCAGCCGCTGCAGCTTGCCGAAGAGTGTGCCATCCTTGGCAGCTATGTGCAGGTGATGCAGATCCGCAACCGGCTGGACATCGCCTTTCACTATCGGCTGGAGCCGGGAACGGAAGAGCTGGAGCTGCCGAGGCTGCTGCTGCAGCCCGTCGTCGAGAACGCGATCGGCCACGGCTTCTCGGCCCGTCCCGATCATCCTCGCATCGAGCTGGAATCACGCCTGAACGGCGGCATGCTCGAAATCGCGATCTCCGACAACGGCCGGGGAATGCCTGAAGAGGCGATCAAGCGGCTGGGCCGCCTCCTGTCGGGCGCGGAGCCCGAGCTGCCGCAGCCGGAGAAGGGTGTGGGGCTGATCAACACGGCGCGGCGGCTGCAGGTGCTGTACGGCTACCGGTCGCGGCTGACGGCGGCCGCGAACCCGGACGGCGGCATGATCTTTACATTCTATATTCCGGTGACGGGCGGCAAGGAGGTTTCTTCGCATGATGACGGTCATGTTGATCGATGACGATGTGCCTATGCTGGACTATGTGAAGCATTTGCTCGGCCAGCTTGATCTCGAGCTTGAGCTGGCCGCCGCGGCTTCCGGCAGCGAGCAGGCGCTGGAGCTGTTTCATGACTGCCTGCCCGATCTGGCGATCGTCGATATCGGACTGCCCGGCATGGACGGACTGGAACTGGCGGAAGCGTTCCGCATGATGAAGCCGGAGGTGCGGCTCATTTTCCTGACCTGTTATGAAGATTTTCATTATTCCAAACGGGCGATTCAGCTGGAGGCCGACGATTATCTCATCAAGGATGAACTCACGCCGCAGCAGCTCCGGGACAGCGTCGGCAAGGCGATGGAGCGCTTCCGGAGACGCCGGGAGATGCTGGAGCGCTACTCTTTCCAGCAGGCGATTGAGCGCAACCGGGAGGTGCTCAAGCAGAATTTCCTGAAGCAGCTGCTCTCCGAAGGCGGGGAATGGGACAATATTCTGCTGTTCGGCGAAAGGCTCGGCATTTCCTGGAAGCTGCCCTATCTTCGCCACGGCTTTCTGCATATCGACGCAGCATCCGTCGTCGGACGCTACCGGTACAAGGACATTCCGCTCCTTCATTTTGCCGTCGGCAACATCGCAGCTGAGCTGTCCTCCGGTCCGGCATCGATCACGGCGCTAATGGATGGAGAGGCGGACATTTATTTGCTGTGGAACGTCGAAGACCGGAACGTCCCGGAATGCGAGCTGATCAAGTATATGTTGTCTGTCCGGGAGAAGGCGGAGCAGTATCTGAAGGTCAGCGTGCGCGGCTTCTACGCGGCGGAGGCGGTTCCGGTCCGGCAATTCGTCGAGACCTACAAGCAGTTGGCGGAGTACCGCGACCACAGCTTCTATGGACCCGCCCTGCCGGCCGTGATGCTGAAGCCGGACCGTACGTTTCTACTGGCGGCCGAATCAAAACCGGAGAAAGAGAAGGCGATGCTGTCGCTGGCGCTCGAGGAAGACAATGCCGCCTGGATCGACCTGGCCGTAGGCAAGCTGCTGCAGCATGCCGAAGCGGAGCATTGGTCGCCAAGGCTGCTTAAAGAAACGTACGCCGATTGTGTACGCCGGATGGCGTCCGAGACGAACGGAACGGCGGAGGAAGCATTCTTCGTCCACTTAAGCTGGTCCCTCCGGGCGGAAGAAGCGGCGCACCTGACGAAGCGGGAGCTGTGGAAGCTGTGGCGGCATCAGGCGCTGACGCCGATCAGCGATCTGGAGAAGGACATTCGGCTTCAGGCCATCGACGATTTTCTGCGGGAGCATGTCGACCGGACGATAACCTCGGTGGACATGGCGGAGCATCTGCACCTTAACCCGAGCTATTTCTCCCGCTATTTCAAACGGCTGGCCGGAATGAAATTTACGGATTACGTCAATAGCTACAAAATCTCCATCGCCATCTCCATGCTTCGCCGGGAGAACGAGACGGTCGAAAATGTAGCTTATACGCTCGGGTTCTCGGACCGGGCTTATTTCTCCAAGGTCTTCAAGAAGTACAGCGGCAAGAGCCCCAGCGAGTTCAAGAATGTGTAGAACGGGGCTAGAACATTAGGGGGAATATTTATGAAAGCGGTTACTATAAAAAGATTTCTGCTCTTCCCGCTCATCGCTGCGCTGATATTCGGGCCGTTCGGCCTAATGCCGGCGGGCCGGGCCGCAGCAGCGGGCATGACGTATTATGTGGACGCCACGGCGGGAAGCGACGAGAACGGCGGCACGAGCACAGATAGTCCCTGGAAATCGCTCGCCAAGGTCAATTCGGCCGTGTTCGGTCCAGGCGACCGTATTCTGCTTAAAGCCGGTTCGGTCTGGAGCGATACCTATCTGGACCTGAAGGGATCGGGCGTGGAAGGAAGCCCAATCGTGGTCGACCGGTACGGAACCGGGCCCAAACCGCTGATTAACTTCGGCAATACGGCGGTGGGCGGCGAAGGGTTCGGCGTCCGCCTTAAGAATGTATCGTACTGGGAAATTAACAATTTGGAAATAACAAGCGGGCAGCACGCGACCGACATGCGCCGAAGCGGCATCCTCGTCGTCGGTGAAGGGGCGGGCGCCGGCGCGTTCAAGCATATCTATATCCGGGGCAACGACATCCATGACGTATTCGGCACGGACCGGAGAACCGGAGGCATCAATTTTCACGCCCGCGGCGGCAATACCGATCCCGAGAGCACCTGGGATGACGTGCGGATCGAGGACAATACGGTGATCAACGTGGCGGATACCGGCATTCAGGTAATGACGGATGCCTTCGCCAATACTTCTTGGGCCCATAAGCAGGACGCCTTTACCCATTTGATTATAAGCGGCAACTATGTGGAGAAGATTCACCGGGACGGGATTCTCGTCCGTGCCGGCGTCTCTCCGCTGATTGAGTACAACACGACGAACGAGATCGGCGTCAGCTGTGACGTCAACAGGTCGGTGGTCAATTATCTGGATAACATCGGTTTCGTCGCCGCCCAGTGGGCTTATTACACTACCGGGGCTGTCTTCCAGCACAACGAAGCGTTCAATACCCGGGTTCTGCAAGGAGACGGCCAGGCTTGGGATTTCGACATCAAGGTGAGCGACAGCATCTATCAATATAACTTCAGCCATCACAACGAAGGCGGCGCCTTGCTGGTTATGGACAGTACGAACAACAATATTTTTCGCTACAATATCAGCCAGAATGATTACGACGCCTTCGGCGCGTTCCATTTGAGACCGGGCGGCGGCAACCTGTATATCTACAACAATGTTATTTACCGCGACCACGGTGTTACGTCGGCTCTGACCCAATCAAGCACGAGTGGAATGGCTTATTACAGCAACAATATTTTCTATAACGCCGCCGGGGGAACGTACACGAACAGCAATTACGTGAAATACAGCCACAACCTGTTCTACGGCGCTAATTCGAACGTGCCGAATGACCCAAGCAAGGTTATGGCTGACCCGATGTTTCTTGACGGCGGCGGCGCGTCCGGCATCGACACCGCTTCGGTGTACCAACTGGCTGAAGGCTCGCCGGCCATCAATGCCGGTGCCGTCGTATGGGGCAACGGCGGCGCCGATTTCTTCGGCAATCCGCTGTACAGCGGGGTGCCCGACATCGGCGTATACGAAGCCCCGGGAACGGCGGGCCCTGCGGGGGCGCTGCTTAATGACGATTTCGAAGACGGAACGGCGGACGGCTGGGCCACGGTCGGAGGAAGCTGGGATATTGGGACCGAGGATTCGCTGGTCTACGCCCAAAATGGCCTTTATGGGGAATCAATCGCTTTCGCCGGCGAAGCCTCCTGGACCGACTACAGCCTTGAAGCGGATGTGAAGTTAAAGAAGCTTGGCGGCAATGGCGGCATTCTGTTCCGCTATCAGGATGCGAACAATTTTTATATGTTCCGGTTGAACGACACGGGCAGCACCGCCGATCTGTACAAGAAGACGGGAGGCAATCTCCAAATGCTGGCCAGCGTGCCGATAACCGTAAATCCGAATCAGGTATACAGGCTGAAGGCGACGGTTCAGGGCACAACCATTACCGGGGCCGTGGACGGCACCGACCTCATAACCTGGACCGGCAGCGGAACAGAACTCGCTTCAGGCAAAATCGGCCTGCGCGTACACTCCGGCATGGCGTCGTTCGACAATGTGCGGGTGACCGAGTAGCGGCCGGTTAAGTTGCCGTCCGCTGCGGTCAGGCGTCCGGCGGGAGGCGGGGCGAACAAGGAGGGACGAACAATGACCGTCAGAACGAAGGCGAGGGGCGGAAGCCGCAAATTCCGCCCGCGTTTGGCGGAGGGAGGATGGCACCAGCTTCAGCCGCTGGCCGCGCTGGCGCTGCTGGTGGCGCTGCTGGTGCCCGCCGCCTGTTCGCCGCCTAAGCCGCCTGCAGAAGCTGCCGTTTCCGAAGCCGGCGGCGGGGCGGCGGCGCCCGATCCGTTTACCGCCGTCGCCTGGGTGAACGGTGAACCGGTCGCGTACGGCGAATTCCGGACCCGCATGCTGGAGCTGCGGGGAGAGGTTGTCGCCGAGACGGCGAAGGGCGGCACCGACCCGGCGGCCAAGAGCTTCTGGACCTCCGACATCGGCGGCCGGACGCCGCTCGGTCTGCTGAAAGAGAAGACGCTGGACCTTCTGGTTAGGGTAAAGGTCCAGCAGATTGCCGCCAAGGAAGCCGGAATCGCTGAAGACATCGGATACGAGGCGTTCCTGTCTCGGCTGGATGCGGAGAATCGGACGCGGAGCAGCCGGCTCCGGCGCGGCGAAGTGATCTATGGTCCGCGGCAGTACAGCGAACAAGCTTATTACCGATATACGCTGGCCAATCTGGAACTGGCGCTGCGTCAGCAGCTTGCCGAGGAGGAAGGCGACCACTCCGGGAAGCCGCTGGACGACAAACGCTACGAATCGTGGCTGAACCGGCAGGCGGCGAATGCCGTCGTCCAGGTGAATCCTTCCATGTACGACAAGCTGTCGGCGGAGTGATCGGAGCGTTCCAGGTTTAAATGGTGCGGAACCCAAATAATTTTATTTTTGCAAGCATACCGATAACCGCAAGCGCTAAAAACAATATACCGCCCCAGATGATCTGGTGTGTACCCATATGCAATAGAAACTGGCCTCCTGAAGCAGTACCAATCGCAATGCCCAAATTCGAGAAAGAGACGAATAAGCTGTTGGCAAATTCAGGCGCTTCAGATGCTTCGGAGGCTAACCAGTTTTGATTAATAATGAAGCCCCCGGTATGAATGAATCCCCAGACAATCACGATGATCATCATTGGAATCAAATAAGCTCCGCCCCAGAATACGATCAGATACGTGATGGCCAATACAACAGGATACAGAATGGTCGTTTTGATCACATGCTTGCTTAACAATCGGCCTGCCTGCAAATTTCCAAGAACACCGCTTGCTCCAAAAAGAATCAGCATGGTGCTTATTAATTTCCCGCTCATCTTTGTAATTTGTCCGAGATATTCCGCAAAATAGCTGAATACGGCAAACATCGCCGAAATGGTTAAGCAGACGGTCACAATGTTCAGCCATAACTGGGGTTTCGCTAATACTCCGAGCTGCTTTTTATAAGATAGTTTTGCAGTTACCGGCATGCTTGGAACCCAGATTAACAGACCGATTAACGCGATCAAATTCAGCGCGGCGGAGAACAGAAATGAGGCTTCAAGAGAAAATTGATCCGCGATAAAAGAGGTGAACGGCACACCCAGAACCATCCCCACCGTACCTCCGGTAAAAACATAGGCTGTCGCTTTATTGCCCTGTTCGCTTGGGAAAAAACTTGCCGCGGCTACGAAAGCCAGCGAGAAATAGACCGGATGAAGAAAAGCGGGCAGGATGCGGACAATCAACAAAAGCGAAAAGTTAGGAGCGATTACTGACAGGAGATTGGCGACGGCAAAAAGGGCCAGCACAGAGGCCATGATCCGTTTTTTGTTAACCCTAGTGAACAGCAAAGTCATGAACGGGCCAAAAATCGCAATCGTGAGCGCAAACAAACTGACCAGCATACCGGTCTGTGAAGCGCTAATTTGATACTTTTCTGTAATTTGAATAAAAGTGCCGATGACGCCAAATTCAGTGTTGACGATGCTGAACAGTCCGAACGCGATAATGGCAACATAATAGTAAGCTCTCATCTGACTTTATACCTCATTTCAGCAAGCCAGTTAACCGCATCATCCATATTCTGAAAAAACTTCATGTCGTACGGGAACTCTTCAATTGTGCCAACAATCCGGTTTAGGCTTGATTTGGCGACGACTTTCTCCGGCTCTACAACGGCGCAGTATTGGATGTCCGAGGCCCGCTTCACCCAATTTTGGGAAACCCAGGCTTGATCCTCTTGACTAATGACAGACATCTTGCGGTTGTCATACAGCACTTTGCTGCCATTCATTTTTCCGGCCAATTCCACTACCTTATCCATAGCGGTACGAAATTGCTCGCCTTGAGCGAATGCCTTCCATCTCACTTCAATGATTTGGACAGCTTCATTCCAGGAAATCGTGGCTTGAGGGGATTCATAATAAACCATATCTCTCACGCTCCATTGCTCATTTTTATAGTTCAAACTTTAGCAGTACGGGCGTCCAAGGAACGCTTGGATCACTAGCCACACCGGATGATCTGTTTCCCCGGACCCCGCACCTGATGAGACTTAGGACAATTTGATCAAGTTAAGAGTAGGGAGAGGGCCTCCCGGAAATTGATGCAATTTGCCGCCGTCAGCGAGACCGCCCAGATCAACGGTGGCGAATCCGATTTTGTCGTTAATACGGGTGACTTCAGCCTTGGCTGCGGCATCATCGCCGGAGATGAAGATGACGCGGCGTCCGCCGGCAGCACGCGGATCAGAGCCGAGCACAGCAGGAGTAAGCGTATTGAATCCTTTTACCACCCTTGCGCCGGGAACAAGCTCCGATACAACCTCGCTTGATGTTTTTCCTCCAAGATCGGCCACGATGAATTCAGGAGTAATAATCGGGTTCATCGCATCGATCACGATACGTCCGTTCCACTCAGGCAAATCGGAAACTGCTTCTTTCAGATGCTTCCAAGGCAGGGCAATAAGTACAATATCGGCCGCTGCGGCTTCCCGAGCGGTAACGGCTTTGCTCTTCCCTCCAAGTTTGGCAACGAGCGGAGCAAGTGATTCCGGTCCGCGGCTGTTGCTTAGGAGCACCTCATAACCTGCTTTAACGACTTGTTTGGCAAATGCTTTCCCGATTTCACCTGCGCCAATAATTCCAATAGACATATAAATTCTCCTCTCAAATTTGGGTTTTGGTTTTTAAGTTAGGACCAGGAATCAGACTGTGGTTCCGCCGTCTACGTTAATGGTTGCACCGGTCACGAAAGCGGCACCCGGAGTAGCCAGATAAGCTACCATGTCGGCGATTTCTGCGCCTGTACCGTAACGGCCGATCGGAATCAGACCGGAGACAACAGGTGCGTAAGGACCGTCAGCCGGGTTCATATCGGTGTCGGTTGGTCCGGGTTGCACGTTGTTGACGGTAATGCCGAGCGGAGCCAGGTCGCGGGCCAAGCCTCGGGTAAGTCCGGCGACAGCAGCCTTCGACATAACATAGAGGCTGTTTCCCGGGAACGGATTGGAGTCGGCGTTGATGCTGCCGATATTTACGATGCGGCCGCCTTCGCCCATTTGAGGAGCAGCCGCCTGCACCGCCGCAAACACGGCGCGAACGTTGACGGCAACCATTCGATCGAATTCTTCGATGGCAAATTGATCATAGGGCTTCAAATTTGCAAGTCCAGCATTGTTAACCAGAATGTGAATGCCGCCGAAAGCCTTTACCGTTTCAGCAACTGCGCCTTTCACGGCGATGGCGTCTCCGCTGTCAGCGCGAAGAGCCAGTGCGTGGCCGCCAGCCGCTTCAATTTCTTTCACCAATTCTTCCGCTTTTTGCTGCGCGCTTGCGTAGGTGAAAGCTACTGCCGCACCGTCGTTTGCAAGCCGTTTTACGATGGCGGCCCCAATGCCGCGGGATCCTCCGGTTACCAGTGCTACTTTTCCAGATAAAGTATTAATTGTTGTTGTCATAATAAAAACCTCCTCAAGTTTTTCGTTTTGAAACGTTCGGTTCAAAACTATGTGCTAAATATAAACTTGAGGCGTTTGAGTTGTCAAGAGGGAAAATAAAAAAGTGGAAAAGTAAAAAAACATTCATCAAGGGAACATGCATACCCACCGATTGTTCGATGGGGGCATGTTCCGATGATGAATGTTGCAGAGACAAGCAGGGGATAGGGGATATGATATCCTGCTTACGAAGGCCAAGCTTGCATCGTAATATCAATCACATCCTGCAATTCGTCGCGGGTTGAGCCATCCGCAGCCCGTATTGACATTCCTTCCGTGATGGTCATGATATAACGGGCAAGCGCCGCCGGATCAGAGCCAGCCGGCAGGTCACCGGCGGACTTCGCTTCTTCAAAGCGATGGCGCAAGGCCATTTCAGTTTCTACCCGGCGCGATGTAAGCTCTTGACGAATCACTTCCGCGTCTTCTCCGCAAGCAATGGCTCCGCGAATGGTCAGACAACCCTTCGGGGTAGAAGGATTAGTCACGGAGTCAGCAGTGACATTCAAGAGCCTTTCGACAACGGCGCGGGCTGTCGTCTCGTTAAAAGCCGCTCCTGTCAGCTTCGGCGGACCTTCAAAGTAAAGATCAAGCGCTTGGTTAAATAATTGTTCCTTACTGCCAAAAGTGGCATAGAGGCTTGATCGGTTAATCTTCATCGCTTCGGTTAAATCCGAGAGGGACGAACCTTCATAACCTTTTTCCCAAAACACCTGAAGCGCACTCTTCAATGCCTCTGTATTATCGAAGGTGCGCGGCCGTCCTGTTGCCATATGAATCTCCTCCTAACTAGATGCAGTAGGGAGCCTCTCCTTCGATTGGATTAGGATTGACACCGCTTATTATTCTGGAACGTTCGGTACATATATGAAAAATATCACGTTGCATGATTGATGTCAAGTATTCCCGCCAGAGCGTGCTGTATGTAAGTAATGGTTGGCAAAAGCCTTGCAATTACCCTGCAAATGCCCTGTGATGAAATGCCGGTTCTTTTTGTTTTTGACGAAAAAAGGTTGACAGTACAGACTTTTATGCATTAAGGTTCACTTGCGAACCGAACGTTTCAAAACTAATTTTAAGGAGTGAATGATCATGATAATATCTGCAAAAGCATTAAGAGAGGTGCATATATGAACGGGTCCATCTCGCAGTCCAGACTCCGCTTAAGTTTGTTCATCCTGTCGGTAGCACATGTGCTCCTTGGACTGGACTTCAATATTGTTTATGTGGCGCTTCCCGAAATAGGCGCAGAGCTTGGTTTCTCCCAGCAGACGCTTCAATGGGTAGTTAGCGCATATATAGTTGCTTTTGGCGGTTTCTTGCTTTTGGGCGGACGCATATCCGACCTGTTAGGCAAACGGAAAACTTTCGTTAATGCGCTGTTCATCTTTGCGGCTGCGTCATTAATGGGCAGCTTTGCAAGCAACGCCGGGACGGTGATCCTTGCGCGCGCTATTCAGGGACTTGCCGGAGCATTTCTGTTCCCTTCCATTCTCTCTCTGATCAATAGTCTGTTTGCGGCAGGCCGTGAACGGAATCGGGCGCTTTCCATATGGAGTCTTGCCGGATCAAGTGGTCTTGCATTAGGCAGTTGAACCATGCGATGGTTAGTGGAACCAGCATCACGATGTATGCCGCCGCATTTGGAATTCTAATAGGGATGCTTATCTCTTTAACTATTAAAAAACCATCGTCTCGGGCTATACATGCTGCTGAAACGAACGTGGAACAGTTAACCAGTGAGTAAACCTGCTGTCCGGTTTCGTTGTACATCTGCGGGAGATGCCGCCGAAGTGCCGGGTTATGCTTAATGGAAATAATATGATATGTTAGTGACATCAAAGACAACATATCTATGGAAAGGCTTAAACACCATGCCTGAGAATAAACATGATGCAATGGCGGCCCGCACCAAAGAGCTAATCAAGGAAACCTTCGTCCGTTTAGTTGAGAAAGAGGGCTTCGGCGGGGTGTCTGTCCGGAATTTAACTGCAAGTGCAGGGATAAATCGAGGAACATTTTATCTCCACTACAAAGATAAATATGATTTAATGGAACAAATTCAAACGGAGATTCTGGATGGCTTGCAGAAGGTCATGGTAGTGGATATATCTTCGGTTGAGCTTCAGCAAACCTATTTAGATGAACAGCCCTATGCTCCATTCGTTTGCATATTCCAATATCTGCATGAGCATGGGGGCTTAATCCGATTGCTGTTAGGTCCCAAAGGAGAATCCGGCTTCCCGGGCAAAATGAAAGAGGTGGTGAGCGAAAGCTTCTATAAGAAGCTGTTCAACCACCATACTTTTGAAAATAACCCTTCGATCCCGAAAGAATATTTGACCGCTTTCTCGGTATCCGTATTTCTTGGTGTCACGGAGGAGTGGTTAAACCAGGATCCGCCTTATTCCCCGGAACAAATAGCCGTAATTTATATCAAATTACTCTTCTTTCAGGCTTTTAGATAAATCACCCCTTGCGGCAGAGCGGCGGTCAAGCTCAACTAATCATGAGCCCGGCCGCCATCTGCCGCAAGGGGAGGAATTGTCTTCTTTCACGCCATTACTGCCGCTAATCCAAGTTAATCAATACTTTCCCCCGGATTTTTCCTGCCTGACTTTTGTTGTGAATCAGCGCCAGATCGTCAAGCTTTACTCTTTCGGTAATTACGGGCTTAATTCGCCCTTCGTCTACCAATGCGGCAATTTGCGAAAGCTGTCCGGCATTGCGCCCCACAAACATTCGGATCGTCTGGACACCCGAACGATTGGCGAGTTCAGCGTCCGCCGGACTTGTGGTCGATACAAAAATCCCCCCCTCTTTCAGCAAGGGCAGCCACTTATTCAATTCCGCCGGGCCTTCTGGAGCAAGATTGAGAATCAGGTCCAGCTTTTCGCTTACTTTTTCCTCCACAGCCTCATGCTTATAGTCAATAATCTGATCGATCCCAAGCCCTTGGAGAAGCGGGAAGCTCGCTTCCGAAGCTGTGCCAATTACATGTGCACCCTTCCACTTGGCCAGTTGAACGGCATAAGATCCGACTCCGCCTGCGGCTGCGGTAATCAGTACACGCTGGCCTTCTTGAAGCTTGCCATGGTCGAACAATCCTTGCCAAGCCGTTAAAGCCCCTACAGGAATTGCGCCAGCATCCTGGAGGTCAATACTCTTAGGAGCAAGAGCGGCATTTTCAGCTTTGGTCACGACATATTCGGCAGCGGCGCCGTCTTTGGTCATATCCAGAAAGACAAAGACGGGATCACCCGGTTTAAAGTTTGTTACGGCCCCGCCGATGCTTTCAATGACGCCGGATGCTTCGACATTCGGGATATACGGCATCTGATGAGGAAAAATGTTCTTCAGCGCTCCCATTCGAATCGCTGCATCCACAGGATTAAACGCAGTCGCAGCCACCTTGATTAATACTTCATCTTGGTCAATTTCAGGGATAGGAGTCACTTCATAACGAATAACCTCAGTGCCGCCATATTCATGAATTCTGACAGCTTTCATATCACCTTTTATTGTCATTTTGAACACCTCTCAGTCTTTTTTAATGTAAGCATTAATGAACAACGTGTTGATCATTTGCATGAATCTATCTTACTCTCTGATTATCTTCAAAACAATCAACAATACTCTTTGAAATGTTCAGTGCAAGCTCGTCGGTCCTTGATGCCGGGAATGCGGCCATTAAGGTGTATGCAGGAAAGGTCAATGGAAAATAGACCGCTCGGACAAGCCATTTGTGGGGCCTTTCCTTCTTGATCTTTAGTGAGTATGCTATATAATGTTGGCAAGATTGCATACGGGATGGAAGGTGAAACGTCATGAACCGTGTTCAAGATCTGTATAAATTAATTAAGCTTACAGGCGATCGCGCAAAAACTGGTGCAAAATCAAATGGTGAGATAGGACCAATAAACGATCAGGAATCTTTACATGAATGAGCAAGTGGCAATAAAAATAATGGCAGTGGCATGAGTAAATTCGAAATTTGATTGTTCTGACTTTTTCAGCGGCCTCCGAATTCGGGAGGTCTTTTTTTCAAATTCGTGAGACATGATTGCAATGGACAATAGAGGAGTCGTTGGAAGGTGCAGAAAATGAACGGAACACAAACGCTCAGCCGCGCGCTGGATATCCTGTTCGCCTTGGCAGAAGCCGGCGATACGCTTACGGTCAGCGAGATTGCCGAGAAGGTCTCGATACCGGAGAGCACCACTTACCGCTTTCTCCAGACGCTGGAGCAGAACGGAATTGTAGAGAGAAGGGGGAGAAGCCGGATCGCCCTGGGATTGCGGATTTTGGATTTGGCAAGGAGCCTGAACCTGCAGTTTCAGCGGGACCTGCTGCCCCTGGCGCTGCCGATTATGAAGGAGCTGACGGAGAAGGTGCAGGAGACGTCAGTGCTGTTCGTGCGGACCGGCAATAATGCCGTGTGCATCCAGAATGTCAAAAGCAACAGCCTCATCCAGTTCTCCATCGAGAATGGACGCATTCTGCCGCTGCATTTGGGCGCTTCAGGCAAATGTATCCTTGCTTTTGAGAGCGACAAGGTCGCCCAGCGGATTTTTCAGACCATTGAGGATGCAGAGGACAGATCACGCCTGGAAGCGGAGCTTGAAGCGGCACGGGCTCAGAATTATATCATCACCAAGGGCGAGGTGGACCCCGATGTGTTCGCCGTCGCCGCCCCGATTACGGACGGCCACGGACAGGCGGTAGCCAGCCTGTCCGTGGCCGGTCCAAGCTTCCGCTGCAGCCCAGAGCGGGAGGGCTTTATCATTGAAGCGGTGAAGCAGGCTGCGGCCGAATTGTCGCGGCGAATGGGGGCTGGACTTTGATTTTTGGAATTCCGATGAAAATACTAGAATTAATAGTTGACAAAATCATGTAATGAATAATAATATTGAATTGTGGAATTGAATTATCACATATTAATAAATATTGATTGATTTGGATTAGTCCATTCGCATCAAGCCGATATCTTAGCCGCTAATCACAAGCACCTCATGGTGTTTGTGATTTATCTTCACCCTAATTCATATTATATTGATTCGAATACTACATATTTGTGAGGTGTTTCACGGCATGAAGTTCATCTTTCCTGTCCGCGTGAAAATCCCGGGAACCGGGCGATGTCGACGCTCCAACATTCAACTGCAAGCGGCACTGGCTGCTTTCGCCATTTTATTTTAAGGGCGGTGATCCTGATTGATTGATCGGATGCTTGAATATCTGTCCAAGAACCACGATGTCTATCTTAACGCTGTAATGACGCACATTGGCATCAGTCTTGCGGTTATGTTGATTGGAATATTGATAGCTGTTCCTTTAGGGGTATTGTGCGCCAAGTTTTTGAAGCTGTCTCAGCCGGTGCAAGGATTGTTCAACATCCTCCGTCTGATTCCAAGCCTCGCCATTCTGATAGTGATGATGCCGGTGCTCGGAACAGGGCTTGCTCCTGCAATATTTGCTTTGACGCTGCTGGCTTTTCCGGCGATTTTGATTAACACAAGCATTGGCTTTACAGGAATCAGCCCTTCGGTTATCGAGGCGGCCAAAGGTATGGGGATGAGCCCGCGGAGGATTTTGTTTACGGTTGAATTTCCGCTTGCCTTTCCTATGATCATCACGGGAATAAGAACGGCTGCCGTGGAAGTGATTGCGAGTGCGACGTTGGCTGCTTACATCGGTTCCGGCGGTCTTGGCGAGTTGATCATCATCGGACTCCGTCTGCCGAGCACTGCCATTTTACTTGTCGGGGGGGTGTCGGTAGCGATACTATCCATTGCCGTGGATGTGATTCTATCCATTACCCAGAAGAGACTTACGAAATATTTGTGGCTGAACTGAGATTCGAAGGCTGCAGGATTGGAAGGTTGGAAAGTTTACCAGAAAGAACTGATAAATATTTTTTAGTTGGGGAGAGAAAAACCATATGAAAAAATCCATGAAGTCCATTTTCACCATTTCGTTGCTGGCCATCGTCGTCCTTTCTGCACTGCTCTCGCTCGCCGGCTGCTCCAAGGGAAGCGCAAGCGGCCCGGCAATTACGGTAGGCTCCAAAGATTTTACGGAGTCGCTGGTTCTTGCCGAGATTTACGCAAAGGCGCTTGAAGACAATGGATTTTCAGTGAAGAGAGAATTTAACATCAGCGGGCAAGGGCCTCACGAGGCGCTGCTGAAAGGCAGCATCGATTTATACCCGGAATATACCGGAACGGCGTTAACGGTTATTTTGAAGGAACCGGCATTGTTTGACGCCAAGCAAGTGTACGACAAGGTTGCCGCCGAGTACAAAGACAAGTTCAAGCTCGCCCTGCTCGACCAGGCCAATATCAATGACTCGCAAGGTTTGGTTATCACCAAGAAAGCTTCGGATCAATTCGGCATCAAGACGATATCCGATCTGCAGAAGAATGCGGACAAAATCAGATATGCTTCCAACGGTTCGTTTGATGAACGCGAGGATGGCCTTATCGGTCTGAGAAAAGTGTATGGAGAGTTCAACTTCAAATCCTCAAAGGTATATGACGACGGCATCAAGTACCAGGTGCTTAAAAATGACGAGGCCGATCTGGCCGTAGCCTATACGACAGAGGGCTCGCTGGTCGATCCTCAGTTCGTCGTGCTGGATGATGACAAACATCTGTGGCCTCCTTATTATGTGGCGCCGGTGGTCAGAGAGAGCGTATTACAGGATTCGCCGAAGGTGGCGACCATTCTGAACGCCGTGTCGGCGAAGCTTGACAACCCTACGATTATCAAGCTCAACGCCGCCGTCGATATCGACAAAAAAGAGTATGAAGAAGTCGCGGGCGACTATTTCGAAACCATTAAAGCGGATGTGAAAGCGGCAGCGGACAAATAAGATTACGAACCCAATAGGAAATGAAAACCACGTATCGTTTCGGGTAGTGGTTTTCATTTTTTCTTGGCGGTTGTCAGTTGAAAAGGGGTTGATCTTCGGTGAGCAGGATAGCGCTTGAATTTAAAAATATAAGAAAAAGGTTCCCCCATGCGGAGGCCGACTCCGTTTTCGATGTCAGTCTGACCGTAAATGAGGGCGATTTTGTCACGATACTTGGAACGTCGGGCTCCGGGAAAACCACGCTGTTAAAAATGGTCAACCGGATCTACGAGAGCACTTCGGGCGATATTTATTTCTATGGTGAAAATATTAAAAAGCTGAAAGTGGAGGACTATCGGAGAAAAATCGGCTATGTCATCCAGCAAATCGGGCTGTTCCCGCATATGACCGTGGCGGACAACATCGCAACCGTGCCCAAAATTCTTCGTTGGAGCAAGGAGAAAATCAATGCCCGCGTGGAAGAACTGCTTGAGCTGGTGGGATTGCCGGGCGAAAGCTACCGGAAGAGGTATCCTTCGCAGCTCTCCGGCGGACAGCAGCAGAGAATCGGGCTGGCGCGGGCCATGGCCGCCGATCCCCAGGTCATGTTAATGGATGAACCGTTCGGCGCGATTGATGCAATCACAAGACAGAATCTGCAGGATGAGCTGATCCGCATTCAGAAAAAACTGAACAAAACGATACTTTTTGTCACCCATGATATTCATGAAGCCTTTAAGCTCGGCAACAAAGTCATCATTATGGACCAGGGGAAAGTTCAGCAGTTTGACACGCCGTTTAATATTCTTTTTAATCCGGCCAATGAATTTGTTGCGCAATTAGTAGCTTCTGAGAATATTATCAACCGGCTCAAGATTCTAAAAGCTGAAACCGCTGTGCAGCCATTAACCCGGACCCCGGATGATTCGGATATTTATATCGGCAAGGAAGAGTTTCTCGACAGTGTACTGTCAAAGTTTTTTGAAAGTGGCAAGAAAACGATCATTGTGACGGATGCGGACGGCAAGCCGGTCGGCGAAATCGCCTGGGATCAGTTAAATGGGCTGCTGCATTCAAAGGATGACAGGACGCAAACCGGCAGCCCAAGCCGGATCGGTGAGAAGGTGAACATTCATGCTGCAATCCATCGCTGATTTTCTGGCCTACTTCGCCAAATATGGTGACAAAATGCTCGAGATGACGCTTCAGCACCTGCAAATTGTTACGCTTGTGCTGCTTATTTCGATCCTGATCGCCATGCCGCTCAGCCTTGCACTCTATCGTTCGCACAAGCTGTCAACGATTGTACTGGCTGTGCTTGGAGCGCTGTACGCTATTCCCAGCCTTGCCTTCTTTGCGATCCTGATTCCGCTTCTCGGGCTCGGCATCCCCACAGCCGTTACCGTGCTGGTCGTCTACACCCAATTTATTTTGGTGAGAAATATTTTGGCCGGTTTCAAATCGGTCGATCCGTTCTTGCTGGAAGCGGGACGAGGGATGGGTCTTAGCGCTTCGCAGCTATTCTTCAAAGTGCAGCTGCCGCTTGCCATGCCTGCCTTGCTCGGCGGCCTCAGGCTGGCGGTCATTTCCTCTATTGGGATGGCGACGATCGCCGCAATGATTGGAGCGGGAGGTCTGGGCACGCTGCTGTTTGACGGTCTCCGCATGAATTTCGCATACAAGATCGTATGGGGAACGATTCTGGCCTCGGCCTTGTCCCTGATTGCCAACCGGATTCTTCTATTCTTTGAAAAACGGGCGATGAAGCGGGCGCGCGGCGAACTGCATTTGCCGAAAACGGGGCGCCCGTCCAAAAATCTTCGCCAAGCTCTTGAAGAGTAAAGGGGGCGTGTTGAGGTGAAGCTTCGGACTGCATCCGCAACAAATCGGAGCCCTGCCGGACAGCATTGCTCACAAGTGCGACACGCTGGAGCCGCTGCGTATGAAGAAGATTCCCTTAGTAATGGATGTCGATACCGGCACAGACGATGCCATTGCCATCATCTGCGCTTTGATGAGCACGGAGGTGCTGGATATAAAAGCATTCACCGCCGTTGCCGGAAATGTCGGAGTCGATCTGACGAGCAGCAATACTCTTAATATTGTGGATTATCTTGGCTTTGATATCCCTGTTGCGGTCGGAGCCGCGAAGCCGCTTAACAAGGAACTGCATACCGCGATCAGTCATGGCCGGGCAGGCCTCGGCGATGTGACTGTGCCGAAGTCGATCAGGTCATTTTACGAGAAGGATGCGGTTGACACCATCTATGAGCATGCCGTTGCCGCGCAGGGAGAACTGGAAATTGTGGCCGTCGGCCCGCTTACCAATATTGCCGGGGCAATTATTCGTTACCCGGATATTATACGCCTTATCAAACGGATTACGATTATGGGCGGTGCGCTCAGAGGCGGCAACATGACTCCGGCTTCCGAGTTCAACCTTTATGTTGATCCGGACGCCGGGAAAATCGTGTTCGAGGCTGGCATCCCTCTGGTGATGGTCGGGCTGGATGTGACGTTGAAACCGCAGCTTCCGCTTGCTGTTGTTGAAACCGTCAAGCGGCTGGACAACAAATTTGCGAACTTAGCTGCCCGGATTTTCGACTTTATGCTGCGCCGCTGCGGGCAGTTCGGATTCGATCCGCCGAATGTCCATGATGCCATCGCCTTGGCCAGCCTGATCGTTCCCCGGCTCGTTACCCTGAACAAATATGTAATGACGGTGGAAACCGAAGGGACGGTAACCCGCGGCATGACCGTTGCCGACTTCAATAACGTTATGGGAAAAGAACCGAATGTGAGCGTTGCGGTTGATGTGGACTGCAATCTGTTCTGGGACTGGATGACAGGCAAATTTTTAAGCGCGGAGAGAAATTGAAACAGAAAGGAAGGGATAGCCGTGAGCAGAATAACGGCGGCAAGAGGAGGAGAACTTCGCTGCAAGGGGTGGCGGCAGGAAGCGCTGCTGCGGATGCTGGAGAATGTGCTGGAGAACGGCGAGAACCAGAAGGAGCTAATCGTCTATGCCTCATTGGGCAAAGCGGCGCGGAACTGGCCATCTTACAGAGCCATTGTGGACACGCTGAAGAATCTGGAAGAGGACGAGACGCTGGTTATTCAATCGGGAAAACCGATCGGCGTCTTCCGCACGCATCGCCAGGCTCCGCTCGTTGTGATGGCGAACTGCAATCTGGTGGGCAGATGGGCCACCAGCGAGAATTTCTATGAATTGCAGGACAAGGGTCTGATTATATGGGGAGGGCTAACTGCTGCCGCCTGGCAGTACATTGGTTCGCAGGGCGTTATCCAGGGGACGTATGAAATCTTCCAGAGCATTGCGCGCCTGCATTTTGGCGGAAGCTTGCGCGGCCGTTTCATTCTGACCGCCGGCCTTGGCGGCATGGGCGGTTCTCAGCCGCTGGCCGGAACGATGGCGGGCGCGGCGATTTTATGCGTGGAGGTCGCGGAGGAACGGATCGACAAGCGCATTGCGGCAGGGTACTTGCAGCGCAAGACCGCGAGTCTGGACGAAGCGCTGGCCTGGATTGAAGAGGCAAAAGGCAGCGGAGAGGCGCTGTCGGTCGGCCTGCTCGGGAATGCCGCCGACGTCTATCCCGAGCTGCTGGCGCGCGGGGTGCTGCCGGATATTGTGACCGACCAGACCTCCGCGCATGATTTGCTCTACGGGTATATTCCAAGAGGCTATACCCCCGTCACTGCGGCGGAGGCCCGCAAGACGGACCCAGCCGGACTTCAGGAAGCCGCCGGAACGTCGATTGCGGCTGAGGTCGGAGCGATGCTGCAATTCAAGGAGCGCGGCTCGGTCGTCTTCGACAACGGCAACAACATCCGCTCTCAGGCGGTGAAGTACGGCGTCGTGGGCGCTTTTGACATCGACATCTTCACCGAAGCCTTCCTGCGGCCCTTGTTCGCCCGGGCCATCGGCCCGTTCCGCTGGATCGCCCTCAGCGGCGACCCGCAGGATATCCGGACCATCGACGAATATATTTTGCGCGAATTCAGCGACAACGAGATCGTGTCGAACTGGATCAAGCTGGCGAACGTTCACATACCGTTCGAGGGGCTGCCGGCCAGAATCGGCTGGTTCGGCCACCGGGACCGCAGCAGGCTGGCGCTGGCCGTGAATGACATGGTCCGCGAAGGCAAGCTGAGCGGTCCGGTGGCGTTCTCGCGCGACCATCTGGATGCTGCCGCGATGGCTCACCCGAACATCATGACCGAGCGGATGAAGGACGGCAGCGACGCGATTGCCGACTGGCCGCTGCTGAACGCGATGCTGAACTGCTCCTCCATGGCCGATCTGGTGGCCATTCATTCCGGCGGCGGAGGTTATGCGGGGTACATGACAAGTGCCGGCGTCACCATTGTCGCTGACGGCAAAACGGAGAGCGACCTGCGGCTGAGGACCGCCCTCGATAACGATACCGGACTGGGCGTGCTCCGCTATGCGGATGCCGGATACGAGGAGTCGCTGGATGAGGTGGAACGCAAGGGAATCGCACGAATTGATACCAGCAGGCACGAAGAGATTTTGGCGGACTAGAATTTGTACCGGCTAAATTTGGCCGACTGATACGTATGCAAAAAATAACGGCGGCGAGCCGGAAAAGCGGTGGAAATAGGCGAATGTATGCCTTTCATGCCGCTGCGCACGGCTTGCCGCAGGAGGAGACTGGGATAAATGAGAGAGTTAACGAGAGATGATGTAAACGCCGCGGTTAGAGGCGGTTCCGTATTTGCCAGCGGCGGGGGCGGCTGGGTGGACCACGGTCTGGATATCGGTCATGCCGCGCTTAGCGTGGGCCGTCCGAAGCTGGTGTCAGTCGATGAACTGCCGGAAGACGCCATTATTCTGACCTGCACAGCCATCGGCGCACCGGCGGGGCGCGACTGGCAGATGCTCGGCAAGGATTATATCAAGGCCGTGCAGTTGGTCATCGACCACTACGACGGCAAAATTGCCGGAGTCATGACGCCGCAGAACGGAATGTCCAGCACGATCAACGGCTGGCTGCCGGCGGCCGCGCTCGGTCTTGCGGTTGTGGACGCCACCGGGGACATCCGCGCCCATCCCACCGGCAAAATGGGCTCGCTCGGCCTCGCCTCGTCCATTGATTACGAGACGGTCCAGGCGGTGGCCGGCGGCAAGCCGGAGCTGGGCAGCTACATTGAGCTGGTTGTCAAAGGGACTCCGGCGCGGACCTCCAACATTCTGCGCACCGCGTCGGACATGGCCGGCGGCTTCATCGCCGCGGCGCGCCATCCGCTCCCGGCGAAATATATTAAGGAGCATGCCGCGCTGGGCGGCATCTCGATTGCGATTGAGCTGGGCCGGGCGATCCTTGCGGCCGAGCCGGACGGCCCGGAGGCGGTGCTTGACACAATTGTGAGCCATACGAAGGGCAAAATTGTCGGCAAAGGCACGGTAACGAAGAAGAATGTGCACTATTCCGGTGCTTTTGATATCGGCACAATTGAAGTGGAAATTCCGGGGAATTCACTGACCCTGCACGTGATGAATGAATATATGGCGGTAGACGACCGGTCGGGTACACGGCTGACCACCTTCCCCGATGTCATTACGACCATCGATCTGGCCACAGGCCGTCCGGTCAGTGTCGGGGATCTTAGGGAAGGGCAGGAGATTGCCGTATTTGCCATAGATAAATCCAATGTTCCGCTCAGCTCCAGCGTCAAGGACCCGAGCGTCTATCCTGAAGTGGAAGAGGTGTTGGGGATCGATCTCCAGAGCTATGCCTTTAACAAGGAGAAGCAGGTTCATGCCTGAGAGAAGCTGCCCGCTATTAGGCAGCGCTCTAGTGCTGGATGGAACTGGTCTTAGCGTTGCCGATGTGGACAGCGTCGCCCGCGGCCGCCGAAAGGTTGAGATCGCGCCGAGCGCCTGGGAACGGCTGAAGAAGGCGCGGCAGGTTATCTTCGAGCTGGCGGAGGAAGGACTGCCCGTATACGGGTTGAACCGGGGCGTGGGCTGGAATAAGGATAAAGTCATTTCTCCCGGTTTGTATGAAGATTATAACCGCAGCCTGCTGCTGTCCCACAGCTCGGGAGTCAAGCCCGAAGCCCCGGAGGAGGTGGTCCGGGCGGCGATGCTTGCCAGGCTGAACGGCTTGCTCGCCGGAGCCACCGGCTCGCAGCCGGAAATCGCCGCATGCTACGCCGATTTCCTCAACCTGGGGCTTCACCCCATTATGCCGCTGCGCGGTTCGGTGGGCGCTGCGGATATCACCCTGATCGCCCACCTGGGTCTGGCGATGATCGGGGAAGGGGAGGTGGAGGTTGGCGGACGCCGCCTGCCGGCCAGTCAGGCGCTCGCGGAGCTTGGACTTGCTCCGCTGCGGCTGGGGCCAAAGGACGGGCTGGCCATCGTCAGTTCCAATGCGCTCTCCGCCGGAAACGGCGCTCTGGCGCTGCATGACCTGGCCGGATTGCTGGAAGCCGCCGATACGGTGTACGCCCTGTCGCTGGAGGCGATTCGCGGCAATGTCAGCCCGCTGGACGAAGCCGTTCACCGGAAGCGTCCATTCCGGGGGCAGCTTGCAAGCTTGGCGAATGTCCGGAATAATCTTGCTGACAGCGGACTTTGGGACGCGTATAATCCGGAATCCCTGCAAGACCCGCTCAGCTTCCGCGATGCCTGCCAGATCCACGGCGCGGCCCGGGATGCGCTTGACTATACCCGGGAACTGCTGGAGATTCACCTGAACAGCCCGGACGATAATCCCTGCGTGCTGGCGGAAGAGCGGCGCATATTATCCTGCGCCAATTTTGATCCCGTTGTCTGGACGCTCGGCTTCGAGATGCTGGGCAGCGCCCTGCATCATGTCTCCAAAAGCTCCTGTTACCGCATCCTCAAGCTGGGTGATCCGGCCTTTACCGGCCTCAGCCGCTTTCTGACGCCGGATGCGGAACGCTCGCTCGGCTTCAGCACCGTCCAGAAGACGGCCTCTTCGCTGGATGCGGAAATCCGCCATCTGAGCAACCCGGCGTCCGCCGATTATATGTCGCTGGCGGGGGATATCGAGGACCACGGGACCAACGCACCGTTTGTCGTTTCCAAGACAAGAGAGATCATTGACCGGCTGACCTATATGCTGGCAATTGAGGCCATTCACGCCGCGCAGGCCATTGACCTGCGCGGCGGCGTCAAGCTTGGACGGGGAACGGAGGCGGCTTACCGTCTGCTCCGCTCCGCTGTGTCTTTTTTGGATGCCGACCGCTGCCAGACGGTGGATATCGAGGCGGCTTACCGGCTGCTCAAAGACGGGGAGTGGCTGGCATCGGTGCGGCGGCAGGCGCTAAGCGAGTGAAAGCCTAAGCGAATAATCCGGCACATCCCAAAAGAAGATATACCCGTACAAATTCCCCCCGTACAGGCACTTCTAGGCATTTACCCACATACAATGAAATGACCGTGAACCCGTAAGACTTACTGACCGGTTTCATTGTACAAGTGCGGGAGGTGTCGCCAAAGTGCCCGGATTTCTTAGCACCATTGCGCTGTTGATCAAGGAACTGACGCTGCTGGTATCGTATGTAAGGAACAATGCGTTTCCCCAGCCGCTGACAGAGGAAGAGGAAAGCCGATACCTGGGGATGATGGCGGAGGGAGACGCCAGAGCCCGGAATTTGCTGATTGAACATAACTTGCGGCTCGTAGCCCATATAGTGAAAAAATTCGACAATACAGGGGAGGATATGGAGGACCTCATCTCCATCGGAACGATTGGGCTTATTAAAGCGATTGAGAGCTACCGGCCGAATAAAGGGACCAAACTGGCTACGTTCGCAGCCCGCTGCATAGAGAATGAAATTCTGATGCACCTCCGTTCACTCAAAAAAACCCGCAAAGATGTATCCCTGCACGACCCCATTGGTACGGATAAGGAGGGCAACGAAATTACCTTGATCGATATCCTGGGCTCGGATACGGACGATGTCATCAAGGAAGTGGACCTTAAGATCGAGAAGAGCAAGATCTATCGCAATCTTGATATTTTGGATGATCGGGAAAAAGAAGTCGTGATTGGCCGTTTCGGGCTCGACACGGGGGGCGAGGAGCGGACGCAGCGGGAGATCGCCAAGGAGCTGGGCATCAGCCGCAGCTACGTCTCGCGGATCGAGAAGCGGGCATTGATGAAGCTGTATCATGAGTTTTATAAGGCGAAGCGGTAAAATCTAAATATGCTGTCACAAAGAAATATCCAGAACATTAAAGTAACTTGTCTCCGGATAAGTTGCTTTACTTTTTTTTAATTGACGGATTGTCAAGCTAAGTGCGACATCTCGTCCATGAAGGCTTCGTGAGCCGACTTCCAGCCCAGAGATTTACGTGGCCGGAAATTGATGAGGCGGACAGCCTGAGCGAGTTCTTGGTCGGTAACCGTGGCGAAGTCGTGGCCTTTTGGGAAAAACTCTCTCAGAAGACCATTGCCGTTTTCATTGGAGCCGCGTTGCCAGGAGGAATACGGGTCCGCGAAGTATACCTTCATCTGGAGGTAATGCTCCAACGAGCTGTAGCAGGCAAATTCCTTTCCTCGGTCAACTGTGGCACTTTGGAAAGCGGAATGCGGATACTGGCTGGCTACAACGCCGCAGGCGACTTCCATGGAGTAGGCGGTACGATCCGGCATCTTAACGGCCAAATACAGGCGCGTTTTGCGCTCGATGAAGGTGGCGACACAGGCCTTGCTCTTGCCTCGGCTGGAGACAACGGTATCGAGTTCCCAGTGTCCAAAAGTACTCCGTTTACGAATCTCATGCGGCCTTTGACTGATCGGTGTCCCCACGAGAAAGCGTCCACGGGTTTCGACCGGCCCACGGCGCTTGCCCTTGTGCCGGAGCACCTGCACCTTTCCTGCGGCAAGGCGGCCGGAATAAATCCAGCGATAAATGGTTTTGAAGCAAACGAAGGTCTTCCCCTCCACGCGTCGTTTTTCCGCAATCTGCTCTGGCGACCATGTCTGGTCGAGTCTGGCTTCAAGCTCTTTTGCCAGTTGAACCGTGAACTTGCCATGCGGACGGCTCGCCCTCCTTCTGTCTTCATAAGCTTTCTGAGAGGATGCCGCTTCATATGCCTGCTTGGCTTGAGCGCCACGATTCAGTTCGCGGGCGATGGTGGAAGGATGTCGGCAGAGCTGGCGGGCAATGGCCCTCACGGACCACCCCAGACTGCGTAACGTCTCTAGTTGTCCACGCTCAATTATGCTAAGATGGGAGTAGCTCATGGTTGGGTTCTCCTGTAAATGGTGTTGTGGTGACTTCCATTTTACACGAAACCGACATGGGCCTTTTTGTTTTCTTAGCTGTCGCACTTCATTTTACAATCCGTCAATTGAAGGTTCCTTTACTCAAAGAGATAGGATCGTTGGGAGATGGCTCTTCTATATTTCCTTGCACTGATATGGGTTTGAATTGTGTATAGCGAGCGGTGAAAAATAATAATAGCCTAGACATTAGGAGGTGCCCTATGTCCAGGCTTTTTGCTTATGAAAAGACAGGCTCTAATTCTATTTCACTAGTGCCAATACTCTGACTTTGTCGATACTCCATTGCTGCCATCGTTTGTATAAACTCAATTGTAGGGTCAATTTCTTGTACAATGTCTTGTAACTCTTGAACAGTTGCATAAAAGAATTCTTTTCGGAGGTTAATTTTATTGACCCGTTGCGCTTCAAGAATTTCGTGAAGCTTCTGTTCAAGTCCAACAGCATCATCACTAAACATTAGAGCATGAACATCAAATCTGAAAGGTACGGATGCATCGCCTAATTCATCTACACGATCCATTGGGTTTAGACGTCGTGTCATACCCACTTTAAACATGTTATCGCCGAAAGAACCTAAATTAGAAATAACATACACATAACCTGCTTTACCATTTGCACGTTTAATGATTTCTTCTTTCGTTTCTTCAAGTTTATGGCATTGTTCTTCGAGCTCTTTCAATCTTGCTTCTAAAGCGGCTATTTTGTCTACGTCAGTTTCTGTTTGTAAAAGCTCTATGTTTTTAGCTATTTCTTGATGATATTTTTCTTCTTCTTTTTCAAGTTTCTTACGTTCTTCTTCAAGAATACGTTTTTCCTCAGCTTCTTGGCGCATAATCTCACGGATTTTTCTTTGTTCTTCTTTCTCTAAATCTTTCTGAACATAATATTTATATTCAATACGAATGGCAATTTCGAATAATGGTTCTAACTCTGATAAAAATCGGGTTATAGTTGGAAGGATGTTCGCATTTCCGTTAGCAGCAATTTTCAAGTATTTTTCTATTAATAGTTTTGAGTTCTCAATTGCCTTGTCTAAGTTTGAATAACTGAGTGTGTAGAGTATGTTTTGTAACTCGGCCTGCAATCCGATGACCATTAACTCATAAATTGTTGTATTGGCTTTGGTAGTATAGCGAGTTTGATATGCAGTTAATAGATTTCTAATATCTTTATTGTTGGCATTCATTTCCGATCTTAAGGCCTTAGAATCTTTATGATGCAAGTGGAGATGGACAATGGTTTCTAATACTCCATCTTCGTTTGAAGACTGCTCCAAATTATGAAGGTGTGCTTCAATCATAGAATGGTTAACGGCTTCAGGGAAATGCTCAATCAGATTTTTAATACCTAAAATTTCAGCCTTATGTTTCTTAGCTGTTTTCTGATAATTCGTCAGTTCTTTTGTTACCTTAAGCATTTGGGTTTCTAGTCGACTGACATCTTCAGTAAGTTGTTCCTTTTTCATCAACAACTCGGATACGCCGCTTGTAGTCTCATCAACGATTTGGCCAGCTTTTATATTGGATTCATTTATAATTGATGCAGCCTCTTGATTTGCATCTTGGATAATTTGGACACCCTTCTCTTCAATTGCTTGTCTTAACGGAGATATGGCATCTTCAATGAATTGATCCAGATTTGCGATTTTCTGTTCGAGAGCATTGACTTGCTGTTCTTTTTCAAGCAGTTGACGTTGTTTTTCTTCTAATGATTTGTTGAGTTGGAGAAACTCTTTGAATTTTCTGAACATAGCAACCTCCAGTATGGTAATAATAACTATTATATTGGGCTGCTATGTATTAAGCGGTGTAAGATAGCACACAAATTTTCAGTTTTTTGGAATGCAGAAGTTGATTGATGAAAATCTGCGCGTAACAAGGTTAATAGAAAGTATATGACAGGGGGCGTCTTGCTGCCGTTCTACGGACGGGGATGCCTCGTTTTTTGGATAAGAACCGGTAAGATCAGATAGTCTGAAGGGATACTGAGCTTGCGACAGGGAAATCCGTACAGTACACTTTCTTTATCCAGTACTACTTATGATAACTTTGATGAGAGTACTTCGAAAAAAGGAAGTGTTAAACAATGAATGTAGAAATGGTCATGCGGGAGCTTGAAGCGCTCGGCAAGGAACGAACCAAGAAAATATACAGTTCGAATGGCGCGCACGAACCGCTTTTTGGCGTGGCTACCGGCGCGATGAAGCCTATCTTCAAGAAAACCAAAATAAATCAGCCTCTAGCTGAGCAGCTTTACGCGACGGGGAACTACGACGCCATGTATTTTGCTGGGATCATTGCCGATCCCAATGCAATGACGGAAGCCGATTTTGACCGATGGATGGATGCGGCTTATTTTTATATGCTGTCCGATTATGTAGTTGCAGTAACCTTGGCAGAAGCGGATATTGCACAAGAGGTTGCCGATAAATGGATCGCGAGCGGTAAAGAGCTGAGAATGTCAGCGGGCTGGAGCTGTTACTGCTGGCTGCTCGGCAACCGACCGGACGATGAATTTTCCGAAAGCAAAATTGCCGGTATGCTTGAGATCGTGAAAAATACGATTCATGATTCTCCAGAACGCACTAAATACGCAATGAACAACTTTTTATACACAGTGGCGGTATCCTATGTGCCTCTTCATGATAAAGCGTGTGAGACCGCAAGAACTGTAGGCCCAGTAGAAGTCAATAAGGATAAGGCCAAAAGCAAATTTCTTCACGCTTATGAAAATATTCAAAAGGCAGTCGACAAAGGGCAGGTTGGTTTTAAACGCAAGCATGTAAGATGTTGACCGTGACAAAAGCTTAAACCTACTCCGAGACCGATAGCTCAGTAATGAAGAACCAGCAGCCAAACAAGGCTGCTGGTTCGCTTATAATGTTGAGTTGCCGTGGAGAACATTACACCTTGATTGAACTCGCCATTACTTCGTTTAGAGGCCATGACCTTAATCATTTATAATTACTGATAACCCATTCCATGTTGTACATTCGCATCCTCGTAACTCACTGACCACAAAACAGCAAGCGCATCTAATCCAATGCGTGGGTGGAAGCTTGCTAGCACGCATGCAAAAGCTGCGACCACGCAAGAAATCACAGTATCGCATAAAAATTTGACATCGGTTCGTGTCCACAACCTCAAAAAATTCGACAACACCGGCGAAGATATGGAGGATCTGATCTCCATTGGCACGATCGGGCTGATTAAAGCGATTGAGAGTTACCGGCCCAATAAAGGGACCAAACTGGCTACGTTCGCAGCCCGCTGCATAGAGAATGAAATTCTGATGCACCTCCGTTCACTCAAAAAAACCCGCAAAGATGTATCCCTGCACGACCCAATCGGGACGGACAAAGAAGGCAACGAAATCGATATTCTCGGCTCCGATACGGATGACGTAATTAAAGAGGTCGATCTGAAGATTGAGAAGAGCAAGATCTACCGCAATGTGTCGCGGATAGAGAAGCGGGCGCTAATGAAGCTGTATCATGAGTTTTATAAGGCGAAGCGATAGAGAGATGTTGAAATTTGCAGTTTACTTTGAGAAATCTGAAGGGATAACATCCTTTTGGATTTTTTTGTTTTTATTATTGACAAATCCTTCGTCAACCTTTATATTCTACATATCGAAACGATATATATCGATTTAATATATATAACTTAGCTATATGTGAACAGAGACAAGTTTCCTTTGATTTCAGAAGGAACATTCACTATGCCAGGAAAGAAGGGATAGATTTTATGTTGATTTATGTAATACTTGGGTTCCTCTGCGAAAAGGATATGACAGGATATGAAATCAAGCAGAAGATGACGTTAAGTACCTCCAACTTTATTGATGCCAGCTTCGGAAGCATATATCCTATGCTGAAAAAAATGGAAAAGGGGGAGCTTATCAAGTATGAAGAAGTGGTAGAGGAGGGCAGATTCAAAAAATCATATGGTATCACGGAAAAAGGGAAGAGTGAATTTATAGAATGGTTAAAAACACCATGTACTTTTTCCCCTTTTAATTATGAGTATTTAAGTAAGCTTTTCTTTTATAAATATCTTGACGATCTTGAGGTTGTTCGACTGATTGCCAGCTTTCAAACCACTGTCGCCTGTGAATATAACAAGCTTGCCTTGATAGAAGAGCAACACGTTCATGAGATGGGGGGATATGAGCACGCGACGTTGATGTTTGGCAAAGAATATTTTCAAATGATTATGAATTGGCACGATGAACTCACAAGAAAAATTACAGGAAAGAAGGCTAATGAATATGAGAATGACAAAGAAATTTAAATTGCAGATTGCAGCTAAAAATGTGGATTTGTACAAATGGGTAACTGAGATGACTCCAGCTGAATATGAATCATTTTCAAAAGCTCACAAGGCAATGGGCAGTTATTTTGAAGATGGGGAATTCTATATGGTTAATGTGGAAAATATGGGGAATGAGATGATTGTTCAACACTATCAATTAAAAGAGCACACAGAGGATCATTTGCGTTTCTACTCTGACAGGACAGAAGCATATATATGTCGATGGATACCAGCCATTGTTGGAGTTCCATGGGAAATGAAGGTCACGCCTATTGATAACTACTCTTGCGAACTTAGTTGTACGATTGGAGCGGACTTTCCATCTCGGCTACTGGCTTTTGCAGCATGGATAAATGGTTTTGGTGGATTCTTTATGAGAAAACATTTAGTCGATGAGGGTGGAAAATTTGCTAAAGATATAGAAAAGAAATTTAATAACGGCAGGAAGCCAAATTCAAGGGAAGTGCTACAGCAACATTAACCGTGTCTAAACTGGAAAATTTGATAAAATATGTAAATGCTCTTAGGGTTGCTGTCTTATGCGTGCGGCGTGCAGATGCACTTTCCAAATTGCGGAATATAAAGCTTAAGGATGATTGTTATTCTGTAGCAGAAGTTGCCGAACGTTTCAACGTAACGAAACAGGCGGTTTATAAATGGATTCAGGAATGAGTAATACGAAGAGATCCAATATTTAAAATAGTGTGTTTTGTTTCTAAATAATGCTGGGTTTTCAATAAGATTTGAGTTTGGTTAACTGAAAAATGACATCATATCGTGTTCACAACCTCAAAAAATTCGATAACACCGGCGAAGACATGGAGGATTTAATCTCCATCGGGACAATCGGGCTCATCAAGGCCATTGAAAGTTACCGTCCCAATAAAGGAACCAAACTGGCTACGTTTGCAGCCCGCTGCATCGAGAACGAGATTCTGATGCATCTGCGCTCGCTCAAAAAAACCCGCAAAGATGTATCCCTGCACGACCCAATCGGGACGGACAAAGAAGGTAACGAGATCACGCTCATCGATATCCTGGGCTCGGATACGGACGATGTCATCAAGGAAGTGGACCTGAAGATCGAGAAGAGCAAGATCTACCGCAACCTCGACATCCTGGACGACCGGGAAAAAGAGGTGGTGGTCGGCCGTTTCGGGCTCGATACGGGGGGCGAGGAGCGGACGCAGCGGGAGATAGCGAAGGAGCTGGGGATTAGCCGCAGCTATGTATCGCGGATAGAGAAGCGGGCGCTGATGAAGCTGTATCATGAGTTTTATAAGGCGAAACGTTAGAGAACGGAAGGAGATCTGCCCAGTAGGCAGGTCTCTTTTTTATAAGGATGTTGCTAAACTGGGTGGACGAGTATGGCAGTGCCACAAGCTTTAATGATTATTCATAATAAACCGCATGGTAAGGAAACCCCAGCTTCTCTAAGTTGTGGTGACTCCATTTTACACGAATCTTTTATATAAATATATCAGCGGATGAAGCTGTCCAACTGCACAAGCTATTAGCTCACTTGTTCATAGAATATAGTATCTCACAATGAAGGAGTGAAAGACTAATGGCAGAGATTCTGGATTATGCTTCGAACGTGCCAACACCAATCGGTGACAATATGGATGCGTTAATGGAGTGACAAATTTATTCGTACATGTTGAGGGGGTGAATGAAATGCATAAAGTAATAATCACAGGAGCAAATGGATTTATTGGTAGTTCATTAACGAATTTTCTTGCGAAAAAAGGAGTAACAATATTTGCTGTAGTAAGAAACAAATTCTCTAATGTTGATACAATACTGAAACATGAAAACATTAATATAATCTATTGTGATCTTAATCATGCGGAGCAGTTAGAATATTTAATAGAAGATAGAGATATTGATGTGTTTTATCATCTTGCTTGGACTGGTGCGTCTGGACCAGGAAGGGCAGACTATAAGGTTCAAATGGAGAATGTATCCAATTCCTTGGAGTGTGCTAAGCAATCAAAGCTTATGGGATGTAAAAGATTCATTGCAATAGGTACAATTGGAGAGTTCATGGCAGAGCTAGCAATAAAAAATAATATAATTTCAGAGATTTTCACTTATGCTATTAGTAAGAACTTTTGTCACTCATTGTTAGACATATATTGTTATAACCATAACATTCCCTACACGTGGTGCACTTTACCTGGTGTATATGGGATTGGGGATAGAACATCAAATATTATTAATTATACAATCAAAAAATTATTACTTAAAGAATTGCCCGAATATACTAAAGCAGAGCAATTATTTGATTTCGTTTATATTGATGACTGTATCAAGTGTTTGTTTGAAATTGGATTAAAGAATGATTTTAAAAAATACTATTTTGTTGGAGGCCCTTCTCCGCAACCTTTGAATAAATTTATTGAAACGGCTAAAAATGTAGTTTCTCCTGACTCACAATTAGGGTTCGGAATAAGAAATGAAGATGGAATTGTGTACAAGAAAGAATGGTTTACAATGGATGAAACTATAAAACATTTGGGTTTTAAACATGAATTCTCTTTTGAAGAAGGTATAAAATTAACTACCGAATGGATCAAATCAACGGGCATATATAATAGTTAGGTCTTCCGTACTTTCGACAATGTCAACCTCTCCGATCTACCTCTTTTCCGAGGCTCCATCACTTTCAGGCCTACTACCCTGGCTGTCTACGCTTAACGTCTGAAATTTCCTCCAGCCGTCCAAGACCCGTTATAAGCGGCTTGGCTTTAGCCTTTCCAAGCAGGATTCCCACCTGTTAAACTTCACAACCTGGGCTTGGTCGCACCGAGAGTTGAGTATATAAATATCAGAAGATGAATTTGTTCATCTGCACAAGCCATTAGCTCACTTGTTCATAGAATATAGTATCTCACAATGAAGGAGTGAAAGACTAATGGCTGAGATTCTGGATTAGGTGCGGGTGAATGCTATATCAATCGGATCCCAGAACAAGGAGGCTCGTCTAATATGATTATCGGAACGGCAGTGAGCGCTTCGGGATTGCCACAAGCCAGGCTGATGGCGACTTCGGTCAAGCGGGTAATGCCTGAAACAACGGTCGTCGTCTGCCTGGTAGAGCAATTTCCGGTAGAACCGCTGCCGGATATCGACTGGATTTTTACGGCCAGAGATATCTCGGCTTATATAGGATTCCACGACTTTGACGGTTATCTATTTAAGTTTGGCTCCCTCCAATGCGCCACGGCGATGAAGGCTCAGTTGACCGCTTATCTGCTCAAAGCCTTCCCGGAGGAGGAGCAGATTGTTTATCTCGATCCGGAGATGTATGTATTCAAGCCGTTCAATGAAATATGGGCAATGCTTACCTATTATGATGTGGTGCTGACTCCTCACCATCTAGAGCCGTCCGCTCCTTGGGATTGTTCCCGCGAAATCGGGACGCTGCAGGACGGGACGTATAACAGCGCACTGGTAGGCGTTAGAAACAGCGACGGGGGCCGTCATTTTGCGGACTGGTGGGTGAAGATGACTTCAGGTGATTTTTACGGACAGCCGAAAGGGCTGTATATCGACCAGCCATATCTGAACTTCGTTCCCACTTTTTATCATACAGGCATTCTTCGTCATCCCGGCTACAACCTGGCATTCTGGAACCTACATGAACGCTGCAGAGAACTCTACTGGGTAGAAGATCAGTATTATTTGACCGACTGGACTCCGCTTCACTGCGTGAACTTCAACAATACGGCCGGGCTGCTGGACAGCTGTATGAACGCCTTCATTCCGGACAACTGGGTTTATGCACAAATGTGGAAGAACTACAAGCAGGATCTGGAACCATTGCTTCCCTGGCATTCACCTTTCTCCTGGAGTTATGACTTCTTCTACAGCGGGGAGAAAATATCGGATGAGACCCGATTACGCTACCGGGAGGCCAAAATATACCGTTCAATGGAAGTTAATCCCTTCACACTTTCTAATGAAAGTAAATTTTGATTACCGAATGAAGAGGAGGACCCGCCATGATCATCTGCTCGGTGACCTGTGCAGACAATCTGCATGAGGCTAAAGTGATGGCAAGAATGGCAAAAGTTCAAATGCCATATGCCCGGGTTGTCATATGTCTTGTGGAGAGGTCGATGCATCCCGCAGCGCTTAACGTTCCATGGTTCGACGAAGTAATTCTGGCCAAGGATTTGGGGATCCCTGATTTTGAATACAATATTCTAAAATACAGCCTTTATGAGGCGGTAACCTCCATTAAACCGGCTCTTCTCCATTTTCTGTTTGACCGGCATCCGGATGAACTCAACATCGTATTCATGGATACGGACGTCATCCCTTACGCTCCATTCGACGATCTGCTGTTTGCCCTGGAATATCATAATATCCTGCTGTCCCCTCACCTGCTGGAGCCGTGCGAAGATCCGTGGAGCTATTTATGGGTGGGCGTCTTTAACACCGGCTTTTTGGCGCTTCGGCGATCGGAGGAGACCATGCATTTTCTGGAATGGTGGGAACAGCGGCTGTACAGCTACGGATATTACCAAGCACCCTATTATTGTGATCAGAAATGGATCGATCTCGCGCCAGCTTATTTTAACGTTACAGTATGGGATCACCCGGGGTACAATGTCGCCTACTGGAATCTGCACGAGTCCAGCCGGAAGATCATTTCGGCCGGGGAAGGGCGGTATTGGCTTGAAGACGGCCTTCCATTCGTCTGCTTTCACTATTCCGGATTAAACAGGGCTCTGCAGTACCATTTAGAGATATGCATTCCCGATCATGCGAATACGCTGTATGAGCTGATCCGGCTCTTTCAGGAAGAACTGTGGGTTATGGGGAAAGAGGAGTTTTCCCAGCTCCCCTGGAGCTATGACTATCACATAGACGGCACTCCTATCACAGCGGAAGAGAGAAATAGCTATCGCTGCTGAATACGGATCGGCAATGTAGACCTGAATCTTATGAAAGGTCTCCAGGTTGCGGTAACAGGCAAATATCTACCGTGGCCAACGTCCTCTAGTTTCGGCAGGCTGGCGGCGCTTGCCTTTATGCCGTAGCACTTGTTCATTCCCGGCGGCTAAAAGACCCGCATACAGCCAGCGGTAGATCGTTTTGAAGCAGACGAAAGGCTCTCCGTTGCCCGCCTTTTCTCGGCAATCTGCTCGGGGGACCAAGTCCGAGACAGTTGGGCCTCCAGTTCTCGGGCCAGTTCGGCCGTATACCGGCCTGCAGGCCGGCTCGCTTCGCGGCGAAGCCGGTAATCCGGGTGGGCATGCTTGACTATTGTACTCGTCCGCCGTTCCTCCACGTTAGCGTTCTCTGGCTATTGTGGAGGGATGCCGCCCAGCTCTTTGGCAATGGCTCGGCTGGACCATCCTAGCCGGACTGGGAGTTCTAGTTGACTGCGTTTGGTTATGCTAAGATGAGTGTAACCCATTGTGAGATTCTCCTGTGTAATGGTTAGTTGTGATGACTCCATTTTACAAGAATCTTTCATGGGCCTTTCTTTTTTAGGTGTCGCACTTCATATTACAATCCGTCAAAGGATTAGCGAATCCATTTTACCCCAATTTGCCCCTTCCCTTAAATCAGTTGGTTAGAGCGGGCTGCTTCTTAACCGGTCTGTTAATGCTTGTTCTGATCCAGCATCTATACAAGTCATGATACCCTCCTCATAATATAGCCATTTTTAAAACATACTTTTCCGATGTTAATTAATAATGATGGAATGTTACCTTGTATTCCTTCTTCTTGTCAACAGGCTTTTTGAATGCAGTTAAAGGCTCATTATCAGCTGCAAAATTTATTGACGTTGTCCTTTTATGTATGTTACTATCCGACTAATTAATCCAATTAAACATATTGGTATTATATTTTTTTGGACTGAATGGGTCTTGATTTAAAAAGGGGGTTCATCATGGGAGGCTAGCACAAGAAAGAGAGGTTTGAAGCCCTGCTGTTGGGGGAACTGGCAGATCGCCCTGCTGTTAGTACGAAACAATTTGATTGGGATTGGGTCAAGATCAACCCGCGAGCCACGTATTATGCCGAGGTATGGGGGAAATACCTGCGATCTTCAGCCGCAGCGGTTCAACGATTACCGGATCGACGGCATCAATTGGGATACGACAGCGCCCGGCAATGTCGGCCTTGATGCCCCGCTCAAAGCAACGAAAGTAGGCAGCGTCGATCACGCCCTGTTTGCGGGAAACAACATTGGCCGTATCCGCGCACAAGCGAAAGAAGCGCTTAAGCTGATGGCGGACAAGCCGTTTATTTTGGCGCCAAACTGTGCGATTCCGGTGAGTGTAACCGATGAGGCGCTGCAGCAATTTCATGATTCTATTTTTGAAAAGGGGACAAAACAATGAGAAAATTATTAACGGTAGTATTGGCAGGATTAATTTTGGTGCTGAGCGCTTGCGGAAAGCAAAGTTCGTCCGGCGAAGATAAAAAAGAGATTACCGTCGGTTTTGGCGTAGGTACTTACGAAGAGCAATTCCGCCAGGGCATTCTGCCGATTCTGGAGGAAAAAGGCTACAAGGTGAACATCAAAACGTTCTCGCAGAACATGCAGGTTAACCCGGCTATGAAGGAAGGCTCTATTGACGCCAGCATTTTCCAAAGTACAGCTTATATGGAAGCTATTAATAAGGAACTGAGTGCGGAGATGACAAGACTCGCATTCGCACCCGGTGCGCCGCAAGGTCTGTACTCCGAAAAGCACAAGTCGCTGGATGAAGTAAAAGATGGTTCGATGGTAGCGGTCCCACAGGACCCGGTTAACCAGGAACGCGCGATTCGGATTTTGGAAGAACTCGGTTGGGTAAAAGTAAAAGCCGATGCGGGTACAACGGATTTCAACCTGAACAGCGTTGAGCCAGGCAGTGTTAATCTTAAAATTGAGGTGCTGGATCCGGCCCAAATTCTGGTGTCATTGAAAGACGTGGACTTTGGGGTTGTCAACGGAAACTACATTGCCAACGCCAACAGAAAAATTACGGAAGCGTTGAAGATCGAAAATACACCCGAACAGCATCGCATTATTGTTTCTATCAATAAAAAAGACGAAAACACCCAATGGGCCAAGGACTTGAAAGCAGCTTACGAATCCAAGGAATTTGAGGATTATATTAATTCTCAAGATAAATATGACGGCTTCATTCTGCCGGAGGCCTGGAAAAACAACTAAGGAGTGGTTGAAATGGCGGGGCAGCGCATTCATTTCATCGGCGGCGGTCAAATGGCCGAAGCGATCATCCGTGCGATTATCAGCAATCAGACTACAGCTGCCGAGCATATCAGCGTGGCCGACATCAATGAGGAACGCATCCGGTTATTAAGCGGGAAGTACGGTATTCAAGCTGAAACCCGGCAGGAGGCTGCACTGGCGGAAGCCGATCTTATTATTATTGCCGTTAGGCCTCAGGATAATCTGGCCGAAGTCGGACGGATCATTCATGAGCATGCAGCGCAGAACAGTGCAGTCATATCGATAGTAGCCGGCGTGACGATTGAGAAGCTGGCCGGTTATATCGGCGGCGACCGCCCTATTGTTCGCGTGATTCCGAACACATTAACCGATACGGGGCTGGGATACAGCGGAGCAGCCCTAAATGCCCATGCAGCCAAAGAAGAGGTGGACGATTTCTTGAACGGGTTCGGAAAAGTGCAGTATCTGGACGAATCGCTTATTGATATTTTCACTGGTTACGGGGTGGCCGGACCGAACTATGTTTACTATTTTATTGAATCCTTGGCCGACGCGGGCGTGCTTGCAGGTCTCCCACGGGAACAGGCATGGCAGGTTGCTCTTGAAAATGTCGAAGGCGGCGTGGCAATGCTGCGTCATACGAAGCTTCATCCCAGACAACTGCTCGACATAAACAACTCACCGGGTGGCGTTGGGATTAACGGGCTGTATGAACTGAACAACAGCGACTTTGCGGCCGGTCTGCAGCGAAGCGTGTTAGCCGCAGTCAAGCGGACAACGGAGCTTGGAAAGGATCACTCATGACAACGATTCACTGGGATCATACGGTTCATTATGTCAACGATCTGGACAAGGCGATAAAGACGTTTCAGGAGAGCGGACTGGATGCATTCCATGGCGGTTCGCACAAACTTTGGGGCACGTTCATGATGCGCTCCAGACCCTCCCGGGACAAGAAATCTTTAGCCGTGTCGCTCTCCGGACCAATGACATCGAGAAGACCGCAGACTGGTTAACATCGCAGGGTCTGACGCTATCGCCGATTCTGGACGGACAACGGCTGAATACGCAGGGGCAATGGATTGAGTGGAGAATGATGACGATTGAAGGAGACTTTCAAGGCCTCGTATACCCATTCATTATACAATGGAAGGGAACCGATGCGGAGCGGTTGGAAAGTCTCACCAAATCCGGGGTGATTAAACCGCATCCGGCAGGCGGAGCCCGGATCAAGAATGCAGTCTTTTCCGTACCCGATCCGGCAGCGGCCGCCGCGCATTGGCAAACATTGTTCGGGCTGTCCGCAGCCGTATCCGAATCACCGGACAAGATTTCAATTGAGCTTGGTATTGGCGACAAGTCATTTGTTTTTAAACAAGGAGACGAACGGCGTTTGACGCAGCTTGGATTCATTTCGGATTCTCCCGAACTAAGAGGCAAAACTATAGTCATCGGCGAAGGGGAATATGTTTTTAAATGATACCACCGTAACTCATACAAAGAAGCAGCTTGTCCAATGACAGGCTGCTTCTTTAATCGATTCCATAGAAAAACACCCGTTCCCCGGTCAAGTTCCGGGAAACGGCCGTGAAGGGTAACGTTGCTTTTAGCTGTATATTTTACAGGTAATGACCATGCCCAATAACCTTCTCGTATACTTTTAGGTAACGTTCAGCCATCTTTTCTTTCGTAAATCGACTAGCGACATACTGACGAAGCTGTTCGGGATGGACGGAGGCATCGCTCATAATCATCTCCGCCATATCCTCCGCGCTTTCACACAAGAATTGGGGAAACCCGGACAGGACTTCCGGGACAGCCCCTCTTGGGAATGCGGCCACAGGCGTTCCGCAGGCCATCGCTTCAATCATCACCAATCCAAATTGCTCTTCGCAAGCAGTCGGAAACATGAGCCATTTAGCATGCCGCAGTAAATCTTGTTTTGCTTTTCCATGAACTTCACTGACATATTCGATGTTAGGGCTGTTATTAATTCTTGGAAGGATCTGTTTAAACAGATCTCCGTCCCAGGCGGGACCTGCTATTATCGTTCTTACACCTGTCATTTCGGCCACATCAATCGCAGTATGCACGCCTTTTTCCCAATCAATCCGTCCTAGAAACAGCACATAATCTTCTTTGTGCTTACTATATTTATACTCGTTTAGGTCGATTCCATTGTGTACATAATATCCTTTATGCCGGTTAGGAGACTGTTTAAGCTTCGTACGGCTCACATATACGGGATGCTTTACCGGGACATGAAGCGACCATTCCGTGTGAATCGTTGAGACTATTGGAATGCTTAGGTCTTCCTGTCCAAACAGGAGATCATGCGTATGGTCGTGTATGATATCCGTATTGTCCGGTATCGTTTCAAGAACGAAATCCTTGATGCTGTCCGTTTCATACCGGTGTCCATACGGAATAACGACAGCACGGCTTCGGCTCCCTGCGAGAGCATACACATAGACCTCATGACCCATATCGACAAGCGCATCCGATAAATTGTACACGACCCTTTCGAGACCTCCGCTGCCGGGAAGAGGAATGATGTTCGGAGCCACCTGAACAATGATCACCGTGAATCACCTCTGCTTGAAAATCGTATATGGAAGCTTAAGATTCCCATGGGTCAACCTAAATTAACCGCTCATTCACTATGAATGGCATCAGTTGTTCGATTACATACATTTGGCTTTTATAGTGCTGCAATAATTGAAGTTTCATCTGCAATATATGAAATGGAAGCGCATCATCCGCTCTTTCAAATACATACAATTGATCTAAATCCATGTTGTGCAAAATACGGGACAACGACCGGTGCTGGCTATGCCCGTATTCCCCTTCCAGATTATGAGTGACAACTTTATGGAAATCACCGGTATCCAATACGTTTCTTAAAGCGTCTCCTACTTCTTCTTCGTCAAACTCTCCATCGTATTCATCCGGGAAATCCCATATTTCGAACTCGGCGCCAACGAAATTCATTGCTTCTTGAAATTCCCTGGAACGGGTCTCGTTGCTTCCGTTGGTTAAGCAAATGACTTTCCAGCCTGACTCCCGGATTAAGGCTCCGCCTCCGAATATGCTTTCATCGTCAGGATGAGCGACTACCATAAGTTTATCTGCTTCCGAATAGGCTGACATCATTCCACCTCGTAGGGGGCATAACGGTCTTTTAGAATGTTGGTATATACGTTTATCAACATATCTGTAGTACGGGTGAAGTTGAATTGTTCTTTTACCAGATTTCGGTTTACCCAGCCAGTTTCCATCTTTTCTTGAATCGGCATATCCAGCGCCCGCTTAATATCTGCTTTTAACTTCTCTACTGTCCAGGCTTCATCGGCATGATGGTCACCGAACCATGTCTCCCATGCGGACCGGTAATTTCCTGGATGAACGAGTCCAACAAATCCCTTCACCCCAACAGCGACCACAGGACGGCAGCAGGCCAGAGCCTCAAGGGCGGCTCTCCCGGTGCCGACAAAGACATCACAGATAGAATAATAGGAAGACATATTGAGCGTATTTCCCAGCAAATGAATGAATTTGCCCTTCATTTCTTTATGGATCACATCAACCAGCGATTTAATACCCTCACTATGCCGCCCTTCGCCGGTCACGAGGAGGTTTAGGTTAGGGTAGTGTTCGACCTTTAACCGTCTACATGCTTCTATAATGTCTCTGCAAATATCCGCTTTTTCCCAAGACAATCTGCCGGCGTACATAATAACGGGCGCGCCCTTTGGAATTCCCAGTTCTTCGCGCAAGTCACTCTGAATAAGGGAGCGGTAATTGAACTGCACGGTATCAATTCCGTTAGGAATCAATTGGACCGGCATCTCTTTGACCGGCAGTTGTTTCACTATGGATGGGCTCACGCAGACGACCGCCGCGCTGCTTCTAATCAGCTCGATTTCATGGAATGTAAATGGGAGTAACATGTGGAGCGTCCATAAGCGGGGGATGCATAATTGATCTGCGGCTTTTGCAGCAAAAGAACCGGAAGGGATTTGATGAATGTGAACGACTGTAATTCCTTCCGTATTCATGATTTGTTTTAATTGGGAGATAATTTTCTGCTCATCGGCATCATTGACTATATGTTCGTTAGTGACGAAGTTAATCTCATATACGGGACAGCCTAATGCGGCGAATGCATCACACATTTCTCCACGTTTCCCGGCTACAACGACGTGAATACCGTTTCTAAGCAGTTCCCGTACGCATGTCAGAACGTGTGTTTCGGTTCCGCCGATATTAAATTGGTCCAGCACCATTAAAATGCGCAGGTCACTAACTGAATATCGCGTTTCCATGCTGTAATTCGATTCTTCTTTATTAAACCAGACCACTTGCTTGGGAGGTTGAGCGTTCACGACGTATTGTACAATCGGCTTTTGGGTGTACATGCGTTTCCTAACCGTGCGTTTCTTGCTGCGGTCCTCTGCCTTTTTTTTCAACCTGCTTCAACTCCTTATTCTGAATAAAATTCACGGGAACGCTGGGCCGGATGAGAGCGGTAATAATACAGGGTCTCCCGCAGGTTCTCGACCCGGATGCCATGAGAAACGCACTTGGCAATAAACTCATAATCCTCGGCCCCATTCATGTTCCGGGAAAGTCCTCCCAAGCGATCGAATACACTGCCTCGAAACAAAATGGTCGGATGAGAGACGCAATGCTCTCCTATCGCATATCTCTTAGGGATATCCTCACCATAACTTAGCCAATTCGACGGGGTTTGTTTTAACATGTCGCTTTCTTCAAAAGCCATATAGTTCGTGCCGACCAAACTGATCTGCGGGTGGTTCATCAGAAACTCGACCTGCTTACTAATCCTGTCCGGATGGGAGTAGTCATCCGCATCGTGAATTGCGATATATTCGCCGCTGGCCATAAACAGCCCTGTTGTCAGAGAACCGGAGAATCCTACATTTCGAGGCAGCTGAAGCAAAGTGAAGCGGGGGAATCGCCGGCGGGCCTGCCATAACAAGGTACGATCGGCAGATCTGTCCGTCGATGCATCATCCACAATAATGATTTCTATGTTTGGGTAGGTTTGCTCGTATAAATGATCCAGACAATCCTCAATGTAAGATTCTGTGTTAAAGCACGGGATCACGATGCTTACAAGCTGGTCAATTCGTGCAAGCGACACAGGTCAACCCCTCCATTCCAATAATCATGTCCTTTCACCATATGATCTGAAGAAAACAGTTGAAAGGGATAACCGTATATTTTCTCAAAATTGTATGGTGAAATATATACCTACCCAATCAAAATTCGGGATTAACAATACAATAACAGCGGCACAACATAAGGAAGGTGATTTATCGTGACAGAGAGCAGTGATTACACTGAATATACGGACTATTCAGCGTATTCGGAGTACACGGACTATCCACGCAAAAAAATCTGCTTTGCCATATTGGTGCATAATCGAAGTGAAGTGATCATCGATTTATTAGACAACATCCGTTGCTACTGTCCTAACAGTTCTGTCGTCTTGTACAACGGTGGAGATGACCCGGAATTATGTAATGGACTCGGATATCCGGTATGCCCAACCAGCAGAAAATTAGATTACGGGGTAACCGCAATATATATGCTTGAAGTGATGGAATGGCTCGAGGACATTGATTATTCCTACGATGTACTGATCAATCTGGATTCTGATGTTTTGTTTGCCAGAGAAGGCTTTGAGCAGTTCATTCTTAACGAGATGAAAGACAAGGAGTACATGGGTGTCGGTACGAAAATACCGGATGATGATTTTTATTGCTTATTACAACTTAGACAGGAAATCGATCAATGGATCCCCCTGCTGGGAAACGAACCTTATAGGGAGTCTTTTAACGTAGGGCAGGTATACAGCAGGAAAGTGGTCCTTCGTTTTTTACATGATGACCAGTATGAATTGTTAAAAAGCAACCTCCATGATACAAAGTCCTTCGGAGTAGATGAGATTGTCTTTGTTACGATGGTTGAACGGCTGGGCTATTCATTGCATGCTTACCGGGAGGATGTTGCATCAACCATTCGTTACCGGCCGCACTTTCCGCTTGATGAGGTGGTCAGCCTTGTGAATTTCCAACCTGAAAGTTCCCTCATTCATCCGGTCCATCGTAAGCTTAAGGATGAAGCAAGAAGCTTTATCCGGGAGGCCATGAAACGGAAAATCCAGCTCAGTCCCGACTATCAAGAACGATTTATGGAAGAGTATCTCGGCGAAATGCCTTATCTCATCCGCAGAAGCAAGTATTATGGCAAAAAAATAGAATGGCTTGCCGCCTCAGAGGACAAAGGGCTGCTTTACTGGAGGGAAAATCAATCAGGCAGAACTAAAGATATCTTGTTTGGCCCCTATGCATTCGGAAGCGAAAAGATTGAAGCATTAACAGCGCTTGAGAGCAGATTCGGCAATCTTGAAGCGGTATGCCGAACCGGTAACCAGCTTGTACATTATTGGAGAGATGAGCATACCGGGGAATGGTCGCCATCCGAACCATTTGCGGAAGGTGTCACGGGAATGCCCGCTTTTCTGGAGAGCAGCTACGGAAATTTCGAGGTGATTGCTCCGCTTGAGCAGGGGGGTCTTGGTCATTGGTGGAGAAACAACGACGATCCCATGCTTCCATGGTTTGGCCCGATCGTATTCGGTACGGAGCAGTATGACGAAGTGATTTTAGTAGAGAACAATGAGAAACAATTGACGGCAATTTCATGTAAAGAAGGCAAGTATCAATACTACGTTAGGGACGACCACAACAGCTGGGCGTGGTATGGACCTTACGATTAAGAGGTTGAGGACCGATGAGCATCCTGGCTGTGCAATACATTAGACCTATGGATGATGGATGGACACTTCCGCATCTGTTCAAGTGCGAGGACGGTCAAACCTATGTTGTCAAATTCATTAATAATCGTTCCGGTTCTGGTATATTGGCCAACGAGCTGATTGCTTATCGTCTCGGGAATTGGCTTGGATTGCCGATTCCACCCTATCGCATAATTCAGATAACACGGGATCTTGTGGATATGTTCCCTGTTCTGAAAAGCATGGAAATCCCTGCAGGCCTGCACCTAGGCAGCTTATACTATGAACAAGGGACGACCTTGCTGGACGAAGTCAATTTGGCATTATGCAAAAATCTACATCACGCAGCCGGGATGATTGTATTTGATCATTGGATCAATAATTGGGACCGGCATGTCGCAGAGTCCAATCTATTATATATACCGGACCAACAAAAGATTCAATTGATTGATCACTCCGATGCTTTTTTCGGACCGTATTGGGATAAAGAAGAGTTTATGGATGACCGTGATAAAATGGATGTATTCTGGGGTCCTTTATATGAAATGTTTGTTCCTTTTATTGATAGCCCGGACCCGTTCGGCCATTATGTATCGTTAGTCGAAAAGATCAGCAAGAAAGCGGTGATTCAAGCGGTACAGGGGCTCCCAAAACAGTGGAATATCTCCCGGGAAGATGTGACTGAATTGATTGATTTCTTAATGTGCAGGAGGAACCTCGTTCGGAGTGCTTTGGAGGAATTAAGGGACTATTTTCCGATCTGGAGGGAGAAGGGTTAAGGTTGATTTAACGCACCTCCATTTTAGCATGACGAGGTGATTCTTTATGTTTCACCAGCTGCTGCAAGCCGCTTCGGAACAATATGGGATCGTATTCTACGAATCTGAAATTCTTCATAAAACGGGGCGAACGCTGGTCCTGGCCTTGAAATCTCCACAGGGTGATTATATTCTGAAAAGTATATTTACCAGTGAAACACGCCTTCAGTTTATTTTGGAAGCCGAATATTTCCTGCGGCTGCGGGGAATTCATATACCCGAGATCTTTCCTACTCTCACAGGTACGCGTTATTTTCTGTGGGAAGGGGACCGTTATGTCCTGCAAGAAAAATTGCGGGGGACTCCGTTTCCTCCAACAACAATTGAGGCCGTGACTCGCAGGGCAGCCCTTCTGGGAAGGATGCATTCCTCTTCGCTAGGCTTCCTTTCGAACCATGGACCATACGGTCCTGAGGAAAGGTTGTGGCTAAGTACTTATCTAAGAGAATTATCCTCTTTGAAGCATTGGGTACACTGGTATCAAAACTCTAGAGCATCCAAAAAAAAGATGATCTTGTCCCATATCGATTTTTTTCAGCAAACAGGTCGGGAGCTCGTTGAACGGCTTGAGCGGCATGCCTTTTTTAAAAGCTGGATCGACGCTCCTCTTCAAAAGCATTTTTTGTGTCACGGCGATTTTCACAGCGAAAATGTCCTGACGGTGGGATCAAGTCTCTATATTATCGACTTTGAATTCATCCGTTATGACTATCCCTCCAAAGATATAGCCCGTTTTCTGCAAGGAATAATGAACCGGCGAAAAGGTTGGGACCCTGTTTGGTTTGATCATCTTCTGAATGCTTATCTCCGGGAAAATCCTTTGAATGATGACCAATTGGACCTAATGTATTTCGACTTAGCTTTTCCTCATAGCTTTTACCGCTTTGTTGATAAAGGCGGATACAGGAATATGTCCTTGGATGATGTGGCAGCTTATTTACAAAGAGAGTATGATAAAACCGTTTATTTCCTGCAGCAAACAAAACGTTAGTCTGAGCAGCAGCTCCGAATCACGGATTGAGAAGCGGGCGCTGATGAAGCTGTATCATGAGTTCTAAAGGTGAAAGCGGAGGGAGAGGAAAGTGCAGCTTGTCATTGGCAGGCTGTTTTTTCGCTGTTTTCCAGATGCATGATTGAAATGCGATATCCGGACTAGTGTTAAATATAATGACATTAAATAAAAAAACAATTGCAAGTACATAGTTATGAATGTATTATAAATATATAAAAAATATCGAAAACGTTTTAGATATGTGGGGTGCGTTATTATAGTTAACATAAGAGATATCGCCAAAGCGGCTGGAGTTTCCGTATCTACCGTCTCTAAAGCATTGAACGGCTATTCGGATGTTAAGAGCAAGACAAGGGAGATGATCCTCGATGTTGCCAAGGAAATGGATTATTTGCCCAATGTAATGGCCAGAGGGCTCATTACGAAGAAATCGAATACGATTGGAATCTTTTTCGGGGATAGGCAAAACTCGGGGTTCGACAATCCATTCTTCAGTGAGCTGATCCGTTCGATAAAAGATGTGGCCGGTGCGGAGGGTTATGATATCCTCATCTTTGCCAACCAGAAGCGAAATACATCCAGCTATAAGACCATCTGCTATGAAAAGGGTGTTGATGGCGTCATCCTGATTCTCACCGGCGACCAGCGTACGGATGAAAACATCCGGGAACTGCATGAGAGTCTGCCGACCGTTTATATAGACAGCGTATCCTATCAATACAACAATGTTAACTTCGTAGAAACGGAAAATGTGAATGCCTCATTCCAGGCGGTGGAACATCTGATTCAACTGGGTCATACGAGAATTTTGAAGATGGCGGGAGACCAGGTTGCCAAGGCGTCGTACGACCGGATCGAAGGTTACAAGCAGGCACTGAACAAGCATGGGCTTGAAGTAGATAACGATTTGATCTTATACGGGGAGTTCTCCAGGGACAAAGCCTATCAGTTAACAAAACGTTTCTTCTCAAAACCAAGCGGGGTCACTGCCGTATTCTCATCCAGCGATATGATGGCTTTCGGAATCATTGACGCTTTGAAGGATCTAGGGTTCAGGGTTCCTGAAGATATTGCTGTCATAGGCTTTGACGATATAGACGAATCCAAAGACTATCAGCCTCCATTGACAACCGTCCACCAACAACGTTTTACAATGGGGGAAACTGCGGCAAAAATGCTTCTTCAGCTGATCGACAGCCAAGACGGAATTACCCGGCATGCCACGATTCCAGCGAGACTTGTGATCAGAGAAAGCAGCGGAACGAAACGAGAGGGCTGACGCCTTCGTTTCAATTTTTATCTAAAACGTTTTAGGGAATGGTTGGACCGAATAAGGAGCTATCTCGCCAAATTCTCCGCTTTTTATTCGTTCAAATATAAAAGAGCAGATGGAACTGCCAATTCATTTGAGAAACAAAGGGAGTGATATGGTAAAAAAATCCTATAGCTTTTCCTTTTTTCGGAAAACGTTTTAGAAAAACACACTGGCAAATATGAGGAGGAGAGAATACCATGCAAAAAATGAAGGTATTGGTGCTGGTTTTCGTAATGGCAGTCATGACGATCTTGGCGGGATGCGGAGGGGAAAGCTCCGGTTCCGGCACTTCCCAGAATAATCAGGGTGGAGATAGTGCAGCGGCATCTTCCGCCGAACCGACCGAATTAACCGTCATTAACCAGGACCGTTGGGCTCCTTATGTGGAAAAAGCGGTGAAAATCTGGAACGAGGAACATCCCGATAAGCAAGTGAAGCTCAATCAGCTTGTCTTGGGCTATCCGCAATTGCGCCAAAAAATTACAACCGCAGCCGCAGCCGGACAAGCTCCCGACTTTTCCCTGATTGACTCGGTATGGGTGGCGGAGTTTGCGGACGCCGGATACCTTAAACCGCTCGATTCGATAGATCCTGAATGGGTTGAAAATGATTTTAAGAAAGACTTCTATCCTGTATTCGTCAATGGGGACTCCTATGAAGGAAAGCCTTATGCAATCCGTTCGCAAACAGATATGGCTCTAATCTGGTTCCGCAAGGATTGGTTCAGCCAAGAGGGCATTCAGCCGCCGAAGACCTGGGACGAATTGATGGCTGCAGCGAAGCATTTTTCGCAAAAGGACGTTCAGGCCAAATACGGGAACTCTCAAGGCATTGCTTTTCCTGGGGGTATGAAAGCCGGAGAAACGACGACAAGTCTGTTAATGCCCTTCTTCTGGTCCAGCGGCGCGGATGTCTTCAAGGACGGGAAAGTGGTATTAAACAGTCCGGAGTCGAAGGCGGCGGTCCAATTCCTGACTGATCTTGTGGGTGAAAAGGCGTCTACCAAGGAAGTGATTTCCTATGAATGGGATCGGGCGACGAAGTTGCTTGCAACGGGAAAAGTAGCTTTGTCCGTAGGGGGCAGCTACGAATACGCGATGATCAAGAACACGACCGGGTGGAGCGATGACGAAATGAAAGAAAAGCTTGGTTTCGTGCCTATTCCGGCCGGCGGCAGCGGGAAAGTAGCGACATCTGCGGGCGGCATGGACTATGTCATTTATGAGCAGGCTAAGCAGCCGGAACTCGCCATGGAGATTTTGAAAATTGTAACCGGCCCTGAACTGATGAAAGAGTTCGTAGTGGACACGGCACAGAATTCTCCGCGGATTTCGGTAACCGAAGGTCTGGACAAAGACAAGGACTGGTTCCTCGCTGAAACGGGCAAGTTCCTGTATGACGCGAATGTCCGTCCGGTGATTCCGGAATATGCCAAGGTATCGGAACAAATCCAGAAGATGATCGAGAGCTCGGTATCCGGCAAAACGCCTGCCGATCAGGCGGTAACGGAAGCGGCTAAGGCGATCAGCGATGTTACAGGACTTCCTCAGCAATAACTTGCAGCAGTAAGGGGGATGTCTTCATCCCCTACTCTTTTTAAAAAGGTGGTGGCATATGTGGGACAGTCGCTGATCACAGCGATCCGGGATAACACCGGTTCAACCAGATCCAGATTCAGCAAGAAATGGGCCAAAACCATCCCCTTCTTGCTGATGCTTCCCGCGCTTGCGGTGATGGGACTTTTCGCTCTGTTTCCGGTCATCAACGCATTTCGGCTCAGTTTATTTGATAAGCAGCTTCTGAATCCGGGGGAAACGTTCGTCGGGTTGGATCATTATTCACAGCTGTTCTCAAACGGAGAATTTATCAATGCCTTGAAGGTTTCCGTCATCTATGTGGCTGGCTCGGTCGCGCTGCAATTTCTCGTGGGGCTTGCGCTGGCTGCACTGCTTTCCGCTCAGGGCGTCAAGGGGAAAAGATTTTTTCGGACGGCGTTTATTGTTCCCTATACGCTTTCCGAATTGGTTGTGTCGCTAATCTGGCTGCAGATACTGGACACCGAGTTCGGGATTATCAATTATTTCGCCACTCTGCTTGGCGCTGATCCGCAGAACTGGCTCTTTGACTTCGCGCTTCCCGCCGTTATTGTAGCGAATGTCTGGTGGGGAAGCACCTTCTCCCTGCTGATGCTGGAATCGGCGATGCAGGGCATTCCCAAGGAGCTTTATGAAGCGGCGGAAGTGGACGGCTGCACATCTTGGGGCAAATTTATTCATATCACGCTGCCATCCATACGCTATGTGTCGCTTTTGAACATGATCATGATTACCTTGTACACCATTAACTCCTTCGGGATTATCTTTGTCCTTACGGCGGGTGGACCGCTTGGAAGTACGGATGTGATCGGAATGTTTATGTGGCGAAGTGCGTTCCAATTCATGGACCTCGGGCTCGGCGCAACCATTTCGACTTTGATCTTTGTTGTCAATATTCTGATTACTTTGGTATATATCCGGTTGTTCGGCTTGAACACGCTGAAGGAAGGTGCGTAACAAGATGACAAACCGAAAGAAAGCACTCGGAATCTATATCTTGATGAGCGCTGCGGCGATCGTCATTGCCTTTCCTGTTCTTTGGATGTTCGTCATGTCCGTGAAGCCGGCCGATGAGTTGTACCGGTTTCCTCCCACGATTTTGCCGGACAAATGGGAATTCGCCAACTATACCAAGGCGTTATTTGAAGCGGGTATCGATAATGGATTGATCAACAGCCTGATCCTGGCCGTAGGTACGCTGGCTCTAAGCGTCACATTGAGCTTTCCGGCCGCTTACGCACTCGCGAAATACGAATTTAAAGGGAAGACGATTCTTCTGCTGGCCATCCTGGCCACCCAGTTGATTCCCGGTATGGCGGCGATTGTGCCTTTATTCGATATTTTGCAGCGAATGCATCTGGTGAATACTTACAGCGGCTTGATTCTCATTTATACCGCAAGAACGCTGCCGCTTAACATTTGGATTTTAAAAGGCTTTTTCCAGTCCATTCCGAATGAATTAATCGAATCTTCGATGGTGGACGGCAGCTCGAAAATCGCTTCCCTTTATCGCGTCGCACTGCCGCTGGCTCTGCCTGGCATCGGGGCCGCTGCCATGTTTACGTTTATGCAGACCTGGATCGACTTCATCCTGCCGTTAACGATGCTGTTTAATGAGGACAAGTTTCCTTTCAGCGTTATGCTGTACAAGTTTGTCGGTGATCCGATCATGGGGACCAATTACGGCGTCCTGTTCGCCGCTGCCGCTCTCGGTACTATACCGACTTTACTGATCTTTGCTCTGCTTCAGCGCTTCTTCGTTCAGGGGCTTACAGCCGGGGGCGTTAAAGGCTAATCATTTGAAATTGTGAAAAGGACGGAGGAATGAATATGACGGAGCTGACAATCGCGATTGCACAGATGGACAGCAAAATTATGGATAAGGAATATAATCTGCAAAAGGCGGAAGCCTTATTGGATCAAACAGAGGGCAAAGCGGACGTCATTTGTTACCCGGAGCTTTTTACGACCGGCTACAATTTCGATTTGATCGGAGATGCCTTTTACGAGTTGGCGGAAACGATCCCGGGTCCGACCGTCGAGCGGTTGGCTAAAAAAGCGGGAACCTATGGAACGGCGGTAATCGGAACGATCGTGGAAAAGGACGGGAACCAGGAAGGCGTGCTCTATGATACAACTTTTGTCATCAATGAAAAGGGCGAATATATCGGGAAGTATCGAAAAGCGCATCTGTATCCGACAGAGCATCAATATTTCCGCAGCGGTTCGGATTTTCCCATATTTGAGATTTGCGGGGTAAAAACAGGCATTGCCATCTGCTATGATCATGCATTTGGAGAAATGTTCAGGGTGTTGGCCTTGAAAGGAGCCCAGGTTATCTTTATCCCTTCGGTCATCCCAAAAGACTTCGAATACCTGCTGGATTTGCGAACGAGAGCCCGTGCCCAGGACAATCAAATCTTCACGGTAGCCGTTAACCGGGTAGGCTCGGAAGCAGGTATTGTCTATTGCGGAAACAGTAAGATCGTCAATCCGCGGGGCGACGTGATCTGCGAAGCCGGCGATGAGGAAGAAGTAGTGTCAGCCACGATCGATCTTTGCGAAATCGCAAGAGAGCGGAAGCAGGAGATGAGCTTGCGCAGCAGAAGACCGGAACTGTACGGAATATTGGCACAGCAAGCATAATTGAATGCGGTAATAATGGAGGAGTTCCTTTGTCTATTTCATCCCTTGAGTTCATGCGTTTACTAGATACACAAAACCGCAAGCCTCTGGATGTGGGATGCGGGCAGCTGTCCGCGAGCATCGGAGAGGACGGTTGCATCCGTTCGGTTAATCACGTCCATCCGCGACATGGATTTATCACACTGGAATCGGCAGAACCATTTCCAAACGATAAATGGTACGACAGTGAATACGTTCGTCTATATCGCAGACGTTTAATAGATCAACCGCGCATTTCAGAAGGAACAGCAGGATTCGGAATTCTGCCGAAGGGTTCAGATTGGAAGCAAGAGTTTTTTTTGGTCCTGAATCATTTCCCGCTCATCCGGTTCAAAAGGCAAAACATTGAAATCGATGCGTTATTTATCCCTTTTCACCAGGATGGGAAGAGCGGCATTATTGAGCAGTTAACAGTTACCAATTGCGGCGACAAACCGGAGTCCGTTCCATTAACGGTTGGCGGCACCCTCAGCCTTCACCGGTGCAGCTATGGACAATTGACGGAAGGCGGCCCGATCCCGATTCCGCCAACTGATCTTGCAGTTACGGCCACTGACAACCGCCTGACAATTGCCAATCTGAATCTGCCGGCCAAAGCGAGCCTGTATTTCTTTAACGGGTCAGACCCGCTGGAATTGCAGCCGATGGAGAAAACAACGAACCGCCCGGTAACCTATTTACATGAAACGGAAATCCATTTGGAACATGGAGAAAGCCGCGAGCTAATAATGGTCTGCCGGATTTCCGCGGAAGAGGAAGAAACGGCTTTCAGCCTTGACGAGCTGCAGGATTGGAAAGAGAAGGCCTTGAAAGAAGCGCCGATACTAAACCGGGAGGGTCCCTCCTCGGAGGAACAGTTCATCCTTCAGAGGAATATCGATTATATTTTGACCTGCTGCTCCATCCCGGTGGGCGAAGATACAGTATGCATCATTACCGATCATCAACTCCTGCCCTTGTCATGGAACCGGGATTCCTATTATATGATACGGCTGCTGCTGGATTCGGAGCGGCGTGCACAATGTATCTATGGGGCATCCTACGTACCCGCATTCAAAAATCAGGTGCAGCGAACTGTCAAGGGTCATTTATTATGGATGTTCGAAAAAGCCGTTCGACCAAGCGGCTACTGGGGCAGGGCCTATCTTACCAACGGATTCTGCAAGGACAATGTGTTTCAGTTGGATCAGCAGTGCTACCCCCTGCTTGAGCTTTGCGAATATTACGACAGATTTGGAGATCACCAAACGGTTGCAAGAATTCTGCCCAAGGTTAACGAAATACTTAATATGATCATGGAATACAAGGATACGGAACGATGGCTATTTCAAACCGGGGAAACGCCGGCGGATGATGAAGTCACATACCCTTATCATTTTTCAAGCCAGGTGTTGGTATGGCATACGCTGACATCTCTGGCGAAACTGAATGAAACTTTTTCTTTTACGAGCCTCGAATTGCTGGAAATGGCCCGGCTCGTCAAACGCGATATTCTGGATTGCTTTGTTACGCTCCATGGAGACAGGGAACTGTTTGCCTATCTTTCCGACTTGAAGGGAAGCTTTCAGCTTTACCATGATGCGAACGATCTTCCAACGGTTTATGCTCCTATCTGGGGATTCTGTAATTCGAATGACCCGAGATGGATGAATACGATGGAGTTTGCTTTTTCAAAGGAGAATAAGGGAGGCTTTTACGACGGAAAATTTGGCGGACTCGGTTCCGTACATACACCTCATCCCTGGCCGCTCGGAGACGGACAAGAGCTTCTGTACAGCTTGCTGATCGGGGACGTCAAGCGTGAGCAACAGGTTCAGCGCAAATTGGCGAAGATCGTCCAGTGGGACGGACTTTTTCCAGAAGCAGTAAACGAGCATACGGGGGATGTTGAATCAAGGCATTGGTTTTCATGGCCGGGTGCATTTATATCTTCCGTGTTCATTCAATCACTTGGCGAGTGAAAATCCGCTTTTACGTAAGCAATTAAGACGACGAGGTAGATAGTTGGAGGTGGAAGTGCTGTAAGGCATGGAGCTGACGACCGTTAAGCCCTCCAGCGCCGATGGTACTTGGACCGAAGGGTCCGGGGAGAGTAGGACGCCGCCAAGCACATGAACCACTGCTGAGATTTCAGCAGTGGTTTTTTATGCTTACAGGAGATTTTTGATTTGATTATTTATACTTACCCAAGCCGCTTTTTTGTCTTGACTGACGCGGCAAGCTCAGTCTCCGCCCCCACCGCCGCCGCAGTCTCCTCCGCCTCCGGCATCTCCGCCGAAGCTGTGTCCTCCGTGGGAATGGCCGCCAAAGCCGCCGAAATCATGCGAGCCTCCGTGATGTTCATGATGCTGGCCTCCGCCGTCGGAATCGCCGTGATGGTGATGATTTCGTTCATGGGAATGGGAATCACTGTGGGAGCTGCCGGTCAGGTCGGGGTTGGACAGCATAAACAGGGAAGGATCATATTCGGTGTCGTTCCGGGTTTTGCCGGGAGGCTTGCCGTGTCCGTCTCTTCGGATCATGCCGCTTACCAGCACAAAAGCCAAAACTACAATAAATATAAGGCCAATGCTCATGAAAGGCATTCTCTCCTAACTGTATTGAAATAACTAAATTATACCAGTGATGAAGGGAGATAGAAAGCCCCAAGCCTTTTCCGCGCTCCGCGTTGAAATGGATAAAGCGCAGCCGGGAAAGCTTGAAGCATGAGATATGGGATAGTCAAAGAACGTATCCTGTCAGCTATGACGTTGCAAAAGACGGCTCTTATGCCGATTTCTGTGCGGCTAAACCGTGTCGACGGGAAGCGAGGAGGGTTAATAATTAGGAGCCTTCGCCCGTTTGGCGGCATTTCGGGAAAATATGGTATGCTTGTACTAAGTCCATACGAAGCCCGAAGGGATGATGATAATGATTGAACTGGTCAAAGACGCGCTGGATTATATGAACAGTCAGCTAAATAGCATTGAAAAAAGCCTGCTGCTCCTGTCGGATGAGCAAATTTGGACAAAAATAAATCCTGGCATGAACAGCATCGGTAATTACTGCCTGCACCTTGCGGGCAACGAATATCAGAATTTCGTAACCGCTGTTGGCGGCAGGCCGTTGATTCGGGAGCGCTCCAAGGAATTTACCGCAGAGGGCGGTTTTTCCCGGGATGGGCTTGTCGAGAAGCTGAAAGAAGTGAGAAGCCAATCGGAAGCGATTCTCTCTTCTTTGTCGGAAGCGGACTTGAACCGTGAGGTTACCGTTCCTTATGATGTTGGAGACTGGAACCGGATGAAACGCGGGCAGGCTTCCGGAGAAGACGCCAAGGACGTCAAAAGCATTCGTACTCTTTTACTGAGGATATCGGCGCATTACGGCTATCATACCGGACAGATCGTTCTGTTGGCCAAAATTTTGTCCCGGACGGAGAAGCATATATCGGGAAATTATCATTAAGGAAAGAGGCGCATACCGATGACCAACTCCGTTAATGAAGCAAGCAAAACCGAAATCGAACAGGCCAATACCCGGAGCCGGATTGCGCTGCCGGATGGAGCGGCCGTGCCCCGAATCGGGCAGGGAACCTGGAATATCGGCGAGGATGCTTCCCGCAGGAGTGAAGAGGTGGAGGCGCTCAGGCTGGGAGTTGGGCTCGGGATGAATCTGATCGACACCGCGGAGATGTATGGGGAAGGACGCTCCGAGACTTTGGTGGGTGAAGCGATGCAGGGTATCCGGGACAAGGTTTTTCTTGTCTCCAAAGTATACCCGCATAACGCCGGGCTAAAGCGCATCGTCAAAAGCTGTGAGGACAGCCTAAATCGCCTGCGGACCGATTGTCTGGACTTGTACCTGCTGCACTGGAGAGGCAGCGTTCCGCTGGAGGAAACGGTAGAGGGCATGGAGCGGCTGGTGCAGCAGGGGAAAATTGCAAGATGGGGCGTATCCAATTTCGATACGGACGATATGGAAGAATTGTTCCGGCTTGCCCGGGGAACACACTGCGTAACGAACCAGGTATTGTACCATTTGGGATCGCGCGGGATTGAGTTCGATCTGCTCCCCTGGCAGCGTGAGAGACAAATGCCGCTTATGGCGTATTCACCGCTTGCCCAGGCAGGGGCGCTGCGGAAAGGCCTTGTCCAGAACGAAGCGGTCAGAGAAATTGCCGCGGCCCATGGAGCTTCTCCCCTGCAGGTTCTCCTTGCCTGGTGCATCCGGGAAGGAGACGTGATTGCGATTCCCAAAGCTGCTTCCCGCGAACATGTGCTTCAGAACGCGGCGGCGGCATTAATAGACTTAAGCGAGGAGGAATTACGGCTGCTCGATAAGGCGTTTCCCGAGCCGGTACGGAAAATGCCGCTGGATATAATTTGATACGGAGGAATGGATAGATGAAACCAAAAGCGCTTGTATACAGCAAACTACCCGAAGAAGTATTGGAATACGTAAGGGAGCACTGTGAAACGTCCAGTTTCGATGCCCCGGACAACACACCCGGCTCCCCTTTTACGGAAGCGCTGAAGGATGCGGAGGGACTGCTCGGGGCGGGACTGAAGGTCGATGCGGCATTTCTGGACCGTGCCCCCCAGCTGAAAATCGTGAGCAATATTTCCGTTGGATACGATAATTTAATTATTCCCGAAATCAGCCGACGCGGAATAATGGCGACCAATACACCGGGAGTTCTGAACGATACGGTAGCCGATACTATTTTCGGTCTGCTGGTGGCAACGGCGCGCCGGATGCCGGAGCTGGACCGTTATGTCCGGAACGGGCAGTGGAAGGATTCGAGAGATGACGTCCAGTTTGGCCTTGATGTGCATCATAAAACCCTTGGCATTATCGGACTTGGCGGTATCGGAGAGAAAATCGTTCAGCGCGCCCGGTTCGGATTCGATATGGATATTATTTATCATAACCGTTCGCGCAATCCCAAGCTGGAGGAACAGTACGGTGCGGTTTACCGCACACTCGACGAGCTGCTGGTGGAGGCGGATTTTGTGTGCCTCATGACGCCGCTAACGCCGGAGACCCGGGGGATGATCGGCGAACGCGAGTTTAAGCTAATGAAGAAGAGCGCTATTTTTATAAACGGATCAAGAGGGGCCACAGTCGATGAAGAGGCGTTGATCGAAGCGCTGCACAGCGGAACAATCTGGGCGGCAGGTCTGGATGTGTACGTGCAGGAGCCGCTTCCGGACAATCATCCGCTCCTTTCGCTCGATAATGCCGTTCTGCTGCCGCATATCGGTTCGGCTACACGGGAGACTAGGCTGGAAATGGCCTGGACGGCGGCGAGAAATCTGGTGGCGGGGCTTGAAGGCAAGACGCCTCCGAATCTGATTCAGGCATAATAGAAAAGAGCAGATTGCGAAAGATGCCCCGAATGCCATCTGGAATGACTTTCGGGGCATCTTTTTGGTGCGTGTCAGGCACGTCCGCGATGCTTGAGATAATTGACGCCGGTTCGTCTTGATGCCGTCAGAACCATCCGGAGAGCCGCGGCCCCCGCGGCTTCCGCAATCCGTTCTTCCTCGATATGCACGAGTCGTCCGTCTTTCACGACAATCCGTCCGCCGACGACCGTCATATCCACGTTCTGGCTGATACCTGTCACGACGGGCAGGGCCGTGTCGTTGAACAAAGCGCCGGCATACTCCAATCGGCGAGAGTCGATCATGAACAGGTCTCCGGCTTTGCCGACCTCTAAAGATCCGATCGCATCCTCCCAGCCGAGCACTCTCGAAGATCCGACCGTACCGAGCCATAAGCTTTCCTCAGCCGTAGGGCCTGCGCTTCCGGCGGTCAGCTTGTGCAGCAGGTAGGCTTGACGCGCTTCCCCAAGCAGATTGGACGCATCGTTGGATGCCGAACCGTCCACGCCGAGTCCGACGTGAACGCCCGCCTGCAGCATGCTCCGAACGGGGAACACCCCTGACGACAGCTTCATGTTGCTGCTCGGACAATGGGCGACCCCGCAGCCGCAGGCGCCCATCCTGTGTATTTCATCGCCGCTAAAATGGATGCCGTGCGCGTACCACACATCGCGGCCGATCCATCCCGTCTTCTCCATGTATTCCAGCGGACGGAGCCCAAGCTTCGCCAGACAGAAGTCTTCCTCATCCTTCGTCTCGGCCAGATGGGTATGCATCCGAACGCCGTAGCTGCGTGCCAAGCGGGCGGATTCCCGCAGCAGATCTTCGGACACCGAAAAAGGCGAGCAAGGCGCGACACCGACGCGAACCATGGCAAACTTGGAGGCGTCATGATAGGTTTCTATAACCCGGCGGGTGTCCCTTAGAATGACCTCGGCCGACTGTGTCACCTCATCCGGCGGAAGCCCTCCTTGCGACCTGCCAAGATTCATTGAGCCCCGCGTCGGGTAAAAACGGATGCCGAGCTCTCCGGCGGCGCGGATTTCTTCATCAATCAACTCTCCGCTGATTGCGTCCGGAAAACAGTAAAAGTGATCAGAAGCGGTCGTGCAGCCGGTCTTGAGCAGTTCGCCCAAACCAACCATTGCGCTCAGATATACATCCTCCGGCCGCATATGGCGCCAAATCTCGTACAGCGTCAGCAGCCAGTCGAACAGCTCGCAGTCCTGAGCCCACGGGATGTTCCGGGTGAATGTCTGATATAAATGATGGTGGGTGTTGATCAGCCCCGGATAAACGATCTTTCCCGATGCGTCAATGACGGTGTCGGCGTTCTCATAGGGGATGTTAGTCCCGATGGCTTTGATTTCCTGACCTTCGATGAACAGGCTTCCTCCCGGGTGACAGCGGCGCTCCGCATCCATGGTGATGATATTGCGGGCATTCTTGATCAGCAGTGTGCTCATGCTATACCTCCCATTATTAATTGAAATGCAAAAAATCCCAACCGCGAGCGCAATATAGTAGAATATTGCGTTCGTAGTTAGGATTTTTACGGACCCCAGTAGAGCCCCCGAACCGATTATCGGGGTTATACGAACAACCTGTGAAGTTGCTATTAGTATAAGTAGAACCCCAAATAGATGTCAACCATACTGCTCTTAAATGTTGTCAACAACGTTCATGACGAAACCATATTTACAATTTGGTGACAAAGAAAGCGCTTCGATTTATGATGGATTCATAGGAAATGACTTTCCTTCAAGTCTATTGAAAGGCTTTACATTTTATTAATTTAGGGGGAAAAATACATGGCTACACTGGCAACGAAGCAATCTGCATCCGGCGGTGCCCGGGTAAAGGTACAACAGCTCGGCCGTCTGTTAAGCGGAATGGTAATGCCCAATATCGGCGCATTTATCGCTTGGGGATTAATTACCGCTTTATTCATTCCGACAGGGTGGGCGCCTAACGAGCACCTGGCCAAGCTGGTAGGACCTGTCATCACTTATCTGCTGCCGCTTCTGATCGGTTACACAGGCGGAACGATGGTTCACGGCAAGCGCGGCGGGGTTATCGGGGCCTTGGTCACAATGGGCGTAATCATCGGCTCGGATATTCCGATGTTCCTGGGTGCGATGCTCGTCGGTCCCTTGGCCGGCTGGGTGTTGAAAATGTTTGACCGCGCGGTAGACGGCAAGATTAAAGCGGGCTTTGAAATGCTCGTCAACAACTTCTCGCTGGGCATCATCGGCGGTGCTCTGGCTCTGGGCGCTTACACTGGTATCGGACCTTCTATTCAAGGGTTGACGAACATCCTGTCGAGCGGCGTGCAATTTCTAGTCAACAATCACCTGCTGCCACTTGTCAACATTATCATTGAGCCGGCCAAGATACTGTTCCTGAACAACGCGATCAACCACGGGATCTTAAGCCCGATTGCTGTCCAGCAAGCAGCCAGCGCAGGCAAGTCGATTCTGTTCATGCTTGAATCCAATCCGGGTCCCGGTCTTGGCATTCTGCTGGCTTACTGGCTCGCAGGCAAGGGTTCGGCCAAGTCGTCCGCTCCCGGCGCAATCATCATTCACTTCCTGGGCGGTATTCACGAAATTTATTTCCCGTACATTCTGATGAATCCGCGTCTGATCCTGGCGGTCATCGGCGGCGGTGTGACAGGAACTTTCACCTTCCAACTTCTTGGAGCGGGCTTGTCGGCTTCCCCTTCGCCGGGCAGTATCTTTGCCTATATGGCCATGACGCCTAAAGGCGGATATCTTCCGATGTTTGCCGGCGTTATCGCAGCGACAGCCGTCTCCTTCTTAATTGCCTCGCTGCTGCTGAAGACCGTCAAGGAGAGCAAAGAAGAAATGGATCTGGAAGAAGCATCGGCCAAATTAAAAGGGATGAAAACGGCAGGCGCAGCGCCTCAAATCGCAACGGCTCAATCCGTAACAGCTCAAAATGCAACCGCCTCCATTGCGTCCGGAAATGTCCGCAGCAAAGGCGACGTCAAAAAAATCGTGTTTGCCTGCGACGCGGGCATGGGTTCCAGCGCCATGGGCGCCTCCGTGCTAAGAAAAAAATTGCAAAACGCCGGCGTTCATGTGACGGTAGTCAATTCCCCGGTCAGTGAAATTCCGACCGATGCCGACATTGTGGTTACGCAAAAGACACTGACAGACCGGGCAATCGCGAATAATCCGAAGGCCGAGCATATTTCAATTGATAATTTCCTGAAGAGTCCGAAATATGACGAACTGGTTGAACGCTTGAGTTAAGGCTTGCAGGAGGGTGCCTAATGATAAGGAAGATTACCGCCAGGCAGCGGCAGATGATTCAGCTGCTTCTGGACAATCGCGAGGAAATAACCGCTGCGGAAATCGCCGGGAACATCGGCGTTAGCGTGCGAACCGTCCACCGGGAGATGGAGGAAACCGAACACATCCTTCAGGATTTCGGGCTGACATTAAGCCGCAAATCCGGCAAGGGTATCCAAATGAACGGCCCGGAAACCGGACTAGGGCAGCTCAGGCACTTTTTGCGGGCGGAAAAACCTGCGGAATATTCCGGCGAGGAGCGAAAAATATTCGAGCTGTGCTCACTGATTGAGACGGAAGAGCCGCTAAAGCTGTTCGCCTTGGCACACACCTTGAAAGTAACAGTAGCTACCGTCAGCAACGATCTGGATGAACTGGAGCCATGGGTGCGCAAATTTGGACTACAGCTCGTTCGCAGAAGGGGCTATGGCGTCGAAATCGCCGGCGTCGAAGCCGACAAGCGGCGCGCACTTTGCAGGCTGGCAGCCGAGCATCTGGATCAGTCGGACCTGGTAGGCCGGGGGCCTCAACCCGAAGGAGAGGGAAGTCCGGTCTTCCGGAAGCTTCTCGCAGCTGTCGGACAGAGCAGACTGCTGAACGTGGAGAATATCCTGTGGGATATGGAGTGGAACTGGACGGCTGAACTGCCCGAGAGTGTCTACATGGAACTGCTGCTCGGCCTGTCCGTCGCCGTGAGGCGCTGGGAAATCGGAATGATCATCCGGAACTCCGAGGATGCGGCCTATTCGCTAATGACCGATCACCGGAATATTTCCGGCGCGGAACAGTTCGTCAAGCGGCTGGAGAACGAGATGAACTTTGCGCTTCCGAAAACGGAGCACTTATATATCGCTGAATTGTTTGACAGGGCGCAGGAGTCCAGTGCGCCAGATGATTTTGTGCATGGGGACATCGGACTGATGGGGATGGTATACCGTCTGACGGACCAGGTCGTCAAGCGCACCGGGTTCTCGTTCCATAGCGACCGTATTTTAAGAGAAGGTCTCCTTGAGCATGTCGAGCAGGCGCTCAGACGAATCCGCGAGGGCACCCGCATCCGCAATCCGCTGCTGGGACCCATCCGCAAGGATTACCAGTATCTGTTCCGCATTATCCGGGATGCGGTGGATGAATTGAAGCTGGATCTGGCCGTACCCGATGAGGAGATTGCCTTCCTGGTCATGCATTTCGGAGCCTCTACGGAACGGCTGAATCAACTGAAGCGGAATGTGCGAGCGATTCTAGTCTGTGCCAGCGGTCTAAGTTCATCCCGGCTGCTCGGAGAGCGGCTTAGAAAGGAAATGCCCCAACTTGAGATATTGGGCAATGTCTCCTGGTACGAGGCGGCCCGGATGCCGGAAGAGGACTACGACCTGATCATATCGACAATCGATCTTCCGATGGAAAAAGACAGATATATCCGAATTAGCCCGCTGCTGACGGCGGAAGAGATCGACAAACTTCTGCGCTACATCCAGAACAAGGCGCCGGCGGAAGACGGAAGCTCATCTGCCGGAGAAGAAGACCCGCCAGTGACAGGGGAATCGGTTATAGGCAGATTAAGGAGCTACAAAGGACTGCTCGATGAAATCGATGGGCTGGTCGAACGCTTCCGCTACTATTCACTGAGCAATGAAGGGATGGATCTGCAGGATACCATCGGTGCGATGTTTGATAAGCTGAGCGGCAGCGGCGTAACCGATGATCCGGAGACGCTGCGGAAGAGATTGCTGGAACGTGAAAAGATGGCCAGCCAGGTTATACCGGATACCAGTCTTGCTCTTTTTCATACACGCAGCAGCCATGTTCTCATGTCCTCGCTGACACTCTACCGGCTCCAGTCGCCGCTTACTTTGGACGGAAATACCGAGGTCAGAACGATTCTGCTAATGCTTGCCCCGAAGGTGCTGTCGAAGGAAAGCCTGGAAGTGCTTAGCGAGATAAGCGCAATGATGCTGGATACGGACCTGATGCGTCTGCTGGAGGAGAGGTCGGAGCAGGAGATCAGAACATATTTATCCGCCGAGCTTCTCCGTTTTTTCGAAAATAAAAAATGAAAGCGGGAGAAACCTAATGAGCATACTGTCAGAAAATAAAATTATGATGAACGCCGTCGCCAAAGACAAGTACGAGGCTATTGCAATCGCCGGCCAACTGCTGGTGGAGGGTGATCATGTCACGAAGGATTATATTCCGAAAATGCTGGAGCGGGAAGAAGTCGTATCCACATACATGGGAGGCGGACTCGCCATTCCCCACGGAACCAAGGATGCGAAGCCTTATATCAAATCCACGGGGCTGTCCATCGCCCGGTTTCCGGAAGGTGTTGATTTCGGAGGCGACGAGCCCGCGTTTGTGGTGATCGGCATAGCGGCCGCAGGAGATGAGCATATGGAAGTCCTTACTAATGTGGCTATGATTTTCACTGAAGACGACGCGATCGAACGGATTATGAACGCCGCAAGCCCTTTGGATATTATCGGGATTTTTGAGGGAGGCGTACAGGTATGAAGGCAGTTCATTTTGGAGCAGGCAACATCGGAAGAGGCTTTATCGGCCTGCTGCTGTCGCAATCGGGCTATGAAGTGACCTTTGTGGACGTGAATGAAAAAATGGTTCATGAACTGCGGGAACGCGGTGAATATACCGTTACACTGGCCAGCGAAGGACGGGAAACGGTGACGGTGAACAATGTAACTGCGCTCAGCAGCGCCTCCCAGGAAGAGGAGGTGATGCTGGCAGTCGCCAATGCACATCTTATAACAACGGCGGTAGGTGTTTCTGTTCTGAAGCATATCGCGGGTGTCATTGCCCAGGGTGTGGCCCTTCGGGTGGCGGACTCATCCGCCCCGCTTCATATCATCGCCTGCGAGAATGCAATAGGCGGCAGCGCGCAGCTTAAAGAGCTTGTCTACGCCAGACTTGACGAGGAAACGCGAAGCAAGGCTGATAAAACGATCGCTTTTCCAAACGCTGCAGTGGACCGGATCGTACCGATTCAGCAGCATAGGGATATTTTGAAAGTAGTCGTGGAGCCGTTTCATGAATGGGTCGTGGATTCCTCACAAATGATTCCAGGCTATCACCAAATTAAGGGAGTCCATTACGTCGACAATCTGGAGCCTTACATCGAGCGCAAACTGTTCACGGTGAATACCGGACACTGCTCGGCGGCCTATCTCGGCTATCTTCGCGGGTGGGAAACGATCCAGCAGGCGATGGAGGATGAAGAACTTACCGCCTCTGTGCGGGAAGTGCTCGAAGAGACAGGGGAATTACTGGTGCAAAAGCACGGCTTCGACCGTAAAGAGCATGGCAAATATATCGATAAAATTCTGGAACGCTTCAGAAATCCGGCGCTGACGGATGAAGTGTCCCGGGTCGGGCGTTCCCCGATCCGTAAGCTTTCCCCGGGTGACCGCCTCGTCTCACCCGCGATGCAAGCTTATGAGAGGGGCCTCGGCTTCTCGGCGCTGGCAAGATCGATGGCCGGGGCGCTGCTGTTCGATGTGATGGAAGATCCCGAAGCTGCCGAGCTTCAGGCTTCCGTGGCCAAAGCCGGAGCCCGGGCGTCGCTGGCCAAGTATACAGGGATTCCGCCAGGTCATAAGATTCATGAATTGGTCCTGAAACATTACGATGAATTAAAGCGTGTTAACGAATTGAAGCTGCTAAATGTATTAAAGCAAGCCTAGTTCCAAAAGTGGCTAACAAGGTAGTGAGCAGGGTGCAGATGGACAATTATATTAAAATTTGTGCCTTGATTATGCACATGCAAGCCACTGGAAAAAGCCCGTACGGACCCCTAATGGCCCGGCGGGCTTTCAATTATTTCAGCATGTGTCCCGCTTCCGCAAAGGATCATGCTTCAGCTTCGCTCAATAATAGTCTGCAAAGTAGTATGATCGAGTCCTTCTACCAGCTTGATCAGCAGTTCTCTGGCCGCGTCGATATCGTCGGTATGGATCATGGATGCGGAAGTATGAATATACCGCGAGCAGATGCCGATCACGGCGGAGGGAATGCCGATTCCGCTTACGTGAACCTGGCCTGCATCCGTCCCGCCCTGGGAGACAAAATACTGATACTTGATCCGGTGTGTATCTGCCGTATCCTGTACATATTCCAGCATCCCGCGATGGGTAATCATCGTTGGATCAAAGATGCGCAGCAGCGCGCCATCGCCAAGCCGCCCGAACGCCTTCTTGTCCCCTGTCATGTCCGAGGCGGCACTTGCGTCAAGTCCGAAGAAAATATCCGGCTGAAGAAGGTTGGCCGACGTTTGCGCACCCCGCAGGCCGACTTCTTCCTGTACGGTAGCGCCGGCAAAGACGGTGTTCGGCAGCTTTTTACCGCTGAGCGCCTTGACCAGCTCAATGGCAAGCCCGACGCCGTAACGGTTGTCCCATGCTTTGGCCAATATTTTTTTCGGATTGGCAAGCGGGGTAAAGGGACAGACGGGAACGATCTGCTGGCCGAGAGCAGCGCCGAATTCCATCGCTTCCTCGCGGCTTTCCGCGCCGATATCGATGAACATCGATTTGATGTCACCGCCCTTTGCGCGCTCTTCCTGGCTGAGCAGATGTATTGGCGTACTGCCGACGACACCCGTAATCGCCCCTTTAGGCGTAATAATTTGCAGCCGCTGGGAGCTGACCGCCGAAGCCAGCCAGCCGCCAAGCGGCTGAAAACGGATCATTCCGTTATCGGTTATTCCGGTAACCATAAAGCCTACTTCGTCAAAATGGCCGGCTACCATAATTTTCGGCCCGTTAACATCGCCGCGAAGCACACCGAACAGGCTGCCGAGACGGTCATGGACAAATTCATCGGTATACGGAGCCATGGCTTCTTTTACAAGCTTGCGCAGTTCACGTTCGAAACCGGGGGCGGAAGGTAATTCGGTAAGGGTTTTGAACATATTAAGTGTTTCCTGGTTCATCTAGCCTCTCTCCTTTACTACCGTATAGTATGAACTTTCGCCACCGGGTTGTCCATTGGACCGAGGTCATAAAGGATCGGGAACGCTCCGCAAAAAAAGGTCGTCGGTCTTTGAAATATGCGTTTTGCACAGGTCTGAAGCTTACACCCGGCTGGAAGGCGGCGAATATAATGCTGTCAGGGCGTTAGAAAGGTCGGAGCCCTGAAAAGGAGCGGGAGAAGGATGATTAAGTCTGAAGCGGAGCGCGAAGCCATCATTATTTTAGTGCTGTTTTTGCTGCTTGTCGCAGTGCTGCTGTATTTTTCCTGATACTTAATGTCATAAGGAAACGCCGGACGGCGAACAATAAAGGAAAATCTTCTATGCGAAGTCGGTTGATCGTCCTTAATGCGTATTTGTGCAAGCGGACTTAAGTCTTCGCCAAACCTTTAGGAGGTGCCTTCATTGCCGGCAAAAACCAAACGTTCGGGGGTCAAGCTGCAGCTTGATTCCCTGACTCCGCAAGTTTACAAGCAGATGGCCAAAAAGCACGAACCTTCCAGGCCCGTACTTAAAAACTGCTTTCGCGCTTTTCTGTCGGGCGGCCTGATTTGCGTGATTGGACAGGCTATCCAGGGAGCGTTTATGGCTAACTTCAACATGAGTTCAAAGCAGGCGGCGAGCCCGACCGTTGCGGTAATGATCCTAATCTCCGTCATTCTCACCTGCTTCGGCGTATATGACAAGCTTGCCCAGTGGTGCGGCGCAGGGACGGCCGTTCCCGTAACCGGCTTCGCCAACAGCATGTGCTCAGCTGCGCTTGAACATCGTGCCGAAGGGATCGTGCTGGGCGTGGGAGCCAATATGTTCAAGCTTGCGGGCTCGGTTATTGTCTTCGGAGTCGTAGCCGCTTTTGTTGTCGGCATCGTCTACATCTTTCTTGGCCATGGGGGAGGACATTTATGAAGCAGCTGGGCAAGCAGACGTGGCAGTTCACATCCAAACCCGCCATTCTTGGCGCTTCGGCGGTAGTGGGACCGGAAGAAGGCGAGGGGCCGCTCGCCTCGGATTTTGACTTCATATACGATAGTTTGAAGATGGACGAGAAGACCTGGGAGAAAGCGGAGCGCCGGCTCTTTGAAAAGGCGATCCGTCTGGCCATGATCAATGCGGGGATTAAGCAGGAGGAGCTGGAGTTTTTCGTTGGCGGCGATCTGATGAACCAGATTATCAGCGCTTCTTTCGCGGCCAAAAAGCTCGGCACTCCCTATATCGGTGTATTCGGCGCTTGCTCCACCTCTATGGAAAGTTTGGCGGTCGCATCCATGATCGTGGATTCTGGGGGAGCGAAATATGCGCTGGCCGGAACCGCCAGCCATAACTGTACGGTGGAGAAGCAATTCCGGTATCCCACCGAATACGGATCGCAAAAACCGCCGACGGCGCAGTATACCGTTACGGGCTCCGGCTGCGCGATTATTACCCGGAATGACGGAACCCAGACCGGACCGTTTGTCACTGCCGCAACCATTGGCAAAGTTATGGATTTTGATATTAAAGACCCTTTTAACATGGGCTCTGCCATGGCTCCCGCCGCGGCGGATACGATCACGGCGCATTTTCGCGATACGGGGTTGTCTCCGGGTTATTACGATTTGATCGTGACCGGCGATCTTGCCTCGGTCGGATTGCCCATAACAAAGGAACTGCTCGCTAAAGAAGGAATTCCGATGGAACAGACCGAATTCACCGATTGCGGGCTGCTGATTTACGACCGGGAAAGACAGAAATATGTCATCGCGGGAGGCAGCGGATGCGGCTGTTCGGCGACCGTCACCTATGGACATATTTTGAAACGGATGAAAAAAGGACAACTGAAGCGCGTTCTCGTCGTTGCCACAGGAGCACTGCTCTCGCCGCTGACGTATCAGCAGGGTGAGAGCATACCTTGTATAGCGCATGCGGTTGCGCTGGAGAGCGGAGGTGAGCAAGCATGATATTTGTGTGGGCATTTCTGGTCGGAGGCCTGATCTGTGTAATCGGCCAGCTGATGATGGATGTGATTAAGCTGACTCCGGCGCATACGATGAGCACGCTCGTGGTCGCCGGGGCGATAGCGGACGCGGTCGGAATATACGATCCGCTCATAAAATTCGCCGGCGCGGGCGCATCCATACCGATTACCAGTTTCGGCAACTCGCTGGTGCACGGCGCGCTTATCGAGCTGGAACAGGTTGGCTGGATCGGTGTAGTCACCGGGATCTTCAACATTACGAGCGCCGGTATATCCTCGGCAATCGTATTTTCTTTCCTGGCTGCGCTGGTTGTGCGGCCAAAGGGCTGACTTGCTTGCCAAACCCGCCGGACATCGCTCCGGCGGGTTCTTTTGCGAAAAAAGGAAAGTATCACCGTATCGCTGGAAGCATTGGCCCCTAGGAGAATGGCGCGGCCGTTTCTTCTTGGCCTATCTGCCTCGTTACCGGCGCCGTTGAAGCTTGCTTTTGATCCGCATCGCTTTGTTCAGGTGAACGAAGTTATGCCGTGTCGCGGGCATCAGCATCAAGCCGCCTATTGTTTTTCCGCTCCAGTAGTCGGTCAGCCAGCCAGCTTTTTCCGTAACCGCGCCTTGCTCCCGGACAGCCTTGATCCGTCCCGGATCCACTTTTTGTCTGAATTGCCCCGGCTCCAGAGAAGTTATAATTTCATTTGTCCTCCGCCCGACAGCCCGCCGATAAGCAAGCAGACCCTCAATCCCAATTTCAGCGCTGAGTTCCGTCATTTCTTCTTCAGTCATCTCGTTACCGGAATGGAGGAACCGGATATTCAGCTCCTGGGGCATTCCGTCTGTATCCAGAACCTGCCCCGTGCCCGCTACCAGCATGTTCATAGTGATATCTTCTATCCTGGCGCTGTGCCACAGATGCCAAACTATGGAATTCCGCGTATCGGGAGACTGCACGGGATAGCATCGCATTGTCTCCTCCCGGGTGTCTTTAAGAAGCAAATCCTCATAACCAAAAGGTCCATTCGCCTCTCCTTCAGCCGCATACAACTGAGCACGCAGCCGCAGCAGCAGAGAGACAGACTCCTTATGCTCATTCGGTATGAGAATCATGGCTGTCAGATGTTTGTGATCTTCATTCCATGCCTTGCGTTGTTCTGCGTTCATCCCGGGCCTCCCAATGTTTGAGGAAATATTGTCAATTTAATGATTCTTTCAATATTATGGAAATCCTTCTGTGCAACGCAGAATTTTAATAGGTCAATCAAGATTATTTGCAGATAAAACAAGCAACAAATATATATATATATATATATATATATTCATCTTAACCGTTTTCAAAACCGGCCGAATGTACTTTGTCCCTCTTAATCATGTAAAATAGTAAGTATACTGTTTATTCTGACTTAGGAGGTTTTACTATATATGCCCGTTAGCCACGAATCGATGCAAATCGTAAATGCCGTCCGCGCCAATCTGGAATCCTGTATTCTCGGAAAATCGTTTGAAATAGAGCTGCTGCTTACTGCCTTGCTTGCAGGCGGCCATGTCCTGATCGAGGATGTCCCGGGAACGGGCAAAACCCAGCTGATCCGAGCGCTGGCAAGATCCATCTCCGGAGACTACCGCCGGATTCAGTGCAATCCAGACATTCTGCCGAGCGATATTACCGGTGTATCGGTGTATCATCCCCGGGATGAGATGTTCCACTTCCGTCCGGGACCGGTAATGACGAATATCCTGCTTGCCGACGAAATCAACAGGGCTACGACCAAGACGCAGTCTGCGCTGCTGGAGGTCATGGAGGAACGCAACGTAACGGTGGACGGGGAGACCTATGCGCTTCCGCATCCGTTCATGCTGTGCGCCACGCAGAATCCGATTGACTTCGAAGGCACGTACACGCTGCCCGAAGCGCAGCTCGACCGCTTCATGCTTCGAATCAGCCTTGGGTATCCCGATGCGGCCACGGAAAGAAATCTGCTCCTGACCCATCAGGAAGGCCAGCCGGTGAATAAGCTTCAGCCGGTAACGGGAATGGAAAGAATAGCATCCATTCAAGACGAAATCCGCGAGGTGTATATCAGCGAGCCGGTTCTAGGCTACCTCCTCGATATTGTCCGCGGCACCAGAGAACATCCGATGGTCCTGCTCGGCGCCAGCCCCCGTGCAGCGCTGTCTTATATGATGGCATGCAAGGCCTTCGCCTTCTTGCAGGAGCGCGACTATGTGCTGCCGGATGATGTGAAGTCGCTGGCTCCATATACGCTCGGCCACCGCATCCTGCTGCGTCCCGAATCCCGGCTGGATAACGTCAGCGCGGATACACTGCTGAACAATCTTCTGCAGAGTATCCAGGTGCCCGTGACAATGAGGCAATAAAATGAGACGCTATTTGTCCGCAGCCGCCGTGAGGCTGCCGGCCAAGCTGGCCGGAATTGCCGCGGTTTGGTGTGTTACCCTGCTGTATGTTCTGTTTCAAGGCGGCAAAACGTCGTTCATGCTGTTCACTATGGTGTCGGTCCTGATGGTATATCTGCTTGCCGGCGGATTTACCGGAGTACGCAGAGCCCGGGGCGCCCGTACCCTTCTCACCGACGGAGAGAAGTCCGATTTGCTCTATGCGGGAGGCCATCTGCACGTCAAGCTCGAAATTGCGCTCCCCGGCCTTCTGCCGATTCCTTTTGTTGTTGTCCGTGAAATGCTCAAAAGGCATAATGGAGAGTCCTGGATTTTTGAGGAAAGCTTTGTTCCGAACTTTAAAGGACAGGGGGAACTTAGATTCCAAACGCCACCGCTCGAACGCGGCCGCTATTCTTTTTCCGAGACGGGAATTTCCAGCGAGGATATTTTCGGGCTGGTCGAGCACAAAGGAAGCTTTCTCGCGCAGGGACAGTTCCGGGTGCTGCCCCGCATCGTCCATATCCCGAGATGGGTGCTGTACGAACGGAATTCGCGGATTTCCGGGCCCCAGGTTTCGCTGGCTCAGTCACGGCGGGAGACGACGCAGATCAACGGCGTCCGCGATTACGTGTACGGCGACCGCCTAAGCCGCATTCACTGGAATGCGACGGCCAAGACCGGGGCATGGAAATCCAAGGAATTCGAGCATGAATCGCTGCCCAAAACGATGCTTATTCTCGACGGAACCGCCTCGGCTTACGCCTCTTCCGCGCAGTTCGAGCTTGCCGTCTCGGCAGCGGCCTCTCTGCTTGGGTTTGGCGTGCGGGAACGGATTGGCATCGGACTGTGCTGTCTCGACAAAAATACCAAAGTATTCGCCCCTGCGGAGAGCGCCGCGGAGCGGCAGAAGATGGTTCAATATCTGATCGATATCAACGGGGAGGGCAGAGGCCCTCTGGTTCCCCGGCTGGAAAAGGGATACCGCATGTTTCCGAAAGGAGCTTACTTCGTGCTGATCAGCCCGCAGACAGACGGAAATGTGCTGCAGACACTGCAGTGGGCCGAGAGCAGAGGGATGACCCCCTGTCACATCCACGTACTGAACCCTGCGGGTTCGCACCGCGGCAACAAATGGCCCAGCGAGCTTCATTCCCGCGGTATCATGGGGCATAGTGTAAGCTCGCTTCGTGAACTGCCCGCTGCGCTTGGAGGGGATGGACGATGAAGAACTGGTGGAACCTAATGAAATCGTCCTGGCACCGGTCTTTCGGTCTGCTGTGGATGGTCATCATAGCTTTGCAGTGGCTTTCTTTCACCGACCCGATCTGGCTGCAGCAGACGAGCACCGCGGTGTTGATCACGCTGGCGGCCGCAGCAGTTATTGAAATTTTGCTGCCGATTTCCATCCTGTACCGCATCATGATCGAAGCGGCTACAGTTCTGTATATTGTATACCGGACCATCCAATATTACGGACTTTATATCCCATTTCCTTCGGCGCCGATTGACGAACATCTGACCGATACTTTATCGCAGATGACGCCATATCTCTGGTTCGCTCTCGCAGGTTGGGCGATTATGCTGTCGGCCTCCTTACTGGTAACGACCAAGAGCCGTATTTTGCTGTTTATCGGCATGAATATCGCGGCATTCGCGGCGCTGGATTCCTTCACGCCCTCGGTGCTGTGGCAGGAAGTCGCCTGGACGGTGTTCGCCGGGCTGGGCTGGCTGGTGAGCAATCATCTAAAGAGCTTTCAGTTGCGTTATCCCAGAGGCTGGAAATATCTCATTGATTATCCGCTCAAAATATCAGTGAATATCGCCGTTATTTTTGCGCTGGTCATTCTTACCGGCGTGAATGCGCCGGCGGTCAAGCCCACGTTGACCGATCCTTATACGGCCTGGAGGGAATGGAACGGCAGCGGCGCGCCGCAAGATAATAGAGCGGACAATACTGGAACCGAATCAAGCGGCACAGGCTCGTCAGGGACGGCTTCCGGATACAGCCTCAATGATGCCAATCTCGGAGGAGGCTTCGCTTTTGACTACTCTCCGGTGATGTCGGTCACCTCGTCTTCGCGCATCTATATGCGCGGGGAGACAAGAAACGTATACTCCGGCACAGGATGGAGCGATAACCTCCGCAGCAAACAAGGGCGCCTAGAGCCGGCGGAGGTTGGGGAGGCGCTGGAGAATGACTATGCGTCGTCTACTCCCACTCAGGAGCTGCAGTATACCGTCCGTATGCTCAGCAATAACCGGTACCCGGTGCTGTTCGGCGCCTATTCCATTTCCAGAATCGATTCTATTAACGGTGAAAAAGAAACTGGCGGGATGTCATGGCGCAGCCGGGACGGCGAATTGTTGATTAACGGCGCTGATTCCGCTCCATACCCGAAGACGTATGAGCTGACTTCCGAGCTGCCCGTCGTTCCGGTTCAGGAACTGAGCGCAAAGACATTCTCCGACCTGTATGGCGGAAAGGATATTCCGAACCAGTTCCTGCAGCTTCCAAATAATTTTCCCGAAAGAGTGCAGAATCTGGCCCGTGAAATTACGGCACAGGCACAGACGCCGTATGAAAAGACGATGCTTCTGCAACAATATTTACAACAAACGTTTCCGTACACAAATGAACCCGACTTGTCCCTCAAAAAAAGCAGGGATTTTGTGGAAGGCTTTCTGTTTGAGATTAAAGAGGGCTACTGTGACTATTATTCCACGGCTCTTGTGACCATGGCCCGTTCGCTGGATATTCCAGCCCGTTGGGTTAAGGGCTATGCGCCGGGAGAACAGGCCCAGCTTCCCGACAGCCTTGCCGTGCGGCAGGGAGAGGCCGTGAACAACAACTATACGATTACCAACGCCGACGCCCATTCCTGGGCCGAGGTATACTTCGGGGATTACGGCTGGATTCCGGTAGAGGCAACGCCCGGCTTCAATGCCCCGCTGCTGACGCAAAGCGAGTCCGATCCGCAGCCCGAAGCATCCGAAGCTCCGAATGCAGATGCGCAGGATGAAGAGCAGGCTGCAGGTACGGGTTCCGATGAAAGCAGCTTGTCCGTGGGAACGTGGGTCGTTGCCGCAGCGGCTGTTATTGTAGCCGGTTGGGCGGCGTTTCTGCTGTGGCAGCACCGGTCCGACCTTCGCTTTCTGCTGCAGAGAATCCGCAGCGGACGGCCATTGTCTTCCGCCGAGAAAATTGTGGCTGAGACGGAGCGCTGGGTAGCCTTCATGCGCCGGAAAGGCTTCTCCAGAGACAAGCATGAGACCCTTAGGGAATCGGTTTCCCGGTGGAGAGGTGAGCGTCCGGGTGCGTCGGAAAGTCTATCGGCGCTGCTCGGCTGGTTCGAGAAGGCAAAATACAGCCCCGAAGTAATTGAAGACAAAGACTGGCAAGCCGTGTATACTGAAACTTTGCGGCTGCGAAAGAGTCTGAAGCTGACGAAATGAACGGCAGATAACCGGCGATTTCTCTATCTAACAATCATTTCCGAAGAGTAAAGATTATGATATAGTTTGTCGTATGAAATCGAGGTGAACGTATGTTTGAAAGTCTTGTCCCCAAGCTGCGGGTAAATACGGTGTTCGATATTAATCTCGAAGATCTGTATTTGAAGGGCTATAGGGGCATTATTACCGATCTGGACAACACGCTGGTAGGCGCCAAGGCGCCTCTGGCTACGCCGGAGCTGGTGCTGTGGTTCGATAAGGTGAAGCAGCACGGCTTTAAACTGGTGATCGTGTCCAATAATAATATGAACCGGGTATCACGATTTGCGGCGCCGCTGAATATCGAATTTGTGCACGGAGCGCGCAAGCCGACCAATGCCCCTTTTCACAAGGCGATGAAGCTGATGAATCTGGAACCGGAGATGACGATCGTGGTCGGAGACCAGATGCTTACCGACGTATACGGAGGCAACCGGCTGGGTCTGTTTACTGTACTGGTGCTGCCGATCTCCCCTGAGGACGAGGGACTTGGCACCCGCATCAACCGCCGGATAGAGCAGATTGCGCTGACCAGATTGCGTAAACAAGGATTGTGGCATGAGGAGGAACAACAGGAATGAACGAACAGACTGAACGGCAGCGTCCCATAAGCTGCAGCGGCTGCGGCATTAAGCTGCAGACCGTGCACCGGGACCAGCCTGGATACATGCCGGAGGCGGCTTATGACCGTGACCCAGTCATTTGCCAACGGTGCTTCCGCATTAAGAATTATAACGAGGTCTCCTCGGTCTCCGTGGACCAGGACGAATTTCTGCGCCTGCTCTCCGGAATCGGGGAAAAGAACGCGCTTGTCGTCCACATTGTCGACCTTTTTGATCTTGAAGGCAGCCTTATCTCCGGACTTCAGCGGTTTGTCGGCAGCAATTCCGTCATTCTGGCCGTGAACAAATGCGATCTGCTGCCCAAGGTGACCAACTGGAACAAGCTGCGCAATTGGGTTCAGCAGCGCAGCAAAGAGCTTGGACTGAAAACTGCGGAAATCGTGCTTTGCAGTGCCAAGCGGGGACAGGGCTTCGACCGGCTGCTCGATTCGGTGTCTTCGCTTCGGGGCCGGCGCGATGTATATGTTGTAGGCGCAACCAACGTTGGCAAGTCGACGCTGATCAACCGTCTCATTTCGGATTATAGCGATCTGGAGCAGGAGCTGACGACATCCCGGTATCCCGGCACGACGCTGGACAGCGTCAAGATTCCGCTGGACGACGGCCATTACATCATCGACACACCGGGAATTGTCTATCCTTGGCGGTACAGCGAATTGGTTGAGCGTCAGGATCTGGACGCGGTCATGCCTGCAAAGCCGCTTAAGCCTGCGGTGTACCAGCTAAACTCGGGACAGACGCTCTTTTTCGGCGGCTTGGGCCGGTTCGACTTCGTGCAGGGCGAGCATCAGTCGTTCACCTGCTTCATCAGCGGCAGCCTCAAAATTCACCGCACCAAGCTGGAGCGTGCGGACGATCTGTACCGCGATCACCGCGGCGAAATGCTGTCCCCGCCTGCTGCCGGCGATGTGGATAAGCTTCCTGCCTGGCAGCGGCACGAATTCAGAATAGCCAGAGGAAGCCGCAGCGATGTATTCATCTCCGGCCTGGGCTGGATCAAATTGAACGGAACGGAAGGCGCGGTTGTGGCTGTCCATGTCCCCCGCGGCGTGAAGGTGCTGGTTCGCCCTTCGCTGATTTAGATAGAAGGAGGACAATCATGACAGCTACAACGGAAACCTGGTCTTTGGAGAGCGGAAGCATTCTTTTGGGGGTTATAGGATGCCCCATTTTGCAATCCAAATCGCCCGTGATGCATAACGCGGGTCTGAAGGCGCTTGGAATCCCGGGAGCTTATGTTCCCTTGCACGTAAACCCCGATAAAGTTGGAGAGACGATCCAGGCAATACGGACACTGAATTTTCGGGGCATCAACGTGACCATTCCGCATAAATTGGCAGTGATTGAGCATCTGGACAGAGTGGACCCTGCAGCGGAGGCCATTGGGGCGGTCAACACCATTGTTAACGACAACGGTATTTTAACCGGCTACAATACCGACGGAATCGGATATGTGCGCTCTCTGAAATCGGAAGCGGTCTCCGATCTTTCCGGACGCAGGATTATGGTTATCGGCGCAGGCGGCGCGGCAAGGGGCATAATCGACGCGCTGCTTCAGGATCATCCTGCGTCGGTTGTTATTGTAAACCGTGATGAGGAGAAGGCGAAGCTGCTTGCGGGAAGCTGGAGCAGCCGGGGCGATATCAAGGGTATTGGATTTGATCAGATCCGAAGTTACATCGGCGGTACGGATATTCTGATCAACACAACCTCGGTGGGAATGCATCCCCATGTAGATGAAATGCCCTTAGACCCGGATATCATCCCGGAAGGAATCGTGGTCAGCGATCTGATCTACAACCCGCTGCATACCCGTCTGCTGCTGGAAAGCCGCAAACGCCGGGGATGCATTATTCACGGCGGCGTAGGGATGTTCCTCTATCAAGGGGCTTACGCTCTCGAATACTGGACGGGAATGCCCGCTCCGATCGATGTGATGCGGGAGGCTCTGCTGGGTAGTCTCGGCGCCGATGAATCTTCAGGAAGCAAGTAGATTTTAGGATAATCGGGTAATAATAGTTGATAAATAAGGAGTATGCATACATGATGTTAACCGGCAAACAAAAGCGCTATCTTCGCTCGCTTGCCCATCACCTCGACCCTGTGTTTCAGGTTGGGAAGGGCGGCGTTAACGAGCATCTGATCCGCCATATTGAGGAGGCGATTGAAAAGCGCGAGCTGATGAAGGTCAGCGTGCTGAACAATTGCGCCGAGGATCCGAAGGAGATAGGCAGCGAGCTTGCGGAGCAGTCTGGCTCCGAGCTTGTTCAGGTCATAGGCAAGACGATCATTCTGTATAAGGAATCACGCGACAACAAGACGATTGAGCTGCCCAGATAAGATCCATATCCCGGAAACGGATGGGGCGAAGCCGCATCCATAAGTAAGCAGTCTGTAGACAAGGCCTCAGGCGAGAGAGGCAAATTTGCAAGGAGGTGGGAGTGTGAAGGTCGGCATTATGGGCGGCACCTTCGATCCCATTCATATCGGCCATCTGCTGGTTGCGGAGACGGCCAGGGATGCCTTCGGGCTGGAACAGGTATGGTTCATGCCTTCGCATATCCCGCCGCATAAACATGCGGCAGGAGCCTCGGGTGAGACGAGGCTGGCTCTGGTGAGCGAGGCGATCAGGAATAATGAATCTTTCCGTATCCTCGATTGGGAGATTGTACGCGGGGGCATTTCGTATACAATCGAAACGGTGCGGATGCTTAAGGAGCGTTACCCGTCCGAAGATTTTTATTTTATTATCGGGGCGGATATGGTGCAGTATTTGCCGAAATGGAAGGATATCGACGAACTGGTGCGGCGGCTTACCTTTATTGGTGTGGGACGGCCGGGCAATTCCCTTAATCTCGGGACGCTTCCGGTGAATATCGCCGATAAGGTGCTGCTGGCGGATATGCCGATGGTCGATATATCGTCTACGATGATTCGGGAACGGGCCGCATCTGGGAAGTCGATCCGGTACATGGTGCCTGAAGCGGTATACGACTACGTGCAAAGGAGTGAGTTGTATGGAGTTCAGCCGCGAAGCGCTAATTGAGTCGGTATCCTCGCAGATGCCGAAGAAGCGCTGGAAGCATACGCTGGGCGTAGTGGAATCGGCGGGAGAGCTTGCCCGAAAGTATGGCGGCGATCCGGAGCGCGCCGAGCTGGCAGCGATATTGCATGATGTGGCCAAATATTGGCCGGTCGAACGCCAGCGCGAAATTATAGAACAGAATCACCTCTCGCCTGAACTGCTGTCCTATGACAAGCAGCTGTGGCACGCGGAGGTGGGGGCCTTTGTGGCGGAAAAAGAGTACGGAATTACGGATTCGGGTGTGCTTGATGCCATCCGCTACCATACTTCAGGCCGGGTGGGCATGGCCCTGCTGGACAAAATCGTCTGTTTGGCTGATTACATTGAGCCGGGGCGCGATTTTCCAGGTGTCGACCGTATACGCAAACTTGCCGGTTCCAGTCTGGAAGAAGGACTTGTCGCCGGATTCGATTCTACGATCAGCCTGCTCCTGGAGAAACGGCGGATTGTATTCCCACTGACGGTAATGGCAAGAAACGATCTAGTAAGAATATTGGAGGAAAATGAATGACCATACAATCCAAAGAGCTTCTGCGGCTGACGCTTGAAGCAGTTGAAGATAAAAAAGCGATGAACGTCGTTGCCCTTGATTTGCGCGGCATTTCGTTGATTAGCGATTATTTCATTGTCTGTCACGGTAACTCCGATACCCAGGTGCAGGCTATCGCCACCGAGGTACGCAAGGTTGCGCAGGCAGCGGGGGCAGTCATCCGCGGTATAGAAGGAATGGACGCGGCGCGCTGGGTGCTGATGGATTTGGGTGATGTGGTCGTACACATCTTCCACCGGGACGAGCGCGAATATTACAATATCGAGCGTCTGTGGTCCGACGCGAAGGTTGTGGAACACGTATGAGCCTGATAGCCGGAAGCGTAGTAACGCTCGAAGTGGCGAGGGAGGTTTCCCCCTACGGTTATTTCTTGAGCGCGGGCGACCAGGATGTGCTGCTGCATTATACGGAGCTTACGGATAAGATTAAACCCGGGGACAAGGTTGAAGTGTTCCTGTTCTTCGATACGGAGGACCGCCTTGCGGCAACGATGAAGAAACCGTATCTCACGCTTGGCGAACTGGCCTTGCTGGAAGTGGCGGACGTTCATCCCCGGCTTGGCTGTTTTCTTGAAATGGGACTCGGGCGCCAGCTGCTTCTGCCAATCCGCGAACTGCCTGAACTGAAGGAGCTGCATCCGCAGGTAGGCGACCGCGTATTCGTCATTATGGAGCATGACAAGCAGGGACGGCTCCGGGCCAAGCTGGCGGGCGAACAGGAGCTTGCGCCGCTGACGTTCCCGGCCCCTTCCAGCTGGAAGGGCCAGTGGTTGAAGGCTCGGGTGTACAAGCCTCTCCAAATGGGTACTTTTGTCATTGTGGACGGAGGCGTGCTCGGCTTCGGTGCAATCGGCATGATCCATTCCTCCGAACGGCCGAGAATGCTTCGTTTGGGCGAGGAGTTTGAAGCCCGTGTAGCTGTCATTCGGGAGGATGGACGCATCAACTTGTCCATGGCCCAGCGCAAGGAAGTGGGACGGGACATGGATTCCGCCAAGATTCTGGAATTTCTGCAGAATCGTCCGGGCGGAGGAATGCCTTATTCGGACGCGACGCCGCCGGATATTATCAAGCAGCGGTTTGGGATCAGCAAAGCCGCGTTCAAGCGTGCCCTCGGTAAGCTGATGAAGGAAGGTCTTATCACCCAGAAGGAGAGCTGGACGTATCTGGCGCAGGGAGATAAGCCCGGTCAGGCTTCCGGCGAACAGAGCGGCGACAGCCGCGGAAACTCTGCCGATTAGGACGGCGATGGAAGGTGCGGTGTTGTCAGTGTCCTCCTATGGGAAATTTGCTTATGTCTATGACGAACTGATGGCGGATATGCCATATCCCCAGTGGCTCGCTTTTGCCGAAGCCGCGTGGGAGCGGCTGGGGAAGCCGAAGACCGTTGCCGAGCTTGGCTGCGGCACCGGCAGCCTCACCATTCCGCTGGCTGAGGCGGGATATCATATGACGGGAATTGACCTGTCTTCGGATATGCTTGCCGTGGCGCGTCAGAAGATGGAGGATCGTCCCCGGGGGCGGCGGTTTATGCGGGAAGGCAGCGTCCATTGGATCAGACAGGACATGAGGGAATGGGAGCTGCCGGAGCCGGTGGACTCCGTGATCTCATTTTGCGACAGTCTGAATTATATACTCGAAGAGAGCGACATTTCCGCTGTGTTCGAGCGTACCTGCAAGGGATTAAAGCCCGGGGGCAGCTTTCTCTTTGACGTTCACCATCCCCGCACTCTGATTCGTTACGAGGAGGAGCAGCCCTTCATTATGGATGATCTCTCGGTGTCTTACATCTGGACCTGCGATTTGGATGTGCCAAGGACTGAAATTGAGCATCATCTCTCAATTTTTGTCCGCGAAGAGGCGGAAAGCGATCGGTACCGCCGGTTCGAGGAGACGCATGTGCAGCGTGCTTACGATCCGCAGTGGATGGAGGAAGCGCTTCGGAGAGCCGGATTCCGCGAGGTGAAGGTGTATGCCGATTTTGAATGGAGACCGGCCCGGGAAGACACGCAGCGGCTGTTCTATGTGGCTGTAAAGTAGTGTCTGCAACAAAAAGGATATCCCTCGGACCGCGGTTGCAGCCTTCGGAATATCCTCTGTTCTCCTGCCCCTTACCGGTGCTCAATCAGGTCGATGGCGCCAAGTACAATATGCGCCAGACCGAAGCCGAGTACTCCTGTCGCAATCAGCTTATATCTGCTTCCAAGAAAGGCAGCTCCTGAAGCGGAAACGACGGTTCCAAGAATGGTGGGCATCAAACCTTCGCGCATTTGAAACACTCCTTCTCGTTGGTTTGGGAGACGAGGATTAGTGTGTGTCCGCAGCAAGGGAATTATGCGCAGCGGCAGCCTCCGGCAAATGACAGTTATAAGCATACAAACGCTCCAGAAGGACGGATATCCAGTCTTTCTGGAGCGTTTTGTCATGAATCTATCGTCTTTTTTGGTCACGGGCTGGCTGAAACCGTATGAATCTCTCCGGCCTCGCGGACATCGTACAGCATGCGGGCGAGAAGATCCTGGCTGTAATTGCCGAAATGCTTGCCGTATATCGTCAGCCCGCGCTTGTTGGCCGGCTTATCGGTAACGGCGATACGGAAGGTCAGCTCGCTTTTGTAATCCAGCTTTATTTTATCCAGAGTAACATCCGAAATGCGGGAGCCGTCGATAAAGCTTCCTTGATCGTTGATCCGGATCAGCTTCAGCATTCCGTACTGGTTCAAATGGGGAGGCCACCAATCAGGGCTGAACGTACCGCGTGTATCGCCGAAATCACCAGGGCTTGTCCAGAAGCCGAGCTTGACGCCGTTAAGATAAAAGTAAATATCCGAAGGATAATGATCAGAGCAGCCAGGCGCTTCCGACCCAAGCTCCAAGGAGAGCTGGATCTCACGGAAGCTCTGATTTGGCTTTAAATAATTCGGAATCCGGTATTCGAGAAACCCATCAGCCATCCAGATAATCTCCGACTTGATCCGCTGGGGATCGGCAAAATAGCGCGGCTCATCGAATTCTCCGATAATGCCATCCTTGGTTGCAAGACCGCAGGTTGGAACGGCCGCATAGTTACTGTAATGTCCGACCTGAATCTCCACCTCGTACAGATTGTCGATATCCTTGCTGCGGAGTTCGACCATCAGCCGGTCTTTGTTCAAATAACATACCTTCTGGATACCATGTTTGCCGACGGAAGTGTTAATTTCTATAAGACCGCTTTCTTCAAGTTTTTTAATATGCATCGTGATCGCGCCGTTGCTCAGCTTCAGCCGTTTGGCGATTTCATTCAGGTTCAGCTGCGGGTTGGAGGCAAGCATTTCTAGAATTTGTATTCGGATTTCGGAACTGAGCGCTTTAAAAATATCAATTCCGCTCATCAAGTCTTTGATATAGATCATGTTCAGCTATCTTCTCCCAGTGGCTTTGTGAATACAATATTTTAGATCATCATAAACTTATTTTGGTAAAAAAGAAAGCTGCGATAATCTGATGTGATGTCCAGTAACAAGCATACGAGCAAACAAAAAACGGGCCGAACCGGGATAATCCCTATTCGACCCGTTATGTGTATTGATTAATCCTGAAGAGAGGGCTTATAGCTCTCCTGTTTGTCGCCGTGTTTCTTCTCCCACATCGCTTCGATTTCTTCCAGGGATTTGCCTTTGGTCTCCGGAATGACTCCCCAAGTAAAGAGGAATGTAAACAGGGAAGTCGCGGCAAAAATCCAAAATGTTATGGCAGGTCCCGCGGAAGCAAGCAGCGGCGGGAAGGATTGGGAAACCGCGAAGTCGGCTCCCCAGAGAGCCATAGTGGCGACCGCTGTAGCAAGGCCGCGAATCCGGCTCGGGAATATCTCGGACAGGATTACCCAAACCACGGCCCCGAGTGAAATGGCGAAAGCAGCAACATAGACGAGAATACAGATCAGCACGATCGGCCCGTCTGTACGCCCGGTATGGAACGCAAAACCGATGATCGCCAGACTGAGGGTCATGAAGAACGAACCGGCCAGCAGCAGCACCTTACGGCCCAGCTTATCGACAAGCCAGAGGGACAGTGCGGTGAAGATCAGATTGACAAGTCCGACCATAATGGTCTGAGTAAGGGAACCGCTCGCTCCCGCGCCCGTCTGGCGGAAGATTTCCGGCGCGTAGTACATTACGGCGTTGATGCCCGTAATCTGTTGAAGCATAGCGATGATGATGCCTACGATCAGCACGGTGCGCAGGGCCGGCGTAAATCTCCGGCCGGAAGCGGCTTTGGCTTCCTCGTCCTGTGCGAAGCTCTGCTTGATATCAAGCACTTCTTTCTTGGCCAGCTCTTCTCCGTGAATCTTCAGCAGAATAGGCAGCGCCTCCGCAGCTCTTCCTTTCTTAATGAGCCATCTTGGGCTTTCCGGAACCAGGAACAGAAGAGTCAGGAACAGAAGTCCCGGCACGATGCCGGTTCCGAACATGATGCGCCAGCCCGTGGAAACGTCCCATGCGTCATTGCCCATGCTGGATACGCCGAAGGCCAGAAACGAGCCGAGAAAGATACCGCTAACCGTCGCCATCTGGTTCATGGCGACCAGCCGGCCGCGAAATTTGGCGGGGGCAATCTCCGCGTTATAAAGCGGGCAGAGCGTCGATGTAATCCCGATTCCAATGCCCTCAATCATGCGGGCTGTGATGAACATTCCCAGCGACGGCGAGAGGGCGGAAGCGAAAATTCCGGCGGTATACAGAACCGCAGCCGCGACTAGCACCTTTTTACGGCCGAACCGTTCACCCAACGAACCGGACACCGCGGCTCCGGCCATACAGCCGATGATCAGGCAGGATACCGTCCAGCCGAGCATAAAGTCGCCGAGCTCGAACCGGGCCCGCAATAACCCGTTAGCCCCCGACATTACCGCTGTATCGAATCCAAATAAGAAACCGCCCAGGGCCGCGACCATGGATACAAGCAGAACAAATTTTATACTGGTCTCCGACTCTTCGGCCGGATGTTGCAATAAAGTACTCAAATCATTTTCCCCTTTCCATCTGTGCGCTTACCAGCGGATACCGCCATCAAATCAGCGCAGCAGTTGTTTCTTCTTAGAATTATAACATCCCCTCTTAGCATAGAGAGGAGCTATCCTCTGCACGATTTTGTCCTCTTTTACGCATTTCTTTAAGATGGGGAGGGAATGGCGGTGGGGAATGTCGATACTAGTATTATATTGTCCTTCGGACACAAAAAAATCCACGCCTGACGGCATGGACTGTATTAATTAATCTGTTCACGATATTCGCTTGGAGTGACTCCGGTCACCTTTTTGAACACCCGGCTGAAGTAATTCGGGTCCTTGTATCCTGCGAGATAGGTGACTTCCTTAAGACTGAGATCCCCGGCTGCAATCAGTTCCTTGGCTTTGCCGATCCTGAGACTAGTCAGATAATCGATGAAGGTCTCCCCCGTTAACTGCTTAAAGATTTTGCTGAAGTAGAAGGGATTCAGATGCACGTGATCAGCGACTTCCTCCAGCGAGAGTTCCTCCGTAAATTTTAAGCCGATATACCGTTTCGCTTTATCCATCACGCTCATCGTCTGCTGTTCCCGTTCTTCCCGTATGCGCTCAAGTGCTGCGACCACATAGGAACGCTCGCCCGCCTGGTTGACTGCAGCCGGATTCCTGTCGGTAAAATCGAAGTCCTCCTTCTTCAAATCGCCAAAGTGGCAGATTTCGCCGTTTCGCGCGCCGAGAGTGGAGGCGAACACGGCTTCAAAGTAGGATTCATGAAGGCCTTCGGCCCCTTCACGGACCGTGCCGATCCCGATTGCTGCGGAAAGTCCGAAGTGCTGCTCCACGTGGGAGCGCAGCTTCTCTCCATACTGATGCACTTCATCGTTAAACTCCGTTTCGGGCATATCCGGCGGCATACGCAGGAATACGGCGACATGACGGTCAATGATCGAACTGGAAATCGAGCTGCCGAAGGTTCTCAGCAGACTGTGGATGACATTGTAAACTTTCTGTCTCCCGATATTCATTTCGTCATGGAATGCCACGACGAGCCCGAGTCCCCGGTCAAGCGGAAAATCAAGCCATTCGGAAAGCTGCCGGCTTTCTTCATCTGCGGCTTTGTTCATCATCAGCAGCAGGGCGAGCTCGTTCTCGGCAAGCGGCATTAGCTGGGACATCCGGTCGCGCATTTCCAGCTCTTCCTCGCGTCTCGCTTTTTCCTGATCCAACTCGTCCACCAGTCTATGCAGTAGGGACACCAGTTCCTCCCGCTTGGCGGGCTTTACGATATATTCTTCCACTCCGAGCGAAATGGCTTCCTTGGCATAGGCGAAATAGTCGTAGGCGGTCACCAGTACCAGCTTGGCGTCCGGCATCCGCGCTTTAATCTCCTTGAGAGCCTCCAGTCCCTGAATGCCGGGCATATTGACATCCATGAAAATAATATGGGGCCGGTGCTCCTCAGCAAGTCCGATCGCCGCTCTTCCGTTCTCGGCATGAATAATCTGGAATGTATCCGGCATCGCCCGACGGACAATCCACTCTAATCCCTCGCGCTCAAGCGCCTCGTCATCTGCTATCATCAGCCGATACACTGCTCATCCCGCTCCTTCCCTCCGGAATATTTAGTACTACGGTTGTTCCTTTCCCCGGTTCACTGGTGATTTGCACCAAATCTTTCCGCCCGTAGACCAGTTCCAGTCTTCTGAACACATTACGGGTGCCAAGACCGGTGGAGCGCGCCTGGATTGGCATCTCTGCCGCCGGAACTTGCGTGTGGTTCAGCAAGGACGCCCGTATATTCTCAGTCATCCCTATGCCGTTATCGTGTATAACAATCTTTGTAACCGCGGGCCCGCCGTATATGGAAAGGGAGATAACTGCTCCGCTCTCCATATGACCGATGCCATGTATGAATGCATTCTCGATTATAGGCTGTATTGTCAGGGAGGGAACCCTTACATTGAGCGCTTTTTCGTCGATATCGAGCTGGAATGACACCCGGTCACGGAACCGGGTCTGCTGCAGCCTGATGTATTCCTTTACATGCTCCAGCTCATTGCGCAAAGGCACTTGCCGATCCAGATTCTGCAGGTTGTAACGCATAAAGTTTGACATCGAGACAATCAGATCGCTGGTTTGTTCCGCCTCCTCCAGCAGAGCAAGCTTCGATAAAGCATTAAGCGTATTGTATAAAAAATGGGGATTGATCTGGCTCTGCAGCGCCTGCAGCTCCAGAGTCTTGACCAGCCGTTCCTTCTCGGCTATATCCCTGTCTTTTTCAATAGACTCTTTCAGACCGGCCAGCATCCCGGTAAAGGCGGCAGACAGAGCGGCGAGCTCGTCCTTGCCCCCGGCGGGAAGGGGAGGGTCCAGATTCCCCCTGGACACGGATTTCGCCGAGCGGACCAACGCGCTGACCGGTACCGTAATGCTGCGGGAAATCCAGACCGCAACCACCAGGCTGAGCGTCGTGCCTAGAGCGAAAACGGCGACGCCCAGCTTATAAAGCCGGGCATTTTCCGCCTGAATGTTCCGGAATACCGGACGATAATGATCCAATTCGCCTTCAACCAGCTGTTGTCCCTCGCTCCGGATAAAGGAGACGGTCTTTTCGGCTTCGAGATAATGCCCGAAGGCATCCGAAGATCTGCCGTTCTCCGCTGCGGCGAGCGTCTGCTGCTCAAGGGACAGCAACGTTCGAATCGTATTCCCGTACCCGATTAAAGATGAGGTCAGGGGCGGCGCGGCGCCTGTATCCATCAGGGTTGAATGAAGTCCCGACAGGTAAGTGAGCTTTTGGCCCGCCTGCGCCTTCGAGTCTTCCGCCGGGTGAAGCAGATATGCATACACCGCCTTGAGGCTGTCCTCGGACGCCCCGGTGGTCTCTTTGTATTTGAGAATCCGGCCCATAATCAGATCATAGCTATCCTGAACGATGGTTCCGCTTTGAAATAAAAAGTAAGTCACCAGATTCATCAGCAGAACGAGCAGGGGGATGAAGATCAGCAGTTTGCTGCGAATACTCATGGCGCCTCCTCCCCGGCAGGCTTTGCAATGCCGCTGTCTCCAACCAAACGGATAGTCGTATAGTTGACATCCGGCACGGATTTCCCCTGAAAATAATCATGGAGCAGTTTTACAACTGTGCCACCCATTTCCAGCGGCTGCTGGACAAGGGTTAGCTTAATTAGCCCTTTTTGCACGGCTTCCTTTGTTTCGGCCAAATCGTCGAAAGCGAACAGCAGCCGATTTGTCCTCAGCTGCCGCACCGCGTCCAGCGCACCGAGGCCGTCAAGGGCGCTGAATCCGACGACCGCTTTCAGGTCCGGATGAGCCGCAAGCAGGCTTCGGGTCTGCTCGGAGGCCTGGAGCCGCGATATATCGGATGTACGAACGTCGGCTATTTTCATTTCCGGGTAGTTCGCAATAATGCTGCGCAGGCCCTCTAGACGAAGACGCTGGCTGTCGGCCCGGGACGTTCCTATCAGTACGCCGACTGTTCCTTTGCCGTCCGCGGCTTCCGCCACCAGCCGGCCCATCTCTTCGCCTGCCGCAAAATTGTCGGATCCGACGTAGAACAGCCTGCGGCTTCCGGGCTCATCAGCATCGACGGTCACGACAGGGATGCCGAGCGCCTCCGCCCGGTCTATCAGCTCCTGAGAGCCGGCTCCGCCGGTTCCCTGCACAATGATGGCGCCGGGCCGCGAAGCGATTGCCTGCTCCAGTAGGGAGAGTTGTTCTTCCGGATTAATCCGTAAGGGTCCGGTATATTCGAAATCCATGCCGTACTTGTTGGCCGCTTCCCGCGCTCCTTTCTCAATGGACCGCCAGTAAGGGTTGTCGAGCTCCTGGGAAATAAGCACGATCTGGCGCGAGGGGACCGCTAGAGCCTGTCCGGGGAGCAGGATATCCACCTGATGCTGTAATCGGTTCGTAGAGAGAATAAACTGGACCAGGGTATAAAGAAATCCGCCTAATAATATCAGTAGGGCAATGCTCCATTTCCGGTTAAACATCCCAGTCTCCTTTAGTCAAATTATCATTCAATTCAGCCTGATCTCTATTATACCGGAGATCGTGCCGACTCCCAAATGATAATTATCGGCCCCGCCCAGTCAACCGGCTTCCGCCGTCAATAAGGGCGCAAACGCGAAAAGGCCTGCAGGGAGAACTCTTGGCCAGAGAGCTCTTCTGCGGGCCGCTGTTAGGCTTGAGGCATCACTTAGTTAAGGAATATACTGCTGAACGATAGCAGTCACTTTGCCGTCCTGAACCGTGATGTGATAAGGGAATTGGCTTAAATCCACCACATCCGTATTGTGGAATTTGTTCAGAAATGTATCCAGATCAACTGATTCATTCCATATGATATCCAGATCCCCGGGGGTTCCGGTATGGTCAAATATTTGCGTCTTGATGTCCACATCGTCAGCCAGAGGGTACTCGGTCAGCGTATCGCTGTCGTTCTCGATATAATAGCCGTCCGGCGCGCCGCCAATCTCTTGGGCGGCTTCCGGTTCCCGCTGCGCAAAGACACGGTCGGCGTCTTGTCCTTCATACCAATTAATCTCATCCGCCGTCAGAATCACCTTGTTGCCGTCAGGCTGCAGCGAATGAATATAGACGGTCAATTGCTGCTCCGGTCCGCTGCTCTGGGCAACCGCCCGGGTTAGGGCTGTGCTTGCCGTACTGATGAGGGAAAAGAACAGCAGCACAATGACAGGCATTACAAAAGTCTTTTTTAACAACATGATAAATCTCCCCCCTTGACTCTATAAAGCACAGTATAAAGCTATTTACCCTCTGGGTTGTTTCTCAAACGATTCTTTCACTACATTCAACGGATTAGACGAAAAAAGGTTGCAAGAGCACTGCGGTATCTTTTTTCGGCTTAAGGCGGGTGTTAACGGGTAAATGTGACCGCCGGCTGGAATACTTAATGTAACACGTTAGGAGCCCGGGTTGCCTTGCCTGCCGGATCAGCTTCAATATTAGCAGGCCGCTTCGCCGGCAAACCGCGTCCAAACCGGCCGGGAGAAGGATGCGCCCATCTTTGAAAAAAATCTTTGCCCTTTGCCGCCGCGCTGATTTATCATCAATATTAAAGCAGATTAAACGTAAAGGTACGGGAGACGGCATGAAACTTTATCTGGAGATTCCGGAGCTTGACAAGCATTTTCCGTTTCGCAGCTTTGTGAACAAGGGAGATCGGTTGTGCTACCCGCATTGGCATAAAGAAATAGAGATCATTTATGTGGTCAAAGGGAGTCTGGATCTCGGTGTCAACGATGTTCCGATCCATATGCGGCAGGGGGAAATCCAGTTTGTGGGGAGCGGGGACGTGCATTATTTTCTGGCTTCGCCTGATAGCGAGCGGGTGGTCATTCAGTTTGATTTGAGCTTTTTTCAGGAAGTCTCGTTTCCGGATGCCAAGGAGCATTCGCTCCGCGACGCCTTTGCTTCGATGGAGCAGTCCGGATGGAAGTGGCCCGAAGGGGTGGCAGATAAAATGCGGGGGCTGATCGAGAGCATCCACGAGGAAAATGTCCGGCGGGCGGAAGGGTACGCCTATCTGATCAAAGCCCGGCTGTTTGAAATGCTGACCTTGATTCTCCGCGAGGTTCCCAAAAGCGGGATGCATCAGCAGCCCAAAATTTCGGAGGAGTCGGCTACCAAATCCAAGGAAACACTGGAGAAGCTGGAGCGGATTTTCGCCTATGTCGAGGAGCACTACCGTGAGGCCATAACCCTGAAGGAAGTCGCGAAATATATGGGATTCAGCCCGTACTACTTTACCAAGCTATTCAAACGCAATACGGGCATGACTTTTGTGTCCTTCTTGAATGAATACCGGCTGAATAAGGCCAAATGGCTGCTGCTCAATGAGGATGCCCCGATTACGGCGGTCGCCGAAGCCTCGGGCTTTGGAAGCGTGAAGACGTTTCATCATTTTTTCAAGGAAGCAACCGGCGTTTCGCCGCTGAAATACCGGAGGACAATATACGGGAATAATTCAGCTAGAATGTAGGAGGAAAGCTCCTTCCCCGAGCTGTATGATAAGGAAGGCAAATGATTAACTAGGGGACAGGGGAGAGAACAGTATGGTTAAAGTAACCGTATGGAATGAATACCGCCATGAGCGGAACGACGACAAAATCGCTGCTGTATATCCGGAGGGCATTCACGGGCAAATCGCCAGCTTTCTGAAAGACGCGGGCTTGGACGTCCGGACGGCGACCCTGGATGAGCCGGAGCACGGGCTGACAGAGGAAGTGCTGAACAATACGGATGTCCTTGTCTGGTGGGGCCATATTGCCCATAAGGAAGTAAGCGATGAGATTGTGGACCGCGTTCATCAGCGCGTTCTTCAGGGTATGGGGCTTGTGGTGCTTCATTCCGGGCATATGTCGAAGATCTTCATGAAGCTGATGGGTACGAGCTGCGATCTGAAATGGCGTGAAGCCGGTGAGAAGGAACGTCTATGGGTCATGAATCCGAGCCATCCGATTGCGGAAGGCATCGGCGAATATATAGAGCTTGAGCATGAGGAGATGTACGGTACGCACTTTGATGTGCCTGCGCCAGACGAACTGATCTTTGTCGGCTGGTTTGAAGGCGGAAACGTCTTTCCGAGCGGCTCCACCTACCGGCGCGGGAACGGCAAAATCTTCTACTTCCAGCCGGGCCATGAGTCTTATCCGACTTATTACCACCCGGAAATTCAAAAGGTTATCGTCAACGGCGTGAACTGGTGCGAGCCGACAAAGCGCGCTTATCCGGTTTACGGCAGATCACAGGAACTGGAGACGATCAAACGGGAAGTGCTGCTATAAGGACAGCCGATTTGGAGAACAAAGGAGCCGGCCGGGGAAATTCCCTGGTTCGGCTCCTTTTTTGCTGCTCATATCCGCGTTAAGCTTCATTAATCGTTCCAGGGCGGTGCCGGAAGCGGGCGGACGGTGTTATACTTATATGAATCCATATAAGGCGAACTTGAAAAATGACATCTGGGTAAGGAGTAACGAAGGGGAAGTTTGGAACTGTAGGAGCGATAGCGATCGCCTTTGTCTCCGGATTTCATCCGCGAAGAGCGGCTAATATGAAGAAATCTGGGGACAACAGCGGCCGGAAGTCCAAACATTCCTCGTAGTTACGACTGATATCTGATGGGAAAATTTTAAGTTCATCTTATATAACATATATTTTTAAAAAACAGGCAGGTGTGTATCATTGACTCTTAAAGCTTCTAAAAATAGATGGCGCGCGGACAAGCTGTCGAGCCTCGGCTCCTCTATCTTCCAGGAGGTTGCCGGCTGGAAAGCCGAAGCGGCTGCGGGCGGCCTTGATCTTATCGACCTTGGCATCGGCAGTCCAGACCGCGGGCCGTCTTCTGAAATCCGGCGCGTACTCAGCGCGGCTGTCTTGAAGGAAGACAGCTACTCGTATCCGTCGTCCGAGGGCGGTCTTGCTTTCCGCAGCAAAGCCGCAGACTGGATGAACTACCGGTTCGGAGTAGAGGTCGATCCCGAGAAAGAGATACTGACGCTGATGGGCTCCCAGGACGGACTTGCACATTTGGCGCTGGCGGTCTGCAATCCCGGCGATGTGGCGATCGTGCCCGATCCCGGTTATCCGATTTATTCCGGAGCGCTGGCCATTGCCGGCGTTAAGCCTTGGCCGCTGCCGCTGAAGGCGGAGAACGGCTTTCTGCCGGATCTTAGCTCTATCCCCGAAGAGGTGTTGGAGCGAGCCGCATTTATTCTGCTGAATTTTCCCGGCAATCCGGTCTCTGTAAGGGCGGACTATGCGTTCTTTGAGCATCTGATCGGCTTTGCCCGGCGGTGGAACTTGCTTGTCGTGCATGATCTCGCATACTCCGAGATGGGCTTTGACGGTTACCGGCCGATCAGCATCCTGCAGGTGCCGGACGCGCGTGAGACGGCGGTCGAATTTCATTCCTTCTCCAAGAGCTTCAACATGGCCGGCTGCCGCATCGGCTTTCTGGCCGGGAACGCCGAAGCCGTAGGTGCCCTGCGAAGCCTTAAGGGCAACATCGACTACGGCGTCTTCGAGCCTGTGCAGGAGGCGGCTGTTGCCGCGCTGGAGCAGGCGATGGGCGCGGACGCAGGCGAAGGCGTCGGCCCGTTGTACGAGCGGCGGCGCGATGCCTTCATCGGCGCGCTACGCAGAGAAGGCTGGGACGTGCCGAAGCCCGCGGCGACGATGTTCGTGTGGGCGCCGCTTCCCGCCGCAGCCGCTGCGGGCGGCCTTGACTCGCGCCGCTTCGCCCGCGAGCTGCTGCTGGAGACGGGCGTCGCCGTCATCCCGGGCGACGCCTTCGGCGCGGAAGGACGGGGCTTCGTCCGCATCGCGCTCGTAGAGGAGGCGGAACGGCTCGCCGAAGCGGCCCGGCGGATCGGGCGGTTTCTCCGCGCCAAGGGATTGGCGGAGTAGAGCACGCACCCAGCCGCTCCCGGCGCAGCAGCCGGGAGCGGCTGTTCCCTCTCCGGGCGGGTCAAACTGGCAGTCTGCTGCCTGGGTTAGTATAAGCTTCCGCCCGGCATCGCAGCTCCGTCCACCGGCGCCGTCGCTCTTACAGAGGCAGATCGCGCCGCTTGAACAGAACGATGCCGAGGGCGAAAGCGAGCAGGCCGACGGCCAGCAGCACAAGGGAGATCTGGCCCCATTTCGCTTGCCCCGTAACAATTTCGCTGGGCCGGTACAGCGAGAAGAGCGTCAGAGCCTTCATCCAGCTCAGCTTGTCGCTGATTTTGGCGACTAGATCAATGGTGAAGAAGCCGAAGGCGATGGCGCCGGAGATGCCGAGCGCTCTCTTCTCGTCATTGGACAGGCAGGACACCAGAAAGGTCAGGCCGCCGATCGCGAAAAACAGCATGAAGGCGACAATGTTCAGATGCAAAAACCGTCCGCTGTTGAAAGGGAAGGAAGCGTCAAGGAACCAGGCGTCTCCTAAAAAGCCCGCCAGCGTCGTTACGCCCATGATTACGATAAGGGCCGTTACCAGCACAAGGGCCTGCGTCGCCGACACTTTGGCGCGGGTGGTCGGTGTGGACAGCAGATAGGCCATCGAGCCTTGATCCACCATGCCGGCCATCAGCCGGGTCGACATCTGGACGCAGACAATGGCCAGAATCAGCACCAGAATGAGACCGTAATATTCCCCCGAGACGAACGCTTCCGCGCTGGCGAATCCGCTGTTCAGGCCGAACGCGTTGTTCACGCCCTCCGGCATGGACTTTACAAGATCATTCAGCGCCTGCGTGTTTTTCGCAATGCCCGGATACAGCCAGAAGATCAGCAGGATGTAGAAGGCAGAGCCGAAAGAATAGTTCATGATGCCTTTGGCGTTCACTTTAATCATTTGTTTATATAATGGGAAATTCATGGCTGGCTTCCCTCCCGGTCGTAATAATCCATAAAAATATCCTCCAGGTTCTGGGTAAACACATCCATACTGCGGATACGGTACTTCGCCGCTTCTTCGATGAATGTATTATAGTTGCCTTGTATGGCGACCCGGACGCGGAAATCATCGTAATTCTCGATAGGCAGACCGGAGGTCCGGAACCGGAGCGCGTCCTCCTTGTTCTCGAAGACGACGTCGAACAGCTTCCGCTGCATGGACTGCAGCTCATGAATGTTCTTGACGGCAATGAGGCTTCCATCCTTGATAATGGCGGCCCGGTCGCAGGTTCGCTCGATTTCGGGAAAGCTGTGCGACGACATTAAGAAGGTTGTGCCAAGCGCCTTTTCTTCCAGCACCAATTCAATGAACACCTTTTGCATCAGCGGGTCCAGGCCTGAAGTGGGTTCATCCAGAATAATTACCTCCGGGCTGTGCATGAACGCGGCGACAAGGCCGACCTTTTGCTTCATCCCCTTGGACATTTTGCGGATCGGGGTGTTCGCGTCGAACTGCAGGCGCCGGATCAACTCATCGCGCTTTCCCTTGTCCTTCAAGCCCTGCATATCTGCCATAAAATTAAGAAAGGCAATTCCCGTCATCCCGTCAACGAAGGCGATTTCCCCCGGCAGATAGCCTACATGCTTTTGTACCGTTCCCTGCGCTTTCCACACATCAAGCCCGCATATGGCCGCATGTCCACGGTCGGGCTTCATAAAGCCCATAAGATGCCGGATGGTCGTCGACTTGCCGGCTCCGTTCGGTCCGAGAAAGCCGAACACCTCGCCCTTGTTTACCGAAAAGGTAATATCCCGAATACCCTTCCCGTTTGAAAATGTTTTGGTCAATCCTTGGACAGTAAGCATACTGCCACCTCCGGTGTGAAATAATGAAATATTTTGGTCAAATATTTCATGTGTTATAATAATCCCGATCAGGCTCAGCGTCAATATAATTATGAAATTATTTAAGTTATATATTTCATTAATTACACTTCTATATCATACAATGCCAGATAGGGTGGATTTTCAGATGAAAAAAATGAACGGTTTTGAGAAGAGAGCGGCGAAAATCAGGTACAAAATTATGAGGGCGACTCTAGAAATGCTGAAAACATGGGAGCCCAAGCGGATGCGGATTGCCGATATCGCCAAGGCGGCGGGCGTCTCGCAGGTAACGATCTACAACTATTTCGGCAGCAAAGAAGCGCTCATCGAGGAATCGCTCAAGGACTTTGTGGACCAGGCGATCGACGGCTTTGAAGAAGTTCTCAATCAGAAGCGCTCGATTAAAGAGATTGTGGAGTATACCATTATTCAGGAAAAAGAAACGTATGCCGCCATCCCCCCGTCTCTGATGAAGAAGATGATGCTTGAAGATCAGGAAATGTTCCGCTATATTCAGCAGCGATACGAGCAGGCAGTGCTGCCGCTGATGATCCGGATGCTGGAGGAGGGAAAGGCGAGGAATGAAATCTCGTCCAAGGTTTCCGTAAACTCCGTGCTCATATTTATGAATTTTTATATGCAGAATGCCGGAGAGATGCTGGAAATCGCCCAGAAGCAGGACAATAGAGATGCTTTTTTGGAGGAAATGGTGCATATATTCTTTTACGGCATCTGCGGGCGGGAAGAGTGAGGCGGTAACGGGGCGGATGTCTGTACTGCCGCCGTGGCCCGATGTAAAATAAAGACTTAAGCTTTCACAAGCAGCTTCAGACTAAATCCGGTAAAAAGGACGGAATGAAGAATGGAATTTCGCGTGGAGAAAGATACATTTGGCGAGCTGCGGGTCCCGGCGGACAAGTATTGGGGCGCACAGACCCAGCGCAGCCTGCAAAACTTCAAAATCGGCGGCGAGAAAATGCCCCTTGAAGTGATTTACGCTCTGGCGCACATCAAAAAAGCGGCGGCGAAGGTGAACGTGGAACTCGGCCTGCTGCCGAAAGCCAAGGCAGACGCCATTGTCCGCGCGGCGGATGAAATCATGCAGGGGACGTATGATGAGCATTTTCCGCTGGTCGTTTGGCAGACGGGAAGCGGAACTCAGACCAATATGAACGTAAATGAAGTGATATCCCGCAGAGGCGGCGAGCTTTTGCGGGATAACGGGTCTACGGCGGAGATCCATCCTAACGACGATGTGAACAAAGGCCAGAGCTCTAACGACACCTTTCCTTCAGCGATGCATATTGCGGCATATCTAGCGGTCCGGCAGCAGGTGCTTCCGGCGCTGGAGCAGCTCAAGATCACGCTGGAACAGAAAGCGGATGAGTACCGGTCCCTGATCAAAATCGGCCGCACGCATTTGCAGGATGCGACCCCGCTTACACTTGGGCAGGAAATAAGCGCATGGGCGGCGATGCTGGAAAAAGGAAAACGCTTTATTGAGGGCAGCGCCCAGTCCCTGCTTGAACTTGCTATCGGAGGGACGGCTGTTGGCACCGGCCTTAACGCCCATCCGGATTTCGGGGCCGGGGTTGCACGAGCAATCGGCGAGGAACTCTCCACCCCCTTTGTTCCGGCCGAGAATAAATTCCACGCCCTGACGAGCCATGACCAGCTTGTCCATGTTCATGGAGCGCTGAAGGCGCTGGCCGGCGACCTCATGAAGATTGCCAATGATGTTCGCTTTCTCGCAAGCGGCCCCCGCAGCGGCATCGGCGAGCTGCTGATCCCGGAGAATGAGCCGGGCAGCTCGATCATGCCGGGCAAAGTGAATCCGACGCAGAGCGAGGCGATGACGATGGTCGTCTGCCAGGTGCTGGGCAACGACGTCACGATTGGTGTCGCGGCCAGCCAGGGCAATTTTCAGCTTAATGTGTTTAAGCCGGTCATCATCCACAGCTTTTTGCAGTCCTGCCGCCTGCTGGCGGATGCCATGCTGTCGTTTGAGGAACATTGCGCCCGGGGCATCATGGCGAACGAACCGGTCATTCACCGCAATCTGCATAACTCCCTGATGCTGGTAACGGCCCTGAATCCGCATATCGGCTATGAAAAGGCGGCGCAAATTGCCAAGCTGGCCCATAAAGAAGGCCTTACGCTGAAGGAGGCCGCGCTGAAGCTGAAGCTGTTGACGGAAGAGGAATTTGACCGGTGGGTAAGACCGGAGAACATGGTATAAGTAGAAGACAGAGGAGGGGATCGATGGCGATCTTCCTCCGTCTTTTTTGTTTACTAAACAAAAGGAAAAGATGTGGTTATATTATGATGGGGTGTTACGGTTTTCGGAGCATATTTTCATATTATTAATTTAAATTCAAAAAATATATTGCAATGAAAGCGTTATCTTGTTAAGATGAAGTGTGAATATTAGTAAACATTAACTAAACAAATTGTTTACCGCGGGAGGATGAACAATGACGACGATTCGCGATATTGCGCGCAGCGCCAATGTATCCATTGCGACGGTATCCAGAATACTGAACGACGATTTGTCGCTTTCCGTCACGGAAGAGACGCGGCGGCGAGTCTTCAGCACAGCCCGGCAGATGAACTACGACTTCTCCAAGCGCAGGAAAAAACCGGCCTCTGCCGCATTTGAACCGCAGCAGGCCAAAATCGGACTTCTGGTCTGGTACCCGCCGGAGATTGAGAACGAAGACCCTTATTTCCTGTATATCCGGCAAGGAGCGGAAAAGCAGCTGACGGAGCTTGGCATTAAAGTGATCCGGATATTTCGCTTGTATGGGCAGTATTTAAAGCAGGCGCTGGACGATCTGGACGGAATGATTGTCATCGGGAACATCCTGCCGGAGGTTATCGAGCGCATGTACCCCCGCAAGGAGCGGACTGTCTATATCAACTATTCGCCGGATGAAGAACAGTACGACTCGGTTGTATTCGATTATCGGCGGGCGACGGAGAAGGCGATGCAGCATTTTTTGCGAAAGGGCTATGCAAGGACTGGCTTTATCGGCGCCAAGGATTTTGTTCACGGTTTCAACAATGAGAAATTCAACATACCCGAGCTGCGGCTTCTGAACTATGAGCGGATATGCAGGGAGCACGGGATGTACAATCCGGACGACGTCTACCTGGGGGATTGGACGATGGCCGAAGGATACCGGATGATGCAGACCGCCATTGCCAAAGGCGATTTGCCCCGGGCATTCTTCATCGCCAGCGATCCGCTTGCCATCGGCGCCATGAAAGCGCTGTTGGAAGCCGGAATCTCCATACCCGGCGAGGTGGCTCTGATCGGTTTCGACGATATTGAAATGGCCTCATATGTCAATGTCCCGCTGACCACGGTCAAGATTCACACCGAGCAGATGGGGCGGACAGGAGTCAACTTGCTGATGGAAAGGCTGGGCGGCAGAAGCATCCCAGTCAAGGCGGTCGTCCCCGCACGGTTTATTGTAAGGCAGAGCTGTGGAGGACCTGATAGCGGCCCAGCTTGAACAGTAAGGGAACTTGAAAGGGGTGATGCCTGACAAGAATAAGTAAGCGCTGTATTTGTGTAAGCGGGGCAAAATTCAGGAAATTACAACACAAAATTACAACACAAAAAAGAGAAAAGCACAAAAAAAGAGACTCCAAAAAAGGAGCCCAAGAGAAAAAAGTTGCAATCAAAGTATACCGGACGGTGTATAAGCCGTCAAACACGACGCGAAGCCCTTACATTCATTTGAACAAGGAGGCTTACATTCATTATGAGAAAAATGCGAGCGCTTTCAATAGCTTTGGTGCTGATGCTGATCGTTCTGTCCGGCTGCTCTTCTGGCGGAAACGGCGGGAATTCGTCCGAAGGTTCGTCCGGCAATTCCGGCGGCTCTTCCGGTGATGTGACGCTGACGATCTATACGACAACCAACGATTCGGCTGCGCAGGACACGCTGAAGTCCATCGCAGACGCTTATACCGCGGAGCATCCGAACGTGAAATTCGAGTGGCAGTTCCCCGGCAATGATTATGAGAATATTCTCAAAATGAAAATGGCGGGCAACGACATGCCGGATATTTTTGATACCCACGGCTGGTCGAAGGTACGCTACAACAACTTTGTGGCTGACCTGAGAGATCAGGAATGGGTGGCCAATCTGTCGGATTCGATGAAGCCGATCGTTACCGACGATGAAGGCAAGGTCTATACGCTTCCGCTGAATGCGGCCAAGGACGGCATTACGTATAACAAGGGAATTCTCGATAAATACGGCATTGAGGTGCCGCAAACGCTGGATGAACTGATTGCCGCCGGCGAAAAAATCAAAAAAGAGAGCGGCGGCGAAGTCACTCCGTTCTTCTTCTCATCTACAGATCCCGCCTCGCTCGCCCAATATTTCGACATGCTGGCAACACCGCTTCTCATCAGCGCAGAGAAAAACCATGCGCAGGAGCTGCTGGACGGCACCTTCGACTGGAACAATTGGACCCCGCTGCCGGCCAAGTTCAAGGAAATGTACGATAAGGGCCTGATGAACGAGGATGTATTCACGGTCCGCGAGAGCGACCGTCCGCAGCTGTTCGCCGAAGGCAAAGTGGCATTCACGTTCAGCGCGCCTACCTTCGTTCCCGATGCGCTCGCGATCAACCCCGACCTGAAGGTGGGCATCATGCCGATTCCTTCCATCGTGCCGGGCGATACACCGACCTTCTCTGGCGGTGAACGGTACACGATGGCTGCCTGGAAGGACGGCAAGCATTTGGATGTTGCCAAGGACGTCATTAACTTTTTCGGCAAGCCCGAAAACTTGAAGAAAATTTCGGAAGTGACCGGCACACCGTCGGCGATGAGCAATGTAACGCCTGATCTCGGCATCTATACCGAATACTATGAAAAGTATAAAGATATCCGGGTATTCCCGTATTTCGACCGCGTCTATCTGCCAAGCGGCATGTGGGATGTCATGCAGACGACTTCCGCAGAGATTCTCAGCGAAACGATGACGCCGGAAGATTCTTCACAGTTCTACAAGCAGGAAGTAGAGCGGCTGAAGAGCCAGCAAAAGTAACGGTTCACGCTTGATGGGTATCCCTTTATCAGCTTCGGCACATTGGGGCGCCGGCAGGCGCCCCTCAATCGATTGGGAAAGGGTGATGGATTATGGGTATGAGCCGTAATTCTCTAGACGGGCCGAGCCCGGCTGCTGCGGCGCAGGGGCACCGGCAGACATCCCGCAATCTTAATAGAAAGGGTGTAGGATTTATGCGCATGAGCCGCAACTCGCCGGGCTGGCTGAATCTGATGTATGTCCCGGTGCTGCTGCTGTTCGCTCTTTTTATCTACTATCCGTTCATTCAGGGCATCCGCGTGTCCTTTACGAACTGGGACGGCTTCAACGTCAATTACAGCTGGGTGGGTCTGGATAATTACGTCCGGATGCTTCACGACAAAAATATCGGAACGGTTATCCGCAACACGCTGATTTACGGTGTCGGCAGTACCTTTTTCCAGAATGTAATCGGTCTGATGTACGCACTTCTGCTGAACCAGAGCATCCGCACCCGCGGACTTACCCGGACGATCATTTATCTTCCGGCGATTGTCAGCCCCCTGATCATGGGCTATATCTGGTATTTCTTCTTCCAGTTCCGCGGCGGCGCCCTGAACGACATCGTTCTGTTGTTTGCCGACAAGCCCATCAATCTGCTGGCTAACCCGCATGCCAATGTCTGGATCATTATGGCGGTCAATACGTTCCAGTTCGTCGGCGTGGCGATGATTATTTTTCTGGCGGGTCTCCAATCGATTTCCAAGGACTACTATGAAGCCTCCTCCATCGACGGTGCTGGTCCTATCAGCAAATTCTTCAATGTGACGCTTCCGCTGCTTGCTCCGTCCATCACGATCAATATCGTGCTCAATCTGATCGGAGGGCTGAAACTGTTCGACGTCATTATCGCGCTGACCAAAGGCGGACCGGGATATGCGTCCCAATCGCTGTCTACGTTGATGTACAAAACGTACTTCGGTGCGCAGGATGCAGGCTACGCGGCGGCGCTGGGCAACCTGATGTTCTTCATGATCGCAATTATCAGCGTGGCGGCCCTGCTGTTCCTTCGCCGAAAGGAGATCCAGTCATGAAGACCAACAAAGGAATTGCGTATACGGTGTCCATTATCATTACACTGCTGCACATCCTGCCATTCTATCTGCTGCTGACCACCTCGCTCAAGCCGGTCACGGATCTCAGCTCCAAATGGCGTCTGCCGACGAAGATCGACTTCAGCAACTTTACGAACGCCTGGGAGGGGGCCAACCTTGGCCGCGCCTTTATCAACAACTTCGTCATCACCGCGTTCTCACTGCTGCTAGTCATTCTGCTGGGCTCCTGCGCCGCCTATCCGCTGTCCCGTTTTCAGACGAAGTTGAACAAGGGAGTCTACACCCTGATCATTGCGACGCTGATCGTGCCTCCGCTGACCATTCTGGTGCCGCTGTACCAGTTCTATATCGATATTAACGGCATGAACACGTATTGGGGCGTTATTTTGCTGCATGTCACGTTCAGTCTGCCGATGGCGGTGTTTCTGTATTCGGGCTTTATCGGCACCATCCCCCGCGAGCTGGACGAAGCGTCGATGATTGATGGGCTGAGCCGGTTTAGACTGTTTTTTACAATTATTCTGCCGCTGCTCAAGCCGATTACAGCCACCGTGCTGATCATGACGGGCATAAGCGTGTGGAACGACTATCAATTCTCGGTATTTTTCCTGCAAAAAGTGGATATGCGCACCATTACGGTCGCGCTGGCTTCGTTCTTTGGCCCCAATACGAACAAAATAAGCTGGGTTGCCGCCGGCTCGCTGCTGGCTGCCCTGCCCGCGACGCTTCTGTATCTGTTCATGCAGCGCTGGTTCATCTCGGGTCTTGCCTCGGGAGCAGTGAAGGGATAGGATAGGATATGATAAAAATCACTTTCCCGCAAAATGATGAGCTCCGAAGCCTACTCAGATACTTTGCGGGGACCCCAAAAATTAAACGGCAAATATTAAGAGGGAGGCTGTACTGTGTCCATTCATTATGACGAAACGCTGAAAATATTTCATTTGCAGACCCCGGGTTCAAGCTATGTGCTGCAAATCATCCGGGACGGCCATCTGTCTCACCGCTACTGGGGAGCGAGGGTGGAAACGTTTGGCGACAGCAATCCGCTCGTATATATGGAACGTCCGCTGTCGCCGAACCCTTATCCGCATGAAAAAACGAGCGGATTCTCCCTGGACACGCTGCCCCGGGAATATCCGGGGTACGGCACCTCAGATTTCCGGGAGCCGGCCTTTCAATTCGAATGCGAAGACGGTTCGGCTGTCGTTGATTTGAGATATCATTCACACCGGATCTTCCCCGGAAAGCCCGCGCTCGAAGGGTTGCCGGCAACCTATACGGAGAGCGATGACGAAGCGGAGACGCTGGAACTGGAGCTGCGGGATGATCTTACCGGCCTGCGGGCGCTGCTATTGTACACGGTCTTCAAGCGGCATGACGCCATCGCGCGCTCGGTCCGCTTCGTCAATGACGGCGGCGGCCGGCTGAAGCTGCTGCGGGCCATGAGCGCGAGCGTGGATTTCGGCGATGCGGACTATCAGATGCTCCACTTGTCGGGCGGCTGGGCCAACGAGCGGAATGTGCTGTCCAGACCGCTGTGCAAAGGCTGGCAGTCCGTAGAGAGCAAGCGGGGGGCCAGCAGCGCGCAGCATAATCCGTTCCTGGCGCTCCTTCGGGGCGGGGCCGGAGAGCATAGCGGTGAGGTATACGGCTTCAGCCTTGTATACAGCGGGAACTTTGCCGCCGGAGCGGAGGTCGATCAATACGATGCGACCCGGGCGGCAATCGGCATCAATCCGTTCGAGTTCTCCTGGCTGCTGGAGCCGGGAGAGAGCTTCCAGACCCCGGAGGCGGTTCTCGTCTACTCGAACCTGGGCCTTGGCGGAATGTCATCCATTTATCACCGGCTGTACCGGACGCGCCTGGCCAGAGGGACGTTCAGGGACAGGGAGCGTCCGGTGTTGATCAACAACTGGGAAGCGACGTATTTCGATTTTGATGCGGACAAAATCGAGCAGCTTGCAGTCAAGGCAGCGGAGCTTGGCATCGAGCTGCTGGTGCTGGACGACGGCTGGTTCGGCCGCCGGGACGATGACAGCAGCTCGCTTGGAGACTGGTTCGTCCATAAAGAAAAGCTGCCAAAGGGTCTTGGAGATTTGGCTGAGAGGGTAAAGGCGAAAGGGCTGGAATTCGGCCTCTGGTTTGAGCCGGAAATGGTCAATCCCGACAGTGAGCTGTACCGGAAGCATCCCGACTGGGCGATTCACACGGCGGGACGGCCTTCCTCGACGAGCCGCAATCAGCTAGTGCTGGATTTCTCGCGTGAGGAGGTCTGCGCAGCCATCGTGGAAATGCTGTCGAACGTGCTGCGCAGCGCTCCCATCTCCTATGTCAAATGGGACATGAACCGCAATATGACCGAGATCGGCTCCGCCGCGCTGCCGCCGGAGCGCCAGCGGGAAACGGCGCACCGCTATATTCTCGGCTTGTACCGGGTGCTGGAGGAACTGACGAAGGCGTTCCCGGACGTACTGTTCGAGAGCTGTGCCAGCGGTGGCGGCCGGTTCGATCCGGGCATGCTCCATTACATGCCGCAGACGTGGACCAGCGACAACACCGACGCGGTCAGCCGGCTTAAGATCCAGTACGGCACGAGCATCGTCTATCCGGCAAGCAGCATGGGAGCGCATGTCTCCTCCGTGCCCAATCATCAGACGGGGCGGATCACGCCGCTGGAAACGCGGGGCCATGCCGCTCTGTCCGGCGTCTTCGGCTACGAGTTGGACCTCACGGCTCTGACGGCTGAAGAAGAGACGATCATGAAGGAACAGGTCGCACTGTACAAGCAGATCCGGCGGACTGTTCAATTCGGCGAATTTCACCGTCTGCTCAGCCCGTTTGAGGGGAACGAAGCGGCGTGGATCTTCGTCTCTGAAGACGGAGCGGAAGCTGCAGCCTTCTATTACAAGATACTCGCCCACCCGAATTCCGGCCTTCGCACGCTGCGGCTTCGCGGATTGGACCCTTCTGCCCGCTACCGGGTGTACGGGGCTGAACCGGCGGTTGACGCGGCCATGGCGGATTGGACCTGCGGAACGGCGGCGGGTGAGGCGAGCGGCAGCGAAGTCAGGAAGCCTGCAGTGTACGACGGGACGGGGGCTGCCGGGAATGGCTTTGCAAGAATATTCGGCGGCGACGAGTTGATGAACATCGGACTGCGGGTTCCCGCTGGGCTGCTGAAAGGAGATTTCCTGAGTCATATTTGGCGGCTGGAAAGAGTGGAGTAGACGCTTGAAGAGTAAAATGCTTAAAAACCCGGACGAAAATGTTCCGTTTTCGTCCGGGTTTTGCTTTGCGGCACGAAATTCGAACGATTTACAGCGCCTTGCCGCCGCGCTTTCAGGAAATCGGAGTTTTTCTGAATAGTTTCAAATAAATAGGGCGGTCTTCCGGTTAGGCAGTACTTTTCGGAAGAGCGCCCTGCTTCTTCAATCATGCCCATGTCGTTACCTTCGCTTCGCTGATGTTGCCCGCCATCTTCAGGCGGTTCGCAATCGACGTGAATTCCTCGGAAGAAAACCCCGGTGCGAACTCTTCCTCCACCGCCGGCGCTTCCGGAATCGGAAAGCCTTGAGGTGCTCCTGTAACTACCTCAAGCGGAGAATTATCTTCAGGGTGGGTGCCTTTCCAAATTTGATTGATCGCCCCGAAATCCTTCTCACTCCACGTATACAGCTTCGTATGCGCTCCCTTAGCCTCGTACTTGGCCGCTTCTTTGAAATGTTTGTTATTTAGCGATGGAATCGGTATCAGCTTCGTGACGTCGACGCCGGTCGCAACCTCCAACGCTTTGGCATAAGCCACAACGTGAACGCCCCCACGCACAAGTAGAAACCCGACCACCTCACGGGCGGATGGATGATCCGTCATTTCATATACCTTCATTTTATGTGTTCTGGCGCCGCACTCCAGGAAAAAGTTATGCAGCAGATCTTCCACCAGGTTTCCGCTGTTAAATACATTTGCACCGGTCCATGGATTGCCCATGGAATCGAAAGGCATCGCTCCCTGTGCTCCCGCGAGAAAGTGATAGGAAATACGCGCATCCTTGGCCGATCCCAGCGGAGTGGCATCAGGCTCCCCAGCGGAAGTGGTACCGTGCAGGCAGCAGTTGATAGCGTGGGATACCAACTCCACATGGCCGATCTCTTCAGCCGTAATGCTCATAATCAGGTCGTAGAAGGGCTTCAGCTTTGTTTTGCTGCGGAAATTAAAGGATTGGAACAAATAGTTGTTAAGCGTTGACATCTCGCCGAACTTTCCGCCCAGCAGTTCCTGTACGGCCGCCGCCGCATTGGCGTCGGGCTGATTGACTTGAGGAATTTCAATCATGATTTCATCCATGCGTTTGAACAATGCGGATTTCCTCCCTTATGTGAAAAATGGAACATCGCCGTTATCATTTCCAAAGAGAACAATTTCAATCCAATGATCGGGCCCGATGCTGCCAAAGATACTGAGAGGTTAGAAGCACTATGATTTCTGGAGAAGAACCTATCAACTATTTGGAAAAATATACCGATAAATCTTATCGATAGGGGGATATTGGATTTTTCAATTGGTCATGCCGTGTAATTTTCGAATTAAGGAGGATGTATTTTATTTGGTCTATTTTTCCTTATATTGAGTGCATTGGTTGGGGTTGCAGCTAGCAACTCCACTTATAGAGAGGATTCAATAGTTTGCTTCATGTCACCTCTTTAGGTTAGAAAGGATTATCGATGTATGAAGAAGAGAAGTTTTTTAATAATAAAGAGAATTATGTATCTGTTAATTAGTTCGGGATTAGGGGTTATTAGTTTTTATTTATTTATCTCCATTCTTTTTGCATCAAGTAGTGGTGAGGGCGCCTTATTGTTCAATCAGCCGAATTATCTCACCCTTTTAATATCTGGGTCCCTAATGTTAACGATAATCGGGACATACGGATTCCTATTATTCTATCCTAAAGAAGGGAGGAATTATATTTTTGTTGCTATTAATATTTTGGTCTTAATTCTTTTTTTATTATTACTCTTTATTTCTATATGACCCCCGCTTAGGATTGGCTGCTGAAACGAATTCTGATAAAATGATGCCCCTCACGAAAGCTTTGCAATTCCCTACGAATATTTATGAACTTTTTATTAAATTCACTCATAAAACCGCTATCAATTAACATATAGTGTGAGAAATTTTACATAAAAAATACGCGGAGTTTATATTTTCCTGCTAGATTGGAATTTTTTTCTGTGATAAGATATCGCGGAAGTAGATTAATTGATAGGAGGATTAGTAGATATGTGGAAGAAACGATGGAACAAGCCTCTCGCTTCTGTGCTGGCAACAGCTGTACTCTCAGCGCAGGTGCTTGGCGGATTTGTTGCTGGGGCGTTTTGGAGTACGGACAAGGCGGAGGCTGCTGATGTCGGGGGCTCTTCACTGCCTTTAATTGACCTGCGGTTAATGACCACGACGGACGTGCATACGAATGTATACGGCTGGGATTATTTCAAGAATGCCCTATCTGCTTCGGTCGGACTCGCTCGGACAGCGACCTTGATCAATACAGCGAGAAGCGAGCAATCGAACAACCTGCTGCTCGACAATGGGGACTTGATCCAGGGAACGCCGCTCGGTACATATGAGGCGAAGATTCAACCGGTGACCCAGGCGGTCTACGATTCCAAGCCCCATCCGATGATTGCGGCGCTGAACGCCCTGCATTACGATGCGGCAACTTTCGGCAACCATGAATTCAATTATGGTCTGGAATTCCTGGATCGGACGATCAATGGCAGTTTCACTGACAGTTTGAACACAAAAGCTAATTTTCCTTATATCAATGCGAATATTTATAAACCTGATGGCGTGACGAACTATTACAAACCTTATGAGATTATCACCAAGACGGTAAAGGATTCCAATAATCAAAGCCAATCGATCAAAGTCGGTCTTCTCGGTCTTGTAACCCCCCAGATCATGGAGTGGGACAAGGCCAATCTGGAAGGCAAGGTCGTGACCAAAGGCATTGTTGAAACAGCAGAAAAGTTTGTCCCTGAAATGAGAGCGGCCGGGGCCGACGTCATTGTGGTGATGGCGCATACCGGTTTCGATGCTGCTGCGGCGGGACCAAACGCTGAAAATGCCATCAGCGAGCTGAGTCAGGTTTCCGGCATTGACGCGATTACCTTCTCTCACACCCACAAAGTATTCCCGACGAATTGGGATACTACGAAGCTGGATGCATCTTTTATAGATCCGGCAACGAAGCAGCCTTACAGCTATATTGACAATGTGAACGGCCATATCCACGGCGTTCCGGCTGTGCAGGCCGGTTACGGCGGAGGCTATCTGGGCCTTATTGACCTCAAAATCACTAAAGATGGCAGCGGAAAATGGGTGGTTGACAAGGCGGCTTCCAAAGCTTCGACCCGTTCGGCCTCTGGAGCCGCGGAAGATCCGGCTATTCTGGCTGCGGTAGGGGCCGATCATCAGGCTACAATTGATTACACCGGCACACCGCTCGGCACGACAACGGCTCGGATGAACAGTTATTTCGCTCTGGTACAGGACGATCCGACCGTTCAGATTGTGACCTATGCCCAAAAACATTATGTGGAAAACGAAATTGCCACCAATCCTGCCTTGGCGGAGTATAAAGGCCTGCCGATTCTCAGCGTGGGCGCTCCTTTCAAGGCGGGACGCAACGGCCCTGGCGAATATACAAGTATTGCCGCCGGTCCGCTGACGATCCGCAGCGCGAGCGATCTGTATCTGTACGACAACACGCTGAAAGTGATCAAGCTTAAAGGTTCTGTCGTCAAGGAATGGCTGGAAATGAGCGCAGGCGCGTTCAACCGTATCAAGCCGGGCATTTCCACTCCGCAGCCTCTGCTGAATCCGGCGTTTGCCGTATTCAACTTTGATGTTATTGACGGCATCAAGTACAAAATTGATGTAACTAAAAAAGCGAAATACAAGCCTGACGGCACGATCAACGACGCATCTTCGAGCCGTGTAACGGAAGTGACATACGGAGGCAAGCCTCTGGATCCGAACCAGGATTTCATCGTAGTTACGAACAATTACCGCGCCAGCGGCGGGGGCAACTTCCCGGGCGTCAAAGGTTCCACGATGATCATGGATACCCAAACCGAGAACCGTCAGGTTCTGATGGATTATATCAAAGAGGCAGGCACGATTGACCCGACCGCTGACAACAACTGGTCCCTGGCTCCGATCAAGGGCAATGTAAATGTTACATTTACATCCTCCCCTGACGCGAAAAATGTTCTTCCTGGCAACATTCAGGATACAAAGGCGGTTGATGGCAAGGGATTTGAGATCTATAACCTGAATCTGAAAGAGGCTGTCCCAGCTCCTACCGGGGACGTTGAGGTTCACTTGATCGGCATTAACGACTTCCACGGCCAGCTTGACACTACTTCCGTTGTCAGTGGCAAGAATGTAGGGACGGCTGCGGTTCTCGCGACTTACCTGAAGCAGGCTCGTGCGAAATATGCGAACTCACTGCTCTTCCATAATGGAGACTCCGTTGGCGCAGCCGCTCCGGTATCCTCGCTTGAGCGTGACGAGCCGACCATTGAATGGATGAACATGATGGGATTCGATGTCGGCTCCTTGGGCAATCATGAGTTTGACCAAGGCGTTGAAGCGCTGAAGACGCAGCTCTTCGGCGGAGCGGACCCTAAGAACAACAAAGTTGTTCACGCCGGTACGGATTTTGATTATGTCAATGCCAATGCGGTAGACAGCAAGTCAAGCACACCGATTATTAATCCTTACGTCATCAAAGAAATCGGGGGCGTGAAGATCGGCTTTATCGGTGTTGTGACCAAGGCAACGCCAAGCAAGGTTTCTCCTGCAGGCACAGCGGGTGTCCGCTTCCTGTCTCCGGAAGAAGAAGTACAGGCTATCGAGAAGTACGCCGCCGAGCTTCAAGGCAAAGGCGTTCAAACCATCGTTGTGCTGGCGCATGATCCGGCGTCAACCAAGGGAGAGGCCACAACGGGCGAAGCCGCCGATCTGGCCAACGCGCTTCCCGCAGGCTCGCCGGTCGACGTTATCGTTGCCGGTGACAACCACGCGCTGGCGAACGGCGTCGTTAACGGCAAGCTGATTGTCCAGGCTTATTCTTACGGTACGGCATTTGAGGACATCAAGCTGGTTATCGACCATACAACAGGTGATGTCAAGACGAAGTCGGCTGTAGTAAACACCACTTTCCAAGACGGCGTAACACCTGATGCGGAAACCGCTGCTCTGGTTAATAAGTACCTGAATCTGCATCCAGAGCTGACCAAGCCGGTAGGTACGACAGACGGCACAATTACCCGTACTGATGCCTATAATAACGAGTCTGCCCTTGGCAACCTGATTGCCGACGCTATGATCAATGCGGATTTCGGCGACGGCAAAGGACCGGCCGACTTCGCCTTTATGAATCCGGGCGGTATCCGCGCGGATCTTCCGAAAGGGAATGTCTCGTTTGGCGATCTGGCCAAAATCCAGCCGTTCGGCAACACACTGGTGAAGCTGACGCTCACCGGAGCACAAATCAAGACTCTGCTGCAGCAGCAATGGGGTGTGAAAGCCGACGGAACAGCAGATACCAAAACACTGCAAATTTCCGGCCTGAAATATACGGCAAACATGTATCTGCCGGCAGCCAATCGCGTTGCCAGTCTCACCAAGGCTGACGGAACACCGATTAACATGAACCAAAAATACACCGCCGTTGTCAACAACTTCATGGCGGCCGGCGGAGATAACTACAAAGTTCTGACCGAAGCCAGCGATTCCGTGCCCGGACCTATTGATCTGGACGTGTTCTATGATTATATCGTGAAGACGTTCAAGGGCGGGCTGATCACATCCAAAATTGAAGGGCGTATCATCAACAATCTGAGCCCAGCGGTGATTTCGTTACCGGGGTCTTCGCCAACAGCAGCACCGAGTCCGTCCGCATCCCCAGCGCCTTCGGCAACTCCGGCTCCAAGCGCGACACCGGCTCCTGCTGCATCTTCCGCACCGGTCTTCAAGGATCTGGGTAAAGTTGCATGGGCGCAGGAAGCGATCAGTTACTTGGCTGCCAAGGGCATCATCAAAGGTGTTGACGGCAACAATTTTGCACCGACCAAAAATGTTACCCGCGCGGAATTCGTTACAATGCTGGTTCGTTCTCTTAGCCTGACGAATACCGGAGCAAGCAATACATTCAAAGATGTTAAGCAGGGCGTCTGGTACTCGGATTCCATCACCGCGGCGGTTAAGGCCGGCATTGTAAAAGGTTCGGGAAGCGGCAAATTCGAACCGGGACGTGAAATTACCCGTGAAGAAATGGCGATTATGATCGTGAACGCCCTTAAAGGACATCTGCAGCCGGTAGATAAAAACGTGGCGCTGCAGAAGTTCGCCGACAAGTCCAAAATTGCGCCTTACGCGCAGGAAGCTGTCGCACAGCTGACTGAGCTTGGAATTGTGAACGGTGTGGATGCCGGAAAATTCGCACCGAAGAGCATCGCCAACCGTGCTCAAGCAGCGGTTATTATCTTCCGTATGCTGGAGAAAAAAGTATCTTAATTTTCTAGTATCTCCAAAAGGTGTTCCGCCCGTCATCTCCGGATGGCTGCGGGACACCTTTTGTTCAAAATATAAGAATTTATAAGCTGAGCGCTTAAAGCAATTCATGACAAAGAACCTCCATTTAGCGACGATGCGAAGGAAGCGGTCATTTTCGCGCTGCTGGGAAATGATTTTATGCACGGCATTAGCAACCATCTCCCTTCCGCAACAGGCGCGGGCCGTTCGACGGTGCTGGGGAAGCTGACCTTGCCGTAAGATTATGGATATTGGATATAAAAAGAAATCGCTCCTTTACAATGGTTCGGTGATACTCCATTAGTGAAGGGCGATTTCTTTATAATTGTTGGGACAGCCGGAAACGTCCGGTTGCCTGTTTGTTTTCGGCTACAAAAAGCTTCTACTCCGAATCGGAGTCTTCAGGGTTCTGATCTAGTTGTTTGCCGGCCGCACTCTCTCTTTCGGTCATTTCGAGATGGTTGAGATAGGTCTCGTAAGGCTGTTTCAGTTCTTGGGGAAGCTCTTCTTGGCCTGTAAGTTTCTTATAAAGTGCAGCGGCATCCATGACAAGTGCAGGTTCTTTCTCAAAGAGAGCATGCAGCTTGTCCCAATATTTTGGATCGGTTTGGATGGCTATTGCATGAATCAAACAGCTTGCTGCCTCTTTGTGTTCGCCCAGAACAATGTGAATTAGTGCTTGATTCCAATAATTCTCTCTATCAGGATTTATTGAGTTGGCAAAGCTAAAATCTTCAAGCGCTTTATGGAACAATGCCGCTTGATTCGATTTATCATCTTCCATCTTTCCTAATTCACGGTAACAAATTGCTCGATTAACGTAGAAATAATCTTCAATTTTAATGGATTTTCGTTTTCTAATTTCAACTGCTTCTGTCAGTGCATGTACAGCTTTGTTATAAAGCGGGACTATTTTATTCCTATCTTTCTGCTTTTCTTTAGAATAGTGTGCTGCTAGTGTACCGCAAGCTATGCCTACATTGCCATAGTAAGTGTGAAGTCTATCTTCGCTGTCCGGATTATGAAGCGCTTTTTCAGATAATTGCAAGGCTTTTTCCAAATAAGTATTATCTTTTTGGACTAAATAATAGCAAAGTCCAACCAAATTATAATGGTAGGATGAGATAAACTCATCTTTGGCTTGTTTCAAAGCCTGTTCTAAAAAAACCAATGCCCTTTCGTATTTCTTTGAATTACGATAAGCTTTGCCAATCTGGAATAGCCACTCGCTATCCGCAATCGCAGAATTCAGTAGGATGTTCTCTTTCTCTTCCAACAAGCCTGTATCGGCATTTTCTTTAATCAGATTAATAATTTCATAAGAAATTGCCAGCAACTGCTCCTCATTTTCAATTTCCGGCAGCAAATCGACCATCCCGTCCTCCGAGATAATGGCGATCACGCATTTTTTTTCGTCTTCCTCAGTACCGTTGCCCTTGAGCTTGTGAAGATACCGATGGGCTGAATTGAAACGCGCGCCGCGGCTGGCGTCACCGATTTCCGGTTTGGCAATGCCGTCCAGAATGACACCGATCGCGTGGCAGTCTCCATTCGTGTCAAAATAGATAGCTCCGTCAATCGAGGTTAAGTACGGAATGTGCTCAGCTTTGATCGGTCTCGGCTCAATCAGGGTGGATTGCTTCCGCAGGATAGCCAACTCGCTTACTGCCGTCTTCGGGTCCGTGATTACAACCATCGTTCCGTGTTTTTGCTCACGAGCCTTACGGACCATGAGATCCAGAATTTTGCAGCTCCGTTCTACGGTTTCGTTGACGATCCCATCCCAGAATACTTTTTGCAGCAGGTTGATAAAACGCTCAGGGCTGTAGCCTTCTTCTCCTAATCTGGGATTTTTAGCCGATACCGCCAGCAATTGATTCTCGGCAAGAGCGAGATCGTAGCTGTAATATTTGCGGTCATCCTTTACAACCATCGTTCCGCTTGTAGACCGTTCGTCCTCTGTACAGACCAGCGACAGGCTGAACTTGGACAGTCCGTGAAAATCCAGACGCAGAACCAGCGCGTTCTTTAGCAGATTCCAGTTCGCCTCGCCAAGGCCGTAAATATGACTGTGATCCGCGATCAGATACAAATCCTTGTCCTCATTTGTTAGCTCGAGCAGCTTACGGATACGCTTGGAATCATCCAGCGCAATCCGGTCACACTCCTTAAACCGGATACTGAAACGAATGAAGTTAGAATGAACAATGGTTGTTCGGTGCATGAGCAGAATCGACCCGAAAGGATTAGCGTTCTCGTAGGTCAGGCTGGAAATCTCGTCCATATGCTCCAGAAGGTTATGAATGTAGTAGGTGTTGCTTGGAGTATTGTCATAAATCTGCCCGGAGCGTTCCTGTTCGCTGCCGTTCAGCAAGTGCTCCTGCATTTTACCTAAGAACAATCGGGTCATCCTTCTGTTAAATAAGACCATGTTCTCGTTATATTTGCTGACCGGTTGTCCGCTATGGTCCAGGATAATTTCAAGTCCTTCATTCACGGAAAAATAATCGAGATGGAAGAAATCCAGCAGCATTCGCAGATATGAATATTCGGGCTTGTCATAGAACATTTTGCGGGATACCGGATCGACGTTCCAGATTTCCAGAATGTATGAAATAACGACGGGCGACCCGTGAATTGAGAAATGCAGGTGATTGGAATACAAGATGCGTGTCTCATCTTCAGTGGATACCGTTGCTTCTGAATCTCCATCTGTTTCCAAATCAGCAGCCTTCTCGTATTCAATGCCCTGTTCTTCGCGGTAGAGCTTTTTGTCAAAATAGCTTTTCAATTCCTTCGGAGTAAGGGCATTTTCTGCCGCAGGCAGGGGGACGCGCAATTCCTTGCCAAGATCTTCCCAACGGGGGAGGGTCTGCGGGGCGATGGGATAAGCATTTTCTTGCACAGCGACGGTCTTTTTGACACGTGTCTGCGATGTGAAGCCACCCTTCTCGTATACCAGGGAAAACAGCTTGAGGTGAATACGTTTGTTAAGCTTTTTCAGGCATTCATCCAGGCATTTATAGACGCTCTCGTTAATCGTGTTCAGGCTCTCTTCGGACAGGTTCAATGGAAGTCTCCTCAAATTCAAAGTAATCATGGGCTAAATATTTTGAATATAATACCATCCTTTTGAGAGATGCACTATGTTTTAAGAAACAGCTAGTTTTCACCTTTTTTATTTTCTGCGTCATCCAGAAAAAAAGGCCATCCCGCTCGTAGAAAATTCTACTTCAGGATGGCCTTCTGTCGTGTATGTTATTAACGAACCCACTCTACAATTTGCTCGATCGTTTGTCTTGTTTTTGGACGAGGCTCTTGAAGCCGGTATCCGAATGCAACCATGCAGGCGATCCCGAAATTCCCCTTTAGGATTCCTTCTTCTTTCAGAATTTGCTCTACTTTTTCTTTGTCGAACCCTTCTATCGGGCAGGAATCGATTCCGATTTGAGCGGCGGCGGTCATCATATTGCCCAAAGCGATATAAGTTTGCCGGGAGCCCCATTCAAAAGTCACTCTTTCGTTCTCAAGCAGCTTGAAATCATTCTCTTGGAAGTTATGATAGGCTTTTCCTTTGCCATGCTGAACTTCCTCTGGAAGCAATTGAACTTCTTTCATCATCCTTTGGATATGTGCGGAATCTGCAACCATATCGGCTTGTGTGCGGGAGAGAGCGATCACGAAATGGCTCGATGTCGGCAGTTGTTTTTGGGCTCCCCACGTTACCGGAAGCAGCTTTTCGCGAATCGCCGGGTTTTGAAGGACGACAAATTTCCAAGGCTCAAACCCGAACGAGCTTGGGGATAGACGCCCGGTTTCAAGAATAAAATCAAAGTCGGCATCGCTTATTTTTTTGCCTGCATCAAACTCCTTACAAGCATGTCGAAATTGATAGGCTTCAATAATTTGATCTTTTACTTTTTGCATGAGGAGGATACCTTCCTTTATTTGTATTTTCATCGCAACCACATGCAATAGTGTAGTACATAAGTATAAACAATCATAGTACGCACATTAATATTGTATAGTATCCTTTTTTATACCATGAGCTCCTCAGTACGGCAGTACCTGCTTCTCGCTTGGATTACTCAAACACCAATTCCCCAAAAAACCGGCTTTGATGGTAATCGGGCGAGGCCGAAGCGACCCGGTTCCAGCATCCATAATGGGGGATAGGGGTTTCATCTCCGCATTTATAGAAATTGCCGCGAAAGGCTTGACCGGATTCTGCCCTGAAGCCGGGGAACCGGCTTTGCAGCCAGTTGAAAGGGATGGCAAATGCCAGCTCCCAGTACGTATCCCCGCTATGTTCATCAACCCGGTTAAGCGCTGTATCGATTTGAAAGAGCGCCGGAGAATCCGCAAGGGTTATCCGGTTTTCTCTCGTTTCGCCCATCTGCAAGAGGATGGTTCCGCCTGCATTGAATTCGAAATTCAGGTAGCGCGGATCGGAACCGGGAAGAGGCTGCATGAAAAATTCGACGCAGCTGTCCGTATAGACCGGATCATTCTGCTCCCTATACCGAACGAGCGGGTCTTGTTCAAAAACCTTGAATTGGATATGCAGGCGCTCGGATGTGTAATATCCCCTGACCTCGACCTTGGGGGTATAGCCGTTGTCTAGCCAAAGATACCGGTCCACGGCGAGCGGGGAAATATCCTTCCAATCTGTTGAACCTGAATTCCTTGCAACCCGGTACAACCTAGCTTCGTTCATAACAGGTGCCTCCTTTTGGCGGATAACTGAGTGAATTGCGAAAATCGGACTCATAATAGACGGCATCACAATATCCGGGAAAGCTTGCGGTACGCGCGGGGGGAGATGCCCTCATGGGAAGAAAAGGTCCTGCTGAAATAATGGATATCCGGATAGCCGACCCGCTCCCCGACCCTCTCGATCGTCCAGTCCGTCTCTCTGAGCAGCTTGCGCGCTTCGCGGTGCCGGATGGAACGGAGATATTCGCCCGGAGGCATACCGGCAATCTGGCGGAACAATTTGGAGAAATGGTCCTCGTGCAAGTTCATCAATGCGGCCATGGACCGATTCGTCCAGCCTTGGGCGGGCGCGGCTTCGATCTCTTCAATCAGGGCCCGAATCCGTTCGCCATGCACAGATGCTTTGGCCAGACGGCGCGAGCTTTGGGTGCGTAGCAGCGAGGTCAGAATTCCAAGCATCAACCCCCGGCAGACCAGCTCATAACCGGGCGGGCGCATCGTAAATTCCTGGACGAGCTGTTCCATGGCATGGATGCACTCGGGGGGCGGCGCATATACCGGTTCTTCGGATAAGGGTAAAAAGGGAGCGGCTATCGCTTCCACAGCGAATTTTTCGGGAACGACTTCTTCTTCATTGACCACCATATCTTCTTCGCGCAAAATACGGGATTCGCCGAAAAAATCAAAATGGATGCCGAGCAGCTTCGTGGGAGACTTCAGGACCGAATTCTGATGATAGACGCCAGGAGAAAGGAAAATAAGCTGTCCGGATGTCAGGGCATGCCTCGTTCCATTCATTTTAGTCGTTAGCTTCCCTTGGCGGACATATAGCAGTTCAAAATCATACAGCCTTCGTTCGGGAAAGCTGCAGGGCTGAAGATTTTGAAATTGGGCGTAATGGATGCCGGGCGACCATTCACGGTAGGGCGTTTCTCTTTTCAAGGAATGGAAAATCTCTCTTTCCTGCATGGCAAGGCCTCCCAGAACAAATGAAGAAATAAAAGATATACACCGGAATAATGCAAAAAGTATCTTTTTCCCCTAAATAAATTAAATTTCAAATCTAATATACTATAAAAAAGATAAGGAAAACAGCAAAACGCAGCCTATGTTTCTATAAAACGGAAAATAACAAAAATCGGAGAGTGATCCAAGTGAAAAAAGGGATTAATATTTGGTCGTTTCGTGAAGGGACGCCAATCAAGGATTGCGTTCGTTTGGCTAAAGCGGCGGGATTTGACGGAATTGAGCTGTCACTGAACGAGTCCGGTGAAATGGGTCTGCAAACGACCGAGAAGGAAGCGCGCGCACTTCGGGAGTCGATCAACGAGGCGGGTCTGGAGATTGCGGGTCTGGCCACGGGACTGTATTGGTCCTATGCGATGACGAGCGAATCGGAGGCGAACCGCACCAAGGCGATGGATGTGTGCAAGAAGCAGCTGGAGCTGGCTGCCGTTCTCGGAGCCGATACCATCCTGGTCATTCCGGGTGCGGTCGGCGTGGATTTCATCCCGGGTAGCGAGGTTGTCGATTATGACAAGGCATATGACCGGGCGCTGGAGGCTATCGGCAAGCTGGCGCCGGAGGCCGAGCAATTGGGTGTAGCCATCGGCATCGAGAATGTGTGGAATAAATTTCTGCTGTCCCCGCTTGAAATGCGCGGATTTATTGACGCGATCGGCTCCCGCTTCGTAGGCTCGTACCTGGATGTGGGGAATATCGTTCATTCCGGCTATCCGGAACAATGGGTGCGGATTCTGGGGGACCGGATCAAGAAGGTGCATTTCAAAGATTACCGCCGGGAAGCGGGAGGTCTTCACGGGTTTGTGGACCTGCTCGCTGGAGATGTGGATTATCCCGCAGTCGTTAGCGCCCTTCGGGAGATTGGATACGACGGCTATGTTACAGGCGAGATGATCCCTGCTTACAAGCATTACACGGAGCAAATCATCTTCAATACTTCCGCGTCCATGGATGCAATTTTGGGACGGACCGATTACAAAGTCTAAGCAGGAGTGAGGGAAATGCTTAAAGTAGGACTGGTAGGATTTGGTTTCATGGGCCGGATGAATTTTGATCATTACGTCAAGCTGAATGAAGACGGCTATCCGATCACGCTGACGGCGGTCTGCGACCCGCGGATTGAAGAACTGAAGGGCCAAAAGGCGAGCGGAAATATGAACACGGCCCGTGAAGTATACGATTTGTCAGCCTATCAACTATATCGAGATTTGGAAGACATGCTGGCAAACGAGGAGCTCGATGCTGTAAGCCTGGCGGTTCCCACGTATCTGCATGCCGAAATGGCTTGTTCGCTGATGGAGCGGGGCTATCATGTGTTCTGTGAAAAACCGATGGCCAGACATTCAGCCGAGGCGCAGAAAATGGCCGAAACGGCAGTGCGGACCGGGAAGAAGCTAATGGTCGGGCATTGCCTCCGGTTCTGGCCGGCTTATGAATATTTGAAGGAAACGATAGAAAGCGGAAAATTCGGTCAAGTTACGGCAGGCTATTTCTATCGGGGCTCCGGCGCGCCGAAGGGCTGGCTGGTGAATGAAGAGCTGAGCGGCGGCTGCATGATGGATATGCATGTCCATGACACCGATATGATTCAACATCTGTTCGGGAAGCCGGAGAAGGTTTCGGCCCTCGGACGGAATGTCCTGCCGGGGAGCGGATACGATATCGTGTCCTCCCATTATCACTATACAGATGGAAAAGTCATCAACGCGCAGGCGGACTGGACGCTCGAAGGGGATTTCGGCTTTTATATGGGCTACCGGGTCAATTTCGAGCGGGGCAATCTGGTGTTCGACGGCAGTCAGGTGAGAGTCAATCCGAACAACCAGCCCGGCTTTACGGCGTATCTTTCTCCGCATACGGGCTACTATCGGGAGCTGGTTTATTTCCTGGACGCGATTCTTCAGGATAAGCTGGTCAGCGTCTGCGCGCCGGAAAGTACGGCTCTGTCCATTGAAATCATTGAGGCTGAAATGGAATCCGCCCGGAATGAAGGGGCATGGGTTACACTGTTTTGAACGATATCAATTTAGCGGGGTGGTTTCTGGCATGTTGAAAATAGGATTGATCGGTTTCGGATTTATGGGCCGGATGCACTTTGACAATTATGTCCGGTTAGTGGAGGAAGGCTGCCCTGTCTCGCTCACCACGATCTGCGATCCGCGAATCGCAGAACTGAAAGACGGAAAAGCGGGCGGGAATATGAGTACGGCCCGTGAAGTATATGATTTGTCTGCTTATAATCTCTACACCGATCTTGAGGAAATGCTGGCGCACGAGCAGCTGGATGTCATCGATATTGCGGCTCCTACGTATCTGCATGCCGAAATGGCCTGCTTGCTGCTGGAGCGCGGGCTTCATGTATTCTGCGAGAAACCGATGGCGAGACATTCGGCGGACGCATGGAAGATGGTGGAGACGGCTGCGCGCAGCGGTAAGAAGCTTATGATCGGACAGTGCCTCCGGTTTTGGCCGGGTTATGAATACTTGAAGGATATTGTAGACAGCGGCAAGTTCGGCCAGGCGACGGAAGGCTATTTCTATCGCGGCTCCGGCGCGCCGAAGGACTGGTTCCTTGATGAAAAGCTGAGCGGCGGCTGCATTATGGACATGCATATTCACGACACGGATATGATCAACTATCTCTTCGGCAAGCCGGAGAAAGTATCAACCCTTGGGCGCAATGTGCTTCCGGGAAGCGGATACGATATCGCCTCCACCCATTATTATTATAAAGACGGCAAGGTTATCAATGCCCAGGTGGACTGGACGCTGGAGGGCGATTTCGGTTTCTACATGGGCTATCGGGTCAATTTCGAAGGGGGCAGTGTGGTGTTTGACGGCAGCCAGGTCAAGGTGAATCCGAATAACGGACCGGGCTTTACCCCGGAGATTTCCCCGGAAGCCGGCTATTACCGGGAACTTGACTATTTCCTGGATGCGGTCATCCATGACAAGCCCGTTGCCGTGTGTACGCCTGAAAGCGCGGCGGAATCCCTTGAACTCGTCGAAGCGGAGATCAAATCAGCGGATGCCCAAGGGGAATGGGTGAAGCTCGCCTAAGTAAGATGAGAGCCGGCCGCAATTGAACCGAGTTTTGCTGTGGGCAAAGCTCGGTTTTTTTCCATAAAGTCAATGTTTGTAACTTATTATTCATCATGCTATCATTTTCAGGTAGAATAAGTGCAAATATTGGTTTGAAGGGGAAGGCCAAATGAAGAAGATCAAAAAAGTTCAGACGCACGAAATGGTCTCGAAAGAAATTAAGGATTATATTCAGCAAAACAATCTAAAGAAAGGAGACAAGCTGCCTTCCGTAGAGCAAATCATGGAAAATCTTGGCGTGGGCCGCTCTTCAATTCGTGAGGCGATCCGTTATTTGGAAGCTCTGGATATCATTGAAGTCCTTAACGGCAAAGGAATATTCGTCAAGGAGCCATCCCTTTATCAATTATCGACCAAATTTACGATAGAGGATGAGAAATCCGCGCTGCTTCAGCTGTGCGATGTGCGCAGAGGCCTCGAGGGAATTGCGGTGGAACTGGCGGCAACCCGGGCCACTCAGGAGCATGTGGACGAGATGTGGTATTATTATGAGCTGATCGGCAAGACGAGCGGGGCTGAAAGCTCCATCGCGGATATGAAGTTCCATCAGGCGATTTACCGGGCCTCAGGCAACGTCATCCTTCAGGAAATTATCGGTTCGATCTGGAATACATTTGTCGAGTTTTGGCGGGCTCCGTTTGGAAACAAGGATTTTTTCTATGACAGCTATCCTTTTCACAAATCCGTCGTTGAAGCGATCGAAGAGAAGAATCCGCAGAAGGCGAGAGAAGAATTCAATAAAATGATGGACGTTATGGTGAGAGCGATCACGGAAGTGGAGTAAACTTACCTGACATAAGGATTGACATAGGCGATAAGCGATGATAAGATTCATTAAGAATTTAAATAAATTTCATTCTATTCATGCAAAATCAATGCGAGATTGAAAGCTAATGGCATGTAACTTAACATGTCGGGATGGTCTCGAGAAAAAAATTAGTTTTTTGAGCTTCAACCTATCAGACAGGTTCACAGCATTACTGGTAGTTAGATATTTCCTCTAGTAGTTAGGTATTTCCTCTTGTTGATCACCGTTGGAGATGATAACAAGAGATTTTGCCTCAACCTGTATGACAGCATGATAGTATGGTTGCTTGTAAGTGGCATTAACGAAATTATGAAGGGACCCTGAACCTTTTATAATAATACTTTTATTTTTGAGGGGGATTTTTGTGAGAACCGGTAAAAAATTGTTTGCGGCAGCTTTAGTGATTGTAACGACTCTCAGCACTTTAACAGCCTGCGGAAGCGGATCAAGCAGTGAAGGCTCTGCCGGAAACGGCTCTTCGGAAAAGGTAACCATCCGAATGATTGAAAGCCTGACAAGCCCAGCCCGGACCGAAGTCATCAATCAAATGCTGACCAAGTTTGAAGAGGCCAATCCGGGGATTGACGTCGAGCTGATCTCTCCGCCGCTGGACAGCGCCGATACGAAAATTGCGCAAATGCTGTCCTCCAAAGCGGATGTCGATGTGCTGGAAGTCAGAGATTCAACCGTCAAGCAATTCGTAACGAACAACTGGATTGCCGACTTGTCGACCTACACGTCCAAGTGGTCCGGTTACGGCACGCTGAACACCAGCGCACAAATGTCCGCCAATTATATAGAGAACAAGCCTTATTACATTCCTTATGGCCTGTATGAAAAAATATTGTTCTACCGCACCGACTGGTTCAAGGAAAAAGGACTGGAAGCGCCCAAGACATGGGAAGACCTGTACGAAGCGGCTAAAGCGATCACCGATCCTTCCAAGAACCGTTACGGCTACTCGTTCCGGGGCGGAAAAGGCGCAGACAGCTATATTGTCGATATGGTCCGCGACTACAACGGAACGAACACCAACCCAGAAGATGCGATGTTCCTGAAGAACGGCAACACGATTTTCAGTACGCCGGAAGCCAAGCAGGCTCTGGAGAACCACCTGAATATTTATAAAGACGGCGCACCGAAAGATTCGGTGAACTGGGGATTCGCGGAAATGGTTGAAGGCTTTGAAGCCGGGATTACCGGCATGCTGATTCAAGACCCGGATGTCATCGACGTCGTTAAGCAAAAAATGGGTGAAGGCACCTGGAGCACGGCGGCTATCCCAGCAGGTCCTTCCGGCGTTACCCACTTTAAAGTCGGCGCTGCCGGATGGGGAATGGCGGCCAATTCCAAGCATAAAGACGAAGCGTGGAAATTGATCGAGTTCTTGTCCAGCCCGGAAGAGAATGAATTTTTCACCCAAAAAATCGGATTGATTCCCGTGCATACAACCGCCTCGGAGAATGACTTCTACAAGACAGGCTATTACAAGCCTTACATGGATATGAACGCAGATACCGCCCATTATATTCCGGTCCAGCCTGAAACGGATTATAAAGGCTTCGGAGAATGGCGCTCGATCATCCAGCAGGATACGCAGGCTATCATTTTTGGAAAGCTGTCCGTAGACGACGCGCTTAAGAAATGGGACGCATACTGGCTCGACCAGAAGAAGCAAGGCAAGTAAATATTAATTCAAACATATGGGTACGGTGCTGCCCATATGTTTGTTTTCAGAGGAGGTTCCTGTCCTGATGAACAACGCTGACGTCCGTAAACCTCGCTTAAGCCGCACTGCCGCGTTTATCCTGTTCTGTCTGCTGCCCGCGCTTATTCCGGTGGTTGTGCTTACGTATTTTCCGATTTTCAAGGGCATCATTATGGCGTTTCAAAATTACTCGCTTTTTAATTTGAACGACATCCGGTTTATCGGCTTTGACAATTTCAAAACGGTTTTGCAGGACCCGAACCTGCCGACCATTATGCAAAATACAGTGCTTTGGGTGTTTATATCCCTAATCCTGCAGTTCGCCATCGGATTCGTCCTGTCGCTCCTGCTGTATCAGAAATTCCCGGGCAGAGGCGTTTATCAAGGTTTGATTTATTATTCGTGGGCAATGTCCGGCTTCCTGATCGGGATTATCTGGCGCTGGATGTTCAACGGCCAAATCGGCGTCATTAATGATCTGCTGCTCAAAATGGGGCTGATCTCAGAACGCATCGGATTTCTGTCCGACCCGAAATGGGCCATGTTCTCGGTTATTGTGGCCAATATTTGGTACGGGGTTGCTTTTTTCGCCATCATGCTTACAGCCGCCATGCAGTCCATTCCCGAGGAGCTGTTTGAGGCTGCCGATATGGACGGGGCGAACGGACTTCAAAAGATGCTGCATGTCATTATTCCCTACATTCTGCCGACGATCATTACGACCACGGCTTTGCGGGTCATCTGGATTTTCAATTTCCCGGATATTATCTATGCGATGACGAACGGCGGACCGGCCAATTCGACGCATATTCTGTCCACGTTCATGCTTGATAAAATTGTCTTCGGCGGGGATTACGGGTTGGCCGGCGCCATCGGGGTCATCTCGATCGTACTGCTGCTGCTGTACACCCTATTCTATCTTTTTGCTACGAAAGCGAGTAAGGCGGGTGATTTTTAAATGAAACGGAAGGTTATAAGCAGGGTTAAATTAAGCTCCAAGGTGATCATACTCGGGATCTGGCTGTTATTCATGGTCTTTCCTTTATATTGGATGATTCTCACTTCGCTGAAGCCCAAGAACGATATTTTCAAGTTTCCGCTGGAGTACTTGCCGGAGCGGATTTCGTTTGAGAACTACGCCAACATCTTCGCGATTTCAAAATTTCATGTGTATATCGGCAACAGCCTGCTGGTTTCGCTTTTGTCGGCGTTTATCGTCCTTATCATTGCCATATTAAGCAGTTATGTGCTGGCGCGCTTTACGTTCCGGGGCAGCCGGCAGATTATGAACGGTTTCTTTCTTACGCAAATGATTCCGATGTTCATCGGATTTGGTCCTCTTTATAGCATCATGTCCCAATTGAACTTGCTTAACAAGCAGGGCTCGCTTGTCCTGATGTATTCCGTGCTTCTCATCCCGTTCTGTACCCTGATGTTAAAAGGGTTCTTTCAGCGGATTCCTTCCAGCCTGGAGGAAGCGGCGATGATTGACGGATGCTCCCGTCTGGGCGGATTGATCCGCATTATCCTTCCGGTCATGAAGCCGGGGATATCGGCAACGTTTATTTTTGCCTTTGTTCAGAACTGGAATGAGCTGTTCCTGGCCATTATGTTCATCGACAGGGAAGAGGCGAAGACGATCCCCGTTGCGATGAATTCCTTTATTACCAAGTTTGATATCGATTGGGGAGCGATGTCGGCGGCAACGGTTCTGTCCGTCATTCCTACCATGATCCTGTTCGCCCTTTGCCAGCGGTTGATTGTACAAGGCCTGACGGACGGCGCTGTGAAAGGTTAGGGATAGGACATTACATGAGAAAGGATATGACGAATGATGACGGAAATAGAAAAAATAACAGCCAGCCGGAAACAGGATCCGCAAACCCTTGTCGTTCATGACAAACACGACGAGCGCCATCAAGGTTCTGTTACGGTACCGCAATACCAGACCAGTCTGTTCAGCTTTGCCACCCACGCGGAGTTTGACCATGCGGCGGCGGAGGAGCCGGACCGGCCGATGTATTCGAGGGGCAATAATCCGACCGTTCAACAGCTGGAGCAGCGGCTCGCTCAGCTTCAGGGAGGAGAGAAAGCCCGCTGCTTTGCATCAGGCATGGCCGCCATCTCGACAGCCATCTTGGCTGCTGTCCGCACGGGGGATCACATCGTATGCGTCAGCCAGGTTTACGGTCCGACCCGCAAGCTGCTGGAGAATTTTCTAACCAAATTCGACGTGGAATTCACTTTCGTGGACGGCGCTTCCCGGGAAGCTCTCTGGTCGGCCGTGCGCGGCAACACCAAATTATTTTACCTGGAAAGCCCGACCAGCTTGCTGTTTCAGCTTCAGGACTTGAAGTACTGTGCGGAGCTGGCAAAAAGCATCGGCGCGTTGACCTATATCGACAATACATGGGCGACGCCTTGTTTTCAAAATCCGTTCTCGCTGGGCATTGATCTTGTCCTTCATTCGACAAGCAAGTTTATCGGAGGGCACAGCGATGTGATCGGAGGGGTCGCTATCGGCTCGAAGGAGCTGATTGGGCGGATCAACGAGAGCGAGTATTTGCTGCTCGGCGGAGTCATGACTCCCCATACCGCTTCGCTGACCATGCGCGGACTGCGCACGCTGCCGCTTCGCATGGAGCGGTTTGAAAAGAACGGCCTGCAGGTCGCTAAAAGCTTGGAACAGCTCCCGCATGTCCTCAAAGTCCATCATCCCGGACTGCCTTCGCATCCGCAATATGAGCTGGGGAAGGAGCAGATGGCCGGGTACAGCAGTGTGTTCGCATTTGAGACGGACCTGCCGGTCGATGTGATCAAGAAGTGGGCGGACCACCTGGAATATTTCCGGATTGGCGTAAGCTGGGGAGGGTATGAAAGCCTAGTGACCGTTCCAACCCTGCCGGAAGGCTATGAATCGGTATCCGGTCCGGTTGTCCGTTTGTATGTCGGTCTGGAAGATCCCGAGCTGCTGATCGAGGATATTAAGCAGGCCTTCAAGAAGGTGACCTGATTTACATAGCCTTCTAGTGGGTGTCTTGGGAAAATAAAGTATTTTCTTAGTGTGTAGAGGACGCAGCCCAAGCGAAGGAGCGGGAGCGTCCTTTAATATTTGTTGAAAGGTCAGGATAGCATTTTAATTAACATTTGAAGATTTACGTCTATCCTAGCCATAGAATATTTAAATAGTAGAAGAGAAAATAGCAACAGCTTTTTACGCGGCTTCAGGCCGCTTTTTTGATAAAAACGATGATCAATTGGTTACGGTAAAGAAAATCATCTCTCAGAATACTGGATACAAACAATCCCCATGTTTATGGAGTATCGGAATATTTGTTCTTTCTTCTGGTGGTTAGGTGAATGGGATGGCGATGAGAGTCGTCTTACAGTGGACCATCGGAATGCAATCAATTATGCGGTTAAACTTATTGAAAGAAGTTTACCTTTCGATGGTTGTGATGTTCAAATCTAGAGAATCATTTCCGTTTGGTGATTAAGCTCTAACGGATTACGATAGCTGAATAACCATCAAGAGGCTTCCGCAATTGAACGGGAGCCTTTTTCAACTAAAGGGCAGTAGAGTTAAACAAAGGAATGTATAATGTATTTTTCTAGGTGTAGTTTTTTTAACGATAGTGGTTTTTTATTTGTTGTCTAGTTTATTAAATCCTGTTGGTGATGAAGGATTACTAATAGTTATATGTTTAGTTATTTCTCATCAAATCTCTTTTCTCACTGCTTACGTAATCACGAATTCGAAAAAATGACCTTTAAGCTAAAGGGCAGGTCAGCGCAATCAAGAGCTCTTGATTTATGATACGGTTCACCGTAAATTATCCTCCAACTTGTCAGATTGGTTGGCAAACTTCATATTTCATATACTCGGTAAATCAACTTGAAACATTTCAAAACCATAAAACGAACATTTTGAAATTGCTAACCCCCTTCAGATTATCACCATTTCGAATAGCATAGTTTTTGACATACTCGATCCTCGGGGCGGTAGCGGGATTATGTTGGCTTCTAATGCCTATCTTAGTTGTAAGGGCTGATGCAAGGCTAGGGGCGTCAGAATGATTCTAGACAGTCGGTTGAGGTAGAAAAGGTGGGGGGGTTACATCACTCTTACCATTCATGGGTTTGGAAACAAGGTATGCACATCCGTCGCCCGACTATGAGCAAGATTTGAGCCGTTTACGAAACTGTAAATTATAGTATGAAGTAAAATAAGCTAACGGACAGGATAGTTAAATCTTCGGGGGTGAAAAGATTTTATACCTTGCATTATAGAGTAATCTATATTATAAATAAATTACAAATGATTACAATTGCTGTGTGGTATGGAGGTGAGAATATGGAAGTTAATAAAGAGGTATTAAAAGGTCATATAGACACGATAATACTCTCCCTGTTGTACAACAAAGAAATGTACGGCTACGAACTTGCCAAATTAGTACGAGAAAATAGCAGAGAACAATTCGAATTGAAAGAAGGCACGCTTTACTTATCACTGAAGCGGCTGGAAACAAACGAGTGGATTTCTTCTTACTGGAGTGACGATCAAGGACCAGGCGGAAGAAGGAAATATTATAGAATCACGCCCTTGGGCAAAGAAACATTCAAACAAAAACGCTTGGAATGGCAGTTCATCAAAGGAATAATTGATTCATTTTTGGAGGGGGGAGATAGGAAATGAAGCAAATCGAAACATTTGTCGATTCTGTCTATCAAAACGCTGGTGGAAACAAAAAAGAAATAAACGAATTAAAAGCTGAAATGAGAAGCCACCTTCTGGAAGCAGTACACGAATTGAAAATAGAAGGGAAATCGGAGCAGGAAGCAGTTCAGCTCGCAATCGAACGTTTTGGTGGAGAACAGGAAATGCGTTTCGAAATTTCTCAGCTTTATCACAAACAAAGGCTATTTGCAAAAGGGGTGTTGTTTGCAGCTATAACGGTACTTATCGTCGCTATATTTTCGTTTCAATTCCTGTATCAACGAGATTATTTGAGCAGTAATGATTTTCCTCATCGCATTAACGAAAAGATAATTGACAGTCTAAAAGACCACGAATCAATAACAGAAGAAGTAAAAAAAGAAGTTGAATCCATCGTACAAAGCAATAGAAGCGTAAACAAAATAGAAATATATAATACCAAAGGTTTAGAGGGGAATGAGTTATTTAATTACTTGGAGAACTCTAAACCTATTTATTCTTACTCTGAAGATGTTAATACGCCAAGATGGCTATGGGCTGGGTACTATCGTGGTGGTAATGGGATGGGAGATTGGTTTGTTTACACGTCAGCATTCGGTTATTATGTAATATCCATTTTAATTCTGGTATTGGGAATCGCTCTTTATTGGGCTTTATTCACAATCTGGGCAATTATCTATGCTTTCCATACGACAAAGAAAGCGAGTGTCTTATGGATGCTGATTTTCTTATTTTTTAACATTATCGGTTTCGTGGGCTTTCTTTTGACTAATAAAAGGTTTTTTAAACGTATTCAAATTTAATCAATAATTATTTGATTAGGCTGACGGGAAACGATAGTGTAATAAAAGGGAAGTTCTGTTCAAAAACCCACTTCCGTCAAAGGAGTGGTTTTTTGTTTTATATTGATATGTAAACCTTGTGGTCAAACTGTACTTTGTGTTTAGATACATTACGGTGAACCTTATCATAAATGAGATGTCAAACCATTCATCCGATTCTCTGTGCTTCTTGTCAATCCTGCGGATGCATCAACTGGTGAAATAACACCGTTAAGCTGCTTGCGGACACACTTTAGCTGGGTTGTAAGCATTTACTCCTCGAATGGAATGCATCTTCTTGGCAGTAGAGGAAGGGGTCTTTTCTCCAATTATTGATAAAGCAAAAAAGCCGACAATTTGTCGGCTAAAGAGGAGAAGCTTGTACCGCCTGAATGTTCCAACTAAATTTCACACAAATAGCTACCGAACCCATTGCCCGGAGCATTCTCCTTGAATGCCGTGTTTGCGGTCGTAAACGACTTTTCCACGGCTTAGGGTCATTTGCACGGCGCATTTCAGTGTATGCCCAATATAAAGACTATGCGGATGCTTGGACAGCAGATCTTCCTGTTCAACGGTTCGTTCCATATTCCTATCCAACAAGACCAAATCGGCGTCAAAACCGGTAGATATAGCCCCCTTATAAGGATGTAACCCAAACCGCATAGCCGGATTCGTTGATAGATATTTGGCAATTTGCGGCAGTGGCATATTTTGGTTCAGATGAGCTTCGGTCACTATGGCCTCCAATGAGAACTGGCCTCCGGAAATCCCGCCCCAAACTTCAAACATATTATCCGGATGATCAAATTTCATAAAGGAAGGACAAGGAGAGTGATCCGAGGTAATCATATCGATCTTTCCATTCCGGAGCTGTTCCCACAATTGTTCCTTGGCTTGATCGTTTCGGAGCGGCGGGGCGCATTTGGCGGAAGGGCCAATCCGTTCAAAATCATCTTCTGTGAACAACAGGTAATGCGGACAGGTTTCAAGCGTCACGTCCAATCCGCTTTGCTTCGCGCGTTCAATCATTTCCACGGTCTTCGGATGGCTGATATGGACAAAATGCAGCGGACAACCCGTCTCTTCAGCATATAGCAAGGCGCGGCTGACCGCTTCCATCTCGGCAAGCGGGGGGCGGGATTCCACATAATCGCGGACCGTTACTTGCCCGTTGGAACATTTTTCCCGGGTCAATTCTTGGGTGATTGCCTCACTTTCTGCATGAAGCGCCAGAACTTTATTCAGCCCAGCTATTTTTTCCATTCCCCGGTAGAGGGTCATTTATTCATTATTTAAACTTAACAAAAGAAAATCAGAAAATTATTCACTTTGCATAAAAAAAAGGAGGGGGAATAGGTAATTATTGAAGATTAAGGGAAATTAAAATGTCAGAAAAACTACCGTTATAAGACGCGGTCTGTCTTCCTTGGAAGTACGCCCGCGGACGTTTTTATTTGCACGTTATTTTTTATTACATGTTTCGCTTGTAATACAAAAATAAAAACCCTTGGTTCACAAGGGTTTTAGCGAAGCATGTAATAACGCTGGATGGCGGAATACAACAGGGACGGTATATCAACGGATTCTGGAAAAAGAGATCCAACTCAGCAGGTTGATCCGCGATTTTTTCCCCTTATCCTTGACCATACCGTAGAACTGCCCTAAAAACTGCTCCCACTTGCCGCCGATCTCTTTGCTGGAGGTTTGATTTTCCATCACGGTATGTATGCTTTGATTGATGGCTTCCTCCAAATGCGCCAGCGCTTCCTGAAGATGCTGATCAATCGTTTGATTCTGCATGCAATGTGCCTCCAGTCTCTTCGAATGTAGCGGATTCCGCGGAAATGTCCTGATCGAGCTTCTTTCTCATCCGTTCGAACTGGGCTTCGGCGACAATGTCTTCAATTTCATCGCGAGTGATTTGCATGGCGTATTGGATACGGTCCGTCAAACCTGCGGCACCTTGCATCCCGGTTGCTGCAAGCGGCTTTAAGGTGTTTTTCATAATTGGCCAAAGCGTGGAGGCTGCAAATGCGAGTGCAGTGCCCACGATAAGTCTGTCCGCGTTTCTTTCCAGCATGTTCGGTAACCTCCCTAAAGTTGATATGGAAATGATATGAAAAGCCTATCCCGCAGCTAGGCCGCGGAATAGGAGAGGGCCGCCGTGCCCGTCTTATCGTCCTTTCTTTCGAGGAAGGACAGAATCGGCCTCGAGAGCCAGGAAATCGAACCTGCGACGAGCAGGATTGGCCCCCAGAGCTGCAGGGGAATTGGCGCGGTATGGAAAAAATGGTTGAGCGGAGGTACATACAGCGCGCCCAGCAGGGCGAGCCAGGAGATGCTCAATGCGCCAACGAGGAAGCGGTCTTTACTCCAATCGCCCACCGTTTGCTCGGTGCCTTCCTGGCGCCAGGAGAACGTTTGGATCAGCTGGCCTGCCACCAGCGTCGCGAAAGCGACGCTTTGCGCCACAGCCACGGGCTGCCCGGAGGCCAGAGCCAGACCAAACAGACCGAGCGATCCAGTGCCAAGCAGTACTCCGCGCGTGATGACCTTGCGATACAGCGGCTTGTCCACGATGTTCGCCCGTTTCGTGCGCTTTGCTTTGCTGCCTGGGTTGACGGCCAGAACCATGGCTGGCAGCGCGTCCGTCAGCATGTTCATCAGCAAAATTTGAATGGGCACAAGCGGAATCGGCATACCGGCAATAACCGCAACACTCGTCACCAGAATTTCCGCGAGATTGCCTGTGAGCAGACAGCCAAGCGCCTTACGGATATTGCCGATAATTGTACGGCCTTCCTTGACCCCCTCTACGATCGAGCCGAAGTGGTCTTCTTTCAGCACGATATCGGCGGTGGCTTTGCTGACCTCCGTGCCGGCCTGGCCCATCGCGATCCCGACGTCAGCCCGCTTGATCGCTGGGCTGTCATTCACGCCATCCCCGGTCATGGCGACGATATGCCCTTTTTTGCGCAGCATGCTGACGATACGCAGCTTATGCTCCGGCGTCATTCGGGCAAAGATGGACACCCGGTCGACAGACTGCTCGAGTTCCTCGTCGCTCATCCGGTCAAGCTCGTGGCCTGTGAGCACTTGACCCGGCCGGTTGCCGTCAGTAATTCCGATCTGCTCGGCGATGGCGATTGCCGTGATCGGATGATCTCCGGTAATCATGACAGGCTTCACGCCAAGGGAAAGCGCTTCTTCGATGCTTTTTCGCACATCAGCCTTCGGGGGGTCGATCATGCCGGCCATGCCGACGTAGATCATATCCCGCTCGTCGAGGTCTGCCTGCTGGTCATGCTCATCCGCTTCCAGCGGACGGTAGGCGAAGCCAAGCACACGCAGAGCGCTGGAAGCGAGCCGTTCGCTTTCCTTCAGGATATCCGCTCGAAGCTGCTCGGTGACGGGGTACATTTCGCCGTTCTGCTGATATCTGCTGCAGCGGCGGAGAATCGATTCTACGGAACCCTTGGAGAAAATGTAACAAGCATGCCCGGACGAGGTGTCCTTGCATACAACGCTCATTTTTCCCGTGCCGGAGTCAAAAGGCACCTCCGCGCCGCGATGCCAATGGGTCAGCTGCTCCGGCTTGACCCCGCCTTTATAGGCCATGGCAAGCAGTGCGCCCTCGGTCGGGTCTCCTTGCATCGACCAGACGTCTCCTTGCTTGACCAATTTGCTGTTATTGCACAAGCAGGCAATCTGCAGGATTCGCTGCAGCTCCGGCTGCGCGGCGGAGCTTTCATACGCCGTGGAATCCGGCAAGTCGAAGCCGCCCTCTGCCCGGCTCTTTTCCCGGAAACCGCCCTCCGGGCCGTATCCGTTGCCGGATACCTCCCAGGTGCGGCCGATGGCGGTTACTTGCCTAACCGTCATTTCATTTTTCGTCAGCGTGCCGGTTTTGTCCGTACAGATGATCGTCGCATGGCCCAGTGTCTCGAGTGCGGACAGCTTGCGGACGAGCGCATTTTTCTTGGACATGCGGTAGATTCCTGCACTCAGCGCGATCGTAATAGTAACCGGAAGCCCTTCGGGAATCGCCGAGGCGACGAGCGTGATCGAGGTGCTCACCAACTGAGGAAACGGAACGCCGCGCAGAAGCCCGGAAATAAATACGATACTTCCGGCGATAAACGCCCATTTGATAAATTTTTTACTAATGGACGTAACCTTTTCCTGAAGCGGGGTGGTTGTTTTCTCATTGGTTTTGAGCAGCGACATCAGGTGGCCGAATTCCGTATTCATACCGGTTTGGACGACGACACCCAAGGCTTTTCCGCGGGAGATATCCGTGCCCATATACAGCATGCAGCTGCGCTCAGACAGCGGGCAATCTCCTTCGGCCTCGGTCTCCTGTTTCACGACGGGGACCGATTCGCCGGTTAGCGCCGATTCGTTCACCTCAAGGTTCCACGCGCGAATCAGGCGAATATCGGCAGGCACCCGGTCGCCTGGCTCGAGGCATACGATGTCGCCCGGCACCAGGTCGATGGCGCTTATGTTTTGTTCCGCACCATCACGGATGACCTTGCTGGCCGGAGGCTGAAACTGATTCAAGCTCTCAACAATGCGCTCGGCTTTCCGCTCCTGGAATGTGCCGATCGCTGCATTGGCGAGCAGCACGGCGCCCATGGCGAGACCGTCGAACAGTCCGCCCGTAAACAGGGCGAGCACCGAGGTGCCCAGCAAAATCAGCGTTGTAAATTCTTTGAACTGGCTAGCATACGAGACGATCCAGGGGGTATGCTCCTTTTCGGCCAGCCGATTCATTCCGTACCGGCTGCGCAATTCGTTCACTTGAGCCGCCGTTAAGCCGTGCTGTACGTTAACCTGAAGCTGCTGCGTGACAGATTCCCAGGGCAAACCGTGCCACATGGCGGCTTCTGCCGTCGCCGCAACCTCGTTGTGGGCCCCGGCGGCATAGGCTGCGTCAGCGGGAAATGCTTGCTGAGCCAGCTTTTGCGAGCGGGTAAGAAAGATCAGTGACAGGGCGTCGCTGGCTAAATTCGCAATTGGAGCGCTGAGCACGCCGAAGGCGGCAAGCAGTGATCCAATGAAATTCCACTTTTTGGTGATTTGAAAGTGCTCATTTATCGTGCTCTCAATCTTTTGAGCAGATTGTTTAGTGTCCAGCACCTGCTCTAGCTGTTCGAACGAGACGCCGGCGACGCCGGCTTCCTTTAGATAGCGGCTGTACTCGCCGGAAGACTCGCTCACGAGGAGCACGCGGTTTCCTTGTTCATGAAGCTTGGCGATGCGCTCCACCGCTTCATTGATAGGAGTGTCCAGCCAATCCGTTTGCAGGCCGAGCCGGGCTAGCGCTTCCCGGCCGATGCCGGGGCTATCCTCCAGCACGGCGGCCTGAATGCCCTGTTGGCCAGCTCTCGCGAGCAGCGCCCTCCGCCCGGAATCGAGCTGCTGACTGCGGTAGATCAGCCCTTGGCTTATCCAATTCCCGCCGATTTTCTTCGCCAGGTATAGCACCTCGCAGCCTTTGCTTTCGATCCGTTTAGCTTCAAGGTAATACCGCTCGAAGGAAACTCCGTGCCGCTTGCAATAAGCGAGATTGCCGACGCAATATGAAGTATTGCTGATCAGGCCGCTAATTCCGTCCTCCTCTTCGGCGACGTGAAAGGCCGAGCGTAACGTACGGCATGTTAGTTTTGCCTTCTGCAGCACTTCCTCTTTCCACGGATGCGTGGTTTTTTTCATCAAACCTGCGGTCAGGCAAATGATCTTGTCCGGGTCTTCCTCATGTGACACACATTCCGTCTCCTGAATATTCGTCTGCATAAGCAGAGATGTGTCTTCCAGCAGCAGCGTGCCGGTTTGGGCCAAATGCGAAAGCGATGCTCCTTGGGGAAGACTCGGCTGCACTTCTTTGGAGTAAAGCTCCGCTTGCTGCCAAGCCGTCTTAACCGGAATTGTCGCCGGCCGTGGATTGGCGGCCAGCAGCACCGCAATGGCCCGCAGAGGGCTGCGGGTGAACAGCCAGGTGGCTGCCGCGGCGGCCATGCCTAGGCGTCCGGCACGCTCGCTGTAGGCTTGAATTTCAGGTGAAAGCGGCGGGGCATCCGTATCGGCCGGCCCGATCCGGCTGCGTTTCCAATTGACATACTGAAGAATGCTTAAAGTACCCAATACAACGAGATTTTCCCGGACGAGCGCAAGTCCTAACGCAGCGGTGCCCAGAATCAGGTCGGGACTGAGCTTACCCTGCTTGGTAAGTCGGTTAAAGCCCCTGCGCAGAAAAGGGTATCCGGTAACGGCGGCGACCAGCCCGGACATGTAAAAGGGAACCGGACTGACCGCCAATGCAGACTTGCCGAAAATCAACTGCTTGGTTCCAAGCACTAGAAGTCCGCCCATAGCAAACGCAAGCGGAAGGGGAACGCCTGGCGGCGAAGCGGATCGCGGATAGACCGGGGTCGGCGTCGTGCTCGGCGTTTTGGACATAGCTCTCGAATTCTGTAAGGAATTCGCATGTCCAGAAGGTTGCGGCGGCAGCTCTGGCGTTTCCAATGAGGCGGCCGCTTCGGCGTATGCCTCACGCTTGGCAGCTGCATTTTCAGGCGCACCCTGGCCTGGTTGGATGTTTGTGCCTTCTTTATCATGACCGTTGTACTTGCTCTCCAGCAGCTCCAGTTGATGCAGCAGCTGGCGCTCTGTAGTTTGCCGTTCGTCATATACAACGAGAATTCGGCCGGTTATCGCGGATGCTTCGGCTTTAGTAACACCCGCCAGGAGCGCCAGATCAAGACGCAAAGACAGTTCTGTTGGCTTGCTGTGCAGCAGACCCGCAAATTCCAGCCGAATACGCCCCGGCAAAAAGCGGATAACCCTGCTGCTATGAGCGGTAATCGACATGAAATTGCTCCTTTTAGGGGGATTTACTGCATTTTTTTACGCGAAAAGTATTATTTGCAATTTGAACTACGTTATGCACCGGATTTGAAGGAGCTTTACGCATAAAACTCCGTGCATTGAGGGATAATCTTATCTACTTAAGTTAATCCATTTTTTGGAGGGTTCTCATGATAAAATCACGTGTGGGTTTGATATTGGGCGCAGCGGCTTTATTGTTAGCATTGTCGCCGGAAGCTAGAAAAACCATGAGGAGATGGGCGGTCAAAGGAACGGAGACCGTGCTCGATTTAACCGAAATGGCGAAGGATGCGGGTGCCGCGGCACAAAGCAAGCTGCAGTCACTATCCACTCATAATGAGGAGACAATTTCCAAGAACACAGCCGATAACTAGTAAGCAAATGGGGCACAATCTCATAAGACCGCAAGATGCGGTTATTTAGATGAATGGAGGGCTTTCCTATGTTCCAAGGCGGATCGCTATGGGCAGGCCTTCTTGCCGGAGGCATGTCGCAGCTTCAGGACACGAAGAGCTTGCAGCAAGGGCAGTTGGGCAAGAAGGAGTATACGGCGCACACGGTGGAGAACGTAACCGGGGCTGTCGGCGTAATGGCTGGAGTGGAGTACGGAGCGGTTCTCGGAAGTACAGTGTTGCCCGGCGTAGGTACCGTGGTTGGGGCGGTGCTTGGCGGCGTACTGGGTGACCGGGTGGGCCGGATTGTAGGCGGGCAGGCGGGCAATATGATAAGCCAGAATCCGCTGGTTAACAAGGTTGTAGAGCCGGTTAAAGAGGCGATTCAGTAACAAGAAAGGCGGGGTTGCGACCCCGCCTTTCTTTTTTTGACCGTTTGAAGGGTAACTATGTTGTCAAGACTAGTTAGCACTGAAACAAGAGAAGAGGTGCAACATGTCCGAGCATATTCATCAGTTGCTGGAAACCGCATTGCATAATCTGAAAGGCATTATCAATGCTGAGTCCGTCATCGGAGAACCGATCCAGACACCGGACGGTACCGTCGTAATTCCGATTTGCCGAACAAACTTTGGATTTGTGACCGGAGGTTCCGAATACTCAAGCTCCGCTTCTTCGGTGCTGCCGTTTGGAGGAGGTATAGGTGGGGGCGTGTCCGTGACTCCCGTCGCGTTTCTCATTATCGGTCCTTCCGGAGTCCAGACGGTATCGCTTGAATCCCCCAAAGACATATACAGCCGCATTCTTGATCTGAGTCCGCAGCTGCTTGACAAGTTGAAAAACTTGTTAGACCGGTAACGGCGATTCAAAAACCTCGAAAGCTTCCCATTCATTGACCTCCGCTATACCGAGATTCTCTTTAAACTTTGCGCAATTTTGTAAATTGAGAGTTAAATTTTATAAAAAATGAAATTTTAGGAAAATACTCATTGACATGAAATCCCAATACAAGGTACATACATATATAAGATCAATAATATCAAATTTAATATCTTTTACTTTTTTACCCTTTCGTAATCTTCCATTTAATGGGAGTGAGAGGTTGTATTTCTGATGCGGGTAAAATGCGATTTTATTTTATTTGGGGGGTAGCTGAGTGAGCCAAATATCTGTTCATCCATTCAACGGCAGCAGTGCAAAGCAAGTAGTTTATCAACTTGTTTCCAGTGTGACTGGTCATAAGATTGAAGATCTTGATGATGAAATGTACTTGGAAGGTGATCTGGGACTGGATTCGATCAAGATGATTTCACTGATGAATGAAATGATCGGAATTATCCCGCCGGAACAACTGGATGAATTTACTGCCGCCCATCCGGTGACATCATTGCTAGGTTTGCAAACCGTCGGCGAGCTTGTGCAACTTTTTGAGGAGTGGGAAGACTCTCAAAGGCATGCAGCGGATGTTCAGATTAACAACCCAGCGGTTCAAGTCTACAGCGGCAACACTCCCGAAATTGCAGTTACCGCCAATGCTTCATCCGTATTGGAAGGTTTGCAGGACCGGCTGACAGCGGATGTCTGCAGGCTCATCTCCGGGATCACCGGACATAAGGCGGAGGATTTGCATGCGGATATGTATCTGGAAGGCGATTTGGGATTGGATTCAATCAAAATGATTTCGTTAATGAGCGAAATGATCAAGCTGATCCCTGCTGAGCAGGTGGATGACTTTACCAAAAGGAATCCCATTACTTCACTGATGGCGTTGCAGACAGTAGGAGATATTATGGAGTTGTTGGCGGAATCTTCTGAAAATGATCCTGAATTTCTTGAAATGCTGCATGCACAATATTTATTTCTCGTTACTTATTTATCTGTAGCTAACCTCTCCATCAGCTCGGGAGTAAAGGTGAGAGGGGAACTGAATACCGGAAGTCTGTGGGAGTCTTGGAGAGAGCTTATATATCGCCATCCGGCATTGCGGGCCGTATTTACAATAGAACAGGAGACCAGCAGTCTGAAGGGCTACCGTCTGAAGCTGTTAAAGGATGTTGCCCCGCCGGAAATTTCTGTAGAGGATATCAGGCATCTGGACGAACAGGCACAGCGCCAAGTGATCTCCCGGAGATTTGAAGCCTCGCTGAATAAAAAATTTGATATAACCCGGTGGCCGCTGCATTTCTTCTCCGTTATCCGTACGGCTGATGATGAGTATGAGCTTATATTGGACATCAACCATATGATCTCGGACGGTCTGGGCAACCAGCAGATTCTGAGAGAGATTTTAGAGATTTATGGCGCGAGGTCACAAGAGAGAGTGGCCAAACTGAGGCCTGCGCTGCCAGCCAAGGATTATAACAGCATCGTATCGGAACTAAACGCGTGGAATGCTCCAGAAGAGATTCAGGCTCTGGATGAATATGCACAGCAGCAGGGCAGGGGAACCTATTTTTTCAACCCCTATGGACCTTCCCGTACCCTAACCGCAGAACGCTCATCCGGAGCTGTGATACATACCCGGAAATACTGGATCGATGAGCGAACAACGGCAATGTTGATTAACCGTACGAAAACATGGCGCACCTCGCTGTTCGTGCTTCTGGTCAGCGCGTATATTAAGACGATCAAGCAGCAGGGGGAGAAGCAAAGCCGGATTATTCTTAATCTGCCGACAAGCGGTAAGCTGTACCCCAATACGGATGCAACTGAGGTTCTCAGCGCATTTGCCCAAAATCTCGCACTCAGCTTTACTTGCGAGGACGTCGGCGAAGGCTGGAAATCGCTGGTCGGCAGAACAAGTGAAGAAATCAATAGCAAATTATCCTCAGGAATCGACAGAGCGCAGACCTACAGGGCTGCACACTATACCAAAGACACTATCCAGTTGCAGAACGGCAGCATACCGGATGCGGTAGCTTCCATGATCCGTTCTACTTTGAAGTCGAACCTTTACCTCTCCTTCGTAGGAAATACATCCATTAACAAGCAGTACGGAGATTATGAAGTCCATGATTATGAAGCCTATACAGGCACCAATCCGGGAACGATAGACAACCTGGTTGAATTGTTTCAAGGAAGGCTGATGATAACGTCGAATTATGACAGTTCCTTTTTTGATGATGCGTATATTGAGGAACACATGGGCAGATTCATCGACAATATCAAGCAGCTCGCTGCCTTTGAGTTGGAGCCTGCTGAATCACATCCTTTGACCGTCGCAGCAGGAGCACAGCTTTATGGGGGAATTGAACCGCAGCTGCGCAGGATCGTTGAAGATATCTGCTCAAGAGTCCTTCATACCGAAGACTTATCCAGGGATTTGGAAGCTGAACTGGGTATGGATTCCTTGCAGCGTATCCGGCTCATTACACAATTAGGCAAAACATTCAAGAATACCGATAGGGCGACTTTGTTCGAGTGCCGGACCTTGAACGAAATGATATCCCAGTTCGTACATGGGGAAAATGGGTATCCTGCGGATGACAAAGCGGCTGTTCTGGAAATTCCTTATATGAAAATCTCCGAACAGTGCAAAGCCACACCTGATGCCGTTGCTGTTTTGGACAGAAAGCGGAGCGTCACTTACCGTGAGCTGGATGAGCTCTCCAACCGGCTTGCGCATTATCTGCAGTCTCAGGGAGTGAGATCGCAATCCCTGGTTGGGATTATAACGCTTCCCGGTCATCTCATGCTGATAGGAATCCTGGGAATTCTGAAGGCAGGTGCCGCTTATGTGCCCCTTGATCCGATGTATCCGGCTGACCGGATTGAATATATCACCAATCATGCCCAAATTAATTTCCTGTTGACGGAGCAGTCACTGCAAGAGCAAGCGGACCTTATAGTCCGGCAGAGCTCGTCTATCCGGAAAGTCGTGTATCTGGATGAAGGATATAAAAAGCACGGCTCGATTGAACAGGCTGGTCCAGAGCAGTGGAGGGGTTACTCCGGCAGTGATCCTAAGGTTGACAGTTCGCCTCATGATTTAATGGTGGTCTTGTATACCTCGGGTTCAACCGGAAATCCCAAGGGGGTTATGCTGAATCACCAGGGCTATATGAACCGGTTGGAATGGCATCAGCAGACCTTCCGTTTGCAGCCCGGCGAGCGGGTAGCCCAGAAGACCTCCTGCTGCTTCGATATCTCAGTGTGGGAACTGCTGTGGCCGCTAATGTACGGCGGGACCGTATGTCCCGCAAGGCAGGAGATAGTCAAGAATCCATGGAGTTTGGCCCAGTGGATGGCGGATACCCGAATCAATGTCATGCATTTTGTGCCTTCATTGTTTGGTGAATTTGTTAATTCACTTGAAGACGAGGCCTATACATTCCCTGATTTGCGCTGGTTGATTTTCAGCGGAGAAGGTCTGCCTCTCTCGCCTGTTCAGAAGTGGATGGACCGTCATGGGACTTCTACGGGGATTGCCAATCTGTATGGTCCCACAGAAGCTTCTATAGATGTCACTTATCACATTATTTCCGAAAGACCGGGTTCGGCTGGCGAGCTGAGCATTCCCATCGGAAAGCCCATCCCAGGGGTGTTTATCAAGAATCTGGATGAGCATATGCGGGAATTACCCGAGGGCGAGATCGGCGAATTGTGGATTGGCGGTATCCAGCTTGCCAAAGGGTATTTGCACAATCCGGAGAAGACCCGTGAAGCTTTTCATCCTAATCCATTCGCGGAAATCCCTGGAGAGTTCATCTACCGAACGGGTGATTTAACGGCGAAAAGGGCGGATGGCAGCTACGAATATCATGGCCGTATTGACAATCAAGTGAAGATTCGCGGCTTCCGGGTGGAATTGGGTGAAATTGAGGCTGTGCTTGGCGCTCATGCCAAGATTGATGAGGCGGCTGTTATCGTAATCGAGCCCGCTCCCGGACAACAAATACTGCTCGCCTGCCTGTCAGGGAAACAGACTGAAGACAAAGAAATCAAAGACTTCATTGGCCGGAAGCTTCCATACTACATGATTCCGCATCGGCTGGAATGGCTGCCGCGGCTGCCCAAGAATCCGAACGGCAAGCTGGACCGCAAAGCGCTGCGCGTTATGTTCAGCGGAACAGGTCCAGCGGATGAACAGCCACGAGCGGAAGAGCCTTCAGTGAATCGCCCTTTGACCGGGGAGATCACACTTCCGCTTGCTCCGGCTCAAAGCTGGCTGATGAATTATTTTGAATATCCATACTGCTGGGCGGGCTATACCCGGTTTCTATACAAGCAGCCGCTGGATTTGCAGCAATTCAAGAAAGCCGCCGCTCTGCTGAATCAGCGACATGACGCGCTGAGAAGCGTTCTGGTGCAGAGAGACTCCGGATGGGAACAGCGTTTCCTAGAGGAGGATATGGCAAGCAATGTGGACTTCTACGATGGCAGCCACATGGAGGAAGCCCACAGAAATGAAGAGATTCAAGCGATCCTGACGGAAGCGATACAGGGATTCAAGGTTGATCAATGGCCTTTATGGAGAATTATCGTAGTTCAGGTATCGGAGTCGGTGTACGATATCGCGGCGGTTGGCCACCACCTTATATCGGATGTCATTACGAATCAGCTGTTACTACAGGAGATTTGGCAGATTTACGCCGGGCTCGGATCAGGGGCCGTCCAAGTACAGCTTCTGAAGCCTAAGCCGTTTGCCGATTTTGTACGGGCGGCCCAGGAAGAGAAAAGAAACCATATCAAAGATTATGTAAATTATTGGTCTACACAGTTCCCGCCGGACTCTGTGTTCAAGCTTCCCGCCGATTTTATTAACGGGCCGAATGACGAGCAGTCCGCAGTGGTTAAACGCTTCGTCTTTGACCAAGAGAACACGTCGTCGATCTTGATTAAGGCTAAAAAGCACTTTGGCAGCAATGTGTATCCGATTCTCCTGGCCCCTCTTTACCGGATGCTGGGCGATCTCTTCCAGCAATCAAAGGTCATCGTCAGCCACCGGGTACACGGAAGAGAACTGGGCGGCAAGAGCTTTATGCAGACGCCGGGCAACTTTGCCATTAATTTCCCAATGGGCATAAGGGCAGGGGAGAACAGCGGCTGGCAGGAGCTCATCCGCAGCATTCGCCAGGGTCTGGAGGACGTTCCGCTTGGCGGAGCGAGCTATGATCTGGTTTCTGAGAATTTGCCGCTCTATATGTACCCGGACGTAAAGCTGACTCCAATTAGAGCCAATTATCTTGGCAATAGAGATCTGCCTCAACTGCCGGGCTTTGAGTTCTCCAAGCAAGGGATGGACCGCAGATTCTCGCTGCCGCGGCAAAAAAGAATATCGGTGATCGAATTCTTCTTCTCTATTGAGGAGGGAAGGCTGGCAGTCGAAATAGAGTACTCAGCGAATCTTCATGCTGCCGACACAATCAATCGCCTGGCTGAACATTACACGGAAAATATGCTTAAGCTTATTTCGTCCATTCAGGAAACACCGGCACAGCCTCTTAGTCTAAGAGAAGGACAGCTATCCAAACAGGTGGCAATTGTCACCGGCGGCAGCAAAGGCATCGGCCGGAGCATTGCGCTGTCCATGGCCCGGGAGGGGGCCGATATTGTCCTGGTATCCAGATCCGTGAAGCAGCTTCAGGAGACGGCCGATGAAATCCGCAGGCTGGGCGCTGAGGTTCTGGCGATATCGATGGATGTCAGTGACGGACCTGGCGTTCAGAAGGCGGTTGATCAGGTGATGGAGCGCTTCGGACATATTGATATTCTCGTCAACAGTGCCGGAATTACCGGGATGGCCGCGATGACGGACATGAATCCCGGGACGTGGGAGTCGATCGTTCAGGTGAATCTGATGGGAACGTATCACTTCTGCTATGCGGTCATCCCGCATCTGATTAAGCAGAAGCGGGGCAAAATCATCAATATTGGATCAGATTCCTCGTTTATCGGTTATCCGATGATGAGCGCCTATGCGGCATCGAAGCATGGGGTTCTCGGGCTGACCCGGGCGCTGTCGGAAGAACTGAAAAACAGCAATATCCAAGTGAACGCGCTGTGTCCGGCACTCGTGGACACCGATATGGCGCCGGCGGCGTTCAAGGGACGGGCAATCCCTCCATCAGGGATTGCGGACTCGGCGGTGTTCCTGGCTTCTTCCCGTTCGGATTATATTACCGGCGAGGCTGTACAAATTTACGGCAAACAAGATATGCACTGGTTCGGGGCACAGCAGATGCAGATGCTGCAGGCCGTCATGCGCAAGCAGTCATAACGCCCCCATTGAAAGGGATCGGACTATTCTGTAATTAAGGGGCATAGCGAACATGGAGCAAAAGACGGGCAAATTTCATGACCTGTTTGGCAACGGGAGAGCCATTATTTACGGCATTGCACTCTTGGTGGGCACTTCCATGGGCGTTATTAACCCGCTATCTACCACGCACATGACTACGAACCATGGGGGGGAAATATGGATTGGAGTCATTTCCTCCTCGTATTTTTTCTTTATGGCTCTGGGCTCCGTATTTGTGGACAGAACGATGAGAGGGAGCAATGTGAAGACGGTCATTACGGCCGGTCTGCTGCTGACCGCGGTATGCTCAGCCCTTTTTCCCCTATTTACTGTGAATGCGGCCTGGCTGCTGCTCATGTCATTAATGGGGATCGGCATCAGCTGCAATATGGTGGGTCTTCAGACGGCGCTTCATAATCTTTCCAATGAGAAAAGCCTGGGGATGGTCAGCGGAATTTACAGCTTATGTTATGCCCTCGGACTAATCGCCAGTGCGGCGGTGGCCCCGCAGGTGTATGGTTATGTGACATGGCTGCCGTTTGCATTCAGCAGTCTATGCCTGGCTCTTGCCTCGGGAATTATTCATTTCAAACTGGCAGATGTATTGGTCATTCCCGAACGCGCCAGGGAAAAGGTTATATCCAAAATTACACTGCCTCTGTTCGGCGCTTTCGTGTACGGCTTCAGTGAAACGATAGTGGTTTCCTTGTATCCCCTCTACTTGATCAGGGAGCATGTCGCCGTATCCCAGACGGGCTATGGATTAAGTATCTTTGCAGTCGGCAGCATCATCGGCTTGCTTCCTCTAACCTATCTGGCTGACCGGATCGGACGGAAGAAATGTATGGCCTTATGTGTGTTTATCTCAATATTTGCTGTTTTGGGAATAGTGACCGCTGCCAGCATGTCTCTTAAATTGCTGCTCTCCTTTGCCGCAGGGTTCATGATCGGCCCCTTATATCCTCTCTCGATGGCGCTTGCGGTTCAGGATTTATCGGCAGGCGAAAGGTCTTCGGGAAATGCCTTATTTACTACCTTCTACGGCTTCGGTTCAGCGGCGGGTCCGTTCTTCTCCTCCGTAGCCATGAATGTATGGGGCAATGGGCATATATTCACTGCCAGTCTGCTGATGTTCTGCTTATTCCTTACCTATATGGCAATGACAAGAAAAGGTTCGAAAATACGGCTAACCAAGGAGGAAATATTGTGAGCAGCTCTAAAAGGAAGAAGCAAGAAATCAACCTTTCTATCATTAAAGGAAAGTCCATAACCGGCAAATATACCGAACTCGGCAATCTGGCCAATGCGCTGGCTCAAGTGACAGGCAAACCGGACAGAGGGATTACATTTGTGCAAAATGATAATTCGGAAGTCTTTCTTTCCTATTTGGAGCTCCTTGAAGGGGCAACCCGCCGTCTGGGCGGCTTGCAGGAAGAAGGCTTTAAGCCGGGCCAGTTTGCGTTGATTTTGCTTGAGAACAGCAGGGAGTTCATTCTTACCTTCTGGGCATGTATCCTGGGGGGGATCATCCCTGTTCCGGCTTCCTATCCGGCCTCTTCCAAGGTGATCAATACCTCGCTTAGCAAGCTGCAGGCGATTTGGGAAGTGCTGGAGCGTCCGCGGATCATCTCGGATCACAGTTTGGTAGAGGCGCGTGAAGAAATGGAAACCACGCTCGGCATCAGCGGCATGCAGATTCTCGAGGCCTCCAGTCTGGATTTGGTTCAACAAGCTGGAACTATTATGTTGGCCGATGCTCATACCCCCGCACTTATCCAATTCAGCTCAGGAAGCACCAATATACCGAAGGGGACCATTCTGACCCATGACAACCTGTTGACAAATTTAGAAGCCATTATATCCAGCATGGGGATGACGGATGAAGACCGTTCCCTCGGCTGGATGCCGTACCACCACGATATGGGGCTGATCGGCTTCCACCTCTCCACTTTGGTTTGCGGAATTAACCAGTTCAATATGACGCCCATGAAATTCGTTAAAAGGCCAACCATGTGGCTCGATATGATTGACAAGCACCGGATCACCTTTACCGGATGCCCCAATTTCGGACTTAGACTGGTTCACGGCAGAGTGAAGGAGGAGCAGCTAAAGTCTTGGGATTTAAGCTCTCTGCGCCTGCTCTATAATGGCGCCGAGCCCATATCGGTCAAGACGATGCGGGAATTCATAGACAAATTCGCGCAAAGCGGGCTGCGCAAAAATGCGATGTATCCGGTATACGGAATGGCGGAAGCCTGCCTGGCGGTAAGTTTCCCCGAAGTCGGCGAAGAGCCGCTAGTCCATTCCGTCAACCGTGAGAAGCTGGTAAGTGAATCGTTGATTGAAGAAATCGCCGAAACCGAAAAGCGGGCCTCTTTAATGGCTGATGAAGGTTACCCTGTAACTGGCATGGAAATCAGGATTGTGGAGGAAGAATCCGGCGCTGTCGTTCCCGAAGGGACGGTGGGCGAAATTCAGATTCGCGGGCGGAATGTCACTTCCGGATATATCAACAACCCGGAGGCTACGGCCAAGTCATTTCAAGACGGTTGGCTCAAGACCGGAGATACCGGCTTTATTTTGAACGGACGATTAACGGTCAGCGGAAGAATCAAGGACATTATTTTCGTCAATGGCCAGAACTTTTTCGCCCATGATATTGAAGCGGTGATCGAAGAGCTGGATGAGATCGAACCCGGAAAAATCGCCGTCTGCGGCTGGCATGATGAACATGAGGGAAAAGAAAAGGTCGGGCTGTTCTCGACGCTGCGCCTGAAGGAGAAGGACGCGAAGCCGCTCTATTCCAAACTTTTGCGCCATATCAACGAGGTTATCGGCATTCCCGTCGACTATGTATCGTCCATACGTTCTATACCCAAGACCACAAGCGGCAAAGTGCAGCGGTTCATGCTTGTGGAATCCTTCAAAAAGGGTGAATTTCAGGATAAAACCTATCCTGCCGCTTATTTCTCGGCTGAAGAGAAAACGGTAGAGCCCCTGCGAACGCCGGTTCCCACAGCCGCTTTCGGGACGTATCTGGAGAAGATTAGAGAGATATGGGCCGCCGTTCTGGAAAGATCGGCTGAAACTGTACCTTACGATCAATCCTTCTTGTCTTTAGGCGGTACCTCGCTTAAGGCGATGCAAATTCTAGGGGCCCTTGAGGATGAGCTTAAGATTGAGCTGACCCACGATCTGCTGATCAAGTGCCGCACCGTCCTTGAGATGGATGAGTACCTTGTAAACTGGGTTAATACCAATGGCAGCCCATCCCAAGCACAGAAGGCACAGCCTTCTTCAGGGCAGGGGAAGGAGGGTGATGGGGATATTGCCGTGATTGCCATGGCCTGCCGATTCCCGGGGGCTTCAAGTCCGGAAGAATTCTGGCATAACCTGGTGCGGGGAGAGAGTTCCATCGGCGAAGTACCGCGGCATCACTGGAACATTGATGATTATTACAGTCCTGCCCCTGAATTCGGCAAGACCTATTGCCGTACCGGAGGTTTCCTTGACAATCCCTATGGCTTCGACGCCAGCCTGTTTGGCATCTCTGAAGAAGAAGCGGCAGTAATGGACCCGCAGCAGCGAATGGTGATGGAGCTTGTATATGAGCTGATTGAACGGGCAGGGTATTCCCGGCAGCAGATGAGCGGGAAGAACGTCGGATTATTTGTCGGCGCTGGAGGAAACTCTTACTTCGAATATCATCTGAATACGTTGAATCGAATGAACCTGCAGAGCTTTGACAGCTTCTCCATGCTCAGTACCGAGCAGCAGGAGCAAATCATGGAAGAATGGAAGCGGAAGCTGGGATTCACAGAAGCGCATCCCAACATTCTGGTTGATAATATCATCAACATGATTCCGGCCCGAACCTCCCAGGAATTCAACTTCAAAGGTCCGAGCATGGCTGTGGATACCGCTTGCTCCTCGTCGCTGGTAACGCTGCATCTGGCCGCCGATTCCATCCGCAGAGGGGAATGTGAATCCGCTATTGCCGGGGGGATCAGTCTCTTACTGACGCCTACCTCTTATCAATACTTCAGCAGCGCGGGCGCTTTATCCACCAGCGGACGCATCAGCGTCTTTGATGCCGATGCGGACGGTTTTGTGCCGGGTGAAGGGGGCGGGCTGGTAATGCTTAAGCCCCTTGAACAAGCGCTCAAGGACGGCGATCCGGTGCTGGCGGTGCTGAGAGCCAGCGGAATCAATAATGACGGGCACTCGATCGGCGTGATGGCACCGAACCCTGATGGGCAAAGGGAATTAATCGAATCCCTCTACGTCCGGCATGAGCTCAGTCCCGGGGATATTCAGTATGTGGAAGCTCACGGAACGGGCACGAAAATCGGTGATCCCAGTGAAGTTAGAGCGCTCGACAATGCCTTCAAGCGTTGGGGGCTGCCGAAGCAATCGATTGCCATTGGCTCGGTAAAGTCCAATATCGGTCATCTTCTGGGCGCGGCCGGTATCGCCAGCTTTATCAAAATCGTCATGGCGCTGCGCAACAAGACCATGCCTCCGCAGATGAATGTGTCCACTCCGAATCCGATGCTGAAATTCGAGAAGACGCCGTTCTACCTGCTCTCTGAAGCCAAAGAATGGCAGGTAAGCGAAGGTGCAGCCAGACGGGCGGCGATCAATTCGTTCGGATTTGGCGGAACCAACAGCCATATGGTTGTCGAGGAAGCGCCGCAGAGCGGTCCGTCAAGCAGCGAGTCCCATCCGGAACGGCCGAAGCATGTCATTGGGCTGTCCGCTCATACCCATGCTGCACTAGAGCATAAAATGGCTGATCTGGCAGCATTCCTTGAACAGCAAGGGGAGTACTCGCTCGGAGACATTTGCTATACGGAAAATGTTACGCGTACCGCGCTGCAGCACCGCTTCTATGCCGTAACGGACTCGGCCCAGGATCTTACCAAGAAACTGAGAACCAGCGAGCCGGAATCGGCACGCGCTTTAATCTCGCCCAAAATTGCCCTGATGTTTACTGGACAAGGGTCGCAGTATGCGGGTATGGGCCGAGCTTTGTACGATCAGCTTCCCGCCTTCCGGAAACATGTGGATGAATGCTCTGACGCGTTTTATCCGCATCTGGGCGTGAAGCTGACAGACCTGATTTATGGCGAGGATGCCGATGGCAACTCTCTTGCCCAGACCAACATCACTCAGCCGGCAGTCTTTACAATGGACTATTCATTTGGCAGGCTGCTGCTGGATTTGGGCATACAGCCCGCTTACTTGCTCGGACATAGTATCGGGGAATGGGCAGCCGCTTGCCTGGCGGGGATTGTAAGTCTTGCAGATGCGGCAAGGCTAGTATCCGCCAGAGGCAGATTAATGAGCGAACTGCCGGCAGCAGGAGCGATGGCCGCTGTATTTACTTCCGGCGCAGCGCTTGAAGCCTTGCTGCAACCATTCGCAGAGTCCTTGTGGATTGCCGGTTACAATGTCACACATCAAGTTGTATCGGGAACAGTGGAGGCGCTCGAAGAATTTTTATCCGTGCTGCAGCAGCAGGGAATCGGGGCGAAAAAGCTGAACGTTTCCCAGGCCTTCCACACTCCGCTGATGAAGCCGATGCTGGAGGCGTTCAAGAAGGAACTGGAGATAACGGAATTCCACGCTCCGCTGATTCCGGTCATTTCCAATGTGACCGCCGAAGTGATCGAAGGGCCGCTTACTGCGGAGTATTGGATGCAGCATATTCTGGATGCCGTCAAATTTGAGCAAAGCATCACTTATGCTCTAAATCAGGATGTCTCGATTCTGGTCGAATGCGGACCGGACGCCATCCTTGCAGGGATGGCCGGGGGATTGCGGCACCCTGGCAAACCGCAGGTGCTCCATACGCTTAGCCGCAAGAAAGATAACTGGGACACTTGGCTTGGCATGCTCGGTCAATTGTATTCCCTCGGAGCCAAGATAAATTGGACGGCTATGGAGCAAGGCAATCCCTACCATAAAGTGGCGCTGCCGGCCTATCCTTTTGAGCGTAAAACGTTCAAGCCTGATTTCGGAGAATCGTCCGGACACTCGCATGCTGCATACGGCCGCAGTTTGCTCCATGAATGGGTGTGGAAGCCCGAAACCCTCGCCGATGACTACCGACTGCCTGAAGGGGCAGTGCTGGTATGGAATGTTAGCCCGGACATCGGCAGGGAACTGGAGCGCTTGCTGGACCCTGAACGAAACCCTGTCTACTATCTGAGCTTCGGCGATAAGCTGCATTACGATGGAGAGCGCAGCTTTACAGTCCGGGTGGACGAGGCGGAGGATTATAGCGCTTTGCTGCAGCAAGTTCCGGGAACCTTAGCGGCTGTGGTCCATTTATCGAACTATTCACAGGACAAGCATCCAGCCAGCGCGCTTTTAAATGACAGCAGCGTCTTGAACGAAAGTTTCTATAGCCTGTTTCACTTGAGCCAAGCGATTGTCCGCCATGAGCTGAGCAATGTACAGCTTGTGATGGTAACCAACAAAGCTTTTATGCTGGAAGAGGATCAGGGAGCGGGCAATCCAGTACAAGCGGCAGCCGTAACGCTGGGCCAGGTGATTGATCTTGAGAATGAAGGAATCCGCGTCTCGGTGATTGACATGGACGGGGATGAATATCCGTTAGACCGGGATTTTGCAGCAGCCTTATCGAATGCGATGAAACAGCAGGCGGATACGGAGTCAATCGCTGCTATCCGCGGCGGAGTACGCTATGTGCGCGCCTTGGAGAAAATGTCCGCACAAGCGGACAGAGAGAGCATTGAACTGCACGATGGCGAAACCTATCTGATTACCGGAGGCACAGGGCTGGTCGGTAGCCGGATTGCCGCAGCGCTTGCCCGGCAGGCGCGGATAAATGTGGTGCTTACCGGCAGAAGGCAGCTTCCGCCGGACCACGAGCTCATTCAGGGGCTGGAAGAGCTGGGAGCAAAGGTGATGTATGCGGCCGTTGATGTAACCGATCAAGCGCAAATGGAGGATCTGCTGGGCAAAATCCATGCCGTCTATGGTTCCCTGCACGGCGTTATCCATGCTGCAGGTCAGCTGGAATACGCTCCGCATAAGCTTTTGACCCGAAGTCTTAGCGATATTGACAAAATGCTGGCTCCGAAATTAAACGGTACGGTCATTACCGATCTGGTAACCCGGCATGAGCCGCTGCGCTTCTTCGTGACATTGTCTTCCGTTTCGGCCTCCCGCAAAGCATGGGCCTCCGGACTTGGAGATTATGCTGCGGCCAACGCGTTCTTAAACGGTTATAGCTACTATCGGGCGAATGACAATGCTCCGGGGCGTTCCTTATCGATCAACTACTCCCTCTGGAAAGATACGGGAGCGGGAACGGAGTTTGGAGATCTCGTTCAGCTTACACTCAGGGCACAGGGGTTAAAGCCGCTTGCCCATGAGGAAGCCGCCGCCGCATTCCTGAGAGCCCTGGCTTCTAACGGGCCTGATATCATTCATATTCTGGATCTGCTGAAGGCCGAAGAGAAGAAGCCTTTCACAGCGCCGAAAACGGAGCGGACTTCGGTAGCGGCCGGTCCTCGCCGCCAGGCTTCCGTCTATCGTTCAGCGAGAGAAATCAGAGAGATCGTGTACCAAGCCATTGCCGAGCAGTTGCAGATTTCGGTCCGCAGCTTGGAGGTAGGCATGAATTTCATGGAGCTTGGACTTGATTCTGTAGGAGCGACCAAGGTTATTGCCGAGCTTGGCAGCAGATTGAACACTGAGCTGTATCCGACGCTTATTTTTGAATATCAGACGCCGGAAGCCCTATCTGCGCACATTGAAGAGATACTGACGATGGACCCTGCGGAAGTGACTGTTCAGGAAGGGGCCAGCGAAGCTAAGGAAAGCTGGAAGGAAGAAGAGCTGCAAGATATCGCTATCATCGGAATGGGCCTGCGCATACCGGGAGCGAATAACCAGGAGGAATATTGGGAGCTGCTGAGTACCGGCAGAAGCGCTATTCGCGAAGTGGCTGCCGGAAGATGGTCCAATGATGAGCATGTAAATACGGACGGGAATATGCTTCACACTACTTATTCCAGTCTGGGAGGCTTTATTGATGCTCCTTATGACTTTGATCCGTTATTTTTTGGAATGTCGCCCAAGGAAGCGGAAGCCGCCGATCCCCAGCAAAGAATCTTCCTGCAGATTGCCTGGGAAGCCTTGCAGCAGGGGGGGTATGGCGGAAAATACCGCACCCGTAAAATAGGGGTATTTGTAGGCTGCGAGCAGAACACCTACATGGAGCACTTTGCCAATTACCGCTCCTATATGCTGATTAAAAACCGCTTGGCGGACAGCCCGGCCTTCAGCCGGATGCATCCCGATGATCGCCGGGAGATTCTCGCCGGAATATCCGGTGTGCTGGAGCCGGCCCGTCTAGTCCCCGATGCCGTTGCCGGCAATGGCCTTAATGAGGTTGCGGCACGGGTAAGCCACTGCTTGAATCTTACAGGCCCCAGCCTGATTGTGAATTCCGCCTGCTCCTCTTCTCTGGTGGCGATCCACATGGCCTGCGAGAGCCTGCGGACCGGCCAATCGGAAATGGCGATTGCCGGCGGCGTGAATCTGAACTTAAGCCCGACGCCGTTCGTTTCCCTAAGCCGGGTAACCGCGCTGTCGCCGACTGGAGTTTGCTATCCGTTCGACAAAAGGGCAAATGGGATGGTACTGGGTGAAGGGGCGGGCGCTGTGCTGCTGAAGCCGCTTAAAGCAGCGCTAAGGGATGGCGATCACATCCATGCGGTGATAAAGGGCTCGGCCATTAACAATGACGGCCGCTCCCAGGGAATTACGGCGCCAAGGCCGCAAGGCCAGGCCGAGGTGATCCGGGAAGCTTTTCTCCGTACGGGAATTCATCCTGAAACGATTTCCTATATTGAGACGCACGGCACAGCCACTCCGCTGGGTGATCCCATTGAAATTGAGGGAATGACCCAGGCGTTCAACACCTTTACGGCCAAGAAACAATTCTGCGGAATCGGCTCGGTCAAATCCTCCGTTGGGCATATGCTCTCCGCCGCGGGTGTGACGAGTTTGATCAAGGTAGTTCTTGCTTTGAAGAATGAGACTCTGCCGCATACGGTGAATTATGAGCAGCCAAATCCGAATATTGATTTTGAGCATTCCCCGTTCTATGTTGTCGATAAGCACCCAAGACCATGGAAGGCGGAAGGAACCGCTCCGCTCCGGGCCAGTGTGAATGCCTTCGGATTTGGAGGAACCAATGCCCATGTCATTCTGGAGCAGGCGCCGCCGGTTCCGGTATCTGTCCCGGCCTCGTCGGACAACGGGCCGCACCTGCTGCTGCTTACAGGCAGAAATGAACAGGGCATCAGACAAGTTGCGGGAGAGCTCAGAGCGCATCTTGCGGAGCAGACCGATCTTAGCGCCGCATCTGTCTGCCATACTATGAATCTCTCACAGAAAGAGCTGTCCTTTAAAGCGGCGGCAGTCATTAAATCCAAAGAGCATTTGGCCAGCATTCTCTCCGCAGTGGAGAACGGTGAGACCTTCACGGAGATCAGCAGAGGACGCTCCAACCCGAACAGGTCTACCCCGGTCCATCTCATGCTGGACGGCAAGAAGACAGTGAGCGGCATAGAACTGGAAGCGCTCAGTGCACGTTTCCCAGGCTTTGGCTCTGCCTATCGGAAGGCGAAGCAAGAATCGGGTGATGGAGGCGAGGGGATTGAACGCTTTGCCGTGCAATATGCGGTTGGCAGCCTGCTGATAGATTTAGGTATTCGTCCTGCGGGTATCCTGGCTGAAGGTACGGGCATCCTCGCGGCACTAGTCCTAACGGGTCAACTTTCACTGCGGCAGGCCGCATTATTCATCCGGGACGGAAAAGAGCAGCCAAGTGAGACTCCATCCGGTGGCGAAGAGCTTGTGAAGTGTCCTGTTATCACACCTTCAGGGGCAATTAACCGGCATCTCACGGGCGGACTGTGGCCGTTTGTTACGGAAGCTTTTGGCCGCAAATTGGAGGAAAAGGACTATAAAGAAGCTTTGAGTGCGGGAGATGTGCTGCTCTACCCCGGAAGCCACTTTATTAACCTGCCTATTAGCAATAGCAATGAAGTCCAAGCCGTTAACCTCTCTATGGATGTAGATGCAGTGGAGAACATGCTGCGGGGGATGGCCAAGCTGTATGTTCTAGGAGTTCCTTTTGACCCGGCTGGACTGTTTAGTTCCCATGAGAGAAAAATCCTTTTGCCGACATACCCGTTCGCCAATGAGACCTATAAGGTGTCATTTGAGGAAGAGGTCGAGGCGTTTAAAACGGTTATCGCTCCGCATAAGGAACCGGCAGTTAAGGCGGGGCTCAAAAAAATAGAGGTATAAAAGGAAGAGGATATGAGCAAGCGTTACAAAATAACAAAGATTGTTATCCTATCTGTAGTTGTTCTGCTCGCCGTACTTGCCGGGGCCTTGTTCACAGCCAGCGGCGCGTTGAAGAAGGCCAAGTATTTGGACCCTTGGAAACGGGATTATGCGGAACAAATTGAGGACCCGCGGGTGCAATTGGTTGCTCATGGCTTATTGGCCGCGAACGGGCATAACATGCAGCCATGGAAGATCCGCCTAGATAAGCAAAATCCGCTGATGCTGTATCTTTACACCGACAACGAGCGGCTGGCGTTGGAATCGGACCCCTTGGCCCGGCAAACGCTGGTCTCTCAAGGTACCTTTTTGGAATACATGCGGGTTGCCGGAGAACACCTGGGGTATGAGACGGAGATCAAGCTTTTTCCGGACGGGGAGTATGATGAACAGAAGTTAAGCGAGAGCATGGACCAGAAGCCGGTGGCGCAAATTACGTTATCGAAGGTTCAGCCGCAAGCAAACCCGCTATACGAATTCATGTTTTTACCAGATACGAACAGAATGGCCTATCAGCCGGATGCTTTGACTCCAGAGCAAATCCTGGGGCTGCAAAAGACCAACACCTGGGAAGGTCTGACCTTAACCGTTCTGAACGACAAGGTAAATATCGAGAAGCTGGGAGCCTATGGTGTAGAGGGCACGGACATTGAAACCGGTCTGAAGCGAATGAATGACGAGTCAGCCGGCATCTTCCGTGCCAATGAATATCAGAAGAATAAATATCGCTATGGATTTTCTTTTGAAGGCCAAGGAACCACCGGATTGAAAAAGCATCTGCTGCAAGGAATGATCACGATTATTCCATCTTTTAATAATGAGGAGGCAGCGACCAAGCTGGCTGTCCAAGCAACCCAGACCGCGGTCGACCATACTCCGGCATATGTCTTGGTCTTCAGCAAGGACAACAGCCGAACGAGCCAGGTCAAGGCGGGCATGTTATACAGCCGGCTCATACTTACCGCGCATGAGGAAGGACTTGTGATGCAGCCGCTGAGCCAGGTATTAGAGGAGTATCCTGAAATGCGGGAGCCCTATAGTAAAATTCACAAGGAGTATGCTCCGGCAGGTGAAACGATCCAGTTCCTGATCCGCGTAGGCAAGCCGACACAAGATACCCCGCTCAGCATGAGACGCGAGGTTACGGACTTGATTGTGGAATAAATTATTATGAAGAGTGAGCAGGGGCGTTAGAAGAACTGGTTGACGAAAAAAAACTATAAGGCTGGAACAGGGGGACGGATAGCGGTCCCCCTGTATTTATAGTTAAACGAAACTTATTTCCTTTTTATGTTCTTCGTTTGAACGTATATTATTGATTGAAAATGGAGACTGATTGTCGAATACGTCATTTGTCACACCAATGTTATAGTAATTAGGCGTTTGGTCAGGCGGCATTTGAAGGGTAATTGACTTGTAGAAACTCAAGTAATTTCCACTGAATTGACCATCATTCCATACTTTTAATAATTTCTCTGTAAACAATCCATTAACTTCACCGTCTTGTGAATACTGATTATCCTGACATCCAGAAATTAATTTTATAGAGCTTTTTAAGCCTGATAAATCATGCTCATTATTTTTACGCTTTTTATTCATATAAAATTCTCGATTTTGTGCAAACACTTTATCAACAATTTCGAGTGGCATAAATCTGTAGGTTTTGTTGTTTTGATTTGATGTGGAACTAAGTCCGTAAAAACGAGCTCTTAAAACTGTTCCACTATGACAAGAATCTGATAAAACAATTATTTTGACATTTTCTTTGAATTGAAACCACAAATCGTAAAGTTCATCGTCCAGGAATTGTCCATCATACAGGCACCATGTTTCATCTTTCTTATCTAATTCATCATTATTTGTGTCTGCCACGCTTCCCCCATGTCCGGAGTAAGATAGGAAAAAGACATCACCACTCTTTAATTTTTCTGCCGCTTTTTTAATTTCATTTGTTACATTCTGTATGGTTGCTTGTTGGGTTAATAGCAAAGTCGAGTTGTTGTAATTTCTATATTGAGCAATAGCCATCATAGCTTTTGCATCATTTTCGCAACCCTTTAATTTACCATCCCATCCTGCATAGTGTGTGGGATCTACAGCATTTAAACCGATGTGTAATGAATATCCATTTGACATTTTCAAGCCTCCTGATCACGATTTGAAATCGAAATTAATTTGTCCTGGTTTTAAAATTTATATAAATTCCATTTAAAGGCCATATTAGATATTCATCAAATTAGTGAGACCTCAAAAATCCCCAAACAAAAAAACCCTTGATTATCAAGGGTTTCATCATTTTTGTATGGTCGAGACGACAGGATTTGAACCTGCGACCTCTTGCTCCCGAAGCAAGCGCTCTACCAAGCTGAGCCACGTCTCGTTAATGGATTTTATAGGGAATGTTTTGCTCGAACAATTAGAGATTATACGCCTGTTTGCGATTAATGTAAAGATATGTTTTAAGAATGTGAAGTGGGGTCAGACTGTCAGCCGCAGTATGTATATAGGCTATGAATATGTATAATGTACATATGAGAAATTTTAGCAGGACGGTACCGAACCGCCGCTTAGGGAGGAGTTATACTATGGATCTGGGTTTGAAAGGGAAAAAGGCGATTATAACCGGCGGCAGCAAAGGAATCGGCCTGGCTACGGCAATCGTTCTGGCCGGTGAAGGTGCGGAAGTGGCGATTATCGCCCGAACGCCAGAGCCCCTTCAGGCAGCCGCTCGCCATATATATGAAGTGACAGGCAAGAAGCCGCTGGTCATTCAGGCGGATATCTCATCGGAGGAGGGTGCCCGGCGGGCGGTCGAGACGGCTGGCGAGCATTTCGGAGGAGTCGATATTCTGATCAATAATGCCGGAACCTCCGCCGCCAAGCCGTTCGAGGAAGTGACTGCGGAGTCATGGGATGCCGACCTCGATCTGAAGCTGCTAGGCGCGGTGCACTGCGCGCGGGCGGCGATACCGTATATGCGGAAGGCGGGCGGTGGAGCCGTCGTCAACGTCACTGCCGTTAAGGGCAAGGCTCCGTCCGCCGCTTCCCTGCCAACGTCCGTAAGCCGGGCAGCAGGCCTTGCGCTAACTAAGGCGATGAGCAAGGATTTGGCCGGAGCGGGCATTCGCGTCAATGCGGTATGCATCGGTCTCATCCGAAGCGACCAGATTGAGCGGAAATGGAAGCAGGCCGCTCCTGATCTGAGTTGGGAGGAGTTCTCGGCCGATCCGCTCCACGGCATTCCTCTGGGGAGAATCGGCGATGCGGAAGAAGCGGCTAATGTAATTGCGTTCCTGGTATCCGATGCGGCGTCCTACGTTACCGGAACGTCCGTAAATATCGACGGAGGTTCTTCAGCGGTGCTGTAACAAGGCAATTGACAGGAACGAATGGCATAGATATACTTATGATGTTAAAATGCGTTAACCTCATAGCTATGAATACAGTGATGAAATGAAGTACGCCGGAAACTAGGCTTCACCAGAGAACGGATTCCCTTGCGAGTGACGCAAGCGGCTGCGAGAATCCGGAAGACGGGCCGGCGGAAAGCTGATTTCGGAGTGCGGGTACAAGCCCGCCGGATGGTTCCGTTAACGACCGTAACAAGGCGATCGCTCGCTATCAGCGTGTCTGAAGCATCTTTACAAGATGCCAAAGACGCTAATGGGCGATAACCAGGGTGGTACCGCGATATCAATCGTCCCTGAATTATTCAGGGGCGTTTTTTTGTTCTATTTTAAATTGACGGGAGCTGTATTTAGATGAAAGCAAGTGAAATCCGTTCCAAATGGCTGGAGTTTTTTGCAGGCAAAGGCCATAAAATCGAGCCCAGCGCTTCGCTCGTCCCTCATAACGACCCCTCGCTCTTGTGGATCAATGCGGGCATGGCGCCGCTTAAAGCTTATTTCGACGGACGCGTGAAGCCGGAGAATCCGCGTCTCGCCAACTCGCAGAAATGTATCCGCACGAACGACATTGAGAACGTCGGCAAGACTCGCCGGCACCATACGTTTTTTGAAATGCTGGGCAATTTCTCCATCGGCGACTACTTCAAGGAAGAAGCGATTACTTGGGCCTGGGAATTCCTGACGGGCAAGGAATGGATCGGCTTCGATCCGGACCGGCTGGCGGTTACCGTCTATCCCGAGGATGAAGAAGCGTTCAAGTTCTGGAATGAAAAAATCGGACTGCCTGCAGAGCGCATCATCAAGCTGGAAGACAACTTCTGGGATATCGGCGAAGGGCCTTGCGGACCTTGTACGGAAATTTTCTACGACCGCGGCGAAGCCTATGGCAGCGACATGTCGGACCCGGAAATGTATCCGGGCGGCGAGAACGAACGCTACCTTGAAGTGTGGAATCTGGTCTTCTCGCAGTTCAATCATAACAAGGACGGCAGCTATACGCCGCTTCCGAACAAGAACATCGATACCGGCGCGGGTCTTGAGCGTTTCGCTTCGATCCTCCAGGACGTGGATTCGAACTTCGACACCGACCTGTTCCAGCCGATCATTCAAACGACCGCCAAGCTTGCAGGCGTAAACTACAAGGATAACCTGGAGCAGGATATTGCGCTGAAAGTCATCGCCGACCATATCCGTACCGTAACTTTCGCGGTAGGCGACGGCGTGCTGCCTTCCAATGAAGGACGCGGCTATATTATCCGCCGTCTGCTGCGCCGCGCGGTGCGCTACGGCAAGACGCTGGGTCTGGACCGTCCGTTCATGTATGAGCTGACGACCGTTGTGGGCGACATTATGGGCGTCTACTATCCGACTGTGGTGGAGAACCGCGAATATATTGCCAAAATCATTCGTACGGAGGAAGAACGCTTCCATGAAACGCTGTCCGACGGCCTGGCGATCCTCGGCGAAATCAGCGACCGGGCGAAGGCGGACGGTGTGGACGTGATCAGCGGAGCGGATGCGTTCAAGTTGTATGACACCTATGGCTTCCCATTCGACCTGACGGAAGACTACGCTGCCGAGCAGGGGCTGAAAGTCGACCGCGAAGGGTTCGACGCGGCGATGCAGGAGCAGCGAGACCGGGCAAGAGCGGCCCGCCACGACAGCGGCAGCATGAAGGTGCAGGGCGGCGCGTTGTCCGAATTGACGGTTAAAAGCCAGTTTGTTGGATATAATGACCTCGTAGCCGAAACGAAAATCGCCGCGATTGTCGTCGGCGACGAGCTGGTGGACATCGCCCGCGAAGGCGCTGAAGCGCAGGTTATTCTGGAGTCGACGCCATTCTATGCCGAAAGCGGCGGCCAAGTAAGCGATCATGGTGTACTGACTAGCGGTTCGGTTACAGCCAAGGTGAACGGACTCTTCAAGGCGCCGCGCGGCCAGCATGTTCATCTGGTGACAGTTGAATCCGGTGAGCTGAAAGTGGGCGATACGGTCCGCGCGGAAGTGAACCGTTCGGAACGCGAGGATGTCGTGAAGAACCACACGGCAACCCACCTGCTGCACAAAGCATTGAAGGAAGTACTTGGCAGCCACGTCAACCAGGCGGGGTCGCTTGTGGAAGGGCAGCGTCTGCGCTTCGACTTCTCGCATTTCGGCGCGATTACGCCGGAAGAGCTGACGGAAATTGAGCATAAGGTCAATGAGCAGATCTGGCGCGGACTAGACGTTGTAATCGAAAACAAACCGATCGATGAAGCCAAAGCGATGGGCGCGATGGCGCTCTTCGGTGAGAAGTACGGCGATATCGTCCGCGTTGTGCAGATAGGCGATTACAGCCTTGAGCTGTGCGGCGGCTGCCATGTAAGCAATACTTCGCAGATCGGCATTTTCAAGCTGGTCAGCGAGAGCGGCATCGGCTCCGGCGTGCGCCGGATCGAAGCGGTGACCGGCCGTTACGCTTACCAGTACACGGAGAGCCAGCTCGACGTGCTGAAGCAGGCGGCGGCGCTGCTGAAATCATCGCTTCCGGACGTGCCGAAGCGCATCGAGGCTTTGAGCGGCCAGGTTCGCGAGCTTGCGCGCGAGAATGAGTCGCTGCAGTCCAAACTCAGCGCTACGGCCGCGGCCGAGCTGACGAGCAGCGTGAAGACGGTCGGCAGCGGCGTGCAAGTGCTGACGGCTTCCGTACAGGCCGGCAGCATGGATGCGCTGCGGTCGATGGCCGACGAGCTGAAGGCGAAGCTGCCGGAGGCGGTCATCGTGCTGGGCGCTGCCACGGACGACAAAGTGAACTTTGTCGTCGCGGTTCCACAGGCGCTGGTGAAGCAGGGCTATCATGCCGGCAAGCTGGTGAAGGAAGTCGCCGCGGTATGCGGCGGCGGCGGGGGCGGCCGCCCAGATATGGCGCAGGCCGGCGGCAAGGATGCCTCCAAGCTTCAGGCCGCGCTGGCGAAGGCGGAAGAGCTGGTAGCAGCCCAGGGCTGATCAGCCGGTTAAGCAGAGCGGTCCCTCAGTAATTTCAGCCTGGAATCCGCCGCGAAGGAGAATATCTCTCGCGAGCGCTTAGCCAGCAGCAGGCCGCCGCTTGGGTTCCGGCAGGCAACAGCCAAGGCTCCTGCCGTGAGCCATGGATCGGAGCAGCTTGCATGTGGCGCTCCAATCCGTGGCTCAATCGGCTGTGCAAGGGGTTACCCTGGGACTTTGCCGCCCTTAAGCGGACAGGCCCTGCGCTTTTTCGCGCCTTCTCTGCACACTATCCTTTGGTTTTGTTTTATCATGAGCATAATCCCAAAAAAAGCGCTATATTCCGGCAGGATTTTCTTGTTTGACCGTGAATATGTTATGATGGGGTGAGATACAAATATAGTAATGCAGCAACTTTGCGAAGGCCCCGTCAAGCATCGACTGCGCAGAAGGAAGGTGTCACAGATGGACTCCATGGACAAAACGGTCAAATTCAATGTGAAGGGCGACGAGAAAGAGGCATCTCCCCGCGAGATCCTGCTTACCGTTCACAACGCCCTGGTGGAGAAGGATTATAATCCGATCAACCAGATTGTAGGTTATCTTCTTTCCGGTGATCCGGCTTACATCCCGCGCCACAACAATGCGAGAAGTTTGGTCCGGAGGAAAGAACGTGACGAGCTGATTGAGGAACTGGTCCGGTTCTACCTTGCCAATCAGCCGGCGGATAAGGTCAAATGAGGAAACTCGGTCTGGATTACGGGGATCGCCGGATCGGCGCAGCCGTAAGCGATGCTTTTGGCTGGACCGCTCAAGGACTGGAGACCATCGAGCGCCGCCGGGACGGGAGTGAGATGGAGCGAATCCGTCGCTTGATCGAGGAATACGAAGTATCCGAGATTGTAGTCGGCCTGCCCAAGAATATGAACGGCACAGTGGGCCCCCGCGGCGAGATTTGCATTGAATTTGCAGACCAGCTGCGGGAGACGCTGAGTTTGCCCGTACACCTTTGGGATGAACGCCTGACGACGGTATCCGCTGAGCGGGTGCTGATTGAAGGCGATGTCAGCCGCAAGAAACGCAAAGGAATTGTGGATAAAATGGCCGCGGTTCTGATTTTGCAAAATTTTTTGGATGCTAACAGTAAAAGGTGAGGGGTGCGCACACATGGCAAACGAGCAGATCGGCATGGATGAGGAACCGGAGATTATTTATATTCCCGATGATGAAGGCAACGAAGAGGAATTCGAGGTTATCATGAAGTTTGAGGTCGACGGCTCCGATTCCAAGTATATGATGGTGGTGCCGCTCGATTCCGAGGACGAAGAAGCCGACGAGGTATACGCATTCCGCTATGAAGAGGACGGAGACGATCTGCAGCTGTTCATGATCGAAGATGATGAAGAGTGGGCGATTGTCGAAGAGACCTTTAACACTCTGGTTGACGAGCTGGACGGAGGAGCGGGGAATGACTGAGTTTTCTGCCGGCCAAGCGGTATGGACCTCCAGGCTGAAAGACGCCTATGGAGAAGCCGTGGAACTGGAAGACGAGAACGGTAAGGCTTCCGTGTACGAAATCATCGCCGAATTTGAAGTGCAGGGCCGCAGCTACGCGGTACTGCAAGATTCGGAGAAGGACGGGGAGCGGGAAATCCTGCGCATCGTTATTTCCCCGGACGGTCCGCCAGAGCTGGAGAGTATTGAAGACGACGACGAATGGGAAGATATCTCGGAGCTGTATGATGAGCTGACCTTTCCGGACGACGAAGTGTAAGCATATACGGCTAGCCGCTTTCGGCCCTCGGGCCGGTTGAACGCAGCCACAAGCAGGGGAGGGCGGAGCATTCCGCGCTCTTTTTGCTTGAAAAAATAAGTGATTTTCAAAATATCTATTGAATTTAAATGAATACAATTTTATATTTATAGTCGGAAAGTGAGGAGAATGTTTGAAGTCCGTCATCCGCAATCTGTTGATTGTCCTGCTGCTGCTTATCGCTATGGCGGGTGCAGGAATTTGGTATATATGGAATGGTATGAAACCGGTGGAACCGTCAGGGCCCGCAGTAAACATTACCATTGAAAAAGGCATGGGCAGCTCGGAAATTGCCGACCTTTTGGAGAGTAAGGGGATTATCCGCAGCGCTCTTTTGTTTAAAGGCTATTTGAAGTGGACGAACGAAGGATCACAGTTCAAGGCAGGAACTTACAGCGCCGCTCCCGGCGCAACTTATGACAATCTGATCACCCGCTTGAATGCGGGAGATGTAGTGAAGAAGGAAACCGTCGTCTTTACCATTCCTGAAGGGTATACGGCGAAGCAGATTGCGGACAGGCTGGCTCAGGCTTGGGGCAAGGACGCCTCTCTTTTTTTGTCGCTGATGGATACGGGGGCGGAACTGAAGGAGACAGACATCTTAAGCATTCCGCAGGAAAAAGATATCCGTCACCGGCTGGAGGGCTATATGTTTCCGGAGACGTATGAGCTGGTCAAAGACAGCACGCCGCAGCAAATTGTCGAGAAGATGATGGAGGAGCTGCAAAAGAAGCTGGACAGCATCCCTGATTGGCAGACTCGTCTTAAAGCGCGCGGACTAACCCTGCATGAACTGCTGACCGTTGCTTCCCTGGTGGAGCGTGAAGTCGTTGTGGACAGCGAGCGTCCGCTTGTGGCCGGAGTCATCTACAACAGGCTCAATAAAGGACAAAAGCTTGAGATTGACGCTACCGTCCAGTATCTGTTTGCCCAGCCTAAGGAAAGACTGCTGTATAAGGATCTCGAAATCAAGAGCCCTTACAATACGTACCGGAATACCGGCCTGCCGCCGGGACCGATCTGCAGCCCGGGTCTAGCCTCCATTAAGGCGGCGCTTGAGCCGGAGGCCTCGGATTATTATTATTACGTTACGAAGAAGGACGGAAGCCAGGCCCATTTATTCGCCAAGACGTACAAGGAGCATTTAGCCAATATCAAAAAAAGCCAAGAAGCAGCGAAATAAGCCGTCCTTATCCTTTCTTATTTTAGAAAAAATGGTGCAGTCATTCGTTATAATTAAGATGCCGTCCGGTACCTGATTGTGCCGGATGCGCCCACAGGAGGGTACATGATGAAGAGCAAACCGGAGCTGCTGGCGACGGCTGCTTCCCTTACGGAAGCGGCCGCGCTGCTGGATGCCGGAGCCGATGCGCTATTGATCGGCGACGACCGGTTCGGCATGCGGCTGGCCGGACATTTCAGTCTGGAGAATACGGCGGCGGTAGTGGCAATGGCCCATGAACGCGGCCGCAAAGTATATGCCGGGCTCGGAGGACTGATGCCGAACCGGCTGCTGGATGAGCTTCCGGCCTATATCAAGGCCATTGCGGAGATCGGCGTGGATGCCGCCGAGTTCGGCGATCCGGCCGTACTGGCCGCGGCGCGGAGTGAAGCGCCCGGCCTTAAGCTTCACTGGAACGCGGAGATGACGTCCACCAATTTCGCGACGGCCAATTATTGGGGGCGCAAAGGCGCTTCCCGCGTCGTTCTGGCCCGGGAACTGAATATGGACGAGATCACGGAAATGGTGCCGAAGCTTGAAGTGGAGGCCCAGGTTCAAGTACATGGGATGACTAATATTTATCACTCCAAGCGTAAGCTGGTGGAGAGCTATATGGCTCATCAGGGGCGTCCGATCAGTGACGGAAGCCTGGGCAAAGAACGCGGCTTGTTTCTCGTCGAGGCGGAGCGTCCCGATGAGAAATTCCCGATCTATGAAGACGTGAACGGCACCCATATCATGAGCTCGGATGATCTTTGCATTCTGGAAGATCTGCATATACTGATGGAGGCGGGGGTTCACAGCTTCAAAATTGAAGGGCTGCTCAAGCCGACCGCTTACAACGTTGCGGCAGTCAAGGCTTACCGACAGGCGATCGACGCGTATGCCGCTGACCCTGCGGGTTACGCGTTTCAAGAGGAGTGGCTGGATACCGTACGGGCGCTGCAGGACCCGGAGCGGGAGCTGACCTTCGGTTTCTTTTATAAAGAGCAGGTTTATTAACTTGGAAGAAATTCTTTCTTAGAATGAAGAGGAGGGGAGAAGAGGTATGAACACTGTGGCCAAGCCGCAATATAAAGGCAAGCGTTATCGCTTGGACAAACCGGAGCTCCTGGCTCCAGCTGGAAATTTGGAAAAATTGAAATTCGCCGTGCATTATGGCGCGGATGCGGTATATATCGGCGGGCAGAAATACGGCCTGCGCTCAAATGCGGACAACTTCAGCTTTGAGGAAATGCGCGAAGGCGTGGAATTCGCCAAGAAATACGGCGCCAAAGTATTTGTGGCAACCAATATTTACGCCCATAATGAAGATATCGCCGGGATCGAGGAGTACCTGCGCAATTTGTACGAGGTCGGCATCGCCGCGATTATTGTGGCGGACCCTGCGATTGTGGACATCGCCCTGCGGACTGTCCCGGGTCTTGAGGTGCACCTCAGCACCCAGCAGTCGACGCTGAACTGGCAGGCCGTATCCTTCTGGAAGGAAGAGGGGCTGCCGCGCGTCGTATTGGGCCGCGAAACGAGCCTTCAGGAGATAGCGGAGATCAAGGAGCATGTTGATATCGAAATCGAAGCTTTTATCCATGGAGCGATGTGCTCTTCGTATTCCGGCCGCTGCGTGCTGTCCAACCACTTTACGGATCGCGATTCGAACCGGGGGGGATGCTGCCAGTCATGCCGATGGAAGTATGATTTGTTCGAGGATGCCCGTCCAGGGGAAGTCTGGTTCTCCGAGGAGCAACGTGCCGGAGAGTCTCCGCAGCGTCTGCAGCTCGGCGTTACACAGCTTCCGCTGCATCAGCCGGAGGACAATCCGTTCTCGATGGGCGCCAAGGATCTCTGCATGCTGGAGAGCATTCCCGACTTGATCGAGGCCGGCATAGATAGTTTTAAAATTGAGGGACGGATGAAGTCGATCCACTATGTTGCTACTGTGGTCAATGCTTACCGCAAGGCAATCGACGCCTACATGGCCGATCCCGAGCATTACGAGCTGAAGCAGGAGTGGCTGGACGAGCTGAACAAAGCGGCCAACCGTCCGCTGAACACGGGATTTTTCTACGATACGCCGGATCATGAGGATCATATTTACGAGCCGGAAGAAAAAGCCGCGCCGTATGATTTTGCCGGCCTCGTGCTGGACTATGACGCGGAGACGGGTATGGCGCTGATTCAGCAGCGCAATCACTTCAAACCCGGCCAGGAGGTAGAGTTCTTCGGACCGGACCGCCTTCCGTTCAAGCAGATTGTGGGCGAGCTTCAGGATGAGCAGGGCGTTCGACTCGATGCAGCGCGCCATCCCTTGCAGCATATTCGGATGAAGGTTGAACAGCCGGTGGCTTATTTTGATATGATGCGGAAAAAGAAATAAGCTTTGGCCGCGTTTATACGGGTGAATCGGGCGTGTTCCTGGAATCAGGGGCACCGCCCGTTTTTTTTGCCGCCCTATGAGCATTAGGACTAAAGACATAAAAAAATTGGAACAGGTATAAGATATTTCCGCCAGCCTGCCGATATAAAAGATATCGCTTACATAACGGTTTGCAAATTCATCAGGCAGGTGATCTGAATGGGAGCTCCTCAACGGGAGAGAAAGAGAAATGGGCGTAAAGAACGGTTAAAAGCAGGTCAGACGGTCAGCAGCGAATCCGTGCGGCACAGGACGGAGTCAGCGAAGACAGATTTGAAACAATGGCTGAAAAGAACTGCACAGCAATTCAGAAAGGCAAATCCCGCCAAGTCGGTCGGGGTAAAGCTGTTTCTAATTTTTTTATCGTCCATCGTCGTCGTGGTGCTGGGTCTGGGACTAATGTCTTATACCAAGGCCAGGAACACCATTAAGGATAACGTTTCCGAAGCCAACCGCCAGACGATTATCCAAAATGCCGAGAAGCTTGATATTATTTTGAACCAGTATGAGACGCTGGCATTGCAGGTGTTCTTCGATCCGCAAATTCAGGAGCAGCTTGCCAATCTTGAAAACGCTTCATCTAATTATGAGCAGTTTGTGGCAATCGATGATATAGGCAAAAAGCTGAGCAACCAGACGACCTCGGATTCTAATATTGTAAGCTTTTCCCTGATTCCGGATAACGAAAAACTGCAGATTATCTCAAGCGGAAATCGAGATCTGGTCAAGAACGACATACGGGATGGGGACTGGTATAAGCAAGCGGTTGCCAATACCGACAGCTATCAACCGTGGTTTGCCAAAGAATCCGCCAGTCAGCAATTTTACTGGTTCCCGATGAATGTCGGCGTGAAGGACAGCACCAATGTCGCTGTCGTCCGAAGAATCAAGGATATGAATGGCCAGGCGGGTTACGTTATTCTGATCGAGCTTAAAAAGGATTTATTTGAAGACGCTTTCCAAAGCGTAAAGCTGGGAGACGGCTCGCATGTTCAGCTTGTTTCTCCGGAAGGGACCGTTATTGCTTCCTCGGTCAAAGAGGAGGACGGAAAAGCGTCACAGTATGCATTTATTAAGGACAGCAAAGCCAATAACAAAAGCATAGAGGCCAGTGACGCCGGCAGCCATGGCCTGTTGGCCGTCTTCAGTCCGCTTACGAAAGCCGACTGGAAGCTTGCGGGCATCATCCCGACCAACGAGCTTGTGAAGGACGCGAAGCCGATTCTCATCACCACTTATCTCGCCGCCGGTGCGGCCGCTCTGCTGGCGCTGCTGCTTGGCGTATGGATGGTGCGCATGATTGCCCGCCCGCTCGCACGGCTTAAGGATCTGATGGGTGTAGGCGCCAAGGGAGATTTGACGGTTCGCACACCATATACTTCCTCGGATGAGATCGGACAGTTGTCGGCTTCATTTAATTTGATGATGGAACGCATTACGGAACTGGTCTCCCAGACGACGGAAACGGCCCATGATGTGCTGGAGACGGCTGGCGAGCTCGGGGAAGCATCCCGCAAGACGGCGGATTCCGCCAGGGACATTGCGACCGCTACCGAAGAAATCGCGGGAGGCGCCGGCAGCTTGGCAATAGAAGCTGAAAAAGGCAATGATCTCACCGCCGTATTATCCCGCCAGATGGAGCACGTCGTCCTTGCCAACAAGGAAATGGATAAAGCGGCGCGGATCGTGGGTGAGTCGAGCAGCAGGGGCGCGGAGCAGCTTGAAGAGTTGATGAAGCAGACCGGCCGCACCGGCGAAATGACCAAAGCGCTCGTGGAGAAAGTGGACAATCTGAAAGAAACGGCTATGTCCGTGTTAAAGGTGCTCGATGTCATGAAAAATATTACACAGCAGACGAATATTTTATCGCTAAACGCAACGATTGAAGCGGCGCGGGCGGGAGAGGCCGGACGGGGCTTCATGGTGGTAGCTGACGAGATTCGCGGACTGGCGGATCAGACCAGGGAATCCATTGCTTTGGTAGCGGGCATCACCGATAAGATTATGAACGAAATGAATGAGACGGTGAACGTGCTTTCCGAGGTGACGCCACTGTTCGCCGAGCAGATGAGCTCCGTCAAGAGTACCGGAGATATTTTTGTATCGGTTCGCGGGCAGATGGACAGCTTTGTGTCCAGTCTGCAATCGGTCACAGAGTCGATCGGCAGCCTGAAGGATGCGCAGATCGAGCTGTCGGAGGCGATGGGCAATGTCAGCGCCGTAGCGGAGGAATCATCCGCGACTTCGGAAGAGGTGGCTTCACTCAGCAGCGAGCAGCAGAACGTAAGTGATCAGCTTGTAACGCTGTCGACCAACCTGGAAAGCGTTTCCGGAAATCTGAAGGATAAGCTGGCGCTGTTCAAGATATAAATGATCTATCAGGAAGAGCCTTTCGCCGCCGCGAAAGGCTCTTTGCGCATATAATTCGCAAATTGCGCATCTTATTGCACACACTGGGTATAATAGGAAAAATTTCGGTCCGGAGGCAGTAAGATGCAGAACAAACGTCATCAACGAAACAAGCGAATGTATGCCGCCATCTATTTTCTAGCCGCCGCATTTACTCTGATTGCGCTGCGCCTCGCCTGGCTGCAGTTCGTTATCAGCGGGCGCCAGGTTCCGGGAGGGCAGTACCCTCTGGCCAAAATGTCGCAGATCCAGAGCGAACGGGAGATTGTGCTCGATACCGGGCGGGGGCGGCTGTACGACCGCCATGGTCTGCCGCTGGCCGGAGAAACGGTCTGGACGGCGGCTTTGTTCCCGGAGGAGGCTGGAAAGCCTGCGACGGACGGCGGCGGGGATTCCGCTTCTCTACGCCGGCTGGCAGGGGTCCTCGGCGTATCTTATGAGCAGCTTCAAGAAAAAAGAGAGAAGCTGGTGCAGCCCTTCCTGTGGCCCGCAAAGTCAGGCAAAGGACCGCTTGCGCTCACAAAGGAGCAGGCAGACGAAATCAGCAGGCTTGACATTGACGGCGTTCGGGTTATGCCGTTTGCCCGCAGGCCGGGCGGCAGCCTTACGGGGCGGCAGTGGCTCGGCCATTTGTCCGAAGCCGTACCAAATAAAGAGACGCGAGAGAAAGGCGATAAGGAAGCATTCGTCCAAAAGAATAACCCCTCGGATCTCCGGGTGCCGCTGGAAGGAACAACTGGGCTTGAGAAGACGCTGGAGCCCCTGCTGCGCGGGATCGGACATACCGAAGTATATGCCAGGGTCGATGCGCAGGGGAAGCGTCTGCCAGGCAGCGGGCTGACGGTGCGGACGCCGTCCAATCCGTATTATCCGCTGTCGATTCACACGACCATCGACAGCCGTCTTCAGGAAGGCATCGAACAGCTGGCGCAGGAGGACGGGCTCAAGGAAGGCGCAGTCGTGGTGCTAGACGCGGAATCCGCCGATGTAACGGCGATGGTGTCGCTGCCATTCTACGATCCGAAGGACATTTCTCCGCAAGGCGGAGAATGGAACAACCGGGCGCTGCAAGCGGCGGAGCCCGGCTCGATCTTTAAAATCGTCACCGCCGCCACCGCGCTGGAAGCCGGCCTGACTTCGCCAGGACAGGTGTTCCACTGCTACGGAGCCTACGGCAGATACGGACTATCCTGCCATAAAGAGGACGGGCATGGCGCACTGACGCTGGAAGAGGGCTTCGCCTTGTCTTGCAATACCGTGTTCGCCTCGCTTGCGGAGCGGCTGACCGCGAGTCAGCTCCAGACGGCGGCGCTCTCGCTGGGCATCGGCAGGGACATCGGTTGGCGGCAGGAGCAGGTTCTCGGCCTGGCGATGCTGCAGCCGCTCTCCGGGGAGCAGCGCGGGACCGTCTTTCGGACGCTGCTTCCCGATGACGGGGGAGTCCGGGTGCAGACGGCCATCGGCCAGCGTGATTCCAGGGTGACGCCGCTGCAGGCCGCGAACCTGGTCGTCACGCTGCTGCATGGCGGCGAGGTTCGCGCGCCGCGAATCCTGCGCGAAGTAGATTTCGCCAATGGGCAGAAGCTGATGGACCTGCCCCCTCATCTGGCGCCCGCTGCCGAAGGGCGCATCTCGGAGCGGACCGCGAAGCTGCTGCGGTCCTGGATGCGCCGGGTGGTGACGGAAGGCACCGGACAGTCGCTGCGCGGCGCGCGCTGGGCGCTTGCGGGCAAGTCCGGCACGGCGCAGACTATGGTCAAGGGCGCTTCGCGCAACAATCAATGGTTCATCGGCTTCGGTCCGGCTGTGCAGCCCAAATATGCGGTTGCGGTGCTGGTCAAGAACGCGGCTCCGGGAAGCCCCCACACCGCGACCCGATTGTTCGGCGAGGTCATGGACCTTCTGGCCGGGTCCCCTCATGCCTGATACCGGCGTCGCGTTCCGCGGCAGAAACGTCTTCCGCAGTTCCGTTCCCGTCGCTATAAGCGAACGGAGACACGATGAATTCCTCCTGCGGGAGGGAAATCCACTGCTGGAGATAGCCCTGCTGCAGCAGCTCTTTGAGCAGAATCAACAGGATGGGTGACAGAATCAGTCCCGCCACACCGAAGGCCGAAGTCGACAGGATGACAAAGGACAGCATGAGGAACGCCGAAGAGACGCCGATGGAGTTGCCGGTAATTTTCGGCTCCAGCAGCTGGCGGACGATCAGAACGACGGCCAGCAGGATGATAAGCCCGATCGCAAGCGGGGTGTTCCCGACGATGAACAGATAGACGATCCAGGGGATCAGAATCGTTGACACGCCCAGCAGAGGCAGCACGTCGAACACCGCGCAGACGAGCGCCATCGTGAGTTCGTTTCCGGACTGTAGGATGAACAGGCCGACAAGTACAATGACGAACGTAATCGAAATCAGAATCAGCTGCGCTTTTAAATAGGAGCCGATGGCTTTAAAGACGTTGCCCTGCAGGAAATGGTAGGCCGTCTTGAACGTCTTCGGCATTTTGTCATGCGCGATCCGCCGCCAATCCTTGATCTCCATGCTGAGAAAGAATGCGAGAATGATGGCAACCCCGAAATTGGCCATGAACGAAGAGAACGTACCAAGAACGCCGATCATATATTTGAAGAAAACAATAAGCCAGCCCGACAGAAGATTAGTGGCGCTTTTGAAATAGCCGTTCAGCTTCTCGGTCATATCGGGCGGGAGATTCTCGATTTTCTGCTGAAGCCAGGTGGTGAGCTCCATAAAATGCTGCTGCACTACATATGTATAATGGGGCAGGTTATCCTGAAACTGCAGCGCCTGCGATGCGATCAGCAGCCCCGCGCCGAACAGCGTCCCGAGCAGCAGGATCAGGAACAGCAGCACGGAGATAGCGGAGGCGAATGACTTGGGCAGCCCCTTGCGGTTCAAGAAGCGCGCCAGCGGCTCGATCAGCATGAACACGAAGAAGGAGAGGAACACGGGAGCGGCCAGCTGGTACAGCTTGCTGAAGGCGAGCATGACCAGGTAGACGGTTAGCACGAGCAGCCCGATATCGAAAAAGGTACGCCAATATTTTTTGTACAGTGGCAGCATGGATTTAACGACTCCTTTACAGTTTGAATTCATTCTTTCACAGACCTGTATTCCATTGTACACGATTTTACCAAAAAACCGTCTTTTTCTTTGACAGCTGTGGTAAAATAGGGGGTAATGTTTTTGATTTCACGTCCGCACTTAGGCGGAAGATCTCACTTTGGCCGCATTCCGCCTGGCAGCTGGCAGACGTAAGAGCGGCTCTAAAGTCAACTCTGGAGAAAAGCGGGGAAGAAAAATGGAGACTTTGCTGCTCTGGTTGTTCTACATCTCGACATTTTATGCTTTTATTCCCGGCATTATCAGCCGGCTCTTCGGTTACCGCGTCTTCCGAAAAGGAACCGGGGTACAGGAGTTTGCCCTCACATTCGATGACGGGCCCGACCCAAAGTATACGCCAAGACTGCTTGATCTGCTCAGCAAGCATGGAGCCAAGGCTACTTTTTTTGTGGTCGGTTCCCATGCCGAGAGGCATCCTGAGCTGATTCGCCGCATGCATGACGAAGGCCATCTCATCGGTATTCATAACTACGTCCACAAGAGCAACTGGCTGATGCGTCCCAGCACCGTCCGCAAGCAAATTCAGCGCACCAACGATATTATATACGGGGTTACCGGCGAGCGCAGCACGTACTACCGTCCGCCTTGGGGTATCGTCAATTTGTTCGATTTCTCGAAGCGCCATCATGTCAAAATCGTACTATGGTCGGCGATGTTCGGCGATTGGCGCAAGAATCTTGGAACGGATCGGCTGACGGAAAAAATGCTGGCCCGCCTGAATCCCGGCGAAGTCATGCTGCTGCATGACTGCGGCTTGACGATGGGAGCCGATCCCGAAGCGCCGGAGTATATGCTGTCCGCACTGGAACGCACTCTGGAAGAAGCCAAGAGCCGTGGGCTGCGCAGCATCCGGATCGACGAGATGATTAAGGCTGCCGAGAACTCGCCGCTGTCCCGGATGTCCTTCGGCAAGCGGCTGCTCGTCGGGATATGGCTAACTTGGGAGCGGTGCTTCCGGCTCATGTTCCGTCTGCGGACCGTAACGCCAACTCTGCCGTTTTTGCATTACCGTCTTCGCGAATACCAGGGCCAGACGATCTCGCTGGACCGCGGAATGACGCTGACCAAGGGTGACAGCATCATTGAGATTCATGTCGACAACCGGCAGCTCTTTGAGCTCGGCATACAGTCCCGTTCCGCAGCTCAGCTCGCAATCCGGATGATCCGGCGGATGGATAAGGATATGCCGGTTCTCGCCGAGATTATTGCCGGCGACGAGTCGCTCGCGGGAGCGAAGGCATTGTACGGTGTCACCATGATTAACCGGGGGCCGGAGAAATTCGGTTTTACCGTCAAGGATCTGCCGGAGGGCCTGTTTGCCCGGCTTACGAAGTTCTACCTCAGCATCCTTCTGGGCGTTATTCATCCGGCCGGCGGAGCGAGGCTGAAAGAACGAAGCGAGGCGCTCGTCCCCAAGATGATCCTGATGCCGGTGTCTCAATTGCTTGATAACTATGGACAAAAGTGTACCGGGACGAAGCTGCGCAAGCAGCAGGATGCCGCTGCGGTACTTGAGAATGATATGGCGGCAGAGGAATTTCCCGGCGCTCACGCCCATTAATTCCATTTTCGCCACAACAGGCCCTTTTCTTGCAGACGTTGATCCGGTCCGCTGCGGCGGAACAGGCGGCGCTTTGCCGGAGGAGGGCCTTCTTTTGTCCCGATAAAGCTGTGTCCGCTGCTATTTTAATGTTTTTGTACGGCCGATTCACAGACATGTTTCAAAAAACAAATAAATATCATTCTCATCGACTCTCCAAAAATGTAAAATAGAAGTGTTGGAGTATTATTTGTCAGCCTAATTACAATAGGAGGTCATACCAATGAGAACCGTACAGTTTCCACAGGATTTTGTCTGGGGCGCGGCAACCGCTGCATATCAAATTGAAGGGGCTTACAATGAAGACGGCAGAGGGATGTCGATTTGGGATACGTTTTCCCGCATTCCAGGCAAGGTTGAAAACATGGACAATGGGGATGTCGCCTGCGACAGTTATCATCTGTACCTAGAGGATATCGCCCTGATGAAGGAACTCGGAATCACATCATACCGGTTCTCCATCGCATGGCCGCGTATTTTTCCGGAAGGCACGGGAGAGGTTAACGCCAAAGGACTTGAGTTCTATCATGCTTTCGTTGACGCTCTGCTTGGGCATGGAATCGAGCCTGTATGCACGCTGTATCATTGGGACCTGCCGCAATCTCTCCAGGATTCGGGGGGATGGGAGAACAGGGATACGGTGGGTGCTTTTGCCGCTTATGCCGAAACGCTGTTCCGCAGCCTGGGAGGAAAAATCAAGAAATGGTTAACGATCAACGAGCCTTGGTGTGTGTCGTTTCTTTCCAACTACCAGGGAATACATGCGCCAGGAAATAAGGATTTGCAGACTGCCGTTACCGTTGCTCACCATTTGCTGCTTGCCCATGGCAGCGCGGTACGGAAATTTCGGGAATTGGAGCTTCCGGGAGAGATCGGTTATGCGCCCAATGTAACCTGGATGGAGCCGTACAGCAGCCGAAAGAAGGATGTCGAAGCCTGCAAACGGGAGAACGGCTGTTATGTGGAGTGGTTCATGGACCCGGTATTTAAGGGCGAGTATCCGTCTTTCCTGGTAAAATGGTTCCGTGAGAAGGGAGCGGAGGTGCCGATCCTGAAAGGGGATATGGAGCTCATCCATGAGAAGATCGATATCCTGGGCATCAACTATTATTCCGGATCATTGGCAAAATACGAAGAAAGCGCAGGTCTAACGGCGTGCGAGCCGGTGGAAATGGGGGATGACCGGACGGATATCGGCTGGCCGATTTATCCGGAAGGCTTTTACAAAGTGCTAAGCTATATTAACAATCGGTACGGCGACATTCCAATCTACATCACCGAGAACGGGGCCTGCTACAACGACGGGCCGGACAACGGAATCGTAGCGGACCCGAAACGGGTCGGTTATCTGCACAAGCATCTGCTCCAGCTTCACCGCTGCATCTCGAATGGCATTCCGGTTAAAGGGTATTTTGCCTGGTCGCTGCTAGACAATTTCGAATGGGCCTATGGGTACAGCATGCGGTTCGGTCTGGTTCATGTGGATTACGATACGCTTGCCCGTACGCCGAAAGACAGCTTCTATTGGTACCAGGATGTAATCGCAACCGGCGAGGTTGAGAGCTGATCGCGTAGATCTGCGGATAAAAAAAGCCCGGAAGGCATCGTCAATCGACGGTCGCCTTCCGGGCTTATTGCTGTTATTGCTTTGATTTTTGATTTCGGCTGTGCTTCGAACTAGATTTTCAACACGCCGCCTTTGCTGGCGTTCGTTACAAGCTTGGAGTAGCGGGCCAGGTAGCCTGTCTTCACCTTCGGTTCGAACTCTTTCCAGTCTTTGCGGCGTTCCTCCAGCTCTTCATCGCTGACATGCAGCTCGATCTTGCGGTTATTCAGATCCAGCTCGATGATGTCGCCGTCCCGGACAAAAGCGATCGGTCCGCCTTCCGCCGCCTCCGGCGAGATATGCCCGATGCTGATGCCGCGGGAAGCGCCCGAGAAGCGGCCGTCGGTAATCAGGCCGACTTTGGCTCCGAGGCCCATGCCGACGATCTGCGAGGTCGGGGCAAGCATTTCCGGCATGCCCGGTCCGCCTTTCGGACCTTCATAGCGGATTACGACGACGTGGCCTTCTTTGACCTTGCCGCCGGCGATGCCTTCCAGCGCCTGCTCCTGGGAGTCGAAGCAGATTGCCGGCCCTTTATGGTAGCCGCCCACTGAAGGGTCAACCGCGCCGACCTTGATGATGGAGCCTTCCGGAGCGAGGTTGCCGTACAGGACGGATAATCCGCCGACCTGGGAATAAGGATTGTCAAGCGTGTGGATAACGCTCGTATCCTGGATTTCATGTCCGATGACATTCTCGGCCAGCGTTTTCCCGGTAACGGTCATGCAGTCGCCGAACAGTGTGCCCGGCTTCTTCAGCAGTTCGTTCAGTACGGCGCTGACGCCGCCCGCACGATCCACATCTTCGATGAAGATATCCGAAGCGGGAGCCAGCTTGGCCAGGTACGGTACGCGATTGGCCACTTCGTTGATCCGCTCCAGCGGGTATTCAATATCGGCTTCCTGAGCGAGTGCAAGGGTATGGAGCACCGTGTTGGTGGAGCCGCCCATTGCCATGTCCAGGGCAAATGCGTTATCAATCGACTCTCTGGTCACGATATCACGCGGCTTCAGGTCCAGCTTGATCAGCTCCATCAGCTGCGTGGCGGACTTGCGCACAAATTCCTTGCGTTCTTCCGCTACGGCAAGAATCGTGCCGTTGCCCGGCAGGGCGAGGCCCAGCGCTTCGGCCAGACAGTTCATGGAATTGGCGGTGAACATGCCGGAACAGGAACCGCAGGTCGGACAGCCGTATTGTTCGAGCTCGAGCAGCTCCGCATCGTCGATCTTGCCGACTTGGTGGGCGCCTACGCCTTCAAATACGGAAGTCAGCGACAGCTTGCGGCCCTTGCTGTCAACGCCGGCCTTCATCGGTCCGCCGCTGACGAAGATGGTCGGGATGTTGACGCGCAGCGCGCCCATCATCATACCCGGCGTAATCTTGTCGCAGTTCGGGATGCAGACCATGCCGTCGAACCAGTGCGCGGATACGACCGTTTCCAGGGAGTCGGCGATAATCTCGCGGCTGGGCAGTGAGTAGCGCATGCCGATATGTCCCATCGCAATGCCGTCGTCTACGCCGATCGTATTGAATTCGAAAGGAACGCCGCCTGCTTCGCGGATTGCTTCCTTAACGATTTTTCCAAATTCTTGGAGATGCACATGACCCGGAACGATATCGATATAGGAGTTGCATACCGCGATAAACGGTTTGCCGAAATCCTCATCCTTAACTCCGGCTGCACGCAGCAGACTGCGGTGCGGAGCCCTGTCGAAGCCTTTCGTGATCATGTCTGAACGCATTTTCTTGGCTGCCATACTAAAAAGTTCCCCCTTTTATTCAATTGCAATTCCAATATTTTGCCGCATTAACGCACTGCTCTCTGAAGAGCCGCGAAGCTGCGGTTTATAGAAAGAACACCAGCTCTATGAGAAAGAGGGTGGTCGACGCCGTTTCTATAAAAATAGCGGTTTTTCCTATTAGTAGAGTTTATCATAAAGAGTCGGGTTTTTCTACCGGACGATGTTAAGTTTATCACAAACAAGCGCATGAAAGTACTACTAATAAGGCCGGACGCGTCAAGTGCTTAAGGTTGTTTGCGTGTATCGATTCCTCTATAATTTTCCTTAAGAATTAAGGGACGTATGCGGTATCCTGGGAGTGGACATCTTGATTAAAAAACGTACGAAGCGCGGTCTCATTTTATTATTGGCGTTTGTCGCGGCTGGGGCAGTGACTCTCTGGTTCTATTTGAAGCCTTACACCCCGGAAGGCCAGGCCGAAACGGCCCTCGTCTCCGGCAGGGGAATCCTCGTGGAGCGGAATGACAACTGGATTTCCTTCGAGCCTTCCAATGCGAGCGTGACTGGAGTCATATTTTATCCGGGCGATCTGGTCGAGGTCGAAGCCTATGCGCCGCTGGCCAGACGGCTGGCAGCGGCCGGACATCCCGTCTACATCGCCCGCATGCCGCTCAATCTCGCGGTGACCAGAAGCGACGCGGCCGAGGATATTATCCGCGTGCATCCCAAGCTGTCCTTTGTGCTTGGCGGTCATTCGCTCGGAGGCGTCATGGCTTCGCGGTTTGCCGCCAGCCACCCGAACGAATTGGCCGGCGTGTTCTTTCTGGCTTCCTATCCGGACGAAAAAGGGAGTCTGAAGTCGACGACCCTGGCGGCGCTGTCGGTACTAGGCACCGAGGACAAAGTTCTGGACAGAGAGAAATACCGTGAGGGCAGAGCCTATCTGCCGGACAACACCGTGTACTATTCGCTTGAAGGAGGCAATCACGCCCAGTTCGGCAGCTACGGACCCCAAAAGGGAGACGGAGAGGCGACGATTTCCGAGGATCAGCAGCAGGCCGAAACGGTGCGGGCGCTGCTTGATTGGATGAGCAATCTGCGTTAGTCCCGAGGCGGGCCAGGCAGCTTCGGCTCCTGCGGCTGTTGCGGCAGCCGGGACGGACGCAAGGTTGAAATACATAAGGACGGAAGGGAGAAGCGAAAGTGCCTCTACTGCATGTGAACGGCATTTCGGTGCCCTGCAAAGCCATCCTGTTCGACAAGGACGGCACGCTGCTTGATCTGATGGAAATGTGGGGAACATGGGCGGAGTCCGTGCTTCGGGATATGGAGACCCACATGGCGCTGATCGGCGCCGGCTTTACGGGCGATAAGAACCTGCTGCTAGGCACCGTGCGGGATGCGAAAGGCCGAATCACCGGGTATGATCCCGGCGGACCGCTCCCGATGGCTACGGTTGAGCAGACCTATGGCATTCTGGCCTGGCAGCTCTATGCTGCGGGCGTTCCCTGGAATGACGCGATAGTGCGGGTGATGGGCATTGCCAAGGATGCGATGAACAAGCTTCGCGAGCGCCGGGCCGCTAGGCCTCTGCCCGGGCTGCTGCCCTTTCTTGCGCAGTGCGCGCAGGCTTCGCTTCGACTGGGAGTGGTAACGTCGGATGAATCGCATACGACGGCCGAGCATCTCGAATGGCTCGGCATTTCCGGTTATTTCGGCGCGGTGGTGACAAGGGACAGAGTGGTCAAAGGCAAGCCGGCTCCGGAAATGGCGGAAGCCGCCTGCAGGGAGCTGGGAACCCTGCCCGAAGAGACCGTCGTCATCGGCGACAGCAACGCCGATATGCAGATGGGCAGGGGAGCGGGTCTCCGCCTAGCCATCGGCATATCATCGGCGGCGGGAACCGCGGAGCATTTGGCGGACGCCGATACTGTCGTCCGCGATTTTACCGAGCTTACCGTTTCAGTATGACTTTACAGGAGAAAGGATGGTTACAAGCTATGGATTCATTGCAAACCTTAGCTTCCTGGATACAGGAAAGCAGCCGTATCGTCTTTTTCGGAGGAGCCGGAACATCCACGGAAAGCGGCATTCCCGATTTTCGTTCAGCGGCTGGGCTCTATCTGTCGGAGAAGTCTTCGCCATATCCGCCCGAGCAAATGCTGAGCCGCAGCTTCTTCATGTCAAAGCCGGACATTTTTTTTGATTTTTACCGGGGCAAGATGCTTCATCCGGATGCCCAGCCGAACGGCGCCCACCAGCTTCTTACCCGCCTCGAGGGGGAGGGGCGCCTAAGCGCGGTCGTGACGCAGAATATCGACGGTCTTCACCAGAAAGCGGGCAGCCGGCGCGTACTGGAGCTTCACGGGTCCGTGCACCGCAACCACTGTATGAGCTGCTCCCGTTATTACGGACTGGATGCGATTACTGGCAGTGAAGAGACCGTTCCCCGCTGTCCGGAATGCGGCGGCATCATTAAGCCGGATGTCGTACTCTACGAGGAAGAGCTGGACCACAAGGTGCTGACCGATTCCGTCCAGGCGATTGCAAACGCCGATCTGCTCATCATCGGAGGAACTTCGCTGACCGTGCAGCCCGCAGCCAGTCTTATTCAATATTTTCAAGGCAAGCATACAGCGCTGCTCAACGGCGAACCGACGTCTTACGATTCGCGTGCGGACCTGATCATTACCGATCGGATCGGGTGGGCGATGGACAGAATAAGCGAGATGCTGGGCTGACGGTTTCGCCTCTCTTCACCCATGTGGTGATTATAATGACATTCGGCAGTTTAAGAATAGATAGTCGGACCGCTCCGAACATTATAAAAAATGGTGCAAGGATACCAGACCGAGAGGCAGGGATACGCATGGTTTATGTGGCAAGCGACGAGCGGTATGAAGCGATGCGGTACAACCGTTGCGGGAAGTCCGGATTAAAGCTCCCGGCCATCTCGCTTGGGCTGTGGCACAATTTCGGGGGCATTGACTCCTATGAGAACGGAAGGGAAATGATAACCCGGGCGTTTGATCTGGGCATCACCCATTTCGATTTGGCCAACAATTACGGGCCGCCCCCAGGTTCAGCCGAAGAATTGTTCGGGAAGGTACTTGCCAAAGATCTGGCGCCATACCGTGACGAAATGGTGATTTCGACCAAAGCCGGATACTATATGTGGCCGGGACCGTATGGCGAATGGGGCTCGCGGAAGTATGTACTGTCTAGTCTGGACCAAAGCTTGAAGCGGCTTAGAGTGGATTATGTGGACATTTTTTATTCCCATCGGCCCGATCCGGAGACGCCGCTTGAAGAGACGATGGGGGCGCTGCACCAGGCTGTCCGCTCAGGCAAGGCCCTGTATGCCGGATTATCCAACTACTCCGCCGAACAGACGGAAGCCGCAATCGCCATACTGAGGGATCTCGGCACCCCGCTGCTGATTCACCAGCCAAGGTACTCGCTTCTGGACCGCTGGATAGAGAATGGGCTGCAGGATATGCTGGAGCGGCATGGAGCCGGAACCATCGCTTTTACGCCGCTCGCGCAGGGTTTGCTGACGAATAAATATCTTAACGGCATTCCGGAAGATTCCAGGGCGGTCAAGCCTTCGGCCGCGTTTAACGAGAGCCGGATTACGCCGGAGGTGCTGCGGAAGGTCCGGCTGCTGAACCAGATGGCCGCGGCGCGCGGCCAGAGCCTGGCGCAGTTCGCGCTGGCCTGGGTGCTGCGAAGCGGCAGAGTTACCTCCGCGCTGATCGGCGCCAGCCGCATCAGTCAGATTGAAGAGAACGTGGCGGCGCTGTCCAATCTTGAATTCACGGCGGAGGAGCTGGACCGGATCGAGATTATTTTGAAGACCGAAAACGACAATTAGCCGATAAGCAGCGGCTAGAGATCCCGCTGCCTCGCCGTGACGACGCGGTAAGCCGTCGGCGACTGGCCGCAGAAGCGCTTGAACTGGCGCGAGAAGTACAGGGCGTCCGTCAATCCGACCGATGCCGCTACCTGCTCCACCGACAGCTCCGGCCGCTCGCGCAGCAGCTGGCGCGACTTGTCGATCCTCAGCTTGAGCAGATAGGTAACGGGTGACAGGCCCGTTTCCTCTTTGAAAATGCGCGACAGATAAGCCCGGTTATAGCCGAGGCTCGCACACATCTGTTCAATAGAGACAGGATGGGCATACTGGGAGGACATATAGTGAATCATCTGCTTGACCGTCCGCTTCACCTGCGAATCCTTTCCCCGCAGGCGTGAATGGTCCTTCAGCATCTCGGAGGCTTCTCCCAATGTCAGATAGAGCAGTCCAAGCGAGGTCAAGTGACCGCTCTCCCGGCCTGCGTAGAAAGTCTTCATGATTCCGGCAAGCGCTTCTGGAATGACACTACTGTCGCCGCACGCCGCCACCGGCTGTTCGGGCGAGAAGCCGGCTTCGCGTACAAGTCTGTCCACATCCGTCCCGGAAAAGGCCGCCCATCTATATCTCCATGGCTGCGCAAGGTCGGATACATAGCTGACCAGCTGGCCGGGCTGAATGAGAAAGCAGTCCCCCGGTCCAAGCTCATAGGTGCGCTGCTCCGTGCGAAATGCTCCTGCTCCCGTTTCGATGCAGTGCAGTAGGAAATAATCGTAGATTTTCGGTCCGACTTGGTGCAGCGGCGGCGTCTGGCTTTCTCCCGCGAACAGTACATGAAGGCTCTGCTCTTCGTAATAGACCGGGTTGGAGGCCACGGAATAGGTTTGTTCCATCCACATATCCCTTTCTCTCTGATCCTTGGGTAAAGTCACATTTATCCATACATTACACACATGATTGCATTACAGGAAAAGAACCATTTTATTATACTATAAGCATGAAGCATCTGAATATTCAGTCCAAGCAGGATAAGCGGAGAAAGGGTGGGGCGAATCGATGAGTATACAAGAACTTAGCGCAGCATTCATTGAAAAATACGGGACAAGCGGCCTGGAGGAGAAAGTGTTCTATGCGCCGGGCCGGGTCAATCTGATCGGCGAGCATCTCGATTATAACGGGGGATATGTTCTGCCTGCGGCGCTGGAATTTGGCACGACACTGATTGTACGGCCGCGCGGCGACGGCAAAGTGACGTTCGCTTCAACTAATTTTCCATATGAATTCTCCATTGATTATACCGACATCGGCAGAGAAAAGACCGGCGAGTGGGTGGACTATCCGATCGGCGTAATGGTCGAGTTGAAGAAAAAAGGGCATCCCGTATCGCAGGGGTACGACCTGTTCTTCCATGGAGATATCCCGAACGGCGCGGGCCTGTCATCGTCGGCTTCCATCGAAGTCGTTACGGCGTTCGCTTTCCTGACGCTGGAGAGCGGCGATACCGATACGGTGGAAATCGCGCTGTTGTCTCAGCGGGCGGAGAATCAATACGTCGGTGTAAACTCCGGTATCATGGATCAGTTCGCTGTCGCCAATGGCAGACAGGATCATGCCATTCTGCTTATGTGCGATACGCTGGAATATGATCTGGTGCCTTTCATTACCGGTTCATATAAACTCGTTATCGGCAATACGAACAAGCGCCGGGGGCTGGTGGATTCCAAATACAATGAACGCCGTCAGCAGTGCGACGAGGCGCTCGCGGCGCTGCGTAAAGAAGTCCCTTCCCTTGGTTTCCTGGCGCAATTGAAGCCGGATGAATTCGAACGGCATGCGGACAAAATTACAGATGAAACGGTCAGACGGCGCGCGCGCCATGTAGTCGAGGAGAACCAGCGTGTGCTTGACTCTGTCCGGGTGCTTAAAAATAATGATCTGAAGCAGTTCGGACAGTATATGAACGACTCTCACGTTTCGCTGCGCGATCTGTATGAGGTAAGCTGTACCGAACTGGACATTATGGTAGAGGAAGCGCAGCGCATTCCCGGCACGCTCGGCTCGCGGATGACGGGCGCGGGCTTCGGCGGCTGCACCGTTTCGCTGGTGCATGAAGACGATATCGAACGCTTTATTGCCGAAGTGGGCAAGGCCTATAAAGAAAGAACGGGCCTTACGGGAGAATTCTACGTATGCGGCATCGGCAATGGGGTTAGAGAACTGGAAGGAGTGAAGTGAGATGGCTATATTGGTGACGGGCGGAGCGGGATATATCGGCTCCCACACGGTAGCAGAGCTGCTTGACCGCGGTGAAGAGGTTGTGGTGCTGGACAGTCTGGTAACAGGACACCGGGAATCCCTTCTGGGAGGAAAGCTGTACGTGGGCGATCTGCGGGACAAGGAGCTGCTCGCCAAGCTGTTTGCCGAGAACGAGATTGAAGCGGTCATTCACTTTGCCGCGAGCTCCCTTGTAGGAGAGAGCATGAAGGACCCGGTAAAATATTACGACAATAACGTGTATGGCACACAGTGTCTGCTGGAAGGCATGCAGAAGGCCGGCGTGAACAAAATCGTGTTCTCCTCCACCGCGGCGACTTACGGCGAACCGGAGAAGGTGCCGATCGAAGAGACGGACCGTACCCAGCCTTCCAATGTCTACGGTGAAACGAAGCTGACGATGGAGCGGATGATGTCGTGGTTCGACAAGGTGCTTGGGATCAAATATGTGGCGCTGCGCTACTTCAATGCCGCCGGAGCGCATGCCAGCGGTAAGATCGGCGAGGATCACCGTCCAGAGAGCCATCTGATTCCGCTCGTTCTTCAGACCGCGCTGAAGCAGCGCGAGAGCATCGCCGTCTTCGGTGACGACTACCCGACCAAGGACGGTACGTGCATACGCGACTATATCCATGTCAGCGATCTGGCGGACGCCCATGTCCGGGCTGTAACCTATCTGCGCGGCGGAAGCGGGAGCAGCGTATTCAACCTCGGCAACGGCCTGGGATTCTCCGTCAAGGAAGTGATCGAAACGGCCAAGGAAGTGACCGGCCTTGACATTCCGGTTGCCATTCAGGAGCGCCGCGCGGGCGATCCCGCTGTGCTTGTGGCCTCATCCGATAAAGCCCGCAGCGTACTGGGCTGGAATCCGTCGCGCGCCGATCTGAAGGAGATCATCCGCAGCGCTTGGAACTGGCATTCGTCTCATCCGCAAGGGTACGGAGAAGCCTGATGAAGCCCACCCAGATGACAGCCGGTATAAAGGAGAACAACGTCATGGCTATCGAAAAAAATACAACGGCTTCCGGGGCCGATCTGGCGCTGCATGCCATTGAACAGCTCGTGATGTTCGCATCGCGCCGGCGCCTGATCGAACCGTCTGACACCGATTACAGCCGCAATATGCTGCTGGAGCAGTTCAGATTCAGCGAGCCTTATACCGGGAAAGTCGATGATACGGAATTGCAAGGCCCGCAGGCTCCGTTGGATGTTCTGATCGATTACGGCTTTGAAATAGGGCTGATTCCGGAGAACAGCGACACTTACCGGGATCTGCTGGATGCCAAGATCATGGGCCTTCTTCTGGCACGTCCATCGGAAGTGAACGCGGAGTTTTACCGGCTGAGCGCCGAAACAGGCGTGGCTGCTGCGACCGACCGGTTCTATCAGCTCAGCATTGATTCCAACTATATCCGCATGGACCGCATTTCGAAGAACGTCTACTGGCTGCAGCCTTCGCCATACGGCGATCTGGAGATGACGATCAATCTGTCCAAGCCAGAGAAAAATCCGAAGGAAATCGCCATGGCGCGGCTGCTTCCGCCGCCCGTGTACCCGAAATGCCTGCTCTGCCGGGAAAATATCGGTTATGCCGGACGGCTTAACCACCCAGCCCGGCAGAATCTGCGGGCGATACCAATCGAACTGAATAACGAGAAATGGTTCTTTCAATATTCGCCATATGTGTATTACAACGAGCACTGCATCGTGTTCCATCACGACCATGTGCCGATGAAGCTGACGAAGGACTCGCTGAAACGGCTGCTTGGATTCGTGAGCGAGTTCCCGCACTATTTTATCGGCTCCAATGCGGATCTTCCGATTGTGGGTGGCTCCATTTTGACGCATGACCATTTTCAGGGAGGCCGCCATACCTTTGCACTTCAAAAGGCTCCTACCCTGCAGACCTTCAAGCATCCGAACTATACGGGAGTTACTCTGGGACTCGTTAATTGGCCGATGTCGGTGATCCGTCTGAATGGGGAGGAGCCGGATATCCTGCTGGAATGCGCAAACGATCTTTATGAAGCGTGGAAAAGCTACAGCGATCCTGCGGCCGATATTCTGGCCTTCACGGAAGCAGGCGGCGAGCAGCAGCCCCACAATACGGTTACTCCCATTGTCCGGCGCAGCGAAAGCGGCGGCTATGAGATGGATCTGGTGCTGCGCAACAACCGGACCAGCGAAGAGCATCCCGAGGGCATTTTCCACCCGCACCGGGAGATGCACCACATCAAGAAAGAAAATATCGGCCTGATCGAAGTCATGGGATTGGCAATTTTGCCGGGACGGCTGAAGAATGAGCTGGATGGGGTCGCAGACATTCTCGCCGGCAATACGGCGGAGCTCGAAGCGGTCCTTAGAGGCGCGGATCATCCGCTTGCCCAGCATGCGGACTGGATCTCGGAACTGACCGGGCGCTTCGGCACGGCAATGGACCGCGAAGAGGCTGTCCAGACGGTCCGGAATGAGGTCGGCATCAAATTTACACAAATTCTGGAGCATGCGGGCGTGTATAAATGCTCGTCCGAAGGCCGGGAAGCTTTCCGGCGCTTCATCAATAGCTTTGGCGCAGACTGAATAAGCAAGGCAGGCTCGGAATGGCCGGTTTCTCTTTAGGAGAAGCCGGCTTTTTTCTTGGAAACAGGTACGTACTCTCCGCTTATTTGAATGGTAAATGCTGGGGGGCTATAATATAGAGATTCAGCACTCATCCTAATTTATGGAGGCATAACTAATGCGTAATTTCCAATTTTATAATCCAACCCGGCTGATTTTCGGGAAAGGCACGCTTGAAGCGCTGACCACCGAAATTCCCAAATACGGAAAAAATGTACTCTTTCTCTATGGAGGAGGCAGCATTAAACGCAACGGATTATACGATAAGGTAACCGCGCTGCTTCAAGGCATCGGAGCGATTGTAACGGAACTACCTGGAGTAGAGCCGAATCCTCGGCTGTCTACCGTACATAAAGGTGTCGATCTGTGCCGCAGTAACGGTATCGATCTGATTCTGGCCGTCGGCGGGGGCAGCGTGCTGGACTGCGCCAAGGCAATCGCCGTGGGCGCGAAATACGAAGGAGATATGTGGGATTTCGTGGAGCGCAAGGCGGCTCCGCAGGGGGCGCTGCCGCTCGGCACCATTCTGACGATCGCAGCGACCGGCTCGGAGATGAACAGCAACTCGGTGATCACAAACGAAGCAACGATGGAAAAAATAGGATGGAGCAGCCCTTACGCTTACCCGGCATTCTCCATTCTCGATCCCGAGCTGACCTTCTCTCTGCCGCGCGATCAGACCGTGTACGGCGTTGTGGATATGATGGTGCATGTCCTGGAGCATTATTTTCACACGGATGGCAATACGCCTGTTCAGGATGGCTTCTGTGAAGCGCTGCTGCGGACCATGATGGATGCCGGCTCTAAACTGGTAAATGACCTTGAGAATTACGAGCTGCGGGAGACGATTCTATACTGCGGCACAATGGCTCTGAACGGTATGGTGAGCATGGGCTTTGCCGGAGACTGGGCTACGCATAATATTGAGCATGCCGTCTCGGCTGTGTACGATATCCCGCATGGCGGCGGCTTGGCGATTCTGTTCCCGCAGTGGATGAAGTACAACCTGGATGCAAGCCCTGAGCGGTTCCGTCAGCTTGCGGTGAACGTGTTCGGCTTAGATCCTTCCGGCAAAAGCGACCGCGAGGTTGGTCTTGAAGGCATCGCGGCCCTGCGGCGCTTCTGGGATTCCATCGGCGCTCCAAGCCGCTTGGCGGATTACGATATTGATGCAAGCCATATCGAAGCAATGGCCGACAAGGCGATCCGCTTCGGTCCGTTCGGGAACTTCCGCAAGCTTCAGCGGGAAGATGCGGTTGAAATCTACTCAATGTCGTTGTAACGGAATATGAAGATCAAGCAAGACAGAAGGAAGCAAGCATTAAGGGCAGCGGCTAAGCCGCGCCCTTTTTTTGAAAATATAAGCATTTATAAGCTGAGCGTTTATCAATTTGTCTTATATTTCTACGAGAAACGGTACCTAAAAGCGATACTCGTATCGCCACTTCGGAAGCTTAAGCTACTAAAAGGACGGCGAAGCCGTTTCTTCTTGAATCAGTACTCCTGCGCTATTCCGTTTCTCTCAGCCGTTCCACAATAGTCGCCTGGGATAACGTTTTGTACGCTCTTAGCGTCACGGTGTAAGCGATTATTAACAAAACAGGAACGGGCAGGATAAACGGCAGCCAGCTCATTCGGAATACTGTAAAGGCCAGCACGTCCGTAATGCTTTTGGAAATGTTATACGTCAGCAGCAGCCCGAGTGTTGATGTGAGGAGGACGGTAAAGAGCACGTTGTAGAGTCCCTCATAAATTAGCATACGTTTTAGCTGCTTTTTGGTCATGCCGATGCTTTCCAGCACGGCAATCTCATTCCTGCGCGAGATAACCCCGGTGAGCACTGTATTCACATAATTGAGGATACCGATGAGGGCAATGACTATGCTAAGACCGTAGCCTATTGTTTGAAAAATGCGGATGAATCCGCCGAGTTCTGCTTTGTAATCTTCTCTTGATTTTAAAGTCAGCTCATCTGTAGCATCGGTCAAAGTCCTGGCGGCTTGCTCCACCGCATCCAGCTTCCCCGGATCGGCATGCAGCGTGGCGGATACGATCATGGATGGTTCGCTGCCTTTAGGTAACTCCTTCTGCAACTCGGAGGCAGGGAGGAAGGCATTGTAGCCGTTCACAGGATAGCCTTTTGTTGTTGCGGCATACAGAGCATATTGCTTCAACACCGCCATCACTTCGTAACTTTTACCCAAATCATGATATGAAATTTTATCTCCAGGATGATAATAGGTTACCGGATTTGAATCATCCGGTGTAATAGCCTCCGTAATTAACACATAGTTTCCTGAGCTGAATTTCTGTTTATCAAAATGTCCTTCGACAACATCCTTATGCACCAGATCATACCAACCAGAGCCTATTCCATAGACTTTAATAGGAATCTTTCCTTCGTTTAAAGTCCAGGGGACGGAGGGATCTGGTTTAGAAGTGGCAGCTAACGGTTCCAGAATGGCTCGGATGTTGTTATTTAATGGAAAAGATTCACGTCGATAGTAAACCTGATCCACACTCTTTACTCCATTAATTTCACCCAATTTGCCGCAAAACTCTGGCGACAATTTATACGGATCTCCGTTGCGCGTTCCTGTAATACTGACTAATACTTCATTTTGAACGACAAAATCACCGGATATAAAAGATCCCAGATATTTATTTACATCCAAAGAAGAGATTACTGTATAGATCGTGCTGAACAAGACGATGCTTAGCGAAAGCGAAGAGAGCATCAACACCAGCTTTTTTTTGCTTCTAAACAGGTTAGACAATGCCATATTATGAAGCTTTGCTCCACGCTTCGATTTCTTGGATTTCTTCTTTCCGACGTTGCTAATTCCGGCAAATTTCACGGCCTCTACCGGCGAGATCCGCGAGGCCATCCGGCCCGGTTTACTTGACGCTATCCAGACTGTTATGTACGAAAACGCTGCCGCTCCTGCGAAAATCCACGGGCTGGCGGAATAGGTAGTATTCGCAGAACTACTCGAAAAGGAATTGGCAATGGGGGTAACGAGGCAGCCCAGTAAATATCCTCCCCCTAGCCCGAAGGGCAGAGAGATGAGATAGAGCCGACGGGCCTGAATCGAGATAATCCTTTTCAACTGTCTGGGTGTAGTACCGATGGTCTTCAGCAGCCCGTAAAACTTCACATCCCGGACGACAGAAATATAAAAGATATTATTGATTAGTAAATAGCCGCTGAGCATCGTGATGAGAATGACAACTGCATAAGGAACGATATTCATCAGATTTTCGAAAAGAGTTACACTGGTATAGGCAGGATTTACTCCATATTCCACATCTAATCCGGTATCAGTCAAAATCTCTTTTAATTTTTTTTCAATGTCAAATGAATTGTTGAATAGAACCAATAACTGGGAGGTATTTACATAAGAACCCTTTGCCTCAGAGATATCCGGATCAATCCGGGAAATATTTTTATTTGTAAAAGCCTCTGAAACAAACGCTAAACCCGACATGGCCAAATTTTTGTCCGCTTCATAGTAACCTGAGACTTTGAAGTCTTGGCTAATGACCTCATTGTCCCCAATATCGATATCCAGCTTTACAACCTGGCCTAGCTGATGTTTGGCCCCAAGTAAATCGAGTTCCCATGTATTCAGGACAATTTCGTCCTCGCGGGTAGGCAGCCCGCCTTCTATAAAATGAATAAATGAATGTTTCACGTAGTTATCGTCAATACGTAGAACCTCTACGCGTTTGTTCTTGAAAATAGGGGTGCTTATATCACCTGCCCTAAGAGAGACTCCATATTCCTTAATAGAGGGGTGTATCTTTAGTTTCTCCAATTCAGCAGGGTTTAAATATTTGAAGCTCCCGTGATAATCACCACCGGTCGTTTGCATCCGCGCACGTTCCATCGATTTATTGATACTTAAGGCCATGGTGAATACGGCGGTAATCAAAAGTGTAGTCAGCACGATGGCACAAATGATCGTGAGATTACGGGGCCGGTTGGCTTTGAGGCTTTTTTTGGCGAGATGGGAGATGGTCTTGCGATTGTTCGTTCTGATCATGGCCGGCTCACCTCAGAGCTCCGGGGATGGCCGGAGACGATGGTGCCATCTTCAATGCGGATAATCCGGTCCGCGGACTGGGCAATTTGTTCGTTATGCGTAATCATCACGATGGTTTGGTTGAATCTTTCGCTCATCTGTTTTAGCAGAATAAGCACTTCCTGACTTGTTTTGCTGTCCAGATTGCCTGTCGGTTCGTCCGCCAGAATAATGAATGGTTTGGTAGCCAAAGCTCTGGCGATCGCTACCCGCTGCTGCTGGCCGCCGGACAGATTCGAAGGCAGATTGTTCACCTTTTCCTGCAAGCCCAAAGTTCGGATGACCAAATCAAGATAGGCTTCATCTATTTTGCCTCCGTCCAGCTCAATGGGCAATACGATATTCTCCCGCACATTCAGAATGGGAATCAGATTGTAGTTCTGAAAGACGAAACCCACCGATCTGCGCCGGAAAATGGTCAGCTTCTCATCACTCATCGCAAAAATATCGTTCCCGTCCACGTAAACCTTGCCTTCAGTGGCCCGATCCAGTCCGCCAAGTATATGCAGGAGTGTGCTTTTGCCGCTGCCGCTGGTGCCGACGATCGCGACAAACTCCCCCTTTTCTACTGTTAGTGATACGTCGTCCAGAGCCTTAACGGAAGTGGAGCCTTTTCCATAATGCTTCTTCAAATGTTCAATTTGTAAAATAGGCATAACTCTTCTCCCCCAATGAGATTTATCTGTTCACCGTCTAAAGGTACCAAATCAATCTGACCGGAGCGTGTCTGAAATCTGACGGTAATGACATATTTCGGTTCACAGCTGGGGGAAAAAGAGTGAGAACACTGTGCCTTTACCGGACTCCGAGGTTACTGTGATATGACCGCCTTGTGCCGTAATAATCTCCCGCGCCAGAAACAGCCCGATTCCAACGCCTTCGGCTTCACGCGCCTGCTGTCCCCGATAAAACCGCTTGAAAACATGAGGCAGTTCCTCCTTACCGATTCCGATTCCCGTATCCGAGATATCCACGCGGGTGAACATTTCATTACTCTCAGCTGTGATTTGAATACTGCCGGTTGGCTTCGTGTATTTCACTGCATTCTCTAACAAGTTGAAAAGCGCTTCGGTTGTCCATTTGGCATCATGCCGGGCCATGAGTTGCGGCGCGCAGTCAATCCGAATCTCAATTTGTTTGCTTTCCGCCAGGACATACACTTGAGACAGCGACTTTGTAATGGTTTGCAAAAGCGGCCTTGCTTCGATCTGCAGCGAGATCATCCCGGTTTCCAGCCGTGACAGCTTGATCAAAGATTGGATAAGCCAGTCCAGCTTGCCCGATTGTACTTTAATGTTCTTTACATAATGCCGCGGCTCCTTGTCCAGCCCTGGTATTTCCTCAAGCAATTGGCTGTACACTATGATATTGGAGAGGGGAGTCTTGGCCTGATGGGAAATATCTGAAATCAGCGTTTTGATTTTATTTTTCTCGATTTGAATAGTTTGCTCATTTGCTTGGGAGACGCTTATGTATCGCAGGAGTTTATGTTCCATGGAAGAGAGAGCCGTCTCGTCATAATTGGTGACAGGCCCCCGGCCCGAAATCGCAGCATCAATTACAGCATCCAATGTCTGGATATAGTTCGCAATGCGGCGGCTCCATAACCATACCCACGTGGCTCCAAGTGCCAGCATGCAGCTTATGAATAGAACAGAGAGTCCCAGCAGGGCTGGGTCGATTCCTTTAAGAAACATAATTCTGCCGGTATATATCAACACAAGAAATATAACAAGGATTGAGAATATAAGGTTGATTTGTTTGAAATACCTGGCCTGTCTCATTGTCGTCATGGATGTTGTCCTTCTGTCCACATGTAACCCAGTCCGTAGACCGTTTTAATATATCTCGGTGAAGAAAGCTCGTCCTCCAGTTTGGCCCGAAGCCGTTTGATTGCCACCGTCAATGCATTTTCATCTACAAATTCAGCATCCTGGGACCACGTTTTATCTATTAACTGCTCTCTGGTCAAAATGTTACCCGCGTTAGCAATCAAAACTTTCAATAGTTTTTGCTCGGTTTTGCTGAGGATCAAAGGGCAGCCATGTTTGTAGTACTCCATTTTGCCAAAATTAAAAAAAAATGGACCTATCGCTGCCGTATCTTCCCTGTACGGATCGGTCCGTCTCAGAACGGCCATCACCCTGGCCCGCAGCACCATCAGGCTGAACGGCTTGGTGATATAATCGTCGCCACCCAGCGCAAAGCCGGTCACAATGTCGGACTCCATATCGTTGGAGGTGAGGAAAATAACAGGCACCTGCGACGTTCTGCGGAGTTCCTCGCAGAAATCCAGCCCGCTGCCGTCCGGCAGGTTGATGTCCAGAATAATGAGATCGATTTTATAAGAGGTAATCATCTGCTTGGCCGTAGCTAAATCGTAAGCCTGATTGATGGTTAGATCATTCTGGGAAAGGGTGAGCGCAATTCCTTTGTTTAAGCTGCGGTCATCTTCGACGATTAATAAGGTTTTCATGGTGAGCCTCCTTTTTGGGAAACGGATGAGTGGGTATCCTGTAAAAATGGTGTAAATATTAGGGATTATAATTTAGCCTTCTTAAGAAAATCAATAACGGTGGTCTCACAAGACATTTTCCTGTTCAATGATAGCATGTACAACAACATCATACTGGGTAATTTTTGAAACCAAACGGCCTTTAATCACGTTTATTCTAGTAAGGATTAGCCTGGGCGGGAGGAGAAGGATATGCACACACTGTACTTAAGCTGTCTGGCGCTGGGAATATTGTTTGCCATCATCAGCTTGCTGGCAGGTGATTTGATCGGGCATGCGCTTGGGGGAATGCTGGACTTTTTGTCCTTCGATTTGCTCAGCCCCTCGGTTTTGGCCGGAGGAATAACCGTTTTTGGCGGAGCGGGGATTCTGCTGACCAGGTACAGCGGGCTTGCGGACGGGGCCGTTCTCGTCCTGTCTCTTCTGATATCCGCCTTTATGAGCGTGCTGCTGTATATGGGGTTTGTGAAGCCGATGGACAGAAGCGAAGTGTCCACCGGCTTCTCCATGAGCGAGCTTCCCGGCAAAATAGGCGAAATCAGCGTTCCCGTTCCCGCGCAGGGCTTCGGCGAGGTTATGGTGAAATTCGGCCCCGCGAATACCCTGCATACGGCTGCAAGCTTTGACCGCCGCCCGCTGTCTGCCGGAACCAAAGTGGTTGTCGTGGAGGTCAGCGAAGGCGTCGCGCTCGTATCCGAACTAGAATAACGAAGAGGAGAGGATTTGTATTGTTTGGTTTGCCTGATTTTTTATTGATTCCTGTGGTAGTCATTGCTGTCTTGATTGTTCTAGGCCTGGCCTTCTGGGCGCGTTACAGAACGGTCGGTCCGGACGAAGCGATGATCGTGACCGGCTCCTTTCTGGGCAGCAACCATATTTCCGATGACGGCTCCGGCAGGAAAATTAAGATTGTGCGCGGCGGAGGGGCTTTTATTTTACCGGTGTTCCAAAAGGCCGAATTCATGTCGCTGCTGTCCCATAAGCTCGATGTAACGACCCCGGAGGTCTATACGGAGCAGGGGGTTCCCGTAATCGCAGACGGCGTGGCCATCATCAAAGTGGGCAGTTCGGTGGAAGATGTCGCAACGGCGGCCGAGCAGTTTATGGGCAAGCCGATTGAATCGCTGAAGGCGGAGGCGCAGGAGGTACTCGAAGGTCACTTGCGCGCCATTCTGGGAACGATGACGGTGGAGGAAGTATATAGAAACCGCGACCGGTTCGCCCAGGAGGTGCAGGGCGTTGCGGCGCGCGATCTGAAGAAAATGGGACTCCAGATCGTTTCATTCACCATCAAGGATGTGCGGGACAAGCACGGCTATCTGGAAGCGCTCGGCAAGCCGCGGATCGCCACCGTCAAGCGGGATGCGGAAATCGCCGAGGCCGAGGCGCTGCGCGATGCGAGAATCAAGAAGGCTATCGCCGAGGAGCAGGGGCAGAAAGCCGAACTGATGCGTGACACGAACATCGCGGAAGCATCGCGCGACAATCAACTGCAGATCGCCGCGTTTAAGCGGGATCAGGACACGGCCAAGGCAGACGCCGACCAGGCTTACCACATCCAGGAAGCCCGCGCCAAGCAGACGGCGGTGGAGGAGCAGATGAAGGTCGAGCTCGTCCGCAAGATGCGGGAAATTGATCTGCAGGAGAAGGAAATCCAGATCCGCGAGAAACAGTATGATGCGGAAGTGAAGAAGAAAGCCGAAGCGGACCGCTATGCGGTGGAGCAGGCGGCGGAAGCCGAGAAGGCGCGGAAGATGCGGGAAGCCGATGCGCTGCAGTACAGCATCGAGACGCAGGCCAAGGCGACCGCGGAACAGAAGCGGCTCGAAGGCCAGGCTGTCGCGGACGCCGAGCGCGCCAAAGGTACGGCGGATGCCGAGGTTATCCGTCTGCGCGGTCTGGCCGAAGCGGAAGCGAAGGAGAAGCTGGCGGAGGCGTTCCAGAAATTCGGTGAGGCGGCTGTGCTGGACATTATCGTTAAGATGCTGCCAGAGCTGGCCGGCCGCATTGCGCAGCCGCTGTCGTCCATTGATAAACTGACGGTGGTCGATACGGGGAATGGCGAGGGCGCGGCCCGTGTCAGCAATTATGTAACCGGGCTTATGGCGACGGCGCCGGAAATGCTGAAGAGCGTCTCGGGCATTGATGTGGAAGGGCTGATCAAGGGGCTGACGAAGACCGGTGCGCAACCCTCCGGAGGAGCGCCGGCAGCTATCCCCGAGCAGGCTGTCTCTGTACAGGCCGCGCCTACCCCAGTGAAACCGCAAGAGTAGCCGGCAGCAATTTCATATATTTCATATCAGAGCTGTTCCGCAAGGTCCGCGTTGGATCTTGCCGGAACAGCTCTTTTTACTGAATATACGAATTCACAAATAGTAGTTCTATAGCACAGACTTCGACTCAGAACAGCAGCTGGCCCGAGGATTGCTGAATGTATTTTTTAGGCGTAACGGCGCTGAATTCCTTGAACTCCTTAATAAAATGATTTTGATCGAAATATCCGAGTTCAAGAATGCGTCCGAACGTCTTCTCTTTGCTCGGATCTTCCAGAGCTTTCAGCACATGCTGAAACCGGATAATGCGGCTGAACAGCTTTGGCGAGACTCCGACATACCGCTCGAAGGTTTTGTGCATGTACCTTGTGGAGTATCCCGTTTCCGCGGAAAGCTCGCCGATTTGCACCGTTCCCTGGCTGGCAAGGATTTTATCCGTTAAATATTGAACCAGATTCGGGACTTCCAGCTGTTCGCGGTAATACTGGCGGCAGAAGTTCTCAAAAGCGTGAATACGATCCTTGAAAGTGAGCTGAGAAGCAATCATTTCAAGCAGCTCGGCTGCATGAGGCAGTACGTTCTGAACGGGAATTTCGTTTTCGGTGAACTCGCTGACCGGGAATTTGAGAAATTGCTCCGCATAACCCGGCAGAAACCGGATCGTAAAATAATCGCAATCGGATCTGACGAATATCCCCTGTCGTCTTCGGACGATACTTCCGCATATATTTCCGGAGGGTCTGTTCGGGTAGCAGCAGATGACGATATCTACGCAGCCGTCTGGCAGGACGAATATTCGGTTGATATTCAAGGCATCGAGATGATATCCATAATACTGAATGCCTCCGCTCAAAAAGGAAGGGACCGGCTCAATAAATTCCGTGTAAGTGGACAGCGACTTCTCGAAGGAAGGCTGACGTGGCCGGTACTTCAAATTGCGTCGTTCGGTCAAGCTCATGGATAATTCACCACTTTCAACATTAATCCGACTTTTTCAATAAGATAAATTTAATTAAATCGCTTTGTTTATTTGTTGTCAATAATCTATTTTTCGGCAACAATCGCCTCCTTGTTCTGATTTTTACTATAATTTTGCCAATAAGCCTAATACAATCTAGTAAAACATATGAGTTTACTTGGTATTAAGGGGAGGTTTATATGACAAAGGTCCAGAGTACAGCATCCGAATTTACGCGTGAGATCGGCGGCGGCGGTAATTTTATTCGTCAGACCAATCGTTTTGTCACACCTTTCGGCGATGGTCCGGACAAGCTTCCGGTTGAGACCGGCCGCTACCGCCTGTTATGGGCTCCAATTTGCCCCTGGGCACATCGCGCCATTATCGTCAGAAAGCTGTTGGGGCTTGAAGAAGCAATTAGCGTAGGAACCGCCAATCCGGTTCGGACGGAACAAGGATGGGAATTCTCGCTGGACGAGGGAGGGGTGGACCCGGTACTTGGAATCCGCTACCTGCCTGATATTTATAAAGAGACAGACCCTGACTATCAGGGCCGCGCAACCGTTCCGACGGTAGTCGATATTAAGACACGGAAAGTCGTTAACAACGATTATTTCAGACTGACCAATGATCTGGAAACCGCCTGGTCGGCTTTGCATAAGGAAGGAGCCCCGGATTTATATCCAGAGAAGCTTCGCGGGGAGATCGACGCTTTAAACGATATTCTTTTTCACGAGGTAAACAATGGCGTATACAAAGCGGGCTTCGCCCGTACGCAGGAAGCTTATGAACAGGCCTACGACACTTTGTTCGCCCGGCTGGATGAGCTGGAGAAGCGGCTGGCTTCAAGCCGGTACCTGTTTGGCAGCTTTATCACGGACTCTGATGTTCGGCTGTATGTTACGCTTGCCCGGTTTGATATTGCCTATTATTCCGTCTTTCGGACGAACCGGAACCGGCTTGTCGACTTTCCTCATTTATGGGGCTATGCCCGCGACTTATATCAGACTCCCGGTTTTGGGGATACGACGGATTTTGAGGCGATCAAGCGAGGCTACCATCTGGGGGATATATCAAACAATCCTTATCTGCTGCTGCCGAAAGGCCCAGATTTATCCGTATGGTTAACCCCTCATAATCGCGAGCAGTTGGCATAAAAGGAAAGGCTGGGAAACGGATGAACTACAACATTCAAAATCATTGTCTGAATACGGATTGGGAGAGGGTTGCCGGACTGATAGCCCATTTTGGAATATCGGAGGCTCCTCCCGAGACCCATAAGAAAGCTTTTGAACACAGCTATGCCGTTACTTTTGTCTATGATCAGGAGCGCTTGATCGGGTTCGGACGGGCTGTCTCGGATGGTGTTTCACAGGCGGTTCTGTATAACATCGTTGTGGACCCCGATTATCACGGGAATGGGCTGGGACGTAAGATCATCGAGGATTTATTGAAGGCTGTCGGACACTGCGACGTTATTTTGTATACCCATCCCGACAAAGTGAGCTTCTATACCCATCTTGGCTTCCGGAGAATGAGAACCGGCATGGCGCTGTATCTGGAGGAGGGCAAGAAAGAGGAAATGGAGTTTATCGAGTAGAGAGTCTTGGGAAAGGTGGCTTTAAAAAAGGAGGCTATTAAATGAACGCGATCAGTAAGCATCCGGTATTCGCAAATGAGCTGCGCGCCGACGGTTCTTTTGTCCCTCAATCGAATCTGTTCACCGTCCCTTTCGGCTATGGTCCCGGCGAACACCGGCCGGAAGCGGGGCGCTATCGATTGCTCTGGATGAAGGCATGTCCATACGCCCACCGGGCGGTCATTGTCCGTAAGCTGCTCGGTCTGGATAAGGTGATCAGTCTCGGCACGGCAAGTCATTTCCGTACGGAGTACGGGTGGGAATTTTCATTGGACGAGGGCGGCGTCGATCCGGTGCTGGGCATCCGCTACATTAAGGAAATTTACGACCGGGCCGATCCGCATTATAAAGGCCGTCCTACGGTCCCTATTGTGGTTGATATCATCACCGGACAAGGTGCCAACAGCGACTATTTCAGACTCACCAATTATCTTGAAACGGTCTGGTCGGATTTTCACATGGAAGGGGCGCCGGATCTGTATCCGGAGGAATCGCGCGGAGATATCGACGCTTTGAACGATGTGATTTTCAGGGATGTCAACAGCGGAGTGTACAAAGCGGGCTTTGCCCATTCCCAGGAAGCCTACGAGCGGGCCTATGATACGCTGTTTGCCCGTCTGGACGAGCTGGAACGGCATCTTCAGACCAACCGTTACCTCTTCGGCAATCGGCTTACGGACTCGGATGTGCGTTTGTATACTACACTCGCCCGGTTCGACGCCGCTTATTATTCTGTATTCAATACGAATCGGAACCGTCTCATCGATTTCCCGAACTTATGGGGCTATGCCCGCGATTTGTACCAAACTCCGGGTTTTGGGGACACGACGGATTTTGCCGCGATCCGGAACAGCTATCACGCTTCGCCGCATCTCAGGGGATTCGCTGGCAACCCCAGCGGTATTTACCCCAAAGGACCGGATGATCGTCTCTGGAATACCCCGCACGGGCGGGAAAAATTAAGCAAAGGGTGAATACGATGACGAAACAGGTGAAAGAGAATCCGGCAGAAATCGTGCGTGACGGTTCCTTTATCCGGCAGCAGAACCGATTTACCAGCGTTTTCGGCGAAGGTCCGGGAGAGCTTGCAGTTCAGGCCGGACGCTACCGGCTGATCTGGTCCGCCGCTTGTCCCTGGGCGCATCGCGCAGTAATCGTTCGCCGGCTTCTCGGACTGGAGGACGCCATCGGTCTTGGCACTGTGGACCCGATTCGTCCGAATCTGCCGCATACGGATTGGGCTTTTACGCTGGATGAGGGCGGCGTCGATCCCGTACTTGGCATCCGCTATTTGAGCGAAGCCTACTTGAAGGCCGATCCCGGCTACACGGGACGTCCCACCGTTCCGGCTATTGTGGAGATTGAATCGGGGAAAGTGGTCAACAACGATTACTTCCGGTTGACGAATCATTTGGAGACGACGTGGGCACCGCTGCATAAGGAAGAAGCGCCGAATCTGTATCCCGAGCATTTGCGCGGGGAAATCGATACGCTGAACGATACGATCTTCCACGAAGTGAACAATGGCGTATACAAGGCTGGCTTTGCCCGCTCGCAGGAAGCGTATGAAAAAGCCTACACCGCCCTGTTTCACCGTCTTGATGAACTGGAGAAGCATCTCTCCACGCAGCGTTACCTGTTCGGGGATGCCCTAACGGATTCGGATGTACGGCTGTATACGACCCTGGTCCGGTTTGACGCCGCCTACTATACCGCATTCCGCTGCAACCGTCAGCGGCTTGCCGATTACGCGCATTTGTGGGCGTATGCAAGAGATTTGTATCAGACTCCCGGGTTCGGGGATACGACCGATTTTGAAGCGATCAAGAAGCACTACCATCTGTCCGCTCTTATCGCTGCTGAAGGGTCCAATCCCTACCGGATTTTGCCCAAAGGCCCGGACTTATCAGTATGGAACGAGCCGCATGGCCGCGGACAGGGAAAGGAGTCCTGAAGGTGATAACTTTAAAGGCTCCTTACGTATATATGAATGAATCGGGAGCATTGGCGAAGGCGGGAGCTCTTGTCGCAGAACTGGGACAGAAGGCGTACCTGATTGGCGGCGACACCGCTCTGCGCAGAGTACAAGGCCCGCTGCTTGCCAGCTTGCATTCGGCCGGAATAGAAACCGTTACGGAAGTTAACCAGGGGGAGGTTAGCCGTTTTAATATCGAAGATTACGCCTGGAAGACGTCCGAGATCGGTCCGGATGTTCTGATTGCCACGGGCGGAGGGCTGGTTCTGGACCTTGTAAAAGCGGTAGGGGATCGTACGGGAATTCCCGTAGTTGCTGTACCGACTATAGCGGCTACCTGCGCGGCTTGGTCCGCTCTGAGTATCCTGCACGACGATGAAGGAAGAGCTGACGGCGCTCTTTTTCTGACGCGTTCACCCGCTGTTGTCATCGCCGATTCCGATGTGCTGGCCGAAGCGCCGAAGCGATATTTTGCCTCAGGAATTGGCGACACGCTGGCGAAATGGTATGAAGTTGCCCTGAATTTAAAAGAAGGGGCGGGTCATCCGGACATATTGCTTAGCCTTGCGCCCGCCAAGCTGGCGCTGGATATTATCGAGCGTTTCGGCCCCGAGGCTTATTCGCAGGCGGGCAGCGGCAAAGCCGGAAAGGCATTCCGGGAAGTAACCGATGCCATTGTTATGCTGACCGGGCTGGCCGGTACGATAAACGGGAAAGCGGGACGCGCGCTGGTGGCGCACGCCATTCACGACAGCTTCACCCATCTGCCCGATACGCATGATACGCTGCACGGGGAGAAGGTAGGATTTTGCCTCATTGTTCAATCGATTCTTGAAGGACGAAGCGATATCAAAGAGCTGACTGCGGCGCTTCGGCGCTACAATCTGCCAGCCACGCTGGCGGAACTTGGAGTACATGAACATGTCGATGACAAGATCCGCAAGGTGGCCGAATCGACGCAAATTATTCCTTCCGCCGAAGGATTTGCATTTCCTACGGACAGCGGCAGGTTGACCCAAGCGATTTGGGCCGCGGATGCGGCAGGCCGTGCGGCATTGCCCAATGGGACAATATCCGCCAATAAGATAGTGCCAGATAGGACGTTATTTCCATATTATCCATATTAATAGAAGGTGGTTTCCTTGAAAATGAACAAGATCCAATATGCAAAGAGTCAATTCTTTATCGTTATGCTTGTTATCGTCGCTCTAATGGCAGCTTTGACCGGATGCTCCTCCAATACCGCATCTTCCGAAAATAACGGAACAGCCGGTTCGGGTGCTGAGAGTACCGCCGAAGAGAGTCAGGCAACGGCGTCTGCTACTGGTTCCACCGTCGATCTGAGCAATGTAACACTGAGAATCGGTCAGGTTGGCTGGCCTGAATGGGAGGAAGGCTTTAAAGCGGCAGGCCTGCTTGAAACTCCTTATAAGCTGGAATTCAGCGTGTTTCAGGGCGGGAATCTGGAGCTTGAAGCCATAGCGGCCGACCAGCTCGACTTCGCAATAACCAGTGAAATTCCGCCGATTTTCGCTTCACAGGCGACTAATCAGGGCAATTTCAAAATTGTTGGCGTGCAAAAATGGAATACGTTGCTCCAGGAGCTGGTCATTCCAAAAGACTCGCCGATTAAATCGGTGGCGGAGTTGAAGGGGAAAAAGGTGGCCTACGTTCAAAATACGACTTCTCAATATTTCTTGGCCAAAATGCTGGAATCCGCGGGGCTGACCTGGAAGGATATCGTACCGGTCAAGCTGACAACGGCCGAAGGATTGACTGCGCTGGTTGGAGGCAAGGTGGATGCGCTCGCCAGCTACAGCAACTCGATTACGGCTGCGCACCAGAATGGAGCTACTACGTTGGCAAGCGCGAAGGATATTCTCTCCGGTAACTTTCCGATTAATGTCAATGTGAACGCGATTAACGATCCGGCCAAACATGCGGCGGTGGCTGATTTTCTGCAGCGGTTGACCAAGTACTATGCATGGACCCGAGCCAATCAGGAGAAGTGGGCCGAAATCACGGCAGAGAAGACCCATCAGAAAAAAGAGGATGTTCTAGGTACGCTCATCAATGGGGATAAACAGCGTCCGCTTGCTCTGGAGGCCATATCGGAAGGTGCGATTGCTTCACAGCAGGATATCGCTGATACGCTGACTTCCCTTGGACAACTGCCGGGTAAAATCGAAGTGTCGGGTGTATGGAGCCATGATTTTGATTCGGATATTGCCAGCATTCTGGCTGCGAAGTAAACGGTCAAGGAGGCGGCGAATATGGACAAAAGGAAAAGGAGGCAGGGCCTGCGGGCGGCGGTTCCGTGGATTGTGCCAGTCCTGGTTATTGTCTTCTGGCATATTTCCACAACGACCGGCATTGTGGCGGGAAATATCCTGCCGCCTCCGCTTGAAGTGGTCCGAGCCTTCATTCATCTTCTTGAGAACGGCGAACTGGCGCGAAATGTCGGCATCAGCACCCAAAGAGCGGTCCTCGGATTTTTGATTGGCGGGTCAATCGGATTTCTGCTGGGACTTATCAACGGTGTGTGGTTCAAGGCGGAGCATCTGCTGGACACTACGATTCAAATGATCCGCAACATCCCCCATCTGGCCTTGATTCCCATTGTCATTTTGTGGTTTGGAATCGGCGAACAAACGAAGCTGCTGCTCGTATCGCTGGGGGTGTTCTTCCCGATTTACTTAAATACGTTTCATGGCATCCGTTCCCTTGATCCGAAGCTGGTCGAGATGGGCATCTTCATGTCATTTTGCCTGGAGCGCTGCCGTCCATTCTGGTCGGTGTCCGCCAGTCGCTTGGCATTATGTGGCTTACGCTTATTGTGGCGGAAACCGTAGCCGCGGATTCGGGAATCGGCTATATGGCGATGAATGCGCGTGAATTTATGAGGATGGATATTATTGTGCTCAGCATTTTGTTATACGCTCTGCTCGGAAAGCTGTCGGACAGTCTGGCCAAATGGCTGGAAAAAAGCTGGCTTAGGTGGCATCCGAACTTTACCAGAAAAGGATAGGAGGCATGGGAGCGTGGAGAGAACGGTTCAAGGAGCTTCTTTGCAGACAGAAGGGCTGGAGAAAAAGTTCGGGGACGTATCCGTGCTCAAAGGAATGGAGCTGACGGTGGAGCCGGGTGAATTCATCGCCGTTGTGGGAAAAAGCGGATGCGGCAAAAGTACGCTGCTCCGTCTGATTGCCGGGCTGGAAAGGCCGACCTCCGGGACGGCCCGGCTGGACGGCAAGCCGGTTAGCGGAATCGACCCGCAGGCGCGGGTGCTGTTCCAGGAATCCCGTCTGCTCCCGTGGAAGAGGGTTATCGAAAATGTCCGGCTTGGCGCAACGGGCAGAGACCGGGACAGGGCGCTGGAAGCGCTGCGGCTTGTCGGGCTGGAGGCTCGCGCGCAGGACTGGCCCGGCGTGCTGTCGGGCGGACAGCAGCAAAGGGTCGCTCTTGCGCGGGCGATCGCGGGCCAACCGCGATTGCTGCTGCTGGACGAGCCGTTCGGCGCGTTGGATGCTTTAACCAGGCTGGACATGCAGAAGCTGATCGAACGTCTATGGGCGGAACAGCATTTTACCGTCCTGCTTGTGACGCATGATGTTAGCGAAGCTGTGGCGCTGGCGGACCGTGTCATTCTGGTTGAAGACGGGCGGATTACGATGGATGAGCGAATCGCGCTGGGCCGTCCGAGACTCAGAGATTCCGGGTTTGCGCATTACGAGAATGTGATTTTGAAGCGCGTTATGAACGTGACGGATGATACGGTCTATCCTAAAACGAAGGAGTTCCAATACTCTATCTGATCAAGATGAGAATCATAAATAATAACAGGGAGGAGCGCGCATCATGAATGGAACGAAATCGGACTATTCTTTTAACGAGAGTATTATCTTGCAGCATGTCGGACGTACCAAGATCGCCAATCCCGATAGTGTTAATCTGTCTTTCGGATTTCCGGCGCCGGACCTGCTTCCCATTGAGGCTCTAAACCATGCGGCTTCGGCTGCGCTTATCCGTGACAACGTGGACGCTCTGCATTATACCGGCGGCAAGGGTCCCGAGCTTGTGAAAAGGTGGATGCTGCAGCGGCTGCGCAAGTTCGGAATCGAAGCGGACGAAGACTGCTATCTTGCTGTTTACGGAGCTAACCAGGGTATTGAGCTTGCCGCACGGGTGCTTCTAAATCCGGGGGAGACGGTTTGGGTTGAGGCTTCAACCTATTTCAACGCGCTTCATATGTTTCGGTATGCCGGAGCGGAGATTGAGGGCTTTCCCGTCGATCATGACGGTCTTGACGTTGACCGGGTGGAAAGCGCGCTGAAACAAGCGGTTCAAAGCGGCGGAGCGCTGCCTAAATTCATTTATGTGATGCCTAATTTTCAAAATCCTACAGGTGCTTCAATGCCGCTTGAGAGAAGACGCCGTCTGGCCGAGCTGGCGAAATATTATAATATATTTATCTTGGAGGATGACGCCTACGGCGAGCTTCGATTTGAAGGAGCACACCTGCCGTCCGTATACTCTTTCGCTCCTGAAAGAGTAATTTATCTCGGCACTTTTTCGAAGACGCTCGGACCGGGCCTGCGTCTGGGAAGCGTCATCGCTCCGAATGAAGTGATTCGGAGAATGCGCTGCCTGACGCTGGACAGTCCTCCAAGTCCCGTCACCCAGGAAATATTGGGGTGGCTCCTGTACAATTACGATTATGATGCGCAGATCGAGCGTCTGAACAGCCGCTACAGAGCCCGGCGGGACGCGATGACGGATGCGGTCCGGTCGGAGTTTGGAGATGCCGCTGCGTACACGCGCCCTGAAGGCGGATTTTTCCTGTGGCTGGCCTTCCCTCGTGAGACGGATGCGGGGCAGCTGCATCGGCTGGCCGAGGACAGGGGGGTCAGCGTTGTTCCGGGCAACCCGTTCTATGCGGCCGGAGGAAATTCTCCCTTTATCCGATTATGCTTCAGCTATTGCGGCGAATCGGAAATTAAGCGCGGCGTAAAGCTGCTGGGACAAGCTTACTTTGAGCATTTGAACAAGCTGTAAACCGGCGTTTTTTAGACGGAAGCAATCTGGGTGCCTGCCGGTGTGTTCGGGTGTGATGATGAATGGACACATCTGCTTCATAATTTGATCTCTTTATGTATAGATTCCTTGATGTTGGGGGACGGCGCAAGTATAATTTAACCGTGCCGTTTCCATTTTGGCTGCTGTCAGAAATAAGGATTTGGATAATAAAGAGGTGTACACGTGAGCAGCATAACTGTGGCCAAGGTGCTGAATAATAATGTTATCATCGCCGACCATCCCCAATATGCCGAAGTGGTCGTTATTGGCAAGGGAATCGGGTTTAATCGCAAGAGCCGCGATCAGATCGACTTATCGGCTGTGGAAAAGATGTTCATTCTAAGAAACCAACAAGAGCAGGAACAATATAAAGAGCTTGTGCCACAGGTCGATGAGAAGCTGATTGAAATCATTCAGGAAATCGTGCTGTACATTATGCAGCGGAGCCGGCAGCCGGTCAACGAGCATATCCATATTGCGCTTACAGATCATATCTCCTTTGCCATTCGGCGGTACGAGCAGGATGTAGCCCTTCATAATCCTTTTTTGTATGAGACCAAAGAGATTTATCCCGAGGAATATGCCATGGCTGAATACGCTATCGCCAGAATTAACAAGACGATGGGTGTAACGATGCCTGTCGACGAGATTGGGTTTGTCGCTCTGCACATTCATAGTGCGCTTAGCAACAGCAGTATATCGGAGCTCAAGCAGCATTCCCAACTGATCGGAGACTTGGTCAACCTTGTCGAGATCAGTCTCGAGTACCGTGTTCCCAGAGATTCCTTGGATTACTCAAGGCTTGTTACTCACCTGCGGTTTGTGCTTGAACGGCTCCGCCGCGGCGAGGCGGTCAAGGAGACCTCTTCGCTTGACAGCTTGATGAAACGCGAATATCCGGAAATGTATGCGCTCGCTTGGAAGCTGACGAAGGTGATGGAGCGGCGCATGCACCTGTCTGTATATCCGGCGGAAGTCAGTTATCTGACCGTTCATTTACAGCGTCTTGCCCAGAAAAAAGAGGACGAAGCCGGATGAACAGTCTTAAGGGAAGCGCCTGTCCCGGCATCCTTCACACGTTTGGCCGAATGTGGCATTTTTAAGGCATATATTGCAAGATGAAATAATTGATGCTAGAATAAAAACTGTCAATAAGCAAAACAGAATACTTACGTGTAACTGATTCGATCAGGCATGAGTGATTTACAGTATCTTGGTTGTATTCCCCTTAGTCGGGGTAATCTAACTTTAGGGTTAGAGAACAACGGGTGTGCTGTATATGCTCATGCCTTTTTTGTTCTCTGTTTTGCTTGTAGTCCATAATCGTCCAAAGGAAGTGAAACTTTATGTTTAAAAAGCTTTTCGGCGTCTTACAAAGAGTCGGTAAAGCGCTAATGCTTCCGGTTGCCATTCTTCCGGCAGCAGGTTTGCTGCTGGGTATCGGCAACATGTTGGTCAACCCGGACTTCCTGCAATACGTTCCGGCTCTGGAGAACGATACGGTTCAGGCCATCGCCAACGTATTGATGAACTCGGGCCAAATCGTGTTCAGCAACCTGTCACTGCTGTTCGCTGTAGGTGTAGCTATCGGGCTTGCCGGAGGCGAGGGCGTTGCAGGCCTTGCGGCCATCATCGGTTTTCTCGTCATGAACGTGACGATGGGAACGGTGCTCGGAATCAACAGCTACGTGCTGAGTAAGGGAGATTTCGCCTACTCCAGCGTGCTCGGGATTCCAACGCTGCAAACCGGGGTGTTCGGCGGTATTCTCGTCGGTATACTCGCATCGTCCATGTACAAGCGCTACTTCAAAATCGAGCTTCCTTCCTATCTTGGCTTCTTCGCCGGCAAACGCTTTGTGCCAATTATGACAGCCGTTACTTCCCTGATTTTGGGCTTGGCTCTGACTGTGATCTGGCCTCCAATCCAGCACGGACTGAACTACTTATCCGAGAATATGATTAATACGAACCTGACGTTGTCGGCGTTCATCTTCGGCCTGATCGAGCGTTCGCTGATTCCGTTCGGTCTGCATCATATCTTTTATTCGCCGTTCTGGTACGAGTTCGGCAGTTACGTCGATAAGGCGGGCGATCTGGTCCGGGGAGACCAGCGCATCTTTATGCAGCAGCTTCGCGACGGCGTTCCGTTTACAGCGGGAACCTTTACAACCGGTAAGTATCCGTTCATGATGTTTGGACTGCCTGCCGCCGCTCTGGCCATCTATCATGAGTCCAGACCGGAGAACAGGAAGGTTGTCGGCTCTCTGATGGTATCCGCGGCTCTGACTTCGTTCCTTACGGGTATTACCGAGCCGCTGGAATTCTCGTTCCTGTTCGTAGCTCCGCTGCTATTCGCTGTTCATGTCGTTTTCGCGGGTCTGTCCTTCATGACCATGCAAATTCTCGGTGTAAAGATCGGTATGACCTTCTCCGGAGGTTTCATTGACTATACACTGTTCGGCATCATCCCGAACCGCACCTCCTGGTGGCTCGTTATTCCGGTCGGTCTTGCCATGGCCGTCATCTACTACTTCGGATTCCGTTTCGTTATCCGCAAGTTCAATCTGAAGACGCCGGGACGCGAAGATGTAGTTGACAATGACGCTGATGGTACGGACTCAAATGCGGCGGCGGTATCCACTGCAGGGGACGACCTTCCGCGCAATATTCTTGCCGCTCTTGGCGGTCAGCAGAACATCGTTCATCTGGACGCCTGCATTACCCGCCTGCGGGTAGAGGTTAAAGAGAAAGCGAATGTCGACAAGAATCGGCTGAAGAAGCTCGGCGCTTCCGGCGTACTGGAAGTGGGTAATAATGTACAGGCAATTTTCGGTACCCGATCCGATACGATCAAATCGCAAATGCAGGACGTTATCGCTGGCAGAACTCCGGCGGCCGCTCCAGTGGATGCAGCTCCGCAGCCTGAATTAGAGCAGCAGGCGGGTGAAGCAGGCGAGGCGATTATTCCCGAAGATATCGTATCACCGGTAAACGGGGAACTGCTGGATATCACAGAGGTTCCGGATGCGGTATTCTCGCAAAAAATGACGGGCGACGGATTCGCGTTCCTATCCTCCGACGGCAAAATTGCTTCTCCGGTCTACGGTAAAGTATTTAATGTATTCCCGAGCAAGCATGCAGTCGGCATTATGTCCGACGGCGGCAAAGAAGTGCTGGTGCATATCGGCGTCAACACGGTTAAGCTGAAAGGTCAAGGCTTCACAGTATTGGTGGAAGAAGGCGATCTCGTCGCCGCCGGACAACCGATTATGGAAGTTGATCTGGAATATGTGAAGGCCCATGCGCCTTCGGTCATTTCGCCGGTTATTTTCTCGAATCTGCCTGAAGGCTCTACGGTCACCCTAAAGAAGCCGGGCAAGGTATCCATCGGCGACAAAGATATTGTCAGCATTCAGTAAAAGTGCAAACTGGCTGCGCTTCCTTTATAATAAATGGAAGCGCAAGCTGTTAAACTAAACCTACAAATAATAGAAAGCGAGTTGGATTATTATGCAAAAAACATTCAAAATTATCGATGAAGACGGAATTCACGCACGCCCGGCTACAGCCTTGGTTAACACGGCAACTAAATTCAAGGGCACTGAAGCATTTGCAGAAGCCAAAGGTAAAAAAGTAACCTTGAAATCCATCCTCGGCGTTCTGTCCCTGGGACTGGAACCTGGAGACACTCTGACGTTGATTACGGACGGCAGCGAAGAAACCGAAGCGCTGAGCGCGCTTCAGGACGTGATGATTAAGGAAGGGCTGGGAGAACTGAATGACTAAAATTTCAGGAATCGCGGCTTCGGCAGGGATTGCGATAGCACGAGCCTTTATCCTGGAACACCCCGACTACACCATCAAGAAGACTGCGGTAACGGATGTAGAAGCGGAAGTTGTTAAGCTGGAAGAAGCGCTCGATAAATCGAAAGCGGAACTGCAGAAGATTAAAGAACGCACTTTGGCGGAACTCGGCGAGAAGAAAGCGGAGATTTTCGAATCTCACTTGCTCATCTTGGACGATCCGGAACTGATTAGTCCCGTTAAGGATAAAATCCGTGAGGACGTCGTAAATGCAGACTATGCATTGAATGAAGTGGCGACTCAGTTCATCGCCATGTTTGAGAATATGAAGAGCGCATACCTTCAAGAGCGCGCTGCCGATATGCGCGACGTAACCAAGCGCGTGCTGAACCATCTGCTCGGCATTCACTATGTGAGCCCTGCTGAAATCAGCGAAGAGGTTGTCGTTATTGCAGAAGACTTGACTCCGTCCGATACGGCTCAGCTCAACCGGCAGTATGTAAAAGGCTTTACAACCAACATCGGCGGCCGTACGTCCCACTCGGCAATCATGGCCCGTTCACTGGAGATTCCGGCGGTGGTTGGCACCAAGAATGTGCTTACCCAAGTCAAATCGGGCGATCTCGTCATTGTCGACGGCTTGAGCGGAGACGTGCTCATTAACCCGAGCGACGCCGAAGTGGCGGAGTACAGCGCCAAGAGCGAAGCCTACGCTAAGCAAATTGCAGAGTGGAGAAAGCTTCGCGACGAGCCGACGGTATCCGTGGACGGCAAGCATGTGGAACTGGCAGCCAACATCGGTACGCCTAACGACGTTACGGGCGTCATCGAGAACGGGGGCGAAGGTGTCGGCCTGTACCGCACCGAGTTCCTGTATATGGGCAGAGACAAACTGCCTTCCGAGGAAATCCAGTACAACGCCTACCGGACCGTTTTGGAAAATATGAACGGCAAGCCAGTCGTCGTCCGTACGCTGGACATTGGCGGCGACAAAGAACTGCCTTACCTGGATTTGCCGAAGGAAATGAACCCATTCTTGGGCTTCCGTGCGATTCGTCTCTGTTTGGAACGCCAGGACATTTTCCGTACGCAGCTGCGCGCTTTGCTGAGAGCAAGCGTTCATGGCAACCTGCGCATCATGTTCCCAATGATCGCGACACTTACGGAATTCCGCGCCGCCCGCGATCTGCTGCTTGAAGAGAAAGCCAAGCTGCAGGAGGAAGGCCAGGAAGTGTCGGACAGCATCCAGCTCGGCATTATGGTGGAGATTCCATCCACGGCCGTGCTTGCGGATCAGTTCGCCAAAGAAGTTGATTTCTTCAGTATCGGTACGAATGACCTTATTCAATATACAATGGCTGCCGATCGAATGAATGAACGGGTATCCTATTTGTATCAGCCGTACAATCCCGCTATCCTGCGCTTGATCAAGAACGTTATCGACGCTGCCCACGCCCAAGGTAAATGGACAGGCATGTGCGGTGAGATGGCCGGGGACGCAACAGCTATTCCGCTGCTGCTTGGTCTTGGGCTTGACGAGTTCAGCATGAGCGCAACTTCGATTTTGCCGGCTCGCAGCCAAATCTCCAAGCTGTCAGCGGAAGAAATGAAGACTCTGGCTGCAAAAGCTCTGGATCTTGGCACGGCGGAAGAAGTAGTCGCTTTGGTGCGCGCCATCGGCAACTAAGCCCGTTTTTTGCCGGGAAATAACTTCGTTTTATCTTTGATCACTTTTCCAAAAAAATTACTTGGCCGGTCCTTTTAGGATCGGCTTTTTAATTTAATCGACGAAATTCGTGGCAAAATGGCGACGATGTTCATGAATTTGCCATTAATTAGTGTCATTTGGATATAATTGTTAGTGAAATACGCGCTAATGCGGGTTATAATCTTTAAAATTAAAAGTAATTTGAATATTAATATTTAGGAAAAGCTATCTTCGGCCGATAATAAGTAAGTGGTTTTGTGAAACCGAAAAAAACCCAAGCCTGTGAACATATTGTTACATATTATATATTAGCAATGAGCCTTATCCTTGTTCATTGCCAATGTATAAGACTCCTAAGAACAGGGTATATATGGATCTAAAAACTTCCGGCGGAGCATTTGTACGGAAGCGTAAGGATGGTGGATTTAATGAAAAGTAACTATATAAATGCGGAACCCGCATCGGAAATATACAATGGCATGGATTTAGGATTAAGTTACACGCCGGAGAGCAGCATATTCAAGGTTTGGGCGCCAACGGCATTTGCCGTATCGCTTGTCCTGTACAATTCCGGAGGAGAAGAGATTGGAAATGCTGAAGGCTCGGAGGATGCCCGTTTGAGTTATATGCTTCGCCGTGACGGAGGAGTGTGGCAGGTGAAAGTCGCGGGTGACCTGAAGGGTAAATTTTACATGTACCGGGTTGTTTACGCAGATGGGATGATCCGTGAAGCAGCCGATCCGTATTCGAGGGCCGTCTCCGCGAATGGACTTCGTTCGGCTATTATTGATATGCGGGATACCGATCCCGATGGCTGGGACCAGGATGTTTCTCCGACCCTGCAGCATCCTGTGGATGCAGTGCTCTACGAGCTCCATGTTCGCGATTTCTCGATTCACGAAAGCTCGGGCATCAGCGGGAAAGGAAAATATAAAGCGTTCACCGAGACCGACCTGCGGGATTCGGAAGGCAATACGCTTGGAATCGATCATTTAAGCGAGCTGGGTATCACACATGTCCATTTGCTGCCCGTTTTTGATTTTCAGACGGTGGATGAACTGCAGATAAAGGATGGGTTCCCGGGAGAAAGCAATTATAATTGGGGGTACGACCCTCAGCATTATAACGCTCCAGAAGGTTCTTACAGCACAAATGCAGCCGATCCCGCCGCACGTGTCCGGGAGTTTAAAGAGATGGTTCAGGCGCTGCATCAGCGGGGAATTTCGGTCGTTATGGATGTGGTATACAATCATACGTACTCTGTGGACGGGGGACCCTTTGAAGCATTTGTGCCTGGATACTTCTATAGACATGATTATGCCGGCCGCCTCTCCAACGGTTCCGGCGTCGGCAATGAGCTGGCTACAGAACGGCCAATGGTGCGCAAGTTCATCAAGGATTCACTTCGTCATTGGGCGGCAGAGTACCATATTGACGGATTCCGGTTTGACCTTATGGGTCTTATCGATACGGTAACTATGCGTGAAGTTGTCGAGGAACTGCGCCTGGAGGTCAATTCGAACCTGATCTTTTACGGGGAGCCATGGACCGGCGGCGATTCTCCGCTGGTTTCCAAGACGCTGAAAGGTGCTCAGCGCGGAAAAGGCTATGCCGTCTTCAACGATAACTTCCGATCCGCCATCAAAGGGGACAGCGACGGCTGGGGCAGAGGCTTTGTTACGGGAGAACTCGGCAAGGAAGGGGCGGTCGCTGCAGGCATTATAGGCGCCGTTCACGATTTCACAGATTCTCCGGCAGAGACGGTTAATTATGTCACTGCTCATGATAACCTTAATCTATGGGATAAGCTTCTTGCGACGCAGGGTCTTCGCCAGGATGCGCGGCTTCCGGATCTGGATAATGGAAGGCTGAAAAACGGAGGCAGCCTGGAAGAGGCTGTGGCGAACGCTGATCCGTATGTCGGCATTACGGAAGAAATCCTTTTGGAAAATGAAACGGTCCGGCGATCACTGCTGGCAGTCGGGATTGTGCTGACCTCTCAGGGCATTCCTTTCTTGCATGCGGGAGACGAGCTGCTTCGCAGTAAATATGGCGATCATAACAGCTATCGGAGCGGCGATGCCATCAACGCGATCCGTTGGAGCAACAAGGCTAGATTCCTTCCTGTGTTCCAGTATTATAAGAATTTGATCGCACTGCGCAGAAACCACCCGGCTTTTCGGCTGCACGGACGTCAGGAAATTGAGCGCTCCTTGGAGATTTTCCGCTGCGATGGCGGCGTGGTGTCCTATGTCCTGAAAAATCATGCCGGCGGCGACTCCTGGAAGAATATCGTCGTTCTTATTAACGCCAATCCTTGGGAGGTCACGACGGGCCTGCCTGTCTGTTCGGAACAATGGAATGTGGTTGTCGATCATACGCGGGCGGAAGTGGCGCCTTTTCGGAAAGTGGAAGGTACAGAGGTCCAGTTGGAAGGACTGTCGCTGATGGTGCTTTACGACGAATGCGGAACGCCGCCTCCGCGCGCCAAGACGGTCGAGGTGCATTATGAGCGTTCCGACGGGGATTACAGAGGCTGGAATTTATGGGTATGGGGTACCGGGATACAGGATGGTCAATGTGATTTTCGGTATATGGAAGACGGCCGGGCCGTTGCCACAGTCGAGGTGCTGCCTGAGACGCGTTCCTTTGGTTATATTCTGCGGGTGAATGATTGGGAGGCCAGGGACGGAAGCACAGACCGCTTCATCGATTGTTCGGTAAATGAAGAAGTGATCAAGGTGTTGATTAAGGACAGTGATGACAACACCGTCGTTGCACAGAAATTCTCGATGACAAGTTAAATGATTCAATAAACCGTATAAAAAAGGCTGCTCTGTCCGCTTTTATTCCGCGGCGCCGAGCAGCTTTTTACATATCCATTTCAATTTCTGGAGTTTTCTTGTTCCGGATAGTCCTCATCCATTTCCTCGTCATACAGATTGAATTCATTTCCGCCATGGCTTTTGGAACGGTACATGGCCAAATCGGCTGCGCGCAGAAGTTCATTAATCGTACTTCCGTGCTGGGGATGCAGCGCGACTCCGATACTGGCCGACGTACAGAAGCTTGATCCATTGTTTGCCGACCATTGCTTGTTGAACAGCTGAAGCAGCCGGTCCAGAATATCATCGAGTACTTCGTGAGCGAAGCCAAGGTGAAGGATGACGGCGAATTCATCGCCTCCGATTCGAAATGCCTGTCCTAAGCCTTTAACGCTCTGCTGAAGCTCACTGGACAGCAGCTGCAGAAATTCATCACCGGCCAGGTGGCCTAATGTGTCGTTAAGCTGCTTGAACCTGTCGCAATCCAGCAGAGCGAGAGCGAACTTTTGTCGGCGGTCATCGGGATTGGTGAGCAGGTTTTCCATATACATTTTAAAATGCGCACGATTGGGTATCGACGTCAAATGGTCGTAGAACGCCAGTTTATGAAGCCGCTCCTCATACTGCTTGCGCTGCGTTATTTCCCGGGAAACAAGCATGAACTGCGCTGGAAAAGACAGGTTGCCTCTTACGGGAGACACCCTAGTCTCAAGCCAAATCCAGTGCCCGTCGGCGCTTTTCATTCTCAGTTCCGCCATTCGCGGTGTGGCTTGGACAACGCTCTTCAGCTTGGCCCAGGCTATTTCCGATTCTCGGATGTATGACGATAGTGGATCGCCTTTCTTGGGGATGTACCCAAGCGCAGTTGAATGCGACGGAGACGCGTATAAAATCTGGCCGTTCGCATCGGTTAATAGAATAAAATCGGACATGGTCTCTCCGATAAGCTGGTACAGCGCCTGGTCCTCCCGCATCTCGCTTTGGAGCCAAACAATTCTTTGGACGAGATAAATGATAACCAGAACAAGCATGAACAGCAGAAGAGAGTAAAGTGCGAATATCGTGCTTTTCTGGTTTTGAAAATCGGCGGTTACCCGTTCTGCATAGATGCCGATCAATTGCGCTGCCTGATCCAGACTCCGGTGCGCATCGTTTAATTGTTCGCTGTAAACCTCGGGAGAGGAAGAGCCTGGAATTTCGCCGTCGTTCAGCGAACCTGCCGAGAGTACCAATCCCGCGGCTGTCCGCCACTTACCAAAGGGACCGTCAAATTTGGCAAGCTCCTGCCGGATTTCGCCCAGCACCGCCTTGCTGCTGCCGAGGTTCTGATAAGACTCCATGTTGGCCAGATTTCGCGCAATGGTATTAATGTTCTTCTCGGTTTCGGCCAAGCTGTCCCTGAACTCTTGCTGGAAATCAGAGCGCTGCAATACGGTTAAAGAAGGATTAAGGGCGTTCTGAAGGAGCAGCGAAGATTGATACAAATCGCGGTCTGCTCTCAAAATGAGATTCGTATTCCGGTAAATGTCCTTGTACAGGGTATCGGAGAACCGGTTGATGGTATGGTTCAAATACAGCAGGGAACCGATACTGATCGTAATCAAGAGAACCGTTATAGCAGCGAATAATACAATTAGTTTACGAGTCTTTTTTGCTTCGGTAAGCCCAGCCACTGTCTTCCTCTCCTCGCAAAAACATATTGAAAATATGCCTATGTATTTGCCCAAAAGACGGGCGGAATTATGCATTTTAAGTATAGATGTAATCTATGAAACCAAGAACGTTATTGATTATGTATTAAAGATCATGCTTTCAACAGGGGGGGGGATGCGGAATGTTCGTCCAATGTTCCTTAAATCTTTTTAGACTATGGATGGATAGTTCATTGCGTAATAGCCGGAGCTTTTACTTATACCGGAACAAACCGTTGAGACTTATTACCCAGCTTAGGCCCATTCGATACATTCTTGGCCCTAATCCGGCTTTTGTTCGTTGCTTATCTGTTAGTGAATCCCACAAATTGGCCGAAGACGCAGACGTTTCAATAATCGAATACGACCGGGACTTGTCTCAGTCGGAGATTCAGACTGCCCAGAGTAAGGCTTAGGGCCGATATTTCCAAGTATGTTTCCTGCGGAAGCTGAATCCTTGCCGGAATCTTACGGCTTGCCAAAGGCGCCCGCATTGCCTATAATAAATTAATGTTACTTTGTTGATTATAAACAACGCAACGATGGAGAAGAGTACACAGCATCTGACCCACAGGGAGGAAACGCCGGAGATTGAGAGCGTGACCGGGAAACAGGGCTGTCGAAGTTCGCTCCGGAGCAGTTCCTTGAACTTTGCCCGCTATTTAAAGGCGGGACAGTCAGTAGAGGATACCGGCCGCAGACCGTTATTTCTGTATAAAGTGAGGCAGTTTATAGGGCGGTTGTCCCGTTTCGTTGGGGAAGCAGCTGGCTTATAGCGCCTAACAAGGGTGGTACCACGGTCTTTTCGTCCCTTACCGGGAGAAAAGGCTTTTTTTGTGCATTGATACCTGAAGTGAAGGAGGCTGCTTAAGGCAATGAAGGAAAAGTTGGAGGCATTGAAGGTTGAAGCGTTGGCGAAGCTGCAGGAGGTGCAGGATCCCCAGACGTTAAATGACTTGCGGGTAAAATATCTGGGTAAAAAAGGCGAGCTTACGGAGGTTCTGCGCGGCATGGGTTCACTCAGCGCGGAGGAGCGTCCGGTCATCGGACAGGTGGCGAATGCGGTGCGCAGCGCGATTGAGGAGATTATCGGCGCGAAGCAGGAAGCTTTTCAAGAGCAGGAAACGCTGAACCGTCTGCAGGCGGAGAAGGTAGACGTTACGCTGCCGGGACGCCGTCTGCCTCAGGGCGGCATTCATCCGCTGAACAGAGTGATTCAGGAAATTGAGGATATCTTCATTGGCATGGGCTACCGTGTGGCTGAAGGTCCCGAGGTGGAGACGGATTATTATAATTTCGAGGCGCTGAATCTGCCCAAGAACCATCCGGCACGCGACATGCAGGATTCTTTTTATCTGACTGAGGAACTGCTGATGCGTACCCAGACATCTCCGGTGCAGGTCCGCACCATGCAGTCGATGGGAGGCGAGGTTCCGGTTAAAATCATCTGCCCGGGCAAAGTATTCCGGCGCGATGACGACGACGCGACCCACTCTTTCCAGTTCCATCAAATTGAAGGACTTGTCATCGGGCCGAACATCCGCATGAGCGATCTGAAGGGCACGCTTCAGCAGTTCGTTAAGGAAATGTTCGGACCGAACACAGGCATTCGCCTTCGTCCGAGCTTCTTCCCGTTCACCGAACCGAGTGTGGAGGTCGACGTGAGCTGCTTCAAATGCGGCGGACATGGCTGCAGATTGTGCAAGCAATCGGGCTGGCTGGAAATTCTGGGCGCCGGCATGGTGCATCCAAAGGTGCTTGAAATGGGCGGTTACGACCCTGAAAAATACAGCGGATTCGCCTTTGGCATGGGCGCGGAGCGGATCGCGATGTTGAAATACGGCATTGATGACATTCGTAATTTCTATTTCAACGATATCGCCTTTGTCAAGCAGTTCAGAGGTGTATAAACCTGCGTGAAAATCAACATTAAATAAGGAAGTGAGCGGACATGAAAGTATCAACCGGCTGGTTGGCTGATTATATAACGCTGGAGGGCGTGACCGCCGAGGAACTGGCGGATAAAATTACGGACGCGGGCATTGAAATCGACAGCGTGGAGCGCCGCAATAAAGGGCTGTCCGGGATCGTCACCGGATATGTTAAATCCAAGGAGAAGCATCCTGACGCGGACAAGCTGAATGTGTGCATTGTCGACGCCGGTCAGGAAGAGGACCTGCAGATCGTCTGCGGCGCCAAGAATGTGGCCGCCGGCCAAAAGGTTCCCGTGGCGCTTGTCGGCGCGAAGCTGCCGGGTCTTGAGATCAAGAAGGCGAAGCTTCGCGGCGTATTGTCCCAGGGCATGATCTGTTCCGCCAAAGAGCTGGGGCTGAATGACAAACTGCTCCCGAAGGAGCTTCAGGAAGGTATTCTGGTGCTGCCCGATGACACGGAAATCGGACAAGACATTACGAAGGTGCTCGGCCTGAACGATGAAATTCTGGAATTCGATCTGACCCCGAACCGGTCCGACTGTCTTAGCATGATCGGCGCGGCTTATGAGACTAGCGCCATTTTGGGACGCGAGCTGTCGCTGCCGAACCCCGGCCGGGATATTATTGAAGTCGCCGTTCCCGCATCGGACGCTATATCCGTCAGTATTGAGAACGAAGAGCACTGCAAGCATTACGCGGTCCGCTACATTGCCGGCGTGAAGCCTGCTCCTTCTCCATTGTGGATGCAGAACCGACTCATGGCGGCGGGTGTGCGTCCAATCAACAATATTGTGGACATTACAAACTACGTCATGCTGGAATACGGCCAGCCGCTGCATGCATTCGATGCCGACCGGCTGGAGGGGGGCACGCTCGGCGTCCGCCTTGCCCGTGAAGGCGAAACCCTGACCACGCTGGACGGCCAGGAGCGCAAGCTGGAGCCGCATATGCTGGTGATTGCGGATGGAGCAAAAGCGGTGGGGCTCGCCGGAGTGATGGGCGGTCTGAATTCGGAAGTGACTGATCAGACGGTGAATATCGTGCTGGAGTCGGCCAGATTCGACGGCGGAACGATCCGCAAGACGTCACGCCAGCTCGGTCTCCGCTCGGAAGCTTCGCTGCGGTTCGAGAAGGAAGTGGACCCGCGCTCTGTTATTCCCGCGCTGAACCGCGCGGCTTCGCTTCTTAGCACTTATGCTGGAGGCTCTGTGCATGAAGGAATTATTCAAGCCGGAACCGACGAAGTGCAGGAAAGAGTAATTAAGCTGTCGCTTGACAAGGTGAACCGCCGTCTCGGCACGGACCTTTCGCTGCTGGAAGTGAAGACGCTGTTTGCACGGCTGCATTTTTCATGTGGGGATGCAGAGCAGGGAATGATCGAGGTTAGCGTGCCTACCAGACGCGGCGATATCAGCCGGGACGTGGATCTCTTTGAGGAGATCGCCCGCCTGTACGGTTATGACAACATTCCGACTACGCCGATTGAAGGTCCGACTACACCGGGAGGATTGACCGGACCGCAGGCGCTGCGCCGCGCACTGCGCAAATTGCTAGCAGACGGCGGCTATCAGGAGGTGCTCGGTTATTCCTTCATTCAGCCCGGGCAAACCACGCTGTTCCCTGCATTGACCGAGGGTGGGCTTGCGGTCAAGCTGGCCATGCCGATGAGCGAGGACCGAAGCGTGCTGCGGACAAGTCTTTTGCCACAGCTGCTGGATATCGCCCAGTATAACATTAACCGCCGGCAGAGCGACCTGGCGCTGTTCGAAATCGGCACCGTATTCGTGACCGATGAGGAACAGCTGACCCGCCAGCCGCGCGAGTTCCAGACGCTGGGCCTGCTGCTGACGGGCAGCAAGGCGGCGAAGCAGTGGAATGTCGCTGCCGAGCCTGTCGACTTCTTCGATCTGAAGGGAGCGCTGGAATCCGTATTCGCATACCTCGGTTTGGAGCACGCCGTTGTTTTTGAGGGCGATTCTCCGCAAGGTTATCATCCCGGCCGCTCGGCTTCCCTGTATCTGAACGGAGAAAAAGGGCGGATTAAGCTCGGCACCATAGGTCAGATTCATCCCGACTTGCAGCGCAAGCAGGATCTGGAGGATACGTATGCGGCTGAGATTTTGCTGTCGCCGCTCTATGAAGCGGCGCGGACATCGCTGCAGTACAGCGAGCTTCCCCGTTTCCCGGGCATGGAGCGGGATATTGCGCTCGTCGTGGATTCGGAAGTTCCGGCGAGCCGGCTGCTGAATGCCATTCGCGAGCAGGGCGGAAGCCTGCTGCAATCGGCGCAGGTATTTGACGTATATACCGGCGGCAAGCTGGAGAGCGGCAAGAAGAGTATCGCCATCTCGCTGCTGTACCGCCATACGGAACATACGTTGACCGACGAGGAAGTCTCGGAGGTTCACGAGAAGGTGCTGGCCGTGCTTCAGCAAAGTTTTGGCGCGAACTTAAGAAAATAGCAGGAATTTGTAAAGCCGCAGCGAATCCATTTAGAAACCTGGAATCGCTGCGGTTTTTCCTTTTTGAGAATACGGCCTGAGGCGGGAACCAGGGAATAGAAGCTTTTTTGCCAAACGCTTGTGGGTAAAGTTACAATAGAAAAGAGAAACAGCTTAGAATCCGCATACACATAAAGGAGGGCACAACTGTGGCAATGGACCGGACCCGTGTCGCCGTGGAAATTTATGGTACTTCCTATAGACTGGTTGGAAGCAGTATTGAATATATGAAGCAGGTCGCCCAATATGTGGACGAGCATATGCAGGCGATTTCCAAATCCCATAACCGGCTGGATACGCCGCGCATAGCGGTGCTTGCCGCTGTGCATATGGCAGAGCAGGCAATCCAGGCACAGGATCTCAAGAATGAATTGAATGTGTTGACCGGAGAGCGCAGCTCGCTGCGCACCGAAGTCGCCCGGCTGCTGGAAGCGCAGCAGCAGCATCAGGAAGAACTGGAAAGGGTGGTTTCCGAGGCCCGGCAGGAATCGAGCAGGCTGATTTCCGAGGCTGAGGAGGAGCGTAAGCGGCATCAGGAGGCTGAAGAGCTGGAGCGCAGGACGCATGAAGAGCTGCTGCAGAAGGCGAAGGAGACGGCCGCAGCGGTTCGGCTGGGACTTGAGGAAGAGCTGAAACGGCGGGACCTGGAGCAGCAGGATCTGCGAGAAAGACATGAACGCGAACTGGCGGAGAGCCGGGAAAGCAATCTGCGGGAGCTGGGACAGGCCGATGCGCTTCGCCTGAAGCAAGTGGATGAATTGACGGCGGCGCACCGTTTGGAGCTTGATGAACTTCGGGCTTCACACCTGGCGGAACTGACTGAAGTTAAAGTGCGGCTGCAACAGGAGCTTGAGGAGACGAAAGCCGCGCTAAGCAGAGAACTCTCGGAAACGAAAAGTATGATGACCCTTGAGCGGGAAGAGGCGGTTTCGGCGCTGAACAAGGAACTGAGCCGGGAACGGGAACTGCTGCAGCATGAGCTGGCGAAGAACAAGGATCTCCGGCAGACCTTGGGCAACCAGGAGCATCGGCACAAGCAAAGCACGCAGGAGCTCGAGAAGCAGATTGGCGAGCTGCGTGGCACAATCAGCCAGCTGCAAGCGAAGCTGCGCGCTGAGGAAGCAGGCTTGAAGACGGAACGAGAAGCCCGGTCCGCTCTGCAAAATCAGCATAGTGAGGCCCTTATGCGTGAAAAGCAGCTTGAAGGTGAGCTGCAGGCTGCTTCAAGTCTCGGCGATCTGCTGCAGCAGGAGCTGGCCGAGCTGCGGCAGGTCTACGAGCTGTCGAAGAGTCAGGCGGATGAGCTTCGGAAGTCTTTTGGCGAGACGTCCGAAGACCTTGCCCGTACCCTGGACGAGCTAGCGAGGATGACGGCTGAGCATGCTGAGTGGAAGGCGGCGGCAGGCAAGCGCCAGGAGGAAATCGGCGAACTGGAGGTTAGCTTGCTGTTAGCCGAGGAGAAGCTCGAAGCCGTGAAAGGAGAGCTTCACGGACTGCGAGGTGAAACCGAAGGGCTGTCGGCATCATTGGAGCGGGAACGGGTTCTCCGGCAGAAAGCCGAAAGCGCCGAAGAGGCGCTGAAGGTCAAAGAAACGGAGCTGGAAACTGCTCTGGCCGGCTTGCGTGAACGGTATGAGGAATTGATTGTCCAGTACGATGAAGTGCTGCAGGATGGAGAACGGCAGCAGGAGCGCTGCCGTCTGCTCGAGGAAGAAGCCGAGCAGACCTCGCTTCGCCTGGAAGAATTGTCCGAAGCGGGCAGAGAGGCCGCGGCTGCCGCAGAACTGCAGCGGGAGCAATTGAGCGAAGCGCAGAGTTACGGCGAATCGTGGAGAGCGAGTTATGAAGATCTGAAAGAGGCACAGCAGCGCTGGGCAGAGACGGAAGCTAAGCTGCGCGAGGAAATCGACCTGTGGCAGCAGGAGGCCGAAGAGGGTGAGCGGGTGCGCGATTCGCTGAGCCAGGAGCGCAGCGACGCTCTCCAGAAGCTTGGCGAGATTGGAGAAAGCTACGAGTTGGTCCAGGGGCAGCTTCGGCTGCTCCAAGCCGAATTCGAAATGCGGCATAGCGAACTGGAACGCGTTACGCAGGAGCATCAGAAGCTGCAGGCGGAATATGCCAAGCTGCAAAATGAATATAATGAATGGATTCAACTTATCGAACAGGATAGTTGAATGGCGGCGAATAAAAGGGCAGACTCACGGAGAAATCCGGTGGCTGCCCTTTTAAACGGGTAAATACGTGAATATCATTCAACGATGATGTCGGCGCTCATTTGACTGTGGCCAGACCCGCAAAAAATGGCGCAGGTCATTCGAAACGTGCCTGTTTGTTCAGGGACAATGACTTGGGAGTTATTTTTTCCGTCTAATTGAAGATTAAGCTCGGGAACCAGTACGCCGTGATTGCCGCTCTCGTTCTCAAATACGATTTTGACGGGAACTCCTTTTTTCAAATGGTATTCTTTTTTGTCGAAGCTGAAATTGGTGGCTTTGATGACAATCTCTTCCTGCGCGGCTGCCGAGCTAACCGAAATCTCTTTACCGCTGTCTGCCGCATTTCCGCCGTTCCCCGAATTCCCGCCGCAAGCGGCAAGAACGAGCAATAAGGCGATGGATAACAAAAACAAAGGCGTGCTCTTCATTTTGTCCTCCTTAAGTTTAAGGATGCAAAAGCGATTCAAATTTATTATAATGAAAATCAATATACTACGGAATATTTTATCATCATTAGCAAGAAGACTTCCACCTCCATAGGAGGGGGGATGAAACGCTTTTTATATGTTCAAAACCGAACATATGTGCTATTATAAAGGGAAATTTCAGTCACTTCAGACTCCCCACCTTACAGGTTGGCGGAAGTGTTCAAAATACATAGGTTAAAAGTAGGGGATTCTCATTAGTGGAGCAGCTGTTTTACTGAATAACGAAGTCTGGCACCGAAGAATATTGAATGTATACTGGACATTGGCCGCGATTGCTCTTATCGGGCAGGTTTTTTGCGCGCTGATCGGCTTGAATCCGGAACCTTTTCGCGCCATTTCAGCGCAGATCGGATATCTATTATTTTTCTGCAATCTCCTCATTTTGCTGAGTGTAATCGTGGCGGAGATCTGGCTGCGCTCCGACTTTAGATTTCAAAAGCAAATGGTAGTCGGCTGCGGGTTTGTCATCTCTTGCCTGTTGTACTTTGTTAGCGTGCCCTATGTCGACGGCGTGCAGATTGCGCTGATGATGCCTGCAATGACTTCGCTTGTTTATTTTGACCGAAGAATGCTTTACGTTCTCGGATTGCTCAGCATCTTCGAATACGCCGTCATTTATTACATGTTGGAGCGGGGACTGCTGAATAAACCGCTGTCTGAATTCTTGATGATGGAATGTATTTTTATCGTATTTGTGGTCTTGGCGCATGGGGTTATCGTGCGTGCACGTGAAACGAGCGAATATTTAGAGCAGCTGACCCAATCGGAGCAGGGCCTGCTGGTTGAACGGGCAATTGCCGACAAGCTGCTCAAGATCGATGCGCTTACCGGACTTTACAACCACAAGACCTTCCACGAATATCTGGATTCGCTGCTGGAGCAGTGCGAGACGAACGGGCTGCGGCTGCAGCTCGCCTTGTTTGATATAGACAATTTTAAGCAGGTGAACGATACATACGGCCATTGGATTGGAGACATTGTGCTGAAGGAGGTCGCGGGGAAGATCGGCGGAATGATCGGTCCGAACGATTTTGCCGCAAGGTATGGAGGAGAGGAGTTCGCGATTATTTTTACGGATAAAGATCCGGAGGAAGCCTTTGCGCTGGCCGAAGAGCTCCGGTCCGACATAGCCGGAATGGAACATCCCTATGCGGGGGGGAGACGGATTACCGTCAGCATCGGTTTATACCGCTATTATACTGGCGACGGAAAGGAACTGTTGTTCCGTAAAACGGACGAAGCCCTATATCTGGCCAAACACAGCGGTAAAAACCAGGTCGTTACCTCTGGGGACAAAAAGCCTGTACCGGTTTGATCTACAAAAGAAGCCGCCCTTTCACTCATCGTGTCAGGGACGGCTTCTTTTCTGGTTTCGTAAGTCTGGTTATTTAGCGGCTTCAAACGGGGTAGACACAGGCAGGAACAGGTCAATAATCCCGATGACCAGAGCCGCGAGGATAGCGCCAATAATAGATACGCTAACGCCCGCGACAATGAACTGTGCCAACCAGATGACCAGCGCGCTTACCAGAAACCCTACGATACCACGTCCGAACGGCGTTGTTTTGCGGCCGAAAATGCCTTCGGCGATCCACCCCAGCAGTGCGATCACCAGAGCAAGCATAAGGGCGCTCCAAAAGCCGCCGACGCTGAAATTTGGAACAATCCAGCCAACCACAAGAAGGACAAGCGCGGACACGATGAAGCGGACAACATGACCCAAAAATCTCACTGTACAAGCCTCCTTTGCTTTTAGCCTTAAGGATACGTGCAAGGGTTATTGTACACAGAAACATTCCCCGTTATGTTGGTAAAACGTACCCAAATAGCGAAAATGAGCCACATTCGGTATAATGATTTCTATATGAAGGGAGCTGTGACCGTAATTGGACGACAAGATTTTGCATACGCTTGAGTATCAAAAGATAATAAATAAATTGATGCAATATATACAAACTCCGATGGGACTGGTGTTGGCCGAGAACCTGAAGCCATCCGGTGATTTCGAAGGCGTCAAGCTGCTGCTGCAGGCGACGGACGAGGCGGCGACGGTTGACCGTTTGAAAGGAGTACCGTCCTTCGGCGGCATAACCGATATCAAATCTTCGTTGAAGCGGGCCTCCATCGGCGGAATGCTCGGCCCACATGAGCTGCTGGCTGTAGGAAATACCATTGGCGGCGGACGGCGGGTCAAGCGCTTTTTGGCCGCTATGCATGAAGAAGAGCCGATTCAGATGCTCTTCGATCTAAGCGATCTGGTCTCGGAGCAGAAGCCTGTTGAGGACGCCATTCGCTCTGCCATCGACGAGAATGCGGAGGTGCTCGATACCGCCAGCGCCGAGCTGTCCTCTATCCGCAGGGAGCTGAGAAACGGCGAGACGAGAATCCGCGAGAAGCTGGATTCGATGATTCGTTCCTCTTCAGTGTCGAAGATGCTGCAGGATCAGCTGGTCACCATCCGCGGCGACCGGTTCGTGATTCCGGTAAAGGCGGAATACCGGTCCCACTTCGGCGGTATCGTTCACGACCAGTCGGGTTCGGGAGCAACGCTGTTCATCGAACCGGAATCGATTGTCGCAATGAACAACAAGCTCCGGGAAACACGGCTGCGCGAAGAGCGGGAAATTGAGATCATCCTGCGGAAGCTGACCGCACTTGTCGGTGAAATTGCCGAGGAGACGGCGTATGACGTCGATATTCTGGGCCAGCTTGATTTTATATTCGCCAAGGCCCGCTTGGCGCGGGAAATGAAAGCCGCCCGTCCACGGATGAACGACCGCGGCTATCTGAAGCTGCGCAAAGGGAGACATCCGCTTATTGCCGCGGAGTCCGTCGTTCCGCTGGATGTGGAACTCGGCAACCAGTACAGCTCCATTATCGTGACAGGCCCGAATACGGGGGGGAAGACCGTTACGCTGAAGACAATCGGGCTGCTCAGCCTGATGTCGATGTCCGGTCTTTTTATTCCGGCCGAGGAAGGCAGCCAAATGTGCGTGTTCGACGCTATTTATGCCGACATCGGAGATGAACAGAGCATTGAGCAGAGCCTGAGCACATTTTCCAGCCATATGACCAATATTATCTCCATTCTGAAGCGTATGACTCCCAAAAGCCTGGTCCTGCTCGACGAAGTCGGAGCGGGAACGGACCCGGCGGAAGGCTCGGCATTGGCAATCGCCATTCTGGAGCATATCCACCGGACGGGATGCCGGATGGTGGCAACGACACATTACAGCGAGCTTAAGGCTTATGCCTATGAACGCAAGGGTGTTATCAACGCCAGCATGGAATTCGATGTACAGAGCCTGCGGCCGACATACCGCCTCCTGGTCGGCGTTCCGGGCCGAAGCAACGCCTTTGCGATCGCCGAGCGGCTGGGACTGCCGGCCGCCGTTCTGGAGCATGCGCGCGGCGAGGTGAAGGAAGAGGATCTGCGCGTCGAGCATATGATCGCTTCGCTGGAAGAGAACCGCCTTGGCGCGGAGAATGAGCGCGAGCGGGCGGAGAATCTGCGGCGCGAGGCGGAGGAACTGCGCGGCAAGCAGCGCCAGGAACTAGAGAAGCTGGAGAACCAGCGCGACAGATGGCTTGAGAAGGCGGAGAAGGATGCCGCCTCGATTGTCGACAAGGCCCGCAAGGAGGCCGAGCAGATTATCAGTGATCTTCGTCGTCTGGCTCTGGAGGAAGGGGCGTCGGTCAAGGAGCATAAGCTGATCGAGGCCCGCCGGCGGCTCGATGAAGCGCAGCCTTCGCCCCGCAAGAAAGAGCCCGCACGAGGGGCGACGAATAAGCAGACGCGTCAAATCGGGCCCGGTGATGAAGTGGCTGTACACAGCCTGAATCAGAAAGGCCATGTCGTCGAGCTGAGCGGAGCCAAGGAAGCCATCGTACAGCTCGGCATCATGAAAATGAAGGTGCGGCTGGACGATCTGGAGCTGCTGTCGCCCGCTAAGCCGGCTGCGCCGCAGCCGCTGCGCCAGGCCACGACCGTGAAGCGCACACGGGACGAGAATACCCGCAGCGAGCTGGATTTGCGGGGGGCGAATCTGGAAGAGGCGCTGATGGAGACGGACCGTTTTATCGATGAAGCGTTTCTCGGCAATCTTGGCCAGATTTATATTATCCATGGCAAAGGAACCGGTGTCCTGCGCTCGGGAATTCAGGAATACTTGCGTAAGCATAAGCATGTCAAGAACTACCGTCTCGGCAACTACAACGAAGGCGGCGCGGGCGTTACGGTTGCGGAGCTGAAATAACGGGCTTTTCCGGCGGAAAGAAGGAGAAAACCTATGGAACACGTAATCGATGCTTGGCTGAGCCATCCGCTGGGAAGCCTGCTCGGCTACTTTGCGGTTGCCATTTTGGAGCTGGTTGTCTTTCTGTCCATATTCGAAATGGTAACGAAATACAACTGCTGGGATGAAATTCGCAGAGGCAACGTGGCGGCTTCAATGGCGACCGGCGGCAAAATATTCGGCATCTGCAACGTGCTGCGCTTCAGTATTCAGGCCGAGGCTTCGATTTACGAAACCATGAAATGGTCGGTGATCGGCTTTGCTCTACTGCTAATTGCTTACTTTATGTTTGAGTTTCTGACGCCCGTCTTTTCGATCGACAAGGAGATTGCTGCGGATAATCGGGCGGTCGGACTGACGGCGATGCTGATTTCCGTGTCATTGTCCTATGTGATCGGGGCTTCTATTCTGTAGCGAAAAAATCGAACGGCGCAAAAGGAGACGCTGAAGCCGAATGAAAATTTTGGTGCGTGTGCTGTTTGTTGCGGCGGTCTTGTTTATGGCGGCCGGAATTATCTATTTAATGATGAATTAACGAAGGAGACTGAAGAAATGGATACAACCATCTGCCCTTGGTGCCATACGGAAATTGTATGGGACGAAGAACTCGGACCGGAGGAAGCCTGCCCTCATTGCGGCAACGAACTTAGCGCTTACCGTACGGTAAACATCAGCAGGGAAGACCTGAATGACGAATTGGAAGATGAGGAAGACGATGACGAGCATGAGCATGAACATGGCGATGATTTATGGGAAGAAGACGAGCATGACGGAGTCGTTCCCGTATTCAACTCGCTCGATGCTTACCGGGACACTTACGATCTGGAGCGTTATGACAGCGCCGTGGCCGCTGTTCTTGATGAGCAGGCCGAAGTTCCGGAATGTCCGCAATGTCATGAATATATGCTGCTGGCCGGTACGGTAGGGGTAAGTGATTTCAAATCGGCTGCGCCGGCCTTTCTTGGCGCACCGCTGCTGAACGCGCCGTTCTCCCTGAATGTGTATGTCTGCCCATCATGCTTTCAAGTTCAGCACAGCCTGGCCGAAGAGGATCGGGAGCAGTGGGTCCGCAATATCGGGGGTCTTCGCAAATAAATAATTTCCCCCGCTAAGATCCTCCGGTTTGGGGCATGTTAAACAGCAGCATGTCTCAAAGGTTAGGGGGAATACCATGAAGGTCTCGCTGCGGGGACAGGCGGCGCTGCTGCTGGCGGTTAACGGGTTATTCGTGCTTTCGGGCGCGCTCGCGGGAACTTTTCTGAATGTCTATTTGTGGAAAAGCCGTCAGGATTACGCTATGATCGGCTGGTTTACTGTAGCCCAGCAGCTTGCTCTGGGTCTCAGCTTTTGGCTGGGCGGCAAGTGGGTGAAGGAACATAATAAAATGAACGCCCTGCGGCTTGGCATCGCCGTTTCGGGCCTTTTTTATCTTCTGGTGCTGTGGCTGGAGAGCAAGGTGGTTCAATATGTCTGGCCGCTTGGCATTGTACTTGGCATTGCTTCCGGCCTATTCTGGCTGGCCTTCAACATCGTTTATTTTGAAATTACGGAACGTGAGAACCGCGATGCATTTAACGGATGGGTAGGTCTCCTTGGTTCGCTGACCGGCATCGTCGGGCCGTGGCTTTCCGGTTGGCTGATCTCCGCGCTGCATGGAAACCGGGGCTACCGGCTAGTTTTTATTATTTCGCTTTGTATTTATGGTGCGGCGGCAGTGCTGAGCTTTTTTCTGAAAAAGCGCAAAACCTCCGGCAGCTACGAATGGCTGGAGCCTTGGCATCAGCTGCGTTCCGGAGATGGGGATTGGCGCGTGACGGGGACTGCGCTGTTTTTTCAAGGCCTGCGCGAAGGTGTATTTTCATTTCTGATCGGGCTCTTGGTATATATAGCGGCACGAGAGGAGAGTAAGCTGGGACAGTTCACGCTGATTACCTCTGCGGTGTCGCTCGTCAGCTACTGGGCGGCCGGCAAATGGCTGAGGCCCAAATTCCGGTCGGCCGGTATGCTCTGCGGAGCGCTTCTACTCGTGGCGGTGATAGCGCCTATGCTGTGGGCGGTAAATTACGGCATGCTGCTCGTTATGGGCATAGGGACATCGCTGTTCATCCCGCTGTATATGCTGCCGATGGTCTCCACCAGCTTTGATCTGATGGGCGAAAGCGAGGAGAGCGCCGGCAAGCGCGTCGAACTGGTTGTGCTGCGCGAGCTGTGTCTGATGACCGGACGGCTGGCGGGAACGTTTATTTTTATCGGCATTCTGTCGGTCAGCGCCGCACCGCGCACCGTTACTTTGCTGCTGCTGGGCCTTGGAGCCGCGCCGCTTGGAAGCTGGCTGTTTCTGCGCCGGATGCTGCGCAGGGAATCTTTGCCGGAACGTTCATGATGGCTTCCGGTTAATGCCATAGCCGATTCATCAGCATGAACGAACAGCCGTCTTCCTGGGCAACTCGGCAGGAGAGACGGCTGTTTGAATTTTATATAGCTTACGTCAGACTAAAGTGCCTACCTGTTCTTCAAAAGGTCGCGGATTTCGGTTAGCAGCAGCTCCTCACGCGTCGGGGAGGGATCGGCTTTGGCCTCTTGCTCCCGTTTACGTTTGAACCTCCCGGCAAGCTTGACGAGCAGAAACAGCGAGAAAGCGATGATAAAAAAGTCGAGAACGCTTTGGAGGAAGACGCCGTATTTCAGCTCTGCGTCTCCGTATGTATATTGCAGACTTTTAAGATCAATACCGCCGATCAGCAGTCCAACTACCGGCATGATAACGTCGTCCACAAGCGAAGACACGATTTTGCCGAAGGCAGCCCCGATCACAACGGCGAAAGCGAGATCAAGCACATTTCCTTTCAGCGCAAAGCTTTTGAACTCTTTCCACATTGTAGGGTAATCTCTCCTTCTTGGTTGGATAACCGTTTGCTCCATTATGACAAACATGAAGGGAAGCATCAATACTAGAAGTTTGGGAACCGCTTGCGAAATTTAGCACATAAACCGAAAAACGAAGCGGCATACTAAGTGTGGTTGAACTATTCCAAGAAAGGAATGAATACAATGCAATCTACGCAAACGCAACCTTTGAGCAGTAAAGAACTGGAGTATATTTCCGACTCCATTTCCAACGAAGACCTGCTGATCAAGCAGTATGCGGCTACTGCCGGAACTACGCAAAATCAAACGGTCCGCCAAATTTGTGAGCAGCAAATTCAAAACCACAGCCATCACATGGGGGCGCTGATTCAACTGCTTCAGCAGCATCAGCAGTACGCACCCACCCAGCCGCAATAAGGAACCGCTCCGCACAACTTAAGCACATGCTTCCGAAGCGAATCATCACCAAACTTAAGTATATGCTTCCGAAGCCAGTTTTGCTGAAGCCTGCCCTCGAAAGCCGATCATCACAAAACTTTTAGGAGGTCAAATGACGTGTACTCACAAACTGGAAATGCATTTATGCAGGACGAGGATTTGCTGAATATAATCCTGGCAGATTTGAAACGGACGGTCGGGGAATATACGACAGCCACCACCGAATCCGCATGTCCGTCCGTTCGCCGCACCTTCAATGATCTGACCATGGATACGCTTCGTCTTCATGGCGAGCTTTTCACGCAGATGTCGCAGCTGAATATGTACCAGGCTCCTTCCAAGGCGCTGCGCCAGGAGCTGGATAAAGAGATTCAGAACGCGCATCAGACCCAGCAAAAATCCCAGCAGTTCGTTCAGCAAAAAACCGGCGGCCAAGGCGCCTATGCCCAAGCACCGAATGTATCGCAGCATCAGGCTAACGTGCAAAACCCTTACTATATGTAACTTTGCCGCACGACGTTTGAGCGGCGTAGTTGAGCGGCTGCAGGCCCATCCGTTTTGACGAAGAAAACGTTTATTCTTTGCGGCTTTCAGCGAATGACCGGATGCTTTATTGCTATGTTAGAGATAAGAGGCTTATGTTCAGTCCGTCTCCGGTTCAAATCTGATCCATTACTTCCCCGCTGATTGGCGGGGTTATTTTTGTTTGCAGATATGACCTTTTCATGTCATATTAATATTAAACTCTTATGAAACCAATTCTTTCGCCGGAGCGCCGGCAGCAGAGGGCGCGTTCCCGGCGAAGATCCCGGAGGGAAGTCATGGAACAAGTGAATGAGCTGAAGAGAAAAGTGCTGGAGCTGCTCAAAGAGGATGCCAGAAGAACCCCGGAGCTTTTGGCGACGCTGCTTGGAGCGGAAGAAGAAGAAGTGAAGACTGCGATCGAGCAGATGGAGAAGGATCACGTTATCGTTAAATACGCGACCGTGGTCAATTGGGATAAAGTGGACGACGAGCGGGTTACGGCTCTGATTGAGGTGCAGATTACCCCTGAGCGCGGACGCGGATTTGAGGGCATCGCCGAACGGATTTATCTGTATCCCCAGGTGAAGTCGGTGTATCTGATGTCCGGCGCCTATGACCTGCTGGTGGAAGTGGAGGGCCGCAATTTGCGCGAGGTCGCGAACTTCGTCTCCGAGAAGCTGTCTCCCATTGACTCCGTACTGTCGACCAAGACGAATTTCACCCTTAAAAAATACAAACAGGACGGGATTATTTTCGAAGATCACGAAGAAGACAACCGTCTGATGATCTCCCCGTAAAGGAAGAGATGAGAATATATGATTACGAATAAAACCCAACCGTCCGGGGAACAGAGCAAATCGATGTCTTCCTATCTGTCCCCGCTGGTTCAGCAGATTCAGCCATCGGGCATCCGCAGATTTTTCGACTTGGCCGCAGGGAGCAAGGATATCATCTCTTTAGGGGTGGGCGAGCCAGATTTTAAGACGCCGTGGCATGTCAGGGAAGCCTGCGTCTATTCGCTGGAACGGGGATTTACCGGATATACCTCCAACGCGGGAATGCCGGAACTGCGCGAGGGAATTGCCAGCTATCTGGATAGCCGCTTTGACCTGAATTATGATCCTGAGAAGCAGATTATCGCGACCGTAGGCGGCAGCGAAGCGATCGACTTGGCGCTTCGGGCGCTGATAGCGCCGGGAGACGAAATTCTGATTCCGGAGCCCTGCTATATTTCTTATTCACCGATCACCTCGATCGGCGGTGGGATTCCTGTCGGCATCGAGACGTTCGGCAAGGACCGGTTCAAGCTGACGGCCGAAGGGCTGGAAGCCAAAATTACGCCGCGGTCCAAAATCCTGATCCTGTGCTATCCGAGCAATCCGACGGGAGCGATCATGAGCCGGGAAGACTGGGAGCCTATTGCCAAGGTGGTCGAGAAACATGACCTAATCGTCATATCCGACGAAATTTATGCCGAGCTGACCTACGGCAGCAATCACGTAAGCTTTTCCTCTCTGCCCGGAATGATGGACCGCACGATTCTCGTCAGCGGTTTTTCCAAGGCGTTCGCGATGACGGGCTGGCGGATGGGCTATGCCTGCGGACATCCCGAGTTGATCTCGGCTATGCTCAAAATTCACCAGTACACCGTAATGTGCGCGCCTTCCATGGGCCAGGTAGCGGCGCTTGAGGCGTTGACGAACGGCATGGAGGAAAAAGACCGAATGGTTGATTCCTACAACCAGCGGCGCAGACTAATCGTCAAGGGCTTGCGTGAGGCCGGACTGGAATGCCATGAGCCTCAGGGTGCGTTCTACGCATTTCCGAGCATCGCCGGAACCGGACTGACTTCAGACGAATTCGCCCAACGCTTGCTCCGTGAATTCAGGGTGGCGGCCGTACCGGGAAGCGTATTCGGACTTGGCGGCGAAGGCTATTTGCGCTGCTCCTACGCCACTTCCGTTAGCCAATTGAACGAAGCGCTCGAACGGATCGGCGCGTTTGTGGCGATTTTGAAGAAAGAAAGAGAAAATTAGGCCAGATTATGTGAAAAAATGTATGAAAATATTGCTATTCAATGAAAATATCTATGAAAACGATAGCTAATATTTTTGTCATATGGTATAATATTACTCTCAATACAGTTTATTTATATAACTTTGAGCTTCGATAACCGGGTCATATAATTTAGGAGCGATATTGCCAGGGCGGAAATATTAGTGAAGCTCCGCTCCATATAACTTTTTGGGGGGATGTTGGTGCTTTGTACCGATTACTATATGTGGTTTGGCGCGAAGCGTTTCCCGGAAAGCGGAAAAGCTTCCGCCAGGGATGATGCTGTCTCGTGCAGCCTATCCCTCGAAGAGGAGATCCACATACTCCGGAGACGAATGGAGCAGTTGTTTATGCAGGAGAATTCACTCACCTCGGATAACGTAGTGGAGATCAGCAGTAAGCTGGATTTGAAGATTAACGAATATATGAAGAGACGTTCCCGCAATAAATAACGGGAATCGGCCGCGAGGGTCCTTTGGACCCTCTTTTTGTTTTAGCCGCAGTATCATAGACTTGAGCGCTTGAAAGAACACGACCCTTACAAGCCGAAGCGAATATGGTACAGTAGTAATACATGAAATGTTAGAAGCCGGGAGGGACGTTGGTTGAGCGGAGGACGGAAGATGCGAGGTTACGCCGTGCTGGCGGTGCTGATTGTGGTGGTCGCGCTGCTTGCGGGCTGCGGGGGCAAAGACGCCAATACGGTAACGGTATTTTTGATGGGCCAGAATGGGACGCCGGATGGCACAGCCGATAAGCTGAAGGACAAGCTGGAAGCGAGTCTGGGACAGGACCTGAAGGTGGAATTTAATGTGTCGCCTATCTATAACAGTCAGAAACTGCTGCTGGAATATGCGGGGGCAACGAATGATCTTATTATTTTGCCCAAGCAGGAAATGCTGGACTACGGCAAGCAGGGCTCCAATGTTCCGCTTGATGCCCATATTAATAAAGAGGATTTCCCTGAAGGGGTGTTTGAGGGAGGCGTAGAGAGCAAATCCGGAGATAAACAGATAGAGCTGAAGCAGGAGACGCATTTATATGGTATCCCTGTCTCGAAGCTGAAGCTGTTCAAGGACGCCGGGTATACGCCGGAGGACCTGTTCGTTACCATACCGGCTTCCGCCGGAAATGTGGAGCGGAGCGTTCAAGTTATAAATGCGATGATGAAATAAAATGGAGGGATGCAGATGGCGATTTATACGCGGACGGGCGACAGGGGCGAGACCTCGGTCATCGGCGGCCGGGTCTTCAAGGATGATCTCCGGATCGAAGCCTACGGAACGATTGACGAGCTGAACGGCTTTGTCGGGCAGGCGCGCAGCATGATGGATGACGAACAATTTGCCGATGTGCGGCAGCAGCTGCTGGAGATTCAGCATGAGCTGTTCGACTGCGGCTCCGATCTGGCTTATGTAAGGCAGGACGAAGGGAATTACAAGGTAACCGGCGGGATGGCGGAGCGGCTGGAGCGGTGGATCGATCTTCTGCAGGCGGAGAATCCGCCGATTGAGCGGTTTATTTTGCCGGGAGGAAGCGGACTTGCCTCTGTATTGCATGTGTGCCGGACCGTGTGCCGCCGCGCCGAACGCCGGACCGTATCGCTTGGCCGCAGCACGGATATCAACGGGGAGACGGTGGCTTACTTGAACAGGCTTTCAGATTATTTCTTCGCACTCGCACGCACGGCCAATACACGGCTGGGAGTAGCCGATGTGGAATATATCCGCGGCGCCAAGGTGTTCCGGGACTTAAGATGACAACGTACTATCCGCCCATCTCCTACACCGTTCCTGCTGAAGAAGAGGGCATGCTGCTCAAGACCATTCTGCAAAAACGGATGGACGTGTCACGCAAGCTTCTGTCCCGCCTTAAACTGACCGAGCGGGGAATTACCCTGAACGGGGAGAGAGTCTATATCAGTGTGCATGTCAGCGCCGGCGATCTCGTAGAGATTCGGATGGAGACGGAGACTTCGGAGGATATTTTGCCGCAGCCGATCCCGTTCGATATCCTCTATGAAGACGAGCATCTGCTCGTGGTTAACAAGCCGGCAGGGATGATCGTTCATCCCACCCATGGCCATTATACCGATACGCTGGCTAACGGAGTCGTGCATTATTGGGCGCAAAAAAAAGAGCGCTACCGCTTCCGGCCCGTTCACCGGCTGGATCAGGAAACGTCCGGCGTGCTCGCTATCGCGAAAAATCCGTACAGCCATCAGCATATATCGGAGCAGATGTTAAGCGGTGCCGTCGACAAGCGTTATATCGCGCTTGTTCATGGGATTCCCGTGCCGGAACGCGGAGACATTGACGGCCCGATCGACCGCGATCCGCTCGAGCCGCATCGGCGGATCGTAACGCCGGACGGTTATCCGTCGCTGACCCGGTACGAGGTGAAGGAACGGTATCCTTCTGCCTCAAAGGTTGAGCTGAAGCTGCTTACCGGCCGCACGCATCAGATCCGTGTGCATATGACGTCCATCGGCACGCCCCTGATCGGGGACCGGATGTACCGGCATCCGGTATACGATGCGGCAGGGCCCGCCGCGGCTGCGGAGCTTGTGAACGTATCGGCGCTGGACGCCGCGATCGGCCGTCAGGCGCTGCACGCGGCGCAGTTGGCCTTCGCCCATCCGATACTCCGCCGCGAAATGACGTTTGAAGCGCCGCTTCCTGCGGATATGGAAGAACTGGAAGCGCAGCTCAAGAAGTCGCAAGAGACGAAGCCCAATTTAAAATAACAGACTTGATCTAAGGAGAATCGATTCATGAGTCAATTGATCGTATATCATTATCCGAAGTGCGGAACATGCCGGAGTGCGGTGAAATGGCTGAAAGATCAGGGACATGACCTGGAACTGCGCCATATCGTAGAGCAGACTCCGGAGGTTGATGAATTAAGTGAATTGGTCGCTGCTAGCGACCTTCCGCTTAAAAAGTTCTTCAATACGAGTGGCGAAGTCTACAAGCGGGAAAATCTGAAGGAGAAGCTGCCGAACCTCAGCGAGCGCGAACAACTGGAGTTGCTGGCCGGGAACGGGATGCTGATCAAGCGGCCGATTGTCATATCGGGAAACAAGGTTACAGTGGGATTCAAGGAAGAGGATTTCCGCCGGATCTGGGGAACCGAGTAAGTTCTTGAAATGGAGGTAAACGCGCATGAGTACAGAAGCTAGAGGCCGCGTGATGATTGTGGATGGCATGGCGCTGCTGTTCAGGGCCTACTACGCCACCGCCTACGGAGGCTATATTCGCAAGACGAGCACCGGTCTGCCGACCAATGCCGTATACGGCTTTTTGCAGTATTTCTTCGACGCCGTCGCTACCTTTGAGCCTTCCCATGTTGTATGCTGCTGGGATATGGGCAAGAGTACGTTCCGTACCGAAAAATTTGGCAGCTACAAATCGAACCGTGCAGAGCCTCCGCTGGAGCTGATTCCGCAATTCGATCTGGTAAAAGAGGTGGTCGCGGAGCTGGGCGTACCGAACGTGGGCATTCCGGGCTACGAGGCTGATGACTGCATTGGCACACTGGCTTCCTGCTTCAGCGAGGAGTCCGAGGTACGCATTTTGACTGGAGATCACGATATGCTTCAATTGGTGGGCGACCAGGTCAGTGTCATTATCATGAAAAAAGGCCGGTCCAACTATAAAGTGTACGATCCGGCAACTCTGCTGGAGGAGAAAGGGCTGACCCCTTCCCAGGTCATCGACCTGAAAGGGTTTATGGGCGATACGAGCGACAATTATCCCGGCGTCCGGGGAATCGGCGAGAAAACGGCGCTTAAGCTGCTGGCCGAATACCGGACGGTGGAGGGCGTAATCGAAAATCTGCACCTGCTGCCCAAGGGAGTTCGGACCAAAATCGAAGCCGATCTAGATATGCTTCACCTGTCTCGGGAGCTGGCGGAGATCCGCTGCGACGTCCCGCTGGCCTGTACCCTGGCCGAGTGTCTGTGGGAAGTGCGGCGGGAATCGGCATCCCGCAAGTTCAAGGAACTGGAGTTCGGAAGCCTGATGTACCTGATAGCGGCGGCGAAGGAAGAAGAGCGGGAAGACGGAATTGTGGAGATTGAGCTGCCGGACTGGCAGGACAGCCGATCCGGAGCGGGCTCCATTAAAGCCGATCCGTTTGCATAATCGGATTCATAAGCGAAGAAGACTGTTCCAGAGGGCGCAAGCGTCCGTGGAACAGTCTTTTTGCTGTGGGCGGACAGACGGGAAACCGTTCGGACATTACGTCAGTCAGACGTGCCGACATGTTGATGCGGTCCAAAGCCTCATATGCCCGCATCGGGCCGAGCGGGAGAGCATAAGGTCGGGCCCGGTCAACTCGTCGTCATCTGTCCGCCATTGACGTGGATCGTCTGGCCCGTAATATAGGAGCCGTCGTCCGAAGCGAGCAGAATATAGACCGGAGCCAGCTCGTAAGGCTGTCCCGCACGCTTCATCGGTGTGTCGGCTCCGAGCGTTTTGACGGCCTCCGGAGGCTGCGTCGCCACATTGAGCGGCGTCCAGAACGGACCGGGGGCAACGGCGTTGACCCGGATGCCCTTATCCGCCAAATTATTGGCAAGGGCGCGGGTGAAGCTGACGATAGCTCCTTTGGTGGAGGAGTAATCGATCAGATTTTTCCTGCCAATATAGGCGTTGACTGAAGCTGTGTTCACAATGCTGCTTCCTGCGGGCATATGCGGCAGAGCGGCCGTTGTCATATGAAAAAAAGAAATGATATTCGTATCGAACGTCATATGCAGCTGCTCATCTGTGATATCTAAATAATTTTCCTGGACAAACTGGACACCCAAATTGTTTACCAGTATATCAAGCCGCCCATAACATTCCAGCGTCATGCTAACGGCCCTCTGGCAGGCTTCCTTCTGTCTTAAATCCCCGGGAATCAGCAGACAGCGGCGGCCCAGCCGTTTTACGGCTTCTCTCGTCTCCACGGCGTCCTGATGCTCGCAGAGATAAGCGATTGCCACATCCGCGCCCTCTTTGGCGAAGGCTACCGCGACTGCGCGGCCGATGCCGCTGTCTCCTCCGCTGATCAGAGCCGCCTTGCCCTGGAGTTTGCCGCTGCCTTTGTAGTTCGGATTATCGTAAATGGGCCTTGGCACCATCAAAAATTCCAGACCCGGCTGTCTGTATTGATGCTGCGGCGGGAAAGTCAAGGGTACCTGCTTACACTGCATCTCCGACCCGTAATACGGAATTTGTGGATTCATAATAAGTCCTCTCTGAAACGGTTTTTCACCCAGTATATTCCAATCATGTGCAGTAGGTGCCCAGGTACGGCGTATCATCGGGAAGTTTGAGCTGGTCTGGGGTCAGCCCTAATCCTTCGCTATAAAGCGCGTAATGATAGTATAGAGAGGGAGAGCCACTAGTTGGATGGGATTGGCAGGCAGCAGGCTGACCATTATCCATGCCAAGCGCTTGTCATTCATTCGGCGGACAAAGTATAATAGGTAGCGGACATTGTTTACGTACTGTAAGCGTATGCACTAATAAAGGGGGAAACGCGCAAGTGAAATTATTGGGTGCGATTGAAGCGGGAGGAACGAAGTTTGTATGTGGAATCGGGCATGAGGACGGAAGCATTATCGACCGAGTGAGCTTTCCTACGACCCATCCGGAAGAGACGATGGCGCAAGTATTCCAATATTTTGAAGGTAAAAATGTTGAAGCGATCGGCATTGGCTCGTTCGGGCCGATTGATCCGGTGATTGGAAGTCCGACATACGGTTATGTTACGACCACGCCGAAGCCTTTTTGGAGCCAGTATAATCTGGTAGGTGCGGTCCGTGAAAAAATAGATGTGCCGATCGGCTTTGATACCGATGTCAACGGCGCGGCTCTTGGCGAGTATAAATGGGGTGCGGCCCAGGGCTTGGACAGCTGTCTGTACATAACCGTGGGAACGGGAATCGGAGCCGGAGCCGTTGTGGGCGGCACGCTGATTCATGGCCTGTCCCATCCGGAAATGGGACATATCTATGTCCGCCGCCATGAGCAAGATACCTTCGCGGGAACCTGCCCTTTTCACGGAGATTGCTTAGAAGGACTCGCGGCAGGTCCTGCCATCGGAAGCCGGTGGGGCCGTCCGGCGGTTGAGCTTGCACCGGATGATCTGGCATGGGAGATGGAGGCTCATTATCTGGCTCACGCTCTGATGAGCTATGTTCTGATTCTGTCTCCGCAGAAAATTGTCATGGGCGGCGGCGTCATGAAGCAGAGCCACCTCTTCCCGATGATTCGCACGAAGCTGCAGGACCTGCTTAAGGGCTATGTACAGCATGCTTCGCTGGCTGCTGATATCGACAGCTATATTGTTCCTCCGCAGCTTGGCGATAATGCCGGGCTGGCCGGTTCGATCGCTTTGGCCAGCATTGCCCTTGCCGGGAAGTAATCGCCGGGATTCCGCCGATAAGCTGCCTTTTGCGTAAAGGGGATTGACTGTTCGTTAAAATATGGTATTGTATGGATTAACAGTATAGCCGTATGGTAGAGGAAGCGCCTCTTTCACGTTAGCCGTGAGAGAGGCGCTTTTTTTGCGTTGAATCTCCCGGAAGCTTCAGCTTGGAGCCGGCATACTGAACATTACCAAAATGAAAAGGCAGGGAAAGAACATGCAAATCGTATTCATGAACCAATTGTCCAAAAATTCAGGTGAGTCCGCAGGGGATTTCGCCCAGCTGTGGATCGGCGAGGAGGAGGGTGTCTGGCACCTGGGATGGCGCGATTTTGGCCAGAATCCGGAAAGTGCTGATTCCATTTGGTATGAAGGAAGCTCATGGAATGAGATGCTGGGGGTATACAGGCATGAGCTGGCGGTCAAAATGGGAGAAGGCTACCGCCCGCTGATTGATGGCGTCTTTCATGAAGAGACGGCTGTGACCGGACGGAACCAGGAGCAGATGAAGCTTCAGTATTACAGCGAGCAGCATGGGAATGAGGCGGTATATGAAGAGCTGTGCGCATGGAGACGGAAGAGAGCGTCCTCGGAGCGTAAAGCGCCATATCTGCTGGCGAGCAACCGGCTGCTGCGGCTGCTGAGCGCCTATCTGCCGCAGTCGCTGGAAGAACTGCTGCAAATTCCGGGCGTAGGTGAAGCCAAGGCTGAGCAGTACGGTCCGGAAATATTGTCCGTCACTTCCGCGGCGGAGCGCAGCCATTCCTTCCCGCTAAGATGGGTTGGCAAGGAGATCGAAGAGGAGTCTTTCACCTCCTGGCTGTACAAGCAGAGGGAGATCAAATACAAGAAGCAATTGGACCGCCTTCGTCTGCGGCGGCAGCTTCTAGAGGGGATCGCGGACGGCTGCGGACTGGAGGAGCTTAAAGAGCGCAGCCAATACTCCCGCAGAGAAATTCTGGAGGTTGTGGAGGAGCTTGAGAAGGACGGCTACATTGTCGATCCGCTGATTCAGCGGGAGCTTATGGACATGCCGCCCGGCGAGCAGGAAGCGGTCTGGAACGCTTACAGGGAGCTCGGAGACTTATTCCTGAAGCCGGTGCTGCACAAAGTATACGGCGAAGATGCCGCTCCCGAAGGCGGTCTGGAAATGTATTACGAGCGGCTCCGGCTGATCCGGATTCGTTTCCGGAGAGAGAGCACGGGCGCGGGCGCAGTAGTAGAACATTCGTAGAAGCAATTCTAAGCCCGGTAACACAAATGAAGGTCTCCCTGGCGCTGTGCCTGCGCGTAAGGAGACCTTCGTCTATGGGAACCTTGGTCTGCAGTCATAGCCATTCTTTTTTGCGGAATAGGTACAGCATGCCGCAGCCAAGCGTCACCATGACGCCAATGACGCCATAGTAGCCGTATGTCGTATGAGTTTCGGGAATATTATCAAAGTTCATCCCGTATATGCCTGTAATCACGGTCAGCGGCATGAATATGGTCGTAATAGCCGTAAACACCCGCATGATTTCATTGGCGCGGTTCGCGATACTGGATTGATAGGCTTCTCGCAAGTTGCCCATCAGATCGCGGTACGTATCGAATGTCTCAGATATTTTGACCGCGTTCTCGTAGATGTCGCTGAAATATTTCTGCAGCTGGTCGTCGATCAGCCGGAGATCCTTTTTGTTAAGAGTGTTGACGACTTCTTTCTGCGGACCGAGCATTTTCTTCAACCATAGAATTTCGCTTCGCAGACCGATAATTTCACTTAAGTGCGATTTCTTGGTATGCATCAGAATATCCTCTTCCAGCTTCTCGATCCGCACCTCGATCCGGTCGCCGACGGCAAAATAATTGTCCACGACAAGGTCGATCAGGAGATAGAGGAACCGGTCAGGGGCGCCGACCTCCTGCTCCCACAAAATGGGCTTGAGTACGCGCAGCTCGTTAATCTTCTGCTTCGTGACGGTAATAATAAAGTGCCGCCCGAGAAAAATATTAAGGGCACGCAGGAAAATTTCCTCGTCGTCAAAACGGATGCTGTTTACCACAATAAAATAATGACTCTCGTAAATTTCAATTTTGGGACGCTGCTCCTCGTCGCTGAGACAGTCTTCCACAGCCAGATCGTGAAGATTGAATAAAGGCTGCAGCAGCTGCAAATCCTCCACATCGGCGTCAATCCAGTAGAACCCTTCTGTCGGAGGGTTAAGGGTCAGTTCAATATCATCTATAGGCGTAAAAATGCCTGCATTAACCAGTCGGATCTTCATCTGATTCACTCCTTCTCTCCCTAGCTTGCCCAGGGATATGCTTATGAAAGCACAGGGAAAAATCAGCTTGACCGGCGTCTGCAACTAAATGGGCCGCTTTATATTCCGAAGGCATGAAGAAGAAGCGCTCCCGCCGCCGGCAAGCTGATATTCATCCTGTACGGTTGTTCCTGATCAGCGCTGTGCTGCGTACTCGGGTCGCCTTCCATTCTTCATCTCACCTCTTTTATTAATAAAGATTTATAGTTTCGGGGTCCCCGTAAAGTAGCTGGATAGGTTTCGAAAGCCAAGGCTTCACTTAGTGGGGCGATCTCTGAAACACTTGTCTAGTATAACGCCGGGTAATGCCTCTTTCAAGAAAAATTGTTGTTATCTTAAAGACTCTAAGAACAGTGTATGGACTTGACGAAAGACAGGTTCATGATTTAAAGTGATTAATAAGAATTTTAATTGAATATGTAAAAATCTTATCAAGAGCAGGTGGAGGGACTGGCCCGATGAAACCCGGCAACCGGCGTGAAACGCACGGTGCTAATTCTTGCAGAGACGCAGGCCGATTGTAGGCAGTTTTGGGGCGTTGTCTGACAGATGAGAGAGTATCATATGTGTATAAATATGACCTTTCTCGTTTATTTCGGGAAAGGTTTTTATTTGTTTCATGATTTTAACCGCTGCGTGCGGTTCCATTAATAGAAGGAGTGAGCTTCAATGCCGATCAAGATTCCCGACAGTCTACCCGCCAAGGAGATCCTATCTGGGGAAAATATTTTCGTTATGGATGAAAGCCAGGCCTTTCACCAGGATATCCGCCCTCTGCGGATCGCTATCTTAAATCTGATGCCCACTAAAGAAACTACCGAAACGCAGCTACTGCGTCTGATCGGCAACTCGCCTTTGCAAGTGGATGTTACACTGCTCCATCCGAGCTCCCATACCTCGAAAAATACATCGGCGGAGCATTTAGAGAGCTTCTATAAGACCTTCGAAGAGATTAGCCACCGCCGTTTTGACGGTCTAATCGTCACGGGCGCCCCCGTGGAACAGATGGATTTTGAGGATGTGAACTACTGGGAAGAGATGAAAGAGATTTTCGAATGGAGCAAGGATAACGTCACCTCGACGATGCATATCTGTTGGGCGGCTCAGGCGGGACTCAACTATCATTACGGCGTCCGTAAGGTCGGTCTTTCCGAGAAATGCTTCGGCGTATTCCCACACTGGACCACTGCGCCGAATACCAAGCTGCTGCGCGGCTTTGACGAGCTGTTCTATGTGCCCCACTCCCGGCATACGGACATCTCCCGTGAGGATGTCTTGAATACGCCGGATTTGCAAATACTGGCGGAATCGGAGGAGGCCGGTGTTTATATCGTCGCTACCCATGACGGCCGGCAGATTTTTGTGACCGGACACTCCGAGTACGATCCGTTCTCCCTGAAAGGGGAGTATGAACGCGATATCGCGAAAGGGATGGATATAGCGCTGCCGAAGCATTACTTCCCGAACGATGATCCGGAGCGCACGCCGCCCGCCGTATGGCGCGCCCACGCGAATCTGTTGTTCACCAACTGGCTTAACTATTACGTCTACCAGGAAACGCCATACGATATCGGACCTGTAATATGAATGCTGTACCTTTAAGGCAAGCCATATTATATTAAAAATTATAGGTACTAACTTTGGGGGGTTAATTATGAACGACAAACTCAGAATTGAAAGCAGGCTGGCCCAAATCGGCTCGCAGGAAGACCCGGCGACGGGCGCAGTGAATTATCCGATATACCAGTCCACCGCATTCCGGCATCCTCGGCTGGGACAAAGCACGGGCTTCGACTACATCCGGACCAAAAACCCGACACGCACCGTGTTGGAACAAGCGGCAGCTGAACTGGAATCCGGCGACGCCGGATTCGCGTGCAGCTCCGGCATGGCCGCTCTGCAAACCATTTTCACCTTGTTTGGGCAGGGCGACCATCTAATCGTCTCACTGGATTTGTACGGTGGCACGTACCGGATGCTGGAACGGATTATGTCCAAATTCGGCGTTTCCGCTTCCTATGTGGACACGAATGATTTTGACGCGCTGGAATCGGCCCGCCGGGATAACACGAAAGCGGTCTTCATCGAGACGCCGACCAACCCGCTGATGATGATTACCGATATCGAGGCCGTGTGTACCTGGGCCCGCCGCTACGGAATGCTGACGGTCGTGGACAATACGCTGCTGACGCCATATTTCCAGCGTCCTTTGGAGCTTGGCGCGGATATTGTCGTCCACAGCGCGACCAAATATTTGGGCGGGCATAACGACGTGCTGGCTGGGCTGATTGTAACAAAAGGCAAGGAACTGTCGGAGGAGATGGCCATCCTGCATAACTCAATCGGCGCCGTGCTCAGCCCGAGCGACAGCTATCAGTTAATGAGAGGCATGAAGACGCTGGCGCTTCGTATGGAGCGGCATGAGAGCAACTCCCTGGCGATCGCCCATTTCCTGAAAGAACATCCGGCGATTGCGGAAGTATTCCATCCGGGTCTTCAAGGGCATCCGGGGTTTGACATCCAAAAGCGCCAGTCGAGCGGCAACACTGGTATTTTCTCCTTCAAAGTCAAGGACGCGAGATATGTGGAGCCCCTCCTGCGTCATATCAAGCTGATTGCGTTCGCCGAAAGTCTCGGCGGAGTCGAGTCGCTGATGACTTACCCCGCGGTGCAGACACATGCCGATATACCGGCTGAAATCCGCCATGCGGTCGGCGTGGATGACCGGCTGCTGCGTTTCTCAGTCGGCATCGAGCATATCGACGATCTTGTCGTCGATTTGCAGCAAGCGCTGGAAGCGGCGCGGACGGAGCTTGAGGCAGATAGCGCCGGGGCCGGCCAGCCGGTACGGGAATCGGCGGATTCGCTGTAGGGGCAAGGCCATACAGTAGCGGCATCAATCGAACATGACGGCATCGCCATACGCAGGCGGCGCCGTCTTTTTAATTCGCAATGTACCAGATATGCTTCGAATTGACCCCGCATTGCGGGGTTATTTTGTGCTGTTTACAGAGTGGGGAATGAAAAAGACTGTTTTTAAGCGCGGCGGATTGTGATACGATGAGTTAACGGACATATTCCTTTGTCATACAAATTTTATGGATTGATTATGCATGGTTGTAAAAGGAGGCTGCAAACGATGGGCGCAATCGATCAAATTTTGAACAAAGCGCTGCAGGGCGAACGCCTTGGGCTTGAGGATACGGTCAGATTGTTTGAGAGCAATGAGATTGAGAAAATGGGCGCTGCGGCGGATATCATTATGAAAAGATGGCATCCCGAGCCGGTGACTACGTTCGTTATCGGCCGCAATATAAATTATACGAATGTATGCGATGTGTACTGCCGATTTTGCGCTTTTTACCGCAGACCCGGTTCAGAGGAAGGCTATGTCCTGCCGGATGAGACGATTTTCGAAAAAATAAGAGAGACGATCGCCGTGAACGGAACGGAGATACTGATGCAAGGGGGCACCAATCCCGATTTGCCGTTCAGTTATTATACGAATCTGTTGCGGAACATCAAGGAACGATTCCCCGGCATCACGATGCATTCCTTCTCTCCGGCGGAGATTATGAAAATGAAGGAGATTTCCGGGCTGACCCTGGAAGAGACGCTGCGCCAGATTCATGCGGCGGGTCTTGATTCGCTTCCTGGGGGCGGAGCGGAAATCCTGGACAACCGTACCCGAAAAAAAATCAGCCGGCTCAAGGGCCCGTGGCGTGACTGGATGGAGGTTATGCAGACGGCGCACCAAATCGGCATGAATACGACGGCGACGATGGTTATCGGACTCGGAGAGAGCATGGAGGAGCGGGCGCTGCATCTTCTGCGTATCCGTGAAGCTCAGGACGAATGCATTGCGAAGAATTATAACTCGGAGGGCTTTCTGGCATTCATCTCTTGGACGTTCCAGCCGGACAATACGAACCTGAAGCTGGACCGCCAGACCCCGGAAGAATACCTTAAGACGGTGGCGATCAGCCGGCTTGTGCTCGACAATATCGAGAACTTCCAATCCTCTTGGGTAACGATGGGGCCAGAGGTGGGCAAGCTGTCGCTGCAATACGGCTGCAACGATTTCGGTAGCACGATGATCGAGGAGAACGTCGTTTCCTCGGCGGGCGCGACCTACAAGGTCAACATCGAGTCAATCCTGCAAATTATCCGCGAGGCTGGCAAAATCCCGGCGCAGCGCAACACGCAGTACGATATTCTGAAAGTGTTCGACGACGCTTCCTCGGGAGTTCGGCGCGATTTTGTGATGCAGAATTAAATGGATGCGGCTGTAGAGTCATATTCGATTAACAAAGAACCTTCAGTTCCGCTGTTATAGTGGTTCTGAAGGTTCTTTTGCATATTGATGGGATTCGCTCACTTGGATCTGCCCTTTTGGGACGGCCCTTGAGCCGAGGTCATAACCGGGTAAATGCCCCATGGTGCATAATGGTAAAGGGCACCCGCCGGGATTTCCAGCGGATTCCGTGATCCTATTCGGCGGCTTCCCATTTGCAGCGGACCGGGGAGATGATCGCTTTTTCTTTTTTAAGCTCATTAAAGGCCTTGTCGATCTCCTTGCGGTCCAGACCGGAGAGTTTCTCCACCTCGCCCGCGCTGACGGGTTTGCCAGCAGATTTAATCGTGTCCAGCACCTGTTCCTTCACGCTCATTGCTTTATCCACCTCCTCGCAAATGTAATCGCTTAAACAAAGAATTCTTTACCAGATTTATAGTATAGGAAGATTCGGGTACACATCTGTGACTTTTTTCTGACAGCATCATGTACCGGAAAATAATAATTTACATCAATATCCAATAGTGATATCATATAAATATCAAATACATATCCTTTTTTGGAGGTGCCTTATGCAAGAAAAAATGCTTCGTCCCATTAACGGTTTTTGGATTATCGCTGTGATTGTCATTTGCCTCGCCGGTGGAATTTACGGAGCTGTCCAGGGCTATGATGTAGTGCCTGCTATTTTGTTCGTGGCTTCCGGGGTGCTGGCGACAAGCATTACGGTGGTGCAGCCCAACAAGTCGGTCGTGGTCACTTTTTTCGGCAAATACGTTGGGACGATTTCAGCCAGCGGCATGTGGGCCGTTGTTCCGCTCAGCAAGCGTAAGACGGTCTCCCTTAGAGTGCGCAATTTCAACAGCGTCAAGCTGAAGGTTAACGATATCGAGGGCAATCCGATCGAGATCGCCGCTGTCGTCGTGTTTAAGGTCATCAATTCGGCAAAAGCGCTGTTCGATGTAGACAAGTACATGGAATTTGTGGAAATCCAGAGCGAGACGGCGCTTCGCCATGTGGCGAGCAAATATCCTTATGACAGCTTCAATGGAAGCGGCATGTCTCTTCGCGCCAATGCAGAGGAAATCGCCAAGGAGCTGGCCCTGGAACTGCAGGAACGGCTGTCCCTTTCAGGGGTGGAGGTGCTGGAAGCAAGACTGACACATCTTGCGTATTCCACTGAAATCGCCAGCACCATGCTTCAGCGCCAGCAGGCTTCTGCCATTCTGTCGGCAAGGCAGATCATTGTGGAGGGTGCAGTCGGCATGGTGGATATGGCGATCAAGCAGCTTAAGGAGAGCGGTGTTGTGGAGCTGGACGAAGAACGCAAGGCGGCCATGATCAACAATCTGATGGTGGCCATCGTATCCGAGCGCGGAGCGAGCCCGGTTATCAACGCCGGCTCGTTGTATTAAGGCGGTCCTATCATGGCGGCCAAGAAGAACTTTCCGCTGCGCATTGATCCCAGGCTGTATGAAGCGCTGGAGCGTTGGGCGGGGGAGGAGTTCCGCAGTGTGAACGGACACATCGAGTATTTGCTGCGGGAGAGCCTGAAGCGCGCTGGCCGCTTGCCTGATCGAAAGCCGCATGATGAACAGCTCTGAGCAGAGCTGCTGTTGACCCGGTGGCTTGACGGGAGCGGCCATTAGCATTTATAATTACACATTATTCACGCGAACAGCATTGACAAAGACATGAATCGATTTCCAGGTCCGCCCAGAGAGAGGAAAGATCGCTGCAATTTCCTTCGGAATCCGGTGTTCGGTTTACCCCTTTGTAGCTGCGGTTATGAACTTTCTTTGCGAAGTGCCCCGGTTGATACGGGTTGTCTCTTCCGCATAAGAAACAGTAAGAACCGCCGGTTCATGGCCGTTATTCCCATGCTGAACAAGGATTCTGCTGTTGCCTGACTTTATCTTAAAAGTCTTGGGACACAAGGCGGGATTGAATTTGGGTGGAACCACGGGTGCAGACGCTCGTCCCTATGCGGGACGGGTGTTTTTTGTATGCGTGGATATATCCGTTCCGTAAAGCTTTATGCGGCTGACGGCCGCTGAGATAGGCTTACCACTATTCGAGGAGGAAATGATAATGGCAGTAAGCATTAAGTTACCGGACGGCTCGGTCCGGGAATATCCGGAAGGCAGCAGCATCGACGATGTAGCAGCTTCCATCAGCAGCGGGCTGCGCAAGAATGCCGCCGCCGGCAAGCTGAACGGGACAATCGTTGATTTGTCCGCCAAGCTGAGTGACGGAGATCTAGTGGAGATCGTGACGCTTGATTCTCAGGATGGACTTGAGGTTATGCGGCACAGTGCCGCCCACCTGATGGCCCAGGCCGTCAAGCGGCTGTTCGGCGCCAAAGAGGTTAAGCTCGGCGTAGGACCGACGATTGAGGATGGATTCTACTATGACATGGACCTGGAGCATCCGCTGAATCCGGAAGATCTGCAGAAGATCGAGAAGGAAATGGAGCGTATCGTGTCGGAGAATCTGCCGATTGTCCGCAAGGAAGTCAGCCGCAAGGAGGCGCTTGAGATTTTCGGGGAGCTTGGCGACCCGTACAAGCTTGAGCTTATCCAGGCGCTGCCCGAGGACAGCGTGATCACCCTGTATGAGCAGGGCGAATTCTTCGACCTGTGCCGCGGGCCTCATCTCCCTTCGACCGGCAAAATCAAAGTCTTCAAGCTGATGAACGTTGCGGGAGCGTACTGGCGCGGCGACAGCAAGAACAAAATGCTGCAGCGCGTGTACGGCACCGCATGGGTCAAGAAAGCGCAGCTTGACGAGCATCTCCGCCTGCTGGAAGAAGCGAAGAAGCGCGATCACCGCAAGCTCGGCAAAGAATTGGAGATATTTACGTTCAATAACCTGGTAGGCCAGGGACTGCCAATTTGGCTGCCGAAGGGCGCCAAGCTGCGCAGCATTCTGGAGCGCTATATCGTTGATCTGGAAGCGAACCTCGGCTACCAGCATGTCTATACTCCGGTGCTGGGCAATGTCGAGCTGTACAAGACCTCAGGCCACTGGGAGCATTATCAGGAAGACATGTTCCCGAAGATGACGATTGACAGCGAGGAATTCGTGCTGCGCCCGATGAACTGTCCGCATCACATGATGGTGTATAAGAGCTCAATGCACAGCTACCGCGACCTGCCGATCCGGATTGCCGAGCTCGGCATTCAGCACCGCTACGAAATGTCCGGCGCGCTGACCGGTCTGCACCGCGTCCGCTCCATGACCCTGAACGACTCGCATATTTTTTGCCGTCTGGATCAGATCAAGAGTGAATTTACCCGTGTGCTTGAACTGGTGAAGCAGGTGTACAGTGACTTCGGCATCAATGATTACCGTTTCCGGCTGTCCTACCGCGATCCTGCTGATACCGAGAAGTATTTCCCGAACGACCAGATGTGGGAAACGGCCCAGCGGATGCTGCGGGAGGTTGTCGAGGAAGCCGGGCTGCCGTTCTACGAGGCGGAAGGCGAAGCCGCGTTCTACGGTCCGAAGCTGGACGTGCAGATCAAGACTGCGCTTGGCAAGGAAGAGACGCTCTCGACCGTACAGATCGACTTCTTGCTGCCGGAGCGCTTTGAGCTGGAATACGTCGGCGATGACGGACAGAAGCACCGTCCGGTCGTGCTGCACCGCGGCATTCTGGGAACGATGGAGCGTTTCGTAGCCTTCCTGCTGGAGAACTTTGCCGGCTCGCTGCCGCTTTGGCTGTCTCCGCAGCAGGTAAAGGTTATTCCGGTGTCGAGCGCTTTTGACGACTATGCAAACGAGGTAATCGACAAGCTGCGCCGCCGCGGTCTGAGAGCCGAAGCCGATCTGCGAAATGAGAAGCTCGGTTACAAGATCCGCGAAGCTCAGCTTGAGAAGCTGCCGTATATGTTCATCGTCGGCGAGAACGAGAAGAACAGCGGCGCTGTTTCCGTCCGCAGACGCGGCGAAGGCGATATCGGGGCGAAGCCTCTTGACGAGGTGATCGAGAGCCTCGCTTTTGAAGCTTCGACCAAGGCTATTTTTTAATAATTGAAGACCTCTGTCAACATCCCGTGAGGCGCAACTTCGCTTCATGTATAAATTTTTGGGAAACGGGAAACCTTCGCTAATAAGGGGGAGGTTTTCATGATGAACAAAATGGGTGTTTGGCAGAGGTCTTGGTGTATCTTCGTCACCTTTGCGTTCTTGGTTACACTATCCATCATATATACAAAGGCGGGACGCGAAGCTGACCGGGAGCCCGCATTACCATCCTTTCAGCCGATGGCTGAGGCAGTGCCGGTCTTGCAGACGTATCCGCATAAACCTGCTCGTTCATCTTCCATCCCCGTAGCCGCTCCTGCGCCGGAGCAGATCATCCGCATGTTCAAAATGACAGCCACCGGATATACAGCAGGCTTCGAATCGACCGGCAAACGACCGAATCACCCGGAATACGGCATCACCTACTCAGGCGTCAAGGTGCGAAGAGACAAGAACGCTGTTTCGACCATTGCCGCCGATCCCAAGGTGCTGCCGCTGGGAAGCATTTTATACGTGCCGGGGTATGGCTATGCGATAGTCGCGGACACCGGATCGGCGATCAAAGGGCAAAAGATTGATCTTTATTTTTCAACGACTAAGCAGGTATATAGGGAATGGGGAAAACAATTGGTGGAGGTCCAACTGATCAAGCGCGGCAGCGGTAAGTGTACGGAAGCTATGCTGGAGAATATAGGAAGAGTCATCCGGGCTTACGATACCGTGCCGCAGGAAATACTGGAAGAAATCATCTAATTGGACAGCTCATGAACTTAATTTCACATGCGCTAGTATAATTTTCAATCTGCCTTGCCATAATACGGACTGGGGCACAGAAATCAGCCTCTGATTCGTCTCCGATTGGTGCTATCTGCGCCGCGGATGAGAGCAAAGGGAGGTGACCAACGTGGCTAAAAAACCGAAGGTTCAAGAAAACTACAAGACACCGAATGAAAAATTCAACTCCGAGTTTGCCGCCGAGAATGATGCAGTAACGAAGCAAGGCGGGATCGCCAAACCGGTCCAAAAACCGCAAGCTTAAGCCGCACTCGCCTGAAGCATCATAGGCCGCCTAGGCCAAAACGTGTCCCGTCCTCGTCAGAGGCGGGGCATTTTTGTTTTTGCTGCGTGCCGGGTAAAGACTTCCAGCCCCTCCGTCTGCAGACCGAGAATGTTTTCATTCCCTCGCCGCTGTTAACCGGGTGAAGCCTGTTGTAAACTAAGTCCATAAGGCATAAGCGCTACAATAAGCTAAAGGGGAAATGACAGATGAGAAGACGTATAGCCAGCCAGGTGTTCGGGGGCCTGATTCTAATTGGAATCGGCGTGCTGTTTTTGCTCCGGCAGTTGGGATATGCAGACATCGATATCGGTTACCTTTTCTCCAATTTCTGGCCGGTTGTGCTGATTATTATAGGCTGTCAGCGGCTGCTAGGGGGAGGCGGCAGAGGGTTTTCCTCCATAGGCTCGCTGTTTTTTCTAGCCCTGGGCGTGTATTTTTTGGGACGGAATCTGGGATGGTTCGACCTTTCCGCTGGTGATTTCTTCACCATGCTCATTCCAGTCGCACTGATCGGGGGCGGACTCATGGTCATCTTCAGACCGCACCGCTCCGGACCACCGGAACCGCCGCCTGCACCTCCGAAGTTTTATTCGGGGGACAAGTCAGGGGAGGACGCTGAACCGCCGCGGCCGCTGGAATCGACATTGGATGACGAATTTGAGCGGAAATTCGGCGGACCTAGGGAAGAGAGCGGCTCCATTGAAAGTTCTGCAGGAAAGTCCGGAGTGACCGACTGGGACCGCGAGGCCGATTCACGCTGGAAGGAAAATAGGGATCGTCATGAACGCAGACGCCAGGAGCGGGAGGAACGCCACGAACGCAGAAATAGCGAGCGCTGGGAGCGGTATGAACGCAAGCACGGACATTTTGATGGACATGAATGGAGCCATAGCGAGGGGAAGGAAACGACGAACCGTTCCACTTTTATCGGTGATATCCACATGGGACGCGAACATTTTCAGCTCAAAAACACGAATGTCTCCCAATTTATCGGCGATACGGTGCTTGACCTGACCAACGCGCAAATCCCGTACGGCGAGACGAAGATTAATCTATCCGCTTTTATCGGCGATCTCAAAATCTATATTCCGGACGACATGGATCTCGGCATTTCCGTCAACAGCAGCTCGTTCATAGGCGATATGGAAGTACTGGATCACTCGCGCAGCGGGTTTATGAGCTCCGTACAGTGCAAGACACCTTATTATAAGGAAGCCGGCAAAAAAATCCGTATCAATGTCAGCGCTTTTATCGGAGATATCAAGGTTAAGACGGTGGGTTAGGGCGATGGGGACGATTTTTAAAAATACGAAATGGGTACTGCTGCTTTATTTCCTGCTCTGTGGCAGTGTAACAGCCCTGCTGATGTACGCCGGAAGCTGCCTGGGCTATATCGAAGTCGAGGATTACAGAATGTGGGTGTATCTGTGCCTTGGCATCGTGCTGTTTACCGCCGTTATCGGCTATATGGCCGTGCAGCGCATCCAGCGGCGGATTGATCACCTGGATCTCAATATGCTGAAAGTAGCCAAAGGCAATCTTTCCGTTCGGATGCCGGGGAGCGACGATCCTTCTTTTGCAAGAGTTTATCATGAGTTCAATATTATGATGGATGCGGTCGAGAACAAAATGAAGCTGCTTCAGCGTCTGGGCGAGCAGGAGGTTGTTGAGAAAGAGAAGGCGGCGGAGAGCGCTGTGCTTGAGGAACGGCGGCGGATGGCCCGGGATTTGCATGATACGGTCAGCCAGCAGCTGTTCGCCATCCACATGTCCGCCTCTTCGCTGCCGAAGGTGCTAGAGCGGAATGAAGAACAGGGACGGACGGTGATGGACCAGCTGATCACCATGTCGCAGATGGCTCAGAAGCAGATGCGGGCGCTGATCGCCCAGCTTCGTCCGGTGGAGCTTGAAGGCAGGGACCTGTTCGAAGCGCTGGAGAAATGGTTCCCGGATTACTGCCGGCAGAATGGGCTGAAGGGCATAAAGGAGCTTGAACTGCAGGGCGAGCTGTCCGAGGCGATCGAGCATCAGCTGTTTCTGATTATCCAGGAAGCGATGGCGAACATAGTGAAGCACTCGGGAGCGCGACTGGTCAGCCTGTCTCTGCGCGAGGGACCGAGGCAGGTTGCGCTCAGCGTCAGCGATGACGGGCAGGGATTCGAACTCATGCATGGCAAACAGGGATCGTACGGCCTGACGACGATGCGGGAGCGCGCGGAGAAGCTCGGCGGCCAGGTTGAAATTATTAGCCGCAGGGGAGCGGGCACGACGATCCGTGTACATATTCCAAAGTTTGTTCAGGCGAACGGCAGAGAGATATCGGCTGCAAGCGGCGTGGCGGCAAGCAAAGAAGCAGGGGAAGAGGAGGCAAGCGGCGAATGAGCGCGATCAAAGTACTGCTGGTTGATGACCATGATATGGTTCGTATGGGGCTCAAAACATATCTGATGCTGGAACCGACATTTGAGGTGGTATCCGAGGCGTCAAACGGACGGGAGGCGCTTGAACTGCTGCATTCCTGGGGCGAGGAAGGGCTGCCCGATCTGATCTTGATGGATCTGATGATGCCGGTGATGAACGGCGTGGAGACGACCCGTGCGGTGCTGTCCGAGTTTCCGGGGCTAAAGATCGTGATATTGACCAGCTTCCTTGAGGATGACCTTGTGGTGGACGCCATTGAGGCGGGTGCGGTCAGCTATGTTCTCAAGACCGTGTCGGCGGAAGAGCTGATTTACGCGCTGCAGGGGGCGTACCGCGGCATGCCGGTGATGACCGGCGATGTGTCGCAGGCATTGACGCGCGGCATCCGCCAACGCACGGTGCAGGATGATACATCCGGGCTGACCGAGCGGGAAAGGGAGGTTCTGCTGCTGATTGCGGAAGGCAAGAGCAACAAGGATATCGGCGAGGAGCTGCATATCAGCATCAAGACGGTTAAGACGCATGTCAGCAATCTGCTGATGAAATGCGAGCTGGAGGACCGCACGCAGCTCGCCATCTATGCGCACCGCAAGGGATGGGTTACACAGAGATAGGTCGTCTATCGCTATTTCCAGGCACATGACGGGCGCAATCTTAAACTCTATGATTCGAAGTTTTTATTTTCAAGAATAGGCTTGTCCAATGAAGTCCGGCGTTTAAGCGAAAGGCGCGCCGGGCTTCTTTTTTGTATATCTATCTCTTGAATGTTTTATCTTCGCTTAAATTGTTTTTAATGTCGGCTTAAGGTTTAAAGTACAAAATATACCCAAGAAAGCAAAATGACTCCTTGTCCGTGAGGGACAGGGCGCGGGAGGGTAAACAATGGACGAGAACAAGCACAGATATAATGGCGATGGCAACGATCGCTTTGAGAAACAATCGCCGGATCAGGAGTGGAACAACGAAGGACAGTCTCCTGAATCGAATTCATCTTACTACTATTCGTACGGACCTTTTAAATCCCTTAATCATAATGAGCAGAATACGGAAGGCGTAGAGCATTATAGCCGGAGGGAGCCGGAAAGGGTGGAAATCACTCCTCCCCAGCCGGTCAAGCCGGTCCCGTACAATTCGATCCGCCCCACGGGTTACGGCAGCGGGTATGGCGGAGGAGGGAACGGCGGCGGAAGCGGTTCGGACGGCGGGAACGGCTGGCAGTATAACCGGAAGCCGAAGAAACCGGTAAAAACTGCGGTCCTTTCCTTCCTTGCCGGTATGCTTGTGCTCTCCGGCTCCATGTTCATGGCTGACCGGGGGAACTGGTTTACATCAGACCAGGCAGCAACGGCAACGGCGGCCTTAAGCTCACAGGGCAAGGCTGCCAACGAGAGCGCGACCGTTGCACCGACGACTACGACAACCGGGCTTGTGACCGGAACACAAGGCGTCTCCAGTGTCGTAGACGAAGCGGGGCCGGCGGTCGTTAAAATCGAAACGCTCGTGAAATCGGCTCCCCGTGGAAGCCAAAGTAATCCGAACTCGAACGATCCGTTCTATCAGTTCTTCTTCGGTGACCAATTCGGCGGAAACTCTTCGGGACAGACCCAGCCGAACAATGGCAGCAGCGGTTCCGGTTCCGATTCGCAGCTGACACCTTACGGCATCGGCACCGGATTTGTTTACGATAAAGCCGGATATATTCTGACTAACCAGCACGTAATCGAGAATGCCGACGTCATACAGGTTACCGTCGACGGCAACTCCAAGCCGTATGAAGCGAAGTTGCTTGGATCCAGTGTGGATTTGGACCTTGCGGTGCTGAAAATCGAAGGGGACAACAACTTCCCGACCGTGCCGCTCGGCGACTCGGACGCCATCAAGGTAGGCTCGGAGGTCGTGGCAATCGGCAACCCGCAGGGCTTTGACCACACGGTTACCGCAGGGGTGCTGAGCGCGAAAGACCGGAGCATTGACATCAATGAAGAACAAGGCAGCGGTACGCGCAATTATACGGATCTGCTGCAGACAGACGCTTCCATCAACCCCGGCAACTCCGGCGGACCGCTGCTTAACTCAAGCGGCCAGGTAATCGGTATGAACGTTGCCGTCAGCACGGATTCGCAAGGTATTGGCTTCGCCATACCGGTCAATAAAATTAAAGAAGTTGTCGACAAGCTTGAAGCCAATCAAGCCATCCCCAAAGATCCGGTTCCATTTATCGGCGCTTCGCTGATGACGATTACCGATGAAGTGGCGAAGCAAATGGGCACTGACATCAAGGAGGGCTCCGTTGTAGCCGAGATTATTTACAAATCACCGGCTTACGTTGCCGACCTGCGTCCATACGATATTATTACCGGCGCTAACGGAACGAAATATGCGACCAGCCAGGAATTGATTGACTTCATCAAGACCAAAAAGGTCGGAGACAAAATTACACTCAATGTTGTCAGAGACGGCAAAACTTTGGATTTGCCGGTAACGATCGGCAACAAAAACGACTTCAATACAGCGCAGACCCAGCAGTAATTATACGGTACACGAAAAGCGGGAGGGGCAGCCCTTCCGCTTTTGCCGTAGATGTGCGCGGCAAAGCATTCACTGTTACAATAGAGATATAGAACATTAACAAAGGGGCGGCTTCATGCGACCGAATATTTTAATTATTGACGATGACGAAAAAATCATTTCCATGCTGCGGAGAGGACTCGCTTTTGAGGGTTATGACGTAAAGACGGCGTCCAACGGAGCGGACGGCCTACGGGCCGTACTGAACAGCGATCCGGATGTCGTTGTTCTCGATGTCATGATGCCTCAGGTGGATGGCTTTGAGGTGTGCCGGAGGCTTAGAGAGGGCGGCAGCACCGTTCCGGTACTGATGCTTACAGCCAAGGATGAGGTAGAGCACAGGGTCAAAGGCCTGGACCTCGGAGCGGATGATTATCTGGTAAAGCCGTTCGCGCTGGAAGAACTGCTGGCGCGGGTAAGAGCGCTGCTGCGGCGGGGGAGCGAACAAAGCGGAGGCAGCGAGCAGGCAGCCGTCTATGAGGACCTTGTGCTGGATGTCGATTCGCGGGAAGTGACGCGCGGCGGCAAACGGCTGGAACTGACGGCAAAAGAATTTGAGCTGCTGCATTTGTTTATGCAGAATCCGAAGCGGGTGCTGTCCCGCGATCTGATTATGGACAAGATTTGGGGCTACGATTACAGCGGCGAATCCAATGTGCTGGAGGTTTATATTGCCATGCTGCGTCAAAAGACGGAGGAGCATGGCGGCAAACGACTCATTCAGACGATTCGGGGAGCCGGCTACATCCTAAGAGGTGACAAATAAGATGTCAATCAAGCTGCGGCTGACCGCGTGGTATTCGGGGATATTAGCCGTCATGCTGCTGGCCTTTTCAGCATCCATTTTCGTTTTTTTCTATATTAATACGTATGGGGATATAAAAGACAGGCTCCGGGATCAGGCGAAAGGCGAATCGCTGGACACTCTCTTCGATAACCGCCTGGATGCCCAGAATTTGTTCGGGCAAATGTACTTTTACGACAGCGGAAAGTTTATTCAGAGCTTGAATTTGACGCATATTGATCTGCGTTTCGATATTCCGGCGCAGCAGAACCTCAAAGATGAAGAGTTTAAAGATGCCTATTACAAAGGCTACCATTTTTTGGTTTATCAAAAGGCGGTCAATATTGAGGGCTACAATAACAATCCGGCGGCCGTTCTGCAAATGGCTGCATATACCGGAGAACAGGACAAGCTGCTTGATCGGCTGAAGACAATCCTGATCACTGGCTCATTTGCCACGTTGATCGCCGCCTTTACCTTTGGCCTGTTTCTGGCCCGCAAGGCGATGAGCCCGATTGGCAAGGTGATCGAAGCGGCCGAAGGCATTCAGACCGGCAATGACCTCAGCGTACGGATCGAATACGACGGGCCGCCCGATGAAATTGGAAGACTGATCCGGACGGTGAACAGTATGCTAGGCCGGATGGAAGGGTTTTACAAGAATCTTGAGGATTCGTATGCGGCCCAGCGCCGTTTCGTGTCGGATGCTTCGCATGAGCTTCGCACGCCGCTGACGACCATTCGCGGCAACATCGAGCTGCTCCAAAAGGTATGGGAACTCGAGCCTGGTGAAAATCCGTCACTGGATGAAGCGGCGATTCGGCAAATGTCGGTGGAATCGGTGCATGATATCGCGGACGAGGCGAAGCGCATGAGCCGGCTGGTCGCCGATATGCTGTCATTGGCCAGAGCCGATACGGGCCGCACCTTCGAGAAGGAGCCGATAGCGCTTGAGCCGATGATGAATGAGGTGGCCCGCCGGGCCGTCTTTCTCCCCCGGGAAGCGGAGTGGATTACGGGGGATCTTTCGATCCTCAATGGCAAATATGTGCTGGGCAACAAGGATTATTTGCAGCAGATGCTGTTCATTTTCATTGACAATGCCTTCAAATATACGCCGTCCGGAGAAGTGACGTTCGACGCGGTTGTTTATCAGCACCAGGTTGGCATCCGGGTTAAGGATACCGGCATCGGTATGGAAAAAGACGAGGTGCCGCATATTTTCGACCGGTTCTATCGGGCGGATGAATCCCGCGGCATTACCGAAGGCATCGGACTCGGATTATCCATAGCCAAATGGATCATTGATGAGCACGGTGGATCGGTCGAGGTGGTTACCCGGCAGGGCGAGGGCACAACGTTCGTGATTTGGCTGCCCCTGCTCTTTGCCGCTCCGCTTGAATAGGATATAATGTTGCAGAAGGTTGGTGAAGCAATGGAAGTTATCAAAATTTCTCCCCGGGGATACTGCTACGGTGTGGTTGATGCCATGGTCATGGCGCGCCAGGCCGCTAAAAATCTCGATCTTCCCCGGCCGATCTATATACTGGGTATGATTGTCCATAACAGCCACGTTACTCAATCGTTCGAGGATGAGGGTATTATCACGCTGGACGGCAGCAGCCGCCTGGATATATTGGACAAGATTGACAGCGGCACCGTCATCTTTACCGCGCACGGCGTTTCGCCAGAGGTGCGCAGGAGAGCTCGTGAGAAAGGGCTGACGACCGTCGACGCCACCTGTCCGGATGTAACCAAGACGTATGATCTCATCCACGAAAAAGTCTCGGAAGGCTGCGAAATCATCTACATCGGCAAGAAAGGCCATCCTGAGCCGGAAGGTGCCATGGGTATCGCTCCCGGGCATGTGCATCTGATCGAAAAGGAAGAGGAGATATCCTCCCTTGCCTTGCCGGCTGACTCCCGGATTGTCATTACAAACCAGACAACGATGAGTCAATGGGACATCAAACATATAATGAAAAAGCTTCTGGAGACCTTCCCCGGCGCTGAAGTGCATAATGAGATCTGCCTGGCCACACAGGTGCGGCAGGAAGCCGTCGCGGAGCAAGCCGGTCAGGCCGATCTCGTCATTGTCGTCGGCGACCCGCGCAGCAACAACTCCAACCGGCTGGCCCAGGTGTCCGAGGAGATTGCCGGTGTTCCGGCACACCGTATCGCCGACGTATCGGAGCTGAAGCTTGAATGGCTGAAGGGCGTCTCGAAAGTGGCTGTCACTTCAGGCGCGTCAACGCCAACGCCGCTAACGAAGGAAGTCATAGCGTATCTAGAGCAGTATGATCCGGCAGATCCTGGTACATGGGAGATCAAGCGCACGGTCAACATGGCGAAGCTGCTGCCTCCGGTCAAAGCCAAAGCAGGTCAGTCATCCCAATCATAAAATTACCCGAGTTTTCAGTTTAAGCGCCCTATGCCCTTGGGGGCTTAGGGCGCTTACCATTCACATTCGAATATTTATTTTGCAGAAGGGGTTGACGGGAATCAGATTATCGCATAGAATTACTTTAGTGATTAAAAGCATGAAAGCTTAAAAGCGTCGTAGTAAAATAGTGATCTGCAAACAATCAAACATTAAACCATACAGGATTGGAAAGGAAGGAATCAGATGATCGTTATTACATCGAATCAAACTCCGGAGGACCAAATCAACGATATTATCGCAGTGATCGAGAAGGAGGGCCTGCAAGTGCATCTGTCCAAAGGCTCGGACCGTACGGTCATCGGTCTGGTGGGCAGCGTGAGCCCTAAGCTTGCGGAGCACCTTCGCCAAATGAAGGGTGTAGAGAATGTGGTCAAAATCTCTAAATCCTACAAGCTGGCGAGCAGAGACTTTCATCCGGACGACACGATCATCGAGGTTAAAGGAGTCAAGATCGGCGGAGAGCATCTGGCTATCATGGGCGGCCCGTGCGCAGTGGAATCGCCCGAGCAGATCGACGAAATCGCAAGACTGGTAAAAGCGGCGGGAGCGCAGGTTCTTCGCGGCGGAGCATTCAAACCACGCACCGGTCCTTACAGCTTCCAAGGAATCGGCGTGGAAGGTCTGAAGATGATGGCGGATGCGGGAGAGCGTCACGGCCTGTTGACCATCACCGAGGTCATGACGCCGGAGTATGTTGACGTGTGCGCGGAATACGCCGACATTCTCCAAGTGGGCACGCGGAATATGCAGAACTTTGATCTGCTGCGCGCGCTTGGAACATGCGGCCGTCCAGTGCTGCTGAAACGCGGTTTCAGCGCGACATACGACGAACTGCTGAATGCTGCCGAGTACATCCTGGCCGGCGGCAACCGGGATGTTATGCTCTGCGAGCGCGGTATCCGCACCTTCGAGACCTATACCCGTAATACACTGGATCTGTCGGCCATTCCGGTGCTACAGGGCCTCAGCCACCTTCCTGTCATTTCCGACCCGAGCCACGGAACGGGGCGCCGCGAACTGGTAGAGCCTATGGCTAAGGCGTCCGTTGCCGCAGGAGCAAACGGCCTGATTATCGAAATGCATACCGATCCGGACAACTCCATGACGGGAGACGGTGTTCAGTCCCTGTTCCCGGATCAGTTCAGCAATCTGCTGCAGGATCTGGAGAAGCTGGCACCGCTAGTAGGTAAGAAGTTCTCCACTCAGGAAGCGATTTCCATTAAATAAACGATTCTTATGCAGACAGCCTTTTTTCCAGCTTTAACTAGCGGAAGAGAGGCTGTTTGTTTTGCTTTCAGAGCAGAAATCGTCGCTTATGCGCCCGGTTTAAAATAATTCACCAAAGCGTAAGAATATCTTACATTGGCATAAAAAATACCTTACATAAGCATTGACGATGTAAGGTTTGAGTTTTATAATGACGACAGTTAAAATTAAACCGAGACATTTGCATGGTGGGTACGGCTTAATGTTCGGAACTTAGGGAGGAAAATTTAATGTCGGTTGAAAAAGTGTTGCAAACGATTAAAGAGAACAACATTGAATGGGTAGATTTCCGCTTTGTTGATTTGGGTGGACGGGCCCATCATATTGCTTTGCCGGCTGCTGCTGTTGACGAAGAAACCTTTGTAAATGGCGTAGCTTTTGACGGTTCTTCCATCACCGGTTTCCGCGGAATTGAAGAGTCTGATATGGTTATGATTCCGGATCCAAGCACTACATATATTGATCCTTTCACCGCGCACCCTACGCTCAACATTATGTGCGACATTTTCACTCCTGACGGCGAGCGTTATGAGCGTGACCCGCGCGGTATCGCTGTGAAAGCGGAAGAATACCTGCAAAAAAGCGGCGTAGGAACTGCAGCATTCTTCGCACCTGAATCCGAGTTCTTCATTTTTGACGACGTTCGTTACGAGAGCGGAATGAACAGCTCCTCTTACTTCGTGGATTCCGAAGAAGCGGCCTGGAACACAAACCGTAAGGATGAAGGCGGCAACCTCGGCTTTAAAGTGGGCATCAAAGGCGGTTATGTACCGGTTGCTCCGGTTGATACTCAGCAAGATATCCGCAGTGAAATGTGTCGTCTGCTTGCTGAAGCCGGTCTGGTAATCGAGCGCCATCACCATGAAGTTGCTACAGCTGGACAAGCTGAAATCAACTTCCGCTTCGATACACTGAAGAAGACTGCCGACAACCTGTTGACTTACAAATACATCGTGCAAAACACTGCCCGTCAATACGGCAAAGTGGCAACTTTCATGCCTAAACCGCTCTTCGGCGACAATGGCAGCGGCATGCACGTTCACCAATCGATCTTTAACGGCGACAGCCCGTTGTTCTATGAAAAAGGCGGATATGCTAACCTGAGCGAAACGGCTCTGAATTACATCGGGGGTATTCTGTACCATGCTCCGGCGCTGATCGCATTGACCAACCCGAGCACGAACTCCTTCAAACGTCTGGTTCCTGGTTACGAAGCACCGGTTAACCTTGTGTTCTCCAAAGGTAACCGTTCCGCTGCAGTCCGTATCCCGGTAGCTGCTGTAACGCCTAAAGGCTGCCGTATTGAGTTCCGTACTCCGGACACCACGGCTAACCCTTATCTGGCCTTCTCCGCAATGCTGCTGGCTGGTCTGGACGGCATCAAGAAGAAGATCAATCCGGTTGAGCTTGGCTATGGCCCACTCGACAAGAACATTTACGAACTGCCTAATGAGGAAAAGGCAAAAATCCGCAGTGTACCAGGCAGCCTGAACGAAGCGCTGGACGCTCTGGAAGCTGACTATGAGTTCCTGACAGAAGGCGGCGTCTTCACTAAAGACTTCATCGACAACTACATCGAACTGAAACGCGGCGAAGCTCAAGAAGTAGCCATCCGTGTTCATCCGCATGAATACTCCCTGTATTTCGATGTATAAGAATTAATAATAAGCATTCCGTGCAGACGGAACGCTTGCTTTTCAAAAGAAGCCATTCTCACGGATAATGTGAGATGGCTTCTTTTTTGCGGTATTTTATGTACTCCAATTTCAAGGTTCCAAGTAGAGCGTCCTAGTGCGTCTAGTGCATAAGTCCCTGCTGTTCTGGCAATAATGCGATTGATTCAGCTATTATCTCTTGGTACGTAGTATCGTTAATCCGAGAATTTTGGTTTGGCTATTTTGTAATTCACTGCATTAAAGTGGCAAATTTCGGAGTTCTTTCCCGTTCGAGATGTAAATACGCGAATATGTGAATAATTATACTTGCTGCCATGTTAGATTATTGCTATCATAACCATATTGATAGAAGAGAAAGGGTGGGAGTATTTTGAGCAAGAGAGCCTATAATTTTAACGCCGGCCCGGCGGCACTACCTCTTGAGGTGCTGGAGCGCGCACAAGCCGAATTCGTCGATTTCCGTGAGACCGGGATGTCGATTATGGAAATGTCGCACCGCGGAGCCGTATATGAATCCGTACACAATGAGGCGCAGGAACGTTTGCTTTCGCTTCTGGGCAATCCGGCTGGATATAAAGTGTTGTTCATTCAGGGCGGAGCCACTACTCAGTTCGCTATGATTCCGTTGAACTTCCTCTCCGAAGGCAAGGTCGGAAGCTACGTAATGACAGGCAGCTGGGCTGACAAGGCGTTCAAGGAAGCCAAGATCGCTGGCGGAGCGCATGTTGCGGCAACGTCCGAAGACAAGAAGTTTCTGGCTATTCCAGAGCTCGGATCGATCAAGCCAGCCGATAACGCCGCTTATCTGCACATTACTTCCAACGAGACCATTGAGGGCACCCAATATCAGCAATTCCCGGATACCGGATCTCTTCCGCTGATCGCGGATATGTCCAGCGATATCTTGAGCCGCAGCTTCGACGTTAGCAAGTTCGGACTGATTTATGCCGGCGCACAGAAAAATCTTGGACCTTCGGGTGTAACCGTCGTGCTCGCTAAGGAAGAGCTGATTGCCGAATCTCCTTCCAACATTCCGACAATCTTGCGTTACAGCACCCATTATAAAAATAACTCTCTATACAATACGCCGCCATCCTATTCGATCTATATGGTTAACCAAGTGCTTAAATGGATTGAAGAGCAGGGAGGCCTTGCAGGAATCGAAGTGAAGAACCGTGATAAGGCAGGACTGCTGTATGATACGATCGACGCCAGCGGCGGTTTCTACCGCGGTGTAGCGGAGCAAGGCAGCCGTTCCATCATGAACGTGACATTCCGGATGGAATCCGAAGAGCTGGAGAAGAAGTTCATCAAGGCTTCGGAGCAGGAAGGCTTCGTCGGCCTCAAGGGACACCGCAGCGTTGGCGGCTTACGCGCCTCCATCTATAACGCCGTTCCTTATGAGAGCATTAAAGCGCTGACCGATTTCATGAACCACTTCCAGAAGACTCAAGGTTAATTGTTGACCATTAGCAGGAATTTAAAGACCTTCCGCCGCCGGTGGAAGGTCTTCTAAACGAATGAGCACATCTTTCGAGATCCCCCGCAAAGTAACAGCAGCATGCGCGCCTATGCGTAGGCTTCGCTTTGGGGGGTTCTTACCCGCGCTTGGAACAGGAGGAGATATTTGCATGGCACTTCACATTGTACTGGTAGAGCCGGAGATTCCGGCCAATACGGGGAATATTTCCCGCACCTGCGCGGCTACCGGCACCCATCTGCACTTGGTGCGGCCCCTTGGCTTTCGTACCGACGACGCCACCCTGAAACGGGCCGGGCTGGATTATTGGCATGCCGTTCACATTGAATATCACGATTCCTTCGGAGAAGTACTGGAGATGTACCCGGAGGGGCGTTTCTTTTATGCAACGACCAAAGCGGATAAGCGGTATAGCGATTATGCGTTTCGGGACGGCGATTTTTTTGTTTTTGGTAAAGAGACGAAAGGATTGCCTGAGAGTATTCTTGAGGCCGGATGGGAAACAACGATGCGCATGCCGATGACCGGAGATGTAAGATCGCTGAATTTGTCCAATTCGGCGGCAATTATTGTATACGAAGCGCTCCGGCAGTTGAACTTTCCGGGCCTTACCTAAAGAAGTTACAGAAATTTATTTACTATCAGCAGGATTCGACAATTTTATATCGAAATAATCAATGGAATGGAAATATCATGGTATTTATTAAATCAGTTGAATAGGAAAGGTGTGCGTTAGATGAAGCCTGCTGGTGTAGTACGTAAAGTGGATCAGCTTGGCAGAATTGTTCTGCCTAAATCCCTTCGTAAAAGGTATCAAATGAATGAGGGGGACCCTGTTGAAATTTTAGTTCAGGGCGATCATATTATTTTGGAGCGTTATCGTCCAAAATGCGTATTTTGCGGTTCCATGGAAGAGGTTAGCGAATATAAGGAACGTTATATTTGCGGCCAGTGTCTAGGGGAAATGACCCAACTGCAAAGACACGCTTAAGCAATATAGAACCTTCCCGGAACGCTTCATCTGCAAGTGTACTCGCCGGAAGCAGAGCGCCGCATCCCTGCGGCGTTTTTCTTTTTTGCATATGGATTTCCGGTAATGAGGAATTCCGTTCCTGCTGCTTTCGCAATAAAAAAGCTCCCTTCGTTATCTGAAGGAAGCTTAGCCTTTAGAGGCCCTTAGTCTTGTCGTCATTATAAGAGGCAGTGAGAATCCCGGTCAGAAACAGCAGAAATACAAGGAAGATAATCCAAAAGGTCAATGAGAACGACATGCGGACACCTCCGAATGGAATATTGTCATTACTTCCATTATAGCCGCGGTACGAATAAAAATAAATGACATTGTGATATGCCGCATAGATATTAATATGGGTTCAGTTATTTGAAAAATAAAAAGCTTGTCGGCACCCGCCGAAGAGTGCCGTCGGACGGCCGGTTCACGACTTTTCCGTCAAATATGAGTGACGAGGAACCTCCGCCATCCAGATTATATGCATCCGTTACACCCATCTGATACAGCCTGTCTTGAAGTTCCTCCAGTGTGGCACCCGAGCTGCCGCTCTCATTGTAGCCCTCGGCAACGATGATAAGCAGCTGATCGTCTTTGTATCGGCCGATGGCAGTGCGCGGCGCCCGTCTGGGCGACGTCTCCCATTTTACGGGTATCTCCGTTTTGAATCCATCCTGCAGCAGCACAGGCACAAAGGAAGCCCCGAACGCCGGTTCCAGCTTGTCAAGCTGCTCACGTCTGTAAAACTTCCCGCCAATCAGCCGCCCTTCTTTGCTCAGTCCTACAAAGCTTAAATCTTTATAGCTGGATTCAAAGCCGTTTACATACTGACCTTCCACAATCGTGGTACTGAGCGGGTATCTTCTGCCGTCCTGATCGGCAAAGCCTCCCGCGTTAATGCCGGCGACGGCCCCGTACCGGTTGACCGCCTGAAGGGTTGTTTCCGAACTTCCAGGACCTTCCTGACCAAAGCTCATGGTCATCGCCGCTTTGTCCTTGAGCTTGATCTTCATCGCGTAACCTGTATAGTCACCGGGATTGACCCGGTACAACTCAATTCGAATCCGGCTGCTGTTGATGACATCGTACGGGAAGCCGAGCTTGGCCGTAATACGCCGGTTATATATCGACGCTGGGCGGCCCGCCTGTGTCATGGTCTTATCTACAAGCGCGTTCATCGCGGCGGTCGTTTCCTGGTACAGCTTCGCACTGGCGCTTACCGATTTGCTTGTGTAGGCAGCGGAGGTCTGCGCTCTGTCCAACTGGCCTTTGATTCCGGATGTGAGCTGGACAGGACCTGCGGAAGGTGAGAACCGCTGCGTTTCCAGATCCAGTGTAAGAGACGGCCTGTACAGCGACAGGCACAGCAGAAGGCCGATGAATGGTGCGGTAACGAGCATAAAGAAACGGTTCACTCTTTTTACCGGTGTGATCATTTCAGCAGATCCATCTCTTTCTGTAAAGCGTCGAGCTGCTTGCGAACCTCGCTTAATTGGGTGTACAGCTTATTGCTGTTGTCCGTCTTTGTGCTGGCGTTATCCTTGGTAAAAGCAAGGAGTTCATTGAATGACTGTACTTTATCCTGCATTTCGCCGATTTCCTTCGATAAAACGGATAGTTTCTTCTCGTAATCTGACTGCAGCGCCGAAAGCTGCTGCTGATTCTGCGCGGAGAGTTGCTCCAGCATCTGATCCTTCAAATGATTCATGTAGCTGTACACGCTGAAGCCGCAGGCTGCAATCACGACCAGCCAGAACAGCAGGAACCATTTGACGGATGAGCCGTTTCTCGTCGCGGCGCGGCTAGGATACGCGTCCGGCGATTTCATTGACGGCTGCATTCATAATCACCTCTAACCTTTTTGTGAGTCCTTATTCTACCAGAATTATGCTAGTTTCGCAAAATGGGGAGAGGAAGAATCAGGAAAAAAGTAATTGCATCCTTAGAAAGCGGTGCGTTACAATTTCACTAGATTCTGCAAAGCATCCATGTATTCGATGTATAGGAAAAAAGGCGGAGTACATCACGAGATCGTTTCTCATCTGGCATTATCCGGAAAGTGCCAACATGCGCATTGTTCTGGGTAAATTACATAGTATCAGGAGGTCTGGGCTTTAATGATGAAGGTTTGGCAGGTAGTGATTATGGGCTGTCATCCCACGAGTATGCTGGGGACGAAATTGATTTTGGAAGAAGCGGGAAATCTGATTGTACTTGGTACTTATAGTGATTGGACGGAAGGGGCTGCCATAGTACGGGAGAATCGGCCGGAACTGGTGCTTCTTGACTACTGCATGTCGGATGATCTGATTGAGACAATGCTGCCGGAGATGAAAAAAAGTGCTCCGTCTTCTCATTTTATCGTGATGACCGATAGGGAAGGCAGGGAACTGTTTCAGCCGCTCTTAAAGCTGGGAGCCAGCGGCGTCTTATCCAAAGGGGCTTCGCCGAGCCAACTGCTGCAGCTGATCGCAGGATTGCGTGAAGGATTTCTCTCCATGCCGCTCGGGTGGCTGGGGACGGTGGTCTCGCCGATTTGCTCGTCTGAGGAGGGCGATGCAGTGTTGAAGCTGACCGCCACCGAGAAATTTATTATGGAACAAATTGTTCAAGGGGTCACCTACGATAAAATCGCCCTTGAAATTGATGTAAGCCGCCGGTCCATTGACAATTATCTGCGCAAGATTTATGTTAAACTCGAAGTTTCAACCCGGGCGCAGGCGATCGAGAAATATGCGCTGTATTCACATCAGATCAGACCCATGTATGCATGATATCCGGCGGGACGGCATAATGCGGCGTCTTCCGGAATATTCATTCTTGTAAGTATGAAGGGGGGTGCCGCATGAAATACGATTTTTCCGCTCGTACGCATACGCTGATGACTTCGCCGCTGCTGAGCATCCGGACACAGACGCGCAGAGGCTCCATCATTTCACTGGCTGAAGAGCTGCCTGCGGAGGAATTGTTTCCGCTGTCCCTGCTGGCCGAAGCGGCTTCAACCGTGATATCGGCCGACGCGCAGGCGCTCCAATACGGAGATCCTGAAGGATATGGGCCGCTGCGGGAGTGGCTGGAAGACGACTGGCTGAGAGGTAAAGGAGTACATATTCCCCCGGGCGGCGTCCTGCTGACGACAGGCAGCCAGCAGGCGGTAGACCTGCTGTCCCGGGTATACATTGATCCGGGCGACCGCGTGCTTGTGGAAAATCCTACATCCCCCGGCTTTCTGCAGGTACTGCGGATGCAGGGAGCGGTCATTATTCCGGCCCCGGGCGACCATGATGGACTGCTGCCGGAGCATTTACGGGAGCTCATCGTGGCCCATCGGCCCAAGGCGCTGTTCGCCGCACCGAGCTTCACGAATCCGAGCGGCATCCTCTGGAGCCTGGAAAGACGCAGAGAAGTGCTGGAGCTGTGCATTTCGCATAATGTGCTTATTGTAGAAGACGATTCCTACGGAGATCTTCATTTTCAGCGTCAGAATCGGATCGCGTCCAAATATCCTTCTCTATATGCGCTCGAGAACGCAGGTGAGGAAGGGCATGTGCTCTATATCGGTTCCTTCAGCAAGACGGTTGCGCCTGCCCTTCGGACGGGCTGGGCGGCAGGCAGCCGCGAACTGATAAGTGTGATGGCGGCTGCCAAGGGAATGGCGGATTGGCAGTCAAGCTCGCTGAATCAGCGTCTGCTGTACCATCTGCTGCATGTGTCCGCTTTCGATTTACGAGAGCACATTGCGCTGTTGAACCGCGAATACGATACGAGGCTGAAGCTGATGGTGGAGCTGCTCAAGCGTCCCGCCTGGAAGGACTGTACCTATAATCTGCCCTCTGGCGGCATGTTCCTGTGGGTATCGCTGCCGGACGGACTGGATGCTTTAGTCCTGCTGAAGAATGCGCTGCGCAAGGGGGTGGCTTACCTGCCGGGGCCGCTCTGTACGGCGGACGGAAGCGGCAGCCGCTATATCCGTCTAAATTTCAGCCACCCTGGCCGCGATGAGCTGCTGCTCGGAATGAATCTGATGAGCGAAGCCATTTCGGAATTTACAGCCCGCAGTTAATGCGGGGACCACGCGGCCACAGGCTACACGGCGCGTTAACTGAAGAACCCATTCTCCATTTCGTCATTGGAGAATGGGTTCTTTCATTACATGTTGGACTTCTCTGCAGCCGTTCTGCGGTCTGCCACCGACTGCGAGACCGATACGGCGGCGTATTCCAGCAGCGCTGCGCTTCCCGCCGCAGTTAGGGTATACCGGCCGCGGACGACGCGCATAAACCAGCCGTAATAGTTGTTCTGCAGGATCGCGGCTGCTGCCGGCACCCCGCTGCGCCGGCGGAGCTCCGCCGGCGTCACGCCCTTCGGAAGCGCGCCCGCAGCAGGCGCGCGGGCAGGCCCGGCGGCCCCGCCTTGGCCGCCGCCATCCGCCGCCGCGCCATCGGCGGCTGCCAGGGCGGCCTCGCGCTCCGCCGCCTCCAACGCGGCGGCTACGCGCAGCGCCTTCTCGCGGTAGGCGGTGACCAGCTTTACGCGCGCGCTGCCGCCCGTGTTGTAGTCCCCGCTGCGCTCGCGGAACTCATAGAGCAGCCGATCTCGCCGCCGCCCGCCGCTCCGGGCCGGGCCCGCTGGCGCCTCAGGCTCGGCCAATACCTCCACAAGCGGCGCCTTCGTCTTGTAGAAGACAACGGTGACGAGACCGAGCCCCAGGCGGCGGCACAAATGGCTCAGCTCGCTCCAGCGCTGGCTCGCGGACCCTTTTTTCTCCCGGCATCTCTCGACCGCCAAATACACCGCCGGACTAAGCTTCAGCCGTTCCATCCCTTGGAGCAGCAAGGAGAGGTTGAAGGTCTTCTTCATCTCCACAATCAGCGGCGGTTCTTCATCTCCCCGGACGCCGACCAGGTCACATGAACGCACCTCACCCTTGATCTCATAGCCTTGTTGTTCAAAAAAAATTTTTAAAGGAGCATACAGCTCTGTTTCGTGCCTTACCGCCATAGTTTGTCTCCTTTGTCACATTTACAGCTGATTCTCTATTATAGCACACCAAAAAAGAGGTCAGTATTTCGGGCTTCCCGCATAGGTATGTATTACACTTTTCGAATGCAAACTCCGCTGGGCGGCGGAAGCGTCGGAAGGGACGGCGGCAGGCAGGCGGATATTTAGGCGAGGGCAACCGGGCGAAGCCCGAACAGACATCACGCGAGGGTCACAAGAGCGCAAGGTGAGGAGGCAGCGAGCAATGGACATTTTTGAACGTATAGCATCGTACCGGGCAGAGAACGAACGTATGGCGTGGAGCGGAACCTTCAAGGAATATATAGACCTGCTAAAAAAAGATCCCACTCCCGCCAAAACGGCCCATTCCCGGGTGTATGACATGATTAAATCGCATGGTGTCGAGGAAATTAACGGCCGCAAGCGTTACAAATTTTTTGAGCAGGAGATTTTCGGACTGGACCGGGCCATCGAAAAGCTGGTGGAGGAGTACTTCCATTCAGCCGCGCGGCGGCTCGATGTGCGTAAACGGATTCTGCTGCTGATGGGTCCGGTAAGCGGCGGCAAATCTACGCTGGTTACACTGCTGAAGCGCGGGCTGGAACAGTATTCCCGTACGATACAAGGGGCGGTATACGCGATCGAAGGATGCCCGATGCATGAGGAGCCGCTGCATTTGATTCCGGGTGAGCTTCGTCCTGAGATCGAGAAGGAGCTGGGCGTGCGCATCGAGGGCAACCTATGCCCTTCCTGCCAGATGCGGCTGAAGAATGAATACGGCGGCGACATTGAGAAGGTGCGGGTTGTGCGGGTGCTGTTATCGGAAGAGGAGCGCGTCGGCATCGGAACCTTCAGTCCGTCCGACCCGAAATCGCAGGATATCGCCGATCTGACGGGCAGCATCGACTTCTCGACCATTACTGAATACGGATCGGAATCCGATCCCCGGGCTTACCGGTTCGACGGCGAGCTGAATAAGGCCAACCGCGGACTGATGGAGTTCCAGGAAATGCTCAAGTGCGACGAGAAGTTTCTGTGGAACCTGCTGTCGCTGACGCAGGAGGGCAATTTCAAGGCTGGCCGGTTCGCTCTGATCAGCGCCGACGAGCTCATTGTCGCCCACACGAACGAAACGGAGTATAAGGCGTTCATTTCCAACAAAAAAAATGAAGCGCTCCAGTCGCGGATGATCGTCATGCCGGTGCCTTATAACCTGAAGGTGTCGGAAGAGGAGAAGATTTACGCTAAGCTGATCGCCCAGAGCGACATGAAGCATGTGCATATCGCGCCCCACGCGCTGCGTGCAGCCGCGATTTTCTCCGTCTTGACAAGGCTCAAGGAGAGCAAGAAGCAGGGCATGGATCTGATCAAGAAGCTGCGGATGTACGATGGCGAAGAAGTCGAGGGCTACAAGGAAGCCGACCTGAAGGAGATGCAGAACGAATACTTAGACGAAGGCATGTCCGGCATCGATCCCCGGTACGTCATCAACCGCATTTCCAGCGCGCTGATCAAGGGCGATCTGGAGTGCATGAACGCGCTTGACGTGCTGCGGGCGATCAAGGACGGCCTGGATCAGCATCCTTCGATTACGAAGGAGGAGCGGGAGCGGTATTTGAACTTCATTTCCATTGCCCGGAAAGAATACGACACTTTGGCCAAGAACGAGGTGCAGAAGGCGTTCGTTTACTCTTTTGAGGAATCGGCCAAGACGCTGTTTGAGAATTATCTCGACAACATCGAGGCGTTCTGCAACTGGACCAAAATCCGCGACCCGTTGACCGATGAGGAAATGGAGCCGGATGAGCGGCTGATGCGTTCCATCGAGGAACAAATCGGCATTTCGGAGAATGCCAAGAAGGCTTTCCGGGAGGAGATTCTAATCCGGATTTCCGCCTATTCCCGCAAAGGCAAAAAGTTCGAGTACAGCAACCACGACCGTCTTCGGGAGGCGATTGAGAAGAAGCTGTTCGCGGATCTCAAAGATATCGTCAAAATCACAACCTCATCCAAAACCCCGGATGAGAGCCAGTTGAAGCGGATCAACGAGGTGTCCCGCCGTCTGATCGAGGAGCATGGCTACTGCCCGATTTGCGCCAATGAACTGCTCCGGTACGTGGGCAGCCTGCTGAACCGCTAAGCATTGTCTAGAACATATACGGCAAGCACGCGATAAATCATTAAAAAGGACCGCTGACGGCAGCGGTCCTTTTTCCATTTAGCACATAATTATTTCACTATATGAAAAATCATCAATAGTAAATCAATAGTGATCATCAGCCAAGGAGCAGCAACTGCGATCCATGCCGATTTGCTCTTTTTTCTCAGAAAAATTCAGACTCGGGGGCGCAATATCATATATAATAGATTTCAATGTACTATGTACTATTGACAGGGGCGAGAACATGAAAAAACGATTTTACATTTTACCCTCCTTTCTTTTTTTGTTCCTCTTTTCTTATGGGCGTATCCTCTTATACCGGCAGAAGGATATCCGCGTGGGATTTACCACACTCTATGCTCCAACCTTGAAGGATATCGGGATCGGCATTTTGATTTTGCTCGTTTTTTATACGCTTTCAAAGGTGAATCTTATCGCTTCGTTTGTTTTGGCGGTGGTACTGGGCGTTTTCCATTTGGCGAATGTCGAATATATTTACGCGCTGGACCATGTGGTCAACCTGAAAGATATCACCATGGCGTCGGACAAGGAATTTATTGCGGGCACGTTGTTTCATGTCAGTTTCCCGGTCTATTCCATCCTGCTGATGGCGTCTCTAATGGCGTCGATCTTTTTTCTCTGCAAGCTGCTGTTGTTCCCGCTAAAGACCAAACGGTACAACCTGCTCGCATTCGCCGGGCTGTTGATTCTCTATCTTGCCATTGCCATTCATTCGAGCGGGGATTGGAAGAACGGCAATTTTGTATCCGCTTCGATCCGCAATTCCGTTGCTCTGCTGACCTTTAATGAAGAAGCGCTGACGGACTATCCTGCGGATATCGAGCGGCAGATCAATACGTCGCAGCAGCTCAAAGACGGCGAATATTTGCTGAACAACCATACAGGGGGCAAAAATATTCTGATGGTCGTCATGGAAGGCATTCCGGGGGCTTATTCACCTGTCAATCAGGAGTTTCTGGACATCTCTAATGATATCAAGATGACCAGCTTGGACAAAATCAAAGACCACAGCCTCATTCTCCCTAACTACATCACCCACAATAATCAGACGATAAGAGGCATGTACTCGCTGGTCAGCGGCGATTATCCCAAATTGGACGCTTCCACACCCAAAGCCTATGAATATTTGCAAAAAGACCCCAGTTACCGGGAAGAGCTTCTTCCCAAACTGCTGAAGCACCGGGGCTATAATACGGCGTTTATCCAGGCGGCGGAGCTGGAGTATATGTCTAAGGGCGATTTCATGACGGCTGCGGGCTTCGATACGGTGATCGGAGGGGAGAGCTTCAAGAATCCGTACGTTCCTTTCGGATGGGGGCCGGATGACAAAGCTTTTTTCGAGCAATCGCAAAAATATATTGATGAACTGAACGGCAAGGGCAAGCCGTGGTTTGCTACGATGCTGACGGTCGGAACGCATCATCCCTACGCTGTGACGGATGATTACGCCAAGCAGTATCCGAGCCGCAAGGCGGCGGCGGTGGCTTATCTGAATGAGGCGCTGTCCGGGTTCATTGATTATATTGATCATTCCAGTTTCGCCAAAGACACGCTGGTGCTGTTCGTCTCCGACGAATCGCATGGGGTGAATGACCAGCCTTACGGCTCGAACTGGGGGATTTTCGCCGCGTATTCACCCGACATTGACGGTCAAGTCATCAACGACGGCATTTACGGGCAGAAGGATATTCTGCTCTCGCTGCTGGATTATGCAGACCCTAACCTGGATGCTTATACGACGGGCCGAAGCGTGTTCCGGAAATATACCGAAGATTCGCCGATCCTGTTTGCCTCCCACTATAATGGCGATATCTTTTATTCGACCGTAAAAGGAACTGTTTATCAGGTGGATAACAGCGGACAGCTTTACAGCCTGACCTCCCAGAATGGGGAGCTGTTCAGCAGCAAGTACGAGAGGACTTCCCTGTCGGACAGTGCGCTGAAAAAGAAAATACTGACCTATAAAAATTACATCGACAAGTCCTCGGCGGGGGATCAAACCATCGTGATTACGAAAAATAAAGACATTCCGCTTGCGGGCGGCGGGGAAACCGTCGTCACCGACGGACAGTTCATCACGCTGCCTGAGGAGTCGTATGTCGACATTCAAGTGGACTATGATGCTTCTTCGATGGCTGCCGCGGATTGGCTTGTTCTTAAATTCGAGGATTACAGCGGCCACAAAAGCGTACGAATGATCGACAAGCAGACCAGCAGCGGAAGAATGACGTTCAGGTTCTACAATGAGAAGGTAGGCTACGGCTACGCCTTCAACCTGAAGACTTCTTTTCATACCAATGATTACTCGGGCGCCGAAAAAGCGATCAAAATCAACAATATCAGCGTGGGATTCTCGAAAACCGTTCCGGAGGCCAGCCCATCACCGGCAGCAAGTCCCGGTTCATCGCCGGCCATCGCGCCAGGGGCAAGCTTCAAGGCGGCTCCCAGCCCGACACCGGCCGCAAGCTCAGGGCCGAAGCATGTGGAGGTCATTGATATGGATGCCGGCAACGAGTAAATAGAGTGAACGGCTTCCATAAGAAAAACTCCGATTGGAGCCACTCCAAGATGTTGCCGAATCCCTCATTCGGGGTTGTTTTTCTTGCAATATCAGGAAGCCTAGTCTTTGAAGACTTTACGTTCTGATAGTATAAAGTAAGGCCCGGGGACGCATCGTCCTCGGGCCTTTGGTCTTTTTTAACGGCGCATACGCATGATCTTTAAACGAACTTCCGCAGCACCTTTTTGCCGTCATAGGAGAAGCATGCCTTTTTGTCTTCGATGACGGTCTCCAGATGGACGGTCTTGCCCCACAGCGAATAAATATGAGGCAGTGTACGTTCCAGGTACTTCAGATCCAGCTCGATGCCCTCATAGCGGTGGACGATGTACAGCTCGCCGTTGCGCTCGAAGTTGCCGTCCTGGACAACCAGATAAGGCGAACCGCCGTTGATGCGGGCCTGCACCAACTGCTCCCTGACATTTTCCCAGGCCTTGTCGGTGATTTTCCATTCTGGGCCTTTCTTCTCGAAGACGTACAAGTCGAGATCCTCGACCAATTCTTTGGTCAGGTAGCTGCGGATGAAGGAAATGTCGGAATCTAGCTCGCGCACCTCGAAGATTTTATCCCGGTCCCAGCGCCGCTCAATATCCTCTATGATCTTCAGGCCCAGATAATACGGGTTCAAGCTCTGACGGGAGGGCTGCACAACCGCGGAATTGAGCTTGGCATACTCGACCGTCTCCTCCGGCGTCAGGTCCAGTTCCCGCATGATGCGCTGATGCCAGTAGGAAGCCCAGCCTTCGTTCATAATCTTCGTCTCCATCTGCGGCCAGAAGTAGAGCATCTCGTCATGCAGCATCGTCATAATGTCGCGCTGCCAGTCCTCAAGCGCAGCGGAGTAATGCTGAATGAACCAGACCACGTCCTTCTCCGGTTCTGGAGGGAAGGGTTTGTGTCCGGCTCCGGATTTCTCGGCGGAGGCTTCGGCGGCCTTGTCGAGCTGCCAAAGCTCCTCATAAGGGTTGGCATCGAGGATGTCCTGTGCCGATTCCCGGCGCTCCTTCAGCCGCCCCTCCACAAGACGGCTATTGCCCGGCTTGCTCTGCCGAATTAGGCTGGGATCGATATGCTCCTGGATGGCCAAAACGGCGTCGATGAAACTCTCGACCGAGTCCGTCCCGTATTTGACGGTGTACTCGGCGATCCGGTCGGCAGTGGCCGACATGCTCTCGACCATATTGCGGTTAGACTCCGAGAAGCGCATATTATTTTTGAAAAAATCACAGTGCGCCAGCACATGGGCGACAATCAGCTTGTTCTGGACCAGAGAGTTGCCGTCAAGCAGGAAGGCGTAGCACGGATTGGAATTGATGACCAATTCGTATATTTTGCTCAGCCCGAAATCATACTGGGATTTCATTTTGTGAAACGTCTTTCCGAAGCTCCAATGACCGAAACGGGTCGGCATTCCGTAAGCCCCGAACGTGTAGATAATATCGGCGGGGCAAATTTCGTAGCGCATGGGGTAGAAATCCAGGCCGAACCCGGAAGCGATTTCCGTAATCTCGGCTATAGCCTTCTCAAGCGCCTGTATCTCATCGCTGGGCATGTACCCATCTCCTTTCCACCTGTGAATCCTGTTAGCGGCAGAGCCGTTCACAAGATGTATATGCTGGAAGAAGGAGACTATGCCTATCAGAGCAGGCGAATACAAGATAACCTAACAATAAATGTATGATTATTGTTAGGTTTATTCATCGTCAGGATCTATTCCCCAGAAAATATAATGCGAAATTCATCGGATCTACTTTAAATTCTTTCATTCGCGCAAGCGCTACCCTTGCATGGGTGGTCCAGAGAACTTTGTACCTATTTATTCTCATTCCCGACCTCATCCAGCAATTTCGCAAACTCTTCCTCGCTGTCACTGTATGTGGAAATGCCATCCTTACGATCTTTCTGAGCTTGATGAAGCTGGGACAAAACGCCATCATCTTTAAATATCAATGAAGTCATTCTTTTCTTTTGTTCCTCTGTAAATGTAGGCCTTTGCTCCAATGGTTCTTTGGAAATGGACATTCGGATCACCTGCAAGTAATACATCGATTTTTTTAACTAAGGAAGTATTTCAGAAAAGGTCGTGGAGAGCTTATTTTTGTAAGCACCTTTGGAGATGCGAATCCCAGCCTTCGCTCAGGACCATCGTCCCCATCTGCGGCCAGAAATAGAGTATCGTCATGCAGCATGGAGAGATCCCTGCAAATATGAGCCAGCCTCATGATGAAAGTTAACAAAATATCCGGTAAATATTCTATAATATTTGATATAATATTCTTACCTCTACTCGGATTCTACACTATTAGACTATTCTCGCCTGTCGGATCGGCCGGCGGCGCTTACGGATTGGATTATGGGTGTAGTGACGCACAGGGTTCCCTGACAAAGTGCCCGCCCTAAATGCCCTTTGCGGAGGCGTTACGGTTAGTTAAGAGAGGATGTGGACTGTGCATAAGGATAAGGCTTCTGTTTTAAAACAGTTAATTGCCGAAGAAGGCATGTATAGAGAATTGTACGAGCAGAATCCGGACTGCATCTACGTTCTGGATCTTCGGGGCCGCTGCATCGGCGCCAACCGTTCCGCTGAACGGCTTACCGGCTATGCCTTCAGGGAGGTTACGGGCATTCAGAACAAAGCGCTTTTGTTCGGAAGCCGGACCGAAGCTGGGCGGCATTTTTCTCTTGCCTGTGCAGGCGACACGTCTTCGTGTCAATTAAAGTTTATTAAAAAATCCGGCGTCGTCGCCTCGGCGGAACTGACTTATATTCCAGTCAGAGCGGAGGGCGAAGTGGTTGGAATATTTGCCGTTATTCGCAATATTACGGACGTGAATGGTTCGGCAGTATATGACGCGGCCGAGGCGGGGTCCACTCATTCAGCGCGAGATTCCAGGCTTCGAGACTCACGAAGTCTTATTTTGAACTCGGTTACAGAAGGCATCTTCGGACTCGACAGAAACGGGAAGATTATCTTCATTAATAGAACCGCGATGCTTATGCTCGGGTACTCCAGCGAAGAGATTATCGGCATTCACAGCCTTTCGCATATTCACCATACCCGGCCGGACGGCTCCAGCTACTGCCCGAAGGAATGCCCCATTATGATGACGATCGAGGATGGGTCTCCCCGAAGCATGAATGAGGAGATTTTTTGGCGTAAGGACGGCACCAGCTTTTGGGTGAATTACAGAGTATCCCCGATCACGGAGCATGACCATATTGAAGGTGTGGTGGTTGCCTTCAGCGATATTACGAACGAGCGGGAAATCATTCGGGCGAAAGAATCAGCGGAACAGGCTTCCCGGGCAAAGTCGGAGTTTCTGGCCATGATCAGCCACGAAATCCGGACACCGATGAACGGCATGATCGGGATGGCCGATCTGCTGCTGGAAAGCGAGCTGGGGGAAGAGCAGCGGACATATGCGGAGATTCTGCGAAGCAGCAGCTACAGTCTGCTGAATATTTTGAACGATATTCTCGATTTCAGCAAGATTGAAGCTGGCAAGATGCCGCTGGAGCCCGAACCGTTCGACCTCAGAGAGATGCTTAGCGCCGTCATCGACCTGTTTACTCCGAAGGCGGAGGAGAAGGGGTTGGCGCTTCGCTGGTGGGCGGATACAAGTGTGCCAGAGACGATCAAGGCCGACCCGAGCCGTCTTCGGCAGATTGTCGTCAATCTGGTCGGCAATGCGCTGAAATTCACCGAAAAGGGAAGCGTGACGCTGTCCGTGAAAAATATTCTGCTGCCGGAATCGCCGACTTATCTGCTTGAATTCTCCGTTAGGGACACCGGCGTCGGCATTGCCGAAGACAAGCTCGGTCTGCTGTTCCAGTCATTCTCCCAAATACATCCTTCGATTAACCGTAAATACGGCGGCACGGGCTTAGGATTGGCAATCTGCAAACAGCTTGTGGAATTGATGGGCGGAACGATCTTTGTGGAGAGCGAGGAAGCGCGCGGTTCCATCTTCAGGTTTATGCTGCCCTTTGTGAAAGAAGAGGCGGAAGTAACAGGATTATTATATAAATGATTGAAGAAACCTCCGGTCCTTTTATTAAGGCTGCGGAGGTTTCTGGCATTAGTACAAAGCATTATTGCGTATCGCGGTCGCCGTTCGTGAGGTACATCAGTCCAATAGTATTCGGCCCGCAGTGGCTGCCAATAACGCAGCCCGCTTCGATCACGGCAATTTCCTCAGCTCCGGAAGCTTTCTTAAGGGCGTCAACCAGAAACTTGGCGTCTTTCTCAGCTTGCGTATGCGCGACAATCAGCAGTTCTTTGTCCATCCGCTCAATGTCCGACAGGGCGTGAGAAAGCATCTGCTCTACCGCTTTTTCCTTTTTACCGCGGACTTTGCTAACGGGGATAATGCTGCCGTCGACCATTCGAAGTACCGGACGAATCTTGAGCAGGCTGCCAATAAAGTTCTGCATGCCCGTACAACGGCCGCCCATATGTAAGTAGTCGAGCGTATCGATGACGAACTCAGTGCGGAGCCGTCCCCGGTCCTGCTCCAGCATGGAGACAATCTCGCCGGAGCTGCGGCCGCTAAGAGCCGCCTTGGCCGCCTTCACGGCCAGCAGGGCGATTCCGCCGCATAATGTGCCGGAATCTATTACCTTTACGCGTCCGGGCGGAAATTCCTCTGCGGCAAGACGCGCATTCTGATAGGTGGAGGACAGGGCTGAAGAAAGGCTAATGTAGACGATATCGCGGCCTTCCTCAATCACAGGAGCAAAGGCATTCATAAAGTCGGCAGGCGAAGGGGCCGCCGTCTTGGGCAGCGCGCCTGCTGCAGCCACCTTCCGGTACACCTCGTCAGGTGTGATATCTACGCCGTCCCTGTAAGTGGCGTCCTCAAATACGACATACAGCGGAACGACGCCGATATCACAGGATTTTTTCAAGCCTTGCGGCATATCGGACGTGCTGTCTGTAAAGATTTTTACGTTAGGCATGAAATTCTCCTTCACCGGGTGATCGGATAACCTTGAATCTGTATACATACCTTATTTCTATTCAATTATAGCAAGCTTAAGCCCAATCATAAACCTCAAAACCTCCGGCTATCTCTATCAGCGGTCTGAAATCGATGGCATAGTGAAAGAACCGGCGGAACACATAGTTTGCATGTGCCATGCCGGTTCTTCGTTCCTTTATGTTCAATTCATTAAGACTTAGTCATGACCGGAATCCATATCTCGCAGCGATAATCTTCCGAAGAAGGATCTCCCGGTGGGTACAGCTCGAACTCAGGTCCGCCCGAATGCTCGTAGCCGGTGCCGGGGAACCATTCCTGGAAGATCCGCGCCCATACGCTCTGAATTGCACTGGGCATGGGACCGACGGAGTTGAATACGGCCCAGGTTGCAGCCGGAATGACGGTGGAGGAGTAACCGTCCGGGGCAGGCACACCGCTCTCCACGGCAATCCAATAAGTGAGCGTCTCCTGCTCGTGATTCATTTCGGCGCATATTCCTAGCAGACCATTGACGCCGTCGCCTAGCTCGATCAGCTTGTCGGAAGTGCCGTTACTATTGCATTCTTGCCAGAATAGAGGAATCTTTCGCAAATTCTCTCCTTCGCGGCAGGAGGTTTCCATCTTTTTGCCGACTACGGTAAATGCCTCTCTGTGTACGATACGGTAATCCATTTCTTTGTCTCCCTTCAAGGATAGGTGGAAGGAGAGGCGTGGGAAAGCCTTCAGGACCGCCCCCGGCTCGCGCGCCGCTGAGGGCGTAATGCCGTGTGCCTTGCGGAACGCTTTGGCGAATGCTTCCGGCGAGTCGTAGCCGTATTTGAGCGCAACATCCAGCACCCTGGCCGGCGTCATCGCCAATTCCTGCGCAGCGAGCGTCAGCCGGCGTTTGCGGATATACTCGGCGACGGTCACTCCGGTCAGCAGATTGAACATCCGCTGAAAGTGGAATGTCGAAGAGCAGGCCGTTTTGGCGATCTCATCCATATTCATTGGTTCCGTCATATGGTGTTCCATATAATCCAAAGCGTCCTTCATGCGGTTCAGCCATTCCATCGCCTGTCATCTCCTCTGTATCTATCCTATCATGCGGCCACACAAGGGTCCTGTTCTTCCGTGCTTCCTGCGGACAGTATGTATCATTTCCATCCACAAGTATAACGCACAGGTGGAAGCTCAGAACAGAAAAAACCGTCCAAGGAGGAGCGTGAACTCCTCCCCGAGACGGCTTCTGTAATGTAGCTGAACTTGAAAGGGATTTCCGGCAGCGCGTATCGGAACGCCTGCAGCCTGATTGCTTATATGGCAGCGGGTACACCCTGCGAGGTTACAGTGCCAAGTCCGCTTACGGTGTATTCCTTATCATAGATCGTAATCGAAGCCGGGATCTCGGTCTCGTTGGCAACCGTAATTTCCTGGTCGGTAACAGTAACCTTGAGGCGGGAGCCGCGGAACATGATTTTAAAGGAATACGAGGTCCAGTGTCCCGGGTTGGACGGTTTCAGCACAAGCCGGCCGTCCAGGACCCGAAGTCCTCCAAAGCCATGCACAATAGACATCCAGGTGCCCGCCATGCTGGTGGTGTGGCAGCCGTCCTCGGTATCATTGTTATAGTTATCTAGATCGAGCCTGGAGGTCCGCAAGTACATTTCGTAGGCCTTCTCCTTGTATCCGAGTTCGCATGCGAGAATCGCATGGATGCAGGGGGAGAGGGAGGACTCATGCACGGTGATCGGCTCGTAGAAGTCGTAGTTCCGTTTTTTCGTCTCCAGGTCGTATCTGTCGTTCAAGAAATACAGCCCTTGCAATACGTCGGCCTGCTTGATATAGCAGGATCGCAGAATGCGGTCCCAGGACCATTTCTGATTCAGCGGCAGATGCTCGGGCGCAAGCTCCTTGACCGGAATGATCTGCTTGTCGAGGAATCCGTCCTGCTGCAGGAAGATGCCTTTTTCCTCGCTGAGCGGGTAGTACATTTTGGCGATAATATCCTGCCATTTATCCGTTTCACTTTCCAGAAGCCCCAGCTTCTCGACCAGCTCGGCATAGCGTGTTTCTTCATTTTCCCGCAAATAAGCGAGTGCTTCCAATGTATACTCCATGGTCCAGGCGGCGATCCGGTTCGTGTACCAGTTGTTGTTTACATTGTTCTCGTACTCATTCGGTCCGGTAACGCCGAGAATGACGTATTTGTCTTTATGCGGCACGTAGTGTACGCGCTCTTCCCAGAAACGGGAGATTTCCGTAAGCACCTCAAGGCCGTATTGTCCAAGATACGATTTGTCGCCGGTGTAATTCACGTAGTTGTAGATGGCATAAGCGATAGCGCCGTTACGGTGGATTTCCTCAAAAGTAATTTCCCATTCGTTATGGCATTCCTCGCCGTTCATCGTCACCATCGGATACAGTGCGCCTTTGGTGAAGCCGAGCTTACGGGCATTCTCCTTGGCCTTCTCCAGATGCTTGTAGCGGTAAATCAGCAGGTTGCGGGCAATGGAAGAATCCGCGGTGCTAAGATAGAAAGGAACGCAGTAGGCTTCCGTGTCCCAGTAGGTGCTGCCGCCGTATTTTTCACCGGTGAAGCCTTTGGGCCCAATGTTCAGCCGGTCGTCCTCGCCAGTATAGGTCTGGTTTAATTGAAAAATATTAAAGCGGATCGCCTGCTGGGCGGAAGGGTCGCCCTCAATGATGATATCACTTTCTTTCCATTTATCCTTCCAGGCATCCGCCTGCTCGGTCAGCAGGGCCACAAAACCGGCTTCTCTGGCCGATTGGAGAGCACTTTGCGCGGCTTCTACAAGCTGGCCCAGTCCGTAATTGCGGGAAGTTACGCTTGCGGCGTATTTATAGATGACGACCTGATCGCCTTCCTTGACAGGGACCTGAACGATATTTCCCACATATTTTTCGCGAAGTACCGTCTCGGCCTCAGCTCCCAGCTTCTCTCCGGCAACGACAATATCATACGCCATGGCGGTGGTCACATGAAAATCGAGCTTCTTCGTCTTCAGGGTCAGATAACCTCCGCCCAATTCGCTGTTCTTCTCGACCTCGTTCCAGAACTTCTCGTCATAGTTGGAGTCCTTGTTCTTGATGTCGCCGTCCAGATAAGGGGCCACCGTGATCGTTCCCGAGAAATTAAGCGGTGTAACGGAATAGCGGATCGCACCGATCTCCCGCCGGGTCATGCTGACAAAGCGGATGCTTTCGACCTTAATCTCTTTGCCGTTCTCAAGGGCTGCGGTGAAGCTGCGGGACAGCGTGCCTTCCTTCATGTTCAGCACCCGGCGGAATTCCGATACGGTGCAGGCCGCCAGATCCAGCGGAATTCCATCAATTTCAATATCGATGCCGATCCAGTTGGTGCTGTTTAATACTTTGGCAAAATATTCAGGGTAGCCGTTCTTCCACCAGCCGACCCGGGTCTTGTCGGGATAGTACACGCCGGCCACATAGCTGCCTTGAAGGCTGGGCCCGCTGTGCCGCTCCTCAAAATTCGCCCGCCCGCCCATATAGCCGTTGCCCAGACTAAATACGCTTTCGGAAATCTCTTGGGTCTGCGGATCGAAGGATTCCTCAATGATTGACCATTCATCGATTTTCAAGTATTGTTTCATACTTATCGGCTCCTTTTATTAAGAATTGATATTGATTAGCCTGAATTTAAATGGAGGCAAAAGCTTCTTTAAGCCGGGCAACGCTCATCTCCAGCAGGGAAGGAACAACAAGGGCTGCGGTTCCGAGCGTCTCCGGCGAACCGATGCCCACGCTCGCCATTCCCGCGCGGCGGGCCGCCTCGATCCCGGCTTCGGCGTCTTCAAAGACGACGCAGTTCACAGGGGAGATGCCGAGAGCTTCCGCTCCAAGCAGGAATACTTCCGGATCGGGCTTGGCGGCGGAGGTCTTGGTTCCGTCGATAATCGCATCGAAATATGGCGTGAGTCCCGTGTTGTTCAGAATGGTCATCGCGTTCTTGCTTGCGGAACCCAGGGCGATTCTAAGATCCTGACTTCGGCAATCCTCCAGAAAAGCCAGAGCCCCTGGCAGAATCTCCGAGCTGTCCATCGCCGAGATATATTCGACGTAACGGTTATTTTTGCTCTCGGCCAGTCTGGCTTTTTCGGCATCATCCAGAGTCAGTCCGCCGATCTCCAGCAGAATGTTAAGCGAAGCGGCGCGGCTGACGCCTTTCAGGCGTTCGTTATCCTTCTCCGTAAATTCAAAGCCGAGCTGATCCGCAAGCTCCTTCCAGGCGATGTAATGATACTTGGCGGTGTCAACCAGTACACCGTCCAGATCGAACAAGCAAGCCTTAATGTCGGTCATGATCATTCTCCTTAAAGTAAATTTGATATATCCTCCAATGGAGAAGTGCAAACGTTTGTACAGGGCTCCAAAAAATAAATGAAGCGCCGAAGTAATGCTTCATTTACTTATTCACTTCTTGCCGGAGAGAGCATGGAAGACTCGCGTACAATCAAACGATGAGGAATAATGAACCGTCTGGTCAAGCCCGGCTCTTTATTCTGCTTCTGAATGGCTTGAATCAATACCTGGGAGGCCGTGTAGCCCAGATGGTAAATTCCGATATCGATGCTGCTGATCGGCGGGGTAGACAGCTCGGACAGAGGAATGTTGTTGAAGCTGACCAGCGCCAAATCTGCAGGGACGCTGTAATTCAGCTCGCTTAATCCCCGGAGAACACCGAAGGAAACGATATCGTCCACAACGACAAGCGCCGTAGGGCGGCTCGGCAGATTCATGAAGAATGACATGGCGCGATAGCCGCTGTCCTGCAGAAACTCTCCTTCCACAATCCATTCGGATTTCAGTTCCAGACCGTTATCCTTCATAGCTTTCCGGTAGCCCTCAAGCCGATCCCGTGACACAATCAGGTTCGGAGGGCCGCTGACGAAGCCGATCCGCTTATGCCCCATGGTGATGAGGTGATTCGTAGCATCATAGGCCGCCATTAGATTGTCGGTATCTACTGACAGAATATCGTCATACTTGTCGCTGCGTCCCACCAGAACGAAGGGATATCCGTTGTTCTTCAGGAAATCGATCACGGCGTCGTCTTTGCGCGAGTAGAGCAGAATCGCACCATCGACGCGCCGTCCCTTGAGCAGCCGGGAGACCGCCTCAAGTTCTTCCTTTTCCGTCGCGCCGGAGCTGATCAAGACATCGTACCCCGAACGGCTTGCCTGTGTGACAATCCCGCGGATCAATTCCATAAAGAACAGATTGGTGAACAATTCTTCAGCCGGCTTTGGCAGGATAATGCAAATGCTGTTCGTCGTCTTCGACACGAGACTCTTCGCCATGATGTTCGGGTGGTAGCCCATTTCCTCCATAATGCTCTTGACCTTGCGGGAGGTTTCCACGCTGATTCTCGGATGGCCTGACAACACCCGGGAAACCGTGGAGGGCGAAACGCCCGCTCTCTTGGCCACGTCCTTGATGGTAACTGTCATAGAGAACCTCCTCTTGTGAAAACGCTTGCTTACGCTTATCTTAATCGAAGTGCATGCAATTGTAAATAGAAAAACCGAGCCGCAAAAGTTGATAAATACTAGCGGTTACCAGTGAGCGGGCGCACACCAATAGGCCCGTGAAGCTTGACGGAAAGCTTGTCCGGTTCGTAAGCAGCACGACATCACAAAGAGCTCCCCTGCTGCATGCGCGGGAAGCTTTTTAGGTGTGAGCGATCTGAAGTCGCCGTTATGGTTCATGCCAGAAGGCAGATAGGGGAAGGCTAAAAAATTGCCCCCATCGAGGGTTTCTATTATACTGTTCCGTTCGGTTGATTGCAGGATTTGCTTAACGCCCCGCGGGTTCCTTTTTGCCGAAAAAGGTCTTTAGCGCCTGATACACTTCTTTTTTGTCCTTGATGACATAGTGCATGAACTGCGGCTGCTTAATGTGTTTGTATGCGGACATGAGGGTGCTGCTCCGGTTGTACTGGTTGACCTCGCCGTAGCCGAAGATGTTGCTCCGTTTCAGCATTTCCCCGATCAATTTGACGCAGCGCTCGTTATCAGAGCTTAAGTTGTCGCCGTCCGAGAAGTGAAAGGGATAGATATTGTATTTGGAAGGCGGATAGCGCTTGTCGATGATTTCCAGCGCTTTTTGATATGCCGACGAGCAGATCGTGCCTCCGCTTTCGCCGCGGGTGAAGAAATCATGCTCGCTGACCTCTTTCGCCTCCGTATGGTGGGCCAGAAAGACAATTTCGACCTTCTCGTATTGGCGGCGCAGGAAGCGGGTCATCCAGAAAAAGAAGCTGCGGGCGCAGTATTTTTCAAAAGTTCCCATACTGCCCGAAGTGTCCATCATCGCGATAATGACCGCGTTGGAATGCGGAATCGTCGTTTCATCCCAGGTCTTGTAGCGCAGATCGTCGGGGCTGATACCGTGGATTCCCGGCTGGCCTCTTCTGCCATTGCGGCGCAGGTTCTCAAGCAGGGTGCGCTTTTTGTCGATGTTGGACATCATGCCCTTTTTGCGGATGTCATTGAAGACGATGGACTGGACCTCGATTTCTTCCTTATCCTTGGGTTTCAGATGCGGCAGCTCGAATTCCTTGAACAAAATGTCTTCCAAATCCTCCAGATCGATCTCCGCCTCCACCAGATCCTGGCCAGGCTGGTCGCCCGCTTTATCCCCTTTTCCTGGACCGGTCTGCGCCGGCTCCCTGCCAAGCACATCTCCAATTTGGCTGTCTCCGTCACCCTGGCCGACATGCTTCTGCTTGCGGTAATTATAAATGATCCGGTACTCATCCAGACTGCGGATCGGCACCTTGACGATTTGCTTTCCGTCGGACATGATAATGTTCTCTTCCGTAACGAGATCGGGCAAATTGCCTTTAATCGCTTCCTTGACCTTCTGCTGGTGACGCTCCTGATCCTGATGGCCTTTGCGGTGCAGGGACCAGTCTTCTTTCGAGACAACAAACGAAAAAGGCTGTGACGATTGTGACAAAGATGACCACCTCCCATGGAATATAAAAAGCGAAAATTATACGCAGGCTCCGGCGTCTGCCCGTGAATTTAGGGTGCGATTATTAGCCGGGAGCCGAAAGCCAGCAGTTGTACCTAAAGTATATTCACGGACGCAAGGGATATGTGCGCTTAACGGAGCGGAGATGGAAGAGCAACCCTGTGCGATTTCCGCATGCAGGCTGCCAACCTTATATGTATCCACGGAAAAATGATGGACTTGCGGTTTAGTTCCGGTTAGCGTTATGTTAGCCTATAATCAAGAGATTGCGAACGGTCAAGCAGTAGAGAGCCGTGGGAGGGGAATAACCATGTCAGTCATACTGTTTACAAACGGTAGAGGAATCCAAAGTGCTCAGGCCGCTCCGGATTCCATATATAGCGAGAACGGAATCATAACCGCAATCGGAACGAAGCGCGAGTTGAAGCTTCAACTGGCGGGGCGGGATTATGCGACTGTAGATTGGGAAGGTGGCTATGTGCTGCCGGGTCTTGCCGATTCCCATTTGCATCTTGGAATGCAGGGGATGAAGCTGGATATGCTGGACTTTACCGGCGTAGCTTCTAAGGAAGAAATGTTGAAAAAGATCGCTGAACGCGCGAAAACGACTCCCCCGGGCGGCTGGATTCTCGGACTTAACTGGAACGAGAATGAGTTCAGACCGGCGGAAGCTCCCCATAAGCGTGAGCTCGATGAAATTACGGATAGGCATCCGATATTTCTTACACGCACCTGCTTCCACGCCTATCTTGGCAACAGCGAGGCGTTCCGTCTTGCGGGCGTGACGGAGTCGACTCCAGATTCCGCTTCCAGCGCATATGGCCGCGACGCGGACGGCGGGCTGAACGGCTTGATCTATGAAGACGCCTCGCTTCCGTTTACGGCGGTCCAGCCTGCACCAAGCTATGCTGCCCTGAAAGCGTCCATGCGCCGGGCCTGTAAGCACGCGCTGTCACTGGGTCTGACCGCGGCGCATACCGAGGACCTGCGCCTGCTTGGCAGCATTGATGTGATGCTGCGAATCCACCTTGAGCTCCGCGAAGAGGGAGTATATTTCCGCACACATCAGCTGCTATACTATCCGTTTCTCCAGGAAGCGGAGGAGCTTGGGCTTCGGCCTGGCGAGGGCGATGAATGGCTGCGCATCGGCGCGGTTAAGCTCTTCTCCGATGGCGCGATTGGAGGACGGACAGCGCTGCTTGCCAAGCCTTACAGCGATGCGCCGCATACCTCCGGTATAGCTATTCATACTCAGGAGAGGCTAAATGAACTCGTCGCCGCAGCACGCCGGAATTCCTTTCCGGTGGCCGTTCACGCTATTGGCGATGCAGCGGCCGATATGACATTGACCGCAATGGAAAGCGCTCCGCTGCCAAAGAACGTGCTGCTGCCGGACCGTTTCATCCATGCCCAGGTACTGAACACGGCGCTCGTGGAACGTATGCGGGCCTTGCGGCTGATTGCCGATATTCAGCCCCGTTTTGTCGCCAGCGATTTTCCATGGGTGCTTGACCGAGTCGGCGAGGAGAGGAAGGAATATTTATACGCTTGGAGGAAGCTGCTGGCCGCCGGGATTATCTGCGCAGGCGGAAGCGACGCGCCGATTGAGCCTTTGAATCCTTTTCTCGGCCTGCATGCGGCTGTGACGCGCCGCAAACCGGATGAGACGCATGCCGGCTATTTGCCGGAAGAAAAGCTTACGGCGGCGGAAGCGCTCCGGCTGTTCACCGAAGGAAGCGCCGCTGCCGCCGGAGAAGAGCACGAGCGCGGACGCATCGCCGTAGGCATGCGCGCCGACTTCACTGTAATTGACAGGGACATTTCGGCCAGCCCGAAGGAAATGTTGGCTGCCAAAGCTCGGATGACGGTAGTTAACGGCAGAATCGCATACCGCGCTTCCCGTTAGAGAATCGCAGGAGACAGACAAGGGGCGGTTCGTTTTTTTGCGCAGCTGAATCACTCAGCGTTCGAACTTGGTAAACGTTTGGTAACTTTTGGGTAAGCGGTTTTCATTATAATATAAGAAATCCCTGCTTAAAGGAGCTTCTTTAATGAAACTGAAAGCTGCCGCTCTACTACTCGCCGCCCTGCTTATTCCCTTTTCCCCCTCTTCGGCATCGGCTTCCGAGACGGGCGAGGTTGCAATAGACTGGAACGGCGAATCCGTCCGCACATCCGTGCCTTCCTATATTGAGAATGGGGTTACCTTCGTATCCATCGATATGATCTCGAAGCTGAATGGATTATCCGCAAGCTGGCTCCCCGACGAAGGGTTAGCCAGACTCTGGATGGACCGCGGAGGCGTCTTCGTTTTCAAGCCGGGGACCGGCTATGCTGACGATATGGACAAGCGCTATACGCTGGGAGCGGAAATCGCTGTGAAGAATGGAGTGGTGATGCTGCCGCTGCGGTTTATCGCCGAAATGGCCGGAGCTGACATCTCATGGGATCAAACGAACAACAAAGTGTCGGTCATACAGAAGCGGATGGCCGTTGCATCCGTACCCGGAACCCGAAACCGTCTTTTTGCCATATCGGAAGATAAAGGGGAGTACATGGGCATCACTTTGGAGTGGAACGGAATGCTGAAATCCTTTCCTTCATGGCGCAATCCCTCCACTGTGGGATCGCCTCCGCGGCTGCTGACCCAAGATATTAGCGGTGACGGGAAGCCGGAAGCGATTATTCTGCTTAATGCGGGAAGCGGAACGGGTGTTTATCTTGAAGAACCCCATGTTGTCAACAGCCGAACGTTTAAAGAAATCGGGATACAGGACCCGCTTGAAGCCGCCCGACAAAGGCTAGTTTCGGGCGTGGAACGCGTAGGCAAAGATACCGTGATCCGCGTAATGGCGGATGGAACGGTCCGGGAACGGCATTTGGATAAGCAGGAGAGCGACGGGGAATCGCCAGGCGGTCTTACCTTCGGTTCCATCATTAAATACGAAGTGCGCGGCGGCAAGCTTGTCGCCATACTCGCAGGCGCGGAGGGCATAGAGAACTATCTCGGTGAAGCCGTCGTAACGTACATTTTGCAGAACGGAGCTTACACCGCCAAGTCCGTCTCGTTTTCTTTTTACCAGTAATTCGTCATCATCGGTAAAAATCATTTGCAACCTTAGCGCGGGGTGGGACGTTAAAAGGGTAAGTGTGATCGCACGTGAACCTTAAGGAGGCAGAACTACATGAAACCACAACGTTTCATTTCGGCCGCGGCTGCTTTTGTCGTATTCTTGCTTGCCATCACGGCTTGCACAGGAGATAAGCCCGCAGCAGACCCCACGGATGCGCCCGTCACGGCTTCGCCGACGGCCACGACCGCAGCAATTCCCGAACCGACCACGGTGCCTGAACCGTCCCACTCACCGAGTGAGCCCGCAGGCGGGGAAACGCAGGCCATTAAGGGAACTGGCGTCTATAATGGACAAATCGACAACCATTCGATAGAAATTCAGACGGAGGAAGGTCCGGTTGCCTTTGAGCTCGGAGCCGGAATGGAGAGCATACCGGAAACGCTGAATGAAGAAGACCAAGTCGTCTTTGAATACGTGGAAAAAGCGGTGAATGGCGACGCTTCTCTCAAGCAGAGAGTGCTCACCAAGCTGGCCGCCTCTGGAGGGGAGACGGGAAAGGGAACCGGACTGCCGCAGACCAAGCAGCTGGAGCTTATGCTTGAAGGCAACCGAGAAGTAAAGACTGCGACACTTGCATCGGGCGACGGATACTCGCTGTATGTGGTCGACATTCTTGCCCTCGACTCAGCAAAGGGAAGACTTTACCTGAAGGCGGATCCTGACTATTATGCCGACATTGAGAAGCTTCCTTCGGACTTTAACCTCGATGCTCTGCTGGTTGAAGGACGTGAAGAATTGTCCGAGATAGGAGAAGTCAAGGAGCTGAAGGGTCAGGAGAGAGCAAGTCAGCTGCCAGATGCGCGGCTGCTGCTGACCGCTTCCGGCAATGGCGGAACGAGAAAGTATATCGTAACAGAAAAGGACGGACAGGGATATATCATCAGAATGAATATCCCGTATGGCGATGCAACGGAAGGGTTTCCGCCGCATGCCTTCGCTTCGCTGAATACGCTTGTGAACCAGGTAACCGGTGAGTAAATTCACCTGTCAGCGTACAGGAAAAGGCCCCTTCGATCTTGTCTCCCGAAGCTTTTGGGACAAGCGAAGGGGCCGTTTTGCATTCTTGGTCCACATTCCTAGTAGGACAGCGGCACCCAAATTTATTACAGGGAGCCTGCGCTCATCAGAACCACTGCGAACAGCAGCAGGAACAGAAGCAGAATTAACCCGTTGATGATCGTGCCGATGATCCCGAATACCTTGCGCCTTCCGCGCAGGGCTAGACCGATGATGCCCACCACGACGCCGATGACATTAAGCGCCGCAAGTGCAAGTATGGCCAACCCGAGAAACAGGAAGGCTCCGCCCGATTCGCCTTTCAGCACATCCGTTTCATTTAACACCGGTGCGATTAAGGTTCCGGCGACTATGAAAGAGACGATGTATCCCGCCAGTGTAACGATGGAAATGACAAAAGAAGCGATGCCTGGACCGGAATGCTTAAGGACCCGTGGTTCCTCTTGGTAAGGGGCAAAGCCGGAGGTGTCGTTGCCGGAAATGGCTGCATTTTGCGGCATATTATTTTGCGAGAAATCTTGTTCATTCATAAACTTTGGCGCACTCCTTTTCGGATTGTTATGTATATATCCAATTTTTCACAAAGCGGCACTAAATGCAAGCAAAAGGAACAAATATGAGGATACTGGATTTGGAGCCTTCCCATCCGTTATGATGGAAATATAAAGTACAAGATAAGGAGTTGTCTTCTTTGCAGCGTACATTTATAGGCTTAGGGGCTTTGCTCGCCATGCTGGCGGTAGCCATAGGCGCTTTTGGCGCCCATATCCTGAAATCCTCGCTAGGGGAGAGCGCCATGGCGGTATATGAAACGGGCGTTCAGTATCATATGATGCATGCGCTGGGTCTTCTGATTGTCGGGATTGCCGCAGGGCAATGGGGAGAGAGTTCGCGGCTGCGGTGGTCAGGCTGGCTGCTGCTTGCCGGCATCGTCCTGTTCTCGGGAAGCTTGTATGCATTGAGTATTTCCGGAATCAAAGTACTGGGAGCGATTACCCCTCTGGGCGGAGTATGCTTCATTGCAGGCTGGCTGCTGCTCGCACTGGAGGCCTTTTCCCGTAGAAACGCATAATTTGAAAAGATCCTCTGATAAAGGCGTGTCAGGACGCTCCGGTGCCAATAATAAGTTATAAACAAAAAGGGTCCCTTTAGACTATATGGTCTAGGCACCCTTTTTGCTTTACAAAAATTCGTCGATTTCATTCAGCCTGAACGTGTAAACCTGTTTCTCGTCAACTTGGTAGACGTTAAGAGTGGCGGACGCCTCGTCGAAATTCAGAATGCGGCATGGCATTGATATCTGCTTGCCTTGACGGTTGGCTCTTAACCGGACAAGCCGATTGTCCTGAATAAATGCGCGAATCTGACCGTAAGGGTCGGCGGGACTTTCAATCGACTTACGGTAGTCTTGTTCATTGCCGGGATTTGCCGGTGAAACGGGACTTTGCGGCAAGACAGAAGACTTCGGGAGTACAGCGCGACGAATGCCAGGCTGTGTATCAGGAAGAGCTTGTTCCTGCTTAGACATCGTTTGCAGGGGATCAAGAAGGCTGTCAATGGTTTTTCCCAAGGGCAGTTCTGAACGAATTCTGAAGTCGGCCACAACATCACTGCTGTTCATCAATTCAAGCAAATATTGCAAAGCAAGCCGGTTGGTACGGGCATTTATCAAGATGTCGACATTAAACAAATAATGCTCGTCTGCACTCAGCGTTTTATTATCCATATATCCCCCAGCTTTATTCATAGGAATGGTTCTTTGTATATAAACTATAACATTAAACATGAAATAGTTATAGAGTAGAGTTCGAAAAAAAATAGGTCTTATGTCTCCTGATTCCCTTGAAAATCTGGGACCATCGTCCACACGCGAGCTTACCGTCAGGCATAAACATACAGCGGGGTAAGTCAATGAAGGAGGTGCCTATAAATGGTGACAATGGTTCCAGTTGCAGTTGGCGATCATATTATGCTTGGAGTTGAAGTGAAGCTGCCCAAAACGACGCTGCTGACAATCAGCAACGATAGAGGTTATATTATGTGCGGCGCGCTTGACATCGGGTTGCTTAACGAACGTCTGGCAGACCGGGGCATCATTGCCGGCAGAGCGGTGGGGGTTCGGACGCTGGAGCAGCTGCTTGAAGCTCCTCTGGAATCGGTTACGGTCGAAGCGGAAAAGCTTGGGATTGTTCCCGGGATGACGGGATCCGAAGCTCTGCTTAAGATGATTTAGTCAATACTGAGGATGAATGGGCCGAAAGGGCCCTTTTTTAATATTAAGGAATAAGTTGCATATTTATGAAAGAAGTAAACGGTGTTAAAAAGAGGATGAGGCGGATAAGCAAGGTCTTCTCCGAGCATTCTACGTAAGAGGAGATCATATCCTGTATTTTGACAAATTTTTGGATAATCGATTTTTTGGAGTTTCGCCAAGCCGCGTATAAGGGTAATTGGACATTAGACAGCTGTGCAGGGGCCGGATCATCAATAACAAGCCGGCTACAATTTTGGATAAAGGAAGGGATTAACTATGGCTAAAGCAACGAACAAAGTGGATTCTACCTCTATCGAGCAAGTGCTAAACCGACAGGTCGCCAACTTGAACGTATTGTACGTCAAAATACACAATTTCCACTGGTATGTAAAAGGCGAGCAATTCTTCACCCTTCATGTCAAGTTCGAAAAACTTTACGATGAAGTTACGGAGAAAATGGACGAGGTAGCCGAACGCCTGCTGAGCATTAAGGGAACCCCTGCTGCGACCTTGAAGGAATATCTTGAGATTGCGACGATTCAGGAAGCAACCGGCAAGGAAGACAGCCGCGCCATGGTACAATCGCTGGTCGAAGACTTTACGACTATAGCCGAAGAGTTAACTGAAGGCATTGAGCTGGCAGAGGAAGCAACAGATCAGCCTACGGCGGATCTGTTCATCAAAATCCGCAGTGATTTCGAGAAGCATTCCTGGATGCTGCGCTCTTTCCTCGGCTGAGATCAAGCTTAGCTGCTGTTATCCACTGTGGAAATCTTTTGTCGAAATCTTTTGTATAGTAGAGAAGCCTCCATCGCGGAGGCTTTTTCTGTTATTTTTCAGATAATTTACTTAACTCCATGGCGCAGCTCATTATTAATAAAAGCATCAAACTTGCCGTGACCAGGGAAGGAAACCTTTACGCGGCATGAATTTATTGCTCCACTTTGGCCTCCTGATATCCGTTGTGTCAGGATTTGGCGGAAGGTTCTTTAACATCAGCCTGTCGAAATGGAGTGAATGACGCTATAATAGATACATAAGCAGCAAGAGTTCCAGGATGGAAGGAGAGGTAAGGGGATGAATCTTAACCCTGTCGCTTTGAAAGAATGGGCCTCAGCCATTGACGTTCTTTCCGAGGGAGATCAGATTATGCTTCTGCGAAAAGGAGGCATCGAGGAAGAAACCCGGCGATTCGAGCTCAAGAGCCATTCCTTTTATTTATTTCCGACCTACGAGCATCAACGGACCCATCTGGTCAAGGAGCCATACCGGGATTCTGTGGAACGTTCACTTTCGGAATTTGACGCCGGGGCCAGTCATGTGAAGATCACCGCTTATGCCGAGGCCGTCGATGATCTTGAGGTGCGCGATTTTGAACAGCTTGAACGGCTCTATCCCTACCATATGTGGACTGGGAATTTGGCTGAGGAACGGCTGAAATGGAAGGCGAAGGAACCCCTGCATGTACTGCTGCTCAAAGTATACAAGCTGGAGAAGCCAGCCGAAATCGAGATGCTTCCGGAATACGGCGGATGCCGTTCCTGGATCGAACTTGCGGTTCCTCCGGACGAAACTACATTATATCCTGTTATGAGCGAAGATACCTTTGAAGAAAAGCGGAGAAGTATTAAGTCCATATTAGGGCAATAATATGACAATTATCATGAGCATTTACTGAAAAAATCCATGAAAATGAAAATTTCGGTTTGAAAATACGGGCTCATTATAATAAAATGAGTGAAAATCATTGATAATCACTGAGAATCAATTTATAATTATTATAATTTGATAAGCACTCTAAAACACGATGTTGGGATCAGGGCAGCCTGTTGCAATATTTCTGATTTCGCAAATCGATCAATGGGGGGAATGAACGTTATGGCAGCAGAATTTGTCATTGAGGGTTTGAAAGCGACGATTGAGGGGAAAGAGATCTTGAAGGGATTTAACCTTCAAATGAAGGGCGGCGAGGTTCATGCCATCATGGGCCCGAACGGCACCGGTAAAAGTACTCTAGCTTCATCGCTGATGGGTCATCCGAAATACGAAGTGACGGAAGGAACCGTAACCCTTGAGGGTGAAGATGTGCTGGAGATGTCGGTCGACGAGCGTGCCCGCGCCGGATTATTCCTTGCTATGCAGTATCCCAGTGAGATCGCCGGCGTAACTAACTCCGACTTTCTGCGCAGTGCGATCAACGCGCGCCGCGAAGAGGGAAGTGAAATTTCGCTGATCAAGTTTATCCGCCAAATGGAAGGCAAGATGAAGGATTTGGAGATGAATCCGGAGTTCATGCACCGCTATTTGAATGAAGGCTTCTCCGGCGGCGAGAAGAAACGCAACGAAATTCTGCAAATGTTGTTGCTGGAACCGAAAATTGTGATTCTGGATGAAATCGATTCGGGTCTTGATATCGACGCGCTGAGAGTTGTCGCGCAGGGTGTAAACGCTATGCGAAGCGAAGACCGCGGTTTCCTGGTTATCACTCACTACCAACGTCTGCTTAACTACATCAAACCCGACTTTGTTCATATTATGATGCAAGGCAGAATCGTTAAGTCCGGCGGCCCTGAGCTTGCCGAGCGATTGGAAGCCGATGGCTATGAATGGGTGAAGGAAGAGCTGGGGATCGAAGATGAAACCGTAGGGCAGGAAGCTTAAGAACGCCTGGAAGGAGGAGACCATAATGACTACGCAAACCATTCTTCCGGTTGACGCCGGCCGATTGAGCGAACTGTCGCTGAGAAGCGGCGAGCCGGAATGGCTGAAGGAAAGCCGCCTAAAGGCGCTGGAACTGGCCGCGGAACTGGAATTGCCAAAGCTGGAGAAGACTCGGATTGATCGTTGGAATATAAACCAATACGGCAGCTATAAAGAAAGCGCGGCGATCGCCGCATTGAACGAAGCACCCTCCTCCATTGCCGCACTTGCAGGCAGCTCGGAGGAAGGAAGCCTTATCATTCAACGGAATTCCGGAGCGGTCTATGCGAGGCTTGCCCCGGAGCTCGCGGATCAGGGTGTAATCTTCACGGATCTGCAAACTGCGGTTAAGGAGCACGGAGAGCTAGTGCGGCGGTACTTGCACACTGCGGTCAAACCAGAAGAGCATTCGGTTGCGGCTCTGCACGCGGCGCTGTGGAACGGTGGCGTATTCCTGTACATTCCGAAGAATGTAGTGGTCGATACACCGGTTCAGGCTGTATTCCTGACAGACGACGCGGAGGCTTCATTTGCACCCCATGTCCTGATCGTTGCGGACAGCAACAGTTCGGTAACCTATGTTGACAACTATGTATCGGGCAAGAGTGAAGCCGGACTTCATAACGGCGCAGTGGAAGTGTTCGTCGGAGCCGGAGCGAAGGTCCGCTACGCTACGGTGCATCAATTCGGTGCGGATACCACGGATGTTACGTACCGCCGCGCTATCGTGGAGAATGACGGAACGGTCGAGTGGATTGTCGGCGAAATGAACGACGGAGATACGGCCAGCGACACGAAGTCGGTGCTTAAGGGCAACGGGGCAAGCTCCGACGCAAAAGTCATCGCGGTAGGCTCAGGCTCGCAGAAGCTCAACTACACGACGCAGGCGCAGCATTTCGGCAAGAATACGCCAAGCAATATGATTACCCGTGCGGTTATGCGTGAGAACGCCACGTCGATTATCAACGGCATTACCAAAATCGAGAAAGGCGCAACGCGCGCTGACGGCCAGCAGACGGAAAAAGTGCTAATGCTTAGCCCTAAGGCGCGCGGCGACGCCAATCCGATTCTGCTTATAGACGAGGACGACGTTACCGCAGGTCATGCCGCTTCCGTAGGGCAGGTTAATCCGGAACAAATCTATTATCTGATGTCCCGCGGTATTTCGCGTTCGGATGCGGAGAAACTGGTTATTTACGGCTTCCTTGCGCCGGTTGTATCGCAAATTCCACTTGAGGGACTGCGCAATCAGCTTAAGTCTCTTGTGGAAAGGAAGTTGGGCCAATGAACAGCTCTATCCGGGAACTATTCCCCATCCTGAACCAGAATGTTAACGGCCACCCGCTCGTATACCTGGACAGTGCAGCGACATCGCAGAAGCCGCGGCAGGTAATTGAAGCGATCAAGGCTTACTACGAGCATGATAATTCCAACGTTCACCGCGGTGTCCATACGCTGGGCAGCCGCGCAACCGATGCCTATGAAGGAGCCAGAGAGAAGGTTGCCAGATTTATTAACGCCCATAGTACCAAAGAAATCGTATTTACCCGCGGTACGACGACGGCTCTTAATCTGGTAGCTTCCTCTTACGGTCCTTCCGCTGTCGGTGAGGGCGATGAGATCGTGATTACCCTGATGGAGCACCACAGCAACCTGATTCCGTGGCAGCAGCTCGCCAAGAAGACTGGAGCGACACTTAAGTTCATCCCGCTGCAAAAAGACGGCACCATTCTGCTCGAGGACGCCGAGAAGACGATTACGGACAACACCAAGATCGTCTCCGTGGCCTATGTCTCCAACGTAATGGGCGTCACCAGTCCGGTGAAGGAACTGGCGGCCATCGCTCACCGCCACGGTGCGGTAATGGTGGTTGACGGCGCGCAGAGCACGCCGCATATGAAGGTTGATGTTCAGGATTTGGACTGCGACTTCTATGCTTTGTCCGGCCACAAAATGTGCGGGCCAACCGGCATCGGTGCCCTTTACGGCAAAAGAGCGCTGCTGGAAGCCATGGAGCCGGTTGAGTTTGGCGGGGAAATGATTGATGACGTCGGCCTTTATGAATCAACCTGGAAGGAACTCCCATGGAAGTTCGAGGGCGGCACACCGATCATCGCGGGCGCAGTTGGCCTTGGAGCGGCGATTGACTTCCTGCAAGAGGTCGGTCTTGACGAGATTCATCGGCATGAGATTAAGCTCGCGGCCTATGCGGAGCAGCGTCTTGCCGAAGTTGAAGGTATATCGATCTACGGACCGCGTAACCGGGAAGTGGGCGTCGTAACCTTCAATCTGGGGGATGTTCACCCGCATGACGTAGCTACTGTGCTTGATGCGGAAGGAATAGCGGTCCGGGCGGGCCACCACTGCTGCCAGCCACTGATGCGCTGGCTGGAAGTTAGTTCTACGGCAAGGGCCAGCTTATACTTGTATAACACCGAAGAAGATATTGACCGGCTGGCCTCGGCATTAATCCGGACAAAGGAGTATTTCGCCGATGCAATTGGATGATTTGTACAGACGTGTAATCATGGATCATTATAAGAATCCCCGGAACCGCGGTTTGTTCGAAGACGATGCTATGAAGGTGGAATTGAACAATCCTACCTGCGGTGACCGTATTACACTACAGCTTAAGGTTGAAGACGGAGTCGTGAAGGAAGCCCGGTATGTCGGCGAAGGCTGCTCGATCAGCATGTCTTCCGCTTCAATGATGACTGAAGTGGTTAAAGGGAAGACAGTGGAGAAGGCGCTGGATTTGGCCAGCCGATTCTCTGCACTGATGAAAGGCGAGGACGTGACGTTCGACGATTACGAAGATATAGAGGCTCTTTCCGGCGTTAACAAATTTCCGGCACGGATCAAGTGTGCGACACTGGCCTGGAATGCGCTGCGCAAAGGCATCGACGAGGAAGAACGGCATCACCACTAATTAAACTGAAGGAGGCGTACCCCCATGGCCAAAAAAGCGCCTGAAATTGAAGAGTACAAATATGGTTTTCGGGACGAGCACAAGGCGGTATTTCAAACGGGTAAAGGGCTGACTCCGGAAATTGTCAAGGAAATCTCGGCGATTAAGAATGAGCCGCAGTGGATGCTGGACTTCCGTCTGAAATCGCTCGAGCAATTCGGTAAAATGCCGCTGCCGCGTTGGGGTGGAAACCTTGATGATCTGGATTTCAACGATATTCAGTACTATGTGAGACCATCCGAGAAGCAGGGCAAGACTTGGGAAGAAGTCCCTTCCGAAATTAAGGAAACGTTCGATAAGCTCGGCATTCCCGAAGCGGAGCAAAAGTTCCTTGCAGGTGTCTCTGCACAGTACGAATCCGAGGTCGTCTACCACAGCATGCAGCATGATCTTGAAGAACAGGGCGTAATTTTTACGGATACGGACACGGCTCTGCGTGAGCATCCCGAGATCTTCAAGCAGTATTTCGGCACCGTGATTCCTCCGACCGACAACAAGTTCGCAGCGCTGAACAGCGCCGTTTGGTCGGGCGGAAGCTTTATCTACGTTCCAAAAGGCGTTAAATGCGAGATACCGCTGCAGGCTTACTTCCGTATCAACTCAGAGAACATGGGACAATTCGAACGAACGCTGATCATTGCCGATGAGGACAGCTTCGTGCATTACGTGGAAGGCTGTACCGCTCCGGTCTACAGCACGAATTCGCTGCACAGCGCGGTCGTTGAAATCATCTGTAAAAAGAACGCACGTGTCCGCTATACAACCATTCAGAACTGGGCGCCGAACATCTACAACCTCGTTACTAAACGCGCGGTTGCGGAAGAGAACGCGACGATGGAATGGGTTGACGGAAACATCGGTTCCAAGCTGACGATGAAATACCCGGCGGTTGTTCTGAAAGGACGCGGAGCAAAAGGTTCCGTGCTCTCTATCGCGGTGGCCGGTAAAGGCCAGCACCAGGATGCTGGCGCCAAGATGATCCATCTGGCACCGGACACGACGTCCACCATCATTTCCAAGTCGATCAGTAAGCACGGCGGAAAGGTCACTTACCGCGGACTCGCTTCCTTCGGCCGCCAGGCGGAAGGCGCGAAGTCAAATATTAAATGCGATACGCTCATTATGGATAACGAATCTACTTCGGATACGATTCCTTATAATGAGATCATGAACGATAACATTACGCTGGAGCATGAGGCTACCGTCTCCAAGGTATCCGAGGAGCAGCTCTTCTACCTGATGAGCCGCGGCCTTACCGAAGCGGAAGCGACCCAGATGATCGTAATGGGCTTCATTGAACCGTTCACCAAGGAACTCCCGATGGAATACGCCGTCGAGATGAACCGTCTTATCAAATTCGAGATGGAGGGAAGCATCGGTTAGCCTTGATTGATCAAGGCTGCCCATCTTGCCTAACATGCAAATACGTGTTCGCAGTGATCTTGACGCTCTTATGCCCAAGGCGCTCGGACACGTATTTTATTTTTACATAAATAACTGCATATACAAGATTAGGAGGAATACTATGAGCTTTGTATCTGTTTTGGGCAGAAGGGATTTTTTATGCGTAATGAGCGATGGAACATTAATAGGAGATAATAATGAAATCTTGCAAGAAGATTATCAGAGATTTATTAATATCGGGAATCAAGCTTTTATTGCTTTTGCTGGCAGCCAAGGGCCTTGTGAAGAGTTGTCGGTGCAGATGCTGCCCTATTTTGATGTGAAGACGGATTTTTCTGCGATCAATAACGCCCTGACTGATTTTTTCAATACCGATGATTTAAACCAACGGGAAGTAAAAGTCATGATTGCTTTTGGCGGTATCAATCTTGACGGCAATATTGAATTTTTTACAGTGGATTCAGAAACGAACAAAAGCGAGAGATACTTCCCTGAAGGGGAAGACATTAAATTTTGTTTCTTGCGCAGTGGGGATACTTTAACTGATCTAAACGTTAAGGGGAAAATGATTGAGCTGCTGCGAACAACGGGCGCGAATACACCCACCGAATGCGTTTCCGCCCAAAAATTGCTGAATGATTATATTGCTGACCATGATGCTGAGGTGAATAAGAAAACTTCAAGAATGGTCATAAAAAAATGAGGAGTGAACGCCTTGCCCTTGCGGTAGGGCTTTTTATTTTTCTTGAACTGGACAGGAACATATGTTCCGTGTTAACATGTGAGTAGAAATTCAAACTCAGGAATGAAAGGATGTTGAAGGCATGGCTAAACTGACCCCCTACATTTTTTCGGAGGATGCAAGATCGCAGGCTGCGTTTTACACCGAGGCGCTTGGCGGAGAAGTTCTGAGTGTGATGACATTCGCGGATGGACCTGACCCAAATCCGGAGTATAAGGACAAGGTTATGCATCTGAGTTTCAAGGCCGCAGGTATTCAATTCTATATGAGCGACTCTTTTAAGCCGATTGAACGGGGAAATGGGTTGGCTCTTACGCTGGAGTTTTCGACCGAAGAAGAGGCTTATGCAGCTTTTGATAAGCTTGCCGAAGGCGGCAAAGTAATCGACGCGTTGAAGCGGCAATTTTGGGGAGCGCACTTCGGTCAGCTTGAGGACAAGTACGGGGTGTCGTGGCAAGTCGTAACGGAGATGGAGACGCCTGAACCATCCTGATTCAATCCGAAGCCGTTATGTCAGACAATTTATAATAACAAGGATAACGATGAGCGTTTCCGACAATGGAGACGCTTTTTATTTGTTTTGATTTTCTTGTTGAAGCCAGTATTTGTGAGAAAACGGAAGCATTCTATGAATCTGGGGGCGTATTTAGTTGGTATAAACGATGATTTCGAGTGTTTAACGTTAAATTTGGGTGTTTTTCCGCTTTGCTCCATTAAATTAGGAGTGATAAACTCCTTAAAGTCTCTAGAATTGTGAAAGCGTTAAAGTTCGGAAACTTGTGAAAAAAGGAGGAGAGACATGGATGTTCTTAGGCAGCTGCGGGTCTTTTACCGGGAGAGGCTGCATTTTCTGATTCTATCGATCGTTTGTTTGGCTGCCGCTACGGCAGTGGGGCTGATTACCCCCAACCTGCTAAGAAAGCTGATTGACGATGTTATCTTGCCCATGAAATTTGGTGAAGTTCCACTGATCGCACTGACGGTATTGGCAGTTGTATGTGTGAAGGCGTGTCTGCAGTTTGCACACGGATTTTTCGGAGGAAGGCTCGGGAATTATTTGGCCTACCGTCTTCGCAACGCTTGTTATGAGAAGCTGCAATTTTTGTCGTTCCGTTATTATGACACCGCCAAGACCGGCGATCTTATGTCCCGGCTAACTGGAGATCTGGAAGCAATCCGCCTTTTTATTGGTTTCGGATTTGCTCAGCTGCTGAATGTCTTCTTTATGGTAGTATTTGGATCGATCATGATGTTCTCACTGAATTGGCAGCTCACGCTGGTGACGCTGGTTACGATGCCGTTCCTGGCTGCGGTTGCCTTTAAATTCGAAGCTCGTATTCACCCTGCTTTTCAGGAGATGCGGCAAGCGCTCAGCGAGCTGACGACAACGGTTCAGGAGAACGTCACCGGTGTGCGGACGGTCAAATCTTTTGCCAGAGAGCCTTATGAGGTAGATAAATTCTCCGGACGCAATGAGCGCTACAAGAACAATCAAATATACGCCGCTGGCTTGTGGAGCAAGTTCTTCCCGGCTATGGAGTTTCTGGCCTGCGCTTGTGTAGTGATTCTGCTTGGCGTGGGCGGAACGCTGGTCATTAACAAACAAATGACGCTCGGCGAGCTTGTCGCCTTTTTCAGCCTAATCTGGTATATTATTGCGCCTGTATGGGGTCTCGGCTTTCATATTAACAACTATACGCAGTCAAAGGCTTCCGGAGAGAGAGTGCTGGAGGTATTGAACCAGTGGATTGACGTGCAGGACAAACCGGATGCGGTAGAGCTGAACTCAGCCGAAGTTAAGGGCCATATCGTCTTTGACCATGTTACCTTTGCCTACGGAAACAAGGTGCCGGCGGTTACAGACATTCATTTTGAAGCTAAACCGGGTTCGGTCATCGGCTTTCTGGGCGGAACCGGGTCGGGAAAATCGACGATTATTCAGCTGCTGATGCGTGCTTATGATGTGGATGAAGGCAGCATTAGGCTTGACGGAACTGACATTAGAGAACTGGGAGTGCGGAGTCTGAGATCGCAGATCGCCGCCGTGTTCCAGGAGACCTTTTTGTTCTCGTCCTCCATTCGGGGAAATATCGCTTATGGGCTGAAAGAAGTGACGATGGAGGAGGTAATCCGGGCGGCAAAATTAGCCAAAGCGCATGATTTTATTATGGAAATGCCGGAAGGCTATGACACCGTTGTGGGTGAGCGCGGTATGGGTCTGTCGGGAGGCCAGAAGCAGCGGATCGCCATCGCGAGAGCCCTGCTGAAGAATCCGCGGATATTGATTCTTGACGACGCCACCAGCGCGGTCGATATGGAAACAGAACATGAAATACAGACGGGCTTCCAAGAGGTTATGCGCGGCCGGACGACGCTTATCATTGCTCACCGGATATCATCTCTCCGCCATGCCGATCAGATTATTGTCATGGATGAAGGGGAAATTGTGCAGCGGGGCACCCATGAGGAACTGATTGGCATGCCCGGGGCATACCGGGATGTGTACCGGATTCAATACGCCGATTACCTAGCGAAGGCCGCCGGAGGTGAACACCAGTGAATAATGTAACGGCGAGCAGAAAAAATGAAGCTCAGGGTTCTCTGAAGTCAGGAACAGACGTACCGGTACAGGAGAGATTTGTTTACAAGGATGACGACGTCATCGACAAGGCTTTTGACCGGAAACAGTTTACGCGGTTGTTCGGCTACATGAAGCCGTATGCCAGACAAATGCTGCCGCTCGTCATGCTGATGATGGTGCTGGGAACGGTAACGAAGCTCATGGTACCGTTTCTAACCAGTCTTGCGATCGACAAGGCGATTGCGCCTAAGAGCGGGAGCCCGAATCAGGCATTGCTATATATTCTCACGGCGGGTGTTATCGTACTATATATCGTGCAGTGGATTGCAGGCGTATTCCGTATCAAATATACGAATGTGATCGGTCAAAAAGTCATTTATGATCTTCGTTCCGATCTTTTCAAACATATTCAGAAGCTGTCGTTCAACTTCTTCGACAAGCGTCCGGCAGGGTCGGTACTGGTGAGAGTCACCAATGATATTAACTCTCTTCAGGACCTGTTTACGAACGGGGTCGTTAACTCGATTATCGACTGCGTGCAGCTTGCCGGTATTGTCGTTATTTTATTGGCGCTGAACTGGAAGCTCGGTCTTGCGGTCATGGTCACTGTTCCGATTATGTTCCTCGTCTCGACCAAGTATCGCCGGACGATCCGGATAGCTTGGCAGGCGGTGCGGATCAAAAATTCGCGAATCAACTCCCATTTGAACGAATCGATTCAGGGCATCCGGGTAACCCAGGCGTATACTCAGGAGCTTGAGAACATGAACTACTTCGACACGATGAACTGGGACAGCAAGAAATCCTGGGATAAGGCGTCGGCAATGAATCAAGGATTCGGGCCGATTATTGAGGTGACAGGCGGACTCGGAACACTGGTTCTATTCTGGTTAGGCGCGTATATGATACAGACGGGCAATTTGACCGTCGGCGTGCTCGTTGCATTCAGCACATACGTGAGCAATTTCTGGGACCCTATCAATCGGCTCGGGCAGACGTACAATCAACTACTCGTAGCGATGGCTTCCTCGGAACGGATCTTTGAGTATTTGGATGAAGAGCCACTAGTTCAGGACAAACCGGAGGCCAAGCCGTTGCCTACCATTCACGGTGATATTTCCTTTGAACGAGTCTATTTTGAATATGAAAAAGGGCGTGCGGCGCTGAAGGGAATTGACCTCGAAGTATCGGCAGGGCAGTCGATCGCGCTTGTCGGCCATACCGGTTCGGGCAAAAGCACGATTATTAATCTGATTGGACGCTTCTACGATATTACAGGGGGCAGAATTACGATAGACGGCCAAGACATTCGTGATGTCACTCTAAATAGTCTCCGAAGCCAGATTGGAATTGTGCTGCAGGACACATTCATCTTCTCTGGCACGATCAGGGACAACATTCGCTTCGGAAGGCTGGACGCGAGTGACATGGATGTAGAGGAAGCGGCCAAAGCGGTAGACGCCCATGATTTTATTATGAAGCTGCCGGACGGCTACGATACTGAGGTGGAGGAGCGCGGGAGCGCGTTATCCATGGGCCAGCGTCAGCTGTTGTCTTTTGCCCGCGCGCTGCTGGCTAATCCGCGTATTCTGATTCTGGATGAAGCGACGGCGAGCATCGATACTGAAACGGAGCTGAAAATCCAGGAGGCGCTGAAGGTGCTGCTCAAAGGCCGTACTTCGTTTATCGTCGCCCACCGATTGTCCACAATCCGCCATGCGGATAAAATAGTCGTCCTCGACCATGGGGAAATCAAAGAAATGGGAACTCACCAAGAATTGACCGAACAACAAGGCATTTATAACGGTCTGATTGAAGCGCAGTTCCGGTTTCTGTAACATCTCGCCCGGCTGCCCACAAACGCCACCTTCGAAATGTCTAACGCTTAAGGGCTGCTATCACTTTCCTTGGACAACAAGAAACTGTTTGCCGTAACCTCTACGGTGGGCAGTTTCTTTTATCATGGATACCTCTTTCATATTGTGAAAAGGGAAAATGTGGTATACTAATGCCATTTTGAAAGAAGGAGTTGGAGGCTTTGACGGAAGTGTTCAAGCAAGTTCCTTTATACAGATTTCTGTACTTTTGCAATGAAGTTAATCTTGATCGGGTGGTATTGGATTGTGGTGCGGGAGGCGAAGCTCCGCCTTTAAGTTTGTTCTCGGAATTCGGATATTCGACGTTCGGCATTGAGTGCGATATCAAACAAGTGAAACGGGCAGCGGAATTTGCCAAAGCTAAGGACCAAGAATTAAATATAATGCAAGGTGACATGAGGAAATTGCCCTTTGGAGACCAAACGATGAGTTTTGTGTACTCCTATAACTCCGTATTCCATATGACAAAAGGGGAAGTTGAGCTTTCCATAGCCGAAATGAAGCGGGTTTTAAAGCCTGGGGGACTGCTGTTTGTTAATTTTCTCACAACCCGTGATTTTCGATGCGGACAGGGCGTCAAGGTAGGGGATAATCAATACGAGCAATTCGATGACGATCTTCCCGTTATTCATTCTTATTACGAGGAGGGTGAACCGGACCCATTGTTCAGCGATATGGATACGTTATATAAAGAGGACAGGGTATTGGAGAGGATATATCAGGGAGATAAGATTCGGCAGGGGTTCGTCGATTATATTCTACAAAAGAATTGAAACAGCAAAAGAGACTGCGTCTTTTCTTTTTCGGCAGACGTAGTCTCCGTTTAAATTGTGAGCAATCGTCACAGCTTTTGAATCTTGAACACAAAGCGCCATTTTGCCGTGTTTCCGGAATATCGTCCGCGGTTCTCTACCACGGTAACATTTAAGGTCTTGTTTAGAGAGGATTTGATGGAAGCGACTTTGACCGTGGCATTGGCTGTTCCGTCTTCGGGATATTTGTCCTGTTCCTGCGCTTCCGCGCGAAGCTTGATCGAGATCGAAGAGCTCACATTTACCGTTACGGATGATCCTTCCTCAAGCTCCTTGCCGTTTACATAACCGCCCCACCACCACTCATTGCCCACATGCTCATTGTCAACCAGTTCCGCGCTTACCAAGGTCACTTTAATCTTTACCGTCTTACCTGCCGCAAAAAGTGGCTGGGAGGAGAGGAGAAAGGCCAACATCAAGAAGAGACCTGCTCTTACCGCCTGCTTAAGCATAATTACATCTCCCTTAAGTATCTATTTTCTTCCAATTATACACCTGATATTAACTAGGCATATAGAACTATATGAAAATATTATGTACAAGTTGTATTCGTCGTATGGCTGAATAACAGCAGCGGTCTTGAATAGGACTGATGAATTATGATACATTCGAGGCATCAGAATGTTGCGCTTTTTATATGAGCGGAAGCAGATACGCCTACATTTGAGAAGGGTGAGTGTCTTCTTGTTGTACAACTGCGCCTCCTATCCGATTACCGGACAGGGGGCTTTTGTATTTGGGAGAGGAGTTAAATTATATGACAAGTCATCAATATGAGATTATCGAGCGGCTTCCAACGGTGATGGAGTATAACTTCTTATGGCATTCCGTCGGATGGGGAGAGGTCAATGCGGAAATAACGAAAATGCCTAATCCATATAAATCTCAACAATCGCTAAATTCCGTTCACGGGAAAGATCAATGAAGCGTCCTCCGCTTTGTACGAGGGGCCGAAACACATCGGTTGAATTATTCAAAATGATAACGCCCATATCGCCGGTGCTGAGCAGCACTCTTTTACCAATAAAGTTCGGCATAAGATGCTGGATAAAAGCTTGTACGGACTTGCCGTTCAGCTTGCCGAAGCCAAGATTGTGAAGCTCCCGCAATACGCTGATGAGCTCCTGTTTCGACTGATATACCCGGGAGGTCGTCATAGCGCTATACACGTCTGCGATCGCGGCGATCTGGGCGTACGGATGAATCTCGGCTTTTACCAGCTTAGCGGGATAACCCGAACCGTCCTCGCGTTCATGATGCTGAAGAGCAACGAGGGCCGTGCTGTGGTTGCTCATGGAGTTGCGGATAATCTCGTAGCCGTATGTAGTGTGCCGCTGGACTTCCTGAAATTCCTCCGGAGTCAGCTTGCCGGGCTTCTTCAGAATGGCTGCCGGAATGCGGCATTTGCCGATATCAAGCAAATACCCTGCTCGGGAAATTTCGTAGCATTCCTTCTTGGAATAGCCAAGCCAGGAAGCAATATAATAAGTTAGCATACCGACCTGAAGTGAATGGATGTAGGTATAGTCGTCATCACGGTCCAGCAGAAGGAGCAGAGTAACGACATCTTTATTCTGGTCGAGCGAATTCAGCAGGGGCTTTAGGATATCGTCAACCATGGACTGGTTGAAGCTTCCTTTGGTCAGCGCCTCCAGGTAGAGGGATTCAAAGCCTTCTATTGTTTGGTCGAATTGCGTAGTTACCGCCTGAACAACTGACGGGGTCGAGGGGGTCGGCTGTGCGGGACCTTCAATGTCAACATAGTCCACGCCATGCAGCATAAGTCTATTAATGTCATCTTCCCGGAGCTGTGCTCCTTTGGACAATATATGAATGCCTCGGTTGCTGAAGGTATCTTCCTTCAGGAAATCACCGGGCTTTAAATCCGTGACGTGCACTTTCAAAATCCTTGCCACCTCTACAAGTCATTATTTAAAAATATAAGAATGTATTAGCAGCACGCCTATACATGTTCTTCTATTTCTACGAGAAGCGAATGCAGTATCTAAAATTAAGAAGATGCAGCCGTTTCTTCTTGAGCATAACAAGAAAAGGTGAAATTCACAATGAAAATTATTGGGAAATTATAGGTCAATTGTCACGATAAGCCTTATCGGCGCCCTTCCATTTCTCAGACGAAGCGCCTATGTCTTTTTTCCATATAGGAACCATTCGTTTCAGTTCTTCGATCGCGAAGCGGCTTGCTTCATAGCAGGTATCGCGATGCGGGGTAGAAACGGCGATTATCACACTGGCTTCTTTCAGACCTACATGCCCGATCCGATGAGAAATGGCACAGCGCGCCTGCCAGCGTTCCATAACCTCACGGCCGATTTCCTCAAACTTGGAGAGCGCCATCGGAACATAAGCCTCGTAGTGAAGAGCCTCTGTCCGCTCATCTCCGGTCATTTCCCGTGTTGTCCCCACAAAGACAAGCGAAGCGCCATGATCTTTGTCCAATACCTTGTCCAGGATGTCCTCCGTACGGAGCGGCTGCTCCGTTACGGTATACAACCCATTCTGAGTGCTGCCCTCATCGGGGGAAGGCTCCCCCCCGGAAACCGGAGGGATAAGCGCCACTTCGGAGGAATTGGAAATAACCGTGTCTTCCGGAGCATATTCCCGATCAATGGCAACCATGGAAACGGTGATCTGACCGGCGGCTTCGGGATAGGAAGCGGATAGCAGCTCCTTGAGTTTACCGGCAGTTACCTGAGGCTCGGCTACGTGGAAATCTAGGATCTGGGAACCGATCGCTTCGGCCAGCCCCGCGAAAAGACGAATTGAAATTTGCATGTTAGGTTCACCTCATTAATGATCGTAATGACTACAATATACCATATTGTCATTGAAAATGTTATGCTAGGCTCTAAAGACATACTGCCTGCCGCCTCTTATGGGGGCGGCTTCACAGCCGGAAGGAGCTTGGACGATGAGGCCTGAAACAGAGCGACTTACGATTCTTCATACCAATGATATTCACAGCCACTTCGAAATGATGAGCCCGCTCGCAGCCGCTATCACAAGGCAGAGAACAGAAGCTCAAGGCGGCACCGTGCTGCTCTTTGATATTGGCGATCATATGGACCGGGCAGCCGCGGCAACCGAAGGAACGATGGGCCAGGCGAATATCGATATGATCAACCTTACAGGCTATGACACCGTTACGATCGGGAACAATGAAGGCCTGACTTTTTCTCAGGACATTTTATCGGGCATCTTTGCCGGCATTGAGTGTCCGGTCGTATGCTGCAATTTGGTAGAGACGGCAACGGGCAATCCCCCACTTTGGATGAAGCGCCACACGATTCTGGAAAGAGAGGGGGTTAGGATCGGAGTTACGGGAGCAACGGCGCCCTTTGCCCCGTTCTATTCGCTGCTCGGCTGGGATGCGCTGGAGCCGGAAGAATGCCTCCGGGAAGAGTGCCGGCTGCTCGCGCATCAGGTGGATATCCTAATTATACTTTCTCATCTGGGCCTGCCGGCCGACAAGCTGCTGGCGGAGCGGCTGGACGGAGTCCACGCCATTCTGGGCGGACATACACATCATGTGCTGGAACAGCCGCTGATCATTGGCGGTACGGCAGTATGCGGCGCAGGTAAATTCGGGCGATACTTGGGGCGGCTTGTATTCGAACGTGACGAAGAGAACGGACCTTTCCGGTATGTAACGGGTGAGAGCTTCCCTGTCGATCCCTCGCTCTCCGAATCCACGGTTTCCGCTGCGGCCATTCTCCATATGGAACGCGGAAATGAAGCATTGAGTGAGACGGTTGCCATTACCGACCGGAGCCTCGCGCTTGATATCAGTGGAGAATCGCCCTTTGCCAATCTGCTGGCGCAGTCGGTGAGACATTTCACTGGGACTGCCTTCTCACTGGTAAATGCCGGCCAGCTGCTCGGGCCGCTTCCTAAGGGAGAGATTACGGCAGGTATGCTGCATGCGCTTTGTCCTTCCCCGATCAATCCGTGCGTTATGCGTCTGTCCGGCAGGGATATTCGCATCGCGCTGAAGCAGAGTCTGGCCGCCGAGTTCCGTGAGAAGGTCATTTACGGTTATGGCTTCCGGGGAGAACGGCTCGGTGGTCTGGCGGTGGACGGAATAAAAATCCTGTACGATCCTCATGGGATGCCGTATGATAAAAATATTGCAGTTTTTGTCGACGGACAGCCGCTTGAGGACAGCAGGGAATACTCCGTCGGAACGATCGACATGTTCACTTTTCGTACGGGATATGAGTCAATAGGCAATGGACAGGACGTTCTGTTCCTGCTGCCTCATTTCCTGCGGGACCTGCTGCGGATGGAATTGCAGCGTCCGGGAAGTCTGGACGAGTGCGGACAAGCCCGCTGGGAACCGAGAATTCCCTAGCAGCGCGCCAGGATTTTTTCATTTACCCAAATCGCAGAACTGTTTAGGAGGCCAATATGGACACGATTACAGCCATTATTCTAGCTATTGTTGAAGGGATTACCGAATTTATTCCTGTTTCCTCTACCGGCCACATGATTCTGACCTCACGGCTGCTTCAATTTGACGAACAGAGTGATTTGATGAAGACGTTCGAAATTGTCATTCAACTGGGGGCGATTCTCGCTATCGCGCTCGTTTACCGCGGCCGTATACTCGATTTGCTGGGAATCGGCCGCAAGAGGGATAGAGGGGGCATTATGCCCCGCTCACGGCTCAACCTCATTCATGTTCTTCTAGGCATCGTTCCCGCGCTTGCCGTAGCCTTTTTCGCCCGCGATTTTATCAAAAGCCATTTTGGCGCTAGTACGGTGCTGTGGGCGCTTGTCGCAGGGGGGATTCTGATGATCATTGCCGAATGGGTCAACAAGCGCAAAATTAGGGTCACCGCGGAAGAAATGGACGACATAACCTACGGCCAGGCTCTGGCGATCGGACTGTATCAGATTATTTCCGTACTGTGGCCCGGCTTTTCGCGATCCGGCTCAACCATCTCTGGCGGTATGCTGACCGGCGTCAGCTATAAGGCTTCGGCCGACTTCTCTTTTTTGATCGCCATTCCGATCATGTGCGCTGCTTCAGGGTATGAGCTGATCGATTCGTATAAGGAAATTACCGGCGATATGATTGGAATCTTTGCTATCGGATTTCTGCTTTCGTTCGTTGTAGCTTATATCGTCGTTGTTTTGTTCATGCGTTTGATTCAAAAAATCCGGCTTACCCATTTTGCCATTTACCGCTTTGTGTTGGCCGCCTGTTTCTGGTTGTTCGTTATGCGCTGATATTCATTACCGCGGCGACGTTATAACAATGGGTATTCGACTCGCTTGCTGTATGCAGTAGTAACGGTATAGATATTTGAATGATCATAAATTTATAACTAGGCACCTAATTACCGTTTAAGGCAGGAGTGAGCCAAGTTGCGTTTGGTACCTATCAATCGGCTTCAAGAGGGGATGAAGCTGGGCAGGAAAATATATAATGATGAAGGACTAGTGCTGCTCTCGGACGGTGTGGTGCTTAATAGTTCGTTGATTAGCCGCTTGTCCAAGATAGATATCGGCTATGTATATATTCATGATGCGCTGACGGAAGATGTGGAGATTCCGGACATGCTTCAGGACGAGACTCGTAATCAGGCGCTGAAAACAATACGCACTCAGTTTCAGGAAATGTCGAGCGCTTCAGGCATTAAGAGAGGCTTTTATCATCTGGATAAGAAATTCTCCAAAGTTATGGATTCCATTCTGGACGAAATGTCCGGACAGGAAGATCCGATGATTATGCTGCATGACATGCATACTACCGACAATTACCTGTACACTCATTCACTGAACGTATGCCTTTATACTCTGGTGCTTGGAATCGCTCACGGCTACGGCCGCAGCGACTTAACAATGCTCGGTCTGGGCTCTCTGCTCCATGATATCGGCAAGACACAGATCCCAGTAAAAATCATCCAAAAACCTGGCATGCTAAGCGATGAGGAATTTCGGCACATGCAGGCGCATACCGAGATCGGGTATAAGATTCTAAAGGAAGAGCCGAACATACCCCTGCTAGTCGCCCATTGCGCATTGCAGCATCATGAGCGGATTAATGGGTCCGGCTATCCGCGCGGTCTTCTCGGTCCCCAGATTCACGAATACGCCAAATGGATCGGCGTGGCGGATTCCTATGATGCCATGACCTCCAGCCGTGTCTATAAAAAGGCCATGCTGCCGCACCAGGCGGTAGAGGCGCTTTATGTCGGTTCGGGTACGCTGTACGAGCAGCAGCAGCTGGAGATTTTTCGTGACCGTGTGGCAATTTACCCGATTGGCTTGAATGTAAATCTCAGCACCGGGGAATCCGGCGTGGTCGTCAAGATTGACCCGAGTCTTCCCCACAGACCCGTTGTAAGGGTCATTGAAGGCCCGGAGAGAGAGAAGATTGCTCCGTATGAACTTGATCTGCGCAAGACCCTGTCCGTGATTATTTCCAGCGTGATGGAATAGCGATGGTTACTTGCAAAAGCGATCGCCGAGGGTCTCGCGCGGAGCCGACCGCCATGCAGCGGGAACGGGGAAGAAGGCGCCTCCTGCCGGAGAGGCTTTCGCCTCGTCTCCGCTGCATTCTGTTTTTGGTCGGTCTGGCCTCTGCGAAGCAGGCTAAAGTTGTGGGGTGATGCGGTTTTTTTAAGAGTTCATGGTATGATATGGGGTAAGACGGAAATTCTCCGTAATTTTTTTGGTTAATAAAGAGAATAAGCAATGCTGTTGAAGGAGTTACTGTACATGAATAGGTTTCAATCGCCAGCCTCAATCACTAAGGAATTGTCGCCCAGTTACGATCCCTGGGATCCTATCTCCTCACTGCAAAGGTACGGTAAGCATGTGCTCACCAGTGTGGAAATGACGGTAACGAATCTGTGCAATATGCGCTGCGAGCACTGTGCGGTTGGCGATAGTTTGACGACACGGGAAGGAGAGATGCTGCCGCTTGAGAACATGCTGAACAGGCTGGAGGAAGTGGAGCATCTGGAGACAATCAGCATTACCGGCGGAGAACCGATGTTCCGAGCGGATACTGTCGACAATATCATCGTGCCGCTGCTCAAATATGCGAAGGAGCGGGGGGTGCGCTCACAGATCAATTCGAATCTGACGATGCCGTATTCCCGGTATGAGAAGCTGCTTCCGTATCTTGACGTTATGCATATCTCGTTCAACTATGTGAACGGCGACGATTTTCATGAGGTGGGTTTCGCTGGGAGCGGCCATGCCGTAGCAAAAGACACTGCTTACCGCCTGTATAACACAATGCTGGATAATGCGCAGCGGCTTAGCCGGGAAGGCATGTTCATTTCGGCGGAATCCATGATCAATTACCGGACACACGGCAAGCTGCCGGAAATTCATCGGCTGATTGGAGATATGGGCTGCAGCAGGCATGAAGTTCATCCGATGTACGCTTCCAATTTCGCGTCTTCGCTTCCGGTTCTGTCGCTAAAGGAGACTGCCGCTGCCATCAATACCCTGTTGGACCACCGGAATCCTGGGATGTGGATGCTGTTCGGAACGCTGCCCTTTTTTGCATGCAGCATCTTGGAGGAGGACCACGAACTGCTGCGCCGGCTGAAGTGCGAGAAGAACGTAACGGTACGGAATGATCCGGATGGCCGCAATCGAGTCAATGTCAACATGTTTACCGGTGATGTGTTCGTTACGGATTTTGCCGACATACCCGCATTCGGGAATATCGCTGAGAGTAAACTGGACGATATTTTTGCGGAATGGCAAAATGAACATCCGCTGAACCAGAGGGTTAACTGCCACTGCGCCGATGCCGGCTGCTGCGGCCCCAATCTGTTAGTGAAAGAAATGTACTACCCGGATATTGACTTTAAATCGAGGAAAGCGATCACTTTGTAGAAATGGGGCGTTATTATCGTGCATACGGAATTCGAGGTAGGAAGTTTAATTCTTAACCTTCTGCTTGTTCTGGTGCTCGTCTTATTAAACGGTGTCTTTGTGGCGGCGGAATTCTCGCTCGTAAAGGTTCGCCAATCCCGGCTGACGCAGCTTCAAACCGAAGGCAATAAACTGGCGGGTTATGCGCTCAAAGTCAACCATCGGCTTGATGCTTATCTGTCCGCTACCCAGCTTGGCATAACCTTAGCCTCGCTTGGCCTTGGTTGGGTAGGGGAGCCGGCGATTTCAGAGCTGCTGGTGGAGCCGCTGATGTTCAAGTTGGGTGTCACGGATCATACCTTTATTTCGACCGTATCGGTCGTTATCGGCTTTTGCATCATCACCTTCTTACATATTGTGCTCGGTGAGCTCGCGCCCAAATCCCTGGCGATCCAGAAGACGGAGGGCTCTGCGCTGCTGCTTTCAGCTCCATTAATTTTCTTTTACAAGCTGTTCTTCCCGGTTATCTGGGTGCTGAATGCGTCGGCGAACTGGCTGCTACGCCTGATCGGCGTGGAGCCGGCCAGCGAGGCGGAGGCCGCTCACTCCGAAGAGGAGATCCGGATCCTGATGAATCAGAGCGCGAAGAGCGGCGTGATCGATAAGGACGAAATGAAGCTGATGGACAATTTATTCGAGTTCTCCGACCGTTTGGCCCGCGAGGTCATGCTTCCCCGGACGGATATGGACTGCCTGTACACGAACCTGTCCGTGGAGGAGAATTTGCGGATTGTCTCGGAGACGAAGCATTCCCGCTATCCCGTGGCTTTGGAGGACAAGGACCGGATTATCGGCTTTGTGCATATTACCGATTTTCTGCTCGCGTCTCCGGAGCAGCAGGGAGATCTGGCGGCTCTGGTTCGTCCGATCCTGAATGTACCGGAATCGATCGAGATCAGCCATGCGCTGCGGTTGATGCAGAAGAATCATTCCCAGATGACGCTGGTCGTGGACGAATACGGCGGTACCGCCGGTCTGCTTACTGCGGAGGAAATAATCGAAGAAATCGTCGGCGATCTGCATGACGAGTTCGAAGATGAGCGCCCCGATGTGGAGTATAAGGATGACGGCTATATCTCGGTCGACGGCCGGATGCTGATAGAGGATGTCAATGACCTCGCAGGCATCCAGATTGAGGATGACGAGGTCGATTCCATTGGCGGCTGGCTGTTCAAGGAACTTGAAGGGAACCCGGCCAAAGGAAAACGCAGAGTCGTCGATCATGTTATATTCGAGGTGGAGGAATCCACCCGACTCAGGATTACCCGGATTAATATTCACCGGGAGCCTGCGCCTCCTGAAGAAGAGTCGGCTGAAGCTCAGACTGAGAACGAATAAAGAAATGAAGTGCATCCTGTATATTCATCATCCCACATGACTCGCCCCGCGCTAAAATGGCGCTTTTTACGGGGCGGGTCTTTAATTTTTCCTGAACAACGTCTTATTGGTGCGCGGACTTCATAAATTAGTTACGAAGATATTCCCGGGTGGCTATGCTTTTCGAGCCAGAAAGGAAGCGAAGGAGGAATAACCGTTGAGCACACAACCGTTGAATTCTCAAGCGTTCAATCCCCAAGCAATAAACGCCCAGGCGTTCAATCCTCAGGCATTATATCCCCAAGCGTCGAATCCGCAGGCGTTGAATCTCCAGGCGTCGAATCCTCAGGTGTCGAATCTTCAGGCACCGAATCCCCAGTTGTCAAATTCCGAGGTGCGTTACTATACGCCGTTCAGAGGACCGTTCGACCCCTGCCCGCCGATTCCTTGCAAGACCTATGTTGTGCCGCCTCAGCTGTTTCTTGGTTTTCAACCGCCCAACCTGCCGCAGTTCAATCTTCCGGAGGCGCTGAGATTCGGTACGCTCTGGCCGGCGCTGTTTAGTCCGTATTCACCTCAAATCAGAGGAGGGAATTAAGAGATGGATGCGAATCCTCACGATCCCCGTTACTATGAGCTGCTCGAGCAGCTGCAGACGCTTGATTTTGCGCTGGTGGAGCTGAATCTTTATCTGGACACCCATCCGACCGATCTGAAGAGCATCCAGCAGTTTAACCAGCTTACCCAGGAGCGTACCCGGCTGGCAAAACAGTTCCAGGAGCTGTACGGTCCGCTGCAAAACTTTGGGCGCGCCTATTCGAAATGCCCTTGGGAATGGAGTCAGAGCCCCTGGCCCTGGCAGGTCTAGGCAAGCGTAAAAGAAGCGAAAAGGGAGGTTATGCGTGTGTGGGTGTATGAAAAAAAGCTGCAGTATCCGGTAAGAGTGAGCAAGTGCGACGTTCGGATGGCAAAGTATTTGATCGAGCAGTATGGGGGTGCGGATGGGGAGCTGGCCGCCGCTCTTCGCTATATGAATCAAAGATATACCATCCCGGATAAAATTATCGGGGTGCTTACTGACATTTCAACGGAAGAGCTGGCCCATTTGGAAATGATTGCAACCATGGTCTACAAGCTGACCAAAGACGCGACCGTGGAGCAGCTGAAGGAGGCTGGACTCGGCGCCCATTATGCCAACCATGATTCCGCTCTTTATTACGAGAATGCCGGGGGCGTGCCGTGGACGGCAGCCTATATTCAGGCAAAAGGGGACCCGATTGCCGATCTGTATGAAGACATTGCCGCAGAGGAAAAAGCACGGGCTACATATCAGTGGCTGATCAACATGACCGACGATGTGGATCTGCAGGACAGTCTCAAATTCCTCAGGGAAAGGGAAGTCGTGCATTCGCAGCGGTTTAGGGAATCCGTCGAGATTCTCAAGGAGGACCGGGAGTACAAGAAGATTTTCTGATTCGGAAAAAAGGATGGACTGATCGATTTATTACCCAAATCAGCCTAAGAACCAGTCTCATATTCCACTTTGACGTGGATTATGGGACTGTTTTTGGGTCTTTTCTTCCAGCACTTTAATAGAATGGGTTGTTATAGTAGAATGGGATAGGTGCTGGGATTTCCTGCATTGAAAGCGATAATAGAGAGGGGATTATTTTGCGAAAATTACCAGCAATTATCATTGTGATTATACTGGTCCTATCTACGAATGCAGGGATTGGAACGGCGGCATCCGCTTCCACTAAAGCAGCGGCTTCGGATGGCGTCAAGCTGGTGTTCGCCGGCGACATTCTGCTGGACGGTTATGTCGGCGATCAGATTGCAAAATACGGGGTAAACTACCCCTTCCTCAAAGTAGCGCCCGTGTTGAAAAAAGCGGATGTGGCCTTCGCCAATCTGGAAACGCCTGTTTCGACAAGAGGTGAGGCGTCAGATAAAACGTTCGTGTTCCGGTCCAAGCCGGGTACGCTCGCCGGATTAAATTATGCCGGAATTGACGGAGTAACCGTGGCGAACAACCATGTTCTTGATTATGGGCAGACGGCGATGCTGGACACTTTGTCCTATCTGGACAAGTATGGGATCGGCCGCACAGGAGCGGGCCGGAATATTGAGGAAGCGTTCAAGCCTTACACAAAGACTGTAAATGGCAAGAAGATCGCCGTGCTGGGCGTAAGCCATGTGCTGTCCGGCCCTTCGTGGTATGCGGGCAAGAACAAACCGGGGGCGGCCTCGGCCTACACCGCGGAGCCGCTGCTCGGCATGATCAAACAAGCGGCCAAAGACAGTGATTTTACCGTCGTTTACATTCACTGGAATCAAGAATTCAAGGATTATCCGTTGCAAGAATCCCGTAAGCTTGCCAGACAGATGATCGACAGTGGAGCGGATCTCATTATCGGATCGCACAGCCATTGCCTGATGGGAATTGAGTACTACAAGCACAAGCCTATCTATTATTCGCTGGGAAACTTTGTGTTCAACCGCTCCACGCGGGGCGGAGAGAAGACGCTGGATTCGATGCTGGCCCATTTTCAAATTGCCGGAGACAAGCTGTCTGCCAGTATAACGCCGGTCAAAATCACGCGAGGTCAGCCGGTATTTATGGATGCAAATTATAACAAGAAGATTATTCAGACGCTGAACAAGCTGTCATACAACGCTTCCGTTGATTCAAAGGGCAATGTGTCCGAGAAAAATACAAGCGCAAAGTGACAGCAGGGGAGCGGCGGCCTTATGGCCGCTGCTTTTTTTTGAAGGAATTATGCTGTCGATAGTACTGATTTTAGATTAAATTTTAGCAAAATATTGGAAAATTGTCGAATTGAGCAAAAATATTATATGTTTTTTGTCGATATCTATCAAAAGATGTAGAAATATGATTTGACAGGAAAGAAGCAGCACTTTACAATTCAAATTAGAGTGTAATCACTTCTAACTCTTAATGGGACTTAAGCGTTTCCATATGTAAATGATTATAAAAAGTGTTATATCGAGGGGGAAGCATTGGATGAAGGCAACAGGGATTGTAAGAAAAGTGGATGAATTGGGACGTATCGTTATTCCGATTGAGCTGCGCCGCACAATGGGAATCGACATCAAGGACCCGCTTGAAATTTTTGTCGATGGTGAGAAGATCATCCTCAGAAAATATGAACCTACCTGCATTTTCTCCGGAAGCTCGGAGAACCTGATTAACTTCAAAGGCAAAATGGTCAGCCGGGACATTCTTGACGAGCTGATTGAGAGCTTTGATCATCAGGCGAAATGAGAGGAAGCGGGAGGATTGGGTGCTTAAGCAGCGCCGGGGAACAATCTTTCATGAGAGGCTGCCCGTACACCGGGTTGGCTGCATAGAATTGCAAAACGGCAGGATGGCAAGTTCCGAAAGGAACAGGCCGCCTGCCGTTTTTGATTTTGGAAATATCCTATAAACGCCTCATATCATAGGGCTGTTCCAACGTAATCCACGGAAGGGATGACGACGCTGTACGGAAGGGACCCCAACATTTGAACCCTCTTCCGCTCGCAAGGCGGGTGAAGAGGATTCGCTTGTTGGGGTCTTTTGCCGCCGACACTTTCGCTCGGCTGTTACTCCTCGGTTTTCTTCGAGGATGAAGGAGACAGCTTCGTGCGGTACACCCAAAGCGCATATTCCAGCGGCTGCTGAAGCGCTTTGCGGTAGGTGTCCCTTTCGCCGGCCCTTGAGAAGACCTCACGGGCCGGTTTAGGGTTGACCTCCAGCACGAAGACTCTGCCTTCCCGGTCGATGGCCAGATCAAGCGCCAGCTCGCATAAAGTGCCGAAGCTGTCTTCCAGAAATGAAGCGGCATCCAGTCCGAGCCGTTCGGCCGTTTGCATGGCTTTTGACGCTTTTTCGCCGCTGCCCAGCCACTCTTTGAGCAGTGTCTCCGCTTTTACAGCATGCCCGCCGCCGTGCAGATTGGAAGTTACGCTTTTAGCGGCCCCTACACGGCCCGCTATTCCGGTCAGCTCCCAATTGCCTTCGCTGTTCTTCTGAACGAGCATCCGGTAATCGTGGAACCGGCCGCTCGGAAGTCGCAGCGGAATCCCCTGCTGGATAAGGAAACGGCCGCCGATGCACCACTGTCGTACGATGGACTCGAGTCGTGGCAGCGATACCCGGCGCGGCTGGATAATCCGGCGATTCTGGCGGCGGCCCTGGATATCGAACATTCCGCGAGTCTCTTTCAGCCGCTCGATGCGTAGAATGCCTCGTCCGCCGGTGCCGTTTATCGGTTTGATATAAATTACCGGGCTAGTCTTAAGCATTTGGTGCAGATCCGAGGAAGAATGGTACAGCAGTGTAGCCGGCATATGCGGCCGGAACCGGCCTTTTTGCGAGAATGTCTGATGAATCGTCCATTTGTTGCGCAGCGGACGGTTCAGGAAGGTAAGATGATTGTAACGCGAGCGGAAGCGCAGCAGCTGCTGGAACCGCTCGCTGCGCTGAATGCGGCAGCGGTCGTAGATCATGTCGGGAAAGGTCCGCCATTTGCGGCTCCATTTGCCCGTTCCGGGATCGAATACCATCGCATTAATCCGCTGCTTTCCGCTATCGACATCCATCGGTGTGAACACGAAGACATCAAGGCCGATCCGTTTGCCCTGCATGATCATTTTGCGGTATATGCTTTTCTCTTCAAGTTGCTTGGCGTTATTCAGATACAGGGTAAGAATGCCTAAAACGGGCTCTGACACAGGAGTTCACCTCCTTGTATGAAAACGGATGCCCGGCTTCGCTCCGCCGCCTGCATTGCCGCTTCGTCATCTCCGAACGCCGGTTCTATAATAGGCTGCAGGTAAAGGGCCGATGCGTCTGAGGGTCCGGGAGTAAGCGCCACGGCGGCATATATGGAGGATATCCGCATCTGGTTTGTCACGTCCTTTACGGGATGATTGCGGTTTGGCGGGCCAGGTGCTGGCTGTAATAGAAGATTCGTTCCAGCGAGAGCTTTCGGATGTCCGGTTCATCAAATTTCATGGGCCGGGAATTGGCTTCGAAGAACCAGAGTCCGCCTTTGTCGTCAGCTCCAAGATCCATGGACATCTCGCCCAGCGTATAGCCGGAAGCACGCTCTATCTGCCGTGCGATCAGCAGGGCGGTGGAAGAGAGGTTCTTCAGGATGGATGCGGTCCGTTCGGGGCCGAACATCGCTTCCAGCATCTTGGACGGGTCTTCGACGCTGCCGCCGCGCGGGACATGGGTCGTAATGCTGCGGGAGCCCGCCAGTCTTGCGCCGATGCCCGTTACCGCCCATCCGCCTCTGCCATTTTTTTGCAGAAGCACGCGCAGATCGAACGGTCTCCCCTTACAGGTCGCAAGCTCAATCGCCTGCTGAACAATATAAAGGGAGCCGCCGCGTTCCTTCCCGATGCGGGTCCATAGGCGTTCTATCGACGCTGCCTTGTACGTTACGTTCTTTTTCCCGCTTTGGATTTGCAGGCGGTATGGAAGAGTGCCATCGGCGTAGTATTTAAGCCGCATGATCCCTTTTCCGGCTTTGCCGCTCTCCGGCTTGAGATACAGGCTGGTGTGGGTCTTCAGCATCGAAGACAGTGTGCGTGCGCTTCTCAGCCGTCTCGTAGCCGGCACATGACGGGAAGTGGCGTTAGAGCCTTTCAGCCATTCGAACAGACTCCATTTATTGAAAAAGTACGGATTGTACAGCCGAATGCCCGGGTGTTCCAGACATTCGGCGATTTTACGGGCGACCGCGGGTTTGGCTTCATCCTCACGGGTGGGGATGCGGTTGTAAATGATCTGCGGGAAAGGCAGCTGGACAGCGGTCCACGCCTTGCCCGGACCCGGAACATACCCGGTAACGGTAGAGCTCTCCAGCTTCAGGTCGCGGACGGTAACTACATAGGCGAGATAGCCGAGCTCTCTGCCGGTACGAATGATATCACGAAAATTCTTATGGTTGCCTCGGAACAGTCTGGTCTTGTCGCTGGTCGTCAGAATGGCGATGACCGGTTTGTCGTCTGTCCGGATGTTCACATATCATCCCTCCTGCGGAACTTGCTGAGGTATAGGCAGTGCTCCAGAATATGCTCGATGGAGGCCTTGCCTTCAGCGCGCAGGGACGGATGGCGAAAGATGGACCGCCCGGGTTTGGCATTGGCCTCGAACATCCAGATATCTTCATCCTGGTCGATGCCGAGATCGAAGCCGATTTCGCCAAGCAGATGACGGTGCTGGATTTCCAGTGCTTCCGCCAGCCGGATGGCCGTCTGCTTCGCCCGCTGCAGCACCTCGTCGGCTTTGGCTCCGAATACACGGCCGAGCGCCTGCTGCGGCGTAAGAAGGGAGCCGCCGTTTTTCAGATGGGTGGTTACGCTGCCGCGTCCGGCTTTTTTCGCTCCGATCCCGACTACGACCCACTGGTTATTGCCGTTCTTGTGCATATGGAACCGGAAGTCGATCGGGCAGCCGTCGATTTCGATCAGACGGATGCCCTGCTGAACGACGTAGCTGTGCAGGCTGCTCCCATGGCGGGACCGCAGTTGCCGCATCAGGCTGTCGAAGGTGGAGAAGCGCAGCAGCACATTTTTGCCTCCCCGGCGGTAACGGGCGAAATAGCCGCGTTTGGGCAGATAGGTCAGACGGTAAATGCCGTGCCCAAGACTGCCGGCCGAAGGCTTGTAATAGACGAAATGATGGCGCTCAAGCATATCCTTAATCATGTCGGGCTCTGGGCTGCTGTGCGTTTCGGGTACGTATTGGCTGGCGAAGCTGTCGCCTTCAAGCAGCCGGTAGATATCGGATTTATTGAAAAAGCTCCAGTTGAAAAAAGGGATTTTCTTGCGGGTAAACCGTTCCCGAAGCTGATTGATCGCCGGGGAGGTTTCCGCCCGCCTGCTGGGCAGCCGGTTGTAGATGACATCGGGCAGAGGCACCATCTTGCGCTCGAACTTGCCGTTTTCCGTCAAAAAGTAACCATACACGCGCTCCTGCTGCCAATTAATGTCACGGGGCATGAACGCGAATATATAGCACATGTTGCTGCCTTGGCGCAGCAGCTGCTTGATGAAACCCGTTCGGGAACCGAACGGCTGACCCGATGAAGACGGCCCATCAGACAGGACTCCAACGAGCGGGCCAAGCTGAACCTCGTCGTTCTGAAGGTTGCGTAAGTAGACGCTGCCCGATTTAGGCACTTTGATAGCATTTTGGACGCCCGAAGCCAGATAAAGATGCTTGCCGGCGCGCTTAATCGGCTTAACCATCGCCGGAATGGCGTCTTTGCCGAGCCGCAGCCGGATGTTCTTCTTCCCGGACAGCTTCAGGCTTTTCATCAGCGACCCCGAGACATATACGACCCTTTGGGGCTGCTTGGTGAAATGGACATTGCAAAATGTGAGACCCATTTAAGAATCCTCCTTAGGCACCATTGATATCAATTTTCCGGATAATCCGTACCCGCCTGCGGCGGTGCAGGGAGATCGCCGCCGCGTCAGCAGCAGGTACCTTGCGTAAGAGAGCGGGTTTTCGGCCGAGCGCCGGGCGGCGTCTTGGTCGCCAGTCAGCATGAAGGCCGAGCGGCCCGGCTTGGAGTTCGCCTCCAGCAGCCAGATCCGGCCGCCGGTATCGATGCCGAAATCGAGCCCGAGCTCGCCGAGCCGCCCGCAACCTGCTTCCAGCAGCGGCGGAAGGAAAGCGGCCGTAAGCGTAAGCTCTCTTAAAATGTCCGCCGCCGCCCCGCCGTATTGCTTCCGCAAAAAGGAGGAGGGATGCACTGCGGTTCCTCCGCCGTGAAGGTTCGAGGTGAGCGACCCGCGCGGGCCAAGGCGGACCGCCATGCCGGCGAGTGTCCAGCGTCCGCCGCCGTTCTTCTGCATAAGCACGCGGACATCGAACGGCTGTCCTCCGCTGCCGCTCAATTGCAGGAACGGCTGCATGATAAAGCCTTGGCCTCCGATAAACCGGTCAATCCATTCGAGCCCCCTGCCGCGGTCCTCAAAGCCGCGGATAATCTCGCGGTTCTGACCGTCCCGGCCTCTTGCAAGAAGTCCTCCGGGCGCCGCTTCCCAGGCCGCAGCATGCAGGGTACGCCTTCCGTGTGTGCCTGCCCGGGGTTTCAAAAAGACTCCGTCTTCTCTTTCCGCGAGCATGAGCTCCAGGCCGCGGCTGCCGTCATACCGTTTAGTCTCGGGCAGCAGTACGGATGCTCTGCGGTTTTGCTGCAATATTTCATGCACCTTCCATTTGTCCGGCAGCCCCCGCGACCATGCCAGGCTGCTCGCCAGCGCGTTGAGGGCCCGGGAGGTGCGGCGTCTTTCTTCCGGACTCCGGCAGAACATCCGGTTATACACAATGTCTGGCGCGGCCGATGTGACTGCGCGCCATTCTTCGCCGGTCCGGATGAACCCGCTCACCGTCCGTCCATCCTCTGACACGCCTTCCGGCGTGAATATGATAACGCGCAGACCGTATTTAGGGGCGGCCCGGCAGAGCAGGCTGCAGAAGACGGGTTCGGCCACCGGTGAATCCTTTCCGCCCCCTCCGTTTAGGAGGCCGAGACAGCCTAGTTCGCTCACAGGCATAGCGTCCTCCTTATAAGCCGGCGAGGTAGCGGCAGTATTGGATCATCTGTTTGACGGATGGCCTGATTTTTGTTTCGTGCAGCGGAGTGTTGTCGTTCTTAGATGGTTTGGAATTGACTTCCAGCAGCCAGATTCGTCCAGAATGATCCATTCCGAGATCGATGCCCAGTTCGCCGAAATGGGCGGGAATATGGGCCTCAATTCCTTTGGCTATGGCCAGCGCCGCCCGGGGCAGCTGAAGATTTGCGCTTTCCTTGGCGGCGGGTGGAATAGAGCTTTTGCCAACCGCCTCACGGACGGTGCTGAGGCTGCCGCCCCGAGCCAGATTCGAAACGAAGTGATTGTTTCCTGCGGTACGGGCGACAATCGAGGTGACATGCCATTTTCCGGTGCCGTTCTTTTGCACAAGCGCGCGGAAATCGACCGGCCTGCGTCCGATTTCCATCAGCGGCAGGCCCTGCTGGATCTGAAAGCGGGTGGTCTTCATCTTTGGAGCGACGGCCTGATACAATTTGGCAAGACTCGGATAGCTCTGCTTGCGGGTACCCAGCGGGGTCGTGGACTGCAGCCTGTAGCCGCCGCCTTCTTCACGGGAAATCCGCAGAATGCCTTTGCCGAGACTGCCGCGGACGGGCTTGAGGAACACGACGGGGTAATGCCCGCACATTTTCTTGAGGATCGCCAGCCCGCTGAGCGAGTGGGACTCCGGCAAGTACCGCTGGAGGGCGGGATCATGCCGCAGAGCTTCGAACACCTCAGTCTTGTCGAGGAATTTTTCATTGAAGAAATGAGTGCCGTACCGTGATTTTACTTCCGCCAAAAAATGCTGTACGCTAGGTTTATTCTCCGCTTTACGCGTCGTAAGCCTGTTATTGATGACGTCGGCGACGGGCAGCTTCGATCTTTTCCAGCCCTCGTCATATACCCAGCCCGAAATAGCGGAACCGGTGCTTTCCAGCGCTTCAGGCGTAAAGAAATAGACAAAAGCTCCCTGCGCACGGCAGGCGTTCGTCAATTCACGGCAGAACAGGGTGATCGGACCGAACACCCTCTCGGGATGCTCGGGATGCTCCCGGCTGACGAGCACACCGATCAGCGGCCCGAGCCGGAGGATCCGGCTTCCGGTATTGTAGGAGGCGTTCAGAACATTCCGGGCCCTCCACCCGGTCTTTCGCGCCAAGCCTTCGCTGACGCGAAGGCTGTCGGATTTAGGAGCCGGAATGACAGTGACCTCCTGACGGAAAGAACCGAAGGCCAGATGGACCGGTCCGTGCGCGGGGATTTTAAGTTTTTTGATGAGCCGGTCGCCGAGCATAACAGCGTTCTCCTGCAGAATGCCCGAGTGCACCGTATGGACCGGGATCTTTAGCTTTGACATCGTGGATCTCCTTCCGGTAGGCAGCGTGATGCGGGCTGTTTGACAGCTGAGGTCTACATATCATTCATCATATGGAGTCATACGCCCCTTGGTGATTGACCCATCGTCCGAGAGGCCCCTTAATCACAAGGGAGGCATAGATTTAAGGCGCAAAGCGAAGGCATTCGATGGAGTTTTGCAAAGATTACATGGGAAGTTATGCTGATACAACTTTTAGGAGGGAAAGCCATGAACATCTATGATAAGGCACATGAATTGGCCCGGGCAATCAAGGAGAGCGGCGAGGTGGCGGACATTACCGCCGCGCTTAAGCTGGTGGAGGCCGACCCGGAGAGCAGCAGGATGCTGAACAATTTTCGCAGCAGCCAGCAGGAGCTTCAGGAACGGATGATGGCCGGTGAAATGCCGGCTCCGGAGGAGATGGAGAAGATGGAGAAGCTGTTCGAGGTGCTGAACCTGAACCTTGGCATCCGCCGCCTGTTCGAAGCGGAACGCCGGCTGAGCGTCGTCATCGAAGACGTGAACAAGATTATTTCCGGCAGCCTGGAGCATTTGTACGGAGCGGACGTCTAGGTCAGCTTCGAATCATGGCGGCGGACTTACGCAGCCAAGAAGACAATCGCGAATGAGTGACGGAGCATAGAACGTCCCGTCGTCATTTGCTCAGACTAAAGAGGGTGCTTGCTTCCGTGACTTACGGCAGCAAACACCCTCTTTTGTTTTAAAACAAAGATTGGATTAACCGGCGGTCTCCTGATGGTAGCCTCCACTGAAAATCGTAGTGCCATCTTCTCATATCCGGCTGCCGATTTCCATAACTTTACACAACCGTTGACCGCCTTGAACAATAACTTCCCATCCTGTCTTTGTCCGCGAACTGCGGCATTTTAAACGACTTGTCTCATAATCCGGGCGGTGCGCTCATAGAGTAGAGTATAGATTCATTACGAAGGAGCTGTCTGTAGAAATGAGAAAAAGAAACAAGTTCAAGCATGTGCTCTACCTGATCCTGGCGCTGGTCATGCTGCTGTATGCGCTGCCGAGATTGTCGCCGGACGGGCCGGCGCCGGTGTTCGTGTTCGGGGCGTTGTGGGTCGCTTTTGCCCTGCTCGTGATTGCCGCCCATCTTCATTTTATTATCGGGGTGGACGAGGAGAAGACGAAGCGGCTGGAAGCGGTGCGCAAGGCGAAGCTTAAGATGTGGCAGGAAAAATGGAGCGAAGAAGGTAGAACGGCCCAAAGACTATAGCCCTTTCGGCGCATGGCCTGTCCGGCATCATCCGGCGGGCCGTTTTTGAGTTGAACCGAAGCCACAGCGGCATGAGACTCACGAATCATTTGACGTTCGCACCCGATTGCGACTACAATACAGATACAGTGTAGTACAGTTTTGGGTTCGGGGGTGTAACAGCTGGAAAATCAAGGCGATGCAGTCACTAAGCACGAACAACTGCTGCAGCATATTGAAAACTTAAAGGTGGGTGCTAAAATCTCGGTCCGCAAGCTGGCAAGGGAAATGGCTGTCAGCGAGGGAACGGCATACCGGGCGGTCAAGGAAGCGGAGAACTTGGGGATTGTCATTACCAAGGAGCGTATTGGAACCGTCCGGGTGGAAAAGAAGCCCCGGGGCATCTCAGAGCAGCTTACGTTCGGCGATGTGGTTGACATTGTCGAGGGGCATGTGCTCGGAGGCGCGAACGGACTGGACAAGCCTCTGCATAAATATGTAATCGGCGCGATGAAGATCGACGCCATGATCCGCTATATTGACGCGGACAGCCTGCTGATCGTCGGCAACCGCGACGATGTGCATTCGCTGGCGCTGGAGCAGGGCGCCGGGGTGCTTGTGACCGGCGGCTTTGGAACTAGCCGTGAGGTCAAGGATTTGGCGGACAAGCTCGATCTTCCGGTCATCTCTTCTCGCCACGATACCTTTACCGTGGCCTATATGATCAACCGCGCGATTTTTGACAGATTGATCAAGAAAAAGATTATGCTTGTCGAGGATATTGTCGACCGCAAGCCGCGGATCAACACGTTGAAAATATCCAGTACGGCCGGCGAGCTGCTCCGGCTCTCCAAGGAGAGCGGGGAACAGCGGTTTCCCGTCACAGATGAATGGAACCGCGTCATCGGCATCATCGGCCGGCGTGATGTGGAGGATCTGCCTGAGGACCAAACCATCGAGAAGATGATGGTCCGCGGTCCGATAACGGCGGGCCTGCAGACATCGCTTGCCTCGGCGGCCCAGATCATGATGTGGGAGGGCATTGATTTCCTGCCCATTATTGACCGCAACCGCAAGCTGGTCGGCTCGCTTACCCGCAAAGAAGTGCTCCAGAGCCTGAGGGATGTGCGCAATCAGCCGCAGCTCGGGGAGACCTTCGACCATCTCATATGGAACGGGTTCGCCGAGGAGCGAAGCGAGGAGGGCAAGCTGTTCTTCCACGGCTTTATTACCCCGCAGATGGCGACGGATTTAGGTACGATCTCCGAAGGCGTCATTTCGACACTGATGATGCATTCGGCATTCAAGGCGGCCAAGGATATAACCGGGAGCGATCATGTGCTCGACAATATGTCCACCTATTTTGTGCGGCCAGTCCAGATTGAGGACTCCGTTATCGTCAGGCCCAGGCTGCTCGAAAGCAGCCGACGGACCTGCAAGCTGGAAATCGAGATCACCCACCATGACACCCTGGTCGCCAAATCCGTTCTGATGCTGCAGTCGATCGATCATGGATAGATAGCCCTGCTGAGGAATTCTCCGCCGAAACGGGACTTTTAAGGACTTCGTCTTACTCTTAAGACGAGGTCCTTTTTTGGGTAAAGGCCGGGTTACAGGAAGTCTGCTCATTTTCAAACTGCCGCCTAAACGCACTCGCTTCTGCAACCCTCCAAAGGATTAGTCGGAGGGTGTCTCTTAGAAGGATACCCTTGCTCCGAAAGGTGTCATTTCCTGCATTATTATTGCCAACGGAAGAACGTTTATCTTAGAATTGGAACAAAGTTAAAACGGTTTTCAGAAATTTTCCGATCTGCTTTCCCTTCTCTTGTAGAAGAGCCTATTCGTTGCCGATTTCGGTTATCCGAAACGTAAGATATGGAACGGCCCATATTTATTAACGGAAGGGATGAAGAAATGAAAAGAATCATGATTCACGCGTACACGAAATTAAATCTGGGCGATGATCTCTTTATAAAGGTGCTCTGCGAGAGATATCCGGACACCCGCTTTATTCTCCCCGCCCGGAAGGAGTACAAGCAGTGCCTGGCCTCGCTGCCCAACCTTACCGTGTACCCGATCGAATCCATTTGGGTTCGCGGCATCAGAAAGCTTCTAAAGAAATTGGATAATGCCGATTTTCAAAAAATGCTTCTGAAGAGGCTTGCCGGACGCTGTGACGGAGTCGTTCAGATCGGCGGTTCCATGTATATGCAGGGTGAAGGATGGAAAAAGGACTATTCATGGAAGCTGGATGTTTTTGACACTAAAAAACCGTTCTACGTCCTTGGAGCCAATTTTGGCCCTTATAAGGATGACTTGTTTTACGAAAAGTACAGAGAGTTGTTCTCCACATATGCCGATATCTGCTTCCGGGACCAATATTCTCACGAGCTGTATAAGGATCTGGGCAATGTGAGACTGGCGCCGGATATAATCTTTCAGCATCCGCAGCAAGGCAATCCGGGGAGCGGGAAGCATATCGTCATTTCCGTAATCAAACCCTCGGCACGCGACAATCTTAAAGATCTGGACTCCATGTACTACAACAAAATAAAAGATATCGCCGTTGCCTTTATTGAGGAAGGGCATGAGGTGAAGCTGATGTCATTTTGCGAATATGAAGGGGACGAGGAGGCGGTCCAAACCATCCTTTCCTTAATTCCGCAGCCGTATGCCGATCACGCTTCCCTGTATTTTTACAAAACGAATCTGGAAGAAGCCGTTGGGATATTATCCTCCTCCAGTATGATCGTCGCAACACGTTTTCATGCCATGATTCTCGGCTGGGTGTTCGGCAAACCCGTGTTTCCAATAGCCTACAGCGAGAAGACCATCAATGTCATGAACGACGCACATTTTACGGGAGCCTATGCCGATCTAAAATCAATGGAATCGCTGGAGCCTGAATTGGTCGTCCGCAGCTTTGACACGAACCGGCTGAACGTTTCCGTTCTCGCCAGACAGGCTGAGAGCCATTTTGAAAAATTAGATAACTATCTGGGAAAAAGCAAAAATGCAGAAGAAGCGGCGGCTATAACCCCGGCCGTTTTTGCAAGGAGGGGCCATGAAAGCTAAACGGAGCATTCTTAACCTCGTCTTCGGTTTGGGCAGCCAATTGATTACCATCGTGCTGAGCATTTTCATTCCCCGGCTGATCATGGTCAACTATGGGTCGGAGGCCAATGGTCTCGTGTCTTCCGTCGTCCAAATCATTGCCTACCTGGCACTGCTGGAAGCGGGAGTAGGTGCAGCTTCGCTCCAGGCACTGTACAAGCCGATCGCGCAAAATAACCGGGAAAGCATCAATTCCATCCTGTCCGCCACCGCCATGTATTACAAAAAAACGGGCTTTTATTATTTGCTCTCCGTCATCGCCATATCGGTGATTTATCCGTTCGCGGTGAAGTCGGAGCTTGGCATGTGGCAGGTCATGGGCATTGTCCTGTTCAACGGCCTGGGCGGCGCCATCAATTATTACTACCAGGGCAAATTCAGAGTGTATCTGCTGGCCGAAGGCAAAAGCTATGTGGATACCTCGGTCGTCACAATCGGGAATATCATCAACAACCTGGTGCGGATCGTGCTGCTGCTGCAAAGCGTGGATATCGTGCTTGTGCAGGCTTCCTATTTTGCCGTGACACTGCTTCAGATGGTTGCCTTCCATATCTACAAGAAACGCCATTATAAATGGCTGGATTTCAATAAGGAGCCGGACCTTGCATCCATCAACCAGAAAAATTTCGTGCTCGTCCACGAGCTGTCCTATATGATCTTCCGGAACACCGACGTGCTGGTTCTGACCTTTTTCACCAATCTGAAAATCGTCAGCGTCTATGTGATGTACAACATGATCTTTACCATCATCGACAACATTGTCAATACGGTCAATACCAGCGTCCGATTCGCTCTTGGGCACAGCTATCACGAAGGCCGGGCGAAATTCATCAAGCTGTACGACGCGTACGAGCTGTATTTCATGGCATTTGTCTTTTCGCTGCTGACCGTCGCTTATATTTTGATTCTGCCGTTTATCACCCTGTACACATCCGGCGTCAACGATGTCGATTATGTGCTCTACTGGATTCCGATCCTGTTCGTGGCGCAAAAGCTGCTGATCAACGCGCGTTCTTCCGCTAACAATGTCATCAACATCGCCGGACATTTCAAAAATACGCTGACCCGTTCGCTGCTTGAATCCGGAATCAATCTGGCCGCTTCGCTGATTCTGGTGCAGTTCCTGGGCATTTACGGCGTGCTGCTGGGCACGGTGGCCGCGCTGCTGTACCGCTCCACGGATATTATTTTGTACGCCAACCGGAGGCTGCTGGAGCGAAGCCCCTGGATCACATTCCGGAGATGGCTCACGAATATCGCCGTATTTGCCGGAATCATTTATCTGAACAATCTTGTAGACTATTCATTCGACTCCTATCTTTCGATAATTTTGGGGGCCTTCGTGCTTGGAATCATCATTCTGCCGATCTATATTGCCGTGGCGTCCATTCTGGAACGCGAGGTATTCATGGATAGTCTCCGTCTGTTTAGAGGTCTCGGCGTAAAAATGAGGGCCAAGTTTGTTCCCGGGAAAGTCAAGGTTAGCGGCTGACATCAGATCTAATATCGGATAAGAATATTGCAGCATTTCAGGTTTGCGACTGGAGGGGTGAAAATGGAACAAGAAGAATATATGAGGCAGGCCTGCCGCCGGTTAATGGACCAGGTGAGTCTGAAGCTCGAAGGAGGTCCGGTTGCCGAAAAGGATCTGCTCGAGAAATGCGCGGCCTATATTCAGCAGGAGAAGCCGGAAGCGCGGGAAGCATTGACATCGCTGTCGCAGGTTATCGTCCGCCAGGCTGAGGGCAAGGATGCCTTGGAGGTTCTTCGTTTCTACCTGGACAGCCAGTTCGGATTAGGCGATTCGAAAGAAGCAGGCCTGCTGGAGACCAAGCTTGCGGCACTAAGGGACCGCTCGAAGAGCGAAGCCCGGTCCGGCGCGGTTCCCAAAATCAGCGTCATCATTACAACGTATAACCGCAAGGATTTTCTGCGCCAGGCGGTTGAAAGCATACTGGCCCAGGATTATCCGAACAAAGAGATCGTTGTCATCGACGACGCCTCGACGGACGGCACGGAGGTTCTGATGGAGGAGCGCTTCGGAGACGAGGAACGCGTCATTTACATGCGTAATGAGACCAACCGGGGCCCGGGAGCGAACCGGCTTGCGGCGTTTACCGCGCACGGGGACGGAGAATACGTTCTCTTCCTGGACGACGACGATTACTTGATCGACAGCGGATATTTCAGCAGGGCGGTAGCCTTTCACGAAAGCCGCCCCGGTCTTTCCTTCGTCGCCGCCAACGTCTTTCTGGAATATTCCGCCTCGCAGCGGCTGAAGCTTCAGGAAATCGGGCTGTCCGAGGTGACCGACCGGCGAACTTATTTTCTGAATTTCGAGCGTCCGGGCTATGGGAAACCGGCTTCTACTCTTACCACCCTCTTTAGGCGGGAAGCTCTGATCAGCATGGATATTCTTCAAATGAATATGGTGAATGACGCGTCCATCTATCTCCGCTCGCTGTTGGTCGGCGACGCAGGATTTATTGATGCGGTAGTGGGCGTATATCGGATTCACGGCAACAATATTACGTTCAATCTGTCCCGGGATTTTCTGGTGCGGAATCTGGAAGAAAAGCGCAGCATCCGCAACCTGGCCATTGAGCGGTACAGCTATCAGAAAAAGGAGATGAACAGCTGGTTCAACAACACCGCTTACGATACGATCGTGTATTATCTTTGGAACTCGGCTAAAACGAAGGACGATTTTATGTATATGTATCAATGGATACGCAGCAACTGCCCGGACATCTACGGCAAAATAAAGCAGGAGTTCCGCGTGCGGCTGATTAAAAAGCAGATTCTCCAAGTTCCCTTTATCCGAAAGCTGATTCGCCGGTAGCGGGGGATAGAGGGAAAACAAACAGCCTTCCTGTCCCGAAAGGGAGGAAGGCTGTTTGAGCGTCTTCAAAGCCGATCCGCCGCTTTAAGCATAACCGCCTCACCGCTGCGGCCGGGACTTCCCCAGACGGCTGTAATAGCCGTAGCTGCGCAGTCCGGAGAACACGTTGAAGGCGCCGAGCACAAGAAACACAGCTTCCACAATGATGCTGATGGTGGAGCCACGAAACAGGAACATAGACATCAGCGCAAGCAGAACGAGCATGGATCCGAGCAAAATATTCATGACCGCCCGTTTCAGTCCCCGTTCTTCGGAGCTTGCAGCGCGACGGGAAGCGGCGCTGTAATAAGCGGCGCCGAGAACGGCGAGGGTCAGCAGGAGAAACAGCAGATATTTGATAACCAGGATCATGGGCGCACCCCTTTGAGCTTCTCTGCCGCCCGAAAGCTCTTGCCCGGCAGACGGTGAATTAAAGCGTTTTCTTCCCTGTATTGTAGCATGTTTTTCCGGGTCTGCCCACGGATTCATGCAATTTACCCGCGATTGTTCGGCGTGATCTCCACCCAGATCTGCAGAACGCCCTCCATAACAAGCATCGTTCGTATGCGGACCGCATATTCCTTGTCGCGCACGAGGTACACCTTGCCGCTGAGCAGAAGACGGGCCATTTTGCTGTCCTCGTCGATCTCGAAGACGCTGCGGCCCCGCATCGGTGCGAGGTCGTCGCCCATTTTGAGGATAATTTCCTTAACGGTTGCCGAATCGAGTCTGTTTGCGTTTTCCCGCGATCTGCCGTCTTCGGCCCGGATTTTAATCTCCTTGATGACCGTCGAGCTGTTTTTGTATTTTTTCAGGGTCAGAATGTCCTTCTCATACTGTTCCAGTTGAACTCGCAGATCCTGATTGTCCAGCCAGAGAGCATTGAAGCCGAGGTGAAAAATCGCATTGTACACCGCGCTGCCGACGATCATCCCCAGCACAAAAATGGCCGACACCCGGGAGAACCGGCGAAACTGCTGAAAGGGCGGAACCCTCATGGTATTACCCCCTGCCGCATACCCATTTGACAAGCTCGCTGCCCATATGCGCCCCAAGAAAAGCGAAGACCAGGTATAAAATCTGCTTAATAGCCGGAGACAAATTGCCGCCCAGCATATTGCTCTCGATGACCCGCATCGGATCGATGGTGCCGCCAACGGCGGCGGCCAGCGCCCAGATTTTGATCCGGTCGGCCACATCCAGCATCGTAAACGTCGGCGGCTGGAGCGATACGACCGCCCCGATGCCGCCCAGCATGGCGCCGCCCAGCACGATGCCGAAGGCGATAAAGAAATCGAGGACGGCCTTGCTTAAAAATACGTTCATATAGTCCTCCTTTGTCGGGACACGGCTCATATCATGCGCTTTTCGCCTGTCCCTGTGCTCTCCCTTCATTCTATGGGCCTTTCTCCCTTCAATATGATAAAATAGTTGTATTACTGGACAATTTGTCCGAGGCGGGAAAGGAAGTGGGATCATGAGTCCTTTCGTGCATCTGCATGTGCACAGCGAATACAGTTTATTGGACGGGGCGGCGCGCATTGCCGATCTGGTGCGCCGGGCCGGCGAACACGGCATGAAGTCGCTGGCGCTGACCGATCACGGAGTGATGTACGGGGCGATCCCTTTTTATAAAGCGTGCAAGGAGAACGGCATCAAGCCGATCATCGGCTGCGAGGTCTACCTGACGGCGGGCTCGCGCCGCGAGCGCGGCAGCCGCAAGGATCAGCCGATTTACCATCTTATCCTGCTTGCAAGGAACGAAGAAGGATACCGCAATCTGATGAGACTCGTCTCCATCGGCCATCTGGAAGGCTATCACTACAAGCCGAGAATCGACATGGAAGCCCTTGCCGCGCACGCGGAGGGCCTTCTTTGTCTAAGCGCCTGCCTTGGAGGAGAGGTGCCTCAGCATCTGCTTCACGGGAGGGACGAGGAGGCGAAGAAGGCGGCGTTGCGGTATAAGGAGATTTTCGGCGAATATTTCTATCTGGAGCTGCAGGATCACGGCATGTCCGAGCAGAAAAGGGTCAATCCGAAGCTGATCGCTCTGGCCGAAGAGACTGGAATCCCCTTAGTTGTCACCAACGACGTGCATTACTTGTCTAGGGAAGATTCCGAGGTTCAGGATGTGCTGATTTGCATCGGTACGGGGAAAACGGTGGACGACGAGGAACGGCTGCAAATTGGAACGGACCAGCTCTATTTAAAAAGCGGCGAGGAGATGGCCGCGCTGTTCCCGCATGTGCCGGAGGCGATACAGAATACCGCAGTTATCGCTGACCAATGCAATCTGGAGCTGGAATTCGGCAAACATATACTGCCTGCCTACTCTCCGCTGCCCGAAGGGCTGGATTCTGCCGCCTATTTGCGCCGGCTGTGCGAAGCCGGCCTGCAGGAGCGCTACGGGGGCACTCCCCGGTGGAACTCCGATCAGGGACGCAGACGCGCGGAAGAGCGGCTGGCCTATGAGCTTGGCGTTATTGAGACGATGGGCTTCTCGGATTATTTTCTGATCGTCTGGGATTTTATCGCTTTCTGCCACAGGCAGGGCATTGCGACAGGACCCGGAAGGGGCTCTTCCGCCGGCAGCCTCACCGCCTACTGCCTGCGCATTACCGATGTCGATCCGCTGAGGTACAACCTGCTGTTCGAGCGCTTCCTGAATCCCGAACGGATCACGATGCCCGATATCGACATCGATTTCAGCGACGAGCGTCGCGACGAGGTCATATCCTATGTGGCGGATAAATACGGCGAAGAGCATGTTGCCCAGATTATTACGTTCGGAACCCTGGCGGCGCGGGCTGCGGTGCGCGATGTGGGACGGGCGCTGAACCTGCCCTACGGGGAGGTGGACAAAGCGGCGAAGCTGATACCCGGGACACTCGGCATCAGCATCGCGCGGGCTCTGGAGAGCAGCCCGGATCTCAAGGCGCTGTACCAGAGCAATTCGAAGACCCGGGATTTGCTGGACATGGCGATGAAGGTGGAAGGCATGCCAAGGCATGCCTCGACGCACGCCGCCGGAGTCGTCATTTCCCGGGGGCCGCTTACCGATGCCGTTCCGCTGCAGGAAGGCAATGAGGGAGCGGCTCTGACCCAGTATTCGATGGAGCATTTGGAGAGCATAGGGCTGCTGAAGATGGACTTTCTGGGCCTGCGGACGCTGTCGATTATCGAGCGGTGCATGAACTGGATCGGACAGATGACCGGAAGCGCGCCGGATTTTCGGGAGATTCCCGATGATGACGAAGCGACGTATGCGATGCTGGGCCACGGCGAGACGACGGGCGTGTTCCAGCTCGAGTCGGCGGGCATGCGCCGCGTGCTCAAGGAGCTGAAGCCGACCCTTTTCGAGGATATCATTTCGGTGCTGGCGCTGTACCGCCCGGGTCCGATGGAATTCATATCGAAATATATTCAGGGCAAGCACGGGCTTGCCGAAGTGGAATATCCCCATCCCGATCTGATTCCGATTCTGTCCGATACCTACGGCATCATCGTCTATCAGGAACAGATCATGCAGATCGCATCGGCGATGGCGGGATTTTCGCTTGGCGAAGCGGATCTGCTCCGCAGAGCCGTGTCCAAGAAGAAGCGCGAGACGCTGGACCGCGAGCGCGGCCACTTTGTGAAAGGGAGCTTGAAGCAGGGCTACGGGGAAGACGACGCGAACGCGGTCTACGACATGATCGTTCGCTTTGCCGATTACGGCTTCCCCCGCGCCCATGCCGCGGCTTATGGCGTGCTGGCCTTCCAGACGGCGTACCTCAAGGCCCATTATCCGGTGCCGTTCATGGCTTCCATGCTGACGGCGGTGACGGGCGTCCACCGCAAGGTGGCGGAGTACGTGCTGGAATGCCGGCGCATGGGCATCGGCGTGCTGCCGCCGGATGTTAACTTGAGCGGCGTACTGTTTACGCCGGTGGACGGCGGCAGCGGCGCGGGCGGACATATCCGCTTCGGGCTGGCGGCGATCAAGAATGTCGGCACGCTGGCCGTTGAGAGTATACTCGAAGCCCGGAAGGAGCGGCCCTTCGACAGCCTGCTCGATTTCTGCCGCCGCGTTGACCTCAGGGTCTGCAATAAGCGCGTCGTGGAATCGCTGATCCAGGCGGGGGCTTTTGACGGCCTCCCTGGGCACCGGGCGCAGCTGCTGGCCATGCTGGACGAGACGGTGGACGCGGCGGCCAAATGGCGCAAAGAGCGCGAGGAGCTGCAAATTCAGCTGTTCGACGACCTTGTCGAAATGCCGAACTGGGATATCCGGTATCCCGATATTCCGAAGTTTTCGGCGGGACAGCAGCTCGAGCTGGAGCGCGAGCTGCTCGGCCTGTATCTGTCGGGCCACCCGCTCGACGACTTCGCGGAGCTGCTGGAAGAACCGGGGATTCAGCGCCTGATGGATCTCAGCGAGGCCCCCGATGAGAGCGTGACAGTTACGGCGGGAATGGTCGTTTCCGTCAAGGAAATTACGACAAAAGCCGGCAAGGCGATGGCTTTTGTCGAATGGGAAGACCAGATCGAGCGCTGCGAGGTTGTGCTGTTCCCCGAGGTGTGGAAGCGCAGCCGCGCGCTTGTTGACAAGGGGGCGCTGCTTGCTCTGCGCGCCAAGGTGCAGCAGCAGGACGAAGGCTTCAAGCTGCTGGCCGACGAGATTGCGCAGCTGTCGGCGGAGACGCTCCGCGGCCTGCTGCAGCGGCGCGCGGCCGTGGCTGCGCGGCCGCAAGGGCACGGCCGGGCCGCCACGGCCGGCCCCGGCGCGCCGGGCGCGGCTGCTGCGCCTGCCGCGGCCAATGGCCCGGCCGCCGGCCGCAGCGGCCCCGCCGGGCCGCAGGGCGGCCCGCAGGCCCCCGCGCGGGCTGCGCGCCCGGCGGCGGCGGCACAGCCGGCGGATAGACCCGCCGGCCAGCGCGCCTACATCAAAATCACGGCCGCCTCGGAGGACGGCGGCCTGCTGCCGCAGCTGAAAGAGCTGCTGCAGCGCCATCCCGGAGCGGTTCCTACGCTCCTGTTCTACGAGCGGGAGCAGAAGCTGATCGCGCTTAGCGACAGCTTTCGGATTAAACCGTCGCCGGAGCTGTTCGGTCTTGTCGAATTGGTCCTAGGACCAGGAACAATAAGAATAAAATAAGAACGTTTCTCCCTTTTTTCGCATACATTAGGGAACCACAGGTTTCACTTGCGGAAAGGGGAATGATGATGTCCTATGAGCTGGCGGTGGATTTATTGGAACGCAGGGGCGTTTCCATTGATTCGATTGCCGAGATTGTATACAAGCTGCAATCGTCCTATTATCCGAATTTAAGCGGGGATGAGTGCATTGCGAGCGTCAAGGCCGTCCTGGGCAAAAGAGAGGTGCAGTACACCTTGATGACGGGCATCACGCTGGATGAGCTGGCTGAGAAGAAGCAGCTGCCGCAGCCTTTTCAGGCGATCATGGAAGCCGATGAGTCGCTTTATGGGGCCGACGAGACATTGGCTCTTGGCATTACCGGCGTTTATGGTATGATCGGTCTGACAGGCTTCGGTTATCTGGACAAAATCAAAATGGGCGTCATCGGAGCCCTGAACGAGCGGAAGGACGGAATTCATGTCTTTCTGGACGATCTGGTCGCCGGCATAGCCGCCGCGGCTTCAGCAAGAATAGCGCATCGGCACGAAGGGGCGAAGGTGTATCCCTCCCGCGTAAATCCGGCGGAAATAGAGCCTTAAAGCACAAATCCGGCGCGGTCTTTCCCGCGTTCCCCTCCTCCCTCTTTTGTTGCAGTAAAAAAGAAAACTATGTTATCATGGTTCCAATATACGGGATACGGCTTTGGAATCGAGATGGGGAGGCCTCGTCAGGACATGTGGACGGTAATTTATATTGCGCCTACCGCCAAAGTGGCGGATATGATTAAGAGCAAGTTGACAGAAGAAGGATTTCTGGTAAAATGCCGTCCTGTAAATATGTCCAAGCAGCAGTTTGAGATTCTGGTTCCTTCCGGCGAGCTTGATGAAGTGCAGGAAGTGCTTAACCTGATTCTGCATCCCTAGATTGACATCATTAGAGCAGTCATTACAATGTAGATGCTGCCTTACGCAAATAAACGGCTGAAGAGGTGCGACTCTTGTTCAAAGATTTGTTTCAGAAAAAACGGAAATACGCGACAGTTCCTTCGCAGCGTTTGGAGCAAGCGAACGTACCGGCGGAAGGGGAAAGGCCTAAGCGGGAAATTCCCGAAGGGCTGATGAGCAAGTGCCCCAAATGCGGTTCGATCCAGTACAGCAAAGAACTGGAGAAGAATCTTAAGGTATGTACGGCCTGCGGCCATCATCTGCGGCTGAACGCTCCGGAACGGATTGCTGTGACGATGGACCCGGGCAGCTTTATCGAGTTCGACGCGGGGATGACGTCTGTGGACCCGCTTCAATTCCCGGGGTATAGCACGAAGCTCGAGCAGCAGAAGCTGAAATCAGGGCAGCTTGACGCTGTCATTACGGGGCGGGGAAGCATCGACGGCCATCCGGTTATTGTGGCGGTCATGAATTTTGAATTTTTTACGGGCAGCATGGGTTCGGTAGTTGGGGAGAAAATTACCCGCGCCGTCGAGGAAGCGACTGAAAGAAGGCTGCCGATGGTTATTTTCTCGACTTCCGGCGGAGCCCGGATGCAGGAGAGCATCCTGAGCCTGATGCAAATGGCGAAGACCAGCGCGGCGCTGGCCCGTTTTGGCGAGTCCGGGGGATTATACATATCCGTTATCACGGACCCGACGACGGGCGGCGTGTCCGCAAGCTTTGCGACGCTGGGCGATATCAACATCGCGGAGCCGGGAGCCGTATTCGGTTTTGCGGGCCGCATTGTAATCGAACAGACGATCCGCCAGAAGCTGCCGGATGATTTTCAGACGGCGGAGTTCAATTTACAGCATGGCCAGCTTGATCTTGTGGTACACCGAAAGGAAATGCGCTCTATGCTCAGCAAAATTTTGGAGCTGCATGACGTGAAGGGGGGATTTTAGAATGGCGGGGGACTTGCCTTTTGAAAAACCTCTCGTTGATATGCGTAAGAAAATTACAGAGCTAAAGCAGTTTGGGGATGAAAAAGGTATTGATTTCAGCGACGAAATCGCCCGGCTGGAGGAGCGCTACAAGCTGATGGAGGAGGAGATCTATTCCAATATCTCACCTTCGCAGAAAATGCACCTGGCCCGGCACCATGGCCGTCCGACCTCGCTGGATCTGATCGGGCTTATCTTTACCGATTTTATCGAGCTGCATGGCGACCGGCTGTTCGGCGACGACCTTGCGGTTGTAGGCGGCATCGCGAAGCTGGAGGGAATACCGGTCACTGTGATTGGACAGCAGCGCGGCAAGGATACGAAGGACAACATCGCCAGATTTTTCGGCAGCGCGCATCCCGAAGGCTTCCGCAAGGCGCTTCGGCTGATGCAGCAGGCGGACAAGTTCCGCCGTCCGATCATTACGTTTATTGATACGAAGGGCGCTTATCCCGGAAACACTGCGGAGGAACGGGGCCAATCGGAGGCGATTGCCCGCAATCTGCGTGAAATGTCCGGACTTGGCGTGCCTGTCGTCTGCGTCGTTATCGGTGAGGGCGGCAGCGGCGGGGCGCTGGCGATGGCCGTGGGCAACCGCGTGCTGATGCTGGAGCATGCCATTTACTCCGTCATTTCACCGAATGGCGCCGCGTCGATATTGTGGAAGGACGCCGCGAAGGCCGACCAGGCGGCGGAGGCGATGAAGATTACCGCCGACGATTTGCTTGCGATGGAAGTCATCGAGGAGATGATCCCCGAGCCCAAGGGCGGCGCGCATCGCGATTACGAGACTACCGCGGCGTCCATCAAGGATGCCCTCGTTCGGCACTTGCATGATTTGGCCAATCTGGATGCTGACGAGCTTAAGGAAGACCGTTACCGGAAGTTCCGGAAGATCGGGGAGTTCGCGGAATCGCGGGCTGCGGAAGAAGTCTTTACCGAAGAACCCGCGCTCAGTCCGGAGTAACAGGACCTTCTTAACACAAGAGGCCCGATTTCTAAATAAACTTGCAATCCGTAACCCCGAATCGGCTTCGGGGTTATTTTTATTTGGCTGCACCGCCGCTAATTTGTATGAAAAAGCCGCAGAAACATTGATTTTACTGTCCGGTTGAAGTAATATTCTTAAGGGCGCAGTCAATACTGCATATGACATAGTTCCTATTCAATTGGACAACTTTGTAGTAGATTTTGTAGTTGGAAAAAGTGTAGACAGAGAAACGAAAAAACGGAGGAAAACTAATGCGGAAAAGTAAAATTGTATGTACGATTGGTCCTGCAAGTGAATCGTTGGAGAACATCAAGAAATTGATTCTGGCCGGAATGAATGTGGCACGCCTGAACTTCTCCCACGGTGACTTTGAAGAGCATGGAGCACGGATTAAGAACATCCGTCAGGCATGTAAGGAACTGAACAAGACAGTTGCCATCCTGCTCGATACGAAAGGACCTGAGATTCGTACAGGCAAGCTGGAAGTGGAACCGATTGAACTTGTACAGGACGAGTACCTGACCCTGACTACGGAAGAGATTCTTGGCGACAAAAATCGTATCTCCGTAACTTATTCCAATCTTCCTAGCGACGTTCAAGTAGGATCCACCATTCTCATTGACGACGGCCTCATCGGACTTACCGTTGTCGACATTCAAGGCACGGAAATCAAGACCCGTATTGTCAATGGCGGCACGATTAAGAGCAAGAAGGGCGTTAACGTTCCCGGAGTTGCTATTTCCCTGCCTGGTATTACGGAAAAAGACACCAACGATATCATTTTCGGGATCGAACAGGACATCGATTTTATCGCCGCTTCCTTCGTCCGCAAAGCCAGCGATGTTAAGGAAATTCGCGATCTTCTCGAGAAGCATAACGCGAGTCATATCCAAATCATCTCCAAAATTGAAAATCAGCAGGGTGTCGATAACCTTGACGAAATCCTGGCGGTGTCCGACGGCCTGATGGTTGCCCGCGGCGACCTTGGCGTGGAAATTCCGGCGGAAGATGTGCCGCTCGCACAGAAACTGATGATTCAAAAATGTAACATTGCAGGCAAACCGGTAATCACCGCTACGCAAATGCTCGATTCCATGCAGCGCAACCCGCGTCCAACCCGCGCAGAAGCGAGTGACGTGGCCAACGCTATTTTCGACGGAACCGACGCTATCATGCTGTCCGGCGAAACGGCTGCAGGTAAATATCCGGTAGAATCGGTACTGACAATGTCCCGTATCGCTGAAAAAGCGGAATCCGCGCTGAATCACCGTGAAATCTTCCTGAAGCAGCAAATTGCTCAAGAAACGACAGTAACGGAAGCAATCAGCCAATCCGTAGCCATCTCGGCGCTGGATCTGAGTGCCAAAGCGATCATTTCCTCCACGGTCAGCGGACATACCGCCCGCGTAGTTTCAAAATACCGTCCGGTATCTCCGATCATCGCGGTAACGACTCAGGAAAGAACAATGCGTCAGTTGGCTCTCGTATGGGGCGTAACTCCGGTGCACGGTTCGCCGGCTTCGTCCACCGATGAGCTTCTGGAAACGGCTGTTCAAGGCGGCAAAGATTCCGGTCTTGTCAAAGCAGGCGACCTTGTAGTGATTACGGCAGGTATTCCGCTCGGACATTCCGGTTCTACGAACCTGGTAAAAGTGGAGCAAATTGCTGACTAATTTTCCGATAACTGCATATTGAAATTTAGCAATATTGCAAACTATAAGATTCGAAACCAAAAGCAATGGCGTTTTTTGCCATTGCTTTTTGCTTGGTAATGATTATTTTCAATGATTGACGATTTGCCGACAAGAGAGGACATAAGAGCAACATGCGAATATTACTGAAGCTGCGCGCTTTTTATTTATTTTTGGGTCTGGCGGGCGGCCTTTTCGTTCCTTATCTTACTTTACTGCTCGTACAGGGCGGGCTGGACAGCGGGCGGGTGGGAGCGCTTATGGCCGCAGGTCCGCTCGTCGCCATCTTGACCCAGCCAGTATGGGGCATTATTTCCGATCGGTACCGCCAGACCCGGCTGGTACTGGTCCTGAGTGTCGCTGTTCCGGCTGGATTGGCGGTTTTCTACCGGTCGGAGTATTTTATTGTCCTGCTTGCGGTCTATATGGTGTCTACCATATTCTCCTCCACACAAGCTCCTATCGCCGATTCTTACGCAATCGCCGCAGCGAGAAGAACAGGTTCCACCTATGGGAGTATCCGGCTGATGCTTAGCTTTGGTGCAGCTGTGGGCGGCTATCTGGGAGGGGTATATGTGTCTGCCTTTTCCGTTTCGACCATATGGATTCCCTTTCTTTTGTTCAGCCTGCTTGCAGTGCTTGTAGCCGTTACACTGCCGAAGGAAGCGGCAGAGAATCACATGATGACCCAGTCTTTCTCCGAGGGTGTCAAGGAGCTGCTTCGAAACCGCATTTTTCTTGCTTTTTTGGGCGGGAGCTTTATGGTCAACCAGACGATGACGGCATTTGGCACCTACTTTGTGCTGGCGTTCCAGTCGATGGGAGGCTCAGCGCAGTATGCCGGAATTGCGCTGCTGCTCGCTTCCCTTACCAATGTACCCTCCATGCTGGTAGCTTCCAGAGTCATAGGCAAATGGGGAAGAGAGCGCACGCTGCTGCTTGCCGCTCTGATTTATGTGCTCCGCTGGGCCATTCAGGTCATCTTCCCTTACCCCGCTGTTATGATTGGCGTACAGGTTCTGCATGGCGTATCTTTTGGCTTCTTTTACATCGCCGCCGTGGAATATGTCTCTCAAATTACATCGGCGGATATGCAGGCAACCGGACAAAGTTTGTACAATATGGTGTTTTCCGGCTTGTCGGGCATCGTCGGGAATTTGCTTAACGGCTTTCTGCTCAGCCAAGGTGGCGTCCAGGTTATGAACGTTTCCTGCATGATCAGTTCCGCCATCGGGGCGGTGCTGCTGATTTATGTGGCCCGTGGCTCTCGCAGAAAGCTGCTAGCGGCGGCTGAGGGACTTAGCGCCTAACTTGAAAAATAAGGCTGAATAAGCTATTTTAAATCAAGGGAAAGGAGGAGATCATGCGTGGAAACCCAAGATTTTTTGCCGGGCCCCTGGCATGCCGCCTCCTTGAGGGTCCGTTACCAGGAGAGCGATCAGATGGGCGTGGTATACCATTCCAATTATTTGAACTGGTTTGAAATCGGGAGGACCGAAATGCTGCGCGGACTCGGCTTTTCCTATCTTGAACTGGAGAACCGGGGTGTGCTGCTTCCGGTTACCTCGGCAGAGCTGCAATTCAAACGGTCCGCAAAATATGACGATACGATCGCCGTCTATGCCCGCATGTCATCGTTTACGCCCCTTCGGCTAGCTTTCGATTATGAGGTGCGGCGGGTATCAGGCCAGGAACTGAGCGGCAGCGGCTTGTATGGATCGGATGCCGCTGTTCTGCATAACAATAATGGGGAATCATTTGCTGCGGGCTTCCTAGCCTCGGCAGCCGGAGAACTGCTGGTTACTGGCTCCACCGGCCATGCCTGGGTAAACCGGGAGTTTAGGCCCGTACGTCTGGACAGGACACTGCCTCAAGTTTACGGCGCAATCGTTGAGGCGCTGCGCAAAGAAAAGGGGACGATATGATTAAAAGAAATTGGCTGTGGGCGGCGTTATTTATTATTCCCGCTACAGAACTATTCGGCTTTATCCTGGTATCGTCCTGGTTTGGAGCGTCCAAGACGCTACTGCTGCTGATCTCGACTTCTCTCATTGGTCTTCTGATGATGCGTTTTGAGGGCAGCAAGGTGCTGCAGGACAGCAGGCAGCAGATGCAGGAGGGCAGGATTCCAGGCCGGACGATGCTGGACGGTTTATGCATCTTTTTCGGGGGATTGCTGCTGATTATACCGGGCTTTATCACGGACATTATCGGCTTCACCTTGGTTTTTCCCCTTACCCGGCCCCTGTACCGCGGATTTCTGCTGAAGTGGATTGAGAAAAAAATGAAGAATGGCACGTTTACCTATTATAAGAGATAACCCCGCACTTAAACCTGTACCCAAAAGAGCGAAGGCCGCCTGATCATCATGCGGCTTTCGCTCTTTTTATCGTTTCATGTGGCCGCGTACGTGTTTGCTCCTATAGATTCGGAGGCGTTATGCCGGTTTAGGGCGGCAGCTTTTACGGCGCTGTCCCCTTATTGCAATCTGCCGTTAAGGATATAGGAATGGAGACTGCGGAAGACGCCCGCCCGCCAAAAGGCGCCAAGGATCACAAGCGCAACCGGACCGAGAATCAGGCCGGCTGCACCAAGCAGCTTCAGGCCGGCGAACATGCCGATCAGCATGGCAAGCGGGTCGAGACCTGTGCTGCTGGCCACGAGCTTTGGCTCCAGCACCTGGCGGGTAATCAAAGTGATGCCATACAACACGGAAAGACCAATGCCAAGCGGCATATCACCTGTCATATAGGAATAGAGAGCCCACGGAATCATTACGATACCGACGCCAAGATAGGGCATCAGATCGACAAGACCGATCATCAGACCAAGAACGAAGGCCGATTTGACGCCCAGGAGAATCAGGCCGACGATAACAATGGCTCCAGTAATCGAGATTAAGATAAGCTGCGCAAGCAGATAACCGAAGAAGGCTCTCCGAAGATCGCTGAAGATTTTTGCCGCTGCACTGCGAAATCCGTCCGGCAGCCAATCTGACAGCATTCGGCCCCGCTTCTCCCATCCTGTGGCGAGAAAAAAGGCGGCAAGAACGACGACAATGAGCACCGTTCCGAGCGATGGGAGGGAAGCGATTATTTTCAGAATCAGATTGAAGATGCCGGTAACGAGCCCAGTCGCGGCAGCCCCGATCGATTCCGTCGTTTTGCTGATATGGCTGTCGATCGTGGCGTGATAATCCGGATTGTTGTTGTAGAACTGGTTGATTTGGTTAATGATATTTTGAAGGCGGTCGCTGCGGCTCCAGGATTGAAGCCGTTCATGCCACTGAGGCGCGTGTAGATTGAAGGTTTGGGCAAGAACGGCCAGTTCTTTGACCAGCCGGGTAACAAGCGCAGTAAGCACAAGCCCGGCGGAGCCGATATAAAACGCAAGCGAGAGGATAACCGCAAGCCATGACGGCAGCCGAAGCCGCTTCAGGCCTTCTACGACCGGGCGTATGCTGTAAGCGAGCAGCCAGGCGAGGCACAGCGGATAGAGCAGCGGAAGCAGTACATAGAGGCAGAAGAGAGCAAGAAAGACGGCCAGAACGACCCACAGGCCCCTCAGAAACCTCTTCAGCGTAAGGCTGTCCATGCTCATTCTCCTTTCTATATGCGGTAATGAACGGCTCGTTTAATTGCTCGTCCTCGTCCTAATGTATATTCCGGTGAAAGGGGAATCATCCCTTTTTTCGGCCTATGCAAACTGAAGGCGCATTCATGAAACGTTCGCAAGGAAGCAATTTTCTATCTCTCCGATAAAATCATTTGATGCGCCTCAAAGCTTCCGTGCAGTTCACGTAATCTACAATTTCCGGTATGATAATTAAAGGCTTTAATTTCTGAATTGAACTATTTAAACCATCAACCTTCTGGGCAGCAGGCTTAATTGATGCGCTATCATTTTTTAATTACTTTAAATTGTAAATGTTTTCACGGGTTTACACCTCTAAATACCCCAGTTGGCAAAAGGAGAGATTTTACAATGACAGTTATAAAGGGACTGGAAGGCATCGTTGCAGCTGCTTCCTCCATCAGTTCAATTGTGGACGGCGTGCTCACTTACCGCGGTTATGATATTGATGATCTTGCCGAAAATGCCAGCTTCGAAGAGACCGCTTTCTTGCTCTGGTTCGGCAGCTTGCCGACCACGGCCGAGCTTGAGAAGCTCAAGCGGGACCTGAGCGATTTTGCGGCTATTCCGGAGCAGGTTATCGCACAGATGAAGCTGTATCTGAAGGATACCAACACAATGGCTGCGCTGCGCTCCGCCATATCGAGTCTGGCGCTGTATGATGAAGCTGCGGATGATATGAGCCGCAGCGCCAATGAAATTAAGGCAGTGAAGCTTCAGGCGCAAATTCCGACGATCGTTGCGGCGCTGGCGCGTATCCGCAAAGGGCTGGAGCCTGTCGCTCCCAAGCCCGGCGCCTCCCTCGCCGAGAACTTTTTATATATGCTCCGGGGCGAGCAGCCCGATATGGTATCGGTCAAGGCTTTGGACACGGGGCTTGTGCTGCATGCCGACCATGAGCTTAACGCCTCGACCTTTGCCGCAAGGGTAACGGTTGCAACGCTGTCCGATATATACTCCGGAGTCACCTCGGCAATCGGCGCGCTTAAAGGCCCGCTGCACGGCGGAGCGAATGAAGCGGTGATGAAAATGCTGGAGGAAATCGGCAGCTTTGACAATGTGGAGCCTTATATCCGCGCCAAGCTGGACCGCAGGGAGAAAATTATGGGCTTCGGGCACCGCGTATACAAGAACGGTGATCCGCGCGCGAAGCACCTGATGAAAATGTCGCGCGAGCTGGGCGCAATCAAGGGCGATACGACGCTGTACGACATGTCCGTGAAGATCGAAGAAATGGTAACCGGGCAGAAAGGCCTTAAGCCCAATGTCGATTTTTATTCCGCCTCCGTGTATACTCAATTAAGCATAGACCGCGAGCTGTTTACGCCGATCTTCGCCATTAGCCGGGTATCGGGATGGACCGCTCACATTCTCGAACAGTACGAAGATAACCGCATTATCCGTCCGCGCGCGGAATACACGGGTCTTGTGGAGCAAAAATACGTTCCGGTCAACGAAAGATAAGCAGTCTTTTTTCTGCATGCCTGTCCTGAGCGGAAGGGCGCTGGCGACAGATGATTAGCCGTCCAAATGGCATGCGCTTCTTACAGCCGGTTAGCAGCCGGGTGGCTGGCAGAAGCGTATGCCGTACACTAACTTTTAAGGAGGAATTACACACTAATGCTGAAACTCGAAAAGTATGAACTGCCGACAGAAGGCGAACAAATTACAATTGACAATGGCAAGCTGCAGGTTCCTGATCATCCGATTATCCCTTTCATTGAAGGCGACGGAACGGGCCGTGACATTTGGAAAGCCTCCAAACGGGTGCTGGATGCGGCGGTGGATAAGGCTTACGGCGGAACCAAGAAGATTGCCTGGTATGAAGTGTTTGCCGGAGAAAAGGCGTATAATACATACGGAGAATGGCTCCCGAACGATACGCTCGAAGCGATCCGTGAATACATCGTTGCAATCAAAGGGCCGCTGACGACTCCGATTGGAGGAGGCATTCGTTCCCTGAATGTGGCGCTGCGCCAGGAGCTGGATCTGTACGTATGTTTGCGTCCAGTGCGGTATTTTGACGGGGTGCCTTCCCCGGTGAAGCGTCCGGAGCTGGTCGATATGGTCATTTTCCGGGAGAACACGGAAGATATTTACGCCGGCATCGAATACCAAGAAGGTACAGAGCAGGTTAAGAAAGTGATCGAATTCCTGCAAAAAGAAATGGGTGTAAGCAAGATCCGTTTCCCTGAAACGTCGGGCATCGGCATCAAGCCGGTATCGTCCGAAGGCTCGAAGCGTCTTGTTCGCGCTGCTGTGGAATACGCGGTTAAGCATGGACGGGGGAGCGTTACGCTTGTGCACAAAGGGAACATTATGAAGTTCACTGAGGGCGCGTTCAAGAACTGGGGCTATGAAGTGGCTGAGCAGGAGTTCGGCGACAAGGTGTTTACCTGGAACCAGTACGATGTAATCAAGGAGCGCGAAGGCGCCGACGCGGCGAATGCGGCTCAGAAGCAGGCGGAGCAGGATGGCAAAATTATTATCAAGGACGCCATCGCCGACATCGCGCTGCAGCAGGTGCTGACGCGTCCGACCGATTTTGACGTCATTGCCACGCTGAACCTTAACGGTGACTATCTGTCCGACGCGCTGGCGGCGCAGATCGGCGGGATTGGCATCGCTCCGGGTGCGAACATCAACTACGTGACCGGGCATGCCATTTTTGAAGCAACCCACGGTACGGCCCCGAAGTACGCGGATAAGGACGTTGTGAATCCTGGTTCAGTCATTCTGTCCGGCGTCATGATGCTGGAACATTTGGGCTGGCAGGAAGCCGCCGATCTGATCTACAAAGGCATGGGAACTGCCATCAATAATAAAACGGTAACTTATGATTTCGCAAGGCTTATGGAAGGAGCGACAGAGCTGAAATGCTCCGAATTCGCTGATCAAGTGATCCAACATATGTAGGTAGATCAACACATTGGCCATCAAACGTTACAAGATTACAGTCGTGGGCGCCGGTTTTACCGGCGCCCACACGGCTCTGATGCTCGCTCAGAATGAATTAGGTAACGTGGTTCTGCTGGATATCCCCCAACTTGAAAATCCGACCAAAGGCAAGGCGCTCGACAAAGCGGCTCTCGACAAATCGGCGGAGTCGGTAAGAAGTGTAACGTCGGTAGTGAATGTGTAATTGACAAAAGTATGAACGCATCCCCATTTTATTCTTGATAAAATGGGGATTTTTTTTGTGATTAAATAGTTAATTGTTTATAATCATTATTAATATAACTTATGTCATAGATTTATCGGGAGGGATATGATATGAACTGGAGCGTTTTAATGTTTTTACATATGATTGGCACTCTGACGCTTGGTTTCTACTTGGTGCTGCCTTTCATTCTTGGCCGGACAGAGAAGCTTTCTACAGCAGCCAAGGAGGGGACGCTGAGCGCAATCAGCGCGTTTAACCGTATTGCCCAATATGGCTTGGTCATTCAACTGCTTACGGGCGGTTACATGATGACCAAAGGCGAGTATTCGGTCCCGTGGATGATTATTGTCACACTGCTGCTGCTCGCCATGTTCGCCTTGGGCGGCGTTATAAGCAAGCCGCTGCGGCTTGCGGCCGCAGGCATGAAGCAGAGCCGCGACGTCTCCAGCGAAACCGGCAAAATCCGCACGTTGAGCGCGTTGCTGGCGGTATGCTTGCTGGTTATGGTTTTCTTTATGGTTTTTAATGAGATTATTTGAATAGCAGCATAGCCCGGCCAATTTCGCCCGTCTCCGAAAGGAGGCGTGTGTTTTGCTATTGTGAGAACTTCGGTTTGTCTGGACTCCGCTTGTGTTTGATCTTCATGCGATTGGTTAAATTAATTACCGTAAAGGGAACGAATAATTGTACATCCCCAAGACATCCTAAGGAAAGTCTAAATTTAACAACTTTTCGAAAGGAGAATGAAGTATGTCTACGAGCAATCAACAAAGCCAGAAGACATTGCCGCCGCAGCATCAGGATCGCAGGCCCGGTCTGGAATCGGAGATGACGCCCCGGCCTAAATACGAACCGGCGGCATACAAAGCAGCGGGCAAGCTGCTCGGTAAAGCGGCCCTGATCACAGGCGGAGACAGCGGCATCGGCCGCGCGGTAGCCGTGGCTTTTGCCAAGGAGGGAGCAGATATAGTCATTTCTTATCTGAACGAGCACTCCGACGCGGAGGAGACGAAGCGCCAGGTCGAACAGGAAGGACGCAAATGTGTTCTCGTCTCCGGCGATATCGGTGTCGAAGTATTCTGCCAGGATCTTATCAACAAAACAGTGAACGGTCTGGGCAAGCTTGATATTCTTATTAACAATGCAGCGGAGCAGCATCCGCAAGAAAAGATCGAGGATATCAGCTCCGAGCAGTTGGAGCGGACGTTCCGCACCAATATTTTCTCGATGTTCTATTTGACAAAAGCAGCTATGCCCCACTTGAAAGAAGGCTCGACCATCGTCAATACGACGTCGATTACAGCTTACAGAGGAAATCCTCAACTGCTGGACTACTCGTCCACCAAAGGCGCGATCCTCAGCTTTACGCGTTCGCTCGCGATGAATTTAGTGGATAAAGGCATCCGCGTCAACGCGGTTGCGCCGGGTCCGATCTGGACGCCGCTCATTCCGTCCACCTTCGATGAGAAGAAGGTCAGCGAGTTCGGCGGAACACAGCCAATGAAACGACCGGGACAGCCTGAAGAACTGGCTCCGGCTTTTGTCTACCTGGCTTCCGATGATTCATCGTATGTAACCGGCCAGGTTATTCATGTGAATGGCGGCGAAATCGTTAACGGTTGACGACTCTCAACGTATTAAGCGGATTTCCGCTGAATATGCAAGCCCCGATCCAAGTCAAGCGGATTGGGGCTTTTTCATGAAAAGGTGGTATGAAAAGGAAATTTATGATACGCTGTGAAAGATCAATAGTTGCATAGCGTGAACACTAGGGGTGCCGCAAGGCTGAGACGAACGCAAGGTTCGGACCCTTTGAACCTGATCTGGTTTATACCAGCGTAGGGAAGTGGAGAGTGAATATCTGCATCCGGGCCTGTCAAGGCTCGATCCCATTTGCAGTTTCCGGCCGCCTTCCTTCGGGAGGGCGGTTTTTTGTGCTGCTTATGACAAATAAACACAGGAGGCGAATAGGGCTATGTGTCCGCCAAAGTCAAAGGATCCCGAAATTCATCTCATATCCGGCAGCGGGGCGATAATGGACAGCTTTATTCTTATCGCTGCGGCCGTAGGGCCCTTTGTAGACTATATTCATTTACGGGAAAAATCGCGTACAGCAGAAGAATTGTTCAAAGCGGTGGAGAAGATGCGCAGCCTTGGGATACCGCTTGAACAAATCGTTGTGAACGACAGGCTGGACGTCGCACTGGCTTCCGGCGCCGGAGGCGTTCAGCTTGCGGGGCACAGCCTCCCAACCGCCGCGGCCCGCCCGCTGTCTCAGAGCCTGCGCATCGGGCGCTCCGTCCATTCCCCGGATGAAGCAGCCGCTGCCGCAAACGAAGGGGCGGATTACTGCCTGTACGGGCATGTATACGCCTCGGCCAGCAAGCCGGGTCTTCCAGGGCGGGGGCTGGATCGGCTTGCGGAAACCGTGCGCGCCTGCCGGGTTCCGGTCATTGCGATTGGCGGCATTGAACCGGGCAATGCAGGACAGGTGATTTCACGCGGCGCGGCGGGCATTGCCGTACTCTCGGGTATCTGCGGCGCGTCTGATCCTGTGGCGGCTGCAAAGTCTTACCGGGCTGCAGTCAGGACAGCTGTTCAGGCAGCCCGCAATGAAAGGAGGTGAGGGCAATGAAGCTCTATATCAACGGGAACGAGATCGAGCTGGACGAAGCTTGCGCTACGCTTGCGGATCTGCTGAGCCGACCCGAATGGAAAGAAAGGCGGATGGTCGTTGAACTGAACGGCATGATTGTGGGTAGGGATAATTACGGAACAATCCCCCTTGCCGACGGGGACCGCATCGAGCTTGTGCATTTTGTGGGAGGAGGCTGAGGCCGGTGAATTTCGCCGGAGAGGACAGATACAGCAGGCAGGAGCGGTTTTACGGAATCGGAGCCGAAGGTCAGAAGAAGCTGGCGCAGGCGAAGGTTCTGATTATTGGCGCAGGGGCGCTTGGCTCCGCATGCGCGGAGACGATGGTGCGCTCGGGTGTGGGCAAGGTGACCCTCGTCGACCGGGATTATGTGGAGTGGAGCAACCTGCAGCGTCAAAATTTGTTCAGCGAGCAGGATGCGGCTGAGCGGATTCCCAAAGCGGTAGCTGCCGCCCGCAGGCTTCGCAGCGTTAACTCCTCTGTGGAAGTTGAAGGAATCGTTGCGGATATTACAGCGGAGGAAATCAGCCTCTATACACGCGGCATAGACCTTATTCTTGATGCGGCGGACAATTTCGAGGTGCGGATGATCGTAAACGATATTGCCGCGCGGGACGGAATTCCCTGGATCTATGGCGCCTGCACCGGCAGCTACGGCATTTCAATGACGATTGTTCCAGGCCAGAGCGCCTGCCTTCACTGTCTGCTGGACAGTGTTCCAGCCGGAGGGGATACCTGCGACACGGCCGGCATAATCGGTCCCGCCGTGCAGATGACGGCTGCCTACCAGACGGCCGAAGCGCTGAAGTGGCTCTCAGGGAACGTTAGCGCGCTGCGCGGGACACTGGTCTCTTTCGATCTGTGGACGAATCGTTACTCGTCGGTGGATACGTCCAAGCTGAAGCGCGCCGACTGCCCGTCCTGCGGCGCTAAACGCACTTATCCTTATTTATCGCCGGGCAGCCATTCCAGAACGGCCGTACTCTGCGGGCGGGATACGGTGCAGATTCGCCCGCCAAGGCCGACGAGGCTTGATCTGGAGGAGTGGGAGCGGCGGCTGTCCGCCTATGGCCGGGCAGAGCGGAATCCCTTTATGCTGTCTTTGACACTGGACCAGCACCGTATGGCGATCTTTCCCGATGGACGGGTGCTCGTTCACGGAACGGGCGATCCAGCCGAAGCCCGGTCGCTGTATCACCGTTATTTTGGCTAGCCTATCAAGCATTCTATTAACCGAATAGGGGAGGATTATTATTATGCAGGATGCATTACATATCGGGGGCAAAGCCCTGTCCAGCCGTCTGTTCATCGGAACCGGCAAATACAGCCGCAACACGCTGATTCCGGAGGTAATCGCCCGTTCAGGCTCCGAAGTAATCACAGTGGCGCTTCGTAGAGTCGATCCCTCTTCGCGGGAGGAGAACATTCTAAGCCATATTCCGCAGCAGATGACCCTTCTGCCCAATACTTCCGGCGCACGCACCGCAGAAGAAGCCGTGCGTATCGCCCGCTTGGCCAGAGCGGCAGGGATGGGGAACTGGGTGAAGATCGAAGTCATTAACGACCAGAGATATTTGCTGCCGGATAATCTGGAGACGATCCGTGCTACGGAAATTCTGGCTGCCGAAGGCTTCATCGTCCTTCCCTACATGAGCCCGGATCTGTCTGCGGCTTTCCGGCTGAGAGACGCGGGAGCAGCGGCGGTGATGCCGCTGGGGGCGCCTATCGGAAGCAACCGCGGCTTGCGGACGAAGGAGCTGATCTCCATCCTGATTGAAGAGGCCGGCCTGCCGGTCATTGTGGATGCCGGAATCGGCCGTCCGTCGGAGGCAGCGGAAGCGATGGAGATGGGCGCGGCCGCCGTGCTGCTGAATACGGCGATTGCCACAGCCCGTGATCCGCTCGGCATGGCGGAAGCTTTTCGCGGCGCGGTTGCAGCCGGCCGGCAGGCGTATCTGGCCGGGCTGGGCCCGATTCAGCAGGAGGCGGAAGCTTCTTCGCCTTTGACCGGTTTCTTGAACGTATAGGAAGGGGGACTGAGACTGTTGAGCTTTTATGAGTCACTGATGATCTTGGAGCGTATTCCCTTTAAGGAATTGTGGCAGAAGTACACGAGGGAAGATGTCATGCGGGCGCTGGCCAAGGAGAAGCTGGACAAGGAAGATCTGCTTGCCCTGCTGTCACCGGCGGCCGGCCAGCATTTGGAAGAAATGGCGCGGAAGGCGCAGCGCATCACCCGCTCGCATTTCGGCCATGCCGTTCAGCTGTTCACACCAATGTATGTGGCGGATTATTGCGTCAACCACTGTACGTACTGCAGCTTTAGCGCCATTCATGATTTTCCGCGCAAGAAGCTGACGCTGGAAGAAGTTGAAGCGGAAGCGGCAGCAATTGCCTCTACGGGACTACGCCATATTCTGCTGCTGACGGGGGAATCGCGAAAGGACTCTCCGGTCGGTTACGTTAAAGATTGCGTAAAGGTGCTCCGAAAGTATTTCTCTTCCATCAGCATCGAGGTCAATCCGCTGTCGATGGAGGAATACAAGGAATTGGCCGATGCGGGTGTGGACGGTTTGACTCTATTCCAGGAGGTCTACCACCAGGAGACGTACAGCAAGCTGCATGTCAAAGGACCGAAGCGTAATTTCAGGGCCCGGCTTGATGCTCCTGAACGTGGCTGTCAGGCGGGCTTCCGCTCCGTCAACATCGGCGCGCTGCTCGGTTTGTACGATTGGCGGCAGGAAGCGTTCATGACGGCGATGCACGCAAGTTATCTTCAGGACCGTTATCCCGGCTGTGAGATCAGCCTGTCTCCGCCGCGTTTCCGTCCCTATCTCGGAAGCTTTAACCCCGAATCGGACGTGACCGACCGCGCGCTGGTACAGATTATACTGGCTTACCGGCTGTTCCTGCCCCGTTCCGGCATTACTTTGTCCACAAGAGAACCCGCTGAATTGCGGGACCGCCTTGTGCACTTGGGGGTAACCAAAATGTCGGCAGGCGTCTCGACTGAGGTAGGCGGGCATACCAGTGACGGCGGAACGCCGCAGTTTGAAATTTCCGATAGCCGAAGCGTGCCGGAAATCAGAGATATGCTGTACAGCAGCGGGCTTCAGCCGGTGTTCAAGGATTGGGATATTCTTGCCGAAAGCTCCATGCGCTGACGGAGGAGTTCAAGAGTTTAAGCCAACCATTCTCTTTACGGAGGGTTGGTTTTTTTTATCCGGACAGGCACCGGTATGATATGATAGATTCAAAATGAAAGCCATCTAAACCCTGGACTTAAGAGGAGTGTATTGATGATGCGGAAGTTCGAAGACAGTGTGTATGATCTGATCGTTGAGACCTCCACCAACTTGCCTGGCGACGTGCGCCGGGCGATAGCTGCGGGACGGGCGCTCGAAGATAAGGATACACGCTCGGGACTGGCCCTTGCTACAATTGCGCAAAATATCGGCATGGCCGAGCTTCAGGTCTCGCCCATATGCCAAGATACGGGCATGCCGACTTTTGTCATACATACGCCGGTAGGCGTGAATCAGCTCGAAATGAAGCGTGATATCCGCAAAGCCGTTGTCCGGGCGACCCGTGACGGCAAGCTGCGGCCGAACTCCGTCGATTCGCTCACCGGCGGGAATAGCGGTGACAATCTGGGCGAAGGCACGCCGGTAATTCATTTTGAGCAGTGGGAAGAAGAGCATATTGATGTGCGGCTCATCCTCAAGGGAGGCGGTTGCGAGAACAAGAACATTCAGTACAGCCTTCCCGCCGAGCTGGAAGGACTGGGCAAAGCCGGACGCGATCTTGACGGTATCCGCAAGTGCATTCTTCATGCTGTCTATCAGGCTCAGGGGCAGGGCTGCAGCGCGGGATTTATCGGAGTAGGGATCGGCGGCGACCGGACTTCCGGATATGAGCTGGCGAAGAAGCAGCTGTTTCGCAAGGTGGATGATAGGAATCCGATCCCGGAACTGCGTAGCCTGGAAAATTATATTATGGAGAATGCCAATAAGCTCGGCATCGGCACCATGGGCTTCGGGGGAGAAGTAACCCTGTTCGGCTGTAAGATTGGGGTGATGAACCGGCTACCAGCGAGCTTCTTCGTTTCTGTCGCCTATAACTGCTGGGCGTTCCGCCGCCAAGGCGTGGTGATCGACACTGCTACCGGCGATATCCGGGAGTGGCTGTATGAGCGGGGCTCCGGCATATCTGTAGGAGCGGTCGCGGCGGAAACGTCCTCGGATGTGAATGCTGCGGTGGCCGAAGGCTCCGGTGACCCGGTCATCCAATCGGCTGCTGCCAAAAGTACTGCTGCGGTTAGCGCAGATACGGCAAGCGGCCCCCGGGAGATCCGGCTGACTACGCCGATTAGCGAGGAAGACATACGCCGCCTGCGTGTCGGCGATGTGGTCATCCTATCGGGTAAAATGCATACCGGCCGCGACGCCCTGCATAAGTATTTAATCGACCATGAGTCTCCGGTTGATCTGGACGGGGCGGTCATCTATCACTGCGGTCCCGTTATGCTTAAAGACGAGGAAGGATGGCATGTGAAGGCGGCCGGCCCGACGACAAGCATTCGCGAGGAGCCGTATCAGGGGGACATCATTAAGAAGTTTGGCATCCGGGCCGTCATCGGCAAGGGCGGCATGGGAGCCAAGACGCTTCAGGCGCTCCATGATCATGGCGGCGTCTATCTGAATGCGATAGGCGGAGCGGCGCAGTATTACGCCGAATGCATCAAGAAGGTGAACGGTGTCGATTTTCTCGAATTCGGCATCCCCGAGGCGATGTGGCATCTGACGATGGACGGATTTGCGGCGATTGTGACCATGGATTCCCACGGGAACAGCTTACATGCTGACGTTGAGAAGGATTCCGCCGGGAAACTTGCTTTATTCCGTGAAGCGGTGTTTAAGTAAGCTGATATATGTAACATTGCCCGAGAAGCGAACCAGCAGTCTCTTATCCGCAAGCTTGGCTACCCTTGGTGAAGCAGCCGGGGCGGCAGGTTTAAGCAATGATTATGATCATATAAAGCAGCATCGGAGCACAGCCGTATAACGTCTGGGGCTCCTTTTTTTGGTTTTACATGGCATGCTTTTGTACTGGCAATTTCACCGAAATCGGGCTACGATAGAATACAGCAGTATAGTAAAGCATAGAAAGAGGCATGTGCCGCATGAAACCATTTCGAGTCCGTCTTTCGTTAATTTTAATGACTTTGATCGGAATTTCCATGATTGGAACGGGCTTCACGATGGCGCATCTGTTCAGGGATTCCCATGTTGCAGCGCTTGAAGATCATATGTCCCGGGAAATAAATCTGCTGGTGGGCACGATGGAATTCCGCGATATGAACGCCGCCAATGCGATTAATTATTATACCGGACAGGCCCAAAGTATTGGTAAACTCACGAATTCGAGGGTTACCTTTATTACACAAGAGGGAAAAGTGATTGGCGATTCGGAGAGAAATCCGCAGCTAATGGACAATCACTCCAATCGTGAAGAAGAGATTATCGCCGCTAAGGACGGGATTGGCCGGGCAATCCGCTACAGTGACACGTTGAGGCAGGATATGCTTTATGTTGCCCAGAAGGTGTCGTCACAGAACGGAAACTTCAACGGATATATCCGCCTGTCTCTGTCCCTTGACCTTGTCGAACAAGGAGTGAACAGGGCCTGGACAATTATGGCCGGAGGACTTGTACTGCTGTTCATTGCGGCTGCTATTGTCAGCTATCGCGTCTCCCTCAGCCTCACATCACCACTGGAGCAGATTACCCGTGTGGCCCGCCGGATCACCGATCTTGATTATGACGCTCGGGTATCCCTGAAGCGAAGGGATGAAATCGGCCAGCTCGCCACCGCGATCAACGTGATGGCGGATAGTCTGCAGACCCAGCTTCGAACGATACGCGATAATGAGAACCTGCTGCAAAGCGTGCTTGATAATATGACCGGCGGCATCTTGCTGGTGAATGAGCGGGGAAAAATCGCCCTGCTCAACAAGGCGGCTGAGAAAATGCTGGACGTGAACGCGGAAGACTTGGTCGGCCGCTCCTTCCGTGAACTGAAGCGCCACTATGAGCTGACCCGGATTTTGGAAGATGGATTATTCCGCCGGGAGCCGGTGCATGAGGAGCGGAGCTTTTACAATTCGGGAGAACGGATTATGCGCTTGGACGGGGTGCCGATGACTCAGGACGATTCTTACCAAGGCATGCTGTTCCTGCTTCAAGAGGTAACGGAAATCCGGAGGCTGGAGAGAATGCGCAGCGAGTTCGTTGCCAATGTCTCGCATGAGCTCAAGACGCCGGTTGCGGCGGTCAAGGGATTCGCGGAGACGCTGCTCGGAGGCGGAGTGAAAGATGAGAAGACGGCGAACTCATTTTTACAAATTATTTATGACGAGAATGAAAGGCTGAACCGCCTGATCGCCGATATTTTGGAATTGTCCAAAATCGAGTCCAAACGAGTCCAGTTGGAATGTTCTCCGGTTCACCTGGCTACCTTCTTCGATTCGCTGCTTGAAACGATGAGTAAGGTAGCGGAGAAAAAAAGCATCAGCCTAAGCGCAGAGGTGCCTGAAGAGCTCTTCATTGAAGCCGATGAGGACAAGCTGCGGCAGATTTTCCTCAACCTGCTTTCCAATGCAATCAGTTATACACATGAAGGCGGCAACGTCAAGGTAAGAGCGATTAACCGGCAGAAAAAAGACGGAACGGAAACGGTTGTATTCACCGTCACGGACACCGGGATCGGAATCCCGCGCAAAGACCTGCCGCGTATTTTCGAACGGTTCTATCGGGTGGACAAAGCGAGGTCGCGAAGCTCGGGCGGAACCGGCCTCGGGTTGTCGATTGTCAAGCATCTAATGGATCTGCACCACGGCGCTATTTCCGTGGAAAGTGATCTCGGTATCGGAAGCACTTTCATTCTGGAGCTGCCGCTGCTGCAGGAGTATGAAATTTGACAATTATTTTAGTATTTTCCAGTCTTGTGTGAAGCGGCAGGTAAGCTTAGGTTTAAATAGAGCGATTTACGTAAATGTTTTACACTGGGATAACATTCCGATGATATGATGGGCTTGTCAAAAATTATGAAGACGGGGGAACCTATGGCACAACGATTGCTTGTCATCGAAGACGAACCGACTTTGGCCCGGCTGCTTTCTTACAATCTGACACAGGAAGGCTACGAGGTGGCACATGAGGATCATGGAACGGCGGGCTATGATCGGGCGGTCAAAGAGCATTTTGATTTGATTGTGCTGGATCTCATGCTGCCGGGGATGAACGGGATTGATATTCTGGATAAACTGCGCGGTCAGGGGATAACGACGCCCATCATTGTGCTGACGGCCAAGAATACCGAAGAAGATGTCGTCCGCGGGTTGAAATCGGGAGCGGATGATTACATGACGAAGCCTTTCGGGGTATCCGAACTGCTGGCTAGAGTCAGCGCCGTACTCCGTCGCATCTCAGGTATATCGGAAGAACCGCAGGTCAGAACGGGTGAGACGGATTCCACCATTATTTTAGGCCAACTGGAGATTTATCCCGAGCGATACGAAGTTACATTGGGTGGACAGAGCATCAATCTCCGTCCCAAGGAATTTGAAGTGCTGCTGTATTTGGCCCGCAAGCCGGGTGTTGTATTGACTAGAGACGATTTGATGAACGCCGTTTGGGGGTTCGATTACATCGGCGGGCAGCGTACGGTAGATGTTCACGTCAGTTCGCTGCGCAAGAAGCTGGAACTGGACCCCGAATCGGTCCACATCGATTCCATCCGCGGAGTCGGCTACAAGCTGGTTGTCAACAAACAGAGAACTCCGGTCGCTTAACCGAGGCCCGGGGTTCTTTTTTTATTAGGAAGTATTATCCATTTCCTTTTACCCTTGTGATAGCCGTGCATTTTCAGTCACATTTCATTAACGGTAAGAAAATATTCCTATGACATTTGATTGATACGCTATGAATATAATAGTCATGCAGGAGGAATGTGCATTGGGTTCACTCACAACGGTTGAGGAAGAGAGAGGCAAGCTGAGCGGAGGAGGGACGGACATAAGTGCCGATTCGGCGGCAAAAGACAAGCTTACAATAAAACGCCAGGAAATCGGACGGAATGAACATCTGCTCAGGCAAAAAAGAAAGGCGGCGCAGACGGGTGTTTTGTCACTAGACGCAGTGCATCCAGCTCCGGCGCGGCCGGATGCTTCACGGACCCAAGCCCCACAGTCCGCGGCAACGGCGGAGTTTGCAAGGGAGGCGGGAAATGAAATGGGAGATGAGACTTGCGTTATAACGAAAGAGCGTGAGACTCCCTTGCCAATGGACTCGGACGGCAAGGAGGCGGCGTCAGCCCGGCCTTCCGCCATATCGCTTACGGATTACTGCATCTGCGTTCCAGAGATTGACCTGCATCTTGACTGCCTTGAGACGCTGGCTGTATTTCGCGACAACTTGAGTGCTCCATGCCTTGTCGTCAAGGGCGAAGCAGATCGCCCTGCCGGCCTTCTAATGCGGGATTATTTTCACCGCCAGCTGTCAGGCAGATTCTCAGCAGAGTTATTCTATTCACGTCCGGCATACAGCTTTGCCGATAAAGATGCGCTTGTGGTGGAGTCTTCGGCCTCGCCTTCCGAACTGATCACTAGGGCCTTGCGGCGTAAGGAAGAACAATTCTACGATTGCGTTATCGTCATCGAGAATGGAAAGCTGAAGGGCGTATTGACGGTGAGAGATCTGATGGCGCTCTCCGGACGGCTTCAGGAGCGGGCTGAAGAGGAGCGCCGCCTTGCCGTAGAAGGAAGCTGCGTCCATGTCGGTGAGATGGAGTCTTCGCTGCAGGAAGCCGCGTCTGCCGCCGAAACGGCCCGTGCCGAATGCAGCCGTATGGAGCAGTGGATTGACGCCGGCTCCGGGAAGCTGGGCCATGTACATACTTCGTATTTGCGGGTAGAGGAGCGAATCTCCGAGCAGCGCAGCCAGGTTGAGGAGCTGCTGAAGAATGTGACGGAGATCGCTTCCTTGACGGGAGAGATTGATGGGATTGCCGCAACCAGCGAACTGCTTGCGCTGAACGCGTCCATTGAGGCCGCCCATGCTGGCGTACATGGTAGGGGCTTTCAAGTCGTGGCTGACGAGGTGAAAAACCTTGCCCGTCATACCCGCCTGCTGACGGCAAGTATTTCTTCGCTGCTTGGAGCTATTGGGGATCAGGCCGCCCGTACCGCTGAGCTCACTGGAGCCGCTGCCGGCGATATTGGCGGCAGCGCGGAAGAAATAGCGGCCGCGAAGCGGCTCTTCTCAAGCCTCCAAACCGCAGTTTCCACAGTGGAGAAGGCGGACGAAGCAGCCTGCCGGCTGGTACGGCAGAGTGCAGACCGGGCTTTGGAGGTCAAGGGAAGGCTGCTCGCGATGAGTGATTTTACAGAGCGTTAACAATTCTCTAGAGTGGCATTTACAATCATGGCTTATGATTGTACCGAAGATGATGAGAAGGAGACGCACACATATAATGAAGTCCGTCATTGACATAGAGAAGAAGACCATCATTGATATAGAAAAGCTGGATCTCTACTACGAGTCCTTTCATGCGCTTAAAGGCATGGACTTGCAAATTCCGGAGAAGGCGGTTACCGCATTTATCGGGCCGTCAGGCTGCGGCAAATCGACGCTGCTGCGCACCTTGAACCGGATGAACGATATGATTCCGGGAACCCGGATCGAAGGTAAGGTTCTGGTCGGTGGCAAGGATATTTACGGCGGCGATGTCGAGGTTGAGAACTTGCGCAAGCAAGTGGGCATGGTTTTTCAGCAGCCGAATCCTTTCCCGAAATCGATATACGATAATGTTGCTTACGGTCCCCGATTGCATGGCAAGCCTCCCAAAGCCGAGCTAGACGAGCTGGTGGAGCAAAGTCTGCGCCAAGCAGCCCTATGGGACGAAGTCAAGGACTTCCTGAAGAAATCGGCGCTTAGTCTGTCGGGTGGACAGCAGCAGCGGCTGTGTATTGCCAGAGCCCTTGCCGTACAGCCCGATATTCTGCTAATGGACGAAGCAACTTCCGCGCTTGACCCCGTATCGACACAGAAGATTGAAGAGCTTGTTCAGGAACTGCGGGATCGGTATACGATTGTAATGGTTACGCATAATATGCATCAAGCTGCGCGAGTATCAGGCAGAACGGTGTTTTTTCTGAACGGCGTGATTGTCGAGGCGGCGGACACTGAGCAGTTATTCTCGAATCCTAAAGATTCGCGCACCGAAGATTACATTTCCGGCAGATTTGGCTAAAAGGCGGCTTCCAATAGGGAAGTATGCGTTTGGTCTACCCGGATGACCTATTGATTCGAGGAGGATCGCTCTAATTATGATTCGAAGAGTGGAATTGGACAAAAATCTTGACGAACTGCGAAATCTGCTGCGGCAGATGGCTGAGCATGTCATTGACGCGCTCGAAGGAGCGGTGCTTTCCTTGCAGAAGCTTGATACGTCCAGAGCACAGGAAATTGTGCAAGCTGACGTTCATCTTAATGAAATGGAAGAAAAGATTATGGATATCGGTTCGCGCCTAATCGTAACGCAGCAGCCGGTAGCCAAAGATTTACGCAGAATTATCGTTGCTTTTAGAATATCGAGCGATCTCGAGCGGATGGGCGATTTGGCGCTGGACGTTGCTAAGGTTACTCTCCGCATCCAAGGCCAGGATCTGATCAAGCCGCTGGTTGACATTCCCCGGATGGCTGAAATTGTAACGCTCATGACCAGTGAAGCAATTACAGCCTATCTGGACGAGAATACCGATCTGGCGCATAAAATGGCAATGGACGATGATCAGGTCGATCATTTGTACAGCTCTATGATCAACGATTTGTATACCTATATGATCGAGAAGCCCGAGGCGGTCTCCCAAGCGATGCTGCTTACGCTGGTTGGCCGGTACATTGAGCGGATTGCCGACCATGCAACCAACATCGGTGAAAGCGTCGTTTATTTGGTAACGGGTAAACGTCCGGATTTAAATATGTAGTAAACTGCCAGGCCGTTTGGCGGAAACGCTGAATATGTCTATAAGAGAAAGCGCATCATTGCCGCTGAGCGGCGAGGGCGCTTTCTTCTTTTTTCACAGCATAAAATGTATAAGTTTTCGAAGGTCCCGCAAATTACCTGAGTAAGCTTTGAAGCCGCTTGCGGCACTTTGCGGGCTATTTGGGCGGGCCATGTGGTAAAATGTAAAGATAAGCAATTAAAGACGAGGTGTATTATGGACAAGCTGATTCTTATAGATGGAAATAATGTCATTTACCGCGCATTCTTCGCTATGCCTCCGTTGACCAATACGGCAGGGCAGCAGACCAACGCCGTGTACGGCTTTACTACAATGCTGCTGCGGCTGATTGAGGAGCATAAACCGACGCATCTGATCGTCGCGTTCGACGCGGGAAAGGTCACCTTCCGGCACGAAGGTTATCAGGAGTACAAAGGGGGCCGGCAGAAGACGCCGCCCGAGCTGTCGGAGCAGTTCCCGCTCCTCAAAGGTCTGCTGCGCGATCTCGGCGTGCCGCAGTTTGAGATTGAGAACTATGAAGCTGACGATATTATCGGCAGTATCTCCCGGCAGGCGGACGAAGCGGGACGCCGGGTGATGATCGTATCCGGAGATAAGGACATGCTTCAGTTGGCGTCGGAGCATACGACGATCGCGCTGATTCGCAAGGGCGTTACCGATATTGAGCTGTACGGGCCGGAGCAGATTCGTGAAAAGTACGATTTGACGCCGCAGCAGATCATCGACCTCAAAGGGCTGATGGGTGATGCAAGTGACAATATTCCTGGCGTACCTGGTGTCGGCGAGAAGACAGCCCTCAAGCTGCTTGCCCAGTTCGGCTCTGTCGAGGGAGTGATCGCGGGAACGGGCGAGCTGAAGGGCAAGATGAAGGAGAAGCTGGAGGCGCACGCTGACGACGCCATCATGAGCAAAAAGCTGGCGACCATATACCGTGAGGTTCCGCTGACACATTCCTGGGAGGATATGGCTTTTCACGGTCTGAAGAACGACACTGCCGGCCCCGCGCTGGCGAAGCTGGAGTTCAAGTCGCTGCTGGAGCGGCTTTCCTTAAGCGGGAACGCCCCCGTGAACGAAGAGTCGTCCTCCGAAGCGGAGGAGCTTGACATCGTCATTGCTGGCGAGCCGGAGCTTGAAGAGCTTACGGCCGCGCTGACAGAGGTGAAGGCGCTGCATGTGGAGACGAACGGCGAGAACCCGCACCGCGCCGAGGTGATCGGTATGGCCGTGTCTACGCCGCTGCGGCATTATTTTGTGCCGTTCGAGCTGCTGCAGAGCGAAGCCGCGGCGGGCTTGCGCGATTGGCTAGCTGACGAGCATGCGCCGAAGAACGGCTACGACCTGCACCGCGCGGACTTGGCGCTGCACTGGCAAGGTATTCCCTTCGCCGGAGCGGCGCATGATGTGCAGCTCGCAGCATACCTGCTCGACCCGACCGAGGCCAACCAGAACCTCAGCGACCTTGTCGCCAAATACGGCCTGCCCCGGCTTGCGCCGGATGAAGATGTGTTTGGCAAGGGAGCGAAATACAAGGTGCCGGAGCTGAACATGCTCGGCGCGCATGTTGCCTCCAAGAGCGCGTCCGTGCTTGGACTTGTGCCGAAGCAGGAGAAAGATTTGACCGAAACAGCCATGTCAGGGCTGTTTCATGATCTGGAAATGCCGCTTTCGCGCATTTTGGCCGACATGGAGAAACAGGGGATTTCCGTTAATATGGACGGCCTCAAGGAGCTGGGCCGGGAGTTTGAGAGCACGATCTCAGGGCTCGTTGAACAAATCTATGAAATAGCGGGCACGGAATTCAATCTGAACTCGACGAAACAGCTCGGGGAGATTTTGTTCGATAAGCTGGGCCTGCCCGTTATCAAGAAGACAAAGACCGGCTATTCCACCGATGCCGAGGTGCTGGAGAAGCTGGAGCCTTACCATGAAATCGTGCAAAATATTTTACAGTACCGCACGCTTGCGAAGCTGCAGTCCACATACGTGGAAGGGCTGCTGAAGGAAATCGCCCCCTCGACGGGCAAAGTGCACACCTTCTACCGCCAGACGATTGCGGCGACCGGAAGGCTGAGCAGCCAGTTCCCGAACTTGCAGAACATTCCGATCCGGCTGGAGGAAGGGCGCAAAATCCGCAAAGTATTCGTCCCTTCCGAGCCGGGCTGGTCGATCCTGGCGGCCGACTATTCGCAGATCGAACTGCGGGTGCTAGCGCATATTTCGGACGACGCAAGGCTGAAGGAAGCCTTTTTGCATGATATGGATATTCATACCAAGACGGCCATGGACGTATTCGGCGTGCCTGCCGAAGCGGTCGACGGCAACATGCGGCGCTCCGCCAAAGCGGTAAATTTCGGTATCGTTTACGGCATCAGCGATTACGGCCTTTCCCAGAATCTAAATATTACGCGGAAGGAAGCCGCAAGGTTCATCGAGCAGTATTTCGAGGTGTTTCAGGGCGTGCGCCGCTACATGGACGAGATTGTCCGCGAAGCGCGTAAAGCGGGCTACGTCACTACGCTGCTGGAGCGCCGCCGCTATCTGCCGGAGATTAATGCGAGCAACTTCAATCTGCGTTCCTTTGCTGAGCGGACGGCAATGAACACGCCGATTCAGGGAACCGCGGCCGATATTATCAAGCTGGCGATGATCCATATGGACAGGGCCCTGTTCGAGCGTAAGCTGAAGAGCCGCATGCTGCTTCAGGTGCATGACGAATTGGTGTTCGAGGTGCCGGAGGACGAGCTGGAAACGATGAAAAAACTCGTGCCCGAAGTCATGGAAGGCGCGCTGAAGCTGTCTGTTCCGCTCAAGGCGGAGGTAAGTTATGGCGGCAACTGGTATGAAGCGAAATAAAGGTCCCGCGTGCCAGGCTTATCCGGTATAATGGAGTAGAGGTGAAGACATCATGCCGGAATTACCGGAAGTAGAGACCGTCAAGAGAACACTGAACGCCTTGGTTCAAGGGAAAAAGATACAAAAAGTCACCGTCCGGCTGCCGCGCATTATCCGGCGTCCGGATGATATTCGAATGTTTGAAACTATGCTGGAAGGCCATACGATAGAGCGCGTGGAGCGCCGCGGTAAATTTTTACGCTTTCTGCTGGACGATCTGGTTCTTGTCTCCCATCTGCGGATGGAAGGAAGGTATGGATTGTATGCGGCTGGGGAGCCTTTAGATAAACATACGCATGTTATTTTTTATTTTCAGGATGGTACTGAGCTGCGCTATACGGACGTAAGACAGTTCGGCACCATGGATTTGTTCCTGCCTGGAGAAGATCTCAGCCTTCCTCCGCTGAACAAGCTGGGACTGGAACCGTTGGACCCGGAATTTACACCCGAAGCGTTTAGAGATTTATTGTCCGGGAAAAATACAAAAATCAAGCCTTTGCTGCTCAATCAGGCATATGTGGTCGGCATCGGCAATATTTATGTGGATGAGTCCCTTCACCGGGCTGGTATTCATCCGGAGACGGCTGCCAAATCACTGACCGCAGAGCAATTGGAGCGGCTGCATCAGGCGATCGTCGCTACGCTGACGGAAGCGGTGAATGCTGGCGGCTCCTCCGTCAAATCGTACGTGAACGGCCAGGGAGTGAGCGGAAGCTACCAGCACAAGCTGCTGATCTACGGCCGGAAAGACCAGACCTGCTATTCCTGTGGGTCTGTGATTGAGAAGAGCGTGGTCGGCGGACGCGGGACGCATTTTTGTCCAAGCTGCCAGCCGCCTATTTAACCTGAAGGACAGTTATTTTTCGCTGAATTACGCCGGTTTTCTTCGTGTTTCACATTCTTTCATAAAGGTTGACACCCACAGCCCATCCCGCCCATATACTGTGTGAAGAATGCTACATTTGCGACCCGACGACTTCCGTCTTTATGCATCGGAGGTTTCGGTTCTTCACGGGAGGGATTGCGGGTGATCAACCCCATTTTTTCACTGCTGCTGTTGGCATTTGCTCTGAGTCTGGACGGTTTCGGTGTCGGCATTACATACGGATTGCGCAAATTGAAAATACCGCTGCCCTCCGTTCTCATTATCTCGCTCTGCTCTGGAGTTGTGATGTGCGTCTCGATGCAGGTTGGCGTTCTGCTGGCCAAAGTCGTGTCGCCTCATATCGCTTCCCTGATCGGGGCGGTCATTATCCTTCTCATGGGCTGCTGGTCGCTGATACAGCTGGTGGTGCAAAAGGATGAAGAAAAGACGGAAGAGGAAACTGTCGGCATACCGGGAAACGCAGAAAATCACGGTCCGGTAAGCCTGGCAGTAACAGATGGAACTTCGGAGAAAGAGCCGGAGAAATCCGCGGTATTTTCCCTAGAGCTGCGGCGGCTGGGGATTGTCGTTCAAATCCTTCGCACTCCGTCCTCGGCCGACATGGATAAATCAGGCAGCATTTCGCCGGTAGAGGCGCTTGTGCTGGGCATTGCCCTTTCGCTTGACGCTTTTGGAACGGGTCTTGGCGCCGCGCTCCTTGGATTTAATCCGCTTTGGACGTCGCTCGTTATTGCCCTGTTCAGCGGCAGTATTTTGCTTCTGGGGCTTCATACGGGACTGCGTTTTGCCGGAACCTCCTGGATGAAGCATGCTTCGGTGCTGCCTGCGCTGCTCTTGATTGCAATAGGAATATTGAAGCTGTTATGAGGTGAAAACATGATTATGGGCTTAACCGGGGGAATCGCCTCCGGAAAAAGCACCGTGTCCGCCATTCTCATCGAGAAGGGGGCAAGGCTCGTTGACGCCGATGCCATTGCCCGGGAGGTCATGCTCCCCGGACACGAGGTGCTGGCCGCTGTTACCGAATATTTTGGCGAAGGGATCCTTCTCCCTGACGGAACGTTGAACCGCACGAAATTAGGCGATATCGTCTTTCACGATCCTGAAGCCCTGAAGGCTCTGAACGGACTGACCCATCCGGCAATCCGCCGTGAAACCAGGAAACGGATGCAGGCAATGGAACGGGAAACGCCCGAGCGCCTGATTATCGTGGATATCCCTCTGCTCTTCGAATCGGGGCAGGAGGATATGTTTGAACGGATCTTGGTTGTCTATGCGCCGCGAGAAGTACAGCTTGAGCGTCTGAAGAGTCGGAACGGGTTAACACAGGATCAGGCTGAGGCCCGGCTGAACTCGCAAATGGATATTGAGCTCAAGCGCTCCAAAGCCGATTACATCATTGATAACAGCGGGGATCTTGCCGATACGGAGCGGCAGATTGCCGTTTTGTGGGACAGGCTGGGTCTTCCATGCTGAAATGGCTCCTGAAAAAAAGAGTGCTGCTGCTGTTATTTCTCGGTTTTACCGCCATATTGTTTCTCAGCACGAACTGGATGTCCTGGTTTTATCCGATTTATTTTAAGGAAGAAATCCGCAAGCACAGCTCAACGTATCAGGTTGACCCCTATCTTGTGGCGGCAATCATCCGGGTGGAGACCAACTACAAGACCGGCCGCGAGTCGAAAAAAGGAGCAATCGGACTTATGCAGCTGATGCCCGATACCGCAAAGTGGGCGCTTGAACAGGCCAAGCTCCCCGATGTATCGATGAGCCGGCTTAAGAATGAGCCTTCCGCCAATATTGAGCTGGGCGCCTGGTATTTGCACACCTTATCCGGGCAGTTCGACGGCAACCGTACAGCGGTCATTGCGGCCTATAATGCCGGACCCGGAATGGTTCAGCGCTGGCTAGCGGATGGTTCATGGAACGGCAGCGAAGAGGATATCAAAAATATTCCGTTCGGCGAAACCCGCCACTACGTACAGCGTGTCATTTATTACTACAATCAATATACGGAGATCTACGGGGGCGTATTTTAGCTGTGTATTAAGCGATGCATGAGAAAAGAAGTGCCGACCGGCCGCCTGGACCGTTTGGCACTTCTTCGGCAAGCTTATGTTGGCAGATTATTGGAATTGACCTGCCAGTTGTTGTTCAGCCAGGGTTACCAGACGTTTCGTAATATAACCCCCGATCGAACCGTTCTCATAAGAAGTTTTATTGCCTTGATATCCGTCCGGAGAAAGAGTGATACCAAGTTCTTGGGCAACTTCATATTTCAGTTGCTCCAAAGCCGCATTCGCTCTTGGTACGACAAGGTTATTGGTGCTGGATTGACCATTGCTTGCTTGTGCCATTTCTGTTCACCTCCTATCGGTTGGTAACTGTATTATGTGCCGGACATGCTACAATCATTACTCACAATCAAAGGTGTTTTCTGGAAAAGGAATACCCATAATCTTAGCAAAAGGAAGTGATCAGATCATGAAATGCCCATACTGCGACCATACCAACACAAAAGTGCTCGACTCCCGTCCTGCCAATGAAAATAAATCAATACGCCGCAGGAGAGAGTGCGAAAGGTGCAGCCGCCGCTTCACTACGTTTGAGATGGTGGAGGAGACTCCGCTGATCGTTATCAAAAAGGATGGAAGCCGTGAGGAGTTCAGCCGGGACAAAATTCTGCGCGGCCTGATCCGCGCCTGCGAAAAGCGCCCCGTATCCGTGGAACGGCTCGAGATGATCGTCTCCGAGGTCGAAAAATCGCTGCGCGGCATTGCCGTAGCCGAGGTTGAGAGCCAGCAAATTGGCGAACTTGTGATGGAACAGCTCTATCCGGTGGACGAAGTCGCTTACGTCCGCTTTGCATCTGTGTATCGCCAATTCAAAGACATCAACATGTTCATGAAGGAACTAAAGGCGCTCCTGTCCAAAAACCCGGCGGAGACGGACGGACTGTAAGCTCAGGCTTATCAGTCCGTCCCCGCTTATTCCTATTGATACGGTGATCTGATTTTGGTCCCCAAGAATTTTCGAAAAAAACTGTTGACATAGATCTCGTAATTTTATATGATATAGAAGTCGGCTGCGGGACATCATGATGCGGAAGACACAAGAAATAAGCCGATTTATACATATCGGATATAATACGGGGCCTTAGCTCAGCTGGGAGAGCGCATCGCTGGCAGCGATGAGGTCAGGGGTTCGATCCCCCTAGGCTCCACCATAATATGGACTCTTAGCTCAGTTGGTAGAGCAGTTGACTCTTAATCAATTGGTCCAGGGTTCGAGTCCCTGAGAGTCCATACAGAAAGAACGGCAGAGATGCCGTTTTTTTTTATTTTGGTTTCAATCGGAGGTAAATTGCGGGTTGAAATGACGTACCATGCAGGAAGGAGCTGTGCTCAAACACGGATCCCGTAGCAATAGTTGCTTTTAAGGCGCAAGCATTGTGAAGAAAAGCCTCACTCCAAAGAGTGAAGATTTTCTTCATTTACATGGTCGCGGGATCTCAACCGGATAGGTTCGCCCGCGTGCAGGGACAGTGAGTACGGCGTCTCATTCTAATACCGCGATCTTGTTAGGATTTTTGCTTGTTCAACTTTAACGCGTGCCAAGCCACCGACATCAGCCATGCACAATATGCTGCCATTAGAAGCCGATTGGGCCATCCGATTAACACGTTCGGACCGAATTTACCTCCGCTTTGCAGAAGCGTAACGGCTAAAGTCAATAGCATCAACAGTAAGCATATCCAAATCAGGTTGGACATCCATAGAAGCGATCGCCTTGCCGGGGACCAAGATTGCTCGCGAATCAAACTCCGGCTAATGAGTATAGCAGCAATTGTAAGGCCGGGGTTGCCGACCATAGACGCTAAACCATGAAGATTACCATGTGTTGTCAAGGTATCTTTGCTTGCCGTTATGGGATCAATGTTAAAGAATGCTGCACAGGCAATAGCGGCGGCACTAATCAACAGTAAAGTCAGACCGATATAACCACCAGTAGTCCTTATTTGCGACCGGATCGCAATGAATAGGGCGGCACAGCTAATCGATAAGGAAAGAAACGCGATACTCATGACCCAGCCATTACTCCCAATCGCATACTCGCTAACCATACGCCACGAAGGATCAAACTCCGGTTTGATGACGTGCAGAGCGACAAGTAATATCAGGAACAAGACGGCTGCCGCCCATGAAAAACGCGCAGCGGTTTGTGAGATCGGCGTTACAGGCTTAGTTGTAACAGTTTGCATGTATAAACCCCCTTATTTCGAAAAAAAGAATGGTTTACAAGGTACTGGATGCTTGCTTTAAAAGCTTTGTCAACAGTTCATAATCAACCGTCTGGCCATCACGGATTTTGATTGTCTTTCTTTCGGAAGGGCCTTCAAACAAACCTTCTGGCAATTTGAGATTTGAGGCGTTAAAGATCGTAAAACTTACTGTTTCCTTTGCCGTCGTGATCACAGCTGCATACTTGCCGTTCTTCAAAAAATGAGGTTTGCGGTATTGGATCCGCTCCTCTACATCGGGAATCGAATCGTGTACAATCTGTCGAAGCTGGTTGCCAACAATCGCTTGCCACGGTTGATTTACATTGTTAATAAAGTTGGTGACTTCTTGGTTCATGGAATCTCCTCTTTCGTTGAAATTTGATTTAGCGAGTAAAGTACGTTTTAAAGTCGGTGCAAGGACTTTCATGGATACGTTGTTGTTCAGATCTTTAAGCATGAATTAGTTTGTCGATTCCTTGTTACCTAGTAGACGAAGTGTTAGGAGCACGATCCAGAGGCACCCTACAGCCATAGAAATCCGTTCAAAGAGACCGCTTGGCGCACTGGGCATCACATTGGAGAAGTCCAAGGCAACAAAAATGCTGCATAGGACAAAAGAAGCGAAAACGACGAGTGCCGAGAGAATAGAATAAACTCTCCATCTTATCCAATCAGAGCCTTCCTTGAATTTACTTGACAGGACAAGGCAAACGGCAATTAATGAACCAAATACCAGTGCTCCTCCAATATCGTGAATTTGGCCTGATACGCTGCGGCTAGCAGGTAAACCGGGAGGCCAATTCAGCCCAGGGTCTATGGGGAACAAGGCAGCTATAAGCAATCCTAATCCGAACGTACCCATAAAAATGGAGCCCCACACCGCGCTTCTGCCTGACTCAAGAGTTAGTTTTAGCACGATGGCAAAAACTATAATCAACGTTCCGGAGAGAAGCAAATTCCATGTCCCAAGCCAGCCTCGCTCGCCCAGACTCTGATGGCTGATCCAATGGCGTATTGGATTAAATTCTGATCTCGTTAATGCGTCAACGGTAGCAACAACATTCAGGGAAATCGGGACGATAATCCCTAACTTCAACAATCTTTTTTTCCATAAGGTAGACATCTGGTCACATCTCCATTATTTAAGTAAATATCGGCAACCCTGAAGCGGACATCAGGTACTGAAAAGAGCATTCGCTCTTTTTGCTGCATGCCTCCTTTTGCAAATTGAAATTAACAATCTGGAAACGTCAGGAGCAATAGTATAAACTTGATAGGTGAATATCCCTTAGGAAGCTCATTTACCAGATATTCATTGCGTGTACCAACACTCTCTTGTGTTTGAATTTTCTATTGGATTTGATGTGTTATAATCGTATCATATATCTTATCTTATTAAACTAAGATAAATAAATCATATTCGGAGCTGGTATTTATGTCAAGCAAACTTTCTGCCCTAACCCCAATTCAAATGGAGCTTCTTGCAGCTTTACGCCAAAACAGCACAAATACCATACTGTTTCACACATCCATTGCGGAATCGTACGGTCTTAACGCTACAGATCATAAATGTTTGGATCACATTATCCGAAACGGCCCTCTCACGGCAGGACAAATTACAGAGTATACTGGGTTGACAACTGGTGCTGTGACCGGAATAATCAATCGGCTGGAGAAATCTGGATATGTGAGGCGGGAGAAGGACCCGGAGGATAAAAGAAAAGTCCTTGTTCACAAAGTTCCATCAAAATTACAACATATTGACGCCAAATTTGAATCGGCCTTGGACGATACAATTCAAATTTTATGCAAATATTCGGATGAAGAATTATCCATCATCTTGGATTTTATCAATCGGTGCAATACTATGATACAATCCCATATGGCAAAGTAAAATAATCTTGTCAATACAGCGGTGTAGTTAAATATTGCTGTAGAGCCACCCTTTTTTTATTTAGAAAGCCATTAAAATTGGTGGCTCAGTATTGATAGAGTGCATACATGTTATCCATGATGTTTGACACGTTAACATATTCGCTAAATCCTTTCTCTATCACAAAAGAAAAGTCTTCCTTCATTAGCAACATATCTGATTAGCCGAGGAATGGATTATTTGGCAGGCAAAGGGATGGACGAATCCCATCTTCAACTCCGGGCGAACAATGAGAATGCACTGAAAATATATAAGAAGCTCGGGTATAAGGTAACAAAAAGCGAAAATATTATAATGGAACACTAAGGAGATAGGTGGCTTTTTCTTGGTTTCAATCGTGGTGTATTTTGGGTAGAAATGAAGCACATTGCAAAGAGAGCCGTGCGTCGGGCACGACTCCTTAATGAATAGCCGCTTTTAAGGGCGGTCTATTTCTTTTTGAGGTATTTCGGCAAATTAATAATGATCATGCATGCCGACCAAGAGTATCAGGGACAGTATGACCAGTTATTGTGATTGGATAGCGCTCTAGTTTGTGGATTATTGACTTGAAAAGCGCTGGCCTAGCTATGTTCCGCGATCTGCACCTCGAAGCCGTCGGGGTCCAGTATATAAAAGAAACGCAGGCTTGGATTCGGCGTGATCGGTCCGCGCGCTACCGGGATGCCCTTGCTTTTCAAATTCTCTATTGCCTCATCCAGCGACTCCACGTCGAAACCAACGGAAACGCCGCATTCCGGCTTCAGGGTCGGGTCGTTTCCCTGAATAAGCTCGATCTTGGGCTGCCCCTCCGTGCCTAACATGACAATCTGTCTTCCTTGCTCTCAAATCTGCGGTCAATCGGAAGCCCCAGAATCCTGTGATAAAAATTAAGGGAAGCCTCCAGATCGCGCACCCTGAGCGTAATCCAATTCAGACTCAATTTCATGATTTTAAAATCTCCTTCTGTGAATTTTCTATTTTGATCATTATACGCCACTTTGTACTGAAACAGGGAAGGGGGAATCATGGGTGGTTATATCAGAGTGAAAGTCCCATAGGGGTTTGGCAAGCTACCTACCCATGCTAAGAGCTAGGGAGTCGGTCCATCGTAGGACAGGGTTATCTTATTGAAAAGGAAGCAGTTGAAAATCAATCATTGCTCCGTGAGGTGAAAGTATAGGGCAGTGCCCCAGACCACCGTGTCAGAGCGTATCGCTGGCAGCGATGAGGTCAGGGGTTCGATCCTCCTAGGCTCCATACGAAAAAAACCGCTGAACACTTAGGAGCTCAGCGATTTTTTATTGTTCGTAAGCATAAACTTTTCCGGGAGATTAGCTGACCGCCCTTGCAAGCCTTCTATTGCTTAAGTCGGTACACATTTGTATTTATTGTTCGATCAAGTTCCTAACAGAGACCGTTTGCTCATTTTCCGGCTGATTCAATGGATAGATTCTGGCCATGCCGGTATTTTCATCCACATTCTGGATATAGATTTGCGTCCCATCATAGGTTACATTTGCCATAATCGGCGAAGCGGCGATCTCTTGGGCTCTTTGTGTATTCATTGCTTTACCCTCCTCCATATTTTGGATAACAATGATTAATGTCCCACTAAAATGAAGGCATTATGCATAAAAGTTCCGGCTAGCAGATATTTCCGTTAGAGATAATCTTATGATTCTGCTATTCTAAGGGACGGAATATAGAAACATTAGGAGGACATCCCAGATGAGACCGAAGTTACACCGCATTGCCATTTTTCTGCTTTTACCCTTGTTCCTGATTCTTACGAGCTTTCCCCTATCAGCCCACGCAGCTGAAACCGATCTGCTGGACAAGTATTATCCTTCCGACATTGAAGGGCACTGGGCAAATGACACGCTTGATAATTTCGTCAATGCAGGCTTGCTAAGCGGCTATGCCGACGCGGATGGTACGATCAATATTAAGCCGAACAATAACATTACCCGCGCCGAATTCGTAACGATTCTTGTTGGTGCGGCGGGTCTGACCACTAGCCAGCCAGGTAAAACCTTCACGGACGTCAAGGCTGGAAAATGGTACGCCGATCCGATCCGGATCGCCAGCTCGCTCGGTATTGTCGGCGGCATTTCCAATACGGAATTCGGTCCTGACCGGCCGATCACACGAGGCGAGATCGCCGTTATGGTCGTGAACGCTTTTTCATCATCCGTAAAGTTCGACGGACAACCCAAAACCTTCACGGATGTTCCGCAATATTACGCAAAGCCTGCCATTCAAAAAGCTAGCCAAGTCGGCATTGTGGCCGGGATGACCGAGACCGAATTCAAGCCGTTTGGCCGCGCTACCCGCGCTCAAGCGGTTGTCATGCTGGAACGCTCCCTGAAGCTGCAGCAGGGGAACCTGCCGCTTGAACAGGATTTGATTGATCTTGCCGTGAAAGCAGACAAAGAAGAAACACAGCTAATGGTAGACAAGAAGTATGCTGACCTCGAGCGGAGTTTTCTTAAGTATTACACAGGCTATCAGTTCGCTTACAGTATGTCTTCCTTGGCGGAGATCAATGAAATGGCTGCCATGGGCGGAACGTTAGACATTAAAGTCGTGAAAGCCCCGACCTTCCGCGTTACAGAGCGTTCTGACCGTCTTGCGGTATTGGATTCGGTATACGGTGAAGTGGAAATGAAAATTTCGAACGGCGCTAATACCTACGAAGACACCATCAAGACGGACGGCCAATACCTGATGAAGAAAATGCCGGATAACACTTGGAAAATCTACGCCATACTCACGGGCGAAAAATAGGCAAAAAACGGGGATTTCATGGGAATCTCCGTTTTTTTGTTTCTTCGATATGTGAAAAAAGTAAATTCATAAAAGAAGAATAAAGAGTACAATACAAGAAAAGTGTTTGCCGAAAGAGCATCAGGAACCTGCACAGGATAGCAAATAAACGGTCTGTTTGAAATGTAAACTGGTTACGGGAGTTAAGTCCTATGGAAAAGATCTCTAAGATTCAATTGCCGCAGTATTCCTTATACTCCTACCTTGAATACAGTCCTGATGCCATTTATATTTTGGACCTGAATAAAAAAGTGGTGTATGTAAATCCTTCTTTTATTAAATTGTACGGCTGGTCTAAAGATGATTTAAATGATATGAATTTTCCCCATATACCGTCTGAATTATATAATGAATGGGCTGGCAGTTTTCAGTATTTTGACCAGAAGATAGAGGCTGTTACGCTGGATACGGTCAGAAAAAAACGGGATGGTGAACTGATCAGCATCAGCATTACGATCTCGCCGCTCATGGAGCCGGATGGTTCAATAACCGCTTTCCTATGCCTTTCGAGAGATGTAACAGAAAATAAAGTGTCGGAGCAAAAATATTACCGCTTGTTCAACCAGGCAAATGATTCCATATTTTTCTTTGAATATAATGATCAAGGAAAAGTCTCTAATTTTATCGATGTGAATGATACAGCTTGCCAAAAGCTTGGTTATTCCAGACAGGAGCTTCTCGCGAAGTCGCCGCCCGATATTGCGGACCCGGGTCTTGCGGATCAATTCGATTCAAGTTTCCGCTCCATTGTTCAAGGAAAGACGGCTTTTGTTGAAGGGATTCATGTGGCCAAAGATGGAACAAGAATTCCTGTCGAGATTAATTCAAAAATATTTAAGCTAAATAATAAGAACATGGTCATTTCTATAGTCCGTGACCTTACGGAACGGAAGAGGACAGAGGAGTTATTAAGAAAGAGCGAGAGCTTTTCTCTGATTGGAGAGCTGTCAGCGGGAATTGCCCATGAAATCAGGAATCCGTTAACCAGTATAAGAGGGTTTGCTCAACTATTATTTTCTGAAACCGAATCCATTAGAGGTTATCGCGAGTTGGTCATATCCGAGGTGGACCGGATTAATGCCATAATTGGGGAGCTGTTATTTCTTGCTAAACCGCAAAGCTCGGATCTAATCGATAAGGATCTCATCACCCTGCTTAGACAAACGATAACCTTGCTTAACGCCCAAGCGCATTTGACAGAGAATGAGATCGTCATGGAAACCAATCCCGGTAGTCTATACATAAGATGTGCTGAAAACAAGCTTAAACAGGTCTTTATTAATATTCTGAAAAACGCCATTGAAGCGAGCCCAAAAGGAGCCGGAATTAAAGTTAAGGTTATCCGGAGGAAGCAATGTGTATTGGTTCGATTTTTGGATCAGGGGAAGGGTATCCCCGCTGAGATTGTAAGCCAAATCGGTTCACCCTTTTTTACAACAAAGTCAGGGGGCACGGGACTCGGAATCATGATCAGCCAAAAAATTATACAGGATCATCATGGAACCCTTCATTTTGCCGCCAACAAGCCGAAAGGAACCATTGTTGAAATTATGCTGCCACTCAGCGTGAGCCAAAGTATTGATTGATCATTTGGCTTTAGAAGAAAGATCATTTCAATCATTGAATGATGTGGAGATATAGCTCTTTGTTCTTACAAATTTACAGCGGAGGGGTAATGCCTATGGCTAAAACGTACTATGCAGAAGGCAGGCAGGTAGCGTATGTGGTTAGGGTACTTTTTATGCTCGGAGGTTTGGCGATTTACTTTAGCATACCCGGTCTGCATTGGGGATATTTCTTCGGAATTCTGATCAGCTCAGTGGTGCTGGGAGAAATATTCGGTGGCATATGGACCCGCAAACGGCGACAGGCTAAGAAAGCCAGAAAGAACACAGGGCCTAGTAGAACTGGTCAAGGTCTTGCTAGGGCCAAAGCTGACGTTCGCAGCACATCGACCAAGTCAAGCAATAAAAAGTTAACGAATGCACAGATACTTAATGCAGATGTCCGAACATTGTCTGGTACCGATTTCGAGCGGCTGATGGAAATGTATTACATAGATCAAGGTTATAGTGTGCTGCGAGTCGGCGGTTCCGGCGACCACGAGGTGGATTTGATCTTGAAAGGTAAAGAAGGATATAAAATTGCCGTTCAGTGCAAACGCTGGAAACAGGATGTCGGGAATGACATTGTGCTGCGCCTTAAGGCTGGCAAGCAAGTTCATGGCTGCTACGATGCTTGGATCGTGACGACGAGCAATTTTACGAAGGCGGCGAAAGAGGCTGCGGATCGATTGAATATTAAATTGATTAATGGGTTATCGCTGGATGATAAGTTGAAGAGATGGAAAAATAAGCAGGTTGTATAAGCTGCCAGCAAATATATATGAAGCACAATAAGATTAGTAACATCAACTTGTCTATCATTACCTAATGGTTCAGTTTATCATACGGGATTATGGAGGATTTAGATTATGAGGAGATCTGTGATAAGTTTAATTATTGCTACACTTTTATTTGCCAATGCTGCTGAATTGACCATGGCTGAAAGCTATAAATCATTGCCGCAACCTGTGTGGTCGCAGAAACCAAATGCGGATTACATACCGGCTAGAAAAGATATTTTTTTTGTACCGGGAAGAGATACGCTTTATATTCATATAGGAGAAGAACGGGCCTCCGAGACCAAAGTTTGGTCACCCGACACACTGCGCGCAGTTGACCCGGTTACAGGGAAAATAAAATGGGTATTCTCCTTTGCCAAACCGGGTTATGGATGGCCGAGTACGGAAGATCCTTTTGTATATGCACCGGATGGTACAGTTTATGCATACTTTTCTTCAGAACATCTGCTCTATTCGGTAAGCCCTGAAGGAAAAGAAAAGTGGAGTAAAAAGCTGTCATCTGACATCCTATATAATGGTAAATTACATCTATTGTCGGATGGCACCTTAATCATAGCTGCTGAGAAGTCTACGAAAATTGGTTCCGAATCTGTTCAGTTTATCGGTTTCGATAAAAATGGGAAACAAAGATTTAATAAAGTAATTGCCGGCAAGCTTAGGACTGTGACGAAGACACAGCTTGTTGTAGAAGTGCCTACTAAAGAAAAAGAAAGCCAGAAAGTTGAAGTGTTTAGTTCATCCTTACGGCGAGCATTTCAGTACACATTTCCAAAAGGCGCATATGTTAACTTCTATACAACTTTTGCATTGTCGGACGGAACAATTATTTTCTCGGTAACTCCCAAACCCAAAACAACAAAACTGATTGCCTTATCACCAAGCGGAAAAGTGATTTGGGGCAGGTCAATTGAGCAGCTTGGATTTGCTTTTCAGGCAGGATCAGGCTATATGGTATTTAATTATAAATCAAAAAAATTGAGCTATTTTAATCAGAAAGGATTGGTCAGTGAACGTATCTTGTCGGATTTCACCATGCTGGAGGGAGATTCACTGCCCAGTGCCTATATAACAGCTGACGGCAAACTCTTTGTTGATCTTCTAAACCAACAATATGTTTTGGACCCTGAGACACTCTCTACGATTAACGAATTCAAGCTTGGTGTCGAAGGATATATTTTGGATTATCGAAATAATAGTGTTGTAGTTTACTATTGGGAAGAAAACAGAATTTCCAAGCATGTATTGAAGTAATTTAGGTACCTAAACAGAATATGTAACAGACCAATAAGGGCTACGGAACTTAATTTGAATTTATTTAAGGATAGTGTCGCTCACTGCCACGCTAGAGTCTAATGAGGTCAGGGGGGATCCTCCTAGCTCCATTCATGAGAAGCGGCTGGACACTTTGGTTGTTCAGCCACTTTCTAAGGACGGCAGCTGAAAAGAATTACGGGCAGAAGCAGACCAATGTATTCATGCTGCTTATTTCCAGATCTTTGGTAGGCATAATAGGGACGCGACAAATTTGGTCAAGAGGGAGAATTGAGATGTCCATTAAATACACTCACCCCAGACTCCACCACAATGATTTTAAAGACCTTCCGAATGCGGAGGTCTTTTTGTTTTATACAAAGCCTTTTGACCCTGTCTAAGGAGTGTGAAATATCAGAGATTAAAATTAAAGGAAAATCCTTATTCTTAAGTATAATACAGTGGCTAACGGCGTTCATATTCCTTGATTAATGTATGTAAAATAACGAAATAATTCTGTAAACTGAACTCACTTAAGCGATTGCTCGCTTGGCAGTGGAATCATGAATCCACAGAAACAGTAACCAGGAGGTGTTTGATATTGAGTCCTAATCTGACTTCAGCCACGCAAAGTGCCCCGAGCGCTGCTACTTCTGAGCGTCTTCCATGGGCAGGATTACTAGCCCTTGCGATGGCCGGATTTATTTGCATCCTCACAGAGACACTTCCAGCCGGTTTGCTTCCCCAGATCGGCGAGGGGCTTGGCGTCTCGGAGGCTATCGCGGGTCAACTCGTCACGTTGTATGCTGCTGGCTCCCTGCTCGCCGCAATTCCTTTAACAACTGCAACACGAGGGTGGAGAAGGAGGCCGCTGCTGTTGCTGTGCATTATTGGTTTTCTCTTGTTTAACAGCGTTACAGCACTATCCACTAGCTACACGCTGACGCTGGTTGCCCGTTTCTTGGCTGGTGTATCTGCAGGTGTCTTGTGGGGGATGACAGCAGGCTATGCTCGGCGTATGGTGCCGGATGTCCTTAAAGGCCGGGCCGTGGCGGTGGCAATGGTCGGCACGCCGCTCGCACTGGCGCTTGGTGTTCCAGCCGGAACATTTCTCGGCGTTCTTGTTGGCTGGCGCTCCATTTTTGCAATCATGTCCCTGCTGGCGGTGCTGCTCGTTGCCTGGGTACTCTGGAAGATGCCGGACTTCCCCGGACAGGCCGCTGCCAAGAGACTCCCCCTCCGTAAAGTCATCATCTTGCCGGGGGTGCGGCCCATATTGTTTGTTGTCCTGGCCTGGGTGCTGTCACATAACATTTTGTACACTTATATTGCACCTTACCTTGCCCAGGCCGGTCTCGGTGGTCGCGTTGACATGATGCTGCTTATTTTCGGTATTGCCTCGGTTATTGGGATCTGGCTAACCGGACTATGGATTGATCGTATGCAGCGTTTATTGGTAATGATCAGCCTCGCGGCTTTCGCAGTAGCATCCCTTCTGCTCGGCATAAGCAGTCAGCCCGCTGTGATATATTTAGTGGTGCCTGTCTGGGGGCTTGCGTTCGGCGGAGCGGCAACACTGCTGCAGACGGCAATAGCTGAAGCCGCTGGCGATAGTGCGGATGTGGCTCAATCGATGTTGGTGACAGCATGGAATCTGGCCATCGGCGCGGGCGGGTTAATTGGCGCTGTTTTACTCGAAACCCTAGGCGTTAGATCCTTTCCGTGGGCTTTGTTTACGCTGCTTCTCCTTGCACTGCTCGTTGTGTGGCGGGCGAAAGAACACGGATTTCCTTATGCCTCTTCGAGAGAATGAATGAGAAATTTATGATCGATCGGTGAAGACATGACAATCAGGATCGTATAGGTTCCATACTTATCGCACTGATTGCCAAACTCTTCGAGAGCGCTTGTAGAGTCGGTCATTACTTTTAATAAATAATTGTGTTCTCCGCTTATGCGGTGGCACTCGGCAACATGGGGAGATGAACGGACGAAATCAAGAAAGGCATAGCAGTCTCTAGTCCGAAACAACATATAGGCTGCTGCGTGCTTTCCAATTTTCTCAGGATTGATGATGGTGCGATACTCTTCGATAACGCCTTTTTCTTCCATTCGTCTTACTCTTTCCGTTACAGCAGGTTGGGATAGACCCACGCTTTTACCCAGCTCTGTCATTGAAATTCTTGCCTGATTTTGAAGATGGAAGAGGATTTGTTTGTCTACATGATCCACTCTGCATGCGCCTCCTTTAAATTAAAGGTATTTCAAAGAGAATTTGTTTTATTACTTTGTATAATCATCATAATGTATTGATTGTGATATGTAAAATAAACGATTTGATTTAATTATACAGAAACATTAGAAAGGGTGGCTGCCATTGAGCAGATATGATCTGGAAAAGAGAGAGAGCGAAGATTTACAAGCACGTATTGATGAAGTCATTGACCGTACACTTGCCGAAAAAAGGTTGGTTGGTACTGTTGTCCAAGTTACGCTTAACGGAACGCCATGTTATAGCCGCGCTGCCGGATATGCGGACCGCGAACAAAACCGGTTCATGCAGGAAAATACGTTATTCCGCCTTGCTTCCGTATCCAAACCGATCGTTTCAACAGCTGCCCTGGTGCTAGTATCACAAGGACGCCTGAAGTTGGACGACCGTGTGGACAAATGGCTGCCCGAGTTTCGCCCCCGTTTGCCAGGCGGTGAATTTGCTGCTATTACCATCCGGCATTTGTTGACTCACACGGCAGGGCTGACCTATCGTTTCTTCCAGAAGGAACATGATTCATACGAGAATGCCGGAGTATCGGACGGTATGGATCAAGCTGGCATTTCATTGGAAGAAAATATGCGCCGTATTGCTTCCGCACCGCTCCTCTATATGCCGGGTACCCAGTGGAAGTATTCCATTGCAACGGATGTACTGGGTGCAGTCATCGCCAGATCTGCCGATACCACGCTAAACGAAGCGGTACGTACTCTGGTGACCGAGCCGCTTGGCATGAAGGATACCGCGTTTATTGCGGTCGATCCCTCAAGGCTTTCTGCGGCCTATGCGAACGATCTTCCCGAGCCGCGTCGATTGCTTGATTTTGACCAAATTCCATTTATAGAGGGTACTTCGGGTTTCCGGCTCGCTCCCGGCAGGGCGCTTGATGATACGGCATATCCGTCAGGAGGCGCTGGCATGGTTGGCAGTGCGGGCGACTTTATGCGGCTGTTGGAAACGTTGCGAAAAGGCGGAGCGCCTCTATTACCGGAGAGCCTGGTTAGAGAAATGACTACCAACCAGATTGGCGATCTTCCAATGGCCTTCTGGCCAGGGCGTGGATTCGGGCTGGGGTTTACCGTGCTGAAAGATCCGGCGGCCGCTCAAACTTCCGAATCGCCGGGAACTTGGCGCATGGGTGGGACTTATGGTCATTCCTGGTTCGTTGATCCTGTCAAGCAAATAAGCGTCGTGGCGTTTACCAATACTGCCCTGGAAGGAATGTCGGGCCAGTTTACGACAGATCTATGCGAAGCTGTTTATGATGGACTTGGGAAGTCATAAGGCGGGTTTGAAAGCGGAGCGAAGGGTAAGTGCTATTATCAGCGTGAATTAATGAAGAAGTGGGGCAGTGCCCCTGACCATTGGCCTGACCGAATCGCTGGCAGCGATTCGGTCAGGGTTCGATTACTTTAGATTGCGATAAAAGGTTTGATGCTCTCTTTCAGCGTAGATACCGGGCGGCCCAATAGCTGCTTCAGATCGCCCGAGGTTGAGGAAGTATCGATTTGGCTTAAAAAACTGTAAATCCAATTTTGAATCTGGGAGTCTTGACACAAGGAAATCGGTTTGCCTGCAAGATCGGATAGGGCCGCAGCCAGCTCTCTGAAGGTCCATGCGGCCGGGGCGGTGAGCTCATAGATTTTATTTTCATGGCCATGTCCGGAAAGAACTGCTGCAATGGCTGTGGCGAGATCAAGTCGGGTAACGGAGTTGAATTTCCAATCTCCCGGGTAAACGTTGAGTTTACCGTTAGCAATTGCGGCGTTGAGATCGAGCGTTCCTACAAAATCCATAAACAAGCCATTACGAAGAAAAGTATAAGGAATTCCGGTTGTACGAATCCCATGTTCAGTAGCTAAGTGCAGATGAGAAAGGGGGGCTGTACCATTTTCAGGAAAGGCGAAACTCGTATATAAAAAATGGCCAACTTTCGATCTTTTTGCCGATTCTATGACCTGGGCATGTTGGCGTAAACGAATGGTATCATCGTGATGCGGGCTTGAAATCAATAGCAACCGGGATGCTCCTGCAAATGCTTGCTCAAGGGAGTCAGGCTGGTCGTAGTCGCAAATACGAACTGAAATTCCCCGTTCCTCAAAGTGTTTCCCGGTCTCAACACGGCGAACACAAGCAACGATTCGGTTGGCTGGAACGTGTTGAAGAAGCTGATCTATAATCAAATTTCCTAACTTCCCACTGGCTCCTGTTATAACAATAGACACTGAAATTCAACCTTTCTGATGAGAGATTTTAGTTAAGGGCTTAACTAAATAGGCGAAAAGCAACATTACGCCCTTTTTAATTTGTGGAGTAAGGCAAGAAGTTGATTCAATTCCTGCTCATTTAGCACTTGCATTTTTTTCGCAATCTGTTGCCGATTCTCGGGTAAGTGCTGCAGTAAAAGACTTTGGCCTTCGCTTGTAATCGTAATGACCGATTTTCGGCCGTCCTTGGGATGGTGATCCCGGCGAATAAATCCTTCATTCTCCAAAGGACTGAGCAGTAGACTAATATTCGATTTGGTTACACCGATTTTTTGTGCGAGCTTCGAGGGAAGTAGGGTACCACCTTCCTTCATAAGTTCAACCAAAATCCGTATTCTGGCTCCATTCAACCCTTGGGCTTGCCAGTATTTTTCTGAAACATCGACTAACTTTGCCGTTGTTTCCACCAGTGCGAAGAAAACCTGGTTATGGAGCGGTAAATCAAGCACGTAATTTTGCAGGTCCTTCATACAGCTCACATCCTTATATAGTTAAGTGCTTAACTAAAATCAATTTACTGAATGTCACGATATTTGTCAAGGATACAGAAGTCCGCCCGGTATTAATCGAAAAATGAGTGAATAACTTGGCTAAGAGAAGACTGAGAATCTGGAGGACGCCGAACGTTTGGTTCGAAATACTGGTTGATTACAACAAAGACCGTTCCAGAAAAAACTTGGCGATCTGTCGCCAGACTAGTACCGGCAGCAGATCGCCGCTTGAGATTATTCTACTTTACCTTAGATTGTTTTTAGCAAATTACCGTCAATGACATAATCCGATCCTGTAATCATGGAAGCCTGCTCGGATGCAAGGAAAACAGTCAGGTTCGCGATGTCTTCCGGTTGGGCAAATCGTCCTAAGGTGATGCCGGCCATGGCGGGAAGCTTTTCCATAATGTCTTCTGAAGTCATTCCCGCAGCTGCGCCAACCGATTTAGCAAGTCCGCTTTCCGAATGATTCCACAGTGGTGTTACCACTGGGCCTGGCGAGATGGAATTTACTCTAATTTGGCGCGGACCAAATTCCCCGGCCAGCATTTTGGTTAGATTGTTCAGAGCTGCTTTGGTTGTGCCGTATATAGGCAGCAGCAATTCAGGCATTTGTGCGTTGATCGAAGAGATGTTGACAATGGAGCCGGAATTCTGCTCAATAATGTGGGGCAAGGCTGCTTGCGTAAGACGAACGACACTAAATAAGTTCAAGTTATAGAGCTGTTCCCATTCTTCGCTAGGTGTTGCCAGAAAACCTTGGCCTCTCCGCTGATCAATTGCTCCAACATTGTTAATTAAAATGTCAATCCTGCCGAAGGCCTCAACCAGCTTCTGAGAGAGTTCATCTGTATCGCGCGCGGTATTAACATCTATCGCTAAATGCTTGACTTGATGATTTTGGATGAGCAGATCCAGCTCTTCTGTAAGCGAACGGCTGATTGCGATTACTTTTGCGCCTTCCTCGGCGAATCTTTTCACAATGGCCAGTCCGATTCCTTTGCTTGCTCCAGATACTACGGCTACCTTATCGGTCAATTTCAAATCCATGATTGGTCCTCCTGTTTCTGTAAGAATTTTAATTGTGTACTCTTTGAAGCTTGTCGAATTAATATATATGATACCATTCAATTGTCATATTTTATGATATAAATCCGAAAACTCAACATCATTCTAGATGGCATTTTCGAGAGAATTGACAATATAATTATAATTTCTATATATTTTAAGTACTAAATTAAATGGAGTGTTGTCATGAGCATCAAAGACCGGGAAGAAGCCATTCACAACGTTATGAATCAGATGGCCGGTGTTCAACAAAAGTCGCAAGCTTTCATTGAACGGATCATTAAGCCAGGTTCGCTGACCCAAAACCAGATTATGCTGCTTATTCAGCTTCGTCTTTCGGGAAGCCTGACGATTACGGATGTAGCCGAATGGTTTGCCGTTACGCCCGGAGCCGCTTCTTCGATGTGTGACAAGCTGGAGGATCTCGGTCTTCTGCAAAGAATGCGGACAAGGGAAGATCGCCGGGTCGTCACGATCGTGCTCACGGAACAAGGCGAACAACGGATTCTTGATCTGTTCAGCGATTTTGAGGCTTCGGAACTTACGAAAATCTCCGAGACACTAGAAAAAATATATCACCTGATGGCAGAAATCGCGCATTAAGCTGCACCGCTAATATGGAATACAATTGAAAGTACTGCACACCAAACTCACCGGTGTCAGTACTTTTTTGCTGAGGAAACTAATTTATTTTATTGAATATAATTTATAGTTGATATATATTTTAATTATTAAAATAAATCTGTGCGAAGGGAGAGTGGTACGGTGCAGCATGATCAGGATATTCTGGATGCATTAAACGGAACACCTCTGAAAGTAAAAGGTTCGCTTACCAAAAGGGAAGGTGTGCGTAGGAACTCCGTGGAGGTCGTCGGTTATTTGCGCGTGCTGGGCAGTATGATCACATCTAAGTTGAAAGTGCTCGGGGATTGTTCGATCCGAAACCATTGCCAGGCCATGCAGGTGGAGAATCTGGGAAGCTTGCGGGTTCACTGCCTTCAAGCCGGCCGGGTGACTTCATTAGGTTATTTATCCGTTTCGCAAAAAGCTGCAGCAAAAAGTTTTCAGGCCGAGGGAGCTGTGCGGATAGAAAGCCTGATGGCCGCGGAATCGATTGATATTAGGTTCGGTGCAGGGGGTTACCGTTACACTGTACCAGACAGAGGCGAAGCTCGTTTGTGGAGAAGAGATCATAATCGGACCAGGCTGATCCAGGAGGTCCGTTATAGTAAAAGTCTTCAAACCGATCCGGGTTCGAATGTCGAAAACGCCGTACTGCTGGAAGAGTAGGAGGGAGCTCGTTGAAATATATCTATAAAGGGCTGATCGGATTGTTTTGCATCCCTATTCTTAGCGTGTGGTTTGCAGGAAGTCTGATTTGCTCAGTGACTGCTGTCATTGCAGGGTTTCTACGTACCTTTGGGATTGGGGGAATCGGCATGACCATCTATCCCGGGTTATCTGTGCCGGAATCTCTCAGCCTCCCTTTTGGGTTATGCCTGGCTGCTGTGTTGTTGATTTCATTCTATTATACCAGGCGTTTCCTTCGGAGATGTCTCCTATACTTACGAACACCATAACGATTTCTTCGGAAATTAAACATCAACGCAGCCTGGTAAGGGTTGCGTTATTTTACAATTCAGACAGTATCACCTATCCTCCCGGAATCGCCCCGAAAAGAATGATATTTACAAACCGATGGTCGGTTTATATAATGAGGTTATTATATAAGATGAATTTGAAAAATGACATCAGGATAAGGAGTAGCGAAGGGGAAGTTTGGAACTGTAGGAGCGATAGCAACCGCCCGAAAGCTTTCCTCCGGAAAGCTAGCTTCGAAAGCATAGTCTCCGGATTTCATCCGCGAAGAGCAGTTTAAATCAAGAAACCTGAAGATGGGCAGCGGCGGAAGTTCAAACATTCCTCGTAGTTACGACTGATATCTGATGGGATTCTTAAACGATTATGGAGGAATCACATTGAAGCAAGAGGAGCGCAGAGAACAAACAATAGGGCAACTGCTTAATGCAACTAAGGAGCTATTGCGGGATAGAGGCTGCCACAGTATCACAATGAAGGATATTATGGAAAAATCAGAATTATCTAAGGGGGCGATCTTCCATTATGTGAAAAGTAAAGACGAAATTTTTGCCTGGGTGCTGCAAGACCGGCTTGAAGAAATCAACAAACATTTCATGAACGAAGTGATACAAGCCCCGATAACCTTTGACGGGCCGATGCAAGTAATCTCGCGTAATCTTGAGGCATTGGAAGATGCACATGATGTGACAAACAAGGTTCTGATGTACTTGCTAGGCAAGGAAGATGAACCTGTTATCGCGGAAGTGCTAAAGAAATATTATGAGCGATCTGTATATTTATCTAAGCAATGGATCGTGAGCGGCCAGCAGCATGGGGTTATTCAAGAATCGGTTGATCCGGACAAGACGGCGGAAATGTTCGTTCTGCTCTCGTTGGGGTTGCGCGTCCGTTCTTCCTTTCCCATCAAGAACACTTCTACTACTGCTCAAGATCTATCAGCCTATATGGTCAGCATTCTAAAAGACCAATGATGTAACAAGGAGGGATCGATATGGCACCACTTATTGCGCTTGTTTCATCTTTTTTATTGTTCCGGTTGCTCGGATTGTTGGGGCTGTCTTTTTTCGATAATTGGCACACATCACTTCAAGGGGCCGTGGCTGTCATGTTTCTGCTCACTGCTTCAGCTCACTGGGGAAAAAGGCGTCCTGACTTGATTCGGATGGTTCCTCCTTTCTTCGCGGGGAGCGAATGGATCGTAACGGCAACGGGATTCCTGGAAATAGCCGGGGCAATCGGTATTATGCTCCCCCGTACTTCCCTTGCTGCTTCGGTTTGCTTGACGCTTCTACTGATAGCGATGTTCCCTGCAAATGTATATGCGGCTCGAAACAAATTGACGATTGACGGCAAGCCTGTACCCAACCTGCTTGTCCGGACTTTGCTGCAGATCCTATTTATCGCGGCAGTCCTACTGGCATCCCCAATCCCAGTAAGCTTCCAATGAGGATTTTTATTTTCGTGCTAGCGGGAATTGATGAGGAAATTTCGGCGAGCAACACAACGAAATTCATTTCGTTTCTTTCTTAATGCAGCAATTTTTTCCTATATCCCACTTGAAACAGAACTGGTGTTCGGTTATACTTTAAGATGAATAGAGGAGGTCCGGTATACTGTCATAGTGGGCCAAATCTGTGTGTTTTGTTCGAGGGGATTCTGCTAAATCTTACTAAAGTATAAGGAGTTGTAAGCATGGATATCAATCGAGAAGTGAAAAATGTTTTTGACAGTCACGGATTGATGAGACTTGCCACGATTGACGAAAGCGGTTTTCCGAAGGTAAGACCGGTAAATTTTGCGGCAGATCAGCAGGATGAGTCTGTTTTGTACTTCATGTCTTTTAACTCTGCTAATAAGGTAAAAGAACTACAGAACAATAACAATGTACATATCACGGTAGACAAGGATGCTAATTCGATGGAAGAACTGGCACAATTAGTATTCGTTAGAGGCGCGGGAAAGGCGTACCAAATTCAAACACCGGAAGAATTACAAAAAGGTACGGGGTTGCTTATAGACAAATATCCGTATATGAAAGAGATGCCTGGAGATCCCAGCATGATGACGATGTTCAGAATAGAACTGGATAAGGTAATTGTAACAGACAATAGAGTAAGCTTCGGGTACATCGAGGAGCATAACTACCGTTAATGAACAGATGTAGGTATACTGCTGCGGTGAAATGGAGTAGATAAAGCTATGAACAGAGCTAAGCTTAAAGAAGCTGAAGAAAGATTTTTTATGCAATATCCTGGTGGCTTCTCGGATCCTCTGATGCTTGAAATTGCCAAAAAGCACAAAGTGGAAAAAATGAAAAAGTTGGCGCAGGACAGCTTCGCCATTGAGCAATTCGAAAGCTCGAGCAATATTGTTGATTCCATGAGCAAAATTGTCGGTCAATCCTCATTGGTATCGCTATTTGAAAAGCCCAAGTTTCGAGATGCATTAAACGCAATGGACGATAATGAAAAAGAACGTTTATCCCATGGGCTGAAGGAATTCCTGTATGGCGATCAGGAGCGCGGCTTTGAACAAATGTCGGATTTGCTTGGCGAATACAAGGTGGCGAAATGGCCGATTTTAACGGTCTGTCCCATCTACTACAGGCCAAGTGTGGAGGTATTCGTCAAACCCACCACCGCGAAAGGGATTATCGCGTACTTTCAATTGGAAGGTCTTGAGTACCGTTCGAATCCGACATATGAATTCTATAAGGCTTACCGGGATCAAATCAACTTGATCAAGCAAGAAGTGGATGCTTCGCTGCAATATGACAATGCGGCATTCTGCGGTTTTCTTATAATGTCAATGGCGTAGGCTGGTATGATTGATTGCTAATAAAGACATGATGTATTATAGAAATATCAAATTCAAAATAAAGGAGATTGCGCATGGCTGTCGACGCATATTTGAATTTTAATGGCAATTGTCGTGAAGCTGTAGAGTTTTACGCACAGGTCTTTGGAACGGAAGAACCCAAATTAATGACTTTTGGGCAAGCGCCGCCCAACCCGGAATATCCGCTCCCGGAGGAAGCGAAAAGCCTGATCATGCACACCCGGCTTATTATTTTTGGAAGCAATGTGATGTTTTCCGATACTTTTCCAGGTATGCCTTTTACGGTAGGCAACAATATTAGCCTGGCCATTGTGACCGACGACAAGGACGCCCTGCAATCCGCTTTTGATAAACTTAAAGAGGGCGGTAAAGTGGGCATGGAGCTTCAAGAAACTTTTTGGAGCAAAGCTTACGGGAGTCTGTCGGACAAGTTTGGTGTGCAATGGCAGTTCAATCTTGGAATGGAAGAACTGTAACGGGATGTGAGTGGAGCAGGAGACGTGCGCTGACACGACACCTTCGCTGGTAGCCGCATTTAAAGCCGGCGGATTTTGAAATATCAGTCAGGAAATAGACCGTTAACCTTTACGAGAGGGCGGTCTATTTCTGTTTGGAGGCAAGTCAGTCAATTTAGCAGAAGGGGGATTTCCATATGGTTGATTTTGAGTGGTACAGAAGCTTTTGTATGATATATAAGCACAACTCTGTGTCCGAAGCTGCAAAGGCGCGGATAATGACACAACCGGCAATGAGCCAGCACTTAGCTTCCCTGGAAGCTGAGGTTGGTGAAGTTTTATTCGTCAGGACTTCGAGGAAAATGTTTCCAACCGAACGGGGGAAGGAGTTATATTCACAGTTGGCTCCGCTTATCGAGTCTCTGGAGGAGACCACGATGAGTTTCAGAGCGGCTTCTTTACCTACGCTTACGGTCATAAAGATTGGGGCTGCACACGAGTTTTACACTGAAAAAATACTCCCTCAGCTGCATAAATTCAATATGAGCACCATTACAAATTTGGGAACGGCCGATCAGTTGGTAGAACTACTGAAAGAGGATAAGTTAGATCTCATCATTACGTCAAAAAGGTATCAAGCACAAGGCATTGAGTATCTGAAATTGATGGATGAAGAATTTGTTATTGTTGCTCCCAGTGATTGTGAAATACCGGATACAGACTACCTGGAGTCATTGGAACGATGGCTCTCTTCGCAAAATTGGATAAGCTATGGTCTGGAGTTACCGATAATCAGGAGAATTTGGAGAGAGCATTTTAAGAAGCGTCCTCAAATCAGACCTATCCATATCATTCCTGATTTACATCTAATTCTAAAGGCTATCGAAAACGGTGCGGGCCTAAGTGTGATCCCTACATATCTATTAAGAAATTCGGCAAATGAAAAAACCAAAGTTATTTGTGAGGATTTAAAAGTGAAAAATGAGTTGTATCTCGCCTATAAGCTGAAACATAAGCATCTGCCTCAAATCCATGAGATGATGACGGTAATACGTGAAAATGTATAAATATATTTATGGATAATCTATAATTTTATAATTTGTTTTATATCAAAATCGGAACTAGAATGAGGGGGTAGCAAAATATTAATATTGGAGGCAATACAAATGGCAAAAAAAGTGTTGATCGTTGTAACTAACCATACGGAAGTTCATGAGAGCAAATCGACTGGTATTTGGCTGTCTGAATTTGCCGAAGCCTATATTGAATTTACGAAACAAGGCTATGAGCTTTTGGTGGCAAGCCCACTTGGAGGAAAAGCTCCTGTCGATCCCGGCAGTGTAGATGCCAATACCCCGCAGGAAATTTTGGATGCGGAAAAATATTTGGAAAACACGGTAAAGCTTGATGAAGTATCCGATGAAGGCTTCGATGCTATTTTCTTGCCGGGCGGTCATGGAACGATGTATGATCTTCCAAAAAGCGAAACCCTTCACAAGCTGCTGCGTGATTTCTATGAAGGGAACAAGATTGTAGCTGCCGTGTGCCACGGACCGGCCGGGCTAGTTGGTGCTACACTGTCGAACGGTCAACCGCTTGTAGCCGGCAAACGTGTTAATGCCTTTACAGACCGGGAAGAGGCGCAAACGACGCTGGATAAACATCTTCCTTTCCTGCTCGAAAGCAAGCTCCGCGATTTGGGTGCAATCTATGTGGCCGCCCCGAACTGGACTTCTCATTTTGAGGTGGACGGCAACCTGATTACAGGACAGAATCCGCAGTCAACATTAGCCGTAACCAAGGCGGTTATTGCCCAACTGGGTTAATCTCAAAGCTCATTTCTATTCGGGGGTGTCCCACAGCCATGTGAATGGCTGCCGGGAGCACCCCTTTTTGCTATGTTGAGGTTCAGCATGGGATTCTTTTAAGCCCTATTTATTAAAAAGTTCAGGCAGTCGAGAATATCTCGACTGCCTGAACGTCAGGGTGAACTGCATGACTTTTATGTGAATCCGTCAGCACATCAAAGAAGGAGGGTAGGTTTTTTGGTAATTTGAGTGCTGGCGGAGGATTTTAGATCGGCTATTACTTTTTCGGATTACGGGCTGCGGCCAATATTAAGGATTCAGGCGGCCTGTACCTTCGGGGGTGATCGCAGGCGTAATGGAGATGCCGGTTGTGCCGGCTGCTCTGTAAGTTCCTCCGCTGTAAAGGCCATCTGTAGCATTGCCGCTGGAGCTGCCGCCGATAAATACTTGATAGTCCGTACCTAGATCTAGCTGATTGGAGCTGTAGAACAGGGTGCGATAGCTTTGGGCCGGGGCAAAGGTGACAATTTCACTGCCAGACTGTTCGATGTGGAGGAGTGTGCCTGCGTCCCAGGTGGAGCCAGTCTTTACAAACAATGAGGCTTGTGTGGAATCGCTATCGGGTGCTGCCAGGCTGTTCCCGCTGGCAATCACTGTACCGCCAGTGATGGCAAAGGAGCCTGCGGCATCAATACCGCCGTCTCCCATAACCGCACTGCCTTGGGAGATTACGGTACCGCCATTGATGTTGACTGTTCCATTGGAATCAATGCCGTCGCCATCGGCAATGACATTGACATAGCCTCCGTTGATGGTTATATCATCATGAGCATTTATGCCGTCATCCGGAGCGGTTACTTTGATTGAACCGCCATTGACAATGATGTCATCATCGCTGGAAATTCCTTCATTGTTACTTCCGGTTACCACCAGAGCGCCTTCACCGTTAATGACCAATGTGTCGTTGGTGAACAAAGCCGCATCGTTCTCATCCGTGCTGCCGTCATCGGACAGCGAGTTCGTTGTGCCTGGCGTTAGTGTAATCGTCACTTCCTTGGCATCCGTTACAAGCAGGGCCGGCCCGGAAGAATTGGTGATGCTTATGCCACTTAGTATCAGGTTGACTCTTTCCTTGGTATTGATGTTCACCTGCCCATCAGTCAGGCTGCCGCTTAGAATGTAATTTCCTCCGGCTGTAATGTTAACCGTGCTGTCATCTACTGCCGCACCAGTGCCGCTGACGTTAATTGGATCGCCTAAAGCAATGGTTGTTCCATTACTTGCCGCATTTGCCGGATTCGCCGAGCCGGCAGGGGCGGTCGAACTGGCTGCGCCTATAGAGCTGGTTGGACTGGTCGATCTGGTAAAGCTAATACCATCCCCATCGGTTTTGCCTAGGGTACAGGAGGTAACAGCAGGTATCAGTACTAACGACAACAGTATGGCTTTCACCGATTTTTTCACATTCAAATTCCTTTCCGATTGAAATCTGGCCTGTCCTTACTGTACAACAATGAGCTTGAAATAAACTTAAATTATGCGGGTCAGAGTATAAGATTCCGAAAAAAGAAAAATCCGCTTTCCACCCGGTGTACATATCCGAGGAGAGCGGATTTTTGATTAAAAGTTCGAAGTTAAGGCTTCACCTAGTGGGGGAAATGCTCAGCGGACAGCGGCAGTTCAACCGTAAAGGACGTCCTTTCATTCAAAACACTTTTGACGGAGATCTTCCCGCCATGATGCTCCAGGATCGTCTTGGCAATCGCCAATCCGAGCCCATATCCTCCGCCGGCCCTTGATCTGGATTGATCTGAACGATAGAACCGGTCAAAGATCTTATCGATATGCTCTTTCGTGATGCCCTCCCCGCTGTTGGTTACAATCAAAATAACCGTATTATGGATTTTCTTCAGCGTTACATCAACGGTTCCTCTAGGGTTGGTATATTTCAAAGCATTATCCAGCAGAATCATAATGACCTCTCTGATCTGTTCACTATTGCCGTAAACCGTCAAGCCGGGCTCAATATCATAAGACAATGAGATGTTATTTTCAAAACTCACGGCTTCCATGGTCAAGACGACATTTTCCAGAGTTTCACTGAAATTAAAGTTGGAAAAAATCACTTTTGCCTCTGAATAGTCCATCTGCGTCAGATAGAGGAGGTCATTGGTTAAATGGGTCATTCTTTCGACCTCCGTCTTTATATAATGGAGCCATTTCGAATGTTCGTTTATGTGATCATCGCTGTTGGCTAATAATACATCCACATTCGTATTGATAACGGTAAGCGGAGTCTTGAGCTCATGCGACGCATCGGTAATGAACTGCTTTTGCTTATCGAAGGCTTCTTTAATAGGCTTAATGGATTTGTTCGCGAAGAATTTGCTTATAAGGTAGATGATGATCAGCATTACCATTGCGACAAGAATAAAGGTATAGATAAGCTGTGTCAGGATGTATTCCTGCTTCGTTATTTCCAGGAAAATGACTACCCGGCCATCCTGAAAGGGCTGCATCACAAAGGCCCAACAGTCGTCATCCAGCTTGAATTTGCCCTTATCGGAATGTCTGGACAGTGCGGCATTCATAGCCGAATTATAGAATTCTTCGCCCAGATCATAATGTGAGAAGGGGGTAATTGAGCCCGTGCGATCCATTAGTAAAGCAAACGAAAAGGAAGTCTCATGCGAAGGATCTTCGGCATCCAAATCAAACGAATGCTGGGAAGCATCGGGATCAGGCTGGTTACTCATCAGATTGCTGATTGTTTTTTGCTTCGACTTCGATATCTTGTACAGCTCCATATCAATGTCTTTCTGGACGGCGTTAGATGTTATGAAATATATGGAGGTAAAAGCAATCAGCATCATGACTGAAATGATAACCAGATTAAGAAGGAGAAATTTGTTTCTGAGCTGTTTAAACATCCTATACCCTCTTTATATTGTTATCCATGGAGAACATGGTTACTTGGCTGGCTGATATTCCAAAATGTATCCTACACCGCGCACGGTGCTGATGATTACCGCCGAATGTAAAAATGCAAGTTTCTTTCTTAAAAAGGAAACATAGACCTCGACATTGTTATATTCCGCGTTGGAATCAATGCCCCAGAGCTTTTCAATAATAAGTTCTTTGGGTGTTACCGCGTTCTTGCGATTGATGAAGAGTGCCAGAAGATCGTTTTCCTTTAAGATTAATTTTACCTCTTTGCCACCCCTGGATAGTTTAAGGTTGGAAGGATTTAATTCAATATCTCCAAACTTTAAGCTGTTATCCTCCAGAACCTCCCATTTCCGTCTGGACATCGCTCTAATTCTTGCCAGAAGCTCCTCCGTTGCAAAAGGCTTTGCCAAATAATCGTCGGCCCCGCTGTCCAGGCCAATTACTTTATCTGAAATTTCACCCTTGGCTGTAAGCAGGATCACCGGGGTTGAAAGACCTTCTTTTCTTATATTTTTCAGTATGTTAATACCGTCCATTTTAGGCAGCATAATATCCAATATGATCAAGTCATAAATATTGCTCAGCGCATAATCAAGTCCGGACTCTCCGTCATGAACGGCATCCACAGTATAATTATTCTTTTTAAGAATTTGCGTCAAAGCCTCCGTTAAATGAAGCTCATCTTCTACAAATAGTATCCTCACCGCACATGACCTCGATCTCCGAATGGGCTGATATCCCTGATTATATCACAGCAAACCTTAAAACAATCTTAAATGACCGCTCGTACATAAAGCTCTCTATTTAAGATTTGTTAAAGGTTCTACCCTTAGAATCAAATCAATCAATCTATGCTTACCGGTATGAGAGGGAATTTTGTTGTGAAGGAGAGGCTATCATGGCTATTGAGGTTTTTAACAGATATGAAGGCAAGTTCTTAATCGATCAAGCGCTGTATGAACAAATTGAGCATAAGCTTCGGCAGTATATGGAGCTAACGGAGTTTAACCGAATGAATGGATTTTATCATATAACGAATCTCTATTATGACACCGGGGACAATCAATTAATAAGGCATTCCTTATCCAGACCTCAATATAAGCAAAAATTTCGCATCAGGGCCTATGGCGTGCCAAAGGGAGAGGAGAAAGTATTTTTGGAGATTAAGAAAAAGGTATGCGGCTTGGTTAACAAGAGGAGAACACAAATCACGCTTGACGAAGCCTATGATTTCATCGCTTCAGGAATAAGACCCGAGCTGAAGTCCTATATGAACAAGCAGGTCATCAATGAAATAGCCTATAGTTTACAGCTATATGATCTTGAGCCCAAGCTGTATATCGCTTATGAAAGACAAGCCTTTTTTGGCAAAGAAGACCGCGGGCTAAGAATCACTTTCGATACCAATATAAGGACAAGAAGATCCGAATTGAAGCTTGAAGACGGCGACCATGGAGAAGCTCTATTGGAGAGAAATCAATGGCTTATGGAGGTAAAGACAGAAAGAAATGTTCCGCTATGGCTGTCCAAATTGCTGTCGGAATATAAGGTCTTCAGGACGCGTTTTTCTAAATACGGCAGTGAATATGAACGAATGCTGGCAGACAACAGAAGAGAGAAGGGAGAACGAATCGAATGTTTGACTCCATATCAGGCAGCTTATTCGGCTCAGCCGCAGCTGGCTCATCAGTATCTATAATGCATGCGGTTTTGACCCTTGCGGTGTCCTTTGTTCTGGGGGGACTGATCAGCCTTACATATATGAAAACCTGCAATAGAAACGGATATTCCCAGAATTTTGCGCTCACTCTTGTTATCGTACCCACCGTTGTAGCTATCATCATCCTTTTGATCGGCAACAATATCGCGCGTGCTTTCAGTTTGGCGGGAGCCTTCTCCATTATCAGGTTCAGAAGCGCACCGGGAGATTCGAAGGATATCGCTTATGTGTTATTTACGATGGCTACCGGCCTGGCTTGCGGCGTCGGCACTTATGGATATGCGGTGCTTTTTACCCTGTTCCTCTGCCTGCTAATGGTGATTCTTCATTATTTCAAGTTTGGGGCCGCCAAGACTCCCCGGAAGCTGCTGAAAATTACCATTCCCGAGGATTTGAACTATGAGGGGGCTTTCAATGATCTGTTCTCCAAATTTACGATAGAGCATGAGCTGATTAAGGTCAGAACGATGGATTTGGGCAGCCTGTATCAGCTTGTCTACACCGTTTCCATGGATAAACAGATCAGTCAGAAAGAATTTCTGGATGAACTGAGGTGCAGAAACGGCAACCTGAACATTGTTTTATCCATGTATGCCGAAGCAGACGGGGGATTTTAACTTGAAGTGGGCGAATGCGATCAGGAAAAAGAGATGGAAAAAAGTAACGATCATCACTGCGGCGGTTCTCTTGATCATAGCAGCAATCTTGTATCAGCTGGCTTACCGGTATTTGATTGACAGAGTTGAGGCCACGGCAAGAGACAGCACACCAAGTACGATAACGGAGCAGCCGTCCGGAACTGTCGAATATGATGATTGGAATTATAAAAGCGACAGCGTGCAGATAAGCATCGATGAAATTGTAAAAGGAACCGGCGCGGACAAAATCACTTATTTTGTGGCAGATGTGAGACTGGGTGATTCTTCCATGGTGTATTCCGCCTTTGCGGAAAATAAAGTGGGACGAAACATTGTGGAAACGACGTCAAAAATTGCCCGGGATCATGACGCCGTGTTAGCCATTAATGGCGATTATTACGGATTTCGGGGTGACGGCATTTTAATAAGGAATGGAACCTTATACAGAAATAATCCCGCACGCACAGCGGCGGCGTTTTTTAGAGACGGAAGCATGAAGATTTTTGATGAAAAGGGCAGTTCGGCGGAGCAGCTGCTTGCTGAGGGAGTGACCAATACCTTTTCCTTTGGGCCGGTGCTGGTCAGAGATGGAACGCTCTTAACGAACTTTGGTCATATGGAAGTGGATACGAACTTCGGCAACCATTCGATTCAAGGATCGCACCCCAGAACCGGCATTGGAATGATTGAACCCGGTCACTACGTGTTCGTTGTTGTAGACGGAAGGATGGAAAATTACAGCAGGGGAATGACCCTTGCGGAGTTTGCACAGGTTTTCGCGGACCTTGGTGCGGTGGAGGCCTATAACCTTGACGGAGGAGGTTCATCAACCATGTACTTTATGGGCAGGGTGGTCAATAATCCGCTCGGAAAAGGCCAGGAACGCAGAATAAGCGACATTATCTATGTAAGATGAACATGAAAAATGACATAAAGGAAAGGAGTAACGAAGGGGAAGTTTGGAACTGTAGGAGCGATAGCGACCGCCTTTGTCTCCGGATTTCATCCGCAAAGAGCGGTATAGATTAAGAAATCTGGAGACAACAGCGGCCGGAAGTCCAAACATTCCTCGAAGTTACGATCGACACCTAAATGTAAAAATTTCAAGTTCATTTTATCTATGTCAAATAAGAAGATAATTCATCTTAGGATGTGAATACTTATGATCATATTAATCCCGGCCTATGAGCCGGATCTGAGGTTAATTAAACTGATTCGGGATTTAAAGAAGAAGTGTGATTACCGGATCGTACTGGTTGATGACGGCAGCGGCGATGCGTATCGCAGCCTATTTGATGCGGCGGTTAGAATGGGCTGCGTCTTATTGACCCATCAAGTAAATGAAGGCAAGGGACAGGCTCTTAAGACGGGATTTCGCTATATTCAGCATATCGGAGAGCAGGAGGGTGTGATCTGTGCCGATTGCGACGGCCAGCATCTGCCCGCGGATATCATTAGAGTTGCTGAAGCCGTAAAGAATCACAGGGGCTGCGTTGTTCTGGGCATTCGGCGGTTCATCGGACAAGTACCGTTTCGAAGCCGATTTGGTAATAGTGTAACAAGAATGGTGTTTTCTTTTGTAAGCGGTCTGAAGATTTATGATACCCAAACAGGACTTCGGGGTTATTCTGCCGATATGCTCAAATGGTTATGCGATATTCCCGGCAAAAGATTCGAATATGAGATGAATATGCTGCTGGAAGCTGGCCCTTGCGGTTACGGTCTGCGCGAAGTGAATATCAACACGGTATATTTGAACGACAACAAGTCGTCTCATTTTCAGCCGCTTCGGGATTCGGTCCGAATCTATTGGCCGATTATTAAATTCAGCATGTCCTCAATCGTATCCGCAGTGCTCGATTTTGTCTTGCTTGCCATTTTGCAAATACTGACGGCCAATTTACTCTTGTCGGTGGCAGTGGCCCGCCTTGGCAGCGCCGCCGTTAATTATTCCTTGAACAATGCCTATGTATTTTCCAGGCAGAGATCTTCCCCCGTCAATAAATCCCTGCCAAGATACGCTGTACTGGCTATAGTGATCATGCTGGTTAACTATGAAATTATTTATGCATACCATGAGGTCATTGGAATGCCGGTCGTCCTGGCCAAGATTTTTACCGAGGCTACCCTATTTTCATTTAGTTTTTGGTCCCAGAGAAAATTTGTTTTTAATCTGAAGAGGCCAAGCGTGAAGAGGGCAAGCGTGAAGAGGTCGAGCAGGCTATGAAGAAGCAAAAGAATAATCGCCTTGCCCTTTGTTGAATAGGGACAAGGCGATTTTTTAGTTAGCCGTCTCGATTGCAATCCGTTATCGAAAGTGAAGATATCCTATTTGCCGGTTTTTCTCATCAATTGGATATCACCAATTTCATTGGTAAAGCCCCATTTTTCATACAAAGATATTTTGTCAGACTTACAATATAGTTCAAGGTGTTGTACAGACTGAAGTTTAGGGTGTGTCGTTACTTGATCTAGCAGTACTCGCCCCAAGCCGTTTCCTTGATACTCTTCATGAATAATAACATCAAATATTAAAGCTTTATAGACAAAATCGGAAAGTACACGTATAAAACCAATAAGTCTATTAGTAATGTTGTCACATATTCCAATGAGGATATCCGTGTGTTCAAGCATTACAATTATATCTTCAAGCTTTCTGGTATTTGTCCACCATTCTTGTTGGTATAGTTCGTAGAGCTCTATGATTTGCTGCTCATCTAATGTTGAGATGATCTTGTAATCCATATATACTTCATTCCCTTCAAAATGTCTCTTTCCTGTAAGTATGAGCGAAGGGAGGAGAGAGTTCAATCAACGGTAAAACGTTTCACTGCATCATGCAGCTGACCGGCGGATGAAGTCAGCGCCTGACAATATGCATTGATTTCCTGCATTGCGGCTGACTGGCTTTCTACCGAGTAAGCTATCGTTTGGGCCTGCCGCGTGATCTCCCGGCTGATCTCATCTACTTCTCCCACTGTCGATAATACCTGGTCACTGCTATCAACCAACTGCGACAGCGTAGCGGCCGAACCTTGGGCAATCTCCGCGGCTTCATTAATTTGCTGGAGAATGGTTTGAAAAGCAGCTCCTGCTTTATTTACTTCTTCCGCTCCTTTTTCCACCTCAAGGCTGCCTTCGCTTATGCTTTTGACAGCAGTACTTGTTCTTTCCTGAATTTTGCTGATAATGGCAGTAATTTGCTGTGTTGCCGCCTGCGATTCATCAGCCAATTTGCGCACCTCATCAGCGACCAAAGCAAAGCCTCGGCCATGCTCGCCTGCCCTGGCTGCTTCAATGGCGGCGTTCAGCGCGAGCAAATTCGTTTGACTGGCGATGCCGGCGATTACATTGATAATCTTGCCTATTTCCTCTGAGTTTTCTCCCAATTCTTCCATAACCTTAACCGAGTCATTAGTCTTACGTTGAATATTCTCCATTTGGTCAATGGCTGTGGTGATCGTTTCGTTGCCGTCCACTGCGATGGCTACTGCCTGTCTGCTGATGTTGACCGTGTCGTTGGCGTTATTCATGCCTTGATGTATCCCAGCAGCTATGTTCTCAACCATGGTTAACGCGATGGCCGAATTGGCCAACTGCTTCTCAGTTCCCGCCGCGGTCTCTGCAGTCAGTGAAGCCACCTGGTTCGCCGCCTGAGCCGAATGTTCAGAGTTAGCCGTAAGCTCATCAGCGGCGGAAGCCACCTGCTGCGAAGATTGGGCAATCTGCTTGATCAATTGCCGCAAGTTTTCCATCATATCATTGAGGATTCCGGCAAGCTTTCCAAGCTCATCCTTTTTATGTATTTCAACTTTTTGCGTCAAATCTCCGCTGCTATTGGCCATTTCCTGCAATTTTGCAATGATATTATTTAGCGGCCTAGTGATCGTTTTTCGCGAAAACCAATATGTAAACAACAAAGTAATGGCAATCAAAAAGAAATTGGCCAGGATAACCGCTGTGACGACTTGTCCAACCGTCTCCTCTACATCATCGACATTGATTCCGGTACTAAGTACCCAGCCCCAAGGCTCATAGAGCTTGCTGTACAGCCTGCGATGCGCGGGCTCCGGTGCGTTCGGGTTTATGTACCAAGTATTGTAATAAAACCCTTCTTCCTTATGCTCGGTCGCTCCTTTGACATAGTCTCTTATCGGATAATTTCCTCTGGCGTCTCTTGTATTGCTTCGGTCCGTTCCGACGATTTCCGGTTGATCACCACCATGCATAATATTGAATAAATTGGTGTTGTCCATCCAAAAATATCCGTCTTGTCCATAATGGATGTTACGGGTAACTTCAAGGGCCCTGGCCTGCGCTTCCTCTGTTGTCAGTTCCCCTCGATCAGCGAGCCCGGCATAATAAGTGATGACGGAATATGCGCTTTCTACATTAGTTCTAAGCTGCTGATCCTTCTCCAGATAAATACTTTCTCTTACTTGTGGAATCACATAAAAATAGCTGATTAAAGTAAACAGGATAATCGGCACTATCGTGATCAGCAGTAATTTGTTGACGATCTTCACAAAATCTCTCTCCTCACACTATACTCATTGGAACCCGTCCAGCAATACTTCGACTACCTTTTGCAGCAGCATCTCCCGCTGTTCATCTTTATGATCCAGCACCATCCGCGGATGGTGGAAGGAGGTGGTGGCTTCCAGCAGGAGTACAGCCACGTTTTCCGGTTCTCCGCGGATTTCTCCGGCAGCTATCGCTTTTTGAACCAGCGCCACAAGCTGCTCATTTACGTTATGCAAATGCTGTACAATAAAAGGCTTCAGCAGCTCCGCTGCCATATTGAACGATTTGTAAAGCTCAGGATCTTTTAGAACCTTCTCTTTTTTCAGTTCGTGATATTTCAGGAACCATTCGATAATCAACCGGCGCGGGGATCGTTCTTGCTGGGTTATGAGTTCCAGCGTGTTGTCCATCCGGGCTAGCCAACGTTCGGAAATGGCGTCAAGCAGAGCCGCTTTGTCGGGAAAATGATTGTAGAGAGCGGCATGGCTTACTTTCAGCTCCTTGGCGATATCCGTTAAGCGGAACTTATCGAATCCATAATAACGAATCTTTTCTTCTGTGATTTGCAAAGCCTTTTCTTTGATTTCTTCAGAAGTTAATCCAGTTTTCGGCATCGTGATTCACCCCATTTCCATTGAATTAGGCGGAAAGCCCTATTTTTATATTACAAATTACAAAAAACATAACATGTAATATGTTAGCGGTCAAGAGGAGCACAGTGTTTGATTCTTGTGGAATCCGGAGATCTGTGGAGAGTTGAAATTCAGCAAGCCAGAAGCTGGGGATTGTCCGTGCTACAGGAGAACGGAAGCTTTGCATGCAGAGGTTGATCATACAGCAGGGAGTGATACGATATACGCTGTGCTGCCTGGCATGAATGATGACGAGACGATCATTTTAAACACCCACACGGACGGTCCGAATACTTGTGAGGAAAATGGGGGAATTGCCCTGCTCGCTATGGCTAAATACTTTTCACAAATTCCTAAAGAGTGGCGCAATCGAAGGAGAAGGAACTAATAAGAAAGCAGTAGCTGGAATTACAATCGAGCGTTTGGGATGGCAATCCGGCCATGGACAGGATCTATCTGAACGCCATTCAAGGACGCACAAAAGTCCGAACCATCACCTCGAAGCCCAAAGGCAAATTTTATTTTGGAGAAGGCCAGCCTCTTTACGAAGCGAACATCCCAACGATATCCCTTGTGCCAGGACCCGATTACCTTTGTGTGGTAGGAGGCAATGGATATATTGAAAAAATAGATTTAGACCTGATGTATGAGCAGATTGAGACCTTTACCAAGGTAGTATCCGCGATTGATCATGCAAAAACGGAGGAACTAGGAACGGCGGAGCCGGCAAGTTTTAGCTTATTGGGATTACTTGTGAAAGAGGGGTGATAGGGCCGAGCACCCTCGCAATAAAAAAGTATCGGAAGAGCGCATTGTCTATACCTACACTTTGATTCGGGCGGCAAGTGCATCTCCGTTTCGATCACAACGGTTGAGCTCATCCCAACCGGGGATGGCACGAAGCTAGACTTCTCTTTAAATCTCAAGTTATAATAGGCGTATTGTAAGCATATCTTGTCTACAACAGCATATGAGTGAAAAGGTGAAACGCTGAGGCGTTTCTTAAAAGGGAAGAACGGTGAAAATCCGTCGCGGTCCCGCCACTGTAAATGGAGAGCAGGCTTAAGCCACTGTGTCAAACGGGAAGGCTTTAAGCAACCGGGTCATTATGATCTCGGTTTTTGCGTCCGATCCACAAGTCAGGAGACCTGCCTTTTTCAACAGCACGACTGACCTACGAGGATAGGAAGGGGGAGCACGCTTGTATTTCGGCGATTAACGGCACTTCTACGCTCTTTTTGTGTAGGGAGTGCTTTTTTTGTTTCTCAAATTGTTGTTACATACGTCTCTAATAGATGATAGAGGGGATTGTGATTTACGTGGAAAAATTATTGCAGGTGGTCAATCGGATTGAACGGCTGAATATTGTATCGATGCATCAAATGAGAAGACGCGTTAACAACTTAACCAAACCCTTGGGAAGTCTTGGCCGTCTGGAGGAGATCGCTGTAAGGCTTGCCGGTATAACGGGCAGCGTGGAGCCGAGTGTGGACAATAAAGCGATTATCGTGATGTGCGGCGATCATGGGGTCGTTCAGGAAGGCGTCAGCGCCTATCCGCAGGAAGTTACGGGGCTGATGATGGCGAATTTTATTCGCCAAGGCGCTGCTGTTAATGTGCTCGCACATCAAGCGGGGGCGGAGGTTCACGTTGTCGATATCGGGACTTTGCTGACAGACCTGCCGGAAGGTGTAGTGCAGCGGAAAGTTCGCCCGGGAACGGCCAATATGGCCAAAGGACCGGCAATGACCAAGGAAGAAGCGGTTGCCGCGCTTCATGTTGGGATTGATACGGCTTACGAGCTTGCTGATAAAGGGATCGAAGTGATCGGTTTAGGGGAAATGGGCATCGGCAACACGACTCCGAGCAGCGCCATGACGGCAGTGTTCACTAACCATCCGGTAGAACAGATCACCGGAAAGGGATCGGGTATCAACGACGAAGCGTTAGCCGCCAAAACGAAGGTGATCGAACAGGCGATACAGGTCAACCGGCCTAATCCGGGTGACGCTGTCGACGTGCTTGCCAAGGTAGGGGGACTCGAAATCGCCGGGCTGGTGGGTGTGATATTGGGAGCGGCGGCACGCAGGGTTCCGGTGGTTATTGACGGGGTGATTACAGGGGCTGCGGCGCTGGCTGCCTGCCGGATCGAACCACGCTGCCAGGATTACTTATTCGCTTCCCATTTGTCCGTTGAACCGGCGCACCGGATCGTTCTGGATGAGCTTGGGCTGAAGCCTGTGCTGTATCTGGACATGCGCCTTGGAGAAGGGACAGGAGCCGCACTCGCCCTGCCTGTAATCGAATCGGCCCTCCAATTGGTTGCGAAGATGGCCACATTTGAAGATCTCGGCATCCCGAGTCCGGCCCCCGAAGAAGATGAATTCGGTTTTGCGGTTCAGTGAGTCTACGAACCCGGCTTCCTCTAAGGAAAGCTTGGCGTTACGGGGATAGGATAGTTGTTTCATACAGAGGAGGCAGCACAATGGAACAGAAGAGAGGCAAACTGTTGGTGATCGGGTTTGGCCCGGGTGCTTTTGAACATATTACGGATCGTGCCCGCAGGGCTATCGAGGAAAGTGAAGTCATTATTGGCTATAACACTTATGTGGACTTGATCCGGGGCCTTCTGACCACACAGGAGATCGTAAGAACGGGCATGACGGAAGAAGTAAGCCGTGCCCAGGAAGCTGTACGGCAGGCGTATATGGGTAGGACGGTTGCGGTTATTTCCAGCGGCGACGCTGGGGTATACGGAATGGCCGGGCTAATCTATGAAGTGTTGATGGAAAAGAAATGGAATGCTGATGAAGGAGTGGAAGTAGAGGTTATTCCCGGAATATCCTCGATCAACTCCTGTGCCGCGCTCCTAGGGGCGCCAATTATGCATGATGCCTGTACGATCAGCCTGAGCGATCATTTAACCCCCTGGGACACCATCGCCAAACGTGTGGAAGCGGCGGCTGCGGCGGATTTTGTCATCGCTCTTTATAATCCGAGAAGCGGGAGACGTACCCGGCAGATCGCCGAGACTCAGCGGATTTTGCTGGGGTACCGTTCCCCGGATACGCCGGTAGGCCTGGTGAAGAGCGCTTACCGGGACCGGCAGCAGGTGGTGCTTACCACGCTCGCAGACATGCTGGAGTATGAAATAGGGATGCTCACCACGGTTATTATCGGTAACTCCTCGACGGTGGTATATGACGGCTTAATGATTACGCCGAGAGGCTACCAGCGGAAATATACGTTGGACTCGGAAGAGCAGAGACTAAGACCCAGCGAGCGTCTTCAAGTAGCGGCGGAGCCGTGGTCTCTGGGGGCGAAGGAACAGGCCGGAGAGAGCGGTGAAGCAGGGTCCGTCCAGCCTGATTTCCCGGCACCCGCCTCATACAGTGCGGGTTCGTTCAGCCCTCTTGAAGCGGCTATGGAGGCGCTGCAAATCCTCGAGGCCAAAGGCATCGTCTCCGGGGGCTACGCGGGTTCCGCCCCGTCTGCCGCCGCGAACCCGTCCGCCCCATCTGCCGCCGGAAATCTGAACGCTCTTTTTGAGGTGGGAGTGGCGCCGGGCATCGCGAACAAGAAATTCACCGCCCATCAAATGGCGTTGCTTGCGGAAATCGCAGGTGAACAAGGGGAAATGGAGTATACCCCGCATCACCAAATCATTCTGCGCATCCCCGGCGGCGATCCCGAGCGGGTCGTCGCGGAGCTGAAAGCGGAGAAGCTGCTGGTCTTCCCGGTTGGCGATGTTGCGCAAATTAAAGCCTGCGATTTTTGCAATTTGGAGAAAGACGGGTCGATCCCCATCGCGGAAGAGCTGAACCGCGCCATTGGAGGATTGAAAACGCCCAAAGAATTCAAAATCGGCTTTAACGGCTGCGGCATGGCCTGTTACGGGGCTGTGCTGGAGGATATCGGCATTGTATACCGCAAAGGGGCGTATGACCTGTTCCTGGGCGGCAAGACGATCGGGCGGAACGCCCATCCGGCGCAGCCTGCAGCCGAAGGAATTGAGGCGGATCAAATTGTAGATACGGTGGAACGGATTTTCCGGGAATATACCGAGAAGGCTTTTCCGGGGGAAAGGTTTCATAAGTTTTTTAAACGTGTGGGGACGGTTGCCGGGTTCAGACGTCAGGAACAGGCTGCCGCTACTTTGGCGGATGCGGTCTGCGGCGATTAACGATCATGAGGAGGAAGAAGATGGACGCGATATTGTTGGTAGGGCATGGAAGCAGGGACCCCGAAGGGAACGAGGAGCTGCTGCAGTTTGCCGATACGGTGCGCCTGGCTGCGCCTCAGTATAAGATAGAGACCTGCTTTTTGGAGTTTGTGCAGCCGGATATTGCCCGGGGAATAGCCCGCTGCGTTGAGCAGGGAGCTGCTCGGGTGGTCGTAATTCCGATCATGCTGTTCGCGGCGGGTCATGCCAAAATTCATATCCCTTTTGAGATAGATCGGGCCAAAAAGCTGTATCCAGCCGTGGAATTCGTCTACGGGCGTCCGATTGGCGTGCATCAGAAGGTGATGGAGATCCTGACCTCCCGTGTGGCGTCCGCCGGATTTAAGACCGGCAGCCCGGAGCTGCCTATAGAACATGGACTGCGCGAACCGGAAACGGCTGTTCTGCTGATTGGCCGGGGGAGCAGCGACGGCGATGCCAACGGCGATTTTTTTAAGATGACCCGCCTTCTGTGGGAGCAGCTTCCGGTCAAATGGGTGGAAAACTGCTTTATTGGCGTTACGGAGCCTACCTTTGAGGATGGCCTGGAAAGAGTCTTACGGCTTGGCGCGAAAAAAATCTTCGTCCTTCCTTACTTTCTGTTTACAGGAATTTTGATTAAGCGCATTGAGGAAATGACAGCGGAATTTGCTGCATTGCACCCGGATATCACAGTTGAGCTTGCAGGGTATTTCGGGTTTCATCCGAAACTGGTTGAGGCGCTGCTAGACCGGGTTGCCGAAGCGGTGGAAGGGCAGGCTTTTATGAACTGTGATATGTGCCAATACCGGTTGGCTGCTGCGGCCGATCATGAGCATCATCACCATCATCATGACCACGAGCATGATCACGGACACGACCACCATCATGATCACGGGCATGCCCACGGCCACGCGCATGGGCATCATCATGATCATCATCATGATCACGAGCACGATCACGACCACGGGCTCGATCATGACAACCATCATAACGACCACGATCACCATCATGTGGGATCATAGCCGCGCAGAAGGGCATCAGGAACATCTTGAGGAGGAAGCGGTATGATATTTGCCCTTTGCGGTACAAGCGATGCGAGAGAACTCGCTGCCTTGATACAACAGAACGGATTTGAAATATTGACATCGGTTGTTACCGATAATGCGGCGAAAAGTTTGCAGGAAGCCAATCTGCCCGTACGCGTCGGACGTCTGGCCAAGGATGAAATCGTGACGCTGATACGCCAAGAAGAAGTCAAGGCCATTGTTGACGCGAGCCATCCGTTTGCTGAAGAAGCGCACAGGAACGCGATGGAAGCCGCGAAGGAGGCAGGTATTCCCTATATTCGTTTTGAACGGGCGTCCTTAGTCTATGGCGACGATCCGAAGCTTACGGTTGTTTCTTCCTATGAAGAAGCGGCGTTAGAAGCCAAGAAACGTAAGGGCTCCATTATGCTGACCACCGGCAGCAAGACACTGCATATTTTTTCCAAGCATCTGCTCGGAGATCCGGACATCCGTCTGGTAGCCCGCATGCTGCCCCGGCACGATAATATGGAGAAATGCGAAGAGCTCGGCGTTGAGCAAAAGAACATCATTGCCCTGCAAGGACCGTTCACCCGGGAGCTGAATGAAGCTCTTTACCGGCAGTACGGCACGACGGTGATGGTCACGAAAGAGAGCGGCAAAACCGGGGCTGTCGACGAGAAGATTGAAGCCGCGCTGAAGTTGGGTATTCAGGTAATATTAATTTCCCGGCCGGAAATTGATTTTGGCGCTGTGTTTACGAATTTCCAGGACGTCATTGAGCGGTTGGAACAAGTTGCCCGCTAAATAAAATGAACTTGAAAAAAATAGCATAAGGGTAAGGAGTAACGAAGGGGAAGTTTGGAACTGTAGGAGCGATAGCGACCGCCCGAAAGCTTTCCGTAGGAAAGCTCGCTTCGAAAGCATAAGCTGTCTCCGGATTTCATCCACGAAGGATGGTATAAATCAAGAAATCTGGAGACAACAGCGGCCGGAAGTCCAAACATTTCTCGAAGTTGCGAACGACACACAAATGGGAAAATCTCAAGTTCATTTTATATCATCCGAATACAGGGGAGAAATGTTATGGACTTTAAGACGGAATTTAAACCGCTGACTGTACAGCCTCAGGAGATTGAGAGCAAAAGCTTCGAGATCATCACGGAAGAACTGGGCGAACATCCCTTTACACCCGAGCAGTACCCGGTCGTCCAGCGAATCATTCATGCCTCGGCGGACTTCGAGCTTGGCAGGAATATTGTGTTTCACCCGAGAGCGATTGAAGCGGGAATAGCGGCTATTCTTGGCGGAAAGAAGATCGTTGCCGATGTGCAGATGGTCCAGGTAGGTATCAGCAAGCCGCGCATTCAAAAGTTTGGCGGAAGCGTCGACGTCTACATTTCGGACCCCGATGTGATGGAGGAAGCGAAACGGTTAAATACAACCCGCGCCATCATTTCCATGCGTAAAGCGGTGCGCGAAGCGGAGGGGGGGATTTACGCCATCGGCAACGCCCCTACAGCCCTTCTTGAATTGATCCGTATGGTTAAGGAAGGGGAAGCAAAGCCGGATCTAATTATCGGCATGCCGGTAGGCTTTGTGTCCGCTGCGGAATCGAAGGATGAGCTCCGCAAGCTCGATATTCCGTTTATTACCAACCTTGGGCGGAAGGGCGGCAGTACGGTTGTGGTGGCGGCTGTTAATGCCCTTGCCGTTATGGCGGAGAAAAAAGCGTAAATCAGGGAAGGGATCTCATGAGCGATTTTGTGGAACCAGAGAATAATCCTAAAGAGATGCGGCACGGATTTACAACAGGCGCCTGCGCGGCTGCGGCGGCGAAAGCCGCGGTCATGATGCTGGCTACCCATACCCGGGTTAATGAATCCACCATCTGGCTGCCTGCCGGATTTTTCCATACGTTTACTATCCTGGAGGGTGAATTTAGTAGGGATACGGCGCAGTGCGCGACGATCAAGGACGCGGGCGATGACCCGGACGCTACGCATAAGGCAAGAATTGTCGCCATGGCGGCCTGGACAGACGGCAGCGGCATCGAACTTGACGGCGGCACCGGGGTGGGGCGTGTCACCAAGCCGGGGCTTCCGATCCCGGTAGGCGAAGCAGCCATCAATCCGGTTCCCCGCCGGATGATCCGGAAGGAAGTTCAGGAGGTCTTGGAGGAGTACGGCATAGATCGGGGCGTTAAAGTGGTCATTTCCGTGCCCGGCGGAGAAGAAATCGCCAAGAAGACCTTGAACGGCCGGCTGGGCATTGTCGGCGGGATATCGATTTTGGGTACGAGAGGGACCGTGGTGCCGTTTTCCACGTCCGCGTATAAGGCGAGTATTATTCAAGCCATACAGGTGGCGAGGGCTTCCGGCTGCACTCAGGTTGTTCTGACCACAGGCGGCAGCAGCGAGAAATATGCGATGAAGCTAAACCCTGAGCTGAGCGAAGAGTCTTTTATCCAGATGGGCGACTTTGTCGGCTTCTCCCTGAAGCATGTTAAACGCCTCGGAATAAGCACCGTCAGCCTTGTCGGCATGATCGGCAAATTCTCGAAAGTAGCCCAGGGCGTAATGATGGTTCACTCCAAAAGCGCCGCCGTCGATTTCGGTTTTCTGGCTAAGGCCGCTGCCGAGACGGGCGCGTCGCTCGAACTTCAGGAGGCGATTCTGGAGTGCAACACGGCGACTCAAGCTGCCGACCTCGTTATCGAAGCGGGGCTGCCCGGTTTTTTTGATAAGTTAAGTGAATACGCCTGCCGTCACTGTCTTGAGCATATCGGGGGAGGAGTAACGGTTGAAGTCGTGCTGGTCACGATGAAAGGCGAGATATTGGGGAGGGAGGAACGGAGTGAATAAGCGCATCAAGATAATTGGTATCGGAGACGAAGGCCCCGTGGGGCTGTCCGCGGCTTCCCTCGAACGGATTCATCGGGCGGATGTGCTTGCCGGGGGCGAGAGACATCTGTCGTTTTTCCCTGATTACCGGGGAGAAACTATTATATTGAAGGGTGGGCTGGGAAGCACTGTCGAACGGCTGGCTGAACTCAGGGAAGACAAAGATGTCGTCGTGCTGGCTTCCGGTGATCCGCTGTTTTACGGTATCGCGAGTTACATGGTGAAGAAGCTGGGTGCGGATGCGGTAGAGGTTCATCCTTATTTAAGCTCGGTGCAGCTGGCCTTTGCCAGAATGGGGGAAAGCTGGCAGGATGCCGCAATGGAAAGCGTCCATGGCCGGACGATGAAAGGGCTGGCGCAGAGAATCAACGGCAAAGAGAAGATTGCCCTGCTGACCGATCACGAGAACAGTCCGTCTGCGATTGCCCGTTATCTGATCGATTTTGGAATCAATGAATATGAGGCTTTTGTTGTGGAAAATTTGGGCGGCGAGCATGAAAGATGCGGATTCTGGACGCTGGACGAGATGTCCCGGTCGGAATTTTCACCCCTGAATGTCGTCATCCTGCGCCGAAAGCCCGGGGTTGCGGCACCGCAGCTCGGATATGGCATAGAGGACGATGAATTTTATCAGCGGAAGCCTGAAAAAGGATTGATTACTAAAAAGGAAGTCCGGGTACTCAGTCTGGCCGAGTTAAAGCTCAAGAAAGACAGCACCGTTTGGGACATTGGAGCCGGCTCTGGATCGGTCGCTGTCGAGTGTACATTGTCGGCGCCTTACGGGCAGGTATTTGCCATCGAGAAAAACGCTGGTGATATAGAGAACATTGAGCTGAACCGGAAGAAATTCCGTGCGGATTTTACGGTGATTCATGACAAAGCCCCTAGTGGCCTTGATCAGCTTCCCGATCCGGATGCGGTATTTATTGGCGGCAGCGGAGGGGAACTGCGGGAGTTGATCCGGATCTGCTGCTCCAGGCTGAAAGCGGGAGGACGTATTGTCGTGAACGCGGCTACGATCGAGACGTTGTCCGAATCCCAGCAGGCGCTCGCCGATCACGGCTTCGATTCCCGGATTACGCTGGTGCAGATTTCGCGCAGCAAGCCGATTTTGAACATGACCCGCTTCGAAGGACTCAATCCCATTTATGTGATCACCGGCTTTGCGAAGCCCGGAAGTGAAAGAGGGGGAACCGAACAACCATGACAACGACAGCTGTAAAAACAGGAACCTTATATGGGATCGGCGTAGGTCCGGGAGACCCGGAGTTAATCACGGTTAAGGCGTTCCGCTTGATGAAAGAATGTCCGGTTATCGCCTATCCCAAGAAGCGGATGGGGGGCAAATCCTACGCGCTTGAAATCGTAGAATTATATATTAATACAGCGGAAAAAGAAATGCTGGGTCTCGTATTCCCGATGACCAAGAATCAGGAAACCCTTGATAGGGAGTGGAGCCGGACGGTTTCCCAGTGCTGGGAGCACCTGAAGGAAGGGCGCGATATCGCTTTTGTCACGGAAGGCGATCCCAATCTGTACAGCACGTTTATCCATATGGCCCGTCTGGTGCAGGAACTCCATCCCGAAGTCCCTGTCCTTTCCGTTCCAGGCATTTCCTCCGTCCTGGGGGCTGCCGCCCGCCTGGGACTTCCTTTGGCCGACGGAGACGAACAGGTGGCGATTGTTCCAGCCAGGAACGATCGTTCCGCAATGAAGAAAGCCCTTGAAGACCATGATGCGGTTGTGTTCATCAAGGTGGCCAAAGTGCTGGATTTGATTATCGATCTGCTGGAGGAGATGGAGCTTGTAGACAAAGCTTCGGTGGTCATGAAAGTAACCTCTTCTGATGAGCTGATCTGGCGAAATGTGCGGGAATTAAAAGGTCAGGAGCTTGAATATTTGACGTTAATGGCGGTGAAAAAATAGTGAAGCTTGAACCGAGAGTGTATATTGTCGGCGCCGGTCCGGGAGATCCTGATCTTATTACAGTGAAAGGCCTGAACATCCTGATGAACGCGGATCTCGTCCTGTACACCGATTCGCTCGTCAACGAACAACTTGTCGCCCGTGCCGGCAGTCATGCGAAGGTACTGCAGAGCTCCGGGATGGATCTGGAGCAAATGGTCGAAGTGATGGCGGAGGCCGTCTTGGCCGGAAAAAGCGTAGCCCGCGTACATACGGGCGACCCGGCCGTATATGGCGCGATCCTAGAGCAGATGGTTCTGCTGAAACAGCGCGGTATCGCCTACGAGATCGTGCCGGGAGTCAGCTCTGTCTTTGCTGCGGCTGCCGTGCTGGGCGCCGAATTGACGGTGCCGGATTTGACCCAGACGGTCATCCTGACCCGGGCCGAAGGACGGACGCCCGTACCGGAACGGGAGAAGCTCCGCGACCTCGCCTCCCATCATTGTACGATCGCCCTGTTTTTAAGCGCTACGCTTGCTAAGAAGGTAGTCAAAGAGTTTGTGGAGGCGGGCTGGTCGGAGGACACGCCGGTCGCCGTCGTTCAGCGGGCCACATGGCCGGATCAGAAAATCGTGCGTACGACGCTCCGGCATCTCAACAGCGATTTGCGGCAAGCGGGAATACGCATGCATGCCATGATCCTGGCAGGCTGGGCTCTTGACCCGGGGATGGTTGACCGTGATGAACACCGCTCCAAGCTATATGACAAGTCGTTTACCCACGGTTACCGGAAAGGGCAGGCCGCTTATGACTAAGCCTTATGCCGCCGTCGCGATCACCAAGCATGGGGTGGAAATGGCCCGAACCTTGGCTGCGGATTTCCCTGGAACCGACCTTTATTATATGAGTAAATTTGCCCGGGGAGATGAGACAGAGCTCGGGTACGGTCTGTTCGAGGGGTCCGTAAAGCTGATCCTGCCGGACCTGTTCAAAGCTTATAAAGGACTTATTATTTTCATATCTCTTGGAGCCGTCGTTCGTATGATCGCTCCGATTCTGGAAGATAAGAAAAAAGATCCTGCGGTCATCGTGATCGATGATCGCGGCCAGCATGTGATCAGCGTGCTTTCGGGCCATCTGGGCGGCGCCAATGAGCTAACGCTGGAGGTGGCGAAAGCGCTCGGCGCCCGTCCTGTCATCACGACCGCATCCGATGTACAGGGGACGATCCCGGTGGATCTGTTCGGACGCGGATTCGGCTGGGAAATCGAAAGCTTTGATAAGGCGACGCCCGTCAGCGCTTCGGTGGTCAATGAGGAGCGGATCGCCGTTGTGCAGGAAGCGGGCGAGACGCAGTGGTGGACCTATGACAAGCCGCTGCCGCCGCATATCGCCGTCTATGGTCACGCCAGTGAAGCGATGCAAGCAGAGTTTGACGCGGCGCTAGTGGTTACGGACCGGCTGCTGGAAGCCGGGGAAGAAGCTGCGCTGCTTAAGAATGGGGTGCTGTACAGGCCCAAGACGCTCGTCCTCGGCATCGGCTGCAACCGGGGGACATCGGCGGAGGAGATCGAGCATACGATCATAAGCACACTGTCAGAGCTCCGGCTGTCCGTTAAAAGCGTCCGCAATGCGGCCACCATCGTGCTGAAAAAGGATGAAGAGGGGCTTCTTGAAGTCTGCCGGAAGAATAAGTGGAAGCTTGAACTGTATACGCCGGACGAGCTGAATGAGGTTCCTCTTCGAAATCCGTCCGAAACGGTGTATAAATATACGGGCGCATATGGTGTCAGTGAGCCTGCGGCGCTCCGCTCATCGGGAGCGGCGGATTGGCTGCTGGAGAAAAGAAAGAGCGGCAACGTCACCATCTCCATCGCCCGCGTCCCATTTCCATCTAGCGGGCAGGTGAGAGTATGAGCGGGAACCGAAACCGGATCGTCATTGCGGGCACGGGCAGCGGCGCCGGTAAAACGACGGTAACGATTGGGTTAATGGCCGCACTGAAGCGCCGGGGTCTTCAGGTTCAGGGCTTCAAATGCGGCCCGGATTACATCGATCCGACCTATCATACCGCCGTAACGGGCAGGGCGTCGCGCAACCTGGATACCTGGATGCTGTCTCATGATATCATGCGTGAAATATTTCTCAGAGCTTCCGAAGGAGCCGATGTCTCCGTTATCGAGGGAGTCATGGGACTGTACGACGGGAAGGACCCGTTGTCCAACACCGGTTCGACGGCGGAGATTTCCGCCTTGCTGGAGAGTCCGGTCATTCTCGTTGTGAACGCGCAGAGCATGGCCCGCAGCGCGGCTGCTGTCGTGCTGGGATACCAGAAGCTGGATGAAAGCATCCGCATCGCCGGTGTAATCGTCAACAAGTGCGGAAGCCGAGGGCATTATCAGCTCGTCAAATCCGCGATTGAACAGGAATGCGGCATTCCCGTTGTCGGCTGGATGGGGCGGGACGACAGGCTAAGCATTCCCGAGCGCCATCTCGGTCTCGTTCCGGCCATTGAACGGGGAGAGCTGGACGGTTTGTTTGACCGGGTGGGCGATCTGGTCGAAGGCGGCGTGGATATCGAGTCGGTATTATCCTTGGCGGGTACGGCCCCTTCGCTTGCATGGCCGAAGGAACGGCTGTTCAGCGGCGGGCCGCGCCCGAACCCTGGGCCGACGATTGCCGTCGCCCGGGACGCGGCGTTCAACTTCTACTACCGTGAGAACCTGGAACTGCTTGAGCAATATGGCGCCAGACTGGTGTATTTCAGTCCCCTGGCGGGCGATACCGTGCCGGGCGATGCGGACGGTGTATATCTCGGCGGCGGATTCCCCGAGGAGTTTGCAGCCGGTCTTGCGGCGAATGAGCGGGTGAAGCGGGATTTGCAAGCCCGCGTTCAGGAAGGGCTGCCGGTCTTTGCCGAGTGCGGAGGGTATATGTATCTTACTCGTTCGATTACCGACCGCGCCGGAGAAACCCATGCCATGGTCGGACTTATCCCTGCGGATGTTGCCATGCAGGATAAGCTCGCTGCTCTGGGCTACCGTGAGGCCACGGCGCTCCGGGACTGTCTGCTCATGGAAGCGGGCGAGGCCATTCGGGGCCATGAATTCCATTATTCCAAACTGACGGCGGACCAGGAGGATTACCCTTATGTTTATCAAACGAAAGGTCTGCGCGGAACGGGATTTGAAGGCTACCTCTCGGATAATGTGATGGCAGGCTACACGCATCTTCATTTTGCGTCCAATCCGAAAGTCGCGGAGCGCTTTATACAGCGCTGCTTACATTACAGCCGGAAAAGAGGCGAGGCCAGTGGAACAGCCTGACCGGAGAACGAACCGCAAGGGCTATACCCTTGTCTATACAGGCGACGGCAAAGGCAAAACGACAGCTGCGCTGGGGCTCGCGGTGCGGGCTTCGGGACGCGGCTACAAAGTGCTGATTCTGCAATTTATCAAATCACCCCAGAGGACATACGGAGAACATATCGCCCTTCGTAAACTAGGGGTGGAGATCCGGCAGCTTGGCGTGGGATTCACCTGGACGAAGACGCCGGAAGAGCACCGCTCCGCACTGCGGGAGGCATGGGCTTCCGCCAGAGAAGAAGTGCTTGGCGGCGATTGGGATGTCGTGGTGCTGGACGAGATCAACAATGCGCTCGCGATTGAGAAATTCCCGGTTGACGACGTCCTTCCCCTTGGCGAAGTGCTGGATTTAATCAGGCAAAGGCCGAAGTATTTGCATCTGGTCCTGACCGGGCGCCAGGCGAAACCGGAAATTCTGGAACTGGCGGACCTGGTGTCCGAGGTTCAGGCGGTTAAGCATTATTACAAAGATGGGGTGCCCGCGGTTCTCGGGATTGAATATTGACCTTGGGGTGTGGCAGGGAGGAAATGATGGTTGAAGCGGAGTTCTATGAAAAAAAGCTGATACTTGCCACCGGAGGGGCGCGAAGCGGCAAGAGCCGTTTTGCCGAGCAGTATGCCGGGGAACTGGGACTGACCGGGGGGCAGGAAGTTATGTATATAGCCACGTCCCAACTTTACGATGACGAGATGAAAAGACGGGCGGCATTACACCAGGACCGGCGGCCCGCGGAATGGCGGACGGTCGAAGAGCCGTACGAGCTGGAATCCGTCATCCGGCGGCTGTCGGAAGAACCGGTATCCGTTGTCCTGATCGATTGCATTACCTTATGGATTTCGAACCTGCTGTTACAGCCGGACGAAGCGGGACAAGAGCGCTGGATGATACCGGAGCATAGTGAATCTATTCTTGAACGAACCCGGGAGCTTGCCCGCCTGCTGAAACAGGCTCCTTTCTCATCGGTTCTCGTCACCAATGAAGTAGGCGACTCACTTGTTCCCGAGTATCCTTTGGGCAGAGTTTACCGCGATCTAGCCGGACAGGTGAATCAGGCGCTTGCCGAACAAGCCGACGAAGTCTTTCTGGTCGTTTGCGGAATTCCTTTGAATTTACGGGAAGCGGCCTGGCGGTTGGGCGGAAAGGGGCAGTAACCTTTGCAGGGAATTATGTTTGTGATTACAGCGATTGTCATTGATCTGCTGGTCGGCGACCCGCGCGGCATTCCGCATCCGGTGATTGGGATAGGAAAGATCATATCGGCCACGGAATCGGCCCTGCGGAAATGGGGAACTGGGCGAGCGAGGGAGAGAGCGCTTGGCGTACTCCTTGTCCTGGTGGTGTTGTCCGCCGTGTACGCCGCCGCTTTCCTGATTTTGTGGCTCGCCGGACTCATACACCCTATATTCCGGTCATTAGCGGAAGTCTGGCTGATTTCAACCACGATTGCCATCAAAGGCCTGGGTGACGCGGCCATGCAGGTATTCCGCCCTTTAGCCAAGGGTGATTTGGACAGCGCCAGAACCTATGTCGGCTACATTGTGGGCAGGGAAACGCATGCTTTATCGGAACGGGAAGTCACGAGAGCCACAGTAGAGACGGTTGCGGAGAATATTGTCGATGCTGTGGTTGCTCCCTTATTTTACGCGCTGCTCGGCGGGGCTCCCCTGGCTCTACTCTACCGTGCGGTGAATACGCTGGATTCGATGGTCGGCTACAAGAACGATAAATACCGTTATTTCGGCTGGGCTTCCGCCCGGCTTGACGATGTGCTGAACTATATCCCTGCCAGAATAACGGGGCTGCTGCTCTGGGCTGCGGCGCTTACGACGAAAGGGCTGAATGCCGGAAGGGCCTGGCAGGCCATGCGGCGCGATGCCGCGAAGCATCCGAGCCCAAACAGCGGTATCCCTGAGGCTGCGGTTGCCGGAGCGCTGGGAATTCAGCTTGGCGGGTTCAATAGCTATGGCGGCATTGTATCGGAGAGAGCCAGAATGGGAACCGCCATTAGGGAATTGGCAGCGGAAGATATCCGGCAGACGATAAAGATTCTAAGGCTGACCGCGGCACTCATCATGATCTTATTGCTACTCGCGGCGGGAAGCCTTTTTATTGGAGAGATAAAATGAGACAATGGCTGATTTCTTTGATAGTGGCGTTCCAGTTTCTTACCCGGCTTCCGATTCCCGTTCAAGTGGAATATGACAAGCGCTATGTGAGCCGGAGCGTGTTGTTTTATCCGGTTGTGGGGTTTGTTATCGGCTTTATTCTTTATCTGGCTTTGGTGGTGCTGTCATCCGGCTCGGCTCCTCTCGATGCGGCTGTAGTGCTGCTCATTTGGACCCTTCTGACCGGAGGTCTGCATTTGGACGGTTTGATGGATACGGCGGACGGACTCGGAAGCCATCGGCCGCGTGAGCAGATGCTGGCGATCATGAAGGACAGCCGTGTCGGCGCAATGGGTGTTTTGGCGGCGTTCTTCGTGCTGTTAGTGAAATGGGCTTCCCTTTGGACTCTGCTTGACAGACTGCGGCAGGGCTCGATATCCGGGAGCATGCTGCTCTGCTTGCTGCTGACCATTCCGGCCGTAAGCCGGGGGGCTATGGTGGCTGCCATTATCCGGCGGCCATATATTGGAGGGGAGCAAGGCATGGGAGGGCTGTTCCAGGAAGCCCGTGCCGGTTATCTTGCAGGAGCCATACTGCTGCTGCTGTTCCCGGTTATTCTCCAGCCTTCCTACGGATGGTTCTGGCTTTCCGGCATTCAGGCCGCAGCCGCCTGGCTGTGCGTCAGTCATTTTGTCCGGAGGCTTGGAGGTTTAACCGGGGATACGTATGGAGCTTTAAACGAGCTGGTAGAGACTGCGGGTCTCCTGGCTGCGGTATATATCTTGTTCTAATAATAGGAGGGAAAGGCATGCTTGAGCGAAACGGCCATGGAGGGGACTTGACTACAGCGGTTGAACTGTTCGGAGTTCCTGCCCGGGAAATGCTGGATTTCAGCGCGAATATTAATCCGCTAGGACCGCCGCCGGGGTTAAAGGATGTCCTTCATAAGGAATGGACGGGGCTGGTTCACTATCCTGACCCTGAATCCCGGGAACTGCGAACAGCCATTTCGCAAAAATACAATATTGAGCCCGCGTCCATTCTGGTTGGCAACGGGGCCGCCGAAGTCATTGATTTGATCGTGCGAGGGTTTAAGCCGGGGAGAGTGGCGGTGGTCGATCCGGCGTTCCTGGAATATGCCGAAGCTGCGTTAAAAGCCGGCGCCGAAGTTCTATCCGTTCCTGCCTCTGCGGACGACGGCTTCGCCATTCCCGAGGAAGCGCTGCTCGCCGCTTGCGAAGAAGCGGACCTGCTGTTTATTGGCCAGCCCAACAATCCTACGGGACAGTGGCTGAGCAGGGAAGCCGTGGTTCGTCTTGCGGACACAGCCATAGCGCATAATACCATACTCGTGCTCGACGAGGCGTTCATTGACTTTTTCGAGGACGAGAAAGAGCTGTCTTTCATCCGCGAGGCGGCATTTTCCAGGCATGTAATCGTTATTCGGTCCATGACCAAATTTTACGGTATTCCCGGATTGCGCCTTGGCTACGCCGCCTCCCATCCGGACAATATCTCGTTCATTCGGAAGCTTCAGGTGCCTTGGAGCGTTAATCATTTGGCGCAAAAGGCTGGAGTGTTCGCATTAAACCAGACCGAATACGAAACGCGCACGAAGCGGCTCGTCGCCGTGGAGCGGGCTTGGCTTGAAGAGGAATTAAAGCGAATCGGTTGTCTGCCGTATCCAGGAAAAGCTAATTTCATGCTGGTCCGCACCGCTGCGTCCGGACCGGATGCTTCGGAGCTCCAGCTCACACTGGGGCGGCAGGGCATTCTGATTCGCGGGTGCACAGGCTTTACCGGTCTGGATACGCGATACTTTCGTATTGCGGTTAGAACATGTATGGAGAATGAACGCTTGATTGCCGCGCTTCGGAACACTCTCTGCAATCGGCAGGGAGCGGAGGGGACAGATTGGACGTCCCGCTGACCAAGATTATATTTGCCAGGCATGGAGCTACGGATTGGAATACGCAGCGGCGCTACATAGGACATACCGATCTGCCGTTAAATGAGCTGGGCAGGAATCAGGCGAAGGAACTCGGCAGCGCATTGGCGCGCTTCCGTTTGGATGCCATTTATTGCAGCGATCTGCGGAGAGCCCGCGAGACAGCCGCTGAAGTGCAGCGGGCGGTATTTGAAGCGGGGCGAAGCCGTCCTCCGATCATTTCGGATGCAAGACTAAGAGAAACGGATTTCGGCTGGATTGAAGGATTGACTTATGAAGAAGCGATGGCCCGCTTTCCCGAAGAAATGACCCGGTGGTACGAGCAGATGGAGATGCAGACCCCGCCCGGCGGGAAAGAATCACTGTCCGAAGTCCGCAGCCGGGTGTGCCATTTTATGAAGGAAGTGAGCGGGCAGGATTACAGCAAGATAGTAATTGTTACCCATGGCGGAGTCATTAATTCATGGCTCGCGCATATCGGGAAGAAGCCATTCTGGGAGAATCCCCTTAAGCATGGGGAGTGGACTGAATGCGATGGTCAAGAGGTGAGGGAAACTGAGTAAAGCGAAAACGATCATGTTCCAGGGAACGGCGTCCGACGTAGGCAAAAGCATCATCACCACGGCGGTCTGCCGAATTTTTTATCAGGACGGATTTAAGACGGCGCCCTACAAATCTCAAAATATGGCATTGAACTCCTATGTTACCTTGTGCGGCAAAGAGATCGGCCGGGCGCAGGGCGTTCAGGCGGAAGCCTGCGGGATTACGGCTACAACGGACATGAACCCCATTCTTATCAAACCGACAAGGGATATGACCGCCCAGGTTGTCGTTCACGGCAGGCCGCATGCGGAAATGAGCGCCCGGCGCTACCGCGAGGAGTACTTGCCCATAGCGGGTACAATTGTACGGGACGCTCTTGACCGTTTGAAGTCTGAGTATGATGTGATTGTGATCGAAGGGGCGGGAAGCCCGGCGGAAATCAATTTGAAGGACCGGGATATTGTCAATATGCGTCTGGCTGCGTGGGCGGATGCTCCAGTTGTTCTGGTCGCGGATATTGACCGAGGCGGTGTGTTTGCTTCTATCGTCGGAACGCTGGAACTGCTTGAAGAGCATGAACGGAGCCGGGTAAAAGGCTTCATTATCAATAAATTCCGGGGGGATGCTACGATCCTGCAGCCTGGGCTCGACTGGCTGGAGCAGCGTACGGGGATACCTGTCCTTGGCGTGGTCCCCCACCTGAACGGGATCGATATCGAGGCCGAGGATTCGGTGGCCCTGGATCATCAGGAGGATAACCTGAATCCGGATGCCGACATCGATGTCGCTGTTATCCGGTTACCCCGGATTTCCAACTTTACGGATACCGACCCGCTCGGGGCTGAACCGGATGTACAGGTGCGTTATGTACAGAGTCCTGAGGAACTGGGCAATCCCGATGTCATTCTGCTGCCCGGAACGAAGAACACACTGGCTGACCTGGGCTTTTTGCGGGAATCGGGACTGGCGGAAGCTGTAAGGAAAAAGGTCGAGTCCGGAACCCGTCTTGTGGGCATTTGCGGTGGATACCAGATGCTGGGGGTGAGGCTGAGCGATCCCCATCAAGTGGAGTCGGAGGAAGGCGAAGCGGCCGGACTGGGATTTTTGCCGGCGGAAACGGTCTTTTATCCCGATAAACGAACGGAGAGAGTCCGGGGAACTGTAGCTTGCAATCATCCGGAATGGCTGGAGCTGCAAGGCATTTCCGTGGAGGGTTACGAAATTCATATGGGCAAAACGGAGAAGCTGGAACCCGTGGAAGGTCTGTTTCAAATCGGCAGTCATGAAGACGGCTTGCTGTCGGCCGACGGGAGGATATGGGGTACTTATTTCCACGGGATATTCGAAAACGATGAATTCCGGCGTAAATGGCTTAATCTGATCCGGCAGGAAAAAGGGCTTGCCCCTCTTCAAACGGACATCCATTTCCAGAGACGCAAAACGGCAGCGTTCGATCGATTGGCAGACCATGCCAGAGCGCATCTCGATATCGACAAGATTTACCGGATTGCCGGATTAAAATAAGGAAGGAACCCGAGCCATCGTGAGAGCGGAAATGGTTCGGGTTCTTTTCCTTTTGGTCAAAAACAAAACCTTCCAGACAATGGATATTGCGCCAGCGACGAACTGATGTGATTATTATGCTTCAATATTTTTCTAGGAGAAGCTATTATTAGCTTTATTTATCTATGGAGGTATAACGGATGAGAAGCTATTTTGTTAATAATGGATCAGTAGCTTTGCATGTACTGGAGAATGGAGTTGCTTCTTCTGATGTGCCATCACTTCTGATTATTGGCGGATTATGGGAACCTGCGGAGAGAGCGATCCCCCTTCTGTCTGGGATTTCGAGTCATGTTGTCGCGTTTAGCTTTCGTGGTCGAGGTTTAAGCTCGACGCCCCAATCAGGCTATGATCTTACGGATCACCTTACTGATATTGAAGCGATTGTTAAACATTGTGAACTTCAGAAATACTGCGTGCTAGGATTTTCTAGAGGAGCATCTTACGCCCTAGGGTGGAGTATACAGAATCAACATAATATGCAGGGTCTTATACTTGTGGACCAACCACCTATACATAGAAGCCTTACAGCAGAAACTGTACAAATGTGGCGTGAACTTGTTTACTTACAGGTTCCTATTTTAAACTTCATGCGCTCGGAAGCGCTTGAGGCGCTGGGAAATGATGCGAAGGAAGTAGACTTTTCTCCGCAATTATCGCAAATACAGTTACCCGTAAGTCTTTTTGTCGGTAAAAATAAGGAATCCGTTATTCCATCGAATATTTCTGATGAAACCTTGCATTTGTATACTCAATCCTTTCCTTCTTGCCAAGTTGTTGACTTTCTGCAGTCTGGACACATGATTCCTGATGAGGAAGAAGATAAGTATATTGCTGAAGTGAACTTATTTATTAAGAAAATCTCAAAATAACTGTAACCTGACTATAAAAGGGGCAACAAGAATCAATGTTATCGAAAGAAGAAATAAAGGCTTATTTAAAAAGAATAGGGATTAACGAAATGCAGCCGCCTACCCAATCTTATTTATTTGAACTTCATAGAGCTCATGTGAAAAATATTCCATGGGAAACCATCGATATTTTTGCCGGAAGACCGACTTCAATTCATGTTGGTGAATCTGTGCAGCTTATGATAAACGGTAGAAGCGGTTATTGTTTTCACCTCAATGGTGCGTTTAGCGCACTGCTTCGTTCCTTGGATTATAAGGTTTCATGGCATAGGGGCGGCGTTCAGCCCGTGGGAGAAGATCCTCGGATTGACTCTTTTCACCTTGGATTAACCGTAAGCTTGGACAAAGAGCAAGAGGAAGAGAGATGGATCGTTGATGTTGGCCTGGGGGATATGCCCTATGAGCCGCTGCCGCTGCAGGCGGGAGCCTATGAGCAGGGTCCTTTTACTTATGGGGTCAAGGAGTCTGGTGTAGTCAAAAATGGTTGGAGATTGGAACATGATCTTCCGGCTCCATTTATTGGGGTGGATTTTGCTCCCGAGGCTGTGCTTAATATGGAGGAATTCGAGCCAAAACATGATTATTACAGCCGGTCAGCGAATTCACCTTGGATGAATCTGTTCCTTATTCAGCATAGGCATGCTACAGGAAGCAATGAACTGAGAGGTTGTATCTGGAGCAAACGGGAGAAAACGGGTGTTGAGAAAATGGAGATACTCGCAAAATCACAATGGTTTGAAGTGTTGGGGGATATTTTTGGTGAACACCTCGTTAACTATTCCAGCCAAGAGCGGGATGATCTGTGGAAGAAGGTACTGAGAAACCATGAACAGTGGAAAAAATCAAAGGGTTCTATAGACCTCATTTAAAAGCCGCGTCTCACCAGGAACGCGGCTTTTTGGGCTTGATTGATCTGATCCGGAAAGGGGGAACCCGTGAGATTTCACTCCCTTGGCGGGCTCGGCAAAAACAAACGTTAATCCAATGGATACCAGCGGGATTATAAATATTTTCTCAACGGTAAATACAGTGTCGAACCCGTCTCCTTGTTCGGATTACCTTTATTGGTTCTGATCGGTCTGATCAATCTCAAACTAGGCAGATCAATCAGGCTAATCTTCGTTCGTCTATCTCTCATCTTTATGCTTCTTTTAAATGGCTTTCCCTGGGAAGCTTTCCGTGCTCTTCGTTTCAAGCTGTTATAGGAGGCTGTGTTATATATGCGTTTCCGATATCTCTTCGCGCTCTTGCGTTTCCTATTTTTCTGAACAACAGTAGGATGTGGTTCAGCAGGATGGAACTCAGTAGGATGTACTTCCACTGCTTTTTGTGGTTGCTGTTCACTCCACGGCGTTAGGTTAAGGTAATTCCGGTACAGTTCTGCGCCTATAGAATTAGCATCCCAGCATTTTTCAATTCCGGCGAAATGGACAATTTTATTCGTAAAGTCATGATCAACTGAGGCTAGGCTGAACGAGTTATAACGCAAATCCAATGGGAGGTAATTTCCTCCGTAAACTACGTTTAATGCATCTTGATCAGGCATGGTGGTATCGGGGAAGTTCCGGAAAAAGTTTAGCGTTTCACCGTACCAGCCAGCATTGCTGCGGATATTGTTCAAGGAAAATAAAACAACCCCGGAATTAAAATAAAGATCTGGATTAAGCCCTTTGGAGTTAATAATTTGCGCTACTTCCATAATGCCCTGATCCTTAATTGCGCCCAAATAATAATTGCCCAAATCAATTTGCCACAGCTGGGTAATGTCCATGTTTACCAAAACGTCGCAGTCCAAATAAATAATTTTGTCCACCGGAATTAATCCGGGAAGAAGCAGCCGATACATGCAGGCCTGCGTCCACGCGTTAATGGAGCCAACACCTGCCATTACCTGAAGCATATCCTGAGGTATAGTGATGTGATAGAAATTAATCGTATGGTTAAATCTGGTTGTTAATTCAACGAGTTTTTGCTTGTTATCATCGTTTAAAGTCTCATCATGCAAAATATGAACATTAACGGGGGAACTCGTATTATGGAAAACTGATGCAAGAACGACCCCAGCATGCTCAGCATATTGCCCATCCTTATCCTGAAAAGCTAAGACTAGTTCAATCATCTGATTTATCCTCTCATAACGTTTTGTGTACGAATGTACCACATTATACGTTTGTCACGAACGAGTGTAAGGGCATTTTCCCTGCGTAATTGACCCAATTTGTTAGGCTCGTTAAAGCTGCAGGAGCAACCGGCTAAAGGAATATTTTCAATGACGACGCCAAAACGCTTCTTTTTTCATTTTGTGTGATATTATTATTAGTCAAGACTAATAGTAGTGCTGTGGACACGCTGTAAGAAATCGACTATAAGGAGATAACATGAATTTTAAAGATTTGAATCTGATTCCTCCCCTTTTGAAAGCTTTGGACAAAGAAAATTATACAACGCCAACACCGATACAGGAGAAGTCTATTCCGTCCGTTTTGGCCGGCAGAGATTTGTTTGGCTGTGCGCAGACCGGAACGGGGAAAACCGCCGCTTTTTCTTTGCCGATTATCCAGCTGCTCCATGAGCAGCCAAGCCGATCGGGTTCAGCGAGACCTATCCGCGCCTTGATTCTGACCCCGACCAGAGAGCTGGCGCTGCAAATCGCGGACAATATTGGGGCGTACAGTAAGTTCACCTCCTTACGCTGCACAGCGGTCGTTGGCGGTGTATCCCAAAGAGTCCAAGAAAGGGCGCTGGGTCTCGGAACGGATATCCTGATTGCCACACCGGGCAGACTGATCGACCTGATCAATCAGAAGCGGGTGGATCTGCAAAAGGTGCAAATTCTGGTGCTGGATGAAGCTGATAGAATGCTGGATATGGGCTTTATCAACGATGTGAAGCGGATTATTGCCAAGATGCCCGCCAAAAGACAAACGCTTTTCTTCTCGGCAACGATGCCCCCGGAAATCGCCAACATGGTCAAGTCGCTTCTGGTGAATCCGGTGAAGGTTGAAATCACTCCAGTATCGTCTACGGTTGACCGTATCAAGCAGTTGCTCTATCTGGTGGAAAAGGGCACCAAGCAGAAACTGTTGAACCGGCTGCTGCAGGATCAAACGATTGTTTCCGCTTTGGTGTTTACACGGACCAAACGCGGCGCGGACCGTGTCACCCGAGAATTGACCAAAGCGGGCATTACCGCACAGGCCATTCACGGCAACAAATCGCAAACGGACCGTCAGAATTCCCTGCGAAACTTTAAAAACGGGACGACCCGCGTGCTGGTAGCGACGGACATCGCCGCCCGGGGGATTGATATTGACGAGCTCGCGCATGTGATCAACTACAATCTGCCCCAGATACCGGAGACCTATGTTCACCGGATTGGCCGTACCGGCAGAGCGGGACTGAGCGGAACGGCGATTTCTTTTTGCGAAACCGAAGAACTCCCCTTTCTTAAGGATATTGAGAAATTAATTGGCAAAAAGATTCCCGAAGTAAAGGATCATGCCTTTAGGATGGAGCGGACTCCGGAGTCCCTCAAGAGGGACAGGCAGTCGAAACCGGCAGTCGCTAAACCTGCTAAACCGTCCAAATCGTCTAAAACTGCGAACTCGTCAACGCTTGTCAAGCCCAAGGCGAACCGCGACCGCAAGCCCAAATCCGAAGGGTTTAAGCAAGGCAATCCGGCTCATGGGAAGGCAAACGGCAAGGCAAGGGAAGCGGCCAGAGGAAGCGGTAGAACGGCGAGAAGTACAGCGAGTAATAAAGCGGGCAGATAATGAGGCCAGGGTTGAGGTTCTCCAAGCTCCATTCTAAATTAAATATCGGAGAACTTAGGCTCCCTCGGCAAAGGCGTCATCATACTTCGTGGTGATGTCTTTTTGCTGTGGTCGAGCTCCGAGCGGAACTGCCGGGAGTTTCTACAAGATTAGGACTTTGCTTATTGCTTAAAGATACTTCAAAGGCAACCGATTATAAGGTATAATGCGACTGCACTTCGTTTCCCCAGAAAGTAAAATCTATTATTTTGGAGAGAATTGATGCGTAAACAGTGGCCGACTGTGTTATTAACCGTAATACTTCTTCTTGTTATTCCCGTATTCTGGATATTTAACTATATGCACACAGCCTCTCAGCATTCTTCGTCGCAAGGAGGGGTGCTGGATTTGCGGAAATGGGATTTTCAGGCGAATGGGGCTGTTCCGCTTAAAGGTGAATGGGAATTTTACCGCGATCAACTGCTGACCCCGGAAAGCTTTCAAACGGCTCATTCGTCTCCTGGCAAGACACCGGAGCTTACGGGTCTCGTTCATGTACCAGGCATCTGGAATAGCTATATGGGCAGCGCCGGCAGCCCGAAGGCTACTGGTTACGCGACGTATCGCCTGCGAGTTCTTGTGCCGGAGCACGAAAATAAGATTTACGGCATCAAAACGGATAATATTCGGTCTGCGAACCGGATATTTATTAACGGGACCGAGGTCGGAGCGAGCGGTGACCCTGCTATATCGAGCAAGGAAGGTGTGCAGCGCAATATACCCTATGCCGGGTTTGCTTCTATAAATGGAGGCGAAATTGAAATCCTTGTGCAAATTGCCAACTACAGCTATTCATCGGGAGGGATGGTATACCCTATCTCGCTTGGTGACTACAAAACGATAATGAATATTGAAAAAACCGAATTTTTTGGCGACTCGCTGATCGCATTCGGCTTCCTGGCCTCAACCATTTACTTTCTGCTGCTGTATCGATTGCGAAGACAGGAGACTTCCCTTTTGTATTTGGGAGGGATTTCATTATTCGCCTGTATTTATGTGCTGACTCATGGCGAGAAGGTCATAGGAGACCTATTTCCCGCTCTTCCTTATGATGCGGTATTAAGACTACAGATGATAGCTTCTGTGGGAGTGTACTTTTGCGTCGTTCATTATGTTGCGGTATACTCCCCGACAGCCGTTCACAGACCTGTGATGCTGCTGTGCAGGTGGATAACCGGGATCGACATGATTGTGGCGTTATGTGTTCCTACTCTCCTGTTCTCCAAGTGGGATGGGGTCTGGCTCGTATGGTCTATGTTCATTTTGGGATATATCATCTATATGATGATAAAAAACTTGCGTTTGCGCACCGCTGACAGGTACTTCATGCTTGTAAATATTTTAAGCCTGCTTATCGTCATTATTGTCAGTCTGCTGAATGTATATGGCAAGCTGGAGAGTCAGCTGCTGAGCTCTTACGGTATACTGCTCTTTCTTATCGCACAAGCGCTGCAGTCCGCCTTTAGATCCGCGAATTCTTTCCATGAAGTAGAGCAGCTGTCGCAAAAGCTTCTGACGCTTGACGGGCTGAAGGACGAATTCATGGCCAGTACGTCTCATGAGCTGCGTACACCGCTCCACGGAATTGTAAATATGTCGTCTTCTCTGCTGGAAGGGGTGGCGGGTGAACTGAATCCGAAGCAGCAGCGCCATCTTTCCATGATTGCAGCGACAGGAAAACGGCTATCCTTACTCGTTAATGATATTCTGGACTGGGCCAGGCTGAAGAATGGCGACATTATCCTTGCGCAGCGTCCGGTAGATCTTCGGCCCGTCGTTTCGGCGGTTCTCGATATCCTTACCTTTACAACCGGCAGCGGCAAAAGATTGCAGTTTGTGCAGGAGTGGCCTGAAAAACTGCCGCTTCTGAATGCCGATGAAAATCGCTTCCAGCAAATTTTGTATAATTTATTGGGAAACGCCATTAAATTTACGGCTGAAGGAACTATTACGGTTTCTGCCGAAGATTGTGGCCGGGAAGTGAAGATTGCAGTAGCGGACACCGGAATAGGAATTGCTGCTGAACGACATGATACGATATTCCTGCCATTCGGGGAGATTGGAAAGCCGGTAGACCCTGCCTTCCTTGGGATGGGGCTTGGATTAAGCATTACCAAGAAACTCGTAGAACTTGGAGGCGGCCGGATTTGGGTGGAATCCGAGCCGGATAAAGGATCGGTATTTTACTTTACGGTTCCTGTGGCGGACATCACCCGTTCTCCCGATTCTAAGACCGGAATAACACAAGTCACCTTCATTGGCCGGGGGCCAACTGCCTTGACAGAAGTGGCTGCTGCATCGGATAACAAGCCTGTGGAGGGTACTTTGTTGATTGTGGACGATGACCCTGTAAATCTGCAAGTATTAACGGATATCCTTTCCGTAGACAACTACCATGTTATTGCTGCCCATGAAGGGACTGCTGCACTCAAGCAATTGTCTTTAAACCGAAATATCGATCTGGTCATTACCGATTGGATGATGCCGGGGATGTCGGGCCTGGAACTGTGCAGGGAGATTCGATTGAAATTTCCGCTTTCCAGGCTTCCGGTTCTGATGCTGACGGCGCGAAGCCGCGCGGATGATATTGAGCTTGCCTTTCAATCGGGAATTAATGATTATCTGAGCAAACCCGTTGAAGCAATAGAGCTAAGGGCGCGAGTACGCACCTTAATTACGCTTCGCCGATCCGTCCAGAACGCAGTGCGCACAGAGATGGCATTTTTACAGGCGCAGATTAAACCGCATTTTTTGTATAATGCTCTAAACACGATCATCTATATGTCCAAAGTTGAATCATCCAAGACAACCGAGCTGCTTCTGGATTTAAGCAAATATTTACGGGGAAGCTTCGACTTTCAGAACCGCGACAAGCTTATTCCGCTTCATAAAGAATTAGAGCTGGTCAAGGCCTTCTTATCTTTGGAAAGCGCGCGTTTCGAGGAACGCCTGAAGGTATCCTATGACATTCACGCATCGATGAACACCCTCCTTCCACCTCTTACCATTCAACCGATCGTAGAGAATGCGGTCAGGCATGGAATTATGAAAAAAGCGGCAGGCGGCACCATTCAACTGACCATTCAGGAAACCGATCAGACGATCAAGGTGACGGTAAAGGATGATGGGATAGGGATGCCGAGGGAGCAGCTGGATATGATTTTGTTGGGGCAATCAGGCTCGGGTGTAGGGCTAATGAATATTGACCGGAGACTTCTGTCGCTGTATGGGAGGGGCTTGCAAGTGGAGAGCCGGCCGCTTCAGGGAACTGAGGTTTACTTTGAGATACCTAAAGAAACTTCCGGCGGTTACCACCAAGGAGAGGAGGGAGCTTTATCCTAACATGCATACTGATTGACGATGAAAAGCCTGCCCTGATGTATCTGGAAATGATGCTGCTCACCGATGGACGATTCCAAGTCGAAGGAAAATATACATCTGCCCGAGCAGGGCTCGAGCATCTGGCCAGATCCAAAGTGGATGTTGTTTTTCTCGATATGGACATGCCTGAGATGAACGGGCTGGAAGCGGGGGAACACATTCAGCAATTGAACAGTGACATTCGCATCGTCTATGTAACAGCATATTCGGAGTATGCCATTGAAGCCTTCGAAATTCATGCGCTTGACTATGTATTAAAGCCGATTGACCCGGATCGTATTGCTAAGACGCTGAATTATATCGAACGGAGTATCCCGGTCAGCACAATGAAAACCTTCGGCAATTGGAGGGTGCGCTGCTTTGGCCATTTGTCTTTTGATGACGGTGCGGGTAATGACAGGCAGTTAAAATGGAAAACGGCGAAAGCTCAAGAGTTGTTTGCTTATTTGCTTCATCATCGGGAGCGGTGGATTTCCAAGGAAATCCTGCTCGAAACACTTTGGCCCGATTATCCCAAGGATAAGGCAATGACCTATTTACATACCACCGTATCCCAGATTCGAAAGCTGGTCAAAGAGTGGCAGGGCCAAATATCCGTAGAGTACGCTCTGGATAGCTACCGTCTTGTTATAGATGGAATCCTGTTCGATGTATCGGAGTTTGAGCGGGCAACTGATCGGGAGCCTGCCATTACCGAACAGAACCGGCTCTTTTATGAAAATATCATTGTACTCTACCGCGGCGATTACCTGGAAGGATATGATTATCCTTGGGCGGAGACCCTTAGGAGCAACTTGCTGGAACGTTATTTGAATACCGTGATGAGGATCGCAGCTTATGATATGGGACATGGTTTTGAACGAAAAGCGCTTGAGCGGCTCCATTTTGCTCAGCAAAAAGCCCCCTACTCGGAAGAGATATGCCGTCTCGTGCTTGCCAATTATGCTCTCCAGAGAGATTTTGCTTCACTGAGCCGTTACTACGAAGCCTTTGTGCAGCTCCTGCATACAGACCTTGGAATTGAGCCCAGTCAGGAAACGACAAGTATCTATAATCAGTACGTTTAATGATAAGCCCTTTGGCCCTTCTTTATGAGGTCCTGGGGCTTTATTCGTTTTAGAATCGGTTTAGAGGCCTTTGCTATAATCGGTTTTGTGAAAAATGTAGAAACAAGTAGAAATATAAATAGGACGAAAGGAGATTGACAAAATAGAAGGCGGGAATATGTGCGAAGATTCAATACCAAATATGACAGGTGGTTTGGGATGAAAATGAACAGATTCAGAAAAAGCTTTTCTTTATTCGGGGCATTATTATTGCTTGTTAGTTCTTGGCTCCCGCTGAACAGCAAAGTTTATGCCGCAGATCCGGTTAATGATTTCACGCCAGGGACAAGTGCCCAGCAATTGGTTAACCATCTCATTCAAGGATCTCCAATCAGTGTGGTGCCGGACTCGGAAACGCTAAAGGGATTGTTAAAAGACACTTCAACGTATTCCAAGCTGGATGCGGGAACTTTACCGGACAGCACTCGTCTGACGCTTAATCAAGGTATCTTTATTAATTCTACTGGCGGATCAGGAGCCGCTTATGACGATCAACAGCTCCAGGATGTGCTGACAGGAGCAAATAATTTTAGTCAAGTTACCAACGCAACGGCACTTCAGTTTCAATTCACCGTACCTGAGGGGAAGACATCGATTGCGGTAGATTTTATTTTTGCGAGTCAGGAAGGTTACACTTCTGATTATGATGTCGCGGCTGTCTTCGTTGATGATGTTAACTATGCGTTTATGCCAAACGGTTCGATCTTGCGTGTCAATCAAGGGGCAAATCTCAATAACTATAGTTCTCCCATTTTATCGGGTTGGAATTCATGGTCGCCTCCCCAAACACTGGTAGGTCTGCTTGATCCCAATCGTGCGGTACATACTCTTCGGATCGCTGTTGCCAATACGGACGATGATAGTGTCCCATCGGGTATTTTTATTTCGAATATTTCCTCGGGCAATTCAACCACAGGAGGGGTTACTACTGAAGCTTTGGCACCAATTGCGAACCCTCCTGGTGGGGAGGTCGCAGCAGGCACAACAGTAGCGCTGTCCACAAGCACTGGCGGAGCGGCGATTTACTACACAACGGACGGCAGCAGCCCCACAAGCAGCAGTCAGTTGTATAGTGCGCCGATTCCTGTAAGCACTGCGATGACGATCAAGGCGATTGCGGTGAAAGCAGGGCTGAGTGATAGTGCTGTGATGAGCGAAAGTTATACGATTACACCGCAGAACAGCGTGATTTCGCCGACGAGTGCAAGCTTTGATAAGTACGCGGCATCGGCGGGGTATGCGGATGTGACAACAACACTGACGCTGAACGGCAATACGCTGAGCGGCATCCAGAACGGCAGCACGGCGCTGGTCGCGAACACGGACTACACGGTAAGCGGCAGCACGGTGACGATCAAGAAGGAATACTTGGCGGCGCAGCCGGAAGGTACGACGAGCTTGACGTTCACGTTCAGTGCGGGAGCGCCGCAGACGCTGGCGATTGCGGTGAGCGACACGACGCCGCAGAACAGCCTGATCACGCCGACGAGCGCGAGCTTCGATAAGTACGAGACATCAGCCGGGTATGCGGATGTGGAAACCACGCTGACGCTGAACGGCAATACGCTGAGCGGCATCCAGAACGGCAGCACGGCGCTGGTCGCGAACACGGACTACACGGTAAGCGGCAGCACGGTGACGATCAAGAAGGAATACTTGGCGGCGCAGCCGGAAGGTACGACGAGCCTGACGTTCGCCTTCAGCGCGGGAGCGCCGCAGACGCTTGCGATTACAGTGAGCGACACGACGCCGCAGAACAGCCTGATCACGCCGACGAGCGCGAGCTTCGACAAGTACGCGGCATCGGCAGGTTATGCAGATGTGACGACTACGCTGACACTGAAGGGCAATACACTGAGCAGTATTGATAATGGCAGCACACCGCCGGTCGCGAACACGGACTACACGGTAAGCGGCAGCACAGTGACGATTAAGAAAGAGTACTTGGCGACGCAACCGGAAGGCACAACGAGCTTGACGTTCGCCTTCAGTGCGGGAGCGCCGCAGACGCTTGCGATTACAGTGAGCGACACGACGCCGCAGAACAGCGTGATATCGCCGACGAGCGCGAGCTTTGACAAATACGCGGCATCGGCAGGGTATGCGGATGTGACAACAACACTGACATTGAAGGGCAATACTCTGAGCGGCATCCAGAACGGCAGCACCGCGCTGATCGCGAACACGGACTACACGGTAAGCGGCAGCACGGTGAAGATCAAGAAAGAGTACTTGGCGACGCAACCGGAAGGCACAACGAGCTTGACGTTCGCCTTCAGTGCGGGAGCGCCGCAGACGCTTGCGATTACAGTGAGCGACACGACGCCGCAGAACAGCGTGATATCGCCGACGAGCGCGAGCTTCGATAAGTACGCGGCATCGGCAGGCTATGCGGATGTGACGACCACGCTGTCGCTGAACGGCAATACGCTGAGTAGTATTGATAATGGCAGCACACCGCTGGTCGCGAACACGGACTACACGGTAAGCGGCAGCACAGTGACGATTAAGAAAGAGTATTTGGCGACGCAATCGGAAGGCACCACCAGCCTGAAATTTGTCTTCAGCGCAGGAGCGCCGCAGACGCTTGCGATTGCGGTAAGCGACACAACGCCGCAGAACAGCCTGATCACGCCGACGAGTGCGAGTTTCGACAAGTACGCGGCATCGGCAGGTTATGCAGATGTGACAACCACACTGACACTGAAGGGCAATACACTGAGCGGCATCCAGAACGGCAGCACCGCGCTGGTCGCGAACACGGACTACACGGTAAGCGGCAGCACAGTGACGATTAAGAAAGAGTATTTGGCGACGCAATCGGAAGGCACAACGAGCCTGACGTTCGCCTTCAGCGCGGGAGCGCCGCAGACGCTGGCGATTACAGTGAACGACACGACGCCGCAGAACAGCGTGATATCGCCGACGAGCGCGAGCTTCGATAAGTACGCGGCATCGGCAGGCTATGCGGATGTGACGACCACGCTGTCGCTGAACGGCAATACGCTGAGTAGTATTGATAATGGCAGCACACCGCCGGTCGCGAACACGGACTACACGGTAAGCGGCAGCACAGTGACGATTAAGAAAGAGTACTTGGCGACGCAACCGGAAGGCACAACGAGCTTGACGTTCGCCTTCAGTGCGGGAGCGCCGCAGACGCTTGCGATTACAGTGAGCGACACGACGCCGCAGAACAGCGTGATATCGCCGACGAGCGCGAGCTTTGACAAATACGCGGCATCGGCAGGGTATGCGGATGTGACAACAACACTGACATTGAAGGGCAATACTCTGAGCGGCATCCAGAACGGCAGCACCGCGCTGATCGCGAACACGGACTACACGGTAAGCGGCAGCACGGTGAAGATCAAGAAAGAATACTTGGCGGCGCAACCGGAAGGTACAACGAGCCTGACGTTCGCCTTCAGCGCCGGAGCACCGCAGACGCTTGCGATTACAGTGAGCGACACGACGCCGCAGAACAGCGTGATTTCACCGACGAGTGCGAGCTTCGACAAGTACGCGGCATCGGGTAGCCATGCGGATGTGACAACCACACTGACGCTGAACGGCAATACGCTGAGTAGTATTGATAATGGCAGCACACCGCTGGTCGCGAACACGGACTACACGGTAAGCGGCAGCACAGTGACGATTAAGAAAGAGTATTTGGCGACGCAATCGGAAGGCACCACCAGCCTGAAATTTGTCTTCAGCGCAGGAGCGCCGCAGACGCTTGCGATTACAGTGAGCGACACGACGCCGCAGAACAGCGTGATATCGCCGACGAGCGCGAGCTTTGACAAATACGCGGCATCGGCAGGGTATGCGGATGTGACAACAACACTGACATTGAAGGGCAATACTCTGAGCGGCATCCAGAACGGCAGCACCGCGCTGATCGCGAACACGGACTACACGGTAAGCGGCAGCACGGTGAAGATCAAGAAAGAGTACTTGGCGACGCAACCGGAAGGCACGACCAATCTGACGTTTGCTTTCAGTGCGGGAGCGCCGCAGACGCTCGCGATTACTGTGAGCGACACGACGCCTGTCTCACCAGGAGTCCCTGTGTTGAAATCAGCTATAGCTGGTAATGCAGAGGTAACTCTCAACTGGAGTCCAGTAAATGATTCAACGGGTTATAAAATTTATCAAAGTGTAACTTCTGGTACCTATGGAGCAGAAGTGGCTACTGTTCAGAGTTCTGTATATACCTATAACGTAACGGGACTGACTAATGGAAAGACGTATTATTTTGTGGTCAAAGCGACAAATCCGGGAGGAGACAGCGCCGCTTCCAACCAAGTAAGCGCAACACCGAAGACAGTCCCAGCTTCGCCGACAGACATCATTGCCACAGCAGGCGATGGTCAAGCGACCATTACTTTTACGGCTCCTGTAGATAACGGCGGAAGTGCAATTACTGGTTACGAGGTCACTTCTTCGCCAGGCAATATCATAGCGACAGGAACAGCCAGTCCCATTACAATAACAGGACTGCAGAATGGAACGACTTACACGTTTACGGTAAAAGCAATTAATAACGCTGGCGGCAGTGTTGCATCTGCTGTCTCCAATGCCGTTACACCGCTGGCACCGTCCAGTGACGGTGGCGGCAGTACACCTATTGAGCCGACTGCTCCAAGCACACCGGAGCCAACGAATACAGGGGTCAATGCGCTTGTTAATGGCAAGGAGCAGACTGTCGGCACGGAAACAACAACCAAAGTGAATGACCAAACGGTCACGACTGTTGTGATTGATCCGAAAAAGCTTGACGACATCCTTGCAGCAGTTGATCAGCATACGGTAATTACGATACCGGTGAATACGAAAGCGGATGTCGTGGTTGGCGAACTGAACGGCCAGATGGTTAAAAACATGGAGCAAAAACAGGCGGTCCTGGAAATCAAAACCGAGAACGCCACCTACACATTACCTGCCCAGCAGATAAATATTAATAATTTATCGGATCAGCTTGGTAAGACGGTAGCGCTTCAGGATATCAAGGTACAGATCGAAATCGCTGCGCCGACGGCAGACACGGTAAAGACCGTAGAGAACTCGGCGTCCAAAGGCCAGTTCACGATTGTCGTCCCGCCGCTTAACTTCTCGGTCAGAGGAATCTACGGGGATGCTAAAATTGAAGTGTCCAAATTCAATGCCTATGTGGAACGGACGCTTGCCATCCCGGATGGTATAGATCCCCAAAAAATCACCACTGGAGTTGTGATTGAACCGGATGGAACCGTCCGCCATGTCCCAACGAAGATCGTTAACGTTGACGGCAAATACTTCGCACAAGTGAATAGTTTGACGAACAGTACGTACTCCGTTGTCTGGCATCCCCTTGAGTTCAAGGATGTTGCCAAGCATTGGGCAAAAGATGCGGTGAACGACATGGGTTCACGAATGATCGTCAACGGCAGCGGCAACGACATGTTCAATCCTGATCAAGACATTACTCGTGCGGAGTTTGCGGCAATCATCATTCGGGGATTGGGACTGAAGCCGGAGGGTAATGCTGCTCCATTTTCGGATGTACAGCAATCGGATTGGTACAACGATGTTATTCAAACATCCTATGCCTATAATCTGATTACTGGGTTTGAAGACGGCACCTTCCGTCCGGACGACAAGATTACGAGGGAACAGGCGATGGCAATCATCGCGAAAGCGATGACGATTACAGACCTAAAAGCAAAGCTCCCGTCCAAAGAAGCAGGAGAAGTTCTGAGTCCATTCGCAGATGCAAATAAGACTTCCGAGTGGGCGAAGAATAGTGCTGCCGACTGCTTGCAAGCAGGAATCATTTCTGGAAGAAACAGCAGCCAACTTTCTCCCAAAGATAACATCACCAGAGCGGAGGTTGCCGCCATTATTCAGAGACTTCTACAGAAGTCTGAATTGATTAACTAACATATGTTATATAAAAGAGTTATTCTCCAAGTAATAGAAGATGCTTGGAGGATAACTCTTTCTTTTTGTATTTGCCGACTGCCCTTGATAAGAGCGTTGGACAGGCAACTATAGGAGCCCAATTAATTACCTAGCTATCAGTTTTCATACGGATTCGGCTATAATATTTCTTAGTTACTACAATAAGAGGGTATGGAGGCTCATTCATGAACATGAATTCGAAGAACAGCGTAATTACAAAATTAAATATTAATAAATATCCTTCGAAACTGATTTTTAATAAACCTGAAGATGTTTCCGATTTTAATGAATTGGACTTTGATTCTGCCTTCAAAAAAGAGAAATATGATTTGATTTTTATCTTTATTTTTAATCTTGAGCAATTTAGCAGCCACTTGCAGTACGTCATTGAAAACCAAGCCTTAAATGATGACGGATATTTGTACTTCGCTTATCCCAAGAAAAATAATCCGAAGTACAAAGAATACATAGACCGTGATAGCTTTATGGTTCATATCCCCGTAGACGAGGAAGGGTATGTAAAGAACAGCCGTTTGAAATTTTCAAGGATGGTCAGTCTGGATGAGGTGTTCACAGTCGTCGGCCTGAAGTCGCAAGCTCCAAAAATGAAGAAAACTGTCAGCACCAAGAGCAGTCAATGCGTTGACGATTATATCGAATCCATTTCGGACATTCAGAATTATTTGGAAAACGATAAGGATATTTTGGATCTATACAATCAATTAACCTTTGGTTACCAGAAGGATTGGGCTCGTTATGTTTACAGCGCAAAAAGAAGTGAGACTCAGGAGAAACGATTATCCGAAATGAAGGATATTTTGACCCAAGGCTATAAGTCAATCGATTTGTATAGAAGAAGAGTACAGTAGGATTGAATTCATTAAAAAATTTAAATATTGACAATCGGCTGGCGCACAACTAATATGTGAAATAACATAAATACCGAGTGGAATAGTTGATATTGTTTCGCTGACCAGACTACTGGAGGTTTGATTTCAAATCAGGCCTCTTTTTGCGTTCCGGGAAAGTAGGCTAATTATCTTGATCCGAAAGGAAACGATGAAATCATGACTGTGCATTTTACGTTTGATAGCGAGGATCTTGCAAAAGCTTATGACGAAATCAGCAATTCACAATTTAACAATGGAACGCTGCTGGTTGAGAGGCTGGGTGTTAAGCCCGGGCAATCGATTCTTGACATCGGAAGCGGCACCGGCCGTTTGGGCCGTCACATCTGCGAAATTATCGGGGATACCGGAAGTTTTCTGGGCATCGACCCTCTGGAAGAACGCGTAAAAATCGCCAATGACAAGAAGCAGCAGGCCAATGCCGCATACAAGATCGGTGTGGCCGAGGATCTTGGTTTCATTCCAGACAGCAGTATCGACATCATTTATCTGAACGCCGTTTTTCACTGGGTAATTGACAAAGAAAAAGCGCTGCAGGAAATTTACCGGGTGCTTAAACCCGGTGGAAAGGTCGGTTTTGCCACCGGAGCCAGAGAATTGAACAGCATAACCGGACTTAACCGTATTACCAACAGTGTCCTGTCTGGGGGCTTGTACAAGCAGGCGGTGAATTTTGCGAACAGCACACAGAATCTTCATGGACTGACGACTACCAGCCTCGTTCAATTGCTCGCGAACAACGGGTTAAAAGTCAGGGACGTGCAAATTAAGGAGGTCGAGCGCAAATACCGCTCCGCTCAGGAGATCACCCGCTTTATCGAGGCCAGTTCCTTCGGCAACTATTTAAACCATGTTCCAGACTCGCTTCGTCCCCAGGCCAAGGTTGATATTGAAGCAGAACTGGATAAGCATCGCAGCGGAGACGGATCGCTCAAATTCAGCAACTATACGATTTTTGCCATTGCCCAAAAAAGTCTGTCATCAGCGGCCTGATGCTATCATTCCGGCAGAAGTCAGTTGGGCCGTTTGCGTACGGTACAGCATATCTGAATATCACAATATCACAAGGAGTGAATGATAATGAGTGAAGAAGTAAGAAACCAAATTGTGAAATATTTAAATGATACCCGCTTTGTTGTATTGGCGACGGTTAACAACGATCAATCGCCCGTTTTGAGAAGTTTGGGTTCATTTGTCGCCGACGGGTACACGATTTATTTTTCAACACAGAAGAACAGCAAGAAGGTCGAGCAGATTCAGGAGAATCCGAAGATCGTCCTTTTCTTCCAGCATGAGAATCAGGAATTATCAAGTTTTGTAAATGTTTCTGTACACGGGACAGCCGAGGCGATTACCGAACCGGCCGAGATCGACCGGGCGATTCAGCGGCTGAGCAGCCGCAATCCCCGCTTTAAAGAGAGAGTGGAGAAAGGTGAGCTGCAGGATACAGCGCTCTATAAGGTGGACGCCCGGGAACTGAAGGTGCTGGATTTCTCCAAGGGAAGCGGAGCGGCCGCCGTCGAAGTCATCGCGGTATAATCGATACTATATGAAACGGAGGCCAGTATATGGCGAAACATAAGACAGAAGGAAGCTCGTTAAGAATTGGAGTGCTCAGCGCCCATGATCTGGAGCTTGCGATATACGATGTGGTGCTGGCTTTATCTGTCGTTCATCACGACGCCGGAGTCCTGCACGGCAGCCCGCAGTCGTTTCATCCGTGATGAACTGCCGCCTCATATAACTTAAGATTCACCCGGGAGAAGTGCCTGTCCGCAGATATCGCGGATGGGTTTTTTCGTATGAAGAGGGGCAGGCATAGGGGGACTGAAATTTTTTCCTTTAAATTCTTTACCGATCGTTCTCAATATGTTATGATGTTTTTGCAAGGAGGCAGGGGTGAAGAAATATGGCTAGAAGCAAAGAGTTTGATATTGATACCGTATTACGAAAAGCGATGCACTTGTTTTGGAGTCAAGGGTATGAGAAAACCTCTATGAAAGATCTAGTGGAAACGATGGGTGTCCATAAACGAAGCATGTATGATACGTTCGGAGACAAGCATGCTTTATTTATGAAAGCAATGGAGCATTACAATGAGTCGGTGGGAGCTTCGCTCGACGCCCGTATTCAGGATCAAACATCCGTGAAACAGGCGATCCGTTCTATTTTCGAAATGGCAATTAGCGTGGGGGATGTTCGGCCTCCAGGGTGCTTGGTTGTCAATACAGCGTGTGAGCTTGCCTTGCTGGACCCGGAAGCAGCGGCTAAAGTCAATGAGCATTTTGCCAAAACGGAGAGCCTTCTTTGCGAGCTAATAACGCACGGTCAAGACACAGGAGAAATTTCCGGACAGTACGACGCCGTGAAACTTTCCCAATATCTATTCAACTCGTTGACAGGCTTGCGGGTATTAGTGAAAACAACGAATGACAAACAGAAGCTGGAAAGCATAATTGACATGACGCTGGCCATATTGGACTAAAATTTTTTTTAAGCTTATAAGAATGATCGTTCTCAAAAGATGGGGCACTGTTGATCGTCATATTAACCATACAGGAGGTATTTTTATGGAAGCCATATCTGATATAGAGATACTCAATACAAGAGAAAAATCGTTTAATGAGAAATTAATCGTCCCCTTTTGGAGTTTGGCCGCGATGCTCGTGGTCATGAATACGACGATGTTTAATGTGGCTCTCCCCAGAGTAGCTCATGAATTTTCGTTGACGCCAACGGTTGCTTCATGGATTGTAACCGCATATTCCATTATTTTTGGGATAGCAACCATTACTTACAGCCGGCTGACCGATTTTTTACCGATCCGTAAAATGGTTCTGTTCGGCGCCTTTTTACTGGTGCTTTCCTCATTGCTCGGATACTTCGCCCATACCTTTATTCTATTGATGGTTGCCCGGATTTTTCAGGCGATAGGGGCTGCGGCTTTTCCTGGGCTAGGTTATGTGCTGTTCTCCAGGTATATCCCGCAAGAACGAAGAGGCAGCGCCATGTCCTTCATTGCTTCAGGCACATCACTTGGATTCGGATTGGGACCGGTGGTCGGGGGAGCCCTGACACAGTATCTCGGATGGAACTTCCTTTTTGTCATGACAGCCGCAGTTTTGTTTATCGTTCCAGTTTTTAACAGACATGTGCCTATGGAAGAGAAAAAGTCCGTCCAATTTGATATCGTCGGAAGCCTGCTGGTGGCGGCCTCGATTACGGGTTTTTTACTGTTTGTTACGACTTTCGCTCCTTGGCCGCTTCTTATTAGTCTAATTACGATGGGGCTGTTGTGGTGGCATATCAATCGAATCCGTTCGCCGTTTATCCATCCGGATTTACTTCGCCAGAAAGGTTTCACACAGCTGCTATCGGTCAGTTTCACCGCGTATTTCATCAATTTCGCCACGCTGTTCGGTATGCCGATTCTGCTGGCTCAAGTCTTTCACCGGAGTCCGATGGAAATAGGATTGATTATTTTCCCGGGTGCGATTGTTACTGCGTTCGCTTCAAGAAAAATAGGAAAAATCATCGATCGGTTCGGAAACGGCATCGTCTCCAGATGGGGGGCAGGTTTTCTATTGCTTTCCGTCGTCCTGTTTGCAACTGTAGCAAGTCTTTCCATCTACGGTGTTCTCATCAGTTATTTTTTTATGAGTCTCGGATTTTCCAGTCTTACCGCCAGTAATTCCAATGAAATATCGCAGTATCTTTCGATAGAACACATGGGGGCGGGTATGGGGATGAATCAACTGGGCGGCTTCTTCGGAGGCGCGTTCGGGGTAGGCATTACGGGGATGCTGATTGTGCTGCAAAAGGGCATGGAGATGGCAAACGTGTTTCAAAACATTTATCTCGGACTTTGCGTGCTGCCCCTTATTTCCCTGTACTTGCTCCATAAATATGCGCAACGAGATCGAGGGTTAATGAAATCATAAACATAAATTAGGAGTGTTTAAAATGACGGACAAAAAATATGATAGCACGAATACAGGACTTCTTCTGGTGGACCCGTATAATGACTTCCTGGCTTCCGAAGGCAAGCTCTACCCCTATGCCAAAGAAGTGGCGGAATCCGTGAACATGCTGGAGCATCTGAAAGAAATCGTAGACGCAGTCCGCAAGTCGGGCATTCAGGTGTTTTTCGTACCGCATCACCGCTTTGAACCGGGAGATTTTTCAACATGGAAATATCCGACGCCTTATCAGCTCGCTTCAGCCAAAGCACAGCCTTTTGCCAAAGGCACCTGGGGAGGCGAGTTTCACCCCGATTTCCAGCCGCAGGAAGGCGACATTATCATCAAAGAGCATTGGTCTCAAAGCGGCTTTGCGAACACGGACCTGGATCATCAGCTTAAAATGCATGGCGTTAGCAAAATTATCATCATTGGTATGCTGGCGAATACATGCATTGAATCAACCGCAAGATTTGGAATGGAACTCGGCTACCATGTCACTCTTGTTAAGGATGCGACAGCGGCCTTTAGCCGGGAGGCGATGCATGCGGCGCATGAGATCAACGGTCCGACTATCGTCCATGAAATTTTTACCACAGAAGAACTGATTAAAGCCTTGGAAGGTAATTGATATGGAATACCGGAATTTGGGACGAACGGGCCTAAAAGTAAGCAATTTTTGCTTGGGTACAGGCGCATTTGGATCATGGGGAAACACGAACGAAGAAGAATGTATTCAAATCGTGGATACTGCTATCGGTAATGGCATCAACTTCATAGACACAGCTGACGTCTATGCGGCCGGCGGTTCAGAAGAAATTGTCGGGAAAGCATTAAAGGGCCGGCGTAACGAGGTTGTGCTTGCAACAAAAGTCGGAATGCCAATGGGAAAAGGGCTGAATCAAAGCGGAAGTTCACGATTGTGGATCAGACAAGAAGTCGAAAACAGCTTGCGCCGGCTTCAAACCGACCATATTGACCTTTATCAGCTCCATCGTCCGGACCCGCAAACCGATATTGAAGAGACGCTTGGCGTATTAACCGATCTTGTTCAGGAAGGGAAAATCCGCTATATCGGCTCCTCCACTTTTCAGGCTTGGCAGATTGCCGAAGCGCAGGGGGTAAGTGAACGCCGCAATCTGGCGCGCTTCTCAAGCGAGCAGCCTCCTTATTCGATCCTGAACCGCAGCATTGAGCTTGACGTTCTTGAAGTGGCGAGAAAATACGGCATGGGCGTGCTTGTATGGAGTCCGCTGTCAGGAGGCTTGCTCACAGGAAAATACTCTAAAGGTCAGGCCGCTTCGTCTGATTCTCGCGCCGCCCGTTTTCAAGGTACTTTCCTGGGAAGTATTGTTGACCCGACTCGTGAGGAAAATCGCGTGAAGTTCGAAATCATTAACCAATTGCAAGGACTTGCAGCCGAGGCCGGGATCACTCTTCCCCACATGGCTGTCGCTTTCACTCAAGCGCATCCATCTATTACTTCTACCATTATTGGACCGCGTACTCTCGAACAGCTTCAAGGATCATTGGCAGGCGTTGATATTAAGTTAAGCTCTGATCTGCTTGATGCCATTGATACGATTGTTGCTCCAGGGAAGACGCTCGATGATTTGGAGCGGGGCTGGATTCCCGATTGGATGGATGTTTCCAGCAGACGGCGGGCTTAAGGTTTATCTATAACTAAAGCAAAGCCGCCGAACCCTTTCGGGTATTCGGCGGCTTTTTGCATCAAATTCATGCGAATCTAGTGATCGATCCTTTGGTATAACTGTTTGATCACGTCGTCGATTTTGGGCTCTTGGACGGTCAGATTATGGATATCGAGCAGGTCGGTGAGCTGCTTGATCATGGAGGCTACCTGCTTGTCGTCTTCAATCCGGAAGAACAGCTGGTTGTCTTCCCTTCGTTCGACGGGCGGCCCGTTCCAAGCGGCTTCGTCCCAATTCGGCGCATCCACGACAAGATAGCGAAAGCCTCCAAACTCAGCGGTCATGACCTCCGCACTGCCATCGAACAGGATTTGCCCTTTGTCGATGAAGATAACTCTATGGCATAATTTTTCGATATCGTCCATGTTGTGAGTCGTTAAGATGATGGTGATTTCTTTCTCTTTGTTGATCTTTTGCAGAAAGGATTGGATTTTTTCCTTGGCCATGATGTCCAGGCCGATTGTCGGTTCGTCGAGGAATAGAATTTCCGGCTCATGCAGCAGAGCTGCGGCAATATCTCCGCGCATTCTTTGCCCCAGGCTCAATTGGCGGACCGGGGTTGAAAGGAAGGATGACATGTCAAGAATATCGGTGAACATCTCCAGATTGCGCTGAAATCGCTCTTTCGGAACATCGTATATTTTGCCAAGCAGCTTGAATGACTCAATCAGCGGCAAATCCCACCACAGCTGGGTGCGCTGTCCGAACACGACGCCGATATGCCCTGCGTGCTGCTTACGGTTCTTATACGGCTCCAACCCTTTAACGAGAACGGTTCCCGAAGTGGGCACGAGCACACCGGAGAGCATCTTGATAGTGGTTGACTTTCCCGCCCCGTTCGGTCCGATATAGCCTACGATTTCCCCCTTCCGTACAGTGAATGACACGTTGTCCACTACATTTTTACTCTCTTTTTTCAAGGAGAAGACGGCTTTCAGCAGCTTGAATGAGCCAGTTGGCTTTTTTTTGGAATCAAACTGTCTTACCAAATGGTCCGCTACGATAATGTCCACGTTATGTACCCGCTCCTTTGTAGGCGTTTAATCCTTTTGTCCATACGAAGTAAGTGACTGAGACCAAGAGCAGCGCCACAAGCGGCGTAAGGTACATCAATAGAGGGGAGAATGTGCCGTCCGACCGGTTTCCCAATAAAAAGGCAGACGGATAATAGCTGATAAACGCGACAGGCAGAACGAAAGTCAGCAGAACCTGCAAAGCGCCGTTATAGATGGACAGCGGATAGCGGGTAAACTGCGCGAGCAGCTGGTCCAGAATATTGCGCATTGCCCCTCCCTGAAGTGTCCAGAACACCATACAGCCGATCAGCATCTGCAGCGACCATTCAATCGCCGCCCCGCTAATAACGATCACCAGCAGATACGCGATTTTTCCCAAAGTCCAATCCGGAATATGCGCCATAGAGACGACGAGCCCGATGATGCCTGCCAGCATATCTCCGAATCCGTAGATTTGTATATTGTGCGCGGCGAATGAGAACATCGGGTTAAGCGGCCTGACGAGGAAGCGGTCAAATTCGCCGCTGCGGATCAGCGAGTCGAGAAACCAGCTTTGGACGAAGAATGCGATGAAGATGCCGTGCGTCATCCGCCAGAGAGAAGTCATGAAGATGAGTTCATACGTACTCCAACCGTTAATGATGGGAACCTTCTGCGTGATCACCCAGGAGACCAGGATAAAAGACAAACCAAGAAACGTAATGCTCAGCACCCCGATGGCGAAATTTAACGGATAGGCCATGTGTGACCGCAAATTTGCTGACTGCATGGCTAGATACAGCTTGATATGTCTGCCGATCAATTGGACACACTCCTTCCTCTATATTATCCTCCCGTTATAACCAGCTTCCGCTCGATCCAGGCGAGGATCACCCGGCTCAGCAGCAGAAGGATGAGACACCAGGCGGCTTGAAAGGCGAGCTGTTCCCAGATGGCGGTTCCTGTTATTTTTCCAATGAACAAGGACAAAGGAATATTGAAAATACCCTGAAACGGAAGCCAAAGAAGAACCCGGCTGACCGCGTCCGGGAAGAACCAGAGCGGAACCATTGCGCCGGAGCAAATGTCGGTTATAACGGTTTTGAACATGTCGATCCCCCACGTTTCAGTAAACAGGACAGCCGTCATGCCGACGATAAAATTAATCAGAAAGGACAGCAGAAAAGCAAGCAGGACGCTTGCAGCAAAAGCGGCAGCCTGCAGATCGGTCGGGTAATCGATGGGGAAGAACAGGAACACCGCAATCAGCTGCGGAATGACGGCATAGACGATACTGTATAGGAGGACGCCCGCCGCTTTGGAGAAATGCATCCACTCAAAGTCCCAAGGTTTCTGCATATCGAATACGATGGAGCCGTCCCTGACTTTATCGCTGATTTCATAGGAGATAGAGGGGGGCATGATGGCGAACAGGATGACGGACAGCATCGCATAGGTCTGCATTCCCTGTGAAGTGACTCCCGTGGATAGGGCAAGCCCTTGCCCGTTAGCATAAATGGCCTTCCACACTTCGCGGAAAGCGATGACCAGAATAAAGGAATTGATTACCCGCAGCAGCACATCGAACTTGTATACCTGTGTATTTTTCAGTGTGGTTATCGTATAGGCGGCGTACTTCCCCATAGCACCACTCTCCTTAAAATGGATTATTGTACCAATTGGGCGCGCTTACATCATTTTACTATAAACCGCCGGGTGCGGCATTTGATTTTTTCGGATAAAAATGTATAAGATTTTCGGACCCGGCACTTTCTGAGCGAATTATTGTGTCCCTCTAGACCGGTTAATCCCCTTTTCAGTGGAACTGGCATACTCTAATCCAAACGACGATGCTGTGAGATAACAAGGCATAAGGCGAATAGGAGAGCGGAAGTGAAATGAGGGAGCTTATGAACAGATATTGGTGTGAATGGCGGGGCCCCGTTAAGAAAAAGAGCGGGCTCGGTATCGCCAGCCGGGCGTATGTGGGGGCGCTGCGGAGGCAGGGTGTAAATGTGCGGGTTGGATTCAAAGCGTTAAAGAACCTGGGAACCCGGCGGTCAGCGGTTAAAAAAGTTCTGATTTGCCACCATCCTCCGCACGAGGTACATGTGAAAGAGGAGAGGAAGTATTACGATCATGTGATCCTGAACACCATCTGGGAGACGACACAGATCCCGAACCGCTGGAAGCCGCACATGAATAAATTTGATGCGGTCTTTGTGCCCACGCTCCAGAACAAAGAAGCTCTCCGAAAGAGCGGCGTTAAGGTTCCCATCTTCATCGTGCCCCATGGCGTGAATACGAAGGAATACCGTCCGGGCAATCCCAAGCTGAACCTGCCGGAGCATAAAAGGAGATTCGTCTTTGTATCCGTCTTTGGCTTCCAGCACCGCAAGAATCCGGAAGGGCTACTCCGGGCGTACTGGGAGGAGTTCTCCGCCAGTGATTCCGTGCTGCTTGTGATTAAGACGAACGGCTATGACTCTCATGAGACTGAGGCGTGGATTAAGAACAGAATCAGCCAGTACAAGAAAAAGCTGGGTCTTAACAAAAGCACCGCTCCCGTCAAGATCATCGGCAGGCAGCTCACACCCGGACAACTTAGAGGGATATATACGCTCGGGGATGCTTTTGTTCTGCCAACGAGAGGGGAAGGCGTGGGTATGCCGTTTCTTGAAGCAATGGCCAGCGGCATTCCGGTTATTGCAACGGGCTGGGGAGGCCATATGGATTTTTTGAACAGCCGAAATTCTTTCCTGGTGAAATATAAGCTGCGGAACCCGGCAGTCAGCATGCGAAGCAGACATGCGATATCCCGCAAATTTCACCACCTTTTCGCGCAGCAGGGACAGCGCTGGGCGGAGCCGGAGCTCCAAAGCCTCAGAAAGCAGATGAGGACCGCATACGAGAATCCTGGTCTTTGCAAAATGAAAGGCCGGCAGGGGCGTCAGGATACGCTCAAGATTTCCTGGGATCGGGGGGGCAGATTGATGAAGCAGGCGATCGAACAGGTAATCAGAGTGAAGAAATAGGGGTACGACGAAGCCGTCTGAACACTTTCGGGTGCCCGGCGGCTTTAAGTTTTGACCGTTCCCTATGGTATACTGGAGTTTGCAATAGCAAATTTAAGATCAAAGAAAGCGAGGGAACCCATGAACTACAGAACGCTTGGAAGAACGGGACTGAAAGTATCGGAAATCGGTTTTGGAGCCTGGGGGATCGGTAAAACCTCATGGATTGGCGCGGATGATCAAGAATCGCTCAAAGCGCTGAACCGGTCCATTGAGCTGGGATTGAATATTATTGATACCGCGCAAGGATATGGAGACGGGCACAGTGAGAAGCTGGTTGGACAAGTTGTCCGGGAGCATGCCGGGAACATTTATGTAGCGACCAAGATCCCGCCCATTAACAGACAGTGGCCCGCCCGCAGCGGTATACCGGTAGAAGAGACGTTCACTAAGGAGCATGTGATTTCCTGTACGGAGCAGAGCTTGCGGAATTTGGGTCTTGAGGCGATTGATGTTCAGCAGTTCCATGTCTGGTCGGATGAGTGGATCGGTAAAGGGGACTGGCTGGAAGGTGTACAGAAGCTGAAGGAACAGGGGAAAATCCGGTTTTTTGGCGTTTCTATCAATGACTATCAGCCAAGCAATGCGATTAAGCTTATTGAAAGCGGTCTCGTTGACACCGTGCAGGTCATCTACAATATTTTTGAACAGAGTCCGGAGGATGTGCTGCTGCCTGCTTGTGAGAAGCATGATATCGGGGTGATCGTCCGGGTTGCGCTGGATGAAGGCGGATTAACAGGAAAAATCACGCCGGAAACGATCTTCGATAAAGGCGATTTCCGCAATCATTATTTCAAGAATGACCGTAAGCGGGAGGTCTTCGAGCGGGTGCAGCAAATTGCTGCCGACTTGAATATCTCTGTGGACGGCATGGCGGAAACGGCACTGCGCTATGTGCTTAGCAGCCCTGCAGTTTCGACGGTTATTCCGGGGATGCGCTCCGTTGCCAATGTGGAACGCAATATGAAGGTGGGAGATGGATTGGGGCTTCCTGAGGACCAGCTTGCCAAGTTGAAGGTGCACCGCTGGGTTCGCAATTTTTATAACTGACTCGGTACGAAGAAGCCGCTGAACACTTTTGGGTGCCCAGCGGCTTTTTTAAATTTCTTTCGCATTATCCGGATTTAAGTTAAACTGATTGAAACTGGTTTCAATATTTGCTGCGAGAGGTGGACAAACGGATGACAACCATCATTGATGTGGCGCGCCTGGCGGGAGTCTCGAAGACGACTGTATCCCGGGTGATCAACAACTATCCCCATATTTCACCGGATAAAAAAAATCAGGTGCTCAAGGCAATGGAGCAGCTTGGGTTTACGCCGAACCCTTCAGCCAGAAGATTGAGAGGCCAGCTTGCGACAACTATCGCGGTGGTCGTTCCGAAAATTGTGAATCCGTTCTTTTCCTACTTGGTGGATGCCATTGAGCAGGTCGGTTACCGGAACGGCTATCAGACCCTGATTTGCCAGACGAATGAGGATAAAGAGAAAGAGCTATCTTATTTAAATCTGCTGAAGACCAAACAAGCAGACGGAATTATTATGACATCCATCGAGAATGATTGGGCGGAGATTGAACCTTATACCGAGTTTGGCCCCATTGTGCTGTGCAACGAATATATCAACAAGACGGATGTTCCGATGATTCGGGTGGATCAATATCAAGGCACCTACATCGCCGTCAAGCATTTGATCGAAAGAGGGCACCGTAAGATTGCTTATTGCACGGGCGGATTATTCACGGATTTCGGAAAGGACAAGGACCGGAACCAAGGCTATCAAAAAGCGCTGGAAGAAGCCGGCATCCAGGTGAATCCAAGCTGGATTCTGGTTGATAAGCATACGATTGAGGACGGTAAACAAGTGATGCAGCTCCTTATGGAAATGAAGGACCGTCCGACCGCCGTGTTTGCCGGGAGCGATGAAATTGCCGGAGGGCTGATGATGGCCGCGAAAAAAGCCGGCTTGCGCATTCCGGATGATTTGGCAATCATCGGCTTTGACGATCAACCGATCGCGGAGGTGCTGGACCCGGGACTTACAACCATTCGGCAGCCCATTGCACAAATGGGGAAGAAGGCCGGAGAGATTCTGCTGGCGATGCTGAATGAGTCTTGCCCGAACCCGGCGGTTTATGAGCTTCCGGTTGAGCTGATTGTCCGGGAATCCACCTAGCATGTGGGAACGAAACTTCCGGCGGCTCTTGTGCATTTTTGGGAACGTTACCAAAAAAAGCAATCGATTATTGTCGATCTAACGCCCTGAAATTGCCATGTATTCGCTATATTGAATATAATTCTAGCAGCAACTTAAAAAAAAGGTATTGTAACCGTTACCAAAGAGTGATACATTATATCCATAATCACTTCAGATGACTGAGATGCGAGATATTATCTAAAATGTTGGTATCGTTCCCAAACATTCTGCGGTGATTGTGCACCAGGTTGAAGTTAATTAATTAATGGAGGGGTTTCTTTTGAAAAAGACATTGGCCTTGTTTCTCGTTCTTTTACTGGTGGCATCTTTGACCGCTTGCGGCGGGTCGGGGAATTCAGACAACACGGCGGCGGAATCAAATGGCGGCAAAGTCAACATTGTTATTGTGAACGGCAAAGGTGAAATCGCTTCCCAATGGGAGCAGGCGGCAAAAGATTTCATGGCGGCAAACCCGGACATTACGGTTGAAGCGGTCTCCGGAGCGGTTGGGGAAACGGTCAATCTGCTGGATAAACTGACGGCTTCCGGCAAAACGGTTACGCTGGCAATGATGTCTCCCGATTCCATTGTTAACAAATACAAAGACTTCGGCATCGATCTTTCCGGGGAGAAGTGGAATCAGGATACGGTTTATGGCGTTAAAGATGCCAATGGCAAAGTCGCCGGTTTCCCGTTCTCCATTGAAGGCTTCGGGCTGGTATACAACAAGAGTGTCGTGGAAAAAGCGGTAGGCGGCACCTTCGATCCTTATTCCATCAATACCCGTGACAAATTGAAAGCGCTTCTGGACAAAATCCAGGCCTCCGGCGTGAAATATCCGGTCGCTTATCAAACGGAGAACTGGTCGGTTGCGAACCATTACAGCACGCAGTTTCTGAACCAGGCGGAGGACCCGAATACGATTGTGGAACAATTGAAAGCCGGCACATTTGATTTGGCAAGCAACGCCGTATGGAACGGCTACTACGATACAATGGATCTGCTTGTCTCTAAGACATACAACAAATACGGCGAACGCCCGCTGGGCAAGTACTATGACGACGCGCACCTGAGTGTGGGCAAAGGCGAATCCGCCATTCTGTTCAATGGAAACTGGGCGTTTGATTCACTGAAGGCCGTCTCCGGCGAATCCTTCGGATTCATTCCCGTTCCGGTCGACAACAATCCGGACAATCCGCTCAACAACAAAATTGCTGCAGGCCCAACCAATATTCTGGTGATCAACAAGGCGGCTACAACGGCTCAGCAGGAAGCGGCCAAGAAATTTCTGGACTGGCTTGTCTATGATCAAAAAGGCCAAGATTTTCTCGTCAATCAAGCCCAAGTCATTTCCGCTTTCAAGAACAACCCGAACAAAGTGACGAATCCGCTCGGCGTAGCGATTGCGGAAGCGGTTCAGGCGGGCAAAACGCTGCCGTTCAGCTCCAACTATGTAAAAGTTGAAGATTGGGGCAACATCCTTGCGCCGGATATTCAAAAATATATTGCACAGAAAGAATCCCGCGCCGATCTGGCCAAAGCAATCGAAACCTACTACAAAAACCAGCAATAATCGATTAATCACTATGAAACAGAAAAGGGCGGGGCAGTCCCGTTCTTTTCCTCTACTTCAAGCACATAGGGGTGAACCAAAGCTATGATAACGGAAAAAAGCCGGCTGAAGTCGCTCGGCAACCAGTTGTTTTTTACCGGTCCCACGATTATTTTCTTCGCCATAGCGGTACTTATTCCATTTGCCTATGGCCTGTATCTTACGCTGACAGATATGACCTCTCCGGTTAATCCGATCAAGTTCTCAGGCTTCGGCAACTATAAAACCGCATTTACGGATACCGCATTCTGGGAATCCATGTGGCTGACGGTCGAGTTCGTTATCGCGACGGTCATCATCATTAATATACTTGGCTTTATTCTGGCATTCCTGGTCACTTCCGGGGTAAAAATGCAAAATTTCTTTCGGACCGCGCTGTTCACTCCAAATCTGATCGGCGGATTGATCCTCGGCTACATCTGGCAGTTCATCTTCGTGCAGACGCTTCCTTCCATCGGAGACAAGCTCGGCATCGAATGGCTGCGGCTGGGCTGGCTGGGGGATGAGCATCTGGCTTTCTGGGCCATCGTGATTGTAACGATCTGGCAATCGGCGGGCTATATGATGATTATCTTTGTCGCAGGACTGGTCAATGTCCCCAAAGACGTCATGGAGGCGGCCACAATCGACGGGGCGAACGCATGGCAGCGCTTAAGAAATGTTATCCTCCCGCTGATGGTTCCATCCTTTGTCGTTACGGTTTTTTTGACCTTGAAAAATGCCTTTATGGTTTATGATGTGAACTACTCCCTGACCGCGGGCGGGCCATACGGCAGTACGACTATGGTATCCATGCATGTCGTCCAAAAGGCATTTACTGAAAACATCTATGGCGTAGGCCAGGCCGAGGCGATTGTGCTGTTCATCATTGTGGCGGTCGTTACAGGGCTGCAAGTTTATTTCAGTAAGAGAATGGAGGTTGCTGCATAATGGAAGCCAGAAAAAGAGCCGCCTCAGTCCTTACTTATATTTTATTGGTCGTATCTTTTGCCGTCTTTGTCTTTCCGTTCTTCCTCATGGTCGTCAACTCGTTCAAGAATAATGGAGAGATACTCGAAAGTCCCTTTTCCCTGCCAACCAGCCTGAATTTCGGGCATTTTGCCGAAGTCGTCGATAAGATGAATTTCTTTGTATCGTTCAGAAACACGGTTGTGATTACCTTTCTTAGCGTTCTGTTCATCGGCATACTCGCGGCAATGACCGCTTATTACATGGTAAGACGTCCGACCAAATTCAATAACGGGCTCTTTGCTCTGATGGTTGCTTCGATGATTATTCCTTTTCAATCCATCATGATCCCGCTGATTTATATTTACGGAGCCAAGCTTCACTGGATCGACGCGGCGCCGATTCCGCTGCTGATTATCCTCTATATCGGGTTCGGCAGCGCACTCTCGATATTCATGTATCACGGATTTGTGAAGTCGATACCTTATGAGCTCGAAGAAGCTTCGCTGCTGGATGGCTGCACGCGGGCGCAGACTTTTTTCAAAATTGTGCTGCCCATGCTCGCTCCAACCTCGGTGACGATCGCCATTCTGAACGTGCTCTGGATCTGGAACGACTACTTGCTGCCGTCCCTTGTGCTTACGAAAGACCAGGACTTCACCATGCCGATCAAAATGAAAGTCTTTAACGGAACGTATATGAACAACTGGGAACTGCTGATTCCCGCGCTGCTGCTCACCATCCTGCCTATCCTCGTCGCTTACCTGTTCGGGCAGCGTTATATTATCCGGGGCGTCAGCCAGGGTGCCATTAAATAAGAGACATTAGAAAATTCTTCGGGAGCTGGAGGAAGAGTGGAGATATGGAGACTAGAGACCGCAATTGGTGGAAGGAAAGTGTCGTTTATCAGATTTATCCCCGGAGCTTTCAGGATTCGGGTGGAGACGGAATCGGGGATCTGCGCGGAATCATTAACCGGCTCGGCTACTTGAGCGATCTGGGCATCGACGTGATTTGGGTGTGTCCGGTATATGATTCGCCAAATGATGATAATGGTTACGATATTCGGGATTTCTATAAAATGCAGGCTGAATATGGAACAATGGAAGATATGCTGGAGCTGATCGCCAAAGCGGAAGCCCGCGGCATCCGCATTATCATGGACCTGGTAGCGAACCACACCTCGGATGAACATGCCTGGTTCGTGGAATCCCGCAGCTCCAAAGACAATCCGAAAAGGGACTGGTATATATGGAAGCCGGGATCGGGCGGGGAAGAACCGACCAACTGGGAATCGAATTTCGGGGGTTCGGCCTGGGAGTATGACGAGAATACGCAGGAATATTATCTGCACTGTTTTTCCAGAAAGCAGCCGGATCTGAACTGGGAGAATCCCGAGGTTCGCCGGAATATTTTCTCCATGATGGAATGGTGGATCGACAAGGGGATTGCCGGATTCCGCATCGACGCGATCACCTTTATTAAAAAGGATCAGCGGTTCCCACAGCTTAATACAGAAGAGGGCCGCCGTTATGCTCCGCTTGCTGAAGCATGCCTGAATCAACCCGGCATTCTGGATTTTCTGCACGAAATGAAACGGGAGGTGCTGGAGCCGCGCAATGTGATGACCGTTGCGGAGGCGCCCGGCGTTCCGATTGAGCAGATTCATGATTATGTGGATGAGCAGAGCGGTGTTTTTAATATGATTTTTCAATTTGATCATGTCGATTTGGATGTCAAGCCGATGGCTAAAGGAATCTATCATTCCTGGAATCTGACCGACTTCAAGCATGCGCTGTCCAAATGGCAGACGGAGACGGCTGATAGAGGATGGATGGCGCTCTTCCTGGAGAATCACGACCATGTCCGGTCGGTTTCCAAATTCGGCAGCGACGGGCGTTACCGCGAGGAATCGGCTAAAATGCTGGCCGCCTACTATTTTCTGATGCGGGGCACTCCTTTTATCTATCAGGGGCAGGAGATCGGCATGACTAATCATTATTTTGCTTCAATAGAGGAGTACCGGGATATTGAAAGCATCAATTTTCACGCTTACGAAACGGCCTTGGGTAGGCCCGAGGGTGACATCCTGAAACATCTGGCGAAAAGGAGCCGGGATCAGGGGCGTACGCCGATGCAGTGGAGTCCGGAGCCGATGGCCGGATTTACGTCCGGGGAGCCGTGGCTGCGGGTGAATCCGAATTATACGTCGATCAATGTGGAGCAGTCGCTGCATGACGGGAATTCGATCCTGCATTTCTACCGGAAGCTGATCAGGCTGCGCCGCGAGAATAAAGCGCTGATTTACGGCGATTACCGGGAGATTTATAAGAATTCCGAGGAGCTTGGCGGCTATGTCCGGACTTTGGGCAGCGAGCAGTGGACGATATTATGCAATTTTACGGACCGGAATGTTGCGATTCCTGCGCCGCTTGCGGGCTCTGTCATGCTGTCCAATCTGAATGATCATGATGCTGGCGTCATGAAACCGTATGAGACGGTAATATGTAGAGCGGAATACGAAGCGGGTTAAAAAAGAATCGCCCAGATCCTTTTTCAAAAGGGAGGGCGACTTTTTTTGCTTATGATGTATAATGTCTTCCGAGTCCAAGCTCCGTAAGCAGCTGCCGGTAGGCGATGGAAGTGCGGTCCGCCGGAATGTGAGCCTCTGCCGTCAGATCAAGCGGGAGGTCTTCCGGAGTCTGAGCCTCGACCATGTCGCGGTCTTCCTGGAACACCTGAAGGTTAAAATCAATGGTAGGCTGAAGTGGAGCATCTTTATCGAAATTGCGTGAAATCGGGCAGAACAGACGGGTGTAGCGGGCCGAGACCGGGGAAGCGCAGTTCAGGATCATCAGCTTCCCGTCGTCTGGAAAATGCACGGTAAGCGACGCGGCGAACGGCGGGAATACGCGGAACGCGCGCAGCCACATAAAGCCTTCCGGAACGGGTACGTTCTGGCCTTTTCCGTAATTGCTGACCGTGCTCCAATAGTCGGCAAATAGCTCAGTGCCTTCGCGTCTCACCTTGTACTGCCGGGACCTCCGGATTATTGCGGTCGCCGAAGCTGTCCGTATGCACGTAAGCGAAATGGGAGACGTCCAGAAAGCCCTCCATTTGGCGTCCGGCGGAACCCGCGATGTCAAAGCTCGGAGGCAAAATATTGATGAAATCCGGATCATCCCAGCCCGGGAGGTCGGGAATTTGTTCCTCGGCACCCGAGAGACAAGTCCAGATCAGACCGTACCGCTCAACAGCGGGATACATAATCAGCTTCAGCTTGGGTGAAATTTTGCTGCTTGGGTGTGCGGGAACCGCGGTACATGTTCCTTCGCAGTTATACCGAAAGCCATGATAAGGGCATACGATCTCGTCGTTTTCAACCCATCCCATGCTGAGAGGGGCGCCCCGGTGGAAGCAAAGGTCGCGGGCAATAACGACTTTGCCCTTGCTGCGGTAGCAGACGAGCTTTACGTCCAGCAGCTTCACAGCCAGCGGCTTGTCCGCAATCTCGCTTGCGATGGCTACCGGATACCAGTATTTGGAGAGGACATGCCAGTCATTTTCCGTAAATGTACAGTCGCGCGGAAGCTGCGTTTGGGCGGCTTCGGCAGGGGAATTAGCTTTAACATTCATCATCTTTCACCTCACGAATTATTGGGATTTTCCGTTGGCACAGAAAACCCCGGGCGCCAAGAGGCGCACAGTTAAATCTCCTCATTCGTTCCGGCATCTCAAAGTACCGGACAGAAAAGGAAATAACTGATACACCTCTTGTAGCCTGGGGCAATTCACGGTTGCCTGTAGAGACGCTCACCCACATTGTGAGCTTATACAAGAAGCAGCAATATAATAGTGTCAGGTTATGTGACGCAATTATTGGCTTTATCATAAACGCGCTCTAGTGGGTTGTCAATATCATTTTAAATTTTAATGGTTTCGGTAACGAAATTTAAGGCACTCCGCACAATTAATTAGTGAGAACGCCGCTGGTGGTTCAGAAACCTTACATTAATCTCACCGCTTCCGGCAGTATTGGTGTTCAATTTGAGGCGGAAGGTATTCTTTTTCAGTAGCGTTTTAACCTGTGATGGAGAGAGAGAGGGATTGCTCTGTAAGAGTTGGGCGGCCGCGCCGGAGACGATGGGCGTAGACATGCTGGTGCCGGACATTACGAAATAGTGTTTACTGATTCTCTGGTAAGGAAGCTCGCGGTCCAGCTTGGAGCGGGGAGACCGCAGCGAAATAATCGTCTCGCCCGGTGCGATCAGGTCCGGCTTATTCTCTCCGAAGCGTGCGGGTCCTCGGCTGGAGAACCAGGCTATGCGGTCGTCGGCTTGCGGGAGAGTGCGGCGGTCGTCCACCGCTCCGACCGTAATGGCCGAAGGACTGTTACCCGGGGATTCAATCGTACCGTACCCGGGCCCGCCGTTTCCAGCCGCAATCACCACGGTCAGTCCGGCCTTGACCGCCTGCTCCACGGCTTGGCAGAGAGGATCGTCCTTATAAGAAGAATTTATCGGACCGCCTAACGACAGGGATAGAATGCGCAGCTTCAGCCGCTTTTTGTGAGCAACACACCATTCGATTCCCTTAATAATCGTGGAGTCGTATCCGCTGCCATTGCGGTCCAATACTTTGACGCCCACGATGCCCGCTTCCGGCGCAGAACCCTTGTATTTCCCTTTGCTCGACCATCCGTTTCCCGCCGCATCTCCGGCGACATGAGTCCCGTGACCATTATCGTCGTAAGGCCGTTGTCTGTGGTTAATGAAGTCCTTAAAGGCGATAATCCGGTTGGCGGGCCGGATCAGGTCCGGGTGCGGAAAGACCCCGGTGTCGAGAACAGCAATATTGATCCCTTTTCCGGTAAGACCTTTTTCTCGTTGAACAGATTCAGTGTCGCAGTCCCCCACCTCTAAGCCAACAGCGAAGGTGGGGGTTAGACACTTCTGCTTAACAAACATATGTTCTTGTGTTATGCTAGATCCATCAAACTTACGATGGAGGCGCATCTCATGAAGGTGGTCAAAACACTCAAACATCCGATTACGTCTCACCACCGCATGCTAGATGCGACTCTCCATGTGTATCAAGAGGCGCTCACGTTCTTGATTATGGTCATTCAAGAGCAGTTTATAGCCTTGGCATCGTTATCCACCCAAGCGGTAGTGACGGCGGTAGAACGGCTGATTCACCGTACCAAGAACAATCCGAATCCGCTCTACGCCGAATTTGATCAACGCTTTTATAAGTTTCCTTCGTACTTCCGCAGAAGTGCCATTGCAGAAGCGTTTGGCATTATGAAAAGCCATCATTCCCGTTTTCAGCTTTGGCAAGCCGAGCGACAACACGCTCAGCAAGAAGGGAAACGCTTTTCGAAGAAACCGCCGACACTCCAAGCTCAGCATCAGGCGTTCCCTTGCTTGTACAAAGGCAATATGTTCATTCGAACCTCTGATAGGGCAGCCAACATCAAGATATTTCATCAAGGTGATTGGGTCTGGCTCCCCATTACCTTTAAGGAACAAGACCTATTTAAACGTAACGTGTGGAGCATGAAAGAATGCAACCCCACATTGGTTCGGAAAGGAAAACGCTATGCCCTACATATCGCCTACGAAGGGGATGTGAAGTTGACTCAGGCGGAACGTTCCAAGCAGCGGGTGTGTGCGGCCCGATTTAGGGTTAACGAATTCCGCAGTCTGTTCCGTGATGGACGCTAACGGCACTGTCTTGGCGAGGACATTTATCAACCAAGCTAAAGAAAAAGACCGGATGCGCCAAATCACAGGCAAACTGAAACAAGCCCAGCGTCAATCCGGTATAGGGGCAAAACCGAATTTCTGGCGGCGGATGAACGGCTTACAGACGCATATCGTCCACGATACCGCGCATCAAATTCTCGCCTTTGCTCAAAAGCACAGCGCAGATGTCATTGTCATGGAGTTTTTAGGCAAGATGCGTCTGCCTAAAGGAACATGGGGAGCTAAGCGGCTTCGTGCCAAACTCCAGTTTTGGGCCAAACGGCGCATCCAAACGAAAGTTACCGAAATGGCGCATTTCTTGGGGATGCGGGTTTCCATGGTCAACCCTGCGAATACAAGTGCGCTTGCTTTTGATGGCAGTGGATGGGTACAACGAAACACGAAGCGTGATGTTGCTGTATTCGCAACAGGAAAAACGTATCACGCAGACCTTAATGCCTCGTATAACATCGGCGCACGATACGTGCTGCGCAACCTACAAAAAGCCACACCTGAAAAGATGTGGTTGTCCTTGAAGGCAAAAGACCCTTCATTGACAAAACGAACGTATTGGACGTTGGCTTCCCTCATTCGGGTGCAACAGGCGTTGAGTCTTTAGGTCATAAAGCTCATAGCGTGTGCAACCCTGTATCGATGCCAACAGAAGCCCCCACTTCATGCGTAAGCTAAATGGGGGAGAGTTCACTAATGACCCGAATGGCTGCCGGTTTAGCGCCGGGCGCATAAGATTGCCTAATCTTTTGTCTTAAAGAACGATGGAGCTTCGCGGCATATTGCTGCGGCCAAATCTGTCTGTCCATAGTTTAGGCTCACCTCACCAGTGCAGTGTATGCACCATCAAATCCGTGGGTGATAAACTATGAATCCCAGGAGGCAGCTCATTTCCGTTGAAACACAGAGCGGGAGGAGCGGGTTAATCGCATCAGCCGATGACCTTTCGTCCGGTGTAGATTTCCGGGTGTGCGGCGTAATGATATTGCAGCATGAGACCCTCAAACACGGCGTCCCAGCTTCGGGATTTTGCCGTTTCCAGCGCTTTTTCGCTTAGAATCTGCCGATTATACGGATTGAGCATTTTGATGATTGCCTTGGTTAGCTCCGGCACGCTGCCGTACTTGCATACAAGCGCATTTTTGTGGTTCTCCGTAAAATCGGTCACGCCGCCGGAATCGGTGCAGATGACAGGCAGCCCGCTCGCCATCGCCTCAAGCAGCACATTGCCGAACGTCTCGGTACCGGAAGGAAATATAAACGCATCTGCGCTCGCATAGATTGCGGCCAGTTCGGCGCCGCGGCGGCTCCCCGTAAAAATGGTGTTCGGCATCCTTTTGGCAATCAGCTCCGGCAAATAAGGCCCCTCCCCGGTGAAGACCCATTTTACCTGCTTCCCGTATCGCTGATTAACCTGCATGATGCTGTCGGCCAGCGTCTGCAGACCCTTCTCCGCCGCGATGCGGCCAACGTAGAGAAATACAGTTTCCTCCGTCCCGGCGAGCTTTTCCCTAATTTCGGAGGAGTAATTCCCGGGATTAAACCGCTCAAGATCGATTCCCCGTGGCCAAAGGGCTAAATTTTGTATGCCATGCCGTGTTAAATCTTGTAGCGTACTTCGGGAAGGGGCGAGATTGACGTGCGCGAAGCTGTGAAACCAGCGCATGTATGCCCATAAAGCTTTGCTAAAATACTGCATATGGTAAAATTGAAGGTACTTGTCGAAGCTCGTATGGTAGGACATGATGATTGGTATATTCAGCGCTCTTGCGGCCCGCAAGCCGCTCCAGCCGATGCCGAGTTCCGTGACAATATGGACAACATCGGGTCCAAAGTCCGAGAGCTGCTCAAGAACTTTGGGATAAGGAGGGAACGCGAGGCGGCAATCCGGATAGATATGGGGTGTAAATCCTTTGAACCGTACGACAGGGATCCCGTCTGCTTCAGGTTCATCGGTCTCATAATCAGGGGCGAAGAACATATGCTCAATACCGCTTCGGGTCAAATATTGGCTCAAATACATCAACGTATTGGACACACCATTGATTTGCGGGTAAAACGTATCTGTGAAGAAGGCTATCCTCAAAATAATCAAATCCTTTACCGTTGAATGGACCACTGTATTTAACTATATTATTCATATGCAAATCCCAAACTGCCGAAAGGTAAAATGGCTATTAAATTTAGTTTTAGGGTGGTTGATTATCATGCTGACTAATAAAAAATTGATCATAACCGGCGCGGCTTCCGGGATCGGAAAAGAAATCGTGAAGCTCGGTTTGCGCGAGGGCGCTTCGGTGATCGCATGCGATATTAACGGCCGGTTGCTTGAAGAGCTGAAGCAGTCTACGGATGCTTGCCAGAATCTGCACACCTATCAAGTGGATGTAAGCGACTATGATCAGGTTCGCGATTTTTTTGCCTACATTGAACAGGAGCACCCGGATGCGGACAGCTTGGTGAATAACGCGGGGATTTACTTGGCGAGAAGCATTCTGGATTATCAAGAGGACGAAATCGCCAGGGTCATGGATATTAACATTAAGGGAGCCGTCTATTTCTCGCAGCTGTTCGGAAGGCGGATGCTTCGCAATCAGCGCCGGGGAACAATCGTCAATTTGTCCTCTGTGTCGGGTATGGAGGGAAGCTCGGATGCGATTTATGGAATGACCAAGGCGGCCTTACTCGGATTAACCAAGAGCTGCGCCATGAATTTTTCGCCGTACATACGCGTTAACGCTGTCGCGCCCACGATGGTCGACACTTCAATGATGGAGACTATTCCCGAATGGAGAAAACAGGAGTATCTGAGTCATCAACTGATCCCTGTGCCGGTATTACCGGAGGATGTGGCTGAAACGGTCGTTTTTTTACTGTCCGATAAATCCAAACATTACACGGGCGCAACCTTTGATATTAACAATGGCGGGTATTTAAGATAATGTGCCGGGCTGCACGGAAATGAGGCTGGAGGATGCCGGGTTCTTTTGCGGAGAACGGCTCTTGTTGAACCCGGACAGCAGGAAAACCTAAGGCCTTGGTCATAATAAAAGGTTAAACAAACGCGGTTTGAAAAACCTGTAACCATACCTCTTTTTTTCGAAACTGTTAATTCTAGAAGGACATTCATGCGAAAATACATGTTTTTCCTGCTTAACCTCTCGTTGGGGCAGAAACAGCTTGAAATTCCTCGCGATCGCAGCTTTTTCCAAATTGATCAATAGAATTAATGAAAAAAACTGCACTGACGCCCAAGAATCAATTGGCAAGCGAGAAATGGAAGACCTCCTCCAGAATAATCGAGGCGGTGGCCATTAAGTTCGCATCTCCGCCCAGCGTCGATTGGCAAATCGTGAGGTCGCGCCTGATCCCATGTCACATTCTCTCTCATCCAAACGCTGAATCTTAGTCGGTATGCACAATTAATAATGAGAATTTTAGATATTATGACAATATACATGCCATCAACATTTAAACGGTTAATGACTCAAGATATAATATGACTATTAGCACATATGCTGGCTTAAGCCACTGAAAGGTATGAGGAGTCATGAGCCTGGAAGCTTTGAATGAACGAGTGAAAACCGATCTTTCCTACCTTGCCTTTGGAGGCGCGGCTTGGGTACAGCCGAAGAATCATTCCGAAGGGCATGTCTATGACGTCGTGATTATCGGGGGAGGTCAAAGCGGCTTGGCTGCGGCTTTCGGCCTGCTGCGTGAACGGATATCGAATATTCTTGTTATTGATGAGAACCGTGAGGGTCTGGAGGGGCCGTGGGAGACCTATGCGCGGATGGTTACGCTGCGCACGCCCAAGCATCTGACTTCCGTCGACCTTGGGATACCTTCTCTGACCTTCCGCTCCTGGTGGGAAGCGCAGTTCGGACCGCAGGGCTGGGATGAGGTCGTTAAGATTCCACGGGGCGACTGGATGAATTATTTACGCTGGTACCGGCAGGTTCTGGATCTTCCGGTCATTAATGAAGTCAAGCTGAAGCTGATCGAGCCTGCCGCGGACGGGATTCATCGCTTGCATATTGATGGAGCGGGAGCGCCTTCGGAACAATTATTGGCACGAAAAGTTGTCCTGGCCACAGGCATTCAGGGGGGCGGCGAATGGCATGTGCCTCCATTAATTGCCGATAATTTGCCGAGCCACCTGTATGCCCACACTTCGGAGATGATTGATTTTGAAGCGCTGAAAGGCAAAAAAATCGGGATTCTGGGCGGCGGAGCATCGGCCTTTGACAATGCCAATTTCGCCTTATCCCAAGGCGTGGCCGAAGCTCATGTCTTTGTACGTCGGGAGAAGCTGCCGAGCGTCAATCCGATCCGCCAAATGGAATCATCGGGGATGATTGAGCGTTTCCACGTACTGACGGATGCCGAGAAATATGCGGCGATTTCTCATTTCTTCAAGTACAATCAGCCGCCGACCAACGATACCTTTGAACGGGCGGCTGCATGGCCCGGATTTGAGCTGCATCTTGGCGCTCCATGGCTTGATGTGGAGAGCGATGGCGAAGGAGCAACGGTGACCACGCCTCAAGGCAGGTTCACCTTTGATTTCCTGATCGTCAGCACCGGTCTTCTCAGCGATCCCGGCTTACGTCCGGAACTCCGGTTGATCGAGAGCCATATTGCCCGGTGGGGTGATGTCTACGAGGCTCCGGCAGAGGTGGCCAATCCGCAGCTTGATGCGCATCCTTACCTCAGTCCCGGCTTTGCGCTCACCGGCCGAGACGCGGAGGGAGAGCAATTCCTGCATGGACTGTTCGTCTTTAACTACTCGGCACTTGCGAGCTGCGGACTTTCGGCTTCCGCCATTTCAGGCACGAAGAACGCGGTACCGAAGCTCGTCTCCGGAGTGGCGGACCAATTGTTCCTTGACGACCGGGACGAGATTCTGAAATCCTTCATTGATTATGATGAGGCCGAATTTGTCGGCGAGTGGTCGAAATCAACGCCGAGCGATGAGCTTGAACGAAAAATATAATCTGCTCGAATCAAGAAGCGCCCGGGAAACCGGGCGTTTTTGGGTTTTCGAGAAACGGGCGCCGCTTATAAAAGGACGGCGCAGCCGCTTTTTCTCATGCTACAATAGAATTGTTCGAGCTCCTCTTCAACATATCTAGCGGGAGGTTACTTAATGGATAAAAGCGTTGCAGCTTTGGTTAAAGATGTCGGATCGCAGGACCGGAACGCGCGGTACGACGCTTACATGGAACTCCTGTCCATGACTAACGGGAAAGTGGATTGGGCCTATGTGGTTTGGGATGATCTGAAAGCGGATTTATCTCATCCCGATAACCATTCGCGTTCCATTGCGGCGCAGCTTTGACATTATTCAAGGCCTGCGGAAATTGTACGAGCAGGACGGGGATGAAGCGGTCTAGCTTAAAGCCCTGGAATGGATTGAAACGGAGGAGGATCTGAAATACCGGAAGAAGTACGCAGCGGTGTGGAAGGAGAAGAAGGGAAAGTGAACATGGACGGCGAGCGGAAGCAGTTGTATATCAACCTGCAAAGAATTGAGGATGAACAATACCGGCTTAGAGAAGGCGAAAAATTATGGGACTATATCACACTGATGCTTCAATACATAGGCGACCCTGAGCCGGAATTGCGGGACGAGCTTATTTATCCTACTTTTCATGAATGGATTGTCGTCAAGCGGTGGTTTAACAAAGCTGAGCTTCTGAATATGCTTTCCGTTCTTATTGGTGATCAACATTTGTTTTACGGTATTGGCGGTAAGGAGGATGAATCGGTGTTTACCCGGTCGTTTTCCGTGCTGGTTATCGCTTTACTGCTGCAGAGGCATCGGGAGCAGTCTTTTATGGATCTATCGTGTTTTAAGCGGCTGCAAGATTCCCTGGTCCGATACTACGAGGGTGAAAAAGATTTGCGTGGATATTTGGCCGAAGGCGGCTGGGCCCACTGTGCCGCTCATGGAGCGGATGCGCTGCGGGAATTGGTGCAGTGTGAAGAGAGCGATGAAGCGGGGCGGAACGAGGTCCTTACAGCCGTCAAGGGAATGCTGTACAACGGGTATTATAGTTTTCAAGATGAAGAGGATGAACGGATTGCCAGCATCGTTGATGTAATAATCAGCCGGAAATTGCTGCCGTATCCATCCATTGCGGAGTGGCTCATTGGCCTCGGAGAATGCGGCAGCCGGCCCAAAAGCCGAAGTCAAACGATATCCCGGGTCAACGCGAAAGATTGCCTCCGCTCTCTCTATTTTAGACTGCTGCACAATAGTCGCGGACAGGATCTACTCCCCGTCATACTTAAAACGGAATCAGAATTAAACAGATTTGCATAGCATAAAATTTTAAGTTCCGGTGAAACCGCTCCGGCTTGACGGACGTATAAACGCTCAAACGGCTGGAAGAAACCTTGAACAATAATTGAGGAGGATTCGAAAATTATGGGAGCGCATGAAATTGATTATGTGATTATGGGCGAAGAAATGCAGTGTGTGGAGGTTCAGCTTGATCCCGGCGAGAGCGTGATCGCGGAAGCGGGCAGCTTTATGATGATGGACCCGGAAATCCGCATGGAGACCATCTTCGGCGACGGCAGCAGCTCGGGTCAGGGCGGCGGCGGTCTGATGGGCAAGCTGATGGGCGCGGGAAAAAGAGTGCTGACCGGCGAAAGCCTGTTCATGACCGTATTCACGCATGGCGGAGGCTACGGCCGGAAGTCCGTAACGTTTGCCGCTCCGTATCCGGGAAAGATCATTCCCCTTGACCTGCTTCAGTATAACGGAAAAATTGTCTGTCAAAAGGACGCTTTTCTCTGTGCGGCAAAAGGCGTATCCGTAGGGATAGAATTTCAGCGCAGGCTTGGCGCCGGATTCTTCGGCGGCGAAGGATTTATTATGCAGAAGCTGGAAGGCGACGGTTTGGCCTTTGTCCATTCCGGCGGGTACGTCATGGAGAAGACGCTGCAGCCCGGAGAAGTCATCCGCCTGGATACCGGCTGTCTTGTCGCCATGACTTCTTCGGTGGACTATGATATCGAGATGGTCAAAGGCATCAAAACCGCCCTGTTCGGAGGGGAAGGCCTGTTCTTCGCCACGCTGCGTGGACCGGGCAAGATCTGGGTTCAGTCGCTGCCGTTCAACCGGATGGCTGACCGCATTCTGTCTGCTGCCCGGGGCACGGGACGCAAGGAAGAGGGCAGCATTCTCGGCGGGCTGGGCAATCTGCTGGACGGCAGATAAGATTTAAACTTTAATTTTTGGGGCCGTTAAACACATGGATTTGTCGTGTGTTTGACGGCTTTTTTGTGCTGAAATTATAACTAAAATCCGGAAGCGAGACATTATTTTGTCTCACATAAATAATTTCGGGAACTGTATAACAATTTACCGTTATTTTGTCGATAATCACCGAAACATACTTACTCTGACTTTTTTTGTCGGGGGGCATAAAAATTAGGGGGTTATGCTTATGAAAACAAAGAGAAAGCTTATCCGTTCCCTGTGTGTGATGCTATGCGTAGCGGGAGTATTGGCGTGGACAACGTCATGCTCATCCGGCAGTGTCTCGCCGGAAGCGGGGGGAGCGCGAAAAGCCGCCAATGCCGGTTCGCCCGGGACGCAAAGCAGTGAAAGCGGAACAACCGCGCAGAGGACAAAGGAGGTGGCCGGGAACCCGGGTAAGAAAGGCGAAGTGGCTATCGGCGTCATTTTGCTCGATCAGAGAGACCGGTTTCTCACCTATCTGGCGCAGAACATGAAGCGGGAGGCCCAAGCCGAACCGGGAACGTCGCTGGAAATCAAATATTCCGGCGATGATGCGGAGCGCCAATCCGAACAAGTTGAGGAACTGCTCGCGGCGGGAGTAAGCGCTATCGTGTTTATTCCAGTCAATGCGGAGCAATCGGTAAAGCTGACGAAAAGAATCCAAGACGCCGGGATACCGGCAATTATCCTGTCCCGCGCTTATGAAGGTGTGGAAGGGGCGACGGCATATGTCGGCTCCGAGCGGCCGCCTTCCGCCGAATCGCCGCCGGACGCCGCCGGTATTCTGGAAATGGACGAAATCGCCAAATTGCTGGGGGGAAAGGGGAATATTGCGCTAATTGACGGCGGCAAAGATGAGAAGCGGGCCGAAGATATCAAACATGTCATCGCTCAGCATCCAGGATTAAATTTGGTGTTCGAAGGAAGCGCCGCACATGACCGGTATAAAGCGCTCTTGCTAATGTCGGATTGGCTGACGACCGGCAAATCAATCGACGCCGTTGTAGCCACTAATGATGAAATGGCGATCGGAGCCATTCTGGCCGCGCGGTTGCAGGGCAAAGAGAAGGGAATGCGATTTGCTGGAGTCGACGGTACGATGCAGGCTTTGGAGATGATGAAGATGGGTAATATTGATGTCACCGTCTTTCAGGATGCGGCTGAACAGGGAAAGCAGGCGATAAAAGTCGCGGTTAAAGCTGCACAAGGCTTAAGCTTTACCAAAAATACATATGTCCCATACGAGCTGGTCACCGCGAATCAAGCGGATCGGTACATAGCAAAATGGAATCAATGAGATTAGGAGGAAAACCGGTGCGTCTATCAATTGCACAAAAATTATTGGCCGGATTTTTGACGGTTGCCATCATTTCCGGGTGTGCGGGTGTGAGCTACATTCTATCGATGCGGAAGGTGCAGAGTACCATAGATAGGGTTCTTGAGCGTCATGTAATGCTGAAAGGCATGGCGGATAATCTGAAGTTCTACGCCATATCGCAGAACAGCAGCCTGCAATCGTATTTGCTCAATCAGGATACGTTCTATCATACGAATCTGCAGACGGACAACAGCCAGACGGATAAGCTCCTGGACGAAATGTCTCCCATGCTGGCGGATCAGCCGGAGAGCCGGAAAATGGTTGATCTGATGAAGAATATGAACCGCTATTACAGCGAGAAGGCCGAAGGCCTGTTCGGGCTGCCGCAGGAGTCTTTGGAAGGCGCCTTTTTGGAGGCCAAGACTGACCTTATGCTGATGGGTGACGCCATTGTCCATTATGCCCAGCAGCTCTCCGATGAGCAAACTCGGGAAATGTTGGCGGTCAAGACGGAAATGGAGAAGACAAACGCGGATGCCATCCGTTTTACCATGGCGATCGGCATTGCCGTCTTTGTTCTTGCGGTCGGAATTGGTTTGTACATGGCCCGGATGATATCCCGGCCGATCCGGTCGCTGTCTTCTGCGGCACGATCCATTTCCGAAGGGAATTTGGGCAGCGGTCCCCTTGTCTTGAAGCAGAAGGATGAATTGGCGATGCTGGCGGAAGCATTCAACCGAATGCAGGACAACCTGAGGCTTATTGTGACGGAAATCAACGAGAGTACCGAGCATCTCATCAACATATCCGGGGAGGTCGCGGCAGGTACGGAAGAAACGAGCCGGGCGGCGGAACATATGGCTGCCGTAATGGGCGAGTTGGCTTCGACCAGCAGCAGCCGGGTGGAGGCGACGAAGAATGGGCAGGAGGCGGTAATGGCCGTCGATGCCGACATCCGCAATATCGACCGGAACAGCCGGACAGCGATGGATGTTGCCAGGCAAGCGCAGGAAATGGCCGTATCCGGAGAAAAAGGGCTGGCCGACGCGGTTCGTCAGATGAATACGATCCGGCAGCGGATGGATGCGATTGAGCGGATGATGTCATCCCTGGAGAAGCGCTCTGGCGAAATTGAAGAGATGAATAACGTCATTTCCTCAATCGGAGTGCAGACCAATCTTCTGTCGTTAAATGCGGCAATTGAAGCCGCCCGGGCCGGCGAGCATGGAAGGGGATTCGCAGTCGTAACAACGGAAATCCGCAAGCTTGCCAATGAGACCAACGCTTCGGCGGACAAGGTTAAAGCACTGGTTCAGGCGATCCAGAGCGATACGCGGCAGGTTGGACTATCGGTCAGGGAAATGAATGACGAGGTGGCTCAAGGCGTGAAGACCACAAGCTCCGTAAGCGAATTGTTCGATCAGATCAAGAGACTTACAGGCAGCACCACAAGCGAAATTCAGGAGGTGACCGAAGCGCTGCGTAATCTATCCGGACACTCCGAGAAAATTGTCGACACCATGGACCGAATATCGGAGATGACGAAGACGGTGGCGGAAGGCACGGAAAGCGTGGGGGCCGCCACCGAGCAGCAGCTGGCCTGCATGGAGCAGAATTCGGCGCATACATCCATGCTGCATGAGATGTCGGCCAAGCTCCGTCAGACGGTGCTGCACTTTAAACTCTAAAACTTCTTAAAAGACGCATTCCATAGCGGAACCTTGACCGCTTCAATTGAATAGGAATGCCCCGTTATAGGAGCCGGCCAAGCTATCGCGTTTGGACCGGCTTTTTTTGTGCTTGAAAATCGTGCGGATTTAATGCTTCAGGATGTACGGCACATCATTTGACCGGTATAATTAGAGGAAAAGGAGCTGAATCCTATGCAGAAGATTGCCCCTTTTCTATGGTTTGACAATCAGGCTGAAGAAGCGATAAATTTCTATACCTCAATTTTTAAGAATTCCAGGATCAAGGACATCAGACGCAGCGGAGGCGGAGGGCCTTGGCCCAAAGGGGCGGTAATGTCCGGAACGTTCGAGCTTGACGGTCAAGAGTTTATGGCGCTTAACGGCGGACCGCAGTTCACTTTTTCCCCGGCCGTATCGTTCTTCGTTAACTGTGAAATGCAGCAGGAGGTAGACGAGCTGTGGGAGAAGCTCTCCGAAGGCGGGGAGAAGCAGAGATGCGGCTGGCTTAAGGATAAATTCGGACTTTCTTGGCAAATCGTGCCTTCCGTCTTAGGAGAGCTGCTGCAGGATGAGGATGCCGAGAAATCGGCAAGAGTCATGAACGCGATGCTTCAAATGGACAAGCTGGATATCGATATTTTGCGGCGGGCCTATGAGGGCGTCCGCTCTTGAACAACTATACCCGGACTCTCCGGGTTTTTCTATACCTCTAACCGGTAATAGGGAACGCGAACCGTCGGGATGAATCCGAGCTTTTGCGCCAGATAATAAGAGCCTTCGTTTTCTTGGCGGCAGGACCAGACCGGCTCTAGATTGGCTTCCAGGCAATAATCGATCAAGGCCGAGCACACGTGGAAGGCATAGCCTTTACCCCGGAATTTCTCGGAAGTTTCGATTCCAATCTCTAGCTGATTATCTTCAAGAAATGCTGCAAATGAGGTTGAAGCCGCTTCGCTGCCATCCATCAGCGTATATCCAATCCCCCGCTCCGCGAACTGCTCCGAATCTCTCCAGAAGTGCTTCGGAGCAACGCCGCCCTCCAGCTCCCGGAATATCTCCCGCGTCGTCGGCACAATTTCGTAATCGCTCTTCCCGTACTTCTTGACGGCCTGCTCATAACGGCTGCGGTCAAACGCGAAATTAACTCTTGTATTCTCCTCCTGCACCGCAGAATCCGGGCCCATCACTGAACGGATCAGAGAGTCCCAGGAACGGGGATGCACCTGCAGCCACTCGGATTTTTGTCTTGTCTTATTGGTGTTCTCGACATGCTCAACCAGCTTATGTCTAAAAGACTCACGGTCTGTTTCTCCAAACAGCAGCGACATTCCGTAAGGATGGACGATGTAAAAAGCTGCCGGGTTATGTAGGTCATCCGTATAAACCTCCCCGGAAATATGTCCGTGTATTACCGCCTGGGCAAACAGCGTATTGATTGTTACCTCTCTCAGCGGTTCCTCCGCCTTGGCGTATTCCTGTGCGTCTAATCTGATCATGAGCCTCCACGTCCCTTCTTTGATATGGGATTAAAACTAATTTATGTATTATACAAGAGTTTGTTGGTAGAAGCGATGAGAAATAGCAGTCCCAAGGTGCAGACCTGGCTTGCCTCTTATTTCTGGCCGAGGTGTTCCTCAAAAAAGGCGACCGTCGCTTTGTTGATCGCTCTATGGGTACGGTGGGGATCCTCCGTTTGACCGTTTGTCCAGACCATTATGGGGAACCAGAGATAAAAATCGCAAAAGCTCAAATGGGTCGCATGAGGAATGACCAATTCTCTTCCTCCGTTTCGCAGCGCTTTTTGTTTGCGCAAAGGGATTTGCCGCAGCTGTTTGTCAAAGATCTCGCGGGTCAGACCGGCGGCTGCCAGTTGGCTGTCCGTCGGTTCGGACGAAGCATCCGCAGGCTGGGGTGCCAGGTCGGAGCTCATTAACAGGAAGGGCCGCGGCAATCCCCGGCTCAAGTCCCCTTTTCCGAAAAAGGTGCCGTCCATATTGATCGCCGCTTTGACCCGCTGGTCTAGCAGGAGCGCCTGGGCGGCGGTAGCGCCCCCGAAGGAATGTCCCAGCATACCGATGCGGCTTAAGTCGAGAGCGCCCGTCAAGAGTTTCTTGTCATCCTGGCGGTTCAGATCGTCCAGCCGATTTAGTACGAATCGAATGTCCTTCAGCCAGACATTGTTGATTATATCGTCCCAAGCGGAAATGTCCGCCGGTTTCGGCTGGTTGGGGGATAGGCCGATATAATGTCCTCCCGGAAATACGGTTGTAAACGAGCTTAAGGTATGTTCTACGGCAACGACGATAAAGCCGTGGCTGGCCAATTCAACGGTTTGGAAAGTGCTGGTATAACGCCCTCCGGGAAAACCGTGGGAGAACACGACAACCGGATAGGCCGCCTCCCTCTTCGATACGGGCGGCTCCTGGTAGGCGTAGGTCTTGACCAGATTGAAGTAGCTGAACAGCTGCTTTGGTATGCCGTATTGCCTGCCCAGCGCTTCGGCAATGACTGGCAAATCCGCCACATAAGGCGCTGCCGGATAGCCTTCGGTGTGATCGGCGGGATACCAAATTTGAATGTTCAAGGCTCTATTGTTCCCGGGCACGTTCTCATAGGTTTCCTTTCGCCCATGATCGATCCAGTGGTACTGGACAGTACCAACATTATAGGAGCCGGTAGGCTGTTCGAAGGAAGGGACGGGCAGGGCGATAGGCGGCAGCGCCGTTAGTAAGCTGTACAACAAGAGAAAAGCAGCAAGCCCCGTTCGCCGCAGCTTGCTTCGCTTGACAGGGGACTGCCCGGAGAAGTTCCCCCGGCTGAAGCGGAAGGCGGCGTGCAGGGTTAGGGCGGCTGAGATCATATATGCCGGCCACATTTGAAACCGATAGCCTTCGAGCGCCAGATGCAGACTGACAACGGCCAGGGAGACGGCGGCCGACAAGGCTGCGCTGCGTTTGCTCCGCAATCTTCCAAATGTCAGCAGGACCAGAAGAAACAGATTCAGCGCTATCAACAATATTTCGAACAATCGCATGGTATCGCTCCTTTAGAAGTGGAAACGGCTTCGCCGTCTTTTTTAACTGAGCATTTTGCATAATCCTGAACTGCATAACTCAACTCTTGTATTATACTAGATCATAATTATGCGGATCGATAAGGGGATGTAAAAGCTTGTTAAATACGGAGATTGTCGATTTCATATGTTCTCATTATTTATCCAAAGGCTTGGAGCTTGAGCCCGCGACTTTCAGCGAATCTGGCAGGGGCTTCGAAATTGATATTTTCAGGGCAGGCTCAAGAACACGCAGGCGCATAGGAAAAATCACCGGCGGGCATGCGGATACCGGTCTCTCTCATGAAAATAGTGTCCCTGAAGTGCTGGAACGGCTGTTTCATAGTCCAAGGGTCCGGAAGAGCGAGCGTGAGCTGCTGCGTGAAATCCGGGATGCGTCGCTGTGTTCCGAAGGATTGGCCGAGGGATGGATTATGCGGAAAGACCGGTACGAGTCCGATGGGAAAACCGTAGCGCGCACGGAGTATGTTATGGGTTATGCGCTTTATATTCACCTTGAGCGGAAAAGAACACGTGCGCAGGAACGGGAGAAGCAGACCATTGCGAACTGGCATGCACGGCTTGGAACAATACTGGAAGAGCGGAATAAAGACCCGGATGGCCTGGCCGGGAAGGAAAACCGGCAATTATTGTGGAATTTTATAGAGGATATGGCAGCAAAGCTCGAACACTGTTGCATTTATAAAGAGGTCTTCGAGGTCATCTGGAACAAAGAGCAGCCATGGCAGGGCAGAAAGCTGGAATTCTATGTCGATTTTATTATCGCACTGGCCGAAATCGCTGCCGCCCGCGCTCATTATGACTGGAAGGAGATAGGGGCGCGTTACTACCGGGAAATCGGCGGCTCGAAGCGCTTTGATCCCTATAAGGCGGATTTTCTGGAGGCGGCGGAGGAACAGATCGGCTGTCCTCTCCCGCTGCTTGGGCTGTGCAGCGCAGGAACGGTTACCCCGATTTTCTTTGCCGGAGAACTGAGCGGAAGCGGCGGATTTACTTATCCGCAAGGCTTTTTGCACGCGGTTACTGATGTGACCGTTTGGAAGACCGAATTCCGAACCGGCTGCCATACATTATGGCTGACCGAGAATCGAGCCGTGCTCACACGGATGAGCGCTGAACCTGACTTTCTGCTGAACTCGGGCAGTTTGATTATCGGGCTGGACGGACAGCTTAGAAGCGGACACCGTAAGCTGATCAAGGATGTATTAACCGGCTCGAAGTCGATTGGGCAGGTCATTGTATGGTGCGACGGCGACAAGTCCGGGCTGGACATCGCAAGAAACGTGCAAGCCCTGCTGCAGCCGGCGTCTCCGGCGGCGGTGAAATGGATTTTTCCGGTTGCAGGGGACCATAAGGGTGACGATCCGCGCTCCTGTCTTTTCCGTACATGGGAGGCTTATGAGGCAGCGGCACTTGCCGGACTGAACCGGAACCAAGCAGATGAGCAGGAAGCGGAAATGGGGGATACGGACATTTGGAACATGTGGATGGAGCTTTGATTTCTATCTTTGGCGGCGGGGTGCCCGAACATCTTCGCAAGGAATCGCTGCGGGATCTCGTCAAGCTCGCGGGGGTGCTGACCGAACTGCGGGAATACTTCGAAGAACCGCTGAAAGTGCTGGAGATTCTAAAAATGCTGAACCTGATCCAGCAGGAGGCGCTTGGGCTGGACGAGCCGCTGGAGGATGCGGACGCGCTCTTTTACCGGTTCAGGAACCGCTATGGATACGAGCCCGGAATTCCGATGGAGCGTCTGCTGAATGTGCTGCAGAAATATAACTGGATCATCCGCAGCAAGCGGAGACTTACGATGATGGATGTCGGCAAACGGATGATGGATATGCTGATTCGTCTGGCGAATGATTCGCTGGCTTACTATATGCAGGATGACGTAGCCCGCTCGCTGTTTCAGGCGAGAAGGGATGCGGATCTCAGCGAGGCTTACGACGACAAGGGGATTTCGGGCGGAAACCGGCTGGCCAGTATGATCCGCAATTGTCTTGATGCCGTGGACAAACTGAAAGAGCGGCAGCTTGAACTGCTCGCCGACCGGAATGCCCTGCCGCAAATCCGGATTATTGTGGATCTGATGCAGGAGCTGAACGCGCGGATGAATGAGCGGCTGGACAAATTCACCACCTTTGAAGAAGGGGCTTCCTTTGCGCCCTTGCTCAAAAAAGGCACGGAAATCATGTTTGAAGGAACGCAGGTGTCTTTAGGCACACTGAATAAGTTTCTGGGCTTCGCCCACTTGCAGCAGACCGAGGTCCGGTCCGAGATTTCCCCGCAGGCCATCCGCCAGTTTATTATCCGTTCCTTCTACAAAACCGCCGATTCCGAACTGCCAAACGCTCATGAGATATTGAGCTTTCTGGAGCAGGACCGCTCTCCCGGAGAGCGTCTGGACGGCATGTGGGTGCCCGTTCAGTTCGCTTCTCCCGTGTCCAATCTCCAACTGGCGGATACAGTAAGCTATCTGGAAAGCTATGTGCCTTCCACCGAGCCGATTCGGGAACGTCTGGAGCCGGAATATGCGGAGACGGAAGAATGGACCGAGGAGGAGCTCGGCACTCATTTGGCGCAGATCGAATGGCAGTTGACCAAAGCGAGGATTCGGACGGATGAAGCGGAGCGGATTCTGCGTGAAAGGGAAAGCGTCGGTCTTGAGCAGCTTGTGCTGGAGGCGGGCTCGGAGCGCTGGAGCGACGCCTTGAACGCGCTGCTGGCGGTCTCCGCTCTGGTGGGCGGGCAGCGGGCGGTGATTGAACGGGGAGAAGATCCCGCCCCAGATTTGCGGGCAGGCGGCGCACAGACCGAATGGCAGCTTGTGAACGAAGGAGGAGATCAGCATGTCGTTAGAAGAACCGGAGAGCTTGCACAGCAACCTGCCGCTGGGGGCGATGGAACGGCTGTCCGCGGTGCTCAGTCCCGATGAGGAATATGCGTTTGTGCAGATTATGTTCTCGTCGTCGGCCGCAGTCCGCAGCGGTAGCTTCGGCCTGTCCCGGCGCGAGGTGATGAAGATTCTGAAGCTGGAGCAGGGGGATGAGCAGGGATTTGCTTCTTTTGTGAAAAGGGTGAATCAGTCGGTTGCCCGCTACTACAGGCTTATCTATGATGAGCGCAGAGACCGGGCGGTCGTGCTGATTCATGTGCCCGCCAGACAGGCGCGAGAGCTGATGTCGTCCGAGAGTCTGGCTTTGCTGATGTTTATTTTTTATCACCAGGAAGTGCTGCAGAATGACTATACCCTGTTTACCCAATTGCTGGAGGCATTCGGGCATGAATCGCTGGATGTAAGGCGGAAAATCCTGGCGAACCTCGATACGCTCATCAAGCTGGGCGCCGTGTCCCGCTATGAGAATCCATCCAATGAGGAAGCCTATGCGCTGACCGCGATCGGGGCGCGGCTGTTCTCGGATTCCTATTTAAAACGGTTCGCTGAATTCAGCCATTCCCAGCAATTGAATATGGACGATGTTCTGAAATTCTATAAACGCTACAATCTGGAGGCAGGTGAGGGATATTGAACCCCTGGGCGCTGGAATTTAGCGGCATCCGCGATTTCTCGGATACGAGGCTGGAATGGGGCGGACCGGAAGACCATGTGCTGATCGGCGGGCCAAACGGCTCGGGCAAATCAACGATTACGTTCTGCCTCGGAGCGGTGCTGGCTTCCGCCAAAGTGGATTTGGAGGGGCTGCGTTCCCGCAATCTGCCGCCGGACCGTGTGTGGCGGGCGACGATTCAGCTTGTTTTTGCCAACATCGGAACAAGTCCCGTCGACGCGGCCGCGTACATCGGCTTCCGGCTGAATCTGGAGCAGAAACCCGGCGATCCCTTGCGGAAGGAATACTTTATTTGCGAGGGCAATGAGCCGTGGAAATGGAATAAAGAGACCCGCTATACGCCGGGAGACAGCACGAACCATCTTCATGAGTACCGGCATCAGCTCCAGCATAAATATAAAGTGGACCCGGATGCCTTTTACCTGATCTGGTATCAGCAGGATGTGAACCAGTTCGCTGTGATGCGGCCGGAGGAGCGCTTCCGAATTTTCAGCGAGATGACCGGCATAGAGCGGATGCAGCACAACTGGGAAAAGGTGAAGGAGGAACGCAAAGACGCGCAGTCGGCGCTCCAGACAGCGGAAAGCAACCAACATTCGCATAGGCTGAACCTGGGCAACTGGCAGCAGGAGCGGGACCGGCTGATCAGCCGGAACGAACGGCGCAGGCTCGGTCTTGAGAGTGTACTAACCGCTTCGGCTGCCCTTGAGCGGCTGTACGGCAGGGAGCAGGAACTTTTGAGGGAGCAGATGGATGAGCTTGAAGAGCGTCATGCGGGCGAACTGGACCGCTGGATGAAGCTGGAAGAGGAGCATCAAGTGCATCGGAAGGATCATGAGGAAAGAACACAGCGCATGGAAGAACTGAACCGGCAGCTTGAGGAAGTGGAAGGCGAAGCGGCGAAAGAGCGCGCCTTGCGCGAGCAATTGAATGACGAGCACCGTCAGCTTGAAGATATTCTCAGGGAGCTGGACAAACAGATCCGGGCGATTCCCTACTCCAGAGCCGAGGTGGAAGAACGGCTCGCGCAGGACCGGGGAAAGATGCGGGAGACCGAAGCAAAAAGCCGGGAGGCGGAGGAGGCATACAAGGAGGCACAGACGCATCTGGACTGGCTGGCCACTGAAATCGGCAAACTGGAGTATGCCCTGGAGGAAGACTTCCGGAGGCTCGGCGATGCCAAGAAAATGCTGGCCCAATACGGGGGAAGCGCTGCTCTCGAACGGGAAGCGGAGAGTCTGGAAAGCAAGCGTTCTTCCCTGCGCGACAGCGGGCGGGAACTGGAGCGGAGCATCCGGTCGCTTGAGGACGAGCTGGAGGCATTGACCAAGGGAATCGGGATGTACAGCTTGAGGCAGGAAGCGTCCATCCGCCGTCTGCGCGGGAAAGGTGTGACCGTCTATACGCTGCGCGATCTGCTGGAGATGGATGAGCATATTCCGCTGGAGCGGGAGGACCAGCTCGAGGCTATCAAATATACGCTGTTCGTCGATGCCAGAGGCTTCGCGGCTTCGACGGATGTCTATCACGTGGAGCTGCCGGCGGTGGTGCCGGAACGAACGGCGGACGAGCTGGCTTTATTCGGACTTCGGGTGAAAAAGAATCTCGACGACCAGACCTACGCCGCAGCCCAGAAAGCGTTGTGGTGGGTCGGGGAACTGGTATCCGGCTCCGATTCTTCCAGGCCCAGGTTAAAGAATGGCCAGCTTGTCGATTCCCTTGGCCGGAGAGGCCCGCAGGAGGACAAGCGGTGGATTCTTAACCCGCGTGGAATCAAGCTGCGGGTGAAGCGCGCCGGCGAAGAGCAAGAGAAGCAGGAGCTTCAGCTTGAAGCCGCCCGCCGTGATCTAGCGGAATGCGAGGAACGGCTAAATCTTATCCGTTCGGTGCTGCAGCTTATTAAAGAGGCGGAAACGGTCGTTGGCGCCGTCGCCGAGCGGGATTTGCGCGGGCGCGAGCTGGACCGGAAGACCGCCGAGCAGAGGAAATGGATGGACATCCGGAACCGTTCTGCCGATGAGCGGCAGAGATTGAATCTGGCGTCGGCCGAGCTTGCGGTCCGGCTTGAAGCTCTCGAAGGCTACCGGCAAATCTACGACCGCGCCGATCAGGAAAGCTCGAAGATCGAGCGATTCGGGCAGCTTGGCCAAGAGCTGGAAGCCTCCGGAGAACGGCTGCAAGGACTGGAGAGGGAGCTTCAGGACCTGCTTACGGAAAGCGACCGGCTGGATCGTTCTTTGGAATCGACGAAGAGAAGGATCAGGGAGAAGCACCAGTATATCGAAGAGTCGAAAAAAACGCTGGAGGGGCTGGACCGGGAGAAGCGGGAGCTGCTTGAGCGCCTGGAGGTTTTCCAGGAGAACCACGCCGCGGAGCGGCAGTTTTACAGCGATTGGACCGATCGCCTGAGAGTGGTATACGCCGGGCTTCTTGAGGAGTCTCCGGATTTTCCCGTTGTTCCGGACTGGAATCCGGCGCAGGCAAAGTCGCATAAGGAAGACGCTCTGGTTCAGCTAAACCTGGCGCTTGGCGAAACCGTCGACGAGAACGCAGTCGAAAATTACGAGAAGGTAAAAGCGGAGTTTGAACGGGGCGAGCAGGAGGTGCAGGACGCCCGCATGCTGCTTCGCCAGCTTGAGGAAAGTCTGGCCGAGCTCGAGGAGAAGCTGGTCAGTACGACAAATTATGAAATCAAACGGGTGGGCAGCCGGTTTGTGCGCTATATGGACCAGTTCTCGTTCGACGGCGAAGTGAGCTGGGACATGCAGGAGATGAAGCAGGGGAATATCAAGTATTACCTGAATATCAAAGCCAGAAAGCAGGGGCATCGCGGCCCGCTGGAGGAAGTCGGCATGAAGGGCCGGGGAGGACGAGTCGGCAAAGGGGTGTCGGGCGGCGAGGAATCGCTCAGCTCGCTTCTGTTCGCTCTAGCGCTGCTGAAGACAATTCAGGCGGAGCCGGGATACATCGTGCTGGACGAGTTCGACAGCGCTTTGGACGAAGGGAGAAAATCCAAAGTATTCACGCTGTACGAGCAGGAGCTGTCCAGAAAAATGATTATCCTGTCTCCGAAATCCCATGAATCGGATTATTTGCGGCATTTTAACGAAGCGTTTGTCGTATATCATGATGCGAGAACCCCGAAAAGCGCAGTGATTAGAATTAGGAAAAAAGCAGATAGTAAGGTTTAAAAAGACTTGAATTTAACGCTTGGGATGCGGAAACCCAGGCGTTTTTTTATTGACTTCAGCTGCAAATTGGGCTACCATAACCCTTGTCACTGAATTAGTAATTTAGTAAATTAGTAAATGTGAAACATCTGAAAAAGGACAGGTGAACAAAGAAATGAAAATTCCAACAACGCTAAAGCATAAACCGGTTATTGTATCCGAAAATTACGAGAATGTGGATGGCAGATATGCGAATCATTCGGACACGAAGGGATTATCGCTCGGATTGGCTCAGTGGAACGACCGGGGGAAGGTCGATATTTCCGCCAAGGTGTGGCGGCATACGGGAGAGAAGTGGTCCAGACAATCGGAGGAGCTGCCGCTTCATCGGGTGCTTGACCTTGCCATTCTGGTGACCAGAAGCATGGTCCATTTCCGGGAGGCTTACCAGTATCAGAATCTGTATGATCCCGAGAATCCGGTGATTGACCGTGTGGGTCTGCAAGGGGAGGCGATGACCGTATCCGTATGCACGGACAACGACAAAATCAACGAAGACATCAAGCTGTTCAGCCAGGCGCTGAGCGATGACAGCGAACTGATCGGCGAGCGACTAAGCACGCTGTCCCGGATTTTGAAGGAAATGGGCTATTAAAAGGTTCAAGATACCCGATTGAAGACCAAGGAGGAAGAATGATGTCTCTGGATAAGCAAAAGAAGAAAGAGCTTGCCTCGTCATATGTACAGTCATTTCGGCCGATGGGCGTTTACCAGATACGAAATGTGAAGAACGGTAAAATTCTGGTGCTGGGCAGCATGGATCTGACCGGGGCCAGAAACCGGCTTGCGTTTATACAGCAGACGAATATTAACAACATCAATGAACTGAAGCAGGACTGGAATGAACACGGCGGCGGCAGCTTCGTATTTGAGGAGCTGGATCAAATTAAACCGCGTGAAGAAACTTTGAATGATAGATCCGAACTAAAAGAGTATCAGGAAGAAGTGGATGCGCTGCTTGAGCTGTGGATTGAGAAGCTGCAGCCCTTTGGGGACAAGGGATACAATAAGCCGAAGCGGAAAAAGTAGAACCGCCCTTAAGACCAAAGATCTTGCCTGCCGCGTTATGGTGGATGCCGGAATTACAAAAGCGGCGCCAATAGACCGTTTCCCTGCCGGGACGACGGTCTATTGCTTTTTTTTACTCTGTTACTCTTCTGTCTCAAGTGTCCGGCCGTCAAGCGGCTGAACCGGGCGGTTATCATGCGGGAACAGGGTACGGAACGCGCCAATCTGCGCCTCGGACCATTCCACGGGCTGTTGAAGCACAATCCACTGGACTCCTTCGGTGCATGGCGGCGTCGTTAGCGATCCGTGATAGCGGTAAGAGTGAAGATCTCCCGGCAGCAGGGCCTTAAGATCGAATTTTCCGTCAATCGCTACTGCCTCTTCACTCTCTTTCTGGGGAAGCCGGGACCACAGCTTGTTCAGTTCTGCGTTCTCCGCGCCGCCGTTAATCAAGACGCCGAGCACGGCAGTATCTCCGTCCGCGGTCTTGTGAACGAAGTGAAGTTCCATCTCGTCATGCTTGCCGCCCACTTCATGCTCGCTTGGCAAATGAAAGTGGAACTGCATCAGCGCATAGGTCTTTCCCTCCAGAACAATGTGGTTGTTCTCACCCGACACATTTACCTGAATAGTATGACCATTGTTGACGAGAGACACTTCCGAAGGCGAATAATCGACTTCCACTGGGGAGAGGCTGGTATCCTTCTTCACATCGGCAGCCTCAATATCGATAGGCGATTGTTCCTTTCCCACCTTACAGGTCCCGAAATCTTCTTCAAGTTCGCCCCAATGTTCAGGTGATGTCTCTCCCTCATACGACCAGTGAACCTTAGCGGCCTGGGCCGCTTGCGTTGGCGGATTGCTTTCTGTGTTCTGTAAGACTTGTTCCTTCTCCGCGCAGCCTGCCAGTACACCCATCAAGAGTCCGCAAAGCAGAAATCGGGAATACGGTTTCATTAATTTCATTTTCCTTTCTCCCCCCAAATTATGTATTTATTCAAAATCCATATCATTCTATGTTATGGGAAAAACAGGAACAAGGGCATGAGGTCCCATTTCGAGCAATCGTCTATTCCGGCAGCGGATGGAGCCATAGATTGCGGTTTATTTTAAGTCCCATAAGATAGAAAAGCCTTTCATATTTATGCATAAAAAAGCTGCCTCAAGTCATTTTACTGACTTTAGAGGCAGCTCCATTATGATGGGATAGACAAGCATGATAACTTGCTTTCTGTTAGTTTCCGGCTGTTCCCGCGCCTTCCGCGACCGCTTCTGCCGTATCGGTATTCAGGGAATCATAGATGGCTTCTACCAGCAGATCCAGTTCCGGCAGTTGCTCCGGCTTTAAGGCGGAGTTGATTTCAAAAGGTTCGCCGACGAACTCGATTTTTTTCATGCTCTCTAAGATTTCGGTCATTTCCCTTACGGCGGCGTTGGCCCACGTGTAGTTGCCTACAAGGGAAACTTTGCGGTTCTGCAGGTTCAGGGACGCCATTTCATGGAGCAGAGCCTGCATGCCGTGATACAGCCCCAGATTATAGGTAGGGGAGCCGAAGACCAGATGGCTGAATTTCCAGGCGTCCGAGATGATATAGGAAGGGTGGGTCTTGGATACATCGTACATGCGGATGTCCTGAACCCCCTTGGCCGCAAGCTTGGATGCGATCAGGTTCATGACGTTCTCCGTATTGCCGTACATGGACGCATAGACCAGCACCACGCCGCGCTTCTCCGGCTGGTAGGTGCTCCACTTCTGATATCTGTCCAGAATATACGACAGGTTCTCGCGCCACACCGGACCGTGCAGCGGACAGATCATTCCGACTTCCTGCTTGGCTATTTTTTTCAGCACCGTCTGCACTTGAGGTCCGTATTTGCCTACAATATTGGAGTAATAGCGGCGGGACTCTTCTAGGTACACCCCATCAAAATCCGTCTGATCGGAGAAAATATTCCCCGAAAGCGAACCGAAGCAGCCGAATGCGTCGGCGGAGAACAGGATTTTCTTCGAGACTTCATAGCTGAACATGACCTCAGGCCAATGGACAAATGGAGCCATGATAAAGCGCAGCGTATGCTCTCCGAGCGACAGCTCCTCGCCTTCTTTGACGATGAGGTAATTATCAGGCTTGCTGAAAGTATAGAACTGCTCCATGAACTGGAACGTCTTTTTGTTGCCGACAATTTTCATTTCCGGATAACGGCGCAGCAGCTCCTCGATATTGGCGCAATGGTCGGGCTCCATATGGCCCACAACCAGATAATCCAGCGCACGGCCATCCAGCACATGCTCGATATTCTCCAGAAATTGTGCGCTGATCGCGGAATCCACTGTGTCCATAAGAGCGGTCTTTTCGTCCATTATTAAATAGGAATTATAGGCAACTCCTTGAGGCAGCGGGAACATATTCTCGAAACGTTCCAGTCTTTTGTCGGTGCCACCCACCCAGTAGATCGCGGGCGCGATTTCTTGAACATTGTACATCGGTATTCCCTCCACATGCTTAAAAATTTTTCTATTACTATAACAACAAATACTGACAAAATAATTGACATATATCATGTTGAGGGAAAAATCAGGATTTATTAGCGAATAGCTGTGTCAGATAAGGTTACATGTGACAGAAGAATGGAGCGAAATAGCGCGTAAAAATGAGAGGAAGGAACAGAAATCAGGCGGTCGGCTGCGGGAAAAGCGGGTTGGAGACTGGAAACCGCACAAATTTGAATCAAATATTACAATATGGAAAACTTCGGGCTCGGGACAGCAAAATATGAATGAAACAGCAAAAAGAACCCTTACCAGGGCTGTGCTTAAAATTACAGCTCGCCCCGGCAGGGTACTTATTATCTATCTGAAAATTACGAAACGACGAACTAAAAGCGTTTTCTCTTAGCGGATGACAGGATGCGCATTTCCTCCCGGTACTTGGCCACGGTCCGGCGGGACAGCTCAAGCCCTTCCTGCGTCAGCAGCTCCGTAATCGCCTGATCAGAGAGAGGCTTCCGTTTGTCTTCGCCATCGATCATTACCTTAATTCGCAGTTTCACGCTTTCCGAGGATGCGGCGTCGCCGTCCGCCGACGCGAGGGAAGAGGTGAAAAAGTATTTCAGCTCGAACAATCCCCGGGGGGTCTGCATGTATTTATTGCCGACGGCCCGGCTGATTGTGGATTCATGGAGGCCCGTTGTCTCCGCAATCTCTTTCTGAGTCAGCGGCTTCAGTCCATGAATGCCATGCTCGAAGAAATCCCGCTGCATTTCCACCACGGCCCGCGACACGCGCAGCAGCGTTGTGCGGCGCTGCTCCAGGCTTTTGATCAGCCAGGAAGCCGCCGCCATCCGGTCGTGAATATACTGACAGGCTTCGTCCCGGTTCGGCTGTTCTCTAAGCAGCCGGTTATAATATGCATTGATGGAGACGCGCGGCGCGCCAGTCTCATTGACGAATACCGTGTACTCGCCGCCGATTTTTTCCACCGTAATATCGGCAATAACGGACTGTCGCTCTTGGCCGGCAAACGATGCGCCCGGACGCGGATTCAGCCTGCGGATGGAATCGGCTATCCGCTGCACCTCCTGTATGCCGGTTCCGAGCGCGTCCGCGATTTTTTGCAGCCGGTTCGCCGCCAGGTCTCCCAGGTGCCGCTCCACCACTCGGAAGATAGGGCCCTCCCCGCTACCGTCTCTCCGAAGCTGGAGAAGAAGACATTCCTCCAGACTGCGGGCTGCAACTCCCGCCGGATCGAAGCGCTGAATCAGCGCCAGCATCTTTTCCGCCTCATCCGGGGAAGCTCCCGATAAGCGGGCATCCGATTTCATATCCAGCTCTAAATAACCTTTTTCGTCAAGATTGCCGATCAGATACAACGCCCTTCTGTATTCACTTTCGGTGAGTCCGCGGACCAGCCCCAGCTGCCTTTTCAAATGCTCATAGAGTGTATCGGCCGGATTGGCCATAGCGGCCAGCAGATCGAAAGCCTGTGTGGTTGAGGAATGCGCGTATCCATCTCCGGAGCGGTTATCATCATAATCCTTCCAGTCTTTCTGAGCAGCGGACGGCTCCGAGCCGATGCCGATGGTCAAATCGGTTTCTTGCAGATCGATCACCGGATTGTCGTTGGCCTGTTCGCGCAGATAGGAGAGCAGTTCGACCGACGAGTACTGCAGCATCTGAATCGCCTGCCGCAGTTCAGGGGTCATGGCCAGTTTTAGGGTCTGCTCCTGCTTGAGTCCGAATTGTATCATGTAAATGCTTTCAACTCCTTCTGGAACGAAACGGCGGCAATTTGGGAGGAAGGTCGGCCATCTCCTGCCGACTATCCATAACTTTATATCTCCATTTTTGTGAATTTAGAACCGTGAGCACATAACATTTATCACAGTTTCGCCAGAGAATTTTGTGGTCTGCAGAACAGATTTGTAATAGAGATTCCTCCTTGGCTCCTATATACTTGAAACATTAGCAAGCGCTTTATTTAGGAACGGCTCAGTCCGGAGGTGCGTAAGGTGAGAAGAATCGATAAGATTTTGGAGTATATTGCCGAAAAAACGAAGGGATTTCCGGAGGAGGCTTTGCTTCAATGCGAAGGAATTACGGCTGCGGAAATTGCGGCTAACCAGAACATGCTCAGAAACAATGTGAGCAAGGAATTGAATGAGCTCCTCCGCGCCGACCGGATTATTAAAATCAAGGGAAGACCGGTCAAGTTTCTTCATAAGCAGACCATCGAGGAGATGTTTCGCGTTCACCTGAAAGAGAAGCAAATCGAAGTGAACAGCCTTGGGGAAATACTGCAGACCGGGGAGCGGGAAGACCCTTTTTATTCCCTGATCGGCTTTAAAGGCAGCATGCGCAACCAGGTGGAGCAGGGCAAAGCTGCCATTCTGTACCCGCCAAGGGGACTGCATACGCTCATTGTAGGCCAGACGGGCGTTGGGAAAACGATGTTTGCCAAATTGATGTACAACTACGGCAAGCACATGAAGCGGTTTACCGAGCAGGCGCCTTTTATCGTATTCAACTGCGCCGATTATTATAATAATCCGCAGCTGCTGCTGTCCCATATTTTCGGTCATGTGAAAGGAGCGTTTACCGGAGCGGATCAGGAGAAGCAGGGGCTTGTGGAAAAAGCCGACGGCGGAATTCTGTTCCTGGATGAGATTCACCGTCTGCCGCCGGAAGGCCAGGAAATGATTTTCTATTTCATGGATACCCATACGTACAATAAATTGGGCGAATCCGAGCGCAAGCGGAGCGCGAATGTGCTGCTTGTCGCGGCAACGACGGAAGACCCGGGATCGTCCATGCTGAAGACCTTTATCAGACGCATCCCGATTACCATCAACATCCCTCCTTTTCAGGAACGGATGCCCTCGGAACAGCTGCATATCCTGAAGCATCTGCTGGAGAGCGAGGCCCTTCGCGTCAATAAGCCGATCCGGGTCGATCCGGAAGTGGCCAAAGCGCTGATCGGAAGCGTCACGTACGGCAATATCGGGCAGCTTAATCGAATATCCAGCTCGTTTGCGCCAAGGGATTTCTGGACAGCATCCGCGAGAATAAGGAAGATATCGGATTGGACTTCAAAGTGCTGCCGGGCAACATCAGGGAAGGGTTGTTCAACATTGGCAAGAGCCGCAGGGAAAGCGAAGAATTGGGATCCATTTCGTCCCAGCTGTACATCACTCCCGAAGGAAGCCATGCCATGGAAGAAGATGTGCTTGAGCCGCCGTTCAACCTCTACAAGCTGATAGAGGACAAAATAAGCCTGCTGAAGGATGAGGGCCTCGACGACAGCTATATCAATAAATTTATCACTACAGACGTTAACATCCATATTAAAAGCTTTTATAACCGTTTCTATAATCAGAAAGGCAGCAGGGAACGGATTCTCAAAATTGTCGACAAGGAAATTCTCCAATTTGCCGACCAGGTCAAATTGCTGGTTGAGCAGGAGCTGAACCGCAGGTACAGCGACCGGTTCGTCTATGCCTTCAGTCTCCATCTAAGCGCTTTTCTTAAGCGGATCCGGGAGAAGAAGTACGGAGGCAAACCCGTCTATGATCCGATTGACCCGAATGATGAAGAATACAAAATGGCGCTGACCATCAAGGACATGGTTGAATCCGGTTTCGGGATAAGCGTGCCGGAGGCTGAAATTACGTATGTAGCGATTCTGCTCAAATCGGTGGAGGAAGAGCGGAAGGGCAATGTGGGAATTATCGTAGCAGCGCACGGCAACAGTACGGCAACCAGTATTGTCGGCGTTGTCGACAGCCTGCTTGGAAGCTCCAACATTTGCGCGGTGGACATGCCGCTCGATGTCAGCCCAAGAGAGATTCTGGAGATTATTGTTGACAAAGTAAAGAGTATTGACAACGGCAGAGGCGTGCTGCTGCTGGTGGACATGGGCTCCCTGCTCAATTTCGAAGGGACGATTATGGAACGGCTCGGGATCAAGGTGAAGACCATTGATATGGTGTCCACGCCGCTTGCACTTGAGGCCGTTCGGAAGGCCAATCTTCTTGATATGGAGCTTGAGGACATTTACCGTTCGCTTAAAGATTTCAGAGGCTACAACAACCTGGAAGCATCGGCCAACGCAATATTGGACAATAAGGTCATCATTACGGTCTGCTCGTCCGGCAAAGGCGCCGCGGTTAAGGTCAAGGAGTTTGTCGAGAAGATCGTTTACGACCTTACGCAGAAAAAAATAGCGGTTATCCCGGCAAAGATCAGGGAGTTGGATAAAGTGGTCAAAGAACAGCAGGCCAAGCAGAGCGTTCTGGCCGTGATCGGAGTAAAGCGGCCGGGCGACCGCAATGTTCCGTTCATTCCTCTGGAGAAGCTGATCGACGCAAGCGGCGAGGAACTGCTGAGAGAACTGCTGCTGAACCATGAGCTGCCCGTTGTACAGGAGAATCAGAGTGTGGTTATCAAGGATCTGTGCGAAGACAGCCTGAAGGAATTCCTGACCTATCTGAATCCCCACAAAATACTGGGCACCCTGATGAGCTTTGTTCAGGCGCTTGAACGCGGACTGAATACGGATTTCGAATATGCGATGAAGGTCCAGATAGCGATCCATACGGCTCACGCGCTGGAGCGGATGGTGATTCGCGACGGGCTGGTATACCGGGGGGAGACGGAGATGCTCGATCCTCAAATTATGGATGCGGTGAATCAGGCCTCCTCAATATTTTCTTCAGGTATTAACCTGGTTCTTTCCGATGATGAAAAATATTATATTTGCGAAATGCTGAGCGATGTATATAAAACGGCGGCTTTAAAATGATATAGTGTATGAAGCGTTTACATTTGTGTATGAAGACAGCAAATCCGAAATAATTTCACGTTTTTTTTCGGACAGAAATCCCTGGCGCAGCCGGGGATTTTTATATTTTGCCCAGGGATATTCTCTTCATACAGAAGTTTGGCACGGGTCTTGCATATCTAATATAGGCGAAAGGAATTTAGGGGGTGAGACAAATGATTGCTGTTATTGTAGGCACGCATGGAAAATTTTCCGAGGAACTGCTGAGGTCGACATCTATGGTCTTCGGTGAGCTGGAGAATGTAGCCGGCGTGACGTTTGAACCTGGTGAAAGTGTTAGCGGACTTGTCGATAAGTTCAAAGCGGCACTGGATACGCTTGAGTGGAGCGACGGCGTTATTTTTCTAGTGGATCTGTTCGGCGGCAGTCCCTATAACGCGGCCAGCCGGATTGCCGCAGGCTATGAGAATATGGACATCGTATCCGGAGTTAACCTGCCCATGATCGTTGACGTTATGGTGAACAGATCGACGGAACAATTAGGAGATTTGGCCGATCTGGCGATCCGCGCCGGGCAGGACTCAATGAAATCGTTCCGCAGCATAAGAGACAGCCAAATAGAGGAGGAATTATAAATGGAAATTTCATTTGTTCGCATCGATGACCGTTTGATTCACGGCCAGGTGGCGACTGTATGGGTGAAAGAAACAAAGTGCAACAAGATTATCGCGGTCAGCGATGAAGTGGCAGCGGATACATTGCGGAAGACACTGCTCCTTCAAGTGTCTCCTCCGGGAATAAAAGCCTATGTAGTGACCATCGACAAAGCGATCGAGGCTTATAACAATCCGAAATATGCGGATTTCAAGACCTTATTTCTGTTTACGAATCCGACAGATGTGCTTCGTGTAGTGGAAGGCGGAGTGCCGTTCAAATCGGTGAATGTCGGCGGAATGTGCTACAAGGAAGGCAAGACACAGATTACGGGCGCGGTATCCGTCGACAAACAGGATGTCGATGCTTTCCGCAAGCTTCATGAAAAGGGAATCGAATTGGAGATCAGAAAAGTCGCCAGTGATCCGAAGGTGAATCTGATATCAAAGATTCAGGATTTATAGTCGAGGAAATAAGAGAGGGGTTATAACATGAGTACTTTTGAAATCGTAATGGTAGCGCTAGTTGCGGCCATATGCGGCATGGGCAGCGTACTCGACGAAGGACAGACGCATCGGCCGCTGATTGCCTGTACGCTGATCGGTCTGGTCCTGGGCGATATCAAGACCGGGATTATTCTTGGCGGCACATTGGAGCTGATGGCGCTGGGCTGGATGAATGTCGGCGCATCCATGGCTCCCGACGCCGCGCTCGCAAGTGTGGTATCGACGATCCTTGTTATCGTAGGGCATCAGTCGATAGGCGCCGGGATTGCTGTTGCCATACCGATTGCCGCCGCCGGTCAGGTGCTTACAATTTTTGTCCGGACGATCACCGTATTCTTCCAGCATTTGGCGGATAAGTATGCGGAGACCTCGAATTTCAAGGGAATTGAGCTGTGTCACTTCATAGCTCTGCTGCTGCAGGGTTTGCGCGTCGCACTGCCTGCAGTTCTGGTAGCGGTTGCAGCCGAGACGGGGCTGGTTACGAGCCTGCTGGATTCAATTCCGGAAGTCGTGACGAGAGGCCTGCAAATTGCAGGCGGATTTATCGTCGTCGTCGGTTATGCGATGGTTATCAACATGATGTCTGCTAAATACCTGATGCCTTTCTTCTTCCTTGGCTTTGTCGTCGCCGCCTTTACGGGCATCAACCTGGTTGGCTTCGGTATGGTCGGCGCGGTTCTGGCCATTCTGTACATCCAATTGAATCCGAAATATAGCGCGCAGAGCACGGCGGTAGAAGAAATTGATGAGCTGTAGCAAGCTTCTGAGGAAAGAGGGGATTATACAATGGAAGATAAGAAATTGACGAAAAAAGATTTGAACAACATGTTTGTTCGCTCTTGGTTTCTGCTTGGATCGTTCAACTTTGAACGGATGCAGTCCATCGGCTTCTGCGTCACGCTGATTCCGGCAATCAAACGGCTTTACAGCAAGAAAGAGGATCAAAAAGAAGCTTTGAAGAGACATCTGGAGTTCTTCAATACGCAGCCGTTTATCTCGGCCCCAATTATGGGAGTAACGGCCGCGATGGAAGAGCAGAAGGCCAACGGCCAGCCCATTGATGACGCTACGATCAGCGGTGTAAAAGTCGGCTTGATGGGTCCGCTTGCCGGTGTGGGCGACCCGATTTACTGGGGAACCTTGCGGCCGGTTCTGGCGGCGCTCGGCGCATCCATTGCCTTGACCGGCAGCATCGTCGGACCGCTTCTGTTCTTCCTTCTTTTTAACGTTTGCCGGCTGGCGACCAAGTGGTACGGCTTGAAATACGGTTATGAAAAAGGAACGGAGATTGTGTCCGATATGTCGGGCAATCGGCTGCGCAAGCTTACGGAATCGGCTTCCATATTGGGACTCTTTGTCATGGGGGCGCTGGTTTCCAAGTGGACCAGTATCAACGTGCCGCTGGTTGTTTCCAAATATACAGGTACGGATGGCAAAGAAGTCATCACTACGGTTCAAATGATTCTGGACCAGTTGATGCCGGGACTGCTTCCTCTTCTTCTGACTTTCCTGTGCATGAAGCTGCTGAAAAAGAAAGTGAACGCCATTGCTCTTATCTTTGCTTTATTTGCGGTAGGCATCATCGGATACTGGCTTGGCGTATTGGCATAACGCGAGTATTCTAGCCGCCGGATTCCATTTGGAACCGTCCATAAGCAGGCCTTCCAAGGATATAACCTTGGACGGCCTGCTTAATTTTTTTAAAGCGGCAGAACTCCGCTATGGCGTAATTTAACCGCATTAGGATGTGTTTTTTCATGAAATGCCTTAAACTGGAGTCATAAATACAATACTTGTCAGAGTAATTACCGGAATGTAAGCTGCCGGAGGAAGCCGCAGGGAGGAAGTATGGAGAAGCTGCTGGAAATGATCACGGAGGAGCTGCTGACGCATTTGGTCTTGGAGAGCGTCAATTCGGAGGACCCGATCGAGGTTCGGAATGTCCCCAAGCCATGGATGCTGCTGGGATCGGGAAATTACGCGGCGGTGCTCTGTCATCCCCAATACGATAAATATGCGGTGAAGATTTATGCGCCCGGAAGACCGGGGCTCACGGAAGAAGTGGAGGTTTACCGCCGTCTTGGCGCTCATCCCGCCTATTCGGAGCTTTATCATGCCGGTCCTGATTTTTTGGTAATCAAGCGGCTTAGAGGAGTTACGTTCTACGACTGCATGAAGCGGGGCATTCCCATCACCGATCAGGCCATTCGCGATATTGACGAGGCCTTGAAATATGCGATTTCACGGGGACTCCATCCCCACGACGTTCACGCTAAAAATGTAATGGTAGAGGATGGACGCGGCCTCATTGTGGACGTCTCGGATTTTCTTAAGCAGGAAGACTGCACGATGTGGGACGACTTTAAGAAAGCTTATACCCGCCTGTACAGGCCGATATCTTCCCTTTGGCTGTTTCCGGTGCCCCGCTCTGTTCTGGAAGCGGTAAGGAAAGGTTACCGGCTGTGGAGGCGCAGAAAGAGCTGAGGCCGGTTATGATCATTTCTGAGACAGGACTGGACAAGCTGTTTGGGGGGAAGTGCCATCGGCAAAGGCAAATATCTGACATGCCCGCCTCTGTAATCGAAGGTGCTAGCCGTTCCGTTTCCGGAGCCCTCAATCATAGCCGATGATCGGGCAGCTTCCGGTTCATTTTATAACCAAGGCTGTCCTGTGATATACTGTTTATGTGGTAAACTGTTTATGGCGTAGGAGGCTTAATTAGCATGAGTAAAAACGATAAGATCAGTGAACAAGCGGGTAATCTGTCGGTTGGAGCGGCGTTGAGCTGGGGCCTGGTTGAACCGCCCAAACGCGGACCGAAGCGGGAGCTCAGCATTCCCCTGATTGTCGAAACCGCGGTCTCCATTGCGGATAAAGAGGGGCTGTCCGCCGTTTCCATGAATAGGGTAGCTTCAGCGCTGGGGTTTACCGCAATGTCTTTATACCGATATATTCCCAGCAAAGGAGATCTTCTGCTGCTCATGCAGGAAGCGGTCTGCGACATCCCTATTCCTCCTGAGAAAAAAGAGGAAGATTGGCGTGGAAGCATGCGGGAATTTGTGAGTGCCACTATACAAGTATTCCGGGACCATCCGTGGTTTGGCGACGTCCCAATCAGCGGGATTCCTGTTACGCCGAATAATCTGCGGGTAGTCGATTGGGCACTGCGGCCGATGCGGGAATTTCCGCTGAACGATTATGAAAAGATGTCCATCGTTCTCCTGCTCAGCAGCTATGCGCGGTCCTGCGGGCTTATCCAGCGGGATATGGACCAGGCCATTCAGGCTGGCGCCCGTCCCGATGAATTCAGCGGGCTGGATTACACCGCAACGCTAAAAGGTCTGATTAAGCCAGAACAGTATCCGAATCTGTATCCTGTAGTCATGTCCGGCGCTTACACCGGAGAGAATGAAGAGGAGAATACCGTGGGCAACGATTTTGATTTCGGACTGGAGCGAATCCTTGACGGCATCGCTTATTATCTTGATTTAAGGCGGAAGTAAGCGGCAAATACTTTAATATACAAAAAGCACAGCGGCTCGAAGGATTTCGAGATGCTGTGCTTTTATTGATTTAATGGCCGTATTTCCGGTTACGGCGATATTTCCGGCTATATCATCAGCGGCGGCCGGCTTTACGCCGAAACGTCCACATGCTCCACAGCATCGAGACAAGAAGGATAAGCATACACCATAGGGCAGCTTTCCATATCTGATCGTGAGCCGGAGCTCCGGTCAGAAGTCCGCGAATCGCTTCGATAACCGGAGTGATCGGCTGATTCTCCGCGACTCCCTGCAGCCATGTGGGCATCGTGTCGGTCGGCACGAAGGCGCTGGAGAGATAGGGGAGAAAGAGCAGCGCGAATCCGTATCCGCTGGCGGCCGCCGGACTCCCGGCAACCAGGCCGATGGCCGCGTAGAGCCAGGTGAAGGCAAGGATGAACAAGGCGATCAGACTTGCCGCCGCGATCCACTCCAGGCCTGCAGCCGTAGGACGGAATCCGACAAGCAGCGCTACCCCGATTACAACACCGGTCGCAATCAGATTGCGGACGAGGCTTGCAGCGACATGTCCGGTGATGACGCCAAGACTCTTGATCGGCATCGTTCGGAACCGGTCGATAATCCCGTTCGTCATATCTTCCGCAACGTCTACGGCGGTGCTGGATGATCCGAAGCCGGCGCAAAGGAGTATAATGCCCGGAACGACATAATTAACATAATTCCCGCCCGGATCGATAGCGCCGCCAAAGACGTAGGTAAACAGCAGCATCAGCATAATCGGGAGCACAACTGCCATGGTTAACGCTTCGATATTGCGCAGACTGTGGCGGATGCTGCGACCGATAAAGACGGCATTGGTTACGCCGAGGGAAGCGGTCTTGACTGGGGATTGAGGAGTCGTCATGCCGGTGCCACCTCCGTTCCTCCGGTCATTGCCAGAAACACATCATCCATGTTCGGTCTGTTGATGCTGACCCTCGTCTCGCCCGGCAAGGTTGAAGACAATTCATGGAGCGTTCGGCTGATATCCAGAATGCTGCCGTCGGTCGGAACCTTGCGAATGATTTCATTGTCGGCATTTCGCAGTTCGATTACCTCGCCGCCGACGCGCGACTTTAATTCCCCAGCGCTACCCGTCGCAACGATGCGTCCGCCCGAAATGACGGCGATCGTATCGGCGAGCTGATCCGCTTCTTCCAGATACTGAGTGGTGAGGAAAATAGTGATGCCCTGCTCCTTCAACTGAAGAATGATATCCCATAAGGCGCGCCGGCTGCGTGTATCCAGACCTGTGGTCGGCTCATCCAGGAACATCACCGGCCGGCTGACGGCCAGACTGATGGCCAAATCCAGGCGCCGGCGCATGCCTCCCGAATAGGTTTTTACACGTTTGCGGGCAGCTTCCATAAGCTCGAAATGCTTCAGCAGTTCGGCGGTACGGATACGGGAATCCGCAGCCGATAGTCCGGAAAGTCTGCAAATCATCCGCAGATTTTCTTCTCCGGTCAACACATCATCTACGGCTGCGAACTGCCCGGTAAGGGTGATGGAACGCTTTACTTCATTTCTTTCGGCGGCGACGTCGAATCCTGCAACCCGCGCTGTTCCCTCATCGGGGGCGACAAGCGTGGACAGGATATGGATGAGCGTTGTTTTACCGGCGCCGTTCGGACCGAGCAGCGCAAATACGGTGCCTGCATGCACCGAGAGGTTGATACCGTGAAGCACTGTGTGGTCCCCGAATGTTTTGCGCAGATTCTGAATCTCAATAGCCAAAGGTTTCATGGACGCATCTCCTTACTGTTTATACTATAAACTGATTTTATAATAAACAGTATATTATATACACAGTTAATTGGCAATACTGTGTGGACGATTTATGTCTGGACGATTTATATGAAGAGGGGCCGGCGCAGCTTATCCATGTATAAAAAGGGTAAATGTGAAGTATACCGTTAGAATGAATATGACGAGGTTCCAAAAAAGGAGATGCTGAAATGATTGTTACTTTGACGGTTAACCCGAGCGTAGACGCCAGCACCGGAATCCATCAGGTCGTTCCCGACCATAAACTCCGCTGCCGTGAAGCGACGTATAAACCCGGAGGCGGCGGAGTTAACGTCTCCAGAGCAATCCACAGATTGGGCGGAGAGGCTCTGGCTCTGTATACGTCGGGAGGACTGCACGGACAGCTTATTCATCAAATGCTAGAACAAGAAGGCGTCGGCCATCAGTCGATTCCGATTCAAGGACAAACGAGGGAGAATTTAATTGTTCTGGAAGAGTCGACCGGGCAGCAGTTTCGGTTCGATATGCCGGGTCCGACATTCAATGAGGAAGACCGGCAGCGGTGTCTCGATCAATTAAATAAGTTAGCGGCCAAACCGGATTATCTTGTCCTGAGCGGCAGTCTGCCCCCCGGATGTCCGGCAGATTTCTATGCCCGGATCATCAAGTCCGTTAAGGATTGGAATTGCCGGGTAATCGTAGATACATCTGGAGAAGCTCTTCAACTGGCAGCCGATGCGGGCGTGTATCTACTAAAGCCCAATGCGCGCGAGCTTGAAGAATTGACCGGAATGACGTTAACAAGTGACGAGGAATTGAAGGCGGCGGCGACGAGGCTCATCGCGGAAGGCCGGACCGAAGCGGTCATCGTCTCGCTGGGAGCAAAAGGGGCTTTTATGATTTCCAAAGAAGGAACCGAGCATATTTCCGCTCCCAAGGTTCCCGTTGCCAGCGTTGTGGGCGCGGGCGACAGTCTTGTAGCCGGAGTCGTCTACCGGTTGGAGCAGGGAGGATCTTTGGCGGAAGCCGTCCGCTTCGGAATCGCCGCCGGAGCGGCTGCCGTCATGAATCCCGAGAGGGAGCTGTGCAAACGGGAGGATACCGAAAGGCTGTTTAAGAGTATGACGCAGGATTAGCAGCTCCCTTTCAGGCGAATGGGAGCCGAGAGTGATGAATGGGCTGCACCATCATCCCAAGCAGGAGCGCGCATGAACGGGAAAACTTCCCTTTTATTTTTGGAAAAAAGGGCATCGCAGACAATAAGCGGGAAAAGCTCCGGCTTATGTCTGCGATTTTTTAGTTTTCGGCAAAAATGCCTGATTTAAGAGGAGGAATTCCCTTCTAAGCTTGGCATAGGCCCTTTTTGATAAAATAAGATGGAGGAATTCCGTTTCATTGAAGGTCGAGCCGGGTGAGTCGTGTACCCGCTGCACGACCTTTTTAATATGAGAAAAAATAAAAACGTAGCTTTCCCCCAGTATTGAGAAGCCACTTACGGGACAGCTTCTTCATGTTTTCATTCCGTTAACTCTTTTTTGAAAGTTTTACCTAATCCTGTGTTTTCTAGGGTTTTCGTTTTACATCTACGCCTTACACTGGCAGAGGGTTGTATAAGAGATGACTTTTAACATTCAAGGAGGCATTCGCCATGAGCGAGCTTGATAATCGTTGGAGTCTTCCTGCCGGAGCAAGCAGAGCTTCAGCGCGAAGAGGCCTGCGTACAGTTTCGTTAAAGAAGCTGAAAGTACGGGAAAATATGCTTGCGTATGCTTTTCTCGCACCTTCTCTGCTGCTGTTCGGAGTATTCATGTTCTATCCTCTGCTGCGGTCGGTTTACCTCAGTCTGTACAGCACGGACCCGGCTGGAAGAGTGGCCTCATTTGTGGGACCCGAGAATTTTACGGGATTGTTTACCTCCGGGCTGTTCTTGGATGGCATTCGAGTCACTGCGCTGTTCGCACTCCTTACGGTTCCGGCAGGGATGCTGATCGCTCTCGTGCTTGCGGCTCTTACTCATAATCTTCTGAGGGGCCAACGGCTGTTTCAATTCGCATTTTCGCTTCCGATGGTGCTTTCCGTCGGTTCCGCGGCCGTCATCTGGAAGTTTCTGTTTCATCCGTCGCTTGGCATGCTGAACTACGGTCTGGAGCTGGCCGGTTTTGCACCGGTTCCTTGGCTGACCAGCCCGAAGTGGGCGCTGCTCTCCGTCTCGCTCATGACCGTCTGGATGAATCTTGGCTTCAATTACATTGTTATCTCAAGCGGAATGCAGGGCATTCCGGATGACATGTATGAGAGCGCCAAGATCGATGGTGCGGGTCCGGTGGCGATGTTCCGCAAGATTACGATTCCGCTTCTGTCTCCGACTCTGTTCTTCGTTCTGGTCGTATCAATCATAAGCGCCTTTCAATCATTCGGACAGATTAATATTTTGACTCAGGGCGGTCCGATGGACAGTACCAACGTCTTTGTCTATTCCATCTACCGGGAGGCCTTCGTTAATTTCCGGTTCGGAACCGGCAGCGCGCAGGCGCTGTTACTGTTTCTTGTCATCATGCTCCTTACCTTGATTCAATTCAAATGGGTGGAAAGGAAGGTGCACTATCAATGAAAAAGCATATTGCTGGACAAGCCGCGGTCTATCTCATCCTTATCGTGGCTGCCATATTCGCGCTGTATCCGGTTGTGTACAGCTTCTTTCTGTCCGTGATGAAGCCGGAGGAAGCGAGTGCTTTTCCGCCGTCAATCATTCCGCATTCGTTCAATCCGGCAAATTTCATCGACGTATTCGGAATCGTGCCGATAGCGGCCTTCATCGGAAATACGTTTCTCGTATCGGGCATCGTTATGGTCGGCCAGCTCATTACAGCAAGCCTTGCGGCTTACGCATTTGCCAAAATGGACTTCAAAGGCAAGGGCTTCATTTTCAGCCTGTTTGTCGCTTCGATGATGGTTCCCTGGGAAGTGACAATGATCCCGAATTATTTGACGGTCCGCAGCCTGAACTGGCTCGATACCTATCAGGGCCTGACGGTTCCTTTTCTGGCGACGGCGTTCGGCACCTTCCTGCTGCGCCAGTTCTTCCTCCAACTGCCGAAGGAGCTGTTCGAAGCGGCGAGGATGGATGGCTGCGGGCATATCCGCTATTTTCTGCTGCATGTGCTGCCGCTGTCCCGGCCTGCAATCGGGACCTTGGCCGTCTATTCCTTTTTAAATACGTATAACTCCTATCTGTGGCCGCTGCTGATTACGAACAGTGAAATGATGCGGACGGTGCAGATCGGCATTTCCATGCTGGAATTTCAAGAATCGACGTCGTGGAATCTGGTGTTTGCCGGAATTACGCTCGTTATTTTGCCTTCACTGCTGCTACTTGTATTCGGGCTGAAGCAGCTGGTGCGGGGCATGGCGGCGGGAGCGCTGAAGGGCTAGAAGTCACGGGCCAATGGAAGAAATCAGCTGCTTGATGCAGATGATCAATAGATTCACAAAGAGGGATAACCGAAAAAAGGAGAGGTTAAGACAATGAAAAGGTTTGGCTTTGGAAGATTTCGTTTCAGACGCGGCATGATTCTGGTGCTCGCCATGTTTATGGCGGTTTTGGCAGGCTGCGGAGGGAACTCAGGCGCTGACGCGAATACTCAAGCAACCAATACGTCGTCTAACAACGTAACAAGCAGCGATCAGGGTGCGGCTAGCACCGCAGCGGAACCGGTGAAAATCACCTGGTGGCACTCCATGTCCGGCACTGGCGAGAAAGCAATCAACAAGATTGTTACCGACTTTAACGCAAGCCATCCTGACATTCAGGTTGAAGCGGTCTATCAGGGCAAATATGACGAGAGCTTGAACAAGCTGAAGGCTTCGCTCGGATCTGACAGCGGCCCGGATCTGATACAGGTGTATGAGATCGGCAGCAAATTTATGATCGACTCCAAGATGATTACTCCGGTACAGAAGTTTATCGATGAGGATAGCTTTGACTTGTCTTCTCTGGAACCGAATATCACCCGGTACTATACGATTGGCGGCCAACTGAACGCGATGCCGTTCAACACGTCCAATCCAATCCTGTACTATAACAAAGATGCCTTTAAAGCGGCCGGACTCGATCCCGAGAATCCGCCCAAGACCTTTGAGGAATATGAGACGGCTGCCAAAGCGCTCAGCAAGAACGGCAAGCCGGGGGCCGCGATCGCGATTTACGGATGGTTCATGGAGCAGCTGTTCGCCAATCAGAATGCCGAGTATGTGAACGGAGGCAATGGCCGCGACCAGGCTGCAACGGAATCGCTGCTTGCTTCGGAAGCTGGTGTGAAGACGCTGGAGTGGTGGAAAAAAATGGTGGATGAAAAAGCCGTTGCCAACCTTGGACGTGATACGGACGACACGGACAGCGCATTTGCCGCCGGACAAGTAGCGATGACCCTGGATTCGACGGCCTCCTTGCGGAAGATAGTGGATGCTGTAGGAGGCAAGTTCGAGGTGGGAACCGGCTTTCTGCCGAAACCGGCTGATGCCAAAGAAGGAGGCGTTGTTGTCGGCGGAGCCAGCCTGTACATTATGAACAACAAGCCGGAAGCAGAGCAGAAAGCCGCTTGGGAATTCATCAAGTATGTGGCTTCCCCGGAAGTGCAGGCGGAATGGAGCGTGAGCACCGGCTACTTCCCGATCACGAAGGCCGCCTATGATCAGCAGGTCTTGAAAGACAACATGGCTAAATATCCGCAGTTCCAGACAGCTGTTGATCAGCTTCATGCTTCAAGCGCCTCGAACGCTACATCGGGAGCGGTTATGGGTGTCTTCCCGGAAGCACGCCAGATCGTGGAAGGTGCAATCGAGGAGGCGCTGAACGGAAAGAAGGAGCCTAAGAAGGCGCTTGAGGATGCTGCCGCGCAGATAACCGACAAGCTGAAGCAGTATAATGCCACGGTGAAATAATATTGGGTTCGTAAGATTTGGCCGCCAGGCTGCCTGATAAGGCGCTGGGTGGCCATTTGTTATTTTTTATACGGAAATCGGAGACTTGTATCAATATTTCTATGTAAGCGCATCCACCAAGCGGTTGATCTAATTTTTTTGTTGAATAATGTCGAAGAAAGAATAGAGAGAGTTTGCCTCAAACCACGAAGACTCCGAGGGGAGGTATGCCGTTCTTGGCTTCCATACATAGCATTGTTTACGTAGCGATTGTCATTATGGCTTATTTTATTGTGCGCCTGTACGTAAAACAGATCAGAGACGCCAAAAAGCTGCTGGAGACCGAAAAGAAGTACAATGAAAAATTGCGCCTGTATCTGAATGTCATCGAGCAATCGCCGCTTTCCATCGTTATTACCGATACGCACAGCCAGATAGAATACATCAATCCTTATTTCACGGAGGTAACCGGGTACAGCATGGAAGAGGCGGTCGGCCAAACGCCGGGTATTCTTAAGTCGGAAGAAACGACGCCGGAAACCTATCTGGAGATGTGGAGGACAATCAGCAAGGGCGACAAGTGGCAGGGGGAATTTATCAACAAGAAAAAGAACGGAGAGAAGTACACGGAAGCCGTTATCATCTCTTCAATCAAGGACGATAACCAGAAGATCACTCACTATGTAGGCATCAAAGAGAATGTCTCCGAGTATAAACGCATAAAAAAAGAGCTTTTGGACCAGCTTTACTTTACGTCGCAGCTTATCGACACTTTGCCCCATCCGTTATTTTATTTGGATGTAGAGGGTTATTTCCTTGGCTGCAATGCGGCCTACGAGCAGGCGTTCAACGTGAAGCGGCTGGAATTAACCGGTCTGCATGCGAGGGACTTGGCGCATTTGCCCCGGGAAAGCTACGAAGAGCTGGACGATATGAGAAAAGAAGTGACCCGAAACGGCCAACCCGCTCAAAGACAGCTTAGAAGGCCTTTTGCCGACGGCAAAGAGCATGACATTCTTTATTCTCTGTCTGCTTATCATTTGTCCGATGGGACCGAGGGTGGGTATTTAGGCATCATGATGGATATCACCGATCTGAAGATCAAGGAAAAGGAGCTTCTGGAGAGCCGGAATTTTCTGGATGTCATCATTAATCATATCCCTGTGATGGTCTATGTTAAAGATGCGGCAGACTTGAAGATCTACAAAGCGAATAAGGCTTGTGCGGATTTCCTGGAACGTTCCCCCGAGGATATGACGGGAATGACCGATTATGATCTGTTCCCGCCGGAGGTAGCCAGGAAGCTGAACGCTACGGACCGAAAAGTTTTGGAGCATGGACAGACCGTAAGCGAGATCGAAATTTTGCCGGGTGACAGCGAGCAGGGCACACTCCGTTATGTCCATGCTTCGAAGCTGCCGATTATGGATGCCGATGGCAACGTCCTCTTCCTTCTGGGCGTTTCCGAGGACATTACCGAGCTCAAGCAAAAAGAAAGTGAGCTTACTCAAGCTCTGTACATGGCTGAGGAGGCGACAGCCGCCAAATCCGAGTTTCTGGCCAATATGAGCCATGAAATTAGAACCCCGATGAACGCCATTATCGGACTGGCCCATCTGGCGCTCAAGACCGAACTCAGTCCGAAGCAGAGAGACTATCTGTCCAAAATACACAATGCCGGAACATCTTTGCTTGGCATTGTTAACGAGATTCTTGATTTTTCCAAGGTAGAATCCGGCAAGCTTGAACTGGAGGTTACGGAGTTCGAACTCCCGGAAGTCATCACGGATGCCGTTTCCCTGTCGAGCCAGTCCGCATATGACAAAGGCCTGGAGCTGATGTATTACACACCGGCGGATGTTCCGGTGAATTTGATCGGCGATCCGCTTCGCCTTCAGCAGGTATTGACCAATCTGGTAAGCAATGCTGTGAAATTTACAGAAAAGGGCGAGGTTGTTGTCCGGGTCGAGCAGGTCCACCGTGTACATAACAGGGTTAAGCTGAAATTCAGCGTGCGGGATACGGGGATCGGGCTCAGTAAAGAAGCGGAAGCAAGACTCTTTCAGGCGTTCACGCAGGCGGACAGCTCCACCACACGCAAATTCGGCGGAACCGGTCTCGGACTGGCTATCAGCCGCAAGCTGGTCGAGATGATGGGAGGAAACCTGTGGGCGGAGAGCAAGGCGGGCGAGGGGAGTACCTTTTCGTTTACGGCATGGTTCGGCGTTAGTAAGACAAACAGCTCCCCAGCCCGAGAGATACCCAAGGAGATGAGATCGCTTCGGATGCTTGTCGTTGACGACAATCAGGCTGCAAGGGAGCTTCTGGTCAAAAATCTGCAGGATTTCAATTGCAGCGCATCCGCCGTATCGTCCGGAGAAGAAGCGATTCTTGCTCTGGAAGCAGCGGATGAGAATGAACCTTATGATCTTGTATTTTTGGATTGGGAAATTGAGGGCGAATACGGTCTTGAAACCGCCAGGAGGATTAAGAAACACGCAACGCTTAAAGCTATTCCAGCGGTTATTCTCGTTACGGCTTTTGGGAAGGACGTTTATTTAAAACAGGCCGATGCCGCGGATTTGGACGATGTACTGGTCAAGCCCGTTAATCAATCCCTGCTTTACGACACGATCATCAACCTGTTCGTTCCGCATAACGGGGAGCTGCCTTTGCCTTCAAGTGTGAATGAGAAGGATTATAAGCTTGCGGGTCTAAGGGTTCTGCTGGTCGAGGACAATGAAATCAATCAGCAAATCGCCGTTGAACTGCTGAAAAGCCAGGGAGTTGAGACGGAGATCGCTTCAAACGGAGCGGAGGCTGTCCGGATGATCGGGGAGCTGCCGAAGCCATATTTCCAACTGGTGCTGATGGATATGCAAATGCCGGTAATGGACGGATTTGAGGCTGCGCGAAGAATTCGGGAGAAGGGTTCGGAGCTGCCGATCATCGCCATGACAGCCCGCACGATGCCGGAAGAAAGGGAGAAGTGCCTGGCGGCCGGCATGAACGATCATGTATCAAAGCCGATCGACCCCGATATTCTGTTCAGCATCATAGACAAATGGATTCCGGACGATGTGAAAGGCAAGCTCTCGCAGACGATTCACGGGGATGCCTGGCATGAGAAAAACATCGCGGCGCCGTCTTTTCCGCAGATTAATGGAATCGATACGATTAACAGTTTCAAGCGTACCGGAAACAACGAGATTTTATATATACGTCTGCTGCGGAAATATGCGGACAACCATGACAATACCGTAAGGCAGATACAGGAGGCCGCAGATCGTCGGGATTTCGCCGAAGCGCATAGACTTGTCCATAACTTAAAAGGCGTATCCGGCAATATCGGCGCGTTGGAGGTACAGACCTTGTCGGGCGAAATCAGCGCATTACTGTCTGCAGGGCCGGCCGGGGAGGAGATTATGCCGCTTATTGAAAGACTTGAGACTGCCGTCCTCGGCATATCGGAAGAAATCCGTTCCGCATTAGGAGGAATTCCAAGCTCAAGTGCCGAAGCAGAAGGAAATATGCCTCCTCGCCGGCCGATGAAGCAGGAGATTGGCCGGCTGCTGGGTCTGCTGAAGGATAGCGACAGTGAAGCGGTAGACTATTTCAATGCGGTGAAGAATCAATTAAAGGCATGGATGGAGCCGGAAGATTGGCGCGAAACGGAACAATCGATCGTGATATTCGATTTTGAAGACGCGATTGACCGGATTGAAAGGGTGGCAAGGAACAGCAATCAGTACATAGAGGGTGATGAGAATGCTTGACCTGAGACCCGTTGTATTAGTAGTGGATGATACACCTGATAACATTGCTTTACTTAGCGGCCTCCTGAAAGAAAGTTATAGAGTAAAAATCGCCACGAACGGCGAAAAGGCGCTCGCGGTAGCCAAGTCCGCACCGCCCGATTTAATTCTGCTGGATATCATGATGCCGGTCATGGACGGATATGAAACGTGCCGGCGGCTGAAAATGGATAAGGAACTCGAGGATATTCCGGTCATCTTTCTGACTGCCAAAGAAGAAGCGGAGGATGAGAACAAAGGGTTCGAGCTGGGGGCGGTTGACTATATTACCAAACCGATTAGCGCGCCAGTTCTGCTGTCGCGGGTGAAGACGCATTTGATTCTCAAGCAGTCCAACCATTTCCTCAAAGACAAGAACCATTTTCTTGAAAAGGAGATATCGAGGCGGATCAAGGAAATTTCTCTCGTTCAGGAGGTGACCATCATGTCGATGGCCGCCCTTGCCGAGATGAGGGATGTCGACACTGGAAACCATATCCAGCGGACGAAGCTGTATATTGAAGAACTGGCCACACACCTCGCCCGGACGCCCAAATACAGCGGGATTTTAAACCGGGAGACGGTTGACCTGATCGTTACCTCGGCTCCGCTTCATGACATCGGGAAGGTGGGAATACCGGATCACATTCTGCTGAAGCCGGGGAGTCTGACCCGGGAAGAGTTCGAAATCATGAAGACTCACACAACTTTGGGTAAAGAAGCGATTCTGCGGGCGGAGCAGCTGATGAACAAGAAAGAGACTTTTTTCCGGTACGCGAAGGAAATCGTGTATTCTCATCATGAAAAATGGGATGGTACAGGCTATCCCGAAGGACTTGCGGGGGAGCGGATTCCGCTCTCGGCAAGGCTGATGGCTGTCGCCGACGTATATGACGCGCTTACGAGCAAAAGGGTGTACAAGGAGGCCATGTCCCATGAACAGGCGGTGGAAATTATCGCGGGGAATGCGGGCAAGCATTTCGATCCGGATATCGTTCGGATATTTCTTAGCTGCCAGCGTAAATTCAGGGAGATTTCCGGCCTGTACCAAAACCAGGAAGTGCATTGAAGCAAAGAGGAGAGTGACGTACGGAAGTTCCGGTGGGGCTGTTTCATAAGTAGATTCTTCTACGAATGAAATAGCCCTTCTCATTTTTAGAGCCGTAAAAAGACAGCAAAGCAGCAATTCTCCGGTTATTGGAGAATATCGCCATACCGGTCAACGAATGCTCAGGCGATAGCGGTGCGAAGCTTGCGGCGATAAGCGTAAAGCGACTCGTCGATAATAGTCCGCATAAATTCCGGATCGATATCTGGAAGCAGGGACTCGGCATACCGCCAGGCGTTCTCTTCAATCTGCAAAGCGATTTCCGCATGCTCTCTATGGCTGATTTCTTCATCCAGCCGGTTCGAGAGACTTACGAGCTCCCGGTCTTCCGCGTGGCCAAGTTCATGGGCGCATACGACGGCGACGTACTCCCTTAGTCTATTTAGCGAACCAAAGAGCTCGAGGCACTGCTCTTTCAATTGCTCTTTATATAAGTATACTTTAGCCGTGGCCATATGGTATCTGCCGCCGACAAGCCGTGATCCCGGAAAGCGGGCTTCGATGATGATTTCGGTGCTGCCGCCCGAACGAATCAGCAGTTCTTCGGCTGCACGGTTGAACAGTTCGTCTTCCAATTCGTCCACCCCGCTTTCTTTAGAGGATGACAACGCATCTGCGCTTCGATAATTATTTAAAATTAAAATACCATTTTCTGAAACATTATGAAAGTGAAGAAAAACGTAACATTTGGTTCGCTAACTTTGTGGGGCTATTTTATGCGGATATCCGTTATAATATGGCTTAGCCAGTAACCATAAGGAGGAAATTCATTTGAACGAAGTGCTTTCAACGTTGGCCAACCACCGCTCCTACCGGGAGTATTCGCAGCGGGATGTGGAGCAGGAAGTATTGGAGAAGATAATCGGGGCAGCGCAGGCGGCTCCCTCATGGATCAACGGGCAGCATGTGACGATCATTTCCGTACGGGACGAGGAGCGAAGACGGCAGCTGTCCGTTCTCAGCGGGAACCAGAAGCATGTGGCCGGGGCTCCGGTGTTTCTTGTGTTCTGCATGGACTTTTACCGCGCCAAGCTGGCCGGTGAGATCGAGAATATTTCATTTGAAGCGGAACGCGATGTGGATGTTCTGCTGACCGGTGCGACCGATGTGGGAATTGCAATGGAAGCCGCGATTGTCGCGGCGGAATCTCTCGGCCTTGGCATCATTCCGATCGGCGGAGTCCGGCGGAATACGCAGGGTGTTATCGATCTTCTTAAGCTGCCGAAATATGTATTCCCCATAGTCGGGCTCTGTGTAGGCTATCCCGAAGCGGAGGTGCCGAAGCAGCCTCGGCTTCCTCTCCATGCGGTATGGCATGAAGAGAGCTATAACTCGGATCTGGCCGGTTATCTGAGGGAGATTAACGAAGCCCAGCGCCAAACGCTGAAAGCCCAAGGCTTGGAGGAAAAAGACTGGACCGGACGGGTTGCGGCCTTCTTCGCCGCCAATCCGGAATACAGCGATGCGAAGCGAACGCTGAAAGAGCAGGGCTTTACCTGCGACAACCTCAAAGATGAGTAAAGCCTAAGCCAACAAGAAAGGAACGCGCCCATTGACTTTACAACAACTGAAATATGTGATCGAGGTAGCGGGCCGCGGTTCGATGAACGAGGCGGCGAAGCGGCTGTTCATTTCCCAGCCCAGCCTGTCCAATACGATCAGGGATCTGGAAGATGAGATCGGAATCACGATCTTTGAGCGGACCAACAAAGGCATCTCCCTCTCGAAAGAAGGCGCGGAATTTTTAAGCTATGCCCGTCAGGTGGTCGAGCAGGCCGAGCTGCTGGAGAACCGGTATCTTGGCGCAAAGCCGTCGCCGCAGCATTTTTCCGTGTCGACCCAGCATTACGCATTCGCGGTGAATGCCTTTGTGAACCTGGTGCGCGAGCACGGGCAGGACGAATACGAGCTCGCGCTCCGCGAGACAAAGACCTACGAAATTATCCAGGATGTCAAAAGCCTTCGCAGCGAGATCGGCATTCTGTATCTGAACGAATTCAACGCCAAAGTGATGGGCAGGCTGCTGAAAGACGCGGGACTAGCGTTTAACAGTCTGTTCACGGCGAAACCGCATATTTTTATCAGCATCCACAACCCGCTCGCCAAGCAGTCAATCGTAACCATAGACCAGCTGCATGAATATCCCTATCTGTCCTTTGAACAGGGGGAGTATAACTCCTTTCACTTCTCTGAGGAAATATTAAGCACTCTCTCGCATCCCAAAAGCATACGGGTCAACGACAGGGCGACGCTGTTCAATCTCCTCATCGGGCTGAACGGATATACGATTTCTACCGGCGTGCTGAGCGCGGACCTGAACGGCAATGAAATTATTCCGGTTCCGCTGGACTGCGGCGAGAGCATCAACGTCGGCTGGATCTGCCATAAGGACGCCGTACTCTCCAAGCTGGCTCTTGCTTATGTGGAGGAGCTGAAAAGGGCAACAACGGAGTAATAATTAAGGAGGAATTCCGCCGAATAGGCCGGGTTCCTCCTTTTTATAATAGAAATGAAAATTTTGGGCAATTTCTTATCTTATTCCAAAAGCCCGTCCGCTGGTAGGATAGCCAAGGCATCATTCGGTTCGGGGTCCCCCTCTTGAAGCGTACACCCGTCTACTACGTTAGAGCCATTTTTTCGGTGTTTTCTGAAAGTGCATTGACCTTTTTCCAAGCGATAAATATATTTGGTTTAAGTGAATCGCAATCCGCCGAACGTGAGCTTTGCGCTAGATTTATTATTTTTAATGAAAAGGGGTGCCTGCTTCGATGAAACCGGAAATCAGCATCATAGTGCCTGTGTATAAGGTGGAGAACTATATCCATAAATGTGTGGATTCGATTCTGGCACAGAGCTTCGAGAACTTTGAACTGATTCTAGTCGATGACGGCTCTCCCGACAACTGTCCCGCCATTTGCGACGGCTATGCGGCCATGGATACAAGGGTCAAGGTCATTCACAAACCGAACGGCGGATTGTCCGACGCCAGAAACTGGGGGATCAACGCCGCAGAGGGCAAATATATCGGTTTTGTCGATTCGGATGACTGGATTGCCAAAGACATGTACGAATCGCTGTACAACGCCTTGATCGAACATGAAGCGGATATCGCCGTATGCTGCCATTACGAGGTGGTTGACGGCGAACTGTTCCAAATTAACAACTTTGACGGCTCCCCCCGAGTGCTGGGGAACGTGGAAGGACTAAGCGAACTGCTGATGGATGTCCGGATCAAGAATCTGGCCTGGGACAAGCTTTACAAAAGAGAACTGTTCCGCAGCGTCAACTATCCCGTTGGGGTTTATTATGAGGATACTCCGACCACCTATAAATTGTTCATGCAGGCTTCAAAGGTCGCTATCGTCAACATTCCCAAATATTATTACTTCAAAAGAAAAGAGAGCATCACGGGAAGCAAAGATCTAAAAAAGCTCCAGGATAAATTCTCCGGCGCATATGAGAAATATGAAAAGGTCAGAAGCCAGTACCATGACAAAATCGACAAGCATACCTGGGGCTGGGCCGCAAATGTCGTAATTAATGAAGCGATGGAGCTCTACAATTATCTGCTTAGAGAGAAAAACGGACTAGATAATAGCCAAGATGTCGATAAGGTAAAAAAGTTCCTGCGGGAGAATCTCTCCGTAATCATGGGCGCAAAGCCGGTCGGACCCAAACTGAAGATGGCCGCCCTGATCTTGTCGACCAGCGAAGCGTTTTACAGCCTGCTGTACAGCACCCTGATCTTTCCATTCCGTAAAGAAAAGAATCAGAGCCTGATGTAGCTTTACCCATACCGCGGTTCGGTTACGTATTCTTATCTCCGGGGAGGAACCTGTGATGCATATCGGAATTTTCATGCATACCAACTGCTTCGAGGATTTTTTCGTGAAGGGACTCGGCATTAGCGAACGGGAGTATGTCGAATCCTATCATAATGATTTTTCGTTTGATTATGCCCGTCTGCTGCGTGAACACGGTATTGAAACCACCATCTACAATTTCACGAAAATCGGCAGCAAAGCCCGCACCTACCGTCATAAAGTAGTCGATTGTACGGTGAAATTCATACCGGTCAGCACTCCGTACCGTCTGTATGACCGGATTCCGTTCTCGCAGCGGACTCCAGTCCTCAAATTTGTCTCCCAGTACGTCTCCACGATTCAGCCCGGCCTTGCCCAAATGCTGCAAGACGACGGCATTGATGTCATCTACGCGCAGGAATATGCGTCTGGACGGTTTGAACGGCTGGCCAGCATCGCCAAATCCGTGGGCATCCCCATTATTGCCGCATATCACGGCGGAAGCATACCGGGGTTCCTGATGCCGATTAAGAAACGGACCTTGCAGCAGGCCGCCTATCTGACGACGCTTAACGAGGATGAGCATCGCAGCATGCTGTCGTCTTTGCCCGGGATGAAAGACCGTATCCGCATCATTCCGAATTTCGTAAACCGCTCTATCTTCCACCGGGAGGACCGGGAGGAAGCGCGCCGGGCTTTGGGCCTTGACGGTAACTCGCGGTACATCATTACGGTCGGACGGCTGGACGAGCACCAAAAAGCGCATTCTTTGCTCGTCGAGGCTGTCAAGACGCTGGGGGATTTTCCGGAACTGAAGGTGCTGATCGCCGGAAGCGGACCGGATGAGCAGGAATTGCGGAAACGGATATCGAGTGCCGGTCTTGAGGATAAAATCATCCTGCTTGGGTCGGTGCGCGACAAAAACGAATTAAGGCACTATTATAACGCCTGCGAGCTGTTTGTGCTTCCTTCGCGCTACGAAGGGTTGCCCCTCGTCCTTCTGGAAGCGGGAGCTTGCGGTTTGCCTGCCGTGGCCTTCAATGTTATGGGCGTTAGAGGACTGATCCGGGACGGGGAGAACGGGCTTCTTGCGGAGAATCTCGACCCGCTCCAGCTGGCCGGCGCGCTGCGCAAGCTGCTGTCGGATCCGGAAATCCGCTCGGAAATGGGTGACCGGGCTCTGGACATTGTCAAGAGCCAATACTCCGAGGAGATTATCGGCGCCAAGCTGAATGCGTTGTTCATGGACAGTGTGGGCGGCGATAGCGGCGTAAAGTTCAAACCGACCGTTCTGGCCGGAAATAAATAAGCGGATATCGGATAACCGTCAAGAGGAGGAGAGCTTAATGAAGCTGAGCGTAATCATTCCGGCGTACAATGTCGAGGCGTATATCGGCTATACGCTTGAGTCGCTGGCAGGACAGACGAACAAGGAATTTGAGACGATTGTCGTTGATGACGGCTCCACTGACGGAACGGGACAGGTGGTCCAGGACTTTATCGACCAGGGAAAGCTGGCCAACTGCCGGCTGATCCGCACGAAGAATGGCGGTGTCAGCGCCGCCCGAAACCGGGGCGTAGAGGAAGCGTTTGGAGATTACATTATGTTCCTGGACGGCGACGATCATGTGGCCCCGGCACTGGTAGAGTCTTTTGTCAAGGCCGCGGAAGACGGAGCTCCGGACGTTATATGCTGGAAATGGCTGCTGGTCGACGAGAACGGGAAGCAGATCTTTGATTTTTACCGGGATATTCAAGGTCTTCCGGAGAAAATGACGGGCGCGGATGCGCTGCGGCGGATATTGGTAGAGAAGAATATGCGGATTTGGACGGCAAGCGCCGCTTACAGCAGAGTGATGCTGGAAGATGGCGGCGTTACTTACGCAACGGGTTGTATTAACGGGGAGGACCAGGAATATACGTTCAAAGCTTTGGCGCTGGCGGGCGACGTAGTCTTTATTGACGAAGTGCTCTCTTTCTATCTCCAGCGGAGCACGTCGATCTCAAGCGTCTATAATGTCAAAAAATTTGATTATGCGGATGCCTTCAAGCGGGCGGGGGAGTATATGAGAGGGCGTCCGGAGCTGAAGGATGTTCATGATACTTTGCTCTCCCGCCATATGCTAGAGAACTATTTTTATAATCTGAAGACCTGTCTTGGAAGCTCCGGCAATGTCTCGATCCGTGCGCTGCTGCGGGATATCGACAAGCATTATCCCCATTTGAACGAAGAGATGCGTCTTGTCATGAAGCGCCAAATGAAAGAGCACGGCAGAGTGAATGTGCAAATCCGTTCGTTTCTGATCGCCCCGGAGCTGTATCTGCTGCTGCTCGGATGCCGTCAGGCGGCTATACGGCTAAAGGCGGGCCTTCGCTCCAAATTCCGCCATGCGGCGGCATAACGCAAAGCTGCGGGCAGCCATTTATTCATAAGCGTGATGGTATGATCCGGTTAACGCGGCAGTTTAATAATCGGTCAAAAGGAGGAATGGTATGATAGCCAAACGCAGCATTCTTAATGTTTCCATCGGTTTACTCAGCCAATTGGTTACAATCGCGCTCAGTTTTTTTATTCCCAGGCTGATTATGCTGAATTACGGTTCGGAAGCCAATGGACTCGTCGCCTCCATTACACAGATCATCGCCTATCTGTCTCTGCTGGAAGCCGGAGTAGGCGCTGCCTCGATCCAAGCCCTGTACCGTCCGATCGGCCAAAACGACCGTTCCAAGATCAATGACATTTTGGCTGCAACCTCCATTTATTACAAGAAGACAGGTCTTTATTATTTTGCCGCCGTTGTATTGATTGCATTTGTTTATCCATTTGTGATTGAATCCGGGTTTGACGCGCTTACGGTAATGGCTGTGGTGGCGCTCAGTGGACTGGGCGGTGCGGTCAACTATTATTTTCAAGGAAAGTTCAGAGTGCTGCTGATTGCCGAAGGGAAGAGTTATATCGAATCCTCGGTTGGCATGATTGCCAATATCGTCAACAGTCTGGTGCGTATCCTGCTGCTGCTGCAAGGCTTTGATATCATCGCGGTGCAAGCGGTTTATTTTATCGTCATACTGCTGCAAATTATCGTATACCGGGTCTATGTGCGCAAGCATTACAGTTGGATCGATCTGAACCGGAAGCCCGATTATGCGTCGATCAGCCAGAAGAACTCGGCACTCATTCATGAGCTGTCCTACCTGATTTTCAAAAATACGGACATTCTGGTGCTGACGGTCTTCACCAATTTAAAAGTCGTCAGTATCTACGTCATGTACAATATGGTATTCAACATCGTGGACAATCTGGTGCTTATGGTCAGCGGCAGCCTCAAATTCGCGCTCGGCCAAAACTATTTCGACAACCGGGAGAAGTTCATGAAGCTGTACAATATGTACGAAACGTATTATATGGGTTTTATTTTCGCAGTCATCAATATGGTATATATTCTGATACTGCCTTTTATGGGGCTATACACGGCCGGGGTTAAGGATACGAATTATATCGACTACCTGCTTCCTGTGCTGTTCGTCGCGGCTAAACTGCTGATCAATGCCCGGGCGCCGGTGGATAATGTAATCGAAATTGCCGGTCATTTCCGCAGCACCCAGGGAAGATCGATTCTGGAGTCGGTGATCAATCTCGTCTGTTCCATCGGCTTTGTCTTGATGTTCGGCATCTACGGTGTATTGATGGGCACGATTGTGGCGCTTCTCTACCGGTCGCTGGATATGATTATATATGCGAACCGGAGGCTTCTGGAGCGCAGTCCCTGGATCACGCTGCGAAAGTGGGGGGCGAATATTGCGCTGTTCTTCTTTATTGGTCTGATTATCGAGAGAGTCAATCTTCCTATACACTCTTTCTTTTCCCTGATAATATGGGGACTTGTGCTGTCAGCACTGATCTTCCCCCTATACTTTACGGTCAACTCCCTGTTTGTAAGAGACGGGTTTGCGGTTCTGCCCGGACTTGCCAGGAAATTTACTTCACGGTTTAAGCTGGGGAAGAAGCCGGCTGCGCAGGGAGGTTCACAGTAAGGCGTGGGAAATGAACGGATCAAGCTGACGGGGAAGCAGCAGGCGTTCGGGCCGGGGGAATTGCAGGTGGCGAATTCAGACGCTATTAGTAGAACAGGAAAAAGCGCCAGGCCTTGCGGCTGTGGCGCTTCTTCTTGTTGGTTCAGCAGTACAGGTCGCTATGCCGCCATACGCATGTCGAGATTTCGCGGAGCTGCATTCACGCTGTAAGGTTGGACGCTCTGCATCCGGAGGCTGATTGCGATAACCGTGTCTGGCTTCGCATCGCCTTGCTGTGTAATTTCAATAAGCTCCTCGATTTGACCCTGCTTATATGCATCCGCCATCCGCTCCAAGAAGGCGCGGAAGCTCTGTTCCTCTGGAAGCGTCGGACCGTCCGCCGACAATTCCTTTCTAACGGCGGGAATGGCCAGCCGCGCCCGGTACAGCGCCGCTTTGACGGCGCCTTCGGTGGTGTCCAGCAGCTCCGCCGTTTCCGCCGCGCTGTAGTCCAGCACATCTCTCATAAGGAATACCGCCCTCTGCAGGGGAGACAGATGCTTTATCATCGCCTGAAAGGCCATTTCGGCCTCAAACTCCCCATTCTCCTGCTCTATATATTTCGCTTCGTTAGATTGCTGCAATATCCGCTGAAGTACGGCTTTTCTCCGCCCGGCGTCGATCCATGCATTTTTGGCGACTCGCAGCAGGAACGCTTCCGGATTACTGTGCCCGGCTCGCAAAGGTTCCAATGCTTTCAGCCATGTATCCTGCGCCAGATCTTCGGCATCCCAGCTTGATCCGGTTAATGACAGGCAATACCGCTTCAGGGCAGCCTGCAGGTGAACAATACTATCCTGATCCGGAAGGGTTCCGGTATTTGTGTTTTTTGACGCAGCCATAGGACCGCCTCCTTAAAGTTAAGTCAGTCACTCTTTCTTCTAAGTGTAAACGAATAACAGAGCTTAAACGATACGCGGCGGAAAAATATTTTTTTGCCCGAAGCAATGAGCGTGTGTACGGGATGTTTTCCGGCTGCCAGCGTATCTTTTCGGAGCCTCCAACCGTTTGCGGGTTAGATAAGACAAAAATAAACGGTGGAGGTAACGGAAAATGAGCTATATTCCTTATGTGCTGGAGCAGACGAGCCGGGGGGAACGGACGTACGATATTTATTCTAGACTGCTGAAAGACCGGATTGTATTCGTAGGTGCGGCAATCGACGACCAGTTGGCCAATAGTGTCATCGCCCAATTGCTGTTCCTGGCGGCGGAGGACCCTGAGAAGGATATCTATATGTATATCAACAGTCCGGGAGGCTCCACTTCCGCAGGCTTTGGGATTTATGATACGATGCAATTGATCAAGCCGCAGGTGAATACGATCTGTACGGGCTTCGCGGCTTCGTTCGCCGCTTTTCTGCTGCTGTCGGGAACCAAGGGGAAGCGCTGCTCGCTGCCAAACGGTGAAATCATGATCCACCAGCCGCACGGCGGCGCTCAGGGGCAGGCCAGCGACATTGCCATTACGGCTAAGCGGATTTTGCAGACAAGGGAGAAGCTCGTCCGCATCACCTCGGAGCGCACCGGACAGCCGGAAGCCAAGGTGGAGAAGGATATGGACCGGGATTACTTCATGTCCGCAGAAGAAGCGCTGGAGTACGGCATTATCGACACAATCATTACCCATTTGTGAGGGCAAGGGAGGAGTACAACATGTTATCTGCGTTGCAGGGCGAAAAAGTAACGATCTATTTTCTGGACGGTTCTTGTCTGAGCGACGGCGTATTGGAGAAGGCTGATGAAAAATTCATCAAGTATAAAACCGAATATCAGATACATTATGTTCCGGTATCATCCGTTCGGTCGGTGGCCTTGGATACGAAGGAGCGCCAGCGTCCGCGGATGGGATTCGGGCAGTAAGGCTAGGCTTCGTTCCATAAATCATGTCAAAAAGGCCCCTGCCTCTTGGCCAGCCAAGGGAAGGGGCCATCTCCGATCAACGAAGGCGGTAAATCCTCTGCAAGTAACGGCTGCAGCCGGAACGACGCGCGAACCTCGCGTACGATCCGAACTTCAATGAGGCGCGGGCGGGCAGAATGAGGGGCAAAAACCTGAAATGGTACATCTTTTTGTCCACTTGAGGAAGTCACGGGGGAACACGCCTGCAATCGTGCTTTTTTTGGGCCTGTCCCACTGCGAATTCAGTCCGCATAACCTGAAATTCCTGTGCAATCGCAGGATTTTCCTTCTAACCGACGCTCTCGATGGAAAAAAACTGCATTTTAGCGTTTACTGGCAAGGGCGAACGGTCCCCATCCCGGCGCACATGGCCAAATGCGTAAGGCTGAACATGGAAATGTATTTCCCGTGCAGAATTTCGTATGGACAATCCGTAAGCGTTTCCCCTGGCTGCATATGCACGCGCTGTGATCTTGAATTCCACTGTGATACAATAGTTAAATTGCCTCGTTTGCATGGCGGTCCGGTCAATGGGCCGTTTATTTCTGTGTAAAAAGGGTATAGCTAAACTGTAAGCATCTTCCGATTTTATCGTTTTAAAGCGGTGAAAAACGGAGGATTTTTATGCATTTTTGAGGATTTTCAAGCATTATGATTGTTTGTGTAAATTCTTCACGGTATTCGTCGATTTTTATTGATTATTTGTGGTAGGTTATGTATAATCAGCGTTGTTGATTTTTCATAAGGATACGCATACGCTTCCGAAGCGAGTTTTGCTGGAGTTTATCAAGGGAGCTATTTCATCACAAAACTTTAAGGAGGTCATTCATTTTGGGAAAAGCGTTAATTATCGGCGCTGGCGGCGTCGCAAGCGTTGTTGTTCATAAATGCTGCCAGAACCCGGATGTTTTTGAAGAGATCTGTATTGCGAGCAGAACAGTCGAGAAATGTGAAGCTTTGAAAAATAAATTGGACGGAGGCCGCACGAAAATTCAGACGGCCCAGGTTGACGCAGACAATACCGACGAGGTTATCCAGCTCATCAAAAGCTTTGGTCCGGACGTCGTTATTAACGTCGCGCTTCCTTATCAGGATCTGACCATTATGGATGCCTGCCTTGCAACGGGCGTGCATTATCTGGATACCGCGAACTACGAGCCACCGGAAACGGCGAAATTCGAATACAGCTGGCAGTGGGCGTACAAGAAGAAGTTCGAAGAAGCCGGCATCATGGCTGTGCTGGGCTGCGGCTTTGACCCGGGCGTAACCGGCGTATTCTCGGCCTATGCGCTTAAGCACTATTTTGACGAAATTCATACGATCGATATTGTCGACGCCAACGCGGGCGATCACGGCTATCCTTTTGCCACCAACTTCAACCCGGAGATCAATATCCGCGAAATCACCGCCAATGGACGCTACTACGAAAACGGCGAATGGATCGAAACACCGCCTCTTTCCGAGAAGAAGGTATACGACCTGCCGGAAATCGGACCGAAGGATATTTACCTGCTGTATCATGAAGAGCTGGAATCCCTGGCCAAAAATATTACGGGAATCAAGAAAATCCGCTTCTGGATGACCTTCTCCCAAAACTACCTGACGCACCTGAAAGTGCTGGAAAATGTCGGCATGACATCCATCGAGCCAATCATGTTCGAAGGCAAAGAGATCATTCCGCTCCAGTTCCTGAAGGCGGTTCTGCCGGACCCGGCTTCGCTCGGACCGAGAACAAAAGGCAAGACGAACATCGGTATCATCGCTCAAGGCACCAAAGACGGCCAGCCGAAGAATTACTATGTGTACAATGTGTGCGACCATCAGGAATGTTACCGTGAAGTCGGCTCCCAGGCCATTTCCTACACGACAGGCGTACCGGCCATGATCGGCGCTATGCTGATGATCAAGGGAACCTGGATGAAACCGGGCGTTTACAATGTGGAAGAACTGGACCCAGACCCGTTCATGGAACTGCTGAACACTAAAGGACTGCCGTGGCAGGAAGATTTCTCGCCGACGCTGCTGGATTAGGGAGAACCGATGAAAGAGATCGATTACAGCGCGGTTCCCTCACCAAGTTATGTTGTAGACGAAAGGCTTCTTGTCAAAAATCTTGAGCTGCTGAACTCCGTTCAGGAGCGCACGGGTGCGCATATTCTGCTGGCCCAAAAAGGCTTCTCCATGCACGCTCTCTACCCGCTTGTAGGGAAATATTTGAAAGGCGTCACTTCCAGCTCCTTGTTCGAAGCCCGTCTGGGCTATGAGAAAATGGGCAAAGAGGTCCATGCCTACGCTCCGGCATATGTGGACTCGGAATTTGACGAACTGATGAAGTACAGCGATCATCTTGTTTTTAATTCCTTCGACCAGTGGAGACGGTACAAGGATAAGGTGCAAAGCGCTCCGAAGCACATCAGCTGCGGCATCCGCGTGAATCCCGAGTATTCCGAAATCGAGATTCCGCTGTATGATCCTTGTTACAACAACTCCAGACTGGGCGTAACGCTGGACAACTTCCGTGCTGACGGGCTGGACGGCATCGAGGGCCTGCATTTTCATACAATGTGCGAGCAGAACTCGGATACGCTGGAGCGTACAATCAAGGTCGTGGATGAGAAATTCGGACCTTACCTGAAAAATATGAAGTGGCTCAACTTCGGCGGCGGGCATCATATTACACGCCCGGATTACGATGTGGAGATGCTTATCCGCTGCATTCTGTATATGAAGGACAAATATAACGTCCAGATCTACCTGGAGCCGGGCGAAGCCATCGCCCTCAATACCGGCTATCTGGTGGCGACGGTGCTGGACGTGGTCAAGAACGGCATGGAAATCGCCATTCTCGATACCTCGGCGGAATGCCATATGCCCGATGTGCTGGCCATGCCTTACCGGCCGAACATTATTGGTGCGGCGCAGCCGAACGAGTATGAGCATACGTACCGCCTAGGCGGACTGACCTGCCTCGCAGGCGACATTATCGGCGACTACTCGTTCAAGCAGCCGCTGAAGGCGGGAGACCGTCTCGTATTCCTCGATATGGCGCATTACACGATGGTCAAGAACCATATGTTCAATGGCGTTAACCTGCCTTCCATCGTGTCCTACAATGAAGAAGAAGGTATTAAGGTGATTCGGACCTTCGGCTACGAGGATTACAGCGGCCGGTTGTCGTAAATCATAGGTGAATTAAATATCGTTAGTACGGAAGAAGGCAGCCAGCGCGGCTGCCTTTTTTCATGTGAAATAAAGATTGAATTACGAACGTATGTTTGGTAAAATGGCTGTAAGTAACTATTTTCCACTGGAAAGGGATGTTTGGGATGATTATCAGAACGTCATCGCATTATGGAGATGATACCTGCTCATCTTACGTATCGGCAGGGGATTTTATTTATCTTTCGCATCACGCAGGTGGGCATGAATCCAATGATATCGTACACCAAATGCAAGCCAGCTTTGATAGCCTGGCGGCTACCTTGGAATCGGCCGGAGCGACATTTGACGATATTGTCCAGATCAATCTGTATCTCAAGAATATTAAGGATTTCAGCGCGGCGAAGGATGTGTTTTATAAATATTTCAAGAAGGATCATTTTCCTGCGCGAATGACGACGACTACGGATTTCGTGAATCCGACCTGCCTATGTATGCTCGATGCCGTTGCTTATAGAAGCAGTTGATTTTACATAGAAAAAGGCATTCAAAACCATGATCAGTTTCGAATGCCGCAGATAAGAAAGATGTCGATGGAGTTTATTTCATCGTAATCGCTATCCGCTCTTCCCCGGGCAGCCACTCCACTGCCGCGCCCAGCTTCTCGCTGATGAAGCGGAGGGGAAGATAGACTGTGCCGCTGACATTGAAGGGATTGTTCGCCAGCTTTATCTGAGTACCGTTAACGTATGTCGCCCCGGTCTTGGCGTTTACCTGGATGACCGTCTTTTTATCGCCATCCTGGCGGGTGATGGTAACCATCTTTTGCCCCGAGGTTTCTTCATAGGCGACAACGGCGCCCAGCTTCTCAAATACTGAGCGAAGCGGGACGAAGTTCTGGCCGTCTTTGGTAATGACGCCGCCGCTGTTCATGGAGACTGCTTCACCGTTCAGCGTAACGCTAATCGGCTTTTGCATTTCAACCGGCTCACGATGCATGAACTCGTAATCGCCGGTTCCCTGCTGGGCGTTCTTATTTACGCCCCAGCCCCACAGACTGCCGTCCGTCTTCTGCATGATGAGATGGCGGCCGCCGTTTCTCATCGTCTTGACATCGGATGTGATCAAGGCAAACTCTGCGTTCGCGGGCATTGACTCCCGATAAATGGATGCCGCGCACACCTTGCCTGAAGCCGTAAGCACCATTAGTGAGGTTTCCACTGAGAAGGCTTCCTTAACATCGCTGATCCCGGTCAGCAATATGGGCTTATCATGCTCGTGCAGCGTCGTTCCATCGGAAACTCCGGTTATGGTTGATCCCCAGAACCATAGACGGGAACTGCCGTCGATGGCTAAGTTAGCCCGCCGGCTTAACTCAACCGACCGGATATCGGCAAGTCCCGGGATCGCTTCGGCAATGGGAGGATTTACAGGCAGCTGATCGCTGTCAAACTCGGTCGGCCATGTCCACACCGTTCCGTCCTGCTTCAGCGCTGTGAATCCTTCAATGTTGGTTACGCCGCTAAGGTTCGGTATTTGTTCAAAGGAGGAAAGATCTTTATTGGCCCTCCATACCGTTCCGTCACTCTTCAAGAAAGTATAATGCCATTTGCTTTCTCTTCTTGCCTGCTCGTAGTATCCGTCTGCATCCGTTACCTGGCTGATGCCGGAGACGGGAGAGAAGCTTGTCAGATCGGCATAGCCGTTACCGTCCTTGGCCGAGCGGTATATCGATCCGTCCGCATCCACAGCGACAGCCTCGTAAGGGGTGCTGTGTAAGACTTTAACGGGGTGGTTCAAGCCCTCAACCTTCCGGATTTCGATCGCATAAGTTCGGTCATTTCTGCTGACGAGCCATACTGAGCCGTCCTGTTTCTGCACAACTCCGTTCCCGAGATCGGCTTTTATCTTGCCCAGTCCGACTAGCGGGGTGGGAACCGATTGGTTAACCCCCCATATCCAGTAGCTGCCATCGCTTTTGATCAGCGAGCTTGGCCCAAATTCGGCGATGCTTGTCCCCGTTTCTTCTGCAAGGGCGGCTCCTTGTACGGATAGTGTGATGCCAAGAACCAGTCCGAGACCGGCCAACCATTTTTTCATAAATAATCTCCTCCCTATACGTGAAAATGGAAAATAGTTGAAAATAGTCAATGGTTAGACGTGGGTAACGGCAAAAGGTTTCGAACCAATTAAATTTTTTATGCGCCGATCCGGCGGGCGTGATACAATGGTCTGGTTGTTTTTCCACCCAAGTAAAGGAGCTTACACAATGAACCCATATCATATCCCGGAAAACGCGCTGATTACGGTGGCGGGCACAGTTGGTGTCGGCAAATCCACTCTGACGGCCGCCCTGGCCGAGCGTCTCGGCTTTCGAACGTCGCTGGAGCAGGTCGAGCATAATCCGTATCTTGAGAAATTTTACAATGATTTCGAACGGTGGAGCTTTCATCTGCAAATTTACTTTCTCGGCGAGCGCTTCAAGGAGCAGAAGAGGATGTTCGAGCTGGGCGGAGGCTTTATTCAGGATCGTTCCATTTACGAGGATACCGGTATTTTTGCCAAAATGCATGCGGATCAGGGGACGATGTCGGCCACGGATTATGCCACATACACCGGTCTTTATGAAGCGATGGTCATGACGCCGTACTTCCCCCATCCGAATGTGCTGATTTATCTCGAGGGCAATCTTCCGTCTATTCTGGCTCGAATTAAGGAGCGGGGACGCGAAATGGAAGTTCAGACCGACCGCTCCTATTGGGTGAAAATGTACGACCGGTATTCGGCTTGGATCGACGAATTTGACGCTTGTCCGGTGCTGCGGCTCAATATAGATGATTATGACGTGAATGATCATGCATCCATGGAGGGCATTTTGAGTCAGGTGGGTGAAATAGTCCGAGGCTTGGAGCCTGCCGCGGGAAGGTGACAAAGAGCAATGATCGTCTGCAGCAGCTCATTTAAAAACAGTAGTTTAAGGAGCACAAGTCTGCACAACAGGAGTCAAGCCAAGCGGTACCCAACTGCCGTTTGGTTTTTTGTGTTGTATCGGTAGAATCTATGATTACTGGAACAATCTATCAATTATTGGTAAAATCAATAGAGTCGGCGCTGATTAGAGCAACCAATTGCCTACCGGCAACGTTAAAAGAGTTGAGCATTCATAGACGTGAATCATATTTTTTAAGAGACAGGAGACATGGTAAATGAAGCATTGGGGAAAACTTGTGCTCTGCGGGGCGCTGCTGCTGGGAAGCGTGCCTGCCGCTGCGCCTCAGACCGTATCGGCCGCAGGAGGCGTAAGTATTATGCTGGACGGTTATCCGCTGCCTTTTCCGGTGGAGCCGGCGGTAATGAACGGTACGACGATGGTGCCGTTCCGGGCCATTTCGGAAGCGCTTGGCATTACGGTTCAGTGGAATCAGAGCGCGAAGAAGATTACTGCCGTGGGCAAGGATGAATCAGGAAGCAAACAGGTGATTCTGACGCTTGGCAGCAAGACCGCGCTGGTGAACGGATCGGCGGTGAACCTGACGGTGGCGCCGCAGACGGTGCGCGGAACGACGATGATTCCGCTGAGCTTCTTCAGCCAGCAGTTCGGTGCGGCGGTATCGTGGACCCAGTCTACGAAGACGGTAGCGATCACTTCACCGAAGAAGGATATGTATACGCTTGGCTTCTATGCGTTTTCTTCATACGACGAATATTCGCTGCTGCCGGGATTTGATGATGTCGCTTTTGGCTGGAGCCGGATTGACAAGGATGGGCAGTTTACCACTGCGGGCGCGGACTTTGATTGGCCGAAGGCTGCCGGGGACGTAACGCCTGAATCCATCGTGCAGAATGCCGCCGCTGGCGGGAAGACGCCATACCTTATGGTCTACTCGGGCGATGATAAGCTGGAGCTGACCAAAAACTTAGAGGATAAGAGTCTTCAAGATCAGACGATAGGGAAGATTGTCGATACCGCCGTTCAAAAAGGCTTCAAAGGCATTATGCTGGATCTGGAAGGTCTCGGACTGACCGGCGACAAAGCGAAGGCGCGCTCGGATTACAACGCATTCGTCAAAAATGTATCGGGCAAAGCCCGCGCCCAGGGACTTAAAGTAGGCATTGCCCTGCATCCAATTAACAGTTCATATGCGGGCTATGACTACAAGACGCTGGCATCTTTGGCGGATGAACTTGTTATTATGGCTTACGCATACGAGGATCAGAAGCATCCAGAGCCGACGGATAAAGTGGATGAAGCCATCCGGCTGGCCTTGAAGCAGACGACGAAGGACAAGCTGGTGCTTGGCATCTCGCTTGCAAGCGAGAATGAAAGCTCCGTTAACACGAAGATTGGCCTTGCCAAGCGCTACGACCTGAAGGGCATCGCCATTTGGCGGCTCGGACTGATCGGCCAGGCGGCGTGGAACGAAATGAACAAGTCGGTGGAATTGGGCGGGTAGGCTTAGTCGCTGTAATTTTTAGCGAGTTCAAGCCTTTAGGCGTGGATTTACGTACTGCTGAGGACAAGAAGCGCTTGCTCGCAAATCTGTAAATAACAAGGGCTGACCAAGGATTGGTCAGCCCTATTCGTATGACAGCGGTGCTGCCGATGCTAAAGTGTGGTTATTGCTGAAATCCGGCCTCCAGGAGTGCTAAGGCTTCATCCAGGATATCGATGAACTCCCTTTCCGGATGTTCTATATAATACATTTGCGTTGAGATCACCACTCCGAGGAAGGCTCCCGCTAGAACGCGAATCTTGAGCTCGCCGGGGGAGCAGCCCAAACGTTCCGCGATAATATCGGCGACCATCTCTCCAGTCCTGGTAATTTGCTGGATTACGGCGGCGCGGAGCTCGGGGATGGACATAGCCATCGAAACCCGTTCCCAGATGCCACTCCGTTCCTCTGCCGGTATTAAAGAGTACCCTTCGCGGACGGCGTTCCGCAAGGCCTGAATTGGGCTAAGTTCGGGAGGCTGTTTACGGTAGGTTTCAATCAGGAATGGATCGTAATCATCTTCCAGAACCACAGCTTCTTTGGTCGCAAAATACCGAAAAAAGGTGCTTGGAGATATTTCCGCAGCCTCGGCAATCTGTTCCACAGTGGTCGCCTGGTAGCCCTGTTCGCGGAACAGCCGAATCGCGTTCTGCTGAATGGCGGCTCTTGTCTTGATTTTCTTTCGTTCACGCAGTCCGACCTTCTGCCTCTTCACATCAGGCAATTCAATCCCTCCAATATACCGCTTCAAGGAAACTCCGTTGATGCATGTTTCCTCCAGTTTACCTTTTTTTCGGTGGAAGGGACAACCCAATAGATCAGGACCGGGTGCTGTTAAGCTCTGTCATTTCCTTTACAGCCGTCCGGCTGGGCAGGAAGAGTAGAGCCAGCAGGGAACTGACCAACGCAATGCCGCCGCAAATCCAAAGCATCTGATCCATCCCCTGTACAAAAGCGGACCGTATCATTGCAAGCATCTCCGGAGATCCTAATCGGTCCGCAACGGCAACCCCTGCGGATACGCTTTGCTTCACAGTGTTTGCGACCTCTCCGGAGAGATTGCCAAGCACCAGCTTGCCGCGGTAGACGGAATTAAGGGCTGCACCCAGAAGAGCCACACCGATGGCTCCGCCGACCTGACGCATCGCCATGACGAGAGCGGAGCCGACACCGCTTCGCTCGGCGGACAGCTTGCTGATTGCTAAATCCATGGCAGTAGGTAGAGCGAATCCCAAACCCAGCCCTGCAATGCTGATCCAGAGAGCCGCGAAAGCATAGCTACTGTCCAGACTGGTAGCTGTACCCAAGATCAAGCTGCCAGCCATTATGGCGAAACCAAGCGAGGCAATATACTTGGCTCCAAGCCTGTTAATTATCGCGTCAGCAATTTTGGCGCCTATAAGCAGTCCGCCAATCATCGGAAGAAGCCGTAGACCCGTACCCAGAGCATCGGCCCCGTTGACCGCCTGAAAGTATTGGGGCATGACGAAGAGCAGGCCGAACATAGCGAAAGATACGCTGGTGGCAAGAATGGTGCCCCAGGTAAAGCTGGAGGAGCGGAATAGGGACAAATCGATCAGAGGATGCTGGGTCCGGCGCTGCCAGATCAGAAAGCCTGCCACAATCAAAAGACCCGCGAGCAGAGCGCCCAGCGCCCCTTTATCCCCCCAACCGTGTTCCCCGGCGCGAATAACCCCGTAAGTGACGCAGGTAAGACCCAAGCTGGAGCTGAGAATGCCCGGGATGTCCAGACGAAGGCGCTTCTCGCTCCGTGACTCCGGCATTAGCAGTCCGACCGCTACCAGCGCGATGGCGATGAGAGGGAGATTGATCAGAAATACGGAACCCCAGCTGTAGTGATTAAGCAGCCACCCCCCGAGAATAGGGCCGAGAGGGATGCCCAGCATATTCGCCATGGCCCAGATCATCATGGCTTTGGTTCGTTCGGCTTCCGTAAATAGGACGGGAAGAACGGACATGGACAGAGGGATCAGAAATGCCGCGCCCAGACCAAGCAAAGCGCGCATCCCGATCAGCATTGCGGGAGTGGAGGAGAAAGCGCAAGCCGCAGAGGCTCCACCGAACACGACTAGCGACAGCAGAAGCAGCTTTTTGCGGCCGTAACGGTCACCCAGCATTCCTGCGGGAAGCAGCATGGCGGCCAGCACCAGGTTGTAGGAATCCAGAATCCATTGCAGCTGGCTTGTCGATGCCTGCATATCCGTTGCCAACGTAGGAAGAGCCACATTGAGCACAGTCATATCCAGTCCGACCGCAAGCAATCCGAAGGTAAGGGAGAAGAGTACCCACCATTTGGATTTTTCAGAATGCGCCATTAATTAGGACCACCTTTCAACAAAACAAAATGAACTTCATAATGGCATTCTATATAAAATGATAGAAACTGTCAAAATAAATATTATGTCATTTTTTCTCTGGAAACATGTAAAAAGGTGCCCCCCCGCCAAGCGGCGGAATGGCACCCATGTCCAGGTTCTATACTGTTGTTCAATCCAAATACTTCTCAAGGCCTGCCGGATCTTTCAGGACCATCCGCTTGTTGCCGATCAGCTTAATCAGCTTCAGATCCTCGAACCGGGCGAATTTCCTGCTGATCGTCTCCCTGGTTACGCCGACATAATTGGCCATTTCTTCCCGGGATAGGGGAAGCTGAATGTCCAGGCTCCCCTCACGGGGCTTGCCGTATTTGACGCCAAGCTCCAGAATCATATGGGCGATCCGAATTTCCGGATCTTTGGTTGCGAGGCTCTGCGCCAAATTTTCCGTATGGGCGAGACGTTGGGTAACGGCCTTCAGCAGCCGGAGCGATATATCCGGATTCGCGGTAATGATCGTCTCCATATCGGCCCGGGTCAGCCTGCAGATGTCGGTGTCCTGCAGCGCGTAAGCGCTGAAGTTGCTGAGCTCTCCACCGCCAAAAATGCTTAGCTCGCCAAAAAATTCGCCTGCCATCAGAATGCGCAGAATCTGCTCCTTGCCCTGGGGAGTCATCTTGGACAATTTTACATGTCCCCGGCGAATAATAAAGAGCGTATCCGAAGCTTCCTCCTCCAGAACCAGCGCCTGTCCTTTGGCATATTTACGGTGCTTGATCATGGCGCTGATTCGGGACAAATCTTCATCGGTCAGCGAAGCAAAGATCGGTACCTTTCGGGTGCAGGGCTCAGCGGCGTATTGGCATGAATACTCGGTCATCGGTCATCTCTCCCTGTAATACGATTTGGCGGCCGGTCTCCGCTTCCTATTGAAACCTTCCTACATTTCCTACACTCCGTCGACCGGGGCGAAGTGGTCTTTATCCTCGCCGCAGACGGGGCAGACCCAGTCGTCCGGCAAATCTTCAAAAGCGGTTCCCGGAGCAACATCCTCGTCAGGATCTCCAATTGCCGGATCGTAGACATAGCCGCAGGGCTCGCAGATATATTTTTTCATCATGCTCAACTCCTCAAGGTTCAATTGATGTATACCGGATTTACCGGTCAGACTTCCCGTGCCGCCCTCGCATATCCGGTCAGGCGCCGGGTGCCGTTCCGCGCAGCCGTGACTTCACTTCGTTCATGACAGTGACGATGTCCGTACCGTCAGGGCTGATGCCTTCAAGTCCGATTTTTCGCTCGATGGCTTCTTTGTAAATGAGTGAAGCGGCTGCGCTATCCCAGGACACGGCACCGACTATTGTGTTTCCTTTCACATAGATTGCCGTGTAAACCCCGTTAACTTCGCCGGATAGCGTGAGGTCGCACTGGCCTTCATCAACCGTGCCGATGGAGAACAGCGAGACGCCGAAGGCGTTAAACAGAGTGACGGGCACCGCTTTGCTATAGACTTCGGAGTCTTCGGCTGCCATATTGTTTCCCGCCGTGCGGCCATGTTCGAGTGCTCCGCCCCATAGCCCTTCCACATGACCGTCCAGCTCCGCTACGTCTCCGGCGGCATATATGCCGGGTATGCTGGTTTCCAAGCGATCGTTAACAACGATGCCGGTCCGGACCTGAATGGCCGTATCTTTGACGAGGGTCGTATTTGGCTGGATTCCGATCGAATAGACGACATGATCGCAGGAAATCCGGGAGCCGTCGTCCAGAGTAATTCCCTGGGCCGACCCGATTCCCTCAATAGAGGTAACACCAGCTTGCAGGCGGACCGCCACGCCGGAGCGCTCCAGATGCGACCGGAGGAGTTCCGAGGAATGACGGTCCAGTTGGCGGCCCATCAGACGGGGAGCGGCTTCGACGACGGTTACGGTATAACCGGCTTCATACAGCGCCCATGCCGTTTCCAGGCCTTGAACGCCTCCGCCGACCACGGCGACGCGGCTGCCGCTTGCGAGGCTGGACTTGAGCGCATCGGCATCCTTCATGTCACGAATTGTATGAACTCCGCGGAGTTCGGCTCCCGGAACCGGAAGCGCGCGGTTCCGCGCGCCCATGCACAGGAGCAGCTTGCGGTATTCCCATGTTCTGCCGTCCTCGGTCTCGATTTGACGGAGCTCCGGACGGAGAGACACGGCGCACGCGGAAGTAATTACGGTGATCCGGTTTGCGAGATACCATTTTTCCTTTTTGATAAGCACTTTTTCACTGTGCAGATCGGTGAACAGGCCTTTGGTCAGCTTGATCCGGTTGTAAGGGAGATGGTTCTCTTCGCCGAGAATGATGATTTCCGCTTCATCATCGCGGTCGCGGATCGCTTTTGCCGCTTGGACGGCAGCCGCCCCGCCGCCGATGATGAGATATGGCTTCGCCATGTGTGCTCCTCCTCTCTATATTGCGCTCAGCAGCAGGTCCGAAACGAAATCCGCCGCATGTCTGATTTTCTGCTCTTTCTCGGGCTCTTTGGGAGAAAAGCGGACTCTTACAGGGAATTCGACATGCGTCATACCGGTCGTCTTGATTACCTTCGAGGTGCTCTGCACGCTCATGTTCGTCCCGTCCAGATAGTCCTGGATGACCTCGATCGCTTCTCCGCTCCATCCGTATGAGCCAAAGGCGGCCGCCAGCTTGCCTTCAAGGTTCATCGTTTGCAACTGCTGCAAAATCGGCTCCAGATTTCCGATCATATCCGCATACCGGGTGGAACTTCCGATGAAGACGGCATCAGCAGCCGAAATACTGTCCAGAATATCCGCCGCATCCGTCTTGTCCGCATCCCAGACCGTTGTCTCGATTCCATTTTCCAAGAGGGAATCCTGAATGATTTTAGCCATTTTCCGGGTATTGTTCTTGATCGTCGTGTAGACGATGGCGGCCTTTTTCCCTTGAGTCGTTTCCCGGCTCAGTTCGGCGTACAGTCCGATATATTTGCGCACATCCTGACGGATGACGAATCCGTGGGAAGGGGCGATCATTTCAATCTCAAGGTCTTTGACCGCTTCGATTAGTGTTCTTACATATCTGCGATGCGGATGAATAATGGCGTTGTAATACCCTTTGAAATCTTCGGTAATGTCAAAGCCGGCTTCGTCGGCGAACAGCCGCTTCGCCGCGACATGTGTGCTGAAAATATCGCATGGGAACAATATTTTATCCTCGGAGCAGTAGGTGATCATTGTTTCGGCTGTATGCAGGTACGGTGTTTCTTTGAACAGCAGCGTCTTGCCGCCGATGTCCAGCGTGTCCCCGTCCTTGACAACAAGGAAGTTCCGGTTATGAAGCTTGTACATTTCCTGCAGCTCCGGCACGGCGATTTCTGTGCAGACAATGACGGCATTCACGGCTTTTCCCGCCAGCGCAGCCAGTCCGCCGGAGTGGTCGGGTTCGGTATGGTTAATCACAATATAATGAATGTCGAGCGGATCGATTATTTCGGCAAGATGTTCCGCGTATTCGCGTCCGAACTCCATATCGACGGTGTCGATGACGGTCGGCTTGCCGGTTTTTAATAAATAGGAATTGTAGGTAGTGCCCTTTGTCAGCACAAGACGGTGGAACGGAACTTCACGGTCGTCTATTTTCCCGACGCAGTAGATGTTGCCTTTGATCTTGAAATTTGCAATCATATGTTTGACCTCCTGTTGATTGGTTGACCAGCAGCTTCATTGTATACGGGCAGCCGTTCAAAAAAGAGGATTAGGATCAAATTTTGAAAAGTTTCAGGATACGCGGCGGCTTTTCATAGTTTTTACTATACATGACACGCATCGGAAGATTGTGCGCCTGATCACGAATCGCTCAAAAAACGCGGAAGCTATAAAAATCACATATTCCGTGAGCGTAAACCGCTATAATCACTAAGGTTTAAAGTATCGGGCACAGCCCGCAATTATTTCTCGGGAGGACCTTAAGAAGCATGACTTACAAATCACTGGAACTTACCAAACCGCAAACCTGGGATCTGGAGGGGCTGGAAGTTGGCGTTACCTCGAACTGCAATTTTGGCTGCGACTACTGCTGCGCATACAACCGGAATGACGGGCAGAGCCTTGAGGGCAAAGAGATTATCCGCATTCTTGAGGAACTTCCCTCTCTGAAAAGAGTCCGCCTGTCCGGCGGTGAAGTTACGCTGAAATTTGACGATTGTCTGGAGGTTGTCGCCTACTGCGCATCGAGAGGAATCCAGACGCAGCTTAATTCCAACGCCAGCCTGCTGAGCGGAACGCGGATCGACAAGCTGGCCCTCGCGGGACTGACGACGATACATATCTCGTTTAATTTTACTTCGGCGGACGAGTTCTCACGGTATTACAACATCCATCCTGATGTGTACAAGAAAATTCGCGAGAATATCGCCCTGTTCGCCAAGACGGAAGTGGATACGGTGCTGGAAACGCTGCTGTTCAGCGAGACTGAGCACCATATGCGGGAAATTAGCGAGCACGTCTATTCCCTAGGCGTCCGCACGCATGAAATTCAGAATAGCATCATTATGGATCACAGCGGCTGGAAAGCGATTGCGGCCCGGGAGGCGCTTAAACAGGCGGTAAACGATCTGATTACCTATAAAAAAGACGACACCGTTCTGTACTTCACCTGCATGGACCGCTTCATGGAGGAACTGGGTTTCCGGGAGCAGCCCGGCGTTTATTTTCCCCACTGCATTGAGGGCAAGAAGCAGCTGCACCTGCACGGCAACGGCGATATTCTAATCTCGGAGCTGTGCCATCCGGTCATTATCGGAAATATTTACGATGGGACTTCGCTGAAGGATATTTATAATCCGATGCCCGCTCAGCTGGAGCAGTTTCTGGATCGCCAGCCTTGTCCCGCCCGGGATGCGCTGTTTCCAGAAGGAGTTTAGCGAATAAGACGAGCACTCACGGCTTAACGGCAATCCGGTGGGATGAACGCACCGCAGGTCTCTCATCGGTCGGAGCCGCTAGGAGGAGAGAGCCGCTACCAACGGACTGCCATGTTTTCGACATTTCATAATGCAAAAAATCTGGTATCCTTTAATTAAAGAAACCCGGCGAATCATAGCAGGGCAAGGACTGTATGGAGAACCATGCAGAGGTGCGAAGGGTGCGATCCAGATGTCGATACGCAATGGACTGGTGAAGTCCAATTCTTTTCTTGAAAAAATCATGCCGCTGCTCACGCCAAGCGCCATCGTATTCGGTGTGCTTAACGAGAGCCGGCTGCTGCCGTATACATGGCTGGTTCCCTGGATTTTTGCCATGATGACCCTGGTCGGCAGCCTGAAATCCAATATCGGCGATCTGTTCGCCGTGCTGGCGAAGCCAAGCAGGCTGATCGTGCTGATGATTATTCTCCACGTTGTCATGCCGGTCGTTGGCTGGCTTGCGGCTCTAGCGGTCTTTCCGGATGATCCATATACAGTAACGGGCTATGTTCTGCTCTTTGCCATTCCGACTGGAGTGGTCAGCGTCGTTTGGGTGTCCATCTATGGCGGCAACATTGCGCTGACACTGGCGCTGATTCTGATCGACACACTGCTTTCGCCAGTGATCGTGCCGGGCACGCTGCATCTGCTGATGGGCACGAGCGTCGAAATCCGGCTGTGGGATTTGATGAAAGGGCTGCTGTACATGGTGGTGGCGCCCTCCTTGCTGGGCATGCTGCTGAACCAGTGGACCAAAGGCAAGGTGAACACGGTTTACGGGCCGCCGCTTGCTCCTTTTGTCAAGGTAGGGCTGTTCGCCGTGGTGTCGATCAACGGGGCAAGCATTGCCCGTTATCTGAAGCATCCGGACAGCAAATTGCTCGTCATCATTGCCGTCACCTTCGTGACGGTTGTGCTCGGCTACATTATCGGAGCGCTTGCGGCCCGGCGTTTCCGCTGGAACTATGAGGACTCGGTCGCCGTCCAGTTCAATGCGGGGATGCGCAACCTAAGCGCGGGCGCCGTACTCGCGGTGAAGTATTTCCCTCCAGCCGTCGCATTGCCGGTTATCTCCGGCATGCTGTTTCAGCAGATTCTGGCGGCGCTGTCAGGTCTAGTCCTTCGTATTGGCGCAAAGCGTTCCGCTGAGTCAAGGACGGCACTGCCAGTCCCCGAAGCTCCCCGCTCCTTATAGTGCGGGGGCAGCAGCCGAAGTGTCCCGCAGGGGACTGAGAGGGTGAATAAAAGGGATGTTGCCCATTGGGCCGTACAACGGTCCGGGCATCATCCCTTTTTCAAAATATAAGAATCTATACGCTCAGGTGCTTGATATTAAAGTCCGCTATCACCTCGTCCATGTCGATCGCAATCACTCTCAATCCGGTTCCCTCCTTGTTATATGAATCCTCGCTGCCATTATAGCAACAAGACAATAACGGGACATTCGGGTTCACGGCTCATTCCTGAATATTTTAGAAACGCGTAACAGAAAATAATGAATTTTATGGCGAAAAGGGTCTGCTATGATTGCAATGTAAGGGCATTCAATAACAGAAAGGGGAGGACAGTATTGAAAAAGAAAACAAAATGGGCTATAAGCACACTGCTTATCGCCGGCCTGTTGGCCGGATGCGGAAATAACGGAGGGGGCAACAGCTCAGCGGAGGGGGATTCTTCCGGGACAAAAAGCGAGAAGGTAACGCTTACCTTCTGGAGAAACTCTGGTAACGATGCCGAGAACTCGGCGTACGATAAATTGGTGGCTTCCTTCAATGAGAGCCATCCCGACATTAAGGTGGAGATGAGCCCGATCCCGTACGCGGATTACGATACGAAGCTCAGAACGTCCATCGCTTCGGGCAACCCGCCGGATATTATGGCGATCGACGCGCCGAACATGGCTTCCTACGCGCAGGCTGGCGCTCTGCAACCGCTGACGGAATACTTTAAAAAGGACGGCAATCTGGAAGATATTCCGGAGTCCACCATCAAGACGTATACTTACAAGAACGAGATTTACATGGCGCCGCTGACTGAATCATCGATCGCCTTGTTCTACAACAAGAAGATGTTCGAGGCAAAAGGTATTCCGCTTCCTTCCAAAAATCCGGATGAGCCGATCACCTGGGATCAAGTTCTTGAAGCGGCTCAGAAGCTGAATGATCCAGCTGGCGGGGTGTACGGCATCGACCCTGCTCAAGGCTTCGGCAACGCGGGCGGAACGGCTTACTTCAAATATCCGATCATCTGGCAATTCGGCGGTGATATCATGAGCCCGGACGGAACGACCTCCAAAGGCTATCTGGATAAACCGGAAACGAAGAAGGCGCTGCAATTCTTCTCGGATCTGTATAACAAGTCCAAGGTATCCTCTCTGGAATACCCGCCGGACCCGTTCCCTAACAATCAGCTGGCTATGACAATCGACGGCTCGTGGTCGCTGGGCAACTATGCTGAGAAGTTCCCGAACTTCAAGCTGGGCGTTGATTACGACATCGCTCCGCTGCCTAAAGAAACACAGCAGGCTGTTGCGAACGGAAGCTGGTCGCTGGCCGTCTCCGCGAAGAGCAAGAACCCTGAGGCCGCTTGGCAGTTCGTCAACTACGTTACGGGAGCGGAAGGCTCGAAGACTTACTGCTCGATCACCAAAGATATTCCTGCCCGCTATTCGGTAGCGAAGCAATTCCCGGAACTCAATGAATATCCGAAGAACATCTTTGTCGTACAGAACCAAAAATACGGCAGACCGCGTCCGATTACGCCGATCTTCCCGCAAATGTCCGAAGCGGTTAACAAGATGATTGAGGAAGTGACAATCAGCGGACGGAATGTCGATGCAGCCGTCGCCGATGCCATCACTAAAATCGACAAGGCTTATGCCGATCTGCCGCAAAAATAAGCATTTGCCATCGTTAAGAAATCATAATCACGAAAAGAGGCGGCCGAGTTTTCGGTCGTCTCTTTGGCGGAATTGACGATGTAAGGTCCGCATTCCTTTTTCATCAATAAAAGACTATACTGATTAAAGTTTAGTGGAACGAAAGCGAAGATGGGGGTCTTCGGGAGGAGTTGGAATGGTATGTTGTACTCGCTGCGCAGCCGATTAATGCTGTCCTTTTCCATATTGCTGATTATTCCCTTTACTGCGGTAGTGTTCATTTTTAGCAGGGAGTCCGCCAATTTGATCCAATCTTCCATCGAGACCTCTACGATGCAGACGATCGGCCAGTTTGCCTCTCATGCCGATACGCTGCTTATGCAGATCGAGGATACCGGGAAACAGGTGCTCAGCAGTCCGTTTACCCAGCAGTGGATTACGACCGCATTAAACGGCGGGAATTCCGCCGGAGAGAGGTATTTGGCGATGCAGCAGCTGCGGAATTTCTTCTCTTCCTATACCGTCAACAATTCCAATATCATCTCCGTTTCCGCCTTCAGGGAAGCCGGAGGTGGAATCTGGACGCAGGATAGAAGCTATCTAGACAGTGATTGGTACAATCAGTATAAACATTACAACACCCGCTGGACTGGGGCCCACAGAGATCCCGATCAGAGCGATGAAAGCATGCGCGAGAGTGAAGTGAACAGCCTTATCGTTCCTCTCGTTCAGCTTCAGTCACTGAACAATATCGGTGTTCTCAAGGTCAACTACCCGACCAGCCTGCTGCGGGGAGATATTGACAAGATCCGGTTCGGCAGCAGCGGAAGAGCCTTTTTGCTGACCGGGGAGGGAGCCAGCGTGCTTGACCAGAATCTCGGGGACAGCAAGCAGGTGCTCAGCGAGGGATTGGCTTATGTGAAGGCGCATTCCGCCGGACGAATCAGCGGAATCATTCCACTGCGGCAGAAGGATATGGATTATCTGCTGTTCTACCGCAAGCTTCCTGCACAGAATTGGATTATTATCGGCGAAGTGCCCGAAGCCGAGCTGTATGCGAAGATCACTCAAATCAAGCAGACGCTTCTGCTCGGAAGCCTTGGCCTGCTGGTGCTTGTCATCGCCGTCGCCCTATGGCTGTCGATCGGGATTACGAAGCCGCTGAGCGCCATGACGCGGGCGATGAGGCACGTCAAGCACGGGCGGTTCGACCTTGCCTTGCAGCATATGCCCCAAGTCCGCACACGGCGGAGTGAAGTGCATTATGTGGCCAGCGTCTTTGAGCAGATGACCCATCGGCTGAAATATTTGATCGAGACGGAATTCGAGACGGATTTGAGGCGAAAGAATGCCGAATACAAAGCGCTGCTGCTGCAGATCAATCCGCATTTTTTTAACAACACGCTGGAAATTATCGGCGGTCTGGCAGCGATGAAACGGGAAGACCTGGTCATGGATGCGACGGAAGCTCTGGCCAAAATGATGAGATATTCGCTTGATCTGGACAGCGATTTGGTGAAGGTGAGCGAAGAAATAGGCTATATCCGCGACTATTTGCTCATTCAGAAGCTTCGGCACCAGGATAAATTGATATTCTCCATCCACAGCGATCCTGAGGCGGAATCCCTTCATATCGCCAAATTTATTCTTCAGCCGATTGTTGAGAATGCGGTGAAATACAGCCTTGAGAAAGGTGAAGCCGCCGAAGTGGCCGTATCCTCGGAACTGCGTGATAACCGCCTGTGGCTGACGGTCAAGGATAACGGAATCGGCATGCCGCAGGAAATGATCTCAGGCATACTTGCGGATACGGAACTCAGGAGCGGAGTTGGAATATTAAACGATAAAGGAAATAGCATCGGCTTAAGGAACACGCTATCACGCTGCCGTCTCTATTACGGAGACTTGTTCGAGATTACTATTGAATCGGAGGAAGGCGGGGGCACGGCCATTACACTCAAGCTGCCGCCGGTGAGGAGTTGAAAGCAATGTATACCATTATGCTGGTCGATGACGAGAAGGGTATCCGTGACAGCATCAAAGCCAAAATTAACTGGGAAGAAGCCGGTTTTCAAATTGCATATGAAGCATCCAGCGGCGGCGAAGCGCTTGAACTGCTGGAAAAGGGGCCGCTCCCAGAAGTTCTTCTCTCCGATATTCGTATGCCGAAGATGAACGGCATAGAGCTTATCTCGATTTGCAAGGAACGCTATCCGGGGCTGCGGACGGCCGTGCTGTCAGGCTATTCGGATTTCGAATATTTGAAAGCGGCTATCCAGCTTGGCGTCAAAGACTACCTGCTGAAGCCCGTCGCCCGGGGAGAACTGACCGAGATGCTCCGCAGACTCGCCGAGGACATTCGCTCTGAGCAGGATCGGCTCCGCGCTTCGGAACGGGAGCGGCATCAGAAGAATGAACAGCTGCTTATGCTTCAGGAGCACTATTTACTGCAGTTGGTTAAAGACGAATGGTACAGTCTTTCCGCCGTCAAGGAACGGCTGCAGCAGCTTCAGCTTGCTCCTCTGGCTGCGGACGGCTTTAAAGCCCGTTTCGCTGCGGTGGAGATGCGGATTCCTCCGGACAGACTCGGTGTGACCCGGGAACGCAGGGACCTGATGAACCTCGCCTTCCAGATGTTATGCAGGGAGACAGCTTCGCGCCGGGAAGGCATCTATCCGTTTCCGGAAATTGCGCACTCCTCCATGATGTATTTCCTGATTGTAATGGAGGACGGCAGGCCGGAGAACAGCGCGGAGAAATTCGTCGCCGAGCTGAAACGGAATATCGCTGAATATCTGAATGTGGATAGTGTGGCGGGAATCGGGGAGAAGGCGGAAGGATGGGACGCCTTGAAGAACGGCTATGCCTCCTGTATGCTGGCCTGGAGCCGCAGCACCGTTCATGAACACAAAGAGAGCGGACAGACCGGGCTGCTGGAGCTGACGAATGCTTTTACGCCCGAAATGGAGCGCAGGCTGGTCCAGGCCATTGAGAATCTCGATATGCCGGCATTCCGCCGTCAGCTGCAAACCGTTTTTTCCACGGAACGGGATACGCCGGTATTTGCTTTTACATTCCTGGCCCTTCGGATGCTGCTCCTGTTCAGTTCGGTGGCGAAGAAGTTCGAGCTCGGCGACTCCTCGCTCCAAAAATATTTATGGAACTGCCAAATGACCATATCGGATTACCAATCCAGAGAAGGCATTATGGGACAGATCGACGAACTCGCTGGCCTTGTAATGGAAGAGGTCAAGAAGACGCGCTTCTCCAGCGGCCAGCATATCGTGGAGGCCGTCCGCCAATATGTGGAGGAGAACTTCTGTTACGAGCTGAATCTGTCCTCCCTGGCGGATATGTTCCACTTGAACGAAACGTATCTGTCGGGCCTGTTCAAGCAGCATGTGGGAGTTACCTTCAGCGACTATGTCACGGGTCTGCGCATCGCTAAGGCCGAGCAGTTGCTGAGGGAGAACGAACTGAAGCTGACCGATATCGCGATGCTTGTCGGCTATTCCAGCTCCAGTTATTTCAGCACTGTCTTCAAGAAGGCATGCGGCAAAAGCCCGAAGGAATACAGGGAAGACTATTTATTGAAAAGTCGGTGAGGCATTTTGGCGCTGCTATAAGACCGCTGCTTGTCTATAATCAATAGAGCCGTACCCTAAGCGGATGAACCGCGGGGTGCGGCTTTTTGCCGTCTGTTCCGGCTTGGCGGCAAGCTGGACAACCGTCCGGACAGCGGGTCAAAAAATTGCAAGTCAATATCCGATGATATTGAAATTTTTAAGTCTGCCGGTCGTCTACAATGAAATCGTACAAGGAGAAGCTTATATTTTGAAACCAAGATAGGAGAAGACGGCATGAGCGGAAAAACAAAAAAGCTGTTATGCCTGATGGCTCTGGCTCTGGTTATGGCGGTGTCGGGCTGCGAAAAGGGAGAATCGGTCAAGAGCGGGGAGGCGGACGGCAAAAGCGAGCAAAGTCAAGAGAAGCCGCCGGCCTTTACCTTCAGCAAGGACCCGAATTATTACACCGAGCTGTATCGGCCGCAGTATCATTTGTCTCCGGAAACGGGCAATTTGAGCGACCCGAACGGGATGGTCTTTTTCGAGGGGGAGTATCACCAGTTCTATCAGAACAGCGGACAGTGGGGGCATGCGGTAAGCGCGGATCTTATTCATTGGCAGCATCTGCCGGCAGCGCTGCTGCGCGATTCACTCGGAGAGATTTGGTCGGGCAGCGCGGTGGTGGATTGGAAGGATACGAGCGGTTTTTTTGACGGCAAGCCGGGCCTGGTTGCAATATTCACCCATTTCAAGGGCGGATTACAGTCGCAGAGCATCGCTTACAGCTACGACAAAGGCCGGACGTGGACCAAGTATGAAGGGAATCCCGTCATCCCGAACCCCGGCCTCAAAGATTTCAGAGACCCAAAGGTGTTCTGGTATGAGCCTTCCAAATCATGGACGATGGTCGTCTCTGTGGACAACAAAGTCAGGTTCTATTCCTCGCCTGATCTGAAAAAGTGGGAGATGACCGGCGAGTTCGGAGCAGATCAGGGCTCGCATGCCGCGGTATGGGAATGTCCGGACCTGTTCGAGCTTCCGGTAGAAGGCACGAAGGAGAAGAAGTGGGTGCTGGCCGTGAGCATCGGCAATAACGCAGCGACCAAAGGCTCCACCGCGCAGTATTTCGTCGGTTCATTTGACGGCAAGAACTTCACGAATGAGAACGAGCCCTCCAAGGTGCTCTGGACCGATTACGGGAAGGATTTTTACGCCGCCGTCTCCTACTCCGACATTCCTGAAAGCGATGGCCGGAGGATTTATACAGGCTGGATGTCCAACTGGCGCTATCCCTTCAATATGCCGACAGATCCGTGGAAGGGCAATATGTCCGTGCCGCGCGTACTGACGCTCAAAGAAGTTCCGGGAGAAGGGTTGAGGCTTGCGCAGCAGCCGGCCAAAGAACTGGAAGCTCTTCGCGGCAAGCCGGTGGAGATACCGGCGCAGGAGCTGGCTGCGGGCTCCAATCCCTTCTCCGGGCTGCTGGGTGCGTCGTATGAACTGGATGCAGCTTTTGGTGTCGGAGCCGAGGCGGAATTTGGTATCAAGGTAAGAAAAGGAGGCGGCCAGGAGACGGTCATTTCTTATAATGCCGCTTCCTCCACCCTGACGGTCGACCGAAGCAAATCGGGTGAGAGCTCGTTTGAACCGGGCTTTGCCGAGAAGGTGGAAGCTCCGCTGAAGCCGGAGAACGGGACGGTCAAGCTGCGGCTCTATGTAGATGAATCCACGCTGGAGGTGTTCTCGGGAGACGGTACAACGGTAATCTCCAGCATTATCTTCCCGAGCGCCACGAGCAGCGGCCTGGAGCTGTATCTCTCCAAAGGCAGCGCCAAACTGGAAAGCGCAACGTTCTATCCCTTGAAGTCCGTATGGCGGGACGAAGCGCCCGATGGAGCAAATCCGCTGCGGGTTGTGCTGAATAAAGCCAGCTTAGATGTGCCGGCCGGCGGGAGTGCGCAGGCAATCGCGGGAGTGCTGCCGTATACCGCGCCGCAGAAGCTGGTCTGGGAATCGTCAGACGAGACGGTTGCGAAGGTTCTGAGCGACGGTGGAACGACAGCCGTCATCAAGGGAATCAAGGAAGGACAGGCGGAGATCAAGGCGCGGACTCCGGACGGCAAAGTCTTTTCCGTGCTCCGCGCATTCGTTTACAAGCCTTAGCCGGTTAAGTAAATTGCTTGAGTTAATAAAAATAATCCGCCGCACGGGAATACTTGCCTGCAAGTCGCGGGCAGCGAACCCGAAGCGGCGGAAGGATTGGAGATGAGGTAACCTATGGCAAGTACCACAACAGCCGGTAAACCTGCGGCGAATACTTTACCGAAAAAACGCCGGAATTCCTTTTTGAAAGGCGAAGAGATGACAGCCTGGTGGTTCGTGCTTCCTTCGTTCGCCCTGCTGCTGATCTTCGTGTTCTACCCCATGCTGCAGGCGTTCATTATCAGCTTTCAAAATTATAATCTGGTCGGCGGCACCCGAAGCTTTGTCGGTCTGGACAATTACAGAACGCTGATGACGGATCAGTCATTCCTCGCCAGCCTTAGACATTCGTTCTATTTTGCCGTCATAGTCATCCCGATTCAGACATCTATTTCGCTTGGGATGGCGCTTCTGATCCAGAAAAAGGTGGCCACAACCGGCCTGTTCCGGACGATCTACTTTATCCCGGTTGTCGTCTCGACAGCGGTGGCCGCGACGGTCTTTAAGCTGATCTACAACAAGGAATACGGTCTACTGAACAATTTCCTGGAGCTTGTGCATCTGCCAACGACGAATTTCCTGTCCAATCCGGACACGGCGATGAACGGTGTCATCATGCTCGGCATGTGGAAAGCCGTCGGGTTCTTCATGATCATCTTCCTGGCGGGCCTGAACAACATTCCCCAGGATTTATACGAAGCGTCTAAAGTCGACGGCGCAAGCAAAATCCAGCAGTTCTTCCGGATTACACTTCCGCTGCTTAACCGCACCACGGCTTTTGTAGTCATCATTACTACAATCGACGCCATCAAGATTTCCGGTCTGGTATTCGTTCTTACCAACGGCGGGCCGAACGGAGCGACTGAAACCGCAGTCTTCTATATTTATCAAATGGCATTCAAGCAAATGCAAATGGGATACGGAACAGCGGCAGCGTTCATCCTGTTCGCGATCGTACTTGTCATTTCGCTGGTGCAAATGAGACTGTTCCGGAATCAGGATTACTAGGAGGGAAAGAGATGAACCGTATTGCAAGCTTTGTCAAATATATCATAATGATCATCCTTGCCATCGTGTCGATCATTCCGATCTTCTGGATGATATCGGGGGCGTCCCGTCCCTACGAGGAATTGTTCAAATACTCGAACAGCTTCAATATCCATTTGTTCGTGCCGGTGCATCCTACGCTGCAGAACTTTAAAGATGTCATTTTCAACGAACGCAATCCGTTCCTTACTTACATCGGCAACACGCTGTTCGTGGCTTCCATCGTTACGCTGCTTGTGCTGCTAATCAATGCCATGTCCGCTTTCGCTTTTGCCAAGCTGCATTTCCGGGGCAAGGGAGTGGTGTTCGCACTGTTCATGTCAGCCATGATTATTCCCGGGGAAGTAACGCTCGTGCCTAACTATCTGCTCATGCATAACTTCGGCTGGCTTGATTCTTACAAAGCATTGATTATTCCTTCGATGCTGTCCGTATTCGGCATTTTCCTGCTGCGGCAGTTCTTCGCGGAGGTTCCGGACGAAATTCTGGAGGCTGCCAAAATCGACGGAGCGTCCATGCCGCGCACCTTTCTCCGAATTGTTCTGCCTGCGGCTGTACCTCCTATGATCACGCTGGGACTTATGACTTTCCTTGGCAACTGGGATTCCTATTTGTGGCCGCTGATCGTCATCAACGATGACAAGAAGCAGATGATTCAGGTTGCCATAGCCGCATTCTCGTCGGCAGAGGGAACGGACTGGTCGAAGATTCTTGCGGCGAGCACAATCTCCACCGTGCCGATTCTGGTTATATTCTTGTTCCTTCAACGTTATTACATCCAGGGCATTACGATGTCGGGCGTCAAAGGCTAATGTGGCCCCATATTACTAACTCATAGATAGGAGCGTTAGATGATGACTTACGATGCGGTAGCGATCGGCGAATTTTTAATCGATTTCACACCTGGAGGCATTTCTCCGGCGGGCAACCCACTGTTCGAGCGCAATGCGGGAGGAGCGCCGGTGAATGTGCTGGCCGCTCTTGCCCGGCTCAGCAAGAGAACGGCGTTTATCGGCAAGGTGGGCAATGATCCTTTCGGACATTTTCTTCAGGACACGCTGAGACAGGAAGGCATTGATGACAAAGGCCTGGTGTTCACGGACCACGCGCATACAACGATGGCTTTCGTTCATCTGGGCGAAGGCGGGGAGCGGTCGTTTCACTTCTGCCGGCAGCCCGGAGCGGACGAAGGTCTTGCCTTCGAGGAAATTGACCCTTCGCTTCTCGGCAGCGCCAAGGTGTTCCATTTCGGCTCGGTTTCCATGACCTCCGAGCCGTCCCGCGGCGCCACATTGTCCGCTGTCAGGGAGGCCAAAGCACGGGGGGCCTGGATCACTTTTGATCCGAATTGGCGTCCGGCGCTGTGGCAGGATAACCAGCATGCCAAGAAGGCGATGGAGGAAGGTCTTGAGGAGGCGGATGTCGTCAAGGTGTCGGAGGAGGAGCTATTCTTTCTCACCGGAAGGAGCGAGCTGGAGGCCGGGGCGGAGGAACTGCTGGAGCGGTTCCCGGTGAAGCTTCTGCTTGTGACGCTCGGTGCGGAAGGTTCCTATTACCGGACCCGGAAGATCGGGGGCAGAGCAGCCTCCTATCCGGTTGTTCCGGTGGACACGACCGCAGCCGGAGACGGCTTCATGGGCGCGTTTATCGGTACTATGCTGGAGAACGGCAGGCCGGCATGGGAGTGGGCCGACGGGGAGCTGCGGAAGGCATTGGCTTATGCGAATGCGGGGGGCGCTCTGGCGACGACGCGCCTCGGAGCCATTGCTTCACTCGCCTCTCACGAGGAGATTGAGGAACTGGTTAAGGGAGCGCCGGTCACAGAGTAATCCATCGCTGCGGCTCGCCCTGGCGGCTGCATACGGAAAACATGCCGTCCAAATTTATAACAAGGCAATAATGCAAGGCCGAGGCGGTGAACGTCCGGTCTTGCTCATTTGATATTAAGGGAGCGAATGTATGAAAAGATCAAGCTTTAAATTAACAGCATTTTTGTTAGCGCTTGCATTGGGGCTGTCGGGTCTGTATTCTTCCGGGTCCGCTCTGGCGGCAGGCTGGGCCGGCAATACGCCCGGCTATTTGCCTGTGTCGGGAACGTGGACGCAGGATGGAACGAACGGCCTGCGCGGGGTCAGTTCGGGCTCGGACAATGCGTTTAATATGTCGACGACGTCGGTGGGAACGAACTTCGTATATGAAGCTGACGTGAAAGTGGACGCTTCTTCACCGCATGGCGTGGCATCGCTGGTCTTCCGGGCGAGCGCGGACGGTTCGAAAGGTTATGTACTCAGCCTGGACCCGAACCTGGACCGCATTCGTCTGTTTGATTATGCTACGGGAACCGATTTGGCTACGCCTTTTTCCAAGACGATGAGCGACGGCAGCTCTTATCATCTGAAGATCGCGGCGGACGGGAGCTCGCTTAAGGTATATGCAGACAGTGCGCAGGCATTTAGTGTAAGCGATACCAAGTACAGCTCTGGGCTTACCGGCTTTCATGTATATAATGGAACCGCCTATTTCCAGAACGTCTACGTTAACGTACTCAATACGAATGTGACGGGCTGGAACGCCTCGGGTACATGGAACCTGACTTCACAGGGCTGGAAGGGTACGGCAGCTTCCAATCAGAACATTACGGCCATCTCTGCCACAAGCTCGAATGATTTCAGTTATGAATCGGATGTGCAGATCACCGATCCGTATGCCCTGGGAACGCTGCTGTTCCGTTCGAATGCGGACGGGACGCAGGCTTACGGACTGCAAATCGATCCAAACCAGGACCGCTTAAGGTTGTATAAGACGGATGGAAATGTCACGTTGGCGCAGGTGGATACGCAGGTGGATTCCGGCAAAGTCTATCATGTCCGGATCAAGGCCCAGGGTTCCTCAATCAAAATATATTGGCAGTATGATTTTTTAAATCCCACCGGATATAACCCGCTGCTCACGGTCACGGACACTTCTTATACGCAGGGCTTTGCGGGAATAGGCGTATACAACGGTTCGGCGGTATTTCAAAATATTCTGATCAGCACCCTGAAGACGAATCTGGAGGGCTGGACGGCTTCAGGAGGCGGCAGTTGGATTCCGCAGCTCGGTGGGTTCAAGGGGACAAGCTCCGGAAGCTCGGACACCTATAATGTGGTGGGGGCTGGGATGTCCGATTTTGTATTGGAAGGCGATCTTTCGGTCGATAACGGAACATCGCACGGCACAGCGGGCCTTGTGTTCCGCGCCGCTTCCGCATCAAGCGGGGGATATGTGCTGAACATCGACCCGAATCTGGACCGTGTCCGTCTGTTCAACCGCAGCGGGGGAAGCACGATCGCCACGGCCAATATGAACATCGATACCGGGCGGGTCTATCATATTGAAATTATCGTAAGCGGTTCCAGCATCAAGGTCTATGTGGACGGCGGGGTGACTCCGCTTATCTCCGCGACAGATTCGGCCTATACGTCCGGCGTTATCGGGTTGAATGCATTCAACGGCACGGCTTACTTTCAAAATATCTATGCTGCGGATTTAAGCCAATATTATAACGAAACGTACCGGCCGCAGTACCATTTTACAGAAACAAGAAACCGGTCGAGCGACCCGAACGGCTTGGTCTACTACCAGGGAGAATATCATATGTTTCATCAGCAGGACGGGGAATGGGCTCATGCGGTGAGTACCGATCTGGTCCACTGGAAGCATCTGCCGCTCGCCATTCCAAGAAATGACGCCGGGGATGCATGGTCGGGCGGGGCTGTGGCGGATTTGAATAATGTCTCTGGCCTGTTCCCCGGCGGCTCCGGCATCATCGCTTATTACACTTCATTTAACCCGGAGAAGCCTAACGGCAACCAAAAGATACACATCGCGTACAGCAGTGACAAAGGACGCACCTGGACGGATTACGCGAACAATCCCGTGGTGGAGAATCCCGGAGGAAGCAACGGGGGCTGGGATTTCCGCGATCCGAAGATTGTCTGGGATGCCGATCACTCGAAGTGGGTAATGGTTGTATCGGGGAACGACAATGTCCGGTTCTATACATCGACCAATCTTCTAAACTGGACGTATGCCAGTGCGTTCGGGTATGGCGCTTATCTGCATGGAGGCATCATGGAATGCCCTGACCTGTTCCAGCTCCCGGTCGACGGCAATGCGGCGAACAAGAAATGGGTGCTGGTACTGAGCACCGGGGCAGTCCCGGCTACGCACGGTTCGGCGTCGGAGTATTTCGTCGGCAGCTTTGACGGCACGACCTTTACCAGCGACAATCCGGCGGCAACCGTGCTGCGGACCGAGCAGGGGAAGGATATGTATGCGGCGATGACCTTCGACGGAATCCCTGCGGCCGACGGGCGCCGGATCTCCATCGGCTGGATGTCGAACTGGGATTATCCTTTCAGCTTCCCGACCTCCCCGTGGAACGGGCAGATGTCCGTACCGCGGGAGCTGAAGCTGACCGACATCGCCGGGACCGGCATCCGCCTGACGGAGACGCCCGTAGCCGAAATGGACGCCCTTCGGGGCGCGGCAACCTCGATCAACAATGTCACCGTGACACCTTCCAGCGCCAATCCGCTTGCGACGGTCACAGGCACGGCCTATGAGATCGATGCGGTGCTGGAGCTGCCAACCGGCAGCACGGCATCCGAATTCGGCTTCCATCTGCGGGAAGGAGGAGGCCAGAAGACGGTCGTGGGCTATAAGACCGGTTCGTCGGAAATGTTCGTGGATCGCTCATCCGCTGGAGCAGACGGATTCACGGCCAACTTCCATCCTGTACAGAGCACGGTTCTTCCGCTGGAAAATGGCAGAGTCAAGATGCGTATTTACGTTGATCAATCTTCTGTCGAGGCATTCGGCAACGACGGCAAAGCGGTCTTCTCGGATATGATTTTCCCCGGATCGGCACGGACCAGCCTCAGCTTTTATACATCTGGCGGCGATGTCAAAATCGTCTCGCTGAATGCTTATCCGCTGGACAATGTCTGGCGGTCCGAACCAGCCTCCGGCTCAACGCCGCAAAAGGTGGTCATGGACCAGACCCGTGTTCAACTGGCGGCAGGCTCCATCTACCGGCTGTACGCGGATGTGCTTCCACGCTCGGCAAGTAATAAAACGCTGGTGTGGAGCTCCAGCAATCCGGCGGTAGCGTCGGTAGCTCAGACCGATTCAGTCAGCACGGACGTCACGGCGGTGGCGCAGGGCAGGGCCGTCATAACCGCCACGACGCAGGCAGGCGGAATTGTCTCATCGACAGTCGTCGAGGTGGGCTCTTTCACGACAAATTTGACGGGCTGGAACAGTACGCCCGCGGACTCCTGGACGGTCACGGGAGACGGCGTCTCCGGCACGTTCGATAAAGACAGCAATTACATGTCCGGCGTAAGCGGCACCGACTTTACTTACGAAGCGGATGTGAAGCTGGACCGGGCCGGAGGAGCGGGTTCGATGATTTTCCGGGCCAATGCCGACGGCTCAAGCGGTTATTATTTTAACATCGATCCTAATATCAAGGCACTGCGACTGTTTTACAAGCTGAATGGCGGTTTCTCCTCCAGTCAGATGCTCGCGGGCGTTCCGGCGGCGATTATATCCGGTACGGCCTATCATGTTAAAGTCGTGACCTCCGGGACGAATATTAAGGTGTATTTCGACGGCGCTTCAACACCGGTCATAGATGTAAACGACGCCACGTTCACCAGCGGTTATTTCGGCCTCAACGTGTTTGGGGGAACAGCCAGCTACCAGAATGTGAATAAAAATTAAGCTTTGTAAGCATAGGAATGAATAAAAAATCCGCCAGGCGAACTCATTTTCGTCTCGGCGGATTTTTGCTGTTTTATGACTTGATTATTTCATTCGAACGTAAATAATAAAATTTTTCAGTAAATTTCGCGAAATTTGTCGAATGCTCTTTTCATTTTCGAAATAAAAACCGATAAGAGCATTAGTAATCTCTGTGCTAAGAGCGGCGGTTACCGACATAAGTACCGAATGTGCCGAAAGGGTGTAAAAAATGAAAATCCGTACAAAGCTTTCTCTGATGATTCTCGCTGTCAGCTTGTTCTCCACCATTGTAATGGGAATTTTCAGCTACTCCAAATCATCCAGTACTTTGGCATCCATGACAAGTGCATCGATGCTGCATCTGAATTCGAGCAAGTCGGATACGATTGCCGCCATGATCGAGAAAGAGCAAAGAAATCTGGCCCTGATTGCCGGTGAACATGACATAGCCCAGGTGCTTGTTCAGGCGAAAAACGGAGCTGCCGATAATGACCTTCGCGCCTCCGTAATTACCAGGCTGCAGGGTGTGGTTAAGGATGCGGGCAACCTTGAGCACTTGCTTATCGCCGATATGAACGGCACCGCTATTGCCGACAGTGATCCTTCACTGCTGGGCAAAAGTTTCGCCGACCGTGCTTATGCGAAGAAGGTAATCGAGACCGGAGAGCCAGTTATCAGTGAGACGCTGAAGTCCAAGGCGACCGGCGCGTATGTCCTCGCATTTGTCAACCCGATTAAAGCTAATGGAGTGATGGTAGGATTTGCGGTATCCGCCGTCTATGCGGACAGCCTGACAACCTATTTGGGCGACGCGAAAGTAATGAGCAGCAAATCAAGCTATGCATACTTGGTTGATGAAAAAGGGATGATGCTCTATCACCCGACCAAGGAAAAGATCGGGCAGCCGGTGGAGAACGTTGCGGTTAAAGCGATTGTAGCCCGCGTTCAGAAAGGGGAACAGCCGGCTGATGCGATCATTGATTATGATTTCAATGGCAGGGCCAAGAAGGCGGCTTATACCGTACTGCCAGAGACCAAATGGACATTGGTGCTGACAGGGGACGTCGGCGAGATCATGCAGCCGGTCAATGAAATGACGACCTTCATCGTGCTGCTCGGTCTTATCAGTCTGGTGCTGACCCTGATAATCGGTCTGTTCACCTCCCACAGAATAGCTGTTCCAATAACCAAGCTTACCGAACTAATTAATAAGACGGCCGAACTGGACCTGAGATACGATGGCACATACGAATATCTATTGAAAAATAAAGACGAGACCGGCGTCATCGCCAAAGCGACGATCCGGACCCGCAGCGTGCTGCGGGAGATGGCGGGCAGTATGATGAACATCTCCAGCCAAGTCCTGAACAATGCAGAGATGCTCGAACGGTTGGCCGTTGAAGTCAGAGAGAACGCCCATGACAACGGAGCGACGACACAGGAACTGTCCGCAGGTATGGAAGAAACCGCCGCATCCTCTGAGGAGATGACTGCCGCGATTCATGAGATCGACAGTAATGTCAGCGAAATGGCCCAAAAGGCCAAGGAAGGCGGCAGAGTTTCTGCCGACATTACTGACCGTGCCTTGGCCCTGAGGCAGGGTATGAACGAGTCCACAGTGTATGCCAAGGGGATTTACGATTCAGTTCGCGTTAAGATGGAGAAGGCGATTGAAGAGTCCGGCACAATTACCCAGATCAACGAACTGGCGAAGACGATTATGGATATAACGAGCCAGACGAATCTGCTCGCGCTTAATGCGGCGATTGAAGCGGCCCGGGCTGGAGAAGCGGGAAGAGGCTTTGCCGTTGTGGCCGGGGAAATCCGCAAGCTGGCGGAGAAGTCGTCGGAGACCGCGTCGGGCATTCAGGATATCGTGAAAGGAGTCCATACTTCTGTCGGTCAGTTGAAGGACAGCTCGGAGGATCTGCTGTCCTTCATCGACGGGACGGTGCTGAGCGACTACGATAAGCTGAAAGAGGTAGGTGAGCAGTACAAGCAGGATGCTGAGCTGGTAAGCAATCTGATGCATGATTTTGAAAATTCAGCCAGTCATTTGAGCGAGACGGTTTCTGCAATTACGATTGCAATTAACGAGGTCGCCGCGACGATTTCGGAAAGCGCTGCGGGTGTTCAAGACATAGCCGAGAAGACCTCCGATATCGTGGAGAAGACGTATAAGGAAGCTGATATGGCGGACGAGAATACGAAGAGCGCGCGTGAGCTTCAGGAATTAATGGAGAAATTTAAAATCTAGGATGGGCAAAGGGCTGTCTCCTGGTCATTTTCGACTATGGGACAGCCTCTTTTTTCTGTCGACAAAATATCTTCTTTACAATTCAGCGATTATACATAAAATTAACACATAATTAAAATGGAAGTGAACCGTGTCAATCATGAAAAGAGAAAGTTGGGGAAATTCGGTAATTTTTTATAAGGATTTTCGGTATATATCGGGTTTGTGAAAGTACAATTGGAAAAAATCAGGTAATAAAAGGATGTTTCAGGAGGGGACATGGAGCTAAGAGTTCTTCGATATTTTCTGACAGTTGCACGTGTAGAAAGTATTACTCATGCGGCTGATATACTACATGTAACACAGCCCACGTTAAGCAGACAATTGGCGGATTTAGAAAAAGAGTTAGGAACTCAACTACTTATACGCGGAAAAAGAAAGGTATCATTAACGGATGCTGGTATGCTTTTGCTTCAGAGAGCAGAGGAAATCCTGACGATTGCGGATAAGACAGAGAAAGAATTTAAAGATCAGAAAAACCTAGTAGGAGGAACAATATCTATAGGAAGTGTTGAATCACTGACATCGCAAGTTTTGTCTAAGTTATTAAAAGAATTTTCCGCTGAATATCCACAGGTAAATTATCATATTTTTAGCGGAACAGGGGATGATATAAAGGAAAAAATAGATAAAGGATTACTTGAGGTCGGAATGTTATTAGAGCCTATAAATATTGAAAAATACAATTTTATCAGACTGCCACAAAAGGAACGATGGGGAATTTTTACTCAGGCAACATCTCCTCTTGCACAGAAAGAACATGTGACTCCCAAGGATCTTATTGGAGTGCCCCTGTTCATTTCCAGTCGACTTGTAGTACAAAATGAAATTGCCAATTGGTTTGGTGATGAATATGATCATTTACATTTTGCAGCTACCTATAACTTAATTTCGAATATAGTTAATCTTGTAGAAAATGGTATGGGAACTGCAATATGTATTGAGGGTATTCTTGCGATGAAGGATTCTAACCATCTTTGTTTTAGACCATTTTATCCTGAACTCAAATTCGGATGTGTAATCGTTTGGAAAAAGCACAAGATTTTTAGTGAAGCTACTAATCGCTTTATTCAATTTATTAACCATGCCTTACAGGCATAATAAAACATAGATCATAGGTATTGGATGTAGTTATTTATGTGGTGATAATATAAGGATGTAAACGCAAACAAATGCAGCCTTAAATTATTGCCGATAAATAACTTTTTTATTTGACGGATTGTAAAATGAAGTGCGACAGCTAAGAAAACAAAAAGGCCCATGTCGGTTTCGTGTAAAATGGAAGTCACCACAACACCATTTACAGGAGAACCCAACCATGAGCTACTCCCATCTTAGCATAATTGAGCGTGGACAACTAGAGACGTTACGCAGTCTGGGGTGGTCCGTGAGGGCCATTGCCCGCCAGCTCTGCCGACATCCTTCCACCATCGCCCGCGAACTGAATCGTGGCGCTCAAGCCAAGCAGGCATATGAAGCGGCATCCTCTCAGAAAGCTTATGAAGACAGAAGGAGGGCGAGCCGTCCGCATGGCAAGTTCACGGTTCAACTGGCAAAAGAGCTTGAAGCCAGACTCGACCAGACATGGTCGCCAGAGCAGATTGCGGAAAAACGACGCGTGGAGGGGAAGACCTTCGTTTGCTTCAAAACCATTTATCGCTGGATTTATTCCGGCCGCCTTGCCGCAGGAAAGGTGCAGGTGCTCCGGCACAAGGGCAAGCGCCGTGGGCCGGTCGAAACCCGTGGACGCTTTCTCGTGGGGACACCGATCAGTCAAAGGCCGCATGAGATTCGTAAACGGAGTACTTTTGGACACTGGGAACTCGATACCGTTGTCTCCAGCCGAGGCAAGAGCAAGGCCTGTGTCGCCACCTTCATCGAGCGCAAAACGCGCCTGTATTTGGCCGTTAAGATGCCGGATCGTACCGCCTACTCCATGGAAGTCGCCTGCGGCGTTGTAGCCAGCCAGTATCCGCATTCCGCTTTCCAAAGTGCCACAGTTGACCGAGGAAAGGAATTTGCCTGCTACAGCTCGTTGGAGCATTACCTCCAGATGAAGGTATACTTCGCGGACCCGTATTCCTCCTGGCAACGCGGCTCCAATGAAAACGGCAATGGTCTTCTGAGAGAGTTTTTCCCAAAAGGCCACGACTTCGCCACGGTTACCGACCAAGAACTCGCTCAGGCTGTCCGCCTCATCAATTTCCGGCCACGTAAATCTCTGGGCTGGAAGTCGGCTCACGAAGCCTTCATGGACGAGATGTCGCACTTAGCTTGACAATCCGTCATTTTGTAAAAAAGTTATTTGAATAGTTATTTTTTGGAGGTGAACAAGCGGTAAGAGGAAATTACTGATCATGGGCTATGCCCAAAGCTCAACAGGGTCAACTATTTAATTTATTTAAAGCGCTTTCAAATAAAAAGAGGGGGCACTAATTGTATGAGCAAAAAATATGAAAAATTAGCTCAGGATATCGTAGAAAAAATTGGTGGCAGTGAAAATGTATCAACACTAACTCATTGTATGACAAGGCTTAGATTCGCACTAAACGATAATATAAAAGCTGATCAAGAAGGTATTAAAGCCTTAGATGGTGTTATTAATGTTATCGAAAGTGGAGGACAATTTCAGGTTGTCATCGGAACACATGTTGAAGAAGTTTACGAAGAAGTTGTCAAGCATCTCAAACCTTTAGGAAATTCAGATGTTAAATCGTCTAAAAGGGATAAAGTAGGTCGCTTGGACAAATTAATCGATTTTGTTTCCGGAACATTTAGTCCACTCGTTCCGGCTATTGCGGGCGCAGGAATGATTAAAGCTCTTTTGGCTTTACTTCTTTTGTTTGGTCTGGTGTCAAGAGAGTCACAGACCTATTATGTAGTGAGCTTCATAGCTGATGCCGCTTTTTACTTCTTACCGTTTTTATTGGCATATTCGGCTGCTAGTAAATTAAAGTGTACTCCTGCTATGGCAATGGTGCTTGCTGGAATTTTACTCCATCCGAGCTTGATTCAATTGCGAACGGATGGGAAAGCTGTTGAAGTTTTCGCAATTCCGATGCAGCTTGTTAACTATGGTTCATCTGTTGTTCCAATCCTCTTAATTGTTTGGGCGCAATCTTACATTGAACGACTGTTTAAAAGAATCATTCCTGACTCTATAAAAATTATTTTTGTTCCGATGTTTACCATTATCGTCACTGGAATCATAGGTTTAACTGTATTAGGACCACTTGGATCTTTTGTCGGAGGCTATATGGCAGCGGGATTTGAGTTGTTAGGATCTTATGGGGGTTGGTTGATTGTTTTCTTAGTTGCAACCCTTTGGCCAATACTTGTTATGTTCGGTATTCACCATAGTATTGTTCCGTTATCATTGGCGCAAATAACAACATTAGGATACGAAAATATTATAGGTCCTGGTGCAATCATTTCAAATATTTCTCAAGGTGTTGCTGCATTGGTTGTAGGGTGGAGAACGAAAGATTCATCATTTAAACAAATCGCAAATACCAGTGGAATTACAGGCTTGATGGGAATTACAGAACCAGCACTTTATGGTGTTTCCTTACCTAAAAAATATCCTCTTATTGCTGCTATGATTGGTGGTGCCTGTGGAGGGCTTTACGCAGGATTAATGGGAGTTATACGTTATGCGACAGGGGCCTCAGGAATTCCGGCCATTCCGCTTTACATCGGAGAAAACATTTGGCATTTATATAATATATTAATCGCATTAGTAATTACTGCTGTTGTAACTGCGGTGGTTACCTATTTTTTAAGCCTGAAATATGAAAAAGAAACACCTGAGCAGAATAAAGTCAGCACGAAAGATGAAATCATCACACTTAAAAATACTGTCATTACCAGTCCGATCAAAGGGAATGTAATTCCGCTAAAGGATGTAAAAGATGAAGCCTTTGCCTCGGAAGCAATGGGAAAGGGAATTGCCATTGAGCCAAGCGAAGGAAAAGTGGTCGCTCCTTTTGATGGGAAAATTGTTTCGCTATTTCCCAAGAAGCACGCAATCGGTTTACTCTCCGATGATGGGATTGAAATACTCATCCATATCGGATTGAACACCGTTAGACTGAATGGGAAGTATTATGAAGCTCATGTTGTAGAGGGGCAGAGAATGACCAAAGGCCAGACGCTAATCACGTTTGATTTGGAGAAAATCAGAGAGGAAGGATATGTTACTCAGACCCCGGTGATCGTTACGAATACCTATAGTTATGCTGATGTGATAACCAATAACAGTATTGCAATCACTGATTTTAACCATGAGTTGCTAGTCCTAAAAGTATAACCATATTAAATTCAAGGAGTGGATTGTAAATGGCTCTAAGCAAAGAGTTTCTATGGGGAGGAGCAACTGCTGCTAACCAATGTGAAGGTGGATATTTGGAAGGGAATAAGGGGTTGTCAACCGTTGATGTTATACCCGCAGGAAAGGATCGCGTTTCTGTATTGAAAGGCAAGATGAAAATGCTGGAATGTGATGATGAGCATTTTTATCCGAGCCACGAAGCTATCGACTTTTATCATCGTTATAAGGAAGACATCGCTTTATTCGCAGAAATGGGTTTCAAATGCTTCCGCTTATCGATGGCATGGACACGAATCTTCCCGCATGGGGATGATACATTACCCAATGAAGAAGGTTTGAAATTCTACGATGATGTTTTTGATGAGTGTCTAAAATATGGTATAGAACCATTAGTAACCATCACTCATTTTGATGTGCCTATACATTTGGTAAACACGATCGGTTCTTGGAGAAGCCGTAAAATGGTCGATTATTATGAAAGACTATGCGAAACACTTTTCACTCGCTACAAAGATAAAGTAAAGTATTGGCTTACTTTTAATGAAATCAACATGTTATTACATCTGCCATTCGGCAGCTCAGGGTTGGTGTTTGAAGAAGATGAAAATGAAGAAGCTGTGAAGTATCAAGCAGCACATCACCAATTGGTCGCAAGTGCAAAAGCAACTGAAATCGCCCGCAAAATAAATCCCGAATTCAAGATTGGGTGTATGTTGGCGGGTGCCAGCACTTATCCTTATACTTGTGCTCCCGAGGATATATGGAGAGCCATGACAAGGGATCGAGAGCATTACTTCTTTGTGGATGTGCAATCCCGCGGGGAATACCCGAATTATGCCAAAAAAATGTTCGAAAGAATGAATATACATCTTAAAATGGAAGATGGTGATGAGGAGCTTCTGAAAAATAATACAGTTGACTTTGTTTCATTTAGTTACTATGGTTCGCGATTAACGAGCGCTGACCCAGCAGTAAATACTCAAACCGCTGCCAATCTCTTTCCGACATTACGAAATCCCCACTTAAAAAGAAGTGAATGGGGCTGGCAAATTGACCCACTCGGACTAAGAATTACATTGAATGCATTGTATGATCGCTATCAAAAGCCATTATTGATTGTCGAAAATGGGTTGGGAGCTGTTGATAAGCCTGATGAAAATGGATATATCGAGGATGATTATAGAATCGAGTATCTTCGTGAACATATCCGGGCATTTAAAGCAGCTGTAGCAGAAGATGGTGTGGAGTTGCTAGGCTATACAACCTGGGGCTGCATTGATTTAGTAAGCTCAAGCTCTGGAGAGATGAGCAAAAGATATGGTTTCATCTACGTGGATAAAGATGACCAGGGAAATGGCACGTTAAACCGTAGCAGGAAAAAGTCCTTTAATTGGTATAAGAAAGTAATTAGCAGCAATGGAGAAGATTTAGATTAGACCCGTCAAGTAAGCGCAAACTGAATCGCATGGAAATCCTTTGATTTGATACAGTCACAGCTCGTTGATGGTAGAATCACCCTCGACCAGCTGTGACGCGACCCATGCCTAGCCAAGGTATACGAATAAGATGGAATAGTGTGGAGACGGAGGGTTAAAAATTCCTATCCAACAAGACCCCTGTCTGTTCAGCCATAACACGAGGTGGAAGTGGCATTCCATTCTTAAACCACCATTCCACTGCCCCCACGACAGCTGCCCCAAAGAATTGAAGAATAACCTCTTCACTTAAGCCTTGATTTTTTCCTTCGGTTACATCGACTTCAACCTTATACTCTTGGACGACTAAATCAAGGAATCGACTACGAAAATAAGCTGCACTTTTCGTGTTTAGCATGGTTGAAAAGAACAAATGATTGTCCGCAAAGTATTCGAACCAGACATAATTTCCTTCTTGAAAAGTCATTTCAGATGCAGAATGGCAAAGTTCACGGAGATTGCTTATGTGTTCTTCGATAATCTTATCAAGCAAGTCATATTTATCCATGTAGTGGAGATAAATTGTACCACGATTAACATTTGCCCTGTTAGAAATATCCCGGATTGTAATGTCATCGAAGTTTTTTTCAGCCATCAGTTCAAGAATTGCTTTCTTGATTGCTTCTTGAGATTTGAGTACCCTTCTATCCACTTTATTCATTCTAAAGCCACCCTTCCTAGATAATCGGCAATTATTGATGGTGTGTTGAGTAACGCACACATCGCGAGGTATTGATTATTGCAAGCATGTTGTTTCTGTTTAAAATTATAAACGTTAGCTGATTAAACAATCAATGTTCATTTTGTTTGGAGCTACACCTGATGTACAACAATTATGTCGCCCATTTGAGCATTATTTAAGGAAAGAAAGGGAGGGAAATCCGCAAATGGAATATGTGAAACTTGGGAATACCGGTTTGGATGTATCTCGGATTTGTCTCGGCTGTATGGGCTTCGGCGACGCAGAGAAGGGGCATCATCGTTGGGTGCTTGATGAAGAGCATGCTCGTCCAATCATAAAAAAAGCTTTGGAACTTGGAATCAATTTTTTTGATACTGCGAATGTGTATGCTGACGGAACAAGTGAGGAAATTGTTGGAGCAGCTCTAAAGGATTATGCCAATCGAGATAAGATTGTCCTGGCAACCAAGGTGTATAATCGCATGCATCAAGGACCAAACGGTGCCGGACTTTCCCGTAAAGCGATCATTAGCGAAATTGATAAGAGCCTTAAGAGATTAGGAACCGACTACGTCGATTTGTACCAAATCCATCGATGGGATTATCACACTCCAATTGAAGAAACTATGGAGGCACTTCATGACGTAGTCAAGGCTGGTAAGGCAAGGTACATAGGTGCTTCTGCCATGTGGGCATGGCAGTTTCAGAAGGCGTTACATGTTGCTGAGAAAAATGGATGGACACGATTTGTATCTATGCAGAATCATTTAAATCTCATTTACCGTGAAGAGGAGCGAGAGATGCTGCCGCTTTGTAAGGAAGAAAAAATCGGAGTCATTCCTTACAGCCCGCTCGCGGGAGGAAGATTGGCTCGGGAGGCAACAACCTATCGTGCCGAAACCGATCAAATTGCAAAACAAAAATATGATGCAACAGCAAATGCGGATCAACTGGTGGTAGACCGGGTTGCGAGTCTCGCGGAGAAATATGGCGTTCGCCGCGTTCACATCGCACTTGCGTGGCTTTTTCACAAAGAGCCGGTAACCGCCCCCATCGTCGGTGCTACGAAAATTTCCCATCTCGAAGATGCGGAAGCTGCTCTTTCCATTAAGTTAGCACCTGAAGAAATTACGTTTTTAGAAGAACCGTATGTCCCGCACCGAGTCGTTGGTCATTTTTAAGTAAAAAAGGAGGATAAAATTATGCCTGTGATAACAATTGAAGCAGCTAAATTAACTAATGAGCAAAAAAGAATGTTAGTAAATGAACTTACCGCATCAGCTTCAAATATCATGAACATACCTGAACAAGCATTCTTTGTTTTCGTAAAGGAAAATGAAAGAGAAAATATAGGTGTTGCAGGGCAGCTTTTAGCTGACAGAGATGAAAACACTTTATAAACAACAAATTATTCTTGAAGGAGAGATTTTGCAATGAAAACACTCGTTCTAGTTTTTCACCCTGATTTAACTGCTTCCCGTGTTAATCGACGCTTGACGGAAGAAATGGAGAAGCAAGCGGGCGTTACCGCTCACCGCGTCTATGAGGCTTACCCCGATGAGAAGATCGATGTCGCAGCCGAACAGAGGCTATTGGAGCAGCATGATCGCATCGTTTTGCAATTCCCTTTCTACTGGTACAGTACGCCTTCATTGTTGAAAAAATGGGAGGATGCAGTTCTTACCTATGGTTGGGCTTTTGGAAGCAAAGGAGATAAGCTGCACGGAAAAGAGCTGCTGATTGCCGTTTCTACCGGCGCCGCTAAAGAAAACTATTCGCCAGACGGCAATTTTAAATACACTGTTCCAGAGCTGCTGCGACCTCTTCAGGCAACCAGTAACTTGATTGGCACACGCTATTTGACACCATATGTATTGTACGGTGTAATGCAACACCTGTCAGACGAGGAGCTTGAGGAAAGTGCTAAGGATTACGTGGCTTATGCATTGAACCCTGAACTTGCGTAGCTTGCCGTACGATAACAATCATTTTGAAAGGTGTGAAACAATGAAAAGCGTTAAACTGCAAAATGAAAAAATCCCTTCAATTGCTCTGGGTACCTGGTCATGGGGCACCGGTGAAGCTGGCGGGGATGCTGTTTTCGGGAATTTTCTTACAGCAGCCGACTTAAAGCCGGTTTTTGACGCGGCAATAGATGCTGGATTCAATTTGTGGGATACAGCGGCTGTATATGGGATGGGCGCCTCAGAAACGATTCTGGGGAGCTTTACCAAAGACCGTAATGATGTGCTGATCTCAACGAAATTCACTCCACAAATTGCGGGGGAAAAAGATAACGCTGTGGAGGAACTTTTAGATGGGAGCTTAAAACGACTTGGCGTGGACCATGCGGATATTTATTGGATACACAACCCGGCAGATGTGAAAAGATGGACGCCAAAACTGATTCCTTCAATGAAAAGCGGAAAAGTAAAATATGTAGGTGTCTCCAATCATAATCTGGAAGAAATTAAATTGGCAGCTAGCATCTTGGCGGAAGAAGGTCTGAAAATTTCAGCTGTACAAAACCACTACAGCTTGCTGTACCGTTCATCTGAAGAAGCAGGTATTATTGATTACTGCAAGGAGAATGGTATCGTCTTCTTTTCTTATATGGTATTGGAACAAGGCGCATTAACCGACAAATACAGTGCGCAACATCCTTTTCCGAGCGGCACTAGAAGAGGCGAAGCCTTTAATTCGGACGTGCTCGCCAAGCTGGAAGGATTAATTCACGTAATGAGAGACATCGGCAGCAAGTACAATGTGTCCACTGCACAAATTGCAATCGCTTGGTCCATTGCAAAAGGAACCGTACCCATTATCGGCGTTACGAAAACGACCCATATTGAGGATGCTATAAAAGCGGCCGAGGTCAATCTGACAGCGCAGGAGATCCGTGATCTTGAAGCAGCTGCAAAAGAGACCGGGGTTGAGGTCAGAGGTTCGTGGGAAAAACCGATGCATTAACCTAACAAATAATTGTAAAAAATTAGAATTTCTTTGGGCAAATTGAAGAAGTTTAATGTCATTGAAAATGCGTTAGCTTGAAGACACATTTATTAGTCATAGGAGCTATAGGGAAATGGAATATAAGGCCAAAAGAAATACTCTCGGTTTTGCCCTAATTTTGGCAACATTTTCTGCGTTGGGGCCATTTACCGTCGATATGTATCTTGCATCACTTCCGCAAATAGTCGTTTTTTTTGGAACAGGGGCATCTGCGGTTCAAGCGAGTTTGACCACTAGCCTGTTAGGATTAGGCTTAGGACAGTTGATAATGGGGCCTTTAAGCGACTTTTATGGAAGACGCCGGCCTTTGCTGATTTCCATGCTATTGTATATTCTTTCCTCGATTGGATGCGCTTTTGCTCCAAGCATAGAATGGTTTATTGCTTTAAGATTTGTTCAAGGGGTTGCGGCGTCCGCCGGACTCGTTATTTCGCGCGCTATCGTTCGCGATCGGTTTAGCGGGGTTGAGATGACTAAGTTTATATCGCTCCTAACGATGATTAGCAATGTGGCTCCGTTAATTTCTCCTACGGCTGGAAGTACGGTCGTTTCCTATAGCTCATGGGTAGGTGTATTTATTTTTTTAGGGCTGCTAGGCCTAATATTAACGGGGATGACAACATGGGGATTAAAGGAAAGCTTACCTGTACAGCAACGTGTGCCAAGTAACCTCACGACGTTAATGAGAAACTATAGCAGCTTGTTTCGAGAGCGGTCGTTTATGGGATTTGCCCTCGTCAATGGCATATTGTTCGCAGGTGTATTTGCCTATGTTGCGGGTACTCCGTTTATCTATCAGAACATTTACGGCGTGTCGCCGCAAATGTTTTCGATCCTCTTTGCGTTGAATGGCCTTGCCATTATTTTGGGATCTCAACTCGTCAAACTTCTTGCAGGTCGGGTGACGGAACGTCGTCTATTTTTGATCGGATTAACTATAGCCTTTATATCTTCCGCTGCGATCTTATTTGTAGTGTTGTCACATGGACCATTATCCGCCATGTTTATATTCATCTTCTTATTTGCTGTATCCATTGGGATCATTGGACCCATTTCTTTTACATTAGCGATGGAGTCGCAGGGTCACATCGCAGGGAGCGCTTCAGCAGTGCTCGGCACCCTTCAGTTTGCGCTTGGAGCCGTTACGTCCCCTCTTGTGGGAATCGCGGGCGAAAATTCCGCTATACCTTTTGGAATCATTATTTTTTCGACCAGTCTGTTATCCATCATTACCTATATCGTTCTCGTTAAAGGGGTAAAAAAATTATCTGGCAACAAAAACAGTTTGGAATCCAATACGTAACCAATCGTTGCCGAACTTTAATATATAAAGCGGAGCCCGGCATTATCTAATAAAGTTGGAAATGGAGGTTGGGTAGATGGATTATATTAAACTTGGAAATACTGGACTTGACGTATCTCGTCTCTGCCTTGGATGCATGGGCTTTGGTGTAGCTGAGCGGTGGATGCATCCGTGGGTGCTGAATGAAGAAAACAGCCGACCCATTATTAAAAAGGCATTGGAGCTCGGTATCAATTTTTTCGATACAGCGAATGTATATTCAGACGGTACAAGTGAGGAAATTGTCGGCCGCGCGTTGAAGGATTATGCGAACCGCGATGAAATCGTACTAGCAACAAAGGCTTACTTCAGTATGCACGAAGGTCCAAACGGCAGGGGGCTATCCCGGAAGGCAATCATGAGTGAAATCGATAAGAGTCTCAAGCGCCTGGGTACCGAGTATATCGATCTGTACCAAATTCATAGATGGGATTATGAAACGCCAATCGAAGAAACGATGGAGGCACTGCATGATGTGGTAAGAGCCGGAAAAGCTCGCTACATCGGAGCGTCCGCCATGTTCGCATGGCAGTTTCTAAAGGCGCAGCATGTAGCTGAGAATAATGGCTGGACCCGATTCGTTTCGATGCAGAACCATTATAACCTCATTTACCGTGAAGAAGAGCGTGAAATGATGCCTCTGTGTAAAGCTGAAAAAATCGGCGTGATCCCGTACAGCCCGCTTGCATCGGGACGATTGACACGAGATTGGTCGGAAACGACGTATCGTTCTGAAACAGATCAGGCTCAGAAATCCAAGTATGATGCCACTGCCAATGCCGATCGGGTGATTGTGGAGCGGCTTGCATCCATTGCGAAAGAGTGGGGCGTTCCCCGTGTACAAGTTGCACTTGCCTGGCTGCTGGAAAAAGAACCGGTTACGGCTCCTATAGTAGGTGCCACTAAAATTTCGCATCTCGATGACGCTACAGCAGCTCTTGCGGTAAAGCTCACGACGGAGGAGATGGCCTCGCTGGAAGAGCCGTATATACCTCACCGGGTTGTGGGTGCATTGTAATGTTTATTGAGTATGGCCAAACCAACCTTAGTTACCATCCCCGTCGCAATTTCCGTAATTCTTGCTGCGGTATCATTTAGCCGAAAACAAAACAGGAGGCTTAGCTATTATGAATCGAATTGAAAAGAGCCAAGAAACGTTTAAAAAGCTATTTGGCAATGGAGTGTCAGCGGCATACGCTACCGATCCTGATTTTCAGGACATCCTGAGCCGCTTCATTTTTGGGGAAGTTTTTTATCAAGGTAATCTGGATGATAAGCAACGTGAGCTTATCACTCTGGTGGTGCTTGCAACGAACCAAACGTTGCCTCAGCTCAAGGCACATGCTCATGCCGCGCTGAACGTTAGACTAACACCGGTAGAAATCAAGGAGGCAGTTTACCAATGTGCTCCGTACATTGGATTCCCTAAAACGCTAAATGCCATCGCGGAGATTAATGAAGTTTTCAAAGATAGAAATATAGCATTACCTCTCGAAAGCCAAAACCAAGTTGAAGAAGAGAATCGATTTAATAAAGGGCTTGCCGTGCAGATAGAGATTTTTGGTGATGTAATTGCCAAAATGCGCGAGGGCGCCCCATCCAATCAAAAGCATATACAGGATTATCTTTCCTCTTTTTGCTTTGGGGACTTCTACACCCGTGGCGGACTTGATTTGAAAACGCGGGAGTTGTTGACACTCTGTATCATAAGTGCGTTGGGTGGTGCTGAAGGTCAAGTTAAGGCACATGTGCAAGGCAACAAAAATGTGGGCAATGACAAGGAAACATTGATCGCTGCCATCACCCACTGTCTTCCCTATATGGGCTTCCCAAGAGCACTGAACGCATTAAATTGCGTCAATGAAATTATTCCCGAAAATTAATTCAGTATTGTTGGCATGTTGGATAAAGTAGCTGCTTCCGCCGGGGTATCGGTGTCGGCAGCAGGGCAACTATCTTCTGGGGTATTGGACTCTTGAGTCTGCTGGCCATCTTTGTTGTATGAAATTTTAAAAAAAGGAGGATTTCATATGCAAAATGTTACACTGAACAATGGTGTTGAGATACCGATACTCGGATTTGGGGTTTATCAAATTAATGATACAGATGTATGCGAAGAATCGGTTTATAACGCCCTAATGGAAGGTTATCGCTTGATTGATACCGCTGCTGTCTATGAAAATGAAGAAGCAGTCGGCCTTGCCATCAAGCGGAGTGGCGTGCCTAGAGAGGAGATCTTTGTTACAACAAAGCTTTGGATTCAGGATGCAGGTTATAAGAGTGCAAAGAGAGCATTTCGAAACATCACTGAAAAAACTGCAACTGGATTATCTGGATCTGTATCTCATTCATATGCCGTTTGGAGATGTCCATGATTCATGGCGTGTGATGGAGGAGTTATATCATGAGGGTAAGATCAGGGCAATCGGGGTAAGTAACTTCCTAAATGACCGCCTGATGGATCTAATCGTTCATCATGAAATCGTTCCTGCCGTAAACCAGGTTGAAACGCATGTATTTACACAACAAGTAGAAAATACTCAATTTATGAAGGATCACCATGTTCAGATTGAGTCATGGGGGCCATTTGCTGAAGGGAAAAATAACATCTTCAAAAATGAAATATTGGTATCAATAGCTGAAAAACATCATAAGTCTGCGGCTCAAGTGACTTTACGTTGGTTGACACAAAGAGGAATTGTTGCGATTCCAAAGTCTGTTCATAAGGAAAGGATCGTTGAGAACTTCAACATCTTTGACTTTGAATTAAGTGGGGAAGATATGGAGAAGATTGCTACGTTAGATACCAAAGAGAGCTTAATCCTATCTCTTCACGATCCTGAAAACGTGGAACGGCTCAGCAACATCAAATTTCATGACTAATTTTGGGTAATAACAGCTTTGCTGGTAATTGGTGGGCTTCAGCAGTCCGACGAGAACAGGGCTTTTGATGTTGGGATGATAGGCAAATTGTACGGGAGACGATTTAAGAAAACTTCCATTCACTGTGAAACTATAGTTTACGACTTTTGTGAGTGAAAGAATAAAGGGAAAAGTGCTTTCGGATTTAGGGGACAGCCCTTCGTTGTGTGTCCGGTGGAATCAGTTCTTCATGCTATCATTCCTCAGTGATACCTCTTTGCCGGCTGTTAAAAAAGAGCGAAAAATAGGTTGCTTTTCATCTGGGGAATTCTTAAATATAGCGAATGCAGCTGTATCTACATATTATGCGGTCGTGGCGGAATTGGCAGACGCGCACGGTTCAGGTCCGTGTGGGCTAACCCCCCGTGGAGGTTCGAGTCCTCTCGACCGCATTATACCCTCAAACCAAACTCTTCTGAATAGAAGGGTTTTTCTTTTTATATTTTTCTCATGAGCGGAACTTTTGGTATACTGGGAACAAACCAACCAAGAATGGGTGTCAAGAATGAATAATGAAGATATGCTTGCGGTGCTGAAGGCTCTGTCTAATGAAACCCGTCTCAATATCCTTTGCTGGCTGCGGGAGCCGGAAAAGATGAATGAGAATCTGCCGAGCCTCATTAAAGAAGAGTTCCCGGGCGGTGTCTGCGTGGGAAGCATTCAGGAAAAATCCGGTCTGGCGCAGTCGGTCATCTCCTCGTACCTGTCCTCTATGCAGAAGACCGGACTGCTGGAGTCCCGCCGCTATGGTCAATGGACTTATTATAGACGCAATGAGGAGGCGATCGCCGCTTTTTTGGAGGACTTTGAGGCGGGACTGCAGGCCAAGAAGAAGTAGTTTCAAGAGTTTTCTCCGAAGGGCTTGCATTTTCATTTGTTAATCCATATATTTATAATTATAGATTAATCAACAACCCTACAGTGAGGAGAAAATAAAATGACCATATCCAAATCAGCAGCGGCTCTGTTCAAGCCTTTTGAAGGCGGACGGCTAAATCTTGAAAATCGTATTGTCATGGCGCCAATGACCCGTGGTTTTTCACCGGCAGGCGTTCCAGGTCCCGACGTGGCCGGATATTACCGGCGGAGGGCCGAAAACGGCGTCGGCCTCATCATCACTGAAGGAACAGTCATTAACCATCCGGCTGCGGCTGCTGATCTCGGCGTGCCGCATTTTTACGGGGAGGAAGCTCTGCAAGGATGGGCGCGTGTCGTCCGCGAAGTGCATGAAGCCGGCGGGAAAATCGCTCCGCAGATTTGGCATACCGGTACGGCCCGCGAGAGGGAGAAATTCCCGGAATCGAATGCCGACCCGATCGGGCCGTCTGGCCTCAGCCTGACTGGCGAACCGGTATCCGAGCCGTTGACGGTTGAGGAGATTCACGGTCTCGTGCAGGCATATGCCCAAGCCGCTGCCGACGCGAAGCGCATCGGCTTTGATGCGGTAGAGATACATGGTGCGCACGGCTACCTCATTGACCAGTTCTTCTGGAACTTCACCAACAAGCGTACGGATAAGTATGGCGGCGATCTCGTTGGCCGCACCCGATTCGCGGTGGAGGTTATCGAGGCGGTGCGAGCCGCGGTCGGCCCCGACTTCCCGATTATCTTCCGCTTCTCCCAATGGAAGCCGGTTGACTACGGCGTCAAACTGGCAGCGAATCCAGAGGAGTTGGAGCGCTTCCTCACACCGCTGTCTGAGGCAGGCGTCGATATCTTCCATGCCTCCACGCGCCGATTCTGGGAGCCCGAGTTCGAGGGCTCAGATCTTAACCTGGCGGGCTGGACGCAGAAGCTGACAGGCAAGCCGACTATTACCGTCGGTTCGGTCGGCCTGGACTCGGACTTCACCAGCCTGTTCGAGGAGGGTAAGGGCGGGCAGGCTGCCAGCATCGACAATCTGATCGAGCGTCTGGAGCGCGGGGAGTTCGACCTCGTCGCCGTCGGTCGCGCGCTGCTGAGCGATCCGGCCTGGGCGGCCAAGATCCGCGACGATCGCACCGAAGAGCTGGAGCCGTTCACGCGGGAGGCTCTTGCCACGCTGATCTGACTTCATGCCGAGTGCCGGGGGGCAAGACCCTGCGAAACTCCAAGGCCATTTCGGATTCAGTCCGAAATGGCCTTTTGTACGCTTGACAGCGCATCATGCTAACGGGATTGGGTCCTCTCAGCCGCATCGCTTTTATTACATCAGGTTTCTGATTTGCTCATGCGGATTGGAAGCCTGTTTTTATATGCTTTAAAGGTTCAAACTTATTGCCCATGACCTGGGCCGAAGAACTCTTTTGAACTGTAAGAGAAATGTTGACCACGTCCGGGGAAATCTGGATCAAATATTTAATCTCTTTTTTCCGTAAGAAAGTAAAGTAAAGCTAGAACCGGCAGGACAATTCCTATCAGGGATGTTAAGTTCCAGCCGCCGTGGGCATAAGACCAGCCGCCTAAAGACGATCCAATTGCTCCGCCCACAAAGAAAATGGACATGAACAGTCCGTTTAGACGCCCCCGCGCTTCACTCCCCAATGAATAAATCGCACGCTGTCCAAGCACAAGATTTCCCGAAACTGCCATGTCCAGCGTGATAGCGGCAACAACGAGCAGTCCTAAAGCTGTTGTTGAATTGCCTTGAAAAAGGTATGCCAGCAAAAAAGACAAGGCGGCGATGATCATCGCCAGTCCGGTCAAAAGTCGGGTCCAGCCTTTGTCCGCCAGTCTTCCGGCAATCGGTGCTGCTACTGCGCCACCAACACCGGCTAAAGCAAACCATGCAATGCCCTGCTGGGATAATCCGAAATCATCCGCCAAGCGTAAAGGAGCCGTAGTCCAAAAAAGACTAAAGGCACTGAATAGGCAGGCTTGATAAATACCCCTGCGGCGTAATACAGGAGTTTGTTTTAATAGAGCACCCAATGAAACGATTAATTCGCCATAATTCATCGTAGGTGAAGGCTTGCGCTCAGGAAGAATGCGCGACAACAGAAGCGATAAAAGAGCTATAATAACCGCCGACAATGCAAATACTGCGTGCCATCCCCAAAGGCTGGCTATAAAGCTTGCTACCGGCCGGGCTAACATGATTCCGAGCAAGAGTCCGCTCATCACGTTCCCAACCACACGTCCTCGCTGTTCTTCAGACGATAAATAGGTAGCATAAGGTACCAGTATTTGGGCCACCACTGATCCGAGTCCAATGAATAGGGACGCAGTGAGGAACAATAACGCATTAGGTGTGAATGTTGCCGCAATCAAAGCACATACAACAACAAGTAGCGATAAGACCGCAAGACGCCGATTTTCAATAATGTCACTAAGCGGTACGATAAACAGCAGCCCTACGACATAACCGATTTGAGTTAAAGTGACAATTAATCCTGCTGCGTCGGAAGAAAGACCCGTAGCGGCGCTGATCGGTCCTACCAGTGTTTGAGCATAATACAGATTGGCGACGATAAGGCCGCATGCGGATGCTAACAGCAACGTGATCCAACTCGAAATACGTTTACCCTCCATTACTTGTTCTGTTTGCATAATAATCCTCCTCGTAAAATAAATACTGAACGTATAGTTCGCTAATTCATGTCTTTATAATATACTGAACGTACAGTTTTGTAAATAGTCAGTTTTTATTTTTTCTTTTGCCGGATATTATGTATAATGAACGTATAGTTTTTTATTTGGAGGGGATTTCCGTGAATAACAAAAGAGGGCGCCCGCGTAACACTGAAACTGAAAAGTCCATCCTTGCAGCCTCATATGACTTGTTGTTGGAGAATGGCTTTGGAGCGGTCACTGTTGAGAAAATTGCTGAGCGTGCCGGGGTGAGTAAAGCCACCATTTATAAATGGTGGCCCAATAAGGCTGCTGTTGTTATGGATGGCTTCCTTTCTGCCGCCGCAGCAAGACTGCCGCTGCCCGACACTGGCTCAGTATTCAATAATCTACTCATACACGCCACTAATTTAACCCGATTCTTGACAAGCCGGGAAGGTAAAATCATAACGGAGATAATAGGTGAAGGGCAGTTCGATTCAGGGCTGGCAGAGGCATACCGGATTAGATATTTCTATCCGCGCCGGCTTGAGGCGAGACATCTATTGGAACAGGGGGTTCAGCGGGGGGAATTAAAGAGAGATCTCGATATCGAATTAAGCATTGACCTGATTTATGGACCGATTTTCTATAGATTGTTAGTAGTCGGTGAAAAGTTGGACGATACTTATGTGCAAAATTTAGTAACCGCTGCGTTTGAAGGAATTAAAACAGACTGAATAGGCGGTGGCTGTACTTTGCAAAGTATAATCGGCCCGAGCGGTACGCTGTGTTTGATATGCCAAAGTAAAAACGCCTGAAGCTCAGGCGCTTGTAAAGGAAGTTCTTTCAACCGGGAGGGACTTGATTTCGTCTGCGGAAGACGGCCGTATGCGAATAGCCTGCCCGCCTCCCGGGGCGAGCTTCAATTGCAAGGTTGTGCTTCTGTCGACAAGTACCTTGGATATGGTCATGGGATAAGGATTGATCCTCCAGTCGGCATAGGGGCCATCGGCATAGATTTCAGCCACATACATTTTGCCCGGATCAAGAAAAGCGAGCGGTGCTGCAAGCGTGCGTCCGTGCTCATCGGTAATGCTGCCCAGATACCATTCCTCGCTGTTTCTGTCTTTGCGGACAATCGTAACATAATCTGCGATCTCTCCACCCAGCACCTTGGTATCCTGCCAATCGGTAGGAACATCCAGAATAAATTGAAAAGCCGCGCGCTGCTGTTCGTAATTTTCCGGCAGGTCTGCAGCCATTTGCAGAGGGCTGTACAGAACCACATAAAGCGCCAACTGTTTGGCTAGCGTCCCCCGCACTCTGTTGCCCGGTCTGTATTCCTTATAAATAAGCTTTACAATCCCTGGCGTATAATCGAAGGGACCGGCAAGCATTCGGGTAAAAGGAATGATGGTGGTGTGGTCTGGAGGGTTCCCGACATATTCAGCGGAGGCATCGAACTCTTGTCCGCGAGCGCCTTCACGGGTCATCATATTCGGATAGGTCCGTCTTTCACCCGTATCTTTAACCGGCTCATGGGCGATCAGGCTGATCTGATACCTAGCCGCGGTTTCGATTACTTTTCGATGATGATCCACGTTATATTGACCGCCAAGCCACTCCATACTTATCAGATTCCCTCTGTCATCAAAGCGCTTAAGCGCAGGGTCAGGGGAGACATAGCCTGTTTTTACAACGTCTATCCCCAGTTTTTTATATAAAGCAAACGCCTCTTCCATTTGACGCTCCAGATTCTGAATAGCTCCGGCCGTTTCCATGTGGCCCATAATTTTCACACCCTTGCTGGCGGCATACGAAGTGACTTCCACAAGGTCATAATCCGGATAAGGGGTTGTAAAACTGAAGTTTTCGCCATGCTTGGTCCAATCGTTGTCCCATCCGATATTCCAGCCCTCAATGAGCACCATCGGAATGCCGTATTTGGCGGCAAAATCAATGTACCTTTTGGCATTCTCGGTCGTTGCGCCATGTCTGGGGCCAGAGCCCCATGTGTATAAGCCAAGATGCATGCCCCACCATATGCCGATATACTTGCCCGGTTTTACCCACGACACATCTCCCAGCCTGTTCGGTTCATTGAGATTAAGAATCAAGTAGGATGTAATCAAATCCCCGGGTTTTTCCGCGATCTGGATCGTTCGCCAAGGAGTTTTTAAGGGAGTGGAGCCTTTGACTTTAACACCGTCGGACCAAGGAATCAGGTCGATGGCAAGTGTGTTATTCTGTGTGGGCATTAGGGTCATGGAGGAATAGTTGGATAAATCGGCTTCGTGAATGCTTATGTACAATCCATCAGCCATTTTCATTGTTAAAGGGGTATGGACGGCACGATAAGGAATGGAATGAAGGGGAGTCACATTGTACAGGAGTTCGGTATACAGTTTCTGATAGGCGGGCATCCACCAGGCGTGATCCACATCGGTCAGGGCAAATTCCGTATCTTCGCTCTTGATTTCAAAATGGGAGAGATTGTCCTGCTCAGGCAGCTCGTAACGAAAGCCCAGGCCGTCATTGTATACGCGAAAAATGATCGACATTCGGCGCGGAGACGGGGTTGTCTCTTCAAGCTCCACGCGGAGTTCATTGTAATGATTGCGTATTTCCTTGACTTCTCCCCAAGGCTGTGTCCACGTCTCATCGAAGCTGTCATACTTGCCGCTGGCGACTCTGAAATTCCGGTTAAGCGGCTTGGCATGTTCAAATGTGAGGCCGAGCTTCGAATGTCTGATAAGGGGGGTATGGCAATAGTTCACACTATAATACGGAATGCCGTTCCTAAGAAAAAGTTCCGCCTGAATGTTGCCATCGGGTGAAAATACAACCCACCTGCTTGTCATGTTATGCTCCGCCTCCTCACATCGATTCCATTACATCATCTTATGAGGGCTTTAGCTTGGCATATCCCTGGAAATATGCTCTGTGAGCAAAGCTGCTGCGGAAAAAGGATGTGAGGAAGCAGGCACGAAAATAGGCTTCAGACGGTGGGCGAAGCTACCATTGTTCCAGGTTAAGCCACAGCCGTTCCTCATCAGTCAAACCTAAATCCAGCGCTATGAAGCTGGAGATTAATTGATCGACGCACTCAGGGCCAATGACCGCACAAACAGGAAAGGGCTGGTTTAACACATAAGCTAACGCAATGTGATTTGCCGTAATGCCCTTTCCCTTGTGAGCGGCCAATCTGCTGGCACGGTTTAACCGTTCCCAGTTATCATCGCTGTAATATACCCGGACCATGTCCTCGCTCACGCGAACGCCGGGGGAGTAGCGCCCCGAGAAGAAACCGCCCGCTTGAGACGACCACGCGAATAATGGAAGCTGCGTTTGCTTGTGCCAGTCATGATAAGCTTGATCTACATACACCGTTCCAGGCCAACGCGGCTCATTGATTGCGGCCAGGCTTAATGAAGGACTATTGACTACCAGGCGTTTATAGCCCTTTTTGTCCGCATATCGATTCGCCTCGTCTATTCTTTGAACCGACCAATTGGAGGCGCCAACAGCTTTAATTAGACCGGAGTCTATATGCTCCTGAAGAAAATCCATAATCTCGTGCACCGGAACAGAAGGGTCGTCACGGTGAAGCAAGTAAATATCAATATAATCGGTCTGAAGTCTCTCCAAACTGCGCTCCAGATCCTCTGCAATAGCATGAGGGGTCAGTCTGTTTACAATGGCTTGCCCGGCATCCACATGATAATGGCCGCCCTTGTCGATGATGATGACATTTTGCCGGCACTGTCTCGATGTTAACCACTGGCCGACCGCCAGCTCGCTTTCGCCATCTCCGTAGACATTCGCCGTATCGATTGTGTTTCCACCGCGCAGGGCATAAGCGTCAAGCATTTCAAAAACGGCATCCAAACGCTTCCGGGAAAAATCGGCTGTCCCTATAACCAATTGTGAACATGACTTGTCAAGACCTTGAACGGGTATATATTTAATTGCGACCACCTCCCGTCTTCATTCCCACTTCTGCAGCTGGTGATTATACTGAAACAGGCCGTCTCGGTTCAGCCGCTTCTTTAACTTCGCATCTCCCATCCAGATCAGCCGGTCGAATTGAAGGGTAATAAATTCCTTTATCCCGGGTTTGGTTCCAATGGAACGCATTTCGGCGAAATACGCTTCAAGGTTCTCGGAAAGCTGGCCCTTGTGAAACCGAAATCCTCCCAAATAAGCATCGACGATCTTCAGCTCAGTGACCTCCGAGAATCGCCGCCACAAATAATAATCTCCGGCATACTTGAACGTCGGCCAAAAATCATAATCAATTAACTTATTCAGTTTCCTGCTCCAAAACGTAGATTCCTGCTGTAGAAAGGGGAGCTTCATGCCGTAATACCCGCAGCCAAGCAGGTTTTTTCTGTATTTAAAAGGCAGAAAGGACGAAACAAACTGTGAACGGTCATTGTAGCTGACATTCAATCCTGTAAGCCACTTTACCGGTTTCGTTTCGAACAGATCCAGAACAACATCGAAAGCGTGCCTGGAGTAATAATCCCCGGCATTAAGATAAGCGCAAATGTCGCCAGTCGCGAGCTGGAAGCCTTTGGATAAAGCATGATACATCCCCGCATCAGGCTCGGATATGATCTTTATGAATCCGCTGTTTACACTATTTATCAGTTCAATCGTTCGATCCGTTGAGCCGCCATCACAGATGATATATTCCAATTCAACTCGTCCCGAGTCCACGGCCGTCTGCGTAATTACCGATTGAACGGTCTCCATAATATACTTTTCAGCATTATAGCAAGGCGTTACAATAGATATTTTGTCCAATGTTCTCCCCCTGCGCTTCCTTGAGTTAAATTGATAATTCAGGTTATGAAAAGTATGAAAAATGTGTGCATGTGGTATCTGGATTTCCAAATATTTGATAGAATTAGACAAACTAGGAAACACAAGAAGAGAACCATGAGTCGTCGTTGATAAAAATATGATTTTAAAAGGGGGGAGAGACTTGCGTGTTGGAACTCAAATCATTGAAACGGATAGGCTTACGTTAAGGCCATTTGTTTTGCAGGATGCCGGCAGTATGCATAAAAACTGGATTAGCGACCAGGAAGTACAGTGGAACTACGGTGAACCAGCTTATGAAGATGTCGACTCGGTAAAAGAATTGCTGCAGCAATGGATTGCATCCTACTCTCGAAGCGAGTTTTACAGGTGGGCTATTATCCTTAGAGACGATGAGGAGTGCATTGCACAAATTGCCTTTTGCAGCGTTGATGAACAGCATCATTTTGCAGATATTGAGTACTGCATCGGAAAGTCATACCAGAACAAAGGATACGCCAGCGAGGCGTTGGCAGCGGTAATCGAGTTTACATTTAAGCAAACCGGGTTAAACAGGCTTCAAGCTTTTCATCGGGGCAGAAATGTCCCTTCGGCAAAGGTTTTGCAAAAAGCTCAAATGAAGTATGAAGGAACTTTAAGACAGAGCTTCTACTACAGCGATACGGATGAATACGATGATAGAGTGTATTATGGCATTACAAAAAAGGATCTTTTTTGACCCTACTTAGCAGCTGAAATTCAGCGGGTTTATGAAATTGCTACCGCAGCAGTTTTGTAAACCTTTTTTAGTGTAAATTTTTGTTAAAAATCTGGTTATAAAAGCCGATACCCTTTTCTGTTAAGTTAAAATACAGGATGCCCCAGACAATATTTAAAAGCTCCTCATGTTGTTCTGTTTCCCCCAGTGAAGTTTGTTGTATCCACGACATCATCAATAATACAATTCCTTTTGCCAAACACGCATGGAGCTCTTTATTTGGGGATGCCCTGAATATTTCTTTTTTCTCAAAATTCTCAATAATTCTGATGAAATGCAGCGTAAGCTCTTCTCTTATTTTTAATTGGAATTCTAATATTTCATGATAGGTTTTGCGCAATTCAATCATATTGCCAAAATAGAAATAGTATTTCTTTTGAAAGTCAAGCATCATTTTCAATTGCTCATTTAAACCCTCTATGTCAACCTCCGTTTGCAAATCCAAGGATTGTAAATCTTCATATTGGAGTTCAACGATAGCAAAGATTAAATCGGATTTTTTTTTGTAATGGTAGGTTATATTCCCCACACTCTTATTGGCTGCATCGGCAATATCACGCATCGAGACGGTGGCATATCCATTTTTATTAAATAATTCTATGGCCTTATCCAAAATCACTTTTTTGGTAGTCATGAGATCCCTCCGAAAATAAAAATTTCCATAGCAGCATACCATACTTGACGGATTAGTACAATCGTGCTAATATCAAAATGCAATTTAGTACAAACGTACTAACGTTGATGCGGGGGAGGGAGAGCAATGGTTCATTTAACTTTAAAGGAGAAATTTGCATTTAAGTTTATTTTTAGTGAGGGCAGGGTTTATCACCGATGGTATGGAAGATTTTTATCCTTCGGAATAGATTATGGGAGATTGAGAAGAGTAGTGGCAAGGGTGCATAACTGGCTGAATTGGTGCGGGCAATGGACTAAAGAAGGCGATGCGCTTGTTAAAATGGCTGAGGAAGCATTAGATAAAGGAAATAGTGTGAAGGCACGGGCATTGTTCCATGAAGCCGTCGGCTGCTACCATGCCGGTCAGCACGTGTTTTTTATTGACAGCAGTCAAAAGGAAAAAACACAGGAAAAAGCCAGAAAAAGCTATCAAAGAGCAATAAGCCTATACAATGAAAAGGAAAGGCCCATACGCATTGATGTGCCTTTTAACGGTGTGAAAATTCCGGGATATTTGAGGCTTTCGACAGTGCCCGACAGCCCGCTTATTATATTTGTAAACGGGATGGATAACATTAAAGAGGCTGAAGGGAACTCACAGGGAAATTTATTTAAACAGAATGGGTTTAACTATTTTACATTCGACGGGCCAGGTCAAGGCGAACTGTGGAAAGATATGAAATTCGATGTAAAAGAATATCATAAAGCAGTAACGGCGATCATCGACTGGTTCGAACAGCATCAGATCTACGGAATGGACATGGGAAGAATCGGCCTTATAGGTTTCAGCTTGGGTGGATATCTGGCGCCGATGTGTGCGGCATATGATAAGCGGGTAAAATGTGTGGTTGGGAATAGCGGACTTGTATTTATCGGCGGATTAGAAGGGCTGAAGAAGCTTAATCCATTATGGCAGCGGGGCGTCACATATATGACCGGATGTGAGACGCTTGAACAGGCGGTAGCTCAATTTGACTGGGATATTGAGCGTGATCCCGGCTTAAATGTACCTTTGCTATTCTATCATGCAGGGAAGGATGAGGTTATGCCTTCACCCAAGCTCCACGCAGATAAGGTGATGAGATGGGCGAAGGGAGAAAAGACGCTGCAATACTATGAGCAGGCTGAACACTGTACAATGGACTACCTGGATGAGGTTTATCCAGAAATTATAGATTGGTTTAAGAAAAAACTTAAAGAGTGATAGGGATGAGATAGGGGAATGATTCTTTTGTCAGCATATTTGACTTGTTGACATGAATGATGCATCCGCCGGGGAAGAATTCTTTCCCGGCGGTTTGTTTTTGTTAAAATGCCAAGCTGCATTGGAGCTACAATCCCGCCTATCCGCTTCTTTTTTTGCGGCAAGCGCTTAGATTATTTTTTCGAAACCCGCTATACTTGAATCTATAGAGCTTTAATAAATTGTTACATGCTTGCTGAGGAGGGCTCCTTTGTGTCCGATTTAATATTTGAGCAGATCTATCTTCGTTCATCCAGCGGAATTGCCATGATTTCCCTGCAGGATGGAACGATGATTCGCTGCAATCCGGCTCTCTGCCGAATGTTCGGCTATACCGAGCAAGAACTGATGGCATTTCGTTATGGCGAGCTTGTGATGCCTGGTGAAGTTTGCACCTCTGATCCCTCCTCCATTCTTACATTTATGCTGGCCCAGCCCGGTGAGGAATGTTACAAAGAAAAACGGTTCACCCGCAAAGACGGCGGGCTGCTGTGGGCGAAGCTTCATCTGATATTGATTCGGGAACAACCGGAAGACGAGCCTCATTGTCTGGTTATCGAAATGACCGATATCACCAATCGCAAGCAGGCCGAAGAGAAGCTGCGGGACAGCGAGCGGAACTATCGCCTGATCTCCGAGAATTCGCTGGACTTTATCTCGCGAAACGCGGTCGACGGATTTGCCACTTATCTGTACGCCTCGTCGATCTGCCTGCCGATGTACGGCTATACTCCGGAAGAGATGACCGGCACCCGGGCGCTTGATTATATCCATCCCGATGATTTGGGCATGGTAAAGAATTACCTGAAAGACTGCATAAGGGGCAAGGAGAATCTTCCGATTCTGTTCCGCTTTCTGCGTAAGGACGGAACCTATATGTGGACTGAGACAACGATCCGCCACGTGTATTCCGAAGATAAGCAGGACTATGAGATTATCGCGGTCTCGCGGGATGCCGGGGGCCGCAAACAGTATGAAATGAGGCTGGAGGAGAGCCAGACCCGGTACAAATCTCTGTTCGAGTATAATCCTTCCGCCATCAGCGTCATGGATTTGCTCGGCCGGACTCTGTCTGTGAATTCAAGCATGGAATATATGACCGGCTATGCCCGCTCCGATCTTCTCATGTCCCATTTCACCGAGGTGATTGATTCGGATGAATTGGACTATGTGAGCGAACGTTACCGGCGCGCTGCCGAAGGCATTGCCCAGACCTTTGAGAGCCGAATCGTTCACCGGGACGGTCATATCGTGGAGGCCAGCATGATTTTCGTGCCCATACTGGTGGATGGCGATGTTGTAGGTGTGTTCAGCATTACAAGCGACATTACGGAACATAAGCGCCATCTCAATCAAATCGAAAAGCTGAGCTACGAGCATGCGCTGATCCTGAACTCGGTATCCGAGGGAATATTCGGCATCGATATAGAAGGCCGGACGATGTTCATTAACCCGGCGGCAGCCGATCTGCTCGGATACGGACCGGGGGAGTGGACGGGCCGCAGCCATGAAGATCCGATTCAGCTGATGCGGCTGAGCGGCGAATATGCGGGCGAACAAATGAGCCTGCTTCGAATGTTCTCGGAGAGCGGAATGCACGACGAGCGGGAGGGCGTCTTCTGGCGGCAGGACGGTTCGAGCTTCCTGGTCAATTACCGCATGTCTCCGCTGTATGACAAGGGGGTAAGAAAGGGAACCGTCGTCGTATTCCGGGACATTACGGAAGAGAAGGAGATCAGGCGGGCCAAAGAATCCGCCGAGCAGGCGGACCGCGCCAAATCTGAGTTTCTGGCGATTATTAGCCATGAACTGCGCACGCCGATGAACGGCATAATCGGTATGACGGATCTGCTCAAGGATACGGAGCTTAACGAGGAGCAGCGCGGATATGCCGAGATCATCAGCCAGAGCGGCGAATCGCTGCTGCACATTCTGAACGAGGTGCTCGATTTCAGCAAAATCGAAGCGGGCATGATGACCCTCGAACTGAAAGAGGTGGACTTGCGAAGTGTGCTGCAGGGCGTAAGTGATCTGTTCTATCCAAAGGTGGCGGATAAAAGACTAAATCTCAGCTACGACATTGATCCGGATCTCCCGGATATGCTGATCACCGACGAGGCCAGACTGCGGCAGATTCTTGTGAATCTGGTGGGCAACGCCGTTAAGTTCACGAATAGCGGCAGCATTGACATTGAAGTGAAGCTGGGCGCGGTCCGGAATCCTTCCCGGATCATCGTGCTGTTCACGGTAAAAGATACCGGTATAGGCATTCCTGAGGACAGACAGGGACAGTTGTTCCAGTCCTTTACGCAGCTTCATCCATCCATTAACCGAAAATACGGCGGAACGGGCCTTGGGCTTGCAATCAGTAAAAAACTGGCCGAGCTTCTCGGAGGCACGATCGGTGTGGACAGCCGGGAAGGCGAGGGTTCGTCTTTCTACTTTACGGTGGAAGCCGTACTTCCGGGCGGAGCGGCGCCCTCCGAAGCGGAGGCGGAGGCGGAAACGGCGGGTGAATCGCTTGGACCGGAATCATATGCCGAAGGCCGGTACGGTCCCTTATCCATCCTGATCGCTGAAGATCATCCGGTCAACCGTTATTTGATGAAGACCTTTTTGCAGAAACGGGGATATTATCCGGATATCGCGGAGGACGGTGAACAGGCTGTACGGGCCGCGCACTTAAAAGACTATGATCTAATATTCATGGATATCCAGATGCCGTTAATGGACGGCCTTGAAGCGACCGCTCTGATCAGGGAAAAGCACGGCCCCCGCCCAATCATTATCGCGGTAACGGCTTTCGCCAGAAAAGAAGACAGGGAGATGTGCATCAAAGCGGGAATGCAGGATTTCATTTCCAAGCCGATCCAAGGGGATGATCTGGACAGGGTGCTGAAGCAGTGGGGGCCGGGGAGCGCATTAACCGGCAAAACAATGGTGAGCGAGAGCGATTGAGACAGATGATCCGTCTGAATTCCGCTATTTCGCCGCAGTCTGCAGTTGGTTCCATTCCTCTACGGAATCAGGGCTGGTATATACGTATGGAGTGGAAGATTGCTCCACCGGCGTCACGGAATCCGCGTCTATTTGCAGCGTTTCCTTGCCCTTGTAAACAACAACTTGAAGCTTGCCCCGAACCTTGATCCAGGTATCCGCGGGCAGGCTTTTTTGCTGCTTCGCATCTACTAGAATACCGAGCGGTGTTGCATCCGCGGTGCAGCACTGCACAAGAAAACGGCTTACCACGAAGCGGCCACCCATGGAGCCGGTATTCTCGTGGTACAAAAAGCCGTTGACTACGACCTCTTTTCCCTTGAAATCATGCTTGAACATATCGAGCGTTCCCAAGGTTTCTGAAAATATTTGCGGATATACAGGAATGACCGGCTGGGTGTACAGCTTCTTCGCCAAGGCCGCGAACTCCGCGGCGAATGGATCTTTGGTCTGGAACCGGGAGGATTCTTTGGCCGCAAGCGAAGTGTAGTTTAACGACATTCCCTTATGGGCTGCGGCGGCGCTCCCGAGCGCGCGGTTCGGCAGAGCGAATCCGAGCAGCAGAGGGAGCAGGAAGACGCCGTACATCGCGGCGCTCCCGGCACGTGAACGCGGAAGCTGATGGCCGCAGCCGCATATAGCGCTTTTTCCGCCGAACAAGGCCTGGATAGCCAGGCTGAGCGCCATTAATGAGAGCGGAACCGGGCAGAGCCTGACCCAGACCGCGAGCCTTGGCGTGACATAATAGTGGAGCGCATCATGCCGTGCCAGGTGTTCGATATAGACGGCGAATGCCAGCAGAACGGCCGCCCGGAATATGTAATGGCGTTTGACGCTGCCGGAACTATACATAATACGTCTCCTCCTAAAAGTTTTGCGGAGCATAGGGTAAGTTATGCGGATCACAGCCATCCGGACAGCAGAATCGCGCCGGTAAACACAGTGGAAGCAATCAGAAAGAACAAATAGAGCGCAAACCTTGTCTTGAACAGCGACATCAGCATCATGGCATTTTTGAAGTCGAGCATCGGACCGAGTACCATAAATGCCAGCAGCGATCCGGATGGGAATGAATGTGCAAATGACGAGGCTACGAAGGCGTCGGAGGTGGAACAGAGCGACAGGATGAAGGCGAAGCCCATCATGAAGAGATAAGAGCCAAGCGGTCTGCCGCCGATGGAAGCAAGGCTGCTCTGAACGACGAATGTCTGGATGAGGGAAGTAAGCAGACAGCCGAATATCAAATATTTTCCCATTTCAAAAAAATCATCCGCAGCATGCGTGAACACGGCCGCGAGCTTGCCACCGTTCAATCCTTCATGATGCAGTTCTTCATCGCCGCGCTGCATCGATAGACGGAGCGGCGAGCGCTTGACGGTGGTGTAAACGATAAGCCCGATGATAAGTGAAACGGCGAAGGCAAGGCCCATCCGGGCGTAAGCCAGGCCGGGGTGACTGCGGAAGGCGGTCAGTGTGGCGCTGAAGACGATCGGATTAAGGATGGGGCCCGACAAGATGAACGCAATCCCGACATGAAGCGGCATTCCTTTGCGGAGCAGCCGCCGGACGAGAGGAATCATCCCGCATTCGCAGATGGGGAAGATAACGCCCAGAAGACAGGCGAACAGCAGCGCCGGAAGCACCCGCCGCGGAATCCAGCGGGTAATTGTCTCATCGGGGACGAAGACGCCGATCACCGAGGACAGCAGCGCACCGGCCAGAACGAAAGGAAGAGCCTCCAGCAAAACGCCGATAAAGCCCGTCTTGAACGTATAGAGATAAGCGCTGTCCAGCAGCTCGCGGTGCTGCGGAAACCAAAGAACGACGGGGATGATCAGAAAAGCCGCAGGCAGGAGCAGCGGCAGCATTTTGAATGGCGAAAAGGAGGTCATGCGGCTTCCCCTTTCTGTCAGCGGAACAGGGCGGACCAGCGCTCAGCCAACTGTTCCCCGTTGATATTCGTGCCGATGAATACGAGATAAGGTGAACCGGGATAACGGGAATCTTCCCATGTTGTCCGGGAACCGGCATGCTGAACCAACTGCACCGGCTTTCCGCCGGGGAGCTGCACATGCCCTTTAGCGCGCAGCAGCCTGTCCGCCCATTCCCGGAAAAACTCTTCAAGCACCGCCTTTGGCAGCGTCTTGCCTTGCGGAAAAGCCAGCGTTACCGCGCCAACCTGCGTGAACGAGGCGGCGTGCTCCCCGGGCGCGTTGTCCGGTACGGCTTCACTCCGTCCCGCTGCCGTTTTCCGGAGCGTGCTTCCTTGGAAGCTGAGCGGTGCCCGAATGGGCAGCGGCTTCGCCTCTTTCGGGACAATTCCGGCCAGCAGGGGCTGCACCTGAATCCGGCTGTAGGCCGTGAATTCAATCTTCGCATTGGCATTCCGCTTGCGGATCGCTTTTTCAATCTTGGTTAGAATTTCCGGCGTTACGAGATCGCTTTTGTTCACAATAATGAGATTCGCTGAAGACAGTTGGCTCCGCAGCGTACGCACGAGCTGTTTATCCGAGGACAGCCGGCTGTTATAGTCGAGCATATTTTCAGCATCAACCAGTGTAACCACAGCATGCGCTGACAGGCGGGTTGCTAGGTACGGCTCATGAAGGGACCGGGCGATTTCATCGGGATCGGCTACGCCGGTAAGCTCTATGAATATCACGTCGGGACGCCGCTTGATCAGCACCTCCAGACTGTCTCCGAGTTCTTCCCTGCGGCTGCAGCACACGCAGCCGTCCAGCAGCTTCTCAACCGCAGCACCGGTCTGCTCCTCCAAGATGTACCCGTCCACATCCTGCTTGCCAAGCTCGTTCATCAGGACTCCCGGCTGCAGCCCACGTTCATAGCTCTCTTTTAGCAGGGACAGCAGCAGGGTCGTTTTGCCGCTTCCCAGAAATCCGCTCAGAATAATTACCGGTATTCTCATTCTCTCTCCTCCGATTCTCCGACTCTCCGTTAAGATTGCTATATTCTCAATTCTATCTATACGTGTCCGGCACCATATAAAGACCGATTTTCTTGCGTCTGTCCGAATAGAGGGGGCGGCATTTTGCTGCGTTATAGTTGACATAGGAGAATTAAAATGTTTAAATCGTAAATATTACGATTAAAGGAGTGGGATACAGTGAGAGTGATCGTTACTTTGGCCTGTACCGAAACAGGAGATCGCAATTACACGACGATCAAGAACAAGAAGACACATCCGGGGCGGATCGAAATGCGCAAATACTGCCCCCGTCTTAAAAGACATACACTGCACCGTGAAACCAGGTAACAGCCATGCCTAAGCGGACAAATAGATAATAAGGAGTGTAATCCGATCCATGAAAAAAATACCCGTTACCGTGCTTAGCGGATATCTCGGTTCAGGCAAAACGACGCTGCTGAATCATATTTTGCACAACCGGGACGGCCTGAAAGTGGCCGTTATCGTCAACGACATGAGCGAAGTGAATGTGGATGCCAATCTGGTCAAGTCGGGAAATACGCTATCCCGGACTGAAGAGAAGCTGGTGGAAATGTCCAACGGCTGTATCTGCTGCACGCTGCGCGACGACCTGCTGCTAGAGGTGAAGAAGCTGGCTCAGGAGGACCGGTTCGACTATATTTTGATCGAATCCTCGGGGATCAGCGAGCCGGTTCCGGTCGCGCAGACGTTCACGTATGCGAGTCCCGATCTGGATGTCGATCTGACGGAGCTGGCCCGTCTGGACACCATGGTGACCGTTGTAGATGCGAACCGTTTCTGGCATGACTTTGGCTCGGGCGACAGTCTTCTTGACCGCAATCAGGAAATGGGCGAGGACGATACCCGGGATATCGTCGATCTGCTGATCGACCAGATTGAGACCTGTGACGTGCTGCTGCTGAACAAATGCGATCTGGTGGCGGAAGAGGAGCTGAACAAGCTGGAAGCGGTTCTCCGCAAGCTTCAGCCGTCGGCCAAGATCATTCGGACGGTCAAGGGCGTCGTCGATCCGAAGGAAATCCTGAATACCGGTCTGTTTGATTTTGAAAGAACGAGCATGTCCTCGGGATGGATCTCCGAGCTTAACAAAGACAGCCATGCGCCGGAGACGGAAGAATACGGCATCGCTTCCTTCGTGTATCGCCGCAGAAGACCTTTGCATCCGCAGCGGCTGAGTTTCTTTTTCAACAATTGGCCGGTTGAAGTTGTGCGTGCCAAGGGCTTCGCGTGGATGGGGACGCGCGGCGACATTGCCGCTTCACTGAGCCAAGCGGGACCTTCTATCCAGTTCGGACCTGCCGGTTACTGGCTGGCATCGCTGCCAAAGCAGCAGCAGCTTGAGGTATTGGAAAACGAGCCGGAGATCAAAGAAAAATGGGACGAGCAATGGGGGGACCGGATGACGGAGATCGTGTTCATCGGAATGGACATGAACCGCGCCGATATCGAAGCGAGGCTGGATCGCTGCTTGTTGACCGATGAGGAGATGAAGCAGGACTGGAGCACGTTCAACAATCCGCTTCCTTGGCCGTCCGAGGAGGAATTAATGCCTGCCGGAAATTAACTTAAACTGGCGCTGAAGGCAATCCCGGCGCAGCGTAAATCAAGCTGGCTGGCGCTAAATCGAAATATTGAAAGGCTCGAGGCCGACTCTCTTACCGCAAGGTGGGGACCGGCCTTTTTGGCATATTCGATGCGAGCTTGTTTTTTTGCGCTGAGGAAGGATTTGGAATCTATTGAAGCGAATAGTTGTGAAAAGCAAGAGAAATGAGAGAAACGAACGGGGGACAGTATGCAAAGCCACGAACAATATTGGAACCGAAGATTCGGGAAGGAAGGCATGATTTGGGGAACGGAGCCCAGTCCGACCGCCTATATGGCGAGAGATCTGTTCCTGTCCAAAGGTGTCCGGACGGTATTCGTGCCCGGCGCCGGGTATGGCCGCAATACGAAAGCTTTCTCACAAAGGTTCGAGGTGGAAGGGGCGGAATTAAGCGAGGCCGCCGTGAAGATAGCGGAGAAGTGGGACCCGGACAGCCGGATCACATGCAGCTCCGCGCTGGATAACCCGGAGCAGGGCGAATGCTATGATGCGATATACTGTTATGATGTGCTGCATTTGTTCCTGGAGCCGGACCGCCGTAAGCTGGTGACTGCCTGCCTGAACCGATTGCGGCCCGGGGGCCTCGTCTATTTTACTTGCTTCTCCGACGAAGATCCCAATAACGGTTGCGGTGAGCGGCTTGAACCGGGAACCTACCGTTATAAAGAGGGGAAGTTCGCCCACTTTTTCAGCGAGGACGATCTCAAGGCGCATTTCCCAGGAATGGAAATATTGGAAATCGGTACCTTGAAGGAGATGCTTGGCGGGCCGGGCGAGGGGCAGCATGAGTATATTTTGAGAACGATCGCCGCCGGGAAAAAAGGCTAAGCCGGAATCTCCGAAGTCACCGCCGCTTGTAATAATCATTAATCGCACCAGGAAGAATCGTCATCGCACCGGAAGAACCGCGCGGCGCCGAAGAAGATTCCCGCGATTCCGCCGAACAAGGCAAACTCCAATGAAACCGGGTTCTACCAGCCGAATAATACGCCAGACTGTTGCCCAGCACCGTTCCCGCCATGAACCCGAGAGACATTGTGAGTTCCCTGCAATACCTGCAATATAGGTTACTCAATCTTCATTAACCTGGTATCGAAGAAGTGAAAACAGCGGGATTGGCAGAACTAATTATATTTGCCCTCTCGGACGCAATCGGCGAACAAAATCGCCCGGGGTATCCGGAAGAACGCTTCCGCCTTTTCCTGCAGGGAAGGAGACGGGAGCTGGCTATTGTGCAGCCATTTGCGAAAGGTGCCGGGATGGACTCCGATCCAATGACCGGCATCGGTGACGGAAAGATCATGCACCATGCACAGCCCGGTCAGAATGTCGCTGCGGCGGGGATACGCCTTGCTCCGCTTCATGTACCTCGAAGGAGCCGGCTGGCACAGAATCGGACTCTGCCGAAGCAGCGCTTCATTAAACAAGACATGCTGGGGATAACCGAGATAGCGGCAGGCTTTGTCCATATTGGTCCTGGACGGAATGCGGCTTTCATACACCCAGGCGCTGACGCTCCTGGAAGATACGGAAAGTTCTTCCGCAAACCTTGACAGCTTGATATCGCGGGACATCAGCACGGCGAGCAGCACGCGGTTGCGGATCTGGCTTCTCTGAGGACGGCGGAATCTCTTTATCCGGACACCCTTCCCCAGATATTTGCGGTTAACCAGAGACCACGCCTGAATTTTATAAGGCTCTGACTGATTTGTAGGCATACTACCTCCGATTTCTTGAAATATAAGAAAGAATAAGCTTTACGCTTATCCTTGACCTAATATTTCGACGAGAAACGGTGCCGCCTCTAAGCGGGACGCGCAGCGTTTCTTTTTGAAAATATACTACAATATTTGTCCGTTTCAAGGCAATGGATATTCCTTACACATTCCCTGCCGGCGATAGCTTTCCTTTCGGAAAACGGGGGGTTATGATATATTTTTATTAAACTTGTAACACCATTACAATCCAATAACAGGGAGCGAAAAGAAAATGATAAAGCATGTTGTATTTTTCAAACTAAAGGATGGTTCGGAGGCCAGCGTGGCCAAGACCGTCGCCGTACTGCGCAATATGGAAGGGAAAATCCCTCAGCTGATCTCGCTCGAAATCGGAGCCGACATTCTGCGCACCGAGCGCTCATTCGATATCGTTTTGACGGCGGTTTTTGCCAATCTTGAAGATCTCGACGCTTACCAGGTACATCCTGCCCACAAGGAAGTTATCGCTCATATTACCGAGGTTAAAGAGCTTTCCTTCGTTGTGGATTACGAAATTTAAGCGGTATTTATCTGCCATAAGCACGGCCATCTGATGACGGAAAGCGGTGACCGGGATGAGTGAGCTGGAATACCCGATGGAAGCGTTAACGTATCTTGTGGTATTTTTTGCGGCCTGCTTTATTATGCTTTTTTGGCTGAAGCGCCGAGGCAAACGCCGCAAATAGCAAAGGAGTACCTGAAATGTACTATGTAAACCGCGAACAAATTGAATACATTTTAGGACAAATTCCCGATATTGCGGACGGGCTGCGAATGGCGGCGGCTTCCTGGGACGGAGGAAAGATTTGGGGACTGGTGCAGGAACGCTGCCTTCATCTCTCGATCGAGGTCGTCACCGATGTCGGCAGCTGCCTCATTGACGGTTTTATAATGCGTGACGCCGGCAGTTACGAGGATATCATCACCATCATTCATGAGGAGTCGGTATTTCGCGATAAAGAGATGTATGACCGGCTTATCGAGCTGGTGTCGCTGCGCAAGCCTCTTGTACAGGAATATTACGCCTGGGAGCGGGAGCGGCTGCATCCGCTGGCGGCTGTGCTTCCGGAACTGCTGCCCCGCTTTGCCGCCGAGGTCAGAAACTATCTGAATCAGGAACTGGGCACCGCCCTGCCGGAGAGCTAAGATCCGCCGCAGCCTGTGGAAATATGTGAGCAGAAGGGGGGGACCGAGATGAAGAGAGGGCAGGAAAACGGTTCGACCAGACACATCATCATGACGCTTCTAAAAATGAAAGGACCGTTGACCATCGGAGCACTGGCCGAGGAACTCGGCATTACGGAAATGGGAGTAAGACGCCATGTTCTGCAGCTTGAGCGGGAAGGCCTGGCTAGAAACAAGATTGTGCGGCAGGCCATGGGCCGGCCCATGCATATGTATTCGCTGACGGAAAGAGCCGAAGACTATTTTCCAAAAAATTATCACAACCTTACGCTGGAGCTTCTGCGCGAATTGGACCACAACAGCGGGACCGACGCCGTGAACGTCCTGTTCGAGGGGCGGAGGCGCAGGCTGCTGGCTCAGTACAGCCCCATGATGGAGCGGAGAAATCTCGAAGAGAGAGTGGCGGAACTGTCCGCCATCCAGAATTCCGGTGGTTACATGGCAGAATGGGACCGGGAAGAGGACGGATCTTTCGTGCTCCGGGAGTACAACTGCCCCATCCGCCAGGTTGCCGTCCAGTACCGCAAGGCCTGCGAGTGTGAGCAGAATTTGTTCGAGGAATTGCTGAATGCGAGAGTTTCGCGAAGTGACTGCATGGCCGAGGGCGGGCAGTGCTGCAGGTACTCGATTAAACCGGTAAACCATTCGTAAGGAAACCGGCAAATGATAGGCAGCAAAAAAACTTCTTCACCAGTCACGGGACAGACCCTCTTTGCTTATGATATTAGCAGGAACTAGGCATTCGCCCGTAAAGGAGAAATGAAAGATGAAGAAGAACACGAAAAGCTTGCTGTGGGGAATCGTTGCCGGGGGCGCCGTCGGTTCAGTGACCGCTCTGCTGCTGGCGCCCAAATCCGGAAAAGAGCTGCGCAAGGATATCTCGGACGGCGCTGCGGCAACAGTGGATAAAGCGCAGGAACTTGTTCATCAGGCCTCAGACAAGACCGTGGAATGGTACGGCAAAGCCAAGGATTCGGTGGAGCAGGTGATTCAAGAGGTAACGGACTGGAGCAAACAGTTCACAAAGGCAGAGGATGAAGCCGCAGTCATTTCGGCTGCCGATATTGATTCGGCAGCCGGCAGCTCCGGCCCTGGGGATGAAATTGACTCATCAGCCGCGGATGACACAGGGGAAAAGGCGTGACGGCTGTCACGCCGGCAGCAGCTTAGACGGCAGCCTGCCGGTCAGATCGCGCAGACGGATGAAACCGGCAAGCCATTGCTTCCACAGCTGTACGATATGCCCTTGAAAGGCCGTTGTATCGCTCACTGCGAACAGGCGCTCCTTCAAGGGCATTTAATCTTTTGCGGGTCTATGGAAAATTCCTACGGGCTGGGGCAAGAGGCTTCAATGTGCAGGATTAAGGCCGAGGGGCAGTTTCTTCTCTTGAACTGGGGAGATAAATGGAGTATTATCTGCAATTGGGACAGGAAGCCCGGTACACTTTGCTTCCGCCTTACATAAGCTATTCAAAACAAGATGAAGGAAGCGTGTGTTCGTGCAGCAAGCTATCGCTATACTAGACTCGGGCGTAGGAGGATTGACGGTTGCCAAGGAAGTAATGAGGCAGCTCCCGAGGGAGAAAATCATTTATTTCGGAGACACCGCCCGCGCCCCGTACGGACCCCGTTCGTCCGAAGAAGTAAAACTTTTTACCGAGCAAATTGTCGATTATCTTATTCAATTCAATCCTAAAGTGATCGTGATCGCTTGCAACACGGCGACTGCGGCCGCCCTCGATTATATATCGGCGAAAGTGGAGATTCCGGTCATTGGCGTCATTCATCCCGGCGCCCGCGCCGCCATCAGCGCGACAAAGACCGGACGGGTAGGCGTTATCGGCACCGTAGGAACGATCGGCAGCGGTGCTTACACGGCAGCGCTGAAACAGCTGTCCCCATATGTTGAGGTGATCAGTCAGGCATGTCCGGCGCTTGTCCCGCTGGTCGAACAGGGGATGTTCCGCTCGGAGGAGTGCGATCTTGCGGTGCGTGATTCGCTGAACGGAATCAAGCATGAACCGATTGATACCCTGATACTCGGGTGTACACATTACCCGTTTCTTGTTGATCCGATCGGCCGGGCAATGGGTCCTGGAGTCAAGCTGATCAGTTCCGCGGACGAGACGGCGCGCGAGATCAGCACCATTTTGTACGACAAGGGAAAGCTGGCGAGGGGAGACGACAGTCCGGTGCATCAGTTCTTCTGCAGCGGCGACGCCGGCATATTCCAAAGAATCGCCATGGACTGGCTTGGAGAGCAGATCAAACGCACGCCGGTTGTTTGGCAGGTATCATCGCTCGAACCTACGGACGTCTGAGTGTAACCTGCAACAACTCTTTCATTCGATGTCAAAATAATATTCGCATTCATAACGGCCGGGCGGCGTGAGCCCGGCCGTTCTTTGCGCATGTAGGACAAGAGAATTCGCATACAATTAACAAAGTCGTCACAGCTACTGTAAAAAACGCAGCGGAGAGGATGAGGTGTATGCTTCAATATATTGTCCGCAAGGGAGATACCGTGAGGCGGATAGCCGCCGCCTACGGACTTACTCCAGGGCATGTAATACAGGGGAATCCCTGGACGGCGGATCAGCCGTACCTCTTTCCGGGGCAGGTGCTGTTTCTACCTTCCGTCCAGCGCAGACGATATACTGCGCAGGAAGGGGAACGCATGAGGGATGTGGCGGCACTCTACGGGGTCAGCCTGGAAGCGCTGGAACAGCTAAATCCCGGTATATCTCCGGACGGGTTCTGCACACCTGGAAAAACCTTGGTGATTCCGATGTCCGAGCAGTCGGCGGTCGTGCACCTGCGCGGCGAGTACGGGCATTCGGAACTGGAGGCAGATATCAGCCTTCTGACAAATAAATATCCTTTTATCTCGGCAGGCACGATAGGCTCCAGTGTCCTTGGCAAACCGCTGCATTTGCTGCGGATCGGCAGCGGCCGACGCAGACTGCATGTGAATGCGGCGCTGCATGCCAATGAGTGGCTGACCTCGCCATGTCTTCTGGCATTTCTGGAGCAGTATGCCGAAGCTTATGCGAAAGGCCGGAAATGGAACGGTCACAGCCCGGAAGACTGGTTCAACAACTGGACGGTATGGGCCGTTCCGATGGCGAACCCCGACGGTGTTGAGCTCGTGCAGGAAGGAGCCGGTCCCTGGCATCCTTACAGGCGGGAGCTTGTGGAATGGAACGGCGGGCGCCGCAGCTTCCGCCACTGGAAAGCCAATATCCGGGGCGTGGACCTTGGGGACCAGTTCCCTGCCTTTTGGGAAGAGGAACAATCGCGCCGGGGCATGAGCGGACCTTCTCCCAGGGATTATGGCGGCCCATCGCCGCTCAGCGAGCCGGAGGCTGCTGCGCTGGTCTCGCTGTGCGAGAAGGCGCCTGCGGACATGGCGGTGTCGCTGCACAGTCAAGGCCAGGAGATCTACTGGAACTATCGCGGATATGAGCCTCCGGAGAGCCGGGAAATCGCAGAACGTCTGGCGCTGGCCGGCGGCTACCGCGCCGTTGCTTTGACGGAAAGTGACGCGGGATTTAAGGACTGGTTCATTATGAAATTCGGGAAGCCGGGGTTCACCGTGGAACTGGGTCTGGGCAGAAATCCGCTCCCGCTTGAGGATTTTGAAGATTTAACTTTGGAGACGGGGCAGATTCTGGCTTCTATTCTATCCCAATGAAAGTAAGTGAAACATTTTCAGCACAGATGCGTAATCTATATACAGAGGGTACCGCCGTATACTTCGCTAAAAGCCGTTGCACGGCCGTACCCTTTTTACTGAATCCGGTGTCTGATTGCTTCGATCTGCTTAAATGCTGGCCAAAGGGGTATGGATGAAATATAGAGCTTGGAGGAAGGAGACCAAAGATGAAACTAAAGAAGCTGCTGTCGCTTAAAGGATGGTCTCAAGTGCTGCGAAGCACATGGCAATACGTCGTCTCTCCGCATGTCGCGCTAGGGGACAAACTGTTGTTCGCGATTCCGGTGGCGCTGTATTGGGTGCTGCCCGATGTTATGCCTTTTATGCCGATTGACGATATTGGTGTGTCGATGATGCTGATGGCCTGGTTCGTTTCCAGAATGGACCGTAAATACCCGGCGCTGAATGGCGCGAAAAGATTGAGGCTGAACGACGGGAGCAGATAAAATTTAAAGTTTGGTTGCATTATCCGGCAGTTTTCCTTTAAAATAGATCACTAGAGTATAGAAATCCAGTTGTCAGGAGATGGACGGACTATGAAAGTCAAAATTACCCGCAACGCGGCTAAAGTTATAAAGAAACAGATGGATCTGGAAGAAAATAAGGATCTGAAGCTGCGCGTTCTGATTACCCATTCGCATGGTGACCATGCCCACTACGGTCTTGATTTGGACACGCCCAAGGAGAACGATGAAATCATTCCGACGGATAAGGACATCGACGTTATTCTGGAGAAGGGGCAGCCGCTTCTTGACGGCGTAAAGGTCGACTATCTGTATTTTCCGGAAGAAGGGTTTGTTATTACGAATCCGTCCCAGGGTAACCACGGAGACCACTAAGCTTATTCGGCTTTTGCAGGCTGAAGCTGTCTGGACGGTAAAGAAGGGAACAGCAATGGCTAACGATATACGCATTTGTGATAAATGCAATCATATGAGCATCAAAAGCGTACTGCCGAAGCTCCGCAAAATGGCGCCTGACGCCGAGATCAAAATCGGCTGCAAGTCCTACTGCGGCCCATGCGGCAAGCGCGCTTTCGTCTACATCAACGGTCGATATGTCAGCGCTCCGACCGAGGACGAGGTGCTGAAGAAAGTGGAGCCTTTCATAAAGCAGCCCGCAGTAAAGAAATAGATAGGACTCAAAAAATGGATCTGCGCTTTACCGGACATCGGAGAGCGCGTCCCATTAGGCCATTTTTGCAGGTTAGCTGCAAGAGTGGCCTTTTCTATTCTCTTATGACTCGGGACTGAGATTTGGCAGAATAGGGCGACGTGATATAATAGACTGGATAGATTGAAATCGACCGAGTACATAGAGGAGCGGGTGATCCAATGAGACAATTATCGGATACCATTTTACTGAATAACGGAGTTGCCATGCCGTGCTTCGGGTTGGGAACGTATAAGGCCGAGGGCAATGAGGTGGAAAATGCGGTGACGGCGGCGCTTGAACTGGGCTACCGGAGCATCGATACGGCGTCCCTGTACGGGAACGAGCATGAAGTGGGACGGGCAATTCGGGCCAGCGGTCTGCGGAGGGAAGACCTGTTCGTCACGACCAAGATATGGAATGACGATCAGGGCTATGACCAGGCGTTGGCTGCTTTTGAGAAGAGCCGCGAAGCCCTGGGTCTTGAAGTGATCGACTTGTACCTGATTCATTGGCCGGGACTGAACAAATACAAGGAGACGTGGCGCGCGCTGGAGCGTCTGTATGAGGAAGGCAGTGTCCGCGCAATCGGCGTCAGCAATTTCCAGATTCACCATCTGGAGTCGCTGATGAATGACAGCAACACTGTTCCGGCGGTGAACCAGGTTGAGCTGCATCCCCGTCTAAGACAGCGGCCGCTGCATGATTTCTGCTTGCTGAACAATATCCAGATCGAAGCCTGGGCGCCGCTTATGAAGGGGCAGCTGCAGGATAACGGAACGCTGACATCCATTGCGCGTTTGCACGGCAAATCGGTCTCACAGGTCATTCTCCGCTGGGAATTGCAGCATGACATCGTCATTATTCCGAAATCCGTAACGTCTTCCCGTATTAAGGAGAATAGTGAGATTTTCGATTTCGAGTTATCCCAGGAGGAAATGGACGCTATCGATACTCTGGATACTGGGGAACGAATCGGCAGGCATCCGGACGAGTTGGTGTTCTAAGAAGCCGGAACTGTCGGCATTTGTGGAAGATTAACCGACTGACTATTTAAAGGAAACAGGCAGGCCGCGGGGGACCGCAGCCTGCCTGTATTTCGTTCAGCGTATACAGCACTGCCGGAGATGATAGTCCGATCCGGTCTTAGCGCGTTCAACTACTGCGAATCCGTCTCCTTCTTTGGCGCTCTTGGCGGCAGGGGACCAAGGTACTGATAATACTGGCACTCGATCCGTCCGTTATAAAGCTTGCGCCGTTTGTCCGCTTTTCTGCCAAAATAATGCTCGAACTGCTTGGCCGGACTGATGGCGAAGAACGACCAGGTAGGCAGGTGCAGCATCATCTGCCCAAACTGGCGTGTGAGCTTCTCCACTTCCTTGTCGTCGCTCAGCCGCTCCCCGTAAGGCGGATTGGTGATGATACAGCCATATTCGCCTTCCGGCCTTGCTTTGGAGGCGGGCAGGACGGAGAAGGTGATTTCACCGGACAGGCCCGCGCTCTTGGCGGCGGCCTGCGCGATTTCAATCGCCTTCGGATCAATGTCGCTGCCGGTCAACTGCAGCGGAGAATCGTCGCGGACGGCGTCGAACGCTTCTTCGCGGGCGGTCTGCCACGCTTCCGGCGGAATCGCCGGCCAGTGCTCGGACGGGAAAGAGCGCCGGAGCCCCGGAGCGATATTCCAGGCCATCATGGCCGCTTCGATCAGAAATGTGCCCGAGCCGCAGCAGGGGTCATAGAGAGGGCGGCTGCCGTTCCAGCGGCTGAGCTTCAGCAGCGCGGCGGCCATTGTTTCTTTGATCGGCGCTTCTGTAACCAGCTTGCGGTAGCCGCGCTTATGCAGCGCAGGGCCGGTAGTGTCCAGCGTAATCAATGCGATATCATTCAGCAGCGTAACCTCGATGACGTACCGCGGACCGTTCTCGGGAAACCAGTCGGTGCGGTAATACTGCTTCATTTTTTCGACGACCGCTTTTTTGACAATGCCCTGCGCGGCCGGGACGCTGGTGAGCTGCGACTTGTGCGAGCGTCCCTCTACGGGGAATTCGCCATGCTCGGGAATCCAATCCTGCCAGGGTAGCGCTTTGACCCCTTCGAACAGCTCGTCAAAAGTTTTAGCCGGAAATTGCCCCATTTTGATCAGGACCCGGTCCGAGGTGCGCAGCCACAGGTTGCAGCGGCAAATATCGATAATATCTCCGCTGAAGAGAACACGGCCGTTCTCGGTAGTCGTTTCATAACCCAATTCATTTAATTCGCGTGCGACGACAGCCTCCAGTCCCATTGGGGCGGTGGCAATCAACTGCAGTTTGCTCAAGAATCTCAACTCCGTTGCTTGTAGGTATGTGAGTAAAGCCAGTACAATCAAGTAGAAACGTCCGGTGCCTCCCTTTAGGGGCAGACCTGCATCTCGTAGACAGTTATACTTAATATTTCAAGTATAGGCGAAGGAAGGACGCACCACAACGTCCCGATTGCCCGGGGGACGGCATTGCTTCCCTACATATGTAGAATGTGAACAAAAAGGAGATCAGATATGCTTAATCAAGAACAATACTTTAATCAAGAGATATACAGTGAGCAGCTATATACGGAGGATGAACTTCTGCTGTCGGTAAAAAAGGCCATCCGTGCAGGCGGCATGCCCGAAGTGTCGATTGCGCCGGGTTACGGAAGGCTGCTGAGCATGCTCGTTTCGCTATCCCGCGCATCCAGCGTGCTGGAGATTGGAGCGCTTGGCGGATACAGCGGCATTTGCCTCGCTAGAGGCCTGGCTTCGGGAGGAACGCTAACCTCTTTGGAACTGAAGCCGGAATATGCCGAGATGGCACGCCGCCATCTGGAACTTGCCGGGTTCGGCGGCATGGCCGAATATCGGACAGGCCCCGCTCTGGACAGTCTTGCCCGGCTGGCGGAGGAAGGAAGAACGTTCGATTTCTTTTTTATCGACGCCGACAAGGAGAACTATCCGAACTATCTGGAATACGCGATACTGCTGGCGAAGCCGGGAGCGGTCATCGCGGGCGATAATATCTTCCTGCGCGGACGTACCCTGAATACGGACAAGAACGGACCTGCGGTGCAGGCGATGCGCCGTTTTAACGAAATGATCGCGGGTGACAGCCGGCTTGCCAGCACGCTGCTGCCCGCTTATGACGGACTCGCTCTTGCGATAGTGAAATAAAGGCGGAGCGGGCCGGAAATTTTAGTAGTTAGTTAACGAAACAGCCTCAGCGGGGCAGCCTTGTACAGCATGAAACGGACCCATATCGTATTGAGCAGCAGCATGGCGCCAGAGACGATGAACAGGCCTTCGATGCCTATATACCCAGCCAGGAAGCCGCCGATCAGCGATCCCAACATGTTGCCGAGGGCCAGCGTGCTGCTGTTGAAGCCGAAAGCCCGGCTCTCCTTGCCATCCGGTGTATAAGAACGGATCAGGGCGTTTACGCTCGGAAGAAGTCCGCCCATGAAGACGCCCATTAGAAAGCGGACGAATATGAGCTGCCAGACGCTGCCGACGAACGCCTGCGGAATAACAAACAGGGCAGCGCCGATCAGAGCGTAGGTCAGAATCCGGTGGGCGCCGACCTTATCGCTGAGTTTGCCGAGTACCGGCGAGGCAATCATATTCGAGACCCCTGTCACGGCGGTGACCACACCTGCCCAGAACGCGATATTGACAGCGGTCCCATGCAGCCTCTCGACATATAAGGGCAGCAAGGCCATCGGGCTGATCATGGCGAACTGGATCAGGAACGTGACGGCGAACAGCGCCGGAAGCTGCGGAACCTTGATGAGGTCTTTTAATCCTTCAAACGTGGATACCTGCGGCTTGTGAGCGGCTTCCTCGCGGTTGAAATTCTCTTTAACCAGGAACATGGCGAGCAGAGTGGCGATGGACAGCAGCAGGCCAATCACGTAAAAAATCGGACGGAATCCGATCCAGTCCGCCAGCAGTCCGCCGATCAGCGGTCCGAGAATCGTTCCGGCCACGGAGCCGGACTGCATAAGGCCCATAGAGAAGCCCATCCGATGCTTCGGCGTCGTCCCCGAGACGAGCGAGATGGAAGCGGGATTGAATCCGGAGATGGTGCCGTTGAGCAGCCGGAGAAGGAGCAGCTGCCAGGGCGTCTGCGCAAAGCCCATCATCGTGATGACGATTGCCATGCCAAAACCGGATCGCAGCAGCATGATTTTACGGCCATATTTGTCGGAAAGCGAGCCCCACAGCGGCTGAAACAGAAACGAAGTCATAAAGTTGGCGGAAAAAATAATACCGGCCCAAATCCCGACGGCATCCCCACGGACGCCGAGGTCCTTGGCCAGATAGAGCGACAGAAACGGGGTAATCATCGTCATCCCGGCATTCACCAGAAATTGTCCAAACCAAAGCACATAGAGATTGATCTGCCAAGTCTCCCAAGTTTTCCACTTTTTCAATGTGCTTTCACATCCTTTCAAAATTCAAACAGTTCACAAAGATGACATTCTAGTAGTATACCATAATTTTCTTTGGAACCGGAGACGCATTCCGTCCTTTGTCAAGTAATTGTCATGGCTTGTAAGGTGTGACGGTTGTTACATTCTTTTAAAAAGGGCATAATATAATTTGAGAAAATTTTATCTAAACTTATGGAGATCTTATCATGACCTATAACGATACTTTTATCCGGGCCTGCAAGAAGCAGGAGACGGAGCATATCCCTGTGTGGTATATGCGGCAAGCAGGCCGCTACGATCCCGAATACCGGAAGATCAAGGAAAAGTATTCACTGCTTGAAATCAGCCGGCAGCCTGAATTGGCGGCGGAAATTACGATGATGCCGGTGCGTAAACTGGGCGTTGATGCGGCCATTCTATATTCAGACATCATGAATCCGGTTGCCTCTATCGGGGTGGAATTCGACATTGTGCAAAATATCGGGCCTGTGATTGAGCATCCGATCCGCAGCGGAACCGACGTAGAGAGGCTGAAGCCGGTGGATGTGGAAGGCGATCTCGGCCATATTTTGGAAACGATCGCAATTCTGGATAAAGAACTGAAGGTGCCGCTGATTACATTTGCCGGCGCTCCCTTTACGATTGCCAGCTATCTAATAGAAGGCCGCCCATCCAAGAGCTATATTCGCACTAAAGAGCTGATGTACACGCAGCCCAGTGTCTGGGAGATGCTGATGGACAAGCTCGGCGACATGGTTATCGCTTATCTGCGGGCTCATGTCCGCAGTGGAGGCAAGGCGTTTCAATTATTCGACAGCTGGGTGGGGGCCTTGTCGCCGCAGGATTTTGAAGTCTTTGTTCTGCCGACGGTCTCCCGTATTTTTGCCGAATTATCCGATTTAGATGTGCCCAAAATCTATTTTCCCGGCGTGAGCTCCGGCGAACTGCTGTCCACCCTTACGGGACTTCAAGCGGATGTGATTGGTCTCGACTGGCGGGTGTCGCTGGACGAAGGCCGGCGCAGAACCGACGGGAATTTTGCGATGCAGGGCAATCTTGATCCTTACATCCTGACCGCTCCGATGGAACTTATCAAGGATCGCGCGAAAGCCCTAATTGATGAAGGCATTCGTAAGCCCGGCTTTGTGTTCAACCTGGGGCACGGTCTGTTCCCCGAGGCGTCGCTGGACAAGCTGCGTGAATTGACGGAGTACGTCCACGACTATTCCAAGGAAGCGCTGGCGCTCAAGGAAGCCTCAAGGCTTCGCTCCTGAAAATCGCTCATAATTAATCGCAAAGAGGTGATCCCCACGTGACAACACAAATCGGCGTTCTCGTTATGTCCTACGGCACTCCTGAAAGCCTGGAGGGTGTTAAGTCCTATTATACGCATATCCGGCGCGGCAATCCGCCATCGGCGGAACAGCTGAAAGATCTGAAGGACCGCTATGAAGCCATAGTAGGCGGAGTGTTCCCGCTGCGGGAAAATACGGACCGTCAGGTAAAGGCGCTGCAGGAAGCGCTAAACCGAGATAATAAGGACAAGGATGTCGAATATATTTGCTTTCAGGGCCTAAAGCACGCTCGTCCTTTCATTGAGGATGGAGTGGAGCGAATGGCGGAGAGCGGCATCAACCAGGCGGTGGGCATCGTGCTCGCTCCGCATTATTCGGTCATGAGTGTCGGTGGCTACATCAAACGGGCCAAAGAAAAAGCGGAAAGCAGCGGCATCCAAATGACATTTGTGCAAAGCTACCATCTTCATCCGCAGCTTATCGAAGCGCTTAGCCGGCGCGTATCCGCAAGGCTGGACCAGTACGAGGAAGCGGGCGCGAACCGGGAGGACGTTCGGGTGCTTTTCAGCGCCCACAGCCTGCCGGAGCGAATTCTCTCCATGGGCGATCCATACCGGGATCAGCTGCTCGAGACTTCAAAGGCCGTTGCGGAGCAAACCGGGGTTACTTCGTGGCAGTTCACTTGGCAAAGCGCCGGAAGAACGGCGGAGCCCTGGCTTGGGCCGGATATTCTCGATACGCTCCGCGAGCTGAGCAAGGAACAGGTGGAATACGTGCTGTCCGCCCCGATCGGATTCGTATCCGACCATCTCGAGGTACTGTACGATCTGGATATTGAAGCCCAAAGCGTTGCTGCCGAGTTGGATATGCGTCTGATGCGGATTGAATCGCTGAACAACGACCCATCTTTTATGGCGGTGCTGAGCGACGTGGTGCGGGACCGGGCTGGCGAACTGAAGGCAGGACGGCCATGAACGGAGCTTCACGCAAAGTCGTCATTATCGGTGGAGGACTGAGCGGCCTAAGCGCCGCTTTTTACGTACGCAAATATTATAAAGAAGCCGGCATCCGGCCGGAAATTGTCATTCTCGAGAAAGAGCGGAGCCTTGGCGGGAAAATTGAGACCCTGCATAAGGACGGTTTCGTCATCGAAAAAGGGCCGGATTCATTCCTGGCCCGCAAGCAGGAAATGAGCGACCTGGCGAAAGAATTGGAGATCGACCATGAGCTGGTTACGACCAATCCGAACGCCAAGAAGACATATATCTTGCAACGCGGCAAGCTGCTTCCGATGCCAGCCGGCCTTATGCTGGGCATTCCTACGGATATTAAGCCCTTTATAGGGAGTAGGCTCCTCTCCTTTCCCGGCAAGCTCCGCGCGCTGATGGATTTCGTTATTCCGCCCCGGCGTTCGAAGGAGGACGAGCCGCTCGGAGAGCTGATTGAGCGGCGTTTCGGCACAGAGGTGCTGGAGAACTTGACGGAGCCCCTCTTGGCCGGTATTTATGCGGCGGATATGCGCAAGATCAGCCTGCAGGCGACCTTTCCGCAGTTCGGTGAGATTGAGCGGCAGTACGGCAGCCTGATTCGCGGGATGATGACGGGGAAAAAGCCTCAGGAGACGCATACCGGCACGAAAAAGAGCATGTTCCTGACCTTCCGTCAGGGCCTGCAAAGCCTCGTGCATGCACTTGTGCATGAGCTTCATGATGTGGAGCAGCGCACGGAAACCGCCGCGATTGCTATTTATGACCGGATTGCCGAAACGAATATCGGCACGACCGAGGCCGAGGGAGCGGCGGCCCAGGCTGCTTTGGAATCAGCTGCTTCTCCGCAAGCGCGCTACGCGGTAGAACTGGGGAACGGCGACTTGCTGCCTGCGGACGACATCTATATCACGGTTCCCAATTTCGCGGCGGCCGAGCTGCTGCGTCCGCATGTTGATGTATCGGCATTGGACGCGGTAAACTATGTATCGGTAGCCAATGTAGTTATGGCCTTTTCCGGCAAAGAAATGGACGGCAATTTCGACGGCTCGGGCTTCCTGGTTCCCCGGAAGGAAGGACGGAATATTACGGCCTGCACCTGGACTTCGGCCAAATGGCTGCATACGAGTCCCGATGACAAGGTGCTGCTGCGCTGTTATGTCGGACGTTCAGGCGACGAGCAGAATGTGCAGCTGCCGGACGAAGCGCTGGAAGAGTTGGTGCGCAAGGATCTGCGCGAGGTTATGGGCATCACGGCCCAGCCGTTATTCACGGAAATTACGCGTCTGCCGAACTCGATGCCGCAGTACCCCGTTGGGCATCCGGCTGCAATTGCAGGGCTCCGCAGCGATCTGGCGGCCGTTCTTCCGGGCGTGCACGTATTTGGTGCCGGATATGACGGAATCGGCATGCCGGACTGCATCAAATTTGCGAAGCTTACGGCGAAGGCGGCTGCCGAAGGCCTGCAAGCGAACTAATCTTCATACCTTATCATATGATCTCGATATCAGCTTTACGGCGAAGCTTGGGTTCTGCCCCCGCTTCGCCGTTTTTGTTTTTACAGCATGTTATTCGGGAGACATGAGGCCTTTTTCCTTCTTCATTCTTGCTTGTTCGGGGGAGATTGATAGATATGATATAATAGAACGAGTTTAGCGGGTAAAGGAGTCAGAACACATATGTATCCCCCTAGATCCAGCAGAAAAAGAAGCAATACGACCAGAAAGCAGAGAAAAAATCGAATCTGGTCTTGGATCAACATCAGCCTGCTGGCGCTGATTACGGTTATGCTGTTTTATTTTTTCTACAGCGGAGCGGGCCGCGATAGCATTCCTATCCCCGAGACGGGAACGGCTTCGCCTTCACCGGAGGGATCAGCGGCGCCGGGAACCGCCGGAGCGGCTGATCCCGTGGCATCGGGCGGGGCTTCAGCTGCTCCGTCAGGCGAGCTTCAGCCGACATTTTCGGCGGATGCTGTCCCGTCCGCGGAAGCCGTGCCGACGCCGTCTCCCGCAGCCAGCGAGGGCAGCATGACGGCGCCGTCCGGCGCTTCACAGCAGGCGTCGGGCGCCGGGGCTGATGGAGCCGAAGGTAACGGGCCGTCGGCGGGACTGCCGGAAGGCGAGGAAGGAAGCGGAAAGACGGTGACGCTGAATTTTGCGGGTGACGTTATTTTTGCCGGTAAAGTCGGTGAGCTGTTGAAGCAGAAGGGCTACGATTATCCGTACGCCCGTCTGGGCGGTATGTTCCTGCAGGATGATCTTTCAGTCATCAATCTGGAAACGCCTGTCACCGAGCGAGGCACGGAGGCAAATAAGACCTTTGTGTTCAAGTCGCCTCCGGAGGCGCTGAATGCGCTGAAGGCGGCGGGAGTGGATGCCGTTAATTTGGCGAACAACCATACGCTGGATATGGGCGAGCAGGGGCTGCGGGATACAATGGCCAATTTGGACCAGAGAGGCATTCCGTTCGTCGGGGCGGGAGTAGATTCCGCTCAGGCTTACTCGGCGCAGTATTTTACCCGCAAAGGAATAACCATCGCTCTGCTCGGCTTTACGCGGGTCATGCCCGAAGCCGGATGGGCGGCCGGCAAGGGCAAGCCCGGCGTAGCCTCCGCTTACGACAGCGGTCCGGCGCTTAAGGCGATAGCCGAAGCCAGAAAAAAAGCGGATATTGTTGCCGTTGTTGTCCATTGGGGCCAGGAACGGGCGGATCAGCCGAACGCGGTTCAGCAGACGCTAGGCCGGAGCTTTATCGATGCAGGGGCGGATCTCGTAATTGGAGGGCATCCCCATGTCCTTCAGGGACTTGAGCCGTATAAAGGGAAGTGGATCGCGTACAGTACGGGCAACTTTATTTTTACGCGTTCTTCCACGAAGACCACCTGGGAGACGGCGGTGTTTCAGGCCGAATGCAGCGTCAAGGGACAATGCTCGATGAAGCTCACGCCTTTTGAAGCCGAATTGGGCCAGCCGGTGCCGATGAGCGCCGCTGACGGGCAGAAGCTGCTGCAGCGGGTAGAATCACTCTCTTCCGGCAAAGTGGAGATCGACGAAGAGGGCAGAGTGACGGAGGCCGGCCGTTAGCATGGCGGCAATCCACAGCCTGTACACCTCGGAGGATGTTTACATTTTTTGCGGGAGGGCTTTCTGAATGATGAACAACTTGTGCGTCGCCCATCGGGGATTTTCCGGCAAGGCACCGGAGAACACGCTTGCCGCAATCCGCATGGCGCTGGAACTTCCGTATGTGACCTGGATGGAAATCGACGTTCAACTGACAAGGGATGGAGTACCTGTTGTAATCCATGATTACAGCCTGGACCGGACGACCAATGGCCGCGGTAAAGTGAAGAATATGGACTGGAGCCATATGCGGCTTCTCGATGCCGGAGGATGGAAGGGCCGCGCCTTTCGAGGCGAAGGAGTTCCTTCACTGGAAGAGGTGCTAGATCTGTGCAAAGGACAGCTGCGGCTGAATATCGAGCTGAAGAACGCCGGCAATCTGTATCCCGGAATCGAAAAGACGGTTACGGAGCTGATTGCTACTAAGGGGATGCAGGGCGAGGTCGTCCTGACTTCGTTCGACCCCGGCACGCTGCTAAGGTGCGAAGAAGCCGATCCCGGCATCCGCCGGGGACTCATCTTTGACTCCAGATGGGGCGATCCGGCCGGGCGCGTGCGTGAATTGGGCTGCTCTTTTTTATCCATCGGCTTTTCCCGCCTTACTCCCGGGCTGGCCAGATTTTTGTCGGGGCGAGGGGTTGGCATCATGGCCTGGACGGTGAATAAAGCGAAGGAGATGCGTCGCCTGGCGGACATGCATTCTGATATAATGATATGTACGAATCGCCCGGATATTTGGGGGGAGACGTTTTTGGGAAAATGAATGACTAAACAAACTGACGGGAAAGAGAGCTGAATGCCAATGTGCGCTGCTGTAAACAACTTATACTGTGTGGGACGGAACTACAAACTTCATGCGGAGGAACTCGGCAATAAAGTGCCAACCGAACCGTTGATTTTCTTGAAGCCGTCTCATGCGGCCGTTCGTCTTGACAAAGAAACCATTCAGCTGCCGAAAGATTCCGGTCAGGTTCATTATGAAGGCGAGCTTGTGCTGCGCATCGCGCGTGATTACGTTCCGGGTATGAGCGTGGAAGAGCTGGTGGATGTCATGGCTTTGGGACTGGATTTCACACTGCGGGACGTTCATAACGACCTGCAAAAGAGAGGGCTTTCCTGGACGCCGGCCAAGGGTTTTAAGAATGCCGCGCCTCTGACCCCATACATCGCGTTTCCTTCCAAGGAAGAACTGGAAGCGACCGATTTCACGGTCCGCAAGAACGGTGAAGAAGTGCAGCGGGGGAATGTGAAGAACATGATTTTTTCGCTGCAGACGATTGTGGATTTCATCGGCACCCGCTACGGGCTGGGCAAGGATGACGTGATCTTCACCGGCACGCCCGCAGGCGTCGGTCCGACCGTTTCGGGCGATTCGTTCGAGCTGTATTGGGGCGACCGGCTGATGGGGACCTGCCTGATCGGATAACTGAATCTAAGGACCATATAATGGAGTTGAAATCATGCAGTGGGTAATCGGCGTCTTTGGCGCCTTGTTCGTTGCCGGAGCGGCTTATTTTAAAGGCTCGCTGAGTTTATCCGGGATGTTTGCCGCCGTGCTCATGGGCACCGTCTATTTCGGAGCGGGTAACGCCTTTTGGTTCGGAATTTTGCTGCTGTTCTTCATCTCCTCCAGCCTGTTGTCGAAGCTCAGGGCGGAGCACAAGGAGGAACTGGAACGGTCATATGCAAAGACTGGCAGACGGGACGCCGGCCAGGTGTTCGCCAACGGCGGTCTTGGCATGCTGTTCGTTCTGCTGAATGCCGTGTACCCGCTGCCTGCATGGGAGCTGCTCTTCGTCGGCGTGATGGCGACGGTGACCGCGGATACGTGGGCGACGGAATGCGGGACTCTGAGCAGAAAGCCGCCAAGGTCGATCCTGAACGGCAAAAGGCTTCCGACCGGCGCGTCCGGCGGCGTCTCGCTTCCGGGCACGCTTGCGGCCGCAGCGGGCGGCCTCCTAATCGGCATCGCGTCGTGGATTCTTCAGCAGCTGCCCCGAATGACCGGAGAGTCACTTGCCGTACTGGCGGCTGCGGGCCTTCTCGGGGGACTCGTTGGCGCTTTTGCCGATTCCCTGCTCGGCGCTACGGTGCAGAAGATGAACCGCTGCACCGTATGCGGCCGTGAGGTGGAAAGCGAAGTCCATTGCGGTCTGCCCACGGCACATGCAAGAGGGTGGCGCTGGATGAGCAACGATGCGGTGAATGCGCTAAGCTCGATTGCTGGAGGAGCTGTGGCGCTGCTGATCGGCGGTCTGATTTGATTGTCAGTTCCAAATATATAGGGAAGGCGAATAACAACTATGAATATTATGACGGTAGAGCATCTTGTCAAAAGTTACGGAGAAAAAGTGCTGTTCCAGGACGCGTCCTTCGGTATGGAAGACCGTGACAAGATCGGCGTCATCGGCGTGAACGGGACCGGCAAATCGACGCTTCTGCGGATTATAGCCGGGATTGAAACTCCCGATGAGGGGCAAATTGCCATCGGCAATGATGTGCGCGTACAGTTTTTGGCGCAGAATCCGCCCTTTAATCCGGAGTATACCGTGCTTCAGCAGTTGTTCGCCGGAGATAATCCAGAGTTGGCCGTCATGCGGCGGTACATGGAGACAATGGCGCTGCTTGAAGCCGATCCGGGTAATGCCGAATTGGAACAACAGTTGGTCCGCCAAGGTCAGGACATCGACGCCGCAGGGGTCTGGCATTTGGAGAGTGAAGCGAAAAGCGTGCTGTCCAAGCTCGGGATTCAGCAGTTCGACGCGCGCATGGCGTCGCTCTCCGGCGGACAACGCAAACGGGTTGCGCTGGCGGCGGCCTTGATTACTCCTTCGGAGCTGCTCATTCTGGACGAGCCTACTAACCACATCGATACGTCCTCGGTCGCCTGGCTGGAGCAGTACCTGCAGAAGCGGCGCGGCGCGCTGCTGATGGTCACTCATGACCGCTACTTTCTGGAGCGGGTGGCGGGTGTTATGCTGGAGCTGGATCAGGGACGATTGTTCCGCTATGAAGCGAACTATTCCCGCTTCCTGGAGCTGAAGGCCGAGCGCGAAGAGCGGGAGGCCGCTTCCGAGCAGAAGCGGCAGAATCTGCTGCGCAGCGAGCTGGCCTGGATTCGGCGCGGCGCCAAGGCGCGGTCGACGAAGCAGAAGGCGAGAATCGAGCGCTTCGAGAAGCTGAGAGATCAGCAGGGCGTATCCTCTGGCAGCCAGCTGGAGATTTCCGCCGCCTCGACAAGGCTGGGGCGCAAAATTCTCGAAATTGAGGATCTGGCGATGTCCAGGGGCGGCCGGACGCTCATTAAGGACTTGAGCTATATTGCCGTTCCGCAGGACCGCGTCGGCATCGTCGGGCCTAACGGCAGCGGCAAGTCGACGCTGCTGAACCTGATTGCTGGCAAGCTTCAGCCGGACAGCGGCGAAGTCGTGCTTGGACCGACGGTGAAGCTCGGTTATTTCACCCAGGAGCATCAGGATATGGACGACTCGCTGCGGGTGATTGAATACATCAAGGAAGAAGCGGAAGTTGTCCGGACGGCGGACGGCTCCGCCATTACGGCGGCCCAGATGCTGGAACGCTTCCTGTTCCCGCCAGTGATGCAGTGGACGCCGATCTCGAAGCTGTCCGGCGGAGAGAAAAGGAGACTGTATCTTCTGCGCGTACTGATGAGCGCTCCCAATGTGCTGCTGCTGGACGAACCGACCAATGATCTGGATATCGGCACACTTGCGATATTGGAGGACTATCTGGATGAGTTTCCTGGTGTCGTCTTTACCGTCTCGCATGACCGGTTCTTCCTGGACCGGACGGTGGACAAGATCATCGCGTTTGAGGACGGAATGATCCGGGTTCATGTCGGTGATTACAGCGAGTACGAGGAGTGGCTGGCTAAGAATGCGCCGGTCCGCGGCTCCGCAGCAGATGGGAAAGATGATGCGGCGGCCAAACGCGGCGCAGGCAGCCAATCTCTGCAAGGCGAGCCAACTCAAACTCCGGCCCGGGAAAAGCTGAAATTTTCCTTCAAGGAACAGCGGGAGTATGAAGAGATTGACAGCCTCGTTGAGCAGGCTGAACAACATCTAAGCTCCATTGCCGCGCAGATGGAAGCGGCCTTTGCCGATTCCGCGAAGCTCCAGCAATTGGTAGAGGAGCAGCGCGCGGCCGAGGCGGAACTAGAGCGGCTGATGGAGCGCTGGACTTATTTGAACGAACTGGCGGAGAAAATCGCGAACAAATCGTAACGGGTCCGTTTGCAGCAATGACTGAGGAGGCGGATTTATGCGAACGATGCTAAAAGAGGCGGTCCGGATGCGCGAAGAGGGGCGGCTGCCACGGCGAGGATAAGCTTCTTTTGCTTCTTGGCAGTACATATCGAACGCTAGGAAATTACGAATATGCCCGAGCCATTAGCTTTTATGCCGATAATCTCGACCAGGTATGGCAATAGGCGAACAATGGAAGCGGAGTATAGAAGATAAGAAACTAAAAGATGGGGTGAGAGCATTGACAAAGTATGATTTTGACCGTGCCCAGGACCGGACCAATACGCATTCCTACAAATGGGACCAAGTGGAAAAGCTGTTCGGAAACAAGGACATTTTACCGCTGTGGGTAGCGGATATGGATTTCGAAAGTCCACCGGCTGTGAAAGAGGCGCTGGTTCGGCGCGCAGAGCAGGGTATTTACGGATACTGTATCCTAAGCAATTCGTACATTGACTCGATCACCGGATGGTTCCGCCGCCGCCACGATTGGGAGATTTCCAAAGAGTGGATTTCGCAATCGCCTGGTATCGTGACTACTCTGAGCCTTGCTGTTGAGCTGTTCAGCGAACCGGGAGCCGAGGTCATTTTGCAGTCGCCGGTATACTATCCTTTTTACGATGTTATCAAAATGAACGGCCGCAAAGTAGCCGACAATCCTCTTGTGCTCCGGAACGGACGCTATGAAATGGACTATGAGCAGTTGGAAGGGCTGATGAAGGGCGGCGCCAAGCTGCTGCTGCTGTGCAGCCCGCATAATCCCGGTGGACGGGTGTGGGAGCGCGAGGAGCTGCTGCGGCTCGGTGAGCTATGCCTGCAATACGGCGTTACCGTGGTTTCCGACGAAATCCACTGTGATCTGGCACTTCCCGGACACAAGCATATTCCATTTGCCTCGCTGTCCAAGGAGCTGTCGGACATTACGCTCATGGCGCTGGCTCCGACCAAAACCTTCAATCTGCCGGGTATTCACTCCTCTTTTATCGTGGCATCGAACCCGGAAATGAAGCGTAAATTCGAGACGCGGATCAAGACACTTAGTCTGCATATGGCCAGCTTTTTCGCCCAGGACGCGGTAGAAGCCGCCTATACCGAAGGGGATGAGTGGGTTGACGAGCTGATCACCTACATCAACGGCAACATCGAGTACGCTACCTCTTATCTCGCCGAGCATCTGCCGCAAGTCAAGGTAATGAAGCCTGAGGCAACCTATTTACTGTGGGTGGACTGCCGGGCGCTGGGTCTAAATGGAGCGGGGCTGAAAAAGCTGATGTATCAAGAAGCCGGCGTTGCTTTTAATGAGGGTTCGGTGTACGGAAGCGAAGGGGAAGGGTTTCTGCGGATCAATGTGGCTTGCCCAAGATCCATTTTGCAGGCAGCCTTGGAGCGTTTCAGCGCCGCTGCGGCGAAAGTTGTTGTGAAGTAGATAGAGTGAAAAAAAGCTGGCGTCCGGTTTCATGGCGCCAGCTTTTTGGTGACACAATGACAAGCGCGTCAGCGCGTCTGTCCCGTTAGCATACAAGGGAGGCCGGAGGGCCTCCCTTGTTCATGTCTTTCAGCAGCCGGCTGTAGGCACGAGCTTCTGTCAGTTCGCTCCGACATAAGCGGCTAGCAGCTTGGCCGTATTGAATACGGCCTGCTTGTGAGTGCGCTCCATGGAGTGAGAAGCGTGAACACCCGGGCCGATCAGCGCGGCCCGTATATTGGCGCCGCCCCGAAGCGCTGCGGACGCGTCGGAACCGTATTGCGGATAAATGTCGACCGCATGGGGGATACCCAGACCCTGAGCCAGCTCGATCAACCGCCCGGTCATCGTATAATCGTACGGACCGGTGGAATCTTTGGCGCAGATGGATACATCGGTCTCCTTGCAGCTTAAGTCGTCGCCCAGAACACCCATATCGACGGCGATCAGTTCGCTGATTTCACCGGGAATCCAGGAGGCGCCGTGTCCGACCTCTTCATAATTGGAGATCAGCAGAGACAGGTTGTGCAGCGGCTTCCAGCCTTCGCGCTTGATGCTTTCCAGCAGGCCGAGCAGGGCGGCGACGCTCGCTTTGTCGTCCAGATGGCGCGACTTGATAAAGCCGCTTGGTGTGAACACGGGGCGGGCGTCAAACGAGATGAAATCGCCGACCGCGATGCCCAGCTTCAGCACGTCATCCTTGCCCGATACCAGTTCATCGATGCGAACCTCCATATTTTCTTCGATCCGCTTGATATCCCGGGCATCGGCGGTATAGGCATGGGCGGAAGGACGGGTCGATAGGATCGTTCCAGTGTAGGTCTTTCCGCTGCGTGTATGAATGACGCAGTATTCATTCTCGATGCTGTACATCGTGAAGCCGCCGACGGAGGTCAGGCGGAGGGTGCCGTCCGGACGAATGGAGCGGACCATCGCCCCCAGTGTATCGACATGGGCGCTCAGTCCGACGGTACGGGAAGGATCGAGACCTTCCACACTCAGGATCAGCCCGCCTTTTTCGTTCCAGGACAGGCTTGCTCCGAGAGCTGCGGCTTCTTCAGCAACAAGCTTAAGTACGGCATGGGTGTAGCCGCTTGGGCTTGGTGTATCGAGCAGTTTCTTGAGGATAGTCAGAATGTAATCTTCATTGGGCTGAATCGAAAGGATAGTCAAAGGAGATCCTCCTGTCTTTTTCAACTAGTGATCAATCAACCATCAATTAATTAAATGTGGTCGTTCCACCGGGAATAGTGCTCTCCACCATCGTATCCGCCGTATTCGCCGTTTCCAATTCCGCGATTTTTTCATTCGCCTTCACAAGCTCGGCAGTAAGGGATTTAATCTTTCTTTGCTGTTTGTACTGACGAAATATCCCGTACGAGCCCACGATGACTCCGCCGATCAGCGCGCAGCTGAGAATGACCAGAATCAGCGGGAGCGACACGATACTGAAACCGAAGTTCACTTGAACCGGATCGACGTTGATTACGGCAAAAAAGGCGATAAACAGCGCAAAAATCAGGCCGAAAATTAAAGACCATTGCATTTTCATAACAAACTTCCTCCTTGGGAAAATTCCGAATCGGCAGTTAGACGGCCGCTTTACATTATAAAGTCCCTTACCCAAAAAGGGCAAGGGACAACATGGACTGTAGCCGAAATCGGTGCGAGGCTAACACTTTACTTCGTCAACTGCTCCATTTGCTCAATCACATTTTCAAAGACGCTCATGGCTTCGCGGATCGGCTGAGGCGATGACATATCGACTCCAGCTTTTTTCAGAATATTGATGGAGTAGTCGCTGCCGCCGCTCTTCAGGAACCCGAGATAACGGTCAACCGCCGGTTTACCTTCCTCCAGAATCTGTTTGGAGAAGCTGGTGGCCGCCGAGAAGCCTGTCGCATATTTGTAGACATAGAAGCTGTTATAAAAATGCGGAATCCGCGCCCATTCCATCTCGATGTCCTTGTCCACAACCATGTCCTTGCCGTAATATTTCAGGTTCAGATCATAGTAAATGGCCGACAGATCCTGCGGTGTGAGCGATTCGCCTTTCTCGGCGCGCTCGTGCACGATTTTTTCGAACTCGGCGAACATCGTCTGACGGAACACCGTGGTGCGGAACTGGTCCGCGTAGTAGGTGAGCAGATACATTTTTTCCTTCTTGTCCGTCGATTTTTCCAGCAAATAATGCATCAGCAGCGCTTCGTTCGTCGTCGAGGCTACCTCGGCCAGAAAAATTGTATATTGTGCGTCACGGTACTTCAACGCGCTATCCGAATAGTACGAGTGGAGGGCGTGGCCCATTTCATGCGCCAGCGTGAACATGCTGTTCAGGTTGTCGTTATGGTTCAGCAGCACGTACGGGTGAGTGCCGTAGGCTCCCCAGCTGTATGCTCCGGTGCGTTTGTTCTCGTTCTCGTAAATATCGATCCAGCCGTTGTCGTAGCCTTCCTGAAGCGTCTTCAGATAATCCTCGCCCAGCGGCTTTAGGCCTTCCTTTGTGATTTTTTTGGCTTCTTCAAAAGGAATATCCATCTTGTATTCGTCAACCAGCGGCGCGAACAGATCGTACATATGGAGCTCATCAACGCCCAGCAGCTTCTGACGCAGCTTCATGTAACGGTGCATCAGCGGCAAGCTCTCATGGATCGTGTCGATGAGGTTCGTGTAGACTTCTTTGGATATGTTGTCGCCGAACAGGGACATCTCCAGCACGGAAGGGTACTTCCGGACCCGCGAATAAAAGACGTTCTTGTTCACATTGGCGCTCAGCGTTGCGGCGATCGTGTTCTTCTGCTTGGCATACGTGTCGTATACCGCCTTGAATGCGTTTTGGCGAACTTCCCGGTTCGGGCTTTCAAGGAATTTTATGTAGCTTCCGTGGGTCAGCTCGACCTCTTTGCCGGACTCGTCCTTGATTTTCGGGAATTTGAGATCGGCGTTGTTCAGCATGCCGAAAATGTTTTGCGGCGCCTGGGACAGCGTGCCGACCTGCGCCAGCAGCGCTTCCTCCTGTTTCGAGAGAACATGGGCTTTTTGACGTTTCATTTCGGTCAGCGTAAATGTATAATCTGAAAGCGCCGGATCGGCGATGAACTCGTCAAGCTTCTTAACAGGCAGCGCAAGAATCTCCGGAGTTACATAGGAGAGGGCTTCGCCAGCATCCACGCTGAGCTTCTTAGCTTTCTGCGAAAGCGCCTGATAGACCGGGCTCGCGGTGTCTTCATCCTGGCGCATATGGGCGTATACATACAGACGCTCGGTTTTGAGCGACAGTTCGTCGTCCAACTCGAAGCAATCTTTCAGCGCGGAGGCCGTACTTAGCTTGCCTTGGAATTTGGAGGCTTCCGCAATCAGTTTCTTGGCATCGTCATAAGTTTTGTCCCATTCCTGCTGTGAAGCAAACATATCTTCAAGCTTCCAACGGTTCTCAGCGGGTACTTCGCTTCTCTTCAATAATTGTTCCATGGGAATCCTCCTTAATAAATGGGATGAGGTCTGTGCGGGCTGCTGTTTGGCCGCGGCGGAGGAGAAACTCCCCTGCAGCAGACCGAGCGCAAGCAGCGCTGAAAGGGATCTAGCTGCGAAGAACATGACGGCGGCCTCCTTGAATGTAAAGGTGCGCCTAGTATTCCCCGGCAATCTGTAATTATGAATCTATTTGTGCATCGATTCCTGCGCCGTATGTCATTTGTCTCGCTTAATATTATGTCAGGAAGTCATAAATGACAAAGACAAAAGCCAGCGCAATCATAACAACCGCGATTAATGCCAGGCCCCTTCTCAATCTGGGATCAAGGCGATCCTTGCTCATAATCAGCACGGCGCCCAAGCATAGAACGGCCACAACATATATGGCGAGACTTTCATTGTTCATGGATTACACCTGCTTAAACGCCGTCATGATGCGATTGTACTCTTCCTCGTTATCTTTATAGGATTCCTTATTGAACCGGTTATTAACCCATTGCATCAACGCGGGGCGGCTTAGAAAAGTATGCGTTTCTTCACCCCATTGATCGGATATTTCCCTGAGTACAATATAGCGGCCCTGGACTTCCACAGTCATCATATTCCATTTATCCGTCTTGTATATTTCGTGTTTTTTGATCATTGTTGTCCCACCCTGGCGATATTTGGCTTTTGATAAATGATAACGCACCGGAGAAGGGAAAAGCAAATTAATTCCGGGTCAATTAAAAGATGGATTGCTTTGCCTGTAAGATTGAAGTATAATGTAGATATTCGCCATATATGGCGGTATTTTTAGGAGGTTGTTCACTTGAAAGGTACAGTAAAATGGTTTAACGCAGAAAAAGGCTACGGTTTCATCCAAGTTGACGGCGGCGAAGACGTATTCGTTCATTTTTCCGCAATCCAAGGAGATGGATTTAAGACTTTGGAAGAAGGTCAATCTGTTGAATTCGAAATCACTGAAGGCAACCGTGGACCGCAAGCAGCTAACGTAATCAAACTGTAAGACAAGGCGGAAGGGAGCAGCCCTTCGCTCTGAATATACTTGATATGGTAAGCTTTTATTAAGGCGTAACCCAACAATGTATAACTCAAAACACAGTTCTCTCTATGGGAGCTGTGTTTTTTATTTTTGCGTCATCCAATAAAAATATCAGGGTCTGCCGCTCTTTTGAAGGAGACAGCAGGCCCTTTTCGGTCATAAATAGATTTACTCCACAATTGTCAGAATCTCTTCGATCTCTTTGCGGGCAATCATTTTGGGTTGAACGGCTGGGTGTCCTAGCGCAACCGCCATATTGATCTGCCGGTCTTCAGGAATATTCAAATATTTCCGAAGATCCTGTTCGGCTAGCAGCACGGGTCCGGTCATCGGGCAGGTGCCGAGCCCTTTGGCATGTGCGGCGAGCATCAGATTCTGAATGGACAAGCAGCTGCTCTTGATTCCTTCTTCAGCCCAGATCTCCGGACTGCCGAACTCGAGCGGGTCGAAAATGCGTTCACGGAATTTCGATGTGTATGGGGTTGCCAGGCAAATAATCATCGCGGGAGCGCTGCCGAAGGCGGTGGCGTAAGGGCCGAACGACTTCACCATCAGCTTGGCTTCCCGCGCCAGTCCGCGTTGTTCCGCCGAGGCGGCGATTTCCTTCAGCCGATCCCAAGTAAAGGCTTCAATCACTTTGATTTTGTCACGGTTCATTACGGCGATAAACTCCCAGGTCTGCGAGTTGGTATCGCTGGGAGCAAACCGGGCGCAGTCGATAATATCCCTCACGTCTTCCGGAAGCACATCTTCTTCACTGAAATCCCGGATGCTGCGGCGGGACTGTGCCAATTGCTTGAAATCGTCAAAAATCATTGCTGAATGCCCCTTCCAATATTGTTACCAGGTACTAATACCTGCTGCTGAATCTATTATAGCGTAACTTCTTCCAAGTGAGAAGTATCGACAGCGGTATGGAAAGCAGGCTTTGCTTACGAAATCTTAATCCAGACTGAGAGATTTTCATTATCGAAGCAAGTTCTGATCGTGAGTGACTAAGCGCAGCCTATCGTATCCAAACAGGCGTATGGATATAAAGATCCGTCCATGCGCTCCAGAATTTGAGCGCCGTTGTATCTGACAATGGAAAAACAGGGTAATACGAAGAAGTAAAAAGGAAAGAATACACCAAACTGAAGCAGTTTCTGTTTCTTGGCTTGGGTAGGTGACGCTGCTACGGGCTTGCTTCCAGCAGAATGATTTGGTCTTGCGATTCTTGCTTTGACGGCTGCTCGCCATGCATCGAGAACAGGTATGAGCGAACATAGCCTGCTATGGTTTGACGAAACCTCCATCTCCGCTCTCAAGTATTGACGTGTAGTGCAGTTAAGTTGCATTTCACATTAAAAGATCCAGGGGATCCCAAAGTGATATTGTTGTTTGTACAAACGTTTGGATCATATTATAATAATTATGATTTGGATAAGGAGACAACAATGTGGAGGCACCGTCATTGAGTGAATTTGAGCAAGGCCGTTCCCTGAGTCCGCGTGGCCCGATTGGATTAATGAGCAGGGTCTACAAGTACGTGCTGCCTGAGGTTAGAAACTGCCTTAATCTTTGGCGCAAAGATGCGGAAGGGATTCCCGATCCCGAGCTCCGGAAGCAAGCGCTCGCAAGCATCGAAACGAAACAGTTTCATTGCGAAGGCGGAGGTGTATATGCCGCCGGAAATTTACCGATGAGGCACATTCTCATTCCGCTGATAGTCGCCTACCAGACGATAAGCGATTACTTGGATAACCTGTGCGACCGCAGCACTTCTATGGACCCGGACGACTTCAGGTTGCTGCACCAATCGATGCTGGATGCGATTACACCAGGTGCTGAACCGGTTAATTATTATGCGCTCCGCAGTGAACAGAATGACGGCGGATATTTGCACCGGCTGGTCCGCACTTGTCAGGAGATGATCTCAAGGCTTCCTGGTTATATGTCGGCGGCTTCTGAGATCTATGATCTGGCTGCATTGTATACGGACCTTCAGGTATACAAGCATATCCGTCCGGAATTGAGAGAAGCTGCGCTTAAGGAATGGTGGGAGGAGAACAGAAGCAGGGCGCCGCAATTATATTGGAATGAATTTGCGGCGGCAACTGGATCGACATTAGGTGTCTTTATGCTTTTTCTGGCTTCCTGCGATTCAAGGCTGACCAAGCCGGACGTTTCATTAATCCGGTCCGGGTATTTCCCGCATTTATGCTGCCTGCATATTATGCTGGACTATCTGATTGACCAGGATGAAGACCGGGCCGGCGGCGATCTCAATTTCTGCAATTACTATGACAATACGGATATCATGCTGAATCGGATCGCTTCAATCGTGGAGTGGGCACGAAAAGATGTTCGGAACATACCTGAGACTCCCCTGCACCGGATGGTCATCGAGGGGCTGCTGGCATTGTATTTATCCGATCCGAAAGTCAGCGAACAGCGGGAAGTTCGCTTAGTGTCGAGACGGCTGATGAAGAGAAGTCCGCTTACCAGACTGTTCTTCTTTGTCAACAGCCGATGGATACGCAAGCATTTGTATTAGCATTCTAAGGAGGAAACCATTCGTATGGCAGATGTAAAGAAAATTGCAGTATTGACAAGCGGTGGAGATTCGCAAGGGATGAACGCCGCCGTTCGCGCCGTCGTGCGCAGCGCTATTTATCATGGCATTGATGTATTCGGTATTCAGCGCGGATATCATGGGCTATTGAACCGGGATATTTTCCCGATGACGATTCGCAGCGTCGGCGACATTATTCAGCGCGGCGGCACAATTCTTCAATCCGCCCGCTGTCTGGAATTCCTGCAGCCGGAAGGCCAGCAAAAAGGTGCCGATATCTTGCGCGAGTACGGCATCGACGGACTTGTCGTGATCGGCGGCGACGGCTCATACAACGGGGCAAACAAATTGAGCAAGCTCGGCATCAAGACGATGGGGCTTCCAGGAACGATTGACAATGATATTTCCTTTACCGATTTCACCATCGGTTTCGATACCGCTGTCAGCGTTGTTGTGGATGCCATTAATAAGCTGCGGGATACGATGTCTTCCCATGAACGTTCTTCAGTCGTTGAAGTTATGGGGCGGCACTGCGGCGACATCGCCTTGCATGCGGGACTAGCTTCCGGCGCGGAAACGATCCTTGTGCCCGAAATGCCTTTCGATCTGGATGAAGTTGCTGACCGGATGAAGGACAACTTTGCCAGAGGCAAGCGCCATAGTATTATTATCGTGGCTGAAGGCGTAGGCAGAGGCGAAGATATCGCCCAGGCGCTCAAAGACCGCCATGCTTCGATCGACGCTCGCGTAACCGTACTGGGACATATCCAGCGTGGCGGCAGCCCGACTCCGGCAGACCGTAATCTGGCGAGCCGTTTGGGTGATTTTGCTGTACGCAGATTGATTGAGGGTGAATCGGGCAAAGCCTGCGGTATCATTAATGGCGAGCTTACTCTTACGGATATCGATCTTGTCGTCAACACGAAGAAAGAATTCGATCTTGAGACTTATCACCTGGCTTTGCGCCTGTCACAATAAGATTGATCATATTAAGAAGGACAAGCCCTGCGCGAATCGTCGTGGGGCTTTTTTGCTGCGTGAAATATCGTGGAAGCCTTTTTATTGACAGCGATTAAGCGTTGACTAAAGACCCCTATGAACATGGGCGGGCTGGGGGCCCAAATGATACGGAGCATTATGCGCCGAAAAAACGTTGACTCGCTGGAAAAGCTGATTGAGAATGCGGCCAAGTCAGGCGTCCGGATGATCGCTTGCGGTAGAACTTCTTGTCAAAAAAAGCCGATAGATAGGAACATATATAGTATTGGTAAAAAGGGCCGCTCCTCAGCAGATTGATCTGCCTAATGAGCGGCCTTTCTTAGTGTTAATTCAAGAGTGCTGCAATTTCTTAGCCGCAGCTCGGTTAGCTCTCCGTCTGCGTTCCTGCATATTGCGCCGCAAATCGGCGCTGGACTTTGAAGAGCCGATTGAGCAGCAGCGCCGCCCCAATAGCCAAACCCGTAATCAGCCCGATCCAGTACCCGTACGCACCTAAATACGTATGTTCGGCAAGAACATAGCCGATGGGCAGCCCGATAATCCAATAGGCGACGAAGCAAATGATAAAGGCTGGATTCACATCCTTATACCCGCGCAGAACGCCTTGGGTAGGCGTCGCAATGGCATCGGAGATTTGAAAAAAGATCGCATAGATTAGAAAATGCTTGATCAGCGCGATAACTTCCGGATCGGTTGAATATAAGCCCGCCACATGACTGCCGGCAAAGAGCAGCACGAGTGCGGTGGCCAGGGACATGGCGGCGGCCGAGCCAATGCCGAGCAGGCTGTACTGGCGGGCATCCTTCAATCTTCCCGAACCAGCCTCGAAGCCGACAAGAATGGTAAGACTCATACAGATGCTGAGCGGAATCATGTACAGCATGGAGGCAAAGTTGATCGCCGCCTGATGGGCGGCAATCGTTATCGTATCGAACCGGCTCATCAGCAGGGTAACCGTGGAGAAGACTGCTGTTTCAAAAAAGATGGAGAAGCCAATCGGCACGCCGATCAAGAGCTGCTCCTTAATGGCCGCTGGCGAGAGCGCGTGAAATTTGCGGAGAATCCGCAGATTCTTGAAAGGTTCTGCCCGAAATATAAACAGAAGCGCCACGCCAAAAATGACCCAGTAAGTGATGGCAGAAGCCACGCCGGCACCGACTCCGCCCATGCGGGGAAAGCCAAGATTGCCAAAGATCAACAGGTAATTCAGGCCGACATTTACAGGCAGGGCGATCAGAGTAATGAACATGGACACCCGGGTTTGACCGGTTGCATCAATACAGCTTCGCAGCACGGTGTACCCGAACAGCGGAATGACTCCGAAGGATATGGCGGTCAGGAAGCGAAAGGCGATGCTACGTACGGATGGTTCAAGGTTCATAAAGCCCAGAACCGGTCCCAAAGCGAGCGCTCCAAGCGCCAGCACAAAAAAGGATACGATAAGCGACAGCCAGATGCCCTGCATGACTTTGTAAGCCACTTCGCCTTCACGCCGTTTTCCTAACAGCTGCGAAACGATTGGGGTAAGGCCGATTAAGATACCGTTCAGTCCAGTTTGGACGGGAATCCACAGGCTGGTGCCGATCGCGACCCCGGCGAGGTCGGCAGTACCAAATCTTCCGGACATGTTCGTATCGAAAAAAGCGATCGCGGACAAGGCGATTTGAGTGATGAGGATGGGGAAGAGAATATGGAGAAACTGGATTGTTTTTTGGCCTAATGATGTTGTTGGTATCATGAAATATGCCTCGTTATCTTTAAGTTTGAAAAATCGGGAACATGAGTGAGCATGAGCCGCTGCACACCCGTTTCCAGCAAAGAACCCGGCACTTAAGCCGGGTCTTTGATCATAATATAAGACTAAATTTGATGAATGAATAATTGCAGTATTCGTTATTTTTCGTAGTCGACACCAGGCGTATAGCGGTTGCTCGCATTCCATAACAGGAATTCGTCAATATTTTGTTCGTTCATCGCACGGATCTGGTCTTCCACCTGCTGCTTGCCGTATTTGATGTAATGCCCGCTGCCGAGCCAACTGGCTGTGAAGTCTTGAATCCAAGGCCGGATAATCGGCTTATAGCTGCCAAGCGGATTCAATTTCTTGTGGGTGTCCACCATAGAGCCTTTAATGGTAGCGTAAGGGTTCTTATCCGGGTCCTTGACGTCGAACCAGCCGGTGGAATAATGGCTTGGGTAAACCATGGGACTGATGACATCCACGTTCTTGGAAATTTTCACGAAATCCTGGCCGATTCCTTCGGCAGCTGGAACCGAGGCGGCATAGCCGAAAATATCGACGGATACCCTTACGCCAAGCGGGTTTAATTCCTGCTTCGCGTACTTGACGAAGTCGGAAACGATTTGAACCCGGCTTTTTCCTGCGTCCTTGGTGTATTTCAGCGAATCCGCCCGTTTTTCAAATCCTTCAGGGAATCGGACGTAATCGAACTGGATTTCCTTGAAGCCGAGCTTGACTGCTTCTTTGGCGATTTCTACATTGTATTTCCATACGTTCTCGTTATAGGGATTGACGAAGCTGTCCCCGCCTTTGTTGTGCCATACAGAACCGTCGCTCTTCACAAATGACAATTGCGGGTTTTTCTTGGCGAGTACGGAATCCTTGAAGACAACGATCCGGGCGATCGGATAGACATTATGCTTCTTGAGCCGTTCCATCAATTTGTTGACATCGCCGATAAAAGGCTGGGGCTTGCCCAACTGCTGCAATTCTGCGTTATCCGTCTTGTAGGTGATGTAACCGGCGTCGTCCTTGATGTCGATAACCATCGCATTCAGTTCCGTTGTATCGATCAAATTTAGCAGCGTATCCATCCGCGAGCCGCCTGCGCTGTACGCCGTGACGTATATTCCCTTGACCTTGGGAGCGTCCGGCTGAGGATCAGGTAGGGGCGCGGCGTCTACGGTTGCGGTCGCACCCGGCGAAGCGGAAGGTGCAGGAGTTGAGGCAGCGCCTCCTGGTGCCGAATCCGCCCCACCTCCGGTTGCGCTTGGCGGGGCGGTCTGATTTGCGACAACGGCCGTATTAGTGGCGGATTGAAGCACGGCAGTCGCGTCAGCTTGTGATTGCCCCTGTTGGACGCCCACACTTCCTAGGGCCATCATCAATATAGCCCAAGTGATGTTCATTTTTCTCTCTCCTCTTTTATGTACGTTGGTATAAATTATAATAAGAATGGCAACTAATAAAAAGAACAGGTTTGTAACAATAATGAAACGATTTATCAATCTTCCGCTGATCGTAAAACTATAAAAAAGTAAATGCCGCCTGACCCGGCAAATACGCCGGTCCAAGCGGCAACCTTAAAAACTCGTGATTCCTTCATTGAAGATACGCAGAATCCTGATGCTCGCAAATGCTGTACTGAATGATGTCCATCGCATCAGCAGAGTCCAGAATGCTCAGCCCGTCCCGCAGAACGATCATGGAATCGAGTTCGTCCTGCTTGAGAAACGGCATCATATCCGGATACCACTTCATGACGATTTCTGACAATTTCACCGTTTCCATTTCCACAGTAATCACCCTTTCCTTTTTCGAATGTTGCTGAACTTAAATTCAGGTTTCACCCAGAAAAACGACAAGTGCCTGGAAAAGAGGGCAGAGCAGAATCTTCAAGAGCATGTATTGACTTCTGCGCATCATTAATATATCACAATTTTTAAGCATGTGCACCAATTAACAATTACCGTTTTCGGAACGAACCCATAATACCGACCGTTTCCAAAATATTGACAAAAGCCTGCGGATCGCTCTGTTTGATGATTCGTTTGAGCTCCGCCAGCTCGTAACGGGTCGTCACTGTCATTAGCATGTCCTTTTCCGTATGGGAATAAGCGCCTTCGGTCTTGATTTTGGTTACGCCTCTTTGAAGTTCAAGCAGGTGCTGCAGCATTTCGTCCGTACGGTTCGTAACAATTAATACAGTAACTTTAATATGGCTGACGTGAATCAGATCCACTACCCGGCCGGTTACGTACATGGAGGCCATGGAAGCAAGAGCGATGTTCCAGTTATTCTCCAGATAACCTGCGGCCAGGATAACTAGCGCGTTAAGGGAAACGAGTATGCTGCCAATGGGAAAGTCCCTATGGCGGCTGATGATTGATCCCAGAATATCGAAGCCTCCGGAAGAACCGCCTGCGCGGAACGAAATTCCGCTGCCTACCCCCACGAGCACTCCGCCGAATACGGAGGCGAGCAGCATGTCGGAGACAAGCGGCATCGCGGGAATGATTTCAATAAACCAAGTTGCTGCGGCAACCGACGCAATGCTCAGCACGATAAAACGCCGGCCAAGCTGAAACCATCCGGTAACCAGCAGAGGAATGTTGAAGAGCAAATACAGCAGACTGACGTTTAGCGGAGTAAAATAGCTTGCCAGCATGGACAGGCCGGACACGCCGCCGCTCAGCAGCCGGTGGGGAATGAGGAACAGATTGAAGCCGGCGGCAATCAGCCCAGAACCAAAGATCACGGCCAGAAGGTTGAAGCAATATCTAAGCAAGCGAAAATCACCTTCCGATAATGGATGTAAGTAAGAATGCAAGCGATGTAAAAACGAATGAAAGGAATACGCTGGTATTCCTCTTTGGATTTGTGATATAATGTATAGGATATTCTTGAGTAGAGCGTTACAATGAACTTTTTGCATTGTTTCGAATGTGAAGCTACTGTTGTTCGGGCCAATTGGAGCACCTGATGAAAGGACGGCCCGCCGTCCCCTTACGCGAAACCATGCAGAGTTTCCGGCATGATTGGACACCCTATAAATGTTTGCCGCTACTTAAGAATACAGACAAGCATGTGGAATGTCCACTGTATAGAAGGAGCATGAATAATTTGAAAACATTTGCAGAATTCGACTTGGATCCGAAAGTGTTGCAAGCCATCACAGAACTGGGATTCGAGGAGGCAACTCCGATTCAATCCCAGTCTATCCCAATCGCTATGACAGGGAGTGACTTGATCGGACAAGCTCAAACCGGTACCGGGAAAACGGCAGCTTTTGGAATCCCTCTTATCACTAAGATCCCCCGTGAGGAAGAAAAAATCGTGGCGCTGATCATGACGCCGACCCGTGAACTTGCCATTCAGGTAGCAGAAGAAATCGGCAAGCTTAGTCGTTTCAAGGGAATCCGTTCCCTGCCAATCTATGGTGGTCAGGACATCGGCCGCCAAATCCGCGGTCTGAAGAAGAAACCGCAGGTCATTATCGGTACGCCGGGACGTCTGCTTGACCACATCAACCGCAAGACGATCCGTCTGGACGACGTGCAGACCGTTGTACTGGATGAAGCGGATGAAATGCTGGATATGGGCTTCATGGAAGATATCCAGTCCATCCTGAAGCTGGTTCCGGAAGAACGGCAGACGATGCTGTTCTCGGCAACAATGCCTCCGAACATCCAGCGCCTTGCTCAGCAGTTCCTTAAGAACCCTGAGCATGTCTCCGTCATTCCGAAGCAGGTCAGCGCACCGCTTATCGATCAGGCGTATATTGAAGTTCCGGAACGCCAGAAGTTCGAAGCACTAAGCCGTTTGATCGATATGGAATCTCCGGATCTTGCGATTGTGTTCGGACGCACGAAGCGCAGGGTTGACGAATTGTCTGAAGCGTTGCAAAAACGCGGTTACTCTGCGGACGGCCTGCACGGCGACCTGTCTCAGAATCAGCGCGACGCCGTGATGCGCAAATTCCGCGACGGCAGCATCGACGTGCTGGTTGCAACCGACGTGGCGGCCCGCGGCCTTGACGTTTCCGGCGTAACGCATGTCATCAACTTTGACCTGCCGCAGGACCCGGAAAGCTATGTACACCGTATTGGACGTACTGGACGCGCAGGCAAGGAAGGCTCCGCTTGGTCGTTTGTGACTCCGCGTGAAATCGACCATCTCCGCCTTATCGAGCGTGTGACCCGTCACCGGATTACTCGTAAGCCGCTGCCTACGATGGCTGAAGCGATCGAAGGCAAGCAGCGCGTTGCAGCCGAACGGCTGATGGATACGATGGAGAATGGCGAACTGAACGAGTACAAGGGCATTGCGATCCAACTGCTCGAACAGTATGATTCCGTTCAACTGCTGTCCGCAGCGATGCAGCTTCTTACCGGGGAGAAGAAGGATTCCGAAATCCAGCTGACACCGGAAGAGCCGATCCGCGTCAAACGCCGGGGCGGCAAGAATGACATCCGCAGCGGCCGTAAGCCTAGCGGCTATGGCGGCAACCGTGGCGGCTATGGCGGCGGCGGTGGAGGATACCGTGGCAACCGCGAGGGCGGCGGCAACCGTGGCGGATATAACAGCGGCGGCGCTAGTGGCGGCGCTAGTGGCGGCGGATACAAAGGAAGCCGTGAGGGAAGCAGCCGTGAAGGTTCAAATTATCGCGGTGGAGAACGCAAATTCCAGCGTCCGGCCGACGGTGAACGCCGCACGCCGAAGCGTGAGGACTCTTTTGATATTTAAGCCTGCCGGGCTGTGACAAGCCCAGAGCAGCAAAGAAGATGGTGCGCACCCTGTGCGCGCTGTCTTCTTTTTTTAATTTCTCTACGAGTAAGACAGACCCTTATCAGGAGGAAGTTACACGAACATCATTTGGGTGATGATGACAAGCAGAATGAAAAGTACCAGAATCGTAGTGGTCGAAGTCCAGGCGCCGTAGCCTACAGGTGCGGTCATGATATATGCCTCCTTTGCCAAAGCGGTGATTATCTGGGTCGCGATTCTAATGTATGACCGTTGTCATCGGTTTGCTTAGGTCTTTCGCCCAAACATACGTACTTGGGCTATGGAAATGCCAGGGTGAAATAAGGTATAGTTAAGCTATGCAGTAGCGAAGAGACAGGAGGAAGGAAAGTGGAATTTAAAGGCGCAATGGGCGGTTTATACCGCATCACGGAGTGGATTTCACGCATAGCGTTCAGCAATGTGCTGTGGACCTTATGTTCATCTCCGTTTTTGTTTTTTATTGTGATGAAATTCATGCTGATGGCGACGGGCCAAGGGGGAGCAAACGAGCAGGGCACCTTAAACTGGGGCCTTGCCATCACGGCTCCGTTTACAGTTTTTCCGGCAACCTCGGCGCTGTTCACGGTGGTCCGCAAGTGGGTAATGGGCAATACGGACATAAGCACATTCAAGACGTTTTTTCAGGGATATAAAGAAAATTACTTGAAGAGCATGCTTGGCGGTCTAATCTATACGCTGTTGTTCCTAGTGATGTACTTTGATGTAACGATTTATATGACACAAATGGCCGATTTCAAAATTATTGGTATTTTGATGCTTGTTCTGATGATTGTCCTCATGGTGTCGATGTTCAACTTTTTTTCTGCTGTCGTTCACTATCAGATGACATTCAAGCAAGTGATGACCAACTCCATTCTGCTGACCATCGCCCGCCCGATCCGAGTGTTTACTACGCTTGTGGCCGGTGTTGTGCTCGCTTACATCGGTTTGAGATATCCTGCACTCTATTTTGTGTGTATTCCAACGCTGATCGCCATAGTTGCTTTCTTTAATTTCTATGCTACATACAACAAATTGCAGCTTCAGGCGGAAACGAGAAAACGTCAGGAAGAAGAAGCTCTAGAGGCTGAGGGCGGCGCGGATAACGAAGAATCGGAAGAAATTTCAGAGAGAGTCAACCTTTCTAAAGAGACGCCTGACGAGGAGCAAACCCGCCCTTAATTCAGCGTATTCTGCTGTAGACTGTTATCCTTGTATAAAAAGAAAAACCTTCTCACGTAAAATAAAGCGCATACAAGGTTTACTTTTTCGTTAAAACGCAATATAATAAGGCTAAATCCTGCGATGTACGTTATCGGCTGCTCGTTGTTTTGAACCAATGATAATGTCTTGGGAGATCTACATGAAGCGCAGCTGAAAGGCCCTGTCTATATGACAAGGGGACTTCAAAACCGCAACTGCGATCACCCACCTGCTATTGCAGGTTCAGAAGACACTGTAGCCGGACGGCATAGGCGGGTTTTCTTTTATCGCGTACGAAGGCGCCCAAGTTACCCTAAGCGGGAGACTGGGCGCCTTCTTGTTTGCCGAAATGTAGACTGCAGTGGGGATAAATAAGCATTTTACTTTTGTTCCCGGGGCAAGAGTGATACACTGAACTAAGTGAACTTGGGATATGAGGGGGAAGTAAGTTGTCTTTAAAAAGAACCTTGGTCGGCTTGTTTCGCAGCCATGAGGGAACTAGCGACCGCGCCAAAGAACCTGCTTTGAAAACGCGCTATTACAACCTCACCAAAGAAAAGGGATGGGAGGAAGTGTCCTCCACTTTAAAGAAGATTCCAGGCTTTAGAGTACTTCATGAAGTTCAATCAGTAGGAGAGATTACCCTGGAGAAAAAGACGGCATTCGGCCGAACGCTGGATATTACCGTTTCCGTGCTTAATACCTCGCCAACGCGGTGTGCGGTTGATGTCTATTCGGCATCTCGGGGCTCACTTGGTGATTTGGGCTCTAATTACCGGGTCATTCAACGTCTGTACGAGACGCTGGACAAGAAGATCGGCAAACATAAGCTCGATTAAATCCTGCTGCGGGAATTATCGAAGGAAAGCGCGTATTGTATGCGCTTATATTATGGAAGAAACAAATTTACCCATCTTTGCCAAGATGGAAATTGGCTTGTTTTTGCTTGCAAAAAAGCGGGAGAAGGAATGCCTTCTCCCGCTTTTTAAACATGAAAGTGTAAGTTCGCTGTTACAACAAGCTCTTGACCGCGCTAATAGCGGCTTCGTAGTTAGGATGCTCGGCCATTTCGCCTAGATATTCCACGTAAGTGATCTTGTCATCTTTATCAATTACAAAGATAGAGCGCATATCGAGCTTAAATTCCTTGATCAGCACACCGTAGGCCTCGCCGAAAGCGTTCGTTTTGTAATCCGAGAGCGTAATGACGCGGTCGATTCCTGCGGCGCCGCACCAGCGGGCCTGAGCGAACGGAAGATCGGCACTGACAGTCAGAATGACGACCTCATCGCCAAGTTCTGCAGCTTCACTGTTAAATCGGCGGGTTTGCGCGTCGCAGACGCCGGTATCAAGTGAAGGAACTACGCTGATGAGCTTTACTTTTCCACTGAAGTCTTTCAAGGTAGCTTCCTCGAGCAGATTTTTGCTGAGAATAAAATCGGGAGCCGGATCGCCGGCACTCAGCTTCGGTCCTATAAGAGTGATCGGATTTCCCTTAAAAGTGGCTGCGCCTGTTCTTTCTTGCGTCACTGAATATTCCTCCTTGAACTAACAAAATTGGCTTGTTGCCGCCATAATAAATTATAATCTTTTTAATGAGACCCTGTCCAACCTGGGGCGTATATAGAACAAGAAAGGAAGAGAAGGGTGACGCCATGATATTTATTCGTTATGAAAATTGGAAAAGCTATCTTAAATTTTATCCTGTCACAAGCCTCATCATTTTAGTAAATATCGTCATGTTTATGGTGCTTACGTTGAATGGCGGCTCGACGAATCCGTATACCCTGCTGCGCTTCGGCGCAATGACGGACGCCGGACCGCAAAGAACAGAGCTGTGGCGGTATGTTGCGTCGATCTTTCTGCATAATGGGTTTTCTCACCTGTTGTTTAACTGCTTTGCGCTGCTGGTATTTGCCCCGCCGCTTGAACGGCTTATGGGCTGGTGGCGTTATGTGCTGCTGTATTTGATGGGCGGTGTCGTCGGTAATATTTTGTCCAATGGAGCATTGGGGGGCGGCACGGAGGAAGTGGTGACTGTTTCGGTCGGCGCCTCAGGGGCGATTTTCGCTGTCTATGGCGCGTTCCTGTATATTGCCCTGTTTCAGCGCACAATGATGGATGAAGGTTCGCGCAGGACGTTGTACGGCCTGCTGACGATGGGGATTATTATGTCCTTCGTTACGCCAAATGTGAACTGGGCCGCCCATATTGGCGGTTTAATCGGCGGTTTCTTCTTATATGGCCTCATTATTCGGGCGCTGCCCCGCAGGCGGCCGCGATGATGAGAATTATCCAATTAGAAAGAAGCGCAGGACGGAGGAGATTATGGCGTGGAGCTTAGACAACTGCAGTATTTCTTGAAGGTTGCCCAGAAAGAGCATGTCACCAAAGCGGCTGAGGAGCTGCATGTGGCGCAGTCGGCGGTCAGCCGGCAAATTCACCTGCTGGAGCAGGAATTGGGCATTGATTTGTTTATGCAAAAAGGCAGGAATTTGCACCTTACACCGGTAGGGCAGCTGTTCTGCAAACGGGTGGAATCGATCCTGAAGGATCTGGACCGGTCCGTGGCCGAAATTCACGAATTTCTGGACCCTGAACGGGGAGAGATCCGGATCGGTTTTCCGAACAGTGTGGGAACGCATTTGATTCCTACCATCGTTGCAGAGTTCCGCAGGCATTATCCGCATGTCAAATTTCGCTTTAAGCAGGGAATGTATCCCTCTTTAATCAAGGATGTGCTTTCAGGCGAAGTAGATTTGGCTTTCATATCCCCCTGCCCGGATAGTGACGAGCAATTGATCGGGGATGTGGTCATGACGGAAGAGCTGTTCGCGATCCTTCCTCAGAATCATCCGCTTGCCGAGGAGAAGATTATACGTCTTGAACAGCTGAAGGATGAACAGTTCGTGCTGTTCAGTCCGGGGTACTCGCTTCGCCCTATCGTCTGGCAGGCCTGTCTGAAAGCGGGATTTACGCCGCAGATCGCGTTTGAGGGAGGAGAGACGGATACGATACGCGGCCTCGTCGCTGCAGGAATGGGAGTCAGTCTGCTGCCGGAAATGGCTCTGTTCCCGACGAACTCGCTTCAACCGGCTCAGGTGAGAGTGGAAGAGCCAGCGGTTACCCGAACAATCGGACTTATACATCGTTCGGACGGCAGGCTCCCGCTGGTCGCGCGTTCGTTCAGGGCTTTTCTGCTGACTTATTTCAGAACACGGCAAAATAATACCCCGGTCGGCTCCTAGAGCCTTCCGGGGTTTGTTGTGATCCAAGGGTTATGTGTACAGTTGCTAGTTAGTCGCGATTGCTGGTATAGACCATAATCAGGCGAAGCAGCTCAAGTACGGAGACGAGAGCGGCGGCAACATAGGTCAGCGCTGCGGCGTTAAGCACTTTGGCGACTCCGCGTTCTTCATCATTTCGGATAAAGCCTTGCTCCACCATGACTTGACGGGCCCGGTTGCTGGCATTGAATTCCACCGGCAATGTTACAAGCTGGAAGGCCACAGCCGCCGAGAAGAAAATAATACCGAGGCCGATCAGGTTCAAGGAACTGAACAGGAAGCCGGCGAGCAGCATGAAAGGAGCGACGCCCGAAGCAAAATTAACGATCGGGAACATCCGGTGGCGAAGCACCAGCATTGGATAATGTACTTTGTGCTGGATGGCATGCCCCACCTCGTGGCAGGCCACGGAGACAGCTGAAATTGAGCGTTCATAGTATACAGGCTCCGACAAACGGACAACCCGGTGAATCGGGTCATAGTGGTCGGTGAGCGCGCCTGGGACGGGCTCAATCGGAACATCGCCGAGGCCATTGGAATCGAGCATTCGTCTTGCGGCCTCGTAACCGGTCATCCCGTTCTGATTGGCAACCTGAGCCCATTTGTTAAATGTTCCCTTTACCCTGAACTGAGCCCATAACGAGAAGAGAAAAGCTACTATTACTAATAGATACATCATTTACTCATTCCTCCACTTTCTGGTCGTTTGAATTAGAATGGCGGCACTTGCGTCAATAGAAGACGTATGGCTTCAATGCAGGCGGCTCCCTGCGGAATCAGATGAGCCAAGGCCAGCTTGGCCTGTCCCGGCTTCATTCGGCTCAGCGCCGGTTCAAGCGCCATGACCTCGCGCCGGAGCTGCTGCATATGAGCCTCAAGCTCCGCCAGCTTACTGGATACATCGGGATCGGGGGTTGCCCCGTTCCACCTGGCTATAATGGACTTGATTTCTTCCAATGTATATTTTTCTTGTTTCAATTGATTAATACGTTCCAGAGTATCCAAGGTTTCATCGCTGTAGAGCCGGTAATTTTTCATACTTCTTGTCTCGGGATGAATCAGTCCAAGCTTGGTATAATAATCAATAGTGCGTTCGCTGATATGAGCCGCCTTGGCCAGTTCGCCGATCCGGTATAGGTTCATATCCCCATGCTGCTCACCTCGCAGAAGGAAATGTTCAGGCTCCGGGTAAACGGGTGCTGTATTTCCTTGATTTGTCTATTAATGATATCAAACTGAAAACCATACAGTCAAACGTCACGCTTTCAAAAAGTATATTCATCTAATTCTCGATTGATACTGCTAATTATTTACTAAAAATTTATTTCTCGTTTCGTGAAAAATACTCTTGTCAATTTTGCTTCGTTTTGCTTATAATGACATTAAGAGTTTCATGCTTTGTTAGAATATATTACATAGGGGAGTGGGGAGTAATGAAGAGAAAGTGGTTATGTTTTGTGTTAGCGATGCTAACGCTGACGATTTACCCGGTCAGCGCTTTTGCCGCTGACGGTCCTACTGCTCCGGACCTGCAAATCGGTCTGGACACAGCTTTTACTTATTTGGCATTTATTCTGGTATTCTTTATGCAAGCTGGCTTTGCCATGCTGGAAGCGGGTTCGGTTCGTATGAAGAACGCGGGCCATGTAGCCGGCAAGACGGTGCTGACGCTTGCGATTGCCAGCATTTGCTTCTGGGCGCTGGGCTTTGGCTTGGGCTTCGGCAACGGCAACGATTTCTTCGGTACAACGGGCTTTGGATATGGCGGTGATTCGATGGCTTCTTCCTTTGAATCGCTGGCATTCTCCGATGTAACCCTGAACGTAAAATTCCTGTTCCAAATGGCGTTTGCGGCTGTTTCGCTTGCCATCGTCTCCGGCGGTATGGCTGAACGCGCGAAGCTGAGCGTATATATTATTTTCGGCATCTTGTTCTCCATCTTTATCTACCCGGTTGTCGCTCACTGGGTATGGGGCGGCGGCTGGCTGGCAACGATGGGCATGCAGGACTACGCAGGTTCGACAGTGGTCCATCTGACGGGTGCAACGGCAGCGGTAGTCGCTACCATTCTGCTCAAACCTCGCCTTGGCAAATTCAACAAAGAAGGCAAACCGGTTATTATTCCGGGACATAACCAAGTATTCACGGTTCTCGGCGTTATCATTCTGTGGTTCGGCTGGTTTGGGTTCAACCCCGGCAGCGCACTGAGCCCAATGGGCGGATTCTTCGGGTATGTGGCATTAACCACGAACATTGCAGCGGCAGCGGGTGGTCTTGCGGCCCTGGTAGCCTCCTGGCTGTACTTCGGCAAGTCTGATATTCCGGCCATGCTGAATGGCGTTCTGGCCGCTCTTGTAGCCATTACCGGCGCCTGCGCCTTTGTTGAACCTTGGGCAGCCTTTGTTATCGGCCTTGTTGCTGGTGCATTTACGTTCATGACTTCACAATGGCTGGAACGTGCGGGTCTTGACGATCCAATCTACGCTTTCTCCGTACACGGCATCGCCGGTATGTGGGGTGCGGTATCCACTGGCTTGTTCGCGACTCCTGAGCTTGTAGACACAGTAGGCATCGGTAAAGCCGGTTTGTTCTATGGCGGCGGCGTACACCAGCTTGGTGTTCAGGTTCTCGGTGTAATCGGAACTTTTGCCTTCGTAGCAATCCTGTCCTTCATCTTCCTGTATATCATGAAGCTGGTAAGCGGCATTCGCGTTACCGAAGAAGAAGAATTGATGGGTCTGGATATCAGCGAACATGGCACTTACGGTTATCCTGAGCAAATGAAGCTGATTTCGGAATCCGAATCCCCAAAGAAATAATTATATGATCACATCAGGGAGGCGGACCGAGTGACCCAGGCGGAGTCTAACGATTGGGACTATGAGGCAGTTTATAAGTCCATCGTAACATCCGGTTCGCCGCAGGAGCTGAAGACAAGGCGCATAGCCTGTCAGAGCATTCTCCTGGAACAGTTAAATGTTATCCCAATTGAGGAATGGATGCTGCGTGTCAATGCGATGCATGATGCTATCGCAGAAGCGGCGGTTGTTTTATCCGAGGCGCAGATGATTGAGGCGGGCCATGGCCCGCCTCCCTGCGCTTATTCCTTTATTGTGTTTGGCAGCGCGGGAAGAAAAGAAACGACGCTGTGGAGCGATCAGGATAACGGGCTGATTATTGAAGGGGAACCGGAGGAAGCGAAGGAGAAGTATTTTGAAGAATTCGGGATCAGGCTTTCCTTACTGCTGGCTGATAGCGGATATGAGAAATGTGAAGGCAAGGTCATGGTTTCCGAGCCGATGTGGCGGAAGACTCTGATTGAGTGGAAGGAACAGTTGACGGGCTGGAGAACTCAGTTTGAATGGGAACCTATTCGATATCTTATTATCTGTTCCGATATGCGTCATGTTGCGGGAGACCGCAGCCTCTCCGAGCAGTGGCTGGATTTTTATCATGATGGGTTTATCGATAACCCCAAGCTTTGGGCGGCTGTTCTGCGAAATACCGTCCGTCATAAAGCGACGCTTAATCTGCTCGGGCAGGTGCTCACCGAACGGTTCGGGGAGCATGCCGGCGGATTTGACGTCAAATATGGAGTATACATCCCATTAGTTAACGGTGTAAGATATTTTGCTTTGCAGCATGGAATTCGCAAGACCTCGACATTAGAAAGACTGGAAATACTAAGCAAGGAGTACCAGCATCTGCCGGAAGGTGTGCGGAGCGCGTTCCTGACGGCGCTAAAGATGAGGGTCAATACTCCCTATTCGGTTAATGACGGACTTTTGTCGGGCAGTGATTTTGCATCCGAAAATGAACTGAGGAACAGGCAGCTGATGTCCGAACTGCGAGACAGCCTACTGCTTGTCAGACGCATCCATCGCGTTCTTCAGCGCCAGCTCCGGTTAGCGGAAAGGAGACAGCTATGAAGGAGCCGAACAAAGGCGGCGGGTTCTGGAACAACTTGAGACACGGCGGCATGCCGTCTGCGATCGCTTCGATTCGTGGCGGTGAATCCGCACAGCAGACCGCTCAGCAAATGGCTTTTATCAGGTCTTTGATGAGGGAGAAACGCCGGCCGGAGGTGCTGCATACTCCGCTGTCCGAGCTGGAGACCATTGTGTTTGATTTGGAAACTACTGGATTTTCCAGTCAACACGGGGATGAGATTCTGTCATTTGGGGCGATTAAGGTCGTCGGGGAGGAGGTCATGGAGGACGAGTACTTTTACACGCTTGTCAATTGCCAGACCTCTATTCCGGCGAATATTACCGAATTGACGGGAATTACCGAAGAAATGTGCAAAGCTGCGCCTTCACTTATTGACGGACTTCATAATTTTATGTCATTTGTAGGTAAAAGAGTATTGGTCGCTCATGCCAGTGCTCATGACAAATCGTTTCTGAACGCTGCGCTTTGGAAGACATCCAAGGTTCAGTTAACCCACCGCGTGCTGGATACGATGATGCTTGCGCGCTGGCTGGAGCCAAACCGGGGCAACTACACGCTTGATGAACTGCTGACGGTGCATGGCATCCCGATTTGCGGAAGACATAACGCGCTGGAAGACGCCAAAATGACGGCTAAGCTCTGGGTGTCTTACCTGCGTGAAATTTCCCAGCACAAGAAGGTGGAGACACTGGGAGACCTATATGCTTACTTGAGCAGAACCTGAAGCTGCGCTTCAATCAGCGAGACGGATAGATCCCCGTCTTCGGTTCGGGTACGCTGAATGCCATAACCGTTCAGAAGAATGGAATGCGTCGGCTCTATGCCGGGAGCACCAATCAAATATACCGCAAAGTGGCCACCCAGTCCGGTTAATCCGTCAAAGTCGGCGGAAGAGGGTTGGGGGGCTGCAAGCGGATGGGAGTGAAACAGGCCGATCGGAGGAGGCGCCAGATATAGCGCCGAGATCCAGTCAGCCGGATGCGGGACAAAAGCGTGCAGCGGGTCAGGCGCTACGTTGCGCATGGGCACATAGGTGTCGATGCGCATGCCGCCCGCTGCGGCAGCACCCAGCAGGACGCCGCATGCTTCATGCGGAAGAGCGGATGCCAAATGCTTCCCCAGCGCTTGGTATACGGAAGGTTTTAGCCATATAGGCGGGACTTTTCCCTGGAATGCTGTCATTGTTCACCCCTCTCTCTTCATTGGGTTTCGTCCTGGACGAAATCCCCTTTTTTTGTCCAAAATTATAAACGCATGGCAAACACTCGGTTTGGCCAGGAAAAAATGACGGTGTATACGTGGTATTTCCGATGTTCCGTTTGAAACTTGCCTAGACGGGGGTACAATAGGAGTTAACTACTCCATGTGTAAAGGATAACCTACGATGAAGATGGCAAACCGTAGAAACCTGGTAATCGTCATTTTGGCGTTAGTTGTGGTATCCGTTATTTTGCTGCAGCATCGCGAAGGAAAGACGGAAACGGTTCAGCATTTTAATGATGCGCCGCCGGCTGAACAGGCCATTCTTCCAGCTGACGGCAAGGCCCTGCTGACCGAGAGCGGACCTAAGGCTGGACTTCTGGCGCCCTCTTTTACGATTCAGGGTGAGAATGGGACCACTTATGCTGTCGGCGGAGCAAGGGATAAGGCGATACTGCTTAATTTTTGGGCTTCCTGGTGTGATCCCTGCCAGGCAGAAGCGCCTGAACTAAACAAAATAGCCGAGAAGTACAAGGATACGCTTGATATTTATGGGATAAATGTGACAAGCTACGATTACAAGGTCAATGCGGAGCGTTTTGTGAAAAAGTATAAGCTTATCTTTCCCGTAATGTTCGATCTTAAGGGAGAGGCTTATGCCAAATACAATGGCACCGTGTTTCCTACCAATGTGCTAATCGACCGCAGCGGCGTTATTTCCGAGATTATTCTCGGGGGACTAACCGCAGAGCAGCTTGACGAGAAGCTGGAGAAACTGATGCAGCAGCGCTTGTAAGGATAACATGACCAACAGATGCCGGCCGAACTCTTATTGAGCAATCCCGTGTGCCCAGATTCGGTTGCTGACAAATGGTTACGAAATCGAATTTATTTGGTAAAAAAAGAGCCGTTTCCGCGCGTGATGCGCAAGGGAAGCGGCTCTTTGGCATGCAAAGTGTTGATGCTGGGGGGCGGTTAAATTAATGATTGACCAGGCCGCGCTGCCCCAGATCCAGAAGATCGGTCACTTCCGGCGACATTTGACCGAGCAGGGCGTAACGCATACTGTCAACCAGCGCTTCCCAGCTCGCCTCGATAACGTTGGCGGATACGCCGACAGTGCTCCAGGTATCACTGAAATTTTTGGATTCGATCAGCACACGGACCTTCGCGGCAGTCTGATCCTTCTCGTCCAGCACACGGACCTTGTAATCGGACAGGTGCATGTCTTTAAGCTGCGGGAAATGAGCCAGAAGCGCCTTGCGCAGCGCATTGTCCAGAGCATTGACGGGGCCATTGCCTTCACCGGCGGTATAAAGAGTTTCGCCTCCAACCTTCAGCTTGACGAATGCTTCCGAGACAACCGGTTTTCCGGCGGATTTCTCTACGAGCATCTTGAACGACTCAAAGGTGAACAACTCGTTCATCTCGCCTGTCGCTTCACGCAGCAGCAGCTCCAGCGAAGCATCGGCGCCTTCGAACTGGTAACCTTGATGCTCCAGATCCTTGATCTTGTCGATCACTTTACGCGCCTGCTCGCTGCTAGGGTCAAGATTCAGGCCCATATCCTGCGCTTTGGATAGCACATTGCTCTGACCGGCCAGTTCGGAGACCAGCACACGCTGCTTGTTGCCGACCAATTCGGGGGCGATATGCTCGTAGGTGCGGGAGTCACGCAGAATGGCGGAGACGTGAATGCCGCCTTTATGGGCAAACGCCGCGCTTCCCACATAGGGCTGATTCACCGGCATATTGACATTGGCGACCTCGCTGACGTAGCGGGCCGTATTCGTAAGCTGCGGCAGAGAATCACCCGGAATGCAGCTGTAGCCCATCTTGAGCTGCAGTGTCGGAATGATGGAACAGAGGTTGGCGTTGCCGCAGCGCTCGCCGTATCCGTTGATCGTACCCTGCACCTGCCGGGCTCCGGCCTCAATAGCGCTGAGCGCGTTGGCTACGGCAAGCTCACAGTCGTTATGGGTATGGATACCAAGCGGCGCGCCGGGAAGATGAAGAGTCAAAGAGGAGATAATATCCCGAATCTCATGCGGCAAGGTTCCTCCATTGGTATCGCACATTACGAGCCAATCCGCTCCCGCTTCGCGTGCGCGCGACATGACTGCCGCAGCATACTCGGGATTATTCTTATATCCGTCGAAGAAGTGCTCGGCGTCAAAAATGACTTCAAGCCCTTTGCTTTTTAAATAAGCGATGGAATCGCCGATCATAGCTAGATTTTCCTCAAGACTGGTTTGTAGGGCGGTGTGCACATGGAAGTCCCATGATTTGCCGACCAGTGTCGCTGCGGGTACGCCTGCTGCCAGTATGCGCTGGAGATTGTCATCTTGATCCGCCTGCGAGTTCTTGCGGCGCGTGCTGCCGAATGCGGTAATTTTGGCATTCAAATGAAGATCCTTTACTCTTTTGAAAAATTCGATATCCTTCATATTGCTTCCCGGAATGCCACCTTCAATGTAGTGCACACCCAGATCGTCGAGCTTCCTGGCGATTTTCAGCTTGTCGTCCGCCGACAGACTGATTCCTTCGCCTTGGGTGCCGTCGCGCAGCGTTGTATCGAAGATGGAGATGGACTTAGACATGTGCGTCCTCCTTCAGGGGGAATGAATTTATATATTATAGCATTTTTACGCTGGAATGTAACAGAGAACTCACACATTAATATTTAATTCCAGTAAAAAAGAGCGGAAAATTGCGGCGGGCATGCGTTTCAATCCGGATTGACCTGTTAAGCGGGGAGCGGTATGCTGAAAATTAGCAGGGAAATTGAGGCAGCACCAGTATTGCATGAAGGAAGAGGGCTGACATGAGTGATAATGTAGACCGGTATTATCCCGCAAGCGGCCGGGTTATATTGCATGTGGATATGAATGCGTTCTACTGTTCCGTCCATGAGGCAGAGAATCCGGAAGCTTATAAAGGCAGACCGACAGCGGTGGCCGGAAGCGTGGAGCTGCGTAAAGGAATTATCGTCACCTGCTCCTATCCTGCAAGGCGGCGCGGCATTTCTACGGGCATGCAGGTGCAGAGGGCCCTGCGCGTATGTCCGGAACTCATTGTCATCAAGCCCGACTTCCATCTCTACCGCCGTTATTCGGCAGCCTTCATGCAGATTGCCTACAGCTATACGCCATTACTGGAAGCGGTATCCATCGACGAGTGTTATCTCGATATTACGGGATCGCGCCAGTTCGGCACACCGCCGGAGATTGCCGAGGCCATTCAGAACCGAATCATGGGGGAGCTTGGTTTGCCCTGCTCCATCGGAATCGCTCCCAACAAGCTGCTCGCCAAGATGGCCTCGGATCTCAAGAAGCCGAGCGGTATTTCAATCTTAAGACAACGGGATGTGCCGAAGGTGCTGTGGAACAAGCCTTGCGGAGAGATGTTCGGGATCGGCGCCAAGACGGCGGATAAGCTGAAAAAATTGGGCATTTACAGCATCGGTCAGCTGGCTGCGGCGGATGAAAGAATGCTGCTTGACGTCTTCGGCGTTCTTGGTTCCTGGCTTAAACGCGCAGCGAATGGCATCGACGATTCCCCCGTGAATCCGGAACGGGAGCAGAGCAAATCGATCGGCCATACGACGACGCTGCCCGGCGATATCTCAGGGATAGCCGAAGCGCGGCCGGTTCTGCTTGCCTTAAGCGACCAGGTGGCCAGAAGACTGCGTAGGCAGAAGCTCGTCGCTTCCGGCGTTCAGCTTACCGTGCGGACCCCTGATATGAAGACCATTACCCGCTCGCGGCAGATGGAAGTTCCTTCCGAGACGGCTGAGGAAATATATAAAGCGGCCTGCGCGCTGTTTCAAAAGCATTGGGATGAGGATAAGCCCATCCGTCTGCTCGGAGTGACGCTGCACGGCTTAACTCCGAAGGAGGATTCCGCCATTCAGCTTGATCTCTTCGATTACGAGCGTCAGCCGAAAAAGGAATCGCTAAACCAGGTAATGGATATGCTGCGCAACAAATTCGGCGAGAACGCCGTGCTGACAGCGGGGATGTTAAGCGATCCGCACACTGATCTGCTGCGCAATCACAAGGCCCGCGGCACCTCGCTGCAGAAGGATCAGCTGCGCCCCCCGCAGCAGGATGAGGAGTGACGTAATTAGAGCAGTCTTAACAAAAGCACGGGAATACGGATTGAAATTGCCGTCTTTTTATATTAATATGACAAGAAGAAACGACAACTCGTCCACCAAGGAACGACAATCGTTAAAATAACGGCCTGCTTTGGGCGGAGCTGATTGATTAGTAGGAGGCAAATAATAATGGCTAAATACACTTGGGTTGAGAAAGATACCTGCATCGCATGCGGAGCCTGTGGCGCTACGGCTCCTGACATTTACGATTATGACGATGAAGGACTGGCTGAAGTCATCTACGAGGGAGACGCCAACCGCGGCGTAACGGACATTCCGGAAGATTTGTTCGACGATCTGCAAGATGCTGCAGATGGCTGTCCGACGGACTCGATTAAGATTGCGGATACACCTTTCAACAAGTAAGGTTAATTCCGCCGTTTTACGGATTTATTAAATTGACTTTATGAAGAGACATCCCGGTTCACGGATTTTATTGTGAATAGGGGTGTCTTTTTGCTGTTTTTGGTCCGATATATAGTATAAGTGTTAAGCCTGTTCCAACCATACGGAGGCAACGATGAAAAATTCGCAGTACCTCAAGCAGTACGTGCAGATGCATCCCGACAATAAAATGGCGTGGTATTTACTGGGCAAGGAATATAAGAAAAACGGGCAGGAAGGCAAGGCGAATTACTGCTTCAACCAGGCTGGAGGCGTGTATGAGGCCTTCGAGCAGAGCAAAGTGCCGTCCGATATGCTTCGTGAATATGAAGAAGAATTGCTAAGGACGGCCCGGGAGCGGGAGATGCGGACAAGCAGGATACGCAGGGTGCTCCTGCTGGTGTCATTTCTGCTGCTCATTCTGATGCCGGCTGCAGCTAAAGCGCCGGGCGACGGTTCGATGATGACGGCAGTCAAACCTGAGGGTCAAACGAAAACAGTTCCGGCCGCGCAAAGCAGTCTCGATCAGGAGAAGGCTGGCGATTCAACGGCGGATACACTTTTGTTCACGGCCCGGGAGGCTGATGGCGCAGTTTCCGCGCGCGGTCTGGCCGGGCTTGTTGGAAGCGGAGGAGGCAAGGTTCCTTCTTTGACGGCAGTGCTTGGCATGCAGCGGTCGGGAAAATGGCTGCTCTGGAAGGAGCGGCTTCCCGTGGCGTATACCGTAGAGCGGGAGGAGAACGGCCGGACGACGATCCAGTCCTACGATTCGGCATCCTGCGCATGCAAGCCGCCGGATGCCGGGGCGCTGGCGGACCGCGGGGCCAAGTGGCAGCGGCGTCAGGAACAGCTGGCTACGCTCTGGAGCGCGCTGAACAGCTTTCGCGCCGCCAAGGGCCGGCTGCCGGAATCGCTCGGCGAGATGACAGGCGATTTCCCGGGTAATTGGCTGGCCGGGACGACGCCGCTGATGGAGCGCGCCTTCACGCCGCTGAAAGCCGAGGCGGAGCGGAAGGGCGAGAAGGCGGCGCAAGGCGCTGCTGCTGACAGGAACGCGCCAGGCGGGGATTCCGGAGCCGCCCCAGGGGACGCGCCCTCAGCAGGTAATGGCGGAGCGGAGATGCCTTTCCTGTCTCAACCGCTCGCCATTCTCGTTGACAAGCAAAAACACCGCTTGGCGGTGACCAGCGGCGGAATCATTATTCGGAGCTATGAAGTGGGGCTGGGAGGAACCCGGACGCCGGAAGGCAGCTTCGTCATCACTGACAAGGTCGTGAATCCGAACGGACATGACAAAGGGGAATTCGGCAGCAGGGGAATGCAGCTCTCTGACACGAATTACGCCATTCACGGCACCAATGAACCGGAAAGCGTGGGCAAGGATGAATCAATGGGCTGTATTCGAATGAAGCGAAATGATATTGAGGAGCTGTTCGATCTTGTCCCGAAAGGAACGAAGGTGCAAATCACCGAAGGGGGTCTTCTGCCTGGCGTAACGCAGGGTTCAGAGAACCCGTTCTCCCTGAAAGCCGCCGGGAACCAGACCAACCCCCGCAAACAGTACCATTGGCTGAATTAACTGCCGGTTACAATAAAGAGGACGATGAAAATAACGACAAGCAGCGCAATGCTGGCGCCGATCCACACGATGGCTTTACGGTTGACCTCTTCTTTTTTCTGCTGTATTGTTGGCGGTTTGCGTTTGGCTGACATATGAATCGACCATCCTTTTCTCTTATATCTGGATTTCCCTGTGCTCTTATATTGTAATGCGTTTACAAAAAAAATACTATACTCCCCGTCCATCCCGCTTTTCGCGAAGAAGACTAAAACTTTTCTTTTCCCGCGGAAAAGGCTAAAATTAAAATGAAACTTTACGCCTGAAGGAGCGAGAATGGTGCTGTATCGAAATATTGCGAAACCTTTTTTCTTTAAAATGGACCCGGAAGCAGCACACCATCTCGTCATCGGGGGACTTGAAAAAGCAGCCGCCCTGCCGGGCGGACGCTCCGCCTTGCGCCTGATGTACGGCGTCCCGGAGACGCCGGAGCTGGCTGTTGACCTGTTTGGATTTCATTTTCATTCGCCCGTAGGGCTTGCAGCCGGATTAGACAAGAATGCTCAGGCGATCCCCGGATTTTCGTCAATCGGCTTTGGCTTTATGGAAGTTGGTACGGTGACTCCGAAAGGCCAGCCGGGGAACGAGCAGCCAAGGCTGTTCCGGCTTCCTTCTGATGAAGCGCTCATCAACCGGATGGGCTTCAATAATGAAGGCGCGGAAGTTATGGCGCGGCGCCTCAAGGCAGAGAACAGACGGACCATTCCGGTCGCGATCAATATCGGACGGAATAAGATGACCGCCAACGAAGCCGCGCATGAGGATTACCGGAAGTGCATCCGCACACTGTATCCGTACGGTGATTTTTTTGTGGTTAATATCAGTTCTCCGAATACGCCGGATTTGCGCAGCCTCCAGCACGGAAGCGAACTGTCCCATTTATTGTCGGAAGTTAAGCAGGAGATGGAGCTCCAGCGCGGGTCAAGCAGCGTCCGAAAGAGCATTCTGGTCAAGATTGCTCCGGACGTAAGTAGCGCGGAGCTTGAATATATGGTGCATACGCTGACAGAAGCGGGAATGGATGGTATCATAGCTACCAACACGACGGTTCGCCGCGAGGGACTCACCCATGAAAGCGCGTCTGAAACCGGCGGACTCAGCGGAAAGCCGCTCCGGGACAGATCAACGGAGATCATCTCCGCCATCTACCGGCAGACGAACGGAAAGCTGCCGATTATCGGTTCGGGCGGCATTTTCTCCGCCCAGGATGCCTATGACAAGATCCGGGCGGGCGCAAGCCTGGTCGAAATATATACGGCTCTCATTTACGAAGGGCCGGAGGTAAACCGCAGGATACATGCCGGGCTGCGGAATCTCCTGAGAAGGGACGGCTTCCGGCATATCTCCGAAGCGGTGGGCGCGGACGTCCAAATATAAGAAAGTATAAGCTATGCGCTTATCCAAAGCCTTATATTTCTACGAGAGACGGATGCAAGCCCTATAAGGGATGCGCAGCCTTCTCTTCTTGGCTGACGGCGGAGAGTAAAGGACAGGAGGAAGGACGATGGACGGCAGAGATTGGGGCACTTTTTTGCTTCCATATGAACAGACAGTGGAAGAACTCAAGGTCAAATTCAAAACAATGCGCGCGGAGCTGAAAAAGCGCGAGGAATATACGCCGATTGAATTCGTAACCGGTCGGGTGAAGCGGCTGTCCAGCATTCTGGAAAAGGCGAAACGCCTAAATGTGCGGATGGAGGATCTGGAGCAGGGGATCGAGGATATTGCGGGAATTCGGATCATGTGCCAGTTCGTGGAGGATATCCGGCGTGTGGCGGAGTATATCCGCGTCCGCAAAGACCTTGAAGTGGTATATGAGAAAGACTACATTACTAATTATAAGGAGAGCGGCTACCGCAGCTTCCATATGATCATCAGGTATCCGGTACAGACGGCCCTCGGACAAAAGATCGTGCTGGCCGAAATTCAGATCCGCACGCTGGCGATGAATTTCTGGGCGACCATCGAGCACTCCCTGAACTATAAATATCGGGAAAGCCTGCCGGATGAAATCCGGCTGCGCCTGAAGACGGCTGCGGAGGCAGCATCCATTCTGGATAGCGAAATGTCCAGCATCCGGGAAGAAATACTGGAAGCGCAGAAGACGTTCGAGGAAAATTCCAACACGACGACCCAGGTTCTCCATGCGATACATCAATTGTATTTCTACCATCTTGTCAATGAAGCAATCCGCAGCCAGGAAGAGTTCAACGAGATTTGGCAGCGCCAAGATATGGAAGCGATGAAGGAACTGCTGGGACGGGTGCGCGGAATGATTTCGCAGGCGAAGAAAGACGATTTGCCGGATGGGTTATGAACCTCTGTATGTCGCTTATCTGATCTACTTCAATCGGGACCGCGATTATTTCGAATGTCACGAGGTTCTGGAAGAGCTGTGGCTCTCCAAGGACCGCGACCCGCTGTACAAGGCGTTGCTTCAGGTAGCCGTGGGACTGTATCATTACCGTAATGGCAATGCGCGCGGCGCCATAATTATGCTGGAAGGAGCGGCCGCGAAGCTTCGGGAATATCCGGAGATTACGCTGGGCATTCATCTTGGCAAATTGGTCCGTGAGACGGAAGATTATATCCAGCGGTTGAGGGAGTATGACAATCTGCCTTATTACGATTTGACTATCGATATTGTGGACGGGAAGCTGTCGGAGGCGGTTCATGCCGCTTTGCCGGACATCAAGCCGAATATCCCCCAGCGGCGGGGACCCCGGAGAGAGTAGTCCTGCCGCCGCTGACCCTTGCAAGTGCTTATCAATTACGTCTCAGGAACACCCGCAGGGGTGTTCCTGAGTTATTCAACCCTTAAATGGGATAATCGGGAGGACGGCAGCATGTCGGTACAACTTCCGCACTCCTTCTCCGAGCGGATGAAGGAGCTGCTGGGACGGGAATACGAAGCATTCACGAAGACCTATGGGGAGATCCCTCATACGGGCATCCGTGTCAATACACTAAAGATTGCGGTAGATGAGTTGCAGCGGATTTCACCTTACCGTTTGGAGCCGATCCCCTGGTGCTCCACGGGCTTTTATACAATCGAAGGTGCCAGACCCGGCAAGCATCCTTACTATCACGCCGGGCTTTACTATATTCAGGAGCCGAGCGCCATGGCGCCCGTCGAGCTGCTCGGCGTTCTCCCGGGCGACCGTGTGCTGGATTTGTGCGCCGCACCCGGTGGCAAGTCGACGCAGATCGCCGCCAAGCTTCAAGGACAGGGAATGCTGATCAGCAACGATCTGCATCCTGAGCGGACCAAGGCCCTGGCCAAGAATTTAGAGCTATGCGGCGCGAGAAACGCGGTCGTCCTAAATGAGAGCCCGGAGAGAATTGCCGCGGCGTTCCCGGGATTTTTCGACCGCATCTTAATTGATGCACCATGCTCGGGCGAAGGCATGTTCCGCAAGGACGAGGATATGGTCCGGCAGTGGGACGAGAACACTCCGACCAAGTATGCCGGCATGCAGCGGGAGATTTTGCAGGCGGCGGCGCTGGCGCTCAGACCGGGGGGGACGCTGGTTTATTCAACCTGTACCTTCTCGCCGGAGGAGAATGAAGGGAGCATCGCTGAGTTTCTTGCCGGACATCCGCAGTTCTCGGTTGTTCCGGCCGGGGGCACTGGCTCCTTTGCCCCGGGGCTGGAACCGCTTCCGGGTACGGCGCGTTTATGGCCCCACAAGGTGAAGGGCGAGGGACATTTTATTGCCGTCTTAAGAAATAATGGAAAGCCGGAAGAGGAGAAGGACGAAGGGGCGGGGTCCGGAAACAGCGACAAGTCACTGACGGTCGTACCACTTGGAGAACGCAGAGGGCAGAACGGAGAAGGCGGCCGGACAGCCGTCTCCCGCAAGGACAAGTCATCCGTTGGCCGGGGCGACAACCGAAACGGCAGAAACGGCCGCGCTTCCTCCCGGAACGATGGCCGGGGACGCAGTGCGGCCATTACATCGGAGGGAGATATTTTAGCATCCTATAGGGAGTTTGCCTGTGAGCAGCTTGGCTGGCAGCCGGAAGGCTTTCCTGTTCTATTCGGGGAGCATCTGTATTTGTCGCCGCTTCCGCGTGAAGCGCTGAACGGCCTGAAAACGGTGCGTCCCGGCTGGTACATGGGTCATGTCCGGAGCGGCCGTTTCATTCCCGGCCACCCGCTTGCAACCGCGCTGACTTCCGGAGAAAGCCTGCGCAGCCTGTCGCTTGCCGGAGACGAGCCAGAGGCTGTGTCCTATCTGAAGGGGGAGACATTGTCGATTTCGGAGGACCGGTTGACGATTATCACCGGCACATCGCTGAAGGGGTATGTACTCGTCTGTATCGACGGATACAGCGCCGGCTGGGGAAAATGGCAGGATGGCATCCTTAAGAATGAATATCCCGCAGGCTGGAGGTGGACATAGATGGCAAAATCAAAAGGCGGCGAAGGAAAAAAGCAACGGCTTGATAAGATACTGTCACATGTCGGCTACGGCTCGCGCAGCGAGCTCCGCAAGCAGGCCAAGCAGGGTCTCATCACCGTTAACGGCGTGATCGTGAAAGACAGCAGTGCGCATGTCGATCCCTACAACGATACAATCGAGGTGGACGGCGAGACAGTTCTTTACCGTGAACATATTTATCTTATGATGAATAAACCGCCGGGCGTGCTGTCGGCGACGGAGGACAAACGGGACCGGACGGTGCTGGATCTGCTGGAGGAGCGTTATGCGGTGTTCGAGCCTTTTCCGGTAGGCAGACTGGATAAAGATACGGTCGGATTGCTGCTGCTGACGAGTGATGGCCAGCTTGCCCATGAGCTGCTCTCACCGCGCAAGCATGTGCCCAAGACCTATGAAGCCCTCGTGGAAGGCGAGGTCGGGCCGGACGATGTGGCGGCTTTTGCGGAGGGTGTAAGACTGGACGACGGTTATGTTACATTGCCGGCGCAGTTGACTATTCTGGGAAGAGAGCGCGGAAGACTGATCATTTCGCAAATCTCCCTGACGATTACCGAGGGCAAGTTCCATCAGGTGAAACGGATGTTCCAGGCTGTCGGGAAGAAGGTTATCTTTTTAAAAAGAGTCTCGATGGGCAATTTGCCCTTGGATGCGAATCTGCCCGAAGGCGCCTGCCGTGAGCTGACGAGCGAAGAGCTTAAGCTGCTTAGAACAGAAATTTAACATTTGGCAGCACAAGCCCGGATGACGCCGTATTATAATTTTACATAGAGATAAAAGATGCTTAGGGGATGGTGGAGAATGAAATATAAGCTTATAGCGCTCGATGTAGACGGTACGCTGCTGAATGACGATCATAGCTTGAGCCCCGAGAATAAAAAGACGGTCGCCGAAGTCACCAGACAGGGAGCCAGGGTCGTTCTGTGTACGGGAAGAAACCCGAAGAACGCCATTCCAATTATGCAGGAGATGGGATTGACCGGTTATGTGCTTGCCGATAACGGTGCCGTCACCGTGCGGGTAGAGGATCAGGAGGTCATTCATCAGTACCCCATGGACGGCCGCGGACTTGATCCGTATATTGAGTACTGCCGCCATCGCGATATCCATTTTGACGTGAACACCGCTTTCGAGCTGTATGTTGACAATGTGGCGCATCTGACCAAAGAAGCCCACTTTATGTATGAGCATCTTCAGCTTGTTCCCGCGTCCTTGCCAGCATGGGGGGAGTTTCGTGAACCCATTGTCAAGTTCACCGTATTTTCCTCAGCGGAAATGATGGACGAAGCCGAGCGGGAGTGGAGCACATGGATACAGTCGTTTAATATCCAGCGGAGCGGAGAGTTTTTCATCGATTTAATGCATCCCGAAGCCTCAAAAGGCAATGCGCTGAAGCAGCTGGCTAAGCAGCTTGGTATCCGTCAACAGGACGTGCTGTCCATCGGCAACTACTATAATGATATTTCGATGCTTTCCTTCGCGGGCCTTGGGATCGCCATGGACAATTCTCCGGTAGAAGTCAAAGCGGCGGCGGATGCCATCACCGGCACCAATAACGAGAATGGAGTATCGGAGGCACTCATTAAATATTGCTTATCTTAAGAGGCATCAATCGCGTATAATTTTTCATAAAAGAGTGCTCTCAGCCTATGCGGCCAAGAGCACTCTTTTGTTAACAGGGCGTATAATATCATGTAGATTAAATGAAAAACGAGCGGGTAATAATGACTAGCAAAATGAAAAGAACCAAAATAGCTCCGGTTGAATTGTAGCCTCCGTAAGCTACGCCCATGAGGATTCCTCCTTTAATAAGGATCTGTTTCCCCGCTGCCGCCTTATGCCGCCGCGACCCAGTGGGATACAATATCGTATGTGGAGAGGGCTCTTGCCGCACCGGTCAGCCGCCTAATTCGCTTAAATAGGCGGGCTACTCTTAGGGCTGGCGCAGTCCTTTCGGATAATGGTTTTTGAGCTGACCGGAGCTTGCTTTGCCCCAGCCAAGCGGCAAATGGTCCACGGTGACCAGCGTCCAGCCCTGCAGATCATCCGGCACGGTTAGACTCTCGCCCCGCAGCCAGCTTCGCACCTCGGAGCTTTCCGGGTCCAGATCGAACGAACGCGCTGCCTGCTCTGGAGAAAGAGCCATAGCGAGCGCATGCGCAGGCTCCAGCCTGTTCTTCTTCAGATGGGCAAGATGGAGGCCTGCCCGGGGAATACGCAGTCCGTGAAGCAGTTCCGGGGAAAAGGATTCGCCAAACGAAGAGGGGAGCAGGTAGAGCGAATCCCCGAACAGAACCGGAACGCCTTCCGCCCGGAATCCCGGGATTTCTGCAGCAGCCCATTCCCGAAACTGCCGGAATGCGGCCTGGGCGGCGGCTTCCGGTCTTCCGCCGGCACGCCCTTTACCGCTACGATTCCCGCGTTTCGCGGAGCCTTGATGTAGCGTGTCTGCGGATGAAGGATCAGGGGTTCCGCACTTGGCCAGCAGGGCCACAAAATGCCCTTCGCCTTTGTCCTGATGCGGCCACAGCCGTTTTGCCGCCAGCAGCTCCATATCGGGATAGCTTGCCTTCAGCCGCGCGATCAGCTCTTCATTTTCTTTCCTATTGAACGTACAGGTCGAATAGGCAAGCCGTCCGCCGGGTTTCAGCATAGTATAAGCATCCTGTACAATATCCCACTGCCTGGCGGCGCACATCTCCACATGCGCCGGCGACCATTCGCTGATCGCGCCCTGATCTTTGCGGAACATTCCTTCTCCGGAGCAGGGGGCGTCAAGCATAATCCGGTCGAAGGATTCGGGGAAGCGCCGCGCCAGATCGCCAGGATTCGCGGAGGTTACAAGCGCATGGGAAAGACCTAACCGTTCCACATTTTCCGCCAGGATTTTAGCCCGTTCAGGATGGATTTCATTCGATACGAGCAGTCCCTGTCCTTCCATCAGGGAGGCGATATGGGTAGTCTTGCCGCCGGGAGCGGCGGCGAGATCAAGCACCGTCTCGCCGGGCTGCGGGTTGAGCAGTACGGCGGCGGACATGGCTGAAGGCTCTTGAATATAATATAACCCGGCCTCATGATAAGGATGGCGTCCCGGCCGCGCGGGATCCTCATAGTAATAGCCTTCAGGACACCAGGGAACAGGCTGAAGGCCGAATAGACGCATAGCTTTTTCGGCAGCGTTTTTTCCCGAATCTGTGCAGGTTTTTAGCCCATTCATCCTCAGACCTTGGGTCTTCGGCGCTGCATATGTATCCAGAAAGGCGTCCGTTTCGCTTCCCAGCATCTCTCCGATCATGGCTGTAAAAGCGGCGGGCAGCATTTCCTTATTCATTGTTGCATTCTCCTTTTTTCATTTTAATCAAGTGGAATGAAGCGTTGCGGCACAAGGCATTGCGGTCTCATCGGCGAAGGATAACGGTTTTGTGTGTTGCCGTTTAGGGCGGATGCCGATAAAATCTAAGTAGGAACTCAAGTAATACCTGTGTACATATGCTTAACTATATCATAATTGCCAAGCAAGGCCGTTTTTGAAAATATAAGAATTTATAAGCTCTGCGCTTATATCGTGTTCTTCTATTTCTATGAGAAACGGTACCATCCCTGAAGGGACGGTGAAGTTGTTTCTTCTTGGGCAATAGAAAAGGGGACTTACCATATGAATCTGCTGCAAGCGCTCTTCTTTCCGCCGGAGCAGCCCGGCGGTGTATCCTCAATGATTCCCTACTTGCAGGAACGCTTTCGATCAAGCCGCTGGGATATGGAGCTGTTCTGGCTGCCCAAGCGCATCCGCGGAAAAGGCAGTGACGAAATCGTCTTTGAAACGTTCGATTGGACGCCTTATGGCGAAAGTCCGGTTGTACAAAAATATATCCAGACCTACCGCGATTATTTGTGGTGGACAAAGCTTCGCCTGAACAAGCGGTTCGATCTGATCCACGCGCATCATCCAATAGCCGGAATGGCAATGAAGAAAGTGTTTCCGGATGTGCCGCTAGTCCAGACGTTCCACTCCAGCTACGAACGTGAGCTGATACTGAACGGGAAAATTGCCGAGGACGGGCTGGAGCATCAGTTCCTGACCTTGATTTACGGGGAACTGGAGCATGTAAGCGACCGGCTGATGACCGTGTCACAGTCCTTTGCGGATTATATGTCGCATTATACGGAGAACCCGTCGCGCATTCAAATCATCCCGAACGGTTTTGACGAAAAAAGGTTCAAGCCGGTGGCGCATGAAAACGATGTTCCCCAGCTGGTGACCGTCACCCGTCTCGTTCCGGCCAAAGGGATCGATGTGCTCTTCAACGCCTGCGCCGAGCTTAAGAAGCGCGGTCACGAATACGTGCTGCATATTATCGGGGACGGACCGTCCCGCGCCGATCTGGAGAATCTGGCGAGGTCGCTCGGCATATATAATGAAACCATTTTTTACGGCTATACCTTGCATCCCGAAGAATTTATGCCGTTTTTCGATATTTTTGTGCTGCCATCCCGCGCGGAAGCCTTCGGCTCCGTATTCGCGGAGGCTGCGCTTAGCTGTCTGGCACTCGTCGGAACTGACGTCGGAGGTATCCCGGAGCAGATCGAGGATGGTATTAACGGTCTGCTTGTCAAGCCCGATGATGTGATCGCTCTGGCGGATGCGCTGGAGAAGGTCATCACAGATCCGGCCTTTCGTTATGAGCTGTCCCGTTCGGCATGGGACAAAGCCAAAAATCTGTACTCCCTGACCCGCATCGCCAATGAACTGAAAAAGACGTATCTGCAGCTTCAGACCGGCAGCAAAGAGTGAACGGCATGATCCCGTTTCGTTTTCTGCACGCTGCTGACTTGCATCTGGACAGCCGGTTTACCGGCTTGTCCCATATCCCGGGACTCATTAGAGACTATCTGCGGGAAGCCGCCTTTGCCGCCCTGGGGCGGCTTGTTGCCGTGGCGCTGGCGGAAGAGGTCGATTTTGTCGTTATCAGCGGAGACGTCTACGATTCTGCCGATTCTTCGCTTCAGAGCCAACTGCGTTTTCAGGAAGCGCTGCTGGAGCTTTCCCAGAGCGGGATCGCGGTCTTCCTTATTCACGGCAATCACGATCCGCTGGACGGTCCGCGTCTTCAAATGGAGCTTCCGGATGGCGTCACGGTCTTCAGCGCCGACAAGCCGGGGCAGGTTATCGCCGTACGCCGCATCGATGGGCAGGAAGCTGCGGTGGTCAGCGGAATTTCCTATCCCACGGCCAAGGTGACGGAAAATACGTCTCTGCGGTTTCGGCGGAATGAAGACTGCGGACTGTTCCATATCGCGCTCCTACACGCTAATGTCGATGGCGATCCGGCGCATGAGACATACTCTCCTTGTACCCGCAGAGATTTGATCGACTCCGGCTTCGACTATTGGGCGCTCGGCCATATCCATAAGCGCCGGGTTCTGCATGAACGTCCCTTTATTGTGTATCCGGGGAATATCCAGGGACGCAGTGTCAAGGAGACAGGACCAAAGGGCTGCTGCATCGTGGATGTGGACGCCGGCGGAATCGCTGCCCTGCGGTTCAAGGAACTGGATGAGGTCCGTTTCCTGATTCGGGAGATTTCGATTGACAATATGGTCAGGGAAACTGAATGGATAGAGGCGGTGGAGCGGGCGGTGGAAGAGGTCCGGGAGGAGCATTCGAACATGATGTCCGTCATCCGTTTCCGAATCACCGGCCGGGGTGCCGTTCACCGCATTCTCTCGGAAAGAGGGGCGGCGGAAGATCTGTTGGATGAGCTGCGCCGGCGCGAAGCGCTGCGGGCGGAACAAGGACGGTTCCAAGGGCTTGTCTGGCCGGAAGGCTTCTCTCTAGAATCCGGAACCGAAGTTGACCGCGAACGTCTACTTGTAGAAGACAGCTTTCTCGGCGAGCTGATGCGGCTGGCAGCGGAAAGCGCAGAGGATGGCAAAGCGCTGGACGAGCTTGTCCGGACCGCCCTGGCGCCCCTTGGGGAGAACCGTGAGCTAAGGCGGATGCTGGCCGAAGCCGGGGAAGACGATATGCGCGTCTGGCTGACAAGGGCGGCCGAAACGGCCGTGACCCTGCTCAGCGATGCCCTGGCACCGGATGAAGAAAGCGATGATCGGCCCGGCAGCCGCCAAGGAGGTCGGTAAGATGAGAATTCAGCGGCTTGAAATCGGCGGCTTTGGCCGTCTTCACGGCAGGGAATTGGAACTGTCAGCGGGATTAACGGTGCTGTACGGCCCCAATGAGGCCGGCAAATCTACGATGCTGCAGTTTATTCGCGCTATGCTCTTCGGGATTCCCGGCCGGAACTATCCGGCGGAAAGATTAGAGCCTGTGCACGGCGGTTTGCACGGCGGCGTCCTGACCGCCCGGGACGGACAAGGAAAAGCCTGGAGCATCCGGAGGTACGCCGGAGGTTCGGAGGGCGGAAAGGGCGACAGGCTCAAGATTACGTTAAGCAGCATGGACGGAAGCGTGGAAGAGCTGGGACAGGAGGAACTGGAGAAACATCTGCTGGGCGGCGTCTCCCGGACTATGTTCCGCCAGCTGTTTGCGGTGACGCTGGACGAGCTTCAGGAGCTTGGAACCTTGCAGTCCGAGGAAATGAGCAGCTATTTGTTTCACGCAGGCATCGGCGGAGGAGGAGAGATCCTGCGAGCGGAGCGGCGTCTCCAGCAGGAGGCGGAGAAGCTCTACAAGCCGCGGGGCAGGACACAGGAAGCGGCGAAGACTCTCCAGTCGATCGAAAAGCTGGAACGGCAGATAGCGGAAAGCCGTTCTTATCTTCCGCGTTACAATGACAATACCGCAGCGCTGCAGGCCGCGGAAAGTGAGCTAGAGGAACTGGAGCGGCGGCGCCGGGAGGAAGGGGCCTGGCTGACACGCCTGCGCAAAGCGCTCGATATCCGTGATCTGTGGCTGAAATGGGAAGCCGCCCGCCAGGAATTGGGGGAACTGCCCGACTTTCCGTCGTTTCCCGAGGATGCTCCGGAGCGCTGGCGTGATTTGCAGTCAAGGACCGGTAATGCCGCGCAGGCTGCGGCCCGCGCCGAACGAATCGTCGCGGAATTGAAAGAAGAGCTGGCCGTGACCGCTCATGACCCTCGACTGGAAGCGCAGGGTCCCCGGCTGGAGCGTCTTCTCCGCGCCCAGGGCGGCTATGAGAACCGGAAGACGGAGCTGCGGCGGCTGGATGAGGAATGGAAGCTGCTGCGCGAGCATTTGCAGCGCATCCTGCGGAGCATACATCCCGGCTGGACCGCCGGGGAGCTTACGGATTTCGCCGGAGCTGCAGCGGATCGTGAAGCTGCACGCCGCTTCGGGGTCCAGTTCGCCGCTTACGACCGGCGAATGGAAGGTCTCGCCGCCGAGCGGCAGGCGCTGCGTGTGCGCCTTGCCGCAGCGCAGGCGTCGCTGCAGCAGGCGGAGCGCTCGCTTGCGAGGGAGCAGCGGGAAGGCGCCGCCTCCTTCGCGGCGCTGCGGCCCATAAGCCCGCGCGAGACGGCGCGGCTGTGGGACGAGCTGCAGCAGGCTGCGGAGCGCTGGCGCGAGGCCCAGCTGCGGCAAGCGCTGCCGGGTGCAGCGGCGGCCGCTGGAGGCCGTAGAACCGCCGCCGCCGCGCCGCTGCTGCCGCTGGCCGCCGCGCTCACCGCGCTGCTGCCGGCGGCGCTGTGGCTGACCGGAGCGCCGCCGGTCAGCGCCTGGATCGTGCTCGGCGTGCTGGCCGCCGCCGATCTGGCCCTGCTTGCCGGCGGGCGCGGTGCGCGCCGGCAGACCTCCCCGCCGCCAGTCAGCGGCGGGGAAGAAGCCGCAGCCGAGATGCTGCGGCTGCGGGGGCTGCTGCTCTCCGCGCCGGAGGCGGAGAGCGGGGATGCGCGACCGGAGCGTCGGTCGCGCATTGCGCCGGCCAGCCCGGATGCGGGCGGGCTGGAGGCGGGCATGAAGGAGCTGCGGCGGCTGATGGACGCCTGGACAGACTGGCACCAGCGCGCCGAGCGGCTGAGCGGCGAGCGGGATCTCCGCCGCACGGAGGCCGATGCGCTGGCCGGTCAGGAGCAGGCGCTGGTCCGTGAGATGGACGCAGCCGAAGAAGAATTCCGCGGAACGTCAGCGCGCTTCGAGGAATGGCTCCGCCGCCGTAACCTGCCGGAGGATCTGTCTCCGGAAGGGCTGCCCGACATTTTCAGGCTGGCGGAGCAGGGGAATGAGCTGCTTCGCCGGGAGGACGGGCTTCACCTGCGAATTGCCGAGCTGAAGCGGGAAACATCGGCGTTTGAGGAAGAATGCCTGCTCCTGATGGCGGAAGCCGGAGAGACTGCGGAGGAAACGGCTTCTGCCTCGGAAGAGGCTGCGCGGAAGGCGTGCGAAGACGTATCTCGCGCTTCATCCTTCATTTTATCTGATGCTGCATCGTCCGCCGCCTCGCTCTCCGGCATTAGAGAGCCTGATTTATCGCCCTCTGTGCCTACCCGCGCTTCACAAACGGATAGTGCACCTCCCGACAGCCGGCCTAGAGTCGTTTTGCTTTCCGGAGAATTGCCAACTGCTGCTGAGCGGCCTGGCAACTCGTCTGACCCCCCCACGCTGCTTTCGCCGATCCGCTGGCTGGAGGAGAGAGCCGCGGCATGGGAGATACTTAAGTTGGCGCTTTTGCGCCGAAAAGACCTGATGTCCCGGATGCGCGGAGCGGAGGAGGAACTGGAAGAGAATCGCCGGGAACTGGAAGCGGTGCGGCAAATTTCTGGTGATTTGCTGCGCGAAGGCGGGGCGGAAGACGGCGAAGATCTGCTTCGCCGGGCTGCAGCCTTGTCCCGGCGCAGGGAACTGGAGCGGTCGCTCCGGCACTGGGAGCTGGCCATGTTCGGAGGCAGGGACGAGGAAGAAAGGCAGGGACTGCTGGAACTGCTGGCACTAAAGGACGCTTACGCGCTGGAAGAAGAGAGGAAGCGGGAGGAGACGGGCCTTGCCGAACTTGAGGAGCGAAGAAACGCGCTGCTTCAGCTTCGGGGCAGGCTGCTGCAGGAGAGGGAGAGCCTGAAGAAGGTCTGCCGGGAGGATACAACGCTTCAGCAGCTGGAGGAGCAGAAGGCGGCGCTGCGGGGTATCGCCGAGCAATATGCCGTTTCTGCGCTCGCGGCGGAATTAATCAGCCGGACTAGACGCATTTACGAGCGTGAGAAGCAGCCGCAGGTTCTGGCCTTGGCTTCCTCGTATTTCGAGCGGCTGACCGGGGGAGAGTACCGGCGCGTCGTTATGACGCTGGGGAAGAAAGAGCTGAAAGCGGAACACCGGGAAGCGGGCTTGCTGGACAGCGGGCTGCTGAGCCGGGGAACGGCCGAGCAGCTGTATCTCGCCCTGCGTCTGGCTCTTGCGGGAACGATGGACAAGCAGGACCCGCTGCCGCTGCTGTTTGACGATCTGTTCGTCAATTTCGATGAGCGGCGTTTGCAAGCGGCGCTTTCACTGCTTGGCGAACTGTCAGCTTCCCGCCAGGTTGTAATGCTGACCTGCCACCGTCATGTCGCCGAGGCGGCTGCCAGGCTGGTGACGGATGCCTCCGTTATCTCCGTGTAGACCGCGGTACCGGTTTGGAGGCGGGCAGCAGCTCCGACTTTGGAGGCGCCACCGATTTACTCGGCGGAACCATGGGAGCAAGGATTAATTTGACTGCCCAGACGAGCGACAGCGCCCCGAACATGGGATAGAACAGCGCCAGCAGCGAGCTGAAGCCGAACTGACTGAAGACATAGCAGGTCAGCATGACCGCAGGTGTAATGAAGGCGGACGAGATCGGCAGTCGCTGCGCCAGTTGAAGCGTAACGCCATAAATATCGGCAACAAAGGTGCTGAATATTTCCAGAAAGATCAGCATCAGATACACAAGCTGCACCAGTGGTCCAAGACCGAAAGCGATGCTGCCCATCGGAATCTCAAACTGCAGGATGCCCGGCATGTGCGCGCTCATGGCAAAATGCGCCGCCATCAGCATAAAGCCAATGCCCAGACCGCCGAGAATGCCGCCATAAATAAGCGGTCGTTCACTCTGGGTATGCCGAGCCATGGGAACGAGGACCGCCTGCGCCATACCTAGATTGAACGCCGTATACAGAAAGGGTGACAGCCCGGCGGCAAAGGCGCTGCGTTCGGTACCGAGCAGCAGGAAACGATGCGCCCCCGGATGTTCGAGTGTATTGAAAATAATAATTAGCGACAGGGTCAGCATCAAGGGAACGACAATGCTGTTCATTTGCAGAATGCCGGAAATGCCTCTTTTCAACAGAAGATATGAGCCGATCACGGTCAGCACCAGCCCGGTTTGATAGTGGAGCCCGAGATGCTCCTCAAAAATCGCGCCCGCTCCCGCCAGCATAATGCTGTTGACCCCGATCAGAATAATCAGGGTGAACAGGCTGATAATGCCGCCCACATTCTTCCCGAACAGATGGCGGTTGAAATCCTCATAGGATTCCGCTCCAATCCGCTGGGCAAGAATCATCATTTTGGTGCCGAGCCAGATAAAGACCGCTGTGGAGAACACAATGGTCAGCGTTGCCCAGCGGCCGTACTGCGTGAAGAACTGGAGAATTTCCTGGCCGGTGGCGAATCCGGCTCCCACAATAGTGCCAATATAAGTAAAGGCGATTTGCAGCGTGCGGAGCATTTGTCTCATAGCTATCCTCCTAAAAGTTTTGTGAGCATCAGCCGCATCGCTTGGTCCTCGGCACAACTGGTTTCGGAGCGTGTCTGTAAGCATCAGCCGCATCATTTGATTTTCCGGCAAAATTGGTATCGGAAGCAGGGGCTTGCCTACTTGTGAAGCCTAAAAAGTTGATCTTTTGGATGCGCGTGCCCCATATGCTTGTGTACTCCGCATAGTACAGGTTATGATGTTGAGCAGAAGGACATGACTTCCGCCTGTTTTCGCCTGCGGGAAATTGACAGTGGAACGTCCGAACAAGAATGGATAATGGAGGCGTAAGCGTCATGGAAATATTGAAAAAGCGGATTTTGGAGGAAGGGATTGTCATTTCCGATCAGGTGTTGAAGCTGGACGGACTGCTCAACCACCAGGTCGATCCCGAGCTGACAATGGAGATGGGACGGGAATTTGCGAGGCTATTTGCAGACCAGGGAGTAACCCGTGTTGTTACCGTGGAATCCTCGGGTATTGCCGTTGCTTTTGCCACCGCGCATGAATTGAAGGTGCCGCTTGTCTTTGCGCGCCGCAAGAAAACACTGCTGGCAGACCCTGACGCGCTGTGCGAGCGGGTTCCGTCGTTTACGAAAGGGATCGTCACGGACATTATGATTTCGCGCCAATTTATATCGCCCGAGGACAAAATTCTGTTCATCGACGATATTATCGCCAACGGCGACGCAGCGCGCGGCCTGATCAAGATTATTAACCGCTCGGGAGCGGAACTCGTCGGACTTGGAGTTGTTGTGGAAAAATGCTTTGAGGCCGGTGCCCGTACGATCCGCGAACAGGGCGTACGTCTGGAATCGCTTGTGAAAATCAAATCCCTTGCTGGCGGAAGAATCGAATTCGAGCAGTAATCTATCGGGTTACAAATCGTGACGAATCTGAGAACAATGCCTATTTTTATAACAATTGCTTTCCACCCTATACATTTTCATTTATAATAAAGTCAGACATAGGAGAGGAGGCGTCACAATGGGGAAAGAACCGGTGACAGAACAATTCTTTATTGATAAATTAACCGAGGCCAAGGATCACTTCGAGCGTGCGCTCGATTGCAAGCACACGGAGTTTGACGATCTGTATCCCTATATGATCGAACATCCTCAATTCTTTTGGTACAAACGCTATGTTGCTTGGTCGGAACTTCTGACTATCGCAGGTCTGTGTGAAGAACTGGACTTCGCCTGGAGAGAGAAGTTTACAACCAAACAAGTAGAGTATCTGGAACAACGTGTGATGTCCGCAAAAGTTCTGGACTTCTGGTTTGAGAAGAATGAAGCGCTGATATAGGTCAAACACAAAGAGGTGCATAGATATGTGCATATCTCATTATTTAAATGAGACCCAATGATCTTTCATTGCGGTCTTTTTTATGTCATATTCCGATCCGGAGCCTAGAGTATGGTGTTCCGGATGAGAGGAGAACTCCGCATGATCAGCGATGAGCAGCTGAATGAATACCGCCTTACAGGCGAGAAGATCCGGGTCATTCGCGATGCTCTGGAGAGCAATGATGTTATCGGGATTGTTATTGCATGGGATGACAGCCAGGTTATGGTCCGCAGACCCAACCGGAGAGTGGTCAAGCTGGACCGAAATTATATGTTTCAGTCCAATACCGAGCCGAGACGCAATATTTTTGGTTAATGTAAGCAATGACCAGCTGCACGGCACTGCATGTAAAACGGCTTTCGAGGTTTTGTCTCGAAAGCCGTTTGCTTTTTTTCTTAAGGCGTTTGCTGTTCATTCTCATTTATTTAGACTGGGGTCCGAGTTTGGTTCGATTCTCGATATTTTCAGTTGAGTTCCATGCACGAGGTTCAGCAGCGCTTCAAATAGAATATCCATTTCTTCATCCGTTCCAATCGTTACACGCAAATAGTTATCGATCCTGGGCCTCGGAAAAAGTCGCACGAAAATGTTTTGTCTCCGTAAAGCATCATTGAGAGTGCCCGCTTCCACCTTCGGATGGGAGATTAATAAGAAATTCGTACTGGAGTCCACCACCTGAAATCCCGCTTGACGGAGGAGGGATGTAATCCGGCTTCGAGTGGCTATAACGGACTGAATATTCCGGGTGAACGTTTCCGTATCTTCAAGAGACGCTATGGCTCCCGCCTGGGCGATCCAGTCGACGGTGAAGCAGTTGATACAATCTCTGACGCGAATGAGCGCTTCAATTAAACTGCTGTGTCCCATAGCCAGCCCGATCCGCAGACCCGCCAGCGACCGTGATTTGGAGAATGTGCGGATGACGAGCAGGTTGTCATATTTCGGAATCAGTCCAATTGACGATTCTCCGCCAAAGTCAATGTACGCTTCGTCTACAATAACAACCGCCTGCCGATTCCGTTTCACAAGGGCCTCGATGTTCTCCAGGGGAATGGCTTTGCCTGTAGGGGCGTTGGGATTGGCCAGTATTACTCCGTCATTATAGGTGAAGAAGCCTTCAACCGGCACATCGAAGCTTTCTGTCAGCGGAACCGTCCTGTACGATACCCCGAACAGCTTGGCGTACACTTCATAGAAATTATACGTAATATCGGGAAAAAGAATCATATCCCCCGGATCGAAAAAGGCCTTGAAGCAAAAAGCCAGAATTTCGTCGGACCCGTTGCCGGCAAAAATCTGTTCCGCCGGGATGCCGTAGTGGCGGCTGGCCGTTTCCCGCAAGCGGGAGCAATTCGGATCGGGATATAGTCTCAGCTTGTCGGTAACGGCGGCTTTCATTGCATTCAGCACCTCGGGCGAAGGAGGATAGGGATTCTCGTTTGTGTTTAATTTGACCAGTCTGCCGGCCCGGGGCTGCTCGCCCGGCACATACGGCGCAATCCCCTTGATCGTCTCACTCCAGTATTTGTTCATTGCCGCTCCTCCCAACTTCATAATCTGGCGAACGATGGCGATTCTCTATATATGTATATGTGCCAGGCGGACGCGGAGGAACCATCCAGATGTAAACCGTGAGTTCAACAGCGGACGGAGAGAGGGGTTATTGAAATGATTGGGGCGTTTCCCGGTAAAATCAAAAAACCAGCCCATCACTTCCGTGATCGGGCTGGTGCTATCATGATATTAATCCGGCAGAACAATCAGATGGATACAGCCATATGGCCGGAACGCTCCTCCCGGGCTTGAATCGAGAACTCTCCGGCAAGTCCGAGATAGGCGCGCATTCTCAGCGTCATCTCCCGCCGGAAATTCGGCCATTCAATCTGCATCTCTCCGGCAATACCCCGGCACTTGTATCCGGCTTCAACGCCATGCTGATTTTGCCGAACAGTTGTAATAACCACATTCTGCGAATCAAGCTCACGCTTAACTTCCTGCAGCATAACAGCTGTCTTCTTTGCTCCGATGGAGACCAGTTCCATATAGAGCTGTGGCATTTTAAATAGGCCGCTCTTCCCGATGGCCCGGCAGTCGCGCTCGAATACTTTATGAATAAACGTTAGCAGCAAATAGCTTCTCACAAGGGACAGTTCTTCTTGGGTTGCTTCCTGGTTACGCTTTGCAATTGTTGCCATCTCAATCACCTCAATTGTAGTATGCGAACCTTTGTTCTTATTATACATCCAATTCATTCACGAAAGCAATATTTATACAATAATTTATGAAAAAATGTTATTTTAAAAATGTGTTGACTGGTGTTTGCTATCATGATATGATATCTCTTGTGGCCGCGTTAGCGAGCCTCAATAAATACGCGGTCGTGGCGGAATTGGCAGACGCGCACGGTTCAGGTTCTAGTGCGGATGTCAAGGATTTGCCCTCAAAAACCTTGTTATTATGCGGTTTTTCGTAAGTGTGGTTTCTAGTTCTCTCCTGCAGTTCTCTCCTTTTTCTGAGGAGTGATCGGAGAGGTGAAAAATGCGGTCGTGGCGGAATTGGCAGACGCGCACGGTTCAGGTCCGTGTGGGCTAACCCCCCGTGGAGGTTCGAGTCCTCTCGACCGCACCAACTTAACAATGAACGAGCTCTTGAGTTTCCTTTTGTGGAGATTCAGGAGCTTTTTGCATACTTGGAATTTGTAAGGTATTGCTCATCACTTGAGCCGAAGAAAGCTTTGAACTGTATTCAAGATGGACATAAATGTTAGCGGTTGTGGAATAATGGCTATGCCCTAACCATGCTTGAATTTCCTTTAAGCTGACACCGTTAGCAAGGAGTAAACTAGCACAACTGTGCCGAAGATCGTGAAATCGAATCCGTCGTAAATTATGCTTTTTCAAGACGAGCGGAAAATGTTGAGTAATATAACCCGGCTTAATTCGCTCTCCCAACTTATTGATGTAAATGTAGTCTTGATATTGGTTGCTGTAAGAGTTCTTGTACAAAGCCCGATTCGCTTGTTGTTCGTCCAAAAGCCGCAAAAGCAGTTCTAGGAAGACGGGAACGAGTGGCAAAGTGCGATAACTTGATTTGTTTTTGGCCCGGTCTTTCGCCACAATGATTTGTTTACCCTGATACGATACAGGGATAACCGTGTGCTTAATGGTAAACGTCTGATGCTGAAAGTTGATGGCGTCCCATTTAAGTCCAACAATTTCACTCCGCCGCAGTCCGTAAAAAGCTGCCAGAATGACAGCCAACTCCACCGGATCGCCTTTCACGACTTCGAACAACTCGTTTAGTTCATCACTCGTATAGTAGCTTCCGATAAATTGGTTCTTCTTGAGCCGCTTTACTTTGTCTGCTGGATTCGAAGGGAGCATGTCCATTTCAAAAGCATGCTGTAGTGCCTGTCGGATGTTGGCATGATAATGCAGTACAGTATTTGTGGTCAGCCCAAATTCTTTCAAGACATACTGATAAAAGTCGTGAAGGTGTTTGGGTTGCAGTTCCTTCAGATAAATTTTGTTTTGCCGGAAGTACGGGACAATCCTGGTGTTAACAGCAAAACTATAAGCCGAGTGGGTGGTGATCTCAACCTGATACTTTATCATTTCAAGCCATTCCACCATGAAATCAGCGAATAAAATGTCGTCCTCTTCGGTTTCTTCGCTTTCTGTGGACTCATAAGGCTGCTCGCTTTTTTCTTCAACAACCATCTCCTCTTCATTTTCCAGATTGGCTTCTGAGGGAAGCACAAAATTTTTGCGCGCCTCGAGTAACATGGTTTCCGCTTTTTTCTTATTGCCTTTTACCGGAAGTTTGGTGGGAATCCATTTGCTTTTTCGTTTCCCGCCATCATTGTAGTTCAGAACGATATAAAAAAGACCTTTCTTTTCCTGTAGGTGGCCTGCTACCATATTTAAAAATATCCCTCCCTGGTTAGCAGCCCGATCTCCAACCATTGACACTGTTAATATACCATAGTATAGCAAATGATTCAATGCACTAAAGCGTCACAGTGTAAAGTGGGAGGGCCGGTCATGATGCTGCGGAGGTAAGAGATGATATTGGCTTTGGGGATTTTGTAAGCTCTGCCGATTCTGAAATGTTTGATTTTGTTTTCTTGCAGGAGTTTATATGCAGATTTGGTGCTGATGCCGCCTAGCATTTCGCATAGTTGCGGGACACAGACAACATCCGGATAATTTTGAAACATAAGCTCAAAAAGTTCAGGAGTACGCAGGGTCCGATTCTCCTCTCTGGAACGAATTTTTGTATGTAGCAGGAGGGGAAAATGAGGGTACGGAGAAAATAGTAGTTGAAGATAGCAAATGAAAGCCTGTTTCAAGCTGCAGGTGGCGGCCTGCATCATAACTTCGGGTGTTCCGAAGCTCCCCCTCATCAGAGCGGACTGCCCCCAATACCGTGACGTTGGCCGGGCAGAAGTATCATTTTTCCTCTAGCCGATCATGGCGATTCAACCCGCCACAGGTTGATTTCAGCCGGTAGTTGATCGCTCGTGTCAGAAACAGTCATGGCGCTACCGCTTCGTCGCTTCCGTTGATTACGGGGGCCGAGGAACGTACTTGAAATAGGCAGTATGAACTTGTCAAGGAACATGAATTTAAAGAAATACATGGAAGATCATCAATGATCCTCTAAATACTTAAATGGGATTTCCCGTCAAAAAAGCAACCAAGGTTGTTCGATGACATGATTGAATTGCTAAAGTCCCTTTGTATGTTGGATGCATATCATCATAATTTGAGGAGAGATCGGAAGCGAACAAAACATCGTTGGGGATTTATGCCAAAGGATGATGGTGATGAAACAGAACATTACCAAAATGATTGAATGCATGAAAAGTTCAGGGCTTGTAGCAACGTCAGGATACGGAGAACAGGCGTTATGTGTATGTTGAGCTGACGGAAACGGGAAGTGGGAAATTGGAGGAGCTGGAAGTGATGTTGGCAGAGATGGATCACCAAGTTCTTAGTGCATTTACGAAAGAAGAACTCAAGCCATTCTCACAATTGATGAATAAGCTGATCCTTCAATTTAAAGAAGACATCTAGTAGATCGATTTTAAAATAAGTTTATAGGTATAACTTGTTATTGGACAGCCGATTCTATTCCATTGATTTCGGCCGGCGAATTTAAGCACCGGGGCTTTGCTGGACGCTTAGGCACGGTGGAGTGAAGTGGAAAGGGAGGCGTTATTATCGCTGGACAAACAGGTGAACACCTCGACGCTGCCGGCATTTTTATGGCATACGGTGGAAGACGCCAGCGTGCCGGTGGAGATTTCCATGATGTATGCCGCGGCGTTCAAGAGTACCGTTCGAATGCCATATCTACCAGAAGGGCAAGCACAGAACGTCGATGTGCACTACGGAGGTCGGCAACCCTGACAGCCATCTGGCGATCTGGTTTTCCGCTCTGCCTGGAATGGCTGGGCCAGCATTCCGAAAATAAATAACGGATAAACTTCCTTTAACAGGTGCAGGGCAAACGACAGTAAAAAAAGGCTGTTTCCAACAGCGAATTGAAGTTTTGGGTTCGGCAACGCTGCAGGAGAACCCGATGAGCGGTTGGAGGATCATAATCGCAATTCCGTTCAAAGTCCAAAGAAAACTGTAAAGGCGCGTTCCCAAGCCTTTTTCGTCCATGTATACGGGGATAGTGGCCTGCCACTGGATATAACCGATCATACCGATGGCGTTGCTCAAGCCCATGGCCAGCAGAGCGAATAAATTTTAGCTAAAAGCAAGGTGTTACCTTTTTGTGCAGTTTTAGGCTCCGCCTTTTCCCGACGGGTCCGACAAGCCCAGGCAAACCTCGAATGACGGCAGGAAGGGCGCATACGAACAACGAACCCAAGACCATAAATGAGAGGCGGAAGGAGTGCTCCGCCATAAACCCTCCTAGTGCAGTGCCCCCGGCGACGCCTATATTTTGAAAAAAATTATTGATCGTGAAGGGCTTGTGCCCGCCTTCCGGCCAAACCAGCCCAGCTGTGGCGGCAACGGAAGTAAAAAAACGTTCCGATGAACAGCGCGATAATGATAAAGGAGACGATGAAACCTAACCAGCTCCGAAACATCAACAATAACACACTGTTTGGAATCAGCAGGACCAAAGCGGCAAAAAGCGTTCTCTTTCCTCCAAATTTAAAGAACAATACGCCTCCAAACATGCTGCCTAATATGCCGGAGGCGGCTTCCGCCGACAAAACCATACCTGCCATACCGACGGATTGATGAAGGAACTGAGTTAAATAAATCACCGTCAACGGCCACAAAAAGGAAAAACCCGCCATAACCAGCATGGAGCTTGCCACTAAAGCCCATGCTTGCCGTGGAACTTTGAAAAAGTCGGGAGATAACATGATACCCCGCTCCTTATACCTCTATTCGAGGTAAAGAAACATCGAATAGAGGTGTTGGTCAGTTCTGGTTGACGGTATCATTAAGCGCAGTAAGGTCGCCGGCCGTTCGTCTACTTGTGATGCTGATGGCAGCGATTGATCTGGTCGGCGGCTAAGTACAGGGTTCTGTCGTTGATCGTTATCGCAGCAAAGAATTCGTTGATTTTTTGAGTATGCTGGATGCCTACTACCCATCCGATTTTCGGATTCAAGTGGTGCTCGACAACCACTCGCCCCATACCTCAAGGGTTCGGCCATCAGTTGGGTGGCCCTTCTACTTGCAGGAGCTGGTAAAGAAAAAAGAGGGCTCACGCACTCTAATGAAATTCCGGCTCTCTACTCTACATATATACTCAAAAGTAAAACAATTTCTGCTGATTTGTTGAGTAATCAACGAAATGCGCCCATTTAACCATTGAGAATGTATCGTTCGTAATTATAATCATCAACATATATGTGTAAAATTAACAAAGGTTCATCAAAAAAAGGAAAGAATGGGTGTTTAATATGAAACAAAAATTTTTTGTCAACCATGTTGTTCGCTTAGTAACAATAATGGTATTGTCTGTGCTTTTACCCACGATTACTGTTGCATCAGCGGCAGATTCCTTGGCTTGGGACAAGACCTTTCCACAGAGCCACAAGGTGACTGTCGAAAAAGTCTCATTCTATAACAGACTTGGTATTAACTTGGTTGCAGATATGTATCTCCCCAAAAATGTCGATAGATCAAAGAAATCTCCCACAATCATCGTCGGAGCCCCATTTGGTGGAGTAAAGGAACAAACGTCGGGCTTGTATGCCCAAACTATGGCAGAACGGGGGTTTATAACACTGGCTTTTGATGCTTCCTACAATGGCGAAAGCGGCGGACAGCCGCGTTCAATAGCTTCTCCGGAAGCGTATGTTGAAGATTTCAGTGCCGCTACGGACTTTTTGGGCACACGCCAGTTTGTGGATCGTAAGCGTATTGGTGTTATAGGTATTTGCGGCAGTGGCGGTTTTGCGATCAGTGCTGCGCAAATTGACCCACGACTGAAGGCTATCGTAACTGTAAGTATGTATGACATGGGCCGGGACCGCCGTGAGGGACTGGGAATGACAATGACTGAGGAAAATCGGAGAAAAGCGCTTGAAGAAGTCGCAGAACAGCGCTGGGTCGAGTTTGAAGGTGGACAGAAAAAGTACGTCATAGGAACTCCTGAAGTAATTACGAATGATTCTTCAGCAGCGGCACGCGAGTTTTATGATTACTACCGTACGCCAAGGGGACATCATCCCCGCTCAACGACGGCCATTACTCTTACCAGTAACGGAGCGCTGATGAATTTCTTCCCGTTCGCGCAAATTGATACGATTTCTCCGCGTCCGATTCTATTCATCGCAGGCGAGCATGCCAACTCCAGATATTTTAGTGAAGACGCCTATAAACTGGCAGCCGAACCGAAAGAACTCTACATTGTTTCAGGCGCAGGGCATGTTGATCTGTACGACAGACTGCAGTACATTCCGTTCAATAAGCTTGAGTACTTCTTCACAGAAAATCTGAAGTAAGGAGCTTTTGTTGAATTTTATAAAGAGCTTTCGGTGCCTTCGACAATGAGGTCATAAGAAAAAAGGCCTGTACAATCGCTACTGGCCTTTTTGGCTCTTATACAGTGTTTCTATATAATTCGCTCTAATAACTCCCCAACTTTTTCTGCCATGACACGAGGCGGATAAGGCATTTTATTCTTTAACCAGTATTCAACTACCCCTACGTATGCATTTGCAATAAACTCAACGATTACATCTTCAATTTGACCCGCATTTTTTTCTTTTGTGATGTCCACATCTTTCCTGAACTCTTCGATATTAAACTGAAGGAATCGACTGCGAAAATACGAGGCTCCTTCACTAGCTAACATCGTCGAGAAGAACAAAAAATTTTTCTCAAAGTATTCCATACAGTGTACAGTCGATTCTATATAATTCATTTCAGAGGCCGACTCGCAAAAAATACTCATATTGTTGATATGTTCTTCCATGATCTTATCTAATAAATCGAATTTATCTTGGTAATGAAGATAAATGGTTCCCCGGTTCACATTTGCCCTGTCGGAGAGATCCTGAATGGTAATGCTATCAAAACTTTTTTCGGTCATCAATTCGATAAGAGCCCTTTTAATTGCTTCTTGGCTTTTGGCTATTCTTCTATCCAATTTCGGCATTGTTTGAACACCAGCCTTTACTTAATTAACATTTTTTATCGTTTTGGTGAATAACCAACAAATTAATTTTTTTAAACGAAAAAGCAATATAATTCAGTTTATAATTATAAACGAATGTTGTTTAATCAATCAATGGTGTTTTTTTATTTGTTGTTTTTTATTTGTAATAGAAATTAAAAAGGTATCCAATATTCAGAAGTTTGATTAATCACAGGTACTGAACGAGGAATAGGTGTGGAGTTCGCAATAGCTGATTTCGCTGCTGCTTATCGAGTTTTCGCAACGTGGTCTATACGTACCCAATCTGGGCCGTCCGAAAGTGCATGCCAATTATTTCCTGATCTACTAGTAAGGTCGATCCGAAAGTAAGGCAACTTGTATCCGGGACTTGATGCAAATCTAGCGGAAGTGAACGAACTCCAAAACCGCCAGATTCATAAAACCGCAAAACGAATAATCGACACTTTCGAATGATGTGTTGAGATATCAACATATCACTTATTTTTAACCATTGAACGAACAATTACATTTCTATAAAATTAGATAAGAGTTGATTAATCGATTACATTTGTTTATGCGTTACATGTTGTATTTGTTGCTGTAGTAATTAGGGAATAATGCTAATAAGGGTAAACCAAAGCTCGAAGGAGATGAGAATCTGCTAATCGAGACTGTCTACCTAATTAGCATAATTTTAAAGGGATAGGAGTTGTGTTTTTGGCTAAACGAAATCATTTGTTGATTTTCATTTTAACCGTAGGAGTTTTCGGTATCATAAATACCGAAATGGGTGTTATTGGGATATTGCCTTCTCTTGCTGATCACTACAATATCAGTGTATCTCAGGCAGGATTGCTGGTAAGTCTCTTTGCACTAGCTGTCGCAATATCCGGTCCAACAATGCCGCTATTGTTTTCGGGTATAAATCGGAAGAAGGTCATGTTACTTGTACTTGGTGTTTTTCTTCTTAGTAATATCGTTTCCATATTTACAACAAACTTTACCGTTGTATTAATTGCTCGTGTAATTCCAGCTTTTTTTCATCCGATTTATTGCTCGTTGGCATTTACAGTAGCTGCCGCTTCGGTTAGTAAGGAAGAAGCCCCAAAAGCCGTTTCGAAAGTTTTTATTGGGGTATCATCAGGAATGGTGGTCGGTGTACCGATTGTAAGTTTTATTGCTAATGCCGTTTCGATTGAAATGGCGATGGCATTCTTTGCTTTTGTGAATGCGATTGTTTTTATTGCTACAATAATATTTGTACCATCGATGCCTGTTAAGGAAAGACTTTCTTACGGATCTCAAGTAAGGGTACTAAAAAAATCAATGACCTGGCTTTCTGTTGCAGCTGTCATTTTACTAAACTCTGCTGTATTTGGAGTTTATAGTTATCTGGCGGAATATCTGAAAACTGTCACGAATATGTCTGCGAATTCCATTAGCTTAATGTTGATCCTGTTCGGTGGGTCGAATATTATCGGAAACATAGTGGCAGGGAGATTACTGACCAAAAATGCGAACAAATCAGTCATCGCTTTTCCTTTTGTATTAGGGACCGTTTACATCATCTTATTCTTAGTAGGTCAGTTTAGTATCCCTACGGCGATCGTTACATTAATTTGGGGGATATTGGCAGGGATTGGAGGGAATATCAATCAATATTGGATCATCTCGGCAGCCCCTGAAGCCCCTGATTTTGCCAATGGATTGTTTTTAACTTCCGCTAACTTGGGAACAACTGTTTGTGCTGCTGCAGGTGGATTATTTATATCAGGAATGGGTACACAATACGTCATATTGGTGGGAATCCTGTCATTGATATTTAGTTTGATCACTATTCTGCTAAGAATTTACAGGAGTGCTCATGCAAAACAATTTTCTAGGTAAGAAATTTATGTATCAAAAAGGCTAGGTATTTTCGATACTTGGCCTTTACTTTTTTGCTATTGTGTATTCTTTTATCTACTTTCTGTATGGTTGGATTCTGTAATTTATCAAATTAATCAACAATAACTATTCTTGTGTGGAGTAATCGACGAATTGCGTTCATTTAACCATTGAGAGCATCGTTTTTCTTTTTTTATAATTACATTCAAATGTTGATTAATCATCAACGGTCCTTTTTTGTCGAGGTAAAAGGATAACATAGCCGAGGTAAAGGACAGCATGATAGTTGCAAAAAAATTTTCAAACCAAAATAAGAAAGGATGATTTTAAAATGAAGAAGAAACCTATTATCAAGGGAGGCCTTCACTTACTCATAGTGATGGTACTGGCCGTGCTTGTATCCACAAACACAGTTTCTTCCGCGACCACCGGTTCACCCGCAGCAATTAGCCTGGCATGGGACAAGACCTTTCCTAAAAACAACAAGGTCACTGTTGAAAAAGTCTCATACACTAACAGACTTGGCATTAACATCGTCGCGGATATGTATCTTCCTAAAAACATGAATAGAGCAAAGAAATCTTCCGCAATCATTGTTGGACCCCCGTTCACTGGCGTGAAGGAACAGACGGCTGGCTTGTATGCCCAGGAGATGGCAGCACGGGGCTTTGTAACCCTGGCCTTTGATCCCTCCTACACTGGAGAAAGCGGCGGGCAACCGCGTAATATTGCTTCTCCGGACACGTTCGCCGAAGATTTCAGCGCCGCCGTGGACTTTTTGGGCACACGCTCGTTTGTGGACCGTAACCGTATTGGCGTCATCGGCGTTTGTGCCAGTGGCGGGTTTGCGGTCAGCGCTGCGCAGATTGACCCTCGGCTGAAGGCCATCGCGACAGTTAGTATGTACGACATGGGCCGCGCCACCCGTGAGGGATTGGGGTTAGCGGTAACACCGAACGATGTAATGACCAAGGAAGAACAGATAAAAGCCCTTGAAGAAGCCGCTGAACAGCGCTGGATCGATTTTGAGAGCGGACAGATAAAATATGGCGGCGGAACTGCAGTGGAACTAAAACCCTCAGCAGAAGCAGCAGTCCGAGAGTTCTCTGAATACTACGGTACGCCAAGGGGATATCACCCCCGCTCATTGCCCTACAGCCTTACCAGCAGAGGGGCGCTCGTGAACTTCTACCCGTTCGAGCATATTGATACGATTTCTCCGCGTCCAATTCTGTTCATCGCAGGTGAGAATGCCCACTCTAGGTACTACAGCGAAGATGCCTACAAGTTGGCGGCCGAACCGAAGGAACTCTATATTGTTCCAGGCGCAGGGCATGTGGATCTGTACGACAGAATGGAGTACATCCCGTTCAACAAGCTCGAGTCCTTCTTCAAAGCAAATCTGAAGTAAAAATAAGGTTTGTGTTGAAGATCGTAGAGGGCTTTGCGAAAAACAAATGACACTTTGAGTAAAACCACTGCGTGAATCCCGCATATCTTGTCGGGATTCACTTTTTTGTGTTTGACCGACATGATTGAAGAACCAATAATTCAAGGATCGTCCTCATGGAGATTAAGTACGCTGGGATTTGCCACTCTTACTCTGACAATCGTACAGCCTGCGGCGAGTGGGAGCCGGTGAACTATGGATTTAGGCGCTTATAAGTTGTCTATTGGAGCTTTATTGCCGGTCTCATTATTACGACCGATTCCGTCGCCGGACATATTGTTTGGCCGGGTTTGGCCATATATTGCAGAACGAAGTTTGCCGTTCTGGAGAGTATGATATCACCAGAATCAGTCGTTAACGAGCTTTATACATCATTAATGATTCTTTAGAAAGCGAACGCAAAAAACATACTCAGACCAATCAATAATTCCAATCAAGATGTTGAATAATCAACAAAATCGGATGTTTTGACCATTGTATGTCATCTGTTTTTATTTATAATTAAAACAGAAGCGGGATAGTAAACGCATACAAAACGGATTGTTACTGTTAAATCAGGCAAAACCGATTACCTTAGAAAGAGGTAGGGGTCTTGCCTTTTTCTATTAATTGGAGGGGATACAGTATAAAACTGGGGGGAATAAAGTGAAAATCGAGGGAATATTAAACAATAATGCAGTTATCTCAACAAAAGAAAAACAAGAAGTTATCATCATTGGACGTGGAATTGGTTTTAAAAAGCGTGTTGGTGATGATATTAATGAACAACAAATTCATAAAATTTTCACTTTAGAAAACGAAGATACAATGAAAAAGTTTAAGACCTTAATTGCTGATATGCCAATGGAGTATATGGATATATCCGAAAAAATCATTGCATATGCCAAAATAAAATTAGGAAAGAAGCTAAACGATAGTATTTATATTCATTTAACTGATCATATTTATTTTGCAATTGAACGTTATAAAAATAATTTGCCTATTAAGAACGGATTACTATGGGAAATTAGGCAGATATATAAAGACGAACATGAGATTGGATTAGAAGCATTAAATATGATATGTGAAAAATTTGGTGTCCTCTTACCAGAGGATGAAGCAGGGTTCTTAGCCCTTCATATTGTTAATGCTGAATTGAATGAAGAGATGCCTGTTGTAAAAAATATGACTAAGGTTATGCAAGAAGTATTAACGATTGTCAGATATCATTTTAAGTTGGATTTTAATGAAAACTCTTTATCATTCTATCGTTTTATAACGCATCTTAAGTTTTTTGCACATCGGCTAGTCAAGAGCAATCATTACAAAAGCACATCAGATGACGACTTATATAATGTAATCAAGGTAAAGTATCCGGATGCATATGAATGTTCAAAAAAAATAAAGAAGTTTATCGAGAGTTCTTACACCTACGAATTGACTGATGAAGAAATGATTTATTTGACCATTCATATTGAAAGGGTTTTCAAAAATAATAATGAGTAATTATAGGGTTGTAACCTAACGGGCAAAACCTAGATCAAACATTCAATTGTTTGGTTTAGGTTTTTTTATTAAGTCTTTTCACTATACGAACAGTTTATCAAGGTTAGAATTAACTGAAAAGGAGTGGGGAAGATTGAGTTACCAAAGCCTTGCGAAAGAAATACTCCAATTGGTTGGTGGCGAACAAAACATAATCGGTGTTGTGCACTGTGCGACACGTCTGCGTTTTACATTAAGAGATAATAGTCTGGCTGATAAGGAAAAACTCAAAGGCACAGATGGAGTTCTCAGTGTTGTTGAGAGCGCTGGACAATTTCAGGTAGTGATCGGAAGCCATGTTTCAGAAGTCTATAAAGAATTTACAAAGATTGCGAATGTGGGTGCCGCAACAACTTCATCAGATGAACCAAAGAAAAGTATTGGAGCGCAAATTTTTGAAGTTATTTCACGCAGCATTTCTCCGTTGCTCGGAGTCTTTGCTGGTGCAGGCATGCTTAAAGCATTGTTAGCTATTTTAATAATGACAGGGATATTGTCAGCAGAAAGTGGAACTTACTTTATTTTATCCGCAGCTGGAAACGCCGTGTTCTACTTCCTCCCCATTTTCCTAGGTATTACTATTTCCACAAAGTTTGGAGCAAATCCTTACGTGGGCGGAGCCATCGGAGCTGCATTACTGGAGCCGAACTTTACGAGCCTGCTTAAAAATGCGGGTGACGTCTCTCATTTTCTGGGTATTCCGGTAGTTTTGATGAATTATTCTTCCTCTGTGTTCCCTGCTTTTATCGCAATCAGCATTTATGCTGCTTTAGATCGGTTCCTTAAGAAAATTATTTATAAAGATATACAGATGTTTATGGTTCCTATGTTGTCTTTAATTATCATGGTACCCTTAACGGTTATTGCTTTTGGTCCTTTCGGAGTGTATGTGGGGAATGGTATTGGACAGGGTATCAACTTTTTATTTTCAAAAAGTGGAATCCTGGGAGGCGCTGTATTAGGTGGCGGTTGGACTTTCCTTACCTTGCTAGGCATACACACGGGATTCACACCATTTATTATTGCAAATTTAGCAAATGGTGGAGATCCAATTCTTGCAATGGTTGCTACCGCTGTGTTTGCACAAATAGGATTGGCATTTGGCATTTTATTAAAAACAAAGGACAGAAGCTTGAAAGCACTTACCGGATCTACGTTATTGCCTGGAATACTGTCAGGTATAACCGAACCAATTCTGTATGGGTTAATGCTTCGCTACAAACGTACAATTCCTTATGTAGCCATTGCTGGAGTTGCCGGAGGAGCGATTAGTGGCGCCGTTGGGGCAAAAGCAATAGCCTATGCATTTCCGTCCTTTTTGGTTATTCCAACCTATGCACCAATAGCATTACAAGCTATTGCTTTACTGGTTGCTTTTGGCTGCACAACCATTCTTACAATCGTTTTTGGATTTGAAGATAAAAAGAAAAAAGAAGTTGAAGAAAGCAAGGTAGAAGCTGGACAGCCACTTGTAAAACAAGAAGTCATTGGCAGTCCATTAACTGGAGTCATTAAGCCGTTAGCGGATGTGGATGATGAAGCTTTTGCCTCAGAGGCGATGGGAAAAGGAATTGCGATTGAGCCAAATGTTGGCCAAGCGGTATCACCGGTTAATGGTATCATAACAACCGTTTATCGCACGGGACATGCAATTGGAATTACGTCAGATCAAGGTGCAGAAATATTAATCCATATTGGAATCAATACGGTTCAGTTAAAAGGAAAATATTATTCTATTGCTGTTAAAGAGGGGGATCGGGTGAATCAAGGTGACTTATTAGTAAAGTTTGATATTGATAAAATTAAAGAAGCCGGGTACAAGGTTACTACTCCAATTATTATTACGAATACAGATCGTTATATCGATATTATCGATATGAATAAAGAAACGGTACAGCAAAAAGAAAGCTTATTGACCTTAGTTATTTAGCTCTAGTGTAAATAAATTATGATCGAGGAGGATACTAAATATGAAAAATGAAACAATGAAATTTCCGGAAGGCTTCTTATGGGGCGGAGCGACTGCAGCCAATCAATTGGAAGGCGGATTTGGTGAGGGTGGCAAAGGCTTAAGTACTGCCGATGTTCTGCCCGGGGGCAAACAACGTCTAACCTTATTGAAAAGTATCGGTTTTGATTTTGAAATTGATAAAGACAAATACACTTATCCTAACCATGAAGCCATTGATTTCTATCACCGATACAAAGAAGATATTGCCTTGTTTGCCGAAATGGGATTCAAATGTTACCGGATGTCCATTGCATGGACAAGAATTTTCCCTGATGGAAATGAACAAGAGCCAAATGAAGCAGGTTTAGCTTTTTACGACAGCGTATTTGATGAATTGCATAAGTACGGCATTGAGCCAGTGGTTACGATTTCTCACTATGAAATGCCGATCCATTTAGTGAAAGAATACGGTGGTTGGAAAAGCAGAGAAGTTGTTGGATTTTTTGAAAGGTATGCAAGGGTGCTTTTTAACCGGTATAAAAATAAAGTAAAGTATTGGCTTACTTTTAACGAAATTAATATCAGCTTTGAAATGCCAATTCAGGGTTTTGGTTTTGCTATTCAAAACGAAGAAGACAAATACCAAACGACCTTCCAGGCTTTCCATCATCAATTTGTTGCAAGCAGTTTAGCAGTTAAGGCATGCCATGAAATTATTCCCGATGCCAAAATTGGATGTATGATTCTGTACCTGCCAACGTATCCGTATGATTGCAACCCTGAAAATGTCCTTTTTGCAAAACAAGAGTCGCGTTTCTTCAATAATTTCTGTGCTGATGTTCAAGTGAGAGGAGAATATCCTGCATTTATTCAACGTTACTTCAAAGAACATAACATTGAAATTGAAGTACAGCCGGGCGATTTGGAATTGCTCAAACAATATCCTGTGGATTTTATCAGTTTCAGTTACTATATGTCACGCACGGAAAAGAAAGAGAAATCACCTGAAGAAATCATGCAAGGAAATGGCTTGGGTGGTGTTAGAAATCCTTTTTTAAAAACCAGTGAGTGGGGATGGGAAATTGACCCTATCGGATTAAGAATCACCCTGAACGAGTTTTATGACAGATACCAGAAACCGCTTTTTGTCGTGGAGAACGGTTTGGGAGCCAATGACAAGGTGGAGGAAGATGGCTCGATTCATGATGATTATCGGATTGACTATATCCGCGATCATATTAAGCAAATGCGTGAAGCCATTGAAGATGGTGTTGAATTGATGGGCTACACCCCTTGGGGCTGTATTGATTTGGTCAGCGCTTCAACAGGTGAAATGTCCAAACGTTACGGTTTCATTTATGTCGATAAACATGATGACGGCGGCGGGACATTTGACCGTAAGAAGAAGAAGTCTTTCTTTTGGTATAAGGATGTAATTGCAACAAATGGAGCAGAATTATAATTTTTGACTATCGTAACCGGGCCGTCCCATAAGCCATGAAATGGCTGCTTGGGACGGCCTTTGGTTTTGGAGTAAGGCATACTTCGCTGTTTCGAGGCTTTAAGCCACATAAATTCCAATGAATTCAGTTATTTTCCGATAAATGCTTCTTGCAATTTGTTTAAGAAGAATTCCGAAGGCTTGGAAAATACCTGATACTTTTTCCAGACGATATGCCAGCGGGCTTCCAGCTTGGGTATCAGCGGCCGGAAACAAAGCTCACTGTCCTCCGAGGTACTGATAATCTTATCAAGGCATAGCGCACAGCCGATATTGTCTTTTACCAAAAGTGATGCGTTATAAAGAAGTGTGTAGGTAGCTACGAGATTCAGTTTTTCGTAGTCATCTTTCAGCCATTTTGAAAACGCGTTACTTGTTAGCCGCTGACTTGAATTGATAAGAGGAATATCCCATAAATCACTGGCTTCAATGGATTCTTTCTCGGCCAGAGGATGATCCTTCCGCATAAGAAGTCCCCAAGTATCCGTAGCGGGCAGAAAAATCGAGTTATATTTTGAAATGTTAGACGGCTCGGCCAAAACACCAAAATCAATCAGACCATGATCCAGCCGCTCCGTTACGTTATCCGCATTTCCACTGAAAAAGTGAAAGTGTATATCGGGATGTTCCTCCCGGATGCCTTTGATTTCCTTGGATAGCAGACTGATTACATGGGTTTCTCCGCTGCCGATGTGTATATTACCGCTAATGCTCTCTCCCGGTGCCATGAGCTCTGATTCTGTTTTTTCTACCAAGTCCAATATTTCTTCCGCTCGTTTACGTAGCAGCATTCCTTCTTCTGTCAATGTGATGGTTCGGTTCCCGCTGCTGCGCAAAAACAGTTTTATGCCCAAATCTGATTCCAATTCCATGAGTTGACGGGAAAGTGTCGGTTGTGTTACATGAAGGCTTTTCGCAGCGTTTGAGATATTTTCCTCTCTGGCAACAGTCAAAAAATAACGCAGCACTCTTATATCCATGTTTTTTCCTCCCTTCTCTATATGGTCTATCGTATCATAAGAAATTATACCTTTCGAGCATAATTAAACATTAAATATAAGCATTTTATATATTTTTCTCTGAGGGATATAATATGAATATAGCAGGCGAACAAGAAGGTGACGATATGGCGGAACATGAAGAGAATGAAAAAGTATTCAGGAACCTGTTGGATGCGGGGTGTAGCAGAGACTTCGCAGATAATTTCTTACATCTTGCAGACCAACAAAAGAAACTGCGGCTACTCTCATGTCACAGATGTTCTCTTCTAGATAAAATCCATGAATATCAAAAACAATTGGACTGTCTGGATTATTTGATTTATTCCATGAAAGATAAGGAAAAGTAACCTATGTGCAGACAGCAGACATAACAAAACAGGAGGAAACCTGTATGAGGAAATCTATAGATGAACATATTTTTGCAGGTGAGCGTGCGCTCTTTTATGAGCAAGAGCTTTTTATTAAAAATTCAATTTTTGAACATGGGGAATCGCCACTCAAAGAGTCCCGCGATATCGAGGTAGAGCAAAGTATTTTCAAGTGGAAATATCCCCTTTGGTATAGCAAAACTGCCAATATCCATGACAGCGTCATATTGGATAGCGCCAGGGCTGGTATCTGGTACACCGATCAGGTTCGTATCAGCCATACCACGATTGAAGCTCCCAAAACCTTTCGCCGTTCCACCGACATTACCCTTGACCATGTAGATATGCCAAACGCCAGCGAGACATTTTGGATGTGTGATGGCGTATCCCTCAGTGATGTGAGCGCAAAGGGTGACTATTTCGCCATGAACGCTTCCAATATTAAAGCGAAAAACCTCCGTCTTACTGGGAACTACTCTTTTGACGGTTGTAAAGACGTTGAAATAACCGGAGCCAAGCTACTCTCTAAAGATGCGTTTTGGAATTGCGAAAATGTGGTTGTTTCCGATACTTTCATCACCGGGGAGTATATTGGCTGGAATTCTCGCAATTTAACCTTCGTGAATTGCACCATTGAGAGCTTGCAGGGCTTCTGTTACATCGACGGCCTGACGCTGAAAAATTGCCGCTTGTTGAAAACAAATCTGGCGTTTGAATACTGCAAAAACATCTCGGCAGACATCACCACCACCATAGACAGTATCAAAAACCCAATCAGCGGCGTTATCAATGCGGAGGGAATCGGTGAAATCATCTTTGACGATCCGCAGATTGACCCGAAAAACACCTGTATTACCTTTGGGAGGTGTGAAACGTGCCGCATGCCTTTGACAAGGTAACAGACCGCTGGGGTTCCTATTCCATGAAGTGGGACGTAGGCGAAAATGAGCTGCCCATGTGGGTGGCCGACATGGACTTTGAAACCGCTCCTGCTGTGCTGGAGGCCCTTCGTCGGAAAGTGGACAGAGGAATATTCGGTTATACCATCATGCCGGATGAATACCGTCAGGCTGTGGGCGGTTGGTGGACCAGACGACATCAGTTCCCCATCGAACAGGATTGGATTCTCTTTGCAACTGGCGTGGTGCCAGCCATTTCCTCCATCGTCAGGAAGATGACCGATGTGGGCGAAAATGTGCTGATCCAGCCTCCGGTTTATAATATCTTCTATAACTCTATACGGAATAACGGACGGAACCTGCTGAAAAACAATCTAATTTACAGGGAGGGTCAATACAGCATTGATTTTGATGATCTGGAGCGCAAGCTGGCCGACCCGCAAACCACGCTGATGATTTTGTGCAATCCCCATAACCCCATCGGTAAGGTATGGGACAGAGATACGCTCGCCCGGATCGGTGAATTGTGTGCAAAGTACCGGGTGTTGGTGCTTTCTGATGAAATCCATTGTGACCTCACCGATCCAGGAGTAACATACACCCCATTTGCTTCCGTATCAAACCTGTGCGCCGAAAACAGCATCACCTGCATTGCTCCCTCAAAGGCATTTAATTTGGCCGGATTGCAGGCGGCCAGCGTAGTTGTTCCCAACCTCTACATTCGGCATAAGGTCAACCGGGGACTGAAAACCGATGAAGTGGGGGAGCCAAATGCCTTTGCCATAGAAGCCACCATTGCTGCCTTTACCCAAGGTGATGCATGGTTGGATGAATTACGAGGTTATATTAAGGATAACAAGAACATCGCAGCAGACTATATTCGACGCCATATCCCTCAGATACAGATTGTTCAGTCCGAAGCAACCTATCTTCTCTGGATGGATTGCTACCGGATTACCTGTGACGCAGGCCGATTGTGCGAGGTGATTCGAAATGAAACCGGACTGCATTTATCATCTGGTTCGGATTACGGACAGAATGGGCAATCCTTTCTCCGAATGAACCTTGGTACCCAGCAAAGCCGAGTTTTGGAGGGCTTAGAAAGGTTAAACCAAGGGGTGCAACGATATGAAGATAAAAAAGGAGGATAAGAAAATGCAATATGTGAATTTAGGAAGATCCGGGCTAAAAGTCAGCCGTCTCTGTCTTGGAACCATGAATTTTGGCTATGTGACAGACGAACAGGAATCGTTTAGGATTATGGACCAAGCGATCGCCCAGGGAATCAATTTCTTTGACAGCGCTGATGTATACGGCGGGCCGCAAACGCCGGATATGAAAAAGGGCTTTGGCACTTCTGAGGAGATCATCGGCCGCTGGCTGCAGAAAAGCGGCAGGCGCAACGACCTGGTGATTGCAACAAAGTGCTATCAGCCAATGGGACTCGGCCCAAATGACAGGCGCTTGTCCGCGTATCACATCAGGAAGGCGTGTGAAGACAGCCTCCGCCGTTTGAAGACCGACCGTATTGATCTGTACCAAATGCACCATATCGACCGATTCACCCCATGGGAGGAAATTTGGCAGGCTATGGAGCTTTTGGTTCAGCAGGGCAAGGTTCTTTATGTCGGCAGCAGCAACTTTGCGGGATGGAACATTGCCACTGCGCAAGGTATTGCGAATTCCCGCCACTTCTTAGGCCTTGTTTCAGAACAGAGCCTGTACAACCTGACTGCCCGCAGCATCGAGCTGGAGGTCATCCCCGCTTGCCGCTATCACGGCTTGGGGATACTCCCATGGAGTCCGTTGGCCGGAGGGCTTTTGGGCGGAATGCTGAAAGGCAATCTTGGCATGCGCCGCTCAGCTTTGATAAGCACGGCTGCAAGAATCCGGCCTCAGCTTGAAAACTATGAGGCTTTATGTGAAAGACTGGGAATGCCTCCGGCAGTAGTGGCCCTTGCCTGGTTACTCTACAATCCCGCTGTAACCGCTCCTATTATAGGTCCGGCAACGGTAGGCCAACTGAAACAAAACCTTTATGCATTGGATATCAGGCTCTCTGATGAGACGCTCCGTATGCTCAATGAAATCTGGCCCGGACCGGGCGGAGAAGCGCCGGAAGCTTATGCCTGGTAATTATTTTTGAAAGGGCATGCCGATAATAATTCTGAGGACACAAGGAAAAAGGAGGTGAAGAAAATATGCAGATAGTCATTAAGTCCAATGGGAACACCATCGTTTTTAAGCTTAACAACAGTCAGGCGGCAAAAGATCTCTATAATCAGTTGCCCCTGACAATTCAGGTACAGAATTACAGCAACAATGAAAAAATCTTTTATCCCCCGGAAACACTGGATACCAGCAATGCAACAGAGGCCAGCGGTGAGGCGGGGAGTCTTGCGTATTATGATCCATGGGGCGATGTGGTCATGTTTTACAGATCGTTCAGCCCAAGCCCCGGCGGTAGGCTTTATGAGCTGGGGCAGGCAGTATCCGGCAGCGACAACATCCAAAACCTGACCGGCGCCATTGAGATCAGCAAAGAATGACTGCAAACCGAAAACTGGCGCAACCGATGACGCGGGAAATCTTTCGGCTGCTTGAATACGTGCAGGTCATTATCTCAGAAATATAAATGATGAGCGAGGAGGATATGATTGATGAATCATGGAAAAATGAAATCTTTCTTTTGGTATAAAGAGGTAATTGCAACGAATGGAGCAGAATGATGACGAAACACAATAAATGGATTGTATTAATATTGGCCATTGGCGTATTTAGCATTTTAAATACCGAAATGGGTGTGATCGGGATCTTGCCTTTAATTGCTGATCATTACCATGTCAGTATATCCCAAGCGGGGTTGGTCGTGAGTCTCTTTGCGCTCGCTGTTGCAGTATCCGGTCCAACGATGCCTTTATTGTTCTCGGGTTTTAATCGGAAAAAGGTCATGTTGCTTGTGCTTGGTATTTTTATTCTGGGCAACATTATATCGGCATTCACATCAAACTTTACCATATTGCTATTTGCCCGTGTGATACCTGCCTTTTTCCATCCCATCTATGTTTCCTTGGCTTTTACAGTAGCTGCTTCGTCAGTCAGCAAGGAAGAAGTCCCAAAAGCTGTTTCCAGGGTGTTTATTGGAGTATCTGCAGGTATGGTGCTTGGTGTGCCGGTCTCTAGTTTAATTGCAAGTGCAACTTCGTTAGGAACGGCGATGTTATTCTTTGCTGTCGTGAATGCGATTGTATTCATTGCCACCTTCCTATTGGTGCCATCTTTGCCTGTTAAGGAAAGACTTTCTTACGGTGCGCAATTAAGCGTATTAAAAAAATCAATAACCTGGCTTTCTCTGATCGCTGTCATTTTAATGAATGGAGCCGTATTCGGAGTATACAGCTTCCTTGCCGAGTATCTTGAAACTATTACGAAGCTTTCATGGAATGCCATCAGCTTCATGTTACTCCTATTCGGCGGGGCGAATATTATTGGAAACATTATTGCAGGGAAGCTGCTTATTAACAATGCCATCAAATCTGCAGTGTCTTTTCCTTTCGCATTAGTAGCTGTTTACGTCATATTATTCTTAACAGGACAGTTCAGTGTGCCGATGGCTTTAACGACTTTGGTTTGGGGAATCATCGCGGGTATAGGAGCCAATCTTAATCAATACTGGATTACGTCTGCGGCTCCGGAGGCTCCTGATTTCGCTAATGGATTATTTTTGACAGCCGCTAACTTGGGAACTACATTTGGCGCCGCTGCAGGCGGATTATTGATTTCAGGCATGGGGACAGAATACGTCGTATGGGTAGGAATTTTATTTGTGATTTTGAGTTTGGTATTCATTTTACTCAGAAACTACCTGTCCACTTTAAATCGGGCTGGGCTTGTTTCGGGGGTAAAGGAGGACTAAAAATGGAAGAAAAATTGACTTTAGTTGAAGAATGGGACAAAACATTCCCCAAAAGTGATAAGGTTAATCATTGCAAAGTCACTTTTCATAATCGCTATGGTATTACACTAGCTGCTGATTTGTATTCACCGAAAAATGCAGAAGAAAAACTGCCTGCTATCGCAGTATGCGGCCCGTTTGGAGCAGTAAAAGAGCAATCTTCTGGTTTGTATGCACAAACGCTGGCAGAAAGAGGCTTTTTAACGATTGGTTTCGACCCATCATTCACAGGTGAGAGCGGTGGCAGTCCCAGATATGTAGCGTCCCCGGATATCAATACAGAGGATTTTCAGGCGGCTGTAGATTTCCTGTCCGCTCAAGACAATGTTGACCCGGAAAAAATCGGTATTGTCGGTATCTGTGGATGGGGAGGAATGGCATTAAATGCAGCAGCCATTGATACACGAATCAAGGCGACGGTTGCATCTACTATGTATGACATGACCCGTGTAAATGCAAAAGGATATTTCGACGCAGAGGACAGTGAAAACGCCCGATATGAGAAGCGCAAAGCCTTGAATGCACAGAGAACTGCTGACTATAAGAATGGAGAATATGCAAGAGCCGGTGGCGTTGTAGATCCTCTGCCGGCAGACGCGCCTTCCTTCGTAAAAGATTATTATGACTACTATAAGACGAGCCGCGGGTATCACAAGAGATCTTTGAATTCAAATGATGGTTGGAATGTAACCTCCTCTTTGTCATTTTTGAATATGCCTATTTTACAATATAGCAGCGAAATTCGCAGTGCAGTATTGATTGTTCACGGCGAAAAGGCACACTCCTGTTACTTGGGCAAAGACGCCTTTGAAAAACTGACCGGCGATAATAAGGAATTGATGATTATTCCGGGTGCTGTTCATACTGACCTATATGATCAAATAGATGTGATTCCCTTTGACAAGTTGGAAACGTTTTTTAATGAAAACTTAAAGTAAACCGTTTTATACTCCTAATAGAAAAACCACGCCATATATCCCGTACAAATTGTACCGGAGCTATACATGGCATGGTTTTCTTATATTCGGTAATCATTTGGAGGTTGTGCTAAACAACTATGATTTTTGTAAACATCCTTATTATCTTATTAGAGGATTGTTAATATTGGGGCTGTTTCGTGTTACATATCACCCTTTCAATCGCACACAGATAAAACGTCCTGTGCTCGCTTTAAGAAAATCCCTGTGGACTCGGAAAATACTTGATATTTTTTTCCGGACAAGGTATATGCCAACCTCCAACCTTGGCTCAAAAGGCCGAAAGCACAGGCTAACTTCTTTTGAAATATCAACGAGATAGTAGCGTTTTTAAGGTTACCACCGAAAAATGACCACGGGAGGGATAGTTTATGAAAATTTGGAAAGCAACACTAAGCGTTATATGTGCGTTTTCTTTGTTGCTAACCGCTGCGGGGTGTTCAGCGGGTTCAACGGAAACCCCAAGCAGTGTAAAGCCATCTGCCAGCTCAAACTCATCGGACAATGCGAATGAAACGAGTAATTCGAATGCGAAAGATGAAAATATGACAAGCCAAGATGTCGGTGTTTTCAATTTTGAGACCAAGACCGTTTTACTAAACAGCGGATACGAAATGCCCATTTTAGGGATGGGCACCTATAGCCTGTCAGATGAGGAATGCTTTAATTCGGTCACCGCATTTTTAGACGCTGGCGGCAGACTTATTGACACAGCCTATATGTATCACAATGAGGAAAGTGTCGGTCGTGCCATTCGGGCGTCCAGCGTACCCAGGGAAGAAATATTTGTCATAACAAAGCTTTATCCCAATCAGTTCGACAATGCTGAAGCTGCCATTGAGCAGGCCCTCGCAAAACTTGATATTGGCTATATTGATATGATGCTGCTCCATCATCCTGGCTCTAATGATGTGGCGGCATACAAGGCAATGGAGCAGGCAGTAGCAGATGGCAAAATCCGGTCCATCGGACTGTCCAACTGGTATGTGAAAGAACTGGGGGAGTTTCTGCCTCAAATCACCATTACACCAGCTCTTGTCCAGAATGAAATCCACCCCTATTACCAAGAAAACGATGTAATCCCTTACATCCAAGACCTTGGTATCGTTGTGCAGGGCTGGTATCCTTTGGGAGGACGAGGGTATACAGCCGAACTGCTGGGTAATGAGGTGATTTCATCTATCGCACAGGCCCATGGCGTTACTTCTGCACAGGTCATACTTCGATGGAATCTACAAAAAAGCGTTGTGGTCATACCGGGGTCGAGCAATCCGAATCATATCAGAGAAAACCTGGACCTCTTCAACTTCTCTTTGACAGATGCAGAAATGGCAAAAATCAATGCACTTGACCGCAACGAAAAACACGATTGGTATTGATTTGACAGAAGAACACTTATGTCCACATCAAACCTTTTGATTTAATGAGAGCGTTCTGGCAATTTAGCAGTACGCTTTTATTTACAATTCCTTAAAAGAAAATGAATATTTTTGAATGCTGTGTTGATATATCGACAAATTGCGTTTTTTTAACCATTGTATGTCTACTTCATATTCTTATAATAGATATAAGTTGATTAATCAATCTATTTTGATTATGCACTTTCTGTTGGTTTTAATGCATTAACGAAAGAAAGGAATGATACTTATTATGAAAAAACTATTCGTGTTATTCCTCGCAGTAATAACGATATTAACGCTTGCTGCCTGCGGCAACGGAAATAACGCCTCTAATCACACCGAGCAGCCACAGAACAGCAGCCAGTCCCTGACAGAAGGTACAACTGCAAAAAATGAGGGATCCGCCGCTCCCTCTGATGACCGAACGGTAGGTGATGACAATCGGGTGCGTGTGGCATCTGATGGTGCCCGGATGCAGACAGATAACCCCAATGTAGCGACTCATGTCTTGGAGGGTGGCACAAAGATTAATATGCATTTTGGTGATGTGGTGATACCCGGTACGCTGAACGACAGCATTACGGCACAGAATTTAATTTCCAAGCTGCCTTATACAGTGTATGTAAACCGTTATTCCCACGATTTCTGCGGTGTAATGGACGATCCGCTAGAGTACAGGGAGGAAGATGTTCATTATGGCTGGTTCAATGGTGACATTGACTTTGCAACCGATGCAAATTATTTCACCATTCTTTTTGAAGATGAAGAAAAATCCGAACAATATGGTTATCAAGTGAATATCGGAAAAATTGACAGTGATTTATCGGTAATCAGTAAACTGACGGGGAGCTATGATGTGCTGATTGAACTGGCTAAATAAACGGTATCATCTGCCCATTACAAAGCCGTGTCCGGTTAGCATGGACGGATGATTTTTTGAAATGAGGAGGTACATATGAGGAAAATCTTAAGCTTGCTGTTTTGCCTTTGGATTATATTGGCGTTGGCAGCCTGTAGTGGGGCACGGAATGAGTTGAATTCCGGGTCTGCTCAATCGGATATTCCCACCTCAAGTGGTGGACCCAACAATGTAACAGAGCAGCCATCTGTGTCACCTACGGAAAAAGCAACGGCTGAAACAGGAGATAACAAGACGGAGGAGAATGGCGTCATTTCCATCAATATTACTGTAGGCAGCAGTACATTTACAGCAACATTAAATAACAACGAAACGGCGAAGGCGCTAGTTGCGCAATTTCCTATGACACTCCAGATGAATGAACATAATGGGCTGGAGAAGTATTATGATCTGTCAGAGGATCTTCCTGCCGCATCAACGGAGCGCCCTGCAACTATTCATGCCGGTGACATAATGGGCTGGTCAGGAAACACTCTGGTGCTTTTCTATGAAACCCACTCCAATTCTTACGGCGGTTATGTACCACTGGGAAGAGTGGACAATCCTTCAAACCTGGCATCTGCTCTTGGTTCAGGCAATGTACAAGTAACATGGTCACTTGCTGAATGAGTTCAGTTCTGTATCGAAAAGGAGATGATATCATGAAGAGAAAACAGACATCACATTTCATTAGTCTGATGCTGGGAATTGTTTTAATTTTTTGTATGGCTACCCCTGCTTTCGCGGCAGACTATAATGATGTAGCAGACAACGTATGGTATCATACCGCCATAGACTATGTGAACGAGAATAACTTGATGGCCGGTACCGGGGGAGGAAACTTCGAGCCGGAAACACCTATTACCCGCGCAATGCTTGTTACGGTACTGCACCGCATCGAAGGTTCTCCGATAGTATCAGGTAACGGTGGTTTTTCAGATGTTCCCGTTGGCAGCTACTACACTTCAGCCGTAGTTTGGGCAAAAACAAATCAGATCATTACTGGTATAGGCGACGGAAAATTTGCACCATACAGCCTGATTACCCGTGAGCAATTCGCAACGATCTTGTACCGTTACGCCGAGGCGAAGAGCTATGACACCTCCGCTTATGCAACATTTGATGGTTATGCCGACGCATCGCAGGTCAGCCCCTTTGCAGAAACTGCTATGCACTGGATGGTGGGCTCCCAGAACATGCAGGGCAGTGGCGGCAGGCTGTTGCCCTTTGGCTCTACCACCCGCGCCCAGGCTGCAGCAATGCTTATGCGCTTTATGGAAAACATAGCGAAAGGAGAATCTGCAGAACCGACTGTTCCTCCACAGCCCACAGAACCTGAACGCCCAGCTCCAAGGGTTCCTGCACTACCCGAAAGAGAGGAAATGATTGCCATGAATATCAAGGTTGGTAATACTACTTTCACTGCAAAACTGTATGATAATGAAACAACAAGGGCATTTATTGAACAGCTGCCGATGACAGTCAGAATGTCAGAACTGAATGGTCGGGAAAAATACTATGATTTCCCTAATAATCTGCCTGTTGGGTCAACAGAAAAGCCGGCAACAATCCATGCAGGCGATATCATGCTATGGTCCTCCAACACCCTGGTACTTTTCTATACTACATTTTCCAATTCATACGGTGGTTACGTTAAGCTCGGATATATAGAAGACATCTCCGGTCTTACATCGGCACTTGGGACTGGGAGCGTTCAGGTCACATATTCCATTAATGACTAAAGCAGCAGCTTCATTTGGGTACACCAAACGTTGTATTCATATGTAATCATCAACGGGGTAGTGTAGCGTAATTAAAAAGCGTAATTTCTCAATGTAATGCTGAGAAATTACGCTTTTTGTTATTACATATACGTGCCCGATTATTATTAATATTTACCAAGGGATTTGTGTTCCATCTCTAAAGAACTTTCCGGAAGGTCCTTCAGGTCCTATCGTCGCTAACCAAAGGATAGACTCAGCAGCTTGCTTAGGAGTTCTTGGAGCCGATGGTCCACCCATATCTGAGCTTACCCATCCCGGATCAACCACGTTTATTTTTATATCACCCTTGATTTCTGCAGCTACCAATCGTGTCAATCCATTTAGGACAAGCTTAGACAACTTATAAGCGCCTACTCCTTGATATGACATTTCGCTCATCGCTCCATATTCGGAGGAAACATTAATAATTCTCCCATAGCCTTGTTTTTCCATGAGGGAAATAAAGGAACGAATCACATGGTAAGCGCCGAAGAAATTAGTTGCCATGGTTCTCTCTAGAATTGAAGGTTCCAGATTCAATAACTTTTCATTTTCGTCCAAATAAACGCCAGCATTATTAATCAATACGTCTAATCTTCCATACCGCTCATTTACTGTAATCGCAGATTGACGGATGCTTTCTTGATTATCTACATCCATCACCATAACCGAAACGTCCAGATTTGACTCCTTTAGCTGTTGCACTGCTGCATACCCTGTCTCTGGATCCCGACTTGTCAAAATGACTCTAAAACCATTCAGAGCCAATTGTTTGACCAGCTCATACCCAATTCCTCGATTCCCGCCGGTAACAAGGGCAACTTGTTGATCCTTTGACATTGAAATCCTCCAGTTCTTAATTAACGCTTTATCTAGAAAGTTGTTTTGTAGGAGTATTCCTGTAGTTTCTTAACATAATAAAGGCCAAACCTAATACCAACGATAATAATCCCACTAATACAACGTATTGTGTACCTAATTCTGAAATAAATAATCCACCTACAGCTGTACCAAATGTTGTTCCTAAGTTAACGGACGATAAAAATAATCCATTAGCGAAATCAGGAGCTTCTGGAGCTGCAGACGTAATCCAATATTGATTAATATTACCTCCTATACCAGCCAATATTCCCCAAACTAAAGTAATGATCGCCATAGGCAAAGTGAATTGTCCGAATAGGAATAATATGATGTAAACGACTCCCAATGCAAAAGGAAAGGATACTACAGTCTTGATGGCATTTTTAGTAAGTAACTTCCCAGCCACAATGTTTCCAATAATATTTGCTCCTCCGAATATGACTAACATTAAACTGATTGATTGCCCAGAGGCATTCGTAACGGTTTTAAGATACTCAGCAAGGAAACTATACACCCCAAATACTGCTGAATTTAGTAAAATGACAGCAACAATGGAAAGCCAAGCAATTGGTTTTTTTAATACCGATAATTGCGCTCCATATGAAAGTCTTTCTTTAACAGGCATAGAAGGGAAAAATACTAGTGTTGCAATAAATACTATAGCGTTCACTATGGCGAAAAATGACATTGATAATTGAAACGAAACCGTACTAGCAAGAAAACTTGCGATGGGTACACCAAGCACCATACCCGCAGATACTCCAATAAAAACTTTTGAAACAGCTTTTGGCGCTTCTTCCTTGCGAACTGAGTTAGCGGCTATTGTAAAAGCTGCCGAAAAATAGATGGGATGAAAAATAGCTGGAATCACACGCGCAACTATTGCAATGGCATAGTTAGATGTAAATATCGAGCCAATATTACCCAGAACAAAAATACCAAGTACAAGTAACATTGCCTTCTTGCGATTCATCCCCGAAAATAATAACGGCATAGTTGGACCAGTTATTGAGACAGTAAGTGCGAAGAGACTCACCAGCCACCCAGCCTTAGATATACTGATATGAAAGTGATCAGCAATGTAGGGTAATATCCCTATAACCCCCATTTCAGTATTTATGATGCCGAAAGCTCCTATGGTCAATATAAATATAAGTAAATTATTTCGTTTAGACAAATAAGCCACTCCGATCTTCAATTATTATCGCAACATCCATTAGACAACCTGTTTTGTTGGACGAATTATAATTTCGCTTACCGCAACAGTTTCAGGTGTGCTATTGCATAAGCTACTGCATCTGCGATATCGCTTGATTTCAAAGAAAGACCTTCTGCACCCTTACTCATAAGATCCTTTACCCATTCCCGATTTTCAGGATCATTAATTGTTGTATAAAGTTCAGTACTTACTGCACCTGGTGAAATTATAGTTGAACGAATATTACTTTCTCTTTCTTCCTGGTGTAATCCCTCCATAATTGCTCTAACTGCAAACTTAGTCCCACAGTATACAGCAGACCCTGGATATACAACATGTCCAGCTACGGAATCAGTTGAAATAATATGACCGGACTGTTGTTGCTTCATAATAGGTAATACAGCAGCAATTCCATTAAGCACACCCATAATGTTAATATCTAACATTTGACGCCATTCATCAAAGCGAGTTTCTGAAAGTGGAGCAGTTGGCATGACTCCAGCGTTATTGTAGAGTACATCTACACGTCCATATTTTTCAATTGCCAAATCTACGACTGCTTGAACTTCCTCTTTATTCGATACGTCGGCAACCGCGTAAGAGATTTCAGTGTTGGGTAATGATTCAACAAGATTTTTTAGACGATCTTCACGACGAGCCGCAAGGACTAATTTTGCTCCTTCTTGTGCAAGTTTTTTGGTAGTAGCTTCCCCAATTCCACTTGACGCACCCATAATAACAACAACTTTATTTTGAATATTTGACATGCTAAACAACAACCTTTCTTTTTTTGTTTTTGAAAACATTTCATTGTATAATGCCCAACATTGACTTCATTTATAAAAAATCAATATTGATTAATCGACATCTGTTAATAATTATAAAAAAAACAGAACGCCTTCAATAGTTAAATGAACGCATTTTGTTGATTATTCAACAAAAGAATATTAAATATCGATTATCTTTCAGCAACTGAAATGTAAAGGGCAGAAAAGGTGGGGGATTTATTAAAGGAGATTGTATAGGGTAAGAAAATCCTTGAGGGGCAACCGATGAACTAAAAAATATGAGGTTCGGCTCACAGCCGAAGTGGGTCGAGCGACAGGATGAACCCTGTATCCCATACCCCCCCCCCTGAACCGCCGGATCGGCTCCATTGATGAATTGCAGGGTGGGGTGTAGGGTTATTTCTAAATTGAGTTACTTGATTTATACTAATCTTTCTAATAACTCTCCAACTTTTTCTGCCATATCACGAGGAGGATAAGGCATACCATTCTTTAACCACCATTCAACTACCCCTACGTATGCATTAGCAACAAATTCAACAACGAGATCTTCACTTTGACCAGCATTTTTTCCTTGTGTGATGTCCACATCTTTCCTGAACTCTTCGATATTAAACTGAAGGAAGCGACTGCGAAAATACGAAGCTCCTTCACTTGCTAACATCGTCGAAAAGAATAGATAATTTTTCTCAAAGTATTCCATACAGTGAATAGTCGATTCTAAAAAATCCATTTCAGCTGCCGATTCGCAAAAATCACTCATATTGTATATATGTTCTTCCATGATCTTATCCAGCAGGTCGAATTTATCCAGGTAATGAAGATAAATGGTTCCCCGGTTTACATTTGCCCTGTCGGAAATATCTTGAATGGTAATGTTATCAAAACTTTTTTCAGTCATCAGTTCAATAAGAGCCTTCTTAATGGCTTCTTGGCTTTTGGCTACTCTTCGATCAACTTTCATTGTTGGGTCACCAGACTTTCTATATATTATTAACACTTTTTATCGATTTGTTGAGTAATCAACAAATCATGTTCTTTTAACGATTGAAAGCAACATGTTTCAATTTTATTATTATAAACGAATGTTGTTTAATCAATCAATGGTGATTTTTTAGAGTGATTAACGCAAAATTGAAAATAAACAATTTAAAATAAAATGTTGAATAAACAACGAATCGCATTGATTTAACCATTGTATACATCTTCTTTGAAATTATAAACTTATGTTTATTAACGAATAAATGATGGTTTTCTTTGTTTTCGAATTAAGCAAGAAAGGGGGATTATTGGTCCATACATTTAAGTAGCCAGGTAGAGACAATAATACCAATTCGGAGGAATTTTATATGCTTAAAAAGCAATTGGCACTTACTGCTTTACTTGCCCTCACCCTCACTGCTTGCAGCAATAATAATAATATGAGTATGAATAATATGTCTCAGCAAGGGGAGCAGTCCTCGGAGACAGGGTCTAATAATATGTCTCAGCAAGAGGAGAGTGCCCCGGGTGCTGAGTCTGGAGAATACGCTGAAATTGGATCTGGGGCTAACCTTATTAAATTCCCTGATCTTGAAGATGCGATTGTGTTTACGACCTATGATCGAGGAGATATTCATGAAAACATCTATGTAAATAGCAGAGAAGCGATTGAAGCCGTGCAGAATGGTGAGGAGCTTCCGAGCGGCACGGTTATCACTCTCGAAGGCTATAAGGATGGAGAGCTTGAACAATATTTAGTAATGGAAAAACGCACGGGTTGGGGTTCCCAGTACTCGCCTGAAGAACGTAATGGGGAATGGGAATTCCAGCATTTTACTCCTGCCAGAGAAGTGGCTGATGATGATATAGGCCGCTGCTTTGCCTGCCACGCAAATCAGGAAAGGGACCAATATTCGTTTTCATTAGATGATATGAAAGAGTTTGATTTAGGATCGGTTCCACAATCAAACAGCAGCAGTACAGAAGCCCCAATTGCAGCTATCCCTACAGAGGACTGGGAGGTAACTGAAATACCTGCTCATGCGAATCTATCTAAGGTTGTAGCCAATGAAGCAAGCAGGTCAATAGGGGAAGAGGAAAAAGCAGGATTACTTCAAGATGTTCTTTTAACCATGTATTTAAATCAATATGAAAATTAATTGATTCTCTAAGTAGAAAGAGGAGAATGGTTTGAGTCGAATGGTGTTAATCAAGCTAATCATTGACCTGGTCATGACAATTCTCATGTTTGTAGAAATGGCTTACTATATTACCGGAAATAGAGTCCATGAAAATGTTGGTGTTACGTTATTTGGTTTATTTATCGCCCATATTATTTTAAATCGTCGGTGGTTTAGTTCCCTGCTTCGGGGAAAGCATAACTTTCGGCGGATTCTACAAATTGGACTTAATTTTCTTTTTCTTGCAGCAATGGCTGTAATGATGGTATCCGGAATACTAATTTCCAGGGATCTATTTCCTTTAATTCCGGTAAAGAATGATATGATCTTCCGGCAAATGCATGTTCAGACAGCCTATTGGGGATTTATCATCATGGCGGTACACATAGGATTTTCTTGGGGAATGATCCTCAATTCAGTACGGAGAATGACGGGAATCACCGGAACGAGTCGTATTCGCACCATGGGATTACGTATTCTTGCGGTATTGATTGTATTTTACGGGGTGTATGCTTCCTTTGAAAGAGAAATAGGTTCTAAACTAACCATTTATAATCCATTTGGCAGCTTGTCGAATGATGATACTTCCATAAAATTTGTAATCGACTATCTATCCATCATGGGAATCTATATCTCCGGGACGCACTATGCTTTAAAATTTATTCAAAAACAGGGACAAAGACAAAGAGGGACAACAAAATACTGAACTTTTTAGGAGGAATATCTTGATCATGAAACGTCAGGTTGTGTTTTTAACAGGAAGCGCCGTTCTGGCATTTGGACTCATTTTTGCAGGATGCGGGAGCAATACGAATAATGCTTCAAACGTCTCCAACTCTTCCAGCAGTTCAACAAGCGACAGCTCTTCTTCCGGTTCCGCATCAACTCCTCCAACTCCCACTTCAAGTTCCATGTCAAATGGAAACGAACAAATGATTATGGTGACCGCATCCAATTTTCAATGGACGCTTGATAAAACCGAGGTTAAAGCAGGACAACCGGTTCATTTTATGATCACCAGCACAGAGGGTACGCATGGATTCAAAATTGAAGGTACGGACGTTAACACCACGGTTTCCCCTGGCTCTGACCAGACAGTAACATGGAACCCTGATCAATCGGGAACCTATACCATTGTTTGTTCCGTAATGTGCGGAACTGGCCATGAAAACATGAAAACGACCATTACTGTTAATTAACAGGGCTGTCCAACAACAGGGACAAAGACGAATATAGGGAGTTTTTAGTATTGGAACGTGTAAATTGCGAATGCGGTCATGTTAATCCATACGGAACCATTCTTTGTGAGTCTTGCGGGAAACAAGTTGGTAAAGAACTATCGGAAAAGTCGGTTGATCTGCGTTATGAAGGAAGTGCAAGACGTTCACAAACCTATAAGAGAACACCACTTGACAGGATTTGGAACTTATTCTCATCCGTTAAAGTAGGAGTGGGCATTATTGCTCTTATTTTAATCGCTTCTATGATTGGAACCATTTTTCCTCAGCAAATGTATATCCCGCAAAATGTTGTGCCGGAAGATTTCTATCGGGATCGATACGGCCTGTTAGGCCAAATCTACGTTCAGTTGGGTTTTAACAGGCTGTATGAATCCTGGTGGTATTTTCTGCTGCTGGCGGCTTTGGGAATATCGCTTGTGATTGCGAGTTTGGACCGGGTTGTTCCTTTATATTTTGCTTTGAAAAATCAAGGGGTTACGCGGCACGAAAGCTTTATTCGCAGACAACGTCTTTTCAGTGAAACCAAAGTGAAAAAAAATTCAGATAAACAGATAGATTTTGTTATATCCAAACTAAGGAATAAACGGTACCGTATTCGGGAAGAGAACGGGAATTTTCTGGCTGAGAAAAATCGCTTTTCAAGGTGGGGACCTTATGTTAATCATGCTGGCCTTGTCATCTTCCTGATTGGAGGAATGCTTCGATTTATTCCGGGAATGTATGTGGACGAAACGCTTTGGATTCGTGACGGTGAAACCAGTGCAATTCCGGGAACCAATGGAAATTATTATTTAGGCAGTGACAAGTTTATTTTGGAAACCTATCCAGAAGATCAAGGGAATGGCGTTAAAAATTATCAAACGAATGTAACCTTGTATGAACGTAAAGGGGAGATCCTTGTTGGGGACACCCCTGAACTCGTAAAGGTGAAAGATGAGCACGTTAGAGTGAATCACCCTTTAAGGCATGATTCCTTTGCGCTTTACCAGGTTTCCTACAAATTAAATGAACTGAACAAGATGACCTTTAGTTTAGTTGATAAAAAGACTGAAAAGAGCTTCGGCCAGATTGAGATTGATTTGTTCAATCCGGAAAAAAGCTATGATCTTGGCAATGAATATAAGATTGAGATTTTGGAATATTTTCCGGATTTCTATTTCAATGGGCAAGGCCAGCCGGCAACAAGATCACAAGTTCCTGACAATCCGGCATTTGTCTTTAACATGATATCTCCCGAACACCCGGATGGTGAGAAAAGTTTTGTGGCTATTCGAAACACCATTGAATCAAGAGGAAATAATCAATTACAAATGAAATTTGAAAACGTTGAAATGAAAAATGTATCTGCCCTTACCGTCCGAAAAGACAATACGTTATGGATTCTTGGGTTGGGAGGAGCCATTTTCATGATTGGGGTTATCCAAGGGATGTACTGGAACCATCGTAGAATATGGATCAGGAGAAGTGGTGACGCCGTATTCATTGCGGGCCATGCCAATAAAAATGTCTACGGTCTCCAAAATGAAGTCAACTCTATTTTAAAAGAAACCGGCCTTCAAGAATTAACGGATCAAACAAACAGAAAAAGTGAAAACAAGATGGAAGGAGGGGAATAGGGGAATAATGATCGCTTTTAGCAGTAACCTGCTCTATGCAGCATTCTTTCTATATTTAATTTCTACTTTTCTGTTTGGCGGAGCGATTCGTGATCGCAGAAAACAATACGAAAAACCAAGTAAATGGGCTGCAGCCGCAATAAGCGTGACCATTCTGGGCTTTGTTATACATCTGGGCTATTTTATCACGAGATGGATGGCTTCCGGACACGCGCCAGTTAGCAATATGTTCGAGTTCGTAACAGCTTTTTCCATGATGTTTGTGCTCGCATTTATCATCCTATATTTTTTATACAAAGTGTCAATTCTGGGGTTATTCGCTTTACCGATTACATTATTAATGATTTCCTATGGGAGCTTGTTCCCTACAAATGTTTCTCCATTAATCCCCGCATTACAATCGGACTGGCTTGCAATTCATGTAACCACAACGGCACTGGGTTCCGCTGTTCTAGCCAGCAGCTTTATCGCAGGTATCATTTATTTACTTCGTTCCGTTGACCAGACGAAACCGTCCATGAAAACCTTCTGGCTTGAGGTGATCATGTACTTTATGGTGGCCACACTTGCTTTTATTGTCATTACTCTGATTTTTAGAGGATTACAATATGAAGCAGTTTATAGGTGGGTCGATCATAATGGTCAAGAGACGGAAACCACTTACAGTCTTCCTTCACTTATAGGACCTCATCGAGGCGAGCTGCTGACTGAAGGCAGGCTGGAGGCATTAGCCTATGTACCGGCTGTTATTGATGCAGCAAAATTAAATACGGTCATTTGGTCTGCTGCCACGGGTTTCCTGTTGTACTCCATCCTAAGACTGACTGTTAGGAAAAGAATATCTGCCGCGCTTCAGCCGTTAACGAAGAATATTAAGCTGGATTTGGTTGATGAAATAGGATACAGGTCGGTTGCCATTGGATTCCCGATATTTACTTTGGGTGCGCTCATTTTTGCGATGATTTGGGCTCAAATCGCCTGGACACGTTTTTGGGGGTGGGATCCCAAGGAAGTATGGGCGCTGATTACCTGGTTATTTTATGCTGGATATTTGCATTTGCGGCTCTCCAGGGGGTGGCAGGGTGAAAGATCAGCATGGCTCGGAGTCATCGGTTTTGGAATCATTATTTTCAACCTTGTTTTTGTGAATCTGATTATCGCCGGACTGCATTCTTACGCCTAATAAGTAAAGGAAGGTTCAGATGAGGAACAAAAATAGGCGATTTATTCTTCGCTTGAGTCTGCTGCTTATTATGATGTTCGCCATAGCTTACACACTTTATCAGCATTTCTTTACTGAAAAAATTCGGGTTCAGGCAGGAGATCAAGCACCTGATTTTGTTCTTGAAGATATGGAAGGAAATAAGGTTCAACTATCAGACTTAAAGGGAAGAGGGGTTTTTTTGAACTTCTGGGGGACATGGTGCAAACCATGCGAGCAGGAAATGCCTTATATGGAGAGCCAGTATAAGCAATATAAAGACCTTGGTGTAGAAATATTGGCTGTTAATATTGCGGAAAGCGACATTGCCATTGAATCTTTCGTGAAAAGACATGGACTTACATTCCCGGTTCTGAAAGATAAGGATCGGGCCGTCACTGAAGCTTATGACATTATCCCCATTCCGACCTCATTCTTGATTGATAAGAACGGAACCATTCAAAAGGTTATAACCGGCACTATGACGGAAAAAGATGTAGCCAATTACATGGAATTAATAAAACCATGATTAAAAGTGAAACCAAAACCATTAAGAGGGGTTGAGGTGACCATGTTGAGTAAAGCTCTTAGCATAATGATGATCATTCTTTTGCTGGTTGGATGCACACAAGCCACTGAAAATACCCAAAATGCAGAAAGTAATTTAAATGTAGAAGTAATTGCCGAAAATCTTGAGATTCCTTGGTCGATAGAAAAAGAAGGGGATACTTTTTATTTGTCAGAGAGGCCAGGAGCCATTATTAGAATCGAAAATGGAAAAGTGGACAGGCAGAAGGTAGAACTTAAGAACCGGCTATCGACAGCTTCGGAGGCAGGATTGCTAGGATTTGTACTCGCTCCTGATTTTCAGGAATCGAATCTGGCTTATGCATATTATACGTATGAAGATAACGCCGAACGATTTAACCGTATTGTAGCCCTCCGTTTGGATGATGGCGTTTGGAGTGAAAACAGTGTGCTTCTTGATCGTATTCGAAGCGGTCCTGCGCATCATGGGGGCAGACTTAAAATTGGACCTGACGGAAAACTTTACGCAACAGCAGGGGATTCTTATGAACCTGAGCTTGCACAAGATCTCGATTCATTGGGAGGAAAAATTTTAAGGATAAATCTGGATGGATCGGTTCCGAGTGACAATCCCTATCCCAATTCCTATGTCTATAGTTATGGACACCGAAATCCGCAAGGATTCGCCTGGTCGCCTGATGGAAAGCTGTATCCCAGTGAGCACGGCAACAGTCAGAATGATGAGATAAATATTATAGAACCCGGTCAGAATTATGGCTGGCCGATCATTGAAGGACATGAAGAACAGAGGGGGATGGTTTCTCCGCTATATACTTCCGGAGATGCGACCACGTGGGCGCCATCTGGCATGGACTATGATAATAACAAATTGTATGTAGCTGCCTTGAGAGGGGCTGCCGTTTTAGAATTTGACCTTAACACAGGTGAATCCCGTAGTGTGATTACAGGGCTTGGAAGAATTCGAGATGTAAGAATTGAAGATAACTTTCTTTATTTCATCAGTAATAATCGAGACGGCCGCGGAGACCCACAGGAGAATGATGACAAGCTGTACAGAATTTCTCTTGCAGCACTTGATTAAACCTTATTGTTGAGATGACGAACAAATGAGGGAATATTTATAAGTGATTTCTTAAACAACAAAATGTTAAAGGTGAGAACATGAGCGATCCGTATGAACTAGAATGTGTGCAGAATAAAGTTGTGCAATTAGAGGATTTAATCTTATCTCAACTCGAAGAAATCATATCTTTGAGGCTCGAAAATAAATCTCTTCGTGGTCAATTAGAAGACAGGAGGAGTATTACAAGCAAAGAGGACCGCTTGCTTCGAATGACGAAAGCAATTCTCCAAGAATATGAACATGACAAATTAAATGTGGACAGATTAACCAGCCTATAGCTAATGTTACATCTGAAATGCCAAAGATCTATGCCAGGATGATTCGAAAAAAATGGTTAACTTTAATGGCTAACTTTAAATTAGGGAACCGTCCTCGATACGAGGTCGGTTTTTTGCTATGTTTGCTATGATTGAGAGAAAGGGACCAATTTCTTGTCCTTTGCTTCTTACAATAGCAGTTAAGAACTCAAAGGAGGGAGCTGCTGCCTTCCAAATGTAACTTTGTTTTATCAATACTACGAAAGGTTCTTTTCTAGGATAGTCCCCACTTGTTCTTCCATAACATGTGGTGGATAAGGCATTTCATTCTTAAACCACCATTCCACGAGTTCTACATATGCCGGGGCAAAAAATTGGACAAGAACATCCTCGCTCAATCCGCTCTTTTTCCCTTCGGTCATTTCCCATCCATTACGAATATCCTCGATCACAAACTCAAGGAATCTTTTGTGAAAAAATAGAGCTCCTTTACTAGGGCCTGTACGCAAACCTATTTGAGCCATAAACGAATAGAAAGCAGCGTCAAAAAAGCCAAGAACATATTCGCTGTTTTTTCATAGCGAGTGGCCAGGCGTCGATAGTTTTTTACTTTGTTGAAAAAGCATTCGATTAAGTGTCGCTCTTTATACGTTCAGAATCTAACGGACGCTTTACCCGCCGATTGCGTTTGCTTGGGATCACCGGAGTGATCGCTCGGCTTTGTAAAAGCCCCAGAATGGCATTGGTATCGTAGGCGCGATCACCTAATACTTCGCCCGGGCAGACGTCCAGTTCATGAAGCAGGCGATAGCCGGTGACCGGATCATGGTCTTGTCCTGGTGTCAATTCAAAACAAGTGATTAATCGTACTGAACGGACTATAAACTATGATAAGATGAATTTTAAAAATACTCTAAGGACAGGGGGAAATCAAGATGTTCAATGCCCGGTTGTACGCAATTTTACGTGAACTGATGGTAGCAGATACCGTTGTAACCAGCGAATATTTGGCAAATGTCATTGGCGTAACATCAAGAACGATCAGAAATGACATGAAGGATTTGGAAGATATGTTGTCTCAACACGTTGCTGTCATTCATTCTGTAAGGGGCATCGGATATAAAATGCAAATCCTTGATGATTCACTGTTCTGCAAGCTGCTTCAGGAAATGATTCGAAACGACTCCTCACAGCATGGAATGATTCCCAATACACCGGAAGAACGTATCCGTTATTTAATCAAGCGGCTTTTACTTACAGAGGAGTTTGTAAAGCTTGAAGACTTGGCCGATGAGCTGTATATCAGCAAATCAACCATTCAAAACGATTTAAAGGACGTAAAGAAAGCGCTTCAGGAGTATGGAATCGAATTAGACAAACGCCCCAATTACGGACTCAGGATCAAAGGGGAAGAAGTCAAGCTGCGATTCTGTATGTCTGAATATATCTTTAACCGAAAAGAGACGGAAGCAAATTTATTAAACGCCGGGATTCCGATTCTATCAAATGAAGAGATGACGATCATACGGACCATTATTTTGGACCAGGATGTGCTGGAGGACTTTTCTCTATCGGATTTTGAAGTGAATAATTTGGTGGTTCATCTTGCAATTGCAGTTAAGCGATTACAAAGCAATCATATTGTGACGCTTCATCCCGAACAAATAAAAGATATTATTCATCAAAAGGAATTCGAAACGGCCATTAAAATAGCAAATTGTTTGAAGAGAAACATGAATATCAGCGTTCCGCCGTCCGAAATTTCCTATATCGCTATCCTGCTGCTGGGTAAGAAAACGATTCCGCATACCTACAGCGAAATGGAAGCGCAAACATCTCAAGGGTTGGGAATTCACCAGCTAGCAACGGAAATAATGGAAACCATTGAGAGTAAGCTCAAGCTCGGTATCAAACAGGATAAAGATTTGTTTGCAGGATTATGCCTGCATTTGAAGCCTGCCATCAACCGGCACCGGTATGGGATGAATCTGCGAAATCCGATGCTTGAGGAGATTAAAGCCAATTGTCCGATCGCGTTTGAAGCCGGCATCCTTGCGGCCATGGTTCTTAATGAAAAGTTGGGAATCGGCATTGATAAGAATGAGGCGGGATACTTTGCCCTTCATATCGCGGCGGCAATGGAAAGAAAAAATGTCAGCACAAGCCCCAAGCGCTGCATGATCGTATGCGCCTCGGGCATGGGAAGCGCACGTTTTCTATTTTACAAGATGAAGTCCGTCTTTGGTTCCAAGCTCGATATTCTCGGCACAACGGATTATTACAAGTTAAAGCAGATACCCCTGCATTCACTGGATTTCATTGTGAGCACGATTCCGATCCGGGATTCATTGCCGATTCCGCATATTGAGGTCAATGCAATTCTGGGAAGCAATGATATACAAAAAATTGAAAAGATGATATCTGCAAATAAAGATCCAATCTTTGAATATTTGAGGGAAGAGCTGCTGTTTCTTCAGCAGAATTTGGAAACGAAAGAAGAGGTCCTGGAATTTTTGGGTGATAAATTGAGGGGCTTGGGTCTTATCAACGAAACCTTTATCGATTCCGTAATCGAGAGGGAAGCCGTGTCTTCAACCTGTTTCGGCAATCTTGTAGCGATTCCCCACCCGATTATTCCGCAAACCGATTCGACTTTCTGGGCCATCTGCACTTTGCAGAAACCGATCGATTGGGATAATAAGCGCGTGCAGTTTGTATGCCTATTAAGTATACAAAAGAACAGTACGGCGGAATTGCAGCAAATGTACGCCATGCTTATCAATCTTGTGGACGAAACGGATCTCGTACAGAAGCTGTTAAAATGCAAGACATATCAAGAATTTATTACCGCATTTGCGAAGCAATAAAGTAGAATCATTTCCTCTGAGCAAAGGAAAAAGGATGTGTTTAGATGTAAGCGCTTTTAAGTTACGATGAAACCGAACGATAAAAAGGGAGGCTAATCAAATGAACATTTATTATGCTGCACAGAAGGAATGTGTACAAGCTTGGTAGTGACAAAAATGGAAAAAGCGATAGCGGAAAAAGGTGAGTAGCACAAAATATGGGTGATCCCCGGGGGTGTCATTGGGAATTGCATCAATCAAGCCGATATTGTTCTGCTTGGTCCTCAAGTTCGGTTCATCGCATTGTTGCTAGACAAATAACGACATATTTTGTATTTCAGATTGGAGAAGATAAAAGAAAAGAGGAAATTAATAATGAAAAAGATTGAAGATTTTATGAACAAGTATATTGCACCTATTGCTAAATTTATGAATGAAAACATATTTTTTGCTTCTTTGGCTGAAGCATTTATTCGATTATTGCCCATTACATTAGGTGGGGCATTTATCCTATTCATTGGGAATTTTCCATTTCAACCTTGGCTTGATTTACTAAAAAGTTTAGGGCTTGATGCACATTTTGCTGCAGCACAAGTAGCAACAATGAACATCATCGCCATGCTGACGGCATTTACTTTTGCTCATGCTTATACAAAAAGGGCTGGATATGAACCATTATCAGCGGGATTACTCTCACTTGTTTCATTTCTAATTTTAGTCCCGCAACAAATTAGCATTCCAGTGGTAGAGAAAACATTAGAAAAATTTCCGTATGATACAACTGTGACAGCGATGTCAAATATTAGTGCATATGACACCAATTTTCTTGGCTCTAATGGGATTTTTGCCGCTATTCTAGTCGGTTGGATTGTTGGTGCATTATATTCTTTCCTTGCCAAGAAAAATCTTGTCATCAAAATGCCGTCAAGTGTGCCACCAATGGTTTCAGAATCATTTCGTCCAATTTTATCATCAGGAATTATTTTACTTGTATTTTTAGTCATTCGCATTGCTTTTAAAGAAGTTCCTTTCCTAAGTGATTATGGAAATGCCTTCTCATTAATTAGCAGTATCTTTCAAGCACCAATAAAAAATACATTGGCTTCACCTGTTCCGATGATACTCGTGATGACCTTTGGGAATTTCCTTTGGTTCTTTGGAGTTCATCCAAATACAATTAATTCAGTCATTACTCCTGTAATCATGGCAACAATTGTTGAAAACCAAAATGCTTTTCTAGCTCATGAAAAACTACCTTATTTGACATTTGCAATCGTTATACTTGCAGTTGGGAATGCGTTCGGTGGCACTGGGTCATCTATTGGTTTAGTGATTGCGATGATTCGGGCAAAATCAAAACGATACAAAGAATTATTTAAATTAGCCGCTGCTCCAGGTATTTTTAATATCAATGAACCATTGATTTTTGGTTTTCCGATTATGCTGAATCCAATCTTTTTTCTTCCAATGATTTTGACACCTCTTGTCAATGGCTTTGCGACGTTAGGTTTAATCAAAGTGTTAAATATTACGAAATTTAATCCAATGTTAGTACTTCCTTGGACAACTCCAGGAATCATTGTTTCAGGTTTTCAAGGTGGAATAAAATTATTTATCATTGGTGCTACGATTGTCATATTATCTACCCTTGTTTGGAAACCATTCTTTGGCATAGCAGATAGATTGGCATTGCTAGAGGAAGAAAAATCAAAAGGATAAAAGAATTGAGGAGAAAAATCATGGAAAATATGGAAGTGATCATGGGTATTATTATGAACGCAGGAGATGCAAAGTCTTCCGCAGTTGAGGCTATTCAGGCAGCAAAAAATGGTGAATTTGAAAAAGCAGAAGAACTGTTACAACACGCAAGTAGTGCGTTGGTAGGAGCGCATCGTTCACAAACGAGTTTGTTGACCAAAGCAGCTCAAGGGGACAAAGTGGAAATTACCATTTATATGGTACACGCCCAAGACCACTTAATGACAACGATTGCCTTTAACGATTTAGCAAAAGAGCTTGTTGATTTATACAAAAAATTGGCATAGAAAAATGAGAAAGTTAGAAAGTGTAGTACAAATTGCTATACTTCTAGCGGTGGAATCAAGAGATGGAGGAAAAAATAATGGCACTAAAAAAGGATTTCTTATGGGGTGGAGCAGTTGCCGCTCATCAGATTGAAGGGGCTTGGCAAGAAGGTGGCAAAGGTCTCAGTATCGCTGATGTGATGACCGCTGGAAGCAATGGCGTAGACCGTCGTATTACTGACGGTGTGCTTGATGGAGAAAACTATCCCAATCATGAAGCGATTGATTTTTATCATCATTACAACGAAGATGTAGCATTATTCAAAGAACTAGGCTTAAAAGCTTTTCGTACTTCTATTGCTTGGTCTCGGATTTTTCCAAAAGGGGACGAAGAAGCACCGAATGAAGAGGGATTGAAATTTTATGATGACTTATTTGATGAGTTGTTAAATGCAGGAATTCAGCCAGTCATTACCTTATCTCACTTTGAAATTCCCTATCATTTAGCAAAAGAATATGGTGGTTTTCGTAATAAAAAATGTATTGATTTCTTTGTTCGCTATGCCAAGGTCGTGATGAATCGCTACAAGGACAAAGTGAAATATTGGATGACCTTTAATGAAATTAATAATCAAGCAGATGGACAAAGCGAGTTGCACGCTTGGACAAACTCAGCTATTCAGTTTATTGATGGAGAAAATAAAGAAGAAGTTATTTATCAAGCGGGTCTGAATGAATTAATTGCAAGTGCGAAAGTCATAAAGTTAGGGCATGAAATCAATCCGGAATTTCAAATCGGCTGCATGATGGCGTATGTACCTCTCTATCCATATTCTTGTAACCCGGATGACATGATGGCTTCTGTGAAAGTGATGAACCGCAGATTTTTCTACAGTGATATTCATGCTCGTGGAGAAATTCCTGCATACATTTTAAAAGAATGGGAAACAAAAGGATATAAAATTGACTACTCACCAGAAGAATTAACTAACTTAAAAGAAGGAACCGTTGATTTTATCGGATTTAGTTATTATATGTCGGGTGCTGTAAGCACACTAAAAGATGTAGTAGAAAAGTTTCCAGTGACTGAATATCCAAATGCAAAACTTGTTGTCAATCCTTATATCGAAGCAAGTGACTGGGGCTGGCCGATTGATGCCATTGGTTTAAGATATACACTGAACATTATCCACCAACGCTATAATTTACCAATGTTTATCGTTGAAAATGGTTTTGGAGCCTATGATAAAGTGGAGGAAGATGGAAGTATTCAAGATCCATATCGTGTGGCATATTTGAGTCAACATATAAAAGAAATGGTGACAGCAGTGGAAGAAGATGGTGTGGATTTACTTGGTTACACTCCTTGGGGAATTATCGACATCGTAAGTTTTGGAACAGGCGAAATGGAAAAACGTTATGGCTTCATTTATGTAGATAAAGATAATCTAGGAAATGGAACTTTAAAACGCAGTAAAAAAGATTCATTTTATTGGTATCAAGAAGTCATTCGAAAAAATGGTATTTAATTAGAAAAAGGAGGATGAAAAATATGGGATTATTTGGTTTTGGAAAAAAGAAAGGAGAAAGCATAAAAGCAGACATTGTAAAAGAAAAAGTACAAGAGAAAGAAAGTGTAGAACCTAAGTTTGAAGGACATTTAACGGTTCGTATTTTTTGTTCAGCAGGAGCATCGACCTCACTTTGGGCGCGAAATGTTCAAAAAGCAATGGACGAGAAAGGACTTGATGCTGAAATTAGGGCATACTCGACTTCGGTTGTTTATGAAGAAGGGGTAAAAGCAGATGTGATTTTAATTGGTCCACAAACACGATACGTTGAACAAGATGTAAAAAACAAATTTCCTGAAAAGAAAGTGGCTGTTGTCCCAGTACAGATTTTTGGTTTGATGAATGGCGAAAAGGGGTTAGAGTTTATAATCTCGTTGCTTTAATTAATTTTATAATTTGATCCATCAGTTAGCTCAGGACACTCAATTTATACGAACGTTTATTTGGTATTTTGAAGTCAAACGTACGTTCGGGAGTGATTGTCAGGGCACACAAGGAGCCGCTGAACCTCATTCAATTCTAAAAAACTTTTCAAACCGAGGAAGCTTGTCACCGGCATTTGTATAAGATGAAATGACCCGAAGGCTTTCGGTACCCACTATGTCAATATGACATAGCTTACGAAATCAAAACCTGTAAACTGTCTCTCTATGAATGTGCAAACTGTGGTCATCAGACGAACGTTATCGCAGGCACGTTATTTGAAAAGACTCGAACGGAATTGGTGGAATGGTTCTGAGCGATCTTTCTGATTGAACATGACAAGCGTGGCATTTCCACGACCTATCTGGCACAAGAACTGGATATTGCCCACCAAACTGCTTGGACGATTCAACATAAGATCCGAAAAGCTAAGGGCGAGCGCGATGCCTCCTACACCTTAGCTGGAATCGTGGAACTGGATGATGCTCTTTTCAGAGCACCCACGGAGGGAGGGAAACGTGGGCGCGGTACGGAACAAACCCCCGTTCTTGTGGCGCTGTCATTGGATTAATAGGGCTGCCGGCTGCCCAAGTACCTGAAGATGCAAGTCATTCCGGATGTTATAGGCGTCACCCTTATCGATTTCGCCCAAAAGTACATTGCCGCAGTTCCACGATTTCAAGCGATAAATACCGACGATCCTATCAGGCGTTAGCCAAGCAAGGGTACCAGCAGCACCCAAGCTGTTTAACCCTATTGATGACCTTGATCATCTCAAATGGCTCTACACCGTCATTTCCAATGCCAAAGCTTTTATTGGAGGTGAGAATAGGTCTTGATGCGAAGCATCATCAACATACTTGGATGAATTTTGCTATCGCTTTAATCGCTGTGAAATGAAAAGTGAAATATTCAATCGACTCGCTTTCATTGCTGCCTACTAACCAAGACCATCACTTATCCTGTGTTAGTTGGATAATCAAATTTAATATTAAAGAACCGAATATTTTCGGAAAGCAATTGCGTTTTCAAAAAAAAGGGATTTTTCCAGGGCTGCAGATGCGTTGAACAATGCAAAGAAACATTTGAATTAAGCGCATCACCTCCAAACCAAATTAATCCAAAACGAAGCATATGGGGAAAAATGGGAATTTCCATTCTGCTGATCCATACGCAGGATCATTTGATGAATCCGATTACGGTCAAAGACTCGGCTAGTGAGTTTGTAACCTTGTATGAAAAAATATCGACGTTAAGCAGGGCACAACGGATTGAATCTAAATTAGGAGAAGGTTATGTGTTAACAAAAACAATTGTTATTCAAAATCCATTCGGTCTGCATGCACGGCCATGCACATTTTTTACGGAAAAGGCGATGAATTTTTCCTGCACAATACATTTGACGAAAGGCGACGCAAGAATTAACGCGAAAAGCGTGCTTGCAGTTATGTCGTTAGAATTGGTAAAAGGAAATGAAGTCACCTTGGAGGTTGACGGCGAACGGGAGGAAGAAGCACTGGAGGAATTGGGAAGGTTGCTGACAGATATTTACGATAACGAGGAGGAAGGTTATCCATGATCCATGAACGTTAAAACCATTTCCGGAAGGTTTTTTCGCGGCCTACCAAGTGGAAGGGGCATGGGATGAGGACGGGAAAAAGCCTTCGATTTGGGACAGCTGGTGTCCGTATACCCGGAACGACATACAAAGGCACGAATGGCAATGTAGCAGTAGATAATTACCACCGCTGGGAAGAAGATGTCCGGCGGAAATAGGCTTAAAAAAGTACCGCTTCTCGATTGCGTGGAGCTAAATTTATCCCGACGGCAACGGTGAAATCAATGAGCAGGGGGTCGCCTTTTACGATTCGTTAATTAGCGAACTGCGCAAATACAATATTGAACCTATCATTACTTTGTGTTGTCTGGAATCACCTCACTGATCGTGGGCTGGCACCCCAACTGGAAGAAGGAGATTTGGAATTATTAGCAAAACAAGCCTGACTTTATCGGCGTTAACTACTACAGAACGTTCACATACGAAAGAAATCCGCTGGACGGTTTCGGAGAAGGTAGCCTCCTACCCGATTCTTTGATCTTAATAAAAATTAAATATGAACCGGAATGAAAAAATAAAAACATAAAATCTTGAATTAGTAAATATCATTAACTCAACTTTCGCAGCACAAATCTTTAAACAAACCCTTGATATAGATAGGTAAACTGGAGATCCAATCCTGGAGTTGACAAAAAACGGCCGCTTTGTTCTTCTTGGTTGTGGCTTGGGACATTTCGAGAAATAAAGTCATCAATTGCTGAAGTGCGGTCTGGAAGTCCAGATCGCGGACCTCATCGGCAAAGAGAAAAAAGAGTCCTCCGAGCGTCCGATCATCACTGGATTGACGCCGTTCGTATTCCAACGCCAAATATCGGCTGAACACGATCGTCGTATGGCTAAGGAGTTGGTCAAAGGAACGGCCTTGAAATTCCGTTCCCAGTTTCAAATAGCTTTTGGTGACTTTAAAAAAGGTCTCTATACTCCAGCGCATCCCGTAGATTCGTACGATTTCAGCGTCATCCAGAGTGACGTCCGTACTTAAAATGGCAAGCCATTCCCGTTTTTTATTCTGGTTGCGCACAAAAACAAGTTTCACTGGCAGACCGCAAGTGGTGTGTACCCTCGCGGAGCCTTTAATGTCTTTGGAATCCGATTATGGAAAGCTTTGAAAGACTTTATGGAGCGTCATTCGTTATCCCTGAATGAGATATCGCTGTTTCATCTCCTTCACCATGCCAATCACGGAAAGGCCTTTGCCTGTGAGCTGACGAAGAAGAGGGGCTTGCGTAAACCAGCTATCCATGAGGACGTAGTCGGCGATAAATCCCGCCGCTACCGCCCGTTCCAGCAAGGCGACGACGGCATCTGGCTTTCGAGAGAAGGCCTCCATTCGACGTTTGTACCCCACGCTGCGTTTCGAGAGGTTGGAAGCCATTTCGCAGATTCGATTGGCTAACTTCGCGGAAGAGAGCATGACAAAGTCAAGCGGAGCGAAACTAAAACCGTCCGACCAGCCCAGCGTGAGCATGGTGTAGCCTTTGGTAAACTTGCCTGTGGAATGGTCAAACACCCGTGCCAGTAGTTCTGCCTTTTTACTCCGGTTTCGGCTCAGAACGGAATCGTCGACGATGAACACCCGTATCCGATTCGATGAAATGAGCGATTCGAAATGGCGCACGATGCGAAGACTGAACGTCTGCAAAAAGCGCCGCCAAGCAAAGGAAGCTTGATTCAAAAAACGATAGACGACATCTTTGCCGGGAAGATTCGCTCCACGCTGGCTTTCAAGCATGCGAAACCAGTTTTTCCCCTCGAAGACCAGAGAGAAGACAATTTGAAAGACTACGAGACTGGAAAGGCCAAACGACTTGGAAATTCCCGCATGTCGTAAGGATTTCCCGATTTGAAGAGTGACAAAAAGTTTGGAAATGCGAGACTGTTCAGACAGGGAACGTTGTTGTAACATAAGAGTTACGCACCTTTCTTGTTGGCATGGTTGCTCGACACTTCCATGATACCAAACAAGCAAGGTGTTTTTTGTCAATACGGGATAAATACATTGAATTCTTCTTACAGCCCCAAGGGATTCAACTGATAGCTAAGGTGAGAAAGTTGAGTCATTAACTAATAACAATTAAGCCTGAATAACGAAAAGCTTGATATCTGAGCACTTCCCCCTAAGGAAACTAGTATGGTGGTAATTCTGGTTAAGGAAATATAGGGGGTCACACCGAAAACGGCGATTAAGCTATCCTTTTGCGGAGATTGGAAATGAAAAATCCGTCCGCAGCTCAACTCCCAGCCGAGGATCACTTTGAGAAAGTATAAGAGAGGAGAAATTTTCATATTCGTCAATTTGGGAAGGGCGACCGCCTGCCTGGACAAGAAAGCCGTTAGGTTACAAGCGGCTTACGTCATTGGTCCTGTTCAAAATCCTGCAGACAACGACAAGTGCAATTCGGATCTTTACCGGATTTTCAAGAAGGGACCAATCGATCTGGAGAATCGTGCGACGGTGAGCCTCGCTGACGGCCGTTCAAGCGAGTGCAGGTTTCATTGCACGATCGGCATGGAATCTTTGGAGTTGGATTTGACCGGTTACGAACTCAAGGAAGGCGAACGGATGTTTCTTGTCGCTAATATCAACAGCGCTGAAGTGAAGAAAATCTATGTACGCCCATTTGACGTTAAAGGAAAAATATGGATAAATGGTGAGCTGTTGTACAACGATTCGGGACCGTTCAGATACAGGCTTCAACAGGGAGACAACACAGTGGTTATCGAATACGCCGAGGTGAGCAAACACTATTCGATCCGGATCAGAGATACGAATTTGGATCGGTTTTTTAACGAAGAACTGATCGGAGAATTCATGGAACAGTGGATTGAGAATCGCGTATGCGTCGTTCATGAAACCGCCAATGCACTGGAACGGACACGTTACGAATTTTACTTGCTGAGCTGCGATGCGGTCGGCGTGCCGAACGGTTCGCCTGCAATGATCATCGTAATGAACGACGACGGCGATGTGGTGGATCGGTTTGAAACAGCCATAGGCCGAAAAGTCGTTTATGATACAGCAGGCGTGAAAAACCGTACACGTACCATGCTCCATATTCAAATCGAATATGCAGATTTGGGCAGCCGGTTCCATGAAAAGTCGCATGTCATTCTGGTACATCCGCTTGGCGAGTTGATCGAATCGATGGAGCTTCAAGCCGAGGAACTTGAGCGAACAGACCGATGCAGCGCAGACGATCTGACTCAATTGGCCGGGCTGCTGGAAAGATTGAGAGCGGTGAACGTATTAGAGACCAACAAACTGACTGCCAAACGGCTATGTCTTGTCAAAGAATACAAGCGTCTGTTTTTTGGGGCTTGCGGCAAGCTCCTTGAGGGGCGGAGCTACGAGAATGCGATTGCCGAACAAAGGCTAGGAGATGGCTTTTTTCGTTCGAAACTGGACGATAGCATAGAACGGTATACGGTGTTATTGCCAAGCGACTATTCGGAACAGAGAACGTATCCGCTCATCATCTTTCTGCCTGTCGGCCGATACGAACTCGATCTTCCCGATTTTCGCGACCGCCTCTATGCTTACTGGAACCTGGAGGCGATTGCAGTCACCTTCTCTTGCAGGGGGGTGACTATGGGAAGCTATGTCGGCGAAGCCGCGTTTCTGGAGGGACTTGACGTCATCACGCAGCGATTCCGCGTTGACGAAGATAAAATCTATCTTTCGGGTTACTCGAACGGAGCTTATGCTGCTTGGGCGCTGTCCCAAGCGTATCCGGACCGGTTCGCCGGGATTGCCGCCTATTCCGGGGGAGCCGATCCGGACAAATTGATCAATTTATCGAATATGGCGGTGCTTAACGTTTGCGGCGAGGAAGACTACGCCATCGAAACGTCTTACACCAAACCGTCCGAAGTGTTGGGCGGCGACGATTATAAAGGAATACTGGAGCCGGATTCCAACCATTGGGATACGCCTTATTTCCATCATCAATTGTCGGGCATTCGGTGGCTCTTGCAGCATAAGAGGAGGACGGCCCCCAGGCGGATTCATTTTCGGACGGATAAAGCCCGTCATCGAAAGTGCTTCTGGGTCGAAATCGAGGAATTTGCCGAAGGCAGTCATTATGGCGAAATAGTAGGCGAATGGATTAGGGATACGACGATACTTATTCAAACCATCCATATCGGACAATTCGAATTGACACTTCCGGATTCGGTAAAAATCGGCCATTTGGAAGTGATCATTGATGGTCAGCAGTTTACGGTGCAGCCAGGGGAGGCAAGGGGGCTGAGGTTCCGCAAATCGGGTGACGTCTTTGTATGGCTGCCGCCTTCGTTCGCTTTGGCGCACGACGGCATCACAAGCAATGGCATGGGCATCATGGACGTTTATATGGACCAGGTCCGCATTGTCGTTCCAGACCGATATTCATCGGAACAGGAAAGATTGGACATTCTGAAAGTCTCTGACGTGTTTGCGAACCCCAAGACAGATACCTGGGATACGAACATTTATGTTCACTACCCGATTTTGCAGTCAAGCCGATTAACGGATGAGGATGCGGCACGTTGCAATCTGATTTGCATCGCTACCGGCGTCGGCCGGCATGATTTTCTATCGAGAATCGTCGGCCACTTGCGAATTGGGCTGCACGCGGACGGCTTTACCGCTGATGCAGGCTTCGAGAAAGGCGATTATTGCATATTATTTATCCAACCTAACCCGATGAATCCGGCAAAGAAGCTTTTGACCGTCTTTGCCAATAATTCTGCCTTTTTCAAGAGAAATATTTATACAAGGAAGCTGATCATACCGAGCTATTTCAGCGGCTTCCACCCATATTTGAATAAGGAGGTGATCTTATTTAACGGAAAGCTTCGGGCGATGGAACTGAAGCATGGCGCGGAAGAACATCAACGCTATAATACAGGGAGTGGTGATTATGAAAGAGATAGTGATTCGAATAATCAGTAAAATTAAGAACGATCCGAAGCTTTTGGACACATTAAACGGCAGCTCCAGCATTTTGCACGACTCGGGCATGGAATCGCTTCAGATCGTCCATTTCATTCTCCAAGTCGAGGATGAATTCGGCTGCGAAATCAACTTCGATGAGTTCAACATGGAGAATTTGGACTCCATCGACGCATTTTGCAAATATATCCGGCAGCGCAATCCGGAGCTAAGCGGGCAAGGCCAGCCATGACATCGGCAAACCGGATCGAGAAAATCCATTGTGGTACGTTCGATGCGGAGCAGTATTGGCGAGAGCCTGATCTGGCGAAGCTGCCGGGGTTCGCAGACCCGGAAAATTTGCGCATCGTCTCGGTGATGGATGAACTTTTGTTTGTTTTTTGTAGCCCTTCGGAGGCTCTGATTACCCGTAAAGCGATGAACCCGGCCCACAAACAGTATTTGAATGATATCGGCTTCCGGTTTTGGAGTAATACGCTCGATATGGACGGTGAGCTGAAGGAACAGAGTAAAAGCATGCTTCAATTATTGGCTGAAGCGGATTCGGTGGAAGTGGCCGCTATGGCTGCCGAGGCAAAAGCCGAGGCAAGACCGGAGCTGGAGCCATTTGCGGCAATTCCCTTCACGAAAGAAGCAAGCGAAAGATACAGGTTCATTTGCCGTATGCCCGAAATGGATATTATCCGCAAAGTGAATATGAAAACGTATTCTACAGAAATGAAAGAGAGGCTGGAGCTGCCGAATGTCAGCTTCATCGTCAATCATTCGTCCGAGCTTCGGAAAGTCGGCGAGCGGCTGCTGCGGGAAGGCTCTTTTCTGATCAAAGACAACTACGGTGTTTCCGGAAAAGGCAATTTGCTGATCGATTCGGTAAGCATTTTGGAGCGGGTTATCGCGTATATGGCAGCTCAAGAGAGGAAGGGCATGCGATCACAGTTTGTTGTAGAGCCCTATCTGGATAAGCTGTACGACTTCTCCTGTCAATTTGAGATTACAAGCAACGGAGAGTACCGGTTTCTCTCGCTGCAGAGGCTGACCAACGACGACTTTGCCTATCAAGAATCGTACACGCCGGAGCCGGAGTTCATGCATTTTCTGGACTGCGAAGGCTACTTCGAACTGATGAGGAGAACGGCGAAGGAGTTGTACAGCGACGGTTATTACGGGCACGTCTGCGTTGACTCGATGCAGCTTGGGAGCGGGGAACTCGTCCCGATCGTAGAGATCAACGCCAGAAAATCGATGAGCCTGATCAAGAGCCGGATTGACCGGTATTTGGCCTCTCAGGAGCTGCTGGGCAACCTTCGCTTCTATTCGCTTACAAGTACGAATGCGCAGCTTCAGTTTGAAGACCTTCTTGCAGCTATGGAAGAAGCCGGTATCCTGTATAAGCCAGGTATGTCTGAAGGAGTCATTCCCTTGACGGCCAACATGTTGATGATCAACCGCAGGCCAGACAAATCATATAAAGGAAGAATATACGTATCGATGGTCGGCCGGCTCGAGGAGGCTCGAAAGGAGCTGCATCAACGTTTAAACCGTTTGTTTGCTGGACTATCGCTCCAAGTATTGAATTAATCCGGCGTCGATGCCGAGACAGGCAAGGAGATGCACGATGGGAAAGAAGACCATTCTAAGCTCTGGATTCGGCCTAGGCTTCTACACACCGGCGCTTCTGCTGGAATATCAGCTGAGCAAACGTCAGACGGAAGCGGAAGTCGTAATTTTTGAAAATTTTATCGTGAAGAACAAAAAGGATAAAATTGCCCAAAGTCGCAACGATTATCACCTCAATTTCGCCGTCGCCCGGGTCGCGCAAAAGCTTCCGACAGATATCCGCGACAGCATCGATTATAAGGCCGTCGATCGGCTGGTTGCCGAATGGAAACGGGAGGGTCGGAGAGATTTTATCGTTTTCTCGGGCCACTGGATTCACATTCTCGATATATACCGCGATCAGGTCGGAGACCAGTCGTTACACGTTGAACTGCTATACGTCGATACGGACTTGTCGCCTTCCTGGAAAAGTGTAAAGAAGTACGTGCCCGATTACGGCAACTGTTATCATGAGGTGTGGCTCTTCGAAGCCGCCGATCGGCCGATCCGGTATCGGATTCCGGTGACCGAAGAACAGGCGGTGCCGTATGTGCAGCGTCGGAACCGGCTGGCCGTTCACGGCGGAGGCTGGGGAATGGGAACTTATTTGGAGAAGGTTGCTGAGCTGGAACGCCATTACGAGTTGGATATCGTCATTTCAAGCGAAGCGGACTGCGACCTTGCCAATACGAGGCACCGTTATTGGATGAACGACCCTTCCTGGGAAGCGTGGGAGAAAGACCCGTCCACGGGCAAACATACTTTCCCGAGATTCGGAGAAATCAAGGCGGGGGAGTCTCCTGTATTTGCAAGCCAAGAGAGCCATCATCGACTATATGACATCATCAAAAGCTCAAAAGCGATCATCAGCAAGCCGGGCGGCGCCACGCTAATCGACTCGCTGTCGTCGGCGACTCCGATCGTATTCCTTGATCCATTCGGGCTGCACGAGCAGAAAAATGCGGAGCTCTGGATACAATGCGGATTCGGTATTTCTTACGAGACGTGGAAGCAGGCGGAATTTGCGCCCGAACTGCTACAGCCGCTTCATGAAGCGCTGGCCGGGCAGAAAGACACATCCTCCATCTATGCCGATTTATGGTCTGACAATCAAATGGCGAGGTGAGCGTATGCAGCCAAAAAGCAGTGTGGTGATTGACGAAGGTTCCTTCGAGGTGATGAAACGGACGATGAGAAATATGGCGGTTCCTTACCGGGAACGCCTCAAAAATCCGAAATACAGAACGCCTGTCCCCGAATCGGTCGGCATCAAGCTGACCAACCGCTGCAACCTGCGTTGCATCCATTGCTTCCAATGGAACGAGGACGGATACCATCATGCGATGGATAAAGAGGAGCAAAACAAGGACATAGATCTCGATGTGTTTCGCAAGATTATGGAGGAAACGTCTGAAGCGAAATCCCGTTTGTATATATGGGGTGGGGAGCCGATGTTCCATAAGCAATTCGATCAAATTCTGGAAATGCTGGCAGCCGATCCGCGGGAGATGACGATTTGCAGCAACGGTCTGCTAATCGATAAATATCTTGACGGCATCATTAGAATTTCCCCTGGATTGGAGCTGCTGATCGCCGTGGAAGGCCTCGAGGCGGAGAACGATTTTATCCGCGGCAAAGGCACCTTTGCCAAGACAATGAAGCAAATCGAGCGTCTGGTCGAGTTGCGCGAGCAGGGCATTTATAAAGGACGCATATCTGTGCATTCCATGATCAACGACGCCATGATTCCGAAGCTCTACGAATTGCTCGAGTATTTTGAATCGCTCAAGCTCGATCTCGTCATCCTTTGCTTCCCTTGGTACATCTCCAAGGAAACTTCGAAGCAAATGGACGCTTACTTCATGGAAAAATTCAGTTGGCTTCGCAAGCTGCACGAGAATCAAGTCAATTCCTGGCACGCCTTCAAGTACCAGATGAACCCCGAGCATGTCGATTCCTTGGTAAAGGCTTTGGAGCGCATCAACGAGCGCGTATGGAATATTCGCGTCCGCTACCAGCCGGGGCTCGACTATGACGAAATCGAGCAGTTCGTCCGCGGGGAAGCGATGACAAGCCGCTGCGCGACGACTTGCATGGCACTATCGACGAGGATGGACGTGATGCCGACCGGCGATGTGAGCGCGTGCAAATTTTTTGCCGAGTTTACGGTCGGCAATTTAAAGCATCAAGGGACGCAAGAGGTTTGGGATTCGGACAATTTCGACCGTGTGCGCGAGATCATTAATGTAGAAGGCTTGACGCCGGCCTGCTCGAAGTGCAGCGTGCTGCATTTGCACGGAATTTGAGACGAGTATGAGGACGAATAAAAACATCGGCGTCATCGGCTGCGCGGCTATCCTGCCAAGAGTGCTGATAGAGCCTGCGAAAAGCCTGGAACATCTGCAAGTATACGGCATATCCAGCCGAACCAGGAGCAAGGCGGAAGCCTATGCGGAACAATACGGCATCCCCATCGTCTTTGACAGCTACGAAGCACTGCTCGAAAGTCCGGATATCGATTTCGTTTATATATTATTATGCAACAATTTGCATGCAGAATGGATCGTTAGAGCGATCGAAGCGGGGAAGCACGTATTGGTGGAAAAGCCGCTCTGCCTCAACTCCAAGGAAGGGGCCCGCATTATGTCGGCCTATGAACGGGACCGCGTTCATGTGCTGGAGGGTCTCATGGTTCAGCATCATCCTTGGCAGCAGGCGGTAAAGGGCATGGTAGAAGCCCGAACATACGGTTCATTGCGCTCGATCGAGACAACGATTGGATTTTTGCCCAAGGAATCGTTCCTGAACAATTACCGCAGCTTTCCGGAGTGGGGCGGTGGCTCATTTTACGATTTGGGGTGCTATTGGCTTCAATTCCTGCAGGCTGTCACCGGGCTTGAGTATGAAGATTATCGGGGACAATCGTCGTTTGATGGACCGAACAGCGCCGATTGGACCTTCCAGGCGGAGCTTCGGCTGGCGGGAGGCGTGCATGCCGGTTTGACCACCTCGTTTGAGATTCCCTATCAGGCGACGCACACGATTTATTTCGACTATGCGGTAGTTGAGATGAGAGATTTCTTTCGGGCCAATCTTGGCTTCTACAAGATTGTGCTTAAGGTAACTGACCTGCGCATGAAGGAAACCACTAAGATCGAATTCGCGCCGCAAAGCTATTATGTCAATCAACTGAGTTTCTTCAGCGATGTAATCGACGGATTGAAAGCTAATATACCGCTCGAATCGTCGCTTGAACGAATCACCTTGCAGGAAAAAATCTACGAATCGGCCAAAATCAACGTGTAGATGAAGCCAGGCTATCCGGCGGGAAAGAAGGAGATGGACGGTGCGCATGAGTTGGCGCAAGTACGGTAAAACGTTCGCCATAGGGATGCAAAGCGCGATGGAATACCGCACGAATTTTGTTTTAGTCCGGCGAGCCGCATTTACCCCATTGCGATTCAAATGTTTTTGTGGAAAGCGATTTTTTCAGCAACGATTAAGCCAGCTTACTCGGCTATACCGAGGAACAGGCGATCACTTATGCGGTCATGGCGGCGCTGTTCGCCAAGCTCGGCGGCCGGGTTCGAACACGAAATGGCAAACGATGTGAAAACGGCCAACTGAGCAAATGTATCGTGCAGCCTACCGGTTATTTCATTTTCAGGCAGAGCAGCTTTTTGGGCGAAAAACATTGCAGGCAAGCATTATTTACAGGATCGGAGTCGACATTAACGGGGTTTCCCCGGATCAGATCGTGCTGTCCGTCGGCGTATGCACGATCATGGCCGGGCTGTATACGACTTTTTTTACAACAACTTCGTCCAGCTTCCCGAGCATATCAAGTCAGGAACGTTCGATGTAATGATAACCCTGCCGGTATCGCTGCAATTTATGGCGACGCTGCGAACGACCGACGTCGACTATTCTATTCCGAATCTGACCGGTGGCATCGTGATGGTCGTCTACGGGTGGAGGAAAGCGGCCGTTCCACTGACTGCCTCGAACATCGCCACGCGGTTGATCTGGACATTTGCAGTGCACAACTATACGAGTGCCAGCAGTTGAGGTGATAAGAATGGGGAATATACCCAAGGTGGTTCTGCTATGCGGGGGCTTCGGCACCAGATTGAGCGAGGAAACCGTCGTCAAACCGAAGCCGCTCGTTGAGATCGGCAATATGCCGATCATGTGCCATATTATGGATATCTACAGCTATTACGGCTTCAATGAATTTGTGGTCGCGCTCGGCTATAAGGGGGAGGCAATTAAGCAATATTTCTTGCATTTTCCTTATTATCACAGCGACTTGATGATTCGGATGGCGGATTCGAGCGTCCACGTGACGGAAAGCCGTAGCAAGGATTGGATTGTCCATCTGAACGATACCGGACTTCACACGACGACAGGCGGACGCCTGTATCGGCTTCGGGATCAACTGAGGGACGGAACCTTTATGATGACTTACGGCGACGGCGTGAGTGACGTCAACTTGAGGGCTTTACTCGATTTTCATTATTCGCACGGCAAATTGGCGACCGTGACGGCCGTCAAGCCGAGGGGAAGGTTCGGCACAATCAGCTTCGAGAGCGACCATGTGATCGGCTTTAAGGAGAAGGAGCCGTCCGAGGTCGGCTGGATTAATGGCGGCTATTTCGTATTCGAGCCAGGCGTGCTCGATTACTTGCAGGGCGATCAATCGCAACTGGAAGGGGAGGTACTGGGCCGTTTGGCACAGGACGGGCAGCTAGCCGCTTATAAGCATAACGGATTCTGGGATTGTATGGACACACTGCGCGATAAGCAATATTTGGAAAGCTTGTGGAAACGGGGGGAGGCTCCATGGAAGCTGGCATGAACGGGCGGGACAAATCGGTGGATTCGGCGAGAAAGGAAATAATGACTGCAACGGTACAATCGGGGCTTGACGATGACAGTATCCGGCAGACTGCCCGGCAATACGGAACCCCGCTCTATCTCTATGACGCGGCTGTCGTTGAAGGGAAGCTGGAGGAGCTTCGAAGCTGTTTTCCGCAACAGACGGAGATTTTTTATTCGTTCAAGTCCAATCCGCTCCTGGGCATCGCCCAATTGCTGCGACGCAACGGCTGCCGTATCGAGGTTGCCTCCGGAGGCGAACTGACGGCTGCCCTTGAGGCCGGCTTCGAGCCGCGCCATATCGTGTTTACAAGTCCGGGCAAGACGGAAGAGGAACTGCAGCTCGCCGTCCGTCATGGCATTTACAGTATCAACACGGAAAATATGAGGGAAATCCGAATGATCAACGATATTGCCGGGCAGCTTGGCAAAACCGTCGGCATCGCGATCCGCATCAATCCCGATATCCAGCAGCATGCCGCCAGCATCAAAATGTCCGGCGTGCCTTCGCAATTCGGCCTCGACCAGGCACTGGTGCCCGGGGCGATCGAGGAGGCGCTCCGGCTGGCGAATATCCGGTTAATCGGCTTCCATATTTATTTAGGAACGCAAATTTTGCAGGCGGATGCAATCGTTCGCCACTATAAGCATTCGATCCAAATGGCGCTCGAATATGCCGACCGATACGGCATGGAACTGAAATTCCTGGATATCGGCGGCGGCTTCGGCGTTCCGTATTTCCCGTATGAAGCCGAGCTTGACACGACAGCTTTGAAACAGGGCATCGCAGAAGTATGGAACCGTTACGGCAGCAGGCTCGCGAATACACGCATGGCGGTGGAAAGCGGAAGGTTTCTTATGGCAGAAGCGGGCGTGTTCATCACGAAAGTGCTGTACAAGAAGGAAAGCAAAAGAAGCGCCTTTCTGATCTGCGACGGTGGTTCCCATCAGCATGCTTCGTCGGCTTTTCTCGGAAGGTATGTCCGGAGCAACTTCCCGATACGGGTGCTGGGGAAAAGCGGCGAAGTGGAAGAAGTAACGGTAACGGGACCGCTGTGCACGTCGACAGACATTATCGGCAGCAAAGTGAATCTGCCGCCGGCGGAATGTGGCGATTTGATCGTCGTCGACAAATCGGGCGCTTACGGTCTGACGCACAGCCCGACGCTATTTCTCAGCCATCCGCTGCCCGCCGAAGTGTTGATCGACAAAGGACGCCGCTATGTGCTGCGCGAACGTGGCCGGTATCGCGACGCATTAATAGGGCAGCATTCGATTGCCGAAGAGGTGCGATATGAATAACGGGTTTTCGTTGCCACGGCTGCTCACGTCCGGGCGGCATGAAGGAACGATCGTGTGGCTGTGCAACATCGGCGCTGAGCAGTATTGGCATCAGCAAACAAAGGGCATCGCCGATCGGGAAGAAGACCGGATTGTGAACAGGATCGAAGAGATGAATTTGCTGCTGTGCCGCAAGCAGGATGTGCTCATTCTGCGCGAACAGCCCGACCCGGCTTATTTGTCGGAGTTGAGCCGTCTTGGCTTTGACCTTCCTCGCATCATAACCGTATCTGCGCCGGATCATCATACGCCGATTTCCGAGCTTGTGCTGCAAGATGATGCGGTACTGCGGACTTTGCGCGAGCTGGCGGACGGAAGTGCAACGGTATACTTTATGCCGTACGCCGTTACGGAACTTGAAGAGCGAATCGCCCGGACGTGCGGGCTGACCTTGGTCGGCACCTCGTCAGCATTGTCCGCCATTGTGAACGATAAAATTTTCAACAGAAGAATGGCCGAGGATCTCGGGCTTCCCGTCTGCGAGGGAATCGTTTGCGGATCGGTTGAGGAACTGCCGGAACGGTATCCCATGTTGAAAGGCGCCGGAAGCCGAATCATACTGAAAGAGCCTTATGCGGCGTCAGGCAAAGGGTTGTATATCGTTGATACCGATGAACAATTCAATGCGTTAGTCGCGCGGCTCTCCCGCTTTTCGAGTCGCCGTTCGCAGCATCCATGGATTATGGAGCGATGGCTGGACAAGTCGGCGGATGTGAACGTGCAAATTTATGTCGGCGAGGACGGCGCTATCGATGTGTTCTCCATCAAGCGGCAAATATTGAACGGCACCGTCTATATCGGTTCGCAACTGCCGGCGGAGTTGGAGCCCGAGGCGACCGACAGCTATTTAGAATACGGGCAGACGATTGGACGCTATTTGCACAGGCTCGGATATCGCGGTGTCGCGGGGATCGATTCGATTATTGCCAGGGACGGCGTCATCATTCCTGTCATCGAGATCAACGGGCGGTTTACTTTATCTACATATATTTCGTTTGCCCCGCACATTCTCGGCAATAAGAAGGTATTCTCACGATATTTCCGCCTGCTGGCGGGCGCTCCGATCGATTATTTATCGATGATGACGAGGCTCGAGGACGCAGGCTTGCGGTATGGGCCGGAATGCGGGAGCGGAGTCATCATCTATACGGCAGGTACTTTGCCGAACGTCTCCGTCGGCGAAGACAAGCGTTACATGGGCAGGATATTTGCGTTAGTCGCAGCCGACACGTGGCAGGAGGTACATCGCTTGTCCGACACTCTGGAAAAGTTGATAGACGGCCTGCCTGAGAAAACGGATGCAGTGCAATACTCATTAAGAAAGGGTTCGATGATATGAAGACAGATGTGGATCACAAAGCGATTATCGAAGTCGTGAGCCAAGTATTGAAAAACGATGATTGGGAACTGGTTCAGTTGCAAGAGCATACGGATTTGAGGAATTACAATCTCAGCTCTATCACGGCTGTAGAGCTGATCGTGGCAGTGGAAGAACGTTTCGGCATCTTCGTTCCGGAGGACGACCTGTCCATCGAGAACGTCAATACCATCGACAAGCTGAAGCGGCTGATCTTGAAGAACATGACAAATTAATTGCGGGGAGCGGAATTATGAGCATCGTCAATCCACACATCCATGTGCAGCCGGGGGATCACTGTTTGTTTGCCAGTTTGCGCAACATGCTTAAATCCGGGTTTGGTATCGATATGCCGGAAGCGGATATTTACTTCTGCTGCGACGGCATGAATGTGGAATACCACCCCGATGAAAGACCGTTCTGGCTTGGCCTTTCCGGAGACGCGATGCTTCGACATTTTGATGCGGACGGCCCGGTTCGGCTCCGGTACAGCTTCGATATGGACCATTGGCCGGGGAAACGTCAACTGTTGGATGAAATCGCGGCAGAGCTGGCTGCCGGCAGACCGGTCATGCTGTTTGCGCATAGCGGCTGCCTGACGTACCACTCCATCTACCGGGACAACGTAAGCCGCCCGCACGTCGTGTTCGTTTACGGCATGGATCCATCCGCCGGCGTCTTCCATATCGGCGATTCCTTTCTGCTCGATTATTCAGGAACCGTCCATTCCTATCAAGGTTCCGCATCCATGAACGATTTGCTGGAAGGTTTATACGGAATAAGCTTCATGGCAGCCAGTCAACCGGTTTACTCTCGGGATGATCACGATTGGAAGCACGTGCTGCAGAAACGGATCGCCTCATTTCTGGACGACGGGCGGCAAGCAGAAGGAGGTTCCGTTCGCGGTTTGCAGGCTTACTATGCGTTTATCGACCGGTTGGAGAACGCTGCCGGAATGGATGCGGAACCGTTTGCGAACATATGCAAGGAAGTCTACTACTGCCTTCGCATCGGTAGTATCATGCATCAATGGACGTATTTCATGCAAATTGTGCAGGAATACCCGCAGCAGTTTCGGCATGGCATGGAGCATTGGACAGAGATGCTGGAAGATGAGCATTCGAAATGGAAAAAACACTTGCTCCAAATTTATAAGACGGGCCTGCGCGGCGACCGGGCAAGATGGAGTTCGATTCTTCATCAAGGCAGGTTGCTGCTGGACCGGCTGCGCGATCTGTTGAATCGCTTTGTTGACGATATGTCGGTAAAAGTCCAAGGATAACAAATTTTCTCAGGAAGTGGTCAACATGCTCAACCCGGAGTTTTGGCATCAACGCAAAGTTATGATTACAGGCTGTACCGGATTTAAAGGAGCTTGGCTATCCATATGGCTGCACAAGCTTGGCGCTTGTGTGACGGGCTTTGCCCTTGAGCCGGATGGCGAAAGAAACCTATTTCGGCAATGCAGGCTTGACAGGTTCGTGAATACGATTTACGGCGACGTTCGCAATTACGGGAAATTCAAATGGGCGTTGGAGGAGGCTTCGCCGGAAATCATCATTCATATGGCGGCCCAGCCGATCGTACGGGAATCTTATCGCAATCCGCTCAAAACGTACGCTACCAATGTGATGGGAACCGTTCATCTGTTCGAGGCGGTGCGCAAAGTCAATGATCATAAGAGGCAAGTTCTTGCGGTGCTGAATGTGACGACCGACAAATGCTATGAAAATCGCGAATGGATATGGGGGTACCGGGAGAACGAACCGCTTGGCGGCTCCGATCCGTACTCAAGCAGCAAAGCGTGCTCCGAGCTGGTGACATCTTCCTACCGGAACTCCTTTTTTTCGTCTGAACGGTATGCGGAGCACGGCGTTGCCGTCGCGTCGGCCCGTGCGGGCAATGTGATCGGAGGCGGAGACTGGGCGGCCGACCGGCTCATACCCGATTGTGTGCGTGCTGTCATGGAGGGACGGCCGCTCGAATTGCGCTATCCGGATGCGGTTCGGCCGTGGCAGCATGTTCTGGATCCGCTTTACGGATATATGCTACTCGCGGAGAAGCTTGCGACTGTCGGTCCCGAATTTGCGGAGGCCTGGAACTTCGGACCGGGGGAAGATGAACTGCAAACCGTGGAATGGATGGCTGGCCGTTTCTGCAAAGCGTGGGGTGAAGGCGTCTCCTACCGGAATCAGGACAACCGTCCGGAGCTTCATGAAAGCCGGCTGCTGCGGCTCGATTGCTCCAAAGCGATGGGCAGGCTCGGCTGGCGATCGCTCTGGCATGCTGGCCAATCGGTCGACAAAGTAGTGGAATGGACCAAGGGTTATATGCAAAAAGAAGACCCGTATGATATTTGCCTGCGGCAAATCGAGCAATATACGAATGAACTTGCCGATAATTCGCACAGCAATCAATTAATGTATCAGGAGGCTAGACGGACATGACGTATATGCAAGGAAGACGGGTTATTTACAACCGAATCGGTTACCGAAGGGCGGATGCTCTTCAAACACTATCGGTAAATAATCGGATAGGAGGCTATCCATTAGTTGGATAGCCGACCTTCCACACCACCGTACATACCGTTCGGTATACGGCGGTTCAACCGTTTGAGTACAATTGACGAAGATGCTCGTACTGCGTAGGAAAGTCATAATATCCTGCCTGTGCGAGCTTTTCGTTTGTAATAGAACGGGACAGAACCGGGCTTCCGGCTATGCGCCAGTAGCCCAAGCGGGAGTTTCCCCATGGGTAGGCCTGCCACTCCGGTACTCCCAGCTTCCGCAGATTCTACACCTTGGTTCTCGGCTTCTTCCATTGCTTCCAGATGTACATACGGAGCCGCCTTCGCAGCCATTCATTCCAGCTTTGCAGGATTCGCTTCATGTCGGCTACATAGAAATAGCCGATCCATCCGCGAATGTAGACCTTTACGTTTTCCATCACCTGCCTGGCATTTCTGCCTTGCCTTCGGCTCGTTAGCTCTTTCAGTCTCCTCTTTGCCTTTACCAGGGATTGTCGGTGGACGCGGATGTACACGCCGTTTCCGTTCTTTCCCATCGCGAAGCCGAGGAATTTGAAATGCTTCTGCGCGACTACGCTGACGACCTTGCTTTTCTGCGTATTCATCTTCAGTCTCAGCTTGTTCTCCAGGTACGTCCGGCTGGTTGCCAGTAGCCGCATTGCGGCCCGTTTACTCCTGGCCAGCACCACGATGTCATCCGCATAGCGGATGACGGTCACGTCTCGGCTTTGCATCTCCTGATCGAATTCGTTCAGATAGATGTTCGCCTAAAGCGGCGATAGAGGACCTCCCTGCGGAGACCCTTCTTCCGTTTCGCGGCGTATTCCGTTTTCTATGACTCCGCTTTTCAGGTACTTCTTGATCAAGCCGCTTACCCGCTTGTCCTGGATTTGCTTGCGCAGCAGGTTCATCAAGAGCTCATGGTTCAGCGTGTCGAAGTACCTTGAGAGGTCGATTTCTACCGCATGGCCGTATCCCTGCTCCGCATAGGCCTTCACTTTTCGAATCGCCTGCTGCGCGCTCCGTCCTGGGCGATAGCCGTAGCTTCCATCCGAGAACAGCGGCTCGAACAGCAGTTGCAACTGCTGAGCGATGGCTTGCTGGATGATGCGATCCACCACCGTGGGAATGCCCAGCTTTCTCACTCCGCTTCCATCTAGTTGGAGGATTTCCTTGCGCCGTACCGGGTTCGGCTTGTACCGGCCATCCCGAATGCTTTGCAGCAACTAGTCTCTGTTTTCCCGCAACCAGGGCAGTGCCGCTTCCTTGAGACTTACGATTGTTCGGCCCTTCCTGGGAAAAAAATTCCCGGTACTATGGCCTCTGCTGACTTCTCACAGCAAGCTTTACTCCGTCTTTCGGATTTTTTTCCTACTCCACGTCTGTGAGACCTCCCCGGGTAAGAGCGATAACCTTCCTCTCATCCACCTGCCACATTTACATGATGGGGTTCGCGGGAGACGGTACGCTCGGAGATGGCAATGCCGCTGCGTTTGAGGTGCCGGGTGAGCTTGGGACTGCCGTAGAGCCTATTCGACTGGGCATACGCCTGCTTCACGTTCTCTGTCCATTCCCGATGTTGCCGCGCGCGTTCGCTTTCCGGTCTGGACCGCCATTTGTAATATCCGCTGCGAGATACGTTGAGGACGCAGCACAACTTCTCCAATCGGTACTCGAAGCGGTGTTCATGGATGAACGAATACTTTACCGACGGTCTTTTGCGAAGTAGTGCATCGCTTTTTTTAGGATTTCGTTTTCCTCTTGAAGTTCCCGGATACATTTCTGCATCTCCCGCATCTGATGTTCTTCGGATTTGAACACCTGCGCGGCAGTGATCTCAGGCTCTGCTGCAAACTTCTTGACCCAGCCATACACGGTATTGTCATTGATCTTGAGTTCCCGGGCGACCTCCGCCACCGGCTTGCCGCTTTCCTTAATATGCTGCACCGTCTGCCGCTTGAACGCTTCGTCATACACAGGTTTTTTCATTCGACACAGTCTCCTTTTTCTTCGCTGTTCCTTTCAGTATATTCTGTGTCTACTATTCAGTCTAACTTCACTTGTCTAAAGGAGTTTTTTCCCGCAGCCCTTAAGTTTTTTAACAGAATTCCTCAACTCTGTACCTTAAAGTTTGTGCAACTCTACCCTACAGCAGAATCTTTAACGGGTGTATCCCTAAAAGATCTGGGCCGTGTATTGAGTGATCTTCGTCACAAAGCTCCAAATGATAAAGCCGAGAAAATACTCTATAACAAAGCTCGCAGAAGGACATCTTGCGTAAAGCCCTTTCGTAACGCTCTACATGAGTTCGCATGGTGTTCTATAGATGGGAGCCTTGGGCAAAAGAATATTATTATCGCAAACGTAAAGAGGGAAAAAGCCATCATGTAGCAATTCGTTCTTTAGCTAATAATTGGGTACGGATCATTTTTGCATTGTGGAGAAAACAGGAAAATTACGACTCAACTGTTTTTATAACATCCCAAACAAGGCACTTCCAAAAAACGAGATAAGGGATTATGCCAACCCTAAAGGAATCATCCACATATAAAACAGAACATATATTCTATATTGACATAGAGGGTCTTGCCTTCAGCTAACAGTTCCTACTGCCAAGCCTATAGCGGACTTTCACCGCCTAGTTATCGCCCATGCCGGGCGCACATCGGATAGGAGGCTATCCAACTCATGGATAGCCTCCTATCCGATTCATTTTTCTTATCGAATGGGCTCTATGAGCTCGTGGTCATCCCGCCATCAACATGAAGCACTTGCCCTGTAACATAACGGGAATCATCTGAAGCCAGGTAGACATATGTAGGTGCAAGCTCAAACGGTTGCGCGGCTCGGCCCATGGGCGAGTCAGCGCCGAGGATTGCAATGAGATCGGCCGACATGCTGGACGGAACAAGCGGTGTCCATACTGGGCCGGGGGCTACTGCATTTACGCGAATCCCTTTCTTGACAAGGCTATTGGCGAGTGCTCGGGTGAAGCCAACTATAGCTCCTTTGGTGGCGGTGTAATCGATTAGCAATGCATACCCCGCATAAGTAACTACTGAGGTCGTTCCAATTATTGAGCTTCCAGCCTTCAAATAGGGTAAAGCGGCGCGAGTAATGTAAAAATGAGAGTAGATATTCACTTTAAACGTATCGTCAAACTGCTCGTCGGTGATGTCAGTGAGTTCGTTCTGCTGAAACTGGACGCCGACATTGTTTACAAGGATATCTAGATGTCCAAAAGTGGCGATGGTATGTTTCACCAGGTCAGAGCAAAGCCGCTTATCTCGGACATCTCCAGGAAGGAGCAAACAGTTTCGCCCCAATTCCTCAATCCGCTGTTTGACGGAATTGGCATCTTCGTGTTCGTCTAGGTATGAGATAGCTACATCGGCACCCTCCTTTGCGAATGCAATAGCTGTGGCCCCGCCGATGCCGCTATCTCCGCCTGTGATCAGGGCGACTTTGCCGGTAAGTTTATCGCTCCCCCTGTACTGCGGATTTTCCATAATGGGTTTCGGTATCATGAGTCGGTTAAGACCTGGTTGGCGGAACTGTCGTTGCTCAGGGAAGGTTAATGGGATGTCTTGATACTGTGTAATCTTACCGTAGAATGAGTATATTGGATAGGGAGAAGTTACCATCCGTTGCTCGAATTGTTGCTGCAAGTTGTGAATGGCGGCATAAAGTTGGTTATCTTCTTGTTTCATGTTCGTCCTCCTTCGATATCGCATTATTGAGAGTATAGTATATGCCGGTCTAGATGGGTTGATGTTAGTGGAATCAAATGGGGATTAAATACTAATTGTTGTATTTCACTGCCACCTGCATATGATAAAGGAAAAACCGTAAGGAGGGATCAATACCGTGAAGGTTGAGTTTAGTTTGCAAGTAAAGAGAATCCTTGAGCGTGAATCTTCACAGAAGGCTTATATGCATTACGATGCTAACCCGTTCACCTGGTCCGCGCCGGTAATTATGCCTCGCCCGCCATATTATGCTTCACCACGTTTCGAATGGAGCTATCCATTGATATAAGATAGCCAGTTCCAATTGCAGCGCTAAGTAAGTTTATATCGGTTTCTCCCGCTTCTTCACTTAATGATAGACGGGACTGAAACCGTATGTATGAAACACCTAAACACATTTTCAAGTTCAAGCAGCCAGCCGTCGGAGATCCATTAATCAGTTTTGTTTGAATCCGATTTGAGTCAAAGCAGGTGGTATACTTATGACGGTTTGAACAAAGATTGCCGTCGTTGTTTACATGGTATCTTCGGACTATACGCTTTAGACATTAGGATGGAATGAAACGATGCGATAGAGGCATTATCAGCAGGCGTTCCTTTACGGGACGTGATCATGGTAATGCCTTTTCCTTTTACCGCAGCCTGGCACGCCCGAAAGGAATATATGCTTCTTGGCCGCTCGCCGTGAGCAAACAGAATCAAGACATAGTGCAGTATAATGTTAAATTATGGTTACTCCGAAGCACAAGGAATCACATGGTCTAAGCGTATACGCTGCTAGAAAGAAGGGATTTTCGATGGAAGTCATGCAGCTATTGATAGTACAGCGTTTTCAGCTTATGAGAAAAACAACCAAATTAATAACAGATCCAACGGGGCATCCTAACTGGGGAACGAAGTTTTACTCCTTCCCTTTGGGCAACAAGGTGAAGTGGTTTGGTGACAAGCTCCATCTTGCTGTCGACACCTGTCACAAAAATTCCATAAAGATAATTAACAATTTTTAATGATTTATTCAATAATAAACAAATCGCGTTCTCTTAACTATTGTAAGCATCCTGTTTCTATATGTAAAATTATAAACAGTAGTTGACTAATCAATGAATGATGACTTTATTTGTTGGGTGAAGTCAAACCCACAAAAATTATTTTCAATACAAATTAAGAAAGGAAGTTATTAATTATGTCTAATATTCAAGATAAAGTTGTTGTTATTATGGGTGCATCCAGTGGAATTGGAGAAGCAACTACCAAAAAGCTTGCACAAGAAGGAGCAAAATTAGTCATTGCGGCTCGTCGTGAAGATCGTTTGAAAGCTCTTGTTGAAACATTACCAAATACTGAAATTACATACGCGGTTGCCGACGTATCGAATAGAGAGGAAGTCCAAGCAGTTGCAGATTTAGCTGTTGAAAAATACAGTCGAATAGATGTCCTTTTTAATAACGCAGGAGTCATGCCAACTGCGCCACTTTCAGAAACTCGCTTTGATGAATGGCGTCAAATGTTAGACATTAATATCATGGGTGTTTTAAATGGAATTGCGGCAGTTTTACCTTTAATGAAAAAGCAGCGATCTGGTCATATTATTGCAACTGACTCCGTAGCTGGACATGTTGTTTATCCAGGTTCTGCTGTGTATTGCGGAACTAAGTTTGCCGTTCGGGCGATCATGGAGGGGCTTCGCCAGGAAGAAAGAGAAAATAATATTCGATCGACTATAATTTCCCCAGGTGCGGTAAGCACAGAACTTTATACAACAATTAATGATCCTAAAAATCGAGAATGGGTAAGGGATCTTATGAGTAAAGGTGCAGAAGGTCTTTCTTTGAAATCAAGCGATATCGCAGATGCAGTAGCTTATGTGATCAGTACACCTGACACTGTTTCGGTAAGTGAAATCTTGATTCGACCAACGAAACAAGTCGTATAATGGATTTTACGATTAACGAAATTTCGTCCAACAGCCGACTGCTATAAAATTCCATAATAAAAGTTGCCCCTAACCTTTTAGGGGTTTTTAGTTTATTTGTATACTAAATTTTTAAATTGGAGCTCAGAAGGATTTGCAGAAGTAGCCTAACAAAAAGCCGAAAAATCTAAAAGTTACCCTAACAATATTGCCAAGCCTATTAGAAGACAAGAATTGGAGTATAAATGTCAAAGGATAAACGTGCTGCCCTTGTTACCAGCAGGAATAAATTAGGTATGAGTTGCCGGATGGTTCGACTCAGTCTATTTCGGGGCATAGCACCGGTATTATTTATAAAAGAGATTATAGGCTCGTCATCAGAAAAATACTCCAATTTTTAAGCCTCGACTTTCTTGGTTTTCAAGAATTAGGAGGCTTTTTTCAATTTTCGGTTAGTTAAGTTGCTTTTTTATTCCCCACTTCCCATTTAAATAGTTAGAAACAAATGGAAGAAAGGAGAAGTCAAAATGAGCTCAGAGTTTAGAACTTGCGAAGCGGAAATGGTTGAAAAAGGATTTAGCATTTACATTAAGTTATGTCTGCAACATGCCAGAAGAGACTATTTCAAAAAGCTTTACCGAGATTCTTTTTATGTTAGGTCGTATGATGAAGTTGCATTTGAGACAAACATCATTAACTTTCGTACAAGTACTACAGTATCGATTGAGGATTCCTCAGCACTTTCACAAGCTATCGAAATTCTGAACTCATCTGAAAAAAAGGTTCTATTTTTGAAATATTATCAATGTAAAACAGATAAGGAAATAGCCGAATTTATTGGAGTATCAAGACAGGCGATTACGAAGTCAAGAAAAAAAGTATTGGTGAAACTTAAAAGTCACTTGGAAATACACTAGTAAGATTGACTTTCACATACGTTCCCCCCCTCCATCATTTGTAATGAAACCTATTCAAAAGGGGGAAACGCAGTGCACGAAGTAATAGACTTGATTCAACTCGCTCAGAGGGGCGACAAACAAGCTGAGGTTGAACTGATCGAGCGATATAAGCCGCTGATTAATAAGTATTCAAGGCATAACGGCATGCTTAATGAAGATTGCAAACAACAATTAATCTTAGAATTCATTTTAGCCGTTCGTCGATTTGATCTCAGCCGTTATCATCATTAATGTATGTGTTCGCCTTTCAACTGACCATTTGGGACATTTGAAGGGCGAATTTTATGTGCGTTCGGAACAGACAATTGGTCTGATAACTCAATTCTCAAACTACTAGGGGTAGTACCAGCGTCGCTGTCACCAGGGGCAAAGTAGATGGATATAAATGTTAAATTCATGTCGTAAACGCATGAATTAAAATTACAATTATCGTGTCGGGTTGCGTCAATGGTCAAAGACGGAGCTAGGCTGCCAATCCATGTCGGCAGCCTTGTCTTAGTTGGAGATTGATCTTTCGTTCCCAGTTAATGTTTTACTGTGATACGGTTCACCGCGAATGATCTTGAACTATTCTGTCCGTTCGTAATCCGCTCTGATTATTGAATTATGTAACATTAGACTGACTGACTATGCTGAAGGACAAACAACCGCTTGATGCGGAATATACGGTAGGTTCCGGGAACTGAATGTAGAAACGGAATCGGGAGTCGCCCAAGTGCCGAAGATAACAGAACCACTGAATCTGCTTAAAGAGACCGTTGAAGATGATGTGAAGCAACTGCGCATCTCGCAGGATCAGGATGCGCGTGTCGGTCATAAGAGCGCTGACTCCTCGTTTTTTGGCTACAAAACGCACCTCGCAATGGCTGAGGAACGGATCATAACGGCAGCGGTAATTACCACTGGTGAGAAGAATGACGGTAAGCAGTTGCAGACCCTCATCGAGAAAAGCAAAGCAGCCGGAATGAAAGTCAAAACGGTCATTGGAGACACAGCATACTCGGAGAAAGATAACATTGCGTACACAAAAACCAACGAAATTGAACTTGTGGCGAAACTGAACCCGCTCATCACGCAAGGCGGCCGCAAGAAGGAAGACGAATTCCTGTTCAACAAGGAAGCAGGGATGTACGTATGCAAAGCAGGCATATGGCGATTCGGAAAGCTAGGCAAGCTAGGAAGAAAAGAAGGTGGGAAAAATCAGAGGAACATTAACTACTTTGATGTAGAAAAGTGCAAGAGTTGCCCCTTCAAGGAAGGGTGTTACAGCGGTGGAGCAAGCAAGATGTACGCTGTAACAATGAAGTCAGACGAGCATTCAAAACAAGCAGATTTTCAGGAAAGCGAATACTTTAAAGCTAAGGCGAAAGAACGTTACAAAATTGAAGCCAAGAACAGTGAACTAAAGCACCGGCACGGGTATGATGTAGCCACATCCTCGGGTCTGCTTGGTATGCAGTTACAAGGAGCAATGGCCATATTCGCGGTGAATCTAAAACGTATATTGAAAATTGTAGAGTAGGAAGCACGATGCAATACAATCAAATAGGCGTAAAAACGAAGACATCCACACTCCAATATCTGGAAGTGGATGTCTTCGTTTTCAATTGAACTTGCAAGTAGAGCCAAAAAACGGAGGTTCTTCAGCGGCCTCTTTTTGATAGGTGGGGGCTATTTTACGTTTACTTTATACATGATTTGCCCGAAATACTCCTGCCGAATCGGATATACGACATCTCCCAGTGTGAGGTGCTTGCCGTCATTCATCCAGTCCTGACGCTGCGATTCTAAGAAGTTTTGTGTCATATACTGAATAGCCCAATACTGTCGGATACCCTCGAACGAGAGCAATTGATATTGGTTAAATCCTAGCAGTTCTCTGAAATAACGATAGCTCGTCTCGATGTTCCATCGCATGTGATAGCAGCTTAGGATTGTAACAGTATCCAGGCTCTCATCCGTGCACAAGAGAACTTGCGGTTTGCTCGAGTCGGTGTAATCATCTTTCCATGACAGCAAAGCTTTGCACAGAATCGGTTCCCAGTATTAATATGCCATATCTATTTAGTAGAAAAACTCATCTTGTGTGACAGGGTCTCACTTGCATTAACTGGAAGTTTGGCCACCATCGACAATCATAGCTTGCCCAAGAACAAAAGAAGCTGCATTCGAGCACAGCCATAAAACAGCGGAGGCAATCTCTTCCGGGCGTCCCATCCTCCCGATAGGTTCTTGCGCAATCATCTTCGCACGTCCTTCCGGAGTGCCGCCACTCGCGCGTTCAATCATAGGGGTATCAATGATTCCTGGACAAATCGCATTAATACGAATATTAGATTTAGCGTAGTCCAACGCAGCTGATTTGGTTAAGCCAATGATACCGTGTTTGGCAGCAGCATAAGCTGCTTGCCCGGCGAAACCAGTAACTCCGGCCCCTGAAGAATTGTTAACAATAACTCCTCCACCCTGATGAAGCATAATTGGTATCTGATATTTCATGCAGAGAAAGACACCGCATAGATCGACGTCGACAATCCTGTACCACTCTTGCTCCGTGATATCCGCAGCGGCAATAGACCTTTGTTCGATGCCTGCATTATTAAAAGCGATATCGAGGCGTCCAAAAGCACGGAGGGTGTTGTTCAACGCGGTTTTTACATCGTTGCTTTTCGCTACATCCCCATTTGCCACTAGAACCTTACCATTCATATTCAAAATCATGCGGGCTGTCTCCTGATTTGTATATTCATTGATATCGAAGACGACGACATTTGCCCCTTCGCGTGCAAAAGCCAACGCGGTGGCACGGCCAATTCCACTACCAGCTCCGGTAATGAAAGCTGTCTTACCTGAGAATGATCTATTTGTATAATTCATTATCACAGTAATCCTCCCCCAATTGTACTACCAGTATAGAATCCACCTTATATAGCTACAAATATCCTCAATACATATATTCAGATGTTCTTGTTTTTATTCATGTGTAGATAATGTTCCCAGTAGCATTACATAAACGGTGATATGGTCAGTTGGGAATATCACACTTTTTTTGTGTAAGTTGTATTTAAAAATGTCGCTGATTCGAAGTAAGCGTCAAACCTAACACACCTTCAACATCACTTCATTTCATGAGATCATGAAGGTATTCCAAGCTAGGAGGCTGCCTTCATGTCTCCAAAAGAACAACTTCAGCAGCTGTGGGCTGATCGCATTGCGGATTACCAGGCCAGTCGAATGATAATGGTCGCCTGTAGCTGACACTATCTCAGACCAGTGAGCGGATTGTTTAGGAGGAAAAGATGCTTCCTTCTTCCCAGAGTAGGGGGTATATTTGATGTTTACAAATAATTGGCTATTAATTGCTTGCAGAAAGGTGAATTTACTTCTGTGTCAAATAATTCGTGTGAGCTTTCTGCAAAGGTAATATTCTCCGTGCTGACTTTCTTTAAAAGAGGTTTCATATCCTCCGGTACAAACATGCCCAGCGCTTGAACGGTCAATGGGCTACAACGTTGCATTGCTCTAAAAAACACAGGTAACTCATAGGGCATGGCCGATCCGCAAAGTATCCGTACATCCGCGTTCACAAAATCCGCCTGAAGTCGCTTTTCTCCCAGTACACCGCAATCCATCACGATGAAGTTATAATCCCGATTCAACTCCCTCGTGAAATAGAAGTCGCAGCCCTCCATGACATAGGCATTGCCACTTTGTTCCGGCTGAAACAGATGGATAATTTGGGCTAGGTGACGGCTGGTGTTGGTTTCTACGTAGCAGGCCGAAGCGCCATGGTTGTTCAGCCAGCAGACCAAGTTGAATGCAGTAGTGGTAACGCCGGATCTCCGGTCACTCCCAGCCAGAGCAATGCGAATGTTCGTGCAGGAGAATTGATACTGTTCAGGTTCCCCGGGTCGAAGGATGCTTTCAGGAACTATCGGCGGCACGATTCGCTTAAATCGCTGCATCCCGCCAGATGACAGGGATTCCCGAATCTCTTCTTGAATGGTTTCTATTTTTAAAGCCGTTATGAGGTCCGTTATTCCGGAGTTCACCAGTTGGTGCAGAAAAGGACTGCTCTCCGGCAGTCCTTCCACGATGATGATAACGCGCATATCATACATCGTTTGAAACGACAATAACGCTTGCGCCATTTCCTCATCAGATTCCAAAACCGCAGTCCGATCTATTGCAAAATAGCGAATATGGCCGAAATGCCGCATATCCTTGACCACAAAAGACAGGAGCGAGAATTGTCCGGTTAGCTTTTTCACCGGCAGTTCCAGTTCCGACTCAACAAAGTCCAGTAGGTTGACGTTGGCATTGCTGGTCAAATATAAAATCATTGTCCTACCCTTCCCTCATTAACAGCAGAATGGCCCCGATAATCACCAGACCGACGTAGAAGAAAAGCTCGATGAGCTGCTTCTTTTTGTCCATGACTTACCGTCCTCCCGCCGTACCCATGTAGTTAAATTTGTATTCCGGGATATCAAAATGAATATGCAGCCGTTTGGAGCCGATCATCAATAAGGCATGTTCGCGTTTCTTACTGGCTAATAGTTCCTCTTCGGCATCGGTCAGGTTATATAGCTCCCGCGTTTCTTGCAGGTTTTTCCCATCGGTTCCCATCAATATTTTAATGCAGGGAATGTCCAGCAACGCTTGCCCGTACATTTTCACTTCCGGGGCGAGAAAATCGACGACACTATGGGAAATGATCGCGAGGCCTGCCTCGTACTTCCGGGCACGTTTTTCCACATTGCGCAAAAACACCAGGCTTTGCGGCACGTTCGGGTCGATCATCAGATAGCATTCATCACAAATGAGCAGAACCCGTTCCGTCCGATCTTGTGACATTTGCTCCCAGCACCAGGACAGCAGATTAAAATATTGGGTTCGCTTGATATTGTCGGAGGTATTTTGTAACGTATGGGTATCCAGGCAAATGCATCGGCTATGGGTTTGAATCGTGCTGTGGCCGTTCCACAAAAAAGAATCCCCGCCATTTGCAATATCATGCAGCAGCAGGGATAACTCCTTATAGACTTCATCGCCAAGCGTTTGCTCCTTGTTATGGATAAGAGCGTACAGGTCAGAGAAGGTGGGGAAGTCGGTGTTTTGCAGCTTGGTGATGTCCGTTGTCCAGGTGATCTTAAACTGGTTGTACAATTCGATCAGGCATTGCTTGAGGACGGCTTTTTGCATCATGGTTAAGTCGGGGATGTAGAGGTTAAAGAAGATTTCCAGATTCTTGAGATGTAACGCCATGTCGGACATGCCATTGCCTTCATCTTTGTAGAGAGGAAATTCTTCATTCACGTCGTCGAGGGGAGCCGGGCGGATTTGCAGAGGGTTGATTTTGCCGTTCGATCCGCCTCCGGCATTGATCCAATCGCCGTTTAGCTTCTGACACAGTTCTTTGTATTCGGATTCCGGGTCGATGAAAATGATTTTGGTTCCTTTCATGTATTCACTGAGCGCCACGTGCTTAACTGCCGTCGATTTGCCCACGCCAGCCACGCCCATAATGACGATGTTGGAATTGGTCCGGTCTCCGCCGCGCTTCCATAAATCCACAATAACCAGCCCGCCGCTGGCGTCTTTGGCTAGGTAATACCCGGTCCCATCGTTGAAGCCGGAGCTTGCAAAAGGAAAACCACCGACAAAGGTACTCATAGGCATGATCTTGTTCAGGATATGTTCAATCTGTCCTTGGGCGGGATACATTGGAGAAAGATGCCGGAAGCTCTCCTTTTGCAAATGGGCCAACGTGCGGATTTTGCAGCGCATCATGCTAAAGGCATTTTCCACACGCCGAGAGGCGCGTGCAAAAAGCTTATCATCCTCGGCAAAGGGCATGACTAACACGTTCATCAATCCCACGGTTTCACCGTTCTGGTCGATTTGCAGCATAATGTTCTCACCATCTGCCGCTGCTTTTTCCGCCCGCTGACGGGTGAGCGGGTCTTTGGCACTGTCGGCCAAGCTGCGGTTTTGCGTAATGGACTTGGATATGGCAGAAATCAGCGCACTGTTGTCAATGGGTTGAAAGCCGATGGATACCATCGTGGCGGGCAGATTGGTCAAAGTGGAGAGCCAGCCGACATCGGGCTTCGCCGGGTATTGAATAACGCCGTACAGCTTGGCGGATTGCTCTCCTATCATCAGACCATTTCGGGTAAATTCCAGACCCATCGGGGTGATGACGTTTAGTAACGAAGGATTGACGGTTTGTACAGGTTGAGACTGCTTCATCGGATTATGACTCCTTTCCGCTGATGATCCAGAAGGGACCGCCAGCAGCGGCATTCTTTCGGGCCTCATTTTGAATGATGGAAAAGTCCCAGGCTTGCTCACTGCGTTTGCGGCTGGCCGGGTCAGCCACTAGAATTTGACCGTCCTTGGTCACGCCACGCAGCACCATAAAATGACCGGAGGAGGTAAAATGGCCCTTACCCATAATGGCAACAACCAGTTTGCCATTGGAGAGGGCGTCGATGATTTTTTGCTGCTCTTTTGCTGCGGCTCCTTCAACTTGCAGGCCGAAGTGTTTGGCTCCATCGGGAATCAGGCTGTGATAGCTGCCGGTTCCTTCGGCCAGATAGCCATTTTGGTACGCCCAATTGGACATGGCAACCGGATCAATCGCTGTGTCGGTCAAAGTAGAGACGACAATCGCCAAAGAAGTCGGGCCGCAGCCGGAAGCACCGATGGTATCACGGGGGCCGTAGGGCTTGTCCGCCCAGCGGCTGTCCATTTGGTTGTAGTAGACCACTTCCCGGCTGCCATCCCGGAAGACCACCCCTTCATACTGTTGGCCCTGACTTTCCAGATAGCCCTCATCCGTTTCCTGCAGCAACTGGGTGTAGCCGAAATCCATCCGCATTTCATCGACGATGGGAGCTTCATTCGGACTCAACATCAGCCTGAGCGTCTCCAGGGGCGAAGTGAGCAATTGCAGTATCATCGCCGCAAGGAGCAAAAATCCGATGACGGGAACCAGGATCAACGTAAGTATCCGTTTACGCGACTCTTCATCGGTGGCGACTTTGACGGCAACTTTTGCCAATAGCTTGGCGGTGGCCGGGTCCATAACTTATACCTCCCGAAGCGTAAGGAATGGCATCGTCGCTTCCGGCTCTGTAATTTCCAAATGCGTGTAAGCCGGATTGTTGACCAAATTACATAGCCGGACAATATCTTGCTGTTTCAATAATTTCGCCTCCACCTGTCCGTCCTCAAAATGCTGGGCAAGTCGCTTGGCCTTCTCCTGCATGTCCCGTTCGCCTCCGGCTTCAAGGCGCTGCCATAACATCAGGTAAAATTGCCGTTCCACCACTTCACCGGACAGGGCAAAGGTGTTCATCTCCAGCATCTCTTGTCGCAGCAGTTCCTTTTGCTTAGGATCGGCGGCGGGTAGCAATGCACCAAGTTCGGAGATGAGAGGTGATATATCTACCGGACGGCTGACGGCAAGAAATTTGAATGGGAAACGGACAGAGGATAGTTCTGCGGTTAACTTGTTAATCAGAAGCCGTTTCTCCGAAGGGCTTAATAAGTCCAAGCTGATGGGGAAGATTCGCAAGTAGCAAAGCAGCCAGCCGTCTTGGGTGTACAGGAAGTTCCCGCGGATGTCCTGGACGTTCACAAACTGTTGAGCCGTTTGCGCAGCAAGATCGGCTTGTTCTTTAGGCTTTGGTTTTCTGGTTTTCAGGTAAAACAAAACAACTCCCCCGCCGATGAGGCAGAGGAGCAGCATAGTAATAGGTAGCAGCATAGGTGCGGCACAACCTTTCGCTATTTTGTTTTCTGCGGCGCAATGTGCCAGTCAGATAGTAAATTACCGGAAATCGTAATGGTATCGTGCAACTGAAGCGTTAACATGCCATCCGGCGTCCATACATCTAAAATACGGGTGATCGGCGTATAAGGGCCGTCCGGGAACCACAGCGGACTGAAGTGAACGCGGCTTTCGTAGGTGGAATACTCGTTGGGCTTCAGCCAAAAGCTGGCGTTATATCCTCTTGTATGGAGATCATGCAACCGCCAATACGTCTGATAAGAAAATTCGGGAAAATAGGAAACAGCATGTTGTGCGCCGGTGATATGACTGCTTGGTGCATTGGAGGATAGCGTGGTAAAGCTATTGATTTCGATACCGTAGCCTGATTTCATCCGGCTTGACGATAAGGTAGGGGATTTGGAATCGGGAGCAACCGACTGGTAGGCAGTGAGTGAAGCGGTATAGCCAGTCCAGTCATAATCCCACCAGCCGTTGTCTTTCCAATACCCATGATCGACCCAGTATCCGCCGCCTTGCCCATCACTATGCCAGCGCCATTTGGAAATCCAAACCCAGTATTCATGCCAGTGGGCCGACCAGATGCCCCAGGATGCGCTAGTTTTGGCTGAATAAGCAGGGATAGAAGGAAGCTGGAAGGAGTTATTTCGGTCAGTGGCCTTCGGATCAGGCGGCAGATTTTGGTTTAAATCCACGACTGAAGCAGTGATGCGAGAGACGCTTAGTTGGCCTTGAGAGGCGCTGACTTCAATCGTAACCGTTTGCGGGGTAGTAGGCGTTCGCCATTTTACCCAAACCAGTTGGCTCTCACCTTCGGGGATAACGATGTTTGTTACCGTATAACTGCTACCCATGATGTGAAACGCAACGCGGGCTGGGTCTTTTGGTGTGATTTGCGCGGAAGTGGAAAGACGGACGGAGGTAATGACATCGGTGTCGGTACGGTACTGATAGCTGGTTTGGCTAGGCGCTGGCGTGGTGGGGGAATCGTGAAAACGGACGATGCCAAGGCCCAAGGACGTTATGATCTGATCGTTGCTGACGCGGCTGCTGGTGGGGCCGTCCCAAGCAGGAAAGCCAAGATCGGAGGTTTCCAGAAACATCGCCAAGGGCAAGTTCTGGTGGGTCAGGCTAACCATTTTGGAACGCAGACCGCCGTTCAGGATTTGGTCATACAGAGCAGCTTCATGGGCGGTCATAGCCATTTTGACGCCCTGAAAGGTAATATACGCAATTGGCTCCAGAAGCAGTTTATAGTTGCCATTGATGAGAGTATCGTAGTCAAAACCAGTTGTTTCAGCGATATAGCGAACAACCAGTTCATCGGTGAAATAGGCCTTAATTTCTTCCAAGGTTGCTTGCCCTCGGTCAGATTTTATAATGAGGGGAAGTTCCTTTTGCGGGTGCACAGAAATATAGCCTTTGTTCATAGGAGTTAATGAAGCGCCGTTTTGGTATTGTAACTTACTGATTTTTCCAAAGTGAAGTAATGTACTCGGCGGTGTTTTGTTTGTCAAGTCAATTGGGATGGTCACAGGGACACGATCCCGATCCCTTATGATTGTGATACGCACCCCCTCATCATTCGTATTCCAGTAGTTTTGACCAGTGCCACTGCCCATTCCACCGCCACCAGTATCAATATTTCCTTCACCACCGCCATCTGCATAACTAATAAATGGGACAACAAATGTAAACAGCAAGGCCATAATCATGATGAAAGTTGCAGTTTTTTTCACTCGTATCCCTCCCAAAATAAAAAAAGCGCAACTTTGTAGCCGCGCTTCTCAAATATTTTAAAGTATGGGATTAATCCATTGTCCCTACTTTATTACCAGTTAACTCGTCACCTTCTTTTCCAACTGTGGTTTCTTGGTTTGGTCCGCTATCATCTACCCAACCAAAACCGGGAAAATAAACCTGTCCTTTGCTATTCTTATCTCCCGCTTTCGGCTCGGCAGCTTGTTTATTCGGTTGAGTCTCTTTTTCCTCATAGACAGGTGGAGAAGCCGGAGACTGTGCTTTTTCGGTTTCTTTTACCTTTGGTTTCGGTGGTTCCGTAGGAGCGGGGGTCTTTTTCGGTTCGCTAATCGGAACCTCTACCTGTTTCGTTTCTTTTTCCGGTTGAAGGACAGGAGCTTCGGAAATAGCCGGTTGCGGCTTAATCTCGGCAACGACAACAGGAGAAGGGCTTGGACTAGGCGAAGCCGCTGAAGGACTTTGCTGAATATCTTTGATCGTTACATCCGATGGAGTAGCTGACGAAGTGGCTGCTGGCATCACAGGGGTTACATCGCTTTGAGAGTGAGGCCAGACGGTCCATATGGCGACAATTCCTACGACCATAAGTCCCCCGATAAGTCCCCAGGTTTTTCGTTTCATGTACGTCATCTCCTTGAATCAATATGGAATCATCGAAATAAGGGTTATCTCTATTGTACTGTATAATTCTGTAAATTCCAATAGAATCCGCGATGTGGTTTTTTATCGGGCCTCTCCCGCGCTAGGGATTTCCTTTGCTGAATCTTGGCATATAGACCGCCTGTACTTGCAAGTCCGCTTGCATCGGAGGCAAATGGCTCCAACCAAAAGAGAGCGGGACTTCCAGATGGATGACAGCCTGGGCGGTAAACTGCCGGATGGTGTTCGGTGAATCGGGGGCAAAAGGTGCATTGAGGATGGTGACAGTTAGCCCGGACAGGGTATATTCCGTCTGGTCGCCAGCTTGTTTCACATACCGGCTTCCTTGTTGGGTAAGTCCCAATGTTTCACTGAGCCGGGGATATATACGGCCAGTGGATACTTGCTCCCTCCATTGGTTCGAGGAACGTGCAAAGCCGCCGGAATAGCTTTGCCGCAAACCGGTATAGACGTTGCTGTAATTTTCAGTCGCCGCGGCAATGATCGCGCTTTGTACGGCATCGCGCACACCGCTGGCAATGATCGTCAGGCGCAGATATTCATACGCTGCGCAAGAGACAATGAGGATCGAGAGTACAATCGCCACAACCAACGGAAATCCGTTGCCGGAACGGTTATTCCAGACGCGCTTCATTTCCAATAACGATAGGTAATCCGACGCTTTTACCTCGACAGTTGCCGCCGCAGTCAGGCCGGATTTTCCCCCGTTTCGCACCGTGCATGCGACTTTCACCGCACACGGCGCTCCATCAATGCAGTCGTTTTACATGTGAATTGTCCAGTTTTTCCCTGTAAGTCATGATTTTCCTGCGCGCCTTGGGTTCAAACTCGCTGATATCGGTATTGGGATCGTTTACGGCCTCAAAACACTGTTTATGCATGGATACCAGATTGGATACCTTGTTCACCTTGTCCTCTGGCAATCCCGGGTTAATCCGGTGGGTATACGGCGTATGAGATATAAGCCAGCCGCCGCAGACTCTGCATTTTAGCCTGTCCCGATTGAGAGCATAGGCCCGGTTCATGTAAAATTCAAAGTTGTAGTGTCTTCCCCAGGGGCTATAGAGGATAACCTCAGACGTTCGCTCGTTGTATATTTCGTCCAGACGGTTGTTGATTCGCGTTCTTTTCGTCCGTTCAAAATAAAGTTGTCGGCCTTCGGCGGTGAATGGAGTCTCCTCTGGATTCTTGGCATAGGTTCTTTCCCACTTGCAAAATGACAGGTCGGTTATTCCAATATAGGAGTCCAGATAGTTAATCGCGGGAATTCCTCTTGTATACTTCTCGTGAACTCTCGGCAAATTCTGAGTGTCCTTGGCAGGTATCCATATGCCGTTGTACTGCTTGAGCCTCTGCTTGGCAGTCAGTCGCAGTCTATGAGCGTACTTCTGAACTGCGATATTAACCCATGTGCAGCACTGATAGTAGTTTACAATTCCCCGTATTTGACTATTCACCCGATTGATTTCTCGGACAACCTGTTCTCGACTGGTGCAACGAGGTATTCCTTTGATGCTTTGCGCGATCGTGTTAACCTTTTGCTTCAGCCGTTTCCTGTCGGGCAGTGTTCTGGGGATATGGCCGTTTCTCGCTTTCCCTCTTACCACTTTGTATTCGTATCCAAGGAAGTGAATGTGTTTCTTGCGCACATCTGTAATCAGCGTTTTTTCGGAGGATAGATTGAGCTTCATGTCTTTGTTTAGAAATTGCTGTATTCTCGCTTTCCAATCTTCCGCGTGTTGGCGAGAATCTGTGATGATAACAAAGTCATCCGCATATCTCACAAGATATCCAGGTGTCAGCGCACTTCTCTTTCGCAAGGCCTCAAGTTTCATATCGTGCCTTTTGTAGTTGTAGGCTGTCCTCTTGTTCTCCCATTGCTTTGTAACCCATTCATCCAGAATATCCAGATAAACATTGGCAAGCAGGGGACTACAGAGGCCACCCTGAGGTGTGCCGTCTTCGTTGACCTCGCACTCATCTAAAACCCCGGCTTTCAGCATAGCCTTGACCATTTGAATCACTCGTCTGTCCTTGATGCCTAGATGGTACAGCCTTTTGAGCAGTATGGTGTGATTGATACGGTCAAAGCATTTGCTGATGTCGCCCTCGACAATCCAGTAGTATCCCGTCAGGTGTACGAGCGAAACCACCCGATCCAGCGCCATTTGTGCATCCCGCATAGGACGAAATCCGTAGGAATGTTTATAGAATTGGGCCTCCAATATCGGTTCCAGCACAATTCTCACGCATTCCTGGACGATTCTGTCCCGAATAGTTGGTATACCCAATGGGCGCTTCTCGGTTTTGCCAGGCTTGTCGATGTGCACCCGACGTATTTTCTGAGGTTTATAGTTCATAAATGCGCGCTGGATATCTTGAATGACCCATTTGTATGGTTTTTGCAGATAGTCCTTGCCCATGACCTTGGAGTCTACTCCTGGAGTATGGCTTCCTTTGTTAGACTTGATGTTGTGTATGGCCGTGATAATGGTTGCTTCCGCCGACATGAGTTCAATCAACCCTGTGAGAGATGGCCTATTTCCATTCTCAAACGCTGTTTTTGCTATTTGGTATAGTGCGTCAAGTGTGTTGCGCAGGTCTGTTTCCGATTTGGGGTAGTCGAATTGTTGTGCCATACGCACCACCCCCTTTCGGTGTTGGTGTTTTTGGTTTTAGTCAGGTTCGCCTACGGCTTCCTCGACAGACTGGTCACATGTTTGCTGCACTGACTATGCCCCTTTGCTCCACCGCCATTACGCGGCTTCATCACTACTACGGGCTGCTGTCCCATGGATTACGCAGACCATTTCCTGTCTGCCCGGACCGGTGTGTTACCCATGCTGCGCCTTGTGGCGCGTCCGTCCACGGTTCCCTTGTTCCCTATGCGTTAGCTTTACATTTCGGTTTTAGTCCGTCCCTTTGACCCGACTGCCATTTCCAGCTTGTGTGATATTCTGCCGGAAACATTCGACCTTATTTGGTTTTCTGCCGTTTTCCACGTGTACAAATGTAAAACGGCGGCAGTACCCCTCATGGGGGTGGGTGGCTGTATCATCACCCCAGCGATTACGAGTCGTACATTCGGGACTTTTGTCAGTCAGTAATGACATTCTGAACATGACCGTTTTATAGCCTCCAGCGGGCAAAGCCGTCTCAGACTTCACTGCCGCCCTTCACCGAGCTTCGTACGGCACATCTAACACAATGCGGCGCACGTCGGAGAATTAGAGCTTTTGTCACCCGTCACACCGGGTCAGGCGGGAACTGCCCCCGCCGATTCCGCATAGAGTTCAGATTGCATGGCAATCTGTCTGGTTTTATTACGCATTTCTACGCAGATTGTCCAGAAACAAGGCGCACGTACACCTCGCTTTTTCCGGTGGCCCTGGCAGTCAGTTCAATAGGGAAGGAACCAAAGCTGCCAAACAAACCGATGTTGACGGTGGTTTGCAGCGTTACGGTCACTTCTTCATCAATCTGGATCTGCCCGGTTCTGTTCCAGGAGACGGTGGGGTGTAACCCCGTCTGCGCCTGCAATTCCGCAGCCCGCTGCGAGGTCTCCGACCCGACTCTGCCGGAAATCTCCGCTTCCCGCGCCAGTTCGGTTGCATAGGTGTCCAGTTGATGCTTGGCTACGAACACCGGAAACACCTTAACGGCTAGCGCAACGCACAGCATCGCGGCCAGCACCAGAACAACCACATCCACATAGCCTTCGCCGCGTTTGCATCGAATGAATGGCATGGCAGTTCTCCTTTCCTCATCGGATGGGCAAAGGCTTAAAACAGCTTGCCCATCGCCTTCATGATTTCCATGCCCAAAATGACCATGTACATCAGCATAAAGCAGGCCAGCATGTAAAAGGAATATTTGCGAATTTTTCCGGGGCGCTTCATGGCGATCAGCTTCAGCCGCTGAATTTCCAGCAGCTTGAAATCATGGGCTAGCATTTCAAAATAGACGACGCCCTGGTCGCCGCGCAGCACCGCCAGCAGTCCCCTTACCACATCGGATAACAACGTACTGCCAATGCGGGTTTCCAGCCGCATGAGCGCCGTTTCCTGATTGCCGCTTTTCATATCGGCAATGGTAATATACAGTTCGCTTTGCAAGCTGCCGCCTGCATTTTTCGCATAGACTTCCAGCATCCGCAACACATCCCGCGTCGCCTTTAGCTCCTGGGCAATCGTCGCTACAAAACGGGGCAGCTCCGCTTCGATATGCTCCCGTTTTTTCCGCAACACTTCATCAGCAGCGCGTATTTCCTTGAAATAAACGGCGATAGCCAGAAAAACAAATATAGGGGAGAGCAGCGGCAGCAGAGGAAGGGCGATCAATCCTCCAGAGAAAATCAGGCCCGCTTTGACAATGGCTTGGGCCAAGTACGCCTCCGGAGTTAGCCGGATACCCGCAGATCGAAGAGTCGCGGCGCTTTTGCGCTTATAGTAGTTACTGAGCGTCAGCTTACCGGCCAGCCAGGCGGACAACCGGAAGAGAAGTGTATCCAGATGAGACGTTTTGGGCTTGCCGGTTTTCGCTACCTGGATCACGGCGCGGGTGGCGGCAAAGGTAGGCAGCTTGAGAGCATCGGCTAAAATGAAATAGGCTCCGGTTGCAACCAGCAAACCAAAGCACAACAGCAGTCCTGTCATTTAAATGGTCACATCTCCTTTATCGCTCCCATTCTTCATCAAAGGCAGCTTCCTCCGTCGCCACGGCCAGCATCTCGAAAGCGGAGTAAGAGGCCGGTTCTTCCTGGCTTTTGAACGTAATGGCTTCATAGCTGGCGGATTTCTCTGCCGCTTTAGGCATCTGCCCTAACTGGGCGAGAGAAGCATAGCCCGTGCCGCCAATAATGATGTGATCCAAAATGTTGATGTGTAACGGTTCAAAGATGGCCGTCATCCGTTCCGTTAGCAGGAGGTCTTCCCAAGATGGTTTTAAACTGCCGCCCGGATGATTGTGGGCTAAAATAACCGAAGTGCAATCACAGTTCAGTGCGGCTTTCAGAACATTTCGTGGATAAATTGGCGCTTCGGCAATGCCCCCTTCGGAAAGGATGCGAGTTTCAATGATTTGATTGCTATTATCCAAAAATACGACCATAAACAGTTCCCGATCCCGTAGTCCGCTTAAAAAAGCGGAGAAGTAGCTGCCCGCCAGTTCCGGGGAGGTGATCTTCCGCTTAGCGTTTTCTTCCTCCCACTGGAGTACCCGATAGGACTGAAGAAAAGCATTTGCTACTCGACTTTAAGAAGCTGCTTGGGGGTAAGCTCCAGGGCATAGGGATGCTCCAGTACATTCATCAGGTTGTTGCTCGTGCCGTAGCGCTGCAATTTGCCTAATGGAATGCTGGTCAGCCGGTGGAGCGACCGGATATAATCGGCAATGATCTTTTCATCCAAAGGGACCGGGTCCATCGGATTCGCTCCCTTCCGAAGCAGAAGACGCGATCCCCTGCAAAACTTGTTTGACGGCCTGAAGTTTTTCCATAAGCGCAGCAGGCAGTTTCCATTCCTCCAGCCGTTCCCAAAAGAGATGAGTGCCATGTTGGTGAATCAGCGCAGCCAACTGCTCAGTTTCCTGCGGCGTGGCCTCCATCAGTTTGCCCAGCAAGCGAGCGGTTTCCATTTCAGGCATGGTTCTCCTCCTTCCTCATCGTTTATATTCCAAAGGTCGGGTCAATCGAATGACCGCCGCCAAAGAGACAAACAGCGTCAACGCGCAAAGGGCCAACACGATATGGCCGGGTGCGCTGGTGGTAAGGGTGTGAAACCAGTCCCGATTGAGAAAATAGAGCAGCGGGATATTGCCCATCATCAGCAGGGACATCGTCAGAAATTCCTTCAGCGGCTCGTATAGCAAATAATCCAATTCCGCCGACACGACACGCATATCGGACAACTTGGCGACAATGGGCATCAAGGTGGATTTCAGCGTCCGATCTTCCTGGCAGGCGATGAGCGCATCGCACCATTCCCGAAACACGCTATCGTTGATCCGTCCCTGCAATTGCTGGAGCGCCAGCCGGAGATTGGCGTGAATGAGCTTGGACTCCGCCAAAAACGCATGAAACACATCCGCCACAGGGGGATTCAAATATGGCAGATTCTCCTCCACCGCCGCCAAAATGTTTTCGCTGCGCAGGTAGGAAGTGGTAATGACGGACAGTGCCGTTTCCAGTTCACCATGCAGCCGCTTTTTGTAAAAGGTGGCAGTGAACAACACGGCCCAAAAGGGCAGCAGGGCAAAGCCGCCTGCCAGCACCGGCAACAGCCACAGGTTCCCCAGCAAGATCGCCAATAGCGCACCCGTAAGCGCCAGTGTCAGGGAACCGACCAGCAGCAAGCCCAGCTTATCGCTTTGCCCCGTTTGCTTCAAAATCGACCGGGCTTCCTGTACCGTAGCTCGCCAGCCTTTGAGCTTCTTGGGACGTTGAACGGCCCGAATTTGTTTGCCCAGCGGTTGCCTGCGGGCGGGCAAGTGAGCCAGCAGCCGGGCAAGCTCCTGAGTCAAGACGCGGGGCGATAAGTTTAGTAGCAGCAAGCAGCCAGCGGACAAACCAATGAAGGAGAGCAAGAGCAACTGCATCATGACGCTTCACCGCCTTGGAGCAGAGATTGAAGTTGATGGAGCGGCAAGCCGTTTTCCAGCAGCCGCTTTTGCAAGCCGGGCGAGATGTCGTTTACCTTCTCATAACCGCCTTCGATCCGAATTTGTCCGTTTTCTTCCCAAGTGGAATGAACGGCATAGCGGTAGAGAGTGCGAATCTCGCGGGTTCCATCCGGCAGGATGCCGCATTCGGTTATTTCCATGATTCTCCGCGTATTGTCCTCCAGCTTTTTCACGAACAGCACCAGCGGGAACGCCTCTGTGACCAGGTTATACAGGGTGTTGTCGTTCATCTCGTATTTTTGCGTGCAAAGCGTCACCATCCGGTAATAAGTGGCCAGGCAGGAGTTGGCATGAGTCGTGGTAATGACGGTATGCCCGGTACGAGCCGCTTCCTGGGCAGCAAACGCTTCGGCAGATTTCATCTCCCCTACACAGATAATATCCGGGTTGGCGGTCAGGGCAAATTCCAGCAGCTTTTCCTGGTCGATGTTCTGGCGGGGGTCTTCACTGGCACGAGTCACCGTATGAACCACGTTGTTCAGCACATGGCCGTTTTCGTCTGTCATCACAAGATCAAACTCGCGGCAACCCTGCTCAATGGTGAAAATTCTTTTATCATAAGGGATGGTGGATAGCAGCCAGCTCATCAATGTCGTTTTGCCGCTGCCGGTTGCTCCGGTAACGCACATGGAGAGGCCGTAGCGCAAACATAGGCTTAAAAAATCCAGCATCTCGGCGGTGGCGGTGCCGCTCTGGATGAAATCCTCCCGCGCCAGCTTTTGCGGGTTGATGATCCGAATGGAGGCGGCAATCCCTTTTTCTTTATCTGTCACCGGCACGCCAAAGACGGTAATGCGGATATTGTTCGCCAGATGCCCGCGGACAATCGGCTGCGAGTAGTCCAGAATCATCCCGGACTGGTGCAATAGCCGCCGGATGACGTCTACCGCATGTTCCGGCGTAGCAAACTGTTCATCGGCGGGAACGATGCGTCCATCCGTATAGCTGATTTTCACATCGTTGTAGCCGTTGATGTTTAGTTCCTCCACCTCCCTTGAAAACAGGTAGCGGGTCAGGAAGGAGTATTCTACCATCTCGGCATACAGCCGGTCGATCAGTTCATCAAAGGTGAGTCCAGGCACATGCAGGCGGTGATCAGTGAGATACTGGCCCATGTAGGCGATAATCTGCTGCTTTTGCTCCTCCGGGCGGCGGCTCATAAGGGTGGCGTATTTGCCGGAGAGATAGGCTTGCATCTCTTTTAGCACATGGGCAAAGGGCTTGGATTCTGTTGCGGAGAAAAAGAGGGAAGCTTGGCTCATTTATCCTCACCTCGGCGTTTCGGCCATAAGCGTTGCAGCACATCGGCTATTTTGCCGGATGATGTTGGACTAGAGGCGGGAACGGGCTTGGACGGATGATTCAGGTCCTGCGGTAAAAGCAAGCCGATGATCTGCCGGATGCCGGTGTTGTAGGCTGCGGCTTCTTTGCCGGAACAATCGTCCAGCAAACGGGCGGATGCCGCTTGCTGCTCCAGCGCGGCCACATGGGGCAGCGTCACCTGAATGCCGCCGAAGACCTCGCTGTATTCTCGACCGTCCTGCTCCGGCTTGACGTTAGAAAGAACGGAAATGGGCGTGGAGCGCCGAAAGCGGGCATCGGTTAAGAGCGGCAAGTAGGAAGCAAAGAACATGAGGCTTTTCAGGTCGCAGCTATGCAGACGAATCACGCTGTCCGCCAGTTCCAGTGCGACCGTAGAGATCGGGTCAACAGAAAGGTAGCTTGCGCAGTCTACCAGCACCACATCCGCCAGATGGCGGGCCAGCGTCAGGAGATCAACCGCCCGTTCCCGGTCATAGCTGGGGTAAGAAAAAACGTTGTCTCCTTTTTTGTAACCCAGCAAGGCGATCTGCGGCGAAACATCCAGGGGCAGTGCATAACGCAGCAATTCCTCTTGTGTCAGTGCCGGAAGACTAAGCAGCTCCCCTAATGAGGAATGTTTGGCGGCTCCTTGCGGCGCAATCGTAGAAACCGAAGGGCAAAGGGCATCGCAGCAAAGGAGCAGGACGTTTTGCTTGCGGGCGGCTAGGGCTTGCGCTAGCTTGACAGCGGTGACGGTTTTACCGCTGTTTGGACTGCCCCATACCGCAATCAGGGATTTTTCAGTCATGGGCAGCTTCCTCCGTTTTGGCCTGTTTGGCGGTAAAGTAGGCATCCTGCTTGTCGATAAACTGTTGGGCGGTGACGGCGTCTCCCCGGTATACGAGCGCCGCGTGAAGCTTACCCTTATTCTCCAGGTCGGCTAAAAGCTGCGCTTGCTCTGGCAGCACCAGCAACGTCAAGGTGGATGGCAATTCTTTTTCATCTTCCTCTTTGTCAGCAGGTGCATTGCTATTTGATTGGGCATCCTGACCGCTGCTGGCGGTGACGGCCAGCACCTCCACATATTGCAGTTCCGGCGGCATGGTGGTGGTACGAAGCTCGCCGTAGTCGGAGGCGATGAGAGTCACAATGTCGCTGGGTTGCAGCTTGCCGGACAATCCAGCGGCCAGGCTTTTGATGGTAACGGAGATGGCCTGCTTGCTGCCGTTTAGCCGGTTCAGATAAGCGTCCAGCGGAGTCGCGGACAGTTTGGCAGGCAGCAGATAGTCTCCTTTTTTCAGGTCTACCGCAGCGTACTGGCCGATGACGGCATCGGCGGATTTCAGGATATCGGCTGGCAGCTGGTAGGCTCCCACTTTAACGGTTTCTACCTGTTCAGCAGTAACCAGTGCGCCTTTGGATACGTCCTTGACGATGCGGACAATTTCGGTCTGTTCGCTGGCCGTCCGGTTTAAAAGCGGTGCAATGCCCAGGCATAGTACGAGGGAGAGCAGAATGCACGTTGCGCCTAGGACAGTGCGATTTCGGAAAAGTTTTTTCAAAGGAATAACCTCCTGTCTATGAAATGAGAAACGCCAAAACGCCGCCGGCGGACAAAAACGGAGCTAGCGGCAGCGCGGTTTGCTTGGCGGTTTGAAAGCCAAAGCGGAAGCCGATTCCGGCGGCAACGAGCAGTACTAGGGATAAACCGATCATGCTTTGTAAGGTGCCATAGGCAGGTCCCAGCACAAACCCGCAAGCGGCCATCAGCTTGATGTCGCCGCCGCCGATTTTGCCCTTGGAAAGCATGGCGGCAATCAGATATGGCAAGCCTGTAACAAGCAGCCCGAAGAAAGCGGGGAAGGGGGAGAAGTGCAACAGCCCGACAGCGCCGATTGCCAAGGGCAGGCTGTCCGGGATCTGTCGCGTCTTCAGGTCGTGAAGACTGGTGCAAAACAGTAAAGCGGTAAACAGAACGCCTTGAAGGACCATAACCGGCAGCAGTAGTCCGATCATGGCTTCTTCTGCTCCTTCCAGTGCCATTCAGCCATTGCGCGATACGGATACACCTTTTGGGTTTTCATGAACCGGATCATAAAGCGGACTTGATCCAGCACAGACAGATTGTTCCGGTCCTTGGTCGTCATCATGATAGAGGCGGAAACACCGGTGAGAAACGTGACAACGGCAAGCGGTACGCTGCCTTTGATGAACCAGAGGAGGACGGCCAAGGCAACGGCAATAGTGGAACCCAGGATGGCTTGCGCCAATTGTTGCTTGCCGAAACCGGGGAACCATTCCGCCTCTGGCTTCACACCCATCGGAATGTATAGGACTTGCGGTTCTTGTTTCATCGCCTTCTTCCTTTCTTTTGCAGAAGAAAGCTACTTGGCATAATAAAACAGAATGATCTCCTTTATCTGCCAAATGCTTTCGGCCAGAATGTAAAACAGTACCACGTTGCGGCTGCGCTTCTTGTATTTCGACGCTTCCTCGTCAGCCCCGGACAGGCGAATCATGGTATAGATAAAACGGCATACACAGCCCAAACGAATGAAGACGATAAGCGCCTGGGCAAGTTCCTCCAACGTGACCATTGCCTCACCCGGCCTTCATCATCTTACGGGCCATGCCCACCAGCTTGACTGAGTGATAGACATTGTTCACCACACCGCCTCCGCCACCGGTTGTAAGAATAAAGTCGGAGAGGAAGCGCGGCGTCTTGATCGCCAGCATCATGCAGGCCATGCCCCAAAAGACATGGTTTTGCAGCATCAGCCCCACGCCCAGTTTGGCGAGTGCAATCTGGATTACCACCGCCAGCATGGATTGGGTAAACTTTTGGGCATAAGCGCGAAATACGCCCTTGTCGTTGTCCAAAAGTCCCGCACAAGCCAGAGGAATGCCGACACGCAGGATAAACATTTCCAAGCCCCGCATGAGAAATTGAAAGTAGAGAATAAAGAAGCAAATGATAAAGATCAGCCCGAACACGGCTGTCACCAATCCTGCCGATTCCAAAGCATTGACCCACATTTGCCAGTTATACTGAGTGGATTGGCCAATGACCGCCAGCAATCGGTCCGTCAAGTCTTCCACGATTTGCCCTAGCCAGGTATAAACGCTGGGGAAGCAAATCGCTACAGCCATCGCTTTGAAGAAGTTGGTCAACAGGAACAGCGGTTCTTCATCCGGGTCGCCGTCTGTCCACAGCACATAGATTTCAAAGCCTTTCTTGAGAAACTTGAGGATCATCAGAGCCACGCCGAAAGCAAACACAATGTCGTACAGGTCTTCCAGCAGATTTGCTCCGGTGGTCAGGGTCATGTATTTTTCCGCATACAGGGAGATGGGAATAATCTCTTTCAACAAATTGTCCAGATACACCAGAGAGCCGTTTAAAAGCGCGATGATGAGCAGCAACAGAATTTTTTCCAAGCTTTGCCCCTCCTTTCCCGCAAGAAGCGGCGTTACCGCCGCTTCCGCTGAAGGCTATCCTGCCTCATCCTTTGTAATTGAACATTTCCTTGATCCGCTGCGTCAGTGTAGGCAATATGGTATCTTCAAACAGCAGATACAACCCGGCCAGTACCAGTGCCCCGATCACCACGGCCATCAAAATCTTAACAGCGGTATCCACGAATCCTTCGGCCCGCCGATTGTTCAGCGCCTGTTTCGTCAGCATAACCGCGTTCATCGTCTTCTGTTGTACCGCTTTCAACCACTTTTTCATCTTTCATAACCTCCTGATTTTGTTGGATATAAAAAGAGCCTGCCGCAATAGGCAAGCTCGTCTTACTTGTAATAGCCGATAATAATGTTTAAGGTTGCTGAACCTAGCACCGCACCGATGCAGGAAACAATTGCGACTATAATTCGATTGTTCCATTTTTTGGTATCCATTTCGTCGGCGGCGGAACGGCGAATACAAAAATAAATGATAAGCAATCCCGCCACAACAGGAGCCAAAATCATCAGCCAGGTGGTCACATCCCCAATCAGCTTTTCAGTTCCCGTCGCCAGTTTGCTGTCCTTAATACTCTCGGCAAAGGCAGAGGGGGAGGTCAGCAAGCTCCAGCAGAAAGCGTATGCGGTTGTTGCCGCAATGCGAATCAGTGATGGAAATTGAACCGGCAGCTTGCCGTTCGTCATTCGTCGGAGGCCGGAGGGATAAACCCGCCGGAAGTTCCCACCGCCTGCTGCCGCTGTTCGGCCAGTTGCCGGGCAATGTCCTTTTGATAGTAAATCCAAATGTTCCACAGTTTCACCTCCTGAGTCGTATCTGTTAAAATCGGGCGCTTCCGCTCACGTTCTTCCCGTACCTTGCGGTTATGCTCCTTGTCGCCCAGACCCATCATCCGATTGAAGGCCCACGCGCCAAGGTCCGGGGCGTACATCATGGCCGGGTGACTGCGGGAGAGGACGATCTGGTAAGGCCGGGACACGCGCCGCACTTCATCCACCGTCAAAAGCTTACGCTCCAATAAATTGAGGGAGTGCGAAGTGCTTGGCGTGGAGTATTTGCCATGAGATGCGGATAGCTGGTAGCTGGAGGTGGTATACGTCCCCAGCTTCTCGCTGATTTCCCGCAATGTCTCCAGGTCGTCGGCCTGCAAGTAAATCCATGTTTGGCAATTGCTCTTGATCGTGCTGGCGGCATGGTCGTCGTATTTCTCTTTGAGCTGCTCAAAGCTTTGCAAAAACAGGTTGAAGCGCATCCCACGTCCGCCGCCTACGGTCAGCTTGTTAGTAAAGTCAGCAATAGGGGTAAAGTTGCCGAATTCGTCCAGCAAAAAGTTGACGCGCCGCTTCAAGCGCCCGCCCCGTTTGTCGGCTTCGGCGGTCAGTAATTCATAAAGCTGGGAAACCATCAGAGAAGCAACCGGGTAAAAGGTCGTCTTCTCGTCGGGCAGAATAATAAAAAGCGCCTGTTTCTTTTCGCCAAGGCTGGCTAAAGAAAAGTCGCTTTTGTGGGTGATTGCATAAATGGATTTGGAGGTAAACAACCGTAGGGTCGTCAAGGCCGAAGTGTAGAAGCTGCCCTTGGTGCGGGAGGGCGCGATGTCGGAAATACTGAGCAGCGCTAGGGCGGGATGATGCTGCGGCAAGCGCTTGATGTATTCCTGCATCGGTGTTTTGTTGCCCATCTGTTTATTCATTTCCGCGAGAAACCAATACACGTTGGTCATGTTCTGGTATTCGGAGCGCTTGGCATTGTCCCACACGACACTAAGGATGGAGGCGGCAATCACGGACATTTCCCCATTGGTCCAGATTTTCTCCCCTTGGGCTTTGCCTACGAGAACATTGGTCATGTCCCAGGCCAGCATTTCCGCCTGCTCCTGATTGCCCGCCAAGGTCGCGTTAATAACAGGCTGAAGCAGGTTGTAATGATGGCTCTTTTCCGGGTGACGAAAATCGAGCGTCCAAACCTCATAACCCAGCTTTTTTAGCAGCACGCTGCTGTAATCGTGCAGCTCCCCTTTGGGGTCGGAGATAACCATCGACTCTCCTGCCAGCGCTAAGAGGCCAATGGATTGCAGCACCACCGTCCGGGACTTGCCGCTGCGAGTGGCCCCGATGCTAAGGGAATGAACATCGTCACCAATGTAGTAGAGCCGCTCTCGGTCTCGTTCCTGGCGCAGCCCCAGCACGATACCGCCAGACGATACTTTCGGCGGGGGAAAGGCAGCGGCAGGCGGGTTAGTTGTTTTCGTTTCGCGCGGAATGTTTTTCGGATGCAAGATCATGGGGCGACTCCTCCTGTTCTACGGATATTAAAAACTCTAGGTCGTCATAGCCGGTTTGCAGAAGTTGCTGGAGAAAAGGATGGGAAAGGTTAAGGACCTGGCTGTCAAACACGCGAGGCATCTCTTCCTCCCGCAGCCAGCGGGCGGAGCCATGCTGATGCTGCCCAACGGGAACCGGCGTTTCAATTCCTGGCGCGACTTGTTTCAGCTTACTTTGATACGGCTGGTTGTTGGCAACGAAAAAGAGTACGGCCAGTAGTAATACCATGCCCTGCAAGCAAAGGAACAGCATGAAATGAGCCTTGTGGTTAAGCAGGCTGGTCAAGCTTTTTTCCAGAGAAGGGAAGGCAAGCGTCTTCGTTTCGCCGGATAATGCGCCATGCAAGGCGGTGGTGAAAAACAGATTGAAGATCGCTCCGAAGACGAACAGCAGAGCGCAAAGCAGCAGTTTTTGCTTCGTTTTCACCACTCCAGGTCCTCGCTGGGTTCAAAGAAATCCTCCTGCGGCTCTCTCGCCTGTAAGGAGGAAGCAAAACCCTGATGCGTATAAGCGTCTGTCGCGTTTTGTGCTTGCGGCTCCTGATTCGTTACCTGGTCCATCTGGAGTTGCAAAAACAGCGATTTGGGCGCAGGCTGGTCATAAATATGGCCCCAGTCTTCCGTGTAGAGATTGTGCATGGCCACATAGACCGGATAGTCTTCGCAGAGCGTATGCAACAGACTGTCTTCGTTGATGATTTGCCCCATTACAGTGGGATGAGACGCGGACAGTTCATAGATCGGAATGGCACAATGATTTAAAGGATACAACAGGTACTCTCCTTGACCGGAAGACACTTGCACCGCCATTTCCGATAAGCAATGCTCCCCAATGGTCTGATGGACAGCCAGCTTCCATTCATCGTCCTGCTCGATAAAATAGATGCCATTGTACAGCGGCTGCGTGTGGGTTGTGGTAGTCCAGGGAGTATCCTGCGGCGGAGCAAACTCCCCGAAATAATCCGGCGCAAAAAATTTGCCGTGCTCCGCCAGCTTCTCCGGGCTTTCCCATTGCTCTTGGATTTCCGGGTCGGTAATGGCGTCTTGCTTAAGAAGTTCAAAGGTGGGGACGATGCTTTTTACATCATCAAAATAAACATGATCGCCATGCTTGTTGCCCAGCTTCAGCGCGTCTTCGCTCAAAGCTTCCTTGGCGTAATCGGCGTCCAGGACAAGGCCGCTGTTGCGCTCGGCTTGCATGGCATAGATATGCAAGCCAATTTCTATACAGGTCAAAATATTGCCCCAAATGGAGCTTTCCGGCCTGGGCATACCATCACTTCCTTCTATATAAATAGGTTCAATTACCGTTCCACATCGGACATTTCCAAAAGTTCCGGGTTGTCGTCATAGTCATGAGCAAATTCCTCTTCATAATCCAGATGAATCTCCCGATCTTTCAGGGCGGGCAGCAGGTCTTCCAGCTTATCAATCAGGATCTGCACCTGTTCAAACTGCTCCATCGTTTTGTCATTGGGGCTAATGAGGAATTTGACCATTTCATCGTGAATCAGCACCAACTCGGACTCGCTGAACAGCTTTCTGGCATCCACCAGCCCGCTGCGAACGGCGAAGTTTTCCAATGCTTCATTTTTGTCGTAAAAATATTGGCGCTGCACCGGTGTTCCGTTTTCGGGAGACAGGCGGTAGGTGGAAAATATATATTCGAACAGCGGATGGTGCTTGCAGGCCAGAATCACATCGCCGTATTCACAGAGCTTGTAGACACCGTTGGAGAGTTTGGCTTCTTTGTCGGAATACGGCTTTTCGGTGCAAATGCCCAATTGCAGGGCTGTTTTTCGGGCCATATCATGGATGCTGCTCATCATCCGATCGGGGACGGTCACAAAGGGGTTTTTCTCGATGCTGTCCATCCGGGTGTAGAAGGCTACGAGCTGATCCTTCAGGTACAGGTCGGCCAGATAGTCAGCAGAGGTGGAGCGGCGGACTTCGATGCCTTGCTGAGAAAGGGCAGCAAAGAAAGCTTTGTAAAACTCGGTTTTGCTTTTCAAGGTGTTTTCACCTCCTTTCCGGGGAAAGGCATAGTCTATCTTTCCGCAAATCGGGAGATGCCTCAGCGGGTGCGGCAGGCAGCCTTTCCTCGATTTGGTTAAGGAGTTGCTCCACTTCTTGTCTTTCTCCGTATCGCAGGTCATGATCGTGAATACTGCGATACAAGAGAGCAGCATGAAGCAGGGTAAGCTGATCGGAACGAAACCATTTCCGTTCATCCAATAGTCCGCTGCGCAGCATGAAATCTTCCTTGGCCTGGCTGTAGGCATTGCGGTGAAAATAGTGGCCTAACGTAACGCCGGTTTGATCGTGATTAAACTCCCAGGTGACAAACGTAAACTGACCGCTCTGGTCGTACCGCGCTGCTAACATATGCCGGTTGTATTGCAGCAGGTTTTGGTAGCTGCTTATACTGGGGATGTTCATAGACAGCGCTTGCTGGTAGACGTTTTCCATTTCCCAGGCTTCAAAGACGATAGGAGCGATCCGGCGGGAGAGGGCGGTTCGACTGTCAGCAGGATAAAGGATTTCTCCGCTTTTCTGAATAAAAGCCAGCGGTTCCACCTCATGCATCACCGCCCACATGGAGTCGGATTCAGGCTTCAGTTTCAGTCCAAGTGCCGCGAGTTAAAATTGCAACACCTGTTGCAGACTGTTAGTCAAGTCCATGAGGTTTCTCCTTTCGGGTTGGCTTGGGTTGCAGCGCAGGGTCCGACTGCAGCGACTTTTTTGGGTTGCCGTTTGGGCGCAGCGGGCGGCGGGGTGGCTGGCGCATCATTTGTTCAAAAGCGCGAAGTTTTCCATCGGTAAAGAGCATGTTATTCGTCCTTTCTTCATCTGCGACACTCATTTATCCACAGATTTTGATCATTATCCACAAGTTACGAACAGATTTGTCCACAAAAAAACACGCTACTTGGAGCGTGCGGGTGATAGCCGTATTTATCTTTCCATGCCTTGATCCTTATGCCGGAGCAGCCATTCTTTCTTCGCTTGCTTGGATAAATCTCCACCTAACACTTTGGTTTTGTCATCGTAGTCCAACTGAGCGCGCGTAAACAAGCCTTCCATCAGGTTCAGCAGGTCAAGAAGCAGTTGCTCTGCCATTGCGTACTGCCGATTGGCCTGCCGGATGTCAAACGCAGCCTCTTTCTCCAGCTTAATAATCGTGCGGATCGTAGAGAGAATACGGTTTACAATTCGCTTTTCCGATTCCGCCTGATACTTGGCGCGGTGCTTGTCCAAATGCTCCGGGTCGGAGTCGTAGAGCATGGCCAGGTTCAGCTTGGCCTGCACGTAATCCTCCACCATCTGCGCCAGATAGCGGTTGTCTTGCAGCAAGTCCTGCACCAGCGCATCCAGCAGCGCCTTTGTCTCCGGTGGTATCAGTTTATAGGCCAACCTGCCGGTCTTGGGCATGTGACGGCGCAGCACAAACAGCTTTTCCGCCAACAGCTTGACCGATGCTGGTTCCACCAGGTGATGCTTCGGGAAGCGAAGCAAGGAATCCTCATCCTCCTGCTCAAAACGAAGCTGGAAAGTTTGGAACGCTTTCGGGTCCAGCCGTTTCAGGTAGGCTTCAAATTCTTCCACGATGCTGTCTGTCACTTCGATTACGCCCGATTTGAATTGATCTCGCTGGGCGCAAAATTCCTTGATTTTGTAGGCAAAGGTATCTTTGATGAGCTGCTTGCGGATGAGGTTGGGAACTTCAGGATGCGTGAAATTTTTCATGATCGTCTGCGCTTTATCCCAAAACACGACATGAAGATGGGGATGGTCTAGCTCGTAATGAAAAGCAGCAGCCCAGCACAAATTTTCCGTCTTGATCCGGTTGTGGGCGGCAAGGGTGGTGATATGCTGCTCGATATAGTGCTGCCAGTCGGTAAAATCGGTCAGCCCCAATTCCAGCGCCGTTTCCTTGCGAAAGGAGATGACGCTGCGGTACATGTTCTTGCCTTGCTGAGAGATTTGCCGGGCAATGCGGGCTACCTCCTGCCAAGAATCAAATGCCTGCAATTCGCCAGGCCGCTGTTTGCCGAACAGTCCGTGGGACATGTTCTCATGTCGCACCGTGCCGGGGCGGGTGGCAATATACCCGATGTGAACATAATTGCTGAGAGCGGTTTTAGGGTGGTTGGGATGGAAAAATCGCTGCTTATAGATCAGGGCCGACATCGGGTTCGCCTCCACGCAAGCGTTCCAGATTTTGCTCGAAGGTACCGCCGGAGAGGAACAGCTTTTCTGCATCGGTGAGCTTCATCTTGGTGTATTCGACTGCCAACTGCCGGGCCTTCTTTTCAATCTCTCGGAAGGTGGTATAACGGTTGGTGTCAATGAGGTCGGCAATGATAGCAATAGTAGAGTAGTACGCCGCGGCGGACATGATCAGGTCTTTGCTGGCGAGTCCGGCCAGCCGGTTGCTTAACTCGTCGATGGCGATTTTGATCTCTTGCCGGATGATGGCGGTGATGAAGTCAATTTCTTCAGTGTAGCTTTCAATGGACATTCCTTTTTGGACAAAGGCTCGCACAATGTCTGCCATACTGAGATGCTTGGAAGCGGCATACTTTTTCAGGGCTTCATACTGCTTCTTGGGCAGCTTAACGGTAATCTGTACCGTTTTTTCGGAATGGGCCAATAGCATCCCTCGCTAACGGGGGCGTCCCGCCTGCGACATTCGATGGTCGGGGGAAAACCCTCAAAAATGTCGGTGGAAGCTCTGCTTCCACGCGGTGTTTCTAGCAAAATGACATTTTGCTATTCCTGCCTTTAACCCCCAACTAGAGGGCGGTCCCCTCTGGTTGGGGGACGGCAGTTCTTTGATCCAATGGGAAAAAGGGGAGGGGGTCATGGTTTCATCGCTCCTTATTAAGGATGGAATAGCAAAAAGCCACATTCCATAGTCGGAATGTGGCGGGTTCAGCCCCTATGATTATTTACCGCTCGTATTCTTCGTCGTCTTCAATCGGTGAAAAAATATCTGTTTCCTGCGCTTCTCGGAGCAGTATCTCTTCGATTTGCTTGTGGAGCTCGGGAAGGCTACTGGTAATGGTTCCCCAAAGCACGACCAGGTCAATGTTTTCATAATCATGAACGATTCGGTTACGCATGCCGCGTATGCTTCTCCAAGGGATATGGGCATGTTCAGCTTGCGACTCTGGGCTAATATGTTTAGCCAGTTCGCCCATCTGCGAAACCGTAAAGGCACAGGCGGAGATCGTTTTTTTGTCGTCCATAAATTGCTCAAAGGTGTATCCCTGCACATAATGTAACACGTCCTGCACGTAACTGCTCAGCTTCTGAAGGATGATCCGTTCTTTACTTTTCATACAGCACAACTCCTTCTTGTTCAACGGCTGCACACATGGCGGGGTTACGCCTCAGTTCGGCCCATTCGAACAAGTCGACCGATTTATCCAGTTGCTCAGTAATGTCTTCCAGCAAGCCGTAGAAGTGAAGGTTTAATAACTTCCCTTTGCTATCGATGACAATATCAACGTCGCTTGCATCCGTCGCGGTGCCGCGAGCGTAGGAACCGAACAAGACGGCTCGATACACGGGAACCGCAGCAAATACGGGATTCAGTCTCGATTTTATTTCGTCAATTTGATAAAGAGTGGCCATGTTATGCTCACCTTCCATCCGCTTAGAATGAAGTGATTCTGGAGAGTTGAATGTTTCCTATCACCAGAATAAAGGAAATCATGCTATCCAAGCAACCGCTGCTCAGGTCTATCGTTCAAGCATGTCTGCTACTTCAATTTTCCGTTTTCGTTCTTCTTCTATTATATACCGCCGTGCACGCAAATCTTCATTCACATCTTTGGCTATAGGGGTTTCGACAGAGGTTGCATAACCCAAACTGGCGTATTTTGAAGCAAATTTAAAGGCAGCCTCTTGCCCCCAGTTGGGAGCCGGGCTGCCATCCTGGAAGGTGGCATTCACGTCGTTGTCCAAACAAAAGATGATCTCTGAGATGTCGTAATGTCTCAAGAAGCGCTCCAGCGCCTGATCTGACAAACAACCGAGCGAAATTCGGTGGTCTACTTTCCAGTCCCACCCGTCTAATTTCGTTAAGGTGGCATGGCTCATAACGTCGATTGGGCTTTCACAAACATAGACCTTCCGGTTAGTACCGTCAATATGGAACGGATAACTTTTATCCGAATACGGTCGATCTTGCTTGAAAGGTCGCTCCGGCCGGGTGCCGCGCAGCGAACAGTACCTGGCTGTTCCGTTCTGATCGTACCCGACAAAAACGCAGTTTCCGGTCTTGTTTTGCTGATAGAGCTTCTTTTCGTGCATCAAGCAGGAGATGATTTCCTGTTCTATACCCCGGATATGAATCAGGTACCAGGCAACACGTCTATTGTTGGGAGCTTTATCTGGGAGTTGCAACTTGCCGGAAGGTTTGGGAAGGGAGGGAGTTGGTTGATGTTGCGGTACGTCAGTCACTAACAAATACGAAACAGCCTGTTTAAAATCCATGCGCATAAAATGCATCACAAAGTCGATGGGACCGCCGCGGGTGTCGGTCGAGAAATGATAGTATTTGTTGCTATCGCGGAAAAAGTAAAGACCGCCACTTTGCTTCGCATGAAGCGCGCGGTGGCCGCCATTTTCGAGGATGTAGCCGTGAAATTTCGCGAATTCGATTAGGTTGACGCTGTTGGCTTTGAGAATTTGTGACCTTGAAAAAGGATATTGTTTCATGTCAAATCTCCTTGGTAAAATTGTGTACTTGCATATGTTTAAATAGATCTATTAAAAAAAGGGATAACCGGGAAATTGCCGAAATAAGTATAAAATTTAAATAGAGACGCTTGAATATGAAAAATATGTGCGTATTTGTGATAACATCACAGATTGGAAAATGATGGTATTTACTTGGGAGACATTCAAGTAAAGGGTTAATCAAACAAACTTAAGAAGGTCGAGGAAAAGAAATGCCGCATTTAGACATTCAAAAATTAATTTCTAAAAAAGTCCCTCCAGATTATTATTCGGATAAGATTCTTTTGCGAGCTCACCAACAGGATGCTATCAGTTCTATACAAAAAGCAATCGAGGCAGGGAAGAAGAATATATTGTTGCAGATGGCGAATGGATCAGGGAAGTCTGTCATCGCATCGGTTATTGCTAAATTATTTTTGGAGGAGAGTAATGCTAAGAAAATTTTGTGTTTATCAAAATATGATGGCATGCAAGAACGGCTTGAACACGCATTACGTGGAAATTTAAATAAAGCCTATTCTACTCTAGGTAAAGGTGTAAGTTGGCATGATAGTCGCCTGAATATTTTAACTTATCAACAAGTATTAAATAATGATCATCTTAGAAAGATTCAATATGATGTAATCATTTGTGAAGATGCGGAATATTTTCCTGTTAAAGATTGTTTTGAGAATTATGACGGATATAAAATAGAGTTTTCAGGACTAGTTCAAGAAAAAAATACTAATAATACGTTTGGAGCCGATGCTGTATTCACATATACGTTAAGGGATGTCATGAACGATGGGAATTTTATAGAGTTAGGGCAACTGGTTCCTTCTCCCATATTTGACGAAATTCATTTAAAATTGAAGAGTATAAACCAAACTTTATCAATAGAATCAAGTGCTGCTTTGAGCATAAAAGATATTTTAAGTTCTCTGAATGTTATTAATGACGTACTTAGAGAACATCAAGAATTGTTTAGTGAATATGTTAAGAAAAATATAAAAGTGTCGGATATTACTACCTTAGCGTATAAAAAAGATCAATTGGATTTATTTTCAAAACTCTTAAACAATAAAGCATTTTTTGAAGAGACCAAATGTAAAAATCACAATTCTTCCGAAAAAGTTTGGCAAAGCTTTTTTGAAAATAATACTTGGATATTTGGTTATGGTCTAAATTATATTTTTGGTTCTCCTTTAGAAAACGAGAAATTTGAGCAAGTGATAAGTGGTTATAATTTTGTAGAATCGGGAAAGAGAATTGATGCACTCATGAAAACAAAAGGTAGAATAAATTCAATATGTTTTGTTGAAATGAAGACACATTTAACGCCTCTCCTTGATTCACAGTATAGAAATGAATGTTGGGCCATCTCAAAGGAGCTATCTGGTGCAATAGCTCAAATACAAAATTATAAATATAAGACTATAAAGAATATTTCAAGTAAAATAGAAGTTAAAAGTAAGGATGGAGAGCCGACGGGGGAAATTATTTATAACTATAACCCGAAAGCAATCTTGTTGATTGGTAATTTGGGGGAATTTACTACGCCTAATGGGGTCAACGAAGATAAATTATCCTCTTTCGAAATGTTTAGAAAAAGTATCGAAGGGATTGAGATTGTGACATTTGATGAGTTGTTCGAAAGAGCAAGATTTATTATTGCTGAGTAGAAGCGATAAAGAAAATTTGTGAATAATTTCCGAGATACTAAAATTGCCTCGAACAGGTTTATATAGCTGTCCGAGGCGATTTTGCAAATTTTAATATTTTTTACTGATTAATCCACTCTTCTGGTATAAGTTTGTTATTATCACCTCGCCACTCACAAACCTCATGAATGTTAGGAACTTCTCCCCAAATACTACTATCTGCATGTTCTAGTACTATAATTTGAAATTTAGATTGAGATATTTTAATTGCTTCTGACATTGTTTTAAAGATTTTTTTGACAGCAATTCTGTCTTCGTCATTTTCAAGTTTTGGATCAAGTTCTTGTTCATCTTCTTTCGCTGCTAATTTTTTCGGGAAATAAACTTGGCTAGGCTGGTCATAAACAATAAAACCTGGTACAGGAGAATGTACCTGCTGATCAAAAAATAATTGAAAAGCTAATGTAACAGAAATGTGATAAGAAAGCCAATTTGAGCCACTACCTATTTCCCAAAGATAATCATCCCGTCCGTCTTGTCCACTGACAACAACTGTCAAGTTCTGATAGTCAATACGAATGGGATCATTTGGACGCTCTGAATCAAGTAATGGAAGGAGCCTTATAGCATAAGCACCAATTTTACCTAATGCTGAGTTTATTCTGTGTTGTATTGCATTTTCGTTGACCTGTGCTCTTAAATTGGATAACCGTTCATTGATGGCTTCTATTTCAGAAATTAGTTGGCTGTCTGAGCTTATGGACTTAAAAGTTTCATTCGCATACTGAACCTGACCGATAAACCTGGAGATATTTTCAATAGTATATTTTTCATGTGCTGCGGAGTTTCTTATCTGGCTTTGTAGTTTTATCCTTTTTTGAACAGCCATGATTTGTTCTGTTAGCATACTAATCTCTGATTTTACATTTTCATATTCGCGCTCGAATGACGCAGGGATTTTACTCGTAAATCCTGTTTCATTTTCAAGCTTAATTAAATTTGTATAAAATTTCTCTATTTGTTCTTTAGGATGTTCTTCGGTTTTTCCGAATATTGGACAACTTTCTTCATCATCTGTCAGGCTTTTTAGCCATTTGGAAATATTTAAGCGTTCTACTTGTATGGTTAAAGATTCACGGTAATCATTTAAACTGTTCATCAATTGATTCATTTCAGTGTAACGGTTTTTCAAAGAAGAGAGCTTAATTGAAAGCTCATTTTCTTCCTTTCTCAATGCGACAATTTCTTGAGAGGAAGCTTCAATATTACTGTTTAGGATATTAGATTCAGATGCTTTTTTTTCTGATATTAACGATAGAATTTCGAGTTGTTCCTCAAATGAATGATCAATTGATGCATCTAGTTTTATAAGTCCAAATTCTTGAGCTACTGCTATCCAGCCGTTTATTTCGGTCTTCCATTTTTCAGACAATTCTCTAAGCTTTATTAGTTCTCTTTCCTTACGCTTTAATTCTTTTGAAAGATTATTAATTTCTTGTCTCTTTGCCAGAATATCTGGGGTAACAGCACCAAGTATATAAGGAAAAATATTTATTAATTTTGTTCGATGATCCGTAGTATCAGCTTTATAAAATAACGTATTTGCGTTTGCGACAATATTTTGAGGTTGAAAACAAAATGCCATTAAATCTCTAAAAGACGGCCTTCCTAAGTAATTACTCGAGTTGTCAGCATCAATGTCTAAGAAAGTTAGTGAAGATAATTCATCTAAAAATTTCTTGACAGAATCTCGGGAGGTATTTTTAAAGGGAACTGAAGGAGTGCTAACTACTGTATCTGATGCGATATACATATTATCGGTTGATTTTTGAAGGCCTGGTTCTTGTCTCGCTAAGAGTACTTGTCTCTGATTTACTTCAATAACGATGCCAAACCAACTACAAGCATTTCTTATTGTTTTCACCGGGATATAGCATGAATCAGAAGCCAAGCAATAATCGATTATTGGAATAATGGCAGATTTCCCAGTCCGTGAAGCCCCAGTAATAATATTAATAGAATCTGTTTTGAATTCAATTTCTTTTGGCTTGAACTGAAGATCTTTTGCCCAAAGAATAAGTTTCTTTATTTGGAAGTGCATTCTAAAACCTCACTTTCAATATTTGGGAGATTTCATGAAGAGTGAGTTGGGAGCACCAATAACCCAACTTTTCCGATGATTTACCGAGCTTGATAATAGATTTGTGTTCCTGTTTACGTTCAGTTGTTGTAACTGGAAATACGAGAGCCTCCTCGTAGTCCAAAGAAATGAGGGAAGAATAAAGAGCTATTCTAATAGATTGTAGAGATAACTCTTTCATGTTTGAAGCACTAATATGTATCGAAGATACAAGATCATTTTTAAGAACCTTTGTTGATAGAAATTTGTTTGCGAAGTACCTTAAACCTGATGGTTTATTAGTCGATGATAATACTTCAGACATATCTTCACGAAATATGATTGGCAATACAATGAACAACAGGGGGAGAGGAACCAGTGTGCTATTATTACTGTAATAGCCGCGTACAAAGTTCCAAATAATAAAAGCCCCAAAGACTGGATTTTGCACATTTTGAATTTCCCTATTTAAGTTGGGCATTAGATCCGCTCCCTGACATAAATATATCTTTATAGTTTGGGTGCCACCCGATTGTTATATCATCAGATAGAGCATGGAAGCATCCAGCAGTAAAAAAATCAGGCACAAAAAGATGATCTATATTAATTCGCTCATCTTTACACTGAAGGTATAAAAGTTTTCCTAATTCTTCGGGTGAGAGATTTTGACTTTTATATTGCAACGGTATTATTTTTCGTATTGTATTCCATTTCTTTATCAACGTTTCTTGATAGCTAGCTAAGCTACCGTCACTGATATCTCCACGCTTTGCCCAAATAGTTCGGTTAGTAGAAGCCCTGAGGTAATCGTTGATTGCTTCAATTTTCTCAGTATAATCACATTCAACAACGTCCAGTTGCTCTAAATATGTTCTTAGTGCATTCATTTCATTTTGAACTTCTTGTTCCGTTGGTCGCGGGGCTAATTCTTTTAAACTTAAATTTTGATTAAACTCTCGTCTGATAGCCATCAGTTGTTTTTTGTATTCTTGGTAAGCAATACACATTGGTTTTTTGTTTTCAACTAACTCGGATACTTTCTTTTCTATCCATCCTAACATATACAAAAATAAAGTATCTCCAAGTTCTTCTTCAACCATAGCTCTTTCACAGAATTTTTCATAAAGTAAATTGGTGTGATTTATATTTATTGTTTCTAAGTGAAAATTTTTTATGATTTCACTTGCTAATGTTTGAGTTTCAGGATTAAAAAAATGCTTCACGTAATAAGCATAGTCCTCAGCTAATTCTTTTTCTTTTCCGAATTCATCATAAAATTCTTTTCTAGCTTCACTCCAAACTTGTTGTGACTCTTCGATTGTTGTTGATTTGCTAAACGAACTAACAATTGAACCGTTTCTATCTGCAGTGACAAATAGTACGAACTTTGTGCTGTTAATATCGAGTTCTTTGCTGTTGACAGCCAGCAGCCAATTGGAGAACGTTTTCCAAAGATCTTTAGCACGGTTGGAAATCGGATTATTTTTTGAGGAAACATTTTTCACCTGTATCGCTTTTACAGTTCCATCAGATTTTTCGACGGCTACATCTTCAAGAACTTCAACGCTAACTACGTCATTACCCGAACATTTTTGTAGTTCATATAAAGCATGCTTTACTTGTAAAGTATAAGCGTATACTTTGTCAGGAACGTGTGTATTTGCTAGATTAATCTCTTCTTTTGGGCTTTCTTTTTTCGTTCTAACCACTGACTTCAACTCCTGCTTCAGGATTTAAGAGAGCTATCAGTAGCAAGGTTAGTTAATTTGGTCTATGTTAAAACGGTCTTGGAGTACCTTGCATAGTGTTTTTATTTATATGGTAACATTAAACATTGGTATCCTCAACCATATCACTTTCACAATATCACTTCCATTCCAGATTGTTATAAACCGATATACAGGTTAATCACTAATGTATAAGAGTAGCTATAACCATAGGTTCTGATAAACCAAGGAGTGTTTAAACAAAAGCAACAAGTACTCTGAATTTGAGGCTTGTTACTTTTGTTGTGATCATCAGTGATGTTCTCTTTTGAGATATGGTACGGCCAGTAAGGTTTGCTTTAACATTAACATAATTTTGGCACCCCAAATTCTTAATCGGCCTCTCCGAGTTCACAGCACGTTTCATTTCTTACCTATTCGGGATGTTGTTCTTCCGGTGGACCTTCGATTATTAGTTCTTGCTCTTGTAATTCCTGAAATTATTGTTCGACCTCGAATGGCTTCGTTTTCTCATGTTGTGCAGCCGTATACTGGTCATACAATTCCTTCTGTTTTTGCTTCCGTAGCTTGCAGCAGGAAAGGGATTTTCTCAATGGAATTTTCTATCGGAAAATTATTATCTAGTTCTGAGTCGCCCAAATCGATAGAGCAACTCTTCGCTCCTTGAATTTCCAGAAGCGGCTATCGCTCGAACGTATTGGAGATACAACGGTTCAACTTGGAGGTCGGACCGGTGGGAGCCTCTTCATCCACCAGATGTGGATCGATGGACATTAACTTCGATAATTAGGCGCCTTTTTTGGGAGTTCGAGTTGGCTTTGGGGGTTAGGAACTGACAGGGACGGTTGGTGCTGAGGCACGTCAGTTTCCAGCAAATAATGCAACGGCTTTTTTAAAATCCATCCGAATAAATTGCATCACAAAGTCGATGGAACCGCCACTGGTGTTGCTTGATAAGTAATAATACTGTTCCTATCCCGAAAAAAGTAAGGGGCCGCCACTCTTATTTGCATGAAGTGCACGGCGGACGCTATTTTCGAGTAGGAATCCGCGGGTTTTGTTAGATTAATATTATTGGTATGATAGATTAGCGTTTTTGAAAAATTATTCTCTAGAAAAGGGATTTCCATAAAATTGTCGAAATCGTACATAATTCAAAAATTAGTCCATAAGACACAGAATTAATTGAGTTAATACAACCAGATACTCAAGTAGGGATTAGTTCTTAAGGAGAGGGATTTATGCAAATATCGAAGTTGCACTTAAAGAACTTCAGAAGTTTTGGAGAAGAGGGAACAACAATAACTTTGAATAAGCTTTCGGGTTTTGTTGGAGAAAATTCAGCTGGTAAGACTGCCTTAATACATGGTTTAGTTAAACTGTTTGGTGTGACTCCAAATGAACGAACATTGGAGAAGTCGGATTTTCATATTCCCAAACAGGTCAAAATAGAAGCCATAAAAGAATTACAACTTTCAATTGAAGCCCGGATTGACTTTCCAGAATTAATGGCGACTAATCAAGATATTTTGAGCCGAGCCAGTATTCCTCCATTTATAAATCAACTCGTTGTTCATGCTACAGCTGAGGCCCCATATTTGCGTGTAAGATTAACCGGAAAGTGGACCGCTGATAATACACCTGAAGGTGAAATTGAACAGAAGCTACATTTTGTCACTGTTGCTGAAGGTGAAGACGAAGCTGAAGACGATCTAGTTCCCGTCACACCGCACCAGCGTTCTACAATTCAAGTCATATATGTTCCTGCCGTAAGAGAACCATCTGCCCAATTACGTAATGCTTCGGGAACAATACTTTGGCGGATTTTAAATAATATCTCCTGGCCAGATGACATAAACGACTCAATCAAAACAAAAATGGAACCTGTGAATGAGTTGTTCGACGGTATTGACGGGGTTTCGCAGATAAGAAGTGTCATCGGTGAGGAGTGGAAAAAATACCACAAAGATACCCGGTATCAAGATGCAAAATTACAATTTAGCAGTTCTACACTTGCTTCAATACTTAAGAAGATTGAAGTGACATTTACTCCAACTCATGATCAGGGCGAATATAGCGTAGAAAAATTGGGTGATGGTCTACGATCCTTGTTTTATCTTTCATTAGTGTCATCTTTACTTGAGTCAGAGATTAAAATTACTGGAAAATCAAATGCTTCTCTTACAGTACTTGCGGTTGAAGAACCGGAAAATCATATTTCACCTCATCTTCTAGGAAGAGTGATGGAGAATTTAAAGGACATTTCTAATAAGTCCAATGCTCAAGTAATTTTAACCTCACATAGCGCTTCAATTATTAAGCGAGTCGATCCAGAAGATCTTATTCACTTGAGAATAGATCAAACGAATTTTACAACAATAGTAAAGAAAGTGATTTTACCTAATAAGACATCTGATGCATATACATACATTAAGGAAGCTGTGAGGGCTTTCCCTGAAATTTATTTTGCAAGATTAGTAATTTTAGGTGAGGGTGATTCAGAAGAGATCGTAATTCCCAAAATACTTGCAGTTAACGAAATACATCCCGATGATTATGGAATATCAATTGTCCCACTTGGGGGAAGGCATGTTAACCATATGTGGAAATTACTCAACGAGTTGAATATTCCACATATTACTTTATTGGATTTGGATCGGGAACGAGGAGGCGGAGGTTGGAGTAGAATTAAGTATGCAATTAAGCAGTTGTTACTTAATGGCCATAATCGTGAAGAGTTATTAAAAGTCCGGGTTGGAGAAAAAGAAGTAGTCCTTTCTGATGAACAAATAGAAGAAATGGATGAGTATCCAATGACCCCTGAGTGGATAGAGACTTCTATGAATAAATTGTGGATTCAAAGACTTATGAGAGATAAGTATAATGTCTTCTTTTCCGCGCCTTTAGATTTAGATTTTCTTATGCTAGAAACATTTCCTGAAGCATATAAAGAAACAGTTCCTAGGGGCCCTAGCATACCAGATCGTACTCAGCATCCTGAAGAATATGCGGAAAAAATTAAGGGCGGCATCATTGCTGCATTAAAGAATGTGAAGGCAACGGGGCACACCTATACAGAAGAACAGCATGAACTTATGGTTTGGTATAATACGTTGTTTCTCGGCAGAAGTAAACCAAGCACACACATTGAAGCCTTATTAAAACTTGATGATGATGACTTAATAATTTTCATGCCTGAGCCTTTTAGTAAGCTAGTTGTGAGGGTAAAAGAAATCCTACAAAAGGAAGATTAAGTTCATGTCATATACTAAACCAGAGAACTGGAGTCCAGGGGAAGAAATCACCTTGGAACCGGCAGCAGAGTTAGCAGTGAAATCGGAGTTAAATAATCTAATCTTAGCAGGTCCAGGAGCGGGAAAAACTGAACTACTAGCTCAACGTGCTTGCTTTTTATTACAAACCAATTTATGTCCATACCCTCAAAAAATCTTGGCTATTAGTTTTAAAAAAGACGCCGCGGAAAACCTGAAAAATAGAGTGGAATTACGGTCTGGAAAAGAGCTGGCAGCAAGGTTTGAATCAAGGACATTCGATTCGTTTTCCAAACAACTATTAGATAGATTTAGATTAGGTTTACCAGATGCTTATCGTCCAGCAAAACATTATAATATTTTGACTTCAAATAGGGAGATCCGGGAAATAGTCACTGGTTACATAATCGAGCGGCATCCTAATCAGCCTAATTGGATGCATGAAATTAACTTCAACGTTTTATTTAGACGTTTATCTGATGATGAGTTGCCCATATTCGAAGATGGAGAAGATATTTACACTTGGGTTTTGACAAGGCTTTGGAATGTTATGATTCAGGGGGGGAACGGACTTCCAAGCTCTTTAACGTTTCCTATGATTTCTAAGCTAGCCGATTATTTGCTAAAACAGAATCCACTAATCAAAAAGGCACTTCAGGTAACATATAGTCACGTTTTTTTGGATGAATTCCAAGATACCACTCACCTTCAATATGAATTAGTAAAAACAATTTTCTTAGAATCTTCAGTAATACTGACAAGTGTGGGGGATGATAAGCAAAGAATCATGGGGTGGGCAGGTGCCCTTTCCGATTCTTTTGAACAATTTAAGCACGATTTTAATGCTAGTCAAATTGAATTAACACATAACCATAGGTCTGCCCCGAGATTAATAGAAATACAGAATGTAATGGCAAAGATAATCAATGAAAATGCTACGTATGCTACAGTTTCTAGACAACACAGTGATCTGGAGGGAGTATGTGAGGTTTGGAATTTTCAGACTCATTTAGATGAGGCCGTATTTGTAGCATCGAGTATAGCAAAAAGAATACAGCAAGAAAACGTGACACCAAGAGATATTTGTATACTTGTAAAGCAGTATGAACATATCTATGCACGAAATGTAATTGAGGAGTTAGGAAAACAAGGTGTTCAGGCTAGAATTGAAAAAGAATATCAAGATTTACTTGCAGAAGAATGTACACAGCTAATTATTGATTTTTTTAAACTGGCTACAATTGAAAGAACACATGATTCATGGGTGCGGGTATCAGAAGTTTTGTCTTTTGTACAAGGTTTTGATCCCGATCATGACCACCTCGAAATATTAAAAATGGAGTCGGAACTTAATGAACATATTATTCAAATAAGAAGTAAATTAGATCGAGTGGTGAATGACGAAGATAGGTGTAAACAAGAAATTGAAAATATCATTAAAGGGATATATTCCTTTATTGGAGTAGAAAAGTTTTTTCGGTTATATCCAAAGTATGCTAGAGGGACGTTCTTTAATCAATTAATTGATGACTCAGTTGAAAAACTAACAACAGCATATATGAAATACTTGAATTGGAGCGATGCTATCTCTGATTTTATAGGATTGTTTAGTATTCCTATAATGACAATTCATAAGAGTAAAGGATTAGAGTACGATACTGTTATATTTCTAGGTCTAGAAGATGATGCATTTTGGAGTTTCCAAACACAAAGAGCAGCTGATATGTGCGCATTTTTTGTGGCTCTGTCCCGAGCCAAAAAACAGTGTTTTTTTACTTTCAGTGCCTCAAGAGAAATCTTGCGATTTGGAGATGTTCAGGTGAGACCTCAGTTTAATCAAAATCTTTCATCTCTATATCAGATATTACAGGATGCTAATGTTACTGTTAGGCACATTTCAGAAGTGAACTTGTGAGAAGATAGGAGTTAAAATAATGAAGATTTGGGGTGTTGACTTATCAGTCATTATTGTTGCATTGGTGACAGCATATATAGGTTATCAATTCAATCATCGTTCCAAAAAAAGAGAAGTATTTCTAAGAGAATTGGGTAGGAGCTATGACGAGGTTTATTCTCCAATGTTTGAACAATTATCACTTATTGAAGCAACTGAAGAGAAAAACGAGAAATTACGAATGATTGATAATTTCGTTCAGGAGTATTCTGGTAAGGACTCAAAAATTCGGTTAATAGCTTCATCCTTTATATTGGAGTACTTTCATAATCTTAGGAAAGTTCATTCGAAATATAAAGAAGACAATAATAGGGTAAATGAACGGGAGCTCCTAGACAAATTCAATGGACTTTACCCTATGATTGAAGATGAATACTGGAATGCTCATGACACTATTTATGAGGATCACAAGCAATTCATAAGCGACACATTTAACAATCCATTTTTTGTTGTGATATCAAACGTATATAGAATTTTTTACCACTTGTCAGTATTTGTTTTTTGGATTAGTCTGGTTGTTCTTTATTTTACAATTTCTCACTTAATAATACCTATTGAATGGGTGCCTAAATGGTGGGGGATTACTTATGCGTTATTATTTGTTATTTTGGCAATATTGTTTTTTTCGTTTATGATGATGTTTAAAGAAATAGTAATCAAGAAAAATAGAAGAGAAAGTAGAGTCTCTAAGAACCTCAAGAAAACAATAAAAAGATTTTTTGGTAAATAAGTTTTTGGTCGTTGCAATGTCTTCAAGCTAGAAACATAAACTTGAAAAGAACTACAACGAAGAAAAAAGCCTCTTTGAATTGAATAGAGGCTTTTTTCATTAACATGATTATTAACACTCTCCAGGTTCGCAACATGCTAGATCTCTTTCATGTACAGGTTGCTGTTCTTCAGGAGAATCCTCAATCATCAGTTCTTGATTTTGCAATTCCTGAAATTCAAGCGTTGAGTTAATCTCTGCCTGCCGGGCAACAAGTTCTTGCAGCTTTTGCTCAAATTCGAACGGCTTCGTTTTCTCATTTTGCGCGGCCGTATACTGGTCATGCAATTCCTTCTGTTTTTGTACGTCTGCTTGCAGCAAAGAAGGTATTTTCTCAATGGCATTTTCGATTCGAGAAATATTGCCCAGTTCCGAATCACCCAAATCGATAGGATAGATTTTCGCTCCCCGAATTTCCACATGCATGTTGTACATAGACTGCCGTGCGAGGTGAATTTCAAATCCCCGATAAGCTCCAATCCGAAGTGATTCATCAGGCTGCAAGACCGTTATATTGTACAGGAGCAGGAGCACTTCACCGGCTTTTGGACGTTCTGTAAAGGTTTTTTCGTCCAATTCCATATGAAACGGTTTGTTCCGCGACTGCTCAAGTAGACAAATGTCTTCCTGCAGTTGCGAGATTTCATGCTCTGTTCTTTGCAGCGATTGCGGATACTGTTTGATTTTGGTTTCGAGCATCATTTGTTCATTGTACCAGTTGGACTTCAGCAATTTCAGACGAGTTACTTCATTATCGACTTGCATCTTTTCAGCCAACAACGGATTGTCTGTCGCGATCGCTTTCACTTCCGCCGCAGATAATACAGTTTCGTCTGCGTCATCACAGGAGCGGGAAATGTTTTTGCCGGTCATCACTTGCGAGATGTATCGGAGCTTTTGCTCCTGGATTTGCCAAAGATAAGCATCGAATGTCCCTTTTGTGACATATCGGAAGATCTGGACAACGTCGTTCTGGTTACCTTGTCTCAAGATGCGGCCGTCCCGTTGCGTGATGTCTGCAGGACGCCATGGACAATCCAGATGATGGGCGGCGATGAGCCGATCCTGAACGTTCGTACCGGTCCCCATTTTTTGTGTGGAGCCCAACAGTATCCGAACTTCGCCGCGGCGGACCTTTTCAAACAAGGCTTCCCGCTGTACATCCGTATTTGCATCATGGATAAAGGCGATTTCATGCTCCGGAACACCCCGAAGTATGAGTTGTGTTTTGACTTCATCATAAACGTTAAATTGGCCCGATTTCGGTGTTCCGCTATCGCAGAAAATCACTTGAGTCAATCGATCCGTTTCTGTCCGTTTCCAAATGTCGAAGGTGATGGAGATACAACGGTTCAGCTTGGATGTTGGATCGGAGGGAGCGGCTTCATCCACCAGCCGTGGATCAATGGACATCAACTTTGCTTCATGCGTGAGCTTGAGCATATTGTCCTCGGTGGCGTCCACTTCATTGTTTCGGATCTTCTCGGCGCGTACGACAAAGTCGTCCATCATTTGCTTTTGAAAGAAAGAACATTCGCTGACGATAACGGTTGATTTTCCGCCTTCCAGTTGTGGGGTGGGCAAATTTAGCATGTCCGCCGTTTGGATGTCTGCCACTAAGCGAAACAAACTCATTAGCTCCGGCAAATTATGAAACTTGGCGAAGCGGGATTTCATCCGGTAGCCGCTGCCTTCAGGTGTGATCTCCAGTGACGTAACTACTTCCCCGAACGTCGCCGCCCAGTTGTCGAAGAAGTTCAAGCCCAGTTTTTGTAGCAGATGCGGCTGAAGGTAGCGCTGCATGACGTACATTTCCGACATGCTGTTGCTGATCGGCGTGCCAGTGGCAAAGACGACGCCGCGGCCATTGTTCATTTCCTGTAGGTACTGACATTTGAGCAGCATATCCGTTGCGCGCTGGCTGCTGGATTTGCCGATGCCGGCAACGTTTCGCATTTTGGTGAACGTGAAGCAATTTTTATACGCATGTGCTTCATCCACAAACAACATGTCCACGCCCAACTGCTCGAAGGTAAGCAGGTCATCCTTTTTTCGTTCGTTGACCAGACGCTCCAAACGGGATTTCAGGTTGTTCTCGAAAACGACCATCTGCTTGATGCTCCAGTTGTCTCCCTTTTCTTTTTTCATTTGTTCGATCATGCTGGAGACGTTGCGGATTTCATCTCGTAGTAGTTGTTCCTGACGTTCTTTGGAAATCGGGATTTTTTCAAATTGGCTATGGCCGATGATAATCGCATCGTAATCTCCCATAGCTATTCGTGAAACGAAACGTTGGCGATTGGAGAGGGCAAAGTCTTTTTTCGTCGTCACTAAAATGTTGGCAGCGGGGAAGAAGCGCAGAAATTCGTTGGCCCATTGCTCAGTCAAATGGTTAGGGACACAGTATATCGGTTTCTGCACGGCTCCAATTCGTTTCAGGTACATACCGGCGGCAATCATAGCTGCTGTTTTGCCTGCCCCCACTTCATGAGCCATCAGCGCTGTGCCCGAATAGATGATTCTTGCAGTGACATCTTTCTGATGCTTGCGCAGCTCCATTTCTTCGTTCATCCCTTGAAAAACGAGATGATCGCCATCGTAGTTTCGAGGCCGGATCGTATTGAACTTGTTGTTGTAAATGGCTAACAGGTCGTCGGCACGGTATTTATCTTGAAATAACCAGGACGAGAAAGCTTCTTTCATCTGCTGCTGTTTGGCGCGGGCGATCATCGTTTCTTTGGCATTGACGACATACTTGGTTTGCTCGTTCCCGTTGCTGTCCAGGTAGGTGACCGGATCCCGAACGGTGATGCTTTGCAGATTCAGGCTGCTTTCAAAAATCTCGTAGGCGTTGGCACGAGGAGTGCCGAAGGTTTGATTGACTTTGATCGAATTCCGTTCCAGCGATTTACCGGATACGCGCCAAGTATTGGTATATTCTAAATAATCGACATCGGTGGTTTGACTAGCCTGGAACACCTTGGCGGTTCCAAACGTTTCGTACATGAAGTCCCGATAATAACGAACGGGAATCCACGGACTGCCGATGCGAAAATCAATATCTCCCGGCATAAGTGGAGGAGGTTGCACTTGGGTCAGTGCTTCGACGTTGCGGGTAAACAGCTCGGGATGTTCCTGAGCTTTCAGCGTTGCATAGGCCAGCTTATCTTTGACATTACCGGACAAATACTCTTCATCTAACTCCCAGCCTTCTTCCTCGTCACCGGTATATTTTTGCGGATTGAGGAAAATGCGGTCATCGAGTTCTTCACGGACCTCGGAAGTAGTTTTCCCGCACAAATGAGCGATGTAGGGCAGGTCGATTTTCAATCGCTGGTTTAAGCAAATTTGCAATGCTTCCAATGCGGTTTCCGCTTGGTCAGGCAAACGGTGCGGTCTGATGGTTGGTCGGAAAAAGATAGCAGCTTTCGTCCACATTTTTTCCGCCGTTAGGTCTTCGATGGAACGAAGCAGCGGCAATTGATCATCGTCGGTAAAGGCAGAAATATTGGCTCGATCGTTTATTGCTCCGTGTTCCCGAACAAAACGGTCGTATACTTGATTAAGTGCTTGCTGCGCTCGTTCGAGGTCAGCCAGTGGATAGCCGTCGCGGGTTTGAATCTGAATAACATCGAGCAATGCCGCTTTGATTGTGCAGAGTCCCTTAATTCGTTCGGCTTTTTTGCCTTTGATATCTTGCGGCAATAAGTAGCCATTTTCGCAATAGTAAATCCGATCACTTCGAACGACGTAGGTAAAGTTCTTAATCCCGGAAGGAGCTTTAATTCGTTCTGGCTCTTCGTCAAGTACGTCCATTTCTTCTTCCGGCAGATCCGGCATCGCGGCGAATTTAGCTTGTAGTGTCGAAAGCGCCTGTTCGAGTGCGACAGACAACTCTTGGCCCTCATGCGGCACGCATGTAGTCGCTCGTTCTGCTCCGTACATTCCGCGATCCCAAACCATGTTCCCCAATACCATATGGGGATGGGAGAGATAGTAACGGTTTAAAGGAATCCCGTCTGTTGTAGCATCAACATAAACCCACTCGGGCATTTCTGTGTTTTGTAACTGTAGGATGCGTTCCCGTTTTTGGAGAAACACAATGTCAGTGGTAACTTCGGCACCCGCCAACGATTGGAAGGTCGTATTGGGCAAACGGACGGCGCCGATCAGTTCGGCTTTTTGTGCCAACAGCTCACGTACACTAGAATCCTGTTTATCCATCGTCCCTTTACTGACAATGAAAGCCAGAATACCGCCAGGTTTTAGCAAGTCCAGTGCTCGGATAAAGAAATAATCGTGAATCAAGTAGCTTCTCGTATACCGCTGATCAAAGATGCGTACGTTGTGAAAAGGGATGTTGCTAAAAATGGCGTCAAACCGGGTATCCCCAAAATCCACTGTTTCAAATCCTTGCAGACGGATGTTCGCATTAGGGTACAGTTGGTGAGCAATCCGGCCAGTTATACTGTCCAATTCCACACCGTGCAATTCGGCGGTCTCCCATGCTGGAGGCAAAACAGAAAAGAAATTACCGGTTCCCATGGAAGGCTCCAGAAGTTTACGATTAGCTCCGTCGGTCAAGCCAAAGCGGAGCAAGGCATCGTGAATGGCCTGAATAACAACTTGTTCAGTATAAAAGGCGGTAATGGTCGAGTTTCGTGCCGCGGCGTATTCCGTTGCGTCCAACAATTGTTTTAACTCGTGGTACTCGGATTCCCAACCGGTAGCCGTAGGGTTGAAGGCATTGGCCAGTCCGCCCCAGCCCACGTAACCTGCTAAAACCTGTTGCTCATCTGGAGTCGCAAGACGATTCTCCGTCTCCAATTGTTTCAGCAGCCGAATAGCATCGACATTATGTCTGAATTTACCTTTTGGACCGGTAGGATACGGGGAGCTTTCCGGGTTAAAGCGAAAATTGACGGTTTCAATTGGAAACGATGAAGAGGGTATGTCATCGGGAACGCTATTGATTGAGTCTTGCTGGTTTGAAACAAAGTCAGAATCGATGTCCTGCGTTGTAGTCTCAGACGCTTCATGTTCGATTTGGGCAGCGTAATCGAACAGCGTCCACTCCGGTTCGGCCGGTGGGAAAGGAGGGAAGCGTTCGTCGTATCGTCCCTCCTGAATCAATTGCAGGATAGCCGCAGCGACTTTATTCCAGGTGAATGTCGTTTCATGAGAGCCGTCAGCGTCGGCCCATTCCAGGCGCATTCCTTTGCTGTCGTGGTCGTAACCGTGCAATCCATTCCCGAATTCGCCTCTGGCGCCACCAATGCCATATAGAGATTTGAGTAGAGGGACAAGATTGGCCGCTTTAACAGGGTAGTGTTCCGTTATGAACGTATAGATACGTTCTTTGGCCGTTGATCCGCTTTTGCTACTTTGCAGCAGGAGTTCCAACATGTGATCGGCTGAAATCTTTTCTTGTTGGCTATCTTCCTTTTTGGGCAGAAAAAAAGAACCGCTGGTGGGCGGCTCCGAATCGGAAGAGAATGTTGTTATCGCGGTTTCAGTATGATGTCGTTCAGGACCAGTTCTTCGGCGGTTGATTTGATCTGATTGAGGTGGCGTGTCCGCTCCAGGATGTCTTCCGTCTGTGGCATGGGATGGAGTCTCAGAAGCTGTTTGGTCAATACTTCCATCTTCGCGTGAGCTTCCTGTTCCACTTGAAGCATTTTTTCCATCAGATTGCCTTGCATCTTGAGAATCAGGAAGCGCTGCGGGTGGTGATTGCGGAGGAAATTCAGCGCCATCCGGCCATACTTGCCCAGCGTCTGCTGGTCGGCTTCTGCCTGATTCGAGATCTGCAGGTCGGGATACAGAAGGCCGTCGATCTCGTAATAATTCAAGTTCGGCTTGCTGCTGTTCATGTGAGAGTCTCCTTTCGTTATTAAGAATTTTTGCGTGGCGGGCGATGTCTTGCAGGATGTCGCGGGCTATCGTGGTTACTTGATGTCCTAATCGGGCAACAAGAGGTAACGAATCGAAATGGACAATGGTCGAGAAATCCATTTGTTCTGGTTCCGGCAATTTGCACCGCCGATGAACAAAATACACAACGCTATCCTGAACGATGTCCTGCATGTGCTGTTCAAAGCCCGCTGGAGGAAGCCTATCGAAAAAATGATCCTGTACATCCAAGGTCCAGTCTTGCATTACTCCGTCCATCGAAGAAGTCATGGCGTCCTTGGCCATGTTAGATATCCATACGGCGATATTGCTTATTTCGTAAGAGGAGAGCCGTACGGCCAATTCCGTAAGATCGATTTGTTCCAGATTCCAAGGTCCAGGCGGCACTTTGCCCGTTGTTTGCGTAATGTCGAACAGGTGGTTAAGAACAAGGTTGTCTTGACCAAAATCACAGACGGCAATACTTTTTTCACCTTTCTTCACATAACGGCCAACCTTGTTCCAAACGGGCAGGGGGGCCAGCATGGTGGCCTCCGGGTTTTGGCTGTAAATGAGCAACATATTGTCGAATGAGTACTTATAGATGGGAGCGGCGAAGGTCAGGAAATCGGTCCAAGCTTCTCCGCTTTGGGTCAAGTCTGTGATGGTTGACTCATACAGGCTTCGCAGCCGTTCGACTCGACGCATGATGGTACTCCTTTCTTGGATGACTTGCCTTTCGAAATACAATCAATGCTCTAAATCGTATTCCTCATGATTTTTCATCGCGCCGAACGGAAGTTGTACAAAATCATGAGAGCGAACCTGTGCAAATTCAGGATAATGCAATTTGACGGCTTCAAAAAAGTAAGGTAACAGGCCGGTATCAAACATAAAGTACGGGCTGTAGTTTCGGGAGGCATCCCGCTCTTCGTCCCCGGAGTATCCGTTGTACAAATTGAATGCCAGACGGGTTAATTTGACGGTGGAGCTCGTTTGCCAGCCTTTATAAAGTCCTTCCAGGCAAATGCTGTTTTCATCGAAATCGTACAGGTCACGAACGTGAGAACGGGTTTGCTCCGTCAAGCCAAGTAAATAAAACAAGGCTTGGCGGTAAGTATCCGTCTGGCTGTGGGTCATGCGAATCATGCCTTCGTAAAATTGATGATGTTCAAGGTCTTTAAACTTCGTATGCATGGTCATCCTCCTCGGTTTTTTTTGATTGTTGTTGTTGACGTTGATGGGTAAAATACATTTCCAACGCTTTGTCGATAGTCTCTTCTATTTCCGAAGCTTTGCTTTGCGGCGAGAAATATTTGGCATATACCTTATGCTTAAGCTTGAAAGGAGCTGGTGTTTTGCTCCGCGGTTTGCGAGTGGCCTCTCCAGATAAAATCCGTTCAACCTGTTCATGGGTGAGCCTGCCGGAGTAATCTCGGAGCAGCTTGGATTTTTTCATGTCTACTTTATAGCCTTGGTCAAAAAGGATGCCATCGACGAGCCGTTGTTCGGTTTCGGAAAGGTAGGAGAGATCGACCGCAGGGTAAATGCCAATTTCGGCATCGTCCACGCGTCGTTTTAACTCAATAATTAAATGGTCGATTCGTAACAAACGGGCAACCGAATTTCTGGATAAACCGTATTCAGCGGCTACGATATCCCTACTTTTCAACTTGTGCCCTATTAGGGCACAAGTTGAATCTTCCTCGTCGGATTGCGGGTTTTCCAGCTTTTTGAGTTCGGCGATAATATCGCTGCGCTTCCCTTGCGAGAACATGTCGGAGTATCGCAGAGATAGCACCTTCGCTTTTTCAGACGGGAGCATATCCGAGAAGGAGCGCTGCAACACATTGGTCTCGACCACATACATAAGCGCTTCTTCATCCGAAAGATAATCTTTGACGATGCAGGGAAGGTGATCGAGACCAGCCATTTGGGCGGCATTCATCCGGTTGTGGCCAGCCAACATTTCAAACTCACAGCCGTTTTCATCCACATCGATGTTGCGAACAATAACTGGTACCAGAACGCCGTTTGCCTGGATGCTGTCTGCCATGTCTGTCAGTCTTTCGTCTTCGTAGAGCCGGAATGGATGATTTTTATACATTCTGATTTTATTTATAGGAATAGATTGGATTCCTCTCGACTGCACAGAGGGATCGGAAGGCTCTGAAGATTGTTCCGAAAGCAACAGCAATTCGTCGATGCTGGCAAGTTTGGGAACAGGGCGCTTACCCGCCATGGTTTATCAACTCCTTTGCCAAACCTTGATAGGCGCCAGCAACTTTGGATTTCGGATGAAACTCCATGATGCTTTGGCTGTAAAAGTTAGCTTCACCAACTTTGACGGACAAGGGAATTTGCGTTTCAAAAATACGAATGCGATCACCGTAATAATCCTCAATCAGACGGAAAGCCTCTTTGTACAAGTTGGTTCGAACATCACACATTGTCATCAGGATGCCTTCAATGGAAATGCGGGGGTTGATCCGCTTTTTTACCTTGACGATAATGTTTAACAGTTGCGTAAGTCCTGTTGCCGACCAGAGCTGCGGATTGACGGGAATCAAGACGCTGTCGCTGGCTGCAAGCGCGTTGATCGTCAGCAAGCCGAGTGACGGGTTTGTGTCGATGATGATGAAATCGTATTGCATTTTCATCGGCTCCAGCAGCGCGGCCAACGTCTTTTCGCCGCCCATCTCATCCCGAAGGTTCATTTCAGCAACCGACAATTCAATGTTGCTCGGGATGAGGTCAATGTTCCCTTGGGAATGAAGATATTGATCAGGGGAGGGCAGAGGCTCATCTCCCATGACTGCGTTCATGATGTTGAACATGCTGACGTCCAACTTGTCGGGCTGCTCGATGCCGAAACATAAGGTCAGATTACCTTGCGGGTCGAAATCTACCAGAAGAACCTTTTTTTCTTCATTGGATAAGGCGTAAGCCAAATTGTAGGCGGTGGTCGTCTTGCCGGTGCCGCCTTTTTGATTAGCGACGGTAATCGTCGTTGCGTGTCTCATATTAACCCTCCCCGAAGCGGTCGCTTCGTTAATTTGTCAATGGCAGGGAGTGGGCTGGTTTGGTCGTTGTTCTCTCCAAGTTCTCTCAAACGTCCAAAATCGGCCGCATTTTACGGCATTGCCGAGAGCCCTTGCGGCGCTTGGATTTGAACGAAAAAACCGCCAAAAACCCTGATTTCACAAGGCTTTTGACGGTTTTTTAATTCCGTTCCATTGACTTATATTCCGCTTGGTTCCGAATCGCATACAAGATTCAGGTCCGTGTGGGCTAACCCCCCGTGGAGGTTCGAGTCCTCTCGACCGCATTCCTAAAAACATCAGGATTATAAAATTGCTCTTGTAGCAGTTTTATAATCCTTTTTTTGTTTTCAAGATCTTGCTCACGACCTAGGCGGAAGAGATTTTTTTGAACAAATCCATGCTTAATCAACTTGTGTCTCCATTTCACTTGAGTAATAATGGATAGTTTACAATCCTCCAGTGCAAAGTAATGTTGAAGAAATTTTTTAAAGGAGGACATCATGAATAGGCTTCAAGAAGAAACCAACGTTGGAAATTATGTTTGGCGCGGAAGAAAGAAAATTGATTTAGTTAAAGAAGAGGATCGATTTACAGTTATTTCACCTGACCCCAATATGATTGAGAAATTGTCGGATTTAACCGGTGTTCATGAATTGAGCTCGTTAACCCCAAACATATATAAAGTCAAGACTTCTTCAACGGAGCGGGAACAACTCATGTCCATCATGCGTTCCCAAAATACGAATTTGGTGGTTCATCACGCCTATCGACCCAAAGGCAGCGATGGCACGATATATTATTTAACCGACCAGATCAACCTTTCATTTAAAGCAGGTACACCTGAAACCAAAATTGAACAACTGTTGGAGAAGTACAAATTGAAATTGATACAAGCCTATGACCAGCCTTCTTTAACCTATCTTGTAGGAGTCACATCGGACAGTAAAGAAAATCCCATTAAGGTGTCCAATCGTCTGATGGAAGAGCCTGAGATCGAATATGCTGAACCAAACATGATTAATCGCTTTCAACCCATGTACATTCCTACGGACAATCTTTTTCCAAAACAGTGGCACTTGAACCCGACGGCAGGTCTCTTTGTTGACAGACAAGCTAGTGTTTTTGCCCCAAACGCCTGGGACATTACGAAAGGGAATAGAGGTATTGTTGTTGCGGTTATAGATGATGGATTCGATCTTTCCCATCCTGACTTTCAGGGAGAAGGGAAAATCGTTTTTCCAAAGGATTACTCGGACAATGATCAATGGCCTTACCCGGAAGGAGAGGATTATCATGGCACACCTTGTGCCGGCGTAGCCGTTGCCGAGGAGAACGGCCAGGGCGTCGTTGGAGTTGCTCCGGGATGTTCATTAATGCCGATTCGGATTAATTTTAATCTGATTATGGACGACAGAAAATTCAAAGAAATTTTTGAAGAAACAGCTAGACATGCAGATGTCATTTCATGCAGTTGGGGACCAGCTCCTGCGTATGCGCCATTGCCTGCAATCGTAGAAGATACGTTCACCCGGATTTCCGTTTCAGGTGGTCCTAGGGGCAAGGGATGTGTCATTTGCTTTGCTGCTGCAAACTTCAATGCACCCATTAATGATCCCAATCCTAATCAAGTTTTCCGGTGGAGGGATTATGAAGGTAGAGCACGTGAAACACGCGGGGAGATTTTAAACGGGAATGCAGTTCATCCGAATGTGATAGCAGTTGCTGCTTCGACCAGCGTTAATCGCCACGCAGAGTATAGCAATTGGGGAAAAGAAATTAGCGTGTGTGCTCCAAGTAATAATTTTGATTCACGATTAAACAGATATGCTCCGGGACTTGGGATTTGGACAACGGACAATGAAAATGGTGGATTCGATGCAGGCATTTTTACCGGACGGTTTGGAGGTACATCGAGTGCTACACCTCTCGTTGCAGGTATCTCGGCTTTAGTACTGAGTGCTAATCCAAATTTGACAGCGAACGAAGTAAAGGAAATATTGCAGCGTACGGCTGATAAAATTGTAGATGAGCAGCCCGATTTGGAAGGAAATACACGGGGCAAATATGATGTAAATGGCCACAGCCAATGGTTCGGTTATGGCAAGGTCAACGCTTTTAAGGCGGTACAGGAAGCAAAGCGTTTAGTTGAACCGGCAAGGGAACCTCAACCCATTTAATTAAGAATATTTATAGCGGAAGGGTTGTTGCAAAGCAATTTTATTGCTTGAAGCAGCAACCCTTCTATATGTTAACCCTTGAACAAATGCGGTGGGAAATTAGGCAGCACGTATTCACCCAGCTCTTGAATAACTTCATCAGCAGGACGGTCGCTGTCAAACAGGGCGAAAAACAGATGATTCACGCCAATGGAACGGTAGATCTCAAGTAATTCGACCAGTCTGTTCCGGCCTACGCGATATCCAAGCCGGATTGGTGTTTCCCTTTCATCCGGGTTTTCCGCCAAATCAAGATGCATGGGCATAGAGAACGGACGGAAGGCTTCATTCCCTTGGCGGTCAGCGGAATCGCGCCATGCCGCTATGACTTCCCGCTGCCGTGCCGGTGCTTGAGGGTAATACATCCAGCCGTCGCCATTTTGACCGAGCCAGTCCATGTCTTGCTGTGCAAAGCCGGTAACGATGGTAGGAATCTTGTGACCTGGTTTCGGAACAAGTGTGGTTCGTTCCATACGGCCATAGCTGCTGGAATGAATCGATGGATAATCCTCATACAGCACTTTTTGAAGATAGGAGAAAGCCTCCCGGAACTGAGTGCCCCGGCTTGGGTGATCTACTCCAAGTCCGCGGAAGTCTGCTTGCCGGTCTCCGGAGGAAATCCCCATAATTAGCCGCTGGGGAAACAGCGCTTCTATGGTAGCCACCTCCTTCGCCAGCCGAAGCGGATGGCGAAGAGGCAGTACAAGCGCGGAAGTCCCGAGAGCGATTTGTTTGGTCTGACTGAGAAGATGTGTGCCGTAAATCAATATGTCATAAATTTGGCCGACAGCCGGGTCCAGAAAATTCGGATCTTTCAAGATAACGTCCCGGAGCCAAAGTGCAGTGAAGCCGTAGTTTTCAGCAGCTTGCGAAAGCTCAACCTGATGCGCCATCGTCGGCGCCTTCATTCGATAATTCTCCAGCGGGATGTGGAGACCAAGCGTTAACTCTCCTTCTTGGTACATCCTTTGATAACTCTGATGAGAATCAAACATATGCGCTCCCCCCGATCATTTCCGCTCAAGCTTGGCAGCAATCGCAGTGAGTATAACCGCAATGACAACCATTAGAGCTCCGATCCATGGCGTATGCACTAGTCCCATAGAATCGACAACGACTCCGCCGACAAAAGCGCCAATGGCAATGCCGATGTTGAAAGCTGCAATGTTTAGTGCCGAAGCGACGTCTACCGCTGATGGAACATACTTTTCAGCCAGTTGGACAACATACAGTTGGAGACCAGGTACATTCATAAATGCGAACAATCCCATCAAAATGATTCCAATCAGACCAACCGTTTTAAAGGGAATGAGGAACGTTAACAGAATGAGAACCGCGGCTTGTAAAATAAACATCATAAGCAGTGCGCGGATCGGGTTTTTGTTGGCCCATTTTCCGCCGATAGAGTTGCCGAATGCCACAGCAATACCATAGGCGATCAGGATAATGTTGATAGCGCCTTGGCTGAATCCGGTAACATCGTGCAGGAGCGGGTTTAAGAAAGTGAAAGCGACGAACGTTCCTCCATAACCGAGCGCAGTGATCAGGAAGCCCAGAAGCAGCCGGCCGTTCGTGATCAGTCGGAACATATCCGAGAATTTAGCGGGAGGAGATTGCTTCAAATTACGCGGAATAAGTATGGCGCTGGAAATGATCGCTATAACACCCAACAAGGCAACGCTCCAGAATGTCGCTCTCCATCCGAAAGCTTGACCGATGAATGTCCCGAGTGGAACACCTGTAACAATGGCAATCGTAAGACCGGTGAATACAAGGGCGATGGCGCTAGCTTTTTTTTCCGGAGATACTAACTGGACTGCAATCGTCGATGCAATAGAGAAAAAGACACCATGAGAGAATGCAGTAACGAAACGCGCAATTAGCAGCAGTCCAAATGACGATGAGAGCGCGGCGGTTGCGTTGCCGATGATGAAGATCACCATCAGCCACATGAGCAAAGACTTGCGGCTCATACGATTGGTGAGCGCAGTGAGGATAGGGGCTCCTACAGCAACCCCAATGGCATAACCTGAAATAAGAAGGCCGGCCAGAGTAATGCCGATGTTCAAGTCGCCAGCGATCCCTGCCAGCAGACCTACTGGAACAAACTCGGTTGTTCCGATACCGAAAGCGCTGATAGCAAGAGCAAGAAGCGCCCAGTTTCCTGATTTTTGCGTCTCTTTTGTCTGAGACACGGATTGTGCAATGTTGCTCATATGAATTTCCTCCACTTAGCTTATTTGCATCGAATCGAAATTCCATGCATTGAAATATTTATTGCATGGCGTTATTGTATATCTGTACGACCCTTATGATAAGTACGTACTTTAAAGTAATGTAGGCACTAAAAAGTGCCCTACTGTGTTCAAGGAGGTGAACTGAAGTGTTTAATATTCCGGTTGAAGCTACTCTTGAGGTTATCGGAGGCAAATGGAAGGTCGTCATCTTATGTCATTTAGATAAAGGGGAGAAGCGAACCAGCGAATTAAAGAGATTAATGCCCGGCATTACGCAAAAAATGCTTACCCAACAGTTGCGTGAGCTGGAAGAGGACGGAGTTGTGAAACGAAGTATTTACGAGCAAATCCCTCCGAAGGTGGTTTACTCATTAACCGATTACGGATGGTCTCTAAAACCAATTTTGGATACCATGTGTGCATGGGGGGAGAAGCATATGGAACAAACGGCTGAAGCCCCAATCCTATTATCTTCCAAATAAATTTAAACGTACTTATTCAATAAATAATGGGCTCAAAGTGGACTGTGCATTTTTATGCAGTCCGCTTTTTTTTGATTTAACGGCATGCATGGAAAGTTTTATAGGTACTTATAAGTGCCTGCGGTACTAAAAAGTACGTACTATTCTTAACGTTCTATTGGATTTATAATGAGCCTGCAGCGGGGCGAAGATCGGAATGAACATCCGGTCCCCTAAATGAGGCGCCGCCTCAGATTTCAACTCAAATAAATGAGGATGGAGGAAAGAATCAATGGCGAACAATTTACAAGACACAACTACTTTGCATAATGGTGTGAGTATGCCATGGTTTGGTTTAGGTGTATTTAAAGTGGAGGAAGGTCCCGAGCTAGAAAATGCGGTAAAAGTGGCGATCAAACATGGATACCGCAGCATCGATACGGCAGCTATCTATGGAAATGAAGAGGGTGTTGGACGGGGAATTCGCCAAGGGCTTGAGGAAGCCGGCATTGGCCGAGAAGAACTGTTTGTGACATCCAAAGTATGGAATGCCGATTTGGGGTATGAATCTACGCTGGCAGCCTATGAAACGAGCCTTAAAAAGCTGGATCTGGATTACCTGGATTTGTACCTGATTCACTGGCCGAAAGAAGGAAAGTTTAAAGAAGCCTGGAGAGCGCTGGAAACCATTTATAAAGAAGGCCGTGTAAAAGCGATTGGCGTAAGCAACTTCCAAATTCATCATCTTGAAGAGCTAATGGTTGACGCCGAAATTAAACCCATGGTGAATCAAGTCGAATACCATCCGCGTTTAACCCAAAAAGAATTGCAGCAATATTGCATACAGCAAGGCATTCAATTTGAAGCCTGGTCTCCGCTCATGCAGGGTCAACTCCTGGATAATCCGGAACTCAAAGAAATTGCGGATAAATACAATAAGTCCATTGCTCAAGTCATTCTGCGCTGGGACCTCCAGAACGGCGTTATCACGATTCCTAAATCTACAAAAGAACATCGGATCGTTGAAAATGCTAACATTTTTGATTTCGAATTAACTGGGGAAGATATGAAGCAAATTGACAGTCTGAATCAAAATCATCGGGTTGGTCCGGATCCGGACAATTTTGATTTTTAAGAAGAAGTAGACCGGCAATAGCAAAAGGGGACTGTGTGATGATCGGAATTGGTATTGAGCAATACGGCGATGAACAGAAACTAAAGACAGTAGTTGTACCCACAGAACCGTTAGGGCCTGAGGACCTTTTGATCTCTATAAAGGCAAGCGGGGTGAACCCCGTTGACTGGAAAGTGCGGGAAGGGCTTCTGAGAGAAGACTTTCCGTACCAGCTTCCCCTTATTTTAGGCTGGGATGCGTCAGGTAAGGTGGCGGCTGCCGGCTCCAATGTGAAGGATTTTAAAGTGGGAGACGATGTCTTTTTTAGACCGGAAATGGAAAAACAGGGAACCTACGCAGATGAAATCGTGATACCTGCAAGCCTGGTCGCACCGATGCCTCAAGGACTAACCTATGCTGAAGCGGCTTCGCTCCCCTTGGTAGGGCTCACGGTATGGCAGGCTCTTGTAGAAGCAGGGAATGTTCAGCCGGGGGATAAGGTGCTCATTTTAGCGGGAAGCGGCGGGATCGGTTCGATGGCCATTCAAGTCGCTAAAGCACGCGGCGCCTATGTGGCGGCGACAACAAGCTCGAAGAACATGGAATTCGTACGTGATTTGGGCGCGGATGAAGTTCTCGCTTATGACCTGGGCGGCTTGAATACAACTACAGAGTTTGATTTTTTGCTGGATACGCTCGGAGGCTCATCTTATGGGAATGCTCTGAAATTTATGAAGAAAAATGCAGTGGTGGCTACAATTATTAGCGGGCGGGATGCCGTACGTCCCGATTATATAGATGCAGTGGAAGAGGAACGCCAGTTGACGGTTAAGTTCGTATTTACTCGTCCGGACGGAAGAAATATGAACCATATCCGCGAGCTTGTTGAAGCGAAAAAGATAAAACCGGTTGTAACCGAAGTCCTTCCGCTGACCGTTGACGGAGTCAGAAAAGCCCACCTTATAAGCCAGACAGGGCGGACGCGGGGGAAGATCGTTTTGAGTAATAACAACTAATCTGCTTGATTAGTTGTTATTTTGAAATTTAGTAAGTGCAAATTTTCACAATTAAAAATTAAGGAGATGCTTCATCATGTTTACGAAAATTTTTGAACCGGGCAAAATAGGCAATCTGGAAATCAAGAACCGGCTGGTTGTCCCTCCGATGCTGTCTGAATATGCCACAGAAGACGGCAGACTGACTGAACGGTATATCAGATACTATGAGGAAAAAGCCAAAGGCGGCTGGGGCCTCATCATTACCGAGGATAACGCGGTTGAACCCCGTGGCGCCGGTTTCAAGAATATCGCCGGGTTATGGTCGGATGAACTCATGGAAGAGCATAAGGAATTGGTTGAACGGATTCATAAAGCAGGAGCTAAAATAGCGGTCCAAATCTATCATGCCGGCAGAGAAGCCAGCAGTACAATCATGGGAATGCGGCCGATAGCCCCTTCGGCGATTCAAGATCCGACGCAGTCTGAAACTCCTGTTGAAATGACCACGGAGGAAGTTAAGGAGATGGTCGAGAAATTCGCGCAGGCCATCAGAAGATGTAAAGAAGTGGGCTATGATGCCATCGAGCTTCACGGCGCGCACGGATACTTAATCAACCAGTTCGTTTCTCCTTTTTCCAATAAACGAACCGACGCCTATGGCGGAAACCTGATGAATCGGCTGCGGTTCCCGCTTGAAATCATTGCAAGAGCCAAGAAATTGGTTGGCAATGAGTTCCCGATGATTTACCGGATTTCTGCCGACGAGATGGTGGAAGGCGGACTGACGATCGAAGATACGAAAGTGATCAGTCAGGTGCTGGAGGAAAATGGCGTTGCGGCCATTCATGCTTCTGCCGGTGTTTATAAGAGCGGATCGATCGTCTCTGCGCCTACAGCGATCAGAACGGCCGTTTTCTCCGACTACGCCAAAGAAATTAGAAAAGTAGTCAATATTCCGGTATTCGCAGTAAACAAAATTATCTACCCGCATGTAGCGGAGTCGATTCTAAAGGAAGGCAAGGCGGATTTTGTGGCCATGGGCCGGGCTTCCACCGCAGATCCTCAATTCCCGAACAAGGTGAAGGAAGGACGGCTGGATGAAATCATTTTCTGCATCGGCTGCAGACAAGGCTGTCAGTGGAGAATCGCACAGCAAAACCCTGTGTCCTGCTTGGTTAACCCGTTGACGGGCAAGGAAAGTGAATATGAGCTTCAAGAAGCTGAAGTTAAAAAGAAAGTGATGGTCATCGGGGGCGGACCCGTCGGTATGGAAGCGGCCATTATCGCCGCAAGACGCGGTCATGATGTAACCTTGTATGATAAGAGCGATAAGCTTGGCGGACAGTGGCTGCTTGCTGCAATCCCTCCCGGCAAAGAGCTCCTGAACACCTTTACTGTATGGCAAAAGGGCGAGCTTGACCGGTCAGGGGTCAAAGTCGTGTTAAATACAGAGGTAACGAAAGAATTCGTAGAACAAGTAAGCCCGGATGAAATCATACTCGCTTCGGGAGCCACTCCAATCATTCCTGGAATTCCAGGCGCAGACAAATCTCATGTATATACGGCCAATGATGTATTGCTCGGAAAAGTAGATCTGGTGGATCATGTGGTTGTCATTGGCGGCGGGCTTGTAGGAGCGGAAACGGCAGAACATATTGCGGTTCACAATCGGAAAACCTCCATCGTTGAGATGCGTCCGGAAATTGCAGCCGACATGGAGCCTGCCTCCAAAGAGTTCTTAATGAAATCCTTAAAGCATAATGAAGTGACCACTTATGTAAATTCAAAGGTTCTGGAAATCACGGATACCAGTGTGATCATTGAAACGGAAGAAGGACAACAATCTCTGCCTGCTTCTTTGGTCGTGTTGGCGATAGGATCTAGATCCAATAACGCATTGGCTTCCGAGCTTGGAGATAAGTACAGCGTTAAAGTGATTGGCGATGCTTCTGTTGTCGGCAAAGCTTTGGAAGGTATAAATCTTGCTTACAAGACGGCCTTGGCTATATAATTCCCGGTAAATTTATATAGAATGATTAACGGACTGCAGTAAATGTGAATTATTCATTTGCTGCAGTCTTTTTCACTATTTCGACTAAATTATGGATGGACAGACTCTTGAAATGATCAATACGCGGTGATATATTGTTTTTGGGAATAAAGCATACTAAACATATTGGTGAAATAGTGATTACATATTCATTTTGCTGCCAACTGGAAAACCGGAGGCCAGATTAATGTTCAGCATTAATCGGGTCTCCTTTATTTTTAATTTTAGGAGGTTGAAGCTGATGTCTTCAGCGTTACCGTATAAGAAAGGTCTTCACAGCATTGATCCTTATATTCCCGGCAAGCGGCTGGAGGAGGTAATGAAGGAGCTTGGGCTTCGCAAGGTGATCAAGCTGGCTTCCAATGAGAATCCTCTGGGCTGCTCCCCCCGTGTTACGGAAGCGGCGGCGGCTGTACTGCAATCCCCCTCCCGCTATCCGGACGGAGGCAGCTCGGAGCTCAAGGCTGAACTGTCCCGGCTTACCGGGCTTGGGCCGCAGCAGTTCGTTATCGGCGCAGGCTCCTTTGAGCTGATTGCCTTTGTTGCGGAAACGTTCATCGGGCCGGGCGATGAGGCGATTATGCCGACTCCTTCCTTCTCTTGGTACGGTACGGTCACCAAGCTGCAGGAAGGCAGGATCATACAGGTGCCGTTGATAGCGCACCACGTCGATCTGGACGCCATAAAGAGAGAAATAACAGATAAAACCAGGGTCATCTGGCTCTGCAATCCCAACAATCCCACCGGCACTATCTTTACAGAAGGACAGCTTAGCAGATTCTTGAAGGATATTCCGTCTTCGATTGTGATCGCCATGGATGAGGCCTACTGTGATTTTGTAACCGGCGGGCAGGGCTACCCGGATACGCTCAATTGGATCGGGCAATATCCGAATCTTATCGTTCTCCGTACCTTTTCCAAGATTTACGGGCTGGCCTCTCTGCGCATCGGGTACGCCGCCGCAAGCGAGGAAACAGCCGATTATATGAACAGATGCCGCCAGATTTTTAATGTGAACGCTGTTGCCCAAGCCTCTGCTTTGGCCGGCTTAAAGGACGCCGGATTTCGGGAGAGAGTTTACGAGAACAACCGGCAGGGAAAGGAATATTTCTACAAAGCCTTCGGAGAGCTGGGATTAGACTACATTCCAACGGAAGCCAGCTTCATTATGGTGCATACCGGGCAGGATAGCGAAACTCTGTATCAGCAGCTGCTGAAGGAAGGCGTGATCATTCGTCCCGGCGCGGCTTACGGCATGCAGGAGTGGCTTAGAGTCAGCATTGGAACGATGGAAGAGAACCGCATATTTATAGAGGCGCTGCATAAGGTGCTGAAAGCCCCGGAGGCGGCCGGCAGTTCAAAGGGCTAACGCATTAAGGGCTTTACTTATTGATTGAAGGGAGAGAATGAATATGATCTTGGCAAAGGCTCCGGAGAAGTACTGGAACGAACCGGGAATTCTCGCAAAAGGAGGAGAGATTATTGCCCCCATCGGCAACCGGGCTTGGATACTGGCGGGAAAGACGGCGTTGTCCGTCGCAGGTGAAGTATTACTGAAAAGTCTGGACGAAAGCGGCGTTGTATACGAGATTCAGGTGTATGAGGGTTACTGCACCCTGGAAGATATCGATATTTTCGCGGAGGCGGTGCAAGCTTCGGCATCCGATGTTCTCATTGGGATTGGCGGCGGCAAAATTCTGGATACCATTAAGGCAGTGGGCGATAAGCTGAGCCTTCCGGTTGTGACGGTCCCAACCATCGCGGCAACCTGCGCCGCATGGTCGGCCCTGTCCGTTACCTATACCCGTCAAGGAACCCAAACCGGGGGAATCATACTGGAGAGATCGCCGAAGGCGGTATTGTCCGACACGGCAATATTGGCGGCTGCGCCGCCCCGCTATATAGCGGCCGGGATTGCCGACACGCTCGTCAAATGGTATGAAGCGGCGCCCAACGTGGGAGAAGGACCAAGCAGCATTCACGCCAGAGCGGGACTCGCGACCTCCAAGCTGGCGCTTGATATTCTGGAGGAGCTCTCCATCGACGCCTATCTGGCGTCAGGCCGCGGGGAGGTTACGGATGCCATAACCGAGGTAACCAATACCATCATTTTTCTGGCAGGCCAGGCTGGCAGCTTGAGCAGCGGCAGACCGCGGGCTTATATTGCGCACGCCATTAACAACAGCCTGACCAAGCAGCATGAGACTCATATCCGGCTGCATGGCGAGAAGGTAGCATTCGGTCTGGTCGTGCAGCTGTATCTGGAAGGGTATAGCCAGACCAAGATCGATACCGTCGCCCGCCTGCTGCATGCTCTCGGGCAGCCGCTAACCTTGCGCGAGCTTGGATTTAAGGACAGCTTCGGGGACAAAGCGGCGCTGGTAGCGGGCGGTGTTTCCCTTAACGAAGAAGCGGCAGCCGCGCTTCCCTTCAAGGTCAATGCGGAGCTTCTGGAGCAGGCCATCCTGAATACCGACCTAACCGGACAACGCATCGCAGAGCAGGAGCAGAACACTTCAAGGCAGGCTCAGGCCGTATGACCCGGCCGCGCTTTGACTTTGACAGGCCGGTTGACAGGGACAATACCCTGTCGGCCAAGTGGAACTATATCAAGGAATCCGTAGGAGTGGAGGATGCTCTGCCCATGTGGGTGGCCGACATGGATTTTGAGACCGTTCCCGAGGTTAAGGCTGCGATTCTGGATAGAGCGCAGCATGGCATATACGGGTACACGGCACGTTCCAAGGGCTATTATGATGCGATTATCGATTGGAATTTGAAGCGGCACGGATGGAAGGTGGATAAGAAGTGGATTACCCACAGTCCGGGCGTGGTCAATGCTTTGTTCACTGCCGTACGCGCCTTCGTCAAACCGGGAGACGGTATTCTCATCCAGCCTCCGGTTTATCCCCCTTTCTATCGGGCCATCAGTAAAAATAATTGTGAGACCGTCCTTAATCCGCTGAAGCTGGAAGAGGGCCGCTACGTTCCCGATCTCGCCGACTTTGCAGACAAGGTCGGGAGCGGCAGGGTCAAGCTGTTTATTCTATGTAATCCGCATAACCCTGTGGGAAGGGTGTTCACGGAAGAAGAGCTTCGGGCAATGGGCGAGCTGTGCTTGAAGCATGGCGTTATCGTCATATCCGACGAAATTCATTCCGATCTTCTGTTCAAGCCGCACCGTCATGTTCCGTTTGCATCCATCTCGGAGGCATTTGCACAGAATTCGGTCATATGCACGGCTCCAAGCAAAACGTTCAATTTGGCGGGTCTGTCCACGTCCAATATCATCATTCCGAATGATGAACTGAGACGGCGGTATGATGAAGTCAATGAGCAAGTGGCGCAAAAGAGCCATAACATATTCGGCGCAGCGGCCTGTGAAGCGGCATACCGACATGGGGAGGAATGGCTGGATCAGCTGATGTCCTACATAGATGGAAACCGGCAGTATGCGTTAGAATTTATTGAAGCCAGGCTGCCGCAGCTGAAGGTGTACAATCCGGAAGGGACCTATTTCCTGTGGCTGGACTGCCGTTCGCTCGGTATCGGTAATCAGGAATTGGAAAAATTTTTGCTGCATGAGGCAAAGCTCTGGTTCAATCAGGGATATACTTTTGGCAATGAAGGAGACGGATTTGTCCGGATCAATATCGGCTGCCAGCGTTCGACTGTGGAGGAGGCCCTGAAGAGGCTTGAGCATGCCGTTTGCTCGCCTGTGCAGCAGGGATAGCCGATCAAACATCTTTTTTTGCATAAGGCAATCACCGAAATAGCCCTAGGGCCCTATATTCCGTAATCCGAAAAAACGGACACTCCCAACGTCTCAACAGATGTGGGAGTGCCCGATTTTTTTTCAAAATATTACTCATAATCAGGCCGGAGAGGTAACTTCTTAATATCCTCCACCATACCCATACCCAGGATAGTAAGGATAAGGTGGATAGTAATATGGATAAGGTGTGAAAAATGGAAATGCAAAAAAGAAAAATGGGAACCGGCGTCGGCGGAATCTGCGAAATCTCCTTTGACCATAGCCAAACGCTCTGTAAGTATTGTCATTTTCCCGTTCTGCGGCATCAATCTCTTCAGGAATCAACATCGTGACGCCATCGTCGTCCATACCATCGATAATTCCATCAAACTGTGACCCGTCTCTCGTCTGGGCAATAACATGGTAATTCATGTACCTTTGACATAATGTTTTTACATCGCCTCCCATTTCTCCCATTGGGTAAGCCGCCTTGCTTTGATTAGGATATGTTGGATTTGGATTAATCATTTGCCTATCCCTCCTTTACAGCCTTAGGATATTCGCCCATTCCGGAAAGTGTTACTTGTATAGAAAAATGGAAAAAGCCCCCTGGTAAAGGAGGCTTTTTCGTTCATCATTACCCGAATATCGGCTGCTGTTAGGCATTTCTATTTGGTGTTCGTCCGGATTATGACTATACTTTTTTGATTTGTCCGCGGATTTCTCCGTCCGGAAATTGTATCGTGTGGACATTCACATAAGTATTGCCGCGTTTAATTTCTTTGACCAAGGATCTTATTGTCATCCCGCGCAGAGGTCCGACTAAGTCCGCTGCAGTAAGGGTTCCGCGTACAACCCCTCTTCTTACAGAGATGCCAAACTTGCTTGGACCGAACAAGAATGCGACAATAGGGCCGTTCTGGCCTCTTCTGCCCAAGTGGATATGGGCTTGAGTAACCCGAGAAATGTTTCTTACGACAAGAACGAACGACAATCTTTTGCCGTCGCGGCTAAGTCTGAACGTAGCGGTTCCGAAAGCTTGTGTCCGGACTGGAGGGACCTCTTCTCTGCCAGATAAAAAAGCTCTAAATATGCTCATGACACTCACTCCTTTCGAAATAGATAGAATATCGTATTCCGGTTAGGAGAGAATGTCATGTTCGGATGCCTATTTTGGATAAAAGAGCAAAGGAGATCATTTTAAGCCTTCGTAAATGGCATTACGGAGATCTATTGTAAACTGGCCGGACATCCCTTCCAGCGTGGTATTCGTAAATGCTGCAACGCTAAGCTTCCGGCTAGGGTCTACGAACCAGGAATGGCCATATACTCCGCCCCAGCGCCACGTTCCCGGAGATTGCGGCGTCGCGGCGGCAGCGGGATCTGTCAGCACGGCGAACCCGAGGCTGAATCCGAAGCCCGGCGAGTCAGGGAGCGTCAAACCGGATGTCTGGCTGCGTCCCATCTCCTCAATTAATGCTGGCGTAAGCAGCGGATTGCCGCCTGTTCGCAGAGTTTCAAGAAGATGCAGGATATCGTCCGCGGTACCGATCATTCCCGCGCCGCCCGATGGAAATGCAAGGGGATCGAAGGCCCGGCTAGGATCGAGTAAAGTGCCAGCTACTCCTTCTAATTTGCCTACAGTATCAGGCTCCCGCATACGGCGCGGCTCGGGTATATCATCGGCATAATTTGCAGCAAGACGTGCCGGGTCAACGACATTGAACGCCGTGTCCGTTAAGCCGAGCGGTTCCGTCACCAGAGAACTGACCGCTTCGGGGAGCGGTCTGCCGTGTGCGCTTGCTACAATCGCACCGAGCACATCTGCAGCCAGCGAATAGTTCCAAGCGGTTCCGGGGGCGAAGAGCAACGGTACAGAAGCCAGCCGCCGTAAATTTTCTTCGAGTGAAAGGTTGGAACGGTCCATTCCGTCGGAGACGCCGGCCTGGTGGTAAGGGCCGTCCTCCGGTTCCAGAAAGCCATAGCTAAGACCGGCCGTATGGCTCATCAGCTGGCGCAGAGTGATTTGAGCCAGAGAGCCGTCGGCCAGCCGTGGTTTGAAGTAGGGAAGCCAAGTATCAATAGGCATATCAAGATCGAGTTTACCCTTGGAGACGAGCACCATAGCAGCGACCGAGACGACAAGCTTGGTTACCGACGCAAGCCGAAACAATGCATCTTCACGCATGGGCAGGTTCCTCTCGCGGTCTGCCAATCCGGCGGCGCGGCTATAACTGAGTTTACCGTCTAAAGCTATTTTAACTACCGTCCCAACCAACCGTTTTTCGGAAAGTGTACGATCAATGACTTCATCAACTTCTGCTTGCAAGCCTTCTGCACCCAATTGATTAAATTCGTATTTACTCAAAGTTTATCCTCCTCCCAAACGTCAACGATAAAGAATATTATGGACCAGCATCCAGTTTAAAACAATATGTCAAATCGGATATGCACCGGCAATCGTGAATACCTTGGAGGAGGCAGCCAAGGGAAGCCGTCTGTTTCTGCTCCGGTCCTCCCACATCTAATCCATATGGTTCGGAAAAATCTGGGGGTTGGAATTATATCCAAGTTCACGCTTTCTTCGGTTTCTCATTTGTTGTAGTGACACCGGCGGCAAAGCAGTTTATTAATGTTTTGGGTCAATTGTATGGCGAGGGGTTTCCCTGAACCAAACAATCTTAACAGTGATGCATATAAGTGCCAAAGCAGCAAAAACCAAACCGCTCCGAATGATTTCGTTTATACCCAAATCGGAAATAAACCAGCCTCCCACGGCTGTTCCCAACGTAACTCCCAAATTAGAAAAAGAGACATATAAACTGTTTGCAAATTCGGGCGCCTCTTGTGCTTCGGATGTCAGCCAGATTTGACTGACTATCAGTCCGCTGGTGTGAACTGCTCCCCAGAGAAGAATAGCTGCAATGACGGGAATAACGGAGCTTGATACAAAATAAAGAAGCAGGTAGCAGAAGCCTAACGCTACAGGATAAAACAAGACCGTTTTTACCATTTGAAAAGTGAGCAGCTTTCCCGCATACCAATTGCCCAGAACACCGCTGATTCCAAAAACTACAAGCATCAGGCTGATAAATGCCCCGTTCATCTCGAATCTTTGCGTCAAATACTCGGAGAAATAACTGTATACAGAAAACATGGAGGAGAAGATAAAGCAGTTTGCAGCCATATTCAACAATAGCGAGGGTTTTCGCAATATGCCGAGCTGGTTGCCGAAAGAAAGATGGTTAATCTTTGCAGATGGAGAGGGAACCATAATACCAATCCCAATACAAGCGATCCCGTTTACAATCGCGGAGAATAAAAAAGAAGTACTTAGTGATAATTGATTCGCGATATAAGAGTTAAGCGGAATTCCCAGAACCATGCCTATGCTGACTCCTAGAAATACTTTTGCACTTGCTTTAGCTGCTTCTTCTTTTTGAGATAATGCCCCGGCCATTGCAAAAGCAATCGAAAAATAAACCGGATGGAAGAAAGCGGGGAGTATACGGAACAACAAAAGAATCTCAAAGCTGGGCGCAAATGAGGAAACAAAATTAGAACCCGCAAATAATGCCATGATCCCCATCAACACTCTTTTTTGATTCGGTCTGGATAGGAGTAATGTCATCCAAGGACCAAATATAGCAATAATGAACGCAAATGAACTGACAAGCATACCGGCAGATACAGCAGATACATGGTACTTATTCATGACCATTGGTAAAACTCCGACGATTCCAAGCTCCGTATTAATGATGCCGAATACCCCAACTGTAATGAAAAATAACGAATAGTTCAGGCTGTCGAGAAAGTCTCGACAGCTATTTTTAAGTTCTGATAATTTCACACGACACCGCGTTAATGTTGTATAATATAGGTAACACATATTTTAGAACGGATGGTGTTCTTTATGCTGCGATCTAACCGGGAAAAACAACAATCTTACGAATTCGTTTCTATCGAAGATTTGGTGCCTCAGGATCATCTGCTCCGCAAAGTGGATCAACATATCGATTTCTCTTTTATTGATGAAAAGGTCCGTCCTCTGTACTGCGCGGATAACGGGCGGCCGGCGATTGATCCGGTAGTACTGTTCAAGATGATTTTTCTCGGTTATTTCTACGGCATTCGTTCCGAACGTCAATTGGAACGGGAGATTCAGACTAATCTGGCGTACCGTTGGTTTTTGGGACTCGGACTGACCGACAAAGTGCCGGACCACACGACCATTAGTTGGAACCGGCGAACCCGGTTTAAGGATACGAGCATTTTTCAGGATATTTTTGATGAGATTGTTTTGCAGGCCATCTCGCACCGGATGGTGGGCGGCCGCGTCCTAATTACCGACTCGACTCACATCAAGGCGAACGCGAATAAACACCAGTACACTAAGCAGCAAGTACTGCAAAACACGAAAGATTATATCGGTGAACTCAATGCCGCCGTGGCGGAAGACCGGAAGGAAAACGGAAAAAAGCGCTAAAACCGAGAGAGGAAGTGACCGAGGAAAAGGAAATTAAAGTGAGCAAGACTGACCCAGACAGCGGGTATATGATTCGGGACGGCAAACCGGAAGGCTTCTTTTACTTGGACCACCGCACGGTGGATATGAAATTCAATATGATTACGGATGTGCATGTCACGCCGGGAAATGTCCATGATTCGGTTCCTTATTTGTCGCGTTTGGACCGGCAAAGAGAACGGTTTGGTTTTAAAGTCGAGGCTGTAGCGCTGGATTCGGGTTATTTGACGACACCGATTTGTAGAGGTCTGAAAAGTCGAAAAATTTTTGCGGTGATTGCTCACCGGAGATTTCATCCCAAGCAAGGACTGTTTCCGAAATGGAAGTTTACGTTTAACGCAGAGCGCAATCTGTACGTCTGCCCGGCGAGTCACGAACTGGTCTACCGTACAACGGACCGGAAAGGATACCGGCAGTATGCTTCTGATCCGGAGCACTGCAAGGCCTGTCCGCTGCTCGAAAAGTGTACGCATTCCCGAAACCACCGCAAGGTGGTGACCCGACATGTTTGGGAGGACAGCAAGGAGTGGGTACGGAACAACCGGCTGAGCCGGGACGGCAAACAGCTGTACCGCAAACGAAAAGAAACGATTGAGCGAAGCTTCGCGGACGCCAAAGAGCTCCATGGGTTTCGCTATTGCCGTTTGCGCGGGCTGGCCAACGTCAAGGAACAGGCCTTGATGACAGCAGCCGTACAGAACATGAAGAAGATGGCGATCCACCTGGATCGCCTGGAAAAGCGGGGGTAACCCCCTCGATTTTCACTTCTTCGCGTCCTAAAACAAAAAGAGAAACCCAGGGTCTTTGAGGAAGACCGGGTTTCTCGACAAGCTGAACGAATAGTTGCGTTTCATACTATCCCGCCTTTAATCTTAATATATGCATATCTATAAATATAGATATATTACCAATAAGCAGACAGCCCAAAATTCCAATGGGGCTGCCTATAAATGGTTTTTAATATAGTCGGTAAATTTACCGATGTTTTCTTCATTCCTGCGGTAGTAAGTCCACTGACCAAAACGTCTGGATTCCAAAAGTCCTGCATTTTTCATTAGCGTTAAATAGCTGGAGATCACGGATTGCGCAAGTCCTGTCTTCTCTTGAATGCTTCCTACACATATCCCTCCTTTGAAGTCGGCATCCGATGGCAAGTAGATTTGAGGACCAAAATGTACATCCGGGCTCTTCAGCCAATCTAAAATTTGCACGCGGGTCTCGTTTGAAAGCGCCTTAAAAATCAATTTAGTATCCATGTTGCTTATTATATCTACTTATCTAGATATTTCAAGATGTATGAGCGAAACAATCTGAATGGTTGGCCATCTTTCCATGAAAATTTCCACCTTATCATCATAAGCTGTCAATTGTTGACTGCCGCCTGCGCCACATAAATTTCACTCTGCCATCAAACAATGAAACCAAAACCTATGTTGGCAAGGGAGATGAAGTTTATGAGGAAGAAACGTTTACGCCATCCGTATTCGGCCGGTACAATGGCTGTCGCACTCCTGGTTATGGCGATTGGCCTTGCAATTGGCGGTGGGTACGGGCATGCAGCACTAAATGATGGACAGATCCTGCCCGGCCAGTTAACAACGAATACTCTGGAGCCGTCCGCACAGACAGCCACCACCGTCCATCCGCGTATAGCCGTAATTATCGACGACTTCGGAAACGGTATGCGGGGGACGGAGGAAATGTTCGCTCTGCCGATCAAGCTCACCGTCGCGGTGATGCCGTTTCTGTCCACCTCAGAGGCGGATGCCCGGCGGGCTCATGAGCGGGGCTTTGACGTTCTGGTGCATTTGCCGATGGAGCCCCGTAATGGCAAGCCGGAATGGCTCGGTCCGGGAGCGGTTCTGTCCAGCTTAAGCGATCAGGAAATCCGCAAGCGCGTCGAGGCGGCGGTGGATAATGTGCCTTACGCGATCGGTATCAATAATCATATGGGCTCCAAAGTTACGGGAGACGAGCGGGTTATGCGCGCCGTATTGTCCGTTTGCAAGGAAAGAGGCCTGTTCTTTGTAGACAGTCATACCAACTATCGTTCGGTAGTCGGCCTAGTGGCCGAGCAAATGGGCCTGCCCCGGGTGGAGAATCATGTCTTTCTGGACGATACCCATTCAGCCGGTCATGTAACCCGTCAATTGCAACGGGCAGAGAAGTGGGCAGTGGACCATAATTACTGCGTAACGATCGGTCATGTCGGAATTCAGGGCAAAGAGACCGCCGCAGGAATCCGCGGCGGCATCAATGATTTAAAGAACCGTGTACAGTTCGTCGGAATTTCCGATCTGGTCAAGAAGGAGTGGAAGTGGAGTTCCCGGCTCACATTTCCATAAGATAGGCGGCAATGCCGTTTGATACCGCTTCAGCGATTTTCTCCTGGCCTTTCGAAGTCGTCAGCATGGCCCGGTCGACCGGGCTGCTTATAAAGCCCGCCTCCACGATAACCGTGGGGGCGGTTATTTTGTTGAGCAGATAGAACGGCTTCCCAGGATGGGAATCTAATTTGACTCCATAAAGTACATTTAGCTGATCCTGAATCGCTTTGGCCAGCATGAAGCTTCGGCCTTCCTGACGGTACAGCACAATCGGTCCGTGCTTCGACGGAGAGGGCGCCCAGTTAATATGAACACTGACGACGACAGCGGCGGGCAGCGTTTCGGCAAGCTCCTTGCGCTGGGCGAGATCGCGCATATGGCGGGAGCGGCTTTGAAGCCACCTATTCTCCTCGCTGGGCGCATAATCGCCGAACCGGTTCAGGACGGCGTCAAAGCCGTCCGCTCTCAGCAGCAGGAACAGCTTGCGGGAAATGGCGAGCGTCAAATCTTTTTCCAGGATGTCCCCATGCGACGTGCCGCCGTCAATGCCCCCGTGACCGGCGTCGATCAGTACGATGCGGTGACCGTGCCCAATCAGTGTTTGAGGTTGTTCATGCCGCTCGTCCGGTAAGGCGAAAGATGGATGGGCATTCCCCGCCAGCAGCGTTCCCGTAATGACCAGGACAAACACCCCTCTTGCTAGAGCTCTCCATTGGTTAGTCAGAATCAAGAGATAAACCTCCCTGTGTAATCTTGAATCCGGAAGCGGTCAATAATCCTTGCTTCAGGGCCTGTTCTTTTTTGGTTAGATTGTGCTTCAAAAGGCAGAATTATGCGGCTGAGGCCCGTTTAGGGCGGAGATAAACGGGCAAACTAACCATTAAGGAGAGGATTACAGGAGGAGGTGAGTGCAGTGGCCTCGGACGGTGAAGATCTGGTCAAATACATTACTGAAAAAGTGGTCGTCTACATGGAAAGCCCTCACGACAGCCGCAGCCGGCACCGAGCAGGCAGACAGCCGTGGAGCCAGAAATGGTTCGGAATGCTGCCGCTCGGCTTGTCAATGTGGCGAAGCAGCCGGAAGGTTAGGGACAAAGGGTAGAAAGAATGATATGTAAAATGGCGCGCAAAGGGGAAACCCATTTGACACGCCATTTTTGTTCTATCAAGCCACTATCTTGGGATCAATTGCCGTATTTCTTTTTCCATTTATCGCGCCATTCTTGATAACTGAGTCCAGTTACTTCTTCCAATGTTTTACCGTTCAATGAGTAAACTGCCCCTGCCAATCCATCGACATCAGGAAAAGAATAACCGCCAACAACCTTGCCTTCACAAAGCATGATATAAAGATTGCTCTTAGCCTGGTAGATCTTTTCCAGCGGATGATTAGAAACTGTAAATTGATATATTATGATCTGTTTTCCAAAATACGTATCGGGTTCTGCCTTCTGAACGCCCCACGCCTGTTGATAGGGCACTGATTCCGTACTTCCGAAAAGTTTGCCTTTGTCCAAAGTGTAGCTGTAAACTTCACCTTTGCTGGAAGTGATGTTATAACCTTGTGCCGTTACGTATTTTTCGGCTGTTTTTTCATCACCTGTGATATTTTTGCCGCATCCTGAAAGGATGAGCAGCACCAGCCCAATGATAAGAGTTATATTTGAAAATCTTTTCATTAGGACCCCCCAATCATTTACTGTCGTTCTGTAACTAATACAACGTTTGCTTTAAAGATATTGTTGCAATATCCATGAAAAAGCCCCATTTTCCGGTAAAAGCGGAGTATGGGGCTGTATTGCTTTCATCCATGCAGTTGGTTTGCCAAAAATCTAGCGTGCCGCTTCTCCATCGCCAGAGACATAGACCTGGAATTTGCCGCTTTGCTGAAGGGCGTCAAGCGGTAGAAACCGTCGTCCGCCAATACCTGAAGCGGCATAAGCGACCGTCTCGCCGCCGGATGCTGCGGAACTTGTCCACAACTGATAGCCCGTAATCATGAGCGGGGCGCCCAGGATGTCGTTGGCTCCGGCATTTGACCGGAACACAAGACCCGGCTGCAGCTGAAGCAGCTGTACGAATTCGTGGGCCTCCAGTGGAGCAAGCTTTGGAGATGTCAGCCACAGCAGATTATCGTACGGATTTCCGGTGTGTCCCGTTTGGAACATCGGCCCGGCTGTGATTTCGGACAATAAGCCGGATGCCGTCAAGCCGTAGCGTCCGGCTGCTTGAGCGCTTCTGGCGACCGCTTCAGCTTTGCTGTCGTCCCAAGGAAGGATCTCCGGAACGATGGCGTTGACATAAAGTGTCTGCCCGTTCACCGTAACTTTCCAGTAGGGCAGAAGCGGCGCATAAAGCGGAACCGGTTCAATGATTTCAAATAAAGAATGGATAAGGCCCTGCTGCGCCAAGAACAGGCGCAGCTCGGTGACGGAGTAGGGAAGTCCTTCGGTATCCGCCCCATATTCGCTGAGTGTGTATCCGCCGTTATCCGAGGCGGTAATGATCATATATCCGATCCGCTTATCGCCGCTGATGAGGTTGACGAGCCACCCGTGAGTTCCGGGTCCCAGCGGATGAATCGATGGTTTCGCCGTTTTCCATTCCTTAAAGGGGGCTTCATCCGAGAGCTTGTCGACTGCTTCATGAACAAAAGTCTTCAGGGAGTCCGGAATGGCAATATCCTGCCGTTTGGGCAGCGGCGATAGGGCTGAATCGGCCGATCCGGCAGCTTCGGCAGCCGCAGTGTCCGTCAGTCTTAAGGATTGGGCGGCAGGAGCATCCGCAGCGGGAGGCCCGAAGGGAAATCCGGTAACGGCCGCTGCCAAGATCAATGCAAGAGTGAAGAGAAAGCACACACGCATCGCTGGGACGATTCGCTTTCTTCTGTTGCTCGGGTTCATTTGCGTTTGTTCACCTGTCCTTTATTGGCCGCCGGAGCTGCCGGATTTTGTCCGTATCTACTATCCTTCATTGTAGTGGACAAGCGCTGAAAAGGTTGTTGCAAGCTGTCGGGCTCACTCAAGGCGGATTTCGGTTTTTTTGGCCGCTTTTAGCGAGCCGGGTCGCTTCCTACTGCTTGCGGAGGTGAAACAGGCCGTAGACGACCGGCGATACGGAAATGCCGGGTTCATACTGCCAAATGGTTTCTTTGCGGCGGCTGGCGTGCTGTTCTTGGGTAGCAAGCCGCTTTTCTTCGTCAGGTTCCTTCAGAAGCTCTTCATAATAAGCGTCTATAATCTCAAGCTCTCCTTGCAGACGCCGCCGCGCAGCCTCGGCCCAGCTGTAATCCTGGCCGGAAAGCCTTGAGAGAATATGGCGCTCGAGCAAGCCGGCTCCCGAAGACAGGGAGATTTCATAAGGCTGAATGTGGACATTCTCCGGCAGGCGGGGAGTCAGCTCAAGCGGGTCCAGAATAGAGCCGAAGTTCTCCATGACTTTTCCGGTAAGCAGCGACACGCCGATGAAATGCAGCTCCTCCCGTTTCAAATCGCAGCTAAGCTCTACCTTGAAGCAGGCGGCGAGCCATGGCTCGTAGGCGGCAGAGAAAAGGGTCATCCGCTGAAGGTTTCCCGGAGCTTCAAACAGATGCAGACATTTCCCCTCGGTCTGCGCCGCGGACCAAATCTGGCGCAGCCGTCTGCTGCCGAAAGTAATGTCCTCGCGGCGGATCAGTCCGGGTCCTAGACGCGGGAGCACCGGCGTTACCCCGAAGTAGCGGGCAAGGATGCCATCGTTCGGCCCGTTGTTCGCAGCCGCGTTCCCGGCACTGCCGATTGGTGCGCTAGCGGCGCCTCCGGCGTTCGCCCCCGGATTGCTCCCGGCGCCCGGTCCGGGATTTCCTCCGGGCGGGCCGGCGCCAGGGCTTCTCGCGCTGTTCGGTCCCTGGCCTACTGGCGATCCTCCGCTCCAAGACGGCGGACTTACCGGCGCGCCGGAGCCGCCTGCCGCGCTGTTCCCCCCCGCTGCAATTAACCCGGAGGGGCCTCTTGGCGCCGGGGCGGTCGCCGCGTCATATTTTTCCGGGTCAAACACGAAGGTAAAGGACAGCGTTTGCGGCTCCGCGCCGGTTCGCTCGACGAACCCCCAGTAGTAGGGCCTGTCAGTTAACATTTGATCGGCGCGGGGGGAGAGCTTTACGGTGACATGAACCGGCGATTTTTCAATGATCTGGCACTCCGTCGCTTCCAGATAGTCCATTACATGCTGTTGCACCTGCTGGGCGGTCATTGTCATGGCGCGGCCTCGCTTTCACTGAGGACTCCATCCTTCAGATCGGCCAGGGTCTGGCCAAGCTGCCCTACTTTGCTGCGGATTTCTTCATCGCTTTCGGCCTCCAGCATGATTTTATACAGACTTTTTTCCAGCGACTCCTTTTTCTCGAACTTTTCCAAAATCGTGTCCAGCCCGCCGATTACGGTCTCGAACAGATTGATTTTTTCATGCAGCAGATGCAGGATATGCTCCTCGATCGTACCGGTGGTGGAGAGGTTGTGGATGATGACATCGTTCTGCTGGCCCAGACGGTGCACCCGGCCGATCCGCTGCTCGACCCGCATCGGGTTCCAGGGAAGATCGAAATTGATCATGTGGTGGCAGAACTGCAGATTAATGCCCTCGCCTCCGGCTTCGGTGGCAATCATCACCTGGGCGCGTCCGCGGAACAGGTCCATCATCCAGTCTTTTTTGCCGCGGTTCATGCCGCCGGAATAAGGAACGGAATGGATGCCGTGATCGCGAAAGTACTGAAGCAAGTACTCCTGGGTCGCCCGGTATTCGGTGAATACGATTACTTTTTCGTTCATTTCTTTAATGAGGGAAATGGTTTTCTCCGCCTTCGTGTTCGCTTTTACCGTCCGGATCTGCTGGAGGAGCTCGATCATCCTTTCCCGGCGGGGCGAGTCCTCGGGCAGCTTTTTCGTCAGATTGACAAGCGTCACGAACACCGCGTCCCGGCTGCTGCACACCTCCCGCTGCAAGGTGACGAGTGACAGCATGCTGTTTAAATTCCCGCCCGATTCCTGATACTGATCTTTGACAAAAGCGGTGACCCCGTCATATAATGTTTGTTCTTCGGGTGAAAGTGTGAGGGGTACATTGCTGACCTTCCGCTTCGTAAAAGTGACCGGTCCTTCGCCTCTCCGGTTGCGGATCATCACTTTGGACAGCTCGCCCCGGAGTTGGTCTTCGTTCTTGGCCACGCGCTTGTCGACGACGAAATTCGCCGCAAAATCGCCCTGGTTCCCGAGCTGGCCCGGCTTCAGCAGCGTTATGAGATTGAACAGCTCGCCGAGGTCGTTCTGCACCGGGGTCGCGGTGAGAAGCAGGCAGTATTTTTTACGGAGCTCCTGAACGAATTGGTAGTTGGTCGTCTTCTTGTTCTTCAGCTTATGGGCTTCATCGATAATGAGCATGTCGTATTCTCTGGAGATTAGGAGCTCCTTGTGGGGATCTCGCTTGGCCGTATCCATGGATGCGACGACGATATCGTTGTCCCAGGAGTACGCCTTCTTTTGCGCCACGGCCGAAATGCCGAACTTCGTATTCAGCTCCCGGACCCACTGGAGCACGAGCGAAGCCGGGACGAGAATCAGCACTTTGGAGACAAGTCCGCGCACAAGATATTCTTTCAGCACGAGGCCCGCTTCGATCGTCTTGCCTAGGCCGACCTCGTCCGCCAGAATCGCGCGTCCCGACATTTCGAACAGCACCTTGCGCGCCGTATCGAGCTGATGGGGCAGAGGAGACAGCGTTGCCAGGTGCTTCATGCACTGCAGCTCCTCGAAGCTTTCCACCAGGCCGGAAGCCTCGCCTTCCATCGCCAGCCGTGACAGCCTCCAGTCGCCCCAGGGACCGCCTTTGTCCAATCGGGATTCCAGGTCTTTCAGCCATTCACGTTCGAAGGAGATAGGCACGGGAAGAACGATATCCTGACCTTGTTCTTGCTCCAGGTTGTTGCGGGGTGCGTGAGTCATGAGAGCTGTCTCCTCCTGCGGGCCTAAAGTTTGCGTTTACATAGTGAAATGTATAAGTAGTATGCGCGTAAAAGAGAGAATTCATAACTGCTATTTTTGGAGCCAGTCTCTAAAAACAGGAGAAACAAAGAGAAAATACGGGCTGTTGCCGTGATTTTTCAGCGTGGGCCGCGATATTTCGCAAAAGACTCTTTCCACAATATATGGTATAGTTTAAAGGCTAATTCACACAATATATTGTGACAAATGCGGTGAAAGCCGTTTTAATCGGAGAAGACCCGCCTACACAGAGATCGAAGTAGTAATCATAATTTCGGGAGGTTGTTTATATTGAGTACTGTGGAGCGCAAGCAGAAGCTGGAGGGACTTAGCGAGAAAATCTTTTTGGACCGCTATGCCTGGAAGGACGCCGACACCAATAATGCCAAGGTGGGAGACGTGGTGCTTGTTCTGACAAAAGACGACCCGAAATTTCCTACCAAGGAAGTCGGGGAAATCGTAGAGCGCAGCGGCCGGATCGTAACGGTCAAGACTCGCAGCGGCGAGCTGGTAAAGTCCGATGTGGAGAAGTTGACGCTTAATATAGAAAAAACACCGGAAGAGATGTGGGACCGTCTGGCCGGAGCCATGGCTTCCGTGGAGAAGACGCCGGAGCTGCAGCGCGAATGGACGGATAAATTCCGCAGTATTCTGGACGACTGGAAGCTCGTTCCGGGAGGCCGGATTGCAGCCGGAGCCGGGGCAAGCGACGAGCTGACGCTGTTCAACTGCTATGTCGTGCCTTCGCCAAAAGACAGCCGGGGCGGCATTATGGAAACCTTGTCCGAAATGACGGAGATTATGGCCCGCGGCGGCGGCGTCGGCATCAATCTGTCATCGCTGCGTCCGCGCCGCGCAGTCGTCAAGGGCGTTAACGGTTCTTCCAGCGGGGCGGTATCCTGGGGCGGACTGTTCAGCTATACCACAGGATTGATCGAGCAGGGCGGAAGCCGCCGCGGCGCGCTGATGCTGATGATCAACGACTGGCATCCGGACGTGGCCGATTTCATTACCGTCAAGCAGACGATGGGTCAAGTGACGAACGCCAACCTGTCGGTATGCGTCAGCAACGGCTTTATGAAGGCGGTCAAAGAAGATCTCGACTGGGATCTCGTATTCCCGGACACGACGGAGCCCGATTACAATGAAGTCTGGGACGGCGACCTCGATAAATGGAAGGCTGCCGGCCGCAAGGTCAATCATTACCGTACTGTAAAAGCGCGGGATATCTGGCATACCATCATCGAGTCCGCATGGAAATCGGCTGAGCCGGGTGTTGTCTTCATGGAGTACTACAACCAGATGTCCAACAGCTGGTACTTCAACCCGATCATTTGCACGAATCCTTGCGGTGAGCAGGGTCTGCCCGGCTGGGGCGTCTGCAACCTGTCGGCAATCAACCTCTCCAAGTTCTATGACGAGGAGAAGCATGATGTGGCCTGGGACGAACTGGCGACAACAACACGTTACTCGGTGCGCTTCCTGGACAATGTCATTGACAAGACGCCTTATCATTTCCCGGAAAATGAAGCCAATCAGAAAAAGGAGCGCCGCGTAGGCCTCGGAACGATGGGTCTGGCCGAGCTGATGATTAAGCTGAACGTTCGCTACGGCAGCCCGGATTCGCTGGCGTTCCTGGACAAGCTGTACGGCTTTATGGCCCGCGAAGCATACCTGGCCTCTTCCGAGATCGCGTCGGAAAAAGGTTCTTTTCAGGCGTTCGACGCCGAGAAATACCTGCTGAGCGGCTTTATGAAAAATATGAGAGAGGTGTATCCCGAAGTCTGCGAGGCCATCGCCAAGCAGGGCATGCGTAATGTAACGGTCATTACCCAAGCGCCGACAGGCAGCACAGGCACGATGGTCGGCACATCGACCGGCATCGAGCCGTACTTTGCCTTCAAATATTTCCGTCAAAGCCGTCTCGGCTTCGACGAGCAGTTCGTGCCGATTGCAGAGGAATATCTTGAGGCTCATCCGGGCGAAGAGCTGCCGGACTATTTCGTGACCTCGATGGACCTGTCCGCGAAGGATCACATCCGTGTGCAGGCTTCCATTCAGCGCTGGGTGGACAGCTCCATTTCCAAGACGGCGAACTGCCCGAACGACTTTACGGTGGAAGAAACGAAGGAACTGTACGAACTGGCCTTCGACCTCGGCTGCAAGGGCGTAACGATCTACCGCGACGGCAGCCGGGATGTACAGGTATTGCAGACGGAGAAGAAGGATGACAAGAAAGACGCTCCGCTGAAGGAGACGGCGGCTCCAATTGCCGAAGCGGCAGAAGCCGCACCGGTTAGTGCAGCCCAGGCTGCCGCTACACAAGCGGCTCCGGTCACCAGTGCATCCGCTGATTCCGGTTCGGCTTCAAACGGCAAGGTTGTCGACAAGCAGTACAAGAAACGCCCGCAGGTGCTGCGCGGTGCGACATACAAGATTAACACGCCGTTCGGTATGGCGTACATTACCATCAACGATCTGGACGGCACCCCGGCCGAAATCTTCCTTAATGTCGGCAAGGCTGGCTCCGACGTGTTCGCGATGGCGGAAGCACTCGGCCGCGTCTGCTCCTTGTTCCTCCGCTACGGGGACCACGGCGAGAAGGTTGAGCTGCTGATCAAGCACCTCAAAGGCATCGGCGGCTCCGGCGCCATCGGGTTCGGCGCGAACCGCGTCGAGTCGATCGCCGACGCGGTAGCGAAGGCGCTGGAGACTCATGTGCAGCAAAGCGCACACGAAGAGCACGTTCCCGCGCCAATCGCGGCAACGCTCGCGCTGGAGGATTTCGAAGGCGCGCTGAACGCGGAGCTTCAGGCCGGGGGCGCTGCGGCAGCCCCGGCCGCTGAGGCCGACCACGGCCACGGCGGACACGGGCACAGCCACTCGTCAGCGGCTTCCCGCGACCTGTGCCCATCCTGCGGCACCGCCTCGCTGATCAACATCGAGGGCTGTAAGACATGCGGAAATTGCGGGTACAGCCGGTGCGGGTAAGCTGAAGAATGCCTTTCATGTAATGTGATTGTTGTGATTTTTCATTTTAAATGAGAAATATTCTATTTATAATGAGAAATTTATTTCATTATAGGTGAGAAAAATATCTTTACGCATTAAAGTGAATAAATATACAAGAATTATCCCGAGCAATGGAGGGTTCGTGGACTGTCAGTCTTACCTATCACGTTGACAATCGAATGAAAACGGTCGAGGGGAATATTGTTAAATTTGATCCCTTAAATGACATTCCATTTGTAGAAACGAAAAAGGGAGAACAGCGTTTATCGGTAAGGAACATTATTAATGTTTATTGTCTAGAGTAATCACCAGTAAGGGACATTAAAAATTTGGTTTTGCAGGATTAATAGGAAAGCCCCCAATGGGGGCTTTTGAGTCTTATTTTTTGAAAAATTTACCGAAAATCTTAAAGGGGATAGCCAGAATAGACATACCCCAAGCAGGAACGAATAGAAGACACTTCATAACTTTGCTTTGCATATCACCTTCAAACTCATACGCATTTTTCCAAAGAAAACTTTCGGAAGTAAGAATAATCTTGGAACCAATCATAAACAACAATATAGTCCCCCAAAAATATACCCCTTCGTATGCTAGATTTTATGCGAGATTCAATATGTTGGGTCTTAATCTTTGGTACTATTTCATCAGTAGCGATCAGTATGATCCTTTTTACTTGGGCGGGAAAGATTGATGGAGAAAAACACCCAAATAAAAAAGCCAATTTCCGAATTGGTTCTATTGCACTTGCCATATTTCTATTTGTTTTTTTGGAGGGTGGTTCTTCTTTCGAGCTTTTTCCGTTTACGAAATCATTGCTGGTGGTGGAGTAAGGCCGGATTCGGAACTTATTAACCAGAAATATGCAGAACTGAAAAATGGGCATTTTTATTCGCTATACATATACGATAGCTCCACCATGGGCATTGAAGATGACAATGGTGTACCGACAGAGTTTCGCAGAGTATTCCGGTTTTTCGAAAAGAAGCGTGCTGTTAGAGACTTGCGGGAAGGGAAGGCTCCTCTTACAGACAATAAAGCATTTAAAAATTTAAAAAGAACTTTTTCAAATGCTTACCCCTTATTCCTAGATATAAACTATTCTGACATTACAAAATATATGGAGCAAGATATTAAACGTTAGAAAAATTTATATTGCCCCGAGCCCATTTCCTTCGAAATGACATCCATCATTAACCATCCTCGAATCCCCAAGCGCAAGAAGATTTTCGCATTGCTTTAATATCTTGCAGAGGAGGTAGACCAAAAAGCCTTCGGTATTCCCGGTTGAATTGCGACGGACTTTCATACCCTACTGTCAATGCGGCCGTCGTTGCTCCTATGGGACCGCTCAACATCAGGCGCCTGGCCTCCTGAAGGCGAAGCTGCTTCTGATACTGCAAAGGCCCCATTGTTGTAATCGCTTTGAATTTATGGTGCAGTCCGGAGTTGCTCATGTTGCAGGATTTTGCAAGTTCCTCAACGGTAAAACAACGTGCGTAATTTTCTTTGATCCATTGGATCGCCTTACCGACTCCTTCCGCTCTTTGATCAAAGAGCGCCTTTTGGAAAAATAAGTGTCCAAAATCACCTGACAGTAAGTTGAAAATCATTTCCCTTTTGATCAGTTCGGACAGAAATCGAACTTCTTTAGGCTTATCGATTAGCTTCAGTAACCGGGAAAATATATCAAGCAGCTCGGCATCCGATTTTCCGATGAAGGTTCCTGCACCCAGATCTTTCTCATTTGGCTCTGTGACGATTTCTGCCTCCATGACCACAGAAGCGATTTCTTGCGTCGTAAAATCGATACGCAATGCAAGATAAGGCGATTCTTCCGTTGCTCCGATGACTTGGGCGGAAGCCGGCATATCGATCAGCGATGCCAAATAATCACCCGCGGAGTATTGAAAGATATTTTGCCCAAGGTAAAGCTTCTTAGTCCCTTGAAGGGTCAGACAAAAGGAAGGAGTCAAAACACCTTGGCTTCGCAGTGTATCGCGACTGCTTTTGATAATGGAAAGAAACGGAACTCTGGTTGGCGTCCGTCCATCTGCCAGGGGAATCCGATCCGTCATGGCAATGAGTTGATCCAGCGCTTTCTTATGAATAGAAACACTCTTTCCATTTATAGTGCGGTTATCCAGTCTTTGTTCTGGCATTTATTCCATCCCTCCCATCCTTATCTAAATTATATAGGCATTGAAAAAGATTGAAAAGCAAAGGAACTATGTAATAAAACATCGACTTGCAGCTTTAGGCAATTTTTAAGCAGGAACGGTCTACTTCCTTCCGCCGATTCCATCCATAATATTTTTCAGAACGTTATCTTCTAAAAAGGAAAGGAACATGTTTATGCATCAGTCAAAATGGATCATCTTAACCATTATTATCGCATGTCAGCTTATCGTTGTGCTTGACGCCTCCATTATGGTGACGGCAATGCCTCAAATCGGTCGTTCACTTCATATGTCGACAACCAGCTTGACCTGGGTTCAAAACAGCTATATTTTGGCATTTGGAGGTTTCTTGTTGCTTGGTGCCCGGGCAGGAGATCTTCTAGGGCGCAGAAGAATTCTTGGTATAGGCATTGGATTATTTTCGCTTACCTCTCTGCTGGCCGGCATGGCGCCGACAGCTGAATTTTTGCTTGTTTCCCGTGCATTCCAAGGCTTTGCGGCTGCGTTGGCAACACCTGCTGCGCTAGCATTGCTGTCAGCAACTTTTGTAGAGGCCCAGGAACGTTCTAGAGCGATCGCGATGTACAGCGCGGTTTCGGCTGCAGGGGGCAGTATCGGTCTCATTCTTGGCGGATTCTTCACCGATTTTATTTCTTGGCGCGTCGGGATGTTTATCAATCTACCCATTGGGATTGCTTTGCTGTATTTGGTACTGAGGTTTATACAGAAAACAAGTACGAGGACCGGACGTTTTGACCTTTGGGGTGCGATTGTCTCCGTAATGGGCATGACTGCGTTGGTATTCGGCTTTGTTCATGCTGCGGATCAAGGTTGGGGGAAACCCGAAACATGGATTTCGCTTGCAGCCGGGATTGTTTTGTTAGCGGCATTCGTTCTTATTGAAGCTCGGGTGACTGAGCCGATCATCCCACTCCGATTGTTTGCGAGCCGCCAGCGGTCCGGGGCTTATCTTGGAAGGTTCCTAATGGTATGCGGGAATTTTTCACTCTTTTTCTTTATCCCTCAATATTTGCAAAACGTCCTCGGTTGCAGCTCGCTTGAAGCAGGTTTAGCCTTCCTGCCATTTACAGGCGCCCAGTTCGGGATGATGTACCTGATGCATGGGTTGGTTCACCGTTTTGGAAATATAAAAGTCCTGATGACCGGTTTGCTATTCGCAATCATTGGTACACTTTGGATGAGCCGAATTGTCTCCGTGCAAGCTCAGTTCTTTCCGCAAATGTTCATCCTTTTGACGATCATGGGCATTGGCGCCGGAATGGTTTTCCAACCACTCACCGTTTTGGGGCTCTCAGAAGTGGATCCTCACGATTCGGGTGCAGCTTCGGGTCTAATTAATGTCGCGCATCAAAGCGGTTCCTCGTTAGGTTTGGCTGTTCTCATAACCGTATTTAATGTAGCTATCCGTACGGATCAACCTTCAAAGATGCAATTTGCTCATGGTGTATCGGAGTCCATATTGGGATCAGTGATATTTATTACATTAGCTCTTGTTGTGACGTTTTTCTGCTTTGTTCCATCAAGCCAACCTGCTCGAAAACAAGGTTTGACAGATTCTTGATACAAGGCCGATATAACACGCTCGGATACCATCAGCAAGGGAAGTTCGCGCATAAATTTCATGTTGATACACTGAAGAAAAATGATCAGAAGGGTATCTTTGGCTCTCATCCAAAAAGGAAAGAGTCAGGTAACTTTACTTTATGCCTGACTCTTTCCTTATTCATTATGAATAATTCACTTGAGTGTTGCGAAAATCGAGGCATAACTCTTAAGGTTCTGGGTGAGAAATTGGATCGCCCAATAGCGACGAATCCCGTGGAAGGATAGTAACTGGTACTGATCAAAACCTAGAAGCTCTTTGAAGTAGCGATAGCCTGTTTCGATGTGCCAACGTGGACGGTAGTAGCGTAGGATGGTCACGAAATCCAGGCTAGGATCCGTGCAAAGCACACAAAAGGTACTCGTTTTGCGTCGAACGTTTCTTCCCATGAAAGCAACACGCGTGCATTCTCAGTTTCCCCACGGTTACGGAGCGGAGGTCGCTATTTTGGATATATTGCGCAGCGAAGTCGGACATCGATATTCGGACACCGGCAGGGCTGATTTTTCGGTTCGTTTTTACGTCGGCAATGACATGAAAGCCGCGCGAGTTACAGGCATCAAGCATCTTCTGACTTGTGTACCAGCTATCCATCAGAACGTAGACAGTTTCGTTCGCAGTCGCCGGAAATGCTGAGATCATTTCCAAGGCAAGATCATTCTTGCTCTTGAAATTCAAGTTGTGTTCCTGGCAGTACTGCTCCCGAAAATAGGGGCGGAAATCCCAAGCAAACGATTGATCACCGCATACCAGATGCGTCGTCACAACACAGTGAGACCATACTCCCTTGCCTTCGTCGTGAGCAAAGTGAAAATCGAGCCCTTCCATCTGGCGAGTCGTGACCCGCTTTTTGCAGGACGTATCGTCGACCAGCAGGAAGATGATCCTACCATTGGAATTGGTACATCTCCTTTTCCTGGATTTGGTGCTGTTGTGGTAACCATCCAATTCGCTGGAAAACGTCGATGTCCTTTTACTTTTGTTCACTTCGACAAAGGTTCTAAGAAAGCTTATTGATGTAACACAATCCTACACTGTGTTACATGACAAGATTTTTGCAAGACTCAAGATACTAATGATTTCCTGAGGTATGAAAGATACAACTGAACAAAACACCCAATTTTATGAATAAGTGCCATGAACGACTAAGGAGCTGCCAGCCGCGCAGCTCCTTTTTAGATCTTCATAAAATAAGATGTTTGATACATATGTCCTTGGTGTTTATCGCTACGCTAATAGTTAAATCCAATCACAAATGCTTCACCTTTACAAGCCGGTCGCAGATGAATGAACTTTCGTGACTCCGCTTTTTTCGGTTACCCGTATCGGTCTGATTTAATACGGGGCTGGCGAGATTGTACTGGCGTTGCCAAGGATGGTGGCGGCATTGAATGGAGCTTCGGCCGGAAGCAAGGCCTGGAGATCTAGCAATCGGGCCAGCCGATGGCGCCTCAAGCCGAGCCAGGGGCGGTCAGATTCGTAAGGAAGAACTCCGCGAGCTTCAAAACCGCAGGAGCCACGTACTCGTCCTTGTCGTAAAGGGCGACATGGGTAGCACCGTCAATCCAAAACAGTTCCTTGGGCTCTTGCGCGTTCGCAAACGCTTCGGTCGTCATCCATGAAGTGACGGCTTGAGTTCCAACGATCATGAGCAGCGGGCGAGGCGCGATCAGGTCGATGAACCGGAACGCGTCGAAATATGCGATGCGGTCTATACTGTTCCAGGTAAAGACCTTAGCCGCGCACGGGTGCTGTGCGCGGTCGGTGCAGTAATATTCCCAACCCTCGAAGGCGTGCTGGCCGAAGGCGCGGGCCTGGTCCTCGGTCTCCGGGAAAATTGGGAATGTGCCGACGCCTTCGCCGCGGGCTTCGGAGGTGCGGGCCGCCGCTGCGGCGTCGAGCATGCCCTGGATGATGGCGGGGTCCTGCTTGCCATCGCTGCCGTTACGGAATTGACGGCTGATGTCGGCGGCGCTGACGGTAGCGACGGCCTTGATGCGGTGGTCTGTCACAGTGGCGGGGATCACATAGCCGCCAGAGGCACAGATGCCCAGTGCACCGATGCGGTCCGGGTCGACCTCGTTGTGCACACTGAGGAACGAGACGGCAGCCTTGAAGTCCTCGACCCGGTGGGCTGGGTCCTCCAATCCGCGCGGCTCTCCTCCGCTTTCGCCCTGATAGGCGGCGTCGAAGGTAAGAGTGACGAAACCCCGCTCGGCCAGGCGCTTTGCGTAGAGGCCCGCAGCCTGCTCCTTGACGCCGGTGCCGGGATGGCCGACGACGATCGCAGGGCGCGGCCCGCTGACCTCTCCGTCGGGTGTGTAGAGGTGGCCGGCGATCTTCACGCCGGCACTGTCGAAGGTGACGTCCGTCTTAGTATAGTATTTCATGCTTTATCCCTCCAAAATTTTATTTTCGAACTTACATTTACGATATTGACACATTTAGTCCGAAATGTAAAGTATGAAATTTAACATACTTGACATTTGTTGACCTGTTCGTTAACCTGAGTATATGGATAAAAAAGAATCGGCAAGACTGGCGTACGTTCTTGAGACAGCTCTGAATATTTTTGCTCGGTACGGCTATAAAAAAACATCCATTGAGGATATCTCGAAAGCCGCGGGCATCACACGTCAGGGGATTTATCTTCATTTTAAAAATAAAGATGAGATCTTTAGCGCTTCCATTCAAAAAGCGTTGGACGACGGTTTGCATGCCGCCGATCAGATACTTGAGGATGACCGCTTAACGCTGGAAGAAAAACTGTTTCAATCTTTAGACGAGTGGTTTGGCCGTCACGTAGGATTCCTTCATCCTGAAGCGTCCGATCTTGCGGCCCAATGTGAGCGCGTTCTCGGCGACGCTGTTGAAAACAGCAGTTCATCATTTCAAAAGAAACTCGAACAAGTCATTCTGGAGTCATCTGGGAAAAATACAAAAGACGCGGAGACGCGCGCTGCGACCATTACCGACATGCTATGTACATGTGCATTGACTTGGAAGCATCGTTTATCATCGCGGCAAGAATTCCAAAAGAAGTTGTGTGACGCCATCCACTTGTGTTGTCAAGATCTTCGAGACTAGTTTTTGAGATTAGAAGGAAAATGAGCATCTGTTAAAACTTTATTTTTTCAAAAAGTTCAACCGGCTCGGATGACCGTACGCGGGATCAAATTTTGGTATCGAGTGACGGAACAACATGGAGCATCTTTACCAAGTGGATTTCTTGATTGATACAAAGTTGAAATGTGAAATTGGTTGTGCTACAATGCTAGTAATTAATCTAGGGGAGATGATGAGAATAATGTAATATTTCTTGCCTATTTACGAATGATAAAACAAAAACTGTTTTATTTTTTGTTAAGCAAGAAAGTTACTTATTCTCTTCACTCAAATAAAATAACAATATCTAATCCATTAATTGGGTTAGATTTTAGTATTTGTTTATTTGAGCTACAAGAAAGGTAACTTTCTTGTAGCTCTTTATTTTTTTATGGAGGATTTTGCCAATGTCTTTAATCAATGTGACCAACCTGACTTTTGCTTATGACGGTAGCTACGACAACATCTTCGAAAACGTTAGCTTTCAAATTAATATGGATTGGAAATTAGGTTTTACTGGAAGGAACGGTCGAGGCAAAACAACATTTCTGAACCTGCTGCTTGGTAAATACGATTACAGCGGAACCATTTCAGCAAATGTCAGCTTTGAATACTTCCCCTTCCATGTTGAACACAAGGAATTTAATACCCTGGACGTTATCGACGAAATTTATCCCGACTATGAGCATTGGCAGATCGTACGCGAGCTTTCGTTGCTGAAGGTGTCAGAGGATGTGTTGTATCGGCCGTTTGAAACCATGTCAAACGGGGAGCAAACGAAAGTATTACTTGCAACCTTGTTTTTGAAGGAAAACAGTTTCCTGCTTATCGACGAACCAACTAATCATTTGGACATTCACGCACGGAAGCTGGTCAGCGATTATCTAAAAACCAAGAATGGATTTATTTTGGTTTCACACGATCGCGCATTTCTAGATAATTGCGTGGACCACATTCTTTCGATAAACAAAACTCATATTGAGGTCCAGAAAGGTAATTTCTCGGACTGGTGGGAGAATAAACAAAGGCAGGATAACTATGAACTAGCCGAGAACGACAAGCTGCGAAAAGACATTAAACGGCTATCCGAAGCCTCAAGTAGAACGAGTAACTGGTCGCACGAAGTAGAGAAAACAAAAAACGGCACTCGCAATTCCGGTTCGAAAGTCGATAAAGGATTTATCGGACACAAGGCCGCCAAAATGATGAAACGTTCCAAATCGATTGAACAGAGACAACAATCCGCGATTGAGGAGAGTTCCAAACTCCTGAAAAATATCGAAAGCTCGGAAAGTCTGAAAATCACTCAACTTGCTTATAACAAAAAGCAAATGGTGGAATTAGAGCATGTTTCTATCCATTACGGAGAACACACAGTATGCAACGACGTAACCTTTACCGTTGAACAAGGAGAACGCGTTACACTTGCGGGTTCAAACGGTTCGGGAAAATCAAGTATTCTCAAGCTAATTCTTGGCGAGGAGATCCCTTTTACGGGAACATTTCGCAAAGGTAGTCAATTAAAAATTTCATACGTATCACAAGATACCTCACATCTGCAGGGCAACTTATCAGATTATGCGAGCCAGAACGAGATCGATGAGAGCTTGTTCAAAGCGATTTTAAGGAAACTCGATTTTTCGCGCATACAATTTGAAAAAGACATGTCTTCATTCAGCGGCGGACAGAAGAAGAAGGTACTGATCGCAAAGAGCTTATGCGAGAAGGCACATCTCCATATATGGGACGAACCGTTAAACTTTATTGACGTCATTTCCCGTATGCAGATTGAAGAACTATTGCTGGAACATTCTCCGACAATACTTTTTGTAGAGCACGATAGTGAATTTTGTAAAAATATCGCCACCAAAATCGTCGAACTGTAATATAACTTTACGCTTATTTTATATTAGGAGGTTGAAATAAATGTTTGAAGTTGTAAATGTTCATGTGAACCGTTCATTGTCCGTTGGTACGGTTCACGATCAAACTAAACGGATGCCGGAGCATTATCCATCTATCGATAGATGCACGTAGCGACTTGAGCTGCAAGCATCGTGGGTTTTAATTTAGTTGGTTAATGTAGATTTTAAGCACCAATGAAGGGTACTTAAGGTATTTTCTCCGGCTCAAGAGGAGAAAAAACATGAAATCAACTTCGAAATACGAAATGATTCAACACATATTGACAGAATTGAAACAACCCGCGTATCGGTTCCAACAAATTGCGGATGCGATCTTCAAGCAAAGAATTGGTGAATATGACAGAATGACCATACTACCCAAGGGTATAAGAAACGAATTAATTAAGAACCTTGGCGAACACGTTTTGAACTTAACTCCTGTCATGCAAAAGACATCCAGACAAGTGAATAAAGTGCTTCTTTCCATTGAGGGCGGTGAACACATAGAAGCAGTTCAACTAAGCTATGAGCGCGGCTGGAAATCATACTGCATTTCCAGCCAGTGCGGATGCGGATATGGTTGCCGCTTCTGTGCTACAGGTACAATCGGACTGAAACGAAATCTAACCGCTGATGAAATTACCGATCAATTGTTATACTTTCATTTAAATGGTCAAGCCTTGGATAGTGTTTCGTTTATGGGCATGGGGGAGGCGCTAGCCAATCCTAATATCTTCGACACGCTTATGATTCTAACAGATCCACGAACCTTTAGCTTGGGGCATCGAAGAATTACAGTTTCCACCATCGGAATTTTGCCGGGTATCGATCGTCTGACAAAGGAATTTCCACAGGTTAACCTAACCTTTTCACTGCACTCTCCGTTCGACGAACAGCGGAGCGAGCTAATGCCCATTAACAATCGATTTCCGCTTAATGATGTGTTAAACAAGTTGGATCAGCATATTCGTGATACAGGTAGAAAAGTATATATTGCGTATATATTACTTCGAGGAGAAAACGATTCAAATGAGCATGCGGAAGCCATCGCTGCTTTGTTAAAGCACAGAGGTCCTTGGGAACACTTATATCACGTCAATTTGATCCCCTACAATTCAACCGACGTGACGCCTGAAAGCTTTCATCAATCAGACAAAGATCGAGTTCAAAAGTTTGTCAGTATCTTAAAGTCAAAGGGAATCAAAGTCACTGTGCGAACTCAATTCGGAACGGACATTGATGCAGCATGCGGTCAGCTATACGGACACAACAAGTTCATTGTTTCCAACGAGTTTTGAAACCTGGATTAGCTGCTCCGAGGAAATGTTTCGTATTGGCCGAGAGATTACTCTTGGATGCCGTTGATCTCCGGCAGCGGGAAAACAAAGGCTTAATCGAACAGAAAACGTTCATATACGTTGAGGATTCTTTCCAGATAATACACCAGCATGTTCTTGATTTAGCCTAGCTATTTGAAAGGTGCGTTTTTTCACCAATTGATCCTTTAGTCCAAGTCGGGGAAGGTTTCCTCACTTTTAAGAATGTAAAGTAGTCTCGACATTTGGTCTCAAGAATCAAATGAAAAATTCGGCAGGATATGAAAATATCGGTATCCTACCGCAGCATCTGCGGTCATGGCGCTTACATAGCGTGGTAACGCCGTATCTGCTGATCAAAATCGCCTAGACTTTCGGTCTCTTCATGCCGACCGAGCAAATGGGCATGACTATTTGGCGCACGGCCCAATGCAGTAACAGACCTTGCACATTTGTTGACCTGCATAAAATCCGTTATGCCGTTTTGCAAACGGGATACAAGAGTGGAGCAGCATGCCGCGGCAGTTGCTCCATTTTCTTTTACTTAGTAATTGGGTAGTTTAGTTACAAATAAAGGGAATAAGTAATTCAATAGAGAATACATTTAGCATAAAATATTTGAGAGGACTCCGTGTTGTCTAACGAATTGAGTCTTTCATTGATAGGAGAAGTGTAGTCTTATGGGTTCTCTGTTAAGTATGAAGGATCACTTGCTTTATTTACTAAGGCAAGTTGGAGTTCATTTAGCTGAAGATAAGTTTGTAATTGTAAGTGCTGGCGTATTTGTTCAGAATTTTATTGAAGCCGCACTACATTGTAATACTTCTAAATAAAGAGTTGATTTACGAACGCTTGTTAATTGTAGGGCATGACTCCGGATTTAAGGGTCTAGCCGGAAGAGGTAACAATTAAGGTGGTTTTTATTTGGCGCAAACCACACGATGTGGCCGTAATAATAGCCGTCTTTCCTGTACTCGTAGACATTCTAATAAGTGCTTGATCTTTCGATTGACTTCTAATATATTTCTCAACAACTTCTAAAGCGTCGAGTTGCTATGGACGTAGTTTTAATTTCAATTGTTGATACATATATCTCCCCAAAAAAAAATATCAACTACGATATTTTTTGTTATAGTTCGACAAGAAAAGAAGGAACCCTCCAGGATTCCAATAATTTGATATGTTAAACTATATAAATATGATGGCTTTAAAAGCGGAAATCAAAAGCTCGGTATGTATAGACATAAGGTTCCAATAATTTATGTAACACGGACCGTGTTCCCATAAATGGACAAATATCACTCTAGGCATGTGATCAATATCTCTTTCGTTGATCGCTTGGCCGGCATTAGATTGTGACTGATTTAGGTATAAACCGCCTCGGTTAGACAAAGTTCTTTGTCTGCCCGTAGAGTATTTTTGTATTGAATTCATCATTGTCTCGTCGACAGGTGATTTCACCTGCGTTTCCGTACTGAAGGAATCTCCCTCTGTTATATACAGTGAAGTCCATGCCCATTTGGTGCTGAAAGCTCTTAGGCTTGATCAGAGTCATTTTAATGCCTAGAGGATTAGTTTGCAGTGTATAATATACAAAAATATTGTATCTTTTCAAATTGTGCTTTTTCTCAATTAAATTGAAAAAATTCAAAGATGCCAAGGATCAGCATTTGTTATTCTCACTTATAAAGGAACAAGATTTCTTGTTTTATTACGGTTTTTAGATGATTTTTCATAAAAGGTGAGAATTTTTGCGCACTAAGTGATAATATTTCGTCATATATTGAGAATTGTAATGATATGCAAGATTATGAATATTTATGCATAAAAATCGATAGTCTCTTTACTCATAAGACAAATAAGCCTGTAGCCGCAACGTTTAACGGCTACAGGCTTATTCAAGTTAATAAGGATGCGGTATTATTAGAAATTAAAGTCTTAGACATTCATGCCGCTGATGCGGCACCATCAGATGGTGAAATAAAGTTATTTCAGGATTGACTGAAACAAAAAATAGTAGGCTGGGTGATCGCCACTCATCTCACTGGCAGAAGAAACACTATCGAGTTCATATTAATTCACCTTTTTATGGATACTATATATACCTATAGAGAATTACTATAAGTTGCAGCGTCGGTAAGAAAATCGTAAGAAATTCCGTATAGAAAAGTTAGGATCTTGTGATAAGCAACGAATAAATAACGCCTATGTGCTCGGTAAGATGAAACTACCGAGCATATAGGCGTTATTGACGTTTGATACGTGGCTTTGTTTTACGTTGAAAGCTTAAAACGAATCAATATCCTAAAATCACGACCTCAGGAGGCATACGATGAAAAGAATGTTATTCACAATATATTTCGGAAAACCGATTGAACATGACGTTTTCTCGATAAGTGTTGATGCGAGGAGATCCTTCTAATGTACCGTGACACTTGGGCGGAGATAGATCTAACGAAAATCCGCGAGAATGTAATGGAGATCCGCCAATTTCTGCCTGGTTCTACCAAACTGATGGCAGTTGTTAAAGCAAATGCTTACGGCCACGGAGATATCGAAACGGCTAAAGAGGCCGTTCAGGCAGGGGCAGATTATTTAGGGGTTGCCTTTATTGAAGAAGCTATCCGACTAAGGAATGCTGGTTTGAAACAACCGATTCTTATTTTAACTCCGATTCGTCCCGAGCTCACATCTCTGGCTCTAGAATATGATCTGATGCTTACCGTCACTCGAGCGTCGTGGTTTCAGGAGATGCGAGCACACAAGCCTGTCAATGCCCTGTATAAACTATATGTTCATGTAAAAATGGATACTGGACTAGGGCGCATCGGAATACGCACGATGGAAGAGTGGCAAGAAATCGTTCCCTGGCTGGCAGCACCGGATATCGTGGTAGATGGGTTTTATACGCATTTCGCCACGGCAGGTGAGGCAGACAGCAGTTATCTTGAGCTTCAAATCCAACGTTTTCAGGAAATGAAAGAATGGAGCAACATGTTGCCCATTCCCATCAACCATTATCACTGTGCAGGAAGCGTAGCAGCACTTCGATTCCCTGAATTGTCCATGGATATGGTTCGTATCGGAGCTGCCATCTATGGATTTTATCCTGAAATGCAAGTAACCAACATAAAATTAAAGCCGGCATTCAGTTTGCACAGTAGGTTAATGCAAACGAAAAGACTGAAAAAAGGGGAATATGTAGGCTATAACAATGCTTATCAAACAAAAACGGATCAATGGATAGGAACCGTGCCAATCGGCTACGCCGATGGCTGGACGCAAAGAATGCAAAATACGGAAGTGCTAGTGGATGGATGCCGCGCAGAAATTGTAGGCAAAATCTCCATGGATCAATTGATGGTGAAACTTCCTAAGTATTTTCCAGAGGGCTCAAAGGTTACTTTGATTGGTTGCTCGGGAGAACAGAAAATCTTAACTTATAAATTGGCCAACCATATCGGCAGCGTATCGCAAGAAATAACGAGTTCCATCACGGACAGAGTGGTCAGGATTTACAGAAAGAGTGGGGAGAGTCAGCATGAAGCCATCCGAAGCAGAACAACAGCATTTTGAAATCCGTGCAAGTAATGAAGAAATATTCAAAGGGCATTTAGTATTAATAAACTACCAAAACCCTATCAGAAGGCCAGTACATACAAATCAATTAGCGTCTTTGGACATCTTGCCTTCAATAAAGCAATTAAGCAAAGGGATGCTTTTGGAGAAGTATTGCCTTGATCGATTTCATTCTCTTCTTGAAGCTTGCGGGGGGATTGATAAAATTATCGCAGTCAGCGCATATCGAACGAAAGAAGATCAATCACAAATCTATAAAGATTCTTTTATTGAACGAGGCTCCGAATATACATCTAAATATGTAGCTTTGCCTGACCACAGTGAGCATCAAACGGGACTCGCGATCGACGTCGGTAGATTGAAATCAAAAATCGATTTTATTGCGCCTTCCTTCCCAGATACGGGCATTTATAGGTCCTTTAGGGTGCATGCCGCACAATATGGATTTATCCTCCGATATAAGCGAGAAAAAGAATCGATTACCCGCATTTCTCATGAGCCGTGGCACTTTAGATATGTAGGGTACCCTCATTCCAGGATTATGGAGGAAAACAATCTTTGTTTGGAGGAGTACATCGATTTTGTTCAGCTATACCGGTATTCTGGGGAGCAGCTAACTATAAAAGAAGAGAACATGACAACCAAGATTTATTACGTTCAGGCCAATGGAGAGACATCTACCAATATCCCGATCATAAAATGCGATTCTTACAGCGTATCCGGAACAAATCGTGAAGGATTCATTGTTACGGTTATCTCCAAAAATCTAGAAATCTAATATCTTCAGGAGGCTTATACAATGGACAAGAAGACAATTGCGGTATTGTTTGGCGGTTGTTCCAGTGAGTATGACGTATCTTTAAGCTCAGCAGCTTCAGTAATCGAAAACTTGAATACCGAAAAGTATGATCTTGTATTAATTGGAATTACACGGGAGGGCACTTGGCTTAGATATAGGGGGAATATCGAGGATATTCGTAATGACTACTGGCATACTCATTTAGGCTGTACGCCATCCTTTTTCTCGCCGAGCAGAGAGGTAAAGGGACTCATTGAGCTTGTTCATACAGAATATCATGTGACGCCGATTGATGTCGTATTTCCGGTGCTCCACGGCAAATACGGAGAGGATGGAACTTTACAAGGTTTATTGGAACTTTCGGGCATACCGTTTGTGGGATGTGATATGTTGTCCTCCGCGTTATGCATGGACAAAGAGCTGGCTCATAAGCTTGTGAAGGCCGAAGGCATCGATACTGCGCGTTCCCTTACGGTAGATAAGAGAGAAAGAATGGAAGAGGTCCTGTCAGCAGCACAATTGCTGGGGTTCCCGCTCTTCGTTAAGCCGGCTAGGTCAGGTTCTTCACTCGGTATTACGAAGGTTCACAACATGAAGGAGTTGGCCTCAGGTATAGAGCACGCCTTTACACACGACAACAAAGTTGTCATTGAACAAAACATCGACGGTTTCGAAGTGGGATGTGCCGTCCTGGGCAATTCTGATCCCATGATCGGTGTAGTTGACGAGATTGAACTAAACGGACATTTTTTTGATTATTCCGAAAAGTATTCCTTGAAAAGTTCGAAGATTCACTTGCCAGCCCGCATTGATGAGGATACGGCAAGCAAGGTTAAAGAAACCGCACTGTCTATTTATAAAATACTTGGTTGCAAAGGATTTGCGCGAGTAGATATGTTCCTGGCCACTGACGGAAGGATTGTTTTCAACGAGGTCAACACGATACCGGGTTTCACATCGAGCTCTCGTTATCCCAACATGCTCCAAGCTAGCGGCATGACTTATGCGAACATTCTTGACAAGCTGCTAGAGCTCGCTGATGCGGAGGACTAGAGTTATGGTGAACATGAACATCCGGCATAACAACGACTTTGACGGACAGTGGATATGATGACAACTAGAAACAACTACGGTGCAATCGATCATTTCAGAATCATTGCGGCAATTCTAGTCATTGCTATCCATACACGTCCATTATCAACTTACACCGTATATGGTGATTTTCTTCTCACCGGCATACTCGCACGACTTGCAGTGCCATTCTTTTTTATGGCCTCGGGCTTCTTCCTCTTTCGGAAGTCGTCTGAATCAAGCGGACCGAGTTGGAAAATGGTGCATGGTTATGCGTACCGGATAGGATTGCTTTACCTTCTGTCGATTTTGATTTATCTTCCAGTCAACCTGTACGCGGGGTATTTTAAAGCGTTCGGTTGGCTCGGTCTTGTGAAAGATGTTCTGTTCGACGGCACCTTATATCATTTGTGGTATTTCCCCGCACTGTTCCTAGGTATTTATTTGACGGTTTATTTATATAAGAAGGTTCCGTTTCCGCTTCTGCTGGCCATCACCGGCTTGCTGTATATGATCGGCCTGCTCGGTGACAGCTATTTCGGAATAACCATAATGAGCCCTACTCTACATGCCATCTATTCGCAGATGTTCACGATATTTGATTATACGAGAAATGGTCTATTTTTCTCACCGATATTCCTTGCATTAGGCGCAAGTCTTGGGATTCGGCCAGGATCTCTTCACTCGGTGCGAGTAAGCGCGGTTTGCTTTGCGGTCTTCCTGGGCTTGATGCTTGCGGAGGGGGTGCTGCTAGAACATCATGCATGGCCAAGACATGACAGCATGTATATCTTTTTGGTTCCTGCCGCCTATTACCTGTTCCAATGGCTCATATCGCTGCTCGGAAAGAGCAATAGGGATTTGCGTCAGATCAGCACGTGGATGTATATTGTCCATCCGCTAATTATCGTGCTCGTGCGCGGTGTCGGCAAGGTAACCGACTTAAGATGGCTGCTTCTATCGAACAGCGTCTCGCATTTTGTTTCCGTCACACTGTTGTCAGCCCTTGTTGCGATTGTTATCGCAAGAATTGGAGCCAGGAGAGATAAGCGAAACCGAAAAAATAAGAAAGAATCTTGCAGTATTTGAAAGGATATGAATCGAAGGTTGAAAGGAATAAGACGAACTCGAATAAAAAACAAGGACACCATGAACTTGAGAGTAAATGTATTTTATTTTGGCACATTCCTCTTATTTTGTACCATCATTATACGTCTGGCCATTCTTCAACTCGTAGAAGGACCTGGCCTGAAAGATTTGGAAACGATCGGACAGGTCAAAAATTACCCGCTTGAGCCGGTCAGGGGCAGCATTATCGATGCTTCGGGAACACGACTTGCTTATTCCACGTCAACGCAAGCATTGTATATTACGCTCCTCAAGGACTACAGTTCATCTGATATAGGAAAGAAGAATCGGGTGGAGGTTGAAAAGCTAGCGACGGAAATCGTCAAAGTATTAAATCAATATATTGAAACTACAGCAGACAAACTGACGATCGAAGACGTGATGAAATCGATGGATCTTGATTATAAAATGCAGCCTGGTTATGCACCACGTCGAATAAAAGCAAATCTTACAGCTAGAGAAGTTGCTTATTTTATGGAGCATAAAAGTAAATACCCTGGCATTGAAGTCGTAGAAGAAAGTGGGCGGCAATACAACCCTGATAAAGTTGCAGTCCAGACGATCGGCTATTTGCAGGAGTTTCGAGGAACGAAGGAAATCAATAAATATAAAGAGTTGGATGCAAAGAACAAGACTCTGAAGGACCCGGGGCTTATGTATACGGAGCGGGAGAAGGTTGGGGTAGACGGATTGGAGATGATGTTTCAGGAAATGCTGCGTGGAAAGAACGGCTACATGAGGATTCCGGTTAATCCGCGAAACATGGTTGACGGCGTGCCGACGATGATATCCCCCGAGAAAGGCTACAATGTTCATACGACTATCCATAAGGATATTCAGGTAGCTGCGCAACAGGCCATTGTCGATCAATTACAATGGCTTCGTACCCATCCCGTTTCGGGAAAATTACATCCGAGCGCCCAGACGGGCTATGCAGTAGCCCTCGAAGTGGATACAGGCAACGTCGTAGCTATGGCCAGCATACCTGACTATGATCCTAATGTATGGGAACACGGTTCCGATGATTGGAGCACCGTATTGAATCACTACAGGAACGGAACCATATCACCTTATTCCTCCGGCCGATCCGGTAACAGATTAGAATCACTGGTGTTGCTGGGATCTACGGTCAAGCCGTTAACCGTATTAATTGGGCTCAATGAGAAATTGTTTGGTCCTAACGATCATTACAACGACCAGGGGGCTGCTTTTTTTGGAAAGGATAATTCAAGAGTTCGGAACGCCGGGGGAAGAGCGTTTGGAGAGATAAATGCCAGACAAGCAATTGAGCATTCCTCTAACGCTTTTATGGTCGATTGGATCGGGGAAAAGCTCTATGCCAAGTATGGATCCCAATCCATTGAAATTTGGGACAAATATATGAAGGATTTCGGTTTAGGCGTTTCGACTCAATCCGGGTTGCCCTATGAGCACGTTGGAACCGTCGAATATAATAATATTGAACAGGCAGGAAGTTATTTGGCAGCTATGGCGTATGCATCATTCGGTCAGTCGGGGAAATATACAACCCTTCAATTGGCGCAATATGCAAGCACCCTAGCGAATCGAGGTGAGCGCATCAAGCCGCAGCTTGTCAGCAAGATCGAAGATCAAAATGGCCAAGTCATTAAGCAATACAAGCGCGAGGTATTAAATACAGTAGTATTTTCCGAGCAATATTGGGAGGAAGTGATAGCCGGTATGAACACGCAGGGACTTCGAGCGTTTGACGATTTCAAATTTGATTTTGCACGAAAAACAGGTACATCGGAGCAAGATATCTACGTGGACGGTCAAAGAAAAAGGCTAGAGAATGGTGTTTTCATTGCTTTCGCCCCCCGTGAAAAACCGAAACTTGCCGTCGCTGTCGTCATACCTGAAGGCGGTTATGGTTCAAGCGCTGCGCCAGTGGCCCGAAAGATCTTCGACGCCTATGATGAAGTTTACGGACTGGATGGTTCACCCAAACTCCTAAAGGAATAGCTCATTTTCGTTTACTAGAGGGAATTCATTCATTCGTGCAACGGCGAATCCCTTGGCATATAATAAACAAGAAAGGGGTAATCAAAAGTGAATATCCATTTTCAAATACAAGATGGAAGAATGTGAAATAGCAAGTGGATGTAAACATTTTAATCGTAGAAGATGAAAAAGACATCGCAGATTTATTGGAAGTATATTTGAAAAATGACGGTTATGTTGTTTATAAATTTCATAGTGGGACAGAAGCATTGAAGAAAATTGAACAGATGGAATTCGATTTGGCCATTCTTGATGTTATGCTGCCTGATATTGACGGATTCAAGCTATGCAGCAAAATTCGCGAACAATTTTTTTATCCGATCATTATGCTTACAGCCAAGGTAGAAGATACGGATAAAATAACAGGACTTACAATCGGTGCAGACGATTATATTACAAAGCCGTTCAACCCTTTGGAAGTGATGGCGAGAGTAAAAACTCAATTACGCAGGTATAAAAGATATAACGAGAAAAGCCAGGCTTCAGTAAAAGAACGTGCAGAGTATGATATTCGAGGGCTTGTGATCAATAAAGAAACCCATACTTGTACCCTATATGGTGAAGAATTGACATTAACACCAATGGAGTTCTCGATTTTGTGGCATTTATGCGAGTACCAAGGAAAAGTTGTATCGTCTGAACAACTTTTCGAAGAAATTTGGGGCGAAAAGTTTTTAGACAACAATAATACGGTGATGGCACATATTGCAAGACTGCGTGAGAAGCTAAAAGAGCCTGTACGAAAGCCAAGATTCATCAAAACTGTATGGGGAGTTGGTTACAAAATTGAATGAAAAACAGATAAAAAAACGCATAACAAAGCGAATGCTTCAGCGATTTCTAATATCGTTATTAATCAGTTTCACATTAATTTTTGGTGCCGCGCTTTTCTTCATTTGGTTTTATCCATACCTACCTTTCTCAAATTACAACTTATTCAAATTGGGTTTCATTGCATTCGCTGCAAGCCCCTTTCTCATCGTATGTATTCAATGGAAGCAACTTATTTCTTATTTATCTTCGCTTGCCGCTAGGTTAGAATCGATTGACAATCCAGATACACAAAAAATCGTCTTACCCTCTGTTTTAAAAGAGGCAGAAGATCAAATCAATCAAATAAAATCAAGCATAAAAGAAAAAGATAACATTGCGCGGCAAGCTGAACAACGAAAAAATGATTTAGTGGTGTATCTAGCGCATGATTTAAAGACGCCTATTTCCTCCATCATTGGCTACTTAACTCTGTTACGCGATGAAAAACAAATCTCTCATGAAATGCATGATCGCTATATCCAGGTAACATTGAAAAATGCTGAACGTTTAGATGAATTAATTAACGAATTTTTTGATATTACGCGATTCAATTTGGCGCATGTTTCGCTAAATTATAGCACCGTTCACTTAAACCGAATGCTCGAACAAATGCTTTTTGAGTTCCATCCCCTGCTTTCAGGCAAAAATCTCACGTATCGTTTAGATTTACCAAGCGAAATTGAATTGACGTGTGACGTAGATAAAATGCAACGCGTATTTGATAACTTATTACGCAATGCTGTTTACTATAGCTTTGATCATAGTGAAATTCAAATTCATGCTAATTTATCGGATTCCACGGTGAAGCTTTATTTTATGAATAGCGGGTATACCATTCCGCCTGAAAAACTTGGGCGCATTTTCGAACAATTTTATCGATTAGATTCCTCACGATCAACACAGTATGGAGGTGCCGGACTCGGCCTAGCGATTGCAAAACAAATTGTTGAATTGCATCATGGCCGCATTTCGGCATCAAGCTCTGACAATCAAATATGCTTTTCCATAGAGCTGCCCCGTTCGCAAGAAAATCGTAAGAAATCCCGTATAGAAAAGTAAGGTTCTTGTTAGCGCAACGGATAACAAGCACCCTTGTTCCCGGTTCAGCTGTATATTTATGCAATAGTAAGTAAGGAACCATACTCTTAAAAATATACATTGGCGGAAATACTACTGTATTATCGTGAATAATACGTATACAAGCCAATTTGCCTGTTAGAGGATTTGTCGATTTCTATGAGCCAATATGGATGCTGTTGAACAAATCCGTACTCTCTTATCATTTTTTATGAGACATAATTCTAATAAAAATAAGGATTTTCAGTCTTTCATTTGGCAGCTTTCGTGATCCATCATAATTCCCCCATCCATAAACAACCAGCCCACAGCAATTAATGCTGTGGGCTCTTTTTTTGTGCATTTTCCAAGATTTACACAATCAATATACCGATCTAACATTCTATTTACGCTTAATTGCTAAAATTATCCTATTGTCCCCAGTGACGAAAATAAGATTATAGAAGGAGATTAGGATGAGATTAGTAAAGTACATAACAGCTATGCTGCTGACTTTTCTGTTGGCGGTGGGGTCTTTGAATTTGGCAGGACCTGTATTGGCAGCGGAGTCTTCGGATGCTGCGGTATCCGTCAGCAAGGTGACGGTTACGTTCAATGGCGACCCCAAGACCTCCAAGGGGTTCACGTGGTATACACCAAAGGCTTCTCAAGACAGCACTGTACAGGTTATTGAAGCGACCTATGGAAGAGCGGAGTTTGACACCGGCCTTACGTTCAAGGGAATAACCCAGGTATCTACAAACTCTCCTCTGGAAAATGTGCACAAAGCGGAAGCAACCGGCCTCAAGGCAGACACCGCTTATTATTTCCGCGTGGGGGACGCCGCGCTGAATGTGTGGAGTGAAGCGGGAACGTTCAAGACGGCGCCTGCAGGCGGAGCCTTCACGTTCATCGACCTAGCTGATACGCAGGCGAAGAGCGAGGATGAAGCGATCCTTTCCTCCGAAACGTTGTCCAAAGCGTTGGCGACGGTTCCGGATGCTGACTTTGTGGTCCATAACGGCGACATTGTCGATAACGGAATCAAGGAAGAACAGTGGAACTGGCTGCTGGGCCACTCCCGGCCAAGCCTGCTGAATACAACGATTGTGCCGGCTGCGGGCAACCATGAAGACGAGAACTATGCGTTCTTTGAGCATTTTGACATCAAACCGGTCGCAGGCTCGGCTACAGAAACCGGAGCGTATTACTCCTATGATTACAGCAACGCGCATTTTGTGGTGCTGAACTCGAATGAGAACTCGGAGGAGTATGCGGATTTCTCCAATGCCCAGGTAGAGTGGCTGAAAAGTGATGTGAAAGCAGCCAAAGCGGCGGGCGCCCAGTGGATTATTGTGAACATTCACAAGGGACCGTACACGACATCGAACCATGCGACCGACAGCGACATCATGGGACCAAACGGAGTGCGGACGAAGATCGCCCCGCTGATGGCAGAGCTGGACATTGATTTTGTCCTTCAGGGGCATGACCATATTTACGCCCGCACCAAGCCGATTAAGAGCGATAACACCGCTGCCGCAACCTCGAAATTCATCGAATCGCAGAACGGCAAATCGGTGGAATACACGGTAAACCCGGATGGCACGATCTATCTGATCCCGGCGACAGCGGGACCGAAGGTCTATTACAAGAACCAGAAACCAGAGCTTGGAGATAAGTATTACGATCTGTTCGAGCGTGCGGAAGAAAATCATGCGGCGAAATACGGCCCGGACCCAAGCGACGCCACCCGTCCAAAACGCAGTCAGGTACAGAACTTCGTCGGCATAACGATTGATAGCGGCAAGCTGACGGCATTTACGTATGAAATTGACCAGAATGTGGATAAAGCTGCGCCGTATCTGGTTGACCAGTTTGGTATTCAAAAAATTTCCAATTCCGGTAATAACGTTGACACCCCCAACAATACTGAAGGTGGAGGAACGAAACCGACCGCGCCAACAACACCGACGGCACCAACAACACCAACTACGCCGACGGCACCAACGGCACCAACAACGCCGGCGCCAACCAAACCAGCGGTAACACTGAAGGATATTGACGGGCACTGGGCAGCAGTTGCAATCAACAAGGCCGTAGAGCTTGGATTTGCCAAAGGATATGCGGACGGGACCTTCCGTCCGAACCAAACGGTCAACCGGGCAGAGTTTATTACTCTCCTGATGCGTGCTGTGAAACATCCGGATACTGGGAAGTCACTGGGCTTCAAAGATGCGGGCAAAATTCCGGCTTGGTCGCAATCCTTTATCGCGCAAGCTTTGGACGCGGGTATTATTGCTGGCTATAACGATAACACCTTCCGTCCCGATCAGGTCATCACGAGAGCCGAAATGGCGGCGATGATTGTCCGTGCTGGCGGGGTCGAAGTGAATCCTAAAGCGGCGCTGACTTTTGCGGACGCCAAGGATGCTCCGAAATGGGCGGTTCCTTATATCGCAGCGATTAAGGATGCGGGGCTTGTGAACGGAATCGGTCAGAACCGGTTTGCTCCAAATCAAAGTGTTACAAGAGCGGAGGCTGTAACCATCATTCTGGGGCTGCTGCAGCAGCGAGCGGAATAACAGCAGCTTTCCACAAACGGGGCGTCCCATAAGCCATGTAATGGCTAGGGACGCCCTCTTTCGTATGTTCAATGCATGACAGCATGAATACACGAATCTAATATTCGCAGACTTTCTACAGCGCTCGACCTAGGGTTACGCGGTTGAATCTGATAGCAAACCCGTTCAGGCGGAGGGGATTCCAGATGATACATAAAGAATTCGCCTGTTTTTTCATACCGGCGTGCCAGAGACATCGGAACAATTGCCCATTTTTCAGGACGGTCCATGAATGTTTCGATCAGTGAAGCAGCATCTAAACGGATAGTCGGGTAATCTCTTTCCCCAATCCACCTGTCATACCATGCCCGGAATGATGTGTTCCACTCAAAAAACAGCTGATTTGACGTATCTAACTCGTGATCCATTAAGGTGTTGTTTGCAACCGGCAATTTTCCTTTACTTATAACAATCATTTGTTCAGCAAGGAACTTTTTAACAAGCATATTTGGCATAGGCTGTTCTAAATTAGCAAAAGCAATATCGATCTCACCGCGCTCCAGCAATTGGTATAGTTCCGTTGATTGCTGAGTGCGAATGCGAATCTCGATTTGTTTTGAACATTTGCTTAGTTCCTTGTAAATGGCAGGGAGGACGTAAGTTTGAATACTATCTGCCGCTCCGATCGAAAGTGTCAAATGTTTTGTACGGGTACGGATCTGGTTGGTCTCCTGAACAAGTGCCTCCCATCTTCTGGCCAGCACTAAAAATTCCTGCCCGCTGGAAGTTAACGATAATGTTCGGAGTCCTCTTCCACGGTCGATTAAGTTCATCCCGACTTCCCGTTCCAGTTGTGCTAACCGGTGACTTAGGGTGGACTGGGATATAAATAAGGAGCTGGCGGCATCGGTTAAACTACCGTGTCTTACAATAGAAAGAAAAGCTTCGATTCCTAATGTGTCCATGGCGCAACACGCTCCAAAATATCAACTTTATTAATATTAAATCACGATATATTGTATTTTACAATTATTCATGAAGGCTCTAAGATTCAATTTAAGAATGAATTTTAGCCTGAATGAAGGAAGTGTCCCTTTTCATGAGATTGCTCATTATTTTTCTTTCCGTGACCAACGCTTTTATCATCATCTACGGTCCACAGCCCGTTCTTCCATTATTCATGCAGGAATTTGGCATATCCATTTCAACGGCCAGCTTGTCGATTTCGTTAACGATACTCGGCATTGTGTTTTCATCGCTGTTTTTGGCTGTATTTTCAGATAAGTGGGACCGTAAAAAAGTGATATTGGTCTCAAACCTTCTTCTGATCATTCCCAGTCTGGCTTTGTTTTTTACCCATTCGTTCAGTTGGCTGCTTGTCTTTCGATTTGTACAGGGAACCTTGATCACCGGAGTAACGACGATCCTAATGACCTATGCGGCTGAAGAATTTCCCATTAAGAAAAAAGGGATGGTGCTGGCCACATATGTTAGCGCCACATTGGCAGGAGGACTTCTAGGACGGGTATTATGCGGATTTATTACAGAACACTTCAATTGGGAATGGTTCTTTTTTGTAACAACGGTTATGACAACTGTCGTCAGTCTCTTGATCTATTTCTTTTTATCGGAATCGACTGGGCAGATAAAAAGCGGTAAACAGAACTTCACGGATCATTTCAAAAATCTGCCTTTGCTTTCAACTTTCTTTATTGGATTTTCTCATTTTTTCGCTTTTGTAGGATTCTTCAATTACTTGCCTTTTTACGCCAGTCAAGCGCCTTTTAATTATTCAGTCGCCCAAACCTCGCTTCTCTATCTTACGTATATTTGGGGCATTGTATCTTCGCTAATTACCGGGATGGTCTCTAACCGGTTTGGCCGAAGAGCAACGATTGCCGTCGGACACCTTGTGGGAGCAACAGGGATATTGGTTACGTTGATTCCTTCTCCATATGCGCTTATTTTAGGCGCTTCGATACTGACTTTAGGCCAATTTTGTTCCCAATCTTCAGCCACTGCGTATATAACGGATGTTGTCACTCATTCGAAGGGTGCGGCCACTTCCTTGTACCAGTGTTTCTTTTATTTAGGGGGAAGCTTGGGCGCGTGGATTCCTGGAATCCTGTGGAGACATTTTCATTGGTCCGGCATCGTGGTTACGACGGTAGGTTTTATTTTATTGGCGTTAAGCAGTAATTATTTTCTTGGGGGAAGAAGAAGTCGTGTTGCACAATCAAAACGAGTGACTGCATAAAGCAAGTGGTCTGAACGCAGGCAAGATTGTATCACTCCCGGGAAATCAAAACACCCGCTATCCTCCGTACGCCTGAATGCGGTGTCCGGCTGATATGCGGGTGTCTTCATTTTAAAGCCAAGCCATTCTATTTTTACTTCTGAAATACTTCCAGGCCTGCTTGCGATTTCAGAAGCTCGGCTTTATCCGTTCTCTCCCAAGGGAGATCCAGATCCTTCCGGCCAAAATGACCATAGGCTGCGGTTTGCTTGTAAATTGGCTTACGAAGGTCCAGCATCGCAATAATGCCTGCCGGACGCAGATCGAAGTTGTCGCGGATCAGCTTCACCAGCTTGTCTTCGCCAATGCGGCCTGTCCCGTAGGTATCGACGTGAATCGACACCGGATTTGCCACTCCGATGGCATAAGCCAGCTGAATTTCACATGTATCGGCGAGGCCAGCGGCTACAATATTCTTGGCGACATAACGGGCGGCATAGGCTCCGGAACGGTCCACTTTCGTCGGGTCCTTGCCGGAGAAGGCTCCGCCGCCGTGGCGGGCATAACCGCCGTAGGTATCAACGATGATTTTGCGTCCGGTCAGACCGGCATCCCCTTGAGGTCCGCCGATGACGAACCGCCCGGTCGGGTTAATAAAATATTTCGTGTTTTGATCAAGCAGCTCACGCGGTACCACCTGCAAAATGACATGCTCGTTGATATCCGCTTGGATCTGCTCCAGGGAAATCTCTTCGGCATGCTGGGTGGAAACGACGATGGTATCGATACGTTTCGGTTTGCCGTCCTGATATTCAACCGTTACCTGTGTTTTTCCGTCGGGACGCAGATAGTCCAGCAATCCGTTCTTGCGGACTTCAGACAAACGGCGCGCGATCCGGTGGGATAGAGCGATAGGCAGCGGCATTAGTTCCGGTGTCTCATTGGTGGCGAATCCGAACATCAATCCTTGGTCGCCCGCTCCGATATTCGCGGTTTCTTCCGCCACCGCCGCAGGTTCCCGATGTTCCAGAGCGGCATTTACACCCATGGCGATATCGGCGGATTGCTCATTCAGCGAGACCAGCACTGCGCAGTTATTGGCATTAAAACCATCCTGGGCCCGCTCATAGCCGATCTCCCTGATCGTATTGCGGACAATGGACTGGATGTCCACATACCCGGACCTCGAGCTGATTTCTCCAATGACCAGCACAAGACCGGTAGCCACGGAGACCTCACAGGCAACGCGGGCATGGGGATCATTCTCCAGAAATGCGTCCAGGACAGCGTCGGAAATCTGGTCGCATATTTTATCCGGATGACCCTCCGTTACAGATTCGGATGTAAAGAGATAGTTACCTTTTACAGACATAAGCTTAGCCTCCAACTGAAAGATTGTATACTGCTGCCGAAACTATTTTGCCAGCCGATCCAGATGCGTAATAAGCGGATGCTTCTCGCGTTCTTTATTTTTGCGGGCAGCGTAAGTATCATCCGTAATCTCATCGGGCTCAATGATCCATACTGTAGATAAATCGAACTCCGGATTTCTTTCCAGGGAGAGCTTGTAGTAATGCTCAAACACCGGGCCACAAATCACCGAGTAGGCCGGATAGCCTTTAATCTGATAGCTTTCTTCTCCCTTGGAGAGATGAATAGCGACCTTGCGCTTGAACCAGATGCTGTTCACGAGATTCACACTGTTCCGGGACGTTTCGATCAGCTCAAGATAAATAATCTGTCCTTCGTCGTTTACCGTAATGGTATTATCCGATACGATATGAGGGATGCCTTGATTATCGACGGTTGCCAGAACTTTGGCCGCCTCGGGATCTTGAAGAAGTGCTTGAATTCTATCATTTAAAATAGACATGGGCTCATCGTTCCTCCTTATTCTAAATTTCCTCTGTCCAGATCCGAGTCCGGATGGTTGCCGCATTTTCTGTAGTTGTCCATATCGACATTCAAAAGGTATTTCTTTCTTAAGTCGCTTAAGCCCTTGGCCAACCGCACATAGTATTCAAGTGAAGGGTTCTGTTGGTTATGGAAGGCCGAACCATGCATGGGCACCCACACACAGTGGACGATGCTAACCCCCTGGCTCGCAAAATCCTCCGCCTCTTCCAGCACAGCTTTCAAGGCGTCATCCTCATTGGTAAATCCATGGGGCTGCGCCATTTCGCATCCGCCGACGATACCGCTGCTGACATTTCCGGCGCCAAAAATATCGACGGCCCGGATGATTCTCCGCTTCCACTCGGCATACCCGACTTCCTCATGCTTGCCTTTGCAAATCCAGGCGAACAACGCCTCGTTCGGGATTTCAATATCCGAAGTGTAGGTCATCAGTCCGGTGTTCTCATAAAGTTTAGCCAGCTGTTTCTCGCTGAAAGCCGAGGCAACTATTGTGCTGGGGAATTTCTTGTCTTTGAAATTGTCTCCGGCGGCCTGCAGCATTTCAATGTACATATCCACTTCGTCATCGAATATTTCCGCGCCGCTGAGAATGGAGCCGGAGCTCATTTTGAGATTGGTAAAAGCGCCTGGCTGCTTCAGAGCCTCTTTCACCGTCTCGTATACATCCTGCGCTGTTAGCTGCTTCGACATATTGCATTCTTTCTCGCTTTGCGCGGAGTTGGCGTTGATATTGCAAAATTTGCAGCCGTTCCCTTTGTTCCAGAAGTGGCAGTGGCTGTTGGGATCAATGTCGAGCCTTTGCGGCCGGGAAGAGGCCACCTGCCACATCGGAGTACCGGAGCTGGTGAACTTGTCATAATAATCCGGTTTGTACCAATAGTGTACCTCTTCCACGATTTCGCCCTGGTCGGTCAGAACCAGCTTGCCGTCGATCTGATCTACCACGTAAGGATTCTTGGCCGTCTTGGAAGGCATGCCGATAATCGACGTTCCGTCCCTGAGCAGGAGCGAGACCGGAACGGCGGCGTTCTCACCTCCGTTGGAGCCGATCAGCACTCTTTGCTGATACTGATGCTTGCTTTTGTCCAGCGCTCCCAGCGCCCGGTCCGTATAGATAAAGGACCTGCGGGTAACATCCGATTTGATAATGACAAAAGGGGATACATCATTGTATTTATCCATAACTTCCCGTAATGTTAATTCTCTTGTCTGTCCAGAAGCGTGAGTCGTAACTGCACACATCCGCATTCACCCCAGCTTTCATTTTTTTAGAAAAATGTCTTCCAAATTCACGCGGCATCAGCCCTGTTAAATTAAAGGCTAATGCCTCTGACTCCACTGTTTTCGAAACAACGGGAGTACCTTTTGTCCAAAATTCTCTGCTTCCTCCAAATGGGGGTAACCGGAAAGAATAAAGGTGCTTACACCGATTTCCGCATAGCGGATTAGCACATCCGCAACCTGCTCCGCTGTACCGACAATCAGCATCGCCCCTCCCGAGCGAACGAGGGATAAGCCGCTCCACAGATTAGGCCCTAAGACGAAGTCATTCGCTGCGGACTGTTCCCTGAGCTCGTTCTGTCTGCTCTGGTTGGCAGCGTCCGTCTTTGCAAAAGATTGCTGCGCTTGCTGCAGCGTGTCTGATGAGACGCGGCTGATCAAGCTCCACGCAGCCGTCCAGGCTTCTTCCTCGGTGTCGCGTATAAGCACCTGCGCCCTTAATCCGTACCTCGGTTTGCGGTCAATTCCTGTAGTCCTGAGGACCTCCTTTCGAACATCCTCCATCTCGGCAATCTGCTCGGCAATCCATTCATGCGGCTCGCCCCACATCAGATAGGTGTCCGCATGCTGGACCGCAGCTTGCTTGGCGATCAGCGAGCTTCCTCCCAGATAAAGCGGGGGATGCGGAGACTGTACCGCAATCGGTGTGTGAACCGGGCCGCGAAACTGAAAATACTTGCCTTCAAAAGAATCTGCGGCTGCTGCAGAGCCATGTTCAGCTTGGCCTGAGAATTCAGATAACGCTGATCCGGCCGATCCGGTCCAGGCAAGCTTCATCACCTGCATGTACTCCATCGCCCGATCGTACCGGTCATCATGGGCATGGGCGAGTGGATCGCCGAGCTGCTCCAGATCCTGAACCGAACTCCCGGTCACGACATTGATCATGGCCCGCCCCCCTGACAATTGATCAAGAGAAGCGGCCATGCGGGCTGCGAGCACCGGGGCAATCAATCCGGGTCTGATCGCTACGAGGGCGTTAAGCCGTGTCGTGTGGCTCATCACCGCTGATCCGACTACCCATGAATCCAGGCATGATCCGCCTGTCGGAATCAGAACGAACTCAAAGCCGGAGCGTTCCGCCATCTGCGCCACCTCAATTAAATAATTAAGCGAGGGTTCTCTCTCCGGATCAGTCCCCACATAGCGGCCGTCGCCGGATGTCGGTAAAAACCAGCCAAATCGAATCTCTTCTGTATGCAAGCCCATGTTAGCCTCCTTATGTCGTATCTTGATGACACCATTGCTGATTTATTTCTCCGGTGAACCGGTCGAATTCCTATAAAACTTATAGGATTAAATTTATATTCTGATTGTAACAAGCGTTTCAGTTATCGGGAATGTCAATTCGCGTCAACTTTCATTTGTAAATTTACGTCTTTTCTATTAATGAGAAATAGATGGTAAAAAGAGAGGAGTAGAGAGGAAAGAGTGGATAATAACTTGAATAAAGTTGTGTTTTATTAATAGGGAAAGTGGTTCTATATTTAAAATGAACTTGGCAAAAAGAGGTCTGTAAATCGATGGATACTGAATCAAAAGCAAGATTTAGCGGAATAAAAAAGGGGGATCCAAAAGCCATCGAATTGAAATGGCTTAGGGCCCCCTGTTTGTTTTTTCGAGCAGGATGTACCGAACCCCTCAGCCTTTAACGGAGCCTTGTGTAAGTCCGGAAATGATCTGGTTTTGAAACAGGCTGTACATCGCAACGCTTGGAATAATGCTGATGACAATCGCCGCGAACATCGAGGTGAAATCGGTTGTAAACTGGCTGGCGAAAAAACGAATGCCCATTTGCAGAGTCCGCACCTGTTCGGAGGAAGTCAGCAGCATCGCATACAGGAACTCGTTCCAGCTGCTTAAGAATTGAAACGTGGCCGCGGTTACGATGCCTGTACGGGAAATCGGCACAATCACCCTGAAGAACTTTTGGTAGAAATCGCACCCGTCCAGCAGCGCGGCTTCTTCGAGCTCCGCAGGAATCGAATCCATAAAGCCTTTGATAATAAAGACGGACAGCGGAAGCGAGATTGCCGTATACGTTAAAATCAGCGCCAGCTTTGTGTCATAGAGGCCGAGTGTCCGAATTAAAGTAAAATACGGAACCATGAGAGCGCTAACCGGCACTAGTATCCCCGTGATCAGGGTTGAAAATATAACCGGTCCGAACCTGAACTTATATCTGGAGAGCACATAGGCGGCCATGGATGCAACCAGCGCGTTCAAAGCAGTTGCCGAAAAGCTGATAATAACGGAATTTGAAAATAACAGAGCCAAATGCGCCGACTTGAACGCATTCACATAATTGCCGAACTGCGGCGGGGCGGGAAACCGGAAAGGATCGCCAAGCAGTTCGACATTCGTTTTGAGCGAAGCCATTACAAGCCAGAGCATGGGGAAGAGTGTGTACACAAGAAACAAGGACAAAATGGCCCGGGATAGTAACTTTTCAAGCAGCGCATTTATTTTCATAAGACTTCTCCTGAATTACATGTCATATTTGGCGGCGTTAAATAATCTGCGTACCGTTAGAATGACCAGGCCGCCGAGAACAATCAGCACCGTGCCCAAAGCATTGGCCGTCCCATAGTGGAAGTTCTGTAGTTCTTTATATAAATAAAGTACAAGGACCGAGGTGCTGTTGGCCGGACCGCCGTTTGTCAGCAGCAGAACCTGTTCGAATTGCCGAAGCCCGTTAACCATCGCAAGCGTTACGCAGGTAGCTATGGTTCCTCTAATCAGTGGCAATGTGATATGCCAATCCTGCTGCGTGCGTGTCGCTCCGTCAATGCTTGCAGCTTCGTAGTAGGACTGCGAAACCGAGGAGATGTCCGCCAAAATAATGACCATGAAATAGCCGATATACAGCAGTCCGTACACGAGTACGGAAGGGAACGCGCTGCCCAGCCCGCCGAGCCAGTTATGTTCCCATTCGGACAATCCTATCAAACGGAGGAAGCCGTTAAGCAATCCCCGTTCATTGTTATAGATGGCTCCCCACAACATCGTGATTGCGATACCCGAGATGACATGGGGGAAAAAGTAAATCGTACGCAGCAGCTTCCAGCCCTTCGGCTTTCGGGCCAGCAGCAGGGCGACTACGATGGCAAGCGGTACCTGAATCAACGCCTCCGCGAAGGCCCAGATCAAATTATTGCGAATGGAAATCCGAAATACTTCATCATGAAACAAGGCGCTGTAATTTCGGAGGCCGGCAAACCCGGGACTGCTCATACCATCCCAATTCAATAGGCTGACAACGACGACATATCCGACGGGATATAGAAAAAAGGCGGCAAAGAGCAGTAAGGCCGGCAGTAGAAAAAGTATAGCGCCTGTACGGAAATGGGTTGTTCGCTGCAAGTTCTGCCCTCCTTTACTCCAGTTTCCAGCGAGCCGGATTTATTTGGATTCGGCTTGTTTAAGCTGCTCTACGAATTGTTCCGGCGTATATTTTCCAAGCACCAGACCGCTCAACGCTTGCGGGAATTCCGCGCCGACGGCGGGGCTCACGCTTGCCCGGAAATGAGGGATGATGTATGGCGCGGCTTCCATTCCTTTTTTCATCTCGGTTTGCAGGCGTTCCACTTTATCATCCTTTGTAACCTCGTATTTAATGACGAACAATGATCCGGAATCGAGCGATATTTTCTTCACATTGTCCGGAGAGGTCAAATATTTAAGGAATTTCACAATGGCTTCTTCTTTCTTTTTATCCTTTTGTTTACCTACTGCCAGACTTGCCTGCGTAAAGCCGACATACTGCCCGGGTTGTCCTTTGCCTCCTTCGTAAACGGGGGCAGGCGCAACCTCGACGGAATCGTACAATTGATCAATGCCTTCCTTTTTGATTCGACCGATAAACCAGGGCCCGTTGAGCAGCACGGCGGTTTGCTGATTTAAAAAGTGACCGCCTGCATTGTCCAATCCGACCGCATCTCCCGTAGTGTAATCAAAGAGCTTTTTCAATACCTCGGCGGCTTGTACAAAGGCGGGGTCGTCCAATCCGTGTTTGTACACATCCGGCCCTCCAATCGCGGACACGAGCTGGGAGTACCACAGCATGGAAACCCAACCATCGCCTCCGGTCATTTGCGTGGCGGGAGCGATGCCTGCGGCTTTCAATTTATCAAAAGCGGCGAACAGCTCGGTGTATGTTTTGGGGAATCCGGTGATGCCCGCTTGTTTGAACAGCTTGGTATTGTATAATACCGGGGTTACGCCGAACTCGAACGGAATCGAGTACACTTTGCCGTCGTATGTGGCATTGTCAAAGGCATGATCCAGGAACGTGCTTTTCCACTGCTCGTCCAGATAAGGAGTAAGATCGGCTAAATTTCCCGATTTGTAATAGAACTCCCCGTCCGCAGGATTATCGAAGGAAAAAATATCCGGTGTTGTCCCCGTCGTAATATTGGTGCGGATCTTATCCTTGTAAGCGGCGTAATCGGGAATCTCTTCAACGACGACTTTGATTTTGCCTTGATTCTGTTCGTTGAAATCTTTGACAATTTGAGCGAACGTGGCGGCTTTGGAATCTTTCGCTACCCATATGCTGGGGAATTTGATTTCGATTTCGGATGCTTCGCCGCTTTTCGCGTTTTCTCCGCACGCGCTTAGCAGTATGGAAAAGACGAGCAAGATCGCAGGCAGCGTAAGCAGGAGAGTTCTCTTTTTCATCGTATGTACACTCCTTAAATGGTTATTAGTTAGCAAACAGTATGATATTATTAGCTCTCTAGTGGTCTAGTCAATGTCCAATAAATTAACTTGGTTTACTATGCTTTATATATTATCAAGCCGAATCTTCACAAGTAAATGTCATTTTAAGTTGTTCGTGCATGTCATTTTAAGTCATGGTGAATGATTGCTGCAGAATAAAAGAGTGAATGAAAGGCATTGTGAACCTTGTAGAAATTATATATTATTTATAAAAATGAGATCGCATTATAAAAAGAGGTATGTTAAATGAAAGACAAGATGATAGAGGATAATCATGAGTTTTTGGAGTTATGCCTCTTTACCCCTTCCGTATACGAAAAGTCCGGAGCCGCTTGGCCGATTCGCCTTGGACATAATATTGCCAAACCGAATTATCACATTGGCCCCCGGACGACCCCTTATTATTATTTAATTTTTGTGCTGGAAGGGCAAGGGACGTTTAATCAAAACAAACAAACCTTTGAGCTCCGTAAAAATGATATTTTTTGTCTGTTTCCACAGGTCATTCATGAATATTACACACGTGCGGATGATCCGCTCCGCAAAGTATTTCTTGCTTTTGACGGGAGACAGGCTTTGAGTCTGCTTGAGAAGATTGGACTGACTATGCACAGCCCGCATGCAGCGGGTGTATTGACACCCGAAGCGATTCAACTGATGTGGGATTTCTTCAGATTGGTGAATTCAGATAACGACACGGACCTGGGACGGCTAATCTTATTCCACCGTATCTTCGATCATCTCTCTGCTGCGATTGACGGTTCTGCCCGTAATGATCGGCGGGATGTCTCGTGGCTGCAAAAAGGGCATGAATATATGGAGATTCACTATGCGGAGGGCATCACAGTCGAAAGAGTATCAGAGTATGTCGGCATAGACCGCACTCACTTTACCAAACAGTACCGCAAGGCTTACGGAATCACTCCCATTCAGTTTATCCAGGAGTTGAAAATGAAGGAAGCCCGGTCATTGCTGGAGCAGACCTCCTATACCTTGTCCGAAATTGCTCACTCTGTCGGCTACCCTGATATCTTCTCCTTCTCGAAAGCATTCAAGAAGCGTCTTGGTGTCGCACCCACTCAGTATCGGGATACGAAAATCAAAAGCGGGCAGCAGAAATGAGTCAGGTATGGTGTGAGTAACTATGAAGAAGAACACGGAAGCACAAAAAAAGGTTGGGTCAGAATCATCTTCTGCCCAACCTTTCTCTATGTAAACAAACTACTGTTTTATTGTCAGTTTCAATTGACATCGATGGAAATAGTGATAAAATATAGCGTGAAACAAAATTAATATAGATTATAACATAAAACAAAGAAAAAGTCAACTATTTTCTATATTTTTTTCTTAGAAAAATTAATGAGGGAGGATACCGGCATGTATTTACCCCGCCTTTTCAACTCCTTGAACGTATCTATGCAGGAACAATGTATAACCGAATTACTGGAATTGAACGAGAAGACGAAGGAATATGGCCTGATCCTGACCCCGCAGGACGTTGAACTGATGATGGCGGCGAGAAACCAGGTCCTGTACAGCTACGGGCGGGTGGAATTGAGTATTGAAGTGACCAAGGCGCTCATCGAGGTATTCTCGGCGTCCTCGTTTATCAACCAGGAGAACTATGCGGATACGCTGAATGAACTGCATGAGATTTTTTATTATCTGAAAAATGAAACAGAAGACAAAATCAGCGACATGAAGCTCCTCCACAGGATGAAGGAAGTGTTCGAAGAGGATTGCGAGGGCTCATTGGACTTGTTAAAAAGCAGACTCGAAGAGTATGCCGAAGAGTTCCGGAGAGATTTGCAGAAGAACGATTCTTTATTTGAAGGAGAAGATGAATATTGGGACCTGAACATATAAATAACGGGAGCGAGTTGACCGTTCAGGGCGGCATTCGCAAATCTCGGCTGCAGCGCAATCAATATACGATCTCCTTAATGAACGAAGGCTTGCGGGCGGGGCTGCTGACGGGCCAGGAAATGACGCGCATTCAGAATGCGTTCATGCAGTTCTTGCAGGAGATGATCAAGAAATACACCCGGGGCGAAAGCACTTCGGTGACCACGGAAACCGCCGAAAGCCTCCTGACTTCGATCATGTATGCGGCCGATGCGTATCTGTTCAGCTTTGAGGAGCCGGAGAAGGCGATTACGTATCTCAAAACGGTTGACTTACGCCAAATCTATGAACGAGGCGTGGAAAAGGTCACTCAATGCTTGGAAGAGACCAAGGAGCTATATAAGGAAATCATGGTTAACAAGCTGGAGGTTCCGGTCGACGCCTATAACATGACCATCGATGAGTCCCTGCCTGTCTTTCTAAGGAAATACGGCATCATCTTTGATGCCCACAATACGATGGCGAGTATCGATTACCCGCTGGCTTCCGATGACATGCGGCTTCAGGGCGTTTTTTATATCAAGCAGTATCTGGAACGGTTGAAGCTGGAGACCGAATTTTGCGCGATGTTCGATCAGCGGGAGCTGCTGGATTTGCTGGTGCACTACGGAAGGGAATGCAGATTTAACTACCGGATTGAGTTGTTCAATATATATGAGATTGTGCTGAATAATGCGATTTTCTCGGTTTTATCAGGGGGAGATGCCGATGAAATCCGAATTTCCGAGAGTCAATACGAACGGTTAGAACGACAATTCATGAGCCTTACTGAACCGCAAATCAGGTCCGTCATCTACGGTGGGATGGGAAGGCTTCAGCAAGAATTGCCGATTCATCCGCAATTGAAGGAGTATATGGACGGGTGCAGAGAGGACCTCGTTCAGCGGGTGGCGAATGCCGCAAAGCACAGCAGCTTACGGGCTGTTATTATTACAGAGCGGGAGGCGGAAGTGAAGTCCATCGTCATTGTCTTGGGCGAAGACGACAGAATGAGCGATGTAGAGTTAAGAAGACGGCTGGATGAGATTATGGCCTGCGAGCGGAAGGAGGACAAAGTGAGGCTGATCTTATCGAGCTTTCATTCCTTCCACGACTTCCTCGATATGCTTGAATCCGACTGCTTGTATGGGGATGAGTATGATGCGCTTTTCCATGCTTTTGGCGATATGGAGCTGGCAATTTTGGCGAAAATCGTATTCTATGAAGAGCTGCGAAGCGAGTCTTTGGATCTGCCGTCCATGCTGTTACTTAAGAATGAGTATACGATGGATTGGCAAATGCAATTTGTCCAGTGCCTGCAGGGGATGAGCCGGGAGCGGCTGCAAGCCGTCGAGAAGTATATGGGCGAGATGGACTATGAACAAATGAGATTCTACTGAACAGTAATTATCTTTTATTTCATAAAAGTGACTTTATCGAAAAAGAAATTTTAAACTTTTATGCAAGATCACAGACAAACAGACCTGATGCGGGAACTCTCTATCAGGTCTGTTTATCTTGTTAAAGGAAGTGCGAAAATATCTGGATTAAGCTCCGCAATGAGGCTGTCCCGGAAATGATCGGCAGCCGAGCTACGTTAACGGGCACATACTCGCATCCAATAAAATTAGAATCATGCCAGGGCTTACTCCTCAAATTTCATCGGATCAGATGGCATACCCCAGCACCCAACAGAGATGCGGCAGCATTAAAGCATATTTTCCAGCGCCATTTTGTCCGAGCCGCGCAAACAATTCCCTTTTTTTATCGAGAGATTAAGAGAGTTTACAGCCGTTTGGTTACGAAATTCTTTAGGTGTTTTTTGAAGGGTAATTCGTATATGTTATAATGACCTGGTTAGGTTTTTTGGGTAACTTTCCCATACAACTCACAGAAAGGATGAGGACAAAGTGGAATTTGTACAGGTATCCGATACCGGGCTTCAAGCCTCTCGAATTGGTTTGGGCACTTGGGCAATCGGCGGCTGGATGTGGGGCGGAAGCGATGATGCCGAGTCCGTTCGCACCATTCATGCTGCATTGGATCGCGGAATTAATGTGATCGATACGGCGCCCGTATACGGTTTTGGCCATTCTGAGGAAGTTGTTGGACAAGCGATTCAATCCTATGGGAAACGGGATCGCATCCTGATCGCGACCAAGGCGGCGCTGGAGTGGGCAGATGGCAGCGTCCACCGCAACGCGACGAAACAGCGCATCATGAAAGAAATCGATGACTCTCTTCAGCGTTTGAAGACCGATTATATTGACATTTATCAAATTCATTGGCCGGACCCGTTAGTTCCTATAGAAGAAACAGCGGAAACGATGCGGCAATTATTGGAGCAGGGGAAAATCCGCGCTATTGGCGTTAGTAATTTCACAACCGCTCTGATGGAAGAATTCCGAAAGATTGCACCGCTGCATACGGACCAGCCTCCCTATAATTTGTTTGAGCGTGAAATTGAAAAGGACGTTTTGCCTTATTGCGCGGAACATCAAATCACTACGCTGCTTTATGGAAGCTTGTGCCGCGGCTTATTAAGCGGACGCATGCAAGCACATGCAGAGTTTACAGGCGACGATTTACGCAAGGTGGATCCGAAGTTTCAAGCCCCGCGTTTCGGGCAATATCTAGATGCCGTGCAGAAACTCGATCAATTTGCTCAGCAAAATTACGGAAAACGTGTGATTCATCTGGCTGTCCGGTGGATTCTGGCTCAACCCGGCGCCAGCATCGCGCTTTGGGGAGCGCGGAAGCCTGAGCAATTGACCCCGGTGGATGAAGTAATGGGCTGGTCACTGGATCAAAGTGCTTTAGAAGAAATCGATCGTATTATTGAAGAAACCGTGAAGGAACCGGTCGGCCCGGAATTTATGGCACCTCCAAGCCGGTCTTTGTAAGGAAAAAGACAATCTTCCTTCCTCAGGGGGATTGTCTTTTCGTAATGAGATTTTGTTCATTAGGAGCAATCCATATGATGAGACTGAAGGGCATCCTGGTATCCGGTCAATTCCATCTCAGATAACGGTGAAGCGTTGTCTGGAGCATTGTGCCGCCCTGACGGAGCTGCCTGGTTGATAAAGGGAGGAAGCTGAGCCTGTTTTACACCTATACGCTGAAGCAGTCTGGCAAATCCTTCCGCATCTTCCGGTCGGTCGTTCAATCCGGGAATAAGGGTAAGCCGAACCTCAACCTCGCTTGGACTTAGGAGAGAGTTCCGCAAATTTTCAATAATTAAATCATTGTAAACCCCGGTTATTTTTCTGTGCGCTTCACGTTCATAGTGTTTTAAGTAGAATATAAGATGACCGATTAAGGGAACTACCTTGGCAAATTGAGTCTCTGTTACATATCCGGTAGTTTCAACGGCGGTATGCACTCCCCGTTCCTTCAAGCGTGACAGCAGTTCATAGACAAAGGAATGCTGCATCATGGCCTCTCCGCCAGTCAACATGACCCCATTTGCTGTCTTTCCGTAGGAATCAGGATTGTCGAGGCACAACTCCATTACCTCCTGAACGGAATAAATCCGTCCGTCCTCGAAATGTCTGGTTCTAACCGGGTCCCACAGCAACCTGACTCCAGGATTGCGAAGCTCCGGATTGGGGCACCAAGTGCAGTAGAGAGGGCAGCCCTTTAGGTGGACGACCGTTTGGGTACCGGAACCGTCCTGGGTGCTGTGTTTCTGTATGTCACGAATGCAAGCGCTTGCGTTACTCGTTATCACAAGACTCCTCCTTATAATGATCCCCGGACAACCTGAACTATCAAATAAACGAAATGAATCACATTCGTCATTCTAGATATATTCACCAGGTTGTGAAATATAATACCAACGTCTTTTGGGTTTTATATTTTTTGTTATTCATTATATTGTGAATTATGGATATATCAAATAGGTGTATTTGGGGGGATTGAGGAGATAAGATGACAAAAACTAAAGCAGTAATTCTTCTTATCATTATCTTGTGTATAGTCGGCGGGTATTCCTGTATCAGCTTAATAGATGGGTGGCGCTTTACTGCGATTGCCGCCGCGAATGCACAATCATCTGTAGGAATGGATGCAGTCGTCTTTGATCAATTAGACTTACCATGGGGAAAAGTGTTTTTACTAGATACTCCTAACGGGGAACGAACGGCGGTTGTTCGTAAGAAGGGACCTTTGTGGTTTTGTAATTTGGTAACTACATTCAATCCTGCGAATGCTTCCGATCCAGTAAGGACTGTCGGTTGGCTTAATTATCAGTACTCAGGCGGGACCTCTCCAGAATCAATAGCACTTATTGATGTAATTACAAGTGACCCGCAAGTTGCATGGATCGAAGTCGGTGAAGGAACGGATCGTGTTAAAAAGCAAATAGAACCTAACAAACCGTTATTAGTATGGTGGCCTAAAGCATTTATCGGGTCTTCATTAAAACCCATAGCATTATCATCTGAGGACAAACCGTTGTATGAATACCGCTTTGCTCAGGAGAATGTAACGGATACAACGACATTAAAATGGTATCCAATTAAGAATAATTGATCAATATCCGAGTGTGAAGGGGACGCAGACGCTATGCTTGTCAAATTTCGGAGTCCAGGATCAGGCGCTGCTTAACATTTTGGCGGGGCAAGTGAGCCGTTGGGGATGCTTCCGATGCAAATACCTTCGTTTTTTTCATACCTGGACAAGCCGAGTAATGAGAAATATGATATATAGAAATATATGTAAGTATTTTTTTGACAGGAGGACAAGACAATGAAGCAAAAAGAAATTATTTTGAAAAATGGAATTAATCCATACCAAAAGCCGTCAAGGATTTTCTCCGAAACAGATCAATTGCCTATCGAAGTATTAAACGGGAATCCGGGATACATCAATTTTATGGATGCTATTAATTCTTGGCAGTTGGTTAAAGAGCTTAAAATTGCCATGAAACTCCCTGCGGCAGCTTCCTTTAAGCATGTAAGCCCGGCAGGCAGTGGAATAGGGCTGCCACTTGATGAAAAACTAAAGAAGGCTTATTTTGTTGAGGGTATGGAATTAAGTCCATTAGCTGCCGCGTATGCAAGGGCTAGAGGTGCGGACAGGATTTCTTCTTTTGGAGATTGGATCGCTCTAAGCGACAAGGTGGATGAGGCAACTGCTTTGCTTATCAAAAAGGAAGTATCAGACGGTATCATTGCCCCTGATTATTCCGTCGAAGCCTTGAAAATTCTTAAACAAAAGCGCAAAGGCAGCTTCAATATTATAAAAATAGATCCGGACTATGAACCTGATGCCTTAGATACAAGGAAAATTTATGGAATTGTTTTTGAGCAGCACCGGAATAGCCTAATCCCTAATAAGGATTTATTACATAATATTTTAACTGAAAATAAGAATCTGCCTGATGAAGCTGTCCGTGATTTGATCGTTTCAATGATAACTTTAAAATATACCCAGTCTAATTCAGTTTGTTATGCCTTGAATGGACAGGTTATTGGATGTGGAGCTGGGCAGCAGTCCAGAATTCATTGTACTCGTCTCGCTGGAGAAAAAGCTGACCTCTGGTTCCTTCGTCAGCATCCAGCGGTGTTGAACTTACAGTTTAAGGAAGGCGTTTCGAGAACAGAAAAAGATATTTCAATTGACCAGTTCCTGGGGAACAATACAACAGCTGAGGAAATGAAAGATTGGGGAGATGTCTTTGTAAATATTCCAAAAAGACTCACCCAGGAAGAAAAAAACGATTGGCTGAAGAATTTGGATGGCGTTTCCCTTGGTTCTGATGCATTTTTCCCTCAGAGGGACAATATCGATCGCGCTCAAAAAAGTGGTGTGAAATACATTGTCCAACCAGGCGGCTCAATTAGGGACGATAAGGTTATTAACGCGTGTAACGAATATGGAATGGTGATGGCGTTCTCCAACACTCGGTTGTTTCATCACTAAGGTTGTCTGCATCAGATTCACGTCCAAATATCCGATTCCGAATACTGATATAGGCTGCCGAGGAGATACGGCAGCCTTACAATATTAACGGTCAGGTAAAATATCTTCCCAATATTTAATGGGTTCGTTATTCTCAAGTCCAGGGATTGGTTTGCCTTTCGGGAGGTCAAAAGACCATTGAACATCTGAGTAATACCGATCAATAATACTACGAATCAGGGTAAGTTTCGTAGGAGTGTAGGATAATCCTTTGATGATAAAACTGCCGTCCAGAGTTTTTTTATCAAGATCCCTGGTCCCTCGAAACTCTATGGGGTATTTATTGCCTTTATCATCAATGGCCTGCCATTGATCAACTGCAGGATTGGCTATATTCATGTATTTACCCTTAATTTTGACTACTCCTGCCGATTTCGCTTCTTGATTCTCAATAACTCCAGCCGCTATCGCTGCTTGTTGATCAGGATCTTGAGTAATCTTAAAGGCGTTAAACCATACTTTATCGCCTGAATTACTAAATACCGCATTTTCTTTATTCAGTCTGGATGGATAAATGACTACGGAACCCTCACTCTTCTCAGGTATGGAGTATCCATCCAACACCATTTTTACGTGCTGTGAGTCATAAGGCAGATCAATAAAGGTATACACCCAGTGGATCCCTTGTTCCGTACGTTTGGATGTTGCTCCCGCTAACATAGAAATCGAGTGCATTCCATTAACTTGTGATATTATATTTCCCTGTTCATCTTCAAAATGAAACATTAATTTCTGCATCTCTTCCATATTAGCCGGAACTTTATTTCTTGCCTGTTGGCTCAGTGACGTTGTAAGCTCAAATTTCACTCCGCTCGGAGTATGGGTCAGTTTATCTATTTGTATAGTCAGGCCTTCTGGAGTAACATAGTGTTCATTCAGCTCATCTACAGTAGTCAGAGAATCTGCTTGAGTCAAATCGACCGGGAAAGAAAATTTCCAGTTTCCTTTTGTTTCTTTGATCTTATCAATACGGCTCTCTACAGTAATTGTTGGAGAAGTGAGTTCCCCTTTATAGATATAGGTAAAAACATCTACGCCGCTATTTCCGCTTCCAAATCTCCCTAAGCCAATTTCATTCCCTCGTTCATCCTTAATACTGATTTGCTCCCAATTAAATCCTTGCAGAACCGGTTTGCCAAACCGATCGGTGACTTTTACAGCTATTGTGAGTCGAGACGCATCTGCTGAAACCTCGTTCACCTGAATTCTGTAGCCGTGACTGCTAACATTTATGCCTGGATCTTGAATGAGTCCTAATTTTCTGGACTGCTGCAGTCCAGGGTCAAGTTCAGCATCAGACGAAAACATGGACCGAACAATTTCCGCTATTGATGGATTTGCATAGATTAATGATCTGCTGGTATTTAAATGAGCATTTTGCATAATTCATTTTTTTCTTAAAGGCAAACGAAAATGCTTTCGTTAGTGAAGTAAAATGAAAAAAGGACAGACGAGCAGAATTTTCAGAAGTCTCAAAAAATTATGCGGCGCTTATCTTGTGCTGTTTTGCGACAGCGAGCGCCGATACAAGTAGAACAATGGCATTCAGATAGAGGTGAGTCGTGACTTTTTGAATGCCCCACACCTGTAATCGGTTGGCGGTTAAGTCATCCTTCAGCCTTGAATTGCAGCGTTCCACGCTGGTCCGTTTGTTGTACAGGTCCTTCCAGCCCCGGCTTTCCCGGTGAGGCAGGCAGTAGCGGCGTAGATCGTCCCGGCCGCTTACCTTGACGACCATGCCGTAGTTCGAATTGGAACAAGCCGTCATGCCGAGCGGGCAATCGACCTTACCCGTGGCGTGCGGACAGCGAAACTTCAAACGTCCGTTTTCCAGCCCCCAATAGGTCATGGGAAACCCCATGGAGCAACATGGGGTGCCTTTGCTGGTCATCCCGGCAGGCGGCTCTTTCTCGTTTCGAAGATTAAGCGGGATAATGGCCTGAGCCTTAAGATCTCGGGCGGCTTCGTAGTTTTTCAACTGGTCATAGCCCGCATCCAGCATGAAAAATCGCACCTTGGTTTTTAGCAGCAGCCTGTTCCATGAGCGCGGGACCTTCCTCGCCATCATTGATATGGGCTGGCGTAACCTTCAGTGCCAAGGGCAGTTCGCTTTGGGTATCCACGGCTAGATGCAGTTTGTAGCCAAACCATTTGACCTTGTTGCCAAAGGAATCGAGCTTCACGCCCCAATTGGCGTTGCCGGTGAGCTCACTTTTCGACTTGGGCTGTTTTCTCTCGTAGGCTTGGATCGCCGTACTATCAATAGCGACATGGATTCCGTCCATAATTTTGGCTTCCTATTTTGGCTTCCTGACACTGAAGGACAAGATTTTCAAACAAGCGCTGAGCCATGCCTTTTTGCGTGATCTCAGCAAACACACGGCTCAAGGTGGAGATCGAGGGGGAGCGATCCAGCCGCAGTCCGCATTGGTAACGAAAACGCAAATCGAATTGGAGTCTACGTTGTTAAGTCGGTAAAGGTATCGATATGCTCCAAAGGAGCTGCAAGCAAGGCACGAAGAATGCCTTGGCGGCAGTGTCCATCGGCTCCTCGGGGTGAAGAACTCCTTAGTTCTTTCGCATAAGGCTGCAAGTCCAGGGCGCTGAAAAAGATGGGCAGCCGTTCGTTAGATTCAAGTTTTTGCAGTTCCTCAAAGGAAAACAGACTTTCTTGGAGAATATACAAAGGGGACTTCCTCCTCTTGGGTGTTTTGGTGTGGTTACCAAAAAACTTCTCTAAGTTGGGGTGAAGTCCTTCTTTATGCTCAAAATCTCCTTGCCTAGCAAGGGCTCAGTTTAATGCAAAATGCTCAAATATCAAAAGAGCAGAATGCCACATTTTCAATAAATAATTAAATCGTAAATAAAAGTACATATTTAATGAATTAATCCATAAATATCCTTAGATAATGTTGACAAAAAACATTATCTTGCAGATACTAGGATATGAGAAGATAATATGTAAAATTAATTCATTTTTGCAATTTAAAATTAGGTGATAGAAATGGAAAAAAGAAATCGAAGTTGGGAATCCTTTAGAAAAACTAATTAATCAACTGAGAGTGATTAAGGGAACATACGAAGGACGTGTAGTTCTTCAAGGATTAAACTGGTCTATGTCAGATCAGGGTTGATTTTATTATCAAATTGGAGTAACGGTATCGTTGCTCCAATTTTTTTGAGTAAGTCCAGCATGGGCGTCATCTCTACAGTGAAAGTCCGGAATAGAGGCTGGCAAGCGTCTACCTTTAGCCAAGAGTATGGGTGACTCGCTTTGTGGAAGGAAAGCTGAAACTAAAAGTGAATTGGGACAAAAGCGCAGTGGTTCTTGGGATTTAGTTTCCTGGCGAACAAACAGGCAACCCTCCGACTAGCTCCAAAGATAATCTCACGTTTTAAAGAGCGGATTCGTAAACTCACAAACCGGATATGGTCCATTTCGATGGAAGAATGCATTACACGGCTAAACCGGAAATGTGATGGGATGGATGGGTTATTTCCGGCTCGCCTCAGCGAAGAAACATTGCGAAGCGTTGGATAAGTGGATTCGAAGGAGACTGCGAATTTGTCTATGGAAACAGTGGAAACGCGTGAGAACACGGATCGCGAAATCCAGGCGCTGGGCGTCCCTGAATGGGCAGTATTTGTCATGGCGAACTCCCGGCGAAGCACTTGGTTAACCTTTTTTTGACAGGAGTTGGAGTTAGATTAATTAGTTGGGTCAAGTTTAAGAGTAGTACATTAGCGAATAAAATGAGGTGATTAATTTTGCGTAACAGGATTGTTAGAGAAATTGAAAGTGTGAAAAATGAATACAAAGAAAAAATTGCGTTTATCGAGCTTGAAAAAATGATTGTAAAAAAAAGAGTAACATATCTAGAGTTGTTTGAGAAAATATCGATTATTGAAAAAAAACTAGAGAATAATGGCTTGAGAAATACAATATGTCTTTTATATTTTCAATCGGGTATAGATGTAGTTGCAACTCTTTTAGCATGTTTTAGTGCAGGAGTAATTCCAATATTAAGAACCATAAGTCCTAATTTAAATGAAAAAGGTTTCTATAAACAATTTTTTGATTTAGTGAAAGAAGTTAGGAATATCGGATGTGTGCTAGTAGCTGAAGATTTATTAAATCTGTCAGAAGAATGTAAAAGAAATAAAATTAATTTTATGAATGTGAAGACTGAAAAATGTGACCGGATAATTAAAAATATTAATAGAGTTAATGAAACAAAAATTGATGCAGATATAATTCAATTGACATCTGGATCAATGAAGAATTCAAAACTGGTTAAAATTAGGGATGAGCAACTTTTTGCTAATCTTAATCAGTGCAAAAAGATGTGGAGTGTTAATGAGGAATCTACGACAGTCACTTGGGCTCCACATTCTCATATTTTTGGATTGGTAACAGGGTATCTGCTACCTTTATATACAGGAGGAACCTCGGTTATAATGAAACCTTCTGATTTTTCAGAAGATCCTGTTCTATGGCTTGAGCATATTTCAAGATTTAAAGCGACACATAGTGCAGGAACAAACTTTGCATTCCAAAAATGTTGGGAAAATTATGATAAAGAAAGGGTTCAAGGGTTGAATCTAAGAACCTGGAAAGTAGCCTCAATTGGAGGAGAGATAGTTAAGCATTCTACATTGAAAAACTTTTATGAAAAATACAAAAAACATGAGTTTGATTTCAGAGCTTTTTCACCTTCATACGGTATGTCAGAAAACTCAGGAGTAGTAAGTTCATTATTACCATCAGACAAATACTTTAAGGTTAATGTTATGAATGAGGCATTGACTCAAAATAAAATTGTAGAACAAGTAACCAATTTCTCTTGCGAAATTGTAAGCGTCGGTACACCTCTTATTGGAACAAAGATTATGGTTGTTGATACTAAAAGCGGGCGGGAATTATGTGGAAAAGAAGTTGGAGAAATATTAATAAGTTCTCCTTCTCTCTGCAATGGGTATATGTACGGAGATAATGAAGATAGTTTTAGATTAATACCTGGAAATAATGGAGAAATAGAAAGTTATTTTAAAACTGGAGATTTAGGATTTTTGAAAGAAGGACAACTCTATATAACTGGGAGAAAGAAAGAAATAATAATTTCAAAAGGAAAAAATTATTCACCATATGAAATAGAAAAATGTGCAAAAAAAATAAGCGATACAAAATTATTAGGTGATGGTGCTGTGTTCTCAGTAGAAGAAAAGATAGTATTGTTTCAAGAAATATTGGAGGATTTTTCAAGAGAGAAAATAGAAAAATTACAAGATGAAATAAAGAATTCAATTAAAATATATCTTAATTTGAAAATAAATGAGGTGATCTTTCTAAAAGAGGGACAGATTCCAAGAACAATGAATGGAAAAATTCAAAGATTAAAATGCAGTGAGATTTACAAAAAAATAGGAACAAAAGAAATATCTTAATAGACGAGGAGAAATGGTATGGAAAACGCTAATTCGTTGTTTCATCCTTGGATGAAACAGAATGATTTCCAAGGTAAGAAGATAACTGATGCAGATGGTATATACATATGGATAGACGGAAAAAAATGTTTTGATATGGCTTCACAAAGCATAAACGTAAACATTGGACATAGAAATTCTGAAGTAATTAGAGCAATACAGGAGCAATGTGAAAAACTACCTTATATTTATTCTGGTTTTTCTAATCCAATAATGGACGAAGCAGCAAGAGATGTTTTAGGCGTATTACCTAATATATATAAAAAAGTTTATTTTACAAATTCTGGTTCAGAAGCAAATGAAAATGCAATTAAATTAGCGAGGATGTATACTGGAAAACAAAAGATCTTTTCCTCGTATAATTCTTATCACGGATCAACAATTGGTGCTGGAAATTTAACAGGTGATCAACGAAGGTTAGCATGTGAGCCGGGACAAGTAGGTTTTATCAAGTTCAATTTTCCTGATAAGTATCATTCTAAGGGGCAGTTTAGATCAGATAAGGAAATGAGCAACTTTTATTTAGATTTGCTTAGGGAGCAAATCATTGATGAAGGGCAAAATAATATTGCTGCGATATTTTTGGAGCCAATAATTGGGGGAAATGGAGTAATAATTCCTCCCGATAATTATTTGGAAGGAATAAGAGAAATTTGTAATGAATTTAAAATTCTAATGGTATGTGATGAAGTAATGACTGGATGGGGAAGAACAGGTAAATGGTTTGCTTTTGAACATTGGGATATTAAGCCAGACATAATTACCACCTCCAAAGGAATGACTAGTTCTTATGTTGCTTTCGGAGTTGTAGTTGTAAATGAACATATAGCAAAATACTTTGATAATCATGTACTTATGTGCGGTTCTACAAACTATGCACATTTACTTGGGTGTGCTGCAACAGTTGCTTCTATTAAGGTATACAAGAAGTTGAATTTGATAGAGAATTCAGAGTTATTGGGGAAGTTGCTTAACGTGGAGTTAAACAAAATGAAATCGAAATATCATTCAATTGGTGATATAAGATGCAAAGGGTTATTCGCAGCAATTGAGTTTAAGGATAATGTGATGGGAAAGCGTGATTCAGTAAATATAGCATATTTAATAAATCTACTTGAAGAAAAAGGTTTTTGGACCTTGGGTAGAAGAAATATATTGATGATTGCCCCACCTCTAATTATTAATCGAGAACAATTATTGGAAAGTTTAAATATATTGGATAGTGTATTGGAAGATTTATATATGAAAGGCTCAAAACCGAAATTAGCGGTAGACGAATCGATACGAGCGTGAAACGAGGATGAAAATGGAAAAACATCTGCAAATCCTGTATTGTTGTAAGTCCTACCAAACAACAAAAGGAAATGACAGATGCCACTCCAGTATATCAATGAGATGCTCGGATTACCAGAGCTACAACTTCATAAAATCATCTATATGGACGCTCATCAAGTTCATCTGGAGGCATCGCCTGTGACCGACAAACAGCCCTGTCCCGTTTGCCACTCGGAACAATACGTCAAGCGGGATGGCCGCAACAAACTGCGGAAGATTCGGCATTTGGCGGTCTTTGGCAGAAAAAGCTATTTGCATGTGCCCTCCCTTCGGTTAGCCTGCTCACGGTGCAGTGTCGGCTTCGTTTGGTCTTATGAATTTGTGGGTCCTAAGCAGCGTTACAGTCGCTTGTTCCGCTTGCAAACGGTAGAGCAGGCCCTTGGCTCTACCGCGGCGCATAGTGCAAGGATGCAAGAAGCGCCTGCCAGTACGGTACAGCGAATGCATCAGGAAGCTCTTCCTGCCCAGAGCGAACGCCTCGCGCAGCAGGCTTGGCGTAAAGCCAAAACTACCGAGGGTCTGGTGCTGGGTATCGACGACTTTGCAATCAAAAAGGGACACTCTTACAATACCGGCATTCACAATCTTAGGGGCGAAACCATGCTGGACTTACTGCCTGGTCGCAAACTTGAAGCCCTGCGGACCTATGCCCGCCAGCATCCTGACTTTCTGGCGTTGAACCCCAAAGCGGTGGTTATGGATCTAGCTCAGGCGTATCACACATGGATTAGCGAATGCTTTCCGCGTGCCCTCCGCATTGCAGATCGTTTCCATGTTCACGGTTATGTCACCCAAAGTGTCCAGGCGGTACGCAAGTCGGTTCAGTCCACCCTTGTGCCTCGGGCTAAAGCCATCCTGAAAAGTCATCATCGACTGCTCAATCCGCCAGCCGATTTTCTACCTGAACAGAGCAAAGCCCAGTTAGACCTACTACTTAGCTTCTCTCCGCTACTACGCAAGGTTTGGGAATGGAAAGAAGCGTTCTCTCGCTGGTATGATTATTCACCAAATGTCCATGTCGCCAGCCTTGGCTTTAACCGTTGGTGTCAGCAAGGCGAATGTATTGACCATGATGCGGTGCGTAATTGGGAAGACGAAATCGTGAACTACCATCGATGCCAGTGGACCAATGCAACCGTCGAAGGACGGCACAATCGGATCAAGGCTTATCAACGCCGGCACTATTTTACACGCAATCACAAGTGTTACAAAGATGGCATTTTAATCGAATGTAATCGTCACCGTTCGTCTGGTTGAAAAGTTCAACCGCTAATTTTTAGATTGAGCCATATGAAATGGAGTGTTTTTTAAAAAAAATTAAGGAAATGGAATTAATAGACAACTCAATAGAGAGAGGACAAAGAATAGTGGAGAAAGCGGTGTTAATAACTGGAGGAAGCGCGGGAATAGGGAAGGCTTTAGCCAAGATTGTTTCAGAGAAATACAAATATAAAGTACTGATTGTTGGTAGGAATGAAGAGCAAATGAAGGATATAGTAAAAGAATGCTCTAATATTGATTTTATTAAGGCAGATTTGTCAAAAGCAGATGGAATAAAAAAAATAGTTGAGGCTGTTTCACAGAGAAACACTAAATTAAATTATCTTGTAAACAATGCCGCTGTACAAAATCTATCCCTACTGAAGGATATAACAGAAGAGCAGTTTGATGAATCTATGAATGTTAATGTAAAAGCACCTTTGATGTTAGTAAAAGGTTTAATGGAAACAAATATGTTCGAAAAAAACACTAGGATTTTGATGGTAAGTTCAAGTAGTAGATACAATATACAAAAGGGTATGGGGTTATATTCAGTTTCTAAAGAAGCGATGTTCACTTTGCATAAAGTAATGAAAAAGGAGTATGCTGAAAGTTTATTAATAAGCAGTGTCTACCCAGGTACAGTATATGGCACAAAGACAGCAAAAGGGATGGAGGCTTCAAAAATACCTGAGATTATAGAGTTGAGAAAAGATATGAAAGAATTTTTATCTAGCAATAAGTCAATCAGAATACTTTCACCAGACCAAGCGGCATTATTTATTAGCTGGGTATTATGTAATACAAGCGATGAAGAATATATTAAGCCTAAATTAGCAAGAAACTTTAATGATACTGTCATTAATGAGGAAGAATGGGATATAAGAGACTGTGAGTTCTATATTAATTGTCCATATAAAGATGGTACAAAATTGAAACAACTAGCGAATTTTTTGGGCAAATAAGGAGAGTAGTTGATGAATAAAAAAATATTTGATATTGGCGAAAATATACCTGTTGGAGTAGTTCCGGAGAATATGTATGCATTAACCTTGAGAAAGGAAAGATATGGTGAACCAAAAGATTCAATGAGAATAGAAACTGTAAGAGTTCCTTCAGAGTTAAATGAATATGAAATTCTAGTGAAAGTAATGGCAGCAGGTATAAATCATAATGCAATTTGGGCGGGGCGCTCTATTCCAATTGATGTAATTAGTAACAGTCAAAAAATTGATAATGATAAAAGAAATTATTTTATTCCGGGTAGTGATGGTTCTGGAGTAGTTTGGAAAATCGGTAGTAAAGTCTCTGAGTTTAAAGTTGGTGATGAGGTAATAATTCAGAGTGGATATTTAGGATTAGAAAAAGATTTTAGGCACAAAAAAAAAGGTGATTTACCAAATATTCGAGCTTGGGGTTATGAAGTTAATGGTGGATCTTTTTCTCAATTTACAAAAGTGCAATCTTATCAATGTTTAAAAAAACCTGATAATTTGACTTGGGCTGAATCTGGATGCTTTTTAGTGAGTGCTGGGACAGCTTATAGAATGCTGCTTAGTTGGAAACCCAATGAGATAAAAAAGGATGATCCAGTTTTAATTTGGGGTGGAGCAAGTGGGATTGGTAGCATGGCGATTCAGATCTCAAAAATGATTGGTGCAAGACCAATAGCTGTGGTATCAAATAAAGAAAAAGAAGAATTTTGTTTGGATCTAGGAGCAAATGGCATAATCGATAGAAGTGAAATTGATATATCAAAAAAAATGCCGGATTTAAATGATAAAGATGAATTTAATAAATGGCGAAGTAATATAAAGAAATTCAGAAGCTGTTTTTGGGAATCACTAGGGGAAAAAAAGAGCCCAACAGTGGTATTTGAGCATCCAGGGGAAAATACAATTGCTGCTTCTGTAGCTATAGCTGATAAAGGAGGTATGGTTGTTACTTGTGGCGGTACAAGTGGTTATTATGGGAATTTCGATTTAAGGCAATTATGGGTTTATCAGAAAAGAATTCAAGGATCCCATTTTGCTACGAGAGAACAATGTGTTGAAGTAATAAAGTTGGTGTCAGAAGGTATTATAAAAACCTGCTTAACAAGAACATATACTTTCGAAGAAGCAATAGAAGCACATCAAAAAATGGCAGAAAACAGGCATCCTTGTGGCAATAGCGCTATAGTTTTTGATTGAGCTTAATTTTTAATTATGAAGTGGGGGACGAAAATGAATTTAATAAAGGAAATATATAAGCAAAGCGGAATAGATTATTTTACAGATGATTATTATAGTCTTATCAAATCAATACAACAAATAAATATTAGTGAAAATGATAAACAATTCTCATTTAGAGAAAATGAAGATAATTCAATTTATCAAAGCCTCGCAATAGAAATCACTCAGCAAAACTATTGCAACTTGTCATGTGAGTGGTGCTATATTAACCAAAATAAGAGAGGGAGAAAAAATAAACCAATATCGTTTGAACAATTTAAAGAAATCATTGATAAGATCGATGAGTTCAACAGAATTAATAACGTTAAATTATTTTCAATCGTAGTATTTATGGGGGGAGAGCCTACGTTAAATAAAGATCTTGAGAAGATGATTCACTACACTTTAGAGAATAATTTAAAGCCAATTGTGGTTACAAATTCACTGAAATTAGCAAATAATGAATATGCAAAAAAAATATGTCTTAATGGAGTTAAAATTGTTACTCATATTCCGTTTTGTCCTAATAATGAAGAAACAAATTTGAAATTAAATAAACTATCGAAAAATAGAATTTATTCCAGTAGACTGTTTCAAGCTATAGAAAATTTAGTTGAAATTAGAAAAGAAAGACATCGTTTTGAAATTGTTGGTGATTTCGTGGTGAATAAAGCTTCAATCGATTATGCATTTGAATCATATAAATATTGCAGAGAAAATGGCATTGAACCATTTTTTGAATTCATGAGAATGTCAAACGATTCTGAATCAAACGAAAAGTACATGCTAGACGCACAAGATATTATAAATATTGCAGATAAAGTTTATCAGTACGATCTTGCTCATAATTATGTTAATGATACTCCTTTAGGTAAAGTACGCTATTATTTGCCACCAGCAATAAATAACCCATGTAAATTAATACAAGATAGTTTACATGTGACATTTACAGAAGAAGGATTTGGGAATGTCACTTCTTGTTGTGGACAAGATATAGCACATGGAAATATTGTATCAGATTCTTTGGAGAGTATCATCAAACATAAAGCAGAAACAAAAATATTCTCTGAACAGACCGATCATATTAAGGGACCGTGTTCTGTATGTGAATTGTATAATATTTCTGGTTGTGAAGCAGGTTGTAGAGGTAATGCTAATAACATCTATCATAACCCTGAAGCCTCTGATCCACAATGTATTTTTATAAGAGAAGATGTAAAAGAGTCTCTTGAATTAATGTTAGAAAAAGTATTGTAGAAAGAAATGAAAAATGATAATGGAAGAGATAAATCAAAAAACAAATAGACTGATACTTATAGCTATTAGTTTGGCTAATTTTATTGTAATGATGGATTACACTATAATAAATGTTGCTCTACAAACGATTCAAGTTAATTTTAATGCAAGTAATGCTGAATTACAATGGATGGTATCTTCTTACGAAATTTTATATGCTTCTTTACTATTGCCGGCTGGATTTCTTTCTGATAGATACGGAAGAAAAAAAGTAATGATGCTCGGATTAATCGTTTTTATTTTATCTTCTGGACTTATTGCATTTAGTGAAAGTACTATGCAAATAATTGTAGCAAGGGGGTTAATGGGATTAGGAGGGGCAGTTGTACCTAGCACAACATTGGCTATTATTAAAGAAACATATAAAAAATACGATCAAGCTAAAGCGATAGGAGTTTGGTCAGCATTTGGAGGTTCATCTATTGCGATAGGGCCTATAATTGCAGGTTTTTTGTTGCAAATGTACCCATGGTACAGTGTGTTTACTATTAATTTGCCGATTGGATTGATATGTTTAATAATTATTATGAAACTTGTTCCAAATACATCAGATAAGCATAAAAATAAATTAGATTTAATTGGAATGATATTATCAGTTTTAGGTGTTAGTCTAATTTTATATGGAATAATAAAAAGCGGTGAACTTAATAAGATTTTCACAATAAATACAGGTGGAGCTATTATAATTGGGATAATTATAGTACTGTTTTTATTAAAATATGAATATAAAATAAATAATCCAATGTTGGAACTATCATTATTATGCGATAGAATATTTACTTCTGGAACTATATCAATTTCATTATCCTATTTTACAATTTCAGGTGGAACATATTTATTTGTTTTTTTTATCCAACTAGTAAAAAAAAGCACTCCTTTTGAATTAGGTTTAATGATGTTGCCGTTTGCAATTGGATCAATCATAGGCTCTTTGTTCAGTGAACGAATGTTAAATCTTAAGGGTGCCAAATTCACAATAATAATGAGTTGTTTTTTATTACTGCTAGGATTCATAGGGTTTTACATTTCTGATGGAACTACTGATAATTTTTTAATTGAGGCTTTTTTTTTATTAATAGGGCTAGGTATGGGAATTGCAATGGGAGGAACGACTTTCTTTACAATGTCTGAAATACCTCAAAATAAATATGGCTCTGGGGCGGGATTATCAAATACAATTCGGGGTGTAACATCGATCATGGGGGTTGGAGTACTTGGTACAATATATTCTATATCATATCAAAAAAGCATAAATTTAGTCTTATCTGAGAGTAACGTTGAGCTTGATAAATTCTCAAGGGAGTCATATAGCCAAACTATTAACTTTTTCAAAAACGGAAATTTTAATCCAGAATTAGTTGATCAAATTTTAAAGAGAGGAGAAGATATATTTTTATATTCATTTCACAAAGGCTTATTTGTAGGTATTATAATAATACTTATTAATATCATTTTAGGTTTAATTTTTATTCCACGTAGAGTTGAAAGTAGACAAATAGAAAAGTCAACTGGAAAAACAATTTGTTAAGTGAGTATTTTGAAGAATTTTTTGGTGACGAAACTAAAATACTTAAGAGGAGCTATTCCTGTAATGAATGCTCAATCCTATGGAAAGCCATTCATGTGACTGTGGAAAACTCGAGGATCAAAATTTATCATTGGGAAATTTCGGTTGCAGACTAGATTATTTTTGAATTGGCAGTGGTGCCGCTAAACACTTTCGTGTGTTTGGCGGCTTTTTGTGCGCTTGGCAGCGCAATCGACTAAGGAGTGAAAGTCTCCAGCATGCCGCAGATGGCGGAAATGCATAGCTGACAGGCAGTGCGCAGTCCAACAGGATGCGTGCAGAGGGCCTGAAGGCAAAGCCCGGAACAGGCGGCTAAACCAAGTTGGCTGACGAGATCGGATAACCCTGCAAAGGAAGGGAATGTCCAATACCATCATTGGTCTCGGAAGTTAGGAGGACTGGATTCTGGGGGAAAGTCGGTTGACGTGACCCAAGGAGATCCGGCCGTCCCCGCAAAGCGGTAACTCCTGTACAAGGCCGTGACGGTCAAGTCGGGATTACGGATGGTTGGAAGTCAGAGGTAGGGATAGTAGTGAAGAAGCACGCTGGAAAGGCCGCAAAGGCGTGTGAACCGGTACGAGAAAAAAAGCCGGTGCAAGCCCTGACCCAAAAGGCAGGGACTTGGCGTGAAACCCGAACCGTGAAAGAAGAGAGCATGAGGAAAGCCATGTGCCAGACAGGAGCCGGGGAGTTAAGGAGTGCGTAGATCCGGGGAATGAACATAAGGAGAAGCCGTCTGGGGCGAGTACCGACAGCAGAAGCGGAGATTGCCGTGAGGCTACAAACCGCGCTGCTGAAAGGGAAGGAGAACGAGCATGGAGGAACCAAGGCAGGACAAGCTCTCATGTGAAGGAACAAAGCAAGCAGAAGGACGAAAATGGTACAGTCTCATCGACAAGATATGGGCTATGCCGAACCTAGAGGAATCCTTTGCGGAGGTCAAGCGAAACCGTGGCGCGGCAGGAATTGACCGTAAGACGGTAAAGGCGTATGGGGAAGAGTTGGAGCACCACCCTAGAAGTGCTTCAGCAAAAGCTGCGGAAGAAGACCTACCAGCCGAAGCCAGTCCGGCGGGTATATATACCCAAAGCGGACGGAACGCAAAGGCCGCTCGGTATTCCAACAGTGGAAGACCGTGTGGTACAAGCAGCAGCAAGACGCGTGCTGGAGCCGATCTACGAAGCTGAATTTCTGGATTGCAGCTTCGGATTCCGACCCGGAAGAAGCGCACATATGGCGTTGCACAAGATCCGACAGGATCTGGATGACGGGTATCGCTACGTGATTGACGCCGATCTGAAGTCGTACTTTGACACCATCCCGCACGAGCGACTCCTCGCCCAGGTCAAGGAAAAGGTAGTGGACGGAAGTGTGCTGTGGCTGCTGGAGAGTTTCCTGAAGGCAGGCGTACTGGAGGGAGGTAGCTTCCAACTGAGCGAACAGGGCACACCGCAAGGCGGAGTGATTAGCCCGCTCTTGGCGAATATCTATCTCCATCCGCTGGATCGGGAGATGATGAGGCGCGGACACAGACTCACGCAGTACGCGGACGACTTTGTCATCTGCTGCCGTACGGAAAAGGGAGCAAAGCGAGTCCTGCAATCCGTCGTCCGGCTACTGGAAAAAGAGCTGGGGTTGACGGTACACCCAGAGAAAACGAAAATCGTGAATAGCCGGAGGGATACATTCGTGTTCTTGGGGCATGAATTTAGCCCAGGCAAGCGGATGAAGCCCTCCGCTAAAGCGATAAAGAAGTTTAAAGAACGGGTGAAAGAGATTACGCGGAGAAACCAGACCGTGGATGTGCAGCAACTCGTAAAAAAAGAAGCTGAATCCGTACCTGAGAGGCTGGGGCAACTACTACGGAACAGGTGATGTAAAGAGCAAATTCCGGGAGTATGATGCGTGGATACGGCGGCGGTTGCGGAGTGTACAACTAAGAAGCTGGAAGAAAATAAGGAAACTCCATCGGGAAATGCGACGTAGGGGATGGGACAGCGAACTGCCTGGACTGCGAATGACAGCATGGAGAAGCTCTCACTCAACATATGCGCAATATGTAATGCCCAATTCTTGATTTAAAGAGATTGAACTATGCAGTCTAAGTGAGCTTTGTAAGTCCCTTCATCCCCAAAGGGGATAAAAACGGAGGAGCCGTATGCGATGACCCGCACGTCAGACTGTCTAACAACTGATTGCTGAGCACGCTTTAAAACGTGGGTTTATGCAATTTTGCTCAAATAAACGCCCTGCATATTAGATTTTGAACGAGCTTGGTCACTGAAAAGACGTATGAGGTCCTTCACGCCCTTTATTTTGATCATTCTCTTGAAATTATAGGCAAGACAAATCAAATTGGTCTCAGTGCCTACTGATGCCAACCCTCGTGTTAAAAAGTATGTATAGCCCAAGTGACGTTTCATCGTCCCGAAAGGGTGCTCAACGATTGCCGCTCTTTGCTTATAAATATTACTTTGACTACGTGTATTTTCGGTAATCTTCTCGATCACTTCTTCGTCTTTAAGTCTGGTTACCGCCCTTCCGCCTTTGGCAGACGTGCAGGACTCTTTTTGTCCGCAAATATCGAAGGCTTCGCAAGTGTAACGCCTATACTCTTTTCCATTTTGTTTTCCATTCCATTTGAAGGGTAATTCATAACCCAACGGGCAAATATATCTATCGTTGATGGCGTCATATTCAAAGTTCTCTTTATCAAATCCGCTTGCCACTTTGTTTTGCTTTCCCTTTTGCGGCTTAATTAAGAGTTCGGTGCTTTCGTCGACAACGTCGATGATTTCAAGATAATTATAATAGCCTGTATCAGCCAGAATTGTAGTTTTTTGATCATGGAAAACTTGCTTTGTTTTCTCCGCCATATTGGACAGCTGTCCTTGATCGTTGACATCATTGACCGTATCGCAGTCCACGATCAGTTTATACTTGCTGTCCACCGCAGTTTGAACATTGAAACAAACTTCATGCTTCCCGTTGTTTTTCATTGATTTGGCATCCGGATCGGTAACACAAAGCTGTTTTTCACCTGTTTTCTTGAGTTTTTGTTTAATTACCTGCAACTCGTGCATTCTCTCTTGATAGACCTCTAACTTTTCCGTGATTTCCTGCTTTTTTTGGCGATTGTCCTCCGTTAAAAAGTCATGCAAATAGGCATCGATTTTTTCATCGATATACTCTAGCTTCTTACTGACAATATTAGCATTAAAGTGTTGCTTTTTAGAGCAGTTCGCCTTTAATTTTGTGCCGTCAATCGCGACAAGTTGACCATCAATCAACCCGAAACCTTTTAACAGTAAGGTGAACCCTTTAAACAGCTTTTTTATAGCCGTTTGGTTATTCTTCATGAAAGCAGATAAAGTACCGTGGTCCGGATGGAGCTTGCCAATTAGCCACATCAGTTCAATGTTTCTTTTCGTTTCGGTTTCCATCTTGCGAGAGGAACGGATGCCGTTCATATAACAGTAAAGATAGAGCTTGAGAAGATCTTCCCTGCGATAAGGTTTTTGCCCCGATTTGGTGCCCGAATACACCTGAAACCCCAATTCTTCCAGGGCCAAACTATCGACGTAAGCATCGATGACTCGGACAGGATTTTCTTCTTCTACAAAGTCGTCCAACGTATTTGGCAGTAAATGAATTTGATGTCTATCTTCACCTTCGATATAAGGCATACACGCTCATCTCCTTTGATGTAGAGTTTCGACAAAGGTCATCTATTTTCATAATTGTTAGACAGTCTGACGTACGGATCTGTGAGAGGCCCATGCATTTACGCATGGGCTTCCTCGATTCATATGAACAAAAATTGAAGCGTTGGGTGCGTTCAATGGCTCCGCTCTGCCCTGCTTTCCGTTATTTCCAATACAAGCCGCTCAATCTTCAATAAGATGTAATCGTTAGCGGTTCACCTATCATGCCAAATTCGTAAAAAGAGGAGCAGTGAAACGTATGATCATTTCGACAAGCAAGCATCCATTGGAGCCTTTGACCGCGGAAGAGATTACAGCCGCTGTTCGCATTTTGAGGGCGGAGAAGGATTTGGGCGAGTTCTACCGATTCGCGAGTGTTAATCTGCTTGAACCTTGCAAGGAGCTGGTGCTGCGGTTCAACCCCGGCGATTCATTTGAGCGGGAAGCATTTTGCATCGTCTTGAATTATAAGGAGAACCAGACATTCGAAGCCGTCGTATCCTTGTCGGACAATAAAGTGAAGTCGTGGACGCATATTCCTGGCATGCAGCCCGGGATTCTCCTGCAGGAATTTGAGGCCTGCCAGCGAATCGTCAAGGAGCATCCGGAGATGCAGGCGGCTTTTCGCAAGCGCGGGATCACGGATTTTGACCGGGTTATGGTGGACCCTTGGTCGGCGGGGAACTTTGGAATCGAAGAAGAAATGGGGGTTCGTCTCGTTCGCGCGATCAAACTTCGGATAACGACAATGGTTATGCGCGGCCTTTATCCGGTCTGTACGCGATTTTTGACCTGAACCGGCTGCGAGTCATGAAGGTGGTCGACAAAGGCCCGGTTCCGCTGCCGCCGCTGGACGGCAATTATACACCGGACAAGGTAGGGCCGCTCAGAACCGACCTGAAGCCGCTCGAAATCGTTCAGCCGGAAGGGCCGAGCTTTACGATTAACGGACATGAAATCAATTGGCAAAAGTGGAAAATCCGCTTCGGCTTCACGAGCCGCGAAGGCTTGGTGCTGCATACGGTGAGCTACTTGGATAAGGATGAATTGCGCCCAATCCTGTACCGGGCTTCGTTATCGGAAATGGTTGTGCCCTATGGGGACCCGACCGCTCCGGTTAACCGCAATAACGCCTTTGACGCGGGCGAGTACGGCATCGGCGCGCTGGCTAACGCGCTGGAGCTCGGGTGTGATTGCTTGGGCGAAATCAAGTATTTTAGCGCCAATCTCGTAGACGGAGAAGGGAATGCTATCGTGATTAAAAATGCCGTCTGCCTACATGAAGAAGACTTCGGCATTCTGTGGAAGCATACGGATTGGAGAACGGGGCAGGTCGAAGTCCGCCGTTCCAGGCGGCTCGTGCTATCGAGCATTTCGACGGTGGGGAATTACGAGTACGGCTTTTTCTGGTATTTTTATCAGGACGGAACGATTCAGTTTGAGGTCAAGCTGACAGGGATTCTCCATACCCAAGCGCTGGAGCCTGGTGAAAGAGTGCCTTACGGCAATCTGATCGCACCTCAATTGGTGGCGGCCCATCACCAGCATTTCTTCAATGTACGGATGGATATGATGATCGATGGAGTGGGCAATTCCATCTATGAAGTCAATACGTCCAGCATGCCGCCGGGACCGGATAATCCTTACGAGAATGGCTTTATTCCGGTATCGACCCAGCTCACGACCGAGACCGAAGCGGTTCGAGACATGGACATTCGCTCTTCGCGCTATTGGAAAATCGTAAATCCGGGCAAGAAAAATCACGTCGGCGACCCTGTGGGATACAAATTGTTCCCGGGAGAAAACGCTTTTCCTTTTGCCAGCGACAACTCCAGCCTGATCAAACGGGCGGGTTTTTTGAAGCATCATTTGTGGTGCACGCCGTACCGTGCAGAAGAAAAATACGCTTCCGGCGACTATCCAAACCAGCATGCAGGCGGGGCGGGTTTAAGTTCCTGGGTACAACTGAATTCGGTTACATCCGTTACCCACTTCTCATTCGGTGCTGCTGCATGAAAATTACGGTTTAATACGTTCTCGGTTACCTGCTGCGGTGTGGAATGTGCGTATCTCTTTTTCTTCCTGCGGATGACGGACTGGATTCCCTTCACCTTCATCAGGCGATACACGCGCTTAGGGTTAATCGTTTTACCGGTTTGTTCACGTAGGTGCAAGGTTAGTTGACGGTAGCCAAAGATACGCTCCACTTTCTCATAAATGGACATCATAACAAGTGTCAGCTCCTCGTTCTCCTGTTCGCGAGAGCTGGGCCTACGATTTAGCCATTTGTAATAGCTTGAACGTGGAATTTTGGCCGTTTCACACAAAAGCTGCACGCTAAATGACGTTTCTGCCCGAAGCGCTTGAATGGCAAGATAGATGTTCTCTTGGCGATACTGGCTTAGCTTCGCCTCCTTTGGATTTCCCGTAACTTTTTTAAGAATGCATTTTCCGCTCGAAGCCGCTCAATTTCATATTCGAGCTTCTTCGTCTCGAGCTTCTGATGTTCGGCCTCCGTAATCTCCTCCGGCGCTTTCTTTCGTCCCCGACCATCCTTTAACGTATCTTGACCGCCGTCTTGCGGTAGTCATGCTGATGTGCAAGGCAATAGTGAACAATATCGATCCGTTCTTGCCAAGTCGTAGAACGCCCCTTCGTCATCGCTTTCGCTCCCCCTGAATACGCTGTCAAGCTACTATGATGATTATACTGCTTAATCCAGTGGGAAAGCTGCGTTCGACTTGCAATCTTGTATTTATCGATGACCTGATACTGGGATAATCCCCCCTCCAGGTAATCCTTTACCGCTTGAAACTTAAGTTCAGCACTGTAGCTTCGATTATGAGTACGACGCTCTAGCCCTTCATAACCATACACCTTATAACGACGCCGCCACTTCGCCAAGGTCGTTTTGGTGATGCCGTATTTCTTTGCTGCATCCTTAACGCCGATCTCGCCACTTGCTATTTCACCAAGGATAGCGAGTTTTTCCGACGTACAATATTTTTCTTTAGGCATGAAAAAGCTCCCCTTTACAGTAGCAGGTTTTATTATTTCAACTGTCTACCATATGGGGAGCATATCAACTGAGGGACAACCCCTATTTTTGCAGGGAATCTGCAAGCAGAATCATGATGTTTCTTCAGTTATAAGTTCTGCGCATGCTCAACAGGCATTGAAGAGGAAGTCTCCCGCTGATCCAGCGACCAACTGATTAATGTAACCAAGAGCCCGGCGGCAGTAACGATTGCAGCTACCCATGGCAATGAGCTAAGCCCCGGGCCGCTGTCGATCACCCATCCGCCCAGGTAAGCTCCTCCGGCATTGGCCAGATTAAATGAGCTGATGTTCAGAGCGGAAGCGATGTTCGGAGAGCCGTTTGCTTTTGCCAGTACCCGCATTTGGAAAGCCGGAACGATCGTAAATGAGGCAAACCCCCAGAAGAATACTGTGAGTACGGCGGGGATTTTATAGCTGCTGGTTAGCGAAAACACTGCCAGAACAGCGGTCAAGAGCGCCAGCATCCCTGCGATTGACGGCATCAGCTTCCAATCCGCCAGCCTGCCTCCGATGATGTTGCCGATGGTCATGCCGATGCCGAATAGGAGCAAGATCGGAGTTACCGCACCAGCGCCAAATCCAGTGATATCGGTTAATATCGGAGCGATGTACGTAAAGGCTGTGAATACTCCGCCAAACCCCAGTACCGTCATTAGCAGTGCCAGCATGACCTGTTTGTTGCGAAGAACGCGAATTTCTTGGCGAAAATTTGAAAGCGTATCTCCTTGCATTCGCGGAAGGAGAAGGGCAATCCCGATTAGGGAAAGGATGCCCAGAGCCGTTACAACCCAAAAGGTGGAACGCCACCCCCATAGTTGTCCGATAAAGGTGCCGAAAGGGACACCGAGTATGTTAGCGAGTGTAAGCCCTGCGAACATCATGGCGATTGCGCTCGCTTGTTTTTCACGGGGGACGAGACGTGTTGCAACGATAGAACCGACTCCGAAGAATGTGCCATGGGAAAAGGAGGCTAGAACGCGGGCAAGCATCAAAATGAGATAATTGGGTGCCAGTGCCGCCAGGAGATTACCTGCGACGAAGATAAGCATCAGACTGAACAGCAGTGACTTGCGTGACAGACGGCCCGTACATACAGTAATCACCGGACCGCCGATGGCGACGCCCAGCGCATATCCGGTAACCAGTAATCCCGCCGCGCTTAAGGTGACGTGCAAATCACTAGCTACATCCGGTAGAATGCCCATGATGACAAATTCCGTTGTACCAATCGCGAACGCGCTGATCAGGAGCGCAATAAGCGCTAAAGGCAGCTTGCTTCGTTGAGTTTCTGTGTTTATTTGAATTACCTCCTTGTTTTGGGATAGGAAGATCGTTTTCAATGTTATTATATATAGTAAATTCATTTTTGGAAGTAGTATCTTTTTATTCATATAGTTTCCCTAAAGGAATTAATGTCCTGCGATTAAGCTTATTGATTAGAAGATTAGGCTTGCTGGATTTAACTGGATTAATAGGATATCCTGTTGTGGAGGAGGGTGATTAATAATGGAGCTTAATTTAGAAGGAAAAACAGCGCTTGTCACCGGTTCGACGGAAGGAATCGGCAGAGCGATCGCCGAGGCATTATCAAAAGAAGGCGTATCTGTACTGATCAACGGACGCAATGCAGATAAGGTCTCCAAAGTTGTACAAGAAATAAAGGAATTGTACCCGAAGTCGAATCCTCAGCCCGCCGCCGCTGATCTGGGGACGGAAAGCGGCTGTCAGGAACTGATTAATCGGGGTTTTGAAATTGATATCCTCGTCAACAACTTAGGGATTTTTAAGCCGGCTGAGTATTTCGAGATTCCGGACGAAGAATGGTTTAAGTTCTTCGAAGTGAATATTATGAGCGGAGTCAGGCTGACGCGGCACTACCTTCAGCAAATGCTGCAAAAAGATGAAGGAAGAGTAATCTTTATCGCGAGCGAAGCCGCCATTATGCCTTCTCAGGAAATGGCTCACTATAGCGCGACCAAAACGATGCAGCTGTCGCTCTCCCGGAGCTTGGCCGAACTGACCACAGGTACGCGCGTAACAGTGAATACCGTTATGCCAGGTTCGACACTTACCGAAGGGGTTGAGACCATGCTCAATTCCTTATATCCGGGTGAAGGCCTTAGCATAGAAGAGGCGGAAACCAAGTTCATGAAAGAAAATCGGCCGACCTCCATTATTCAACGTTTGATCAAGCCTGAAGAAATCGCTAATTTCGTCACCTTCTTAAGCAGTCCGCTGTCCTCGGCAATCAACGGCGCAGCTTTGCGGATTGACGGAGGATTGGTGAGAAGTGTTTTTTAGATTCTATTAATCCCCATAAAATAGACACATATGAGAGAATATCATAATAACTATAAACTAAATCACATCCCTACTAGAAATTTCACTTTTATAATATGACTAATCATATATTATAGAGGAGTGGGATTAATGGGAAAATATGTAAAGGTTAAAAAGGATTCTTGTATTGCTTGCGGAAGCTGCGGTGCTTCGGCTCCTGATATTTTTGATTTCGACGATGACGGTTTGGCGGAAGTGATTTACGAGGGAGACAACAACCGCGGTGTGACGCTGATTGCAGCTGATTTGCAGGAAGATCTGCAGGATGCCATCGACAGCTGTCCGACAAGCTGTATCAAGACTTCGGCTAATGCTTTTGCATAAGCTGCTGGAAACTGTACGTTAACGCTTAATCCTCCTCCGGTTGTTTGTTCATTTTGGACAGAGCAACCGGGGAGGATTTTTAATTTGGGGCACACTCGATTCAACATCCACTCCGGCAGCAACTCTTCATTTTTATATACTTTTCGATAATATACTGCATTCTGAAAACCTTTCATTTTATCTGTGAAAACGATTTATGTCAGCAATGAGTGATCTTATTTGACATCAATGCTGACAAAGTTCTTAAAAAACTCATACATAGCGGCATACCTAATTGACCTCTTTCTTTTATTGGAAGTATGATTGTTAAAAATTAGAGGAACTATACTCCAACTAGTTATCTAATGCAGCGTGTGATGGAAGTGAGTTTCTTTACGAAGGGAGAGAAGCGATTGTGTCGGAATCGGCTTTGTTGAAACATCCTTGCTACAATGAAGAAGCGCATCACCATTTTGCGCGTATGCATGTAGCCGTAGCGCCTAAGTGTAATATACGATGCAACTACTGTAATCCCAAATTCGATTGTGTCAACGAGAGCCGCCCAGGTGTCGTCAGTGAGGTGCTTTCGCCGGAAGAAGCCAGCGACCGGGTTTCCCGTACAATGGCGCAGCTGCCCAATTTATCGGTGGTTGGAATCGCCGGACCCGGTGACCCGCTGGCAAATGCCGAGGCAACTTTCCGCACCTTTCGCAACCTGGCGTCGCTTGATCCCGATCTTCACCTGTGCTTGAGCACGAACGGACTTATGCTGCCTGATTATGTGGAGGAGATAAAAGAACTGGGTATCCGGCATGTGACGGTTACGATGAATGCGATTGATCCGAAGATTGGGGCTCGCATTTATTCGAACATTTTCTATCAAGGGGAAGTCTACCGCGATGAGGCAGCAGCCGCACTGCTGATCGAAAGGCAGCTTCTTGGGATCGAAATGCTTGCAAAGGCCGGGGTGCTGTGCAAGGTCAACTCCGTGCATATCCCGGAAGTCAATGGAGAACATTTGCGGGAAGTAACCCGTAAGGTCAAGGAGCTTGGAGCCTTCAGCCACAATATTATGCCGCTGATTTTGTCCCCCGGGAGTTTCTTTGAGAAGAAAGGCTTCCGCGTTCCGACAAATGAGGAATCGATTGAGGTGCAGCGCGCCTCCGCGGAGATCATGCCGGTCATGCGCCACTGCCGCCAGTGCAGAGCGGATGCGGTCGGAATGCTTGGCGGCGATCTGAGCCAGACGCCTGAAATGATGCCTGCTGAGCGGTATTTTGATAAGTCAGCACGGGATGAAATCCAGCAGCAGCTATTATCCCGGATGAAGCAGCGGCATGACGAGCCTAAGGGAGATTGGGGCGGCGCGGTCCGGGTAGCTGTGGCCACCAGAGGCTCGGGCGAGATCAATCAGCATTTCGGACATGCCAAGGAGTTCCTTGTCTACGAAGTCAATGGCTTGGGCGAGTCCCGGTTAATCGGCGTTCGTAAGGTGCAGGCCTATTGCAATGGTACGGCAGAGTGCGGTGAGGACGGAGACGGTGGGGCCCGCGTGTTCTCGGAGACGGTTCAAATGCTTAAGGATTGCGCGCTCCTGCTCTGTTCCGGCATCGGTAAGGCTCCGGCCAGCAAACTGCAGTATGCCGGAATTATGCCGATCGTCTGCAAGGGCGAGATCGATACACAATTGAAGAAGAATGTGAAGTATTTAAATTATTTTGCCCAGTAGCTTCTCATAAAAAAATATTGAGTAAGGCTGCAAATACGGGTACATCTGTACCCGTATTTTGTACATCGGCGACCGGTATCCAAATCTGAGGGTCCGCCTAACTGAGCGTACGCCTGTGAAGGGAGGATGTTTTATGCCGAAAGGAAAGAACAATCTTTTTGTGGAACCCGATTGCGAACACAACGGACAGGAGAAAAAGGGGTGTGCCCGGCCGAGGCCCGGTGATGTGTCACGCGGATGCCCCTGTGCCGGTTCGCTCACTGCGCTTATGCCAATTGCGGATGCGGCGCACCTGGTTCACGGGACGGCCGCCTGCCTGGAAAGCCGGTGGGGCAAATTCGGGGACCGGATCGATTTCAGCCATCTGTCCGGTTATGGCTTCTCGACTCAATTAACCGAACAGGATATGGCTATGGGCGGCGAGAGAAAATTGCTCCAATCGATCGGTTATATCGCCTCCAATTACAACCCTCCAGCCATATTCGTGTACGCCACATGCATAACGGTGCTGTCGATGGAGGATCTTGATTCCATTTGCGAAGAGGCGGAGGAGATTTGGGGGATACCGGTTATTCCGGTTCATAGTCCCGGCTTCAGCGGCAGCAGCAGCAATATGGGGAGACGGCTCGCCGGCGAGGCGCTTATGGACAGGGTGATTGGGAAAGGGGCGCCACAGCAAGATAAACTCACGGAATTCGATATTAATTTAATTGGGGAGTACCATGGCCAGGAAGAAGGGAAGAGCATTGAAGCGCTGCTTGCCAAGGCTGGTATTCGTGTGCTTGCGAAAATAACGGAGGAAAGCCACTTTGCTGAAGTAAGCTGTGCGCATTTGGCGAAAGTCAACATGGTGGTTTGCAGCCGTTCGATGATTACTCTGGCACGGAAAATGAAGGATAAATACGATATACCCTATTTTGAAGGCTCTTTTTATGGAGAGCGCGAGATCCGGTTCACCATGCGGCAAATCGGGTTTCACTTTGCTAACGCCGATCTGGACAAACGCCTGCTCCGCTATATCCGCAAAGAAGAAGAGCGGCTGCGCGTCGAGATTGCTCCCGTCCGCAGGGCGCTGAAGGGGAAGATGGTTGTATTATACACCGACGGGTTGGAGAGTTGGACATATCTGACCATGCTCCAGGAGCTGGGTCTCAAAATTGCCGCAATTGGAACGAATCGAAATGCCCAGGAAGATATGTCCCGGATCAGGGAACGGCTGAATGAAGGGACCGTCATTATCAATGACTGCGATGACCACCAAATTTTGCAAGTCTACCGTGAACGCAAGGCTGATCTGATGATTGTCAGCGGGCGGAACGAATTTGTGCCGCTGAAGGAGCGCATCCCTTTCCTCAGTGTAGGCTGGGATCGGCATGTCTCTTATGCCGGATATACCGGGGTGCGTAATTTTGCGGAAGATTTGCTTGGAACTTTGGAGCAGCCGGTATGGGTAACCAGCGGCAAGAGCGCTCCTTGGGAAGGATAATGTCATGAATCCGTACAGAGAGAATTTGAGCAAGCCTTTGTCAGTCAATCCGTTCCGCGTCAGCCAGGCTGTCGGTGGCGTGCTGGCTCTGCAGGGATTTTTTCGGTCGCTGCCTATTATTTACGGAGCGCATGGCTGTGTGGAAGCGGTTGGGGAGATGCTGTCGCAGCATTATCAGGAACCGATTGCGCTTCAAAATGTGAGCGTCCATGATTCGAATTTGATTTTTGGCGGAAGCGAAAGCGCCCAGGATGCGCTGGAATTGGCGATGTCCCGTTACAAGCCCGATTTGATCGTGCTGATCGGCACTTCACTGACGGAGATGGTGGGCGAGGATTTGGAAAATGATGTGAAGCTGTTCATTAAGAAACACAGCAGAACACTCGGAAACTGCCTGGTCTTGTCGCTTCAAATGCCGGATTACGAAGGATCGCTTGAAACGGGATATGCCCGAATGACGGAGCGGATTGTGGAAGCGGTGGTCAGATTATCTGGAGGAACGAACCGCAAAAAACGCCGCAACCGCATTAATTTACTTGCAGGACCTCATTTGACTCCCGGGGATGTTATGGAGCTTCGGGAGATTATATCCTCTTTTGGACTCGAAGTCATCACCCTGCCGGACCTCTCCTCATCGCTCTGCGGCCATCTGCTTATCGGGAATACCAAGCTGTCAAGAGGCGGGGTGCCACTTGATTATCTGGACAAGATGATGACATCTGGATGTACGGTTGCGGTCGGGGAATGTATGGAAGGTGCTGCCCGTGCAATTGAGCAGTCATCCGGTATTCCATACCATGTGTTTCCAAGTCTGACCGGGCTTCAGGCCTCTGATGATTTCTTTGAGTTTCTGCGCAAGCAAAGCCGGACCGAAGTGCAGGTAAAGTACCGCTGGCAGCGGCAGATCCTGCTCGACAGTATGCTTGATGCACGTAACGCCTACCGGGGAAAACGCATTATTGCCGCATTGGAACCGGACCATCTGCTGGGATTGTCCGGCTGGCTTGGAGAGATTGGTGTGAGGTCCTTTCGCGCCGTGTCGCCGTCGTCATCGCCTGTGCTGGATAAAATCAAAGGAGAAGTGCAGATCGGTGATCTGGAGGATATGGAACTCTTGGCTGAAGATGGTGCGGACCTGTGGATCGGCAGCTCTCTCAGCGAACAGGGAGCGCTGCGTCGAGGGATTGCATTTGAGCCAATGGGCTTCCCCATATTTAACAGGCTGGGCAGCTTCTTGACTGTCAGCGTCGGTTACCGGGGTACGACGGAAATACTGGGCCGGATCGGCAACGCGCTGCTCAGGGCGGAGAGGAGAGTGCATAAATGAGGGTCGCATTTGCTTCCAAGGATGGGAAGCATATCGATGAGCATTTTGGACAATGCCGCTCATTTTCAATATTTGAACTGAACGTGGAAAAGTATAAGTGGCTGGAATCGCGGACGGTGTACGCAGAGGACGAAACAGAAGAGCATGAGAGCCGGGTTGCCCATAGGGTGGAGGCGATCGGGGACTGTACGCTGCTGTTCGTATGCAGTATAGGCAACGATGCCATGAAACAGTTAATGAAGGATGGAATCATGATCTTGAAAGTGGAACCGGAGTCGGAGGTCATCCCCCAGATGGACAGGCTCTTGAACCTGATGCGTGAACGTCCTCCGCTGTGGCTGATCAAATCTTTGCGCCGGGCTGGAGAATGGTCCGAATAGATATGGGAATATGGATATACATGATTGTAAATAAAGTGCAGCCTCGCTTGTGATCCGCAGTCCGTCAAGGATTTGCAGACTCGCCGGCGAGGCTTTTCTCTTTTTTTATCGCGATTATTCTATCCGGAGTGCCGATATTTGCTGGTGCATGAACGGAGTGAATTTTTATGAAAACGCTATGAAAATGCGATAAATCAGGCAAAAACCAACTTGTGTTATATTATCTAACATTAATTTTGAATAAACTGTTTTTCGCTTTACGAAATATGCCGAATTTATTGATGCGATGTCGCAGGGCAGGCTACTATGTACTTAAGACGCAAGCGAAATAACAGAAAGCGTCAGAATAACTTACGCAGATTACGGAGGTGTGCGGAAGGTATCGGACGTCCGTAAACGGGCGGAAACGGTAAGGTTGGTTGGCAGATCCGAAAAACGAGAGGAGAAATTTTAAAATGACAAGAAAAATCGCTATCTACGGTAAAGGCGGAATCGGTAAATCCACAACTCAACAAAACACTGCAGCGGCAATGGCTTATTATCATAACAAAAAAATCTTCATCCATGGCTGCGACCCGAAAGCTGACTCCACACGGATGATTCTCGGCGGTATGAACCAAAAGACGCTGATGGATATGCTTCGCGATGACGGCGCGGAAAACATCACTACGGAAAAGGTAGTAAAAGCCGGTTACCTGGACATCCAATGCGTTGAGTCCGGCGGTCCGGAACCAGGAGTAGGCTGCGCAGGCCGCGGCGTTATCACCGCTATCGACCTGATGGAAGCTAACGGAGCTTATACTGACGACCTCGACTTTGTATTCTTCGACGTACTCGGCGACGTTGTATGCGGCGGTTTCGCAATGCCGATTCGCGACGGTAAAGCTCAGGAAGTGTACATCGTAGCATCCGGTGAAATGATGGCCATCTACGCAGCAAACAATATCTGTAAAGGTCTTGTAAAATATGCAAAACAAAGCGGAGTTCGCCTCGGCGGCATCATCTGCAACAGCCGTAACGTTGATAAAGAAAGAGAGTTCCTGGAAGAGTTCACAGCCGCTATCGGAACTCAAATGATTCACTTCATGCCTCGTAACAACATCGTGCAAAAAGCCGAATTTAACAAAAAGACGGTTGTCGAATTCGATCCGGAACATGAACAAGCTCATGAGTACGGCGAACTGGCACGCAAAATCATTGAAAATGAAATGTTCGTTATTCCTAAGCCGCTGAGCATGGATCAACTGGAAGCGATGGTTTCCAAATACGGTATTGTCGACTAAAAAAGGAGGGACGAACCTATGCCACATCATCGTTTTGAATGCAGTGAATGCATTCCTGAAAGAGAGAAGCACGCCGTCGTCAAAGGCCCGGGCGAAGATTTGACGGATGCCCTTCCTCTTGGCTATCTTAACACGATTCCAGGAACGATCTCCGAACGCGGCTGCGCCTACTGCGGAGCCAAGCACGTAATCGGAACGCCGATGAAGGACGTTATCCACATCAGCCACGGACCGGTTGGTTGTACCTACGACACCTGGCAAACGAAGCGTTATATCAGTGATAACGACAACTTCCAGTTGAAGAACACTTTTGCCACGGACGTTAAGGAAAAGCATATCGTATTCGGTGCCGAAAAGCTGCTGAAGCAAAATATTATTGAAGCTTTCAAAGCATTCCCGGACATCAAGCGCATGACCATCTATCAAACCTGCGCCACTGCCCTGATCGGCGACGACATCGGTGCGGTTGCGGATGAAGTCATGGAAGAAATGCCCGATGTGGATATCTTCGTATGTAACTCCCCCGGCTTTGCGGGACCGAGCCAATCCGGCGGTCACCACAAAATCAACATCGCTTGGGTCAAGAATAAGGTTGGAACGGTTGAACCTGAAATTTACAGCGACTATGTAATTAACTATGTCGGTGAATATAACATCCAGGGCGACCAGGAAGTGATGCAGGACTATTTCAAAAGAATGGGCATTCAAGTTCTGTCCACCTTTACTGGCAATGGCTCCTATGACGATCTGAGAGCGATGCATAAGGCTCATCTGAATGTTCTGGAATGCGCGCGTTCAGCGGAATATATCTGTAACGAGCTGCGCGTGAAATATAACATTCCTCGTCTGGACATTGACGGTTTCGGCTTCGAGCCGCTCTCCTCTTCCCTGCGGAAGATTGGGATCTTCTTCGGCATCGAAGACCGCGCCCAAGCGATCATCGACGAAGAAACTGCAAGATGGAAGCCTGAGCTGGAGTGGTACAAGGAACGTCTGAAAGGCAAGAAAGTCTGCCTGTGGCCGGGCGGCTCCAAGCTGTGGCACTGGGCGAACGTTATCCATGAAGAAATGGGCCTAGAAGTCGTATCCGTGTATACGAAATTCGGCCACCAAGGCGACATGGAGAAAGGTATTGCCCGCTGTGAAGAAGGCGCGCTGGCCATTGACGATCCGAATGAATTGGAGGGTCTGGAAGCGATGGAGAAACTGAAACCGGATGTTATCTTTACCGGTAAACGTCCAGGTGAAGTTGCCAAGAAAGTCCGTGTGCCGTATCTGAACGCGCATGCATACCACAATGGACCTTACAAAGGCTACGAAGGATGGGTTCGTTTCGCACGCGATATCTACAATGCGATTTACTCGCCAATCCATCAGCTGTCAGGTATTGACATCAGCAAGGACGAAATTGCGACGGATAAAGGCTTCAGCACGCAAAGACTGGTGTCTGATGCGAATCTGCCCGAAGAAGTCAAGAACTCGGAAACGCTCAGACAATATACCGGCGGATTTGACTCCGTGTCCAAGCTGCGGAACAAGACTTATCCGTACCTGGAGCAACGGGCTGCCAGCGTAGAAGCTTAAGAGGGAGGAAACGTAAGTGGAAGAGAACGTGCTGAAAGAACGGGTCGCTCAGCTGGAAGACCATATTTTGAAAAAATGCCTCTGGCAGTTCCACTCCCGTGCCTGGGACCGGGAAAGACAGAATGAGAACATTCTGGGCAAAACCATGCAAATTCTGTGCGGCGAGCCGGTTGCGAAAGAAACGGCTGAAGACAGATGCTACTATGCTGACGCTGTTTGTCTGGCGGATGCATATAAAGAGCGGTTTGATTGGATTAATACACTGAACGTAGCCGAAATCAAAGAGGTTATGGCCGCATTGAAAGAACGGATTGACTATGTGACCATTACGGGGTCGCTGAACGAAGAGTTGACCGTTAAACAATACTAACCCCGAGAGGAGCAATACGGATGTCTTGTGATTTGAAACCCAAAGATCGCGCCGGTGTGATCAATCCGATTTTCACATGCCAACCAGCCGGCGCGCAGTTTGCCAGCATCGGCATCAAAGACTGTATCGGAATCGTCCATGGAGGACAAGGCTGCGTAATGTTCGTCCGCCTGTGGTTCTCCCAGCATTTCAAGGATAACTTCCTCATGGCTTCGTCCTCGGTGCATGAAGACGGCGCGGTATTCGGCGCACTTGACCGTGTGGAAACTGCGGTTGACGTACTGCTGATGCGTTACCCGGATGTAAAGGTTGTCCCAATTATCACCACATGCTCGACGGAAGTTATCGGCGATGATGTTGACGGTGTAATCAGAAAGCTTAATGCCGGACTGATTAAGGAAAAATATGCCGACCGCGAAGTTCATCTGGTTGCCATTCATACGCCTAGCTTCGTGGGAAGCCATGTAACGGGCTACGATGTGGCATTGGATGCTTTCGTCCAATACTTTGCCAAGAAAGGCGAGCCGAACGGCAAGCTGAACCTGATCACCGGCTGGGTTAACCCAGGCGATGTAACGGTGCTGAAAGGTCTGCTGTCCGCTATGGACATCGACGCCACGGTTCTGTTCGAAATCGAAGAATTCGATTCCCCGCTGCTGCCGGACAAGAGCGGCGAATCCCACGGCACTACTACGATTGAGGATCTGCAAGGCACGGCGAACGCCATCGGCACGATCGCCCTTAACCGGTATGAAGGCGGAAAAGCAGCTAAATATCTGGAAAATGAATTCGATGTCAAGGCAATCGTCGGACCGACTCCGATTGGTATCCGGAACACGGATACTTTCCTGCAAAATCTGAAGAACATGACGGGCAAACCGATTCCGCAATCGCTCGTGAAAGAACGCGGTGTCGCGATCGACGCTATCACCGACGTCACGCACATGTTCCTGGCTGATAAGAGAGTTGCCATTTACGGACACCCGGATCTTGTTATCGGACTTGCCGAATATTGTCTAGACCTCGAAATGAAGCCTGTGCTTCTGCTGCTGGGCGACGATCACGGGGGCTACAAAACCGATCCCCGGATCAAAGCTCTTCAGGAAAATGTAGAGTTTGATATGGAAATCATTATGAACGCTGACCTTATGGATTTGGAAAGCCGCCTGCAGAACGGACTTGAACTGGATCTTATTCTGGGACATTCCAAAGGCCGGTTCATCTCCATCGACTACAAAGTGCCGATGGTTCGTGTAGGGTTCCCGACTTATGACCGCGCGGGATTGTACCGTCATCCGGTTGTCGGCTACAAAGGCGCGATCTGGCTTGCCGAAGAAATGGCGAACACGCTGTTCACCGACATGGAATACAAAAAGAACAAAGAATGGCTGCTGAATGTTTGGTAGGATAATGCAGCAAACCGATAATCTGCTCTGATCTGTATTTAATGAATCTGCCGGACCCGAGGCCTATGAGGGTTCGGCAGTATTTCAATATAAGGGGGAAATCCGGCATGTCTTTGACGGTTAACGAGTATGATCTGGAGACGTTTGAAGAGAAGTACCGGGACGCCCTTGGTTATCACCGGCGTGCGGAACAGTTTCAGCGCGAGAACCAGCGGCACAGTCTTGTATTCAACGTCGCCTGCGTTGCGCTGGAGAGCTACCTGGTAGCCATGTGCTATCTATATGACACGCCGCCCTTGAATCATAATTATATTTGTCTCATGAACGCTGTGGAGACTGCAGTGGATTTTCCGAAGGAACTAAACAAGGAGATCCGGTCGCTGGATTTCATTTTCGGCATTTGTTCGCTTGACGATTATTTTCACGGTACTCCTGAACCGGCGGATGCAGAACGGGTTCTGTCTATATGCGCCTCGGTGCGCGATCTGTTCGATCAAGAAAGGATTGCGGAGGTCCGCGCGGCTTTTGGCGAAAGTGCGGCCGGTAAGGCCGATTAACGCTTAGGCGCGGGTTGACTGCCGCCCTATATAAAAGGTATTTGCATGGGAAGTAAAAGGAGGGAGAACATGCGGCTTCATTATTTGCAGCATATTGAGCTTGAACACCCGGGCAGTATTCTTGAATGGGCTGATGCAAATGGTCATACTGTCACACACACCAAGTTTTATAATGGTGAACCGCTTCCGGCTCTGGAGAACTTCGACTGGCTGGTGATTATGGGCGGTCCCATGAACATTTATGAGGAAGAAAGCTATCCCTGGCTGGTGCAGGAGAAGGATTTGATCCGCGGCGCTATTGCCGAAGGCAAAACTGTGCTGGGTCTTTGTCTGGGCGCTCAGCTGATTGCCGACGTTATTGGCGGTAAAGTAACGAAGAACGGTCAGCCGGAAATCGGCTGGATTCCGATCCGGTGGAGCGATCAAGCGCAAAGCGATCCGCTGTTCTCGTTCTTCCCTCAAGATTCTGTGGTGTTCGAGTGGCATTACGATACGTTCAGCGTGCTTCCACCCGAGGCGGAGGTCATTGCCGAGAGCGAGGCGTGCAGCCATCAGGCTTTTGTATACAAAGAGCGTGTGTTCGGATTTCAGTTCCATCTGGAGAACACGCCGCAGCTTCTACAGGGCTATATTGAGGAAAGCGGAAATGAGATGATCCCTGCCGCCTATGTGCAATCGCCGGAAGAAGTGCTGAGCCATCCGGAATATCTTGCGCAGAACAACGTCTGGATGGCGGAATTTCTCACAAGACTGGTACAAACGGAACTTGCGGCAAAAGAAAGGAAGTATATAACCGGATGATGGAACATGTGAGCTACAAGGCAAGAGACTGCCGCGACCAGGCTAAAATCGAACAATTTCTGTCCGAGTCCCGGGTGGGAATCGTTGGGATCGAAGGCGATGAGTACCCATACGCCGTGCCTGTCAATTATGTCTGGCATGAGGGTGCGGTCTATTTTCATGGCATGGGTTCTGGCAAAAAGCTGCGTCTCCTCGCAGACAACCCGTCCGTCAGCTTCACCGTATACCGGGAGAACGGCACCATCTCTGACCCGGTCCCCTGCAAGGCGGATACTTCCTACATGAGCGTCATGGTATTCGGGAAGGCGGAAAAAGTGACCGATATCCGCGAGGCGACCGGAGTGCTGCAGAAGGTCCTTGACAAATTTACTCCCGGATTCTATAAGCAGGGTATTTCAGAGAAAATGGTAGAGAGATACCGCTCGGCGATGGACGGCAACGCCGTGGCTGTCATCCGGATTACGCCTGTGCATATTACCGGCAAAGAAAACGATGCGGTTCCGGACTTTGCAGCAGGTCATGGCCACCCGGGAGGTCGCCCCGGTCATGTGGACGATCCGGGTCAGACCGGAAGCCACCCCGGACCTTCGGGCCATCCCGGCGGCTTCCCCGGCGGTCATCCGGGTCATCCACCCGGAATGGGCCTATGATGACCGAACTGATCGATTATACCGTTGATGAAGCGTTTCGCCGTTCTGTAGATTTGGAGGAAATCGGTGCAATATCGTGGATTTTGCAGCGCTATGGTTTAAACATCTTTGACGTGTATCTCAGGCATATCCATGCCTACCGGAGCGCTATTGCCAGTGCCGGGCTTGCGGAACGAATTCGCTGCCGGGTTCGCCCTACCGCCGATGATTTGTCTCTGGCCCGGTCGATGGGGTTCAACAAAGTGGCGATCCTCTGGTCCAATACGAGCGTCCAGATGCCGTTATTCAAGCTGGATGCCGCGCTCAAGGCTGCGAGGGAGTTTGCGGAAGAAACCTATTTATACATTGAAGACCTGTCCGCTACCCATTACCCCGGGTTTGACGTCTATTGGCCGCTCGTCGAACGCTATGGGGTCACACGGGTCATTTATTCCGACAGCAAAAGCAAGCTTGACCCGTTAATTGCCCGCAGCAATCTTGCCGGACTTCTGGAGAGCGCTACTTGTCCCCTTGAGTTCTGCGGCGCCAATATGCTCGGCCTGGCGACAGCCAACAGCCTTGCGGCATTGAAAGCGGGCGTGAAGCATATCGGTGTCTCGGTAGCGGGGGTTGGCTCCAAAGGCAAGGCGGCGATGGAAGAAGTGCTGATGGCCGTTAAGGTGCTGTGGAAGCAGACACAAGGACCTTCCCCCCACACCTTAGCCGATGATTGCGAAGCCATTTTATCCGCCATGAACATCAAGCTGCCGGTGGACAAAGCGGTGATCGGACGGAATGTCTTTGCGCATGAATCCGGCATTCATGTGGACGGCATCGCCAAAAATCCCGAGCTGTACGAAGTCATACGGCCGGAAGAAGTAGGCCTTGGCCGCAAGCTGTTCATCGGCAAGCACTCGGGAACCGCTTCTTTGAAGCACAAGTTTCGGGAATGGGATCTGGAGCTCGCCTCAGATGAGGCAGTGCTGCTGTTGGAACAGGTGAGGGAACTGGCAGAGCGCCGGAAACGGCCGATCAATGATAACGAGCTAATGGAAATATATAAGCGGCAGAACGGGCTTGAATAGAGAGCTTGAATAGAGGCTTGAATAGAGAAGACCGCTGACCCGGGCCGGCCTTGCGACCGGACCCATGCATACATAAATTTGGGAAAAAGGAGGAGAAGAGCAGGATGCAATCGGGCGTTCAGTTTGAGCTGGTGGATACCACATTGCGGGATGGAGAACAGACGGCGGGTGTTGTATTTTCGCCGGAGGAAAAAATGAATATCGTAAAAGCGCTGGACCGAGCCGGAATCCGGTGGATTGAAGCCGGTATTCCGGCTATGGGAGAACGGGAGCGGGAAACGCTGGGTCAGCTGCTGTCTTTGCCTCTGAATTCCATCCTTATTGCCTGGAACCGTGCGAACTTGGATGATATCAAGGCCTCGGTCGCCTGCGGCTTCTCCTATATTCATATGTCTTTGCCGGTTTCGGACCTGCATATCGAGCATAAGCTCGGGAAGAGCAGGGAATGGGTTCTGGAGAGGCTGCGGGAAGTGCTGGGATTTACCAAAAGTCTGGGCTGCACCGCATTTGTCGGAGCGGAGGATGCTTCCCGGGCAGATCCGGAATTTTTGCTGCGCTATGCCGATACGGCGGCAAGCTGCGGGGCGGAGCGTCTGCGATATGCCGACACGGTCGGCTGCCTGGACCCTTTTGAGACGTTCCGGCGGATTCGGCATTTGACTGAGCGCTGCTTGCTGCCGGTCGAATTTCACGGTCATAACGACTTCGGGCTAGCCACGGCGAATACGCTGTCTGCCTTCCATGGAGGCGCGGCGCTGGCCAGTGTGACGGTTACCGGGATCGGCGAAAGGGCGGGCAATGCTTCTCTTGAGGAAGTCGCGGCTTCCATGGCCTATCTGTACCAGCTTGGAGCGGACATTCGCATGGAATCTCTGCCTGAACTAACACGTCTTGTTTCCGAGGCCAGCGGCAGGCCGGATACTCATTACCGGTCGGTATTTACGGCCATTAACGGATAGCGGGCTTCGTGCCGAAATCGGGGTTAGTTATAGACTGAACTTCATAAAGACGCAGTATCGTTCCGATCCGAATGTCTGTAGAAACTGCATGCTGCGAGGCCAGTGTAACGAGAGCAAAGCTGCGATAAAACGAGTGACCCGGCACATCTGTAACCCGGAGAACAAGCAGCTGTACGCCAAACGGAAAGAACGATTGAACGCGTATTCCAAACGCCCTTTTACACAAAAATGCCCCGGTTGCTTATGCAACCTGAGGCATTTGTCGACAGTCTGAAACGATGGACATCGTCCATCGCTTTCTTTTTTATTGATTAATCTTAGAACTGAGCTGCTACTTCCTTGGCTTTGGCGATTGCGGTTTCTTTGATGGTCTGAGCTTTCTCTGGCATTGCATTCATACCTTCTACAAAGATGCCCTCAAATGAAGCCATGCCAAAGAATTGGGAAATTTTCTTCAGGTAGCTATAGCCACTTTCAAATCCGGCAGAGGGGCCTTCAGAGTATACTCCGCCGCTAGCCTGAATGTGGATGCCTTTTTTGCCGGTCATCAGGCCAACCAGACCATTTTCGGTGTATTTGAAGGTTTTACCTGCTACAGAAACGGCATCAATATAAGCCTTCATAACAGGCGGGAAGGAGAAATTCCACATTGGACTAACAAAAATATACTTATCGGCAGCCACGAATTGATCCACAATTTCACCGAGACGCGCTACTTTTGCTTGTTCGGCAGCAGACAGCTGGTCAAAACCGCTTCCTGACTGCAATTTACCCCAACCGCTAAATACGTCAGCATCAATTGTCGGAATATCCAGTTTGTACAGATCCAGATGAATGACTTCATCGGCCGGGTTGGCTTCACGGTAAGCTTCAATAAATTCTTTCCCTACCGCAAGGCTGTAGGAGGTATGATGATCGTTAGGGTGGGCAGTAATGTATAGTACAGTTGACATGATTAAATCTTCCTTTCTCTTATGGAGATGTCTTTAGACTGATTATATCATTTTTATAGTAAATAGCAAATATAAATTCACTTACATAAAGTGTATAATTAGCAATTTGGATTTTATTTCCGCGCTTTTGCATGATTATCCTCTTCCTTTACACTATTAAGGTCTGCCCGTATGAGCAAAACCCCTTCAGCCGCAACTGAAGGGGTTGTTAAAGCCTATTTTTTCTCGTAGATAACGAATAGAACCCCGCTGAGAATCAGGATAGAGCCGATCCAAAACGTCACACCTATGTTCTCGCCTAGAATAAGCCATCCGAGCAATGTTCCAACCACGGGTTGAAAGAAGAAAAATAACCCCCCGCTTGAGGCATTAAGCATTTGTAATCCGCGGTTCCACAGCAGAAATCCGCCTGCCGTTGAGACAATGCCCAAATACAAGACTCCTCCCCCGATCGCAGGGTGTGTCAATTGAGCGGTATTCATGGCGTGCAGCCGTCCCAAAACAAAAGGGGTCAACACAATTAGGGCCACCAGGATGGAATAGGTCGTCACCACAATTTGTGAATAATCGCCCGGCACGCGCTTCACAAGAACAGACATGAGCGCCCATGTTAAAGCTGCTATAAGCAGTGCAATGCCGCCAAGTTTACTGGACATATCCACATGATCAGCTCCAACAATGAGAAAAACTCCAATGGTCGCCAGACAAACGGAGAGTCCTTTTTTTACAGTCAATCGTTCTTTAAGCAGCAGCCGGGCAAAAATAACCATAAATGCCGGTGTTGAGGATGTGATAATGGCTCCCGTCTGTGCTGAGGACAGCATTGTACCCGTTTCCTGGGTAACTATCGAAATCCCGTTGCCGATAATTCCAATGGCGATGATGAGTAAGAAGTCACGCTTATGAATTCGCCATTGTTGCCGTGTGATCAAGCCGATCGCGAGAAGGGCGACAATCGCCACTAAATAGCGCATCCATACAAGTTCAAGCGGCGGTATGACCGCTACGACGATTTTAACAACAACGTACATACCACCCCAAATACTGGCGGCTAAAGCTAAATATATAGAACCTAACCAAGTGTTTTTCATCTTCGTACCCTCCGTGTTTATTTAGGCAGCGAAATGCCCCTAACGGAGAGGTGCAGTCACCTTCACTCCACTAAGGGCGGAAGAGTGCTGCAGGTACATCGTTTTCAAATAATGGAGCCAAATACATGCAGATTCACCTCTAGTCTAATCTAAATGGAGATATACATTGTTTCATAGTAGCAGATGATTCTGTTTTTGAATAGACAAACTGCGGCGCTTATCGAATGCTCAAGGAACCCTTCGGCCAGCTGAGTGTTTCGGGAATTGTTTTTCTTAAAAAAATTGAACGCTTTCATTGACAACCTGTATATACAGGTTTAATATAGGGATATGAAAAATAACCTGTATATACAGGTTGGCGAATGGATGCACTTATTAAAATAAGCGCTTTCTGAAAACGCTATAAATCATTGTTATAAGAAATTGGTCATTATTGGGGGGATCAGGCTGTGAATGAAGTAAAAAGACAGGAGTGGTGGCGGCGCTCCACGGTGTATCAGGTATACCCTAAGAGCTTTAAGGATACGACAGGCAGCGGACAGGGCGATATCCGGGGGCTGCTGGAGAAGCTGGATTATCTGCAGGATCTCGGAATCGACATTATTTGGCTCCAGCCGGTATACGTTTCACCGCAAAATGATAACGGTTACGACGTCGCTGATTATTGTGAAATCGACCCGCAGTTCGGCACGATGGAGGATTTTGACGAGCTGGCAGCCGAAGTCCGGCGCAGAGGCATGAATCTGATGCTGGACATTGTCGTCAACCATTCGTCAACGGAGCATAAGTGGTTCCAGGAGGCCAAGAAATCAAAGGACAATCCGTACCGTGATTATTATATCTGGAGAGATCCGAAACCGGATGGAAGCGCCCCTAACAATTGGGAGTCCAAATTCGGCGGCTCCGCTTGGCAGTTTGATGAAGGCACGGGCCAGTATTTTCTCACGCTGTTCGACAAAACTCAGGCCGATCTCAACTGGGAGAATCCGAAGGTAAGGGAAGAAGTTTACCACCTGATGAGCTTCTGGGCGAACAAGGGGGTTTCCGGGTTCCGGATGGATGTCATCAACCTGATATCCAAGGATCAGGAGTTCCCGGAGGACGACGGCAGCGTTTCGCCGGGAGACGGAAGGAAGTACTATACGGACGGACCGAGGGTTCACGAGTATCTCAAGGAAATGAATCAGAGAGTATTCGGCCCTGATACGGTAACGGTGGGTGAAATGTCTTCCACAAGTCTGGAGCACTGTATACGGTATTCGAATCCGGAGGAACGGGAGTTCTCGATGACCTTCAACTTCCATCACTTAAAAGTCGATTATCCCGGCGGAAAAAAGTGGGAGCTTATGCCTTACGATTTCGAGCAGCTCAAAGCGCTGCTGTCGGAGTGGCAGACCGGGATGCAGCAGGGGGGCGGCTGGAATGCCCTGTTCCTGAACAACCACGATCAGCCGCGGGCATTGTCCAGATTCGCCGATGACGGCGAGTACCGGGTGGAAAGCGCAAAAATGCTGGCAACAACACTGCATGGTCTACAGGGAACGCCTTACGTGTTTCAAGGTGAAGAAATCGGCATGCCGAACCCGTACTGGAACCATATCGGCGAGCTGCGGGATATCGAATCTCTGAACATGTATGTCATCCTGCAGGAACAGGGAAAGACCCCGGAAGAGGCGCTGGATATTATCCGTGAACGGTCCCGTGACAACTCCCGCACACCCATGCAATGGGATGACGGTTCGCAGGCGGGCTTTACAACCGGAACGCCGTGGATTAAGGTGGATGAACGCTACCGTGAAATTAATGTACAGAACCAATTGAACGATCCGGATTCCGTGTACAGCCATTATAAGAAGCTGATTGCGCTGCGTAAGGAAATTGATGCTTTGACCGATGGGAAATATGAGCGTCTGGATGAAGGCCACCCGCAGGTGTTCGCTTATGCGCGGATTACCAATGAGGAGACCGTGGTGGTGGTTTCCAATTTCAGCGGCAGCGGCGCTGTCTTCAATTTCCCGGAAGAGTTTGCGGCAAAGCACATTGGCGGGGGCATAGCGGAGCTGCTGGCCGGTAATACGAAACCGTCTCCGGCGCTGGAAGCGCGGATTGAACTAACACCGTACTCCTCCTATATGTGGATCATTCGTCAGACTGCATAACATAAACGAAGGGAGCAACAAGCGAATGGCATTAAATAGAGCAAGCGTGGAAGAGATCGTACGGGCTGTCGGCGGAGCGGACAACATCGAAGGTGCAACGCACTGTGTAACGAGATTGAGATTCGCCTTGGTTGACGAGAAAAAAGTGGATCAAAAGCTGCTGGAGCAGAACGATCTGGTAAAAGGGCACTTTTCCTCCCAGGGGCAATTCCAGGTTGTCATCGGACCCGGGCTCGTAGACAAGGTATATGATGAGATGATGACCATTACCGGGGGGCAGCGTTCCTCCAAGGATGACGTCAAGAAGCTGGCGGGCAAGAAGCAAAATCCGCTGCAGCAGGCGATCAAGACGCTGGCGGATATCTTTATTCCGATTTTGCCGGCTATCGTCACCGCTGGCTTGCTGCTTGGCATCAATAATATTTTGACGGGACCCGGCATCTTCTTTGAAGGGCGGTCCCTGGTGCAGGAATACCCGGCATGGACGGACTTCGCCGGCATAATCAACCTGATCGCCAATACCGCTTTCACCTTCCTGCCGGCGCTTATCGGCTGGTCCGCTGTGAACCGGTTCGGCGGCAGTCCGCTTCTCGGGATTGTGCTCGGCCTGATCCTCGTTCATCCGGATCTGCTGAATGCCTGGGGCTACGCCCAGGCCGCGCAGGAAGGCACGATTCCTCACTGGAATCTGTTCGGATGGCAGCTGGAGAAAATCGGCTATCAGGGACAGGTCCTTCCTGTGCTTGTATCCGCTTACCTGCTCGCACGGATTGAGAAATTTCTGAATAAAAGGGTTCATGATTCCATCAAGCTGCTCGTCGTCGCTCCGGTGGCGCTGCTGGTAACGGGCTTTCTGGCCTTTACAATCATTGGGCCGATCACCTTTGCGATCGGAAACGCAATCACGAACGGATTGGTGCATGTGTTCAATACGCTTCCGGCCCTTGGCGGCCTGCTGTACGGCGGTATTTACGCGCTGCTGGTTGTAACCGGAATGCATCATACGTTTCTGGCTGTTGACGTTCAGCTCATCGGAAGCAAGGGAGGGACTTTCCTGTGGCCGATGCTGGCGCTTTCCAATATCGCTCAAGGCTCGGCGGCGCTTGCTATGCTGTTAGTGTTCCGCGAGCAAAAGTCCAAGGGCTTGGCCGTTACTTCGTCTATCTCGGCATTTCTCGGGGTAACCGAACCGGCGATATTCGGTGTTAACATCCGCTATAAATATCCGTTCATCTTCGGCATGATCGGTTCCGCTTTAGGCGGATTGGTGCTGACCATCAATCACGTTCTGGCTTCATCCATCGGTGTCGGCGGCGTGCCTGGCTTCCTGTCCATATTTCCGAACCAGTGGGGCGTCTTCTTCATCGGAATGGCTATCGTGCTTGTCGTTCCGTTCCTGCTGACTGCGGCTTATGGAAAAGTTGCTGCCCGGAAGAGCGGGAACACAGTAGCGGACAATGAATCATCGTTGGCACCCGTTTCCACCGCGACCGCTGCGGCAGCCGCTGTCTCCGCTGAAAATACTGTGAATTCCGCCACTGCGAGTTCCGCTGTGCGGGCTTCTGCTCCGGCTAACGATTCCAAAGCGGCCTCATCTCTCTCAGCCGGGAACGCTGTCAACGTGCTGGATATTTACGCACCGCTTTCCGGCAAGGCCGTACCTCTGGAGCATGTGCCCGACCCGGCTTTTGCCGAACGTCAAATGGGCCAGGGCATTGCCATTGAGCCTTCGGATGGCCGGGTCGTCGCTCCGTTCGACGGCAAGGTAGTGCACATGATCAAGAGCAAACACGCCATTATTTTGGAACATGCGACCGGCGTCCAAATCCTGATTCATGTCGGCATCAATACCGTGTCTTTAAAAGGCGCTCCCTTTACCACGCATGTCGGAATCGACGATGAAGTTAAGGCCGGTCAGCTGCTGCTAGAATTCGACAGGGAAGCCATCCTTCAGGCCAGACTTCCGGTTATTACTCCGATCATCGTTCCGGACGGGCAGCAGATTGTGGAACAGGTGACCGAGGAACTTCTGGATCAAGCAGTCGCAGGCAAGGATGTTGTATTGAAGATTCGTTTGTCCTCCCAAGGTCTCTAAGCAGAATTGGCTGTGGATAAAGGAAAGAAGCACAGTCCAAGGGGGCTGTGCTTCTTTCTATCTTCGGGTATGCTATAGATAGGATGGTGATAACCTGTGAACGGCAATATTTATTGGAATATTTATAATGATTATGCAGAGAAAATCCAGAACGGCGGCATTCCAGCCGGCGCTAAAATCCCTTCGGAGAGCGAGCTCGCCGAAAGCTACGGAACATCAAGGGAAACGGTCCGCAAGGCGCTTGGCCTGCTCTCCCAGAACGGCTATATCCACAAAGTGAAAGGCAAAGGTTCATTTGTGCTCGATTTGGGCCGAATGAAGTTTCCGATTACGGGCCTGATCAGCTTTAAGGAAATGTCGGAGAAAATGGGCCGGAAATCAAGAACGCTCGTTCATAAAACGGAGCGGGTGCCCGCATCCCGGGTCATTGCGGCTCATTTGGAACTTCAAGAGGGGGCGACGGTGTGGGAAGTGATTCGTTCCCGCGAAATTGAAGGGGAGCGGGTGATTCTGGACAAGGATTATTTTTTGCCGGAACGGGTAGAGGTCCTGACCCCGGAGATCGCCGGAAGCTCCATTTATGACTATTTAGAACATACCTTGAATTTATCGATCAGCTATGCCAAAAAAGAGATTTCGGTTGAGCCGGCGACTCCCGAAGACCGGGCCCTGCTTGACCTGAATAATCTTTCCCATGTCGTAGTTGTACGTAACTACGTATATCTGGAAGATACGATGTTGTTTCAGTATACGGAGTCGCGGCACAGACTCGACAAATTCCAGTTCGTCGATTTTGCCCGCCGGGCGCATTAGGTCAATAGGAAGAGCGGCGGTCAGGCGCAGAGTCTCCGCCGTTTCCTTGATTTACATGACAGGCACCAGCGGGCCGAACCCCCGTCACGCGAAAGCCTTTTTTCCAAACTGCTTGTCGTATAGATCCTTATATACTCCGTTCTTCTCCAAAAGCTGCTCATGCTTGCCTTCCTCGACGATCTTCCCTTCACTGACGACAAGGATATTGTCGGCCGCCAGAATCGTGGACAGACGGTGGGCGATGACGAGACTGGTCTTATTCTTAAGCAGCACCGCCATTGCCTCTTGAACATAAAATTCAGAGACCGTGTCGAGCGACGAGGTCGCTTCGTCCATAATGATGATCGACGGATTCTTCAGCAGGACTCTGGCGATGGAAATCCTCTGCTTCTCGCCTCCCGACAGCTTGATCCCCCGATTGCCCACAACCGTGTCATAGCCATCCGGAAGCTCCATAATAAAATCATGAATGTAAGCCGCCTTGCAGGCTTCAACCATCTTGTTCTCGTCGGCTTCGCCGACCGCATACAGCAAATTCTCACGTATTGTTCCGTTGAACAGATACGTATCCTGGGTGACCAGGCCGATGTTCGACCGTAACGATTTTAGAGTGAGCGAAGTGATATCCGCGCTGCCGATCCTAATGCTCCCCGAATCGGTATCGTACAGTCGGGGAATGAGATTCGTAATTGTTGTTTTTCCCGCTCCGCTCGGTCCGACAAGCGCGGTCATCGTTCCAGGCCCCGCCTTGAATGAGATATCGCGAAGAGCCGCTTTACCTTGTTGATAGGCGAAGCTGACATTTTGGAATTCGATACCGCTGTTCGCTTCGTTCAATGAAACCGCATGAGGACTGTCTACAATCTGCGGCTCCATGTCAAAATAATCGAAAATACGCTCGAACAAAGCGACCGACCGTTTAATGTCCACATACAAATTCGTAAGCTGCCCCACAGGGCTGTAAAGTCTGCCAAGCAGCGCCACAAAAGCGATAATGGCTCCGACGGTAATCTCGCCTTGAATAAACAGATAGCCTCCGTACAAATAAATCAGCATAGGTCCGATGGAAGCGAACGTACTGACCAGCATCATGAACCAGCGGCCGGCCATGGATTCCCTGATTTGCAGACGGGTTGTTGCCAAGCTGACTTCTCTAAAGCGGGACTGCTCGGTGTCCTCCCGGGTAAACAGCTTCATCAGCATGTAGCCGCTGAGGCTGAGCGTTTCTTCGATAATATGGTTCTGCTCGGAAATTTTCTCCTGCGTTTGTTTGGCGAGCTTCCAGCGGACGCTGCCCATTTTGCGGGTGGGAGCGACGAATAGCGGGACAACAAGCACACTAACTAAGGCCAGCTTCCAGTTCATCAGAAAAAGCGTCACCGCCGTACTTATCAGTACCAGCAGATTACTGGCAAAATTCACGATCGTGCCGCTGAATACCCCCTGAATCCCCGATATATCGCTGGTCATTCTGGTGATGACTTCACCCTGCTTCACATTCGAGAAGAACTGCAGCGGCATGCCTTGAAGATGGCGGTACATCTGATTTTTCATATCATAGACGATATTTTGCGAAATAAAAGAATTCAAATAACTCTGCAGCACGCCCAGCAGGCCAGATGCAACCGTTGCGCCCAGGGAGGCCGTAACCAGGAAGACCAGCAGCCTCAGATCCTTGCCCGGAAGCGCATGATCGACGATTTGCTGGATGAGCAGAGGGGGCAGCAGTCCAAGCAGGGAAGTAAGAATGAGGATCGCAAGCACGACCAGCGTCTGTTTCCAATAAGGAAGGAAATAGCGGTAAATCCGCAGCAGCATTGCTTTGGAGAAATCCGGCTTTTCCAGGGAGTCGTCGAATTTCATTCTCCCCATGGTGGGTCCAGCAGTTCTTGACATATCGTATCACCAGCTTTGGTATGAAGTGTAAGCACCGGAGTCGGCATCCGGCAGGCGTTTCTAAGACTTGCACATAAAGTAGCAGCAAAAGTTACAGATCGTTCAGCAGCCGTTCATGCATCATCATCAGCAGCTCGATCTCATCCGGTGAGAACTGGCGAAGAGCCCGGGATAGTGCCTTGCGGGATAAATCTTCCCGGTCGTAATGTTCGCACAAGGTTTCCCCGGAGGGGGTAGGGCGCAGCAGCGTTTCCCTGCGATCCTGCGGAGAGGTTTCGCGGACCGCGAATTCTTTTTCAACAAGGGCGTCAATATGCAAGCTGACTCTGCTCTTGGGAACCCGCAGCCGCTCGGTCACTTCCTTCTGGGTGAGCCCGGGAACCGTGCGGATCAACCGGAGTATATCGAGCTGATGGACGGTCAGTCCGACCTCGGCGGCGCTTTGGTGGGCGAGTCTTTTGAGCTGTCTGGCAACGGAAAAAAAGGAACGGTAAACCTCGGCCGTACGACAATGATCGTCCATTTTTCTTACACTCCTCATTAGTTATCAACATAAACAGTTTACAATAATAACTAAATGGATGCAAACCGAACGGAGAAATAGCCCTTCATATTTTCTACATATTTTACAGGTACACTCAACTTAAATAGACAGAGACTTAATTAGACAGGGACATTCTCAAAGCGGGAGGAAATCGATGAAAAAACTATTGAAAATTGGAGCTGTGGCTTTGCTGTTCGGCTCGGTACTAGCAGGTTGCACACTGGGCGGCAAGGCGGATGAAGCAGCGAATGGTAATACTGCGGACACTTCTTCTGTTGCTGTACCCTGGATCGGAACGAAAAATACGACGCGGATCAACACTTCCAATCCCACAGCGGCAGCAGTGCTTGTGTCGCAAACTCTCTGGACAGCGCAGTCAGACGGCAACCGCCCATCCAGCGTCGTGCTGACAGATGTGGCTAATTGGCAGATCGCCGCAGCCGCGACAGACCTGATTCATCACCCGAGCAACGGTCCGGTGCTCTTTTTTGACAAAGACAGTGTACCCCAGGTTACGCTGGACGAGCTGAAGCGGCTGAATCCGAAAGGAGCCGAGGGTAATGACGGCATCCAGATCGTTATCGTCGGTCCGGTTTCGGACAATGCGAAGAAGCAACTGGATGATTTAAATATGAAGATCGATCAGATTCCAGGCGACGATCCTGCTGCCGTGGCTGCGGAGATTGACGCGTATTACGCCAAGGTCGCCGGCGAGCTGCCGCAGGGCGTGGTCATCGGCTCGGCCGACAGTCCGGAATATACCCTGCCAGCCGTCAACTGGATCGCGCACATGCCGGAGCCGCTGCTCTATGTAACCAAGGACAGTGTGCCGGATGCAACAGCGAAGGCGCTGGAGGGACGTTCCGGCAAGGCCTCCATTTATTTGCTTGGCCCCGATTCGGTAGTTTCGGCCAAGGTTGAGGATGCGCTGAAGCAGTACGGAACGGTTACCCGGATTTCCGGCAGCGACCCTTATCAGAATGCGATTGCGTTTGCCAAGTTCAAAGATTCCGGCAACGGATTCGGCTGGGGAATCACGACGCCAGGGCATAATTTCTCGTTCGTAACGACGGATTCGCCGGCGCTGGCCATTGCGGCTGCTCCGTTCAGCCATCTCGGCAAGCATGCTCCGCTGCTGTTCACCGAGAAATCCGGCATGCCGGATTCGGTAATGAACTATCTGATGGAATTAATGCCGAAGTTTCAGGAATCCCCGGCGGAAGGTCCGTACAACCACGCTTGGATTACCGGCGACAGCTCGGCTATTACGGCCAAGACGCAGAGCGAAATTGACGACATGCTGGAGATCTCCCCGGCTTCCGGAGAGAATCCGCATTCCGGTCACTAGGCTGGAGTGTGGTAAGCAGAGGATCAGGAATTGCCGCAGCCAATTTTTTTAGGGAAAGGAGGCGAATAAGCGATGAAAAAGAAACTGTGGATCGGCATTGGTGTTATCGTGCTGACGCTTGGCATTGGTACGGCGGTCTATGCCGCTGATGCGGGGAACGCGGGCTTTCAACAGATGCTCCCCTTTATGAAAAAAATGCATCCGAACCTGTCCGAGCAGCAGCTCAACGACATGCATAAATCCTGCGAGGAGCATAACGGCAGCATGGGCACCATGATGAAGTCCGGGGGTTCCGGGATGATGAAGAACATGGGAAGCATGATGAGCGGAAGTTCGATGATGTAAGCGTGTATGTGGCGGGTAGAGTGCGGGGAAAATGGCGTGCGAATCGGGAGATTCGGCACGTCATTTTTTTATGGACAATATCTAAAGGTTGTTGAAAGTAACACAGAGTTACATTGTTTACAAGAAAGACACAATATCATTTCACTTTTTTGCAGCAAAAATCAGTTATATATAATAGAAAGGAGGGGACGTGGTGGATGAAGGTGAATGGATTCGGCGCATCCGGCAGGGGGAGACGGAGTATTTGACGCCGCTGATCGAGCGGTATTACGCCGACATCCAAAAGTATTGCCGCTGGCGGGTTCGAAACGAGGAAGAGTCGAAGGATTTGACCCAGGAAACTTTCTACCGCTTTTGCCGGCACATTGAGGGTTATACCAATGCGGGAAAATGCCGCGCTTACTTATACACGATCGCCCGCCATCTATGCAACGATCATCTGCGGAAGTTGCCGCCTCTATCCTGGGAGGACGCAGAAGAATTAATAGACCGGGCGACTTTGCAGAAAAGTTGCTCCATAGAGGAGCAGGTGGAAAGGGAGCAGTTGGTAAATGAAATGCTCCAGTTGTTGCCTGAAGAGCAGCGGGAACTGGTATTTATGCGGTTTTGCCTGGATTTGACCTTCCGCGACATCGCCCGCATAACGGGAGTGAATGTGTGCATGGTTCAATATCGGGTGAAGCGCGGGCTGAGCGTATTAAGACGCTACTTGGAAAGGAGTGAGTCCGGTGAACAAGGAATCGAAACATGCCATCCTCGCCGCCCTAAGGAACTACCCCTCGCCCCCCGTTGACCAGCAGAAGCTAGAGGAGACGGTTGAAGGGGCGGCGGAGGTGCTGCGCCAAACACAAGCGAGCCGGAGAACGTCCTTTGGAGAGTTTTATATGACCCAGCTTCGCTTTATCAGTTGGAAGGTGTGGGCTGTACAATTGCTGATTGTTCTAGGCATGGGGTTGTTGCTGCACAAATCTATCCAGGAACAAAATGGAAACGTTCAACTTGTCATGCTGACCTCTATCGCTGCACCGCTCTTGGTGATAGCGGGGATACAGACGCTGACCCGTTCGTTAAGCTGCCATATGATGGAGATTGAACTCAGTACGCGCCATCTTCTGGAGAAGCTGACGCTGGTCCGCATGAGTCTGCTCGGGATGGCGGATCTAATAGGTCTGGCACTTTTGGCTGTCTTAATGAGTGCTTGGATGCAGATGGAAATCTCGGTCATACTGCTCTATTTGCTGGTGCCCTTCAATCTGACTTGTTTCGGTTGCCTGTGGCTGCTGAATCGGGTTCGTACCCCAAGCTGTGGATATTATTGCCTAATCTACAGCGGTCTGGTGGCGCTGATCCAGACGATTCTGATGTTCAATCCTTCCCTCTGGCTGTTTGAATCATCGGCAATCGGGGTGTGGCAGGCGTTGCTAATGCTCACAATCACAGGAATTGCCTTCGAGGTACGCGGGGTGCGCAAGACTTGCCGGAGTCTGGAAACTGCATCAAAAATTTTTGTGTGACATTCTGGAAAGTATTCAGTAGAGACATGAACATACAAGGAGGAAGCCTAAGATGCTGGAACTGACCTTAAACCAGGTAAGCAAGCAATTTTCCGCAAAAAAAGCAGTAGACGGCATTTCGGTCCGTTTGAACAGCGGAGTATATGGATTACTCGGGGCTAACGGTGCGGGAAAAACGACTCTGATGCGGATGATCTGCGGCATTCTAAACCCGACATCGGGAACAATTCAGATGAACGGCCAAGAGATCAGCCGCATGGGGGAACGTTATCGCGATCTGCTGGGCTATCTGCCCCAGGACTTCGGCTATTACCCCGATTTCAGCGCGGAGGAGTTCCTTTGGTATGTGGGATCGCTGAAGGGCTTGACGCTGCCCGCGGCAAAGGGCAAAGCCAAAGAGCTTTTGCGGATGGTTGCCCTGTCGGAGGCAGCCCGCAAGAAAATCCGCACTTTCTCAGGGGGGATGAAGCAGCGGCTGGGCATTGCCCAAGCGATGCTCAACGATCCCCGCGTGCTGGTGCTGGACGAGCCGACAGCGGGACTTGATCCTAAAGAGCGGGTACGCTTCCGCAACCTCATCGCCGATCTGGCCCGGGACAAGATTGTCATCCTTTCGACGCATATTGTGTCGGATGTGGAATACATAGCCGACCAGATTCTGGTGATGAAGCAAGGCGGACTATTGATGACCGGTACGGTGGAACAACTGACGGCTACGATGGAAGGCTGCGTATGGTCATGCCGTATACCAGCCCGGGAAGCGGAGGAATGGAATGCCCGCTGGTGTGTGAGCAATCTGCGGCATGAAGGGGATCAGGTTGAGCTGCGCATCGTGTCCAAGGTGAAACCTGCGAATCACGCGGCATCGGTTGCTCCGACACTGGAGGATTTCTATCTGCATCACTTTCAGGATGATCAGGCTGGAGTGAGCGATAAAGAGAAAGAGGGGGCATAACCGATGGATACGTTGACTCGGTTCGAGCTGCGCAAGATCATGCGCCGGAAATCATTTTATGCAGGGATTGCGATTTTGGTAGTAGTGGTCATATTGATGATAAGTACTTTGGTCACGGCTGCAGATATAACGGGCAAGGACGGTAAGGAATTGAAAGGACTGGCGGCTATCCCTCTACGTAAGGAATACGACCGTCAGCTTGCCGGTCCTCTAACCGTGGAGAGAGTAGCAGATGCGGTTGAACGGCACCAAAAAGTGATGCGTGATCCGAAAAATCTGAATGAAAAAGGAGAGATTACGAATGAGGCCTATATAAAATATGAAGTAAAGGATGAACAGATGGATAGATTGATTCGTTTTACTTTTTCTCATGTGCATGATTACGATCATTATATTATCGACAGAATGACGCCAAGCGCCGCAAAAGCGTTTTACCAGAAACGGATGGAGAACGTTAACGAATATTTGAATACTGAAAATTCCGATGGGTACTATTCGCCGGAAGATAAGGCTTTCCTTTTAAAGATGAATGAGCGCATCCCTGTTCCTTTTCAAATGGACTATATTACCGGTTGGGAAAATGTGTTTGAGAATCTGCAGTTTGTCTTTTTATTCACTGCATTCGTCATCGCCATCTGTCTCGCTCCCGTGTTTGCCGGTGAATACCAGAGCGGGGCTGACTCCATCATTCTATCCTCACGCTACGGCCGCAATAAGATCATCGCAGCTAAATTGATAGCCAGCTTCCTGGTGTCTTTGGGGCTGGTTGTCTTCGCGCTGATGACCTATACGCTCGTAATGCTGGGGATATATGGATTCACCGGCGGGAGTGCCAGTGTGCAGATGATTAAACTTTTGGCGCCTGTTCCCTACACGGTTTTCCAAACGTACTTGTGGGCGGTTTTCATTGGTGGTCTGGCCTGTCTGCTTGTGGGAGCGGTGACGCTGTGGCTGTCCAGCCGTATAAGGAGTCCCTTTCCCGTTATCATTGCAATCGTCATGTTCCTTTTCGGTCCGCTGTTTTTTTCGGCCAGCAAAAGTAACCGCCTGTTTAATCACTTGATGGATTTGCTGCCGGGCAATATGTTCGACAGTTTTGAAAAGGTAACCGGTTACGAAGTGTTCCATATTTTTGGTCAGTTGATTCCGGAGTACAAGGTCATGGTAGGGTTTGCAATAATCGTTATAGCACTGCTGGTGCCTCTTACTTATCGAGCATTTAATAAGCACCAGGTTATTTGATGTAATCCATTAAAAGACGAGATTAAGATACGCTGGAGTCTATTTTTAATCTCTATAATTATCTGTGAAGCGAATTTAACAGCATTCCGAGAGAAGTCCCCTTCCTCTACAGGGAGGGGATGAATATCGGCCAGGTAACCTTGGAAAATTATTGCTCTACATTAGCTCATTTGATATAATCAGTCTTAGTTAGATATAAGGCTGGTGTATCAATGAAATTAGACTCTAATAATCACTCGGTATTCTCCCTGAACTACCATCTTATCCTTTGCATTAAATACCGCAAAAAAGTACTCACCGACGAGATCTCCGAGTATGCGAGGGACATTTTTGAACGCATTGGAGAAAACTATCATATTTCGCTGCGTGAATGGAACCACGATACCGATCACATCAACGTACTGTTCAAGGCGCATCCAAAAACCGAACTATCCAAATTTATCAATGCCTATAAGAGTGCTAGCTCTCGCCTCATCAAGAAAGACTTTCCCGAAGTTAAAACGAAGCTGTGGAAAGAATATTTTTGGTCTCAAAGCTTCTGCCTAACTACTGTGGGCGGTGCACCTTTGGACGTACTGAAGGCGTACATCGAACATCAAGGGAAGGAAGCGAAGACCAGGTGATCCGATGTGTCAAAACAGCGTTTCACACCTCCAAAACGGATTTGGAACGGCTATTTGCGTGTAACCGGATTTCAGCGGAAGTTTGGAATCAATGTCTATCGGTGGCTAAAGACTATGCCCTACAGCATGATGGAAAATGGATGGGAAAAACGGAACTTCAAGGGGAGTTTAAAAATCAGTTTCCTCTACATTCCCAGTCTATATAGGCAGTTTGCCATAAATATCTCTTTGCCAGAGACAGCGCAAAACAAGCTAGAAAGCAAGGCATGCGTACCAAATACCCTTACAAAAAGAAGAAGCACTTCAACACCAAATGGGTAGACCAAGCATTCAAAATCGAGGGCAACACGATCCACTTAAGTCTGGGTATTCAAAACGGCAAACGCCAGCAGCCGATTAAAATCACTGTCCCGCGTATGCCGGTTGCGGACATCAAGGAAATCGAGTTGGTGTATGACCGGAAACTGATGATTTCCATGAGTTATGATGATGGACAAGCAGCAGCAGAAAATCATGGCAGCCAGACCGCAGGCATTGACCTGGGAGAAATCCACTCCATCACGGCAACGACCACCGAAAACAAGTCGATCATCATCACCGGAAGAAAAGTAAGAAGCATTCACCGGCTGAGAAACAAGAAGCTGGCCGAGATCCAGAAGCTCATGAGCAAATGCCAAAAAGGCAGCCGGCAATGGAAAAAATACAATCGGGCTAAAAAATACATACTCAGCAAAAGCGAACGCCAACTGAATGACGCCATCCACAAAACCACAAGACAATTCGTAGCGTGGTGTAGAGAAAATGAAGTCAAAGAGGCGGTTGTCGGCCAAGTGGACGGCGTACAGCGGAACACGAAAAAGAAGAAGAGAAAGATCATAAATCAAAAGCTGTCCAACTGGAGCTTTGGCAAAATTCAGAAGCAGCTTGAATACAAATTGGAATCTCAAGGAAGCACCATAAAAATAATAGATGAGAGCTACACCAGCCAACAATGTCCTTGTTGCGGAAGAAGAAAAAAGACATCCACCCGAAATTACAACTGTTCCTGCGGCTATACTGAACACCGGGATATACACGGGAGCAAGGGGATATTATCTAAATATCTGCATGGAGATATCCGTTATTTGGGCGAAACGAGAGAAATCAAGTATCTACGGATCGCGTGAGTGTGAAAAGTAGTAGAAGGTGAGTTCCCACCCACTTGGACAAATAACAAGTGTTGCTTACTGAACCCTGCCGTTAGATTTCCGCAATCAGCGAAAGCAGATAGCCAACCTATGTGCTTATCGAAAGTAACGGTAGGGGCTGGTAAGAAACCCCTGCTTCTAAACGAAGTGTAAGCTGGGGAGGTTCATTGACAATAGTCATTGTTTACGTCCAACACCAGATGCTAAATTTTACAAAAAGGAGCGATAGTTGGATATGCTAAATGAAGAGCTCAAGTATAAAACTATGTTTACTTCTTTGGTGAGCACGATAGATGAAATTAGTGTCTTAATTCTTACTAAACAAGAAATTAATGAAGAAAAAAAGAAGGAGCTATACGGTGAGCTGGCCGATATATCTAACTTGGTTGAAAGCGAAATCGTGATACCAAAGAATTTGGTATCTACGCTATTTAATTTTTACATATTGGTTCATAGTGATGCTGCTTTTAATCAAGATAAATCATCGTTATTTTTTCTTGGTCACTTGCAAGAATATATTGAGAAAATATTTGGTGAAAATTCATAATTATCTAATATTATGCAGAAGTTTGAAAGGAGAAAGCATATGGCGTTCAGCATGTGCTTTCTTTTGTATGGATCCTTTCGTATATGATTAACTTATCCAAGTTGTGTCTGCTTTTGTAACTTGCCATTTTCCGTTTTTGTATTCAACAATGACTTTCGTTCCGATTGCTCCGAGGCCAGATCTATACTTAGAACCTTCGATCACCATTTGATTCTCTGAAATTTCAGTCTTTTCGACACGCAGCAGCACGCCATTAAGCGCCATTGTCTGGGGGTCATATAACCCCTTGTCCTTTAGCTGCTCATAACTCGCTTCCATTACCTCAACATTGTATTTAGCAAAAAACTTTAGAATTTGTTCCTTGTCTGTTTCATCAATATCCTTAAAATTACTCATGTCAATTGCAATAAATTTCATACCGCCGTTCAGACCTTCATCAATGGGCATGTATGCATCTAGCGCCAAACTATACAATTCTCCCATATCTTTTGCATGATTGGTGTTCGTGCATGCGGTTGTTAACATTACGCAGAGTAGAACCAACCCCCAAAATAGTTTCTTTAATCTCATTTTCATTCCTCCTTTACTTCATCAGACGTTACATATTCTGGAATTGTTTCAAGTATGAATAGAACCAATCTCGCTGCCCCTCTTGCCCCTGTATATTATAATAGATGAAGTCAATTTTTCATTTTCACCGAAAGAAAGAGGCGAGCAAGGATCATGGGCAAGTACCGTACTTATCTGTTTTTAATTTTGGCTAATCTGTTCTGGGCGGGAAATTATGTGTTCGGCAAGTATGTGGTGGCGGAGATGACGCCGGTGCAGATGACGTTTTCTAGATGGCTGATCGCGGTGTTTCTGTTGTTTCCAATCGCACAGTTCGTGGAACGCCCGAACTGGAAGAGCGTCTTGAAAGAGTGGAAGATCTTGCTGCTCATGTCCGTACTGGGCCTGGTCGGCTATAACTTTTTGCTATACGAGGCGCTGCGGTTTACGACCTCCATGAACGCCGCGCTCGTCAATGCGATGAATCCGGCGCTGATCGTGTTGTTCTCTTCCTTTTTTCTCCGGGAAAAAATCTCGCTTGCCAAAGGTGTGGGACTGCTGGTATCGCTGCTCGGCGTGCTGCTGGTGCTGACCAAAGGGCAGCTTCAGTTGATTTTTCAGACCGAATACAATCTCGGCGATCTGCTGATGCTGGCCGCGATTCTCGTATGGACGTTCTATTCGATCCTGGGACGGAAAATGAAAGGGTTGCCTCCAATCTCAGCTACTGCGGTTTCCGCTCTGCTGGGGCTAGTGCTCGTTCTTCCTTTCTTCCTGGCTTCGGGCATGAAGCTGCCGCTGAGTCACCAGGCAACCTTGGGCATTCTGTATATCGGCCTTTTTCCTTCGGTGGGGTCATTTATTTTCTGGAACGCGTCGATCCGCGAGATCGGGGCCAGCCGGGCGGGGATTTATCTGAATCTGATCACGGTGTTTACGGCCATTCTCAGCATGCTGCTCGGCAATCCGGTCACGCTTGCGCAGGTGCTCGGCGGGCTGCTTGTATTTGCTGGGGTATACATAACCGGGAGAAAAGACAAAGGGGTAAGAAGCTATATAAAATGAACTTAAGAATCATAAAAGGCGGAGCGACGAAGAGAAAGCTTGGAAGTGGAGGAGCGTCAGCGTTCGCCTTTGTTTTCGGATTTATACCCGCAAACAGCAGTCCTAATCCAAGCATTTCTCGCAGTCTGCGACAATCCTTATGTAAAACAAAAGTTCAGTTTATATAGCGCTAGTCTTGCCCGTTGTGATACACTTAACCTGAATGTCGACATGTATTTTAAGGAGTAAACCTGATGATAGATCCGAAGCTTAACATAGGGTTGGGAGAACAGCTGACCGATATTTTGCGGATGAAGATCGTTGGCGGCCAATTGGAGAATGGGCTGAAGCTGACGGAAACCGCGATAGCAAGCGAATATGGATTAAGCCGCGCTCCGGTGCGGGAAGCGTTCCGCAATCTGGAATACGAAGGTCTGCTGGATATTACCAAGCAGGGGGCTGTCGTAAAGGTCCTTACCGAAAAAGAGGTCAACGAGTTCTATAACGTCCGCTACATGCTGGAATCGTTTGCGCTCAGCCACATTCCGCCCGAAGCACGGGATTCCATTATCCGCTTCCTGGAGACATCCGTTGACAGAATGGAGTTGGCGCTGGGCCACAAGGATGCCGACGAGTTCGCGGCGCAGGATATCGCGTTTCACACCAAGGCGTTCGAGGTGATTGACCACAAGTTCATCAAGCTCTTCTGGGCGAACATAGACAAGTTGTGCCGGGCGATTCTGATTGTGGGAACGCGCCGCCAGTTCGACAAGGGAGAATTTGAATACAAGCGCCAGGTGGTCGACAAGCACCGCCAGATTGTGGCCGCCCTGAAGGAAGGCAGCAATGAGGAGATTCTGGCTGCGCTTCGCAATCACTTTCACTATAACAGCTGGATTGATAAAAAAGAATTCTGATGAAAAATGAATTCTGACGCAAACCGCTCCCCTGAGTCGATAGGGCTCGGGGGAATTCTTTTGTCTATCATTGTCGACAGAAATACTTGTTGACAATTATGCGCTTTCATTTTAAAATTCGGATGTAAGCAATTGCTGAACAGTCACAAGCTTTGGTGAGGAGGAGAAGATGGAGCTGAAATTTACTGCGCCAAGCGCGCCGGGACTGCACCGGATCGTCGGACGCGAGAACAGCTGCCTGGAAGTGTTGGAGCTGTTCGTGCTGAACCTGGCTTCAGGCGGGGCGCAAACCATTGAGCTGGAGGGCAGCGAGGCAAGCCTGGTCTGCATCGAAGGCAAGCTACGGGTGACGGCTGCAAGCAGCGAGTACATGTTATTGCCGGGGGACGGCCTGTATGTTCCGAGAGGCCAAACGGTCAGGGTTGAAGGCGTCTCTGAACAATCCAGGCTCGTCATGGCAACGGCTGAAGCATGGAGCGACGCGGAGTATATTTATGCGGATTACGGCAGCGCATACCGGGAGAAGGAAGTCCACGGGAGGTATAACTATACCCGTGATATCGCGAATCTGCTGACCCGTTCCGACCGGGCGAGCCGCATAGTAACAGGCATCACCACAGGGCAGGATGGAGCCTGGACCAGTTGGCCGCCGCATCATCATTCCGACACACTGGAGGAAATCTACTTCTATTTCGATATTCCCGCAGACGGCTTCGGTGTTCATGTGGGAATGCTGTTGGACGGAACCGAGCAGGCGGAGATCGTCCGTTCGGGCGATGCGGTCATTATTCCGAGCGGCTATCATCCTACGGTGGCGTCGCCGGGCGCGCGAATGAAATATGTCTGGTTTCTGGGAGCCAAGGGAAGCGAAGAGGATCGCCGGGCTCCGTCCGAGGATCACCCTATTTACAGGTGACTATGATTTGGTTAAGCGTTGCTGCACAGCGCTTAATCAAACAGCAGGGAATTGAAAGCGCAATCATCAATCTTTTCCTAAACCGGTGCCACTAGAGTACGTCAAGGCGGCGGAGGAAACGGGAGGGTCATGCTATGTATTTCGGTAGTATTGAAACATTGGAACAAACGAAGCGGCAGTATCCGCCGGCTATTGTGAGAGCCCTTCAGTATTTGAAGGACAACCGGGAGCAATTTCTGTCCATGGATGCCGGAGTTTACCCGATTGAAGGACAGCAAATTTACGCCCAGGTCGTCAACCTGGAGACTAGAAAGAAGGAGGATACCCGGCCGGAGGTGCACCGGAAATACATCGATGTGCAATTTTCCGTGGAAGGCAATGAGCGGATCGGGTTTGCGGCGGACACGGGAAATAATGTTGTCGATGAGGATTTGGCGGCGGAGAAGGACATTATTTTTTATAAGCAGGCGGAGAATGAAATGGAGCTTCTGATGCAGCCCGGGCAGTTCGCCGTCTTTTTCCCCGAGGATGTTCATCGTCCGGGCTGTGAGAACGGAGGCGGCGCGGCTTTGCGAAAGGTGATCGTAAAGGTAAGCACAGCTGCCTTGTAACAGGGCGGCGGTCTGTCGGCTGTACCGATAACCCCCATTTTAATGAAGAGAGGCGTGAGAGGGTATGATCTTTTCCAACATTGAAACTGGAGAAGCCATCGAGAAAAAGTATACGGAGCCTGTGGTCCGGGCCATCCGGTACTTGAAGGAGCATCAGCATGAGTTTCAGCATATGGAGACAGGCATCTATCCGATTGAAGGTGACGATTTCTTTGTCCAGGTCTTCGATGTCACAACCAGGCAGAAGGAGGAGGCCAGACCGGAAGTGCACCGCAAATATGTTGAACTGCACTACTCGGTGGAGGGGAAGGAACGAATCGGCTTTGCGGTGGATTTGGGCAAGAACAAGGTGACGGAGACGCTGCTGGAGACCAAAGATGCGATCTTTTACGCCCAGATCGACAGGGAAGCGGAGCTTGTGCTGGAACCGGGTGATTACGCGATTTTTTTCCCCGAGGATGTTCACCGGCCGATCTGGGAGCATGGCGGCAAGACATCGATCCGCAGGGTAGTTATTAAGATCAACGAAGCCATTATGTAGGTCTATTCGCTTGGAAACTTCTTATAACAAGGGGTGTCAATGGGAATGATCAGCGAAACTCGAAAAATACCTAACAGCCGTTGGAAACGGATTTTGCCTCCGCTGTTGATTGTGTGCATTATTTCGTTTATGGACCGTGTGAACGTGAGCTTTGCCATATCCGGCGGGATGGACAAAGAACTCGGTATGACTGCCGGCATGGCCGGGTTCGCGGCGGGAATATTCTTTTTCGGATATTTGTTTCTGCAAATCCCCGGAGGGCAAATCGCCGCTAAGAGCAGCGGCAAAAAGTTCATTGCCTGGGTGATTCCCTTCTGGGCCGTTGTTTCCATATTAAGTGGCTTGGCAACGAGCACGACTGAGCTGCTGGTGCTTCGGTTCTGTCTCGGTGTTGCGGAGGGCGGCATGCTGCCGGTTGTCCTGACGATGTGCAGCAACTGGTTCCCCAATGAGGAAAGAGGCCGGGCGAACGCCATCGTGCTGATGTTTGCGCCCATCGCCGCCATCATCACCGGCCCCATTTCGGGATTCATCATTTCCATTTACGGATGGCGCGAAATGTTCATTATTGAAGGGATTGTTTCGCTGATTGTCCTTATCCCCTGGCTATTAATGGTCAGTGATCGTCCGCAGCAGGCCAAATGGATCAGCAAGGAAGAGCAAGCGTACATTGTCGGCAAGCTGGAAGAGGAGCAGCTGGCGATTGAGCAGGAAAATCAGGTGAAGCATGCATCGATTAAGGATCTGCTGCCCAACAAGTCCATGTGGAAGCTTATTGCCCTGAACTTCTGCTACCAGTCGGGCGATTACGGATTCTCCATGTGGCTGCCGACCATGCTGAAGAAATTGACCAACAGCGGAATGGGCATGGTGGGCCTGCTGTCCAGCTTGCCATGGATTGCTTGTATTGCGGGCATGCTGCTGTTTTCGGGCCTGTCCGACCGGACCGGACGAAGAAGGGAATTCGTCATGATTCCGCTGCTGGGATTCGCGCTGTGCCTGCTGCTGTCTGTAACGATTCACGGGAATATCTGGTTCTCGTATATCTTTCTCATCGGAGCCGGATTCTTCGTCAAAGCCGCAGGGGTGGTGTTCTGGGCGATTCCTCCGCGTTTGTTCAGCAAGGAAGTTGCTGGCGGAGCCCGGGGAGCCATCAACGCCCTCGGGAACCTGGGCGGATTCTTTGGACCCTATATTGTCGGATTTCTGATTCAAATCTTCAATTATAATGTTGGAGTATACAGCCTTGTAGGCCTGCTGGTCGTATCTGCGCTTATTACCGCCACGCTGCCCCGGTCGGTTCAAACGAGAACGAGTAAGAAAGCGGCCTAATGCATCTTAAAGAGAGCGGCGTAAGAATCGCAGCGGATTCATAACCCCGCATAATACAGGAGATGGAGGAACCGTACTATGGATTTATCTGATTTTTCACTGGAAGGAAAACTGGCAGTCGTTACCGGAGGCAACAGGGGGCTTGGACAGGGCATGGCGATCGCGCTGGCCAAGGCCGGAGCGGATATCGTATCCGTTCAGCGAAGCGGGGAGTCCCCGGAAACTTTGGCTTTGGTGGAAGCGCTGGGCCGCCGCTGTTATGCGGTCGCCTGCGATTTGGCAGAGCTGCAGACGGGGGAAGATCTTGCCGCAAATATTGAGGATCAATTCGGTCCTGTCGATATTCTGGTCAATAACGCGGGTATTCAGCGCCGCCATCCGGCAGAGCAATTTCCATTAGAAGAATGGGACCTGGTAATGCAGGTTCAGCTTCGCTCGGTGTTCATGCTGTGCCAGGCATTTGGGAAACGCATGCTCGAAAGAGGCTCTGGCAAAATCATCAATATCGCCTCTCTCTTGTCCTTCTCCGGCGGCTTGACCGTGCCCGCCTATGCGGCAGCGAAGGGAGGGGTCGCCCAGTTGACCAAGGCATTGGCCAATGAATGGTCCTCCCGCGGAGTGAATGTCAATGCCATTGCACCCGGTTATATGGCGACGGAGATGAATACTGCCCTAATCGGCGATTCGGTCCGCAGCGGGCAGATTATGGACCGGATTCCAGCCAAACGCTGGGGTTCGCCGGAGGACATGGGCGGAACTGCTGTCTTTCTCGCTTCCGAAGCAGCGCGTTATATTCACGGACAGATCATTTGCGTGGACGGAGGCTGGATGGCAAGATAGCTTGCGGTTGGCCTGGGAATAACCAGCTTTATGCTAAATGATCAAATTCAAAATATCAAAAGGAGTGAATCATTCATGTCAAAATCCCGTGTCTATGTTACATATCCGTTGGGTGACAATATTTTGGCTCTGCTGCGCGAACAATGTGAAGTGGTGATGAATCCGGAGGAGCGGAGCTTGAGCCCGGAAGAGCTGATTGAAAATGCCCGGGGCTTCGACGCCGTTCTGACAGTGTCCGCCGGGGTTAATGAGGAGGTGTGCCGGGCGCTTGCTTCCGATTGCAAAATCTTCGCCAACTACGGTGTCGGCTACAACAATATTGATGTCGAGGCCGCAACAAGACACGGCATTTATGTCAGCAATACGCCGGACGTTCTGACGGACGCCACCGCGGACTTTGCCTTTGCCCTGCTGCTGTCCGCCGCCCGGCGGGTTGTGGAATGCGACTTGTACGTGCGGGCCGGCAAGAAGAACTGGGGACCAATGAATTTGATCGGCGCCCAGGTCAGCGGCAAAACCATCGGTATATTGGGCGGAGGCCGGATCGGCAAGGCCGTGGCGAAGCGCGCCCAGGGCTTCAATATGCGGATACTATACAACGATCAACGGCCGAATCCCGATTTTGAGGCGGAGACGGGCGGTATTTTCGTAGATAAGAACACGCTGCTGAGTGAATCGGATTTTGTATCCGTTCATGTGCCTCTGCTGCCTTCCACCCGACATCTGATCGGAGCGGATGAGCTGGGCATAATGAAGCCGAGCGCTATCCTGATCAACGATTCGCGGGGGCCCATTATCGACGAACAGGCGCTGGTAACCGCGCTTCGAGACGGCATTATTGCCGGAGCTGGCCTAGACGTGTTCGAGTCCGAACCGGAGCTTGCGTCGGGACTGGCTGAGCTTCCGAATGTGGTGCTGGCTCCCCATGTGGGCAGCTCCACCACCGAAGCCAGAGTAGCCATGGGCGAGCTGTGCGCCCGGAACATCTTCGCGGTGCTAGGCGGAGGAACGCCGATAACCTGCGTAAATCCGGAAGTTGGCGTGAAGGCCTAAGCTACCGGACAGAAAGGCTGCCGGCGAATCTGCTTCAGGACCAGCGGGATTATTTCGGCGCGCATACGTATGAGAGAACGGACAAAGAAGGTGTCTTCCATACCGAATGGTAGATTAGCCGCTGCTTCAGGCAAAGCCATCCCTAACCCGGGATGGCTTTTTTGTTATGACTTATTGATTGCAGCTTAAGGTTGAACGATAATGAGAAGGCGGCTGACCGTTAACGGAGCCAACATAATTTCCACATATCCCGCGTTTATAATGAATTTGTTCCATTCAATATTATAATAATGACGGGAGAGATGAAGGATGAATTGGTCTTCGCTGCTGGTGCTGGTATGCCCGCTGATGATGGTTGTTATGATGCTCGGGATGAAGGGAGCGCATGGACACGGGCATGGCAAAAAGGATTCGCACGGCGTTTCCGCATCCGATTCCGGCATCCGGCAGGAGCTTGACGAGCTGAAAGTGCAAAATGCGCAAATGAAGCGGGAGCTTGAAGCCTTAAGTGGTTATCAAAAAGCGGAATAGTACGGAATGTGCAGCATAGGTAACCGTGAAAAAAGAAGGTGACGATGATGGCGCAGCTCCGTGCGCTTGTTGTGGATGATGAATGGAATATGCGCAATCTACTGCGTATTTATTTGTTGAAGGAAGGCTTTCGGGTAAGCGAAGCATCGACGGGACGGGAAGCGCTGTCCATAATGGATAAAGAACCGTTCGATATCGTGCTGCTCGATGTAATGATGCCCGACATGGATGGCTGGCAGGTATGCCAGGCTGTCAGGAAAAAGAACAGCGTGCCGATTCTCATGCTGACCGCCCGTTCCGAGACAAAGGACAAGATCCGGGGCCTTGAGATCGGGGCGGACGATTATCTGACCAAGCCGTTTGAACCAGAGGAACTGGTGGCCCGGATGCATTCGCTGATCCGCAGGGCGTCCCTGGCTCAGTCAGCGGTTCCGAGGGAGCATGTGCTGAGGTTTCAGGGGCTGGTCATCCGTCCGGATGCCCGCGAGGTGTCCGTTATGGATAGCGGGGTTGAGCTGACGCCGAAGGAATTCGATCTGCTGGCCGTTCTGTCCGGGAACCTGCAGCGCGCCTTCAGCCGGGATGAGCTGGTGGAACGATTATGGGGAATGGACTTCGAGGGCGAAACCCGGGTAGTGGACACCCATATCAAAAATATTCGCGAAAAGCTGCAAAAAGCCGGCCTTGGCTACAATCCGGTTCAGACCGTCTGGGGAGTAGGCTATAAATTCCAAGTGCCAGGTGAAATCCAATGAAGAACAATAGGATCGGCTTGAAGCTAGGCCTTGTCATTTCCGGTCTGTTTCTAGTCGTGCTGCTGTTTCTGGGCGTCGCTGTCGACCGGATGTTCACCAGCTTTTATTATGCCAATATGCGGACGGAAACGGAGGAGCTGGCCTCTCATTTTAGCGTCATGGCCGAGTCTTCGGAAGGCGATACCATGGGTATGATGGGGACGTTCGCCGAATTTTCGGGCGTCGGCATTTATAATGTGCGCCGGGACGGAAACGTCATGATGCACTCGGGGGTTCAAGACCCCGGGTGCCTGTCATTTATCCGGGCTTCGGACGTTGACGCAATTTATTCGGGACAAAAGGTAAGTTATCTCTATAAAGACCCAGCGGGCGGGCGTTATTTCGTTTCGGGCGAACCGGTAGTAAAGGAAGGAAAGGTCGTCTCCGCTCTGTATATTATGGCCTCCACCGAAAGAATGGACCGGTCGTTGGCTGGAGTGCGAAAATTGCTGATTCTCTCCGGCATTGGAGCGTTTTTGCTCGCTTTGGGCAGCACCTGGATTATTGCCCAATTTCTGTCAAGGCCGCTGCTGCAGATGCAGAAGGCTACCCGGAAGATTGCCGCCGGAGAGCTGGAGACGAGAGTGGATATCGGGAGCAAGGATGAAATGGGCGCGCTTGCCGGGGCGATTAACGATTTGGCGGTCGATCTTCAGCGTTACCGGGATTCGCGGCAGGAGTTTTTTGCCAATATCTCACATGAGCTTCGGACGCCGATTACCTACCTTGAGGGGTATGCGAACGTTGTAAAAGAGCGGCTGTACGAGACGGATGAGGAAAAGGACCGGTATCTTGACATTATCTATATGGAAGCCCGGCGGATTCAGCATCTTGTGGACGATCTGTTCGAGCTGGCCAAGATGGAGGAAGGCAAGATTAGCCTTGAGCCGGAATGGGTTGACTTGGCGGAACTTACGGAGCAGGCGGTCGAAAAGACGAAGCTTAAGGCCGGGAACAAAAGCCTGGAGCTCCAATTTACCGTTCAAGGAACGCCGGAACCGATGTATACGGACGGTGCCCGGATGGAGCAAATTGTGCTGAATCTGCTGGAAAATGCAATTCGGTACACCGAGCGGGGAACGGTGAACGTCCGTTTGTCGTTCCAGCCGGGTGCGGTGAAGCTTGCCGTACAGGATACGGGAATCGGAATCCCAGCCGACGAACTCCCTTTTATATTCGAACGATTTTACCGGGTGGAAAAATCCCGATCCCGAAGCCATGGCGGCACCGGCCTGGGGCTGTCCATCGTTCACAAGCTGACGGGACTGCTCGGAGGAAAAATAACGGTTGCCAGCAGGCTAGGGGAAGGAACCTGTTTCGAGCTTCATTTTGAGCTGGAGCCGGAGCCGCGGGAGGAACATTTATGAAGAAAATCGAATGGCTGATCGCGGTTCTTCTGATCGGAATGGGTATGATGTGCATGAGCGTCTCGGCGCTTTCTTTCCGAAGCATGCCCCTTATGCATTTGGGGGTAGGGATGATGAGAGTGTTCGCCTGTTTTGGGACGCTGGCAGTACTTCTTCTGCTGTTCCTCGGATGGGCGGCGTTCAGAAAGAAGCGTTAATTTCGGCTTAAAAAGGTTTACCCGGCTGTGCTCATCCCTTATCCTTAAGGAAAAAGACGGCGCGATTCGTTTGACTGCGGTCCGGACAACAGCGTCTATAAAAAGGGGGGAGCAAGCGATGGCCTGGTCTTTTTATCCTCTGGGAGACTCGGCGGTATCAGTTGAATTTGGCCAGAGCATTAGTGCAAAGATACACAAAGAGATTAGAGCGGCCGTACATCGGATTGAAATAGATCCCTTCCCCGGCTTTATCGAATGTGTACCTTCCTTTGCTGCGATAAGCGTATTTTATGATTTGGCGGCGCTGCGCATTCCGGACCGGAACCGGACGGCGTTTGACCATGTTTGTTCTATCCTGCGCGATAAGCTGATGTTGACTGGAGACGGCCTGCGGGATGAAAGCACAAGGATCATTGACATTCCGGTCTGCTATGGCGGGGAATTTGGCCCGGACCTTGGGCTTGTGGCGGAATCGAACGGTTTATCCGAGGAGGAGGTCGTTTCGATTCATGCCGGAGAACAATATCTTGTATATGCCATCGGCTTTGCCCCGGGTTTTCCTTACCTGGGTGGAATGCCGGACACAATTGCGGCACCGCGCAAAAAGACACCGAGGCTTCGCATTCCCGCCGGCTCGGTCGGCATTGCCGGTTCCCAAACCGGAATCTATCCCATAGAGACGCCGGGAGGCTGGCAGATTATCGGCCGGACTCCGCTTGAACTGTTTCGGCCGGACGAATCGCCGCCGACCCTGCTCCAGGGAGGGGATTATATCCGGTTTCGCCCCATCGGACAGGATGAATACCTGAGATTGCGAAGGATGCAGCCGTGAGCATTGAAATACATAAACCGGGCCTGCTTGCGACCGTTCAGGATCTTGGCAGAACGGGCTATGGGAAATACGGTGTAATCGTCTCGGGAGCGATGGACCGTTTTGCCCATCGCACGGCGAACTGGCTAGCGGGGAACGGGGATGGAGCGGCGGCGCTTGAGATCACGCTCTCGGGCTTTGCCGCCGAGTTTAAGCAGGATCACTGGATTGCGATAACGGGAGGCAATATGGCTCCCGTTATCGACGGGAGGGCGGTGCCGATGTGGCGTCCCGTGTTCGCTCAAAGAGGAAGCAGGCTGGTTCTCAAGCAGCCGGTCTCCGGCTGCCGGGCGTATTTGGCGGTATCCGGCGGATGGGATGTTCCCAAGGTAATGGGCAGCCGCAGTACGTACTTGCGTGCCGGGATCGGCGGATTTGAGGGAAGAGCGCTTAGAGCGGGAGATGAGCTTCCCGTAGGCCAGGGCCGACTGCGGGCTCCGGCGGCGCTCACGGGAGATGATTCTTTTTATGCGGTTTCCTGGGCCGTTCCCTGGTCGGTACTTCCTGCCTACAGACAAAACCCGGAAATCCGGTTCACCCGGGGCCGCCAGTGGGACGACTTCACTCACCGCAGCCGGCAAGCTTTTATGGAGTTATCCTACAAGGTAACTCCACAATCGGACCGGATGGGCTATCGCTTATCCGGACCGTCTCTAGAGCTGGAATCGCCGCGTGAGTATCTTTCCGAGGCCGTAGCGCTTGGGACGGTCCAGATTCCGGCGGACGGGCAGCCGATTGTGCTGATGGCCGACCGCCAGACACTGGGCGGCTATCCGAAGATTGCGCAAGTCATAAGCGCGGATCTCCCCGTGATGGCCCAGGCTGCGCCGGGAGGACATATCCTGTTTCGGGAAGTAACGCTTGGAGAAGCCGAAGCCCTGTATATACGCCAGGAGCGCAAGTTGAAGCGGCTTGAAACGATGATCAGGCTGAAGCTGAAGGAGGGTTATCATGCTTGAGGTGGATTTGAATTGCGATATGGGAGAGAGCTTTGGCGCTTATACAATCGGCGCGGATGAGGATTTGTTACAGGAAGTCACCTCGGCGAATATTGCCTGCGGGTTCCATGCGGGCGATCCCTCCGTCATGCGTAAGTCGGTCCGGTCCGCACTGGCATCGGGGGTGAGTATCGGAGCCCATCCGGGCCTGCCCGATCTTACGGGCTTCGGAAGAAGGAATATGGACATTACTCCCGAAGAGGCGTTCGATCTCGTCACCTACCAGATTGGAGCATTGGAGGCCTTCGTCCGGCAGGAGGGAGGGAAGCTCCGGCATGTCAAACCGCACGGCGCTTTGTACAATATGGCTGCGGCATCCCGTCCGCTTGCCGACGCCATAGCCATGGCCGTCCACCGGTTCGACCCGTCTCTGGTGCTGTACGGCCTGGCCGGAAGCGAGCTGCTTGCCGCCGGCCGCGAGGCGGGGCTGCCCACGGCAAGCGAAGTATTCGCCGACCGTACCTATCAGCGGGACGGGTCGCTGACGCCGAGACGCCAGGCGGGCGCGGTCATTACCGATATGGAGCAGTCGGTCCGCCAAGTGATCCGTATGGTAAAAGAAGGCACGGTTGCTGCTGTGGACGGCACGGTAGTCCCGCTTGAAGCGGAGACGGTCTGCATCCATGGAGACGGCGCCGGCGCAGCCGTATTTGCCAGAGAACTACGCCGGCGGTTGGAGGCAGAAGGAATCACAGTTAGGCCGAAGCAGTAGCTTAGTCCGAAAGGATATGCCCGGGAGGGAGCAATGTCCCGATAAAGCCCGCCATTTGGCGGGCTTTGTAGGCGATAGGCCGGCTGCTGCCGGCGAGAATCATATTTTTAAGGGTAGAAGCGCCTTCGGAGGGGAGAACAAACGCTTGGGTATGTGGAAATATAGACGCCAACGTCGTGTAAACCGCTTGAATTAGCCTATCGTTTCCACCTTTTCCCATCAGGTTCATTAACATTATGCCATAGGGATTCAGCTTGGCCCGGACTAAGCGGAAGAACTCCTCCGACATCAAATGCCGGGGTGTTCCCTTGTCGCTGAATGCGTCGAGAACTATATAATCAAAGGCTCCGTCCCTCTCTTGTTCAAGCTTGCGGCGTCCGTCGCCAACTCTTACATGATCCCCGCTGTATCCGAAATACGTTCTGCTGATTTCCTCGATCTGGCTGCCGATCTCGGCCGTTTTTATTTTTTTACCGGAAAAATAGCCGGAAATCGTTCCTATGCCATGCCCGATGATGAAAGCATCCTCGAATTCTGGGTTATTCAACTCCATCAAATGAATGATCGCTCTCGGATACTCGAACACGATGCGCTCTGGACAATCCAAATCCACCGCTCCTTGAACCGCTTCTTCCGAGAACTGCAGCACCCGGAAACGTCCCTTCTCACCGTATAATTCATCCGTATCGTATACCTTAATGGCATGGCCGTCTCCGCAGGTGTTATAAAGCAGCTTCAATCTTCCCGTCCCCTTGCCGTTCTTTTTCTACCATGATAAGGGATAACGTTCGCGAATCATAGCCTCCAAATCTTAGCGCCGGAACATGCCGGACGGGCCGATACAAATCCAAATGGATCAGCGTGGTGTTGGAATCCGCCAAATAATGGGCGCACTGCGCGCCCGAGCTTCCGCCGCCGATGATGAGCACGTCGCAGCTGATGCCTCCTTTTGGCATGGATATGTTTTTCACCCCGGCCCGCAGAGAACATTTAGGATGTTTGCAAATGGCACCAACGGGTAATCATAGATATGAATGACAACCAAGAATAACTGTGAAGGAGGAGATAGGCATGGCAGATCAAATCCAGAATGAAGCGGACATCCGCAATCGGGAAAATAAAGATGGAGACTCGCTGGCTGAATTGAAAAAGATGGATAACGGGGTGGATATTGAACCCGAGGCAGATGAGTGGGAAGCCAAACCGGCTCCAACCGCCCATCCCGATCCATTGCCGAAAAAATAAAAATTTTAGGAAAAACAGGCTTTCCATTGGGACAGCCTGTTTTTTTATACACGCTCATCTTGTATACTGGAAGTACATACCGGAACTTCCATACTGTTGTTTGGCGTCGCACTTTCTTGATCTGTAACCCATTTTGCCCCCAAGGAGGAGAATGCAAATGCGTGATCGGAATCGAAACGCCCGTTACCGGCAGAAGCGGCAGGATGTTCTTGCTGGAGTCGTTCTTGAGAAGAAGTATGGTTCGGATTTCGGGGTCCACAGCGATATGAAGCTGGAAACCCTGAGAAGGATGAATGACGGTTCGGCCCATTCGCCGGCGCTTAAAGAGCAGTACCCCAAATAACGATGCGGCGCATGCAGGCCGTATACTCTGACATAACCTTAGGGTTATGTTTTTTTGTAAATATAAGAATCTATAAGTTTCACGCTTATAAATGGCCTTATATTTCTACGAGAAACGGATGCCCTCCTCCTGCGAGGACGGCGCAGCCGTTTCTTCTTGCGTTAATCCAGCCCTGTACGGTTCGAGAATTCGGTTGTCGCCTCTCTGCGGATTGTGATATATTTAACAGCAAATTCTGATGGTGGAGAGGGAGTCGCACAGCATGAATCGGATCAAGCAGTTCCATTCCATGGGGTTAAGGACGAAATTAATGCTTCTGCTGCTGATCATCACGATATTGCCCCTCGGACTGCTTGGTATGTTCTCGTACCGCAAGGCTTCGACGGAAATTCAGATCAAGGCCTACGAAATTATTTTGGAGAATCTGTCTCAGGTCAATCATAGCTTGACCGATTTTGTGCAGGATATTGAACAATTATCCATGTATTTATACAGCAACGAGGTAATACAGGAGATATTATCCAAATCATCATCCCGGAGCGTGGCCGAGAAGTATGAGGATGAGCAGACGGTAAACGGGATTTTGAAGAGCTTTCTGGGGTTTAAATCCTGGGACATTCAGCTCTACGTGATCGGGGTGAACGGAGAACGTTATTTCACAGGCGATTTCTTGCCGCCCGCCTATCGTGACTACCAGCCGAACTGGGGGTTATTTCGCAAAGCAAGAATTGCGGACGGCGGCGCTGCTTGGGATACCCATTACTCCCTTAAGAAAATTGAGGATTACGGAGCTGTATTAAGCTCGGGAAGGCTTCTGAAATCTATAGAAACCGGGGAGACGCTCGGATATTTCATCGTGGATATTAAGGAGTCCGCGCTGGCGGATAAATACCAGAAGGCTCATCAGTATCCGGGCGGCGAGGTGTATTTGCTGGATGCGAACGGATATGTCATCTCCAGCAGCCCCTCCAAGCAGCAGGTCGGAACGCGTCTGAATAAAAGCTATATGGATGAAGTGCTGAGCGGCACCAAGGGCTATTTTTCCGCAGTGGACGAAGGGTCTGACAAAATGATTATTTATGACTCCTCGGATTCCTCCGGTTTCAAAATGGTGAGTGTCGTGCCAATTGGCGTATTGACGAAGGAAAGTCACAGTATCCGCAATTTGACGATATTTATCGTAATTTCTTGCATACTTATCAGTTATTGCGTTGCTTATTTGCTGTCAGACTATATGACACGTCCACTGCGCAAGCTTCGCTTATTGATGAATGAGGTGGAGAAGGGCAGAATGGATGTTACCTTCCCATCCAAATATAACGACGAGGTCGGACATCTGGGACGCAGTTTTAATACCATGCTCAGGCAGATCAACCGATTAATCCACGAAGGCTATGAGAAGCAGATTCAGGTGCAGGAGGCAGAAATCAAGGCGATTCAAGCGCAGTTCACGCCCCACTTTTTATATAATGCACTCGATTCCATTAACTGGATGGCGCGGATCAATGGAATCGATGCGATCAGCAAGGTGGCTTTATCGCTGGGCAACCTGCTTCGGTTCAGCATACGGCGCGGCAATCCGGTTATTCCGATTGGTGAGGATATGAAGCAAATTCGCAACTATTTGACGATTGTTCAACTTAGATACCGTGACAAAATTAATATAGAGCTTGATATTGACGAGGAGATTCTGGATTTCTACACACCGAAGCTTTTGCTGCAGCCGCTGGTGGAGAATGCGGTGGGGCACGGGCTGGAGATGAAGGAAGGCGAAGGGAAATTATTAATTTGGGCAGGCGTCGTAGACGGGAATGTACAATTCATCGTGGAGGACGATGGCGTCGGGATGACCGGGGACAAGCTTGCGAAGCTGTGGGAGCATGAAGAAGAAAGCGCACAGTCCGCGAAGACGCGGATCGGCCTGCACAATTTGAAGAAACGGCTGGAGCTGCATTTTGGGCAAGCGTATCAGCTGGATGTGGAGAGTGAAGCGGGCAATGGGACGAAGGTTACGATTCGTATTCCTTGTATTGCCGATCCGAAGGAGGTTGAGCGGGTTGTATAAAGTATTGATAACGGATGATGAATGGCTCATAAGGGAGGGACTGAAGCAGACGATTGACTGGCAAGCACTCGAATGTGAGATTGTGGCCGAGGCTTCGAACGGGGAGCAGTCGCTGCAAGCGGTCAAGGATTTTAAACCTGATATATTGCTGACCGATATTCGTATGCCGGTTATGAATGGAATGCAGCTCGCGGAAGAAGCACAGCGGATTCACCCTAATATTCGCATCATATTTTTAACGGGATTTGACGACTTTACATATGCGCAGCAGGCAGTGAAACTTAAGGTGGCTGATTTTATATTAAAGCCTACTAATCCAGACGAGTTATTGGAGGTCATAGAGAAAGTCTGTGGGGAAATCAAGGCCAGTAGGGAAAACGAAACGGTCGAACAGGAGCTTAGAGAATGGGTGGCGGCAGGGTATACCATTGTACTGGAGAAGCTTCTCCACGATCAATTGTTGGGGATTTCCAATTCGAAATCCTTGAAGATGTTAACGGAGATTATTGATAACCATCGGCTTTGCAATGAAGGCTTCCGCATTGCTCTAATTCAGTATGAAGACCATAATTACTGGCACGAGCAGCTGAAGGATGAACTGCATGACCGGTTATGGGATATACTCATGGGGCCTCCTGTGACGCTGGGCGGGAACCGTGCGGCGTTAATGATCGGGGCCGATTCGGGAGATAATGGTAAACAGCTCTGGAGCCGGATTCAAGAGATTTCAGGTAAAAGTCAGCTGGCTATTGGGCTAAGCTTGTCGCATCGAAGCTTCGACAGTATGGGCCAGGCTCACAGCGAGGCGGTCGCCGCGCTCCATTTCAAGCGCCCGGGTCCGGGGCAGAAGAGCGGAGTACATGAGTTTGGCGATATTGAGCAGTGGGGAGAACAGCCCGTAACTCTTGATGCCGCCAATTTCAAACAGGTGGAGGCATTCATTCAAACACGCTATGCGGAAGAGATATCATTGCAACTGCTCGCTGCCCAGTTTCATGTGAGTGAAGCACATTTCAGCAGACTGTTCCGTAAAGCTACGGGAACTACCTTTATTGATTATGTAACACAGGTGAGAATGGAAAAGGCGATGGAGCTGTTGTGCTCCCCGGATTCGCGGATATATGAGGTATCGCTTGCCGTCGGTTATCAGGATTCACGCTATTTCAGCCAGTTATTCCGCAAGGCTACGGGCAAGACGCCTACGGAATTCCGTAAAGATAGAGAATTCATATGAATTTCGCGTCATTTTAATGTGAGTTTAATGTTAAGTATAAAGCCAGTGAAATCAAGGGTCGTCCTCGACAAGAGGGCGATTTTACTATTTTTGGAGATCGTTTTTTTAAACAGTTACGAAAATTTGTCCCATTGAGCGAACAGAAGCCGGTAAGTATAGTGGGTATAGATTCAATCGATGAAAGAAAACATGACATCAAGCGGAGGTTGGAAAGAAATGAAGAAAAGATGGCTTAAAGGTCTAGTCGCTATGGCACTCATGACAGTAACGATTACGGCATGCACGGCTAAAGAAGATACAGCTGCAACTGCCGGCTCTGACGGCGGAAGCAAGTCCGGGGGCGGGAAATTAACGGTGTACTCCCCGAATGCGGCGGAAATCAACAATCCTATTATTAAAGAATTTCAAGACCGCACAGGAATTACGGTGGACTTAATCTCCGGAGGTACGGGAGAGCTGCTGAAAAGAGTGCAGGCGGAAGCAGGCAACCCGCTTGGTGATGTATTCTGGGCCGGCGGCGCCGACTCCCTGGAATCCTATAAAGAATATTTCCAGCCCTATAAGACCAAGGAATTCGACAACCTGCTGCCGGCTTACGTAGATACGAATTCCTACTGGACGCCATTCAACGCGCTGCCAATGGTTATTACCTACAATAAAGAACTGGTGTCTGAAGCTGAGCTGCCTAAATCCTGGGAGGATCTGCTTGATCCGAAGTGGAAAGGGAATATCGCTTTTGCCGACCCATCCAAATCAGGCTCTTCCTATACCCAGCTTGTAACGATGCTTACGGCGTTCGGCAAAGAAGACGGCAAGGGCTGGGATTACGTGAAGAAGCTGGTGGCAAATATGGACGGCAAGATCCTCTCCGGTTCAAGCCTTGTGCAGCGTGCCGTTCCGGACAAAGAATTCGCGCTCGGCATTACCCTTGAGGATGCGGCTCTTCGTTACATTGAAGGAGGCTCGCAAATCGGCATTATTTATCCGGCGGAAGGAACCTCCGCCGTACCTGACGGCGCGGCCATTATGAAAGGCAGCAAGAATCTCGAGCAGGCCAAACAGTTCGTCGATTTCCTGGTTAGTAAAGATGCGCAGGAGCTTGTTCAAAAAGAATTCAAGCGCCGTTCTGTACGGGGGGATGTAGCTCCTGTGGAGGGCCTGCCTCAGACAGGCGATATCAAGCTGGTCGATTATAACTTTGATTGGGCCGCTCAGAATAAAGACGAAATTATTAAAAAGTTCACCCGAATCACGACTGGACAGGAATAAAGCAATACGTATTTAGGGAGGAGAGCGGCGGCAGGGGGCTTATGACCGGCTGCCGCCGCTGTTCACATCATTACCGGAAGCGAGGGAATATTCATGAGCAAGGTTGTTTTCGATCATGTAACAAAATATTTCGGTACGGCAAAGGCGGTTAATAATGCGCATTTTACGATAGAAGAAGGCGAGTTCTTCACATTGCTCGGCCCCAGCGGATGCGGCAAGACGACGCTGCTTCGAACCATAGCGGGCTTCTACAGACAAGAAGAAGGAAATATTTATTTTGGCGACAAATTGATTAACGATGTCCCCACTCATGAACGCAATATCGGCATGGTGTTTCAGAACTATGCGATTTTCCCCCATATGACTGTATTTGATAATGTGGCCTATGGCCTTAAGGCGAGAAAAGTGTCCAAGGAGGAAATCCGTACCCGTGTGCTGGAAGCGCTCGACATGGTGGAGCTCACGCATCTTAAAGACCGTATTCCTTCCAACATGAGCGGCGGGCAGCAGCAGCGGATTGCCTTGGCCCGTGCAATTGTCATTCGTCCGTCACTATTGTTAATGGATGAACCCTTGTCCAACCTGGATGCGAAGCTGAGAGTGAAGATGCGTACGGATATCCGCAAGCTGCAAAAAGACTTGAACATTACAACCATCTACGTTACGCATGATCAGGAGGAGGCGCTGGCTGTATCCGACCGCATTGCTGTCCTTCATAATGGAACTGTGCAGCAGATTGCTTCCCCGGAAGAGATTTATCTATATCCGCAAAACCGTTTTGTCGCCAATTTCATGGGCACCTCTAATTTTCTGGACGGAACCTGTGAAGAAGGGGCCTTACTTAACAATCCCGCCAATATTAAGCTGATGGGACTTGAAACCGAGCTGCCGCTTCTGAAGCCGCATTCCGGGAAGGTGCTGTTCTCGATTCGCCCTGAACGGGTAAAGATATCGCCGGAGCCCTCTGCGGGACATGGATATAAAGGGATGGTAGACGAGGTAACATTCCTTGGGGAAAAAGTCAGCTATACGGTTAAAATGTCGTCCGGAGAATCCATTGAGGTTCATGACCATTCGGTGTATACGCGGGATATTTACAAGCCGAAGCAGCCCGTATATTTGGATCTTCAACTGAGCCAGTCGGTCATTTACAATGGCAGCGGCGAGGAGGTTATCTATCGTGCAAGCGAGGGTTGAGCCTAATCCGGGCAATGTAATCTGGCAGAGACTGTTGTTCAAAAAATGGGATTTCTGGACCGCAGTCACGCTCGTGGTCTATTTGCTGCTGTGCATCTTCGTTGTTTACCCCTTGGTGACTTTATTCATCAACAGTTTTATCAGTGAAGAAGGCGGCTTTACCATTGAAAATTATATTACTTTCATTTCATTGAAATATTACCGTATGGCGCTGCTCAACAGCTTTATGGTATCCGCGCTTGCCACAATCGGGGCGATCCTGATTGGAGTTCCGCTGGCCTATTTATCTACCCGGTATGCGATTAAATTCAAAGGTCTTATGCAGATTATGATTGTGATGTCTCTGCTGTCGCCTCCATTCATTGGCGCCTATTCGTGGATCCTGCTCATGGGCAATAACGGATTTATCACAAGATTTATTCGTGACCTCGGAATTTCGGTTCCGTCGATCTACGGGATGCACGGTATTGTGTTTGTATTCGCGCTGCAGTTCTACCCGCATATCTTTCTGTACGTCTCCGGCGCACTGAAGACCATCGATACATCGCTGGAGGAAGCGTCGGAAAGCCTTGGGATGACCTCCTGGCAGCGTCTTCGCACCGTGACCTTACCTTTGATTTTTCCAACTCTGTCGGCGGGGGCGTTAATGGTATTTATGGCATCCTTCGCGGATTTCGGCACACCGATGCTGCTGGGACAAGGCTTCAAGGTACTTCCGATTCTTGCTTATGAGCAATTCGTGAGTGAAATGGGCGGCAACCCGGCTATGGCAAGTACGCTCAGCATCATCCTGATCTTGTTCTCCACATCGGTCTTGTTTACTCAGCGCTATTTCGTCGCACGCAAAAACTTTTCGATGACGGGTATGCGGACACCGAAGCTGATTCCGCTTAAACCCTTGGCGAAGACATTGCTGACGATTGTCGCCTTTATTCCCGCATGTATTTCGATACTGCCGCAGCTGACCGTAATCTTGACGTCATTTATCAAAACAAAGGGTCCTGTCTTCCAGTCAGGGTTTAGCCTTGACAGCTACAGGGAAGTGCTGTACCGGGTTCCCCGTTCGATTATTCACACGTATTCCTACTCCATCTTGTCAATCATTATTATGGTTGCGGGCGGCATGTTGATTTCGTATATCCTGGTGCGGCGCAAATCCAAGCTTACAGCGGCGCTGGATGGAATTCTGATGATTCCGTATGTGATGCCGGGAACGGTGCTTGGGATAAGCCTTATTGTCGCCTTTAACAAACCGCCGATTGTGCTGACGGGAACATGGATCATTCTTGTGATTGCTTATGTCGTGCGTAAAATTCCATACACCATACGCTCCAGCACAGCCATTCTTCACCAGCTTGACCGCAGTGTGGAGGAAGCTTCAATTAGTCTGGGTGTTCCGCCCATGAAGACGTTCTTTAAGACAACGGGGAGGCTGATGGCCCCAGGGGTGATATCCGGGGCGATTCTGAGCTGGATTACAACCATTAATGAGCTCAGCTCAACTCTTGTGTTGTATTATGGCGCAACAGCAACGATTTCCGTTACGATCTACAGCGAGGTATTCACCTCCAACTATGGGACGGGTGCGGCGCTTGCATCCATCCTGACGTTAAGTACATTGATTTCATTGCTCATTGCGAATAAGCTGTCCGGCGGAAAGGGCTTATCGTTATAAGGATTCCGTGGAATTCCAAGTCTCTGTGGACCCGGGTAGAAAGGGAGGATGACAATGACAAAGAACGGTGTGGTATGGGCGGCTTTATTGGTCATTATTGCAGTTACTGTCATTGTATATTCTAACTATTTCACTGAGGTGAAGAGGGTTCCGGAGCAGTATGACACGGAAAATGAGAAGCTGGTCTGCTGGATCTACACGGATGGCTGGTCGGAGCTGCTGAGTTCGTATCAGGAGACCCATCCGGGTGTTGAACTGGAAGTGAGAGTATTCTCTTCTTATAAAGAACTGCATAACGAGCTGCTCGCGGCGTTATCGATCCAAACGGCTCCGCAGATTGTTGAGCTGGACAGCTCTTACGGACTTTCTGAACTGGTTCAATCGAATGCGTTAGCGCCGGTATCCGGCAAAGCTCTTCTCCCCGAAGAGACTTTGCCTGCGGCAACGAAGCCATTCACTTATGGCGAACGATTATGGGCAGTTCCGGCGGGAGTCTCCGTTCCGGTGATGTTCTACAATAAGGACCTGATGAAATGGACGGGCGTGGATAAAGTAACCGATTTCTATTCCCTGGAAGAGCTTGGCTTCAAAACAAAGGCATGGAAAGCCGATCTGACTGCGCGCAATTCGGCAGGCTGGGAGCAAGCGCTGGTAATGGATGATTCCAAGCCATTTATCCTGCTGAATTTATGGGAGCAATCACGGCAAAGCAGCCTGCCCGGAAATCAAAGACTGGAACAACTGCTTCGGGTGTGGAGTGGACTTGTCTTTGATTCGAAGGCCATGAAGCCTCTTCGGAGCCAGCTGGCTCCCAGCGATTTCATATCCGGCAAGACGTTATTCTATATGACAAATTCGAATATGACACCTTGGCTGGACCACTATATTGCCGGAAAATTTGAGTATGACATGCTTCCGGCGCCGCTTGCGGGCGGGGGTGTGTTATTGCCCCACATCAGCTCATTTGGCATCGTGGCCGGTAAGAAGGCTGCGGGTGCGGCGGAGGATGTGGTGAACTACCTCGCATCTTCCGAGGCCCAAGCCAAGGTGCTGGAGGCCACCGGGTATTTGCCGGTTCGAACACAGACGATTGAGGCTATCTCCCGAAACTATGCCTTAAACAGAAAATATAGTGTGCTCCTGGGCGCGGTCGGCAAGCTTGAGAGCCTGGCGCCTTCAGAAGACGCGCGCCTGCGCTGGGAGCGGATTACGCTTATCCTTAATCATTTGGAGATGGAACAGGAAGTTGATTTCCATGCATATGCTGCACAATTACTGCCGTACATGCCCTAATCCTTAGGGTATTCGGTGACACGCAATACTGCCGGAAGGATTATATATTGGACAGGGGAAGGATAACATGATTGAAATGGATTGGATTTCGCTTCAAGGCACAGGGGAATGGAACGAGGATGCCATCATATTGAATGAAGAATTGAAGCTCTATGGTGTAGTAGACGGCGCCACTTCGCTTGTGCCATACCGCGGGGAGGGCAATGAGACCGGCGGCAGGCTTGCTTCCCAAATCATTAAGCAATACGCTGAAAGTGTAACGGCGGCCGAATTTAAAGGAATGGAAGCCCTTCTGCGGGAAGCGAACTTCCGGCTGGGCCAGGAAATGGAACGGTGCGGAATTAATCCGCAGTCGAAGGATGAATTATGGACTGCCGGAGCAGCCCTTATTCGTATAACCGATGCCTTCATCGAGTTCATTCAGGTCGGCGATTGTATGATTTATGCGATCTATGAGGATGGGGCAATTCGGTCGATCACCCGCGATCATGTAGCTGCGATCGATCATGAGTCGAAGCGGATATGGCTGAATGGCATTGAGGAGGGAGTTCGCTCCAAAGATCAATTATGGGAGACGGTCAAGCCGGTGATTGCGGCCAACAAGCAAAAAATGAATACGCCCGAAGGGTATTCCGTGCTTAACGGGATGGCGGAGGCGGAGCGGTTTTTTGAATATGGAAGAATCAATCGGATTAGGCTGCAAAGCCTGCTGCTTGTGTCGGACGGCCTGTTCTATCCGGACGAGGGTGAAACCGCCGAGGAAGATGCGGTAAAGTCGCTGGTCCGTCAGGTCTCGCAGCGAGGTCTTAGCCGTTATGCGGAATGGCTGCTCCAATTAGAGCGGGAAGATGCTGAATGTATTCGCTATCCCCGGTTTAAAGTATCGGATGACAAGACAGGCATTTATATCCGGTTGAGATAATAGATGAGGTCTCGGCATATAGTCGATTTAACCAAGCCCCACAAGCCCCACTTTGTGGGGCTAATTTTGTGCGCATATTCCCGTCTCCAGGAAGGCATACTATGCCCGATTTCAGGAAATTGGATATTCCATCGGAGAGGAAGGCGGGAACTATTATCATGACGGGATTGTTGTCTTGGAGCCGGGAGGCGGCGCATAGTGTGCCGGGAGAATATTTTTATTATTTTATCGTCTACTCGATATTGGGCTGGTTTATAGAGGGTTTGTATAATTGGTACAGCATAGGAACGTTTCGTAAAGAGGGGCTTATGAAAGGACCTTATAAACCGATGTACGGCTTCGCTCCTCTGCTGCTGCTGGCTTTAGGCGTTACAGCCATGCCGCTGCCGTTATTTCTAGCCGCCACATTTGTCGTACCGTCGGCAGTGGAATATGCTACCGGGGCACTGCTGAAGCTCCTGTTCCGCCGCCGGTGGTGGGATTACTCGGGCCAAGCGTATCAGCTCGGGGGGCATATCTGTCTGCAGTTCTCTCTGTACTGGTGGGGATTATCGGTTGTATGCCTCGTTGCCGTTCATCCGCTGATGACAAGGCTGTATTCGCTTACGGCGGATATCTGGAGTGTGCTGCTCCCCATGGCTGTCCTTGGCTTCGCCGCCGATCTCGCCTTGACTTTCCTCATCCGCCGCAGAGAGGCGGTACTCCCGGCGCTGGGCGATGAAACTGGCGGCACTTACTGACGCTAAGGGCAATAAGCTTTCGTAACAAAAGCTATAACAGGCGGTTCCATTATCAGCGGACCGCCTGTTATTTTTTTGCCAAAGACTTGGCGGCTTCTGTGTGTTAGAATGATGAATGGATGAAATACCCAGTCATGGAAAACTCCGCGAATATCCTTGGATGGTCGATCGGAGCCTTGGGAGGAACACGGATGGCCGGAAGTCTGCTTGTCGTTTTTCTGCTTACGATGATAATACATACCGCCGAGACGTTGTCGTATTCTGTCCGGTACGCCGGAGTAAGACTGAATAAAATCGCGATCGCGCTGTCCCTGACCGGCATTATTGTACTGGTATCCAGGACGGCAAATTTGATTCAGGCTCCGCTGACAGCCAAGTTTGTGGATGTGGCGAGAAACGATTCAAGCTTTCACCTGGAGAATTATTTAAGGATTATCCTGCTGGGCGGCTCGCTGGGAACGCTGATCGCAATTGGACTGTTTCCCACATTTATCGGACTGTTCGAGCGCATAATCTCCAAGCTGGAGATCCAGGGGTCGATTCCGAAGCTGCTGGCCAGCGTCACCATCGGACAATTGAAAAATACCCGGAAATATGTCAGACGGCCAAAAATCCGGCTGTACTATTTCCGGTACCTGGATGTTCCGAAACGGCTGATTGTGATGAATATTTTTGTTACGGCTTTTTATACGGTGGGGGTCATGTCGTCGCTGTACGCGGCCCATCTCGTTCCGCAGTACAGCACGACCGCTTCCCAGGCCTCGGGGATTATTAATGGGATGGCGACGATTCTGCTGACGATCTTCATCGACCCGCAGCTCGGGCTGATTACCGACAAGGCGACGGCCAGCGCTGAACACCGCAGCCGGCTGGGCAAGGTATACGTGCTGCTCATGTGCTCCCGGTTTCTGGGCACGCTGCTCGGCCAGCTCGTTCTCGATCCAGCCGCCCATCTGATCAGCATGGTTGTCAGACTGATGGTCTGACTGGTGATTAAGACCCTATTTGCATAGGAGGAGAGGTTCCATTGACTCAATCGGAGAACCGGGGCGAGGAAGCCGTCGCTCTTGTCACGGGGACTTCCAGCGGCTTCGGACTGCTGACGGCGGTTAAGCTGGCGGAGAAGGGCTTCACGGTCATTGCAGCCATGCGCGATCCATCCAGAAAAGAAGATCTGGAGCGGCTGGCGGAACGGTCGGGCGTTCTGGATCGCCTGCACGTGATGCGCATGGATGTGACGGACTCCGCCGGGATCGAAGAGGCCATCACGGAAGCGCTGACCGCTTACGGCAGGATCGACGTACTGGTCAATAATGCCGGCTATGCGGCGGGCGGCTTTGTGGAAGAGGTGCCGATGGAGGAGTGGCGCAGGCAGCTCGAGACGAACTTTTTCGGCCTGGTCGCGGTAACGAAAGCCGTTCTTCCTGCGATGCGGGAGCGGCGGACGGGACTCATTATCAACATCGGAAGCGTCAGCGGCCTGGCCGCTTTCCCGGGCTTTGCACCTTACGCGGCTTCCAAGTTCGCGGTCGAGGGCTTCAGCGAGAGCCTCCGTCATGAAATGTCGCCGTTTGGAGTGAAGGTCGTTCTGCTGGAGCCGGGGGCATACCGCACCGCCATATGGAATAAGGGGCTGTCGCAGATTAGCACCTCGGATGGATCTCCTTACCAAGCGCGTCTGGATGCGGTCCTTCGTTATGCGCGCAAGTCCGCCGATACAGCACCCGATCCGCAGGAAGTTGCCGACCTGATCGGCCGCATAGTGCAGATGCGTTCGCCCCGCCTGCGCTACGTGCTCGGAAGAGGCTCCCGGCTGATGATCGGAGGCAGGAATCTGCTGCCGTGGAGCTGGTTCGAGCGAATTGTTGCCCGGGCGCTCAGGTAATTACGGTATTTGAATTTTGCTAAGTAGTGGTCTATTGTAGAGCTAGGTACATAACAGTGATTGGAGGCAACCGATGCCTGATTTTATGGAGTTCCAGCTTTGTTTCGATGAAGCGGGACGCGAAATTGAAATTCTCGATGTGACCCGCACCGGCGAGAACGAATACCGGATCGAAGAGACCCCCGTGTTCAGACCGGACTTGTCCTTGGGAGACATCATAAAAGTGAAAGAAGAACGGGGCGTCTATTACTACGTGGAAACGGTGCGGAAATCGGACTACGTGAAAATGGTCAGGCTGCTCAGCCGGGAGGCCGCACAGTCGCTGGAGCTTGCCTCATTCAAAGAGCGGGTGCTGAAATGCGGCGGGATATGGGAGACCGTATTTGGCGGGGTGCTCATCATTCACGTCCCGAAAGAAGTGGAAAAGCCTCTAAAGGCTGAACTTGGCAAGATTGCCCGTACACACGGAATTTGACGGAGGTTATTAAAAATGAACAAACTCACCAAACTGATTAAAGATTGGGTACCCACCCTGCTGATTGCTATTGTCCTTTCTTTGCTAATTCGCAGCTATGTCGCCGAAGCGATGAGCGTTCCGACAGAGTCGATGGTTCCGACTATTCAGGTGGGAGACCGGCTGATTGTGGAGAAAATGCTGTGGGCCACCTCGCTGAAGCATGGAGACATCGTCGTGTTCCATCCTCCCGTCGAGGGTGAGACGAAGCTGTATGTTAAGCGGCTGATCGGACTGCCGGGAGATATTGTGCAGATTAAGGACGGCGCGCTGTACCGCAATGGGGCCACGGTGGATGAGCCTTACCTTAGCGTAAAGATGGATTACTCCTTCGGGCCGGTTACGGTTCCGGAAGATCATTATTTTTTTCTGGGAGATAACCGGAATATCAGCTTCGACGCTCATTTATGGGATACGCCCTTCGTCTCGAAGGATAAGCTGATCGGCAAAGTCGTGCTGGAGATTCCCCTTCATAAGCTGCGGGATTGACCTGGTGAAGGTATGCAATTACAATATATACAAGATATTGCAGAATGAATCAACGAAGACGAAGGGTAAGTAGACGTATGGCAGGAATTTGCAGAGAGCCGGCGGTAGCTGCGAGCCGGTGTTCCGCATACGATTGAATGGCCTTCCGAGTTGCTGTCCCGATCCCGGCCCGCCGGTCGTAGGGATATGCCGGGTTTCCCGCCGTTATCAGAGGGAACGGTATCGAAGAGGCGTGAACCGCTGATTCCGCACCGTCTAACGAGGACCGCCGATTCCGCGCAGCTATGCCGGATAGAACGGTCAACTTAAGGTAGCACAACGAGCAGTCTCGTCCTTATAAGGACGGGGCTTTTTTTGTTGATTAAAGGAAACGGAGCCGATTCTTCACTTTACAGGAAGATTTTTAAAGGGGGTGATGGCCTTGGATGGCGGCTGGTGGCGATGGTTGCTGTGTGATGGAACGGAGGATATTGCAAGCATTATTAAAAAAGACCGAAAAAGGAGAATGAACAATGAATCAAGAGAGAGTATTAACCGCGGACCGCGTAACCGGAAAGCTGCATCTGGGCCATTACGTGGGAACCCTAAAGAACCGGACCCAGCTTCAGTACAAGTACGACACCTTTATTATGCTGGCCGACGTTCAGGCGCTGACCACCCATTTTCATCAGCCCGGGCTGATTAGAACGCATCTGCGGGAGATCGCCCTGGACTATTTGGCGGCGGGGATCGACCCCGAGCGGGCGACCATCTTCGTCCAGTCGATGATTCCGGAAATCGCCGAGCTGACCCAGTTCTATTCCATGTTCGTTACCGTGAATAGTCTGCGCCATAACCCGACCATAAAATCGGAAGCCCAAAGCGGCGGCGGAGAGGAGATGTACTACGGATTTCTCGGTTATCCCGTCAGCCAGGCGGCGGATATAACGTTCTGCAAAGCGACGATTATTCCTGTGGGGGAGGACCAACTTCCCCTTATCGAATTAACCCGCAAAGTCGTCCGCCGGTTTAACGAACTGTATCGGCCCGTACTGACCCTGCCCCGGGCGCTTGTCGGCGATACGCCGCGGCTAGTGGGTACGGACGGGAGCGCCAAGATGAGCAAAAGTCTTGGCAACGCGATTCTTCTCGACTCCTCCCGGGAGGAGCTTGAGCTTAAAATGCGCAAGGCGGTGACAGATCCCTCGCGCGTACGCAAGGGCGATCCGGGACATCCGGATATTTGCCCGGTCTATGCGTACCACTGCTGCTTTCGGGAGGAGGGCGTGGAAGAGATCGGCGAGGAATGCCGCAAGGGCGTGATCGGCTGCGCGGAGTGCAAACGGCGCGCCGTGGAAGCCATCGCGCAGCTGCTGGAGCCGATGGCGGAGCGCAGGGCGCACTATGCGGCCAGGCCCAAGGAAGTGGACGATCTGCTGATGAGCGGCACGTCCCGCGCCCGCGAGATTGCGCGCGAGACGATGCTGGAGGTGCGGGAGGCGATGGGGCTGGACTATTTTGCCGGATCTACCCAGTGAATAAGCTGACCCCATATCCAAGATTTCCGGTTGACCTCATGAAGTTCGTGTAGTATGTTGGTAGACGTTGGGTGTTCAATGCAAACAATGGAAGAGCGGATCAATCCTGTCTCTTAATGAGACGGGATTTTTTTATATTGAAGAGGAGAGTTAGTACATGAAAATGACAAAATCCATGGCAAATGTCCTGCTGTTGTCCATTTCTTTACTTTGGGGTTCCGGATTTGTGGTAACCAAAATAGCCCTGGACGCAAACGCGTCTGCAGGATTCATTAACTTTTTTCGGGGCTCTCTCTTTGTTGTTCTCGTGCTTGTTTTCTTTAATAAGAAAATATTTAAAATGACCTTTAAGGAATTTAAAATCGGTTTAATTGCCGGATTGCTTAATTTTGGCGGATACCTTACGCAAACCATTGGCGTCAAGTACACCACTCCATCGAATAATGCCTTTATTTCAGCGACATATGTGGTAATTGTACCTTTTATAGCCTGGATTATATATCGAAAGCAGCTCCAAGTAAAAAGTTTTATTTCCATTTCTTTATGTATGCTTGGTATGGGAATACTAACAGGAGTATTAGACCAAGCATTAACTATAAATAAAGGTGATGCATACTCTCTTCTTTGTGCGCTGTTTTATGCCGGCTCGATTGTATATCTCAGCTATGGAGCAAGAACAACGGATGTTAGTATTGTGGCTTTTATGCTTGCAGCGGTACAAGCTATCGGCGGATTGGTTTTTTTCCTCTGTGTAGAGAGAGAACAGCTTGCAGAAATCAATTGGTCAGCTGCCATAATTCCATTGCTATATATAGGAATCATGTGTTCATTTGTTGCTCAAACGATTCAAATTTTAGCACAAAAGCATACTTCTGCGACATCTGCCGGACTGATTATGATGCTTGAAGGCGTTTTTGGAAGTGTTTTTTCAGTTGCTTTTGGTTTTGAGGCATTCACAATTAATCTGTTTATTGGAGGAATGCTTATTATGCTTTCTCTTATTCTTATGGAAGCCGATTTCCAGCAGTTGTGGATCAAGATTCTCAGCAGCGCTAAAGGCCGAATGACAAAGGCGGAGCGCAGGAGGGTCGGGTAATTGGATTTGGAAGGCAGTTGATCAAGTAAAAAAGAGATGCACAACAAGCCTGCCCCGAAAAAATGGAGCAGGCTTATGGTTTATGAAGCGTTATAACCGGGAATTCCGCGGTTCATTTAAGACACTTTCACCAGCACCCGGCCGCGCGTGTTCGATTTCAAAATATCGGCGAGCGCCTGCGGGAGTTCATCCAGCGTTACCTCACGGTCGACAAGGGCTTCCAGATCTGCAGGCTTCAGGTCGCCCGCCATCCGTTCCCATACCTTGAGCCGCAGGTCGGCTGGGCACAAGACGGAGTCGATCCCGAGCAGATTTACACCACGCAGAATGAAGGGCAGCACCGTCGCCGGCACCTTCGTGCCGCCTGTAAGTCCGCTGACGGCGACCGAGCCCCGGTACGCTATTTTGCTGAGTATAGCCGCGAGCTGACTTCCGCCCACCGGATCGACGGCGGCCTGCCACAGCTGCTTGTCCAGCGGTCTTTGCTTGGCTTCGGGGTCGTAGATTTCGCTTCTTGAGATCACTTCGGCCGCGCCGAGCCGCTTCAAGTATTCGCTCTCTGATGTGCGGCCAGTCCCGGCAACGACCTGATAGCCGCGCCCCGCCAGCATCGCGACCGCCGCGCCGCCGACGCCGCCGGATGCGCCCGTGACAAGCACTTTTCCTTGATCCGGCGCGGCTCCGTTATCTTCGAGCGCTTGAATGGACATCGCCGCCGTAAAGCCGGCGGTTCCGTAAATCATCGCTTCCTTTAAGGACAGGCCGTCCGGCAGCGGAACGACCCAGTCTGCGGGGACGCGGGCGTATTCGCTGTAACCGCCGAAATGGGACACGCCGAGACCGTACCCGGTAACAAGTACAGGCTGGCCTTTTACAAAGCGTTCATCCTCTGAGGATTCCACCACGCCGGACAAATCAATGCCGGGCACAAAAGGATACGATTTAACGATATTGCCGTCCGGAATGGAGGCAAGGCCGTCCTTGTAATTCACGCTGGAGTAGGCGACCTTGATCACCACTTCTCCTGCGGGCAGATCGCCCTGCGAAAGCGATTTTACGGCGACACTGAATGGTTCCGTGTTGTCTACGAACAGGGCTTGAAAGGATGAGGACATAATGATACGCTCCTTATTAATGAAATGTGAAGCAGTCGAAGGCTGATTGTTGTTCAATAGCTGTCGTTTATATTTTTATTCTGACCGGTCAACTTTTTTATGTCAATGATCTGACGTACATTTTTATAAAAATTATTATCATACAGGTGGGAGTCCTATGGTCCGTTACAAAAAATCCGAGGAAAAACGCAAGCAAATTCTGTTCGCCGCCTTTCAGGCCATCGCGGGTCAGGGATACGATGCGGTGACGCTTCAGACGATCGCGGACAGCGCGAAGGTCAGCAAAGGCGTCGTCCATTATTATTTTGAGAGCAAAGAAGCGGTGCTGGTCGAACTGCTTAGCTGGCTGACAGGCAAAATCTACGAAAAAGAGGCCGCGGCGGTGAGTGAAAAGTCCAATGCGGCGGACAAAATGTACGCTTACATCGATTCTGTCTTCGTGTCGCCGGAGAAGAACCGCGATTTTTACCGGGTGTACCTGGATTTTCTGGCCAGAGCCAGCCGCAGCGCCGCCTACCGGGAAATCAACAGCCGGTTCTATGACAACTGTGCACGGATCAGCGCGGAAATTGTGGAGCTCGGCCAGCGTGAGGGCGTGTTCGATACCCGTTTGTCGGCGCGGGAGACCGCCCCGGTCATCCGCTCAATCATCGACGGCTGCCTGATTCAGTGGCTGATGAACGGACAGGACGAGCTGCATTCCGTATACAGGGACTACTGCCGGAAGGCGGTCATGAAGCTGCTGACTTCGGAGACGGGGGAAAAGTCATAGGCGGCGGACATGACAAAATGTTAAATTATTGAAATCTGCTGCGGGAGGCGATTTCAATGATAACAATTAAGCGGCTCGGAACTGTTAGCGCCATAAGCGCCACACTGCTGATGGCAGGCTGCGGCTTCATTGACGACGGCAAGGACAAAATGTACGGTAGCAACGCGGATATTGTGCAGGAAGGCGACAGCTTTTCCTATACTTCGCAAACCGGTTCAACCTCTACACGGATTGCGGACCTTGAATTTGAAGGTTTTTCCGGCACGGAGACCATTTGGAGTCTGGATGCGGAGAAGAAAGCCGACCTTCGAATTGACTATTCCCTGACTGTTGACAAGGGAGAATTCAAGGTTGTGCTGGTGACTCCAAGCGATCGGGCGGTGACGATTGAGGAAGGAAGCGTCGGCGGCATCAGCATTGTGACGCTGGACAAAGGCCGGAATCGTATTAAATTTGTCGGAGTGCGCACAGCGGGCAAGGTAGAGATGCATCTTCAGGCCGGAAATGCCATCAAGATCACTAACGTATCTAACCGGTAGCACCTCCGAGGCCTCAGAGTTTCATACACTTTTTCCACAGTTATCACCCGAATCTTCCATACTCTCCGGCTACACTGAGCCTGTAATCTAGACCAGGGAAGTGAAAAAGGAGAGACAAACTAATGAAAACGAAAAAGAAGATTGCAGCAGTGATGGCGGGACTGATGATTGTAGGTGAAGCGGGGAGCACGTTTGCCGCCGATACGGCGGCGGGCTCGAAATTGTCTGCGCCGACGACGGCCGGGGATTCAAGCCCGGTGAAGAGGTTAAGGTATTCGACCGGTTCTATACGGGAGAGCAGTGCGGCACAGGCATCGGGCTCGCAATTGCCAAAGTGGTCATCGAAGGCCACGGAGGCGGCATCAAGGCGATGAACGCGCCGGACGGAGGAGCTGTGTTCAACGTGAAGCTAGAGCTTGATTCCCGGTCCGGTTTAGTCTGACGGATATCACGAGGCACGCGGCTATTACTGCTGCGGAAACCACACATGCCGCAGATCGATCCAGCCCTGGCTGTTGAACCGGACTCCCCGGACGGACGGCAGGTAGGCGGTTTCCACCGGTTTTTCGAACAAAATATGCAGCTCGCGCTCCTGTATCAGCCGGTCTTCGATTCGGCGGAATGCCTCGGCTCTTGCCGTGTAGTCAGGCTCGCGAGCGATCAAATTAAGCCCGGCCTCGATCTCCGACCTGATCTGCGGCGTGACATGCTCTGCCAGCGTCTGATACAGGTCGAACAGCCTCAGCTGCTCGTCGCGGTCGCGCACGAGGGAGAACAGGATCAAGTCGGATTCCATCCGGACCTGTCCCTTGAACTCTTCGGGCGGTACGGAGACGATAGCCGCCGAAATACCTCGCCGCGCCAGTCTCATGGCGACGAGTTCGGCGTCCGCTGCATACTGCGGAATCGTGGCAATCCGCAGGGACAGCCCACGAAAGGAAGCGGTCTTTCCGGCAGCGGAAAGATGGTGAGAACCGGAGCGGCCGGAAAGGACGGCACGATTTGCGGTTTCATCCGGACCTGTAGCGCCTATGCCACCGTCCGGTTCGTTAATTCCGTCAAGACAAGACAGAATCTCCGCCCTGACGGCGGGATCGCTCAGCGGTCCCGCTTTTTTGGTGTTGCAGGTAATGAACTTGCGGACGGAAGTCTCAGTGTGAGTCCGGCTGAGCGAAGCCGATTCTTCCGGCAGGGGATTCTGAATGATGTGAAAAGGAGAACCCGAGTCCGCCACAGGCGGTTCCGCATCCCAAGGAACATGTAAGATTTCCACCCGGTCCAGATGCGCCCTTCCCTGAAAATAATGCGGAAAAGCCTCCAGCACGCAAAATTCCCTATTCAGTTCCGCAATTTTGAACGGTCCGGTTCCGACCGGCTTGTGGACGAGGCGGCTTTCCCCGGTCCGCTCCGGCTCGCGTGGGACAACGGCTGCCCGGCTTGTGCACAGGAACGAAAGAAACAGCTCGTTCGGGGCCTTGAGCCTGATGCTGACCGTCCGCGGATTCAGCGCCCTAACTTCAAGAATATCCCGCAAAATAAAGCTGTACAGTCTGCCCTGGGGCGTCCGGGTCAAGCGGGAGAAGGAGTAGACGACATCGCTCGCGTCAAGGATGGCGCCGTTATGCAGGAGCACTTCCTTGCGGAGATAAAAGGTCCAGTTCGTTCGCGTCTCGTCGGTCTCCCAGGCATGCGCAATGCCTGGGAGGACTTCCTCGCTGCCCGCTCCTCTGCGGACAAGCCCATCAAATACATGGCTGGAGACAAAGGATTCGGCGAGCAGGTTCATGTGCAGGGGATCAATCGTATAGAGAGGCTGGCGGATGGGCAGACGGAGCGTATCGATTACGCGGTCCTTGCGCATTTCAGCGTGGTGGCCGGAGTAGGCCAGCAGCCAGCTTTGCAGCGTATCCTGAAGCGCCGAGACTCCCGCATGGGAACGGATCTGTTCCATTGCGGCCGATACGGCGTCCCGACGTTCCATGGCCTGCATCATCGACTGGACAGCGATATCGTCCCGGGATGCTATAAAGCTCAGAAGGGAACGGCGTCCCCGCCCCCGGCTTGGCGTCCAGGCCACCCAGCCCTGGCGCGCCATTTTGCCCAGAATATTCAGGACGTTCCGGTGTGTGCAGCCGAGTATCGCGGCAAGCTCGTCCAGAGTGGCGGAGACTTCATCCGTGCTGCCGTAATGGGCGCGCAGCCGCATATATTGTCCGTGCAGCTTCATTTTGTTCAATCCTTCCGTAAAAATAGGAAATAAATGATTTTTTGTTTCTCTTTATCTTCTTATTTTATCATCTAGAATAGGGAGCAGAAAGTAAGAATATGGAGGGATACCCATGAACGAAGAAGTTTCATCCGGGTGGGCGCGTTCTCTTGCGCTGCCTGCCGCCGGTTTTGCGCTGGCCGTTATTCACCAATATCTGTTCCTCGATAACCGTTACGGCGTGTCGTATCCGCTGTTCACCGTACTTTTTTATGCGTATATGCTGTACTTTGCCAAGGACAAAATCCGGAAACCCGCGGCGGCGGGATATGTCGGTCTGGCCTATATCTTTTTGCTCTCTCTGACCTATGGGCTGCTCGCTAACGATTTTTTTCATAATTTGAACAAGCTTGTCATCCCGGTGGCGATCCTGCTTCATCTGGCTTATATGATCGGCGACGAAAGACCGGCGTGGGACCGCTTCTCCCTGGTCTTCAGCATGTTGGACCATCTGATTCCGCAGAGTCTGCGGCAGTGGCCCCGGATCGTTGATGTCTTCAAGAGAGCCTCGGGACAATCGGAGAAAGGGGGGAACAGCCGGGTTCTCGGCAAGGTGCTGATCGGTCTCTGTATTTCCTTCCCGCTGCTGCTGATCGTGCTCATGCTGCTGTCTTCGGCGGACGGTGTGTTTCACAGCGTGCTGTCGGAAATCCCGGTCTGGCTGAGCAATGTATCGTTTGTGGAAGGCTTCATCCGGACGCTGTGGTCGCTGCTGCTCGGGATGTTCTTCTTCGGTTTTCTGCGGGGATTTCTGTTTCCCCATAAAAAAGAGGATGTACCGGGAGCATGGAAACGGCCGGAGCAGGAATCCGTGGAGCTTCCCGATTTTCGAGTAGATTCGATCATTGCCGCGACCGTCTTGACTACGGTTAACATCGTATATGTGCTGTTTGTTTGTGTGCAGTTCTCTTATCTGTTCGGCGGCTGGCAGGGCGTGCTGCCCTCGGGTGAAACTTATGCCGAATATGCCCGCAGGGGATTTTTCGAGCTGATCATGGTGGCGGGTATCAATTTTATCATTCTGCTCGGGCTGCTGCTGCTTGGCACCAAGGGAACGGAGAAGCTGAACAAAGCGATTCGCGGGCTGCTCTATCTTCTGGCGGGCTGTTCGGCGGTGATGCTGTATTCGGCCTATACCCGGCTGGCTCTCTACGAAGAGGCTTACGGCTATACGACGATCCGGTTTCTCGTGCACGGCTTTATGATTTTTCTTGGGCTGCTGCTGATCGCGACGGCGCTGCGCATCAGCTTTCCGCGTCTTCCTTTGGCAAAATACTATATTGTGCTGGGTGCGGCGGCCTACCTGGTCATGAACTTTATCGGGATGGACGCCATTATTGCAGGTAACAATATTGCGAGGTATGAAGCGAGCGGCAAGCTTGATGCGGCTTACCTGTTTACGCTGTCGGATGACGCGGTTCCGCGGCTTATCGAGTTCAGCCGTAGCCAGAACGGAATGCTGGATAACGGCCTGCGGCAGAAGCGCTGGGATCAGGTACATACGAATGACAAGTGGCCTTCCTTCAACCTGTCCCGTCACAGGGCGGCGGCGGAACTGGATCAGTATTTTGGCAATTAATATAACTCTGCAGTACCCGAATTTTTACACTTATGCATTATTGATACGGTGTAATATTCTTGTTAATATGGCCTCACCTACATAAATAGACGACTAACGAATCTTGATGCTTGAATATCTAATCCCCATGTTGCAATGGGTAAGATGCAAGAGGAGTGGAGAGATGGAGAAAAAGTACGATTATTCATTAGATGCCATCAAAGGGTTCAGCTGTCTATTGATGATTATGGCTCACACCGGCATTGATTTTTCTGGGAGCAGCCGCTCACTTCAGATCATCGGAGGGTTGGCCCCCGCATTATTCTTTACTGTTTCCGGTGTAACTTCAATTTTCCAAAGCAAGAAAAACTTCTTGCCTCTTCTTGCTTTTTACTTCGTTTTTGCCATCATAGGACTATCGTATAATGCGCTGTGGAGGCCCTTTATATGGTCTGATACCGTTTCAGACGTACCCCAAATCGTTGCCATGAGTGTTTTAGGCATTATTTTCCTTGAGAAGTATCTAAGGCCTAATAGGTATGTATATCTTGTACTAGCCATCTTGATATTCACCCTGCACTTTGTTTTTACGGTACGCATACCTTCTTTTCCGGGCAAACAATTCTTTATTCCGGAGGGGGATTATACCTATTTTAGTTTCATCCCTTGGTTTTCGATTTTTTTGCTAGGCGTGTTCGCCTACCGGAGCAGCCAGTTTATAAATTTGATATTCGGCGTATTCGCTGGATGTCTTCTGGCAGCAGCCTATTTTCTAACCCCACGGGATACGGAATTTTTGGTTAAGTACAACATGTCGCTGGGATATTTTTTCTTGTCACTGCTGGTTCTGTTTATGTCGTTTTTTCTGTTCAGATCGATCCGGCATTATTCTTTGAAGAATCCGCTTATATTTTTCGGGAAGCATTCTTTTCTATTCTTATACGTTCATGTATTCATTATCTTTGTAATCACTCATTTAAAGCTGTATTCCATAAACATCTATATTATCTGGGCAGCGGTTTTGCTTACTACCTTTATCGGGATGACAGCCGTTCTATGGATCAACAAATATGTTGAAAAAATATTTGATTACAAGCTTGTCTGGCTCGCTTTAATGATTCTCATATTACTGGTGCCGGCTATCGTGCATTCTATTGGATTCATTGTTTTGGCTGAGACTGTTCTGGGCATGGCCTTTGCTTGCAACTATAAAAAACTGTCGCAGGTATTGACTCCAATCTTCACATTTACTCCAAAAAGCACAAACTTTCAACCGGGAATGAAAACCGGGGATGGAGTAGAAAGTACATTGATTATTGAACACAAAAGCAATATTTAAGCGCCAAAAAAGAGGATGTTTTGCAGTTGAGACCAAGCTGCGGAATTCCTCTTTTTATGCTGTTGTGTAGGATAACTCTCTAATGCGAAGAATAAGCAAGCCCGGAATGCTAAGCCTTCTCCGATTCTGCGTATTCGACAGAGCCTGTTGGACACGGTACAATGTTCCCAATATGTTCCGTGCAGGAACCAGGGAGGTCTGTTATGTCAACGAGAGTAGTAAACAATATTACGGAGCTGATCGGAGATACTCCGGTTGTTCGTCTGAACCGTCTAACCGGGCCGAATGATGCGGAGCTGTATGTTAAGCTTGAGCGGTTCAATCCGAGCGGCAGCGTCAAGGACCGGGCGGCGTATAATCTGATTCTGCAGGCCGAGAAGGATGGGCTGCTGAAACCGGGCGGCACCATTATCGAGCCGACGAGCGGCAATACGGGAATCGGACTGGCGATGAATGCGGCGGCGAAGGGCTACCGTGCCATAATGGTCATGCCGGACAATATGACGAAGGAACGGATCAATCTGCTTAAGGCGTACGGAGCCGAAGTAGTGCTTACGCCGGCCGCCGAGCGGATGCCGGGAGCCATCGCCAAGGCGCTGGAGATCGGAAAAGAAACGCCAGGAAGTTTTATCCCGCAGCAGTTCGAGAACAAGGCCAATCCCGACATCCACCGCACGACGACAGCGGTCGAGATTCTGGATCAAATGCGGGGTAATCTGGACGCATTCGTTGCGACATCGGGTACCGGCGGCACCATTACGGGTACGGGAGAGACGCTGCGGGCGCATCTGCCCGATCTGCGCATTCTTGTGGTTGAGCCGAAGGGATCGCCTGTATTGTCCGGCGGTGAGCCGGGTCCGCATAAGCTGGTCGGCACAAGCCCCGGGTTCGTGCCCTCTATTTTGAATACGGAAGTGTATGACGAGATTGTACAGGTTTCCGACGAGGATGCCCTGAGTACAGTGCGGGCGATGGCGGCCAAGGAAGGAATCCTGATCGGCCCGTCCGGCGGCGCGGCGGTATGGACCGCCATGAGAGAGGCGGAAAGACTGGGCAGCGGTAAACGCGTGCTCTGCATTGCCCCGGATTCGGGGGAACGTTATCTGAGCATGGGTATTTTTTGACGCGGTATACGTTTGAACAGGGGCGTGGAAATTACCTCACGAAAAATTAGCCTGCCTGTGGACTATGAAATCGGCCGTTAAGACATGATAACTATGATCCGAAATGAGGCCTGTATTTTGAAAACGATATTCCGCAAACTATGGATTATATCCGCCCCGATGCTTGGCGCACTGCTTCTGTTCGCCGCCACGGCGAGCGCCCATGTTACCATCGCTCCGGCGCAGTCGGCAGCGGGCGCATGGGAGACCTACACGCTGAAAGTGCCATCGGAAAAAGACTCGCCGACCGTTGAATTGGATCTTCGCATCCCGGAGGGTGCGCAGTTTATGCAGTACGAGCCGGTTTCGGGCTGGGACGTTACAGTAGATGGAAACAAGGTCACTTGGAAGGCGACCGGCGCCGGCATTGAGCCGGGGCAGTTCCAGCGTTTTACCTTTACTGTCAAAAATCCCGCCGCCCCAGGCGACATTGCCTGGAATGCTTACCAGCATTATAGTGACGGAACCCTCGTTCAGTGGTCCGGCGAGGAGGGGAGCGAGACTCCGCATGCGGTGACGTCCATTACGGAGGCGAGCGGAGCGGAAGGCGATCACCATCATTCCGGCATGAGCGAAGATCACTCCGCTGCGGATGGCGCTGATCATTCTTCGATGAGCGATCACGATGCGATGGAAGAAATTCCCTCCTCTACATCCGTATCGCCGCTGGTGTATGCTGCTTTTGTTATTTCGCTGCTTGCCCTTGCGTTGTCGCTGATCGGTTTGATCAGGCGGCGGCGCGCATAACCCAGGCTGATTGGGGTTCTCTTCGGTGCTCCTTTATCAGAGAGAAGGGAGGCTTTGTACAGATAATCATTCTGTTGTTGCCTTCCAGTAAGCTATCCATTGTAAAGAGAGCCGGTTCACAAAGAACCGGCTCTCTCTTTTGCTCCCAATGCTCTCCTTACTACTGGTCTTACAATTCTTCCACTTCCCGCAGCCACAGCGAGGCGGAGGCGTCGCTTGGCATGCGCCAGTCTCCGCGTGGCGACAGGCTGACCGTGCCGACTTTCGGGCCGTCTGGCAGGCAGGAGCGTTTGAACTGCTGGGTGAAGAAGCGGCTGTAGAACACGCGCATCCACTGTACCAACTGCTCTCTTGTGAAGCGATCGCCGAATGCATGCTGTGCGAGATACAGAATTTTGGCGGGCGGAGCGCCCGTTCTGAGCATGTAATACAGGTAGAAATCATGCACATCGTAAGGGCCCAGAATGTCTTCTGTGAGCTGGGCGATCTCGCCATCCGGTGAAGGCGGCAGCAGCTCCGGACTGATTCCCGTGTCGATAATGTCGTACAGAAACTTACTGGCGGTCTCGTCCGCTTCATGATCGGCATACCACTGGACGACATATTTGATCAGCGTCTTCGGAATCCCCGAATTGACGCCGTACATAGACATATGGTCGCCGTTATAGGTGCACCAGCCGAGAGCCAGCTCGGACAGGTCGCCGGTGCCAATGACGATGCCGCCGTTCTTGTTGGCGAGGTCCATCAGAATCTGCGTACGCTCTCTGGCCTGAACATTCTCATAAGTCAGGTCGTGCACGTCTTTGTCATGCCCGATGTCCGCGAAGTGCTGCAGGCAGGCAGCTTTGATATCGACGACCATCATCGAAGCGCCCAGCGCCTTGATCAGTCCGACGGCGTTATCGTAAGTCCGGTTCGTCGTTCCGAATCCGGGCATTGTAACGGCGAGCACGTCGCTGGCCGGACGGCCCAGAAGCTCCATCGCCCTTACCGCCACAAGCAGCGCCAGCGTGGAATCAAGCCCGCCGGAAATGCCGATAACCGCCTGCTTGGTGCCGATGTGGCGTATGCGCTTCATCAGGCCGGAGGTCTGAATCGACAGTATTTCCTGGCAGCGTTCGTCCCGTTTAAGCGGATTGCCCGGGACAAAGGGGTTTGCGACCACTTCGCGGGCGAGCTCCCGGGGAGAATCGCTCTTGCGGACGGGATTCGCGAACGAAATCTCACGGTAATCGCCGCCGCCCCGGCCGCCCCGGAAGGTTCCCATTGCCATGCGGGAATAATGGAGTCTTGGAATGTCGATATCGGCGATAGTGATCCGGCTCTCATGGGTGAACCGGTCGGATTCCGCCAGCATCTGTCCGTTCTCGGCGATAAGCGAGTGGCCGCCGAAGACGACGTCCGTTGTCGATTCGCCGGTATTGCAGCCGGCATAGACGTAACCGGCAACGCAGGAAGCGGATTGCCCCGAGACAAGCTGCCGCCGATAATCCGCTTTGCCGACAAGTTCGTTGCTGGCGGACGGGTTGAACAGCAGCACCGCTCCCGCTTGTGCCAGCCGGCTGCTCGGCGGAATGGGAACCCACAGATCTTCGCAGATTTCCACGCCGAAGGCCAGATTGGAATTGTCGTCACAGACAAACATAAGATCGCTGCCGATCGGGACTGCGGCTCCGCCGATGCGCAGCTCCGAAGTCTCCAATTCTTCGGCTCCGGCAAACCAGCGGGGCTCGTAGAACTCGCTATAACCGGGAATGCAGGTCTTGGGCACAATCCCGAGAATGCTTCCGCTCTGTATAACGGCGGCGCAATTATAAAGCCGGCCTCTGATGTCGATGGGCAGACCGGCAATCACGACCATGCTTAGGTCCGCGGTTTTGGCGGCGATTGCGAGCAGAGCCTCCAAGGCTGAATCTAGCAGCCGGCGCTGCATGAACAAATCCGCGCAGGTATAGCCGGTGATGCACAGCTCTGGGAGAACAAGGTATTCCACCTGCTGCTTGTACGCTTGTTCAATCACTTCGATAATTTTATTGGCATTAAACGCACAGTCGGCTACCCGAAGTTCAGGGGAGGCGGCGGCGACTCTTGAGAAACCGAAATTCAGCAATGGGTTCACCTATCCTCTTTATATGAGTGTAATTTCGTTGTCATTAAATTTAGCACAATAAGGAATCGTGTCAATATTGGCTAGATTCAGCGTTCTCCTTGACCAAAGCTCTCAAAGAACTTGGTCGCCAGGGTAGACGCATATTTTCCCTTCATCATAATAGCGGCAATCCGCGTGCGCAATGAGTCGCTGCTGATTTCTTTGTAGAGCAGATTGCCGCTGCTCACAAGCCCAAAGGCGGATTTAGGGATAATGCCGATCCCAAGGCCCGCGTTGGCCCACAGCAGCGTCGTCCGGGCATCGTCGTTCATACAGAACAGCAGCGGCTCGAAGCCATGCTCCAGGCAGGCATCGGTAATGAGCTGCTCGAACCGGCGGTAGATAATGAGAGGCTTGTCCTCCAGTTCGCCTAGCTCAATCATGGCATGGCCGGGTTTAAAATCAAGCTCCCGGGTCATGACGGCGATCATCGGTTCGGAATCGGTATAACGGCATTCGAGATTGGCCGGATTGAACGGTGTGCGCACGATGCCGAGCTCCACGATTCCCTTGCTTAAGAGGTCGATGATCTTAAATGTGTTGCCTTCATGAATCTCGAATTTGACTCCCTCATAGGTCCGGTGGAACTCGCACAGCCGATTCTGCAGCAGGGCGGAGCCCGAGGAGGAGACTGTTCCGATGGACAGCGTTCCCGTCAATCCTTTGACATAATCGCCGATTTCCCTGGTCGTCGCATCGGCCAAATCGAGAATCTGCTGCGCCCGGTTCCGCAAAATCACTCCCGCGTCGGTCAGATGTATGCTGCGCGGCCCCCGTTCGACCAGCTTGACGCCAAGCTCTTCTTCCAGCTGCTTTAACTGCTGGCTGAGCGGCGGCTGAGCCATTTGCAGCTTCTTCGCCGCCGAAGTAATCTGGCCTTCCTCGGCAATGGTCAAAAAATATTTGAGCTGTCTAATGTCCATTATGAATCCCCGTCCCATGGAATATGACTAACGTATCGGAGTGATACGAATCCAATATTATTAATATGGATGCAGTTATGACATAATCATAACTGTTCTTTTTATATTTGTGAAATATATTACGTATTTCTTTGAATGGGTGTGACTGCTGCAATGAATAAGATTACTGTATTTCTGAAGCCTTACCGGAAACAGCTGATTATCGGTCCGATTTTCAAGCTGCTGGAGGCGATCCTCGAACTGCTGCTGCCGACCATCGTCGCGCTGATGGTGAACAGGGGCATCGGATCGCATGACTCCGCTTATGTGTACCGGATGGGAGGACTGATGCTGCTGATGTCCATCCTTGGCTTCGCCTGCTCCATGGTATGCCAGTATTCGGCGTCCCGGGCGTCCCAGGGCTTCGGGACAAGGCTGCGGAATGCCATGTTCCGGCATATTTCTTCACTCTCCTATGCGGAGCTTGACCGGTTCGGCACACCTTCGCTCATCAACCGGATTACCAATGACGTGAATCAGCTGCAGCTGGCGGTTGCCATGCTGATCCGGCTTGTGATCCGCGCGCCGTTTATCGCCATTGGAGCGATTATCATGGCCATGATTCTCGATTTACGCTTGTCGCTTGTGCTGCTGGCGGCCGCGCCGGTCTTTGCTGTATTGCTGTACTGGATCATCTCGCGCTCATCGCCGCTGTACCGCCGGTATCAGCAGAAGCTGGATTCAATCGCCCAAGTGCTGAGCGAGAATCTGTCTGGCATCCGGGTCATCCGCGCTTTCGCCAAGCGGCGCAAGGAAAGGGAACGCTTCGGCGCAGCCGCGGACGATGTAACGGCGACCGCTCTGCATGTCGGCCGGATTTCCGCTCTGCTCAGTCCATTGACCTCATTGGTGGTCAATGCGGCCATCCTCGTGATTCTATGGGCGGGGGGCGTTCACATTAATGCGGGCCGGCTCTCGCAAGGGGAAATCATCGCTTTTATCAACTATGTCACCCAGATTTTGCTGGCGCTGATCGTCACCTCGAATTTGGTGATTATATTCACCAAAGCTAATTCGTCGCTGGCCAGAGTAAACGAAGTGCTGACGGTGTCTAGTTCGGTCACGGAGCCGGAGCATCCGATACTTCCGCCATTTGCAGAAACAGGAGATGCAGCCGCATCCTCTCCCATACAAGCAGGGCGAACCGATGGTTCCGAGCCAGCCGCTCAGGTTCCCGCCATTGAGTTCGACCATGTTTCTTTCGGATACAGCAGGGCCGGAGAGCTTGCGCTGGACGATATTTCCGTGAAGATCTGGCAGGGCGAGACCGTGGGTCTGATTGGCGGCACGGGCTCGGGCAAATCGACGTTCGTCAATCTGATCCCCCGCTTTTATGACGCCTTCTCGGGCGAGGTGCGGGTGAACGGAGTGAACGTCAAGGATTATCCGCTTCTCCGGCTCAGAGAGTCCATCGGCATCGTCCCGCAGAAGGCGGTGCTCTTTACGGGCACGATTGAGGACAATATCCGCTGGGGGAAGACGGAGGCGACCGAAGACGAAATCCGAGCGGCGGCGGCTGTCGCGCAGGCGGAGGAGTTCATTTCCAAGCTGCCCGAGGGCCTGGGTACGGAGGTTTCCCGAGGCGGATTGAACCTTTCCGGCGGGCAGAAGCAGCGTCTGACCATCGCGCGGGCGGTGGTCGGCAGTCCGGACATTCTGATTCTGGACGATTCTTCCAGCGCGCTCGATTTTGCTACCGACGCGGCGCTGCGCCGCGAGTTGAAAGAGACCCGAGCCGGGATGACGACGCTTGTCGTCTCCCAGCGGGTCGGCACCGTCCGGCAGGCCGACAGAATTATCGTGTTCGAAGACGGCCGGATTGCCGGCATCGGCCGGCATGAGGATTTACTGTACAGCTGCGAGGTATACCGAGAAATCTGCAACTCCCAGCTGTCAAGCGAGGAGGCGGCTTTATGAACGGCAAGCAGGTTTGGAAAAGATTGATCATCTATACCGCGCAGTTTAGAAGCTCCGCCATTCTGGCGGCGCTCTGCGCCATACTCAGCGTGGCGGCCAGCCTGATCGGTCCGCTGCTGATCGCCCGGGCGGTCGATAATATGATCGGACCGGGGAAGGTTGATTTTGATGCGCTGCTGAGGCTCATCCTGGAATTGGCGATTGTATTTCTTGCTGGTGGCCTGTGCGGCTGGCTGCTGACCTATCTTACGAACCGGCTCGCCTATCATACGGTAAACCGCATGCGGAACGACCTTTTCGACAAGCTGAACGTCCTGCCGCTGAAATTCCATGACAACCACCCTCAGGGCGACCTGATCAGCCGGTTCGTGAACGACATGGACTCCGTTTCGGACGGTCTGCTCCAAGGCTTTCAGACTCTGCTTACCGGCGCCGTTACAATCGTTGGCGCGATCGGACTTATGCTATATATCAGCCCGCTCATGACTGTGGTCGTGCTGTTGTCCGCGCCAGCTTCGTACTATATGGCCCGGTTCATTACGACGCGCTCGCAGCAGCTTTTCCGCGATCAGGCCAAAATTCTCGGCGGTCTTAATGGTTATGTGGAAGAAGTGGTCGGCGGGCAAAAAATCGTTCAGGCTTTCCATTATGAGGACAATACCTATGAACGGTTCGAAGGGCTGAACGGGGAACTGTATCAGGCCGGCGTCAATGCGCAGTTCTACGGTTCTCTCTCCGGACCGACGACCCGGCTAGTCAACAACATTACGTTTTCCGTTATCGCGATTATCGGCTGTATCGTCATTATTGCGGGACGATTGAGCGTCGGGGATTTGTCCGGCTTTCTGATCTACTCCAATCTGTTCGCCAAGCCTTTTAATGAAATAACCGGCGTCATTACGCAGCTTCAGTCGGCGACGGCCTCGGCGCAGCGTATCTTTGCGGTTCTGGACCTTGAGCCTGAGCAGCCAGACGCTCTGGATGCGTATGACCCTGAGCCGGGACAGGGGACGGTTGTATTCGACAAGGTCAAGTTTGCCTATGATCCCAAACGTCCATTGATTACGGATTTTAGCCTGGAAGTCAAACCGGGCACCCGGGTCGCAATTGTCGGACAGACGGGAGCAGGCAAGACGACGCTGGTTAACCTGCTGATGCGTTTTTATGATGTCGACGGCGGCGTGATCAGAATCGGAGGCGTGGACATCAAGGATATGACGCGCGACAGCCTGCGCCGCAATTTCGGCATGGTGCTGCAGGATACGTGGCTGTTCGGCGGAACAATCCGGGACAATATCGCTTACGGCAAGCCGGAGGCGACCGATGAAGAAGTCATTGCCGCCGCCAAGGCCGTGAGCGCACACAGCTTCATCAAACGTCTCCCGGACGGCTATAACACCGTGATCAGCGGCTCCGGCGACAACCTGTCCCAGGGACAGAAGCAGCTGCTTACGATCGCGCGTGTGATGCTGGCCGACCCGCCGATGCTCATTCTGGACGAGGCGACGAGCAGCATCGATACCCGGACCGAAATCCGAATCCAGCGAGCTTTCCTGAAAATGATGGACGGACGCACCAGCTTCGTCATCGCCCACCGGCTGTCCACGATCCGTGAGTCGGACCTTATTCTGTTCATGAAGGACGGCGACATCGTGGAAAGCGGAACCCATGAGCAGCTTCTCCGTCAGGACGGCTATTACGCCCGGCTGTACAACAGCCAGTTTGCGGCAGTTTAAGCGGGCAGTCAGCCCACTTTCATGCACCTTTAAGCATCAAGGATTATATAATATACCTGACCCCCAAAGATGTCACTTTACCCCGCCGGATGGCGGGGTTCTTTTTTTAGCAAATGGATTTTTATGTAAAATAGTTCATTTACCTATTCTTACCAATGGAATATACTGTCTTTACTCGATCAGATTAAGGGGGGGGGTGACTCATATGCGTATAGCGATAAAAACAATCGGAGTCCTGTTCAGTTTAACTGCCGTAGCTTTGGCTATACAAGTATTGATAAATAAAGGCGATCTCGGCTCTGAAACTCAGATGAAAATGTCCTGGATGATGCTTGCCCTGTGCGGTTCATTATTTTTTAACGGGCTGTCTGAATATTTGAAGAATAAGAATAGACGAGGGGTATATTCGACTGGGATTGCTTTGGTTTTTCTAGTAGTCGTATTAATAATAAGATTTCTTGGTTGATGAAAGTTCCTTCAGCACATGCGCCAAAGGCAAAGGGAAGGGGTTGCATCATTATTAACGTTGTTACAACCAAGCAACTGCAACATTATCTGGCAAGGTATCGTTATTTAGAAAGGAAGGGGCGGCATGAGATGAGTAAAAATTTTGCTTTCATATTCGTTGTTATAACAGCACTTTTGAGTGGATGTCAAAGTCCGCCAAAAAAAAGAAGTTGTTCAAATATCAGCAGAACAAGCCAAATCCGTTGTCCAGCAACATCATGAGAAAAACAGCAGTTTTGGTGAAGCCGAAATCATTTCGATAAAACACATAAATAATGAGTACAAAGTAACATGGGAAAGAAAAAGTAATTGCGAGAACGGAACGGATTATGTTAATGACAAAGATGGGACTATTACAAGAAGTGAGGTCTCTATCTGCTAAGCGAAACTTTAGAGAGATCTCGGGCCCTCACATATCTTTTTCCATAAAAAACTCCTATCGGAGGCTCTCGAAGATGTTGCCGAATCCCTCTTTAAGCGGTTGTTTTTCTTGCGATTAAACAATCGTTCAGCTCCGCTGAAATCTTATAGATTCTTTAAAAAAACCGCCCTCCGGCTTGTCGCGCATGCCATGAGAGCAGCTTTTTCATGCCATTCTTACATAAAATCGACGAACTCGCCCACCGGCTTGCGGTAGCCGCGCGGTCTGATCTTGCGTTGGTTGTCCTTGCCGATGGTGATCAGCATAACGGGAACAAGATGGTCCGGCAGTCCAAGAACGTTCTTGACGGCCTCCGGATCGAATCCGATCATCGGGCACGTATCCCAGCCCTTGTCTTTGGCGATTAGCATGAACTGCATGGCGGACAGTGAAGCGTTGCGGATCGCCTCGTCGCGCTGGAAAGCCTCTTTGCCTATGTATGCCTGATTGATCGCGCCGATCATCCCGTCATATTCCTCCTGCGACATCGCCCCCAGCATTTTGAGACCGCCGTAAATTTCCGGCGCCTGCTCGTAGGCATGCATATCGCCCAGGACGACAATGACTGCGGAGGCGGTATGAATTTTGTATTGTCCGTAGGCGCTCTCGCGGATCTGTTCCTTAAGCGCCGGGTCTGCGATTACTTTATAACGAGCGTGCTGTAGATTGAAAGCCGAAGGAGCGAGTCTGGTATGGGAGAAGATTTCTTCCAGTTCGCTCTGCGGAATTTTGACACCCTCCACGAAATTCATGGCCGATCTGCGGGCTTGTACAATGTCTAAAAAAGGGTTAACGGCTGCTTGGGTATTCATTGATATTGCCTCCATCCAATGATTAAAAATCAATTAGTTTAATAAATTAATATACTTACTAATAGTTACTTAATAATATATCATGGCTTCAATCGTCCGTCAATGATGCGATGCACATCTTCCCAGACCCCTGAATAACTGCCGGTAATGCCGCAAGCTTTCTGCTTTCTAGGGACCGCCGGTTTTGGGATTGCCAATATTTCCAAATCGTAATAGAGTCTAATATATTACGGGACGGATAACAAGAAGGAGGACTTCCAAAGATGCTCTTTAAAGAAAACGACGTGATTTTGTTCCAGGGCGACAGTATTACCGACGTTGGCCGCAACCGCTTCGACGCTTATTCGCTGGGAAACGGTTATCCCCTGATGGTTGCCGGACGGCTTGGCATGCTGTTTCCGGAGAATAAGCTTACATTCTACAACCGGGGCATCGGCGGCGACCGGGCTGCCGATCTCGTGCGGCGCTGGGACAGGGACTGCCTTGCGCTGAAGCCGACCTGGGTATCCATCTATGTCGGCATCAACGAGAGCTGGTGCCGGTACGACAGCGGCGATGAGACGACGCCGGAAGCGTACGAAGCGCAATACCGGAATCTGCTGGACCGCACGCGGCAGTCTCTGGATGCGAAGCTGATCATGATCGAGCCGTTCGTCCTGCCGGTTCAGGGACTGAACCGCGACTGGCGGGAGGATTTGGACCCGAAAATCGCGGTTGTGCGGAAGCTGGCCCGCGAGTATGGGGCGCTGCTGGTGCCGCTTGACGGTCTGTTCGCTGCCGCTTCGATGAAGGCCGACCCGGCCTACTGGGCCGAAGACGGCGTTCACCCGACCCCCGCGGGTCACGCGCTGATTACCGAAGCGTGGTTGAAAGCGGTTGGAGTGAACTGATTCATTGGCGGTTTCTCACTTGAAAGGATGCTTTTGGCTGCTCGGGCCGGGGCATCCTTTTATTTTTCCGCAGGCGGCGGAGTCCCTGATTTCTCCAGTTTCGGTTTTGCTGTTATAATATAGAGAACGCATGTTTCGGGAGGGAGTTGGAATGACCTACACTATAGCGGTAATTTCGGACATACATAGCAACGCACTGGCGCTGGAGGCGGTTCTGCAGGACATTGACCGGAGCGGCACCGATCTAATCGTCAATCTGGGGGACAGTTTGTTCGGTCCGGTAGATCCGCTCGGGACGGCAAGGCTGCTTAGGCAGCGCGGCGATATCGTCAATATCATGGGGAACTGCGACGAGATTCTTTTGGAGAAGGACAGCAACTCGCTGACGTACCGCCATGTTAAGCCGCTGCTTAATGCCGACACGGAAGCATGGATTGCGGACCATTTAGCCGTATGGCGCTATGAGGACCTGCTGTTCTGTCACGGAACTCCTTTTGCGAATGGACAGTATTTGCTTGAAGAAGTAACCGAAACCGGCGTTTTGTATAAAAAAGCGGAAACGTTGCAGGCGGAGCTGCACACTATACAGGAGCGCGGCATTTTCTGCGGACACAGCCATGTATATCATACCTTAACGCTGCCGGATGGCAAATGGCTCGTCAATCCGGGCAGCGTCGGCTTGCCCGCTTACGCGGATGATCTTCCTTTTCCCCATAGTATGGAATCGGGCACGCCTTGCGCAAGCTTTTGCATGGTTCGCAGGACGGAAGGAACAGGCTGGAACGTAGAGCATAAGCTGATCCCATACGATTGGAATAAGGCAGCCGATATTGCGGAAAGAAACGGAAGACCCGACTATGCGATTGCCATCCGCAGCGGTAGAGCACGGTAATTTACCGATTTAATAAAGAGAGGAATGGACATCTCATGACAAGTGATACAGAGCAAGATTTGGAAGGATTGAAAGCCGTAGGAAAGGTCGTCGGGTTCACCATCGCAGAGATGAAAAAAAGTGTAAAGCCCGGCATGACAACGCTGGAGCTTGACAAGATCGGAGCGGAAATTCTGAAGCGTTTCGGGGCGAAGTCGGCTCCGAGGGAAACGTACGATTTTCCGGGCGATACGTGCATCAGTGTGAACGAAGAAGTGGCGCACGGCATTCCGGGTCCGAAAGTGATCCGTGCCGGTGACCTTATCAACATCGATGTATCCGCTGAACTGAACGGTTACTATGGCGATGCCGCCGTGTCATTTCAGCTGCCTCCATACAACCAGAAGCTGCTGCGCCTGTGCGCCAGCGCCGAGGAAACGATGATGAGCGTAATATCCCATTTGCGTGCGGGGATGAGGGTTAACGAAATCGGCAGAGTGATGGAGTCGGAGGCCCGCAAACGCGGTTACAAAGTGGTGCGGAACCTGTGCAGCCACGGGATCGGCAAAACGCTGCATGATAAGCCGCATGAAATCCTGCCCTATTACAACCCCCGCGAGACAACCGTTCTGAAACCAAATCAGGTTATAACGATTGAGCCGTTTCTATCGACCGGCGCGGAATTTGTAGACCAGCAGGCGGACGGGTGGACTCTGACCGTACCCGATAACAGCCGGGTCGCGCAGTTCGAGCATACGATCATTATAACCAAGGGACGGCCCATCATCTTGACAGGCGCCTGAACTCTAATTTCGGCTGCTGTCCGGGGGCTGTAATGGACATTCAGCTTTAATCCAGGTAGGCGACGACTTTATTCAGTTGTTCCAACGCTTGCGGCGATATTTTCAGGGTGGAACTGGGCTCTCCCGTGCCTCCGTAAATGAAAGGATAGCGGAAGAGCCTGCGGTCCACAATGCAGGGCAGCGGAAGCATCAGCGATACACTGCCCACTTCATATCCGGTAAGCTGCAGAACCTGCTTGGGGCTTGCCATTTTTAGAGAATCATATCCCATAAGAGCCGCCGTTTCTTCCAGGTTGACACGTCCGCGGTCGCCGGAAACAATCAGGGCGAAGTACTCATTTCCGGCTCTCAGAACCAAAGCTGGCGCGGTCTGTCCAATTTCGATTCCAAAAAAGGCTGCGCCTTCCTGCGCCGTTTTAATCGGTCCTTCATGCTTAATGATTTCATATTCGACTCCTTTTTCCTGTAACACCTGTTCCAATTGTTCCTTGTGTTCCTTGTGTTCCATGAGTGCCTCCCAGTAACTTTTTCCATATTATAACTTAATTTATGCGATAATCGAATGGAGATATATCATATCAAGAATGCAGGACATGCCGGTCTATCCTGCGGAGGAGGCGTAATGCGGCCCTGGCCCATCCGCCGCTGCTGAAGGCAAAGGACAACGCGCGGTATGCGCTCGACCTGGCTGGTGAAATCATGGAAGGAATCGGAGCCTTGCCGGAGCTGAAGACGGAGCCGTTCCGCGTGCTGTCCAAAGGTCTTGAATACTCCTTAAGCGTCTTCGCGGCCGCCGAGCCGGATGCAGGCTTGCGCTGCTGGAGCGCTTCACCTGCATCCCCGGTCCCCGGGTTGTCTGAATCGTGAAGGCCAATCTCGGAAAATCGCGGCTGACCCGCAAATACGGGCCGCAGGTTCAGGCCATTCTCGCCATAGTTGACAATATCCGCAAAGGTAACTATGATAGTTCCAACTAATTGGCCTCTTCATACTGGGCGGCAAAGGAGAGACATCCTATGAACATTAGCACACGATTTGCGGTTGCCATCCATATCCTGGCCCTGCTTGAGACCTTCAAAGAAGGCAAGAACACCTCCGAATGGATCGCGGGAAGCGTGGGTACGAATCCGGTAGTGATCCGCCGGATTACAAGCATGCTTGGCAAAGCGGGTCTTATCGAGGTTCGGCCGGGGATCGCAGGCGCCAAGCTGGCCCGCGCCGCCGGAGAGATTACGCTGCTGGATATTTATTTGGCGGTCGATGCCGTTGGACAGGATTCCCTGTTCGCTGTTCACGATCATCCGAATCCGGACTGTCCTGTCGGTCAGAACATCGCGGGGGCCATCATTCCGGTGTTTTCGCTCGCCCAGCAGGCGATGGAGGACATTCTCGGCAAGGTGACGCTGGCGCAGATTGCCTCACAAATCCCGGTCTGACAGCAGGCGATCTCCAAATCGCCGCGCCCCGGCCGGCCTGGTGGGAGTCCGGTAAGGAGACGCACGGCCGGTATCACGGATATCGGCTTTTTCGGTTGAACAGATTTAGTGTCGCAGTCCCCGACCTCTAAGCCAACAGCGAAGGTGGGGGTTAGACACGTCCGCTTAACAAACATACGTTCTTGTGTTATGCTAGATCCATCAAACTTGCGATGGAGGCGCGTCTCATGAAGGTGGTCAAAACACTCAAACATCCGATTACGTCTCACCACCACATGCTGGATGCGACTCTCCATGTGTATCAAGAGGCGTTATCGTTCTTGATTACGGTCATTCAAGAGCAGTTTATTGCCTTGGAATCGTTATCCACCCAAGCGGTGGTGACGGCGGTAGAACGGCTGACTCACCGTGCACAATCCGAATCCGTTCTACGCCGAATTCGATCAACGCTTTTATAAGTTTCCTTCGTATTTCCGCAGAAGTGCCATTGCGGAAGCGTTTGGCATTGTAAAAAGTCATCATTCCCGTTTTCAGCTTTGGCAAGCTGAGCAACAACACGCCCAGCAAGAAGGGAAACGCTTTTCGAAGAAACCGCCGAAATTACAAGCTCAGCATCAGGCGTTCCCTTGCTTGTACAAAGGCAATATGTTCATTCGAACCTCCGATCGGGCAGCCAAAATCAAGGTATTTCATCAAGGTGATTGGGTATGGCTCCCTATTACCTTTAAAGGGCAAGACCTATTCAAACGTAACGTATGGAGCATGAAAGAATGCAGCCCCACATTGGTCCGAAAAGGAAAACGCTATGCCCTTCATATCGCCTATGAAGGGGATGTGAAGTTGACTCAGGCGGAACTTTCCAAGCAGCGGGTATGTGCCGCCCGATTTAGGGTTAACGAATTCCGCAGTCTGTTCCGTGATGGACGCTAACGGCACTGTCTTGGCGAGGATCTTTATCAACCAAGCCAAAGAAAAAGATCGGATGCGCCAAATCATAGGCAAACTGAAACAAGCCCAGCGTCAATCCGGTATAGGGGTAAAACCGAATTTCTGGCGGCGGATGAACGGCTTACAGACGCATATCGTTCACGATACCGCGCATCGAATCCTCGCCTTTGCCCAAAAGCACAGCGCAGAGGTCATTGTCATGGAGTTTTTAGGCAAGATGCGTTTGCCTAAAGGAACGTGGGGAGCCAAGCGGCTTCGTGCCAAACTCCAGTTTTGGGTGAAACGGCGCATCCAAACGAAAGTGACCGAAATGGCGCATTTCTTGGGAATGCGGGTTTCCATGGTCAACCCTGCGAATACAAGTGCGCTTGCTTTTGATGGCAGTGGATTTGTAAAACGAAACACGAAGCGTGATGTTGCTGTATTCGCAACAGGAAAAACGTATCACGCGGACCTTAATGCCTCGTATAACATCGGCGCACGGTACGTGTTGCGCAGTATACACAAAGCCACAACTGAAAAGAAGTGGTTGTCTTTGGAGGCAAAAGACCCTTCATTGACAAAACGAACGTATTGGACGTTGGCTTCCCTCATTCGGGTGCAACAGGCGCTGAACCTTCAATCATGAAGCTCGCAAGCGTGTGCAACCCTGTATCGATGCCAACAGAAGCCCCCGCTCATGCGTAAGCTAAGTGGGGGAGAGTTCACTAGAAAGCTGAATAGAAACAGATGGCTTGGGCCCGCCGATTGGCGGGTTTTTTTGTAGCTATACAAACTTTAGAGAACCTGCTATACTAAACACAATCAATTGTAACAATAATAGTTACAGGTTGAATCTGATGTTGCAAGGCTCTTGCGGCTATTCAAGGCGCAGGCACATCACTACTTCATATTAGAGGGAGGCAATCATTATGAAAATTGCAGTAATTGGAGCAAGCGGTAAAGCAGGAAGCCGGATCGTTAAAGAGGCGCTGGACAGAGGGCATGAGGTTACGGCAATTGTACGTGACGCGTCGAAAGCGTCGGGCAGCGGGGCGGTCGTCGTCGAAAAGGATATTTTCGATCTGACGTCCGGCGATTTGAGCGGATTTGATGCCGTTGTGAATGCCTTTGGCGCGCCGATGGGTCAGGAGCATCTGCATGTGGATGCCGGCAATGTGCTGATTGAGGCGCTGAAGGATGCGCCGGGTACCCGGCTGATCGTTGTAGGAGGGGCCGGCAGCCTCTTTGTGGACGAAGCTCAGACGATTCGTGTTATCGATACGCCGGAATTCCCGGATTTCGTGAAGCCGACCGCGCTGAATCAGTTTAAAAACTTAGAAACTTTGCAGGGAACGGATTCGCTTCTCTGGACGTTTATCAGCCCATCGGCGCATTTTGCTCTGGGCCGGCGGACTGGCTCTTATGTGAAAGGAAAAGACCAATTGCTGCTCAACTCCAAGGGCGAGAGCTATGTAAGCTATGAAGACTATGCGGTTGCCGTGCTGGACGAGATCGAGCAGCCGGCGCATATCCGCGAACGGTTTACGCTGGTTTCCGAATCCTGAAAGATGGTAATTTAGCTTGAGGATATGGCTCTTAATAAAGAAGGCAGACAGGCCGTGTACAGCGGCTTGTCTGCCTTCTTGGTGTTGTCGGAGTTCCGTCAAACAGCGAAGCCTTACTGAAGCCCTTCCGCCAATTCGGCGATGCGCCGGCCTGCATCCCCACGGTACAGTCCGCCGTGGTAGCAGATAACCGTCTCGATTGCATAGCCGGCTAACCTGCGCAGACTTGACAGCGCGGTCGCCATATCCGGAGTCACCCGGGGATCTGGACCATGCAGTACGCCTTCTTTGAACGTCAGGCTGTCGCCGGCGATGAGGGTGCGGCTGGCAGGATGATACAGGCTGACATGCCCCGGGCTATGGCCGGGGGTCTCGATGACCGTTACGCCGCCTGCGACCGGCAGCTCCTGGCCGTCTTCGATCAAGGCATCCACTTTTGCCTTGGGGGGGTGGGCAAGACGGTGCAGAAAGGCCTGCCGCCATTCCTCCGGCACATGAGGCGGGAGCATGGCTGCGGCTGCGGCAATCGCCTCCGGCGTGTGCTTAAGCAGCATCCGTTCCCCTTCGATGTAAGGCTGTTCGATTGGATGCGCCAGCACTTTGATCGTCCCGTGCGGCTCACCCAGTATTGCGGGAAGCCCGCCAATATGGTCAATATCCTGATGTGTGATAATTATCGTGTCAAGTTTGGACCAAGCGACTCCCGCACGGGCAAAAGCCTCCTTGAATTTATCGAGCAGCCCCGGGTAGCCCGTGTCGACCAACACCGCATGATTTTCTTCCCACAGCAGGACAGGATAAAGGGTATCTGTTCCTCCCATCACTTCGGCTGTAATCTCCAGCATCTCAATTCCTTGGGCGATTTGCATTGTACTCCTCCTAGACGGATAATCATTGCAGTGACTATCTTAGTCGAAGAAGAGATGTTAATCAATACGTAAATTATTTATTATATCATGAATAAATATTTTTGTCAAGTAATAATATAGTGCGTGTGAAGCTGAATATCGCTGGAATTCATAACTTATTGCGTTTTAATTTACATTAACGGACTTTATCCGCTTTTTTCTGCTCCTGTATGAAGATTTACGATTGCGATATAATGATGTGAAAATATATGGGGGGCTGGTTCTTTGGAGACATTTACCGCAGTGCTTGTCCTTCTTGGTCTTATCGGCCTATCCAAAGTCGTTAACCGGTTCATTCCCTTCGTTCCCGTACCGCTTATTCAGATCGGCTTTGGGGTTATTGTCGCTGCCTTTCCTTGGGGGATTCACTTGACGCTGGAACCGGAGCTGTTCTTTGTCTTGTTCATTGCTCCGCTTCTGTTCAATGATGGAAGACGAACCCCGCGGGCCGAGCTTTGGAATCTGCGGGCTCCGATTCTGCTGCTGGCGCTTGGACTGGTATTTGCGACCGTACTGGTGGCGGGTTATGTCATCCACTGGATGATTCCGTCGATACCGATCGCGGCGGCGTTCGCGCTCGCGGCGATATTGTCGCCGACGGATGCGGTCGCTGTAAGCGCTCTGGCTGGCCGGGTCCATCTGCCGAAGAGCATCCACCGCGTGCTGGAAGGCGAGTCGCTGATGAATGACGCATCCGGCCTCGTTGCGTTTAAGTTTGCGGTCGCGGCGGCAGTCACCGGCGTGTTCTCTCTGCCCCAAGCGATTGGCAGTTTTATTCTCATCGCCGCCGGTGGACTGCTTGCCGGAGCCGCGCTGTCCTTTCTGCTGATTCGCTTAAGCGTGTTTATCCGGCGGCTGGGGATGGAGGATGTCACAGTACATGTTCTGCTGCAGATTCTGACCCCGTTCCTGATCTACCTGGTCAGTGAAGAGCTGGGAGTGTCGGGCATCCTGGCCGTGGTGGCTGGCGGCGTCGTTCAGGCCATTGAAAAAGACCGGACCGATTCCCCCCAGTACAAACTCCAGCTCGTATCGGCAAGCATATGGTCGGTGCTGCTGTTCATTCTGAACGGCATGGTATTCCTCATTCTCGGTGTTTCGATTCCGGATGTGGTGTCGGTTATATACCGGGATACGGCTGTCGATAACCTGACGGTGGTCCTATACGTGCTGGCGATCACGGCTCTGCTGATTGTACTGCGTTTCCTCTGGGTGTACTTGATCTGTACAGGGAAATCGCAGTTTAAGAACGGAAGCAAGCCGTCGATGAGGTCGCGGGTGCTTACCTCCGTTTCGGGCGTACGCGGAGCGGTTACCCTGGCCGGCGCTTTCTCCATTCCGCTTGTGCTGGATGACGGCTCGCCGTTTCCTGAGCGTGATCTAATTATTTTTCTGGCTGCTGGCGTCATTCTGACTTCCCTGGTGGTTGCAAGCGTTCTGCTTCCGCTCATCGCCCGCAGAGAGGAAGACAGCCGGGAAGAATCAGAACAGGCGGCAAGATCAAGAATTATGGAGGCCAGCATGGCGATACTCCGCGGGGCGATGGCAGAGGACAGCCGAGTCGCTGCCATTTCGGCTGCTCCAGGACTCCCGGATACGCTGCCGGCGCTGCCGGAAATACAGGATAACCGGCTTATCAACAATCCGGAGGAGGAATACGGCAAGCGGTGCGCACTCAAAGCGCGGTTGACCGGACTGCAGGCCGAGCGGAGGGAGCTGGACGGGCTTATCGCAGGCGGGTCCATTCCTTCAGAGGCGGGACAGGCGATTATGGAGCTTCTGGATCATAAAGAAGCATTCCTGTCCAGAGGACTGGATTCACAGCTCCGACTGTCGCTTGGCAAGCTGGGTCGGCTGTTCTCCGGAATATTCTCGAAATTTCCGCAAGGAGCCGGAGGTTCCGGCGTTCTCCCGGACGGATGCATTCGGGATGCCCGGATCGGGATGTGCCGCGCCGCGATAGACGCCATCCAGGAAGAGATGAACGATGATAACCGGGACGGTTACGGACGCGTGGCTGCCCGCTACGGCTTGATGCTTGACCGTCTGGAAAACGGCCCGGCCGTGAATGTGGCGGAGCAGGAAGGCCGGCAGCTGGAGTGGAAGCTTGAAGCGATCCAGGAGCAGCGCGACGCGGTCCAGCGGATGTATGAGGACGGAACTCTGCGCCGCAGAGCCACAGCCCAATTGCGCTGGTTCGTAGATGAACTGGAAATGTCGATTTGGGAGGATTAGAGATGAACCGCGAAGAGCTGTCTTTCGTTGAGATCGGAGAGGAGCATCTGGCCGAAGCGACGGATATTTATAATTATTATGTGCTGAACACCACCGTGTCGTTTCACACCGACCGGCTGACGGTACAGGATATGAAACGGAACATGCTGACCGGCGATCCCCGTTTTAAATCCTACGCAGTTATGCTGGAAGGAGAGATGCAGGGATATGTATTAATTACCAGGCACAAGAACAAGCAGGCTTATGACGTGACCGGTGAAATCAGCGTGTATCTGAAGCCGGAATGTACAGGCAAAAGATTGGGAGGGCCAACATTGGTCTTTATCGAGCGGACAGCCGCCGAACACGGTTTTCATACGCTGGTGGCCACTGTATGTTCGGAGAATAACCCCAGCCGTTCCTTTTTTGAGAGCAGCGGTTATGAGCAGAGCGCCTACTATAAGGAAATTGGCCGTAAATTCGGCCGCTGGCTTGACATCGTCGTTTATCAAAAAAGAGTCGAGGGCGTAACCGCCTGAAATTTACGGAAGCGCCTGTCCACAACAGTAAGGCCGTCTTTCCCTGGATTCTGATCCAGGAAAAGACGGCCTTGTTGTTTCAGAGCGGACGCCATCAGCAAGGGGCTCCTCTGCTCGCGCTTGGCTTTCCGCGAGAGCTCTAGCTCTTGCTGCGGCGGAACATCTGCCCAAGCACCTCGCTGAGCACAAGTCCCGTGGCGATGGCTCCCGAGAGCAGAAAAGCCTGAACGGCGGCCTGCAGCGCGGTCGTATAATCGTCTTCGACGAACCTGCGCATGGCATCATAGGCGAGGCCGCCCGGAACAAGCGGAATAATGCCGCCTACGCTGAAGATGATGACCGGCATTTTGAAAGACCTGGCAAAAATTTGGCTGACCACCCCAACGACGACCGTGGCGAAGAAGGTGGCCACGACGGATTTCCAGTGGGGATCGAGCAGCAGGTATACCATCCAGCCCAGCATTCCGGAAATTCCGCATTGAAGCAGCGTACGTCTGGGAGTATTAAACAGGATGCAGAACATGGCGGAGGCGATAAAGCTCGTAATAAGCTGCAGAATCATGATAGTTCTCCTCTTAAGTAGGGCTATGAAACGAAGGACAGCACAAGTCCGATCCCGGTTCCGATGGCAAAAGCGGTTAGGAATGCCTCGGCTCCCTTGGACAGTCCCGATATAAGATGCCCGGCCATCAAGTCTCTGACGGCGTTCGTAATCAGCAGTCCCGGAACGAGTGGCATGACGGAGCCGATGATAATCTTATCCGTTTCCGAGCCGATGCCGGCTTGAACGAACAGGAAGGACAGCAGCCCAATCAGAGCAGATGCTGTGAGTTCGGCAAAAAATTTAATCTGGACCAGCCTTTGCAAATAAACCACGGAGGCGTAGCCGAGCCCCGACACGAACAGTGCGGGCAGAGCGTCCCAGAAGCTTCCCTTGAATATGATGGTGAAGCAGCCGCCCGCCAGGGCCGCCGCCATAATCTGGAGCCAGACCGAATAGGCATGCGCCGCATCATCCACCAAGGCCAGCCGCTCGCGCGCCTGCGCCGATGTGATCTGCCGCTGGCTGAGGCAGCGCGAAATGTCGTTGACCTCCGCAACTTTTTGCAGATCGGTCGTACGCTCCTCGATGCGGAACAGCTTGGGCTGTTCCGTCCGGCTGGTCGTAAACATGATGACGGTCGGCGTTACGTAGCTGTGCGCCCCTGGAAATCCGAGAGCAGCGGCCATACGCGTCATCGTATCCTCCACGCGGTAAGTCTCCGCGCCGTTTTGGAGCATGATTTTTCCGGCCAGCAGGCATAAATCTATAATTTCATAGGTTGTCCCCGATTCGGCATTGTTCAAACCTTCTTAATCCTCCCCTTGAATGTTATATATTTGATTGTGCCTGCATCGGGCCAAAAGATCAAGCGCCAAAATATGAATCCGTTATTTGTAATGCCCGCCGATTTTTAGCGACCTGTCCTTTGCTTGCCCTGCATCGGTAAGTGATGAGGCTCTTATAATCGCGTCGCTGCCGTATCGATTTTTTATGCTGTCCGTAGCTTTATCCAGGGCTCTGAGCTTTACCTGATCCTCAAAGAGAGTGAGCTGATAATTCTGATCGTCTACGAGCTGGCTTAAGGTCACACCGACACGGCGCACAGGCATTTGATCCCAATATTTATAAAACAACATTCTTACTGTCTTAATTACGGTGTTGGTATGGTTTGTAGGGTCCTGCATCTTCATTTGACGCGAAAATCCGGTCGGTGATTCATAGGGGCTGCACATGCAACTGACGCTTACAACAGAGCCCATATATCCTTTACGGCGGCAGTCACGGCATACCTCCTCTGTGAGCTCCAGTAAAACTGTATCGACTTCCCATGACTCGGTATAATCTCTGGGTAAAGTCATCATATGGCCGACTGATTTTGGCGGAGTAACAAATGTTCCAGGTTTAACTGGACTATCATCCAGACCGTTCGCCGTCCGCCACATCACCTCTGCATGAATATCCGATTGCTTGCCAAAGCGGGCACGAAATTTATCTTTTAGACGGGGTAGAGGCGTTCTGGCAATATCTCCGATTGTATTTATTCCAAGACGAGTAAAATGTGCGGTCATACGCGAACCGACGCCGAACATTTTATGAACCGGCTGCGGCCACAGAAGGGTTTCGATTTCGGCTTGGGGCAAAGTAAAGATGCCACTTTCATTCTTCTTCGCCCAAATATCCGTTGCGATTTTAGCAAGGATTTTATTGGAGCTTATACCGATCCTCACCCGCACTCCTGTTTGACTCAGAACCTTTTGCTGAATGGTTTTGGCAATCGTTATAGGATCTCCGAAGATGGGCAGACTTGCCGTAATATCCAAAAACTGCTCATCAATACTAAATATTTCAACAAGATCCGTAAACTCCTCATAAATCTTCGTAATCATCAGGGACACATCAATATAATGCTGCATCCGGGGACGAATGACAACGAGATCGGGACATTTATGTAAAGCCTCTCCGAGACGCTCTGCCGTAGTGACTCCATATCCTTTTGCAATGGGGCAGGCCGCTAAAATGATTCCTGATCTGCGCTCAACAGAGCCTGCTACAGCAACGGGCTTATCCTTACATTCCGGGTGATCGGCTTTTTCAACGCTTGCATAGAAGCTTTGACAATCTGCCAGAAATATAATCCGTTCATGTTTCTCACTCAACCTAACCGCCTCCGCATATTCACCAGCATGGTCATTAGTTCTGCCTTAACCAAACTCCGCAGCATCGTGAAATGGTGGATATATCCGCGAACTTTATACTCGACACGAATACCCTGTGAATTCATTTCTGTGTTCAAAATTCGGATACCTTGTGTTCTCATTTTTCTCTTGGTATTCTGCAGCTCGGGATAAATCGCCTGTTCCATTTCTTTCAGGTACATAAGGACATGATTATAAATAATTTTATCCCTGTATTTCTTCAGCTCGTTCATATCTCTTGCCAGCATATCCAGCAAAATCGGCAGTAACGTGTACTCTTTAATGACTTGAAAATCTTCTTCTGTTTCAATTCTTGAATTCATATCCATAATCACACCACCATGAGGAGAACGCATATTCGTATTTTATATTATACACCGAACATCCGTTCGTTATGCAAGAGGGATTTTTTGGATGGATGAGTACCTAGCTCCGCAGCGGCGGGTTACGGTGGGCGATATCCGCGGCAGTCTGGATTAAAGGGCAGGCCATTCCGCAGCGCTCAAATGCTTCTCCTGATATTCGCCCGGAGGCATATGATGAAATTGTTTAAATACATGCGAAAAGTGCTTTACGCTCACGTAACCGACCTTCTCCGAGACATCGTATACTTTCACGGGAGGGTTTGCCTTCAGCAGCTTTGCGGCCTGCTCCATCCGGACCCGGGTCAGAAATTTGATATATGATTCCTGCATCGTTTTGTGAAAGATACTGCTTAAATAGCCCGGAGAGATCCCCATCTTTTCGGCGAGCAGGGCAAGGCTTAAAGGCTCCGCATAATGGGAGTAGATATAAGTTCTGACCCGGCTGACGATGTCCTGTTCATTTTCGTGTACAGGCTCCTCTTTGCCGCCTTTGGTCAGGCGATGAAATATTTCCTGAAACAGCCCGAGCACGGCTTGGATGGATAGCTCGGACGGATTCCGATGCATCTGCTGGAGATGGTGATAGGCGCTTTCCAGAAATCCGCCCTGGCGTTCCAAAGGCCCGTTCGCAAGCTGCCTTAGCAGATAGAGCCCGAACTTCATGACATGAACGGAGCTAATATGCGGCAGACTTTCAAAAAAACGCTTCACCGCCATTAAAAAAGCTGCCTCATTCCGATCCGGGATGGCAAATTGCAACGAGCTTAACGTTTGCTCGAGAATGGCAAGACGCTGAAGCTGAACGTCCTCATTCCACCCATTGAACAGGGAAGGTTCTTCCATGAACAAGCGATGATTAAGGGTCTCGGTCGCTTTGGCATGGGAGTATTGCAGATGAAACAGCTCGGATTCAAAGGTTCCGAGGGCGCCGGAGACGGTAATTCCGGTATTGGCAAGCATCGCGGAAGAGACCTTCCCATAGAGCGAACGGCATTTATGCTCAATATCGTTCTTGTCTTCACCCGTTACCAGCACGCAGGTGTGCTGATCTTCGTCCAGGAAGACAAATCCCGAGCCGCTTGCTTCGGACAGCTCGCCCGTCATCTGATTGAGAATAAAGCGAAAGACGGAAATGTCGCCATAGGGTATCCCTTTTTGGGCTAGCCGGTCTTCATCCAGATCCAGCACCATAATCAGACCTTCGGTTTCAATCAGCTGCACTTTCAGGCGGAAGACCAGGGGATACAGGGCCTTGATCTCCACGCTGTCGTCGCTCACCAGGGACTTCAGGAATTGTCTGACGACCTGCGTCTGGCTCTCCTTGGAGACCTTTCCCATAGCCAAAGCGGCAAGCTCTTCATGAAATTTGCGGTCCAGCTGAGCGGTAACCTTCGCCAGGGCTTCGGCCAATTCATCATGGACTACGGGCTTCAGCAAATAATTCTGTACCCCGAAGCGGAGAGCATCCCGGGCCAGCGAGAATTCATCAAAGCCGGACAGAATCAGGATAATGGGCGGATTCTCTGATTGGGACAGCCGTCTGCACAGCTCCAGTCCGTCAACGACAGGCATTTTAATATCGGTAATGACCAGATGGACCCGCACATCCTGAAGCATATCCCAGGCTTCCTGTCCGTCCATGGCTTCCCCCGCAACCTCCCAATCCGGATGATTGGAGGCGATATGCAATCTCAAATATTCGCGTACGAGCGGTTCATCATCCACAAGCAGCACTTTATACATTCTCATCGCTCCTTCCCAAATCCGGTATCCGGCAAAAGAACAGATACGGCGGTTCCCTGTCCCTGCACGCTGTCCACCTTAATTCCATAACCGAAACCGTATTTTAATTTAATCCGTTTATTCACGTTAAGCAGGCCGATGCCGGTTCCTGTCCGGGCGCCGTCTGAGTCCGGATCTCCGGCAGACTGATTGTCCGAAGGGGCCTGCTCCAGCTTGCCGCGAAGCTCCAGCAGCGTTTCCGGGCTCATGCCTTGCCCGCTGTCCCGGATCGTGAACAGAACCTCGCCGCGCGCGGTCTTTTCGCCGGAAATAAGGATGCTGGTCTGTTCGCGTTTGGCTTCGCAGCCGTGAATCACCGCATTCTCGACGATTGGCTGAAACAGCAGGGCGGGAATGGGCATGTCGTACAAAGCGGGATCGACCCTCAGTTCATACTCCAGTCTGCCTTCGTAGCGGCTGCTTTGGATGCTTAAATAAGCTTTCAGGAGATCCAGTTCCTTTTGCAGCGGGATGTCTTTATCCATTTGGGTCATGCTGCGGAGCATGCTGCTTAATTTATGGAGATGGTCGATGGCCTTGTCCTGCTTGCCTGTCTGCATCTGCATCGATATCATATTCAGCGTGTTGAACAGAAAGTGGGGCCGGATCTGATTGTACAGCGCCTGTACCTGGGCTTCTTTCTGAAGCAGCTCCGTTTCGTATACCTGCTTCACGAGCTGCGTATTTTCCCCCAGCATTTCACGTACTCTGGACACCAGACCGTTAAAGGAGGTGCCAAGATATCCGATTTCATCATTCCGGTGCGCGGGAAACGAGACCTGCAAATTGCCCTGCTCCACCTCTCTCATTAATTTCACGATATGCAGCAGAGGAGCCAAAAAACGGCGGACAAAGAAATACATCAGGATAAAAGCGAGCAGCGAGCAGGCCAATGCGATGAAGAAGCCGAAATTTCTCGTTTCCGTGGCTTTTTGATTCAATTCCTTGATGGAACTGACGGCCACAATCGTCCAGTTGGAGCGCGGGAGCTGCGTTGAATTGAGCAGGTAGGAGGTGCCGCCCTGGTTGATCGTCATGGTCGGTTTGCCGCTTGCTTTGACTTGATTGAACAAGGATACGGCGTTCAACCGATCCGTACTCCGGTAAATCACGTTGCGGTTATTGTCCAGAATAAACAAGCCCCCGCCTGAGCCCATGTCCACTTTGCTGCAAATGACCGCAATGCCGTTATAGTTGGCGTCCACCTTGATGGCCCCGAGTATTTTCTCCGTATCGCGCGTGCTCCGAAGCTGCTTCACGATGGAAAAAACCTTGGGACCGCCATTTTTCACCATCTGCTGCGTATGCGTGGGCACAAAGATGGAATCCTGCGTATTCATCGCCTGTTTGTACCAATCGAATTCCTGAAACCGGCTGTCGTAGTCCACGCTGATGGGCATGCGCCCGACCGTATACATTTCATCCGTCAAAATAAAGACCCGATTGATATCTTTTCGTGGATAAATCATCATCTCTTCGAGATAATTATCAATGAAACGGCGCTTTTTCAGTTGGGCTAGATGGGAATCATGCACATCTTCCTCCAGCGTCTGCATCACGCCATCGTTCATATAGGGCGACAGGGTAAGGCGGAACAGATCGTCGAGGTAGGTATCGATATTATAGGAGACCTGGGCGATGATTTGCTGCACCTGCTCGGAGGATTGTTGTTTAAAGTCCATCGTGTATTTGGAATAGGACAGAATGGAAGCAAGAAAGACCGAACCCAGAATGAACAATACGGAGAAAAAGAGCAGCTTTTTTTTAATACTCCAGTAGCGGTAGCGTTTCCATTTGTACATATCTCACTCCCCCCAACATCAGTGTATCGGTTTATTGTATGCGCTTCAATTCGTTTTTCGGGGATCTGCAAAAATCGCACCCTTGTGTAAAAAAGCGGTGTTTTGCTGCCGCGCATTCCCCCTTATGATGAGACTGTAACAAGGAACACAATCAGGGGCCAGACAACAAAAGGGAGGATTCAATATGAGAAGAAAGAAACTTGGTTTGCTGCTCAGCGGCGTGATGATGCTCGGCTTACTGGCAGGATGCGGTGGAAAAAGCGCGGATTCACCGAACCCAAGCAGCAGTGCCGGCACGGCCCAGGAAACGGGTCCCAAAGAAACGGTGAAGCTGAAGTTTTTTACCGGAAAAGTGGAGACGGTCGATTTGATGAACAACCTGATCCAGAAATTTAACTTAGAAAATCCGGGAATCGAAGTGGAGCAGGAATATCAGAAGGACGCAAGCAATGTGATTAAAGTAAAATTCGCTTCCGGCGATATTCCCGACATCACCACGGTTGTGGAGCAGGATTATATCGATCAGGGCAAATACCTGGATCTTTCAAGCGAGCCGTTCTGGCCGAGAGTACTGCCGGCGATTAAAGAGCTGTCGACGGACGTAAAGAGCGGCAAACAGTATCAAGTTGCGACAAACGTGACGATGGCCGGTATTTTTTATAACAAAAAAATATTCCAGGAGCTGGGTCTGAAAGAAGCGTTGACCTGGAACGACTTTAAAGCGAATCTGCAAACGGTCAAGGACAAGAAGCCCGATGTGACTCCGATATTTATCGCCGGAAGAGAGTCATGGACGCTTGGACATCTGATTGAATTCCTTGCTCACGGCATCATCAAGCAGGATTTGGGCGTAAAAAGCTCCCGCGAAGCGTTCATCAACAATGAATCCGACAAATTGAAGTTTGATCAGGAGAACGGCCCGATCGATACTTTCGCCAAACGGCTGCTGGAGCTGCAAGACGCGGGCCTGATTAACAAAGACGCTTTGACCGCGACGTACGACAATCAGAAGGAAGCGTTCGCTACAGGCAAAGCCGCGATGATCAGCCAAGGAATGTGGGTGGTTGCGGATCTGCTCAAAATTAGCCCCGACTTCCAGAATGACATCGGGTTCAGCCCGTACCCGTCCATCCAGGACGGAACGAAGCCGGTCGTACTTTCCGCCGACGATTCGAGATATGCCATTACCGCCGAATCCAAGCATCCGGAAGAAGCGAAGAAATTCCTTGAATTCTTACTGCAGCCGGAAAATCTGAAGACCTACAGCGAGTTCCTGAAATCGCCTCCGGCGTTTACCGATGTGACTGCGGACTGGGGACCGCTTAAAGACCAAGCCAATCAGGCCCTGAGCAGCGGCGTCAATATCGCTTTCACGGATTCCCCCTCGGGCTTCTCCGGTGACGATGCCGGCAGAATGGTGCAGGAGCTGCTGGCAGGCCAGTATTCCACTTCTGTTGATTTTGCCAAAGCCTACAAAGACGCCTGGGACAAAGCTTGGAAAGCGACGCACAGATAAGCGGCGTTACGGTTTCATAGCGTAAGACTGCGGGAGTATGATAACATCGGGACCCGGGAACGGAAAAGCGTTAGATAGAAGCCGGGTCCCGGCAACGGATTGGAGAGAAATCGGATGAATCTACTGCGTAAGTTATGGAATAACCTGCATCTTTTTATGGCATTGCCGGCCATCCTGTTGTTCGGACTGTTCTTTATTTATCCGCTCGCGCAGGGAATCGGGATCAGCCTGACGGATTCTAACGGCATGTCGGCTCCGCGTTTTGTCGGACTACAGAACTTTATCGACTTTTTCCATGACGCCCGGGCGAAGAAAGATGTGTACAATACGCTCTTCTTTGCGGTTGGAAGCGCTCCCTTGCTTAATATATTCGGCTTCTTGTATGCGCTGATTCTGGATCGCCCGTTTAAGGGAAAAGGGTTTGTGCGTGCGGTCGTCTATTTGCCGGCGGTCATCAGCCCGCTGATTATGGGGTATGTCTGGTATTTTATCCTGCAGCCTGACCGTGGCTTTCTCTATCATTTGCTGGAAAGTCTGCATCTGGGCACCGGCGGAAGCGACTGGCTGGGCAATGCGCATTCCGCGCTTATCGTGCTGGTGTTCATCAATGTCTGGCAGTTCGTGGGGATGACGATGATTATCTATCTGGCGGGTCTTCAGTCCATTCCGAAAGAGCTGTACGAGGCGGGTGAGATCGACGGCGCCGGGTATATAAAATCACTTTGGTACATTACGATTCCGATGGTCGTTCAGTCGATCAAAATCAATGTCGTCACCAATATTATCGGGTCCCTGTCCGTCTTCGAAGTTATCATGGCGCTGACGGACGGAGGGCCGGGCTACAGTACGGAATCGCTGAGCATCTATATTCTTCGCATGCTGTACGGTAGCTTTACCGGCTATTCGACCGCTGTAGCGATGGTTCTGTTCGCCATGATTATTATTCCCGTCTTCATCTTTATGAGATATATCAATAAGAAAGAGTTTGAAATGTGAGGGCCGCCGCTATGAAAAATACTCGAACACTTGGTAAATACGCCTTGGTAGCGGGCATGTCGCTGCTGTCCTTGATCCCTTTTTACATCCTGCTGTACTTGGCGCTGAACAAGCCCTCCCGCACGTTGTTTAACGGCCTGTCGCTGCTGCCCGATTTCAATTTTTCCAACTTCTCGGAAGCGTGGGAATCGTCCAGGATGGGACTCGCTACGCTGAACTCCCTGATTATAACCATAGGCGGCGCCGTCCTGATTATTCTTGCGGCAAGCTCCGCGGGCTACGCCATCGCAAGGTACAGCAACAAATTTCATCAATCGGTCTTCAATCTGCTGCTGATCTGCATGATGATTCCGGCGATCATTATTACCGTGCCTCTTTACACGCTTATGAAATCGATTGGCGGCATCAATACGCATTGGGCCATGATTTTGCTTATGGCGTCGAACGGCATTCCTTTTTCCGTGTTCCTGTATACCGGCTTCATTAAAGTGCTTCCCAAGGAAATTGAGGAGTCCGCCATCATTGATGGATGCACGCCGTTTACAGCCTTTTGGAGAGTCACGTTTCATTTTCTGCGTCCGGTAACGGCGGCCGTTGTCATTTTGCAGGGGCTGGCGATTTGGAATAATTACGGCCAAGCCGTATTTTTCCTGCAAGGCCAAGACATGAGGACGATCCCGCTTGCCGTGTCCATGTTCTTTCAGCAGTACGGCGCGCAGTGGAATCTGATGGCGGCGGCCGCCGTGATCGGGCTTGCTCCCGCTGTCGTTGCTTTCTTGGTCTTCCAAAAATATTTCGTCAAAGGAATAACCGCCGGAGCGGTGAAAGGATGAACCGTATGTTTCCAACGATTAAAGACGCCTATCCAAACAAAGCCCAATATATAACCGGAGAACCGGTATGTATCAATGTTGAACTGAATAACCAGCTGCAGCACGAAGTTCGGGTTCGTCTAACAGTGGAACTTGTGTGTATGAACCGCGTGCTGGACAGCCAAGCCCATGATATCGTCATTCCTCCGGGCGCTGTTTCAACGCATCTCCTGACTTTTGGCCCGCCAGACGAAGCCTTTCGGGGGTATGGTGTTGACCTGCAGCTTACGCAGGACGAAGCGGAGCCGATGCATTTCTCGACGGCCTTTGACGTCGTTTCGAGCTGGCGGCAGTCGCCGAGGTACGGTTTTTTGAGCGATTTTCATTCGCGTGAGCAGGGCGATGCGAAGGATGTGGAGAGCCTTAATAAGCTGCATATTAATCTGGTGCAATTTTACGATTGGATGTACCGCCACGACGATCTCGTTCCACCGGAGGAGACCTTCAATGATTTGATGGGCAGAGAGCTCAGCCTTAAAGTAGTAAAGGAGAAAATCGCGCTCTGCCACTCCTACGGAATGAAAGCTATGGCCTATGGAGCGATTTACGCCGCCAGCAAAGATTTTTACTGGGAGCATCCCGATTGGGCGCTGTATTACGGCAACGGAAAAGTCGTCGATTTCATCGATATTTTTACGATTATGAACATCAGCGAGGAGTCGCCCTGGCATCGCCATATCATTGGAGAGTACAAAAAGGCGATCGAGCAGGTCGGTTTCGACGGCATTCATATGGATACGTACGGTTATCCGAAGACGGGTATTTCAAGACTTGGCGGCGTGGAAAAAGTGGAGCGCCTGGAGAAGCAATTCCCGGTTCTGATCGAGAATACCCGCAAGGAGCTGAACAAGTCCAAGGAGGATATCGGCCTGATCTTTAACAATGTAGGCAATTGGCCGGTTGATACGGTGGCGGCGGCCGCTCAGGATGCCGTATATATCGAGGTATGGAATCCTTATGAAAAATACCATCATATTCAGCAGATCATTGCCTGGGCACAGCAGTTCGGCCACGGCAAGCCGGTCATTCTCGCCGCCTACTTGAAACCTTTCCGGCTGGAATCCCCGGAATCCATTGATAGAGCGCATGCCGCTGCGCTGCTGCTGTCTGCGGTGATTTTCTCCCATGGAGCCTATCACCTGCTGCTAGGAGAGAACAACGGAGTGCTCACCCAGGGATATTACGTCGATTATTCTGTGGCGGGCGATGCCTTCATGCGGGAAATTCGGACTTATTACGATTTTATGGTCCGCTACGTTCATTTGCTGTATGATCCGTCTTTGCGCGACGTCTCCATGACGCATGTGGAGGGCGATAATTTGGAATATATATTCGGCGGCGCGTCTTATTCCACGTACGGCGAACCCGGCAAAGTCTGGACCGTGGTCCGGGAGAACGAAAAGATGAAATTGATTCAATTCATCAATCTGACGAATAACGCCGAAGATTATTGGAATGAAGGGAAGAACCGTCCGGCGGAGGTGAAAAATCTGACCGTTCGCGTTCAAGTCAGCGAGCCGGTTCGTTCCGTATTTACGGCCAGCCCTGATATTGACATGGGCAGACCCCATGACCTTGAATATTCCCTTGAAGAAAGTGATCGGGGATATGTGCTATCCGTTACCGTACCCAGCGTGTATCAATGGAGCATGCTGGTGATTGGGCATTGAGCGGGCGCCGTGGAAAGGTTAGGCCTAAGGTGAATTTTGCGCCCTTACCTCCGGATATTTTATAATAAAGCCGGCATTGATCAGAACGGGGGAGAGGACAAGTAGATGTTGATTAAAGATATGGATGCGCAGGCCAGGAAGGAAGCCGCCAACCTTGCCGGTCCGCTGATGGTCTCCCGGGGGAAGATTCACCGGTTGGAGGAACTGCCCGGCTGCTGCGTGGAAGATGGGGATGGGAACATGTTGGCGGCAATCTTCTATAATGTGCAGAACGGGGAGTGCGAGATCGTCTCGCTGGAGAGTAGAGCGGAGAATCGCGGTGCAGGCACGAAGCTCATCGAGGCGGTAACCGCGCGCGCCCGGTCGGAAGGGTGTGCCAGAGTCTGGCTCATTACGTCCAATGATAATACGAGGGCAATCCGCTTTTATCAGAAAAGGGGATTCGATCTCAAGGCCGTTCACCGGGATGCCATTACAGAGGCGCGCAAGCTTAAGCCGTCGATTCCCCTGATCGGGAATGACGGCATTCCGATCCGACATGAGCTTGAACTGGAGTACTTGTTGTAACCGCAGCAAGGAATACTGTGGTATTATATGGAAAGGAGGGATGTTATGGCATTAGCGGTAATGAACAAGCGTGAATTCGATTCCTTGGAAGATGAAAGATTGGGCTGGGCATGCATGGAGCCGACCTTCAGCCAAATCCGCGCGAAGGATATGTCGGTGAAGGCCAAGGTAATATCCGAACTTTCTGAAGGACAGCGGGCGTTATGCATGTTCAAAGTCTTTTACGGTCATGCGAAGAATTCGGAAATGGAGTATTACGGCTGGATCTCCCATCTGCTGCAAAATCCGGACATGTGGACGGGAGTGATGAACGGATTAAGCTTTTTTAGCGATATGGAGATGTCCCGACTGCTGGAAGAAACGAAAGAGATTCTGGAGACCCGAAACCACAGGCTCGGCTTGGAGTGGAAGGATGCCGTAATTACAGACCTCGATCATGATAAGGAATTGAATGCCGAGGTGGAGCGGTTATATCGGCAGTTTCAGCAGATTTCTCCGGAAAGTCTTAAGGCAATCGCCGCCCATATCCGGGCAAATGCCGGTGAATTTGTGAGGTTCGAGGAGTGAACACTATATATAAAGTTCTCGTTTTTTGCGTCCGCTGTGCGGGCGTTTTTTTTTCGGCCAATTTCCCTTATCGTGACTCCCCTTATTGATTTTCCTTGACCGTTAGCCGTGTATTCCCAGCCGTTGGCCGATGAGTGACCACGACCAAAGTCCAGAACGAAACTAAACCTCGGACAGTTACTGCTAATTTAGTCATTTGCTATCCTGTTGTTAGAAGATATTGTCACATCAAGCAACTCGGTAAAATTTTTTTGAACAATGGGGTGAACACAATGAACAACTATATGGGAGACGACCATTCAGAGAGCAGTATTTATGTGTTGTTGACCGATACGGGCACTTTGTTCACAACATTGATCAAAAGCTTCACCGCCGCTCCGTATAACCATGCATCCCTGGCGCTCGACGCGGAGCTGAATGATGTGTTCAGCTTTGGCCGCAAATACCCCAAAAAGCCTTGGGCTGGAGGATTTGTGAAAGAAGATGTCTATGAGGGAACCTTCCGTCATTATCCCGACACTCGCTGCGTACTGCTTAGGTTGCGGATTTCGAAGCAGCAGCGTGACGCTGCCGTTCGGATTATCCGGTCTTTTCAGAAGGAGAAACAAGCCTATCGATACAATCTGATCGGATTATTAGGAGTGCTGATGAACCTTGACATTGAGACGAAAAATGCTTACTTTTGCTCCCAGTTTGTATCCGAAGCGCTGCGCAAAAGCGGACTTTTCTTATGGGATCGGCCATCCACGCTGGTGACGCCCAACGATTTTCTTCACCATCCTGCATTCGACACGGTTTACGAGGGCTTTCTGTACGATTACCCGCTCCTCAACCGGGACAGGCTAAAGTACATACGCAATGTGGAAGAAGCTTCAAGCGAATTGGAGGAGCAGGCTGTTTGATGGATACAGTGGAGCTGATGCAGACAGCAGCAGAAGTTCGCGCTATTCATCAAGGGTACGGTTAAGTCTCGCCAGCATGTCACCGAAAGTCCGGCATTCCTGGGGCGACCAGTCTTTAAATATTTCCCCGTATCTGGCCAATCTGACTTTTTTTGCCTCCTCAAGCTTTTGTGAGCCTGGCTCGGTGATCTGAAAATAACTAGATCTTCCGTCCTGCGGATCGGGTATTCTCTCTATGTATCCTTTATGTTCAAGCACACTTGTCTGTCTGCTTATCGTGGAGGTGTCCAGGCCGAGTCCCTCCGCCAGAGCCTTAACCCCAATGTTGCCTTGGTTGGACAAATGGTACAGCAGGGTATAGCTTGAACGATCCAGTCCGCCATGCTTCTTGTCCAGGGAGGCGCGGCGAATCAATGTCATCATCTCATTACTGATGAAATCCAAATTTTTATCTTCCATAGCACTACCGTCCCTTTAGTTTGTACTCTTCTCCATATTATAAGTGAAAATACCCAGCCACAAGTAAAAATACATAACCCTAGATGAAAGTAACGTGAAAAAAGTAATATTGATTTTCAAAATAATAGTTGTATAATACACCTATATTAAATTAATTGTATCCTACACCTATATTTAGAGGAGAGAAAGCATTGAATAATCAAACCGCTAGGAATTCTTCCTTCTGGCTCATTATTTTAGCGATTTTTTTCGGCAATTTCATGACTATCCTGAGCTCCACAACGATTAATGTGGCTTTTCCGGTGTTTATGAAGGACTTTCAAGCGGAGGTTGGCACTGTTCAATGGATGATTACCGGCTATCTGCTGACAACCGGGGTTGTCGCGCCGGTCGTCGGCTATTTTGGCGATAAGTGGAGTTATAAGTACCTGTATGTGTTTGCTTTATCTGGATTTACCCTCTTTTCCTTTCTATCCACGATCGCTTGGAGCATTCATTCCTTAATTGCCTTTCGCATCCTGCAAGGGGTGTTCGGCGGCCTTATCATTCCCACGACGATGACAATGATCTATCAGTTTATTGAGAAGGAGCAGCAGGCTTTTGCCATGAGCTTATGGAGTCTTTCCTCCATGCTTGCCCCGGCGTTCGGGCCTACACTCGGCGGCTGGCTTACCGGATATTTCGGCTGGCAATCCCTGTTTATCATCAATCTGCCCATCGGAATCATTGCTATTACGGTAGCGCTCAAATGCCTGCCCTACCACCGCCAGTCCGGCAAGCTCAAAACCTTTGATTTGCCCGGCTTCATAACAGTTATTCTAAGCAGCGCGTCAATTATCCTGGCTTTCAGTGAAGGGAATTCCTGGGGCTGGACGTCGTGGCAGACGTTATCCTTGCTGGTGGTAGGGGCGTCCATGTTGACCTACTTCATCCGCAGAGAGCTCTCCCTGAAGGACCCTCTGCTCAATCTGAAGGTGTTCCGCCAGAAGCGCTTTACGTTCAGCTTAATCATCAACTGCACGATTACGATCTCATTATATTCCGGGACGTTCCTGATTCCGGTTTTTCTGCAGGATATTCAGCAGTCCACTCCGCTATTAACCGCTCTGGTGCTGCTTCCGGGCTCGCTGGTGATGGCGTTTCTATCACCGGTGGTCGGCAAGCTGTATACCAAGGTAGGTCCGTTCTGGCTTATTCTTAGCGGTATCCTGCTGATGGTAATATCGACTTGGGAGCTCAGTCATCTTACGCTGGCTGCAACCCATGTCTATGTGGCCTCATGGATGACGCTGCGTTATGCAGGGATTGCCCTTGCTTTTATGCCGGTTACCAATGCGGGGATGTCCGCCATCTCCAAGGAATATACCGGTCATGCCTCTTCCGTAACGAACTGGGTACGCCAAGCCACCGGAGCGCTTGCCATTGCGATCTTCAGCTCTTTGCTGGGCGCGAGATCCGCGACTCATCTGAAAGCGCTGGCCAGGGGAGCGGAGGCCGGTTCTTCTCTGCTGAAGGCTCAGGGCATGGCGATGGGCGTTCAGGATGTGTTCCTGGCCGCTACATTAATTGGCGTCATCGCGATCCCGTTAACCTTTCTCCTAAAAAAACCGAGAGCTGGCAAGGCTAACGCCGTTCTACGGGCGAAAACTTGAGCCTGGAACCCAACATTCGGTGCGATTACGGATATATAACATCCATGTCGGAGAAAACTCTATGCCAACTTCAATTGTACGATTCTGGACGTTTGCGAAGTTCGAATCGGGGGATACGGCGACCCAACCGATCAATCCTTTCGAGCGCATCGCCGGCCCGGAGTATGGGCTTCCCCAACCGGTTCCCACCATTGCTGCACAAGAGCTCTTCTATGGATACGGTTATAGGTGTCCGCACAAAAAGTTGGTCTCCGGTAAAAAAGATGTACTTATTTTAAACGAAATTATCAAAATTCTGTTCTACATTAATTTTGCGTTCCTGGACATAATAAATCCGTAAAAAATATGGTAAAAGGAGCGATATTAATTGGGTATTTTAAGTGGTAATCCAAAAGATGAACCGATGCATTATGGTGAAATTTATAGTGTATGGCAGAGCTCTATGATGGCCAGAGACGTGGTGTCGCTATACCAAGCATTTTTGAATCATGCTGGTGATAAAGACCTGAAAAAAATCCTTGATGATCTTATCGATCAAGCGGAACTGGAAATGAAAGAATGCGATACATTGCTTACGGCTAACGGAATTGCACCTGCACCAGTATTGCCTAAAAGACCAGAAGTAAAACTTGAAGATATACCTGCCGGTGCAAGATTTACCGACCCTGAAATCGCTGCACATATAGCGGCGGATGTCGCCACGGGATTGGTTGTATGTAGCCAAGTTATGGGACAATCCATTAGAGTTGATATCGGAGCTTTATTTGCTAAGTACCATGTAGCTAAAGCAGCATTAGGGGTCAGAATTCTTAATTTGACTAAAGAAAAAGGTTGGCTCATTCCTCCGCCACTTCAAATCAAACGACCAGAGACAGTTAAGGCTTAGAAAAATAAAATCCCGCTCAATTTGCGGGATTTTATTTTATCAAACAACAAACTCAGTAAACACCGACTACGCAACATCCCTGATTTGGTCCAGTTTCTCATTCTCAGCCGGGCACGTAGTCGCGGTGCCAGATGGACAAACTCCTTATTCTCCCCGGTCACAGTTGTTTTGCAACGCCATGAAAAGCTCGCTTGTGTGTAGGCAAGACTCCCAACTCGATAATCCCAGCCGCGCGAAGCTTGCCGGACGATCCGGACGACACTGCGACAAGCCAACGCATGTCAATGAAGCTTGGAGGAAAGTTCCCTGGAAAAACTATCAAACATGGTCTAGGGGCGTGTCCTGGCAGACACGCCCCTAAGTAACACAGCTTAATTAAAATTTCATCTTTAATGTATCACATCTGTTAGTATTTGGTTTGAGGGAGTTTGCAGTGCAAATTTCTGTTGACCAATTAACGAGTGTCGTTTTTATCTGAAAGGAGAACATGCATTGGATATAACTCATGAGATTACATATGACAAACCGATATGCGAGAGATATTTAAATACAAGGTAAAATTGCCTTGAATATTCTAAACATCCCTTTGCCGACGAAAGTTAAGGTCATCACGCCTAATAAGGACTATCTTTTAAATATCTTAGAGCATCAGAGAATCGTTAAGGAAAATCTCCTTACGGTTCTCTTTTTTTCTTTCAGGGAATTTCCGCTTAAAAAATTCTGTTCTCAATCCATTCTCAAGTCGCACTTTTCAATGTTTTTCTGGACGGATGGGGATCGAACCCATGACCCCTACCCTGTCAAGATGAATCAGTTCTTCCTTAGTTGCTTTGTTCACAAAATGAATCTTTGATTTATACCCTAATGCTTAGCCTATGTCCTACACACATTTTATTCCAATGTACTATAGATGTGAAAATTTATCATTCGAAAATTGGTGTTATATGGATGAATGGACGCGATCCAATTGGGAATATGCCTTTTTTCGACCCTCTTGTCGCGCATTAGTGTGTTTCATCATAACGTGTTAATGTGAGACAAGTATTTAGGAGGAATGCCTGGTGCCAAGAATATCTGTAATCATGCCGGTCTACAATAATGTAATCTATTTACAGCAAGCAATTAACACAATCTTGTTGCAAACGTTAAACGACCTAGAGTTGATAATAATTGATGACGGATCAACCGACGGATCAGCGGGAATCATACATGAAATAAAAGACACTAGAGTAAAAAAGATATTTCATACTGAGAATATGGGTATTGTCACTTCGCTGAATCAAGGACTCGATCTGGCCCAAGGTGAGTACATCGCCCGTATGGACAGCGATGACGCTGCAGCACTAAACCGCTTGGAAGTGCAGGCATATTTTATGGACCAGAATCCCACCATAGATATTTGCGGAACAGGATATACAACGAACTATCTCGGGCCTGTCAGGTTAAATCCTATGCATCACGAAGAAATTAAGGTCTGGCTGTTATTTAACTGCTGCATTCTACACCCTTCCGTTATGATGCGCCGAAGTTCGATAGATCGTCTCGGGATTCGTTATGATTATAATTACCCTCATGCAGAGGATTACGAACTGTGGAACAGGCTATCCTCAAGCGCGCAATTCGCGAATCTCCCTCACAATTTAATGTATTACCGGACTCATGAAGGACAAATATCTAATAAACACCGAGTAATACAAGATAATTCTGCACGAAGAATCCGTCAGAGACAACTTTCTCAACTAGGCATTCAATTATCGGATGAGGAATACGCACTAATGGTTAAATTAGCTGAGTTTAGGGTTAATTCTGAAGATTTTGAGGACTATCGAACAGCAGCAGGTTTTGCGAATTGGCTAGTTGATCAAAATCGACAATACCATGTATTCGACCAGGATCTATTAAGAATGGCTCTATCCCGATGTATATCAAGAGTTCCATACTAAATATGTAACCAACATCGTCAAATAGTTGATGCATTAAGAAAAAGACGTGAAGGCAAAAACGATAATCCCGTCAGGCATTAGCCCGACGGGTTGTTTTATGTATGCTCTAAATTCGAATCGCTCGCGCATAAACCAACTTCCAGCAATCCTAATGGTCTCTGGGAATAACCTTCAACTATCCCACCATAGTCCATCAGGTGACCTATAGGGTCTTCAAACCTAATAATTGTACCGATATTTATTCCGCCAGTACCCATGCTGGCGGATTTTTCCGTTGCTTAAAATTCCCTGAGGCGGTTATAATACAAACAAATGTTCTTATTTTGGAGGCGGTTGTTATGCACATGCGCACAGGACAGATTGTGGAAATTGTGTATATGGATAAGGCCAGCAAGATCACGCAGCGGGATTGAGGTCAAAGGCATAAAGGACGGCCACATCCGGGCGACCTGCCTTACCACCGGCATGCCTCGTGTCTTTCTCACCACAAATATCCTCGCTTGGCAGCCGGTATGGGCGCGCCATGCTGTCGGATAACGCGTGGAAGATCCTGCGCATCATGCATTCCATGGGCAGCACTTCCGGGGGCGTATGCCACCGATATGGGAGTTGCGGCGTAAATCCAGCAGGCGGCCAGAACAGATCAAGGCGGCGCTGCAGGAACTAGCCCGGGAAAGGTATATAGAATGGCAGCCGGGAGCGCCGAATTCTCGAACACCAGCACGACACGGCGCGCCGGGATAAGCCGGTCCTGGACCCGCAGGAATGGGAGCTCATCGATCAGGCGCTGTATCATTCAATGGAGGACCACGCCCCGGTCACGCTGACATTATTCGATCCGTTTGTTGATCGACAGGCCCACGGCATCGTGATGCAAGTGGATCGGCAGCTGAAGCGTATCAAGCTCAGAGTGTCAGTAGACGACTGGGGCTGGATCGACATGTCGGAGATTATTGCTGCAATTACATAAACAGCAAACCCCACAGCCGAAGCTACGGGGCTTTTTCGTATTTCAGATATCTTCCCAGCCTGTTGTCTGGGCACGCAACATGCAAAAAGGCTCGTAAATCGCCCTATTAGCAATTACGAGCCTGTTAATTCTAAGTTATGGTGCGATCGAGAGGACTTGAACCCGTTAGCATGATGCGCTGTCAAGCGTACACATGGCCATTTCGGACTGGATCCGAAATGGCCATGGAGTTAAAGCCGGTTCCTGCTGCCCGGCACTCAGCATTGAATCAGCTCAGTGTGGCAAGAGCCTCCCGGGTGAATGGCTGCATCGCTTCGGTGCGATCGTCGCGGATCTTGGCCGCCCAGGCCGGATCGCTCAGCAGCGCGCGACCGACGGCGACGAGGTCGAACTCCCCGCGCTCCAGACGCTCGATCAGAGTGTCGATGCCGGCAGTCTGCCCGCCCTTGCCTTCCTCGAACAGGCTGGTGAAATCCGAGTCCAGGCCGACCGAACCAACGGTAATAGCCGGCTTGCCTGTCAGCTTCTGCGTCCAGCCCGCCAGGTTGAGGTCTGAGCCCTCGAACTCGGGCTCCCAGAATCGGCGCGTGGAGGCATGAAAGATATCGACGCCTGCCTCAGACAGCGGTGTGAGGAAGTGCTCCAGCTCCTCTGGATTTGCGGCCAGTTTGACGCCGTAATCAACCGGCTTCCATTGGGAGAAGCGGAAGATAATCGGAAAGTCGGGGCCGACCGCGGCTCGCACCGCCTCGATAACCTCCACCGCGAATCGAGTGCGGCCAACGAGATCGCCACCATACTTATCCGTACGCTTGTTGGTGAAGTTCCAGAAGAACTGGTCAATGAGGTAGCCGTGCGCGCCATGTATCTCTACCGCGTCAAAGCCGATGCGCTTCGCATCGGCAGCGGCTTGGGCATATGCCTGCACGAGACCGTGAATCTCCTCAACCGTCAACGGCTCTGATACCGGTTCGCCAGTCAGGCTGAGGCCAGACGGCCCGATCGGGTCGGCATTCGATTCCGGGAATTTCTCCCTCTCGCGGGCCGTACCGGTATGCCAAATCTGCGGAGCGATTTTCCCGCCGGCTTCATGCACTTCGCGGACGACACGCGCCCATCCTTGCAGAGCTTCCTCCCCGTAAAAATGCGGCACGCCGAGATCAGCAGCCGCAGCCGGATGGTTAATGACTGTTCCTTCAGTGATGATGAGGCCGACGCCGTTTTCGGCCCTCCGCCGGTAATATCCGGCCACGTCGGGACCTGGAACGCCTGACGGCGAAAAGCCGCGGGTCATTGGGGCCATGACAATACGATTTTCAAGCTTCAGCCGTCCGTCTTCAAATGGCTTGAACAGAACCTCTGCTGATTTGGATAGGGTCATTTTATTCTCTCCTCCTGTAGGGTTGTTTGTTCATCTATAAATATAAATATATGGATTAACAAATGAAAACGCAAGCCCTTCGGAGAAAACTCTTGAAACTACTTCTTCTTGGCCTGCAGTCCCGCCTCAAAGTCCTCCAAAAAAGCGGCGATCGCCTCCTCATTGCGTCTATAATAAGTCCATTGACCATAGCGGCGGGACTCCACCAATCCGGCCTTCTGCATAGAGGACAGGTACGAGGAGATGACCGACTGCGCCAGACCGGATTTTTCCTGAATGCTTCCCACGCAGACACCGCCCGGGAACTCTTCTTTAATGAGGCTCGGCAGATTCTCATTCATCTTTTCCGGCTCCCGCAGCCAGCAAAGGATATTGAGACGGGTTTCATTAGACAGAGCCTTCAGCACCGCAAGCATATCTTCATTATTCATTCTTGACTCCCATTTCTAGTTGGTTTGTTCCCAGTATACCAAAAGTCCTGCTCATGAGAAAAATAATAAAGATTGCGTAACTGCGCCCGAAGCTTCCGGAATACACCACTGCTTCTTCAACCAAGGAGCAACTTTAACTGCAGCTTCCGGATGGAGATATAGAGTGGAGCTGACTGGCTGGAGATGGAAGGGTTGGCCCTCTTGGAAGGCTGGGCCCGCGATGGACTGACGGACGAGCTGATCGCGGAGAAGGTCGGCATAGGCGCTCGCACGCTGTATGAGTGGAAGGTCCGGTATCCGCAGATTTTGCAGGCCTTAAAAAAGGGCAAGGAAGTTGTAGACCGGCAGGTTGAGAGCGCGCTTCTGCGGCGGGCTCTCGGCTACTTCTACGATGAAGTGACCCGGGAAGGCGGCGTGGAGGTGAAGCGCGTCACGAAAGAGGTTCAGCCTGACGTAACGGCGGCGATCTTCTGGCTGAAGAATCGCTGCCCTGATAAGTGGAGGGACAAGCAAGAGATTCGCCATAGCGGTTATTTGGCCGTGAATAATCCGTATAGCGGCCTGATCACGGATGAGCTAAAGAAGCTGATTAACGAGACTTAAGGAGACGATGCAGTTGAACGAGCTGGACAGGCTTAACCGGCAACTGGCACCTATTGAGCGTGCGCTGTCCCTGCTCTCCTGGTGGGAACGTCGAATAAAACGGCAGGTGTTCCTTAGCATGGACGATGAAGCGGCCAGTGCTGCCGCTCTCGGCCTGTCTGTGCCGACGCTCCGGCGGGAGGTTTCAAACCACTGTGGGCGTATTCTCCGAGGCCATATGAGCGAGCATGATAAGGAGATCAACCAGAATCGTAAGGGTTGGTTCGACAAGGAAACTAAGAAGATTTATATCAGCCTGTCTGTTTTTCCACGCGATATACTCGAAAGAGCTGTGAGGAGTGTTCAAGAAAATATGAGGAAGGCGGGATTCCGGTCATTAAGACCAGGACAAGCAAGCGAGTGGTTAAACGTGGCCTTTTCCATTGGATTGAAAACAGAAAAAGAGCCAGCAGAGCTTAGCATTCGATGGAGCGACGAGCCCCACAGGTGTGAACGTTTCGTCAGATGGGAAGCCTAAGTTCCGAGGTGATTGTGATGGAGCTTAAGACAACTGCTTTCATTGAACCCTGCGATATGACATCAAACAGGCCCTGCGAGATGAAATAATGGCGGAACTGCAGCCACAGATTGAACAGGCGCTTTATGCGAATATCTTTGATCTTCAAGAAGCGAGTCAATATTTAAAGGTTTCAGACAAAACGCTTCGACGGATGACCAAAGATGATGGTGTACCGCATTTCTGGCAACGAGGGCAAATCTTCTTCCGACAAATTGCATTGGATCGCTGGATATCGGAAAAAGAGCAACTTGATCCATTAAGGAGGGACGCCAATATGCCCGGAAGTGACCCACACCGCCATACAGGACAAGGCAGTATACGAACCTGGCGTGGGAATCCTATGAGGCACTACTATACAGCAAAAGAAGTACAGGCCATGCTGCGGATCGGCTGCCTACGCACCGCAGTTCCGAGTTCAGTCTTTGAATGCAGAGCTGGCGGCAAACGAAAAAAGCCTTGCTCAGCAAGGCTTTCCCGATCTGTACTATATAGGACGGATGGGGATCGAACCCATGACCCCTACCCTGTCAAATGTGTGTACCCTCAAAAAACTGTCCAATTTAGATCTTTTAGTATCAAATAGTCCCGATTTATAAGGGTTTTACAATAATAAAATGAGTCGTAAGGTGCATTAATATCGCTTAGTTTCACTGGAATTAACGTGTCCTGCCCCCCAAAATGCCCCCCAAAACCACCAATTTTAAAGCACATCTGCAAGACATTCGGCTGCAACTTCTTGCATCTCTGGTAGCATGTGTGAATAAGTATCAAGTGTAATCTTAACCGAAGAATGCCCCAATCGTTCAGAAACAACTTTAGGATGTACGTTCTTGGTTAAAAGAAGGGTGGCCTGTGTATGTCGGAGTTCATGAAATGTAATCTTCGGAACATCAATTTCCTTTAATAAGCTGTTGTAAGCCCTAGACAAATTTCTGGGTGTACATGGTGTACCGAATACTGTACAAAAAACTAAATCATGGTCGCGATATTGTCGTCCATTATAAAAACTTTTTCCTGCTGCTTTTTTTTCAGCTACTTTAGTTTCAATCTGTTTTCTTTCCAGTTGTTGCATATTATAGTGTTTAATTAATGTATTCATTGTTTTTACATCTAATTTGACTGGTCTAACACTACTATCAGTCTTGGCTCCATCCTTTAATGTTTTGCCATCATGAGTAATAGTTTGTTGGACTCGAATAACACTTTTTTCAAAATCAACATCTTTCCAACGCAGACCCAACACTTCAGCCTGACGTAATCCAGTCATCAAAGTAAATCGGAATGCCAAACTATACCTACTTTTTCCCTCTGTTTCTTCAACAAATTTTCTGATTTGCGCTTGGTTCCAGACGGTGGATTTAGTTTTTTGATTTGCTGGTTTATTGATAATCTTTTTAGATGGGTTCTCTTTTAACTTCTTCATCGTAACGGCATCATTCAATGACGTATTAATAATTGAGTAAATCTTTTTAATGGTGTTTGGTGACAAAGAAGATTCTTTTGGTTTTTTCTTGCCTATTACTATCTTTTTTTCCTTTAACATTTGAATATAGTCTTGAATCATGATGATTGTTAGATTTGCCAATGGTGTTTCTGCAATTAGTGATCCTAAGACATGATTCCTAATATAACTGTCATACATTTCTTTTGTTGATCCTGCAAGTGACTTTATAGGCAACCATTGATCAAGCAAATATACGCCGAACTTTGTTTTAGAGGGATCTACGTATGTTCCTTCATAGTATTCACTCTCAGCTTTAACCATTGCAGCCTTCGCTTCTTTTTCAGTAAAAAATCCCTTCTTCCTAATCACATTCCTTTTCCCATTTGGTTTCTTTCCTGCTTCAAACTCATACCACCATTTATTCTTCTTTTTTGATTCGTCTTTATATACTGGCATGATGCCACCTCCTATTAATTTACAATAAGAGGGTAGGGTTATCATCCATATCTCACTCTTATTATAGTCGAAAACTAATTACTTTGTGAACTTCATCAAATATAGAATATATTGTAATATTAATTATGTATTTTTATCTTATAAACGCCATGTTATCATTATTTTTGTTTATATACAATAACTATTTTTATCTTTTAAAGGGTGATTATAGACTGATGATCATGTTCGGAATGGAATAGAATATCAACAGGGATTTAATGTTAATTATTGTATATACTTAACGCTATAATAATTCAAATATGAATGGTATAATCTCCCCAAAAACAACAAGGGAACGGATTATGAAGGAAAGAAAACCGAAGTGGTGGGAATGGGTTTTGGCTATATTAGGATTTGGATTAGCTTGCTACGTGGCTTACTTAAAAGGAAAATATTTGTGGTAAAATAAAAAGACGCATTTAAGTGATTAATATCGCTTTTACGTCTTTTTTAATATGTTATTCTTTTTCTATAATTTCCAAGGCATCAACAAGTGGTTTCAGTTCTAATAATTTTTTATAGAGCATAAGTAAATCGTTATACTGTTTCATTTCAAATTCTCTTTTAATTCTTTGTTCTTCTGTCGCTGGCTCAAATTCTTTTCCTGTTAATAGCCAATCGCATGAAACATTGAAAAATTTTGCAAGTGCTATTATCAGATCAGATGTGGGCTTATTTTTGTCATTCTCAAGGTTGCTAATAGTCGAGGGATTAATTTGTTTAAAATCTAATGTTTCTTTTCCTTGATCATCAAAAACAGGAATGTAAATCTTAGTTGCTAATTCAGCCATTGTTAAATTGTGTTGTTTTCTTAATGTTCTTAAACGTTTCCCTAGTGTATCGGTCAAAGTGATAGCACCTCAATATTGAGTTTTCTTATATTATATCACATAACAACGGATTATATTCAGTATAATGATTATTTTCAATAAAATGAGTTGACATACTGAATATAATCATTATAATAAAGTTATATTGAATTTACTCAATAAATTTGAGAGGGGAATAGAAAATATATAATTTATTCATTTGTTCTGATAATACGTTTTAGATGCGGTTGTTCTTCTAGCTTATTATTTTGTAGGACGTAACTTGATTCCTCTGTGATCATATCATCGGGATAGTAATCAATGATATCAGTCAAGGAGCAATTAAATACTTTACAAATTTTATCAAGCCATTCAACTTCAATACGCTTTATCTCTTCATTGTAAAGTAATCCTACAGTTGCTTGTCTAATGCCAGTTGCTTCAGCTAAGTCTTTACGTGACATTTTATGTTTACCAAGCATTTCTGCAATTTTAATTTTTATCATTTTTTACCTCATTTCGGTGAAGTGGTTACTATGGTTACTATTGATACCATTATAATTCACAACGCAACTTAATTCCAATAAAATAAATAAAATTTCACTTAGAGTAATTAAATTTTGTTTAGGGTATTTACAAATTTTCTTAAGAGTAATATAATTGCATTAGGCGAAATAAACCACACATAAAGGAGTGTAAAAATGTCAACGTTCAGCATTAGCAATCAATCATCATGCGAATGCATTATCCCTAAGTTACTTCCTGATATAACCTCTATGACAACTGTTCAACCAGTATTACCGGAAATCACTTTGTATTATGCTGCTGGAGCAACAGATAGGCTGTCAGATAGGGGGAACACGGTATATAACGAATACATATTCCAGACAATCGAAGAAGCAAATCAATCAGGCTTAGATTATGACATTGCAACGTGGACAAATATTAATGATGCAGCTAATGGAGGAAATGCCTATAAAGATGTAATCATTTGCACTCCACAGGGTAAGTTCGTGTGGCATGTTGAATATGAAGAGGATGTAACTGGAGAATTGATTGAAAATGACTCTATGTACCGTGCCGTAGGCGCTCCAGAGCGTTTTAGTGAGGCTGTAGAGTATCATTTGTTCTGGAACAAGGGATCTGAGCTTGTGGAGATTACTAATGAGAAAGGAGTGTACAAAGCATTCATTGAAAATGTAAATGGAGATACTGTAACAATTCAATAATTCATATAACAACGGAAATTCTTCAATGACGGTATGCCGTACATTCGATTTATAAAGGGAGATAATAATAATGGAATTTGCAGGAATTAAAAAAACTTTAACTAGTGATGACTACATTGCGAAAGCAAATGAGTATGATTTGGGAAAACTCAAAGAAGAGTTTCAAGTAAGTTGCTTTTCTGAAACTGAACTTAAAATGTACAACCACATCTGCGGATTTCAAAAAGTATGCAAGGAAAAATACAGCCTGAATAAAGTTTATGAATTGTTGTCACTTGCAAAATGCATCAATATGAATCAGTGCGAAGCAGATTCTTTTATTGAGTGGATTGAAAAGGTTGAAGTAAATGATCTTCAGAACGTTCATAGGGCTGAAGCCATATTAAAAGGAATGAGAAGCAAAAAACAACGAAATCATCTTGTTTCATATGAGGAACTCGACTATGCAATTGTAAATGAGGATATAAAGCTGCTCAATGAAATCTTCATGACAAGTGCTCCATTTAAAATAACTGAGTTTAACTTCAGACGAATTGATAAAAATAGATTTGCTGAACGGTATTTCGACGCACTCAAGAATACTTACGGATATGTTTCCTTTGGTAGTGTAGCACAAGCGCAATAAATCTTTCCAAGCATAGACTTAGCATCAATGATAGTGTGCTATCTAATCCAAATAAAAGGGAGTTTTTATAATGAAAACTATGTACAGAGAAAAGACAATCATTGTTCCCATCGAAGAGAAACTTACCTATCAATTTAGAAATCTGACCCAGGTAGAACTTGAATTATTAAAAGACTGTTCCTACAAGATTTATCTATGGGAAAGTAAAGTTGCGTACGACAGACAAATCGAAAATCAAAAAAATAATAAACATATCGTTAAAAATTACGAGCATATGGAAGTTCCGACTGATTGCTACTTTATAGGCTTTCTAGTTGAACAAGATTCTACACTCGAAGAAGAATTTAAAAAATCTTGTTCAACTCTCAATTTCGATGACTATTCACATGAGATATTTGTACCTACCGTTAAAGAAATGATTGCATTTTTTAATGATCGTACACTATACCATAGTAGGGTGGCTAAATATCCAGAATTTCCAATTCAAACGTTGGAGGGGTTGGTTATCCTTAGTAACAATTACTATATTAATATTACTCAAACTACCGAACGATGCACTTCTTCGACAGAAACGATTGATGATATTATTGATATAAATAAGTTATTAAGACAAAAAAATGAAGACGAAACTACCAGAAATGAGAGAGAGTTTCTTTTGAAAACGGCAAAAAAAAGACTAGACAAAATGAGCTTTGCTGAACTAAAAGGTAAGGTGCAATATTTGTAATAGGTTGTATATAAAATAAAAATAAATATATGAGGAGAAATGATAATGACTGCAAATAATCCGCGAACACCACACATATATCAACCGGAGCAAGTGAACTACACTGTGGGAACTGAATTTTTTGACCTTTTTGATGACACGGATGATTACCCTCGAAATCTTGCTGAAACAGGCGTACCGATAAATACATGTTTTGATTGTGTAGGGTATGATTATTTGGATGTAACACTGAAATACACAAAAGTATTCTATGCAGCAATGATTGAACACTACGATAAAAGAACAGCAGAACAAAAAGAAGCAATTTATAACGATATCATTAATAAAGAATACAGATATCAGCAATATTATGATATTGTCGAAGATCATGTTGTATTTTTGTCTGAATCAAAGAACTCTTACTGGATATTCTACTATGATCCAGATGTTTCGGATTGTCTTATTGGTAGAGTTGAAAAATCTCGTATTTCAAAAGAAGAATTCAAATCTAAGTATATTAAACATCTAGAATCAAAAAAACATAAGGAATCATACTGTGAGTTACCACTTAATAAATATGCGTTTACTTGGTACAGAGAAGAGAAAGAAAGCGAATGAAGCCAGCAATCGGAACAAAAGTAATCCCACACTCAAAAACAGTCACCAATATGAAAGGCTTAGATAAATGTGAGTACTGGGCTGATGCTATTAATCAAGGACAGGGCTTTCTCTATATCGTTGACTATGACCGGAATGATTACGTGCTGAGCAATGAACCGCCAAAGGGATATGACCATGAAGAGGATTACGAGTGGAATGTAATTCATGGATATCATCATAGTTATCGTGGAACTGGCAATCTGTATAAGGAAACCGATATAACGGTGATAAAAGAAATAACTGGTTTAAACATATTTCAAGCTCTGCAACATATCAAGGAAGGTGGGAAAATGATTTCTGCCTTAAATAAAGAGTATGGCTATGAAGATTTAGACATACGTTGGATTGGCCCAACTGCATGCAATTTCCGAACACTTGGCATGTCAGAGAAATATGAACAAAAGAAAGAACGAAAGTGGAGAGTTTTCAATATTTAATAATAAATATCTAAAAATTGAAGGAGAATTGATTCAATGACACAAACTTACGAAGATAAAACGGTTGATCCAAGAGTAATCCAAGATATTAATGTTAGAGTATTTTTTTAATAACGGCGTGAAATGGTCATTTTATCATATCCTCCACAAACATAAGCATGCGATTCAATTGTTTAAGGATGGAATGCTATGGGGCGTCGAAGATTGTGAGTTCTCAGAGGACGCAGAAAAGAAGATTGATATCATTGTTAAGGTGCTGAGTAATGATTTTAAGTATCTACATTCAAATAGCTAATATATACATCAATGGCTGTGTGCAGCTAAATAATAAATTAATGATACATAATTTTATTGTAGGAACGGTTATAGGACTTTTAATCCAAACTATCCAAGCCTTATGATATTTTACCTATTCATTTTGCGTAGTCATGTAATATAATGGTAATCAAAATCTATCAATAGACGGACGGTGCTGAAAAATATGTCGTTAGAACCAATTTTATTCATGATTTTCTCATCCATCGAAACATTTTCTCTTTACTTTATGATTATGTGCCTGTTTCGTTTCAAGTGGAAAAAACATGCTTGGCAAGCTTTATTTATAATTTTACCGCTCAACTTGCAAAGCTACCTTTTGCGAAATGATTTAGATATGGGGAATATCGCTTCATTGGTTCTTATCATTGTTTTTATTATATTTTTCACATCCGTCGTTAAGATGCCGATTATCATTTCAATGATGGCTACAATCTTGGGATTCATCATTTTTGCATTAATTCAAAGTGCTTTTATGTTGAGCATTTTTGGTTCTCAGTCTGCTATCGAGAACAGTCACATTAATGGATATCTCCTTCAATTAATAACAGCAACATTCAACTTTCTATTTTTTTACTTCATATATTTAAAAGGAAAGGGATTTACGTTTGATATCGAAAAATTAAGATTCAAAATAGAAGATATTATTTTACTTGTTCTTATTATCGCGTTTTTGTTGGGTATATCAGTACTATTGTATTTTAAAGAAATTTATCTACACATTTTATTTTTTGTACCAATATCGGCATTTCTTTTATATTATTCACGGAAACGGGAGCATGAAAATGATTGATAAAGCAGCTTTATATATAGCAACAGGAATTAAAAGAAGAATCCCAAATCATCCAGCGAGTGTTAATGTGTTAGCCTTTTCTCTTGGGTTTGTTATTAATACATTGTCGATCATCATTTTGTCATTGTTAATATCGTTGTTCACTAAACGAACAGATGAAATTACGGTTTTATTGATAGCATTTGCTTTATTAAGACAAGTTTCTGGAGGTTTCCATTTAAATTCTGGAGTTAAATGTGTCCTATTTACCAGCACTATATTTACTTTGGTTTCGCTATTTCAATTAAATGAGGTGGGAATTTTAATACTAAATATAATTAGCATGATTTTAATTCTCATTTATGCTCCAACGGATATAGAAAAACAAAGTAGAATCAAAAGAAAGTACTATCCATTGTTAAAAATTATTTCGGTTATTTTAATATCCACTAGTTTTTTTATATCAAGTAGTAGTCTAGCACTGGCATTTTTTCTTCAATCGTTAACTTTAATTCGCTTGAAAGGAGGTGATAAGTAATGAAGAAACTTGCAAACAAAATGACAATTAAGGCGTTTGTGGGAGTAGCGACTATTTTATCTATTCTTGCAGTCTGTGTTGTTAGTACTGCTAGTGTAATTTATGTTTATCAGGGCAATACGCCCAATGAACTACTTAAGTAATGAGGTGTGAATATGAGCGATATAGCCAATAACATAACGGTTTATCTAGATCCAAAAGGTAAAAATGGGCTTGCAGAATTAGATATTAATAAGATTACATACATGGAGCTGGACAAAACAATAAAAAGTGTAGTCATTCACACACTTGATAATGTTTATTATATCAATGGTAGTCTAACTCAATGGACAAACCTATTAATTAATTCTGGATTCGATTTTGTTAGGGCAGACCGCAACACACTAATCAATGTCAAAAATGTTGTTTCACTGGATAAGGATTTCAATTGGGCATTTTTCGATGATGAAAGAAAGAAACATTGTCTATTGTCTGAAAATGGTTATAAAATGGTGAAACAAAAAGGAAATTTAAATGTAAATGAAATTTCACTAAAGGAGTCACCTTCGTGGTGACTTCTTTTTTATCGGCATATTTTAGCATAAACCATATGTAAAATGTTGTCGAAAATTGATTAAATTTCTGTAAGTCTCAACTATTTTCAGAATACTGAACGAGTGTTGCTTGTCAAGGGTCTAAGGTGGCATAATGGAATTAAATTCAAAGGCTTGGAAAAATTCTTGACAACTTAGATGATATCTGATAAGGAGAATACATAAATAGGGGAGAGACTACTACATGCAAGAAATAATTAAATGGTTGAAACCAGCATTAGACGAACGAATTAAGAATATTTGTGATGAACAACTAGAAGCTAACAATACGGCGCTAATGAGTATAATTGATTATCTACGAATGGATAATGTATCTTCAGAAACCATACAGGAAATTGAAGAATTATTTGTTATGCATACAATCAAGATAATTGAAATTACATATATGTGTGGGGTAGAGGAAATGTTAAAGCTAAAAGCAATGTAAAATAAAAAAGAAACAAGACAAACTAATTATCGCCGTCTTGTTTCTTTTTTATTTCTTCAATGGTGAATAGATCCTCAATTTTTAAATTGAGTCCTTTGGCAATTGAGTAAAGGTTCGATATGTCATATAATCCTTTGTCAGACCCATCAAACCTAGATATATATGGTTGTGGTATGTCTGCTTTATTTGCAATTTCAATTTGCTTTATACCACGCTCTTTTAATATTTTAGTCAATCTTGGTGTTAACTTATATCTTGCCATTAATTAAACTCCTTCTGATCCCTCTGTGTCTGGTGTGTCTGGAATTTCCTCGACTAAAAATAAATCTTCAACATTAAGTCCTAATGCTCTTGCCACACCAAATAATAATACCGTTCTATGTTGTTTATTGCCATCAAAAGAATTAATTGTTTTTTGTGCGAAACCATACTTTTTAGCAAATGCCGCTTGACTATATCCTTTTTCCTCCAGTAATTCATTTAATCGCGGTGTTACTTTCAGCATTCATTCTCCCACCTTTTTTGTTCTATTTATATTATAAAAAGAAAAACAAAAAGTTTCAAGTAACTAGTTGCAAGTCGCTAGTCACTATGCTATAATATTATCAAGAGGTAAGGGAAACACACTAAAGCAAAGGGAGCGATTAATAATGAATAATAAACAAGTAATGGCGCAAGTTGTTGAAGTTGTAAAGGAAAAATATAATGTGATGGTTAAAGCTAATCTGAGAGGCGACTATAACGAAGTATACATTAAAATAAGTGTTGCAAACATTCCCGAGTCTCAACAAAAAGTCATTCAAAAGTGGGCAAACACCCAAGGCTTTGTCCTAGAAACAATTGTTGATACATATATAACACCATCATATCAAGAACGGATTGACGCAAAGTGTGCTGAAGCTGGCGCTATGTTGGTTCCAGCAAGAGACACACAAACAGGAAAGTTATTTAATAAATATAATAATACTGATCAACGTCAAGCAATGGAAGCAATTTGGGAAGAAGACCAAACAGGAGTCCGTATTGCCTTTATCCCAGAGTTTATGGCTATTGAATCGGTTCAGTATGCTTGATAATCAATGGTAAACCCTCCACTTGTGAGTGAGTGGAGGAATAAACTCAAAGGAGATATTACTGTGTACTTACAAAATCAATGCGGTCAATATTACTATCACACAAAAGGTTTTAGTCAATGGGTTAATACTCCAGAAGAAGCAACGGCGCTTTACGCCAGAAGAGGCGAGAGGTACACACTTTCATAAATTTAACTCCAACAAAAAAATTAAAATTGTAGAACTTTAGGAGATATAAAATGAAAATAATTAAATTAATTAAACGTGATGGAAGTGTTATTCTTCAGACCAAAGGTGATAATTTAAAAGTGTTGGAACTATGCACATGTTGCATGACTGACTATGTGTCTTACTTTGGTAACGTTGTAGAGATCAAGGTGAGTGCATGAAAATAAAAATAGGTAATAACATTAGAACAATTGTATGCTGTGTTGTATGGTTGTTTGTAGTAGTAGAATGGATATATTCATGAAGATAAATATAAATATAAATGTGATATATTAAGAGGACTTGGCCTTCATTGACCAGTCCTTTTTGCATTATACATTAGATAATCTAAGAAAGAGAAGTAAAGCGCCTATTATGGCGCTTATTGTTCTATTTGTATTCATATAATAAACGCACCTTTGTAAAGGAATATGAAACACATAGATATGCTTATCGGTGTGTAGAACAGGCTTGATCCTTCATTTAAGGTATTTATCTTTGGCAACTCTGATAATACCTAGAACACTTACGGCAATCGTTAGAATGGAAATTGTAACGTTTAAAGTGGACATGTGATATGTAGTTAATGAAACAATGGAACCAACAATAAGGAACAGGTATATTGCATATAATAATGCTTTACTTGTTTTCATTTAATTTTCTCCTTTCTCATTGCATATAGTCAACGATTATGTGATATAATAAAGGTGAATAGGGATACAAGAGAGAACCCTTTCGAGTTCTCGCCTTGTAAGCTGCTTGCCTAACGTTTGCGGTGTTTCTTACTTCTTGGAGGGAGTGGAACACCGCTTTCGTGCTGTTTGGCTTCTAGTTGTTCACGTTCGGCTTTTTCCTTCCTTCTAGCTCGTTTCTCATTCGTGATGTAAGCTATTAAGGAGAGAATTAAGCTAAAGGTTGGAATGTAAGGCTGAATCTTTGCTATGTATTCAAGCATTTGGCTTCACCTACCTCTCTGCTTGACCACCTTACATATATAATTATAAGATAAAAATAAATAGATTTCAATAATATTAAGGAAAATAACTATTTTTATCTTTATAAATGTGAATAGAATGTGGCAAAGATAGGCTAGAATGGATAGATATGATAGCGTAAATACGTCATATGTGAGTGATATATAGATGAATAATGACGCAATAAAGTAAATGTAGATGGATATATATGACGTAAATAAGTGTGAATATGATGATATATGACGTAATATATAGTGATAATGATAATATTAACTGTGATAAATAAGTCACAGTTTCCGCGTTTAGTATATAATGAAAACGAAACGACTTTGCGCCTACGTGTGTACGTGTCGTACACAGATGAAAAATTGTTTGTGATTACCTAAATTTTTAAATTTTTATATCAAATTTGAACAAGTTGACGCTGCTGGTTCCTTATGATCTGCTAGTTGGATGCTTCAATGTCTAAATGCAATACAAGATATATTATGTAGCATTTAGAAAAGGGTATGGGGGGTACTTTAAATCAAAAATTAAGATAAAATTTGAATAATAACCCATAGCACTTCTACTCCGCGACTATTTTTTTATTTCAGATTAAGCTCATCCTCATCCAGCACAATTTCCCTCATTTTAACCTCAATTTGTCTCGTAATTTGTCTCGTAAAATCCTTATAAATCAACACTTTTTTACGTCATTTCACATCAAATTTATCTCCAAACTATCAATATTCACTCAAAAACAAGCCCAAATCCCTTGATATCACTAGCTTTTTGCGATACAAATGCTATATTTTCATCCATAAACGCAAAAGATCCCTTATTCTATAAGGGATCTAGACATTTTATTATGTAATTTACGATACAAATTTTTGGTAGCTAGTCATGCATTTCGAGACAAAATTAATCGCTGTTCGCTACATGAACAACAAGTTTTACTTTACAACTTCCTTTGCACGTTTTTCCATTCCCATTTGAATTACAAATTCCTGTTCTTTGATCAATTCAATAAGTTGGTCCTTGCTTAGTTCTTCAAACACTCCATAATCAATCTCCTTGCCAATTCGAAGACTAATGCTATTGCTCATATCCTTATCTTTATGTCTATAACTTTTTTCTGTCACAACAATACTGGAATGATTATAGTGTCGCTTTGCTTCCTCCAATGTTCCAAACATTGATGCAACGTTTCTTAAACTATGGAATTTAATATTTCTCTCTGGGGGAATACCTGTTTCCTCACGTAAATAATCTATCATATCCTGAATTCCGTGAAGGCTTAAATGAAATATCTTGTTATCGTTATAACGAGCATAATATTTTTGTTCTTTAATTTTTAATAACTCATTGTATAGCTCAATTGAAATTGCAACGGTATGTTTTTTTCCACCTTTACCAACCACAGTAACTTCATAATAATTACCGGATAGATTTAACTTAATATCATCCCATTCTATTGCCAACAAACTTGCTTTTCTAAAACTTGTTGTATATGCCAGTCTAATCAGAGCAGATTTTTCTTGACCTTTTTTTGTGGCTAGTACAATATTTGCCCATTCTTCGGCCTCATGTACATATAGTTCTCCACATCTTTCGGAATCATTAGGCAGAGGTTTAACTTTTGTTGCGTCTGGATTAACTTCATAGTCGTTAATTTTCAGAAACCTATATAAACTTCTTATGGCTTCAATTACATTATTTATCGTAGCGTTTGTGTAATCAGCTTCATGTTCCCGAAGATATTTTTGATATTTAATCATATCCGCATTCCTAATAGGTAGATCATCAGCAACCAATTCGTTTAATTTTTTTCCTCTATACCACATAAAGAACTGTTCTAGACTTCTACTATAGTTTCCTTGTGTATTTTTGCTAATAAATTGCCCGATAAAGGTTTGAATGTCCTCCCAAACCGAGCCAGCGTGTAATCCTACTACATTATGTATTGCTGTTTCCATTACATTCACTCCGTTTCTATTGTTATCTCGTATCTTCATTATAACCAACTGCATTTAAAAAGTAAATATAGTTATTTACATTATATATATTGACTTATAATATACGGGAATGTATAATTTGAATTATCAAGCAGAAAGGAGTTGACAAAAATGATTGAATTTTTACCACATATTGATCCAAAGAAGTATATTAAATGGATGGAAGGAGGAAGATATAAAGAATTAGCTTCATATGTATGGGGAGAAGAGTACAACACAATATATTCCTCTGTTCAATTGGATGCTTATCTGGATTTATTCATTAAAAAGGCAGCAGACCAGAGGTATAGTTATGAAGAATCATTTTTAATTAGAGAATTTGTCTTGAAATTAACAAGATTCATTAAGAAAATGAAGGTTAGAGAGGAAAGAAATATGAAGCTGGCTAAAGCAAAATCAACTAGTAAGGGAAATATCAGCATTAAATTTGATTACTATTCTTTAAGAAATTTGAAAAAACCATTTTTAGGAACTTTAATAAGATAAAAATAAATATAGTTGACGAAATAATGTTGTTGAGTTATTATGAAGATACCGAGTATTATAGTAGTTCTCGGAATACACATAGAAAGGAAAAGAATTATTTGAAGTTTAAGTTAATGTTAGACAAAGAATCATTTGATAGAAAGACAACACCTAAAGAAACGAGGGGATTTGTTAAGAGAAATTGTTTAAATCCATCGACACATGAACAGCAGTAAAATGAAAACATGGTTGTCCGATATTATTAAAGAAGAATACAAACAGTGGAAGGCTGGAAATATTGTTCTAATAGGAACAGGAACGGGTTCAGGTAAATCATATTTTATTCGTAACAAGTTATCATCATATGCAGAGTATGAACAATCAGATATTTTATTCATATTCAACCGGAAAGAATTACATAAGCAGAACAAGGAACAAATTGAATTAAACAATAATTACAGAATACATACAACTACATATCAAGAAATCGAACATCAAATATCGAATAGCGGTTGTTATGATTTTACTCCATACACATATATCGTATGTGATGAGTGTCATTACTTTACAGATGATAGTTCATTCAATCATAATAGTGATCTTTCGTTTAATGCCATTATGAGACTAAACAACAAAATTCGAATATTTATGTCGGCTACTGGCTCAACACTATTCTCATTTATTTGTAATTCTGTTAATAAAAAAACTAAAGTGTGGGAGTATAGAGGAAAACGGCAATTCAATCAAGTTGCTTCACTTTCTTTTTATTCGAAGGATGAATCAGTCAAACGATACATACAGCAGCATTTTAACGGGAATGAAAAAATCATATGGTTCTGTAAATCAACTAAGAAGGCGGCAAAATTACATAATGAATTTCCAAATTCATATTTTTTGTGTAGTAATAACGGAAACAACAAAAAATATCTTCAATTAATTAATGATCGCACAATAATAACAGATGGCGAGAAGATTACATTTGACCGAAAGTATCTCTTTACAACCAAGGTTCTTGATAATGGTTATGATCTTAAAGATGAACAAATCAAATTAATCATCTGTGACGAGTTTGATATCAATACCATGATTCAATGTATAGGACGTAAACGTTCATTATCAGATGATGATAAAGTACATATTGTTTTATTCAATTATAGTAATAAATCTATTAATGGGTATAAAAATGTATTTGTTGATAAGCTCAAAGAAGCAGATATCTTTCTTAAGGAAGGAGTAGCAGGACGTAATGAGTTTATTGGTAGGTTTGCTCAAAAATCAAATTATATCATTTATGATCAACCTTCACCAGATAATAAATATGTGAGCGATAAAAAGATATCTACAGTGAAGTATCTGAAGGTACAAAACGATTTGGCTATTATTAACGAAATGCTTGATCACAATCGAGAACTAAAAAAAATTAGAGAGGGACTAGGGGAGAAGAGTCGGAGCGATGCTTATATGATGTATATCTTAGAATTGATGGATATGAAAAGTTGTAGAGACTTAGACAAGATTTATCAGGAACAGGATTTAGGTGAGTATCTTGATTCCCTATTAGGAAAGCGACTATATAAACAGGAACAGAAAGAATTAATTGAACGAATCGCCATTAAAGATTATCGTGGTAGAATTCAGAAAGATGTAAATCAAATTGACTCATATCTTCGATCTAACAATTTGAAATATGCAGTTGCAAGTTTCAAGGATAATAATAAGAAACTTGATGATGGTAGTGATAACCCTAACCGTGGAAAGTGGTATTGGTTAGTAAGCAGATTTGAGTAATAAAAAAGAATCGGACACCAAATTGTGGAGTTTCATTATATATAATGTTTATCCATGATTTGGTGTCCAACTTTCAATTTAGCTAAAGCAAATCTTAATTGAGCCGTGAGAGGTGAATTGCCGTAGGCAAGAGGGGTGGTGCGGCAGGTCGGGCATTTTGACAGTTCTGCGTTAGCAGGGCTGGAAACTTGACCGAGTTGGTATTAGCACCCCTAATTATTAGTTTGCTAACTATAAGTAGAGATTAAAGTCTAAAGAGCCGTCACAAAAACGCTTCGCTTCGCTATGCGTTAGTGTTCCGTAGCCATCCACTACGTGGCTGTCTTCAACTTGCTTATCTTGAATTAATTAATCTATATCACTAATATCGATTCTAAGTCTCAATTTCTTATTAATTTATAAGTAATTTGACTACTATCATCTAAGCTAGGGTATTTGTAAAGGTGGTGATGTGAAACAATAAAATTATAATAAATAAATAATAAAAATAAACATATTAATGGAGGTTGAAAATTGCTATTTGATGTATTAAAAATAAAATTAAAACAAATTATAGATTCAGATTTTAATTTGAAACTGAGTCCAGAAGAAGAATCAGAATTCATTATCAGACAGGAGACAACACCGTTAACAGATCAACTTGCAGTTGTTAATGGTTATCAAGCTGAACGATTAGATGATTTAATTGTTCTCGATGGAAAAAAGGACAACAAAAAAGAATCATATCTTAAACGAGCATTACGACAGGGTTTCATTTATAATGGCGCTAAGTTTGTTCGTTTTGGAAAAAGCTCTTCACAAGCTAAAGACGGTATCACTGTTTTTATTAAAGAAGTCATAAGCAAAGAAATGCAAGAACGTAGTTGTTTGGGACTTCATATCAAGAAAGATATTATCTCTAAGTTTGAAAGCTACCGCTGCCTTATCCTTAGTTCATATAAGCCAACTGACTGTGAAATTCCTTATATCGTAATTATTGATGAATTTGAGAAAACTTTACATCCTGAGATTATTCGTTATGTCGATGATGTAAAATCTGTGGGCAAAGATGGAAAAACATATAACAATAAAGGAATTAAACAAGGTAAAAAAGCAATTAAATTATCGCCATTTGACGGTTTCGGAATTCACACACCAGAAATGAGCAAATATTTAGGTATAGCTACTCAAGTACGAGGCTTACCATTTATCAAGGGGATGAGTGTCGAAGTAGATTTTAAGAAATACTACAGAGATAGACCTGAATCCATTGAATATATAACAGATTGGTTAGGGAATATTCACAGACTCGATGACATTGATTGCATTTGGAACACATCAATGTTTAAAGGACATAAGTTATTTAAGAAAGAGTTTGGTAACAATGCTTGGAATGAATATGTGGAGCGTGTGAAGAAATATCAATTTAAATTGGGAAAAAGTAAAGAGATTCATCATACGGATAATATTAATGTGTATGCACGAATGAACTTTCAATATCTCCAGTGTTTAGACTTGTGGAATCCAAAGTATATTGAAAAATATAAAAATAAAGATAATGAATATGACATTTTAGATGAAAGAAATCACGGCAAGATAATTAATTTAGCTAAGTATACAACAAACATGTATGAAAAGATTATTAATGGTGACAAGTTTTATACATATAAATTCTTGGGATTGAATGATCACTCTGAAGAAGATGACAACGAAATCTTATATTCAAATGAGAATGATGAAGATAAACCTAAGAAGATTTATAAAAAATATTCGGCAAGCAAGTACATAAATGAAGCAATACTAATTAATGATGCAATGCTTAATGACCCCTATATACAGAAAACTGTTATCTGGAAACTCAATAATAGTATTAATCAAATGAAGTACGGTAAAATATATGTACCGGGATTCTATCATATTGTCATTGGAGATATTATGGGATATCTAGAATATGCTGCTGGCTTAGAGGTTAAAGGATGTCTTAATGCTGGTGAGTTTTATGCTAAAACAGTACCATTAGGTAAATGTGCTTCATTCCGTTCTCCTTTGGTTGATCCGTCAGAAGTAAACATTGTTGATATTGTAGAAAACGAATTGACCAATAAGTATCTATCACACTTTGCTAATCATGATATTTGTATGATTAATATGTATGACTTGACATTACCACAGCAAGGGGGCATGGATGAAGACGGCGACGCAGTGATGCTGTGCTATGAAAAAGAAATCATTGACTCTAAAATTGATTTACCAATTGTAGTAGATACGGAAGATAAAGTGTCAGTTAAACCTGTCATATATAACGACGAAAACATCTTGGACTATGAATTGAAAAGTCGTGATAGTCGAATTGGAGAAATTACGAACATTGCTACATCGATATTAAACAAGCACACAGAGAATGAAGAATGGAAGAAGATTAATGCTGAACATATTGCTCTACTTAGGATCTTACAGGGCAAAGAGATAGATTATGTGAAAACTGGAGTCAGATTATATATTCCAAAGTACTTGCACAAGTATAAAGACGTAATACCTTATTTTCAACTTTATTTATATCCAAAGAAGTTGAAAAAGTATAAAGAAATTCAAGAAAGAAATAAAAAAATTGAAGCGGACAACGAAAAAGCGATATTGGTCTCTCAGAAAAGAGGAAAAGTAAATCCTATTCCAAAAGTGAAAATACCAACTAACGCCTATCACTCACCTTCTCCAATGAACGAGCTATGCGATTTTATATGTAAATGGGAATCAAAAAACGTAAAGTGGAACAACAGATCGTTTATTGATAAAGAGCTATTAATCAATAATGATGCTGACTTAAGTAATAATGATTTAAGGGAGCAAATTAGGAATATCTATGATTCCTTTAATGAGAAATATAAAAAAGAAATGGACAAAATTAGAGAGGAAAAGTTAAATAACCGAAGACATCTGCAAAACTTTTATACTAGATATAACAAAATTGATAAAATATTTGATAGTTACAAAATCGAGTTAGAAAAAATTGGAGATAATATTGAGACTATAGCAAATTACTTGATTGATCTATCATATGAAACCATAAGTGCAAACAAAGTATTATGCTGGTCACTTTTTGGTAATATCATTGTGGATAATTTGAGAAAGAATACATCTAATCAAAAAGAAATGGTTATTGTTAAAGCAGAAAGAGACGATAAAGATACATATGAGTTTCTCGGGAAATTTTATAAACTTGTAGAGAAGGAGTCTGTGTGTGAACATTAATAACTTAATAAAACAGTATCAGAGTGCAAGCGAAGAAGATAAACGGAATATCGTTTATCTCTTTGCTTCTGCTATATGGAAAAGTGAATATAGGGGTGAAAGGAAGAAAAAAACTTTTAAATATAAGGTAATAAATGAAGCTTTAAATAATAAAGAAGATTTAATTGTTCTATTTAACAAATATAATTATCAAGAGTATTATTATTGGAAGAGTTTTTATAAAGGAGAAACAGACCCTATTAATGATATAAGAATAAAAATAAATAATATATATGCATATTACTTTAGGGATGATGTTTACCTTGATAAGTTATATTATGAATTACTTAGGGCATCACAAAACATATATTACAGAACTATAGATGAGTTAAAGAAAAATAAAGGTGTGGATGTTAAAAATATAGAGCAAGAAATTATTCAATCTATAGAGCAAGCGAAACGTATACATAAAGATCAGACGATAGAATTAAGTTGGAAAGAGTATAAAAGTGTGATAAATGATGCACTACACAAGATATTTAGAAGATGTAAAACAGTTGCCCAATACGAAAATGAACATGGATGGGATAATGACAGAGTGAGAGTTGATTCGTGGAGTCAAGATAATTTGTTGGTTAGTTATATTGGAGATTCGTTAAGGGGAGAAGTGTTACACTATATTAGAGACAATACACCTAAAGAAGAAATCAAGAAATATTGTGAAAGATGTGGAGAAGAAATAAGCATAACAAGCAATAGAAGAAAATGGTGTAATGAATGCAAAATTATCATTGATAGTGAACAACGAAAGATACGTAACAAAAGGTATTATAAAAGTAAAAATAGTTAAGACGCATTAAAATGGTATATATCCTTATAGGGAGGAAAGAGAAGTTAATATATTAATTTTATTGGACTCTTCTTAATCCTCTCTCGCCCAAGTCTCGTTATGCCAATTGCGAGATTTGAACTTTTTTAAATATCACCTTTAATTGTTTCCAGCCAGTTCACACTCCTTTAGGCTGGATTCTTTTTTATGTTTTCATATTTAGATATTCTGGCAGGGTGACTATTTCATGAAAACATAAAAAAGGAAGAAGGAATGAGGGAGTAATATGGTAGTAAAAAAAGAAAAACCATCAAATAAAATAAAATGTATCAAATGTAATAATTTATTAACTGAAAATAGTGATAATTTCTATACACATAAAAGTCCATTTATTCAAACACAAAGATTTCCACTTTGCAGTAAATGTATTAACAGTTATCTAAATGAAATTGAGTCTGTTGGGTATTTGAACAGAGTTAAAAAGATATTACAGCATTTGAACAGACCATTTTTAGCAGATGTTTGGGGAAGTAGTGGTGAAGAGTGGAAAGAGTATATTAGGATGGTATCTTCTTTGCCTCAATACAAAAATATGACTTATGAAAATAGCACAGAACAACAAATTAATCATATTAAAAATGAAGCTGAAAAAGAGGAAGTACTGGTAAGTGATGATGATTTAATAAATAAGTGGGGAAACGGTTTTAAGCCTGAAGAATATTTAGCTTTTGAACGTAAATATAATTTTATTAAAAAAGATTATCCTGTTAACAAGGCAATGCATGTTGAAGCGCTTAAGAAGTATTGTAGATATGCTGTTAAAGAAGAGTTTTCTTTATCGAGTAACAATATTAAAGATGCTGAAACATGGTCAAAATTAGCGAGTAAAGCTGCTGAAGATGCAAAGATAAATCCAAAACAATTATCAAAATCTGACTTAACTGATGGTGTCGATAGTTTTGGAGAACTAACAAAGGCTGTAGAAAAAGCGGTTGACATCATCCCTATTTTGCCACGATTCATAGAAAGACCACAAGATAAAGTCGATGTTACTCTATGGTGCTATATAAACTATGTAAGAGATTTGGAATCATTGCCACCAGTGTCTTACAAAGAAATTTATGAATTCTATGAACAGAGAAAAAGAGATTATGAAGACCAAATAATTCACAATTTTGAAGAAGGTGATATTCTTGAGTGATTATCGTTCTTCATTAGACAGTAATATCGATAAATACATAGATCTTATCAGTTGGTGTAGATGGAATCCTGATTTATGGTATGACATGATAACTCCCGAAACTGGTGGAATGATACTAGATTTAGATCAGAGAGTTTTTTTGCGTTCCATCACTAGATTTATTAGTACATATGGAGTTTTCCCAAGGGGCTATGGTAAGACTTTAAAAGAAGTGATGGGTATGATTCATACAGCTATTTTCTTTCCTTTGATTGAAATTGCAATGACCGCACAAACTCAGCAAAATGCTTCCAGCCTTGTAGAAGAAAAATGGAAAGAGTTAACAAGGTTTTACCCGTTGCTGTTGAATGAGGTAGAGGGAAAGCCTTCTTTTACAAAAGATAGTGCAGAGATTAATTTTAAATCTGGTGGTCGCATTGATGTTTTGGCAAATGCTCAAAGCAGCAAAGGACAAAGAAGAAAACGACTTCAAATAGAAGAGTCAGCATTGTTAAATAATGAATTATTCCAAGATTGCATTGAACCAATTCCCAATGTACCGCGCAGAACTATTGGTAAAAATGCACTTATTAATCCTGAAGAATTAAATGGACAAATTAACTTTTTTACAACCAGCGGTTGGCGTGGAACAGATGAGTATGAACGAAATTTAATGATGATAAAAGAGATGGCTGAATTAAAAGGTAAAATTGTTCTAGGTTCAGATTGGCAATTAGCCGTACATTATGGTAGGGGTGAACCAAAAGCAGCTTTACTTGATAAAAAATCAAGGCTATCGCCAACTTTTTTTGCTCAAAATTATGAATCGAAATGGGTTGGCACTGTAGATGGCTCAATTGTTGATATAAAACAATTACTTAATCTAAGAGTGTTAGAATGCGCTGAATTTAAAAATGATGGCAAACACGAATACATACTTTCGGTTGATGTAGCGAGATCACATAAGAAAAATAACAATCAAACATCGATTGCTGTTCTAAAATTAATACGAACACCAAAAGGAAGATTGAAAAATATTCATTTAGTGAATCTAATCAATCTTAGAAATGGCCTTACTTTTGGTGCACAAGCAATTGAAGTTAAAAGAATTCGTAGACGTTATTCGGCAACAATAGTCGTTATTGATGGTAATGGTGTTGGTTCTGGTCTTTTAGATGAATTGATAAAAGACGCTGAAGATCCGTCAACAAAAGAGAATCTTGGCTGCTGGGATACAATAAATACAGATCATGAAGCAGAAATTAAAAATGCAGAAAAGGTAATTTATAACTTTGTTTCGCAAGCGTCAAACCATGATGGGATAGTTAGTATTCAAGATATGGTAATAAGCGGAACTCTTCAATTGCTAATTAAAGACACAAATATAAAATATGACGATACTAATTATGCCGAAGAAATCTATCCTTTTGTGCAAACAGATAGATTAATAGAAGAAATCGCTAATCTAAAAGTAGTGACTCAAAATAATGGCAAACTTACTGTACAGCAATTAACAAAAAGGATAGATAAAGATAGATATTCTGCATTAATGATGGGGATTTGGTATATTAAAAATTTTTTGAATAAAGTTATAGAAGAAAAAGAAATAAATATAAAAAATTTCTCACTTACTAGAAAACCCAAAATATACGGAAAAAGAAAGGGGGCAAGTTTTTGAGTCAAATTGAGACTAAATCAGATCAGTATTTTCGAGCTATGAGTATTTTTAAAGAGCTTGGTTTCATCAATATTAGCAATAAGAATAAAGGTAATTCAGTTGTAGAAACATATACGAGTGAAGATGTTAAGAAATTTCTTAAAAATAGAAGCAATGTGGCAAGCCAAAAAAAACTTAGAAATATAAGTCGATATTTACTAAGTGCATCGGGTCATTATCAAAGACTAATATTATATTTCTCAACTTTACATACTATGGACTATACTTTACCTCCAATGACCACAGACATAGGAAGTGTTAATCCTAAGAAGTTTAAAAAAGATTATGAAGAGCATGCAAAAGTCGCAGAGAAGATAGATATTTCATCTTCATTCTTGGAGGCAAGAATTACATCATATGTTGATGGCGCCTTTTATGGTTTTGCAAGACCAACTAAAAATGGTTTCTATCTTCAAAAACTAGATCCAGATTATTGCAAGATTACTTTCATTGACCCCGATACAGGATTGTTAGGATATTCATTTGATTTCTCTTATTTTAACAATAATACCTCTATGCTAAATTCATTTCCTGACTATTTCCGAGAAATTTATGACCGCGTGAAAGGAAATAATTCATCTTCAGAAAAGTGGGAAAGAATTGAGTCCCCATTGGCTATTTGTTTAACGGCTTCATATGATTTTAATCCTGTGCCAGCATTTTCTAGTGTGTTTGAAGGTATATTGGATATTGCTGATTTTAAGGCATTGGCTAAAACAAAGGAAGAGCTGGAAAACTTCATGCTTCTTTTGCAGAAGATACCTATGGATAGCAAAGAGGCCAATAAGTTTTTAATTGAAGAAGATTATGTAAAAACATTCCATGAAAACTTATTAGACATTTCTCCTGAACAAGTAGGAGTTGCAACAGGCCCAATGGATATAACGGCAGTTAAATTTGATAAAGACACATATGATAAAAATAAAGTTGGGCAAGCAACCACTCAATTTTGGGACGAAACTGGAGTGTCAAATTTACTTTTTAGTGCAAATGCAAGCACCAGTTCCGCCTTGAAATATTCCACAGGAACAGATGAATCTGATGCTTTTAGATTGATCAAAGTTATTGAGAAGTGGTGCAATTCTTATATTCAAGCAACAGGAAACTATAAATATAGCTTTAAGTTGAATATTTTGCCAGCTACAAAACTAAATCGCAATGAATTGATTGAGAGTGCATTAAAACTAGCTAATGCTGGGATGCCAGTCAAAAATGAAATTATGGCTTTAAGAGGGTATAGTCCCAATACAGCCTTGATGAATTCTTACCTTGAAAATGAAATCCTTAAACTTCCAGATGTTCTTGTTCCCTTGTCATCCGCTCATACTGCTACACCATCTGATCTTAATGGTAGACCAAAAACCAAAGAAGAGGATTTGTCGGATAAGGGCCTTAAAAATAGAGATAACGAAAGTAACAAGGAAGATTAAGGAGGTGATAATGATTAATGGATAAGGTAATGCGATTTAGCGTTAAAATTGACAATGTTGAAAAAGTAGATTCGCGTTTCTCTAAATGTAAAATTAGAGTCTTATATGCTGGACTAAATAGAAATAACACTTACATATCAGAGGAAGCAATCAATGAAGCATCCTCAAGCATTTTTAACATTCCGATTGTAGGTGAATATAACAAAGATAGTCAGAATTTCGGTGGTCATGGCGGTAAAATTGATACTTCAGGAAACAAACCTGAGTATGTTGAAACTACAATGGCATATGGAGTTGTTCCAGAATCGGCTAATATCTATTGGGAATCCGTCGAAGAGAACGATGGTACTATTAATAAATATTATGTGGTGGACGGAGCTTATCTTTGGACTGACAGATACGAAGAGGCTAATGATTTATTAGAACGGGAATATAATCAATCAATGGAAATCAAAAATATTGAGGGCAACTTTTCAACGATAGATGGAAAAAAAGTCTATGAAGTAAAAAAGTTTGTATTTTCAGGTCTTTGTATTCTTGGAGTTAATAAGGAATCAGATCCAAATGGTAATGTGGCCCCATGTTTCGAGAGTGCTTCTATTGTTGCATATTCCTTAATTGATAATGATTTTAAGAATGATTTTAGTAATATGGTAAATGAATTGAAATTCTCTGTGCAAGGAGGAAAGGATTTGAAGAAGAAAAATTATAACTTGACTGCATCTCAACTGTTTTCAGAAGCAGAAAGAGAAGTGGCAGGGCTTGGCACTTATACGGATGAATACTGGGGATTTGATATCCAAAACTTTTACCTTGTAGACATTGATACTGAGAATTCAAATGTGATTGCATTTGACAATCAAAATCATTACTTAGTAGGTGCTTCTTTTAGTGTTGAAGGCGATAAACTAAGCCTTGATAAAGATTCTATCAAGAGATTTAAAGTCGATTACACACCAATGGATATTGAGACAGATACCAATTTTACTTTGGGATCGTTTAATAAGTTTGCAGAGACCGTAAAAGAAAACACAGAGAAAAATGTGAAGTCTGATTACGAGGTTAAGGTTGTTGCTATTGAGGAAAAGTTTAATCTGCTTCAACAAGAATTTGATGATGTTAACTCGAAATACAGCAATAAACTCCAAGCAGAAAAAGAGGAAGCTGAGAGAATACTGTTTGAATCTTTTGCATCTGAACTATCAGAAGAAGAAATGAAAGATGTAAAAGATAATAAAAATACATATACTCTGCAAGAGATGGAAAATCAATTGTATGCAATTGTGGGAAAAAAGAAAGCCAAATTTAGTCTTCAGCCCAATAAACAATCGCTAATTGATATCACTCAGAATAAAAATGCGAGAAAAGGTTCCGGGAAAGTTTATGACGATTTGTGGGATGAATAATAACCACATTTCTATAATTATTAGAAAAAACAAGGAGGACATTATAAATGTCAGTTAGATTGGATAAAATGCAAGCCATTTATGGCGGTAATATTGAAAGTGTGCTTTTGAATGTTGATTTGGAAAATGGAGCTATCACAACAATTGGTGGTCTTGTTGATGGCAAGCGCGAAGTTGTGCAGGGTGCAACTCCAGTGAATGTTTCTATTGAAGAGATTCTATTGATTGCATCTCCTGAAATTGTATATGAGGCAGAAAAGCACAATATTCTTGACTTTGTAAATAAGGCTGGTAAGCCAGCACGAGCCTATCACTATACTGTAGGTGATACAGTTACCATTACAGACGATATGATTGATGGCACTAGTGTTAAGAATCAATATTTGGTTCCCGAGAATGGTTCTGCGAAGTTGAAAGCTGTTGCCGATTTGTCGGGAGATGCTCGTTTCGCTGCACTGGTACTTGAAAAAGTTATGCTATATGGCGAACCTGCAACACGTTACAAAGTTCTCAAACACTAAAAATAAAAATAAATAATATAATGGAGTGAGTATAATAAATGCGTAATAACAAACTTATTCAACTGGGCATTGACCTTTCTAAAGGCACAACCGGAAATTATTCGACAGAAGAGGCGAATGATAAGCTTCGAGAATCTTTGAATAAATTAATGGGTTCTGAGGATGGCAAGTTTAATGCAAAAGCATTTCGTAAGAACAAAATTGAAATTTTTGAAATCCTAGAAGAAGTAATTGATGCTAGAGTCGAAGAAGGACTCAAAGATCAGTTTGAACAATTTGTCGATTATCGTTCTGTGAAATTTGGTGATAAACTCTCTTTTCTACCTGAAACTGATGAACTGTTTGAGGTCGCAGAAATTGCTGGAGGAACTAACAACCTCAATCGTCAACGTCTCACGTATGGTCGCCCATATCAAATTACAACTGGATGGGAAGGCGTTAAGATTTATGAAGAACTTGAACGCTTCCTAGCTGGTTACATTGATTGGGTAAAATTGGTTGACAAAGTGGAGCGTTCCTTTAAAAGAGAAATTACTGAAAAGATTTTTACTGCGATTAAAGCTGCGTATAACGCCCTGTCTGCTCCATATAGATATGGTGGCGCTTGGGACATTGATCAATTCGATACCCTTGTTTCTCATGTTGAGGCAGTTAGTGGATTGAAGCCAATGGTAATTGGTACACGAAAAGCCGTCCGTAAAGCAGTTCCTGAATTCATTTCAGATAAAATGAAAGACGAACGCAATCAAGATGGATACTTTAAGACTATCGATGGAATTACTTTTGGTATTATTCCACAAGCTCATAAAATTGGTTCAACTGATTTTGCAATTGATGACGATTTCTTGCTTGTGTTGCCGAACGGCGATGAAAAGATTGTGAAGTTCGTCATGGAGGGCGAAGCATTGATTGAAGATGGCGAAGGTAAAACTAATGCCGACGACTCTAAAGAATATAGTGTCCGTAAGAAATTTGGTATTGGTGTTGAGACAACAGCAAAATACGGCGTATATATTCTAGAGTAATTTTCTGTAGTGGGGAAAGAGTTATCTTTCCTCACTGTATCAAAATGAAAGGAATGATCAAGAAATGGCACAACGAACTAATAAAACTAAATTAGAAGAAAGCTCTCTTGTTTACGTAGTAAGTAATTTTGATGGAGTGCTTACATATAAATGTCCTCGTTCTGGTGAATCTTGGCTTTTTAAAAATCATGGCGCTAGTGACACTATGACAGTTGGACAACTAAGAACTATGCTTTCTCAAAAGCCCAAGTATATTGAAAAAGGCTGGATTAAGGTTGACAATGAAGAAGTGGTTCAATTCTTAAATATTTCTAAATATGTAAAAAACACATTGACCAAAGACGATTTTGAGCGACTGTTTGAAGAAGATCCAGAAAAAATTGAAGAAGTCCTAACTGGTTTAGATAGTGATTATTCAAAAATTTCTGCTTTTGATTTGGCTAGAAATAAATATGTCAATGGGAAACTTAGAGATCATTTTGTTATTAGAGCAATCGAGAAGAGTCTTGGTCAAAAATTAGACCCGAATTCTTAAGGAGGGTTTGTTTTGGCTACAAACTTTGAAGAGGTATACGATGCATTCTTGAGTCAGATTAATGATGCGAAATTTATGAATACAGATGAAGACAACTTGCTTAAATACAGATATCTTCTAAATAGTATTGCTCGATTTCCTAAGTGCATGGTTAATTTAAAAAAGCGTTCAGAGACCAGCTTTGATGAAGAATTGACGGATCAGGACATCCTCATACTTAGTAATTTAATGGTTATTGAATATCTTTCTCCTAAAATTATTTCGCTCAAAAATCTGGAACAGACAATGAGTACGAAGGATTTTTCCATGACTTCTCAGGCGGCGCATTTAAAACAATTGTCCGACATTAAGAAAGACAAGCAGAATGAAGTCAATAAGCTATTGATTGATTATACATATTTGAATAGTGATTTGAGCAAATTACGATGAGTTATTTAGATAAGTATAAAAGATACAATGAATCGCTTGGTAGAAGTGTTAAAGAAGAAAGAGAAGAAGATTCAAAGAGTTTCATATCCTCGGCCTTTAAAGATATCCCTAACTATGAAGAAGTGTACTTGAATGATAATGAAGAATTCTCAAGTGTGCAAATGATATCTGATGCAAAGATACCAACAACTAAAATTGTTGTTATGTATTCGAATACTACCATAAAATCTGGAGATTTATTGAAGAGACAAAATGGAGAAAGATGGATATGTCTAAGTTGTGACCCTAACTCTGTGTACGATAAAGGAACAATTGAAAAGACCAACATCAACCTAAAATGGGTAGACGAAAATGGAATCGTTCAATCTCATCCATCTGTCCTCTACTTTAATGCTCGTTCAACTTCTGGCATTGATGAAGGAAACATAATGACTCTCCCTGATGGACGTAGACAGATTGTTTTGCAACGTAATGAACATACGCTTAAGTTAAAACGCGACAAACGCTTTATTATTGGCGGTGAGGCATTTAAGGTAATCGACATTGATTATGTTAGTGATGAGGGATTGGTCAATCTAAGTTTGCAATCGTCTGGAGACTTAAATCCTGCTAATGATAATTTAGAGTTAGGGATTGCAGACTATTACAATAATATAGCAGACTATAAGATTGAAATCTTAAACGGATCTTTTGCAACAATTAGTAAAGATCAAACGCTTCAATTAAATGTTAATTTAACAAATAGAGATATCCCCGTTAAATCCCCCGTAATAGAATACCTCGTTAGTGACGCAGAAGTAGCTAATATTGATTTCAATGGATTAATTACACCAATTAAAACAGGTTCGATTTATGTTACTGCTACATACATGAATGTGTCTACACAAATTGAAGTAAGTATAGCGGAATCAACTGCCTATGGATACACCTGTGAAATTATTGGCTCTGATGAAATTGCTAAAGGAATGACTAAATCCTATACTGTTAAATTTTATCGCAACGGGGTTGAGTATCCAGATGAAAGTAATTTTACATTAACTGCTGATGATGGAGTGTCTAGTACCAATTTAGCGATCATTAGTTATCAAGATAGTGCGGAAAATATCTGTAAGGTTTCGGGACAAGCTTTGGGATATGTTAGATTGCATGTTTCAAATACTAATGGTTTATCCTCAACAAGCAAAAGATTAAGAATTAAATCACTATTTTAAAAAAATAATTATAAGGAGAGTGAAATATGAGTCAAGCAATTATTCGATTTGGTGAACTTAAAGTTGAAAGTTTTGTCCAAGGAGTTAATAATAACTGGCTTATTTACAGTGAATTGCCATTTTCAAAGCAACATTCAAGCGGTCTAGATGGTGATATTCTAATTGGAGCTACGCCAACAGTAGAAATTATTGATGCTGATTTGGATGTTGCTGTTGATCCACAGTATGCTTATGCATATTCAATTTCTACCGACAATAAGCTGAAGATTGCATTTAATAAAACAAAGCATCCAGATAAGGGTAGTGCGTTGGAAGCCCTAAAATGTATCAGTATCACCTATGAATTGGGGCATTTAACTCCTAATGGTGGATTGTACATTGCAATTTTCCGAAACTCTTTGGGTGAAGAAATCCATCGGACAACCCCAATTTCTCTAACTCAGTGTAATACTGTAATTTCAACCTTCAATGACACTCGTCAAATTGATACAGGTGGATATTTGAGATGTGAGGTAATTCCTGATTTTGTTGTAAGTTGAGGTGATTATGAGTGTCATTTCTAAAGGAAATAACCGATTATAAAAATACTGTAATCAATCGAATATTAAGTGATTCGGATTTATGTAAAGCGATTTCTTATAACAGTAATGATTTTCTTAGTCAACCACATATCGAAGATACGTCTATGTTGATTTATAACAACATCTATCCATATAGATTTATTCCTGATATTAAGATTGAAGCCAAATCTTTTATTACTTTGTCTTGTACAGATTATAGGCCATCTGGCAATAGTTTTAAGAATGGGCTTTTAGGTATTTATATGTTTACTCATCGAGATTTGTTTAAAACAGACTATGGGTATACAAGAGTTGATTATGTATTGAGCAAGGTTGAGGAATTGATGAATTCCAAAAATGGAATTGGTATAGGGAGATTGTCCTTTAATTCTTTAAATGAGTTTGCTGTTAATGAAAAATTTCAGGGTTATGCATTGACTTATCGACCTGTGGATTTTAATTGATGGTTGAAATTAATAGGCTTGATGCATTTTTAGGTAATCCTTATATGTTGAATGGTATAAAGATATATTCCCCTACAATTAAGGAAGTATCTAATATCGGCCAAGAAACATATTACTGTCATCTAGTGCTGTCTTCGTTTGATAAAGAAAAAATACTTATTGATTTATTAAAATTTGACATACATAAATATGAACAAATATGCAATGGAAATGACTATGAGGTATTAACCTCGCATCCTGGTATTAGAGACTATATTACCGAGTCATTGTCTTTTTTTACAAAAGAAGATGTTAAGTTTGAACCTGCTACTAATTCATTTCAAATTGGAGAAATGGGTTTTATTGATATAAATAATTATGTTGATGTAGCAAATGTTATCAGAGAGCTTAATGGCAATTTATCTCAAGAACAGAATAATTTAAAGCCTTCTACAAATAAGGCAAAGCAAATGTTAGAGAAAATGATGGCATTCTCAAAGAAGCAAGAAAGCAAGGAAGATTATCTCGACCTTAAAGACATTATATCTATCTTGTCTAGTGCTCCAGACAATGGGATCACTATTTTTAATGTTGGAGAATTAACCATCTATCAAGTATATGAACAGTTCGAAAGAGTTAATCTCAAGGAAAGCTTTATCAGACTACTACCTGTTTGGGCAAATGGTCATTTAGATAAAGATAGTAAATTACCAGAATGGATTACTAAAACAAAGTTTTAGAATACATAAAAATTATGAGTACATACTTTAGGAGGATTTTATAAATGCTAAACCTTGGACGTTACGGTTCTCGTAACAATCTAAATCTACAAATTTTTGATTTTGTTTCTTCTACTCCAATTATGACATTCGATTATGCTACAACAACAACGAATGAATTTACTGGAGAAACTGTCTATGCCCGAGGCGGAGACGGTAACCCACGTCGAATTAGCTGGAGTGGTGATAAGGATTCTACACTTGCTGTAGAAACACAAGTATTTACACTACAACATCTAGCAATGCTGGCAGGAGAACCTATTGAGAAAGGTGCTCAAAATATTTACAAATCTCAAGTTGTTACTGTTGAAAGTGATGGATCTGGCGGTAAGAAAATTACACTCTCTAAGGCTCCTATTAACGGAACAGAAAGTGTGAAGGTGTTCAGTTATGTAAATGGTATTATTTCTGAGCCGCAAACAGTGTCCAATGTTACTGGAAAGGATGTTACTCTTGACTCTGCTTCAACTATTCAAGTTGGACAAGATGTAGAAGTTTATTACCAATTTACTGCTGCCAATGCAGCAAAGCTTTCCTACACTTCTAAAGGGTTCCCCGGTTATGTATGGATTGCTGGCGATACGCTTTATGCTGATGAAAAAGCTGGTGACGTAGTAGCTGTTCAACAGGTATTCCGTAAGGCCAAGCTTCAACCGAACTTCACCGTTACCTATTCACCTACAGGAGATCCAAGTTCTTTAAGTTTGACATTCGACTTGTTCCCTGTACTGGTTAATGGTCAAGAAGTTATGAAAGAAGAAATTATCTACGAAGATGAAGAATAAATATAATTAAATTTATAAAGGGAGAGTGCGATAATTGCAAACTCTCCCTTTATGTACTTAATAGGGGGTCTACAATGTGGGACGAGGAAGTAACAAGGAGTTTTCTATTAATAAAATTGACATAATGGCTAAACGTTTTGAGCCAACCAGATTTTATTTTGGTGAACATTATATAATCTATAATAAAAATTTTCGAGAACAAGAAATTGAAAAATTAGTTGAAGAATACAATAAGGTAAAAAATGCTGTAAATAGGCTCGATCCAAGTTTCAAACTATTAAAGGAAGCATTAATTATAAAATACTTTACTAGATTTGGATTTGAGAAGTTTGATTTAACTCTTAATAGAGACATTAATAAACTCGTCAAACAAACCAATAATCTTTATGATATTCTTTTTGAACAAGAAGAAACATCATACCTAAAGAAAATCATGTCTCTTTTCAATCCTTCAGATATCGAAAAGATTGAATCTCTTATTGATATTAATGCTTAATGATGAAAGGAAGGAAGTATGAGATATTGTAGCTCTGACCATTTCTATGAACAACAAGGAGCATTAATTTGTTGGATTAGAAATGAATTGAAAATGAGTCTTCAAAATCTTAGTGATTACTCTGGTTATGAGCAAAATGATATTAATGATTTTGAACTTGGGTCTTCTAGTGCAAATGATTGGAATACAATGTATGACGATTGCATAAGGGGCATTATGAATTATTGCAAAGAAAACGGAATTAATTTTACAGATATTCTGTTTAAATTAGCAGAAACGAGAATACATGATGAAAGACACATTTAATTGTGATGAGTGAAGCTACTTTGATATGGTAGCTTCACTTTATTTATATGGAGTTGCGATATGAAAGTAGTAAAAATAAATATATTAAAAGGGAGATAATAAATAATGGCAAAGAAACTTACAAGTAGTATTTTGAATAAGATTAATAGTAAATATGAGGAACGTAAAAAGATTTATATTTTAAACGGAGAATATGAAGTTCAAATTCATAAATATTTTAAAGATGCATTGATTGATAAAGTAGCGATTCAGTACATAAAATTTTTACAAGAACTTAAAACCAAAAAGAATATTGATGATGAAATCATTAAAGACACGATTGTTTTATTGGATACGCTTATTCTTCGTGAATTTACTGATCTACCTATTCCCAAAAAGAACAATGTTTCAAGCTTAATTAAGGTTACACATGATTTATTGAATAGTGGAGTCTATGTAGAAGTAATGAATCAAATCTCAGATACAGAAATAAAGCAAGTACATCAAAAACTTGAAGCATACAGTGAACAAATTGGACAGTCTTTCGGAGAAATTGCTGTTAGAAGTGCTATTGAAAAGAGTAAAGAAGAGTCAGCAATGGCCTAATTATATATCAGGAGAAGTGCCATGTGCTGGTGCTTCTCCTTTTTTTATCGTTAAACGAAATATTATAAGGATGTGTATAGATAAATGTCAAATGAAAATTTGGGAATATTGATCAGTGCAGAACTCAACACTGGATTGAGTCTAAAAAATATTAATGAGGGGATAAAAACACTAAGTTCCCATCCATCTTTACAGAAACTAAAAATAAACATTTCTATTGACGAAAGTTTCGTAAAAAGTCTGTCGTCATTAACGCAAAATCTAAATAAAGTTACTAACCAACTTCAACAACAAGCCTTAGTCAATAATGATGTTAGCAATAGTATTAGAAACACCACACAAGGTATTAAAGAACAAACTTCAGCGACAAGAGAAGCTGAAAAAGCAACTAACAATTGGATTAAAGCACAGGATAAGGTTAATAATAAAGGTAAGACAACTACATATAAAAGTACAATTAATAATGACGTTCAAAAAGTTAAAACAGCAAATGATGGCGCAATTTTAGATATTACCAATATTAAAAATTACGAGAAAGACGCAAAAGACGCACAAAATATAATTGAACAAATGGCTCAAGGTAGAATTGCATCTGAAACAAGAGTAAGAGAATTTGAACGTCAATGGAATGAAAATCAACAAAAAGCGATTCAACAAAATGCAGATTTAGAACGTAATGAAATTGCAAAAACACAAGCATATCGTCAAAGATATGAGCAAGATTATTTAAAGGCAATTCGTCTACGTGAGATTCAGGATACAAAAACATATAATAATTTAAATAATAAAATTGCCAATAGTAAATCTAGTGCAACAACTGGCATTGAAAGCACGAAAGCACTAGACTTACTTAATCGTAAATATACTGAGATTGGTCAACGAGTAAATGAACTTAAGAATTCAGGAATACAATTAACCGAAAGTGAACTTGCTGGTATTCAACGTAGAATTCAAGCACTCGGAAACTTGGCTTCCAGACAGAAGCAAATGGAGAAAGATAGCGCATCTCTACTCTCCACTCAAATACGCGCCGAAGCACAGGTTAATAATTTAATTAGTCGTGCATCCTTGAAAGATGAAACAAAAAATCAACTAACCTCTCTTCTATCTCAATTAAAAACACTAGATTCATCTACATCTAATTTTAAAGGTAAGGCACAACAACTAACCCAAAATATCAATCGCATCGGTGTAGAAGCTAGAAATTCGTCTGAACATGTTCATGGTCTTAGCAAAGCATTCTCTAACATGGCTATGTATGCGGGTGTGGGTAGTGTTTTTTATGGTTCAATTAATCTTCTTAAAGAAATGACTCAAACCATAATCCAAGTTGATGGTCAAGTAACGCAATTAAAGCGTGTTATGGACAGTGACACGGACTTCGATGAGATGCTTCAAAAAAATATGGATATGGCAGAGAAGTTTGGAATTTCACTTCAATCTGTGAATGATACCGCTATTGAGTTCGGAAGAATGGGGTTTTCAGGAGATCAGATTGATTCATTAACAAAGTCGGCTACTCTTGCTCAGAATATTTCTGAAATGAGTGCAAAAGAATCTGTTGATGCCATTGTTGCTTCAATGACAAATTTTAATATTACTGCTTCTGATAGTATTAAGATTGTTGATGAATTGAATGAGGTAGATAATAACTTCAGTACTACGAGCAAAGATTTGGCAATTGGATTAACTAAGACCGCTAATGTTGGTAAAGTCTTTGGTCGTTCAATGGAGAATATTCTTGGTGATATTACTGCAATACAGCAATCTACTCGTGAAAGTGGTTCAGTGGTCGGAAACGCACTGAAATCAATTTATAGTAGATTGACAACTATGGATAAGTCAGAAGATTTGTTGGCTCAAGCCGGAGTTAAAATGAAGGATATGAGTGGCAACGTAAAAACCGCCGATCAACTCATTACTGAACTTGCTGCTAATTTTGGTCATCTCAATCAAGAAACACAGGAAAATATCGCAGTTGGCCTTGCAGGACGCAACCACATGTCGCGATTTATTGCCCTTCTTCAGAATCATAACATTAGCGTTAAAGCGGCAGAAACGGCACTTAACTCTCAAGGTTCGGCAATGCAAGAAAACGAAAAACGCATTAATTCTCTTGAGGCAAGAATTGAAAGAATGAAGGCAGTTTGGCAATCGTTTAGTGTTGCAATGGGTGAATCAGTAATTTCAGATACAATTGCAGTCATTACATCTCTTATGTCTGGATTAGGTAGAGTGTTTGAGTTTGCAGCAAAGCACATTGGCGGACTACCATTAATATTTGGGGCGTTAAATGCAGTATTATTTCTAACAAGTAAGGGGTTTAGAGAACTTTCAATTGGCTTAACTGCTTCAATTTTAAAATTGTTTGGTGTAGTTCCTGCTGCAACTGCCGCCGAAGTAGGTATTATTGGAGTTGCTGGCGCTCTAAATATCGCGAAAGCTGCACTAAGAGGTTTATTGGCTTCAACAGTTATCGGTGCTGTTTTTGCGGTTATTGGGTTTGCTGCTGAAAAACTTATTAATCATTTTGCTAAGACAACCGATGCAACAAATGGTTTAACAACAAGTCTTGAAGACCTAGATCAAAAATCATCGGAATTATCTAATCTTAAAAATCTCTCCAATGATTATGAATTGCTTTCTAAAAAAACAAGTTTAACGGCAGATGAAAAAGCAAAATTAGATAAAGTTGAAACTGAATTGCAGAATACATATGGAATTAGTTTAACTAATCTCAATGGTCAAACGGATGCTACTGGTGCGAATATAGCAGCAATCAAGAATAGAACGGCTGCTTTGCAAGAAGAAATTAAAACCATGCGTGAAAAAGCGATTCTTGATTATCAAACGCAACAAGTAGATATTAATAAAAATATTGAAGAACAAACCAAAAAAGTTGAGAAGTTAAACGAAGCATATGTAGACGCACAAAGACAACAGACCACATTCACAAATGATCGCGCAAAAGGAAAATATTCAAATCTCTCCACAAAAGAATTGGATAGAATTGCTCAAGATCTTGCCAATGGTGTAGAAACTGCGAAAAAAGCTTTTGATGATGAAAATACCGAACTTCAAAAATCAGTAGAGAAAAAGACACAAGCGCTTAAAAGTGAATTTGCTATTTATATTGATGGTCTTAGGGACTCTGGTCAAAACATAAGTTCGCAAGCAGAACAACTAGCAGAAGTTTATGCGGTTATGGCGGGGAAATCATCCGATAATGAAACATCTATTTTTTCAAATTTCAAACAGGCTTTTGAAATCATTAAGAATATTAAGGCAGATAATATTAATGATTTAGTTACTGCATTTGAAAAATTGCCCGGAGTAGCAACAATTGCACCCGAAGTTAAAAAAGCATTGGAAACATTGCTCGTCCCGGGAATAACTGGTTTAATTGATGGTACGGATGCTATGGGTGACTCATTTAAAACATTAGAAGATGCTTTAAATGAAGTCGAAAGAAAGTTTGATTCTGCTGCTAATACAATAAAGTCACTTACTGAAGCTCAAAAAGAATTAAAAGAGAATCATAAACTATCTGCTGATACTTTGTTTGATTTGGTATCCAAGTACCCAGATTTACTGAAATATGTAGATGACGAAAAAGCACTCAACAGAGAATTGTCAAAGGCCATAAAAGATGAAAGAAATGTTCAAAAAGAAGCTTTTAAAGAAAAACTAACATTAAATGAACAGTTCTTTAGCAATATGATTAAGGGTAATAAAAATGTTTGGCCTCTTGTTGCGAAAGCTTATGAAAAAGATTACAAGGATTTTAAAACGGTAGCAGATGCCAAGAAAAAGACAAATGATTTGTTATTGCAAGCCATAGGTTCTGATTGGAATAAATATTTTGCTAACGAAAAATTGGCGCTACAAGAAGTTATTCAGGCTCCGATGAAATACAGAAACCCATCACCAGAGTTAAAAAAACAACTTGAAGAACGGGCTGAGATGGCAAAGAGTCAATTGGCTGCTATAGAAGCTATGGAAAAGCCTATTGATTTAAGCGTTAATGGGAATATAGATTGGTCAACATCGTTAGATGATGCAAAGAAGTCTACCGATAAATTCACAGACTCAACTTCTGACACTGTTGAGATACTAACTGACCTTCAAGAAAGAATTAAAGCCAACGCCGATGCTCTAGATAGACTTCATAGTAGACAATCCAGAATGAAAAAAGGAACGGAAGAATATAAAAAATCAATTCTTCAAGAGATTGCTCTACTTAAAGAACAGAAAAAATTATATGATGAAGGTTATGAGCATCCAGAAAGATTAGTTTCCACTAAAGTTACGACAACCACAAAGACGACGACTAATGGAGGAGGTTCATCTTCTTCCTCTTCATACTCTTCTGGAAACAGTTCAAGTAGTACAGGCGATTATTCAGACATCATTAATAAAAATGCCTCTGCAAATAAAGTAGATGCGAATTTGATTAAAGCCATCGTAGCTCAAGAAAGTAGTTTTAATCCAAATGCAACATCTCACGCTGGTGCTCAAGGGCTTATGCAGTTGATGCCTGATACCGCTAGAAGCTTGGGTGTAAAAAACAGTTATGATCCCGAACAAAACATTGCAGGCGGAACTAAATACTTTGCTGGTTTGCTGAAACAGTTTGATGGAGACGTAGAACTTGCGTTAATGGCATATAATGGTGGCCCATCCAGAATAGAAAAATGGCGTAAGACTGGCAAGTCCATTGCTGCACTACCTAAAGAAACACAGCAGTATGCTTCTAAGGTTTTAGGAAAATATAATTCCTACACAGGGAAGTCCACATCTTCTACTATATCATCAGCTAATGGGGTTGCTAAAACAACTGTCAAAGCTGGCGACATATCGACTACTGTTAAAACCGACGGGCCAACAGCAGAAGAAAAATCAGATGCTAAAGAAAACGCTAAACAAAAATCAAATGAAATCGGAGATCTACTTTATCAACAATATATTCTACTGCTTGATGAAACTAAATTAGAGTTTGAAAATAAAATAGCAGACGAACAAAGAAAAATTGATGACTCTAAACGAGTTCAAGATACTTTAGACCCAAATTCTGTTGCTTGGAGACAGGAAAATAATAAGCAAAACAATTTAAAGAGTAACATTCAAAACATCAAGCATGACGAGAAAAATGAACTCACGTGGTTGATGAATTATCTTGGGGTACAAAATGCTGATTATGATCAATTCTTAAAACAGTTGAGTGCTGAATGGAAAGATATCCAGGCAGATAAAAATTCTACTGCCGTTTCCAACCTAGATAGTCAAATTGCTGAATCCAGACAAGCAATTACTGACTACGGAGACTCTATTGAAGTATCCAAAAATAAGATGGCTCAATTTGCTGTGGGTGCAGAAGGATATAACAAAGAATTAAATTATCAAATCGCCACAACGAAGAAACAAAAATCCGCAAACGATGAATTGATACAGTTCTACGAGAATCTTCTCAAAGACGGTAAGCTCGCTCCTGGTGTAATTGCTAAATATACTCAAGAATTGCAGGAGTTAAAAAAAGAAGATTACGCATCCACCGTTAAAGACCTTAATGAACAATTGGCTGCTTCTAAATCTTATCATTTAGAACAAAAACTTTCTGATTTAAATAATCAATTAGATTTGTCAAAAGCCAAAATGAAAGGTCTTAGAGAAGGAACAGACGAGTATAACAAAGAGACCAAAAATCAGATTAATATTATTAATGACCAGATTGCCGTCACCAAAGAGTTAATTGCTAATGAAGAAATTCAGTCTAAAAATGAAGAGCTATCTGCATCTGACAGAGAAGACCACAAAAAGAAACTTCAAGAATATACTTTAAGCCTCTATGATTACTCAGATGCCATTAAGTCTTTACGTGCAGATTATGCCGATAAGATTATTGATAACTACAAGAAAATGCTTCAAGAACAGCAAAAACTTCAAGATGCTGCTTATGACAAACAAAAAGAAGCAGAAGATGCTCGTCATGAAGCTAGAATGAATAATCTTGATGATGAGCTATCTAGATTTAATGATGTAATTAATGCTCAGTCCAAAAGTTTAGACAGAGATGTTGCAGCGGAAGATTATCAAGATCAATTGTCTAAACTTCAAAAAGAAAAAGCAGAATTAGACGCTAAATTTAGTAGCAAGTTATTAGATGATTCTCTTGAAGGTAAAGCGGCAAGAGCAGATATACAAAAAGAAATTGATGCTAAACAGGAAGAAATCGCCAAACTTCAACGTGACCGTGAAATTACTATTCGTAAGGACGGACTACAGGATCAACTTGAAGATCGTCAAAAAGCTATAGATAAAGAAAAGAAGCTAGAAGACGATAAGAATAAGGACATTCTAAAGGGCATTGAAGATGCTAAGAAAAAGAATGATGAATACTATGATGGTCTTTTGAATGATGAACAGTATTTTTACAATATGAAGCAAGCCTTGATGAGTGAAGATACGGTAAAAGTTCAAAACGAACTTAATATTGTTCAGGCTGCATATGATACATTCTTTAAAGATTTGGAATCTAAATCAGGTGTTTACGGAGCGAAGATTGCTGAAAATCTCAAATACTCCATTGGACTAGATAAAGATTATGCTAAAAACTTCCCTCTTTCTGATGGTAATGGCTCTGCTTCTGGCAATGGTCAAATTGGTGTTGGTGGTAATTCATCTAATTCACCAATTCCTAATCCAAAGGATACTCCGCAAGCACGTTCAGCGTGGCAAGCATATCTATCCAATAAGCAACAAGCAGAACTTATTCGCAAAGATATGGAAAAGAGTAAGAAAGATAAGGCTAAATATACTAAGTTAGAGAATGATTTTAATGCTCTTAAGGGTAAAAATGATGTAATCCGTAGTCAATATACTTGGTTTCCTGAAGGTAGTTATGATGAATTAAAGAATAAGGATATATTTTCTGCTGAAACTGGTGGTATGACTCCGGCCAATATTGGCAAAGAGGGCAAGTTTCTTCTGGCTCATGAAAAAGAATTAGTCCTGAACAAATTCGATACATCTAGGATTCTTGAGTCGGTTAATATTGTTCGGAGCATGACTAGTAATTTAGGAAACCTGAATAGAATGCTTTCACCTAATGTCTATAATAAAAATAGTAATTCAGTAACTAACCCTGTTATTAACATTCGAATTGACAATGTTGAAGGCACAAAAGAAGGGGCTAAGATTGTAACAGATTCAATTGAAAGAATGTGGGAAAAAAAATTTAGTCAAGGAAATTAAAAATATCAGGGATGCTCTTTTGAGCATTCCTTTTATATATGGAGGAAATATGTTAGGAGAAATAGATTTTTCAAAAAAACCATATACACCAAGCTACTTTTTAGCTAGACCAGATAAAGAAATTATAAGCAAATTAAGTGAAGCATATAATGATAATTTGAAAATTCCTGTTAATGAAACAAGTAAACTTTCACTAAGCATCCCATATTTAATTGATATAAATCATGTTCTAATGAGAAATAAAAATATTGATTTAGTAAAAGAAAACTATTTAATAAAGATGGTTTTTGGTAAATCGGTTTCATGGTTTACGATTCTGGAAGTTAATGAAGTTATGAGTGAAGATTCAAATTATAAACAAATTACGGCCTACGGATTAGAAATTGAATTGGCACAACGAGTATTAAAGGGATATAAAGCAGAATCAAAAGGCGCTAGAACAGTACTGACAGAAATGTTAAGCGAAACAACATGGTCAATTGGAGACATTGATGTTGATTTTGAATTATCTAAACGGAGTTTTGAATTTCTAGATAATAAGTTACTGGGTTCCATTTATGATGTAGCAAATACATATAACGCTGTTGTTCAATTCGATACTGAAAATCAAACCGTAAATTTTAAGAAAATGGAACTATTTGGTCAAGACAAAGGTTTGACATTTTCTTATGAAAGTCTCCTAAAGAGTTTTGACAAAAAGTCGGATGCAAAAGAATTGGTTACAAGATTATACCTCGAAGGAAAAGATGGGTTGACAGTTAATGCTATATCACCAACGGGTCAGAGTTATCTTGAAGACTATTCTTATTTCATGTACCCGTTTAAACGCGATGAAAATAAAAATGTAATCGAACACAGCAACTATATGTCTGATTTTTTATGTAATGCAATTCTAGATTATCAAGAACTCGTTGAGCAAAATAAAGACCAATTCCAGTTACTTAAAGCGGCTAGAGATGGATATGCATCAACAATAAGTACAAAGAATTCGGAATTGATTGATCTGCAAAATCAATTGAAGGTTATTTATAACATCGTTGATAACTATCAATTAAATACAAGTAAGATTCCAACAATGTTCTTTGAGAATATTGAATACACTGGTTCTACTCAAACAATTGATTTTAATCAACTCCAAACCATGTATCCATATGCTGTAATGGTTAAAGTTTCTAGTGCCTCTGATGTACAGATTTCACTTAATGGGAGTCAAAAGTTTATTATATCCAATACATGGACTTTACTGGGTAAAGTGAATACGGTAACTACATCGAATGTTCAAATTACAGGTAACGGAAACGCTACGGTTAATATTCAAGTTACAGCAATTAATGAAACTGAATACAATGCAACCAATAACGACAATGCAATAATTGAGCGCTATTGCCCCAACAATAAGCAGATGCAAATTGATGTAAAGAATACTGAGATTGCGGAGCAAACTGGATATTTAAATAGTATTCTTGCTCAAATCACAAGTCTTCAAACTTTGCTATCGAGTAGCAATAATTTCACTCCTGATCAACTTATTGAGCTTCAACGATTTGTTAAAGCCAGCACTTTTAAAGATGATACATATATTGATGCTGAAGACTTACTTAAAGACGGAAGAAAAAAATTTGAAGAAGTTCGTGTACCGTTATTAACTATAGATGTTGATGTTGTTTATTTCTTGAGCGTCATTGAAGAACAATCCAAATGGGATAAACTTGTTATTGGTGACGATGTTTCAATTAAGTATGAACGCATTGGGGTCAAAGTTAAAGCAAAAATAATTGAAATCAACTATGATTTCGAAGGTGAAAAGATTTCCCTTACACTCGCCAATGTCAGGAATGATGGTAGTGCTGCTTCTCAGATGCTTGATTATCTTAAAAAGTATGAAAACTTTTCAACCACTATTGATGCCAACAAACCTGATTGGCTGAAATCCGTTACTGATGTATCTGACATGAGTTTGCTTTTTGAACAGTTTTGGGATAAAGTAACCAATCAAATCAATATGAGTATTAATGAAACTGTGACTATTGACAATCGCGGCATTCTACTCTATGATTCAAACGATCCTATGCGCTTCCTGAAATTGTCACATGCCACAATCGGAATGACGAAATCGGGTGGGCAGCGATACGAGTTAGGAATCACACCTGATGGAATCGTTGCAGAAGCTCTGTACGGCAAAGTTGTACTTTCCCAACGTGTCGTTGTCGGTGATGCAGACGGTGTATGGCTCATGGAAGGCCCGAAAACTACTATCACAGATAGATATGGTAGAGTGGCTATGAAGTTAGGACTATATGAAGAGAATCCAGACTTATACGGTATGATTATTAATCGTTATGATGGCTATGACATTAATTCTACATTGATTAATAAAGTTATAGCTAATTCAGAGGATGGCTTTAAAATTCAAAGATGGAACGGCTATTCTTTCGATGATGTATTTTCTGTAGACAATAACGGTTACTTGAAAACTGTTGATATGGAAGCAAAATCATTGAAAATAGTAGATAAAGACAATCAACTTCTATTGAATAGCTATACCAAAGAAATGAACATTGGTAGATTCGATAATATCATCACTGATGGAAAACTTACAGCTATAGAGAAATTACAGGTGTTGGGTGAACGGACAAGAATTATGTCTGAATACATTAAATTACTTGATCAGGCCGAACAATATAAGACAACAAGTAGAGATGATACCGTAAGGATTGACATTCAACCTTTTACGGATGCTTACAATAATCTAATTGCTTATCTGGCTCCATTACTCTCTAATATGACTGAAACATCAGATATTGATCGTGATGAGTTTATTCAGAAATTCAAGGATTACTATGATCAAGTGGTCGCAATTGTAAATGCCATAAATGATTCAATAAAGTATAGTTCGGTACAGCTTGGCTCACTTTACAATGGCACTATCATAGACGCGATAAACGGTGTTACAGTTACTCGCTCAGATACTATGTTCCGTTCTGTTATGAACGCAACTAGGGGCTTCTATCTACAGCGTAATACAAACACGGCTGAAAATCCCAATTGGGTAGATCTAATATGGGGAGATTTAAGTGGTGTTTTGCATGCAGAAGGATTGAAGTTAAACAGTTCATTCTTCACAAATGGCGATATTACAGCAGCAGCAATTAATGGTTCATCAATTACCCTTCGTGATCCAGATGGTGGAGTTATGAAACTATTCCCTGGATTGGAAATGGGGCTTTGGGCAGGAAAAAATGCAGAAAATCCAACAGACGCACCAACATGGCTAAAAATGGACGGCACACTTATTACCAAGAAACTTCTTGTTCAAAATGGTGTTGATGGTGGATTGATGATCGACAGTGAAAAAGGAATTATCAACTTTAATCAGTGGAGTGCCACAGGAATTGCGGCTCTTGATGCACAACTTATTTCTGCTATTATGGTAAGCGCGGATTATGGGATTATCAGTGATATTGTTGCTAAGTCCTTATCTACAATGACTAGAGCGGCAATTGCTGACTGGTCAAATTTTATTGAAATTAAAGATAAAACAATTCAATGGGTTACGGGTAGAGTTAATCAAGGTGAACATATTAGTGTTAATGGTGACCTTATGTATTGGGTAGATTCATCTCAAACTGGGATAATGACCAAGGAAGTAACTGCATGGCCTGTTTACAAGTATGATCCAGACGACGACAATAAGAAAGTAAAAATGGAAGCAGGATTTAATGATTCTGGCGCATCAGCACAACCTTATTGGCGAATGGGTGAAGGTGATGGTGGAATTGGCAACTCAGGAATTGCTCGTTTTGATAAATATTTTGGTGGTCTAAAAATTAGGTATGGTAGCGGGAATTACGATAAAGAGAGAAGTATTGATTTCAGAGATAGTGGAGTATATGTTATTTCAGAAGGTCAAAAGGTAAATATCACGAGTAAAGACTTAACTGCTACTATACAGGATGGAGAATGTAAAATAGTTCATTCTTCTGGCTCAATAATTCATATGACACCAGATGGAGATATAATCACAAAAGCTACCAGAGACTATATTCAAGAAGCTGGAAGGAATATGAAATGGAAAGCACAATCATTTGATTTTGAAAATTAAATAACCTAAAAGAATTGCCGATATATATGGTATATGTTGTTATTAAATACATACTATATTATATAATCAGGAGGTTCATGATTATGAAAAAAATCTCTACTTTTGCACTTGGCTTGATAGTAGGCGCAACTTTAACGGCTGGGTCTGTTGTAGGAGCTTCAAATTCTTTGTCCGCAATTCAAAAGTCAGTAAAATTAGTCGTAGATGGCAAATCAACAACGGTTTCAGCTATGAATGTAAACAATAAATTATATGTTCCGGTTCGAGACGCGGGGAATTCATTTGGATATTCTGTAACTGGCGTAACATCTTCAACCGTTACATTTAAAGAAGGAACAACTGCCACTAGTTCGGTAAGTAATGGAACAAACATAGGAAGTAAAACAGCATCAAGCACAGGAGGACGGTACGTGGAAGGATTACATGACAAATACTCAACAAATGGTAAGTTAGATGCCGATAAAATTAAGGTAGGAATCGAAGCAGGAGAAATTACAGTGAATGCGCAGGATAAAGAAACAGGAAATAGCATTTTACATTACGTGGTTTTAGAAGATAATTTCGCTGTATATCAAGTTATTAAAGTGACTGGTTTAAATGTTAACTTGCAAAATAAAGATGGGAAAACACCGTTGATGTTAAGTGTAGTTTATGAAAATGATTTTTATTTTGGAGAAATACTAGATGAGTTAAAGGCGGATACCACCATTAAAGATAAAAACTCAAAAACGGCTCTTGATTATGCGAAGAAAAATTCTTCATATTATAATGCATTATTTATATATACCATTAAATAACATTTATGATGTAAAACAATACATCATTCACCAAGCCAATACCTAATCGTGTTGGCTTTTTTATTTATCAATAGACTTATCCACAAGGAGTCTCAAAGTCATCCACAAATTGTCTATTCAGGCTGCTTAACTTGTGGTATATTATACCTATAGAACTATGATTGAGTTTTCAAAGTAACATTATAGAATGTTCTAGTATTATCTATATGCACATATAATCTATCAAAACTGGTAGAGGATGTGAATGATAATGACTAGAAAAAAAGGAGGAAGAAAGATGACACCAACAACAATTTCTTCTACTGTTAAGAATCCTAAGAAAAAAACTTCTGCTCAAGAACTGCGAAAAAAAATTGGAATTAAGACTAGCGGTAAGGGGCTAGTAGAGCTTTCTAAGGAAGGAAGATAATTTTGAGTGACGAGCTGGTTATTTCCTATGAAGACGCAAGAACTATTAGTTTTCATCAAGCAAGCGTCAATATAGATGCTTGCTTTTTACTAGCTTACATAGATTCAGATGATTCTCGTGGTGATAAGGTTGCTGAAATTCTTGATCAATGGTCAGATGATGGAATTGAACATATTGGAATCAGTAATCATGTTGTCGGAGAAGTAATCCACAATATTTTTAAGAATAGAATTAGGCAAGTTCTTAGTTTGGCATACAAAAAATACAAATCTTCTCGTACTAAGCGCCCATACACATTCAACAAAGAAGAAGAGTCTATTATTGGTGATTATAGAACTGCTGATTATATGAGATCCATTGTTCCTGAAAGAGCTTTAGAGAACTTAATTAGTAGGAATGAATTAAGTTATAGTATTGAAATTTTGCTTAAAGAATATAAATCTAGATATCCAACTTATACTGAACATTTAACCCAATATTATTCTGATTCAACTCTAAAGTTTAACGAGACAATAAATGGCTTAAGGAATGATTTGGGGATTCCTATTATATTTCCATATTCAGATGAATCAGTTATGTGGGAAGCATTTGAAAGTACAAGTACCGAACAGTTAGGGATTTATGATGCTTTTCATATGGCAATTTCACGACATCATAATTTTGATTATTTTGCTACGCTTGATGGTGATTTTGTTAGTAACTATTTAAATATCGCAAGAGTTACTGATACAAAAATTATAAAAGTTGCATAAATATTGATCCAAGAGAATTTAATTGTTATCTTTTATTTTTAAATAATCTGATATATTTCCTTAATCGGAGATATGTCAGATTATTTTTTTTCGTAAATAATTAAACCTAGTAAAAAGTCAAGATAAAAAAGTCACATTCTGGAAGAAAATTCGTAGCCTGTGAAATGGGGTTGACAATTTATAAAATAAAAATAATTATATCGGTTTTGATACTTGATAAAAAATATACGGACATGTATAATGAGGATAAAGAAAGAGATTGGAAGATAAAATTAAGGAGTGAATGGCTCATGGCTGCGATTCTTGAAAAAAGTGAGGCGGTTGCCAATAAGATTGTGAAAAAATATGAAATTTGGTTAGTTGAGATGCCTCCAAGAATGGGCAGTGAACAAGGCGGAGTAAGACCAGCCATTATTGTTCAAAATGCTAAGGGAAATATCCATTCTCCAACTGTGTTAGTTGCACCAATAACAACGAGTAAAACAAAAGCAAATATACCTACACATGTATTTTTGAGCGCAGATGAAGTAGGGGTTGCAGCGGACAGTACAGTATTGGCGGAACAAACTTTGAGGGTTGATAGAGGGAGAATGCGCTATAAATTAGTGAATGACATTCCTGACTATAAAAAAAGAGAAGTTATGAGAGCTATTGTAATTGCATACGGTGTTGATGAAGCCATATAACATTAAGGAGAGTTTTACCACATGATACAAATTTTACTTCATGAAAAAATAAATCAATTAATTGATAAAAGAGATAGCCTTATTCTAAGTAGAATGTTTGTTTTATAAAGTAAATATAAATAACTCAAAACAAAGTGTTGACATATATATATTCCATGCTGTATATTTAACTTAACGAAAGGGGGTGATTAATAAAACATTATGGTTCAAAGAGAATTAGAAGAGGCGATTTTTCGTATCAGTAAGGCAGCTAAGAGATTAAAAAATATTGAGAGTCGAACAAAATGTCGTATAGGTAAATGTAGTAAGGACAAGTTAATAAGTAAATATAGTTATTTATATGAATTGAAAAAGAAAATGATACTTAAAGCAATTGAAGATGGATGGGCTAAAAAGTATGGTATACATAGAGTTAAAAAGTCTAACGGTATTGATATTGATTTTGTGTACATTAAATTTCCATCACGATCATTTCATATTCCTTTAGAGAACGAAGAAGATTTTTCACTTACCTATCTAGGTGAATGGAAGAAACGTAATAACAATAGGGCGTCTTTTAAAGCACCACTAACTGAAGCAATAAAAGTATCAAGCGAATATTTAAAATAAAAATAGATAGGATGATAAAAACGTTCTTTCATTATGACCAAGCAATTGTAGTAATAATAGAAGATGAGTATTTCAGTGAGTTTTTGTTAGAGAAGTTATATGAAGCTGGCGGAGGAAAAGAGAAGACAGAAAACGATTTACGGTCATTTTGTATGTCATTAAAATGATTACTTGAAAATAAATATGAACACCAATTTGGCTATTATGCTGGACTATCCGAGAAAGAAATTAAGAAATATGAAAAAGAGTTTGCTAGAGTGTCAAAGGAGTTTGGAATCAGTGTAAAAGGTTATATGTATAAATTCTTAGAAAAGTTGGGATTAAAGGGAGGAAAGTCTTATCAAAGATAAAAGTCTTAATATAAAGTTTCCACTTACAAGACAAAAGAAAGTAATAGAGTTTTTCAAATTTTGTGTTGAAAATAACATACATATGTTGCCGAAAAACGGGAATTTACAATTGTCGCATAGTGATAATAAGCCCATAGATGTTAGCAAATATAGAGTGGCGAATGATTATGCTATTGAAATAATCGAAATTATATCCAGAGTATTGATTATGAAAAATTTAGACAAATGGAATCCCATTATTGATTCATTTGACTATAGATTTAATCTTACACAAAATTCTTACTTGCTACTTCAGCAAACAGAAGAATCACTGTATGAGGTTGCATTAATCTATGTGGAAGAAGTTAAAGGGAAACCAATATATACGAGAATCGCCAAGGGGAACGCCGAGTTTTTGATTATGGCAGCAAATGACTACGCTGAAGAGTGGTTAAAGGATATTAAAGATAAAAATTGTGTTTTATTAAATAAAAATAAGGAGAGGAAATAAAATGTTTCTGTATCATATTGGATTCTTTACAAGGGGGAATGCCTATAAACAAGAAATGATCAGGCATGATGAAAAGTTTGAACATGAATCTTATCAGAATATTATTTTAAAAGCACATAAGGAAACAGGTGACATTGAGGATTACGAAGAAAAGCGTTCTAAGATTCTTCAATATCTAAAACAAAATCATGGATTTGAATTGGTGGAATAAAAATGAAAAAAGAGATTGAGATAATCAACAGTTTAAAAATTGTTAAAACAGATTTCACAGGAATATTGGATAAGGTATATACATACTTAGATGAGGAAAGCGTATGTGCATTGCAATATTTGGGCTTTCGAATGGACTATTTTGATGATAATGAATTTTTCTGTGATGAAGGTGCTTTTATTGATCTTGCTCCAGCAGCAATGCAATTTTATGGTGCTTGGGATAGGGAAAGTAATAAATTTGAACACATAAAAGATTTAATAAAACAAGCAATTTTTAAAGATAAAAATAAATATTTAAATGGAGAGAATAAAATGAAAGTTATGAATGTTGAACCGATGGAATTGCTTAACGAGCTTCTTAAAGAAGAAAAGCCAGAGAATACAGTTTTTGCACAGCATGATCTTATGCTTGATTTTATTTCTGAGCATGAAGAAGAATTTATTGAGCATCTAAGTGATACGGTTAAATTCCTAAATGAATGTGAATACTTCAATGTTTTGCCTTATGCAGAAAAGATGCGTGACGAATTTGCCAATCTTGTAGAAAAACGTAAAGAATTTAATGCTCGAATTTCTGAGCACATGGAAAAATCAAAACTACCGAAAGAAGGACATGATCTATGAAAGTAAATCTATGCTGCGACTGTTTGGCAATCAACGAACATGGAATTAATACTTGCCCAAAATGCGGTGGAGATTCTTGTTGGTGTGGAAGTTGTCAAAGAACAGCAAATTTATTGCTTGAGGGAGTTAGAGATTATAAAAAATTAGGTCTTCTTTCGCCAGTTACTGATTGGAATCCTGAAACTGGCATTAAGTAAAACAAGCAATTTTAAATGAAAAAGGAATAGGAGATAGAAGAGAAATGAATAACAATGTACTAGATTTTGCTAAAGGCAGCAGACGAAAGAGAGCTAAGGAAGCCATCAATATTAAATTGTATCAAGTAACAGAAAAAGAACTTGATGAATTGGCCGATATGATAGAAAAAAGTAGTCAAACAGTATTGGAAACGTCTGGAATGTATAAAGAATTAGCAAGCAACTATGAAAGTATCGAAAATAGTCTGCTCGATTCAATAAAAACTATAAAGTCTGTTGCTGAAAGTTATAAAGATGCTTACGAAGATGCACATCAAGCATGGACACGCAATCAGGACATTGCTGATATCCTAATTGATATTATTACAACTAACAATATGGAAGAGAAGATTATTGAACTTGTTAAGGAAGAAATGGAGCTTGAACGTACAGAAGATTTTCCTTGTCATGCGGAGGAATCTTATAATGAATTGATTCATGAGCTTGAACATAGATTTGATTTTCTAAAGGACGTAAAGTGACAATTGTCTAAAGAATTGATCAATAATGACAATATAGTCCATGAACGAAATTGCTATAAACTTGCCATGAAATTCCTGTTTGATTTTACACAAAAAAAGATTGGTGTTGATAATATATGAAGTCTTTTCTTGATGACGTAAAAACAGTTAAAGAGTTAACAGAACATTTTCACAAATATTTAGAATTTTTATATGCACACAATTTTGATTTAATTGAACCAAAAGATTTTATTAACAGATTCATTTTGTACTCATGCGATATAAGATATAAAGAACTTCTAATAGATTTTCTAAGCCAGTATTATCCCGCAAACGAAATTGAGTCATTTATTAATGAAATCTCGTTTTACTCAAAGACATATACAAATAAATATCTGTCAAACTTTAAAGTTGGGCGTGATAAGTACTATGCTATTGTAAATGAATATATTTTAAGTACTAAAGAATTCAATAGTGAACGATATGAGTTAACATTGTATTATCTTAAAGATAAAAATAGATATACATATATTAAAGAAGAAACAAACTTTAGTTTGAAAGAGTGTGTTAGGCACATAAGAAACTCTGTGGGTTCATGGAAAAATTATGATATTACATGGTTGAGTGCGTCTATGAAGTAATACTAAATACTCGAAAGGGGGTGGTATATTGGAAGCCGTGCAAGTCTTAATGATTGTATTCTATGATAGGGACGATAAACATGTAAGTGAATTTGGTACTTTTGTTGAACGTCCCACACTTTATGAAGTACAACATATTATTGATAATCTCATTACAGATGAAGTCAGGGAAAAGGCGACATATTGTAAGATTGAAGAAAAGTACTACCTTGTTAAAAAGTAAAAATAATAAAAGGGGATAGAATAATGAACAAACCGACAGTAGAAAGTATTAATTTGGTATATGCAGATAAGTTCGAAAAGTACGCGGCAATGATGGTAGTAGATGCAATTTGTGATCTGAAATATATTGTACTCGAAGAAGGAAAGTATAAAGATACAGTAATGAAGTATGCACAAGAAACTGCTGAACGTCTTGGAGTTGAATTTATTGATGAAGTAAAAGAGGATGTTGTAATTTCGGGGGGGGGGGGGGTAACAGTTGAAGACATTGATAATTTGAAAGATGGAGAGTCTTTAGATTTTGATACATATTCAATTGAGAGAGCCTTTGAGGAACACAGAATTAATGGTCAAAGGGTTAGAATGTATTTTGTAGACCTATACACAGTTACGGATTCTTTTGGATATCAGGGTGAATCTGCTGATGCAGAGGAAATTGTTGATGCAATTAATTGTGGTGTTTTTGGTTGATGAAAGGTAAGTTTCATTAAGAGTAAGCCCGATTCAATTTTGAATCTGGCTAATAAAATAAAAATACATACAAAAGGATGATTGGTTGATGAAATTTGAAGATTATAAGTATGCTACAACAGATGAATTGGATCGGGAAGTAGATATTGTATTTAATAGTGTGTTCGACAGTATTGAGGACGAAGAAATTATCCCTATGGAAATGCCGGAATTGCTGAACAAATCCATTATGATTCTGCTGGATATTCTTAAAGAACAGGGCATTGATACCATCCAGGAAGTGGTTGACCGTTTTGGCAGTGTTCATAGTACAGATAATCTAATTATACATGGGATGCTGGCTGATCGGATTGATTATATTCAGAGTTGATTGTCGATTTGATAAAGTTCGTTTAGGTTCTTAAGTCGATCCGTCAGATTGACCGATCGTAAATAAATGAAGATAAAAGGGGAAGCTGTCAATGATTTGGCTGAAATCATTGACGGAAGAGCTTTTATGCAATTTGCTGCTGGTGATAGTGTATTGCTAACTAGTCATGCACTTTCTAGTTACTTTATGGATGAATGTTTCAAGATGATTAAAAATCAAGGCATAGACATTTTCGACATGCTGCAAGACATCGCGGGAAAACCGCTTCAGACGTATACAAGTACAGTTGATGAATTTGGAAATATTACAGATATGAGATTGAATCAACCGAAACTGAAATTAGTTTAGGAGAGATAATAGAATGAACGAGAACTATAACGATTGTATGGGAACGCCTATGTATGGGTTTGGATATGATAATTCTGTGCATCATATTTTGGTGGATACTAACGCAGAAGACGAAAAGGGCAATATATACGGGGAAGTGTTTATTGTTGGATATATTAACGATAAACCAGCAAAAGTTGTTATCAGTAGTTTTGAAAAGAAAGAAGCATTTAATGTGGCGAGTTATCTATCAAAACTATTGTATGTTCCAATCCTTGAAGACGATGGCGAAAATAAAAAATGGATTTATGAAAAAATGGAGGATTAGTCGCTCCTCAAAATTGAGGAACCATTTTGACTCCCCATCTTTGGGGAGTGAGATTCATGATGAAAGACTAATTTCATTAATTGACTTGAAAGGAGGTGAAGATTATTTCAATAGATAAATATAAGTATATTGTTGGTTTATCCATAAACGACAATGAAAACTTTCAAGCTTATTACATCAAAGATAAGGAAGCGGAATCCATAAACAAAGTGGTTAATGATTATTTTGATACATATCCCATATCAGAAATAAAGGGCGGTCAACTTAATATTAATACTACTTTCATAAACATTTCTGATATTAAAACCGTGTAACAAGTGTTTCTCAATGGGCCACATTCAAAATTTAAAACAAACAAGGGAGATAGAATGAAAAATAATATCAATTGGGGAATAAAGCTGTTTGACCCCATGTATCCACAAATTAAAACCTTTGCAAAAAATAAACTAAATGACGGAATAGATAATGGAGATTTTGTTTTTATTAACGGGTTTGATTGCAGACCATTGTTTGAAAGTATTTTAATTGAAGTAGCCAAAAAACGAAAATTGAGTGTTGTGATTAATAAAGACATTGAACGAGTAACCGCACTACAAAATAAATATAATTATAAACACATTTATAATCCAATGAGTATTATGAAAGCTGATCATAATAGACCACACGAAATCATTATTTCCGACAATGTTCAAATTGAAAGTTTTGACAGATTAGAAAGTGATACCCTTATTAGTGGTTTTAGAAAGAAACAACGTGATAGAGGTGAAAATTAATACATATGCATGATCCATATACTAGTGTTGCCGTTTCAATTGATAATGTTGATGGCGCAGTAACCGAATTATTTAAAAAATTGAAATTTGATTTAGTGCCACCAATCCATTGTGAGTTACACCTGTTTAATGATGCTGTATCACACGAATGGCGTTATATGCTTTTGAACAATTCGAGAAATTGTTTGAGTAAGGGAAGCTTAACCAACGAACAGTTTGAATTTATTTTCAATGAGATACAAATATATGCCGATATTGTCACAAAAGATGAGCGGGAATATGAACACATTATAAACGCGCTCACAGACGTTCTACAGGACGATTACACGACGATTATTAAAGGAGAGAGTTCAATAAGTGAACTGGTTCAAAAAGGTCTCATTCGGGCTAGAACAGCAGATGGGGTCATTGCAGCATTGAACAGTAGAGGTGTGTATTGATGAAACTAAATTGGTACTTTTAATACATAGAGAACATAAGTAACAGATGTAAAATAAACAATACATAGGAAGGGTTATAAAGGTGGAATATGAATGAGTCAACTATAGACAAAAAGGTAATCAAACGTTTAAGAAATTTGCCTGAACCAATGGAACCAAAAGACATACAAGAATTTTTAGGGTTGAGTAAGAATTCAACATATAATCTAATTGAATCAAAACAATTCCATAGCGTAAGAATAGGGAAATTATATAAAATTCCAAAGAGAACTTTTGTAAAATGGTTCTTAGGTGATTGAAATTATAGGGGGCTAACAATGCCCCCCATTATTTTTATAATAAAGTTGCATCAAGGCAAAAAAGTTGCACTCATTTTTGCGCCCCCCATTTTGCCACCCGATAAATAATGAATGGTTAAGTTTAACATCATAGAAAATACGGACAAACAAAAAACCCTTATAAATCAAGGGTTTAATGAGTGAGATATGTTTGATAATAATATAGGACGGATGGGGATCGAACCCATGACCTCTACCCTGTCAAGATAGTGCTCTCCCGCTGAGCTACCGTCCTGCAACGAGATTTATAATACCATAAGGCAGGGGAGAGATGCAAATGTTTTTTTCAAAATTGAAGACAGGTACATACCCTAAATGCGAATATTGCACCAGGCCGCCGGGTGATCTGAGCATATGAGGAATGGCGCAGCCATACTAGCATTTTATCGGACGAAAGTATTGCCGTATGCGCAAATATCCGCTAGAATCGGAGAGATGATTTCTGTTATTGCGGCCAGTGTGACGCATGTGGCGGAAACCTGCCCGGGGATGTGATTATATTAAGAATAATATAGAAAATAACGGATTATTGATCAGGGATGAAGTCATCCCGGTTCAGGATAAATAGAACAAGACCTAAGATTGCGGACGCGATCGGACATATAACTGGAGGGATAACCATGAATGTGGAGGAAATTATGCTGCTGCATCAAGGCGGCAAACTGGAAACAACATTGAAGCATCCGATCGAATCGATGGAGGATTTGGCTAAGGTCTATACGCCGGGAGTAGCCAAGGTATGTCAGGCCATCGCGTCCGACCAGGATAGAGCTTACGAACTGACCACCAAAAAAAATACGGTGGCGGTCATCAGCGACGGTACTGCGGTATTGGGACTTGGCGATATCGGCCCGAAAGCCGCAATGCCCGTTATGGAAGGTAAGGCGGCCCTGTTCAAACAGTTCGCCGATGTGGATGCAGTGCCGATCTGCCTGGATACGAAGAGTACGGAAGAGATTATCGCGATTGTCAAGGCGCTGGCTCCCACCTTTGGCGGCATCAACCTGGAGGATATTTCTTCTCCCCGCTGCTTCGAAATTGAGCGCCGTCTTAAAGAAGAACTGGATATTCCGGTATTCCATGACGACCAGCACGGAACGGCCATTGTAGTGCTGGCAGGTCTGCTTAACGCGCTGAAGGTGGTAGACAAAGACATAAGGGATGTCAAAATCGTCGTAAACGGCTGCGGGGCGGCAGGCATATCAGTAGCTAAAATGCTGCTTAACGCTGGCGCCGAGAATCTGATTGGTGTGGACCGGGAAGGCGCCATCAACCGGCTGAACGTGTATGACAAGCCTCATTGGACCGAATTTGCGGAGATAAGCAATCCTAACTTGGAACAAGGAACTCTTTCCGATTGCATCGTAGGTGCGGATGTATTTGTAGGCGTTTCGGCACCCAACGTGCTGAAGGTCGATGATGTCCGGAAAATGGCCAAGGACCCGATTGTCTTCGCAATGGCCAATCCGACGCCGGAAATTGATCCCGAGCTTGCCGCTCCATACGTAAAGGTAATGGCGACGGGCCGCTCCGATTATCCGAATCAGATTAACAACGTGCTTTGCTTCCCGGGCATCTTCAGAGGCGCTCTCGACTGCGGCGCAAGCGACATTAATGATGAAATGAAGCTCGCGGTAGCGGAAGCGATTGCCACATCTGTCGATCCCTCCGAACTGAACGAACGGTTTATTATTCCGAACCCTTTTGACAAGCGGGTCGTTGAATGCATCCGGAAGGCAGTGGCCGAGGCGGCGATCCGAACCGGGGTTGCGAGAAATATGCTTATTAGCGTGAACTAAACGTCTTTCAATCTGCGATTAACGAAGAATATATATCCAAAAAAGAAAACGAACCGGCCAATCTTCCGTTGGCCGGTTCGTCTGTTGTTGAGCATCTATATACTGTCAGCCGCCAAGAATTCAGCGTATCTGAACGCGGACCCTGACAACCGCTCACCTTTGCGCAGCTTCTCGCGGACAGCCAAGATGGCGGCGTCCGCTTTTTGCAATTCTTCAAGCAGCGCCGTTTCGTCCTGATCACTCTCCAGCACATCTGCAATGCCGCCGCTCTTCAGCACAATGCGGCTGTGGGCAAGCAGGGCTAAGATCGGATCATGGGTCGCCATCAGCACAATCTTCTGATTTTGCACAAGAATATCCAGCGCCTGTCTGCGGTCAATCCCCGCATTCTCAATCTCGTCAATCAGCACGATCGGGCTATCGGATAAAATGGCGGTATCCGCAATCATCAGGGAGCGTGATTGTCCGCCGCTGAGCGCGGTCAGCGGGGTATCCGGCACAATCGGCTCGCCGGTCAGCCGATTTGCCTGCGTGACGACGCTGTTGATCAGTTCCTCCAGCCCCGTCTCGCCAAGGTTGGTGTCGCGGCATTCCGCGTGCATCGCAATAAACTCCGCCACCGTAGCGTCCATGACAAAGTTCATATTCTGGGACAGCTGGGCAATCAGCTTCCGCCCCATGTCGAATCTGATCTCGGGTGCAGGCGGCTGATCGTTAATCAGGATGCATCGGCCGCTCGGTGTATCCCGCTGGGCGATATATTCGATATCCGCCAGCAGCCTGCTCTTGCCCGAGCCTGTCGGTCCGACCACAGCAACCAGGTCGCCAGGCACCAGCCTTAAGGCGACATCCTCCGCTTCACCGGATTTGGAATGGCCGCCAAGGATCGTAATGGATTGAATATCCTCCATCATATCAGCTCACCTCCGGGCGGGGAACGTCCGGAATAGCGATGCTCTTGACGTTGCCCATTTGATAGTCGTGCCCGATTCTCGTTTCACCCAGGCAGTAGGAACAGACCGCAGCCGGCATCGAGAACCGCAGCTTCCGCCCGTCGAGATCGTCGATATCTTCAGCCTGCGCAAGCAGGACGCCGAGCCGTTCCTTGCCCTGACCGGTCAGGCCGTTGATATGAAGAATCTCCGCCCGGGCGTTCACTTTGCGGACTTGGTACTGAAACACCTCGCGCTCGGCCTGGGAGACAATGTCGCCCTTTGTAATGGCCACGATATCGGCTTGCTTCAGCAGCGGCCCCATCTTGGTCGGGGTATTCACTCCCGATAAATTATCAATGACGCAGACCGCCAGGGCATGGCGGATAAAAGGAGAGCAGCGGTTGCACAGACCGGCGCTTTCGCTGATCAGAATATCCAGTTCCAGCGATTGTCCCCAGCGGGCGCAGGCTTCGATATTGGTTACAAAATAATGGTCCGGGCACAGGTTTCCGGCAAGACCGAGAAGCACCGGCACTCCTTTGGCACGGTAGCGCTCATCATCCTTGGAGGCAACGCAGTCGAATTTCACGACCCCCGCTTTCAGACCCTGCTCCTTCAACCAATCAATTACACGCAGAAGCATGGAGGTTTTGCCGCTCGACGGCGGACCCGCCACGGTTATGAGCTTCATAAGCTTAGTCCTCCTGTTCAAACCCTTTGTTAAAGGCAGCGTTCACGGCATCCGTCTTTGCTTGAATATCACTGTTCCAGACGAGATCCCATCCCATCCACAGCAGCTTGCGCGGAGTGAGCCCGGATGCCGCCGAAGGATGGGGCGATGGGAAGAAAGCCTGTTCGCACAGCTCCGCCGTCTCCCCGCTTGTGAAAAAGGAAGCCAATCGGCGTCCGCCCTCGGACGCGTTCTTTTTGGCCAGCAGGAATACCGGGCTTGCGATCGCGCCTTCCTCAGGCCAAATAATATTGATTTTTTCCTTCTTGCGGATCATGTTTGCATAAAAATACGGCATCACGTATAGAGCCGTTCCGGCTTCGTTATCGGTTCCCGCCAGCTTTGCCATCTGGCCCGGATGAAGTCCCTGGCGAACCGATCGTCCGAGACCGGTCAGCATATCTTCGCCGAACTTCTCGCCTAATGTCAGCAGCACTGTTTCACAAAAGGTGCCGTTATGGCCTCTCATCGTTACCTGCTTCCGGTATACGGGGTTCAGCAGGTCGCTCCAGGAGCGCGGCTCGGGAGTATCACCCAGACGGGCTGTATCGGCCACAATGACCAGCGGATTCACGCACATTAACGTGACCCTGCCAGTCGGGTCCTGCATCTCAATCTCCGCAAATCGTTCATTCGGAGTGTAGCCTGCGGCATCGGCGAATACATCCTGATCGAGAAACCGGGTACGGAAGTCACGGTGGAAGAAGCTGCTGATTCCCGGCGTAATTACGATATCCGGCAGTTCATCGGTAGATTGAAACTCATTTACTGTTTTATAGAAGTCGCTCTGATTTGCGTTTCCCTCAAACTCCAGCTCTTCCGGGTCCAGGTCGGACCAGAGCCCCAAGCTTTGCTGATGAAGAAATGTTTCTTCAATCGGCACCTTAAGCGGGCAAGGCAGCATGGCAAGCAGATGGCGGGGCAATCTATCTTGTTCTTGGGCCGTTCCGGTATTCATATTAATTCATCCTCTCGTTGCCTTTTTTTGAAAATACGCTTGTAAGTTACGTTTAATTATAAATAGTAGTGATTTGATTCACAATTTGCGCAAGGCCGAAATGTTTGACAATACTACAAACATTCCCACATCAGCATAATTTAGACCGGTTAAGCATATTTAACGCAGGATTGACACGAGGCAAGTGTATGGCGCGACGGGAAGGGAGCTATGCATCTGGATAGACAAAACGTTCGATTGTGTCCGCGGCCCGGGCCGGGTCATTTCCGGAATTATCAAAGTATAGGATGGAGGAGGGGGGAAGGGGCCATTTTACGGTTCGGCTGACAAGCGAGGAGCGGAAATCGTCCCAGTTGCGCAGCTTCCAGTCGTCCAGTTTCGAGCTTCTGGCAGTAATTCTTTCCTTATAAAGTGTCTCATCGGACAGGCTGACGATGACCACCTTTACCTCGACGTCGAGCAGTGATCGGCCGATCCGCGACAGTTCGCGCGCAATCCACCCTTCATCCTCGGCTTCTTTCGTAAAAGGACCGACTACGATGCTGTCCACATCCAGCTTGACGTTATCCAGAGCGGCATCCATCGTAATCCGGTATCCCAGGTCACGGCACAGCCTCTTGTAATCTGCGGAATCCCGGTCGGCGGGGTCAAGTCCATGGAGCGTCATTATCGCTTCCGCAGCCGGCCGCAGAAGGATATCCATATCGAAGAAGGCGGCTTTCCGTCTGGCTGCCAATGCTTTTGCCAGCGTGGTCTTGCCGGCGCCTGCTCCCCCGAGGAAAAATACGAGCTTATTCATTGGCTATTCCTCCTTGTGCGTGGTTACCCTGATCTTAACCTAGTGTACGGGCCAGCGAAATTAAACCGGTAATCGTAATAACATTCAGCAGCGTCGAAACCAGTACGGTCTGGGCCGCGAAGTCCGGCTCGTTATTGTATTCCTCGGCAAGCAGCGAGGCGTTGACGCCGGTCGGCATGCCGGAAGCGATAATCATCGCCTGTGCGGGTATGCCTTTGATGCCGAGCGCAAGCACGAGCAGAATGCCAATCGTAGGAGCGGCGAGCAAGCGCAGCAGGAGACTCAGATAAATATCGACTCGCGCCAGCCGAAGCGGATATTTCACGATCTGCGCTCCCAGCGTAAGCAGCGCGACCGCAACCATCGATTCCTGGGCATAGGTAAGTGGCTTGGAAATGAACAGAGGCAGCGGCACGGAGAAAGCGTGAAACGCTAATCCCAGCACCAGCGCGTAAGGAACGGGCATTTTCAGAAATCCGATAATGACGATCCGGTAATTGCCTTTAAGCTTGGCCCGCTGAATGGAAATGACCCCATAAGTGAAAGTGAGCAGGCTTTGCAGCGCCATAATCAGCGATTGAAGCGAAGCGGCGAGAGCATCTCCGTGAAACGCCAGATCATTAACCGGCATGCCGTAGTTGCCCGCGTTATCCAGCAGCACGCTGTTCGTAAATGCGGCCTTCATGCCTGTTTTGTATTTTAGCGAACGTGTAAGGATAAAGGACAAAATATAAAGGATACCTATGTAAAGTGCATAGAAACCAACCACCATTCCGAGCAGGGAGGGCGACATCTTCGAGAGATACATGCTCATAAACACGGCGGCGGGCGTTATGTAGTAGAAGTTGATTTTGGCCAGCGTATACAAATCCAGCCGAAACAGCCGCTGAAGAAGCGAGCCGGCGCCAATCAGAATAAAAACCGGAAGCACAACCTGAAGCAGAATCTCACCAATCATTGAATCCTCTCTTTTCAGTAGTTAAAGTATTTGTTCTATTAATATGCAAACCATAGGGCAAACGTAGTTCATTATAGCATAATTTGTCTTCCGGCAGAGCGCTTGGTTATAAAACATTCCGGCTTCGTTAAAGATATTGGAAGAACCTGCATTTTTGTGAATCGAGAGAAAGGAGCCGGACTATGAAAAAAAGACAACTGGGATTGCCGGCAGTCTTCAGCGCACTGCTGCTTGCCACCGGCTGCATGCCCGGAAATGAAATGTCCACGGAGAACGCTCGTCCCGCTTCCTTTGATATGACGAGTCTCACAAACCCCGGGAGGGGGCTTGGAGAAGAGCGCGATCCGTTGGCTCCGATTATGAAGGATGTATATTCGAAGTCCATTCCGGATGACGTCTATTCGGACGGCATGGATGGCCGGTAACCTCCTAATGCTGGCCTATTTCCGCTGAACTTTCAGCTATACAGTGAGGATAATATTCAGTATAATAGATCAACTTGACAATAGAGAGAGGAGCATTCAGAGGAATGGCGGCGGAAATTGTGCGCGTTATAACAGAGGAGCAATTGCAGCAGGGGCTGGATATTCGCAAAAAGGTATTTGTAGAAGAACAAAAGGTTCCCGCAGAGGAAGAAATCGATCATTTTGACAGTATCGGACCGGATGTGCATCATGTGCTGTTAATTGACGATGGGGTTCCCGCTGCTACGGGAAGATTAACATATTACCGAGAGGGCACCGCGAAAATGCAGCGGATCGCCGTGCTGAAAGAATATAGAGCCAAAGGCTACGGCCGGGTGCTGCTGCTCGCGCTGGAGGAGCTGGCCCGGGAGCTCGGGCTCGAGACGTCCATTCTTGACGGACAGTGCCAGGCGGAAGAGTTCTACCGCAAGCTTGGATACGAAGTGATCTCAGAGAAGCCGTTCTATGATGCCGGGATACTGCACGTCCGGATGCAAAAAAAATTGTAGAAACGCATATCCGTCCCGTCCGCTGGACAATCTATGATGTGCCTTGTATTTGGCAAATCTGGATTTAGGGGCGTGTCTATATGATCGACGGAGAACGGGAACGTTTTGTGGCGGTGCAGAAGAACGGTGACGGAGATCTTACCTCATTTCGGACTTCTACGGGCCGCGTGCTAAGCTATGAGCAGGCGCTGCAGGAAGTTCAGGCGGGATCTATCGCCGGTGTCAACTTGTTCAAAGGGAAGGACGGAGCCCTCCACATCCGAGGGGATGCCGACGGCGATCCGACCAATAATCTTGATCACCTGCCGCAGTTTTAACTGCAGCGCTAGGGTAAGGGGACTATCCGAGAGGCCGAAAGAGCCGGGGATAGTCTTTTTTTTTAAAGATAATACACCACGTGCTGCTCCAAAAAATCCATTCCCGACGTCCGCCCGACGTAGTCCGGCTTCTCGTCGCCATAATGCATCAGGGAAATCCGGCTGCGGATATCCTCGGGAAGACTTTTCAGTTCTTCCAGGGTGGTATGAACGACGCCTGCGCCTTCCAACTGGCAGTCATGATAGATTTTACGGCAGCCCCCGCTGCGCACGAGACTGATCAGGAGCTCCGGCTCAAACGTCATGTCGGCGCTGTAAAATACCTCTTCGTTCAGCATGAGCGAATAGCTGTCTTTGCCCGGAATATGCGGTGTCCGGATCAGGCGGACGGTGATTTCCGGCGAGAGGGTATACACCGTATCCGGCTTAAGAGGACGGACATGAAATGCGTCATCCAGCGAGGTAATTATGCCCTCCTGGTACAGCCCGCCCATCAAAGTGTGCTCCCACAGAGGATCAACGAGCGCTTCGGGGAGCAAAAGAGTCATTTTGCGGCCGGTTTTATAGCGCAGTGTCAATGCAAGCTCTTCCAGCCCGCCGACATGGTCGGCATGCAGATGTGTAATCAGCGTGGCTTCGACCTCACCGAAGGAACGCCCCAGTTCGTGCATGGCCAGCGGAGCGGTGATGCCGCAATCGATCAGCAGGGTATAGCCGCTGCCCATCAGAAGGGCATTATTGTTAAAGTAGTTCTTGGCGAAGGCGCTGCCCGTTCCGAGCATTTGCAATTTGACAGTCATTATGGATTACCTCCCGGGTTAGCCGTCTAATATATAGTATCAGCCGTTTGTAAACGCATGATGAAGCTATTATCCTTCTTTTTCTACGAACAACCTGACGCGCCGCTAATCAAGCGGAGCCCAAGAAAAATTTGCCTCGGCAGCCGCAACTTGCTCATGCGTATGAAGTATATATTAACAGCATGAATTAGTATGGAGGTCCAAGGCTATGAAAAAAAGATGGAGAAAAGTTGCGGTTTGCGTTATGGTCTTTTCCCTGATGGGCGGTTCATTGTTATTTGCCGACTCGGTCTATCAGAAAGTGCGGGTGTGGAGTAACGGCAAGGAGCTTTCGGACGGCGGATATTTAATCGATGGGAAGACCTATGTTCCCGCGCGGGAAATCGACGGGTTGGTAGTTTGGAGCGATTCCGGCAAGTTAAGAATTATTAAGCCTAATGTTCATATATCTTTGTTCATGGGAGACACTCTGTTTGGCAAGGTTAGAGTGGGCAAGCTGAAATTCAAGGCGCTGTGCCAAGTGGACAGCCTCACCGACGATATTGCGAGCGTCAAGCTATCGATTACCGACCCTTCCGGCAATGTCAAGGATCTCGATTCCCAAAATTTGGACAGTGAACAATCGGATAATTTCTGGTTCTCGACAAAGGAAATTACGTACGATTTCAAGGACAGCGGCAAATACAGGATCGGCTTCTACATGAAAGCGACCAAGAATGGCGATTATTCGCTGGTATCCGAAAAAGTGATTACCGCGATCAATTAATGCTTTTTGCGGACGCCCGTAAATTGACCTGAACTTGTCTTACGTGTTAACATACCAAATGTAGGATAATTCAATTCAAAGCGAGGTATTTTAATGAGCGATCACAAACATGAGCATGGCGGAGAATGCTGCGGCGGACATGGCCACAATCACGGGCATAGCCATGAGCATGGCGATGGATGCAGCTGCGGGCACGACCATGAGCACGAGGAGTTTGTGCTGACCTTGACGAACGAGCAGGGCGAAGATGTAGAAATGGTGCTGGTGGAAACGTTCGACGTAGCCGACAAGCTCTATGCGCTGCTGCTGGAACGCGAGAACCCGGAAGCTGACGGCATCATTCTGCGCATGGAAGAAGAAGACGAAGAAATGGTGCTTTACAATATCGAAGACGAAGCGGAATGGAAAGCTGTGGAACAAGCTTACAACGAACTGCTTGCCAAGCAGGGATAGATTCGGACAAGATATAGAAGTCGGATCTGTTATATTAGCCGCCGACTCAAGAAAACCCGATACCTTATGATAAGGTATCGGGTTTTTGTATGAGCTTAGAATATCGGGTCGGCCTCGACGATAACCTTAACATGGGTTAGAGTGCGGTCCTCCGGTCCTTTGACGGGCAGGCCGATCTCCACATGGTCGAGGATATAATCGATGTTATCCTGTGTAATAACTTCTCCGGGAAGCAGTATCGGAATACCCGGGGGATAGACATATATGAATTCTGCGATAATGCGGTCGGCCGATTCCTTGAACGGTACAAGTTCCGTATCGGCGTAGAAAGCATCCCGCGGAGTTAGCGCAAGCTGCGGAATTTCCGGAACCTGCACTTTGAGCTCGTAGATATCGCCTTTACCATAATGGATGGCCGACAATACCCGGAGCGCCGATATAAGTTTGTCTACGGATTGCTGGGTATCTCCTGGCGTAATTAGACAAAGAATATTATACATGTCACTCATTTCGACTTCGATATTATACTTCTCACGCAGCCAGTTCTCCGCTTCCCAGCCCGTAATGCCCAGATGGCGCACATGAATGCTCAGCTTCGTGGGGTCGTGATCGTAGGTGGCTTCCGTACCAAGAATCTCGTTGCCGAAGCTGTACAGGCCCTCGAGTTCATTAACCGCTGCTCTGGCATACTTGGCCAGCTCAATCGCGTGAGCCGCCATATCATGGCCGTTCATCGCGAGATGGCGTCTAGCCGTATCGAGGGAAGCGAGCAGAATGTAGGAGGTTGAAGTTGTCGTCAGCATGCTCAGCATCGTCTGAACACGCTGCGGGTTAATGAGGCCGGTGTCGGCATTAACATTGAGCACCGAACTCTGGGTCATGGAGCCGCCGAGCTTATGAACACTTGTGGCGGCCATATCCGCACCCGCCTGCATCGCCGACATCGGCAGCTCCTCGTGGAAATGGATCAGAACGCCGTGAGCCTCGTCTACAAGCACGGGAACGCCGTAGCTGTGGGCAAGCTCTACAATCGAGCGAAGATCGGCGCATACCCCGAAGTAAGTCGGGTTGATGACGAGCACCCCTTTGGCGTCCGGATGGCGCTGCAGGGCGCGTTTAAGAGAACTGGTCGTAATGCCGTGGTCGATGCCAAGGTTCTCGTCCTGCACCGGAGAGACGAAGATCGGCTTGGCTCCCGAGAAGATGATGGCGGACATGACCGATTTGTGAACATTGCGGGGTACGATAATCTTCTCCCCGGGAGAGCAGACAGACAGAATCATCGTTATAATGGCTCCGCTTGTGCCTTGAACGCTGAAATAAGTATAATCCGCTCCAAACGCTTCCGCAGCCAGGTTCTGCGCCTGGGCGATTACGCCTTTGGGCTGATGCAGGTCGTCGAGCGGTGCAATATTGATCAGATCTATGGAAAAGATGTTATCACCGACAAATTCCTTGAACTCGGGATCGGTTCCGGCACCTTTTTTATGACCGGGAATATGAAATTGCACCGGATTTCCGGCAGCGTGCTTTTTTAGAGCCGTGAAGAGAGGGGTAAGCGATTGATCCATTAATACTCCCACAACCTTTCTACAAGTAAAGTCGCAAACAAAAGAAGTATAACAAAACCATCATCATAATACTAGGATGTGATGTAATGCCCACCAAAACGGAGCAGCGGATGCATATCAATCTGGCATCGCCGTTTATTATCGAGATGTGGATTATCATTTTTTTGGTTGAATTTGTAAAAGGATCGCTGCTTGTCGCGCTGCTGCCCGTCTATATGGAGAATATACTCGGGCTGTCCGTCACGGTGGTCGGTCTGGCCTTTGCGCTGCAATACTTGGGCGATAATCTGTTCCGCAGTCCCTCGGGCTGGATCATGGAACGGATCGGGTACCGATGGACGATGACCGGAGCGCTGCTCATGATCGCGGTGGCCGTCGTTCTCATTATTTATGCCAAAGACGCGGTGTCGCTGTCGCTGGCCTGCCTGATCTTAGGGATGGGTACATCCCCTCTCTGGCCTTGCGTGATGACCGGCGTGACGGAGCTGGCCGGCTCCACCAAAAGCGGAAGCAGCGGCGCGGCCATGGGGGCTGTGGAGATGGCTTCCCTGGCCGGGACGGGCATCGGGCCGATTACGGTCAACTTCCTGATGGAGCATGGCCATCAGAGCTACCGCGCCGTATTCTTCGTGCTGCTGGCCTTTGCCGTGGCGGTGGTCGCAGTCGCCCTGCTGCTGCCCCCCAGGATTGCCCACGGGTTCCATGCCGTTAGCCAAGGCGGAGATGGGCCCGGAAATGCTCATCCGAAGCTGACCCCGCTAAAGAACCTGAAGCGAAAGCTGCTTCAGGTAAGGCAGTCACTGAAGGTCAGCCGGCTGTTGTACCCGGCGCTGTTCCTGCAGGCATTCGCAATCGGACTGATGACCCCGGTCGTTACCCTGTTTACCCGGACGGAGCTGAACCTGACACCGTCCCAGTTCAATCTGCTGCTGATTGCCGGAGGCGGCATTACTGTGCTGGCCCTGATTCCGGCGGGCAGGCTGGTGGACAGGATCGGCACGAAAGCTTTTCTCAATGTCGGCTTCCTGCTTGCCGCGGTTTCGCTCGCGGCCTTCTCTATGGTTCGCTGGCTTCCGTTCGTGTTTGTCGTCGTCCCCTTGGTCGGAGTCAGCTACGCTTTTATTTTGCCAGCTTGGAACGCCTTCCTTGCCAAGCAGGTGCCCAAAGGCGAGCGCGGTACGGTATGGGGATTGTTTCTCACCTTGCAGGGCTCGGGGATGGTGGCAGGCCCTATTGTTTCCGGCAAGCTGTGGGATTCGGTCGGCCATGGCACTCCCTTTGTAGCGAGTGCATGCGTTATGGTGCTGCTGTTCGTCCTGCATCTGGCCATCGTGCGCCGCACGAAGCTGAGAACCGGACAATCACATTAAGCTTTCGCCGGGCACAATAAAACCGCCTGTTCTCCAGGGATCTGGAGAACAGGCGGTTTTACTTTGTTCGAGGAGGGCGGCCGTCGTAGGCGGGCCGTTTAGAACGACATCCGGTACAGGGGAAGCAGCGTCTCGAACGTCTGTTCAATCACTTGAAGAAGGGCTTGTCCATCCCTGAGGACCGGATTCTCGTTTCCGATCCGCAGTCCGCAGGTGACTTCCGCCTTCTTTACTTCTTTAAGACGGCGCGCCAGCTCGGAGACACGGGCATCGTCCATGTCCGATTGCGGCGTTCCATGCGCGTCCAGATGGTCCGTGGACCAGAAATAATGGCCCGGCAGCCGCTCCCGGACTGCGGCTGCGCCGCCGGACAGCGCGTCGGCGAAAATGGCTTTGTTCGGGCTCTCGTAAATAATCGCGAACACGATGAACAGATGGCTCTGAAACAGGCCGGTCTGGAAATGAGGCAGCGCTTTGTAACCTCTTTTGCCGGGTCCCCAGGCCACCCAGGTATCATTCGGCGGATGCACCGTGCGGCGGGCGTGCTTGGCTACATGAGGAAACATCTCCTCCCCGCACAGGGCGGATAGAAACGGGGCAACTTCGTCACCGAGCGCCGTCAGCTTGGGCCGAACCTTAGAGATTAGGGCGTCCATCCTGGGCTCGAGACCGTCAATGCCAAATACTTCAAAATCTTCTGCTGCAAATCCGTTGAACGACATATAGTGTAGTGTCACCTCTTAGTAGGATGTACTGAATTCATCATGCCGCGCGGCATATATCCGCGAAAAAGGCGTTTGGAATGATGGTGCAGCGGGTAAAAATAGTCAATAAACCAAGTTCCCGCTACATAAACTGAAGTATAAAATAAGTGTAGGATGAACGCAAAGATCATCACTGCGTCCGCTTATATTTTATCGGCTGCAGTCACTACTTCCGTAAGGGTAAAGACGCCAATGACAAGTGCCGGTTTTGCTATTCGCAAAACGTAAAGGAGGGAGTGCCGTGAATAAGAACGACGAGGTGGAGTATTGCAACCTGGAGCTCCGGTTTGACCGGATGCACATTCAGAATTTGATCAAGGACCTGATTCAGGAAGGCTATTCCTTGTATTGGAGCGAGAGCGACAGCCTGTTTGTGATCTCGGTCCGTACCGGGCGCAAGCTTGTCAAGCTGCGGTTTCAACGGATTAAAGACGGCTACAAGCTGGTAGGCGATTACATGATACGCGACGCACGTCTTTCCGAGTGGATGGAGAAACTGATTGGCGATATGCGCGGCCATGCCGTCGTCAAGCGTTTTCGCGACCGTCAGATCATCATCGAAAATATTTTGTTCGGCGAAGTGATCCGCCTCGTGGAAATATCGGGCTATCAGCAGAAAGTGCTCTATCAGAAAGGACCTTTGCTGTCGGATCAGGAGCTGACGAAGATGTTCTACTCAACCCTGGGCGAAGAGCGCGTCCGCGAGCGCAGATTGGAAGTCGACGAGGAACTGGACCGGCTGAGCGACGCTTTGGCCCGGGGTGATAAGCAGCAGGTGAAGCTTTCCAAGGAAAAGCTTGTGTTTTTAACGAAGGAACTAATGAAGTTGGAATGGTAAATCCAGTAAGTGTTAGGCGAAGATTAGGCACCTCTGGGAAAGGGGTGTCTTCGATTTGCAAGGCAATTTTCCGGAGGGGTTCACTTCTGCTGAAAAAAGCGTTAGAATAGTTACATTGCGGGTTAAATTTCGTAATAGAAGCATTTTGTCAATGAAATTGATCTCTTAATGCTTCACACAAAATAAAAGCGTACAAAGGGTGGAGGACCAGATGGCAAAACAACAAATCGGCGTTATCGGCCTGGCTGTAATGGGCAAGAATTTGGCACTTAACATCGAGAGCAGAGGCTTTACCGTATCCGTATTCAACCGTTCCCCTGAGAAGACTCATGACCTTCTCAAAGAAGCGGAAGGCAAAAATCTCACCGGCACTTTTACTATTGAGGAATTCGTTCAGTCGCTGGAAACTCCACGCAGAATTCTGATCATGGTTCAAGCAGGCAAAGCGACCGATGCGACCATAGAGCAATTGATTCCACATTTGGATCAGGGCGACATTATCATCGACGGAGGCAATGCCTACTTCCCGGATACAATCCGCCGCAACAAGGAACTGGAGGAAAAAGGCTTCCGCTTTATCGGCACCGGCGTATCCGGCGGCGAAGAAGGCGCGCTGAAAGGACCTTCCATCATGCCTGGCGGTCAGGAAAGCGCGTATGAATTGGTAGAACCGATCCTCACAGCGATCTCGGCCAAAGTGAACGGAGAACCTTGCTGTACATATATCGGACCGGACGGAGCGGGCCATTACGTGAAGATGGTGCATAACGGCATCGAGTACGGCGATATGCAGCTCATCTGCGAAGCGTACCAGCTCCTCAAAGACGTTGTGGGCCTTGATGAAAAAGAACTGCATGCGACTTTCGCCGAGTGGAACAAAGGCGAGCTCGACAGCTATCTGATCGAGATTACGAAGGACATCTTCGCGCAGTATGACAAAGAAACCGGCAAGCCGATGGTCGACGTCATCCTCGACGCCGCGGGTCAAAAAGGCACAGGCAAATGGACAAGCCAAAGCTCGCTGGATCTGGGCGTGCCGCTGTCCATGATTACGGAATCCGTATTCTCCCGCTTCCTCTCCGCAATGAAAGAAGAGCGCGTGGAAGCCAGCAAGGTGCTAAGCGGACCGGCCGCCGGCGCGTTTGACGGAGACAAAGCCGAGTTTATCGAGAATGTCCGCAGAGCGCTGTTCGCGAGCAAAATTGTTTCCTACGCCCAAGGCTTCGCACAGCTGCGCGTTGCTTCCGATGAATACGGCTGGAATCTGAAATACGGCAATCTGGCCAAAATCTGGCGCGGCGGCTGCATTATCCGTTCCCGCTTCCTGCAGAACATTACCGATGCTTATGAGAACAATCCAGAGCTCAAGAACCTGCTTCTCGATCCGTTCTTCAAGGAAATCATGACTTCTTACCAGGATGCATGGCGCAAGGTGGTTGCAGAAGCCGTTACCCGCGGCATCCCGGTTCCGGGCTTCGCAAGCGCCCTGGCTTACTACGACAGCTACCGCACGGAGCGTCTGCCGGCAAACCTGCTGCAAGCCCAGCGCGACTACTTCGGCGCACATACATTTAAACGCGTGGACAAGGAAGGCATCTTCCACCACGAGTGGATCGCTGAAGCGCAATCGGAATAACACGCCTTTCACGCTTTCACGGCCCGGAAGAGTCCGCCTTCAGGCGATTCTTTCGGGCTTTTTTTACAATAACGCCGCCTTGGGCAGAGGAATGATTGTGCTGCGTTTTCACACTGTGTTATGATAAGTCCAAAATATTGAGTAGGTGAGCGTATGTCTGGAGACGAGATGCCGTGGAACACCAGGCCGGCTAATACCGGAAATCTGATTCTGATCGGAATGATGGCAACAGGGAAATCGAGTGTAGGCGCTGTATTAGCCGAGCAGCTTGGCTATGAGCTCGTGGATCTGGATCATGAAATTATCCGGAAAGAGGGCCGGAGCGTATCCGAGATTTTTGCGGAAGAAGGAGAAGGATACTTCAGAGCCGTGGAGACGGAAGTTTTACGGCAGACGGTACAGAGCAGTCGGCAGGTGATCGCCACTGGAGGAGGCGCGGTGCTGGCGCCGGTAAATAGGGGCATGATGATAGAGAATGGAATCGTAGTGGCACTCAGCGCCACGGCGGAGGATATTATATCCCGGGTAGCCGGAGACAACAAACGGCCGCTGCTGGCCGGCAATGCGGAAGAACGCGTAAGACGAATTCTGGAAGAACGAAAAGACGCCTACAGCTTCGCACATTGCACGGTCGATACGACGGACTTATCAGCGGCACAAGTGTCTCTTCATATTTTAATGCACTACCGCGTTTTAGCTTTTAAGCACGTTGGCTAGTTTTCCAGCAGTTCGTTCCATCCGATCATGCCGCCGCTCAGGTTGGCAACACCGCTATAGCCTTGGGCATACAAGTATTCGCATACCCGCTGGCTCCGGGAACCGGAACGGCAAATAAAAATAACCTCGGCATCCTCCGGGATATCGGAGGTACGGTACGGAATATCTCCCATGGGAATATGCTCTGCGCCAGAGATCATACCGAGAGCCACTTCGTCATCTTCTCTGACGTCGATAAGAACCAATTCTTCACCGGATTCAATGCGCTGACGCAGCTCCGGGGCTGTAATTTGGGGAATACCATTCATGGATATGACCTCTTTCCTTGACAAGAATGGTTTAATGATAACATAAGGGCGGAATACCCTGTCAAACCAGGAGTGTCCCGCATCCAATATACAACTATAAGGAGAACTGGAATATGGACGTTATTGTAAGGCCTACGCCGGTACTAAACGGGGAAATCGGAGCTTTGTCCTCCAAAAATTACACGACGCGCTATCTGCTGGTTGCCGCGCTGTCAGAAGGCACGAGTACGATCTATCATCCGGCGCACAGCGAGGACAGCGACGCTATACGCCGCTGTATCCGCGATCTGGGAGCGGAACTTACAGAGGACGACGAGAAGATCGTCATCAAAGGCTTCGGCCGCCGTCCCATTGACGTCAAGGAGCTTAATGTAGGCAATGCCGGCGCGGTGCTGCGCTTCCTGATGGCGGTTGCCTCCCTGTGCCCAGAGGTGACCTTTGTGAATACATACCCCGACTCGCTCGGCAAGCGTCCGCATGACGACCTGATCGACGCCCTCGGCCAGCTTGGAGTAGAGGTCCAGCATAATGAAGGCCGGCTGCCGATCACGATCCGTGGCGGAAACCCCAAGGGAGGCCGCATCACTGTCTCCGGAGCCGTCAGCTCCCAGTATTTGAGCGCGCTGCTGTTCTTGACGCCGCTGCTTGAGGAAGACAGCGAGATCATTGTGCTGAACGATCTAAAATCGAAAGTGGTTGTAGGGCAGACGCTGGAGGTGCTGGAGCAGGCCGGAATCGTCATCCACGCAGCTGACGACTATATGTCGTTCAAGGTGCCGGGCGGGCAGTCCTATGAGGCCAAATCGTACACGGTGCAGGGTGATTATCCCGGTTCGGCAGCCGTGCTTGCGGCTGCGGCCGTAACGAAGTCCGACGTGAAGATCCAGCGTTTGGCTGAGCGCAGCCGGCAGGGGGAAAGAGCAATTATCGATGTGCTGCGTATGATGGAAGTACCGCTCACCCATGAGAACGGAACGGTGCATGTGCAGGGGAACGGACGCCTGAAGGCCGTAGAATTCGACGGGGACGCGGCTACGGATGCCGTGCTCGCGATGGTTGCCGCCGCCGTGTTTGCGGAGGGAACCTCCAGGTTTTATAATGTGGAGAATCTGCGATATAAGGAATGTGACCGCATCACCGATTATTTGGCGGAGCTGAGCAAGGCTGGGGCGAAGGTCGAAGAACGGCGGGACGAGATCATCGTTCATGGCATGCCGGAAGGCGTCGCCGGCGGCGTAACGATTAACGCGCACTTCGACCATCGCGTCATTATGGCCTTAACGGTCGTCGGGCTTCGGGCAGCGAAGCCGCTGCTGATTAAGGATGCGCATCATGTCGCCAAATCATATCCGCAGTATTTTGACCATTTGCAGGCGCTCGGCGCGGATGTTGAGTGGGTAAAATAAGTGCGGTGCCGATAATTTCTGAGACAAAGGAGGCTGAAACCTATGGCATTTGAGAATCCATCCAGGGAACAGATCGGGGACATCCTGGCCTCCGCCGGCAATATTGCCGTTGTGGGACTGTCCGACAAGAGTGACCGGACGTCCTACATGGTCGCTTACGCCATGCAGCTCAAGGGCTACCGGATCATTCCGGTTAACCCGATGGTGAGCGGCGAGATCCTCGGGGAGAAGTGCTATCATTCGCTTGCGGAGATTCCGGAGCCGGTCGACATAGTGAATGTGTTCCGCCGCAGTGAGTTCTGCGCCGAGACGGCCCGCGAGGCTGCGGCTATCGGCGCCAAGGTGTTGTGGCTGCAGCAGGGGATTGTCAGTCAGGAAGCTGCGGAAATTGCCGCAGAGGCTGGCATGACGGCAATCATGGACCGCTGCATCAAGGTCGAGGAAGCGATAACGATGAATGGGCGGAACCGTAACGTAAAGTAAGTGACAATATGCTAAAGAACGTCCTGACCGAAAGGGAAGGGCGTTTTTTGCGCGTATGTACCCATGAACAAATAGACTCGGCATGGTATATTTTGGTAATATGAAAATGTACTAGCTTATTCTTTTGACAAAACGGAACACAGGCCGTACCATTCAATATAGTAAGAAAGGAGAGATACATCTTGAACTGGCTCGGATCATTGCAGCAGCTTGGGAGAGCCATCATGCTTCCCACTATGGTGCTGCCGGCGGCGGCCATTCTGCTCAGCCTGGGGAGCCTGCCATGGTCTGCCTGGGGGCTGGCTTCGGTTGCCGAAGTAGCGACCTATGCGGGTCAGGGGATTTTTTATTATATGCCTTATCTGTTTGCGGTCGGAGTCGCATGGGGATTATCCAATCAAGCCGGACCCGCGGGACTTGCGGCGCTTGCGGGAATGTTCACCTATGACCGGATTGTTATGAAACTGGGAGACGGCGCACTGCAGCCCGCGACGCTGATCGGCATTCTGCTAGGAATTGTCGCCGGCATTGCCCATAACCGGTTAAAAAATATCAAGCTTCCAGAGGCGATCCAGTTTTTCGGAGGATCGCGTTTTGTTCTGCTCTTTATGGGAATGTTCTCCGCGCTGTTCGCCTGGGTCATGCTCGGCGTCTCGCCGCTGATTCAGCATGGCCTTGAAGATCTGCTGCAATTCGTCGGCCGGACGGGAGGATTTGGGCTGTTTGTATACGGGGTATTGTACAGGGTGCTGACGGCCTTTGGGCTTCACCACATTTTGAACAACGTATTCTGGTTCCAACTGGGAACGTTTACGACGCCGGATGGCTCAGTTGTTCAGGGGGACCTTCCTCGTTTTTTTGCCGGCGATCCTACAGCGGGCAGCTTCATGGCGGGACTGTTTCCGATCATGATGTTCGCGCTTCCCGCCATTGCGTTTGCCATAATTCAGGAAGCCCGCGAAGATTTGAAGCCCCAGATCAAAAAAACGTTTCTGCGGGCAGCGCTCGTCTGCTTCCTGACAGGCGTGTCCGAGCAGATCGAGTTCGCCTTTCTATTCGCCTCGCCTTATCTGTTCGCTCTACATACGATCATGTCCGGGCTCGCCATGGCGCTTACGTCCGCGCTTGGAATTTATCACGGCTTCTCCTATTCGGCAGGGGCCATTGACTTCATATTGAACCTTCATTTGGCCCGGCGCGCCTGGCTGCTGATTCCGATCGGTCTGGTGTACGGAATGGTCTATTACCATCTGTTCCGCTGGGCGATCCGCCGATTTCAGATTCCGACGCCAGGGCGGGAGGAAGGCTCTGAGCTTGGCGATTGGGCCGGCAATATACCGTACCAGGCTCCGCTTATTTTGCAGGCGCTTGGCGGCAAGGAGAATGTTGTGCAGGTCCAGGCCTGCATTACCCGTTTGCGGCTTACGGTGTATAATGACCGCCAGATCGATACGGGCGCGCTTAAGAGCCTCGGCTCCGCCGGCATCATCAAATTGGGCGGGGGGAATGTACAGGTTGTCTTCGGCACTTACTCCGAGCTGATCCGCGAGGAAATCAACAAGCTGATGCTGCGCGATCTGCCGCAGGTGCTGTTCAACGCTCCCATGCAGGGCAAAATGCTGCCGATCGAAGAGGTGCCCGATCATATTTTTGCGCAAAAATTGGTCGGTGACGGGGTTGCTTTTATCCCGGAAAAGGGAGAGCTGGTCTCACCGGTATTCGGTAAAGTGATGCACATTTATCCCACGATGCATGCCATCGGCATAGCCACGCCGGAAGGGCTGGAGGTGCTTATGCATATCGGTATCGATACGTCGCAGCTTAAAGGCCCATTCCAGTCGGATGTCAAAGAGGGGGATAGCGTTGAGCCCGGTCAGCTGTTGGTTAGGTTTGATTTGGACTATCTGAAGGAGCATGCCGCTTCGCTGGCCACCCCAATGGTTATTACCAATCCAGAACGCGTCAAATCCTGGAGCTACGCTCCGTTTAAAAATGTGAAAAAAGGACAGTCTTCGGTGATGTCTGTCGTATTGCACGAAAGCAATGTTGGAGGGGTAGAATCATGATAAAAGGTATAGGGGCCGCGGCGGGTGTTGCCATCGGAAAGGCCTTCGTTCTGCCGAACTGGGAATGGAGCATGCCGGAGACGCAGGTAAACCCGGTAGATCTGGCTAAAGAATTTGAGCGTTTGTATGAAGGGATTCGAACCTCCAAGGACGAGATTGAGTTTATTAAAAAAGAATTCAGAGAGGTTGTCGGTCCCGAGGAATCGAGCATTTTTGATGCTCATCTGGCAATTCTGGATGATCCGGTATTCATGAGCGAAATCCGCGGAATTATAGAGAGGCAGTACAAAGCGGCGGAGGTGGCAGTCAAAGAGGCGATCGATCACTTTGTGGCCATGTTCGACCTGCTGGACGACGAGTATATGAAGGAACGGGCCGTCGATATCAAGGATGTCGGCAACCGGCTGCTGAAGCATCTGCTTGGGGCGCCGGAGGTTACGCTGCCTTCGGATACAAAACCCTACATTCTGGTGGCGAAAGAGCTTTCCCCTTCTCAACTGGCCCATCTAAATCCTAATTATGTACTTGGTATCATAACCATGATGGGGGGCAAAACGTCGCATTCCTCCATTATGGCGCGAGCGCTCGGCATTCCGCTTGTGGCCGGCCTGGAGAATAAGCTCCAAACCCCGATCCAGACCGGGGACTTCCTGATCATCGATGGGGATAACGGTAATCTTATCATGAACCCTGATAAAGCCACAGCCGAGCATTACAGCGTTGTGCGCGACAGACAGCGGGAGAAGAGGGAACAACTGGAGCTATTGTCCTCGGTAGAGGCAATGACCAAGGATAGAGTTAGGATGCGGCTCGCAAGCAATATCAGCTCCGTGAAGGAACTGGATATGGCTTTGAAATACGGAGCCGAGGGCGTCGGCTTGTTCCGGACGGAATTTCTGTATATGGACCGGAAGACGTTTCCGACCGAAGAGGAGCAGTACGAGGTATATAAGCTTGTGGCGGAGAAGGTTGGCGAGCATTCGGTTGTCATCCGCACTCTGGATATCGGGGGAGACAAGCACCTGGACTATTTTCAGCTTCCGGAGGAACAAAATCCTTTCCTGGGCTACCGGGCCATCCGGATCTGCCTTGACCAGAAAGAGATGTTCAAGACGCAGTTGACGGCAATCCTTCGCGCAAGCGTCCATGGCAATATCAAAATGATGTTTCCGATGATCTCTTCGATTGAAGAGGTAAGAGAAGCCAAGGCCGTGCTCGAGGAAGTAAAACAGGATTTGGACCGCCAGGGAATTCCATACGACCGCAAGCTGCCGGTCGGCATTATGATTGAGGTGCCGGCCGCGGTAATGATCGCCGATTTTTTAGCGGAAGAGGTGGACTTTTTCAGCATTGGAACGAATGATTTGGTGCAGTATGTGCTTGCGGTTGACCGGATGAACGAGCAGATTGCGCATTTATACCATCCGTATCATCCGGCAGTGCTGCGTATGATCCGCACAACCGTGGAATCCGCGAAGGCAGCCGGCATTGGCGTCAGCGTCTGCGGTGAACTGGCCGGCGACGAGCGTTCTCTGCCGCTGTGGCTGGAACTGGGTGTCAACGACCTTAGCATGTCGCCGCAGGCGCTGCTGAGGGTCAAGCACCGGACACTGAATACGACGGCCTCCGAGGCAAGGGAAGTCGCCAAGCAATGCTTCCGGAACCGGGAAATTACGGAGAGCGAGAAGCAGCTCACTCAGTTTCTCGACAAACACATCATTCAGCATGTTATGAAGGGTGATGCTTAACAATTGAAAATATAGATGAATGGGGGGTCCGGCAAGATTGCCGGACTTTTTATTCGGATTCATTCAACCAAGCCGAGGTGTATATAATCGTGAAATCCGGCAACGCCATCAACGGGCAGTCCGTGTTTCTTTTCATAATCTTTTAGCGCTATTTCGGTTGAGCTGTTGAACTTACCATTGCATTCACCATTGTAGAATCCTGCGCTTCGCAAACGGTATTGAATGATTTGAACGTCACCGCCGCTGTCTCCCTTTGCTAAACGTCTGGGATTGGCGCCCAGTTTACCAAGAACATGGCCCCTAAAGCTTATTTTAGTCCCCACCCGTACAAATTCGTATAACTCCTCAACATCATGGTTATGCATTCGTATACAGCCATGACTGGCATTATGGCCTATAGAATAGGGTCTGTTTGTGCCGTGAATACCGTATGTTCCCCATGGTACGTTAAGTCCGATCCACCTGGTTCCAAACCCTTTCCCCCAATTTTTATATTTGTTAATTACGACATACTCGCCCACAGGCGACGGCGTTTCTGGTTTTCCAAGAGCGATGGGATACTTCTTTATAAGCTGATTGTTAGAATACAAGAAAAGTTGGTTCTTTAGAGGGTCAACCATTATAGATATCTTTTCTTGATTTTGAGAAGGATTTGCAGTGGTATTAGGATTTAAAATGATGAACAAATGAATAATTAAAAGCATCTTAGGCATGAACATACTCTAAAAATCCTCCATTCGATCATTTTAATTTGTTGTTTGTAGGTAGTATGCCCTATCCCTGCATGACTAAATGCATTAGGAGGGGCTGCAAAGCAGATTCTCAACTTTATTCGGAAAATAAACAAAACCGTTTGTGCCGCTGCGCAGTCTTTATCAGTAGCATAGAAATAGCAAAGTATCTATATAAAGGGGGGAGGGGATGGACGTGGAGAGCCTGATAAAAGAACAGACCGTCATCCTGTCGGATGAAGAGAGCTTCTTCGGGCTTGTGGCTGAGCACAAAAGAACGTTATATGGCATCGCCCACAGCTATCTCCGCAGTGAGGCGGATGCGCTTGAAATGGTGCAGGAGGCGACCTGCCGGGCTTGGATCAAACGCAGAAGCCTGAAGGATGAGGGGCGGTTCACCCCATGGCTTATCCGAATTCTAATCAACTGCTGCAACGATGAACTGAAGCGCAGAAAGCGGGTGATTCCCTCCGAAATCCAGGGCGGGGAGTCCGGGGTGATTGAAATGACGAGTGACCGCAAGCTGGACATGGAGCGGGCGCTGGATGCCGTGAAGCCGAAATACCGGCAGGTGCTTGTCCTGAAATATTACCGGGATATGACGCTGGCTGAAATCGCGGCAGTGCTGGAAAGACCGGAAGGGACCGTAAAGACGTGGCTGAACAAAGGCCTGAAGCAGCTGCGGGACAAAATGAAAGGAAAGGGAGATGACCGCTATGTTTGAACGTGAAGAGAAACTGGCCCGGGACTATTTTCACGCTGCTGACCGGCAGTCGTCGCCGGTATCCGAGCAGAAGCTGGACGCAGCGATTCATGCCGGTATCGCCGAAGGGACCCGTAGAGGAAAGAACGTCCGTAGACGTTATGCTTTCACAACCGCCGTTATCCTGACCGTCGCCCTGCTGTTCATCATCTCATGGCTGGGGGGACTCGGCGGTCAAAAGATTATCGCGGTTCAGCCCAAGAACTGGGGGGAGTTTGAAGCATACCGTTCAATCGCGGAGAACAATATCACTATAAAAACGGCGCTGGACGCCGGACTGGTCATACCTCTCCACATTTCAACGCAGGAGAAAAACGGCTACAAAATTATCCTGGACGGCATGATCGCCGACCGGCGGGGCATGCTGCTGCTGTATACGTTCGAGAACCGGAGCGCGCAAAAGGCGACGGTCACCCGCTTTTCGTTGAAAGGCCCGTCGAATTTTTCTTCCACTTCCTATTGGAGCGGCGGCGACAGAAGCCCGGGGATTACCCATAATTACGTCCAGCTCACTTTGGAAGAAGGCCAGAAGCTGTCTGAACGGATCACGGCTGAAGTGATCGTAATACCGGATACTCCTGAGGCTCAACTTTCCAGCTCGAACAAATTCAGAACCTCGCTGACGACCGGTTTTACGGTGGATACCGCGGAGATTGAAAAGTCCGGCCGTGAGATCGATATCGGCGAAACAATGACGGTCGGCGGACAGCGGATTCATATCGAAAAAGCCTATATCGGACCGACAGGAATTTACTTGAATGCCGTATATGACGATCAGAATGCCAAACGAATATTCAGTGTGATTAAGCCGACGATTATGTCCGGAAAGGGAGAAAAGGAAACGGCGCTGGCTTCCTACATGACGTTGGATGTGAATACTCCGCTGCAGACGATGGTTTTCCACAACAATAATATGGATGCCAAAGGGCCGCTGAAGCTTACGATCAAGGGAATCCAGGCTTTGGACAAACCCGATCTGAAGCTTGTCATCGATACGGAGGCCCAAAAAATAATCAAGGCGCCTGACGACCGATTAACGCTATCCGACCGAAGCACCGATATCAGGTTTACCGAAAGCAGTTCGGGGGTTGAGGGGAAGGGAAAGCCCGGTCAGCTTGTACTCCAATTAAGTACCAAGCCTACTCCGAACGACGAAATGACTCGCGTGTCATTTGATCTGGACGACAGCTTTACGGACGGCGAGGGAGTGAAGCATTCGATTAACCGGAACGAAGGAACGTATTGGGAATCCAGCGGCAATTCGGAGGGATGGACAGATACTGGTATTTACAATCTAGGGTCCGCCAAGCTTCCACAGCCGCTTACCTTTACGATTAGCAGCTACCCGAACCCTATACTTGAGGAGAAAACCGTCCGAATTCGTTAATAATTATGCCAAAAAGCCGCCCCCCCACCCGCTTTACAAGCGCGGGCCCGAGGCGGCTTTCTTTGGATTATTTCCCGGCAAGAGCATCGCAGAACGCTTTGCCGTATGGCGGGAGATCGGGTGGACGGCGGGCGGAGACGATATGGCCGTCGACAACGACCGGCTCGTCCTTCCAGATGGCTCCGGCGTTCTCCATATCGTCCCGGATACCGGGGGTGGAGGTTACCGTAACGCCTTCCAGAATTTTGGCGGAAATCAGCACCCATCCGGCATGGCAGATTTGCCCGATCGGTTTCCCGGCTTCGTTGAAATCGCGGATGAGCTTCAGCACAGCGGGATAGCGTCGGATCTTATCCGGCGCCCAGCCGCCCGGAACCAAGATGCCATCGTAATCAGCCGTGTCCAGTTCATCCCAGGAGTATTCGGCGGTTGCCGGTACGCCATACTTGCCAATATATGTTTTGTTTTTTTCAAGCCCGGTTAGATGCACCTCTGCGCCTTCCTCCCTGACCCGGTATACCGGATACCAGAGCTCCAAATCTTCAAACTCATCGTCTACGAGCGCGATAACTTTTTTTCCGGCCAGTCTCAATTGGCTGCAGCTCCCTTCAAGAACGTAGTCCCGCTTATTGTAGCAAATATAAAATTTGAAGTCATCTGTGATCATGAATAAATTATCATATATGGTAAATTCATCATTTTATGCAAACGGGAAGGTTTTTTGCTCGGGGAAGCGAATATAGATTTAATATATCTTTTTCTAAATTTATTTCAAATCTTTTTTTGAGGTGCAACTATGTGCAATGAGAGCCAGCTTTCTCAAACCTGCCGCTGCGGCGGCGAGATGACTATACATATGCATACGCTGATTTATAAAGCTAAAGTAAAAATCGCCAGTGTTCCCGTATTTATGTGTCGTACCTGCTTCCAGTATGTGCCGCATCCGGCGGTGAAACGGGATTTGAGCCTGGTTCTTCAGGAGCTTGGCAGTGATCCCAAAAGAAACAGCTTCTCTTTTGCCGAACGCAACGAGTGGGCTTCCGTTCTGAATGATACTTTGAATACGTTTAAAGGCGGAGACTATGATCTGGAGCAGGCTGTTCAGCAGGCTATGAGCGCCCGGATTGATCTGCTGCTGGATCTGTTCCGAATTGCGTCGAAGGCGGCCGATTCGGAATGGATGGGGGAGATCGAGAGCAGGCTGCTAAAGCTCATTTGCCATACGGCATCAAAAGTGTCTTGATTTTTTCTGCAAAAACAATGAAAATATTTCAGAAACATTGGATTTTTTCGTCGATTTTTGTTACCATAAGAAAGAGGTTACATTCCTTTGATAAAGGGCTGTGAACTTACGGACAAGTCCAGTCTTCTATGCGGAAAAGTCCAGGCAACTTCCTCTCCTTACGCATTGGTCGATGTTATTCAGTACTACTGCGTATCAGGCGAAGACACGAGAGAAAATGGGTATCCGGCACTAGTCTCCCAGGAGATTTTTTGTCAATAATGGGGAGGCAGTGTGGAATATGTCCCATTTCCGTATCATCGCTTCGATGTTGAAATGACTTTTGAAAGGAAATTGAAGCGTTATCATTGCACAAAAGTACAAATTATCGTATCATGATTTTAATTAGGTCGAACGATAAAATTTATCGCAATGGAGAGAGTAATTTGACGGTAACCATTTACGATGTAGCGCGTGAAGCAGGCGTATCTATGGCAACGGTATCACGGGTTGTGAATAACAATCCAAATGTGAAACCGCAAACCCGCAAGAAAGTTTATGAAGCTATTGAGCGTTTAGGGTATCGTCCCAATGCCGTGGCGAGAGGTCTTGCCAGTAAGAAAACGACAACCGTTGGCGTGGTCATTCCTGACATTTCCAATTCCATTTTTGCGGAAATCGCCCGCGGAATTGAAGATATTGCCAATATGTATCACTATAATATTATTTTGTGTAACGCCGACAAGCGCAAGGAGAAGGAAATCCGCGTCATCAACACTTTGCTGGAGAAGCAGGTGGACGGGCTCCTCTTCATGGGCGGCACTGTGACGGATGAGCATATCCTGGCCTTCCAGACATCCTCCGTCCCGATTGTGTTGTGCGCGACGAGTGATGAGAAGGGTACGTATCCTTCCGTAGATATCGATCATGAGGCTGCCGCATTCGACGCGGTTAATACTCTGATCCGCCACGGCCACCGCGAAATTGCGATGATCAGTGGCACGCTGCAGGACCCGGCCAACGGCTATGCTCGATTCCATGGATATAAGAAAGCGCTCGAAACGGCCGGAATTGAGTACCAAGAAGATCTTGTACGTATCGGAAATTACCGTTATGAGTCCGGCGTTGAGGCCATGAAATACTTCCTGGGCCTTAAGAAGAAGCCTACGGCAGTCTTTGCCGCGACGGATGAAATGGCCATTGGCGCCATCCACAGCATTCAGGACGAAGGCCTGAAAGTGCCGGATGATTTCTCGGTTATCAGTGTGGACAACATTCGTATGGCATCCATGGTCCGTCCGCTGCTTACGACGGTTGCACAGCCAATGTACGACCTTGGCGCTGTGGCCATGAGACTTTTGACCAAGCTGATGAAGAAAGAGACCGTAGAGAATCCGCGCGTCATTTTGCCGCATGAGACCATTCTGCGTTTGTCCGTTAACCATGTGAATGAATAATTTCTGACATCACCCTTTAGGGCTGCCGGGCGGCTTCATAGGCCCGGTTTAGAAGAATATGAGTCGGCGTATAAAGCTCCGTCATGGGGCTTTTTATGTTTTTATATATAATTTTTTAGCAGGAGGTCAGCCTAATGGAAGCTGTAAATGGCATTATTGGAGCTATGGATGAGGAAATCAAGCTGCTGCTGGAGCAAATGGAGCACAGTGAGGCTGTTGTCAAAGCTGGAATTACATATTATAAAGGTTCAATCGGCAGGAACTCCATCGTCGTCTGCAAATCAGGTGTGGGAAAGGTGAACGCCGCTGTCACTACGCAAATTATGATCGATACGTTCGGTGCGCAAAAAATACTGTTTACGGGAGTGGCCGGAGCGCTGCATCCGGAGCTGGAAGTTGGGGATATCGTTATATCTTCGGAATGTATGCAGCACGATATGGATGTTACGGCGCTTGGATACGCCCGCGGCATCATTCCGTATCAGGAGACGTCGGTGTTCCCCGCAGATCCGGAGCTTGTACAGTTTGCAGAGAAGGCCTGCCGGGATCTGGGAGTCCGCTATGTAACGGGGAGAATTCTCTCGGGCGACCAGTTTATTGCCAGCCATGAATCGGTCGCCATGCTGCGGGAGCAGCTCGGAGGAGCCTGTGCGGAAATGGAAGGAGCGGCACTGGCACAGGTGTGTCAGATGAACGGTATACCGTTCGTTGTCATCCGCTCTATGTCCGATAAGGCAGACGGCTCGGCGAATGTCAGCTATGCGGAATTTACGGAAATCGCATCGCGGCAGTCCCATCAAATCCTGAGCGTGATTCTAAACGGATTGCTTTAATACATGAATCGCTGCCTGAGCCGCACTCTGGCCGCACATTTCTCTAGAGGTCAGCGGTATCTTGAGAGCGATGCTGACTATTAGGCAGTTCGTTGAATGGGAGGGGATTTCCAGATTATCTGCGGCGTACCGGATCATATCGATACTCTTCATCAACCGCGATCATGTGACGGTACGCCCGGGTATCCAGACAGCTGCCTTTCCATTAATTCAGGATGGATTGTAAGCGCTTGCTGTGATATACTTTATTTTGACATAAAAAGTTCACATTTGATAGCTTGACTTCATATCCGTGAAGCTAAGAAATCAAGTTTGTGCAATTACAAACGATGAGATCAATTGAGCGTTCCGCATGTCACTGCAATTTAAGCTTACGTTATTCAAGCGAGAGGAGGCATGGACAAATGGGAAAGGTTCACCAGGAAATTTTACCTCGCCGTGCGAACAATTCCAATTTAGCTGATTACGGCCAGGCTGTCACCTATTTCAAGTGGGAGGATGTGGAACGCCAGTTCAGCTGGTACGAAACGGGTAAAGTCAATATGGCTTATGAGGCGGTTGACCGCCATGTGGAGGAGGGACGGGGCGGAAAGACGGCGCTGATATACAGTGATCCGGTACGTGAAGAATCATACTCCTTTGCCGATTTGAAAGAAAAGTCGAACCGCTTTGGCAACGTGCTGCGCAAATATGGGATTGGCAAGGGAGACCGGGTATTTCTATTCATGCCAAGGCAGCCCGATCTGTATTTCAGTCTGCTGGGCATCTTGAAGATAGGCGCTGTTGTGGGCCCCCTGTTCGAAGCGTTTATGGAAACGGCGGTCAAGGACCGGCTTGAGGACAGCGGGGCTGTTGCGCTGGTCACTACGCCTGAGCTGCTTAAGCGGGTGAAGCGGGAGGAGCTTCCCGACCTGCGTCATATTTTTCTGGTAGGCGGGTATTCGGATCCTGAAAAAGGACTGATCAGCTATGATTTGGAAAGCGCTTCCGCGTCTGTGGAGCTTGAACCGGAGTGGCTGGGCCTCGAGGATGGGCTGATTATGCATTATACATCAGGTTCGACCGGAAAGCCCAAAGGTGTGTATCATGTACAGCGTGCGATGATTCAGCACTATTACACCGGAAGAGTAGTGCTCGATCTGCGGGATGATGATATATACTGGTGCACAGCCGACCCGGGATGGGTTACAGGCACCTCGTACGGGATTTTTGCCCCGTGGCTTAACGGCATCACGAATGTTGTTCGCGGCGGACGCTTCAGTCCCCGCGATTGGTACAGTACGATTGAACGCTGCAGAGTAACGGTATGGTACAGTGCTCCGACGGCGTTCCGCATGCTGATGGGGGCAGGGAATGAGAGTCTGAAAGGCGTTGATTTAAGCAGTTTGCGCCATGTCCTCTCAGTTGGAGAGCCGCTCAACCCGGAAGTCATCCGCTGGGGAGACAACGTGCTTGGCCAGCGCATTCATGACACCTGGTGGATGACGGAGACGGGTGGCCAGCTTATCTGCAACTATCCGGGGATGGACATCAAGCTGGGGTCTATGGGACAGCCGCTGCCCGGCATTACCGCCGCAATTCTGGATGATCAGGGCAATGAATTGCCCCCGTATTCCATGGGAAATCTGGCTATCAAGACGCCGTGGCCGTCCATGATGGACCGGATCTGGAACAACCCCGCCAAGTACGAGGAGTATTTTCGCATTCCAGGCTGGTATATCTCCGGAGATTCCGCTTATATGGATGATGAAGGATATTTCTGGTTTCTGGGACGGGTTGACGATTGTATCAACTCCTCGGGTGAAATGATCGGACCTTTCGAGGTAGAGAGTAAGCTGGTTGAACACCCCGCGGTTGCGGAGGCGGGAGTTATCGGCATACCTGACGCCCTGCGCGGAGAGATCGTCAAGGCCTTTATATCACTTCGCGAAGGATATTTGCCTTCGGACGCGCTGAAGGACGAAATTGCGGCGTTTGTAAAATCGGGGCTTTCCGCCCATGCCGCGCCGAGGGAAATCGAATTCAAGGATAAGCTCCCGAAGACCCGGTCCGGCAAAATCATGCGCCGCGTGCTCAAGGCCTGGGAGCTTCACCAGCCCGCCGGAGATCTGTCGACGATTGAGGATTAGGCATTAAAAAAGACGGTTGACCGCCCTGCCCGTTCCCGGGCGGCTGTCAACCGTCTAGTTCGTTCTATGGACTGCTGCGGAGTACGAAATGCCAATGACCTAGTGAGCGCCGCGCTTCCCCCTGGCATTCACCTTGTTGTTGCTGCTTTGCACCTTGCCCTGACTATCGTTTCCATTGGGCTGAATCAGGACGGCCCCGGGATCAATGATATTCCCGGGATCAACGGTCGTCCCAGGCTCGTCGGACGTACCGGGAGTCGCGCTTGGACCCGGCACAATGTCCTCTCCAGGTGTAGCCTCAATGCCCGGGAACAGGCCGTCTTCCGGACTTGGCGACGGCTCCGGCGTCGGAGCGCCCCCGCCGACACTGCCCGAAGCTGTTTCATTTCCGGCCACATCAACCGCTGCGACATAAAAAACAGCATAGTCGCTTGCCGGGGTATCCGTTGTGAACGACGTACCGTCCCCAGCCAGAAGCACATCCGCTTTTTGGAATGGGCCTCCGTTTACGGAACGGTATAGCCGATAACCGACGACATCGGGCGAGCCGCTCTGGGTAAAGCGGATGACTGCCTTACCGTTGTTATAATAAAGCTCAACCTTCCCCGGTGCCGTCGGAGCGTTGCCGTCGTCCTCGCGAGGGTCGACCTCCGTCGGAACGCCCGTCTTCGCATCCGCAGGCAGATAGTACTCCAGCGGTTCATGCTCTTTCATGGACGGGAAGGCGGCCTGCAGTTCCTTGACCAGTTCCTCGATCGGCTTCTCTCTGGAAACTACGATCTTCTCCTTCAGGAAGTCATCCGGCGTCCCGTCACGCGGGATATAATTCACTCCGCCGTATGTAATGTATTTGGCTCTTGAAATTCCGTCGTCGCTATCCTTCGGCACAAATTTTTTATTGAAAATATCGGTCGTAAATTTATCCGTGAGCGAGGTTGGCAGCTTGCCGCTGTATGCCGATACGGTCTCTTTGACGATGCCGTCCGGCTGATCAAATTTCTTCGTGGGGAACAGGTCCGGTTTTTTCTCAATGACCGCGTTCATTACCTTGGCCCACAGGGCTTGCGCCTGTCTCCGCTGCGTTCTGGTTTCAAGCGTATTGATCTGTTCTTTGTAGCCGACCCACATGCCCAGTGTTATGTCAGGAGTGTAGCCCATGAACCATACGTCCGCATAATTCTGGGTGGACCCCGTCTTGCCGACAATCGGGATATCCTTGGAATGCTTGTAATTACTCTTGACGGTGCTTCCCGTCCCGTCAGTAATAACGGTGCGCAGCATGTCGGTCATTAAATAAGCGCTTTGCTCGGAGAATACACGCTCCGGAATAACCTTATGCTGATAGATGATTTTTCCCTTCGAATCGACGATTTTCTCGATCATATAGGCATCGTTAAATTCGCCTTTGTTGCCAATGGCGGAATAGGCATTGGTTAAATCCTGGACGGACACACCATATTTTAATCCCCCGAGAACCCCGGTCTGTGCGCTATAGTCTTCGTCCTGTATGGTCGTGATTCCCAGTTTTTTAGCAAAAGCCCAGGCGTTCTTGATCCCAACCTTTTCGTCGAACAGCTTAAGCGCCGGCAGGTTCAAGGAGTTGTTGAGCGCATATCTTGCCGTCACGAGGCCCTGATAACGGTTATTGGCATTCTTGGGAATGTGAAAGCCCTTCGTACCGTCCTTCAGAATAATCGGCGCGTCGTCCAAAATGCTTGCGGGCTGAATCACCCCTTCCTCAAGAGCGGGCAGATAAGCAGCGATCGGTTTCATTGTCGATCCTGGCTGACGGACCATCTGAGTGGCGTAATTCATGCTTTCGACATTGAAATCACGTCCTTCGATCATTCCCAGAATCGCGCCGGTCTTATTGTCGATCATCATTCCGGCGGTCTGTTCGAGACCTTTGCTTTTGCTTTCCTTAGTAAAATTGCTGCTGTCCTCGGAGATGCTGTGCATCGCGTTGTATACTTTTTTATCGATTGTCGTATACACCCGGTATCCGCCTGTCAGCAGTTGCTGGCGAGCCTCTTCAAGCTGTGAAACGCCCTTGGAGCTCTCCTGATTATTGTTGTTAGCCAGCGAAAGCAGGATTCCCGCCGCCTGGCGCTCCGTTTCCATCATGAGATAAGGAAAAGTAACGTAGGCTTTCTTGGTGTGCGGAGCCAGGGATTTCTTGATATCAAAGGCCAAAGCTTCCTGATACTGGGATGACGTAATTTTGTTCTCCTCCAGCATGCGCCGCAGGACAAGGTGCTGGCGGTCGAGCGCGCGGTTAAACGCAGCCTCATTGAATTCCCCATATCCGTTGAACGCCGAATAGGCGGAAGGAAGCTGGGGGAGGCCGGCCAAATAGGCAGCCTGGGCAATATTCAGCTTGTCAAGATCATCGACGCCGAACAATCCCTTGGCTGCGGCTTTGATGCCGTAGACGTTATAGCCGTTCGCTCCGTTGCCGAAGGGAACCTTGTTCAGATAAGCCGTTAAAATTTCATCTTTGCTCAAAAAGCGCTCCAGCCGCAGCGACAGCAGAATTTCCTTCACCTTGCGGTCTTCCGTCTTATCCAGGTTTAAGAATACGCGTCTGGCAAGCTGCTGGGTAAGGGTGCTTCCGCCGGTCTGCACGGACTCGTTCAGCAGTTTTTGCTTGACGGCGCGCATCGTACCGTTGATATCCACACCATGATGCTCGTAAAAACGGTTGTCCTCGATTGCGAGAACAGCGTCAATAACGACTTTGGGAATATCATTATAGGCGACCAGCCTGCGGTCCTCCTCCGTCCGGAGCTGGCCGATCGGCATGCCGTCGCGGAAATAGGCGAACCCTGTCACAACGTTCTCGCCGATTCTTTCCTGAATCGTCTGCTCGGAGCGGACGGGGTCATCTTTGACTATGGAAGCGACAAGTCCTCCTACGGCGCCGCCTGCGAACAGGACGCCCATTACGCCAAGAATGAACAACCATTTCACGACGGAACCGACCCTGCGCAGCCAGGACCTTCGCGGGCGAATGTCCGTCGCTGTTTTTTTCATATTTTCCTGAGCCATCGACATCCTCCTTTTAACGGAATTATTATAGCACAATTTGGCGATTTTGAATGCGCTTGTAGGGAGACTGTGGTTTTGCGGACATTGACTTTTCAAAAGATCATGTGATATAAATAAATTCAATTGGATATTTCTAAAGGCGGAGAAGGGCATCAGTAAAAGGGAATCCTTGGTTTTCAGAGAGTCGGTGGATGGTGCGAACCGATGGCGGGACCTTTTGAATTACAGTCCGGAGCCGTCCGGGGGAACGGATAAAAGCGTCAAGGCTTGTCCCAGTAGTCCGGCACCGGGTACGATTAGCGCCCGTTATTTGAATGAAGCGAAGGCTCTGAATCGTACTATTTCAGTATGGCGGCAAGGAGCTTTAACTAGGGTGGTACCGCGAGTCTCTTTCTCGTCCCTTGGGATGAGGAGGAGGCTTTTTTGTGTGCGTCTATTTAGGAAGTATCAACATCGAAAGGGGTTGCTATTATGAAGTGGGAAGAATTATCGCCGGAGCAGCAGCGTGAGGTCGAGCGCCAACTGGAGATTATCGCGCGCGGAGTTGTGGAAATCGTGCCGGAAGAGGAACTGAAGCGAAAAATCATGAAATCGGTCGTCTCCGGCGTGCCGCTCAATGTCAAGCTGGGTCTGGACCCGTCGGCGCCGGATATCCATGTGGGCCATACGGTCGTTATGCATAAGCTGCGCCAATTTCAGGAGCTGGGCCATCAGGTGCAGCTGATTATCGGGGATTTCACGGGGCGGATCGGCGACCCGACGGGCAAATCGGAAACGCGCAAGCAGCTGACCGAGGAGGATGTGAAGCGGAACGCGGAAACATACAAGAAGCAGCTTCATAAAATCCTTGATCCCGAGAAGACAAAAGTATACTACAATTCGGAATGGCTCGGGCCAATGACCTTTGCGGATGTTGTGGGATTGTCGGCAAAAGTGACCGTTGCGCGCATGCTGGAGCGTGACGATTTCACCAAGCGGTACCAGAGCGGACAGCCGATCAGCATTCACGAGTTCTTCTATCCGCTGATGCAGGGCATGGATTCCGTGGCTCTGAAAAGCGACGTGGAGCTCGGCGGAACGGACCAGAAATTCAATCTGCTGATGGGACGCACGCTGCAAAAAGAATACGGCGTCGATACCCAGGCTGCAATTATGACTCCGCTGCTTGAAGGCCTTGACGGCGTACAGAAGATGAGCAAGAGTCTTGGCAACTACATCGGCATTGACGAAGAGCCGAATGAAATTTACGGCAAAGCCATGTCCGTCCCGGATGAGCTGATGCTGAAATATTATTCGCTTGCGACTGACATCGACAACGAGGAACTGAAAGAGCTGGAGAAAGGACTGGAGTCTGGAACGGTTCATCCGCGGGACGCCAAAATGAAGCTGGCGAATACGTTCGTCAGAATGTATCACGGCGCCGAGGCGGCGGATGCAGCGCAGCAGCACTTTGTGACCGTATTCCAGCAGCGGGCGCTGCCGGACGATATCGAAACAGCGGTTCTGCCAGCTGCGGAGCTAACGGATGGCGCCATTCGGCTGACAAAGTTGCTTACGCTGATTGGCTTTGCCGCTTCCAATGGGGAAGCTAAGCGCAGCATTCAGCAGGGGGCCGTCAAGCTGAACGAACAGAAGCTAAGCGACCCGAATGCCGACATCGTCCCCCAGGACGGGGACATCATTCAGGTAGGCAAGCGCAAGTTCGCCAAGCTGACTCTGGAATAGGTATAACGCACGTCTAATAAGCAAAATAGAAGGAGGGTGACCGGGAAGCAATCCGGTTCACCCTCTTTTGGCATGCCTGCGAGGGCATATGCAGATCATCGGCCATGGAATCTTAACATAGTAGCAAACAGTAAATCATTTGGTTATGTCCGGAGAACGTAAAGAAGCCTCCGGAAGTTCCGGAGGCTTCTGCCGGACGATTTGTCCAGCTAATTTTAACGGTTGTAGAATTCGACGATTTGTTTCTCGTCGATATCTTGGGAAAGCTCAGCGCGCTCAGGCAGACGGATGAACTTACCTTCCACTGCAGCGTCGGAGTATTCCAGGTAAGCTGGCAGATGAGTGCGGTTAACCAGTGCTTCCTTAACGGAAGACAAGGCACGGCTTCTCTCACGAAGGCCGATAACGTCGCCGGTGCTCACAAGGTAAGAAGCGATGTCAACCTTTTTGCCGTTGACCGTTACGTGGCCGTGGGAAACCAATTGACGCGCTCCTGCGCGGGAGTTGGCAAAGCCAAGACGGTAAACGAGGTTGTCCAGACGGCTCTCAAGCAGGAACATGAAGTTCTCGCCTGCGATCCCCTGCATGCCGTGCGCTTTGTGGAACAAAGTGCGGAATTGTTTTTCGCCCAAGCCGTACATGTGACGCAGTTTTTGCTTCTCCAGAAGCTGTTGACCGTAGTTGCTTACTTTTCTGCGTTGGTTAGCGCCATGCTGTCCCGGAGGGAAAGGGCGTTTCAGGTCTTTGCCAGTGCCGCTCAGGGAAATGCCCAGACGACGGCTGAGTTTGAATTTAGGTCCGGTGTAACGTGCCATGTTATAGTAGACTCCTTTTTAATTGTAATTTCAGCAGGGCTCTATTTGCGCCGCATTTCGTAATTGCGACAGACCGAATTGGCGCCGCGCTGCCGGGAAAGTTCAGCCGCTGCCCCGGGCAGACGAAAAGCGTGAGGGTGACACAACGTTACGCCCAATAAAGACTTGTTACAGTCTTGTTCAACAATATATATTATATGAAAATGTTATTCAAAGTCAAGAGTGCACACCGAAGTTTATGATATTTTTTGTTTTTTGGTTCTTTATACCTAAAAAAGTCCCGATTTATCTGAAAAACTAATGCAGGACGGACGAAAAAAGAGTAAAATAGTCTTATTGCAACAGCGGCGGATTATTATTCGGGATGCAAAGGGGGTCCTTCTTATGTCAGAGCAGGAAGCTATAGGCTGCATGGACAGCCATGAACGGATACGAAAAGCCCAGACATCGGGGCGCAGCTTCAAGGATCCCGTCGAGTGGCTTGGGAGAATGGACATTAATCGGCATGATTTTCCTTATGCTTCAGGCTTGATTGCGGACAGTTTTGATGAATGGTACAAAAAGGACGCCGCGCTTTCTTTTACAGAGTCGTGGAAATGGTGCATATTTGATTATACGGGCAAGTGGCTGGCTGACAGCAGCGGAGCAAGAGAGCCGGGCAACCCTTTATGGGAGCAGATTGTGGCTGTCTGTTTGCAAACGGCCGGGGAGTGCACACTTCAAATTGAAGAGAACGGAGTGGAAACGTCTTTTTTCGCAATGCCGGTGGGCACCAGGTCTAACGGGGAGATCTTTGCCCTGCTCGGATGCGCAATGCCCACGGAGCAGTTCGCAAAAGGCGGGCGCAATGCTGCCGAGGCAATGGCCAAGCATTTCAGCACATGCTTCTACAGGCAATTCGAATATGTATTTGTGACCGATCTTGCAAGCGTGCATATTCACGAAGAACGCGAGAGCAGCCGCCGTTCGCTGCTGTTTCAGATTGTGCAGCGGATGTATGACAGCATCGACGTCGACGCTGTGCTGACCGAGGTAATCGCCAGCATTTCCGCGATGTATCCGGGGGCCGACCTTACGCTCTACATGTCACAGGATCACCGCCGCGCGCATCCTCAGGTGAAGCATCTCCCGCTTCGCTGGAATCAGGAAGACGTCTGCGGGAAGGCGTTCAAGAGCGGCCGAGTGGCCCTGCGGACAATTAACGAGGATAACCAGCTTGTAGAGATTGGATTGCCTCTTGGCGGCAAGCAGGGCGTATATGGTGTGTTCCATTTGGTGATGCGGGTTCCAGCCCATCAGAACATGGATAACATGGATATGTCTTTTCTGTCCATGGTGGCGAGCACCGCGGGAACCGCCTTTGAGAACGCGAAGCTGTATGAGCGTTCCAATCAGCTTATACGCGAACTGCGGATGAGCAATGGGTTGAGCGAACGCTTGAATCAGAGTCTTCAGTTGGGTGAAACCTTTGAAGCGGCTTTTGAAGGACTGCTGGAAATGTTTGAGGCCGACTACTGCTGCATTCTCCATTACAGCGAAGACAAGGATGGACTTGAGGCGGTCATGTGCAACTACCCCGGCCTGAGCAATGAAATCATCGAAGTCGGCAGGGGAATAGGAGGAAAGGTATATTCCTTGGGAGAACCGGTCATTTTAACCGAGTATGACCAATCGGGTGCAAGGTCGAGACTAATGGACTTTACGGATTCACAGTCGCTGATCGCTACTCCGCTAAGCGTTGGCGGGGAAGTGCGCGGAGCGATTATGCTGGCTCACCGGCGCCCGCACTATTTTTCCTTTGATAATTTCAGGCTGCTACAAGCGCTTGCGGGACAAATCGGCCTCGCAGTGGGCAATGCGCTTCTGCATGCGGAGGTGCACCGGCTCGCCAACAGAGATTCGCTGACCGGGCTGCATGCAAGGCATTACCTCGATCAATCCATTAAGGAAATGCAGAACTGCGATTTCTGCGGCACTCTCGTTGTCGTCGATATCGACAATTTCAAATCGGTAAACGATACATACGGACATCAAAAAGGCGACCATATTCTGAAGCAGGTGAGCGATATTTTACGGGCGTCGATCCGTCAGGGAGATCTGGCGGCAAGGTGGGGCGGCGAAGAGCTGGCACTCTACCTGCCGCAGTTGAACGCACAGCAAGCCTATGTTGTGGCGGAACGTATCCGGTTGCGGGTTCAGAAAGAGACGGACCCCTCCGTTACCGTCTCCTGCGGTATTGCGGAGTGGGACTGGACGGAAAAAGACCGTGCGAGCGCGGATTCCCTTTTTTACAGGGCGGACATGGCGCTGTATGAGGCGAAGAACAACGGCAGGAACAAAGTGGTGGTAGAGGCGGAGGTCCGCCAGAATTGACAAAAAGCTCCTAAAGAGGGATTTCCCGGCTTTGGAGCCTTTTTGCATAAGCTCTTTGAACATGGAAACGATATAGCTACAACTGTGAAAAGAGGGTCTTAGCTCAATGATGACACTGCTTGCGAAAAGGATGTTCACGGTGCTGCTGGCAATTAGCTGCGGTCTTGCCGGCGGTTGCGGCCCGGAGAACGGAAAAACGGCCGGGGAGCTGCTGGAACTGGCTTTAGCTGGCATGACGGGAACCGACGGGGTAACATTTGAGGGAGAGACGGCGCTGCGGGTGGACGGCAGGCAGCTGCCGGAGGCATCGCTATATTACGGCGGAGAGTTGATCGACCATAAATCGCTCCGTATTTATAACCTGCTTCCGGATGCGGCGAAGTCTCAGGAACTCTCAGGCGATCTGAAGCAGCGGTCTGAAAGGCCTACTCTCTACAGCAGACTGGAGAAAAGCAGCGGACGATGGAGGGTGCTGTCCCTGAACGAAGATGAAGGCGGCAACCCGCTCCCGGGACTGAACCCCATCCGCCAGCTTGAGGAACTGAAAATAATGAAAAAAACGGTGACGAAAGAAGTGGGGGCGGGAGGAAAAGTACGTCTCCTGAGGATAGAACTCGACCCTCAGCAGGCCCATAATCAGTTGGCCGCCGAACTCGAAGCGGAGATGAGCGCTCTCCGGACGGCCTCCACAAGCGCAACAAGCTCGAGTGACAGGACGACGGCGGGGGTTTCCCCACTAGAGATACTGTGGAACCGCGAGAATGGAGAGCTGCAGCGAAGGCTTCGGGATGCCAAGGTGGAGACCGTTTACCATCTGGAGGTGGATGTAAGGCGAAATTTGCCCAAAAGCTTGTCCAGACAGCGGACGATTACCTTCCTTTCTTCCGATGGAAAGACACGCCGGGAAACGTTTGTTTCCAGGGTTGATTTTTACGGATACAAGTAGACGCCGCCCCCTTGATGATACTCTTGCGCTTCGTTCTGGTCGTGCTACAATAAGAAAGCATGCTTATTTTTACCAAAAAGGAAGGAAGAACAAGAAATGAAAGATCCCCGAATTCAGAAATTGGCCGCAAATCTGGTCGGCTACTCCGTAAACGTACAACCGGGTGAGAACGTGTTGGTCGAAATGATCGGCAGTGAACGTGATCTCGTTAAAGCTATTGTAGAGGAAATCGGGAAGGCCGGAGGCCATGCGTTTGTGCAGCTGATCGACCGTACCGTACTGCGCAGCATGCTGATGACTGCTACTGAGGAAAGTCTGTGTACTTGGGCTGAAATCGATTTGAACCGTATGAAGCAAATGCAGGCATATATCGGCATCCGCGCCGGCGAGAATGTCAACGACTTGTCCGACGTGCCGGAAGAGAAAATGCGTCTGTACAATTCGCTTTATTCCCATCCTGTACATAGCGAGCAGCGGGTGAAGCATACGAAATGGGTAGTCCTGCGGTATCCGAACTCCAGCATGGCACAGCTTGCCAATACGAGCACGGAAGCTTTTGAGGATTTTTATTTCAACGTCTGCAACCTGGATTACGCCAAAATGGATAAAGCCCAGGACCCGCTTGCGGAACTCATGAGCAAGACGGAGAAGGTGCGGATCACGGGTCCTGGAACGGATATTTCCTTTTCCATCAAAGGGATCGGCGCCCAGAAATGTTCGGGTCATAGAAACATTCCGGACGGCGAAGTATACAGCGCGCCTGTGCGCGATTCAGTCAACGGTACGATCAGCTATAACGCGCCAACCTTATATAACGGCATCACGTTTGAGAACATCAAGCTTACCTTTGCAAACGGCAAAATTGTTGAAGCGACCAGCAACGATACCGCCCGCCTTAACGAGATTCTGGATTCGGACGAAGGCGCGCGCCATATCGGTGAGTTCGCCATCGGCTTCAATCCTTATATTTTGCATCCGATGAAAGATATTCTGTTCGATGAAAAAATCGCCGGCAGCCTCCATTTTACGCCGGGTCAAGCATACGACGTGACCGACAACGGGAACCGTTCCTCCATTCATTGGGATCTCGTTCTGATCCAGCGTCCTGAATACGGCGGCGGGGAAATTTATTTCGACGACAGACTGATCCGAAAGGACGGCGTGTTCGTCATTCCGGAACTCGAAGCGCTTAACCCGGAGCATTTGAAATAGAAGGACAAATATTTAGATAAATCCTTGCGCCGGTAAGCGGCTTCAATGTATCATTGAATTGTTTATACAGCATATAATTTCTTAAATTTAGTTGCGGAGGGATTCACATGTCCAGTAACAGTAACAATGCAGCCATCGTGGAAATTGCTCAAACGGCGAGCAAGTTCGCTTCCTCGATCGTCCTTCAGGCTGACAGCAAGTACATTGACGTAAAAAGTATCCTTGGTCTGTTCACAACTCTGGTATCCAGCCAGAATTATGAACTGCATGTACATGGCAGCGATGCCGAGGATGCGAAGAAGGCGATGAGTGAAGTCTTCGCCAAGCACAGCCTGAAATTTACGGTTGTAGAGGAATAATACGGGTTCTCAGCAAAGGCTCTGCCGCTCCGGCAGGGCTTTTTATGCTGACTGGAGAACTGCATTCTTGTATTGGCAACCGATTTCGACTAATATTAAATATAATAGCGATGAAGCTGTAAATTTGGACATGGGGGGGAAGATGCATGACTTCGTCGGAATTGCAGGAACAATTAAACATCTTAGCAGTCACTCTTCTGCAAGAAGATGCCGATAAGATTCAGAAGCTCATCGAAGTGCAGATGGAGAATCTGGCAACTCGCTACTGCCCTCTCTATGAGGAAGTGCTGGACACCCAAATGTACGGCTTCTCCAGAGAGGTCGACTTTGCGGTCAGAGCGGGTCTGCTGCCCGAGCTTACAGGCAGAGAAATTGTAAGCAAGCTTGAACGGGAACTGGCGGTATTGTATGAAGCGCTGAACGAGAAGGCGAAACAATAGAACGGATCTTTTTTCATCACAGAACCGGACAAACCCGTAATAACAAATCGCGCCTGGGATTCCAAGCGCGATTTTTGTTTGGTCTTAAACGAGGTAGAAAGAAACGCCGAGGATGATATACACGCCCAGAAGCAGCAGCCCTTCGTACCAGTTGGTCGCGCCGTCCTGGGTGATCGATCTGGCGATGAAGACCGCTACGGCGATCGCCACCAGTTCGATGGTGGTGAAGACAATATCCATGGTATTGCCGAGAAAATAGCTGGCGAAAATAAGTACAGGCGCCACGAACAGGGCGATTTGAAGGCTGCTGCCGACCGCGATTTCCACAGCCGCGCCGATCTTGTTCTTCGTGGCGAGCAGGATGGCGGCGCTGTGCTCTGCGGCGTTACCAATAATTGCAACCAGGAACGCGCCGACGAACAGCTCGCTGAGTCCAAAGCGTTCAGTCAGGCTCTCCAGCGTGCCGACCAGCCATTCACTGACAAAAGCGACCATAACAGTGGCGAGAATCAGGTACAGAATCGATTTACCCTTTGACCATGAGGGCGCATGCTCGTTCGGCAGCTCTTCCTCACTGTCTGCGGTAACGTCGTCCAAATATTGTTTATGCGTAATCATCGAGAAGAGCAGCCAGGCGATATAGGCAACGATCAGGACCCCGGCTACAACCAGGCTGAGCGTATCGGTCTCCCCTTCGGTAATCGAATGGGTGCTTAGGAACATGGCCGGAACGAACAAGGCGATTACGCCCACAATCATTAGCGAGCCGTTCATCCCAGCCAGTGTAACATTGAAATTCTGCACCTTGAACTTCAAGCCGCCCGCGAATATGCTAAGTCCCAGCACAAGCAGCAGATTGCCGATAATGGAACCGGTCAAACTCGCTTTTACCATGTCGAACAGCCCTTCTTTGACAAGGAAAAATGCAATAATCAGTTCGGCAGCGTTGCCGAAGGTAGCGTTGAGGAAGCCTCCCAGCCGTTGACCGGCGTAATGGGCGACGCTCTCCGTTGCTCTGCCGAGAAATCCGGCTACGAATACCACGGCGATGGCGGACAACACGAATTGAAGTGTATGATCCCAGTTGGCGTAATGTCCGATGGCGCTTAGTGCGAAGGTGATAACGAGCAGCGATGGAGAAATCCATTTTTTCAAAGTAAAGCACACTCCAATCTTCATTTTATGTACGTAACTCAATATACCCAAATTGTTCCGGTATGTAAACGAACATGCAGAACTGATTTGCATTTTAGCCTGTTTAGGAATTACAATAATTGATAATGAATATAGGGGGGAAATGGCATGGCGGAACAACTTCAACTGGAAATGGGAAATATACGAATCTCTAATGACGTAGTCTCAAAAATTGCCGGTATGGCTGCCTTGGAGACTCCGGGAATCGCAGCCATGTCAGGAGGGTTGTCGGAAGGCTGGGCCAAGCGTCTCAGCGGTAAAAACGTGCAAAAAGGCGTAACCGTGGAAGTAGGGCAGCTGGAGGCGGCGGTCGATTTGCGGATTATCGTGCTGTACGAAACGCCGATTCACGAGGTATGCCGGATGCTGCAGCAGAACGTCCGCGAAGCGGTGGAGAGCATGACAGGCCTGCGCGTCGTCGAGGTGAACGTCAAGGTGGAAGGCGTTGCTTTCAAGAACGATGAAATTTCGTAAGCAGATACAGTGAATGCGTGTTTTTTACGTAAATAAGTCATTAAAAAAGGGTGTCTCCTCCGTACCGTCAGGTAAGAGGGAGAACCCTTTTGTTGTATACGCGGATTAATTACGGTTGGTTAGCGGGATATTGAACGGGTGATCCTGACCGATTTCGTATGCTCTTCTCTCGTTGGACGGGCGCTTTCACGCGAAATGTTAAGCATAATCCCCATCGACAGCATCGTGACCAGAAGTGAAGAGCCGCCGTAGCTGATAAATGGAAGCGTAACACCAGTCAGCGGAATAGTCTTTGTTACCCCGCCGATATTGACAAAGGCCTGAATCGCGATAAGTCCCATGACTCCGATGCCGATCAAGGTTCCGAAAGGGTCCTTGCACCTAAGCGCCACGAGAATGCCTCTCCAGATAAAATAGAGATAAACCAGCAGAAACAGAAGCGTGCCGGCAAAACCGAGCTCCTCACCGATGACGGCAAATATAAAGTCCGTATACGGATATGGCAGATAATGCAGCTTTTGCACGCCTTTGCCGATACCGGAACCGCCCAAGCCGCCTTCTCCAAGCGCGGTCAAGGATTGTCTGATATTATATCCGGCCCCATCGGGGTCCTGGAACGGATCGATAAACGCTTCAATCCGGCCTTGGCGGTAATCCTTGTTGGCCGCCGCCTGCTCCGTATGGGGAGAAAGGGAGTCGATCATCATTTTGGCGCCGAGCACCAGACCCACGCCCAGTATGAGCAGTCCGATGGACGCCAAAATATGTTTCAGGCTGGCGCCCCCGGCGAAAATAACCAGCCCGCTTGTGGCGACGAGAATGATGCAGGAACCGAGGTCCGGCTGCAGCATAATCAGTCCTGCGACAATGCCCACAATAACCATGACCGGAATATAACCAGTCTTTAGATCACGAAGGCGTTCACCTTTTTTGGTAATCAGGGCGGCCAGATACAGGATAATCGATAATTTGGCAAGCTCCGTCGGCTGGATGCCGAGTCCGCCAATGCTCATCCAGCTGCTTGCCCCGTTGATCCCCTCGGTAGTAGCCACAAATAGAAGCAGAACCAGGGTGATTACGAACAGCGGCGCATACCATTTTTTGAATTTAGTGTAAGGGATGTTCATTGAAACAAACATCACCACGGTGCCGAGCACAGCCCAAATGATCTGCTTTTTCAAAAAATACAGCGGGTCGTGACCGAATTTCTTGTCGACCAAAGTGAGGGCTGAACTTGAACTGAAGACCATGATTAGGCCGAATCCGGCCAACAACAGCGTCAAAATTAATAGTTGAAAATCGGGTGTGCCCTTCCTTGGGCGATTGTCGTTTTCTTTCATTCCTTCATCCCATTCATGCCTCAAGTAGTGTTTTTAATTCAACGATCCGTTCTCCGGCAATGTCCAGCACAGACTGTGGAACGGTTGACTCGTATTCCAGACCGTGGGGAAAGGTTGCTTTGCCCAGGTAAACGGCTTCAATCGACAATACGGCGTCCGGCTTCTCAAGTTTGCCCTCGACTGCGCGGGTGTTGATCCGCAGAAAGTAATCCCCGCCGCCAGCAGCGTCTTCGATTTTGCAGTCATAGGTAGCCCGGTAGTATTCCCACTGCCAGCGGATGAAACCAGCCTTCTCGGCGCTCTCGTCCAGATACTGAAGATCGCTTTGCAGTCCTACAAGACCCGTATTCTCAAAAATCATTGGCGTGCCAACCCCCTTATGAAGTAAATCTAATAAAGGTATCCAATTTGGCCCAATAACGTATTCTACCTCATGATATTATGTTTAACAGGGCTATGCAAGACTGAAAGCGGGATGGAATACCCCGTTTCTGCCATTTCTGATACAATAAAAGAATACTGCCGCTGCAGGGGGAGACAGCCTTACAGGCGGTTCTTCCTTTGGGGAGCGGATTAGGCGAAGGGAATGGATAATATGGAGCAAGAACCGATAGAAATGCTGCAGCCGGCTATGGTAGAGTGGCGCCGTTATTTGCATCAGCATCCGGAGCTGTCGTACCAGGAGCGGGAGACATCGGCTTTTGTGGCTGAGAAATTGGAAAGCTTTGGGCTTGAAGTGAGGAGAAGCGAGTCTGGTTATGGCGTTATTGGAATATTAAAAGGCGGACAGCCGGGAAAGACGGTAGTCCTCCGGGCGGATATGGACGCTCTGCCAATCCAGGACGAGAAGGAATGCGACTATGCTTCACAAAAATCCGGCGTGATGCATGCTTGCGGGCATGATGGGCACACCTCCATCCTGCTGGCGGCAGCGAGTTATTACAGCAGCCGCAGGAATGAGCTGCGCGGCGAGGTGCGGTTCCTGTTCCAGCCTGCGGAGGAGGTATGCCCGGGCGGAGCCCTTGGCATGATCGGTGAAGGCGTGCTGCAAGGAGCCGACGCCGTGTACGGGCTGCACCTGTGGTCTACGCTGCCGATCGGAACGGTGGCAAGCGCGCCTGGTCCGCTGATGGCGTCGGCGGATGAATTCTTTATCGATATCATCGGCAAGGGAGGGCATGCCGGCATGCCGCACCGGACGATCGACAGCATTGCGGCGGGAGCGGCGCTCGTCACGCAGCTTCACAGCATTATCAGCCGCTTCGTAGATCCGCTGCAGCCGGCGGTCTTAAGCGTTGGCACCATTCAGGGCGGGTATGCCCAAAATGTTGTTGCTGAACGGTGCCGGATTACCGGAACGGTTCGGGCATACGATACGGAGACACGGGAGCTGCTCAAACGCAGAGTTGAAGAAATGGTGGCATCCGTTCCCGCGGCCTATGGCGCGGAATCGAAGCTGGATTATTTAATGGGCTATCCGCCGCTCGTTAATGATGAAGGTGAGGCGGCCCGCTTTTTCCGGGAAGCGCCTGCGGCGCTAGGCAGTTCGGTGAGGGTAGAACGGATCGAAAAGCAGATGCCTGCCGAGGATTTTGCCTATTATGTAAAGGAAATTCCCGGGTGCTTTATGTTCGTGGGGGCCGGAAATCCCGAGAAGAACGCGATATATCCGCATCATCACGCCAAATTTGATTTCGACGAGGAAGCGATGCTGCACGGACTCAAGCTGATGATTGCCATGACGGATTCTTGCCTGAACGAAGCGAAGGCCGAATAATTTTGCAGTAACAGGAGAACCTATTTACGTAATACGGATGGGCCAATGCGCCTTCAGCGCTTCAGCCGGGTATCGGCTGTGTCATCCGTAAAGCGAAAGGAGGGTTCTTCATTGAAGAAAACAGTTCAGGAAGTAATGACCACCCAGCCGGTTACGGTGACCCTGCAGGACAACATTTATGAAGCGGCCGTCAAAATGAGAGATAATGACACCGGATTTATTCCTGTCGTTGATTTCTCCGACGGCAATACGCTCATCGGCGTTGTTACCGACCGCGACCTTGTCATCCGTGGATATGCGGAGAAGCATTCGGGATCGACATCGGTGGAGAAAGTAATGACAACAGGAATTCGCTGCGCCTCGCAATCCACCTCGGTCGATGAAGCCGCCGAATTGATGGCTTCGCAGCAAATTCGCCGCCTGCCGGTTACGGACGGCAAAAAGCTGATTGGAGTCGTGTCCATCGGCGACTTGGCGGTGCGTAATATTTTTGCGGACAATGCCGGAGCCGCGCTGTCCGATATCTCCGAGCAGCATGGCCTGCATTAGAACTGTTCTTATCTATAAGCTCATTCCCGGGTTGCCGGGATGGGCTTTTTCCTATGTGCAGCGAATTAGAGAAGATAGAATTTGCAAGAAGGATGGATGTGATTAACATGGGGCCGTGTCTAGTGCGCAAAGACCGGACAGTGCTGCTGGATTGCAGCCACCCGGAATTCGAAGCGGCCCGGGACCGTCTGCCGATGTTCGCGGAGCTGGTCAAGAGCCCTCCGCTCTATCATACATACCGGATAACTCCGCTGTCGCTGTGGAATGCGGCTGCGCTGGGAGCCTCGGCAGACGGAATCGCGGAATGCCTTGAGCTTTTGTCCGGTCGCGGGCTGCCTTCCGGGTTATCGGAAGAGATTAAGCTGCTGATGTCCAGATATGGGAGACTTACTTTATATTCGGCAGATGGAGAGGAGAGGCTGCTGCTGCGCGGAGACAGCGAAGAGTTGCTGAATGAGCCGGAGGTGGCAGCGGCTGCAGCCGCCTGCGGTTTCCACAGAACAGGTCCGGTTGAAATGACCGGAAACGCCGCCCGCCGGGGAATGTTGAAGCAGGAGCTGGCCGGGGCCGGATATCCGGTACTGGACAGCGCCGGTTACCATGAGGGCGAAGCGCTGGATATCAGCTGGAAGGAAGGCGATGATTCCTTTGAACTGAGGGATTACCAGCGGGAAGCGGCTGAACGGTTCGAAGCTATCGGCGGCAGCGGGATTATCGTTCTGCCCTGCGGTGCGGGCAAGACAATCGTCGGTCTGGCTGTGCTGGAGGCTTCAAATTACGAGACGCTAATCCTTACGTCCAATGCAACCTCGGTCCGTCAATGGACTGAGGAGCTGAAGATGCGAACCAATCTGGCTCCCGAATCCATCGGTGAATATACCGGCGAACGACGTCAGGTGCGGCCGGTTACGGTCGCCACCTATCAAATGCTGACGCACCGCGTTGCCAAAGGTGACGGGTTTAAGCATATGGGGCTCTTCAATGAACGGAATTGGGGGCTGATCATTTACGACGAAGTACATTTGCTCCCCGCTCCGGTCTTTCGGGCAACAGCCGAGATTCAGGCTACACGCCGTCTTGGCCTTACCGCTACACTGGTCAGAGAAGATGGGCGGGAGGGGGATGTTTTCTCCCTGATTGGTCCCAAAATCTATGACTGCCCCTGGAAGACGCTGGAGCGCCGGGGCTGGATCGCTGCCGTCCAGTGTCTGGAAGTTCCTGTGCCAATGGAACCGGAGCTGAAGAAGCGGTATCTGTACGGGACGGCAAAAGAGAAGTTTCGTCTCGCTTCGGCCAATCCCGTCAAAGCGGAAATAGCGGTGAAGATTATCAAGGCGCACAAGGGAGCGTCCATTCTTGTCATCGGCCAGTATCTTGACCAGCTCACGGAGCTAGCTGCAATCGTCGGAGCTCCGGTCATTACCGGAAAGACACCGCAGAAAGAGCGGTTAAAGTTGTACAACGCATTTAATGAAGGCATTTTACCGGTGCTGGTCGTATCCAAGGTTGCCAACTTTGCCGTCAATCTTCCGGATGCTTCGGTTGCCATCGAGGTGTCGGGCGCGTTCGGCTCCCGTCAGGAAGAAGCGCAGCGGCTGGGCCGGGTGCTGCGCCCGAAGCAGGGAGACAACCGGGCTTTTTTCTATACGCTGGTAACGGAAGACAGCAGAGAGCAGGAGTTCGCGCTTCGCCGGCGGCTGTTTCTGACGGAGCAGGGCTATGAGTACACCGTGATGCCTAAGTTCTGCGAAGAAAGCGAGATACGATTCGAAGAACCGGAATGCGAGAATCCGCACAAAGAGGAGGCTTCAGGATCATAATGACGATGAATGACCGGCGAACCAGAAATGGAGATGCGGAGCTTCAGAGGCTGTCCGGCCAGGCATGTGAAGTGCTCAAACGAATTTGCGCGGCACATGCGGACCATCCGTTTCAGGAAGGGAAGGAAGATTCGCTTCGTCCGTTTGAGATGACCCGTGCCGAATTCAGGTTGGCGCTTTCGGAGCTTTGGCGGGAAGGATGGCTTGTTGCGGTTCGGAAAATTGGGGGTGCGAAACTATTCTTTATTCCGTCCGGAAGATGGGAGGCTGCGCAAAGCAGACTTTTCCCTATAAATCCTTCCACCTTGAGTTCAGACGGGATTCAACTGTCCGCCCTGGCGGGCCAGGGGCTGGCGGGAGAACTGTTTCGCGTCCTGCTGTTTGCGGCGGAGGAAGGACTACCACTAACCACCAAAGGGGCCGTCCATAAAAAATATGTTAACTTGCTCGCCGCTAAGCTTCAACTGAACGAGGGTAATTTGCAGGGGCTGGGTCTGCGCTCGCCGTATCCGGATAATTATCCACTCCCCGCAATCTTGGCTATTGATCTCCTGCTTCATCTGGGGCTGCTTGAGCGAAGTCAGCAGGCTTATTCGCTCGCGGCCCCTTCGGTGGAGAATTGGCTGCGCCTTGATGACAGCGAAATGTTTACGCTTCTTCTAGACGCAGTCTCCCGGCGATACGGCCGCCGGACAGCAGCCGATCGGCATTTCCGCTGTCTGATCGCTCGCCCCGAACATATTCCGGGCCGCTGGTATTCGCTGGAGGATACAATCGGCTGGATGGAGGCGCAAGGATTGTCTGCGCCCGGGGAAAGAGACACGCTTGCGGAGGCATCCATCGCATGGCTGAACTGCCTTGCCGGATTCGGCTGGTGCGAAGTCGGCATCTCCGCCGGCGAAACCCCTTGCTTCCGCTGGACATCCGTGAAGCCGCCAGCGGAGAAGCCTATGCTGAAGGGAGGTCAAGCTGCGGAGCGGATTATCGTGCAGCCGGATCTTGAGGTGCTCGTCCCGGAGGAGACGCCCTATAGGCTTCGCTGGAGTCTGGCCTGCTTCGCTGAGCTGGCTCAGTGCGATTGCATGTGGAGCTTCAGACTGACTAGGGAACGGCTGGCGTGGGCATGCGGAAGAGGGATGTCTCCGCAAGAGATCATCGCCTGGCTGGAAAGATTCACGGATAACGGCCTGCCTGGCGAGGTCAGAGCCGTACTCGGCCAATGGAGCCGCGATATCGGCCGTACAGCGCTTGCAGAGACACTGGTGCTCACCTGCAGAAACGAACAGGATGCCGATTTGATTGCCGGGCATCCCAGGCTGCAGGGCAGTCTTGAAAGGCTCGGACCACGCCATTTCGGCGTCAACCGTGACCGGATTGGCCTGATCCGCAAGGAGCTCGCTTCAGCGGGTATGGCTCCCCTGGAAGGGCAACCCAGCCGAAGCGATGAAGCGACAAGTGAGGACGGGCTGCTCCGTCTGAGCAGCCCCCATTCCGCGGAGAGCGAACCTGGCCCCCGATTTGCTCTGCCAACCGTTCCGGCCGCAGGGCTGTGGTACGGCGATGATTATGCCGCTGCTCTGCCGAAGGAGATGCCGCCAACGCTTAAGTCTGCCAAGGAATTATGGCCGGATTCGGCGGATGTCCCGTCCATGTGGATCAAAGAAAGGCGCCGATACCACGCTTCAACTAATCGTTTAATTATGGAACAGGCAATAAAATGGGGGACAAAGGTAAGGCTGACTATGGAAGAACGGACATGCGAATTTATTCCCTCCCGCATATTGCCGGGAGCGTGGAGGGTATCCGGATATTTACTCGGCGAATCTGGTGAAACTTCGCAAGAACGGGAGTTTTCCGACGGGGACTGGGACAAGATTCAGCTCGTTGTCCCCTCTTTTCCCACCCTTCCCCCTTCTGCTCCAGGCGGCGGTTGTGGTATGATGGGATAGTCCACCCGAAAAGTGGAACATTCATTACGGAAGTCGAGATGAAATTCATGAGCGTAGCGGAATATAATACGGTCGATATGGCCGAAGTGCTGACAAACGCCTATGAATTGGGCGATATGATTAATCAATCCGCCGAAGTGGCGGATTATTTATACTGGAAGGGGCGGGTTGCCGCTAATTCCGATATCCAGAACCTGATCAAAAAGCTTCGGAGCAAAAAAGAACTGTTCGAGGAAACCCAGCGTTTCGGCCATTTCCATCCGAATTATCATGCAGCCAAGGAAGAGGTTGCGGCGGTGGAGGCTGAACTGGATGAATTCGAGGAGGTTGCCCGTTTTAAGCTGGCAGAGAAGGCGCTGGACGATATGCTCCATTCCATGTCGGAGACGATTGCCTTTGCGGTTTCGGACAGCATCAAGGTTCCCGGCAATGATCCTTTGCCTAAAGGCGGCTGCGGCAGCGGAGGCAAATGCTCCTGCGGCTGATCCGCCGAAGGAAGCCATAGACAGAAAGGCGGAGAAACGCATGATTGCGGAACGCACAGGTTATATCATTTGGGTCAGCGACGTAAAAGCCGCGCGAAATTTGGAGAAATACGGCACCCTGCATTACATTTCACGCAAAATGCACTACGCGGTCATGTATGTAAATACGGACCGTGCAGAGGAAATTATGAAGAACGTGCGAAGACTGTCTTACGTGCGCAAGATCGAACGTTCGTATCGGAATGAGTTGAAGACGGAGTACTCCGGCAGCGAACCGGACAAGACCCGCTATTACGGATTATAAGTCATAGCATCTCGCCCGGCAGACAGCAGGCCTGTTCGCGGTATCTCTTTAGCCAAAAAGGAAGAAGTCCGCCTCCTGGACCTCTTCCTTTTTTTGTATTTTTTCAAACGGGATCCGGTTCTTAATAATCAGCTGACCCGCATTATTCTTTGGGAAAATATTCCCGGATTTTATTGGGAGTTAATAGTATAGTCCTATAATCAAAATAATATCATGATTTGACGAAGCGGATATCAACTACGAATTGGTAGCGGAGACGAACATGCGTCACTATAATGCTGATTTTCAATAGCCCAATATTCTACGGGAAGCGTACCCTTCTGTGCAGGATCGGACAGCCGCTTCTTCTTGGAAAGGAGCCTAGGTTGATGCAGAATAAAGTTGGAGAAATAAGCCAGGCAATTCCGAGCATCGCTCCTGGTACCCGGTGTGAACGCGTGGACCGGATTTTTAAAGAAAATCCAGCACTTCATGGGGTGGCAGTAACGGAGGATGATTATCCAATCGCTCTGATTATGAGGGTGAGATTTTACCAGAGAATCGGGACTTTATACGGCTACACAGTGTATATGGAAAGACCTGTACAGCTCATAATGGACCCTGATCCTCTGGTGGTTGATTATGATTGCCCCATAACTGAAGTCAGCAAGCTTGCGATGGGACGTGACAAAGAGAAGCTGTACGACGATGTGGTGGTCACATGCGGCGGTCAGCTGTACGGCGCGGTCAGCGTCAGGGACTTGCTGCTTCATTTTGCCGAAATTCAAGCCGAGACAGCGAGTTTCATGAATCCACTGACCGGACTTCCAGGAAATGTGAGCATAAGCGAGTGGTTGAGGGGATCGTTGGCACAGGAGCACTACAGCGTGCTTTATTTTGACCTCGACAATTTCAAGGCTTATAACGATACTTATGGCTTCAAGGAAGGGGACCGGCTGCTTCAGTGGACGGCGGATCTTATAAAAAACGGCATGACTCCCGCAGGAGGACTTGTCGGACATATTGGAGGGGACGATTTTATCGTCATTCTGGATCACCACCATTACAGCGAATGCTGCCGGTCGGTCTTGCGTGCGTTCGATGAGACGATTAGGGGCTTCTACTCCGAGGCGCATTTCATGAGACAGTCGGTCCTGACCGAGAACCGCTCGGGAAAATTGGAAGAAATCCCGCTTGTATCGCTATCGGTTGCCGTTGTAACTAACCGCTTTCGCAGTTTCGGTTCAATTGAAGAGATTTCTGCTGAAGCTGCAAGCCTGAAAAAAAGATGCAAGCTGCATAGGGGCAGCTGTCTGATCGACGACAGTCATTTGGAGCCCCGGGCTTATGTATAGCCCCTCCGGTTCAAACTTGTATATCCCGCTCCTGTGATGGTAAGATGTCATCAATACATGCGCGCCGAGTCTCTTTATGGTGGAGTGTGATAACTATGCGCGATAATAAGACCGGCAGCTGGGGCGTTCACGAGCCGTTCTATGTTATGCTGAATGAGTACAGAATTGCCGACCTTGTGATCACAGCCCATGCGAGAAGCCGGTATGAGGGCCGGGGCCAGAGCGACGGACAGCCCGGCAAAGATGCCGCTTACTGGCTGTGGCAGTGTCTCAAGCAAAAAAGGGTGCGGGCGCATTCTCCGGCGGAGCCGGAAATGTATGTGGTTGATAATGATCTTGTGATGGCGGCGCGCATTGTGGAAATTCCGGACGAGTCCGATCTTTACGGGAACCCGCTCTACAAGCTGATCGTCGTTTCGTTTCTGGGGAAAATGTCGGAAAATATAGATCTTAGGGATCTGAAGACTTATTATGCCCGGCAGCAAAGTTCACGGCGGACAACCCTCATGCAGAGCGGCCGGAAGAGACGGTAACAGGAAGTAAACCATATGGCGAAGAGGCATGCGGCTGGGCCGCATGTCTTTTTGAAATCGACGAGAGCTCGTGAACATAAGTCTTAACGATAATAGGAGTGTACGAGCATGAATTTTCACCAGCTGCACATTTTTTACACCGTATCTGAAAAAGGCAGTTTCTCCGCCGCGGCGCAGGCGCTGCATATGACGCAGCCGGCCGTGACGATGCAGGTTCAGGCGCTAGAGGATTATTTCGGGACGAAGCTGTTCAACCGTTCCACCAAAAAGATTATGCTCTCCGATGCGGGAAGGACGCTCCTGCCGTTTGCGCTGCGCAGCATTGAGCTGATGCGGCAGACCGATCAGGAGATGGCCGCCTATACTCATATGCTTGAAGGGCGGCTGCTGCTCGGATCAAGCCTGACGATCGGGGAATACGTGCTGCCCCGGCTGCTCGCGCCTTTTGGCAAGGCGTATCCGAACATTTCCGTCATGCTGAAGATCATGAATACGACGCAGATCATGGAGGAAATCACGAAGCACCAGCTTAATTTCGGACTGATTGAAGCGGAAGTGAAACACCCGGATATGGTGATCGAGCCGGTGATGGAGGATGAGCTGAAGCTGATTGTACCGGAAGGTCATGACCTTGCAGGCAGAAGCGAAGTGCAGCTCGAGGAGGCACTGCGGTTTCCATTCGTACTGCGCGAGCAGGGTTCCGGGACACGCCGCGTTATGGAAGAGCAGCTTTTGTCCAAGGGTATGGATCTGGGGGAATTGCAGGTTGTCATGGAGCTTGGCAGCACGGGGGCCGTCAAATCGGCGGTGGAAGCGGGACTGGGCATAACGATGCTGTCTCCCCAGGCGGTGCGGCATGAAGTCGCCTTGGGACTGCTGAGAATTGTGAATATAACGGACGCTTCGTTCAAGCGGCAGTTTTACGCGATTCATCTGAAATCGACGCTGCTGCCGATTCACGCGGTTACGTTCCTGACTTTTCTGCGGCAGCACGCGGAGGATTAAGAGGATTCAGCCGGAAAAATGGCAGTTGGGAGGAGCGGAATGGGAATTTTTTTGCAGGGAAAAAAGGTAATTCTGCGCGATATCACAGAGGACGATATTCCGAAGCTTTATTATCACTACTATGAATCGCCCGACCGGGAGCATTGGAACTGGAATGGTCCCTATCAGAAGCCGAAGCCGGCTACGCATGAACAATTCTTGGAGCAACACAGGGCGGATCTGGAGACGGCTTCGACCGATGAGACACGCTCCAGTTTGATCATCGAGATCGACGGAGAAATTAAGGGAAAGGTTGGCAGGTACTGGGTGTCCGAAGTTACGAATTGGTTTGAGATCGGGATTGTTATTTACGACTCAAGTTATTGGTCAGGCGGTTACGGTACCGAAGCTTTCCGAATGTGGATGGATTATTTATTTACACACCTGGACACCGTCCGCCTTGGCATCGGCACATGGTCCGGCAATGAACGGATGATGCGGCTTGCCGCCAGATGCGGAATGGTGGAGGAAGCCCGTGTCCGCAAGGCGCGGATTGTCCGCGGGCAACATTATGATGCAATCAAGATGGGGATTCTGCGCGAGGAATGGGAAGGAATGAAGAATTTCATATAAAAGGGGAGGGAGAAGGGAATGGAACAAGAATTTCGGGGTGAGAATGCCGAGCCTATCGGGCGCTGTGACCTGCATACGCATACCCTTGCGTCCGACGGCATGCAGCCTCCGGCTGAAAATGTGCGTCTGGCCAAGGAGAAGGGCCTGACTGCGGTCGCCGTTACGGATCATGATACCGTAGCAGGTATAGCCGAAGCGCTGGCGGCCGGGGAACAGTACGGCATTACGGTCGTTCCGGGGGTTGAAATCAGCACCCGCGCCGGCGGCAAAGACATCCATATTCTTGGATATTATGTTGATTTTCGGGATGAGCAGTTCCTGGGACGGCTGGCCGCACTGCAGGAGACTCGCGCTGCGCGGAACGAAGCCATCATCGAACGGCTGCGGGAACTGGGCATCGAAATTACGATGGAGGCGGTCATTAGCGGTATTGGCCGGGAACTGAAGCAAGACGAGAGCGTCGGCAGGCCGCATATCGCGGATGAACTGGTGCGGCTTGGAGCAGCAATCGACATGCGCGACGCATTCAATAAGTATCTGGCCGAGGGAGCCGCTGCCTTTGTCTCGCCGCCGCGCATCTCCCCCGGAGAAGCATGTGTCTGGATCGCCGAAGCGAAAGGGAAGGCGGTGCTCGCGCATCCCGGGCTGTACGGCGACGATGAATTGGTGCGCGGTATTCTTGAGGGCGGCGGATTCGCCGGTGTCGAGGCTTATCATTCCGATCACGGCACGGCCGAGGAGGAGCGCTACCTTGAAATGGCGCGGGATTACGGCCTTCTCGTTACGGGAGGTTCGGATTTTCACGGCGCTAGGGGCGGCGTGATTTTTCACGGCGATCTCGGCGGCGTAACGGTCGGAGCGGAAGTGCTGGAACGGCTGAAAGGTTAGAGAGACCTAACGCGAGCATTTGCTCCAACAAATAGATTACTCATCGGCCTAATTTTACGAAAAAAAGAAGCTTTCACTGAACGGCATGGGCATCCGGTGAAAGCTTCTTTATTATGTCCGCGAACGAACAACAGCTCATTTGGTTGTTCAATTGCGCGTGTTCCAGATTAGCATCAACTTTTAAGCGTACTGGGAAGGCGCTTGATCATTTCCTCATCCGGCGTTACGAACAGGGTCCGCTGATGGTCGTAAATGACAAAGCCGGGCTTTGAGCCGCTTGGCTTACGTACATGCCTAATCAGGGTGCAGTCAACAGGCACGCTGCTGGACTGCTTCGCTTGGCTGAAGTATGCGGCCAGCTGCGCGGCTTCATTAAGGGTGGCGTCTCCGAAAATCTCGCCGCGAATCACGACATGCGAGCCGGGAATATCCTTCGTATGAAGCCAAGTATCGTTGGAACCGGCAAGGCGGTTCGTCAGGTACTCATTCTGCAGGTTGTTCTTGCCCACGTAAATCTCCAGGCTTTCCGAGGAAGTAAACACCTGAAGTGTCGGGCGGGCAGGCTTCTTCTTCTTTTTGCCCTTTTTACTGCGGTCGCGGAGATACCCCCCGGCCACAAGTTCATCCCGAATTTCCTCGATGTCGTTCAGGGTGGCGTGATCCAGCTGCTGAAGCAGGCTCTCCATATAGCGGATTTCCTCATGCGTCTTTTCAAGCTGCTCTTCGATGACCGCCAGGCTGTTTTTGTACTTATTGTATTTTTTAAAATAGCGCTGAGCGTTGTCTGACGGCGTAAGCAGCGGATCAAGCGGGATAACGACCTCCGCCTGTTCCTCATCGTAATAATTGACTAAACGAGCCTCTATATCGCCCTTGGACAGCGTGTGGAGCGACGCGAACAGCAGCTCGCCGCGGACCCGGTACTGCTCGGCGTCGCCCGCTTCCTCAAGGTCCGCTTTAAGATTGGCCAGCTTCTTGATATTTTTGCTCCGCTCGTTCGTCAGGAAGCGGATCAAGTCGCTTACTTTCTGCTTGACCGTATCACGCTCCCCTTTATCGCCGAAATAGTCCTCCATACAGCGGCTGATGGTGTCATAATGTTTCGTCTTGCCCTCCAGCAGCTTAAGCGGGACCGCCGAGAAGACGAGTTTCCCCTTGGCATTCGTGCCGGTTACCGGATCGAACCGCTTCTCTCTGACCGGCTCCATGAGGGATTCGAAGGCGTCCGCCAGCTTGCCGCTTGGGTTAGCGTCCGCCGAAGTTATGCCGGATTCACCGGCGCTTTGTCCTTCCTTAGCGCGCAGAGCGATTTCCTGCGCAATCAGCGGACTGATGCCGCTGAAAGTATCAACGATCCAGCCGGCGGGATCTTGGGAGGGCAGCTTGCGGATGACTTTTTTCGATTGCTCCGCTTCAGTTTCCGAATCCGCCTCTTGATCTTGCTCTACCGTTCCGGTCTCGGCATCGTCGTACAACTCCAAAAATCCGTTCCGCGAAATGTTCAGCGGATTATGCTTGTTCTGCTCCGGCGGCTGCGTATACGCAAAGCCGGGCATAACGATCCGGTAGCTGCTGATTGCGGGCGTAACATGATGAATGCCGTCGATAATCGTACCGGCCTGGGCGTCCGTTAGGATGATATTGCTGTGACGTCCCATCAGCTCGATAATAAGCTTTTTGGAGGACACGTCTCCAAGCTCATCCCTTTGCCGGATATCGAAGTGAATGATCCGTTCCATCCCCACTTGGGTAATGGACTCGATTACGCCCCCCTCGCAGTGCTTGCGCATCAGCATGCAGAACATCGGAGCCTCCGGCGGATTCAGGGTGCTTCTTTCCGTAAAATGCAGGCGCGGATAAGTCGGATTGGCTGATAAGAGCAGCTTGCCGCCTCCGCCCGCGCCTCTGAGTGTAAATACAAGATCGTGATCGCCGGGCTGATATATTTTACTGATCCGCTGGCCAATGCAAACTTGAAGCTCAGCCACAATGGCGCGGGTTACAATTCCGTCTAGTGCCATGATTCAAATTCTCCTGTCGCTGGTAAAATTTCTTTCCTCTCTATGATGCCATACTTTTGCCGCCTTGCGCAAAACGAACAGGATAAGCCCGGGTGATAATTCGGGACGACCCCGAATACATTGGTCATGAACGGGTGGAAAAGCACTAACGCCGCCGGAAGTCAAGAAACGACCGGGAGGGGAATGGAGAGTCATGGAACAAAAAAGTTGGCACCGGCTCAGCAGCGAGGAACTGCAAAAGACATTCGCGGTTTCGCCGCAGCGGGGCCTTGACGATGAGGAGGCTGAAGCAAGACGCAAGGAGAAGGGGCTAAACGAGCTGTCGGAGGGAGAAAAAATATCCCCGCTGACGCTGCTGCTCAATCAGTTCAAGGATTTCATGGTCCTGGTGCTTATGGGGGCGACGCTTGTATCGGGGCTGCTGGGCGAATATCTGGATGCGATCACGATTGTCGCTATCATAGCCCTAAACGGGGTACTCGGGTTTGTTCAGGAGTTTCGCGCAGAGCGCTCGCTGCGGGCGCTCAAGCAGCTGTCCGCGCCTTCGGCAAAAGTGCTGCGTGACGGGACCGTGCAGCACATCCCGGCGAAGCTGCTTGTTCCCGGCGACATCGTGCTGCTTGAAAGCGGCGACCGGGTCCCCGCCGATTTGCGCTGGCTTAAATGCAGCGCGCTGTACTGCGAGGAATCGGCATTGACTGGGGAATCGCTGCCGGTCTCCAAACACTCGGAGCCGATACACGCCGAGGAAGTTCCGCTTGGCGATCAGAAGAACATCGGCTTCATGGGCACAATGGTAACCCGGGGAACGGGCAAAGCGATTGTGGTCCGTACCGGGATGGATACGGAAATGGGCAAAATCGCGGGCCTGATCCAGAGCACCGACACTCAGGAAACACCCCTGCAGCGCCGGCTGGAGCAGCTTGGTAAAATTCTGATCTACGTCTCGCTCGCTCTGACCGTAGTAGTGGTGCTTGCCGGGATTTTACATGGCCAGCCTGCGGTGTCGATGTTTCTGGCAGGGGTCAGCCTTGCGGTCGCTGCGATACCCGAAGGACTGCCCGCGATCGTTACGATCGCGCTTGCTCTCGGTGTGCAGCGGATGATCAAGCGCAAGGCGATTGTGCGCAAGCTCCCCTCGGTAGAGACACTGGGCTGCGCGTCCGTTATCTGTTCCGACAAGACCGGAACGCTGACGCAGAATAAGATGACGGTAACCCGCGTGTGGAGCGGAGGGCGCAGTCTTGAAGTGACTGGCGAAGGATATGCGCCGATTGGGGCAATTCTCGACAAGGGAAAGCCTGCGGATTTGAAACATGATCAGAGCCTGAGAAGATTGCTCCAAATTGGCGCGTTATGCAACAACGCGGAGATCTACGAGACGGCTTCTGCTGAAACGAAGACCAAGCGTAGAGATAAAGGCAAGGGGAAGGGCGGCGAAGGAGAGACGGCATCTTCCACAGCCAAGGTCTGGGCGCTCAAAGGCGACCCGACAGAGGGGGCGCTTGTGGCGCTGTCCGCGAAGATGGGGCTGACCGCCTCGGCGCTGGGCGCAACCTTCTCCAGAGACAAGGAGTTTCCGTTCGATTCCGAACGGAAGCTGATGTCGGTGACCGTGACCCATCCCGGCGGCCGCATGGTGTGCACGAAGGGCGCGCCCGATGTGCTGCTGAGCCGCTGTTCGTATATGCTGTGGGAAGGCCAGGTTGTGCCCTGCACGCCAACGCTCCGGCAAAAAGCGCTGGACGCGAACGAAGCGATGGCTTCGGACGCCCTCCGCGTGCTCGGTCTGGCTTACCGGGAGCTGCGGCCTAATGAGCAAGCTAATTCAGAGAAGGATGCCGAAAGCCAGCTGGTCTTCGCCGGGCTCGCCGGTATGATCGATCCGCCGCGCCGGGAGGTGCGGGATGCGATCAGCGTCACCCGGCGGGCGGGCATCAAGACGGTGATGATCACCGGCGATCACGGCACCACAGCCGAGGCGATTGCGGGTCAGCTCGGCATCCTCCAGCGCGGCGGCAAGGTGCTGACAGGCAGCCAGCTGTCGCGGATGGACGATGATGCGCTCGACAAATTGTCGGACAGTGTGAGCGTCTATGCCCGCGTTTCGCCCGAGCACAAGCTGCGCATCGTGAAGTCGCTGCAGCGTCACGGCCATGTTGTGGCCATGACGGGCGACGGAGTCAACGATGCCCCGGCCATCAAGGCGGCGGACATTGGCATAGCTATGGGCATTACAGGAACGGATGTAAGCAAGGAAGCTTCCGCGCTCATTTTAGGAGACGATAATTTCTCGACAATTGTGGCAGCAATTGAGGAAGGCCGGAGCATTTATGAGAATATCCGCAAATTCATCCGGTATTTGCTCGCTTCGAATGTCGGCGAGATTCTGACCATGTTCTTTGCAATGATGCTCGGTCTGCCGCTGCCGCTTGTGCCGATCCAGATATTATGGGTCAATCTCGTCACGGACGGTCTGCCCGCCATGGCGCTGGGCGTAGACCAGCCCGAGAAGGACTTGATGGAACACAAGCCGCGCGGCGCCAAAGAAAATATCTTCGCCCGCCGGCTCGGCTGGAAGATTATCAGCCGCGGCATTCTGATAGGGCTGTGCACGCTAGCCGCCTTCTGGCTGACGCTTCGTATTGCCCCGGAAGATCCGGTCCAACTGGTGAGAGCACAGTCGGTAGCGTTCGCCACTCTCGTTATGGCCCAGCTGTTCCATGTATTCGACTGCCGGAGCTCGCGCTCCGTGTTCCACCGAAACCCGTTCACGAATAAATATCTTGTGCTTGCGGTGCTCTCGTCCGTGCTGCTGATGCTGGCGGTTATGTACATTCCGGTGATGCAGCCGATCTTCAAGACGATACCGCTTGGCTTCCGGGACTGGTCGCTGTGTTTGGTAGCAGCTGGGATTCCCACCTTCCTAATGGGCGCAGGCAGTGTCTGGAGCGGGAAGCGGAACCGGAAGCGCAGCCGCAGCGGCGGCAGCGGCGGCGGACAGACCATGCTGAAAAGTACAAAAATTTCGGCATAAAATTAATAGCTTTGTCTTCTTCCTTGCGGTATGCTTGTTGCAATTAATCGAAGGAGTGGACGAAGCATGGAATTTACCAAAATGCACGGACTCGGCAACGACTTCATTGTCGTATTCGGCGAGAAGTCGCTGCCAGCCAACGCGCCTGATTTGGCCGTTAAATTATGCAATCGGTTCTTCGGCATTGGAGCAGACGGACTCGTATATATTCTGCCTTCGGAACGAGGGGACTACATGATGCGGATTATCAATTCCGACGGCTCTGAAGCGGAGCAGTGCGGCAATGCCATCCGCTGTGTGGCGAAATATGTGTACGACCACGGGCATGTAAAGTCGGAGCAAATCGTCATTGAAACGATAGGCGCGGGCGAACAGAAAGTAAAGCTGCAGGTGAAGAACGGAGAAGTTGAGACGGTAACGGTCGATATGGGCGAGCCCGTACTGGCGGGCCCCAAAATCCCCGTAGACATTGACGCCGAGCCGGTGCTGGGCCGGCCGATCGAGACGGATGGACAGGAATTCACCTTTACTGCTGTGTCGATGGGTAATCCGCACTGCGTTATCTACGTTGAAGACGCTGTTACCTTCGATTTGGCTACCTGGGGGCCAAAGCTGGAGGTTCATCCTCTGTTCCCCCGCAAGGTAAACGTCGAATTCGCCACTGTGAAAAACCGCGGATGGATCGACATGCGTGTATGGGAACGGGGAGCCGGCCCTACGCTTGCCTGCGGAACGGGCGCCTGCGCCACACTCGTATCTTCCGTGCTTAATGGAGTGAGCGACCGGGCGGCCTGGGTAAGCCTGAAGGGCGGAGACCTGTACATTGAATGGAACGAAGAAGACAATCATGTATATATGACAGGACCGGCCGAAGCAGTATTTAAAGGGTCCGTATCCATATAAGCTATACTCCGCCAAGCCACAAAAGTTATTATATAAGGTCAACCAGAGATTGCTGGTTGGCCTTTTTCCTTTTTTAATAACGCCTGTTTCACTAATGCATATACCTTGGGTCCAGGTGAATAACATACGCGGAAGTCGTAAATAATGGAAAGATGAAGTCGGAATTGGGGCGAGGGCGGAATGAAAAAAAACAGATCACTTATTCAGGACCGCGATGCGAGGGCTTCTGGCGATACAGCATCTGGAGCCGATAACCTTAATATTTCGAATAATCTTGAGCAGACGCTCGACAACGTCACGCGTGAGCTCGGTTTCAGTCCCGATCTGAAAATCCGGAAGTTTCAGATCGGTTCGGCTGAACCGGTCTGGGTGGCCGCCGTTTTTATGGATGGATTGATCAACACCGTAGCCGTTGATGAATTCGTGATGGGAGCATTGTTCGATAATTCCGCCGATGCTGCGGAAGGAATGCCGCGGGAGCCGCAGGAAAGGTTTCAGTTTATTCTGGACAGGGCGCTGGAGCTAGGCGAAACCGCAGTCAAAGATGATTGGAACGACATGATGCTCTCCCTTCTGTCGGGCAACACCATCATTTTGGTGGACGGTTGCAGCAAGGCCATCGTGGGAGGAACGAAAGGGGGGGAATGGCGGACCGTTGCAGAGCCTTCCTCCCAAATTGTGATACGGGGACCTAAAGACTCCTTTGTCGAGTCGCTAATTACGAATATTGCGCTGATCCGCAGACGGATCAAATCGCCGAAACTTTGGATTGAATTTATGAAAATCGGCTCAGTGACGAATACGGACGTTGCCCTTTTGTATATGAAAGGCAGGGCGGATGACAAAGTCGTTGACCAGGTAAGAATGCGCCTGAAAAAAATCGACATTGAAGCGGTTCTGGAATCCAGCTATATTGAGCAGCTCATACAGGATAAAGTGTTTACCCCATTCCCCACGGTCTATAATACGGAGCGCCCGGATGTGTCGGCGGCCAATTTGCTGGAGGGTAGAGTCGTTCTGATTGTTGACGGTACGCCTTTTGTGCTTGTTGTACCTACGGTTTTAGCCCAATTTCTGCAATCGACCGATGATTATACTCAGAGATTTGACAGTGCCACACTCATGCGATTGGTGCGTTATATGAGCTTGATCATTCTGCTTCTGGGCCCCTCGGTTTATATTGCACTTACCACCTTCCATTACGAAATGGTACCGACGCCCATGCTGATCAGCCTGCTGGCCCAGCGGGAGAACGTTCCTTTTCCGGCTGCGATCGAAGCGATGATCATGGAGGCCGCGTTTGAAATCCTGAGGGAGGCCGGCATCCGGATGCCGAGAGCGGTAGGACAGACCGTATCGATTGTCGGCGCCTTGATTCTAGGCACGGCCGTAGTGGAAGCGGGTATTATTACGCCGGTCATGGTTATTGTGGTTGCCCTTACCGGTATTGCAAGCTTTGCCATTCCCTCTTACAACCTCGCGGTCGCGGGCCGAATTATCCGTTTTGGATTTATGGTGGCCGCGTCCATGTTTGGATTCTATGGGATTACTCTGGGACTGATTGTATTGATTGCCCATATAAACAGCCTGCAATCATTCGGTACTCCCTATCTAGCCCCGCTCAGCCCGTTTTCCATAAGAGGGCAAAAGGATACGGTTATTAGAGTGCCTATGTTTCTGGTCAGTCTCAGGCCCAATAAGCTTGGATACATGAAAGACGACAAGTCAGGTAAGCGCAAGGGGACAGCCGGTACAGGGAAGGATGGGCAGAGTGGTGCTTAAATTTTGGAAGCTGCTTGTGGTGTCGGGGCTTCTTCTTTTTGAGGCCGGTTGTTGGGACAGCGTTGAACTGAACAAAAGAGCGATTGTTTCAGGCGTATCTATCGATAAGGGGCTGACGGAGGACAAAAAATACAGCGTGTCCTTCCAAGTCATCGTGGCGGATGAAATAACCGGGAAAAACAGCAGGGGGAACGCCCCTGTCGCTTTATATAAAGGAAGCGGCCGGTCCATTTATGAGGCCCTCGGCAACGCTTCCCGTCAATCCGCGAGAATTCTCTCTCTGGGCCATTCGAAGGTGATCATCATATCCGAAGACCTCGCTCGTGAAGGGATCCGGGATCTCATGGATATTTTTGAACGGGAATCCGAGATGCGGCTCAGCACCCTGGTCTTTGTGTCCAGAGGACAGCGGGCGGAAGACATTCTTTCCGTGATGACGATATTCGGCAAAATCCCTGCCAACGACCTTGTACAAAAGCTGGAAACGGGAAACCGCTCCTTCGGTTACAATTTCCGGATTGAGGTGGATGATGTGATCCGCGGGATTTTGGCTAAAGAGGCAGGGGCGATTATTAACGGCGTGATTGTCAAGGGCGATCCGGAAGCGGGGGAAACGAAGGCAAATTTGGAGGGCATAAAGCCAAAGGCTATCTTGAAAAACGCCGGTCTTGCCGTATTCAAGCAGGATAAGCTGGAGGCATTTCAAGATGGCCCTGAGGGAATGGGCCTGAGCCTAATCCATAACAAGCAGAAAGAATATCCGTTATTCCTTGAGCTTGGGAAAAATGAATCCGCCACCTTCGGTATGTTCAAAGTGCATACCTCTGTCAGGGCCAATGCGAAAGATCCGGAGCATCCGGTTATCTACATCAGCACCCAACAGCAAGCCACCTTGAAGGAATACAACGGTTCTCTGGATATTTCCAAGTCTTCTGTACTAAGAAACTGGGAAAAGCTTCTGAGTGAAGAAACAAAGAAGGAAATCGATGCCGCCGTCAAAGAGGCCATGCGTCTTAACAGCGATTATATCCGGTTCAATGAGTCCGTGAACCGGGTTAATCCGAAAGGCTGGAAACGGGTGAAGGATCGCTGGGAGTCCATCTTTCCCCGCTGCGAAGTGCACATTAAGGTGAACACCCTTATCCGTCATACCGAGATGAGGACCCGTTCCTTGCGATCGTCGGAAGAGGGAGAGGAATAGGAATGGAGGGATTTCATGCGGGAGATCAGAATAGGATCACTACATTTTTTTTCCCTGGTTCTTATGTTTGAGCTGGGGACGGCTCTTGTCGTCAATGTTGGAATGGAAGCCGGCAGAGACGCCTGGATAGCCATCTTCCTGGGCTGTTTGGTGGGTATACTTATCTATACCGGTTACAATTATCTATTCAAGTTGTATCCCGATCTGCCATTATCCGGCTATGCGCGGGCGATTCTCGGCAAACCGCTTGGGTCGGTCGTGGTCATTCTTTATGCGGTTATCTTCTTGAATGGAGCCGGTCGTGATATGCGGGATGGAAGTGCTCTGCTGGTTATGGCCGCCCTGAACCGAACGCCGATCATGATCGTTGCCGCGATGATGATTTTATCTTGCGGATACGTGTTGCATAAAGGATTGGAGGTGCTGGCCCGGACCTCGTTTATTATTATGATCGGTGTGCTGATGATCAGCGGGATTATTACGCTGCTAATGCTTTTTTCGGGGGAAATGGAATGGTCGCGCCTGCAGCCGATGCTGGGGGATGGAATCAAACCGGTGGCCCTTTCGGTGATCCGTTCAAATTATATGTTTCCGTTCGGCGAAGTCTTCTGTTTCACGATGCTGATGCCTTATGTCGGCGACAAAAAAAGAGCGGTTTGGGTTGTGCCTTCCGCAATCCTGGCAGCCGGATTGATTATCAGCTACACGGCGCTCCTCAATATTACGGTGCTGGGCAGCGACATGGTGGAGCGTTCTCCGTTTCCTCTGCTATCTACCGTGAGTAAAGCGGCGTTGTCCGATTTTATTCAGCGATTGGACGTTTTGGTGGTAATGCTGCTGATTATCGGTGTTTTTTTCAAAGTAGCCGTTTACTACGGTGCGGCGGTGATCGCCATCTCGGATCTGTTCAATCTTCCATACCGGATGTTGATTATTCCCTCAGCGATTATCATTTTATTATCCGGTATGCTGGATTCGCGAAGTTTTGTTGAGCATCTGGAGGAAGGCGGGGAGATGCTTACCTTCGTATATCCCGTCTTTACTATTGTCATTCCGGCCGTCCTGATTATTGTCGCCGCCTTCAGGAATTATCGTTCGAGTTCCCGACCGGGCTGATTCCCGGTAATCCAATGGATAAGATCCGGGATAAGGAAACTTGCGGCCAGGGTAATCATCAGTATTTTTTCGGCTTGAGTAGTAATAGTGAAAGGGAACAGGGTGTTAATATTGGTAATACCGTACCCGAACATCCAGTCCACAAAATACAACAGAAGAATGGTAAGGGTGCCAGACAGGACCACAGCGGCGTATTTTTTCAGCAGCATCTTTCTTATTCGTTTCTTCACGGGTTTCAGCTCCTTTGCCTTATACAATAGTATGGGTCGGGAAGCCTTTCGTCATGCGCTTTGTGTCAAATCTTGCAGATGCTTTTGGACGGACAGCTTATCTTTCCTCACGATTTATGTTACATTAGTATGAAACTAATGTCAGGGAGGGGCTGCTCTGTGAAGCTGGATTTGCGGTCTGCCTGGGCCGCCAAAGTGCTGGTCGGCGACGGGGCAATGGGAACCTTTTTGTATCAGAAAGGATTTCCCGTCGGCATATCATATGAAGAATTGAATCTGACCTCGCCTGAGGTTATAGAAGAAGTGCATCGAAGCTATATTGAGGCGGGTGCGGAACTGCTGGAGAGCAATACGTATTCGGCCAACTACGATAAACTGTCAAAGTTCGGTCTGGAGTCCAAGGTGAAGGAGATTAACCGGGCCGGGATTAGAATCGCCAGAAAAGCTGCCGGCAGCACTGGGTATGTCGTGGGTGCCGTTGGGTCGATCCGTGCTGGCAAGCGAGCCAGTCTGTCCGCTTCCGAATTGAAGAAATACTTCGGCCAGCAGATCGGCGCGATGCTCGAAGAAGATGTGGACGGCATTCTGCTGGAAACGTTCTACGACTTGGAGGAACTCCATCTTGCGCTTAGAACCGCGCGCAAGCTAAGCAATCTCCCCGTCATCTGCCAGTTCGCTGTTGATGAAACCGCAATGACGATGGACGGGCTGACGCTTCCGGAGGCATTCCGTGTTCTGGAAGAGGACGGCGCGGATGTTATCGGCTTTAACTGCCGCACCGGTCCGATAGGCATCAAAAGAGCGCTGGGCACCCTCCAGGGCAAGTTGACGCTGCCGGTGTCGGTATATCCGAACGCGGGATTGGCCGACTATGTGGACGGCCACTACAAATACGGCGCATCGCCTGAATATTTCGGCGAGATGGCGAGTGCATTCGCCGACATGGGCTGCCGGATCATAGGCGGCTGCTGCGGAACGACGCCGCAGCATATCGCCGAAATTTCGGCGGCGCTTACAGGCTATGAACCGCTCCCTCTGCCGGAGGCGGTCCAGCGGGAGAAGACAAGCGTCCGAATACAGGAGAGCCTTGCGGATGATTCCTTCGCGGACGGAGGAGAACCAACCCTTATCGATCTCGTGAAGGAACGGCATACGGTGATCGTGGAACTGGACCCGCCGCGGGATCTCGATATATCGAAATTCATGAAGGGAGCGGAAGCGCTTCGCAGGGCAGGCGCAGATGCGCTGACCCTCGCGGACAATTCGCTGGCTGTCAGCCGCATGTGCAATATGGCGCTCGGTTCGCTGGTTCAGCAAAAGACGGGTTTGCGTCCGTTGGTGCACATTGCCTGCCGGGACCGCAATCTGATCGGCACCCAATCGCATTTGATGGGCCTCGATGCGCTTCGCATCGACCATGTGCTTGCCGTTACGGGCGATCCGGCGCGGTTTGGAGATCTTCCGGGTTCCAGTTCGGTATACGATTTGACGTCATTCGAGATCATCCGGATGATCAAGCAGCTCAATGACGGTATCGCTTTCTCGGGCAAGGCGCTCAAGCAGAAAGCCAAGTTCGTCATCGGGGCGGCGTTTAACCCTAACGTGAAGCATTTGGGGAAGGCGGTCGAGCGTCTGGAGAAGAAGATCGCATTCGGAGCCGACTATATCATGACCCAGCCGGTATACGACAAGGAATTGATTCATACCATCGCTGATAGCACGGCTCACCTGAACATCCCTATATTCATCGGCATCATGCCGCTGGCCAGCGGACGTAACGCCGAGTATCTTCATAACGAGGTGCCCGGCATTCAACTGTCCGAAGAGGTGCGCAGCCGGATGAAAGGGCTGGAGGGTGAAGCGGGACGGGCCGAAGGGGTAGCGATCGCCAAGGAACTGCTTGACGCGGCAACGGAACGCTTTAACGGGATCTATTTGATGACTCCATTCATGTTCTATGAGATGAGCGTTCAGCTCATGGAGCATGTATGGGCGAAGTCGGGTCGCCAATTATCCCCCTTGTTTCGCTAGAAAGAATCATTTACAATAGTGTAACGGATGTGATACCGATGTCATTTAGCATGACCGGATACGGTCAATCGTCGAGGCATTATGGCGGCAGCAAGATCGTTTTCGAAGTCAAATCGGTGAATCACCGTTACTGCGAAATCGTGCTGCGGATGCCTCGGGAGTGGAACGGGTTTGAGGATGCGCTGCGAAGAAAAGTCCAGCAATACGTCAGACGCGGCCGGGTGGATGTCGTTATCAATAGGGAGCACGAGGAGAACGCGGGCGGGCAGGTTCTGAACCGTTTAGCCGTGAAATCCTACCTGGCGGCGGCGGAAGCGCTGAAGAAGGAATTTGGCGTGAACGGAGAGCTGGATCTGAAGGGCTTGCTGACTCTGCCCGGAGTTATGGAGAACGGCGAGGACTCCTTGACCGCTCTTCCGGAGAATGGCGATTCCTTTCAAGAGCTGCTTGTAAACGGATTGGAAGAAAGCGTCAAGGCTCTGGTAGAAATGCGTGTCCGGGAAGGGCGCTTCTTGGCTGCCGACATTGCGGAACGGCTGAGCAGGCTTGAGGAATTGCATGGCGCAATGAGCGGAATGGCTCCTGCCGCCGTGATTGAATTCAGGGACAAGCTTCGGCAGCGGCTCGAAATTCTTCAAGACGGCACGCTCCCTTTTGACGAACATAAATTCGGAATGGAAGTAGCTATTTTCGCAGACCGCTCCAATATCGATGAAGAGCTGACACGTCTGCGCAGCCATTTTGAGCAGTGCAGGATTTTGCTGGACAGCGGGGAGCCGATTGGCCGGAAACTGGATTTTCTCATACAGGAGATGAACCGGGAAACGAATACGATCGGATCCAAATGCAATCATGTGGGGATTAGCAGCTGCGTTGTTGAGATGAAGGCGGAGCTGGAGAAGATCCGCGAGCAGGCTGCCAATATGGAGTAGCGACAGGGCAAGCGAAGATGTAACTAATGGGGGGAACAACCGGAACATGGCAATCAAACTCATCAACATCGGCTTTGGAAATATAGTATCGGCCAATCGGATTATTTCCATAGTCAGCCCGGAGTCGGCTCCGATTAAGCGGATTATCCAGGAAGCGAGAGACCGGCATATGCTGATCGACGCTACTTACGGAAGACGCACCCGTGCCGTCATCATTACGGACAGCGACCATGTCATACTGTCGGCCGTTCAGCCGGAGACCGTGGCGCACAGGCTGTCCAGTAAAGATGACGATAATGACGAATAAAGATTAATGGAGTGTACTATGTCAAAAGGATTGCTGATCGTATTGTCCGGCCCGTCCGGAGTCGGTAAAGGAACGGTATGCACCGCATTGCGCCCGAGAATACCGGAGCTCATCTATTCTGTATCGGCGACCACGCGGAAGCCCCGCGAGGGAGAGCAGGACGCAGTCAATTATTTTTTCAAATCCCGGGAGCAGTTTCTTCAGATGATTGACAACGATGAGCTGCTGGAATACGCGGAATACGTGGGCAACTTTTATGGTACGCCGCGTGATTTCGTAGAACGGACGCTGGAAAGCGGAAAAGATATTATCCTTGAAATCGAAGTGCAGGGTGCGCTTAAAGTCAAAGAGAAGTTTCCCGAAGGAATCTTTGTATTTCTTCTTCCCCCTTCGATGGATGAGCTGAAAGACCGTATTCGCGGACGCGGCACGGAGCATGACGACATTATCAATCACCGTATGACGGTCGCGGAAGACGAAATCAGCCTGATGCGTCACTATGATTACGCAGTGGTTAACGATGAAATCGATCTTGCCTGCAAACGAATAGAAAGCATTATTATTGCCGAACATTGTAAAATAAGATAGGCTGGCGATTAATAGTATAAATTTAATTGAAGAGGTGTCCCTGTGTTATATCCGTCAATTGATGAAATGATGAACAAAGTCGACAGCAAATATTCGCTTGTTGTCGCAGCGGCCCGACGGGCAAGACAGCTTCGCGAAGGCAGCCGGTCCGAACTGAAATCTCCGAAATCCCATAAGCAGGTCGGGATTGCGCTTGAAGAAGTATACAAGGACTACATCACCGTAACCCGGGTAGATGACAAAATCAACGATTAAACTTTGAAGAGCAGTATCTTTATTGTGACGATTGGCGCTGCGGCCCTTTATTAGAATGGAGGGCTGTGGGCGCCGATAGCGCGACTCGTGCGCTTGATTTATGCCTGCATTCCATTTATAGCCCGGACAGGGCTGTTCCTGACAACCGGAAGGTTGTTATTTTTTTAAAATTTTACTTGTATTCAGATTCTTTACGTATATGAGAAACGGTTGCTCACAGATTCAAGCAGGCGCGGCAGCTTTTTCTCAAACCGGATTCTTTCCGTATACACGGGGAGCAGGAGGGAAGGAAATGTTGAAAGGCAAAACGATATTGCTTGGCATCACCGGCGGAATCGCGGCGTATAAAGCGGCCGCCCTGTGCAGCAAGCTGGTGCAAAAGGGTGCCAAGGTGCATGTTATTATGACGGCTTCGGCCAAACAGTTCATTACTGAACTGACATTGCAGTCATTGTCGAAACAGAGGGTGTACAGCGATACCTTCCAGGAGCGCGATCCTTCCTCTATCTCACATATCGATTTGGCTGATTCGGCCGATCTTGTGCTGGTGGCGCCAGCCACTGCAAATATTATCGCCAAAATGGCCCATGGCATCGCTGATGACATGCTCTCTACCGTGCTGTTGGCAGCGACAGGACCTGTAATGGTCGCTCCGGCGATGAATGTGCATATGTATCAGCATCCTGCCGTACAGAATAATCTGGATATTCTTGCCAAGCGCGGAATCCAGTTCATCGAACCTGGTGAGGGGCTGCTGGCATGCGGCTATGTCGGTAAGGGACGAATGGAGGAGCCGGAGACCATCGTCAGCTGTGTAGAGACGTATTTTGAGCAGAAGGCTGGGAGTCGTAAACTGGCCGGCAAAAAAGTCGTCATAACAGCCGGCGGCACGGTGGAACGGATCGATCCTGTCCGCTATATTTCCAATGATTCTTCCGGCAAAATGGGCTTTGCGCTGGCGCGTGCGGCCAAGGAAATGGGCGCTGAGGTAACGCTGGTAGCCGCCCGAACGGATGAACGGCCGCCGCTGGATGTGAACGTTGTGCGCGTTCAATCCGCCGATGAGATGTATGACGCCGTGTCGGCCGTCTGGGAGGACTGTGATATTCTGATCAAGGCTGCCGCCGTATCGGATTACCGCCCGAAGGAAAGAGCGGATACCAAGATCAAGAAGTCCGGCGACACAATGACCCTGGAGCTGGTAAAGACCGTCGATATTCTGGAAACTTTGGGAGAGCGCAAGCAGCATCAGCTTCTAATCGGGTTTGCAGCGGAGACCGGCAATGCTGAAATGTACGCCAAAGACAAGCTGGTTCGCAAAAATCTTGATCTGATCGTCGCCAATGATGTAGGTATGCCGGGAGCCGGTTTCAGTGTTGATACGAATATTGTCTCGATATATGACAAAAGAGGTCTTGTGGAGGAACTGCCGCTGCTCTCTAAGGATGAGGTAGCCCGCCGGCTGCTCGCCATTGCGGCGACCCGGCTGCCGGAAGCAGGTCTGTAATGGATATCGCAAAGGTGATCGTCGATGTTCCTGTGCGCAGCACCGACAAAACCTTCGATTATTCGATTCCGGAATCTTTAAAAGTATGGATTGAGGTAGGCAGCCGGGTGGCGGTTCCTTTCGGGCACCGAACCGTTCAGGGCTTTGTTGTTTCCCTGGAGTATGGCGATGTGCGGGCGATTCAGGGAATCAAGCCGATCCAGGAAGTGCTTGATCTCATTCCTCCGCTCTCGCCGGAACTCGTGGAGCTGGCGGATTGGATGAGCGAGCGATATGCCTGCCGCCGGATTTCGGCGCTGCAGGCGATGCTGCCGACGGCGCTTAAGGGCAAAGCCGAACGGCTTATTTCGCTTGGGGCCACTGAGCCTGAACCGAGGAATGAAGAAGGAACGCTGTTTCCCGATGAGGAGTGGTTTCCGGTCTTCCAAGGTACCGGCCGGGAGGAGCGGGATATTACTGAATTTGTACGCCGCGCCGGCGAGGTGTCGATGAAGCAGCTGTCACGGGCTTTTCCGGATGGGGCGGAAACGATAAAATTCATGCTTCGTCGGGGCGCACTGAAGGAAAGCCAATCGATCAAGGACAAAATGGGCAAGAAGAAGCTTAAAGCTGTCGATCTGACGATGGAACCGGAATCCGCGCGGGAAGCGCTGAATAATCTGCCTGCCAGATCCGCCCGCCAGAAGGAAGTCCTATCGTTTCTGATCGATATGGAAGCGGTGCTTCCGATGCCGCTGAAGGAGATATTGTCTGCACTGCAGGTGAACGCCGGAACGGTAAAGGGACTGGAAGATAAAGGATTGATCGAGATTACGGAGGTGGAGGTCTACCGCGATCCCTACCGCGGCCGCGACTTCAAGCCGAGTGCGCCGCTTCCGCTAACCTCCGAGCAAACGGCGGTTTATGGACGTATTGTAAGGGCTGTCGACGAGCAGCGGCATGAGACCTTTCTGCTTCACGGCGTGACCGGCAGCGGAAAGACGGAAATCTACCTTCAGTGCATCCAGCACTGCGTCGAGCAAGGCCGGCAGGCTGTTGTACTTGTTCCCGAAATATCGTTAACTCCTCAAATGGTGGAACGTTTCAAGGGGAGATTCGGCAGCGGGGTTGCGGTCATGCACAGCCGTCTGTCTTCCGGAGAACGCTATGACGAGTGGCGCAAGATCCGCGAAGGCAAAGCGTCGGTTGCCGTCGGCGCGCGCTCTGCGATATTCGCTCCGTTTGGCAATCTGGGACTGATTATTATGGATGAGGAGCATGAAACCTCGTACAAGCAGGAGGAAAATCCGAGATATCATGCGCGCGATGTGGCGGTTCGCCGGGCGCTGCTCGGTGATGCGGTCGTCATACTGGGATCGGCGACACCTTCGCTGGAGAGCTATTATGCCGCCAGGTCGAAAAGCGACGAGAATTTCTCACCGGTGCTGCTGGAAATGCCAAGCCGGGCGCTGGGAAACGAGCTTCCGGCGGTTCAGGTGGTGGACATGCGGGAGGAGCTTAAGGAAGGCAACCGCTCCATGTTCAGCCGGGGACTTCACGCGGCGCTTCAGAGCAGGCTTGAGCGCGGGGAGCAGACCGTGCTTCTGCTGAACCGCAGAGGATTCTCGACATTTGTGATGTGCCGCAGCTGCGGCTACGTCGCGGGCTGTCCAGAGTGCGATATTTCGCTGACGTACCACAGCCGAAGCAATAATCTGCGCTGCCATTACTGCGGTCATTCAGAGCCGGCTCCAGAGGTCTGTCCGGAATGCGGAAGTGAGCATATCCGTTTTTTTGGAACGGGAACGCAGCGTGTGGAAGAAGAGCTGGTCAAGCTGTTTCCGGGAATGCGGGTTATCCGGATGGATGTCGATACGACGACAGAGAAAGGCTCGCATGAGAAGCTGCTGGGACAATTTAGGGACAAGAAGGCCGACGTGCTGCTCGGAACGCAAATGGTAGCCAAGGGGCTTGATTTTCCAGATGTAACGCTTGTGGGCGTCATCACAGCGGATTCGGCGCTGAACCTGCCGGATTTCCGGGCCGCCGAGAAGACATTCCAACTTCTTACGCAGGTGGCGGGACGGGCAGGACGGCATAAGCTTCCTGGAGAGGTGCTGGTCCAATCCTACACGCCGGATCATTACTCCATCATTCACGCCAGCCGCCATGACTATGCCTCGTTCGTAAGGGAAGAACTGAAACATCGGAAAGCGCTCCACTATCCGCCGTACTGCCGGCTGATTCTTGTGACGCTGTCGCATGAACAAATGCCGGTGGCGCTGCGCATGGCTGAGAATTATGCGATGAGCATTCAAGGAAAGGCAAGGCAGCGCCGGTGGTTCGGCAGTCTGGACAAGCTGACCTCGGACGGACTCGATCTGCTTGGTCCAGTAGCTTCCCCGCTGCCCCGGTTAAAGGGACGATACCGGTTCCAGTGCATGATCAAATGGCGGGGAACCATTGATGCTATCGGGCTGGCCCGCGAGGTGTCGGAAGAGCTGGAAGATTCGCTTCGCGATCCGGTGCTTCAGATCAGTATTGATGTCGATCCCCAAATGCTGATGTAACGCCGTTTTGGCATAGTATATATATAAAACCAGGAAGGTGATAGCGAAATGGCGATACGTTTAATAGTGAAAGAGCCTGACGAAGTGCTGCACAAGACAGCAAAAGCGGTTACGAAAATTACACCCAATGTGCAAAAGCTGCTGGATGATATGGCGGACACGATGTATGACGCTGAGGGCGTAGGCCTTGCCGCCCCGCAGGTTGGCATTCTTAAACGGCTGATTGTGGTGGACGCCGATGAAGAGCACGGTCTGATCAAGATGATCAACCCGGAAATCATTAAGTCCGAAGGCGAACAGTTTGGCCCGGAAGGATGCCTAAGTATTCCGGGCATTAACGGTGATGTTCGCCGCGCGGAAACAGTGACCGTCCACGGGCTCGATCGTGACGGCAATGAGATTACCATAACGGGAAGCGGGCTGCTCGCCCGGGCATTCCAGCATGAAATCGATCATCTGAATGGTGTGCTGTTCACGGATGTCGCGGAGAAGGTATACGAAATTAATGCGGAACGCAGCCAGACCGGGGAGTGATTGAAATGAAGATTGTGTTCATGGGCACACCCGCTTTCGCGGTGCCATGCCTGCAAATGCTGGTGAATGAAGGCTATGAAGTCGCTGCCGTCATCACCCAGCCTGACCGGCCGCAGGGGAGAAAGAAGATACTGACACCGTCGCCTGTCAAAGCGGCTGCGGAGGCGCTGGGCCTTCCCGTTCTCCAGCCTGAACGTATGCGGCGTCCGGAGGCGGTTGCGGAGCTAGCCGCCTATGAACCGGAACTGATCGTTACGGCCGCTTATGGACAGATTCTGCCCAAGGCCGTACTGGATCTGCCTGCCCGGGGATGCGTGAATGTGCATGGATCGCTTTTGCCCAAATACAGGGGAGGGGCGCCAATCCAGAGAAGCATTATTAATGGCGAAAGCGTAACGGGCGTGACGCTGATGTACATGGCGGAAGGACTGGATACGGGAGATATGATCGCAAAGGTTGAAGTCCCGATCGAGGATGACGATACGTCGGGAACCCTGTTTGAGAAGCTGAGTCTGGCAGGCCGGGATTTGCTGAAGGCTCAAATGCCTCGTCTGCTTGCCGGACCCGTACCTGCGGAGCCTCAGGATGACAGCCAGGCGACTTATGCGCCGAATTTGAGCCGGGAGGATGAACGGATTAATTGGAGCGCGGGCTCGCGCGAAATCTATAACCGAATCCGCGGTCTGGTTCCTTTTTCGGGCGCATTTACACTCTGGAATGATGAGGCATTCAAAATATGGGCTGCGTCTCCTGATTCAGGTGCTGCCGCCAAGGCTTCTAGCGCTTCTGCTCATGGTGATGGACCCGCACCGGGAACTGTGCTGTCCCTTGGACAGGCCGGCATTGAGGTCAAGACCGGCGACGGAAGCCTGCATCTTCTTACCGTCCAACCGGCCGGCAAGAAGGCAATGGCCGCGGGAGACTTTGCACGCGGCGGAACGATGAAGCCGGGTACGGTGCTGGAATGAGCGGGCCTAACAGACAGGGAACGCCGTCAGGCGGGAACAATCTGAACAGCCGCGTAGGCGGGGAACGTAGTGGTAAGGCTGCGCTCAAAGGCGGCAGGCCCGGCGGAGGGCGTGGTTCCGCAGGCGGGACTAGAACCGGTGCCAAGGGCGTCTCGGCGAGAGAAACAGCCCTTGACGTATTGGTGCGCGTTCAGCAGGAAGGGGCATACAGCAATCTGCTGCTGAACACCAGCCTGCAGAAGGCGGCCTTATCCCGCGAGGATGCGGGACTGGCCACTGAGTTGGTGTACGGGACGATCTCGCGTTTGAATACACTCGAATATGTCTTGAAGGGCTTTGTGAGCAAAGGGCTGGACAAGCTTCAGCCCTGGGTTCGCAGCCTGTTGTCTTTAAGTCTTTATCAGATTATGTACCTTGACCGGATACCGCCTCACGCGGCAGTGAACGAGGCTGTCAATCTGGCCAAGCGCCGCGGCCATCAAGGCATCTCGGGCATGGTGAATGGCGTGCTGCGGAGCGTGCTTCGCGCGGGTCCGCTGCCGGTAATCCCGCAGGAAATGTCCTGGGAAGAGCGGACCGCTCTTCTCCATTCGCATCCGCTGTGGATGGTTGAGCGGTGGCGGGACGAGTTCGGAGCGGACACGGCCGAAGCGGTCTGCAAGGCCAATAATGAGCCGCCTGCCGTAAGCGTCCGGGTGAATACGACGATGACCAGCCGCGATCGGCTGCTTGATGAGATGCTTAGTCAGGGAGTCAATGCCCGGCCGTCGGAACTGAGTCCTTATGGAATCGTGGTGAGAGGAGCCGGCAATCTGGCGCTTTCATCGTGGTACCGGGACGGTCTCCTGTCCATTCAGGACGAAAGCTCCATGCTTGTGGCTGAGGCCGTTAATCCTCTGCCCGGCATGAAGGTGCTGGACTGCTGCGCCGCCCCCGGAGGCAAGACGACGCATATGGGCGAGCTGATGAAGGATCAAGGCTCCATTTTTGCGAATGATCTGCATCCGCATAAAGCCGCCCTGATCTCCGATCAGGCTAGGCGCCTTGGACTAGAATGCATCGGCACCGGAAGCGGAGACGCGCTGGAGCTTGGGGAGAAATTTTCCCCTGCTTCCTTCGACCGGATTTTGCTGGATGCCCCTTGTTCGGGATTGGGAGTTATCCGCCGCAAACCGGATCTGAAATGGACCAAACAGCCGGAAGATGCGGCGGCGATTGCCAAACTGCAGTCCGAGCTTCTGGATTCGGCCGCTGCCCTGGTGAAGCCGGGCGGGGTGCTGGTATACAGCACCTGTACGCTCGACCGGATGGAGAACGGCGATATCGTTAATTCCTTCTTGGAACGCAACGAAGGTTTCGGCTCTGTGACATTTTCTTCACCACTGTGGAATCGTCTTGGTAATAACGTTCTTGCCAGGGGTCAGGGGATGCAAATCTTACCCCAACATTACGGCAGTGACGGCTTCTATATCGCAATTCTTGAACGGCTCCGCCAGTAGAGCCGCTGATCTGATCTCAACCGTCTTAATCCCCCGCCGGGCCTGCCTCGGCGGGTTTTCTTTTACCCTCTGTGAGATTTGTGTTAAAATAGGCAGGATGAGAAATAATATGAATAACTCATGAACAAACGGTAGGGCGGTTTTTTGACGACGGCAGACGGTATTCCCGGGCTATTTTTAGCGAAAATCCTATAAGTTCAGACATCATTAAGAAAGCACAGGTGCGATCACGATAATGAAACCTTTAATATATGATTTAACCCTTGAAGAGTTGGTAGAGTGGGCCAAGGACAACGGAGAACCGGCTTTTCGGGGCGGACAGATTTTTGATTGGCTGTACGTCAAGCGTGTCAGCGACTTTGACTCGATGAGCAACCTGCCGAAGTCTTTGCGGGCGAAGCTGGATGAACAGTTCTCCATGAACGCCCTTTCAGAAATTACAAAACTCGAATCGAAGGACGGAACGGTGAAGTTTCTGTTCGGTCTCCATGACGATCATGCCATAGAAACGGTCATCATGAAGCATAATTACGGCAACAGTGTATGCGTAACAACCCAGGTGGGCTGCCGGATTGGCTGCACCTTTTGCGCTTCGACTCTTGGAGGACTTAAGCGGGATTTGACTGCAGGTGAAATTGTGGCACAGGTCGTACGCTCACAGCAGATTCTGGATGCTAGGGGCGAACGTGTCAGCAGTATTGTAATCATGGGCACGGGCGAACCGTTTGAGAATTATGACGCCACAATGAGATTCCTGCGCCTGATGATCCATGAAAAAGGATTAAATATCGGACAGCGGCATATAACGGTATCAACAAGCGGGATTGTCCCGAGCATTTATAAGTTTGCCGATGAGGATACCCAGATCAACCTGGCGATCTCGATCCATGCGCCGAATGACGCGCTTCGTTCAAAGCTGATGCCGGTCAACCGCCGTTATCCTTTTGATGAAGTGATGGAATCGCTGCGCTACTATCAGGCAAAGACAGGACGGCGCATCAGCTTCGAATATGCGCTGATCGGCGGCGTAAATGATCAGCCGGAGCATGCAGAAGAGCTTGCTGGAGTGCTCAAGCATATGCTCTGCCATGTTAATCTGATTCCGGTTAACCATGTGCCTGAACGCAAATATGTGCGCACTTCACGAAATGATATTTTCCAATTTCAGCGGATTTTGGCCGATCAGGGAGTCAATGTGACGATTCGCCGCGAACAAGGCCATGATATCGCCGCCGCATGTGGACAACTGCGCGCCAAACATATGGAGTTGAGGTGAGATCTTTTGATCAGAACAGTTCATGCCAGCGACATTGGACGGGTACGTACCGTCAATGAGGATTCGGTCTGGACCGGTGTTACGAGCCAAGGATATACGCTGGGTATTATCGCCGATGGAATGGGAGGGCATTTAGCGGGTGATACCGCAAGCCGCCTGGCGCTTGAGTCTGTCCGGGAAGGGCTGGACGGAATTGCGTCCGGTCTTTCCGGAGAAGACTTAAGCGCGGTCTTGTCGAACGCGATAATGAAAGCCAATGATACCGTCTACAAGCAAGCGGCCAGTGACGAGCGTTACCACAACATGGGGACGACTGTCGTGTCTGCGCTGCTCGCAGGGCGGTCTGGATACATTGGTCACATCGGCGACAGCAGAGCTTACATAATTCAGGATGGTAAGGCGCGGCAGTTGACCGAGGATCACACACTGGTAAACGAGCTGTTCAAGAACGGCCAGATTACACTCGAGGAGCTGGATACGCATCCACGGCGCAACGTTCTTATACGCGCTCTAGGAACGGATGAGGACATCAAAGTCGATTTGATTCCAATAACGCTTGAACCGGGTGAAGTGCTGCTGCTGTGCAGCGATGGTCTGAGCAATTTTGTTAGTAGCGAGCACCTGGGGAAGGTTGCCGGCATGCAGGAAATATCGCTTAAGGAAAGAGCGGACCGTTTACTTCAGCTGGCTCTGCTTGCCGGCGGCGGCGATAATATCAGCGTCGCCATGCTGGAACATCATGAGGAGGCCGCTGTGCCCGAATCAAAGGAGTGGGAGAGATGATCGGTCACGAGTTGGGAGGCCGTTACCAAGTCATCGAGCGGATCGGTGGGGGCGGAATGGCGCTTGTATATAGGGCACATGATATTCTGCTCAATCGTAATGTCGCTATTAAAGTATTGCGTAACCAATTTGTGCATGATGAGGAATTTATTCGCCGGTTTCGGCGTGAAGCGCAATCCGCCGCTTCGCTCTCTCATCCCAATGTGGTTAGTATCTACGACGTGGGACAGGAAGATGAAATTCATTATATTGTCATGGAATATGTGGAAGGCAAGAATCTGAACGAAATTATCAAGGAGAGGGCGCCGTTGCAGGTAGATGAAGCGGTGAGAATCGCCACCCAAATCTGCGACGCGCTCGATCATGCCCATCAAAATCAGATTATTCATCGGGATATCAAACCGCATAACATACTTATCGGTCGCAACGGCCGTGTCAAAGTGACTGATTTCGGCATCGCCCGCGCGGTGACGTCGACTACGATTACCCAGACCGGCTCGGTTGTCGGTTCGGTGCATTATTTTTCTCCGGAGCATGCCAAGGGTGTCGCCACAGGTGAAAAATCGGATCTCTATTCGCTCGGCATCGTGATCTATCAGATGCTGACCGGCAGCCTGCCTTTTTTGGGCGAGAGTCCAATCAGCGTAGCTCTAAAGCATCTTCAGGAGGAATTCGAGGAGCCGCGAAAGCTGAATTCGATGATCCCACAAAGCGTGGAGAATATTATTCTTAAATCCATGCGCAAAAACCCGGAAGAGCGTTACCAATCGGCCAAAGAAATGCTTCAGGATTTGGAAACCTGTCTGCTCCCGGAGCGCCGCAGCGAGCCGAAACTAAGCTTCTTGGAAGACGATGAGGACAGGACCAGGGTGATGCCGGCGATCAAACCGAATCCCAGGAGCAACGGCTTGCGTAGCCGTGGCGAGGATAGAATGATCCGTGAGGAAGATACCCCGTCTGGCAAGAAGAGAAAGGATTGGGGAAGACCCGCGCTGTGGATCGGGCTTACGCTGCTGCTTCTGATCGCGATGGCCGGGGTGGTATGGTATGTAAACGCGAAGCTGGTCGTTCCGGAAGTGACGGTTCCCAAATTGGTCAGTCTATCGCTGGAGGATGCCAAAGCCAAGCTGAGCGAAGCCGGACTCGTTCTGGAAGAGCCGGTAACGACTCAGTACAACCCTAACTATGCCGAAGGGATTGTCTTCGAGCAGAGCAAGGAGCCGGATACGACGGTAAAAGAAGGTACTACCATCGCGCTTAAGGTAAGCATCGCCAAGCCGCTACAGCAAATGCCGGATCTGTCCGGAATGACTTATGACGATGCGGTGAAAGCTCTGATGGCGCAAGGTGTGGAGCAGAGCCGAATAACGCAGGACAGCGAATTCAGCAAAGAGGTTCAGGAAGGCGAGGTACTCCGGCAGAATCCGATATCAGGCAGCCAATATGACCCGGATACCGCTGCTATCTCGATCACTGTCAGCAAAGGCCAGGAGAGCATCACGATGCCTGACTTAACGGGCCTCACCGAGTCGGATGCGAAAGCCAAGCTGGAGGAGTTAGGCCTGGAGCTCGGCGATGTGAAGACGGAAGCCAGTTTTTCCGTGGAAAAGGGCAAGATAACGAAGCAATGGCCGTATGAAAAAGGCGCAGCGGCGCTGCCTGGTGAAAAAATCACCATATACATCAGTGACGGCTATCCGCCTGAGGCGCTGGAATACACGTTCAACCTTCCGGTATCTCCGGTGCAGGAAGGGAAGAAGACAAAGATCCGGATCGAATTCGTCGATGCGCGGAACAATGGCGAGAAACAGGATTGGGGAACCCGAACGATTAGCAGAACCCAGGTGCTGTCGGTGAACCTTATCCTCGCTCCAAATAAGGAAGGGGCTGTCATGGTGTACCGGGATGGAGAGTTCTTCGATACGTATTCCGTCTCTTACATTGATGCAAAGAACGGTACGGTGCCAATTCCCGAACCTTCGCCGGTCAATCCGCCATCGCCGTCTCCGGCCGAAACGCCGGCCGAGACACCTGCCGGTACGGAACCGTCTGCAGATCCGGTTACCGCGCCCGGAACGGAAGGTACTCCGCCGGATACCGGGGGCGAGCAGGGCGTCAATCAGACGGGGTACAGTGCGAGCGGTACGCAGATCATATCTGGCCAGGGTGACGCCTCCGGCCATAAGAAGAAAGGCAAAGATAAGAAGTAATCACAAAAACTATTCAAAGACAAGAGCGGCCGCTTAAACAGCCGCTCTTGCAGCAAACGGGGAGACGGATTGCCATAGTGCCCGCCGAATCCAAGAGAGGAAGGCTTCATTATATGCCTGAAGGAGTAATCGTCAAGGCTTTAAGCGGTTTTTATTATGTGAAACCGCTCCGGGAAGGAAAGATCTCTCCGGAGGATGAAATCGTTCAGTGCAGAGCCCGCGGCATCTTTAAGAAGAGAGGCCAGTCTCCACTTGTTGGTGACCGGGTCATTTATTCCTTGACCGAGAATGGAGAAGGGACGGTAGATGAACTCCACTCCCGCGATTCCGAACTGATTCGTCCGCCAGTAGCAAATGCTTCGCTGGCGGTGCTGTTGTTCTCCGTTCGGGAACCGGACCTAAATCTGCAGCTTCTTGATAAATTTCTCGTTCATATTGAGCATTCCGGATTGGACACGATCATCGTGCTGACCAAATGGGATTTGGCGGAAGAGGACGGAGAGAGCATCGCTCATGTTAAACAGCTGTACGAGCGGATTGGCTATGAAGTGATGGTGACTAGTTCGCGGACGGGTTCAGGCAGCGAGGAGCTCCGGAAGCGGCTAGCAGGCACAATCAGCGTGTTTGCCGGCCAGTCTGGTGTAGGCAAATCCTCGCTGCTTAACCGGCTTGTTCCCGGTCTTTCTCTGGAGACCAGCGAGATCAGTATGCGGCTGGGGCGGGGACGCCACACGACGCGGCATGTCGAGTTGATGGATATCGGCAATGGGGGCTATGTTGCGGATACGCCTGGCTTCAGCCAGCTGGATTTTCTGGAGCTTGGAGTGGAGGAGCTGTCTTCCTGCTTCCGTGAGTTTGTACCCTATGCAGCGGAATGCAAATTCCGCGGCTGCAGCCACCTTCACGAACCGGGCTGCCGAGTAATCGAGGCCTGGGAGGCCGGAGAGATTTCGGACAGCCGCTATGAGCACTACAAGCTGTTTTTTAATGAAATGAAAGACAAGAAGCGGAGGTATTGACACATGATCAAAATTGCTCCTTCCATACTATCGGCGGACTTCGCCGCACTCGGCTCCGAAGTGGCCGAGGTTGAAGCCTCCGGCGCAGACTGGATTCATGTGGACGTGATGGACGGCCATTTCGTGCCTAATATTACACTCGGTCCGCCAATCGTCAAGGCGGTATCGGCCCATACGTCTCTACCGCTGGACGTCCACCTGATGATTGAGAAGCCGGAACTCTACATAGCCGACTTCGCGGCGGCCGGAGCGGCTGTCATAACCGTTCATGCCGAAGCTTGCGTCCACTTGCACCGGGTGATTCATCAGATTAAGGAATATGGTCTGCTCGCCGGTGTGGCGATCAACCCTGCGACGCCCGCCTCAGCTGTGAAGGAAGTACTGGCGGATGTCGATATGGTCCTCGTCATGACCGTGAATCCCGGCTTCGGCGGACAGGCGTTCATCCCCGGCACCGTGCACAAAATCCGGGAAATTCGCCAGTGGGCGGCAGAGATCGGCCATGATCTGCGTATCGAGGTGGACGGAGGGATTGCTCAAGCGACAGCCCGTGTCGTATGCGAGGCAGGGGCGGATGTATTGGTCGCCGGCAATGCCGTGTTCGGCCAAAGCGACCGGGCGGCGGCCATTTCCGCGATTCGGGCGGCTGCTGCAGCTCGTTAACAGGAGTAAAGGTCAAGAGGTATAGGCCAAGTTACGGTCGCATAAATATGGTTACATGAGCAGAAATCTCATGTAGCCTTTTTTGTGTCTTAATGAGGGCTGCAGCATTGATCGGAGGGTGAAACATGAAATTTTATACATTTAAGCTGCCGAAGTTTTTGGGAGGGGTTGTCAAGGCGATCTTGAACACATTTCAGAAGAGCTGAGGGCCGTAAGCAGAATAAAGCAACATGAAAAAAAGCACCTTACATATGTAAAGGGTGCTTTTTGTTTGAGATTAAGTTTCGGAAACTAGACGCGCTCTACTTTACCGGACTTCAGGGCGCGGGTGCTTACGTATACACGCTTCGGTTTACCGTTCACCAGAATGCGGACCTTCTGAACGTTAACTCCCCAGGAGCGACGGTTACGGTTGTTGGCGTGGGATACGTGGTTGCCGCTGCTCGGCTTCTTACCAGTTACAGCACATTTACGGGACATCATTACACCTCCTTGTTGCGTTCACCTGCATAAAACAATACTTAAATATAATATCACAGTAAAAAATGCCTCGTCAACCGGTTCAAAAACATTTATTTCTTAAGTTGCTTATAGTACAATATATATTAGTGCATTGTGTCTAGTTTGTGTTAGCTACGAGAGACATGAAGGCAGGAAGGGGAATTTTCATTGAGTAAGCGTTCTATAAATGGAATAGATTTTACAGCGATGGTATTGGCCGGCGCTGATAAACTGCAGCAGCATGCGGAGCACGTGAATTCCTTGAATGTTTTTCCGGTTCCGGACGGGGATACGGGGACCAATATGAACTTGACGATGACCGCAGGGGTGGGCGAATTGCGGAAGAATCATTCGTCTTCCATTGGACAATGTTCCGGCGTCCTGTCCAAAGGCCTGCTGATGGGCGCGCGCGGTAATTCCGGCGTTATTTTGTCCCAACTGTTCCGTGGATTCGGTCGTTATGCCGCGGCATACGAAGAAATGAATTCTCTTCAGTTTGCGGCTGCGCTGCAGACTGGTGTGGATACCGCGTATAAAGCGGTAGTCAAGCCGGTGGAAGGGACCATCCTGACTGTGGCCAAGGAGGCTGCAAGACATGCTGTTTTCCTGGCGCGGCGGACAACTGATATTAATGAACTGATGACCGATGTGCTGGCCAAAGCCAAAGAGGCGCTTGCGGGAACGCCGGATCTTCTGCCGGTGCTCAAGCAGGTGGGCGTAGTGGATTCGGGAGGTCAAGGTTTAGTTTATATATATGAAGGTTTTTTAGAATCTTTAATGAATGGGCGGTTCGCGGATTCCGAACAGGGACAAGCCGTCCGAGAGGCGGTGCCCGCAGAGCCGGCAGTTGTGCTGACCAAGTCGGAGGTAAAGCCGGCATATGTGCCGGTATCGGCCCAATCGCGGCTGTCGACGGAAGATATCGAGTTCTTATATGACATGGAGTTCTTTATCAACCGCCAGTTGGGCGGTTCCCATGCTGAGGCGTTTGATGAGGTTCAATTCCGGAAAGCGTTATCGGTGAATGGCGATTCCATTATCGTCATTTCTGACGATGACACGATTAAGGTGCATGTTCACTCCAAGGCTCCGGGTGAAGTGTTGAATCTCGCACTTCTCTATGGGGAGATTACCCAGATTCATATTTTGAATATGCGCGAGCAGCACCGTGATTTGCTGACAGCCGGGATGGACATCGCCCCGAGTCCTGAAGTATTTGCAGATATTCCCCAAGAAAAAAGCAGCATAGAGGCACCAGCGGTGCCCCCGGCGTATGATTTGGCGCCATATGGCTTTATCGCAGTCTCCTCCGGCGACGGGATTTCTGAAATCTTCAAAAGCTTAGGCATCGATGTAGTGCTGGCAGGCGGCCAGACGATGAATCCGAGCACTGAGGATTTCGTAAACGCCATATCGTCAATTTCAGCGAAGCATATCTATATTTTGCCGAACAATTCCAATATCGTTCTTGCCGCTGAGCAGTCTAAAGAACTCCTTGAAGGCGAACGTGAGATTACGGTTATTCCGAGTAAGAGCATTCCGCAGGGCATTGCCGCTGCATTCGCTTTCCAAGAGGAAGAATCGGCAGACAGCAATACCGGCAGAATGTTGGAGGCCATTGGTCGGGTGAAATCGGGACAGGTCACGTATGCGGTAAGGGATACCAAATACGAGGAAATGGACATTAAGGCGGGGCAATATATCGGTATTTCCAATTCCAAAATCGTCGCCGCCGCCGAGGATCTGCTGTCTGCCAGCCAGGCGCTGCTGTCCAAGATGCTGGAGAGCGGAGACGAGATTATTACGATTTTAACGGGGCAAGAAGCCAACCCTGAGGATACGGATGCATTAGAGGGCTGGCTAGGAGCGAATTATCCCGATGCAGAGGTTGAAATTCACGAAGGCGGTCAGCCGCTGTACTATTATTTGTTCTCGGTAGAATCTTAAGCCCATTAACTGTACGAAGGGGAGGTTTACCATGAATCATACCGTAATCGTCACCGACAGCACATCTGATATCCCACCGTCCATGGCGGAAGCTTATGGCATCCATGTCGTACCGCTTACCCTCATGTTCGGAGAGGAATCTTACCGCGACGGGGTCGACATGACGCCGGAACAGTTCTATGAGCGACTTCCCCGTTCCTCCCAGCTGCCGACCACGTCACAGCCGTCGCCGGTTGAATATATGGATGTGTATAGAAATATTTTGGAGCGATATCCGGATAGTCCGATATTGTCCTTCCATATTTCTTCCGGACTTAGCGGAACTTACCAATCGGCGCTGCTCGCCAAATCAATGCTGGAGGAAGAAGGCGAAAGGATAACCGTAGTTGATTCCTTGTCGGCTTCTTACGGATTCGGTTTGCTGGTGGTTCATGCGGCGCGTTTGTCTGCTGAAGGGAAAGGTCCGGAGGAAATCTTGAAATCGGTCGAACAGCTTCGCCGCTCGCGTAAGCTATATTTTCTGGTGGATACACTGGAATACTTGCAAAAGGGAGGACGGATTGGCAAAGCTTCGGCTATCCTTGGCACACTGCTCAATATTAAGCCGATTCTGTCAATCGACGAGGAAGGCGTTATCTATGCGGTAGAGAAAGTCAGAGGACGAAAAAAAGCGGTAGCCCGCATGATCGAGCTGTTCAAGAAGGATCTGCAAGGTATCGACAAAATCAATGTGGCTGTCGGACATACGGCCCAGCCTGCTGCCGGTGAAGAATTTCTGCAGGAACTCTCAGCGTATTTTACACTGGAAGACAAAGTGCTGACTAACGTAGGGCCTGTTGTCGGAAGTCATGTCGGCAACGGCACGCTTGCCGTATTTATATGGCCCGCGTAGATGAGGGATGAATATGACTCTTTCTTTGGATACAACAGAGGTAAAACAAATTAGTGGCGTGAGCGCTCAAAAGCAGGCTGAGCTTCACGCCTTTGGCATATTTACGGTGAAAGATTTGCTGGAGTATTATCCTTTCCGCTATGAGGACTACCGTCCGAAATCGCTCAGCGAGGTGAAGCACGGGGATAAAGTAACGGTTGAGGCCAAAGTCATCGGCATCCCGGTGCTTCAGCGTTTTGGCGGGAAGTCGCGGCTCAGCTGCAAAATGATGGCGGAGCCGTGGATGTTTACGGCTACTTGGTTCAACCGGCATTATGTGCGTGAGCAGCTGACGGCGGGCCGCCAAATTGTCATCAGCGGAAAATGGGATCAGAAGCGGTCGCAAATTACAGTCACCGATTATGAATTTCCGGACCGCGGGGAAGGAAAGACCGGAACGCTGCAGCCGGTGTATTCCGTCGGCGGCAAAATTACGCAGAGCTGGCTTCGCAAGACGATTGCCCAGGCGCTGCTGCAATTTGGGGATATGATCCCTGAAATTTTGCCGCAGCCCATTATGCATAAATACGATTTTGTGCCGCGCAAACGAGCGATCGCCACGATCCATCAGCCCGAGGATTCACGGGAAGGCCAGCAGGGCCGCAGAAGGATGGTATATGAGGAACTGTTTCTGTTCCAACTGAAGGTTCAGGCTTTCCGTACGCTCAATCGGGGCAGGATGGACGGCATGGTTCATACGGTGGATAATGCGACCGTCCGCCAATTCGTACGCAGCCTCCCGTTTGAATTAACGAATGCCCAAAAGGCGGCTGAGCTTGAGATTTTGCAGGATATGCGTTCCGCTTACTGCATGAACCGACTTCTTCAAGGCGATGTGGGTTCCGGCAAAACGGCGCTCGCGGCAATCGCGCTGTTCGCGACGGTCCGCTCGGGCTTTCAGGGAGCGCTGATGGTGCCGACGGAGATTTTGGCCGAACAGCATAGCAGATCGCTTCAGACGATGTTCGAGCCGTTCGGCATTTCCGTAGCGCTGCTGACCGGCAGCGTTAACGGCCGCAAGCGCAAGGATCTGCTCGCCTCGCTGCAAATGGGCCTAGTCGATGTTGTCGTTGGAACGCATGCATTGATTCAGGAGGACGTGTTCTTCAGGGAGCTTGGCCTCGTTGTAACGGATGAGCAGCATCGGTTCGGAGTGAATCAGCGCAGTATTTTGCGGCGTAAAGGCTACAATCCGGATGTGCTTACGATGACGGCGACCCCCATCCCGCGAACGCTGGCGATAACCGTCTTCGGCGATATGGATGTCTCCACCTTGTCCGAGCGTCCGAAAGGGCGTATTCCGATCTCAACCTATTGGGTGAAACCGGACATGATGGAGAGGGTGCTGAATCTGGTCCGACGCGAGGTGGGGCAGGGGCGCCAGGCGTACCTTATTTGTCCGCTGATCGAGGAATCGGACAAGCTGGATGTGCAGAACGCGATTGATCTGCATATTCAGCTGTCTCAGGCTTTTCCCGATTACCGGGTGGGACTGCTGCATGGCCGGATGACTCCCGGTGAGAAGGACGAGGTCATGCGCGCTTTCTACGATAATGAAGTACAGGTGCTCGTGTCCACAACTGTTGTCGAGGTAGGCGTCGATGTGCCGAATGCCACCCTGATGATTATCATGGATGCCGACCGGTTCGGACTGTCCCAGCTCCATCAGCTTCGCGGACGCGTCGGACGGGGAGAGCATGCTTCCTACTGCGTGCTGGTGGCCGATCCCAAATCGGAGGTCGGACGCGAGCGCATGGCCGCAATGACAGAAACGGACGACGGGTTCGAAGTATCCCGGCGCGATCTCGAGCTGCGGGGACCGGGCGATTTCTTCGGCACGAAGCAGAGCGGTCTGCCGGAGTTCCGCCTCGCGGATATGGCGGCCGATTTTGCCGTTCTTGAGCAGGCGCGCGGCGATGCCGCCGAGCTGCTCCAGGATGGCACCTTCTGGACATCCGCCGAGTTCGCTCCGCTGCAAAGCTATCTCCAAAAAGAACAAATTTTTCAGGGCGATCTGATCGATTGAGGCACATGGAGACACGTCCCGTCATATACTGAGAAAGATTGGATATGACGGGAGGTGCGTCAAGCTTGAGTTATCAGCAATATGGAATCAGCCCGCAACTGGTGGAGCGAATCAAGCTTAAGATGAAAAATCCGGCGGTCAAGGAACGGGTCAAGAATTTGATTAACGGCGTCAGCAAACAGCAGCTTCAAGACCCCGGTGTGGTGCGCAGACTGGTACACAATGCTTCGGGTATCATGGGGGAAAGACTTACTTCCGCTCAGGAGGACAGCATAGTCAGATTTGTCATCGCCCAAAAAATCGATCCGAATAATACGTTCCACTTGATTCGCTTATGGGGGATGTTCCGTTAGCCGTGGATGACAGACCGTACAAGCAAGCGGCGGATACACGCTGAGGAAGTAAAAAAGCGTTCCGGCTTTAAGTGCCGGGAACGCTTTTTTAATTGCTGTAAAGAAACAAACCAGATCAATGCTCCTAAGCCTATCGTTCCTCGGAGGCAGGGGTGCGCTTCTGGGCCATCCGCTTGACGTGCCTGCTTTCAAATTTGAATACTTTATCCAGCGCTCTGTAAATCCATTTGGATTCTTTGGTCAGCAGCGGACCGAGAATTGCCAGGATCAGCACATACATGGCCGCGAACGGCTGCAAAATGGCGAGCAGTCCGCCCGCTTTGCCAAGATTGGCCATAATGATGGAGAATTCGCCGCGCGACACGATGGTAAGGCCGATATTGGAAGAAGCGCGCGGGCTCAGGCCGGCGCTGCGCCCGGCAAGTATACCTGCGACGAAATTCCCCAGCAGCGTGACGACCACAGCCGCAAGCGAATACCATAGGGCTTCTCCGCCGAGAGTGCGCGGGTCGATCGTAAGACCAAAGCTGAAGAAGAAGATGGCTCCGAAAAAATCGCGGAACGGAATAATCAGCTTCTCGATCCGTTTGACATGTTCCGTCTCTGCAAGAACTAAGCCGACCAGCAGCGCTCCGATCGCCTCCGCGACGTGAATCGTCTCGGAAAAGCCCGCCACCAGGAAGAGAATGGCGAATATGACTAGAGCGAACAGTTCGCCTGAGCGGATATTAAGCGCCTTGTTAAGCAGGGGGACCAGTTTTCGGCCGACGATAAGGAGTCCCAGCATATAGACCAGCGCAATCAGAGCCGACAGCAGCACTCCGCCAAGGGAGGAGGAGCCGCTGAGCACCAGGCCGGAAAGAATGGAGATATAGACCGCCAGGAACACGTCCTCGAACATGATGATGCCGAGAATCATTTCGGTCTCCGGGTTGGCGGTACGCTTCAGGTCTACCAGAACTTTAGCCACGATTGCACTGGAGGAAATGGTCGTAATGCCTGCCACCACCAGAACCTCTTCAAGCGGGAATCCGAGTCCCCAGCCTAGTACCAGACCAAGGGAGAAGTTGATCAGAATATAGATTGTTCCGCCTGCTGCAATCGATTTCCCCGCTTTGACCAGCCTGCCCACGGAGAATTCCAGCCCGAGATAGAACAGTAGGAACAGGACGCCGATCCTGCCCATAAATTCAATTAGAGCGGCGCTTTCGATAAACCGGAAATCCAGATGCCAAATTTGAAAGGCATGCGGTCCGACCGCCATACCGACAAGTATATAAAATGGAATGACGGAGAAGCGGAATTTCGCGGCGAGTAATCCGGACAGCGCCACAAGTGCTATCGCCAGTCCGACCTCAAATACGATATGGCTCATCGATCAACCACATCCATTCCGCAAAATATCCCTAAATTGTTTATGCTGTTCTCTCTCCCCCGCGGCAACAATGATGCATTCCGGCGGCAGTTTCAATTCGGGTCCAGGACTGATATGTTTGGTGTGATTTTTTTCGATGACCGCTATAATGGTCACACCGGAACGGGCGCGGATATCAAGCTCACCGATCGTACGGCCCACACAACTGAACCCCGGCTCTAGACGGTACCACTCAATAATCAGATCGTCCAGCGCAACATCAATGGATTCGAGCGACCTTGGCTTGTATGTGACGCCCCCGATAATAGCCGAAATATACCTGGCTTCTTCATCGTCCAGTGTTACCATGGAAATACTTTGATCTGGATCGTCATATTCAAAATGATACAGCTCCCGCCGTCCATCATCATGTACAATAATAGCGAGCTTATCGCCGCTGCGGGTCTGCAGCACAAATTTTCTCCCGATTCCGGGCAAATCGCATTCTCTAAAGTTCATAATAAATCCAGCCTCCAATAACTCGGATGTATTTGTAAGTTTACTATTTCGTCCACAATGTATTCAGCCACCGAATGTGAAAACCACATAATTTGAGGTGAATTTAAGCGGATACAGAAGCAAGCGCTTCAACAGATTATAGATAAGCGGATAAAATAACGCGAACAGCAAAGGCAAAAGATAAGGTTCCAGCGAGACAAGAGCGGTTTGTTCATATGGAAGACGCGATAAGGCGGCGGGAAAATGCTGCTGCGGATGCAGGCGAGCGGACGTCACCGCAAAATGGCGCTCCTGCTGTTCGATGCCTTTTGTGCCGTTCTCCTGAGCTGCCTGGCTGCTCCAATCCACGAAGGCAGACGTCGGCAAGGCAAATGCAAGGATGATGGCCAAAGCAAGCCGGATTAGCCCGTTTCGCGTTCTAAGATCTATATATTGAGTCAAACAGGTACCTCCATAGCCGATTTAGTATTAAAATCATAACATAGCGGCTGCTCAGATCCAAATGAACGAGGTGGAGCGCAACCCTTGCCGTGTGTTTTGCGTACATAATGTAAACAATTCGGGCAGCTAGATTGGATAAGCAAAGTCCGATAAGAACGGGGGAATGAATATGATCGAATGGATCGGGTCAGCCACGTTTGCACAACCCAGCGCTTTTGAACTCTTTTGGCATGATACACCGATATTCTTCAAAATCTTTGCCTTGGTATTTTTATTTATAATTATTTATGCCACCTTCAAAGGAATCAAACAGTGGATGGTTAACAATGCAAGCGAACTGCTCACCGTTTCCTGCACGGCAGTTTCCAAACGGTTCAGAGTTCGTGGAGGTTCGGGAGATACAAGCGCAAGCACGGATTATTATGTAACTTTTGAAACTCCGAACGGCGACAGGGTTGAACTTGAAGTGCCTGACCGATTGTATGGGTTGATTGTTGAGGGCGACCGGGGAGAGCTGACGTATCAAGGGACGAGATTCAAAGGGTTCGAGCGGGAATCCGGCCGAGACAGTATGAGATAAGCGGCTGGCTGAAATATTTTTGGTATATTGAAAAAGCACATGCAGGCACGTCCTAAAGGACGCGCCGCATATGCAGAATGACGTTGCTCCAATACCCGCTGTCCAGCTTGCTGATCTGAACTCCGGGATCGCCCCAGGTATGAATAAATTCTCCGTCTCCGATATAAATGCCGACATGCCCGGGAATGCTGTCTTTCTCGAATCTTCCGGGGACGGTAAAGAAAATCAGATCACCGGGCTCCAGTTGCTGCCGGCTGACGGATCTGCCGACATTATCCTGATCTCTGGCCAGACGGGGCAAATCGACACCAAACTTCTCGAAGACATGACGGGTAAAAGAAGAACAGTCAAATGTCTTGGATTCCTCGTAAGGAGCCGCTCCGAATTCATAGGGAACGCCCAGATATTTCTTAGCGTAGGTGATCAGCTCGCCGATTTCTGACGAGGACAGGCTCTGAATGCGGAACGGTTTGTCTGATTTAACCTCTGTATGCTGCCCTTTCGTGGTTTGTTCTTTTGGGGTATCAATAGAAATTTCGCCGCTTCCCGGATTCCAACTGACTTCCGTATTGAACAATTTCGCCAGCGCTTCAGTCGTCATGTAAATTTTATCGTTTTGTTGTTTCGGTGCATCCGGGAGGGTACAGCCTTCACCGAGCGAGAAAGCGCTTGCTGATCCCGGGCGCACTCTGTACATTACATCGCTGTATCCAATTTTGGCAAAACCGCCCCCACCGGGTTCTTCTTCAACACGGTAGCCAAGTGAATTGGCCGCTGCCTCTAGAGGGACCCATGTCTTGCCGGATGGATCAGTAACAGGCAGCTTTTCGATATAACTTCTTGACTGAACCGAAGGCTTGACCGCATTTGTCCGGAGCTGTCCGTCGTTTCTCAGGTTACCACAGGCTGATGCGGCCAGAACGGCTGCAGACAGGGCGGAGGTCATGAACAATATTTTTTTTCGATTCGCGAACATCTCTCACGCTCCATTTTCAAAATTGTAAACTCAGTATGCTCAGCCGCCATCTTTTTATGTGGCCGGGTTTCAGGAAATGGCTGTCAGGAATGATCAGGATGAATAGCCCCCGGAACATGGGAACATGCGACTCGCCAGGCTTGGCGAGGTTATTTTTTCGGATTGACGGAAATTGAACCTATGTATAATATGGTTTCATAGATAGCTGGCACGGATGTGTTTGCCGCCCGCATTCGCTTTATTGCTTTTATCTGTAAAAGCGATAGGCTGTGGCGTACGATTCATGCCAAGAGCTGATAAACTAAAATAGAAGAGGGGTTTCTACATGAAGAGAAAGAAAATTTGGTTGGGGCTCAGTTTGTGTGTCATGCTCGCAGCAGCAGGCTGCGGTAACAATAATAAAGCGGCGGATACCGGCGCCACGGCCTCCCCGGGCAGCACCGCCCAGAGCACCGCGAGCGCTGATACCAAAACTTACAAGATCGCTGTATCGCAGTATGTTGAGCACCCGTCGCTGGATGCGACGTACGACGGCATTATAGCCGCACTCAAGGATGCGGGGATCGTCGAAGGACAGAACCTCACCGTTGACTTTGAGAACGCTCAGGCGGATCAAGCCAACAACTTGTCTATAGCCCAGAAGATTGCGGGTGAAGAGAATGACCTGACCATTGGAATCGCAACGCCGTCGGCCCAAGCGCTTGTACAGGCAATCAAGAACGATACGCCGGTATTGTTTGCGGCCGTAACGGACCCGCTTGATGCGAAAGTGGTAACCAATCTTGATCATCCTGGAGGAAATGTGTCAGGTGCATCCGATACGAATCCTGAGGCGATTATCAGACTGATGGATTTCATCGCCGCTCAGTTCCCAAATGTGAAGAAGCTGGGACTAATTATCAATGAAGGCGAACCGAACGCCGTTGTAATGGCGGACAAAGCCAAGGCTGCCCTGGACAAGCATGGCATTGAGCTGGTCAAAGCTCCGGTGACCAATACTTCCGAGGTCAAACAAGCCGCCGAATCTTTGGTTGGACGGGCGGACGCGCTGTACATTACACTTGATAACTCGGTTGTAAGCGGGGTTGATTCCATTATTCAGGTAGCCAATGAGAACAAGCTTCCATTCTTCTCAAGCGACCGCGACACTGTCGAGAGAGGCGCTTTTGCCACAGTCGGCTTTAAATATTTCGATCACGGCTATCAAGTCGGACAAATGGCTGTTGAAGTGCTCAAGAACGGCAAGAAAATCGGCGATCTGCCGGTAACGGTGCAGCAGAAGCTGGACGTTATCCTTAACCTGAAGGCTGCCGCGGCTCAGGGCATTGAAGTAACCGACGCGATGAAGAAAGAAGTAGCCGATCAGACCAACGATATCATTCAATAACAAAGATTTGAACCGGGGCGTTTTCTTAACAGGCGCCCCTTGCCGTTTGAAGGAGGAAGGCATCTATGTGGGGGTCAATGCTTGGAGCGGTAGAGTTGGGGCTACTGTATGCTTTTATGGCTTTAGGTATATATATTACGTTTCGGATTTTGGATTTTCCGGATTTGACGGTGGACGGCAGCTTTACGACAGGCGGTGCAATCGCCGCCGTCATGATCACTCATGGCTATTCGCCGTGGCTGGCTACGTTCGGGGCGCTTGCCGGCGGTATGCTTGCCGGGCTGTGCACAGGTCTGCTGCATACCAAAGGGAAGATTAACGGGCTGCTATCGGGGATACTGATGATGATCGCGCTCTATTCGATCAACTTGCGGATCTTAGGCAAGCCCAATGTGTCGCTGATGGGCGAGACGACGCTGATTTCCATGATGAATCCGCTGTATGTCATGCCGTTCGTGGTCATCGCCGTGAAGCTGCTGATGGATGTGTTCCTGCGCACCGATCTGGGCCTTGCCCTGCGGGCGACGGGAGACAATTCGCGGATGATTCGCAGCTTCGGTGTGAACACGGACAGTACAACGATTCTCGGCATCAGCCTGTCGAACGGGCTTGTGGCGCTCTCTGGAGCGCTCATTGCCCAATATCAGGCCTTTGCCGATTCCTCAATGGGCATTGGGATGATCGTTATCGGCCTCGCCTCCGTTATAATCGGGGAAGCGATCTTCGGCTCGGGCAGTGTGTTCCGTGCGACGATCGCGGTTGTGCTTGGCTCGATTCTGTACCGGATCGTTGTCGCGCTGGCGCTGAGGGTGGATTGGCTGGACGCCTCCGACCTGAGATTGATTACGGCAATTATCGTCATAATCGCCTTGGTATTCCCATCAGTGCAGCGCTTCCTCAAGCAAAAGAACAGCGCCCGCAAGCGTACGGCTGAGCTGGCCGAGCTAGCCTTGAAGGGCAAGAGAGGAGGCGCTGCCGATGCTAAAGCTCGATAATGTATCCAAGCTGTTTAATCCGGGCACGCCTGATGAGAAGATCGCACTGCTTGGCATCGACCTGGAGCTGAATCCGGGTGATTTCGTAACGATAATCGGCAGCAACGGAGCCGGGAAGTCGACGCTGATGAATATTATTTCCGGCGTCATGAAGCCGGATCTTGGCGAAGTCCTCATCGAGGGAAGCTCGATCAGCCATTTGGCCGAACATCATCGCAGCCGCTGGATCGGGCGGGTCTTTCAGGACCCGATGGCCGGCACGTCGCCGCGTATGACCATCGAAGAGAATCTGGCAATGGCTTACAAGCGCGGCAAGAGCAGAGGCCTGTCCATCGGCGTATCCTCCTCGAAGCGAACGATGTTCCGCGAAGAGCTTCAGCGGCTTGGCATCGGCCTGGAGAATCGTCTGCGGGCGAAGGTAGGTCTCTTGTCGGGGGGAGAAAGACAGGCGCTCAGTCTGCTGATGGCCACGTTTACGAAGCCGCAAATTTTGCTGCTGGACGAGCATACGGCAGCGCTCGACCCTGCCAGAGCGGAGCTGATTACGCGGCTGACCGAATCCATCGTACGGGAGATGAAGCTGACAACTCTGATGGTGACCCATAACATGGAGCAAGCCATCCGGCTTGGCAATCGGCTCATTATGATGGACAAAGGACAGATTATCCTTGATATTGACGAGAAGCGTAAAAAGGATTTGACGGTGGAACGTCTTCTTGGCGAATTCGAAGCCATCAGCGGACATAAACTGGCGGATGACCGAATAGTGCTGGGCTAAGCAGCCAGCTTCGGTATTACCCGGATGCTTGTTCCGATTTATCGGTGCTTGCATCCTTTTTTTGAGCTTATTATGTATTGGAATTCTATGCAGAAGCGAGCAGGCATAAGTATTACAAGAGGTTCTCACTAAGAGCATGGGCTCCACGCCAGTGGGGCCTTTTGCTTTCATCACTAGATTAGTGTCGTATCTTGTTGCCCTATATAATATAACTTATACCTTTGAGAGGAGGTCGGATGATGGATGAACATATTGTATCTATGATTAAGCTGCTCATTGCCATGCTGTTCGGACTATTCATCGGGATCGACCGGCAGTTAAAGCAGAAACCGCTCGGAATACGAACCAGTATGGTCATTAGTATCGCCAGCTGTCTCGTCACAATCGTATCTATCCAAGCCTTTGAAAAATTCTCAGGTCCGGATCATCCTAACATGGACCCGATGAGGCTGGCGGCGCAAATCGTAAGCGGCATCGGTTTTCTGGGTGCAGGCGTTATCCTACGCAGAGGCGGCGACGCGATCTCCGGCCTGACATCGGCGGCGCTCATATGGACGGCATCGGGAATCGGCATCACGGTGGGGGCCGGCTTCTATGTCGAAGCGGGTATTGCTGTAGTGCTGCTCATTTTTGCGGTCAATGCGGTTCCTTGGCTTATCCGCACCGTCGGTCCGCAGTCGCTTAACAATCACGACGTTTCCGTCAAGATTATTATGGCGAGCGATGAGGCCATGGCTGAAGTCATCGACAAAATCGAAAATCGGGTGGGGAATGGTAATAAAAAGAATAAAGGGAAATTCCGAGAAAGAATAGTTCGGCGGATGAAAATCAAGGACCTGGATGATGGAAGACAAATGATCGATATGGTCCTGTCCGCCCCCGACCGCAACTTTTGCACCGAAATCTATTATGATTTAAAGGATATTGAGTATATCTTGAATGTCGAAGTGGAACAGTTGTAAGAAAAAGATACACACGGAATAGATATATGGTAATCTATCTTTAGTGAAAGCAATTACATTATTTAGGAGAAGGGGTGACCCAGTGGATATCCAAGCATACGAAGGACAATTTGAGGGTGAAGACGCGGTATGGCTCAGAGCCGGCCGTTATGAAGCGGCGCTGCTGCCGGGAATCGGCGGCAACTTGATCGCCTTCCGTGATACGCAGAGCGGTTATCGCTTCCTGCGCGAACCGGGAACGGAAGGTATGGAAGTTTTTAAGCAAAGTCCTGGAGTGTATGGGATTCCCGTGCTGTTCCCGCCGAACCGATACGAGGACGGAAAATTTCCCTGGAACGGACAAGTATATCGTCTGCCGATTAACGAGGAAGCGACCGGCAACCACATACACGGTTTTTTATATACGGCGGCTTGGCAGGTGGAAGACTTTGGGACCGGAAAGAACGAGAGCTATGTTACCATAGCGGTCAAAGTGGACGAGAATCATCCATCTTACGAATATTTGCCGCATAAATACACCGTTAAGCTGCGCTACGGCTTGTCGGAAGCGGGACTGTCCCAGCAGGTTCTGATTCGCAACGACGGGGATGAGGCGATGCCCTGCCTGCTTGCTTTTCATACGGCGGTCAACGCTCCTTTTGCTCAGGAAAGTAATGCGAGCGATTACCGGGTGAAGTTAACCATCGGGAAGCGATGGCAGCTTAATGAACGGATGCTTCCGACGGGGAGTTATCAGCCTCTTATACCGGAAGAGACAGAACTTCGGGAAGAAGGAGTATACCCGTTCTTTGCCCCGCTGGACAACCATTATACGGCCGTCCCGCAAAATGGACGAAACCGGATGGAACTTACCGATACCAGACTTGGCGTGACTCTGGTGTATGATGTAGGCACATCTTACAAGCAATGGATGATCTGGAACAACGGCGCGGCAGAAGGCTTTTTCTGCCCCGAGCCACAGATCAATCTGATCAATGCGCCGAATGTGGAGCTGCCGGGCGAAGAAATCGGCTTGTTCAGTCTTCAGCCGGGCGAATATTGGGAAGAAACCGCGAGATTGTATCTTAAGTAAGCATAGTACCGGATTTTATCCGCGGAACCTATTGGAGGACTGACATGCAGCTTATTGCCATGCTTACCATGCTGATTGATCACATCGGATATATCTTTTTTCCTCAGGACCTTGGTTGGCGGTATATCGGTAGAATTGCGTTCCCCATATATTGTTATGCGCTTGTCCAGGGGCATCTCTATACCTCCTCCAAGTCCCGATATTTTCTGCGGCTGCTGATTATCGCACTGATCGCGCAAATTCCGTACAATTTGGCCCTTGATCCGCGAGGACTGAATGTCGTCTTTACGCTGCTCCTTTCCGAACTCGTGCTGATTGCGCTCGACAAGCTGCCCAAGCTGTGGATGGGCATTGTGGTTGCAGCTCCGGTCCTGTGGTTGATGGACTATTTTCCGCTTGATTATAATGCCTACGGACTGCTGCTGGTGCTGATCTTCCGCTATGCCCGTTCGTACAGGCTCGTTCTGGCGCATTTGGCGCTGAATGTAATTTATATGTTCTATTATGGCTGGACTGTTCAAATGTTGAGTCTCCTGCCGACCCTGGTGATCGCATACGGACCTGAGCTGTGGGAACACCTCCGAAAGCGGCGCATTCCGCGCTGGGTGTGGTGGTCATTTTACCCGGGGCACTTGGCTGTGCTAGCCATTATCCGGCTATTATACTATGGCGATTTACCGGAGATGGACTGGAGAAGTATTTTCGTTATGTAAAAAGCGGCATACCCTATCTATTTACAGAATATCCCTTAGCTGAGATAATGATTTTGCATGTCTAAATCGAGAGAGAGAAGAGGGATTGAATGAAACATGTGAAAAAAAGAGCGAAGTGGCTCCTGCCGATCTTGGCGCTGCTGCTCGTGCTTGCGGGATGTCAGACGGTAGGCGGCCTGGATCTGAATAAGGCACTGCTGGGCAATCTCGACGTGAAATCGGCGGAGGAGAGCGTGTCTATCGCTCTGAACGCGGTCCCCGCAACGGGAATCAGCGCCGAAGATCAGAAAATCATCGATCTTATCAATTCATTTACATTAAACGTAAGTCATTTGAAGCTTCAAGAGGGCGGTGACATTTCTGCCAGTGGGACGCTCGGCTTTAAGCAGGCCAGCATTCCATTCACCTTTTATATGAGCAAGACGGTGCTCGCCTTGAACGTTCAAGGAGCCAAAAAGCCGTTTTATTTCCCGATGGATGGTTACAATCAGGAACTGTCGGCAGCCGGACTTGATTTGGAGAAGGCGGAAAGCGTCAGCAAGCTGCTGAGCCAGTTTGTTATTAAGAATCTTCCCAATCCGTCCGCAATTAACGTAACCCCGGTTAACGAAGCTGTATATGGCGAGTCATTGAACCTGATGAAGCTGCACGCCGAAGTAACGGGAGATGAGCTGCCTGTACTGCTAAAAGCATTCCTGAAATCCGTGTCGCAGGATACAGAAGGCTTTACCGAACTGATCAGCGGTCTGTACGATTATTTGCTGCCGGTGCTGAAGCAGCAGTCGACAACGGACATGCTGAGCAGCATTGGGCTGGGTGACGTCCCGCTCGATAATAAAGCCGAAGTCGTTACTGTACTTCATGATGCGGCGAAGCTGGCAGTTGATACGGCTCTTCTGTTGTATGACAAGCAGTTGGATAAACTGTATCAATCGACGCCGGAAATAAAGACTGTACTTAGCAAGGATACGAAGCTTCAGGTTGATCTGTTCGTGGACAGCGCCTTGCACGTCCGCAAGCAGAACCTGAATCTGAATGTGGTACTGCCGAATGACGGAAGCATTCCGATCCGGAGCATTTCCCTCAAGACGGAAACTCAGGTGTGGAACATTAACGGTTCGGTTAAGGCCGACCCGATCGCATCAGAGGGCGCATTGAACGTTCTGGAGACGCCGCTTTCACCGGGTGTTATTCTGCGTAATTTCAACGAAGATTCCACAGCTTACAGTGTGCTTAAGAACGATCTTGGCATTACTAAAAAATCAATTGTAATTGATCCGGAAACGGATTATTCCGATATCGTTGTAAAAGGGACGACGACCATGATTCCCCTTCGTTATTTGGCCGCCGTGTTGGATGCCCAGGTGAAATGGGATGCGGCATCCAAGCAGATTACAGTTACCGACGATATATATGGAACGACCATCGAACTGAAAGCAGGCTCGAAGGATGCCGTTGTGGACGGTGCGAAAGTCAAGCTGTCCCAGCCGGTCTATTTTGACCGATACGGCAGAGGCTACGTGCCGCTGCGCAGCGTAGCCGAGGCGCTTCATGCCCAAGTGAAAGTGGACGGCGACGGCCTGATTTATATTACGCGCGATTAGTCTTTTATTCGGGAGCCCAAAAAGCCCTGCCTCTTCATTAACGCAGTATGCGTTGAAGCGGCAGGGCTTTTTATTATGGGGGTGAAGTAACATGGCGGCACAGGTAATGAGGCCTACGGTTGCTCACGGTTCAAAATAATCTCAAGTGAGGTATTGCTCAGCGGTTTAGACTGTGCCATGCTGCGGATATATCGCGGAAGAAAACCGTCATTGACGGTTGACCACAGCTTGAATCCGGGAAGCTTTAGCAGATCGTCGATGCCGCCGCCTGCTGTACCGGCAAAGTATCGCACGTTCAATTGGGCCATCGCATCCGCCATTTCCCGTTTGTCCTGGTCGCTGAACTTGCTGCCCTTCAGACTCTCATAAGCCTTCTTGTAAGAGTCGTCGATGAAGCTCTGCTCCGCATATTTCTTGAACGACAGCAAGCGGGAGTCGGTAAGACCGGCAGACGCAGCCCAGCCTTCCACATCTACAGGTGTTGATTGGTAAGTCGTCCTGCCGGACATCGGATCAAAGGTCATTGCCCCGTATTGATGCGGATTGACCGCCAAGGCGCTCGTGGCAATATCGTATACGGCCGTCTTGTCCGTAATTTCGGTGCCGCCGTCCGTTAAGTCATGGCGGATGTCCTGCATATGGATATGGCCGGATAATACGAGGTTTAGCCCGTTTTTCTGCAGTTTCTTCAGCACCTGTCCGCTGTTATTAACCTTGAATCCGGGAATATCGATATCACTGTGGTCCAAAATATTGTGGTGCATGACCGTAAGGACCCTGGCATTCTCATTAGCTGCCATCTGCACGCAGCTGTCAATCCAGGCAAGAGTGGAGGGGAGTACACGCCCGTCCGTCTGCGGATGTCCAAGCCTCCGGTTGTTATCATATTGGTTGCTGTCAATCATAAGCAGCCATAGACCCGGAGCCGCTCTGACAGCATAACTCAGACTTTGCCGGTCGCGGGATAGGGCCTCATCGTAGCCAAAGCGCCCGTAGATTTCTGTAAAATTTTTATCAGTGATACTATCCGTCATGATTTGCCGATCACCCTTAAAAGCCCTAGCCCACGGATTGAACAAATCATGGTTGCCCGGTATAACGTATACAGATGTTCCTTTTTCCTCAATACGCGCCAACTTTCTTGCGAGCGACTTATGACTTGCGCGTTCCCCATTATTAGTTAAGTCACCGCTTAAAATAATAAAATCCGGTTTCTTAATGCTGGCTTCATAGACGAATGCATCCAAAATTTCGTCCATATAGGGAAGCTGCTTGCCGTCACCCGAAGATACGAACGATTGAAAAGCGCTTCCGCCGTCATGAAGGCTTTTATCGAGATAGTGCAAATCCGTGGCCTCCCAGAATTGAACTGTGCTCAGGGAGCCGCCGGCAGGAATAGCTGCACTGTTCTCCAAGGTCCCACCTTCACAGCCGCTCAATAAACCGGAGAGCAGAAGAATGGCAAGTAAGAGGCGCCTGTTTCTTTTGTGCCGAATATGGGTTAGAGAGTATAGCATATGGTTAACCTCCATCTATGTAACGTAGTTGTTATTGTATCCGAATTTTATAAAAGGTGTACAGGAGACTTCGCATAATATTGAGATGCAGGAGAAAAATAAAGGCCGCTATGTAAATTTAAAAAAATAGACGGAAGCATTGCATTGTCGCAAGAAATGTATTAAGATATATAAAAGTAAGTAACTAAACAAAATGGAGGAATTAATCTTATGTCTAATAATTACTTTGATGCTGTGAAAAAAAGACGCTCCGTATACGCGATCAGCAAGGAACTGCCGGTATCCGCAGAAAAAGTACAGGAAATCGTAGAGCAGGCGGTTCTGCACAGCCCGTCCTCCTTTAACTCCCAAAGCGCCAGAGCCGTTGTCCTGTTCGGCGAGCAGCACGACAAACTGTGGGACATCACTTCCAGTACGCTGCGCCAAATCGTGCCCACCGACCAATTTGAAGGCACCGCACAAAAAATGGCTGCATTCAAAGCCGGAGCGGGTACGGTTCTCTTCTTTGAAGATCAGGCCGTTGTTGAGCATCTGCAAGCGAACTTTGCTGCCTATGCGGATAATTTCCCTATCTGGTCAAATCAATCTTCCGGTATACTGCAGCATGTCGTATGGACCGCTCTGGCAGAAGCCGGCGTAGGCGCTTCCCTTCAGCATTACAACCCGCTGATCGACGAAGAAGTGAAGTCCACATGGGGATTACCAGAAAAATGGAAGCTGATCGCTCAAATGCCTTTCGGCGGCATCGTGACCGCTCCCGGCGAGAAAGAGTTCCAACCTGTGGAAGAACGTGTAAAGGTGTTTAAATAAGACCGGGCGATTTTGATTGCTACCGCGCAGGCCAAAGAGTGGGGCGAACATCTCGGCAAGAGAATCCGGAAAGAGCAGCATTGATTAAGCTACCTCGCTTAGGATTTTCAGTATAAAATATGCAAAAAAGGACAGGCGACGGATCGCTTGTCTTTTTCGTAATGGGCTTGCTTATTGAGCAGCGGCGCTTGCTTCCGGCGCAGCAGAGGCATCAGGCGCTGCAGAGGCATCAGGCGCTGCAGAGGCTTCCGCATTCTTGGCGTCGGTCAGCGTGTTCGTAATTTTCGCTCCTGTGGTCAAATCCTGCATCCAAGTACCGGACATTTCGTTCACTTTCTGGGAAATCAGCGTTTTGCGGATTTCTTCCTTCGAACTTTCCAATGTTGGTGTAACGGCGTCCTTGTGGTCCGTTACTTTGATGATGTGGTAGCCATACTCACTCTTAACAGGCTCGCTTGTTTCACCAACCTTCATTTTGAAAGCTGCGTTCGAGAATTCGGCAACCATATCACTACGCTTGAAGAAACCAAGATCGCCGCCTTTGTCCTTGGAGCCTGTATCTCCCGATTTCTCCTTGGCCAATGCTGCGAAGTCTCCGCCAGCTTTGAGCTGCTTCTCAATCGCATCGGCTTCTTCTTTCGTCTTAACTAGGATATGGGAAGCGCGAACTTGCTCTTCCGAACCGAGCGATGCTTTGTTTTGATCAAAATACGTTTGGATGTCTTTATCGGTAATCGTGATTTTTGGCTCAAGCAGCTTGCGTACCTTAACCTGGAGCGGCAACTGCTCCTTGAGAGCGTCCATCGTCATACCGCTTTGGGAAAGTGCGGAGTTCAGTCCTTCTTCGCCGCCAAACTGCTTCTTGAGGTCTTCGATTTCATTGTTAATATCGGCATCGGTAACGGTAACTTTGGCTTTCGCGGCTTCCTGATCGACAAGCTGCTCGGTAATCATGGATTGCAATGTCGACTCTCCGCCGGCTTGCACCAGCTTGTCGTACAGCTCATTCTTGGTAATATCATGGCCGTTTACGGTCGCGACTGCAGCTTCACCGTCCGCCTTCTGGAACTGCGGATAAATCAATACAATAATAAGCGCGGCCGCCAGCACGATCGAGGCGATCATCCAGCCTTTGCCGCCCTTGGATGCAACCGGTACGTTCGCCGGCGGTTCGCCGACCTTGTCCATAACAGGGATTTCCTGTTCAGTATTATCGACTGCAACTTCCTCCGCTTCCGTGGGGATATCCTGATGTTCTCTCTCGTTCAAATTCTTTTCATCCATTGTAACAATGACTCCCTTCAGTTATAGGTGTTGCCTGTCTTCATACAACTTTACCAGAATTCAGCGCTCCAAACCTTAAGAAAGCATAAAAAAACGGATTTTCTTTTTAAGAAAGCTTTAATAAACGCCAAAAAAGCCGAAAAACCACGGTTTCCCATGATTTTCCGGCCTTAAGAGGTTAAATACGGCAGCTGCTTCAAGAAACCCAGTCGCCAAGAAGCTGGCGGATGGACTCCTGCTTTCTTTTTGGGATGCGTACCCGCTTAGCGTATCCGCCCTTTTCCCCGAAATAGATGCAGTCGTCCTCAATCGAGCTGATCTTGTTCAGATTGACATAAACTCCGCCCTGGACATGAAAATAGCTCGAAGATTTTAGCAGCCGGTTCAACTGCTCGGCAGACATTCTTTTTTTGATATTATAGTTTCTGCCGTGAAAGATGACCAGGTCATGATTGCCGACCTTAAAGAACAGAACGTTCGTTTCCACCTCGAAGTCCTCATATACATTTCCGGCTTCCAGTAGAATGCTGTTCATTCCTGTTCCCCCTTTTAGTGATGTTAGCGCTTCCATTATAACATGAGGTTCTTTTCCTGAGAAGGTTTATTTTTAAAATAATTGTTGTAATTATACCCATACGATTTGTCATTCAGGAAGAAAAAATGTAAATTATAAAAAGCAAAGCTCAAACAAAGAGGAGGACTAATAATATGACTGAACCATCCAAGCTGCTGCTGTTCACAGGATCTTACTCCGGGGCCGGGGAGAGCGGTATTCACGTATTTCAGTTGGACCCAAGCGGAGGCGCCCTGACATTGCTTGACGAAGTACAGGGGATCGCGAATCCGACATTTGTCAATGTTAATGCGAAGGGACATGTTCTGTATGCCATAGGCGAGAAGCTGAACGAAGAAGGAGTAAAGGAAGGGGAAGTGGCTGCATATTCAATCGACCCGGTATCCGGGACATTGACGGAGATCAGCCGGACGGGAACGATGCCAGCCGAAGGAAAGACGCAGACGACCACATGCCATATTACCAGGGATGCAGACGACCGGTATCTCATCGTAACAAGCTATCATGGTGGAATGATTGGACTTGTCTCCCTTGACGGCGAAGGAAAAACGGTGCGGCTGACCGATAGCGCTGTTCATACGGGGCATGGTCCCCATCCGGAACGGCAGGATCGGCCTCATCCGCATTCGGCGACGTTCAGTCCGGATGAACGTTTTCTGTTTGTCTGCGACTTGGGGCTTGACGTGATCAGGGCTTACTCCATTAACTATGAGAAGGGAACCCTTGAACTGCACGGGGACACTAAGCTGCACACGGGTGCTGGTCCCCGTCATTTTGCCTTTCACCCGGACGGGCATTCGGCATATGTCATCAACGAAGTCGATTCAACGATTACTTCCTTTACATATGAGGCGGATAGCGGCGCGCTTCAAACCGTGCTCACCGTGCCTACTCTTCCGAAAGACTACACCCTTGAAAATACATGCGCGGAGATCGCGCTTTCCCCCGACGGACGATACCTCTATGGATCAAACCGCGGGCATGACAGCCTTGTCGTATTTGCGGTCAATCCAGCAACGGCAGAGCTTGACTTTGTTGAGCATGTGTCCACCCGCGGCGGCCATCCTCGCCATTTTGCGGTGACGCCGGACGGCGATTATCTCATCGTTGCCAACCGGGACGCCAATAATCTGGTCGTCTTTGCACGGGACATTGAAAGCGGGCGGCTGACCTTTACCGGAAATGAAGCTGCGGTATCAAAGCCCGTCTGCGTAAAACCGGCTTTGTTCTAGGAAACCCGTCAATCATTGGCAGCATGCTGTAGAACAACGCAGGAAACGCCGGACTAATAAGACCGGCGTTTCCTGCTGAAACTGTATGAAACAACAGAAGAGAGTAAGATGGCACGCAAGGAACGCTACCTTAGTGATACCGGCCTTAACGGCACAATGGTGGATACAGCAGATTTAAACAGCACATTCTGTCTGCCGTCGTTTTGACCCTGCAAGGTTAATGTGTAAGCGTCATACGCGGTCAAAATGCCCTGGATTTTCACTCCGTTAGTTGTAAAGATTGTTAGCGGAACCTTAGTCTGAACGAACTGGCTCAACAAGCGTTCCTGAAGCTTTTGGATTTCCACTTTGGCAGCACTCCATCTTTTTATAGTTGACTACTTCACTAAGTATAGCATGGAGAAGGTATCCACTGGAAACGGGCTCCGTTCGTTATATGTATTTAGGAGGCAATAGAGAATGACTTCTTGGCATTGGTCCAGAGGTTTCAAGCTTTTCCTGCTGTTTGCGGGCATCTTCGGGCTGATTGCCGTTCTGGTCGCATATAATTACACGGCAGTGTTTGATGAACGGATTATTCATTTCGTCCAGTCCGGCGAATCGCCTGCTCTTACCTCTGCGGCCAAGGCTCTGTCGCTGGTCGGATCGTCAAAAATCGTCATCAATCTATCGCTCGTTATTATGGCTGCCCTGTTCCTATTTTTCAAGCACCGATTGGAATTGCTGCTGTTTCTGTGGGTGGGTGTAACTTCAAATCTGCTCAACACCATACTAAAAAATTGGTTTCACAGGGAGCGGCCGAGTATCCATCGGATTATCGAGGAGACGGGCTTCAGCTTCCCCAGCGGCCATTCGATGGCCGCCTTCTCGGTGTATGGCGCGCTGACCTTTCTGCTATGGAGCCATTTGCATTCCTCCGCCGCCAGGGTTCTGCTGGTCGCTGCCTGCTTCCTTATGACGGCTGCAATCGGCTGGAGCCGAATTTATCTCGGCGTGCATTTTCCAAGCGATGTAATCGGCGGATACGCCGCCAGCTGCGCCTGGCTGATGCTGTCCATCGCCCTGTTCGAGTCTCTCCGCTCATACCTGAAGAAGCACAAGAAATAAGGCAATATGAGACGCGAAAAAGCCGGATACCCGGGGGAAGGATATCCGGCTTTAACTATCTAGCCGCAAGCAAGCGGGAATACGGTGTATTACCCGTTGTTTTCCGGCGGTTTCCGGGATGGAAGATGTTCGGGGAACGAACCTTTCTCGTTTACCCGCGCTTTCAGCAGGGCAGGGAGCTCATCCTTAAGCTTCTTGGCCTGCTCCTGAGTGAAGCGCCCTTCGGCAACGGCTTTGTCAATGCGTTCACCGGCCGCTTCCGCAAGCTTCTGCACGTACTGCTCTTCACTCCAGCCTTTCTTCTCCTTGGCGATACCGGCCAGGCTTTTTCCGGAATTCAGGCTTTCGGAGAGAGTGGAGCAGTCCATATCGAACAGCTTGGCGCTTTCCTTAAGGATGAAATGTCCTTTGCCGTGTCGTTTACCCTGATGGCCTTCATGCGTATCGCCGCTCGGACTCGCAGGAGCTGCGGCGGTCCGGCCGCTGCCGGGTGCCCCTTCGGCTCCCGCGACGGGGGCGTAATGGCTATAGGACAGCCCGATCAGCAAGGCGGCAGACAGCGCCAGCGCTTTTTTGACAAATGCGCTCATAGTTTCACCTCTTTTGCTTGAAAATGATCTTACGCTTTCAGTATTTCCAGAAACCTGAAGAGACACTGAAAAAATACTTAAATTCCGTTAAATTTCGCCATCTTACCTCATGGGTAATAATAATAAGATCACGTTTGCACAAGCTGATACAAGAAACAAGAGGAGGGATGGGCCGTGAATTTTGGCGCCCGCGTACTTAAAACGGGGCTTGCGGTAACGCTTGCCCTATATCTGGCCACGCTGCTGAAGTTCCCCTCGCCGACAGGTGCGGGAATAGCGGCCATATTCGCATTACAGCCGTCCATCTACAGGTCCTGGCGGCATTTTGTCGATCAGATTCAGACCAGTACAATCGGTGCGGTTATGGCGCTGCTTGGCGGCATGCTGCTATCCAATCAGCCTATTGCGGTAGGGATTGTCTGCATTCTGGTTATCATGCTCAGCATGAAGATGAACCGGGCGGACACCATCGGGTTGACCCTTGTCACAGTCATATCCGTGATGGATGCATCCGGGCAGTGGGAGTTTGCGCTTAACCGGTTTTTGTTGCTGATGACGGGGGTCGTGTCCTCTTTCGTTATTAACATCTTGGTTTTTCCTCCGAAGCCGCGGAAACAGTATATCAATCAGATCGAGAATGTATTTTCCAGCCTGTCCCTGCTGCTGCGGACCGCCGTCTCGCATGAAATGAAAGAGAGCGTGTTCCGGGATGAAAAGAACGCCCTCGAAGGCTCGATCCGCTCTCTAGCGGACAAATACGCCCTCTTTGAAGAAGAACAGAAACAGCTGCGAAAGCCCAAGTACAGTGAGACCAGACAAATGGTGGTTTATAAAAATTTGCTTTCATCCCTGCAAAAAGGCTATGAAGTGTTGGATGCGATTGACAGACATTACTTTCAGGCGGAGCGGAGCGTGGAGACCAATGCAGTATTCGACCGGCACCTGGAGCTGCTGATCAAATACCATGAGCATATTTTGCTGAAGTTTCAGGATAAGATCAAACCGGGCATTTCGGAGACGGGGCCGCTTGGGGATGATAATGACAGCTTTCTGGAGTCGGTGGTTCAGGGTAATAAACACGGCAACGCAAGCCGGCTTCGGCTGGCGGTTGTCGCAGGTGCGGTCTATGATTACGGCTACCAGTTGGAACGTCTCGACAGGGTCGCGGATCAAATTAACCGGGGCTCAGAGGAAAAAGACAAGCTGTGATTGAGCGGGAGCAGCTAAAACTATGCTAAAAAAATCCGGTTCCCATCGGGGACCGGATCACTTGATTAGAACGGTGAAAATTGTTAAAATGGAAAAATGCCATATAAAGCGAGAGTTATTTTACATAGATACTCTTAAAGATTATAACATGCTTTATATGTGGTGTCAACCTATAAAAGGGGATGAGTCGCAGTGTCCATTAACGAAACCGAATGGAAAGAAGAACAGAATCGGGTAGACCGCGTTACCGGACTTCTGAAACGTCATATCCGGGCCCTCTCGGAGGAGCTGGGACTGCACCGCAGCGATGTGGTTGAGCTTCGCAAGGATTTCTGGGAAGAGGTAACCGTCAACTTCAGCAGCCCCGACGATCTCGGCGAGACCTCCACAAGTCTGCGGCAGCAGGCTCAGGTCTTGTCGGAGCGCGAACGCCATCATTTGCAATCCAGCAAAGCGCTGAAAAAATATAAGAAGCTTGTCCTATCCCCTTACTTCGGACGCATCGATTTCGCTGAAGCGCCTGAAGGGGAGACGGAACGCATTTATCTGGGCATAGGCTCCCTCATGGAAGATGACGGCACTTTTCTGATCTATGACTGGCGGGCGCCGATTTCAAGTCTGTATTATGACGGCGCGCCGGGAGCCGCATCCTTCGAGACCCCGGCAGGGACCGTAAGTGGAGAAATGAGCACAAAGCGCCAGTTCGTCATCGTGGACGGAAAGATTGAGGTGATGTTCGATACCGGCGTTACGATAGGAGACGAGCTGCTTCAGCAGGTGCTCAGCCACAGCGCAGACGACCGGATGAAGAATATTGTGGCCACAATTCAGAAAGAGCAGAACGCCATTATCCGCAACGACCGCAGCCGAATGCTTGTTGTCCAGGGGGCTGCCGGCAGCGGCAAGACATCCGCTGCGCTCCAGCGGGTCGCCTATCTGCTGTACAAATACCGCGACACCCTCCAGGCCGATCAAGTCCTTCTGTTCTCTCCGAATCCGCTGTTCAACAGCTATGTGTCCACCGTTCTACCCGAACTGGGCGAGGACAATATGCAGCAGACGACCTTCCAGATATATTTGGAGCACCGACTGGGTCAAGAATTTCAGCTAGAGGATGTATTCACCCAGACGGAAACGCTGCTGAACAGCCCGGAAGGCCCCGAGACGGACGCCCGGAGGGACGGAATCGCCTATAAGTCCTCGGTTGCGTTTCTTGATGTCATTCGCAGCTATGCGTTCAGGCTGGAGCATGAAGGGATGCTCTTCAAGCCATTGATGTTCCAGGGCCGGGCCATTGTGGGGAAAGATGAGATGGAGAGAAAGTTCTACAGCTATGACCCTTCCATCAGGCTGGCGAACCGGATCGACCTTATGACCGGCTGGCTGCTGAAGAAGATCGCTGTGTTTAGCAGTGAGGAGCGCAGTGCGGCTTGGGTAGAGGATCAGATCGAGCTGCTGGACTCCGGTGAGTACCACCGCGCTTATCAAATGATGAGGCGTAAGCAGCGGGGCAAGGAGGAGACGTTCGACGATTTTGAGATGGAAAAGGAAATGCTCGCCCGCTATGTGGTCAGCCAGCGCCTCAAGCCGCTGCGGGGTTGGGTCAAGCGCGGCCGTTTTGTCGACGCCAAAGGGTTATATTCCCGGCTGTTTCAAGACAGAGAGCTGCTCGAAAGCTTGAACGGCGGCACCGCGCTTCCGGAGAGCTGGAATGTGATCAGCAGACAGACAATGAATGCGCTGGCGGATGGCAATCTTTCGTACGAGGACGCCACGCCGTTCTTATATCTGAAAGAGCTCAGTCAGGGATTTCATACCAATACCGTCATTCGCCATGTGTTCGTGGATGAGGTACAGGATTACTCGCCGTTCCAGCTGGAATTTATGCGGCGCATGTTTCCAAGGGCCAAAATGACTGTGCTGGGCGATCTCAACCAGGCGATTTATGCCCAGGGAGAGGCGCTTGGCGAGCTGGCGGGACTGGTGAGCATTTACGGGGAAGAAAATACGGAAGTTGTGTCCCTGACGCAAAGCTATCGTTCCACCTATGAAATTGTTGAGTTTACTCGTTCGATGATCCCTGGCGGCGACCGGATTATTCCATTCAACCGAAGAGGGGAAGAACCTTTGTTAATGGAAGTATCCGATAGGGAAGAGTTGATCTCCCGGGTGGAAGAGGATATTCTGGACCTGCACTCCCAAGGCTATCATTACGTTGCGGTGATCTGCAAGACGGCTGAGGAAAGCGCCCGAATATATGGGGGTCTTAAAGATAAACTATCGATACAGCTTGTGACCAAAGATACGCCGAATTTTCAGAAAGGAACGCTGGTTCTGCCGGCTTATCTGGCAAAAGGGGTCGAGTTCGACGCGGTGATTATTTGCGACGGCTCCGAGGAAAGCTATGGCAGAGAGAGCGAGCGGAAGCTGTTCTACACGGCCTGCACACGGGCGATGCATATCCTGCACATTTTTTACCTTGGGAAACCGAGCCGATTTATACCCGTCAAATCGCTGGAGACCGGTACTCATGTCCAATAAACCGGGGTTTCTCAAGCTGCAAAATAAGGCTGTTCCTGATTATTCGGGAACGGCCTTCTTGCTGTTGAAGGGTCCCGCTTCATGCCCTCAAATGCAATATGAATAATTGGGCCGGAACGAACCACAATAAATAATGTTTTGAACCAAGAGCAAAGGTGGTCCGAAGATGAAAGATAAAAAATGGGATCTGCTGGCGCTGGCGTCTATCCCTCTGATCATGACGCTTGGAAATTCGATGCTGTTGCCCGTGCTTCCTCAAATATCCCGAAAGCTTGCGATCAGTTCCTTTCAGGTCAGCATGATCATAACGGTATACGGTGTCGTCGCGATTATTATGATCCCCGTTGCCGGGTATCTTTCCGACCGGTTCGGGCGCAAAGCCGTCATCCTTCCCAGTCTGATAATCGCCGCTCTCGGCGGAGGCGTGTCTGCGGTGGCCGCATGGTTAATGGATGGGATCTCCGCGTACTGGGTGATTCTGGGCGGGCGATTTTTGCAGGGGATCGGAGCGGCGGGGGCATTTCCCATCGTGCTGCCTTTTGTCGGAGATATGTTCAAGGATGAAGAGGAGGTAAGCAAAGGGCTCGGACTGATTGAAACCTCCAATACCTTCGGCAAAGTGCTCAGTCCTATTCTCGGCGCTTTTCTGGGGACACTTCTATGGTTCCTGCCGTTTATCGCCATTCCTGCGCTCTGTCTGATGTCTTTTCTCCTGGTCGTGTTTTTGGTCAAAAGTCCAAAGATAAAAGAAAGCGAAACCTCCACTGTTCCACAGTTTCTCGCGGGCATCCGAAGCGTGCTGCATGAAAAAGGCCGCTGGCTGTACGCCATATTTGCCGTAGGCTGCATCTGCATGTTCGTCACGTTCGGCGTTCTCTTCTACCTGTCGGAGACGCTTGAATCGGTGTACCGGCTGCGCGGTGTGTTGAAAGGCCTTGTGCTGGCTATTCCGCTCGCACTGTTATGCCTGTCCTCTTACGGAGCCGGAAAAATAATCGGCAAAAACAAAAACTTGATGAAATGGATCGGATTTGGAGGTATGGTGCTGCTCACGGCATCCATGGTGATCACAGGCTTTAATAAAGGGATTTACTATATGGTGGGATTTCTTGGACTTGCCGGCATCGGCATTGGCGCCGCACTCCCTTGCCTGGACGCTCTGATCACCGAAAGTATTGAAAAAGAGAACCGCGGCACTATAACCTCCCTGTACAGCAGCATGCGGTTTATCGGGGTGTCGCTAGGGCCTCCGGCCGTTTCTCTGCTGATGGGCGCCGGTCACTGGGCGCTCTTCGGCACTATGGCGGCAGTCGGAGCTGTAGGAGGGCTGTTAACCTTATTCGCCATCAAACCGAGCAAAGGGGAAAAGGGAGAGAAAATCTCCCGTTACAAGGCGGACCCGACCGTTCCAAAGGCTGCCTTTGGGCGCAAGAACCGGTCCCCGGTCTAAGCTTCGGGAACATCGCTAGTATCGCGGGCAGATCGTTTTCTCATGGCCCGAAGTTCCGTGACACTGCGATGATGCTTTTTTTCAGGTACATTGTGAACTCGACATAAAAAGCTCTTGCCCGGCGGTTCGGGCAAGAGCTTTTTGGAATGCGGTTCAGTAATTATTTCGGCTGTTTGGCAACTTGGGGAACCGTCTCCCAGTCTTTAAGGAAACGTTCGATGCCATTGTCGGTCAGCGGGTGCTTCCACAAAGAAGGCAGCAGGGAACCCGGAATCGTGGCGATGTGCGCTCCGGCGAGGGCGGCCTGCTCTACATGAGCGATATTTCTGATGCTGGCGGCAATGATCTCCGAGGAAAGACCGTAGTTGGTAAGGATGGTCTTCAGGTCTTTAATCAGCTTCATGCCGTCCACTCCGATGTCGTCCAGACGGCCGACGAACGGGCTGATAAAGGTAGCGCCCGCCTTGGCGGCCATAAGGCCTTGGGCTGCGGAGAAGATCAGGGTTACATTCGTTTTGATGCCCTTCTTCGTGAGCTCATAGCAGGCTTCCAGACCATCTTCCGTCATCGGCAGCTTGATTACCACATTGGAGCCCCATTCGGCGATTTCGTATGCTTCTTCAAGCATTTCCGCCGCTTTCAGACCGATTACTTCGGCGCTGACAGGACCGGGAACGATTTCAACAATTTCTTTGATAACGTCTTTAAACAGTCTGCCTTCCTTGGCGATGAGCGATGGGTTTGTCGTAACGCCGTCCACCAAGCCAAGGCGTGTAATCCGCTTTATTTCATCAATATTTCCGGTGTCCAAGAAAAATTTCATTTCCTGTATCCTCCTCTGATTTCCAGATAGAATGTAAAGCAGTTTGGATAACTACATTATGAGACATGGCAGTGAAAGATTCAACTGTTATTTTGATTATCTCAAACTAACTTTTATAATATAGGTATCGCTTTCATGTTGATGACCGGATATTCTGCAGAGACTGCCCGCTGCGCAGGAATGGGAGTAGAGCGGCGAGACGGTGCGAAAGGGGAAAAAAACACATTTTTTGCAGAAAAAAATCGCCGTTTGACATAAGGGGCATTTTCGCCCGGGGCTTGTCGTGTTAAGATTAATCGGCATGGCTAATTCCGTTAAGAGACGGCGGAAAGGAAGATGGAAGTGGTTAACACCGAAGTGGAATATGTAATTGTAGACTCCGGCGATCCCGATCTGCGGCATTTAGTCGCCAGGCTGGACGAGGAGCTTCTGGAAAGATATCCGAAGGAGCGGATTTACGGGGTCGATTTCGATCATCCCGATGTCCGCAGGATAACCTTTGTTATCGCACGCTGTCAGGGTGAAGCGATTGGCTGCGGAGGAATCCGTCCGCTGGAAGGCGCGGAACCGTCTGCAGTCGAGCTAAAGCGGTTCTTCGTGGACCGCAGCAGCCGCAAGCTGGGAATTGCCGCCGGCATGCTGAGATTCCTCGAGGACCGGGCACGCGCGGCCGGTTTCCGCGAAATGAGGCTGGAGACGGGCAGCGAGCAGCCGGAAGCGATTGCGTTATATATGAAGCACCGCTACCGGCCGATTGACCGGTTCGGCCCTTATGCGGATGATCCGGCTTGTCTTTGCTTCGGCAAAAGCCTGGATTGATCGACAGTCCGTCAGGCGTGATATTTGCCGACAGGCTCGTTCAGTACCCATTCCAGCATCATGATCATATCATCCAGCCGGGCAAGCTGTGAGGTCAGACCCGCACGCCCCGAATCGTCTTCCTTTAAGGGAGCGATACGCGATTCCAAAGATCTGCGCTGGAGCGTCAACTCGTTAATTTTGGATTTGATCTGATTTTCGGTTCTCATCCGGAAATCCTCCTGAAAGTGATGAAATTAGGCAATACTCAGATACTAAACTATTATAACGGCAAATAGGGGTGTAACCAAATGAACGCGAAGCAGTTGGCGGCGGAAGCGGCGGTTGAATATATACAGGACGGTATGAAGGTCGGACTCGGCACGGGGTCCACGGCCTATTGGGCAATCCGCAAGCTGGGCGAACGCGTCGCCGAAGGATTGAAGATAACTGCAGTCGCGACTTCACGCGCTTCGGAGCAGCAGGCAAGAGAGCTTGGCATCCCGCTCGTGTCTTTTGGCGAGATTGACCGTCTGGACGTAACTATCGACGGCGCGGACGAACTGGACGGAGAGCTTCAGCTCATCAAAGGCGGAGGCGGAGCGCTGCTGCGGGAGAAGATTGTAGCAAAAGGCAGCGACCGGATGATTGTAATCGCCGATGAGAGCAAGGTGGTCCGGACGCTTGGGAAATTTCCGCTGCCGGTGGAAATCGTGCCGTTTGCCTGGGAATGGACTGTCGCGGATCTGGCAAAGCTCGGCTGCGTTCCGGAGCTTCGGCGCGACGGGGGAGACTTATATAAGAGTGACAATGGAAATTACATAGCAGACTGCCGGTTTGAAATCATTGAATCTGCTCCCGAGCTGGCTCTGGCTCTTCAGTCCATTCCAGGTGTTGTTGAGCATGGCCTGTTTATTGGGATAGCGGATATGGCGATAGTCGGAAAAAGCGACGGAAGTCTGCAAATCATCAATAGCGGAACAGCATAAGCATGTTCATCTCTTATAAAGTCTGGATAAGGAGGGCCGCGACAGCATGCCTCATCGTCTATTCCGCCTGCCTGCTTTACTGGATGTTCCTCGGCTTTGGCCGAACTGCGCGCTATAGCCAGCCCATGCAATACAGTCTTGTTCCGCTAAGAACGATATGGTATTATCTTTCGGCTGGCGGTAAAATGCCATTATCCGTACGGCTGGTCAACCTGCTGGGCAACGTCGCCGTCTTCATTCCTTTTGGCATACTGATGCCTGCGGTCACTGGCCGGCTGCGTTCGGCCGCTGGTCTGGCCGTCCTGTTTATCCCGTGCATTACTGCGCTTGAGATTCTGCAAATGCTACTGCGCGCCGGGAGCTTTGATGTCGATGACATTCTGCTCAATCTGCTGGGAGTGTGGACCGGCTTCGGACTGCTGCGGCTGCCTTGCATAATGAAAAGAAGGAGATTGTGAATAGAGATGCTTACCGATATTAAATCCAGGCTGGATTCTATTGAGGTGGAAGAATTATTGTCTTACGCCGTCATATCCGATCCCGGAGAACTCGAATCGGCCCGTGCGGAATACAGGGCTGAAGCAGCCCTCCAACTGTATGGCTGGGAGGATGAGGAACTGCTGGTCGGCCTGATCGGCTTTGAAGAGACCGAGGACGGCTCTATCGATATCCGGCACATTGCCGTGCTCCCGGAGAACCGCGGAAAAGGTTATGCTCGCGGTATGATTTTGGAGCTGCTGACAGCCCGCAATCCCCGGTATGTGATCGCTGAAACCGAGGACGCGACGGTGGCTGATTTTTACCGCAGTCTGGGCTTTATGGTGTACTCTCTGGGAGAGACCGGTTCCGGTATCGAGCTGCTTCGCTGCGTTTACGAGGTGGAGGATTCGGAGGACGAAGAATAAGGTTTTAGGGGACTTCCCGCATGTCATCGACGATGGCCGGCGGGAAGTCCCTTTTTGTGTCCGGATAGGACTGCGCTTGACTTTTCCAGCTGATCGAAATATAGTTTTACAATAAAACTATTCTACAAGCGAACTATTATCGGGAGGAGGCGATTATTTTGAACGACGAGGCCAAACAGTGGATTAATCGCTATATCGACGCCTATCAGATTGTTACCCGGCGAATCAACGCCCGGATGAGAGAAAGCTTTGACCTGGGTCTGACGAGCGAACAGTTCCAGATTCTCAGGTTGATTGACGGGCAGCCCGGCTGCACCTCGACTTATCTGTCGGAAGCTTTATGCGTGGGCAAAAGTTCCATTACCGCAATGATCAACCGGCTGGCGGAGGCGGGCATCATTGAGCGGACCCGGGACGAGAACGACCGGCGGCTCGTTTATCTGGCGATCAGTGAGAATGGACGCGCCATATATGAAACAGCGGAAGAAAAGGTGCTGGAGGTCATCTCTCCCTATTTAATGAACTTCGATAAGGACAAGATCGAGCAGTTTATCACCATGTTCGAGAGATTGGCGCAATTAATGCAGGACCCGGGAGGAAGAAACGAATGAGAGGTATTTTGAAAGCAAGATGGGTGATTATTGCGGTGTGGCTCGCAGCGGCTGTGGTTCTGGTCATGACCGCTCCGTCGTTCCCCGATCTGGTTCGGGAAAAAGGCCAAGTTTCGGTTCCCCCGGGTTACACGTCCTCTAGAGCATCCGAGATTCTGCAGGAAGTGTCCAACGCCAAAGGCGGAGAAACGCTTCACCAGGTAGCGCTTGTATTCAACAGGCCGCAGGGAATTGGCAAGGAGGAGACGGAGAGCATCCGCCAAGGAGTGGAGAAGCTTAGCGAGAACAAGGAGTCGCTCAGTGTGGAGAGCATTACGGACCCTTTTTCCCAGGAGGCCTTAAAGGATGTCCTGATTGCCAAGAACGGCAAGACGATTATGGTTGCTCTGTCGGTAAAGGGCGGGGATGATGTCGTCAAGGCGCTGCCTGAGAAGGTGGATGCGCTGCTGAAAGACGTGGACACCGATCATTACCTGACCAGCGAAGGCTTGATTACCGAGGATACGATCCTTAGCTCCGAAACGGGGCTCAAGAAGTCGGAATACATTACCGTCGTCTTTATTCTGCTGATCTTGTTCGTTGTGTTCCGTTCATTCGTGGCTCCGTTCGTGCCGCTGCTGACTGTGGGGCTCAGCTATATCGCTTCGCAGTCGATCGTGGCGTTTCTTGTGGACCGGTTCGATTTCCCGATCTCCACATTCACGCAAATCTTCATGGTGGCGGTCATGTTCGGTATCGGGACGGATTACTGCATCCTGCTGATCAGCCGGTTTAAAGAAGAACTGGCCGCCTCGGAGGATACTCAATCCGCCATTATTGAGACGTACCGCAAGGCGGGCGGAACGGTGTTCTATTCCGGCCTGGCCGTATTTGTCGGCTTCGTCGTCATCGGTCTGTCTAAATTCATTCTATACCGTTCGGCCGTGGCGGTCGCCGTCGGAATCGCGGTTATGCTGATTGCGCTTATTACGGTGGTGCCATTCTTTATGGCGGTGCTGGGCAAGAAGCTGTTCTGGCCGTCACGCGGCAGTCTGGAGCACAGTGAAAGCCGGATTTGGGGCGCGGCAGGTTCTTTTTCCTTAAAAAGACCTTGGGCGGCGCTGCTGATTGTGGCGGCCGTCGTGCTTCCTTTTCTGCTGACCTACAGCGGCAAGCTGTCGTTCAACAGCCTGGAGGAAATCGGCGACCGTTACGCATCGGTCAAAGGCTTCAATATTATCGCGGACAGCTTCGGCCCGGGCGAATCGATGCCGGGCAAGATTGTGATCAAGAACGATGACCGCATGGACAACGCGGAATACATGGGGCTCGCCGAGAAAATCAGCCGCGAGGTTGAGCAGGTCGACGGAGTGAAGACAGTCCGCAGCATGACCCGTCCGGCTGGCGAGCAGATCAACGATTTCCTGATCCCGACGCAGGTCGGAACATTGTCGGAAGGGCTGGACAAGAGCAGCGAGGGCCTGGATAAAATCCAGAGCGGCTTGTCGGATGCCAGCAACCAGCTCAAGCAGAATGAACCGAAGCTGACAGAGGCCGCTTCCGGAGCGGAACAGCTCGTAAGCGGTACGGCGGATCTGAAATCGGGTATTACCGCGCTGGGAGACGGTCTGACCCGCATCCAGAAAGGCATTGAGAGCGGATCGGCGGGAGCGGGCGAGATCAAGAGCGGACTTGAGCAGGCCGCGGCGAGCGCGCAACAGCTGGCGGATGCCCACAAAAAGCTGCTGGCCGGATATAAGCAGATTGGCGGAGGTCTGGATGCGCTGGACGGCGGCATCGGTCAGATTCAGCAGCAGCTGTCCGGCGTAGCGGCGGCGCTGAACGGGCTCGGTTCGAACTTTACCGGTCTGGAGGGAAGCCACCCCGAGCTGCTGCAGGACGCGGACTATCAGACCATCAAAGGGACGGTTACCCAGACCGGTGAAGGAGCGGCCAAGCTTGCAGCCGGGCTCGGACAAATCTCGGAGCAGCTGAAAGGCGCCGCGGCGGGGCTGGACCAAGCCAACGCAGGCTATGCCAAGGCTGCTGCCGGGCAGGATGCGCTGGCGCAGGGGCTGCAGAAGCTGGTATCCGGCATCGCACAGCTGGAGTCCGGTCTGAATCAGGCAGCCAGCGGGCAGGCTCAAATTGTCGGCAAGATTCCATCCATTACAAGCGGGCTTGACGAGCTGCAGGGCGGACAGCGGCAGCTTGCGGATGGCTTCGGTGAGCTGAGCGGTCAGATCGGCGAGCTCACGAAGGGTCTCAGCGACAGTGCGAAAGGTCTGGAACAGATTACAAGCGGTCTCGGCTCCGCTCAGGATTATCTGAGTCAGGTTCAGGCCGCCGGAGACGACGAGCTGAGCGGTTTCTTCATTCCGACGGAAGCGCTGGAGTCGGATGATATCAAGCAGGTCTTCGATAATTATTTGTCGGGCGACCGCAAGGTGATGACAATAGACGTTGTTTTTGCCGACAATCCGTACAGTACCGCTGCCATCGATAAGGTGGACGATATCCAGGCGGCGGTAGACCGGGCAGTCAAGGGCACGAAGCTTGAAAATGCGGAAGTGGCCATGAGCGGGGTAACTAGCACCTTCAGCGACCTGCAGGCCATTTCCAATGCGGACTATTCACGGACGGTTATGCTGATGCTGGGCGGTATTTTCATCATTCTGGTCTTTTTGCTCCGCTCTGTCATCATGCCGGTCTACCTGATCCTGTCACTTGTGCTGACCTACTTTACGGCGATGGGTGTAACGGAAGCGATCTTTGTCAATCTGCTGGGATATTCGGGAATTACATGGACGACTCCGTTCTTCAGCTTCGTCATGCTAATCGCCCTTGGCGTCGATTACAGCATCTTCCTGATGGCGCGGTTTAACGAGACTCAAACCTGGGATGTCAAGGACGCCATACTGCACGCGATGCGGAATATGGGCACTGTCATTTTGTCGGCGGTCATCATTCTCGGGGGTACATTCGCTTCGATGTATCCTTCGGGCGTGCTGTCAATGATGCAGATTGCCACCGTCGTGCTGTCGGGTCTTGCGCTGTATGCGCTCCTGTTCCTGCCGTTCTTCGTGCCTGTCATGGTAAAAATGTTCGGCAGAGCCAACTGGTGGCCGTTCGGAGTAAAGGAGCCGGAGGCAGCGGCGGACCGAAATATCCAGATGTAACATTAGCGCCAGTCAAAATTCTGTTGCCCGCCGCCTGTTTAAGCGGCGGGATTCAGCCAGCCTTCGGGCTGGCTTTTTTCATTGCATCCGCTTGTTCAAATGTTCATTTACACTCCGGAAATTGCATATTGACATTGAAATAAATTGAATGCAGACTATACTTAGTAATACTAAATAATAAGGTTAGCAAGGTGATGTGATGAGCGATCCGGCAAGCCAGCTTAAGAAGGGGGTTCTTGAGATCCTGGTATTGCATCTGCTTAGCCGTGGAAATCTGTACGGATACCAGTTGATCAGCGAATTGGATGAAAGAAGCGGCGGTTATTTCAAGCTTAAAGAAGGGACCCTGTACCCGGTTCTGTACCGGCTGGAAGATTCCAGTCTAGTGGAGAGCTATTGGGAGCAGGACACAGGCAAGCGCGGAGTCCGCCGCAAATACTACCGGATCACCGCAGCGGGTAAAGTTTGGCTGCAGGAAATGACCGGAGAGCTTGCGCTGTTTTATCATTCCATTTACAAGATTATGGGAGATGAGAGTTTATGAGCCAAAGATTGAAGCTCTATGTTAGCGAAGTAATGGCGGGAATTGATGCGGACCCTGTAACGAAACGAAGAATTGCGGAAGATTTGCTGACTACATTAAATGAAAGGTCGGAGCGCAGCAGCGTCGGCCGGGTGCTGGCCGAGTCGGGAGCGCCCGGGGAAATGGCCCGTGATTATATGGACGGATTGTACGGAATCGGGGCCGGGCCGGGGTCTGATGGTAATCAATTTCCTGACGATGATCTCGGCATAGATTCCGGCGATTATTACGAATACAAATCCTCGTTAACGGTTCTTGATCTGCCTTTGGTGCATATTAAGCTCCGCAGACGGGGCTGGTTCTTTGGGGGGGCGCCTGCGGTCGCCAAAGGAATCATTGCTATTGGCGATGTGGCGCTCGGCGCTTTTGCCGTCGGAGGGATAGCGGCAGGCGGAATCAGTATCGGAGGTTTGTCTGCCGGGGTCCTTGCGTTGGGAGGAGCCGCAGCCGGGGCCGTTGCGACCGGAGGAGCTGCCGTAGGCCTCCTTGCTGTCGGCGGAGTAGCGGTGGGGAAGATAGCGCTGGGGGGCCTCGCCATCGGCAAGATCGCCATCGGAGGCAGCGTAATCGGAAAGTATACCTTAAGCGCAGCCGATCCCGGGGGATTCTCGCTGGAGCAGTTCCGCAGGCTGCTGGAGGAAGCCTTTCCAGGTGTGGCCAGGTGGCTGCGCAGCTTTAAATCATAGCCGGTATGGCTGATGACGAACAAGAACCTCCGCAAATGCCTCAGGCGAGGCAGCGGAGGTTCTTGTGTGTTGTAACGGATTGATCAACGGATTAAGGACTAGCTTATTCTTCCGAAGAAGCTGCGCAGCGCCCAGCCGCGCTCTTGACGCTTCTTGTATTTCGGCAGCGAACGGTAGACGGCGACGGACTCGGCAAAAGCCTGCTTCGCTTCGGCACTCTGGCCGAGCGCCTTGTACATCGAGCCGAGCAAATAATACGCTTCACTGGAGGAAGACTGAATCTCCTTGAACTCGTGCAAATAATGGAGCGATTTATCGCGGTCACTCTGCCGGAAGCCCTCCGCAAGCCGGAGATAGGGCTGTCCGTACTGCACTCTCTGGTTGATCTCCAGTCCGCGAAGCATCTGGCTTTCCCCTTCTGCGAGCTGCCCAAGCTTAATATTCGCATATCCGAGATCGACCCAATATTCGGCGGACTGCTCGTAGCGGTCCCCTATTTGCAGCAGAAGCTCTTGCGCTTCCCGGAATTTCTTGCGTTCGGCCAATAGACGGGCCAGCTCGAACTTGGAAGAAACATCATTGGGGTTAAGCGAGATTTGCGTGCGGAGTCTGGAGCTCTGTCTTGCTCTGCGAAAAGGACGGGCGATACTCGGGAAGATCCCCACATAACGGCGGTCGATAAAATACAGCACCGCAAGCAGGATAATCAGCGCGAGAAACGGATTCCCCACCAAATTCCACAGAAGCATAAAACCGATAAATTTAACCATGATTTCCCTCCAAAAAATAGTGATGCCGGTTTACCTGCGATAGGCAATAATTCACATCATTATATCATCCTTTTCAGCGGCAGAAAATGGTAACCGTAATTGCGGCCATAGCTTCGATTCCAACTGCAGCGGGGAGCGATGAGTAGAATAATGCAGAAAACCTGAAACGGTACATCTTTTTATCGTCTTCAACACTCTAATGAATAACATACCTGAGAAAGTGCAGTTTTTTGCCCCGTTCAATCCTCATTTCAGTCAGCACAGTTACATATGCCTGTAAGATGGCAGGAATTCCCTGCTCACAATCGCTTTCGATGAAAAAACCTGTACTATAGCTGTTTTGCAAGACACTGCACATAGAATAACGACCAACTTGACATCATCCCGGTTACTCCACCCTTAGTTGTTTCCGGTTAGGACCTCTACTCATACAAATGTACCATCTTATCTTGTGAAAACTTACCCTCAAAAAAATCCGAATCCCATTGCCCTGATCATTGATCGTAGTTCATTTGTCGGCTCCTGATGAGCCGAAAGAACGGTTTTGCGCTGAATCGGGAAACTTGTTCCGCTTCGCCGCGTCTACAGATTAAAGCAACTCCTGCTGCAATGGCGTAAAGGAGGGAAGAGAGACAGATGTTTATAAAGAATCGGATGAAACATCTGTCAGGTCTGCTGCTCGCCTCTGCCGTAATATTTTCCGCATTGCCGGTTTCTACGGAGGCGGCGCAGGTTCAGGCGTACTCCCCGGCAAAGCTGTCAGGGATCAAGGAAATTGCGGCTGAGCCCGGATTTTGGGGCGGCAGCGCCTTTGCTCTTGGTATAGACGGCACAGTCTGGTCATGGGGAAGCAATTATTCCGGTCAATTTGCGAACGGAACCGCAGGGCCGGCGAATTGGAGCAATGCGCCGCATAGAGTCGCCGGACTTGAAGGCACGAAGAAGCTTGTCCTTGGAGGAAATTACTATATGGCGCTCAATCAGAACGGTACCGTGAAGGCATGGGGTGCTGTTCTGCGTACCGGAGAATGTGCAGAGCGTTGTGATCGGAGAACGCGGCATCTTGGCATTAACGAAGAGCGGGACGGTCTGGGCATCGTTAAGTGCGGAGGATGCGGCTCTGAACCGGTTGAAGAAAGTGCCAGGACTATCTGAAATAGTATCGATCCAGACCGGTTACGGCTTCAACCTTGTGAAGAATGGAAAAGGCGAATACCGGCTCTGGGAAGCGGGGACGAACCAGAAGTCACTGCAGAAAGTGACCGCCTTAAGCGGTATTTCCCGGCTGACGCTAAATTTCGGAGGGCTTGCGGCGGTCAGGAAGGACGGCTCGCTGTGGACCTGGAAACGGGATTACTTATCTGACAAGCTGGCCTTTACGAGACCCCGTCAAATGAAGGGGGTTTACGAGCCTGTCTCCTTCGCGGAAGGTGAGAACAGCCGCTACGCCGTACTTGCGGATGGAACGGCAATGTCCTGGGGAACGAATCTGTTCGGTCAGCTAGGTATTGGCGTGAACGAATCGCGTCCTTTTACGGCTTCACCGATTGTAAAGCCAGTTTCGCTTCGGGTAGGCGGTGTACTGCTGAATCCAACACAGCCGCCCCTCTATAGGGACGGAAAGGTGTTCGTTCCGCTTCGTAACGTCGCTGATGGGCTGGGTCTTACGGTCAAAGCCGCAAATGACGGATCTATTGCCCTAACAGGGCATGGTCGGAGCGTCGTTGTGCCGGCCGCCGGGTCCTTTAAGGTCAGCTATACGCTGCTTGTTCCGGCAGGAAAGCTGGCGCAAAGCCTTGGTTCTTCGCTTAAATGGGACAGCAAAAGCTATGAAATTTCCTTTACTAATACCGGCGCCCAGTAACCGACTAACCGCCCAGGAAAGAGGGTCTAGGACTCGCGGACAGGCTGCAATACGGTGTCTGTGACTATGCAACTATTTTTCCGGATATGCATTAAAAATGTTTAGGATTGGAAATAATCGGGTAATAACAACGCAAGCAGGGAGCGATTATCAAAGGAGGTCGACGGCAATGAACCTATCGGTACATAACATTACGGCATTCAATCAGCAGTATTTCAGACCGCATCCATCTGTCGCCCAAAAGCGGGAAATCATCAATGATAAAAGCCAAAGCTTTCAGGACATCCTCAATGAGAAGATGCGCTCTGGCGGGGCAGATTTGAATAAGAATAATCGGTAAACTCAAATAAATAGGCCGGCGACCCGCTGTGATGGCGGACCGTCGGCTTTTTGCTGTCCAGCGCATCATTCGCAGACTGCGGGCCTCTTTCCTACATAATCTACCTTACCTCGAAGAACTCGCAGTCTCTTCTCGAGTAATAGGTCAGGTCGCTGACTCTTGACTGGATGATAACGTCCGTATCCGTGAAACGGATCACCGTCGCACCTGAATTGATCAAGTGGTCGTTCTGGAACACGCGGACGGGCAGCTGCCGTTCCATCGCTTCCTGAAAGTCGTGGTCGGTGATCAAAGGTCGATTAATCGGCATAAATAAAGTTCCCCTTTTGACGTGATAATGAGCATTTGAAAGGTACAACCAGTATATCTTCGAACCGTCCGCAATGCCAGTTTGCCTGTAAACCGCGCTGCATCCGCCAGAGAAAAATTGGATATCAAAAGCCCTCACCTCATTCCGCGTGTGAACATAAACTTGCTTTGAAAACGAAATCTCCTTTATACTTGTGGAAACTTTCAGGCGGGAGGTGATCTTGTGAAGACAAAAAATAATATCGCGTACATTCCTATTATTCTGCAATGGGCACTGAATGCGGCGCTAGTCGTATTAGCGATTATCCTTGTCATCCTTCTCGGCAAGGAGACGATTTATATTTTCGGCTTCATCAACGATGGCGAGCATCTGACCAAACTGGACTTGCTGGAGGCTCTGCTGATTTATTTTTTGTATTTCGAGTTCATTGCCCTGATAATCAAGTACTTTGAAGCGCATTATCATTTTCCGCTCCGCTACTTCGTCTATATCGGCATTACGGCGATGATCCGTCTGATTATTGTCGACCATGAAAGTCCGTCGGACACACTGATCTACTCCGGCGCGATCCTGGTGCTGGTGGTCACGCTGTATATTGCCAACAGCAAACTCCTTAAGCGAGAGAGCTGACAAGACGCTTATAAACGCCGCATATTTGTAACAGAACGCTTACCGGAGCTGGTATGCGTTCTGTTTTTTTGTATTCCAATTCGCTACACGATCAATAGCCGCCTGCTTCCGCCCATTCCTTGAACAGCTCGAAATCTATCTCTACCTGGTCGGCATAGGCGGAGGCCCAATGCGACAGATGGCGGGCGGGGAGATCGGGGTCAGGTCCCATTGCTCTGGCAATTTCTTTTTCGCTGTGATAGGGGAGGAGACCTTTGTTCACATCGGCGTCCGCCCTGGCGTGCATCTTGGCCGTAAGCCGGGCCATTAGAATGAGTGTGCGCTCCATGTCCTCGAACGATTCGATATCCTCCAGCTTAATTCTTTTTTTGTAGGGCGAACGCTCTCTGACATAGAAATGTCTGTCATCCATGGTGAAGAAGCCGAGGTAAGGGTCGGCTTTATGATGCATGGCCTGCTGTGTTGCCGTGACACGCTTGCCCTGATGCCCGAAATAATGCCAGAAGGACTCTGAATAGGGCATGAAATAAGCCGGAACCGGGACGCGCACCTCTTTGGCCTCCAGAACCGCGTCCTCCGCGCCCTTTTGTCCTTCACCCTCGATCAAAATATAATAGCGGTCCAATCCGATCGATGCCGTCCCTGAACCGTGCTTCACCGCGATATCCTTGATTTTGTAATGTTCGGGAGCCTTTTTTCGGGAATTCAGCGTGTCTTGATAGAACGGCCAAGCATGCTCCAGCATCTCCTGTTCGGCCGCGCCGGGCACTTTCAGTTCCTCCGTTTCAAGGAATATCCGGTCATCCTGCATTAGCGAGGTCACTTTGTCCAGAAAATGTGCCGCCTTGCGCTTCTCCAGCTTCTTCAGCAGCTTCTTGACCGGTCCTTTGGCCGAATCCTCATCTATGATGAATTTGCCCGGATCATCCTTTTCATCACTAAAGGCCTGAATCTGTCTGTAATATTCCTTAATATACGTTTCAACGCAGTCCCATTGGTCTTCAAGGGTGTAGCCGAGCTCCCGGCAGACTAGCGAAATGCTGACGGACATCCGCAGGAGGTCGTAGAGGTAGGAGCCCACATAGCCTTCGTCAAAATCATTGACATCATAGACCAGATTTCCGTCTTCGCTCCGAAAAGCGCCGAAATTCTCGAAATGCAGGTCTCCCTGAATCCAGGTAGGGCGCTCCGGAGAGGAGTGGTAGGGGAAATACTGGCGTGTAGCGTCAAAATAGAACAAATATGCGCTTCCCCGAAAAAAAGAGAAAGGACTGAGCAGCATTTTGTTGTATTTTTCCGCTCGATTGACGGCATCAAGCTTCATAATCTTACCGTCAAACTCATTAAAAACTGAGATTAGCGCTTGCTGCCGCAGCTTTGTGCGTGTGCGAATGACTCCCTCGGTGATGTTTTTGTCGATCATGCGGGACCTCCCTGACAGTAGTTTGAATCTATCGTATCCTTTTTGTTTTTATTTCGCAAAAAGATAGTAGGTGCTATATAAGCTCACATGTATTTGGTTTTTAAGCAAAATAGTTTATAAACTATTCGTTCCTTGCTATAATAGGCTTCGATTGAGCAAAAATTCATAGAGATAACTGTAGTAAATGTCACATTTTATTACAGGAGAGATGCTGATATTAATCGGATGGAGTGGAGAAATACATGGATAAACGTAAAATGCTGATGATTGATACCGATACAGCCGGCGATGATTGCACCGCTCTGCTGCTGGCGCTTCGCTGGCCGGGAGTGGAAGTTAAGGCCATCACGACGGTTGCGGGCAACATTCCGCTGTCTTTGTGTACGCGCAATGCGCTGACCACGCTGGAAACGGCGGAGCGTCCCGATGTGCCGGTCTATCCCGGCGCGGTTAAACCGCTGATGCGGGGGCTGTTCACAGCCGAGCATGTTCATGGCCCTGACGGGATGGGCGGCTCGAACTTTCCCGAGCCTTCGCTCAAGCCCCTGGAGGAGCATGCGGCCAACGCGATTGTCCGGCTGATCAATGAGTATCCGGGTGAAATCGAGATGATCGCGCAGGCGCCGCTGACAAATCTGGCGCTTGCCTATTCGCTTGATCCGTCCATTGCCGGAAAGCTGAAGCATCTTTGGGTGATGGGCGGAGCGAATAATTATATAGGCAATGACAGCCCGGCGGCGGAATTCAATTTCCTCGTCGATCCTGAAGCGGCGCATATCGTTGTTCATGCCGGTTTCAATCTGACGATGGTCGGCTGGGATGTGTGCCACCGGCTGCCGGTCATGGCGGAGGAGCATCTCCGCTTGATCGAGGCCATGGATACCGAGTTCGCCCGTTTCTACATGAAGGTGCTGCGGACCAATATGGAACGGGGGCTTAAGCAGTACGGATATCGCCGGCTGTCCCATCCGGATACGCTTACGGTAGCCATGGCTATCGACAACCGGGTCATGGCCCGGTCAAAGCGCTTCTATATTGATGTAGAACATAAGAGCGAGTTGACCAAAGGCTACAGCCTTGTCGACCAGAACAATATTCTAAAAAAAGAGCCGAATGCCGAGGTGTGTCTTGAGGCGGACCTTGAGCTGTTCCGGGAGATGGTATTTTCGCTGCTGAAGCAGCGGTGATATATAAATAACTAGGAATCTTAGCTTCCAAATTCTCTCATTTGTCATGATAACATAAGTAGAGTCCAAATGGCCTGAATAATGCGACAATCAAAGGATATGAGTAATTTGAGTTGAATTATTATTGATGAACTTGAATAATGACATCAGGGTAAGGAGTAACGAAGGGGAAGTTTGGAACTGTTTCAAACAAGAAATCTGGAGATGGGCAGCGGCCGGAAGTTCAAACATTCCTCGTAGTTACGACTGATATCTGATGAGAAAATCTTAAAGTTCATCTAAATAAGAGATTGGCAGGTTAAAGATATGGAGAATAGGTTGAAAGAAAAAATAATGAATAAAGAGACCGGCATTTTAACATATGGAATGACGCCGCCCAAGGCAACTCATCCCCCGGAAAAGATTGCAGAAATTTCACAAAAGCAGTGTGAAAGAATTAGAGATCTGGACATAGACGCCTTAATTCTTTACGATGTTCAGGAAGAAGCGGATCGAATTGAACAAGAAAGACCGTTTCCCTATTTGTCGACCATTGACCCGACTACGTATAGTAATGTATTTCTAAACACATTATCCGTTCCAAAAATTATTTATCGCTGCGTTGGCAAGTATTCTGAAGCGCAATTGGTGGATTGGATAAAATCCGACTTGGATCAGGACAGATTTTCTGTGTTTGTAGGCAGTTCTTCCAGTCAGCAAGAGGTTAAATTGGATTTGACAGAAGCCTATCGTTTAAGCAAACAACATAATCAAGATTTAACTTTTGGGGGAGTTGTGATTCCTGAAAGACATATGAAAAAGAATGATGAGCATATACGCGTTGCCAATAAAGTAAAAAGCGGATGCAGCTTTTTCGTATCACAGGCTACTTATGATGTAGAGGCATCGAAAAATTTCTTGTCTGATTATTTTTACTACTGTACAAATAACGGGCTGGAAATGGTGCCTATTTTATTTAATATCGCACCTTGCGGTTCCCCAAAAACGCTGGAATTTATGAAATGGTTGGGCATAAGCATTCCGAAATGGTTGGAGAACGACCTGAAATACTCCAGTGATGTATTGGACAAGTCGATAAGATTGACTCAAAAAATCTTTGCGGAACTATTGGAATTTGGATTGGAGAAGGGGATACCTGTCGGATGCAGTGTAGAGAGTGTTTCGACAAGGAAAGTAGAAATAGAAGCATCAGTACAACTGGTTAAGGATATCAAATCGATCATAGAGAAAAAGCTGAGCCCAGCCGCTGTAATCTAAGTTGGACAAGCCGCCGCAAACGCAAAAATGACATTCAAACCGTTGTTGGTTTGAATGTCATTTTTTTGTCAAATTATAGTTCCTCACGAGAGCGGAACGAATGGAAGATCAATGATCCCCTGCGGCCCTGCCGGGCAGCCCGACTTACCGGGCGGCAAGCCGGGCAAACGCCGCCGCCGCTGCCTGCGGATGCTCGGCCCCGGCAATGGCCGAAATGACCGAGATACCGTCCGCGCCTGCGGCAAGGACGGGTGAGGCATTGTCCGCGGTAATGCCGCCAATGCCGACAATAGGGATGGTAATTCCTTCTCTTCGCAAATCGCTGATCAGAATCGTGCCCTGTACCGGTCTTGCATCGTCTTTGGAGGCTGTAGGGTAGACCGGTCCGATTCCAAGATAGTCAGCTCCATCGGCAATCGCCTGCCGCACCTCCTCCGGTGTATGCGCGGATACGCCGATGATTTTACCGCCGCCTAGCTGCTCACGGAGAACCCGAGCAGGCTCATCGTCCTGACCGACATGCACCCCGTCCGCATTCAGCGCAATCGCCAGATCGATATCGTCGTTGACGATAAAGAGAACGCCGTGAGCCCGGCATATTCTTTGCAGCTCCCGTGCAAGATTAAACTTGTCTTCGCCTGTTAGCGCGCCGGGGCCTTTTTCGCGGAATTGAAAGATAGTGACCCCTCCGGCAATCGCTTCCTCAAGCACTGCGGCGGCCGGACGGCGGCAGTTGACGCTGCCCATAATGAAATACACCCGAAGCTGGCTGCGCACGTATTCGCTATCCAGTCTGCTGTCATTTCCAGTCATAGGATCGCCCGAGCCGATCAAAGGTAAGCTGGAGAATGCATCCCGTTCGCTCATCGTATCTCATTCCCTTCCGCGCGCAGCCTGCGGCCGTACGCAAAATGATTGGTCGGCCCGTGTCCCGCCCCGATGCCGAGTCCGTCCTCGATCGCCGCCCGGATAAATGCCTTGGCAGTCCGAACGGCTTCCTCCGCCGATTGGCCCTTTGCCAGCTCCGCCGTCAGCGCGGCTGAATAGGTGCAGCCCGTTCCATGCGTATGCAGGGTATCGATGCGGGGACTCTCCATGTAGACGAAATTCTTACCGTCATACATCACATCCCTAACGGCGCCGTTCCCGCTGCCGTGGCCGCCCTTAACGACGACATAACGCGAACCCATCTGCGCGATCCTTCTGGCCGCTTCCTCGCAGTCTGTCAGGCTGGCAATCGTCATTTCGGCAATGATTTCCGCTTCCGGAATATTCGGCGTTGTTACAAGAGCGAGTGGAAGCAGATGCTGGATCAGAGACTGCACCGCTTCCCGCTGAAGAAGGGAGGACCCTCCTTTGGCTACCATGACCGGATCTACAACCAGATTGTCCCATCCGTATTGGCGGATTTTGCCGGCGGCGGTCCGGATAATTTCCCCGCTGAACAGCATACCGGTCTTGACCGCATCCGGGGTCAGATCCTCGCCAATGGAATCGAGCTGCCGCGCCACAGCTTCCGTATCAAGCGGATACACGCCCTGGACCCCGAGCGTATTCTGCGCCGTTACCGCGGTCAGCGCCGACATGCCATAGACCCCCAGCTCCTGAAACGTCTTAAGGTCAGCCTGAATGCCCGCACCTCCGCCGCTGTCAGAGCCGGCGATTGTTAACGCCTTGTATACGTTCATATTTTTCGTCTCCCTTGCTGGATCATTCCTGTTTAAACTTCCCGGATTCTCGACAACTTCCCGTATTCCTCCGGCGTAAGAAGCGCCAACTGGTTCAGGAGTTCGATCTGGAAGCTGCCTGGACCCTGCTCAGCCGTCTTGGCGGCGGCGATTTCGGCGGCGACTCCGTAAAAGGAGAGGGCTTCGGCCGCTGCTTCCAGCGGGGAATCCCCGGCAACTGCCAGAAAAGCGGCTACGACAGAGCTTAGCAGGCAGCCGGTTCCGGTTACTTTGGTCAAAATGGGGTTGCCGTTGGCTGCGATATACGTTTTGTTACCGTCGGTGATAATATCCTCTTTCCCCGTAACAATGGCGATGCATCCGAGCTTTTTCGCCGCTTTTTGGGCGACTGCGGTCGTGTCGCCGTCGCCTGCGCCTGCATCCACGCCTTTAATCGACCATGTTTCCCCGATGACATTGGCAACCTCGGCTACATTGCCCCGAAGCGCGGTTATCTTCATTTCGGAAACGAGCCGATGCGTTACTTCCGTCCGGTAGACAGTAGCGCCCGCTCCTACCGGATCGAGAACCACCGGGACACCGTGTTTGTTGGCCGACTGGCCAGCCAGCAGCATAGCCTTAATGGAGTGATCGTTAAGCGTTCCGATGTTAATCAAGACAGCGCCGGACATCGCGGCGACATCCGCCACCTCTTCATGCGCATCCGCCATAAACGGCGAAGCTCCCAGAGCCAGCAGGCCGTTGGCGGTAAAGTTAGTGACGACAATATTCGTGATGTTGTGGATGAGCGGGTTATTTTCCCGAAGCTTAGTGATGAAAGACATTTGGAATTCCTCCTATTTTTATAAATTAATAAAAGCGTCCTCAGCCTTAATATCCGCAGGCAGCAGTCCGTTGCCTTCCAGCCACTGATGCACTTTATCCCAGCTTTCCGCATCCTGAAATCCGAAATCCTTATCTCCCGCGTCCATCAGCGGCAGCAGCACTTTCAGGCTCTGCGTCTCAATTTCCTTGTCGAGCGGAGCGGTCCCGTCTTCATGCGCAAGCAGGATGGACAGCGCCTCATCGGGATGCTCATTCACGTATGCTTGGCCTTCCCGCATCGCTGTCAGAAACTTGATGAAATCATCTTTATGCTGATTAATTCCCTCATCGCTTGCAACCAGCACAAGCTCGGAATAATCCGGCACGCCATATTTTGCAGGGTCAATGGAGGTGACGGGATGGCCTTCTTTTTGCAAAATGAGCTGTTCATGGTTGATGAAACCGCCCATTATGGCGTCAGTCTGCCCGGTGGAAATGGCCGGAATTAAGTCATAGCCCACATCCACAAAGTTCACCTTCTCCGGATCTCCGCCATCGGCTTTGACCATCGTCTTAACCATCGCTTCATACAGTGGAATGGAAGAATACCCCACCGCTTTGCCAGCCAAATCCTTCGGCGTATGTACGGAACTGTCCGCAGGGACCATCAGGTGAGTCAGCGGATGACGGACAATGGAGGCCAGTGCTTTCACGGGAATCTTCTCCCCCCGGGCCATCAGCACCTGCGGCTGGTAGCTCAGCGCCAGATCGACCTTGCCTGCCGCGACGAGCTTCAGCGCGTCATTCGTGTCCGCCGGCATCTGGATCTCCACATTAATTCCCCGTTTGGCGAAGAAGCCCTTTTCCTGAGCGGTGTACAAAAAAGAATGCACGGCGTTCGGGTACCAGTCGAGCATAAGCGTCAGCTTGTGCGCAGGCTCCGCCGGACTTTCGGTTTGAGAAGCGGCAGGCGAAGGAGAAGCGGAGGCCGCGGAATCGCCGGATGGCGCGGAGCCGCCGCAAGCGGCCGTTAACAGAAGAAGCGAGATAGCAGGCAGAAGCAATAAATTTTTAATACGGGTAAAAGATTTCATCAATTAGAACCTCTTTTCTTAAGAATCTGATGCTCCAGCAGCCGTACGGCCAGGAAAAGTACTACACCGAGACCCGACAGGAGAGCAATCGCTGCGAACATCTCGGCGCTGTGCAGGCTTCCCGCCATGCGGCGGCTGTAGTAACCAAGTCCGCGCGTTCCTCCCAGCCATTCTCCGATGGTTGCACCGATCACGCAGTACACCACCGACAGCTTCAGCCCCGAGAAAAAGGAGGGGAGCGCAAGCGGAATGCCGACCTTGACCAGCAGCTGCCTGCGGTTCGCGCCCATAGTCAGCAGCAGCTCCTTATAGGCGCCGCCGCTTTTGGCGAGCCCGTCGTATACGCCGACGACGACTGGAAAGAATGCGGTCAGAAAGACGACGGCGACCTTGCTCCACAGCGAATAACCGAACCACATAATAAAAATGGGGGAGAGCGCAATCAGCGGAATCGTCTGGCTGATGATGATAAAGGGATAGAGCGCTTTTTCTAATGTCCGGGAAAGGTGCATGCCGATCCCGAGCAGAATGCCGCCAACCAGCGACATCAGACAGCCGACAGCCACTTCTTCAAGCGTGGCTGGCAGATGCGTGCCCAGCAGCAGTCCGGCGTTCTGTACCAATGCGGTCCAGACCACGGAGGGTGCAGGGAGGATAAAGGACGGAACATATCCTGAGCGTACGGAAGCTTCCCACACGGCGAGAATCAACAGCAGCAGGAGAAGGAAGGCTCCGTAGCGGCGAGATCCTTCCTTAAACGGTGCGCGTTTCATACAGCCTCCGCTCCAGCTCGGCCCGCAAAGAGACAAAGCCAAGCTCGTAATTCATTTCCAGCCGCCGGGGTCTTGGCAGTCCCACGTTCAGCTCTTGAAGGGGGCCGACGCTGCCGGACGGCATCAGAAAGATGCGGTCACTGAGCAGAATAGCTTCCTCCAGATCATGCGTGATGAACATAACGGTCCGCCCCAGCTCTCCCCACAGCTCCAGCAGCCAGCGGTGCATGTCCCGCTTCGTCATGGCGTCAAGCGCGCCGAATGGCTCATCAAGCAGCATCAGCTCTCCGCCGGTCATCAGTGTACGGAGAAAAGCGGCCCGCTGGCGCATCCCGCCGGATAGCTCATGCGGATAGGCAAGCTCATAACCGGCGAGTCCGAAACGCTCCAGCATTTCCCATACCGTAGCTGCTCCGCCCTTACCGGCCCGGCCTTTGATCTCTAGCGGCAGCAGACAGTTGTCCAGCACCGTCCGCCAGGGCAGCAGCAGGTCCTGCTGAGGCATGTAGGCGATTTGGCCGAGCCGGTTCTCACCGCGGGCGCTGCCTTGCAGCGCGATTTCTCCCTGCGCCTCGGCAAGCAGTCCGGCTATCGCTTTGAACAGCGTGCTTTTGCCACAGCCGCTGGCGCCAATAATGCTGACGAATTCACCCTGGCGGACCGTTAACGAAAGATCCGAGAATACGAGCTTCTGCTGCGGAAACGAAAAAGAAAGGCGGCGGAGAGATAAAAGCTCTTCGATAGTCGGTCAACCCTCCTTATAAATGAATAAAGGCCCGTCCAAATCCGGAAGGAAATGGACGGGCCCCCAATTATCCGCCGTACAAGCGCTGGCCGTACGGGGCGTAGATAGGTAAGCTTCAGGTTCCACTTCCCTCCGCTGGTATAATCCAGATCAGGTTCCAAGGGTCCGAAGCTCGCGGCTTCGTCTCAGTCGGACGACTCCCCTAGTGAAATTGCGGTCTTTATTCGGTTATGAACTTATCAACTATACCATATTCCGGGCCGTTCCCTCAATGTACCATTTGGGTCTAACGGATTCGAAGTCACCAATGATCGGGAATGCTTACGGAAGGCAGCAGCTTGGTAGCCATATCGCCTTTAGCTGAATTAACTTGCGCCTGCGTGAGAAAAACGCTTCCTGTGAGGTCAGCGCCGCTTAAGTCGGCATCTCTAAAGTCGGCGCCGATCAGATCAGTCATTCTCATGTCGGAATCTCTCAGGTCGGATGCAATGAGCAAAGCGCCTCTCAAGTTAGCGCCTCTAAGGCCGGCTCCTCTTAGATTTGCGCCTATAAAGTTGCTTCCCCTACGGATTTTGTTCTGTAATTTTTGATTTTTATTAGGCATTGGCGCAGCTTTGGCCCGTACCCGTTCGCTTGCTTGCAGAAGCAGGTCATTGACAATCGCCCGATGGGCGGGGACGTTAAGCTCCAGAATCGAGCGCGGATTCAGACGGGTGAGCTCTTCCGTTTTTTCAAGAACATTCCGCTATGACCAAAATGAACGCTCTACTGTCTTGTGGGTGCTCTTTAAATGGCATTTCTCGTTTATCCGGTCTTCAAGTTAAAGCTGCAAAGCCGCATTATCATCAATCTTTGCCGCTTTCGCAGGATCGGCTGACATCAGCCGGTCATACATGGTCTGATCCTGAGCGCTGTCTTTTCTTTAGTGCATCTGTAGTTGAAGCGATAAACAAGCTACCAATATTTTAGTCATTTTAGATTGATTGATCTATAAAAGTGGGAAATTACCTTCCTGTAACAACTCCGTACTTGTACGTTTCTGATGGTCTGATTCAAAAAAAGAAAGGAAGTTTAAACATGAACAATAACAGATACAAGGGATTAGCGTTAATCCTGCTCGCTGTTTCCGAGTTAATGTTGGCACTTGATTATCTTTCCGCAACGATATTCTCAGCTTCATTCGGTACACTATACTTTTCCTCTTGTCTCCAGTGGGTTCGCCAAAATGATCGCCGCCGGAATGGGACTTGGTGCCATTGATTTTCAGTTTCTAACGGGGCTTTCTCAGCCGGATTGGCTTGGAACATTCATCAAGAAGCTAGTTAGCCAAAATAAAATGATAGAGGGAGAATGAAAAAACATGGAGAAAAAACCTGTTCTTGAACCGGAAGCACAAAATTTTGTTAAGGCAACAGCCAATCCGCCATTTTTATTTGATTTAGGACCTGAACAGGGGCGGATTGCGGTCGATGAAGCCCAGGCGGGCGAGGTTCAAAAGCCAGACGTGGACATTGAAGATATCAGTATTACAGGTGGTCCAAGCGGCCACGTATCCATTCGGATTCTACGTCCGAAACACGTTGCTGAGAAGAACCTGGCTGTCATTCTGTACATACATGGTGCAGGTTGGGTGTTCGGCAACGCACACACCCATGATCGGTTGATCCGTGAATTGGCTGTGAAGAGTGGAGCTGCACTTGTATTCCCGAATTACAGTCTGTCCCCTGAAGTGAAGTATCCTACGGCTATTGAAGAAATCTATGCTGTGCTGCAGTGGATCGCAGAGCACGGCAAAGAACACGGGCTTGATTCGGATCGCTTGGCCGTAGCCGGCGATAGTGTCGGCGGCAACATGACTGCGGCAATCACGCTGCTGGCCAAAGAGCGCAGTGGTCCTGCTATTGGACAACAGCTCCTTTTCTACCCGGTTACGGATGCTTCATTTGATACGGAATCCTATCATCAATTCGCCGAAGGATACTTTTTACGCCGGGACGGGATGAAGTGGTTCTGGGATCAGTATACAAGCGATTCTGAGGAAAGAAACCAGATTACGGCCTCCCCGCTGAGGGCAACTACCGAGCAGCTTCGCGGTCTTCCGCCGGCTCTGATCATTACAGCCGAAGCTGATGTCCTGCGGGACGAAGGTGAAGCTTATGCGAATAAACTTCGAGAGGCTGGTGTTGATGTCACTGCGGTACGTTATCAAGGAATAATCCATGACTTCGTTATGTTGAATGCATTATCAGACACTGCCGCAGCCAAAAGTGCAATATCTCTGGCCAGCGCTTGGCTAAAAGACGGGTTTCAATAACCCTGCCAATGAGGGGGATGTATCTTAACTTGCATCGGTGCAATAAATTCGGACCAACAGGCTACAATTTTTTAATAACTCAGTGTTAGTAGTCCTTCATAAACAATAGACCTGATGAGGAAACTCCTTATCAGGTCTGTTTGTATCAGTTTTTTTCATCCTAATTGAAAAATGACTATGATGGTCGCGATTTTTGCGAATTTCAGGAAAGACAAGCCTTATTTATCTAGGCGGACATCGAATCAGGCCGTTTTCGCGGCCCGCGAATCGTAATACTAATATGGATTACTTATTTCCGTGAGCCTTCAAATACTCCAGCGCATTATACATCATAACCGCCGCCTCGGCCCGAGTCAGCTTGCTTCCCGGATTGAATTTCCCGTCTTTATCCAGCGTGTTGATCTTGTAGACGAGGGAACGCTGATGCCGCCTTGGTATGAAAATGTGCGGAGAAAAGCGGCCCGCTGGTACATTCCGCCGAACTACTCATACGGGTAGGCCAGTTCATACCCGGCGAGTCCGAAACGCTCCATCATGTCCCATACCCTGGGCACTCCGTCCTTGCCGGTCCGGCCTTTGATCTCCAGCGGCAGCAGACAATTCAATGTACCATTTGGGTCTAACGGATCCGAAACCGGCATGATCCTCCATCACGCGATGGATTCTGGCCATCATACCGTCTGTCTCTTCAGGTACGAACTTAATGCTCCATACCACGGACGATATAAGGGCCATCGCCATATAGAGGGAATACAGCTGCCAGAACATTTCATCCGGTTCTTGTCCCTGATGATATCCTTTAATCTGCCCTATGCAAAAAGGGTGGCTGACCTCCGAACTGAATAAACCGACTTTGATGAATTCATGCACAGGGTCGCCAAAGTCCAGCCGGTTAAAATCGATAATGCCCGCCAGACGCCGATCTTGGACGATAAGATTTCCCGTATGGAAGTCGTCATGCTGAAGCAGGTTGGCCGACTCCTTCATCAGCGGAAGGCGGCTCTCAATGAACTCCATCACTTTGTCGCCGCCGCGGATACGCTGCCCGAGTCTATCGTATTCTTCCATATAGCGCCGATGCTTTGCCGTTTTTCGTTCGGCCCACGAGGACATTCCGGGCGGCGCCTTGCATTGATGAATGATTCTTAGTTCATTTCCCGCTCCGTATCCGATGCGATATTGATCTTCAGCCGAATAAAGCGGCAGTTGATCCTCGGCATCTGCGCCTTCTATATATGTAAGAACATAGTAGCCGAGCCCGGCGTCCGGTAATCGTCCGATTTCCAGCGGCCTTGAACATTTGACGCCGTAGGCTTCCATCGTTTTCAGCACCTCGAATTCAGTCTGCTTATTCCGATATAGTCCGCCATCGAAGATCCTCAGCAGATAGCTGCTGCCGTTCTGCATCACCCGATATTTATGATCGCCGGAATAACCTTTATTTATCGGTATGATGGTTGCTCCGGTGTGCAAAAAAGGAATGCTGCGAAGTGTTTTTTCTGCAACACTGCCATCCATCGTTTGGAGCCTCCTTCGATCGCACCATTATTTTGACCAATGATCAGGAATCCTTAAAGAAGGCGGAAGCTTGGTATTCATGTCGCCTTTAGCTGAGTTAACTTGTGCTTGCGTAAGAAAAATACTTCCTGTGAGATCAGCGCCGCTTAAGTCGGCATCTCTAAAGTCAGCGCCGATCAGATCCGTCACTCTCATGTCAGCATCTCTCAGGTCGGATGCAATAAGCAAAGCGCCTCTTAAGTTAGCTCCTCTAAGGGCCGTCCCTCTTAAATTTGCACCAACTAAGTCAGTTCCCTTGCGTATTTTGTTCTGCATTTTTTGGCTTTTATTATGCCCCGGTGCAGCTTTTGCCCGTACTCGTTCACTTACTTGCAGGAGCAGAACATTAACAATCGCCCGATGGGCGGGGACGTTAAGCTCTAGAATCGAGCGTGGATTCAGACGGGTGAGATCTTCCGTTTGTTCGAGAGCATTCTGCAAGTCTTTATGAATCGGCAGAGTCTCTTCCAAACCGAGCGCTTCATCCAAGTAACTTAGCATTTCATGCAGCTGCTGCATAATAGGGAATACCTTAAACATTTCCTGAGCCAACACCGGATGATCCCGCCAATCGTTTCCCGCATAGGTGATTTGGGATACCTTTTGACCCGCACCAAAGCATTCATATACGGCGCACCCTCGAAAGCCTTTTGTTCTAAGGTCTTTATGAATACCGCAGCGGAAATCGGACTGAAGGTTTGGGCAGGGAGTGCCCCCGGCTTTATCCACGGCAAAATCGGCCGATTTGGCATACGGCAAAGCTGCACAGCACAAACCAAAGCATTGTTCGCAATCTGCGCTTAAATGATTAATCGTGTTGCCGCTAGGAGTTCTTTGATTAGACATTGCCAACACTTCCTTTATGAGAAACTACTTTATAGTTTATAAAGGAATAGTGCTGGAAGTAAACAATCTTTCATTTATTCCTGAACAGAAGATGAGAGAGACCCTCTGAAGCTGCCATACAGGTTTTTTATGCACTTTTTTTAGCGGAAATTAGATTTACCAAAGTAATATAAAAAGGAAAAACTATACATGCACCAATCAATACCAATCCAACTGCTGGAAGCGGCTTTTCTCCGGGATTCGTAATTGGAAATAACGAAGCAAAGATATAAATATATAGCGCATAATAAGGAATCCAAAAAATACAGGTCAAATATTTGGTTCGGCGATTTCCTAATTGATGTTTCGTAAGAAAATAAAATGAAAATGATTAGCCTTATCCATACGAGTTACTTATTCCCGTGAGCCTTAAAATACTCCAGCGCATTATAGAGCATAACGGCCGCCTCGGCCCGTGTCAGCTTGCTTCCCGGATTGAATTTCCCATCCTTATCCAGCGTGTTGATCTTGTATACGAGGGACCGCTGAATAGCGCCTTGGTTCGAAGGATTGATTTGGTCTTCATCGGTGATTTCCGCCGGAGCAATTTTGATCATCGGCAGAATGTTGCCTTTTTCGAGCCCTTGAACGAGAAGAACGGTGAACTGCTCTTTGGTCATCGGTTCCTTGGGATCGATATCCTCAGGGATTTCAACACCGTTATAGTACGCGTTAATAAAAGCCTGGGCATACCACGAGTCATCCTTGACCTTGGTGAAAATATCGCTTGCTACGGGAGCCTTTACGAATTTAATGGCGTCAAGATTAAGCTCCAGACCGCCCGAAATAAACTGGATGCCCTCCGCCGAGCTTATGACAGACTTGGGAATAAAATACAATCCGTATACTCCTTTAACGAGTCCGCGGTCTTTCAGACTTGCGATCTTCGCTTTACCCTGAATCGAATCGATATCAGTGAATTCGCTGCCGGCGGCAAAGCTCGCGCCTCCTGCCGAGAGCATCATTATTGCGCTGATTGAAAAGGCTGCGAAAGATTTTTTTGTCGATAACATATTGCTGCACCTCCTGCTGAGTACGGCTTAGGAAGCCGTCATATTCCCTAAACGGAGGACAGGCCGGAAAGGTTGCGGGAGGGAGCCCGGAAAGGTTAATTAATCCAACTCCCGGAACAAAAGATTTCGATAAGGGTAAGGGGAACCGCTGTATTTAAACAGGAGAGCAATTCCCGACTCCTCAATCTTCACCGACCGCAGCGAGCGGGTGCAGACCAGGCCGCGAACCATGCATGCAACAGCCTTGCGGTCACCCCGGCGAATGGCCCGGGCAAGAGCGGCGGCGAAATTCCGGTTAAAGGCCAGCTCGCGGTACAGCGGCAGGACAGCGCGGGCAATCCGGCGGTGAATCTTAGTACTGAACGTAAACTGAACCAATCCCGGCGGGATGGTAGTACCGTTCGTATATGACGCAATCGGCAGCGGAAATGTATAGGTAATAAAATAACCGATGGCGTTCGTACCGTACCCCTGCCGTGCAGCCAAAGGCGCCACAAGCTTCAGCAGAGAAGCCATAAGTCTCAAGTCGGCGCCGACGACCGCGCGGGACCAAGCGTTTGCATAGCTCCGGTTCCCGGCGATTGCCCGGTAGAACGGCAGCATGCCCCTCGCTACTTTGACCAATATGTCCGCTGTAACGAACGCATCATTTTTTTTCGTCTTCTTAAAAAGCATCCGGTTGATCCTCCCTTACAGATACTGATCTGTTATAAGGTATGGGCTCCGGGTACACATCCGTATGGGCTTTTGCTTAAGCAAGCGGAATAAATATTTTGATCCTCATGTCATCTGGGAACGTGGAGTTCCGCACATCGGTCACTTCAAAATCAGGTCCTTCCCCGCGATCGTAATTGGAATGGGGAAGCCATACGCCGTAGATGAAGTCCCGTATCTTCTGAATTTGCCCTGCCGGGCCATAGGCTTTGAATTCGGCGTATTTTCCTTCCGGCAGATCGAATTTGACGTATTGACTGTCCGGCGCGTCCGCACATTCCCCGGCTTCCTCACCTACAATAAAGGAGAATCCGCCATCATCCTGAAAGCTGCAGGAAATCCCGTAGACCCTATCGGGCGCCAGTCTGTACGGGATATGCAGATATCGGCCGTTCCTTCCGAATTCATCGTAAAAGCCGGGAATGTCCCGGTAATGCCGTCCTTCATTCAGATCAGTTGAATATTCGCATCCGATGACCCATATGCGGTTCAAATGGACAATTTCCGGTTTGCCCATCTCGAATTCTTGGTCTTTACTTCCGGGATCATTCAGGAAGCTGATCGGAGGTTGCCCGGCGAAGGTCGGATTCTTCTTCCTGTATTTCCCTGGCGTCATCCCGGCAAAGCTCTCGAAAGCGCGCGTAAAGGCCTCCTGCGAATGATACTGATAGGCCAGGGCAACCTTGAGAATGCCTTCATCCGAATCCAATAGAAGGCGGGCCGCTTCGGTGAGCCTGCGTTTGCGGATGTACTCCTGTACGGTAAAGCCCGATATAGCGAGAAAAAGTCGCTGAAAGTGGAAGGGGGAGAAGGAGGCCGAAGAAGCGATGTCCCGCATCCCGATTTCCTTTTGAAGATTCCGCTCGATATAATCCACGGCTTTTTGAATTTGCTGATAGTAATGCATGGCGGCAGTCCTTTCTGCGATTTTCTGGATTTAGGACCATTATAAGCGGAGCGCTCGCGGTTTTTTTGACTTGAAATGCGGTCCTTTAGAGCGGTTGCTGCGGCTTGCCTCTTTCCTTTTTGCTGTGCATTTGATATGCTTATTATAATAATTCTTATCTAGGAAGTTTTACGATTAAAGTTTTACGATTAGACATTAGGAAATTTAACCAGACTAAAACATGCTTCGTCAGAGGCGAGCAAGACTTTACCGTCCGAAAGGGAGGAATTTGTCATGAATCCTATGGATACGATCACCCAGCAGTTTACCGCGCATAACTATAAGCTGACCTCGCAGCGCGAAGCCATCGTCAAGGTGCTTCTAGACAACGAGAAGGATCACTTAAGTGTCGAAGAGGTATATATGCTCGTTAAGGGGAGCTATCCGCAGCTTGGACTAGCGACAGTATACCGGACGCTTGAACTGTTATGCGAACTTCATCTCGTTGAGAAAATGAACTTCGGCGACGGTGTCTCCAGATACGACCTGCGCAGCGAAGATCATGATCATATGCATCATCATCTAATCTGCGATTCCTGTGGCAAGGTGGCTGAGATCAAGGACGACTGGCTTGCGGAGCTGGAGGAGAAACTGGAGAAAGAATACGGCTTCTCCGTAACTGATCACCGCCTCGATTTCAAAGGCACTTACCGGATCTGCACCGGCAGCGGATGCAAACGCCCGAAGGAAGGTCAGGCGATATCGTAAGCAGGCATAACCGGGAGAAGCCATCATTCGATACTTGAAGATTATGAGGAAGAGGGAGTGTTCGGCCGGAAAGGCTAGGACGCCCCCTTTTTTTTGCCTATTTAAAATCACTGGCCCATCCTACCCTACATAAGCGCAGGCGCATCCATCTCCCTGCTATGCGTGCGGAACTGTTTTGGCGACATGCCATACCGTTTGCGGAACTGCCGGTGGAAATAAGTATAGTTCACGAAACCGCAGGCTTCTGCGATATGCTCCAAGGGCATCGGACTGTATACGATCCGCTCCCGAGCCATTTCCAGACGGACTTCATTTACATATTTGACGATGGTTGTGCCGAAGGCCTCCTTGAACAGATGGACGGCACGCGAGACGGAGATGCCGACATAGTCCGCGACGTCTTCCAGATGGAAGGAAAGTGCCGCATTTTCCTCAACAAACTGCTTCATCCGGTAAGCCAGATATCCCCTTGTAGAGACGGAGGGGCGGTCCACGGTAAGACGGTCGATTTCCATGCACAGAATTTGCAGGTAACAGCTTGAAATTTCCGGGGAAAAATCGGACAGGCGGCGCTGCTCCAGCACGAGCTGGCGGAATAGTCCAATTAATGCGTCATTCAGCGGGATATGCATAAGCGAAGGCCGAAGGCGGCTGTTCCACCACCGGTCAATCCATTCCCCCCGGCAAAAGATATGATAATCCCCGCTTTCAACGCGCGGCTCGCCCAGCGGATATTTCTCTTTGTCGATAATCAGATTGTACGGAACGCCTGGCGCAATGAGCATCAGGCCGCCGCTCTCCACACGTGTGATCTCGCCGTCAATCAGGGCGCTGCAGCCCCCTTCGGTCTGAAGACGAATGAGATAATGGGGGAAGCCTTCCGCTTCCGACATCTGGAAAGGTTTATGATGGAAGGAGAATCCGGCGGTTAAAATAGTACAAGGTGCGTCGCTTGTCATAAGTCCTCCTAATTTAGTTAAAAGATAATCAGATTGTTCATGTTTTAATCATATTATTCATTTTATTATATTTGCTTTCAGATTACGATGATACTAGTTCTCGGGCAGCGAAAAAAATTCAAAAAAACGCAAAAACTGCCCAAAAATCCAAGGGAACCTGCGTGCCTTGGCGTTTTGCTCCCGGGAGGATCAAGAGTGCTGATGCCGTATAGATTAGCTCTTTTTGTTCAGGTAGACAACAATGCTCAATTACATTCTGCGGGAGTGATTACAAAAATGGTGAAGATCGGTTTGCAGCTCTATACGCTCAGAGAAGAACTGGAAAGGGACTTCGAAGGCACTCTGCGCAAGGTGGCCGAACTGGGCTACAGCGGCGTCGAATTTTTTGATTATTTCGGCCGGAGCGCTGCAGAAGTTAAAGCACTGCTTGAGGAAACCGGGTTGACCGCTATAGGAGCGCACAGACCTTATGATGTTCTACTCAAGAATGCGGATGCCGAGATCGACTACATACTGAAGATTGGCAGCCCTTATCTGATCGTGCCCTACCTAACTGAGGAACAGCGGAGCGATTGGGGCAGTGTTGCGGCCAATTTACGGACTCTCGGAGAGAAATGTAAGGAGAAAGGCGCCATACTGCTATATCACAACCATGATTTTGAACTGCGGGAGAAGAGCGGCGGATTGACGGCATTCGACTATCTGTACCGGGAAGTGCCGGAAGATTTTCTCCAGGTTGAAATGGATACCTGCTGGGTGTATTACGGCGGTTACGATCCCGTGCAGTATATCGGCAAGTACGCGGGAAGGCTTCCCCTGGTTCATCTGAAAGATATGAAGCAGTTGGAAGACGGTTCCGCTGAAACGGTGGTGCTTGGCGAAGGTGAAGTGGATCTTGCCGCTATTCTGAAAGCGTCGGAACAGGCTCGCGTCAAGTGGGCCATTGTGGAGCAAGACTTCTGCAGCCGACCGCCGCTGGACAGCGTGGCGGATAGTATAAAGTGGCTTGAAACAAACTATAAACAAGGAGGCAATATTCATGTCTAAAACACTTAAAATCGCAATTATCGGCTGCGGAGGTATCGCGAAGGGCAAGCACTTGCCAAGTCTCTCGCGCCAAAAGAACGCCGAACTGGTCGCTTTCTGCGACATTATCGAAGAGCGGGCGCAGGAAGCCGCAGAAAAGTATGGCGCGGAAGGCGCCAAGGTGTATACGGACTTCCGCAAGCTGCTTGAAGCCGGCGGCATCGACGTGGTGCATGTATGTACGCCGAACGACAGCCACTCGGTAATTACGGTTGCCGCGCTTGAAGCCGACTGCCACGTGATGTGCGAGAAGCCAATGGCGAAGACGACGGCTCAGGCGCAGGAAATGCTGGACGCCGCCCGCCGGACCGGCAAGAAGCTGTCTATCGCCTACCAGAACCGTTTCCGCAACGACAGCCAATATTTGAAGGAAATGTGCGAGAACGGAGAGCTGGGCGAGGTTTACTATGCCAAGGCAATCGCACTGCGCCGCCGCGCGGTGCCGACTTGGGGCGTATTCCTGGACGAAGAGAAGCAGGGCGGAGGCCCGCTGATCGACATCGGCACGCATGCGCTCGATTTGACGCTGTGGATGATGGACAACTACAAGCCGCGCAGCGTAACTGGCTCGGTGTTCCATAAGCTCGGACACCGGGAGAACGCCGCCAATGCATTCGGACCGTGGGACCCGGAGAAGTTCAAGGTTGAGGATTCCGCGTTCGGCTTCATTACGATGGAGAACGGAGCGACGATTGCGCTGGAATCGAGCTGGGCGCTGAACGTTGCCGAGTACGGCGAAGCGAAGACGCTGCTGTGCGGAACCGAAGCAGGCGCGGACATGACCGACGGGCTTCGCATTAACGGCGAACGCTCCGGCCGTCTGTATGAGACGAATATCGAGCTTACTCCGGGCGGAGTCGCTTTTTATTCGGGCGATGAAGAGAGCGAGGCGGACCGCGAAGCGCGTCTGTGGCTCGAAGCGGTGGCTCTGGATAAGGAACCGCTGGTTAAGCCGGAGCAGGCGTTTGTGGTTACGCAAATTCTGGAGGCCATTTACGAATCCGCCCGCACAGGACGGACCGTATATTTTGACGGAACCCAGGACAATGAGCCCCAGGAAGCCGCTCAAGCGGTGCTGCATAAATAAGACGATAAACGGAGAGGGGAAACACAATCCATGAAACTTGGCGTATTTTTGGTACTGTTCGGGGGCCGCAAGCTGGAGGATGCACTGGACTATGTGGCGGAAAAAGGAGTTAAAGCGGTGGAGATCGGCACGGGAGGCAATCCCGGAAAAAGACACTGCGATCCGAAGCTGCTGCTTGAAGACGAGCGGGCACTTAAGGAATTCAAGCATGCGGTGGAGTCGAGAGGGCTTATCATCAGCGCGCTCAGCTGCCACGGCAACCCGCTGCATCCGCAAAAAGCGCTGGCGCATAAGGATCACGAGGATTTCTTGAACTCGGTGAAGCTGGCAGAGAAGCTGGGAGTTCCGGTTGTCAATACGTTCTCCGGCTGCCCCGGAGACCATGAGGATGCGAAATATCCGAACTGGCCGGTTGCACCTTGGCCGAATGATTTTCAGGAAGTGCTGAAATGGCAGTGGGAGAATAAAATCATTCCATACTGGACGGAGACGGGGGCTTTTGCGGCGGAGCATGGCGTCAAAGTCGGCCTTGAGCTGCACGGCGGCTTCTCGGTCCATACACCTGCAACTCTGCTCCGCCTGAGAGAAGCGGCGGGCGAAGTGATCGGCGCGAATCTGGACCCGAGCCATATGTGGTGGCAGGGTATCGACCCCGTACAGGCTATTCATATCCTAGGCCGTGCCGGAGCGATTCATCACTTCCATGCCAAGGATACGGTCATTGATCCAGTCAATGTGAACAAGTACGGTCTAACTGATATGCAGACCTATGACAACATGCTGGACCGCGCCTGGCAGTTCCGCACCGTCGGCTTCGGCCATGATCTGAAGACTTGGGCGGATATTGTCAGCGCGCTTCGCCTGGTTGGATATGATTACGTCGTCAGCATTGAGCATGAAGACGGGCTGATGTCGATCAACGAAGGTTTCTCCAAAGCAGTCGACAATCTGAATCAGGTGCTGATTCAAGAGCAGCTCGGCGAAATGTGGTGGCTGTAAGGATTTGATCCTGACAGGACTGATTTAGCCGGAGGCGTATTCGAGCACACCGGGGCCAAAGCAGATTTGGTACCGGTGTGCTTTCTATTTCGAGAGTTTCAGGTAGTAAGGAGGATTACAGTGGGAAATAATAAATGGTGGAAAGAAACGGTAGTCTATCAAATCTATCCCCGCAGTTTTCAGGATACGAACGGAGACGGAATCGGGGACCTGAAAGGAATTATCTCCAGACTGGATTATTTGGCGGAGCTTGGAATCGGGGCCATCTGGCTTTCCCCGGTATGCAAATCGCCCCAGGATGACAATGGCTACGATATATCCGACTATCAGGATATCGATCCGATGTTCGGTTCGCTTAAGGACATGGAGACGCTTATTAACGAGTCCAAGAAACGAAACATCCGAATTGTCATGGACTTAGTGCTGAATCATTCGTCCGATGAGCATCCGTGGTTTCTGGAGGCGAAAAAGAGCAAGGCCAATCCGTATCATGATTACTACGTCTGGAGAGACGGGGTGGAAGGAACGCCGCCTAATGATTTGCGGGGCTGCTTCGGCGGGTCCGCGTGGGAATGGGTTCCGGAGCTGGGACAGTATTATTTGCATCAGTTTGCCGTGAAGCAGCCGGATCTCAACTGGGATAATCCCAAGGTCCGGCAGGAGATTTACGACATGATCAACTGGTGGATGGACAAGGGAGTGGGCGGTTTCCGGCTTGATGTAATCGACCTGATCGCCAAAGAGCCCGACCGGAAAATTACCGCCAACGGTCCGAATCTTCATAAGTATATTCAAGAGCTCAGCAGGGAAACTTTTCAAAAGGGAGATCTGCTGACGGTAGGCGAAACCTGGGGCGCTACTCCAGAGATCGCCAAGCTGTTCAGCAATCCGGACGGCAGTGAATTTTCCATGGTGTTCCAGTTTGAGCATATCATGCTGGATGAGCAGGAAGGGAAAGGGAAGTGGGATCTTGCGCCGCTGGATTTCTTGAAATTAAAGCAGGTGCTGTCCAAATGGCAGACGGAACTGAAGGGCGAAGCCTGGAACAGCCTCTTCTGGAACAACCACGATCTGCCGCGTATCGTCTCCCGCTGGGGGAATGACGGAGAATACCGTGTGGAGTCGGCCAAAATGCTGGCCACCCTTCTTCATGGCATGCAGGGCACCCCTTATATCTATCAGGGTGAAGAGCTGGGCATGACGAATGTGCGCTATCCTATTGAAGATTTCCGGGACATCGAGCTGCTGAACCTGTACAAAGAGCGGATAGAAGGCGGATACGACCACGAAGATATCATGGAGTCGATTTACACCAAAGGCCGCGACAATGCGCGTACGCCGATGCAGTGGGATGCTTCCGAACATGCGGGATTTACAGCGGACCAGCCTTGGATTCGGGTCAATCCGAATTACACGGAGATCAATGCGGCAGCCGAATTGGACAATCCGGACTCCATATTTCATTACTATAAGAAGCTGATTCGGCTGCGTAAGGAACATAACGTAATCGTATACGGAGACTACAAGCTGCTATTTCCTGAAGATAAGGACTTGTTCGGTTATACCCGCTCGCTGGGTGATACCACGCTGCTCGTGCTGTGCAATTTTTATGGAAATACCGTTTCATTCGAACTCCCCGAAGAATTGGCTGGAGAAAAGGAACTGCTGATCTCCAACTATAGTGATGAAGCTTCCGTCGGTACGCTGCGTCCTTATGAGGCAAGAATGTACCTGCTGAAATAAGTTTGAATAAGTTTGAAAATTCGGAAGCCTTTCGCGAGGGATATGGCGTCGTATTCGACAGTCCCGGCGTACAGGCGCGCAAAGAGCTGTATGATCTTTATTATAATTTGATCGCAGTCATCGCCGTAAAGCGGAACAAGCGCCGAGCCTTGCTAAGAGGACCGGCGCTTTTTGGCAGCGTCAAGAAGCCGTATGCCCAGAGTGATAAAGGCAATACAGCATTATGGCCTGCTGGACATACAGTAGACATTTTTTAAATTCATATCCGACAAAATAATCCGAGTTGATGGCATCCGCTGTGACTTCTTCCCCTCTGAAAAAGGGCGGACACGGATTGAGCAGTGCACCGGGCTTGGCCGTCTGCATCCGCTGTAAATTTAGCTGGTACTTCCCTATGTATTCAGCAGTACGGTATTCCTCCGGCAAAGAATCGGTCAGCAGGATGTCGCTGTCCGGCAAAATCCCGTCAAGTTCGGTATGAAACGAATAATTGGCGGTTTCCGGCCCAAGCGCATTGCCCTCGGAGCAGACATGGTGGAAGTTTAAATTCATCGTCTTCGCCATGCTCATCCATGTTCGGCTGATGTTGCCCGCCGGACCCACAAAGGTATAGACCAGGTCTTTGTAATCCGGTCTCCGTCTGCTAATTGCATAGAGGTCGGACATGATTTCGCACGGATGGTTCTCCGAAGTCATGGCATTGATGACAGGGATCGAAGCACACCGCGACAGTTCCCGAAGTTTATGGAGTTCCGGATGCCGGACTACGGCCGCGTCTGCCCAATTCTCCATATAGCCCATGACATCAGCGAGATCTTCTCTCTTATTCAGAGCTTCTGGGGACATGCAAATATACTCACCCCGCAGATCGCGGATGCCTTTCTCAAAGCTTACCCGAGTGCGAAGACTGGATTCGGGAAAAAATAAAATGAACGTTTTTCCTTGCAGCAGGGGCTGTTCGCGGTTCTGACAAAGCCGGTCGGTCAAGCCAAAAATATCTTGGATCTGTTCCGGCTTCCACTCCTCAATATCCAGAAAATTCAGGGTGATCACGTCCTTTTATACAAGATGGGTGAGTCTGAACAATGAAATAATATACAAATATATGTATTAGTATACACTATTTTCAGCCTGTTTTCCGAATTAAATCGGAGGCGCCGATGCCGTATCTTCCATTCCCGCTGGCTAGTTTGCGTGCATTATCTCCCTATCAATATATGTTATAAAAGATAACAAATCAGTTGTGATGCAGAGGTTTTTTCTGAATTAACTTAAAATTTTAATTAAAGTGTGTCATTTATATTGACATTCTTTTATGCTCGATAGTATTATTATCGCTAATAACAGCTGCAACGAAGAAGTAAAATTCAAAAAGGTTGTTTTCGTTTTCGGGAAAAGGTTTTCCTGGTTGGGTTAAACTCGTTCCGCCGGATTTACTAAGCAGAAGTTCATCAAAGGTTCTCTCTTTTTTTTGAGAACGAGGAAAAGGTTTTCCTGATTATGACAAGGGGGGGTGAAAGCATGTCATTTACAATCAAGGATGTGGCCAGACTGGCCGATGTTTCGATTGCCACGGTATCGCGGGTGCTGAACCGGAGCAAGCCTGTCAGTCCTGAAGTGCGTGAAAAAGTCATGAAAGTGGTGGACGAGCTCGGATACAATCCGAATCCTGTGGCCCGAACGTTGATTATGAAGGAGAGTATGCTGATCGGCGTTCTTATCCCGGATATCGCCAATACATTTATCTCAATGTTCGTACGCGGCATTGAAAAAGAACTCTTCCAGCAAGGGTATACGGCGCTGCTCTGCAATACGAACAGTGATACGAAGGTTGAACTCCACTATCTGAATCTGCTTCGCGAAAAGTATGTAGATGGTGTTGTGTTGTTAACCTCCGCTCCAAAGCCGGAGCAAATCGATTTCTTTAACAATCATGATATTCCCGTTATCTTTTCGAGTCATACAGACAAGGACAGCCGGTTCCCATGCATTAATATTGATGATTACCAAGCCAGCTATGATGCCACCAAGTACCTGATCGGACTGGGTCACCGCAGCATCGCCTTTTTCTGCGGACCGATGGAGTACTACCAGACGATCCGGCGGTTTGACGGGTATAAGCAGGCTTTGGCCGATTACGGGATTGAGTTCCAGACAAAATGGCTTTTTGCTAGAGACTATAACATTGAGTCAGGCTACAAGAGCGGGATGGAGCTGTTCGCGCAGGAGGATCAGCCTACGGCGGTCTGCTGTGTCAGCGACATGGTTGCGATCGGGGCGATCCGGGCGGCGGAAGACAGCGGAGTCAGCGTTCCGGAGGATGTGTCCATTATGGGCTTTGACGATATCCCGATTGCCGGAGCCTACCGGCCAGCGCTCACAACGATCCGCCAACCGGTCTACGATCTTGGTGCTGGGTCGGCGCAGATGCTGCTCAAACAGATTCGTGAAAAAGATAATTATATTCGGGAAGCTAAAATTCTTCCTCATGAGATCATTGAAAGAGAAAGCTGCCGGGTGCTGAATAACTGACCTTTCATATCCATTTTACAATCCGAGGGAGAGATAAGCGATGACTAAGAAATTGGGAGTTCTCGTACTATGTATGATGTTGATGGTAATGCTCGCGGCGTGCGGCGGCAAGACCGGTTCCGGGGCGGAAACTACAACCAATACAGCCAATACAACCGGTAACAGCGGGGAGGAAGCGGCAGCGGAAGGGACGGAAGAATTAACGCCGGAACCGGGCGCGGCGCTGACTTTCTGGACGATCAAGGATGATTTTACCGATTATGCGGCTGCGGAGTTCGAGAAGAAATATGGCATCAAGGTAACGGTTGAAGATGTGGCCTACTGGGATAGTGTGGCCCGTTTGACGACGGACGGTCCGGCCGGTACGGGGGCGGATGTGCTCGGTATCAATAATGACGGGCTGGGTGGAGCCGTCAAAGCGGGCGTTATTTTGCCCAACGACTATTATGAAGAAGAGACGAGAAGCATCAACCGGAAAATGGCTGTGGATGCCTCCACAATCGACGGAATTCTGTACGGATATCCGCGGAATGTGTATACGTACTCCCTGTATGTCAACAAAGATCTCGTAAAAGACGCCAAGCTGGAAACCTGGGATGATATCATCGCTTTCTCCAAGAAATTTAATGACGTGAAGAATAATAAATACGGATTTATGTTCGAAGGAAGCAATGCCTTCTATGATGTTGCGTTTATGACCGGCTACGGCGGCTATGTGTTCGGCAGCGAGGAGACCGATCCGCATGATATCGGGGTCAACAATGAAGGCTCGATAAAAGGCATGGAGTTCTTCCAAAAGCTAAGAGAGATAATGCCGCTTAAATTGTCCGATGCTACCCGGGACGTCAAGACGGGACTATGGGAAGACGGCAAGCTTGCGATCAATATGGACGGCAGCTGGAACATCGGCAATTACGGCAAACTACCGTTCCAAGTGGAAGTTCTTCCCCTGCCGGCCATGCCGGGAGGCGGCGACACCATCGTGCTTGCGGGCAACACTTCCTATTATGTAAGCTCGTACTCCAAATATCCGAATGCAGCCAAGATGTTCGCCAATTTCATCACATCCAAAGAGATGCAGATTAAAGACAACCAAATGACCGGTATCATTCCGGCGGCAGAGGGCATCGATAATGATCCGAATATCCGCAAGGATGCTATCATGCAGGGCTTCTTCAAACAGATGGAACACAGCCGGATGATGTCGAACCGGACGGAAATGGAATTTTTCTGGAACTATATGGGCCCTGCGTTTGATGAGATCTGGAACGGCGCGGACGTCAAGGCGACGCTTGACAAAGCCGCGGAAGGCATGAAGACAAGCATTGGGACGAAGTAGTCGGAGATAAATGAAAAAAGGGGGTCATTCGGGGCTATCCGGGTGATCCCCCTAACTTAGATGGGAGTTGAAAGGAGATGCAGCAGCTGGCGATTGAACGAAAGTATCCCGAACATTCCAAGAAGTTCAGAAAAAAGGCCGTCCTGCTATCGGTTATCGCGATGGGACTGGGCCAGATCTATAACCGGCAGTATGCCAAAGGGTTCCTCATGCTGGCCTTTTATGTGTACGGAATATATACCGCAGTGACGAGTCTTCCCCATGCGCTTTGGGCGCTCGCCACGCTTGGCGAAACGGAGACCCACCTGCAGAAAGTCGGAAGATTGTATAAGCAGGTCATGGGCGACCATTCGATTTTTCTGATGATCGAGGGCTTGATCACGGTGTTTATCATGCTTGTGATGGTTTGGCTCTATATAGCCGGCATTAAGGATGCTTACCGGACTGGCAAGCTGCGGGAAGAAGGCGTTAGGCCCAATACGTTCAAGCAGACGCTTAGCTTTGTGGCGGCATACCGCTTCCCGCATATCGTGCTGGCGATTCCGATGCTTGGTGTCGTGTTCTTTACGGTGATGCCGATCATCTTTATGATCTTGGTAGCTTTTACCGACTTTACCCGAGACACCATGCCGCCTGCCCATCTGATCAACTGGGAGGGACTTCAGGCATTCAAGGAGCTTTTGCGCATCAAGGCATGGAGCCATACCTTTTACAGTGTGACGCTATGGACGTTTATCTGGGCGTTTTTTGCGACAATCACGGGCTATTTCGGCGGATTCGCGGCGGCGCTGCTTGTTCAGTCCAAGGGAATCCGGTTCAAATCTTTCTGGCGGACGGCTTTCATCCTGCCCTTTGCCATCCCGATGTTCGTCTCCACCTTGATCATGCGCAACATCTTTAACGGCCAATTTGGACCTGTCAACCAATATTTGGGGATGCTCGGGATCGCCAAGGCTCCCTGGCTGTCCGATCCGCTCTGGGCAAAAATCACGCTAATCATAGTTAATTTCTGGCTGAGCTTCCCGGTCTCCATGCTGATGATTATCGGAATCCTGTCCACCATACCGAAGGATATGTATGAAGCGGCGGATATCGACGGTGCGAGCGGCTCCCAGAAGACGCGGCTGATCACTTTTCCGATGGTGATGTATTCGATGGCGCCGCTGATTATTATGCAATTCGTAGCTAATATCAATAACTTCAATATTGTATATCTGCTGACGAACGGCAAGCCGCTTAACGGTGACTTCCAGTTCGCCGGGCATACCGATATCCTGATCACCTGGCTGTTCAAGCTGTCCATGGAGCAGGGGAAATACAACTATGCGTCGGTAATCGGGATTTTCATCTTTATCGTGCTCTCCGTATTCGCCATATGGAATGTCCGCCGCACCAAAGCGTTCAAGGAGGAGGATGCTTCATGAGACCCGGAAACAAAGCGAGAACGACGATCCGGCTGTCATTCAGCTATATCGCGCTTATTCTTCTTACAGCCTTCTGCGCCTATCCGGCCCTGTGGGTGTTGATGTCTTCTTTTCGTACCGGAGACGCGTTGTTCAGCGATACGATCCTGCCGACCTCATACACTTTCAGCCATTATACCGAATTGTTCGCCAAGCATCCGTTCGGCGTCTGGTACATGAATACGCTGAAAATTGCGGTCTCCAGCATGATTCTCGGGACGATTCTTACCCTGCTCACCGGTTACACCTTCTCGGTATTCCGTTTTTCCGGACGCAAAAATCTGATGAGCATCCTGCTGGTGCTCGGATTGTTTCCCGGATTTATGAGCATGATCGCGATCTATATTCTGCTCAATCAAATGAATCTGCTGAACACGCACACCGCCGTCGTCATCGTGTATGCGGCGGGAGCGCCGCTGTATTTTCTGTTCGCCAAAAGCTATTTCGACACGATTCCCCGAAGTCTTGTTGAAGCCGCGCGGATTGACGGAGCCGGACATATGCCGATTTTCTTTCGAATCGTGCTTCCGCTGTCGACCCCGCTGATTGTGTACACCGCGCTTATGACTTTCACCGGGGCCTTCACCGACTTTATCTTCGCCAAGCTGGTCCTGCGTTCGCCGGATAAGAAGACTCTTGCGGTCGGTCTGTTCGACATGATCGGCGACCGGTTCTCGAATGAATTTACGATGTTTGCCGCAGGCTGCGTATTGGCCGCCGTTCCGGTTACCATCTTGTTCATCCTGATGCAGCGCTTTCTGGTAGAAGGATTAACGGCTGGGGCCGATAAAGGATGAGTACATGCTCCAAATGTAATTTTAACCATGAAGTGAATTTCAAGGATATTAACGTTCAACTAACGTTCAGGAGGATCAAGACATGTTAACCAGCGAACAGATCAGTCCCGATAAAATACAGGCCGATTACGCAGCCGCGTTCACGCAGACGCTCGGACGCGTTCAGGCCGTTACTGTGGAAGGCGGGCTTGTACTTTTTACTTCTGAAAAAGGCAAACTCGCTGTCGGCAGGGTTCGTACAGGAATCATCCGGATCAAGCTGTTCGCCGGCGCCGATTCTGGCGACCCGATTCATATGCGCACCACGGAGGCGGTTATCGGGTATGAGGAGAATCCCGGCGGGAAAGAAGCGGAACTGCAAGTACGGGACACCGAATCCGCCTATATAATTGAAATGGACGGCATAACGGTTGAAGTCGCCAAACAAGACAGCAGTATCCGGTTCCTGAATGAGTCAAGGCAGATCCTGGCTCATAATCCACTGCTCGCCTGGAACGAGGAGATGGCTGCTGCTGCTCTGTTCCAGGCAACGGAGAATACCCATTATTACGGACTGGGCGAGAAGACAGGCTTTCTGGACAAACGGGGAGAGCGCTACGAAATGTGGAACTCCGATAACTTTTCCCCGCATGTGCCGGAAATTGAAGCGCTGTACCAGTCGATTCCTTTCTTAATCGTGGGCGAGCCGGGGAATACCTATGGGATCTTTCTGGATAATCCGGGGAGATCGGTATTCGACATGCGAGGCTCTAAGCAGGCGTTCACGATCCATACGGAAACGGGCGGGGTGGATTATTACTTTATCGCCGGACCGCAAATCAAGGATGTGGTAGGTCGCTACACCGCCCTTACCGGGCGGATTCAACTGCCGCCAAGGTGGTCCATTGGATATCACCAATCCCGCTACAGCTACATGGATCAGGAGGAAGTATTGGAGCTGGCCCGCACTTTTCGTGAGAAAGAAATTCCGTGCGATGTCATCCACCTGGACATTCATTATATGGACGAATACCGTGTCTTTACGTTTGATCTGGTCCGGTTCCCCAATCCGAAAGCGATGATTGCGGAATTGAAAAGCCTTGGCATCCGAATTGTGCCCATCGTTGATCCGGGGGTCAAGCTCGATCCGGACTACCACGTCTATCAAGAAGGGGCGGATTCGGGTTTCTTCTGTATGAAGCCGGACGGCACTCTATTTATCGGTCCGGTCTGGCCGGGTCAAAGCGCATTCCCCGACTTCTCGGAAGCGAAGGTCGGCGAATGGTGGGGGAGTCTCCATCGTTTCTTTACGGAGATGGGGATCGAGGGCATTTGGAACGACATGAACGAGCCTTCGGTCTTCAACGAATGCAAGACGATCGAGCCGGATACGCTTCAAGGCAACAATGGCCATCCGGTCACGCATAGAGAGATTCACAATCTCTACGGCATGATGATGTCCAAAGCGACCGCGGAAGGAATGGCTAATAATCTGGACGGTCGCCGGCCATTCGTGCTGTCGCGCGCCGGCTACGCCGGAATCCAGCGTTATGCGGCCGTCTGGACGGGCGACAACCGCAGCTATTGGGAGCATATGGCGCTCGCCATACCGATGGTGCTCAATTTGGGGCTGTCGGGCGTAGCCTTCGCGGGCCCCGATATAGGCGGGTTCGGTCACCATACGACGGGAGAACTGCTGGCGAGATGGACTCAGATGGGAGCGCTGTTCCCTTTTTGCCGGAATCACAGCATGATTGACACCGTTCGCCAGGAGCCTTGGTCCTTCGGAACTGATGTGGAGAATATTTGCCGGGATTACATCAGCCTGCGCTACTCCTTGATGCCGCTGCTGTATTCCGTATTCCGGGAAGCTGCCGAAACGGGGATGCCGGTCATCCGGCCGCTGCTGCTGGAATACCCGGACGACCCCAATACAGCGAATCTGTGCGATCAATTCCTGGTGGGAGATCAGATGCTGGTTGCTCCCGTTTATCGCCCCGATACGTATCACCGTGTCGTCTATCTGCCTGAAGGAAACTGGTTCGACTACTGGACGGGTGAAAGAAGGGTAGGGGGCAGCCACCTTATGGCCCATGCTCCTTTGGATACTCTGCCGTTGTACGTCAAAGAAGGAGCAATGATCCCCCGTATCGCATCTGCCGCATCGACAGAATTTCTTCGGTCGCAGGAGCTGCTGCTGGATATTTATACACCGGAGAATGGCGCAGGCGCCTTTGATCTGTACGATGACGATGGAACGACTTATGCATTTAAGGAAAACTCCTACAATCTGTACCGGTTGACGGTGGAAGGGGCGGATGGAACCGTCAAATTCCGCATTCATCCCGCTAGTCACGGCTACGCCGAGGGCTGGAAGAGATGGACCGTAACGTTCAAGCATCTCCGGTTTGCCGGGTGCCATCTGGATTTCGGGACAGAAGCGTTGGAAAGTGAAGAACTGGAGGCGCTCGCCGAGGGATGGCATTTCGATAGAGCTGCCAGAGAACTGACCGTAGTTATGAATCAGCCTTTGGAGGAATTGGAGCTGGTCATTCATGCTCTATAAAAAGCCGGAATGAACGCGGCCTGTGCTAATCAGACGTGTTAACTTTTGCGCATTATTGCGTGAATAAAAATTACACGAAAACAATAATAATCCATAAGTTTACAACAAAGTTTAGATTGAATAACAAAATATACCTGTTTTTTTGTGCGGCTTGACATAAAGCATGTTATGTAATTGACGCTAAAGCTGACGTGCGATTATCTTCTAGATGTTGAAAATATAACTCTATGAGGTGATCGCAGATGAAAAAATGGTTGTTATGGAGTACCGCGTTCCTTTTGATCCTTATGCCTCTGCAAGTCCAGGCCGCGAGCAGTCAAGAGGTTCGGCCAATCGCCGTTCAAGGCGCGATGGACATGGAAGTCGCTTACTTCCTGAAGCAAATGGGTGATTATAAGACGGAAACATTCGGTTCATATCATTTTTATTCCGGCAAAATCGCGGGCGTTCCGGTTGTCGTCTCCCAAACAAATATCGGTATGGTTAACGCCTCCGCTTCGACCACGCTCTTAATCGAGAAATATCATCCGAAAGCGATCATCAATCAGGGAACGGCGGGCGGCCACGACCCGGCACTCCATAAGTTCGACATCGTGGTTGGCGCGAAAAGCATTAATTACGGCTGGTTCCAATCTGCACATCGGGACGCCGGGGCGGGAGTTGATACCGGAAACTGGAAGGTGCTTACGGAGCCGGTCGAGCCGGACCCTGAACTATATAAGACGGCAATGAGCGTAGCGGACCGGTATCAACATGGTAAAGTGGTCTCTGGAGTAATTGGCACCTCGGATGCATGGAACAGAGAACTCGACCGCATTAAGGAACTGCATGATACTTTGGGCACAAGTGCGGAAGAGATGGAGACCGCGTCGGTTGCCGAGGTAGCCAAAACGTTCAATGTTCCTTTTCTGGGTATCCGGATCTTGTCGAATTCCGAATTGTATGCAGAGGATTTCGATCCGAAGTCGGCTGATTACTGCTCCGAGTTCGTCATTGAAGTGATCAAAGAAATCGAGAGCGGCGTGACCTTCTCGGACAAGCTGCAGGTGTATGCGGATGGCAAAGAAGTGGTTGGGCTTCTCGGACAATATGTGAACGGTGAAGCGCTGGTTCCGCTGCGGGGTGCTCTGGAAAGCCTTGGATCGGAAGTGACATGGGACAGCGCCAAGAAGCAAATCCATGTCGTTCACAGCGGCAAGCACATTCCGGTCAAAGCTAGCGAGACGATGGTCAAGCAGGGCACAGCATGGATCGAAGTGGACTCGCTGCAAAAGATATTCGGGGTGAAGACAGATGTCCTTGGTTCGAGTGTATACATTTATGAATAACTGATACTCACGTCCTAACCGTTCTGCGGTTCATGATGAGCTCTCCCTCCCGGGAGGGCTCTACTTTGTTTTTTCGGCTCTCATCAGCCATTTCAGGCCTTCACGCCGGCTCAGCGGCTTCAGTTCCTCTTGCTCGATAAACGCCGCGACTGACGCCGGATTACTCTTGGAATATTCCCTCAAAGCCCAGCCGATCGCTTTCTGAATGAAAAATTCATTGGACGACGCATGCTCGCGGATATAGTTGTACAGCAGCCTCTCGTCCGTCGCTTCCTTATAATGAAGCTGAAACAGGATTGCCGTGCGGTTGAGCCACATATTGTCTGAATAGAGCCATTTCTCGCCATATTCCGGCTGCAGCTCGGGGTATTTGCGCAGCAGGAACCCTGCGACGCTCGCGGCAAGCAGATCGACGGTATCCCACCATGAGTGCCGAGTAATGCAGGTTTCGATCATAGGGAGGTCGGCGGGTTCCAGCTTTTTTCGCAGGGATTGCGCGATATCCACCCCGCAGTATTGATACTCACGCTCAGGCATTTCCCACAGCAGAGGAATCCATTCCTTTTTCGGCTGATGCGCCGCCAGGAAGGATTTCAGAACTTGTCTTCGCAGGGGAGTTCGGACGCCCAAAAAAGGAAATTGATTCCGCTGATACGCGCTCATAGCCGCCGCCGCGTCCGGGTCCCGCAATTCCTCCAGTTCCCGGGCCAGCAGCTTAAGGTCTTCGTTCATGATTTTCGTTCCTTTCTCCATGAAGAGTTCGGTGTATTCCTTATTGGCATAGTTCAATTATTGTATCATGAGCGGGTGTGATTGCCATACTCCAGCATTCCACAGATAATGGAAGTAACAATGGAAAACTGCTATTCTTAATAGGGTCAGGGGGAATGTAAGATGACCATCCAAACAATAAACTGGCCGGACGGAATCTGGACGAACCAGCCTGTATCCAGCCGCGTTGACCGCGAAAGACTGATTGTTGAAGCCGCGGAGCACAGCGACTATTGGCAGCAAACGATGTATGGCTTTCAGCATGACAGCGGCCATGCGCTGCTTCATTCATGGGAGAGGCAATATGCTGCTGAGGCCAGCTTTAAGCTGGACCATTTCTCCGAATTATACGATCAGGCGGGATTAATGTTATGGCATAGCCCGTCCCAGTGGATCAAATCGGGGATTGAAATAAACGATGGCGTTCCCCATATTGGCGCCGTTGTCACCGATACATACTCGGACTGGTCTTTGTCCCCTGTTCCTGAGTGGGCTGGACAAGAGATCACCATTCGTGCATCCCGGCTGAATGATGCCGTAATCATCAGAGCGAGAGCGGATCGGGATGCTTGGCGAACCGTCAGGGTTGCCCGTTTTCCTTATCTGGCTGATGTTCAGGCCGGTCCTTTTCTATGCGCGCCCACCAGATCGGGGTTCCAGGTTACATTTACCCGCTGGGTGCTCACAAGTCCCGATGAGGACATCCACACCGATCCGCCCGCAGAAGCATGAGAAACTAAGGAGCTTAAGAAATCATGAAGCTGATATCATGGAATGTCAACGGGCTGAGAGCCTGTGTGAACAAAGGATTTAATGAGTATTTTGCGGAAGAAGACGCGGATATCTTCTGCTTGCAGGAGACGAAGCTTCAGGAAGGGCAAATTTCTCTGGATCACGGGGAGAAATATAGACAGTACTGGAATTATGCCGTGAAGAAAGGGTACTCTGGAACCGCCGTTTTCACCAAAAAAGAACCTCTCTCTGTCTCCATCGGCATTGAGGGCGTGGAGGAGACGGAGGGGAGAGTCATCACCCTGGAATACGAGGGCTTCTATCTCGTTAACGCATACAGCCCCAATGCCCGGCGCGACCTTTCGCGGCTGGCCTACCGGCTGGAATGGGAAGACCGTTTCCGCGCCCATCTGAAGCGCCTCGACAAGCAAAAGCCTGTTGTGATATGCGGGGATCTTAACGTCGCGCATCAAGAAATCGATCTGAAGAATCCGAAGTCTAACAACGGCAACTCCGGTTTTACGCTTGAGGAGAGGGGGAAGATGACCGAGCTTCTGGCCTCGGGCTTTATCGATTCGTTCCGGCATCTGCATCCGGATACAAAAGACGTCTACTCCTGGTGGTCTTACATGCCGAAGGTGCGGGAGCGGAATGTGGGCTGGCGGATTGACTATTTTCTTGTATCGGAAAGGCTGGCTCCTGCTATTGCCGATGCCCGGATTGAGTGCGCGGTCATGGGCAGTGATCATTGTCCGGTCGTGCTGGAGCTGAACGGATTTTAAGAAACTTTGCGGTTCAAAACAGAACAATCGGAGGATGAGCAAGTATGACTTCATTTGAACAGATGTTGGACAAATACGCGAATTTGGTTATCAAAGTGGGTGTGAACATTCAGCCCGGGCAAGTACTAATGGTCCATGCTCCGCTGGAGACCGCCGCGCTGACCCGGCTGATTGTAGCCAAGGCTTATGAAGCGGGCGCCAAATACGTCATCATGGATTGGGACGATGAAGCGGTGTCCCGAATCCGTTACGAGAAAGCGCCGGAGGACTCCTTTGGGTATTACCCGCAGTGGCATGCGGATATGCTGGAGAAATTCGCTGAAGAGGGCGGCGCGATCCTGCATATCAAAGTACCCGATCCGGAGCTGCTGCGCGGCATTGATTCGGCCAAAGTGTCGGCAGCGGTCAAAGCGGCGGCGGTCGCCCGCCAGAAGTACCAGGCCTATACCCGAAACAGCCGGATCAGCTGGTCGCTGGTCAAGGCGCCGACCCGGGCCTGGGCCGACAAAGTGTTCGCTGATCTGCCGGAAGAACAGCGCATAGACGCCATGTGGAAGGCGATCTTCCTGATGAACCGGGTTGAAGCGGAGGGTGATCCCGTCGCCGCTTGGCAGAAGCATATCGCCAATCTGAAAGAAAGCCAGGAGAAGCTGAACGCCAAGCGTTACAAAAGTCTGCATTACCGCGCCCCGGGAACCGATCTGCGCGTCGAGCTGCCGGAAGGACATTTATGGCGGGCCGCAGGCGGAGAGAATGAACAAGGCGTATATTTTGTCGCGAATATGCCAACGGAGGAAGTGTACACGATGCCGCACCGCACCGGAGTGAACGGAACCGTAAGCAGTACAATGCCTCTTAATCTGAACGGACGGCTTGTGGACGGCATTAAATTGACGTTCAAGGAAGGCAAGGTAACAGAATTTGACGCTTCCACCGGACGCGAGCATCTGGCCTCGCTGCTGGAGACGGACGAAGGCGCATCCTACCTGGGCGAGATGGCGCTTGTACCGTATGATTCGCCGATATCGCGGCTGAACCGGATTTTTTACAATACGGGCATCGACGAGAACGCCTCCTGCCACTTCGCTCTCGGCAGCGCTTATCCCGTCAATATCGAGGGAGGAACGAAGCTCAGCCGGGAGGAGTTGCTGGCGAAGGGGGCAAATATCAGCCTGACGCATGTGGACTTTATGATTGGATCGGCGGAGCTGGATATTGACGGCGAGCTGCCGGACGGAACGGTCGAGCCGGTATTCAGACAAGGAAACTGGGCGTAAGCGGGGCGGTACACAGCTAAGAAACGCCAGTTGATAAATACGAAATTTGAATAAGGGCAAGCCGTATTGCAGACAAGGTCTGCGATAACGGCTTGCCTTTTCGAGGATAAGGAGTGATTCGCTTGATAGAACACCTGAATGAGGCGATTGGTTGGCCCAGTCTGCTGTGGCTGTTTCCCGTATTATTTATGTTCCATGATTTCGAGGAAATCTTGACGGTTGAAGCATGGGCCGTAAAACATAGGGACAAGGTGCTCCCTGCAATGCCGCCCTTTGCCCGCAAGGCGTTGTCCGCTTCGTTCAACTGTGACACCCGCCAATTTGCCCAAGATGTGCTTTATGTATTTACCGTCATCGTTGCTTCAACCGTGCTCGCCGTGTTCTTCTCTTTCTACTTGCCGTTTCTGGCGGCCCTATCTTTGTTCTTCATCCACTCGTTTACGCATGCTTTTCAGGCCTTGTATTTAAAAATGTATACGCCCGGCGTCTGGAGCGCCGTCCTCATCGCGCTTCCCTATTCAGCGTACACTTTTTACCGGTATCTTGCCGCAAACATCGTTGATTGGGCGGATATCGGCCAGAGCCTGATTTTACTAGCGATTGCCGGGCCGCCCTTACTCTGGCTGCTACTAAAAGGGAGAGCGAAGGCTGCTGGTCAGTAGGCGATCAACTGATACCAAATATTATCAAAGGCAAGCCGATTACAGACAGATGTCTGTATGGACGGCTTGCCTTTTTCAATTTAGCAGCCCAGCCGCACATACTCGGCAGCAGGTGTCCGCTAATAAATCGGTTTTCAAGATTTCGAGGAAGCGATCTTCACGATCTTCACAAATTCATCGGCTAAATCATATTTTAGGGCTGAAGGCCATCCCTAAAACAATATGAATTGCTGAAAATTTGAGATCAGTCTGAGAAAGGTCTTGATTAAAAGGGAGGGAAAAGACATAGACACTTTACAGGGCGAGCAGTTTATTGAGCTTTCAGTTGGATCAGAAACATGCGCACTTCGTATTAAAGACATTCACGAGATAATCAGAATGCAGGGCGTAACCGAGATTCCATTCAGCAAACCCGCAGTCAAAGGCGTAATAAATCTTCGGGGCGGGATCGTTCCGGTAATGAGTCTTAGGAACCTGCTGGGGATGCCGGATGAGTCTTTCACCAAAACAACACGAATAATCATTATATGCCGTCATGAAGAGCTCATTGGATTAATTGTAGACAAAGTCAATCACATCACGACATATGAAGAGATTCATTCTCCGTTGAGCGCGGCATATGAAGAAAGCAGTCATGGAGTGTTTCAAGGAATTGCGAGCCGAGGCGAGCAGCTTATTGGCATACTGAAGCTGGAAGGGCTACTAGGGAGTTAGAAATAATTCAACAAAGTGATTAGCCTGGGAGGAAATCATATGAAATGGTTCTATAATTTTAAGACCGCTGTTAAGCTCCTGCTTGCTTTTTCCGTTCTTGGCATTATGGTAGTGTTCGTAGGTCTAAACGGTATTAAGCAGCAGGAGGAAATGAATAACCGGTTGAATGACATGTATCAGAATCATCTCCTGGCAATCAAGCCGCTCATGGAAACTAAAGATTTGTTCAACCAATCGAGAAATGAATTACGTAAATTATATATGAATAGCGGAAGCGAGAGCTCATTAACGATCAAATCACTGAGAGACGACATGACTGCTGCCAGCGAGAGACTGGAGGAATTCAAGAGGACAGAGCTTACTGCGGAATCCCAGGAACAATTGCCGGTTTTGGAAACGGCTCTGGACAGCTACAATCGGTCTGTTGATGAAATCATTCAAATGGCGTCAAGCCATCAAAACAACCAGCTGATTCAACTGCTTAATGATCCTAACGGAGTATATGCCCAAGGAAGAGACGACACCTTAGCCGCGCTCGATAAGCTGATTGATATCAACGCAGGCGAAGCACAAAGGGCCGAGCAGGCAGGGAAAGAGGCGTTTGCCTCAGGCCGGGAGCTTGTTTATTGGATTACTGCAGCGGCGTTGGCTGTAACTATCGTTACGGGTATTTTTGTTTCCGGCATTATATCTAGACCTCTTCGAAAAATAGGGAGCGTTGCCAAGCAAGCTGCAGAGGGAGAACTGGGAATCGCATCAGGCATTGGCACAACAGACGAGGTTGGAGTAATAGCAAACGCTGTGGATACGATGATCCTAAATGTGCGAAAAGTAGTAGACCGTATTCTTCTCAACGCTGAAAGCTTGGAGGCCGCTTCGAAGCAAATCTCTGTTACGAGTAAGGAAATTGCCGGAAGCAATAGCAATCGGGCAGAGTCTGAAGGCAAGATCAATGTATTGTTCAAAGAATTGACCGATGTCATTAACTCGGTAGCGCAGAATACTAAACAGGCTGCCGAGCTTTCCGAACAAAGCGCCAGAATAATCGATAAGGGTACGGAAGTAGTCAACATCTCGATGAACAGCATGAATGACGTTCGTGTCCATATGGCGGAGCTTGAGAAAAACTCGCTTGTGATCGGCGGCATTGTCGAAATGATTGAGGATATCGCCGACCGGACCAACCTGCTTGCCCTTAGTGCGGCTATCGAAGCCGCCCGAGCCGGAGAGCAGGGAAGAGGCTTTGCAGTAGTTGCCGACGAGGTTCGGAAGCTTGCGGAAAGCAGCAGTTCGGCTGAGAAAGAGATCATCGGCATGATTAAGGGCCTTCAGGAAAAAATAAAGCTCAGTGTAGCTGCCGTAGAGGAAAGCGTGACTTATTCCCATAGGACTGCCGAGACCTTTGGGGATATTCAAAAAATAGTCAGTGAAACGGGAGCGAAGGTGACGAACATCGCCGCTGCAAGCGAAGAGCAATCCGTTCAGGCTGCTGGCGCATGGGATGCTGTTGAGAGTATCACGGCGGCAACGAAAGTAGCGGCAGCAGCTAGTGAAAAAATGGCGGCGACCGCTCAAACCTTAGCTCAAATGGCGGATGAATTGCAGAAATCTGTCAGTATTTTTAAGATTGACCGTCATGAGGAGACTGAGCGGGAATCGCAGTAGAAATAATGGAAGGGATGGGAGGCGGGAAGTCTCCCGGTTACTTCCAGCTTGCCAAAAAGCGGAATTTATTTTATGATCACTTTAGTACAATCGTTCTATATCTAAGGGGAGCAGTGAGGAATAGTGGCCAAAAGAAGCTACGACAGCGAACGGGTCCGGCAGGATGTGCTGAAGGAAGCCGAAGGGCTGTTCTCGCGAAAAGGGTATACCGCCACCTCGATCGCGGATATTTCCAAGGCGACTGGGCACAGCAAAGGTCATATATATTATCACTTCAAGAGTAAAGAGGAGCTGTTCGTTGCTTTGGCACAGCAGACGATGCGAAGCTGGGGGGAGCGCTGGCGGGAGCGCGCTCTAACTTGCTCCTCACCTTCGGATAAACTGTACGCCATTGCCGATTTCGTGATGAACAACTATAAGCAGGATCTGCTGAAAGCGGGGCAGGAGCTGGCGGCGCTCCCTGATGTACAGCCGTCGACCTTGCAGGCGCTATATGGATTGGCAAGTACGCCGATGGGGGCTTACCGCGAAATCATTGGGGAAGGAATGGCAAACGGCGACTTCAAACGAGGGGACGCGGATCGGCTCAGCTTGCTGTTTGGCGGATGGCTCGGCGGGCTTAATGTGTATGTGCACACGCTGGACAAGGAGACGCTGCAAGATCTGTACAGGGAGACGGCGTCCTTGTTTTTACGGGCGATTTCCGAGTAGGAATCCCGTATTTTTTTCGGAAGATTAGAACGTTCGTACAAATTTAGGGTGAAATGGGGATGCCGCATGGAATGGTTGTATTGGCTGCTATCAGGATTGAATGCGCTGATGTGGGGAGGCGTGGCGTTATTATATACGGCCAAGGTGGGACAGATCGGCCAGCTGTACAAGACGGAGGCGATGCCGATTGAAGAGCCGCCGCTGATCTCGGTGATCATTGCCGCCAGAAATGAGCATAAAGCGCTGGAACGCTGCATTCGCTCGCTTGCCGGTCAGACCTATTCGAACCTTGAAATTATCGCTGTAGATGACCGCTCTACAGACAACACCCAGGCGATTATCGAAGAGATGGCAGCCAAGTACCCTAATGTATCCGGAGTATACATTCAAGAGCTGCCGGAGCACTGGATGGGAAAAAGCCATGCTTTGTACGAGGGAGTGAAGCTGGCGAACGGGGAATGGCTGCTTTTTACGGATGGGGATATCCTATTTCAACCGGAATGTGTATCCAAGGCGGAGGCCTACTGCCGAAAAGGGAGCCTCGATCATTTAACCCTTATTCCCGATTTCCACGGCAATCATTTGTTCTCCAAGTTGTACGGCGCCTTTATCTTTCTCAGTGCGTCGTCCTTCGGCATGCTCTGGAAGGTGAAGAATCCGAAAGCGCCGCAATCGCTCGGCGTCGGTGCTTTTAATTTGGTCAAGCGCAGCACTTACGAGAAAATCGGAACTCATGCGTCTTTCTCCTACGTCACAACGGACGACAATGCACTCGGCAAAAAGATCAAACAAGCGGGCTGCCGCCAGGATGCCGTGTACGGTACTCGGATGATCGTAGTCTGGAATTGGTATGAGAGTCTGGGACAGTTAATCGGGAGTGTGGAAAAGTCGGTGTTCAGCTTTCGGAACGCGCTAACCACAACCTTATCCTGTCTGCTGACGATGCTCTACCCTTGGGCCGGTCTCTTTATCGGTCCTATGGTTCCCAGAATACTCTGCGCGGTGAGCTTGCTGTCGGTATTTTGGCTGTACTTCGTTTATGCGCGCCATGCCGGCGGCGGCCGGTGGTACGGCATCGCCCACCCGCTAATCGGGCTTTGCCTTATGTTTGGCGGACTCCGCGGCGCTTTCCGTGCTTCCCGAAGAGGCGGCATGACCTGGCGCGGCACCACTTATGATTTGAAAAATCTGAAATCCTGAGCTTTGTGATATTAATCACGCCCTTTTTGTAAAATTTTTAAGAAAATCTAATGAAACATGAAAAGTCATCATAGAGGAGGCATAACAAGCTAAAGGAGGCCAGAAAATGGGCGCAATCAGAACGTATTTGAAGCTTGGCGAGTTGTTGGAACGTTATCCGGACAAAGAGGGTGTGCTCAAGGAATTTTTTGATGCGGGCTCGTCAGAGGAACTGCTTACCCGTTACGGAGCGGATTCTTACCTGAACCGGATGCTGAAGAGCGAAGCGAAACCCGCGGATACCCTGCTATCGCTGCTTAATGAGGGAGAGGAAGACCGGCCGCTGCCGGCAGCGGGAGACCTGGACTTTCTGGGAATGACCATCTGTTTGATGCGCCAGCGGTTTCAGGCTTGTTTTGATGATTGGATGACGGATTACAGGGAAGAGACAGGCGGAGCCTTCAATTGTTACCTGCCCCGAAATTGCGGAAGCGGCAATCCGTACCGGAACGTATGGCTGGCTGAGAACGTCCGTGACTTCCCGGGAATTGTGAGCGGGTGCGGCTTTAGCGATTTTTTCCGTGCCGAGTTCCGGGACAATCTGCTGAAAAAGAATGTGTTCCAATCCGTCGACATGCCGATCAATGCTTCACTTTCCCAGGAACTGATTGATCCCTTTGGGGCTTACACGCTGTATGGTATCTATCCCTATGTGATGATGATCGACGAGACCCGGATCGGTTCGCTGCCGCGTCCGAGAGAATGGGCCGATTTGATGAATCCCGTCTACGAAAATAATGTCATTGTCATCGGTTCCACCGAAAAAGTATCGGAGCTGCTGCTGATGTACACGCATAAAGAGCATGGCGACGAAGGGATACGCCGGCTCGGCGTGACAATCAAGGACGGATGGCATGGTTCCAAGATGGCGAAGACCGCGGGCAGCGGTTCCACAGAAGGCGCGGCGATTTATGTGCTGCCTTTAGGTTTTGCCCGGTATAGTCCGAGACCGGATAAAGTAACCATCGTGTGGCCGGAGGACGGAGCGATCTCGAATCCGCTGTTCATGCTGGTCCGTAAGGACCGTTACCGCGATCTTGAGCCGATTGCGCGCTATATGACCGGTCCGCAGCTTGGCCGCGAGGTTGCCGCCTGCTCCTTCCCGGCGCTTAATGCCGAGGTGGACAACGGACTGCCGGCGCATGCGAAGATGAAATGGCTGGGCTGGGAATACCTGCGTTCCATCGACCTTCAGCAGCTGAAGGGCCATACCCAATCGCTCTTTCAGCAGAATTGGAAGAGAAACTCCCGCGTGGAGATTTCCAAATAAGGAGTATACTGTGTGATTAAAAGGGAGTATCTCAGCAGCCATGCGAATGGCGGTTAAGACACTCTTTTTGCGGGCACTCCTCAAGCGGAACGTTACTCCAATCGCTGTTATGTTCAATTTTTCCCATCCACTAAAGTTTAAAAGGAGTATGAAATGCAAATTAACCCACAGGAATTCAGCGTAAATGGGCTGGGCTATACAGTTAGATCTGCAAATGTTAACGATGCACAAGCTTTGTCCGAAATAAGAGTGCAGATCGACGGAGAGACTGAAAATTTAGACAGAGAGCCGGGGGAGGCGTTCATTGATATACCCGGTTTTGAACAGATTATTAAGACGGATACCGAAAGCATGAGAAACCTTTTTTTAGTGGCGGCAGTTAAGGACAGGATCGTTGGATTTTCAAGATGCGAAGGAAATCAGTTGAAACGATTCTCTCATAAAGTAGAATTTGGAATATGCGTATTAAAAGATTATTGGGGATATGGCATTGGGAAAAATCTGTTAAAAGAATCGATTTCTTGGGCTGACTCAAACGGTATTAAAAAAATAACTTTAAATGGTGTGCTGGAAACAAATGATAAAGCCATTGAACTTTATAAAAAGTTTGGGTTTGAAATCGAAGGGATTTTAAAAAAGGACAAAGTTCTTTCGGACGGTAAATACTATAACACCATTGTTATGGGAAGATTTAATGGCTGATGAATCTGGAATTTCACTCTACTTCCAAAGACATGTAAACGTCTATGAGATCCTCACTTTCAACTTTAAAACCAAACCGTTCATAAAGATGTCTGGCGGAGCTCCCTTGCAAGACATTTAATACTACACTTTTTCCTTTTACATGATTTTGTTCAAGCAGATTTTTTAATACTTGACTGCCGATCCCTTTACCTTGGTAATTAGGATGAATATAAAAATGCTCCAGTAAATAACCATCGACCGCCGGTTTTAAAGCGATGCAGCCAACAAAAGAAGAATCTATCTCAATGATCCAAGTATGATCGGGGTCAAATGTATTACGGAAGCGTTGCCGAACCTTCTCTTCATCAAACCTTCCTAATCTGGATAAATCATTACGCAGTACAATTACTCGTAAATTAGCAATTGTCTCAACATCTGAATTTTGGGATTGACGAAGAGTAATCTGTTTCATCAAAAGTATCAGCTCCTCCCAGAGAATTGCCTCGTCAGTCTCAAGGTTCCAACCTCATATAAACGCTTCTCTCTCTAAATCCGAGCGACTTCCAAAATGCATAGGCTCGTTCATTCCAGTACATCACCTCGATATCCAGCCTGTCCGTGTCCAAAAACCCCGACAGCTTACGGAAAGCAGCCAGGCCGTAGCCTTGTCTTCTGCAGTGCCGGCAAATAAAAAAATGCCTAACATACAGCGGGCTGCTGCCATGGTGGACAAGGGCGTAGCCTTTGACATCATCGTCCTCCAAGAACAGATACGCTTGGTAATCCCCATCCAAAAAATTCTTCATACGCTCCTTTAGTTGAACGGTATCCATCTTGTTATCATGCTTCTCGTCTTCGATCAACTGCCGGTTAAGTTCCGCCAGCAGCTCCAAATCGGTCTCCGAACAGGTCTTTATAGCCAAGTTGTTCATGCACTCTTCCTCCCAATGCAGCATCCTGCGAATTCCAAATAACCGCTATACTTACCAGTTATAAATTACCACGTGAGCCGCGCTAGCTTCAACTGTATGGCGGACTCAAGGTATGCCGGAGGAAATCCGCAAAAAAAGTGTCTTTTACTTATTGACAGCCAGAAGTAAAGAATTTAAAGTTTATATAATTGATAGTGATAATCATTATCACTAATACATATCTATTATTCAACCCTAGGAGGAAAGAGAAATGAAGAAATTATGGTTTCCGGTTCTGATTCTGATGACGATTATTGTCAGCGCATGCGGCAGTAACAGCGGTAATTCCGGCGGCGCGGCGGCGAGGAGCAGTCCAACTTCAGGCAATGCTTCGGCGACGGCAAGTCCCGAAAGCTCCGCAACGGCTGAAACCGGTACGGAAAGCGGCACAGGCACGATTACTTACCAGTCCGAGAGCGGTCCGGTTGAAGTTCCGGCGAATCCGCAGCGCGTTATCGTGCTGTCGTCATTTGCAGGTAATGTACTGTCGCTGGGAGTTAACCTGGTCGGCGTTGATTCGTGGAGCAAGATGAACCCGAACTTTGAGGATAAGCTGAAAAATGTGGAAGCCGTATCCGATGAGGACCTGGAAAAGATTATCGAGCTGAAACCTGACCTGATCATCGGGCTTGACAATGTCAAGAATGTGGACAAGCTGAAGCAAATTGCCCCAACCGTAGTTTACACTTACGCCAAAGTTGATTATTTGACTCAGCATCTGGAAATCGGCAAGCTGCTGAATAAGGAGAGAGAGGCTCAGGCTTGGGTTGACGACTTCAAGAATCGGATGGAAAAAGCAGGCGAGGAGATCCGTGCAAAAATCGGCAACAAGACTATTTCGGTCATTGAAAACGATGCTAAGCAATTCTATGTGTTCGGCGATCACTGGGGACGCGGCACGGAGATTCTGTATCAGGGCATGAAGCTGAATATGCCGCAAAAGGTGAAGGACGCGGTGGCTAAAGACGGATGGTACGCGCTTTCGCAGGAAGTGATGCCGGAATATATGGGCGACTATGTGATCTTCAGCCGCAGCTCCGCTATGGACAATGCCTTCCAGCAGACCGAAACCTACAAGAATATTCCGGCGGTCAAGAATAATCAGGTCTATGAAGTGGACGCCAAAGCCTTCTACTTCAATGACGCGCTGACGCTGGATTACCAGCTTGATTTCATCACCCGGAATCTTCTGGGCAAGTAAGCGGGCCGGCGATGAAAGCTGAATCTGCACATTCCGGAGCGATTTGGGGCAAGCTGCTGGCGGCTTCTCTATTGCTTATCCTGTCCTTTGCCGTTTCTCTTATTGTCGGGGCGAAGAGCACAACGCTTCACGAAGCTTGGCTCGCGCTGACATCGCAGGCCGCCGGTGACAATATCACCATGATCCGTGAAATCCGCCTGCCGCGTGTAGCGGCGGGCATATTGGTTGGCGCCGCGCTCGCCGTAGCGGGAGCGGTCATGCAGGGACTGACGCGGAATCCGCTGGCTGATCCCGGCCTGCTCGGCATTACCTCAGGCGGAAACGCGGCACTGGCCTGCGCGCTCGCATTCATTCCCTCATTGAACTATTTCGGCATGACCGTGGCCTGCTTTCTTGGAGCCGCCGGCGGAGCCCTGCTCGTATTCGGACTTGGGGCCGCTTCGAGGAGCGGTCTTTCCTCCGTTCAATTGGTGCTTGCAGGCGCGGCGATGTCGGCATTGCTGACTGCCATAGCCGAAGGAGTCGCATTGTACTTTAAAATTTCCAAAGATGTATCCATGTGGACGGCGTCAGGTCTTGTCGGCACTTCCTGGGGGCAGGTTCGCACCATCGCCCCGTTTATTATTGTCGGAGTTTTGGTTTCAGCGGCTCTATCCAGGTCGCTTACGATCCTCAGCCTGAACGAAACATCCGCGGTTGGCCTTGGTATGAGAACAACACAAATCAAGACCGCGCTCTATGCGATGATCATTGTCCTCGCGGGGGCTTCGGTCGCACTTGTAGGGAATATGGCGTTTCTCGGGCTAATGATTCCGCATATTGTCAGGACATTCGCCGGAACCGATTACCGGACTATTGTGCCGCTGTCTGCCATCTGCGGAGCGGCATTCATGCTCCTGGCCGATACGCTGGGACGGATGGTTCACGCGCCGTTTGAAACGCCAGTCGCGGCGATTGTTGCGATGATGGGATTGCCGTTCTTCCTGATCACCGTGCGGAAAGGAGCGAAGTTTCTGTCATGATCGCGGGTTCTAAACTCAGAAGTCAGCGAACAGTGCTTCTGATGCTGTTTCTGCTGATCTCGGCAACGCTGTTCATCGGTATGGGGACAGGCAGCTCATCCGTCTCTTACGGCCGTATTCTGCCGACTCTGCTCGGTGATGGCTCCTTCAAGGATGAATTTGTCCTGTTCTCGATCCGGCTGCCGCGCATGCTCGTCACTCTATTGTCCGGAATGGCGTTGTCGCTGTCCGGAACGATTCTGCAATCCATTACCCGGAACGAGCTGGCTGATCCCGGCATCATCGGGATTAATTCGGGAGCCGGGGTCGCGGTTGCGGTTTTCTTCCTCTATTTTCCGGTCGACGCCGGTTCGTTTGCTTATGTGCTGCCGATCGTCGGATTTGCCGGAGGATTTCTCGCCTCGGCGCTGATTTATCTCCTGTCTTACAGCAGAAGCGGAGGGCTTCAGCCGATCCGGCTTGTATTGACGGGGATCGGTTGCTCACTGGCATTGTCAGGAGCAATGATCTTCATCATTTCATCCACCGACCGGCGGAAGTATGAATTTATCGCCAAATGGCTGGCCGGCAGCATTTGGGGTACGGATTGGCCGTACATAACCGCGCTTGTACCCTGGCTCGTCATCCTGATCCCCTACATTTTTTACAAATCGCGGACGCTGAACCTGCTGGCCCTGAACGAGCAGGTAACGGTCGGGGTAGGTGTCAGACTCACCCCTGAACGGCTTGGACTGCTGGCTGCTGCGGTTGCGCTGGCTTCAGCAGCGGTTTCCATAACAGGCGGAATCGCTTTCATTGGACTTGTTGCACCGCATATTGCGAAATCGCTGGTCGGTCCCCGGCATCAGCTGTGTGTCCCGGTCGCGCTGCTGCTCGGCGGCTGGCTGCTGCTGACCGCCGATCTTGTCGGCCATAACCTTGCAGCTCCGGACGGCATTCCGGCCGGTGTTATGGCCGCTTTAATCGGCGCGCCGTATTTTGCCTATTTGCTGTTGCGAAAATAACTCCTGGGCAAAGGCTGCGCCCGGAGCTACACAGAATCATAAAAGGCTGCGCCGCGATAGAGTACTCTAACGCGGCGCAGCCTTTCGCTTTTACTCCTTAATGGAGGGGTGCGGCCATCAAATTTTAAAGCGGGAAATCAGCGACTGGAGGTTTCCTGCCATGGCGCTTAGAGATTCGGCTGCGAAACGCATTTCTTCTCCGGAAGCCAATTGCTCCTCGGTTGCCGCGGCAATCTCTTGAGTGCCCGCCGAAATGTCGCTTGTTCCTATACCGACGGTTTCCATGGATTGCGATACGACTGTGAACTGGCTGCGCATAAGCTGCGCCGAGCCGGAGATTTCCGATGTTTTGCCGGATACCTCGCTGATAGATCGAAGGATCTCCTGGAACTGATCCAAGCTATGGCTCGTTATTTCGTTCCCTTCGGCGGTTCTGGCTTTGACGTCAGTCATGCTGCTGAGCGCCAGATTTGCATTCTCGCGAATATTCCCGATCAATTCACTGATTTCTTTGGCCGATTCGGCAGAATATCCGGCCAGCTTTTTCACTTCTCCGGCCACTACGTCAAATCCGCGGCCAGCTTCACCCGCTCGTGCTGCTTCGATCGATGCGTTGAGAGCAAGCAGATGGGTCTGCTCGGAAATTTCGTTGATCAGCGAGGTGATTTCCGCGATCTTCACCGTCTGCCCGGAGAGCAGGGTTAATCTCGAATCGGCTTCATTAACCGCCCGCTTGATATCATTCATTTTCTCAACCATCCGCGCAATGGTCTGCTCGCCGGCACCGGCCCGTTCATGCATGCTGAGTGAAGCGGAGGCCATATCCGAGGAGTGGTGAGAAATGGACTCAATCCGTTCCAATGATTCACGCGTCTGGTTAGCATTAACGGCAGCAAGTCTATTTTGTTCGGAAGCTCTGTCGGCAATGGTCTGCATGGATCCGGCGATAAGCTGCGATGTGGACCTGGACTGCTCGACGCTTGCGAAGAATTGCTGCGATACAGAAGAGAGATGGCTGGTGGCTTCGCTGACTTTTCCGACGATCTCCCTTAAGGATGCGATAAAAGCGTTGAAACTTCCCGCCAGCATGCCAAATTCATCTTTTTGAGCGATCCGAATCGTTCTTGTAAGGTCGGCTTCACCCGCCGCGATTTCATTCATCTGCTCATTAAGGAGTCTTAAAGGTTTCAAAATGATTCGCAGAAGCAGGATGGAGGCGGCCGTTCCGAGAATCACGCTTAAAATGGCGACCGTCAGCAAAATGGTTTGAGAGCGGGCAGAGTTTTCTTTAATATGCTGCTCGACCGGAGCAGCCTCCTCTGCAAGAAGCTTGACCACCTTTTCGACGGCCGGATTTACATTTTGTTTCCGCAGACTTCGCTCTTGTTCGAAATGTAAATTTTCGGCCTGCTGCACAGAGCCGCTGCCGCGCAGGCGCACCATTTCGCTGTTCAATTGGAACAGTTTCGTCAGAGCGCCTTCGATCTCTTGCATCGCGGAGCCATACTTGCTCTTAAGAGCCGGGGTCATAGTTTGAAGCAGTTTGTTAATATTGCCCATCTTCGTTTGCATTTCCCCGGTGAATTCCGTCTGGCCGGTAAGCAAATATCCCCGCTCGTCATTTGCCAGACCGGCAAGCAGATATTGAACCTGCTTCATGTCCCGCTGCAGTTCATTTAGCTCGCGCAGATTCTGTGCTTCTTCCGCAATTCCACGGATTGATGTTACAGCCAAAATACTGCTTCCGGCGAGCGCTGCAATCAGCAGTGCCACCAATACGATTAATTTACTCCTGACTTTCATTTCCATTCCTCCCGGTCTTAATACTCTTATTTATATCGGGAGGTGTTACCCGCTTTGTTACACCACAGCGCTGAAAGATTCATCAGAGCATCCGACCCGCTTCAAGGCGCTCGCTACATCAGCTTCCAGTCCTCCTGCTCCTCGGTATATACGGCGACCAGCACAAGGGCGGTATCTTCACCTATATTTTGGACCTTGTGGGGAGTGCAGGCATTCCAACTGAATGCGTCGCCTTCTTCCAGCACGGCCGTATCTTCCCCTTGTTCAGCAAGAATCTTGCCCCGGATAACCAGGTGTGTCTCCTCGCCTTCGTGGGCGTGGGGGGCTTCGCCGGTGGATGCCCCGGGAGGGAACTCGACGAGCACCATCCGCATATTTTTCGTTCTGCTCAAATGGGATACTTTTAATTGCTCGGGTCCGCTGGAAGTTTCCCGGCGTTCCTGGCTCCGGACGATGTGCATTTTTTCTTCTTTTCGCAGCAGCAGGTAGGCCAGCGGCACTTTGAGCGCCAGGGCAATGCTTTCAAGTGTCGCGATGGACGGAGAAGTTTTATTCGTCTCAACCTGGCTCATGAATCCTTGCGACAGCCCGGTCTGCTCGCATATTTGAGCGATTGTAATATTTTTGCGCTTGCGTATGGCGCGGATCGTGGAACCGATATCCACAGGCAGTCACCTCGTTACAAGTTATGTAGTGATTCAAATATTTTAGCATTTTCGGCTGCGGTAAGACCAATCCAATTGAATAAGCACTCGGAAAATCGGTTAATAGATTACAAATAATCAGTAACTATATTTATTATTGACAAAACGCATTTCTTCGATTATGTTTATTTACATAAAATAATAATTCATATTACTTATATTTTGGGAGGAGAAAAGAATAATGAAAAACACAGTGACGATTTTGATGAGAGTGGTACTCGGCGTTTTATTCCTGGCTCATGGGGTCAGCAAGCTTCAGATGGGACTGGACAACGTTGCTGGTTGGTTCGACAGCATTGGCCTTCCCGGCTTTTTGGCTTATGTTGTGGCGGGAATTGAACTCGTTGGCGGGATCATGCTGATCCTGGGTCTGCTCACACGCTACGTATCGGTCGTGCTGGTTATCGTGCTCCTTGGCGCGGTCTTTACCGCGAAGCTGTCAGCAGGTCTGCTCGGCAATGGACAATCCGCAGGATATGAACTGGATCTGACTTATATCTTGATCGCTTTGTATCTGGCTGTTGCGGGCTCATCAGGCTTGTCGCTGGACCGCGTACTCTTTCGCAAAAGTGAACAAAACTGATGGATATCCCATACGAATAAAAAGGGGTGAACCAATATGATGCCGTCTTACTTTTTTGCGCATGGCGCGCCGTCGCTTGTGATTGAAGATCATGAGTATACATCGTTCTTGAAAAATATTGCCGCCACGCTGCCGCGAAAGCCGAAGGCAATTGTCATCTTTTCCGCCCACTGGGAGCATAAGGTCCAGCAAGTCAGTTCGGTCAACACGCACGGTACAATCTATGATTTCTCCGGATTTCCGGAGGAAATGTACCGGATGACGTATCCGGCTTCCGGGGACGCTTCGCTTAGCGAACAGGTGTTGTCGCTGCTGAATAGCGCGGGAATTCCAGCCTTACCAGACACAAACCGGGGGCTCGATCATGGCTCCTGGGCGGTGCTTAAGCTAATCTACCCGGACGCGGACATTCCCGTCGTGGCGCTGTCGGTGAACCGGTATCTGGACAATGCAAAGCAGTATGAGATTGGAAAAGCGCTCGCCGAGCTGCGGGAGCAGGACGTTCTCATTATCGGCAGCGGAGGAATCGTCCACAATCTTCGGCAAATCAAGTGGGGCGCCGGACCCGAATCCGTGGATGCATGGGCATCGGAATTCGACACCTGGATTGAGAAGCGCCTGGAGGACTGGAATTTGGAGGAGCTGTTCCGCTACCGGGAGCTTGCGCCACACGCCGACCGGGCCGTCCCGACAACCGAGCACTTCATTCCGCTGTTGCTGGCGATGGGAAGCGGGGATGCGGTCCGGAAAGCGGAGCTTCTTCACCGAAGCTACCAATGGGGGAGCTTGAGTCTGACGGCATGGAGATTCAACTAAGAGGGAACGAAGACAGAGGCCATTTCGCCTTCCGCCCCTGGCAGAACAAGAGTGGTTCATAGCTGTCAGGGGAGGCCGCTCAAACCTGTACCGGCGGCTCGGGGATTCACTCCGCAATGAGATGACCTTCAACCTGATAAAAATAGACTTGCAAAACTAATGCTATTAGTTTATATTAAAACTAATATCATTAGTTTTTGTTTTTTATACGGAATTTTTCATCAATAAGAAGACTGGAGAGGAATGATATCATGATTGAAATGCTGCAAATGCTCAACCTTGGACTTCGTTTTTTGCTGGAACTGATTGTCTTGACCGTTTATGGATTCTGGGGTTACCGGATAGGGTGGAGTGCATGGAGTTCAAGGGCGCTTTGCATCGGTCTGCCGCTGTCTGCGGCTGTTCTCTGGGGACTGTTGGGCTCTCCCAAGGCGACTTTTGCTTTGCCGGCCCCGCTGCATCAACTGCTGGAACTGATGATGTTCGGTTTGCCGGTGATTCTGCTGTTCCGAATGAACCATCCTGCACTTGCAGTGTTATATGGAGCCGTTGTCCTCGCCAATAAGGTGCTGATGATCGTCTGGAATCAGTGAAACGGAAGGGTTACTCCCGGCTGGGTAATTTCTTTTCAAGGTTCGGTCACTCGAAAAAAACCATCCTCCCATTTGCGGAGGATGGGTTCGTCCATATATATATTAGAGAGGAGGACGAGCTGTTTTAAGTACTGCTTACATCGTTACATGGCGTGCTCGAAGTTACATGGCGTGCTCGAAAATTTCCATGATCTCGTCGTGCGAGCCTTGGATCGGATTGGTGACGCCGCATGCATCTTTCAGCGCATTCGCCGCCAGCACCGGGAAGTCTTCCCGCTTCACACCCAGCACCGACAGTCCGGACGGGATGCCGACCCGCTCCGCCATCACTTCAATGGCCTCAAGCGCAAGCGCCGCGCCTTCTTCTGCGGTGACGCCGTCGACATTCCGGCCAAGCGCTTGCGCCACATCCTTCAGCCGCGCCGCGGCTTTGACCGAATTATACCGCTCCACATGAGGCAGAAGAATGGCGTTACAGACCCCGTGCGGCAAATTGTAGAAGCCTCCGAGCTGATGCGCCATCGCGTGGACATAGCCAAGGCCTGCGTTGTTGAACGCCATGCCGGCCAGGAATTCGGCATACGCCATCTGCTCTCGCGCTTCCTTGTCTGATCCGTCATCTACGGCCCGGACGAGATAATCCCGGATAAGATTAATCGCCTTAAGGGCGCAAGCATCGGTAATCGGCGTCGCATTCGTTGAGACATAAGCTTCGATCGCATGCGTCAGCGCATCCATGCCGGTGGCGGCGGTCAGGGATTTTGGCATCGCCATCATCAGGTCGGGATCATTGACCGCGATCAGCGGCGTCGTATGTTTGTCGACTATCGCCATCTTGATATGGCGTTCCTCATCGGTGATGATACAGAACATCGTCATCTCACTGGCTGTTCCGGCCGTCGTGTTGATGGCGATTAGCGGAGCGGCGGGCTGTGCGGACTTGTCCACGCCTTCATAATCTCCTATTTGTCCCCCATTCCCGGCCAGAAGGGCGATGCCCTTAGCGCAGTCATGGGGCGAACCGCCTCCGAGCGAGACGACGCAGTCACACTCGGAATCCTTGTAGAGCTGCAGACCCTCCCGCACATTCGTTACTGTGGGATTAGGCTGTGTTCCGCTGTATACAGCGGAGCCGATTCCATTTTGATTCAGCATATCCGTGACTTTGGCGGCAAGTCCGATGTCTACGAGCGGCTTGTCGGTGACGACAAGCGCTTTTTTGTAACCGAGCTTACTGATTTCTTCACCTGCGTCCGAGAGCGCTCCAGATCCCATCAGGCTCATTCCCGGCATCATAAATTTCGCTTTACCTGTCATTTGGCACCTCGCTATTTGTTGGTTGGAAAATATTGTGTTATCCTTGCTCTATTAATACGATAAGGTTTTGATCACCAAAAAACTAACCGAAACTGCGGTAAAATACACGGAATTTCTGGAGGAGCGCATGGAAAAGCTTTTGAAGAACTTTAGCCGGTACGATGAACTGCACTATGGGTTTCAAACCGATTTGATCCGGATTTTATATTATGATCTGCCGGAGCGTTATTACGAGCAGTATTCTTCGTATGAATGCTCCAAGCTGTGCACGATTTTGGACGGGGAGAAGGAAGTGCGGATTAATAAAACGGAGAGCTTTCAATATGGATCTGATGAAATGATTCTGCTTCCGCCGCACTCCTCGGTCGAAATGTCCATAGAGCGCCAGACGAAAGCGCTTGTGTTCGAGCTGGGTGACGAGCTGATCGAGCGCCTGGAGCCGGTGGTGGGCGAAGAGTTCGGGCTTGCGGAGAAAGCGACGGTCGGAGATGTCGTACGGTGCGGATTGAAGACCAATGAGATGGACCCTGTGGTCAAGGCAATCAGCAGAATGAAGACCTACATGGCATACCCAGGAGACAGCAAAATCTTTCTGGTCGACCTTGCGGCGCAGGAGCTGGCTTATCATCTGCTGCGCATCCGGGCCTTCCGGCTGAGTCTGCATAACGACAGCAAGCATCCCGTGTTCCGCGCCATCCGCGACATTCACTCGCAATTGTTAACGCTTGCATCTGTGAAAGAGCTGGCAGGCAGCTATAATATGTCGCACACTCATTTTACCCATCTGTTCAAAAAGATAACGGGTCTTGCCCCACTCGAATACATCACCCGCGAAAAAATGAAACTCGCTAGTAAGCTGCTTCAGGAGCGCACGGTTACGGAGACGGCGATGCACCTGAATTACGACAACATTTCCCACTTCATCGCCTTGTTCAAAAGACAGTTCGGCATTACGCCAAAGCAGTACCAGATCAGCCGCCAGCCTGAAAATGTGCTATAATTGCACCTCTCAGGTGTTCTGAACATCGTGATAGTAGGAGCGAAAAAATAGAATGGAGAGTGATTGTGAGTGAAGACAAGAATGCTCGGCGAACTTGAAGTTTCCATACTTGGGCTCGGATGCATGGGCATGTCGGATTTTTACAGCGGACGGGACGAAGAAGAGTCCATTCGCACCATTCACCGTTCTTTGGAACTGGGCGTCTCGTTCTTTGATACGGCCGCTGACTACGGAATCGGGAAGAACGAGGAACTCCTCGGAAAAGTGTTGAAAGGGCACCGCCACGAAGCGGTCATCGCGACGAAATTTGGCATTGTGCGCGGTGCTGACGATGCGTTTCTCGGCGCAAACGGCCGGCCGGAGTATATCAAATCCTCCTGTGAGGCAAGTCTGCGCCGTCTTGGCACCGATTATATCGACCTCTACTACCAGCACCGGGTCGATCCCGATACCCCTATCGAAGAAACAGTCGGCGCAATGTCGGATTTGGTGCGCGAGGGAAAGGTCCGGTACATCGGGCTGTCCGAGGCGGCTCCGGCTACGATACGGCGCGCTAACACTGTTCATCCGGTCACAGCTTTGCAGACGGAATATTCGCTTTGGAGCCGGGAAGTGGAGGACGAAATATTGCCGACTTGCCGTGAATTGGGCATAGGTTTCGTTGCCTACAGCCCGCTGGGAAGGGGATTTCTGACTGGACAAATTCAGAAGTTCGAAGATTTGGCGGAAGATGATTACCGCCGGTTCTCTCCCCGTTTCCAGGGAGGACATTTTCAGAAAAATCTCGATCTCGTCGCAAAGATTCGGGAAATCGCCAAAGAAAAAGGCTGCGAGCCATCTCAGCTTGCGCTATCTTGGCTGATTGCCCAAGGAGAGAATATCGTGCCGATACCAGGTACGAAACGCAGAAAATATTTGGAGCAAAATGTTGGCGCTCTCGACATAATGCTGACTGAAACAGAGTTGGCCCTCATCGAAGAAGCGCTCCCTAAAGGCACCGCATCCGGGGAACGCTACCCGGAGACGGCCATGAAAGGCGTGAACTTATAAAAATTTTGCGGGGCCGCTGTTCGCTGCCTCGCTTTTTTGCGTTACTCATTCGAATAGAGATAAGAGTCCTGCCACACTCCTCTTATGTTTATATGCTCTCTCGAGTGCCCCTCTTTCGTCATGCCTATTACAATAACCGATCTCTCCGTTGGTTCCGTCTATATAAATACAGCAGTTGCCGATAATTTCCATGAACCCATAGCGACACCTCTCAGTTCGATTTACTTTGTATTTCGCGATATTTTCAAAATTCCCTTTAGTTGAAACCATAATTGAAAGAATTTGAAAAAAGTTCATTGACAGACTGGGCAATCTTCTCTATAATCCACATTATCCATTAATTCACATTGAAATAATATGAATTTAGCAATAAGCTGACCGGACCCCCGGAAGCTGAGCCTCCAATGACTTTGGAGCGCTTAGCTTCCTTTTTTTATCCGCTTGATTGTGATTATTATCACATATATTGCTGTTTCATTTACACTCGTATGCCAACCAGTTCACTGGAGGCTTGAACTTGACCATTGATGGCGGGGGCAAGTCTCTTTTTTATAACCTGCAACTTTTGTTGTGCAAATTGAAATGGAGGAACATGGAATGACAAGAATCGCTAGTAAACTTACGGATCTGATTGGCAACACTCCGCTGCTAGAGCTCAAGGCCTTCAGTGAGGAAAATAAGCTGGGTGCGTCGGTAATTGCAAAGCTGGAATACTTCAATCCGGCAGGGAGCGTAAAGGACCGGATTGGATATGCGATGATCAAGGATGCGGAGGAACAGGGCCTGATCGGTCCTGGGACCGTTCTGATAGAGCCTACAAGCGGTAATACCGGAATCGCGCTTGCTTTTGTAGCTGCGGCCCGCGGATACCGGCTGATCCTGACGATGCCGGACACGATGAGTATAGAACGCCGCAATTTGCTGAAGGCGCTGGGCGCGGAGCTGGTGCTGACTCCTGGTGCGGAGGGCATCAAGGGCTCTGTCCGCAAGGCGGAAGCGCTGGCGGCGGTTACCCCGAATTCGTTCATCCTGCAGCAGTTCAATAATTCGGCCAATCCTAAAATCCACCGTCAGACGACTGCCGAGGAAATATGGCGGGATACAGACGGAACAGTAGATATCTTCGTCAGCGGAGTCGGAACCGGGGGGACGATAACCGGAGTAGGAGAAGTCCTGAAAGAGCGGAATCCGGATGTGAAGATTGTGGCTGTAGAGCCGTTTGATTCTCCGGTTCTCTCGGGCGGAAATCCGGGTCCGCACAAAATTCAGGGACTTGGCGCCGGATTCGTTCCGCTCATTCTGAACCGGGAAATCATCGACGAGGTGTACAAGGTACGGAACGAAGAAGCTCTGGAAACAGCGCGGGAATTGGCGAGCAGCGAAGGGCTGCTGGTAGGCATCTCCTCAGGCGCAGCGGTCTTTGCAGCTTCTCAGTTGGCCAAACGGAAAGAAAACAAGGGTAAAAATATTGTCGTACTGCTGCCGGATACCGGCGAACGCTACTTATCGACCGTGTTGTTTCAGGAACCGGCGCAAACAGGAGGTTTATCATGAGTAAAGTAATTGAAAGACCGCGTTATGTATGCGCCCTTGGCGGCGCGATCGGCACCATCCAGTCACTGCCCCGGGCGATTCCGATTCTTCATTCCTCATCCGGCTGCGGCGGAAATCTGGCGGGAGCCTTAAGCGGAGCTTCGGGGTATAACGGCGGCAATTATTGCGGCGGCCAGGCGCTCCCGAGCTCCAACGTATCCGAGCGGGACATTGTGTTCGGCGGCGAAGGCCGGCTGCAGGAGCAGATCGAGAACACGCTGAAGGTAATGGATGGGGATTTGTATTTTGTAGTTACGGGCTGCATGGTTGAAATGATCGGCGACAATGTTCATGCGGTAACCAAACGCTTCAAGGGCGGAGAATTACCAGTACTGGCAGCGGAAACGGTCAGCTTCAAAGGAAACTCCTATTACGGTTACGAGCTGGTCCTTGAGACCTTATTCCGAGATTTTGTGGAAAAGACCACGGAAAAAGACGCTAAGACGGTCAATTTGTGGGGCGTCGTTCCGATGCAGGATGTGTTCTGGAAAGGCAATCTTGGTGTGCTGAAGAATTTGCTTAAGAAGCTGGGCTTTGAGACCAATACGTTCTTCGGTCAAGGCGAGACTTTGGACAACCTGAAAAATGCCGCCAAGGCAAGCCTCAACATCGTTGTGTCGGACGCATACGGGATCGAAGCGGCTAAAGTATTCGAAGAGGTACACGGTGTTCCTTATCTGACGGTTCAATTGCCGGTTGGCGATCACGGCACTTCGCGTTTCCTCCGTACAGTGGGCAAGGCTCTCGGCGTCGATGACATCAAGATCGAGAAATTGATCCAGGAAGAAAGAAAAGCGTATTACCCTTACCTGGAGCGACTGGCTGATGTGTACAATGACCTCGATTTCCAGCGCTATGCCACCGTGGTCGGCGATCCCAATTACACACAGGCGCTGACGCGGTTTCTTGCTGACGATCTGGGCTGGCTGCCGGAGCTGGTTGTGATTACCGACATTTTGGGGGAGGAACAGAAGGAACGCGTTCTTGCCACGTTCGGCGATTACGAATCCGGGCTGCGTCCGGAAATTGTGTTCGATGAGGATGCCTCAAGTGTCGGCGGATACATCAACCGTCACTGGCCGCAGAATCAGGGGCAGAAATATTATAAAGGGTTTGCGCCCGGCGTTATTCTGGGAAGCGTCATGGAACGCGACACGGCGGAACAATTCAAAGCGCCGCTGCTGCCGGTCACTTACCCTATATCAAACCGAGTAGTGCTGAATCGGGCCTACGCCGGATATACGGGCGGACTTACTCTTGCCGAGGATGTTCTGAGTCTGGTTGTCGCGCATCGTTAACAAGCGGTTTGTTTCTTATTTCATATACATTAGGAGGTTTGCGAAAGTGGATTATATCAAACATAAAGTACCGCCGGTGCGTGAAGATCGCCTGATGGCCTGCCAAGCTTATGGAGGAACCTGTGGTGATCTATCCAAAGATTCCAAGAAAGGCTGCCTTTACGCCAGCAAGCGCACCTTCTCTCAGACCCAGGGCTGCCAGCTGAACCTTAGTCTGGGTATGATCAGCTCGATGCGCGACGCGGTGATGGTCATTCACAGTCCGATAGGCTGCGGCGGCAATCTAATCCAGAACGCCGGGATTAATAAAGTATTTCAGAAGCTTCGTCAGGAATCGGCGGTTGGCCTGCGCTGGATTAACACCAACCTTAGCGAAGTGGATGTAATCAGCGGAGGCGAAGCCAAGCTGCGGCAGGCCGTGCTCAAAGCCGAGCGGGAATTCCGCCCGAGCGCCATTCTTGTATTTAACAGCTGTGTGCCGGCCCTGATCGGCGATGATATTGACGGTATTCTGGATGATCTGCAGAAGCAGGTATCGGCCAAGATCGTCCCGATCCACTGCGAAGGCTTCAAGACCAAAATTCAGGCAACCGCCTATGATTCCGTCTATCACGGTCTGATCCGCAATCTCGTCGGTGAAGACAAAGGCTCAAAGCCGGAAGTCGTTCGCACGCTAGAGGAAGAAGCCGAACACCAGGCTGTAATCAGCAAGACGGTTAATCTGCTCAATGTCGGGTCGATGAGCCGCATTGATGAGGAGGAACTGGTGCGGCTGCTCAAGGCTCTTGATCTCAATGTACGAATCCTGCCTTCTTATTCGCATCCCGATGATTTTACCTATGCTCATGAAGCGGCCCTCAATGTAAGCATCTGCGCAACGCATGATGATTATTTCGTGGAGCATTTCCAGCAAATGTACGGTATTCCTTATGTAATGCGGACGATTCCAATCGGTATCGCCAATACAAATAAATGGCTGCGCGATATCGCTTCCTTCTTCGGCATCGAAGAACAGGCTGAGAAACTGATTGCCGCAGAGACGGCGGAGCTGAACAAGGCGATTGAACCGTTTAAAGCTGAGTTCAAAGGGAAAACGGCGTTTCTTACCGGCGGTGAGGTTCGGATATTGACCACAGCGGAGCTGCTGCATAATCTCGGATTTGAGATCCTGGGCCTGCGGGGCTATCATTTCGACAAATACGGCGAGATTCTCCTGGATGAATATTTGGAAGATGTTCCTAATTCGGAAAAAGCGATCTTTAATATCGGTTCGGGCCAAGTGTTCGAGCAGGCCAATCTGCTCAGCAAGATCACTCCTGACTTATTCGTTGGCCATATCGGCGTTAACGGCTCTGCAGCCAAGCAGGGATATCCGATTTTCCCGCTGTTTGGGCAAAGTGACGATTACCTTGGATACAAGGGCGTGTTTGAAGTAGCTACACGGGTCAGCCGCATTTTGAAAAATCCGGCTTTTAACAAAAATCTTGGCAGCAACACGAGATTGCCTTACCGGGATAGCTGGTATGAGCAGGACCCGTTCACGTATATTGACGATTCGGCTAGTGTAGCCGCCCGCATTGGATAACAGAGAGGAGAATGGGAAATGGCCGCAACTGAAGCAAAAATTACGGTGAGCGGGGTCACCCGCAGATATTCGATCCGGCTGAATAAAGATGAGGAGAAGAAGCAGTTTACCGCATTGCAGGACGTGGATCTGGAAGTAAGACCCGGTGAGTTCCTGACCATCGTAGGACCCAGCGGCTGCGGAAAATCAACACTGCTGGATCTTATAGCCGGGCTTGCCACACCGACGGAAGGCGAACTGTATATTGATGGAAAAAGAATTACCGGCCCCGCTCTGGATCGGGGAATCGTCATGCAGGGCTACGCCTTATTTCCTTGGCGGACGGTTCGCCGCAATGTGGAGTTTGGTCTTGAAATCAAGAAGGTTCCCAAAAAAGACCGGAAAGCCATCAGTGACCGGTTTCTGGAGCTTGTCGGGTTAAGCAATTATGGAGACCGTTACCCGTATGAACTGTCAGGCGGGATGAAGCAGCGGGTAGCCATTGCCCGGGCTCTGGCCTATGATCCTGAAGTTCTGCTTATGGACGAGCCGTTTGCGGCAGTGGATGCCCAGACCCGCGAGACGCTTCAGGATGAGTTGCTGCGGATCTGGGAACAGACCGGAAAGACGATTATTTTTGTTACCCACAGTATCGATGAAGCTGTCGCTCTTGCCGATCGTGTTGTGGTGATGTCTCCGAATCCCGGCAGGGTCCGCGAAATCGTTCCCGTTTCTCTGCCTCGTCCGAGAAGTGTAGGAGATGTGCAATCCACCGCCGATTTCAGCTGGATCCGGCACCGGGTATGGGAACTGCTGCAGGGAGAGACGGCCGCAGCCAAACCGCCGGCCAAGCCAGCCGTGGCCCAAGCGCCGCTTGAGCTTGCCGAGCAGCTCTCCTCATCGGCGGCACTATAATCCGGCAAGGGGAATAACAGTAAGGCGTTGTCCCATTCCAATGTTTAAAATGCGTATAACAAAGAAGGAGTGCTACTTCATGGCTAAAAAAATAAAACAAATCGCAATCTACGGCAAGGGGGGAATAGGTAAGTCAACGACAACCTCCAACATTAGCGCGGCTCTGTCGGTGGCAGGCTACAAGGTAATGCAGTTCGGCTGCGACCCGAAGAGTGATTCTACCAACACGCTGCGCGGCGGCGAATATATTCCCACTGTACTAGATACGTTAAGGGATAAGCAGATTGTGAGAGCGCATGACGTTATTTTTGAAGGGTTTAATGGAATTTACTGCGTGGAAGCGGGCGGACCGGCTCCGGGTGTCGGCTGCGCGGGAAGAGGGATCATCACATCTGTCTCTCTGCTTAAACAGCAGAAAGTCTTCGAAGAGCTTGATCTGGACTATGTCATTTATGATGTCCTTGGGGACGTAGTTTGCGGGGGATTTGCCGTTCCTGTACGGGAAGGCATTGCCGAGCACGTATTTACGGTTACCTCCGCCGATTTTATGGCACTTTATGCGGCTAACAACCTTTTTAAAGGAATTCATAAATACTCTACCGAGGGCGGTGCCTTGCTTGGCGGGGTTATTGCCAATTCGATCAACGCTCCTTACGCCAAGGAGATCGTTGATGATTTCGTTGCCCGTACGCATACGCAGGTGATGGAGTATGTACCGCGTTCGGTATCCGTGACGCAGGCTGAGCTGCAAGGGAAGACGACCATTGAAGCGGACCCGGACTCCAAGCAAGCGCAGATTTACAAATCCCTGGCCCAGAAAATCGTAAACCATACCGAGTCTAAAGTTCCAGTTCCTCTGGAAACCAGCGAACTGCGAGAGTGGGCTTCCAATTGGGGTAAACAACTGGTGGAATTGGAAGCCGGCGTGTTATCTCCAGCGGCGGCAGGCAATTTGTAAGATATCAATAATATCAATTGAATAATCGATATTCTCTAAACCGACTTTTTAGGAAGAGGTTAAAACGACGCTTTAACGGCGGAGTTTTAACCTCTTTGTCTTTCAGGTGCAAATGCAGCAAGTTTCGTACTGCAACCCACTTTTCCAAAAGAGGTTAAGCAGCCGTTCCCCAACCGGCGAGCTTAACCTTTTTTAATTTTACAAAAAGGGAGTGAATGTTAAATGTCAGAGATCGACGATGGAACCAGGCTCCGGTCTTATCAGGGAAACCGGATTCATCATAAGTCTGCCCGCACAACGACAGCCGCCCTCACTTTCCTGAAGGGTGCCGCCGAGAAATCCGCTATCATGCTGCTGATCATCTCGGTTTGGGAGGCGCTGCCGCGTCTTGGACTTGTTGATCCGTTCCTGCTGCCGCCGTTCAGCGAAGCCGTCATAAGCCTGCTGCGCCTGTTCCAGTCGGGTGAGATGTTCCGGCATATCACTATAAGCCTTGGACGTTCGGGACTCGCATTTATCGCTGCCGTTGCCTTCTCCATCCCGGTCGGCACCTTCATGGGCTGGAACAAACGGATCGAGCGAATCGTTGATCCGCTGCTTCAGGTATGCCGCAACACGTCGACTCTTGCATTGTATCCGGTTTTTATTCTGTTCTTCGGTCTGGGTGAGACATCAAAGGTCGCTATCATCCTGTGGGGGACCGTATGGCCGATTCTGCTGAACACGATATCCGGCGTGAAGGAAGCGGATCCGCTGCTCATTAAATCGGCGAGATCCATGGGTATTTCCCGAACCGGATTGTTTCTCAGGGTCGTCTGGCCAATGGCGCTGCCCTCCATTCTGACAGGACTCCGTCTCAGTGCCGCTACCTCAATTCTGATGCTGGTGGCCGCCGAAATGCTTGGCGCGGATAAGGGGCTTGGGTTCATGATTTTTTATTACCAGGAGAGATACGCCATCCCCGAAATGTTCGGAGGCATTATCTTTATTTCCGTCCTGGGCGTCCTGATCAACTATTGTTTAGTCCGTCTGGAGAGCAGGATGACCCGCTGGAAGGAGCGGACAGTCAAAGGTTAGCAAGACTAGAACAGGAAAAGAGGGATAGGAGAGCATGCTGAATCTAAAAAGAATCAGACCTGTGAAACCGATTGCACTGCGAGCGCTTCTCTTGCTGATGACCGGGGCGACCATTCTTGCGGGTTGCGGCAATGACACGGATTCCGCGAAAGCGGGAAGTTCTGGAGAACAATTGGATGTCGTGCGGCTGGCCACACCGACCAATCTGACCGGCATCTCCACCTACTATGTGGCTGATGAGCTGGGATTTGCGAAGGATGCCGGACTGAAATTCGATTTTATCGGAGCCGTTGAACCCGGACAGTTGGTTGCGTCGGTAGTCGCGGGCAAGCTTGATGTCGGCGGCGCTCATATCAACCGAACCATTGCCGGTATCAGCGCGGGAGCCAAAATCAAGGCGGTTGTAGCCCAGACCGAAACGACTGAGGCCGTTCCGCATATGAGCTTCGTAACCACCAAAGACAGCCCGATCAAGTCAGCGGCGGATATTGTCGGCAAGAAGGTGGGCATCGCCAAATTTGGTGGCTGCAATGAGTATACGCCTTATGCTTATCTGCTGAAAAATGGCATCAAGGACCCCAAAGGCAAATTCGAAATTGTCATTGCGCCCGAAATCAAGCTGGAGCAGGCGCTGCTGCAGGGCGATGTCGATCTTATCGGTCTGCATGAGAATCCGTCGACAATTATCAAGCGTGGCAATTTGAGAGTCGTCTTCACAGATTATGACGTCTGGAATACCATCGGAGGCGCCACACCTCTCTATTTCTCCCAGAAATTCATCAAGGAGAAGCCGGATGTGGTCAGACGCTTCGTGGATGTCATCAGCAAGACCAATGATTATGTCAATGCGAATCCGGAAAAAGCGATTGAGATTACAGCGAAACGAGGCGATATTGATCCGGCCAAAATCAGGGCGAACTATTACGCCCCCCACGGTGAAATCAAAGAAGAATCGGCAAAGGTCTGGATCGACCTGTTGACCAAATTCAATGAGATCAAGCCGGGCATCAAGCCTGAGGATATTTTCACCAACGAATTCAACGATACGCTGAAATGATCCGTCCTGCCTGACCTGCTGCACACCAATAAGGAAAGGAAGGTCCGTCAGTGAAAATAAAAGCCATAACAAGGCTCAAGTCCGCTTCCGAACGGTGGGCGGCGATTGTGGCGGTATGTATTGCCTGGGAGGCCGTTTCCCGGAGCGGCATGGTCAAGGATTTCATCCTTCCTCCATTCACCCGGGTCGTTTATAAGCTGTTCCAGCTGCTTGTTACGGGCCAGATGTGGCCCGACATCGGGGCCAGCATGCAGCGGTCTGCCTCCGGCTTCGCGATCTCGGTTCTGGTCGCTATCCCGCTCGGGTTCCTGACCGCTTGGTCGCCGAGAGTCCGGCGGGTGCTGGACCCAGTCATGCAGTTCATGCGCAATACGCCGACACTGGCACTCTATCCCGTGTTCATTCTTGTCTTCGGGCTTGGCGAATTGTCGAAGGTGGCGATTATTTTCTGGGGCGGGGTGTGGCCCGTCCTCATGAATACGGTGGAAGGAGTCAACCGAACAGATCCGCTCCTTATCAAGTCCGGCCGCTCCATGGGCGCTTCGCCGCTGACGCTGTTCTTCCGGATTATTCTGCCGTCTGCTCTGTCTTTCATTTTTACCGGCATTCGGCTCAGCGCTTCCCGCTCGATCATCATTCTGGTCGCTGCCGAGATGCTCGGAGCGGACAAGGGTCTCGGGTTTCTGATCTTCTCCTCCGAACAGAACTACAAGGTGGAACAGATGTATGCCGGTATTATTGTCCTGATCCTTCTGGGAGTGCTTGTCAATTTCCTTCTGGTCCGTTGGGAGAAGCGAATCACACGCTGGAAACAGGAAATTTCCGGGTCGTGATACGTCCCGGAAGTTCCGTACCATACAACGCAGTAACTGTATTTCAATTCCATAATACGAGGTGTTAAACATGCGGATTCAAGATGTAGTGGATGAAAGGCTGCTGGATACGTTAAACGGCGGCACTGTGATTGGCATTGACATCGGGTCGAGAACCGGCAAAGCGGTGCTTCTGTCCGGCGGGGAGGTGTACACGAGCTCGGTCTATACCGGGATCAATATGCAGGATACGGCCGACGAGCTGCTGGAGGATTTGCTGGACAAATCGGGTCTCGAACGTTCGGACATTAGCTATATCGTTGGTACGGGATACGGACGAATCGCTTTGCAGTATACTGACATTCCGACCCAGATCGTAACCGAAATCTCCTGCCACGCTATGGGCGCCCACTATTTGAACACGGATGTCCGGACGATCGTGGATATCGGGGGTCAAGACTCCAAAGCCATTCGGGTAGACCCGCTGACCGGAAGCGTTGTCGAATTCGTCATGAACGATAAATGCGCAGCCGGTACCGGACGCTTTCTGGAGAAGGTCGCTGAAATTCTGGAGCTGTCCATCGATGAGCTTGGGCAAGAAGCAGTGAAGTCTGATGCGCCTTCCGAAATCAGCAGCCAATGCGTCGTGTTTGCAGAGTCGGAGGTCATTTCCCTCCGGGCCAAAGGCGCGACGCGGCAGGATATCGCCGCCGGTATTCACTTCGCCTCGGCCAAGCGCGTCCGCAACCTGCTTAAACGGGTCGGGATCGAACCGGGCCTGATCTTCTCCGGAGGCGTCTCGAATAATGTCGGCATGAGGAAGGCGCTTGAGGAGCTTTCCGGCCATCCTCTGATTGAAGCCAAAATCGACACGATCTTTGCAGGTGCTCTGGGAGCTTCGATTCATGCTCTTAATTATTCCAAGGCTGCCGTCACTTCGGTCAAAGAAGCGGAGGACGTGTTCCGGGTTGACCTCACCGGCGTGGAGAACCGGATTGCCGAACGGCAGGAACAACTGGTTGCCAATGCCGACGACCGCAAAAAAGTCGGTTATCTGTGCTCCTATACGCCGCTTGAAATGATCAGCGCCGCAGGTGTCAACCATATCCGGTTGTTCAAAGCGGGCAATACTGAAACGGTGGCAAGCGGCGAACAGATCACGCAAAGCGTATTCTGCGATTTCACGAAGAGCATTCTCGGCGCCTTCAAAGAGGAAGATCCATTGTACACTTCGCTGGATAAAATCTACACCTTCTACACCTGCGACTGCATCAAAACCATTGGTGAAGCCATAGGGGAGTTCTTTACGTCGGCTGACATTTATACACTCCCCCGGATTAAGGACAAGCCGTCTTCACGTGATTTCTACAATTCCCAAATTCTAAGCTTCAAAGCCGATTTAGAGCAGTTGTCAGGCAATATCATCACTGACGGCGAGCTGAGCGTACAGATCCGGCTGTATAACCAGGTGCGCAAGCTGCTGACCCAAATCTCCGAACTGCGCAAACGTCCCAATCCGCCGATCTCGGGCAAAGATTACCTCGACTTGATCAAAGCCTTCTATTATCTGCCCGCTGAAGAGCTTCTCCCGCTGTACCAGGGAATCTATGACAAACTGGCTGCGGTGCCTGTCCGTGAAGACCGGCCGATCCGCCTGTTCATGGCGGGGGGCATAATCGCGGACGGCGACCGGAAGCTGATTGAGCTGATCGAGGATGAACTCGGGGCCAGAATTGTCGCCGAGGATCATTGCACCGGGCTGAAAATCGCCTCCGGCTATATCAGTGAGGAAGGTGATCCTTACCGGGCTCTGGCGGAAGGATATATCGATCAGACTCCATGCGCCCGAATGAAGCCGCTCCAGGAACGCGTGGAGATTTCGGGAGCGCTGGCAACCGAGTATCAAGCGGATGGCGTGCTGTACGCTTATCTCAAATTCTGCCCGTGCTACGGACAGGTCAAGAATGAATTCTTCCGGCACTATCAGCAGCTTGGTCTTCCGGTTCTTGAACTGCCGATCGATTATTCCAAGAGCGATCAGGGCCAGCTCAAGACCCGGCTTGAGGCTTTTATCGAAGTGCTGAGGGAGCGTAAAGGTCTGGCCGCAATCGGAACGGCTTGAGGAACAATATGAACCGCATATTTTTGAAAGGGAGATGAACGTATGAGCGATTGGAAAGAGATCATCGACGGAGACCTGGTGTCTACGATTACCGGAGATATCGCGGTCGGGCTGGATCTGGGGTCCAGAACGGGAAAAGGCGTGCTGCTGGCCGGAGGCAAGCTGTATACGGCGATTACCCCCACGGGTGTATACATGCAAGAGACGGCGGACAAGCTGCTGGACAGACTGCTGAAGCAGTCGAAGGTTGCGAGGGAGGATATTGCCTACATTGTCGGCACGGGGTACGGCCGTGTTGCGCTGAGCTTCGGCGAGATCGGGCACAAAATCGTGACCGAAATCTCCTGCCACGCCATGGGCTCTCATTACCTGAATGCCAAGGTGCGGTCGATTGTGGATATCGGCGGCCAGGATTCCAAAGCGATTCGGGTTGACCCGGCTACAGGCAAGGTTATCGAATTTATTATGAACGACAAATGTGCAGCAGGAACCGGGCGGTTTCTGGAGAAAGTCGCTCACCTGCTGGATCTGACGCTGGAGCAGCTCGGTGCTGAAGCGCTGAATGCTGATGCTCCCGCCGATGTCAGCAGCCAATGTGTAGTTTTTGCCGAATCCGAAGTAATCTCCCTGAAAGCAAAAGGCGTATCCGCCGCCAATATTGCCGCCGGCATCCACCTGGCTACGGCGCGCCGCGTCCGCAATCTCGTCAATCGGATCGGGCTCGAACCGGATCTCGTCTTCTCGGGAGGGGTATCGAACAACCCCGGTATGACGAAAGCGCTGGAGGAGCTGCTCGGGCATCCGATCAGCAAGGTCAAGCTCGACACGATCTATGCAGGAGCGCTCGGAGCGGCCATATTCGCTCAGAAGGCGGCATCCCGCAGCGAATCGGATTTGAACGATTTTGCCCTGTTGAATACAAAATAAATCATTTTCTTGAGGAGGAAAATGTCAATGTCGACGATACTGACAAGCGAGGCCCAGGAACAGCTCAATCATATCCGCCACAGCCGGGATGTCGTTCATGCTTATTCGCCTGCGATCCAAAAGCTGTTCAATCTGGTCATCGATTATGTGGACGATGCGGAGAAAGCCGGACGTAGCGGCAAAAAAGTCATATGGGCCGGTGTGCCCTGGGCGATGCCGCTGATCTACTCTACCGGAGCCATCCCGGTCGCTTTCTCGGAGGTGGGCCGGATCAGCGGACAAGAAGCGATAACGATCTCGGAGGACCATTATCAGATGCCTGCCGAGACCTGCTCGATGGTCAAAGCAACCGCGGGCGAGTGGTATCTGCGGAAGCAGGCAGGCTCCTCAATCACACGTATTTTCGGTTCATCCTCCGCCTGCGAGCCGTACAACTTGGCTTGGGAAGTGATGAAGAAGGAAGGCTTCGACGTCTATACTAGCGATGTGGTCTACCGGGCGCCGGGGGTGAATGGTGAGCGTTACGAGGAGCTGGTCCATTATTTTGTGGACGAAATCCGGGAATTCAATGAATGGTTGACCGGAACTAAGGAGATTGATAAGGACAGCCTGCAGCGGGAGATTATCCGCAAGAACTATCTCATGCGCAGAATACGGGAAATCATGGACCTGCGGCTGAATCACCCGTTCTATGTAAAAAGCCTCGGAATCATGTATCTGCTGAACGGGCTTACCCATTACTTCGGCAAACCCGAAGAATATACCGAGGTTCTGGACAGTCTGGTTGAGGAGTTATCGCAGCTTGAGGCGAACGAGGCCGATCAAAGACGGGCCATTCCGCTGATCTGGACAGGAGGCAACGGACAGGAGTTCGGGATTTACGACGCCATTGATAATGCTGGCGGGGCGCTGCTCGGATTTGTAAGCTCACCTTATGCCAAGGATTATAACGAAGATATCGATCCGATCGAATCGCTCGCCCGCTTCCAGCTTGAGAGTCAGATGGCTGGAGCCTCGATCTACCGGCGTCACGTCATCGAGCAGCAGATTGACAAAATTGGCGCCCGCGGCCTGATTCTGTACGGGTACCTGGGCTGCTCGTTCGGCAGTGTCACCAGGGAGATGTACAGAGAGTATTTCCATAACAAAGGCATTCCGAGCATTAATCTGGAAGGAACTTTCCAGGTCGGACCGCCAAGCGGACAAATCCTAACCCGCATTAGAGCCTTTATCGAGATGTTGTCTTGATCAAAAGAGAGGAACGGTTCGCGGGTATGAGACTTGGCACAGCCATTTTGACCAATGTGCAAGTGTAAGAGAATAGGGACGGCCTGGTATCGGGCACGTCCCTTTTACTTATCCGATTATAAAGCCGGGGCCGAATGTGTGAAGTTTCTACTTTAACTGCAAACGCCGCAGGTGGATGGCTCCTCCCGCAAGCGAGGAAACTACAATAGCGGCTGCCAGTAGAACACAGGCATAATAAACCAGGCCAGTCCAGCCTAAATGGTGAAGAAACAGGCCGCCCGACCATCCGACCACGCTGGAACCTCCGTAATAAAAGAGCAAATAAAGAGAGGAGGCCTGCGCTTTGTGCTCGGAATCCGCCACCAATCCTACCCATCCGCTTGCAATCGAATGTCCGGCAAAAAAGCCAAAGGCGACCAAAGCGACTCCTAATATTTTGACGGCCAAATTTGGAATCAGAGTAAACAGTGTCCCCGTCGCAAAAATTGCGATCGCTATGGCGATGATTTGCGAACGCGGATGATGATCCGCCAATTTGCCGAACCACACGGAGCTCCATGTTCCGACCAAATTGACGACAAACAGAAATCCGAAGACGGTTTGGCTTAAATAGTAGGGCTTGGATGTAAGCGGATAGCCGATATAGTCCAGAATCATGATATAGACGCCCATCAACAAAAATCCGGTGATGAACAGCATGATCAGCCGCTTGTGAAGCAAGTTGCCGATCATCCCTGTCTTCCACAGTTTAAAAGACTGCCTGTGTGAATGGAAATTTCGCGATTCCGGAAGATACATCCAGAAGGAGAGGCTGAGCAGCAAGCTTATCATACCAAGAATCATCATCGCGATCTGCCAATCAAATAAGTCGGTTAATGCTCCGATAACGATGCGTCCGACAAATCCGCCGATGGCCGTTCCGGCAATGTAGCTCCCCATGACTCTCCCGATGTCCTTCGAATGAAATTCTTCATTTAGATACGCCATCGCAATTGAGGGGAACCCTGAAATACAGACGCCTTCCAAGAACCGGATGATCAGAAATATGGTAAATTGATGACAAAAAGCGGATAAAACCGTTAGGAAGGATGTCAGCAGCAGGGATAAGCTCATTAATTTTTTTCTCTCCAGAGCACTGGATAGCGCAGAAATCAGAATGAGGCCGATACCCAGACCGATTGTGGCGAGGGAAATAGAGGCTCCCGCCGTTGCCGGCGAAATATGATATTCCTTGGAAAAGAGACTGATCAGCGGCTGCGGGCTGTATAAAACAGCGAAAACTACAATGCTTCCCATCAACATGCTTGCCGAAGCCCTGCGATGGTCAGAGCTTCCGATTTCGATCACGTTCATGCATATTCTCTCCCGTCCGTCTACATACTGGCTTTTTTCATCTTTCTTAGTTAGCCAAAGCAAGTATAAAATGAAGAGAACCTAAATGTATAATGCATTATTTTCATTGCTTTCATATATTTTATGTAATAGAAGTGAGGGAATAAGACCGTGGAATGGCAGCAGCTCGAATATTTTGAAGCAACCGCGCGTTTGCAGCACATGACGTTGGTGGCTCAGACGCTTAACATTACGCAGCCGGCTCTAAGCCGGTCCATCGCCAGACTTGAGACGGAGCTTGGCATTCCGCTTTTTGAAAGGGAGGGGCGGTCGATCCGGCTTAACCGCTATGGCCAGCTTTTTCTAAGCCATATTGAACGTATTCTTGAGGAATACCGGATGGCCAAGGATGAGATTGACGCTCTGCTGAATCCGTCGCAAGGAGAAGTCTCTCTGGGGTTTCTGCACACGCTAGGAATTCACCACATCCCAGATTTAATCGGCAAGTTTCGGCGTACTCATCCCCATACCCGGTTTCAGCTTTATCAGAGCAGCACACAGCATCTTCTGGAACAACTCATCTCCGGCGAGATTGATCTGTGCATGGCTTCGCCTCAGGATGCCAACTTGCGTATGCGCTGGGCCGGATTGTGGTCGGAGGAATTATTCATAGCGGTGCCAGCCGGACATCGGCTTGCAGGTTCATCGCAGGTGGCGTTGTGCGAAATAGGTCAGGAACCTTTGATCTCTTTTAAAGAGGGGTACGGACTACGCATCATAACCGATAATCTGCTGCAAGAGTCGGGCATATCTCCGCCTATCGTTTTTGAGGGGGAAGATGTCGATACCGTCGCCGGGCTGGTCGCCGCGGGACTTGGCGTTGCCATTTTGCCAAAATACAGCGGATTGGATCAGGAAGAGTTATTCTGGGTGTCAATAGAAGACCAATCCTGCCGCAGAGAAATAGGAATCGCGTGGATGGAAGACCGGTTTCTGTCCCCGGCGGCAGAACGGTTCAAACAATTTGTGCTGGACTATTATTCGAAGGAACAATGCGGATATATATAAGGCCAAGTCCTAGCCCCAAAAGCCGCCATCCGAATTTATTTGCCCCGCACCCTTTTGATGCGGAAAATACTTGCTTATCGGATCATCAAGCTGGATGGGCTTTTTCTCAACCGTCTTAAATTTCAGCTTGATATATTTGGAAATATACCCGACAATAGTTCGTGGGGGAAGGATACATATCGCTCGAGGATTTATGCTAAAAAGAATGTATTATCTCGATAATCTTCGTGTTTTTCTGACTATGCTTGTCATCGTCTTTCATACGTCTATCGCATATGGCGGATCTGGGTCTTGGTATTTTGAGGATGTAGATAAATCCCAATTAAATGCAACGATGGTCATTCTGACTATTTTCACGGCGGTTTGCCAAGCTTTCTTTATGGCGCTGTTCTTTTTCATATCTGGTTACTTTACGCCAAAATCGTATGACCGAAAAGGGCCATTCCGATTTTTGTCTGACCGCTTGCTACGGTTAGGCATTCCCATGGTGCTCTATATGTTATGGATAGGCCCTTCTACCATTTATCTTGCCGAATATCGGCATGAACAAACGTATACTGAATTTTTCCGGGAATCTATATTGCACTTTAAGATTATTAATTTCGGACCCCTCTGGTTCGCGGAGGCGTTGATTTATTTCGCTTTTTTCTATGTGCTTTACCTTATGATTTTCAAAAAAAGTGAAGACGCCTCAGCACGTTCCATCGCTTTCCCGACAGGAGCAAGGCTTTTGGGATTCGCGCTTGGAAGCGGGCTCGCCGCTTTCCTTACTCGGTTTATATTTCCGTTGGGCACGGGTCCCATGGAACTGCAGCTGGGTTATTTTCCATTATACATACTGCTCTTCATTGCCGGCATCTTGGCCTATCGCCATAACTGGCTTGAACAAATTCCGTCTTTGCTCAGCAAAATATGGCTGCGTACTGCCCTCATACTGATTCCGGTTTTCCCCCTGCTGCTCATTTTGACGGGAGCGTTGAACGGTAATCTCACGTACAGCGGCGGGTTTCATCTTCAGGCTTTCCTCTATGCGATGTGGGAACCGTTTATCTGCTTCGGCATCTGCCTGGGGCTGCTTTTTTTGTTTCGACGCCGGATGAACAAGGCTTCCAGGATTATGGAAAGGTTGGCGAAGCTGGCCTTCACGGCTTATATCATTCACCCTGTTGTCGTCGTGAGCTGTACGCTGGTTATGCATCATGTAGACCTGGCTCCGCTACTTAAGCTTATTATTGTCGCACCCGTTTCCGTAGTTCTCACCTTTGCCGCATCACAGGTTATTTACAAAATCCCTTATGCAAGCAGGATCTTGTAACATCGAATAATAAGGTTTCGGAACGAATCAACTAGTTATAGAGAAGTGGTTGCCAAATTCAAGGAGCACGATCATTCATCAGCGAAGCTGTTGAACGAAAAGCCCAAAAAGAGAAGCGACAACGTGAAGCAGTACAAGCGGATGAGAGATGAAGTGAATGCTGACTGGATTAATGTAGTTGTCAACTGGCGGGGCTGCTGGAGTCGATGAACAAGAAGGTGAAGGCTTATCGATCGGTATGCCCCAGCGACCCCAATTGGCTGATCGTGTGTTTTTATGTTCAAATAATAGGTACTTATTAGTAACTATATTACTTTTAAGTGCCTATATTACAAAAAAGTATCTACTTTTCATTCGTGTCTGATAGATCTATAATGGCAAATGCTCATCAAAATTAAGGTGTACTTCAGTTTCGGTTCAACATCAATTTACTTAGGGTCGTGAAGCGACTCGGTAATTCCGGGTTTCCATTCAACGGCTTGACGTTGATTGCTTATGGACTTGACGGGTACATAATGACACGAAGGAGAATGTTTATGGAATTGAACTTGAAAAATAAATTAGTTCTTATTACAGGATCGACGGCGGGGATTGGTAAAGGAACAGCCGTAAGCTTTTTGAAAGAAGGCGCCAAAGTTATTATTAACGGTCGCTCTGAAGAAAATGTTAAAGCAACGGTTAAAGAACTCTCCGCACTCGGAACGGTTTATGGAATTGCCGCAGACGTTGCCGATAATGCGGAATGCGAGAAACTCATCAATAAAGTGAACGAAATCGGAGATTTGGATGTCTTGATTAATAATACGGGTGTTTTTACCGTAAAGCCTTTTGTTGATGTGACGGATGAGGAATGGCTGGAATACTACCAAATTAATCTGATGAGCGCTGTTCGTTTATCCAGAGCATTCCTGCCCAAGATGATTGAACGCAATGCGGGACGAATCATTAACGTTGCAAGTGAAGCCGGAATTAAACCCTATCCCGAACTTATTCCGTATGGTATATCTAAAACTTCGCTCATTACGCTTTCAAGAGGTTTGGCGGAAGTGGCCAAAGGAACAAATGTAACGATCAACTCGGTTCTCCCAGGACCGACGTGGACGGAAGGATTCGGCACTTTCATTACAGATCTGGCTAAAGAGAATGGAAAAGATCTGGATACTTTTATCAAAGATTACTTTAAGTATGACCAGCCGACTTCTCTGATTCAGCGTTATGCCACAGTCGAGGAAGTAGCAGATACCATTGTATTCCTTGCATCCGATAAAGCATCAGCCATCAACGGTGCGGCTCAAAGAGTTGAAGGCGGGATTATCCAAAGCATTTTGTAATCACACGGCCGAAGCAATAGAAAAAGGAGGAGTACCATATGAATCCCTTTGAATTTAATAATCCTACCAAAATCCTTTTTGGACGCGGGCAAGTCGAAGAAATTAAAAATGAAATTCCATCCTATGGACGGCGGGTTTTGCTTCTATATGGGGGTGGAAGTATTAAAAAGAATGGGCTGTACGATCAAGTGATTAAAGCCCTGTCTGAAATTACAGATGTTCATGTGGTGGAACTGAGCGGAGTGGAACCCAATCCGCGATTAACAACGGTGAATAAGGGAATTGACCTTATCAAAGAAAATAATTTGGATTTTATTCTTGCTATTGGTGGCGGAAGCGTAATTGATTGTGCAAAAGCTATCTCTGTAGGCGTCTACTACAAAGGCGACGTATGGGATATTGTAACGAATAAGGCAACAGCGACAAAAGCCGTTCCTATCGGTACTATTTTGACTATCTCTGCGACAGGATCAGAAGTCAACAGCGGTTCGGTCATTACGAATTGGGAAGAAAAGGATAAACGATTTTTTGTCTCCGATCTTACCTTCCCTAAGTTCAGTGTTCTGGATCCGGAAAACACTTTTTCCGTACCCAAGAACCAGACGGTCTACGGCATGGTAGACATTATGTCCCATGTTTTCGAGCAATACTTTCATGCTTCCTCCAATGCTCCGCTGCAAGAACGGTTCGGTGAATCCATCCTGCAGACAACTATGGAAGTTGCGCCCAAGTTGATTAATGATCTCAATAATTACGATTACCGCGAAGTCATTATGCTCAACGCATCATTAGCTTTAAATGGCATTCTATCGATGGGTGTGCAGACAGATTGGGCGACCCATCTGATCGAGCATGCGGTCTCAGCTGTTCATGACATTCCTCATGGCGGCGGATTAGCAATCTTGTTCCCTAATTGGATGGAATTTGTCGCTTCCAAGAGACCGGAAAAAGTGGCTCAATTAGGGATTCGCGTTTTTGGAATTGATGCCAAAGACAAAAATGACTCTGATGTGGCGACAGAGACGATTCAAAAATTGCGTGAGTTTTGGAGTTCGCTAGGGGCGCCTGAGAAACTTTCCGATTATGGAATCGATAGTACAGAAATTGATTTAATGATTGAAAGAGCAATGGTGGCCGAAACCCTAGGAAGTTATGTCCCTTTAAATAAAAACGATGTGGAGACTATTTTAAGAAAATCATTGTAATCCTATAACGAAGTTTCTCGTATAAGCTGTTAAAAGGGGAGTTGAAAGTAAATGAGCGCTATTTCTATTACAGCCATTCTTCAAGCAAAACCGGGAAAAGAGCAGCTTCTGCATCAAGAGTTAGTGAAAGTGGTAACACCTTCCAGATCGGAAGAAGGATGCATAAAGTATGTCCTTCATCAATCTATAGAAAATAATGCAGTTTTTGTGTTTTATGAAATCTGGAAAGATGAAGAGTCTATCAACTTCCATATTGAAACTGACCATTATAAGCAATTCCGGCGTAATATAGAGGATCTTATTGAGTCAAGGCAAGTACATCGATTGCGCGAAGTTAATTAATAATTGACTTGATATAAAGAACACAGAATTGGCCCTAAGCAAAATCTCTTGCTCAGGGCCAATTTCAATAAACTTAACCCCAAATACCGAGAAAAGGGTATCAGCCTATGGGTATCCCGGTTTATAATGAATCAAGTTAATTAGCTGTAAATATATTTGCATAAGTCAGGAGAAAATCAAACGATGTCTTTAACACAAAATGATAAACGGCTTAGACTTGTTTTGCTGTTAGGCGCTTTTTCGGCACTGGGTCCTCTTACAATCGATATGTATTTGCCTTCATTTCCTGAAATCGCTGCTGATTTTGGCGCCCGTGCTTCTCTGGTGCAGCTTAGTCTAACTGCTTGCCTAATAGGCTTAGGTCTGGGTCAAATCATTATGGGCCCTTTGAGTGACGTTCATGGAAGACGCAAGCCCATAATAATCTCACTTATTCTCTACTTGATCGCTTCATTTGTCTGCGCGGTCTCACCAAATATCATATATTTCATAGCAGCACGCTTTGTTCAAGGCTTTGCCGCCTCTGCAGGAATTGTTATTTCTCGGGCTATCATCCGCGATGTTTATAGCGGACCGGAACTCACCAAGTTTTTTTCACTGCTCATGTTAGTGAATAATATGTTTCCCTTAATTGCACCAGTGGCAGGAAGCGGCGTAATATCCTTTACTACATGGGTGGGTGTTTTTGTAGTCTTGGGTACTGTTGGATTGGCGTTAGTTATCCTTGCAACCTTGAACCTTAAAGAGACCTTGCCTGCTCAGAATCGAATTTCAGGCAACTTTGGTGAACTGATTAGAGGTATTCGAACCTTGCTAAAAGATCGTGAGTTTACCGGATACGCGCTGGCACAAGGGATTATGATCGGAGGGGTATTCGCTTATGTATCAGGGACTCCTTTTATCTACCAGAATATTTACGGTGCCTCTCCACAGCTGTTTGCAATTTTATTCGGATCGAATGGAATAAGCTTAATTATCGGTTCTCAAATCGTTGGACGCTTTACCCATGTGATCTCGGAGCGGCGATTCTTGTGTTTTGGATTGCTGTTATCCGGGGCGTCCAGCCTTGCGGCCTTACTTGTGATTCTTTTGAACGGCCCATTACTAGCATTAGTTATTCCGCTTTTCTTTTTTGTCGCATCTATCGGTACAACTTCAACAGCTTCCTTCTCTCTAGCGATGGAGTCACAAAGTCATATGGCAGGGAGTGCATCTGCGCTTCTTGGATTACTGCCTTTTCTGCTGGGAGCATGCACCTCTCCATTGGTTGGCATTGCCGGTGAATATACTGCAGTCCCAATGGGTGTTATTATCTTGTCGACCAGTTTATTGGCGATCCTTGCTTACTTTGGTCTTGCACATAAATCCCAAACAAGCTATTCTCCGTGCTCTTAATTCACAGACCCTCTGCAAAAAAAGGGCCGCAGCACCAGTGCCACAGCCCTTAAGCCCGCTTCAAACGCGGGCTTTTCATATTTATTCCTCTCCAGTCGCTACCGGATTCTCCTCATAGCTGATCCAGTCGCTCCAACTCCCGGCATACAGCCGCACCTTATCGTATCCAGCTCTCTGAAGAGCAAGCACATTCGGGCAGGCGGTAACGCCGGAGCCGCAGTAGACGATGACTTCGCGGCTGGGATCGATGTCGGCAAACTTCTCTTTCAGCGCGGCGGCGTCTTTCCATCGGCCCTGCTCGTCAAGGACATCCTTCCAGAACCGGTTGACCGCGCCCGGGATATGCCCAGCCTTGGCGTCGATCGATTCTTCGAGACCGGCATAGCGGCGCGGCTCACGCGAGTCGATCAACAGCGGAACGGAAGGGCCACCATCCTGCGAATATTTTCGGACTTCCTCTACACTTGCCAGCATTTCCGGATGGACCTCTGGCTCGTACGTGGTTGGAACTCGGAAAGGCTGGCTATCGCTTACCGGAAAATCCGCCGCCTTCCACGCCGAGTAGCCTTCATCCATAACAAAAACTTTGTCGTGACCCAAGTAGCGCAGCATCCACCACAGTCTGGAAGCGAATGCGCCGCCCTGGTCATCGTAAGCGACGACGATGCTGTCACGGTTAATGCCCGCTTGGCCCAGCACAGATGCGAGCGCAGCAGGTTCCGGCAAGGGATGGCGGCCCCCATGTGGGCCGACAGGGGCGGATAATTGCTCCTCCAAATGCAAATAAACGGCTCCAGGAATATGATCTTTCAGGTAGGCGCTGCGTCCCGCTTCGGGATCGGACAGCAGAAAGCGGCAATCCGCAATGACCAGCTCGGGTTCATACATCCGGGCCAGCAGCCAGCGGGTGGAAACGACGGAATCCATAATTTCAACCTTCCTCCCAATTGTTCAAGTATATTAAAGCCATTATAACGGAAAAAGAAGAGGGGACAAAGAGAGCGGGATTTGGCTGACGGCATGAGCGGCGCGGCCAATCTTCCTAAGAACCCATCCTAATGGATACAAAAAAAGACGGGGTGTCCCGTCTTGTCCTAGCTGTCTTCCTCGCCCGAAGACATTGTCCAGAGATCAAGCTCGCTCGTCAGAATTTCTTCCTCTTCCGCGGTTAAGTCGAGTCTGACTCCGTATTGGTATTCGCCAAGACCGTACATCCAGCCCCAGCGGACGCTTCCTGTGAACCGAAGCATATTCTCGTTCAACTTAAAATGAATGATTAGCCTGGTGTCTTTAGACGTGAACCGGAGGTTTAATGAACTGCGAACCTTGCAGCCCGAACGGCTGAGGTCGATCAGTACACCCTCGGTCTGCTTTCCGGCACCCGGACCCGTGCTGCCCGCCGGCAGTTCCAGCCAGCAATCAATCGGTTGATTCATAACATAACGGAATGGTTCTTTTCTACTGGCAGCGCCCATAATTTCCCTCCGCCCGTTTATTAGCTATTATAACGAAATGATGCGGATAGGACAATCTGCCTTAAACATTATTTTGCAAAAATAATAAAAAGAGCAACAAAGCAAAGGCAAAAATACAGTTTCATAAAGAAAGCGCTGTAGAAGGCGATTTCGCTTGCCGATTTATAGGTGCTGCAGCTTCATAAAATCCTTCCGTTTTCCGATATAAGAACTAAAACGAAAAATATGACTAAATGCTATTGTCATTTTACATTATAGTCTTCTGGAAACAGTACATAGGGAAAAGGGAGGAGAAAACGGGGTGTCTATAAATTTGCGGACCATATTCGCAGGTGCGTTTGCAGCCGTTATTATTTTGTTGACCGTGCTGCTCAGTTATTTGATTGGCAACGAATCCTCCAAGACCGCAGAAGTCACCAATGGAAAATCGCTGGCGGAAGCGGCCTATCAGATGTCGTATAGTCTGGACCACTTCATGTGGACGCGGGCCGGGGAAGTAGAGGTGCTGAGCAAGCTTGATGCTTTCCAGGAGCCTGTGGATGAGGAGGAGATTGCCGAACTTCTGAATCAACTGAAAGAAAGTTTGCCTGTATTTACCTGGATAGGTTATGCGGATACAAAAGGCAACATTCTGTCGGCAACCGGCGAAATTCAGGAAGGCAGCAGCCTGGAGGAGCAGCCCGTCTTTCAAAATGGGATCAAGTCTCCCTACATCGGCGATGTCCATGATGGCGCGTTTTTAGCAGAAATCCTGCCCAATCCAAGCGGAGAACGGCTTCAATTCGTGGATATTGGCGTACCCGTTAAGGACAAAAGCGGTCGGTCCTTAGGCGTACTGGCGGCGCATCTTAGCTGGGAGTGGGCCCGTCAGGTCGAATCCTCTATTTTGACCCCTCTTGAAGAACGGGTGGAGGGTGCCGAGGTCTATGTCATCAGCAATAATGACATTATTCTGCTTGGACCAAGCGGTCAGGTTGGCAAGCAAATGTCGGACCCAGCGCTGCGGCTGGCGCGTCAGGGCAAAAACTCCTGGCTCAATGAAGAACACAAGGGAAGTCAATCTTATTTAACAGGTTACGCTTATGGAGACGGCGAAATGGACTATCCTGGTCTCGGTTGGTCCGTGATTATCCGTCAGCCGGCGGATATCGCTTTGGCCTCCGTACGCAAGCTGCAAAATAATATTGTTCTGATGGGGATGGCTGTTGCCGTTCTGTTCGGTATTGCAGGATGGTTACTCGCCGGATGGATTATCCGTCCGCTTCAGCGTATCACCGAGAGCGCCGATCTGCTTAGTTCGGGTGGCGAGGCGGAGATTCCCGAGTTTAACCGGATTAAGGATCTGTCTATACTCTCTCGATCGCTGCGCAATCTTGTCAATAAACTAACCCGAGTGGAGCCGGAGCCGTTCTATATGTCTGACATGACGAGGCATGATCCGCTCACGGGACTGCCTAATCGAACAGCTCTTGACGACTATTTGGCTCATGCGGTAAACAAAGCCAAACGGAACCGCTCGACATTAAGCTTCTTGTACCTGGGTTTGGACGGATTCAAGAAGGTGAACGAGACACTGGGACATAAAACAGGCGACAAGCTGCTGCAAGAGGTATCCTTCCGTCTGCTGGAATCGACCCGGGAAAATGAGATGATCACGCGAATAGGAGGGGATGAGTTCGTGGTCATCCTGCATACGTCGGCTGCGAAGCCCATGCAGGAAGCTGAAGTCGTAGCCAAACGTATCATTGACAAGATCAACCAACCTTTCGTAATCGACGGGGAAATCGTCCATGTCGGCTGTAGCATAGGCGCCGCAGTCTGGAGTCCTGAGAACCAGGATACTAGCGAAATATTGCGTTTAGCGGACGATGCACACTATATATCCAAGCGGAGCGGCAAGAACCGGATTACATTTGAGACCGCGGTATAAGTTCGGGTATAAACACCCAATCGAATCAAAGGACAGCGGAATAAGATATATCTTAGGCTACTTAGAAGGAGGAATTCCAAATGGGTGAAGTTGCTGGAGGATACGGTGGCTGGGGAACATCTACAGGAACGATTCTGGTATTGTTTATTCTGCTTGTCATTATTACCCGTACTTTTATGTATTAATGTAAGAATAGCCCTGAATCGACCAACAGAAGAGTTTATGAAAAAAGCGCCTCTCGCCGTTATTCGGGAGAGGCGCTTTGCTGCTGCCTGATGGCAGTTAATAATTGTCTGGCTTCAGCCGTCGATTCAAATGAAAGCATTGGCTTTACAAAAAAACGATGCAGCCGTTTCTTTTTGTTATACCGGATGGGTTACAGGAGGTTCGCTAAGCAGCGCGTTCTTCCAGACGCTGTATGCCTCCCACGCCTTGCCGCCGTCCAGAAGATCCTTGCAGGTGTAGACGCCCTCCTCGATGGAGCCGACGCGCCCGGCCAAGTGCAATCGGACGGCGCCGTTGAGCAGAACTTGATTGTAGAAAGCGAGATGGCCGCCGCCCCGGAGCACGGCTTCCGCAGTCACCAACTGAAGACGGGCATTCCAGTCGAGATCCGGAACGGGAGTGTCCAGCCCCAGTGCCTCGGGATCTATAATATCAAGTCCCGAATCGCCGTTCTCTACCGTGTACACCCGGGTAGGGCGGTCGATATACAGATCTTCCGACCCTTCGGGCCCCTGAACGATCAGGGCTTTGCGATAGCCAAGCTTGATCAGAAGTCTCGAGAGACGGTCAAATACCGTGTTATGATAAATTCCGAACACGATGAAGGGGGAACAGGAGTAGTCAACCAGTTTCTCCACGGTGTTCAAAATGGTCCGCATACCGATCTCCTCGCGGATTCCCCGGATACGCCCTAGCGGCGGACACCATTCCTCCGAGCTTACATACAACACTCCGCTGCGGCTGGCGGCATGAATAGAGCTTGTACGGGTAAGTGAGGGAGCGGGAATATCCGCTTCCATGATAATATCCTGCAGCGTGATTCCCCATTTCGGAGGAAGCGAAGCGGATCCGTGCAGTGTTACCGGCAGTCCTGCGGCGGCAAGCAGAAAGGCGGTTGGAAAGGTCGCGGCAAAAGAGCGGAGGCGACCGTCATAAGGACCGGCGCAGTCTATACCCTCGTGCAGGGGTTCACGCACGGCGTAGCTGCGGCAGACGGACACAAATGCCTCCAACTCCTCCACACTTTCGAGCTTGATCCGTTCGGCGATCAGGAACGCGCCAATCTGGGCTGGTGTGGCGGTCTGGCTAAGAATCGCCTCTGCGGCAGCGGCAGCTTCTTCATAGTTTAGATCGCGAGCGCCCCTTTTGCCTCTGGCGACTTCTTTAAGTATGTTAATCATGAGCGGTGCCCCCTTATATTTGATCCTGAAGCATTCGGTAGACCTTAACGATCGAGGTCGCGACATCGACCATCCGTTTGCGTTCGTTCATCGCCTGCTTGCGCAGAAGATCATATGCTTCGGATTCGGGAATATTTTTGGCTTTGGAGAGGATGCCCTTAGCCATCTCTATCCATTTTCTTTCTTCGAGACGGGAGAGGAGCTGCTCTTTCTCTTTCATCCACTGCTTCCGTTCAAAGCACTGTTTGGCCCCGAAATGAAGGCCCCAGTGGATTTCGTGAGGCTGCATGGACGGAGACAGAACGCCATCCGCCATGACGTTGTCCTCGCAAGCGGATACAGAGAGGGTGGAGGTCTCCTCTGTACACCACCATATGATAGGAGCGGTCTTGCACGACATCAAAAGATCCGCCCATTGTTTGAACTCCGTAATCGGCAGACAAAGTATGGAAGCGTCAACATCGGCAATCAGAGAGACGGCTTCTTCCCGGGAAGCGGCCACTTCAACAATATAGCCGCAGGATCTGAGAAGGAGTTCCGGCTTGGACCCGGCAGCGGTCTTGTCCGGAGAGTTTCCGTTCAGCCTGCTATATACAACCAACAGGGAATGCATAGTCGGACGCTCCTTTTTTAGCGATAAAATGTACTAACTGCGCAGTTCTAATAATGAGCTTCAAAATATCTCATGTTATTTTATATAACACAAAATGAGGTCTGATGTCGATAATTTAAATAAATAAAATTTAATATGTCAAATTTATTGACGTTTACTAAATCGTGTTGTATAGTCAGTTTAACAAATTCAATCTTTCAGGATACAAAGACGTATCCGAGAAAAAGCGGCAATGGTGCCTGCTTGCATGTTTGGTTTGAGAGATGGTTTCTCTCGTGCCGGCATGAAGCGGGCTTTTTGTGTTTCCCTGTGTTCCCATCGAGAGGAGAGAGATTAATTGACATTATTCCGTAAAAAACTGGTACTCGTCGGCAATGGCATGGCAGGTGTGCGTGCAATTGAACATCTGCTGAAACTGGCTCCCGATGCGTATGAAATCACGATTTTCGGCGCCGAGCCGCATCCGAACTATAACCGGATTATGCTTTCCTCCGTTCTCGCTGGGGGAACAGATCTATCCGAAATCGTAATTAACGATTATGAGTGGTATCGCAGCCATAATATTACCTTGTATACGGGCCACCAGATCGAAAGCATCGATACTGTGAACAAAAAGGTGCGTTCCGATCTTGGGGTTGAGGCGGCATATGATGAACTAATTCTGGCTACCGGCTCCGATCCGTTCATGCTTCCTCTTCCGGGTGCAGATAAAGAAGGAGTTATTGCTTTTCGCGATATCAAGGACTGCCAGATTATGATGGAAACCTCCAAAACCTATAAAAAAGCCCTTGTCATCGGCGGAGGACTGCTTGGACTCGAAGCGGCCCGCGGACTGCTGCATCTGGGAATGGAAGTATCCGTCGTGCATATCCATCACTATATCATGGAAAGACAGCTCGACATGGAAGCAGCGGTTATGCTGCAAAGAGAGCTGGAAGCTCAAGGCATGAAATTCCTGCTAAGCAAGCAGTCGGAGGCCATTCTTGGCAAAAAGCGTGTGAAAAGCCTGTTGTTCGCCGACGGCAGTTCAGCTGAAGCCGATCTGATCGTGATGGCGGTCGGAATCCGGCCGAATACCGCGCTTGCTAAAAAAAGCGGCATTGCCGTCAATCGCGGCATCGTCGTTAACGATTATATGGAAACTAATATTCCGGGCGTCTACGCCATCGGGGAATGCGCGGAGCATCGGGGGATTGCTTACGGTCTCGTCGCCCCGCTGTATGAGCAGGGGGCTGTTCTCGCCAAACGGCTGGCGGGCGTCCAGGGGCAGGGCTACGAGGGCTCGGTAACCTCCACGAAGCTGAAAGTGTCAGGCGTCGATGTCTTCTCCGCAGGACAGTATGACGAACCTGCAGGGTCGCGTGCGCTTCGCTATCAGGATGAGATCAGCGGAGTCTATAAGAAGCTTGTTATAAGTGAGGACAAGCTGATCGGCGCGGTGCTGTTCGGTGACACGGCGGATGGCGCGCAGCTGTTCTCCCTGATCAAGAGCAGCGAATCGATCCAGGGCAAAGAAAGATCTCTGCTGCTCGGACTGCCGGACGACGCGCTGAAATCTTCTCCGTCCGCCCGGCTGGAAGCAATGGCGGATGATGAAATTATCTGCGGCTGCAACGGCGTATCCAAGGGGGCGATTGCGGAAGCCATTACTACTGGCGGCTGCACAAGCGTAGGGCAAATTAAGGCCTGTACCAAAGCGTCGGCGTCATGCGGAGGCTGCAAGCCGCTGGTGGAAGGTCTGCTGGAGCTGTATGCGGGCGATGCGGCGGTCAAGGTCAAGGAAGGCATCTGCGGCTGTACGACGCTTGGGCGCGACGAAATCGTAGCCGAGATCAAACGGATGAAGCTCAAGACGGTCAAGGAAGTTATGAATGTGCTCGAATGGACCAATGAGGAAGGCTGCTCGAAATGCCGCCCTTCCCTGAACTACTATCTCGGCATGCTGTGGCCGGAGGAATATGTGGACGAGAAGGAATCACGGATCACGAACGAACGCTATCACGCCAATATTCAGAAGGACGGTACCTTTTCCGTCGTTCCCCGGATATATGGCGGCGTAACTTCCCCGGGCGAGCTGAAAAAGATTGCCGAGGTCGCCGAGAAGTTCGACGTTCCAATGGTGAAGTTTACAGGGGGACAAAGACTTGACCTTCTTGGTGTCAAAAAAGAAGATCTTCCAAAAATTTGGGAAGAGCTCGACATGCCTTCAGGCCATGCGTACGGCAAAACGCTGCGTACGGTCAAGACCTGCGTCGGGTCCACCTTCTGCCGGTTCGGCACCCAGGATTCCATAGGCATGGGCATTCGGCTGGAGAAAGAGTTCGAGCGGCTGAACACACCGGCCAAGGTTAAGCTTGCCGTGTCCGGCTGTCCCCGCAACTGTGCGGAAGCAACGATCAAGGATTTCGGCGTTGTCGCGATCGACGGCGGCTGGGAGCTTCATGTCGGCGGCAACGGCGGCGTGCATGTCCGGGCAACGGATCTGCTGTGCGTCGTGAAGACGGAGGACGAGGTTGTCGAATGGGCGAGCGCGTTCCTTCAATACTACCGCGAAAATGCCAGCTGGAACGAGAGAACCTCCAATTGGGTGGAACGGGTAGGATTGGACAGTATCAAGGCGGCGCTTGATAACCGAGAAGACAGGCTGGCGCTGGGGCAAAGAATCCGTACGGCGCTCAGCGTGACCACTGACCCGTGGAAGCAAATCGTGGCGGAAAGGGAGCTCCGCAAAAATTTCGAGCCGATCTCTCCAATTGAGACGGCATAACAGGAGGGCTAACGGATATGACGATGACCAAAATGCATATCGGCAACGTAGCGGACATCGACCGCAAGGGCTCGCGGACCCTAAAAGTAAATGGCATGGAAATCGCCTTGTTCCGCCTGTCGGATGGAGAGGTGCTGGCTGTGGAGAACAAATGCCCGCATAAAGGCGGCACCCTGTCGGAAGGGATGGTCTGTGGCAGCAAGGTCCACTGTCCGCTGCATGACTGGCGCATCGATCTTCATACCGGCAAGGTTGAGGACCCGGACACGGGATGCGTGCCCACCTTTGAAGTTGAGGTAGATCCGGTCACAGGAGCCGTTTATCTAACGGTCTAAGCCGTAAGGCCATACCGATTGGGCTTGGAGGGAGAAAAAGCATATGAAGACCGGAAGCATATCCATAGTCGGAGCGGGTCCGGGAGACCCGGAATTGATCACAGTAAAGGCGGTGCGCCGCATCCGGGAAGCTGATGTCGTGCTGTATGACAGGCTCGTGTCTGAGGACTTGCTGGACTATGCGAGGCCCGATGCGCGTCTCATTTACTGCGGAAAAGCGCCGGGTCAGCATTCCATGTCCCAGGAGCAAATCGAGCATGTAATGATCCACCATGCCCGTCAAGGCCATAAGGTCGTTAGGTTGAAGGGAGGCGATCCGTTCGTTTTTGGCAGGGGCGGGGAGGAGGCGCTGGCCGCTGCCGAAGCCGGGATCACCTGGGAAGTAGTGCCGGGTGTCACTTCCGCAGTCGGTGCTGCAGCAGCCGCAGGCATTCCGCTTACACACCGCGGCGTCGCAGCTTCCTTTGCCGTTGTGACCGGCAGCCGCTGCGGGGATCATGAGACGCCTGTGGACTGGGAGCATCTTGCCCGCGGCGTGGATACGATAGCCGTATACATGGGCGTCGGCCGTCTCGGACAAATCTGTGGGGAGCTGCTGCGCCATGGAAAGGAAAGATCAACGCCGGTGGCGCTGATCGAGAACGGAACGACGAGCCGGCAACGTACGGTCATCGGAACACTGGACAATATCGAACAGCTGGCATCCGCGTTCCTGATCGGCAATCCGGCGATGATCATCATTGGAGAAGTCGTGAAGGTGAAAGAGCAGCTGATGAAATGGGTATCGGCTCCTAGTGAACAATTCGGATAACGGCCAGTCTTCGACTAGCATGTTTCAGATTGGCAGCATGGGTTAATGTATACACATGAACCCCTTTGTATAGATGTTTGGCTCCGCCGCTTGGCGGAGTTTTTTTTGTATTTTCAGACCGGGAATTACACGAACTCTTAATCATCTTTGATGACTTTTGAAGCATCCTTAAGCTCCCGATTGACGGTATCAATCATCGCGTGTACCCACTCTTCGCCAAAAAATAAACCTCTTCCCTCAGGAAGGCGTTCTCCGTACTCATGATCGAACTCTGCATATTTCTGATCCTTCGGTAGCCTGTATATCGTGCTCTCCTTAAGTTCGTCCCAATTCAGTATTGGAGACTGCCCTGTTAAATTGATGACATATACGAGACCCCGGCCGATATCCAGATATAAGTGATCCTTATTTCTCCGGGGCGGGTTTGGCCTGGCTGAATTCAGCCTAATCTGATGCCTGGATTCTTCCCGGGACAGATGAAGCGTGATGACCTCATTGCTGTCCGCATCAATGACCAAGGATAGACACGGAACAAATCCGGCAAAAAAACGCAATGCCGCCGAATCGCGCAGCGAATCGTCAAAAGTCCAGCCCGTCGGCAGCAACACATATGGTTCATTCCGATCGAAATAAGCCTTTTGCAGCACTGTCCGCAAAGCTGAGGCATCAGGAATCGGATAAGGCTGCAGGGCGCTGCCGTTTACTGTGTAATGAAGCACGTTTCTTTTTCTTCCAATATATCGCTCGCTTAAGTCGTGGTGCCGATACAGATCCCCCATCACCGGCAGAACACCATTCTTGGCCATAGCGAACAGCATCCTCGATCCGGGTTTGACGTTCTGCATGTAAATCTCCTTGACGCTTCCCAGGGCGACACATTGCTTGACATCTATAAAATGGGGAGCAACCTCGCTCATAACGAGCTTCAGTACATCCTCGTCCTGGACCGGTATGCCGATCCGGTAATTATCTGCCAACCAGATGCTGCCTACCATGAAGAATTGGGCTAGTGACGTGATGCCATCCGGCGTGTTCTCCGTAACAATCTTCTCAAAGCGAAAATCCTTATGTTCAAATTCCATTTGTTCTTCCTGTGCAATGTATTCTACGAGGCTGCGTTTGTTGATCCAATCGTACACCGGATGGCCCCCTTGAAATTTTGTTGCATGCCTATTGAACTACGTAACCTTCACGAACCGTTTCGCGAATTGATCGCGGTAGTCTTTGGTGAAAAAAGGACCGCTGATCTGGTCTCTCCACTGCTGGTCGGTCTTAATACTATCCAGATCTGCATTATAAAATTTCTCGACCGAACCTTTGGTCAGCGAGACTGAATAGGTCTTCCCTTTATACGGCAGTGTGATGTCGATAGAAGCTGTGCCCGGAAATTGGCGGAACAGCCGGGTCGATTCTTCCATTAAAATACCATTAACGGCGTCAACGGAGCTGAACTCGTCCGTATAATCCGATGAGGTAAGCTTTTTGCTTGGATTGGCCTTTTTGTACTCCGCGAAGCTGTTAAAGAAGTGAATCTCTATATTATCTGTCCCAATCCCAACGTCCCTAATAAATGGAGAGCTCTTCAACTGCCGCGTATAAGCCAGCACTTCCTGTTTCGGGAGAGGTACTTGGTCCGCAGAAACTGCTTGGCTTGGTACCGCGGATGGCTGAACGGTCGCCGCCGGTGTAGTCGTTGCAGGCAATGCGGACGATGGTGATTCGCTCGGCGCTGCGGAATTTTCGGCGGAAACGCCGGGTACCAAAGTCGTCGAAGGAGTGACCGAGGCTTCCGGCGAAGGTTCCTGCGAACCGGCAGACGTAGGCGAAGCTGAGGGCAAGGCCGTCTGAGTTGTCTGCTTCCCAGTGTTAACCACTTGTATGATCCCCAAGGCAATGATGACGAGAAGTACCCAGAACCACCATCTGGTGTAGATGGGTTTTTTCATATTCATAACCTCCTTGGCGCTAATGTTGGTGCTGCTTCCAGTTTAGCAGAATTGACGCTCGAGGTTAAATTGGGGTTTCATATTATACGAGGGAGGGGATGGTGATAATTTTGGATCAGACGATTTACTGGATCGGCGGATTGGCCACTTCAGCCTAAACTTCATTTATTAAATCTTTTGAATCATTACGCACATTGCCGACCTTCGTGGAGACGGGATATGCTTTCATTTTCTCGGCATCGAACGGCTTCAGCAGTTTGGCAAGACGGTCAACATCATGATTACTCCGATCCAGCCATTGATCGACATCTTCCGGACGAAGAATTACAGGCATCCGGTTATGGATTTCCGCTGTCAGATCATTGGGCTCCGTAGTAATGATGGCGCAAGTGGCGAGCTTTTTTTCATCCGCATCCACCCATATATCATAAATTCCGGCCAGCGAAAAAATACCGCCGTCACGCATCATAATTCGCATCGGCTGCTTGCTTGATCCCTGATTGCGCCATTCATAAAATCCGTCTGCCGGAATAACGCAGCGCCGCGAGGACAGAAGCCGTCTAAACGATGGTTTGTCCGTCAGCGTCTCCGCGCGGATATTGATCATTTTGCTGCCGGACTTGTCATCCTTCGCCCAGGAAGGAACAAGGCCCCAGCGCAGTTGTCCAATTCGGTTACCGGCACCGCTCCTGATTACGGCAGGGATATACTGCATGGGCGCGGCATTATATTTTGGAGCGTAATTAACGATCGTCACGTCCTGGGTGTAGTATTCTAGCATAAGCTCTTCCATTGTAACCGTTATCGTGTAGCGTCCGCACATCTTCAGCACCCCCGAATAAAGTTTGTCATCAATAATAAGACAAGTCTAACCTGCATTCAACGGGGATATTTCTTTTTCCTTTTGCTTGGCCCGATCTGTCTTTTCACTTTGCCGGATTCGTCTGTTTCGATGATATATAGGTCTCTTACGGTTCCCGAGAGGAGAAACCATTCTTCCATAGCTTCAGCCTCATTTAAGGGCCCGATTACTCTCTTTCCCCGATAACAAATAAAGAACACTCCGGCACCTGAAAATTTTTGTTGTCACTGCATTATGCATATTCTAGTATTCCGCAAGGAATTTAGATGTAAGAAAATACATACTTTTGACTAAAAATATCCATATTCTTATTTTGATTCATGCCGTATAAAATCTGGGGAAAAGTATGATATGACCGGAAATAAAATTAGATATTTTAGCAGAACAATGTAACATTTATTACATTAAAATAATTATTAAATCATTATAATTATCATATATACATTATGAATGGGCTGTAGTAGGCGAGGGCGGCTCAAATTAGGAGGAGAAACGAATGGAGCAAATCGTTAAGCTGAAAGAAGAAATTAAAGAATTGAACAGTGCGGCCATCAGCTTGCAGAACCAGCTTCACGATCTGGCGGAGGGCTTGCCGCTGCATCTGGAAGAACTCCCCGAATTGGCGCGTCGAACCTTTGAGACTTTTAGTGCCTTGGCAGCTAAGAGACAGGAATTGAAGAGTCTGAAATCGCAGCAAGTTTGAGATCGCATTACATAGAGATCGATCTGATAAGGTGTTATTTATTGCTAGGACCTATCCAACTACCGTTAAGGGGTGAGGGATAGGTTCTTTTTTTATGTTAGAGATATTTCAAATTTTATGTAAAAAAGCCGCTTCAGACCGAATATCCTCTACGTAAACTATCATAAAAGGATGGTGATAGAGTTGAATGATAGGAAGCTTCAAAAGCTGGTGCGCTCTGCTTCAAGACTTGTCACCGATGTGGCGTGGCAGAGCGAATATAGGAATCTGATCAAGGAGCCGGCAAATCCGGATATCTCCATACAAGCCAGGTTGCTGCTGGAACGTCTGTTCGCTATGCAGGGGAAAGGGATTTTTACCGGACAGCATGAGTATTTGGAGGCTCCGTACACATACACCGAACATGTAAAAGTCCTGACAGGAGTGTATCCCGCTCTGAAAGGAGTGGAATTTGGGGGGATTACCGGACAGACAACAGAACAACTGGACAACCAGCGGCAAAATGTAATTGCTGCCTGCAAAGCCTGGCATGCGTCCGGCGGCATCCTTACAGCATCGTATCATGCCGCTTATCCTGGAACTGCGCCGCTTTGGGAACAAGTTCAGCGTAAGACGACCCAGGCCGAGTTCGACCAAATCGTAACGCCCGGAACGGCACTCTATACAGCCCTGCTTGCTGATATGGACAGCGTAGCGGTCTATCTCAAGCAGCTGCGGGATGCCGATATACCGCTTCTCTGGCGGCCTTATCACGAAATGAACGGAGACTGGTTCTGGTGGGGAAGAAAGACCAATTTCCCGGCACTCTGGGAGATCATGTATGACCGCTTTGTCCGTTATCACGGCCTCAATAACCTGTTATGGGTTTGGAGCGCCAATGCCAACAATCAATGGTCGGATGATGCCGGGCGGTACTATGTCGGCCACGACAGAGCGGATGTGATCGGCATGGATATATACAATAATGATTACAATCAGGACTATTACCTGGAACTGCTTGAAATCGGACAGGGAAAGCTCATCGCCATAACGGAGAACGGCCAACTGCCGAATATGACGTATATAAGAACAAGACAGCCTGAATATTCGTGGTTCCTTACCTGGGGAAAAGATCTGACGGGGAAAAATTCGGACGCGGTGATTAAGAGTGTTTTTGAAGATCCGTACGCTCTGAACCGGGGGGAAGAGCCATCCCCTCCCGAAGCGTTTCCTCCGGACACGACCGTTGGAGACGGGCTGCTGGGCAACTACTATATTGGAAAAGAGTTCAATACACTTAAGGTGACCAAGGTTATCCCAAAAGTGGATTTTAATTGGAAAAAGGGTACGACGGTTGGCGATTATGCAATGTCCGTCAGATGGACCGGCTTTATTAAGCCGGCATATACGGAGATGTACACGTTGTATACCAATGCTTCGGACGGAGTGCGTCTTTATATTGACGGCAAATTGGTAATCGACGATTGGACGGTACACAGTACGACAGAGAATTCAGCAGCGGTGCCGCTGGAAGCCGGGAGATACTACTATGTCAAATTGGAATACTTCAATAATGGTGATCCCGAGGCCGCCATACAACTGTTGTGGTCGAGTTACGGCCAGCCGAAGGAAGTGATTCCGCAATCCTGCTTATATTCCAGGTAGCTGAAGAGCATTGCTTATGGAAGCAGTGCTTTTTCTTGTTGAAAGGACCGTATTCGATTGAAAGGACCCTATTCGGAGATTTTAATCACATACATATTGTTCCAATTCAATTATGCTTCATCCGTCTTTAGAAAAGTACCGGGAGTGAGGGTATTGAGTTTCCTAAAATATTTTGCCGCTTTTGTAATTGCCTTTGCTTTGCCGTTTATGTTTCTGATTTCTAAACCGCAGCTTATGCACGAGCGCATTATGTATTTACAGGATCAAAAAGCGGACATTCCAGAACTATAAGCGGGAATCGCTTGGCTTGTCTTTTATTTTTATGATAAGCAGCATAGAGAATATTTCTCCATTCTGGATTAGAGGAACAGCAATCTTTTAAAGAGAGATAAACACTCACCTTTTCAAAAATACACTGCGCAACATTTGTCCTCATTGGTCACTTTTTCACAGTTCTACCTCCTCCATTTCTGCCGAAACTGTTAGAACTCATCGAACATAGCTTAGGTAAATTAAGTGGAATTTCTTGCTTGGATAAAGGATTTGCACAAAAAAATCGGGGCCCTCTTTCGAGAGCCCCTTTCATGGGAGAGGAGAAACCGGACGAAGAGCTTATGGGGAAGCGTAAGCTTGCTCCGCGGTTGTCTACGACATTTTGTGATGTCGATAGTTAAAGGATGGCCCACGAGTGCAGGATATATACATATGCGTCACAATAATTTGTCCACGGCTGTGTGCGGCGGGGTGTGACAAAGTTTTTATTTAACGGCAGGAATGTGGTACGATAGGCGTGAAATTATGTCGTTTTTGGCGTAATAAATAGAGAAACAGAGCAGGTGAATCAAGCGGTGAGAGTGGTGTCGGGCACAGCCAAGGGAAGACCCTTAAAAAGCGTTCCGGGAACCGGAACACGTCCTACGACCGACAAGGTCAAGGAAGCGATTTTCAGCATGATTGGCCCTTATTTCGATGGAGGCGCGGCCCTGGATTTGTTCGCCGGTAGTGGCGGACTCGGGATCGAAGCCCTGAGCAGAGGGATGGACAGCGCCGTATTTATCGATATGGAGCCGAAGGCAATCGACACGGTGCGGGAGAACCTGAAAGCGGCAAGACTTGAAAATAAGGCCGAGGTTTACCGCAACGATGCGAACAAGGCGCTGGCAGCGCTGGAGAAACGGGGACGGTCGTTCGACCTGGTCTTTTTGGACCCCCCATACCGGCATAAATTCGGGGACGAGCTAATGGCCATAATGGCGGGCAAAGGACTGCTGAGACAAAATGCGGTCATTGTACTGGAGCATGAATCGGGCTATGAATATCCCGAGCATATTTCTGGCTACAGCCGGCTGCGTTATGCATTGTACGGAGAAACAGCGGTATCCATTTACTGTTATGGATCCGGCTCAGAAACCGACATGGGTGAGGGGGCGCTAGAGTGAGTCTGCAAATAAGAGAGGAAAGAGTCGCAATTTACCCCGGCAGCTTCGATCCGGTGACGCTAGGGCATATTGATATTATTGAGCGGGCGGCGAAGCAGTTTGACCGCCTGATTGTGGCAGTTCTAAATAATTTAAGCAAGAATCCGCTGTTTACGGTGGAGGAGCGCGCCGATCTGCTTCGTCAGGTTACCGCGCATCTTCCCAATGTGGAAGTTGACATCTTCCGGGATTTGCTTGCCAACTATATCAGGCAAAAAGAGGCTCATGTCATCGTGCGCGGCATCCGCACCGTTTCCGATTTCGAATACGAGTTGCAAATCGCCACGATTAACAACAAGCTGAATTCGGACGCAGAAACGATATTTATGATGACGAATCCGAAATACTCGTATCTTAGTTCCAGCGTGGTGAAGGAAATCGGCCACTTCGGCGGTGACTTGACCGAATTTGTGACCCCGGAAGTCGAGCGGGCGATGCGGCTCAAGTTCAACGGGAACGGCCGCGAATAGCCGAGACAAGCCGGACGGCGGCGGACAGCAGCAGCAGGGTAAGCAGCATAAGCAAATGCATGGCAACCAGACCTGGCAAAGAACCCCAGATCGTTTCGATACTAAATGTACCGGATAAAGTAATCTCTCTGCCGGTCAGAACGGGCAGTGCCGATTCCTGAAACGCCGTAAGCGGTTTGTAAAGCAGCAGTGTGAGAATGAACGCATAGCCTCCATGCAGCAGCCGGCTCGCGGCAAAGGGAAGATAGCGTACCCCGGCAGGCTTTAGTACCGCCAAGGCCTGCAGCTGTGCGCAGATGCCGCTCCATCCTAGCGCTCCAGACAACAGCGCAAGCTCCAGCGGCCCCAATGATATTCCCGAAACGTGCAGCATCGTCACTGACGTCAGAGCTTGTGCCCCGAGATGAAGTTCCAGCAGTGCAGCGGTAAGGGCTGTTGGCAGCTGCGGCCGCAGCCCTGATATGATGCTGATAACGACAGCGAATATAATAATGTAGCCTCCAACCAGCATCAGACACTGCACAGAGGCGCTTACCGATTCGCCCAGCAGTCTGCCGAAGCTGCGGCCATCCCTTGCGCGAGCGTCCGCAGCTTCGGATATCGCCCGGCGGATCAGGGAAGTCCGGCGTGCGGCGGAAGCTTTCGCCGAAGAAGCGGTTTCCGTGGGGCGTGAAGCCCCGGCGGATACCGTTATTCCGGCGGCAAGCCCCGCAAGCCAGTGTACGGCCAGCAGGCTGTAACCGGCCGCGGGGCTGTGGAGCATGGAGGCTCCGACTACAATCAGGAGCGTAACCGGACTGGCGAAATGGGCGAGCGATGCCAGGCGTCCGGCCTCCCTGCCGGAGATTTCGCCCTGCCGGTGCAGCTGGGCCGCTCCCTGGGCACCTCCGGGAAAGCCGGACGTCATTCCCAGGGCCAGCGTCCATCCCGCGCTGCCCGGAAGCCGGAAAACAAGCTTCGTAAGAGGTTCCAAAAGAACACCGATGGCATGAACGAAACCGGAGGCGCTCAGCATTTCCGATAGCATCAGAAAAGGCATCAGGGCCGGAAAGACCAGCGTCCACCATAGCTTCAAGCCTTGAAATGAGGCGTTAAAAGATTTTTCAGGCGAAGAAATGATGGCTGCTGCGAGAAGCATAGCCAGGCCCCCGGAAAGAAAAGGAGCCGATTTCTTGGCTATTCGGGCAATGTTTATGTTCATTTTTTATTTCACCTCTTCATAGCTTGGGAGCAGACGAGTTTTTAACAATTTATGCGAACCAGTCAACCGCCATGCTTAAACCCGGGAACGGAACCGCAAGATTGCTCTACACAACTACATAATTAAGAGAAAGTCTGGAGACTATCGGAAAGAGGGGAACCCCAGTGAGGCAGTTCAGACACAGAACAGGAATGCGCGCCGCGGCTTATCTTTTTACGCTCATCGTGCTGGTTTACGCCGTTGTGTTCATGGGGACTCCTTATGTAGTGTACCAGCCCGGAGACGCCTCCGAGGTAGCGCCCATGATCAAGGTGGAGAACGAGGATACAGCTGAAAAGGGAACCTTCATGATGACGACCGTATCCGCCAGCTATGCCAATGTGGCGCTGCTGCTCTATTCGGCGCTGAATCCCAACGCGGAAATAGACCGCAAAGCCGAAAGGCTCGGTGATCAGACTGAGGAGGAATACACGGCTACGCAGGTTTATTATATGAGCAGTTCGCAGTCGAACGCCGTGGAGGCCGCTTACAAAGCGGCAAAGATTCCTTTCCGCAACACGACTGAATATTTGTTCGTTTTCTCGGTTCCCGGGGAAACTGGTCATAGACAGTTTAAGCCTGGGGACAAGATTCTCAGCGTTGCAGGGCATCAGGTGACCGATCCGGAAGCGCTGAGCCTACTGCTGTCTTCCAGAAAAGTAGGGGATCAGGTGGCGGTATCGCTGGAGCGTGATGGAAAGAAGCTTGCGGAGGACGTAACCCTTGTAGAGATTAAGGACAGCGGCAAAACGGCGGTAAGGCCGGGCCTTGGCGTTGTCATCGGCGCCGTGCAGAAAGTGGAAGCGTCGGAGGCGGGAAGGGAAGTCAACTTTACCGATACGGATGTCGGCGGGCCCTCGGCGGGCTTGATGTTCACCATGGAAATATATAACCGGCTGACGAAGGGCGATTTGACCAAAGGGTACAGAGTTGCCGGAACCGGCACGATTGATCCGAGTGGAGAAGTTGGTCCAATCGGGGGCGTTCAGTTCAAAATCGTCGCCGCCGACCGAAAGGGCGCGGAAATCTTTTTCGTCCCGGTCAAGAATTATGCAGTCGCCAAGGCAAAAGCGGATAAAATCGGCGCCAAGATGAAGCTGGTGCCGGTAACGACAGTAAGCGACGCCATTCAGTATATGGAGAAGCTGCCGGTCAAACCATGACCGGCGGCTTCAAATAGTCGCTGTACAGCTCGCTGCGGAGCGGAGAGGCAAAGGCCGCAGCATAGGCGGCGGACGCCTGAAGATCCCGCTCCAAATGCGGATGGGAGTAAAGCGCCGGCCGTGTGATAACGGGCAGGGTGGCGCTTTGCTTCATTTTTTTGAGCAGGGTCCGGCCGCTTTCCCGAAAGCCGAGCACCCGGATATATCCCGGCCCCTGCGACAGCGCGCCGGAAGAGAATTCTTCCTTGCCGTGATTCAGCAGAATGTGCAGAAGCATCCGCTGAAGCCGTGTACGGGTGTAGCGTTTGCTCTTCAAGGCTGACAGCAGACCGCTAACTGTGAACTGCTCAAGCTCCGGCAGAATCCGCAGCAGACGGTGCTCCAGTCCTTCGCTCACATCCAGCAGTCCGCCAAGCTCGGCGGCCGAGCGGGTGGAGAGAAGGTGCAGCAGCGGAGAGCGGAAGCTCTCCCAGTCCAGCGGTCCGCGGCCTTCCTGCTGCTCGCGCCGAAGAATGCCAAGGCTGTACTCCGGTATATAGTCTGCAGGGGAACCGCCCATACGCAGCAGTCCGCGAAGCGCTGTCGCACTGGCAATGGCTGTACCGCTGCGAAGCGGCTCATGAAAGCCGGCCCCGAGGCGCGGAACGGTCAAGGGAACGATACTGCTGCCGAGCCGCCTCAGAGCGATAAGGTAGTGGAGGCCAAGGCTGTTGTTCGGTCCGCGCAGCAGCTCTGCAAGGCTGTCTTCGTTCATTTTCGGTGCGGAGCCGGTTCCCGAATGGTCATCCGGACCGGCATTGCGTTCGGCAGGAACATGGGTGCGGGCAGCAGCGGGCAGGGGCCCTCTGCCATTCTCTCCGCCTTCCTGCCATACCTGCGCCGCCGCCGCGCTGTAAGCGGCGGGAAAGCTCTCGCCGAGCGCAAGACGCCGGCGGAGCTCGCTCTGGAGCGGGTCGCTTTCCTCGGCGAGAAAGCGCGCCAGCGGCAGCAGCTGCGCCAGGCTGCCGGACTCGGAGCCGAAGCACAGGCTGCTGACGACGCCAGTCGCTTCCAGCAGCGCCACCGCGCCGAAGGCGAACCACTCCGCGGGCTGGACGGCATAAGCGACCGGGAGCTCAATTACCAGATCGGCGCCCATACGCAGGGCCATTTCGGTCCGTGCCCGCTTGCTTAACATGGCAGGTTCCCCGCGCTGGGTGAAAGGACCGCTCATCACGACGATGGAGTGGCTAGCGCCGGACAATCTTTTGGCTTCTCTATAATGGTGGACATGCCCGTTATGTAAAGGGTTGTATTCGGCAATAATCCCTACTGTCGGCACACAGGGTTCACTCCTGTTCTGTTTATAGTTATAGGGCGTGCGTAAGCGTAAGCAAACTCCGTCAAAACGTCCCAAATGGGTTACTAATAGTTATAACATAAATCAGAGCCCTTTTACCCAACAATATAAAGGGGAAATAGTTGACAAAGGTCATGTACGGTAGGTATAATAAATTTTGTTTGTTTGGAGTGATATTTATGAAGTTTCACTTTCGCAAAATTGCAAATGCCGACGGACCTATGCACTTCCGCGAGAATGTGGATGTAAGCGAAGCCGTCAAAGGCCGCAAGGATATTTTGACTGTATCACCGTTATTAGCCGATCTCGATGCGCTGCCCGCGGCTGCGGATCTCGTAACCGTGGAGGGTAAGCTGAGCGGAGATGCGGACATGCTATGTGCGCGTTGCTTGACTCCTGTCAAGACGCATATGGATATTCCTTTCGCCGAAACGTTCAAGTGGGGCAAGGAACCGGCTGAGCCGGAAGAAGAGGAGAACGAGGACCTCATCTACGTGACCGATGAAGCCGTGGATTTGGTGCCTTATGTCCAGGAAAGCTATCTTCTTCATTTCCCGCTTTCCGTGCTTTGCACCCCGGACTGCAAGGGACTCTGTCCCACATGCGGTCATAATCTGAACGAAGGCGTCTGCAGTTGCGACAACACCGTAATCGACCCGCGTCTTGCCGGGTTGAAAGATTTTTTCAAATGAGAGATGAGACCGAAACGGCCCGATTAATCGGGTTGACTTGAATAAGGAGGTGGAACACATGGCAGTACCTCAACGTAGAACGTCCAAAACACGCCGTGACAAGCGCCGCACGCACTTTAAGCTGGTTGTCCCGGGCATGGTGAAATGTGAACAATGCGGAGAATTGAAGCTTGCTCACCACGTATGCAAAGTTTGCGGAACGTACAAAGCAAGAGAGATTATCAAGCAATAGTAGTCTTACAAACAAAGTAGTACTTCATCTATCGGTGAGGTGCTATTTTTTTTGCGGACAGGAAATAATTGGGGTGCAGGAAATCCGCTTTGTGGAGGCGCCCGGGGCAGGTTTTGAAGTCAAAGCTTTATTTTTGCGGCCTCATGCTTTATACTACATATTAGTACCAGGTTCTAAATTTATAATGGACATAACTTCCGACATAACTTGCGGCCAATCGAAGGCATTGCTTTCATAAACAAGGACGGGAGGTGAACCGCCATCGAGCGCGTGCCGAAAAAAGAACGCCAGCAGCAGCTGTTGCAGATTATTGAGGACAATCCTTTTGTCACGGACCGTGAGCTTACCCGGCAGCTGAAGGTCAGCATACAGACGATCCGGCTGGACCGAATGGAGCTTGGTATTCCGGAGCTGCGGGAGCGCATGAAGCAGATGGCGGAGCATTCCTACGATCAGGTGCGATCTCTTCCTGTAGACGAAGTGATTGGAGATATCGTTGATCTACAGCTGGACAAGAGCGGCATTTCGATCTTTGAAATCCGTGAGGAGCATGTCTTCTCCAGGAACGGAATTGCCCGTGGCCATTATGTATTCGCACAGGCCAATTCGCTGGCGGTTGCCGTAATCAACGCTGAAATCGCGCTTACCGCCTCTGCAGATATCCGCTTTGTACGCATGGTCCGTCTGGGTGAAAAATGCATTTCCAAGGCTTATGTCCGCTCGCTGGCGGGCCGCAGGGGTAAGGCCGAGGTCGACGTATTTACATATGTTGGCGAAGAGATGGTCTTTCAGGGCCATTTCGTCGTGTATCGGTCCGTAAGCGAAGAATACAGCGAAGGAGTGAGCCGTAGTGCAGATCGCCATTGACGCCATGGGCGGGGATCATGCGCCCGAGAGCAATGTGGAGGGCGCCTTGTCCGCGGCAGCGGAATGGAAAGATACGCAAATTATTCTAGTCGGTGACGAAGCAAGGCTGGCGCCGCTGCTTAAAGATAAGCCGATCAATGTAACGGTCCGTCATGCAAGCGAAGTAATCGGACCCGATGAGGAACCCGTCAAAGCCGTAAGACGGAAAAAGGATTCATCCATGGTTGTTGCAGGAAAGATGGTTAAAGAAGGCGAAGCCGAGGCCATGATATCCGCTGGCAATACGGGCGCTCTTATGACAACAGGGCTGCTCATTGTCGGAAGAATGCCGGGCATCGAGCGTCCTGCGCTGGCTCCGATGATCCCAACCCTCGACGATGTAGGCGTGCTGGCTCTGGACCTTGGCGCGAATATGGACGCCGAACCGCAGCATTTGGCGCAGTACGCGCTGATGGGAAGTATTTACCGCAGCAAGGTGCATGGCATTTCGAAGCCGCGCGTTGGTCTGCTGAACGTCGGAGCGGAGCCCGGAAAGGGCAACAAGCTGACAAAGGAAGCATACCCGCTGCTGGAGCAGCTTCCCGGAATCAACTTTGTCGGCAACGTGGAAGCGCGTGACGTGCTGACGGGAAGCTGCGATGTGCTCGTCTGCGACGGATTTGCCGGCAATATTTTGCTGAAGTCGCTGGAAGGGACGGCGGGGGCGATATTCGCGCTGCTCAAAGAGCAGTTCAGCCGTTCTCTCAAGACAAAGCTTGGAGCGGCGATGCTTATGCCTGAACTGAGAAGTCTTAAAGGCAAGATGGATTACAAGGAGCACGGCGGCGCACCGCTGCTGGGCTTAAGCGGTCTCGTAGTGAAGGGGCACGGTTCTTCTGACGGAAATGCCATCAGAAATGCGGTCCGGCAGGCGCGGCAGGCGCTATCGTCCGGTCTTGTCTCAAGTATATCCAAGGAAATCAGCGGGAAGTGAGTGACATTATGAATAACTTACGGCCGGTCGGCATTATCGGTACGGGAAAATATGTACCTGAAAGAATTTTGACCAACAGCGATTTGGAAAAAATAGTGGAAACAAACGATGAATGGATTGTCAGCCGGACGGGAATCCGGGAGCGGCATATCGCAGCTCCGGATCAAGCGACCTCCGATCTGGCTTACGAAGCTTCGCTCCGTGCGCTGGCTTCGGCGGGCATGAAGCCCGAGGATCTGGATCTGATCATTGTGGCAACGATTACGCCAGACACAACATTCCCTTCTACGGCTTGCATTCTGCAGGATAAGCTCGGAGCGAAGGGCGCGGCGGCATTCGACCTGTCAGCGGCCTGCTCCGGCTTCGTATACAGTCTGGCGACGGCGGTCGGTTTCATTCAGAACGGCATGTACAACAATGCTCTGATTATCGGTGCGGACGCGCTGTCCCGGATTACGGATTATACGGATCGCAACACTTGCGTTCTGTTCGGTGACGGAGCGGGAGCGGTCATTCTCGGCGAAGTGCCTGAAGGTCGGGGATTCAAGTCCTTTGATCTTGGCGCAGAGGGAGCCGGCGGACCGCTTCTGAAGCTGGAAGGCGGCGGCTCGCGGCTGCCTGCTTCGGCAGAGACGGTAGAGGGCAAGAAGCATTTTATCTACATGAACGGACGGGAAGTGTTCAAGTTCGCGGTCCGGGTTATGGGTACGGCAACGGAGAAGGTGCTTGGCAAAGCGGGTCTTACGAAGGAAGACATCGATCTCTTTGTACCGCATCAGGCGAATATTCGCATCATCCAGTCGGCGATGCAGCGTCTGGATCTTCCCCCGGAGAAGTGCGTAATCAATGTAGACAAATACGCGAACACATCGGCGGCATCTATACCGCTCGCCTTGGTGGAAGCGGCGGAAGAGGGACGGATGAAGGAAGGCGACACCGTTCTGATGGTCGGCTTCGGCGGAGGCCTGACTTGGGGCGCTTCCATATTGATTTGGTAAGCTGAAGGGAGCAAATAGCATAATGAGTAAAATCGCATTCGTATTTCCCGGTCAGGGGGCGCAGGCGGTTGGCATGGCGAAGGATGTATATGAAGCTGTGCCTGAGGCTCGAGAGATATTTGAAACAGGCGATGAAGTTCTCGGCTTTCCGCTCAGCACGCTTGTCTTTGAAGGGCCTGACAGCGAGCTTAAGCAGACAGCCAATACGCAGCCCGCGCTGTTGACCGCAAGCGTAGCCTATCTGGAAGCGCTGAAGGGCAAAGGCCTTGCGCCGGATTATGTGGCCGGCCACAGCCTGGGAGAATACAGCGCGCTGGTGGCTGCCGGTGTCCTGGCCTACGGGGACGCCGTCAAGCTGGTGCGTCTGCGCGGCCAGTTTATGGAAGAGGCCGTGCCGGGCGGACAAGGCGCGATGGCCGCCGTGCTGGGCGCCGGGCGCGAGGCGCTGGCGGACCTGTGCCGCAGCGTATCGGAGCAGGAAGGCCCGGTTGAGCTGGCGAACGTCAACTGTCCGGGACAGATTGTCGTATCCGGCTCACAGGCGGGCGTGAACGCGGTCGTTCAGCGGGTGAAGGAAGCAGGCGGCAAGCGGGCAATTCCGCTCGAAGTCAGCGGTCCTTTCCATTCCTCCATGATGAAGGAAGCGGCTGAAAGACTGTCGGACGAGCTGGCGAAGACGGAATTCAAGGCCCCGTCCGTTCCCGTTGTCGTCAACGTTACCGCGCTTCCCGTCACGAATCCGGAGGAAATCCGCGAGCTGCTAGTCCGGCAGGTGTACTCGCCGGTACTGTGGCAGGATACCGTGGAACAGCTGATTAAAGAAGGTGTTGACACGTTTGTGGAGATCGGTTCCGGCAGCGTGCTCGCTGGACTCATCCGCAAGATCGACAAGAACGTCAAGGTAATCAACATCAACAGCCTGGAAAGCATTGAAGCTCTTAGCTTGACTGCTTTCTGATTGAACAGTAAGACGAGCTTTACGGAATATGAAAGGGGACTAATAGGATGTTCTCAGCATTACGGGGCCAGACGGCCCTCGTTACCGGCGCTTCTCGCGGCATCGGCCGCAGCATCGCGCTGGCGCTGGCGGAGCATGGCGTCAAGGTCGCCGTGAACTATTCAGGCAGCGAAGATGCAGCCCGGGAGACCGTGGAACGCATCGCGGAGCTCGGTTCCGAAGGAATCGCGCTCCGGGGCAATGTCGGCAGTGCTGAACAGGCGGAAGCCCTGGTTAAAGAAACCCTCGGCGCCTGGGGTCGGATCGATATACTCGTGAATAACGCGGGCATTACAAGGGACAACCTGATTATGCGGATGAAAGAGGAAGAGTTCGATCAGGTCATAGAGACGAATCTCAAAGGCGTGTTCAACTGTCTTAAGGCTGTCACCCGCCCGATGATGAAGCAGCGTTATGGCCGGATCATCAATATTTCCTCCGTGGTCGGCGTGACAGGCAATCCAGGTCAGGCTAACTATTCGGCGGCGAAGGCCGGCATTATCGGACTGACCAAATCAGCTGCGCGCGAGCTTGCTTCCCGCGGCATTACGGTCAACTGTATTGCCCCCGGCTTTATCGACACCGATATGACCCGACAGCTGTCTGATGAAGTCCGCGCCGATCTGGCAAAGGGCATTCCGCTCGCACGTCTCGGTCTGCCGGAGGAAATTGCTTCGGCTGCGCTCTTCCTTGCATCCGAGGGAGCGGCTTACATGACGGGCCAGACGCTTCATGTTGACGGCGGCATGTATATGTAATATTTTCAGTGGCTCCGGGTTGATCCCGAAGAGTGAGAATGAGCGTCAAAATTAGCGGGTTAAAGCGTTTTTTTAGCTCTATGGCATTTTGAACTCATATCTCGTATAATACCAAAAGAGGAGGTGAACCGGATGTCCGATGTATTGGAGCGTGTAAAGCGCATTGTCGTCGACCGCTTAGGAGCCGACGAAGCCGAAGTCACACTGGAAGCGTCTTTCAAAGATGATTTGGGAGCTGATTCTCTCGACGTTGTAGAATTGGTTATGGAATTGGAAGATGAATTCGATATGGAGATCTCTGATGAAGATGCAGAGAAGATTACGACCGTGGGTGAAGTTGTAAACTACATACAATCTCATACCTAGAGTCCATGGTTTAAAAAGTCCCGTACCTGCTTAAGGCGGGACTTCTCCTCATTTTACAGTGTTTGCACTTTGCGAAAGCTGCGCTTTGGTAAGCGTATTTCCAAGGAAAATAACAAACCGCCGCTTTTTTTTGCGGCGTTTGCAGTTTATATAGTAGTAAGCTAGAGAGAAATTACGACTGTAGCCATACAGTAATCAGATGGGGTGAATGCTTTTGAGTCATAGAGTGGTTGTTACCGGTATGGGTGTGATGACAGCGCTTGGCAAAGATCTAGAGACATTCTGGAACAGCTTGATGAGCGGTAAGTCCGGGGTTTCTACGATCGAATCCTTCGATGTGAGCGAATATCCGACACGGATCGCGGCTTCGATTAAAGATTTTGATCCGGAAGAGTTGTTCGGCCGCAAGGAGGCCCGCAAGATGGACCGTTTTGTACAACTTGCGCTCGCGGCAGGACAGCAGGCGCTGGGGGACAGCGGCTTGGTGATTGGCGAGAATATTGAAGCCGAGAGAATTGGCGTATCCGTCGGTTCAGGCATTGGCGGACTCGGCACCTGGGAAGATCAGCATAACCTGCTGCTTGAAAAAGGTCCAAAACGCGTCAGCCCGTTCTTTATTCCGATGATGATCGCGAATATGGGTTCGGGGCAGCTATCCATCAGCCTTGGAGCAAAGGGGCCTAATACAACGCAGGTTACCGCCTGCGCGACGGGGAGCCACGCTATTGGTGATTCGTTACGCATGATTCAGCGCGGAGATGCGGACGCCATGATCTGCGGCGGCGCGGAAGCGACCATCCGTCCGACGGGCATGGCAGGCTTCTGTGCGATGAGAGCGATGTCCACGCGCAATGACGAGCCGGAAAAGGCAAGCCGTCCGTTCGATTCGGACAGAGATGGCTTCGTCATGGGCGAAGGCGCCGGCATCCTGGTGCTGGAATCTCTGGAGCATGCGCTTCAGCGGGGCGCCCGGATTTATGCCGAGGTTATCGGCTACGGCTTGAGCGGCGATGCCCACCATATGACCGAACCCGATCCGGACGGCGCGGCGCGCTGCATGAAGATGGCGATTCGCGATGCAGGCATCAAGCCCGAGGATATTGACTATATTAACGCACATGGCACCTCGACTCCTGTAGGGGACAAGTCGGAGACAACGGCTATCAAGATGGCGCTGGGAGACCATGCGTACAAGGTGGCGGTCAGCTCTACGAAATCCATGACAGGGCACCTGCTTGGTGCAGCTGGCGGTGTGGAGGCGATCATTTGCGGACTTTCCCTGCAGAATAACATGATTGCTCCAACAATCAATTTGGACAACCAAGACCCCGAATGCGATCTGGACTATGTTCCGAATAAACCTCGTGAAGCGGAGCTGAACATTGTTATGTCCAATTCATTCGGATTCGGAGGACATAACGCGACCGTTATTTTGAAAAAATACAATCAGTAAGGAGACCGTGCGATGAATGGGGACCTGAAGCAATTACAAAGTCAACTTCATATTCAATTCCACGATTCTTTGCTGCTGAAGCAGGCTTTTACCCATGCGTCCTATGTCAATGAACACCGTTTCAATCAGCACCAGGACAATGAACGTCTTGAATTCTTGGGCGACGCTGTCCTGGAGCTGACGGTTTCCGAATATTTATATAATCTGCTTCCGGATCGCCCGGAAGGTGAGTTGACCAAGCTGCGGGCCGCTATCGTCTGCGAGCCATCGCTGGTCAAGTTCGCCGAGAACCTTGGATTTGGCCGCTATGTGCTGCTTGGCAAAGGCGAAGAGCTGACGGGAGGACGAACCCGGCCGGCGCTGCTGGCCGATGTGTTTGAATCCTTCGTGGGAGCGCTTTATCTCGATCAAGGACTCGTGACGGTACGGAAGTTTTTGGATAACCATGTGTTCCCGCTGGTAGAGACGGATGGGAAGCTGCAAATGCAGATGACCGACTTCAAGACCGAACTGCAGGAATTGATTCAGCATCATGGCATGGGCACCTTGGAGTATCGGATTATCGAGGAACGGGGACCGGCTCACGAACGCGAATTTGTTTCCGAAGTAAGTATGGCCAGCCGTACGCTGGGCCAGGGAAGCGGGCGCTCGAAAAAGGAAGCGGAACAGCATGCTGCGGCAGCCGCGCTGCTGCGCCTGAAAGAGGACGGCGCCTGAGAGAATGGAGAATGCGAAGTATTACGTGTAAAAGCAGCAGAGCAGCAAAGGTCTGATTCCGGCGTACAAACGGAAATCAGACCTTTGCTGCTCTTTTTTCGAATTCTAACGATAATGTCCAGGAATTGAAGAATAACAGTTGGAAACGTATGGATAAGTGTTAATTTGTATGTTGACAAGAATTTTGGAAAAGTCTAACATGAACATGTAATAAATTAAATAAAATTCCATAAACAGATGGTTAGTATTGAGGTGTTTGGATGCCTGAGACTGAATTCGAATACCAGGAGAAGATTAGAAGACTTGTAGTCAAGATTGTTAAGCACTATCGGGGCAGAGGCCCGGAGAATGTGAAGGTTAAGCTTGCGAGCGACCAATTAATCACCATTGAGATTAGGGGAATTCTCTCGAGTCTATCTGAGATTTTAGTAAAAGAAGGTGCTGTCGATCTCGTTGCGGAATATTGGAAAGTATTAAAGCCCTATTTGGAAAAAGAATTTATGGCCGAAATGATAGACACGCTTGGCAGCCCGTTTACATATACTTGGAGGATTTACGAACTTTGTCCAAGCGGCCGGGCAATTATGATTCAACTGAATAAATCGGTTTGATTGAAGAGAAAGGGCGTCAGCTTCTTCGCTTTTTAATAAGCCAGTACACGGTGTATTTTTCTATTTATACTTTGTATTGGCTTATTTTTTGTTGTGCTATTTGTGCAAAAAATCACATGAAAAGGCGGTTATCCAATGAAGAACAAAGTACTGACAATATGCCCGTATTGCGGCAGCGGTTGTCACATGAATTTACTGGTTGAAGACGGAAAGGTCGTGGGGGCTGAGCCTGCGGATGGAAGAACGAACGAAGGGAATTTGTGCCTGAAGGGCCATTATGGCTGGGATTTTCTGAATGATCCGCAGATTCTGACCGCTCGCCTTCGCAAGCCTATGATTCGTAAAGAAGGGGTTCTGCGAGAGGTTTCTTGGGAGGAGGCCATCCAATTTACAGCAGAGAAGCTTACGGCCATTAAGGAACAATATGGTCCTGATGCGATCATGGGTACAGGTTCGGCCAGAGGACCGGGCAATGAGGCTAACTATGTGATGCAAAAATTTATGCGTGCGGTGATCGGTACCAATAATATTGACCACTGCGCCAGAGTGTGCCATGGTCCGTCCGTGGCAGGGCTGACCTATTCGCTGGGCGATGGGGCCATGTCGAATTCTATTCCGGAGATAGAGGATACGGATTTGTTATTCATTTTTGGCTATAATGCCCCAGTCACGCACCCGATTGTAGCCAGAAGAATCGTCAAAGCGAAGGAGAAGGGCGCTACCATTATCGTATCCGATCCACGAAAGACAGAATTGGCTAGAATTGCAGATACTTGGCTCCCTCTTAAAGGCGGAACGAACATGGCGCTTGTAAATGCATTTGGAAATGTACTCATAGAGGAAGAATTATATGACAAGGATTATGTAGCCAACTATGTGGAAGGATTTGCTGAATATAAGGAAAGTGTGAAAAAGTATACGCCTGAATATGCCGAGACCATCACCGGTGTAAAAGCAAATGACATTCGCAAGGTGATGCGGCAGTACGCCAAATCAAATAAAGCGATGATTCTGTATGGCATGGGAGTATGCCAATTCGCTCAGGCGGTGGACGTAGTCAAAGGGCTTGCCTCGCTCGCACTGCTGACCGGAAATTTCGGCAGACCCAGTGTCGGTATTGGACCGGTCCGCGGCCAGAACAATGTACAGGGCTCATGCGACATGGGGGCATTGCCTAATGTGTATCCGGGCTATCAATCCGTTACCGATCCCAAAATACGCAAAAAGTTCGAGAAGGCCTGGGGCGTAATGCTGCCGGATAAAACCGGGTATCACTTGACGGAAATTCCCCATCTTGTATTGAAGGAAAATAAGGTGAAAGCCTATTACATTTTTGGCGAAGACCCGGTACAGAGTGATCCGAATGCAGCCGAAGTGAGGGAAACGCTGGAGAAGATGGAGTTTGTCATTGTGCAGGATATCTTCATGAACAAGACGGCGCTGCATGCGGATGTCATCCTGCCCGCTACCTCCTGGGGCGAACATGAAGGTGTGTATTCGTCAGCCGACCGCGGATTTCAGCGGATTAGAAAGGCCGTAGATCCTCCAGGGGATGTAAAGCCGGATTGGCAAATTATCAGTGAACTGTCCACGGCGATGGGCTACCCGATGTCCTACAAGAATACGGAAGAGATTTGGGACGAGATGAGAGCCCTCTGTCCGAAATTTGCGGGAGCAAGCTATAAAAGGATGGAAGAGCAGGGCGGTGTACAGTGGCCCTGCCCATCCGAAGATCATCCGGGTACTCCATATTTATATGAGGGTAACCGCTTTTCGACGCCTAACGGCAAAGGGCGGCTGTTTGCCTGTGAATGGAGAGCTCCGCTGGAGCAGCCGGATCAGGAATATCCGTTAACGCTGTCCACCGTCCGTGAAGTCGGACATTATTCCGTCCGGACCATGACCGGGAACTGCCGCGCCCTTAGCCAGTTGTCCGATGAGCCCGGTAATATCCAGGTCAGTCCAGTGGATGCTTCCAGCCTCGGCATTACAGACGGGCAGTTGGTTAGAATTATCTCCCGGCGGGGAAGGATCGTAGCCAGGGCGCAAATCAGCGACCGGGTCAAAGCAGGCGCCACCTATATGACCTATCATTTCTGGATTGGCGCTTGCAACGAACTGACAGGCGATGCTTTGGACCCCATCTCCAAGACGCCGGAATACAAATATTGCGCGATTCGATTGGAGCGGATTCCGGATCAGCTTCGGGCCGAAGAGAAGGTACGGCAGCAATATGAGTCGCTTAGAAAGCAAATGCATGTGGGGGCGGGTCAGGCATGAGGAAGGAACGGCCCAATTCGTTCGTCATTGCCGAAGCCGGCAAATGCATAGGCTGTAAAGCGTGCGAACTGGCCTGCTTCGCCGTGCATAACCGTGATAACGGGGTGGCTGCTGCTGTAGGAACGGTAACCATGCCGGTCATTCCAAGGCTGTATGTCATCCGCACGGACAGCTTCACGATGCCTGTACAGTGCCGGCATTGCGAGAACGCGCCTTGCGCCGGCGTCTGTCCGGTACAAGCAATCGTGCAGGAGGAAGGCGCTATTACTATCGATGAGGATCGCTGCATAGGCTGCAAAGCTTGTGCCATGGCTTGCCCTTTTGGAGCGATCAGTCTGTATAAGGCGTACAGCAGCGGCCAGGAGCATAAGCAGCCGCACTTAAGAGAACAGCTGAACGGCAGATTGGAACGGAAAACCAGAGTCATCGCTTATAAATGTGATTTATGCCATGATATCGCGTCTGACGGGAATACGGCTTCTGGGGAGATTGCGGGAGCAGGCGCAGTGAATAATAGCGGGAGCCTGACTGAAGGCGGAGGCGGGCCGGTTCCCGCTTGTGCCTCGGTCTGTCCGGAGCAGGCGCTGACACTGGTTAGTCCGAGCTTCGGGGCATCCAGATCACGGAAAGCTGCAGGGCTGAGATTATGATAAAGCTAATCATAGAAAAGAAGGGTTCATCTGTGACGCCAAACATCGATCCGATCATTCATATTGACGAAGAACTATGCACCGGGTGCAGGCGGTGCGCGGAGGTATGCCCGGTGGATGCCATTATCGGGGAAGCGAGCACACCCCAAAGCATTGATGCGCACCGCTGCGTCGTTTGCGGGCAATGTGTACAGACATGCGCCGCTTATGCGGCGGAAAACGATCCTTCCCTGACTTCCCGTGCAGAGAAGCTGCGGCAAAGAGGTCAGCTTTCCAGTGTGCGTGAACCGCTATTTGCCGCCTATTCGACCGGACATGCAATAGAGCTAAAGGAAGCGCTGGCCGACCCGAAACGGTATAAAGTCGTGCAATGCGCTCCGGTCATCCGCGTGTCGCTGGCGGAGGAATTCGGCTTGCCCTTTGGCACATTAACTCCGGGTAAGATGGCGGCGGCGTTAAGATTGCTGAATTTTGATAGAGTTTATGATACAAATTTCGGAGCCGACGTCACGATTATGGAAGAGGGCAGCGAATTAATTAGCAGGGTCATGTCCGGCGAACGGCTGCCGATGTTCACCTCCTGCTGCCCGGCCTGGGTCAAGCATGCGGAGACGGCAGCGCCGCATGTGCTGGATCATCTGTCGAGCTGCAAGTCGCCAATGCAAATGGTAGGATCCTTGGTCAAGACCTACAGCGCCGAATTGGATGGAATTGCCCCGGCCGATATCCTCAGCGTGGCGGTAATGCCCTGTACGTGCAAGAAATTTGAGGCCGGCAGGGAAGAAATGAATGTCGACGGGCTCCGCGAAGTAGATATGGTCATTACAACGAGGGAACTGGCCCAGTTAATTAAGGACAAGGGCATTGATTTCATCAACCTTCCCGACGAAACGTTTGACTCGCCGCTTGGCAAATATTCCGGAGCAGGAACGATCTTTGGCGCCACCGGGGGAGTCATGGAAGCGGCGATCCGGACGGGGTATGAGCTTGTGACGCACGAGCCCATTCCGAATCTTCAGCTCGATTTTATCAGAGGGGATGAAGGAATTCGTACGGCAACGGTTCAGATTGGGGATTTGGAGCTGAAGGTTGCCATGGTCGCAGGGCTTAAATATGTCTCTACCATTTTGGAACAAGTGGCCAAAGGCACCTGCCCTTATCATTTTATAGAAGTCATGGCTTGTCCTGAAGGATGCGTCAGCGGCGGCGGCCAACCGAAGCTTCTGCTGGAGACGCAGCGAAAGAGCGCTTATCAGGCCAGGAAGAGCTCGATATACCGTCATGATTCTAATCAGAAGGTCCGCAAATCACATGAGAACCCGGCAATTATTAAATTATACAAAGACTTTTTAGGTGAGCCTTTAGGCCATGCTTCACATCATTTGCTGCATACCAAATTCTTTTCCAGAAGTGTTAAGGGGGAAATGAAATGAATAATTTTGTTGTTGCTGATCCTGATAAATGCATAGGATGTCATACTTGTGAGGCAGCCTGTGTCGTTGCGCATTCGGGAAACCGTCTATTTGAGCAGGAAGAAAGCGAGATTGCATTTTACCCGCGTCTGAGTGTAGTCGAGACGGAAGCCGTTACTGCCCCCGTCCAGTGCAGACATTGTGAGGATGCTCCTTGCGCCAATGTATGCCCTAACGGCTCGATTACGAACAAGGACCATAGCATTATTATTAACCAGGATACATGTATTGGCTGTAAAACCTGCATGCTGGTCTGTCCCTATGGGGCTATTCAAATGGTTACTGCGTATCGGGATGGTCAGAAGCAGCGGCAGTCCGGCCTGCGGTCAAATGCTGCGGGTGTATTGAGCCCGAAGGAAAGAATCGTTGCGCAGAAATGCGATCTCTGTGAAGAAAGCGGCAATGGACCGGAATGTGTACGGGTATGCCCGACGAATGCGCTGCAGCTCATTGTCCCGAGTCAAATCGAACAGTCGGCTTCCCGGAAAAGAATTGCCAGCGCACAGCTGCTGCAGCCGTTTGGCGATTTATCCGGCTATTGAGCATGTTAAAATTCCATCCGAGTGTTCAGTCACAAAATGCAGAAAGCAAGGTGAATCCTTTGTCCGATCCTTTGGTTGACTCCTTTGGCCGTGTACATAATTATGTGCGGCTCTCCATTACCGACCGCTGCAATCTTGGCTGTCAGTATTGCAGACCGGGGAACAGAGCGGAATATACTTCGCAGACGGACCTGCTTACTTTTGACGATATGGTTGCCATCGTAAATGTACTCGCAGAGATGGGTGTCACTAAGGTTAGGATTACCGGCGGAGAACCGCTGCTGCGGCCCCGTCTGGAAGAGCTTGTGGCCAGGCTTGGCGCCGTATCAGGAATCAGACGCATTGGGCTGACCACCAACGGCCTGCTGCTGGCATCCAAGGCTCGCGAACTTCGCCGGGCGGGGCTAACCGATGTGAATATCAGTCTGGATTCCCTCCTGCCGGAGCGGTACGCCCAGATCACGCGCGGCGGTGATCTAGGCCGGGTATTGGACGCCATTGAAGCCTGCTTTGAAGCCGGATTCGAAACGCTGAAGCTCAATGTTGTACTCATGCAAGGCGTGAACGACGACGAAATCGAGTCATTTTTGCGGTTGACGCTGAACTATCCGCTGCAAATCCGCTTTATCGAATATATGCCTGTTGGCATGCAGCAAGAGGGATGGAATGCGAAATATATGCCGCTGGAGGGAATACTGGCCCAATGTGCGAAGAGGGAATGGAACGCGCGCCTTGTTGAGCCTGCTGACAGTCTGTCGAATCTATCTTTTTGTGGAGCGGCAGACGATGCGGGGCCGGCCAAGTATTACCGGATTTCCGGAGCTGCCGGAGAATTCGGCCTGATTAATCCGGTCAGCGAACATTTCTGCATGGCCTGCAACCGGCTGCGTATAACGGCGAACGGATATGTTAAGCCCTGTCTCTATTGGAACGACGAGTGGGATCTCAAGCCGTTTATCGGAAATGACGAGAGGCTTAGACAAGTAATCCGGCAATCGCTCGAAGCCAAACCGCAGCGGCATGAGATGATCGTTCAGCCGAGCCACAAGCCTTCTCAGCACGTTATGCTGCGTCAGATGTCTCAGATTGGCGGGTGAATGCTTAGAATGAGCGATGAATTCAAATTTCGCACGGAACAGGACTCGCTTGGCAGTGCCTCAGTGCCTGAGGATGCCTACTATGGTATTCATACCGTGCGGGCGCGTGACAATTTTGCCGTCAGCGGCCGTCCGGCTCATCGGCGGCTCATGCGGGCAATGGTGCTAGTCAAGAAAGCTGCGGCAAAAGTAAACGGGCAGCATGGAGATATTCCGGAGTCTGCCGCTAAGGCGATTCAGTTGTCCTGCGATGATATTTTGGCAGGTCTGCTGGATGATCATTTTATCGTGGATGCCTATCAGGGCGGAGCCGGAACCAGCACCAACATGAATGTGAATGAGATGATTGCCAACCGGGCAATCGAGTGGCTTGGCGGAATCAAGGGGGACTACCGGCTAGTCCATCCAATTGACCATGTAAATCTGTATCAGTCCACGAATGACGTCTATCCGACCGCTCTGCGCATCGCTGTCATCCCGCTGCTGCGTTTGCTGAGTGAAGAGCTGTCTTCACTTCAAGAAGCGCTGCAGGAGAAGGAACGGCAGTACGCGGATGTGTTAAGGCTGGGCCGGACGCAGCTAATGGACGCGCTGCCAATCATGGCCGGACAGAGCTTCGGCGCCTACGCCAAAGCGGTGGCCCGTGACCGGTGGCGGCTGTATAAAGCGGAGGAAAGGTTGCGGGAAATCAATATCGGCGGCACGGCTGTCGGCACAGGGATGAACGCGCCGCTTACGTATGCCTATGCCATTGCGGAGGAGCTGCGGGAAATGACCGGGCTCGGGTTATGCCGCAGTGATTTTCCGATGGATGCCACGCAGAATATGGATGTATTTGTAGAGACTTCAGGTCTGCTCAAAGCGGCCGCGGTGAATCTGCTGAAGATATCTGGCGATTTCCGGCTGCTGAATTCCGGACCATCCGGCGGCATTGGCGAATATAAGCTGCCCGCTGTACAAGTTGGCTCTTCCATAATGCCCGGTAAGGTCAATCCGGTCATCGCCGAAATGGCCGGGTCCGTCTCGATGCGGGTGATCGCTAACGATACAGCGGTGACGCTGGCGGCGGCAAGCGGACAGCTTGAGCTTAACGCGTTTACGCCCTTGATTGCCGAGGCGCTGCTCGAATCCTTGGAACTGTTAAGCCGTGCCGTTCCGCTGTTCAAGGAGCGTTGTGTCCAGGGTTTAAAGCTGGATGCCGACCGTTGTCATCAGAATCTAAGCCGCTCGGGAGTGATGGCTGCTGCTGCGGTATCTTATCTTGGATATGACACCGCCGCTGAGCTGGCTATGGCCGTCACTGCTACGGGAGAGCCGCTTGAACAACTGTTACAGGAACGCGGCCTGATGGAAGAGGAGCAAATAGAAGCGATTCTTCATCCGCTGGAAGTGACCAAGCCGGGTATTCCCGGAAGCGGCAGAGGAGTCTGAAGAGGATAGGAAAGCGAAGGAGAGCACCCTATGAGCTTGAACGATACACCGCGCGGAGAACGATTGCACATTGCTGTCTTCGGAAGGCGTAATGCCGGTAAATCGAGTGTCATTAACGCGCTTGGCGGTCAGGAGACCTCGATTGTTTCCCCGGTGAGCGGTACGACGACCGACCCAGTCTATCAGCCGATGGAGCTGCTGCCGGTGGGCCCGGTGGTGCTTATTGATACAGCTGGACTGGATGACGTTGGCGATTTGGGGCAGCAGCGTATCCATAAAACGATGCGTATATTTAACAAAACCGATTTGGCACTGCTTGTGGTTGATGCCGCCCATGGCGCTGACGAATTTGAGCAGGAACTGCTGCGGACGATTGCTGCCAGAGAGATTCCGGTCATTGTTATTTTAAACAAAATCGATTTGCTTACCTCGGATGGAGATCAAGGTCAGACCGGGTTGGCGGCGGCACATGTAGAAACCACGCTTGGCCTCAAGCCGCTTCCATTAAGCGCCGCCGCTGGATCTGGTATCGGCGAATTGAAGACGGCCATTGCAGCCGCCTTACCGAGGGGAGAAGACAAGTTCCGGATCGTAGGCGACTTGTTAAGTCCAGGTGACCTGGCCGTTCTTGTCGTCCCAATCGATAAGGCCGCACCCAAAGGCAGGCTGATCTTACCCCAGCAGCAGACCATTCGCGACATTATGGAATGTGATGCGGTAGCTGTGGTGACCAAGGAACAGGAACTCGCGCATACGCTGGCGGCACTGGGGCGCAAGCCGAAAGTGGTGATTACAGATTCACAGGCGTTTCTAAAAGCCCAGGCCGACACCCCCAAGGATGTGCCATTAACTTCCTTCTCCATACTGTTCGCCCGCTATAAAGGCGATCTTCCCCGGCTTGTTCGTGGGGTGCGGGCGATCAGCCGCCTGCGTGACGGCGACCGTGTGCTGATTGCGGAAGCCTGCACGCATCATCGGCAGTCCGATGATATCGCCACCGTCAAGATTCCCCGCTGGCTGCGGGAAAAGACGGGTAGACAGCTTCAAATCGTGCATGCCGCAGGCAGCGAATTCCCGGAGGGATTGGAACAGTATTCCCTTATTATTCACTGCGGAGCGTGCGTCCTGAATCGCAAAGCGATGCTGCATCGATTGGAGGAAGCGGGGGCTGCGGGAGTGCCGATTGTCAATTATGGCGTGTTTATTGCCTATGTCCATGGCGTATTCCCGAGGGCGATTGAAATGTTTCCGTCCGCGATGCTGGCTTGGGCGGAGGAATGAAGTTAAAGATCTGTCTATTAAACGAAAGCACCCGGTTCCATGTTTAAAGGTTCCGGGTGCTTTTTATGATGCCTGTTAGAACCGCAGATCTCTTTCGCCCGCATGAATGCGCTGCAATTGCTCACTCGTTGCTTTCTTGACCGACTCCTTGGGGATGCGCTCCAGATTCTCGCGAATAGTCTGTTCGCCAATGGCGCGCATTTCTTCGTCGGCGTAATCCAGCAGGTACTCCTGAAAGGTCATCAAGGAATTCGGCTGGCATACATTATGAATTTGCCCCGACTTGGCCAGCTGCATGAAGCGGTCCCCTGTTCTTCCTTCGCGGTAGCATGCGGTGCAGTAGCTGGGAACATAGCCGCCTTGGCACAGGTTCTTGATAATTTCCATAGGGGAGCGGTGATCGCCGACCGTGAACTGCGGTTTGTCGTCTTTGTCTTTATTGACGCTATATGCGCCGACGCCTGTCGCGGAGCCTGCGCTGATCTGCGAAATTCCCAGCTTAATGATTTGGTCGCGGAATTCCGGGTCTTCACGTGTAGACAGGATCATTCCCGTATAAGGCACGGCCATTCTCAGCACGGCGACAATCTTCGCGAAATCGCGGTCGCCCACAAGATGGGGGTAATTGTCCAGATTCACGTTCTCCGCTTCGCGCAGGCGGGGGACAGAGATGGTATGCGGTCCGCAGCCGAATGCCTGCTCCAGATGTTCGGCGTGCTGCAGCATGGCGATGGTCTCATATTTATAATCATAGAGTCCGTACAGGACACCGATGCCAACGTCGTCGATTCCGGCTTTCATTGCACGGTCCATGGCGGTCGTATGCCAGTCATAGTCCCCTTTGGGTCCTTGAGGATGGTAATTGTGATAGCTGGGTCTGTGATAAGTCTCCTGGAATAAAATATAGGTTCCGATCCCGGCCTCGGCCAGTTGGCGGTATTCTTCCTCCGTCGTGGCGGCAATATTGATGTTAATCCGCCGGATGCTGCCATTGTCCAGCTTGGTCTCGTATATGGTCCGGATACATTCCAGAATGTAGTCGATGGAACAATGGTGCGAGTCTTCACCCGCTTCAAGGACAAGCCGTTTATGGCCAAGTGACTGAAGAACCTTGACCTCCTGGGCAATTTCGTCTTGAGTGAGACGGCTGCGCACAAACTCGGAATTGGAGTGCTTGTATCCGCAGTAGACACAGTTATTGACACAGTAATTGCTGACATAGAGGGGGGCGAACAGCACGATCCGGTTGCCGTATATCCGTTCCTTGATTTCCCTGGATACCTGGTACAGCCTTTCCAGTGTATCTTCATCATCCACGTGCAGCAGCACGGCCGCTTCCTGAGAGGTCAGGCCTTTGCACTCTCTTGCTTTATCCAGGATTGCGGTTACTATTGTGCTGTCGTTTACTGCCGCCTCCCCGTATTTCAGTGATTCCTTGATTTCCTCGTCCTGAATAAAATCCGCCGGACGGCGTTCATTTACTCGGTTCACAAACATCCACTTCTTTCTGGGTTCATTAATGGAAAAAAAAGAAGGCCGAACTTCGCCCGATTGCCTTCCTGTGAAATTTCACGACAACGACAGGTCACAAATGACCATTGTTTACCGAACAGCCTGCTCCCCCGGAGGGCGCGACAGCCAGTTCAGACTATCTCCGCGGCCCATATCGACATGAAAGCCGGCACCCTCAATCCGCTGATCCAGACAGAACCTGCACTGTGCCGATTCATCTCCTGTACAAATTTTATTGTCATATAATGTATATTTTGGACGTACGGACAGGGGAGAGAGATTAGGCATGACTACATTTGCACCCGCTTTTAGTGCGAGCTCCCGCCCGTACGGATGAGCGGTTCCCAAAGCTGTGGTAGCCGGAATCAAGGCGTCAGGCACAAACAAACGCGCAAGTGCAATCATATCTAATGTAGCCTCCACAGTACCAGCCGGCTCGTCCTTTAAAGGCGTAGCTTGGTGCGGCAAAAAAGGGCCGATGCCAACCATATCCGGATTAAGCTCCTTGAGGTACAATAAATCCTTGGCCAAATCTTCGTTCGTCTGTCCGGGCAATCCAACCATAAAGCCGGCTCCGACCTGATAGCCAATAGCTTTCAAGGCACGCAAGCGGTCCCGCCGATTCTCAAAAGTCATGGTCGGGTGCAGCGCCTCATACAGACTGCTGGAAGCCGTCTCATGCCGCAGCAAATAACGGTCCGCACCCGCTTCAAATAACCGGGTATAGGTCTCATCGTCACGTTCGCCGATCGACAGCGTCACCGCAGAATCCGGATAGTGCCGCTTGATATCAGCAACAAGGCCCGCCAGCTTATCCGTTGTATACCAATCGTCTTCTCCGCTCTGCAGAACGAAGGTGCGATAGCCCAAATTATATCCTTCACGGCAGCAGTCCATGATTTCTTCAGGCTTCAGCCGGTAGCGGCTGACTGCCTTATTGGCGGAGCGTATTCCACAGTACATGCAGTTTTGTTTGCATATATTGGAGAATTCAATCAGTCCGCGGAGATACACTCCTGTGCCGTAACGGGCCACCCGCTTCTGATGTGCAAAAGTATGCAGCCGCTTCCTTGAAGTCTGGTCCAAATTTCCTAGAAGATCGACAATTTCTTCGGAACCCAGCGATTCCTGCGTATATAATCGTTCCAGTAAATGATCCGTTGAACATCCCTCCTTAAGCTGAACAGATGCATCCTTTTTTTGTAATAGATAGACATGTAAATAATGTAACAATAGTAAAAATACTGAACTATGAGCTTTCTGCTTGAAATCTCAGGTTTGTTCAATTGTTCTTTAAGATCGCACAGTCGCTGATACGCTCAGGGCGTGTATAAACATTGCATGAATCATGACGGATGAAACCGACTGTCGTGATGCCGAGTTGTTCAGCCAGCTCAAGAGCCAGGGCTGTGGGAGCTGATTTGGACAGAATGATCTCACAGCCGATTTTGGCAACCTTTAATAAGATTTCCGATGAAATCCGGCCGCTGAACACGATTATTTTGTTATTCAGGTTCATCTCGTGCCTCAAGCAGTGGCCGTAAATCTTGTCGAGCGCATTATGCCGGCCGATATCGCTGCGGGCAAGCAGCACCCCGCCGGTATCGCAAATCGCAGCGGAGTGGACGCCGCCTGTCCGGTGAAACAGCTCCGCGCCGGCCTGCACGCTCTCCATAAGGCGGAAACAATCGCCAAAGGATATCGAGACATGAACACCGTCCATTACTTTGGCCGTCCTTGCATCGTTAACATAAACAAAGCCATGGCGGCCGGCGCCGCAGCAGGAACTGACATAACGTTTGGCGTACAACTGGCGGTGAAGATTATTCCAGCGGTCCGTGGAGACGTGTACGAAGCCTTCCTCTTCCTGCGTCCACAGCTCCTTAATATCTTGAATTCCCCGAATGATGCCTTCAGAAGCCAAGTAGCCGATAGCCATGTCCTCAATGTATTCAGGGGTGCATACCAGGGTCACGAATTCTTCACCGTTAATCTTAAGTGTGACCGGATGCTCCGTCACAATTAGATCCGGTTCTCTGGTGATTCGGCCCTGCCGATAACGAATAATGTGTTCTTGCTGTTCAGGTCCCCGCGTCATTTCCATCATCCTTATTAATGAAGATTTAAAATATAGAAAAATAACTATAATAAATAGAAAAAAATAGAAATCAAGAACAACTTTACTACACCACTTTTTGTAATCACTGTCAATTTTATATTTCACAACCAACGATATTTACTGCATCCTGCTCTTCATTGGAGCGTGCTATGTTAGGTTATGGAACGCTATGGTATAATGGGTCGGAGGTGACTGGCGACGTATGTTTTTGAAACGGATTGAATTAGCGGGCTTTAAATCATTTGCCGACAAAACGGAGATGGAGTTTGTGCGCGGCATTACGGCTGTCGTGGGTCCTAACGGAAGCGGCAAGAGCAACATTTCCGACGGCATCCGCTGGGTGCTCGGTGAACAAAGCGCCAAGTCGCTGCGCGGCGGCAAGATGGAAGATATTATTTTTGCCGGAAGCGATGCCCGCAAGGCGGTGAATTATGGCGAAGTGTCGCTGACGCTGGACAATGAAGATCACGCTCTGCCTCTGGACTTCAGCGAAGTGACGGTAACGCGGCGGGTTCACCGCAGCGGAGACAGCGAATATATGATCAACAAGCAGTCATGCAGACTAAAAGATATTACAGAGCTGTTCATGGATACCGGTATCGGCCGTGAGGCTTATTCCATCATCGGTCAAGGCCGGATTGAGGAAATTCTCAGTACCCGGTCAGAGGATCGGCGAGGCATATTTGAAGAGGCGTCAGGCATAGTCAAATATAAATCGCGCAAAAAGGACGCGGGCCGCAAGCTGGATGAGACAGAGCAGAATCTGCTGCGCATCCATGATCTGATCAGTGAAATGGAGGACCAGATCGGTCCGCTGAAGGAACAATCCGAGAAGGCCGTCCGCTACAAGGAACTGAAAGAACAGCTGAAAAATTTGGAAATATCCGTCTATGTGCACCAGATTGAGGGCATTCACGCGGCATGGAAGGACGGCAATGCCAAGCTTGAGATTTTGCGGGACGAGCAGCTTCAATTGTCGACGGTTGTCACAGCCCATGACGCCAAGCTGGAGAGCGGAAGAGCCGCACTTCGCCAAATGGAGGAGCAGATCGAACAGCTGCAGGAACAGCTGCTGCGGTACAGTGAAGCATACGAGAAAAGCGAAGGATACGGCGAACTGCTGAAGGAACGCCGGCGCCATCTAGAGAACAACCGGGAGCAGTTGGTGCAGACCATAGGCTCTGTCGGAGAGCGTTCGGAAGATCGCCAGCGGGAGCTGATAGTGCTGGAAAGCAGCCTGGAGCAGACCCGGCTCCGTCTTGCGGAGCTGCGGCAGCAAATCGCCGACGAAGAAGCCAGATTGACAGGCGTTACGGATGGGCTTAGCCAAAGTAAAGAGGAAAGCTTAAAGAGTGCGCTGCTTGAGCTGATGAATAAAATGGCGCAGGCGCGCAACGAGATACGCTATGCCGATCAGCAGAAGGAAAGCCTGGAGCGGCGGATGAACCGCAGCGCGGAAGAGAGCGGGAAGTGGATCTCGCGGCATCAGGAGCTTCAGCGGGAGCAGGCGAAGCTAAAGGGCCAAATCGAGACGCTTGGCAAGGAGCTAGGGAAACTGCGCAAGGACTACATCTCCGAGAGCGAACAATCGGTATCCCGGCAGAAGTTGCTGGACGAAGCCCATTCGGGACTCCGCAAATGGGAGCAGAAAAGAGAAGCCCAGGTATCCCGCCATGAGACGATGAAGGAAATGCAGGACGACTTCGACGGCTTCATGCTTGGCGTCAAGGAAGTGCTCAAAGGCGCGCGCAAAGGGCAGCTTAGCGGCGTTCACGGTGCTGTGGCCGAGCTGATATCCGTGCCCGAGAAGCTGGAGACGGCTGTTGAAACGGCGCTAGGCGCTTCTTTGCAGCATATTGTCATGGATAATGAAGCCGTGTCGCGCCAAGCGATATCTTTTCTGAAGCAGCGGCAGCTTGGACGCGCGACCTTCCTCCCGCTCGATGTTATCCGGCCGCGGCAGATTACCGGCAGCGACCGGGGAATGATTGAGGGCGCGGAGGGATTCGTTGGAATCGGCTCCGAACTGGTCGGCTTCGAAGGCAAATATGCCAGTATTGTCGGCAGTCTTCTAGGGAATGTCGTCATTGCGGAAAGTCTGGAGCAGGCCAACAAGATTGCGGCCAGATGCCAGTACCGCTACCGCGTCGTTACGCTGGAGGGCGATGTCGTCAACGCCGGCGGATCGATGACCGGCGGCAGTCAGCACAGAAAGAATACCAGTCTGCTGGGACGCAAACGCCAGCTGGACCAGCTCCAAAGCGAAATCGGTGAAACCGAGCACCAGATCGACAAGCTTAAGGCAAGCATCGCCCGGCTGCGCCAGGAGCAGGAAGATTCGAACGACAAGCTGGAGAAGCTTCGGCATGGCGGCGATGAGAAGCGGCTTGAGGAACAGCGTCTTGCCGGCGATTTGAGGCAGCTGGAGCAGGAGCTTCGGCATGTGCAGGAGCAGGTGGAAAGCGCTGGAGCGGAGCGCAGCGGGTTCGAAGGCGAAGCGAAGCAGCTGGAGCAGACAAGGGCGCAGGCGGCAGCCGACCTCGCTCGTCTGGAAGAGGAGGAGAAAGCCGCCCATGAAGCGATCCGTCATGCGGAATCGCAGCGCAAGGCGAGCGAGTCCGAGAGGGAAGAGCTTCAGGGCAAGCTGACCGGCATGAAGGTTGCGGAAGGCAAGCTGGATCAGGAGATATTTTCTCAGGAGGAACAGCTGCGTAGACTGAAGGCAGACGCCGGTTCGCAAGACAAGGAAATGCGGCAGAACCGCAATCTGCTGGCGACGGTTGAGCAGGACCTGGCGACCAATGCCGCGGAAGCCGTCAAGCAGCAGGAAGATCTGAACACATATCGTCTGAAGAAAGAAGAAGCGGCGGAGAAGCTGGATTACGCCCGTGCGGAACGTACGTCCCTAACCCGAAAGCTGGAGCTGGAGGAAGGCGAGACGAAAGAGCAGCGTCAGGCGCTAAAAGCGGTGGATGACCGGCTGCGTGCGACCGAGGTTTCCGTCGGCAGGCTCGACGTTGAGCTTGACAACATCCTGCGCAAGCTGAGCGATGATTACGAGCTGAGCTACGAGCTGGCCAAGCAGCGCTATCCCGTCCCGGAGGATGTCCCTGCAGCGCAGGCTGAAGTACAGAAGCTCAGACGGAGCATTTCCGCGCTCGGCGAGGTGAATCTGGGAGCCGTAGAGGAATACCAGCGGGTGAATGAGCGCTATACATTCCTCAGCGAGCAGAAGGATGATCTCGTTGAAGCGAAGACTACGCTGTATCAAGTCATCCGCGAGATGGAGGATGAGATGTCCAAGCGGTTCAAGCAGACGTTCGATGCCATTCGGAGAGAATTTGGCACGGTCTTCACCAAGCTGTTCGGCGGAGGCCGAGCCGATCTGCTGCTGCTGGACCCGGACCATCTGCTGGATACCGGCATCGATATCGTCGCCCAGCCTCCGGGCAAGAAGCTGCAAAATCTGCAGCTGCTGTCCGGTGGAGAACGCGCGCTGACCGCGATGGCGCTGCTGTTCGCTATCCTGCAGGTAAAGCCGGTTCCGTTCTGCGTGCTGGATGAGGTGGAGGCGGCGCTGGACGAGGCGAATGTCGTAAGGTTTGCCCAGTACCTCCGCGAATTCTCGGAGCAGACCCAGTTCATCGTGGTGACACACCGCAAAGGGACGATGGAAGAAGCGGATGTGCTCTATGGAGTAACGATGGAAGAGGGCGGGGTTTCCAAGCTGGTTTCCGTGCGTCTGGAAGATGAAGAAGCGGAGATCGCTTAATTTGGCAGCTTGCCATTAATAACTGAACGGAGGAACAAGAAGTGAGCTTTTTCAAGAAATTAAGAGAAAGTATTGCCGGCAAAACGGAAAGCGTAACGAAGCAGTTCCGGGAAGGTCTGGAGAAGACCCGCAAAGGGTTTGTAGAGAAAGTATCCGATCTGATTATCCGCCGCAAAAAAATCGATGAGGAGTTCTACGAGGAGCTGGAAGAAATTCTGATCGGCGCCGACGTTGGCGTAAGCACGGTCATGACGCTGGTCGAGGAACTCCGCGCCGAAGTGAAGAAGGAGCGTATTGAGGATGCCGCCGAACTGCAGCCGATTCTCTCCCGCAAGCTGATGGAGCTGCTGCGCAGTGACGATGACAACCGCCTTAATGAGAATCCGGACGGCATTACGGTTATTCTGTTCGTCGGCGTCAACGGCGTCGGCAAGACGACGACGATCGGCAAGCTGGCGCACCGCTATAAGCAGGAGGGCAAAAAAGTGCTGTTAGCCGCTGGTGATACGTTCCGTGCGGGTGCCATCGAACAGCTTGAGGTATGGGGACAGCGGGCAGGCGTGGATGTGATCAAGCAGAACCCGGGCTCCGATCCCGCTGCGGTGATGTATGATGCGGTTCAGGCCGCCAAGCAGCGCGCCGTCGATGTGCTGATCTGTGACACGGCGGGACGGCTGCAGAACAAGAGCAATCTGATGGAAGAGCTGGCCAAAATATTCCGTGTGATCCAGCGCGAGATTCCGGGCGCGCCGCATGAAGTGCTGATGGTGCTCGACGCGACGACTGGACAGAACGCGCTTGCGCAGGCCAAGCTGTTCGGCGAGAAGAGCGGCGTGACAGGGCTTGTCCTCACCAAACTGGACGGAACGGCTAAAGGCGGCATCGTTGTGGCGATCCGCCAGGAGTTGAACATTCCAGTAAAGCTGGTCGGACTTGGCGAGAAAATGGAGGATCTGCAGCCGTTCGATTCCGAACAATTCGTTCACGCTCTGTTCGCCGGTATGATTATCGATGAGAAGGATGAAGAGATTTCGGGTGATTGAGCTTACGTCCCAATAAGACACACACAGCAGCGCCGGCAAATGCCGGCGCTCTTTTGCGTATACCCAGCAAGGGACACACGCTAAAGACTAAATGTGCGGAAACCTGACATGGTACAACTGAACAATACCTGCATACGATCTGACACGACATCCTTTTTAACCTAAAAGCTGCACAATTTGTAAAAGGGTCGTAATCTTGATTGCCAGCAACTATAATATTTCATTATATGAAAAATTCATAATAGTGAAGTAATCGACCTTTCGCACATTACATTTATCTTTGATCCATTCTTACCGAACTCCATCCCGGAAAAAGAGTGCGGTTTCATCAGACCGGGGAAATGATCGTCCACCAAAAGCCTTGTTATATATATTGACATGAGGATTCGAGTTTACGTATTATGAAAATGTGATTGAATATTTTTATAAATACTGTCTTAATAAAAAGTATGATTTATTACTACATTTCAATTATTGAAAGGAGTCGGGCTCATGTCTAAACTTGATCCACTGCCCGGTCTGTCTCCGTATCCGCTGCACCATTTTTATGATGAAATGTTCGCTAGCGAACGCAGCGTCCGCCCTCATTATAAGCATGTTAACCACATGTTTGCCAGAATGAGTCCCGAAGAGCTGCAGGCCAAACAACATTTGATGCAGCGTCGCATGATGGAGGAGGGCATTACCTTTACACTGTACAACCCGGCTCAAGACCAACCCATGGAACGGACAATCCCCTTCGATATGATTCCGCGGATTATCCCTAAGGATGAGTGGGGGAAGCTTGAGGCAGGAATTATTCAGCGCGTGACGGCGCTTAATCTGTTCGTCCATGATATTTATCACGAACAATATATTATTAAGGACGGCATCGTGCCTCGCAAGATGGTCATCTCCAATTGTTATTTCCGTCCGGAAATGGCAGGACTTCGCGTTCCTGGCGGAGCCTACATTACGACTTCGGGAATCGATCTGATCCGGCATCACGACGGGAATTATTATGTACTGGAGGATAACCTGCGTACGCCGTCCGGTTTTTCCTACCTATTTAAAGGAAGATCGCTGATGAACCAACTGTTCCCCGAGCTCTCTTTCTCCAGCTCCATTCGGGATGTGGAACACAGCATCAACCGCTTTTTATCGGTTCTTCGCAGCCTTTCACCTTCGCGTACGGCAGATCCGGTTATTGCTCTTCTGACCCCGGGCCAATACAACTCCGCATACTATGAGCACGCCTTCCTCGCCCAGCAAATGGGCGTTCACCTCGTAGAGGGACGTGATTTGGTCGTTCAGGATCATAAATTATTTTTACGGGAAATGAATGGACTTAAGCGGGTGGACGTGCTGTACCGCCGGCTTGACGACGACTATATCGATCCGCTCGCCTTTGATCCCAACTCACTGCTTGGCGTACCGGGACTTATGAATGCTTATAGAGCCGGCAATGTGGCCATCGCCAATGCGCCGGGAACCGGAGTCGCCGACGATAAGGCCATGTATGTATATGTGCCTGATATGATCCGCTATTATCTGAATGAGGAACCGATTTTAAATAATGTTCCTACTTATCTGCTTTCCAAACCGGATGACCGGAAGTATGTGCTTGATAATCTGGCTGAAATGGTCGTCAAGGAAACCTCGTTGTCCGGAGGATACGGTATGCTGATCGGAAGCGAGGCAAGCAAGGAGGAGCAGGATAATTTCCGGCTCAAAATTGTTGCCGAACCGGATCGCTACATAGCTCAGCCGATCATGTCTCTGTCAAGAGCGCCGATACTTTCAGAAGGTATGATGAGTCCGCGGCATATTGATTTGAGAGCTTTTGTGCTAATGGGTGCGGACCGCAAGCCGCATGTCATTCCGGGAGGGCTGACGCGCGTGGCGATGAGGGAAGGCTCACTGGTAGTAAACTCCTCTCAAGGCGGCGGTGTTAAGGATACCTGGGTAATGTCCTAGAGAATTGGTTTAATAAGACAAAAAGAGCAACAATATAGGACGAGGGAGTGACGGTAGATGCTGAATCGAAATGCGGAAGCTTTGTTTTGGATTGGCCGTTATATGGAAAGAGCGGAGAATCATGCCAGACTGATTGATGTTCATTATCATATTCAGCAGGAAGAGGACTTTCAGGAAGAAGGGCATAAATGGTCGAGGCTGATCGATGCGATCGGCGCCAGAAATGAATACTTGCAGCAATTTGAAAGTTTTTCTGAGCCGGACGTGTTATCTTTTATTACACTTGATCTCGGCAATGCGAATTCCCTGTTCTCGTGCGTGCATCAGGCACGCAATAATTTGCGAACCCTGCGCCAGCAGCTGCCAAGCGAGCTGTGGGATATCGCCAACAGCTTCAACTTATGGCTCGGCGACCGGTCCGTTGCGGACATAATGAAAAGCCCTCATCAGTTCTATCAACAGATCAAGGAACGGACGGCTATGTTCCTGGGCGCTGAGCAGTCAGTCATGCTGCGTGGCAATGAGTGGCGGTTTATTGAAAGCGGACGATTCCTGGAAAGAGCGGAGAACACCGTCCGAATTCTGCAATCGGTAACCTTGTCCTGCCGGGATAAGGATGATACCTCTATTTATACCCAGCTTCAGGCCGTATTGAAATCGGTCAGCGGATATCAAGCGTTCCGTAGATATTTTGCGGATGCGGTATCCCCGGAATGCATTCTGGAGTTTCTGATTACGAATGCTGCATTTCCGCGTTCTGTCCGTTTTGCTTCTCATGAACTCGAACACCATCTGTCGAATATCGAAATTGATTTCTCCGACGGGGGCGAAGGCTATGAACGGGTTATCCGCCAGGCAGGAAAGATTAGAGCCGAGCTTGATTACATGGAGAAGGAAGACATAGCCGGGGAACTGGTGGATCAGGTGCTGGAGTCGCTCAAGTCTTCCTGCCTGAAGCTGGGACGAACGATGGAAGCCGCCTTTTTTCGTCAAGAAGGGATTAGGATATGAAAATTCAAATCAATCATACGACCCGGTATACTTATACGGAGCCCGTGACGGACAGTGTCAATGAGATCCGGCTGACTCCGCGGACCAATTACAGGCAATCCTGTTTTCATCATGAGGTGGAAATCTTCCCGCCGGCCAACCTGCTTACTTACGAGGATTTTTTCGGAAACCGGGTTCACGCTTACTCAGTTAACAAACCGCATACGGAGATGGTCATTCATACCCGTGCTACCGTCGTAACGGTGGACAAGGCCCAAGGCGCCGATTTGCCGAGGCTGCCATTGGAGGAGCAGATCGAACTGATGAAGGAAGAGGATTTTCAGAACCGGTATACCGAGTATATTCTGCCTACGCGTTATACGGAGGTTACGCCGGAGCTGATGGAATTCGCCTCCCAGCATCCTTTTGACGAAGCTGAAGATTTATATGAATGGACCCGGAAGCTCTCCACTACCATTTATGAACAGTTCACTTATGATCCCGGGGCGACAAGCGTCAACACGACGGTCAAAAAAGCGCTGAAACTCAAACGGGGCGTGTGTCAGGACTATGCCCATCTGATGATCGCGGTCTGCCGCAGCGTCGGACTTCCGTCAAGATATGTGAGCGGTTATCACTACGTGAGCGATCTTCAGGGCGGCAACGCCGATTTCGAGCAGGCTTCCCACGCATGGGTGGAGACGCACATACCGGGTACCGGCTGGCTGGGCTTTGACCCGACCAACGATGTGGAAGTAAACTGGCGTTACGTAAAGCTGGGGCATGGACGCGATTATAAAGATATTGTGCCGGTCAAAGGGGTATACCGCGGAATTCAAGGCCAACTGGAAGTAACGGTGGATGTACAGTTATTGGACAAATAAAAAGGGATAAAACCGCATGGATTGCAGTGTTTGATGCCATAATCAAGGCCGTTTTCGGTTCATAACCGGAGGCGGCTTTTTTGTGCAAAGACATATGTTCACCCGGGTAACCTACGAAAAATGTTCTTGGGGCGCATAGGATTGCAGACCTTCTTTTTTGGAGAAAATATTGGGGTACATCCGCTGAATCCAGGTTCGAGATAGAAATCTTTTTTTGCATGAAATGGTTAGAAAGGGAGACCCTTTGGGTAATCTTGAGACAAAGTCACTTATTACGTGAAAACGGAAGGAGAGACTAAATATGAGCCCTAATACTGGAACAAAACAGCGTTTTGCCGGAAGAACAGCCATAATTACCGGAGCGGGCTCGGGAATCGGCAGAGCTACAGCCATACAGATGGCTAGTGAAGGCGCCAATATCGCATTGTTCGATCTGGTTAACGACCGTACCTCCATTGTAGAGCGGAAGCTTAACAGCATGCGCGAAGGCTGCGCCCTCGCCGTTGATGTGGATACCTCCGATCCGGGTCGGATGGAAGAGGCTGTTCGAAGAACGGTCGAGCATTTCGGCGGGCTGGATATCGTATTCGCCAACGCCGGCATTAACGGGTCCATCGGACCCATTGAAGAATTGAGCATTGAGGACTGGCAGCGAACGCTGTCAGTGAACCTTACGGGGACGTTCCTTTCGTTAAAATACACCATTCCTCACATGAAGAAAAAAGGAAAAGGGAGCATTATTATCACTAGCTCTATCAACGGCAACCGTCGGTTCGCAAGCTTCGGATTTTCGCCCTACAGCACGACGAAGGCCGGGCAGGTGGCTTTTGCCAAAATGGCGGCTCTGGAGCTGGCGAAGTTTAAAGTCAGGGTAAACGTTATTTCTCCGGGGGCTATTGCCACCAATATTGATGAAAGCACCGAGCCCAATGAAGAACTGGAATCGATCATTATCCCGATGGAGTTCCCGGAAGGACAACAGCCCCTGGCCGACGGACCGGGCAAACCGGAAGATGTCGCAAAGCTAGTCTGCTTTCTTGCTTCGGATGAATCGTCTCATATTACCGGAGCGCAGATCGTCATTGATGGCGCCGAGTCGCTGCTGACTTAAGGACGGCATATGAGTGGAAGCGGGACAACGCATATCTATGCTAAAATAAAGCCAGGCGCGTTAGCGCCGGACCATGATAAAGGAGGCGGTGGAAATGGCCGTAATGTCTTGGTTGGCTGAGCAGCGGATTGAAGAGGCGATGCGAAAAGGCGAATTCCGGAATTTGCCGGGCCATGGAAAACCGCTGGAATTGGAAGATATGTCAGGGGTGCCCGAAGAGCTGCGAATGTCGTTCAAGATTATGAAGAATGCCGGACTTCTTCCTGAAGAACTGCAGCTGCGGGCGGAATGTGCGACCCTTGAGAATCTGCTTGCCGCATGTCTTGATGACGGAGCAGAGAAGCGCACACTTGGCCGCAGACTGACGGAAAAGAAACTGCGGCTGGAGGAGCTTCTCCGGCAGCGCGGGCTCGATGGAAGCGCCGCATTCTCGCAATACGGGGAACAAATCCGGATGAGGTTGGATAAAGATTGAATCAGTATGAACCCGGATGCCTTGACGCTTGCTTTAGCAGCGGCAGGGCATTTTTTTTATTTCTCCTGCTGACCCAGTGAGGGATGCAGTCTGCCTAGCATGTCCGGAGTGACGACATTGTCATCCCGGGAGATCCGTTCCAATCGGAAGGATTGGATCAGATCATCCGGTGAGACCTGGAGCGGTTCGGGCAGCAGACCGGCTGCCCAGGCGAGCCAGCCGGTTACGGTCTGAGGTGCCACACCGGCTTCGCGCAGCTCCGCAAGCGTAATTCCTCCATGACGTTTGGCCAACCGCCGTCCGTCACGATCCATGAGGAGCGGGACATGGGCAAACCGCGGCGGCTTCCAGCCCAGCGCTTCGTAGAGCATGAGTTGGCGGGGCGTGGAATCGAGCAGATCGGCTCCGCGAAGCACATCCGTAATGCCCATCAGGGCATCATCTACGACGACGGCAAGCTGATACGAGAAGATGCCGTCGGCTCGCCGCACGATGAAGTCTCCTCCGGCAGCGGCATTGATCCGGCGGTTTCCAGCCACACCGTCGGTAAAAGAAATCTCACCGGATGGCACGGCGAAGCGAAGGGATGGTGTCTTGCTTAAGGAACGGCGCCCGGCTTCCTCGGGAGACAGGTGGCGGCAAGTTCCGGGATACACCGGGCCTTCCGAAGCAAGACCGTGAGGAGCGGCGGCTGCCGCCAGAATATCGTGGCGGCTGCAGTAGCAGGGGTACAGTCTTCCCCCGGCTTTCAACCGGTCCAACGCCGCCTCGTACAGCTTCAGCCGCTCGCTTTGAACATAGGGTCCATAAGGACCGCCGACATCTGGCCCTTCGTCCCAGTCGAGACCGAGCCAGCGAAGATCTTCTACAATATGCCGTGCGTATTCCGGACGGCAGCGGGCCGTGTCAATATCCTCCATGCGGAGCACTAGCTTTCCGTTCCGGCTGCGGATTTGCAGCCAAGCCATCAGAGCGGCCAGGGCGTTGCCGATATGAATGTTGCCGGATGGCGAGGGGGCGAAGCGGCCGCGAACGCTGCCGGCCGGATCAATATCAGTGAACAAGGGAGAACCCTCCTTGAGAACCGGTTAAAGTATTACTTGCGAAAGCGGGAAGTTTTTCAGAGACCAAGAGCCAGACCTATGCGTTATTCACCGCTCTTGAATTTTTCCAGCGTTTCGCCCATGATTACAATAACTGAACCGTGTCTTTCTTACTCAATATTTCATTGTAATTCACGGATGAAGCAATTGCCAGCTTAGATGAACATTATTCATTCTTAACTGATATCGGAGCGATCAAATGAGTACACTTCCAATTATGCAGATCATGCCTGAACTTAAAAATATACTTGCGGCCTCCTCTTCCGCTGTCCTTATCGCAGAACCGGGAGCGGGCAAGACAACGATGACGCCGCTCGCGCTGCTGGACGAGCCGTGGATGAAGGGCAAAACGATGCTCATGCTGGAACCCAGACGGCTTGCAGCCAGAGCGGCGGCAGCCTATATGGCGTCCTGTCTCGGCGAACAAGCAGGTCAAACCGTGGGCTACCGGATGCGCATGGACAGCAGGACGGGTCCTAACACGCGCATTATCGTCGTAACCGAAGGTGTCCTGACCCGGATGCTTCAGGATGACCCTTCGCTTGGCGATACCGGCCTTGTAATCTTTGATGAGTTCCACGAGCGCAGCCTGAATGCGGATCTGGGTCTTGCGCTCTCGCTGGAGACGCAGGCTGTGCTCCGTGAGGATCTCAAGATCCTCGTAATGTCGGCAACGCTGGACGGAGAGAAGGTCTCTGCGCTGCTTGGCGGCGCTCCGGTAGTCCGGTGTCCCGGCAGAGTATTTCCCGTAGAAACCGTTTACGCGCCCCCGGCAGCAGCAACCCCTCTTGAAAAAGCCGCGGGGAATGCGGTTAGACGCGCGCTGGCCGAGGAGCCCGGCGACATCCTGCTGTTTCTCCCGGGCGAGAGAGAAATCCGCAGGACGGAGTCGGAGCTGCGATCCGGCGCTCTGCCCGGTAACGTGGCGCTTCGTCCGCTCTACGGCCAGCTGCCGCAGGCCGAGCAGGACAGCGCCGTTGCGCCGGCTGCGCAGGGCCAGCGGAAGGTCGTGCTGGCGACCTCCATCGCCGAGACAAGCCTAACGATCGAGGGAGTCCGGACCGTGATCGATTCCGGGCTGCGGCGCACGCAGCGGTTCTCACCGAGAACGGGCATGCCGCGCTTGGAGACGCTTCCGATTTCCAAGGCATCGGCGGATCAGCGGCGCGGCCGGGCGGGCCGGACCGCCCCAGGCGTCTGCTACCGGCTCTGGAGCCGGGAAGAGCACGACCGCCTGCCGGAATCGGACGCGCCGGAGATTCTGGAGGCCGATCTGGCCGGCCTCGCTCTGGAGCTGGCGCTGTGGGGCGTGCGCGACCCCGCCCAGCTGGCCTGGCTTGACGCGCCGCCGCCCGCGCCGTACGCGCAGGCGACCGCGCTGCTGCGCCAGCTCGGCGCCCTGGACGCCGCCGGCGCCATTACCCCGCACGGCCGGCGGCTGGCCGCGCTGGGCACGCACCCCCGCGCCGCGCACATGCTGCTGCGCGCGGCCGGGCTTGGCGCAGCGCCGCTCGCCTGCCGGCTGGCGGCGCTGCTGCAGGAGCGGGACCCGCTGCGCGGTCCCGTCTCGGGCAGCTGCGACCTCACGCTGCGCGTGGAGGCGCTGCTGCGGTATGAAGCCTCCGCCGGGCGTGACGCAGGCGGAGGCGATCCTGCGGCTCTGCGCGCCGCTGCGCGGGCGAGCCGCGCATTGGAGGCGCAGCTGCGGGCTGCTGCGCCAGAGCGCGGTCTTTCCGCCGCCGAAGAACCGGCGGATGCTTCCCTCAGCGGCCTGCTGCTGTCGTTCGCCTATCCCGACCGGATCGGGCAGCGCAGGGGTGGGGGAGCTTTTCTGCTCTCCGGCGGACGCGGCGCGGCAATGGGGGAGAGCCAGCACCTTGCTCGCGAGCCTTATATCGTTGCCGTCTCCGTTGATGACAAGGGAACGCAGAGCCGGATCATGCTCGCTGCTGCCGTTGATGAGAGGGATCTGCTGGAGCATCACGCGGATATAGTGTCGGAGCTCGCTGAAGTATACTGGGATGATGAAAGCAAGAGCGTCAAATCCCGCCACCGCACCATGCTCGGCGAACTCACCCTTAAGGAGTCCGGTCATGAACGTCCTTCACCGGAAGAAGCTGCGAGGGTTCTGATGCAGGTGATTTTCGGGGAAGGTCTAAGACTGCTTCCTTGGGACAAGGGAACTCTGCAGCTAAGAGAACGCTTGGCGTTTATGCACCGGCTTGACCCTGCCTGGCCGGATGTGTCCGATGATGGACTTTCAGGGAGCATGGAAGAGTGGCTGCTTCCCTATCTGCACGGCTGCCGCAGTCTTCGCGATGTCCAGCGTCTGCCGCTGCGCGAGGCGCTTGACAGTATGCTGGACTGGGAACGGAAACGGCGGCTGGATCAGGAGGCTCCAACGCATATCGCGGTTCCCAGCGGATCACGGATTGCCGTTGACTACAGCGACCCGGCCGCGCCGGTGCTGGCCGTGAAGCTGCAAGAGATGTTCGGGCAGCGGGAAACCCCGCGAATTGGAGCGGGAAGAGTGCCCGTACTGCTTCATCTGCTGTCTCCGGCACGGCGCCCGGTTCAGGTGACTGCCGATCTCGCCAGCTTCTGGAATAACACATATTTTGAAGTCAAGAAAGATTTAAAGGGACGATATCCCAAACATTATTGGCCGGAAGATCCGCTTCAGGCCATACCGACCCACCGCACACGGCCGGTCAAATAAATTACAGGAAAGCAGTCGCTTGCCTGTATTCTACCTTCATTTATGTCACTTTGAAGCTTGTCCTTCTCTCTTTCGCCATGTTTGGAAATGCGGACGAAGGGTAATATAACTAACGTACACCTAAGAATAAGGAGGACTTCAAGTGACAAAGAAGATTGTTGGCGTATTCGATACGGGACTCGAGGCAACCAAAGCGATACAGCAATTGCAGGCCAAAGGCATCCGCAGTGAAGATATATCAGTGGTCACACGGGATCGCGAAGATCTGAGGATGATTACGGAGGAGACGGATACAATGGCTCCGGAAGGAGTCGCCACAGGAGCAGCAACTGGCGGAGTAGTCGGAGGGATTGCCGGCCTGCTGGCCGGGATTGGCGCGTTAGCCATTCCGGGCATTGGCCCGATTATCGCAGCAGGCCCGATTGCAGGCGCATTGACCGGCGCAGCGGTAGGAGCGGGCGCAGGCGGCCTGGTGGGCGGACTTGTCGGCTTGGGCATACCCGAAGAGGAAGCCAGAGAATATGAGGGCTATGTTGAACAAGGCAAGATTCTGGTTCTTGTAGACGACGACGGCCTCGATGCCCAAATATCCGATATATTCCGTAATAACCCCACACTGAAGGCTACCCGTATCGATCGATGATTTCGGATAACGACCCGAAATTCATTAAACGGAACAAGCTATAAAATTAGCGTATTTCCCAATCATTTTGAATAAAAAGAGGTTGTATTTCCCAATTAATGAAAATATGGGATACACAACCTCTTTTTTTGCGCGTGAAAATTAAGTTAACGGATCATCCCCAAACATGTATCGTTCTATAGACAACCTTTCATCATATGAAAAATTCATAATAGAAAAAATAATAAACGCTCCCCAGACCATACTACCTTATTCATCAATAATTCTATCCAGCAGCAAACTCACTCTTGAAAAAGTCCCCGGGCAAATCATCCAAAAGTCATATTGTGAAATTTGATAAACAGTGATTATATAGAGATATTGAGAATAAACGGAGGAGGTCTTTCATGGCTTTTATGATTGCCCAAAGGGCGTTTATCAAGCTGTATCTTATTACCATGGTCGAACAGCATCACGGCTACGGCTATCAAATGCTCGAGGATATGCGGAGAGATTTTAAAAGTCATGGCTACAACCCACCGCAGAGCGAGATCTACCGTGCCCTCCACGAGTTGGTGCAGCAGGGCATTCTATACCGGACCAAACAGCTCAAGGGAAATGATCCCAAAGTTGATTTCCAGGAAATTGTTCTTTATCATTTCACGCCGGACGGAGCCGAGAAAGCGAAGCTGTACAAGAAGCAGGTAAAGACCGATCTTGACCGGTGCCTGGGCATACTAAACAAAGCGGTAGCAGACAATTATTAAAAGCACTCAGCCCGGCACGGGACGGTGATATTTCCAGCCAGTCCCCGCCCTGATATAATAAGTAAAGCTGAATGAGAACCAGTCAACGATGGAGGTAGTTTAGATGGATGAACATATGAAGCGAAGACTGGACAAGCAGAGAAAGCTGTTCAGTCAGCTTGGGATTGCGCTTGATGCGTTAACCATTCATGAGAAAGAGTTCAGTATGAAATTACGCGGATACGATCCGGAGGAAGTAGATACTTTTTTGGACAGTGTCATTAAGGACTATGAGCGGTTCTATGCAACCATCGCTGATTTAATGGACAAATGGCAGGAGCAGCAGATCACTCTGCGCGAAATGAAAGCTGAAAATAAGCAGACACCGCCGCCCGTTATCCGGGGAATCGATCCGAAAGAGATCGAAGAGACCATTCTCAGGCTTGAGGCCGGCGTCCGCCAGCTTAAGGAACGCGTTCAGCGCAGTGAGATCATTTAGCCTCCGGACTTGTACAGAAAATAATGGCTCACGCTGGTCATCAGGACGGAGGTTGTACTTTTTTGGTGAATAAAAATGTGATGAATTTGAAAATCCGCGGAAAAATCGCTCTCGGTTACATAATGATTTTAGTGCTGCTCGGGCTTTTTCTAATTATTGTGCAGGGACGGATTGCAGAGCTTGAGAAGGAAACCGTAATGCTGAGCGGGCATGATATGCAGGTGCATGAGCTTACTTTTCAAATGGAGAGAAATATACTGGATATGGAGACCGGCCAGCGGGGCTATGCGCTTACAGGCAACGACTCTTATCTTGCTCCCTACTATGACGGGCTGGAGAAATGGCAGGTAAATTACTCTGATTTGAAGGAACTGATTAAGGGAAGTACCTCCCAGGTTGAAAATCTGGAGAGTATCAGGAAGAATATCGAAGCCTGGATCGTCAAAGCGGGCCAATATGTGGTCGAACTCAAACAAGCGGGCCGGGATGATGAGGTGACCGCATTTTTTCATGCCGATACCGGCAAAGCGATTGTTGAACAAATTCGCAGCGAGTCGCAGCATTTCCGTGATGTTGAACAAGCCGCCACAGCAAAGCGGATCAGCGATCTCAAGTCCCGCAACCACCAGCTGCTTGTTACCATGTATATCTTGTGGAGCCTGGTGGCGATAGTCTCCATTGCCGCTTCCGTCCTGATTACCGACAATATCGTCAAGACGTTGAAGAACGTGATTGACGCCATCAACCATATCGCCGACGGAAACAGCAAAGCAAGACGAATTGAGGTAAAGACCCAGGACGAGATCTCCGATCTCGCTACAGCGACAAACCGTCTATTGGAGAACGCGGAAAGAGAGCAGCGGTTCAGCGATCAGCTCACCAATATGTCGGTAAAACTTCAGGAAAAAACGGCCCCCGCTGCTTTATGCGATACCTTCCTGAGCAAGCTGGCGACAATCCTTGAGATACAGTACGGCGCGGTGTACATTGCTCAAGACTACTATGGCGATTCTCTGCTGAGGATTAGTTCCTATGCGGGCGGCAATGAGGGTTTGAGCCCAGGCAAAGAAAAAATATTGCTGGGTGAGGGCTTGGTAGGTCAATGCGCGCTTGATCAGAATATTCTGAAGCTTGAAGAGCTGCCGGACGGGTATATTCATATCAGCTCAGGTCTCGGAAGAACCCCGCCAAGACAGGCGGTGATTGCCCCTGTTGTTTTTGAGAACAGAACAGTTGCGGTGGTTGAGATTGCCTCACTCATGAAATGGGTGCCCGATCATTTCAAGCTGCTGGAACAGATGCTGGGATTGTTTGCCGTTTCGGTTAATTCGGTTATGACCCGGATGCAAATCCAGCATCTCTATGCTGAAGCCCAGACAATGAATGAGGAGCTGCAGAACCAGTCTGAAGAGCTGCAATCCCAGACTCACGAACTGATTAACGTGAACAGCAAACTGGAATCGCAAAAGCAGGTTGCGGAGAATTCGGCTTCGGAACTGGAGAAAATGAACGAGGAGCTAGAGAGAAGCTCCCGTTACAAATCAGAGTTTCTGGCCAATATGTCGCATGAGCTGCGGACCCCGCTTAACAGCATGCTGCTGCTGTCGCAGATTTTATCCGAGAACCACACCGGCAACTTGACAGAGGAGCAGCTTAGCTATGCATCAGTCATTCATTCCTCGGGCAGTGATCTGCTGGCGATCATTAACGATATTTTGGATTTATCCAAGGTTGAGGCCGGAAAAATGCTAATTGAAACGAGTGCCGTCAATCTTACCGAATTCCCGAACTTATTTGAGGGGTATTTCGGCAAGACAGCGGAGTCCAAAAATCTCGAGTTCAGTGTCGTTTTGGAAGCTGGAACACCCGATATCTTCTATACAGATGAACTGCGTCTGCATCAAATCCTCCGAAATCTGCTATCCAACGCCTTTAAATTTACGGAAGAGGGCGGAGTGAAACTGTCAATCTCCAAGCTTAACACCTTTTCTTCAAAAGGGTATACCCCAGCGGGACCGGTGCTGGCTTTTGCCGTAATCGACAGCGGCATAGGAATACCTCCGGATAAACGCGATCTGATATTTGAGGCGTTCCAGCAGGCGGATGGCTCAACTGCGCGCAAATTCGGCGGAACGGGACTTGGGCTGTCCATTTCCCAGCAGCTTTCGAAGCTGCTTGGCGGGCATCTTACGGTGGAGAGCAAACCGAAAGAGGGCAGTATCTTCACGCTGTATCTTCCTTATTTGGAAGAAGAAAGTGATCCGAAAGATTACAGTCTCGATTCCGAGGCGGCGGCAGCGCTTGAACGCGGAGCTGACGACAGCGGCGATGCTGAGGAGGCGCGAGTGGACGGGAAATATCTTCGGCTGGTGGGCAAAACGGTTCTTCTAGTTGATGATGACCCGCGAAATATATATGCGCTGACACAGACGCTTGAGAAGTACAGCATGCATGTGCTCACGGCCCAGAACGGATTCGAATGCCTTCAGCGGGTCAGAGAGAATCCCGGAATCGACATTATGCTTCTGGACATTATGATGCCGGTATTGGATGGCTACGATACGTTATCCATCCTTCGCGAAGAACTGTTAAAGCACGACCTTCCCATTATTGCGGTGTCCGCCAAGACAAAGAATGAAGAGCGGGAGAAATGCCTGGCTGCGGGAGCGACCGATTTTATTAAGAAACCCGTGATTATTAAGGATCTTCTTACGATTATGTCCTATTATTTGAGCAGCAAAGCCGCATAATTTCCGGATGAATATGTACGGGCGACCCGAAACCTAACGGTGGCGGGCGCCCTTTTTTTCTAACACGTCAAGTAATCCCTCAGGTTCGGTAGCAGCTGATCCCCGTACTTCCCCATTAACGTTATAATTACTACCTATCCACTGAAGCAGATAGTTTCCAGTACGCATGCCTTGTGCGAAACCTTCATTAAAATTTCTCCAATCCAGAGATTCACCAGCAGCAATCGTTCTAGCAAAATACACTTTACTAGTATCTAAGTGCGTTAAACTAACTTTGACTGGATGGCTGCTATAGTTCACCATTAACAGCTTAAGATGACCAAATCCCGAATTTATCCTAAATGTATTAGTTACATTTGCACTTCTATTATTTGCCTTATCACTCCAGGTCTTATCAATAATAATAGTCGTATCTACGGACTGGCTAGCTGCTACACTATATTCAGGAGTAGACGTATTCTTTTGAGCTATACTTGGTGAAGCACAAGCAGTTACAGCCGTTGTTGCCAAAGCTAGAGATAAAATCGCAAAAAAAGCCGTTTTTTCCTTCATAACTTAAACTCTCCCATTTTTACATACTATGTACTCTAATAGAGTATAAGAATTCGATACGGCAGTAGCGGGCTTCCGGAAGAGCATTCGCGTTCGCTCGCCCCATATTGATTGTCCGTATTGATGGTCTCGGACTGCAGCGGCTGTACGATGAAGATTTCGATTACGAGGGCGCTTATTATATTCTTAAATTGGCGGGACTTCTCTTAAAATTCATTGAAAGAATTGGATACTAATTATGATCATACGAGCGGTTCAGGTCGCTTACTAATTCCGGGAACCAATCGGCGAGCGTTAGAAAAGAGAAGCCCGCTGTCTGCGCTTTCGTCGTATTCATATGCCACGACTGCGGGATGCCAAACGGAGACATATGCTCATCCACCGTCTGTTCACGGATCACGGCCTGTTTCCCCGCTGCTCCTTCAATTATGGAAATCATTTCATTAATGGTAAGAGAGCCATCGGAGCATGCATTTACCGGTCCCGTTAATTCCGAACGACCAAGCCACAGCAGAAAGTCCGCAGCCTCATCCGAGCGGATGAAGGAAATGCGCGCTTCCGGATTCGGAATACCTAATGGCTCTTCCCGGCGGACATGTTCGATATGAAAATGCAATCTTTTCGTGTAATCATCCTCGCCCAGCACGATCGGAAACCGGACGGCGGCCACAGGGAACGCTGCCTGCTGAATGAACACCGCTTCGGCCAGCCGTTTAGCTTCCTGATACGAAAGATCGTCTTTTCCTCCTCCTCGGAGCGGGTAAGCTTTAGGATCAAACACCTCTTCGGTCAATATTTCCGGTCTTGGGTCATATACGGATAGGCTGGAAGTCAGAATGTACCGCTTCGCTGTGTCTTTAAATATGCGGCAGGCCGCCGCCGCTTCATCCGGTGAATAACAGATATTGTCATAGACGATATCCCACACTTGATCCAGAACCGCTGAGGCAAGCATTTCCGGATTTGTACGGTCCGCGTGGATACGGTGAAGCCGATCTCCAAACGCATCGGGCGCATTGCCCCGCGTCAGAATCGTAACGTCGTTGCCCGGATCCTCCAGCAGTCGTTCAACCAGCCTTTTGCCAAAAAATCGCGTTCCGCCGAGCACCAAAATGTTCCTCATTATTTCAACTCCTCTCCACACTATGATTTCAGTTTACCATAGTTATCCTGGAAAGACTGAGCGACTGTTTTTCTGCTATAATTTAGGTTAATGACAATACTGGGGAGGAATTTGAAATGGCTGATCCGCATACTGCGTTCATTTTGATTGATGTACAGGAGGCGATGTTTTCATATCCGGGACAGAAGCTGTATGACGAAGAAGGTGTAATGGAGCGGATCGTATCACTGCTGGACAGGGCGCGCCGGAGCGGTACGACGGTGATTTATATTCAGCATACCGAGGATGAAGAATACACCAAGGGAACGCCTACATGGCAGATCAGTTCCAAAGTTGCTCCGATGCCTGGGGAAAAGGTCATCGAGAAGCCGACCTGGGACGCTTTTCACCTCACCGGACTTCAGGAAGAATTGCAGCGACAGGGGATTACCAATCTAATTATCGCTGGCATGCAAAGTGAATTTTGTCTCGATTCAACTTGCCGCCGGGCATTCAGCCTTGGATATTCCACTGTTCTGGTGGAAGACGCCCACAGTACGTTTGATAATGGACGGCTCTCTGGCGAAGAAATCGTACGCCACCATAACGGAGTGCTCGGAGGACGATTCGTAACCTTAAAACCTGCGAGCGAGGTAACCTTCTGAAATGGGGAAGACACATTCGGCCTTGCAGCCTAAGAAACGTTCCCGTTTGCGTCTTTTTGCGGGTAAACACTATTTTGTCTGGAAAAGATACATCAAATGGATTACAGGGAAGGAAAAAGCGGCGGATACTTTCAGCCGGGATGTTCTGCCATGCAAGGTGTTCGAGCACGCGACCCCGCTGCTTCGCGAGCTTCGAAAAGTGGATATGCAGCTCCAATACAACAAAATTACAAATCTCAGGATGGCGGTCCAAAAACTCGACGGTTTAATAATAAGACCGGGCGAGACTTTCTCTTATTGGCGGAGGATCGGCAAGCCGACCCGGCGTCTTTCCGGATGAACAGCGAACGCAGCCGTTCGGCAGCGGGGCTACCTGCTCTTATAACTACCTGGATCTCCAGTTTAGAAATGATACGGATACTGAATATCAGCTTAAGGTGTGGCTTACCGATACGCATCTGCATGGAGAGTGGCGAGCGGCAGAACCACCGCTTTATACATACGAGGTTTATGAAAGCGATCATGCTATTTCTCTGGAACCATGGGGTGGTTACCTTCGACGCAACAGCATCCGCCGGAGGCTGATTGCCCGGGACGGCAGCACGGCCTTTGACGAGCACATTACCGACAACACCGCATTAATGATGTATGCCCCTTTGTTGAAGGGTGAGCCGCAGGCTTAAACCGATTTCTTATGATCCTGCAATATTATAATCATTTTTTCAAATAAAAGGCTGATTTTTTCCGCTGCATACGTTAAATTAACAGAAGTGCTCTACATCAACTGACGCGTCGGAAAGGAAAACCTCATCATGGATACTAAAAAACCGCCAATCCCCGTTTCGCTGCTCATGCTGATCGGGATTGTAGCCATCTCATTTTCCGCCATTTTTATCAAATGGTCTTCAGCTCCAGCTTCCATTCAGGGAATGTACCGCTTGCTGTTCACTTCGCTTTTAATGTTTCCGTTCGTCCGCCCGTACAGTGGAGCGGCATCTGCCCTGCACCTAAAGGACCGGCTGCTGCTGACCACTTCCGGCATCATGCTGGCTTTGCATTTTTTGCTGTGGATGGGCTCGCTGGAATTTACTTCAGTTGCCAGCTCCACGATGATTATGGCGCTTGAGCCTGTTTTCATTATGATAGGGTCCTATATTCTGTACAAGGAACGCAGCGCGGTTTCCGCAATATCCGGTCTTGGCGTGGCGATTATCGGCGTCGTCTTTATCGGCTGGGGCGACATTGGCTTGTCCTCGGACAACCTAAAAGGTGACCTGCTGTCTATATTCGGAACGGTGGCGGTAGCCGCCCATCTGCTCATTGGCAAAAAGTTGGTAGCCCGGATGCCGTCCTACCTATACAGCCTAATTGTGTTCATCATCGCCGGAGTGGTGTTCGCTCTGTACAATTGGGCTGCGGGCATCGCTTTCTTTGACTATCCGCCAAGAGAATGGGGCATTTTCGCGCTTCTCTCAATCGTACCGACTGTATTTGGGCATATCCTGTTCAACTGGCTGCTGCAGTATACGTCCGCCACTACCGTGTCCATGAATATTCTCGGAGAACCGGTAGGAGCCTGTATTCTGGCCTATTTGCTGCTTGGAGAGCGATTATCCGGCCTTCAGTGGTCCGGCGGCTTACTCGTGCTCGGCGGTCTCGCTAGTTATTTATATATGGGCAGCCGGAAAGTGGCCCGGGAAGCAGAGCGGCGGCACAGACGTGAGCAGGAACCTGAGACATTGCCGGAAAGTGCTTCTTGAATCGGTGAGTTTTCAACGGAATTGGACATAATGAGATTCGAAGCAAAGGAGCTTTTACTTTATGTACGACGGTCACAAGGATGAGAATAAATCCGAATCGGCGGTAACTTCCTCCGTCAGCGAAGAGCTGTGGAACGAGGATACATACAGCGCTTGGATAAGCCGGTTTGGAACGCCTGAAGAAGCCGCGGCCAAGCTGCGAAATAATCCCGCCGCCAAGCTTCAGCCTCTTCTTGCCTATTTCGGGGAAGTAGACGGCAAGAAAATCATGAACCTGATGGGCTCGAACGGGGTAAAGGCGGTGGCGCTTGGACTGCTTGGCGCGGAGGTGTCTGTAGCCGACTTCTCGGAAGGCAACGCTCGTTATGCTTCTGAACTGGCGGAAGCTGCGGGAGTTCGCCTGGATTATGCCGTCTCCGACGTATTGAATCTTCCGGAGGCTGTTCTGCGGGGAGCTTATGATATCGTCTTTGCGGAACAGGGTATCGTTCACTATTTTACCGACCTGAAGCCGTTTATGGATACTGCGTATTCGCTGCTTGCTCCGGGAGGGCGGTTCATATTGCGGGATTTTCATCCCGTGTCGACCAAGCTGATCTCCTCTAAGGGCTCCACGGCCAAAATCCGCAAGCATAAAGTAACGGGGGATTACTTCGATACGTCGCTTGAGGAGAAACGGGTGTCCTATTCCAAGTATTCGCCGGAAGGCGGAGAAAGCAGGGACGGTACGGGCGTCGTATACTGGCGCAAATGGACGCTCGGCGAGATTGTAACCTCGGCTGCGGAAAGCGGTCTGCACATCCGTAAGCTGATTGAAGAACCGAATCTGTCCTCGGACGTGTTCGACAAGGGCATTCCGAAGACGTTTGTGCTGACGGCGGAGAAGCCGGAGCTTTAAGCCGAATAATCAGTATCTCAAGGAAGATGCCGGGCTGCAATCAGCCTGGCATTTTTCTTTTTATGACAAGTTGTCTTTAATCATCTGTTTCTTTAGAGGCATAAATAATGACGAGGTTAATTCTTCGCTTTCGATGACGATTGCCGTCAACCCGGTATTTGTCTTCGTTTCATGCCATTCATCTTTCTCCCAGTAAACAGCGTCTCCTGTTTGTACCTTGCAGTACTCGTCTTTTTCGCCTTTTACATATCCCTCACCATGTACGATTATTAGAAGTTGAGGCGCTACAGCCTGATGATAACCGACAATTCCATTTTTATCTAAATACATACACCCTATATGAGCCGATTTATCCGTTTGAATAATCCGGGACATGATAAAATCTGAATTGAACTTTGATATCTTTTTGCCGCAATCTTTACTGAATTCATAAAACTCCATGATGCACCTCCTTATGGACCAAGCTGTCCGCAAAATTTTGCTGAATCTCGGTAAGCGAATAATCCTTCCGCCACGCCAGATAAAAACCGCCTCGCTCCGGCAAAATACCTGAAAGTGGACGATAACGCAAGCTCCCCGACTCGATCTCCGCCGCAATGCCGATTTTGGAAAAAACGGCGACCGCATTTCCTTGCATGACCAATTGCTTAACCGCCTGCGCGCTATCCGTTTCCAACCTGTTCCACAAACGCACACCGTTCAATCCGGCCCAGCGGTCGGCGAATTCGCGCAGGCCCGTTCCCGGCGCATGCTGAATCCACGGCTCCCGGGAAATTTCATCCGGTTCGAGGTTATCCTTACTAGCAAAGGGGTGCCCATGAGCAAAGATAAGCACCGTCTCGTCATCGGCAATCTTGTTCATATATAAAGTTTCGTCCGCCTGCTCATAGCCATGCAGAACGGCAAGCCCAAGCTTGCGGCTCCTAAGCTGCTCGCGTAAGACGTTATTATGCGCCTCGGACACCGTTATTTCCGTCTCGGGATGCTGGGCCGCTAAGCCGGACAAAGCTGCCGGGAGCAGGTACGCCGCCGAAATCGCTGATGCTCCGATAGTCAGCTTTAACCTGGAGCGGGAGTCGGCCTGCTTTACCGTTCTTTCGGCTTCGGACGCCAGCGCAACAATACGAACCGCATACTGGTGAAGCGCATGACCGGCTTCGGTCAGCAGCACGCGTCCGCTTCGGCTATGGAACAGCGGGGTGCCCAGTTCATTCTCCAGCGATTTCATATGAAAAGAAACGGTAGGCTGCTTAAGGCCAAGCTCTGCGGCAACATCCGTCACTTTTTTATATTTTTCAATAAGAACTACGATTTGCAGCTTTAATATGTTCATGGAAGCTCCTCCGATTTGACAATATCCACTAACTTTCTCTTTATATTATAGATTAATTCTATATCACTATACACATTCTATTTTCTTTTTTATCGTTCATTTTACATAAGTAGGCGGTTTAACTAACGAAGGGATTTTACAATTAATATGTCAGGGCGAACGAGCCTAATTATTAACACTAACTGTAGGAGGAGACAAACAATAATGCGCTCTAAAAAATCCTGGATCATGGCACTTGCTTTAACGAGTGTCCTTGCACTTTCGGCTTGCGGAAATAACGGGGGAAATAACACGGCGGCTAACGAGGGAAATACGGGAGCCAGCAACGCGCCTACAGAGACAAGCGGCGCAGAACTCAGCGGTTCGATTCTTGCTTCCGGCTCTACGGCTCTTCAGCCGCTGGTGGAACAGGTAGCGGAGAAATTCATGGAAACGAATGCCGGCGTAGATATTCAAGTACAAGGCGGCGGCAGTGGTACGGGTCTTACACAGGTAGCTGAGAAACAAGTTGATATCGGCAACTCCGACGTGTTCGCGGAAGAGAAGCTGAAAGATGCGGACGCGGAAAAAGCAAAAGCACTCGTCGATCATCAAGTGGCGGTTGTCGCGATTGCGGCCGTTGCCCATCCGGATGCTGGAGTTGACAATCTGACTAAACAGCAGCTGATTGATATTTTTACCGGCAAAATCACGAACTGGAAAGACGTAGGCGGAGCGGATCAGAAGATTCAGATTATTAACCGTCCGGCAAGCTCCGGAACACGCGCTACATTCGAGAAATTTGCGCTCGGCACGAAGACGGAAGACCTGCAGGGCTCCATCCAAGAGGATTCCTCGGGTACAGTTAAGAAAATGATCGGCGAAACGCCGGGAGCGATCGGGTATCTGGCTCTGTCCTACCTTGACGATACGGTTAAAACCTTGAATTACGACAGCGTTGAGCCTTCCGTGGATAACGTAATCAGTGGAAAATATCCGATCTGGGCATATGAGCATATGTACACGAACGGTGAACCGAATGAAACGGTTAAAGCATTCCTGGACTACTTCCTGACCGATGAAGTCCAAAACGGCGATGTAACCGAGCTTGGCTACATCCCAGCCTCGAAGATGCAAGTTTCCCGCGATGTCGAAGGCACTGTAACGAACAAGTAATTAGATAATTAAAGCAACAAGTTTCATAGAATCGGAGGCGGAATTCTTCTGCCTCTCTTTTCACTTTAAAGAGAAGGGACATAAATTCGAGTGCAGAACAACGAAACTATGCGAGTGCAGAGCAGCAAATCGCGTATCGAAAAACATCATATTGAAGACCTTATCGGACGCTCCTACATGTCCTTTTGTGTGCTTCTGTTGATTGTCTCCATAGTATCCATGGTGTATTTTGTGACGTCTAAAGGGATTTCAACATTTGCAATCGACAAGGTAAGCCTTTCGGATTTCTTTTTCGGCACTACTTGGTCTCCCGAAGGGGATCATCCATCTTTTGGGGCGCTGCCGTTTATCGCGGGATCTTTTATCACGACCCTCTTGGCTGCACTGATCGCTAGTCCATTAAGTATTTGCGCCGCACTGTTCATGACCGAAATCGTACCGGGATGGGGCAAAAAGCTGCTGCAGCCGGTTATCGAATTGCTGTCGGGTATTCCTTCCGTTGTTTACGGCTTTGTGGGACTCAGCGTTATCGTGCCATTCCTGCGGAATGTATTCCCTGGGCAAGGCATTGGCGTTGCCGCCGGCGCGCTCGTCCTGTCTGTTATGATCTTGCCAACGATTACCAGCGTGGCAGCGGACGCGCTGTCTGCGCTCCCGCAGAATCTGAAGGAATCATCGTTTGCGCTTGGAGCAACCCGCTGGCAGACAATCGCCCGCGTTATAATCCCGACCACGCTTCCCGCCATTATGACCGGCGTTGTGCTGGGCATGGCCCGCGCCTTCGGCGAAGCGCTTGCGGTCCAGATGGTTATCGGGAATGCTCCATTTATTCCCACATCATTGTTTGAATCAGCGTCTACGCTGACTAGCGTCATTACGCTGGGTATGGGTAACACTACAATGGGTTCTCCGCAAAATAATGCACTATGGAGTATGGCGCTTGTTCTCATGCTGATGACGTTCCTATTCGTGTTCATTGTCCGTATGCTGGAGAAAAGGAGGTCGATCTAATGAAAGCAAAAACAGCCGACAAGATCGCCACCTTTGTTATTGTAACTTTGGCTCTGTTGATCGTCGCCGTTCTGGCCGGTCTGCTTGGATACATTTTATTTCGGGGAATAAGCCATATCAGCTGGGATTTTCTAACATCGGCTCCGCAAAAAATACGCGCGGGCGGCGGTGTAGGCCCGCAGCTGTTTAACTCGTTGTTCCTGCTTGTCCTGACGCTGCTGATCACTGTGCCGCTTGGACTAGGTGCAGGCATCTATATGGCGGAGTATGCGCGTCCGGGAAAAATCACCAGCTTTATCCGCCTGATTGTTGAGGTTCTGTCTTCCTTCCCGTCGATCGTCGTCGGTTTGTTCGGTCTGCTGCTGATCGTTAACATTTTCGGACTCGGCTTCTCACTGGTTTCGGGGGCGCTGGCCCTGACCGTATTCAACCTGCCGCTGATGGTGCGGATTACTGAGCAGGCGTTCCGCAGCGTACCCGCTCAGCAGAAGGAAGCCGGGTTCGCGCTCGGGCTGTCTAAATGGAAAATAGTCACAACGGTTCTGTTCCCTGTAGCGCTTCCCCCAATTATCACGGGAACCATCCTATCCGCTGGCCGGGTATTTGGTGAAGCCGCCGCCCTGATGTTCACGGCGGGGATGAGCAGCCCTCGTCTGGACTTCGGCAACTGGAATCCGCTGAGTCCGTCTTCACCGCTGAATCCGTTCCGCCCGGCCGAGACGCTGGCTGTGCATATCTGGAAGATTAACAGCGAAGGGCTCGCGCCCGATGCGGCGGAGATTGCCGCCGGAGCGTCGGCTGTTTTGGTTATCACGGTTCTGATCTTTAATCTGGTCGCCCGCTATTTTGGCCGATTGATCTACCGGAAATTGACAGCATCGCGAAGAATGAATTAATCAGGAGGAGAAAAAAATATGGAAGCGACACTTACTGCACCTCATATTTTGCAGGCAGCGAAGACAGAAAGGGATTTCCGGACTGAGAATTTAAGTATATACTACGGCACATATGAAGCTGTAAAAGGCATCAGCCTGCCGTTTCCCGAGAAGTCGGTTACGGCATTGATCGGACCTTCCGGCTGCGGCAAATCAACCTTTTTGCGGTCGCTGAACCGGATGAATGACGAGATTTCCGGATCGACCAGCAAAGGAAGCATCTGGATCGACGGAGTGGATATCAACTCTCCGGGCACGGATGTAATTAAGCTTCGGCAAAAGATCGGTATGGTCTGGCAGAAACCGAACCCTTTTTATAAATCGATCTACGAAAATATCGCCTTTGGTCCGAAATACCATGGCGTCAAAGGAAAAAAAGCGCTGGATGAAATTGTGGAAAGCAGTCTGCGCCGCGCTGCATTGTGGGACGAGGTAAAGGACCGCCTGAAGGATTCCGCCCTGGCGCTCTCCGGCGGGCAGCAGCAGCGGCTATGTATTGCGCGGGCGCTGTCGGTTAATCCACAAATTTTGCTGCTCGACGAGCCTGCATCGGCGCTTGACCCGGTTTCCACCGGAAAGGTCGAAGAACTCATTAAAGAATTGAAAGAGCAGCTGCGTATCGTTATTGTTACCCATAATATGCAGCAGGCGGCGCGGATTTCCGATTTTACAGCTTATTTTTACCTCGGCCAGCTGATTGAATACGGAATGACGGAAAAAGTATTTACAAATCCGGAAAATACGATGACTCAGGAATATATTATGGGCCGTTTCGGCTGATGCGAAGAACACTGTCCGGGAGGGCGGTGTTTTTTCATTTTCTAGAAGTGAACCCCTATTCATGCTCTAGATTTCCGCAGTAAAGTCGGCGTGAAGCCAGGTGAGAAAATCGTCGTGATGCTGCATGCCGGTTATCTTGGAAATTGTCCCGGACAGCCGTCCTCGTACGGATGCCGCCAGCCTGCTTCAGATGGCCGATTATTATCCAGAGAACGGTAACGTAGAGTAAACATGCATTGTTAATCCGGACACCAGAATTAGCCCTTCAAAGAGGTGGTTGATTCCGGTGTTTTTGCTTTTAAAGAAAATTACGGAGCAGAAGGCGAAAAACAGTTGCTTTACTAATAGCATTAGTTTAAACTGTAACTAATACCATTAGTTTTGGGGGCGATCATATGAGAGTTACGCGTAACGGTCAAATGCTTCAACTAACTTGGATGCCGCGTCTGTTTCCGGTAAACTGCTATATTGTAGAGGAAGAAAATGACCTGACTTTGATTGATGCAGGTATGCCCTTCAGTCTGAAAGGCATTCTTCGCACCGCCGAATCGCTTCGCAAGCCGCTCGCTCGAATCGTGCTCACCCATGCGCATGACGATCATGTCGGGGCTGTAGATGCTTTGAAGAAGCGTCTGCCTCAGGTGAGCCTATATATATCCGAGAGGGATGCGGCGCTGCTGCGCGGTGACCGTACATTGCGGGAAGGCGAGCCGGAAACTCCGATCCGCGGCGGAGTTCCCAAGAACGTAACCAGCATTCCCGATCATTTGATTAGTGATGGCGACGAGATCGGTTCGTTGACGGCTATTTCCACACCGGGGCATACTCCAGGCTCGATGTCCTTCTTTGACCGCCGGAACGGGGCCGTTATCGCAGGTGATGCGATGCAGACTTTCCGCAGCGTTGCTGTTACCGGTGTGGTCGTGCCGCTATTCCCTTTTCCGGCGATGGCAACGTGGAATAAAGAAGCCGCACTGGAGAGCGCTGTAAAAATTGAGAAGCTGAATCCCTCGCTCCTGGCGGTGGGACATGGTAATTTGCTTAAACAGCCCGGTGAACGGCTGCGCGCCGCTATTGCCAAAGCTGAACTACACATTTCACAAGAGAAACGGGGAATGAATCATGTCGCCAAGAGCGGGCCTGGACCGCAATAAAATTGTAATAGAGGCTGCGCAAATTGCCGACGAGCATGGAATGGAGGGGGTAACGCTGGCCGCACTTGCCGCCAGGCTGGGAGTACGCCCCCCTTCGTTGTATAATCACATTGACGGACAAGCGGGGCTGCGTGCGCTGCTCGCGGTATACGGTCTGAAGCAGCTCTATGAGGCGATGTCATCAGCATCGCAGGGATTAAGCGGCAGCGAAGCCGTGCTCGCGATGGGGAAGAGCTATGCCGAATTTGCCAAACAGCATCCTGGGCTGTATGAGATGACTCTTGAAGCTCCGGATGCGGATAACGCCGAACTTAACGAAGAAGGGGGACGTGTGCTGAAGCTGATTATCAGTGTACTTGCGCCCTACAAGCTGAGTGAGCAAGGTGAACTGCATGCCGTAAGAGGACTTCGCAGTATTTTACATGGCTTCGCCTCTCTGGAGCAAAAGGGGGGCTTCGGCATTCCGCTTGACGTAAGCGTCAGCCTGTCCGCTACCATTCATGCTTTTCTGGCGGGCATTGACCGCTTCAGAGAGTAAACAAAGACGAACCTAAGGAGATGGCAATGATGTTACATGAAGCAAAAGCGGGAGCGCCTTTTACTTTTGATGATGCCGCTGAACTTGTTACAAATATCGGAATACTGCCGCTTGCCCCGCTTATTCCGGAGCATCCTTCGCTTAAGGGACTGACGAGAGAAGAGGATTGGCATACGGACACGGAGCTTGATCCGTGGCAGTGGCGGGTCCGGTTTCCGGGAGAAGGCAAAGCGGCATACGGAAAATTTCTGAAGAAAAAGGCGGTGCTGGTCGCAAGGGAATGGTTCCCCTATTTTCCTGCCGCATTGGGAAGTTCCCTTACGCTGAAAGAACGATATGACCGCGGCTTGTCCGGCAGAGAAGCGCTGACGGTGCTGGAGATCATTGAGGGAAAAGAGGGCATTGAGACGCGTCAGCTTCGATCAGAAGCAGAAATGAAAGCCAAGGAGAAGAAGACCGCCTTTGACAATGCCTTAAACGAGCTGCAAGGCTCTGTGGATATCGTCATTTCCGGCGTCCGCGCTCGGCTTAATGCCGATGGCGACAAAAACGGCTGGAACAGCACATCGTTCGAAACAGCCGCGCACTGGATGCGGGAGAGCGGAATGGAACCGTTCGCAGGGGACAAGGAAGAAGCCATTGCCTGGCTGAATGCCCGGATCGAGCCGGTCTGGTCGCCGGAAGCGACGGCATGGATTCAAAAATTATGGGCCAAAACAAAATAAAACTAGACAAAATAAAACGGCTGTTTCTCCGCTCCGTAAAGGAGATCCGGGATTAGCCGTAAGCGTTTTCGAAATGGCTGGTGGGGTTGAAGGGAAGTCATTCAAACATCGGGAGAATAAAAGCAACCAAAAAGTACAGGAAACCCAGGAACAGCATGATATAAGCGGTATATTTGACCGCATTGGCGGCTTTAACGCGATTTTCGTAGATTGGATCGACATCTTGTTCATCGACTTCAACCCGTTCGACTTCACTCGAATGCGGATCTTTCATCATTGGAATCACCTCCTTGTAATTGTAATTTCCTCATCACTATTGTGACATCTTTGTGAACTAAAATCAACAAATTTGTGTCTATAAATTGAACAAATTTTGACCGATTGAATGAGCGCCTGATGAAGAATCCTCATTTTCTGATCATGCAGGCGCGCAAATAGCCCGGTTCCTGCTCTCTTTGGAGGAAGAACCGGGCTGTGCCCGTTTTATACGAAAGCGTCAAATCATAGAGGCTAAAGCACACATTACAGAGCTATTTTACGCCCATCCGCCATTCCGGAAGATTGGCTCGACAGTGCCGTCCTCCGTAATGCCGTCAATGTTCATCTCAGGTGAACCCATCATGAAATCGACGTGAATGAGACTCTGATTCATTCCGCGCTCGGCGAGCTGCTCCTTCGTAAGCGCCGTGCCGCCCTCCAAAGTGAAGGCGTACGAGCCTCCGAGCGCAAGATGGCAGGAGGCATTCTCGTCAAACAAGGTGGTGTAATAGAGAATGCCGCTTGCCGAAATCGGAGACCGGTGGGGCACCAGCGCCACTTCGCCAAGTGAAACCGCTCCTTCATCCATAGATAGGAGCGCATCCAGCTTATCCTGCCCGACTTCCGCAGTGTAGTCCGTTACCCTGCCATCCTTAAAGGTCAGGGTAAAGCGGTCGATAATGTTTCCAGCATAGCTGAGAGGCTTGGTGCTGCTGACTGTACCGTTCGTCCCATCCCGATGCGGAACCGAGAATACTTCCTCCGTCGGTATATTGGCCAGAAAAGGAACACCCTTTGCGTTCACCGCGCCGGCCTGGCACCAAATATGCCCCTCAGGCAGCTCGACGGTCAAGTCGGTGCCCGGTGCGGTGTAATGCAGCTTGCGGTACTTACGCTCATTCAGCTTGTCGCAGCGGCGCTTCAGCCCGTCTAGGTGCAGCTGCCATGCTTCAAGCGGGTTCTCCACATCCGCGCGGACCGCGCGGAAAATCGCGTCCCACAATAGATGAATCCGCTCTTCCTCCGGCGCATCCGGAAATACTTTGGCGGCCCAGGAGGCCGAAGGATAGGCGACTCCGCTCCAGCTTGCATGATTGCTCATCAGCAGCTGACGATAGCTTGCCATCACTTCCGCCGACACCAGCTGGTATGCCCTGATCCGACCCGGATCAACGCCATTCAGCAGATCCGGATCAGTCGAAATAATGGTTAGGAAGCAAGCGTTGTTCTGCGCAAGATCCTCCATCTCATCCGCGAACCACTTCGGAGGCTCCGAGAAGGATACCTCCGGTGCCAGGTCGTAGCGTGTCCGCGTCACGACTTCATCCGAATAATTGACCTTGACCAGCTTGGCGCCCGCTTCGTAAGCTTTGCGGACGACCAGGCGGACCAGTTCGGCCGATGCAATGTCCGCATTGACGACAAGGGTCTGTCCGGGTTGTATGTTGACGCCGACCTTTACGGCAAGCAGCGCGTAATTCTCCAGCTTTTGCTTAAAATCCAAATCCCGACCCTCCTCAATTAAAACGCCCAATTCCCGTTCAGAAATACCGGTTCTTCCGTGCCGTCATTTGTGATGCCGAATATATTCATCTCTGCAGAGCCGATCATGAAATCGACATGCGTAACACTTGTGTTGAGGCCGCGCTCTTCAAGCTGTTCTTTCGTCATGCTCTTGCCGCCTTCCAGACAGAACGCGTACGCGGTACCGATCGCGAGATGGTTCGAAGCATTTTCGTCAAATAAAGTGTTGTAATATAAAATATTAGATTCTGAAATAGGGGAGTGATGGGGGACCAGAGCCACTTCGCCCAAATATTTGGCGCCTTCGTCCAAGTTGATCAAATGCTCCAGCGTTTCCTGTCCCTTCTCGGCCGATAATCCGACAATCCTTCCGTTCTCGAAGGTGAGCGAGAAGCCGTCGATAATATTCCCAGCATGGCTCAGCGGTTTCGTGCTGCGGACAGTCCCGTTGACGCCGGTCTTCAGCGGTGCTGTGAACACTTCTTCTGTAGGCATATTGGCGACGAAGGTGTGGCCATTCGCGTTAATGCTGTCCCCTTGCGCCCATAAATGGCCTTCCGGCAGCTCGATGGTCAGGTCCGTGCCCGGAGCGACATAATGAAGCTTTTTGTATTTCTTGGCATTCAGTACGGCCGCCTTCTCTTCCAGCGTGTTCAGATGCTCCTGCCAGGACGCTACGGGGTCTTCACGGTCCAGACGCACGGTATGGAATATCGCCTCCCACAGCTTGTTCACCCGTTCTTCAGCAGGAACGTCCGGAAACACCTTGTCGGCCCAGGCCTGCGAAGGAATGGCGACGATGCTCCAGCTGATTTTGTCCGACATGATAAAATCACGGTATTTGGACAAGGCGGCTCCACGGGTCTTCTGATATTCGGCAATCCGCAGCGGGTCAATCCCTTTCAGCGCATCCGGATCTTCAGCGATGACCGACAATACAGCCGCACCGTTCTCGGCAAATTCGGTAATCTCACCGGCATACCAGGTCGGCGCTTTGGAGAATACCTCCGGCGCGGCATGCTCGAATTGCAGACGGGTAATGCGTTCGTCGCTCCAGTTCACTTTGACCTGGCTGGCGCCGGCCTCATACGCCTTGGCCGCAATCAAACGAACGAACTCCGCAGCGGTTATGGGCGAATTTACGACCAACGCCTGCCCCGGCTGCACATTTACGCCTATTTTCACGGCCAGGTCAGCGTATTTGGAGAGTTTTGCTTCAAAATCAGTCATAACGTATCCTCCATCTATTTCCAAATTAAGCTTATCGAGTATTGTAATAAATTATTAACCGCCGGATGAAAAAAGTCAATCAGGGCTGTAATGCGGGCTTTGGGCGGGCAACAATGATATACTGAAAGAGAATTTCGAAGCTCTCGCCAAAGATGGCTGGGGATTCCCTGAACTAATGAAAGGAAGGAAGCTGCATGAGCGTAGTCGTTACGGAAGCGGCCATGCGCCGCGATGAGGAAGGAAACTATGTGGGGAGGACCGTATTCACCCTGGAGGGCCACTCTGCCCCCTATGAAATTACATTCTACAGCAAAAGGGGCAAAGAATGGGATTACAGCCTGAGCTTTGCAGGTGAGCCCGGCAGCGAGGAACAGTTCCTGGAGCTGGATGCTAAGCTGGAGGAAGATGACGAGCTGTTCGATCAATTGCTGGATGCGGCTTTGGACGCGGAGGATTCAGGGTTGAATTAAGCGGGCACGCAAAAGAAAGAACGGCGGTTCGCCCGCCGTCCGTATTTACTATCCGATCATAAGATGCCCTTCGGGATGGCGGTACAGTTCCTTGCCTTTGGTCGGCCTAAGGGCATATGCCAGCGTCAGCGGTCCGGTCCGTCCCATGAACATCAGAATAATGATGAGAATTTTCCCGATGGTCGTAAGTTCCGTTGTCAGCCCCATTGTAAGCCCGGAGGTTCCAAACGCGGATACCGCCTCGAACATGACCGCAAGGAAATCGGCTTTCTCGGTAATGGACAGGAGCATCGTTGCGGTAACCACAAGGAGCAGAGAGAGCAGCGTCATGGTTATGGCACGGTAGACGTTCTCCTTGGACAGACGATGCCGGAACAGAACAACATCCTCTTTGCCGCGAATACGCGAGTATACGGCGGCGATGAGCAGGGCGAATGTCGTCAGCTTGATCCCCCCGCCGGTCGAGCCCGGGGCCGCGCCGATGAACATCAGCAGAATAATCAGGAATTGAGTGGATTCTCTAAGCTTATATATATCAATAGTCGTGACCCCGCCGGAACGGGGAGTAATAGCTTGTAAAATAGAAGCCATAACCTTTCCGCCGGGATGCAGCGGCTTCAGCGTATGATAGATCTCCAGCCAGAAAAATAATCCCGCGCCGGCAGCGATCAGAATAAGCGAGGTCGACAGAACCACTTTGGAGTGCAGGGTAAGCCTTCTCCGTTTGCGGAAATCGATCACATCGGACAATACGATAAAGCCAATGCCGCCCAGAAAAATGAGCAATATAGCCGTGATATTTACCACCGGATCTTCCGCATACCGCGTCAAACCGCTGAACGGTCCGTGTACATCGCCAAAGAGGTCGAAGCCGGCATTATTAAAAATGGAAATGCTATGGAATATCCCGTAGTATATTGCTTTGCCTGCCGACATGTCCTTAAGAAATCTCAGCGCCAGTACGGACGCTCCGGCAAGCTGAATTACAAGCGAATAAATCAGAACCCGGCGAATGAGGAGGACGATCCCCTGCATGGAGTTCTGGTTCATCGACTCCTGCAGCAAAAGCCGCTCTTTAAGTGATATCCGCCTATTGAGCACAAGCGTAACCAGCGTCGCCATCGTTACGAAGCCAAGACCCCCGAACTGGAATAGCACGAGAAGCACAATCTGGCCGAAGGTCGTAAGTCCCGTGCCGGTATCGATAACGGCCAGCCCGGTCACGCATGTAGCGGAGGTCGCCATAAACAGCGCGTCGATCCACGAAATACGGCCGTTCGCCGATGAAATGGGAAGAGACAGCAGCACGGTACCTGTGCCGATTAGCAGAATAAAGCCGAGTGCAAGAATTTTGGGCGGAGTCAGACGCAGCCCGCCGTAGGATAAATTGGCCATAAGTCATTCTCCCGGTATCAATGTTTGGTCCATGCATTGTGACAAATTATATCATAATATTATGCGGTTCCCCTAAGCAATCGGCAGGAAATGACATTATTATATCGAAAGTAACTTTAGGAATCTCCAATTCCCATCTTTCAAAGGGGGTAATGACGGTGAACAGTCCCATCCTGAACAAAATCGGTGCTGTTTTTGTTCCGGTCAGCGATATTGAGAGGTCAAAAGAATGGTATTGCCGTCTTCTAGGTTTACCGCTTGACGATGAAATATTGTTCGGACATTTGTTCGTGATCCCGATGGATGGTCCTGCCATTGTGCTTGACAGCAAAATTTTCACGATGGAAAGCGTGCTGAACACACCATTATTTCACCTGAATACCAACGATATTGACGCCGCTTACGATTTTGTGAAGCAGAGCGGAGCCGAGATACTGACCGATATTGAGCATGATCATTGGTTCAATTTTAGAGACCCGGACGGTAATGTGCTGATGATCTGTCGCAGCTAGGAGGTCTATTTTGATAAAAAAAAGCTTCATCATCAGGGAAGCCGTACCGGAGGACGCCTGCGGGGTCGAGACGTTGTACCGTCTCCTGCTTCCGGATCATCCGGGTATTGAAGTATTGCCCGATCGGATAAACCAGATAGCGGTGAATCCGGACAGCTTCTTGTTCGTATGCGAAGAAGATAATCGGATCATTGGTACGGTGCATCTGCATATCTGTATGGATGCGCTCAGCGGCTGCCGCCCTTTCGCTGTTGTGGAAAGGGTGATCGTGTCTCCTGACATGCAGGGAAAAGGCTGTGGCGCGGCTTTAATGAGATATGCAGAGCAGACAGCCACCGAACGCGGCGCACTCAAAATCATGCTGTCCAGCGCCTCCCGAAGAGAGGAAGCGCATCTCTTTTACGCCGCGCTTGGCTATGATGGGGAAGGAAGCAAGCTTTTTAAGAAATATCTCTAAATAATAGATGATCAAACGATGGGAAGTGTACACTGGTGGAAGTAACTTTCAGAGAGCTGGTTCCCGGCGATGCCGAGGAGCTTCTTCGTCTGCAGCATAGCCTGGATAAAGAAACAGACTTTATGCTATTGGAACCTGGGGAGCGGCAAACCGACTTGCGGCAGGTTCAGGAAATGATCGATGGATTTGCCCAGTCCAAGACATCCAATCTGATTGGAGCTGAGGTGGACGGACAGCTGGCTGGCTTTGTCTTAGCTAGAGGAGGCACTGTAAACCGCAACCGTCATAGCGCTTATCTCGTAATGGGGCTGCTGAAGCGGTATCAGGGAATGGGTGTGGGCAGCGGACTGCTGCGGGGGCTTATAGCCTGGGCTGAAGAGCGCGGTCTCGTTCGGCTGGAGCTTACTGTTATGAAGCATAACAACCGGGCCATTGCTTTGTACACCAAATGCGGCTTTACCGCCGAGGGGACCAAAGTGAAGTCGCTTAAGGTAAACGGCGCTTGGGTGGATGAACTCTATATGAGCAAAATTATCGGCGGCGCCGCACAGGAGAATACATAGGACCCGATTACCCGATAATACGAAGCGGCCCGCTCTACACATGAGAACGGGCCGCATTTGTCATTGTATGATTAGAACTCAGATCCGACTTTTTATGTGAGGGATTCCTCCATCGTCTGCTCGTGATTTGACCGGATCGCGATTTCCACCTTGCGGATGCGGTGACGGTTCATTTCACGAACGATAAGCTTGCTATGCCCCTGAGCGATTTCTTTGCCGACAGCAGGCTCTTCGAGATGGCTGTACAGCCATCCGCCGATCGTGGTCACTTCGTCATCGTCAAGATCCAGGCCGGTTAGTTTGCGAACCTCGGGAAGTGACACTTTGCCGTCCACCAAGTAATGGGATTCACCGAGCTTTTCCACATTTTTGCGTTCATCTGCGTCAAATTCATCCCGAATCTCGCCCACGATCTCTTCCAGAATGTCCTCAATCGTAATCAGTCCGGAGGTTCCGCCGTATTCATCAAGCAGGAGAGCGATATGAACTTGTTCCCTCTGCATGCGCGTCAGAAGCGTCTTAACAGGTGTAACCTCGGAAACGGTCATGACAGGATGAATAAGGTCTTTGAAATTGAAAGCGGGATTATTGTCATATTTGAGATACCATTGCTTTGTATTGATCATCCCGACGATATTGTCCTTATTGCCATCCGCTACCGGAAAGCGGGTATACTGCTCTTTACGGATAATATCCAGGTTCTCTTGCAGCGAATTATTGGTATAAAGGCAAACCATATCGGTACGCGGAACCATGATTTCACGGGCCAGCATTTCATCAAAAGCAAAAATGCGGTTTACATACCCGTATTCAGCTTTGTTAATCTTGCCGCTCTCATAGCTCTCGGACAAAATCAGTCGGATTTCTTCCTCAGAGTGCGCCTCTTCATGCTCGCTGGCCGGCTTCATCCCGAACAGGCGAACCAGAAGATTGGCAGAGCCGTTAAGCAGCCAGATTAAAGGAAACAGGATACGATAGAACAAAATAATCGGTTTGGCGGTCAGCAGACTGATTTCTTCGGCTTTGTTGATGGCTGCGGTCTTCGGTGCGAGTTCGCCGATAACGACATGCAGAAATGTCGCAATAAAGAAAGCAAGCACGAATGACAGGACATGGCTTAATTCGCTGCCGATGCCGGCCCAGTGGAAGAACGGATAGAGCAGTTGGTCAAAAGCGGGCTCCGCAAGAGCACCGATGCCCAGGGCAGTAATGGTGATGCCGAGCTGGCAGGCGGACAGATATCCGTCCAGATTAGCGGAAACCTTTTGAACGGCAACCGCATTTTTACGTCCTTCAAGCACCATTTGGCTGATCCGGCTTCCCCGTAGTCGCACAATTGCAAATTCCGTAGCTACAAAAAAAGCGGTAAAAACAATCAAAACTGCCACCAACGTCAAACTAAGTCCTATACCCATATAATCGGTACCATCCCTTTCCTTCGTAAAATAGGTTATACTCAAATTATGAGTTCATATGAACTTATTTTACGAACTTTTCGGTTATATTTCAAATCTCCTGCATTAAACTATGAAGTCCATGATTAAAGGAGGGCTGACTGCTATGGAATCTTTTACATTGACCCGCGTGGAGATGTCCTCGCTTCTGCTTTCGCTTACCGGAACGTCCGGTCACACTCCGCTGCATATTTTGCAGGAAGCGTGGACAAAGCTTCATCAACGGGAGATGAGAGAGGGGTCTTCACTTAACGCGTTCTTGTCCACAAATATTCCTGTGATTTTGCAAAAAATAATTAAAGGCGGGAAGGCAAAAGGTCTGTCCCTCCAGGAAATTGCCGCGCTCGGAGCGCTAATAGAGTATTCCACAATTTCCATTACCGCTATGCAGAACTGGGTGAAACGAGATTTCAAAGAATATCTGGGCGCGCCGCTTGAGGGGAAAAAGTATTCGATCAACCAGGCGGCTATGCTGTTTATGATCGAGGATCTGAAATCATCGCTCGACTTCCGGAGTATTAACCGGCTCTTCCGCATGCTGTTCCTGAAGCCGGAACGGGACGATGACGATCTGCTTGTGCCTGTTCAATTGTACGGCGCTTATGCCTTATTGTTTGAAGAGAACAGGGACAGCGCCGAACTTCAACAGGACAAGCCCTGGGGGAGAGAAAGATTGGCCCAGGCCGCCGAGACGGCTGTAAACCGGCTGTCCCACCTGAACCGTCCTCAAAGGGAAACCGTGCGAAACTCGCTTCTAGTCGCTGCGGTCTCGGTTCAAGCCTGTTATTTTCAGACGTTGGCCAAGCAGTATTTCAATGCCTCCCTGTTTTTGGATTTCTAGTGCTGCTATTAAATGACGGGTTTCAATCCAAATAGGGAAGATTATATACAATTACGAAGAGGGAACAGAGGGGGATGTTAGCATGGGAGCAAATACATTGCTAAAAAAACCGAAGCAGCGCAAGCTGCTCTTCAGCGCGGGCCTGAGCTGGATGTTCGACGCCATGGACGTAGGCATGATTTCTTTTGTCGTCGCGGCGCTTGCCAAGGAGTGGAGTCTTAAATCGGAACAAATTGGCCTGCTGACCAGCATCAACTCGCTTGGAATGGCAGCGGGAGCGGCGGCTGCGGGCATACTGGCCGACAGATACGGACGGAAAAATATTTTGCTCTGGACGCTGGTCATCTTCTCAGCAGCCACCGGGTTGTCGGCACTGGCCGCAGGGTTTGCCATACTATGCGTGCTGCGTTTCATCGCAGGTTTCGGGCTTGGCGGGGAACTGCCTGTCGCGTCTACGCTCGTATCCGAGAGCGTAGAGCCCGCCGAGAGAGGGCGCGCGGTCGTTCTGCTCGAAAGCTTCTGGGCGCTGGGCTGGATTGCTTCCGCGCTGATCGCTTATTTCGTTATTCCATCGTACGGCTGGCGGCTTGCTCTCGTTATCGGGGCGGTTCCTGTGCTTTATGCCCTTTATCTGCGGCGGGCCATCGACGATTCTCCCCGGTTTGCAGGAATCCGCAGGGCGCCCGTTCCGTTCAAGGAGCGGTTCGCTTCGGTATGGTCGGCGGATCACCGCAAGTCAACCGTTATGCTCTGGATACTGTGGTTTACGGTTGTCTTCTCCTACTACGGAATGTTCTTATGGCTGCCGCCGGTGATGGTGCTGAAAGGCTTCAGCCTTGTAAGGAGCTTTGAATACACGCTGATCATAACGCTGGCACAGCTTCCCGGTTATTTTACCGCCGCCTATTTCATTGAGAAGTTCGGGCGGAAATTCGTGCTCGTCGTGTACCTGTTCTGTACCGCCGTCAGCGCGGCCTGGTTCGGCTTCGCCTCATCCGAGGGGATGCTGATCGCCGCAGGAATCTGCCTGTCGTTCTTCAATCTGGGCGCATGGGGCGGAATGTACGCCTATACTCCGGAGCTGTATCCGACGGCTGTCCGCTCGACGGGTGTCGGAATGGCCGCGTCTTTTGGCCGGATCGGCGGCATTATCGCTCCATTGCTTGTCGGTGTGCTTGTTGGACATTCCGTCGGCATTTCGTCCATTTTCCTGCTGTTCTTCGCTACGATTATCGTAGGCGCCGCAGCCGTACTGTTTCTTGGCAGGGAAACGAAAGGTACCGAACTGATGTAATTTTTATAGCAGGGCAGTAAAACTCATGTTTTTTTCAATAATTCATCGAAGTATCCATAAAATTCTTCTTTGTTTGCTAAATGAACATTGTGGTCGGGATGCGACACTTCATGGGCAAGGCAATTGGGGATTAGAGATTGCATTTTAACAAAATCTTCGTCAGATACTGCATCATTGTCCTTTGCTCTGATTAATAACACCGGACACTTTATGCTCGGTAATAGATGGAACCAATTTACATCATACGCAATACCGGCAGCCATAGCCTGAGAACTAAACATCATCTGATATCCGTCTACCGTTTCGACCAAACTATTCATGAAATATTGATAGCTCAAATTCGAATCCATGGCTTGCCGAATAAAATCTTGGGCTTCAGTTAAGCTGGAAAATGGTAATGGCCAATCCTTCGTCAAAGGGTCTATGGTTGGGATTTGATCTAACGGCGGTAGGTTTGATTTGGCTGGTCCGGATGCGGATCTGTCAAGTATTGCTAATGCTTTTACGAACTTAGGATATAACGCCGTTAAATATCCAGCTACTCGTCCACCCATCGAATGGCCTACTAAAATGACCGAATCTATCTTTAAAAAAACTAATAGTTCAGTTATGTCCTCAGCCATTTCTTCAGCCGTATATTTCGAAATAGGTTTACTGCTCAATCCGTGTCCTCTTTGATCCGGTGCGATGATTCTGTATTGCTGCCCATAATGCTCCATAAAATCAACCCAGGTTTCAGCTCTTCCCCATCTTCCATGAAGACAAAGAATCGTTGGCCCATCGGTTTTGGTATCCAAATAAAACAGATCGATGCTCTTCAACTTCGCAATGTTTCTGTGGATTTTGGTTTTTTCCATATTATTCACTCCCATATTTGTCTTAATTTATTTCTGCTACTAATTATAATCCGAATAAATGTTCCCATAGTAGGAATCATATCATATAATTCATGATATAATGGGAGGAACTAAATGGGCGGTTCTTGTACTGCCGGCAATGGAGCGGGATGGATCGATGAGCTATGACAACAAGCCGCATTTCTCGGAGCTAACCTGGGAAGGCGATGAAAAAAATATGGCGGTGCCTTCGCGCGAAGACGTTCGGGCGGAGGAAGCGAAACGAGCGGCTGAAAGGGACAAGAATCGGAGCTTGGCGGAAAAAAGCCGGAATCTGACCGAGAGGCCTGAGCAGCTGAAGCTGTGGGATTTGGAGCTTCCAGGTCGCAGGGAAGGGAAGCATGACGGTCGCATAGGCGCGGCTGTGCCCCGAAGAGTCGAGACTGTACATTCAAAAGGGGGCGCCCCCCGTAAAGAGATACAGTCATATGAGGATCGGAATCATATTGCATCGGCGATGGAATCCCGGAAGGAGCAGCCCATGGCCGGCCGGGAGACTTCATCTCGGATGAATCGGTCTGTAACGGAACTTCCGACGTATCCGTCTACCGATCCCGCCAGGGATGACGAACCGGCTTCCGTCTCCCGGCCGGCTACGACGGAAAGCCAGTTCGTAGAGCGTGCTAGAGAGCTGGCCAATTATACCGAGGCGTCGGCTGATTTCGTCAAGTTCAAGAGCTACTGGCCAACCTATGGGCACATGACCGGTCCGCAGACTAAATGGTACTTTTATTGGCGGAATGAAGTACGTCACGGCCGTTATCCCGAAACCGATCTGTCTTATATTTTTCTGCATGTATATGAGCTGATCAATGGTGTCGGCTGGGATACGCCGCTGAACGGCTATGAACAGCTATCCGGATTATGGGAAGCGTACCGCGGCACCTTCAAACGTCTGGATCACTATCTAGGGGGCTGGATTGCGGATTTCTCCTTTATCCACGAATTGAATATTCCGCTGCGGGAAATTGTCGTCCGGGCCAAAGGTCTGGGCGGAGACTTGGCGGAACTGGAGCTGGCGCGCTGCCTTACGTCTACGCCGGAGCAGCTGACTTTGCCCGCACTGTCGCTGATGTCGGACTATGATATAACCAAATCGAAGTTCTACGCGGGTCCGGGGAATGAAACATTGGAACGCTTTGTTCCGAAGGTAGTGGCCCTAGTCGATGCTTATGTAAAGCGCAAGCACGGTACTTCGCTGCTTGAAATGTTCCCCCCGGACCCTCCGGTGACAAGGGAGCGCTACTTATTCCGCAGTGCCGTCTACGATATTTCCCTGTACGGTTATTCCATCCTCGTTCCTGTCATCCGCATCAGCAAATCCCCGCCGCTGCGGAGCCTGGTTACCCGTCTGTTTCGGCTTACGGAGAATAAGCTCCGCGCGCTGATGGACTTTCGGGGCCGCCTAAAGGGGATAACCATAGACAAAGACATCGAGGAGCTTGTCAGCAAATTCCTAGAACGGGAATTCCGCAAGGCGGAACGGGAAGAGAAAGGGCCGGATATTGTTATTGACAGGGACAGGCTGGAACAGCTGCAAAGCGACTCGAATGTCGTCCGTCAACTGCTGACGGTGGAAGAACCGGCAGAGGAGAAGCCCTCCGTTGATTGGTCTGTGACAGACCTGTCAACTGTGGAGGCGTGGATTCCGAAAAAGCAGGAGCCGGCGGAGGAGCTTCAGGCATCAGAGAGCGGGGCTAGAAACGAATGGGAAGCATTGGCCGAGGCGCTTAGTCCTTTGCAGCTTGAAGCTGTGCTGGCTCTGTCCGGACCGGAAGGCCCGGATGCGCTGCACAGACTGGCCGCTGCTCACGCGGCGCTGCCCGACCTGCTGATTGACGAAATTAACGAAATCGCTATGGATCTGCTTGGCGACCTGCTAATCGACGGCGAAGAGCTCTCGCCCGAATATGCATCCATGCTGCACTTTTTTAAGAGGTGAGACCTGAAATGAACGAACTTAAAATACCTAGAAGAATGACAACGGCACTGGTCAATTCCCTTACGGCAGGCGTTGTTCCCCGCATCGGGCTGGAGCATGTCGCCGTCGGCCGCCGCGCGGAGATCGAATCGATTCTGTGCGATCTTGACAACATTGCCGAAGGAGGCGCAGCCTTCAAACTCATTACGGGCAAATACGGCAGCGGCAAAAGCTTTCTGCTGCAGATGATCCGCAATTACGCGATGGACCGCGGCTTCGCAGTTGCCGACGCGGATCTGTCTCCCGAGCGGAGACTGGTCGGCACCAAAGGACAGGGACTGGCTACTTATAAGGAGCTGTTGAGCCACTTGTCCACCCGAACCCGCCCGGACGGCGGAGCGCTGGAAGCTATTCTGCAAAAATGGATTTCTTCTCTTCAGCAGAAGATTATGCAGGAACAGGGGATAGACCCCGGGAATACGGCTTTTGCCGCCGAAGTCGAGAAGGAAATTTATGCCGTCGCATCGGATATGCGCAGTCTTGTACACGGCTTCGACTTCGCCAAGGTGCTGGCGGCTTACTGGAACGGCCACAAGCTTGGAGACGAAGACCTTAAGCAGGACGCGCTGCGCTGGCTTCGCGGCGAATTCGCCACACGCACGGAATCCCGCAAGGCGCTGGGCGTCGGCGTCATTATCGATGACGACAACTGGTACGACTATATGAAGCTGTGGGCGGAATTTTCCGCAGCCATTGGCTACAAGGGGCTGCTGCTGTTCATCGATGAAGGCGTCAATCTGTATAAAATTACGAACAGCGTGTCAAGGCAGAGCAACTATGAGAAGCTGCTGACCATGTTCAATGACACGATGCAGGGTAAGGCGGAGCATCTCGGGATATTTCTCGGCGGAACGCCGCAGTTTGTCGAGGATCACCGGCGCGGACTGTTTAGCTACGAGGCGCTGCGGTCCAGACTTGTGGCTGGCCGGTACGGATTCGCTGCTCCGGGCAATTTTTCAGGGCCGATCATTCCGCTCGAGATGCTGTCTTCCGAAGAAATTCTCGTTCTGCTGCAAAGGCTGAGGGATATCCATGCGCTGCATTACGGCTATCCGTCCGCGTTGACCGATGAACAGCTTGTGCATTTTATGGAGGAAGCCTCGTCGAGACTCGGAGCGGAAGAACTGTTGACGCCCCGTGAGCTCGTGCGCGATTTCATGGATTTGCTGCATACGCTGCACGGCAATCCGGAAGCCTCCTTTGCGAGCCTCGTTGGAGAACGGACCGGAAAGTCCGATAAAGGCAAGGACCCATCGATGGACGATCTGCTGGCGGAGTTTGAGCTATGAGCGACAATCCGTTCTATCGGTTGGCGCCGTTTATCAAAGAGTTTATTTACAAAAACCGCTGGGAGACGCTGCGCGAAGCGCAGGTGGACGCCTGCCGGGTGCTGCTGGAATCGCCGGATCATCTGCTGATTGCATCGGGAACCGCATCCGGTAAGACGGAGGCGGCTTTTTTCCCTGCGCTGACGGAACTTTACGAGAAACCCTCTTCTTCGGTAGGGATACTATATATCGCCCCGCTCAAGGCGCTGATCAACGACCAATTTGCCCGGTTGAACGACCTGCTGCTGGAAGGCGGCATTCCTGTATGGCATTGGCATGGCGATGTGCCGCAGGCCGAGAAGACGAAGCTGATGAAGAATCCCTCCGGTGTGCTTCAGATTACCCCCGAGTCGCTGGAAGGCCTGCTGATGAACCGTCCGAATGCCATTCCGGCGCTGTTCGGTGATCTGCGCTTTATCATTATCGACGAAGTGCATGCCTTTATGGGCGCCGACCGGGGAATCCAGGTGCTCAGCCTCCTGACAAGAATCTCCCGCATGGCGGGCTGTTCGCCGCGCCGAATCGGGCTTTCGGCCACGCTCAGCGATTATGACACCGCCACGCGCTGGCTTGCCGCAGGGACGCGGGAGCAGGTGCAGGTATCCGCGCCGCAGGGCGGAAGGAAGCTGCGCTTAAGCATCGAGCATTTTTCTTTTCCCGATGCCAGGGACGAGAAGCAGTCCGAGCAGCTGGAGCTTGCCCGCAAGGCGTATTATGACTATATTTACGACCATACCAGGCTCAAAAAAGCGCTTATCTTCACCAACAGCCGTACCGATGCGGAAACGGCGATCCTTGAAATGAGGCGCATCGCGGCGAAGCGCCAGGAACCGGACGTGTTCCACGTCCACCACGGCAGTATTTCCGCGATGCTGCGGGAGGAGGCGGAGGCCGCGCTCCGCGAGGGCCCCGGTGCGGCGGTCGCCGCAGCGACGCTCACGCTGGAGCTGGGCATCGATCTTGGCGAGCTGGAGCGGGTCATGCAGCTCGGGGCGCCTTACAGCTGCTCCAGCTTTGTGCAGCGGCTGGGCCGTTCGGGCCGGCGGGGCGACGCCGCCGCGGAGATGATGTTCGTCACGCCGGAGGAAGAAGACGAAGAAGCGCAGCTGCCGGCGCGCATGCCCTGGACCCTGCTCCGGGCAATCGCCGTTATTGAGCTGTATGTGCGGGAGAGATGGGTCGAGCCTCTATCGGTCCGGCAAATGCCGGTCGGGCTGCTGTACCATCAGACGATGAGCATCCTCAAGAGCATGGGCGAGGCTGAGCCGGAGGATCTCCGCGATGCCGTTCTCTCCCTCCCTTCTTTTAAAGGGTTCAGCGAAGATGATTATGATGCCTTTATGGCTTACCAGCTTGGACTGGGTCAGATTAAGCAAATGGACGAAGGCAGTCTATTGATCGGACTTGGAGGAGAGAAAATCGTAAACAATTTCCGCTTTCTGGCTGTCTTCAAGGACGATGAGGAGCATGTCGTATATAACGGCACGGAAGAAATCGGCTCAATTACGACCGTGCCACCGCCGGGTTACTGCTTCACGCTGGCTGGCAAGCTGTGGAAGGTGGAAGAGGTCGACAACCGCCACAAGGCGGTGTATGTGAAGTCATCACGCGGCAAAGTCGATACGTTGTGGCTTGGCGCGGGCGGCGACGTGCATACCCGGATTATGACCAAAATCCGGGAAATTCTTGGCGATTCGGCCCTGTACCCGTATCTCGCGCCGAGAGCGGCGGCCCGGCTCGAACGGGCACGGCGGCTGGCGCGGGAGAGCGGGCTGCTTCAGCGCTCCGTGCTTCCGGCAGGAGGGGACTCGCTGTTCATTTTGCCCTGGGCGGGCAGCCGGACATTCCGCACGCTGGAGCGGCTGCTGAAGCATCAGCTGACGCGTCCGCTAGGCCTGCGCTCGGTAGTGCCGATGGAGCCGTATTACATGGTCGTCGCTGGAAAGGCGGACGCCGACTGGCTGGAGGCTTCCATCATGGAAGCAAGCTCCGGCGGGCTCGACCCGCTTGCTCTGCTGGCGCCGGGCGAAGCCCCATACCTCGGGAAATACGACGAATGGATTCCCCAAGATCTTCTGCGCAAAGCTTTTTCCGTAGATGGACTGGATGTGCCTGGCTTCCATGAGATGGTGCAGCGATGGCGGAAGGACTGATCTCATCTAATATTACTAAAAAACTCCCGGTCCGCTGGCATCAGCAGATGGGAGTTTTTGCTTAAGGATTATTTATCTATAAATCCGAATCTGTTACAGCACTGCCGCGCCTACAGCGCCTCCGAGAATACCGGCTGCTACGACGGAGATGAAGACAAACCATACAACCCGGCGCGGAAAGGAGCGGTAAACCATAAGCAGCGAAGGCAGGCTGATGGCCGGCAGAGTCACGAGCAGCGCTCCGGCAACGCCCGCGCCGAATCCGAAGGAAAGAAAGGTTCCGATAATCGGAATTTCCGCAGCCGTCGGAATGACAAACAGGGTGCCGGCGATGGCGAAGACCAGAACGGCGAGAATACCACTGGCAATTCCGGTTCCCAGGGAAGGGAACATCCATGCCCGTGCAGCTCCCAGCAGCAGAACCGTAATGATATAGGCCGGAACAACGGCCAGCAGCATTCTAACGGCGGCGGCGGCCCAGCGGACCAGCAACGGGCCTTGCGGCGCGGAAGCTTCCACGACTGGCTTGGCCAGCGTATCGGGAACCTGCGTGTTCCCGGCGAATTTATTGGCCAGATAGCTGACACCAAACGTGAGAATCAGTCCAAATACGATTCGCATCAGTGTGAACTTCCAAGATAATACAAAGGTCATGAAAATGAGCGTTGCCGGGTTCAAGACGGGATTGCCAATCCAGAACGCAAGCGCGGCGCCTACCGATACGTTTTTCTTGCGCAGGCCGACGGCTATCGGTGCGGCACAGCATGAGCACATCATGCCGGGTAGAGAAGCAAGTCCAGCGATCGCTGTACTCTTGAAGTTAGCCTTTCCCAGAACCCGCAGCAGCCACTTGGACGGGATAAGGACCTGCACAAGCGAACCGAGCAGAATACCGAGCACAGCGGCTTTCCATACGGATTTGAAATACGCGGCTGCATAATCCAAAGCAGCTTGCAGCGAAGGTGCGGGAGCCGTGGCTTCCTTGCCGGTCATAATGGAAGAACCAATAGAATGCTCGGCAGCAGCCTTAAATGCCTTGTGATAATAGGGCCACCATTTGACATAGGAGAGTCCGGCCACGGCAATGACCAGAAAAATGACCGCAAGCGTAATGGCTTTATAGTCCTTTGGTTTATTGGAATACGTTGAACCGTTTGTTACAGGTGACATAGCGACGAATTACCCCCATCTTTTTATTTCAAATTTCATAATTATAGCATAATCAGGTATTAAGGGAAGCACTATTTTGCGCAACGTTGTTAGGATCGTGTAATATAGAAGGTACTATTGTTTTCCATTTCACGAATACTCGAAATGAAGGAGTTGGGTCTTCAATGTCTCTTGCCGAACCTATTAAACTAACCTCGTTATCCTCCAAGGGAGGCTGCGGCTGCAAAATCGGTCCCGCCGATCTGATGCAGGTTCTCCGAAATTTGCCGAAATCGGTGCCGAATCCCGATCTACTGGTCGGACTCGAAACAAGCGATGATGCGGGAGTGTACCGTCTAAGCGATGAGCTGGCGCTGGTGCAGACGGTCGATTTCTTTACGCCGATTGTTGACGATCCATACTCATTCGGCCAAATCGCCGCTGCCAATGCATTGAGCGATATCTACGCCATGGGAGGCAAGCCGCTGACCGTGCTTAATATCGTCGCATTTCCCATTTCCACACTGGATAAGAGCATTCTGGCCGATATTCTTCGCGGCGCCGCGGATAAGGTAAGCGAAGCGGGCGCTACGCTGGTAGGCGGCCATTCCATCGATGACAAGGAGCCGAAATTCGGCCTTGCCGTCACCGGACTCGTCCATCCAGACAAAGTGCGGACCAATTCCGCCGCGCGTCCAGGGGACAAACTAATCCTCACCAAGCCGATCGGGGTTGGCATTCTGACAACCTCGATTAAGAAAAGCCAGCTGTCACCCGAAGAAACAGTACGTCTGACAGCGGTCATGTCCACACTTAACAAGACGGCGGCAGAAGTCATGAGCTCGTACGAAGTCCACGCCTGCACGGACGTAACAGGCTTCGGCCTGCTCGGACATGCCTCGGAAATGGCCAAGGGAAGCGGCAACGGACTCGTAATCCGCAGGGAAGCCGTTCCGGTGCTGCCGAGAGTCCGCGAGCTGGCGCAGCAGGGCTTCGTTCCAGGCGGAACCCGCAACAATTACGCCCATCTGGAAGGCTCGATTATTTATCCGGAATCGCTGGATCAGATCGACCGCTATATTTTATGCGATGCCGTCACCTCGGGAGGGTTGCTGATCTCCGTTGCCGGGCATGACAGCGAAGCGCTGCTGAGCGATCTGGCAGCCGCAGGAGTCGAAGCCGCAATAATTGGAGAAGTTACCGCCGAGCACCCGGGGCAGATTACTGTCTTATAAAGGTCCGGTTCAGCTGTATAAGACGAGGGTATACGGTCACCGGATGCACCTGACGGCTTTGGGGTCGCATTCACAGTAGGACACAAGAAGGAGAGAGACTATTGTTTCAGGATATTACACTCGAACAGCTTCGGGCGCTGCAGGATCGTAAGCAGATGACGATCATTGACGTCCGTTCCCCCTCTGAGTACAGAGATTCTACGATTCCGGGCAGCCTGAACATTCCGCTGTTCGACGATAAGGAAAGGGCAGAGGTCGGTACGCTGTACAAGCAGACGAGCGTTCACGCGGCCAAGGACCGCGGGCTGGAGCTTGTCTCAGCCAAGCTCCCGGGTTTCATACGGAAATTCGCGGAAATCCCCGGGGACAAGACAGTATTTTGCTGGAGAGGCGGCATGCGGAGCCGGACGACGGCGACCCTGCTTTCCCTGATGGATATTCACGTCAACCGCCTAACCGGCGGGTACAAAGCCTACCGGAAATGGGTAGTAGAGTCGCTGGAGTCTTATGCTTTCAAGCCGCATTCCTATATTATTCACGGCAACACCGGGACCGGAAAAACGGCGCTGCTGCACCGTCTTCAACATAACAGTTATCCTGTGCTTGATTTGGAGGGCATCGCGGGACACCGCGGGTCGATTTTCGGACAGGTCGGACTCCAGGCGAATAATCAAAAGACCTTTGACAGTCTGCTGCTGGAGAAGCTGATCACGCTTGAACATTCGCCATATGTGCTGTTCGAGGCGGAGAGCATGCGGATTGGCAAGGTAGTAATGCCGCCGTTCATGGGCCTGCAGAAAGAGACGGGCACTCAGCTGTGGATTGAAATGCCGCTTGAATCCCGGGTAGCGCAGATCATGGAGGACTATCGCCCAGAAGAGCATCAGGAGGAAATCCTGACAGCATTCCGCAGAATTAAGTCCCGCATTCACGTGCCCATCGCGGCGGAGATTGACCGGAGTCTGGTATCAGGAAACTTCGAGAACGCGGTCCTGCTGCTGCTGGAGCATTATTATGATCCCAAATACGATTATACCTCCCTATTGTACGGCCAGCCTGAGAAGGTAACATTCAAAGTAAACCATTTGGATGAGGCGGAAGCGGCGGTGACCGCTTGGCTGCGGGAGCGCCACCCTGAGTCTTTAAATCGGGGCAATGGAAGCTGCCTTACCAATTGGACAGCATCTAACGCATAAACCCGCTGCGGTATTCGCTTGGAGACTGGCCGCACCAGTTACGGAACTGCTTGGAAAAGTAGAGCGCGTCGTTAAAGCCGACGGACGATGACACTTCATCAATCGTCAAGACTCTGCTTTCCAGCAGTTCTTTTGCTTTGTCCATCCTGATCTTCATCAGATACTGCTTCGGGGATAGCCCGGTCCGTTCCTTGAAAGCTTTGGAGAAATGGGCCCGGTGATACCCGAGAGAGGAAGCCATCTGGCTGATGCCAAGCTGCTGATGATACTGAAGCGAAATCCATCGTTTGGCCTGTTCCACCTGGCGGTCAATCATTTCCGAATGCTGAGCGGCCGTGTCCCGCAAGTCTCTGCTCGCAAGTCCTAGTCTATGGATTAACAGCCTCAGCCAGCCCGATGCTTCCAGGCTTTCCAACTCGGGAAAGGGTGATTGCTTGAAAGAATGCTTAATCCGCCGGTAGAAAGAATGGAGAGCCGAGGGGTCAGCCCCTTTTAACACAGGCTTTTCCTGTGAAAATCCCGCTTCCTTAAGAAGCCGTGAAGCACCATCTCCCTGGACCGCCGCCCACACATACTGCCAAGGCGTCTGCCGGTCCGATTCATAGCTGAACAAGCTGCCCGGCATAATAAGAAACGTATCCCCTGCCTGACATAAATATTTATGCCCTTCGTTTACAAACACACCCTCACCGGAAAGCACGGTATGAATTAAATAATAGTCATGGACGGATGGGCCGACTTTGTGGCCTGGTTTGGGACTGCCTTCGCCGCTAAAAAGAACGGTCAGCTCTCCCTCGCCGGGATGCAGGTTAATGCCGACTTCAAATTGATAATGATCGGGATTCATTGGTTCCTCCAGCTTGAGAGATATGTGATCATAACAACAACTTTATCATAAAGATACGACAAACCTCCATATGTTCCTTTTATTCCTCCATATAAATTCCATCTGCTCTGCTCTATAGTAAATAGTGAAAAGAGGAAACGAAGTCGCGCACAAAGCTGCATTATTCTTCGGTTTTTTCAAAAATCGCCATAAAAAATATGCGCTGCGCGGCTGCAATCGCCTCAACACAAGGAGGAATAGAATCGATGTCTAAAATTACATTTATCGGAGCAGGAAGCACGGTTTTTGCCAAAAATGTATTAGGAGACTCCATGGCTACACCAGCGCTACAAGGGTTTGAGCTTGCGCTGTACGATATTGATACCCGCCGTCTGTCGGATTCCGAGAATATGCTGCTCAACTTGAAGCAAAGCGGCGGCAGCACCTGTGAAATCAAAGCCTACACCGACCGCAAAGAGGCGCTGCGCGGAGCCAAATACGTCATCAACGCGATTCAGGTGGGCGGATACGACCCCTGCACTATCACTGACTTTGAAATCCCAAAAAAATACGGCCTGCGGCAGACGATTGCCGACACCGTCGGTATCGGGGGGATTTTCCGCAACCTGCGCACCATTCCCGTTATGCTCGATTTTGCCGCGGATATCCGTGAAGTGTGTCCGGACGCGCTCTTTTTAAACTATACGAACCCGATGGCCGTGCTCACGAATGTGATGAATACGTACGGCGGTGTCCGGACGGTCGGCCTGTGCCACAGCGTGCAGGTATGCGTTCCGCATCTGTTCGAGCATCTGGGCATCGAGCAGGAAGGTGTGCAGGCGAAAATCGCCGGGATTAACCACATGGCATGGCTTCTGGAGGTTACTAAGGACGGCAAGGACCTGTATCCGGAAATTAAAAGACGCGCCGCCGAGAAACAAAAGGAACCGCATAACGACATGGTCCGCTATGAGATTATGCAGAAGTTCGGCTATTACAACACGGAATCGTCGGAGCATACGGCGGAGTATCACCCGTACTTTATCAAGCGGAACTATCCCGAGCTGATCGACCGCTTTCAGATTCCGCTGGACGAATATCCACGCCGCTGTGTGGAGCAGATCGGACGCTGGGAGCATATGCGCGAGGAGCTGGTGAACAACCGCAATCTGGAGCATGAGCGCTCCCATGAGTACGCGTCATATATCATGGAAGCCATCGAGACGAACATTCCGTACAAAATCGGCGGCAACGTCATGAACACCGGCCTCATCACCAACCTGCCAAGGGAGGCTTGCGTGGAAGTGCCATGTCTGGTGGACCGCAGCGGAATCCAGCCGACCTATATTGGGAATTTACCGCCTCAGCTTGCAGCGCTGAACCGCACAAACATCAATACCCAACTCTTGACCATTGAAGCGGCGATAACGCGCAAGAAAGAGCATATCTATCATGCGGCGATGCTCGACCCTCATACAGCAGCAGAACTGTCCATGGATGACATTGTCAGTATGTGTGATGATTTAATTGCTGCTCATGGAGATTGGCTCCCCGACTATAATTGATATTTTCGAGAAATGTCATAATGGACAATGCAATCCCATATCCCTTAAGCAGGTGATTTTTTCTGCAAAGGAGGGATATGCTTGGATGAATTCGTCGCCCGGTCATTAGATGAAATACGATTTTGGTCCAGGATCATGAAGGAGCATTCATTGTTTCTTGGGTTAGGATTTAGAGCCGAGGATACTGGGCTTAAAAACGAAGCAAACCAGTTTTACGCGATTTTTGAGGATATTGAGAGAAGATCCCACGAATTTCAGATCGGCACAGATCCTCACACAATCAAAAATTTCAATACAGAAGTGTCTATTGCGGCAACTAAGATTTGGGCGTTTAAAAGAATGGTGCTGGGCCTGATACTGCAATGTAAACTTCCCGGACAGACAAACTTCCCCTTGCTGGTGGATCATATTAGCCGGGAAGCCAATTATTTCAGAAACCGCTTAGATGAGCTTAATACAGGGAGACTCGAACCATTACCCGATGCGATTATCGATGAAAATGTCTTTTTCTTAAAGATTATGGCCGATCATGCCAAATTTATTAGTCATTTGCTTGACCCATCTGAACGGAAATTGGTCGATCAGGCGCGGGAATTTAGCAATGATTTTGATAAACTGGTGTTCCAGGCGATTGATTTAAGTTCTATGCGTCCACAATCTCAAACCGTTCCACTGCTAAGTCAATTTGTTGACGAAAACCTTGTTTCTGTAAAATCATTGCGTGATTTCAAGAAAACAGCACGTGATTTAATCGATGAATGCCGGATAAAAAGTATTATTCATCCTTTATTAGCGGATCATGTATTTCGCGAAGCCGAACGGTTCCTCTTCATTCTCGATATGTTCGATCAAGCCTTATCGGGTGCTAAGGTAAACAAAAGGGAAATTCTGCATTAATTCTTTGGTTCATACTATAGGAGAAAAAGGCGCGCTGTAATCGGCTCGTCTTTTTTTGTGCGGGCGGGAAATCGTCGGATTTGGATAGCGCAAATGTTTTTCGCTTAGGCAACTTTTTTAGTCTGGCTTTATTTATTAACCTTGATGAAAAAACGTTTCTCTAGACCCACTTATACCCAGACTGATACTATAAGCAGGTATCAAAGCGAATTGGAAGGGGCTTTATCTTAGAATGGATCAGCAAAGGTACGATAACTTGAAATTAGGTGAGCGTGGAGCAATAGTTAGTATTATAGCTTACATCTGCTTATCTGCTTCAAAATTAATTATTGGTTATGCAGCTAACTCTGAAGCATTGAAGGCAGATGGTCTGAATAATGCGACGGATATTGTTGCATCCATTGCCGTCTTAATTGGTTTACGATTAGCACGGAAACCGGCAGACGAAGATCATCCGTACGGACATTGGAAATCGGAAACCGTAGCTTCGTTAATGGCTTCTTTTATCATGATGGCTGTTGGCTTGCAGGTGCTTTATGAAGCTGTTGTTTCTATGTTTCATGGAAAGCAGCAGTCTCCTGATCTCATTTCCGCATGGACAGGGATATTTTGCGCAATTGTAATGTACTGTGTATATCGATACAACAAAAAATTGGCACTGAAAATAAACAGTCAAGCCGTTATGGCGGCTGCTAAAGACAATATTTCTGATGCATTTGTGAGTATTGGAGCGGTGGTCGGGATCATCGGTTCCCAATTTAAATTGCCTTGGCTTGATCCGCTTACGGCTGTTGCGGTTGGATTCATCATTTGTAGAACGGCTTGGGAAATTTTCTGTGAAGCATCCCATTATCTAACGGATGGTTTTGATGAGAATACGATTCAATCATTCAAAGAAACCGTATTGAAAGTAAACGGAGTTGAGGGAGTTAAAGAAATAAGAGCCAGAAATTACGGAAGCAATGCGGTCGTAGACGTTGTATTGCTCGTTGGAGCGAAACTAGAGTTTCAAGCAGCTCATGAAATCGCAACACGGGTTGAAGATGAATTAAAACGTAACTCTGATGTTTATGAAGTCCATGTTCATTATGAGCCGGCAAAAATAGCTAAGGCATAAAAAGAATTCTACATAAAAAAAGAGAAAGCCAGGGGATCGTCTTGAAAATAATGACGCTGAACGTCCACGCATGGATGGAAACCGACCAGCTTCGGAAAATAGAAGACTTGGCCGATTATATCAGGGAGCAGCAGTTTGATGCTATCGCTCTGCAGGAGGTCAATCAGTCGAAGGGAGAGGAAGCGTTATCCGCCGCGGCTTTGGACTGTTTTGTACAGGCCGAACCGGAAACGGTGATTAGACGGGATAATTACGCTTACGTTCTGCTGCAAAAGCTCGGTATCCCTTATTATTGGACATGGATACCGGTACATACGGGATTTGTTAAGTACGACGAGGGGCTGGCGATATTATCGCGCACGCCTATCACCTCCGCTTTCAGCGAGTACGTGTCGGTTGTAAGAGACTATGAGAACTACCGTACACGGAAGATTGTCGGTGTTAAAGCAGAGGCCCGCGGAGAGGAATCCTGGTTTGTAAGCGGTCATTTCGGCTGGTGGAATGATGACGTGGAGCCTTTTCGCGGACAATGGGACGCCGCGCAGACGAAACTGGATTCACTGAAGGAATATCCGGTATTTATCATGGGCGACTTCAACAATGTGGCGGAGATTCGGGACGAAGGCTATGATTACGTTGTTGAAAAAGGCTGGCACGATTTGTATGCTTCCGCTTACGTGAAAGATGACGGAGCCACAGTAACCAAGGCTATCAAGGGCTGGGACGATAATAAAAGCAAGCTGCGCATTGATTATATTTTCTCCAACCGGCAGCTTCAGGCCAAGTCCTGCCATGTCGTTATGAACGGTATTCGGGGGGCAGTCGTCTCGGATCATTTCGGGGTAGCTGTGGAGTTGTAAGGCAGGATTATACATACTGCTCATTCTTCTTGTCCGGTGAACATTCACCGGGCAATTTTTGTGTTATCACCGGACTTCCAAACGCAAATTTCGACTTTTGTCACAACTTATATGACATCACGTCTTTACAATAACCCCCAGGGGGGGATAATATGGTGAGAACAGTTCTCAATATTGGATTCATTTGGAGGAGGAAATGCTGGTTATGGGACAAGTTATGGTGGCTGAAGAAAAAGAAGACAACAAGCCTTTAAGTGCGCTGTGGGAACAGCATGGAGGCCTGATTATCGCGGCGGCCTGTCTGCTGTTCATCGGGCTCGCCTGGGTTATGGGCAGGAATGATCAGGGTATATTAGAAATCACGTTTTTCATTCTTGCCTATCTTGTCGGGGGCTACCGTAAGGCATGGGAAGGTCTGGAAACCCTGTTTAAAGAAAAAGATCTCGATGTCGACCTGTTGATGGTTGTTGCGGCGGCTGGCGCAGCGGCTATTGGTTACTGGCTGGACGGCGCCGTGCTGATCTTTATCTTTTGTCTCAGCGGTGCCCTGGAGGACTACACGATGGAGAAGACGAATCAGGATATCGCCTCCATTCTGAAGTACCGTCCGGAAGACGCGGTTCTCCTTAAGGATGGCGGCGAAGTTAAAGTCAGAGCGGCACAGCTGCAAAAAAGCGACATCGTGCTTGTCAGACCGGGCGAACGCATCCCCTGCGACGGCCATATCCTCGAAGGGCATTCGGCAGTAGATCAGTCCTCCATCACGGGCGAATCCATTCCCGTCGATCTCGCCGCCGGCGACAAGGTCTTCGCTGGAACGATTAACGGTCAAGGGGCGCTGCGGATCTATACGGATAAGGGGGCGGAAGACACGCTGCTGGCCCGGATTATCCATCTGGTGCAGGAAGCCAAGGACGAGCTGCCGCCAAGCCAGCTGTTCGTGGAGCGCTTCGAAGGTATCTATGCCAAAGCTGTTGTCACAGTTGCCCTGCTGCTCATGGTTGCCCCGCCGTTTCTCTTCGGCTGGTCCTGGGAAACGACCGTCTACCGGGCGATGATCTTTCTTGTTGTCGCCTCGCCGTGCGCGCTCGTTTCCTCAATCATGCCCGCGATTCTGTCCGGCATTTCAAACGCCGCCAGAAAAGGCGTGCTGTTCAAAGGTGGAATCCATCTGGAGCAGATGGGTGAAGTTAGCGTCGTCGCCTTCGACAAGACGGGCACATTAACCGAAGGCAAGCCGAAGCTGACCGACGTTCTGCCGTCGGGTGCCAGCAGTGAACAGGAACTGCTCACGCTCGCCGCTTCGCTGGAATATTTGTCGGAGCATCCGATCGCCAAAGCCATTGTTAATTTCGCTAAATCCGCCGGGATTCAAATGGAGCAAGCGGCGGATATGCAGGCCGTGCCTGGGATGGGCGTCAGCGGAACCGTAAGCGGCAGGAAATGCCGTATCGGCAAAAAGGAACTCCTTGCGGGCCTGGACATGGAAGACGTTAAGCTGCAGGCAGCGGACAAGCTTGAGGCGGAAGGGAAAACGGTGATCTTCGTCGAATCGGAAGGCGCTCTGATTGGCATGCTGGCGGTTCAGGATGTGATGCGCTCTGGCGTGCGGGAAGCCGTACTGAAGCTTAAGAGCATGAATAAAAAGGTTGTCATGCTTACCGGCGACGCCAAGCTCACTGCCGAGGCTATCGGCCGCGCGGCCGGCGTCGACGAAGTCTATGCCGAGCTGATGCCCGATCAGAAGCTTGCGCTGATCCGGCAGTTGACCGAGCAGTTCGGCAAGGTCGCCATGGTCGGCGACGGCGTCAACGATGCGCCCGCACTGGCGGCTTCCGCCGTCGGAGTCGCCATGGGCGCTGCTGGGACGGACGTAGCGCTGGAAACGGCGAACGTCGTGCTGATGAACGACGATATTTCCAAAATTCCGTTCGCAATCTCGCTTGGGCGGCGGACACGCAGAGTCATCCGGCAGAACATTTCCTTTGCCCTGGCCGTTATACTCATCCTGGTCATATCCAACTTCTGGGGCGAAATCAATTTGCCGTCCGGTGTAGTCAGCCATGAAGGAAGTACACTGGCCGTTATCTTAAGCGGTCTCAGACTGCTCCGCTGATCTGCCGCACTCTTAATCTGCACCTGTTCAGAGCGGGAATAACGTTCCTACAAGCAGCACCTTCCGGAGTCCGGTAATACTGGCATACTGGCAGCCGTTCCTTTATCGGCAAAATTGTCCCTGTCCATCATCTCTTGGTATAATAGCGGTATAGCAGTCATACTTGACTCATGAATAAGAGAAGGATCAAAAGAGGTGCAATATGGCACAGGAAGCCAGAAATCAAGAAGACAATCACGAGCATAAGTACCGCAAGCAGATCGTCAACCGATTGGCCCGGATTGAAGGCCACATTCGCGCCGTCAAGGAGATGACCGCAGAGGACCGGGACTGCTCCGAAGTGCTGCTGCAGATCGCTGCCGTGCAAAAGGCTTTGGACAAGGCGGCCAAGCTTCTGTTAAAGGACCATTTGGAGAACTGCGTGGTCAAAGCCGTCCACCACGGCAACGAAAGCAAAGTTCTTGAAGACTTAAACAAAGCGCTGGACAACTATATCCGTTAAGTCAAGCCCTGTCGCTAATTAGAGGACGGGGATTTTCATTTTTATAGTTCTGGCACATTATATTTATAATCAGGGATAGATCGCTAACGGGTATTTAATAATATATAGCGTATGGTTTAATCGTCCTCTTATGTTTAAGGATTACAGTAATATAATAAACTCGAACAAAGGAGACTTCCGATGAAACCCGATCCTGTGGTGCTTATTGTATCGTCTGCGTTCGGAGACGGTCACGCCAAGGTGGCTCAGGCCATTGAACAGTCCTTCCGATCCAGAGGGATAAACCAGGTGCATATTGTGGACCTTTTCGGTGAAGTGCATCCTTTGCTGAACGGAATTACGCGGACATTTTATTTAAAAAGCACCGCATATGCTCCGAATCTCTACGGAATCATGTACAATATGACAAGCAAAATGAAGCCGGATTACCCTTTAGGACAATTTTTGCATTCCATGGGCAAGCATAAAGTAAGGAAATTTCTGAATGACCTGCGGCCGGATCTAATCATTCACACTTATCCGTATTTAGCCGCTTCACAGCTTGGGATTGAGTCGCCAGGCAATGTTCCGATTTTTACGGTTCTGACCGACTATTGTCTGCATGGAAGATGGCTTCATCCCCGCACCATGAAGTATTTTATCCCCAGCGAAAGTATCAAGCAGGAACTGATGAAGGTTGGCGTAGCCGAAGATAGGATCTCGGTCAGCGGAATTCCGGTCCGTGCGGCATTTGCTGAGTCCGCCGATCGGGTTGAGCTGATACAGAAGCATGGGCTGCGGGAAGACCGGCGCTATATTCTGTTATCTGCGGGGGCATACGGCGTTTCCACTAAGGTTCGCAAGATATTAAAAAGCGTGCTGGAGCATACCGATTTCGACTCCATTGTACTCTGTGGAAATAATCAAAAGCTCCGCTTGTCGATAGAGGCTGACTACCGGAATAATGAACGTGTTCATATTCTCGGATATACCGATGAAATCCATGAGCTGATGTCCGTCTCCTCCTGTCTGCTGACCAAAGCAGGCGGAGTGACCCTTACCGAAGCTTTTGCGCTATCGCTGCCCGTTATCGTGTATTGTCCTCTTCCCGGCCAGGAAGCAGGAAACGCAAAAGCGCTGTCCCGTCAAAAAGTGCTATATACCGCGAGCACGGAAAAAGAATTGATCGGCCGTCTCCGGCTGCTGGAAATGAAGCCTTACCGCGAGGAAATTACACGTCAGATGAACGCCATATCCCAGAAGAATGCAGCCGATCGGATTGTAAGCGAAGTGCTGGAGACTCTGGAACACCGTCCTTCATATCTGGGGCAGCCGGTACATTCACTGCAAGTGGAAGGGAAGGCGAAGACTGCTCATGGATATCGCTAATAAGACAGTGGCGCTAGGTACAGCCATCCCCCGCTTGGGCCTGGCCCTCTTTTTCATAGAATGGGTGAGGGGGGCGTTTCTGGTCGCCTTTTTGCCTATATATGCGCTGGATCATCTTGGGCTGTCTGCAGCTGCGGTCGGGATTGCCGTATCGATTCATTATTTGACCGACAGCCTGATCAAAGGGTTCATCGGGTACCTGCTCGACCGACTGCCTCATCAAGCTGTGCTTCATAGCGGATTTGGCATTGCCTTGGCCGGATTGTTCCTGATGGTAACCACACACTATGCCGGTATTCTGATTGCAGCTTCGGCCTTGCTTGGAGCAGGCTTTTCACCGATCTGGATCATTTGCATGAGCCAGGTCAGGGAGGAGAACCGCGCCCGGCAGATGGGGAGCTTATACGTGTATTGGATGGCGGGTCTGGGCCTGGGAACGGTAATGATCAATGTGATCATGGACTGGGGGCTAAACGTATCTCTCCTTGTGATCGGACTCTTCTTTACCGCGGGCTGGATCGCCGCAGGTCTGACCCGGTTATCGGAGGCGCCGGCGCTCCGGGTTGAAATGACAGTAGGAGAGCAGTTTACCGCACTATGGCACAAAGTGAAAAGGGGCGGCTTTCTGGTGCCGGGGATGCTGCTGCAAACCGCAGCCGGGGGAATGATCGCGCCTTTATTAACAACCTTTGCCGTGAACCAGCTCGGTCTGTCCCACTCCGGACTTTCGCTAACGCTTCTGATCGGCGGGGGAGCTGCCGTACTGCTCATGGTGCCCATGGGCAGATTATTCGATATGATCGGCGGCAAATGGTTCCTGGTGCTGGGCTTCGCCGTATTTTCAGCATCGTTGTTTCTGCTGACCTCCGCAGCTTCTTTTGTTAGTGTCGTCGTGCTGGCGCTCATGATGGGCTGTGCCTATGCTACACTGCTGCCTTCCTGGAACGCACTGATGGCGCGATATATACCTGAGAGCTCGGTAGGGATGAGCTGGGGCCTGCTGTTCTCGGTTGAAGGCCTGGGCGCCGTGATCGGTCCCTTCGTTGGCGGCTGGCTCGCAAGCGGCGGCAATGAAATCATCCCGTTCAAGGTTAGCGCTTGTATATTCGGAGTAATCAGTCTCATTTATCTGCTCTCACCTGCCGCAATGTTCGCTCGTCCAGAGCGCCGGGCCAAACTTCAGCAGCAGGAAACCATTTAGCATACTGGCTGAACGATAAGCCGGGAGAACTTGGCCTCCGCCGAGATTCTTCCGGCTTTTTTACCGATTTTTCCGATGGGCGTTACCCGGTGCGGCAATTTGTTTACGCTTTGTCATTTCCATGTTATGTTATTTCTATTGATATTTAGACGATTGGCGGGGGGATCATATGATTCGTAAACTCAATGAACAAGACCGGGCGGAATTGCTAGCTTTTTTGGGAAAAGATCCGGCGCTGAATTTATTTTTGATTGCGGATGTGGAGAACTTTGGTTTTGATCAGGATTTCCAGGAGGTATGGGGCGAATTTGAACCGGAGAATGGGCTATTAAAGGCGGTTCTGCTGCGCTACGAGCATAATTACCTGCCCTACGCGGCTGGGCCATTTAATGTGCAGGGGTTTGCCGATATCATGAAGCAGGACGAAAGAATGGAAATGCTGTCCGGGTCAACCTCCATTGCCGGGCTGTTTAGCCAATACATAAGCATCCGTAAAGAGAAGAGCCTGCATTTTGCTGAGCTGAAAGAGCTGGAAGGTGAGAAAAGCTTACCGGCCTCTGCGGAGATATCCGCTCAGCGGGCGACTCTCCAAAATGTGGAATCCATTTGTTCGCTTATGGATGGGATTGAGGAGTTCGAAGTGAGCCCGGAAAGCTCGCGTTCAAGCATGCGGCGGACCTTGGAGACCGGAACGGGGCGCACTTATTTTGTGGAACGGGACGGGCGTACAGCTGCCGCGGCATCAACTACAGCTGAGAATTCGATGTCTGCGATGGTAGTGAGCGTAGCCACGCATCCGGATTACCGGGGGCAGGGTCTGGCAAGCCTGGTAGTAACGAAGCTGTGCTCCGATCTGGTGAGCGAAGGGAAGTCGCTGTGCCTGTTTTACGATAATCCGGACGCGGCCTCCATATACAAAAGAATCGGTTTCCGGGACATCGGCGACTGGTCGATGCTGTATAGATAGACAGCCGGGAAAGCTGAACTTAGAGAGGATTTTGTAATCTTTTTCGGCTGCGTTATACTGGATTATTGAAGACTTCATTGCCGATAATTTACTTGAAGGAGCGCGACACGCTTGCAGGAAAAACAAGAGAAAACGGGCTACAAATCCATAGCCCTTGACATCGCGGGACGAATCGTAAGCGGGGAATTCCCCGTCAACAGCAAAATCTCAGGGCGTTCACTTTTAGCGGGCATTTACCATGTATCTCCGGAGACGATCCGTAAAGCCATCGGTCTGCTGAAGGACGAGAATATTGTATCTGTGTCACAGGGCAAGGAAATTGTAATTACCTCCGACCAAAAGGCATTGGAATATACAACCCGAAACAACTACTTGAAATCCGCTTATTCACTAAAAGAGGACCTAACCAAACTGCTGGAGGAAAAGCATCAGATGGACCAAAAGTTCGAGGTGCTGCTAACCCAGATCATTGAAGCTTCGGACAGGCTCCAGAACCTGAAGCCTTATCATCCGGTAGAAATTAAAATAAACGAGAACTCCCATGTGGTTGGGAAAACGATCGGCAATTTGCAGTTTTGGCAAAATACCGGCGCGACGATCATCGCGCTTCGCAGAGGCACCGAGGTGACCATTTCTCCCGGACCGCTTGTCATATTAGGAGCTCATGATATTATTATTGCGGTCGGAGACGAGTACATGTACAAGCGAACCGAGCAGTTCATTAACCGGGTTACGGAAGACAAACAGGATTGACAACTGGCGAACTGTTTAATTATACTTACTATGACGTTAACGTAATGGTTGGAGGATAATAAATGGAGTCCAAAATGTTGATCGGAGAACTGGCTCGCAGAGCCGGGGTGACGCCCCGGACCGTTCGCCACTATCAAGAGCTCGGATTGCTCGGGAACGTTGAGCAGGAAAGTAACGGATATCATTATTACTCGGATGAATCGCTGCAGCGTCTGTACAAAATCAACGTTTTGAAAAAGTTAGGTCTAAGCCTGGAAGAAATTCAATCCGTCATCGATCTGTACTTTGAAGAAACGTCTATGATTAAAGGAAAGCAAAAGGTTCTCGGGATTTTGTCGAAGCATCTGGAAGAAACCGATAGAAAAATGGAGGCTCTAAATCAATTCAGACAAGAGATCCTGAATAACATGGCTCGGATTCAACTTATGATTGACGAAATGTCAGACTAAGAGATATCCGATCCATGCTTTTTACCCCCAAACCATTACGTTTACGTAAATGTCATTGTAATTGATGAAAAAAGGAGGATAGTTATTGAAATGAATAAATCTCACCTCGCTTATACGGCGACATTGTTGACCGTAACAGGGATTACTGTCGTTTCACTGCTTTACGTGATGATTCCGCTAACGCCTTATGTAATCTCGGAATTTTCCGTAACCCCGATTCAGGCCGTCTGGGCGAGCAGTATTTTCAGCATGGCTTTCGCCCTGGGGAATTTATTTTTCGGCACCTTGTCCGACAGAGTACCGAAGAAGCGATTAATTCTCGCTGGACTCATTCTTCTTGCGGGATGTACCTTATCCGTAGAAATGGCTGCTTCCTTTACCCCGTTCCTCTTACTTCGAGCCTTACAAGGATTTCTTGCCGCCTCGTTTCCTCCGGTCGCTCTTGCTTATGTCAGCGATGTGATTCCCCCGGCGCAGCGTCCGAACGTCATTTCTTACCTGAGCTGCGGATTTTTGCTTGCTGGAGTGATCGGACAAATATTCTCTGCGGAAGTGGCGGCGAACTGGGGGATGAAAGCTGTATTCGCATTATTAAGTTTCTTATACGTTATTTTGATCGTGCTCTCATTCTGGTTGCCGAAAGACCGGCCGAATGCTGAACGGCCCGTAAGCGGCGCCGGCGTTTTCGAAGTATTCCGTACTTTGGTAAGGATTCCGGCACTGCTTGTCACTTATGGGGCAGCGATAACGATTTTAATGAGCTTTGTCGCCATGTTCGTGGGTTTGAACGAGTTCGCGGTGCAGCATCTGCATCTAACTCCCGATCGCATTCTTTGGCTCAGACTTATCAGCATGCTCGGAATGATGTGCGCGTTGTTTAGCGGTTCTTGGATCCGCCGCTTCGGGCCGGTTCGAGTCCTCGTAGGAGGATTTCTCACCGCTGCGGCCGGATTAGCGGGGGAAGCGGCACTGTTGAACGTTCATATGGCGATGTTCAGCGCCGCGACGGTTATTTTTGTAGCGGGAATCGCCGCAGCCGTTCCGTCGATCATTTCCCGGATCGGAATGTTGGGCTCGGCCGGACGCGGCATGGCTCTGGCGCTTTACGGATTTTTCGTTTTCGTCGGAGCGAGTCTGGGCCCAATCTTGGCCGCTGCGTTAATGCCATTCGGATTCGCGGCTTTATGCGGGACTCTGTCCGTTATTATGCTTGCGGCGGCGGCCGTTATGGCGTGGAGTGCCAAACAATCCACGGATGATCAACGTTTGGATGCAGTAAATTCTTGAGAGGAGATGAATTGAAATGCAGGGGAAACGCATCATTGTAATCGGCGGCAGCTCCGGAATAGGTCTGGCGGCAGCGAAAAGGGCATCGGAACTTGGAGCGGAGGTTATCATTGCCGGGCGCTCCAAAGAACGGCTTGAACACGCGGCTGCAAGCTTGGATGGGGAGATTCGGACAAGGGCTCTTGATATGCGGAGCGAGGACGACCTTCGTACATTTTTTGCAGAAATCGGGAATTTCGATCATTTAGTGATTACGGCAGGGGAAATGAAGCACGGATTGGGCATGGTTCTGGACCTGGACGCAGCAAGCGCCAGAGAACAATTTGAGAGCCGCTTTTGGGGACCTTATCTGGCCATTCGTTACGGAGCGCCGGCTATTCGGGAAAGAGGCTCGATTACACTGACAAGCGGAGTGTTTGGCGATAAAGCGGTTCCGGGAGCGGCGGTACCATCCGCAGTGCATGGCGCCCTGGAAAACTTAGGCCGGGTATTGGCCGCTGAGCTTGCTCCGGTGCGGGTTAACGTCGTGTCCCCTGGATATGTTGATACGCCGATGCACGACGGAATGCCGCCAGAGCAAAAGAAAGCCTGGTTTGAACAAACGGCAGCCACCTTACCGGTACGTCGTATTGCTTCAGCAGACGATATTGCGGGCGCGATCCTATTTTTGTTGGAAAATACGAATACGACAGGGATCACGCTGACCGTGGACGGAGGAGCCAGACTCGTCTGAGAGCCTAAGTTCATGCCGGCAAGTCAATTTCTAGTGAGTAGAAATAGCCTGTAGACTAAGTCCGCTTAAATGCGAACGAAGTCTGCAGGCTTTTTTTATGAACATCTCTGAGCGGTATTACCACTATTTAAGGCCATTCGCTTCAGGAGCGGAGACGGTCATTCAGCGATTGGAGAAGTTTTGGGGATTTGTGTTACTCTTGATCCGATATCCTGATACAAAAAGCAACTGGCGGCCGTCTTATATATAGCTGCAGCTAATTAAGGAGGCATTACAAAATGGAAATTCCGGAATCCGAACGTTTTCGATCGATATTTTATGAGCACTACCCTGCTGTCCGGCGCAAATTGGTCGCTCTCGTGCGCGATGAGGCGTCAGCCGATGATCTGGCTCAGGACGTGTTCTTGCGATTATACCGCAATCCCCCGGACGACCCGGCGGCGCTGGGCGCTTGGCTCCACCGTGTGCTTACCCGAATCGGATATGATTTTCTGGAGAAGCAAGCAAGGGAAAGGCGGCTGCAGAGCAAGCAGGAGCTGATGTATGACGCGGAGGCATCGCCGCCATCGGGTGAAGAATTGATTATGCGCAAGCTGGATCAGGAGGATGTGCGGGAATGGCTGGATGAGCTGCCCGAGCGTGACAGACAGGCGCTTCTCCTCCGATATTCAGGTTACAGTTATGCGGAGATCGCCGGCGAACTTGGTGTCAGGCCTCCGGTTGTAGGGACGCTGCTGAACCGGGCTACGGAAAGGCTGAAAGCCACTGCATCCAAATCGCTGCCGCAAATGGACTGACAGTTTAATTTTAAGGAGGATGTTGATTAATGAATAACTATTCTGCAAATGACGATAAAGAGAAGCAAAGAACGGATGAGGCATGGGCAAGACTGCAGGAGACGCTTGCGGGCGAGCCACTCAATCACAAATGGGCGGAATGGGACCGGAAAGCGGAAGCGGCAAAGCTTGAAGCGCTGGAACAAGCTGGATATCTTTCCGGTACAGATTCCCGTACGGCTGAGGAGCTGGGTTATGCAGAGCGGCAAGACCCCGTTACCGGCAGTACCGGAGATAGAAGCCATACACGCCGTCCGAGGATGAACCGCCGCCGGAAATGGGCGATGGCTGCCGCTGGTATGACCATTGTTGCTGCCATCCTCGCTACCCCTGTAGGCAACACGGCGATGGCCGCCATCCTCAATCAGTTCCGTATGCAGTCGGTAACGGTTGTCAATGAGGACGATCTGCGGAACATGTTCAATTCGGTTAGCGAGAACGGCGACCTGAAAGAGACTTTTAACAAGTTTGGTTCCTTTTCAAGCAGTTCAGGCACAATCAGCGGAATGATCAAGCCGGAGCAGGTTAAGGACAAGTTAGGGTATGCGCCGTTAAGCGCGGCTTTGTCTAATGAAGGAGCGGAGTTAACCGTATATCCTTCCGAGAAAATTACACTTAATCTTAATGTAGATGAAGTTAATAAAGCGATGAAACGTTTGGGCGCCGAGCAGCTGCTGCCGGAATCCATTGACGGAAAACCCATTACGCTGCACGTTCCGGAAGCCGTGAACTATGATCTGTCCCCTGATAGCGACCATTGGGCTAACCTGACCCAAATGAATACTCCCGTAATAACCGTAGACCCTTCGATCAAGGTAGAAGAAGCGGTGGAAGCCGTTATCAATTTCCCCCTGCTGCCGGATTCTTTGAAATCAAGCCTCAAGCAGAGCAGTATTCTGGCGGGTGAAGTTCCGATACCGGTCGTTTCGCAAGACAATGCCGAGCAAATAACGGTAGAGGGTACGAATATTCTTGTAAATCGCCACGAATACGATCAATCCACGATCTATGATGCCGTTTGGGTAAAGAACGGACAATTGTTTCAGTTATCCGGCGGAAATGTGTATACCACCAAAGAGAAGATAACCGCTAAGGTTCAGGAGTTGATTCAATCATGAGTGTACCGGCGATAGAAACACGGGCCCTTACTAAAGAATATAATAACGGACGCGGCTGCCGGGATGTAAGCATTACCGTAGGGAAAGGGGAAGCCTTCGGCTTCCTCGGCCCTAACGGCGCAGGCAAAAGCACCTTTGTCAAAATGCTGGTCGGGCTGATTACACCCTCAAGCGGCAGCGCCGCTCTGCTGGGCTACAAGATCGGCTCTCTTGCGGCGAAGTCGCTAATCGGTTATTTACCTGAATTATACCGCTACCAGGAGTGGATGACCGGAGAAGAAGTGGTGGAGCTTCATGCGCGGCTATGCCGTATGGAGCGTTCGGTGGCTGCCAAGCGGGTTCCGGCGCTTCTTGAGGAAGTAGGACTTGGACAGCGGGGAAGGGACAGAGTCAAGCATTACTCCAAGGGGATGCAGCAGCGTCTGGGACTAGCCTGCGCGCTGGTCAATGATCCCGAGATCATTTTTCTGGATGAGCCGTCATCGGCGCTGGACCCGATTGGACGCAGGGAAGTCCGCAATATTCTGGAGAAGCTGAAGGAGCGGGGCAAGACGATCTTTCTCAACTCCCATCTGCTGGAGGAGGTTGAGCTGCTGTGCGACCGGATGGCGCTGTTGAATAACGGTGTTATCCTGCGGCACGGCAGTGTGTCCGAGGTGCTTCGCAAACAAACGAAGTGGCTTTTTAAAGTGGGCGGATTCACGCCTTTTTTGCGTTCCTGGCTGAATGAACAGACGGGTCTGCACATCAGGCTGTCTTCCCGCCAGGAGCAGTCTATCCATGGGGAGCGTAATAGCGTAGACCAGCTTCACTATGGACAGTCGCAGGATGAAAGTGTTGTATGGCTGGAAGCGGAACTAGACAGCGAGGAGCAAGCGGGCTGGCTCAATGCGCTCATCGTGGAGCAAGGAATGACGCTTTATGAAGTCACGCGTGAACAAGAACGTCTGGAAGAGTGGTTCGTGAATACCGTATCCGGACTTGACCACAGAGGTGAACGGGAATGAGGATCATTTGGAGCATAACCTGGAAAGAAATGCTGCGAAAGAAAGTGCTGCTGCTCACACTGCTCATGACTGCAGTATTTCTTTTAGGGTTCTGGTTTGTGGCAAGCGCAATCGGGGATCAAGGCACGCCCCAAGGGCTCGGCGACAGCGGAGAAGCATTGATTAACCGATTTGCAAATGGTGCGATTATAGTGACACTTGGTTTTTTATTCGGGTCGTTTGTGCTCGCGTTTCTGGCGATATTCACTTCTTTCTCGGCCATCGCGGGGGAAGCGGAGCAGGGTGTGCTTCAGGCGCTTCTGTCCCGCCCGCTTCCGAGGTGGAAGTGGTATGCCGGGCGTTGGCTAGGGTATGTAACCGTGGGAATCGCATACGCGCTGCTGCTGTTTATTTTCATTCTGCTCATTACCCGGGCGCATGCGGCGATTCCATTAGATCCAGCAGCCTGGATCAAATCATTTCTGCTGTTCTCCTTAGCCGTCCCTCTGCTCGTGACCGTGTCCATGCTCGGCTCCGGATTATTCTCTGCCATAGGTAACGGGGTCTTTATGACGATGTTGTATGGAGCAAGCTGGCTGGGAGGCATGATTGAACGGATCGGCTCAGGCTTCACCAATGATCCGGCTGTGACGGAATCGCTGAACCGCCTTACCGGAATCATATCGCTGATCATGCCCGCGGACGGTCTGCAGCGCAAAATGATTGCCGAGTTGTTCAGCTTTGACGAATTGAGCGGAATGGTTCCTTTCGACGTGTCTTCATCCGGAATCAACAATTTTTCCTCGGTACCCTCAAATTCCTTTGTTACATATGCCATCGTGTACACCGTTGCAGCTTTTATAATAGGGATACTTCGTTTCAAGTCCAAAGATTTATGATAGTTGGGAATAAATGTAACCTTGCCTCCTTTACATCGTATTGTTCCGGAGGAGGCGAGGTTAATGGATTTATATTTTCGGGATAATTTTTTTAATGCAGGTGTTACGGAGATTCTGAATGAACAGGAAGAGAACGCAGGTCATATAGATTTGAGGAGTGCTTTTGGCTCTGCAATCGATGTGTACGGGCAGAATGGCGAGCTGCTGTGCAAAGGACATTTTCCATTCTTCTCTAACAAATGGGAGGTTACCGGTCCCGAAGGGGAGCTCTTAGGTGTGCTTCGAAGCAGATTTGCACTTTTCACAAAGAAATTTACGTATGAAACCGAAGGACGAGGGAGTTACGAGATAACTTCCCCGGCATTTTCAAGAGAATATGAGATATCCGATGAATCCGAAATCATTGCCAGTTTTAGACAAGTGAACGGCTGGTTTTCTTCAGGGGCTTATCTTCTGAACAATCAATGCGATTATTTGGATACTTACGAGCTTGTGGCGGTGATCATGGGAATGCATGCAATTCAGAAAAGACAGCGTGCAGCGGCAAACAGCGCAACCTAATCAGTGTTTCATTAACGGGGAACGTTAGCTCAATAAAAGCAGCGACAGCCTAAGACTTTATTCGAGTCCTAGTCCGCCGCTGTTTCTTTACATTTATCCCGCTTCTCCCCCCATGCATAACTCGATAAGCGAAGCCTCCGACAACCTACAACCTACAACTCGTATAATAGTTGTGGGTTGTCAGTTGTGAAATGATTTGTTATAGTTATGAAAGCAAATGAAATGACATGAAATGGACGGAACTTACAGCGAAAAGGATTCGTTTGCGCAACAGATTCAGGGAGGGAAACGATATGAATACTGTAGTAGAGGCGGAGACCAACACGCAGAAAAATAATCCAAAGAGGAATCTGCGGATCATCGCTATCATTTCCACGCTGGGCGGACTTCTTTTCGGATACGACACCGGGGTAATCAATGGCGCGCTGCCTTACATGTCAAGCGTCGACCAACTGAATTTGAGCGCTTTTACGGAAGGATTGGTCACGAGTTCACTGCTGCTGGGAGCGGCATTCGGCGCAGTGTTCGGCGGGCGATTATCCGATCGCTTCGGCCGGCGCACCATGATTCTTTATCTCGCCATGCTGTTTCTTTTTGCTACAATCGGATGTTCGCTGGCGCCTAATGTGGACTTAATGGTCGTCTTCCGGTTTATCCTCGGGCTTGCCGTCGGCGGCGCATCCGTGACCGTTCCGACGTTCCTATCGGAAATCTCGCCGGCGGAACGGCGGGGCCAGATGGTCACCCAGAATGAATTGATGATTGTTTCGGGGCAGCTGTTAGCCTATATTTTTAATGCGGTTCTTGGCACTATATTTGGTGAAACCAATCACATCTGGCGGTATATGATCGTTATTGCGACACTGCCGGCTGTACTATTGTGGTTTGGTATGCTGTTTGTTCCGAAGAGCCCGCGCTGGCTTGCATCAAAGGGCAAAATAGGTGAGGCTCTGGAAGTGCTTCGGCAGGTGCGTGAGGAACAGCAGGCAAAGGCCGAGATTATAGAAATTAAAAGATCCCTCAATGCCGAAGAAAGCATGGAACAAGCGAAATTCAAGGATTTGAATCAGCCTTGGATTCGCCGGATTCTCTTTATCGGGATCGGGGTCGCAATTGTTCAGCAAATTACCGGGATCAACTCGATTATGTATTACGGTACGGAAATTCTGCGGAATGCGGGTTTCTCTACGAAGGCGGCGCTCATCGGCAATATTGTAAACGGGATAATATCCGTTGCGGCGACGTTCTTCGGTATCTGGCTTCTGGGCCGAATCGGCCGGCGTACGATGATGATTAGAGGCTTGATGGGAACGACATTATCGCTGCTGCTGATCGGTGCTAGTTCTTACCTGCTTGAAGGAACGGCTGTGCTGCCATATATGGTGCTAAGTCTGACCGTTATCTTTCTTGCCTTCCAGCAGGCGGCCATATCGCCGGTATCCTGGCTGATGCTTTCCGAGATCTTCCCGCAAAAAGTCAGAGGGCTTGGGATGGGGGTAACCACCTTTTGCCTCTGGATCGCGAACTTTACAATCGGCCTGGTCTTCCCGACACTGCTTAAAGGAATCGGCTTATCGATGACATTCTTCATTTTCTTCGCCTTGGGCCTGCTGGCAATACTGTTCGTAAAGAAATACCTGCCGGAGACCAAAGGAAAATCACTGGAAGAAGTGGAGCAATATTTCCGCAGCCTTGATGACACACAAATAGCTGCACAGCAAAAAAGCAAAAAGCCAAGCATAAGCTTGAAACAACCGGTATCCCGTTGACAGAACAGCGGTGGAAATAACAAATTAAAAAAATAGAAGTTGACAAATTAATATCCTGAGGTTAATATTCAAGACACCGTGATAACCGAGTAAATAAATTGGAATTAAACGGGCTGTCGAATAATGTTGACCGGAACTTCGGAGACGTCATTCCATGAATCTATGGAATACGTCTCTTTTTTTCGGGTGGTAGAGACTAGGAGGGTGAGAACACATGGGCTGCGGGGGCTTAACACTGGAACATCGGCATATAGGCGTGATGTGGAAGACGGTTTCGGAGGACTGCAACCTGGCCTGTGATTACTGCTACTACAGTACATGTGGCGGCAAGCCGGGACCCAAGATCAACCGGATTGATTCCGCCATTCTGGAAAAATTCATTAAAGAATATATGGCCCGGTCACGGGGAGCGGCTTCCTTTGCCTGGCAGGGAGGGGAGCCGCTGCTCGCGGGTCTGGATTTCTTTGAGGAGGTTGTATCGCTTCAGGCTCGTTATGCTCCGAAAGGGACAAGCATCGGCAATTCCATTCAGACGAACGGGACGTTGATTAACGACCGCTGGGCGGCTTTTTTTAAAAAATACAATTTTCTGGTCGGCGTAAGTCTGGACGGTCCTGAAGCTATTCATGACGCGCGGCGGGTGGACTCGCGCGGGCAGGGCAGCTTTCACCGGGTAATGAAGGGGATCGAGCAATTACGGCGGCATAACGTGGATTTCAATATATTGTCCGTCATTCACAAAGGCAATGTAGGTAATGCTGCCGAGATCATGGCTTTCTTTGAACAGGAAGGCTTCAGCTACGTCCAGTTCATTCCTTGCATGGATTTCCGGTCGCAGGAGCCGGACAAGCCGGGTGTTTACGATATTACGCCTGCGGAATACGGCCGATTTTTGCGTGAAGCCTTCGATTATTGGTATAACGGAGGGAATCCGCGGGTTTCCGTGCGTTTTTTTGACAACATGCTGGCCGGTTATACGAATCGGGAGGCAGAGCTGTGCATTCATCGAGCCGAGTGCCCGACCACGATTATTCTAGAGCAGAACGGAGACGCCTATCCGTGCGACTTTTACATTTCTCCTGAATGGAAAATCGGCAACGTGGCAACACACTCCATTGAAGACATTTTGAAGCATCCGTTGTACAATCGATTTCTTGGGATGAAGCCTACGCTGCCGGAGGGATGCCGGAGCTGCGAATGGAAACGTCTCTGTCATGGCGGTTGCCCGCGCAACCGGGAATGGGGAGCGGAGCTAGAGGCCAAGGGCAGAGATTATTTTTGCGCCAGCTATAAGGAGATTTATGCATATGCAGACGAGCGGATGAAGCAGCTTGGAGACAGCGTCAGAAGCAACCTGTTCTGCCAAAACGTGCAGATTTACTTAAAAGGAAAGCTCCCAGACCGCAACGATCCTTGCGCCTGCGGCAGCGGCAAGAAATATAAGCAGTGCTGCTTGGGACTGGTCACAGTCTGATTTTAGAATTAAAATCAGATTAATTTCATATATTGCAACCAGGTGCCCTTGCGAGATCAAGGGGTAACAGGGAATCGGGTGAAAATCCCGAGCGGTCCCGCCGCTGTAACCGAGGAGCCTCCTTCTTTTATGTCACTCAGCAGCAAGTCTGGGGAAGACAGAAGGCAGGCAATGATACGGAAGCCAGAAGACCTACCTGGATGTGCACACCAATCATGCCTTCGGAGAAAAGGAGTGGTGACGAAACATGAACTCGCATTTTAGCTCTGCTAAACATGTCGTTTATAAACGTTCCCATTGGTAAGTCCCGAATCTGCAAAGGTTGCCCCGGGGCTTTTTTTGTGTGAAAAAATAGGATTAAGAAAGAGGGAATCATCAATGTCAACGATATCGCTTATACTTCTTGTTTTTGTGCTGGGTCTACGTCATGGACTGGATGCGGATCATTTAGCTTTTATTGATGGACAAACCCGTTACAATTGGCGGATGGGCAGCCCGATCGCCCGCTTTGTAGGTACACTGTTTTCATTTGGTCATGGAGCAGTCGTGGCTGGTATGGCGACAATTCTCGGAATGTTTACCCAAAATTTTAGATTTCCTGAGTACTTTGATACCTTTGCAACCTGGGTATCAATCATATCCCTATTTATCATTGGAACCATAAATATTATTAATCTAATGCGTTCCAAATTTAAAAATGAGGAATTTAAACTTAAGGGGATTAAAGGGAAGTTTATTTCGAATGTTGCGCGGGGAACAACAAATCCATTTTTAATTATTTTAGTAGGAGGGATCTTCGCACTGGCTGCCGAGACCATTAGTCAAACGTCTGTTTGGGCACTAGCAGCCGCCGGCAATTCATTCACATACATGCCTCTAATTCTGGGACTTATTTTTATGCTTGGAATGATGATTACCGATACCATCGATTCTCTAATTACGTTCAGAATGATGAACCAATCAAGCAGTTTGGGGCAATCGGCTTCAAGAATCATTGGATGGGTGATTGTTGCGCTCGCTTATGGTGTTTCTTTCTATCAGGCATTCACTTACTTTAATCCTTGGGCAGAACTTGATTTCGAAATCGTAGGGATTATTATTTTCTTATTCTTACTTCTTTGCTTTGTCCTTGTTAATGTGCGAGCGAAGTTAAAGACAGTCCGTTGATGAATCCACTTATTTATTTTGCAAGGTTTGACGCTTCGCGGCTATTTGAGTACCATCAATAATGAATTTCGATATCGATAATCAACGAGTGACCGCATGGCCAAAAGGAGAGGGCGACGATGTTCCGGTTAAAGGGAGTAAAAGCCAGAGGGGTTCTGTCCATCACAGACTTAACGATACCTGCAAAGAGAATAACCTGCATTGTAGGTGAGAGCGGCAGCGGAAAGACAACCTTGCTTCGGTTGTTGAACCAGTTGGACAGCCCGGATGAAGGCGAGATTTGGCTGGGTCAACATCTTTCGAGTGAAATGGACCCCACCCAGTGGAGGAGAGGTGCGGTGATGGTGCCGCAAGCCACGATCACGTTCAAAGGGACGATAAGAGATAACCTGCAGATCGGTTTGTCTTTTGCCGGTAAGCCTGAAGCATCCAATGAACAATTGGAGGAGGCGCTTCATCTCGCCAGTCTGGAGAAAGATATGGAACAAAATGCGGAGGATCTCTCAGGCGGGGAAAAGCAGCGTTTAGCCCTTGCAAGGGCTATTGTGATGAATCCGATGGCGCTCCTTCTGGATGAACCGACTTCAGCACTGGATGAAGACACTGCGGATACGGTAATGCAGAGATTGACCACATTCATTCGTGAAAACGGCAAGACACTCGTCATGATTACGCATTCCCGTTACATTGCCGATACATACGCCGATTTTGTTATTGAAATGAAAAATGGAGTGCCGCAGGGGAACGGGAGGGATGTTGAGTGAACGGAACGATTGATTTATTATTTTGGCAGCTGGCCGCAGCCTATTTGTTCGTGATTCTTCTGATTGTAATCGTCAGAATTAAAGGTATCCCGCGTGAAAAGGAGATATTGATCGCAACAGCTCGAATGACCCTTCAGCTCATTCTGGTCGGGTACCTGCTGGTATACGTATTTGGGCACGCTCATCCGGTGTATACCTTGCTGCTTGTGGCTGTTATGCTTGTGTTTTCTATCCGGACGATTAATAAACGGGCAAAAGGAAAACTGTCCAAAGCCATGAAACGAAGCATTGCATTTTCGATGACTTCCGGGATTTTGGTCAGCCTTCTCTATTTTATTTTCATCGTCTTGCAGCTGGCGCCCTGGTACGAACCAAGGTATGTCATTCCAATAGCTGGGATGATTGTTGGCAATTCGATGACAGGGATCGCGTTAGGCGTGAATTCCCTGACCGAAGGCATGCACGGCCAAAAAGATAAAGTGGAGGCGGCGCTCATGCTTGGGGCAACACCGAAAATGGCCGCGCGGGAAATTGTCAACCAGGCATTCGATTCCGCTATGCTGCCCACCATTAATTCGATGGTCGGTATGGGTATCGTGTTCTTACCTGGAATGATGACGGGACAAATCTTGTCCGGAACATCGCCAATCGTAGCCGTCGAATACCAGATAGCTATTATGCTGGGTATTGTCGGGAGCGTCTCGTTATCCGTAATACTTTTCGTACAGCTCGGCTACCGTACATTCTTTAACCACCGCAGCCAGCTTGAATTATAAACGTTTAAACCTCACTTCTCCTGCCCGGCTATTCACCGGACGTTCCGGGTACAAATAACCGGCAGGCCCCTTTTTTTTCCGTTTCTTCTAATCCCATTTCCTTTCAAGATTTATGCTGCGTTCCCTTTGCTGAATTTTTTTCTGGAAAAAATAACATAAAAGATGTATATTATATCCATATTACTTGGTTTTATATGGTATAACAGAACTTGATTACCAGTAATTACAGCTCGGCCCTCATATGAGGAAACTAAAAAGGAGGATTGCATGAGCAGCTCAAAAATTTTACCGATGCAATACCCGATTATCACATCATGGCAATGGCAGGCGAATTCGTTCGCCGTATTAGGCAATTATCCGGAAACGGAACCTTGGATTATGAACCACTTTATTCAGCTTCAGCTCACCTCTAATCCAGGCTGGATCAGCTCGTACGTAGATTTTCACCGGACACCTACATTCGAGTTCTGCCCGTGGCTGTTTCATCAGCATTTGAAGCGGGAAACGGTGCGTTTTTTCAATGAAGACATTTGCTCTTTCTTCGTGGACTGCATCAATCTGAACAATTACATATACGGTGTGTTCGATCAGGCCTATTTTATACAGGGTCATGACCGGCTGCCGCATGATCTGTTTATTTACGGATATGATCTGGAGCGCCAAGTGTTCCATGCGGCTGATTTTACGTTTACGGGCAAATATTCTTTCGCGGAGGTTCCGTTCGAGCAGCTGGAGAAGGCGTACCACGCGATAGAAGGGGACGAGGATTGGCTTTTTTCCGGCAAGGGCGGCTTATCGTTAATCAGCTTTAATGACTCGCTAGGCTATGATTTTAATCTATCGAATCTGGCGGAGCAGATGGAGGGCTTTTTAACGGGGCATAACTGCTTTGAGAAAAGCAGGGAAATGACCCACCGGACAAATCCTTGCGTATACGGACTGGCAGTCTATGACAAATTGATTGAGAATCTTATCAAGATTCAGGATAAAGAGCAGGGAGCCGATTACCGGCCGTTTCATGTGCTATGTGACCATAAAGCGCTCATGCTGCGCCGGATTCCCTTCCTGGAGCGGCACGGATATTTGAAGCCGGGTACTGGGGTTCTGGAACGTTACCAAAGCCTAGAAAATGATGCTCTCCTGTGCAGAAACTTGCTTATCAAGTATATGGTTACGGAACAATCGTCAATTATCGACAAAATAATAACAAAAATAAGAAAAATTAGAAACGAAGAAGAAGAGCAAATTAAAATCTTATTATCGAATTTGGTGATAGCCTAATTGTTAAATGATGGATGAAAGGAGTGTGAGGCATGAGTAAGCAAGGTGTTACCGAGCAAATTATTCAACTGATCAAGCAAAAAATATCGTCTTCCCCAGGCTCATCCTCTGAGGACGCGTCCATTACGGCTGACACGCTGCTGCGCGATGTGTGGCTTAGACTGGAGTCGATTCAGGTCGTTGAACTTGTCGTAGAGTTGGAGACGGAATACGAGACGGAGCTGCCGGATGAACTCCTGGGCCAGATAGACAGAAGCTCATTAAATGTAGCCGATCTGGCCGCAATGGTTACAGGTAATGCAGTCTAGCCCTTATGTACCGCTCTCGCTAAGAGGCACAGGCTCGTTGGCATCCGCCGTGTAAACTCTAAAGAAATAATTGCCGCTTTCAGGACCTTGAAGCTTGGATTGACGAGCCGCTCCTCTTGCATGTTCCGCCATTTGCCTCAGCATGCTGAATCTAGACGTCCAAAGCAGGCTGATTTGCGAGCCGTATTTCAAGGCTGCATTTAATTTGGCTGTTAAGTTGCTGCGCCCAAGCTTGACTGATCTTTCAATTAGTCCCGCGGCGAGCTCGGTTCTCCAGGTTAAGTCATTATTAAAGCATAGATAAGGCAGGTCTTCATAGTAAATCAACCGAATGTGCCCGCCTGTACTGTTCCCGGCTCGAAGCCCGCACCGCTCGGCAGCCTGACGGACGAGGCAGTGATCAATATGTCTTCCGATTCCAAGCGGCACGTAAATGCCATCATAATTTTCAAATTGGATTTGTGAAGACAGTACGGAGACGATCTCTTCCATCACCTGATGTTCAGTCCTCACTTCCGTATTGAACAACTCGTTCAGCTTGCTGTATACAGGGCTGCCGTCTTTATTTTTACGATAAATGCATTCCAGCAGGTTGAGATGCAGGACGCTGGCGCCGAGCGCCTTAGCAGCATGAATATCCTCTTCCCGGCGGACGTCCATCGTATCCATCCCGAGCCCGAATTTTTTGTGAAGGATTCTGGCCAGCATGGACAACTCCGTTCCCATACCCGTAAAGACTGTGGCAATCGTAACCCGGTAATTGTTATGTACAAGCGCATCGATGTAATCGCCGCAGGACAGGATCGCATCGTCCAAATGGGCGGAAATAAACAAAACATGTTGTGACATAAGGCCCTCCTTTGCATTGTGATTACAATTATATACTAATCTAGTTATATATGTTATTCATATCATCTTAATTTAGAAAGGAAGAGGAGAAATGTTTGAGAGTATTAAAGAAATTATTATCAAAGTTAAAGAGGATGAAAGCTTGCGAAGCACTCTTACACCAGAGAGCGATTTGATTAATGATGTCGGCCTGGATTCGCTACAAATGATCAATTTCATTCTGGAGATTGAAGACCAGTTTGGAGTGGAAATTGTTTATGAGGATTTGGATTACAACAGTCTGCTGTCCATTGAGCGTTTCATGGATTTCCTGAACGGAATGGAGAAAAAGATTGGCTAGAGAGCTGGTTGCCGGAATCTTTGACGCGGAGTCCCACTGGAGAGATGAGAATCTGGCGCGCTTGCCCGCTATTCGCGATAAAGAAAGAGAACGGATTGTTCTGGCAATGGATGAGCTAATGTTTCCGTTCTGCGGCAGCGGCGATACGCTGTTGACCCGGTTTGCCATGGAGGATGCACATAAGGCGTATCTGGCAAGCATTGGTTTCTCCTTCGGGCATTTGGTCTGGGAGGGAGAGGAAGCTTCGGCTAATCTCTTTCAGGCCATGGTATCCGATTCGAATTATGATGAGCGGTATAGAGCATTTGACGCTTTATCCCCTTTTTCAATCGTGCCTTATACCCGTGAGGTTATCGCCAAATATGGATATGACACCAAGGTGCCAGGGATCGAAACGGTGAAGCGGGTCAATTCCAAAATATACTCTACCCTTTTAACGGGAAATCTTCTTGGCACAAGCTTCGGTAAGCCCGTCTACTCGGCAGAAGAGCTGTCGGTGCTTGGACATAACCTGCTGGCGGAGCATGGATCGGTTCTTATTAAAGATCCGTACGGCGTTTCCGGAAAAGGCAATATGCTGCTTCAATCGCAGGCGAGCCTGGAGCGAGTGGCGTCTTATATCCGCAGGCAGGAAGGGCAAGGCAAAGCTGCCGCTTTCGTCATCGAGCCTTACCTGGATGTAGAATGCGATTTCTCCTGCCAGTTCGATATTTTGAGGGACGGCTCATTTCAATTAACCGGCTTGCAGAAAATACTCAACAGACAGTTTGCCTATTTGGGCTCCGAATCCATGGATGCAGATGGGCGGGAGGCGCTCGAAAGAGCAGGCTACTTCGAAGTGCTGATGCAAGCTGCCGCCAGCCTGTATAAAGATGGCTACTATGGACCGGTGTGCATCGACTCGATGATACTGAAAGACGGAACGCTAGTGCCGATTGTCGAGATTAACGCGCGGAAGTCGATGGGATTCATTAATCATCGTTTGGATCAGGTGCTTGAGACCTGCGGAAAAAAAGGCTTCTTCACCTTCCGGTCGGTCGGCTTCAAAGAACGGTTCGATTATGAATGGTGGCTTGACGAACTGAAGCGGCATGACATTCTGTACCCGAACCGGCAAGGAAACGGCATTCTGCCGCTGTCTTCCGCCACATTATTCGCTGGCGCAGCCGAAGCCGGAACAGCCGCTCCCGAAGGCGGCGGCTTGTACAAGGGCAGGCTCTACATGACCGTTATTGCCGATCATATGCCGGAGCGGGAACGTTATTTGGAGCGAATGAGACTAAGCTTCGAGTCTAAAGGAGGGAAATGGTATAGCTAGCGAGACTTTTAAACAGGTTACCCTGCTCGGTTCCGGCAACTCGTTAGGGGTTTATGTGCCGGTCATGCAGCTGAGCAGCCAATTGAACGGCAGAGGCATACCAGCGGAAGTGTGCGTGCTGGAGGATCTCTACCTTGATCACATTAAACAAAAGGTGCCCGCCTATAAAAAAGCTTTTCATCAAAACTTCGCCGTAGCCAAAAAAGGGGCCGAGCTGGCCCGTGATATTTCCAGCTGCCTGGATTCTATCAAGCTGCAGCAGCTCTTTGAAGTCTGGAGCCGGGAGGGCAGAACCCGATTAATCACCGCAACCGGCTTCTGGCTTCCGATAATAGAGCAGTATCAACATTATATCGGGAGCCCGCGGCTGGAGGTGGATTGTCTTCACCTGGACGCGGTTCACTCCCCTTCTTATTTGGTATACGAGGACATAGGCGATTCATATAATCATATTTGGTTCTATGACCCGGCTTGCAAGGGCATGTCCTACCGGATTGCCATTTCGAAAGAGGCTCCTGTACCGCTAAGTATGAGGGAAGAACGTTATATTGCGCACGGAGGGGGATGGGGAATCGGGACTTATCCGTCAGCCGTACAGGAACTGCTTCAGGCGGGGAAACGCCTGAATGTGCTTGCCTATTACCAAGAAGATATTAATCCCCATGAGCAAATTCAATATTACATGAATGATCCCGAATGGAGCCCCTGGGTAAAGGACGAATACGACCGCATGCAGTTTCCCCCGCTTGCGCGCATCGAGCCGGGTCAGGCGCCGGCCTACCGGAATCAGCAGCCTTATCCGCCGCTATTCGATGTCATTCGGCACTCCGCCGCGATCATCAGCAAGCCGGGCGGATATTCCTTGATGGAGTCCTTTGCCGCGGCGACGCCATTCGTTTTTCTGGAGCCATTCGGCAGGCATGAGGCGGCTAATGCCGCCTACTGGATTAAGCAGGGCTTCGGAATCTGGTATGAGGATTGGAAGGCCCAGCGTTATTCCTTGGATACGCTCATTTCCATGCATGAGAACCTGATACGAGCACGAAATCAATCAATGGATTATGGAGGGATTCTTGATGCAGCCCAAAACAACCCGGAAATTCGATGAGCAGGTGTTCAACGATCTGAAACGAACGATTATGAACATGTCGCGGGCAAGCCGCTTGCGAAAGGCGGACAGCCGATATGCGATGGAGGTCCCGGAGGATATCGGGATCAAGCTGAACAACGGCTGCAATTTGCGCTGCAAGCATTGCTATGAATGGAATGAAGACGGCTTCCATCGGGAGATGACCAAGGAGGATCAGAGGAAGGAAATTGATATCGCGCTTGTAGAGAAGCTGCTGGCGTTTACGCGGGAGAAGAAATCCAAGCTGTACTTGTGGGGCGGCGAGCCGCTCTATTACAGCCAATTTTCGCAGCTGGCCGATCTGCTGGAACAGGATCAGCGTACCGTTACCCTTTGCACGAACGCTGTTTTGGTGGAGCAGCATCTGGAATCGCTGCTCAAGATCGGTGAAGGGCTTGTCGTACTCGCCAGCCTGGAAGGATTCGAAGCGGAGAACGATGCGATCAGGGGCAAAGGGACCTACCAAAAGGTTATCCAAGCGGTCCGGCTGCTGCTGGAGCTTCAAAGAAAAGGCATTTTCAAAGGCAAGGTCTCGATCAGCCTGACGATGAACGATGCCATGATTCCGAAGCTGTTTTCCTTTATGCAGCATTTTCAGGAGATGGGCGTCGATTCCGTCTATTTCGTCTATCCCTGGTATATTTCTGCCGAATCCGCGGCGGACATGGATAACTTGTACAGGAAGGAGCTCAGTTGGCTGAACCCGGCCGAGCCCGGGAGCTGCAGCTGGCATTCCTTCACCTACCGCATTTCACCGGAGAACGTGGAGCTGCTGAAGGAGGAGGTTCGCCGTATCTCAGAGCATACGTGGAGCAGCCGGATACGGTTCATGCCTGCACTGGAGCTTGACGAGATCGGCGATTTCGTGAGCGGGGTCCAGATGACGGGGATGAAGCGGAAAGAGTGCCTTGCCATTTCCACCCGGATGGATGTGCTGCCCAGCGGGAACGTGACGCCGTGTAAATTCTTTCCGGAGCTTGCAGTCGGCAACATAAGCGAAGCGCCCGCCAATGAGGTGTGGCACGGGGAGAATTACGGCAAGCACCGTGAGCTGCTGTCCTGCGGATTGATGCCGGTCTGCTCCCGCTGCGGCCTGCTGTATCATTACGGACGGTAATTCCAACATATAAGAGCAGGGTGTTGATGCTACTTGGAAGAAGCGATCAAGGTTGAGCAATTGGCCAAGAGCTTTACCTATTATACGAAGGACGTCGGAGTGATGAACTCCCTCAAAAATCTGATCTACCGCAAATCCTTAACCAAGCAAGCGGTAAAGGACATTACCTTCTCTATCGGCAAGGGCGAAATGGTCGCCTTTCTCGGACCGAACGGTGCGGGCAAAACAACGACGTTAAAGATGCTCTCCGGCATCCTGCATCCCACTGGCGGCAGTCTTTCCGTACTGGGGTTTAAGCCTTATGAGCGGAAAAAGGAGTTCAAGAAGCGTTTCGCGATTGTCATGGGCCAGAAAAGCCAGCTCTGGGCGGACCTCCCTGCGGCGGAGTCGATTCTGCTGAACCGGTACATCTACCAGGTCGAGGAGCAGACCTACAAGCGGACGCTCGATGAGCTGGTCGAACTTCTGGATGTGAAGCATGTGCTGAATGTCCAGGTCCGGCGGCTGTCGCTGGGTGAACGCATGAAGATGGAGCTGATCGCCGCGCTTATCCATAAGCCCGAGCTGCTGTTTCTGGATGAGCCTACTATCGGGCTTGATGTCGTCACGCAGAAGAGAGTAAGGGAGTTTCTGGCGCATTACAACGAGCATCATAAGACAACGATTATTTTGACGAGCCACTACATGAAGGATGTTGAGGATTTGTGTAAAAGAACCCTGATTATCAACGACGGCCGGCTCGTCTTCGACGGCAACTTGAATCAGGTGCATAGTGCGGTGAATGAAACCAAGATTGTCAAGCTGAAATTCAGCCAATCCGTCGAAGCGTTCAGGCTTGAGCCGTTCGGAGCCGTTCGTCAGACGGACGAATTTGCGGCAACGCTGGAAATCGCCAAGGAACAGATTCGTCCGATTTCGAGAGAGCTGCTCAACCTTTTCCCGATCGAGGATATTACGATTGAAGAGAAGCCCATCGAGGAAGTCATCGTCTCTCTTTATAACAGGACGCAGCCCGTATGAGCATTTATCCGAAATATATACGCGTCTTTAAGCTGGGCGTTCAGGCTTCGATGGAATACAGGCTTGACTTTGCCTTTTCTCTGATCAGCGCGTTCTTCCCGATTATGATCCAGTACTATATTTGGACCGCTGTCTACGGACGATCAGGCTCAGGACAATTTTTCGGCTATACGTACGGAGAAATGATTCTGTATACGATTGTGGCGGCGATTGTGACCAAAATCGTGACGACCAATATGGATCATGTCATCGCATCGGACATCAAGGACGGGGCCCTGAATAAATACCTGGTGCAGCCGGCCAGCTACTTCGGGCTGAAGCTGTTTACTTTGCTTGGGCAAAAGCTGTTCTTTTTCACGGTCATGCTGGCTGTTTTGTTTCTCGTTATCTATTATTTTGGCGGACGGTACACCATCCGTATCCCGCATGTAAACCTGGTGTGCTTTGTGGCGGCGATGGCCTTGTCGCTGATCTTGAACTTTCTCATTTCATACACGATTGCGGCAATCGCCTTTTGGCTGTCCGAAATCTCCTATTTCTTCGAAATGACCGGACTGCTTGTCATTATTTTGAGCGGCGGCGTGTTTCCGATTGAGGTGTTCGGCCGGACGGTGAGCAGCCTTCTGAACTATCTTCCTTTTAAGTACACCATTTATTTTCCGTCCAATGTGATCAACGGGAAGCTGATGATGAATGAAATCACGGAAGGGCTGTTGATGCAAATCTTTTGGATCGGTGTCATGTTCCTCGTTTCGAAGCTGGTGTGGCGGCTCGGCTTTAAAAAGTATCTCGGTTTAGGGGGCTAATCGTTGGAAACGCGGCTCGGCACGCTCAAAACCTATGGCATCATTTATTTACAATTCATTAAAAACTGCTTTATCGCGCAAATGGAATACCGTACGAATTTCATATTAGGCATCGCTGTTGAAATCGCCTACCTGCTGTCCAAGCTGCTGTATGTCGTCGTCGTATATAAGAGCGATTTGCATATCGGCGATATACCGCCAGACGGAATTTTGATGTTCGTGGGTACGTATACGATGATGACGGGTCTTTATTCTGGCCTGTTCTTCACCAATTTCGTCCGTATTTCGGACTATGTGAGAACGGGTGAACTGGATCTGCTGATGGTGAAGCCGATCTCCCTGCAGTTTATGGTCTCGCTCCGTTATATCGATTTGGGTATGCCTATTCCCAATCTCGTCGCAGGCATCACGATGGTTTCCATAGGCTGGAGCGCGCTCGAAATTCCCGTTACCGCGTACCATCTGTTCTTGTTTGTGCTGTACCTTCTGTCCGCCTTGGTCATTACTTACTGCTTGATGATTATTCCGGCCATTCTGTCCTTTTGGTTCGTCAATACCGGGGGCCTCGCGGGTATATTTTATGCGATTTGGGATGCCAACAATATGCCTATGCCGATTTATCCCCGGCTGATTCAGAGGATCGGCGTATATGTGCTGCCTTTTCTAGTGATTACGAATTTTGGGCCGCTTAGCGTCATGGAGAGGCTGGACGGTGGGCTTATGCTGTGGGGTGCGCTCGTCCCGATCCTACTTCTGGTGTGTGTCCGTTTGATTTGGAGAAAGGCGATCAAAAATTATAGCAGCGCAAGCGGCTAAAATGACGAGGAGATGTTAATATGAACACGACTTGGCCATTGTCAGGCATTACCCTGGTGTGCACCGAGTGCAAGAATGCTCTGCATGAGGCGGACGGACGTTTGGTCTGCGGGACTTGCGGTCTCGAATACGCACGGGAAAATGGTGTAGCGAGCATGTTAATCAACAGCCCTTTGGAGGAGAAGCTTTCGGAAGGCGCGGCACGGAAGGAAGCGATCATCGGCATGTTCGATTCCATCAACCGGTCGCTTGAGGAGAAGCGGATTTCCAGATTTTCCACCTTTATCAACTGGGGGTATGCCACCCCTGGGAACGAACCAACAGGCGGGCCTCTGGGTATAAATCAAAGCAGCATCCGTCTGCTCCGCGAAATCATTGGCGGGCTCGATCTTTCAGGAAGGGATATTCTGGAAATCGGCTGCGGACGGGGAGGCAATGTGAATGAGCTGTGCAAAAGCTATGGGGCCGGCAGCGTGGTCGGCATTGATCTGACGCCATCCAATATTTATTTTTGCCAGGGAAACAACCGATATGAACAAGCCTACTATTGTATTGGCGACGCGGAGCAGCTGCCTGTCCGCACGGAGAGCTGCGACTATGTGCTGAACGTCGAGTCCTCGCATTTGTACCCGCATATCGAGCTTTTTTTTGAAGAGACCTACCGTGTATTAAAGCCTGGAGGGACATTTTTGTATGCGGATATTATGAGCGCTTCCGACCTGCCGCGCTATGAAGAGCAATGGCAAAAACTTGGCTTCCGCACCGCATATATCCGGGATATTACCGGCAATGTATTGCAATCGGGAGACGAGTCGCTGGGCAGTCGCCGGCAGGCGCTTGAAGGCTCCTTTGAAGGCGATGAACGGGTCATGGAATGGCTGGAGGCGCCTGGCACGCAAAACCACACGGATATGGTCAGAGGCCAAAGGGTGTTTAAAATCATACATCTGGTGAAAGATGCCTCAGGCATCGAAGGCGCGGCAAGCCATGGCTAAGGAGGGGGATGCAGTGAGCAGTGCTTGGCCAATCACTGGCATGAGCTGGGCATGTCCGCGGTGCAAGCAAGCACTGGAGAAAAAGGAGTCTTCATTCGACTGTACGTCATGCGGGGTAAGCTACCCCGTGCAGGGCGGATTGATTCCATACCTGCTTTTGGAGAGCAACGCTCAGGAAACGATGGAGCATAAGGAGCGGAAGGCGGCGGTTAAAGAGATGTTTACGTCATTTAACCGGGCCTTGGAGGATAACGGGGTGTCGCGCTTCTCCACATTTATCAATTGGGGGTATGCTGAGCCCAGCGATGAGAAAGGCGGGGCAAGCCTGCCGAGAGGAGTCAATCATCAATCGCTGCGGCTTCTGCAGGAGATCCTGAACGGAGTCGATGTAGAGGGGAAGGACGTGCTGGAAATCGCCTGCGGCAGAGGCGGCAACGTACGGGCACTCTGCAAAAGCTATGGGCCGCGAACCGTTGCGGGACTTGATTTGACGGAAACGAATATCGCTTTCTGTCTGGCAAGCAACCGGTATGAACAGGCTTCGTTCTGCGTCGGCGACGCGGAAGAGCTGCCCATCCCTGACGCTTGCTGCGATATCGTGCTGAATATCGAATCCTCGGATCTTTATCCCCGGATTAACCGTTTCTATGATGAGGTATTCCGCGTGCTGAAGGCGGGAGGCGTGTTCGTCTATGCGGATGATCTGGATGCGCTCAAGTTCGAGGAAGGTGAAAGGTATTTGATTGAGCTGGGCTTTGAAGTGTCGCTATCCCGCGATATCTCCGAGCAGGTTCTGCTGGCAAGCGACTTGGCTAAAGGCAGCCGTCTCGCGGCGCTAGGTGATACTCTCGGTAAGGGGGACGCCGTATGGGAAACGATGGGCGTTCCCGGAACGCCGATTTACGATGATATGCGTGCGGGAAAGCGCAGGTACAAAATTCTGCACCTGGTTAAGAAGGCGTGAAGCGATGACGGCAGCCCATTTAACCCTTACGGATATTAATGTATATATTCCATCATTCCGGCCTTCTATCGATCAAGTTATCCAGGAAATCAACGAAGACGGCGTTTCTTTCCGCTTAAGCGCGGCGGAGTACAGAGACAGCGGCTTTGAGCAAGTTCCCATCGCCAGGGATGAAAGTCTGGAGCATATGATTGCCCGGGTATGCGCCCCCATATTAAGCCAGGCAAGACAGGAAGGAATACGGCTCGGAGCGATTCTCTTCGCATGTGTCACGAGCGCCGGAGTGGGGGCGCAGAGCTTGTTCTCCGGGCTGCTCCGCGAATATGCCTATGGTGAGACGCCGGTTATTCAGCCAGAGGAATACGGCTGCGCTACCATACATTTATCGCTTAATTTGGCAAAAGCTTATTTGGCCGTTGAAACTGACGACAATGCCGCTGTATTGTTTGTCGCGGCGGATAAAGCGATAAGCTCTCATCACCGCAGCGACACCTATATGCTCTATGGGGATGCGGCAAGCGCCGCTCTATTCCGGGGGTCCGGTACCGGAGGGCAGCGGACGCTATCTACGCGGCTCAAAGTGGACGGTTTGGTATACGATGATTGTCCCGAACGAATTAAAATGTACTTCTCAACCTTCTATTTGGCTGTTCGTCAGGTTGTAAAGCAGGTGTTACGGGAAGCAGGAATGAGTATGAACGAGATCAGCCTTATTTTCTGCTCAAATCTGGGTCTGCACACCTGGAGTACGCTTGCCCGGGCGATCAGTTGTCCCCTGGATAAATTTTATGCCGGGGCACTTGGACATGCGGGGCATCTTCATAATACGGACATTCTGCTAAACGTGAACGATGCGGTCAGGAACGGTTCCTTGAACAGAGGCGACTTCTACTTGACGGTTACCGTAGGCTTCGGAGGCTATTACGGCTGTGCCTTGCACAAATATGAGTAACAGAGAATGAGGGTGGCTATGATTACGATGAAGACGGAATTAACGTTTAATGTTCTCTATTCGGGCACAAGGGCGGACGGTGAAAATCAATCGTTGGTAGACATAGCCATCGCTCAAATGGAAGCGAACAGACAATGGCTGACAGACATGGATGTACTGGTCCTTTGCTATCACGCGAATACTCCCCATGCCGAGCGAGCTTGCGCCAAAATCAGAAGAGAGCTTAATCTGCTCGACACGCTGCCCCTGACACTGGGGCATTCCGGAAGCCAGGCGTTCTCCCATACGCTGTCGCTGCTGGAATGGCTAATGTCCGGCGGGGAATATCGAAGGGCGGTATGCGTTCTGGCAGATGAAGACTTTGGCCCGAGCGGCTTGCCGCTGCCGGCTCAAGAGAACCCGCTGTCCATAATCGAGATCATGCCATACGAGATGAAAAAAGAAAACCGAATTGAAGCGGCTGCTGACTAATTGTTGGCAGCCGCATTTTTCAAAAAAGAATCAATGACTCCAATGGCTTTTTCTGGCCCGCCGCACTCTTGGAAACTATCATTGATTTTTTGTATCGCCTCTTTATATTCACTATTAGAAAGCACTTCATTTACGGCATCCTTTAAAGAGTTCGCATCAATATTATCTTTTGATAATCTGAAGCCAGCTCCAAGCTCAGTTAATCGCTGCGCCACCATGGGCTGATCCTTGTCATGGGGGATAACAACCAAGGGTACATTGTAATGAATAGCTTCATTAACGCTGTTCATTCCACCATGCGTAATAATAACGTCAGATAGGTTTAGTACATCTAATTGAGGTACATATGGAGAAATGATAAAATTTTCGGGCGCTTGCTTGATTTTAGTAAAATCAGCTTTTTCTCCGGCTGCGATCACAACTTTCCCCTCAAAATCAGAAAAAGCATCGATACAAGTATTGAAAAATTGTTCGACATGATCCAAAACGGTTCCCATAGAAATATAAAGAACCTTGTGATCTTTTAACGCTTCAAGAGAGAAGTGATCGGTTGTTTTCCTTTGTGGAAAGCTTGGACCAATAAATACATAATCCTCCCCGAAAAGCTCATTGTCAGGCTGGAAATATCGGCTTGTGTATACAATATTTATTTCACCGGAATTATTCATGAATTGAAGCATATTCTTGGGCACAACATCGAATTCCGCCTTCATTTGATCAAGTAATTTTTCAGCATTCTCGTCAGGCTGGAACGAATCAGGGCCAAGCATAGGTTTGAATTCTTTCTCGGGCATTAAAAACGATGCGGATGAAGAGACACTTGGAATATGTAAATAATCCCTCACTAACTCCCCTGCACCAAATTTGTCATAAATAATAAAGTCGAAGTTAGTGGTTTCCGATAACTGCTTCGTGATTTCAAGTATATCTAATGATGTTTGAATATGGATGTTTATAAAAGCGTTCAATCCGGAAGGAGTAAAGGGATCAATGGATGCTTTTCTAAGCAAATCAGAATGAAGATGTACGATCGCCCCAACTCCTTCTAGTCTTTCCTTGAACTTCTCAGTGGTAATATAGTGCACGTTATCTCCCCGATCAGCAAATGCTTTTACAATACCCAGGGTAGGGTTTACATGCCCCTCGGCAGGAAAATTAACCATTAATATGTTCATCGTCAGTTGTTCACTCCTTAAATCAGATTAAGTAAACCAAAGTGATGATTTACATAATTTACCTTACCATAGATTGTTATTTTTATAAAGGTTCCTCAGTGTATGGAGCATAGTCGGGATTGCTAATCGTAGCTTCCACTGCTGTATGTGTAAGGCTTTTCTATGTCGAATTGAATCGACAGCTTAACGATCCGGTGTTACAATTCCAGTAGATTACAATAAATCAATAGATTACTACATGTGGAAACGGATCAGTCGCTTAGAACAGGGAGGATGGATAAGGTGGCTAAAATAAGAGAACCGGAAGAGGTCTCCAAGGATACTCAGGTTCAGCAAATGCTGGCGGTTGCAAGAAGCAGGGGGATCGAAACGGCCTTCGATCGTGCCGATCAGATGGCGGCGAGGTGTCCGTTCGGGTCGGCCGGCCTCTGCTGCCGTTCCTGTCTGGAAGGTCCTTGCCGGATTGTGCCGAACGGAAGCGGGCCGAGGCGCGGAGTTTGCGGTTCGGATGCAGATACATTAGTGGCGAGAAGTCTCCTGAACACGATGATTCAGGGAGCGTCGGGCCATGCCGAACACGGCAGAGAAGTCGCAATGGCTTTGCTGAAGACGGCGGAAGGGAAGGCTCCGTATGTGATCCGGGATGTCGGCAAATTGATGCGGGTCGCGAAAGGTTTGAACCTGGAGATTGAAGGGAAATCCATTAACGAGGTTGCAAAGGCTGTGGCGCTTACGGCGCTTGAGGATTTTCAAAAGCATGAAGGCGTGATGAACTGGATTGAATATCGGGGTCACCAAAAGTCGCGGGAAATCTGGGATAAGCTTGGCATCACACCGGTAAATGCCCACCTGGAAATCGCAAAAGCGGTCACGAGAAACGCCATGGGCGGAGACGCCGATCCGCTCAATCTGCTGCTGGGCTCCGTTACGATGGGGCTGGTTGACGGCTACAGCGGACTGCACTTGTCTTCTGATCTGCAGGATATTCTGTTCGGGACGCCAAAAGCGGTCAAATTCAATTACTCCCTTGCGGTGCTTGATGAGAAGCAGATCAATATCGCGGTGCATGGCCATATTCCGCTGCTGTCGGAGAAAATCGTGGAATGGGCACGAACACTTGAGCGTAAAGCCCTAACCGTAGGTGCGGAAGGGATCAATATTGTCGGTGTCTGCTGTACGGGAAATGAGCTGTTAATGCGTCAGGGGGTACATGCCGCTTCCAGTTTTTCTTCCCAGGAGCTTGTTATTGTGACAGGAGCGCTTGAGGCGATGGTTGTCGATATCCAGTGTATTATGCCGGGAATCCAGCAGGTGGCGGAATGTTTTCATACCGAAATCATCACAACCATGCCCCATGTTAAAATTCCAGGTGCGACGCACGTTAATTTTGAACCGGAATACGCGGATGATGCGGCCAGGGAAATCGTGGAGAGAGCGATCCGCAATTTTGCAAAACGGGACCCGGCAAAAGTGGTCATCCCAGGAGGTTCGGTGGAGGCCTATGCCGGATTTTCCGTCGAACAGATTTGTGAAGTGACCGCAAAAATCAACGAGGACAAGCCTTTACAGCCGCTGATCGACGCAATCAAAGACGGGACCATCCGTGGAGTTGCGGCAGTGATCGGATGCACCAACCCGCGGGAGCCGCAGGATATAGGCAACGTCACCGTGGCAAAGGAACTGCTCAAAAACAATGTGTTGATCGTGACCACAGGCTGCGCCGCGCATTCGTTAGCGAAATACGGGCTGATGAATGAAGACGGGCTTGAAGCATGCGGCGACAGTTTGAAGGCTTTATTGCGGCAATTGGGACAGCATGCGGGCTTGTCCGCACTTCCGCCGGCTCTTCACATGGGCAGTTGTGTGGATAACTCCAGACCGCTGGATTTGCTGTCGGCCATTGCGGATGAGCTGGATGTTCCTGTCTCGAGCCTTCCCGCAGTCGGCAGTTGTCCGGAAACGCATAGTCCAAAGGCGCTTACAATCGGAACTTATTTTATGGCGCATGGTGTGGACGTTCATGTCGGCGTGGACCCGCAGGTGTCAGGCTCGAATCTGGTTGCCCGGACACTGACCGGAAGCCGCGAGGACAAAGAAATTACGATGGATGGACTGTTCGGAGGGAAGCTGATCGTGGAAAGTGATCCTGTGAAAGCGGCCGCTATTTTACTTGAACGGATTGATATGAAACGCAAAGCGCTAGGGATCTGAAAGATAAGGGAGGGGAAGAAAAATGAGCCAGGCATTAAAAATCGCAATTTCAGGTAAAGGCGGCGTGGGAAAAACAACGGTTGCCGCGATGTTCTCTCATTTATTGATGAAAAAAGGCCACCGGGTGCTCGCCATTGATGCGGATCAGGATGCCAATCTGGGAATGGCGCTTGGGTTCGGCAGAGAAGAACTCTCGGAAATCCGCACCATCGCTGATGACCGGGATTTGATCAAGAAAAAGACCGGAGGCGATCCGGGCGTCAGCGGCAGCTGGTTTTCGCTAAACCCGAAAGTCGACGATATTCCGGAGGACTATGTTGTGAGCAAAGACGGCATTAGGCTTTTGCAAATGGGCGGAGCATCCAAGGGCGGCGCCGGCTGCGCCTGTCCGCAGAGCACGCTGCTGAAGACCCTGCTCAATTACCTGGTGACCGAGGAAGATGACGCAATAATTATTGATTTTGAAGCGGGGCTGGAGCATCTAGGCCGTTCAACCGCCAAAAACGTGGATGCGCTGATGCTCGTAATTGAGCCGGGCAGCCGGAGTCTGGAAACGGCAAAATCCGTAATTCGGCTGGCGAAGGATATTGGCATCGAACAATTTTATTTGATTCAAAACAAATGGATGGAGGGACTAAGCAGCACCGATGTGTCTTTTTTCGCAGATGAACGGGTGACTCTGCTTGGCAGCATTCCATTTGATCCGGTCTTTGTATCCGCTGATCGAGAAGGTACGGCGGTATATAGTGCTTTGGATGATAGACTCATAGCTATTTTCGAGCAAATGCTGGACCGGCTGCTGGAAGAGATGAGCAGAACCCGCGAGTACGTATGAGACTGGCAAGAAATAAACTTCTGCTCCCCCTACTTCTTCTATAGAGTTTCCAAACGATAGCCATCACTCAAAAAGTGGTGGCTCTTTTTTTACGCTTCTTTGTTTTAGCCGTTAAGAGCGATACTGGTGGCGTGCTACTTTCATCCGGTTTCCGCATATTTTCATAGAGCACCACTTACGTTTCCCTGTAGCATCCATAAACATCCACAAACATTTTGGATTGGAGCACCGATGAAGAATGGCAAGCTTACCATTTGCCAGCAATTCCAGTGCGTCATAAGCAATAAGGGAGAAAAGGGCATTTTCATAAGGTCCACAGGGAATGGGTAAAAGCTTATTTTCCTTGATCACAAAGGTGAAAGGAGCATTATGGATATATCTCTCCAACGAATGAATCCAATGCTCGTCTACTAGTTGTCTATCTACGATATCCTCAAAGCCCTTTCGCAAGAGACCTCTAAGTTCTTTAAGAGCGGACAAGGATTCTTGCGGGAAATTGACATGGTTGTTTTGTGAAAATTGTTCGGCATGAATGACTTGCTCGGAAAACATGTGTTCAAGCCAATTGTAAACTTGCTGGCCGGTCTCAAGCAGATCATGCCTTTTTCCTCTTCGATTTTCTTCTGTATTAACCAAATTCAAAGATAGGGAGTTTGAAAGAAACTGGAATTTTTCTTGAACGGCCATTGAATCGGATCACCTTTCGTTTCGTTTTCTAACTCCATTATATATGTATAAAGGGTTAATTAAAAGAAGGAGATCAAAAACTAACCCCTTATTATTATATTGAAAGGTTAGTTATTGACAAAGAAAGAAGTTAATTGAAAGCGGAATCCAGAACATTTATAACTGGATTCCGCTTTTTTGTGCTCAATCAGGGAATAGGGAAATGCGGATTCCTAAAGAAGGATCACATTAACAATCGCGACACACTTGGTTCTAGTTATCCTCGTCGTAAGACATGTTTATTTGAGTAACTTCTCCATGATCATGACATCGATATGCTCACTGTCAATAATTCCTTGCTTTTCAAAAACACCCACTTCACGATATCCCATTTTCCGATATAGCCCTTGGCCTTGTTGATTAAAAGGAAATGTAAACAATACGATCTTGTAGAAATCTTTTTCTTTGGCTTCATGCTCTAATGCCTGAAGAAGAGTGCTACCAACCCCCTGTCCTCGTGATTTACGGCCAATGTAAATGGAGAGGTCTGCTACACCGTTGTAAGCACAGCGATGAGAATACGGATTGAGGGAAGCCCAACCAAGTACCTGACCATCCATTTCAGCGACTAATACAGTGTATCTTCCTTGATGGTCTTGGAACCAGGATTCCATGTAATTCAAGTCTTTTGCATCCGTTTCGAGTGTGGCTATACGGTCCTCAATGCCCTGGTTGTAAATACGAAGGATACTGCCAATATCATCTGAAACGGCTTGCCGAACCGTGAGTGTGGATATCATTATTTTCCCTCCATGGATTAGACCTAAAAATTATTTGGTTGCCTTAATCACGGCGGACACAATGTAATTTTCAATGTTAGCGCCGGGAACCCAATCTTTAATAAAAGCTTTCGATTCATCTTTTGGTTCGATGGAAATATCGGTAAATCCGCTTTGCTTAAGCATGGACTCCAGCGTGCTTATCGATGAGGCGCCGGAAATACAACCAGAGTATAATTGATCAAGATCAGCCTTGATTTCCGCAGGAAGCTCAGCAGTCGTCACAATGTCTGAAATAGCGAGGCGGCCCCCTGGTTTAAGAACACGAAATGCTTCATGGAACACCTGCTGCTTGTCAGGGGACAGGTTAATCACGCAGTTGGAAATAATCACATTTACCGTATCGTCAGCCACGGGCAAATGTTCAATTTCACCCAAACGGAATTCGGTATTCGTAAAATGGCCCTTAACGGCGTTCTCTCGAGCACGGCTGACCATTTCGGGTGTCATATCCACACCGATGACCTGACCGGTTTCGCCGACCTGGCGGGAGGCCAAGAAGCAGTCAAATCCCCCGCCGCTGCCCAGATCGAGAACCGTTTCGCCTGCCTGGAGCTCGGCTATGGCTTGCGGGTTCCCGCATCCCAGACCAAGATTAGCACCTTCAGGTACGGCAGCTAACTCCTCCATGGAATAGCCAAGTTTATTGGAGATCACATTAAAGTCCGTAGGGGTATCACAGCAACTCGCTGAGCTTATGGAGTTTTCTGCGGAACAGCATGAAGAACTCGATTCGATTTTTCGTACAGCAAACTGTTGATACCGGCTTCTAACATTTTGGCGAATTTGGTCATTCGTGAGCTTTGTCATTGGACAACACTCCTTTAGAATATAATTTTGAAGGCACTTCCCACTTTAGCAGCAAGGCTCACAGCAAAGATGGGATGAAGGGACAAAAGAGCTTCTTAGAGAAAACCATTTGCTTAAAGAGAAGGTTTTCTGTTGAGGTAATTTCCAAGCGTGCAGAGCCTTCCTCTGCAGTTCTTTCTCCTGATACTTAATCAAGCACTCCGCAACATAAAGATCTCCTAACATAACATCTGCCTCCTTAGAGAATGTTTATCCTTAAATCTTAGTAAAGATTTATAACTTATTACTTGCAATTTGCAATTATAAACCAAGAGAAATCACCCGGTTACGGGTGCGCAGCATCTGCTTGATTTCCCCATAGCCTCATTAAAAAGCTTAACCGAGCGCAACACGGTTTCTTTCTCAAACTCCGTCATGTACGAGAAAACTTCGTCCAGATAATCATTCATTTTTTGATCAATTATGCCGGCGATCATTTTGCCTTCCGTGGTTAGGGAGAGGGTATACACCCGCCGATCGTTAGGATCGGGCGTTTTCATAACCAAGTTCATATTTATGAGAGATTGTACTTGCCGACTAAAGGTCGTTATTTCTGTGCCTAGTGCTTCTGCAACTTGTTGCATGGAGGGCTTATGCCGGCGATCAATTTCATAAAGTAAGTGACTTTGGGCTAAAGAGATATCGCAGCCGCCAACCGAACAGCAATATTTATTGAGTAGACCAAAGCGCCGGGTCATGATTTGAAATAATTCTCGTGCATTTTCCATTTTGTCTCACCTCGTGATTTAGTTATAACTCATTAATTTGCATAGTGCAAGTATAAATCTTATTTTTTTCTGCTAATTATTGTATGATACTAAAGTTGGCAAATGAAATGATATGCTAAACGAAAATAATATTGAGGTGTGTGGTTAACATGAATTTTACAGGTAAAACGATTCTAGTCTCTGGCTCCGCTTCAGGAATAGGAAGGAGTTGTGCAGAATTATTACTTGAAAATGGGGCTTCTGTTGTGGGGTTAGATATTAACCAGAGCACCATAACGAATGAACGTTATAGACACTATCCTATCGACATTAGAGATGAACACAAAGTAACCGACGCGATTGATGAAATTGAAGCGTTGTATGGAAAGATTGACGGACTGGCCAACTGTGCAGGCGTATATGCAAGTTCAGTACCCTTCTATGAACTAAACATGGAGGATTGGAATAAAGTTATCTCTACAAATCTAACCGGACTATTTATCCTTACAAAACATGCTGCCAAAAAAATGATAAAAAACAATAGGGGTACCATTGTAAACATTAGTTGTATAAGGTCAAAAATATTTAGACCAGATATGGCAGACTATGCCGCCTCCAAGGGAGGGGTGGTCGCATTGACATCGGCAATGGCATTGGATTTACAGGACTACAACATAAGAGTGAACTCGGTTGCACCCGGATTTACATACACGGGAATGACAGCAGATGCCTTTGACAATCCGGAAGTAAAGGCCTATTCGGAAACGCTCATACCCGCCCGCAAAATCGCATCATCGGCGGATATTGCAAAGGTCATTTTATTTTTGTTATCAGATATGGCCGATTATATAAACGGCGAAACCATATTTGTTGACGGAGGCTTTAAAATATCCAAATGAAGCTAAATAGAGCTATTGAAGGACTGTATATCAGCTATTGCTTATATAAGAACATAGTTATATAATGATGAAGCGAAAGGGGGCGGAGCATGAGCTTTGAAATGGATGATTTAGACGAAGTATCACAGACGTTGAAGCTTTTGGGAGACAAGACAAGGCTGACAATCATGAAGCTTCTGGAGAAGCAGGAATGCTGTGTATGCGAGCTCGTTGAAATTTTCAAAACGAGTCAGCCGTCGGTCAGCCAGCATTTACGAAAGCTTAAGGATGCCGGTCTTGTTAAGGAAAATCGGAAAGGCCAATGGATTTTTTATTCAATGAATCCAAACAGTCCTCAACATGAGTTAATTCAACAATTGATCGCCTTCGTTCCTTCACAAGATCATGAGCTGGAAGAACTGAATAAGAAGGGCCTGAGAATTTCATGTAATTAAATGGAGGTCAGCGGATTGGTTTCGGTACTGTTAGCGAGTTTCATTTTTGTTGTTACTTTAATCTTTGTCATTTGGCAGCCCCGGAATTTATCGATTGGATGGTCGGCCTGCGGCGGAGCCGTGTTGGCTCTGCTTGCAGGCGTAGTGAGTTTTAATGATGTACTCGATGTGACCCTGATTGTGTGGAATGCCACGTTAGCTTTTATTGCGATCATTCTCATTTCCTTAATCCTCGATAAAATTGGCTTTTTCGAATGGGCTGCCCTACATATGGCCAGAGCCGCGCGGGGGAATGGAATTCGGATGTTCATCTATGTCACTATTCTTGGCGCGGTTGTGGCCGCATTTTTTGCCAATGACGGGGCGGCGCTTATCCTTACTCCGATTGTGCTGGCCATGGTGCGTGCGCTGAATTTTGATGAGAAAAAGGTGTTTCCGTTCATCATCGCCAGCGGATTTATTGCGGATACAACCTCACTGCCCCTCGTCGTCAGTAATCTGGTTAATATCGTTTCCGCTGATTTCTTCGGGGTGACCTTTATGGAATATGCGGGGCATATGATTATTCCTACCTTGTTTTCGCTTACTGCCAGTATTCTGGTGCTGTTCATTTTCTTCCGTACAAGTATCCCGAGACAATTTGACAGCTCTCAGTTAAAAAATCCTGAAGAGGCCATCAAAGACAAGAAGATGTTCAAGTTATCCTGTCTTGTCCTTGCTGTTCTTCTGGTCGGTTACTTCGTCAGTGAATTCCTGAACATTCCGGTTTCCGTGGTAGCGGGGATCATCGCGATCTTTTTCTTGCTCATGGCAAGAAGAAGTCCTTTCGTACCCACAATGGAAGTGGTCAAAGGGGCGCCTTGGGCGATCGTGTTCTTTTCCATCGGGATGTATGTCGTGGTGTACGGGCTGCGAAATGCCGGTCTTACGGATGTCCTGGCTAATGTGATTCAAGGCGCTGCCAATCAAGGTCTATTCGTAGCAACGATGGGCATGGGCTTTATTGCAGCGATCATTTCATCGGTGATGAATAATATGCCTACGGTCATGATTGATGCGCTTGCCATTAATGCAACACACACGACAGGAATCATTAAAGATGCTTTAGTTTACGCGAATGTCATCGGTTCGGACTTAGGGCCGAAGATTACGCCGATCGGTTCGCTGGCTACCCTGCTGTGGCTGCATGTGCTTTCGGCCAAAGGTGTGAAGATCTCTTGGGGGACATATTTTAGAACAGGCATCATCCTAACCATCCCTACCTTGTTTATCACCCTTTTGGGCCTCTATTTAAGGTTAACCCTATTTTAAATTTAAAGGAGATTATTGCGGATGGACAAGAAAACCATTTACTTTTTGTGTACAGGAAATTCCTGTCGGAGCCAGATGGCGGAAGGCTGGGCAAAGAAATACCTGAGTGATGGCTGGAATATTTACAGCGCCGGTATTGAGGCCCATGGTCTAAATCCGAAAGCTGTACAAGCCATGAGTGAAGTGGGCATTGATATTTCGGGACAAACCTCCGATATTATTGATCCGGAGCTGCTGAATAACGCTGATCTGGTTGTCACGTTATGCGGAGATGCCGCAGATAAATGCCCGATTACCCCTCCGAAAGTGAAACGTGAACATTGGGGATTCGACGATCCAGCCAAGGCGCAAGGAACGGAAGAAGAGAAATGGGCGGTATTCCAGCGGGTCCGTGACCAGGTCGGAGCACGCATTAAACAATTTGCTGAAACCGGCGAATAATGAATCGTCCGGCCGGGAGAGATCCCGGCTTCTTTTTCAAAGAAGGGAGAATTGGGTTTATGAAGTCTATAGAGATTTATGATCCGGCTATGTGCTGCTCCACAGGAGTATGCGGCCCTGTTGTTGACCCGGAATTAATCCGCATCTCAGCGGTGGTTCATCATTTGAAGAAGAAAGAATTCAACGTGTCCAGATATAATTTGACCAGTGAGCCGGATGCCTTTGTAGTCAATCATGTGATAAAACAGTTGCTTACTGACGAAGGACCGGATGTATTGCCCGTCATTCTATTAGATGGACAATTGGTTAAGAAACAAAGCTATCCTTCGAATGAAGAACTGGAAGAATGGACAGGAATCCCGGCATCCGAGCTTACCCAGAAACCTAAGGTGCGTATAGAGCTGAAATTGAAATCAAAATAAGGGAAGGAAGGATCGACATGTCCACCCGGTTTGATCCATTAGCCATCCTGCGCACTCCATATTTGTTCTTTACAGGCAAAGGAGGGGTAGGCAAAACTTCAACGGCCTGTGCAGCGGCGGTAGCGCTGGCCGACTCGGGTAAACGGGTTCTGCTTGTTAGCACCGATCCCGCCTCCAACCTGCAGGATGTCTTTGGCATGGAGCTCTCCAATCATCCGGCTGCGATTGAGAGTGTTCCTAATCTTTTTGCCGCGAATTTAGATCCGGAGATGGCAGTGGAAGAGTATAAAGCGAAAGTGGTCGCTCCCTACCGGGGGATCTTGCCCGATTCGGTGATCTCCACGATGGAAGAACAGTTGTCAGGGGCATGTACCGTAGAAATCGCTGCTTTCGATGAGTTTACGACCCTCCTGACCGGTGAACAATTGAGATCTCAATTTGATCATATCCTGTTTGATACCGCGCCCACAGGCCACACGCTGCGCCTCCTTCAGCTGCCGGCCGCATGGAACGGATTTCTGGAAGAAAGCACTCACGGGGCTTCCTGTTTAGGTCCCCTGGCCGGGCTGGAGCGCAAGAAGGATGTCTACGAGCAGGCTGTACGGACGTTATCAGATCACCTTGAAACGACTTTGGTGCTAGTAACACGCCCTGATCGGACTCCTCTGCTGGAAGCGGCAAGGGCTGCTCAGGAACTCCGGGAGATCGGCGTCACCCATCAAATAATGATCGTTAACGGCCTGCTTCAAAAGCCGGAGTCAGAGGACCCGATTTCGTCGGGGCTGTATGAGCGGCAGCAGACCGCTTTACGCGAGATGCCTGAAGCACTCACAAATCTGTCTGTATTCCATATTCCGCTGGTCGCGTTCAATATCCTGGGAGTCGCTAGTATGCGGCAACTCTTTAAACCGACTGAGCCTGTTTCTCTTGAAGCTGCGCTCAAGGAAGCGCCGCCCCGTTTGCCGTCTCTCTCTGCCCTGATCGACGATGTCGAGCAAGCCGGCATCCGTATATTGTTCACGATGGGCAAAGGCGGGGTGGGTAAAACAACCGTCGCTTCCGCTCTGGCCGTCGGTTTGGCGGAACGTGGTCATAACGTGCACCTCAGCACAACGGACCCCGCAGCCCACATCGAGACCCTATTTGGCACGGATGCCGGATTGATATCTCTAAGCAGAATTGATCCTAAGGCTGAAGTTGATCAATATCGGCAAGAGGTGATCAACCAGAATGCCGAACTCCTCGATGAAGAAGGCCTTGCTGTTCTTGAGGAGGACTTACGGTCACCCTGTACGGAAGAAATTGCTGTATTCCGGGCTTTTGCTGAGCTCGTTGAACGATCACAAGACCAGATCGTTGTCATTGATACCGCACCTACCGGCCATACACTCCTCTTGCTGGATGCCAGCGAGGAATATCATAAAGAAGTCGCCCGTTCTACAGGTTTGGTCCCGGATTCAGTTCGAAAGCTTCTCCCAAGGCTCCGTAATGCTAAGGAAACGGCAGTAGTTATCGTAACTTTAGCAGAAGCAACTCCTTTTTATGAAGCGTCCCGGCTGGAGGAAGACTTGAAGCGCGCCGAAATCTCCGTAAGATGGTGGACTATCAACCAGAGTTTGGCTGCTTCCGGAACAGAGGAACCGGTATTGAAAGGCAGAGCCGTGGCAGAGGTTCCATGGATTCGGGAAATCAACAAAAGGGCCGGCGGTCAGACGGTAATCATTCCTTGGAGGCCGAAAGAGATCCGCGGAGTAGAGCAGTTGACGGAACTTGCACACCTTCATTAAAGGTTAAGGTGAGAAAAAAGGTTATGCAATTTTATTTAACAGATTAACAAAAGGGAGATTCCTATGACTAAATCTTATCAAGCTTTGGTAGCAGACAAAATTTATTTTGGCGGAGCTCAAGATGTTGAACAAATGGTTACGGAGGAAGGCGTCGAGGTCGTAGTAGATCTGCGTGAAGAGGCGGAAGAATGTGCGTATGTGGCAGATACCGTTCAGTGGATTAAAGTGCCTTTGGGAGACCATGCAACAGAGCCGGAAGAAGAACTCTTCCGCACGGCAATTCAGGAAGTGGTAGGCGCTTATCGAGCAGGAAAGAAAGTTGCCTTTCACTGTGGCGGGGGAAAAGGACGCACGGGTACTGTGGCAGTCGGAACACTGCGTGAATTGGGGCTTGCCGAGTCTTTGGAAGAAGCCGAAAAACAAGCAAAAGCCATACGGCCCATCATCGCTGTAAAGCCAATTCAATGGGAATCGTTAAGAGCGATCTATCCTAATTAAGCGTTTACTTTAGATGTGTAGAAGAGACTATTTTCAAGACAGGAATAGTCTCTTTGTCATTTTATTGTTATATGAAGTTATATATGAATCTGAATGCAATTGAAAAAACAAATTGAGCTGACCAAATGATCCGAAAATAGTATGATGAATTCATAAACAAAAGGAGGTGCTTGCTAGGGAATACAACGTAAGTAATGCTTCGATTTTTTTTGGACATTATAGACTGAATAGTCTATAATATATTGGTTACCACCAAAAAATCGAGGGATTTATATGTTAACAAATGATCAAACCCAAGAAGCAGTTCGCGAAAGAGCACAGGAAGTATTCCGCAATCATCTGAAACATCTGTCGGGCGGGGATATTAAGGCATGGGTTGAATTGTGGGATGAGAACGGGGTACTGGAGTTCCCTTACGGTCCTGCAGGTTTCCCGGAAATGAAGGAAGGCAAGGCAGATCTCTACGACTACATGCAGAATTTTCCGAAGCACTTCGAAGTCCAGTATTATTGGCGATGTTACCATTGAGGAAGGCAGCAGTATCTGGTTCGGCGCAGTATTGCGGGGAGATGTGGGACCGATCCGAATCGGGAAAAATAACAGTATCCAGGATAACTGCGTCATTCACATGTCAGAATCCGGGACTTTTATCGGTAATAACAATACGATTGGACATGGCGCGATTCTGCATAATTGTATGATTGGAAATGATAATGTTATCGGTATGAACGCTGTAGTGCTCGACGGGACAACGATTGAGAATGAGAATGTCATTGCAGCAGGCAGTGTCATTACAGGTAATAGCAAAATTACAAACCGGCAGCTTGTTGCAGGTTCCCCGGGACAAGTCAAAAAAGAATTATCCGGCAATTCTCTTTGGTGGGTACAAGAAAGTTCAAAACAATATTTGAAACTGGTAGAACGCTACGATAATCAATATAAATATACAAGCGCCCTAAAATCGTAATGATGCTCAAGTCACCTTATGCCAAGATTTAGAGGTAAGCCGATGAAACGTATCCTATTCACAATCATAGCGATGGCTATCAATACGAATCTGTCAGTGCCTTTTTTCCCGCTCTATGCAACTGCTTTTCATCTTAACAGCGTTATCGTTACAGGCTTGTTCGTTATTTATTCCACTTGCCTGCTGCCGGTATTGTTGATCGCAGGTCCTTTAGGGGATGTATGGGGCAATAAAAAAGTAGTGTACATCGGCTTAGGATTGGCAATTCTTTCGACGATATTTTTCGCTGAAGCCACAAATATCTCGTTACTGTACCTTGCACGGGCGTTGGCTGGGATGGCGTCAGGAGCTTTCATGGGAACAGGGACAGCTCTTTTGCTTCAACATTCCTCACAGAACCAAACGGCGCATGCATTGACGCTGTCAAGTATTGTTACCATGCTCGGGTTTGGGCTGGGACCGGCAATTAGCGGCATAATCATCCAGTACAGCCCGCTGTCACCTGTGAAAATTCCTTACCAAAGCATGTTTATCGCTCTGAGCATCAGCATGCTTCTCCTGGCCAGTATCCGTGAAAGGAGAGAATCGACCGGGAATCGGCGACTATTTCAGATCAGTATGGGCGTACCGTCCTCCCATCGAACCTTGTTCTGGGCATTTGCCGCTCCCTCCGTATTTACGGCGTTTGCGCTTAACGGGACTGTACTTGCCTTGATGCCAACCTTCGTTCGGTCTGTAATGCACTCAACCAATTTTGCTGTCCCGGGTATTCTCTTGTTCATTCTGCTTTCGGGAGGGGCGCTTGCCCAGCTAATTCCTTTGCCTGGCGATGCGTTTCGCCGTATACAAGCGAGAGTATTATTGCTGCTTGCAGGGACATGGTGCATGTTAATGGCCGGAACATTGATAAATAGTGCGTTATTGTGGCTGGGGAAGGGGATACAGGCTGTCGGGTGCGGGTGGACGTTTCAAGGCAGCATGAAACTGACCGGGAGTATGGCACCCGTTTCCGAAAGAGCCCGCCTTCTGTCAATCTTTTATATTGCGGCGTATTCAGGCATGATTTTGCCTACATTAGGTGTCGGGATATTATCGTTTTATTGGGGGCTTATGCCGGCCTTGCTTACGTTCGGGGCGATTGTTACTTCAATCGGGATCGTTATTGTGCTGAATTCAATCCGTTTACGAATGGTTACTCAAGCGATGAAAAGATAGATATGGTAAAAATCAAGGATCATTAGGCGGTTTGACGCAGCCTGATGATCCTTGTTCTTTCATTGGAATGATAACAACATATGGATCTATGGATTGACCACTTCCTCTGGCGGTTCAATGAGCATCCATTACTGCCTTAACTCGTTGACAGCATTCGCTAAAATTTCGTAGGACCGCAAACGGGCTTGATGATCGTAAATATGGGATGTTACGATGAATTCGTCCGCCTTCGTTTCTTCAAACAGAACGGGCAGCTTCTTAAGAATCGTGGTACGATCTCCGATAATGCCGAAATCCATTTGTTTACGAATTCGCGTTTTTTCTTGCTCATTCCACAAGGCATCCATGTTTTCAACCGGAGGATTGTATTCGCTGGTACGGCCGCGAATCAGATTCAACACTTGCTGCTCATCTGTAGTAGCCAGCCAGCTTGCTTCTTCGGCCGAATCAGCCGCAATGACATTTAAGCCTATCATAACATAGGGCTTATCCAACATTCGCGAGGGAGTGAAGGCGCTGCGGTATAAATCCAAGGCCTGGAGCAAATAATCCGGTGCGAAATGGCTGGCGAATGAGAAAGGCAGTCCGAGACGACCCGCCAATTGTGCGCTGAACCCGCTGGAGCCCAGCAGCCAGATGGGAATATCCATTCCTTCTCCGGGAATAGCCCGTACTCCCGGTTCAATAGGTTCGTCTTCGGGATGGAAGTAAGAGCGCAGTTCGCGCAGAAGGTCCGGGAAATCATCCCCGTTGCTGCCCAGCGTCCTCCTGAGAGCGCGGGTGGTACGCATGTCGGAGCCTGAAGCTCTGCCTAATCCTAGATCTATCCGGCCCGGATACAGAGATTCCAGTGTTCCGAACTGTTCGGCGATGACGAGCGGGGCATGATTGGGCAGCATGATGCCGCCTGAGCCGACCCGGATTTTCTTAGTTCCAGACGCAATATGTCCGATCAAGATCGATGTTGCCGAGCTCCCGATTCCTGGCATATTATGGTGCTCAGCGAGCCAATATCGGTGATAACCGAGCTTTTCGGCGTGTTGCGCGAGCTCCAGCGTACGTCGGAAAGAATCTTTGGGTGTGCTGCCCGACAAGATCGGGGCGAGATCCAAAACAGAGATTTTTGAATTGAATTCGTACATAATAACATCTACCTCCACATTAATTTTGATAATTTCCTTCATTTTAGGCGGCTGCATTCACATTGGCAGATTTTCTTGTTTAAGCGTTGTTCAAATCATCAGCGGCCACCAACTTTCTGGATCGAATGGTCAAATATTTGGAAAAATATAATGAAGCATCTATGAAGCTTCATTATCCATCCAACCTTTCTTAATGTTATCTTAAACTTTAATAGACTGTTTAGTCAAGAAAAACTTTGTTGCTTTTTTACATGTGGTCCAACAGGTTTAAGGGAACCGCGCCTTCAGACAAGACTTGCAAGTCTTGCAAGTTTTGTGGGAATCCTCTATTGATTGTCCGACAGTGATATTAACATGAGCGCATTTACGACTGGAGGGATGGTTCAGCAGACGGGATGGATTTTCAATGATCTAATTTTTTTCTTGACTAAATAGTCTGAAATGGGTATGATAGGGATCAGAAAGGAGGTGTTCAATGCATGGGCAGAAGCAATCGCTAACCTAGGCTGTTAAATTAACCTCTGATCCGGGTTTTGGACGAATTATTAGATCGTTTGATCTAGAAATCAATCGTTCCAACTCCGGTTTCCAATTACAGAGTTACTATTTTGTTTTTTGATTGACTATTCATGAATATTTTGGACTTATCAGTCTGAAAAAAGAGAGGGAGTAATGGAAATGGTGAATAACGGTAAAATTTTAGTGACAGGCGGAAGAGGAAAAACGGGAAGCCGTATAGCTAAGCGGCTAACCGATCTGGGCTATGCCGTTCGTACGGCCGACCGCGGCACTTCCGCTTCAGAAAGCACCAATGAGCATGTGGCTTTTGATTGGTTCGATGAGACGACGTTTGAACCGGCTTTGAAAAACGTGGATAAGATCTACCTGGTGGGTCCCGTTGCAGTCATGGACCCGTCCAAGATGATGGTACCTTTTTTGGAGAAGGCTTTAAAGGAAGGGGTACGCCGGGTCGTGTTACTTAGCAGCGCTTCCGTGCCTGAAAATGGACCTGTGTTCGGCAAGGTGCATCAGGTAATACGTCAGCTTGTGCCGGAATGGGCGGTACTACGGCCTTCTTATTTTATGCAAAACTTCACTGAGGGTCATCATGGAGCGCAAATCAACAGTGACGGCGTGATGATTACGGCTACAGGATCGGGCCGGGTCGGATTCGTTGATGCCGACGATATTGCCGAGGTGGGCGTAAGAGCGCTGATTGATGAGCAGCCTCACAATACCGATCATATCATCACAGGTCCTGATTCGTTTAGTTATGCGGAGGCTGGAGAAATCATCGGCGCTGCTGCAGGACGAACCATCCAACATGTAAATATTAGCACGGAAGAGCTGGCGGCCGGGATGATGAAGTTCGGGATGGCCGAAGACTATGCTCATTTTCTCGCAGGGCTGGATGAAGCGATCAGGCTTCACGGTACTGAAGACCAGGTTACGGATACAGTTCAGCGTGTGACCGGACGACCGCCTAAATCTCTGAAAGACTTTGCCATCGCGCACGCCTCACATTGGAAACAGAAATGAAAGCGGGTGAAGCTATGAACTCATTATTTAACTTGAGCGGGAAAACCGCTATTGTGACAGGCGCAGGCAGAGGTATCGGAAAAAGTATTGCTTTGGGATTAGCCGAATCGGGTGCAAATGTGGTTCTATCCAGTCGTACGCAGTCCGAATTAGAGGAGGTGGCGAATGAGATTCGCAAGATAGGAACGGAATCATTGGTGATCCCTTGCGATGTAACGAAGCCCGAGGATATCCAACAAGTAGTAGATGAGACGAAAAATCGTTTCGGATCTATTGATATTCTGATTAACAATGCGGGAATGACGATTAAAACGCCAGCGGAAGAATACGAATTGGACAACTGGAACCGAATTATTGCGGTTAATCTCACCGGTGTTTTCTTATTCGCACAGTATGCGGGCAGGGAAATGATCAAGCAGAACCGTGGACGAATCATTAATATTTCATCAGTGGGGTCCACAACTGCGCTCACAGGCTCTGTCGCCTACTGCGCCAGCAAAGGGGGAGTTAATATGCTGACAAAGGTTCTGGCGGTAGAGTGGGCAAAGTATGGGGTCAATGTGAACGGGATTGCGCCTTCTTATATTGAAACCCCGCTTGTAAAAACCGTCTCGGATGCAAAAGAAGATTTTGCCGGAAAAGTGACGGAACGAACTCCCCTTGGCAGAATGGGCCATCCCAATGAGCTGGCTGGTGCCGCGGTATTTCTTGCATCCGATGCAGCTTCTTATATTACAGGCGAGACCATTTTTGTAGATGGAGGTTGGACGGCTCTCGGCTTGTAAGTACTTAAAAATAAAAATACGGAGGTTAAAAAAATGACACAACGAGCAGTTTCACAAGGATGGATTCTGGATATCGCACTTGCACAAGGGGGATTTGACGCCCTGCATCCCGAAGCGAAGGCAACGTTAGAAGAATGCGGCCACAATCACAGAGACTTTGACAGAGTATTTGAATTGGTTAAAAGCGGCGTCATGATCCCTAAAGCATGGTCGACCGTTGCGGCCCAAGCAGAAGCACGGGCGAAGCACTATGAAAGTGAGGGATTCCCGGCAACCGCCAAAGACTTGTATCAGCGTGCTGCGGTGATGTGGGGTAGAGCGCAGTATTCTTTTTTTAACGATGATCCCAGAAAAACCGTATTTCGCCAACGTTGTAATGAGTCCGTCGAAGCGATTGGGCGTCTGAGCAATCAAACCATCCAGAGGGTTGAGCTGGATTTTGAAGGCAAAAAAATCTTCGGTCTGTTGTTTCTCCCTGAAGGAAATGTATCGAATGCTCCTGCCGTCATTCTAGGTCCGGGCATGGACATGATCAAAGAGGATTATATACAGATTGCCCAACGCTACTATACGTCACGGGGCATGGTCGCCTTGTCCATTGAAGGGCCTGGTCAAGGAGAATCCGGGTCATCCGGACTCAAGGTCACCTTAACCAACTACCAGCGCGCCATCAGCCGGTATATTGACTTTCTTGAGGAGCTTCCGCAGGTCGACAAGAATCGGATAGGTCTGTTTGGAGTCAGTATGGGCGCGATCTGGGGATTACGGGGAGCTGCCCACGACAATCGCCTGAAATCTTTAGCCACCTTTATGACAGGCCCCGGTGAACTGGAAAAGTCTTTCAGCAAAGCCCAACCAAGCTTCAAGGCCAATATGATGTATATGTCCGGCTACACGGATGAAGAGAAGTTTGATAAAGAAATGGCGGCGAATTACAGCATTTGGCATCTCGTTTCGAACATCACTTGTCCGGTTCTGATCGGCAACGGTGAATTTGACGAGCTTATCCCTGTTGAAGATGCCCTTGCTCTATACGAGCTCATCAAGGCTCCTAAGGAGCTGCGGATCTATGAGAATGAATTCCATCCCCTTGGCGGTGTTGCAGCGGAGATCTTCCGTTACGGTTCGGAATGGACGCAGCGGGCGCTGAATGGCGATTTTGCCCAAAGACCCGATAAACGCTATTATGTGCATACGGATGGGCGTGTCATCGAAGGATCGGCAAATCCGGCATGGTGGCTTGGCGCCCAACCTCCCGAGATCCTTGCGCGGAAACAATCGTCGGAGTCGTAAGCCGAGTCATTCCGGCAGCAGATTCGATATTTTAATTTTGACTGACTGCTCATGAACATTTTGGACTAGTTTGTCTGGAAAGATAGCGACTATGTGACCTGAAAAGTATTTTTCGAGAATGATTCCGTTTTATTCAATAGCTGACAAAATGATAAGGAGTGGTAAATATGACGTTCAATCCGGCAGATAATGAAAAGGTACAGGAAGCTTCACGGGAGATCTTCCATAAGTTTTGCAAGTCTTTTTTGGACAAAGACATGAATCAATTTATTGAGCTGTTTGATGACAATGCGCTGTTCGAGTTTCCTTACGCTCCTAAAGGCTTTACTCAAAAACTTGAAGGGAAGGCTGCCATTTATGAGTATGTTAAAGACTTCCCTCAGAAGTTTGATATCACACGGTTCAGTGAACCAACCTTTCACTTCGCGATGAACCCCAATATCATGATAGTCGAATTCGGAATTGAGGAAGCGCAACTCCTGACCACCGGCAAGCCTTATCTTCAGAAATATATTTCCGTGATCGAAACCAGAGACAATAAAATCGTACACTACAAAGATTATTGGAATCCGGTTGTGGCGCTTGTAGCGCTTTTGGATGAAGCTTCATTGCAGAAACTATTAAACGAGCAGTAAGAAGTTGAAATGGTGGGAGGTGGGGATTAGAGTCGATCGATTATTGATCCAATCCCCACTGATTTTTTGGAATCATACACTATGATGACTTAATTGGACTAAAAAGGGCTTGCTGTTTTGAGAAAATAAAGTATTAGACGACTGCGGCTATCCGAAGTTGCGGGCATTAATATGGACGATCTGGACATGACAAAAGCATCCGTACGCATAATCCGCAAAGGCGGCGGCGAAAAGGAAAAAGCCGCCGGCTCACAGGCCGATCCATAGAATAGCTGATTAAAAAATATGCGGCAGCCTACAGTAAACCGCCACTGATCTTGTACGTTTTGAGACACAATTTTGCGACCCGGTAACACCAGGAAATTAACGATGTGCCCAGACTCAGAAATCAGCTCGGGCATTCGTCGATCCAAACAACGACGATGATATACACACATTTTTTCATTTAACACCTTCTTGCATATCAATGCCTTCAAAATAAAAATATTACAAAATTTAACTTTTTAAAGTGATTTTTCTCCTAATCTTTCTCTTATTTATAATAAATTTCACATTCCGTACTCCTACGACTCTGAAAAGGGACTGCGTTACAGCGTTGACTCCAAGCAAGGTGGGAGAAATACGGCTGCAACCCTAAGAATACATAGTCTTTTTTCTGGTAAAATAGAATTCAAACTATAAGACAGGTAGAAGGAGTGCGGCAATGATTTATTTGAGAAGCTTTAAGCTTTCTGATTATACGGATCGAAATTCCAACATATACCCTGATTATGTATTTAAGCACGTGGCTGGAGAGGTGCTTTTGTTTGATCGAATTACTGTGTTGTATGGCAATAACGGTAGCGGAAAATCCACTTTACTCAATGTAATTTCCAACAAGCTAGGAATCTCGGGGGCTGAAAGAATGACAAGCTATGGGCATAGTATTTATGCTCAGCGATTCCTTGATTTGAGTAGCTATCAGCTTGGGCATGATGAGCAAGAGCATGAAATCAGGCAACTTCCAGAAGGAAGCCGATATATGAAATCAGAGGATATTTTATATGAGATCAAGAAGATACAGCAATCTTCCGTGCTGCGTGAGGGAATAATGTATGAGCAGATTAACAAAGGGATGAGCAAGGCTCAGGCGGCACAATATAAAGCTACGTATGCGTTTAAGAAGAAGCTGGAGAACATTCAATTTTCACAAGAAAAATACTCTAATGGAGAAACGTCCATGCAGTTTTTTGAGGAATATCTGCTACCTGGGCAATTGTATTTATTGGACGAGCCGGAAACGTCACTTTCTCCTGCCAATCAAATAAGAATGGCAGAACAAATAAATGAGCTGGCACGATATTTTGATAGTCAATTTATTATTGCCACTCATTCTCCCTTTGTTTTAGGCACGTTACATGCAAAAATTTATAATCTGGATGCCAAGCCTCTTCAAACAGCAGAATGGTTTGAACTAGACAATGTACAATTTTTTTATCGATTTTTCAATAAGCATAAGCAATTGTTTGAATGAGAGTAGGACAGACACAGATTGTAGCTTTTCACCTGAGCCGGGGTGGGCACAACGGCAAGCGGGCGCCGGCGAGGGTGAATCAGGAGAGTTCTGTGAGGCGGGTGGCGTTGCCGCCGCAGGAGGACGGGGCAAAGATTCGTCGGAGTTGTCAACGTAGGACCGCCCGGGTGAACCGGCGGATTTCCGGATCATCTGCAAGCCAATACGCCGTGTGATGATCTCGTGGCCAGTTGTAGCTGTCAAATGAAATAAAGTATTAGAATTGTGGGCTTTCCGAATAGCCATCGATTTCCCAAAAGATTTCGAATTGAATAATTTTTGTGGCCAGAAATGGATATGTATCGGCAATGGGATCAAGTTCTTGTCCTACAAGGGACTATGTTCTTGTCCTCCTGTACAGTGACACCAAGATTACCCTTTTGCGAGGAAATCGACACAAAGATTATCAATAAAAAGAAATGTTACTACTCAAAAGATTAATTATTATTGTTCTCCACAACAAAAAGGGGGGAACTTTGTGTCACTGTTCAAAACAAATATTACAAATATCAAAATGAAACAATCAAAACGACAAATATATACACAAAACCCGTATTTCTTTTAATGTAGAATTACTCTATGTTTCACCCTTCATTAAAGAATTATTATATATTGTGTCATAACTTATTTTTCTAGTTTATGCTTTATGCTATAAACCATTATCCTAACAGTCTATTATGAGATCTTTATAATGTACCGATGTGGCGGAATGGCAGACGCGGCGGACTCAAAATCCGCTTCCGGTGACGGAGTGGGGGTTCAAGTCCCTTCACCAGCACCATACTTAATTAGCCAATATCTCATTTGAGAATATAATTCTCAGATGGGCTTTTTTGTTTAATATTTAGTATTCCGTCCATCGTCTGCGCGAGACAGCTTGTCTGCTTATTCCTAAAATTCGAGCAATTTCTCTGTCCGTTTTATCCTGGTAATACTTATAGTACATAACCCTCAGTTCTTTTGAGCTAAGATGCAAGAGATCGGAGATTTGAGAAAGAACGGGAATGTTCTGAGATTGCGACATGTCGTAGTGACGAACTAGAAAGTTAATATTGATCTAGAAGGTGACAGCATCCAAAAGGACAACATAAGCTGAATAACGCCTCAGTTTCTCAAAATAGTCCTTTTGAGCGTGCTGGAGACATGACTTAACGTAACTGCTGAAGGCTTTTTCAACTGATTCATTAGCGCCAACTTCCAATCCCATAAGTTTCGTCGTTCCAACATGTTATGAATGAACTTCATGCCAGAATATTTACAATAATAACGAGATTTATTGAAGTACACGTTTACAAAATAAAACAAAGAAACAAAATCGGGCATTGTCCTCAACAGAGGATAGCGCCCGATTTAAGATCTAAAATATTTATTTATGCTGAGTATTCTACGAAGCGCGCGAGTAATATTAAACTTCCATTCCTAAGACATTATGCATGGTAGTAACAATTTGTGTTTAGATTATCTATTCAGACTGTTTATTTTTCATTCTAATAGGTCTGTAAAATGCGCGAATGTCGCTGGCCAGCAGCTCCGGTTCTTCCATAGCAGTAAAATGCCCGCCGGAAGGCATTGTGGTCCAACGAGTGACATTCAGATTGCGCACAGTCCAGGATTTGGGGGGCAGCACGATATCCGCGGGGAATATGGCCATGCCTGTCGGAACTTCTATGCGACCCAATGGTGGCAAGGAATGCGAATTTTCGTAATACATACGTGTAGATGATCCTATGGTGTTAGTCACCCAATAAATCATAATATGAGTCAACAACTCATCCTTGCTGTATTTCTGGTTGAGGTCACCCTTACAATCGCTCCATGCGCGAAATTTCTCGATTATCCAAGCTGCCAAACCTGCCGGCGAATCGGAAAGTCCATAAGCAAGAGTCTGAGGCTTTGTCGATTGAATGGACATATAGCCCCCCTCATATGAAATCCATTCGGAAGCGTTTTTCTTATATTGCAGTTCTTCTTCAGAGAGTTCTGCCTCATCCTGTGAAGTCATGAGACTCCTTATAATGCCAACATCAGTTAGATGGATTCCAAATAAAAGTTCAGGATAATTTGATGCTAGATACCTTGTAACACCGGAGCCAATATCGCCACCTGCAGCGGCAAATTTTTTGTAGCCTAATTCTTTTGTCATTAGCTTAGCCCACATCTGGGAGACAATAAAATTGTTGACGCCAGGCCGATTAGGGCGACCAGAAAATCCGAATCCAGGCAATGAAGGGACAATGACATCAAAAGAGTCCTCAGGATTACCTCCGTGGCTAGCCGGATCCGTAAGGAGAGGAATAATTTTTTGATAACGAAGGTAACTGTCTGGCCATCCATGGGTAAGAATAATGGGCAGAGGGTCAGGTCCTTTGCCGCGCTCATGTATGAAGTGCACATCTATCCCGTCAATATTGCAGCGAAACTGGAAGAAGCGGTTCAACTCCGATTCTTGTGCGCGCCAATTATAATGATCCTTCCAATATGAAACGAGTGATTTTAAATAACTTAAGTCTGTTCCTCGCTCCCATCCAGAGCCTTCTAATTGATCGGGCCAACGGATGTGGCGCAGCCTGTATTGAAGATCGTCAAGGATTTCATCGGAGACATGAATATGAAACGGTTCAGCAGTCATTCATAATTTCCTCCCTTTTTGTTGATTCACAACAATATTATATCCTCTGAACTTGTATGTTACACTGAAATAAGTGAAGCAACCAACTATACTATTTGATAGGTGATCACTATGCCACAAGTAGACAGACACAAAGAACGTACCGTGAACATAGAATTTGTCGCCGTGGAGGATTTTAGTATTCTTCCTTATCCAGAACGGTTTACGCTAATTTTTATAACGTCTGGAAGTATAAAGGGGATACTGAACCAACGTCCAATATCTATTAGTGCTCCTGGTGTCCTTTGCTTGGCTGAAGACGCTCATGTGCAAGTGGTTGAAAAGATTAACGTATCTGCACAATCCTTTAGTTTTCATCCCGAATTTCTTAACACTATTACTCTTTCCGAAACGAAGGATTATTTTCCTACATGGCCTAGAATACAAACGGGACTTTCCCTTTTTCAAAGTAATAATTTGTATACTGGAGTGCCTCGTGTAACGGAAAAAGCATACCCGCTATTGTTTGAATGGTTTTTCGTACTTGGCACGGAAGTGCAGGCGCAAAGTGATGCACTCTGGGTATGCCGAATAAAAAAATACCTCATTCAAATTTTAGGTTTGTTGGAGGAATTAAATCGAAATAACGAACACTCACCTGTCGATGTAGTGTTAGATTATATTCACACCAATTATTCGAAGAAAATTTCATTGGAGGATTTGACGAAGTGTGTTCACTTGAACCGTGTGACTCTAAATAAGATGTTTCAGGAAAGATGCGGGAATACAGCGATTGGTTACTTGCTTTCACATCGCTTAAAGGTTGCGAGTGACCTTTTGACACACACAGATATGAGCCTTAATGAAATTGCGCGCGCTACTGGGTTTGAGTATGATACCTACTTTATTAAACAGTTTACAGCTAGAAAAGAGATGTCGCCGACGAAATATCGGACTACCTCTCGTAAGTTTGCCACTGCGCAATAATGAAATATGCTATACTTGCGATGTAAAGGGGGGTGCTTACTGATGGATAATTTCTTGAGATTGTCTGTGACTTCTACTACTCATGCAAAGCCAATTATTGAAAAGCGTTACTTTGCATGGGGCGAAATATTGTATAACGCTGAATAAGCTTTTCTAATATTTTGGCTTTGCACCTTATTATGTGATTAAAAATAAGGGGTGAAGCAAATTGAAATATACGAATGCTAAAAAAATATTACCTGAAAAGTTAATTATAGAGATCCAACAGTATGTTCAAGGAGAGACTATTTACATTCCTAAACAGGAGAAGGAATATAACAGCTGGGGAAGCTTAAGTGGCGGAAGACAGTGGCTTGAGCACCGGAATGCCGCTATTAGACATGCTTTTAAGAATAATAGCAGTATTGAGCAGCTTGCTAAGGAATATTTTCTCTCAATTGAAACCATTAAGAAAATTGTTTATTCACATAATGGAGACTGATGAATATTTTCATCAGTTTTTTTTATGTCAAAAATGGTTCTAAGTTATTGTTTTCATTTAAATAGCCTATTGCACTCTTTAGAATATGAATAGGAAAAATGGAAATCAAGAAAGTGAGGCAATAGTAACTATGGGCGAACAAAAAAGCAGAAGCAGACATCTGATTGATCAGGAGATTATTAGTGCCATTGATTTAATACCAACAAGCGATCTTTCCGAAACAACGCTAATGGAATCACGTAAAAATCAATCAAAGATGTTACCGCAAATCGATGTAACACAGATGTTCCCTGTCACATTCGAAGAAAGGGTGGTGCCAAGTTATTTTGGCGGTCCTGATATTCGCATAGAAATTATTAAGCCTAGCCAACCAAAATATAAAAAGATGCCGTTATATTATTCGATTCACGGTGGAGGAATGGTTTTGGGTAGTCCAGTCGTTGATCGTCCAGGTAATGCGTCACTGGCTGCACAACATGGTTTTTGTTGTGTATCCGTGTATTATCGCCTGGCGCCAGAACATGTTCAGCCAAGTCAATTGCAGGATTGCTATTCAGGCCTAAAATGGTGTATTGAACATGCCGAGGAATTAGCGATAGATACTCAGAAAGTCGCTCTTGCAGGCAGCAGCGCTGGCGGTGGTTTAGCAGCGGGTCTGGCCCTATACATTCGTGATCAGAAGGAATTCGATATCCATCATCTAAGGCTGCGTAGCCCAATGTTCGATGACCGTATGAGTATTTCGCCAGAACATCCTTATGCTGGTGAATTTGTTTGGACAAAGCGAAGTAATTACTTTGGCTGGAAATCTGTCTTAGGGCATGAACCCGGTCAGGAGGGGGTAAGTGAGTATTACGTGCCTGCGCGTGCAAAATCACTGGCTGGTTTACCACCAACTTATATGAGTATAGGCAGCATTGATTTGTTCATCGATGAAGTCTTATTATTTGCAAAACAACTGGTCTTTGATGGCGTCTTAGTTGAATTGCATGTTTACCCTGGATATCATCATTTGGCTCCAATGTTTCCGAATGCACATTTTTCTCAAGAAGGCGCTAAAGCAAGTGAATACGCCTTACTGAAAGCTCTGGAGTTACTTTGATTTTAAGCCCAACTTAGGAGTAGCGTCGAAGTGGAGACATCTGTCTGGAACAGTAGTCACTTTAAATCCGTATAATACAAGAAAAGCAGCGGTAATCTAAGACTTATTTTCAAGTCCTAGTGCGCTGTTGTTTTTAAAATTAATTTTAATAAATGACGAGGCTTGAGAAAAATAAAAAAACCGCGAAAAACCTTGATTTTACAAGGCTTTTCGCGGGTTTTAGATTCCTCATCTTGGCTAGATTGAAAAATCAATTCAAACAACAATGATATAACTTAACAGATGAAGAGATGCGTAATGCTGTAAATAACATAGATCGATAAACCTGCGGTGTTACGCGGTTTTTCTCAGGACATCTTCACAAAACCCGTATTTTGTACATATGTCGGCGTACAGAGTTCGAATGATATCCAGTCTTGTTTCATCAATCAGCTAATGGCGAAGGACAAGAACATGGTCCCTTGGCTATTGATGTCAGGGTATGTAGAATCAAGCATATCGCTCGGAGAACAGGTCTCAATCTGCTCCATGATCTCAGCCATATCGTCCGGCAGGAACTTCCGCAAGAAAACATGCGTCATCGCCTGTCATTTTGAAATGGCCCGCTATGCCCGCCGCGGTCCCACTTGGCGTTTTGGTTACCTGGAGGTGCACCGCCTTTGTTGCCGACAGCATTCCTATTGCCCTACGACGCACCGCACTTACGTTGTACAACCTTCCACTGATCACGCTGCTTCCAAACGGCGACACCGATGTTCTTTAGTTTTTATATCTGGTTCTTGTCCTCTGACAGATGTGCAATTGGAGGACAATAACTTGATTCGATTTGTCCGCCACTTTTCTCTCTTATACCTTCTAGATTTTCCCTCATCGACTGCATTCGAGATGCTCAATTTACTCACCCAGGCTGGTGCTGCTTTCCTGATGCTGATCCAGTTGGCCGAGTGGTAACAGATCTCCGCCGCTAACAAAAAACATCGTCCCCTCGTCCCACTTCCTGCTACTTTGCCTGGTCGTCCCACGTTCCCTATTCTCGGAACGCTTATACCAAAAATACGTTAACGTACCATCCTCATAAACTGGCAAACATAAATCCGTACGATCATCGCCGTCATATTTTAAATCCTGCTGAAAAACATTCATCACAGTTTTAGCCACAAAGTCAACGGGGACCACATTAATTTTTGAATCAGCGGAAATTCGGACCCTTACAGATTCCGCTATCCCCTGCTTTTTTAAGTTCCAGAAAAATTTGGTCCATCCATAGAACACATCAAATTTCGAGATATAATAAAGCGGACTGTCGATCAGTCTTCCGCAAACCACACTGGGTCTCAGAATTTGATACTCTTTTTTTCTCGACAAGCAATAGTGTTCAATGAACTTCTCGGTCTGATTCTTGCAGGATTCATAAGGATTTCGAAAATGCGGTTGCTCATAGATCGTGAAATCATTGCCTACAACCCCTTCGACTATGCCGCATGAAAAAGCTGTACTAATGAAATTAAACTTGGAATCGAATGCTTCCGAGGAAATTAGCAAATTCCGAGTTCCACGCCAATTGTTGTCATGCACTTCTTTCTCAGCAGCAGAATTATTGTATAAATTAACGGAGCCGGCGCTATGGATAATAAATAGTTTGTCCTTCCTTTCCACACCTTTTTTTATTGGCTCGTCGCTATATTTCATGGGTGAGGTCTAAAGAATAGAGAAGTAGTCCAAACTGTTCCTAAGAAGATTAATAAGAGCGGATGAACAATGTGGACCTCGAAAAACAGTGAAGATCGTGTAATATTAGAGTTGTTTAATGTGGCGTTGCAGGTCGAATATCCTTGGAAACTAACCGAAATTACGTTCGATGATCACGAACAAGCTTGGCATTTATTTATGGACTTTGAACGGGGGTCCGAGTTCGTCTGTCCCTTGTGTGGAGGAACGTGCAAAGCCTATGATGCGGACAAAAAGCAGTGGCGTCATCTGGACTTCTGGGATTGGAAAACCTACATGCACGCCAGAGTACCCCGCGTTGACTGTAAGGCATGCAACAAAATAACGGAAGGGCCGGTAAAATGGTCTAGCCCAGGGGCGCATTTTACATATTCTTTTGAATGACTATACTTTTAAGACTCGTGCTGAAGCTAAAAAGGCAGTGTTTGATTATATTGAGTTGTTTTATAATCGTCGCAGAACACATTCAACCAATGGTTATGTTCCACCGTGTTTGCTTGAAAATGCGGTCTAGTCTAGGTATGATCAATCTTTGAAAACGAGGGATTCTTACTGTCTACATTTTCAAGGCAAGGTCATGTTTGCATCCATATCTACTCTTCTCCTTTTTCAATTTGGCTCAAACCCGAAATTAGTGGTTGAAAATTAAACCGGGGATAAAAATGGAAAAACATCTGCAAATCCTGTATTGTTGAAAGTCCTACCCAACAACAAAGAAGGAAATGACAGATGCCACTCCAGTACCAGAACTACAACTGCATACCATGTTAATCATCAACGCCGAAGAGGTTCATCTGGAGGCTAAGCCCGTTGCTTACTAGCAACCCTGTCCCGTTTGCCAATCGGAACAAGGCGTAATCCGCAACGGACACAACGAGCCGCGGAAGATCCGGCATCTGAATCTCTTAGGCAAAAGATGCTACTTAGTGGTACCTTCTCTTCGTTTGCTTTGCTCCCATTGCCAGATTGGCTTTGTCTGGATTTACGAATTTGTAGGTCCAAAACAGCGATACAGCCATCTTTTCCGCCGGCAGACGGTAGAACAAGCACTGGGCTCCACAGCGGCTCATAGTGCAAGAATGCAAGAAGCGCCGACGAGTACGGTACAGCGGATGCATCAGGAAGCCCTTCCCACAGAAAGTGAACGCCTTTCCAAACAGGCTTGGCGCGAAGCAGGGAGTTCTTCAGGATTGGTGCTGGGGGTCGATGACTTTGCGATCAAAAAGGACATACGTACAATACGGGCATTCATAATCTTCGGGGCGAAACCCTGCTGGATGTACTGCCAGGACGCAAACTGGAGGATTTACGCACCTATGCTCGTACGCACCCTGACTTTCTAGCACTGAAGCCGAAAGCTGTCGTCATGGACTTGGCCCAGATGTACCATACGTGGATCAGCGAATGTTTTCCGGATGCGATTCGCATTGCAGATCGATTCCATGTACACGGCTATGTCATAGAAAGTGTCCAGGCTGTCCGAAAGACGGTGCAGCTCACGCTTTCGCCTCGGGCCAAAGCGATCTTGAAAAGGGATCATCGGTTACTGAATCCTCCCGGCGACAGTCTTTCTGAAAAAAGCAACATTCAGCTAAACGTCCTGCTTGCCTTCTCTCCTCTGCTACGCAAGGCTTGGGAATGGAAAGAAGCGTTTTCCCGCTGGTATGAGTATTCTCCGAATGTTCAGGCAGCAATTGCTGGCTTTCACCGTTGGCTACAACAAGGCGAAAACATCGATCATGAATCCGTTCAAAGGACCTTGAAGACGATGCGTAATTGGCAGAATGAAATCATCAATTACCATTATTGCCGTTGGACCAATGCCACAGTAGAAGGTCGGCATAATCGCATTAAAGCCTATCAACGGAGACACTATTTTACTCGCAATCACGTTTGCTACAAAGCCGGTATTTTAGTCGAATGCAATCGGCATCGCTTATCTGGCTGAAACGTTCAACCACTGATTTTTAGATTGAGCCTTCAATTTTGTGTCAAACTACTGGGTTCCATTATAATCCGACAATGTCAGCATTCTCCCCGATATACTGCGCAACCCATCCAATTGTTGGCTCTTCGAAAAATAACTTCAATGGTAACTCCACACTGAATTCACTATTTATATTTTGTGCTAACTGTATCATTATTAAGGAATTGCCACCAAGTTCAAATAAATTATCATGAATACCTATTTTATTTGTGTCAATTCTCAATAAATTAGCCCACATTTTCACAAGTTTTTTTTCCAAATATGTAGTGGGGGCTGTATACTTATTACCTGTTTTTATGCACTTATTAATTTCAGGTAAAGCATTTATATCGAGTTTTCCATTTCGTGTAAGAGGCTTCTTATCTATTAGAATAAAATAAGAAGGTATCATATAGAAGGGTAAATATTTTGACAGATGCCTTCTATAATCCGAAGCAGTTATACTATTATCATTAATGCCCTTCTCAAGTACAATATATGCACATAAATAAGTATTTTCCATATTATCAAATTCTTTGCTTTTTACTACTACAACTGCTTCTTTAACATAGTCAAGTTTAAGTAAACAATTTTCTATTTCCTGTGTTTCGATTCTAAGTCCTCTTACCTTAACCTGATTATCAATTCTTCCTAAAAAATCTAAATTCCCGTCTGAACTCCACTTCACTAGATCTCCTGTTCTATACATTATTTCTCCCTTAATGTATGGATTAGGTATAAATTTCTCATTAGTCAATTTTATATCATTTAAATATCCTTTTGCCAGTCCATATCCAGAAACACATAATTCTCCAGGTGCGCCAATAGGCATAAGTACATTATGTTTTCCCAAGACAAAAACCTTATTATTATATATAGGCTTTCCTATAAGTACTTTTTTATTGGGTTTCATTCCCAAGTATGTCGTAGTTTGAATACTATTTTCAGTTGGCCCATATGCATTAACCAGTAATATGTATGGGTTTATACGGTGACTTAAGTTTACCAGCTTGATATCTGTCTTATCCCCTGCTACCTGTACGAATCTTAAACTTGACAAATCTCCTGGCTTACACACCTCTAGAATTGCTCTGTACACAGAGGGGACAATACCCATATTTGTAACTTGGTATTTATGAATGAAATCACGTATAGATATGAAATTCTTTGAATCCTCTTCATCTAAAATTATAGATTTTCCTCCAACGGTTAATACCGGAAAAAGATTAACTGCAAATCCATCAAAAGTATAATTCACAAGCTGCAAGGATATATCCTTCGAAGTAAATTTCAATTCATTTACATACCAGTTAATTATATTAACCATACCTCTATATGGAACTAAAACACCTTTAGGATTCCCTGTAGAGCCAGAAGTATAAATGATGTTCATTAAGTCATCAAACGAGATGTTTTCTTCCAAATTCGAACTGTCTTCTAAATAAATATTTTCATTTTTAATATCTAATACTTTATAGTTTTCTGGAACTTTATTTAACCACATTTTTTCACTGAGGATAAGATTGGTCTTGCTGTCAGTTAACATATATTGAATTCTCAAATTTGGTATAACAGGATCAATAGGTAGATAAGTCCCTCCCACCTTCATTATCGCAAGTATACCAATAACAATATATTCAGAACGTCCTAACATAATAGCTACAACTGAATTTTTTTTGATGCCCTCTTTCTTCAGTTTTCTTGCCACTTGGTTTGATTTTTCATTGAGTTCCTTGTAAGACAAAGTAACATCCTTAAATATTACAGCCTCACTATTTGGGGCTTTCTCTACCTGCTTATAAAACTGGGTTATTAATGATTCTTTCTCAGGATAATCTGCTACAGTATTATTAAATTCCTCTAAAAGTTTATATATTTCGGCATTAGATAGCATAGGTATCTCAACAACTTTAGAATTGATATTCTCTACTGAGAAACTCAAAATGTTACAGAAGTAGGAAATAAATGCTTCAATATCTTCTTTTTTATAATGGGCATTTTTATAATCAACAGTGCAAAAAATACTATCCTGGTTTCTACTAAATTTAAATACTATATTGCAATAAAGTACCTGAGACTCATTTTCGTCATGTATTTTATTGTATATTAACCCAATATCAAACATTTCACATTCATTGTTTTTAAAATCATATCCTAAATCTCTTAATATACTATCAATAGGATAATTTGAGTTTTTATTTGCAGCCTCTATTACTTCATCAACTTGAAAAAGCAAATCATTGAAATTCATTTCAGTAGTAATTTTATTTTCAATTCCAATAATTTTTTTTGTATTTAGACTGGAATTGCTATTATAGCTTTCCTTTAATACTGGAGTCCATAAAATACTTTTGAAATCATTTTTATAATCATACAAGTATAGAAACGCCTGCAAACAAGCCGTCAAAATAGAAAATATTTTCAGTTCTGAATTTCTGCTAAATTCAATAATTTTTTCCGCGATTAAGTTGTCAATATTAAATTCTATACTAGACCTACTTAGCTCATTACTATTCTGATCACTTACAAGACTACAGGGTAAATATCTGGTAAACGGACTATCACTTAAGGTGTTTATCCAGTATTGTCCTTCTTTACTTAAATTATCCTCGCCTAAAACTTTGCTGTCCATACGCTAAACTCCCTTCAAACTTTATAGCTTTATTTGGCATTTTTATCATTCCAATGTAATAATGCGTTATTAAAGAGTAATTGATTTTGGTACGAAATATTAGGAAAATAGTCATATTTAACCAAGGTAGCATACTCAGGGTCATTTTTGTTCCATATTCTTCTATCCTCTTCTGTAAAATTGAATAATATTTCTGCATTTCTGAACTGCCCTCTTTTAGTGAATTTAATTTCATTATTATTGTTATACTCAAGCAATTGATGCTCAAGTAAAAATTTTATTTTATCTCCCAATTCACTATCTACATTAAATCCAGTCTCACAATAAATATCATCTTTATTTGCATACTTAAAACTATTTAATTGAAACATAAATTGACGTAACCCTGTTTGTTTTTTATTTAAAATTGAAGATCTCCACATTCCATTAGTCCCACTATTAGTAGCATTACAATATTCTTCTAAGTTGGGATAATTCATATATTGTATACTCTTATTATTTCCATTTAAAAAGCCAAAGCTTGCAGGGCCTAAACCCAACAAATTTCCAGAATTAGCTTTTGATGTTTGTTGTTTAGGGATGAATGTATTTCTTGAGAAATATTGAGTTGGTGATTCTATAAACCCATAGTCCTTTAACACTTGTTTTGCCATTATATACATAACGTCTCTCTCTAAAGCAGAACTATATTTTGATGGATAATTTAGTCTATCTTTAAAAGTAATGTCTGATGGTTTACACATTAAAGGAAATAAATTTATAGCTGACAGAGCCTCGATTCCAGTAATTTTTTCTAGTGTTTCTGCAAAACTATCTAGAGTTTCATTAGGTAGTCCCACTATAAAAGCTGATCCAATATTAGAAATTCCTTCTGATTTACATATTTCTATCATTTTCAAATAATTTTCATAAGAAGTATTTTCTCTTGCTATTGCTTTTAAAACGTTTGGTGAAGTTGCTTCTAAATCAATTATTACACAGTTAAGACCGAATCTTTTAAGAATATTTAATTTTTTACGGAATTCATCCTCACACTCAATCTGATCCGGATAAAATTCAAATTTTATTTCTGCATTAGGCATAATATTAAAATTATTACTTAAAAACTCAGTTAATTCTTCTAATGCAGAAACTGACAGTGAAGACGGGGTTCCTCCTCCAAATTGTATTGAGTTCACATTTAGAGAACCTTTATTAAAATTTTTATAAAATAGAATTTCTTTTTTGAGAGCAGCAATATATTTTGCCTCTAGATCATTTGGTTTTTTTGATGGAATAATCTCTTTGTAAAAGTGACAAAATGTACAATTTTTATAACAAAAAGGTACATGAATATATATATCAACATTTTGATGAAAATTATCTGATAAAAATTCATTTATACATTCTTTATTAGTTGTAATATGTGACATTGATCTTAAAGGATGATACAAGCCAACAACATAATACTCATCATCATATCTGCCTAATCCTATTTTGTCTAAATTCCTGATATCCAGCTTTTCATATTCCTCATACGCCCTTTTTATCCACTCTTTTCTGTTTTCCATTTTTCCTCCTATATTTATATCTTTTTTATTTTTTTGAGATTATGAGTCAATTTCATAATACAAGTTCTAATTCCGTTTAACGGCCGAATTCTGGGGATACGTTTTTTGAAAAGCAAGGGTGCGGTCCTTGATTTTGTGGATAGCCGAAAAAAGGGCAGACTTATCCACAACTCCAAACTGGAGATCACAGCTCTTCTGTAATTATCCCCAACCCCAAGAGAGCGATTTAGGACGCAACCTTCTTTTCCTTCATTTGCCTGTTGATCCGGTCCACCGCTAGCTTGCTTAGGGTATAGAACAGACACGAAATATCGAAGTCCACCTTTGCAAACGATCCGCCCCGGTGACGAATGTTATTCAATTGGAAGAAGCCCTTCACATACGAATTCACCCGTTCGACGACCGTCCGTTTCTTATACAATTCCTTGTAGCTGTGGCTTCCCCTAGCTGGAACGGTATACTTGCGAATGTCGGTTTCAATCTTGAATACCTTCTGGCAGCTCTCTGCCTGAAACAAGGTTTTAATAGAATCACTTTCGCCATAGTTTATCCTCCCGATAAGTCATTCTCAGATCGATAAATACTTCATTATGCATAGCTAAACCGATTTCTTGTATTCCTGTTCACTGTTTAACCATCGGCAGCGGGACTTGGCTCGCGCTGAGCGGCAAGATGCTTGGAAATATCGGTAATAAATTGTAGAGGTTCGGCAACTATTCCATAATGGGCATATTTAAAAATGGGAGCTTCTCTGTCCGTATTGACTGCAATGATGTACTGGGCGCCTCTTATTCCGGTGATATGGTGTATGGCTCCAGAAATGCCAAAAGCAAAATAAATACGCGGCTTAATACTCTTCCCCGTTTGGCCAATGAGATTTCTTTCATCCGCCCAGCTTTCATCAATGACTGCTCTGGTAAACCCGATTGACGCGCCGATGTCTTGCGCAAATTTCCGGATGGCTAGAAATTCATTTTCATATTTGATGCCGCGCCCCACTCCCACTACGATTTCGGAATGCTCGGGAGTTGCGGATAATTCCGCTTTGCGCCAATCCGTCAATTCAATTCGCGAAATAGCTGTATCCACTTTAAACAGCTGTGTCCCTGTATGCAAGAAGGCTTGCGGCGGCGCAGCCTGCACACCTCCCGAAGCTACAGTCGCCATTTGAATATGGTTATTAAGAGTTTTAATCTCGGCCAGCAGCTCTCCGCCTAGTGCGGGCCTGATCTGAATCAAAGCGCTTGAGTCCATTCTTAATTCCGTGCAGTCCGCCGTCAATCCGACTTGGAGCTGAACGGCTATCGCGGGTGCTATGGATTTGCCAAAGAGGGTCGCCGATAGCAGAAATACGTTCGGCTTGTATTGCCTGCACACGCTGACCAGATCCCTTATATAGAGATCTTCCTCGAAAGGATTTATCCGATCCTGTACAAGTATGATGTAATGGCAGAGCGAAGCCAAACGAATGAGCTCATCGGCTGAGACATCGCTTTCGATTACGATTGCACCTAGTTTCCCATGACACTCAACAGCTAATTGGCATCCGACATTCAGGACCTCCAGGCTAGATTGCCGCATTTCGAGATTCTGACATTCTACAAATACTAATACATCTCGGCATGTATGATCTTCTGGAAAAATCGCGGCTCCGCTATACATGATTCAGCATCCCCGCAATTTGAGAGTACTCATTTCTTTCCAGAAACCTGCAATTCGTAACCTGATTTACTCTCTTCGAGCGTATAACCTTTGTTAAGGATCCGGATGCGCCAACTGAAGAAGGATCAAGGCCCAACTCGTTATTGCTGATGACGCGCGGATGATAATCAAAGTGCTGTTGGATAGCACTCAGTGAAATATATTGTCTGACAGAAAAAGATTCGTCAACCGTTATTAAACAAGGTAGCTTCACTCTAACGCCGGCTTCATATTCATATAATTTGCGTGTAGCATGTACATAACCGCTGCCTTCTATCTCAATGCTGTTCACATAACTGATATGCGGAATGTTCAAGCCGCCTGCAATTTGTATAGGAACCTGTGAAGTTCCTCCGTCAAGAGACTTTTTTCCGCAAATGATCAAATCATACGGAATGAACTTCTGTATTGCCGAAGCCATAATATATGCCGTCGCATAAGTATCCGAGCCGGTAAACAACTCGTCCGATATTAATACAACTTCATCAACCTCTTTATATTTCAGTTTCTTTAAGTGCGGAATGGAAGATCTGTTCGACATTGCGACTGCCACGACTTTACATGGCATCGTTATCTTGATTTGTCTTGCGAAATTTAGAGCCAGATGATCGTAGTGGCTTAGACCGTCAGTCGCATGACCGTCATCGCGAACTACCGGCTTCACACAGACAATTACATTCATGCTGGAGTCCCCCTCTGAAAATGCTGGATCACTTCATCGCTTCCAAAAAAGTATTGAACTTCGCCAGTCCCGGACTATATGAGGTTGTTATCATACGAACATCAAGACAACGGGTTACCGGCGTGGGAAACACCATCCCATTTATTGCATCCTCCACATCCACATCTCTCTCCACCAGAACTCCTTCTCCGCCAAATGCTTCGGTTATCCGGTCATACCGAACATCTGATAATTCCACGCCACAGACAGATTGGTAGAGGATCTCTTGTGTTGTTTTGCAGAGGCCCCATGACCTGTCATTATGAACGATCACCGTAACCGGAATGCGATATGCGATGGAAGTATCGAGTTCGGCCATGTTGAAGCCAAATGATCCGTCTCCGGTATATAGAAGGACTTCTCTGCCGGGCGCGGCCAGCTTAGCGCCAAGAGCCAGAGGCAATCCCGGTCCCATTGGTCCGTGAGTTCCGTCAGACGCTATGATGATTTGACCAGGGGTGTTAGCGCGCAGCAGTAGACCGGCCCAGAACATGGCATTCGATCCATCAAGAACAAGAATCGTATCCGGCATGATCTTGTTTTGCAGGGTGTTTAGAAAATGTACCGGATTCACATCTTCCGATGGATGAACAGTCTTGTCGAGCTGATCGAAGAATAAATCAATCTCTGTCCGTGCTTTAGCAAGCCACTCAGCCTTCTCCAGCTTTAACTGATTGTCGCGCAGATAGACCCTCAGAGCCGATAGAAAAGCATGGACATTCACCTTCCATACGGTGCTCTTCTCAAATTCCAGAAAAGGCAGATCATCGATATATTCTGAAATATTGATATACCGCTGTTCCCTATGAAATAGGGGTTCACCGAAGAAATCCATCTGGTAATCGCTAGAAACTCCGATATTTACAACCAAGTCCGCTTGAGAGATGATCTCCGTCTGAGGGCCTGCTTCAAGAATTCTGCCGTTGCCGCAGCACGAATCATGATCCGAATCCGAAACTATACCTCTTGCTTTGGCAATAGTAAATACAGGAATATTAAGGAATGAAAGAAGTTCTTCTAACATCATTTCGCATTTCGCATAATACGTTTCGTCCCCTAACAGTATTACCGGCCTTTCCGCCAGGTCCAACTGCCTAACAAAATCCTCTATACAAGTTAAAGAGGCGACGCTTGCATTCACATCGCAATTCACATCACACTTGCCGATTATGCCGGAGAGCGAAGAGACGTCTATTTCCCGTTTCAGTACATCAATCGGTATTTCCAGGACGACGGGGCCTTTTTTGCCGCTGTTCGCCTTATAGAATGCTTGATGGAGCATTTCCGGAATTCTCGATGGTTCGAAGACAGTCGCACTCCACTTGGTGTAATTCCTGATCATGCCCAACTGGTCCATATCCTGCAAGGCACCTTTATTTCTTTGCGAGTTCACTACACTGCCGATGATGACCACTAGTGGGGTGTTGGCAAAAAAGGCTTTTACGATTCCGGTAATGGAATTGGTAAAACCCGGTCCGCCGCTCACCATTGCGACCGCACTTGTTCTCTTCACCTGGGAGTAGCCGTCAGCCATATGAATCGCGGCTTGCTCATGCCGTGTTCCGATATATCTGATCCCGCTATACTCCAAATGAACCAAAATGGGCGATATTTGATTTCCCACCAAACCAAACACCATATCAATATGGTGCTGTGTAAGACTTTGTACCACTAACTCTGCGCCTGTAATGTTCATCGCCTTCTCCGTTCCTTCATACTGAAAAATAGTTCACGAGATACGCACCATCTTCGAAGGTGCGTATTCGTAATGGAGATTTCGCTTCAATCCGATATATATGCATTGGGGTTAATCTGTGGGTCTCGTCATTGAATTGTATTGATGCTTCCTGCCGAAGCGCCAGGAAGTATTGCCGCCTCGAATCCGGTTCCAGCGTGAATACTGTATTTGATTCCATAGACAGGAAACTATGCTGACAGATGGACACCTTATTGAGGCTGCCGCAATCGATCGTATAATCCTTTACTCCTTGCCGGATAAAGGTTTCCGATGATAGAAACTTAAAATCAAGGGCGTAAAAATCTTCTTCATTTGCTTTTGCCGAATGGGGAATATCGCCGTCCAACAAATAATATTGGCCTGCTTCAAGCCGTTCTTCCCGATCTTCCAAACAAAACATAAAAGATCCGTCGAAGCAGAACCCAAACTGTGAAAATGCATGGCTGTGTTCCTGCAATCCCGTATCTTTTGATATTCGTGACAGCAGGATCTCAAATTCATCCTTCCGGTATGCGGTTTGAATAAATCCGCTTGTAATCTCAGTAGTTATCCCAACCTCTTCTAGCACCTGTCTTCACCTCGCGTAATCTAATTCTCTTGTCACAAATACCTGGAAATGGACCATTTCAGCATCTCGGATACGCCGCCGATAATCGTAAATATCCGGATATCCCGATAGCTTCTTTCAATAGTCGTCCCTTTGATATAGGCGCTTCCACCAAAATACTGAAAGGATTTGTCCACGATTTCCTTTGCCTTCTCGGTCACAACATATTTGGTGATTGAAGAAAACAGCATCTGCTGATCAATCCGGCAATCAAATAAATGGGCGGTATTGAAGGTCTCCGTATGCAGCATATCCAGCTCCGCTTTCAATACAGCTAACTCGTACTTAACGGCTTGCATATCGAAGAGCGTGACCGTATCGTCCATCCTTCTCAATTTGGCATAGCTCAACGCTTCGTCGAATGCTCTTTGAGCAATTCCCAATGCAACCGCAGCGTTGCTGATTCGCATGATCTCCATACTTCTCTTGATAATCTCCTGCCCCTTACCAGGAGCTGACAGTAACTCGGCTTCTGTCAATTCGAGATCGGTAATCGTAAGATCGGCGATATGTATGGAATTGAGACCCATCGTATGCTCATTCTTGCCAATGGCTATTCCCGGAGATTTAAGATCAATGATGAACATGGCGTCTTGCTCATCGAGCTTACAATAAAGCAATGCATACTTTGCGATGTCCGCACAGGTGACCATCGTCTTTGATCCGTTGATCTTGTATCCATTCCCGCACTTAACGGCTACGGTAGATGGCGTTTTTTCCGCCTCGGTAAATGCGATGGTTCCGATTTCTCCGCTTCTGGCAGCCTTAAGAAGGTAGGTTTCCTTTTGCTGTTCCGTACCAAAAATTTGAACCGGCAAGTAAAAGCCAAAGTTATTCGTTTCAAGCAAATGAGCGAGAGAAGCGTCACTGTAGGCGATTCTATTAAGGATAAGCATCGCCGACACAAGGTCCAATGACGCCCCGTCATAGCTACGGTCAATGATTAATGAATGGTAATGATACTGAACCAGCTTCCGATAAATCTCATCCGAAAAAATGCCATGATGATTTCTGTAATTCGCTTCCGGTTCGATTTCATTGGAAACAAAGTCATGAACAGCGGATAGCACATCCCGTTGCCTGTCATTCATCAGATACACGTTTATTCCCCCGATTCAACTCGCCCGAATACAGACCATACGATATTCGCTCTCAGATGATCCGAAATCCATTTTAGATTTTTATGCTGATATAGTTGGAATGAAGTATCATTTGTAACGGCAATGTCGGCGATGTCATCCGCGACAAATATTGCCGCCTCCGTTGTGGAAGAAGTCGACACGATCGTGGACTCGCCATTCCATCTCACTTCTGTTTGGAAGTACGGCAAAAGATCTTCAACCGCCGGACAAACAGCAATCCGCAATAAGCCATCTTGCCTGCTCAAATCAAAATCAGTCCGGGAAATAATGCCGTAATCCGGTGTGGAATAAAGAAAATGCATCATATTATCGAAATGAGGGCACCAGAAAAAACGGGTAGCCTTCTCATAGGCATCCGGAATCAAAGCATAATCGGCTTCCTTATTCAATAGAGAGTCAAACACCTCTGCAAACGTTCTTTTGAGTAACAGATGCAACGTAAACAGAGGATTCTGTTGTTTTAACATCTGTTCTAAATGAAGAGCCGTGCAGAAACTGCTCGTTCCTTCCGGACCAAGCGTTGTCAGTCTTAACGAACTTTTCCCTTGAATAAGACTCATGAATTTTTGATTTTTATCGCTGATGTTATGAATGATTTGTTTCAGTTCGTTCTCCCCCTAGTGCCTTGACCGTTTTTGATTCTAGTTTTAAGCTTATCCTATAAGAAAAATATGGGAGGGCTTGCAGATGAACAAAAAATACGAGGTTCGACTCGAACCGAAGGAACGCGAATGGATTGAACAACTTCTCCATGCTGATTCTACATCCCCTGGCATTCGCCGCCGCTGTCTAGTACTCCTACTTTCGGACGAAAACCAAGGGGCCATCCCCAAGCAGGCTGAAATTGCCCAGCGCTCAGGGGTCAGCGATGTTACCGTCTATTACACGGTAAAAGACTATTGCACCCGCGGGCTGGACGAGACGCTGCGTTATCGTCGGCGCGCCGAACCGGCACGTCCCTCGCCTATCACCGGCGAGGTGGAAACCCAGATTATCGCGCTGGCCTGTTCCGAGCCTCCAAAGGGGTATGCTCGCTGGACGATTCGTCTGTTGACCCGTCGGGTGATCGAACTGAATATTTTGGAATCCGTAGGACGAGAAACCATTCGGACGACTTTAAAAAAACAAGGCTTAAGCCTCACTTAAAAAAACAGTGGTGCATCCCCGCCAAATCCAGCAGCGAATTTGTGGCTCGTATGGAGGATATTCTGGAGACCTATGCCCTGGCGTACGACCCGGAAATTCCGCTGATCTGCATGGATGAGCAGCCCGTGCAATTGCTGGATCATTCGCGGCCTCCACAGACGATGAAACCCGGACAAGTTCAGCGAGAAGATTATGAGTATGTTCGTAAGGGAAGTTGCCGCCTCTTTCTGTTCACGGAGCCGTTGGCCGGGTGGCGTCACGTGCAGGCTTCGGAAAGACGCACCAAATCCGACTGGGCTCTGCAGATCCAGGAACTGCTGGAAGTCCATTATCCAGAGGCGAAACGGGTTCGACTGGTGATGGACAACTTGAATACTCACACGATTTCGTCCTTGTATGAAACCTTTGCGCCTGGACGCGCCTTAGCCTTGGCGAAACGTTTGGAAATCCATTACACTCCGAAGCATGGCAGTTGGCTGAATATCGCTGAGATTGAACTCAGTGCACTGACGATTCAATGCCTGAACCGCCGAATCGCCTCCATTGATGAATTGCAGGGCGCGGTGTCGGCTTGGGAAAGCGAACGCAACGGGGCTCAGAAATCCGTGGTTTGGCAATTTACTACCAAGCAGGCTAGAGGTAAATTAAAGCATCTTTATCCTCAAATTTGATTCAGTCAAGGTACTAGAAAGTTTACCCAACATGGCAAAGCCGGCATGTTCCACCCTGATTGACTTACACATTTTTCACAATTTGATCTTCAACTACTTTTTGAGCCGCTTCTGTTTCGGAATCCTGTTTCCGTTTATCAACGATTCGCGCTGCCTTCCAGCTTACCAGCGCTCCAGTGAACGTTGTGGTGCTCAACCCGTCAGAGAACTCGACTGTGGAGTTAACTTCGATCATTGTCCAGATTCTTGCCTCGATATCAGAAAGAATTCTTGTCTGTTCATGTTCCTTCTCGGACATTTCAAGTCTTACTTCCAAATAATCTGCGCCATCAACACGGGTTATCGTAATCTGATAACCAATGCAATTCACCAGATCAGACATAATCACTCGTTCAATATCAGCCGCGCAAAATTTGCGAGAATTCAGCTGAATCTTGTCTTTTACCCGGCCTAGAACTTCGATTTCAAAGGTAGGAATAGGACTGAGAGGATTGTTCTCAATTCTCACAAGGTCACCCGTACGATATCTGATTAATGGCTTTCCGCCCGGGTTGAGCATGGTAACTACAAGTTCGCCTTCCCCCTCGAAACCGATCACTTCGTCAGATTCTTCCTTGACCACTTCGTAAATATAATTGTGGGGGAAGATATTCATTTTGTTGTTGTAATTACAGGTAGCCATGACCAGCGTTTCTTGCGATCCGTATAGAAAATTGAATACCTTCGCTCCCCAAAGCGTGCTAATATTGTGAATCATCGATTCTGTGCAGATTTCCCCCGTCAGCATCAGCATCTTGACGTTAAAATTCTGTCCCTGGACATACCCGTAATGTTTGGCGGCCTTATACAGCGTCATTGCCAAACCGGGCGTGCACATAATAACTTCAATATTTAACTTCTCCATTAGCTCCAGCGCTTTTTTAAACCCTACCAATTGCGAATACGGCCACGCTTTAACAACACATAAATCGAGATTGTGGCATATGTTTCCACAAGAATCCCCAAAAGAGTGAATTTCTGTCGGTCCAAAAACACCTACTACCGGCTTGTAATCTCCAAAGACTTCTTCGAACAGCTTTTTATAGGCCAAAGAAATCGTGATATTACTTGACATCACTTCGATCATGCTTCGAGGACAAGGTGTGGATTTGCCTGTTGTTCCCGTCGTCTCGTAGTAATAGGTCATTTCGTTGATGGGTAAGGAGAGAATGTCCATGTCGGCTTCCCTGAGGGTCTCTTTAGTTGTAAAAGGCAGGTTATTCATCGTATCGATCGTGATAGAATCGAAGCTTCCTGAATAAGGCGCCAGCGCTTTTTGATAATAGGACGAATTCGCATATACATATTCCAGTATTTCTTGTAATTTTCCATTCTGAAATTTAACCAATTCATTTCCCGTCAAACGTCCGCCAAAGACTAAATCACATTCCTCGAGATATTGGTTGTAGTAAGCTCTGTTCTTCTCGTTCATCAAATGCATAGTTGGATCAGCTCCCTTTCTTACTTTTCAGTTAAAATTGTATTCATAGGGTAGGCGCGGGTCTGCGAATTTCACTCAGTACATGACGGATTGCATCCGTTTTAAATTGGATTTCATTCCATTCATCGATGTCCGTGGAATCCGAGACGATTCCTGCCGAAGCCTGGAGATACAGGTCTTCGTCTATTTTGACAATCGTTCGAATGATAATCGTACTGACGATATCGCCGTTAAAGTCAAAGAAGCCAAGCGCGCCTCCATAAGGTCCTCTTTCATATTCTTCCAGTTCTTGTATGATCTCCATCGCCCGAATTTTAGGTGCCCCGGTCAGCGTTCCCGCCGGGAAGGTCGCCTCAAATAATTTCATGGTATTTACATTATTCGGAATAGTTCCCGTCACGCTGCTAACAAGATGAAAAACGTGGGAAAATTCACTAACCTCCATCAGCTCGTCAACCATGACAGAGCCTGGCTTTGCAATTCTTCCAATATCGTTACGCGCCAAATCCACTAACATGATATGCTCCGCCTGTTCTTTCTCACTGTTGACCAGATTATGGATCACAACTTCCCTGTCCTCCGGCGTTCTCCCCTTTCCCTTTGATGTTCCGGCAATTGGCCGGATTAGAACTTTTTCATTCTGCACCTTGAGCTGTAGTTCCGGGCTGTTGCCGATCAAAGCACATGCTCCGCGCTTCCATAAGAACATATAGGGTGAAGGATTAACTTCCCGAAGCAGTCGGTAAATGTCCAAGGATGATGCACTGGTTGTGGTATGCACTCTCGCGCCAAGCTGGACTTGGAAAATCTCCCCGTCGACAATATATTGCTTGGCCTTGGCTACCTTCTTATAGTATTGTTCCTCATCCATTGTGAGCGTGTAATCCGCTGCATGATCCATATTTCGGGATATGACGTCGCCCTTTGGCGAGCCCTTATACGAAGCCGTTAGCAGACGCATCAGCGATACATATTCAGCTTGACAGGAATCGACGATGCTGTTGTTAATGATGGTCGTAATACGATTAATGGAATCATGCTTCAATATACATGAATAATACGTCAAATGGACATCCGGAATCGCCAAATCCTGGATGTTGCTCCGTTCGATCATCTCCAGGTAATGCAGATACTCATATGTAAAGAAGCCAACCAGTCCATGGGAATAACGGATCTTAAGATTATGCTTCGGGTCCATGTTGAACATCTTGCTGATGACCGGAAAAATATCGGAGAATTTTATACCGTCCGCAAGTACGAAGCAATCTTCTTGTTCGGCATACAGACTTATAAAATTATGTTTGAACAGCTGCAGGAGGGAAGGATGATTACTCTGCACATACATCTTGCCCTTCTCGATTACAAGATCAAACTTAGGGAACAGGCCGATGATATCATCGCTGCAATCAATCTTCGGGCCATGCGCGGAATCAAGCAAAAATACATTCTCCTCACCGAAGTTAGAATATAGCTCAGCGAAGATATCAAAAAAAGCTTTATCCAGGTTTAATTGAGTTGCATATTGTGGCACGTCGATCGAGGAAGCCGGGGCATGATGCAGTGCACTGTCAGAATATTTAAGGAACTGTGGCTCGATTTGTGAATTCGGATAACTAGAAGGCTCACATTGGCTGTGCAGCATTTTTGTGCGGTTGATGAATGATTGAAGGAGAGCTTTTCCGTTGTCGGTCATAATTGATTCCGGGTGAAATTGCACACCCTCGATATTATAATCCCTGTGCTTGACTCCCATGATTTCTCCATCACTGGTTTCACAAGTAATTTCCAAACAAGGGGGAAGACTTTGTCTTTCAATCGCTAACGAATGATACCTTGTCGCCGTAAATTCATTCATGTGTTCCATAATGCCTTTGTGTCGAGAAATGATGGTTGACATTTTTCCGTGAAACAGACTCTTTGCATGAACGATTCTCGCTCCAAAAGCTTCACCTATGGTTTGATGGCCTAAACATACTCCGAATATCGAAATCTTCCCGGCAAAATACCTGACCACATCCAGGCATATGCCCGCATCTTTGGGCGCCTTGGGTCCTGGAGAAATGAATATCATATCTGGATGTTTACGTTCGATATCACTGATCGAAATGGAATCATTCCGATAACACTCCACATGATGCCCCAATTCGAGCAAGTACTGATAGATGTTGAATGTGAAAGAGTCATAATTATCAATTAACAAAATATTCATCTCTTATTTTCCCCCTTTGCTTTTGGATGTACTCTACGACTCTAGTGATGCTCTTCTCGAATGCATCGATCGCCTCTTTGTCATTTTCAATGTTGCCAGGAAATGTGGTCCCGTGAAAAAGAGGCAAAAAACCGCTTCCCAAAATGATCATCTCATTGAGCAATATGTTCTCCATGATCTGCGTCGCAGTCGACTCATGTCCATATCTGCGTCCTATTGCCGTAATGATGGCAAATTTATCGCGTAACGGCCTTCCTTGCGTTCTCAGATATCCATAACCTGCACGCTCCAGGAAAGCTTGCATTTTCGTATTCGTGCCAAATGCATATACGACCGGAGCAAAAATAATGACATCCGCTTTCTTCATTTGCTCGACTATCGCTTCCACATCATCGGATATTACACAAGATCCCTTTTGTGAACAAAAATAACAGGAATTACAAGATTGTATATTTTTTTTTTGAAGCTCAATATATTCCACCGATAATTGAGAATGATATTTGTGCCGTTCTATGTACTCCTTAAGCTTTGAAGAATTCCCGTTGTCCCGTGGAGAAGAAAGAAGGCATAACACTTTCACATCGTTCATAATAGTCTCCTTTTTCAGATAATCACGAAGCTAATATTGCCGGGTCAGGCCTCTTCATTGCATCAGTGCCTTCAAATAAGGCGTGTACCGGATCATTTTGAATGGAAAAATGTTTTCTTGCTTTACAGCACTAAAACAGATGAGCAAGAGGAAGTTTAGCGCGATAAGCAAAACTCAACCCCAAATGAATGACGAGAACGACAATTCCCATTTCAGTTCTAAAATGTGGATTATTTTTCTATCAATATAGAGTCAAATGTATATTAATGTCAAGGTTGTTTTTCATTTATTGGAATATTCTATAAGTTTAAATTTTACCTGAATCCGTGAAATAGCTAAAGGCGGAGCCAGTGGTCCTGATGAGATGAAGGGATCGGGGGTGGAAATTGATAAGAGAGCAGATTGGTTTGCAATAAGACATAAGGAAACAGAGCTTGCCCTGGAACAAGCTGTTTTCGAACATATGTTTCTAATGATTCAACCTGACAAACTCTCATAAATACGCCGAAATGTCGGAAACCAGGGACTGTGCCTACCGAAACGGAGCTTAGTCTGCCTCGCGTGCTCGACCATACGTGAAGCCAGCCAGATCAGATTCTCGATCACCGTTTTCATCCGTCTGCGGCTGACCTTCGTTCGCACTGGAGCATCGGGTTCCTGCAGCGAAATTTGCCCAAGGGGCATAAATCGTGAACAGTATTCTAGAAAAGCAAAAAGAACTTGCCAAGTTAATGGATTTGCATTTGCCTAATGAAGGAGTTCATGAAACATCGATACCATCTTTGTTTTTTATACGATACTCCAGCGTATCCGAACCCGCCTACAGGGTATACACCCCCTCCTTCTGTGTAATTGCTCAAGGTTCTAAGGAGGTTCTTATAGCTCAAGAACGTTATGAGTTTGGTCCAGCCGATTATTTGATTGCCTCCATGAACCTGCCGGTAGTCGGCCAAATAATGAAAGCCTCTCCTGAAGTCTAAGATGGGTAGATAAAAGGACGAACAGGATAACCGCCCTTTTATCCATGACAGATTGCATTTAATGCCGTCCATTATGACAAAGGCCTTACTTGACGTATTCAGCCATTACAATATTTCGATATACCCTTCTGTTCCATGCACGCGAATTCGTTGCCCATCTTTTATCAGTTTGGTAGCATTCTCCACTCCGACAACTGCTGGTAAGCCATATTCACGTGCGATAACTGCTCCATGGGTCATCAGTCCACCAACTTCGGTGACTAGGCCTTTTATGGATACAAACAATGGTGTCCAGCTAGGGTCAGTAAAGGAGGTGACTAATATATCTCCATCTTCTAGATCAGCATCTTCCATGTTTAAGATGACACGTGCTCGTCCCTCTATAACTCCGGAAGAAACAGGTAGACCTACAATAGCTTCGGCTGGTAGATTTTCTCGTTTGTACTCACCGGAGAGTGTTTCACCATCAGACGTGATAACACGTGGTGGAGTTAGTTTTTCATATAATTTGTACTCGTCTTTTCGTTTGCTGATGATCTGGTAATCCAGTTTATTTGTGCGTACAACATCGCGAAGTTCTTCAAAAGTGAGATAGTATATATCTTCTTTTTCATGAATAACGCCCGCTTGTACGAGTTGTTCGGCTTCTTTCAGTAAAGACTGCTTATAAACGAAGTAGCGATTAACCATGCCGTATTTTGGATATTCACGATAGCCGATGAAATTCCGGATTAGGTCGATCATTCGTTTTGTTTCTTTGGCTTTTTGTTCACCATCCGGTAATTGCTTCAAGCGATCTAATAACTCTAGCTCCTTGTTCAAAGCTTCCTGCCGCCCTTGCTCAAATTTCCGCCGGCTGGCATTAGGCTCAAAGTTTTTGATATTACTAAGAATCATGGGGACAAGTGTAGTTGGTTTTTCGCTCCAACGAGTTTTAGTAATATCGATTTCTCCGGTACATCGCATTCCGTATTTGTTAAGATAAGCATAGATAGCGTCCCTAGTTTCCTGTCCACCATCAAACTTAATCAGTTCATTCAAAAAATTATCATCTTTTACATGTTGTAAATAATCAATTACTTCCGGATAAGGACGGATCACATCTGCAACATTAAGTAACTCCAGACCCATTTCCGAAGTAATATTGTTTGGTACAGATTGAGAAAGCGTGTCTGCTGCGTTTTTTTCACCTAACCACTCATTCATTTTTTCATTGATCCATGATGAAGCATTTATAGCAGCCATAAATACAGCAGAACTTTGTGGGTCAAATAAAATCTTCTTTAACTCTTGGATATCTTCTAAAATAAAATCAAATAGATCCGATCCTGATTTCGTTTGGATGTTTTGTTTTAACTCTTCTATCGATGTTTGACTCCTCTTAATCAAATCAGAAACGATTGTCGGATAGTTTTCGATTTGTGCTTGAAAACTAGCAGGCGACATACCTTTATTGCTATTAATGGGACTCTGTTCTTTTTTATCATTTGGTAACAATTTTATAAAATCTCGATCTATTATGGTCATAAGTGCATCTTTTGTAAGCGGATCGTGTTGTCCTATGGTATTTAATAAAATTTCTCTGCTGTCAGGTGAAGCCAGCATTTGTGTAACATCAACAAACAATCTTCCGCCGGCTTTCCGCATGGGTGCATGAGTCGTTAACAGGAAAAAAGACAATCCCAATGGTTTCATGGGATCGGTCATCATTTGTTGGTGGCCGACAGATACGTAAACGTGATTTTCTTCATCATTGGCTTCAGGGATCGGGTATAAAGTAGTGATTGGCCGACTCTGGACAATATAAAAGGTATCATGGGCCAAACACCATTCGATGTCCTGGGGGCAACCAAAATAAGCTTCGATCTGTCTTCCGATACGTGCCAGTTGTAAAATTTGTTGTTCAGTAAGTGTTTGAGTCTTCTGCTTATCAGGATCGATCTGCTGTGTCTCTGTTCCGCCTTCTTTTCGTCCATAGATACCCAATTTTTTGGTTGCTATCCTCTTATCGACGATTTCCCCTTCCTGTACTTTATAACAATCGGCAGATACCAAGCCAGAGACCAGTGCTTCTCCAAGTCCAAAACTGGCATCGATTGATAGCAACTTTCGGTTGGAAGTAATCGGATCAGCGGTAAATAAAATTCCTGAAGCCTGTGGGAAAACCATCCTTTGAACGATAACGGATAAATAAACTTGACTGTGGTCAAATCCATTTTGCATACGGTAGATTACCGCGCGATCCGTAAATAGGGAAGCCCAACATTTGCTGATATGCTGCAAGATTGCTTCTTTGCCGATGATATTTAAATAGGTGTCTTGTTGACCAGCAAAAGAGGCATGTGGTAAATCTTCAGCAGTCGCACTAGAACGCACTGCATAAGCATGTTCCTCGCCAAACTGGGAGAGATAGTGAGTAACTGCTTTCACAACATCGGAAGGAATTTCTACTTCCATAATGATTTGTCGAATCTTCCTGCTAATTTCAACAATTTGATCTCGATCTTCTGCTTTTAGCATTGTTAGTTGATCCAACAAAGCATGATACGTTTCGTTTTGTTCGATGGCTTTTTGATATCCCACTGTTGTAACACAAAATCCTTCCGGTACTTGTATTCCTTCAATTTTTGATAATTCCCCTAAATTTAACCCTTTTCCGCCAACGAGCGAAAGCTGCGTTTGTTCCACTTCCTGAAAACCGAGAACCAAAGAACTCATTCAATATCTCTCCTAACCATTAAATTGAGAAAAAATATTTGACAAGAGTTTACCGGCATGGTACACTTAAAGTGTAAGATGCATTAACTTTGATCATATAACTTGGGACAGTCGTAATCTGATTATATCATCGTGTCTGTTTGTGTGCAATATAAAAAGAACCTGGTTAAGCTGTCCAGGTTCTTTTTTTTGATTTCCTGCTATCATTAGTCACATCAAAAACCAGAGTTCGAGCCGAACTCCGTCACTGCATAGTTCCCAAGCGGTCCTATGCAGACCGTTCTTCATTTATTGGAGCTTTTTAAACTCATTTTTTAACCAGATCTGGTTTAAGTGAGAAATGTACTGTTCCATTCGGATAATCAGTTCAACCAGATCAGGCTTTGTTACCTGCATATAACCCTGTCTAACACGTTCTATGTCACGGTCTGGTTTATTGTCCATGATTCAGATCCATGCTTCCACGAAAGAATTGTCGTTATTCGGTCTCTGCCGTCGGCGCTTCCTGAGGCAGCCGAACCTCAAACACGGTTCGTATTCCGCTGCTCTTGGGAACACCTTGAAAAATTTGGTGTTTTAGTGTAGTTTGCAGTTTAAGGTGAATTAATTAATTAGACGCTTATCAAATCGGCAATAGGACCAAGTTCTTGTCCCAAGCAAAGGACAAGAACTTGGTCCCTTAAAATAGAAAACCCGCGCCTGGCGCGGGTTCTTAAGGGACTATGTTCTTGTCTTCTGACACTTTTGGAGCGGGTAAGCAACCCCGTTGCTTTAACCTGCGTGTCCGCTTCTCGGTCATGGCTGCCGGGGCAGGCTACTATCGGGCCGAGCCTCACGCCCGACAGTAGCCTGCCATTGCGGCCATACCCCTTTTCGCTCCCACTCCGTTAAAGCAACTCCGGCGATCGCATAAGGATGCAGATCACAATTTGTATTCTTCTGATAGACCATCCAAGCGACATCGACTCGAGGTCAATGTAATTTATGAAATAAGGTCGCCTCTGTTATCTTATTTGCCAGGGATAATCTTGATTGTCGCTGAGCGGGCGCGGGCACCGATCATAGGGTTGAGATACGGGCTACTATGGTATTTCACACGGTATGCATCGTCGATGAGGTCGTTAATGGGACCGTCAACCGGCTCGAAGGCAACCTCCTTGGTCACATACCGGCGACAGTAATCCGCCCGGCCTTCTGCTGCACCGCGGCTTGGTACCATCGAGAGTTACGTCCATTATATGCTCGTACATAAAGACCATCGCCGATCATAACGGACCAAATCCAGGTCGGGGTCCCGTAGGTCATCCCGTCCTCACGGAACGGCGAGATATGAAGGTCATCTGCCTCGGCGATCTGTCGTAGTTCATCTTTAGACCAAGTGCTCATTATCCAGTCCTCCTTCAATGAAACTTCGATTCAATCCGAACGTCCTCTAGTCCATTTTTTCAATTGTCACCGTAAAATCATCGCTCATACTTGCCAGCTCCTCTATGCCGGATTCAAACTCTCCTAATACAATAACTCCATTCGAAGAAGTGGTAACAGGTCCATTGTAAAATATAGCCAGATTTCCCCATGGGGCATAATAGGCAAATTCGCCAACAGAAGGGCCACTGTTTGATGGTGTAGAATCGGTATTTAATTTCCGTGGCAAATAACTGATTTTTTCATTTCCGACGTAGTCCTCAAATGATAAGGTTATCGGGAGCATTGTCAGAAAGTCTCTGCTCGTTGGATTGTCATATAGATTCACGATGACTTCTTCATTATCGAAAATCAATTTAATTTTGGTATTTTCAACACTTTCGTTTTCATCAGTAGAATTTTGACTGTTCTCCTCTTGTACTTCACCGGGGATACCTGTTTGTTCATTAGTTGAATTATTTCCAATCGTTTCAGCCTCGTCAGGAGTAGAGCCCCCACTGTTATTTCCACCACAAGCTGCAGAAGTGAAGCTCAACACCAGAGCGAGAGCCACTGATAATATTTTTCGCATATCGTTTGTTCCTCCACCCAATTAATCGATTCTTTCAATTGTCATTTTAAAATTATCGCTTATATCCGCTAACTTTTCTTCAAGCTCCTGCATGCCGGAATTAATCTTTCCTAATACAATAAGTCCATTCCCAGTGCTAGCAGACTCGTTGTAAAATATAGCCAGATTCCCCCAGGGAGCGTAGTAAGCAAATTCGCCAACAGAAGGACCACTGTTTGACGGTGCTGGTTCGGTATCTAATTTCCGTGATAAATAACTGATTTTTTCCTTTCCGACGAAGTCCTCGAATGATAAGGTTATCGGGAGCATCGTCAGAAAGTCCCTGCTGGTCGGATTGTCATACATGTCAACGATGAACTCCTCATTGTCAAGAATCAGTTTTATTCTGGCATTATCAGAATGGCTAGTTGCAAATAGACGTTGAACAGAATCTGCGACTCTAGCGTCAACCGCACCATCAGCCACTAATTTGTCCAACAAGGTGAGATCGCTGTTCTTTAGTCTGGTAGCCAGCGCAGAATAAGATACGGCAACCATATCTCCCCGAAGGAAACTGCTGGTCGCTGTATCGAACAGACCAATCTCCTGCGCTTCTTGCATTGCCGACGCAAAGGTAAAGTCCACTCCATCCTCGTAAGCTAACGCGCGAAGCATAAAAGTAGAATACATTTGGTGACTGCATATCCCGTTAGGATCGAAAAGCTTGTTGCTCATACCTTTTGTCAACCCGTTGTCGTACATGTAAGCAACGTATTTGTCAGCCCATTTAGGTACATCGGTGAAGGGATGGCTGTAATTACCGTTCAGTGCCTCGTTTTCCACGCCCAATAGACGAACCAGCATAACAGCTGCTTGGCCGCGGGTAACTGGTTTATCCAGTTCATAGCCTGCATCGGTTCCGCGGAATAGCCCCAAATTCTTTAGAGTATCTGCTTGCTGAGTAGAATCAGCAGCAAATACGGTTTGATGACCGAATCCTATAATAAACATCAATAAAGCGAGCAGCAATGTAATAAATTTCGATTTTGTTCTAGTACTCAATATTCAGCCCTCCATTCCCTGATGTAATCAATTATTCTAATACTTCAACCGTTACGGTGAACTCACCGTTCATATTTGCGAGGGTTTCAATGCCGGAATCAATACGTCCCAATGAAATTAGGCCACTTGAATAGCTGAAATCGCTATAGAAAAGTTTCTTCATTTGTTTGTCTCCTATACATGCTTCACTTTTTTAACCGCCTCCTTTTGGGGGATGAAATCCGTTGCATACCTTTTGCAGCATAATAAGCAATACAGATACATAGCCCCATCATTGCCAAATAATCCGTAAAAAATAATATCGGGAATTGTTCAAATTCAAAGGAAATGAACATGATTTTCAAAAAAAGATACGAAACAATATCGTGCCTGATAAAGGCATATACGCCGTATGCGGCTATCGCTGCTGCGATGACCCGTAATATAACCTTACGGATATCAGACGGCGGATTTGCTTTTACCGCTTTTCGCGTCATCAACATAATCATGTTCCAATGCAAACCGACATGAACGGACATTAAGATAAAGCCCCAATGGGAGGCAAGCATATGCAATTCCCTTGCAAAGGACATTCCGCCGCTAATAGACAGAAAAGCGAATGGATAACGGGACATCATTATGCCGCTGACCATCAGCCCGATCATACATATAAATACCGACAGATTCACCACGGTTTGAAAGATGCGGAAAGCTGTATACTTCCCTTTCCACAGATTTTTGTACCATTTGAAGTTCAGCACGTTGTGGGTGATAAACATCACAAACATTGCAGTTCCGAGCCATTCATGCACTTTTTGTCCGGTCAGAATGAATGCCATCAAAATCGGCAGCAATACCGTCATGATTAGATCAACCGCTATTTTAATGATTGCTTGGGGTTTCATCGTTTCACCTTATTCGTATCAGTTAGACATTCCAAGCTGACCCAGCCATTCTTCCACATCACGCTGCGCATCGATGGCATCTCCGCCTCTAACGGCAAGACCATCCAACACGGTTGCACCGGTCAACATCCTTTTTAACGTTTGCTCATTTCTTGAAAATCCGCTGCCTCCATGGGTGCTAAACGGGATCACGGTTTTACCCGAAAAGTCGTATTCCTCCAGAAAGGTATAAACTGCCATAGGCAGGTCGCTCCACCAGTTCGGGAAACCAATAAAGACTGTATCGTAATCTTCCATGTTTTCCACATGAGCGCTCAGTTCTAGACGTGCATTTTCCTGCTGCTGCTGCTGTCCCAAATCTAAAACCGTATCGTAATCGGCAGGAAATTTATTTGCGGTTTCAATGAGAAACAGATCGCCGCCAACAGTATCCTGAATCATATCTGCAATAATTTCCGTATTGCCTGCAAGCACACCGTCTTGGAGATTTAGACTTGCGCTGGTAATGGCGTCCACATTTGCATCAAAATCCGTATTTCCGACGCGGGAAAAGTACGCTATGAGGATTTTTTGATCACTGGGTACCGGCTGAGTTGCATTGTTATTTTCAGCAGGATTAGCAGAAGCATTCACCGGCATGTTATTTTCAATAGGAATAGCAGAAGCATTGCCCGGCATGTTGATTACCGTATTACTATCATCTGAAGAGTTATTTCCGCAAGCTGCCAAGGAAAGAACTAACAGAGATACAAGGAATAATAAAATCGCTTTTTTCATGTATAATTCCTCCCACTATAAATTGCAGGTATGGCTCCTAATTCATGCTTACTCCGCGCTTCAATTAAGACATCAATAGAACTTCGTTCCAATTGATTTCCGTATTGTTCTGAGTTCTCCTCATCATCAAAGAAAAGGACGAAATAAGGACCATCTGTTGCAAGCGGAATAATCCCGCGTTAACAATGATTGTATTAATACCAAATGGTGCAACTTCTGAATGCAGCGACTCCATCCAGCCTTCAAGGCCAAACTTCGACGCTGCGTAAGCGGAGCAGAATTCGAACCCGAGCAGGCCCGCGCCCGAAGAGATCGAGATGACGTGGCCCGAACGCTGCTTGCGCTTCACAGGCAGGACCGCACGTGTGATGTTCATCGGGCCTATGAGTGCCATTCCCAATTGCCTCTCGATCTGCTCTTGGGCGAGTTCCTCAAAGTAACCCGTAATAAACCAAACTTTTTTGTTAGATATTATATTTTCCTGAATGGATATTAAAGTTTCAATAATTTAGTATAAACTCTATTTAATACCGGTTACTGGTAATACACGACTCCAGAGCGTTCGCTCTGCGTCCCATTCTTCACTTACGTTCCTTCGCAAAAACTTTCTTTGTAACTGTATAGGCAGACGTTGCTTTCGGCCAACCGGCATAAAAAGCAAGATGGGTAATCGTTTCAATGATCTCTTCTTCCGTAAGACCATTTTGTTTGGCATAGTTTATATGAAAACTTAGTTTCTCCGTATCTCCACCCGTAACTAAACTAGCTACTACAGCAATTAAACTGCGGTCCCGAGGAGAAAGTGCTCTACGCTCCAAAATATCTCCAAATAAAACATTATCGGTTAGTCCAACAAGTTTTGGCGAAAAATCGTCAATTGCTTTCTGTGCACAAGAAGGCATTTTAGGGTTTGACATTTTTTATTCTCCTTTTCTTATCAGGAGTTTATTAATTGATTAATTTCATGACTTTCAACAGTCTTTCTAATCCCTCTTTCAATAACGCTCTAGGACATGCAATGTTTATTCGGATACATCCCTCTCCAACATCGCATTGATTTTGCTAATTCTCAATCTCCCCTGTTATTAATCGATATTGATCCATTAGACGACATATGTATAATATTATATAGAATCAAGCTGCTTGCAATCGTTAAACCAACCGTATTTGTCGATTATTTTACAAATTCACATGAAATGATGATTATTTAAGAAAGTTGGTGAGCCTAACCATGCCTAAAGTAGATAGAAGAATACTCAAATCGCAGGAAGCGATAAAAAAAGCCGTTATTGAACTGATGTCCGAAAAAAATTTTGATGGCATTACCATCCAGGATATTTCCGATAGGGCAAATGTTCACCGAGCAACCATATATCTTCATTACGCGGATAAATTTGATCTACTGGATAAGCTCATTGAAGAACATATTAACGAAATGCGGGAAATCAACGAATATGCATGTGAAATGGACTGGAGAGATGCTAATCTGGTCTACTTCGAATACTTTGAGCGTAATTATCTCTTCTTTTCGACAATGCTAGCGAGTAAAGGAGCTCCTTCTTTTCGTACCCGGTTCTTAGAATTTCTTATCGAAGAGTACAAGGCTGAAGTGAATATAAACGAAGAAAGAAATCACGGATTGGATGAAGAGGTTATGGGTTGCTTTATGGGAACAGCTTTCGTAGGGATAGTGGAATGGTGGATCAGGAAAGGAATGCCTTATCCACCTCATGTCATGGCAAATCAAGTAGGGATGTTGCTTGAGAGGGTGGTATAAATAAATCAAGAAGCTGCTTTTTTAGGCAAACTTCTTTATGCTACATGTTCTTGTCCATTTTCGGTAATCGGTACAAGTTCTCGTCCCGAGCAAAGGACAAGAACTTGTACCGATAAAATAAAAGCCGCTCCGAGCGCTTATTCCATGAGGTATATTGTTCTTGTCCACTTACAATTTATAAAATAAAAAACGCTGCCATTGCGACAACGCATTAAATTAAAAACTCAATTTTGACATATACTGACTAACATAATTTTAAACAATAACAATTGCAAAAGATAGTTTCATCGATCGTCATCGAACCTCATTTAAACAACAAATCATTTGTTCATCTGCAATGTCACCAATCGATTCGTTTTCCAACTCTCCCCCCTCCATTAGGTCCTTCCGGTCCAATAGTCGCTCACCAAAGGGATAGACTCAGCGGTTTGCTTTGGAGTTCTTGGGGCAGATGGCCTACCCATATCTGAGCTTACCCATCCCGGATCGACCGCATTTATTTTGATATCACCTTTTATTTCTCCAGCTACCAATCGTGTCAATCCGTTTAGGGCAAGTTTAGACAACTTATAAGCACCTACTCCTTTATATGACATTTCGCTCGTCGCCCCATATTCAGAAGAAACATTTATAATTCTCCCATAGCCTTGCAAATTGGTAACTTGTTTGACCGTAGGTCTATTGATCCTGCATTTTTCCGCGCCTTATCCTTACCGGCTCAATTAGTACGCAGATCTTGCTTCTTCTATTTACGCCCAGACCTATTACTGTAATCTTACTCGGAGTAAAGTTTTATTCCCTTGATTATTTCACAAGGCAGTTCTCCGATTATTACGGAACTACTCCTTCTCAGTATCGTAAACTGCATCGGTAATCCTAAACTGTGAGGCAACGGATAGGTCTCATCACGAGCCCCATTTTCTATGCAAAATAGAATTCCAGGTCCTCTAGAAGACATGGGATTCCGTGCAATCAGCCCAAAAAGTGCTGCTTATATTTATGTTATATCCATGAGCTCAGGAACTCTGATCGCGTGATCTCAGCAACTCATTTTTTTGTGCCGTCAGCCATATTCAAGGTTTTGTCAAGTACTTGATCCATAACCCGCCGTCATCCAGTTTTTCGACTTCTTTCAGATAGAAATTTTCTGGATGCTGTTTGTTCAGAGAAGAGCTGCTTTCAAATAGTGTCACAGAGTTAGAGGCGCCATCGGCAATTGGAACCAAAATCAGGCTCAATTCATCAATCAGTCTCTCATTTAAAAAGGAACCATTTAAACCGCCCCCGCCTTCCAGCATTAAATTATCGATGGAAAACAGTTTTTTCAACTTTTGTACGACTGTAGTAAAATTAATGCGCTCTTTCCCGCCGAAAATGTAGGAAATGCCAGTCTTTTTCAAATGAGCCAGGTAAGCATCTGAAACTTGCTCTGTAAGGACTTCTATTATATGATCTTCCGACCTGTTCTCATTCCATGGTTTAATTGAATTTTCGGTCCACCCCAATTTTCCCAAGGGGTCCACTGCTACGGCATAACTTTCGGCATCGTTATTAGCAACATAATCCGTCCTTGGAATCGCCGGAATGTTGTCTTCTTTTTTCAAATCTACCTGATGCCCAAAAGTAAAGTGTTCCTCCATGGTAATTCTGCCGCAAATCCATGCTTTAGATCCGTAACGTTCATGAATTTCTTCGTATTCATCTGTAAAGTAGGTTACTCGTTCCGTTTTCAAATAATCGCCAATAATTTTTCCATCCAATGAAGTCAGCATGTGGCAGATAATATACGGTCTTTCCAATGGTATTCCCCCTTAAATGACAAAATACTTGTGTACAGTTTGGTTAATATACACGAATATTAAAGCGGCCGTTTCGTTGGACGAATCAAAAATTCGCAATTAATACATTAATCAACGTATGTCTATTATTATAAATAGAACCAGCCTAGCTTCAATGGTTAAATAGACGAAATTCGTTGTTTTATCAACAAAATAAGGAAAAATGTTGATTATTTGGTGCATTTATTATAAGCCGGAATCACGCAATTAATATCAATCTTACAGGAACTGCGTTGGGGCTCAAAGCGATCGTGCCTGTTATGAAAAATCAGGAAAGCGAATCGATTGTAAATTTTTCAATCACGCCCTCATTCGGCCCTACCTTCCCTCCAAGCTCATTCTCGATTTGGACTCCACGGTGGATACCGTGTACGGGAACCAAGACCAGGCCGCCAAAGGTACGAATCCGTCATTGAGGGCATTGCCCTCTAGTACCAAGCTACTTCTTGGGACCATCCCCGGCGCGTGACGGTGACCCGTAAAGCCCAAGTCATCCAAGAGGACCAGCCTTGCCTGTTTCTGGATACCGATTGGAAATACGAAGCGATTGTAACCAACCTGTACTGGGAAGCGATTGACGAATGGCGCTTCTACAACCAGCACTGCTGCATGGAAAATTACATCAAGGAAGCCAAACGCGGGTTTTCCATCGATCGGATTGCGACCGGTTCTTTTGAATCCAACGAAATCGATCTGCTGATTAAGCTCATAGCCTACAACCTCTATGAGCGGTTTAAACGGCATTGCTGCGATCCGGTTCACCGAGGGTACACGATTGCCCGCATCCGCCTGGGACACTTCCATCTTGCCGGGAGTAGAGACAGATCTGATCCTCTAATGGTTTCTCTCCGAAGATTGTGAATGCCCGTATTGTAAGGGTGTGTTTTTTAATGGCAAAGTCGTCGATATCCAGTTCCAAACCTGTGGTGTCTTTAGCTTCGTTCCAGGCTTGTTTCGTGAGGCGTTCGTTCTCTGTTGGGATTGCTTCTTGATGCATCCGCTGTACCGTGGAGATGGAACATACAAATATCTCTTTTTGCCTTTTTGCCAAAGAGATTCAGATGCCGAATCTTACGCGGATACCACTTTTGGACATCTAGATATCCTTGTAAACAACGTCGGCGTCCAGTTTCAGCAGAACAAACTCACAGACATTACCGACGAGCAGTTTGCCGATACATTTAAAGTGAATATCTACTCTCACTTTTACATTACTCGCGCCGCTTTACCCCATTTGAAGGCTGGATGCTCAATAATTGGAACGACCTCAATAGTTACCTATGCGGGGTATGCGTTGCTAATCGATTACACCGCCACCAAAGGGGCTATAGTTGGCTTCACCCGCGCTCTAGCCAATAGCCTGGTAAAGAAAGGGATTCGCGTAAACGCAGTAGCCCCCGGCCCAGTATGGACACCGCTTGTTCCGGCCAGCATGTCGGCCGATGTCACCGCGACCCTTGGCGCTGACTCGCCTATGGGCCGAGCCGCGCAACCGTTTGAGCTTGCAGCTACATATGTCTACCTGGCTTCAGATGATTCCCGATATGTTACAGGGCAAGTGCTTCATGTTGATGGCGGGATGACCACGAGCTCATAGATTCCATTCGATAAGAAGCCGTTAATATCCCTGCAGAAACCCGGGCAGCATCCGAACAATCTTCGCTCGACTTGGCCATGATTGAATGGGGAAATGAATCGAGTAGGAGGCTACCCATTAACTGAGTAGCCGACCTCTCACACCACCGTACGTACCGTTCGGTATACGGCGGTTCAACCGTTTAAGTGCAATTGACGTAAACGCTCGTACTGCGCAGGAAAGTCATAATATCCTGCCTGTGCGAGCTTTTCGTTTGTTATGGAACGAGACAGCACCGGGCTTCCGGCGATGCGCCAGTACCCCAGACGGGAGTTCCCCCACTGGTAAGCCTGCCATTCCGGTATCCCCAGCTTGCGCAGGTTCTGTACCTTGGTTCTCGGCTTCTTCCACTGTTTCCAGATGTACATCCGCAGGCGTCTTCGCAGCCATTCGCTCCAGCTTTTCAATATCCGTTTCATGTCGGCTACATAGTAGTAGCCGATCCATCCGCGAATGTAGACTTTCACTTTCTCCATGACTTGGCGAACATTCCTGCCCTGACTGCGGCTCGTTAGTTCTTTCAGCTTCTTCTTTGCTTTTGCGAGGGATTGCCCATGGGCGCGAATATACACCCCATTTCTGTTCTTTCCCAGGGCAAAACCAAGGAATTTGAAATACTTCCGGGCCACTACGCTGACTACCTTGCTTTTCCGCATATTCATCTGGAGTCTCAATTTGTTCTCCAGGTACTTCCGGCAAGACTCCAGAAGCCGCGTCGCTGCCCGTTTGCTTTTGGCTAGCACCACGATGTCATCCGCATACCGGATAACGTTCACTCCCCGTCTGTTCATCTCCTGGTCGAATTCGTTCAGATAGATGTTCGCGAGCAGCGGAGATAAAGGGCCTCCCTGCGGAGAGCCTTCCTCCGTTTTGCAGTGCACCCCATTCTCCATAACCCCACTTTTCAAATATTTCTTAATCAGTTCGGTTACACGCTTGTTCTGAATTTGTTTGCGCAAAAGATTCATCAGCAGTTCATGGTTCAGTGTGTCGAAGTATTTCGAAAGGTCGATTTCTACCGCGTGACCATAGCCTTGCTGCGCGTAATCTTTCACCTTACGGATGGCCTGCTGCGCGCTCCGCCCAGGGCGGTAGCCGTAACTTCCGTCTGAGAAGAGCGGCTCAAACAGCGGCTGCAACTGCTGGGCGATCGCCTGCTGGATCACTCGGTCCACGACTGTGGGTATGCCAAGCTTCCGTACTCCACTTCCATCGGGTTTGGGAATTTCCTTGCGCCGTACCGGGCTTGGCTTGTATCGGCCTTCCCGGATATTTTGCAACAGCTCGTCTCTATGTTCCTGCAGCCATGGCAGCGCATCTTCTACGGTCATTCCGTCGATTCCAGGCGCTCCATGGTTGCGTTTGACCTGCTTGTAGGCTCTGTTCAGATTGTCTCTGTCCAGAATCTGTTCCAGCAAGTCTGTTGCACCGTCTCTTTCTCTACTTTCCCGAATGCCGGCACTCCGCGCTCCCGCATACTCTTCATGTTCCACACGTTCCCTTTGCGGGCAGCCCTTTCGGTATTCTGCTTTCATCGCGCCGACTCTCCTTCCTGTATGTACTCGAGACTTACGATTGTTCGGCCCTTCCCGAGAAAAAAAAACTTCCCGGTACTATGGCCTCTGCTGACTTCTCACAGCAAGCTTTACTCCGTCTTTCGGATTTTTTTTTTTTTTCCTACCGGGCGTCTGTGAGATCTCCCCGGGTAAGAGCGATAACCTTCCCCTCATCCATCTGCCACATTTACACCCTGGGATTCGGGCAGTATTGGACTTTGCTTTGTAGTGCAAGCTCGTCCGTCCCATGATGCCTTCTATGTGATTTCTGTTCGTCAGACCGAGGGTTTGCCTCCGGCTTCCTTCAGATTCCGCCTCGCGGCGGACACCCTTGCCTTTGGCTAACAGTTCCTACTGCCAAGCCTGTAGCGGACTTTCACCGCCGAGTTATCGCCCATGCCGGGCGCACACTATAAAAAAACGCATCGAACCATTGGATTCGAAGCGTTTTTTGTCTTATCAGAAAAAGTTTGGCTAGGGTCTGAAAGCTGGTGCCGCAAGAGAAACTCTGTACAGCTTGTCATCATTCTCCTGTGGGTCTCCACGGCCGTCCCTATTATTACTGATGAAGTAAAGATAGTTATCTTCAATTCTTACATCTCGAATTCTTCCTAGCCCGGTAATCACACTGCGGGATTGACCTGTGATAAGATCAAATTCTAAAACGGCAGCCCCTCTCAAGGCAGCTACATACAATTTGTTATTAAAATAGTCCATGCCAGATGGCGCCCAAGTGGTCGCGTCTCCAGAAGTGTATAGCGGAGAGATCACCCTGCTCTTTTCTTCGTTTCCTTCAATGATCGGCCAGCCATAATTCTGACCGGGTTCTATATGATTTATCTCATCATTCTGACTGTTCCCGTGCTCACTGGCATACAGCTTTCCATCAGGCGACCAGGCTAATCCTTGAGGATTTCGGTGTCCATAACTATAGACATAGGAATTGGGATAGGGATTGTCACTCGGAACCGATCCATCCAGATTGATTCTTAAAATTTTTCCTCCCAATGAATCGAGATCTTGTGCTATCTCAGATTCGTAAGCATCCCCGGCTGTTGCATAGAGTTTTCCGTCAGGTCCAATTTTAAGTCTTCCCCCATGATGCGCAGGACCGCTTGGAATACGGTCGAGAAGCACACTGTTTTCACTCCAAACGCCATCATCCAAACCGAGTGTTACAATACGGTTAAATCGTTCGGAGTTATCTTCATACGTATAATATGCATAAGCCAGATTCGATTCCTGAAAATCAGGAGCGAGTACAAATCCTAGCAATCCTGCCTCCGAAGCAGTGGATAGCTGGTTCTTAAGTTCTACCTTCTGCCTGTCCACTTTTCCATTTTCGACTCTAACGATGGCTCCTGGTCTTTCTGACAAATAAAAAGTATCCCCTTCTTTTTCTATCGACCAAGGAATCTCCAGATTTTCCGCAATTACCTCTACATTTAAATCACTTTCTGTAGTTTGGGTATTTTGAGTATTTTGGGTATTTTCAGTGGCTTGAGTGTTACCTATTGTATTTTGTTGTTCATTAATAGAACATCCAACCAGCAAAAGAAAGATCATCATTATGCTCAGAGCTTTTTTCAGCATGGTCACCTCAACCCCTCTTTCTGCTTTTTCTCATATCCAAAATGCCACCAAATTTAAAATATCACGGTTTTATTAATTCCATGTAATTTGCTATATCTTTTTCAGTCATAGTGCCGGTTATAACCTTTTGAATCGTTCCGTTCTTATCAATCAAGAATGAGGTCGGAATGGGGATAATATCATAAGCTTCAGTAACGGCTCGATCCTTATCTTTCAGAACCGGGAATGTAAGTCCATGTCTTTCCACGAAAGATTCAATGGCAATGTCGCTTTCCGCAATATTAACAGCCAATATTTCTACACCAAGGTCTTTATATTGCTTATACTGGCTCTCCATATAAGGCATTTCCTGTTCGCACGGTTCGCACCATGTCCCCCAGAAATTCAAAAAAACACCTCTTCCCTTGAAGTCTGATAGCTGAACTTTATTTCCTTCCATATCTTCAAGGACAAAATTAGGTGCTTGATCTCCTGCCTGAACCCGAATGGTTTCAGTGAAGAAATGCTGATAAAGCGTGTAAACTATGGCTGAAATCATAATAAGAAGCAGGCTCAAGCGAAGGATAAATCGGGTCTTTCTGTTCCTCATCAGAACCTCCTTTACTTATTAGGCGTAAGAATGCAGTCCGGCGATAATCAGATTCACAAAAACCAGGTTGAAAATAATGATTCCAAAACCGATAACTCCGAGCCATGCTGATCTTTCACCCTGCCACCCCCTGGAGAGCCGCAAATGCAAATATCCGGCATAAAATAACCATGTAATCAGAGCCCACACTTCCTTAGGATCCCATCCCCAAAAACGCGTCCAGGCGATTTGAGCCCAAATCATCGCAAAAATGAGCGCGCCCAAAGTAAATATCGGAAATCCAATGGCTACCGACCTGTATCCTATTTCATCAACCAAATCAAGCTTAATATTCTTCGTTAACGGCTGAAGAGCTGCAGAAATTCTTTTCCTGAACATCAGTCTTAGGATGAAGTACAACAGGAGACCCGTGACAGCAGACCAAATGACCGTATTTAGTTTTACCGCGTCAATAACAGCTGGCACATAGGCTAAAGCCTCCATCCTGCCTTCAGTAAGCAGCTCGCCTTGATGAGGTCCTATAAGTGAAGGAAGATTGTAAGTGGTTTCCGCCTCTTGGCCATTATGATCAACCCACCTATAAACTGCTTCATATTGTAATCCTCTAAAAACCAAAGTAATAACAATAAAAGCAAGTGTTGCTGCTAAAAAGTACATGATCACCTCAAGCCAGAGGGTTTTCATGGATGGTTTCGTCTGGTCAACGGAACGAAGTAAATAAATGATACCCGCAATAAAGCTGCTGGCTAGAACAGCGGAACCTAGTGCCGTTGTGGTTACATGAATAGCAAGCCAATCCGATTGTAATGCCGGGATTAATGGAGAAACATTTGTAGGGAACAGACTCCCATAAGAAATCATTAATAATGTAATCGGTAAAGTGAATAGCCCCAGGATTGACACTTTGTATAAAAAATAAAGAATGATAAATCCCAGCACAAACATCATGGAAAAAGCTGTTACGAACTCGAACATATTGCTAACTGGCGCGTGTCCGGAAGCCATCCATCTAGTGATAAAATAGCCCAGATGTGTAACAAAGCCCAGAATGGTCACGCTTATTGCAGCTGCAGCCCATTTACTTGGTTTTTCGTACTGTTTTCTTCGATCACGAATCGCTCCACCAAACAGAAAGGTTGAAATTAAATATAGAAAGAATGCTGCATAGAGCAGGTTACTGCTAAAAGCGATCATTATTCTCCTCCTTCTGTCTGTTTTCGCTTTTTCTGTTTGTTTGATCCGTTAATTCCTGAAGGCCAGTTTCTTTTAAAATAGGGTTGATTTCATTTTGGAGACCATACCCATTTTTATTGGTATAGCCCGCAATGAATATGGCATCACCACTTCTCTTGATCCATATTCTCCGATGGTTCCAGTACATCCCTTGGATAACCCCAATCATGAAAATGGCACCTCCCACCCCAAGAATCCATAACGTATTGTCTTTACGAACGGTAAGGGCGGATACATTTTTCATTTCAACGTTTTCAAATTTCATTTGTAATTGATTATCTCCGCTGGGTTCAAGGTTGTTTCGAATAGCAACAAAGCTTTTCTCACCATCCGGGTTTTCGGGAGATATCATGTTAAACACAAAAGCTGGATTGTCAGGAACTTGTGATCTTGTTGACGGACGGCCTTGCCCATCGAGATAGAAATCCGGAAAATATTCCAAAATCTCAACCTTATACTCATTGCCCAGATCATAGCTTTTTTCTGGATTTAACAAATCGATCGTAATCCGGCCGAAGCTCTTTTCACTCTTCTTATCAACTAAACTAAAGGTCATCTTATTAAGTTCATTTAATTGGTAGGAAACCTGGTAAAGAGCAAAGGAATCATGTCTTAAAGGATGGTTCACTTTGATTTGCTCATCTTTCACCTTAGCGAGCCTTGGTGTGTCTCCATAAAGGATCTCACCTTTACGTTCATACAATGTCACATTCGTTTGATAATTTTTAACGGCATTCCCTTGATCTTTGGGATAGGTTTCCAGAATAAACTTGTCACTCCCTAAATAATACTTTCCATTGGTTCCCGGAATAACACGGGTTTCACCGTCACGAATCCAAAGCGTTTCGTCCACATACATTCCCGGTATAAATCGAAGCATTCCTCCAATCAGGAAGATGACAAGGCCAGCATGATTAACATACGGTCCCCATCTGGAAAATCGGTTTTTCTCGGCCAGAAAATTCCCGTTCTCATCCCGAATACCGTACCGTTTATTCCTTAGTTTGGATATAACAGTATCTAATTGTTTATTTGATTTCTCAGTCATTTGGGTTTCACTGAAAAGACGTTGTCTGCGCATAAAGCTTTCGTGCCGCGTAACTCCTTGATTTTTCAAAGCAAAATATAAAGGAACAACCCGGTCCAAACTCGCAATCACAAGCGATATTCCCAAAGCCGCCAGCAGCAGAAAATACCACCAGGATTCATACAGCCTGTTAAAGCCCAACTGAACGTAGATTTGGCCTAACAGGCCGTATCGATCCCGGTAGAAATCTTCCGGTACAACATTTTGCGGGATATACATTTGCTGAGGAAAAATGGTTCCAATCATAGAAGCGATTAAAATAAGAGCAATAATGCCCACTCCTACTTTAACGGATGAGAAAAAGTTCCAAATTCGATCAAGTGGTGTTTTTTTATAGGTTTGTGAACGTCTTGCACTTCCTTCATAACGCAGATCAACCGACTTTTCCGATAGTTCTTTACCAACTTGTTTCCCGCAAGACTCACAAAGAATGGTTCCGTATGGATTAACATGACCGCATTCGCAATTTACACGTTCCAATACTAAAAACTCCCTATATTCGTCTTTGTCCCTGTTGTTGGACAGCTCTGTTATTTAACAGTAATCGTCGTTTTCATGTTTTCATGGCCAGTTCCGCACATTACGGAACAAACAATGGTATAGGTTCCCGGTTGATCAGGGTTCCATGTTACCGTCTGGTCAGAACCGGGGGAAACCGTTGTGTTAATGTCCGTACCTTCAATTTCGAATCCATGCGTACCCTCTGTGCTGGTGATCATAAAATGAACCGGTTGTCCCGCTTTAACCTCGGTTTTATCAAGCGTCCATTGAAAATCGGATGCGGTCACCATAATCATTTGTTCGTCTCCATTTGACATGGAACTTGAAGCGGGAGTTGGAGAAGTTGATGAGGAACCGGAAGAAGAGCTGTCGCTTGTTGAACTGCCGGAAGAGTTCGAGACGTTTGAAGCATTATTTGTATTGCTCCCGCATCCTGCAAGAATTAGTCCAAATGCCAGAACGGCGCTTCCTGTTAATAACACAACCCGACGTTTCATGATAATGATATTCCTCCTAAAAAGTTCAGTATTTTGGCGTCCCTCTTTGTCTTTGTCCCTGTTTTTGAATAAATTTTATAGCATAATGCGTCCCGGAGATATAGATTCCCATGATGGTTAGATAGTCGATTACAAATTTTATGGAAGTATCATCATTCGACAAGCTGCCAAATGGATTATAAATGGTTAGTTTAGAACCTATTTCTCTTTCAAAGGAAGCATACACCCCGTAAAATACAATCAATACCGCAAGAATACGTAATCCCATAGTGCGAATACGACTCGTTCCGGTGATTCCCGTCATTCTCCGTACTGAATTGAGAATCATTCCCCAAGAAAATCCTATGTGAACCGCCATGATGATAAATCCCCAATAGGCTATCTGAACATGCATTTGCCGGAAGATCATATCATTCTTTACCGGAATTAAAGGAAATAGATCCCTGGAAATTAGTATTCCGGATACCATCATTACAGCCATTGCTGCAAGAAAAAGAAAATTAAGTCCAATTTGTAGAATCCGCCGAAAGTTATGCTTTCTCCGAAGCAGGGAACTAAACCACCGACGATTTAAAATAATATGGGCGATAAATAAACCAAATAACGTAACACCAACATTTTCATGGACTCTATTTCCGGTAATATAGTAAGCCATTTCTACAAACATGAGAATTGTCATGACCAGGTCAATGATTAGCTTGATTAACACTATTCGACTCAAACCATTCTCCTCTTTCTACTTAGAGAATCAATTAATTTTCATATTGATTTAAATACATGGTTAAAAGAACATCTTGAAGTAATCCTGCTTTTTCCTCTTCCCCTATTGACCTGCTTTCTTCATTGGCTACAACCTTAGATAGATTCGCATGAGCAGGTATTTCAGTTACCTCCCAGTCCTCTGTAGGGATAGCTGCAATTGGGGTTTCTGTACTGCTGCTGTTTGATTGTGGAACCGTTCCTAAATCAAACTCTTTCATGTCATCTAATGAAAACGAATATTGGTCCCTTTCCTGATTTGCGTGGCAGGAAAAGCAACGGCCTATATCATCATCAGCCACTTCTCTGGCAGGAGTAAAATGCTGGAATTCCCATTCCCCATTACGTTCTTCAGGCGAATACTGGGAACCCCAGCCCGTGCGTTTTTCCATCACTAAATAATGTTCAAGCTCTCCATCTTTATAGCCTTCGAGAGTGATAACCGTCCCGCTCGGAAGCTCCTCTCCATTCTGCACGGCTTCAATCGCTTCTCTACTATTTATATAGATGTTTTCATGAATATCTCCTCGATCATAGGTCGTAAACACGATCGCATCTTCAAGATCAGGGAAATTAACAAGGTTGGCCCCAGATCCAATTTCAGCATATTCTCCAGACTCAGCACCCGGGGTACTCTCCTCTTGCTGAGACATATTATTAGACCCTGTCTCCATGGGCTGCTCCTCTTGCTGAGACATATTATTAGACCCTGTCTCCGAGGGCTGCCCCCCTTGCTGAGACATATTATTCATACTCATATTATTATTATTATTGCTGCAAGCAGTGAGGGTGAGAGCAAGTAAAGCAGCAAGTGCCAATTGCTTTTTAAGCATATAAAATTCCTCCGAATTGGTATTATTGTCTCTACTGGCTTCTTAAATATATGGAACAATAATCCCCCTTTCTTACTGAATGATGAACATTGTCTTCTCTCATCAAAGAAAACCATCATTTATTCGTTAATCAACATAAGTTTATAATTACAAGCAAGATGTATACAATGGTTAAAACAATGTGATTCGTTGTTTATTCAACATTTTATATAAAATTGTTTATTTTCAATTTTTAGCAAAACTCCAACAGCGGATGACTTGTCTGAAAAAAAACAGAACCTGCCTTTTTCTGCGGCAGGTTCCAATTTTATGAATGTCCCTTATTACTCTACAAAAAACATCATTGATTGATTAAACAACATTCGTTTATAATAATAAAATTCTAACATGTTACTTTCAATTGTTTAAAGAACATGATTTGTTGATTACTCAACAGATCGATAAAAAAGTGTTGATTATCTATAGAAAGTCTGGTGACCCAATAATGAAAGTTGATCGAAGAGTAGCCAAAAGCCAAGAAGCCATTAAGAAAGCTCTTATTGAACTGATGACTGAAAAAAGTTTTGATACCATTACCATTCAAGATATTTCCGACAGGGCAAATGTAAACCGAGGAACCATTTATCTTCATTACCTAGATAAATTTGACCTGTTAGATAAGATCATGGAAGAACATATATACAATATGAGTAATTTTTGCGAGTCGGCAGCTGAAATGGATTTTTTAGAATCGACTGTACACTGTATGGAGTACTTTGAGAATAATTTTTTATTCTTTTCGACCATGTTAGCGAGTGAAGGAGCTCCGTATTTTCGCAACCGCTTCCTTAAGTTTAATATCGAAGAATTCAGGAAAGATGTGGACACAACACAAGGAAAAAATGTTGGTCAAAGTGAAGATGTAGTTGTTGAATTTGTTGCAAATGCATATGTAGGGGTAGTCGAATGGTGGTTAAAGAATGGAATGCCTTATCCGCCTCGTGATATGGCAGAAAAAGTTGGAGAGTTATTAGAAAGATTAGTATAAATCAAGTAACTCAATTTAGAAATAACCCTACACCCCACCCTGCAATTCATCAATGGAGCCGATCCGGCGGTTCAGGGGGGGTATGGGATACAGGGTTCATCCTGTCGCTCGACCCACTCCAGCTCTTCGGCTGTGAGCCGAACCTCATATTTTTAGTTCATCGGTTGCCCCTCAAGGATTTTCTTACCCTATACAATCTCCTATAACAAATCCCCCACCTTTTCTGCCCTTTACACGAGGTGGATAAGGTATTAATTCCATTTCAGTTGCTGAAAGATAATCGTTATTTATTATTCTTTTGTTGAATAAACAACAAAATGCGTTCATTTAACCATTGAAGGCATCCTGTTTTTTTTTATAATTATTAACAGATGTCGATTAATCAATCAATATTGATTTTTTATAAGTGAAGTCAATGTTGGGCATTATACAAGGAAATGTTTTCAAAACAAAAAAAGAAAGGTTGTTGTTTAGCATGTCAAATATTCAAGATAAAGTTGTTGTTATTATGGGTGCGTCAAGTGGGATTGGTGAAGCTACTACCAAGAAACTTGCACTAGAAGGAGCAAAATTAGTCATTGCGGCTCGTCGTGAAGATCGTCTAAAAGCTCTTGTTGAATCATTACCCAACACTGAAATCTCATACGCGGTTGCCGACGTATCGAATAAAGAGGAAGTTCAAGCAGTTGTAGATTTGGCAATTGAAAAATATGGACGTGTAGATGTACTCTACAATAACGCTGGAGTCATGCCAACTGCTCCACTTTCAGAAACTCGCTATGATGAATGGCGTCAAATGTTAGATATTAACATTATGGGTGTGCTAAATGGAATTGCTGCTGTATTACCTATTATGAAGAAACAACAGTCCGGTCATATTATTTCAACTGATTCCGTAGCTGGACATGTTGTTTATCCAGGGTCTGCTGTATACTGTGGGACTAAGTTTGCAGTTAGAGCAATTATGGAGGGATTACGCCAGGAAGAAAGAGAAAGTAATATTCGTTCAACTATAATTTCACCAGGTGCGGTAAGTACTGAACTTTATACAACAATTAATGATCCTGAAAATCGAGAATGGGTAAAGGATCTTATGAGTAAGGGTGCAGAAGGTCTTTCTTTGAAATCAAGCGATATCGCAGATGCAGTAGCTTATGCGATTAGCACACCTGAAACTGTTGCGGTAAGCGAAATTATAATTCGTCCAACAAAACAGGTTGTCTAATGGTCGACTTCTATAAAATCTCCTAATGAATAATTGCCCCGTAGCTTGTTGAGGGGCAATTATTTATTAATTGACAGTTTCAGGATATTCCCTGCTCAATTTATGTAATTTTCAATACTAAATTCAAGTGTTAATAAATAATTGAAGATAGGAGTGGCTTATTTGTCTAAACGAAATAATTTACTTATATTTATATTGACCATAGGAGCTTTCGGTATCATAAATACTGAAATGGGGGTTATAGGGATATTACCCTACATTGCTGATCACTTTCATATCAGTATATCTAAGGCCGGGTGGCTGGTGAGTCTCTTCGCACTTACCGTTTCAATTACTGGTCCAACGATGCCGTTATTATTTTCGGGAATGAATCGTAAGAAGGCAATGTTACTTGTACTTGGTATTTTTGTTCTGGGTAATATTGGCTCTATATTTACATCTAACTTTGCCATTGCAATAGTTGCGCGTGTGATTCCAGCCATTTTTCATCCCATCTATTTTTCAGCGGCATTTACAATGGCTGCTAACTCAGTTCGCAAGGAAGAAGCTCCAAAAGCTGTTTCAAAAGTTTTTATTGGAGTATCTGCGGGTATGGTGCTTGGTGTACCAATCGCAAGTTTTCTTGCTAGTACGGTTTCGTTTCAATTATCAATGTCATTTTTCGCCATAGTGAACGCTATAGTATTTATTGCTACATTAGTGTTTTTCCCTTCTATGCCTGTTAAAGAAAGACTTTCTTATGGAGCTCAATTATCGGTATTAAAAAAACCAATTGCTTGGCTTTCCATTGTTGCTGTCATTTTACTAAATTCAGCAGTATTTGGGGTGTATAGTTTTCTTGCTGAGTATCTTAAAACCGTTACGAATGCCTCTGGGCAAACAATCAGTTTAATGTTAGTCATATTCGGGGGGGCAAATATTATTGGAAACATTGTGGCTGGGAAGTTACTTACTAAAGATGCCATCAAGACTGTAGTATCTTTTCCTTTTGCATTGGGAGTCGTTTACATCATATTATTCCTATTCGGACAATTCACTTTACCTATGGCTATCATTACTTTAGTTTGGGGAATATTGGCTGGTATAGGAGGTAATATTAATCAATATTGGATTACGTCTGCAGCTCCGGAAGCTCCTGATTTCGCTAATGGATTATTTTTATCGTCCGTTAACTTAGGAACAACATTTGGTACAGCTGTAGGTGGATTATTTATTTCAGAATTAGGTACGCAATACGTTGTATTAGTGGGATTATTATCGTTGGTATTAGGTTTGGCCTTTATTATGTTAAGAAACTACAGGAATACTCCTACAAAACAACTTTCTAGATAAAGCGTTAATTAAGAACTGGAGGATTTAAATGTCAAAGGATAAACAAGTTGCCCTTGTTACCGGCGGGAATCGAGGAATTGGGTATGAGCTGGTCAAACAATTGGCTCTGAATGGTTTTAGAGTCATTTTGGCAAGTCGGGATCCAGAGACCGGGCATGCAGCAGTGCAAAAGCTAAAGGAGTCAAATCTGGACGTTTCGGTTGTGGTGATGGATGTAGATAATCAAGAAAGCATCCGCCAATCTGCGATTACAGTAAATGAGCGGTATGGAAGATTAGACGTATTGATTAATAATGCTGGCGTTTATTTGGATAAAAATGAAAAGTTATTGAATCTGGAACCTTCAATTCTTGAGGGTACGATGGCAACTAATTTCTTCGGCGCTTACTATGTCATGAATTCCTTTATGCCGCTCATGGAAAAACAAGGATATGGAAGAATTATTAATGTTTCCTCAGAATATGGAGCGATGAGCGAATTGTCATATCAAGGCGTAGGCGCTTATAAGTTGTCTAAACTTGCCCTAAATGGATTGACACGATTGGTAGCTGCAGAAATCAAGGGTGATATAAAAATAAACGCGGTTGATCCGGGATGGGTAAGCTCAGATATGGGTGGACCATCAGCTCCAAGAACTCCTAAGCAAGCTGCTGAGTCTATCCTTTGGTTAGCGACGATAGGACCTGAAGGACCTTCCGGAAAGTTCTTTAGAGATGGAAAACAAATCCCTTGGTAAATATTAATAATAATCGGGCGCGTATATGTAATAACAAAAAGCGTAATTTCTCAGCATTAAATTGAGAAATTACGCTTTTTAATTATGCTTCAATACCCCGTTGGTGATTACACATGAATACAACGTGTGGTGTACCTAAATGTAAGCTGCTGCATTAGTCATTAATGGAAAATGTGACCTGAACGCTCCCGGTCCCAAGTGCCGATGTAAGACCGGAGATGTCCTCTATATATCCGAGCTTAACGTAACCACCGTATGAATTGGAAAATGTTGTATAGAAAAGTACCAGGGTGTTGGACGACCATAGCATGATATCGCCTGCATGGATTGTTGCCGGCTCTTCTGTTGATCCAACAGGCAGATTATTAGGGAAATCATAGTATTTTTCCCGGCCATTCAGTTCTGACATTCTGACTGTCATCGGCAGCTGTTCAATCAATGCCCTTGTTGTTTCATTATCATATAGCTTTGCAGTGAAAGTAGTATTACCAGCCTTGATATTCATGGTAATCATTTCCTCCCTTTCGGGTTGTGCTGGAACAGTTGGAGCTGGGCGTTCAGGTTCTGTGGGTTGTGGAGGAACAGTCGGTTCTGCAGATTCTCCTTTCGCTATGCTTTCCATAAAGCGCATAAGCATTGCAGCAGCCTGGGCGCGAGTGGTAGAGCCAATGGGCAACAGCCTGCCGCCACTGCCCTGCATGTTCTGGGTGCCCACCATCCAGTGCATGGCAGTTTCCGCATAGGGGCTGACCTGCGATGCGTCGGTATAACCATCTAATGTTGCATAAGCGGAGGTGTCATAGCTCTTCCCCCCGGCGTAACGATACAAGATCGTTGCGAATTGCTCACGGGTAATCAGGCTGTACGGTGCAAATCTTCCGTCGCTTAGACCGGTAATGATCTGATTTGCTTCAGCCCAAGCTACGGCTGTCGTGTAGTAGCTGCCGTCGGGAATATCGGAAAAACCACCGTTACCTGTTACTATCGGAGAACCTTCGATGCGGTGCAGTACCGTAACAAGCATTGCGCGGGTAATAGGTGTTTCCGGCTCGAAGTTTCCTCCCCCGGTACCGCCCATCAAGTTATTTTCGTCCACATAGTCTATGGCGGTATGATACCATACGCTGTCTGCTACATCATTATAGTCTGCCGCGAAAGCAGTGGCAGCCATACAGAAAATTAAAACAATTCCCAGCATCAGACTAATGAAACGTGATGTTTGTTTTCTCTTCATGAAATCACTCCTCGATTTACTCGTCTAACAGTTCAGCGTGTTTTTCAGAAAAACCGACACAAAGGTACCCGATGAACAGAACAAACTCATTCGGCAAGTGACCATGTAACTTGTACATTGCCTGAACCAAGAGCAGATGCCAGGTTTGAAGGATTGTCCACTCTTCCCAGTGGTACATAACCGCCGTTAGAATTGGAGTGGGTTTCATAGAAAAGCACCAGAGTGTTTCCTGACCAGCCCATTATGTCACCGGCATGAATAGTTGCAGGGCGCTCCGTTGATGCGGCAGGAAGATCCTCCGACAGATCATAATACTTCTCCAGCCCATTATGTTCATTCATCTGGAGTGTCATAGGAAATTGCGCAACAAGCGCCTTCGCCGTTTCGTTGTCATTTAATGTTGCTGTAAATGTACTGCTGCCTACAGTAATATTGATGGAAATCACGCTGTTTTCCTTCGTCTCGTTATCTCTTGTTTCAGCCGTTGCGTTTTCCGTAGGTGACGCGGATGGCTGCTCCGTTGGTATTACGGACGGCTGCTCCGTTGCTTTTATAGGTTCACCACTCGAGAGGGGAGTATCCGATTGAGCAGACCCGGAATTCAACTCATTACGTGCCCCACTACAGGCTGCCAACGCCAATATAATCCAAAGGCAAAACAGTAAGCTTAAGATTTTTCGCATGTTTACCTCCCTAGAAGTATTATGACCATCTTCCGATTGCGGATTTCTAGCCGTATGAGTTCACACCAAGAAAGAGGCACACCGGTGAAAGCGTGCCCCCTAATATTTTGACAGGATTACACGTTATGCATTCCCCATCGTGCTGATGTCGATCACAAATCGATACCGGACATCTGAAGCTAGAACGCGTTCCCAGGCTTCATCGATCTGATTGGCGTTAATAACCTCAATTTCAGGAGTAATGCTGTGTTCAGCGCAGAAGTCAAGCATTTCCTGCGTTTCACGAATTCCACCGATCATAGATCCGGCAAACGACCGGCGATCCATGATGAGTGAGAATACGTTAACGGATAACGGCTCCGCTGGCGCACCGACGTTGACCAGTGTACCATCCGTCGCCAACAGCGAAAGGTAGGCACTAATATCAATCTTCGCGCTCACGGTATTCACGATGAGGTCAAACGAACCAGCCAGTTGCTTAAACGTCTCCGGATCGCTCGTGGCATAATAATGGTCCGCGCCAAGCTGCAAACCATCTTCTTTCTTCTTCAAAGTTTGTGATAATACAGTAACCTCAGCCCCCATAGCATGAGCGAGCTTTACAGCCATGTGTCCAAGCCCACCAAGTCCAACAACAGCTATTCTTTTGCCAGGCGCAGCTTCCCAATGGCGCAGCGGCGAGTACGTTGTAATGCCGGCACACAAAAGCGGAGCAGCGACGTCAAGCTCAATACTGTCCGGAATTCGGACCACGAAGTCTTCCGTTACGACGATGTGGGTGGAATAACCGCCTTGTGTATATTGGCCGTACCTGTCGATAGCCGCGTAAGTGCCCGTCATTCCATTGAGGCAGTACTGCTCCTCTCCCTTATGGCAGTTAGCACATTCTCCGCAGGAGTCAACCATACAACCTACCCCTACCCGGTCGCCCACAGCGAACTTTGTGACTTCCGAACCAACCCGAATGACAATTCCTGCTATCTCGTGTCCCGGAACAAGAGGATAGTTTACCGACCCCCAATCGCCGCGAGCTGTGTGAATGTCGGAGTGGCAAACACCAGCGTATTTAATCTCAATGAGGACATCATGCGGCTCAAGATCCCTTCGCTCGATCATAGTCAGTTTGAACGGACCTTCTGGACTGTATACAGCACGTGCATCAGCAATAATCATTTATAACCTCCTGCAATCTATAAATTATTGGTCCTTTGCTAATTAAGTCAGCATGTTAGAAGCAAAATGATTTAACTTATGGTTACAATAATAAACAGAACCAAGATGCTTTCAATGGTTAAAAGAACGCAACATGTTGTTTATTCAACAAAACAATAAAAAATGTTGGCTAATCATAGCCGTATGGAATTCTATTCAGAAAAAAGTGTGAATCCCGACAAGATAAGCGGGATTCACACAGCGGTTCTACTCATAGAGCCTTTGGCACGAAAAGCTCTCTGCGATCTACAACACAAGCCTTATTTTTACTTCAGATTTGCTTTGAAGAAGGACTCGAGCTTGTTGAACGGGATGTACTCCATTCTGTCGTACAGATCCACATGCCCTGCGCCTGGAACAATATAGAGTTCCTTCGGTTCGCCCGCCAGCTTGTAGGCGTCTTCGCTGTAGTATCTGGAGTGGGCATTCTCACCTGCGATGAACAGAATTGGACGTGGAGAAATCGTATCAATATGCTCGAACGGGTAGAAATTCACGAGCGCCCCTCTGCTGGTAAGGCTGTAGGGCAATGAGCGGGGGTGATATCCCCTTGGCGTACCGTAGTATTCAGAGAACTCCCGGACTGCTGCTTCTGCTGAGGGTTTTAGTTCCACTGCAGTTCCGCCGCCGTATTTTATCTGTCCGCTCTCAAAATCGATCCAGCGCTGTTCAGCGGCTTCTTCAAGAGCTTTTATCTGTTCTTCCTTGGTCATTACATCGTTCGGTGTTACCGCTAACCCCAATCCCTCACGGGTGGCGCGGCCCATGTCGTACATACTAACTGTCGCGATGGCCTTCAGCCGAGGGTCAATCTGCGCAGCGCTGACCGCAAACCCGCCACTGGCACAAACGCCGATGACGCCAATATCGTTACGGTCCACAAACGAGCGTGTGCCCAAAAAGTCCACGGCGGCGCTGAAATCTTCGGCGAACGTGTCCGGAGAAGCAATATTTCGCGGTTGCCCGCCGCTTTCTCCTGTGTAGGAGGGGTCAAAGGCCAGAGTTACAAAGCCCCGGGCTGCCATCTCCTGGGCATACAAGCCGGCCGTCTGTTCCTTCACGCCAGTGAACGGGGGTCCGACAATGATTGCGGGAGATTTCTTTGCTCTATTAAAGTTTTTAGGAAGATACATATCCGCGACTATGTTAATGCCAAGTCTGTTCTTGTATGAGACTTTTTCAACAGTCGCCTTGTTGTTTTGAGGAAAGGTCTTGTCCCATGCTTGGCTATCTGCTGCGGGAGAAACGGTGGTCGCGGATGAAACGGTGGTCGTGGATACAAGCACGCCCAGTACCATCACTGTGAGTAAGTGAAGGCCACGCTTGATAATAGATTTTTTTTTCATTTTCAAAATCATCCTTTCTTATTTTTGGTTTGAAAATACTATCATGCTGTCCTTTGACCTCGACAAAAAAGGACCGTTGATGATTAATCAACAACTGTATGTAATTATAAAAAAGAGTCGCGATGCTCTCAATGGTTAAATGATCGAAATTCGTCGATTACTCTACAAAACAATAGTAATTGTTGATTAATTTGATAAATTACAGAGTCCAAACCATACTGAAAGTAGATAGAAGAACACACAAAAGCAAAGAAGTAAAGGCCAGGTAACGAAAATACCCAGCCTTTTTTGATATATAAATATCTTACCTGGAAAGTTGTTGTTTAGGAGTAATCAAGTTGTTTCTTAGTAAGATAGTTATCAAACTCAATATCAATGACAAGATGCCCACCAATACGACGTATTGTGTACCCATTCCTGATATAAATAAACCACCTACAGCAGCACCAACGGTTGTCCCTAGATTAGCGGAAGTCAAAAACAATCCATTAGCAAAATCAGGAGCTTCTGTAACTGCATAAATAATCCAATATTGATTAATATTACCTTCTGAATTGTCTTAAATGGTGTAGTGTAATTACGGCATTGGGACTAAGTTCTTGTCCATTTTCGGCAATGGGGTCAAGTTCTTGTCCCGAGCAAAGGACAAGAACTTGACCCCATAAAATAAAAAAGCCGCGCCCAGCGCGGTTTTCTAAGGGGCTATATTCTTGTCCTCTTACAGTTCTAGTTGTGTGGACTCTAGTCTTTTGAAAAAATTGATTTTATGATCGATTTTTTCTAGCGTCTTTTCAAGTTCTTTTAATTGATCAATAACTTTTCTGCGATAGCTTTCCACAAATTGCCGTCGTGCTGTTATTGTTGAGTCTTCACGATTTTGCATGGCGATAAACTGCTGAATCTCCCGAATGGGCATCCCCATCGCTCGAAAATATCTTAAAGCTTGAAACCATACAATATCGGACTCTGAATACTGACGATATCCATTTTCGTCCCGTTCTATACCGTCAATTAACCCGATTTGCTCATAATATCGCAATGTGTGGACGCTTAATCCCGTCTCTTCTGCAACTTGTTTGCTCGAAAATTTGTTTTCCATAATTTTATTATAGCATGGGTTCGAACGGTATTGCTATCGAGTGCACTCTATACTTTATCATTTCAAATGTAAGTATTGACTTTCATTTTAGGGGGAATTCTTTATGCGTGTTTTTGTCACCGGAGCAACAGGCTTCATCGGTTCCGCCGTCGTCCGTGAACTCATTAATGCCGGGCATCAGGTCGTTGGCCTCGCCCGATCGGACAAGGCTGCCGCAGCATTGACAGCGGCCGGCGCGGCAGTGCATCGCGGCGGACTCGACGACCCGGGCAGCCTTCGCAGCGGGGCCGCCGCAGCGGACGGCGTCATCCATCTCGCTTTCAAGCACGACTTCTCGGACTACGCAGGCGCGGTCACAGCCGATCTTCTCGCCGTCGAGACGATCGGGGCGGCGCTGGAGGGCTCCGGCAAGCCGTTCGTAATCACCTCGGGAACCTTAATCCTCTCATTGTTGCTCCCGCCTGGACAATTCGGGACGGAAGAGACTGTGGCCGGCGCCGAGTTACCCCGGGGCGGATCGGAGAGCGTGGTCATGGCACTGGCTGAGCGCGGGGTGCGGACTTCGGTTGTCCGTCTCTCGCCGTCCGTGCATGGGGAGGGTGACAAGGGCTTCGTCCCGAGGCTGATCGCCATTGCTCGCGACAAGGGGGTCTCTGCCTACATCGGCGACGGATCGAACCGCTGGCCCGCGGTGCACCGGCTTGATGCGGCCCGCCTGTTCCGACTGGCCCTGGAAGCCGCCCCAGCGGGGTCCCGGCTGCACGGGGTCGGCGATGAGTGTGTGACGTTCCGCGACATCGCCGGCGTCATCGGCCGCCACCTGAGCCTGCCGGTGGTCAGCATTTCAAGCGAAGAGGCAGACGCCCACTTCGGCTTTCTCGGCGCCATCGCGGCGCTTGACAACCCGACGTCAAGCGCACTGACCCAAGAACGCTTGGGCTGGCGGCCAGTGCACCCCACATTGATCTCAGATCTCGAGGAAGGTCACTATTTCAAAAATTGAACGACTTTCGGCTTTTTCGCTGTCGAGAGGGAAGGAGCCCGTGCAAGTACCGTTTATGGATACAGTAGTTGAATAAAGCAGCGGCAGTCTAGGAATTTTTTTCGTATCCTGGACTGCCGCTGTCCCATCTATCAAGGTCTGCCTAAACTTATACTACAAAGACTGCCCAATTTTTTGATGTAAAAATTGTGTCCAACCAACAACTCCACTCTAAAACTATATTTTCAATGAACACTTGTACCTTATCCCTGGCCTCTATCTTGCGATGGCTTCATTAAGGTTTGAAGACACACCCTCGATGGGTATTTTTCATGTCTACGCCCCTTCAGTTCATCTACTGGCACCGTATTTACCACGCAACTCTGCCAATTAGTTGAGAAAACGGCAGCCACTTCACCGACTTCCGTCTCTTCGTGCTTATTGAGCTATCGTTTCCCGTCGTAGCTTAATCATAGCTGGACCATGAATCTTTCGTTTTCCGGCGAGCTTTAACATGTTTAAGCTGGGCAACAATAATGACGCTAATGATTACCAGAAGGAACCACGAACTGATCTTACTGAAACTAACCAGTTGCCAGGCTTGGTACTGGTCAGGATATTTCCAAGCATTAAAATATGTAGCTATATTTTCGGCTAACCAGATGAAAAAACCTACTATGATAAATGCCAGTGTCAAGGGCATTCGATAAGTAATAGTCCGTACCCGATATATGATCCATGTTCTCCAAAAGACAATGAGCACAAGCGCCGTCAGCCACCAACGAAAATCAGGAATGAAATGATGTGTGAAAAAGTTCAGATAGATGGCTCCTCCCAGTAATCCCGCAGAAGTAAGCCCCGGCCAGCCGGTCATGTCCATCTTCAGTCTACGCCATACCTGACACATAAAGCTTGCGACACTTGCATACATAAATCCGCTATAGAGCGGTACACCGAGTAACTTCGTAAGCCCGGGTTCAGGGTATGACCATGATCCCATCCGTACCTTATATATTTCCAGCAACAAACCAATACAGTGAAATATACAGATAACTTTAATTTCATCGCGTGTCTCGAGTCCACTGTGGTACATGAGGTACTGCACTGTAAGCAGTATAAAAAGAATGGCATCATAACGGTAAACGAAAGGCACCTCTATTACGCTAGAAAGAGCTAAAGTCCCAAAGATCGCAGTAGGAAATATGCAACTCATCGCCTGATGATAGCCAAAATGCAGTAGTTGTATTATTGGTTTCAATGATGTTACCTCCTCTCCTCCATTAATAATGGATGCGGTCGTTTCGTCCTTTTCTTCACAATGTTAAATATATTCTAAAATATCTCCAGGCTGACATTCTAAGGCAGTACAAATCGCCTCTAAAGTTGATAATCGAATCGCTTTTGCCTTTCCATTTTTCAATATAGAAAGATTAGCCATCGTTATTCCAACCCTCTCCGAAAGCTCGGTGACGCTCATCTTCCTTTTTGCCAGCATCACATCAATATTGATTATAATTGCCATTGTTTTCACCTCAGACCGTTAAATCATTTTCTGATTTTATATCTATTGCGTCTTTTAAAAGCTTTTGAATAATCGCCGCAAAGGTTGCAATTACGCTTGAAGCAAAAGAGCACATTAATCCCAGTGCTATAACACCTGCTACGTCACCTTCAATAAAAAAAACTACGAATATTATTCCTGATACAATTAAGATACTGATTGTGATTGCACAGTACTTTATATACCTCAAAGCTCTAACAGATAATTCCGAGAAAGCCTTGTTCCGATCTATGTAGCTTAAAAGTTTAAATGCTTGATACAACGCAACAAAAAATGGAATAGACAGTACATACGCACATACTAAAAAGGGATATTGCAAGTAAGCAGTCTCTGGATTCGCTTCTGCATCTCTACTGGCTATCCCAGGCAACCAAAATATACACAAAGCAAGTGCCGTAATTCCAATAAGAACTACAACTCCCTTTAGGAAAAATGTTGACCCTCGTTTCATAAAAAACACCTCACTAATTTCATGTAATTTTGATTCTAACACGTAATTTATCGTTTAACAATAAATATATATCAATTATTACTTTATTTTTATTGTTAAAGGATAAAAGCATTCTTCATTAAAAAGAAATGCCTGTTCCTAATTAAATCGGAAAAGCGGATACTACTCCAAAAATAATCTAGAGCTGCTATTAGATTGAACCGGATGATTTCTTTATCCCCCAAGCCGCTTCCGCAACATCCAAAATATTTGGGGGCGTGTCGTAATCCGGTTACTCGCCTCTAGGTTAATAACATCCATTCCCTGTTGTTTTGGATTCGGCTAAATTCTGCAATAAAGCTGCGCTTTGTAACATCGATAGTCTCTTTTTATAAAAATTCCTTCTTGATTTAGATCTTAAAGTTTGGAATCCCCTCCGCCTGAACGGGTTTGTTATCAGATTCAACCACGCAACCCTAGGTCGAGAGCTGTAGAAAGTTTGCGAATCTTAGATATTTCCTATTTGAACATATTGGGCGTTGATCTGGTTCCAGATTTAATCAGGGATTATCAGACCAAAAATCCAAACGTGCGCTTTGATTTGACACAAGGTAACCTTGGCGATATAAACGAGCATTTCGAGAAAGGCCATTCCGATTTAATGATTACTTCAAGAGAGTCCACCATGAACAGTCATGAATGGATTGTCATACGGAAAACGCCTTTGTATATTGTCGTTTCTGACCAGCATCCTTTTGCCAGCCGGTCCTCCTTAAGTTTGTTGGATTTATCAGGTGAACCCTTTGTTGGCCTGAAGAAAAACTGCGGATTGAAAGCCACCATAACGTCCCGGTTCGAGAATACCGGTTTTATGCTGGCTTCCACTTTTGATGCGGAAGATTTGCCCACGGTGGCGGGGTTTATCAAAGCCGGGCTTGGGGTATCGGTACTTCCTAAAACCCTCGGCCTTATGCTCGATGGGCTTGTATGGGTTCCGATTCGGGAGGAAGGCTGGGAATGGGAGGTAGGATTGAAATGGAGAAAAGACCGCTATGTATCCCCTGCGGCCAAACGTTTATTGATTATATCGACCAAAAGCAAACTTTGTCTCCTGAGCTTACTTAGCTAACTGTCTATGAAAACTGCCGCCAGCCACTAGCGATAACTCCCCCACGTGAAAGCCGCAAACAATCGTTTGCGGCTTTCACGTTAACTCATGGCAGGAGCCGGGCTTTCCCCGGTCGTTTACTGGAATGTTCTTGGCCGAACGTCTTTCAGTATAATTCTCGGCTATGATAAATACGCGGCAGCCGGATGCGATGTAGGTGCTCTCGTGACCGGTCAACGGGGACACAAATACAGGGACGAGCTCTACGCCACTCATATCGGGTCTGCTCAAAAGCTGAGCTTGTTCAACGGGGATCGCGCTTGGGATCTGGCCGGAGGCCGTGCTCTTCCCGATAGCATCCCAGAGGAAATTCGGGCACAGATTTTAAAATTTGATCGCCGTTTTGCGTCACATCTTGCTGTACACGTACTTGATCCCGGTACACTTGCCTACGGACTGAGCGACTCGCCGGTAGGAATGTTCGCATGGATTTTGGAACGATGGGCCAGCTGGAGCGACAATAATGGTGATATTGAAAATGTCTTTTCCAAGGACGACATCCTAACACATGCAACAATCTTCTGGGTCAACAACGCCATCGAAACCTCGATGCGCGTCTATGCGAACGTCAACCGCTATCCATGGACACCCGCTCATAATCGCTGGCCTGTCATTGAGGCACCAACCGGTATAACCTTCGTGGGTTACGAGAATCCGCCGGGTATCACGACCGAAAATCGCGTACAGAATTTTCTGGGCAGCGAACGATGCCTGACAGTCCGTATAGCGGTTGTCGGCGAAGCGCTGCCACCAGCCTACAGCTGCAGATCGTGATTCCGTTGCTTACACAGAGTATCAGGTGCAGCTAACATCGTCTTTTAGATTTTGGGACAGCACTATTTCTTACAATTTCGATAGACGTATTTTTTCGGCAAATTGGATCTACTTCCACTTTATATGGATTTTAATCGTTATTATGAATTTCCCAAAGGCGATTAATTCGATCCAATTGTCCGAGTGTGTAAGCAATATGGCAAAGATCATGTACCAATACCCAAACCGATGTACGTCCCTCCGGCGGGACTTCTCCCCAACATAGTACTCCACGACTTAAATCTATAGGTGCAGGCAGCAACTGGCTTTCGGTCAAGTTATCAAACGTTTGAGCCAAGCTTTTTTTCGTATTTGCCAACAATTCCTCTAACTGTTTATGATCCCCTTGAACACCGAATTCATTCGCCCGATTCCGGTCCGTAGGGATTCCCCCTACGACATCTCCTATCCAATAGCTGGCAGATCCCAACAAGTGGTATACCAAGACAAAGGGACTATTATTCATTTGATTTGGAGTCCAATTGAGCGCCTCAGGCGGCAGATTTCTGATAATCTTAAATACGTCATCCAACAATCCCTCTACAATCACCTTTAAATCTTTACCCACTTCCAAACCGATATTGTTATGTACATTTTCTTTTTGCATGTGTGCTCACTCCTAAGTTTATGATTTATAAAATCGCAGAGCCATAATTGAATAGCAATGGGAATCCCCCCGTGTGTAAAAAAACAACTGCGTCATACGCGGATAGTTGTCCGGTCTGTCCCATGTGAATCAAAGCCGCCATGGATTTCCCCGTATAGACAGGATCAAGGAAAATGCCTTCGCATCGTGCTGCTACATGAATAGCGTTGCGGCATTCCTCGGTAATCGCTGCGTAACCGTTTCCAATAAAACCATCTTCGATCCAAATTTGCCCTGCATCAATCGTCTTCTCATACCCGGCCAGTTTCAAGGTCTCTGTAGCTATTCTGGCTGTTTTCACTTTTTTGATCTCTGTATTGCCGCTTACACTTACACCCATAATTTCAAATTGATTGGGAATAACACTGGCCCCTGCGATTAATCCTGCATGCGTCCCACAAGTTCCGGTTGCAACAACAATAAGAATACGCGTTGAATCGAATGGATACGAGCTAAGCTGCCGCACTAATTCTTCAACAGCCAAGATATAGCCTACTGTTCCTAGTGCGTCGGTTCCTCCCTCGGGAATGATGCACGGTTTTCCGCCTTCACGTGTGATGTTCTCAGCAACTTGCTCCATCACTTCATTAATAACCTCCAAAGGCGGACGACCGGCTGGCGGACTAACGAAGGTGAGTTCTGAATTCATCAAGTGATCCAGGTATAAATTACCATGAGGGTATATATCAGGCTGACCGCTTAATACCAAATGCGGCTGTAGTCCGAGCTTTCTGGCGGCAGCAGCAGTTAGTTGAGCATGATTGGATTGCACGGCTCCGGTTGAAATAATGTGAGTTGCTCCGTCTTCCTTGGCCTGACCTAATTGAAATTCAAGCTTTCTTGCTTTGTTACCCCCTCCTCCAAGACCGGTCATATCTTCTCTCTTGATAAATAACGGACATCCTAATTCTAAAGATAATTGATCGGCCGGCTGCAAGGGAGTTGGCCATGCTCCCAGGTTGACCCGAGGTAATGATAAGATCGCATTCAATCCGTAATCCCCCCCACTTTCATATGTAATTACCGGAAGATATTATTACAACGAATCTTCCATGTGGCATATTATAGCCTTCAATAAACTAACCTGTCAACTAATATTTATAGGGTTAGTTTATGAATGGATCTATCAGGCTGCTTTCTCACAAATGATAAATTATGAAAGGTTGTCTATTTTTATGTCCTTTAAATTAACCTTTTGATCACGTATAATACAGTTAGTAATCAACCTAGGAGGAGTTTCCATTCAATGGCCGGTCTTAAAAAAAATCATTTCATTTCTAATTCCATCTCTTTGAATTTGGTTAATACAGAAGAGAATCGAAGAGGAAAAAGGTATGATCTGCTTGAAAATGATGAGCAAGTATCACATTGGCTTGATTTGATGTTCACTGAGCGAGTCATCCTAACCGAACAATTTTCACAACGAAACCAGTATACACATGAGGAAGTATCAGCCCTTAGAGAATTGAGGAGCTTTTTGCGAAAGGGGTTTCAAGCCATTGCGGACGGATTGCAAGTAGACGAGCAATGGGTTCATACCTTAGAAAGCTATAGGGGTAAAGCACCGCTCACCTTTGTGATTAAGGAGAACAGGCTATTACCGGTTCCGTCCGGAACTTTTGCAAATGCACTTCTCTCCCTTATTGCTTATGATGCATTAGAACTTCTTGTTAGCGGTAAACTGGAGACTATTAAAAGATGCTCTAATCCAAGATGTATTTGGTTGTTTATGGATACCACCGGAAAGCGCAAGTGGTGCTCAATGAAAATTTGCGGCAACCGTATGAAAGTTGCTCGGCACGAGCATCGCGCTTAATGCTATGTGAAATTAATTACGAAAAAACAAATGCTGATGGAGATTATTCTAACGACATGAACCAGTTGAAAATATGCAACGAGCACTTAGGAATTATTCTCTACACAAAAAAAGTCACATCAGAAATGAATCCAATGTGACTTTTGGCACCGATAATGAATTATTTTAACTTTAGAAAGAAAGAATTGCTCCGAAAGCTGATCAATAGTTGCGCCTTGTGAGAAACTTTGGCGAATTTCAGCTTTAATAAACCATCCAAATCCGTCCATTCTCATAAATCTGAATATCCTGGGACGAATGAATGAAGTCTGATCCGCTCGCATATCCTGTCTCTTTCATCTTCCGCGTACCCTCTTCCCAACCGGGTCGGTCATGGACAATGGTGTAGCAATATACGACTTGATCGTCCTCTTCGTCTTCTTGCGATCCCAGGTATACCAAATCTTCGCCAAACAGCGATTTCAGACATTCCTTGGCCTCCACATGCGAATAAAACCTCGGAAGAGCCTCTTCGAACTGCCGAGATAGCATCTTGCGTTTGCCGGAAATGGTATAAAAGCGGTCTAACTCATCTTTATTGATCACATCATTCGCCTCCTTAGCCAAGTATGGTCTTAACAAGATAACACTTGGCGCTGTGACACGCAATCCATCAGCCCAGAATGCCGTTACAATTCAATCACCTTTGTAGCTATATTTGTGCAAAATTCACGGTCATGCTCCACAAAAAGAATGGTTGGCGAATGATCAAGTAGCAGCTCTTCAATTTGCATACGGGAAATAATATCAATAAAATTAAGCGGTTCATCCCAAATATGCAAATGAACTTTCTCGCAAAGACTTTTGGCAATCAACACCTTCTTCTTTTGGCCGCCGCTAAAAGCGGAAATATCCTTTTCAAATTGAACTCTGGAAAAATCAAGTTTTCTTAAAATAGATTTAAACAGGCTTTCATCAATCCCGTGTGCACTGGCGTAATCCGTTAAATTGCCCTGCAAATGTGAGGTATCCTGAGAGACATAGGATATTTTAAGCTGGCTTCCCTTTCTGAACGTGCCCGTATAGCTTAGATCCTCACCGCAAATCAGCTTGAGAAGGCTGGATTTTCCGGAGCCGTTTTTGCCTGAAAGCGCGATTCGCTCACCTTGCTCAATCGTAAAACTTATATCTTGACAAACCATCTTCTCACCGTAATAAATCGAAACCTCTTCAAGTTCAGCAAGTTGGCTTTTATGATAAGCAAGTTGTGAAATCTTTAAGTCCTCAGAGCTTTCAATTTAGCAGCCTTGTGACCAATATACCCTTTATCTACCTTGGAGCCGGAATTTCTTGTCCCGTTTTTAGTTTTTTCGACTTCGTGCGACCAGTGGTTCGTTCGTTTTGCAGAATCCGTCAAGCGTTTTATATCCTTTCTTAGCTTCTCGTTCTCTGCTATTTCAAAGTTATCTTGTCTCTTTTTATTTTCCCACCAATCGGCAAAATTACCTTTTTGAATTTCTACATTGGTCTTATTAATTGAAAGTATGTGATCTACGCAGTTATCAAGAAATGATCTGTCGTGAGACACCAGGATAAATCCGCTCTTGGTACCCAGATAATCACTGACGAGTTTTCTTGCATTCATGTCAAGATGATTGGTGGGTTCATCAATTAACAGAAAACTATTTTCTTTAAGAAATAATGCAGCCAACAACACTTTCGTTTGCTCTCCGCTCGACAAAGAATCAAAGGGCCGATATAACACATCCTCAGAAACCTTTAGCAGTGAAAGTTCACGCATTAATTTCCAGTGAAGATAGTCCGGAAAAATGTCGCTGATAACATCAAGGGTATTATTCTCCTTATTTTCGACATGGAAAGGGAAATATTCAAAACTGACATTAGCCGAAATATTTCCGCTGTATTCATATTTACCGAGCAGCAAGTTTAAAAATGTCGTCTTGCCTCTGCCGTTTCTTCCCGTAAATCCTAATTTCCATTCGGTATCGATTTGGAAGCTTACGTTTTCAAATATGTTATCGTAGCTGCCATCATATGCGAACGTCAGATTTGTAACATTTATTAATGACATGAATTTATCCTCCTGTATGAAAAATAAATGAGCTGCAAGAAAGTTACTTTCTCGCAGCTCAAATAAATACAGCAAATCCAACCCGCGACGGAGTTAGATGAGGATATATTGTTTGAGTGAAAAGAATAAGTAACTTCTTGCATAAAAATAATAAAACAAGCGAATACTTCCGCTTCTACATGGCTTTATTATTTTTTTATCATCAGCAAGAAATTCTACATTATTCTTTTCAGCTCCAATCAATAAATTATAAGTATCTTATCATACCCATTTTTTAATCTCAACAATTAAGCATATTAACGGTCCCGGTTAACCAAATAATCCAACAAATGCTTCAGAAAAGCGGTATTGCGAGGCACCTCTCTCAACGCTTCCTCTGCAAGGCAGTAGTGCTCCCACATCTCTTTTCGGGCGCCTTCTTGACCAAGGATGGATACAAAAGTCGAATTGTTGTTTTGGGTATCCTTGTGGGTGGGTTTGCCGAGTACGAGCAGATCGCCTTCCAAATCAAGCAAATCATCCTTAATCTGAAAAGCAATGCCCGCATGATAGGCGAATTTCTTCAAGGCCGTGATTTCCGGCTCTTTAACCTGAGCAAGTATGGCAGGCATTACTAGGCATGCTTCAAATGCAACTCCGGTTTTGTAAAAACACATCATATTCAATTGCTCCAGTGACAATACTTTTCCTTTGGAATGTAAATCCATCGCCTGTCCCATACACATATCTTCTGCCTTTTCGGCCGAATATTGCATCAAGGAAAGCACGGTCTTAGCGTCAAACTGTTCAAGCGATGCTTGTTCTTTGATCGCCTTCTGGATCAGAAACAGACCGGTTAATTCAGCCGTGGCGCTATTATGCACCTCATGCAGTGTTGGACGCCCTCTGCGGGTAGACGCATTATCCTGTGATGGCAGATCATCGAAGATCAGGGATGCGGTATGCATATATTCCAATGATCTCAGAAGAGGCGCGATGGCCGATGCATGGAGTCCATATTCGTTCACGCCCATGACCCAAGTCAATATCGGCCGTATCCTCTTCCCGTCCCCTTCGAGACTGTAATTTGCGGCATCAATAAGCGGCTCTTTCATTGGAAGAGTCCCGCTGTTTTTGGGAATCGGCAACAAGCTGTTGATTTGATCGCGGACCGTTTTAATCGTATCCTGAAAGTCTTCTTTTTCCTTCTGATCGTTTTTCAAAAGGGTATTCATCTGATCCCGCAGCAGTTTATCGAAAAAATCAACATCCTCCGCTTTTCGAACCATTTCTTGGATAAGGCGATGGAATTTCGAATCTCCGGAAGCAAAAATTCCCATGATTTCGTTATACGTTTCAGTGCCTAGGCGCTCTTTACAGCGTTTGAGACCGTTGATTGCACGATCCAGTATCACCTCACGGGTCTTGGCATCGGAGTGATATACGTTGTGGATCAAATGGAAAATGACCGCCCAGTATAATTCATAGGGGTTGATAAGATCCGAACGCTGATTATGGTATTTTAAATAATAGGTGTAGGGTGTTACCGCACCGCCCTTCATATCGTCGAACATATCCGCAAAATCATCAGCCAGCTGGTTGTAGATGCCGTAATAGAAGGTTCGATGATCAAAGCCTTCATCCATCCGAGCGCTAATTACGGAACGGACAATCAACCTGGAAGAAGAGGATTTTAAAATGACGGGTAAATAAAGCTCTTCGTTGGTGTAATCTGCATTGGATAGGTCTTTTGCGCGGTCGATGTCCTGGGAATGAAAAAACACATAGGACTGCTCGAAAAAGGTGCTCACTGTTTCCGGACGCTGAACTCCCTTAATATATTCAAAAGCATCCCGGAGCTCTGAATGGACGTATTGAATGAAATCCATGTTTTTTCCGGCCCAACCGTTAGGTTCCGGCACAACACCTGTGAGAAGCGCGGTTCGTATCATACGGGAATATTGTTCTTTCTCCCCAGCGGTCAAGACCTGAGAATCGAGCAGATCGTCAATGAAAGGATAGGTCAGTCCATAGGAATAACCAAGCCTAATGGCTTCATCCAGTGTCCGCGCACGTTCCGCAGGCGAAGTTTCAGGGCCCAACTCTTCTATCACATGCAGAACTACCCCGACTATGATCTTGATCAGTTTGCGCTGAGACTGCTCGGCGTTCATTTCTTTCGGAATATGGGTAGCGACGTTCTTAAGTTTGTCAATCACCCAAATCGCGGCGGTTTCTATGCCTTCTTTCTGAGCCCACCGATAAAACCCCGCCAAACTCATATACTCGGGCTGGTCTCCCCGCTTTGCTGCGGTGGAATGAATCAAGTGTTTTTTGATGTCGGCAACCACATGCTGAATTCGGGTCTGTGTGTCAGGAGAATCAAGGGCTTTGCCCAGATCCCTCATGTAAATATAAGAAACGCTTCGATCCAAGTAATCATCCAATTTACCTGTATAATTCAGCCACCCAATATATCTATGATAATCCCGAGAATCAGGTTTTCTCTTTCCCCGTGAAAAAAAGGATAACCACGAACGATGATGGACATGGTTCCGTTTCCAGACTTCAATATCTTTTGTCAGGATGGGCACATAAGTCTTTTCCATAACCTGCGCATATAGCGATGCAAAATACTGAGCCGCCTTCTGCTCAGCCAGCCGATACCACGTATCGGCATGATCTGTAAATTCCTCATTCATACGATTCATTACCATACGGTTCATACCTCTACTTCTATTTTTGTAAAATCGGATCATGTTCTTATCTATACGGAATAAACTCTTTTTGGTTACCAAATCGTTATGAGGGATATAGCCTGACCAATCGCGATAACAGAAAAACCGCCGTTTACCCAAAACAAAGCGATTCCATTTCGGGGACGGCGGCTTTCTAAGCCAAATTTATTCTATTTTCCAAAAGTATGATCAGTCCGTAAGCAAACTACTTCTCCAATGTAATGCGGAATACAGTGCCGGCATCGCCTGCAAATACAATCGTTCCATTTGCAGGCAAAACCACTTTATTATTGCGGCTGATTACGGTGTAGCTCACGCATTTTCCCTGGGCGTCATACACCGCATAAGCGCCTTTCGCTGGCGTTGCGACAGTCATCTTCTTACCGGCGGCGGCGGAGGGAACTCTGTACCATCTGGCGTTGCCATCGGCTTGCACAGTAACCGCTGAATGTTTCCCCGCAAATAGCGGCTTTACGATATCCTCACTGACATACAAGCTTCCAGCGGCTTCAAGGTACTCAATCCCGTCTTTTGTGTAAAAACGGTATTCAGCTGTATCCCGACTTCCTATCGCAGGAATTTGATGCTGGCTCACAGCCGTATTCGGACCTGTAATTTTTTTATCCATTAAATAGCCCTGAAGATCGTCCGCCCGGGTGATCTTGAGCGTCGGCATAATCATGTAGATGACCGAACTGAACTTCTCGCTTACAGGGTAATAGGTTTTGCCTTCCCGCTTCGCCCATGCCTCAGCTGTCTCTGTGGATATTGAGTTAGATTCGAGCTTCTCAGCTAAATACTGAGACATGGCCTGTTGTCCCAAACCCGGAATGGTCGCATATTCTCTGAGCCAGAGGTAGGTACGTCCATTTTTTTCAGTTACAAAACTGACCTTCGCGCTGCCCTCCTGGTTAACAAAAGTCCCCTCCGATGTATACACAAACTTCTGCTCCGGATATCCAGGCATACTCGGAACCGATATGGACAGTATCCCATCTTTGATATCAATTTTAACCAGTTGGTTGAGGGTACCATAATAGCCCGCGTTCTTCATGACATCATTGGACATATTGGCTTTAACCGGCGTGCCAAATGATTTCCCGGGTTTGATGTCTTTGATCGTGCCCTTCTCTTTTATTGCCTGAAGAAGCAGCTCACTCGCCAGCATCTCGTTCAACGAGCTGCTGCCGCCCGACGACAGCACTGCCGCAGCCATGTTCTGCTCAGGAAGGACAACAAAGGAAGCATGATACAAAATCGTATCTCCGCCTTTACTTAAACCCTTCATTCCATAATCGTTAAACGGAAACAACCTTACACTGTCCCAGCCAAGCCCAAAGTCAATCGAGTTGTCGGCATCTTGGGGCCACAGCCCTTTTTTGTATTCCTCCTGCTCCATTGCACGGACCGCCTCGTCCGAGAGAATACCGTCCTTCTGTCCCGTGAATATTTGTGAGAATTGTACCAGATCTTCTGCGGTGGAATAAATTCCGCCCGCTCCAATTGCATTAACCGTTTCATTCGGCAGCTGCTTCTCAAAAGGCGGATAATAAAGAGCGGCCAGTTTGCCTGGTTCCAGTACGTCCTGCGGTGTCTTCGTATGGTCCATTTCTAGCGGTCCGGTAAAATATTGATGGATGAATGCGGTAAAATCCGTGCCGCTAACTCTCTCAACAAGAATCTCCGCCAGCGTGAATCCGTCATTGCAATACACGGAGAAGGCGCCCGGGTCCGCTTTTAAGCTCTGGGTAGACAATTGTTCCAGCAGCGTATCGTGCGCATACGTGTCTTGATCATTGAACAGAAAAGCATTTCTCAGACTGGTGCCTTGCAGGCCAGAAGAATGGTTTAGCAGCATACGCGGGGTAATTTGCTTATAACGTTCGTCCTTCATCTTGAAATCAGTTATGTACTGCACCAAAGGGGTATCCAAATTGATCTTCCCTTCGTCTACCAATTTCATGACAGCGGCGGCCGTAAACATTTTACTCGTCGATCCAATGCCATACATGGTATTCTTACTCAGAGGGATTTTCCCTGCCTTATCGTTCACCCCCGTCTGTCCCGACACCTTAATCTCGCCGTTATCAATCAATGCATACTGGACGCTGACCGTACCGTAATTTTTGGTTAACAGCGCCGCCTTTTCAGAAGCGAACTTCTCCAGTGCCTGATTAGTATCGACCACTTTGCTGCTGGACGCTATCGCCTCCGTTGGGACAAGCGGAGTCAGTGCAATTACGGCCGTTAATAACCAAACCAACCTTTTCTTCATTGAAATACCTCCTTTGATAGTAAACTATGATATAGTACGAATTAATAGAAGAAATGGTTCAGTTTACCATGAAAAAAGCATATTCCTTCCTAAATACCTACTTCTGTAAAATGCCCCCCTTTTTTTCAGTCCTTGAAGCATGCTGATTCTTGTCTCACATTGGCAAGGGGCATAAATTCTTGTCTTTTGTTCAGTACAAGAACTTGTGCCCACAAAAAAAGCCGCGCCCAGCGCGGATTCCAATAAGTATATGTTCTTGTCCTTTTGCTTCCAAAGATACATAACACGACCCGTGCAGAGAAAACCGCCATTTATCCTTGATAATTTTCATCGGCAGAATGCTTTTGTGAAAATGTACGATTAGTTTTCACGAGGAGTCTATTTTTATTTGACCCGGATAAAATTTAAAAGTATAACTCTGATATGGTGCTCGCCTATTTTTTACTATCCAAATATTACCTTGCCTTTTTGCTGGAAGTAAACGTATATTATATATGAATGATTGCTCATATGTTTACACAAAGGGGAATTCGTTATGGGAAAACAACAGCATGCTCACCAACATCATGAACAAAATCATGACAACGTAAATAATCATTCTACTCATGATCATCCCCATGATCCCGGGCATCATCATGACCCGGGCAACAAAGCAGGACTAATGATCGCATTTATTATTACGACCGGTATCATGCTGCTGGAGTTTTCTGGAGGTCTTCTTACCGGCAGTTTGGCGCTGTTATCTGATTCGGGCCATATGTTAAGTGATTCAGGTGCACTTGCGTTGAGCCTGCTTGCAATGTGGCTTGCAGCGAAACCCGCCTCATCCAATAGGTCATACGGTTTCCTTCGGTTTGAGATTTTAGCTGCGCTGCTTAACGGCGTGAGTTTGTTTGTCATTGCGGGCTTTATTATCCGGGAAGCATACCAGCGTTTCCTGGAACCGCCCGTGGTGCAAAGCGGATCGATGATGCTGATCGCCTTCATTGGATTGATTGCCAATATGCTTAGCGCCTGGTTCTTAATGCGCAAAGGGGATGTGAAAGATAACATTAACATTCGCAGCGCCTACCTCCATATCCTCAGCGATGCGATTGGTTCAGTGGGTGCCATCATTGCCGGCCTATTGATGCTGCTATTCTCCTGGTACGTGGCCGACCCTATCATCAGTGTTATTGTTGCTCTGCTTATTCTCAAAAGCGCCTGGGGCGTCGTACGATGGACAGTTCATATATTAATGGAAGGAACGCCGATCGCAATTGACCCAGGTAAAGTGAAACAAACGCTGTTGAAAATCCAAGGGGTTAAAGATGTGCATGACCTTCACATTTGGACGATAACCTCAGGGCATGATTCGCTAACCTGCCATTTCGTAGTCGATGAGCAAGCTGACAGTCAAGAGATCCTGCAGTCAGCTATCAAGCGTATCGAAGAAACGTTTAGGATTTCGCACATAACGATTCAAATCGAGACATCCAGTTTCCAGCATACGTCATGCGATTGAGCTAAAACAGCCCCCTCGTTGGCACAAATGGTCAAGGCAGGTTGCGATATGCTACTAAGCCTAGGATTTTACATCTACAAAACGAAAAAGCTGCCGGTTGCCCCGGCAGCTTTTTAGCAGTTCATTGAACTAATACAGCGCCGGTGCCTCTGCACCTTCACGCCTCGACCAGCATCCGTTAGGTAAGTCGGTCACCAGTTGCCATCGGTGCTGACCGAAAGGTCCCGCCAAGCATTGAGCTCGCCCACTCCACTGCATCCGAACCCGCCACGAACGATACCGGCGGCATGTTTATGCCACGGACTTGGGACACAAAGCTTGCACAGTCTTCAAGTTCTTTTCTGGACTCAGGCATGGGAAGAAATTTATGATACAGTCTTATTTTACGTAAAACTTCATGCAGGTCCTGATCCAAATTGGGATTGCGAAGACGATCGCTTAATATGAGAAAGAAGTCCTCGATCCGCTCCCTCTGCTCCATTTGAACGGTAATTCGGGAAACATAAGGCAACATCCTTTTTTGAGCACATCGTTCTACGCGCCTTTCTTTTATTCAAATAATTCCGCCAGCTTCCAGCCGATGGTCTGCGTATAGGCAGGCTTGGATGGATCGCTCCACAGCTTGGAAGCGGTGTTGTCAATGGCTGACAAGCCCTTGGAAAGGTCTGCTCCGACTGCTTGCAGTCCGTCGTTGATCAATCCGCCTGCGCCATAACCTGCCGAGAATGCCATGCCGACTGGTCCGGCGAATCCGGCCAGACCAGCCAATGTATCGGCACTCTTCTGGAATCGCTCACCGCCCGTTTTGGCTGTAGTGGCTGCGTAGGCGTCACCGGCAACAAACGCTGCGCCGATGACAGGCATCACTTTGCCTGCTTTGGAAGCAACCTTTGCCAGCGGTTCCAGCGCCTCGACTCCTTTTTTCAATACGCTTCCGGTCTTGGCTGCAAGCCCCGCAACGGGCTTCAAAGCATCGGCCCCTTTCTCTACCGCTGATCCCATTTTGGCGGCCAAGCCTTTGTTTTGCATCATTTTTTTCCATACATCCGCAAATTTAGCCTCCAGCTCATGCAAACGGAAATGACCGGTGCCTTTGACTCCCGCCTGGCCTGTCGTCATAATCAATCCGCTCGCATCCAGCGCATCATGAGGCATTTCCGCCAAGCCTCCTCCAAAATGGTGAAGCTGTACGCCTTTCATCGAAATGCCCGCCTGCTCCGCCAGCTTTCCGAAGACCGTCCGAACCTTTGAATAGGTTTCTCTGGCGTAATTAATTGCCGTTCCTTTCTGGCGGTTGGAGCCCATACCTTTCGTATTTTTTAAATGCTCCACTTTGTCACGGAACAGCTTCATCAGTTCGTTAGGGGATTTCCCTTGGAACTCCTTTCCCAGTACCTCGTTGACCGCTTTTCCCCACATGTCTGACATCTTTTGGTTGATGGGGTCGCCAAGGAATCCGATATCCACATTCGGGGGCTTCAGCTCATTGGTTCCGTTCGGATCGATCAGCTTGACCGGATTGGATGAAACGTACCGGTACAAATTGGTCCCGTCGATCAACAGCTTCGGATCGCAGCTGATCCAGCGCGTCAGCCAAGAGGCATAATATCTTGAACCATGATACTGCAGCCCGCTCTCTTCATCCCGCTCTTTTCCGGTATACCGATACCGCTTGGGCGCCTCGTTCTGGTTTCGAACCGATTGAAAGGATGTGCTTCCGTAGGGCGTAAACTCTTCATAGGAGATGATTTGCCCTAAATGATCCAGCTCCAGATGGGCGGAGCCAAGATGGTTCCCTATTTGGTAACGTATAAGCCGGGCGGGCAGATCCTCCTGGCCTTTCGTACGGGTTTCGATCATTGCCATGCGCTGATTTCCATCCATAATATGCAGGGACTCCCGCTCGAACTCTATCGTGCTGCCGTCTCCGGCGAATTCACGGTAAATTTCAAAAGGACCAAAGTAAATCCGCTCCTTCCAGCGGGTAGGCTGCGCCCCGGAAGCCGCCTGCCTCTCCGTTACCTTCCGCACCCGCTGACCGCTTGCATCGTACGCATACCACGTGATTTCCGGCGTCGATCCATCCTCAGCGGAAACAGCCTGCCGGGCGGTCGCCTGAAGCTGATCCAGCTCGTTCCACCGCATGAAGGGCAAATGGGGCATGGAGGTCATATTTCCGCGGATTCCAGCCGATCCCTCGTACTTGAAATGCTCTGCTGATGCACTGGTAGCCGTGCTGCTTAGCCGGTTGCTTACCTTGTCTGCCTGCAGAAGACTCTGCTCCTGATAACCAAAGCTCCGGGTCCATCCCGGGTGGGCCGGGTCACTGCCGCGATGCTGCATGGCGAGCAGATTGCCGACAGCATCGTATATATACCGTTCAATGTAGGTCCCCATCGCATTTCCATCGGAAGGATGGGCATGCCGGGAATGGAATTCGCTCAGGGCATCCGGCGCAGTCGGGGCTGCCGGGAGTCCTCCTATCTGTCCAAGATGCTCTCTGCCCGTCGCTTCAACCAACCGGTTCAATGCGTCATAAGTATAATGGGATGCCGGTTCCACCCGCCGGTTGCGGAAAAAGATATTTTGCTGCGCATCGTCCCGAATGCAGATGATATTGCCGGTAGGATCATAAGTATACAGCAAGTCTTGCAGCCCGCAGCCCGGCCAACCGTTCAGGGGCGGCGAAGGACAATCCTCGGGATAATCTTGCTGGCCCCGAATGGTGCGCATCCGGATCAAACGATACGTAAACGGATCATATTCGAGCAGGGACTGTACCCCGTTTCCATAAGACAAGCGGGTACGCTGTCCTTTTGCATTGTAATCAATATTGGCTACAAAGGGGGTCCAGATTCGTTCCCCGTCCAGGCGCTCTCCCCGTAAATTTGCGTCAACAGCGTTCAATAGATTGGCTTCATTATAAGATGGACGGATGACACTGGAATCGGGAGCCGTAATTTCAACCGCTCGGTTCAGTGCGTCGTAACGGGTAGAAGTCTCATAGCTTTCCGCTTCCAGCAAGACGTCCGATGCCCAATTGAGCGTCGATTTATATTCAGAAGCGAGCTCCCGCTTGCTATGAAGCAGATTCCCTTTAAAGTCGTATTCGTCACTCGTGAGCAGCCCGGCCTGATCGTAAGACAAGACCTTTTTCCCGCGCTGATTATTCAGTTCCGGGTCCGGCAGCGACTCGCCGTACACGATGCGGCCCGTCATGGCCAAGGGGGCTTCACCGGCACTATGATAAGACTCGACCGCACGTCCCAGTGAATCGTAAACCGTCCGGCTTTGTACGTCGCCGCTGCTCCAAGAGCGGATCGGTCTCCGTCCGACGTCATACAGGGTCCATCGTTCTCCGGCCTCCATGCTGGATTCACGAATGGTCGTACTCAGCATGTCATAGGCGCTGCGCATGACGGTCCGGCCGGCGGCGTCGATCACTTCAAGCGTATTCCCCTCCGTATCGTATACGGTGCGGCTTTCAAAAAGCTCCTCCTCCGGCGGTGCATCAGAGGGTGAATCGCTTCGTTTACACTTGTAATGCTCAACGGTAAGAAAAGCGCGTCCCAGTGAATCGAAATACGTCGTTGCCGGTGTGTTCGCATGAACGCTTGCTTTTAAAGCCGCTTCCTGTTCATAGGGACCCAGCAGACCTTCCGCTCGCTGTTCGTACCATGTAGGCATTAACTGCGCTTCCGGCAAACGCCGGAAGAAATCGCCGACATCCACATCGTTGACGGGATCTAACAGCAGCGTATCGCTTCCATTCCACGAGGATTGCTTCCACGGATCATAAATTTGCTTCTCCCATGTCCTGTCCGGAAACAATACAGCGGCAACACGGCCTATCGGGTCATAGAAATGTACAGGACTGACGCCGATTTGGACGTCGTAATCGAACTTGTGGGTGTCCGTAAAGAATGGCTCATATTTGCGGACAGGCTTTCCTTTATTGTTATACACCGTCCACCCGGAGCCCACCCAGCGGGGAGACACCTCTTCTTGACTCAGAACGGGCTGGCCGCCCACCGTTATGATTTGTCCCGATGCAGGATCTTTTAAGGGAACCGGACCGGGCTCCGCCTGAATTTTCTTCTGGATCTCTCGGCCAAAGCCATCGGAATAGACTAAGCTGTAATGAACACCCGTCAGTTCACCGGCTCCCAAATCGGCATCGTGGGTCAAGCGCGACAGAGTACAAACGACGGGCGGATCGGGAATGGCTTCATCCTTGGTGCGCATATACGCGAACCAGTCGTAGATGAGACGGCTCGTTGCTTGTAAGAGCACAGCATGAGGATCTGCAAGAGGCGTCTCCAGTTGCATTAGCGACTCTGCTTCCGATAATTGCGCTGCAAACCCCTGGAAGGAATCTCCCCGGCTTGGCTGCTCCTCCGGCTTACCCATAACAGCCGAACCGGAGACCATGCCAAGGGCATCATAGACAACAGCGGAGCAGTTGCGGTTGGGATCCATCACAAGCGCAGGCTTCAGGACGCGATAGTCATGACCGCTATAGACCGGTTCCACAGCCGGGTCCGTGTGCCGCTGACCGACGGTCATGCGGTTCCCGAGCGGATCGCAAGTTTCCGTCACCAACAGATTGTAGCGGTCATAACGAACGACCGTCTCCGCGTGTTGCTCCTCCCTGTGCAGGGGATCTCTGAATCGCTGCGGCAGGAAGAAATGCCGGAATGCATAGGTGAGCTCCTCCTCCGGAGCATCAGACGAACTGGATGAATAGAACACTTGCCCGGACGGTATCCAGAAACCGGACTCTCCCTCGAGCCGGACATATCGTCCTTCGTCCAGCAGCATTTCTTCCTTTGCCCGTCCCCCATAGGCCGCTTCCAGCAAACCGGGGGTAAAGGCAAGCTTATAGCTGCTGTAAGGCAGCGCCAAGGCTTGCAGCTTCCCTGCAGGCAGCGGACCTGTCAAGTCGTCACGGCGATACAAGGTCTTCTCGCGCTCGATCATGCGGACGTTTAACCCGCCTTGTGCGGAGTCACCGCTCACCTCGTAGTCGATAAGGGCCGCGCCCGCCCACGCCGCCTCCAGCTCGTATATGTGAAACCGGTGCTGGCCGGGCTGAAGCAGCAAACCGGTCAACTCATAGCTCCGGGATTCACAAGGAAGAGGCGCATGATAGTCATCCGCCTGTACGACGGGCTCGGTATAATGATTTTCGGTTAACACCACCGTCAGCTTGCTCTGCTCAGTTTGGTGCTGAAGCTCGAGCTCCGGGTCCGGCTGCCTGCGGCCATAGCTTACGACGGCGAGCTTCGTTTCGTTCCCGTAGTCATCCGTTTCCATAACGATGGAATGAAGCGTTCGCGGATCTTTCGGGTTTCTCTCATAATGACAGGTGATCTGCTCGCGGGAATGTGAAGCGAAAACCGCAGATCGCTTCCCCTGCTTGGCTTGAAGCAGCTTAACTGTATAATTATGCTCTGTGACGGTGTAAGGATGGTCTTCCCTGCCGGAACCGTCCAAAGCATAGACTTCCTGTCTCAGCAGCAAACCCTTGAGGGCGCGGCAAGCTTCCCGCTCCTCATCCGGCGATAATCCTTCCGGCAGAACGGATTCTTCCAGAAGAGGCCGCGGCTCTAGATCCCCCGTCTCATCCGGTTCACGATAATACTCGTTCTTGGCAAAATAGGCAGTCAAACGATCGCGGTCCAGGCAGGCTCCGGTATGATACCAGGTACGTGTTAATACCGGTGGAATATGAGAGTCGTGCGACTCATTCGTCCCTCTGGGAAAGGAATCTGGCCTCCTGCTGCCATATGCTTCCGAATCCCACTGCTCCACAAGTCCGAAGCCCCGGAATTCACGCTCCTCTCCATCAAAGTATCCGTGGCGGTACGCATACCTTGCAGCAAACCGATTGCCGCTTATACGGTCAAAGGTCTCGACTGTTTCAACTACATGAACAGGAAAAGGCAGCTTTGTCACCCATGGATTGCCTTCTCTTTGAGCTGCAAGATAAAACTTAGTAGAAGCGGCGTAATGTATCCGGGTTTCCGCCCCGAGGTTGTTCGCTGTTCGAATAAGCAGTTGCGGCTTTTGCCCGCCGGTTAGGTCGATATAACAGATCGGTCTGCCCATGGAACTATCTAATGTGGACGACCACACCAGACATGAGGTGCCGCTGCCGAGCAAATCGAGGACCGAAACGGAAGCATGGCTGTTCACCGAAGGAAGCCCGTTAATTGCCCGTGGCTTGCTCCACCTGTTGCCGGATTGATTATAATACACGTGAATGTCATCCTGACCCAAGTACAGGATATCGGCCAATCCCGAACCGTCGATGTCCGCGAGCCGAAGACGGTCCGGACGGAAGCTGCCTGGGTGATCAAACCAAGGCGAATCATCCATCGTAATTTTGGCTCCGAAACGCCCATAGCCCAAATTGGGCCAGTAGCAGACTTCGCCGTTTCGAATGCGAACAAGATCGGCTAGACCGTCTCCGCTCATATCCGCGAGAAAGACCGACTTCATTCCGTCCGCTGTCACGAGACGGGGATCGTTATCCCCTTCCTGCACAGGATACACCTGCCTGGCTGCACTGAAACCCTCCTCAGCGAGAGAGGGATACCATGTAAATACATCCTGATCCATAATCAGCACATCGGCATGCCCGTCGCCGTCCAGATCGACGAAGCGCAGGTTCGGGTCGTTAATGGGAATATTAGGCAGATAGGGAAAAGGCTTGAACAAGCTCCACTCCCCCGATTCGGTACGTTCGTGGTAACCGGCTAAAGGTCCGGTAAAGGACGCTGCATTCAACCGGCCGCTGCCCTTCAGATCCAGCAGCTGAAGCCGGCCCCCGGCAAGCTCCCCCATGGCTGGCTTCGAAGCCACTTCCCTCAGAGGGCCGAATTGGCCTTCGCCTTCATTCGGTTTGTAAAACCAGCATCCCGCCTGTTCGGTTAAGATGCCCGATACTCCCTCCCCCTCCAAATCGACCCATTGATAAGAACCGCTTAAACCGGTAGGAAGATTCTCCAAACTGCCCTTTGGAAGCTCCCGTACTTCGTCTTGAATAATTGCTTTGCTGTATTCCAATTCAACCGGCGGCAATGATTTACGGAGATACTTCGGAGCTGCGGCGGCCGTTCCCCGTTCTTCCATCCCCTCACGAATGTATCCGGATTGGGTTACCGAACAAAGGATCGAGCCAAAGCGGGTGCTCCCCGGATGCAACAGCTCTTCTTCAACCGAAGCGGATGGTACAGAAAGGTCGTTATATTCAAAGGATGTGGAACGAACCAGGCAAGGCTCGGGTCCGAGCTCGTCGAATCGGTGAAACATCAAGATCCGGCGGCATCGCCTGTAAGTGCGGATTTCGAAGCCCGCCCGGTAGGAGGAGGTCACATCCGGCCTTACGGACCATGCCCATCCCGGCGTGTCAGAGGCACCCACCAGCTGTTCTCCCCCAATCCCGGGGGGCGCAGGCCCAACCTCTACATAATGGCCTTCGTCATAATCCAAAACAACCTCGAACAACCAGTCCATCCTGGATAAATCAGGCTCGATTAATCGTGAAGTCCGGTTGCCGTACTTTACGCGCTTCAGATACCGGGCGGCTCCCCGTTCCCGGTTCTGTTCGCTGGCCTTGGTCCAATCGACATTTCGGCCGTCTTCTGCAACATACTCGTAAACAATGGCGTTGCCTTTACTGTCATAGCTCTCGCTGATACACCATGAATAAATATGGTGTTCATTGCCAGGATTGACAATTCGGCTGGACGAAGTCTTTCCGTAGAGCGTCGTAATGTTGTCACGGCTGATCGTGCGCCAATGCATCTCGCCGCTTGATAGGCTGGACCACTGTTCAATTCGGGTGAATAATCCCTCTGTCCGCGGCCGGTAATACCGGATTCGGTAATCCCCGTTCGTCTCAGCGGCTCCTTGAGGAGGAACGTTAAGAGGTATAAGGTCCTCCGCTCCCGATAGAAGAAAGACATCGGAGTCCTCCGAGTCGTTATACTGAGGCAAGCCTTTATCGCTTTTTCTTGTTATGGAAGGCAGATTCAGCTGCCAACCAAGCCCAAATATGCCGTTACCCGATCCGGAGCTGTAAGCAAGCGTAAGATCCGGACCGAAGCCCGCTCTGCCAGCGCTTGTGAAGACCGGTATATTGAAGGAGGCTGTTCCGGTTGCCGGCTGAACGGAGAACTTTTCTCCGATCCCTCTCATGGCCCCTCCGCCTTTCGGCAGGGAAACGGAAGGCGCCTGCATGCCCCCGCCGGATTGCTTCGGGCCGGCAGAAGAAGACGTTCTGCCCGGTGTGGCTGACAATCCCGACATTTAGTTCACTCCTCTCGCTTGAAACATGCGAAGCAGCCAATCCATGTGCCGCCCCGCATGTCAATTGCCGCCGCACGGATTTATTCTGCTTTGTAGCGAATCACAAACCACAGATCTTCAAGCATCTGACTGTTTAACCGGTCATGGATTTGACTTTCCGCCGTTACCCTGACCCGATAAGTCTCAGCCAGCACGGCAATGTCCTCCTCTGCCGCGGCAATGGTCCACTCGCCTAGACTGGAGGCTGCTCCTTCCACAATGCCGTGCGGTACGCCGCCAAAGACCGGGTCGCTGAGCAGCTCAGCTGACATCATATCCGTCCGGTTCGGCGCATATAAACTCAGCCGCAACGGACTGCCGGCACTGTAAGCTTGGGCATCATCCTTCCACTTCACGAACAGCTCCACATCGGTGATCTGGACCGTTTTTCCTCTTTGCCGGTAAGGAAGAAATTGTTCGGTTAATGTGATCCGCAACCTTTGCCCGTCCTGTGCTTCAGACGGGTGCAAAAAGCGGTGCCATTCCGCCGAAAACTGGGTTCGGCAAGGCAACAACAGCACGCGGTTCTCCTGCATGCCCGCCTCGACCACCTCATTCATTACAGCGGCTCTCAGCCCCTCCCCGCCTTCTCTAGCGGTGTACCGCATATGAAGGATTACATCGGCAATGGTATCTGTATCAAAGCTGTTGCATGCCTTCGGAAGCGTCAGCTTCCAGCGGCTGACCGCTCCGGCGCCTTCAAACGGAAGGTACCGCTCATCCCGGAGGTTCGTTTCGAACATGCCGCTGTCATTCTGGGCGCTGCTTGTTGTGATGGCTTGATTGAGCCCGTACTGATCCAGGAAACGTCCATCCTCGGACGATTGACGCGCATATTTCCCGCTTGACAGCTGAGCGCTTTTCCGGATGGAGCTCTGCAGCAGCGTCAGTGTACAATTGACGCTTGCGTATGGCCCGGTCACGCAAGGAATGGATAAGCCCACCGATTTGATTCTTCTATTGTAATGACCGGGGTAATCCATATCGAGAAACCGTTCCGGAAGTTCGATAAAGCATTCTCCTGTCTCTTTAAGCTGAATTAAAGCGATCGGATCAAGCAGGGCAACCGATATGTGCCTGGTTAACTCATATTCGCGTTTGTTCAGCTCCAGGTATGCCAGGCTGAGCCGTTTCAAGTCGGCCATCAGCCTTTCACCAGCAAATAGACCTTTTTTCATGCTGTCCCAATGACCAAACTTGATAAAGGTTTTGTCTGTGCCGAGTTCAAACTGGAAGGCACGTTCCGCCCGTTTCGCTGTATCATAGGCGAGCTGGTAGCTCCGGAAGAACAATGCCGAGGTTTGGGCAACCATCCAGTCATACAGCTCCGTATTGGTAAATTTGCTTTGCATCGCCTTATGGACTTCCATGGTGTTCTTCGCTTGGAGCTCTTGATTTTTCAGCTCCCTTTCCGCGATGGACAACCGGATCTCAGCTGCAACGATTTGCTTTTCCAGCTGCCGCAGTTCCATTTTGGCCATTTGGGCCTGATGCTGCCATTCCACGTAACGGCGTACATATCCGGCAATAGTTCCGCTGCGTCCGGCTTTATAGTTATCCTGCATGGACAAATGATTCAAATACCGGGCATAAGCCTGAAGACCAGTTGAAATATTCGATCCCCCGAGCTGGGCCGTAAGGACTGGACTGGCGATGCCGGAGGTCCCGATGGTGATGTTAGGAATCTGCGTAGCCAGCTGGGCGGCGATTTCGTAATGCATGATTTGCTCGGAACGTTCATTCGCTTCCTCCAGCTTCTTTAATTGGTCGACTTCCAGCGCAATGGTATAGGGTTGTTTCAGATAATACAGCTCCCTCTCCTTCACCATCTCCCTCTGGCGATACAGTGCTTCAAGTGCCTCCCTGCTCTCCTCCGCCTGTTTCCGCTTGATATCGATCACGGCATGATGCATGGTAACCTCATGGCTGGAACGAAGAATCGACAGCTTCTCGGAGTCCCGCTTCTCAAGAGCGGTTAACAGCGCAGCTCCATAAGCCTTCACTTCCCCGCAAAGCTCTTCCGCTTTGTGGGCCATCGTCTGATACCGGTATTGGGGAAGCGGTCCGTTCACTTCCTGGATGACACCGCCTACGTCCAGCCCGGCAGAGGCCGCCCGGGTCAATAACCCCGGGTCAATAGGCGCCTGGAATAAGGACAGCTGTCTGACCGTTCCGTCGATGCTCATACTGTTGCGGATTTTAAAGAGCCTGTCGGCAACGGTGTCCCAATAGCCCAGTAATTTATCGTTCGGCGGAATGCTGAAATACAAGGCGCTTCCTAACGACTGCAATCCAGGGCCCGCGCTCTCTCCGCCAAATGCATACGAAGCGGATGGCATCCAGTTCTCCAACTGCACGAGAGCATTGGAGAAGGAATCCAGTTCAGGCTGAAGGTCCGTAAAGGATTTGGGTTCCATTTGGGGGCGTGAGTTACCGGAACGCCGGCGTTCGCCGAGCAGTTCCCCTGCAAGCAGATACAGCTGGGTTGCCTCGTTAATGGATTCAATCGTGTCCTGCCGGAATAATTGGTCGGCCCACGCAATCAGGTTATCCAAATATTTCATGACCACCAGCTTCTGATAAGAAGAAATCCGGATACGGGCAATCAGATGCGGGTTGAACGGATTGCTCTTCCACGCGGCAATTAGCTTTTCGAACTCCAGTTTACGGTTTAGCGTCCCAGGATCTGTCCCCTCATAATGCAGGAGCATCATATATTCCCGCAGGGTCGTTGTCGCATCGTTTTGCCGGAAGGGCAGCAGCTTCCAATATCCTTTCGTCTCCGGAGAGGAGGAATCCGTCGGGTCGAAGATATAGTGAAACCACCGCTGGGCTTCCTCAAACTGCTGATTTTTACTTAACCGGTCGGCCAGCAGTAAAGGGGTGTGGAAAAAGATTTCCCAGTTATATACGGAGTAAGGTCCGTATACCGTAAAGTCCACATTTTCCTTCGGAAACGGACGACTGACGCACCCGGTAAAACCGTACTCGTTCGGCTCGGTCAACGGTTGATACTCAGCTTCAAAGAATTCCTCCTCCATGCTCTGGGTTTGAGCGCTGAGCAGGCCGTCAATTCCCTTATTGTTCAGCTTCTCGACAAAGGCGGTGACATAGGGGTGAAAGGCCGTATGGAACAGCAGATAGCCGCCGCCATATGGCGAAGTGAGCGATAGTCCAAACCCGCCAGCCAATAGTCTGTTATCTTCGAGCAGCGAGGTTTTATACGGCGATGAAGTGACGAACAATACACGCTTCGCATCCTGATAAAAGTACGGACGGCTGCCATCAAACCACAGATTGTTTTGCGGAAAGACAATTTTATAAGTGTCGTTGTGGTAAATGGTATCCTCCCTGTTGTAGCTGCCGTTATTGTCATCAATCGGAATGACGACACGGCCGGAGCCTTCGTTAAAAGGCCTGATGGCATTGTTGTATACATCCGTCGCATCCGGCAGAGGGAAGCGCTTGCCCTGTATCCCGGAATACACCGGATACACGTTCACTTTTCCATCCGGATTATTCAGTTTGAAATAGAACAACGTCGAATACAGGGAATACCCGTTATAATGAATGATTGCCTCGATAATCAAGCTGTTCTCCTCGTCAATATAGGAGTGAAAGGCAATATTTTCTTTGTTTTGCTGCCCTGTCATATCCAGATTGGCATTCGTCACGGTCTTGGGGGACCAGCTTCCAAAACGGTATTCACTCCACGCCAGCCCGACCTGCAGGAACTTTTGCGGCTTCTCCCCCGATGGATTCAGCACATCCGGCGTTTTGGCCTGTTCCTTGAAGATCGGCCAGAACAGATAGAGACGGCTTTTGTACAAGACCGGTATAAGATGCTCCCCTTCAATGTCGGTGTCGACCTTCTCCCAGGCTGTCCATGACAAACTGTTCTCAAACCGCCGGTAATAGTAAATATGCGGACTGTTCTGCGTCCGTCCGAACACATGAAGGATATCCGTAAAAATGCCGTTACCGTGATCCTCATATTGATGGTACATGGCTATGATATCGAGCCGGGACACCTGATCCAGCTTCTTCATGTAATTCATAAAAGAGGCCTCGGCCCGTTCCAGCTTCGCTTCGTTCTCCATAAATTCTTTCTGCAGCTCGTTGAAAAATGGAGATCTATTATCGCGCAGCTCCGGCTCCAGCCAGTTTTCCGGATAGAGGAATATTTTTCGGTTGGCCTCCCATACCCGGTAGTTCCGGATTTTTTTCCAATCCTCCTCCGCCTCGTGCGACAGGTGAATACCCGGCTCCAAATTCATGAGACAACGCTGAACAAACAGCTGTACGGACGAAATGGCCTGCTTGATCCGGGAGGTCTCCTGCATGGCGCCCATTTCCACGTCGATGAGGAAGTAAGCAAACAAATCGTCTGTCCTTTTCGTGTAATAGAAATCATGTTTCAGGCATGCGGACAGAGCCGAACGCTGCTTCTCGCGCAAGCGGTTCCTTAGTGATTTGGCGACGGACAACCATTGCTGCTCGCTGGATTTAGCTTTTAGCGCCTGTCTGATGCTCCGGACCTCGTTAATGCTTATGCCGGAAACTGTCCATCTCTTTGCTTCGACGGAGGAAACATTGAGCCTTTTCATCAAAGAAAATCCTTCCGCAAGTCTCAAGAGCCATCTCTCATCCCGGTAATCCTGCGGATATTGTAGATGGAGCACATGCAACCCTGCCCACACCTTTATTTCTTCCTTCTTCCAGCCTGTAAGTTCTGCCAGACAGGTAAACAAATCATCCTGGGCTTCCTGTTCCGGTAAACTGCTGTCCGCCAGCTCAAACAGCTTGATCCAATCGCTGCTGCCGAAGGTATAGCGGTCCCGCCAGTCGATAAGCTCCTTGATTCGGGCGATCGAACCGGCATCTATGGACAGATTCCCGGCCGGCTCCAGCGGCACGGCGTCCCAATCCGGCCAACCGGGGCTTCCCGACTTGGAAATGAAGAAATTCATCTCTTCTTCCTGAAGCCCGAGCTTGGTAACCAAAGCAGCTATCTTCACCAGCTTTATGACCGACTGGAATAAGCGGATGAATCCTTCCTTGGTTATAGCTTCTGAGCTGTTGATAAATACCGGGTCCAGAAAGGCGTCCAGCATTTTGAGCTCGGGAGTTGAAGGCACGGTCAGGCAAGCCGTTATCAACGGAGTGATAACCCCGGCATTCAGATTCGTAAACTCGCTGAGCCTCCTTGCTGCGGCAGATTTCCTTAATTCTTCCACGTTCGCAGAAGAATCGGTATCGTCCGCAATTTCAGCCAATTCACTGCGCAGAGTAGCGAGCAATCCCGATATTTCCAATTCGGAGGGAGCGGTTTCCGTCCCCTCATGACGGAGGATATACAGAAGTTCTCCCGCTGAGAAACCCGCCTCGGCCGCGCGGCGAACCAGACGAACAAACGTGGCGGTGTTTTGTACTTTGTCCGCTCCTCCAGTAAAAGGCGCAACCGGGACGAGTCTCATCCAGTCCGTGTAATCGGTGATCGGAAGTCCCATAGCCTTGGCCAATTGGGTCTGAGCGTACAGCAGCGACAGATTGCCGAGCGTTAATCTGTCATCCGGCAAACATACCTCCGCAAGCAAAGAAAGCTCTTCACCAGACAATTGGAACGCGGCCAGCAGTGTCGGTTTATGATCTTTCCAATAGCCGGTGGGATCCGCCAATTCGTCCCTGAAAGGCTCCCGCAGCACAAATGCTTGATCCACCGGCTGGGCTACCGTTTTATTCAGAAACAAACGCTCATACATGCTGGCGGATTGCCCATAAGCGGGGGTAGTTTCTATGCGGTCCCACCAGTAAACCAGGTCCGGCCCGGGAACTTGCAGTTCGTTCGACAGACGAAGCACTTCAGCCAACCTGATAATAAAGTTCTCATTCAATAATTGTCCGCCAAGCGCGGACAGCATATGATCCAGCTGGCTGATCGTCCAATGATTCAGTCTCCGGAGCAAACGGACAAACCGGTGAATGCGCTCCAGCGCATCTTCCGACAGGTTCGCCACAACCGCCGATTCAACAGAGCAGGAGGACTCATCCCTCTCGATGCTCATCTCGTCGGCAGGGTTGATAAAGGATGCGGCCAGCAGTTCTTCCAGTTCTGTAAAAGACAAACCTGTACGTTCCAACAACAGGGGGACCTTGGACATTGCCTGAACCCAGGTTTCAAGCCCGATGTTGCTCTCCGCAAAACCATACTTGTAATACAATCCCCGGCCCTCGGGACGAAGCCCGATAATGATGCTGCATTCTGACGGATAGAGCTTTAAGGTTTCAGCAGCGATAGCCAACTCCGTGCCGGGTGCTTCCGCCGATGTGTTCAAGGGACGGAAGGCTTCCATCAGCCTCTCGCGATACACATTCATTTGCTCCAGATACACGCGGGCCTCTTCATGCCACAGGGAAAAAGGCAGCTGAAACGGGTACACCTTCTGCGACAGCCGGTCATATGCTCCTGTATTCAGATACTCCGGCTGGGCGCTAAGCTCCTCAATGGAACCGGTTGTCCTTGTTGCGGGAACGGCCGTTTCCGGTGAAACCGCGTTCTCTAGCAGTTCGTTAACCAGATCGATATAAGGAAGCGTGATATTCGTATTCTCACAGGACAGTTCCAACTGCCCGATATCCGGACGGCGCTCCAGCAAGACTTGAAGGACTGTACCCTGTGCCGCGGGCATCTTGGACAGCATTTGAAGCAAATCAACGAGATATGCAGCCGGGCTGTATACGGTGCGGCAATGCTCGCAATCGCACCATTCCAGCGCTCCGAACATCTCGCTCCAATCCGGAAGCGATGTGGTCAAGGCGGCGACTTCAGCCGAATTTACAGTAGTAGCGCTAAATTGAACGGATCGGGCGGCTTCCTGAATCTGCCCGAAAAGAGCTAACGCTGTAGAGGTTACGGATGCTGCTCTGCTGTATATATCCCCTGCGATCTCCTCCCCGCCAACTTTTTCCGCATAACCGGATACAAAGGACTCCCTGCTAAACTGAGAAATCCCTAACGAAGAATGAATCCCATCCTCCAAGAGAGATTTCATCGGCTCATAGGACGGAACCAAACGGAAAATCCGCTGCATGCTTTTCAGTCGGTTGGTCAGACGGTTAGCCGTCTCCAGTCCGCTCCGGACTGCTATGTCCCGCTGCTGCCCTCCACCTCGCGCCTGCTTCATGAACGTATCCACAGACGATGTCTTCAAATCAAAATCCGGATGGTCGTCCATGAAGGCGAGCACTTCATCCCGCATATCAAACTTGTCGTCAGTCCTCAGCTTACGTACAACTGCCAGTGAGGGGTACACTTGATCCAAGGTCTGCATGACTTCAGCAACCCAGGGACTTGCATTCTCATTGGTAATCGCTTTCATTTCCTCGAAGCTCTGAAGCGCTTGCCAGTCTCCCTCGTTCCACAAGACGAGCTTGCGCAGATCCGCCGTGGACTCTTGATCCGCCTCATCCAGCTTGTTCAAAATGGCGTTCACAAGAGGCAGCTGCCCTTTTGTCAAAGCCTTCAACTGCAGGACCAGGCGGATTCGGTCGGCATGTTTGGCTAGCTCGGCGTCTTCCTTCAGCAGGGACCATAAGGACTCCGGGTCGCCTTCGTGCCCGAGAACAAGCTCACTGAGTCTTGTTTGCTCTACCCTGCTTAGCGCCGCCGCCTTCAGAAAATCGCCAATTCCGCCCTCCCTGACTCCGGCCCTTAGCCCTTGGCCAGCTTCAAGGCCAGATAACAAAAGCTCCGGCAGCCTTTCCAGAAACGAAGGAATCTCTTCTCTCGACATTACCGAGATCATCCCCTCATCTGCCGCCGATTCCAGAACGGCTTTAAGCTTCGGGGCAGGTATCGATAACAGCTTGGAGAGCTCCAAAGGAAGCAGTTTCCGGGATAAGCCATAGAGAAGTTCGTTCGACAAGCGAAGTTCGTTGGCCGCGGTCCATGCGCGCACATAGTGCTGAATTTGCTCCGGCTCGATTTTGGTTGATTTAGATAAAAATAGTAGGTCCTCTTGAGTTAAGCCCCCCGGATTCTCGCTTTCCAGCGGTCCCGACAAGCTGGTCAAGAGCTTTTCATATTCAGACTGCCGATCATTCTGCTTGAGACTCACGGTTAAATTCACAACTTCCTCCGAACCGGACTCGAAGCGCACCGGGGATTCCGCTGCACACCGGGCGTCTGCTCCATAGACCCGGACCACGAGATTGACTGCTGTGTTGTCCGAGTGATAGAGAATCGTATAACGCCCCTCGTCATCGGTCCAACCTTCTCCGAGCTTGCTTTCGCTTCTGAATTGCTTGTTATAGGCGGCCACCTTGACTTGCTGTGCAGGTTTACCGTTCGTATGTCGGATAACGCCTTTGAGGGTGCATGCATTGCTGACAATATCCATATTGTGCAAATCCTCCTTCAATAAGGATGCTTCTCTTAGTCAGACATAAAATATCATAATTTTTAAATAAGAAATATTATCCTTTTGGATAATATACTTTCGAAGAATTTGGATTTTTCTGATATACTGGATATATAAGGGATTATAGGGGGTGAGTGGTGATTGACCGTCGAAATAAGCAGTCTTGAGGAGAGAGAGTTGCAATTTATTGTAGGCCGAAGTACGGAGGCCGCCGCCTTTACAAGGATGCTGCAAGAGAATTGTGAAAACGCTTGTATGATTTTGCACGTATACGGTACCGGAGGGATTGGCAAGAGCACCTATCTGCGTCTATGCCGCAGGTGGGCACAGCAACTGGATGCCATGTTTGTCCTGATCGACAGCAGCGATTTCATACATACGGAACAAGGCCTTGTTGAAGCCGTATACAAGCAGCTTCCGCTTGTTCCAACAACCGGACATCCGGCATCCTATAACCTAAGCGGGCTGATGGATTACATTTATTTCTTAACCCTGGAACACCGGCTTGTCCTTTCTTTCGACACCTTTGAGGAAATGCCCGAGATGGAATCCTGGCTGCGGGATATCCTGTTCCCGAGGCTCTCCAAGAGAACACTGTTGTTATTTTCCGGACGGTATCCGCTTAAAGGAAGATGGATTGTTTCCCCGGCCTTGCGGGAGCGTATTTGCCAAATGGAGCTGGATTATTTAAACCCTCAGGATCGTATGGAATATTTGCAGAAATGCGGATTGGACAACCCGGAGCTTATGGAAAAGCTCTCGTACAGCACCAGAGGACATCCGCTTTCCCTTTCGCTGGCCGCAGCAGCTTACTCCCCCTCTAGTCCGGCCTTCGGCAACGATTATTTTGATGAGGTCATTGAGCTGTGGCTGCGGGAGGTTCCCGACCCCGAATTACGAAGATTGCTGGATGCCGCTTCGCTGCTTCATATTTTTCATCATGAGCTGTTAGCCTTTATCATGGATGAGGAGGTGTCCTCCAAAGCCTTTAACCGGCTGATCGACCTTTCCTTTGTTCATAAGTCCCAAAGAGGATGGCAGCTTCACGATTTATTGCGCGAATTCATCCGGCTGCGGCTGCAAAAACGGACTCCAGGCTTATATAAACGGCTAAGACAGCGCGCTGCCCAGTATTATGCCGATGCATTGTTAAGCGCACCGTATACGGAGAGGGAATGGGAAGCCGGTGAACTGTTCAGGTATACCGGTATTGGGGTTGCAAGGGCTCTCATGTCCGAACAGGAGCAGCGGTCCTATTATTGGGAAACGGCTACGCCGTCTACTCTTGCGGACGCGGTTGCTTTTGCGAATTGGAGAGAGAATCATATTAAACCAATCAGCGGGGTCGGCGTCGATCCGGAAACGGGAACCTCTTATTCAATCGAATACACCGCCGAGGAAATTCGTTTGCAGATGAAACCGATTGATTTATCTGAGGTGTATGCCCTAGACCCGACTTCGATCAAGCTTCTGCGCAACGAATATGGTCAGACGAAAGCTCTGTTTGTCATCATACCGATCCACTCCAATACGCTGGAATGGCTGGAAGGCGATCCGTTGTGTTCACCGTACCTGAACTCCCTGACCCGGGAGGAAAAAGATAAGCTTAAAGTACTCTCCGAAAGACCGGCAGGATGGTTCATGCGCTGCACTTATTACTCCGATCTGCTCAACCCGGCGATCCGAACGGCAGGCATCTATTTAATCTATTCCTATATGTTTCGTGGTGGAGTTTTCGTTAGTTCGCCTTTTGTCAACGAAATCAGCAGGAAGGCGTATATAGGCTTTGGCTTCCATGAAGTGGAAGGAGCCACCCACTACTACTATGACGGAATCACTCCGACACCCACATATGCAGTGGACACGCGGGGGGCTAAGCTTCAAGATTTCCTGGAGAGGCTGTTTACCCGTGCAGGCCTCGATTGGCAGGGTAAGCGGCATGAGAAGCCAGCTGTGCCAAGCGAACCGGTCAAGACAGGGGTTCTTCAACCGTCTTTGGACGGTGATCATGTATTGACCAAGCGGGAAAAGGAAGTCGCCAAGCTTGTCCTCGCCGGATTCTCCAATTCGGAAGTGGCAAAAAGCCTTTATATTTCGGAAATCACCGTAAAAAAACATCTGAACTCCATCTATTCCAAGCTCGGAATCACCAAACGGATTCAACTTGCCCAAAAGCTCCTGTCCTAAGCGCATCTATACAATCGCAAGAGCTGCCGGTTGATTCGGCAGCTCTTGCGCGGTTCATGGAACTAACGCGCATCGCCGGAACGAATCATGTGTTCGCGCGTCTAGATTTCCTGCAGTTCCAGCATCGTTTTGTTTTTCCCAAAGGCCTCGGTAAAATCATTGTTAAATGCGGTAATAGCATTATCCGTGGCTGGATGCTTGATTAATGCCTCCAACACGTCTGGAGCGGCAGTCACCGAACCAATGCCATGCCGGCAGAGTTCCAGAATTTGCTGCGAATTTTTGAAGCTCGCCGCCAGAACCTCGCTATCAAGTTTATGCATTCGGAGCATATCATGAATATCCATCGCCGCTTTTACGCCGTCCGCACCCATGTTGTCTATCCGGTTAACATAAGGTGCAGTGAATTTTGCCCCCGCTTTTGCCGCCATAAAAGCCTGCATCGGAGTATAGATCGCGGTTGCCGTTACGTGTATACCCTCTTTGGATAGAATGCTGATTGCCTTAAGCCCTTGAGCGGAGACCGGAACTTTTACATATAATCCCTCTCCCAGCCGCTTAACCATATAGTGCGCCTCCTCCACCATCTCTTCGGCGGTCTCGGAAATCACCTGCGCATGCAGCGCCGAACCGGCAGGCAAAAACTCCCGAATCCGAAGTAATTGCTTCATCGGATCATTTTTTTCATTTTTCAATATCGTTGGATTGGTGGTAACGCCATCATATGGGAACAGATCATACATCCGGGTAATCGCTTCAAAATTTGCGGTATCAAGCAGTATAAGCATTTTTCTCTCTCCTTTGCGGATTCGTTTATTTGATCAAATTCGTAATGCCTGCACCCAAAGTGATGGTGTGGAAGTGTTTCAATTCATCATCGCTGTACATTCGGGGATTTCTGTCAAAGCAGAATTTCTGTTCGACATGGTTGTATTTGGCCTGTGCCAAGGGATTATAATTCAACAGCTCGTATTTAACGTCAGGCTGGATGGTAGATATAAAAGAAGAAATGCTGCGGATATTGTCGTCAAAAGCCGTATATTCAGGAATCAAGGGAGTACGCACAATCACTTCAGCTTGGGTATTACCTGTGAGCAGCCATTCCAGATTTTCTTTAATCCGGGTATTGGACACTCCTGTATGCCTCTTATGCAGCTCAGTATCAAAAATTTTGAAATCCGCATAGATCAAATCCAGCATTCCAGCCGCTTGTTCCAGAATGGCCGGGGACGTCTGCAAGCTGCTCTCGATTGCTGTATGGAGGCCTGCTTGTTTCAAGGCCGTTAACAACTGTAAAGTAAATTCGTGCTGAAACAGTGGTTCCCCGCCGGACAGAGTCACTCCACCGCTATATTTGAAAAAGCGGCGATCCTTCATCACTTCCGTAACAACCTCGTTCACCGTCATAATCTGGCAGTCCAAGGACAGCGCTCCGGCAGGACACACGTCGATACATGCCTCACATTCTTCGATCTGATCCCGCCCAAGCTTGATCCGTTTTCGGTTCTTGAAGGCGGAAGCGCCGTACTGACCATTCCGGGAGCATAAGCCGCACCGGATGCATTTATTGCGGAAGTAGACCAAATGGGTCTGAAATGCAATCCCCTCCGGATTCTGGCACCAGCGGCAGGCAAGAGGACAGCCTTTCAGAAATATATTGGTGCGGATGCCGTGGCCGTCATGAGTGGAAAATCTTCGGATATTAAAAATCTTCCCAGTCAGGATCGCATTCTCCCGCGCTTCTGCGGATTTCATTTCCGCTGCATGTTCCATAGCTGTCCCCTCCTGTGTTGTCATCTCCCCTGCCCGCTGTGCGGCTTTCACTCAAATCTCCCCGTAGCTGGTTCTTGCGATAATTTCATTTTGCAGCTCATCCGCAAGTTCCGTGAAATAGGCGGTATATCCCGCCACTCTAACCGTAAGTCCGCGGTAATCCTCGGGGGACTCTTTCGCCGCGATCAGATCTTCTTTTTTTAACACGTTGAACTGGATATGAGGAATTTCAAGATCGACAAAGGTCCGCATGAACTGGGAGAACTTGTTGATCCCGCTCTCCGTTTTGAAAAATTCCGGCAGAAACTTCATGTTCAGCAGACCGCCGTTGCTCGTCAAGTGGTTGTCAAGCCTTGATACGGAATTCAGCACAGCGGTCGGTCCATTCATATCCCTGCCGTATACCGGAGACATTCCGCCGTCCGCCAACGGTTCCCGCGAATATCTTCCGTCCGGCGATGCGCCGACATTTTCCCCCATAGGTATATGCGCCGAAACGGTATACATCCCCGTATGATAGAGTCCTCCACGGTAATTCCGGTATTGTGACAGGCATTTGTTGAAGGTTCTGGCCCACTTGGCTCCGAGCTCATCGACCCAGACGATGTCGTTGCCGTATTTGGGAGCTCTGTTCAGCAGCATGGCCCGAGTAACCTCATGGCCTTCAAAGTTGGCGCGAAGCGCCTCGAGCAGTTCTCCGGAACTAATCCGCTTCTCGTCAAACACAAGCTTCTTAATAGCCGCCAAGCTGTCCGCCAGGTTCGCGATTTGAATCATTTGAATTCCCGAGAAGTTGTATTTGGCTCCGGCCGCGGTAACATCCTTGCCCAGCTCCACGCAGTTGTCAATGACCGAAGAAAGGAACGGTGAAGGAAGAATATCGATATGAGCTTTCTCCACTACTTCACAAGCCGCAATCATTTTGTCGATAAAATAATGGATTTGCTTCGCGAATGCAGCCTCAAGCTGTTCGAACGATTCATAGGTTTCGATATTGCCAAGGTCGGGAGCCAGCGCCTTGCCCGTAATGAGACATCTGCCGTTATTAAGCGTAAGCTCAAGCACCTTATTGAGATTGAACATCGCGGCGTCGCTCCAGCCCAAATTGTTGCCCGGTGTTGTAAGTTCTACGCAACCGACGATCGCATAGTTGTTGGCGTCCTCCTGGCTAATCCCAAGGCGAGTCATGGCGGGAATAACCGATTCATCGTTAAAAAATTGCGGCATTCCGCTTCCCAGAGATACAACCCGGATGCTCTCCTTAAGCAGCTCCTCCGGTGTGTTCTTATGAAGCCTCACCGAAAGATTGGGCTGCGGGAGCAGCAGATGCTCCTGCGCCTTCAGAAGGAGGAAGGATAACTCGTTTGTTGCGTCTTTGCCATCCGGTGTCTGACCGCCGACCGCAATGTTGAACCCGATCGGAAATCCCGCGAAGAATTTGGCGCTGTGGGAATTTCTTAAATAGACAATCTGATTGAATTTCAGCCAGAGGCATTCAATGATTTCAAGCGCTCTTTGTTCGTCAATCGTCCCGTTATCCAAGTCTTTCTTGAAGTAGGGGTACAGATACTGGTCCATCCGGCCAGGAGAGAAAGAAGAGGCGTTCGATTCCAAATGCAGGATGGCGAAGAGGAACCAAAGCGACTGAACCGCTTCATGAAAGCTTTCGGCGGGACGCCGGGACAGATTACGGCAGTTGTCGGCGGTCACTCTCATATCCTGCCGGATGGCAGGATCGCTCTCTGACTCCAGCTTCTCCAGAATTAAACGATGATAGCGAAGCATAAATTCTTGCGCGCCTTCCATCACCAAAATGACGCTTTCGTAGAACTCCCTGCTTTCTCCCTCGCATACTGCCAGCCTTGCGGATGCTTCCTGCTTAATGCCTTCCGGCCCGAGTTTCAGCCATTTCTCGGTATTTGGGCAGATATGCCCTTGGGCATGATCTTTTTGATTAATCTTCACTACCAGAGCGATTTCATCAATTTCGCCGCCGTATCGTTCCCGGATAACATCCTCCAGCGAGCGGGATTTCCAGTATGGTCTAATGTCCTGCCTGAACACCTCAATATCTTCCTGGCGGACTTGAAACTTATCCTGCGGACGTGTGGGAAGGCTTTCAAATTCTCTGTCAATCCAGGAGGTCCCGCTCTCCGGAAAAATAATGCCCTGCCGCACTCCCCTGCTCCGGTTTCCTACAATAAGCTCTTCATTATGGGTATCGATTGAGAGATGGAGAAGCGCGTTTTTGAGTGATAAGGCACGTTTTACAATGGCGGACCGTTCCGAATGCCGTTTATACGTGTCGGTGATGATCCGGGCCTGTTCAATTGAAACATACCGCTTCTCATCCAGCATTTTCTTTTTTAGCGTTTCCACTCTTTCCGGCTTCTTCAGTCCAGTTAACATTCGGTTCATACATTTCTGCCTCCAGCCCTTTGATTGTTCACAAATTCACATATGACTGCAGCGAATACGTTCATTCCGATTCATCTCAAGGATGCATACACGGTGTATAACAATTGTTTATAATCGATTTATTATTGTTTGTTATTGTTTACAATTGAATAATAATTCCGTTCTTATTAAAAAGCAATCGCTTTCAACTTGTCTAATGTGACAATATATCAACGATCGCAATGTCATTCTCCAAAAAAATAAGGCCGATGACCTTAAGCAAGATCAACAGCCTTTCGATTCGAAATACCATAGTCAGTATAGTTCAACGTTATATTCGGACAGGGCCTGAACAATCTTGGGATTCGGCTGCTTGTCGGTCACAATGCCCGTTAAGTCGCCGATGCCTGAGTATCTGAAACTTCCATCCTGGTTGAATTTATCTGATGCCGTAATCAAATAAGCTTTGCGGCTTGACTTTATTACAGCACTTTTTGTTAACCCGTCAGCCACATCATAGGTTGAGACGCTGTTTTCGAACACATCGATACCCACAGCGCCCAAGAAAGACAAATCAAATTTAAACCTGGAGATATTGTCAATACAGAAGCTGCCTTCGAATCCGTCTCCGTATGGATTCAGCGTCCCGCCTACAGAAATTAACGAACCGGCGCTTGCAGCGGAATAAATCTGGATAACTTCAATCATATTGGTAACGACTGTCACCCTTTTGCCGCTTTGCAGAATCAACTTGGCCAGTTCAATATTCGCCGTGGAAATATCCAGAAAGACCGTATCCCCCTGATTAATCAAGCCCAGTGCCTTTCGGGCTATGGCTTCCTTAGCCTCGATGTTGCTGACTTTACGTTTAACAACCTCGAAGCTGTGTATATTTTGCCTCGGCAGTACGGCTCCCCCGTAGGTTCTCTTTAGTAAATTCTGTTTCTCAAGGTGCGCCAGATCCTTACGGATGCAGTCCTCCGTTACTTTAAAGAAAACGCTGAGGTCTTTAACCTTAACGCTTCCCTCGGTGTTCAATTGATTGATAATACTCTGATGCCGCTCTTCAACCAACATGCTTCCTACCTCATATTCTAACGGAATTTACATTTATTTTATCCCGAAGCGGGAATGATCACAACTTCAGATCCCGGTCGGCAGCACCATTGATCAAACCGTTCCTCTTTCAATTAATTTAGCGGGTAATTCCTCATCTGATAATTCACCATTTACTGCCTGAAGGAAAAGGTTTTTTCCCATATCCTCAAGAGGAATTTCGATTGTCGTAATATTCATCATCTTGGCAATTGGCTGATTATCGAAACCAATTATGGCGAGTTCGTCTGGTATAGAAATACGCCGGTTTTTACAACAGGTAACCATTCCAGCCGCGACTTGATCACTAGTGACCAACAATGCCGATGGCGGTGTATCCATTTCTTGAATTTGTTTAATGACCTTTTCTCCGTCCTCAAAATAGTAGCATTCATCCATAACATAGTCAGACTTGTAGGGTAAATTATATTTCTTAACAAAATCCCTATATGCACTTTCCCTCTCACGACTATTTGTCCCCGATCTTCTGCCAATACAATAACCAATTTTGTTATGACCTTTATGATACAAATATTCTAATGCTTCAAGGAAAATTTTGTAGTGGTTTACAAAAGTGGTTGACACCTTGTTCCCCTTAATGTTTTCACATAATACAATGGGTCCATATGGCAAATGCTCTTCAATCGTTGACAAATCACAGGTTCTGGAACAAATAATTAACGAATCAATCTGTTTTTGCTTTAACATTTGTAAAGCTTCTAATTCTCTGCTCTCCGTATAATCCGTTTGAAATAAGACTAACTTATAGTTGTACTCCAATGCCTTCTTTGCTATTCCTTTTAATAACAAAGCGAAATAGGGATGATCCGAGAACGGAAGAACCACACCCATCAACGACGTTTTCCCCGTACTTAAATGAACAGCATTTATGTTTTTATGATAATTACTGATCTTAACAGCCTCAAGAACCGCATTCTTTTTTTCTTCGCTGACATATGGGTGATTATTTAATACACGGGAAACAGTTGTGACAGATACTCCGGCCATCTTTGCCAAATCTTTAATATTTGTCATGCGCTCACCTTTTCAACAAAGTGATAGTATTATTGTTTATCTGATTTCCCCATTGGATTGGGTGAAATAATCATCAAAGGATTTAATAGGTTTCACTTCCATCGGTTGTCCGGATGCTTTTAAACTAAAGTAAGCCGCCGCATATATTATTAAGCAAAGTACCATCAATATTAAACAAAGCACAATTAACCCTATCATAAGATTATCTCCTCGCTTTCTGTTGCTGGTTATGAGTGTAAATTATGAAATGCGTTCCATGTCAAATCAAAATTAAGCCGATGTGAAGATTCCGAGCTGATCGTGATCTGCTACGTAATAGGCGCATTCTCTGATATCCACTTCATATTCACCTTCTTTATTTTTAGGTTTCCACAGCATAGGAGCGGTCTCCCTTGTCAGGAAGATCGCTCCTCGAACGGACTATTATTGAGCAGGATTCGTAAGTTCAATCCGGATGTCCAGACCGTCCACAAACTGGCTGTTTTTGATTTCTTTCGGGAAGTCTCCGTCATTGTTCTTGAATGGTTTCAGGATCAAATATTTAGTCCGGCTGCTTGCGGAAGGATAATGCACGGTCATTGTGAATTTGTTGCCTTGAATAACGCCTTGGCCGCCCAGACGGTCCAGCAGATGGCCCTGATCGTCGTAAACCGCCACATTCGTATAAATCAGATCATGCTCATCCTTCTCAGAGATCGGTGTTTCCGACACTTTTTCCAGAGAGTATTCCAGCCTTGTGGTGATCGGAGTAACTTCGACCGCATTTGCGGTAAAGATCAGGTCGCCCGCGGTTTTGACCGCATTCGGTTTGAGGCTGATGACATCACCGGTCTTCTTCGTAAAAGGAACATTGAGCGTAAAGGTGTGATCGATACCGGCCAGCTTCACTTCCACTTCCGCGTCAAAAGCGTCCGGGGCTATAAGTTTTGTTCTTTCGGGCGAAGGGTTAAGGGTTTGCTCGACAATAATCGTATTCGGATGGTCTTTTCCCGCTCCCCAGTACTGGCCTCCTCCGCCTAAAGAGTCAAACTCTCCGCCATTCCCCTTAAAGGTAATAGCGTCAATCGCATTGCTAAGTTTTACGGTACCTTTGTCCGTATCGTACATTCCGTCATGCAGATTTGGCGCCGCCAAGGTCAGCGCGTATACGGCGCGGCTTCCGTCGAATACGGTTTCTGTAACTTCCAGCTTCACATCTTTATAGGACACGTTGCTGTTAACCTGTGAAGTCAAGCCTTCGTTGGCCGCGTTTTGCAATCCAAGATCACGCTCTATAGAGCTGAACAGGCTGCCGATCAGCGGTATTTGCCGAATGGAATCAGCCATAGCGGGCGAAGCGAAGCCCGAGGCGAACAAGGTTACCCCAAGGACGGCTGCCACGGCGCCGGTTCCAAGAAAACGCCGTTTCCCTGAGCGTTCGGGACGCGCCCCGATGTTCATCTTCCCTCCGGAAATTGAGGCATAGGTCTCTTCCAAGCGGCCGCGAACGAAATCGGACATTGGCGCCTCGTTATGCTTTTCTGCTTTCAGCTGTTTATCCAGATCAAATTGATTCATGATTCATCTTCCCTTCTTCTGCCGGTTGAATTTCTTCCATCAGTGTTTTTCTTGCCCGGTACAGTCTCGTTTTTACCGCGCTTTCCGAAATTTGCAGCGTATCCGCCACCTGTTTAAGCGGCATATCCTGGAAGTAGTAAAGGACTACGACGATCCGCTGCTGATCTTCGAGTTTGTCCACGGCCATCCGCAGCTCGACCGAAGCCATGTTATCGGAAGTGTCCTGCGTCTCCGGAAGTGCCTCCATGGTAACGCTGCGCGAACGCTTTTTCAGAATCGAGCTGCATTCATTAATCAGAATCCGGAAAACCCAGGTTTTGAAAAAGCTAGGTTCCCGGAGCGTATCCAGCGATTTATAGGCTTTCAGAATCGTTTCCTGCAGCGCATCGGCGATGTCCTCGTCTTTTTTGACCATTGCTCGCGCGGTGTTGTACAGGCCTTGTTCCATCTGCCGCATCAGACGGATAAATGCTTCGCGGTCCCCCTGCTTGGCCAGCTGCACCTCTTGCTCCATACTCACAGTGAAACTCCACCTCCCTCCGTTACTCCCTGTGTTGATTTTGTTTTACATGAATTAGACTGGGCAAGTGCCTGATCGGTCACATATATATCAAAAAAATTTTCAAAAAAACAAAAACCACGCGCCAGCGTGGTGTACTCTGATAGGATGCAGTTTGAAAATCACTCAAATGTAAGCCAGCACATCTCAAGTAGTTACTGCCCTTCCGGGTCCACATAGGGTTCATTGTAGTCTTCTGTAAGCTTAAATTCACTGTTAACTATTTCCCAGACCATAGTATGAACCGTTTTTTGCTGTGAATTAATCTTTTCCTCTGTTCTCTTCATCAGTGTCGGAATCCCGTTGATATACTTTGGGATCATGTTCATAGCTATACGGGAAAGAAGCTTTTTGGTTACTATAAGAAAACAATAAGAAATACGAGACAATCAATGGATTGAATCAATCACTAACTTTGGTGTTGAGCCATTTTTATAATTTTTTTGCAGAAAAGTTAGAAGCGGTTAATCTCCGCCTCGTCTTATAAGTAAAATAAACAAGTTTGGAGGCACTTAATGACGGATAAGGTTAACGATGAAATCATTATCGGCAAGGTGCTGGAAGGGGACCGTGAAGCATTTGCGGCGCTGGTGGATAAATACAAGTCCGGGTTATACATTCTGTTGCTAGGGATGGGCGCGAGCCATCAGGATGCTCAGGATTTAGCCCAAGAGACTTTTATCAACGCCTATCGGAAGCTCAGCGGTCACAACAGCCAATCAAGCTTTGCCGCTTGGCTGTATACCATTGCGGTCAATCGCTTCAGGGACGTTAAACGGAGGAAAACCTTCAGCGTTGCAAGCAACCCGCCGAATGCGCAAATCGATGGGACCCCCACTCCGGAAGAGATGTACATGCGTAAGGAAAGCGAGCTTGAGCTGCATAATCTGCTATCCAGATTGCCGGGAAGGTACAGGATCGTACTGCTGCTGCATTATACCAATGATCTGAGCTACGAGGAAATATCCGCAGTTACAGGCATGTCTTTGCATCAAGTCAAAAACCGGCTCTACCGAGCCCGCCAAAAGCTGAGAAAATTATGGCTGCAGCCAAAGGAGGCTTCTCATGAAAAATCGGCATTACACGAGCTTAGATAACATGGTCGAAGATGAACTTCCACTACGCAGAATGTATGCATCCACCGGGCTTTCCGATCAATTTACGGAGCAAGTGATGGAGCAACTGCGGCATGTGGAAATGCTGCCTGCTTCCCGCAGATCGCGGAATTGGCAGAGAATGCGCATCAATCATCGTTTGCGGCGCGGCTTTCTCTGGGGCAGTGCGGCTCTGGCGACTGGTGCAGCAGCAATGCTTGTAATTTCTATACTACCCGCCCTTGGGACGACTCCACCTATTTCCTCTGTCCCGCAGTCCGTGTCTGAGTTGTCTCAGAGACCTCCTCTGCAAGTCAGTCAATGGGCAGATAGCAGCCTTAAGGAAGCGCAGGCGCTCGGATTAGTACAACAGCCGAGTGTGGAAGTAAGCGACAAGGGCTACACTCTGTCGTTGCAAGAAGTCATTGCCGACTCCTCAAGACTAATGCTGTCTCTGCAGGTTACTAATAAATCGGGACAGCCGGACGATGAGTGGACAAAAAATAGGTTTGACAGTCAGCAGTTGCGTATTATAAATGAAGACGGCGAAGAAATAGGATATTTTCTTTCTAAACTTCCACTGGAACATGGATCCAACACTGAGAAATCCCAAAAGTTGTGGTTAACTTACGTATTCTCCCGGCCGCCGGGGGATACCGTAATCATCGAGGGGAACATTAATAAGCTGTATGTCGGTGACGCTGGTACGGAGCCGATGTCGGGAAATTGGAGTTTTGCCTACACGGCCGATATGACCAAGTCGAAGAAGTTGACCGTAACGAATGCTCTGGATGAATCCTATACCACCCCAGCCGGACTAAAAATTGACATGCGGCAGCTTGTTCGCACTCCTATCGGAGCCCAATTGCAATTCGACACCTCGCTTACAGATGAAGCGGCTGCCCTCACGCCTAAGGGTCTCCGCAAGCAACTCGTGCTTAACTACCATTTTGAAGATGAGAACGGGCGTATTCTCTCCAAAGTTAACGGCCCAGGAAACTATACCGGTTCCCCCCCTAATGTCTACCTGGATCACTTTATGAAAGAAGATGCACAGACTGGGACACAGCATTGGACCTATTCCTTCACGTATCTTCCGTACGACAGCATGAAAGTTCGATTCGTATTGGATAGTTATTCTATCCCGGTGCAATCTGAGGATTCTGTTACTTTCCGTCCAGAGAAGCTGAGAGAGCAGCCTATAGTCTTTGAAGCACAAGGCGATATCCTCAAAATCCATGCACTGGATATTGAAAAAAGCTCGAATGAGCCGGGACTCTCGGGCCATATCACAGTCAGCGGGGAAGTTGTTAACAGCTTTAATGAGGATCGCTGGGTCGCAAGGGATGAATCCGGTAAGGAATATAAAGTTTCCTTTGTCGGAAATGTTATGCTCGGTAACACCATGACCATTGATGAACCGAAGGAAGGAGCAAACTCTGCGTCTTATTTCGATGTTTTAGGCATGACTGCCATGCCACAGGAGCTCACGCTCATCCGCACCGTAACCGACAAGAAGTATACCGATGTGGACTGGAGCTTCGAGTTGCCTCAAATCGAGCGGCATTAGGCGTTAGAAGATATCTAAATCTCCATTCCCACTTATTCAGTGGCATGACATTTTTGATTCAACAAAAAATGGGCTGTCCCTAGTCAGTTACATCTGGCTGGGACAGCTCGTTTTTTCTAAATAAAGTTTTGAATGAGCCCGATAGAGAAAAAAGAAAAAGGCCATGTACATCACGGATATGCCTTTTGGAGGCTATTCAGAAGGTTTACCCAAAACAGGGTCCAATCTGTCCATATCCCCCAGATCCCCATTGTATCTACATGATGAAGCGCCGTCTTGGACATCCAAGCTAATCGTTGGTGCATAAGGCTTGACTCCTCTTCATTGCTTAACCTAATAAATGGACAGGAACCACTCGCTTTGGATCAGCAGTTTCTCCGTTCCCGTTCGATACGGCTTGCCCGGTTGTCTGTGCAGCCTAGTTGAGAAACCCCGTCTTATAAGACCCTCGGTTTCATTTTTGTTATATGGGTGTTAGCCGTTTCCTGATTCTTGATTCTCCATAGACTAATTCCATACTTTACTTCGTTTGACGAAAGGAGACGCAATGAAAATCCCTGTTACTGGATTCGTAGTGGATTCCGGAGATCAAGATGCCCATCATTCACACAAACTTTATATAACCTCTTGGAATGGCAACCCTGTCCATGTCCATGCTTTTTCCGGTGTAACATCCGTTGATGACGGACATTCTCATGAGTATGCTAGTTGGACCGCTCCTGCACCTACTGGTGTGCCTCATGTACACGGCTATTATACCGTTACGTCTTTGAACCTAGGTCATACCCACCTCATTCAGGGAACAACCGGTCCAGCCATTGAACTTCCCGGAGGCGGGCACTATCATCGATTTGAGGGGTATACATCAATTAACGGAAGGAATCCTCATTCCCATGCCTATAGTGGGCGAACGGGCAACGAAGTGGGAGGCTAATAAAAAATAACTCTCTATACCAAGGACATACACCTATGCTTCTCCAGTACGTCCTTTGGTATCTTCGATAACACGGATTGTATGTATCATGAATCAACCGCATTTATGAATATTTCATCCTGAGAACAGGATTGCGAATTGTTGCCGCATCACTTGCGCTTCTACTATGCTATCTGGGAGGTACATACAAACCAAAAAGTGATTGCATTGACCTTTGATGACGGCCCGGACCCTTCGGAGACTGAGCAAATCCTGGACGTGCTTAACCAGTATGATGCCAAAAGCACCTTTTTTGGTATCGGAAAACGTCTTGCCTCCTATCCAGACGTAGCTAGACGGATTATTGCCGAGGGGCATGAGCTAGCGAACCATACCACAGCATGGGCCTAAAGCCGATTTGATGGTCCTGGCATCAGGATACGAAAGACTGGAACTGTCCGGGAGTGTACTACATTTCGAGCAAGGTAATACGTAATGCCCATAATGGCGACATCGTCCTTTTCCACGACCATGTCCACGGTCAATCACAAACCAGACAAGCTCTCAAGATTATTTTACCTGAGTTAAAAAAGAGGGGCTTTCGTTTTGTCACGGTATCGGAATTGATTAGCTTATCTGAGAGTTCGATTTCAACCCATTATGAAAAATCCGCCAGCGTGCATGCTGGCGGAAATGACACGGGGGTATAGCAACTAGAACAAGCAGGCTTTTAAAATAATAACCAACAAGATAAAGAGGACCAAGATGGCATTTGTCGACGTAAAGCCGCCGTAACCTTTGACTTTATGATCGTGATCATATTCGCTCATGGGTTAATCCCTCCTTTGCAACTTAATACAACTTTAGGATATGCAGGCTTTTTATGAATTCTTGGGTATTCAGGAATTGAAATAAGTCTCAGCTTGTATGGCTTATGTGTATGTTTTCTGCCCGGTCTTTAAAATCTCTTCTAAACGGTGGACATCAATCCTCGTCTCGATACCCTTTGGATGCCAATGCTGGATGCAGCCTGAATAATGGAGCAGCACACACTGGGGCTCATATCCCATTTCTTTCGCTTTATATCCTCCTGAGATGAGATTCAGCACGCAAGCAATGCCAACAATTCCCACCTCCCCCTCACGGATGCGCTGATGTCCGAACGCAGTAGAGGCATGCGGGATCATTACCACTTTGCAGCCGTACTCTTTGGCCATAGCCGTTACGGCATTGACCTGGCACTCCTTGGAACAGCTTCTGCAGCGATAGCCCTCTCCTTCTTTTACTGCTTTGCAGGCTTCACTTGATTTATGCCGCATGCAGACGGGGAGGAAGACTCTCTTTTCTTTGGCTGCCGAGAAACCGCCATGAAACGCCCGATTCATGATCTCCGCGCCCACCATATTCAAATGATATTCCACCCGTTCACGGCTGCAGAAGATCCGGTTTTCTTTCCATTTCAGCCGCTGACGGTTGTTTTCAATATAAGCATCTACCCCAGACGTGTAACAGCCCAGCCGCACCTTGCTTCTCTGTTCAAACCAGAAGCCCAGTCTTTCAGCTCTTAACAGCATGTTTTCGCTTTTACTTGGTGGTTTGCTGTTCAAAAAATCCAACCAGACCGCCAATCGTTTGCTCTCCTGCTCAAATTCTCCGCTTGCCCGCAGCCAGCCAATCAGCCTGCCGAACCGTTTTAAATCAATCGCGCCTTCAAGCTTTCTGCTCCTCGCTAAGACGGTTGTTCCGGCAATCCCCTTCAGCCGGTTTACCGCGATTTTCACACCTGCACTTCTATTTCTTATACTGTACAGGGATGATAGCAGCTTACCCATATAAATACTTCCTGCGCCTGCCCTTCGGCCGTATATTCTCCACAGCACGCCAATCATAAGGAATTCCAGCGCATACACTGCAGAATCGATCGGCTTCAGGTTATTATCAGCAATGTAATGCTTGAATTCTTGGATAGTCTGTTCTTCTTCGCGTAAACTTTCCATAACCTCATCGGTAAAAGCGGCTACATCCGCGTAATATTTATCCGTTTCACCCCTGTCACCGCATAAGGAGTAGGTCAATGTCTCTGTAACTGTCTCACTCACCCGGATCACCTCCAGCTTATTTATAATCAGCAATATTGAACCCTGTGCCTACAAGCTAGTACGTGTGCTAAAGAAATCCGTTTCCAGATGATGTATGTCAGTTTACATACCGTATTTATAATAAAAATACAACAAAACAACCTGGAAATTAATTATTTAAAATTTTTATGTTATTATTATTGACATTGTTTCGAAAGCAAATTATATTGGCATTATAAGATTTCAGGCGACACAATAGTGTGTCAACTCAGGAGCAAAACAGTCGATCCGCACAATGCTGTGGCCGGATGGATTGTCGAACTGCTATTCTTACAATTAATAAGTCAGTCACAATGATGTGGCTGCAGAGGCAACGGGGCCGATTAACGAAATCCGCAATTTTGCGGGTTCTGTCAGTCGGCCCTTTTTGCCATGCATTTACTTTCATAAGGAGGCGATGTTAGCAGCAACAGCAGCAGAATAACTCGAACAATCCTGCCCACCGCAAGTCCCTCAGCAAAACAGTGGATTATCCATTATAAGGAGGAAATTAGAGATGGAAGCAAAAGGTTTTCGCAAGGCCGGTCATTCCCCGAGTTTATTGTCAGCTTTTTTATATTTCGATGTCAGCTTTATGATTTGGGTGCTGTGCGGAGCTTTATCGCTCTACATAACCAAGGATTTCGGTTTATCGGATACCCAAAAAGCTACAATGGTTGCGATCCCCATCCTGGGCGGATCGGTGTTCCGGATACCGATGGGAATATTGGCAGACCGCATTGGCTGTAAGAAAGCGGGCCTCACCGGAATGGGCCTTACCCTTATTCCTCTTCTTTGGGGGTGGCTCGGCGGTTCCAGCCTGCTGCAGATTCATATGATCGGCTTCCTGCTCGGCTTCGCGGGCGCGAGCTTTGCCGTATCACTTTCCTTGGCCAGCCGCTGGTATCCTCCGCAGTATCAGGGACTTGCGATGGGCATTGCGGGAGCGGGTAACAGCGGAACGGCGATTGCAACCTTTTTCGGGCCGCAGATCGCTCAGGCTTACGGGTGGCACAATGTATTTGCTCTCGCCATGATCCCGCTCATTATTGTTATGATCGTGTTCGCTATTTTGGTTAAAGACGCCCCGAATGCCCCTGCTCCAAAACCATTGAAGGATTACCTCAGTGTCTTCAAGCATGCGGATACCTGGTGGTTCTCGATGTTCTATGCCATTACCTTTGGAGGTTTTGTCGGGTTCGCCAACTATGCGAGCATTTTCTTCTATGATGTGTATGGCGACAGCGCGCATCCAGGCGGTTTAACCAAAATCCAGGTCGGCTACCTGGTAACCATTACAGTCATTGCAGGCAGCTTCTTCAGACCTGTAGGCGGCTGGATCGCCGACAAAATTGGCGGTATGCGTCTCCTCGTTATTTTGTACAGTGTGATTTCTGTATGTGCATTTGCGATTGCCACCATGCCGGATTCATTCCTTGTGATGCTTCTTTATACGAGCCTGATGATGGCCTGCCTTGGCATGGGGAACGGATCGGTATTCCAGATTATACCTCAGCGTTTCTCCAGTGAAATCGGAGTCATTACGGGAATCGTCGGCGCTGCGGGAGGTTTGGGAGGATATTTACTGCCTACATATATCCTCGGTCCGCTGAAACAATCTACAGGCTCACAGGTCACAGGATTTCTTGTTGTAGGTTCCATCGTATTATTGACAACCCTTATTTTTTACGCGGTAACACGTTCCTGGAGAAAAACCTGGGCTAAGGCGGAATCCGGGGTCAATTTCTAAAGATTAAAGAGAACTTCGGTGGGGGTGAACTCACATGACAACGAAAAAAGTAAAAAGTGTCTGCCCTTACTGCGGCGTTGGCTGCGGAATCGTACTCGAAGTATCCGGTAACCGCGTTGTCAAACTCACCGGAGATAAAGAGCATCCGGCCAATTTCGGCAGACTGTGCACTAAAGGCAGCACTGCCGCTCTTGCCATCACAGATTCGGGGCGTATGGAATACGCCTATATGCGCCAGGCCCAAAAGGGCCAAGCCTCCAAAGTCGGCATAGATGAAGCCATTAGCGCTACGGCCAAGCGGCTCCGTGCCATTCTTGACGAACACGGCCCGGATGCCCTCTCCTTCTATGTTTCGGGCCAAATGTCGCTTGAGGCACAGTACCTGATCAACAAGCTGGCCAAGGGCTTCATAAGGACGAATAACATCGAATCCAATTCACGCCTTTGTATGGCGAGCGCCGGCAGCGGCTACAAGCTTTCGCTTGGAGCGGATGGGCCACCGGGTTCTTATCAGGATATGGATCAAACCGATTTGTTCTTCATTATAGGAGCCAATATGGCCGACTGTCATCCGATTCTGTTCCTCCGGTTGATGGATCGGGTTAAAGCGGGAGCGAAGCTGATTGTCGTGGACCCACGCCGTACGGCAACCGCGGACAAAGCGCATCTGTTCATGCAAATCAGGCCTGGAACGGATCTCGCCCTGCTTAACGGACTGCTGCATCTGCTTATAAAGAACGGCCATACGGACCCGGCTTTCATCGCCGAGTTCACCTCCGGCTTTGAGAACATGCCGGAATTCCTGGAAGATTATCCGCCGGACAAGGTGGCCGAAATTACAGGAATCCCCGAGGCGGATATCCGCAAAGCCGCCGAGTGGATCGGCAGGTCGCCGGGTTGGATGACCTGCTGGACCATGGGGCTCAACCAGAGTACACATGGAACATGGCATACGAATGCCATCTGCAACCTGCATCTCGCTACCGGAGCCATCTGCCGTCCGGGAAGCGGCCCCTTCTCACTCACCGGCCAGCCTAACGCCATGGGAGGCCGGGAGATGGGTTACATGGGGCCCGGCTTGCCCGGTCAGCGTTCTGTCCTGGACGAAGGCGACCGCAGGTTTATCGAGGATATGTGGAAGCTCCCCCAAGGCACCCTTCGTACCGAAGTGGGCACCGGCACCGTATCCATGTTCGAAAGCATGAAATCCGGCGATATCAAAGCCTGCTGGATTATCTGCACCAATCCGGTGGCCACCGTTCCGAACCGCAAGAACGTTATCGCGGGTCTGGAGGCTGCCGAATTGGTCATTACGCAGGATGCATTCCAGGATACCGAGACGAACCGGTTCGCGGATATCATGCTGCCCGGGGCTTTATGGTCCGAAGCCGAAGGCGTGATGATCAATTCCGAGCGTAACCTGACCTTGATGCAGAAGGCGGTCGAGCCGCCCGGAGAAGCTATTCCCGACTGGCAGATTATTGCTCGGGTTGCTTGTGAGATGGGCTATTCTGCGGCTTTTTCCTACGGTTCCTCTGCTGAGGTCTATCAGGAAATCCAGCAGGCATGGAATTCGAAGACCGGATATGATATCCGCGGCGCTACTTATGGAAGGCTGCGTGAAACGCCAGTTCAGTGGCCTTGTCCGCCGGACAGCGCGAGCGTTCGAAACCCGATCCGCTATTTGAACGAAGCTGGCAGTACGCCTACGCCGAAAGAGCATGGTGGCGACAACACTCCGCGTATCGTTTTCCCGACGGCAAGCGGAAAAGGAGTTTTCTGGGCGCGCCCGTATCTCCCGCCTGCAGAAATGCCGGACAACGATTATCCGTTTGTTCTGAATTCGGGCCGTCTGCAGCATCAATGGCATACCCTGACCAAGACGGGAAAGATCTCCACGCTGAATAAACTGAACCCGGGTCCCTTTATTGAAATTCACCCGGAGGATGCGGCAATGCTTGGAATTATAGATCAGGATTCGGTAGAAATCTGTTCGAGACGGGGACGGGCCATTCTTCCGGCGGTCATAACAGACCGGGTGCGTCCCGGAAACTGCTTTGCCCCCTTCCATTGGAATGATGTGTTCGGGAAGAATCTAGCGATAAACGATGTCACCAATGATTCCGTTGATCCCCTGTCCTTTCAGCCTGAATTGAAGTTTTGTTCTGTCTCGCTGGTCAAGGCTGCGGGTCTTTCGGCAGCGGAGCAGAATTTACCGGATCATGCTGGAATTCAAACCCCACTTCCAACCAACGCTGCGACCGTCAATCAGAAGGAGGAATTGTATTTGGCGCAACTGAATACGCTCGAGAGTCTGTTGGGCCTTCAATCCCCCAAAAACATCACGCTGGATAGTCATGAGCAAGCCTATCTGTCAGGCTTCATTACAAGTCTGCGCACCGAGGATTCACGAACGGCGTCCGGCATTCCGGTTCTGCCCCCTTCCGCGCCGCTTGAATCGTCCAAACGTTATTGGGTAGACGGCCTGCTGGCCGGGATGTTCTCCCGCAGCTCCCATCAAGGTGCGGGAACGATTACCAAGCATGAACCGGCAGCGGCGACAGGGGCTGTGGACAGAATGCCTGTCACCATTCTTTGGGCCTCGCAGACCGGAAACGCGGAAGGTGCTGCAATCGGCTGTGCGAAGAAATTACAGGAATCCGGTTATGATATTAGACTTGTAAATATGAATCAATATTCCGTACCGGATCTGGCCAAGGAACGCTTTGTCCTGTTCATCGCCAGCACCTTCGGAGCCGGAGATCCTCCGGACAACGGAGAAAGCTTCTTTCATTCTCTGCAAGCAGATCATGCGCCCCTTTTGCCAAATCTACAGTACGCCGTTCTCGCCTTCGGGGATTCGAATTACGATCAGTTTTGCGGATTCGGACGAAATCTGGATGCCCGTTTGGAGGAGCTTGGCGCGCAGCGGCTCCTTGAATGCGCTCCTTGCGATACGGATTACCAGGAGCTGGTCGATACGTGGACGAACACAGTCGCAGGTGTGTTAAGCGAGTCTGCAAGCCATCGTGAGCAATCTTTTCTTTCAGCAGCAGAAACCGCCATATCAACTCAAGCTATTGGACCCGATGCAGCGGCACAGATCCCGGAACAAAGCGGATATAACCGAAATCGACCGATACATTCGCGTATCCTTTTTAACCGGCGCCTGAATAAAGGGAACTCCGAGAAAGAAACCCGTCACTATGCTTTCGACCTTAGGAATACTGGCTTGCAGTTCGAAGCCGGTGATGCTCTTGGCGTATGGCCGACCAATTGTCCTGAGCTTGTTTCTACTATGATAAGCACTCTTAAACTGCAACCATCTTCCCCGGTCACGGTAAAAGGCCATGGAGAAATGCCACTCGCAGATGCGCTGCTCTATCACTTTGAGATTGCCCGTGTTGCTCCGGAAATGCTCCGGTTTATCCGGGAGCGTTCACACAACGAACGGCTGAACGAGCTGCTTAAAAGTGAAAATCAGGCTGACCTGAAGGAGTGGCTGTGGGGACGTCAATTGATCGATGTGCTGCAGGAGTTTCCGGTATCCATGAGCGCGGCGGAGTTTACTCAGCTGCTCAAACCTTTGCAGCCCCGCCTCTATTCCATTTCATCCAGCCCGAAAGCGAATCCGGACGAGGTCCATATCACGGTCTCGACCTTGCGTTATGATTACAGTGGCAACTCCCGAAAAGGCGTATGCTCCACATTCCTTGCCGACCTCGCCACGGAGAATACGGAAATACCGATCTTTATTCAAAAGAACGCGCATTTCCGTCCGCCGACTAATCCGGATGCGCCGATGATCATGGTCGGGCCGGGTACCGGAATCGCTCCATTTCGCAGCTTCCTGCAGGAGCGCCGAGCGACCGGGGCCAGAGGCAAGAACTGGCTGATCTTCGGGGAACAGCGTGAAGATAGCGATTTTTACTTCAGGGATGAACTCGAAGCTTTCCGGAAGGAAGGCTTCCTGCATCGTCTGGACACCGCTTTTTCCCGCGACCAAGCCGACAAAATCTATGTCCAGCACCGTATGGTAGAGCATGGCGCGGAGCTCTGGGCCTGGCTTCAGGAGGGCGCCCACTTTTATGTGTGCGGAGACGCCAATCAAATGGCTAATGAAGTGGATGCCGCGCTAAAGGCCGTCATTCAGCAGCATGGCGGGATGACTGCGGATGCAGCGAAGGATTATGTGAAAGAGATGTCGCTAAGTAAACGGTACTCGCGGGATGTCTATTAATAAGGCAGCTAATTTTTATATGTGCTGACCATTTTCAGCAAAGGATATAAGTTCTTCTTGTCTGTCTAGAACAAGAACTTGTATCCTTTGCCCCATTTATTTTAAAGCAATAGGGTCTATCCCATAAGTGGAGAAGCCGGCAGGTCTTTCGATTAGTGAAAGACCCGCCGGCGTATGTTGTTCTATTCGTCGGCCCTCCATGGAACCAGGTTAGGAATCAGGCAATCGCTTAGGGATTGTTCATCGGAACGTTTTCATAGAGTAAGAAAGTGAATTCGGGAGACTCGAAAAAGATTTTTAGGGCGGCCCGGGTGTTGATATGTATTGCTGCGAGCGTGGGTGCTGCCTCCTTGGCGCTTCAATATCAAGTGATGAGGTTAGGTTGGTTGTGATTTAAGTTCAGCGTCTTGCAAAACAGCTAAGATGCAGCTTTTATTACCCAATACGCTTATTCACTGGGAAATCCTGCTATCATGCAGGAATTTGAGGCTATGCTGACTGAATTAAAGGCTGAGCGGAGAAAAGCCTGTATTTCCGTAGGCATGTTATACAATGGCTGTTCTCAGGCGAGCAAAAGATGCACAATCTCAGGTTTTTTGCATACTTTGCTTCATCATTCTCCAGGGACTGGAAATACATTTACCCTGTACACCTGCCTAAATTCCCCCTCAAAAAAATCGTCCCAGCAGCCATTTCCATGGCTTATGGGACACCCTTTTTAATGAAATGGAGTCCTAGCAGGTTTAATTTTCCGGCACGACGCCGATTTGCTGCATGAAAGTCAAATTGTCTTCCAAATGCCAATCTTCAACGAGTTTCCCATCCTTTATGCGTAAAATATCGATCGCCATAAAATGAATAGGCTTTCCACTCGGCTTGTTCCCCATGAACCCGCCTGTGTCCGTACCGGTAAATGAGAGCCGGGCTGTTACCTTGTCCCCGACCACCAATAAATCCTCAATGTTACACTTCAAATCAGGAACGACTTTGCGGAATCTGCTGGAAGCGAATTTCAATCCTTCCGGACCTTGAGGTCTCCCCTTCGGGAGCGTGTTATCAATGAAGTCCGGTGAAACGGCCTGCGAAATAAAATCCTCATTGCCCGTATTCCAGAATGCGTAAAAGCGCTGCGCGGTTTGAACTATTGCCTCTGCTTCACTTGTAGTCAAAGCAGGATCTATTGTCATAGATTTGGGCTGTGGAAGTTCCTTCAACAGTTGAACTTCTTTTTTAGGGGCTTCAACGGTTTTATCGGCCGAGGCCGCATTACCGCATGCTGATACGAGCAGCATTGTTCCAAAGATGAGAGCAGCACCAGCAATTGATTGAATTAATTTCTTTTTTGATATCATAATGTTCCTCCAAGTGTTAGTTAATCCGGTAACAACAATCCTCTTTGGTTCACCTCCTCAATTAGAAATGGAATTATCGGATTACTTCGATATTATAAATGCAGTAAATTCATTTTTGGAAGTAGTGATATTTAGTTCATATAGTTTCCCTAAGTATATTATTGTGAAGTAATTAGCTTAATCGAGTTAAAAAAATTATTGGAGGATGTTGAAGTCCAGACGAGTTCTATCCCAGTGCGAGCCGAAGGAATTATATACAAATACGATTCCCTCTTTGTTTGAATGTGTTTTTTCAAAAAATGGCGGTTAACCTTGGTTAATACTCTTTCAAATGGGACTGAAAAAACGATTTAACGACTTCAAGCGTGTGAGGCTGGGTGAAACCGATATGTCCGCCGCCTGTTATTTTATACAACGTTATATCATTGCCGGCCTGCTTCATCATCTTGAAAAATTCAAGGCTTTGTTCGTATGGCACGACGTCGTCCTGATCTCCATGCATCATTAAAATCGGAGGCGTATCGGGGTGTACATATTGACTTGGACTCGCTTTTCTAGCTTTATCCTTGTTTTCCTGGATGGCCCCGCCGACCAGCTTCGATTCGGGCGAATGCGGCGAATCATGGTCAAACCGGGACGGATATTGACTCATGGACAAAAGATCCGTCGGGCCAAACCAGTCCACAATGGACTGAACCCGGGAGGATTCCTCAAGATGCTCCCTGTCTCCCGTAAATTCTTCGATCCCTTCCGTCAAGGCAAGCAAAAGAGCCAGGTGCCCGCCCGAGGAATCTCCCCATACGCCTATTTTTTCCGGATTGATATTGTACTTGGACGCATTGGCTTTCAGGAAACGCACCGCCGCCTTCACATCCTGAAGCTGTCCCGGGAACAAAGCTTCACCGCTTCCTCTATATTGCACAGACGCGACGACGTAGCCTTGTTTTACAAAATCGGCCAGTTGAGGGATAAAAGCGTAAATATTCTGTTCCGTCCATCCCCATCCGGAGCCTTGCAAATAAATAATCAAAGGATACGTTTCTTTATTCCCTTCCCTGCCGAACAGCGCATCCATCGGGTCCCGCTACACCAGCACATTCAGTTTCAATGAAGTTCCGTCAACATTTGAAAACTCAATATTAGGAATTAATTGGACATAGGAATTGACGTTTGGCTCCCACTTAAGCTCCTTGACTTCGTTTTCCACATTGACGTTCTTTGTCATTTGATTCTCCTCCTTGAAAATAAAAAATATGTAGCCCGGTAAAATTTCACCTGCAATTCCATTGCTACATTGTCCTCACCCCTTTCAAAATCCGATTTTGTTGTAAGTATAATCGTTACAACGAACTTAAAAAAATTATGCTTCCGCAGAAGCATTAGAAGCATTCTTTCTTTGAACAATAAGCTCCGTTATTTCTTTAATAGAGACTTCTTGCAGGATCTGTTCCATGGCCGTTTGAGCTTTTAATAAAATTAGCTCCAAAACCTGATTAATATTGGCTCCCACCCAACAGCTGGGGTTCGGATTGTCATGCGTATGGAACAATTCCCCTTCCTCGACGACCTCAACGGCTTTATAGACGTCATATAAGGAGATATCGGCGGCATCCTTTAGCAAGAAGGCCCCTCCGGATCCCCGCTTCACATCGAGCAGACCTGATTTTTTCAATAACCTGCTGATTTGACGGATAATTACCGGATTCGTGTTAACGCTGTCGGCGATCTGCTCCGAAGTCAGAAGATACGTCCGAACATAAATAAGGGACAACATATGAACGGCTATTGAAAAACGGCTGCTGATTCTCAAAGTAATCATCCTTTCGTTGTAATAATAATACTTACAACAAAAAGGATTGTCAATCCCTACACGTATCTCTGTATGAATCCCTTTACTCACAAGCAGCTTGTCCCGGAATGGGCGGTACTGCGGCCTTCCTATTTTTTTCAAAATTTCACGGAAGGTCCTCACGGTGCGACGATTAATCGTGATGGGGTTATCATCTCGGCCACAGGGCCTGGACGGGTAGGCTTCGTTGATGCGGACGATATTGCCCATAACACCGATCATATCATCACCGGTCCGCACTCTCTCAGCTACGCGGAGACGGGGGAAATTATCGGCGCCGCTTCGGGCCGAATTATTACCCATGTGCATATCGACTTGTTACAACCATTATACATTATCAGTGGGGCCGATAACCGGATGTAAAGCAGCAGCGAAAATCGAAAGGAGGACGTTGTTTATCATGTTCGGCGCAGCATCCAAATTAGTCATCTACTTATAGGAGGTTTCTATATGTCGGAACAAACTCTTAATAAAATAATACTGATTACCGGTGCAAATAAAGGAATCGGATTTGAAACGGCCCGGCGTTTGGGCTCGCAAGGCTCTATAATCTTAGTAGGAGCCAGAAATAAAGAGAGAGGAATCGAGGCCGAAGCCAAATTGCGGTCTGAAGGAGTGAATGCTCATTTCATTGAACTGGATGTCACAAGTCAGCCCTCAATCGATTCAGCGTCAAAAGAAATCGCGGAGACTTTCGGAAGGCTGGACGTTCTGATCAATAACGTGGGCGTGGCGCTCGGTAATATAGAAGACATTCTTATTCCATCAGAACGGACGTCAAGGTATTAAGAGAAACGTTCGAAATCAACTTTTTCGGCATGTTTGCCGTAACGAAAGCGATGCTGCCGCTGATTCGCAAATCGGAGGCGGGTCGGATTGTCAATATGTCCAGCGGACTTGGCTCCTTAACGCAGCAGAGCGATCCCGAGAATGAGTTTTATCATAACAAGATTTTACTGTATAATGCATCCAAAACCGCTGTCAATGCACTTACAGTTCATTTTGCTTACGAGCTGAAAGATACGCCGGTAAAAGTAAACTCTGCAGATCCGGGATTTACGGCTACCGATTTGAATGGTTTTCAAGGCACGCGAACCGTGGAACAAGCAGCAACAATTGTCGTTGATCTTGCTACACTCCCGGACGACGGCCCAACCGGAGGATTCTTTGATGAAAACGGAGAGCTTCCTTGGTAAGCTCTTGTGCCTCCGTTTGTATGGACGAGTAACGAACAAAAGGCATCCCTCTCCAAATCTGTGAGAAGGATGCTTTTTTTCATACAACTAAATTTCCCCCGCTTCAATCGATTTGCGATTCACGTTTTCCTAAAGATGTGAATGTTATAGTCATTCCGCCCTTCCCATCTGTCTAGGAAAATCGTACATATATAACAAATGACCCTGGGTGAGGAGGATGAATTTGAAAAGAAGCAATATTTATACCACAAAAGTGTACAGAGATAAAAGAATTAACATACGCTTGGTAAGCAAGCGGCTGAAAAGGCTGAAAAAGATCATATTGTTCCTCGACTCAAACGGAAAATTACGGATCAAGATCCACAACAAAGTAAACCGCAGCACGAGAAGTTTACGAAAAAGCCGGCCCACAAATCGGAAAAAGCGCTCTAAACATTCCAAAAGGAAGAAAGGAGTAATAAGAGCAGGCGCAGTGCGTTCTATAACTATGACAGATATCAAAAAAATAGTCGTTTCCCGCGATCCCCCAATTACAAATGAACCACTCGTTATTCCAACCAACCCACAGGCGGCTGTCAACACAATCGTCGCAACCAACCCGCCACATACGATGGTGAACGGGCAGGACGTGAGTTTAAGTATTCAACAGAGTGAATCCAGCACTGGCTTGGCTGAGCGCCCGCATCAACAAACAAACCTGCACCTTCCGGGAGAAGCGATCAGCGGTTCTAAAAAGAATATGCCTGTACAGATTATCAAGGAGAATACAATTACAACCATCCCACAGGTCACAACCAATCCAAACGTGACAACCAATCCGTTACTTATGCCGGTGAAGCAGCAGGATAGCAGTTTACACATTCAGCAGCGTGAATCCAGCACTGGCTTGGCTGAGCACTCGCATCAACCAACAACCATACACCTCTCCCCAGGTGAAGCGATCAGCGACCCTAAACAGAATATGCCTATACAGATTATTAAGGAGAATACAATTACAACCGCCCCACAGGCGGCAGCCAATCCTAACGTGACAACCAATCCGCCACAGATGATGGTGAAGCAGCATGATAGCAGTTTACACATTCAGCAGAGCAAATCCATCTCAGGCTTGGCTGAGCGCCCGCATCAACCAACAAACATACATCTCTCCCCAGGAGAAGCGATCAGCTGCCCTAAAAAGAATATGCCTATACAGATTATCAAGGAGAATAAAAAAAACCAAGCAGTGACGAATCCCGGAACGGTGATCAACAAACCTGGTTTAAAGAGTGATCCCGATACAACGTTGGCGGATAGCCAGAAGTCTCATCTTATCCAAAGCATACCGCAAGAAGTTCCAGTCGTTAATGATAGCCCGATCACCTGGGGACGCACTTTCGAAGCGGAAAAAACCAGTGATACGGCCGCAATAGATTTTTTGCAAAAGAGAAAAGGCCCTCTTCATCAGAGTGATTCCGATACAGAGTCAGCAGATCAATCGCAATTGACAGTCAAGCGGCAGGCCGGGAGGTACAGCGGGTCTAAAAGAACCGATCAGGGAAAGGCACATAATCAAAAATCGGTACAAACAAGCGATCCTCGTGTGATAATTCCAGAACCGGAGGCAGCATCCGTATCGCATGATTCCGTACTGGAACCCAGGATTGAAAAAGAACCATTGATAATAAAAGAAATCCTGAGAGCAGACGGCTTTGAACAGGTCAGGGGCAATGAAAACAAAATTGTGAAGGAGACAAATAAGAAGAAGTACACCAAAGTATCCACTCTAGAGGATGTAAACATAAAAATTACAGGAGAGAACGGTAATGGCTCGATTCGAGGAAGCGGACGTCATAACAGTAACAGAGGATTATAAATTAGGAGTGATCATGTGATCCAGAATGAGAAAGAAATTACGGATCTCGTTGAAAAAATAATCACACGGCAAATAAAACAGCTGCAGGAAAAATTCTTCGGAAAAATCAATGCTGACCTAAAAAATGAAAACGGAAATGCAAGTGTCAAGCAAAGTGGAAACGGCATAGTATATGTAGATAATACAGGAATCGCTTATGCTATGGTCTTATTCTATTATCATTTCATGGATGAAGAGCACAGAAAAGCCATGAATATTGATGAGATATTAGGCAGACTCGATGGGATTATTTCTGAGAACCGTAAAACTTTTACGGAGGTTATTGAATCATTAAAACCCTCTGAAGAATGAAATAACACCGGACAGCTCACTTGGCTGAGTGAACTGTCCGGCCGGCATCTCAACACATGAACTTAAGATCTTTTAGAATTAGTAATCTACGTGTGCGTTACCGTTTTTGACTTGAATAAAAATTCTTTGCTCAGATTCCTGTTCCGACTCCTGCTCAGATTTTTGTTCAGCTTTTTGCTCGGATTCCTGTTTGGCTTCTTGCTCTGCTTTGGCAGAAGCAAAAGCTTGTGCGAATGCTTTGGCAAAAGCTTCACTTATTGCCTTTGCAAGAGCTTCGTTTTCGTTCTTATTTTCGTTCTCATTTTTGTTCTCATTTTCATTTTCGTTTTCATTTTCGTTTTCGTTCTCATTTTCGTTTTTATTGAAGCTTTTTTGGAATTGCAAAGCAACTGCGATGGCTAATGCCAGAGTTTCCGGATCAATACTTTCGTAATTACTCACTGTTCTATCCCCTCACTTGAATATTATTAGTTTTATTTGGTAGTATTACAATTTCTTTTTGCTGCGTTTTACATGTGCGTTACCGTTTTTAACCTCGATATAAATGTTTTGATCGGAATCCTGATCGGAATCCTGATCGGATTTTTGTTTAGCTTTTTGCTCAGATTCCTGTTTGAGTTCCTGCTCTGCCTCCGCTTTGGATTTTGCACTTGCATAAGCTTTAGCGAAAGCTTCAGCCAAAGCTTTTGCCCGTGCCTCGTTCTCGTTTTTGTTTTCATTTTCATTCTCGTTTTCGTTCTCATTGTCGTTGTCATTGTCATTATCGTTGTCATTCTCGTTTTTGTTAAAGCTCAGTTGTGCCTGTAATGCTGCAGCAAGTGCGGCTCCAAGAGCATCTACATCAAATTCTCTATCACTCATGTTATGTCTCCTTTCGGTTTGATAATGTATCATATGACAGAGAAACCGATTGGTTAGGGTGATTAAACTGGATGAAAAATCCATTTTTCACATGCAATTCGCTCGGTAGGATGAACGGAAAAAAGCATCCCTCTCTAAACCTGCAAGAGGAATGCTTTTTGAATTACATACGCCTATTAATATTTATAAATCACATTGCAAGAAGTAATTCCCGCTCCTACTGACCAGAAGACAATGACATCGCCGCGTTTGATTTCGCCCTCTTCAATCGATTTGGCAAAGGCAATAAACGGGCTGCTTGTCCCTGTGTATCCAAACTCATTGCCGATAAATTTGAATTTCTTAGGATCTTCGTTGAGCTGATCGCAGATGATATCGATATTTTTCTTGGCGAATTGAGACAGGAAGTATTTTTTAACATCCGACTTGGTCAATCCATTCTCCTTAAGCAATCTTTCGATGGCGTTCTTCGCACTCAAGAAAGCTTCATCCGTATCGAACGGCAGCCATTCGATTCGTTTGTCGCTCTCCTCCAAGTCCTCCCTATATATATTTGAGAATCCCTTGGCAGGCAGAACAATCGTATCATGCAGCGAAGAATCCGTGTAGAATGAAGAATCGATAAATCCGCAATCGCTATCCTCCACTCGTTCAAGGATAAGGGCGGCAGCGGCATCTCCAAAATTGGAGTATGGAACTTCTTCATTTGTCCTGGAGTATTTATTCAATTGTTCTGCTCCGACAATCATGGCATATTTCACATTGGGATTCGACAGCATATTGCGGCTGATCTGTTCCAGCGCGACTACCATTCCCACACAGTTGGAGTTGATATCATAAACAATAGCGGAGTTCTTGCCGCCGAGTGCATGATGCACTTTAACAGCGTTGGTAGGTTGTACATACTCGGGTGTTCCGGATGAAAAAACGATCATGTCTAACTCAGTGCTATCAATACCCGTTTGGTTTAGGACTTTTCGAGCTGCTTCAATTCCCATTGTTAATGGATTTTCATGGGGATCATTAGACAGATACCGGGTCTCCCGTCCTGTCACCTCCAGAAGCCCTGTAATATCCTTCCCTTGCCGTTCAAAATGCTTCACAAAGTATTCGTTGCCTACTTTATTTTCCGGATGATAGACTGCTACTCCGCAAATTTTTATATTCGCATTCATTATTTTTCATCCCCTTTTCAAAATTAGGCATCACAAAAGGCAGTACTCCGGCTGATATCATAGTCCGACGTGCTGCCTGGTTTATTATAGCTGAAGCTTTCCAGGGTCATCCACGAACTGGAACTTGTCCCGCATGTTCGTTTCCCGTGCAACCCGCTTAAGCTGCATCTGGCCCACAGGATTTTGTGGATTTATGAAGCTTACCGACTTGAATTCCGCATACGCTTTATACGCATCACGCAGGTATGGAAGTATATCCGGCTTAAAGGTCGAAAGGCCTTGGCAATCAATTACGATGCTGTATTCATCCTTGTTTAGAGTTGTCGCATTCTTTTCGTAATCTACAAAAAATTTCTCTGCCTCATCCACCCCGTAAAAACCAAAGAGGTCAATGTGAAACACCTTTGCTTTGGGATCAACCCACATATGATGCCGTCCCAGTTGGTTTGTTGATTCTGCCATCTGTCATTACCGCCTTTCGTCTTAGACACTTTGTTTGAAAATAATCTCCTAGTTTACAGTCCTTGGTAGCATATACTATATGTATCGGATAAGAATCAGAAATCTTTAGTAAAAAAGAACCAATATGCTGATTATTCTGATCGGCTTACCCCAGAAGGAATTTAGCAAACTTGGCGTATGCATCATACGTCCTTTTTATATGAGTTTAGACTATTCGGTATATGTCCAATGGCAAATAACACACCACAGATAAATAAATAAACGGAATGCAGCACGACCGAGGCAAAAAGAAAATATAGGACTGGGCTAACCGCCAGAGGTACCGGAATACCAATCATTGGAGCGAACAATAGGTTATATTCCCTACCCCGCCCAAAATATCGTATCCATCCTATGTAATAAAGCGATAGAGAGATTAATATGCCGATCAGTGAGATGACTTCATATGAATGATCAATATGTACAGATGAGAAAATAGGAATTATGAATACCCCGAGCCGTCCAACCCCTTCTGCCGCCGAGAGAATTGGATTCCCTTTTTCTTCACCTTGGTTAGGTCCATTCCTTGGCTGTAATCTAATAAACATAAGATTTGGCAGCAATATCAGGAACGGTATTATAAGACTCATTGGATGGAACAACTCTATCTCCCCTTCTCTATACCATGATCTAGATCTAATTCATTATACTATAATATGGAAGCGCACTAACGTCAGCTATACTGGGCATCTCTTATGGAGATTTCTCATCAAAATCGGCTTTTTTCGACAACATTCTGCCACAAAAAAAGCCTGTAAACGAAGGTCCCATAACGGGCTTTGTTTGCAGGCTAAGTATTGAGATTTTAACTTTTCGGTTCTGTCAGCGGTACTGCCGACGCGATTATTGGACTTTGGCTTCTCCAGTCACTTTACCGTCAACTTTGGCGGATGCTTGGAAATCCGCGCTCGCATAGTAAATGTTACCGTCTACCGTTGCAGTTTTATCAAGGGTGAATCCGTTTGCTTCCACATAAACGTCGCCTTTGATTGTTCCACCTTGGACTTTCAAATTCTCACTTTTTACCGTGAATTTAGGTACTGTAAGAGTGTAAGTGGCAGTGATGTTGTGATCAGCATCTTGCGAATAAAGAGCGATTTTGCGGTAAATGGCGTTCGCCGCGTCGCCTTTATCATGGAATTCACCGGCTACTACGACCTCTCCATCGACCGTCAAATCATTAAGAATAGCAATGATCCAGTTTCCATTTTCGCTTACTGCCGCTTTAAAAGCGTCCGCTTGGTTAACGATAGACGCTGTAGTTGTAGCATCCGTTGCAGCTGCACTTGCAGTCGGGCTTGCCGCAGGGCTTGCTGCGGAATTAGCCGCATTATCATTATTACCACCGCAACCGGACAATACCGCAGCCGCGACTCCTACAACCAACAAACCTTTAACTAGTTTCATAACCATTTCCCCCTAATTGTGTTTATATAAAAAATTATATATTAAACTATTAGATGAATAAGTGATGTAAGTTACAAATAGCCATTTTTTCTGCTTCGCTTTCTTGAACGCTTCGCTTGCGACTACTAGAAATCCACAGGCAGAGGTCCTTTGCGAAAAAAAGGTTGCCGAAGCAAACGTTCTTCAGATCATATTATATCATTTGAATCAGGCTTGTCCGGTCAATCGGTTCAACAGCATCGCCAGAAACCGCCCACTATCCACTTCGAGGCAAACATCCACATTGCCGTCCTCGGCGCGGACAGCGACGGTCTGCCCTGTCTTCGCACGGTGATCGTATTCGACGGTCACTTTCATTTTTTCGGTTTGGACAAGCGACCGGTCTATTAGAAGCGAAACAGTGAGCGGATCATGCATAAACGTTTCTTCCGATTTGATAAAATCGAACCAGTACTCCATCTGGCGGGCCAGCGCTATATTCAGCGGATCATTCGTCGCCTGAAGTTGTTTACGATGTTCATCGGTAATAATGACCTGCTTTGTGACATCCAGTCCGACCATGACGATAGGCGCGCCGCTGCCAAATACGACAGACGCCGCTTCCGGGTCGCTGACAATATTATGCTCGGTAACAGGCAGTTCGGCAGCGTTCCGCCCGAGTCGGGTAACGCCGCCCATCAGAATAATTTCTTTTACGTTGTGGGCGATCCGCGGCTCGCGGATCAGACATGCGGCGATATTCGTCAGCGGTCCGATCGGGACCAATGTGATTTCGCCCGGATTCGCCATAATCGTATCGATGATGAAATCGACAGCGTGGCGCTCTTCGTAAGGAAGCGATTCTCCTTCCTCAATAAGCCCTTTCCCTTCGTGGCCAGCCATCCATATTTCACGGTTGCCGAGCAGCGGCCGATCCAGACCGGCGTAGACGCGTACGTCTTCCCGGCCGCCGTGCTGAAGCATTTTGGTGACCATCCGGGCGCGCAAATCGGCATTTCCATACACAGTCGTAACACCTTCGAGAGTCAACTCCGGGGATTTCATTGCCAGCGCAAGCGCCATGGCGTCATCAATATCGCTGCCGATATCTGTATCGATAATGAAACGGTTCATATCCAATTCCTCTCCACGCAGCCTTTTTTCAATAATGTTTAAAGTCATGCTCTGATTTTATCAAATTTTAAATAAAATTGTTACAAGATCTCGGCTTTTCAAACAAAAAAACTCCTGCACCCTACAGCAAGAGCTTCCAATACTTATTGATATTAATTTTGTAATCTCGGGAATAAACGCAGCGCATTTTCAAAATAAATGAGCCGGCGCTGTTCTTCCGTTAGCATTTCTGTGATGTCTAAGGCATCTGCTAAAGCCATGCAGGCGAAATCAGGTGTATATGGGTAGTCACTGCCATACACAAAATGGTCTATTCCAACGATTTCCATCAGATTAGCCAGTTGCCTAGGCAGGCAAGCTCCGGCCAGGTCATAATATAGTCCTTTCAAAGCAGCGTAGATATCCACTACGTCTTTTCCAATATGTTCACCAAATGATGAAGGCGTCATTTGAAGAGCAGGTGCGATCCTGTCCACAAGCACCGGCAGAACCGCTCCTGCATGGGGTATGATGAATGTAATATCGGAGAAACGATTCAGGGTTCCTGTTAATATCATATTAATGACAGTGCGAGTTGTATCGAAGAAAAATTCCATCATGGGAACAGGCAAGCCTTCCACAACATGCTCAGGGACACAACCAGGTTTATTGGGATGGAGAGTGACAACGGATTTATGACTGTTTAACTCTTCAAATATCGCATCCAGGCATGGATTGCCCAGATACACTCCCAGTGTGTTGGTGGGCAACGTGAAGCCATCCACATGTAAAACATCCGTTGCATATTGAATTTCCGCAATACTGTGCTCAACATCAGGCAATGGTAAAGAGGCAAACAAGCCAAACTTTCCAGGATATTTTCGCACAAGTTCCGCACCGTCTTCGTTGGCTATTCGGGCCAAGGCTTTAGTGGCATTTTTGTCTCCAAAATTAATATGGGGGGATGATAAAGAAAGCATAGAGGTAGTAATGCCCAAATGATCCATGGCCTCCAAATGGATTTCCGGACTCCATGCGGGAGTTGGAAATCCGTCGGGATTTTTCTCACCACAATTCAGCAATGCCTTCTTGTACGCTTGGGGCAAGTAATGCACATGAAGATCAATCTTCATTAAAAGCATCTCTTAATTTTGTACATACCAAAGCCAGAGCATCTCGTGCTTCTTCCAATGTTTGCTGCATGTTAAAAAAACCGTGTATGACTCCATCGTATCTTTTCAGACAAACGTTAACCCCGGCCGCAGACAAACGCTGCGCATACAATTCGCCTTCATCTCTTAACGGATCGTATTCAGAGGTAATGATGCACGCGGCAGGAAGCTTTCCGAAATTTTCCGCAAGCAACGGTGAAGCCAATGGATTGTTCGCCTCGCTTAACTCGTTCAAATACTGGCGGACAAACCATTCGATGCCTTTGGTTGTAAGCCTGTAGCCTGCAGCGTTATCCACCCGGGATTTAGGTTTGGTTTCACCCAGCAAATCTAACATTGCGTTAATGATGATTTGATAAATAATCTTGAATTCCCCTGTATCCCTGGAAAGCTGACTAATTACAGCGGAAAGAGTTCCACCTACGCTGTCACCTCCAATGGCGATTTTATCGGCCAATATATTCAGCTCTTCAGCATGATCAGATACCCATTTTACAGTCTCGTAGCACTCTTCTACAGGCAGGGGAAACTTGTGTTCCGGTGATAATCCGTATTCTATGGATATTACCGTACAATTTGCATTGTTTACGATCCTACGGCAGACAGAGTCATAAACTTCAATATTTCCAAACACAAATCCACCCCCATGAATCCAAATAAAAGCAGGATGAGGGCCATTTCCTTTGGGATGATAGACCCTAATTAGGGTATCCCTTACGGATGTTTCAACGGTAAGATCGTGTACAGAACCGACTTCGACAATGCTCTCTTTACAATCATCCCAGCTTTTTGCATACCATTCTCTCTGTTGATCAAGCGGCAGAGCATATATTTTCTCAAAATCGGTTTGCAGTAATTTATTCAGTTTTGGGTTTAATGACATCCTCATTACCTTCTTCCGTATATTCTGATAATTCAATAAGATTCGCGCTTGCAGACTTTTCTGCCATAGCCTGAAGACCTTTAAAAACCAGATCTTTAGTTTCTTCATCCATCCCCTCGGTGGTATGGTTCTTCCACTTTTCCAACAGCAAGCAGAAATAAGCTTTATGATCTCTTGCTTTGTTGGTTAAAAAGAGTTTTTTTGCTCTTCTGTCATCCATCATCATCTCCCGCGTTATAAATCCTTTTGTTTCAAGTGATTTTATTGATCTTGCGGTTGCCGCTTTATCAATAAACAACAGGGATGACAGCTCTTCCTGGTTGATCCCTTCGTTGTCGTATAGATTCATCAGAAAGATGCATTCTGAGAAACTTATATCCATGCTGCTAAAAGCAGTCGTTATATAAGCCTGAGTTTGCCTGTTAAATATTCCAACATATTTCGCTAAAGTTAAAAGGTCCATTTATATCCCTCCTCTGTAGTTGACTGAATCAACTATACAATAAACCTTAAAGTTGATCGTGTCAACTAATTTGCAAGTTGCAACATGCGGATATTCCAAGTGCACATTCAAGAATAAAATGAAAAAAACACTGACAACAGTGTCAGTGCTTCATATATGAATATATTCTCTTTGTACAATTCTCTTTTTTAAATATCCAAGTTAAAAATTAATGCAAATATTCCCAAAATACGAGCCCTCTGCCAAGTATTGCAGCGCTTCGACAGCGCGTTCGAATGGAAACACGCGGTCAACGACCGGGCGAAGCCCGTTGTGTTCGATTGCACGGTTCATTGTTTCAAACATGTCGCGGCTCCCGACGTTGATTGCTTGCAGGCGCGCTTTTCTTAGAATTGCGGGAATGATATTGAATCCTTCCACTTTGTAGCCGGATAGACCGCCTACCATGCTGATCTGTCCACCCACTCGCAGCGCCGAGATTGACTTGTTCAATGTGGCCGATCCGCCGAGATCAACGATATGGTCAGCTCCTCGTCCGCCCGTATGTTCAAGAACGACCTTATCCCATTCAGGGGTTTGTTTGTAATTGATTCCGAAATCCGCACCCAGTTCCTTCGCTCGCTTAAGCTTCTCATCGCTGCTTGACGTTACGATCACTTTTGCTCCGTGAAGCTTGGCGAATTGAAGCGCGAACAGGGAGACGCCGCCTGTCCCTTGCACGACAACTATATCACTGGCTTTGACCTTGCCTTCTTGGGCGATGGCATGCCATGCCGTCACGCCTGCGCAAGGAAGTGTCGCCGCCTCTTCGTCCGTCAAATGATCGGGCACACGAACCAATCCTTCCTCGGGAAGCACAGCATATTCCGCGAGCAGCCCATCGAGCGGACTTCCCAGCGAACTCACCCAATTGTCTTGAGTAGGCTCTCCGGAAATCCAACTTTGAGTAAAAATACCGCTCACCCGGTCACCGATCTTGAACCTCGTCGTATGCTCTCCCAAAGCGACAACTTCGCCCACACCGTCAGATACCGGAATTAATGGTCTATTCAAATTTGGGTTATAAAACCCATCAATTACACCCAAATCTCTGGAGTTAAGGGAAACCGCCCGCATTCTGATGCGAACTTCACCAGGACCAGGAACCGGTATCGGACGTTCAGCCGCCTTCAGTTGATCGAGTCCAAATTCACCTTGAATTTCGTATACTTTCATGAGAAATCTCTCCTTCGTTGAATGGTATAGACATACAATAATACATATACTACACTTAAGTAAGGAGGCACTTTATAGTGTCCAGGGAACCTAAAGGTGCACAGGGGGACATCAAATGAAATCTCCATATTCGGCTAAAATCGTACAACCCGATATATCATTATCTATTTGCGGGTACAGCAAAGTACTTGAGATCGTTTCCAACAAATGGACGGCATTGGTCGTCTATGCAATGGAAGATGGAGTTATTCGTTACGGTGAAATAAGAAGACGAATCGAAGGCATATCCAAAAAAATGCTGACCCAAACCCTGCGGCAACTGGAACGGAACGGATTGGTGAAGCGTGTGATTACGCCTTCCGTCCCACCAATCGTCGAGTATTCACTCACCAGGCTGGGAGAATCTTTGCTCGGGCCTATGCGAGTACTGAATCAGTGGACGAAGGAAAATTATTCACTAGTTGAACAGGCCAGAGCGTCATACGATCAAGCTTACTACGAGGAATGAAGACCGAGGAAATTGGGCCTGCGTCGAGCAGAGCGACATGATGGAATCACCAGAAATGAATAAAAGCATGACTACGTCCCGTTTTCAGGAATGAGTCATGCTTTTTTCTTGAAATACTATGGAAGTGGCTATGATTAAAATTCTGTACTATCCATTTATCTTAATGATAAGGCTACTTCGTCACTTGTTCGAATCTGACCCATCCTAGGAATAATGTATTTACAAACATAATCATGCTCTTCTTGGGTTGAAGCGGTCATTGCATCTTCCACAAAAATTTGATGATACCCTTGCTGATAAGCTTCTCATTTTCAAATCTGTATTTGGCTTCAACATATCTTTGCTATCTAAAGTTGAAACTCTTACAAGAACCACAAAAGCTCCCTTCTTTGTGAATGCATTAATTAATCTGCTTGCATTCTGAACAACCTGCACACCCGTATAAGGGGCACGCTGACTGTTTACGATTCCATTCTGCAAGTCTATAACCACCAGTGCCGTTTATTCTGCCTTCATTTTGCTTCTCTCCTATTCATTTTACTTTTTGTATAATGCCAACTCATTTATGTTAAGTTTTTTATACACCTTAAAATAAACCCAACCTGCATTGATCAATAACAAGGCACTGTAACGCTTCACACCCTTAATATAAAAAAAGACCCCCGCCCCATACTTCGGGAGCAAGAGGTCGCAAGTGCAAATCCTGTCAGCGATTTTACATTGCCTCCATCGTTCACTGATTTTGCAGCTTAGATAACCTCAGCATAATGACGGCTGCCTCTGCCCTTGTTAACGATGAGGAAGGAGCGAAGCGATTCCCGTTCTGTCCCTGTAAAAGATCATGCTCCGTTGCGGCAGCTACATAAGGTTTCGCCCAGGCCGGGATCTCTGCATCATCCGAGAAAGAAGTCCTGCTCGCGGCTCCTTTGTCAGCCTGCCAATTTATTGCACGGTAAATGAACACGGCCATTTCCGCCCGGCTGACTGGCTGCTCAGGATGGAACGATCCATCGGGGAATCCGATAATGATACCTTTCCTAACCGCGGCGCTGACGTATCCTTCTGCCCATACCGGAATATTTGCCCGGTCTGGGAAAGACAAAGCAGCGGTATCCGAAGAAATTCTCAGTGTGCGTATGAGCATTGCGGTGAATTCAGCACGGTTGATCACACCGTTCGGCCGAAACGTGTCGGCAGACAAGCCATTTACTATTCCCAGAGACGAAGCAGCACATATATCGTTTTTCGCCCAATGTCCTATGATATCCGTGAAGGTACAGGCAGCAGCGTCCAGACCTGCTCCAACCGTTGAACCGCTCTCTGTTTCTGTCTGTGTCTCATCCCCTGCTTCCCGGTGAAGCATGATCCGGTAAGTTTTTATGCTGCCGTTCTCTGCCTGTACTGCAACGGTAATGAGGTTGTCCCCCTCTTGTAATGATACGCGAAGAGAGTCCTTGACTTTCGTACCGTTAACGGTCACCTTGGCTGACGAATCATCCGCTGCAAAATAAATATCGGCCCCGTTTTCTGTCGTACCCGCCTTATAATTCTGCACTTCCGGTTTAAACGCAGGACTCAAAGCAAGCACGCTTCCGTTTACGACAACACTTAATGCTTTCAGATTGGCATTTGACGATAAAGGGGCAGTTTCGTTGCTTTCGTTATTTTCCTGTGTTTTTGCCGTGTTGGTCAGTTCGATACTGACGTTTCCGGCGGCATCGACAGCCCTAACCGAAAATGTGTACGTCGTTGCTGGGGAGAGACCCGAGATATCGTAAGCATACGTACTGCCTGTAACTGTATTCAACCCGGCTCCATCCTTATAAATTTCGTATCCGGCGGTCCCTACGTCGTCCGATGCCTCAGGCCAATTCAATGTTACGCCGCTACGGCTCACGTTGGACAGGATAAGCTGGCTTCCGGATGGCCAGACCGGAGCCGTCGTATCATCCGAAGAATTGGCAATGGGCAGTGTAGCTGCCATTCCAGTCAGACCCGCGCTTTCATGATTATATGCATCAACTGCTGTGATGGAAAAATGGTACGCCGTTGCCGGAGCGAGACCCGAGATGTCGTAACTATAAGTACTGCCTGTAACTGTATTCAACCTGGCTCCATCCATATAAACAGCGTACCCGGCGACGCCTGTGTCATCTACGGCTTCCGGCCAGTTCAATGTTACGCCGCTAGGGCTCACGTTGGACAGGATAAGCTGGCTTCCGGATGGCCAGACCGGAGCCGTCGTATCATCCGAAGAATTGGCAATGGGCAGTGTAGCTGCCATTCCAGTCAGACCCGCGCTTTCATGATTATATGCATCAACTGCTGTGATGGAAAAATGGTACGCCGTTGCCGGAGCGAGACCCGAGATGTCGTAACTATAAGTACTGCCTGTAACTGTATTCAACCTGGCTCCATCCATATAAACAGCGTACCCGGTGACGCCTGTGTCATCTACGGCTTCCGGCCAGTTCAATGTAATGGCGGTATGCGACACGTTCGTAAACTTGATCTCTCCGTTTACCGGCCACACAGGAGCATCTGAATCAGATGCATCATCTTCATGAATGGCGACGGTAACGGAGTCTGCTGCTCCTAACGTCGCACCATTGGTTGGCGAACTCAACTGAACCCGAAAGCTTCGATCCGCAGCAGAATATACAGCGTTATCGATAACCGGAATTGTAACCGTTTTGCTCGTTTCCCCTTCATCAAAGGTCAGGACTTCGTCTACGGGAACATAGTCGGTTCCAGCGGCTGCGGTACCGTCCGACGTCATAACCCGAACCTGCGTTCTGCCATAACTGCCGACATTCCTGTTGACGGTTACGACTGCGCTGTCCCCGTCCTCTGCAACATCGATTTGACTGTCGCTGAATTCCAATTCACCTTCTGCGGCACTGTTCATAATGTACAGGGAACGAGTAAAGTCAGTATATGCCAGGTCGTCTTTCCCGTCCCGGTTGAAATCCCCGGTCGCGAAATCATGGACACTTACCGGATAATACACAGGATTGAATCCGCCGCTTCCATCTCCGTACCACATGGAGGTGTTATTTGCATTTTGATTATGAACAACCAGATCCGGGAATCCGTCCCCGTCAAAGTCTCCCATTGTCATGCGTAGCGGATACCAGAATGTGTCTGCTCCATATTCCGGACCGGCAGTGAACGTTCCGTCCCCTTTACCGCTTAAAATATAAAAGCTGCCTGTGCCCCCGCCGGTATTATTGTTGAGAAGAACTGCAATGTCCTCTTGGCTGTCGTCATTAAAGTCACCAATGCTAAAATCAGTCACGTTTCCTCTGGCCGGATAAACAACCGGACTCTCAAATGTCCCGTCTGCTCCTCCCATCAGGATAGAAAGGATATCACCGGCGTTCATGCCTATGACCAAATCCATGATCCCGTCCCGGTTAAAATCCGAAGCTGCCAATGGTACCGGATATTGTCCTCCTGCCTCCGTATATACAGGAGACTGGAACGTCCCATTCCCGTTTCCTTTCAGCAGCGCAATCTTTGTACTGTTGCTGTCCGTTACCACTAAATCCAACGTGCCGTTGGAGTCAAAATCTGCAGTGACAATCCCAACAGGAAAGTCTCCTGCCGAAAAATTCACAGCATCCATGAACGTCCCATCAGCTTTACCGAGCAGTACGGATACACTGTTACTGTAACTATTGGTTACTGCCAAGTCCGGAAAAGCGTCTTTATTGAAATCATCAATAACGGCTCTTCTCGGATTGCTGCCTACAGCATAATTGACAGGACTAGCAAATGTCCCGTCCCCCTTTCCAAGTATGACAGACACCCGATTGTCGGAGTTTTCTATCAGGATCAAGTCTATTAACCCGTCGCGATTTATGTCCCCTTTCGACATACTATATGTACTCTTTGTAATTCCCGTAGCGTACGGATTTTGAAATAATGCAGGAGAAGCATAACCCGTACCGGGCACAAACAGCATCGTGGCCAGCACCGCCGGAAGTAATCTTTTCACACTATATCGGATATTCAATGGCTTTCCCTCCTTATATCGGTATGATAATATTCACTGATATAATAACTCAGTTATGATAATAGGAAAAGAAAAAAATGGAATTCAGACTTCTGAATGGATGCCCGCTTTTGTGAGTTGAACTCGCGCGCCCAGCGCGATATACCTTGTCCTACACGCCCGGCTTGCCGGGAAAGCTCAATTCGTGGGCTTAGTCTCAAGAGCAGCTGGTCAAGTGGCAAATCAGATTCTCTCCCAGAGATCGCTAGATTAGCCTGAAGATTGTAGAGCAACGCCTCCGAATTCCGAGTAACTTCTGCATTTCTTTCCGGGACTCTATCTTTTCCCCAGAGGCCACTTCTTCATATAACCTATAGGTCCAATTTCGATTCTCGACCAAGGCCAGAAGAGTATCCCTATGCTTCGAGAGAACATCTTCAAATTCACCCTCGTCCCCATTTTCTTAAAAAAACAGCGACGCATTGTAGAATGGATAACGCACCCTAAGTTCAAACTGGCCGTGTAGGTTCCGCAGCAGCACGGTCGTCGTTGGCAGCCGGGTGGTCTTTCCCAAGCCGCGATTAATCCGGCTGTGCGATATTATCAGCCAGCGCACACGGGATGAATGATCGTCCATTCCCGCAGTCCAGCCCGGATCTGTTGACATCTAACGGCAAAGCATATTACTTTAATAACAACTTTTACAATCCAAAAATCCAATCAGTCTACCAACAAAGGAGAAGTATCCCTGTGAAATTACTCGTTGAAGAAGCGCGGCCAATGTATGAAGCGGCGGCCGCTTTTAAAAAGCTTGAATGCTGGAACTGGCTGTCAAACAGCCATATCTTTGGCATACAGAATCCGGAGAGCGACGAAATTGGATACTGCTGCGTCATGGGAAACGGCGGAGAGATGTACGGTATTGCGATCTACTTAGGTACAGAGGGATTGGATGTTTTACTAAAGCTCCTGCGAGGCGAATTGCAGGGTAATCCGTTATTTGTTCAGCATTGTCTGCTTATGTCTTTTGGCGGTCGGGACGAGCTTTATCCCGAGGAATATAAACAGATCAAGGACTTGGGGCTCTCATTTCGCGGGCGGACGGCTTGGCCTACCTTTCGCTTGTACGAACCCGGTTATGTCCCGTGGCCTGTCATGACCGAGGAACACCTTCGCTACTTCTCCCTCTGTCTGGAGCAGGCTGCCGCACTTGCTTTGGAAGTTCAGGATGACCCCGATTATTTGTTTGAAGGACAAGGAGAGCGGTTTCTGGTCCGGATTCCGGAGCTTGCTGCGGATCAACAACATGTTTGGACCAGCCGGTGGGTCGTGCCGAAACCTTTGGTGGAGAAAAATGCGGAACTTGCGCCAATCAACGAAATTCGCTGCGCTCACATTCGAAAAATGCCGCAGCCGGACAATCTGGTTTGGGAAGCGGGGCTTTATTATTTGCCTGCGCCGGTGATGGAGGGAGAAAGACCCTATTATCCTCAACTTTTTATCATTGGGGAGCAGACTACGGGAATGATTATTCATTCGGGTTTAAAGCAGAAAGATCGGATTTTGCAGCATTGCGCCGATGATTTATTATCATTGCTGGAGAAAATGAACACAAGGCCCGCAAAGCTTTTGTTTGCCGATGAGGAGATGGCCAGAACCTGGCTTCACCTGCTGGGTACGCTTGAGATCGAAGTTTATGTGGCGGAGAGGCTTCCATTGCTTGAAGAAGCGGTGGAAGACATTATTAATTACTTTGGATAACATCGATAATCAACGAGCAATTGAATCTGAGAAGGCGAAAATCGGTAGGGTCAACGGGATCAGAATTTGTTATTATTCTACAAAAGGAGTGGTTTCGTCCATGGAAAAAGAGCAGATTGTAAAAATGCTTGAAACTGTTTTGGATTCGAAACTTAAACCTATTAAGGATGATATAAGTGACATTAAGCAAGACGTCAGATATTTGATTGAGAAGCTAGATTTATTAGCCCTCCGAGCAACCAAGTGATACGTTAGCTATGCTGAGCTGGAAATCAATTGTATAAAGACATAATAAAAAGCCAAAAAGACTCGCTTCTGCGGGTCTTTATTGGTTTTTATCAATCAAATTTCTCCGTATCCACTTTTAGTCTAACAGCACGCGACCATTCGCGCTCCGGCTTCACCAGCACTTCATTATATTTTTCTCTGAACAAAATCCTCGCCTTCGCTATAAACTTCAACCATCATCAATGCGCCCATCCGAAACCCGTGGACAAAAGAGGCTGCTGAATAGATGGATGTGGATTCGCCCAATAGATCAACCAATTTTTCTAAAGAATCGAACTCATCTGCTGAGAGTCGCTCTTTATAAGCCTCCATTGCGTTTGAAATTTTTCGGGTCAGCAAAAGATATTCAGGATTATTGGGATGAATGCATTCGTCAGGGCGTAAATTCCCATAAAATAAGCCTTCCAAGATATTGCTCATTTTCTCCCTCCATACTTGGATACTTAGTGATAGATTTTACGAGCAAAAACAGGTCTGTCACTCTCTCCGTTTTATGATATATCATCAGGCCAGCAGGCATTGAAATATAGCGATAAAATCGCTAGAAGCTTCGTATCTCACGTTATGCCATTGGATATACCGGAACTATAATCGGAAGTTCGCTTCCAAAATAAAAAAACAACCCCGTATTAATGAAGTTGCTCCTTATAATTAATGCTATGACAGCCGGAATTACAAGCCCGAATTACCCTTTCGCACAACATCACCAGCATCAGTAGAGTAGGCCAGTTCTTTCTACGACTCCAGTTCTGGCCAACCTAGACAGCAGCGATTCTCTGATAGCACGGTAAGAATCGGCTACCCAAGGCCATACGCAGCAAGCCGTTGTCCTGGCCACGCAGCGGATGATTTCCCGCGCCATCTTTCGGGGATCGCCGGTTGCCATGTTCGACCCGCCGCTTTTCATCGCCCTAATGAACTGTCCAACCGGATGATCTTGGTAAGGTTCCATTGCTTGCCCAAATACGGCGTTGCCCACGAAGAACTCCGTACGGATTCCACCGGGTTCAACCAATGTAAGCTTGATATTAAACGAGGCCACTTCTTTCGCTAAGCCTTCGAAAGCTCCTTCAACCGCCCATTTTGACGCGCTGTACAAGCCGATGCTCGGATTCGAGGTGTGACCCGCCATACTTGAGAGCTGCACAATATGCCCATGTCCTTGGGTTATGAGAAAAGGCATGGCGGCACGGGCAACCCGTAATGATCCCAGCACATTGGTTTCGAACAGATGCACAATTTGCTCATCGCTTGCTTCTCCCACCGCCCCGTACAGACCATTGCAAATCATCAAGGACCCCTGTTTGCGTACAGTAGCGGCTACCCTACCCTGTCACCCTGTTCCAGGAGTTGCTCCATCAATGGATAAGCCAATCCGCCCGATGCTCCGGTAATCAACCATGTTTTCAGTATCACGCACAATTAATGCCCGGGCCGTACAGTCGGTCAGCTCCCTATTACAACTTCAAAAGCTTCTCTTCCGTTCCGGTACCCGGAACTGGCGTGTATATGCACCAATGCAAATCCGGGTTGCCGTCAATCATGGCGGCGTAATGAATCTGGAATTCCAAGTTTCCCGTCTCTGCGAAATGGAATACGGCTCGATTGACCTTTTTCTGCCGGATCTCATGCTTCTCCCATAAAGATTTGAATTCCGCACTTTCCCGGCACAGCCGATCGACCCTGTCGCGATACTCGGATTGATCTGGGTGCCGGTCGCATATCCCGCGAAAGACAGCGACACTATAGGAGGCAAAAGCGTCCCAATTGACCATACGCTCCCTGTATTTAAGATCCGAGAACATGATGTTCATAATGTACCGGTCGTCCGCAGGCCAAGAGGCGAAATCGGAGATGACAATCTCCGCCGCCCTGTTCCATGCCAATACATCCGACTTCTCATTGGTAATAAACGAAGGATACTTTAACTGCTCCACGATTGCATATAAAGATCTGCTGTCTACGGCCTCGGCTATTTCATCGGCTTGCCATGTGTTCATTTCCGATAAGGCATACAAATGCAGTTGTTCGTCTTTATCCAGGTGCAAGGCTTCTCCAATTTTTTGAAGCACTTCCTGAGAAGGATTAACGTCGCGGCCCTGTTCCAGCCAGGTATAATACGTCACGCTCACATTAGCCAGATAAGCCACTTCTTCCCTGCGGAGACCCGGCGTTCTTCTGCGTCCGAAGCTATGCGTAATTCCCGCTTTCGAGGGTTGAAGGCGTTCTCTGTGGGATTTGATGAAATGACCAAGCGCTCTGGATGATTGGTTCGTGTTCATACGTTTTCCCTTCCTTTCTGTTATCCCTTCCCTTCTCTAGTATTATACTATTTCTCACCGTCCAGTCCGCATCGGATTTCTGCTCTCACAAGGCACCTTGGTCTGGCACAGACCGCAGCCGGCTCCCCATTTGGCATCGCCGCCACTTGCTACTGCCCAGTCTCGGGAAGCTTGCCCGTACACAAATTTCATGCAGCCGATTTTGTCATGACCCTCTTTGCTGATGGCCTGCACCGGGCAGCGGGTGATGCAGACGCCGCAAATCCCTTTGCTGTGGAGCAGGCAATTCCCCGCATGGCTTGCTGCTGTTCTGGCATCCGGGGCCGCCTGCAGGTCGGTCACAACGGAGAACAAGCGGATTGCAATCCCCTTTTCTGTGATAAAGCCGTCATTGATACTGAAACTGCCCAGGCCCGCAGCATAAGCGACATGGCGTTCCGACCAATTGGACACTGGCCCCGAAGCCGTGCCCTGAATGCTGTACCAATCGGTGTCCAGCGGGACGACCGCCCGGTAGCCGAGACTGCTCAAATAAGCAGCTAAATGTCCGCGAATCGCATTCACAAAATACTCATCCCCGAATGTCCGGAGCAACGCCCACTCCCGCGAAGCTCCGGACTTCTGCGCCCGGTTGGCCCGGCGGATGACTTCGCTGATGGGCAGCACCACGCTGATCACCGAGCCTCCCCTATAGCTGCCGGGGCCAAATGACCGCTCAAAGACTTCCCGCGGCGTAGCATGGTCAGGGCCGATAAGCGTCTTATATTCCTCAAACAAGGGATCATCCGCTGCTGCGAATTGAACAATCGGCTCCTCGTAGTAAGGGGCCTGCAGTTCTTCAGAGAAGTTCCCTTTGTTCTCCCGCACATAAGTCTTTAATTCCTCTACGATTAATTGCTTAATACGGCCCCCAGCCTCTTTCGTATCCTTTTCCATTTTCATATCCTCTCCCTCAAGAGCATGTCTCGCTACAGCAGTAGTCCTGTCCATATTCGTGTATATACACGAATAGAACGTATATCGATCTGTAAGAAAGTATAAACAGCATTGCATTGGGTACGACCCTACAGATAATCGGAGCGCTTTACGGCATAAGAGTCTCCACTTTGGATAACAGAACAGTTAGTGCTGCCAAATCCTCTTTACCCAGCGATTGCTCCACAAAACCTTGCGCTTCATCCCACAACTGTCCCGCAGCCGCATGTACGGCTTTCCCACTCTCTGTCAAAGTCAATTGGCGGCTCCGGCTTCCCTTGGCTGCTGTATCCTCAACATAACCTTGTTGCTCCATGGCTTTCAGATTGCGCACAAGTGTTGTCCGGTCGAGCCGCATCACCAATGCCACATCGCTTACACTTGCCGGTCCCAGCCGGTCAATGTGCCGCAGAAGTGAAAATTGGCTATTATTCAGCCCACTAGGTGCAAGATACCGATCATACAGCTCCGTGATAACCAGCGAAGCCCGGCGTAAATTGATGCAGTTGCAGACTGACGATGCTTTGTTCTCTGATGACGTGTTGTTCATGATGGTCGGACAGCTCTCCTTTTGCCTTATCGTGTATCTACACTATTTCAAATTTCATGATTACTTGTCAACCCTCTTTCTCACACACCCCATGGGTGTCCACCGTAAAATGACCGGCAAAAAGGCCAACCAGTAACTCTCCGGCTGACCTAATATTACGCGGGGATCATCATTTCTTTAAGTTATTGAACCCGCGCTGAATGAAACTCGTAAACAGTGCTTTTTCCTCCGGCGAAAAATCAGCCAATAGCCTTTTATTGAAGTCTTTAACCGTCTGAATTACTTCTTTCTCCAACTTTTTTGATTTTTCCGTTAGAAATAATTGAATTTCCCGTTTGTCATTTTTATTTTGACTTCGCAGGATTAAGCCTTTTTTCTCCATTCTCTTTAAGACTCCGGATGCTGTTGAGACCTTTACATCCAATACCTCTTGAATCCTCGATAATGCAATCCCTTCTTCTTCCCACACGATGGACAAAACCGCCCACTGACTTAACGTAATATCAAATTGACTCAATAGCTCTTTTTCCAGCTGGTTCGAACCAATATGTGCGAGTCTATTTAGCAAAAATCCATGGCTTTTAAATAAGTTCATCCATTAAGCATCCTTATATTTGAGTAGTTGTTCCTCTGTCCAATCAAAAATGATTTGATGTGCATAGGAATGATTTCCTTCTTGACAATGTTCTTGCGCACCAAATGAAGTATCAAAGATATGAATATCATATGGGCCTGCTACATTTTCTTTTAAATAAGTTAACTGATCGACTGAAGCAAAATGATCATTGGTTCCCACTAACAATAGAGTTGGGCAATCAATGAGGTTCTAAATACCTTTGACTGTGAATTTTTTTATTTTATCCGGCATATCCGATAATTCTTTGCATCCGAAGACCCATAGTCCATTTTGAATCAGCCAGCGTGTATTCGCATCCAGCTTTGAGACATCAAATTTTATAGCAGCGGAGTTGGATTCGACCTTTTTAATTATTGGATTTTTTTGAGTAATCGATTCCCACGCATCGGTAAAAACATCAAAAAGGATGCAAGCATCTATTCTTTTTTCAAACGCAGCAGCTCTTGCCGCATAATAACCGCCTAAACTCATGCCTAATAAAGCCACAAATTTATTGGTGTCTATTTCCGTATGGTCTTCCAAATAATCAAGAGCAGCACTTACCGGCTTTTCAAAATCAAATCTGGCAACCGTTTTTTGAATTCGTAAAGCCTCTCCTTGACCGGGACCATCAAAAATCAAAACATTGAACCCTCTCTTCAGTGCAGCGGCACCGCCAGCGAAGTATAGTTCTTCAACTGTTGAATCATATCCACCTATAAAAATAAGGGTTGGCGCATCTTTATCGACTGTAAATAAATAGCTGCTTAGATACCCGTCTTCAAAAGGAATATCGATTTGCGCACAATTTTCACTCATTAGCTGTATTGCTTGTCTAAACGCTTCTACACTTTTCTTATAACATTCCAACCGGATCGGCTCGTCATTCTTCAAAAAGAACTCGGCTGTACGATAATAATTACTCGCTCTAAGAAAAGCTTCCTTCTGTAATACTATTTACAACTACTTGCACCTCTCCAAGCTCTGCACCTTGAATAATATAGCGTGCTATCTATTCTACGTCAAATGGTATCGCAAAAATAAAAGCCCCCGCAGCCTTAAGCCGCAAGAGCTTCACTAAAAATTGACGCTTGACAGTTCTATTTGAGAAATTCCGAGATCCGCCGACTGAATGCTTCCGCATACTGGAACAGGAAACCATGACCGGAATCCGGGTAAAGGGCTAGCTCAGCGTTCGGGATCTGTTGAAACAATAAATAGGAATTGAAGGTCGGAATCATAATATCGTTTTTACCATTGGCTACAAGAACAGGCTGCTTCAAGTCCACCAGACGTTCAAATGCGGACTGGGTGCCCCATGCAACGATGGCATGAATTTGTGCTTTAACCGACTCCGCCTTAACCAGTGGAGCCCGAGAGACCGTTCTTCTTTGTAGTCGAAGCAGGTATTCCTCTCCCGCCGCTCTGCTTGTTTCCGTAGAGTCAAAGAACAAGAAGAGGAAATCCTCCGGTTCATTGACCGGCTTGAACGCTACTTTGAAAACTTCGGCTTCCCCTTTTTGAGCCCCTTCCGCCGCTCCGGAGCCAGTACCTGCGAGAATCAGCCGGCGAACCAAATCCGGACGCTCAACCGTCACCTGCTGTGCAACATAGCCGCCCATCGAGAAACCGAGCAGATCCACTTGCGTTAGACCAAGCGCTTCGATGAAAGCAATGGCATACTCGGCCATTCCTTCAATGGTATCGGGTGCTTCACCGGACGATAGACCAACACCGGCATTATCAAACATAATAATGGTTCTATCTTGTGCCAATCGATTTATTAATGCAGGGTCCCAATCATCAAGCGTGCCTCTGAAACGTTGAACCATGACGAGCGGTACCACCGACTTGGCGCCAAATGTTCGGAATGCGAACGTTACACCGCCCGCTTCTACAAAAGAAGTCTCGACTGTTTCCGCAGTAAGTTGTTGGTTTTCTTCATAAGCTTGCCATTGATTGTCACTTCTCACTCTCTACTCTATTCATCGGTTTCAATTGTCCGCTGCCGGGGAATGCTTGTTTCCGTCCTTTGGTACAGATTGACACCGCAGATTTCACCCTTTATAATTCAAACAAACGATTAAAACAAACATTTAAATCATTCGTTTTAATCACGAAGTTATACTCATACGAATTTTGAGGAGTGAAAGGCTTAATGAATACAGTCAAGGAATTATTGAAAATGAAGACGACGATAATCGGCATTGCTACCGCGCTGCTCTTTCAGTTGGTCTTTTCCATCATCTGGATGACAGGTTATGAGGGCATGTCCGACCGAATCGACGAGCTGAGCATCGCGGTCGTTAACGAGGATGCGCAAAGCGGGGCCGTTATTTCGAAGCAGTTGTCGGCGGGGCTGCCCGTCCATGTGGAGACGGCAGCGGATATGGAGTCCGCACGAGATCGGCTGGAAGACCGCCACATTCAGATGATTGTGCATATACCCGCAGGCTTTACGTCGCTTGTGGCGGGACAGGACAGTAAGGCATCCATTCAGTATGTTGTGAACGAGTCCAATCCAGCGATGATCAAGAGCATAATGACCTCCATCGCCTCCCAGGTAACAGCAGCAGCGAATAAGCAAGCAATCGCGGCGGGCGCCCATACCGTACTGTCACAGGGAATGCCGGCGGAGAAAGCAGCGGCCGTGTCGGGCGTGTTGTCCGAGCGAGTCGTTTCCGATATCCAGTCGGTGAACATCGTCAACGGGACGAACAACCAGATGGTGCCGATGATGATGGTGCTCGCCTCGTTTGTCGGGGCGATGATTATGGCTCAAAATCTGGAAATATCCATGACGGCAATCTCCGACCGCACAGGACGCTTGCAGCGGCTCGGCGCCCGCTTCGCCATTACGATTCCGGTAGCCATCATCGTGTCGCTCGTCGGAACGTCGCTTGTCATGCTGCTAGGCGGACAGGTCGAACAAGGATTTTTGGCCTTGTGGGGCTTCCAGACACTATTCGTGCTTACGTTCATGATCGTCGCGCAGACGCTGCTTGTGCTGCTCGGCACGGCCGGCATGCTGCTGAACATTGTGCTGCTGTCCGTGCAGCTCGTGTCCTCCGGAGCGATGATGCCGCGCGAAATGCTGTCCGGCTTTTACTTCAATCTCGGTGGCGTACTCCCGGCTACTTACGCGGTGGAAGGACTAATGAATCTGCTGTTCGGTGGCCCTGGGATCGGAAGCATTGCCACGGCACTGCTCGTCATTGCGGCGGTGATGGCGCTCGTGATGATCGGAATGACAGCCCTGCGCAGGGAACCGGCGTCTAATGAGGCTGTTGCGCCCGCAGGTCAGACTCGCTCAAATACGGTGCCAGAATCATAATCCCGGATGATTAGATCCAGCGCTTGCCTCTGACCTTACTGGAAAACTCCCGCTTGCCCCGCTTATAATAAGAGGATGCAGACGAAGGACAAAGGGGAAATGGAAAAGCATGGGCTCCGAAGAAAATGACGTTAAGCTGCGTATTTTGCAGGCCGCGAAGAAGCTGTTCGCGCGGCAGGGCTTCAACGCTACAACCGTACGACAAATATGCGAGGAGGCGGGCGCCAATGTATCGCTCGTCTCGTATTATTTTGGCGGCAAGGACAAGGTGTTCGATGCCCTGTTCACGGAATACTTTTCGCACGATATATTAGAAGGAGATCGACTGTCCCGGATGGATGCGGTCTCGGGTCTCAAACTGCTGATACGGGAGATCACCGCTTACCGGCTGCGTGAGCCGGAAATGATCAGTCTGCTACAGCAGGAAATCATCATGCAGTCCCCCCGAATGGATAAGATACAAGAATTGACGCTGCCGATTTGGACACTGCTCCGGGATTGGCTGAAGCTGGGCCGGGATCAGGGCGTGTTTCGTTTCCGGTCACTTGATCACACGTTCATCAGTGTACTTGGCAGCATCCTGTTTCACAACAAAACGTTTTATTTCAACCAGATTCTCGACAATAGCGAAGAAAATCCGGATTTGCTTATGGAGGATTTGACACAGTTTATTTTTCAGGCGATCGGTTATGAGGAACAAGCATAGCATGAGGCCAGCCGGTTACCCGGGCCCAGCTATAGACACGCATTATAAGGCCGCTTTTAGGGGGATGAGTCCCGGTACTGCCGGGACCAAACCCAGGCCGATCCTCGCAGTAAGAAGATTCTTCTACTTAATGACCCAGACGCACCTCTATGCTGGACGGAAGGTAGTTGCGATGAAATCCGATTTTTTCCTAGTAACGCTTGCCACAGTTGCTCCCGCCAACAAATTCATCATATAATGCCCCCTACACCTACCCGCCCTCGCAGCGAATGGAAAATATAAAGGTCCTCTTTCCAGCAACATCGTTCAAGAATTCCCTTTCTTCATATAATATAATTGCAACACATTGAACAAAAAAAGAAGGTGCAGTCAATGACTCGTGAAGTTCGAACGATAAGCTTCGATGCGGACTTAAAGGTTGAAGTGTATCGGTTTGAAGGAATTATGCAAAAGTTCCCCAACCATTTTCATGATTATTATGTCATTGGTTTTATTGAACAAGGCAAGCGGCATCTGCTTTGTAAAAATGAGGAGTACATCATTAACAGCGGAGATGTGGTGATCTTTAACCCGCAAGATCCCCACGCCTGTGAACAGATCGACGGGAATACGCTTGACTATCGCTGCCTCAACATTCAGCCAGAGGTAATGCGCCAATACGTGCTGGAAATTACAGGAATGGAGTATTTGCCTTGTTTCACACCAACCGTTCTCTACCGCAGTGAACTGGCAATATCCCTGCATGATCTGCATCTAATGGTTTTGGAGGGGCAACCCGATTTTCAAAAAGAAGAATTGTTTCTGTTACTCCTGGAGCAGCTGCTGAGAGAATATTCAGACGTAAGTGCTCCTGGTCCCTCTCAGGAAATCACTTCTGAAATCAAAATCATATGCGAATACATAGAGTCACATTTTGCGCAAAGCATTACTCTAAATCATTTAAGTAAATTGACAGGACTCAGCAAATATCACCTGCTGCGCTCATTTACAAGACAAAAAGGAATCTCGCCGTACAGCTACCTGGCAACTATTCGGATTAACCATGCTAAAAGGCTGTTGGAACAAGGAGTGCCCCCGATCGATGTGGCTATTCAAACCGGTTTTAGCGATCAGAGCCACTTTACAAATTTCTTCAAAAAACTGATTGGCTTAACCCCCAAGCAATATGCGCGTATATTTATTCATGAAACGGGATCGAAACGATCTGCGGATATCACGGCATGATGGATCAGCGCAAGGTCACAACCGGACACCTGTTGGCACTGGTCACGATTTTAATCTGGGGAACAACCTTTATCTCCACAAAAATACTGCTAACTGACTTTGCCCCCGTTGAAATTCTGTTTTTTCGCTTTCTCATCGGGTACATTGTCTTGTTTCTTGTCTATTCTCGCCCAATCCGAACTAAGGATTTTAAAGAAGAATTGCTGTTTATCTCGGCAGGACTTTGCGGGGTCACATTATACTTTTTAATAGAAAATATAGCCCTTATTTATACGCTTGCTTCCCACGTAGGCGTGATCGTTTCAATCGCTCCCTTTTTCACGGCGGTTTTGGCTCACTTCTTTTTAGAGGAAGAAAAATTAAATGCTCAATTTATTATAGGATTTTCGCTTGCGCTGACAGGAATTATATTAATCGGGCTCAACGGGAATTTCCTCTTGCAGCTGAACCCGGTCGGAGACCTATTAGCGTTCTTGGCCCCTGCTGTTTGGGCAATTTATTCTGTCTTGATGCGAAAAATAAGCGGGCTAAAGCATCACACCACCAGCGCGACCCGCAGAGTATTCTTTTATGGACTGCTATTTATGCTGCCTGTGTTATTTCTTCATAAATTCAATCTTGACCCGGATCGATTCCATAAAATTTCAAATCTTACAAACCTTTTATACTTGGGCCTGGGAGCCTCCGCATTATGTTTTGTAACCTGGAACCGGGCGGTAGGAATCTTGGGAGCGGTAAAAACAAGCGTGTACATTTATATTGTGCCTGTCATTACAGTGGCAGCCTCTGCCCTTATTCTGCATGAAAAGATCACCTGGGCAACCCTGGCAGGAACCCTTCTGACTCTAACCGGTTCCTATATTTCAGAGCGGAAACCTAACACGATTAGAAAAGGAAAGGTGCGCTGCGAACAGACTTAAATGACCGGACATCTCACCAGTGACAGATACGTGTGAATCAACAACTGGCTATACCCGATAGATAAGAAGACAGGTTTGTTATCGCGCTTGGCGATCTCAAAAGAGGTGCGGGGTAACGTTCTATGCTGTTACCCCGCTCCTTTTAGAGCATAAGTCCAATAGCGTAGTTGTCGCCAGCGTGACGCGCAGATCCGATTCGAATTACTCGACAGGAACGTCTGCTATCGTCACAGCCTCGGTGTACTTTGCTGTACCGCTCAATCTCAATCGCATATTGGCTGCGCCGGTTACGCTCGGATTGATTGTTACAGTTAATGTCTTGGAGGCAACACCGCTTGAATTGGCCGTCAGCGAGAAGGTTGAGCTGTAGCCATAGGATGACGGCCACGAACCGTCGCTGTTCTTAACCTTCGCGACTTGCGTCCCCGTACTGGTGTATACTCCGAGGCTATAGCCAGAGGTCGTCGAGTTGGCCGTCAGACCGGTGACGATCACTTCTACCTCGAACTCATAATGGTTCGGAAGCGTTGCTTGATGGTCGAACGCATAAGTTGGCGTCGTGGTGGAGGTCGAGTTGGTACCATAAGAGCCGGTCTTGAACGTGGAAGGATCATACCATTTGTACCCGGTAGCCGGGGATGCCCAAGGCTCAGTCTCCGGCTCCGTGGAGCTGGCGGGCGCTTCCCAGCTGTACAACGAAGTTGCCATATCCAGTGTAAGCCCAGGTACCGAGGAGAGAGTTGTATAGCTCTCCGGCGTCGCGAGCCAGTTTACCATGTTGATCAAGAGAGTGGCGTCATCCTCCTCCTCATAGCCGTTGTAAGTCGTTTTGGTACCGCCCGTCTCTTCTTTCTTATATTTAGGTGAAGCGTCTTCCACCGCGGAGGAATCTCCAATAAAGCCCGCTTTGCCGGCGCTAACCTTGGCTACGGCGACAAACGGCCCTTCCGCAATCCCGCCGCCGTTATAAACTCCGGCATCCACTGCACTCGACCATGCGGTAGCCGTTGTCGGAACATAGACGATTCCCTTCGCCTTAGCCGGGTCGGTAATGGCGAGCGTTGAACCGGCGTGAACGGCAACGGTGGATACCCCGCTTGTAATATTGAACGCTTGCGACGGCGTCACGATATTGTTTGCTGTCACGTCGCCGAGCGCGTTGTAGCGGAATCTCACACCGAAGTTGGAAGACAGCCAGTCCTCGCTGGCGACCCCGGACATAGCGGACGAAGCAGCTTCCTCCGTGCTCATTCCGAGCGCAGGATTCGACCAGGCTCCCCGTCGATAGCCGTTGAAGACCTCCGATGCGTCCCAACGGTTTTTGTTCCGGTCTGCGTTGTAATGATCGCTGATGAAGAAAATGCTCCCGCCGTCCTTTACATAGTTAAGCAGAGCGGTCTGCTCCGATGTCTTGTAAGGGATATTAGCTTCCGGAATGACGAATACGTCGTAGTCGGACAGATCCGACAAGGTAATCTCCGTGCTCTTGCGAAGCTCCTTAACGTAATAGCCTTCGGCCGCCAATCCGTTGGCGAAATCCGAGAAGCCGCCGTCGATGACCCAATCCGCCGCGCCAGCAGTCTGGGCATGTGTATTGTCGAACAGAACCTTCTTGCCGTTCACCGTGGTCGGGGTGATGCTGGGTGCCGGATTGGACGGTCCTTCCGCGTTGACCTGCAGCGACGGGATCCCTAAACCCGACGCCAGCACAACGGCAATCACCAGGCTCGTCCAGGTTTTGCGTACCCGCAGGAAGCTTTGAAACATCATTCATTCCTCCACTCTCTTCATTGAGTTTTGACCATGGATGGCCGCTATTAGAGTAGCATAGGAAAATTTGGAATAGAATATAGATTTGATATTTTTTACAATTTTCAAACAATTTTGATGAAAGGACAACAAAACATCAACAAGCTTTACCGCCGCTGCCGAATGCAAGGAGTTGGACCCACTTAATAAATCAAGCAACTTCTCTATCTACTTAAAATCATATTGATTCACTCGAACATTCCAAAAATGACAGGTGCGTATGCATCAACAACGTTAGTTATAACTGATAGATAAGACTCCAGAGACGGGGCATCTCACAGCTCGCGTCATACGACAGCCAAACGGGCTCCGAGCTCAAACGCCTTCCTGCGGTCGACGGGAAACTGCTCCTCCCTTACCCTAGCCTTGTGCGCAGCGTCGAATCTGGAAGCTTCATACTTGGAATAATCGGTAAATTGGTACGTATCATAGGAAAGCAAAATCTCCGAATCCCCGCCCAGTATCTGTAGAAGATTTCGGTTACTCTGGAATACCGCCTCGTAATTCGCCTCTTTCATCCGTTCTTCTGTGACATTCATGGTATAGATGAAGCCTGAGTTGATCCTGCCCTCAAAAGTGGATCTTTCTCCTTCGTTGTAGGATAAATTGGGGAACAGCAGCCGCTCCAAAAAGCTTCGCATTTCTCCGGTAACATTGCCGAAATAGATAGGGGAACCAAGCAGTAGGACGTCGCAAGTCAGAATTTCCCTGAGCACTTCTTTCAAATCGTCCTTCATGGCACATAGTCCGCCCAACCGGCTGCCCTTTCTTTTACAGGACAAACAGCTCGCGCATCCCTTGTAATTCAGATCATACAAATGCACCAGCTTTGTCTCCGCCCCCTGGGCCTCCGCCCCATGGAGCGCTTCCTGAAGCAGTGTCGCTGTATTGCGGTTTGTTCTCGGACTGCCGTTGACAGCAATGACTTTCATTTTTCCTCACTCCTAAAGTTCATGTAGGTTTCAGATCTTTCCGCAAAGCCTGCGATCCTGAACAAAAAAGGTTCGCAAATTGCTCCTAAGAACAATTATGCGAACCTTTGAGCTTATTTTCACATGAAATCATTCAAAACGACGGAATAGATATCTTCAACTAATTGTAATGCTCCATTATATCCGACGTAGGATTTGCTCAATACCATCTCATTGCCGATGGGTGCGGAAACAGATAATTGATAGGCGTTTAAGTCTCTTGCAACCACCCGCTCCCAGGAACTGCCTAGAATAAGAGGACGGCTTCTAATTTTTAGTCTTCTTATTTCTTCTTCAATGAAACCTCCGTCATTTGAAAATGTTGTCTCGGCAACGATATCGTTTGTGAATTTTGCAAATTCAGCGGCAACGTCGCTTTGATAATTAGTTGGTGTATCATCGGTGATAAACTGCTTCTCCGGGATTAATCCCATATCATTGGTCAAAAATTTGGCGATTCCCAGCGCATACAGGCTGTCCGCCACCGTAATGAAGCGTCTCGGCAGCAGTCTTGTTTCCAACAAAGTATCGGCTGCTCTTTCCAAATAGTAGAAATATCGATCCTCCTGCTTGCGGATGACATTTTCAACTACTGAAGGATCAATCCCGGCAAATTCACCTACCGTTCTCAGGAAATTGGAGGTTTCGGTCGGACCGATCGGAAGCGCCGGATAATGCAGAAACGGTGTACCAAATTTATCCTCCAAATGCTCGGCGGTCCGGAGTCCCACCCATGGAGAGATCACCAGATTAAACTGCGCTTTAGGTATGTTATTGACAGCGTCAACGCTGCTATCCGGTCCGAAGATCACATTCGGTTTCAGCCCAAGTGAAGAAATGAGAATGTTCAGCTGCTCGATGTCACCCGACCAGAAGGTATTCTGATAGGGCACTGACGACCAGATATTGACCAGTCCCGGTTCTACCTGCTGCGGCTGCAAATACTGGTCGATAATGGCATCCAGAACCAGTTCATGACCGATCAGATTGCTTCCCTTGAACCCGCCGGTTTCCACATATACAATTGGTTTGCCTTGGGCCTGGAACTTTCTTGTAATCTCCCCCACGTCATCCCCAATGATATCCGATGTGCAGCCTGTCAGCACTACGAAAAGATCACCATCGATGACATCGAAGGTATTGGTGATGACTGTGCGCAGCCGGTCCGTACCTCCAAACACCACTTCTTTTTCCGAGGCATTGGTACAGGGAATCGCATGTCCCCCGACATAGCCCGAACCTTGATGTCCGTTTTGACTTCCGAGTGTTGTCCACAGCTTGGCCACACACCCCGGACCGGCATGGACGATGGGCACCGCTCTTTTGATGGCCAGTACCGATTCAAACGCACCGAGTGTGCACACATGTCTGATTTGCTCAACGCACAGCGACATTTTTCTTATTCTCACTTTCTGTTCTCTTATTATTTTGTTCCAGGAATTCGAAAGGATCCTGCTCCAGCCACCATTCGGTGTAGGGCAGATTAATTCGTTTCGACAGATTCAAGGCAAGATTATTGTTGGTCAGGGCATCGATAATGCGGTGTCCGAACTCGATCGTTCCCTGATAACCGAAGGCGCTGTACTCATCGCTGACCATGATGGCGGGAATACCCATCTTTGTAGCCCAGACGGACATTCCGGGATGTCTTCCGATGAAAATATCCGGCTTGACCTTGGACAGCAAATTGATGACCTCGTGATTCTGCTGATCACTTACGCTGACCGGGATATCTTTGTCTTTCTTGGTCAATTCCACTGTGCAGGAAGGGCATCCGCCATGATCATGCTTGGCATCGTAATGCCAGGAGAATCCCCATACCACTTCCATGCCGAGATCCTCGAGAAACCGGATATAGTTATGCGCGAAGCTAGGCCCCATGCCGACGACCACTTTTTTGCCTTTCAGCTTAAACTTGATCTCTTCCAATTCAGGCGCAGCAAGAATCTTTTGTTCGGCAAGGTACTCTTCCACTTCTTTCTCCTTGCCTACGGTCTCTCCAAGCTTGGTGAGCCAGTCATCAAAGCCCGAAATCCCGTGCGGCTGCAGCGCCGTTACATATGGAACGCCAAAATTCTGCTCCAGGCCATTTCCCATATAGCCGCCGAGCGTGCCGCAAATGCTAATTGTAGCCCCGGCTTCCGACCATCTGGAGATTTCCTCAATGCTGCTGTACTGGGTTCCGAACTGGGGCACGAGCCCCAAGCGCCCGAAAATCTCCGTAATTAGAGCCCGGCCGCTGCCCACAAAATTGATGACATTCACCAATTCGGGACGCTTCTTCTCGGCAGGTTTGACAATTCGTGTCAACAGGGCATGGAACGCCGCATCAAATCCGGATGCCCAGATCTGTGACCGGAAACCTTCACAAAATACGGGAACTACGGGGATGCCAATCTCCGCTTCCGCACTTTTTATCGTGCTCTCAATATCGTCTCCGATAATGCCGGAAGCGCAGGATGTGGTGACAAAGATCGCTTTGGGTTTAAATCTTTCATAGGCTTTCAGGATGCCTTCTTTCAGAATCTTGTCTCCGCCGAAAACGACAGCCTTTTCCGACATATTGGTATTGATGACTCTAACGTTTCTCTGGTTCCAGCCTCTGATTCTCTGCCCCCATTGAAACCCCGCGTTTGCGCCTGCAACGTCACCTGCACAGCCGATGGGTCCATGATTGACGATAGCCGCGTCCGTTATCGAAGATAAATACCCCTGTGCACAGCCCGAGTTGCAATTTGTAGCCTGGCTGAATCCTCTGGATGCATTTTTCAGACATCCTGATTGTGATTGTTCCGCCAAATCCTTGATCGTTCCTTGATACCCTACGATGGATTTCAGTCTTTTTTCCCTGATGATTACCTGTGAGCGATCTAAATTAATTGACACTATTAAAACCTCCTTCTAACTTTATTTGGGTTTAACTCACTCCTTAGGCGCACACCATTATTTGGCTGTTGCCAGGTATTGTAAAAAGAAGAATCGGACAAGGAAATCGGATTGACAAGAATTATTGGAAGTCGCCCGAATTCATGGGATCAGTTAGCTTGCCCAAGACATAATCCCGGGAAATCGTGGTGATATGGGGGATTTCTAGCTATCAAAAAAGCAGCGGGTTTTATTCCGAGTAATCTCATATGCTTAATGTTTTTACTAGTATAGCATTATTTGGGTATCTGTCAATGATGAATATTTTTTCCAAACCCTCCAAAATGAACAGAGTAAACTGAAGATATAAACGAATCCCGACACCTATCTTGCCTTCACTGGAAAACTCTCGCTTGTCCCGCTTATAATAAGAGGCATAAAAGGAATGGTTTCGTCCTGGAACACAATTCCAGAGAACGAAGGAACAAAGGGGAAATGGAAAAGCATGGGCCCAGAAGAGAATGACGTTAAGCTGCGCATTTTGCAGGCCGCGAAGAAGCTGTTCGCGCGGCAGGGCTTCAACCCCACGACCGTAGGAAGAGGCGGGCGCCAACGTATCGCTCGTCTCGTATTACTTTTGCGGCAACCACAAGGTGTTCGATACCCAAAAGGAGATGGACTGTAATAACGTTTTATTCTATCAGCTTCTCGACAATAGCGAAGAAAATTCGAATTTGTTAAGTAATTATAATAAAGGGGTTTAATGATGAAAAAAGAGCAAGTATTGGAGAAGACCAAACAATTTGTAAAAGAAAAGCTTGAAGGCGAAGGCTCAGGACATGATTGGTGGCATATTGTTAGAGTCTATAATAATGCTATAGATATTGCCAAACAAACAAAAGAAGCGGATTGTTTTATTGTTGAATTAGGAGCATTGCTTCATGATATTGCTGACCATAAATTTGGGTACACTGACGATGATCGAAGAAGAATGATTTCAGATTTCTTGGGTAAATTAGAAGTTTCTAAAGAAATTATTGAAGATGTAGTATACATAGCAAATAATATTTCTTTTAAGGGTGGAGCTAATACACATAAATTGTCTACTATTGAAGCCAAAATTGTTCAAGATGCCGACAGACTTGACGCCATTGGAGCGATGGGTATAGGTAGAACATTTGCTTATGGAGGACATGTCAATAGACCTATGTATAATCCGGCATTTACCAATAACGCTGTCGACGTTACAGATGGAAATTCTGAAAATGATACGATTAGTCACTTCTACGAAAAACTGTTACTATTAAAAGATTTAATGAATACAAGTATTGGAGCACAGAAAGCTCAAAGAAGACATGACATTATGGTAGAGTTCTTAAATAATTTCTATGCAGAATGGAATGGAGAAATTTGAGGTAGTTCAACGATAAAGGTAGTGCCTTTGCCTGATTCACTTTCAAAGTATACCTTTCCACTCGACATCTCAACGATTTTCCTAACTATAACAAGCCCTAATCCATTTCCGTCCTGCGAGCGTGATTTGTCGCCTTTAAAGAACCGTTCAAAAATACGCTCCTTATCCTCTTCCCTGATACCGATGCCATGGTCTGTAATCTCCACTTTTGCGAGCTCTCCGCTCTGATGCAGACCAATTTTTATCGAACCCTGCTGATTCGAAAATTTAATGGCATTCTGAATCAGGTTTAACCAGACCTCCTGAAGCAAATGCTCATCGCCCGTTATGGTTATTTCCTCTAAATCGATGTCAAATTCAATCTCTCTCTTGGACCACGCGGCTTCCAGGATTAATACCGCTTTCCTGATCTGTTCATCCAGCGAAAAGACGGTTGCCTGCTCTCGTATCGCTTTACTATCCAGCTCGGAAAGCTTTAATAGATTGGACGAAAGCACCGACAACCGCTCACTTTCGTTCACGATGATTTCTGTATATTCCGAGAATTGCTCATCCGTCAACGGATTATCTCTAATTAGCTTGGCAAAACCCTTTATGGATGTAATGGGTGTCTTAAACTCATGGGACACGCTGGATACAAAATCTTTACGCAGCACGTCGATATTTTTCAGTTCCTTAGTCATCAAGTTAAAATCGGCGGTTAACTGCCCCATTTCATCTGCGCTGGTTACTTTTACCTCAATATCGAAGTTGCCTTTGGCCACCTCTTTCGATGCCTTTGACAGCCTCTTGATCGGTTTTACAATGCTTCTTACCGCAATTAAGATGATGATTGTTCCTACGGCGGCGCTTGCAAGAAATACAAGACCGGTAATCGTTCGGACTCTTCTAAATTCAGCCATTAACTGGTCATGGTCCATAGACAATTTATCAAAAAAACTATTGGCAATGATATTTATGGTCACACCGAAAGTCAATGAATTTAATACCCACCATATTAGCAAAAAAAGGATCGCGAATTTAGCATAAATGGATGTAAGCAGACGGGGCTTTTTCATATCAGCTTTTCCACCTTGTACCCAAGCCCTCTGACGGTGATGATTTTAAATTCCTCAAATCCATCGAATTTCTCGCGCAAGCGCTTGATATGGACATCAATGGTCCGTTCGTCGGTGTCATTATCGAGTCCCCAAATTTCATCCATAAGGTCCTGTCGCGTAAATATTTTTTGCGGATAGCTCAAAAGCTTAAACAATAGGTAAAACTCTTTTTTAGGCAAAATGAAGGTTTCGGCTGGGGTTGTAACCGTCAACGTTTCGTAATCAAGGATAATCTCGCCGATCACGATTCGATGCTCATTGGAAATTTTGGCCCGGCGGAGCAAAGCATGGACCCGCAGGAGCATTTCATCAAAATCAATCGGTTTTACCATATAGTCATCGGTGCCGACCAGAAAGCCTTTTTTCTTATCTTCAAAGGTTTCTTTCGCCGTAATCATCAGTATGGGGAGCTCATGCCTTGAGCTTCTTAGTTCTTCGGTTAACGTGTAGCCATCCATATTCGGCATCATAATATCCGCGATCATAAGATCGATATGCTCCGTATCCAGCACTTCCAATGCTTTCAAACCATCAGAAGCGGCAAAAACGTGATATCCATCGCGGATCAGATATGTTGTCATCAGCTTTCGGATACTTTCATTATCATCAACAACCAGAATATTGACCATTTTTGCCGCTTCCTTTTATAGTTAGTATCTGCTTAATTATAAGCTTCTGAGCGCGTCTATCGGATTGAGTCTGCTGGCTTTTCTGGCAGGCATATATCCGAAAATGATACCCACACCCGCAGAGAATCCTATCGCGAGAGAAACGGTTGACATGGAAATGGAGAAACCTAGGCCAATAAGCGCTGCGGCAACATAAGCAATGAGAGCGCCAAGTATTAATCCGATCAGTCCTCCAATAAGCGAGAGGAATATCGATTCGATGATAAATTGAAGCTGTATTCGGTTTGGAGTCGCTCCCAGAGCTTTGCGAAGGCCAATTTCTGTAGTCCGTTCGGTGATGGATACAAGCATCATGTTCATAATGCCGATTCCCCCGACAACAAGGGAAATTGCCGCAATCCCCCCAAGAAGCATGGACATCATCGACATCATGGTTTGGAAAGATTCGATCATATCCCCCATATTATTAACGGTGTATGCGTTATCCTTATAATTAAACGCTGCGCTCAGCACGCCTTTAATATCGGTTACGGAATCATCCGCCAAGCTGGTATCCTTAAGGTAAACATCCAGACTAGATATACTTTTTACGTTCAAACCACGCAGCGCTGTTGTATATGGAATGAGAATTGAATCGTTATTTGAACTCAATCCGAATCCGCTCGAAGAGGTTAATGTGCCGATTACCGTATACGTTGTCCCGTTTATCATTAACTCTTTCCCGACTGGGTCCACTCCGTAATAGAATTCATTCACGATATTACTGCCAATAACAGCAACTTGATTCTTGCTTTCCAGGTCCAATCTATTGATCGCTCTTCCGGATTTCATCAGGCTTGAATCGGCCTTAAAGTAAACCTCATTCTTCCCTTGAACCGATGCGTCTTCTTTGACATGACCATTATACACAATACCCGTTTTCCCTGAAACTGTGGGTGATACGCCGCTGATATTGTCTAATTTCGAAATACTGTTCATATCATCTTCGTTAAGGCCCTGTTTTAGAGGAGTGCCCATAGCATTAATCATAATCCGGTTGACGCCAAGCGCATTGACTTGATCGCTGATACTGTTCGTCGCACCTTGAACGATCGTAATTAATGCGATAATGGAGGCTACACCGATAACGATCCCAAGCATGGTTAAGAAGGAACGGAGCTTGTTATGAATAATATTTTCCCAAGACATCTTTATGCTTTCAAACAGCATCTACTCCACCTCCTGCCCCGTCTGCTCAGTTAAATGACCGTCTAAAATATGAACGACTCTTCTGGCATGACGGGCAATCTTGATGTCATGGGTAATCATAACAATCGTTCTTCCATCGTTATTCAGTTCTTCGAACAGCTCCATGACCTGTGCTCCCGTTTTTTGGTCCAAGGCGCCTGTGGGTTCATCTGCAAGCAGGATGCTTGGCTCTGTAACCAATGCTCGGGCAATAGCAACGCGCTGCTGCTGTCCGCCGGAGAGCTGATTGGGCAGATTTTTCATTCTTTCCGCTAATCCTACGCGTTCAAGAATCGCTTTTGCACGCTGCTGGCGTTCCGAAAATGAAAGACCTCTATATATTAATGGAAGCTCCACATTTTGCAGAGCGGTCATCCGTGGTAAAAGCTGAAAATTCTGAAAGACAAAGCCTATTTCTTTATTTCGTATTTTGGCAAGCTCGATCTCATCGAGGTCATCAATATCATTGCCGGAGAGAAGGTACTTCCCTGACGATGGCACATCCAGACAGCCGATGATGTTCATCATGGTAGATTTGCCTGAACCTGACGGACCAAGTATGGACACAAACTCACCGGAATGGATGGTTAAGTTTACATCATGCAGAATGGGCAGCTCTTCCTCACCCATATAGTAGCTTTTGTTTATATTTTGCATGCGAAGGATTTCTGTCATTCGTTACCGCCCCCATCCGAACCATTCGCATTGCCGCCTCCTCCGCCGAATCCTGCGCCTGTTGATGCCGCAGCAGCTTTTTTATAAAGAATGGTTTCTCCGTTTGCAACCCCGCTTTTCACTTCAACGGTTGTCCCGTCATTAATCCCAGTCGTGATTTCAGTTTTAACCTCCGCCCCATTTTGATCTTTTTTCAGCACATAGGGCTGGTTGTTATCATCAAACTGAATGGCTGTCATAGGCAATGTCACAACACCCGCAGCCTTATTGCTGATAACCTTTACCTCAGCTGACATGCCGATCTTGAGATCCTCATCTTTCGCAAGGTCAATCGTCGCCATAAAGAAGGTGATTCCGTTCATAATCTGGCCTTCATTAGAAATACTGCTGATCTTCCCTGTCATCTCCTTGTTGATCGCCCCAATTTTCACTGTTGTTTCCTTGCCTGGCGCTAAGGCATGTATGTCGTATTCATCGACCTTGACATTAAGCTCCAGATTATAATCAACGATGTCCAGCAGTGCCGTTCCAGCCATGACCTGTGCGTTATCTTCTACATTGATCTTCACAATTTCACCATTGATTTTAGATTTAATCTCATCACCTGCTGTTGTCGTAAGCAGCACCTCACCTTCGGTAACCGTATCTCCCTCTTCGACTTTAATATCCGATATTTGTAATATCTTCTCAGCCATGACCGTTTGACGATTCTTCGTTTCGACATTTCCTGAAAAAGAATAATACGTAGTTATATCTCCTGTTTTGGCATTTACACTTTCATAGGCCGCGGCCGCGGGCCGCTTAAGCACCGCACCGGCAATGACTGCCACGGCAATCACTATTATACTGACAACCAGCCATTTTCTTGTCTTGGACTTTCTCTTTGTACTCATTAAGAGACCTCCTATGTAATTAATGAAATAATAATAATATAGGTATATGAACTGAAGATGAACGGTGGAAAAGCTCTTGGAGTGAGTGATGTTTTCACAAAAAAAGGCGCCCTAAGGCGCCCATTTGCGGTATTACTGTCTGATGATGAGGATGTCACGAGGGGGTCTGCCGGTGCTTTGGATTAGGGCAATTTCGGTGTTGGTCAGGTTGCGGCCTACCAAAATAAACGAAGATGTGACATTGTTAAAGTTAAAATTGCCTAAGTTCGCCACGTTTTGGCTGCCGCGGAACACACGGAATGATCCCTGAAAGTTAATTCGCGAAAACAGTACAAGCGTTACTTGAGAGCTCTGCACAACATTTCTGAGCCGGAAGCTCGAGAGAACATTGTCAAAACGAAACGCTCCAAGATCACGAACTGCAACTCCTCCACGTCTGAAGAGGATCCGGCGACCGGTAAAATTGGTGCCCGACCAAAGAGCAAGACGTACATCTCTGTTTGCCAACTATATCACTCCTTTTCTGAGGTTGATATAGTTTATTCAAACTTCAAAGAACGGTATCAGACAAATACTACGGTTAAAACGTTTGTTTTTGCTTAAGGAAGTTCTTATTGGTTAACAATGTAGAGGAGGCCCGCATTTCAGACAGCTTCATAAGGAGGATTATCATGAGAGAAGAACAGGAACTCAATCAGCAAAGGGAAATGAACCAGACTTCGCTAAATGAGGAAGAACAGGCAGCTGGTGACAAAGGCGTGGAAGTAAAATCCGCTGGCGAGCTGGAGCAGAAGAGAAAACTGGTCGATTCCATGGATCAGCCGGATAGCTTTGAATATTAAGAAAGAAGGCGCCGGAGCACCGGCTAATGCAGCTGAGAAAGAGCTGTGTTAGCCGATGTTCAGGGCCAAATGATTAATCTTTGCCCAGGTGCTTGATCACGACATTTTCAAAGACCGCCTCGCCGCCTTCTGAAAAAAGAGTGATTCCTTTATCGTTCCATCCAGGGAAGATGACATTGGAAAAAACGACCGATCCATCATCAACAAAGACTTCGATGCTTGTTTTATCGACGAGGATTTTTAAATGCACCTTTTTGCTGCCAGCAACGAACGGCGCCCTGCTCTCCACATAGGTTCCGCGCTTGTCGGGCTGCCATGTATTTGCTCTATTGACATAGCTGTAACTGCCTTCCACAAAAACCCCGACATCGACATGTCGTTTCTTGTCTTTAGATTCTCGAAGTCTGAGTCCTGCATTCTTGATATCCGACCACGATATGTCCGCCTCAAGCTGATACGTATCTCCGGTTGTATTAAGCGTTCTAGAGCCATTAACCTCTATTCGTTGAAAGGATTCCGTTGATTTCGTCAATTGATTCAATCCTTCAGCGGGCTGTGAAATCAAACGGTACGTACCGTCCGCAGACTTAAGCTTGATTTGACGAACGATTGAGTCCAATCCGTTATAGCCTTCCTGCAGTGTCGGCGTAGTATGGGGATAATCCCAGTTATTCATCCAGGCCAGAGCATATCGATGGCTGTCTTTATCGCTGCCCGCCCCCTCTTCAAAGGTTACAGCGGCATACCAATCAAATCCGTAATCGAGCCACTGCGGCTCCTTTCGATCCGGGACAAATTCGTCACCGTTAAAGTTTCCGGTCCAGTAAGCATAGGTGTTGGGTTTACCCTCCGGTTTCCCATTTGCGCTGGCGCCAAGAATCCAGTGATAGGTCCCGTCATCCGCCCGCATCCTGTAAAGATCGGGACACTCCACAATACCGATATTTTCCGTGATGAAACCGCTGGTATAGTGCCAATTCTTTAAATTCGAGGACTCATAGAAACCTATTTTCGTTCCTTCAGCCATGGTCATGATCCACTTCCGGGACTCTGGATCCCAGATAATCTTCGGATCGCGAAAATCATGTGTGCCCGGATTCGAGATAACTGGAACGTTACTATAAGAGGTGAACTTTTTCCCTTTGTTCGTGCTGTACCATAAATATTGCTCCTGCTTTCCGCCATTCGCTGAGGGCTGTGTCACAATCGCCACAAGAGCCCCTTTGCCAAAGCCTGCCGTATTGGCTGTATCTACAACGACCGATCCCGACCAGGGATCGCCGTTTCGGTTCGTATATTTGGGAATGGCCACACCTTCATCTGTCCAATGAACCAAATCCGTTGATGTCGCATGCCGCCACTCTGTACCATTTCCTTTTGGATAGTCGCGATTGTAGAGATAATAGTAATGATACTTGCCGTCCAAATAAATCGGCCGCTGAGGGTCGTTCATCCATTTGTCGGGAGTTGTGAAATGATAGGCGGCCCGATAGGAAGGCTTCTGATTAGATAAGGGAGTTTCTTCATTAACGATGGTTTCCTCTGTTCTGTCCTTTGTTGAATAATGGACTGCTAACCCTATCGTGATCAGGCCGGCTAAACAAATAATCCATACAACGAATTGTCTTCTAAATGCTTTGTTGTTATTCAATTGAACACCTCGCTATAAGAAAAAAAGAAAATGCCAATGTAAACATCGACATTTTCTTTTCTTTAATTATACAGTAAGCCTGTTGTTATTTGATTGTCAATTGTCCTTGTTCAAGGATGCTGTCTTTGACAACCGAAGTTTTGGAGCCTTTAATGTTTACCAGGAAGCTTGGCGCAAAGGTGGAACGATGCTCTGGATAGAGACCTCTATTCGTCATGTAACTTGTAATGACCACATTCTTTCCGTCAGCTTGCGGTACAGCAAAATGGGAATAAGTCCAAGTAACATCTTTAGGATCAAGATCCATTTGCAGGACAAGCCCACTGTCGTTCAACGGTTTGTAAGGTCCGGTCAAGGAATCGGAAACGTAGCCCAGCATGTAAACATCTTCCGCACCGATTCCGTCAATGGTCATTTTTGATCCTCTGGAATCCGTGAACAAATACCATTTACCATTCAGTTCAAATACATTCGCCCGTTCAATTTCATCCGTAATAAGATTGGATGCGATTAGCGGTTTCATGACTGTTTTCAGCGTATAATCATCATTCAATTCAATGATACCCAGTGATCCGTTCGCTAAAGTAGCGAGGGATTTTTTAGGACCAGCCAGCAGCTTTTCTTTCTCGGCTTCGAAGAATTTCTTATTTCCGCCATAGAAAACTTTGTTATTGAAGGCATCTTCACCTTGATAACCCGTTTCAGTACCTGTATTGGATTCAAATACAAGATATTTATGGCCATTGTCTTCAACATAGTGAGGGTCTCTCAAGGTATGATTGTCGGAATAGTCTCCTCCACCGAAAGATTGGTCCACATTTTGATAAATTTTACCGTCCCCATCAAAGATCGATTTGAAATCTTCTACGCCATCCACCTTCAGCGTACTGGCATCGGGCTCAGACAGATTGACTTGAGCCGTTGTTAAGGTTTGTTTACCGAAGAAGCCGTGTGCCGGATCCCAGCCTTGACGGTTGGTATAGAACAAGCGAACTTTGCCATCGGCAGTCAAGGTTGCGGAACCCGACCACTCTTCGGCTTGATTGTTCAGAATAGGATCGTTTGGAACATATTTATCGCTGTCCTTGAATACTCTGCCGGCACTCTTCCAAGCGTCAAAGGAGTTGTCACCGATTTTTTTATAGAACAAGTGGATAAATGTGTCCCAACCTCTAGCAGGGTCTCCCGCTAAAGCAAAAACAACTTCGTAGCCCTTATAATTTGCCACGGTTCCATCGGCATTTTGCAGCGGCCAGCTGTCCCACACATCCAAATCGATCAAGTTCCCGTATTGATCATAGCCTTTTGCAGAAGAGAGGTTTTTAATAGTTGATGCATCAAATTGCGGCACTTTAAACTGCGCACTCTGTTGTTGTTCAGGAATTTTCAGCATGTCAAAGCGTGTGATGTGGGAAAAGCCGTAGTCTTCATTGTAACTCTGACTGTCATTTCCTTTTGCAAAAGCTGAAGTACCCCCACCTACCAGTAAAGCTGTTGTAAAAGTTACTGCTGTCGCTTGCTTCACAAACTTTTTGATATTCATACTCTGTCTCCTTTTCTCCTTCGAATTTTGTTACTCTCAAACAGAAAAAGACCTAAAAATTCCTATGGGGATATCAATTGATAGCACTGCTATCCCCAATTGGAGTTTTTAGGTCTTGCCTGCTTAAACAGTAACAATCCCGTAATATTTTGTTGTCACGGTTATTCTATATTGTTGAACAATGGTCTGACTATAGCCTAAAACTCCTGTTTTAATTAAGGACAAAAGTAGGGGTTTCTTCTCGGTCTACCACATACATTCCTATAATTATTGTTACTATTTCACAGTTTCAAAGGGATAAAGATGGTTTAGTCGAAAATTACATCATATCCCTTTTATTCAACTATATCACATTAAAATATTGAATTTTCAATACCCGAGCGATACAGGTCTATTGACCCATATCGCTTTCAGGCAATGAGTTTGCACCGTTTGATGCGTATCCTTAGTTGATCGTCAATTGTCCTTGTTCAAGGATACTGTCTTTGACAACCGAAGTTTTGGAGCCTTTGATGTTCACCAAGAAACTTGGAGCAAAGGTAGCCCGATGATCGGGATAGAACCCTCTGTTTGTCATATAGCTTGTGATGACCACATTTCTCCCGTCAGCTTGCGGTACGGCAAAGTGAGAGTACGAAAAGGTAAGATCAGCAGGGTCAAGATCCATTTGCAGCACAAGTCCACTGTCGTTCAACGGCTTGTAAGGTCCGGTAATAGAATCGGATACGAAGCCCAGCATATAAATATCGTTGGCACTGATTCCATCAATGGTCATTTTGGAGCCTCTGGAATCCGTGAACAAATACCATTTGCCATTCAGTTTAAATACGTTCGCCCGTTCAATTTCATCCGTAACGAGATTGGATGCAATCACAGGTTTCATTACTGTTTTCAACGTATAATCGTCATTTAATTCAATCATACCGAGTGCGCCGTTCGCCAAAGTAGCGATAGGTTTTTGAGGACTTTGCAGCAATTTATCTTTCTCAGCTTCGAAGAATTTTTTATTTCCGCCATAGAAAACTTTATTATTGAAAGCGTCCTCTACTTGGTAACCCACTTCTGTTCCTGTATTGGCCTCAAATACAAGGTATTTATGACCGTTGTCTTCAACATAGTGAGGATCTCTTAACGTATGGTTATCACCTGAAGAATAGGCACCTTCATCGATAAATTGCTGAACATTTTGATAAGTTGTTCCGTCTCCGTCAAAGATGGATTTATGATCTTCAACGCCGTCAATTTTCAATGTAGCGGCATCCGGCTCGGACAAGTTGACTTGAGCCGTTGTTAACGTTTGTTTGCCATAACCCGTTCCTCCATCCCACGTCGCGCCCGAGAAATCCGTATAGAATAAACGCACTTTACCCTCTGGAGTTAATGTCGCGGAACCTGACCACTCTTGTGTCTGATACTTGAGGATCGGATCGCCCGAATCAAATTTATCGCTGTCTTTAAAGACTCTGCCGGCATTCTTCCAGCTGTCAATCGAAGTCTCGCCGGCTTTTTTATAGAATATGTAAATCGATGTGTCATTTCCGTTCTTCGGGTCCCCTGCCAGTGCAAAAACGATTTGGTAGCCCTTATAGTTTGCTGCCGTTCCATCGGCATTTTGCAGCGGCCAGCTATCCCATACATCCAAATCGATCAAATTCCCAAATTTATCATAGCCTTTTGCCGAAGCGATGTTTTTGATAGTTGATGCATCGAACTCTGGCACTTTGAATTGTTCACTCTGCTGCTGCTCGGGAATTTTCAGCATGTCAAAACGTGTGATGTGGGAAAAGCCGTAATCTTCATTGTATCCCGGTTTGTCATTCCCTTGCGCAAAAACTGAAGTTCCGCCACCTGCCAGTAAAGCTGTTGTAAAAGTTACTGCTGTTGCCTGCTTCACAAACTTTTTGATATTCATGCCCTGTCTCCTTCTCCATTTCATATTTTGTTCCAGCCAACAGAAAAAAGACCTAAAAATTCCGATGGGGAAATTCCCAAGGAGATTTTTAGGTCTTGCCTGCTTAACAGTAACAATCCCGACAATATTTTGTTGTCATGGTTATTCTATATTTATTGGATCACGATAACCATAGACTAATGTTCCTCTTTTGGTTAAAGCGAAAAGCAGGAGATTTCTCCCAGTATATCCTCACAAATTCCTAATTATTCCTGATAGTAAATTATAGTCTTCTGAAGTATCGTGTGCCATCATTAACGATGTCTAAATCTGATTTTCAAGATAATGAGCAGCAACAACGGAATTCCAGCCTGAAACGGCAGATGAAAATAGGGAGGAATAACTATAAGCCCTTCTTCCAGATGTTCTGAAAAGTTATTCGCTATTATCATTGAGGAGAATAATATACAAAGACCAATAGACACGGCAAGCTTGTTATACGTTATTCTAAATAAATCAGAGGCTGCCAACACGGCGGCTATATAAAAGGTGCCAATTTTGAAATAACTGCTGATGATGAGAGACAGTAGAACAAGGACATCCATCCGTTGAAGAATTTCGGCGATATTCACTTTGCTTATAGCCGTATAAGTCGGGAATGTTGCACGGCTAACGATATCGACCCCAAGGATAGCGATGTTCATCGAGATTGTCAGACTGATGAGAAGACCGCTCAGTACGATGCCGTATGATGCGGTTCGGATCGTTTTACGGACTACATTCACATAGGGCAGCAGCATCAGAAACGCAATCATTTCTCCGAAAGGGAATGTATAGGTAAGCGGAAATGCGGCGTGAATTACAGGCATAAATCCTTTCCCAAGTACTGGAAGCAACCGACTAACGTCCAATAGTCCAGATAATATTACGAGTATATAACTTGCAAATATAAATAACAGAAGGATGGAACAAAAAATTTGAGTGGTACGGGCAAATACTTCAACCCCTCTTGATATCAAGTACGCTAAACTGAGCATCATTAATACTTGAATGGGCAATAGTGGAGTTTCATCATAAGTCGAAGATATCAGCAGCTCACCAAAATCGCGTAAATTACGTGAAGATATATAGGCGAAATAAGTCATATATGCAAAGCCTATCGGCCACCCGATCCGTGTGCCTACGGCCTTGCGGATTAGTGAAGTTATCGGTTCGGTTGGGAACATGTGATATAGCGGTCCGTAAATCCAGCCAAAAACAGCTACCCCTATTAACATTCCCAACAGTACCGCAAGCCACGCATCTTGTTTTGCACCCGTACCGATTGAAATCAAGATGGCATTGCCAAGCTCATAAATAATCACCCAAGTAAATAAAGTTCCCCGTCCTATTGATTCTTTGTGCAAGACCGTTCAAATCCTCTCGATCATTTATTTTTAATTACATGAACGATTTTCTTCTCATTCCCGTCCGTTGTATGGTTGCTTCTACTGTGACGGTGACTGGACAGTCTGAGAAATCTGTACTCCAATTTCCGCTCCAGTCATCCCATATTTTAGGATTATGGCGCGAAAGGACGAGTCCGAATCCGGATGGATCAACATGTGTTTTCTTCATTGCATTTATGGCACTTGTAACTTCTTTTTCTATTCGCGATCTCCATAATCGTTCCAGATCATTTATCGTATCTGCTTTGTTCAGAGGAAGCTTGCAATTCATTTCGCTCACAATTCCTTCCTCCAAAATATGTACATGAAAAGATGGTTTACTGTTAACGATTCGCACCTTTATTTGTGATTTGGAACGAGTGGTTTCAATAGAAACTCCGTTCTTTCGTTCATTACAATCAAGCATTGTTATCGTACTTTTCATCGTGTTCGATAAGCGTACAAATCCTCTTGCCTGATCGCCATCAAGCCAACCGATAAGCTTATCCCCTTTAAATAAGGCCACTCCGGATATCTCGATATTAGCCTTCGGCCCAGTAGATGATTCTGCGATTTTGTTAGCCAGCCGGATGCCGCTAATTGTCGGATCTATACCAGGGTCATTTAGGGCTCGAATGATGTCGTCCACCTGCCAAATTACATTATGTGACCAAAGTTTCTTCGTCAGTTTAAATTCACCGATAACCGCCTTGGCTTGTATCTTTTCGAGTGGATCAGTGGCAGAGATAATATCCTCTGCTTTCATTCCACGTGCAACCAGAAAGTAGGAAGACAACCTGGCCTCGTGTGAACGCTCAAAAAAGTCAATAATATCACTGATTCCTTTGCGCGCCAGATTCTCTCCGATAACAATGAACTGAGCATGAGAGAAAAATAGTTGTCTAGGCACATTTTCCGATGATTTTCGAATAGCTTCAAATATGGATGTACCGGTTGAACGGTAAACGATTGTGCTGGAGCTGGTCCCCTGTGTTCCTGATGTTTTGGACATACCCTGAGGATTGACTACTTGGTATGTGATTAAATATTCATTCGAATCCTCATTTAGATCTATACCCATCGCTGTGATAATTGCTAATTCCGGCAATTCCCTTCGGTTCCAGCAGCCTGAAAAAACAAGTGTAATAGTCATGCACATCATGCCTAATAATAACCATCTTTTCAAACTCATTCTGTAACCTCCCTTATTTGCTTAATCAGGAGAAGGCGATTTGTCGGTTGTCGTGGAAGGCTGATGGTTTGTTGGAAGCAAGAGTGTATCACGAAAAGCCTGAAGCTTAAACGGCGAGAATGGAGCCATGAAGGGTGTTCCTACCGAACGTAAACTGTTCATGTGACCAATTAAAGTAATCATTCCAAGGGCAATGCCGAAAAACCCGAATATACCCGCCAATATCAGGAAAGAAAACTTCAACAGTCTAGCTGTAATCGCAATATTGTAAAATGGTGCAGAAAAGCTTGCTATCCCGGTAATGGCGACAACAATAATCATGAATTGGGAAACAATTCCGGCCTGAACGGCAGCTTCCCCAATAACAATTGCGCCAATAATGGAAACCGCTTGTCCGACCGCGCGTGGTAAACGTATTCCGGCTTCGCGTAAAATCTCAAAACTGAATTCCATTAATAGTGCTTCAACAATTGCAGGAAAGGGTACATCTTCCCTGCCTCCAGCGAGGCTTATAAGGAGAGGAGTCGGAATCATCTCTTGATGATAGGTAATTAACGCCACATAAAATGAAGGGGCAATCATCGAAATAATGAAAGAGATGTATCTTAGGAACCGAATAAATAATCCGATATCATAACGTTGGTAGTAATCTTCTGGTGATGTGAAGAATTGTGAAAACACAGTCGGAACAATTAAGGCAAAGGGTGTCCCGTCAACAAAAATAGTGATACGGCCATCAAGCAAGTTTCCGGCTACAATGTCCGGCCGCTCCGTATTATACACGGTTGGAAAGGGTGAAAAGGAAGAGTCCTGCAAAACCTTCTCGATATAGCCTGACTCAAGCACGGCTTCCATATTGATCGAGGACAAGGTTTGTCTAACTCGTTCTACTATTTCAACAGGTGCTGTATCTTGCAGATACATGATGGCTACTGATGTGTGTGAAACGCTTCCGATATTGATTGTTTCAAGCCGAAGCAATTTACTGCGGATCCTGCGACGGACCAAGGTGAAATTAGTCTCAATCGACTCCGTAAAGCTATCCTTCGGACCGCGAATGACCACCTGTGTCGACGCTTCTGAAATTTCGCGTGATTTCCCCCCTTTGGTACTGCAAATAAGCGCAGATGGGACGCCTTCCGCAAATAGGACCGAACTGCCGGCCAGTAGAGCCGAAGCAACCGAAGAAAGATGGCCTGTTTGTACAACAGACCCGACAGTTAATTTATTTTTAATGGTTGACCACGCTTGCAGAAGCTCTTCCTTCTGAGGCTGACCATTCTCCTCAGTTTGGCAGACTGATTGATTAGAGGAGGAGGCCGTTGTAATTTGGGAAAGTACATTTTCGGATAGCGCCTGTTGATCAGTCAGTCCTTCAATATAAATAACGGCGATCCGCAAGCTTACCGCTTGACAGAAGTCCAGACGACGAATTATTACATCTGGACTGCGACCAAACTCATCGAGCAGCGTGTCGAGATTGCGTTCAATATCATGGTATATCGGTTGATCCAATATAGAAGAACCTTCGTCTGTTTGACTTGATTGATCGGAGGCTACACCTGAAGGAGTTACGTGCACTTCCGACAGATTTTTTCCAGTTGTTGAATCCGTATTTTGGGACATAATATTTATTACCTCTTAATATGCTGACTTATTTACAGTGTCCCCTCTTCATGATTTTATATTCAAAGGCTTAAGGAGGATAATTCGGTTGAGAAAATATAGTGTATTTGCTGTATTGGCTCTTTCATTGTTTACATTCAACGTCTGGATGGATGTTTGGATGGGCGAAACAATTAAAACTTCTCTTCAGAATATGCTCGGAATATTTAAAGCCATGTCTTTAATCGAATACTTCATTTTAATGGTAATTTTGGTGCCGTATTTTACCTCTCCATTTGTCTCTAAGCTGATTAAATTTTTAATGAACAGAAATCGATCCTGATAAGTTTGATTAATTTTGACAAAGTGTCGTTTAAGGATACGTGAGAGTTGTTAAGGCGTAGTAGTAACGAATAGCGGGGCTTTAGAATTCACTGTCACATCTCCACCTGGGGTGTGCTGAAGAAGACAATCAAGCTGACCCAACGCAGGGCCGGTTAACAGAGCGCTGCGTTGAGTAAATTAATAATGAAGAAACTCAATTCACCATATCCTTCAACCGGGTGCCCATCCGGTTGATCTCCATAGCGATTAACACCAATTGGCTGTCCGTGAACGTATAACCGTAGTCATCTTCCACCTGGCTTGCGACCCATCTGGCCTGCTCGTAAGCCGTGTGATAGCGTTCCTTAGCGATCCGTACGATTTCCGGGGCCAGCTCATTGCAGAGCTTTCCACTTTCATCGGATCGAAGGATATTTTCGAGTTGATTCACAAGACGCTCGTAGGCAGCAGATCCCCGGTCTAGTATAACACCGGCGGTACGCTCCACTCCTTCGGCAATATCCCGGATTAAGGCAGCCCTGTCCGAGCCCGCTCCTGAAGCTCCGGCATTGACCCAGGCGGTATGGATATGCATGGCAATATAACCTACCTCGTCCTCCGGGATTTCAATCTGCAATTTCTCACGAATGATTCTCTTCGCATGCAGTCCGATTTGGAACTCTCTTGGGTAGAGAATCCGGATTTCTTGCAGGAGCGTGTTCTGAATGACCATACCTTTGCTAAGCCGCTTCAAAGCGAATGAAAGGTGATCCGTCAGCGCGATATGAATATGTTTATTGAACGTTACTTCCAATTCGCGTTCAGCAAATGAAATAATACTCTCGGACACCGCAATTTCCTCTTCGGGCAGTGTCCGAAGCATTTCCTGCAGGTTGCCGTATTGATCCGGATCGTCCATTATGAACACTTTCTCGATGCGGTACGGATCGACAATATCGTTTTTTCCTTTTTGAAAAGCAATACCGGAACCCATGACAATCTTTTCTTCTCCAAGGTCGTGTACCACAACCGCGTTATTGTTAAGAATTTTTTTGATTTTCATGATATTCTCCTGTGCTTTTACGATTAGTATTTAGATCACTGTTTCTGACGATGCGGTTTATCTACGCCAAGAACCCAGGTGACTGTAAAGGCCGTTCCCGTAGCCAGTAGTAAACCGATCATATAATGAATGAAATTGATGTGTCCTGGCGGGACACTAAAGGCGATCATCGGAATCCCGGTCAATCCAAACGAATTAGCCACCACCTCATGGAAGGCTACATAAGCCCCTCCTGCAGCTCCCCCCGCCGCTGCGCCCAGGAATGGGCGGCCAAGCTTCAGGTTGACGCCGAAAGCGATTGGCTCGGTAATGCCTAGAAAGGCGGTGATCGATGCGGTAAGCGCTAACTTTTTCAAATCGTTGTCCCGTGTTTGAGCATACACCGCAAGTCCAGCCCCGCCCTGAGCGATATTTGCCATCGACCAGATGGGGAGCAGAAAGTTGACCCCGATGTTCGGATTAGAAATAAGCCCGATTTCAATTGCTTGAATGCCGTGGTGCAGCCCGTCAAGACGATAAGCCCGTAGACCCCGCCAAGCAGCAGCCCGAATACCGTGCTTCCGAATCGGTACACCTCTTCCAGCAAGCCGCTAAGAAAGCCGCCCAGTTCCGCGGCAAACGGCCCGATGACCAGAACGGCGAGGCCGCCTCCAACGACAAAGCTGAGAAAAGGAACCAGCAGAATGGTGGCCGATGAAGGAACGATCCGCCGCAGCCCCTTCTCGATAAGCGTCATCAGCAATACCGCAAGAATAATCGGAATCACTGTGCCCTGATAGCCAAACTGCGGGGTACTGGTCAAATCCGCAGAGTGTATCGCTGCTCCGCCGGTTCCTGTTAGATGTAATAAGTCGAGCCGGGTCATTACAATTCCAACTGCGGCGCCGAGCGCAGGGGTACCGCCAAACCGCTTGGCCGCATAATATCCGAACATCACGGCCATAATTTGAAAGGCTGAGCCGGTCAACAATAATAATATCCGAAACCATGTACTGTCCGGGGACGCCCAGCCGAAGGCGTTGATCATGCTGATCAAGCCGAGCAACAGGCCAAGCGCGACAAATAGCGGGATGATCGGCACAACGATATCGGAAAAAAAGGTGGCTGCTCCCATAACCCGGCCGATCAAGCCCCTTTTTGCCGAGTCTTTCAGCTCAAGAGATGACTCCGCCCCAACCTGATGCACCCAAAATCTCAGGTTCCATGCTCCCCGCATGGAAGAAAGCAAGGGATCGCCGGACCCGGCGATGTGAACGGCGCTCTCCGGTTCCCCGGGTCCATGCAGGCGTTCCGCTTCCCGCTGCCGGTCCGTTCCAGGGTCCTGAAGAAGACGGTCCATTTGACGGTGTACCTTAAAGACAATTGCCGGTCCCACAATAATTTGCAGCTGTTCGGCCTGAACGAACACGTTCTGAACCCCTTCTATTTGCGCAAGGCCGGCTTCATCCACGCGGGCGCTGTCTCGGAATCGGAGACGGATCCTGGTTGTGCAGTGAGATACTTCCGACACATTGTCCGGCCCGCCCGACAGCTCAATCAGGCGCATGGCCAGTTCCTTCGCCGGGCTCTGAGTCTCTTTTACACCTCGCTCGTTCTGAATCGGGCTAATATTGCCATCTGGCATTTTCAGCTCCTCCCCATTCCTTATGTGCAGCATCTATGGAGTCGTTCAAGTTCTATATCGGCGGGGAACATTCTTTTATTGATGCAAAAAAAGACCTATTTTCGGATCAAGCATCGGCACCCGAATAATAGACTCGGCGGCACTTGACTCTTCTTGGGCCCTAGTCCGCCAAAAAAGTAACAATTTCGTAATATATTATAGTATTTCTATTGTGACAATAATCGAATATAAAATCAATGGTCAGTAATTACCACCTTTAACTTGTCGAAACAGGCACTCTGCCTTAGTTGGAATCGATGTCCGATTAGCCTAAGGTTTAGAACTATCGACCTAATTTTTTCTTGTCACCAGCATTTCTTCAATTTCGTCTAATGACTCTACTATGTAGTCCGGTTTAACTTCATGCTCCCACATTCTCTTATTTCTATTAATCCAGCAAGTTACGATGCCTTCTCTATTAGCTCCGAGTACATCCGATGCAGAATCACCGACATGAAGCACTTGTTTAGGGTTGGTACGATAGAATTTAAGCAGTTCCTTGAACATCGTATTCCTGTTGTCGTTCTTGTAAGATTGATGCCGCTCAGATGTAAAAAGATGCACGCCATATCTCTCGTAAAAATACGGTATCATTGCATCATCCGCATCACTTACAATACAAACTTTATGGCTCTTTGAAATGCTCTCAAGAAAGTCAGCAGTCTCATCATAAAATGGTGATATAGAATTCATTCATCAGATGAAATTGTCTCGTCTTTCTCAATTCATTCCAGTGAGTAAAAAAATACTTAAGCAAAGTTTGTCCATACTCTTCGGCTAATTGAGCAGTGAATGTATTTTGTAAAATGGGCCTCCAGATTTGTTCTCTTCTACTTTCTATATTTACTAAGGTTTGAAACATGTCTAGACTAATAATCTTAAAGTCCTTCAATGAATAATCAACTCCGATAAGTTTAGTGGGTTTCATCCTGTATTCTATCATAATTGGAAGTTTCTGTAGAGAAATTTCACCGTCCGGTATCTGTTGGAACAACAAATATCTTAATCAATTTCGGTTAGCCATTTGCAGAATCCAGTCTTTCAAGTCAACGATTCTTGGATGTTTCGGCTGCGAATCCGTTCCGGTAACAATAAGGGGGACGATCGAATCCACCTCATGCAGCGAACCGTGTGCTCCTCCTCCGCGATGGGTGGGAGAGCTTTCGCCGGCCAATTCGTATCCCGGTTTCACCGTGACGACGATATATCGTCCTTCATGGGAATGGAGCGCGCCGTATAATCGGGCCAGCACGTCCGGGTATTTTCCGTATTTGATTCGATGTTCACGGAGGGAAATGTCCGCCAGCCCGGGATCGCCCGACAGCGACCACTTTTGCCCGTATTCATCCGAATAAGGTCCTCCCGGACGATAGGACAGAACGTTATCGCCTTGTCCTCCGCCCGTAAGCAGTACCGAATGATCCCGGTTTACCGCTATAATGTCGAGTTTGGCTTCCGTTTGTAACCCTTTTACGATCTCAGAAAGCTTCAGACTTGGCGATAGGGCGTAAATGTAGGCCATCCGTTCGTTAGCCGCGATGACGATTTGGTCATCTTGTGCGACCGGCCGGTCAAGCTTGGCAATCCGGTAACCATTCAGAAGAGGGCGTAAATCCACTTTGAATTCGTCCCGATTTTCCAGTACATCGCTTTGAGCGCTGTCCCCCAGAATAATCCACGTGGTTCTTTTCACCGCCTCCTCCCATGACCCGTATGAATCTAGCACGTGCTGCAGCGCCCGGTCGGCCCTTTCAATACCTTTAAGCGCCATCGAGCCTTTTCGGTGATGAACGCTATCGTTTCCTGGAAAATACGCGACAGTTACTTCCGGAAGCTTCCCGTTCTGTACCAGATAAGCTATGTCCCGGGCTGCGAATTTGTCGTTCATCCCATACTTTTCCCATAAGGCCGTATGGAGGGAATTTTCCGGATTTAGCTGTGTGAACGCGGCAAGCGAAAACAACTCCGGAGTGTTAACTTTATAATGATCCGGCAGCCGTGTGGTGTCCGCCATCGTTTGGGGTACACGCAGATCCCGTTCCGTTCTTCCTCTGTAAATAACTGCGTTGATCGAAGCCGAATGTTTGCCTGAGTCGGCCAATTCCTCATGAATGGTCTTCACTTTTTTGCTTAATTGAACCTGATTCAACTGATAGACGCTGTCCGTCAATACCTGCAGTTGATCAATTTTCAGCGCTTCTTTTGGCCCATTGCCGTAAAAAACCATCCGCTTTTCCCGGTCATTGTACCACACCAGCCCCGGAACATGATGCTTATCCGCGTACACACCTGTTAATAAAGTGCTGTCAATCGTTACGGACATGGTTGGAAAAGAACTGACAACTTTAGGAAAATACCGTCCGTGATCAATCAGATATTTCAAGGCGGGCGCTTTACCCTGGTTCATTGCTTCCTGCAAAGGCTTGTCCATCAGGGAATCGATGATAATGGCAACGATGGGCTTATCGCCAGCTGATGTTACCTTGAACTCCGGTTCGGATCGCATATCAGCGTTCGTTCCCGATTTCGCTTGGCATCCGGTAAGAGACATGATCAAAGTTAGGCCGATTGTCAAAATAACGGTCATCTTTTTTCCTGTCCTCATTAGATTGGCTCTTCTCACTCTGAATTCCCCCTCTCGCATTGTTACGAAAATAAGATTTAAATTGCCCATTTGAAGAGATGATTATGTAAAAATTTATTGAATTTTTCCCGATTCGGAGGGTTAGATTATTGACATTGACTTCAATTTCAGGAAAGATGGTGGCAGCTTTTGAATACTTCGTCTTCACCCCAGCTTTACCATTGGTTCGTTCGTCCGAAATGGTTTACCAAAAAATATATTCATGATCATATACAATCCCGATTTGCGTTTAACGGTAAAGTCGTGCTTGACTTTGGCTCGGGTACAGGGGCTAATTGTTCGATGTTTCAGCCGAATCACTATCTCGGCATCGATCCGGACGCCGGACGGATTCATTATGCAAGACGGCGATATCCGAACCACGCGTTCCATGTGCTTGAAAACGGCAAGCTTCCTGTTGATAATGAGTCTGTCGATTTCATACTCATTATCGCTGTATTGCACCATATTTCGTCCGAAGAAATTGCAGAGTACATGAAGGAATTTAGGCGAATATTAAAACCGAACGGAAAAATCATCGTTATGGAGCCTTGTCTATGCCAAAATAAACCGTTAAGTAATTGGTTTATGAATCTTTATGACAATGGGGAGTATATCCGGAGAGAAGAAGAATACATTCAATTGTTTCGGGAGAGTGAATTTGCTTCGCAGGTCATCAACCGATTTCGAAAAGGTTTCTTATATAATGAGCTGTTTTTCTCGGCAAACCTTAGATAATCTCACAATGAGAAGCGTTTTACGAAAAAAGACTCTGCTTTGCTGTAAAAGCGGGCATGAGTCTTTTTTCCACTTATGCCCTTTCAAGGAGGTGAAGCAAACCATTGCTTTGGATCGTTTTGGCTCTCTTGTTGTTTATTATCCAAATCGGATTCGTTATCATCTTCGAATATCAACGTCCGAACAAAGCGGTGGTTTGGCTTATTGTTTTGTTCATTTTTCCGGTCATCGGTTTCGTGCTGTATTTATTTGTTGCGAAAGAATACCTTTGCCCCCCTGCTCTTTCGAGGACAGACAACGGGCATTGGGACCGATTAAAGGACGAACTCATTGAACGATGCAAACAGCGAGTACAGAAAGATCTGCATGGTAAGACTCTTGTCCAAGACGACAATTTACATGCATTACTCAAAAAAATACCGGTCGCCCCCATTGCAGCTTGTAATGAAACGGCGGTTTTCGTCGAAGGAAAGAAAGCCTTTGAAGCAATGATGGATGCAATTGCCGCTTCCGAGCATCATATTCATGTGGAGTTTTACATTATTCGTGACGATCGTCTCGGTATCCGGTTTGAGCAATTGTTGATCCGGAAAGCGCAGGAAGGCGTGAAGGTTCGACTTATATATGACGGGATCGGAAGCCGCCGGTTGGGAAAAGCCTATTTGGAACGGCTGCGGAATGCCGGGGTAGAAACGGGGTGCTTTTTTCCTCTGTTAACCTCTTTCTTCAATAAGCGGCTCAATTATCGAAATCACCGTAAAATCGTGGTGGTGGACGGCAAAACCGGATTTTTCGGCGGCTTGAATATTGGGGATGAATACTTAGGGGAAGGTCCGAAATTCGGCTATTGGCGGGACACTCATTTTAGCATTAAAGGCGATGCGGTACTGTGGGTCCAATATACATTTTTGACCGATTGGCACTTGGTTACAGGACAAATCATAACCGATCCCGTCTATTATCCGATACAGGAAAGCCGCGGGAATGAGCTTGTACAAATCGTAAAAAGCGGTCCGGACGAGACGATCCTAGAGCTTATTTTCTCCCTCATCGTTTCGGCGAAGAGGCGGATTTTTATCGAGACGCCCTATTTCATTCCCGATCCCGGCATCTTATTGGCTCTGAAAACGGCCATCTCTAGAGGAGTCGACGTTCGCATAATTATACCAGCTGTTCCTGATAAAAATCTTGTTTATTGCGCTACTTTGTCCTATGTTCAGGAATTGCTGCAGGCGGGAGGCCGGTTTTATGGCTACCAGAAAGGGTTTATCCATGCCAAACTGATTATTTCCGATGACTTGGCGCTTTCCGGCAGCGCAAATATGGACATACGCAGCTTTTGCAACCAATTCGAAATCAATGCGGTCTTTTTCGACGGGAAGGTCGTTGACCGCCTGGTACAAGATTTTTACCGGGATCTTGGCGTGAGCGAGGAGATTTTGCAGTCGAATTTCGAAAAGCGCAGCACGTTACAAAAAATGCAGATTATTTTCGCCCGGCTGCTGTCGCCGTTATTCTAGAAGAGACTTATCGGTCGTAATCACCCGGGGTCCACGTCGGACAAGGATTTTTACAAGGGGCCAAATGTTCATGGTAAATATATTAAGCTTGGATACTTATCGGAGTACAGTTCAATAGAAGTAATATTTGATTCGATCAGCCGGTAATCGTCCAGCGTATTGAAAGCAGCGTTTGTCTCAATCATTGTTATTACTTTTGATACTGTTTCAGGATCACGAATCTTCTTCCCGTTCTCATTAAACTCTACGGCGGTTGGACTAAATTCTTCCAGGCTGATTTCGGTAACATTCACTTCTTTATATATAAAAGCAAAAGCCAGCTCATCGTCTTGAACTGCCAGCCACTTGGCGCTTTCCATACCCGGTATTTCGTAAAATGAAGTTCTGGTTTCACCTTTTGCTCCTAATTTTCTGCCATGGGTTTCGGTCCTCAGATGCTCTGAATCATTCTTGTATGTTCTTCCGTTATACAGGAGAATATTGCCATTATCCGAAATCTGAACACTTCCCCATGACCTATGCGCATTCGTAATCTGCAGATGTATCAGATATACCATTACTAAGACTAATAAAATAGGGATGCCTATAAGCATATATAATTTTATATTGCGTTTTGGCATTAAGATTCACCTCCCTTAATAGAAGCCCCCTGCAGCTTATCTACGGGTATTCCTTATGTAATGCTGAACATATTTATCGCACAGCAGCTTTGTCGCTTCTCCATTTGTCATATTGTGGGAATCAAAATTAAATAAATAATTGGTGAAGCCCATCTGAAAAATTTTGTCATGGACCCGCTCAATCTCCAAAGGAGAAAATACTTCTGCGGGATTTCCCACGGCCGTATAGCCAATCGGCACAAAGAAAGATTCAGGGCAGCAGGTTCCGATATGCACGACAGCGTTAACGCCGATCATGCACCCTTCTCCAAGCTCAGAGCCCCCAAAAATAGTTGCTCCCGTGGCAATGAAGCTGCCTTCTCCAATGATCGCTCCGCTCACATGAGAGTGTGGCCCGACGAGAACATGATCTTCAATTGTCAGCGGATGTCTTTTGGTCGCTCTTAGCACCGCATTCTCCATGATTATGCATCTCCCGCCTATTTGCAGAGGCGATCCCTCAGAGCTTATTACGGCTCCGGATAAAACAACGGTTTCTGCTCCGATGGATACGTCGCCATTAATAATAACGCCTTCCATAATAATAGCCGACGGGTCTATATTGACTTTGGAATGCTGTGAGAAACTCAATTTCGATCCCTCCGATTCTGATTAATCCCTATTGGCCGCATTGCAGATCACATTAGCCGATACAATATATTCTGACAAAAACAGGTACCCAAATATGTGAAAAATATCTCTTAATAAAGAAACGAATTCGAATCAGTCCGATCAATCCATCCTAAGTTCTTCATAAATTCCACATACATTTTTTATACAATGGGCCAGGTAAGTTAAATCTATCTACTGGGGGAGTATCAAAAAATGAGCATGACGCATTACATGTCCTTGCTTGCGGACAATCAGCCATGGAATTTGATTATATTCATGGCCATTCCCGTGATTTTTGCCGAAACGATTACTGTAACCGAATTCTTTATCCTCTTTGGCAAAAACACGCAGGGCGGACTCAGAAGCTTTAACCGCATTTGCAGCATCCTGGCCGGACTGTATTTTACAGGAATCTTTATCTACTTGTTCCCCACCGCGTTTATCCCTCTAACCGTAAATGGCGAATGGCATACCTGGGTGGACGTTGTTGCTGTAGGATTTTACTTGAGCGGTGTGTTCTTCTTATTACCCCTCGCTCTTCTTGATCTTGGCATCATCGCCCGCAACCGTTCCGCAGAAGGAAAATTGAAGCTTCACTTTATCCTCGTCAGCGGATTTCTCATTGTGGCCCACATCGCAATGATATTCGGGATGGTCAATCCGGAAATCATTGGGGGAATGGCCGGTATGAATCATTAATCAGGAATAAAACAAGACTTCGGAGCCGAACTCCGAAGTCTTGTTTTTACTCCTGTTTTTACTCCTGTTAGTAAAGAAGGATCAGGCAAGCCGCCCCATCTCATGCAGCTCATCAAAAATAATCTGTGTAACCGCTGATACACGGTCCCGGTCATTATAGGTTAACCAGGCCAGTTCCTCGATTTCCGATGCCGGACTCAGTACTCCTTCGAACTCTGCGGTGTAACAAGTCATTTTCACCTGAATCCCGCCAGTCTTCGCGTGAGCTTCCGCTTTGAACGTCCCGAAGTAGATGACCGTTTCGGGCTTGATCCGAACGGATAATTCCTCTTCTATTTCCCGCAGCAGCGTATCTGTATCACTCTCGCCGGGCTCTCTTTTTCCACCAGGTAAATAATAAGTATCTTTTCCTTGGGAACGGGCGCATAACAATTGGCCCTGATTCATGGATATCCAGGCAATTTTATCGATTGCGGTTGTCATCCTATGCGCCTCTCGCTTCATTCTTTATGTTGCATGGCGAAGTCTCGTTTGTTTCTCCCGAAGCCGCCTGATGCACACGCCCGCCGCCTAATTTGAATACCAGAATGCCGCCGATAATAACCAGCACCCCGAGCAATTGTTGGAATGTAAAAGGAACTTTGTTCAGGCCCATCCAGCCCACTGAGTCCCATAATAGAGCGCAGCCAAGCTGTGAGATCAGAACGATGGAGATGGCATACGTAGGACCAAGCAGCCTGATCCCCAGCGTCAGACAGATAACTACACCCACCCCGATTACACCGCTGATCCAGTACCAGGGCTTCATGTTCTCCAGGCTAAACAGCCGGCCCCCTTCAAAGATCAGGCCAAAAGTCAGCGAAGCCGCAAAGCCCATTCCCAGCACCAACGCCGTTGTGGCCCAGGAACCTGTATGTTCATTGACTTTACTGTTAAAAACATTTTGCATGCTGACAAGTGAACCCGCAACGAGCGCGAGTAACAACCCTTGAATCATAAGCAGGATGCCTCCTATTCATAAATATTGTGATTAGCCAGCGCGCTTAAGCCTTCCTTATCTTTAACAAGGATGAGCCCTTTGCTGCGTTCAATTAGGCCTTCCGTGCATAATTTTTGAATGATCCGGTTCAGATGCCGATAGCTGGTTCCAATAAAATTTGCCACATCGGTTAGACGGAAGCTGTTAAGCTGCCCCGGAATCTCGGAATCGGAATCGTCATAGGAAACCGACAGCAGATAACTGGCCAATCGTACCTCCACCGGGTGCATCATATTAAAGCTCAAAAAGTTGGACTTCACGTAAAACTTCCGGGTGATGACGTGCAGTAAAAAGTTCAGCAGCGGCGGGTAGTCTGCGGCGTATTTTTCAAGCATGCGATAAGGAACGCCAATCATATTGACCTGCGATACCGCCTCGACCGTATTGATAATCGGGATATGCTGGATATACTCAATGTCCCCGATCACCTCAGTCGGCGTCTTGAACGAAATAATCAGGATTTTGCCCTCCTCGGAGGTGGTATATACTTTAATCTTGCCCTTTACAAGCACGTACAGAACCTGTGAAGGCTCTCCCTGGGAGCAGATCAGTTCACCCTGATCAAAGCGGTACAGCGACAAATACGGCATCAAAGCTTCATTAAATATCGTTTCCAACTGATAAGTTTGTAAAAAAGAGTGCAGCTGCTTCTGATCCTGTATTTCTTTCATAATCCGCATTCACCTCCAGCCCGTGACCTTGTTGCCCTTAAATTGCGGCGTAAACATATTATCAAAATTTAAGTATGATTACACCGGCGATCATCATTCCGAGGCCGAAGAACTGCGGCAGCTTCATCTTTTGCTTCACCACGCCAAACCAACCGTTCGAATCAATTAAAAAGGTCAGGCACAACTGGGCAATCAGCACCGCGGATATCGTAAAGGTAACCCCGACTTTACGAATTGCCGTTACTTCGCTGAAAATAATGACAGCCGCAAACGCGCCGCCAATAAGATATAATGGTTTGACTTGCTTCAGCCCCTGCCGTCTTCCGTCCCGGACAAACAGGAGGATAAGCAAGGCCATAATAAACCCGGTTAACTGGGTAACTGTGGCGGCTTGCCAAGTTCCAATATCTTGACTGATCCGGGAATTAGCCACTCCCTGCAGCGTAATACACGCCCCGCCCAACAACGCAAATAACAGCCCTCTCATTTCTTAACCTCTCCTCTGATGTTAGCTCTGATCCTAATTAAATGATATCTCCGATTTTTTGGGAAGGACATATGTCCTAAACAAGAAGAAACGGCTGCACCATCCTCACAGGAGGGCATCCGTTTCTGATAGAAAGATGAGGCCATTTATGAGAGTGAAACTATCCGGTCATATCACTGCGTCGAGTTCATCACCTGAAGGCTGCTTGTGCGGGTTGAATACTTCAACGTATACACGGGTCGGAATGCAGATAATCTGCTGGTAAGGCTTGGAGATGAACCCCATATCCAGCGCGATCCGTTTCGGAGCGTCCGAATAAATCATCTGAATCCCATAATCGAAGGCTTTGAGCGTATTATGGCCAAATTCCGTTTTGATGTCGATTATTTGCACTTCTTTGGTTAAAGCCACGTTCTTGTAAAGATTCCCGTTCACCGTAATTCGAGCCATCAGGTCTCCCGGTTTGTAGGCGCTGTGGTCCATGTGGAGCCATTTGATTCCGTAAATAGAACCGGCAATTAGCAGTCCCAGCAATATGATGTACAGATCTCCGCGTTTCATAATAGTGGATATCCCTCGCCCTTTTCCGTGTGAATATTTGCAGCGCCTTAGATCGAAAAGCTCGTTTTCTTCAGTTCTTCCGTGCTGAACAGGATGTCGTATTCCTTGATGCCTTCCTGCTTAACAAAATGCTCCGCAACTTTCCGAACAGACGCTTCATCGGGTCCGTGAATCATGGCGTATAAATTATACGGCCAATCGGGATGCGCCCGGCGCTTGTAGCAGTGGCTGACTTCCGAATAACCGGCTAGCCTTTTCCCTGCTTCGGATATATGCTTCTTGGGAAGTACGCTGACGAACAGGCCGTTGGCTGAAAACCCGGCTTCCCTATGCTTCAGAACGGCTCCGATTCGTTTGAGCGCTCCTCCTGCCTGCAGCGTCTGCAAGCGGCGAAACACCTCTTCCAAGCTGCATCCTGTCTTATAAGCAATCTCGGTATACGGTTCGGGTAACAACGGCAGATCTCCCTGCAGTTCGCGGATCAGCTGCATATCCGTATTCTCTATTTTGCAAAGCTCCTGTTTGAAGGTTGTGCCCCCATTCAGGTTCGGATTGGGTGTTATGGCTGACGCGGTAGCCTTTTCTTCCATATTCAAAAAGACCTTCAGCTTGAATATCTGCTCGGAAGGAAACTCATAGAGACGCGGCCCGCCCGCCGCTTCAGAGATCGTTTCAAGTATGGCTCCCCGTTCTTCCTCGGTTCGGAAGCTCAGCGTAAACCACATATTGAGCCGACTGCGCCGGCGGTAGTTATGGGTAACGCCTTTAAAGCTGTTGATGACTGCAGCCGTCTGATAAAAAAGATCTTCCCGTACTGTCATCGCATACAGACAGCCTCTATATCCGAGCCCTGCCGGATTAAATACCCCGCCGATCCGCCGGATGAATCCCTCTTTTTTCAACCTCTCCAGCCTTTGAAGCACATCTCCCTGCTGTAATCCCAGTTCCTCCGCAATGGTGTTCCAGGGGTGTTTGACCAGAGGAAGTTCGATCTGCAGCCGATTTAGCAGCTTCCGGTCCATCGCATCCAGTTCCACTGTTTCCACCTCCCCGGCCTACAGCGCCGCCAATCTTTTATAACACCATGGCTCTTCAGCCATGAAATTGCCGCCGCTGTAATAATACGACCTCGCCCGGCAGCCGCCGCAAATACCGACATCCGGACAGGAGCCGCATTCTCCTTCATATTTCTCGAAGTTTCTTAAATCTCGGAATACCGGATTGTCCCTCCATATTTCATCAAAAGGCTGGTCGCGAACATTCCCCACCTTAACCGGCAGGTACGGGCAAATATGCACCTCGCCATTCGGCAGCACCGAACAATAGGCGACCCCGGCAAGACAGCCTCGCGTATACCGCATTTCAAGCCCCATGCTCTTGGCGAGCGGCATGAACTGGGGAGCGCATGTCGGTTTGATTTCTAGGGAGGTTGATTTCTGTTTGGACAGAACGCTGCGCAGAACCGAGTAGTATCGTTCCTGCTTCAACCCATCCTCTTCGATGTTGACGGCCCGTCCGGTCGGAACGAGAAAGAACGGGTGCAGAGAGGATACATTCAGTTCCTCCGCAAGCTGAGCTACCTGCTCGAAATCATCCATATTGCCCTCGGTCAGCGTCATGTTAATTTGCACTCTCAGCCCGACTTCACGGGCATAACGGATGCCCTCCAATGCTTGCTGCCAGCCTTCCGGCGCGTTCCTGAACCGGTTATGATACTCCGGCGTGGCGCTGTCTATGCTGATCGCGATGCCCCCCAGCCCCGCTTTCCCCAGCTCGGCTGCTTTGGCGGCGGTCAGAAGCGTGCCATTGCTGCCAAGTGCGGGACGAAGGCCGATAGATGAGGCATAAGCGATCAATTCGCAGAGATCTTCACGGATCAAGGGCTCGCCGCCGCTGAATATGAGAAGCTTGAATCCGGCCTGTTTGATCTGATCAATGAGCCGGGTGCCTTCTTCCGTGGTTAGCTGGTCTGCAACAGGCGATGCCGGTCCGGAGTCGCGATAGCAGTGTTCGCAGTATAAATTGCATTTCTTGGTCACATTCCAGGAAACGAGCATGTGTAATCAGCCTTCCTTTCCCGTGTTATATGATTCCAATTTCGCGGTCGCTTAAATAACAGGATGGGTCCTCTGCCCAGAAATCACCGCTTACAGAAGCCCGGGCCCGGAAATTTCCGTTACAGACGTCCAGCCAATTGCATTCACTGCAGCGTCCTTTCAGCAGCGGTTTGCGGTCGCGCAGGCCCGCCATTAGCGGATGAGCGGCATCGCGCCAGATCTCGCTGAATTTCTGCTTGCGGATATTGCCGATTTCGATATCTCTGGTGAACTGATCGGGATAGACGTTGCCGTGCCAATCGACGCAGCCGATGGCTATTCCGGAACGGTTGCCGCCGTTTCGCCGAAGCAGTCCAAGCAGTTCATCCGCGCGCTCCGGGTCGTGCTCCATCATCCACTGGTATAGGTAAACTCCATCCGCATGGTTATCAACGGTAAGCAGTTCAACCTGTCTGCCTTTACCATGCAGGTCTATCGTCTTAGCCATAATCCGGTCAAGAGCATGCCGGGACTGTGCATGTGTAACATCCTCCTGCTGCAGGGCGCTCCCGCGGCCGGAATAGACGAGATGGTAGAAGCAGGCCCGCGGAATATTTTCCCGCTCGATCAAATCAAGCACTCCGTCCAGGTCTTCGTATGTATGTCTGCTGATCGTGAACCGAACCCCTACCTTCTGGCCGATAGACAAGCAGTTTCGGATACCCTGAAGCGCCTGTTCAAAAGACCCCTTTCGCCCGCGAAACTCATCATGGCGCTCTTCCAGCCCATCCAAGCTTACACCGACGTATTTAATCCCTGCTTCTTTTAGCATTTTCGCTTTATCGATGGTAATCAGAGTGCCATTCGTCGATACTACCGGCCGCAGACCTTTGCTTGACGCATAAGAAATCAGCTCAAAAATATCTTTACGGATCAGAGGTTCTCCACCGGAAAAAAGCAGAACCGGCACCTGGAATACGGCCAGGTCATCAATAAACGCCTTCGCTTCCTCCGTCGACATTTCATCGGGATCATGGGCAGGACAGGCATTTGCATAACAATGTTTACAGGTCAAGTTGCATGCCCGTGTCGAATTCCACACGACGACAGGCCCTCTGCCCGCGGAAACGCCATGCGGTTTGTGTCCCGGCTTAATGGTATAACGAAGGTCATCGCCTTCCCCCTTCATACCGGTAAGCAGTTTCGTTACATTAATCATTTCCGCTCCCTCATTTCCCTTAATTTAGATACAATCTTATCTATCGTACAATAACTTGGGAGAATAAGGATATGCGCTTTTTTCTTGCTCTTGTGCCGTATTCATGCTAACGCTTCCTATGTCAAGTTTAATTGAATTCGATGTCCACTCGGACATTTGCACCCGTCTTCAGGCTCGTCTAAACTAGCATATAGATATGCGGAAGAAGCTTCTATCACAACCAATTACCACAAATGGAGAGGGTGGATGACTGGAATGCAGTATGTGAGACTCGGCAATACGGGAATGGAAGTCTCCCGTCTGACTTTGGGATGCATGAGCTATGGAGTTCCGGAGCGCGGCAACCATGAATGGACGCTGAATGAGGAGCAGAGCCGCCCCTTCATCCAAAGAGCGTTGGAGCTCGGGATTAATTTTTTCGATACCGCCAAATATCTACTCGGATGGAACAAGCGAGGAAATCGTCGGCAGAGCGCTGAAGGATTACGCAGGCCGGGATGAAGTCGTGATCGCGACGAAGGTTCACGGACAAATGCGAAAGGGCCCTAACGGGAAAGGCTTGTCCCGTAAAGCCATTCTCTCGGAAATCGACCACAGTCTGCGGCGGCTCGGGACGGATTACGTGGATTTGTATCAAATTCACCGCTGGGACTACGGCACACCGATTGAAGAAACGATGGAAGCCCTGCACGATGTCGTCAAAGCGGGTAAAGCCCGCTATGTCGGTGCCTCCTCCATGTATGCCTGGCAGTTCCAGAAGGCCCTCTTTACCGCGGAGCGCCACGGCTGGACGAAGTTCGTCAGCATGCAGAATTATTTGAATCTATTGTACCGGGAAGAAGAACGCGAAATGCTTCCACTGTGCGAGGAAGAGAACATCGGCGTCATTCCGTGGAGTCCGCTGGCACGCGGACGGCTCACCCGTGACTGGGAAGAGACAAGCAATCGTTCGGAGAGTGATATCTTTGGCAAATCGCTTTACGCCGCCACCGAGGACGCCGACCGCAAGGTCGCCGCTGTCGTGAAGGAAATCGCGGAAGACCGCGGTGTTCCCCGGGCGCAAATCGCGCTCGCCTGGGTGCTTCAGAAGAAGCCGGTGACCTCTCCCATCATCGGAGCGACCAAGCCGCATCACTTGGAAGATGCGGTGGCGGCTCTGGACATCCAGCTGACCGCAGATGAACTCCGGAGGCTGGAAGAGCCGTATGTGCCCCATCCGGTAACGGGGTTTGTGTAAGCAGAAGAAATACGTATCTAGAAGCGGTCTGTTCTCGGTATTCAACCGGGAACAGGCCGCTTCGCTGTTCCGGAAACTTTTTTCACCGCTAATTGAAACTTTTTAGCAATAAATCGGGTCTATTAATTAATTGGAAAAAATTCTCTATTGATAGGCGGGAAATCTATGCGGAAAATTAGTTTTGCAGCGATGCTCTTCATTCTCTTCTTCCTGGGATTGTCTGAACAGGCCTATGCGTCGCCTACTGCAGCGCGGATTATTCTTGATGGCAATGAACTTGATCTCGGCGGTGACAGACAGGTTATGATCGTACATAACAGTGTGCTCGTTCCTATCCGGGTAATTGTGGAAGAGTTGGGATTCAGTGTGGACTGGACCAGCGGGACAGGTACGGTAACGGTAACAAAATCCGATCAAAAAATCCGGTTACGGATTGGCAATGTCAAAGCCGACGTGAACGGAAGGAATGTTCCCCTGACTGTCGCGCCGGTTCTAAAGAACGGCACCACCCTGATTCCCCTTCGCTTTGTCGGGGAACAAATGGGCCTGAGCGTCTACTGGGATAACACGGACAAGCTGGTCACGTTGATTAGCCCCGTCTCCATCGTCGGCAGCGATGCCTCGTTATCCGGCGCCGAAGTGATCGATAGCGTATACAGCCCGGAAAAAACTGTAGCCGATGCCGCCGACATCTATACGCAGGGGCTGGACGTCTCTCATCATAATGGGCAAATCGATTGGTCCCAGGTAGCGGACGAAGGCTATCATTTTGTTTTTATAAAAGCATCTGAAGGCAAATCATTCCGTGACAACAAGTTCACAGATAACCTTAAAGGTGCCAGGGAAGCCGGCCTGCTGGCGGGCGCGTATCATTTTCTTGACGCCGTGACGCCCGAAGACGCCCGTCTGGAGGCTGACAATTTCGCAAGCGCAATTGAAGAAGCGGGAGGAATATCCGAGCTGGATATGCCGCCTGTCCTGGACTATGAGAATAACCCCGGAAAGCTTGCGCCGAAGGAGATCAGAATCGTAGCTCAAGCTTTTTTGAACGAGATAGAAGCCTTGACCGGCTGCCGGCCCATAATCTACACCGGAAGCGTCTTTGCCTCGAATTTCGACTCCTCTTTCTCCGGCTATAAGCTGTGGATCGCCAAGTACAGCAGCCAGCCTCCCCTGAACATTCAGGCCTGGGACAAATGGGACATCTGGCAGTATACACAGACAGGCACCGTTCCCGGCATCACCGGAAATGTAGACTTGGATTGGTATAACGGTTCGATGGAGGAATTACGTTCTTTTCTGACTTCGCCATAGCTCGTATCCTTTTAGTACCGTGAGACGCGTTGTTAATGAAGAAACGGATGCAAAGCCCATTGTGGGCCGCATCCGTTTTTTTGCTGAATCCCCTTATTAAAACAGCAAATCCTTCGAGTAGCTCTCTCCCTCCAGCATATCGTATTCCACCAACCGGTAATCATCCAGCAGCTCCTGCTGCTCCGCGTTCAATCCGGTAACAACGCCGGACGGCCCGATCAGCACACTTTTGCTTAAGCCGGGAAGCTCCGATTTCACCTTGTCCAGCAGCTTGTAGTAAGCCGGCATCTTTTGCCCCGTCAGTTCAAATACAGTCGGCCCGAGAAATGCGGGACTGAGGGTACCCACCGGCTGCTTGTCGATATCAAAATTGGCCATATAGAGGAGCTTCGTCTCATGCTTCAGTCTGGGATTCGTATCCCAGCCCGCCTGCGTATAGATGTCCCCAGAGAGCGCCGGAAGATGGTCGCCCCAGAATACGACAACCGTAGGCCGCTTTATCGCCTTCAGCTCTTCGGCAAGATAGGCGAGCGCCTCGTCGGTCAGCTTCGTATCCTGGACGTACGTCTCAAGCTCGTCCTTCCGTTCCGGCTTCACGCCGCTAACCGTTACCGTGTTCGGTCCGTTATGGCCTTTGACGAACGGAAAATGATTCTGCATCGTAACCAAATGCAGGAACGTCGGCTGATCGGAGCTGTCCAGCTCGCGCACCGCTTCCTTGACGGCGGCCATATCGGAGATGTATCCGTCCGGCGTGATGCGCCCGGCATTTGTCATTTGATCCTGGCTCGTAAACTGGTCAAACCCGAGAACAGGGTACACTTTATTCCGGTTGTAGAACGTCTCATCGAACGGATGAAGCGCCAGCGCCCGGTATCCCCGGTCTTTAAGGATACTGACGATCGAGGGCAGCGAGGACATTTTCACAATACGCTGCTGGTAAGGAATGGAGCCGTCATTGAGAAAATACATTGACAAGCCCGTCAGCGCTTCAAATTCGATATTGGCCGTATTGCCGCCAAATTCGGGTGACAGCATATAGCCGGACGGCGTATCTTGTTCCTCAAGGTGGATAAATTTCAAAGGGTCTTCACTAAAAGTGTAGGTGGGAAGACGCGTCGGGTCAAAGAAGGCCTCGTCCATCATGTACATGATATTTGGAGACTCCGCAGGCGCTGCGGCAGTGCTGTTGCCTTGAAGCGCACTGTATTTTTCTGCAATTTTGGTTATGGCTTCCTTACTGTAATTGTCCGGTTTCTCCATCAGATTCTGCTTCAGATTGCCTGTAAAAGCGAATAAAAATCCGTTCTGGGTATAATTCACTTTCTGGTTCCAATAAATATTCTGATAGTGGATGGAGGTTGCAAGCGTGGACTGGCCGTCGACCACTAGAATAAACCCGGCAATCATGGCTGCCGAAAGAATCGTAAAACCCGCCCGCAGCGGCAGTCCGATTCTGATCTTGGGAAGCTTTCGCAGCAGATAGATCAGCCCCGCAATGAGTACCACAGCCAGGACAAGCGCGAGCGGCGAAATCATGCCATTGGTAATCTTACTCATCTCCCCGGCATTTTTGACCAGCATAAGGTCCCATGGAAACAGCGGTTCCCCCGTCGTTGTAAGCTTTTTATAATCAGCGATGCCCAGAATAACACACGCGATAAATGCAATTAAAGGACCCGCATACAAATTTGGGATAACTGCTGCAAAAGCGAGCAGAACGAAGAAAAAGAACAGACTGCCGGCTGCATACAGCCAGTAGTAATTCGATATCCAAGCGAAAACGCTTCCGATATCCATGCCAAACGTAGCGGCCTGCATAATGAAATTCAGTACAAATCCGCCGATCAAAAAAGACAGCAGCATGATTCCCAGCCGTTTGCCGGGCAAATAATGACGCACCCTTACCCTCTCCTCGGTTCATTTAAAAAAACAGTATACACCCATTCCCTTAAAAAAAACTTAAAATTAACAAAAAAACCACACTCGGATAATATCACCCGAATATGGCTGTGTAAAAAAACCATCAAACCCCTGCATGCGCCGAATTTCTATTCCCACCTGTTTAAAAGATCATTGATTTTCTGAACGATTGCCGATTCCTTCATGGTAAGAAGCCTGCCGTCGCCGACTACGATTTTGCCGTCAACCACCACATCCTTGACCGCAGTCGGCTGCATGGAATACACGATATTGGCGAACAGCTCAGTAACGGGCGAAAGAGAAAGATCCTTCAGGTCCACAGAGACAAAATCCGCATAATTTCCCGGCCGGATGTCCCCGATGGGAAGCCGCAGCAGCTCGCCGCCGGCTTGGGTGCCCATATGCAAGACCTGACCGGCGTTAATGCAGGTGCCGTCCAGCCTGCTTATTTTTTGGAGCAAGGAGCACATTCTCATCTCTTCAAAAACGCTGATCCGGTTGTTGCTGCAAGCACCGTCTGTACCAAGCGATACCCGTACACCCGCCGCAAGCAGGCCGGGAATATTCGTAACACCGTCCGATAAGAACATATTGCTGGAAGGACAGTAAGCCAGCCCCGCGCGTTTCTCTCCCAGCAGGCGGATTTCCGAATCCTCCAGCCATACCAGATGGACTGCGATCATCCGCTCATCCAAGACGCCGAGCTTATTCAGATAATGAACGGGCCGCAGCCCGTATTTAGCGAGCGTCTCCTCTACCTCGAACGGCTCTTCCGCAACATGAATATGAAAAGGCGTATCCAGCTCTATAGCAAGCTTGTAACCGGCCTGGATCATCTCCGGCGAAGCCGCGTGAGGGCTGTGCGGCGCTGGGTGGACGGTCACCATGCGATTTCCCTGATATTTTACAGCTAACTCCCGGGTACGCTTGACCGCATCCTGCACCGTTTCCCGGTAGCTCGCCGGAGCCCCGTCCCAATCATACATCGTCCGCGCCAGCACAAGCCGAATCCCCAAGTCCTTGGCCGCCTTGATCACGGCTTCGTCCATAGCCGTTCCCCCGTCATGCACATAAAAGAAATCGCTGACCGTCGTGACGCCGTACTTGAGCATTTCGCCAAAGGCAAACAGAGCGCCGATGTATATCGCTTCCTCATCCAAGAGCGGCGTATATTTGTACAGCGCTTGATCTCTCCACTCCAAAAAAGGCCGATCCACCGCGATTCCCCGCAGCAGGCTTTGAAAGGAGTGATTATGCGCGTTGACCGTACCCGGAAGTATGGCTTTTCCAGTCCAGTCGATAGGCATCGCTTGATGGTATTTCCCTTCCATCAACGATTGTTCTCCTGCCTCGATGATCCTGCCGTTCTCGGTGCAAATGGCCCAATTCTGCCGGAACTGGCCGTCCACATAGACTTGGTCTGCTTTGAACAACAGCTTCAAAGTTCCCCTCCTCCCGTATCCAAGCCGGCATCCAAATCCAGCATTGTGTGCAGCAGCACATTAGCCGCCTGCTCAATATCTGTGATGCGGCTTTCTTCTTCGGGGCAGTGGCTTTTGCCGCCCACGCTGGGGACGAATATCATTCCGCTTCGGGTGATGGAGGTCATATGGGTAGCATCATGACCGGCCATGCTTCCAAGACGAAGAGACGGAATCCGCAGAAGACCTGCCTGCCTTTCGATGGACTCCAGTACTGATCGGTCCATGGGAGAGGGAGGCTGATTTAAGATAACCTTACGGGTCACTATAGACAAACGCCGTCGCGCCAATAATTCGAGCCGAAGTTTCCATTCCGTCAAGACCTGCCCGATCTGGTCTTTGGATTCCCCGCGGAACTCGACCAGAAATACCGCTTCCGCCGGAATAATATTAGGGGCGTTCGGAATGATTTTAAGCTGCCCGACTGTCCCGACCACCTCGCAGGCGGGAAATGCCCGGCAGATGCTCTCGGCGGCGAGAATCATTTCGGCGGCTGCGGTCAGGGCATCGTTACGGTCTTCCATAAGCGTGGTTCCCGCATGATTGGCTTCTCCCCGCACCGTGACCTCTTCACGGTAGATGCCGGTTATTGATGTAACTACGCCGATCGGAATGTTCCGGCTGATCAGGCGCCTTCCCTGTTCGATATGCACCTCTACGAAGGCGCTTATGGCCTCCTTTGAAAGCGCCGCCTGGTCAAAGCATTCCGGACTCCCTCCTGCCTCCTCCAAAGCTTCCGTGAGCAATTTACCTTCAGGATTCCTCACCCCGATGATCTGCTCCCGTGTGAGCTTGCCCGTAACAGCCCGGCTGCCGAAGGTGGACAGTCCGAACGGATTCGGTTCCTCTGCGCTGAACGACACCAGTTCAAAGGGGTGACGGGTAGCTATCCCCGCATCATTCAACGTTCTTAACACTTCAAGCGCCATTAACACCCCGAGCGCTCCGTCATACTTGCCTCCATTCGGAACCGTATCCATATGCGAGCCGCAGACGATTGGCGGCAGCAGCTCCGGATTCTCTCCGGCTCTTCTGCCCCAGATATTCGCCGCCTCGTCAATCCTTATGCTAATCCCCTCGTTTCTAAGAGCTGCCTTCAGCCACTCCCTCGCCTCCAGTTCGGCGGGAGTAAAAGTAGTCCGGTCCAGCCCTCCATTCTCATTCTGTCCGAAGGTGGCCAGTTCTTGAATACTGCGTTCAAGTCTGTCCCGGTTAATGCGCAGGCTTTTGTCGATCAACGAGGACCCCTCCTTTTACAACCACCTGCCCTTTCTTAATAACCGTGTGCACCAGGTTCATCCCATAATAATATTGAAGCTGGCGGTAATTGTCGGCATCGAACAAGACCAAATCTCCCTGCTTGCCGATTTCGATACTCCCAATTTCGTTCTCTCTGCCAATCGCATAAGCCGCGTTAATCGTGCTTGCCGTCAATACTTCAGCCGGGGTCATCTTCATGGTGAGACAAGCAGCGTTCATAATAAGGGGCATGGAGACGGTAGGGGATGAACCCGGGTTGCAGTCGGTGGATAAAGCAACGGCCACGCCCGCTGCAATCATTTTCCGGGCGGCGGCGGCCTGCTCCATCAGGAACAAGGCCGTTCCGGGAAGCAGCACCGCAATCGTGCCGCTCTTCGCCAGCGCTTGAATTCCTTCCTCCGAAGCCTTCAGTAGATGCTCGGCCGAAACGGCGCCTAATTCTGCGGCCAGCTCCGCGCCTCCGAAGTTCTCCGCAATTTCATCAGCGTGTATTTTCAGCTTGAAGCCGAGTCTTCCTGCCGCATCCAGAATCCTTCGGGATTGGGCGATGCTGAAGATGCCTTGTTCACAGAACACATCGCAGAATTCGGCCAATTCATGCTCGGCCACAGCCGGAAGCATTTCGTTGATAACCAGATCGACATAACCCTCAGGGTTGTTGTTGTACTCTTCGGGAACCGCATGGGCTCCCATAAATGTCGAAATCACATCAATGGGGTGACTGCAGTTAAGCGCCCGAGCGGCGCGCAGCTGTTTCAGTTCATCTGTTACAGTTAGACCGTAGCCGCTCTTGGCTTCAATCGTGGTGACGCCGTGGAGAAGGAACCGATCCAGCCGGACTTTGGATTGCCGTACCAGTTCCTCTTCGGACGCCTCTTTTGTGCTCCGCGCGGTATTCAGAATGCCTCCGCCCTGCTTCAGAATGTCGATATATTTTGCCCCTTGAAGCCGCAGCTCCAGTTCATTCTCCCGGCTCCCGGCAAACACCGCATGCGTATGAGGATCGATTAGCCCCGGTGTAACCACCTTTCCGCGAGCGTCAATGATTTCAATTTCATCTTGGCGTGTACTTAAATAATGCTCTGCCAGCGCGTCGGAACCGGAAAAGACGATGATACCATCCTCAATAACAACGCTGCCGTTCGCAGTGATTCCCAGCATGGACATGCCTCTGCCTGTTCTTGGCCCTAGCCCTCCATCCATGCAAATCAGCTGGGAAGCGGATTTGACATAGGTTAATTCCCCCATACTTTAGGCCTCCCTTAGTGCAGTCCCGGGATTTGGACGCCCTTCATCTTAGCCGTGTTCACGGCCAGCTCATAACCGGCATCCGCATGGCGCGCAATCCCCATTCCGGGGTCTGTTGTCAGCACGCGCTCAAGCCGTTTCCCGGCGTCTTCCGTTCCATCCGCTACGACAACCATACCCGCATGAAGCGAGTATCCCATGCCCACGCCCCCGCCGTGATGAACCGACACCCAGCTAGCTCCCGCAGCGGTATTGACGAGGGCATTCAGGATCGGCCAATCGGCTACGGCGTCGCTGCCGTCCTTCATGCTCTCCGTCTCCCGGTTAGGCGAGGCTACAGACCCGGCGTCCAAATGGTCCCGGCCGATAACAATCGGCGCTCGAAGCTCACCAGAAGCGACCATTTCATTGATGATCTTTCCGAAGCGGGCGCGCTCACCGTAGCCGAGCCAGCAAATCCGGGCGGGGAGTCCCTGGAACGCCACTCGTTTCTGTACCATGCGAATCCATTTGCACAACCCTTTATTGCCTGCAAACTCCTGTAATATCACTTGATCGGTTTTGTATATATCCTCCGGATCGCCGGACAACGCCACCCACCGGAACGGCCCTTTCCCCTCGCAAAATTGCGGCCGGATATACGCCGGGACAAATCCGGGATAAGTAAAGGCGTCCTTAACGCCTTCATCATAAGCAGCCTGACGGATATTATTGCCGTAATCGAAGGCAACGGCCCCCTGTCTCTTCATTTCGAGAATGGCTCGCACATGGACCGCTATGGAAGCTTTTGCCTGCCTGATATAGAGTTCCGGTTTAACGGTCCTGAGCGCCTGCCCCTCTTCCAGCGTCAGTCCGGCCGGCAAATAGCCGTTAAGCGGATCATGGGCAGAGGTCTGGTCGGTAATGATCTCGGGAATAAAGCCGCGGCGGATCATTTCCGGCAGCACTTCCGCAGCATTGCCCACAAGTCCGATGGAAAGAGGCCGTTTGTGTGCCTTCGCTTCGGCAGCCATAACAAGCGCTTCGTCTAGATCCGGCGCCAACTGGTCGCAGTACAGCGTCCCAATTCGTTTCAGGATACTTGTGCGGTCTACATCTATACCGATAACAACGCCTCCGTTCATGGTGACCGCCAGCGGCTGAGCCCCGCCCATGCCTCCCATACCGGCCGTTACCGTAATTGTGCCTTTCAAGGTGCCTCCGAAATGCTGCCTCGCTACTTCCGCGAATGTCTCATAGGTTCCCTGGACAATTCCCTGCGTGCCGATGTAAATCCAGCTTCCGGCGGTCATTTGGCCATACATCATAAGTCCCTTTTTGTCCAGTTCGTGGAATGTATCCCAGTTCGCCCATGCCGGAACCAGGTTGGAGTTGGCAAGAAGGACGCGTGGCGAATCTTTTGTTGTCTTGAACACGGCAACGGGCTTTCCCGACTGGATCAGCAGCGTCTCATCCTCTTCAAGCTCCTTGAGACAACCAACAATGCGATCATAGGCTTCCCAGTTGCGCGCCGCCCGGCCGATACCGCCGTAGACGACGAGCTTATCCGGATGCTCCGCCACTTCCGGGTCCAGATTGTTCATCAGCATCCGCAGAGCGGCTTCCTGTACCCAGCCTTTCGTATTTAATTTCCGGCCACGCGGGGCGCGGATAATGCGTTCATGGTCTGACATTTTAGATCTCCCTTATTCGCTCGCGTAATTTGGCAAGCATGATGTGATTGGTACCCACTATGATTGAATTTCTTCCAAAGACCAGCCCTGCGTCTTCATACTGCACGCCAGCCGCTCAATATCCCCGCTCATGGACCGATCCTCCGTCAGCGGAGGCACGACAGAACGAATCAGGCTCAACAGCTTGCGGGTTGCCGGGGCGAGCCGCTCGGCCCCCCTTATTTCAGCGGCCTGAGCCGCGCAGATCGCTTCAATCGCCAGCACTTTATAGCCGTTGTCGACAATAACAGCCGCCTGCCGCGCCGCCGTAGTGCCCATGCTCACATGGTCCTCCTGATTCGCTGATGAGGGGATTGAATCGACGCTTGCGGGATGCGCCAGCGTTTTGTTCTCCGAGACAAGGGAAGCTGCGGTGTATTGCGTAATCATCATGCCGGACTGCAGTCCCGGGTCGGGGCTCAGAAAGGCCGGCAAATCATTCAACTGCGGATTAACCAGCCGTTCAATCCGGCGTTCCGAAATACTGGCAATTTCGGCCATGCCGATGCCCAGAAAATCCATCGCGAAGGCAATAGGCTGGCCGTGAAAATTGCCCCCGGAAATGACCTGCCCGGAATCCGGGAACACAAGCGGGTTATCCGTGGCTGAATTGATCTCGATCAGCAGCTTCTCCCTAACGTAGGTAAGCACCTGCTGTACAGCGCCATGGACCTGCGGAATACAGCGCAGCGAATAGGCGTCCTGTGTGCGGATTTGACCTTGCACGGTCGTAAGCGAGCTGCCTTTCAGTATGCCTAGAATGCGCCCGGCCACCAAACGCTGCTCCGGGTATGGCCTAACCAGATGAGAATCCGGCGCGAAGACGTCCGTGATGCCTCTTAAAGCTTCAAGCGTCAGCGCCGCAATGCCATCCGCGAGGAGGGCAAGCCGCTGCGCATCCAGATAAGCCATGACTCCAATCGCCGTCATTGCCTGGGTGCCGTTGATTAACGCCAGTCCTTCCTTGGCTTTCAGCGTGACAGGCTTCAGGCCGGCGCGGTGCAGCGCTTCTGCCCCCGATAATCGCTCTCCCTGATATAGCACTTCTCCCTCCCCCACAAGCAGGAGAGCCAAGTGCGAGAGCGGCGCCAGATCGCCGCTTGCCCCAAGCGACCCTTGGGACGGAATCAGCGGGACGATCATGGCGTTCAGCACATCGACCAGCAATTTCAGTGTACTGGCTGTAATGCCAGAATATCCCTTGGCAAGCGCATTGGCCCTTAGCAGCAGCATCGTTCTGACGGTATCCCGCGGCAGCGGCTCGCCAACCGCGCAGGCATGGCTGCGGATCAGATTGATTTGCAGCTTCTCGGCGTCTTTGGCCGATATGACGGTGTCGCTGAATTTACCAAAGCCTGTGGTTACGCCGTAAACTTTTTGCCCCTGCTCCACAATTGAATCGATAACCGCTCTTGAGCGCTTAATCTTGGCCCAGGCCTCATCACGGATTTCCACCTGCTCATTGGAGTAAATCACCTGTGCGACTTGTTCCAGCGTCAGACTCCCGCCATCGAGACGTATCACCGGAAACCCTCCTTCACGCTTAGGAAGTGGAAAGACAAAAGAGGCTATGCCCGGGAAAGCTTATTTTCCAGGCACAGCCCCAAATCGACTGTCGAACTATTGGCAGCTTATCGCCGCAGTAATTGTTCTTCAAACCTATGAGCGATCATTCCCCATAACCTGAGTATATGAGCAGGCCGCAGCGGTTATTCGGAGGGGCGCAAGTTTTTTCCTGAATGAAGCACAGATCAAAGAGGCCCTGGCGCTCATCACCAAGACCTCGAACACTTCTATGAATCTGGCTAACCTGCGGACGAACCACCACGGGGACGCCGTATTTTCCCGCGCAAGGCTATGCGACCATTCTTCTTCAACGGGCCTTTTCTGCCAATATTCCTTCCAGCGCCCGGCAAAGTGCCTCCATTTCCTCATCCGTCCCGATACTGACCCTCAAATAATTGTCGATCCTGGGCTTGGCAAAATAGCGGACGATAATATCCTGCTGCCTGAGGGCCTCGAACAGCTCAACTGCCGGAATAACGGGATGAGTCACAAAAATAAAATTCGCCCGCGAGTCTACCACTTCGAACTGCAAGTCCCGAAGCGCCTTAACCGTATTGTCTCGGGTCGTAATGATCTGCCCCACATTGAGCTCAAACGTTTCCGTGTCCCGCAGGGACTGCTCTCCCCCAACTTGGGCAACGGCATCCAGAGTATAGGAATTAATACTGTTCTTCACCCGGTTCAATCCTTCAATCAATTCGGTCTGCCCCAAAGCCAGTCCAACACGCAGCCCGGCGAGCGACCGCGACTTGGAGAACGTATGGACGACGAGAAGATTCGGATGATCCGGAATTAACGGTACGCAGGACTCACCCCCGAAATCAATATACGCTTCGTCGATGATGACGACTTTATCCGGGTTATGTACAAGAATTTGCCGTAGGCTGTCCACGGATGTGAATTTGCCGGTAGGCGCATTCGGATTGGCGATCAGAATACCGCCGTTCTGTTCAAAGAAGGATTCGACAGGAATGTCGAAATGTTCGTCCAGCGGAATTTTTTTGTACGAGATATCGAACAGTCTGGCATACACTTCATAGAAGCTGTAAGTTATATCGGGGAATAGAATAGTCTCTCCGGGATTGAAAAAAGCCTTGAAGCAAAAAGCCAATATTTCGTCGGAGCCATTGCCGGCAAAAATATTCTCCATAGGCAGACCATAGTAGTCGGCGGCGGCTTTCCGCAATCCCACACATTCCGGGTCGGGGTACAGCTTGAGCCGTCCGGAAACGGCGGCTTTCATGGCACCTATCACCTGCGCAGGCGGCGGGTAGGGATTCTCGTTCGTATTCAGCTTGATTACCTTTTTGGCTCCGGGCTGTTCCCCGGGTACATAGGGCGTAATTCCCTTTACCGTTTCACTCCAAAATTTACTCATGCGCTACCTCCTTATCCGTTACATTTTGCGTTCATTTTTCGGTTAAGACAAATTCAAGGATGTCCGTAGGCTTTTCGAATTTGTACTTGGCGTCGATGTTCTCCTGATTAATGCAGCCCCACAGAGCAAGACCAAAGTCGATTCCTGCGTCTCTGGCACATTTGTAGTCGTAGATGGTGTCACCGATATAGATCGATTTTTTGGGATCGGCACCCGAAATTTCAAGATATTTGAGCAGCGGCTCGGGATTCGGCTTGTGCTTTTTCGTATCGCTTGAGCATACCGTGTACGCCATGTAATCCGTAAGACCGAATGGGTTGAAATCGTCGATGACTTCCTGGGAGGTCTTCGATGTCACGACCCCGGAAGTCGCTTTTTTTAACTTCAGCCCTTCAAGCAGCTCGTTAATCCCGTCAAACACCTTCGCCGTATAAAAAAATTCTTGGATAAAATGATTCCACCGGTCATGCGCCCGCTCCACATCCTTAATACCCAATTGTGGCAGTGAATCCTTGCCGGGAAGACCTAACACAAATGTAAGCCGATCCCTCTCCACCACTCTGCCGTAGTCGGTTTCCAGCATGGTTTGCAGCCCTCTAAGCACAGCTTCTTCGGTATCGATCAAAGTTCCGTCCACATCAAAAATAATTGAATTGTACATCCTCTTCTCCTCCGTCTCGTTCGTGTATTGGTTCACCAAATATCGACAATCGGCGTGCCGCTCTCCAGCCGAATTCTGCTCTCCGCAATCCAATCCTTGAACCATTGGTTGTCCGAGCCGCTGAACGTTTCATCCCCTGCAAAATTCCGAAAAGCGCCGATGTAGACGATCAATTCCCTGAGCTGCAAAAATAAGGGGATCTGCTTCAGCATGCTCTCGTCCAGTTCATTTTCCAGATGATATCCTTTCAAAAAGGGCTTCATAAAGCGGTGCGCCTGCTCTTCTCTGAGCTTGTACCCTTCTTCACCGCCATATACATAGACAAGATAATAAAGCTGGACGGCGATATCTTCCACATACCAGCTGTACTGCGCCTCATCGAAGTCGTAAAGCGTAATCGCGCCCCGGTTGTCTACAGTATAATTTCCCACACCCATATCGCCATGAATCAGCCCATATGTATGGCTTTCTTTCGGAAGCCGATGAATTGCCTGTGCCAAATCGAGATATTGCTGTCTGACAAGGGTATGTGAAGCGGGTAAAATATCGATATTCTTTAAATAATAATTGCCGCTCCAATCCTGTCGTTTGACGCTTTCGTTCCGGGGGCGGTACGATTGCGACAAGGCGTGCATTTTTCCGGTCAATTGTCCAAGCTTTTCGTACAAGCCTTCGTCATTTAAACATTCGGGGTAGCTTGCCTTGTGTCCAGGCGCTTTCTCGAAAGCGACCGCAGTGAAAAACAGTTCCGTATCCGTGCCGACAACCTCTGTCAAGTTCCCACTCTTGGAAACAATCGGACTGGACACCGATATCCCGTGGTCCGCCAAGTACAAGATCCATTCCAGTTCGGCCTGAACCGTCTGCGCTGAGCGGTGTGTGCTTGGAGTCAGCCGCAAAATGCAGGGCTTATCGCCCTGCAGGTATTCGTAGACAAAATTTTGAAATCCGCCGATAAAGGTTAAATGCTTGCCTGTTATCCCATATTTCGCTGCGGCTCTCTCCGCATGGTTGCTGTTAAAAATATCGACGATTGCCTGTTCCAAAATTAGGCCTCCTTCCCAAAAAAGCCTTATGATATAGATAGATCATATTTTATGAAGTGAATACGGTCAATAAGATTGAAGCCGGAGGCGCTCATCATGAGGCAGGAATTTCTCACACTGACGGATTGGAATAACGAGTATTGGAAAATGATCGGGCCGATCTACCGGGAAGCTTTCCCAAGCGGGGCCAAACCGGAGGGGCTGTTGAAAAATATGCTGGAGAGAGGCATCGCTTCCATGCATATCCTGATGTGCGAGGGGGAGGCGGGGGCGATGGCAGTAACGGGACTGGCCGGGTCTGATCCGGACAAAAAACTGATCATCGACTACATGGCTGTCCGGGCGGATTTGCGCGGTCAGGGTATTGGAAGAACGCTTCTCGGCAAAATCCGCGATTGGGCGGTCAGGGAGCACGGCGTGTCGGCGATTATCATTGAAGTAGAAGCCGGAGATACACCCGCGCATGCCGAGCGATTTCATTTCTGGGAGCGCTGCGGCTTCATTCGGACCGCGTACGTCCATCAGTATATTTGGGTTCCCGAGCCGTATACGGCGATGCTGCTTCCGCTGAATCCCGGAGAGACGGTTACGGACGACGGCCGCTCTCTCTTCCGATATATCGAATCATTCCACAAAAAAGCCTACCGTAAGCGGTAGGACAAGCGGCTTACGCCGGACAAAAAGCAAGCCCTGCGGCACAGCCGCAGAGCATTTAAGGTGAGAAGTGAATGATTTATGCTAATACCCTCTTACTAGGGTAATTTTCTGAAATCCAGCGACGAAGAATGGATCTCCGTAAAGATCTTCTTCTGCCTTTCAGATAGTACATGGGCGAATCAACTACCTTTCGGAATTACACAGAAATGTCTTTCCAGCCGACAATTGATACCTTCCACTTCCCACCTGCTTACCATTACCCCAAATCCGGCTGATTGAAACCTCCATGCGCTTTTTTCGAATGGATTCCCCTAAGCCTACAGCCTACAACGATTTGGCATGGAAAGTGTCGCCGCCCTCAATGGTGCCCGATTTAAAGCCTTTGTAGAACCAGCTTTTCCGCTGCTCCGAAGTGCCGTGCGTGAAGCTTTCCGGTACAGCGTAGCCTTGCGCCTTCTTCTGTAATGTATCATCCCCCACAGCGCTTGCTGCCGTCAGGGCCTCGTCGATGTCGCCCGCTTCAAGCAAGTTCTTGTCCTGCGCGTAATGCGCCCAGACACCGGCCAAATAATCAGCCTGCAGCTCGAACCGCACCTGGTAGGCATTGTCCTGCTGCATGCGGGCCGCGTATTTATCCGTTGTGCCGAGCAGTGTCTGCACATGGTGTCCGACCTCATGGGCGATGACATAAGCCATCGCAAAGTCGCCGGGAGACTGGAATCGCTGCTGAAGCTCGTCATAAAAGCTCAGATCGATGTACAGTTTATAGTCAGCCGGGCAATAGAACGGGCCCACCGCAGAGCTTGAGGCGCCGCAGGCGGACTCCACGCTGTCCGTGTATAGAACGAGTGTCGGATTTTCATAAGTAAGCCCTTTCTGCCTGAACACCTCCGACCAGACGTCCTCCGTATCGGCAAGCACGACCGAGACAAACTGCGACAGCTCCTGCTCCTGCTGGGATAGCTCATAATTGCCGGATGTTTGGGTGCTGGACGAGGTTGTCGTGATGCTGTTCAGGATGTCGCCGGGGTCGCCGCCAAGCAGCATGACGATTAGAATGATGACAATCCCGCCAACTCCAAGCCCCCCGCCGACCACCGCTTTACCTCCCCTGCCTCTGCGGTCTTCCACATTCGAGCTTGCTCTTCTGCCCTGCCATTTCATCGTGTCGTCTCCTTCCCCCCGCGCTTTAAATCAGGCAGACGCCTGTCTGAATTTTGCAAAATGCGCACATAAATGATTACCCAGGAATGCCGATGTCCTGCGCATTATTTGATATATGTAAATTTTGTCCTTCAGCGTCCGGGCAGAAAAAAACGAAGGGCCTCCTTAGCGGAAGCCCTTCGACCAATCATCTTAGGAATGGAAATTCCGTCCGTCGGTTACTTCCTGGACATAGCCTGCCCGGATGACGAAGTCGCCGAAATGCTCGCCGTTCTCCCGTTCCTTCGCATAACGGTTAAAGATTGGGCGGAGCGTCTCCAGAATCTCGGTTTCACCGATGTTCTCCTTGTACATCTTGTTCAGACGGTCGCCGGTAAACCCGCCGCCCAAATACATATTGTATTTGCCCGGGGCCTTGCCGATGAACGAGAGCTCCGCCAGCATCGGGCGGGCGCAGCCGTTCGGGCAGCCGGTCATGCGGATGACGATATCCTCGTCACGGAGTCCGGCCTCTTCCAGCATCGGCTCCAGCTTGTCCAGCAGCGTGGGCAAATAACGCTCGGACTCTGCCATAGCCAGCCCGCAGGTCGGGAGCGACACACAGGCCATCGAATTCCGGCGCAGCGCCGAGTAATGAATGCCGTCGGTCAGTCCGTACTCCTCGATCAAGGCTGCGATTTTCTTCTTCTTATGGCTGCTGATGCCGCCGATGATCAGGTTCTGGTTCGCGGTCAGACGGAAGTCTCCGGTGTGCACCTTCGCGATTTCCCGCAGGCCCGTCATCAGATGATAACCTTCCTCATCCTTGATCCGGCCGCTCTGAATAAAGAGCGTGAAATGCCACTTGCCGTCGCTTCCCTTAACCCAGCCATAACGGTCGCCGTTATGGTCGAAATGGTACGGTCTGGCTTCCTGCAGCGCCCAGCCAAGGCGTTCGGTCAGCTCGCCGGTGAACCAATCCAGACCCCGGTCGTCGATCGTATACTTGAAACGGGCATGCTTGCGGACGGCGCGGTCGCCGTAATCCCGCTGGATAGTGACCGTCTTCTCGGCAACATCAATAAGCTGCTCCGGCGTACAGAAGCCGATCACTTTAGCGACCTGCGGGTAGGTCTTCGGGTCGCCGTGCGACATGCCCATGCCGCCGCCTACGCTTACATTGAAGCCCGCAAGGCGGCCGTCTTCGATAATCGCGATAAAGCCGAGGTCCTGGGAGAACACATCCACATCATTGGATGGGGGAACGGCAATCCCTATCTTGAATTTGCGCGGCAGATAGACCGGTCCGTAAATCGGCTCCTGCTCGGCACCGTCTTGGCTGTCCGCAACCTTTTCGCCGTCCAGCCAGATCTCGTGGTACGCTCTCGAGCGCGGGTCGAGATGATCGCTGACCTTGCTCGCTAACTCGTAGACCTCGGAGTGAATCTCCGATTGGTACGGATTCGGGTTGCACATGACGTTGCGGTTCACGTCGCCGCAGGCGGCGAGCGTGCTCAGCAGCGACTCGTTCACTTCCTGGATCGTCTTTTTCAAATTCCATTTGATGACGCCATGCAGTTGAAAAGACTGCCGGGTTGTCAGACGGATGGTGCCATTGCCGTACTTGTGGGAGATTCGGTCCATCATCAGCCACTGGTTCGGTGTGACCACGCCTCCCGCCGCGCGTACGCGCAGCATAAACTGGTAGGCTGGCTCAAGCTTCGACTTGGCCCGCTCACCCCGGAGGTCCCGGTCATCCTGCATATAGCTGCCGTGGTGCTTCATAAGACGGTTATCGTCCTCGGGAATGGAGCCTGTAATCGGATCTGCCAATGTCTCCTCGAGGCTTCCCCGCAAATAATTGCTTCTGCGCTTGATATCCTCCACATCGCTGTGGGGAGCGTCATGGGGCGGATATTTATCGTTAAGTGCCATGCTGCTTTACTCCTCTCGGCGATTCTTTAGATACAGGGCTTAGTATACATCCCGCTGGTAACGTTTCTGCTGCTGCATAAGAGTCAAATATTCGGCGGCTTCTTCGGAACTGAGCCCGCCCTCCCGCTCAAGAATCGTGGCAAGCGCGGTATGGACATCATGCGCCATCCTCTTCTCGTCTCCGCAGACGTAAACCGCCGCGCCTTCCTTCAGCCACTGATACAGTTCACCGGCTCGCTCCAGCATGCGATTCTGGACATATACCTTCTTGTCGGTATCACGGGAGAAGGCAACATCCATCCGTGTCAGCACGCCATCCTTGAGCCAGCGCTGCCACTCGACCTGATAAAGGAAATCCGTGGCGAAATGCTGGTCGCCGTAGAACAGCCATGTCTTGCCCTCTGCTCCAGTCTCTTCCCGCTCACCAAGAAAAGAACGGAAAGGCGCGACGCCTGTTCCCGGACCGATCATGATGATCGGCGTTTCCGGATTCTCCGGAAGCTTGAAGTTCGAGTTACTCTGAATAAAGACGGGCAGCTTGTCCCCCGGCTGGACCCGCTCTGCTAACCCAACGGAGCACACGCCGTAGCGGTCTCTTCCCTGGCTTTCGTAGCGTACAGCGCGGACCGTGATATGCACCTCGTCCGGATAGGCTTCCGGGCTGCTGGAGATGGAATACAGGCGTGCGGGAATTTTCCGCAGGATTTTCACGAAATCGCCTGCCGGAATTCCTTTTAAAGCATAGTCCTGTGCCAGATCGAGCAGGTCCCGGTCTTCGGCATATGCCCGAAGCTCCTGCTCCCGGCCTGGCGCCAGCAGTTCCTTAAGTCCGCTCTCAGGCGCAAGCCCTGCCGCCTGCTCTAGCAGCGGCTTCGTAAGCACTGTGATCTCATAGTGGCGGAGCAGCGCTTCCCGAAGCGGAAGCTGTCCGCTTTTACCAGCGGTTACCTTCTCTTCCGGCTGCCAGCCCATAGCCTCAATCAGTTCCTCAACAAGTCTTGGATGATTCTCGGGAAAGATCCCGATACTGTCGCCCGGCTCGTATTTAAGATTAGATCCCTCAAGGGACAGCTCAATATGGCGGGTTTCCCGGTCTGATCCCCGTCCGTTAAGGTTCAGATTCTCCAGTACCTCAGCGTAGAACGGATTACTTCTGGAATATTCCGACTCGGTGCCGGTATCCGCAAGCGATACGGCAGCGGCTCCGGCTCCGGCAGTCTGAACACCGGTCCCTTCGCCAAGTGAAGAAAGGACATCCTTCATCCACTCCGCAGCCGGTTCGTTAAAATCCACGTCACAATCGACCCGCGGCACCAAGCGCTTGCCGCCAAGCTCTTCCAGACGCTTATCGAAATCCTTGCCCGTCTGGCAATAAAATTCATAAGACAAATCACCCAGCGCCAGCACGGAATAGCGCAGACCGGATAGCTTCGGCGCCCGCTTGCTGTGCAGGAATTCATAAAAGGATATGGCGTTATCCGGCGGCTCCCCTTCTCCGTGGGTGCTTACCAGGATAAGGAGATTCTCGATCTTTTTAAGACCATTCGGTTTGAAATCGCTCATTGCGGACAGGGTTATCTGATATCCCGACTCTTCCAGCTTCTTGGCAAATTTCTTCGCCAGGCCGCGGGCATTGTCCGTCTGTGATCCGAAGAGCACGGTCACATCCTTCGACACTGCGCTTACCGCCGCAGACACAGCCTGTACGGCTGCCGGACCTGGCGCAGCATCGGCGACAGGCGCAACAGCCGCTGCTCCGAGAGCCGTCAGATATCCGCTCAGCCATAACCTCTGCGACTCCGTAAGCGTTGGCAAAAGACGGTTCAGCAGCTCCGCCTGCTCCTGACTAAACGGACTATTCGTAACATGAAGTTCCAACAATATCCACCCGCCTCATCTTTCATCTGTAAATTCCAAGTATTTTTATCTCATTTAGTATATCCCTCTCTAGAAGCTATCATAGTAGGGAAGACAGGTCAATTATTATCATTTTATAGCTTTTATCAGTTATAGTTATAAAAGAACGGCTATCGTTCATGCAGAGAATTGGGGGTTGTCCTTGTGCCGGCAAAAATAAAATGGTTAAAATCCGCTTACGTTCTGCTCGTTGCAGCGGTAATCCTGGGTCTGATCCCTAAGTATTCCTATAATGATCCGGACACCTTCTGGCATATCGAGCTTGGGCGGTATATGCTTGAGCATCACACGGTGCTGCATCACGCGATACATACGTTTTACGGAGACAAGCTGCCTTACATCCCCCATGAATTCGGATTTCAAATCGTCGCAGCCGGGCTTTACGAGGCATTTGGCTGGCCGGGGGTGTACCTGCTGACGGCGCTCTGTCTTTTCCTCCTGATCTGCGGGCTGCTTCAAATGGCCAAGATATCGCGCAGGGAGCTGGGATTCAAGGAGGATCATTCCCTCCTTCTGCCTTTTGTGCTGCTGATTTCCGTCTGGATCTACTACAACTATTTCAAGGGCAGACCGCAGATGATCTCCTCCTGGATGATCGTTTGGTTTTTTGTGTATTTGCGGAGATTCCAGATGCAGCCTATGAAAAAATCCGCCGCGGCCATGATCGCTCTTTCCTTCGGAATCGCCAATTTCCATGCGGGGGTCTGGCTCGTCATCGTCGTGTTTACGGGCATGGCCTTTCTCGAAGCCTGGATCGCCGGAAAGCTGGATAAGCGCCGCATTCTCATCTTTGCCGGGGTGGTGATCGCCGGTCTTCCGAATCCGGGCGGCATCAAAAGCCTGCTGTTCATATTGACGGTCAGCAAGAACAACTTCAATATGCTGATCAACGAATGGCAGCCGATTGCGTTCGGCAAATGGGATACCTCGGCTATAACGCTGCTGCTGCTGTTTTTTGCCCTGACTCTACCCTTCTCGCTGTATCGGAAGCCGTTCCGGTATTTCCTGATGCTGGGGATTCTGTACCTCGGGGTGTCCAATTTCAAGCAGAACCTGTTCATGTGGCTGTTCATTCCGTATTTTGCGGGAGCCTTCTTTGAAGCCTTTCCCTGGATGCGAAAGGTAGATATCCGGCTTAAGCCCCGTACGATTCACGCTGCCTTGGCGGCGGGGCTGCTGGTCAACTGCATCATTAACTTTACCGCTCCGCCTGCCGTAAATACCCGAAGCTATCCTGTCGACGAGATGGCCTATATTCTAAAAAACCATGCGGGAACCGCACGTCCGAAGGTGCTGGCTCCTTACGGCTCGTCCGGCTACGTGATGTACCGCGGCGGCGATGTGCTGTGCGACGGCAGGCAGGACCCCTTCATTACAAACGAATCGCTCGGTGCATACGGCTGGACCGCGTTTGAGCGGTCGATGTACGGCTTCTCCGACATTTTGCCGGACATTGCGGACTACGACAAGCCCGAATACATCATTGTCCGCAGCACCTCCTCCGCCCGGCTGTTCGAAGGTTGGAGAAAGGCTTTCGGCGAGCCGGTCTATAGGGGACGTTTCGGCAGTGTGTTCGCATACCATGCTAAAACAAGAGGATGAGCGGCTGTGCCTTCCATTTACTCATCCGCAAAATATGACGGCCTGGCGCTTCTCCATATGAGATAACGTCAGGCCGTTCTTTCTTGTTCACATGCAAATCAAACAGCCCTCTCTCCGGTGTAAAAGGAGAGCCCCTGACGTTAAATCAGCGCAATCGCGAGCAGAGTAAACAGGCTAAGGGTGATAATGTCATTATTAAAACCATAACCGTAACCGCCATACCCGCCATAAGGATAAAAACCCGATGTCTTCACACTACCTCTCTCGGGCTGAAGATAAACGTTGTTTCTGTCCACGTCTTTGATCATACCTCTATACTCCTTGCCGTCTCTCGTCAGAATGCGAACCTTTCTTCCCTTGCATCTTAAACAATTGTAATAGGCCTCCATAAAATCACTCCTCTCTTATACCTGCATAGTATGGCGAGCGAAGCATGCGGGAGACGGCTAACGTACAAGCGCGGTGGCTTTTATAAGAATTTCCAGAAATCTATTGACTCTCACAAGGTGGCAGGGTTTAGAGTTGGATTACAATCCGGAGTGTGAATAACGGTACAAGGAGGAGTAATGCTAAAGATCGGCGATTTTTCCAGACTGACAAGGGTTTCGATTCGTATGCTGAGGTACTATGACGAGATCGGGCTGCTGCCCCCTGCGGCTATTGACGGCTCAACAGGCTACCGTTACTATTCTGCCGACCAAATCGAAACCGTGCATGGCATTAAGTCTCTCAGGGAAATGGGCTTCGGCTTTCCGGAATTCGGGGAATGGCTGAAGGAGAGCGGCAACACGCGGCGTCTGCTTGAATTATTGGCTAAACAGAAGCATCAGATCGCGGAAACGATTGAACAAGAGAACGAAAAACTGCTGCGCGTCGGCAGAATGCTTGAACATTTAACCAAGGAGGATTCAACTATGGACTATACCATCGCATTAAAAAGCGTCCCGGCTTACCGGGTGCTGTCCCTCAGAAACATTATTCCGGCATACAACGCAGAAGGCGTTCTCTGGGAGGAACTCACGCGTTTCGCGGGAGCAAACGGCGTCAAGGCGCTTGAGCCCAGCTACGCCATCTATCACGATCAGGGGTACAAAGAACAGGATGTGATGTCGAGGTGACGCTGCATATCGACGGAGAAGCTGCCGAAACGGACCGCATTCGTGTGAAGGAGCTGGAAGCGGAGCCGCAAATGGCGGTCCTGTTTCACAGCGGCCCTTTTGAGGAGATGAGCAAGGCCTATCATGCGCTGGGCGTGTGGATGTCGGCGAACGGCTACGGCATGGACGGACCGACCCGGGCGATTTATCACAAGGGGCCGTGGTCGGAGAAGAATCCTGCCGATTATTTGACGGAGATTCAGATTCCTGTTGCAAAGGGGGAATCGTCTTCCTTCGGCCCTACAGCCGGGTAAGCAAGCACCCGTTTCCTGCTCTGACTGCGATTTCGAAGCGCCGATTCCCCTTAAAGTCATTAGGCGGATGCTGAAGAAGCTTGCGGCAGATGTAGATTAAGCGGGACCAGTTCACATTAAAGGCAAGGCGTACGGAGCGGGGATAATTGGTTGGTCTGCTGGTTGGCTGGTTGGTGGGTTACTGGTTGGTTGGCTAGTGGGTTGCGGAGATTCCTGCGTTCATACATCTTTTTCCATGAAAATCCTCCTCCAAAACCTATTTCCTGCTAAAGTGCAGATATTTCACCTCTTTTCTCCCCATTGCGGCGGGCAAGGATCTAAAGGCTGCGCATTTGCATCCTTTGCTTCTTCCCCCGCGAAATTCATTGGGCAAGCCTGCAGGTTTGCAGGAAACACAGCTTGTTCCGCCATAAGCAGACTGAAGAGACGAATCTGCCGTCCCTTCGCCCCCTGCACGACGACGAAAAACGCTATACGCCAACAATTTAACGAAAATATACGCTGAGCCTTCGGATTTACCCGGCTTAGCGTTTTTTTATACTCTAAGGATTGTGGCCATTATCATCTACGCCATTGCTACCAATTTCAACGTACACTCCCATTTCTTTCAGATCGGACATACATTTTAAATGTTCCGGAACATTTGCCCAACCGCCGCGTATTCATCCAGCATACTTTATAATCCTCCATTCGTTCTCCTAAAAGAGAGTTATTTGCCTGTTAACAAGGTTCATGCTCAGAAGTTCTTTTGCTGTAATATAGTTCCCGTTCACGACTTGGCGCGCTGCTTGGAAGGTCTCCCGATACCAATTGCCGCCATTTTCTTCGTCCGGATACAATTCATCCAACAATGGATCGTCATAATAGGATATAATTGCCATTCCCTTAATGCTGTTTAGCAGTTTGGCTTAAAATTCTTATTTGAGAATGAGTGTCACGCCTAGACATTTCTAACTAGACCTGCTGCGGATCAATAAGTTCGATCCAGTGTACGGTTGGATCGCTGGAAGCGTATATCCGGCCGTACCGACCCATACATGCGGCGAGGGGCCGCTTTGGAAATAGTGCTCCAGCAGACAGCGGAAAATAAACGGAAGCTCCCGATTCAGAACCTGCTTGCGGGGAATCCAGTGCGGCTCGCCCTCCTCCGTTTGGTGAATGTAGCGGCGGCCGTCTGCGCCGTGTAAATGAACTGCTGCCGGACTTCCCCTTGATTAAGGCGGATCAAGATATACTGAAGCCGAAGCTCGCGGATGTCCTGCTCAAGCAGACCGGTCTCTTCGCAGATTTCCCGGAGAAACGGCGGCGGCGCGATCATTGATCTCATGCGGCTCCAAATGACCGCCGACTGCTGCCCAAAAGCCGGGCGACAAGGTTCGCTTTAGTGAACGCTTCATCATTAACATATCGTCGCCATGAAACAATATGGCGGTGGCCATCATGCGTGCCCGTGTATGCGACAAGACGGTTCTCTCCGTTATAGCAGTTCATACGATTAATGGGTAGTCATTGCTAACGATTGACGAGGAATCGAAAGCTCATATGATTATCTTTGCTCAAGAGTATTCAGCGAATCTCCATTGAGAGTGTCACATAAGTGCAACGGTTTGCAAGGACTTACTGAGTTATTTTTGGCCGGATCACGTTTTGGTGAAGGTGAACTATTCACGCGGCGGGATGGCGGGGCAGTTCCCTGAGTTTGGAGTCACCCTCTTGTGGGAGCGTTGATGCAGCGCAGCACTGGCCTGAAGTTCAGGAGAACTGGGAGGAGCGGGAGGGGGATTTCGACGCGACTAGCACGCCACTGCAGAGTGAGTCAGTTTCGATGTGTACGGCCACACAACCCACACAATCAACATCAGCAAAAAAACAATGATCCCCGCTTGGCCGTGTGGCTGGGCGGGGATTTTTTGTTTATTGTGCTGCTTTATAACGTACTCTTACCTTGTTATCGCGTATACGCTTACTACAAAGTTGGCTGTTGCGTCATTTGGATTTGCAATATAAAGAGATCCGCTTTCATAAACATCTGTATACTTACCGTTAACTACGCCAGAAAAAATAGTTGGATCGCTGCCGCCGCTTACATCTCGCGCTACATTGAAACTTATCGAATTGGGATTATCATTTCCAGTAGACGATATTTCCCATTGAAAATTGATTGTGTTGGCAGGAAGAGTTACCGTTGAAAAGTTCCCGCTGGAACGGCTTGACTGGCCAGGTTGAGGGGTTGGTGAAGAAGTAACGCTGGAAATAAGTATTTTGGTTGACATACAATATCATCCCTTCATTTTTGTGATGACTTACAAAAACATGTATATGGATAATTTTATAAATTATTACGATATTTTCATGTTCTGAGAGCCCTGTCGATCCACTGCGCCATTCGGTAAGCGATCCGAAGCGTATCATCGTGCCTATTTCGAACTAATGCTTGCCGCCGAAACGTTGTTGGCTGTTGCGCTCTTTGAATGGAACAAAGAAAAAACGAGGGATGATGAGGGCTGCGTCCACGGCGAAATGCGGGCACGAGCAGCGGCTTGTGGTTCTAAATGGGTGATATGTCCGAGGAGAGGCCACTGAAAAAGCTACGTTTTTTCCTTGAAGCATTGATTTTTATGGTTGATGTGACAGAAAAATAAGAAGGTTTGCAGGAAACACCGCTTGTTCCGCCGAAAGCAGACTGAGCAGACGAATCTGCTGTCCCCCACATCCCCCTGCACGACGACGAGCGGCGCTATACCCCAGCAAAAAACGGGTGCTGCCCTTTACGGACAACACCCGTAGCTCTTTTTCTAATGCAGCTCGAATTGGATGTCAGGCAAGCAGCATCTTAAGCAATCAACGTCTCGGCAATCAGGAACAAGTTCAGCGAGACGACAATACCGGCAATAATCCAGCCGAGCACCGAAGTGATCCGGCGGTTGACCAGCCCACCCATCAGTTTGCGGTCGCTAGTGAAGACAATAAGCGGAATCAGCGCAAACGCGATGCCGAAGGAGAGAATAACCTGGCTCATTACAAGCGCCCGGGTCGCATCGACACCGGACAAGATCACAGCAAGAGGCGGAATGCTTGTAATCGCCCGGCGGAGATACAGATTGATTCTTTTATTGATAAATCCCTGCATGACAACGTCGCCCGCCATTGTGCCTACAGAAGCGCTGGAGAGTCCCGCAATCAGCAGACCCAATCCAAAAGAAATGGCCGTAACCGGACCGACCAACTGGCCGAATTGATGAAAGGCTGCATCCAAATCCTCGACAGCAAGACCGTTCTTGAAAAAAGTCGCCGCTGAAACGATCACCATAGCCATATTAACTGCGCCTGCAATGAACATGGCAATCAGGATGTCGATGAACTCCAGCTTGAAAATTTTCTTCTTCTCCGCATCGTTTCTGCCGACAATCCGGTTCTGGGTAAGTGAAGAATGCAGATAGATCGCATGCGGCATGACGGTTGCCCCGAGAATACCCGCCGCCAGCAGCACGCTGTCGACGCCTTGAAAGCTTGGCGTCACAATGCCATGAAACACTTCGCCCATAGCAGGTTTAGCCATGACGACCTGATAAGCAAACGCCAGCACCACGATCAGAATCATGGAGGCGATTCCCGCTTCAAGAGAACGGTATCCCCTCCGCTGCAGTTCAAGAATGGCAAAGGAACCTGCCGCCGTAATCAGCGCAGCGGGCAGCATGGGAATGTCGAATAGAAGATAAAGACCGAGCGCCGCTCCGAGAAATTCCGCCAGGTCGGTCGCCATAATGACCAGCTCGCTTTGTATCCATAAGAAGAAAGAAACTCCTCTGGGGAACCGGTCGCGCGCAACTTCAGGCAAATTACGGCCGGTCGCGATCCCAAGCTTGGCGGACAAGGACTGAATAAGAACAGCCATCAAATTGGAGGCGGCAATAACCCAGAGCAGGAGATATCCGTACTTTGAGCCTGCCGTAATATTGGTGGCGAAGTTACCAGGGTCGAGATACGCGACAGCCGCGATAAAGGCAGGTCCAAGGAATGGCAGAATTCTGCTGAGTCCTCTACCCTTTCCCTGCATTGCTGAGTGGACGGCGAGAAGATCTCTTTCTTGTTGCTGGGCCATGCCCAGAGTTTGAGTACGTTCCATCATATCTGTTTTCCTCCCCGCCTAAAAATTAGCCAAGCACATAAAAGTTTACCTAATGCAACTTTCGATATGATTATTATATTCTGCTTTACCCCATTTGTAAACTTGCCCTGTGCTGCCAAATCAAAAAAATACCCAAACAAAGAACCGGCGATTCAACCGGATGGTTTGGGTGTCAAGAGTGAATGATTTAGAATATGATCAGCGTTATAGTATGGTCAGCGCGCTCCGCCTTTCAGGTCCCACACATAGACGGAAGCCGCGAGCAGAAGCCCGATAAAGGAAAACAGCGACCCGAACCAGGGCAGAGCCCCCAGACCAATATGCGTGATAATGAATCCTCCGAAAAAGGCGCCAAAAGCATTGCCTAAATTCAGCGCGGAATGATTTGAAGTCGAAGCGAGTGCCGGAGCGTCCTTCGCAAGCGTCATAATCCGGATCTGAAGACCGGGCAAGACCCCGAAAGCTCCGACACCCCACAAAAATATAGTGGCGACTGCGAGCCCCGGAATATGTACCGAATACGCGAAAAATGCCAGAATAGCGGCCAGAAATGCGAAACTCCCTAGCATCACGGGCATAAGCTTCCAATCGGCGAGCCTGCCTCCTATAATATTTCCCGTCGTCACGCCGACTCCGAACAGTACGAGAATCAAGGCCACGCTGCTCTCCGAGAATCCCGTGATGTCCTCCAGCAGCGGCGTAATATAAGTGAAGACGGTGAATAGACTGCTGCATCCCAGCGCTCCCGTCAGCAGAACCAGCAGCAGCTTCGGCTGCAGCAGTGCGCGAAGCTGGCGCGTAAGGCTTGACGTCTCCTCCGCCTTAATTACAGGCACGAGCAGCAGAATGCCGGCAAGCGATAGCACGCCCATCACGGCAACGGCGCCGAACGACGCCCGCCAGCCCAGATGCTGGCCGATAAACGTCCCGATCGGAACTCCGATAATATTGGCCACGGTAAGACCGGCCATCATAATCGAAACCGCCGCCGCGCGTCGTCCCGGCTTCACAAGACCTGCCGCAATTACGGAGCCGACGCCGAAAAAGGTGCCGTGGGCCAAAGCAGTGAACAGTCTGGCCCCCATCAGTACGGCGTAATTCGGCGCAATTGCCGCAATACCGTTCCCCAAAGTGAAGAAGATCATCAGCAGACAGAGCAGCTGCTTCTGTGGCAGCCTATGGGTCAGCATCGCCAGAATCGGAGCTCCGATAGCAACGCCCAGCGCATAGCTGGTAATCAGCTGCCCTGCCGAGGCGATCGACACATGAAGATCCTCGGCAACATTAGGCAGGATGCCCATAATTACGAATTCGGTCATTCCAATCGCAAAAGCGCCGAGCGTTAAAGACAGCAGCGCCAAAGGAAAACGCTCCTTGGCTTCGGCTCGGGGATTCGTGGTGTATGAAGTTTCCAATGCTTTTATTCTCCTTTGCCCGGTCTGTTATTGCCGGGAAAAATATAGGTTCGGTCGCCGCTTTGCTCCACCGAGACGGGCGCTTCAAAAAAACGGCTGAGCGTCTCTGCGTTCAGCATGTGAGACGTTTTGCCGGAATCGAATACCCTGCCTTTCCTGAATAACAGCGTATGGCTGAAGGCGGGCAGAATTTCCTCCGTATGATGGGTCACGTAAATGAGGGAAGGCCCCTTCTCACTCATGGTCAACTCTTCAATACTTTCCAGCAGCCGCTCCCGGGCAAACAAATCCAGGCCGTTGCACGGTTCGTCCAGGATCAGAATTTTCGGCTCGGCCATCAGGGCGCGGGCAATCAGCACCTTCTGCTTCTCCCCCTGTGAACAGGTACGGTACTCGCGGTCCCACAAATGCCCGCATCCGAGCTTCTCCATCAATGCCCGGGCCCGCTCGAAATCCTCCTCCGGCGCATTGGCGTACAGTCCGATCGAGGCATGCTTCCCGCTGATCACGACAAGCTGTGTCCGGTCTGATCCGTGCAGCTTTTCCTGAAGGGATGAGCTGACCCAGCCGATGGACTTGCGGAGCTCCCGCAGATCTATCTCGCCGAACCGCTCGCCGAGCACATAAATTTCCCCTTCGGTCGGCCAGATATAACCGTTGATCATGTTCAGCAGCGTCGTTTTTCCTGAACCGTTCAGTCCCATGAGCGCCCAATGTTGCCCCTTTTCAATGCTCCAGTTTACCTGGTCCAGCAGCGTCTGCGTCCCCCTTTTCCACGAGACATTGCTTATTTTCAAAATGCTGTCCATTCCCCTGCAACCTCTTTTCTATTCTCGAGATGATCACGTCTGCTTTAACGTATTGTAAACAATCCCAAGTAAAAATGTCATTGTGAAAATTGCTCAATTCATCTGCAATTATTGCTCTCATGCTATAATGAGACGGGGTGAACGCTGATGAAAATGCAAGTTCTGACGGAGAACATCGAGCTGTGCAGATTAGAAGAACATTACGAAGACTCTCCCCATGTTCATAAGAACTGGGTTCAGCTGACCTTTGCCGTCCGCGGCGGCTCGTCCGTCATTACCTCCGGCACATCCGGGTTCATTCCGGAAGGCGAAGGAATCATTCACCGGCCGATGCAGGAGCATCAAATCCGTGTTGATGAAGGAAACCGCGCAATCGTGATCAAAGTACGCCCTTCGCTGTGGGAGTCTTTGCAAAATAATGAAGCAGATTGTATCGCTGTGGAGCAGGTCATCAATCCTGAGGAATTGAACGCGGAGTTCAATCGTTGGATTTCCCCGCTGGTTTTGACTGATGAGGATGACCGATACTGGCGGAGTCTTACGGAGACCAATGTGCTGCAATATCTTACACGAAATCTGAAAAGAGGGGCCTGTCCGGAAACGAATCCTCCGTGTCTTTCGGAACTTTCCAGTACGGGAGATCCATATATGGATCAAGTGTTCGAATACATACACCGCTCCTTTACATCACCGATTCGCATTGATTTATTGTCGTCAATGGCTCTTCAGAGCCGATACCATTTTATCCGCTCCTTCAAAGCGGCGACCGGATTCACGCCTTATCAGTACATTCTTCGTTTGCGGATCCAGCGCGCCAAGTATGACCTCGAATATACCGAAGCTACGATTTCCGCGATTAGCGCGGGTCTCGGCTTTGCTTCAGCCAGCCAATTTTATCGCGCATTCGTCAAAATCACCGGCATGGCTCCCGAACAATACCGCCTGGGACGATAGATGGGCTGAATCGCTGACGACGGGACTCATCTTCGCGGCCAGTCCCCCTTTCGGACCCAAAAGAGGCGCTGCCCCGTTCTCATGAACGGCGGCCGCGTCTCTTGTTTACTGTACATGTAGTTCCCGGATTGCATTATTACCGATTCAAACGGTAGCCCCCATGAAACACCGGGCCGACATACTCATATAACCGTTACTCTCCCGAAAAGCTGGTTTCTTTCATGATAACATCATGCGCGCCGCCCTCGACAAGACTGGTTGCGGATACAAGGGTGATTCTCGCGCCCTGCTGCAATTCGTCGATCGATTTCGACCCGCAGTTGGACATCGTCGACTTAAGCTTGCTGATCGTCTTGTCCAGATTCTCTTTGAGACTTCCCGCGTAAGGTACGTAAGAATCGACGCCTTCTTCGAAGACAAGCCCCGACTTTCCGCCGGTATCGTATCTTTGCCAGTTTCGCGCCCGGTTGGAGCCTTCTCCCCAGAACTCTTTGACAAAGTTGTTTCCGACTTTCAGCTTCTTGGTCGGGCTCTCGTCGAACCGGGCGAAATATCTGCCCATCATGACGAAGTCGGCGCCCATAGCAAGCGCAAGCGTGATGTGATAATCGTGAACGATTCCTCCGTCCGAACAGATCGGCACGTAAATTCCCGTCTCTTTATAATACTGCTCCCTTGCCTCCGCAACCTCGATAAGAGCCGATGCCTGTCCTCTGCCGATCCCCTTTTGCTCACGCGTGATGCATATCGATCCGCCGCCGATGCCTACCTTCACGAAATCGGCGCCGGATTCGACAAGATACAGAAAGCCTTCCTTGTCTACGACATTCCCCGCTCCAATCTTGATATTGAAATTCTCTTTGACGTAAGCGATCGTTTCACGCTGCCACTCGGTATACCCGTCCGACGCGTCAATCACCAATATGTCGGCACCTGCTTCAGCCAGAAGCGGCACCCGTTCTTTATAGTCCTTCGTGTTGATGCCGGCCCCGACGATATAGCTTTTATTGCTGTCCATCAGCGCCAGCGGGTTTTCTTTATGAGCGTCGTAATCTTTACGGAAAACTAGACTTTCCAGCCGCTGCTCCCCGTCCACGATCGGCAGGCAGTTCAGTTTGTGCTCCCAAATCATGTCATTGGCTTCGGGAAGGTTGATTCCGGGCGTTCCGACAATCAGGGAAGAGAACGGAGTCATGAATTCACTTACCGGTTTATCCAGCGAATCGCGGCTAATTCTGTAGTCCCGACCGGTTACGATTCCCAGCAGCTTCCCGGTCGGCGAACCGTCATCCGTAACGGCTACCGTGGAATGGCCAGTAACCTCTTTCAGATCCAATACATCTTTCAAGGTATGATCCTGTCTCAAATTGGAGCGGCTAACCACGAAGCCTGACTTATATTCCTTCACCTTTCGGACCATGAACGCCTGGTCTTCAGCGGATTGAGAACCATAAATAAAAGAGACTCCCCCGCAGCGGGCCAATGCGATCGCCATACGATCATCAGAGACCGACTGCATCACTGCCGACGAGAACGGAATGTTCAAGGAAATATCCGGCTGCTCGCCTTTTTTAAATTTCGTAATGGGCGTCTTTAAGTTCACGTTTGCGGGAGTACAATCTTTTGCCGTTAAATTGGGAATCAGCAGAAATTCGCTGAACGTCCGGGAAGGTTCCGGGTAATAGTAGGCCACTTTTTTCCACTCCTTGTATAAAAATTCCTCACATCATAACGTCAACTAATCCATTTGTCAATGCAAAATATGTGAGTCTATCCCGTTCCGCAAAAAAACGGCCCCAGCAGACGAAAATCGTCCGTGAAGCCTTTTGCAAAACAGCATAGCACTGCTTTATCTCCGTTCCATGACTTCAATTTTGTCCCTGCCTCCATAGAAATCCCACCAGGGGGTCGCCGCCTTAGCCAGCACTTCACCCAGGTGGATCATCCGCCGCACGCCCTCTTCCTTCAACCATGCCCGCAGCGCTTCGGCTCCATTCTTGCCGTAGATCTCAACGCCGTCCTGCCAGGTTGCCCTTCCGCAGAGCACGCCCGAAAAAGGAACCCCGGCTTCGCCGGCAAGCTCCAGCGTCTCGATAAACGTTTCATTCGTTACGCCTGCGCTCAAATAAATGAACGGAACGGTCGTCAGATTCGCCGTATCCTTGAAATGCGCAATCGCCTCTTCTCGCGTATACACGGCTTCGCCGCCCGCGTTGGCCCGAGTGCCCGCCACATACTTCAGGTTAATCGGAACCTCCACTTTCAGGACGTCGATCTTGTACTGGGGCTTTGTGAATTCCTGCATGTATTTTTTCACCTTTTCCGGCTTGGCCTTGGCAAACTCCGCTCCGGCGGAGTCAGTTAGAGTATCGCTGTAAGTGACGGCCTCGAAGAAAAAAGGGATATCGACGGAATCGCATTCCGCTCCGACCCGTTCGATAAAGGCATGTTTAATCGTGTTAATCTTCTCATCGTCGTCGGGGTCGTAGTACATCAGAATCTTGATAGCATCGACGCCCTTCTCCGCGTAGCGGCGCACCGACCATTCCGGCAGCAGATCCGGCAGCCGCCCTTTTTCCGTCGCGTCATAGCCTGTTTCCTCATAGGCGATCAGCAGGCCGGTATCTTTATGCCGTACCGCCGCCGCATCCCAGCCGTATTCCGGGTCGAGCAGGATTGCGCTGGAATAAGGCGTCAGCTCTTCGGAAACGAGTCTTTTGAATTCGGCAACATGCCGTCCGTCCGCTTCGCCTCCGAGAGCGCGTCCAAGCGATTTTCTAAGCGACCCCCGCTGATCGATGGCCGTCGCCACAAACAGCCCCCGGTCATTGGACAGCTTGAGTAACCGGTCGTATTTTCCTTTGGATATTCTCACACTCATCTGGCGTTCCTCCTTCATCTCCTAATATGTCCCAACAGTTAGCCCGCTATTTCGTATTTAACCGCCAGGACGGAGATCAACCAGGAAACTATAAATCCCGGCTGGAGAACAGCCGCAGAGAGACAAGATAGGAAGCCGCCACAAATAAGATGTAGACAGCACCTCCGACCAACCATTTTTCAAGACCCATATCCGCGTTATCCAGAATAAAATTCTTCATTCCCGGAATAGAATTAACGATGTCTCCCTGATTCATCATGCCGAAGAAGATGGCCAAAAAGAACACGGTATTCACATATTGGGCTCCCTTGGGTCCGAGCCAGTAATATAGGGGCAGGTAAATCGAGGCCATCAGCGGTACCGATAGAATAGAAACTCCCAGCTCTCTCCAGTTCATATTTAGGATGTCATATCCCAGCTGCTGCAGCACCAGACTCAATACCAGAACAATTGCTACGCCAATCAAGAGAAAGGGCAGAACCGATACATACTTAGAGACCACGATCATTCTGCGGTGTACCGGAAGACTTAGCGAGAACCTTATATTCACATTTCGGATATCCTGCAGGCAGGAGGTAAGGAGCATCGTCATGCTGGAGAAAATTACAATCAAACTCACGCCGAACTGGGCGGCATTCGTATTCATAATGGATAGAACAATGAGATAGGGAACCATAAACAGCAGATAATTTCTGGACAGCATAAAGTCTTTGCGGATCAAAGAAACGAGATTAGACACGAGCCTTGCCTCCTTTTACAGTGAAATACATAATATCCTCAAGCGTCGGCGCTTCGAGCAGCGCATTTCCCTGAAACGCCCTTACCGCTTCCCGCCGGTCCGGCGCCAAGGCTTCAAATCCGTGAGCCCCTTCCCTTACCCCGACAAAATACTTCCGCACATCCTTATCGAGCAGCTCGCTTCCGCCCTTAACCATTACATACCGTTCCAGCACTTCATCCTTGCTGTCGCTGAAGACGACTTTCCCCCGGTTCATAAAAATGATATAGTCCGCGATCCGGTCCAGATCATTCGTATTGTGAGTAGAGAAGACGATCGATTTGTTCTCATCCAGAATCTGCTCCCCGAGAAGGTCCAGCAGTTCCCTGCGGAAGACGGGATCAAGCCCTGCGGTTGGTTCGTCCATAAGCAGCAGTTCAGCATGGTGGGACAGTGCAACCGCAAGCGAGAATTTCATCTTCATTCCTCTCGACAGGTTCTTGATTTTGGACTTTTCGGACAGCTCGAACATTTCCAGATACCGGGTAAAGGCTGCATTATCCCAATGTTTATAAAAAGGGGCGAGCATTTTCCCCATATTCCGTATGGTCATACTCTCATAGAAATAATTCTCGTCCGAAACGTACCCGATGCGGTCCTTTAAGCCGGGGTTTTCCGCAAGAGTGCTGCCGAAGATTCGCACCTCCCCGCCGCTTGGACGCACCATGTCCATCATAATCTTGATCAGCGTACTTTTTCCGGCACCGTTGGGTCCGATCAATCCTGTGATAAAACCCTTCTTCACCTCAAATCGAACCTGATCCAACGCAAATTGTTCAAAAGATTTGGAAACCTCCCGGATCTCTACTACATTACTCATTCCTGCTCCTCCTTAAGCGTCCTGAATATGTCAACCATTTCCGCAAACCCGATCCCAAGCAGCCTGCTCTCTTCCATGACTTCTTTCATCTTCTCCTCCAAGAGCCGGTATCGCTGTTCACGGATATACTGCTGATTCATGCCGGACACATAGGAGCCTTTTCCTACTAGAGAATTAACAAGCCCTTCCCGCTCTAATTCTTCGTATGCGCGTTTCGTTGTGATAACGCTGATCTGCAAATCCTTGGCCAATTGACGGATTGAAGGCAGGGGGGACCCTGCCGCAAGCTCACCCTGTAAAATCATCTGCCGGATCTGGCTTACAATCTGCGCATAAATCGGTTCTCCCGATGAGTTGGACAAAATGATGTTCATCCTTCACCTCATTCCGCTGCATTGTAATTAATGTATATATATTATATATACAATATACCCATTCTTGTCAATGATAATCCCCTGTTTTTCCAACACCGTTTCGAAGGTGCCGACCAGGTTGTTCGAAATCGTTCCGGCCCACTCCTCCGTCGGAAAATATTCGATCGGCGATGTCATGCCGAGAATACCCGCATTGGCGAATACCGTATGAATGGAGCCCCACTGCTCCGCCGTCTTTTTGACGGCCCGGCTGATTTCTTCTGGATTTGCGGTATCGGCGATGAAGGTGATTGCTTCCCCGCCCGCATTCTTGATCTCCGCTTCGGTCTGGGTGATCGTCTGTTCGTTCTTATCGATAAGACTGACTTTTGCGCCTTCGGCCGCCAAACGAATGGCAGCGGCTTTGCCAATCCCGGAAGCTGCTCCCGTCACAATTGCAACCTTGTCCTGCATTCCAAAAAAGACCTCCCGAATTACCCGGGAGGCCGTATACTCTTAAAAAAGGACACCGATTTCGGTGTCCCGTGTCCCTTACAGGCGAACTTCTCTTCACTTTGGCCTGACCGCAGGATGCTTCCGTACCCGCAAGCCCGCCTTACTCGTAGGAGCTTTGCTCGTTCGCCTTATAGCCCTTATCTCTGCGCAGCATTTCCTTGCGCTTATCCATCTGCTCCTGCTCCATCTGATTGGCCTCGTGAGAGGTCGGCGCCGTCTTCTCCAAATCTTTTACCGTGTTGATCAAATTCTTGTCCGGACTCATGGCCGTTCACTCCTTGACCTTATTATTGTGCCTTCATTAGTGTTTCGGTCAGGAAGGAAAATTATGCATGATCGCCGTATTAGACTCCATTAATTGGTGCTCAGCGACAGGCCGATAATCTCAGAACGGCTGGCCAAGCGGATGGGCGGACCCCAGGTTCCGTATCCGGAAGAAACAATAACATGCAGATTCTCTTTATTCAGATAGCCCCAGTCCAGCTCGAACAGGCGTCTTGTAATCCAGTGGATGGGCGCGATTTGTCCCCGGTGCGTATGACCGGAGAGGAGCACATCGACGCCGGCCCTGGCGGCGGCCTCAAATCCTGTGGGCTGGTGATCCATCATGATGACGGGACGCGTCAAATCCAAACCTTCCAGCAGAGAGGCGACACTCTTGCGGCCTTCGCTATCCATACTCTCCGCCGTTTTGTCCTTCCTGCCTACAATGTACACTCCGGCGGCCTCGGCTACCTCGTCCTGAAGCACGCGTATGCCGACTTCACTCATTAGATCCGTATATTTCTTGATGTCCTTGCCGTAATACTCGTGATTGCCCAGCACGGCGAACACGCCGTAACGGGCCTTCAGCTTGCCTAGCTGCTCGCTCATCCGGTGGCGGACGAAAGGCTCCACGCTGTCATCAAGCACATCCCCAGCCAGCAGCACAATGTCCGGCTTCATCGCATTCATCCGGTCGACCATTTTCTTCAAATGCCGGTTGCCGACAATATCGCCGAGGTGAAGGTCGGATGCCACGGCAATCGTGAGATCCCTCTCAAACCGCTTGGGAAGCCCCAGCGAGTGAACGCGGAGCACCGTGCTCCATGCATTCCGGGAGCCCCACACTAAAAATACAGCAAGCAGCGCCACAATAACCGCTCCCGCTTCGGAAATATAACCCGAAACATCGGCGCCAGTAATGGATAAAATCCAGTAAAACAGATCAGCCACAGGCAATAGAATGATAGCAAACTGCATCAGAGCCAAATAATACGAGCCGATGACTTTGAGAAATCTGGCGAGCGGCTTGAGAGCAGACGGGAGGGGAGCTCTGCAAATCACATACGCAAGAGCGATGACCCAAAAGACCGGCCAGAACACTACCGGACTCGTCCCGGGAAGCCAATTCTGAATAAGCAGCCACGCATGGTAGCCGATATAGAAATTGACCAGACTGAGTAGCAGTACTCCTGCAGCAATTGAAAGGATCAATCGTATTCTCTTCATTCCTATGTCTCCTTTGTTAATATTTCTCTATACGGCAATGGCAAAATGTCATCTTTTATTATAATACTAAATGCATTTGTGCCCAATATTACGTGTGACTCCACGGTTTGTAAACATCCAAAATAAAGGAAGCCGCTCTTCCTTCCCGCAGGAGAGAAGAACGGCTTCCCTATTCTTGCTGCCAAGCACTTAAATTAAAATATGTCCGCCTTCCGTGTGAAGGACGGTACCTGTCACAAAGCCATTTTGGAGCAGGTAGATTACGCTTTGTGCGACATCTTCCGGTTTCCCCACCCGTTTTACCGGGAGTTTGCCTGCCACTGTAGCGTAGAAATTATTGCGTGCGTCTTCAGGCATTTTGCTTCGTGAAGGCGTATCGATAATACCAGGCGACACGATATTCACCCGGATTGGCGCAAGTTCCAAAGCCAGCGTTTGACCCAGATTCGAAACTGCTGCGTTGACTGCTCCCAGTACAGACGATCCAACCATCGATTTATAGGCGACTACGCCAGAGAACAAGGTAATTGAACCGTTCTCCGCAATTTTCGGCGCCCCGTATTTAGCGGCATAGTATTGACCCCAAAATTTGTTCTCGAACAACTGACGGGCTTGGGCCGTATCCGTTTGAAGGAATGGCCCGCCGGATGTTTCCGCAGCGCTTACGACAAGATGATCGAACGTGCCGATTTTTTCAAAAAAAGCTTGCACTTGCTGCTCATCCGTCGTATCCAGCGTATAAGCCGCTGCTTTGGCTCCCAGTTGTTCTTTCGCCTTGTGCAGTTTTTCTTCAGAACGGCTGGCGATGATTACTTCTGCTCCAAGGGCAATTACTTGTTTAGCTGTTTCCAGGCCAATCCCGGAGCTTCCGCCGATAATCACGATTTTTTGATTTTGTAGCATGAATAGTCCTCCTATTTTGTTGGATGAATTAGAAATTCAGTACGGCTTTTAGATGTGCGCCCAGTTCGGATGTAAATTTATCCAACTTTGGATTTTTGATAACATCGTAGCAAGCGAAGCTCTTTAAAGGCTGCATGCCGAGAAATTCCTGTACACGGTGCAAATGAGCGATTGCCGCCTCCAAGCTGTCCCCTTTAAAAAACTGCGTTGGATCGTTAAATGCTTTTTCCGGGGCATTCCAAGTTGTCGAGAACATATATTTTTTACCGGTTAATAACCCGCCTCTTCCATATTCGTCCGCACCCTTGAAAAATAAGCCGTACTCATAGACTTCATCCATATACGTTTTGAGTAACCCGGGAATACTGAACCAGTAGATGGGTGTTTGGTAAATGACAACGTCCGCCCAAATAAATTTCTTATGTTCTTCTTTAATGTTGTATCCGTTTTGAATCGTTGTTGTTTGTACACTATTTTTTTCACTTAAAAAACTCACCATGCTGTCCGTCAACGTTTGGTTCAATTTCCCCTCTGCTGAACCATATTTTTGGTGACCGTTGATAATAAGTATATTTTTCATTTTCTCCATCTCCTTTATTGTATATCTGATCACAAGGATATTATATATATAGTAATTTCATTTTGGGAAGTAGTGATTTTAATTTCATATAGTTTCCGAAAGTATATTATTGTGGTATGATGAGCTAAATCAAGTTAAAAAAATTTTTGGGAGGATGCTTCGATGAGTAAAATCGAACCGATCGTTCTGACCAAAGGAACACCGGGCGAGCCATGCCCCATTGCCAAAACACTGGACGTCATTGGGACGAAATGGACCTTTTTAATTATTCGGGATCTGCTTATCGAGGGAACGATGCGTTTCAGCGACCTGCTGAGATCAATGGATGGAATTAGTCCGAAGACATTATCGCTCCGTCTTAAAGAACTGGAGGATCATGGGGTATTGGAAAGAAAAGTATTTCCAGAGGTTCCTCCGCGAGTAGAATATACGTTAACGGAAAAAGGGAAACGGCTCGAGGGGATTTTTATTGAATTAAAAAGATTTGGGTTGAATTTGTAAAAAAAGCCAACCGGAAGTTTCCGGCTGACCCAAGTATAAGAAAAGCAACGATTGGTGCCCTTTCGAAGATGCCGCCGAATCCTTCATTAGCGGTAGCTTTTCTTGCGATTAAAGAATTGTTCAGCTCCGCTGAAAACTTATAAATTCTTTAATCTTAAGAAAAACGGCAGTTCAGGACGAATCGCCGCCCCGGCTGCCGCTTTATTCCGCTTGCTATGTACTTGTCCCAAAACGCTACGCTTTCGCACCGCGTTCGGCCAGGTAATCCCCAATCAGCTTGTCGCATTTGTTAATATGGGTAATAAGCCAGTCCGTCAAGGTGCGGTTAAGCTTAATGGTAGTCAGAACGGAAACGCCTTTGGTCTTGATTGCTTCTTCCAGTTCAAGAACAGTCTTGACGAAATCGGCATGCTCCTTCTGATGCTCGGATAATTCCGGGAAGTGGATGTCGTTCATCAATTCCTCTTCACTGCCAAAATGCTCAATCGTGTAGTCCTTTAAAAACTTGAGTGTTTCTTCGATCTTCTCGCGCCCTTGCTGATTCGAGCAGGCATCAAAGAACTCATTCAGCTTGACCAGCAGCTGTCTGTGCTGACAATCGATTTTCTCCACTCCGATTTCGTACGATTCCCTCCAGGCTATCATATCCGCATCGCTTCCTTTTACCATAAATTCATACTATTCTTCTATTTATTCTCTCTCTTTCGACTGGAAATAACAGTTAACAACATCACACGACAATTATTTTTCAAAACCGGTTACACCGATCAGAAAGACTTCATTTCAATATAAAAAAGCCTGATTACTCAGGCTTTAACGGCCGCAGCCGATTTACGCATGTTTACGACTCTCATAGCCAGCAGGGAAGCGAACAGGCACAGAAAACCTGCGGTAACGAAAGGAACCGTGTAACTGCCGAGCCATTGTCTAATCACACCGGCGCCGTAAGCTGCCGCGGAAGCACCAAGCTGGTGAGCCACCAGAATCCAGCCGAATACCATCCCCGCTTTTTCTCTTCCAAAATGATCGGCGGTAATTTTGACGGTAGGCGGCACGGTTGCGATCCAGTCCAGCCCATAGAACACGGCAAACACCAGCAGAAGCGTATAACCGCCGTTCAGTGCGTAGGGCAGGAAGATAAGCGACAGTCCGCGAAGACCGTAATACCAGAACAGCAGCCATCTGCTGTCAAAACGGTCGGACAGCCAGCCCGACAGCGTCGTGCCGACCATATCGAACATCCCCATTAGGGCGAGAAGCCCCGCAGCCGCTACAACCGGGATGCCAAAGTCGCCGCAGGCCGGAATCAGATGCGTACCGATAAGTCCGTTGGTAGAGAATCCGCAGAAGAAAAAAGTGCCTGCCAGCAGCCAGAACGTGCCGCTCTTAACCGCATCCTTCAGCGCAAGCAGCGGAGCGAGAAACAGATTGCCATGGAACGGCGCAGGCGGTGCAATCTCCGTCTCTCCAAGAGGAGGAACACCAACACTGAAAGGATGATCTTTCATCCAAATCGCCACGATGGGAATCAGTACGAGCAGCACCGCAATTGTTGTGTAAATGGAAAACCGCCAGCCGAGGCCAACCGAGATCTTCGCCAGAAGAGGCAGAAACAGCAGCTGCCCCGTCGCCGCGCTGGCTGTAAGAATACCGACAACAAGCCCTCTGTGCTTCACGAACCAGCGGCCCGCCACCGTAACGCCCAGCACGTTGGCCAATGCCCCGGTAGCCAGGCCAATGACAACACCCCAAAGCGCAATGAACTGCCAGAGCTCCGTCATAAACGACGTTAACGCAAGGCTGATAGTCAGGAAACTCAGCGTCAGCAGCATGATGCGGCGAACACCAAAGCGGGCCATCAGCGCAGCGGAGAAAGGACCCATCAACCCGTACAAAAATATACGGATGGACAATGCGCCGGACACCGCGGAGCGGCTCCAGCCGAAATCTTTTTCAAATTGCAGCATCAATACGCTTGGAATCGAGCTGATGCCCGCCGATACCAGCAATACGAGAAAAACGATCGCAACCACAGTCCACCCATAATACCACCGGGGAGCTTTATTTATGAACGGCATCCCTTCACTCCTATCCTTATCTCTATCATTGCTTTATATCACACAATCAAGATTCCTTCAATTACCAGGGCAGAGGCTGCCCCATATAAAAGAACTGTCCACTCGGTCCGTTTGCATCAACGACAGCCAAAGCCACAGCCGTCTTGGCGCCTTCTTCCACCGGAATTTCCGCATTTGCTCCGCCCATGTCCGTCTGTACGAGTCCGGGATGCGTCGAATTTACTTTCAGCCCAGTATTCTCCAGCTTCTGTGCCCAATAAGCGGTCAGCATGTTCAGCGCCGCCTTGGAAGCGGCATATGCCGGATCTCCGAGCTTGCGTACCGTTTCATCGGTATGCATTAACGCAATGGAGCCGATCGCGCTGCTCTGGTTCACGATTCGTCCCGCCTCACTTTTCAGCAGCAGCGGAAGCAGTGATTCCGTCAGTAAGAACGGAGCAAACGTATTGACCTCAAAGGTCTGGCGGAAAGCGTCTAGATTTCCTCCAGAAGAACGCAGCGCGATCCCTGCATTATTAATCAGGATATCCAGCTTGCCATAGCGCCGGTCGATCCACTCGGCTAATGCTTCAATGTCGTCCTTATTCGTAACTTCCAACTGTACGCCGATTGCATCAATACCCGCAGCTGATAAAGGCTTCGCAGCCGCCTCTGCCGAGGAGAGCGTACGTGCGCCCATCAGAACGGTGATGCCAAGCGCACCCAGTTGTTTGGATATTTCCAGTCCGAGACCTCTATTGGCTCCAGTAACCAAAGCGATTTTTTGAGTCATGATGATTCCTCCTAAATTATTATTTAAGAATATGCGTTCTTTAATTAAGCAAAAAAAATTAAAATACAGCCGAAAGTGCAACTTTATATACATCCTGTAACGTTTTACGGTCAGTTGTCGTCTTGGCCATGATATGCACTCCCTGCTTCACACCGACTAAGAAACGCGACAGCTCGCGGAGATTATGCTTCCCTTTCAGCCCGCCTTCCTTCTGCGCGCGAAGCAGAAAGCTGTAGAACCGGTTCTCCATATCCAGCAGACTGGCCTCCACCCTGCTCGCCACCTTGGGGTCAAAGGGCGCCAGCTCGACGGCCGTATTGGCAATTAAGCAGCCGCGCCGTTCTTTTGCGTTGTCCATAGAGCTTTCGATCAGCCGCTCGAAAAAGGCGGAAAGCTGCTCTTTCGGATTGCCGGGTTCCTCCAACACTGCAAACAGTTTTCCCGCCGAATGATGCCGGAACCGGTCAAGCGCGGCCAGAAACAAATCATTCTTATCCCCGAACGTTTCATACAAGCTGCCTCTGTGTACTCCGGTATGTTCGCATAAATCCTGAATCGATGTTTTTTCAAAGCCTTTGCTCCAGAACAGTTCCATTGCTTTATCCAATACCGTTTCTTCGTCGAACTCCCGCGGTCTAGCCATTATCACTCCTCCTCTCTGAATCCATCTTAATCATTTAAGAACGCACAGTCAAGTATTATTATGAAAATTTGCAGTTGACAATTTGACAGATACAGTTCGCCCTTTTATCATTTGGCGTGATAATATTACGGCAGGATATCTGCCGATTTGCAAAGAGCGTTTTCAATATAGATAGGAGGTCGCGAATTACATAATGAAAATGGAAACAGCCCGGACAGAGACGACCGGGAGCTATGCGGATGAAGAAAGCTTTTTAATGGGCGTAAAGGACTGCTTACCCACACTGCTAGGCTATTTGAGCATCGGATTTGCGGCGGGCGTCGCCCAGAAGACGGCGGGGTTAAGCCTTACGGAGATTATCCTGATGTCTCTTATTCTATATGCCGGGTCCGCCCAGTTTATCGCCGCAGGCATGATTGCCATGGGCAGTCCGTCCGCAGGCATTATTATAACGATTCTATTCGTTAATCTTCGGCATCTGCTTCTAAGCGCCGCCATATCGTCTTACTTCCGTCATTTAACGCCTTTCCGAAATTTCCTTGTCGGCGTTCTTCTTACGGACGAGACGTTCGGCGTCGCCATTAATGAAGCAGCCAAACGCAAAAGCATCAGCGAGAAATGGATGCACGGGCTTAATATCACCGCTTATTTGAACTGGTGCGCCGCCAACATTGCCGGTGCCCTTCTCGGACAGTGGATTGCCAGCCCCGAAAAGTTTGGCCTCGATTATGCGCTTCCGGCCATGTTCATCGGGTTGCTGGTTCTTTCCATAATGAGCCGGCGCAAAATCCGGACGGATGTGATCGTCGGGCTGTCTGCCGCAGCAGTGGCGATCGGCGTTTCTCTGTGGATCTCCCCGACCGTTGGGGTCATAGCGGCAACAGTCATAGCGGCGACTATTGGAATGGCGGTGGAAAAATGGAAGTAAGAAGCGAAATTTTGTGGATTATACTTGGTTCGGCGGCCGTTACCCTTATTCCGCGCGTCTTGCCTTTAATGGTGCTCAGCCGGTTCAAGCTTCCGGATTGGAGCATGCGGTGGTTAAGTCATGTGCCGGTGTCCATTATGGCCGCTCTGGTGGCTCAGGAACTGCTAATCCAGGACGGTAAGCTCACTCCGCTGACAAGCAATACGGAGTTGTTCGCAGCAGTTCCCGCTTTTCTCGTCGCTATCACAACGCGCAGCCTGCTCGGAACCGTAATGGTGGGTATCGTGTCGTTGATGCTGCTGCGTCTGGTGCTTTAAGTAGTCAGCAGCGGCTTAAGCTCTGTAATCACTGCCTGAAGCTGGGACGAGCACTGCTCGTACAGCTTTTTGGTGTCCTTGTTTTGAGCGGACAGCCCGAACAATTCAAGATCCGCTTCGCATTTTTTCAGCAGGGCGTACACTTCAGGCTTCTCCTGCGGCTGCGGGACTTGAACGTTGTCGGCGTATAAATCGACGGTCAGATCCCCGTAGGAATCGACCTGGCCCAAGAAAATATCCTGCAAGTTTAGCTGCTGCTTCTCCAGCTCATCCATCAGCCACTTTGGAGTCTTCCCCATCATATCGAGCGGTTCGGGCATCAATTTCCCGTCCATAATGACGGCTTGGGTTTCTTTCTCCGGAGCCACCTTAATTCCCAAATGCTTCGGAGTAAGCGGCTGATTCTCGCGGTTGAGCAGTACGTTGATCTGTCCGCTCGACTCCATAATCGCGAACTCGACATCCGCTACTTTAAATACGTCCTTGGCCCGAAGCTGCTCAAGCAGATCGTCAGTTGTCAGGCGCTCTTTTTTCATATTCTCTTCCAGGATCTTGCCGTCCTTGATCAGTACGGTCGCTTTGAAATCAACGAAGTCTCTGGCCCTCTTACTCTTGAGCTGCAAAAATTCGATCCCGAAGGAAATAGCGATCCATACCAGAATCGCGATCATGCCCAGATGCCAGTTCTTATCCGTATCCAGCGAGATGTAAGCTGCCAAGCTGCCAAGCGTAATCCCCGTAATGTATTCGAAGAAAGAAAGCTGGGATACCTGTCTTTTGCCAAGTATCTTTGTTAACAGAAAAAGTACGACCACCGCGAATATGGTCCGAAAAATAACCTCTAACCAAGTCGGCATTTCAGCGTCCTCCTATTGTTTCTTGGTGTTTTTAACAAGTTCATTATTTCTCGGAGCTTCGGAAAATATGCGGAAATGTTCCTTTGCTGCTTCCGTCCCAACAAAAATCCGATCGGTGAATAATTGCAGCTTAAGGAGCAAATATTAGTGAACGGCTCACTACTATTACGCCAATACATTTACGCCAACACAGGAGGAATTGACAATGACTGTAGCTTCAGATGTAAAAACCTGCCTTTCTTCACTGAAAAGCGCTCAAGCAAGCCTTGAACAGTTCGCATTGAGCACTCAAAATCAGAACGCCAAAACACTGTTCACCTCTGCCGCGCAGCAAACCCAGCAAATCGTTCAGCAAGTGGAAAGCCGGGTTCAGGATCTGGAAAAAGAAGAACCTCAATACAAAGGGTTTTAGTAAAAAGGCAAAAGGCCTCTTTCTCCACTAATCAGTGGGGAGTGAGGCCTTTCGTTCGTTAGCTATTCAATTTGACTGGTCTGCCGGCATATCCTCTTTTTCACCCAAACTTCTTAAAATCCTGCAAAAATTCCTCGATTTTCCCGTTCCATCTGTTGCCGCTTGCATCCAAAAGCCCCAGCACACTCTTGATCGTCTTCAAAATTCTGCTGTCCCCTGTCCCGTTCTGCACCGCCTTTTCATAGGCTTGTCTTAGCTTGGGATCGATGGTTGTCGGTTCCCCGCTTGTGCCATACTCATAGGCGGGTGTATTGTTAGAGCCGTAAAAGACGAACATTTCCATCAGTTTGAGCTTGTCATTAACCGCAGCGGTGCGGTTGGACTTCGGGTACTCTTTCACGTAGGATTCGAGAGCAAGCGCACGATTAATCAGCTCATCCCAAGTAATGACAATGGCCGCATCGCTCAGGGCCGGCTTATTGGAATCGGTTGCCATCAGATCGATGTAGGCAGCGATGTCCTTCCCGATATAAGGCTTGAAATATTTGAATCCCTCGTAATGCATCACGGGGTAGTACATGCCTTCACTGGTCTCCAGCTTATAGCCGTAACCGTAAGACTCGGTTAATACGGCGCGAACACCGGGATCTGTAATGGATTTCAGCAGGCTGCTGTAAGTGAGTCCGGTCTGCAGCCCGTTCTTACGGACGGCGTCGTCGATCGCCTTCTGCACCTTCTCCGGAAAGAGCTTTTCCGAAAAAGCGTTTAGTCTCGCCTTTTGCGCATTTTCAAGCTGAAGCACCATGACGGTGGCCCGCCAGGAATCGGCTCTTTTTAGGTTATTGAGCAGGTAATTACGGGCTTGGATTAAGCTTGTCGGCGTCTTTGCCGAGTTTTTCAGATATTTCTGGAACTGGTTATACACGCCTACGCTTTGTTCAGCGGTTACGGCCGTTGCTGCTGATACAGATGGAGTAAATGCCGCTGTGCCGGCACCGGCTCCCAAAGCGATCGCGAGACCGAGCAGCGCCCCTTTTTTTAATTTTGCGGATGTTTCCAATAGAGTCATCATATGCATCCTTCTTTCTTTGCTGTTATGCAGTGTGATTACCCTCTAGACGCACACACGCCGCAATTTGTTGCAGCAAATCAGATCTTACGGCTTCACATTTATATAGAATGGCACCCATTTCCGCAAAAAAGCCCCCGGCATTTCGCCAAGGGCCTTTAGAGCGGTTGAAGTTTCGTTTAGTGCATGCCACCTTCCTGCGGATGTCGGACGGTGACCTGCTTCAGGAAGAAAGCGATGACGAGACCGACAATGGTTAGCGCCATGGCGAAGATAAAGGCGTGCTGAACTCCTTGAGTAAAGGCAGGAAGCAGATGAACCGGGTCCTGCGGATTCTCCACGCTCTCCAGGTAGCTTTTCGAGCCAGCTGTCATGATGCTGATTGCAAGCGCGGTGCCAACAGCTCCCGCAACCTGCTGGAGCGTGTTCATAATGGCCGTACCATGCGGATACAGCTCAAGTGGAAGCTGGTTGATTCCGTTCGTCTGCGCCGGCATGAACACCATCGATACACCGATCATCAGCGCGCTGTGCAGCACAACCGTAAATACAACCGAGGAAGCCGGGTTAATGTCCGCAAAGAACCATAGCGTCGCGGCGACAATAACCAGACCCGGAATAACAAGCCACTTCGGTCCGAATTTATCAAACAGCCGGCCCATTAGCGGCGACATCAAGCCGTTGATAAGTCCCCCCGGAAGCAGCATAAGCCCGGCCTTGAACGGACTATACCCCTGTCCATTCTGCAGATACAGCGGAAGGATTAGCATGGCGGCCAGAATGACCATCATACAGATAAAAATCATCAGCAGTCCGACGACAAACATTGGGTACTTAAATGCGCGCAAATCCATCAGCGGCTGCTTCATCGTCAGCTGGCGCCATATGAACAACACCAGCGACACAACGCCGGCAGCAATGCCTATGAGCACTTTGGGGCTGCTCCAGCCTTCAGTGTCTCCTGCGCTGCTGAAACCAAACACGACGCCGCCAAAGCCGACCGAGGAGAGCAGAATCGATAACCAGTCGATTTTCGGCTTGGTTACCTCCGTTATATTTTGCATATATATCATGCCGAAGATCAGCGCGATCACAAGAAACGGCAGCGACATCCAGAAAATCCAGTGCCAGCTCAGGTTCTCAATTAGCAGACCGGCAATGGTCGGGCCGGTGGCAGGAGCCACCATAATGACAAGACCGATCATGCCCATGGCCGCACCTCTTTTTTCAGCCGGAATAAGCACCAGAATCGTATTGAACAACAGCGGCAGCAGCAGCGCCGTTCCCATCGCCTGCACCACTCGGGCGACCAGCAAATATTCGAAGCTTGGCGATGCGGCAGCCAGAGCCGTTCCGATGATGGAGAAAGACAAGGATGCAATAAACAACTGTCTCGTCGTGAACCGCTGAAGCAGCAGGCCCGAGATAGGCACAAGAATTCCCAGTGTCAGCAAATAAGCCGTCGTCAACCACTGCGCCGTGGCCGGTGTAATCTTCAGCACATCCATCAATACGCTGAGCGCGACGTTAAGCGCAGTTTCACTGAACATGCCGATAAAGCCGCTAAGGAGCAGCGCGATCAGGATCGGCATTTTCCTGATCTTCTCCTGGTTTATGGCTGTAGATTGCATTGTTTCTCCCACTCTTAATTCCTCCTGATATCCTAGTCTATTCTTCTCTCTATTCTTGTACTCGCTTCAAAGAACTGTATCCAATCATTTGTTAATACTCCTAGTATGTCAAAGTATAACCGAACATAAGTTCTAATTCAAGAAGTTTCCAGTATAAAGATTGCGGCAGGTGTGAGGGAAACGAAATGAAGCGTTGAATGTGAAAGCAATTGAGGAGGGTACGCATGTCCCCTTCTATGCTCCCTTACTCCTCCTATTATAACAATCGGTCTAAACAATAAAATCATAAATTTAAACTAAAAGTCAATGTTTTAACTTTCAAATCAGGCTGGAAGATACTATAATTAAATTATTCCAATATGCGAGGTGGGTATTATGGCCGGTACGTTAAAAGGGATTCCCAGACCTCTTGTCAGGGTCAATCAATCGGTTATTGTTTTGTCTGTGCTGCTGACCTGGTTTACCGGCTTTTACTGGTTTCTGGCTATTCCGCTGGCCGCAGGACTGCTCGGCTTAATTTCCCAATATAATCCTGTGATCCGCCTCTCCGCCCGCTTCCTAAGGAAAGACCGCTCCGCCTATATTCTCGAAGATGAGGATCAGCAGAGGTTCAATCAAACTATCGCGGTAATCTGTCTGGCCGCCGGACTTATCAGTTATCTCGCTGGTTGGTTAATCTCGGCGTATATTTTCACCGCTATTGTAGCTGCCGCGGCCTTCGTTGCCATACTTGGCTTCTGCATCGGCTGTTTCATCCATTATCAATGGAAAATGTACACATATAGACGGAAACAAGGCAGCCACCGTTGATGGCTGCCTCGTTTTTTCTATGGATTACTGACGCCAATCCACTCGTCCCCCATGATCCGACAGTCATTACTCCTTGTCGTTCTCTTCACCTACGATCGACCAGCGGTGGCGGAACTTTTTCAGTCGTGGCTGCAGTTCGCTCGGAGCCTCCGGCAGCAGCAGGCGCAGCTTCTTAATCCATTCTTCGAAAGAGGAGAATGAGGCGAACTGATTGGCCATCTCCGGAGTAAGGTACAGAAAATGCGGCGCCGGATAACGCTCGGTCAAATGACGCAGGGCGGAGTCGATCGGCGTATACTTTTTCCGCTTGCCCTCCAGGTTCTCCACCGTAATGTAGGAAGCACCCTGCTCTCTTTTCCATTCATGGAGACGGTCTTCCCTTTTATAATATGAGCTAGCGGGCTCCTTGGACATTCTGCGAACCGTTTCCTCATGCAGCGGATAGAGCACAAGCTTGCTGAAGTTTTTGTCCAGCGCCGCCTGCGCCGCCGCTCTCAGTTCTTCATCGGTCGTATGTTCAAAGGAATCATAATAAACCAGTGTTCCTCTGCGGATCGTAGCCTGCGGATCGTAGCCGTAAGGCACATGTTGTACTTCCCTCTTCATCTCTTGCCTCCCGAAATCAACTTAATGAGCAGCCCTTTGTATTAGTATCTTACCGTTTGCGGACAAAAAAATAAAATCGGCCTAAAGTTTCAACCGGGGTCCCGGGATTATACAGGATAAGGCCTTTAGCGGGCTGTGAACTAACACCCCCGGCCGCGATGTGAGTCACGCTAGGCGATTAGCGCGCACGGGCTGACCGGACACGGGAATCATTCGCTGCACGAGGCAGTGTATCCTTCCTGCGGTAAATACTAAGCAGTAAACCGAGCGCGGCGAACTCCGCCAGCAGGTGGCTGCCGCCGTAGCTTAAAAAGGGCAGCGGCAGATCAAGAATGAAAACATACCCGGTCAACATAAGCAATTCGTACACAAAAGGAAGGATGAGCAGCAGCATGATTCCCGCAAACAGCGTTTTGCCATAGTGATCGTGGATAGACCTCCAAGCCAGCACCGCTTGTGCAATAAACCAAACGATCATTCCTGCAAGTACCAAACCCGCTAGGTAACCGAAAGTGTAAATCAAATAAGGAAACAGCATCTCGGAATATACATATGGAAGCTGGTCCCTGAGCGATCCGAATCCGTGCCCCAGCCAGCCCGCCGAAGCCATTGTTTCCCGCAGGTTAAGAATCAAGTAGCTTGCTTTCCTGGAAACCTTGTCCGGATCAATTGCGGCCATCATTCCGATCCTATAAACAGGTACTTGCCACACATACATCAATACAGCTGTTACCGTTCCCGAAACCACAATAATTGAACGACGCCATCCACCGTTTAACCAGACATAAACCATTAACGAAACCGCCAGAAATATGACTAACTCTGCCAATGCGCGCCCGAAAACGTAAAATAAACAAGGTACTACAATCATCGGAAGTGCTAACCGTTTCTTCAAGCGATAAGCCCCGGTATACAAATTCCAGTCCGGGGTCCATACTCCTGCCAAAGCGATGAGAAGAGTGTATGGACTCAAGCCAATGACATTGATTCCAAAGCCCGCGATAAATATCCATCCTTTGACACCATGTATATTTATGTCTGATAAAAATACTGACGTCATACCGGTTAAAGTTATGGTATACAACGCCCAGGAATAACGCCGAAGCTTACGATAATCGAAAAAAGCCAAGCCCAGCATTAAAACGATACCCATAATAAGATAATGAATGTGATTGTATGCAAGCCTTTCATAGAGCTCGTTGGTTCCGGTGTTCCCTTTAGCGGCGCTAAGGGAGAGCATGCCAGACAACCCAATTGCCCCAAACAGCAGAACCACGGCAAGCAGCTTCCAATTCATTCGAGGCTTATGTACGTGGTGCAGACTTCTTCCGACAGTTTCCGGTTCGCCCATCTGCTCTAACGCCCACTTGACAGCCTCTTCTTTCCCAAAACCCATAGCTTCCCGTTCGCTGGCCAGTTCTTCCAGATGGTTTGCCAGTTCCATACGCAGCTCGCCATGAAGCTCCCGTGCTCTGACCTGTTCGCAAACTTTATCCAGGTAGACATTAAATTTATCGGTATTGCCCATTCAGACTCCTCCTCTCCCCAATACGGAATCGACAGCATTACGGAAAATTATCCATTCTCGTTTTTTTTCTTTCAGGATCTGCGATCCTTTGCCCGTGATGTGGTAGTATTTCCGCTTGCGCCCGTCAACTGTCTCCCAATAGGCTTGAACCCAATCCTCAGCTTCCATGGCGTGTAGTATGGGATACAGCGTCCCTTCCTTCAGAGCGAACGCTCCTTCCGATTGTCGTTCAAGCTCTTTAATTAGCTCATAGCCGTAGAACGGCCTGCCGTTTAACAGCATAAGCAACATCGTGGCCGTGCTGCCTTTCATAAGCTCCTTATTCATTGCCATGTCCCTCCGCTTCCTTCTCATAGACCGTTTACAGTTATGAATAATAGTATTATACATAGTAATTCTATGCATAGCAATTCTATGTATTAATAGAAAATTTATCATTATAATCATTAAAGTTATACAAATTAAAATTTATTTTCAGAAAGCGAAAAACCGCTCCCTAATTGGAGAGCGGCTCTTGATAAGTTAAATGCTTAACATTATTAAAGATAATGGTTAATGTCCTGAACTAAAGTTTAACGAGCATCGGATTTGCAATTTTTTCAAGACCCCGCTCCCTTATATTTCCGTACTCCCCGGTTCCAGACAAACAAGCCGATGCTCACGAAGATCGCGCCCATGACCGGCGTCAGCAGTGCCATCCGCGTCATCTCTTCACGCTGGAGGAACAGTCCCGCCGGATAGACGCCGACAAAGGCGAACGGCAGAATCCAGGTCAGCAGAACCTGAATCGCCCGGTTGTAAATCGTCACCGGATAACGGCCGTAAGACTGGATGTTGTACATCAGCGGAATGATGCCGGTGGGCGCGTCCGAATAGAAAGACAGCGCCGTCAGAGTTGTATAAATTCCCATATAAATGGCCGTAGCACTGATCGTCAGCAGGATTAACGCCGGAACCGTCCACCACTCGAACGGCAGCCCCAGATTCAAGCCGCTGACCGCCATAATGAGCAGCCCGATCAGTGAACCGATCAGCGCGGGCGGGTCCACATTTTCCAAGAAAATCTGAAACAGATTGTGGGCGGGACGTGTCAGGATACGGTCCATTTCCCCTTTAACGATATAGCGTTCGCTGAAATTCCACATATTCACGAAACAGGCGAACACACCCCAAGGCACCATAAAGAAGCCGTAAACAAAGACCACCTCGTTCTGGCTCCAGCCGGCAAGGCTGTTCGTATGCATAAAGATAACGAAAATAAATATCAGATTTGTGACCTGGAACAGAAGATCCGAGAGTACCTCTACCCAAAAATCCGCGCGGTAGGTAAGTCGGGTCTTCATGTAATTTTTCAAGTATTCGGACAGCAGTCCCAAATGATATATCACTTCCTCAGCCCCCCTGCACGAACAGACGCTGCCGCGCGGCGCGGTATAACCAGAACAGCGGAATCAGCAGAATCGCAAACCATATGATTTGAATGCCAAACACGTTCCAAATCCCTACGCCCTGCACCCGCCCGGTAAAGACAGAGCCCGGCAGATAGGTAATCGCCTGGAACGGCAGCAGCTTCAGGATGGAGGACATCCAGCCCGGAAACAGGCTGATCGGAATGATCAGGCCGGAGAACAAATCGACAACGACGCGCTTCATCCGCATCAGCCCCTCGTTATTCTCCACGAAAAAGGCCAGCAGCCCGGTGATAATGTTAATCTGCGAATTGATCAGGAAGCTGAAAAACAGCATGACCAAAAAGCCGGCCCACGCCGCCGGATCATGTGGAAGCTGTACCGGAAACAGCAGCATGGCAAGAGCCATGCCGGGGATCATAAACAGCAGGAAACGGAACATTCCTTCTCCGAGACCCTGCATCATTTTGGCAAATACATAGTTATATGGCCTGATAAACTGGATGGCAATGCTTCCATCACGGATATCCGTCGAGATTTCCCTGTCGAGATTATTGAAGTAGAAAGCTCTGGCCATCCACGATACGGCCACATAGGTCGTCATCTGGGCAGCCGTAAAGCCTCCCAAAGACTCTCCCTGCCCGTAAATGGCTTTCCAGGTGAAATAATTGACACCGATATTAAGAGAATAGATTAAGATTCCGGTGTAATAATTCAGCCGGTATGCCAGCATGGTCAAAAAGCGGATGCGGATGAAATCGAAATACGCTTCTAACAGCAGTCTGCGCTGCCCGCGCTCAGACCCCTCGTCTCCCCTGTATCCGCCTCCCGGTGAAGCCGCTGCAACGGATGTACGATTAGACATGTCCGGCTCCTTCCCCTGATAGCGCCAGCATCGCCTCTTCCGTCTTATTCGCCGATCCGGACTGGTAAATACTGCGGACGATATCATCCGTGTTGGTCTCAATGATCTTGATATCCGTGATTTCGGCTTGTCCGACCACCCGCCCAAGCACATCCGATACGTTCAGTTCCAGCGGAATCCACACCGTGGCAGCCAGGTTGTTCTCGGCTGTCCATTTTACGGACATTCCTGAAGTGAGCTGTTCCAGACGGTCAAGCTTCGTGGCGGTTCCGAACTGGAAGGCCACTTCGCGGCCAGTTCCCCAGCGCTCCTTCAGTTCGTCCAGGCCGCCGTCATAAATAATGCTTCCGTCATCGAGCATAATGACCCGCGAACAGAGCGCCTCAATGTCCTGCAAGTCATGGGTTGTAAGCAGAATGGTCGTACCATGCTCACGGTTCATATCCTTGAGAAAAGACCGAATTTCCGACTTGACGACAATATCAAGCCCAATCGTCGGCTCATCGAGAAACACGATGGACGGATTATGCAGCAGGGCCGCTACCAGCTCGCAGCGCATCCGCTGCCCAAGACTGAGCTTGCGGACAGGGCGGTTCAGCAGTTCCTGAAGCTCAAGTCTCTCTACAAGCTCGTCCAATCTTTTCTTATAATCGGTCTCTCCAACACGGTACACCTTGCGGAGCAGTTCGAACGATTCAATCACGCCGATATCCCACCAAAGCTGGCTGCGCTGGCCGAACACGACGCCGATGTTCCGGACAAATTTCTCACGCTCCTCATACGGCACATAGCCGCCGACAGTCAACCGACCGGAAGTCGGGACCAGAATACCAGTTAGCATCTTAATGGTCGTTGATTTTCCCGCTCCGTTCTCGCCGATATATCCGCAGATTTCGCCCTCCGGAATTTGAAACGAGATATCCTTGACCGCAGCCACTTCGCTGTATTCCCGCTTAAACAAATCAACGAAGGCCCCTTTGAGGCCTCCGCGGTTTTTTTGCACTTTAAAGGTTTTCCGTAAATCCTGTACATCGATCGCTGCCATATTATACCTCGCTAAACATTTAAGTTCATTCAAGAGCATTATAAAGGAACGGGTTAAAAAGCACCACCCTTTATGTCATTCTCCTTGTTACCTCGCCATAATTCCCGGCAGTATTTCCCCGTCCTGCACTCCGAGATGGCCGGAACGGGTCACCTTTGTGCGTAAATACTTCTCATTGAAGACGGAGACATCGCCCCACAGCGGCACACGCTTCACGGCATTCATACCTGCTGCCTTCAGCGCCATCAGCTTCTTCGGATTGTTCGTGATCAGTGTGACCGGCTTGCTGCGAAGGCGCTGAAGCACACTGATGGCGTCCTCATAGCTTCTGGAATCATCCTCAAAGCCCAGCTCCAAGTTCGCTTCCACGGTATCGTAGCCTTCTTCCTGCAGAAGGTATGCCATAGCCTTGCTGAACAGCCCAATGCCTCTTCCCTCATGATTGGCCAGATAAAAAAGAGCGCCGGAGCCGTTCTCCACGATCATCTTCATCGATTGGTGAAGCTGGTAGCCGCAGTCACAGCGTTTGCTGCCAAAAATATCGCCCGTGTGGCAAATGCTGTGCATCCGAATCAGCGCCGTTTCGGCATGTTCGAAATCCCCGTACACCAGGACGCTGGATTGCTGGCTGTCGGCAAGCTTCATCCCGGCCAGGCGGCCGATCAGCTTCTCCGTCATGTCTTCCCCCATGATCTCGGTCCGTTCTTCATCCGTAACACGGAGCCAACTGTACCACTTAAACGTAACGGTCTCCCCATTTAAATTTACCGGCAGCGTGATCGGCCCGACCAGAATATTGGCGGAGTCGCTCTGTTCAATGGTTTGAATTTTATTTTTCAATATGGAAACTACCTCGGGCTTGATCATGAACGCACCTTCCTTAATTTCGTATTTCATCCCCATCTGCCGCTCACAGTAGAGTAGTCGGATTAATTAACGTTAAGTAACTATTTGTAAGTAAGTTTATCATTGTAATATATATTCGTCAAGTTATAATATATAAATAAATATTTATAATTACTTATTGTAAGTTTATGTTATAATGAATGTGAGGTGATGCAATTGAAAGATTTCGTTATGTGTCCCCGCTTTGAAAAAGCGGTCGATCTGCTCAGCAAGCGTTGGGTCGCACTGATCGTATTTGTGTTGATCCCCGGTCCGCGCCGGTTTGGTGAAATCGAAAGCTGCCTGTCCAATCTCAGCGGAAAGGTGCTCTCCGACCGGCTGAAAGAAATGGAGAACGAGGGCATTATCCAAAGGACGGTATACCCCGACATTCCGGTACGGATTGAGTATTCGCTGACTGCGAAAGGTACGGCGCTGGCTCCTATTTTAAAAGAGATTGGCAGTTGGTCCTCGGAATGGGTCGAGCTTGGGTCCACCTTGTGAACGGCCTGATCTTCTAAGCGCTTTATCAGTTCCCTTTCGGGGAAATGAATAAGGCGCTTTTTCATTCCTTATCCTTCCTTCTACGCAAAAACACAGCCCTTTCATATTCGAAAGGACTGTAAACTGCCGGCTAATCCGCGCATATTAGGATGTCGAAGTATTCGGATTAATGACATGTATATGGTAGGAATATACATAAGTATGACATATTATAGAATAAATTTATGGGGGTACCCCTACTATTCCATTGAAAAAGCAAGAAAAATATAGTAATTTAAAAGAGTCAACAATACCTTTTAATAGAGAGGCGGAATTATTATGGAAAGCATGTGTATGGAAATGATGATGAATATGTGTATGGAAGACATGATGGCCAAGATGAAAAGCATGAAAATGTGCATGGAAAAAATGTCCGAGATGAATATGGAGTCCATGAACATGGAAATGATGATGAAAAAAATGCAAGACTGCGATGAAATGATGACAATGTGCATGACGATGATGCGTGAATGCATGCCAATGTCCAAGTAATTATTCAAAATTGAATCCGGTCTTGGCAGAGCAGACAACTGCATGCCTTTTTTTATGCCCTTTTTCAGGCTTTATTTATTGTTTAGTGATGCATATGGATGTATTTATCCTGAAGTTCTTTTGCCAAAGTGATTCTCTCCAGCTTAAGCTCCCAGACCCGCTCTCTCCAGGCTCTTGCCTGATTATCGTCCCCACCGGCCCGCAGCTTGTCGAACAGTTCCAGCAATACCGCGTTAATATCGTCAAAACGAATCCACATCTCTCTAACCTTCTGTTCGCGGATTTCCGCTTCCGTCATGTTCTTCAAATTCTTCAAGGTAGTAAGCAGATCGGCCTGCCACTGGGCATCGCCTAATTGCTTTGCATAATTATATAGGTCCAGATAATCATCGACAGACATTTCTATCTCTCCTCGCTTTCTTTATACCAAGTATTATACTCGGTATTATAGATATTGCAATACCCTTCTAATAAAAAAGATAAACCGCCCTCTGGCAGAGGACGGCGCGGCCGGTTCATTTTTACTATGTAATGCGGCCCTGATTGGCCTTATGCCCGCCCAGCGGGAGGAACAGCGAGAATATGCTGCCACTGCCCAGCTCGGATGCCGTCTTGATGTATCCGCCCTGCTCGGAGATTATTTTGCGGGTCAGATACAGTCCGAGACCGACGCCTTCCGCATCCCGCACATTCGACCCGCGGTAGAAACGTCTGAATATGGCGTTCAGCTCTTCGGGCGGAATGCCCTGTCCGTTATCCGCGATATCGATTCTGGCAAACAGATCATAGGCTGTGAGTGTAATGATGATGTTCCCGCCTGGCTTCGTGTATTTTATCGCATTATCGATCACGTTATAGATGGCTTCTGCCGTCCATTTAGCATCATGGCAGAGAGCAATTCCTTGTCCGCCTTTCCACTCGATGGTCACGTTCTTCATCTCCGCCGCCGGGAACGCCTGCTTGATCGCAGCAAGCACCGTATTGCCCAGATCTTTCGCTTCCGTCTTGATAGATATAATCCCGGATTCCAGTCTCGACAATTTGATCAGGCTGTCCATCAGCCACGCCAGCTTGTCGATTTGGCTCTTTAATCGCCGGCTGAACTCCAGACGTTTATCCGGGGGCAATCCGGCATCATCAAGCAGACTGCTGTACATCGCCAGGTTGGCGAGAGGCGTCTTGAGCTGATGTGAAAGGTCCGAGATCAACGATTTGATCTCCCTGTTTTCTTTCAAATACCGTTCTTTTTGGACGGACAAGATTCCGGTCAGCTGAATCACCTGGCTTTGCAGCTTGGATAGCAGCGTATCTTCGGTCATGGAAAATATCTCTTTATCCCGGCTGTAAATAAGACTCTGGATCATTTCCGAGAGCTGTTCAAGAACGGTTTCCATTTCCCGGCGCACAGAGAACATGAATCCCGTGCATATCGCGCCGGCGCATGCCATATATACGAAACCGCCGATTATGACCGGAGGCTCCGGACGGAAGCGTAGCAGCAGCGTGACGAACAGGCCGGACATCAATACAAATACAGCCGACCAGCCTATAAAAAACCTTCGAAATGGGTTCTTCTTCATCCGTCACCCCACGTATAGCCAATGCCGAATACCGTCTTGATGTACCGGCAGTTTTTGGGATCGTCCTCCAGCTTGTCCCGCAGCCTTTTGATATTGACACTGAGCGTGTTCTCATCGACAAAATTCCCCGACTGGTCCCACAGCCGGTCCAGAAGCATTTCGCGGGTCATGACCTGCCCGCTGTTCTGCGCGAGCGCTTCAAGCAGACGGTATTCGGTCGTCGTCAGTCTTAGTTCCTCATCGTTTTTCCAGACCGTCATTTTGCCATAATCGATCTTCAAATCTTTATAAATAAAATGACGTTCCATTCCGGCTTCATCGTCTTCGGTTCTTCTTAGGACAGCCTTTACGCGGCGCAAAAGCACCTCCATGCTGAAAGGCTTGGAAATATAGTCGTCCGCCCCAAGGTCGAAGCCGGCGACGATTTCCGGCTCCGTATCGTTGGCTGTCAGGAAAATAACAGGCGTACCGGAGCTTCGGCGGATCTCCCTGCATAATTCAGTACCGCTGCCGTCGGGCAGACGGATATCGAGAATGGCGATACGAATTCTATGAGATTGAAGGTAAGCTGCCCCTTCCCTGTAAGAGCCGGCCGCCAGCACCTCATATTGTTCTTTTTCCAGCGTATAGGCCAATCCCTCAAGCAGCAGCCGGTCGTCTTCCACGATCAGAATGGTAGTCATCTTGTTCACTCCCCCGCCTTTAGTTTACAAGGTTCGCAGGAGCCTCGCTGCGACATGCCGCGCATTGCCCTCTGGGAATCAGGCGGCTTCGCGCAGACGCTCGGCAAGCGGTGCGCGGCGAACCCTCCTGAAAGCGGCAACGGGAGCCGCCAGACAAACCGCGGTCACCAGTACAATCACCGCCGCAAGCGGAACGGCCGGGAACGTATAAACCGCATACGTTGCCTCCTGGCTGAACAGGCGGTACGCGCCATAAGCCAGCGCATTCCCAAGCGCTGCGACAAGCAGTAAGGAAATGAACGCATACCAGGCGCCCTCCAGCAGCAGCAGCTTTTTAATCTGCCGCGAGGTCATTCCGACGCTTTCCAGCACCGCAAGCTCCGGCTTCCTCACCATAACGCCCGTAACCATAATATTGACGAAATTCAGCAGCCCGATCAGGGCGAGAATCAGCGCAAGTCCCCCGCCGAGGATATAGAAGGCCAGCTTGGCCGATTGGATCATGTCCATCATGTCGATTTTGGATTCCAGTTTTAGATCGCCGTTTCCGGCAATCGCCGCTTTGACCTGTTTCGCGACTTCCGGCCAGTCCTTCCGATCCGCATCAAAGGACACTTTATAAATGATCGGATCGGCTATAATTTGCTTCATGGCAGTTTGGCTAATATACACGTTAGGCGCCATACCATGAAAAGTAACTAGGCCATCGAAAGTAGCCATACCGCCTATTTCCAGTTCAGTTGCTTTTGCGGCGCCGTTAATCTTCATTGTAAAGCGGTCTCCGGTCTTGAAAGCGGGAATTTCCCCATCCAGCAGGGCCACCTGACCGCGCTCAAAGCGCTCCACGTTTACAGGAGACGGCAGCTTCTTATTCGCTTCACGAAAATCAGCCGGGTCAAGCCCTATCACATTCCCCCTGAACATATCGGGATTTTTTTCCAAATCGGTGTCACTTGGACGGCTTCCCATGTATTGAGCTGTAAGTTGATCCACGTATTTTCCGAAAACCTTCGGGTCATAGTCCAGTGCAGTATTTGCGAGATAGGCAGTTCTAATATCTTTTACACCGGGGATCGACTTGATCTTCGCCAATAGCTCGGGTGTAACGGCCTGCTTATCCCATCCAGACTCATGGGTTAATTCAAAATCATTTCGCATATTTTCGTCCACAAAATGTTCCGGGTTCATACTTAGCACAAGCGTGTTAATGACCAGAAAGGTGGTCAATCCGAGAAAAAGGGATAAAAATACAACGAGTGCGCGTTTTTTGACTCTGAAGATGTTGCGCAGTGCCATCCGGTGCAGCTTCGAGCCGCCGCTGCTCATTCTCGCTTTGGAAGAAGGAGTGATTCCGGTGTATTTGGTCGCTTCCACGGGCGAGATTTTGCCGGCAACCCTAGCCGGCTTGATGCAGCTGACCATGGTCGTGATCAAGGCGAACAGCGCCGCTCCGGCAAAAATAAGCGGATTAAACGAGATGCTTCCGCCAACCTGTAAGTCAATCGTGTTCAGAGCCAGCGGCACAATACCGAACGAAGTTGCCGCTCCGGCGACTAAGCCGATTGGAATGCCGATCAGCGCGAGCCGCAACGCCTGCCTCCGAATCATGGTCCGGATCTGCCGGCGCGTGACGCCGATTGTCTTTAGTAAACCATAAAACCGGGTATCGCCCGCCACCGACAGGTACAGCACATTGTAAATCAGCAGATAGCCGCTCAGCATAACGAACAGAACCAGACCGCCATAGCCAATTAGCGTGGATATCCTGCCGTTGTCCATGTACTCCATTCCGGATGCGGCGCTTAGCACCTGGTCTTTCGGGAGTTTGAGATCCTGCCGCATGTTATTCATTAATTTTCCAATATTCTTTTTGTCCGTGAATAAAATAGATGCCACACGGGTCTCTTGCATCATGGTTCCGCTCTGTTTCATGAACGGCTCCGATACAAGCAGACTGCCCAAGTCTCCGGAACTGAGCTGCGAGTAGTCTTTGAACCAGCCGGTAAGCTTGAACGTCTCTTTATGCTGCACCGCTTTACCACCCGTCATCGTTGTATAGCTGAGAGGAAGGCTCATCCCGATTTCAGGCTTATCGATCCCCATTTTCGAGAGCACATCCAGCGGAGCGGCGATTTCGTTTCCGGCGGCCGGATAAGTTCCCTTCCATCCGTCAATGGCAGGCCCCCGCATAGTGTTCCATTCGGTCTCATCATACCAGACCAAATGGGCAGCCTCATCTGGATCGTCCGAAATGCCTTCAGCGGCGCCAAGCACGGCCTGAAGTCCGACCGCCTTGACATAGCCGAGCCCCTTCATCTTCTCCAGCTGATCTTCCGTTGGAGCGGGCAGTACGGCCTGGGCAATCGTGCCGTCGATCTTGGTCTTCTGCATATCCCATGATTTGGAAACGCTCATGCCGATGCTGAAAAAAGAGGTAATCAGCCAGGTCGTCAAAATAATGGCCAGAATAACGAACCGGTTTCTCGTACGGCTCATCTTCATGCTCCCGGCTGCCAGCTTGTTCACGGCGGTCTTAGTGTTGTTGGGAAACATGGTAGACCCGTCCTTCCATAATCTGCCCGTCCTCGATTCGAATCACCCGGTCGGCCATCAGGGCAATTTCCTCGTTATGCGTTATCATAACCATCGTCTGATTAAACTGCCGGCTGGTCACCTTCAGCAGCCCGATCACTTCCTGGCTCGTGGCACTGTCCAGATTGCCGGTCGGCTCGTCCGCCAGAACAAAAGAGGGCTTGGCCGCCAGCGCTCTGGCGATGGCGACCCGCTGCTGCTGGCCTCCGGAAAGCTGGCCCGGCAGCCGATGAAGCAGCGCCGTTAAACCCAACGTTTCGGCGACATTCGAGACAAACTCACCATCGGGACGGTTGCCGTCCAGTTCGATCGGCAGAACGATGTTGTCGTACACATTCAGCACGGGCACCAAGTTATACTGCTGAAAGATGAACCCGATATTTCGTCTGCGAAAAATCGTCAGTGCGTCATCGTTCATTGCATAAATATCCTTGCCGCCGATTAAGACCTTCCCTTCAGTTGGCCGGTCCAGCCCGCCAAGCAGATGCAGCAGCGTGGATTTCCCGCTTCCTGACGTACCAACCACCGCCGCAAACTCTCCGTTCCTTATTTCCAGATCCACTCCCCGAAGAGCCCTTACTACATTGGAACCCTTGCCGTATTGCTTGATCAGGCCGCTTGCCTGCAAAATGGACATCTTACCCTCTCCGTTTCTCTGCGTATTTTATTCACGACCCATTATATTGGATAGTTCTTACATTCTCATGACAAAAAACGGCTTCACCTTCCTTTGCAGGAGGGCGAAGCCGTTTTTATCTTAGGATATTTTTAGCTGCTGAACTGCGTAGTGACGATATCATCAATCTTGACTTCGTCTTTCTTCAGCGTGCCGGACTGAACCAGATCATCAATCCATGGCTGGAAGAGATCCGTTGGTAATCCCTTGTCCGTAAAGTAATAGTGGGTGGCATTTACCGGTTGTCCGATATATTCGGCGGTAAGCTTGATGGACTCGTCCGTATTGTGATTAATCCAGTCCTGAGCTTTCTTAATGGCATTTACGAAGCGTTGCACCGCTTCCGGATTCTCCTGGATAAATTTGTCGGTAAAGTAATAAACGGAAGCGCCTGATGCCGCACCCAGCCCTGTATCATGGGAATCGGCCAGCACGGTAAGCTTGGAATCATTGGCCAGCTTGTAGAACGGAGGATGAATGCCCGCGATATCCAGGTTGCCCTGCTGAACGGCTTGAATGGCAGCCGTATCCGACTCAAAAGCAACATATTGAATTTGATTAGGGTCTAATCCTGCATTTCTAAAAATCTCATTAAAAATAAAGGTGCTGCAGTTCGGTGCGGTGCCGCTGACTGTAATTTTGGCTCCCTTCTTCGATTCAACATACTCTTTTAATGTTTTACCGGCAAATTTCTCACTGGTCACATACCGCATATGACGGAATTTAGGATCTACACTATCCGGCGGATCCACCTCGCCCAAAGTAACGGCCTTGACCTTGGCTCCTCCTGCAATATATGTAGCCAATGCATTAGGCAATGTCGCTCCGATATCATTGGTTCCGTTCAGAATGGCCGGAAGCTTCTGTTCCGTTTTCAACTCACCCGTATATTTGACTTCGAGGCCTTCCTCCGCGAAGAATCCTTTTTTCTCGGCGATGACCCAAGGCGTTGAGGAGCAATTCAATTTGGTATCGGTTTTGAGCGTGATTACCTTTTTGCCGGAATTTGCCGCATTATTATTCGCATCCTTGAGATTATTCAAGCCAGCCGCACCTTGGATCGTGTCCGATGTTCTTCCGTAATAGCTTCCAATTCCGATCCCGCCGGCAATAACCACCGCCAAAGAACCGATAATAATGAAATTTGTCTTCTTCTTGTTTGCCATTTCCTAATAACCCCCTAGATTTTGTAATTTAATTTGAATCGCCTAATGAATTTGAACAGCTTCTTTCCATACCAGAAAGTGCTTCTTCAACCTGCCAAATAAAAGATTGATAAGGATGGACAACACCGTAATATAGAGAATGATGCCGTACATTAGCGGCAGCTGATACTTTGTAGTGGCGCTGATATAATACCAGCCCAGTCCTGTGCTGGCCCCAATGACTTCTGAGGCGATAATCATGAAGAAAGATAATTGGGCCGCAATTTCAACGCCGGTAAATATGTTGGGCAGCGCATACGGCAGGATTACCTTGAGAAAAAGCTCCCGTCTCGTCGCACCCATCGATCTTGCTGCGCGAATGAGCGAATAGTCAACGGCTCTGGCGCCGGCCATCGTATTGAACAGCAGCGGCCACAGGGTAGCCCAGAATACAATCGCTACTTTCTCGGCAGTGCCAATTCCGAAAAAGATCATAAATATGGGAATGATGGCAAATGGGTTCAATTTCTCGCACATCCGAAAAAAAGGCAGCAGCAGCTTCTCGGCAGATTGGAAGAATGTTCCGAGCAGAAAGCCTAACGGAAGGGCAACGAGAATGGAAAGTGCGAAGCCCATGCCTACTCTCCCTAGGCTAACTGCGGTCTGTTTGAACAGCACATCCGAAGTTGCCGCAGTCCAAAGACTCTTAATAACCTCTGAAGGCGGGGAAATTACACCTTTCGGTACCAGTCCAGCTCCGATTTCCCAGAAAATAAAGAACAAAATAATCGGAATGCTTCCATAACCAACTCTTCTTAATCTTGACCAGAACGAGCTCATGTGTTTAAGCTACCTCACTGTCTATTAAGTCTTTAGATGCTAAACGGTTTGTTCCTCCGCTACCTCTTTCCAGTCAACGATATTCTCTTCCAGAAAATCCAGAATGAAATTCAGCAGCGCTCCGACTGCGGCCACGATCAAAGCCCCGAGATAAATCCGTTCGATGAATCCCATGCTCTGCGCATTATGGATGAGCCAGCCCAGCCCTTTATCCGCCCCCATGCTCTCCGCGCCAATCAGCATGAAGAAGCTCATCGTGAGACCTGTACGCATGCCGGTCATGATCGCCGGAAAAGCTGCCGGAAGTACAACCTTAAAGAAAATCTGAATGCGGCTGGCATTCATGGCTTTTGCTGCGCGGACAAGAAGCGGATCAACCTGGCTTATCCCGGCAATGGAAGTGAACAGAATCGGCCAAAAGGATGACCAGAAGATAACCGTATAGATTCCTCCTTCTCCTATGCCGATAATTATGACAAATACGGGAAAGAGAATATAAGGCGGAATCTGGGAAAGAAACAGGGTGAACGGCCTAATGAACCGGGCCAGCCATGGAAGCGCGCCAGCCAGTATAAATCCGAGAGGCAGGGCCAGAATTGTGGATATAAAAAAGCCTACAAACACCCTTTTGAGACTTATTGCAATATACAGCAGAATATTTCCGATTCCCAGATCCGCTCCTACCTTAATAATTCTGGAAAAAGGAGGAACGAAAACAGCACTGACCCAACCAAGTCTGGGAGCAAGCTCCCAAATGACGATAAGCAAAAAAAACAGATAATAGCTTGTCAGCGCGTTATGAATCGACTTCAATGCCTTAATCATGTGATGATCAGTCCATTCTGATGGTTATAATTGAAATTCAAGCCGGCAAAATAACAACATTACGTTGTTAGATGAATTATTGCTGTAATTGTTTACAGCCAATTCCGTCAGCGCCTGACTAGAATATTCATATAAACTCCCCTTTCTCTATAAAATCCAACCCCCAGCTGCTTTCCCTCCTTCATCCGGTAAAGCCGACTCTTGAAGAAAGCAAGAAGGCCGGCTCCACGACCTGTTTACAGGTGTTGAGTCCGGCCTCTGGCATTCCAGTCAGCTCGATAAATCCTCACTTTGTTTATCGGAATTATTTAATTTACATCCTAAATGATTGCCTGCTGAACTGTCAATCGTTCATCTTACACTGTCAACAAGCTGTAATAAATAAAATGCATTTTCAGAAAAAGAAACAAATTTCACAGACAAATGATGACGGCAGTATAAACAGCTTTTTGCGGCTAATTTATTTCCCCCGCTTGTTATGCCAGATCAGCGCATGCAGCTGAGGAAGAACACGCGCGGCGTTCATCTCGGGATCGGCAATTACTTTCTCAAACAGCCACTCCAGCTTGTTCAGCAGACGCGCTGATATGTCGCCTTCTTCCGTGACATTATCGTTCCCTGGCTGGAGAAAAAACGGAACATCGGGATAACGGTGATGAATCTGGGCCGCATACTTGTAGTCTTCGTCATCAAAGACGACGACCTTCAAGCTGTGATTGCCCTTCCCGCTTGTGCGAACCCGCTCCATGATACTGTCCAGCACATCCCAATCGGTAGACATCCCCGAGCTTGGCGGCTTCGGACTGATGGTAAGAGCATCCACCTCCATGAACCAGTCCTGCCAGCGGCTGCCCTGGGTTTCAATCGCGGCCTTGATGCCGCGTTCATGGAGAAGGTCGATCAGCTCGGACAGCCCCTCTCCGATCAGCGCCGGATTGCCGCCGGAGATCGTCACACAGTCGAAGCGGTCGCCTCCAAGCTCCGTTAGACCTGACATAATCTCTTCGGCGTCCATCATGACCCGTTTGTCTTTACCACTGCCGTCCCAGGTAAAGGCGGAATCGCACCAGGTGCAGCGGTAGTCGCAGCCGTAGGTGCGGACGAACATCGTCTTAACGCCGATGACCGCCCCTTCTCCCTGGATCGTCGGCCCGAACATTTCGATTACCGGAATTTTGGCGCTCATAGATCGCAGCCTCCATACAGCCGGTACGACGGACCTTCTTCGGGGATGTCTCCGGCCAGGACCTCAGCCCAAGCGGTCGGCGTCTCCCACAGCTTGACGGAATACACCGGCAGGCCGCTCGTCTTCAGCGTATAGGCGATGTAGCTGGCCAGATTCTCGGCCGTCGTACGGAAAGACAGCACCGCCGTCTTCGAGCCGCTCGACTTAAGGGCCTCCAGAACGGGCTCGTCGCCTTTGGCGAGAAAAGCATGGTCCAGCCTGTCGACAACCCGTTCCTTCACCAGCTCTTTAATATCGCCGAAATCGACGACGAAGCCTTCATCGGAACGCCCCTCTTCTGCGATCGGCTTGCCTTTCAGCACAACCTCCAGCTTATAGGTGTGCCCATGAACGTTGGCGCATTTCCCTTTATGCCCGACCAGTTGGTGCGCCGCGTCGAACGAGAAGATTTTGCATACTGAAACCTCATGCAGCATTAGCGGCCCACCGTCTTTCTAGCCGCTTCATATTGCTTCAGACCGCGATTTCGAAGCTGGCAGGCCGGACACTCGCCGCAGCCGCTTCCCTTGATACCGTTGTAGCAGGTCAGCGTGTGCTCGCGGATATAGTCGAACTGGCCGAGCTCGTCGGCCATCTGCCATGTTTCTTTTTTGTCCAGCCACATAAGCGGGGTATGAATAACGAATTCGTAATCCATCGACAGATTAAGCGTAACATTGAGCGACTTCACGAAGACATCCCGGCAGTCCGGGTAGCCGCTGAAATCCGTCTGGCATACGCCGGTAACAATATGGTTGTACGAGAACTGCTTGGCCAGAATTGCCGCGAAAGACAGGAACAATAAATTCCGACCGTCGACAAATGTGCTCGGAAGCTCCCCGTCCTCTCCCGCCTTAATCTCGATATCCCCTCGGGTCAGAGCGTTCGGCGCAAGCTGGTTCAGCAATCCCAGATCCAGAATATGCTGCTTCACATTGAAATGGGCGGCGATTTCCTTGGCGACTTCAATTTCGGCCGCATGCCGCTGATTATAGTTAAAGGTCACGACCTGTACTTCTTCAAACTGCTGCAAAGCCCACACCAGGCACGTAGTGCTGTCCTGCCCGCCGCTGAAGACGACCAGCGCTTTTTTATTCATGTTCGAATCTCTCCTTATCGGTTGTCGATTGTCTCCGGGTACAAATCATGATTCAGCAGCCGATGCTCAGCCATTGCCTCATATTTGGTTCCCGGACGGCCGTAGTTGCAGTAAGGATCGATGGAAATGCCGCCGCGCGGGGTGAACTTGCCCCATACCTCGATGTAGCGGGGGTCCATCAGCTTAATCAGATCGTTCATGATGATGTTGACGCAGTCTTCGTGAAAATCGCCATGATTGCGGAAGCTAAACAGATACAGCTTGAGCGACTTGGACTCCACCATTTTTTGTTCGGGAATATACGAAATATACAGGGTGGCAAAATCGGGCTGGCCGGTGACGGGGCACAGGCTCGTAAACTCCGGACAGTTGAACTTCACAAAATAATCCCTGCCGGGATGCTTGTTGTCGAACGACTCCAGCACTTCGGGAGCATAGCCGAACTTGTACTGCGTCCCCTGGTTGCCCAGCAGCGTAACGTCCGGCATTTCTTCTTTCAATCTTCCTTCGGACATAACAAAAAATCCCTCTCTTTTCCTTCGGCATCCTCCGCCGGTATTCGGAAAGAAGAACGAGATTTCATCAAACCTGATCCATGTAGACTAAGAACGTGAAAAATGGACATACCCATCCCGGGTATATCGGATCTTAGTTTTTTATAGAGGGAGTTTGCGAACCTCTCCTGCGAAAAAACCGCAGATTTTCTTCTTCAATTATTCTTTATGCGTCTAGAACTATACCACAGGGAGCGCCGATTAGACAAGACATGGCAAACGGCTCGCCAAAGGCGGCAAGCGCCGTTGATGAGCCGCATTAGTTTTAGGCCGAAGAACGAGCCGTATGAGTCTGATACTGTTCTTTCTGATTATGACCGAATTTCTTGCAAACGGCGTTTGCTTTGGAGTACTTTTGGGTGTCTCAGCTTGTAGCGTCGCAGACGCAAAGAGTTAAACAGGACGGACAGGGAGCTTAAGGCCATAGCGCCAGCAGCCACCACCGGATTCAGGTAGCCTGCGGCTGCCAAAGGAATCGCCAGCAGATTATAGATGAACGCCCAGAACAGATTCTCCTTGATAATGGTCATGGTCTTGGCTGAAAGTCGGATTGCAGATGGTATAGCTAGAAGGTTGTCTTTTAACAACACAATGTCCCCTGTCTCGATTGCCACGTCTGTGCCCGATCCAATGGCAATGCCGATATCAGCCGTTGCCATGGCAGGGGCGTCATTGATCCCGTCTCCAATCATAGCCACAACCTTGCCTTTTTGCTTCAGCCGCTCAATCTCCTGCGCCTTGCTCTCCGGAAGGACCTCCGCCACCACATGCTGAATTCCCAATTGCGCGGCTATCGTTTCCGCCGTCCGGCGATTATCGCCTGTAAGCATATGCAGTTCCAGTCCCATTTGCTTTAGTTCGGCAACAGCCTCAAGCGCCCCTTCCCTAAGCTCATCTGCTAATCCGGCCACAGCTTCGAGCACCCGGTCGATGGCTACAAACACGGTAGTCTTTCCGTTTTGACGAAGCAGCTCTGATGCCTGGCCATCGAACCGCTCCAGATCCACACCATACCCGGCAAGGAAAAGCGGCGAACCCACCAGCACCTCTGCACCGTCGACGAAAGCGCAAACCCCTTTTCCCGGAACAGCGATAAAGGTTGCAGGTTCGGGTATGCCCTCCTGGAACCTTGCCGCTCCGGCTTCATAGATGGCCTGACCCAATGGATGCTCCGATCGTTTCTCCGCCGCAGCGGCCAAGAACAGAATACGATCTTGACTTAATGACCGGTCTGCGCCTCCGGCTGCAATAAGATCGGTCAAATGTGGTTTGCCGGACGTCAGCGTTCCTGTTTTATCAAATACCACCGTCGTAATCTTCCCTGCCCGCTCTAGCTGCTCACCGTTTTTGACTAGAATTCCGTTTTGAGCGCCTCTGCCCATACCGGCCATAATGGCAGTAGGTGTCGCGAGCCCAAGGGCGCAGGGGCAGGAGACAACCAGCACGGCTACCGCGTTGATCAAAGCCTGGTCCAGCAAGAACAACACGCCTCCATAAACAACCCAGAACCAGTACGCAAACGTAAGGAATGACGCCAACAGAACAAAAGGAACGAAATAGGTCGCCACCTTGTCCGCTATTTTCTGAATGGGCGCTTTACTGTTCTGGGCAGCCTCCGTCATTTGTACGATTCGGGCGAGGAAGGTTTCGCCTCCCACCTTGGTTGCCCGGAATTTGAAAGTTCCATGCTGATTGAAGGAAGAACCGATAACGGTATCCTGCTCGCCTTTTTGTACGGGAGTGCTCTCCCCTGTCAGCATGGATTCGTCCACATACGAGCTTCCTTCTGTCACTATGCCGTCCACCGGTATTTTCTCGCCCGGGCGAACGATGACAATATCCCCCACCTGCACTTCGGCAATCAGCAGATCCTGCTCCTCGCCATCCCGGACGACCCGGGCCGACTTGGCCTCCAGTTCCATCAAGGCGCGAATGGCGCTGGAGGTTCTTCCCTTGGCCACCGCTTCCAGATATTTCCCAAGAAGAATCAGGGTAATGATGACGCTAGAAGCTTCAAAGTAAATATTTTTCATCCCAAGGATAATCAGAGGCTCATTATATAGAACCGTATAAAGGCTATAGCCAAACGCGGCGCTTGTTCCGAGCACGACCAGAATATCCATGGTAGCTTTTCTCGCTTTAAGGGAATAGAAGGCGTTTTTATAATAAGGCCAGCCGATGATGAATTGTACGGGAGCGGCAAGAGCCAGCTGGAATTTCCAGTCATGCAGCCATATCGTTTTTTGTCTAATAGCATCGAGAATTTGCGAGAACACCGTTTCCTGCTGCCCATAAATCACATCATGGCATAGTCCCAAGCCTCCAAGCAGCATGGCGAAAAAAAGCGGAAGACTGAACAGGACGGAAATAATGAGACGAATCCTCAGCTTGTTCATTTCCCTCTGTCTGCCGCTGCCACGGCCACTTTCTTGTTCTTTTCCTTTAATGCCTGCTGAAAAACCCAGGGATTCGATGACACGGATTGCCTCCGAAAGTTCGACGGTCTCTTCTTCATACTCAAAAAGCACTTTCTCTGTCGCATAACTGACCGATACGCTGCGGACCCCTTTCAACTTACTAAGCGCCGCTTCTATTGTCATAGAGCATAGCGTACAGGTCATTCCGTATACACGCAGGGTAGCTTCCGCCATCCTGACCCCTCCTTCCTTGGTATGCATTGCTATTGTTCCTTCACCTGAAGAATCGGGCAAATGCACTGCGAAGCCGCTGCCCGCTCTTCTCTTACTGTCCATCTGTTACTGTAATGCTGCTTTCAATCATTTCCATCCAGCAGGTAAATGGGAACTTCCCCGTTTCTCCTGGAGTGAATTCAACAATATTGTCTCCGGGAACGAGCTTTTTGCTCAAATGAAAGGCAGGGACGATGATCTCATTGTTGCAATCGTTCAACTGATTTTTTGTTACACGGATGATCCATTTGACCGGGGTTCCTTTCTTAACTTTAATAGGAGAATAGCTGTTGCTAGTTACAATGGTGACAACGGTTTGGATCTCCTGCTCGCCGCTATTTACGGCCGTCCCCGTCCCGCTTGTGGACCCGGCCTTCGGAGCAGAGGACGGGGCCGTCGAAGCGGCAGGCGCTGCAGCTGGCATCGAAGAAGCCGGGGACGGAGCCGATGCCTTAACGTCCAATTTTCGATTGCCAACCGATGGTACCGCTACTGCTGCAGCGTCTGCCGCAGACTTCGCGTTCTTCTCGGAAGAGGAATGTCCGGCGCTCTTCGATGCCTGGGCTTTTTGTTGAGTTTGCCCATGCGTAGGCGACGGCCCGGGCGTCGACTTCCTCTCAGACTCGGCGGAGGGCTTCGCCAGATACGTCTTATGCGCGTCTGTACCGGGAACGGCGGCGCTGTCTTCATGCTTCAAGCCGTCAGCCCCTGCCGCCGCAGCGGCCTTTCCGTTGTTTCCCGGGCGCTCCGCTTCTTCAGCCGGAATACTCGGAGGTATATGCAGGGCCCCGCTTCCGCCAGACGCAATCTGGAAGCTTCCGGGAGAAGCTTCCGGTTCTGCCTCCCGCCCATTGGCCGACGAGCGATTCCTGTCGTAACGGCTGATGTCCTCCACAACAATAATGCTGCTCTTGATCATACCCATCCAGCAAGTGTACACGAACTCTCCCTTCTCATTAGGTGTAAACCGGATTGTATTGTCCCCGGCATGAAGCTTCTGCTCAATCTTAAAGCCGGGAAGGCTTAGGGCATTGTTGCAGTTATTCAAATCCTCTTCATCGACATGCAGATTCCAGCTGACTGGAATACCCTTCTGCACGACGATCTGCGGATAGCTGTTCTTCCCTGCCTGTGCTTGGGCAACCTGCGTCTTGCCATCCTTGTCCAACCGGGCAATCACCGCACTGCCGGTCAAACGGTCATATCCGTAAGGAAGGGAGACTCCCGATAGGGCAAACCCTCTATTCAGCATAACCAGACCCAGAGCAATGACGATCAGTGCGCTTGCCTTCAATACTCGCCCGGCGAACTTCTTGCTCAGCATCGGATGCACGGCCCCGAACAGGAAGAGCATCGGCACCGTGCCGAGGGAAAAAACCAGCATGGAAAGAGCCCCGTGAACGACGCTGCCCGTTCCGAGGGCATACAGCTGCATGATTTGCAAAGGTCCGCAGGGCATCAACGCGCTCAGCAGGCCTACCGCAAATGGTCCGAGACGGGAAGCGCCGTTTCTAATGAGGTTAAACGCAAAAGAAGGCATGCTCAGATTGATTCTGCGCAGCGCCTTGAACAAACCAAGCAGGTTGATCCCCATGATGATCATGAACAGTCCGCCGATCAAAGGAATAACCCCCCGCCAAACACCGGAAAATTGGAACACCTGACCAAGCCCTCCAGCGAGTCCCCCAAAAATCGTATAGGAAACCACTCGGCCTCCGTTATAGCGGATTGAAGGTGTGTAACGCCGAAAGCGTTCCAGCTTGCCGTCCCCGTTTCCGGTGCGTATGGACTGGGCGATTGCGATCCCCCCACACATTCCCGCACAATGAAAAGATGTGAGAATGCCAACCGTCAAAATCATGCCGTAGCTTGCATTCATGGATAGCTGAGGCACGTTCTTCATCATGATTAGATCTTGGAACATGCTGTACGCTTCAGGATGAAGCAGGAGCAGTATGAAAGCTGCAATAATCGCCGCAGCCAGCGCTATCCACCCTGTTCCTTTTTTAATGAACCGAATTTGTTGATTCCTCTCGTTATCGTGATTGGAATCCGTCAAGTGATGAGACATAGCTTCTCCTTCCCCGTTAGCTGAATTATTCTGCCTGCGGAATGACAACCTTACTTGCTTGCCGCTCCGGACTTTAATCTGGCTATTCTTGCTCCTTCTGGCGATGAAAAAAGAGGCAGAAACAACTCCCTCAAGGGATTGTTCTGCCTCTGGTATTACCAGTCAACATTAAACCAAGTTTTTTAATAGGAATTATATAATTAAATTTACTATACAACATATTTTTCATTATGCTATAGCTTTTCCCTTACAATTTGTAGCAACATTATGACATTCCGAAGAACGAGGATCTTAGAAGCTCTATTCTTAATGATGATTGGAGTGTTCTGTCTCTTCTGTCTCGTCCATATGCTTCATACTGCCTGTTCCCTCTTGATCGCCCAACACCGCCGCATCAACGGCAGATATATCCTGAGCGAGGGCTGCCACATGTAAAGTGCCGCCTTCAATTACGCCTGAAACATGAATGGCAATATTCGTTTCCTTTTCAATGCTGTCTATCAAGACAGCAGCCAATTGATGGCCTCTCGCATCAAATTTGTAGTATATGTATTTGCCATCCGCCTGAAGCACGCTGATGCCAAATCCGGACGAGGCGCAGCTAGGCATCAGCAGGCATGCCTTGGAATGCTTTGTGGGATCACTTATGCCGCTGTGATGTCCTTCGATGAGAATGCCGTCCAACTCTTTTAAAGCGGATACCGCTAAGCCGCTTTTGTCGGGCGCAATCTTCAACACCTGCAGCTTTCCGGGTACCAATCCGGCCACCGCTGTTACTGTGGCTGTCCCGGTTTCAATACCGGCTACTGCGGGAGTGCCGGCAAGGGAAGCGCCGTCTCCGCTCAGTGGATAGACCGTGCTCCCACCGCTAGCCACCTTTACTTTGAGGCCAAAGCCCTTGGCCGACTGCACAATTGTGCCGGTAAGCTCCTGCTCCGCTGCGAAAGCTGGCGGCTGCAGGTTCTGCGGCAGCGTTCCGTTCGCATCGGCCAGAAAGAAGACGGCCTCCGACCGGGTTAATGGTTTGTGCGGAAGAAGGTATCCATCGGAAGATGCTTCGATGTATCCTTGAGACGCCGCCTGCCGCAGCCATTTCCCCGCATCTCCGGCAGGAAGAAATGCAAGATCCTTGTATTCCTGCAGCTTGTCCGCCGGCGCCTCTTGCCAGTGAAGGGCGGATGCAAAGGCAGCGGATGCCTCCGCACGGGTTACCGGCTGATTCGGCCGGAAGGCTCCATGTTCATTCACGCTTAAGTAGCCTTCGGCTACGGCCTGGGTCACCGCCGATTCATACCACGCGCCGGAACGTACGTCGGAGAGGGCTGCTGTATGCTTCTTCTCTGCCCCGGGGAATGCATTCGTGAGCAGAACGGCCAGCTCCGCCCGGGTTATTGATCCTTCCGGTCGAAAGCTGCCGTCCTGGTAGCCGCTCAGCAGCTTCTGTTCAATCGAGCTTGTAATAATCGGCTCAGACCAATGACTGCTGTAATCCTTGCTGTGCACATGGCCTTCATGGGCGTAAATTGGGCTTCCACCCGCCTGTAAGGCTGCGGCAATCGCTAATACGGCAAGAGGAGCCTTTCTAATCGGTGTACTATTCTTTCTGTTCATTTTCATCCAATCCGTTCCTCCCAATGAATGTGTGTGCCGCGGGGTTGCAGATGACCTATAAACAAATTAAATGGTTGATTCTTACCATTCCAACCATTACGATGGGAATATGGGAGTATGCTCGGCACAAATTTCTACTTCCCTATATTTCGATGGATTTGGGCAATTGGCTGGCGCCTGCTGTCGTATTTTTAGTGTCCATTTTGTTCCTAACCCCGTTATTTTCATTAATGGAGAAAAATCAGGCAGAACTGAACGAGGCAAGGAGCCTGCAAGCTGCTCTTCAGGAGCGTGAAAAAATTTCCAGAGAACTGCATGACGGCATCGCACAGTCCCTGTTCCTTCTGAATGCGCAGGTAAACCAAATCGAAAAAACACAGAATGCCGATGGCATTCCTTATCAGACTTTTAAGGAAAACATCCATCGTACAAATGTTTATGTGAGAGAAGCCATCGCCAATTTGAGGTATCCCGCTGACTTCATCTCTATCCCCTGGACCCATGGGATTAAAAGCCTGATCGATAATTTCAAAAAAGAAACCGGCCTATCATTTTCGGTCAAGTGGAGCCTGCCGGAAAATATGCTCTCTGCAAAAGAAAAAATCGAACTGCTTGCCTCTATTCGTGAAGCGTTAGTAAATATCCGCAAGCATGCAGGAGCGCGCAACGTCCGTATAGAAGCGCAAGTTACGATAAATGGATGGGAGTGCTTGGTGTCGGATGATGGAAAAGGATTTGGGAGCGCGCCTGCCCAAGACAATCGGTACGGCCTGAAAATGATGGAAGATCGCGCTAAAATGATGAACTGGCATTTTAAGATCGGAAGGAAAGCCAACGAAACCATTGTTGCCATTCGAAAGGAGGAAACAAGATGAGTGCGCCTTCTTTTCGTGTGCTTATTGTCGATGACAGCGATCAGGCCCGGGAGGGAATCCGCACCATCCTTGGCGGCGATCCGGCATTTGAATTTGTAGCCGAAGGAAAGAATGGCATGGAAGCCCTCGAATTAACAGAGATGTGGATGCCCGACTTAATTCTGATGGATATCCAAATGCCTGTGATGGATGGTCTTGAAGCGACCAAAAGAATCAAGGCAAAGTTTCCCTATGTTAAAATCGTTATCGTCACGGTTTCCGATGATATTACCCATTTGTTCGAAGCCCTAAAAAAGGGTGCACAAGGCTATTTATTAAAGAATTTAAAGCCGGAGTCCTGGCACGAATATTTAAGGGCGATTTCCGTGGATGAGGCGCCTATGACGCGGGAGCTCGCTTTTCTCATTCTCAACGAATTTTCCCAGATCGAAAAACCGGCAGCTTGTACGGACCCATTAACTTTCCGGGAACGAGAAATTCTCGCTCTGGTCGCCAAAGGATTGTCTAATCGTGAGATCTCGTCGCGCTTGATTATATCCGAGCATACGGTAAAAAATCATTTGAAAAACATTATGCAAAAGCTTCACATGGAGAATCGGGTGCAGCTTGCAAGATACGTCTACGAACAAAACTGGCTGAGCAAAAAGTGAACAAATAATGAGTCGGAAACGGACGTTGCCAAGAGCGGAGCTGTCATCCTCGTTCAAGAGATTTAATATCCCGTATTGACAGGGCTCTGCATGACGATATAATAGTTCTATGACTATTGAACAACTTGCCGCTTCTGACGAACTACGTGTACGCATTTTCAAGGCTCTGGCCGATCCTACCCGTCTGCAGATCATTCGCACCCTAAAGGGCAGCCGTACTGAACTAAACTGCGGAGAGGTAGGGGAACGCTGCGAAGCTTCCAAATCGAACGCCTCTTACCATTTCCGCACCCTGAGGGAGGCAGGGCTGATTCTTGTCCGAAAGGAAGCTCAGACCAAATACATACAGCTTCATTATGAGACATTCGACACCTATTTGCCCGGATTCCTGGATTCCCTGTGATCCGGTTTTTTATAGCTATATTGTTCAATAGTTATTTAACTAATGAAATAGGAGACGCATTTATGCAAAAATCAAGTTTGACACTCTTCTTTCTGATCATGTTTGCCATAGGCACGGATACTTTTCTAATTAGTCCCCTTCTGCCCGTCCTTAGGCATGAGTTCCATGTATCTACGGCAAGCTCGGGCTGGATGGTCAGTGCTTATGCGTTAGGCTATGCCTTATTCGCCCTGGTGGCGGGACCGATATCCGATCGGCTCAACCGTAAGCATGTTATGGTGTTCGGGATGGCCGCATTCTCTATTTCCACCGGCTTATGCGCCGCTGCTGTCGGCTTTTGGAGCATGGTTCTGTTCCGTTTTCTTGCCGGTGTCAGCGCGGCCGTCATATCCCCGCAAATCTGGGCGTCCATTCCAATCCTGCTTCCCAAGGATAAAATATTGCAGGGAATGGGTATTGCCACCGCCGGTCTCTCCATCGCCCAAATGCTGGGACTGCCGCTTGGCAGCTTTTTCGCCGCCCGCGATTGGTCTCTTCCCTTTATCATCATCGGCTTGTTTTCTCTCCTGCTGACCTTGCTTCTCCTGTTCCTGCTGCCATCTCTTCCGCCCCGCAGCCCATCTGGAAACCGTCTTTCTCTCTTGAAGCCATACTTTGGGTTGCTCTCTTCCCGCATTGCGGTTACCGCCTTTGCCGCATATTTTATTTTTCAGATCGGCAATTTTGCAGCTTTCTCCTTTCTTGGCTCCTGGCTCTCCGGCGCGTTTGGACTGAATGTGGCTCAAATCGGCCAAGTCATGCTGTATCTTGGTATCGGCAACATGCTTGGCAGCCTGTTCGGCAGCCGTCTTAGCATGCGATTTGGCCGCTCTGCAACGCTGCTGTCCGGTATTGCAGTGAATAGTGTCATGTTCCCGGTGCTCGCGCTGACACATAATCTTGCGGGTATCAAGGCGGAACTGCTTGTCATCTTCGGCATTGCCGGAATTCTGTTCCCTATCATGATAAGCATCCTTCAATCTTTGACGGACACTGCACGCGGAACGGTTTCGGCCCTGACGAACGCCTTAATGTATCTCGGTACTACAATTGGAGCCGCTGCCGCTGGCGGGATTTATCAGACTTCAGGCGTCTTCATTGCCGTTACTTTGGTAACTGCGCTCTGCTTTGTCCTCTCCGCCTTCCTCTTTCGAAAAAGTGGAGTAGCAGCATCTTAGATGGATTCAATTTGCCATAGCAGGGTAAATTACTGATTAAGACTGACAATGCGGCAAAGGATGGGATCTTAGGATGGAAGAACATGTGCAAATGTTGGCCGATTGGCTTAACGGGCATACGGGCGGAACGATTGTTATCGAAAAACAGGAGATGGAGGACCGCGACAAGGTTTATTTTAAGCTGGATCGTGTCGATTACCGGAATGCCGATGACGTCGTGGATCATTATCTGGACAGCGCGCTGATCCTGCACGGCACGGGCAGCACGATGAACGCGGACGGAGACCTCGTCCCCCTGCCGCTACAGAGCTTCGAGATCGCTGTCACCGGCCTTGCCTTCTCTTCTGCGGATGAGAAAAGAGTACAAGCGCAAACGGAACGGGCCAAATATACGTTTACGCTCGAGTAAGAACAAGCCAAAAAGCTGCGGGGAGCGCTTCCCCGCAGCTTTTTTGAAGAATAAAAATGTGAATAAGTTTACTATGTCCTGCTGCGCCTACCCGCCCGCCGCTGGCGTCGGGTAATGCATCCCTTTAAAGCTCTTCCCCGATGATCTTGACTTCCGTTTCGAGTTCAATGCCAAATTTATCTTTTACTGTCTCTCTTACATGCTGAATTAACCCGATATAATCGCTTGCCGTGGCGTTATCTGCATTAACGATGAACCCCGCATGCTTTTTCGATACTTCGGCGCCACCGATTCTTGTTCCCTGAAGTCCGCTTTCCTGAATCAATTGACCCGCATACCGTCCCGGGGGACGTTTAAAGACACTGCCGCAAGAAGGGAATTCCAGGGGCTGCTTGGATTCCCGCATTTCGGTCAGCTTATCCATCGAAGCCTTGATTTCATCGTAGTTTCCTGGCTTTAAGGCGAACCGGGCTTCCAAAATGAGATAATCTCCGCTTGAGAACACGCTGCTACGGTAACCCCATTTCAGCTCATCGCCTTCGAGCACAGCCATCACCCCGTTCTTGTCAACGACAAGCGCGCTTTGCAGCACATCCGCTACTTCCCCGCCGTATGCGCCGGCATTCATATAAAGTGCGCCTCCGACCGTGCCGGGAATGCCGCAGGCAAATTCCAGACCTGCCAGCTTGTGCTCTAAGGCAAAACGGGAGGTCTCGATAATCTGCGCTCCGCACTGGGCTATGATCACATCATCCTCCAAGCTGATACCGGTTAATCTGGACGTGTGCAGGACGATTCCGCGTACGCCTCCGTCTCTGATAATCACGTTCGAACCATTTCCTAATATGGTAAGCGCAATGCCTTTTTCGGCAGCATATGTAACGATCGCTTGAATTTCTTCGTAAGTCGAGGGCGATGCAAGAATGTCGGCCCTGCCGCCCATTTGAGTGAACACATGCGGTTTGAGCGATTCATGGCTTTTAACTATTCCAGTCGGAACAAGCCTCTCCAGTTCTTCTTGAATTTTCCCGATATCCATGGGTCTGCTCCTTTATCTGTTTTGCTTATGTCAGGCATCCCCAACTTTAACAACGAACAGGCTCCCTTGTCAATGACGGGAGCCCTATAGACGGTTATTAAGTTAGCAGGACAGAAGGACTCCGGCAAGATCAGCCCCGTGCTCCCGGAGCGGCAGGCTTCACGTCTGCCTTTCAGACGGCTGTTCGCTCTGCCAGGCTGTGAGGAAAGCACAGAGGCAATCCCGTGCGCGGGTCTTCGACAATATCCGCCTCGATGCCGAACACTTCGCGCAGCACCTCCGGCGTCATAACATTAACCGGTGCGCCTTCGCTAATTACTGTGCCCGATTTAATCGCCACCATATGCTGCGCGTAGCGGGAGGCGTGATTCAAATCGTGAACGACCATGATAATCGTCCGGCCTTCCTGTTCATTCAGCACCTGCAGGAGCTGGAGCACCTCAAGCTGGTGTGCCATATCGAGGAACGTCGTCGGCTCATCCAGGAATAAAATGTCCGTCTGCTGGGCCAGCGCCATAGCGATCCATGCGCGCTGACGCTGGCCTCCCGACAAGCGTTCAATCGGCCGGTCGCTGAATTCTTTCATCCCGGTCACTTCAATGGCCGAGGAAATGATGTTCCGGTCCTCTGTAGTGAGCGCTCCGAAGCCCTTCTGATGCGGATAACGGCCGTAGCCTACCAGCTCAGAAACGGTCAGTCCGTCCGGAGCGGTCGGATTTTGGGGCAGAATGGCCAGCTGGCGGGCGACCTCCTTGGTCGATTGGGAATGGATCGATTTGCCGTCAAGCAGTACGCTGCCGCTGGCCGGCTTCATCAGCCTGGCCATCGTTTTGAGGATTGTGGATTTACCCGAACCGTTGGCGCCGACGAGAGCCGTGATTTTTCCGGTCGGAATCGACAGATTGAGATCCTTAACAATAATCGACTCCGCATAACCGATACTTAATTGAGTTGCATTCAAACGCTCCAACATCAGCTTCACTCCTTATATCTGTTTATGTGCAACATGTCATTCTTCATTAGCGCACCGAACTTTTACCTTGTTTTCTTAAATGATATTGATTCTCATTATCTCTGTCAACTTCTATATCAAGAGTTGCGGTTCTAGTCGTTATTCCGTCAATAAGCAAGAAGAAACGGCTGCATCATCATTTAGCCTTTGGGGATACGTATACGAAAAAAGCTGCCATCGGAGAAATTCTCCAACAGCAGCTTTGCGTTACCCGGACAATCCGCCGGAGTTATTTGTTAAGATGATACGGCACCGTCGCAACGACGATATCCTTATTATTCATCAGGTAAGTTCGGATAAAGACACTCGTCTGATTATGCAGGATGGCCTGCCACCAGTGCTTGGTGATAAATTGCGGGATCAGAATGGTTATATGGTCCGTCGAAGCGGTCTTCCATTCCACAGTATCGATAAATTTGACCAGCGGGCGCAGGACACTGCGATACCGTGAACGAAGCACGATAAGACGCACTCCGGGGTCCCATTCCTCCCATTTCTGTTCCATCTTGCGAATCTCTTCCTCGTCAAAGCCGATGTATACGGCAACCACATTGTCGGTCAGTGATTTCGCATAGCTGATTGAATTAAGTACCGCCCGGGTTACAGCGGATACCGGAATAACGATCGTACTTCCCTTGATCACCGGCTTATCCTTATCCAGCTGAATCCGAAGCTCATCGGCCGTGTTCTTAAAATGACGGTGAATGCGGAGAAAGATGAGCATCACGATCGGAAGGAAAATAAAGGCCACCCATACGTTCGAGAATTTAGTAATGATAAAGATGAGCGTAATGGTAAGAGTTGTCAGCATGCCAACGGTATTTACGGCAAATTTGGTCCGCCAGCCGGGCGGCTTCAGCCTGAACCAGCGCACCATCATACCGAGCTGGGACAGAGTGAACGGAATAAATACGCCGACGGCATAAAGCGGAATTAGATTTCCGGTTTCACCGTGAAATGCAGCCACAAGCAACGACGAAGCCACCCCGAGAAAAATGATACCGTTGGAGAAGCCGAGACGGTCGCCGCGAACCATAAAGGCATGCGGTAAATATTTATCTTTCGCCAGCATGAACGACAGCAGCGGGAAGGCCGAGTAGGCCGTATTGGCGGCCAGGAACAGGATTACCGCCGTTATCGCTTGAATGCCGTAATAGAGGACCCCCCGTCCGAAGGTCGATTCGGCTATTTGGGAAACGACCGTTGCTGTTGGACTCGGGGTAATTCCAAACCAGTATGCCAGCAGCGTAATACCGGTAAACATGAATCCCAGAATGAGCCCCATCATCATCAGTGTCTTGGCGGCGTTCTTCTCGGCGGGAGCCTTGAAGTTCGGGATCGCATTCGATACAGCCTCGACCCCGGTCAGGGCCGAACAGCCGGAGCTGAAAGCTTTAAGAAGCAGGAACAGACTGACATTGGATACGGCGGAGCCGATTTCGGGAACTGCGGCGTGACCGCCGCCGGTCACGTATTTGACCAGTCCTGAAACAATTAGAACCACAATGGACAAGACGAACAAGTATACCGGGATAGCAATGAAGGATGCCGATTCGGTAACGCCGCGGAGGTTAATTATGGTCAGTATGATAATCACCGTAACCGCAATTGCCACTGAATGATCGTGAAGGCTCGGGAATGCCGAGGTGATCGCATCCGTTCCCGCCGAGGCGCTTACGGCAACCGTTAGAATGTAATCCACAAGCAGGGAACCGCCGGCCAGCAGTCCTGTGGAAACGCCGAGATTTTCCTTAGCTACAATATAAGCTCCTCCGCCATGAGGATAAGAAAATATCGTCTGCCGGTAAGATAAAATCAGAATCGCCAGCAATCCCAGTACTGCGAGTGCAATCGGCAAAGAGTACCAGATAGCCGTAAAACCGGCAGCTATCAGCACGATCAAAATCTGTTCCGTTCCGTAAGCGACGGACGAAAGGGCATCTGACGATAGAACGGCAAGTGCCTTCAGCTTGGATAGCTTTTCCTGGTCGAGTTCGGTTGATTTTCTGGGACGACCGATTAACAGTCGTTTTACTCTGCTTACCATGTAGATACATTTCCTCTCTTTGGTGAGTTGAAACGGTAGTACCGCGCGCCGTTTTCAGTCGTGGATTTTCAAAAATAAGGGCACAAAAATAAGCATGCGGAAATGACCGCATGCTTATGCATGATCATTATCCCACTGTAGCTTACGAGGTTAGCTGGCGGATTCGGACTGTGGAAGCCCTACGGGACCGGATTGACTTAACCGGCACCGATTCACCCCGTCGACCATAGCGGTCAGGTTGGTTCCCCCGTTTTTCCTAACTGGAAAATTCAGCGCATATTCAACTTCTCACAAGGTCTAATATTAGTCCATAAAGCGAGAGCCGTAAACAGTGAAAATAATGAAAAAGGAATGAAAAATCGACTAATTCACGCAAATTTCAATCATGAGATGTTCATGTCGTTTATTCTCTTGTATTATCCCTTCAGCGCGGGTTTTTATGCCAATTACACGAAAAAACTTCTACTCTATTGAGTGAATCCGTCCCCTATTTCTTCCGAATTCTCCTCTTTGCCCTCTCTGCCGTTCCACAGCAATACAAATATGAGTACAAAAGCCGTTAGCGCCAGCAGCGGAATAGTAATAAAACCAAAAAAATTGAGATAATCCTTCGTACAAGGGACACCGATGGTACAAGGAACCACTTTGCCCAGCGCCGGAATTTTCTGCTCCGCGTAATGATACAGTGATATGCTTCCACCTATCGCGCAAAGCGGCAGCACATACGGTATGATCCGCTTGTCATTTCGGTAGGTTGCTATGCCCAGAAGAAATACTTGAGGGTACATAAAAATCCGCTGGAACCAGCACAGCTTGCAGGGCTCGTATTTTAACACTTCGCTCAGGTAAAGGCTGCCTGCTACGGCGATCAAAGATACAAACCAGGCCAGATAGAGACAATGCCGCCTTAAGAAGGTGGAAAATGCGCTCATTCCGCTTCAGCCGCCTTTGCCGCTGACTCAATTTCTGCCGCAATCGCCGAGATGTTGAGAGGATCACTCGCCTTGATCCCGTTAATAAACAGCGATGGTGTGCTTCTCACATGATTGGTTTTTGCAACCGCATTATCCCTTGCCAACTCATCTGAATACGTGCGGTTTTGAATATCTTTACGCAGAAGATCGTAATCGATGGGAAGCTTCTCATTTTGCGCAAGCTCTACCAGGAAATCCTCGGTCGCCCACTCGGTCGCCTCATCTCCCTGGTTCGTATAGAGGGCATCGTAATAGGTCCAGAACGCTTCGCTATTCTGATGATAGACAGACAGCGCGGCAAGGGAAGCTGTCTTGGAATCAGGCCCAATAAAGGACATATTGACAAAATAAAGCGCCGCCTTTCCTGTCTCGATATAATCCTGCACAAGCTGCGGCTTAATGATTCCGGAGAACTTCGCGCAAGCCGGACATTTGAAATCACCGAACTCTACCAGCTTGACCGGCGCATCCGCCTTGCCAAGTCTGGGAAGTTCATCGTAATTAAACGCTGCCGGACTGCTGGAGCCTCCCGGATTGCCCGTATTTTGGGAAGCCAATACAAACAGCGCGGCAAAAATAACGACCGCGAGCAGGACCGTTCCGATTAATAGAATGCGTGTCTTTCTCTTCTGCCGCTCCAGTTCGGCCTGGCGCCTTTCTTGCTTGATCTTGGATGAGGAGCTTGTCCCGTTTTTCTTTGATTTGCTCAAGGTGGAATATCCTTTCTGTCCTGATGGACCCGAATAATGAAATGATTAATAGCTTAAAAGAAGGGTACCCCTAAAGCTAACCGCTCCAGAGAGGTACCCTTCATGCGATGCCAGTGACTATTTAATCTTGCTTTCAGGCTCCCGCTTCTTCCGCCAGCGGCTCCATTTTCAAAAGCTTAATGCGGGAGATGCGCTTGTTATCCGTCTCCTCGACGATGAACAGATGGCTTCCGTACTCTACGAATTGCCCTTTATGCGGGGGATTGGCTTCCAGTCTGGAATACAACCAGCCGCCAATCGTGTCGTAATCTTCCGTTTCCAGCTGCATATCAAATCGGCTGTTCACCTCTTCAATAAGCAGCAGGCCGTCGAGAGAGTACTCCTCCTCGCCGATCTTCTCAATTTCCGGGCGCTCCTGGTCGAATTCGTCCTGGATTTCTCCGACGATCTCTTCCATAATGTCCTCGAGGGTGACCAGTCCTGAAGTTCCTCCGTATTCATCAATCAGAATCGCGATTTGCGTCTTTGCTTTTTGCATCGTTTTCAGCAGGGCGCTGATTTGAATCGACTCGGGCACCGTCAGAACCGGACGAATCAATTCGTTAAGGTTCAACGCATTTTCCCTGATCAGATCCTTCATATGAATAAATCCGATTATGTGGTCCTTATCGCCTTCGCATACCGGATAACGCGTCCGCATGCCTTCAAAAGCGATTTGTAAATTTTCCTGGACGGATGAATGAATGTTAAGACAGATCATTTCCGTCCGTGGAATCATGATTTCCCTGGCCGTGGTGTCCGCAAATCCGAAAATATTGTCCACCAGGGTCATTTCGGTATTATCGATCAGTCCGCTCTTGTTGCTTTCCTGCATTATAATCCGGATCTCTTCCTCTGTATGCGCAGTTCCCATCTCGGAAACAGGCGAGAGCTTGAACATTCGCAATATTCCCTGCGCAAGTCCGTTCACCACCCAAATAAAGGGATACATCAGCTTGTAAAAGGCGCCGATCAGGCTTGCGGTCATCAGCAGCACCATTTCGGCCTTGTTCACCGCGATGGTCTTCGGAGCCATTTCACCGAGCACAATATGAAGAACGGTTATTAATAAAAAGGCAAGGATAACAGAACATACATGAACCGCCGCACTGCCCAGTCCGAATCCGGACAAAAGCGGTGACAGCAGCGCCGCGATGACAGGCTCTCCGAGCCAGCCCAGAGCCAGCGAAGCCAGCGTGATTCCGAGCTGACAGGCCGAGAGGTATGCGTCCATATTGCGGATAACCCCCTGCGCCGACAGCGCTCTTTTGCTGCCTTCCTCAGCCAGGGAATCGACCCGCCCTCCGCGCGCTTTTACCATCGCATACTCCACAGAGACAAAAAATCCGTTTAACAGCACCAAAAGAATAATCAGACCAACTCTCAATAAACCGGGTAAAGGGTCGCTCAAATTTTACTCCTACCCGTCGTTTTTGTCAGGCCGGCGGGTAGGCCCACCTCCTTCGTTTTATCCAAATATTGACGTCCAACTTGGCAGCCATTCCTTTCGCTACATATTTCCCAATAGACTCAGCTCCTTGCATATTCCGGGTATAAAGATATTCATTATTATATAAATATATCCGGCATTCCCGCAAGCATGCGTGTTCCTTTCGCAAACAGGCGAATTTATGCACAGTCCGGTTGGCCTGAAAGTTTCTCTCGGAAAAGAAAAAGTCCCGCGCTGTTAGGCCGGGACCGGATTTGTATTGGCTCAATTAACGGGTAACCGGAGGAGCGCCGATGACGCCCGGGTACTGATAAACAAGGGGCTGGTCAAAGGTTGCATAATCCAGATTGACCATCAGCAGGATAGTGCGTTGGCCGGTAGTCGGATCACTGATAATGATGTGGTCCCGCCCCGCAGCCTCCAGCACGCCTTTGAAGACTTTGGCGTTCCATTCGCTGTTATTCTCGTAGGTCATATAGAACGTGCCGACCTTGCCCAGGTTAAGCCGCAGGATATTTTCGATGTAGGACTGCTCGAAAGCGGGCAGCGCCCCCGAGACAACAGCACCTGTGGGCGTCATCGCACCTCCGCTTGCTACCTGCGGGGGGACGCTTCCGGTTGCCGGCACTCCGGAAGACATGCTTCCGTTTACCGGCATTCCAGATGACATGCTTCCGTACGAATAAGTAACGGGACGATAGGGCTGCATAATCATGAATCAGAACCTCCTTATAATAGAAAAATCTTTTAGTAAACGGCTGGACAATCCCCTTGGGAGGGCCGAAAAAAACAATGAGCTTTGAAACGGCCGGTATTCTGCTGGTTATACCAGGCGCCTGGGCAGTTCCCGGCGGGACGGAAGAACCAGAGGGCGTTGGAGGCGGGATGAGTTCTCTCACCGCCGATGACGCGTCTGGCGAGGCGGATATCCCTTTCTCTTGCACGCTGATAGAAATAACCTTTGGTCGTTGCTTCAAACCCGCCCGGACTCTGAAATACCATGTCGTTGACAGAGCGGATATTTCTGAAGTCCAGACAGTTGCCCAGTATCCGGTTGACTCCGACATTCCCCACCATAAGCATGCCGAGATCTCCGTCTTCCTCCGCTTCCGCCCGCATCAGCCGGGCCAAAACCTTTTCGCCTTCCGAATTCGTCTTAATGACGGCCACGCGCTTTCCTCCTTCAAATTGCCGGGTAAGAGGCAGTCGTTCTTTATTGCACGATGTATTGTATGTGCGAACGCCCAAGTGGTGACTTTTACCTGCCACTTTTTTGGAAGAACTGCGTTCCGGCCGTATTCTCAAGGTTCGTAAATCATCTTCCGGGTCATACCTCCGTCAACGACGAGCTGCGCTCCGGTAACGAATCGGTTGGCCGGGGAAGTCAGATACAGGCAGGCCTTGGCGATATCCCCGGGAATTCCCACACGACCCGCAGGATGCTGGGAATGATCGATCTCCCTTAGCCCGCTGTAATCCCCCGTCTCGATCCATCCCGGCAGGATGCTGTTGACCGTGATGCCATCCTTGCCGAGTGTTACTGCCATCGCATGGGTCAGTGATGAAATGGCCCCTTTGAAAGCTGCATAGGCTTCGGTATCGGGTTCCGACATCAGGGCGCGGGTAGAGGATATATTTACGACCGCACCTCCATTCGGATTGTTCCGCATAACTTTGGCCGCTTCGCGCGTCATCAGAAAGCAGCCGCGGGCATTCGTATTCATCACATTATCCCATTCCATGGCGGACAGCTCGTAAAATTTAGCAGCATGCGCGTTAGCAATACCCGCATTATTAATCAAAATATCGACGGTTCCAAAGGCTTGTACAGTCTGATCGACCAGCCCAATAATGTCCTCCTCACGGCTTACGTCGCAGGGGACGAAGAGAGCCTTTCCCCCTTCCCGACGGATATCCTCCGCAGTCCTTTCACCCTGCTCTTTGTTAACCTCTGCAATGACTACCTTCGCTCCATCTGCGGCATACGCCCTAGCGACCTCTTTGCCGATTCCCCGGCCTGCTCCGGTTACGATAACGGTCAAATTTTCAAAATTCATAATTGTCCACTCCGTTCATCATTCATGTCTATAAATGTAATATATCCCCTGAATCCGCATTACGGAAACAGAGGATATGATTAAAGTTGTTCTGCTTGAAAAAACGTTTGAACTAACGTTCTTCCATAAAGGAATAATGGGGCTCCCGCTTGAAACCATGATACCGGGTGCCTTGAAAGGTTAGACGCCCCCGGTCCCGTTCGGCGCTGACGCCGTATTCGCTCCCGTTCACATTGAACTCCACCCTATCCCCGTCTTCAAATTCAAAAGTCAGATAGTAAATCATCGTCGTACGGGCGATGTTACCATCATCCGGAGGCTTCTGCCTGATCTCGCTGCGCTTGGCCACTATGCGGGCAGGGACGGTAAGGACAGGCAGACGGTTGTTCCTGAACCACCCAAACAGTCCTCTCCCGGCTGACAGGGCGATTATGCCTACCATCACGACGACAAAGATCGGCAATACCGTTCCGGAAAAATCAAACATCCAGGATGGGTCCGGCCCCAAATTCATAGCGATTCCCCCTCGCCTCCCGTATTCCGCCCTCAAGTCAACCGGCAAACCCGGGCTTCCCTACATTATATGCCTTTACTTTTGCGGCATACTTACTGCCTAAGACATATACGCTTACAGCGAGGATTCTAATACAACTAAAAAGACCGCAACGCTCTCCCGGATTCCAGGAAAACTTGCGGTCTTAAACCTTGGGTCCAATGATTAGATTAAGCATGCACCAGGTCCAAGAAGTGTTTTGTTTCATCTTCTTGCTCCGGAATCATTCCATTCTCAGCCCAGCAGGCTTTGCATTGCTCTTCAGTCTGGCATTGGTGGGCATCGTCACAGGTGTAGCACAGTTGCAGAAGGTTTTTGGTTACAAAATCCGTTTCAAATGTTTTCATTATAATCTCTCCTGTCGATCGTCTAGTTTGTGAAAAAATGAACTTGCTTTCCATGTGTTAAATATATCACAGGGAATTTGATGATAATGTGATTTTTTTCACAATTTAAAAGAAAATTTTAAATAATTTTTGCATTGTTTATTTTAGATATATAAAAAGCGCGCGACTTCCTATCTTTCCAGATTAGGAACGCACGCTTTCTTTACTGAACGCGCCAATTGACGCCGCCATTCGTCGTTTGCAATAGAATTGACCGCTTGTTTTCGCTTTTTTCAATCAGCAGCCAACCGACCTCTTTCGAGATAAATTGGAGCTTGACGATCTCCGGATACTCGGCAAGCTTGGACTGAAGCACATCGCTGGGCGGCAGCGATTTCCAGTTCTTTCCTTGATTTGTCGTGTGGTATAGAAGATTCCCATTCAGCAGCCAGCCAAGGCCCGCATCCAGAAAGGTTGGAGGCACATCCTCATTCTTTCCAGTCCGGACGCCGAGATGAAGCGGATAATACATCCATTTTTCCCCTCCATCCGTTGTGAATAAGCCGTCATAGAACGTCCCTTCAACGCCCTTCATTCTGCCGGCCACCGGTATCCACCCACTATCCGTACCGAAAAATTCGGGTTGTCCCAGCTTAATGGTATCGTAATTCTTAAAAAAGGTGGCTGACGCAAAGGCACTATCTTCCCGCCAGCTGGCTCCGCCGTCAATGGTGTGATACAGCTTTGGGGTCTTGGATTTATTAAGTGTGACCAGACCATGCTCAGGATCCCGAAATACCATACCACCGGTAACGCCAACTACCGGGATCGCCGGATGGAGGGATTTCGGAGAATATTGATCATTTTGCATAACGGTCTTCCAGGTTGCTCCTCCGTCTTCCGTCATATACAGCGCCTTGCTCTCCCCGCTCCCCTCAGAATCCCAGGTAGCCAAAAGCCAACCCTTAAAGGGGGAATCAAAATAAACGGATGAAATCCTGCCGCCTTGATTGAGAGAAGAAATTTTCCAGCTCTTCCCCCCATCCTTAGTCCGCAGCACAGTAGATTCCATCGTTCCGAATGCCTGCCGTATAATCCAGCCGTTCCCGGGGTCCGTAAAAAAGATGTCCTGCCCGTAGACGGGATTGGACGAAAACTGGACGGTGGAAGCGGGAGAAATATTGGTCCATGTCTTTCCGCTGTCCCGTGTTAAGTACAACCGTAATGCATTTTTAGTTACGCCCCAGGCTAATCCCTCCGACTCGCTGAGCAGCTGAAAGTCGGTAAGCCGTGTCTGGATTTGGTATTTCGACTTTTTTGCAGAATAGATGTTGCCCGCATCGGGTGTGATCAGGGTAATCGTCTGACCCTCCTCAGGCGTCTCCGTCGGCTTCGGCTGCAGCGTAGTTTCCGGCGGGGGAGACGAACAGGATGCCACTGTCAGTGCAGCCAGCAGAATGATGAATAAATTTCTATAATGTTTCAGGCGTACAGCCGGAAAAGGCAATGTTCTCTCTCCTTTCGGCGATGATAAAAGTATCCTCGTCTGATTATACGCTTCCGGTAACACCAACAGCAAATGTGCTTCAATGCCCTAAAGCGGCCGGATTATAAACAAAAAACGCACTCCTTCCCCAACTTTCGTTGTCGATTCCGGTTATTATTGGGTAATGGATTAAAAAGAAGGTTCTTGAAAAGACTAACGATTGAAGCTATGATGAATAAGATTGTACACAAAAAATTCACACCATTCGAAGGAGATGGAACTATGGCCCCTTTCAAGCCTAATCGAGTCGTCGTTATCGGTACCGGAGCAGTGGGTACAACGACCGCTTATACCCTGCTGCTGCGCCGCCGCATGCCTGAACTTGTACTCATTGACGTTAATCATCAAAAGGCGCTTGGCGAAGCGCTCGATATGAACCACGGCATGCCTTTTGCAGGCGGTGTAAAATTGTGGGCCGGAACCTACGAAGACTGCCGGGATGCGGATATTATTATCGTGACCGCAGGGGCTTCACAGAAGCCGGGCGAGACACGAATTGATCTGCTTCGTAAGAACATTTCGATATTCCGGGATATTATCCAAAAAATAACGAAATATAATTCACACGCCATTTTGCTGATTGCAACCAATCCGGTTGATATTCTCGCATATGCCACGCTGGAAATCAGCGGCTTTGACCGCAGACGCGTTATCGGGTCCGGGACCGTGCTGGATAGCGCCCGTTTCCGCTACCTGATCGGAAAGCACAAAGAGATCGACCCGCGCAGCATTCACGGTTCCATCATCGGTGAACACGGCGACTCCGAGGTTCCTGTATGGAGCCTTGCCAATATCAGCGGGGGCATCGAGCTCGGCTTTGACGATGAGACCCGGGAAGAAATTTACCAAAACACGAAGAACGCCGCTTATGAAATTATTAACGCCAAGGGGGCAACTTCTTACGCCATTGCGCTCGCTCTGGACCGGATCGTAGAAGCCATACTCAGCAATGAAGGCGCCGTTCTAAACGTTTCGACACTCTTGAACAATTATAACGGTGTTTCGGATGTATTCCTCGGCGCTCCATGCATTGTGGACCGTTCCGGGGTTCGCGAGGTGCTGAAGATGCCGCTGAGCGAAGAAGAACAAGCGCTGTTCCAGCAGTCTGCCGAGAAGCTTAAAGCTGAAATCGCCAAACTGGAGCTTTAAGTCAAGCTAAACGAAGCATAGAGACGTTAAACAGAAGAAGCCACCAAGCGGTATAACAGCCAGGGGCTTCTTTCGTATTTGCTTAAACAGATGATTACCTATTCCTCGCTGGGTCCTTCTTCATCCGTCGACCATTTCTTATCCAGAAGCCTGTCCGCCAACTGTGCAAAGGGCTCCGGCTGCAGCAGTTCCACAGGCGAAAATCCTTTGTCAAAAGTAAAAGAAGAGCCCTCGATCACAAGCGCATATCGGTCGCCGAAACTAGCAATATGGATCTTGTCTCCATAATCCGCCAGAAACCCTTTGACATAGGTGTCGCCGATTTTGAATTTCAGTTCGATTTCCGGCTTGATGTCGATAATCCGCGATGCCGCCTCGATCACTTCCTCAGGCTCCCACTTATGCTGGATGTCGCGTTTCTCGCTTGCGGCCCAAAGCTCCAGATCACGCTCGGTCTGCTGGCGCTCTTCATGAGCCTCGTCCGGCCATTTGGTCTCCACATAACTCTGCACATACTCCATGACCTGATCATTTACAATTTCGGGAATCGACTGCTCGTAGGTGACGAACTTCAGAAAATCCTCAAAGTAGCGGGCATGCGAAGACTGGTGGATTTTTAATTCCCATTCATCGAACATGCCTTCCTCCGGCATATAAGGATACTGAATCGACTTCATATTGCGTGCGCTGATCGCCATTTCCACCTCGCTGATCAGACTGCGCTCATCGGAAATACGGGCAATTTTGGACTCAAAATCGCATTTCATGATGAAAACGAACGGGTCGTCGCCATGGGTGCGCAGCACAGCCTGGGAAAGAATAAGCGCTCCTCCTCGAACGGCGCTCGTATCGAGATAGCTTCGGACCAGATCGTCACCGAATTGGTGAAAGGATTCCACATCCTCTGCCGCGCGCAGCCGCGTGAGCTGATTGAAGTTAGGATTGCTGTCAAGATCATATCCCGGCTCTACCAGAAAGCGTCCGATCTTGGTCGGCGCCTGCTCCGAGTTCGGATTCTTCTCCACCTTGCGCTTGGCTGTCCGTGAGAACTCTCCGTCCAAAAACTTCTTAATGTCGCTGTGCTCGTACTCTTCTTCATCCAGTGTCTGGTAATGCTTGTAAGATTTCGCGCCTTGTCCCTCATTTCCTTCTACTTGAATCACATAAAAGGACAGAAATTGGACATTGAATTTCATCTTTTGCAACCTCATTTCCTGTTAACCGTTCGTCGGCATTCTGTCATGTTTCACACTCGTGTAAATCTGATGTTATGTTTTAGAGCTGGAGCTGCAGGCGGGACATAGCCTCTTCTTTTTCCCTGTCCGTGATATGGGTGTACACCGTTGTCGTCTGTATGGAGGAATGTCCGAGCAGCTCCTGCACGGTCCGCAAATCCGCGCCCTTCCGCAGAAGCATCGTGGCAAAGGAATGCCGTAATTTATGGCTGGAAAAAGAACGCCGGCGGGCAGCCGGAATTCCGCTCTGAAAGCGCTGAAAGGTCTCGGAAGCAATGCCCTGAATGGCGCGGATCGAGAGCCTGCGTCCTTTTTGCGAGATGAACATCGCCTCTTCCCTGCTTCCGCGCCAAGGCGTCAGCCGTTCCGCAAGAGCACTGTCCAGGTAGGGGGCGACATCCCCGGGTACGGGAACATTGCGCCATTTCCGGCCTTTGCCGAACACGCGTAGCATGCGCCGCTCCGGATGATAGTCTCCCAGATTCAATGTATGTACCTCTCCGACGCGCAGACCCATATAAGCCATCAGCAAAAAAACGGCCAGATTCCGTTCTTTATACTTTCCGTCCACTTTAGCCAGAAACCGCCGAATGTCGTCCTCGTCCAGATAGACCGGCTCCCGGTTCTTCTCGGTCTTGGACTTTTTGATGCCCGCGGCGGGATTGCCGGTCAGCAGTTCAAGCTCGATCAGCGATTTGAAGAAGCAGTTGACGGAAGCATGCTTGCGGTTCCTTGTTGTGTCGCTGACACCGCGTTCGCGCATGGAGGTAAGGAAGGAGATGACATGCAGTTTTTTGACGGTATTCAGATTTTTTCCGTTCAGACTGTTCAAGAACTGCCGCACATCGGCCAGGTACGATTTCTGGGTATATGCAGTGTAGCCCGCGTCCTTCATCCAGACGACAAAGGCTTCGAGTTCTTCTTCATACTCCAGCAGGGCTTCGTCCATCCAGATCACCTCCTCCCCTTTTCCGACCACTTATTATAGCAGATCATAACTTAGCCGTGAACGCCTTGACGCTGCCATCCTAAGGCATGCTGCCGCACCGTTTCCATAAACGCATCTAGCGCAGGGGATTTCCATTTCTTCCGGTGATAGGCAACCTGAGTCGCCACGCGCTGGGATTCGTCATCCCAGTTTAGCCGCGCCATTGTGCCTTCAGCAAGCTCTTTCTGTACCGTAACGAGTGGCAAAAAAGAAATGCCCAAACCAGCCATCACGCACTGCTTGATCGCCTCAATGCTCCAGAATTCCAGCTTCGGGTCCGGGTACACTCCGTGCATATTCAAATGCTGCTCGAACAGCAGCCGGTACGAACAGCCTGTCTCGGTATGCAGAATCGTCTCTTCTTTAAGATCGGACGGCTCGACCGCGGCACGATGGGCCAAACGGTGATTCACCGGAGCGACCAGCGCCATTTCCTCGTGTACCAGCGTCTCGATATGCAGATCCCTGTCGTCCCGCTCGGGCTGCAGCAGAAATGCCAGATCAAGCTCGCCCGACCGGATCATCTCCTGCAGCTCCCAGCAGTAACCGGGTTTCAGGATCATTTCCACTTGAGGAAACCTCCCTCTAAATTCACGGATAATTCCGGGCAGCCGAAAAGCCGCCAGGGACTCGGGCGCACCGATCTTGAGCGATCCGCCGATGCCGCTTTGAAAGCGCAGCGCGTCCTCGGCCATCGTATGCATTTTGGAAATCTCTTGGGCATACGGCAGCAGACGGCGTCCGGCGTCGGTCAGGGTGATTTTTTTGCCGATCCGGTCAAACAGCGGCTGACCCAGCTCGCCTTCCAGAGCTTGGATTTGCGCCGTAATGCTGGACTGGGCGTAATCAAGCTTCTGGGCAGCCCGTGTGAAGCTTCCAGCTTCTACTACCACCAGAAAAGTAAAAAGATGACGGGATTCCATCGACATGCTCCCTTCCATCGGAATTTTGAATGGATGGTATCTAAACATTCCGTTTTTCCAATAGATCCATTATCTGATACTCTGTAATAAAAGACAAGAAAGGCTGATGAAATTTAATGAAGCAATCCAATTCGCTGCAAAACCATATCGGGATGCCGCAGGCTATCGCCCTTTATATCGGTGCGGTGCTGGGATCGGGGATTCTGATCGTGCCGGGCCTGGCGGCGGAAATGGCTGGACCCGCTTCGCTGCTCGCTTGGGGATTCATGACACTGCTGATCCTTCCGATGGCTCTCTCGATGGGCCTTCTCTCCGCTAAATTTCCGAACGCTGGAGGCGTATCCCATTTCGTGACGCTTGCTTTTGGGGAACGCGCAGGAACGCTGGTCGGCTGGTTCTTCCTTATGTCCGTGCCGATTGGCGCTCCCGTAGCCGCGCTTACTGGAGCGGGCTATATGACCGCCGCCATGGGTTGGGGCGAACCGGCGCGGATCGCGCTGGCCGCCGCGATGGTGATTGCCGGGCTCGGCATGAACTGGGTCGGCATGCAGCTCGCCGGAAAAGTGCAAATCGCCGTCGTGCTCGCCATCGTAGCCGTGCTCATCTTCGCTTTTACCGCTGCGCTGCCACGGATGGAAAGCGCCAGCTTCACGCCGTTTGTCCCGCACGGCTGGATGAACGTCGGCAAGGCGACGGCGATTCTGTTCTGGTGCTTTATCGGCTGGGAGGCGGTGTCCCATCTATCCGAGGAATTCAAGGACCCGCAGCGGGCGGCGGTCAAGGGCGTTACCATCGCCGCCGTAATAGTCGGCGCGCTGTATTTCTTGACGGCGCTGGCCGTCGTCGGCACACAAAGCTATCTTAAGGGAAGCTCCTCCTCACTGGTCTGGATGATTAGCCGTCCGCTCGGGCAATGGGGCGGACTGGTCGCCGGACTCACCGGACTGTTTATCTGCACCGCCACGATAATCGCCTATGTCGGCGCCGCTTCAAGGGTAGCCTACGCGATGTCGCGCCAGGGCCATGCCCCCAAATGGATGGGCAGGATGTCCAGCCGCTTCCATACGCCGGTCGGCGCGCTTGCCTTCCTGCTGCTCTGCTTTACAGCGGTCCTTACGTTGTACGGCAGCGGACTCGTATCACTGACGACCCTGATCACCTTCCCGAACGCTACCTTTATTCTGACTTATATCGGCGGGTGCGCGGCGGGAATCCGGCTGCTCAAGGGCAGCCGATCCGGGGTAATCATTAGCTGGATTTCCTTCATCGCGACGGCGGCCGTGTTTCCGTTTACGGGCATGGCGGTTGCCTATCCTTGCATCATCGTTGCCTTTTATTTTGCCTTCGTCATCTACAAGAAACGGAAAACTCCGCTTAACGTTCAAGCGGTCCCGGCAAAATGCCCGGATCAACGGACCGAAGTTTCCTGAATAATTTCATAACAAAAGCCGCCGGCAGGGCGATCGTTTGGCGCTCTGCCGGCGTTTTTTTGATTGAGATGCTATAATCCAGTTTACTTATCCCGATTTACCAGTTTAACGGAATTTTAACCCGCAGCGGTTCGGCGTCCTTGCCGGCCGGATCGGCATGGGTAACCATTTCGAGTCCGTTCTTTGGGTCAAGCGGCGGGAACACCGCCATAAACGACAGTTTGTCCCTAGCAGTCCGTACCGGAAAATGTCTATACGAAATAAACTCTTTCGACGGAGTTCTGAAATGAAAAGGCAAATTCTGTTCCATTTCTGTACTCAATGTATAATATACGCGCGTCTCGCTCGGTCTGTAATCGATATTGGTTATCGTTATATCTTCGCCACCTTCCCTATGCACATGGATGGGAAATGTATGTTTGACTTCTGTTACCACTTCTTTGGGAGGTTCCGGATTGGCCGAATAATTCGGGGCCCAAATAACCAGCGTTAAATAAGCGGGATGCGGGTTGATATCAGTCAGACTGGAATAATCCGAAATGGATTGCCCGTTCTCGCTGCCGCTTCCTCCTCCCGAATCCAGGTAAGTTCCCAGATCATCTTGAAGCTGAATCGACCATTTTGACATGCTGAAATTGTCCTCCGCTTGCAGCACAAGTCTTACGGCGGCAGGCGCCAGAACCAGTTTTTTCACAGTGAATGCGGTCCCTTGATAAGCGGCTTTAATGCCAGGATAGAATGTCTGTGCGAGCGCGTCGCTTTTGGACTTGTTCAACGGAATAGATACGTCCCAATTTCCTTTCTGTGTTCCGATACGATCAATGAGCATACTCAGATGCAATGTATCTGGCAATTCAGACCCTCCAAACGAGAAAAGAGTAGTTCCCGCGAAGCTGTGGTCGCCCGTAATCGTAAACTCATGCGTATAGATGCTGTTGTAATCGGCTTGTTTCTCCGCAAAATTGAGCTTGTAGTATACAGCCGCATTCTTGTCCGTAATTTTGGGCCCATCCGGCGGAAAATTCACTTCATAATTCAAGACGAGCTGGATACCGTCATAAAATACATTGTCAATCCTGAACTCGATTCCATGATCGGTTACGGAAGCATCCCCCCGAGAACTGAGGTTTTTCTTTTCAATTTGTTCCAATCCGCTAAGGAAACGCCCTTTCTCGTACAGCAGATCGATAAAAGAAATATGCCTGAGAGCCTCGCCGAACGATGGATACAAAAAGCTCGAGCCGATGACCATAACAAAAGCGACTGCCATCGCGGCAAGGCCGATTCTCCATTTTCGGAATAGATTACTGCGTCCCTCCTGTTCCTCGCCGCCCAGGCGCTTCTCCCATAGCTCCTCAAAGGAAAAGCATGGCTGCAGCTCGCGGAATAATTCTGGAGCCATATTGAAAGTGTCCGCCGCAGCGTCTTTAATCGTTTCCAGAGTTACTTCCGTTCGGCCGGACTTACGGTCCGTTCGATTATTCATTGTCTCCCCTCCCTAACGGGCAGCGGCTTGCTCCCGAAATGACGGTTATTTCGCAGCTTCACAAGAGCGGCATTTAATCTTGATTTGCAAGTTCCTAAAGAGATGTCCAGCGTCTCGACCGTTTCCCGCAGCGGAAGTTCCGCATAATAATGCAGGGTAATAACCTCTCTTTGTTTTTTGGACAAGCTGCTCACCGCTTCCCATAACTCCCTGTGCCGTTCATACGCCAGGATAATTAGTTCCAGCGAATCGCCGGAATCCCTTTCTGGAACTTGTCCGAAGAGCGACTGCCACCGCAGCTTGCGGTGCATGCTTCTCGTAATATTGATCGCAATCCGGTATAACCATGGCCGAATCGGCCTGGAGGAATCGTACAAATGAAATTTGGCAAAAGCCCGCAAGAACGTCTCCTGCGTGACATCGTCCGCCATTGCGGGGGACTTCGTAATCATGAGCGCAACGCCGTATACATACGAGGAATGCTCCTCAAATATTTCCTGCGCCTGCCGCTGCATGATGGGATGATGTTTCAACGTAAGGCTCCTTCCTCCCGATTTTATTTGCTATACGCATTTAGTGGAGGGAAGTGTTCGGTATTGCGGCAAAATAAAAAGCGCCCCTTCCTCATCGTATATTACGATAAAGAAGAAGCGTCCTTTTGAGAAGCCGTTCTTTTTATTTCCCGCCGGACTGGCGTGATTGATAGAACTCCACCGCTTTTTGCAGCAGCTGCTGCATGGAGCCAAAAGAGGTGTTTTCCTTCACCTGCGTATCCAGCTGATCCTGAGGCACCTCGGCTATCCTTTGCGCGGAATCTGCAGCGGACCCGAGTCCGGCCTTTTGCAGCAGTTCTCCGATGGACTGGAACGGTGTATATTTTTGCATGAATTCCGGAGTCAGCAGACTATCTAGTGGTAGCTTTTCCAGCAGTTGGTCCAAAGGAAGACTTTTTGCGATTTCCATCAGCCCGCCAGGAGACTTCGCTTTCTCGATCAGTCCTTTTAAGTCACCAAATCCGCCTAAGTTGAGTCCCATAGGGATATCCTCCTTTTACGTTGCTTAAAATTTTATTTATCGTTCTCTTCTTTCTTACCCGGTTTGGTCCAATCTGATTCGCTATATTGCATTTAACCGTCTTAGCCTCTTATTAGTTAACATAACAATTATTATGTTAACTAATTTCGTCGTGTGGTTTTATTTTCCATATATAGCAACTTAATCACCGCTTCAGGAGTCAAATACATAGAAGAATAACAAGGAGATGAAATTGTTGAAAAAAACAACTTATATTCTGAACGCACTGCTCGCCGCAGCCCTGCTTTCCACCAGTGACGGTCTTTACGGACACATCGCTGCGGCGGATACCGCGCATGGAAATATCTCTTCTGTTTCCGCTGCGGCCGACTCCGCAACTCCTGTGCTTAAGCCGCTCTGGCAGGCAAAAACAAACGAAAACGGACTTTATGATAAGCAGGCTCCCGCGTCGAATGGCCTTGTATATTATGCTGCAAGCGGCAAGCTCATGGCGGCGGATCTCACGACAGGCAAGGTGAAATGGTCCATCCCTGGAGGACAGTATCCCGAAGTAATAACCAACAGCTCCGTCTTTTACATTACAAGCGGCGGCGATCTGATGCGGGCGAATGCCCGAAGCGGAAAGGTAATTTGGAAAGTGAAAGGGGGCAATGCCTTTTCGGAGGTCGGTGCGCATGCAGCACTTGAAAGCGGGACCTTGATTTATTTTAACGAAAACGGCGGACTCGCCGCCTACAATCCTTCAAACGGCAAGAAAAAATGGGAGAACAAAGCATTGCCCATGTACGCAAGCTCCCTGATCGGCCAATATGACGGCGTACTTGTAGTCTCCAGTACCGTCGATAATTACCGGACGCAATTTTTCGGCCTTGATCCCGCTACCGGTAAACAACTCTGGAGAACCGAGGGCGTTTACTCCTTCCTCGCCTACCGGAAGGGACAGCTTATGATGCGCCGGCAGCCGAACCTTTCAACGGTTACCGGCGGAGTGGCGGCTCCCGGTTATTTGGTCACTTGGGTTCAACTGAGTCCCCGAACCGGAAAGGTGACCAGAACGGAGAACTACACTCCTCTTCATGATGTAAGCCGACTCGGCAACAGCTATACCGCCATTGTGGGCACCTATCTTTATACCGCCGACGGCAATCTCGACAAGAACGAAGCCTTCCTTCGCCGCTATACTTTGGATCAAGACAGCAATGCCAAACCGGTCAGCTATGAACAGTATGGAAAATGGTTGGCCGGTCCGGAAAACGGCATGGCCTTCTTTGCACAGGGAACCGAATTGATCGGTGTCAAACTTAGTAATCTTAGTACAGTGTCCTACGGCCGCTTTCCTAGTCCCGTTGCCCGTGTCCAAGCCGTAGGCAGGGGCGTATTCGCCAGTTTGGACAACGGAGAGTTTTATTTGATCGAGGCGGCGACGGGCAAAAGGCTCGGACATATCGCAACGAACGCCACTGAGATCGGCAATGCTTATGTGGTGAACGATGTGGTACTCATTCAGACAAACGCGGGATTGATCGCCGCCGCTCTTCCGAAATCGTTGAAATAGTAAAAAAAATGGAACAAATCAACCCGTCCACTTAATCATCCGCCCGGGAAAAAATCGCTTAAAACAAAAACAGCGTATAATTTATGTTATACGCTGTTTTTTCGAGGCATAAATGGCCATGTCTAAAAGGATTCAAAATAAGAATACCCGCTACCATACTTTGGGGAGGAATATGATATGGAGAGACCTATGATAGGGGTTGTACCTTTGTATGATAAGGATAAGGAAAGCTACTGGATGCTGCCAGATTATATGAAAGGGATTGAAGATGCTGGTGGAATTCCGGACATGACGTTAATCCCGAAATTTACGGTGAGAACGTAGATGATGTTTGCGGGGAAATGTGTAATGAGCGGGATGATATGGAGACAGCTCTATTTAAACAAGTCGTAGATTTGGATAAACCAGCATTTGGGATCTGTTTCTGCTCGTCCAAAAAAACAGGTACCGACCTTTTCATGGAAGAAATCCGTACCTGTTTGTTCCATCTTTAGCAATTCTTTAGTCTATGGCTGGCTTATTAAGCTTTTTACAAAGGTGTCGGCACCGTAACTTGTTCGTCTAATTTCAGCCGTAACAGCTGCCCGGCATGTGTCAAACCGGCACCAAAACCATACATAAGAATCCGATCCCCATTTTTCACTTTTCCATCGCGAATGCCAAGGTCGAGTGATAAAGGAATGGTCGCAGCCGAGGTATTCCCGAAGTTGACCAAGCTGTACAGTGTCTTTTCCATCGGGTGTTCCATTTTTCCACAAATCGGCTCGATGATCCGCAAGTTGGCGCTATGAGGGATAAACCAATCCACTTTATCTATAGTCATTTCCGTTTTATATAAAATTTCTTTAATACCATTAGGAATATTTCTAACCACCCATCGGAAAACTTCTCGGCCATTTTGGACAATGCACCCAGTATCGATCAATTCAATACCATTGACCTTATTCGCCAAACCGGTACGATACACATGATGCGCTCCACTCCCGTCACTTCCCATATGATATCCAATGAAGCTATTAAATTGGTCATCCCTTTCGATCAGCACGGCGCCGGCCCCATCACCAAATAAAATACATGTGGTTCGATCAGTGTAATCCGTGATTTTGGACATGGTATCTGCGCCGATGACCAGTATTTTGCTGTGAAGCCCAGATGAAATCATACCGTGTGCCGTATGCAAAGCATATACAAAGCCGGAACATGCCGCGCTTATATCCATTGCTCCCGTCTGGGCGATATGTAATCGATCTTGCACAAGGCTGGAAACCGATGGAAACGGAAAATCCGGTGTACTGGTCGCTACTATCACCATATCCACATCTTCAACGGTTTTATTGAATCTCTGAATTAAATTTTTTACGGCAGCCACACATAAATCACTGGTAAATTCATCAGGACGGCTAATTCTGCGTTCTTCAATGCCGGTTCTTTGAATAATCCATTCATTATTCGTATCAACCATACGCTCCAAATTAAAATTGGTTAGTCTCTTTTCGGGCACATAAGTCCCAATTGCTGTTATTCTTGCCCCTACCATATATTTCACCTCACAATAATTTACAATATGATATTAGTACCTGGTACCAATTATAGTGTAAGATGTTGGAAAAAACAATATAATTTCATGTTTGGCATCCAGGAGGGAAGTCATAAAATACTAATTTATTTTGAATGACTAGAAGGAATTTTGATATGTGTATTTAATTAATATAAATAGATTTTTATGGAAGAAAATAATCATAGAGAGGTGATTTAGTAAATGAAGAAAATTATTTTGTCGGCAGCTATCTTGGTCCTTATTCTCACAACAGCTTTCAATTCAGTAAATGCCGCATCCGCTCAAGCCGAGGAAAGAGTAATCGTTTTGTTCAAAGACAAAGTTGACAAGGATTTGATTGCAAACAATGGAGGGAAAATCAACAGAGAACTAAGAAACATACCGGCCGTATCCATCAGTGTCCCTTCAGTCGCGCTGCAAGGGCTTTCCAGAAATCCGAATATTGAACTTATTGAGAAAGATTCAATAGTTAAGGTAGAAGGGCAAGTCTCGGATTGGGGAATTGATGATGTAAAAGCACCCGTTGCATGGAATTCCGGTTACACTGGAACGGGGGTGAAAATCGCTGTAGTTGATACAGGAATATCACTTAGCCATTCGGATCTTTCAGTAGCAGGAGGAGCTTCTTTTGTGGCCTATACAAATTCCTATAATGATGACAATGGTCACGGTACCCATGTATCCGGAATCATCGGTGCCCGAAATAATGATATTGGAACCATTGGCGTAGCCCCCGATTCTGATCTGTACGCCGTGAAAGTGCTTGATTCCAGCGGAAGCGGCTATCTCTCGGATGTAATAGCGGGGATTGACTGGGCCATCACAAACCAAATGGATATTATTAATTTAAGCTTAGGAAGCACAACCGATTCTCCTACATTGCACCAGGCAGTAGATAAGGCTTATAACAACGGTACGTTGGTTGTTGCTGCCGCCGGAAACAGCGGTTTGATTAACGGTAATGGCGATACGGTTGAATATCCCGCAAAATACGATTCCGCTATTGCAGTAGCCGCAGTAGATTCATCTAATATTCGTGCCAGCTTTTCGTCGACGGGTCCAAAAGTTGAAGTGTCAGCACCGGGTGTTTCCATCTACTCCACGTATTTGAATAATGGTTATGCAAGAATGTCCGGTACTTCAATGGCTACTCCTTATACTACGGGTATACTTGCCCTTCTTAAACAGCAGAATCCTGCTCTAACCAATATTGAACTTCGGGATAAGCTTGATCAGAACGTTGTGGACCTCGGGGCTGCGGGGCGTGATACACTTACAGGATACGGATTAATTCAGGCCCAAGCTCAACCAGTTGAATCTAACAAGACAGTCATAAGTGTTACTACAGATAAAGATTCCTACTTAAAAGGAGAAACCGTTACTGTAGAAGCTACAGTTAAGGACTCCAATTTAATTGCTTTGAACGGGGCGACGGTAAACTTAACGATTACCTCTCCTAGCGGAAGCCAAACTAATGCAGTTCAGACCACCGATTCTAGCGGGACAGTTGTATTCAATATAGCTACTAATAAAAAAACTAAGATAGGAACCTACAATATTAATGTTCAATCGTCCTTATCCGGTTACTCAAGCAGTAATGCAACCACGCAATATACTATAAACTAGTAATATCATTGCCGGTTATTGAACCTACTTTCCCCTATTGGCTGAGACTGTCTCGCTGTAATAACCCGCCCTGCTGAACCGGTTGCCGCCCGCCCGCATAGAATACTGTGAAATGAAGCAATATGCGCAAAGGTGGAATCTATTACATGTCCAAGAACAAGCGCGGCAAAGCGCTCTGGCGCATGCCTTCCCGCGGGAGGGGAACTTGCCCCCTGTGCGGCAGCACACGGATCAAACTATTATATACGGCCAAAGGACTTCAAGGCGAAAAGCTGACGGTATGCAAAAAATGTCAGGGCAAACAGGCGAGGTAACATTCACACAGAGCCGTATCGGCATAAAGTTTTCTAGTCTCGTTGTGCAACAGCCTCACAATGCGGTTGACTCACGGGTTATCCAATTTTTATTAGAGACGGGTAACCCGTGTCCTCCTTGTCCCGAAAGCTGTATCCCCCTATTCAATCCCCATAAAAAGTACGAAGCTCATCCAGCTTATCTTTGATAAAAGCTCTAAGCTCTTCAGGCGCAACGACCTCGCCGCAGCCGATCAGTTCCAGAATATCGCGGCAGGCCGCTTCATAACCATACATATTCACCGTCAGAAGGGCCGTATTCTGTTCCCAAGCGGTATGCAGAATCTCCAGCTTGTTCCGCAAATTCACGCTCGGCTCTTTCACCCTGAGAATTACCGGATAAACCTCCCTCTCTTGCCGCGACCGCTTAAATGACTGATTGCTGCCTTTCCAATAATGTTCCAATGAGAAGTCCGCCGGAATTTCGAACCCTCCCTCTAACTGTTCAGCAGCTGATATTCGCTCGCATTTAAACGTCCGGACTTCCTCCACCATTTCACTGTATGCAGCCAGATACCATTCACCCTGCTTCACCACCAGCCCATAAGGCCGAACATCTCGAATAGACAACTCTCCTCCCGGCTTGCGGTAATGGATCGTCAGCTTATGCGATTTCCAAAGCGCGGCACGAACCGTTTCCAGGCAGGGAGCATCAGGGCGCTCGCGCCACCAGGGCGTATCGTCAAAATAAAACCGGGACTTAGCCTTATGCAAATCCGGTTTGTATTCATCCGGCAGCGTTTTTTCCAGCTTCAGCAGCGCGCTCCGGAGCTTATGTCCTGATTCGGTTCCCGCGCCGGAATAAATGCCAAGTCCCGTCAGATACAGGTGAACGACGTCGTCATTATGTAAACTTTTTAGATCAACGGTATACCCTTCCATCAGCGAAAGACCGCCGGACGGCCCCGGAGCGCTGACAATCGGTACACCGGATTCAGCCAGCGTATCCACATCGCGGTAAATTGAACGGACGGAGGTTTCCAGCGCTTCCGCCAGCTCTTTTGCTTTCAGCTTCCCTCTTGATTCCAGCAGCAATAATATCGCAACCAGCCGATGCAGCCTCATAACACCCCTCCTTTTATCAGCGGACAGAAAATTTCACAGACAGCCTCAAATCATTGCCATTCTGCTGTCAACAATACAAGTATATCATAGGTCCATAACCTTTGAAGGAGTTGGAACTTATGAATGTAGCTGTGCTCGGAACAGGATTTGGAACATATCATGCCAAGCTGCTGAAGTCAGTGGATCTGTGTGGACGATTGATCGTGTTCGGCAGGAACGATGCTAAGCTGGCGCAACTGGAGAAGGAGCTAAATGTAGAGATTGCCCGGGATATTGGCGGTATTTTGCGCGATCCGGATATTGATGTCATCGACCTGTGCCTGCCGACCTCTCTTCACTGCGAGGTTGCGGTCAAGGCGCTTGAGCATGGAAAGCATGTGTTCTGCGAAACGCCCGTATGCTGCTCGGTGGAAGAGGCTGCGGCCATGCTGGATGCGGAAAGAAGCTCCGGCAAAAGAGTCCTCGTTAACCGGTTTATCCATTTTGACCCGGCTTACGCCTTTTTGCGCGAATCCTGCCTGAAGGGTACATACGGCAAGCTGCTGTCTCTCACTTTAAAAAGGGAAACGCCGCCGCTCTGGGGGGACCTCGGATTGGACACCATCCCTGTGAATCTCATGATCCATGAGTTGGATATTATTGGCGGGATCATGGATTCTCCGGAGCTTATCTCCGCCTGGGGAACGGAATATAGGGATGCGCGCCAGTCGCTGGTCCGGGCCGTATTCGGGCGGGACGGCGCGATTGCGGAAATCGTCTCTTCCTCGGGAATGCCTGACGGATATCCCTTTACTGTCGGCTATGAAGCGTATTTTGAATCAGGCAAGCTGGTTTTTCTGGAAAAGGATTCTGGTAATCAGTCTGATGCTGCTTTAACGGAATATACCGCCTCCGGCGCACGGCGTCTCGTTTTGAAAGAGATTAATCCGTATGCCGCCACCTTGGAACATGCGCTGCAAAGCTTACATCACGGGACAAATTCACTCCTTTCCTTGGAGAACGCGGCCGAGTCTCTGGCTAACGCGCTGGGAATCCGGCGGCAAATAAAGCAAAAGTAGCTTGTGCTTTTCCAGCGATTAGGATATTCTGTAATAGACAACTTCATAGACACGGGAGCTCGGAAACAGCCGGGCTGAGAGGATGGCCCTATGCCATCGACCGTAATACCTGATCTGGGTAATGCCAGCGGAGGAATCGTCACAGGCTTTGTATGTTCAAAGACCGCTTCTTCGGGTGCGGTCTTTTTTGCGTACCTGGCCTCCTCCGGCGCTTCACACCATTAAGAGGAGGAATTGAAATGACAAGTCAAAGTCAAAAAGTGTACGTTAAAGGTTCGCGGGAGGATATTCGGGTGCCGATGCGCGAGATTGCGCTGAGCGATACTGCCGGGGTTGATGGCGTATCGGAAAATGCTCCCGTGCGGGTATACGATGCAAGCGGCCCCTACACCGACTGCCAAGTCGTTACCGACATCCGGGAAGGGCTGTCCCCGTTCCGCCGGAACTGGATATTGGAACGCGGAGATGCGGAGGAATACGAGGGCCGGAATGTAAAGCCAGAGGATAACGGACTGCGGAATACGGAGCAGGACCCTAACGCAGAAGTTTTTCCGGGATTAAGACGGAAGCCGCTGCGCGCGAAGAGCGGCGCCAACGTGACACAGATGCATTATGCCCGCAAAGGGATCATCACGCCGGAAATGGAGTTCATTGCAATTCGCGAAAATGTCGATCCGGCGTTTGTCCGGGACGAAGTCGCCAGCGGCAGAGCTATTATTCCTTGCAACGTCAATCACCCGGAAAGCGAGCCGATGATCATCGGGCGGAACTTTCTAGTAAAGATCAACGCTAATATCGGAAATTCCGCGGTCTCCTCCTCTATTGACGAAGAAGTAGAGAAGATGCACTGGGCCACCCGCTGGGGCTCGGATACTATTATGGATCTTTCCACAGGCCGCCATATTCATACGACCCGGGAATGGATTATCCGCAACTCTCCGGTTCCTGTCGGCACGGTGCCGCTCTATCAGGCGCTGGAAAAAGTCGGCGGTCAGGCGCATGAGCTGAGCTGGGAAATTTTTCGCGATACGCTGATTGAGCAGGCGGAACAGGGTGTCGACTATTTCACAATTCATGCGGGTGTGCTGCTCCGTTATGTTCCATTGACGGCAAAAAGAGTTACGGGTATCGTTTCCCGAGGCGGCTCGATCATGGCGGCCTGGTGCCTCGCCCATCATCAGGAGAACTTCCTGTATACCCATTTTGAGGATATCTGTAAAATCATGAAGGCTTACGACATCGCATTCTCTCTTGGAGACGGCCTGCGGCCGGGCTCCATCGCCGATGCCAATGACGAAGCGCAGTTCGCCGAACTGGACACCCTGGGTGAGCTGACCGAGATTGCCTGGAAGCATGATGTGCAGGTTATGATTGAAGGACCGGGCCATGTTCCGATGCACAAAATTAAGGAAAATGTCGACCGCCAAATGGAAGTGTGCAAGGAGGCTCCTTTTTACACACTGGGGCCGCTTACGACGGATATCGCTCCAGGCTACGACCATATTACTTCAGCCATCGGCGCAGCGATGATCGGCTGGTTCGGCACCGCCATGCTCTGCTACGTGACGCCCAAAGAGCATTTGGGACTTCCGAACAAGGACGATGTCCGTGAAGGCGTCATCGCCTATAAGATCGCGGCGCACGCGGCCGATCTGGCCAAAGGACATCCCGGAGCCCAGGAGCGGGACGACGCGCTGTCCAAAGCCCGGTTCGAATTCCGCTGGAAGGACCAATTCCAGCTGTCGCTCGATCCTGAGCGGGCGATCGAATATCACGACGAGACCTTGCCTGCGGAGGGCGCCAAGACGGCGCATTTCTGCTCCATGTGCGGACCGAAATTTTGCAGCATGAGAATCACGCAGGACATCCGGGAGTATGCCAAGCAACATAATCTGGAGGACAGCGAGGCGATTGAGCGGGGAATGAAGGAGAAATCGCAGCAGTTTGCGGAGGCGGAGCACGGATTGTATCTTTAATTTTTAAGGTTATGAAGCGGCAGTCTAAAGAAGTCTTAGGCTGCCGCTGTTTATTGAGTATCCTTCTCTTGTTTGCTTAGTCTTTGTTCAATTTCCGTATTTCTTTTTCCAATCCTCTGACCACTCGTAAAAAGTCATTCCTGTTACTTCCTCTAACGTTTGACCATAGTAATTGGATATTATTGCTGCTGCGCTTTGTAAACTTCCAGGAACGAGGACTCTTCCCCAAGAGCTGCAAGCGCGACAACCGGATTCCAATAATCCTTGTAGTGAACGATCTTGTTTTCCTTCGTTTCAATCACGGAAATATAACTTTGCAGATAAGGCTTACCGGTTATTATGGCCTGCCCTTCTTCGATTCCAAATTCAATAATTATCACATTGGGGTTCAGAGTCAGATGAAAAGTCGGTTCTTTAAATTTGGAGAGCTCAATCTTATTGGGAATTTCCTTTACATATTTATAAAGGGCGGATTTCCCTTCTAATTTCAGGGTATATCCTTTGGGCGCGAATGGAAATTCGAAGATGACATTCTCATCAAACAATTCGATAAATTTATCCATGTCCTTTTCTATCATAGAATTTTTAAATTTCTCGAAAATTTCCTGTGCTTCCCGGAGTCTCGCTTCGTAATTAACAGCCTGATTCGCCACCTTTACCACCTCTTATTAGAATTTTAGTAACAGAGAGCTAACAGATTTAGGCTTTAAATAAAGAATATATTTTCCAGACTGAACAGTCAAGATGCTTCATGACAAAAATCCTTTGTTAATTCCTCATTACCTGGATGATATACACAGGCTTCATTTTAAACTGCTATGATATTTATACCTGCTGTCGTATTGTTCAACCAGCTTCAAATATACGTTCGAACTTTCCTGTACCCACCACAAGGAGCTACCGGATAATTCTTTCTTGAATTGTCCCGGGGAACCCGTAAAGAGCTGACGGTCCTCGATTCTTGTATTTCCCGTAATTACGCTGCCCGCTGCGATGACATTTTCGTTTTGAATGACGGCCCCGTCGAGAACAACCGCATTCATGCCGATGACGTTGTTGTTACCGATTGTACAGTTATGCAGGATAGAGCCATGCCCGATCGTATTGTTGTCCCCGATAAACGTTCCTGAGTCCGTCATATGGACGACACAGTTGTCCTGTATGCTGTTATTTTTCCCGATCCGGATCGACCCTGCGTCCCCCCGGAGAACCGCTCCGAACCAAATGCTGCTGCCCTCCTCTATGACGACGTCGCCGATAATGGTTGCAGTGGGCGCAATAAAGACTCCGTCGGCAATCTTCGGATATATTCCATTAAACTCATAAATATTCATTCGTTTCGATTCTCCTATCGTAAATATTCGGAAACGGCAAGACGCTCTTACTCAATAGCGGCTAGGTATGGACGAAACCCCCAACATGCTCCTTGCTTGCTCCGGTGTTGCGATTTCACGGTTAAGCTCTCTTGAGATGAGGGCAATTTTGGCGACGGCCTCAGCATTGTTCTTCAGCTTCTGACCGCGCTTTAGATAAATATTGTCTTCCAAACCTACGCGCACATGTCCTCCGAGCAGAATGCTTTGCGTCGTCATCGCCCATTGGTATTTTCCGATGCCGGCGACGGTAAAATGCGCTCCGGCCGGTAGCTCGCGGGCCATATGAATCAGGTTTTCAGGCGTAGGGTAAGTAGCGGTCTGATAACCCATCACAAATTGAAACAAGTATGGCGTCTTGATTAATCCTTCGGATATCAGTTTTTGAGCCACCCAATATTGACCGGAATTATACATCTCCATCTCGGGTATGATGCCTTTCTCGAGCATGCCCGCTGCCAGCTGTTCAATGAAGCCGTACGTAAAAGGGATGCAGATGTCGTATTCCTGGGAGGGACGGGGATAGTCCAGAGCTTCTTCTCTGGCCTTGATCACAAAACGCGACATATCCGGTCCCATGTTTAGTGATGCCATCTCCGGCAGCGCATCCAGACTGCGAAGCCTGTCCTCCATGGTCGATGTCGGTCCGCCTCCAGTTGTATTGTTGATTATGATATCAGGACATCGTTCCCGAATTAGCGCATTGATCCGATACATAACTTCGGGGTCCATTGTGGTGTCTCCGAGATTGTTTGGATCCCTCCCGTGAACATGGACAACGGACGCCCCTTCATTGTAGGCCTCATAAACCGAATCGGCAATCTCTTCGGGTGTTTCCGGAATTCCCCGATGAGACTCTTTTCCTTGAACGCCTCCGTTGCAGCAGCAGGTAATAATCAAAGGCTCCATCGATGTGACCCGTTCCATCCACTCATAAGAATCGGTATAATTCCAACTCATCTATAAACCTCCCTGTTTGTTTACCTCTACACATTTTCAACGCTTATCTTCTTGCAAAGAACTAGACTCGTACCGGCCTTCTGCTCAAGGTATGATGACTGTTTTGCAGAAATGCGCTCCGTGATTGCTTCAATTTCATTATCCGTTCTTCAGCGAGCCTGTCTGCAGCCACATAGGTAGGTATGCCGTCACGCTTCGAGATTTCAAAAATGCGTTCGATCGTAAGATGAATCTCTGCAATTTTGTTATACGCGCGTTCCCGGTTATAGCCGTATAACTCGTCGGCTATATTAATAACTCCCCCGGCGTTGATGACATAATCAGGCGCATAAACAAGTCCGAGTTCATGAATCAGATCGCCGTGCCTTGCTTCCTTTAATTGATTGTTTGCAGAACCGGCGATGACTTTTGCTTTTAAGCGCGGGATCGTCTCGTCGTTGATCGTCGCACCGAGCGCGCAAGGCGCGTAAATATCGCAGTTGACATCATAAATATCGTCCGGGTCTACGGCAATGGCATCGAATTGTTCTATTGCCCGCCGAACAGCCTCTTGTTGAATATCGGTGACAATCAATTTTGCTCCTTCCGTATGGAGATGTGAATATAAATGGGTAGCCACGTTTCCTGCCCCCTGGACGGCGACCACTTTCCCTTCCAGCGAATCGCTGCCAAAGGCTTCTTTTGCCGCCGCTTTCATCCCTTGATAAACCCCGTAAGCCGTTGCCGGGGAAGGATTGCCTGATGAGCCGTATGTGGGGGAGATCCCCGCTACAAAGTCGGTTTCTTGGTAAACGATGTCCATATCCTGAACCGTTGTCCCGACATCTTCAGCCGTGATATACCGTCCGTTTAACCCCTGGATAAAACGTCCGAAAGCGCGAAACATTTCCTCATTTTTATCTTTTTTCGGATCACCGATGATAACCGTTTTCCCTCCTCCAAGATTAAGACCCGATACGGCATTCTTATACGTCATGCCTTTGGCGAGGCGCAGGACGTCTTCAATAGCCGCTTCTTCAGAACCATAATTCCACATGCGAGTGCCGCCGAGAGCAGGTCCAAGCGATGTATCGTGAATGGCAATAATTGCTTTCAGTCCCGATTGCTTATCCTGGCAGAACAGCAGCTCCTCATAATCGTCTCGTTCCATGGCTTGAAATAATATCATCTCATTCTTCCTCCATCTTTCTCTGTCTTCGTCTTGTGCCACAACAGGAGGCTTAGGAGAGCTCCCGCTTCAATAAAAAGCGCAAATAAAAATACGGATGTTTCAATACCTATCTGCTCAGCGGAATATCCCAGCAATATGACGGGAAATGCAATCCCTGTATAACTAAATAAATAAAAAAAAGAAATAATGTCGCCCCGTATATCGTCCGCTACCTCTGTGCTAATTGACACAAGACTTCCCGCATATAAAGGACCGTGCCCCAATCCCACACAAATGGCTGAAGTAATCAGCAAAACGATCGACATATGTTGAAGAGTCGCCGCAACTCCCATAAGTCCCAGTGACAACAGTAAAATCCCAACCGCCATCATTTTCATAACGGACAATCTCTTAAACAAAAACTGGCTGAACGTTGATAGAGCAAAGATCGATGCAATCATCCCGCCGGAAAGAATAAAATTGAATTTGCCGGCCCATTCATTCAAATAGGAAGGAATGACGGAAAGAAACAAGCTGACGACTCCCCAGGCTATAAACGAGGTCGCTGCAGCCGTATAAGCGTGCAGCCGGATCGTTTTCGGAATGTTCAGCCCATGAAACCGAACGCGATGCGCTTTCCGGTAGCTCACCTTAACTGTCGACATTCCGATCATGCCGAGAATGACCAGGCCGCCATAAACGATATAGGGCAGCTTTGTCGGCATTGGCGCAAATTGTGCCAATATACCAGCCATAAATGGTCCTAATGAGCTTCCTGCCGTTACCGCAAAAGCAGTGACAAGAGACGATGTTTGCCAATTGCGATTCCGTTCCAGTTCATTCAGGGTGGATGAGGAAACGCAGATAAATGTTCCGACCGCCAGTCCCTGTAAAATTCTTGCCATAATTAGAATGGGCATGTCGTTTGCCAGAGTTGAACATACCGCTCCGGATAATGCAGCCATCAAACCAAATATCAATATTTTTCGTTTGCCGAACCGTTCAGCCAATTGTAAGAAGATAAAGAGCCCGGGAATGACAGAGAACACATAGGCGGCAAATAAAAGCGTGATCATCCCCGAAGTCAATTGCCACTCTGTTCGATAAATGGAATATAACGGGGAAGCGACATTAATACCAAAAATGGTAATAAACAAGCTGTAGGCGACGATCCAAAACGACCTCGTTTGCGCTCCTGTCTTTGCCATACCCACTTGAAGAACATCGCTCAACTTCGCCATTTGGCTGATCACCATTTCTAACTTATCATCTTCAATGGAGACTTCAATTTGAATGCGGGAAATTCCGGGACTACCTCCATGACCGATCGTTATTTTGTCGATATTGGTTTCAAAGAGGGTAAACAACTGCGAAACACACGCCAATACGCCTGGACGGTTATATACCAAAACCGAAATGTTCCGTACTACCACACTCTCCCACCCATCGTTGACCTAATATAGCTTAATAACCCGACATACAGACTTAACAGAATTTCCCTACCAAGATAGCCAGCATGCCCTTGATATATAGCGGTAACTCCTCATCTCATTTTTATCTCAAATATTGCTTGAAAAGGATGCAGCAATTTCGAGAACGGTACGGGTACGGATTCGTACCCGCATGTTTGATCGTCCTTCAGCTTTCAGTACTTGATTATTGGGTAACCGGAACCGATGCGGTTTGATCGGCAGGAGCGAAGTATTCTTTCATGTCAATAACATAGTTTTCATATTTCGATAACGTTACCGTGCTGCCCGGCGTGACGACAATATTGGTTGTCGGCTCTTCAATAATTGCCGGGCCTACAATTTTATTGCCGGCTTGCAGCAGCGTCCCGTCATAGACCTGGACATCGACCTGCCCACCCATTTCTCTAAAATACGCTTTCCGCGTAGCTTTCAGAGATGAGCGATTCGGTGTTTCTGAGGAAAGAGACTGTACTTGAAGGTTGATCTCCGGCGTGATTCCTCTCGCGATAACCTTCCAAACGACAAATTCAACCGCTTGCCCCTTTTCCATGGAACCAAGCGTAAATTCATGCTTCGAGTGGAAGTCGTCAATCAATGCCTCCAAATCCTGAACGTTCTGAATTGCATTGCTCCGGAGCGGAACCGTCAGCTCGCGTTCCTGGAATAAGTATCGGGCTTCTACCGCAAATTCAAATACCTGATTTTCTTTGGATACACCGACGGTATCTAGGAATGCCCTAGCGTCTGCGGCCAGCTTGTTTAAGACGGACTTTACTTTTTCATAATCAAATCCAGTGGAGGCGGTCAAATGGCTGCGGTTAAATTCGCGCACGACATCGGCCACTACTCCGCCGAATGCGCTCAACGTGGACGCGGTTTTCGGCACAATGACCTCTTGGCATCCAAGCTGGGATACGATGGGAATAATATGCATACCGACTGCGCCGCCGCCTGCGACAACCGCATACTCTTTCGGGTCGATCCCTTCAAACACGGTCATATCCCGAACCGCCTCCGTCATCAAATGATTGGCGGTATTATAGATGGTGTAAGCCGCATCCATGAGGCTTAGATTTAGCGGTTCAGCGACCGATTTCATAATCGCTTTTTCGGCCAGCTCTTTGCTCACTTTCATATTTCCGCCCAGGAAATAGTTCTCGTCCAAATAGCCGAGGACAAGATTCGCATCCGTTACCGTCGCTCTTTCCCCGCCCCGCATATAGCAGGCAGGACCTGGAACGGAGCCGGCGCCTTCAGGACCGACGCGGATTAATCCGCCATCATCAACCCAAGCGATACTGCCTCCTCCTGCGCCGATCGTTTTCACATCGACCTTCGGAATGCTTAACCGCTCGTTCTGAATGACGTTGTCATTGGATATCGTAATGATGCCGTCGGTAACCCGGCTGACGTCAAAGCTGGTGCCGCCCATATCGCACGTAATGACATGATCTTTACTCAGTTCTTTCTTGGCGTAAAATCTTCCCGATACCGGAGCGAGCGCCGGGCCGGAGTCTAAGCTGTAGATAGGGCTGGCAATCATTTCTTGCGGAGAGGTTACACCGCCGGAGCAAGTCAGCAGCGACAATTCGTTTCGATAGCCAATTTCCCGCAGACGGTCTTCAAATGTACTGACATAGTGCGTTATCAGCGGCTTAAGCGAAGCATCGATAACCGTGCTGACTGTTCTGCGATATTCCCGTATGCGGGGATTAACGACATGGCTTAACGCATACGTTTTACCCGGCCACTCTTCTTCAATGATTTCACCGATTCGCAGCTCATGAGCCGGATTGACGAACGACCACATTAAGGAAACCGCGACCACTTCGACGTCATATTGTTTGAATTTCCTTATCACTTCTCTCACTTCATCTTCATTGAGAGGAATGTCGATTCCCCCTTCCGCATTGATTCGTTCCGTCACCGGGAGCGTCAAATAGCGTGGAATATACGGTTCCGGATAATCCAAATACCAATCGAAGGGGTTTTCTTTGCCGGCTTCACGGAATAACAGCACGTCCCGGAATCCTGTCGTACAGATGAGACCCACCTTGGCTACCTTGCGTTCGATAAGCGCATTGGTGCTTGTAGTGGTACCATGCCCGAAATACTCGCACGATTCCATCAATTGTTGGAGCGATTTACCATAAAAATCTGCCGCTATAGTAAGTCCGTTAATGATCCCATCCACCCGATTTTCCGGAGTAGTTAAAGCTTTAAAGATGTTGACACTTCCGCTTTCGTCCACGACGACTAGATCTGTAAACGTACCGCCGATATCGGTACAAATTCGGATACCCATTAGATGCTACCTCCCTAATTGTTCTGCCTTTTGTCTTAATTTCTCTGTCGCCTTCCAATCGACTGCATACATCTCCGTTGTCGTATCAATGACAACGCCATAGGCTTCTCTCGCTTTTTGAACGGAGACCCATCCTTCTCTTACGCGATGGCGTACCCGCTCCGGGTCGCGCTCTAACGGATTGCCGAAGCCGCCGCCAGAGCTTATCTCCGAAACTAATGCTTCGCCCGGCGCCAGTTCGATTCCATGAAACATCGGCAGATCTTCCTGCGAAGTTTTGTCTTCCTCGAGCCGGTACATGGCCGCATTGGCTGCTGACCCGTTATGTCCGCCTTGCGCTCCGCGTGGAGGATTGTATTTGCCGTCGCAAACATACATAAACGTCACCTTGTCGGTACGCGGTACCATAACTACCTTCGTTGCAGGTGCACCGTCCCACTTCCCAGCCCCGCCTGAGTCCTTGATCAACTCTTGCATCACGTACTGGATCGGATATTTCTGTTCAATAACCTCGAGCGAATTCCATTCCATCATGCCGCCATTACAAATACAGTAGGCGATATATCCGTCATGACCGTGCACCCCCATGCCGCCCGTATGACCTGAAATTAGCTGGGTTACATAAGGTCTTCCATAACGGGAGTCAAAGCCGGAAATAACGGAAAGCGACGGTGGCTGGGCAAACGCGCCTTCGGCCATGCCAAGCGATTCGCTCACCTCATTGAACGCGCATTGCACCGCTAGCACCGCTCTATCATGAATATTGGTCGTGGCCAGCGAAGAGGAATACGGCAGTTTGGCCTTCCCTACGACACTGTTTTCGCGCATTTTCACGATGATACGACTGAATGTTCCTTCACATAGCGGAAGATCGGAAGGCATGTAATTGAGAACCCCGGTCCGTCCCGCCGACAGCACTGTCGCTTCGCACAGATTCAATCCTGCCGCTACCGGGTCTGCGTTATCCCTAAAGTCGACCTCGACATAGCCTTCTTCCGGATCGATCGTCAATTTTACTTTTACATTTACGCCATCGGGCAGTAATCCCGGGATTGGATCGTGTTTCGATTCGTTAATCCACGTTCCTGCCGGAAGCTTTTTAATTTCCTCGATCATTCTGCGGCTTCCATACTCTTTCCATTCTTGAAAAAAAGCCTTGATCGTTTCTTTTCCGTATTTAGCGATCAGTTTCGATAATTCCCGCTCGCCAATTCTTGCAGCGCCAATCATCGCCAGGTAGTCTCCGTACCAGACATCCGAAACGCGGATTCTCATTTTGGCCATCCGGATGATATCGTCCACATCTTCATAGTTTTTCTGGATTTTGACACACGGAAAGCAGAGCGCTCCTTCCTCATAGATATCTTTTGCCATCGCGTGATACGTAGTGGGCACGCTGTTTCCAATGTCGGCCTGATGTCCCCTCACCGTACAAAGAAACATGAGTTCGCCTTCATGGAATACGGGAACGATAATCGTATAATCGCCCATATGCGTATTCCCGTGATAAGGCGAGTTATTAAGAAGGGCGTCCCCCGGAGCAAGAGATTCCGGACTGTGAAACTCAAAAATCGATTTGGCCGTCAAGCTCATATTGGCAACGTGGACCGGAAACCCGTTTGGCAGCGCTATAACGTCGCCGATGCCATCACAGATTGCGGTAGAAAAGTCCCTCGCGCTGCTCATGACGCTTGAACGTGCGCTTCTTTGAAGCGTATACGACATTTGTTTGGAAATGCTGTTGACTTTACTTGAGAGTATCGCCAATAAATCCGGAGCGATCGTAACTTGATTGTCCACATTACTCACCTGCTTATTAAAATTTTATAATATGTTGACTATTCCGACTTCTTTGGAATCAAGATGACGGCTAGTACGGCCAAGACCGCAACGATGGCAAAGGTATAGAAGCTCCATGCCAATGGAACATTTTGGGTTAAGAGCAGCCCTCCTAGCACCGGACCCGTTGCTGCTCCGATTCTCCCAATACCAATCGTAAATCCGGTTGCGGTCGCCCGATTTTCGGAAGAAAAATACGAGCTGACGAGCCCAATGGTAATTCCTGTCGTTGCAACCACCCCAATCCCTGCAATTCCGATTAAACTATAAAGTATAAACATGCTTTCTATTTTAAAGCTCAGCAAGAAAATGCTTATAGCAGTTAGCGAATAGGCGACGCCAAGGACCCATTTTGAACCAATACGATCGGCAATTTCCCCTCCAATCAGAGAACCTGCAACCCCGGTTAAGTTAAAAACCAACATGAATACAAGACTAGATGTAAGCGGGTATCCGGCTTGCTGCATTAATTTAGGCAGCCATGTATTTAAACCGTATGCCATTACAAAAGTGAGGAAGTAAATCATGGATGCAATGATGATGATGCCTATATATTTCTTGGATAGCAAAGATTTAAAAGCTTGTAATTTCTCCGCCTCTTGAGAGGTATTCTTTCTTTTGCTTTCTTCAAAAGTATCCAGAGAAAGGTTAAACCGATTAGCGATCGCTGCTGCCTCATCTCTTCTATCCTTCGCCAACAGAAAGCTAATCGACTCTGGTAGAAACTTGATAATGAAAGGAATAACCAGCACGGGAGCGATGCCGATCCAGAACAAAATGCGCCATCCCAAATTATCCAGAAAAAACAAGGCGGTTAATACAGCAGCAATGACTCCGAAGGTAATCCCGGTATTTGTAACGACAAAATTGAATGAACGCCGATGTACTGGCGAGTATTCGATTGAAAGCGTCGCTACGCTTGGAATGATGCCTCCGATTCCGAGGCCGACAATGACGCGGGAAAATGCGAACATTTCGGGGGTAGTTGCAGAAGCGGAGATACCCATCGCAATGGAAAAAAGCGCAAGCGAAAAAATTAACGTTTTTTTTCGTCCAATGATATCTGTGATTGCGCCTACGACAATTGAACCTGCCAGTAATCCAAACAGAGAATAACTTGCGATCGCACCGGCCTCTATCGCGGTTAAAGACCATTTCTTCATTAATATTGGAAGTACGGGTCCATAGATTCCGAGATCGTAACCTTCAAAAAAAATGCAGAACCAGCAAAGTCCAATGACCAGACCCGTGATTGATTTCGTACGTTTAACAGCAGAAGTCTTCACGGTTACAGAGGATTGATAACTCGTTTGGCTCTCATGAACCGTTCCCGTATTATTATCCATTCTCCAGCCTCCTCATATCGATTTCCGATAAAATTCTAACCATAGAGATCTCCCCTCAACGCAAAAAGTTTTTTCTAACATCTTCTCTATTTGAACTCTTGCAAAATCATAACCGCTCCAGAAGATGAGCGTGACGATCGACTTTCCAAGAGATTGAACTTTATCGAAAAACCATATTGTCATATTCTGCTGCTTTTCATTTTGAATTCAACCTACACTCCGACCGACTGTTTCCGTGATGAAATTTCGGGTGGTTCGGCTCCGCGCCACCAAGCAGGTAGTGCCGATCCTTCGGTCACTCCTCCATCGGTATGCACGTAATAACGATTATCGGTATTTGCTGTAAATCCGCCGTTCAATGCCCGCTCGGTCCATTCCGCGCCATAACGGAAAATTTCCGCTGCAACGCCGCCAAGCGGATGGAACTCGTTCTCGTAGATGCGAATTTCCTTGGGAGCCTCGATCAGTTCATAAAGAGCAAGCACATCTTCAACAGGGATAAGCTCGTCAAATTCGCCGTTCCCGATCAAAACCGGGCAAGTGACCTTCGAAATGAGATCCCAAATGCTGTATTGAGCCGCAATTTCTTTATCAAATTTCTCTTCATCCGTGTAGCCAGTCATATACATGAAATTAGTCTTGAAACTGGGTTGAGCTTTGCTGAAAGACTTCTTCAAATCGCCGGGGCCGGTCATGAAAGTTGCCAGTGCTTGCAGGCGTTTATCGTGTGCAGCTCCCCGCAATCCCCAGTAAGCTCCCATACTGACTCCGAACAAACCGATTCGATTTTTGTCGACCTGCGGAAGCTCCTCAAGAAAGTCGATATATCGGCTGATAGCACGCTGATAGTTGGTTAGTGTAACCTTAAGTCCGTTTGAAACCGTTTCGCCTTGGCCAGGCCCCTCGATGGACAAGGCAACCATACCGCACGACGTATAATAGCGTTGGGCGATCTGGATATAATCCTCTTTGATCATATCCATACCGGGACCAAGAATGACCGCGGGAGCGTTCGAAACATTCCCTTCGGGCAGATACAAAATGCCAAAGATTTTTTCACCTTCAAAATCAAGCTCCACCCGTTGGATGGTTTGATTGCTCAATCTTGAAATCGTGGCGACGCAATCGTTACACCGTTGGCGAAATAATGTTTTTCTTGGATCATCGTTGAAAAAAGAATATTGCGCTCTTCCCCACATCACTGCTGCCCGTTGATACAAATCTTTAGCGGTTGCCGGGAACCCTTCATTTTCATAATGTTCCGCGCGTTCTTCGGCTTGCGACGCTATAGTCGACCAGGCTTTTGGGAGCATGACACCGCTCTTTACTAATTCAAACACCTTATCAAAATCCCTGTGATTGTGACCTAACTCTTCAAGGGTTGCTTTTCCTTCCGGATGAAGGGCATCAAAGCCACCGAGAGAGAGCGCGATGTCCAAAATCCAACTTTGTGATTGTGCTCGTTGCGTCATGTTCAACCTCCATATTGTTTTTATATAAGTACTTATTAAGTAAGTACTTATATATAAATTAGCACACGTAAGATATGCTGTCAATAACGGTTATGAAAACATACAGAAAACCTATAGTTCGGATGATCAATGTGATTAAATGTAACATGGAATAATTTTAAATGAGGATTATGTGATGTAAGAAACGATCGACAAAAAGCAGCTGAAATCAAGCCTGCTAACGGGATTGGGGGTTCGTTTTTTTGAACACTTTGGAGAAGTTATTGAGTTACTGCGGGGAAAATGAAAAAACCTGAATCCTTATATCTCCCATGGAATCAGGTTGAGTGTTTTAAAGCTGATCGATAATTTTGCTCATTCTTCTAATAATTTCAGACGCCGTATTAATTTCCTCAGGAGTAAACACGGTTAATTCCTCTTCTTGCATTTTTTTAATCTTTGCATCTCTTTCCTGGAAAACCTCCAGTCCTTTAGGCGTTATACTAACCGTTACGGTTCGGCGATCAGCGGTTGAACGTATGCGTTCAACGTAACCATTTTTCTCCAAGCCATCTACCAACTGAGTAACGGCAGAAGATCTGTTCTCCGTATGCAGGGATAATTCTTTAATGGATAAATTTCCGTTGTCCGTCAACGACTTCAACGCTCTCGCATGAGGCGTAGATAAAGCTCCGGGAATTTGAGTTGCCCGCCCCCGTAGTCTACCGTCCACAGTTAATAAAGTGTATATGGCTCTGTTCAATTGGTTAATGGCCTCCAGACGTTCTGATGAATCATTCATTTTATTTCTCCTCAACTTACAATTTTTATTCCTAAATAAATATGATACATATAAATTTCATAAAATCAATCAACCCTTCATGACGTCATTTTGACATTATCAAACGTAATAAATTAAAAAAATGACGCCAATCCGAAGGGAAATCAAGCGCCTTTGAAACCCTATTCTTCTACTACTTGCTGGACAAACTGCTTATAAAGAACTTCAAAAGCCACTCCTAAGAGTGACTTTAAAGTCAGATTATTATTTATTTCTAATACAGTTAGAGCTCATTATCGTCGCGATGAACCGCTATCCCTTTTCTGCTCATTTTACAAGCATATTCTTGCCGCTAAACAATTATTGACGTATGTTCATGTCAAATACTTGCGACAAAAACATACGTCAATACATTTAGAAGGTCTACATTTTATTGGTTATCGGTCCCCTACTCGATTCCGTGATTATCGGCTCAATGCATTGTAGATACTTGCTTCACCCGAGCCGAACAGTGGATCCTGACCCGTCTTCCCGAGATCTTTAGCGCTTTGCTTGATGAGCGATTGCACCTGGGCCGGCGTATACTCCGGATGGGCTGCCTTGATGACGCCAGCAATGCCCGCTACCTTTGGAGCTGCCATCGATGTTCCGTGCAGAAGCGCATAGCTTGTAAGGTTCGAAGTGAAGTAAGGCTCCAGGTAAGTCGGCCATGTGCTGAGCGTACGGTAGTGGAAATCCCTCTCGTCAAGATTGCGGCTTGCATCGTAGTCCGGGCCGTTGTCACCGCCAGGAGCAGCCACGTCGATCGTGCTGCCGTAGTTGGAATAGAAAGCGATTTTCTCTGTGGACCATTTATTTTTATTTGATGAAGACACGTTGATAACGCCCGGCAGCGTGCCCGGCACTTCTTTCACGGCGCTTTTAAAGTTAAGGCCCAGGTAGCCGTAGGTTTGGTTCATATAGTCGACCACGGCGCCCGAGTCGTTCAGGTTCAGTTCCTCGTTGCCGGCTGCTGCGACAACCGTCACGTTGCTGCTCACGGCATACTGCAGCGCTCGCTTCCAGAGGATCATATCCGCCACATCGCTGTACTTGAGACCTTCATAGGAATACCTGGAAATACCGTCATAGCCCCCGATCGACATGTTAATGACGTCGACCTTGTCCTTAGACGCCTGGACGATTGCTGCTGCGATCCATGAGGTCGGGGCTCCGCCTTCGGCCGCAAATACGCGGTACGACCGGATGCCGAGGCCGGGACCTACTCCCTTGACCTTGCCGTTTGCAGCTATGGAGCCTGCCACATGGGTGCCGTGACCTTCGCGGTCCTTGATGTCGTACGGATCGCCTTTCTCGCTGGCATCGACGCCTGCCGGAACAAAATTCATGCCCCCGAGGAAATTCGCCTTCAGGTCAGGGTGTCCAGCATCGATTCCAGTATTGATCACGCCCACAACCGCTTTGTGCGTAACTGTTCCGTCGGCGTTCGTCGTGCCACCCGTTTCCAGTTTGTAGGAGGCCCCATTGTTCGTAATCCGCTGGATGTCCCACTGATAAGGCCAGTACGTTTCGGCGTCCTGCGGAATATCGGTCACCGGCTGACCATCAGCGGCCGCGATGTCTTCATCGAGCTTGTACACCATTTCCCGGTTGGCAGCTCGTATCACTGAATTACCGCTAAGATTCGAAAGAAAGTCCTGCCGGTCGGATTCCGCTTCGAGGCCGCCCAATTCCGGAATGGCCCGCAGCACTCTGCCGCCTGCTTTTGTGACAATCGTTTCATAATCTGCCGGAAGTGAAGATTGAAACGCGATCACATATTTTTGTTTCTGAGCCGCCTGGTTGGCAGGCTTGGAATACCTGTTCCGGCAAACACGCTTGTGGTTATTAGCAGCGAACCTAAGAAAGTGGTGATAAATATAATGGTTCCTGGGGTTTGGTAAAATCAATCCTGATGTTCTGCCGACTATAAACACTAAGATAATTTAAAAAATGGTAACAAAAATCTAATGCAAGCAGGAGTTTATAATTCGAATTCGAATATTTTTAATTAGAACATTTAAAGGGGGGCGGTTTTTATGCAAATAAAAATAGTCAGTGGGTTGTACGGTTTTTATTTTAAAGTAAAGGAGTTTTGTTATTGAACCAAGCATTAGTGATTATTGATGCACAACAAGAGCTGATTGAAGGTAAAGATGGTGAGCAACGTGTATTCAATAAAGATGGTCTACTCAACAATATTAATGCAGTTATAGAAAAAGCTTCGGAGATGGGCCACTTAGTAGTATTCGTCCGAGATCTAGATGTTGCAGAGGGTAAAGGCGAGGGCTTCGAAATTCATCAGTCAATCAAAGTACCCGTCGACGCTATAGTTTTTGATAAAAAAGCGACCAATTCCTTTTATGCCACCCCATTACTGGAGGCGCTCAAAGCTAAACAAGTCGGACATCTGATCATTATGGGATGCAAAACAGAGCACTGCATTGATACGGCTGTTAGAGCCGCTACCGTAAAAGGTTTTGATGTTACCCTGGTCGAAGATGGGCATTCAACAACGGATAACGCTATCATATCGGCCGAACAAATAATTAAACATCATAACCGAATCCTGCACGGTCACTATAATGTGGACCATTTTTCTATGGTGAGAAAGACCGAAGATGATTTATTCCAGCCGCCCCACGACAATTATAGGTAAAAAAATACGGTATGATATTGATCGGGATGCCTTAGGAGATGATTTCAAAAACTTAACCGGCTCTAAAAGTCTTCTTTGATTTCATCTTCAGGGTCCCAAATCGACCATTCCGCGTTTGGATATGAATGTGCTTTGCAGCCTTGCTTCCAGAGTTATTGTTATTTTTTCTCATCCAGTTCTTCATTTTCTTTAAAATATTCTTCTTCCAGCTCTTTCTCTATGTCCTCGTTCTTCATATCAAATTCATTTTGGTCTTTAATCCCTAATTTTTCTTTAATTAATTGGATGTCTTCGTGGATTTGATTCATTCTCTGATAGCTCGATAATACTATTCCGAAGATCATTGCTATAATTACAATTACACCATATGGTCCAAGCAAAATCGAAAGCGCTATCGTTGCAACAATAGCTATTAAAGTTCCAAATAATGCAGTCATTGTGTGTCCTCTCTTTTTTTCTTAAATAGCCATGCTGCGTGGATACCGTGTTAGGAAGGAGCGGTTTCAAAGTTTAACCTGCGCTAAATAGCTTGATTATTCTTTGTATTTGTTCTACTAATTCATTATTGTTTCGGTATGTTATTATTTCCGTTGAGATTCCCGTTAATATGTTTTCGATCTTCTTTCGATTTGAAAAATCTTTGTAGTATTAAATTCCAAAATATTTTCATTATCTCTGCTCTCTTTTGGTTATTTGTTTTTAACACCATTCATACCAATAATGTTTCCGCATTCATGAGCCCTTAAGGCTTAAGGCATCTTTCCTGCAATTCATTAATTCATCAATTTCTTTTTATGTTAATTGATCTTCAATCTTTGGTTGTCCAATTTCTTCTAATAATTTTAATTTAATTGTTCTTTTCGTTAATCATTCCATCTCTTTATCCATTGGTGCTTGGATGGGGTTCAATATCTTGAAGATGATCTATTGGTTCATCAACTACGTAAAGGAAGCCATTTTCTCTTCCATCATGTTTAATTTTCCCTTCGTCATTTATTGATACTGTTGAAGGTTTATAAGAAAAGATGCAAGCTAAATTATAGTGTTTGGTTATCGTGCTTCCTATCCTCAATTCATTTAACTTCACTGGGCTACCATGATACCAATTGTCCAACTCAAGTACCTCCCTTTCCGGTATTTCAGCTAACGTTTTATCTACGAACTTCGCAATAAGATATTATCTGAACTATTCGCGAAATCATTGAACTCCCCTGCAAGTCCCCTTATCACCGCACACCGTTTTTTCAAGCCCCTAACTCCCCCCATCCCCGCTCTTTACCCACAGCTTCGATATATCCAGAAACCCGAACGAGCCGGTATGCAGGCCGAGCAGGCTCTGGCTGAGCTTCGCTCGCTTATTCAGGTGACAGCCGTGGAGCATCCAGAAATTGTCCCGGGCAAGCTGTTCCGCTTGAAGCAGGCAGGAGACCCGGTCTGGTGTAGAAAGTTGAAAAATGTTCTCCGTTTCCCGGTCCAGAAGCTCGGTCTGTGGACGGTTAAACAGAAAATGGAGATAATTTCGCCGATTTTTATAAAAGTTCATCATCCCCCATTCCCAGTCATCTTCCAGCACCTCTTCCCCAATGAGCAGATCGGCGTTCTGCAAAATGTCCTCCGCGGATCTGCCGGGATGCAGCAGATGCAGCACGAGATTAAGGCCGACGGCGCGGCACCGCTTCTGCAGCCATTCGGCTTCCTCGCTTTCCTCCTTCTTGGGTGAATAGGCCAACCGAATCGATTCTCCGGCATATCCGGCATAGCGCAGAAGATCCGCAGCTTCCTTCAGCTGCCCCTCCACTACCTGCCGCTCTTTGCTAATCCAGGGCAATAAGCTGTCCGCAGGCGTATAGCGGCTTCCCCCCAGCTCACGAATCAGGGCGACCCGGTCATAAACAATGCGCAGAGCCTGGCGGATCTCCTTCCGGTGATGGACTCCTTCCCGCCGCAAATTGAACACGATATACCGGCAGCCGAGCGCCGGGTAGTCGATGCTGCTGTTATATTGGTTCCAAGGCATCATCTCGTCGGTATTCGCGCCGGAAAGCTCGTAATGGCGGTCGCTGCCCGCTTTGTCCGGAAGAAACCATATCTCTACTCTGTCAAGCAGCGGCCGGATGCCGTAATAGTCATCAAATGCGGTAAGCGTAAGCACATCTTCATTCAGATTGGCCACACGGAAAGGACCGGTACCTACTGGAATGCCCGAAAAGCTGACGTCGCTGGGCAGAATGGACATGTACAGGCTTCCGGCTAAATGCAAAAAGAACAGGTTCGAACGGCTTAGATAAAAGCAAATCGTATAATCCCCCTCCGTCTTCACTTCCACGACATCCCCGTACTGCCACAGGGAATGACTGTCCACCTGAAACAGCCGCTCCAGCGTATATTTCACATCACCTGCCGTCAACGTCTTCCCATGATGAAAGCGAACCCCTTTCCGCAAATAAAAGGTCCAGCGGGTATAATTATCGCTGTGCTCCCATGTATGGGCAAGCCCCGGAAGGAAGCTGTCGCTAGCGGCCTCATAGCTCACCAGCGTATTGCAGACTTGTCCAATTATGTATGCTTCAAATGCCGTAAACACAAAGGCCGGGTCCAGCCTCTCCAAATGGCGGTTCCGCATCATACGCAGCACGTCCTGTCCCGACGGTCTTTCCGGCTCGCTGTGAAAGCCCATCTGCCGGTTTAGCTCGGCCCACAGCCTTTCTCTTAGGAGATTACTCACCTCGGGCGCTCCAATCAGCTCAATCGCTTCCTTCATTTTTCCTTTGGCTAGCAGCTCCTGAAAAGTCTCTTCCAATATTTCTTCCGAACTCCGCAAAAAGCTCAGCGATGAGGCATGGCCTCTCCCCCTGCCCGGCTTCCAAGATATCAGCGCTTTCTCCTCCAGCCGACGCAGAATGAACTTCACGTTGCGGGGAGTGCAGCAGAGCAGGCTAGACAATTGCTCAATTGTCACACGAATCGGCTCATCCGGAAATTCGGGAGATTGCAGAGCGGTTGCCAACCGCATAAAATGGGCGTCGCTCAGTTCCACCAACCTCACTCCTTTAAAGGTGAAATCATATCATGTAATATTTCACTTTTCCTTCCCCTTTTTAATATTACAATTATATCTATATCCCCTATTGGATGACAATACTAAAGCTTTGAAGGAGAACCCCATGAAACAAACGTTACGCTATATTCATCCCCTCGCATGGACCATCATTATCGGGACGATGTTCGGAAGGCTGGTCACCTCGATGAGCATCCCCTTTCTTTCCATTTACTTGACCAAAGTATTGGGCGCATCGCCGACGCAGACTGGGCTGACCATAGCCGTCAGTTCGCTGGCCGGAGTCTCGATATCCTTCTATGGCGGCTATATCTCGGACATTATCGGCCGCAAAAAGGTAATGCTGGTGTCGATTTTCAGCTGGGCCTCCGTGTTCGTCGGCTTCGCCGTGGCTGGACACCTGTGGGTGTTTCTGATTGTCAATACGCTTAACGGGTTATGCCGCGCCGTCTTCGAGCCAACCTCCCGGGCGCTGCTGTCGGATATTACTCCCGCAGAGCATAAGCTGCTGGTCTTTAATCTGCGTTATGCCGCAATAAATCTGGGTGTCGTCTTCGGTCCGATCATCGGCCTGCAGCTCGGTTCGGCAAAGTCGACCTTTCCCTTTCTGATCACAGCCATCGTCTATATCGCCTACGGACTCGTGCTCGTTCTGCAATTCGCACTCCATGGCAAGAAATTGCCGGCTCGTTCCGTATCCAAGGCCCCTCGGCTGCGCGAAGCTTTCGCTGTAACAAGCCGCGACCGCGTGTTTCTGCCGATCCTGCTCGGTACAATCTTTTGCGTGCTGGGTTACGGCCACTTCGGCTCGACACTGGCGCAGTATTTGGCGCTCAACACCCATTTTGCGGATGGCGGAAAAGCTTTCTCCTACATGCTGTCGCTAAATGCGATTACCGTGCTCGTTGTCCAATATCCCGTTGTGCGGATAGCCCGCCACCTCCCGCCGGTGGTCCCGCTGATCCTTGGCAATGTATGCGTCTCGGCAGCTTTGATTCTGTTCGGCCTGGCCGGCGGCCTGCCTCTGCTAATGTTCAGCGTCGTGCTGTTCACGATTGGCGAGGTGCTCTTGTTCACGATGATGGACATGCTGATTGACCGGGTCGCGAAGCCGGAATGGAAAGGGACCTACTTCGGGACTATCGGTTTCAACGGTATAGGCAGCGTCATGGCGCCGATACTCGGCGGTCTGCTTCTGAGCCATTTGGGTCCGAATCACGGACCCGCAATATTCATCCCGCTGGCACTTATGACCGCGATCGGTCTGCCCTTCCTCTTGACTGCGCACCGCCGTCTGACGGAGCGAGAACGTTCCTCTAAAATACATACGGTGGAATACAATGAGCGGATAGTGTGACTATAGATCAATATTTTGAAAGAGGTATTTCGGACGGGCGCCCTTGCGGCGCCTTTTTTCTGTTCTGGATGTTTTGTTGGTGGGATGAATGTTTGGGATTTGACGATGTGGCAAGGGGATGTAGTTGGTTTTATTTTTGTGAATTTTTCATATGTTGAAATTAGATAAATTAGGGTCGATCAAAAATAAGGCAATATATGTAAGTTGTTTTCGCGGATTGGCGCTAGCTGCACTTTTAGTTAACATAATATTTATTATGTTAACTATACTTAATCCGGTTTATCAAACTCGCCTCTCGAATCTATTATGAATTTTTCATGTATCTAAATATTTACATCAGAGTCGCTCGAAGGCTGCATATTCTCACCATAATAAAAGCCGTCCAAATGGACGGCTGGCTAATCCTATAGCTGAAGCGATTATAAAAATCTTAGAAAACGGGCTCGCTGTAAACTTTCTCCTCACGCTTGTTCAAAATATTTTCTTCCAGTACAGCGAATTTGTCGCCGTATTCTTTGATGATATGTCTCTCTCCCCACGCGCAGAGCGAATCCAGAATCGATTTGAGGCTCCAGCCGTACTCGCTCAGCTCATATTCCACCTTAGGCGGAACCTGATTATAGCAGATTCGGTTGACGATGCCGTTCTCTTCCAATTCTCTAAGCTGTTGGGTCAGCATTTTTTGCGTGATTGCCGGCATTAAGCGTTTCAGGTCACTCGTCCGTTTCTTACCATGTGTAAGGTGGCATAGAATGACACATTTCCACTTCCCGCCGATGATTTCAAGGGTCGCTTCCACTGGGATATTATATTTCTTTTGAGTCATTGTTTCATCTACCTCCGTAGGGAATTTGTCATCTATGGGCACTAAAAAGTACCTATAGCACTAATAAGTACGTACTGTTCAATAATAATCGTTAGATACATGATAACACTACCGGCTGGTAATTACCACATAGGTGTGGAGAAAATGTCAAAGAAATCCAATCATAGCAATCTGGCATTGTTAGCTTTGGCGAGACAGCAAGACTCCACTGCGTAGCGGGTTACGCTTGTGACGAAGGACGGGCTGCTACTGGCGTTCCCGATATGCCCTGGTTTGGACTAGGCGTATTTCAAGTAGAGGAAGGCTTTGAGCTGGTCGAAGCGGTAAAATCGGCAATAAAGCACGGGTACCACAGCATCGATACAGCAGCCATTTACGGCAATGAGGGCGGCGTCAGCCAAGGCATTCGCGAAGCTCTTTCCGAGAACAATCTCTCAAGAGAAGATCTTTTCATAACCTCAAAGGTATGGAATTCCGATCTGGGATATGACGAAACGTTGGCCGCTTATGAAACAAGCCTGAGCAAGCTGGGTCTAGATTATCTCGATCTTTACATTATCCACTGGCCGGTAGCGGGCAACTATAAAGAAGCCTGGAGAGCCCTGGAGACTTTGTACAAAGAAGGACGTGTTAAAGCGATCGGTGTGAGCAATTTCCAAATCCATCATCTGGAGGACCTGTTTGCCGACGCCGAAATTAAGCCTATGGTGAATCAGGGCGAGTTCCATCCTTATCTGACGCAAAAAGGGCTTCTAAGCTTCACCCGGGAAAATGGGATTCAACTGGAAGCCTGGGCGCCGCTAATGCAGGGTGGTTTGCTCTCTCAGCCGCTTCTCCAACAATTAGCCGCTAAATACGGTAAATCGGTCCCTCAAATCATTTTGCGCTGGGATTTGCAGCATGGAGTTATTTACCATCCCAAAGTCAGCCAAAGAGCATCGGATTATTGAAAATGCTTCGGTCTTCGACTTTGAATACTCAATTTAGTTTACATAATATATATTATGTTAAACATCTGATTATTTCGCCTGCCTCTCAGCCTGCCGCTGTCCTTCTTCTTTTACCCGGTATCCAACCCGGAAGAACAGCTTTATCAAGGGAGGAACGGCGAAGAAGATAAAAAAAGTCCGGAACAACTGGTATCCCGCCACCATCGGCAGATCCGCGTTCACTTCATGGGCGATCAGACTCATTTGATCCATGCCGCCGGGAGCCATGCTCAGCAGCGCGGTCGCCGGGGAGGCGTCAGTATTTACTCTAAGAAGCAGGCTTAAGAACCATGCTCCCGTAATCAGCAGCACACTGCTGCCTACAGCCAGCAAAATAGTTCGCAGCTTATGCTTCAGGTTCGCCGGCTTCAGCAGAAGTCCGACATAAACGCCGATCATGAGCTGCGCGGCAGCAAGGAGCACAGCTGGAAGCGCCGGTCCGGATCGTCCGCAAATCTGTAGAACAGCTGTACCAATGGCAGGCCCAAGCAGATAAGGAGTCGGAAATTTAACCCTGCTGCCTGCTAACGCGCAAACCACGCACACGAGAGCAAAAGGAATAATATCGGGAAACAGGCCGGTCCAGGTCGCATGAACCGAAGCCAAAGCCGGGATGGCATCCGCTCCACCGCCGTTCAAACCGCTTAACGGACCAAATACAAGCAAAGGTACGGAAATAATGATCATCATTAGCCGAATAACTTGGATAACCGTCACGACCGTGATGTCGATTCCTTTGGTCTCTTCCGCCAAAATAATCATTTGGGTCAATCCGCCGGGAATGCTGCCGAGCAGCACCGTTTTGTAGTCGATACCGGATAGCCTGGCTACGACGGCAGCTATCCCGGCACACAGTATAATCAGCGCCGAGGTCATCATAAGCATGCTGGGCAGCTCAATAGAGATCTCCTTTAGCGCCGTAGCCGTCATCGCGAGTCCGATGGTATAGCCGACGATAATCATCCCCGTATTCCTCACCGCGGGCGGCCAGGCAAAATAACCTTTTGTCACATTGGAACCGATCAGCGCCGCCATCATAGGTCCGAGCAGCCAAGGAATGGGCAGGCGCAGCAGCATGAACAAGACCCCTCCGATTACGCCGGTCAGCAGGGTAACAGTGAATCTAACGTTCGGATTATTTCGCAATCGTTTCTGCATATCTGATTCTCTACTCCTATAGACTTCGAGTTAATTGTGCATATTTTCGCACATTTTAAAATAAAAAAATCACTCCATCATATCCGCCAACGTGTAGGATTCCAGCACGCGGGTAACCTGGAGTTGAATATCGGTCATTAGTTTGTCAAAGGAACCCCGGACCTTGTTCCCGAGCAGGCTGTTCTCGGTTGTCTCCAGCATCCCGTCCCACAGCGGCTCTTCTTCATGAACGGAACGGTAGACCTCAACCAGAGTGATTGATTCCGGGCGTTTGGCCAGCCGGTAGCCGCCTCCCCTGCCCTGTTTCACTTCGATGATCCCCGAATCAGTCATACGAGACAGGATTTTGCGCAGCGCCGTCGGTTCGCAGCGAATTTGCTCGGCCATCTCGGCGCTTGAATATTGTTCTTCCACCGAGGCGAGGATAATCAAAGCTTGAAGGCCGTAACCGAATCTTTTAACTTGAGCCATACGGTAAACTATGCTCCCCTGTAGAATAATTAATGTGCAAAGTATAGCACATATAACAACCTAACCACCATCTCATTCATCCAGCAGCTTGGAAACGAAACTCTCAATTCGTTTAGTATATAATCGGCCCCTGTCACCGCTTTTTCCTGTCACCGCCCGGTAGATCAGCCTTTCCGTCAGTGGCAGCTTGCTATATTTGACTTCGTTGCCCAGCACTTCAGCAGCCTTGGCTCTCAAATACATGCTCTCCGGAAAGGAACGCAGAAGCTCCAGCCCGGCCTTATCCTCTGACTCGCCTCTTTCATGGGCTTTCTTCCTCTCTACGTACATTTTTCAGTATGACGACCATACAACAGATCATGCCTATATTAAAAGCCGGAAACAGAATCATCTCCACCGGAGATACATATACCCCCGCCCAAATCATTGCCGCCAGCATAGCCGAAATGGAAGTCAGCAAAGTCATAGCCTTCACGATGACGACGGACGCGAGCAGATAGCCGAAGGATTTCCTGCGAATGAGCATCACTCCGGCCAGAACGGAACCCGGAACCAGAATACCCAGATCCATCGCCTGAATAACCAAGGTACTGTAATGCTCCAAACCTTGCGGCGGCGCGCCCGAGGTAAGCGAACCCGCTATTTTGCCCAGCCAGAGCATCGCCACGGCAAAAGCTATAAACAGCAGGTAGGCTCCAATCACTTTAACCGGAAGCCCCGGCCCAAAATGCCCGGAAATCCGGCTATAGTCGAAAGAGATCATCGTTAATATGAAGGCATATAGAGTTAGCGACATTAAGGCCACATATATGAGGAATAAGGCATTGTACGATAGAAAGGAGTAGGACATATACGTGTACAAAAAATAGCCAAGCGTCCCGATCAGCAGCAGTCTTCCCCTAAAGCTTCCCCTCAACGACAACGCCGCTGAAACCGCAAGCAGCGGAATGCCCACAAACAGGGTGACCGCGTCCTGACCTCTCGCCTGCGCGGCCATGGATACCGAGTCGTACTGGTACACACCATGACCATCAAGCTCCACCTGTTCCCCCCTTACGGAAGTAAACATATGCTTGCCCGTTCCGCCGCCGGAAAATAGACCATACCCCGCCGCAACTGCTGCCAGCACGATAATAAGTACGGACAAAAATAATACGATCTTTCCATTTTTCATCAGCTTCCCTTACGCCTCCGCCGTTTCTTATAAATGGCCGACCATAATCAGCGTCGTGTCCAGATAATGACTGATTAACCGTTCTTTCTGTTCCACGGGAAGGTCCTTCTCCACCGTCAGACGCAGGATCAGCCCGAACGCCCCGCTCCATATCACTTGGGCCGTCCGCTCCAAATAATCGTCATCCTTCTCTTTCAGATGCCCGAAGCTGCGGAGCAGCCGGAAGAGCAAGCTTAGCGCCTCTCGCTGCGATGCAGCCCCGCGAAACAGCACCGCAGTATGGGACAGAACGGAAGGAGATTCGTTAAGCATAATGTCCCGGTAACGGACGCCGTCCGCAAGCGAAGTCTCAATAAAACGCCGCATCGTCTGCGCGAATACAAACTCCGGCTGTGTCTCCTTGGCACTGACAGCATTCAGGTCCGAAACCATCTCTAAATAGCCGTGCTTCAGGAGCTGTTCAATAATGGCTTCCTTGCCTGCAAAATAATGATAAATAATGCCCGGCGAATATTCGATGTGTTTCGCAATCTTCCGGATGGATAAGCGCTCCAGTCCCTCCTCCGCCGCGATGAGGCCTGCCGCATCCAAAATCGCCTGCCGCATCTCATCCCGCTCTCGCTCTTGCCGCTCTTGGCGTTTCGTCATGGTTCGAGCCTCCTTTCAATTATCGTTAAATAGTGTTTAGTATGTTGAACAGTGTTCAGTATAGTGCTTACCCAGATTGCTGTCAATGAGCTTTTTGCCATCCTATTCGCATGTGTAACTTGCTGAACAGAAAAAAGGCAACCCGGTTAAATACCAGATTGCCGTACCTGCTCCTGTCTGTTTATTTATTGATCCTGCCGACGTTCAGGGTGCTGAAGTATTGGCTCGGGTTGCCCTGCCGCGAATTGAATTTTTCCCGGAAAGCCCCGTTCGTATATTCGCCGATAACCCTGTGCCAGAAGCTGCGGGCGGGCGAGTTGGCGCGGATCTGGGAGACCTTCCAATCGCCGGGGAACATTTCGAACAGCAGATGCGCCGCCCATGTTCCGACGCCGGAACGGCGGTATTTTGGCATAACAAAAAACTCCGTCATGTAAAACTGTCCTTCGCTGCTTCGCAGCAGGCGGTCAACGAGCGCAAAACCTGCCGGATGATTGTCACATGTAATAAGATAAGCATATTTGTTATGGCCGCTGTTCCAGTAGGCTTCCAGGCCCGGATATGCAGGGTACTCGCCGTCCCGGTTCACATCCAGGTCCAGGTATCTTGTAAAGTCGTACAAATAGAACTGCATCAGTCTGCTGATAATCTGCTTCCGTTCTGCAGGAACCAGTTCGAGTCCAAGTTCCAAGGGATTCACCTCTGCATGTCTCTTTTTTGCTATTATTTCACATGATATAACTTTGAACCCTCCGGAGCAAGGCGGGACGCCAAAAGAAAATTCAGCCCGAACATGATAATATAGTAGGCAGAACAAAGAATCTGTGAATAAAGGTGACCTCATGAGCATTCAAAAACTGAGCGACCGAAAACATCTGGAGCAAAAGCTGCCGTCGATGCCTTGGTTCGTACAGCAGTTCATCGATTACAAGCTGCCGGACCTCTCTCCCTCCACCCTGCTGGAATACGTGCGGGATTATGAATCCTTTTTCGGTTGGCTGCGCGCGGAAGGATTGTCGCAGGCCGAAGGCAATGCAGATATAACTCTGCTGGATCTGGAGACGCTCCATATGGACAGCGTTGTCGGCTATCGCCTGCACCTGACCACCCGGACGGAAGGCACGAATTCAAAAATTACCGTTTCAAGGAAGCTGTCCGCCCTCCGCTCCCTGTTTCATTATCTTAGCCAGATCGCCGAAGACGAGAACTTCTATCCCTTGCTGAAGCGCAATATTATGGCCAAGGTTGAGATCAAGCGCATTCACAAGCCGAAGGATACCGCGGCCAGGCTGAAAGGAAAAATACTGGAAGAGGATGAGCTGCTCGAATTTGTCGGCTATATCCTTGAAGGCTATGGACGAGATGTGGAAGGCAATAAGCAGGCGTATTACGCTTTCCAGTTGAACCGTGAGCGGGATGCCTGTATTGCAGGTCTCATCCTCAACTCAGGGCTGCGTGTATCGGAAATCGTCAATATGAATATGGATGACCTGGATCTGAACAACAAGCTGCTGTATGTGTTCCGCAAAGGACATAATGACGAGACCTTTAAGACGCCTGTGTATTTCCGCGAGCAGGCCAAGGATGATCTGCAGCTGTATTTGAGCCTCCGGCAGTCCCGGTACAAGACGCCCAAGAAGGAAAAGGCGCTGTTCGTGACGAAGCCCAACGGCAGCCAGGAAGGCAAGCGTATGACCAAACGGGCCATTCAGGCAATGATCATCAAGTACGCCAAGCGGTTTGGCAAGCCCTACTTAACCGTCCACAAGCTGCGGCATTCTTTCGCAACCGATTATTATTTGCAGAACGACATTTACAAGACCAAGGAACAGCTCGGTCACGCTTCCACCGAGACGACCGAGGTGTATGCCCATTTGACCGACAAAACGATGTCCGAAGCCATTGAGCGGCGGTTCGAATCCTGACAGTCGGCTGCTTCACGTATCCGGCCGGGGATGCGCGAAAGCAGCCTTTTTCCGTTTGATGAAACGGCTGCAGGTGGCCTGAGCAGCAGGTTTGCTGAGATCAAGTATGCGGACGTGAGGGATCATGCGGTTTCTGTTGTGAATTTTTCATATGTTGAAATTTTGAAAAAAGGATCGTTCCCGCCATAAATATTCGGCGATTTCGGATATATCGTTGATTCCAAACCGCCGCTGACCTTCCGGAAGACATCTCGCGATAGACCCAGAAGGATCTTCCCAAATTGCAGCTGCCGCCACTCCAGGCAGCCGTGCAGTCAGTTCTAAATCCGCTGCATTCCGTATCAGGACGATCTTTGGATACGGTTCCTCCTTGAAGCCTTCTACAAGCACATAATCATAGTGCATAAAAGCTTTTATCAATTCCGCCAGCTCTCTGCTCCTGGATTCAAATATAAAGGACTGTTCTGTCCCCGTGATGGCGACCGCCCTGGCCCCCGCTTCCCGCTGCCGCCATGTATCGGTTCCCGGACGGTCGGTCTCAAAGCCGTGGACATCATGTTTAATGACGGCAACGCTGCAACCCTTGGACTGAAGCAGCTGGATCAATTCGCAAATAAGCGTTGTTTTGCCGCTGTTTTTGTAACCTACAACCTGGCAGACCGCAGGCCGGAAGGAAGACTGCTCGCTCCTCACGCTCCCGTCTGCATAATTGCTTCGGGAGTCCGTACGAGCGCCGGAAACGGGCAAAGGTGCGGATGTTGGAGTTCTCCTCACCCGCCCCGACCGCCGAAATCCCCTGCCCGAGACCATTCCTCTGCTTCCCAAAGGCCTCCTCATGGCAGCTTAATCACCTGGACCTTCGTCCCGGCGGTCAATCCGCGCTCTTCGGGAGGCACGATGATCAGGCAATCGCTGTCCTTGATCGTGACCATGACAGACGATGCGTCGAGTGCGGCCGGATAGGCATAGACATTCCCGTCAGGCAACTCCAGACGGGCCCGCACGAAGCGTGTATAATTGTTGACCTTGGAATAGTCAGCACCAAGGATCACCGTCCATTCCGGAAGGAACGGTTCCGTCGCCCCCTGCATGGAAGCGATGGCTGGACGGGCGAACAACTGGAAGCCGATATAACTGGCGCCGGGATTACCGGAGAGCGCAAGCAGCACTTTGCCGCCCCGCACCGCGGCCGTTGTGACGCTGCCCGGCCGCATGGCGACTTTGTTGAACAGCATATCCCCCGCTTCTTCGCGTACCAGGTCGCCCATAATATCGTAATCGCCAACCGAAACCCCTCCGGTTGTAATCACCAGGTCGTAAGTTTCCAGTGCCATTTGCACCTTGCTCCGGGCAAGATCGAGATCATCGGCAATGGCGCCAAGCATCACCGGCTCGCCCCCCGCTTCTCTAACCAGCGCCTCCAGCATTGGGGAATTGCTGTTGCGGATTTTGCCGGGCTGAAGCGGCTCCTTCACATCCAGCAGTTCACTGCCTGTGGCGAATACGCCAACCTTCGGCCTGCGGATAACCGGCACGTCGGATATACCAAACGTCGCCAGCACGGCGATATCTCCTGCCGCAATCTTACGGCCGGCCGCTAACACGAGATCCCCCTCGCTTATCTCCAGACCCCGCGGTGTAACATTGCGGCCGCTTAGAATCGGCTTGCGGATACCGACTTGAGGAACGCCGTTAAGCTCGCGGGTTTCCGTCGCCTCCAGCATGACGACGGCGTCGGCGCCCTCCGGCACCTGCGCCCCGGTCATAATCCGCGCCGCCGTTCCGGAGATAATCTCCCCAGACGGCACCGAGCCGCAGGGGATGTTGTCGACTACATTCAGCCACACTGTCCCGCCTTCGCGGCAGTTCGCCGTATCTGCGGAGACGACGGCATAGCCGTCCATTCCCGAACGGTTGAATGCGGGAAAAGGATGCGGCGCAGCAACATTATCCGCCAAATACCGTCCCGGAGCCGCTTCAAGCGGTACGGTCTCGCTCTCGAGCCTCGCCGCGTATGCCATGATTTTCATCTGAGCTTCCTTAACCTGCAGCGCTTTGCGCCCAAACTTATTGTCCATTGGTTCCCGGTTTGCCATCACTGGTTCCTCCCGATTCTGTTCTCTATCTAATGCAACCGCCAAAATATTGCCAAGCGTAGATTTCTCGCTCTATTGTATCACACAGAATGTGATGTTCCGAGTCCAGCAGACGACGCATGGGCAGTTCACGCATGGGCAGTTCAGACCATAGAAAAAGCAGGAATCCGCAAAGGCATTCCTGCTTATCGTCATGTCCAGCTAATTTGGATTCACGCGCTTACGCGCCCCGGATTACTCTCACGTCTCCGGGAATGATTTTTTCACCTTCGTACAGCATAAAGCGCCCGTTCTGCCATTCGATCCGGAGCAGGTGGCCTTCATCCGACTGGTACTGCCACACATGCTGGTCGCCCGCGTTCATAAAAGGCGTCTGTCCTGCAGCGGACACATGACCTTCATACTCTTCCTCCAGATAATATACAATATCATCCAATTCCATCGTGGCGGGAACCTCCGATAGACTGTCCAGGCGGCCGTCGATTGCCTTGTACAGCGCATATCTCAGCTCTTCCCTCTGCTCAATATGCAAATAGGCGATTGCCGTGCCATCGCGCAGCGTCAACAGCGCCGCATTCCGGCCGAAATTGCTTACGCGCCCCGTCACCTCATAGGTGACAAGCGAGACTTCGCAAATATCGCCGGGCGCCAGCTGCAGCATGCTCTTTTCCCGCAATGGCGGCTCATCCTTCGCGAACAAATTGCCAATACGCTTCCATATACTCATCAAGGTATCCTCCCTCTCATGACACGTCAGTGCAAAACGGAGGAGAAACGGCACCGCCGTCTCTCCTCCATCTGCATACCCGGACCGCTAACCTTTGCGGGAGTACCCGTTATTGTTTCTCGTACTGCTTCATCAAGGCGGCGAGTTCGTCTTCAACTCCCTGATCCTTGTTCAGCTTCTCGAACTCGTCATCCAGCGATTTATTCCCTGCGCTCATCTCATTGCTCGCTTCCGCCTGCGCTTCGGCTTGGAGCATTTTCTCCTCCATCCGCTTCAGTCCGGCGGTGGCGGAATCGGAGCTGAATCCGCTCATCGCTTTATTGATTTCGGTCTGCGCCTTTGCGGCGTTGTAACGGGCGACCAGCGTCTCGCGCTTGCTCTTCATCTGGTTCAACTGCTTGCGCATTTCTTCCAGCTTCGCCCGAAGATTATCCGCAGAAGCCTTGTTCTGGTCGTAGCTGGTCTTGTATTCCGTCAGCTTGCCTTCGGCGGTCTTCTTCTCTTCCAGAGCCCGGCGGGCGAGGTCGGCATTGCCTGCCTGCGCAGCGGTATGCGCCTGCTGGTTGCGCTTGTTCACCAGCGCTTCCTGCTCTTCGTAAAGCTGCTTGAATTTCTTCTCGATAGCGATTTGGGCGGCTACCGCTTTCTCCGCATCCTCCAGATCCTCTGTCATGTCACGGATATATTGGTCGGTCATCTTGATCGGATCTTCAGCTTTGTCAATGATTGCATTGATATTGGACAGGGTTAAATCGCGCAATCTTTTAAAAATCGACATGGTTCATTCCTCCAAAAGATGGTTTTTAAATGCTCGTTGATATGTTGTACGCAGGAAAAACGGGCGCGTTTCATTTTTTAAATCTTGTCCGCCAAATATCGTTCCACCTTACGCTCTACAATCGCTACCACCCGTGCGATCTGTTCTTTGGACAGATCGTCGTAATGAATTCCCATGACAACCGTTACCGTTCTGTGCAGCGCTTCGGCAACTTTGACGGCGACCGATTCGCTAATGGTATGCTCCTTGTGCCCGGGCACGGCCGAAGTCGTCACCGAAACGCCATTCTCGCCTGGATAAGCGGTACTGGCAGCGCCGATATGCCGGACTCCGCCTGTAATCAGCAGCACAATATCTTGTCCCACCGCCGTTTCGGACAATAGGATATCATCCGGATCAAAGGCTTCCGAAGACACGAGCATTCCCTCCCCAATATATTAACCGTTTTTTAGACAATGCCCCGTATTTCATCCAGAGAAGCTATATTTTCTTCGATCATAAACTCGCGGAGGCCTCTAAGCAAGTCCTGTCCTGCACGCATATTCATAAAGTTATAGGTGCCCACCTGAACCACGGCTGCTCCCGCCATAATGAATTCGACGATATCCGTCGCGGATGATATTCCGCCCATGCCGATGACCGGTATGTCCACCCTTTTGGCCACTTGATGCACCATTCGCAGCGCAATCGGCTTAATTGCCGGACCGGACAGCCCCGCGTACAGATTGTTGAATACGCTGCGCCGGCGCCGCACGTCGATCTTCATTCCGGAGATTGTATTGATGAGCGATACGGCGTCCGCCCCTTCTTCCTGGCACATGAGCGCCATATCGGCGATATCCTCCGCATTCGGCGACAGCTTGACCGACAGGGGCAGGCTCGTTGCCCGCCGGACGGCCCTCACCAGCTCGCGCGCGTCACAGGTTCGGATGCCGAAGGCGATCCCGCCTTCTTTTACATTCGGACAGGATATGTTCAGTTCGATCATGTCAACCGCTTTGCTGCCGCGAGCATCGGCATCCTTCTGTATCAGCTCCGCTCCGGTGACGTAATCCTCGAACGTGTTCCCCCCGAGATTTACAATCCGCGCCGTATCGAGCGTCTCCCAGTAGGCACATTCTTTTTCCAAAAAAGCGGAAACCCCCGGATTCTCCAGCCCGACGCTGTTCAGCATGCCAGATGCCGTCTCGTATACACGGGTTCCCTGGTTGCCCGCCTTGGCCTGAAGCGTCAGCCCCTTGCCGGAAATGCCGCCGAGTTCGTTCACGTCATAATATTTCGCATATTCCTTGCCGAATCCGAAGGTTCCTGAAGCCATAACGATCGGATTCTTGAATGTGACGCCGGCAATGCGAGTGCTCAGATCGAGCTCCGCATTTTTGGATGAAGAATCTCCGATTTTAATCATGGAATACTACCTCCTCCGCCAAAAATACCGGCCCGTCCGCGCAGGCTTTCCGCTGCCCGTCCTTACAGGATACGCTGCAGACGAGGCACGCCCCGATTCCGCAGGCCATACGGTTCTCCAGCGACAAATACACGTTCACCGGACTTCCCGAGGTAGCCGCGGCGATCCCTTTAAGCTGTGCCGCTTTAAGCATCGGATGCGGTCCGCATACGAAAATATGGTCATACTCCGCAAAATCGACATTGTCCAAAATGAGACCGCCGACATCAACCGTTAGTTTTGCGGCGTAAGGACGGAACTCCTCTGTCCGAAAAGGCTCTCGGCTGAAGCCGAGATATACATCGCAGCCAGGAATCTCACGGGCGCAATACAGCAGCGGCGCAATGCCGATGCCTCCTCCGACCAGTGCAACCCGTCCTGTGACAGCGGGAAAGCCGCTGCCGAAAGGTCCTTCCAGATTAATGGAATCGCCAGGAGTCAGCTGAGAGAACAGCTCGGTGCCTTCCCCTACGACATGATACAAAAATTCGATGCCATCGTCTTCCACCTGATGTATACTTAGCGGTCTGGAAAGGACAGGGTAGGCTCCCCATGCCCGCAGCATGTAGAATTGGCCCGTCTCGCCGCCGTAATCTCCGCTCACCCGGAGATGATACACATTATCCGCCAGCCGCTCGTTACTTATAACCGTCCCCACTATATCAAGCTCCTTAAAATTTTATCTTATTAAAGATGCCTGAGAAGAGCAGTAAAATCTGTGATCTTCTTCACAATTATTAATGTTATTTTCGATAACTGCAAGCATCCGTTGTTAACAGTATACACGTATCGGAAGCTCCAAGAAATAATGAATGCGGGTACCAGAGTTTGTATGTTTTGCTCCTGGTTGTGGAATAACAAACGTAGTAACGCCCAGATTTGAAAGGAGCGCAAGATGATGATCGATGCCCGCTTTGCCAGAATGATCATTTTGGGCCTTATTTGTACGTTCATCTGCTGCCTCGCCGGCTGCTCGGCCGATTCGGATACGCATCGGACGGGAACGTCAGCAGCGGCTCCAGGAAGCGAAACCGGCGGAAGCCAAATCGCCGGCCGCGCGGCCGGGACGGCCGGAGAATCTCTGGAATGCCCAATTGGAAAGAACGGAAGCAACCTGACCCGTAGCGCAGACCGGGAACCAGCCAGCCAACCAGCGGCCGCTCCGCTGACCCTCGGACAGCTAATCCGCAAATACCCGAATGCGATCAAGACGAACGGTCCCCGAATTAAAGAGATCGCGCTCACGTTTGACGACGTTCCGGACCCCAGGTTCACGCCGCAGATTTTGGATGTGCTCCGGAGGTACCGGGTGAAAGCCACTTTTTTTATAGTAGGAAGACGGGCGGCCAAGCATCCCGCACTGGTTAAGCGCATTGTGAGAGAAGGACACAGCATCGGCAACCATTCGTACAATCATCCCCAGTTTACCAAGCTAAGCCTGCGGCAATTCCGTTCCCAAATCAAGCGCGCGGAAAATATCATAAATAAAATAGCAGGATTCAGACCACGGCTGATCCGCCCCCCTTACGGCGAAATAACCGAACAGCAGCTTAAATGGGCCGAAGCCCAAGGCTACAAGCTGGTCAACTGGAATGTCGACTCTCTGGATTGGAAGGGATTGTCCCGTCAGCAGGTAAAGCGCAATATTTTGTCTCATGCCGGCAAAGGGTCCATCATCCTTCAGCACGGCGGAGGCGGTACAGGCAGCAATCTGAAGGGCACCATAGAGGCGCTGCCCGATGTCATTGAAACACTCCGGCGCAAAGGATACACCTTTGTTACCATACCGGAGATGCTGAATGTGCCGGAACAGAAATAGAACGCCGCCGCTGCTGACCATTTTTGCAAAAAAAGAAACGAAGCGGACCTCACGGCCTGACTTCGTTTCTTATAAGAAGCTACTTGATGATATACAATTGCACATACTGGTAACCGAATTCGGAGACGAAGCTTTGGCTTCCAGGTATGAAAATGTCGATACGGTTGCCCTGTATGGCGCTTCCTTTATCAGAGGCGGTTGCCACAAAAGCCTGCTTCGGCAGGCCGGGATGGGAATACCCTGTCACCAGCACCTTCGTTCCGAGCGGAATGACATCCGGATCGACGGCGATCGTCCCCAGCTTCAGCGGATTGCCAAAGTAATCAACGGCTCCCCATTGACCGTTCTCACTCGCGGCTGAGGAATAGGCGGTCGCTTTAACCTGCAGCGTTTTTTCATAATTATATGTCTTCCCCCAGGCTTCCACCGTCTTCGAATCCGTCTCTGCGGCCAGCGATACCGCCGGAGCTTTGCTCATTGCCTTCAGTCCGGCAGAAGCCGAGGATGTACCCGAAGCCGAACCCGGAATCACCAATCTCAGGCCGGGATACAGATTAAGCGGGTTAATTTTCGGATTTGCTTCCATTAATGCGGCTACTTCCACACCGTATTTTTTGGCTACCGTATAAAATGTGGTTTGATTTCCAGCAATGTGAACCCTGTCCGCATGCGCCGGCGACGCGATCAGCAGGGCTCCAAGGCCCAAAATGACGGCGGCGGATTTTATCGATGAGATTCCGAACTTCATAACTTCCTCCTCTGTTTCCTTCACGAATAACGCTTTTATGTATTCTCCAACCGTCAAGCTTTCGTTCTATTGCTAAATGCAGCAGCTCAACAGTTTTTAATATATCACAATTTTGTAACCATTTCATTTGTAATTGTTACCACTTTGAAACATTTCATTAAATTACGCATAAAGTTCGGTGAATAAATCAATTATTTCAGAAGATGCACCATAAATATTTTACACTGCGTTAACAATCAAAGCTGTCACAAAAGGTAAAATAAAGATGAATCGGCTCGGTATCAATCAAAAAAGGAGATTAATACATTGTCTTCACCAGTATGTTAAAATAAGTTGATGTCACCAGAATCGGCCAATGGTTATGAATTTGGAGGAGTCATGAGCGAAGAAGAGAAAAACAACATTCACAGCAGTCCATCCGCTGCCTATCTGAACCGGGATCTGAGTTGGATTGAGTTCAACCGCCGCGTATTGGAGGAAGCACAGGACCCGAATAACCCTTTATTGGAACGGGCCAAATTCCTTGGCATCGTCTCAAGCAATCTGGATGAGTTCATCAGTGTGCGGGTTGCGGGTATTCAGGATCAAATCCGTGCGGGCTATACGAAAAAGGACTTTACCGGCTATACTCCTTCCGGCCTCCACAAACGTCTGTACAAGCGTGTCGGAAAAATCGTCACCGATCAATACCGGGCATTCCGGGACATTTCCCGGAGTCTTAACAAGAAAGGCATCATTCTCGTCGATTACGAGGATTTGACTCAAGCCCAGGAAACCGCGGTGGAACAATATTACCGGGATATTATTTTCCCCGTATTGACGCCGATGGCGGTGGATCAGAGCCGGCCATTCCCGCTTGTTCATAGCCTGTTTATTTATCTTGCAGTCGTTCTGACGAAAAAGCATAAAGATCATGACGAGTTCTTTTTCGCTATTTTGCAAATTCCATCCAATCTGCCGCGCTGCATCCCTCTTCCGCATCGTGCCAACAGCAAGCGGCGGCAGTTCGTCTATATTGAAGATGTCATCCGCGCCCATATCGGAACGCTGTTCAGCGGCTATCATCCGGTTGCCGTTAATGAGTTCCGCCTTACGCGAAACTCCGACCTTAGCATTGACGAGGAAGGCGCCGAGGACCTGCTGGAGGAGATTGAAAAAGAGCTGCGCAAACGCCGCCGCGGAGTGCCGGTCAGGCTGGAAGTCCAAAAAGGCATTCACCCATATGCGCTGGAGCAGCTGCTTGCTGAATTTGAAGTCGAACATTTTGTGTATGAGATCGACGGACCGCTTGATCTTGGATTCTTGCGTCAATTTGCCGGAGGTCTTAAGGGACACAGCGACCTGAATTATCCGCCGATTGAACCCGTCTACCCGGCCGAGTTCGAAGAAACCGAGGATTTCTTCGAAGTACTGCGGGAACGCGACGTTCTGGTCTATCATCCTTATGAATCGTTCGAATCCTTCATCGATTTCATTACTCAGGCGTCTGAGGACGAACAGGTTATGGCGATTAAAATGACCCTTTACAGGGTCAGCGGCAATTCCCCGCTAATTACCGCGCTCGCGCGCGCGGCGGGATCGGGCAAGCAGGTAACCGTAGTGGTAGAGCTGAAAGCGAGGTTCGACGAAGAGCGCAATATCGCGTGGGCTAGGAAGCTTGAGCAGTCGGGCTGCCATGTGGTGTATGGATTGGTCGGCCTGAAAACCCATGCCAAGATCACCCTGATTGTCCGTCAGGAGGGCAATGAGCTGCGCCGATATGTACATATCGGGACGGGAAATTACAACGAGAATACTGCAAAAATATATACGGATATCAGTATGTTCACCGCGCATTACGAGATCGGGCTGGACGCTTCCGAGCTGTTCAATCAGATTACGGGATATTCCGCCAATTATGACTGGAACTCGTTCTTCGTCGCTCCGGTCAGCTTGAGCAATTCGCTGAAGAAGCTGATTCAGCGGGAGAGCGAACATGCAGCGAACGGACGTCCGGCCCGTATTATAGCGAAAATGAATTCCCTCTCCAACCAGCAGGTGATCGATGACCTGTATGAAGCGGATCAAGCCGGCGTTTCGATCGATCTGATTGTTCGGGGGGTCTGCTGCCTTCGCCCCGGAGTCCCGGGCCTGAGCGAGAGGATAACTGTACGCAGCATCGTCGACCGCTTCCTTGAGCACTCCCGGATCTACTATTTCGAGAACGGCGGAAATCCCGAGGTGTATTTGTCCAGCGCGGACTGGATGACCCGCAACCTGACCCGCCGGGTTGAATTAATGTGCCCTGTCCGGGATAAGACAGCCCGTGAACAGGTGGTCCAGATTTTGGAGATGTCGCTTCAGGACAATCAGAAATCAAGCTTCCTTCTGCCAAGCGGCAACTATGAGCGGCCTAACGACGAAAAGGCCCCTTTCCGGAGCCAGTTTGCCGCTATGAATGTTGAGAGTTGGAAATATACTCAAGCTTTACCTTCAGACCCCATGCATTCCTGAATATTTTGAGGGCGTTATCGATTTCCTCCAGCTTTAACAGAGGCCGCTGACTGCCCAGAATTTCGATATCAAGGCTTCCCCCTTTCAGACGGGGTTTAATCTGTTGCTCTATTCCGGTCTCGTTGTTATCCAAGGCCGCGCTCAGTTGAACGAGCGAACCAAGCTTATGTATCCACTCCTCGTCGGAAGCCAGAAGAATGTCCTTATGCTCTGTGGACAGCTTCTGCTTCCGGTTTTTTGTGCTGTATGAGGCGATCATGGAGCACAGCACGAGCTGGCGGTGCGTAAGTCCCCGGATCGGCGAGTTCATCAGCCAATAGCGGGTATGCCGCTTGGACTGGTAATAATTAATATTGGCGCCAAGGCGGTACAGCATTACCGATACATAGATGAGCATTTCCTGCTCATTTGCATCCCCTTCGCTTTTAAGCGCTCTATGTAAGCCCTGGGCGATTTTATAAACATCCTCTAAAAAATCAGTCGAAGCCTCCTTGTTCAAACGCTGCAGAGTCCCTAGACTGTACTCCAGTGCGCTAGCTCGTACCGGGTGATCCGGTTCCAGCAGATCATGCAGCATCCCCTCACGCAGCCCTTCTCCGCTTATGACGGCCTGACCCGCTCCGATATACTGATATACCGTATGGAAAATAATCAGGCCCGATACGATAATGTCCGCCCGGCTCTTTGACAGTCCGTCGAGATTCTTCCGCTTGTCGTATGACATCGCCGGCAAAGTTTCCATAAATCTTTTGATAGTCTCGCTGTACATGGTGTATCCATGTGAATTGGGCAGGGAATATTTCCGCCCTTTCTGGTCTATCTTGCCAAGCGTCCGTAGCGTCCCCCCCAGACCGTATAGAGGCAGCCCTTTGCCGGTTCGGAGCCATTCGCAATCCGCTAGATGCTCACGGACAAATGCTTCCAGCTTGCGCACTTGTTCCCCGCTCCAATCGCCTCCCTGGCCAAACGTTACATTGGTGTTGACCGCTCCGAACGGAAAGGAAATACTGTGCCGGTAGCTCCGATTTTGAAATAGCGTAATTTCCGTACTGCCGCCGCCGATATCAATGACAAAGCCGTCATTGACATCAAAGGCGTTGATGACGCCGAGAAAGCCGAAATAGGCCTCCTGCTGCCCGCTGATGATTTCGATCTCCAGCCCGGCCGCATCGGAGAGAAACGCGATGATCTCCTCAGAGTTGGCCGCGTTCCGGATCGCCGCAGTTGCGCCCACGCGGATCCGGGAAACGCCGTAAACCCGGCAAACCATTTTAAATTGCAGGAGCACCGGAACAATAGCTTCCAGCGCCATTCGCTCCAGTCTTCCTTCCATTGTGATCTTTTCGCTCAGACGGGCAGAATACTTAGATTCTTTGATAATCCGGTATCCGCCTTCAGGCGTTGTTTCATAGATGACGAGTCTAATGGAGTTGGAACCAATATCGATAATACCGATTCGGCTAAGGTCGTTGTTCATAGTATGTTTCCCCTTTATTAATCACTGAGCATAATTATACATCTTCCGGTTACATATTTACATTTTAAACGTTTAACATTTTTCTAAACGAATCAAACGTAACAATAATCATATTGACTGCCGATTACTGAATGAAGAGAGTAATAGAACAAGCGGGTCGCGCCAAGAATGACTTCTGGCCCGGCCCCGCTTGTTCGCTTTATTTGGTACTTTAACGGTTAGCAATCGTAACGCTTCCCAGCGGGAAACGCCCGTCCTGCCGCCGGCCGCTGATCGCAAAGTCGACGCCCGGCAGCCCGCTGGCCGGGTCGAGAATAGCGGCCAACACGGTGTAGCGGCCGCTGGGCAGACCACCCGGTAAATTCAGGTGGACAACGGCTGAACTTGCTCCGGGCAGCCAGCTTCTGATATCTGTTGAACTGCGAACGGACGCTCGGATGTTCCCTTCATCGTCGGCCAGTGAAATCTCCAAAGGCCATTTGAAGTAAAAAGGCGCGGTTCCCCGGTTGGCAACGATTAACTTGACATGGAGTGTCTCCCCCGGCTTTCTTTTTTCTTCGTAGACCGCCTTCTGGATGACGAAGCGATAGCCGATGGTTCGGAGAAAGCGATCGATATTCGCCTGCAGCGGGCCCCCAGGTTCCTCATCCCAAGGCGCGGAAGGGCCGAGCCAGGACACGTGGGTTAACTTGGCCTGCTTAAGCGACTCTTCCAGGGTCTCGTCCTGCAAATAAGCACGCGGGTCCGAGAATTCGCCTCCACTGGGTGAATTCACCCAGAAATTCCGCATCGCCGGTTCCTTGTCCAGTGTCAACCAAGAGGTATATCCATTGCTGAACCAGTTCAAGAATCCGTCAATTGTCGCGTCATGCTTGCCGAAAGCGTCATTATACAATCCCATTCGATAACGTGCCGCCGCCTCTGTCGGCCGGCGCATCAGCAGCGGCTTACCGCTGAAAAATTGGACATACGGCTCTATGTACCGGTCAGTTACGCTTCGCGGCGGAAAAGGAATACGTCCCGGTCCGGAATCCATCGTATGCCACTCTCCCCAGTGGCCGATGCTTCCAAGCTGAATAAAGGCAACGAAAGGATCATTATTGTAGCGCTGTGCAAGAGCTTCAATCAGCTTCTGGTGCGAAGCGATCAGCAGGGGATTGGAATAATCCGGACTAAAGCCTTTTCCGTATTGAAGGTCATACCAGGTTCCCTTCTCCCCGATTTCTTGGTACAGCCAATCGGGAATGTCGAGATGACTATCTTCTCCGGGATCATCAAGCACGACCCGCAGCACAACCCGGACCCCTTTCTCTCTCCAGTACTGAAAGTGGAACGTCTGCTCAATGCCTTCGAAGTTGTATTTTCCCGCTTCCGGCTCAAGCTCTCTCCATTTCAGATTTGCATGTACAAGCGTAACCGGTTGAAGCACCGCTTCCGGGTCGCGCGCGTCCGCAGCAAATCCTGTATACGGATTATGCAGCACGGTTCCGGTTTCAACCGGATAACGGACCGCCATGATGGGCTGCCGGTTCACGGGAATTGCTCCGCCGCACAATAACAGCAGCATGGCGCATACCGCAATCAGGCTGGCTTCCCTGAAGACTTGTTTCTTTTTTTTCATGCAATATTTCCTCGCTTTTATTATAATGAACAAGGGTTCGCAAATATTTCGTCTTATACATATCATCCACTACTATAGAACTAGTCAAATAGTTCTTTAGGATGTATAATATTGGCAACAAAAGCAAGTATAAAGTCTGTTATTTTTTAGTATAGAACGGAGAAGCAGTATGAAGGTGTTAGTAACGGGAGGCTACGGCTTTATTGGATCTCATGTATCCGACCGCTTTCACAAAGAAGGCTACGATGTCTACATTATTGACGATTTGTCATCGGGAAGCAAACACAATATCCAATTCGCGCACAAAGGATATATTCTTTCTATTAATGATCCCAAATGCGAGGAAGTGTTCCGCAGCAACAGGTTCGATGCTGTAATCCACCTGGCCGCACAAAACGATGCCGCCGCTTCAATGGAGTCTCCCCTTCAGGATACGGAGTCCAATGTTCTCGGTTTATCCAGTATGCTGACTATGGCAAGCCGGTATGGCGTTAAGAAATTTATCTTTGCGTCCTCGGCGGCAGTCTACGGAATCAATGAAGATGTTCCTTTACTTGAGACAGCTCCCCTCGCCCCAAATTCTGTTTACGGGGTCAACAAAATGATAGGAGAAACCTACTGCGCCAAATGGAAGGAAATATACGGACTGGATACCGTGTGCTTTCGTCTATCCAATGTATATGGGCCGCGGCAGGGGAACAAGGGTAAGCGCGGCGCGGTTTCCATTTTTATGCACCATCTGATGGAAAATCAAGATATAACCGTATTCGGAGACGGTAATCAGACCCGCGACTTCATCTACGTAGAGGATGTCGTTGACGCTATATACAGGTCCTCCTACTCCTCGATCAGCGGTGTCTATAATTTATCGACCGGCAAGGAGAATTCCATCAACGAGTTAATCGATGAACTTCAGATGCTGCACGGAGGCACAGCCGGCATCACCTATACTTCACCGCGTGAAGGCGATGTTTACCGTTCAACACTTAACAACAGCCGAATCATGCATGATCTGGATTGGGCTCCCAAATACTCTCTGCAGGAAGGTCTCGATAGAACCTACAACTGGAAATCTGAGAAAAAGGACGATAAATCCGCGCAAAACCCCGTATCAAAGAAAAATTCCCCTCTGCGTAAGAAGCTGAACAGCCTGCTGCCATACGCTGAGAATCTTATTGCATTTGCCGTGCTTGCCTTAATCGACAGCCCTCTGGAGAGAACAGAATATGCCGGTGTTGATTTGAAGATCGTCTTTATTATCGTCATGGGTATTCTGTATGGCAGCCGCCAATCCATGCTTGCCGTGATGCTGTCTGTTATACTGTTTATTCAGGAGAAAATGGATAACGGCCGCGACCTGCTGTCTCTGCTCTACGATACGACATTATTCTTTCAGACGGCTCTTTATCTGTTCATCGGCCTTGTCGTCGGTTACAGCGTCGAGCACCGGATCAATAAGCTTAACCGGGCTGAACGGCAGCTGCTTCAGGCCGGTGAGAAGTACACCTTTCTGTATGAGGTATATGAGGATACCCGTTCAGTCAAGGATCAGCTCCAGCAGCAAATCAGGACAACCGAGGACAGCTTTGGTAAAATCAACGCCGTTACCAGGGAGCTGGAAAGCCTGGAACCAGAGAGAATCTTCCTGGAGGCAGTCGGCGCGGTCGAGAAAATCATGAAGACCGATCAGGTCAGTATTTACACAGTCAACAAATCCAAGCAATATTTGCGCCTGGCCGCCCACTCCTCCGGAGCTTCCCTCGTGCATGCCCGTTCCTTGAAGGTGGAGGAGCATCCGCATATTATGTCCTTGCTGGAGGGCAAACGTCTTTATGTCAATAAGGAGCTGCTGCCTGGGCTCCCTCTGCTTGCCGCTCCGGTCATCAGCAGCGGAGAAGTTGTAGCCGTTGTAGCCGTCCATGCCGTCGAGTTCAGCCGCTTCACCCAGTACTATCAGAATCTGTTTAAGACGGTCGTAGACCTCATATCCTCCTCGCTGTCCCGCGCGCATGCCTACGTTGAAGCCGCAGGTGACCGCAGGTACATAGACGGGGTGGATGGGCGGATTTTACGAACGGAGGCCTTTATGAGCATATTGGCCAGCAAGCAGGCCGCCAGCGAGCGGTTCGGCGTCGATTATGTGCTGCTCTCCACCGGATTTTGGAACGCGTCCGCCGAGCTGGCCGAGCGTATCCACACTTCCCTGCGCGAGACTGATTATTTGGGTCTTGGCGAAGACGGTGAACTGCTGATACTGCTCAGTAATTCCAATCAAAATGATGCCCAATTTGTTATGGACCGTTTATCCGAAAAAGGAATCTTTCTGCAAGAAGGAAAGGAATCCTTCTATGTATAAGCTCCTATATCTGATCTATTTCGCGGTTTGCGCTTGTTACTTCTTCCTGCGTTTTCGCCGCTCACTGCCTGAAGCGGCCATAAGGCTGGCCTTCGCTTCGGCTTTCCCGCTCATTGGCTTTCTGCTTCCTTTGTTCTGGCCCCAGCGGCACCGCTGCGATGAATCTCAGCGTATTCAATCGCTGGAAGCGTATCTCCGCCAGGATGCGAACGCCGATCCGTTCAAGGTTTCGCACTTGTCCGAGGCCGAAAAGGAGCTGAATATTGTTCCACTGGAAGAGGCTCTGCTGGTGAACGATTTAACCTCGCGCCGCCGGACCATGATAGATCTGTTGAAGCAGGATGCGACTGAACATCTGGAAGTGCTGCGCATGGCTGTCGGCAATGAGGACACCGAAACCTCCCACTATGCTGTGAGCGCGGTCGTAGAGATCAAGCGCAAGTTGAACCAGTCCTTGCAAGAATTTTCCGTGCGCTATGAGACAAGCCGGGATGATGCCCATTTCCTGGCCTCCTATGCCGAAGTGCTGCAGAATTACATGCGAAGCGGATTTCTGGACGGAAGTACGCTGCTGCAGCTCAAGCATTCCCTTGCCGAAGTGCTGCAATATTGGACGGAGGCAGATCCAGACGCATTCGAAGCGCATGAACAGAAAGTGAGGATTGAGCTTGAGCTAGGAAATTACATAGCCGCAGAGCAGGCGGCAGCCTTAATGATGGAGCGGTTTCCGCATCGCGAGGAATCCTATCTTGCGCAGATGAACCTTTATTTCGTCTTAAGATCTCCGCAAAGGTTCAACCATGCTCTCCAAGCGCTAAAGCAATCACCCGTTCGTCTGTCGAACGAAGCTCTAAAATTAGTTCGGTTCTGGTCGGAAGGAGCCTGATGGAAATATAATGAAGCAACCTATGAAACTGAACACCCGCATTTACAGCATCATCATCTTTATCATCCTACTGGCATTTGTTATGTATTTGACCCAAACCCAGTACTTCCAGCAGTTCAGCCATAGCCAGCAAAACGAGGATTTGACCAAGAACTGGAAGACTGAAGCAGCCTCGGCTTCCTCTGTATCCCCGCAGTCCGGCCCCTCATATTGCCTTGCCTATGACAGCAATGACGAATTTAGCACCAAAGTCAATATGCAGGCTAGCCGCACGCTTGGGTACATGAAGAAGGAAGTATCCATAACGGATCTGAGCAAGAAGAAGCTCAAGCCTTCAGGCTGCGCCGCCGTCATACTGACGGTTCGGGATCTTTCTTCTGTCGGTAATCTGGATGACCTAGCCAGCTATGCGGATCAAGGAGGGCATATATTCTTAACCTCCATGCCGGAACAAAACGATGCGTTTTACCGATTATATCGAAAGCTGGGCATCTTGAACGCCGGGAATTATAAAGATGAGGCCGGTGTGCATCTGCGTGATGAGGTGCTGATTGGAGAATCCGGGCTGCATATCGATGACAGATTTATCATGAATACAGTGATGCAGGTGGAGCTGGATTCTTCAGTCCACGTGAATGCTGAGACATCGGCGGGAACGCCGCTCATGTGGAGCATCCCAAGCGGGAAAGGCTCTATTATGGTGTTTAACGGCACGATGCTTCAGGAGAAGATTAACCGCGGGCTGATCGCCGGGGCTATCTCCATGATGGTGCCTGACTTCATATACCCTGTCTTCAATTCGAAGGTGGTTTATATTGATGACTGGCCGGCGCCATACGGCAACTCCATTGATGAAGCGATCTACAAGACGTACAAGTTGAACCGGCATGGCTTCTTTAATGAAATATGGTGGCCGGATATGCTGAAAATAGCCAAACGGTATAATGTAAAGTACACCGCGGTGCTGATTGAGTCTTACCAGAATCGCGTGACCCCGCCCTTTGACTCTCCGTCCGATTCTGACCCTAACGGACTGATCGGCTACGGCAGGGAAATTATTAAAAGCGGCGGTGAAATCGGCCTGCACGGCTACAATCATCAGTCGCTTACGATGGACCAAGGTACCAGTGCCGCGTTCGATTATCAACCCTGGAACAGCGTTGACGATATGACGCATTCGATTCAGGAGGCTGTAAGTTACGCCAAACAAGGATTTCCCGAATATACCATGTTCTCGTACGTGCCTCCGTCCAACGTGCTCAGTCCGGAAGGACGCGAAGCCCTCAAAGCGGGCTGGAAGAATTTATCCGTCATCGCTTCTCTATTTCCGGAAGATGCAACTGGAATATCGTATGTGCAGGAGTATGAGTTGGCGAAGGACGGTATTATGGAAATGCCGCGAGTCACCTCCGGTTATGAAGCTACCCCCTTTGTACATTGGGCGGCGGCTAGCGTGCTGACGGCCAACGGGATCTTTTCTCATTTTGTCCATCCCGATGATGTGCTTGATTCCGAGCGAAATAAGAACATGAACTGGGAAAACATGTACAAGACCTACTCCGAAATGATTTCCGGATTGAACGAGCGCTACCCGTGGCTGCGAGCCCAGACCTCAATGGAAGCGGCAGTCGATATGAAGAACATGCTGACAAGCAGGATCAGTGTGCAGCAGGATAACAGCTCCATTAAAGGTTCGGTAACACCTCTTGAGGATGAGTCTTACTTTATCTTGCGGACCCGCAAAAAAGTCGGGAATCTGTCGGGCTGCTCCGCGGATAAAATCGGCGACGGAATCTTTCTAATTACCGTCCGGGAAGCCGAATTCACAATTCATTTAAGCGAGGCATGAGTTCATGAAAATATGTATAATAGCGGAAGGCTCCTATCCCTATATCACCGGGGGCGTCTCCAGTTGGATTCATTCTCTCGTTACCAACATGACTGAGCATGATTTTATTATTCTAGCCATTGGAGCTGAAGAGAAGCAGCGGGGGGCTTTCAAGTACAAGCTTCCTTCCAATATCGTTGAAGTGAAAGAGATCTTCCTGAACAGCTACATGAACGAGACAAAGCCGCGCAGGGACCGCCTCCGGCTCACTCCCGCCGAACATGAGGCGCTCGGCTCCCTGCTGGGCGGCGGCACTTCGGTGGATTGGGCCGGTCTGTTCGATTTGCTGCGTTCAGGGCGTGTGACTTCCGCCGTTCAGTTTCTGATGAGCCGGGAATTTTTCCGGGTCTTGTCCAAACGCTGCCAGGAAGATTATGAACATGTGCCGTTCACCGAAATGTACTGGACCGTCCGGTCTATGATGCTGCCGCTGCTGCTTACGATCCGCGAGGATATTCCAAAAGCGGATTTGTACCATAGCGTGTCTACCGGATATGCCGGAGTCATCGGCGCCCTCGCCAAGCATCTGTACGGCAAGCCCTATCTGCTCACTGAGCACGGCATCTACTCAAGGGAAAGAGAAGAGGAGATTATCAAAGCTGACTGGGTGCAGGGTTATTTCAAAGATTTGTGGATTCAATACTTCTACCGGCTGTCCGAGGCAGCATATACCATGACCGATCAGGTCATTACACTGTTTGGCCGCAACCGGGACATTGAAGTTGAAATCGGCTGCGACGAGCGGAAAATCAGCATCATCCCAAACGGTGTCAATGTCGCCGACTATGCGGAAGTCGCAGGACCTCCTCCGGAAGGAGCCCCCCTCCGGCTCGGCGCCATAGTCCGCATCGTACCGATCAAGGATATCAAAACAATGATTCAAAGCTTCGCGCTGGTGAAGCGGGAACTGCCGGAGGCGGAGTTATATATTATGGGTCCCTCAGAAGAGAATGAGGATTATTTCCAGGAATGCATTGAGTTGGTAGAAACCCTGGAGGTGCGGGATATTATTTTTACAGGCGAGGTTAATGTGCGCCAATACCTGAATCGGCTCGACATTATCCTGTTATCCAGCATCAGCGAGGGAATGCCGCTGGCCATTCTTGAAGCGATGGCTGCGGGCAAACCTTGTATCACGACCAATGTCGGCAGTTGCCGCGAACTGATGCTCGGCAACGGTGATAACCATGGTCCTGCCGGTATCGTAGTTCCCGTCATGCATTATGATCAGATGGCAGCCGCCATCATCCGGCTTGGACGCAGCCGCGAACTGCGCGAGCAGATGGGCCGCAGCGGTCTTAAACGGGTGGCGGAGCACTATACCAGGGAACAGTTCATTGAGGGCTACCGCGAATTTTATTTGGCCTATGAGGAGGGGCGATCATGGCAGGCATCGGCTTCGAACTAAGAAAACTCCATAACGAACATGGACTGCTCCGTCAGATCCGGGCTTACGCCTACTCATCTATGTCCACAATCGGGCCAATGATCCTGTGTATGGCAATGGTGGCCGGCATTCAGCGGCTGATGGCGGTTTCAGGAGCCGCTTTTCTGGAGCGGGAACTGTTCATGACCACAATTGTGTATGCTTTTATTTTCTCTGTACTGGTCACCGGCGGCGTCTCCATGGTGCTAACCCGTTTCCTGTCCGATATGCTGTTCCAGAAGAAATACAAGCATGCCCTTTCCTCATATTACGGCGCCGCAGCCGTTTGTTTGCCGGCGGGTGCGGTGGCGGCGCTGATCTTTCTAAAAGGTGTGGAAGCCGGCTTCGCGTACAAGGCTGCCGCGTTTCTCCTGTTTATGGAGCTGATCCTCATCTGGCTGCAGTCCGTTCACCTTACAGCGCTTAAGGATTATAAGCGTATCTTCCGCGGCTTTCTGCTCGGAGCCTGTACTGCCGGACTGGGAGCATGGGCCGTCTGCGAATACACACTGTATCAGACAGCCGCAGGTATGCTTATCGCAGTAGATGCGGGGTATTTCCTCGTACTGCTGCTGACCAATCGGCATTTCGAACAGGTGTTTCCCATTCGGGATTCTCGCTTGTATTTTCACTTTCTGTCCTATTTCGGCAAATACCCGGCTCTATTCGGGATCGGCACATTCCTCTACGCGGGTGTCTACACACACAGCTTTGTGTACTGGTTCGGCCCGCAGAATAAAGAGGTGGCGGGCCGCTATCTCATCTCTCCCTTTTATGATACGCCGGTCTTTTATGCCTACTTAAGCGTTATGCCAACCTTAATTCTCTTTACGGTCGCCGTCGAGACCAACTTCTATGAGAAATTCAGAGGATATTACGATCTGATTCGTCAGCGGGGTACATTGAAGGAAATATCGGAGGCCCGGAAGGAGATGCAGCGGACGCTGATCCGTGAACTGACGTTTCTTATGGAAACCCAGCTCATGTTTACTGTGATCAGTCTTGCGCTTGGCATCAAGCTTCTTCCAATGCTCGGCTTCAGTATGAATCAGCTTGATGTCTATATCATCCTTTTATTAGGCTATTATTTCTTTATCATTACATTTGTCATCATGCTGCTTCTGCTTTATTACGATGACCGGAAAGGTGTTTTTATGATCAGCGGTGTTTTTCTCGTTCTTAATACCGGCTTTAGTATACTCTCTATGCTGGGCGGCTACGATGGCTACGGTATGTTTGTCGCTTCCTTTATCGCCGTGCTGCTCGCGCTGGGACGGTTGATCATTTATGTCCGCAGCATTGATTACCATACCTTCTGCGCCCAGCCTGTTAACCCGGTGAAGCGGGAACGAAAGCGGTTGTTCCGTCCCGGACTGACGTCCGTTACGCTTGCCGCTCTTATCATATTGTTGACGGGCTGCATGGGCGGCGGCTTGGAAGAGAAGACCGCTACGGAAGCGGCTAATCCCCCAATTTCCGATTCCGTTAACCAGGATAAACTTAACGAGGACAAGCGTATCTATGAAAGGGATAATGATTCCTCAGTAGATACCTTGTATTTGACCGTGCTTGAAGGTGAGAAAAAAGAAGGCGCAGCCCCCCTCACCTGGTATGATTTGAACCGGATTCGGAGCCGGATGGAAGAAGGCTCGATTGACGCCATTCTGCAGGAAGGCACAGCCAATGGCAGCGGGCCGACTCCAGGCTCCTTTGGCTACTCATCGCAGGAAGCCAACGCCCATGTTTCACTTCGCGGGAGTTCGACGCGGTATGCTTCCCAGCGATCTTACAAGATCAAGCTGAACGATCAGGCGGGGCTATGGAATGATCAGCGCACGCTCAACTTGAATAAGCATGCCTATGACCCTTCGCGTCTGCGTAATAAACTCAGCTTCGATCTGTTCGAGACGATCCCGAATATTACAAGTCTGCGCACCCGCTTCGTGCATCTCTTCGTGAAGGACCTAAGTGAAGGCGGCGCTGCCAACTCAAAGCCGTTCATCGATTATGGCCTGTTCACGCAGATCGAGCAGCCCAACAAGCAATTTCTAAAGAACCACTGGCTTGACCCTTACGGACAGTTGTACAAAGCTACCATGTTCGAATTTCTCCAGTATCCCGAAGAGCTTCGATTGCAGGATGATCCGCTGTATGACAAGGCCAAGTTTGAAACGCGCCTGCAAATCAACGGGCGTGAAGATCACCGGAAGCTGCTGGACATGCTGCAGGATGTGAATAATCTGTCCATTCCTATCAATGAAGTCATAAGCAAGCACTTTGACCTGGATAACTATCTGACCTGGATGGCCTCCAATATTTTAATGGACAACATGGATACGAATGCCCAGAATTTCCTGCTGTACTCCCCGCTCAATTCCGAAAAATGGTACTTCCTTCCATGGGACTATGACGGAGGCTGGGAGTTGCAGCAGAATTCGAATAACGTCATCTCTTATAACAGTGGTATCAGCAATTATTGGGGCTCCAAGCTGCATAACCGTTTCTTCCGCAGTATGGAAAATGTAAATCTGCTCAAGGACAAGATCGACGAGCTGTACCGGGACTACATTAACAACGATATCGTTTCCAAAAAAATCGCCATGTACGCCCCCATCACACAACTGTACACGAGCAAGCAACCCGATAAAGGCTTTCTCACGGAGCTCGTTTCCGATATCCCCAAGGATCTGGCAGCGATCAGTACAGTTCCAGAACGTTCTATGAAGCGATTTAATGAAGATATACAGAAGCCCAAACCTTTCTTTCTGGACGATCTGCTTCAGGAAGGAACAGCTTCCGTATTTCAGTGGGATGCCTCGTTCGACCTTCAAGGAGACAGTTTGGAGTATGAATTCACTCTGGCCAGGGACCCGCTGTTCACAAAGGTGGTCAAGCGGTTAGAAACACCGGGTACTTCAGTTCGTCTGGGCGGCCTCACGCCAGGAACCTACTACTGGAAGGTGACGGTGGACGACGGCAAGGGACATTCGCAAATCGCATTTGATATTTATTTCGACGAGGAAGGCACTCCTTACAACGGCGTCAGAGAGGTTAAGGTGAACTGACATGGAATTTATGGGCCGGCCGCTCAGGCACGAATTCAAATACTACCTGCATCCCCATGAATATCTATCCATGCGTCAGCGCGTAGCCGCGCTGCTTCCGCTTGATCCGCACTCGCAGAACGAGGACGGATACGGCATCCGGAGTCTGTATTTCGACAGTCCAGTGGATCACGCGCTGTACGATAAGACAAACGGAATTTTCGGGCGCGAGAAGTTTCGTATCCGGATATACAATGCAAGCGACAGCTCGATCAAGCTGGAACGCAAGAGTAAATACGGAGATTATGTCAGTAAAGAGAGCGCTCCGCTAACCCGCTCCGAGTACGAAAATATTGTGCACGGGGACGCCTCGTTGATTGCAGATTCGCCGCACCCTCTTGTTCGGGATTTATATAGGGGGCTTACCTACAAGGGATACCGCCGGGCGGCAATCGTCGATTACGTGCGGGAAGCCTATGTATATGATTACGGGGATGTCCGGATTACGTTCGACAAGAAGCTCTCCTCCGGCATCAACAGTCTGGATTTGTTCGACCCCGGGCTGGCTTTACGAGAGGCTCTGGATGATTCTACACGTACCATTCTGGAAATTAAATTCAACCGTTTCCTGCCGGAACCGGTGCGTCTTATCGCCACCCCGGCTGCCAGTGTCCGATCCACTATATCCAAATATGTGATATGCAGGGAAGCCGCCAAACTTCATTTCAAACGATAAGGGGATAAACCTCAAAATGGATGATACTATAAATTTCCAGGATTTATTTAAAAAAAGTGCGCTTCACCTCGATGCCTTCCGAACCGTTTCGTACATTGATGTCCTGCTCGGGCTCGTCGCCTCTTTATGTGTAGGTCTGTTTATTTTTTTCATTTACCGCAAAACCTTTCGCGGGGTTGTCTACAGCTATAATTACAATGCCGCCTTTGTGCTCATGTGCATGATTACCAGCATGATTATCATGACTATCAGCTCCAATATCGTGCTCTCTCTCGGTATGGTCGGAGCGCTCAGTATCGTGCGTTTCCGTACCGCTGTGAAAGATCCGCTGGACATCGTATACATGTTCTGGTCGATCGCGGGAGGCATTGCAACAGGAGCCAAGCTCTATCCTGTCGCACTCATCGGCTCGCTCGCCATTGGACTCGTGCTGCTGTGGCTGTCCCGGCGCAAGGTCCGGGAGCAGCCTTACCTGCTGATTATCCGCCACTCAGAGGTTGCCACTACGGAGCTTCGGATCCGGATGCGGAAAATTGAGCATACGCTGAGATCCAAGACGATCCGCAAGGACTTTGTGGAGCTTACGGTCGAACTCAGGCTGCGGGATAACAACACCGCGTTCGTCCATGACTTATCCTCTATTGAAGGGGTTATGGATGTATCGCTGATTAACTATACCGGAGATTACGCCCAATAACATAAAAAGCGCCAGGACAGCCGAAACAGCTGATCACTGGCGCTTTCGCTTTTAGGAGCGACTAAGACATTACAAAACCTTGCTCAGAAAATCCTGCGTTCTGGCATGCTTTGGGCTGCCAAACACTTCTGCAGGCGTTCCCTGCTCGACGATAAACCCGCCGTCCATGAACAGAATCCGGTCCCCTACCTCGCGGGCAAAGCCCATTTCGTGGGTAACGATGACCATAGTCATGCCCTGCTCGGCCAGCTTCTTCATCACCTCAAGCACCTCGCCCACCATCTCGGGGTCCAGCGCCGAGGTCGGCTCGTCGAACAGCATCACATGCGGCTGCATGGCAAGCGCGCGGGCGATCGCGACCCGCTGCTTCTGCCCGCCTGAAAGCTGCGACGGGTATGCATCCTTTTTATCTTCGAGTCCGACGGTGCGCAGCAGGTCCATCGCTATTTTGTCTGCTTCCGCAGGAGACTGCTTCTTGACTTTTACCGGAGCCAGCGTAATATTTTGCAGCACGGTCTTGTGAGGGAACAGATTGAACTGCTGGAAGACCATGCCCATTTTTTCGCGAGTAACATTGATATCATGCTTCCGGTCTGTAATGGACTGTCCTTCAAAGGTAATTTCTCCGCCTGTCGGCTGCTCCAGCAAATTCAGGCAGCGCAAAAAGGTGCTTTTTCCCGAGCCGCTGGGACCGATGACGACAATCACTTCACCTTTTTGTATCGTAAGATCAATGCCTTTCAGAATTTCCAGCTTTCCAAATGCCTTTTGCAAGTTCTTAACGGTGATCACTGGCACTCCATCTCCTTTCCAGTCGGCCAAGCACCTTAGATAATGTAAATGTCAGAATAAAATACATCAGAGCGATAACCAGCAGCGGAGTCAGCCCATCATAGGTAATCGTGGTAATGGTTCTGGCTTGGAACAACAGATCCATCGCCCCAATCATCCCGACAATGGACGACTCTTTGATAATGGTGATGAACTCATTGCCTATCGCCGGAAGCACATTCTTCAGCGCCTGCGGAAGAACAATATAGCGCATGGTCATCGCCTGCGTCATCCCCAGTGAACGGGACGCTTCCGTCTGTCCGCGATCCACGCCTTGAATACCCGCCCGGAATATTTCGGCAAGATAGGCTGAGCTGTTGATTGTAAGGGTAATGGCCCCCGACTGTATCGCGGTAAACTCAAGGCCGATTGAAGGAAGACCGTAGTGAATAATAAACAATTGAACAAGCATCGGCGTTCCGCGCAGAAACTCTACCCAAGTACTGGTGATCCAGCGAAGCACTCTGAAGCTCGACATCCGCAGCAGAGCGACGACGATCCCGAGCACGAAACCGCAAATCACTCCGATTACCGCGAGAAGAAGCGTGTATTGCAGTCCGGTCAGAAAAAAGCTGCGGTATTCATACGCCATATTTAGCAAATTCATCTTACTCGCAAACCTCCTTATCAACAAAAAAATAGAAAACGGCGGATCACCGCCATTTTCTTCATTTGAGTGAAAAGCAACATTCCAGTGTATCTTTAATCTTATTTGCTCTCGGCCAGTTCGGTCGCCTTGGTCACATACTCTTCGATCTTCCCGGCGGAGTTCAGTTCGCCCAGAGTCTTGTTAATCTGTGTCAGCAGTTCCGAGTTGCCCTTCTTGACCCCGATGACGTAACCGTCATCTTCCACTTCAGGCTTGGCATCAGTAATGGCCAATCCCTTCACATTTTTTACGAAGGATTTGGCTACCGGCCCTTCCATAATGGATGCATCGACACGGCTGGACTGAAGCTGGAGCACGATATCGGAAATTTTCGCGAGCGATGTCAGTTTCGCCCCCTCGATTCCTTTGGCGATATCTTCCTGAATGGAACCGGTCTGAATGCCGATCTTAGCACCCTTCAAGGATTCCATCGTGCTGAATTTATCCTTATCGGCTTCGCGGACCACAACGGCCTGCTCGGCTTTATAATAAATATCGGACAGATCGATTTGCTTGGCTCTTTCCGGAGTCGGACTAAGGCCCGAAATGACCATATCCACTCTTCCACTGGACAACTCATTCAGCAGCGAGTCAAACGGCAGGTCCTTGATGACCAGCTCCGCGCCCATATCGGAAGCAATCTCCTTGGCAATATCAATGTCAAAACCGACGATCATATCCTTGCCTTCTACCACCTTGTGGAATTCGTACGGCGGAAAGTCAGCGCTTGTCCCCAGCGTCAAAGTCTTCGTCGTACCGGCATTGCCATCTGTAGCGTTAGTAGTGGAACCATCTTTGCCGCAGCCAGAAATAAGGCTTGCCGTAAGCAGCATCCCCATAGACATTTTAATCCATTTGTTCATTTTCTCTTTCTCTCCCCTGTTCTCTCGTCAGGCACTTGAAGCCCATCTTTAAGTAAGTTATTTATGTCTTTGTCCCGGACCGACTTATTATAATTCAACTCGTATGAATATGCAAAGAGTATTTTGTTGACAAATTGCTAAAATTATAGGGGAGTGACCGCATCCTTTTTTTGCGAAATAAACAGGTTTATTGGCGAGTATCAGTTTCTGAAAACATTCAGAAAAATAGTTTATTATTATGTAATTAAGGGTATTAAACTAAGTATACCCACTTGGGAGGCGTAGTGGCGCTTCAAACAGATTTAGGAGGGAAGATCATGCTGCTGGAAGCTTTGTATCACGTTCCACGCGATAAATGGGCATATGCCTACGATAAGGAATCCGTGCATCTGCGGATGCGGACCAAACGGGATGACGCTGATGCGGCATATGTCATGACCGGCGACAAATACGCTTGGGATCAGACCTTCGAGGAAATCGCGATGGAAAAAGCCGCTTCCGATGAACTTTTCGATTATTGGGAAGCCTGCGCGCGGCCTAAATATAAACGGCTATCCTATCTCTTTCGGATCGAATCCGGCGACGAAACGGCTTATATGTCCAGCAAAGGGATTATGCATGAGATGCAGCAGCCTCCGGGAAACAATTTCGAATTCCCGTATATTCATGAGATTGATCTTTTCAAGGTTCCCGAATGGGCCAAAGAAGCGGTCTTCTATCAAATCATGCCGGACCGTTTCGCTAACGGAGACACTGCCAATGACCCGGAAGGAACCGAGCCGTGGGGCGGTGAACCGAAGTATAACAACTTTTTTGGAGGCGATATCCAGGGCGTAATCGATCATCTCGACTACCTGGTTGATCTGGGCGTTAATGCGATTTATTTCACGCCGCTGTTCGTGTCACCCTCCAATCATAAATACGACATCATTGATTACAAAAAGGTTGATCCCCAGTTCGGCGATAATGAGCAGCTAAAGGCTCTAGTCGACCTCTGCCATGAGAAAGGCATCCGCGTCATGCTCGATGCGGTGTTCAACCACTGCAGCAAAGAGTTCCCTCCCTTTCAGGACGTACTGGAGAATGGAGAACAGTCCAAATATGCCGATTGGTTCCACATTAATTCTTTCCCCGTAGAGGTCGTGGACGGTATACCGACCTACGATACCTTCGGCTTTTATGAGGCAATGCCCAAATTCAATACGGCCAATCCGGAAGTCAAATCCTATTTGCTGGACGTGGCGGAATACTGGATCAAGGAAGTCAAGCTGGACGGCTGGCGTCTTGACGTGGCCGATGAGATCGATCATCACTTCTGGCATGATTTCCGCAAGGTTGTGAAACAAGCCAATCCGGAGGCTTATATCGTAGGCGAGGTATGGAGCGATTCTTTAGCTTGGCTGCTTGGAGATCAGTTCGACTCGGTCATGAACTATCCATTCTCGGGAACCGTACTGGAATTCTTTAACGGCGGAATGGACAGCTACACCTTCTGCAATAAAATAGGCGGTCTGCTCATGCGCTACCCTAAGCAGAGCAACGAGGTCATCTTTAACCTTCTATGCAGTCACGACACCCCGCGGCTGCTTAACGCTCTGGGAGAAGATAAACGGAAAATGAAGCTCGCGGTCGCCTTCTTATTCACCTTCATTGGCACGCCATGTATATATTACGGCGACGAAATCGGGCTGTCCGGCGAAGGCGATCCCAACTGCCGTAAATGTATGGAATGGGACCCTGGCAAACAAGACCTAGAACTTCGCGATTTCTATAAAATGTTGATTTCGCTGCGCAAGGAGAACCATGCACTGCGGGGAGGCCATTACCGGATTCTGGGCGCCTGCAAAGATGATCCCTGCATCATTTATGAACGGATGGACAGTGAAACCCATTTTACAATCTGGATGAACAATTCCCCCGAACCCCGCAGCTTAAGTCATGCGATAGAGACCGAGGATTGGACTGATGCGCTCACCGGCGACGAAGTAAGGCCGGAAGAGGGGATCATGCACATTTCCCTCGAACCGTATGGATTCCGCATCTTATCCCGCCGTCTTGATCAGGAGACGCCCTCAATGGTCCATAACACGTCCCGCAAGGAATCAACGGAGCACTCTCCCGTGCACCGGTAACGTTCTACCCGGCCGCTGCAATATCAGCCTAGACCTAAGTATCGGATTTCGGTAAAAAAAAGCAGCTTTCTCTAGCGCTCAAGCGCTTGTGAGAAAGCTGCCTTTTTCTTGATTTTCGTGAATCAGTGTACACTCAGACCGAATATTATACCTGCCCGGTAATCTTCTTGTAGATATCGATATACTCCTGCGCCGATACATCCCAGCTGTAATCTCCCGTAAAAGCGTTGCGGGTTACTCGTTTCCAATGCTCGGGCTTGTTATAGAAGGAAATCGCACGGCGAAGGGTGTTCATCATGTCATGAGCGTTATAATTGGTGAAGGTGAAGCCGTTACCTTCCCCCGTCTCCTCGTTATAGGAGTGAACGGTATCGTTCAGTCCCCCCGTTTCCCTGACAACCGGAATGCTGCCATACCGCAGGGCCAGCAGTTGGCTGATTCCGCACGGTTCGAACTTCGACGGCATCAGGAACAGATCGCTTCCGGCATAGATTTTACGCGACAGTTCATCACTGAACCGGATCTGCGCAGATAGTTTGGTGGGATAACGCCATGCGGCTTCGCGGAACCAGCGCTCGTATACTTCATCCCCCGTTCCAAGGACCACAAACTGGACGCTGTCGTAATACAGCATTTCATCCAGAACCCGGGTCACCAGGTCAAGTCCCTTCGAATCGACTAGGCGAGTGACCATGGCTACAAGCGGGATATGCGGCGCTACCGGAAGACCCAGCTCCTTCTGCAATCCGATTTTGTTCTCGATTTTCTTGTTCAGATTATTCCGGTATTTCGTAAAGATTTTGGGGTCAGTAGCCGGATTGTAGTCTTTCGTATCAATACCATTGACAATCCCGCTCAAGTGATCGGCACGGGCGTTCAGCAGGCCGTCCAGGCCATAACCAAAGTGAGGTGTTCTGATTTCCTGCGAATAGGTCGGACTGACCGTAGTCACATAATCGCTGAACACGATGCCGCCTTTAAGGAAATTTACGTTGCCGTAGTATTCCACCCCGAGAAAAAAGCTGCCATCCAGGCCGAGCAAATCGCCCAGAACCTCATATGGAAACACGCCCTGGTACAGCAGATTATGTATGGTGAATACGGTACGGATGTTGCTGTAGAACGGATTGCTGCGGTAATGCCCTTCCAGAAGCATGGGAATGACGGCGGCGTGCCAATCATGGCAGTGCAGCACATCCGGCTGGAAGTCAATCGCCGGGAGCACCTCTAGAACGGCCCTGTTGTAAAAAGAAAACCGTTCCGCATCATCCAGATATCCGTATATGCCGTCACGGCCGAAGTAGTATTCATTGTCTATAAAATAGACCGGCACCCCTTCATAACTCAGCTGCTCAATTCCGCAGTATTGATTCCGCCAGCCTACAGGCACCTCGATCACCTTGACTGGCTCCATTTGCGAACGATATTTCTCGGGAATCCCCCGGTACTTCGGCATAATGACTCTTACATCCACTCCGGCTTCCTTCAGCGCCTTCGGCAGCGCACCGATTACGTCGGCAAGGCCCCCCGTTTTGACAAACGGGTGGCCTTCCGCAGCGGCAAACAGCACTTTCATTCCCTTTTCCTCCTCTTGTGTAACTGATTGTTAAATAGAGTGATCGTCTACCTGAGGGATTTCGTCACTTTTCGTTTTTCGTTTGCGCGGAGCTGCTTTTTTGGCCGGCGTTTCGGACTTTGGAGGCTTGTCTGCCGGTTTATCTTCACTCTTGGCTTTGGCGCGCGTCGTTTTAGCTTTTCCTTTTGGAGCTTCCTCTAGTACGGCTGGCTCATCCCCCTTTGTCTTCCGTGCACTCTTTTTTAGCACCACCATGCTAAGCGGAGCCAGGGTTAGTTCAAGGCTTTGGAGTTGATTGTGTATTTCTTGTTTCTGCGTCTTCAAAGGGCCTGCGATTACTCCGGAGCCGCCGAATTCCGGTCTTTCCGTACTGAACGCCACTTCATAGGTTCCCGCTTTTGGAACGCCGATACGATAATTCGGCCGCTCCACCGGCTGGAAGTTGATGACGACAATAAGCAGATCGCCGGCTTTTTTCCCTTTGCGAATATAAGAAATGACGCTTTGCCAGTTGTCGTCGGCGCTGATCCATTCATACCCTTCAAAGCTGTGATCAAGCTCCCAGAGCGCTTTTTCCTCAAGGTAGAACTTGTTGAGCGCAGCGGTGTAGGCCAGCATTTTCCGATGGCTCTCATAATCGAGCAGCAGCCAGTCGAGCTCTTCCTGGTCCTTCCATTCGATGAACTGGCCGAATTCACCGCCCATGAACAGCAGCTTTTTGCCGGGGCTCGTTATCTGATAACCCAGCAGCAGCCGGAGACCCGCGAACTTTTGCTCATAGGAACCTGGCATCTTATTCAGCAGCGACCTCTTGCCATGCACCACTTCGTCATGGGAAAGCGGCAGCGTATAATTCTCCGAGTAGGCGTAGGCAATCGGGAATGTCAGCAAATTGTGATGATAGGGACGGGCATCAAACTCCTTCTCCACGTAAGCAAGCGTATCGTTCATCCAGCCCATATTCCATTTGTAATTGAAACCAAGCCCACCGTCATGCACAGGAGCGGTTACGAGCGGCCAGGCGCTGGATTCCTCTGCCATCATCAAGGCATACGGGTAATGCTGAAACACTATGGTGTTCAATTTCTGCAAGAAGGCAATGGCCTCAAGATTCTCCAGTCCGCCATTGACATTGCGCCGATACTGATGTTCCTGCTTCTCAAAATCAAGGCGCAGCATGCTGGTAACCGCATCCACACGCATGCCGTCGATATGGTACACCTCATACCAGAACAGGGCGTTGGAAATAAGGAACGATAGAACCTCCGGTCTGCCGAAGTCAAAAGAAAGCGTTCCCCATCCCGGCTTCTCCGCCTGCATCGGATCGCTGTACTCGTAGCATGGCGAGCCGTCGAACATGCGCAGGCCTGGAGCGTCCTTTGCAAAGTGGGCAGGCACCCAATCGAGAATAACGCCGATGTTCGCCTGATGCAGACGGTCGATCAGGTACATCAGCTCCTGCGGCTCTCCGTACCGGCTCGTTGCGGCAAAATAACCCGTTCCCTGGTATCCCCAGGAGAGGTCGTATGGATGCTCCGCCAGCGGCATGAACTCCACATGCGTATAGCCCAATTCCTGCAAATAAGGAATCAGCAGGTCGGCGATTTCCGTGTAGCTGTACAGCTCCCCGCCTTCCTTGTTATGAATATTCTCCTTCTGTCTCCATGTGCCCATGTGCATTTCGTAAATATTTAGGGGTTTGTTGTAAGAACTTTTGTTCTTACGCCGCCAGGCCGCATCACCCCAGTGGTAGCCTTCAATATCGGCCACAACCGACGCAGTAGCCGGACGGACCTCGGCCAGAAATCCATAAGGGTCCGCTTTCAAAAAGCTCGAGCCGTCCTGGCCGATAATTCTGTATTTGTAAAATGTTCCCCGGGCAATTTCCGGGAAAAAACGAGTCCAAATCCCCGAATCGGGTATCTTATATAACGAGTCTTCCTCACGGCTTCCATCCCAGCCGTTTCGATCGCAAGCCAATCCTACATATGTTGCATGGGGCGCCCACACGGAAAAACGCACTCCGGGAACTCCTTCTTCCACGGCGATATGCGCTCCGAGCATGCGATAACTGCGGTAATGGGTACCTTCGTGAAACAAGTAAATATCCTCCGGTGACGGCATGTTTACTGCTGTTGGTCGCTCAACCAAATGATTACCACCTTTTGTAAGAATGATTTAAGGTTTCCGGGGTCCCTGCAAAGTACCTGAATATACTCCGAAGCAAAGCTGCACTTTGTAGGAATATTTTTAATACAGGATGCACCTAATACATTACCCCAATTTCATCCGTTTGAAAATAATTGGTGCAGGCAAGAAGTGAAAAAGAATTGAAGATCTCAGCTATTTTTGTGTAATTTTCCAATGGACTTTGTAATATATTTCACTTAGCTTCATTGTTCACTTTTCAGACGTCCGCCGGTCAGGTTATATAACATGTATTGTTTTGACAAAACACATTTTTGGAGGGGTAACGAATGAGTAAAAAAGATTGCATCGCCATGCTATTAGCAGGCGGGGAAGGGCGCAGGCTTGCTCCACTTACATCAAGTATGGCCAAACCGGCCGTCCCTTTCGGAGGACATTTCAGAATTATTGACTTTCCCCTCAGCAATTGTGTGAATTCGGGTATTGATACGATCGGCGTACTGACGCAGTATGAAGCTGGTTCCCTTCACAGCCATATCGGTACGGGAGAGCCTTGGGGTCTCCGCACGGAAGAACGTAATGGCGTAACACTGCTGCCCTCCGGCAGTGAAGGAAGAGATTGCTATACGGGTACGGCAGATGCTATTTATAAAAACATTCCATATATCGACAATCTTAATGTAGAGAATGTGCTTATTTTGTCCGGAGATCATATTTATCATATGGATTACCGCCAAATGCTTGATTATCATGTTGCTAAAAACGCTGAAACGACGATCTCCGTTATGGAAGTTCCATGGGAGGAAGCAAGCCGCTTTGGTGTCATGAATGTTGACGATGATCTGAAAATTACGGATTTTGTCGAGAAGCCAAAACAACCGCAAAGCAATCTGGCTTCAATGGGTATTTATTTGTTCCGCTGGGACTATCTCAAGGCTCACCTGCTTAGAGATGCAGCGAACAGCAATTCCAGCCACGATTTCGGCAAGGATGTAATTCCCGCTATGCTGCAGAATGAAGATACCCTCTTTGCGTACCGTTTCAAAGGCTACTGGCGTGACGTGGGTACGGTGGAAAGCCTGTGGGAAGCTCATATGGACCTCTTGCAACGAGATAATGGCTGGAAATTTAACAATGCGAATTGGCCCATGTACAGCCGCTCTCAAGTATTCAAACCATCAGCCATCCGGTCCAAAGGTCAATCCACAGATGCGGAATCCCTGGTTAGCGAGCATGCTTCCGTGGAAGGCAATATCCAGCGTTCGGTTATTTTCGACAATGTTGAAATCGCCAAAACCTCCTTCGTCAAGAACAGCGTGATTATGCCCGGCGCCCGCATCGGCAAAAACGCATACATCGAAAATGCGATTATTGGCGAAGATGCTCTAATCAAAGAAGGGGCTGTTGTCAAAGGCAGTATTGATCGTATCGCTGTGGTCGGACCGCGCGAGACGATTGCGCCCAAACCGCTTATCCTTACCCAGCCTTCCCGGTTGCTTCAGGATGTATACGAGAAAGCCGGTACCGGCAGACTTCGGGCCGGGGGCCTACTCTCGTAAGAACCAGAATAAAAAAGGGTTGTTTCAACAGGTTAATGCCTGTGAAACAACCCTTTTTGCTTAATTTGAGTTAACTTCCCGGAATGAATGACGCCGTGTTATGTACGTTAAGTCATGTTGTGTTTCATTTCGCTCCATTCTCTGTCCAGCATAGCCATATCGATAAGATTCGCATAGCGGTCACTGAAACGGGCCGCCTCGAGATGCTCGCCTTCCCGGCGAAATCCAAGAGCTTCATAAGTACGAATCGCGGATGTGTTGAAATCAAAGACGCCGAGCGCCAGCCTATGCAGCTCCAACGATTCAAAGCCAATACGCATAGCTTCGCCGATCATCCGGCGCGCAAAGCCCTTTCCCCGGTATTCCGGATCAAGAATGACCCTTCCAATTCTGGCCGAACCGTTATCCCGGTCAATGCCGGCCAGACTAAGATGTCCGATGACGGTATCTGTTGCCATATGCACGGCGCTGTACACCATCAGTTCGGATTCGGCCGGATGGTTTGCGCCGTCGAGATATTTTCTCAGCTCATCATCCTGAATCGGAAAGTGAAGCGAAGGCCCCGCCCACTGCTTGAGGAAATCCGGCGAGACGCTCCAGCGTCTCAGACATTCGAAGTCCACTGCATCAAAATACTGCAAACGGATAGCATCTTTATCGCCTGAAGTCTCCATTTTCTCGTACAGATTGACAAGCCGCCCTCCGCCCACATCATGGGTACCCATATAACGGAACCCCTGGCTCTGGTAATATCGGTTCAGCTTTACATTATCGGCAATCGTATCTAGGCGAAGCCCGCTGCGTCCGGAGGCTTTGGCCATCTCGGCGGCGAATTTCAGCAGCTTGCTGCCCAGTCCCGCTCCACGGAACGGCATTGCCACAGCAAGCCTGTGCAGATAGGCAAATGACTCGTCATTTCGCCGCCCCCAGTACTGGGGATCTCCAAATTGCAGCGTGAACATACCGGCAGCCACGCCACCTTGCATAGCGATATAGACCTCGCGCTCGTTAAAGTAATTCAGGATATCCTCTTCCTTGAACTGTTCCGGTTTCCATTGTGTGAGGCCGTTATCACGCATCCACTGCGCCGCTTCGCGCAGCAGCTTCAGAACCTCTCCAGCCATACTGGAATCGGCGTGAACCACGTTCAGTTTGCCCAGGGAAGTGTGGATATCACCAGTAATCGGCAAACTCAATGCTTGCCCTCCTCCCTATCATGATTTTCCTCCGGCAACGGCAGGCTCACCTGCTCCATCGTCTCCACTGCCGGAAACGGCTCCGCAAGCTGCAGGTAAACCGTAACCCGAGTGCCTTTGCCAAGCTCACTGTCAATTTCCATCGTTCCGCCATGAAGCTCCACCAGCTGCTGTGAAATAGCCAGACCAAGCCCGGTGCCGCCGTTGAGCGAGTCCACCTGGAAGAAGCGGTCTTTTACCCGGTTTAAGTGATCCTGACTAATGCCGATCCCGCTATCCTGTACCACGATTTCGGCCTCTTCTTCGTCAGCACGGCGCGCTGTAAGCATTATGCTTGAGCCTTCATGCGAGAATTTCACCGCATTGTCGGTCAAATTCAGGAACACCTGCTTCAGCCGGTTGGCATCGCCTCTGACATAAATGCCTTCTTCCGCTTCCAGCACAAGCCTGATGCTCTTTTTCTCGGCTTTGGCCCACAGATTCAGAATAATTTCCTGCAGCAGTTCTCTGACACCTACGGTGCCGATGGAAAGCTTCATTTCATTCTGATGCAGCTTGGAGAAGTCGAGGATCTCCTCTACAAGCCCGATCAGCCGGTCGCTTTCCTTGGAAATAATGCTCATTCCGAGCTTCGTTTCTTCGGGGTCGTAACCGCCAGAGATTAATGTCTCACTCCAGCCCTTGATGCTGGTCAGCGGCGTCCTAAGTTCATGCGAAATCGAGGAGATAAAATCATCCTTGATCTGGTTGCTCCGCACAATCTCCTCGGCCAAGTAATTCAGGGTTGAGGCAAGCTCGCCGATTTCGTAAAGATAATCTCCCTTGATGCGCATATTGAATTTACCTCTGGCCATTTGCGCGGATACCGCCGTAATATTGTTCAGCGGCTTGATAATTGAGTTGGCCAGCCCGAAGCTGAAAGCGGCGACGACCGCAAGTACGGCTATGCCAACGCTAACCGAGATAAGAGTGACGTTAAGCAAATCGGCGTTCACTCCTTCAACAGAAGTCACATACCGCAGCACATAGGCGTCGCGGCCATGAATCTGCAGCACCTTGGAGACAGCCATGACGCTCTCATTGGTTCCGGGTTGCCTTCCTACCCAACGGCCAATCCCACCACCGACCGCTTCCGGCACATCGCTTGTCGTAATCGTCCGGTCCGGCTGAAAGCCGGTCGAACTCGTAATCATGTCGCCATTCAGCGTCAACACCTGCAGCTCCGTATAGTCCAGCGCAAAGCTGTCCAGCAGTTCCTGAAGCGAAAGCGGGGAGTCTTCGCTGGTAATCTGATAAAAATATTCCGCTTGGCTGATATGCGTTGAAATTCGGGTATAAATGCTGTCGTAATAATACGTTCTGATCACAATCAAAAAGATGACTTCCACGAGGAGAAGCGCCAAAAAAACTACAAGAATGTAGTGTAAAACAATCTGTCTGCGCATCCCCTTTTTAATCATTGTCCTTGACCTTTCCATTTATAGCCATGCCCCCATACTGTCTGCAGATATTCGGGCTCTGACGGATTGTTTTCGATTTTTTGCCGCAGCCGGCGGATGTTCACATCTACGATCTTTGGATCACCCATATATTCCTTGCCCCATACATGATCGAGCAGAACGTCCCGGCTCAGGGGGGTATTTTCTTTTTCAAAGAAAAACTGCACGAGCGAAAATTCGGTCGGCGTCAGTTCGATGGGATCTCCGCTGCGCTTGAATTGCTTGGAGATAAGATCCAGCGTAAACGGGCCGGACTGGAAGGACACCTTGGCCGACTGCTCCCGGTGCACGTTCACTCTCCGGAGAAGCGACTGAATGCGGGCAATCAACTCCGTAGGGCTGAAAGGCTTGCTGACATGATCGTCGGCGCCCACAGACAGCGCATATACCTTATCCTGCTCCTGCACCTTGGCCGTCAGAAAAATAATACCAATCCGTTCATTCGTTTCACGGATTCGTCTGCACACTTCGAAGCCGTCAATACCCGGCACCATCACGTCAAGCAGCGCGATATCAATGTCGGGCACTGAATTCAGCTTGCTGAGAGCTTCATTGCCGTCGGCCGCTTCCAGCACTTCAAATCCATTGCGTTTCAAATTGATAACTATAAAACTGCGGATGGATTCTTCATCCTCCAGTATGAGCACCTTACTCAATTGATTCCCTTCCTCTCTGCGGGAACCGTAGTGTTCCCCTTCTTGATTCCGTCTGCATTCTGCTCCAGCTTGCCCCGATAGCCGATGATCTTATCCGCATCCCGGCCCCAGAGCTCCCAGCCTTCACCTTTCACCTGATCCCACTCCTCCGTAGAGAAAAAGGAAATTTCGGCAACCGTTTCGCCGGTGTCTGACATTATAAACTTGAGATATCTATCCTTCACGGATTTCGTGTCGACCGTAACTGTGCCATGCCATGACGGCGGAAAATTCAGTGTGAACCTGTCCGATGGATCACGGTACTGCTGCAGTGCAAAGGCCAGCCCTTCCTTTCCATCCCATTGGTAATAGGAATAGAACCAGGGGACGGCATCCGCCTCGAAATTCTCCCAGCCGGACGGCCGTTCCATCAGGCCGATTTCGATAATGCCGTCTCCGTCGATATCCCCGCTCGAAATCCGGCGGTCCTTAAATGTACTGTCGTCACCGGAGAGAACGACGCGGAAACGGTTATTTTCCATTACGATCATATAACTGTACGCGGAATGTGAATTGACGGCTGCGTCCAGCACGATGCCTTCTTTGCCTTTCGCCACTTTGCCCACGACAATGTTGTAATAATTGTTAATATAAGGATCGAGATTCTCTAACCGGTCGAGCTCCTTGAAGCCCCCGTTATATTGATAGGTGGTCAGCGTGGAAGATTCATTCCGTTTGAGCGAAACGACCGTAATATCATCCATGCCGTCTCCGTTTAAATCGTCGATCACATATTTGGTGTAGGGGAGCGTCAGCGTTTCCTCTAGCGACGTTCCCGAATAGCTGTACACGACCAGACCCTTCTGGAGTCCTTCATCTCCCCTGGAGTAACCGACAATAATTTCCGGCTTGCCATCTCCCGTAACGTCCCTGATCTCCACCGATTCGAGTGCGGTTCCCGCGCCATCGAAGGTCAGCTTCTTGACCCAGGAGCCGCCCTGCTTCTCCAGAATCAAGCCGTGTATCAGCACTGCCTCACCGGGTGTCTCATAGAAGACGAGTGTTTCTGGAATTCCGTCACCGTTCAGGTCTTCCGTGCGGATGGAGCTGTCGTCGTCATTGGTTGGACGAATCAGCTTCAGCGAGTTGATGGCGGCCATCAGCGTCGCCTTATCTTCGGACAGCCGCGGCGACTTCATCCGGGATATGGGATCGCTGATAAAGGTACACCCGGACAACAGCGAAAGCGCCAATATACCGGCGCCAAGACGCCATAAAGCAGGCATGGCGGCGGGGAGCCGGAAGTCCGATACATCGGCGGCAGAACGCCGCGAACGATGGCGCCGCAGACTTTGTATAATCAACATGATCACTCATTTCATTCATCTAAATTGGATTCCGGCCTTATAATAATCCGGCCCGCTCCTGAGAGGTAAGCCGTCGGCTGGTAACGTCATGCTTAATGATCCCGTTATCCAACACCCACAGGCGAGTAGCGTAGCGTTCGGCAAGCTCAAGCGGCAGAACGGCGACCACCGTAAGACCAGTCTCCTTGCACAATTCCCGCAGCGTCTCCATAATGCTCTGCGCCGATTTCGGGTCAAGCCCCGTCACCGGTTCGTCGGCAAGAATGACCTTGGCTCCGTGAACGAGCGCCCTGGATATGGCAACGCGCTGGCGTTCCCCGCCGCTGAGCTGGCCCGTCTTCATCTTCGCCTTATCCAGCAGGCCGATCCGTTCCAGTTCATCCATGGCTCCCATATAATCGTCGGTTCGGACCATTCCCGTTAGTCTCCTCCATAAAGGGGTCTGGGCCGCTTGGCCAATCAGCACGTTCTTTAAAGCGGTCCGGGTCGGATTCAGCTCAGCGTTCTGCTCCAGGAAGGCCCATTCGCGGCGGATTTTTGTTCTGCCGCCAAGGCCGCCCTTTAGAATATCGGTACCATCCACCCGGAAATTCCCTTTGTCCCACTTGTCGCGCAGCGCCAAGCAGCGCAGCAGCGTCGTCTTGCCGCTCCCGCTCGCGCCGAGCAGTCCGATCAGTTCTCCGGACTCCATTCGAAAGCCTATATCTCTCAGTACCGGAGTCTGTTCCGGTCCAATCGTCTTGGCTAAATGCTCCACGATAACCATGAATCATTCTCTCCTGTTCCCATATCTACTTCATATATAGTGTACTTGAAAAGCAAGAATAAATTCCATGCGATCACTCGTTCCCTTATCTTAACTCAAAATTCGCATTTTGGCGAGAATAATAACCCCAGGAAGACGAACAGGATATAAAGGAAGCCCAATAATCCGGCAGCTCCCAGCATTCGTTCGGCAGCAAGCATCATCGCAAAGGAGCCGATAAATAATACGGCCGCATTAATGCCGTTCAGCGAAGAAACGCTGTCCGACACGGATGATATTCTCCTAATATTTCTAGTATAATTAAGAAACAACATTATAGTGGACAACCCCAAACCAAACAAGAGATAATAATCAGAAGTGAGTGATTTTCTGGGAGGACTGCATGTTTCATGGAATATGAATTGAAAATTGACGTGTCGCCCGTATATGAACTGGTGGACAGTTTCATGCTATATGTAACGCGAAAGTGGATTTCCAATCTCGATATCGGACCCGAATGGGTGCGCGACATCGACGGGCGGATTCCCCCTCAAAAGGTGTCTGCGCTGCTGCAGGCCGCCGAATGGCCGTTCGAAGACTACGACGTTCTTTACTGCTGGGCTTATACCCACGGACCGTCTGCCAAAGTGCAGCTGTTCCTTGAAGATATGGAGTCCGCCACCGTGGAGGAATGGTTTGAACTAGCCGCCCCCTACGTTCCGGGATTCACGCTTGAAGAGTGCCGCCGAATCAAAGATGGCTACGGACCGCTCCTTCGGCTCTGGCATGAGCAGTACTTCCGGCATGTAGAGCCCAAGATGCTTCCTCTGCTTATAGAAGATGCATCCGAGAAAAAGCTGCTGCAGAGCAAGATGGAACCCGAGGCGCTGATTGAGTATGCATCAGGCGGGATTGTGATCGAGGACATCCCCGAGCTGGAAACAATCGTGCTTCTGCCGACGGTGCATCACCGGCCGATCAACACGTACTGTTTTTACAAAAAGCTAATGCTTGTACAGTATCCCGTTGACGTCCCGGTGGATAATGAAGATGAGCCGCCTACTCTACTGCTCCGCATGACCAAAGCGCTGTCCGATCCGGTGCGCCTCCGTCTGCTGCGCTATCTCGCCAACGAGCCGAAGTCGCTCTGGGAAATGCAATCCGACCTCGGCCAGTCGGGTGACATTCTGATGCATCATCTGATGATGCTGCGGGTGGCCGGACTTCTGCGCCTCCATTTGCGGGACGAGCAGAACGAACGGTTCAGCATCCGTCTTGACGGCGCGTCGGAACTTCAGATGTTCCTTGAATCGTATATTCGATTATAATACTCTTACAATCATACAGAACTGGCTTGAACAGGGCCTTCTTTTAGACACGGGACCCCGTTTAAGCCGAACAAAGGAGTGAGCGATATGAAATATTGGACTCAGCAGGTGATCTTTGACCTGGATGATACTTTAGTCCACTGCAACAAATATTTTGACCTCATTCTGGGGCAGTATTTCGAGTTGATGATTGACTGGTTCAAGGATGATGGTGCTACAACCGAAGAGCTCCGCCGCAAGCAGGTGGAGATTGATGTCGAGACGGTCAATATGAGCGGGCTCGCAAGTGACAATTTTCCGAAATCGCTGATCGCCACGTACCGCTATTTCTGCGCAAAATATAACCGGCCGGCCGATCGTTTTCAGGAAGAACAGCTAATGAAGCTTGGTCTCAGCGTGTACGATCAGGAAATCGAAGCCTATCCCGGCATGGTCGAGACGCTCGACAACCTGAAGCATGACGGCCATCAATTGCATTTGTATACGGGTGGAGACCATTCAATACAACGGCGCAAGATCGAACAGATGAAGCTGGACCTCTACTTTGAAGACCGCATTTATATCCGGAAGCACAAAAATGTGGAATCGCTGGAAAAGATTTTGCGCAGCCATCCCTTTGAACGAAAACGCACCTGGATGATTGGCAATTCTCTCCGCACCGATGTGCTCCCGGCGATTACAGCCGGTGTCAAGAGCGTCTATCTGAAGCAGCAGAACGAATGGCTGTACAATATGATCGAGCTTCAGCACGAGATGCAGCAGTCGTTAATTACGATTTCTTCAATCCATGAAGTGGTGCCCGTCATCCGCGGAGCCGCTGTAAGCCGGAACAAAAGCCACGGCTGAGCGCCAGGGCTGGACGGGCTGTTACAAAAAGCATATAAAACCCTCCGCCGAAACGATTATACTACTTTAGTGAATCTAAGCATTCGGCAGGAGGATATACATGAAGAACAGCCAGGATAAGAAGAAAAAGACAGGGAAACATTATGCGCTGCCCATGGTGCTGGCAGGACTCGTCGTTATCCTTGCAGTGGCGCTCGGACTCGTTCTGAACAGAGGAGAAGCCGGAGAAGCTGCGGATTTGAGTAATCTGCCCAACTACACCGATGTGAAAGGGAATATCGTGGTTGACGGTCTCAAATACGAGAAACAGCCCCGCCTCGGAAATCCGAACGCCAAGGTCAAGGTGATTGAGTTTGCCGATTTTAAATGTCCCGCTTGCAGAAAATGGACGCAAACCTACATGGAGCAGTTCATCAAGGATTATGTGGATACCGGGAAGGTCGAATACTACTTCATGAACTTTGCCTTTATCGACCGTGACTCCTATCTGGCCGCCAGCGCTGGCGAAGCGATCTATCATCAGAGCAACGATAAATTTTGGGAATATGTAACCAAGCTGTACGATAATCAGGGGGACGAGAGCAAGATTTGGGCAACCGAGAAGTTCATCCTGAAATTCGTGAAGGACAATATTGATGACATCGATTACGCCCAATTCGAGAAAGATCTCAAGAACCAGACCTATATGTTGGATGTAAAAGAGGACTTCAAAATCGCCGGCTCCTACGGCGTTAACGGCACTCCCAAGTTTATGGTGAACGGTGCGCTTCTAAAAGGTTCCTCGTATGACAGTTTGAAGGCCGCCATCGACAAGCAGTTGGCGGAGAGCAGCAACTGACCGCAAGTATAAACGGCAGGCAGCGTATGAACACCATACGCTGCCTGCCGTTTGTTTATACGATCTCCACTGTCAGTTCGCCCGTTTCCGGGCTTCTGAGCGTCAGTTTGCCTTCCACTGCCGAACCGTCCGGCAGCACAAGCTTCAGCTTTGCCGTTCGGCCTTTTTCGATAAGCGCCTTGATCTGGGTGTCGGTAAGCTGTCTGCCGTAGCTTTCCTTCCAGATTACAAATCCGCAGCCTTCCTTGTAATGAGAGCAGCCATACCCCTTGCGTCCCATAAAGATTTGGCCTCCGCAGCCGGGACGCGGGCAGGTTCCGATGAACTTGGGCGCGGCAGGCCGGATACCAGCGGCTTCCTTGGCATCGGCGCCGGACTTCACGCTCCGCCGTTCTGGAGAAGCGTCGTCTCCAGATGCGGCTGCCGCCGCTGCGTTCCGGCCAGCGGACGCGCCCTTTTTGACTCCGCCGGGCCCGCCGCCGTCACCTCTCCCGGAAGCGTCACTCTGCCGATTGCCGCCACCGGAACCGTCCCTCCCACCGCTTGAACGCCGGCTCCCGCCCCTTCCTTTGCCTTTCGTACCTGATGCTGGTTCGGAGCTTTCAAAGGACATTTTGTCGGCCCGTGACTGCGCCCGCACCTTATCGACGATCATCGTCGCGAATTTCTTAACATTCTCCATAAATTGCAGGTCCGACGCCGTTCCCCGCGAGATTTCAGTCAAGCGGCGCTCCCACTGGCCCGTCATTTCCGGAGAAGTCAGAAGCTCGACGCCTGCCCCGCGGATCAGCTCAATCGCAGTCCGTCCCTTTTGCGTAATCAGAATCTTTTTCCCCTGCATCTCGATGTAGCCGACCTTTTTCAGACGCTCGATCGTCGCTGCCCTGGTCGCCGGAGTTCCCAGACCCGAATCCTTCATCGCGTCACGCAGTTCCTCGTCCTCGATCTGCTTGCCCGCGCTTTCCATGGCCTTCAGTAAGGTGCCTTCCGTATAAGCCTTCGGCGGCTGGGTCTCCTTCTCCTTCACGACGGCGTCTTCGCAGAGCACGCCCTCGCTGGAAACGATGGAGAATGGCTCGTTGACCTCCGTCTCTTCTTCCTCATCTTCTTCCTTGCCCTTGGCTTTGCCGCCCCTTGACTTGTCCTTCTTCTGATCACCGTAAATGACCTTCCAGCCAAGGCTCAGCAGCTCTTTAACCGTCGTCTTAAACTTTTCTTCTTCCACTTCGGTAATAACGGTGTGCATCTTGTATTCTGCTGCCGGATAGAACTGCGACAGAAACCGCCGGACAATGAGATCATACAGCTTCTGTTCGTCAGGACCGAGCCCCGCTGCTTTGCGGCCCGTCGGCAGAATGGCATGGTGATCCTCGACCTTCGCCGGATTGCAGACAAATTTATTGCCTTTGTGGACCAAACTCCGGTTTGCGCCTTGGACCCATTCATCGTAAGCCGTTCCTGCTAGCGAGGACAGCGTCTTGTGCATCTCCGGAATATTCTGCTCGGTTACATAGTTGGAGTTCGTCCGTGGATACGAAATCACTTTATGCTTCTCGTACAACGCTTGGGCGGTGTCGAGTGTTTTTTTGGCCGAAAAACCGAACTTGCCGTTCGCTTCACGCTGCAGCAGCGTCAGATCATACAGCCTGTTCGGATATTCTTTCGTTTCCTTGACTTCATAAGAGGCAATGCGCCCCGGCTTGCCTTTGACCTTGGCGGCCAGCGCATCCGCTTTGTCCTTTTCGGTCAGGCGGTCGCCCTGCCACATGCCCCTGTAAGACGTATCTCCCTGCACAAAATGACCCTCCACCTGAAAAAATTTCAGCGAGGAAAAGGCTTCTATCGTCTTTTGCCGTTCGTAGATCAGGGCAAGGACAGGCGTCTGCACCCGGCCGACCGACAGAAGCACATTATGCCTTGTGGTGAAGGCCCGCGAGCCGTTCATTCCGATCAGCCAGTCGGCTTCGCTGCGGGCTTTGGCCGCTTTGGTCAAGTTGTCATACTCGGACCCGTCCTTCAGCTCCTGGAAGCCTTTGCGGATCGTCTCGGGCGTAAGATCGGAGATCCACAGCCGCTTTACCGGCTGCTTCAGCTTCAAATGCCGCTGGATCAGTGAAAAAATATGCTGCCCCTCCCGCCCGGCGTCACAGGAGTTAATCAGCAAGCTGCTGCGCTTCGCCAGCTCCCCGATCACTTTAAGCTGATCAATGGTCTTCCGGTTCGGCACGAGCTTGAACTGCTCGGGAATGATCGGCAGGTCGCCGATATTCCACCTCTTATATTTCGGATCGTATGCCTCGGGCTCCGCCAGTTCGATCAGATGCCCGATGGCCCATGTAATAATATACTGCTCCCCTTCGAGGTAGGAACGGTGATTTTTGGCTTTCGGCTCAATTGCGGCGGCGATATTCCGTCCCATATCCGGTTTTTCCGCAATGATCATTGTCTTCAAAAACAATCGCTCCCTGTCTATCAATCTCTGCTATATAAACTGAACTTAAGATTTTCCCATTTGGGTATAGTTCGTAACTACGGAATGTTTGGACTTTCGGCCGCTGTTGTCTCCAGATTTCTTGATGCAATATCGCTCTTCGCGGTTGAAATCCGGAGACAAAGGCGAGCGCTATCGCTCCTACAGTTCCAAACTTCCCTTCGTTACTTCTTACCCTGAGGGTATTTATCAAGTTCATTTTATATAGTAAAAAGGTCCAGTAGTCTATTATACATCAGATCCGGCTATTTTTAACGTGCTCCGTGATTCGTAAGACGGCCTCATCAAGCCCGAGAGTTTCCTTAACACCGCTGTGCCGATTTTCATATTCGACTCTCTCAAGCGCCGCCTCCCTGCCGACCACCACAACCTGCGGCGTGCCGATCAGACCGGAGTCATTAAACTTAACGCCAGGGCGCTCATCTCTGTCATCCAGCAGAACCTCAAGACCAAGCTCTTTCAGCGTGCCATACAGCTTCTCCGCCAGCGCGATCTGCGCTTCGTCCTTTATCGAGACGATAATGATCTGCACCTTAAAAGGCGCCAGCGCATCAGGCCAAGCAATTCCCCCTTCTCCGGCATTCTGTTCGGCAACCGCCGCCAGCAGCCGGGATATGCCTATACCGTAGCAGCCCATGATCATGTTCCGTTCCCTGCCGGAAGCGTCCAGGAACACTACCCCCAGCTTGCCGCTGTAACGGGTTCCAAGCTTGAACACATGCCCGATTTCTATCCCGCGGTGCAGTGTCAGGCGGCCTTCGCGGCAGCGCGGACATGAATCACCCTCGGCGGCATTGCGGAAATCGCCCACACGGGTAAGCGGAAAATCGCGGCCAGGCCGGACTCCCCGGAAATGATAATCCCGTTCTCCGGCACCCGCAATTCCGTCCATCATTTCCGCGACGGCATAATCGACTAGCAGCGGCAACTCGAGTCCGACCGGGCCGACATAACCGCTGATCACACCCGCCGCCGTCTCCACCTCGCTGCCATCCGCAAGCGATATGTCCTCCGCTCCCAAATATTTGCCCACCTTCAGCTCGTTAACCTCGTGATCTCCCCGCACAAGAACCGCGACGCTGTCGCCGCCCACCCTATAAATCAGTGTCTTGATGATTTGCTCCGGCTTCAGGCTGTACGCCGCTGTAAGCTGGTCAATGGTTCGGATGTCCGGTGTATGGAATTTTTCTGGAAATGGCGTGTCTACAGCGACAGGTTGGTCTCGGTCCACCTGCGGGGTGTTCAAGCCGTTCCCCTCATCACCACCGGAACCGTTACTCTCCCCTTTCCAGGCAGCCGTCTCGGCCTGTTCCAGATTCGCCGCGTAGTCGCAATGCCCGCAGACGGCGACCGTATCCTCGCCAATTGCAGAGAGTGCGATAAACTCGTGACTGCCGCCGTCTCCGCCGATCGTTCCCGCATCCGCCTCCACCGCCTTGAAGCGAAGCCCGCAGCGGGCAAAGATCCGGTTGTACGCCCCGAACATGGTCTGGTAGGACAAGTCCAGCCCCTCCTCGGAGATATCAAAGGAGTAGGCGTCCTTCATGATAAATTCACGTCCCCGAAGGAGCCCAAAGCGCGGCCGCTTCTCATCACGGAATTTGGTTCCGATCTGGTAGACCTTCACCGGCAGCTTCCGGTAGGAACTCACTTCGTTCTTCATCAGGGAAGTGACGGCCTCTTCATGCGTCGGTCCAAGAATAAATTCACGTCCGTGACGGTCATTTACCGTCATCAGATTTTTGCCGTACGATCCGTAGCGCCCCGATTCCATCCACAGCTCCGCAGGCTGCATAGAGGGCATCATCACTTCCTGGACGCCGGCGCGTTCCATCTCCTCCCGGACAATCCCTTCTATTTTGCGCAGAACCCGGCGGCCCAGGGGAAGATAGCTGTAAATGCCGGCGGCAAGCTGCCGGATGTAGCCCCCGCGCAGCAGCAGTCCGTGCCCTTCCGTGTCCGCCTCCGAAGGCCGCTCCCGTAAAGTGTTCAGCAATATCTGGCTTTGTCGCATCCTTATTTCCCCCTTGAAAAAAATAAAGACACATCCGTCAGGGACGAATGTGTCGTGTTACCACCCTAATTCAATCGTAGGCCGATAGGCGAACGATCCTCAAAGCGGATAACGGCCGCAGGCCGGCAGCGTTTCACGCCAGAAATGCTCCATAGGAATTCGGCAGGCACTGCCGTCTACCCGCAAGAGAACTTTTTAACCCAAGTTTCATGCCCCTCAGGGCATGAAGCCATAGGACCTCCAGCGATTCTTCGCTGCAGCTACCGGGGCGGGGGGCAGGCCGACGTTTCGGGGAACCTCTCAGCCGGTGAGTTCCCTTTCTGTACCAACGAGTTAATGCAGCTGCCTTCCTCGGTCATTGCTGCTGATCATAATTGCAATTTCAATTAATTTACATAAAATCAGCGGCTTAGTCAAGAGGCAAGCTTACGGCAGAATTGTCGAGCCCATCAAATATTTATCCACCTCGCGGGCGGCGGCGCGTCCTTCGTTGATCGCCCAGACAACCAGGCTTTGTCCGCGGCGCATGTCTCCGGCGGCGAATACTTTTTCAACATTGGTGCTAAATTTGCCGTAGCTGGCCTTTATGTTCGTGCGGCGGTCGGTCTCTAGCTTCAATTCCTGAACCAGTTCCTGCTCCGGTCCGTCAAAACCGATGGCAATCAGCGCCAGCTGCGCCGGATAGACCGCTTCGGTGCCGGGGATCGGCTGATAAATTTTGCGGCCGGTCTCATCGACGATCCGGTGAATGTTCACCGTGTGCAGCTCCTTAAGGTTGCCGTTCTCGTCGCCGACGAATTTCGTCGTCATAATCGAGAATTCACGCGGGTCATCGCCGAATACCGCCTTCGCTTCCTGCTGGGCGTAGTCCAGCGTATACACATTCGGGAATTGCGGCCAAGGGTTCGCAATCGGGTCGCGCTCGAGTGGCGCTTTGTCATGCGTACCGAACTGGGTAATGCTCTTGCAGCCGTGACGCAGGGCCGTAGCTACACAGTCGGAGCCGGTGTCGCCGCCGCCAAGCACGATAACGTCTTTGCCTTCCGCAGACACGAAGTTGCCGTCCGTAAGCCCCGAGTTCAGGTAGCTCTTGATCGTGCCGTTCAGATAATCCATGGCGTACATCACGCCGTTCAAATCATTGCCTTCAGCAGTGAACTTACGCGCCTTGGTCGCACCGCCGCATAGTACGACGGCGTCGTACTCGTCGACCAGCTGCTGTGCCGGAATATCCTTGCCGATCTCCGTGTTTACGACAAAGGTGACGCCTTCAGCCGCCAGCAGGTCGACCCGGCGCTGCACGACGCGCTTGTCGAGCTTCATTGTCGGAATGCCGTAGGTCAAGAGTCCGCCGACCCGGTCGCTGCGCTCGTAGACGGTAACCAAGTGGCCAGCTTTGTTAAGCTGCGCCGCCGCCGCGAGTCCGGCAGGTCCGGAGCCGACTATCGCTACTTTTTTGCCCGTGCGTTTCTCCGGAGGCTCGGGAACGACCCAACCTTCCTCGAAGCCTTTATCGATAATGGCCAGTTCGATCGTCTTGATCGTGACCGGCTGTCCGATCAGGCCGACCGTACAAGAGCCCTCGCATGGAGCCGGACAGATGCTGCCGGTAAACTCAGGGAAGTTATTGGTCTTGTGCAGACGCTCCAGCGCTTCCTTCCACAATCCCCGGTATACAAGATTGTTCCATTCGGGAATCAGATTATGCACCGGACAGCCCGAAGTGCCGCCGGCCATGTCGATTCCGGTATGGCAGTACGGCGTTCCGCAGTCCATGCAGCGCGCCCCCTGTGTCCGCAGTTCATCTTCAGACAGATGGTCGTGGAACTCCTCCCAGTCCTTAACCCGCTGCTCGGGATCGCGGTCGCCTGGAAGCTGTCTTTTATATTCCATAAATCCTGTTGGTGTAGACATAATTTCGATTCCCCCATCCGTTCTCTTCATGTTGGTTGCAGTACATTCGAACTTATTGCGGCATTCAGGTGGGATTCACTTTAGCGCACAGAGGTTCTCGTACATTAATTAATGGGCCTAAAACTTCTAATTTTAATTATATTAGCATCCCTAACTTTCGCACGTTAATGGACTAATTTGCTGATTGTTTGTACTTTTTTCACATGTTATGTCAGATAAGTAGGCTGATAAGCCTCTGATTTAAGAGATTAGGGCCGCAGATTATTCCGTACGTTCGTACACGACGAACCGGTAATCATACGGATTCTTCTCATCGCGGATTCCCTGCGTGCTGGATACTTCCGTCCACTTGCTCCAGTCCGTTTCAGGAAAAAATGTATCGCCTTCAAAAGACTCTTTAATCCGGGTAACAATCAGCTTGTCGGCAAAAGGCAGCGTCATCCGGTACACTTCCGCTCCACCGATCACCATCAGTTCATCCTGCCCGCGGCCAAGCTCAAGAGCCTCCTCTAAGCTGTGAACGGTTTCCGCCCCTTCGGGAGCGAAGCTTTCGTCCCGGGTCAGGATAACGCTTGTTCTTCCCGGTAGCGCTTTTCCTCCTAAGGAATCCCAGGTTTTCCGTCCCATCAGCATCGTCTTGCCCATCGTCTGCGCCTTGAAGAACGCGAAATCCCGGGGCAGCCGCCATGGCATGCCGCCGTCTTTGCCTATGACTCCGTCCTCGCCCATCGCCCAAATTAAGCTAATGCTCATCGTTATGCTTCCCTCCTCGCATGCAGTTTTGAAATCTACCCACGGAATGTCTGCTATACGGCGACAGGCGCTTTGATTCCCGGATGGTAGCGGTACCCTTCAAACTCAAAATCATCGAAGGTATAGTCGAAGATGCTATCCGGTTTTCGGCGGATGACAAGCTTCGGCAGCTCGTAAGGCTCTCTCGAGAGCTGAGTTGCCACCTGCTCCAGATGATTTGTATAAATGTGCACATCACCGCCGGACCATATAAACTCTCCCGGCTCAAGCCCTGTCTGCTGGGCAACCATATGCGTCAACAGGGCGTAGCTGGCAATATTGAACGGCAGCCCGAGAAATGTATCCACCGACCGCATCGTCAGCATGCAGGACAGTTTGCCGTCCGCTACATAGAACTGAAAGACGAAGTGGCAGGGCGGCAGCTTCATTTGGTCAATCTCGCCCACATTCCAGGCGCTTACAATATGCCTGCGTGAATCCGGGTTATTCTTAATCGAATCAATCACGTTCGAAATCTGGTCGATATGGCGTCCATCCGCGCTTTCCCATGCGCGCCACTGCGAGCCGTATACCGGTCCCAGTTCTCCGTTCTCATCCGCCCATTCGTCCCATATGGTGACGCCATTCTCTTTCAAATAAGCGATATTCGTTTCGCCTTTCAGAAACCAGAGAAGCTCGTGAACCACCGATTTCAGATGAATCCGTTTGGTTGTCATCAGCGGAAACCCTTCCGCTAGATCGAAGCGCAACTGGCGGCCGAATACGGATAAAGTACCCGTTCCCGTACGGTCGCTTTTGTGTGCGCCATGATCCAATATATCCTGCAGCAGATCTAAATATTTACGCAAGCCCTCAACGCTCCTCCATTCATATTCTCTTCTAATTCTACCATGACTTACGTCCCCATGTAACATACCAAACTATAGAAAAGGAGAGCATCCGCAGTGCTTAAGCAATAACAGCTTCTCCATCTTTCCAAACCGGCAACCGTTTCTGGCAGAACGATAAGGCCATGCCATTAGTGCAAAGCTAATACATTCTCATATTTTGAAAAAGGGCGAAAACGCTTATGCGTCTTCGCCCTTTTCTGTCAGCTTTGCCTATGCAAGCTTCTGGTTCGTATAATTAGCGGGTCAGCACATGAATCGGATGGCCTTCGACCAGTTCTGCCGCTTCCATTACGACTTCGCCCAGTGTCGGATGGCCGTGAATGGTCAGCGAGATATCTTCAAGCGTAGCACCCATTTCGATAGCCAGACCAAGCTCGGCGATCAGGTTGGAAGCTTCGATGCCGACGATTTGCGCGCCCAGCACGATATTGTTCTCTTCGCTGGCGACAATCTTGATGAAGCCGTCCGCATTATTCAGGGATAGGGCGCGGCCGTTGCCCGCAAACGGGAATTTGCCGGATTTCACTTTGAAGCCTTTGTCCTTCGCTTCTTTCTCCGTCAGGCCGACGCTGGAGCATTCCGGATCGGTAAACACGACGGCCGGAATAACTTTGTAGTCGACAGCGGACTTATGTCCCGCAATCGCTTCGGCGGCAATTTTGCCTTCGTAGGAAGCTTTGTGGGCCAGCGCAAGTCCTGGCACTACGTCGCCGATAGCAAAGATGTTCGGAATGTTGGTGCGGCCCTGATGGTCGACCTTGATCAGTCCGCGCTCATCAAGCTCAACGCCGATGAGATCAAGTCCCAGTTCTCCATCCGTGTTCGGACGGCGGCCTACGGTTACGAGCAGGTATTCAGCCGTTACTTCTTTGGACTCGCCGCCAACGGAGTATTTCACAGTTACATCCTTGTCAGTCTGCGCCGCGCTTTCCGCTTTGGCATTCGTCACGATGTCAATGCCGGTCTTAGCCATGTTCTTGGCTACAAGACGGGTCATGTCTTTGTCGAAGCCCGGCAGTACGGTATCCATGCCTTCGATAATCGTCACTTTGGTGCCGAACTTGGAGTACATTTGGCCGAGCTCGGCACCGATGTAGCCGCCGCCGATGACGATCAGGCTCTTCGGAATTTCCGGCAGCTCAAGCGCCTCGGTGGAGGACAGAATACGTCCGCCGAACGGGAACGGCTTAAGTTCGATCGGACGGGAGCCGGTCGCGATAATGCAGTTCTTGAAACGGTAACGCGGCGATTCATGGTCGTTAAATACGCGCGCTTCCGTTGTGCTGATGAACATGCATTCACCGTTGAACACTTCAACCTTGTTGCCTTTCAGCAGACTGGCGACACCGCCGGTCAGCTTCTTGACGACGCTGGTCTTAAACTCCTGCGTCTTGGTGAAGTCCACCTTCACGTTCTCGGCGCTTACGCCGAACGCTTCACCGTGCTTCGCGGATTCATACTGGTGAGCCGCCGAGATCAGCGCTTTGGACGGGATACATCCGCGGTTCAGACACACGCCGCCGACTTCGGATTTATCCACGATGAGTACCTTTTGTCCGAGCTGGGCAGCCCGGATGGCCGCCACATATCCGCCCGGACCTGCACCAATTACCAATGTATCAATATCGAGTGAAGCGTCTCCCACTACCATATATTACACCTCCATAACCAGCAGCTCCGGATTTGCGAGCAGCGATTTAATGTAGTTCATAAAGTTCTGCGCGGTTGCGCCGTCGATAATGCGATGGTCGAAGCTTAAGGAAAGAGCCATAACCGGAGCGGCTACGATCTCGCCGTTCTTCACAACCGGCTTCTCGCTGATGCGACCCGTTCCCAGGATAGCCACTTCAGGGAAGTTAATGATCGGCGTAAAGAACATGCCGCCGGCGGAGCCGATGTTCGTGATGGAAATCGTGCTGCCCTTCATTTCGTTCGGGCTCAGCTTGCCTTCGCGGCCGCGGGCTGCCAGATCGCTGATCGCCGACGCGATCATCCAGATGCTCTTGCGGTCGGCATCCTTGATCACCGGAACGATCAGGCCGTTCTCTGTATCGGTAGCAATACCGATGTTGTAGTATTTCTTGTACACAATTTCATTCGCTTCTTCGTCAATGGTCGCATTAAGCGCCGGGAACTGACGGGAAGCCGCAACAAGCGCTTTGACGATAAACGGAAGATAGGTTACCTTCACGCCCTTCTTCTCGGCTACAGGCTTCATGCGTGTGCGGAAAGCGACCAGCTCGGTTACATCCACTTCGTCCATAATCGTCACGTGCGGAGCGGTATAAGCCGATTTGACCATGGCGTTCGCAATCGCTTTGCGTATGCCCTTGAACGGTACGCGCTCTTCCTCGAGGCTCACATTCCCGGAAGCTGCCGCAGCTGCGGGAGCCGCCGCTTTCTCTGCTGGAGCCGCTTCGGAGGCCGCTTCCACTGCTGCCGCCTGGCCGCCATTCAGGAACGCTTCGACGTCCTCACGGGTGACTTTGCCGCCTTTGCCGCTGCCGTTCACCTTGGAGATGTCCACGCTGTTGTCACGGGCAAATTTGCGCACGCTCGGCGTAGCCAGAACATCGCGATTCGGCACCGGAACGGCTTCCGCACCGCCGGCTTCGCCCGCTTTCGCGTCAGCCGGGCTGGATGCCGCCGGAGACGAAGCCGTGTCCGCGCTGCCTTTGGCCGAATCGGCTTCCTGCGCGCTCTGCTCCTCGGCATGGCCGCCTTCCTGTTCCGGAATGTCGCCTTCGGCGTCGATAACCGCAACAGTCTGGCCTACGCGGAACACGTCGCCGTCCTTGGCGAGCACTTCCAGAACGGTTCCGTTAACAGGACAAGGAACTTCGACGACCGCCTTGTCGTTCTGCACTTCCATAATAATGTCTTCGTCGGTCACTTTATCCCCGGCCTTGATGTGCATCTTGATGATTTCGCCTTCGTGCAGGCCTTCGCCCAGCTCGGGGAACGGGTAATTGAATTTTGTCACGATCGAAAACCTCCTCTATGAGAAATAACGATTAAAATTCCAGAACTTTCTTCACGCCGGCAATGATGCGGGCGGGATTCGGCAGCCAGGTGTCTTCGATTTGGGCGAACGGATATACCGTGTCCGGTCCTGCAATCCGCAGAACAGGGGCTTCGAGATGCAGAATCGCCTTTTCGTTGATTTGCGCAATAACTTCGGCAGCGACGCCGGCGCTCTTTTGGGCTTCTTGCACCACAATGGCACGGTTCGTCTTCTTCACGGATTCCACAATCGTGTCGATGTCGATCGGGCTGACGGTGCGCAGGTCAATGATCTCGGCTTTGATGCCGCTCTTCTCAAGTTCATCGGCAGCCTTGGTGGCCGTATGTACCATCAAGCCGTAAGCGATAATCGTAACATCGGAGCCTTCGCGAACGACGTTGGCCTTGCCGATTTCAACTGTATAGTCACCTTCCGGAACCTCAGTGCGGAAAGCATGATACAGGTTCAAATGCTCCATGAAAAATACCGGGTCATTGTCGCGGATAGCCGCGATCAGCAGTCCCTTCGCATCATAAGGATTGGAAGGAACGACAACCTTGATGCCGGGGCTCTGGGCAAGCAGACCTTCCAGGGAGTCGGTGTGCAGCTCGGCCGCCTTGACGCCGCCGCCAAACGGAGTACGGAAGACGATAGGAGCGTTGTATTTGCCGCCGGTCCGGTAGCGCAGACGGGCAGCCTGAACAACCATTTGGTCCAGCGCTTCAAAAATAAAGCCGACGAACTGGATCTCGGCAATCGGCCGGAAACCTTGTACGCCAAGGCCCACAGCAAGACCGCCAATAGCGGATTCCGCAAGCGGCGTATCGAATACGCGCTCCTCGCCGAACTCACTCTGCAATCCTTCCGTTGCCCGGAACACGCCACCTACATGGCCGACGTCTTCGCCGAAGATCAGGACATTCGGATCACGTTTTAATTCGACGCGCATCGCGTCGCGAATCGCTTCTTTCATATTCATTTGTGCCATAGCCAGTACTCCTCCTTATTCAAAATCGGCTTTTTGCTCTTCAAGATCTTTCGGCGTCGTTTCGAACATGCTGTCGATCAGGCCGGAGATCGTCATTTTCTCGGTTTTTTCCGCAAGCTTGATTTCTTCGTTCACTTTCGCCTTCGCTTCGTCCTTCACACGCTGCGTATCTTCATCGCTCCACAGGCCTTTGGACTCCAAATATTTAACCACACGGGCAATCGGATCCTTCTCGTTCCATTGACCCTCTTCCTCTTTGGTGCGGTATTTACTGGCGTCATCGGACAAGGAGTGCGGACGGAAACGGTACGTAACGGCTTCGATCAGTGTAGGCCCTTCTCCGTTCCGGGCACGCTCAGCGGCTTCTTTGACCGCTTGAATGACCGCAAAAATATCCATTCCGTCTACTTTTACGCCGGTAATGCCGGCAGCAACCGCTTTATGGGCGATCGACTTGGAAGCGGTTTGCTTAGCGAACGGAGTTGTGATGGCGTAGCCGTTATTTTGCACAAAGAAAATGACCGGCAGCTTGAATCGTCCAGCAAAGTTAAGACCTTCGTAGAAATCGCCTTCGGAGGAGCCTCCGTCACCGGTATAGGTAATGGCGACATTCTTCTGGTTCTTCAATTTAAAGCCCATGGCAATGCCGGTGGCATGCAGAATTTGAGCGCCAATGATGATCTGCGGAGGCAGCACGCTGACATCCTCGGGGATTTCACCGCCGTGCTGATGGCCGCGGGAGTACAGAAACGCCTGATGAAGAGGCAGACCATGCCAGACGAGCTGCGGAATATCGCGGTAGCCTGGGCATACAAAGTCTTCCTTCTCAAGAGCGAATTCACTGCCGACCATTGTCGCTTCCTGTCCGGAAGTCGGGGCGTAGAAACCAAGACGGCCTTGACGGCCCAGGTTAACAGCACGATCATCCCAAGTGCGGGTGAAAATCATGCGGTAAGCAATTTCTTTTAATTGATCATCGGTAAGAGCGGGCATTTTATCTTTATTGATCACTTCTCCAGCCGGAGAAAGGACCGTAAGAGCCTCAACGTCCTCTGTATAAACCTCGTAAGGAACTTTACTCATTATCTTCACCTCAGCAAAAAAATTTGAATAACAATTTGAATATTGCCTGCCTCTGTTATAGAATTATTATACACCTGTTTCGTCATTTTCGTCAAAGAATTACGCATAAAATTTATACCCACGTAAACTTTGTATGTATAACAGGACTGTATATTTTGTATAACAGAAATGCAGTTTTTCAACATGTAAATGATTTTTGCCACAAAGTTCATTTTAACTCATTGCCGAAAGCATTGCAAAATCCGACAGGAAAGGTGCCTGATGAAACATGGATGATTCTGTTTTTCTGAAACGTACAATTGTAAAACATACCCTTTGGAGTGAAAGCCTGCAAGAGGACCGCAAGCTGCGCATATATCTTCCTCCGGGCTACAACGAGCTGCTCAGCTATCCCGTAGTCTACTGCCAGGACGGGGAGGAGTTTTTTAACTTCGGCCGAATCGCTACTATAGCAGGCAAGCTGATTCTCGAAGAAGACGTAGAACCCTTCATTATTGTTGGGGTTGAAGTGAATGTTCCCGTCAGAACTCAGGAATATGCACCTTTTGGCACCCGGTTCGACCAGTACCTTGCCTGCTTTGCCGAAGAAATTATCCCCTATGTCGAGCAAAATTATCCTGTCCGCCGCTCGCCGCACGAACGGATTGTCGCCGGAGATTCGCTTGGGGGAAGCGTCTCGCTCCATCTTGCCCTCCGTTACCCGGAGCTTTTCACCCGCGTGCTCAGCCTTTCAGGCGCGTTCTATCCTCTCACATTGGAATGGATTGAGGACGAAACCGATCTTTCGTGGCTTGAAATCAACATGGTCGTTGGCCTCCAGGAAAGAGATTATAAGACCGACACGGGTGTTTATGATTTTGTGCAGCTCAACCGGGATGCGAAGAAGCTGCTAGAGGAACGCGGCGCCAAGGTGGATTACCGGGAGAAAGACGGACGCCATTTATGGGGCTTTTGGCAAAAGGAGCTGCCGGAATCGCTACTGTATTTTTTAAACACCTGAACAGGACTTGAATGCCCAAAATAGTGAACAACTTCTAACAATTTATTCTTCGGGTCTAATGATTACGCTTTCAAAAAAGGGCAAAGGAAGAGAACCCTAGCCCTCTTCTTCTACTTTAGTGACAGATCTTGTTTCAGCTTATCCAGCAAAACCCCGCAGCCCGCATCAACCAGTTCATACACTTCTTCAAAGTCGCCTGTAAAATAAGGGTCCGGCACTTCCTTATGCTCATCGTCCGGCAGCAAATCCATAAAGTACATGAGCTTCGCATCCTGTCCTCCGGGCAGTTTGCGCACATTGACTGCGTTTGAGTTGTCCATACAAATAATATAGTTGAATTTACCGAAGTCTTCGCTGCTTACTCTCCTCGCAGCCATTCCTTCATAGCTGATACCGTACAGGTCCAGCATTCGTCTTGTCCCCTCGTGCGGCGGTTTCCCGATATGCCAGTCGCCGGTACCGGCGGAATCCACGGATATCTTTTGTTCCAAGCCTTCCTTCACGATCTTGTCTCTTAAGACCGCTTCCGCCATAGGAGAACGGCAAATATTCCCCAGGCAGACGAACAGCACATGCAGCATAGTTTCTACCCCCTGATTATTCAGCATTTTCCTCTCTCCGTACCTTGTCCAGGATGCGTCTGAGAGGCACCTTACCCATTTTATCTTCGCCACCCCCAATTGTACAACCTTTCATTGTGCTTTATACTAGGTCAGGATTACAAAAACTTTGAATCAAAGCGGGAGGAGGTTTGTGATGCCAGCGCGCAGAACCGTTATTTTTGCCGGCGGAGAGCTATCCGAGCAGTTTTTGCGGGAGCTAGACAAAGAAGATTTCATTATCGGCGCCGACCGCGGAGCGCTGTTTCTCGTTACTCACGGCGTTATTCCTGATATTGCCGTAGGCGATTTCGACTCCATCTCTCCGGAAGAGTTCAATCTGATTGAAGAACAAGTCCCAAGAGTGATTGCCTGCGACCCCGTTGATAAAGATTTAACCGACAGCGAGCTTGCATTGGATCTTGCTCTTGAACAGCAGCCTGAGGACATTCTGCTCTTCGGTGTTACCGGAACACGGCTTGATCATACCCTGGCCAGCATCCAGATGATGACCCGGGTGCTTCAGCGCCAGATCCGCTGCTCGATCATGGATCTCAATAATTATGTCACGATTACTGGCTCCCAAGCCATTGTACAGGAACGGGGCTATACTTATGTTTCCCTGCTGCCCGTGACTCCGGAAGTCACTGGGATTACACTCGAGGGTTTTCAATATCCATTAACCAACGCAACGCTTAAACTGGGCCAATCTCTCGGAATCAGCAACCGGCTGGTCTCACCCACAGGGACCGTTACGATCCTGAGCGGACTTCTGCTTATTATTCAGAGTAAAGACTAAGCTGAATTTCGTAAAATTAAAAACATCTTTGTAACTTTAATAGCCATTCCGGAAAAGGCGGATTCCCTTTAACTACAAGGGTTTATCCGTCTTTTTTTGTATATAGGGATTTGTAAAGATTAATTTTTTGTAACTTTTAATGCAATTTTAATATAACGCTTACACTACCGGTCTGCTATGACTTTGGGCCAATCCATCCAAATTTTAGGCCGTTTCAAACCTGATATACTACGAACAGCCAAGACAACTACTTGGACAAACATCTTTGGAGGTACTATTACATGAATAAAGCAACTCTGATTCAAAAAGTACTTGTTGTTGGAGTATGTACAGCCATCGGATTTGGCGGAGTCATGGCGAGCGGTGAAGCAACACCGACCGCACAAGCCGCATCGGTGTCGACAACAGGCACGAAAATTGTCAGCTTAGGCAAACAATATATGGGAACACCTTATAAATTTGGCGTTACCACAAAGACGACCCGATATTTTGACTGTTCTTCCTTTACCAAATATATTTACGGCAAATACGGCGTCACCCTGCCCCGCACTTCGGTAAAGCAATCCAAAGTGGGCAGAGCCGTCTCTAAAGCCAATCTCCGCGTTGGCGATCTCGTATTCTTCTCCAGCGGCAGCCGCGCTAACGGCAGTAACGTTACCCACGTGGCGGTTTATGCTGGGGGCGGAAAAATTCTGCACACTTACGGCTCTCCGGGTGTTACGATTTCCGACCTGAACTCCGGCAACTGGAAAAGAACGTATCTGAAAGCACGCCGCGTTCTGTAATTGCCCAGTACTGGCTGTCTGGCCGTATAAACTTACGTATATGGCGCCATTTCCGGCGCCTTTACTACATAACCGGCGCCGCGGACCGTGTGGATCAGCTTCTGGCGGTGACCCTTATCCACCTTTAACCTGAGATGGCGGATGTACACATCCGTCACATTGGTGTCGGCGTGAAAATCATATCCCCAAACATGACGTAAAATATTCTCCCGGGAGCAAATCTCGCCGCTGTTGGCAACCAGATAATAGAGGAGCGCAAATTCTTTGGCGGTAAGCCTCAAATCCCGGCCGTCGCGGACGGCCCGCCGCCGGGACGGCTCAAGCGTCAGACCACCTAGCTTAAGCGTACCGCTCGCTCGCCGTCTGCTCGTAAGCGCCAGCAAATTCTCGATCCGGCACCGAAGCTCGCCGGGATGCAGCGGGTGAGCCATATAGTCGTTGGCTCCCGCCTTGAATGCGGCTTCGGCCGAGTCTCCGCCTTGCAGGCCGGAAATAACCAGTACCGGGAGATATTTGCCGTTCTCCCGAACGCTTATCACCGGATTCCAGCCTTCCCACTTCCCGCCTTCCGGGATCTCCGCTAAGAGCAATGCGGCGTCCCGCTGCCCAAGGCGGTCCCGAAGGCTCTCTACATCCGTAATTCTCACTACGGTCAGTCCCGTATCATGGAGCGCACGTTCGATTGCGCTCCGATCGTTAACCGGTCCCTGCGTCGCACCTTGAAAATCGCGTCCCTCCTTCCCTTCAGGGAAGAACCAAATGATCATCTCATCCACGGAAATCCCCCATATCCGCCGGCTATGCCTGTATTGAAATCCGGCGCTGCATAGGTCTAGATTTCCCTAAAATAAAACGGCCATTCCTAAGCGGATGGCCGTGTTTGTTCTTTTATCCAAAATAGCGGTGGTAGACGCTCCTCGCCGCCGATATGTCATTCGTTCCGTGAACAAGCGCTCTCCCGTCCCCAAATACGACGACCCGGTAATCCCCGTCATTGAAGGAGACGAGATACGGATTGATGTCCACCTTGCCAAGTCCCAGCCTGGACAACCTATGCGCGGTGTCGGGAAGCGAAATCGAGCTTCGGACCGCAGGACGAATCTGCACCGTATTCCGCCCGCAGAGCACGTCGCTGCGCTCCGTGTTCGCCGCGGACAGATACGGATACACCGGATCTTTGCCGCATGAAGGGCAGTGCTCCTTGCGGGCGGCGCCGACGCCGATTTCCTGGTACTCATTTCGCCAGATGTCAAATGTAAGCAGCTTCCGGCGGAGCTGCTCCTTGCGCCCGCCCAGCAGCTTAATCGCTTCGGCGGTTGCGTTCGATGTGACCATCTGCACGGCTTGCGGCAGAATGCCCGCCGTGTCGCAGGTGTCCCCGCCAAGCGGAACGGTGCCGAGCAGGCAGTTGAGGCATGGCGTCTCGCCGGGAATGAAGGTATAAGTAACTCCGTAGCTTGCCACACAGGCGCCATATATCCATGGAATGCCATGCTTCTGGGCAATGTCGTTGAGGATGAGCCGGGTATCGAAATTATCCGTACCGTCCATAATGAGATCGATTCCCGGTACGAGAGCCTCCAGTTCTTCCGCGCGAACGTCCATGATATGACTCTCGACCGTCACTTCGGAGTTAATCGCCGACAGCCTTGCTTTGGCTGCCGCCGCTTTGGGTATGCGGCGTTCGGCATCTTCTTCCGTGTATAATTGCTGACGCTGCAGATTGCTCCATTCCACATAGTCCCGGTCGGCAATGACGACTCGTCCGACTCCGCAGCGGACCAGCGTCTCGGCAATGCCCGTTCCAAGCGCTCCCGCTCCAACGACAAGCACGCTCGATCCTGCCAGCTTCCGCTGGCCCTCCGCGCCAAAGGGTGCAAACCGAACCTGGCGGGAGTAACGCCCTTCTCTTCCGGCGGCCGAGGAAGCCGTATTTTCTCTATCTTGATCTTTCTCCATCCCGTTTGTCCCCTTCCTATATTCAAAAGTCCGGGAAATACGGCGCCTATTCGCCGTCTCCCGGACTTCTCGTTTAAATTCTGGGCAAAGCTGTAGCGCGTGCTAGACGGATTGTGTGGACCACTGCTCCACGTTCCACGTTTTGGTTACCCAATCTTCATAGAAATCGGGTTCGTGGGAAACGAGCAGAACGGTGCCCTTATACTCCTTGAGCGCCCGTTTCAGCTCATCCTTCGCCACAACGTCCAGGTGATTCGTCGGTTCGTCGAACAGAACCCAGTTGCTCTCACGCATCAACAGCTTGCACAGCCGGACCTTCGCCTGCTCGCCCCCGCTCAGCATGTTGAGCGGACGGGTAATATGCTCGTTCTTCAGGCCGCAGCGCGCCAGATGGGCCCGTACTTCATGCTGATTCAGACTCGAGAACTCATTCCAGACATCGTCGATTGGCGTGATGTTGCCAGCCTTGACCTCTTGCTGGAAATAGGCGGGATGCAGGAAGTCGCCCCGGTAGGTCTTCCCGTTCAGCGGCGGAATAACGCCCAGAATCGTCTTCAGCAGCGTCGATTTGCCGACCCCGTTGCAGCCGACGATAGCGATCTTTTCCCCGCGTTCGATCGTCATGTTCAGCTTGGGCAGCAGCGGACGGTCATAGCCGATCTCGAAGTCAATGCCTTCAAATACCGTCTTGCCGCTTGCCCGGCTCTCTTTGAACTGGAACGTAGGCTTGACGGCTTCTTCCGGCTTGTCGATCCGCTCCAGACGTTCAAGCTGCTTCTCCCGGCTCTTGGCCCGTCCCGACGTCGAGTACCGCGCCTTGTTCCGCTGGATGAAATCCTCCTGCTTTTTGATGAATTCCTGCTGCTTCTCATAAGCGTCAATATGCTGCGTCTTATTGATGTACGCCATATCCAGGAACTTCTCATAATTGGCTGTATAGCGCGTCAGCTTCGCAAATTCCAGATGATAGACGACATCGACGACCTTGTTCATGAACTCCGTGTCATGAGAAATCAGGATGAATGCATACGGATATTGCTTCAAATAATTGGTCAGCCAATCGATATGCTCCACATCGAGATAGTTGGTCGGCTCGTCAAGCAGCAGCACGTTCGGCTTCTCCAGCAGCAGCTTGGCCAGCAGCACTTTCGTCCGTTGTCCGCCGCTAAGGCTCGCCACGTCCCGGTCCAGTCCGATCGCGGACAGTCCGAGACCGTTGCCCATCTCCTCCACTTTAACGTCGATTAAATAGAAGTCGCCAATATCAAGCTGCTCCTGGATTTCGCCCATCTGCTCAAGCAAGAGCTCCAGCTCTTCCGGCGAGGCGTCGGCCATTTTCTCGGTAATGCCCATCATTTCCTGCTCCAGCTCAAGCAGCGGCAAGAACGCGTCCTTCAGCACATCGCGTATCGTCTTACCCGGGGTCAGAACCGTGTGCTGGTCAAGGTAGCCATAGCGGACCTTCGGGGTCCATTCCACCTTGCCGCTGTCTTTCAGCAGCTTTCCCGTCAAAATATTCATCAGTGTCGACTTGCCAACACCGTTCGCTCCCACCAGACCGACATGCTCGCCCGCGAGCAGCCGGAACGATACATTCTTGAACAGCTGACGGTCCCCAAAATTGTGGGCAACGTCTTCTACAGTAAGTAAACTCATAAATTCTCCGCAAGCTCCTATCTATATTTAAAATCATGGATATTCCGCAAGGCATACAACGATTAATTTTAGCATAAAAATCCCGTTTTCCGAAATATAAATGTTTACATTTCTTTTTCATTTACGCTGAAAAAAGCGCCCTTTTTTCCTTCTGCTTCCTTTTTCCAATATACCGGCGAGCATGCTGCGAAGTTCCGATTCCAGGTTTCCGCCGACTGCGAGGGGATCTGGCTGAAAAGGCAAGGCGTACACTTCCCGGACTCCCAGCGTCCGCCTTAGCAGATCGGCGGCATGGACTCCCGCCAGCGGAAGACCGATCTTCCAGCCGCTGCCCGGCCCCCAGCCGCTGCGGCGGAGCCATTGGAGCGTCTCCTCCATTCGCCAATCCGCCCCCGACGCAAGCAGCAGGGGAATGTCGCCTCGGGCGAATTCAGCTCCCGCTCCCTCATACTCCCCGCTGCCGATATCAAGGACAATGTATCGGTAGCGGGCAGCAAGTTCCTCCAGAGTGCCATCCTCAGGGCGTTTCCAGCAATGAATGCCGTTTACATCTAAAGGACCTTCCGTTTCCTCGGATGGAATAGGCCTGCCGGAAGCTTCGGCTAATGATCTTATCCGTCCGTATACAGGCGATTCGGGAGCATAATCGACCCAAGCCACTGGACCAAAGCGGCCAAGTAGACGTGCAGCCGCCAGAGACGTGTGCGTGGTGCCGATGCCAGAGGCCGTCCCCATTAGCGTCACGGTTTGCGCTTTGCCCTGGGCAGGCAGTGCTGTCCGCGCAAACTCTTGCTGCCGTATTCCGGCGGATGAGCCCTCTTTGACACCCTCTAGTATTCGTAGCACTTCTTCCGCGCTGCCGTATCGGTCATCCGGCCTTGGCCGGAGCAGCCGCCGCAGCACAGGAACCAGCATATCGGGTAGTCGTCCCTCCAGCCTGCGTTCCATTCCCGCTGCCCATACGCTATATTTGCCTCCGGTTGCCAAATACAGCAGCAGCGCCCCCAATCCGTACAGATCGGAGCGGTGATCGCTCTCGCCGCTCCCGTACTGCTCCGGAGCGGCGAAGCCGACCGTACCCAGCTTGACCGTATCTTCTTCCGCGCCGCCCCTATGCCTGCGGGCGATCCCGAAATCGATCAGCATCAGCCCTTTTTCCGGAGCCAGCATAATGTTCGAGGGCTTCAGATCACGATAGACGATAGGCGGGCGATGCCCGTGAAGATACTGCAGCACCTCCAGCAGCTGCTTGGCGAACAGGAGCAAAGTCTCTCCCGGAATTTTCCCGCCTACAGAATCCATATAACGGCTCAGTGTCAAGCCTTCGATATAGTCCATTACGAGATAGGAGTAGCCGTCTTCATCCGGCGGAAAAAAATCGACGACTCGGGGAAGCCTTCTATGATCCAGACTGATCAGCAGCTCCGCTTCGGCCTGAACGTTTCCATAATCTTGATTTTCCGTCACACATTCTTTAACGGCCCAGCGCTTGCCGGGCAGACGCAAATCCTCCCCCAGATGCACATGACTGCTTCCCCCCGATCCGATAATGCCGGCAATGGCGTATCGGCCATCCAAGATCTGCCCGGGTCTCAGCTTTGATTTATAGCGCATTTTCTTTCTCCTCCAGCACCAAATTTAAATAAAGAAAAGCACCCCGCTGCCGTAAGCCGCATCTTTAGCGGTTCACTTCGGCGGGATGCTTTCCCAGAACTATCATATAGGACATGCCATTAATATTTAATCATATAAAGTGTTATTTCGTCCCGATTATGAAACAGCTGCTTGGCCCGCTGAATTTGCATTCGCTCGGCTTCAAACATAGCTGTAATCTCTTTGATCAGAGCCAGCGGCTTCTTATACATCAGCTTCAAGGTGACGACCGCGGTTCCTCCGGGTGCCAGGCTGTACAGCAGTCCAGTCACCAGCTTGGCCATCAGCTTCGGACTCCAGCTCATGTCGCAGACGAGCAGATCAAATTCATTCTCTTTGAATTTGACCTCTCCGGCATTTTTGCGCAGCACTTTTAGGGCGGGATTATCCTTTAGCGATTCATGCATGCGCGCCGGATCGACGGCTGTCACCGCCAGGCCCCGTTCCAGCAGGAACGACGTCCAGCCGCCGGGCGCCGCCCCGATATCGAGCGCTCGCCGGAAGCTGCCGAATGGAATGCCGAATTCCTTCTCCGCTTCCATCAGCTTGAACTTCGCCCGTGAAATTTGGCCGTCCTCGCGGCGGAAACGGATCGCTCCGCCGTTCCAATCGCTTAAATTGTCCTCGGGACGGGAAGCCCCAGCGTACAGCGCGTTCGAGGCCGCATAGACCGAGACGATCCATGCCGGACTCTGCACGGTAAATTCGGCTGCGACGCCTTCAAGCTTGGCCTGCAGCCATTCACGCAGCTCGCCCGGACTTTCGCGCCAGAACGAATCATCGGTCTTGCGCACCTGTATGGCAATCCGCTCCCCTTGGAGCTCACTTCGGCGGCTCAAATAAACCGCCAGCCGCTCCAGCGCTTCGCTTCCGCCTTCGTCCTGCAGCTGGACCGGCTGAATATGGCGCAGAAATATTGGCGGGTTCTCCTCAAGACGCCTCGCGACTTCTTCCGGCTCCGCCTGAAGCGTAGCCAAGAAGATTTCTCCTGGCAGCAGCAGCGTACTCTTGACCGAGCCGAACTGGCGCCGCAGTTCCTCCTGGGCATAGGGGGCAAAGCCGTGATTGGCGGTGCAAATGTATCTTGAAACCGTCTCGCTTACCGAAGGAGACGGACTTTGTTCTAAGTTGGGGTTAAGCTCGTTCAAATGGATGAACCTCCACGTTTTATTTTTATCCAGGGACGCTCTTCCTCCCATTCGATCTCCACGGGAAGCTCATAGGCGGCAAGCATCATCTCTCCGGTCAGCACTTCTTTCTTCGGTCCCGCCCCGGCCAGCCTGCCTTCACGGATCAGCGCTACGTGTGTAAACAGCGGCACAATCTCCTCGACATGATGCGTGACATACACGACGGTTACCTCCCGGCGGTTCAGCTTGTCCACCTCAGCCAGCATTTTTTCCCGTTCATAAAGATCCAGTCCCGCGCAGGGCTCATCCATAATGAGCAGCTTCGGGTCCGCCATCAGGCAGCGCGCCAGCATCGCCTTCTTGCGTTCTCCCTGCGACAGCGTGCCGAAGGTATGATTAGCCAGACGGCCCATATTCATGTCTTCCAAAAGCGCAATCGCCTTGGCCTTAATCTCACCGGGAATCTGCTGATAAAAGCGCAGGTAGGCGTATGCCCCGGTGGCCACCACCTCCCAGACGGGATCACGGAGCGTCAGCTTCTCCATTAGCGAAGGCCCAATGTAGCCGATTTCCTTGCGCACTTCGCGCAAATCAACCTGGCCGTAGGTGTGGCCGAGCACCTTGACCGTGCCGCTGCTTGGGAACAGATAGCCGGTCATCATCTCCAATAAGGTCGTCTTGCCCGAACCGTTGCGTCCGAGGATCACCCAATTCTCGCCCTCTTTAATATCCAGAGATACTTCGTCCAGAATTAGGCTCTGCTCCCTGCGCAGGGTAATATGCTGTAAAGAAATCATTATCAATTCACGCTCCTTATGTATTCCAGCACACGCTCCACCGAATATAACGCATAATGAATGCGCGGCGGACGGCCTCGGTCTGCGTCAAATACAAGCAGCGCCGGAACGCTGGCAATACGGTACTGCCACACGATGCTTGGGAGAAGATTAACATTGCCGGAAACAAGCGCATAATCCCGGGGAAGCAGATGTTCAGCGACATCCATCATGCGGCGGGCGACTTTGCATGTACCGCAGAGCGGCGTCTCCAGGAAGACGGCAAGGTGTGTCCCGCTGCGGCCGATCGCCTCCAGCAGTTCGTGTTCATTCATTTCCTTCATGATCCAAAAGCTCCCGAAGCCATCTCGCGAAGCTTCTCCTCCGGCATCGGCCCGTAATGGACCGCCGTTTCTTCGGGTCTTGCCGGGTATAGGAGCTCGAACATTTCTTTTCTTCCCGGCGCACTCGAGGTATGCAGATAAATCTCCCTGGGGAACAGCGCTTCAAGAACAATGGTTTTGGCTACGTATCCCCCGGTTTCGTCTTCCGGACCCATATCATAGTCGAGAGAGAGGACGCCGACCTCGCATTCGCGAAGCAGCAGCAGACATTCCTCCGTCGTCCGGGCAAGCGTAAATCCCTGGGGAACCCGCCTGTAATCGTCCATAAACACATGGATCATTTCGTTCATCGCCTCTTTTTTCGCTTACGCTTCAAACCATGACAGAACCGCTGCAATTTCATCTTTGTGCGTGCCGTCCGTTCCCTTTTCGGTCTCCAATATCGCCGGTTTGCCAAGCAGCGGCTCCGATATCAGCAGCTCCTTCAGTCCTTTTTCGCCGATTTGGCCTCTGCCCACCCCGGCATGCCTGTCCCTCTTGGAGGAAAAAGGATACCGGGAATCGTTGAGATGAACGGCAGCCAAATGCGGCCAGTAATCCAGCTTGAAGCCCGACTCCAGCAAATCGCCGCTGCGCTCAGGATTCCATATGCCTGCCGCAAAGGCGTGGCATGTATCGAAGCAAAACCCGATTTTTTCAGGGAACCAGCTCAGCTCGCGGATCTTGACCAGCTCCTCCAGCGTCGTTCCCTCGAAACCGCCGTTTCCCGCCTGGTTCTCAATCAGCAGCTTGGCCGTCCCTGTCCAAGACTGAAGCGTTTCATTTATACATTGTATAATATTTTGATAGCCTTGTAACGGCGGCAGCTTCTGAAAATGCCCAAAATGCACGACGATCCCCAGCGATCCGCAGGCTTCTGCGATCTCTAAATCGTTAAGCAGCGACCGAACCATCACTTCCCTGCTTGGTTCATCCGTATCTCCGGCGGCGAGATTTGTGGGGTAGGGCGTATGGGCGATAGACAGCATTTCTTTTTCCCGGCAAAAAGACACGCACTCTCCCGCATCCCTTGTATCCACGACCTTAAGCTGCAAGCTCCGGGGATTTTTCGGAAAATATTGAAAACAGCCCGCGCCGCTCTTCCATGCCGCTCTTGCAGCCTGAGCGTAACCGCCCCGTATGCTGACATGCGCCCCGATGTAGGGCTTAGCGTTCATGCTGACAATCCGGACAGTAGAAGACCTTGCGGCTGGACAATTCCGTCTTGACGATCGTTCCCCCGCAGCGTTCACAGGTCTCGCCACCCCGGTCGTATACCTTGCATCGGTCATTATAGCCGCCCGTGACCGTATCTCCGGTCATAAAAGGCATCTCCATGTAGCCCCCGAAGTCTGCCGCCTCGCTCAGCACCTTGCGAACCGCACCGTACAAACGGGTTATCGATTCCGGCGGCAGCCCCTGAACGGGAGCTGATGGCAGCAGAGCCGCTTCGTAGGCGATTTCGTCGGCATAGCAGTTGCCGATTCCGGCAAACACCTGCTGGTTCACCAGCAGGCTTTTGAGCGCCCCGCGCCTGCCCTTCAGCAGTTCGGCAAACCGATCTTCGTTCATCCGCCGGTCCAGCAGCTCGGGACCCAGCTTGGCGAGGGCCGCCTCTGTCTCCTTGACGGATAATAGATGCAGGTAGCCAAGGCGCAAGCCTATAAAATACAATATCCGGTCGCCGAAGGCGATCTCCACCTGCGTGCTGCGGTCCGGACGTTCTTCCTCCGTTCCGTAGAACAGCAGCCCTCCAAGCATTAGATGCAGCAGCAGCCGGCGGCCGTCATGCAGATGGAACACCAGATGCTTACCTCTACGTTCCACAAAAACTATGCGTGCGCCGACAAGTCTCTCGACGAACACTTCCGGCTCCACATTTATCGATTTCTCCCTATTAACCGTCACTCCGGTGATCGGCAAATTGACGATATGCTTCGAGAGCAGCCTGCGGTAGTTCTCCATTTCCGGAAATTCCGGCATAATTCATCGTCCTCTCCTATTGTGAAATGCAGCTCTGCCATTATACACCAAGCAGGGCGCGCAGATCAGCCAGATTACTGCAAATAAAGTCCGGAGATACCCCGGTCCACTCCTTGTACTGCTCCAGATTGTCTTTCGTCGTCACACCGGTCAGCGTAAGCACTGTCCGGCAGCCGGCATTCGCTCCCGCGGCAATATCCGTTCTCATGTTGTCGCCGACAACGATGGTGTCTTTGGGATCAATGCCCAGCCGCAATGTTGCGTAACTCATTAGATGGCGGTGCGGCTTGCCGATGATAACCGGCTTTACACCGCTTGCGGCTTCGATCGCCGCCCCCAGTGTGCCCGCTCCGGGCATCATACCGTCGTCGGAGGGCAGCATCAAGTCCGGATTGGTTAGCACAAAGGCCGCTCCTCCGGTGATCCAGCGCGCCGCACGGGTTAGAGAATCATATGTAAAAGAACGGTCAATGCCTTGGACAACGTACTGCGGCGAATCGGTTACGATATGGAGACCCGCTTCTTCGCATGCGCGGTGCAGCCCTTCTTCCCCAAGTATCGCCACTGCCGCCCCGGGTGATTCTTCGGCGATATATCTTGCCGCCGCCAGCGAAGAAGTGCAGACTTCTTGCTCCTGCGCTTCAATCCCCATCGCGCTGAGATGAGCGGCGACATTTGCCGGCGTTCGTGACGAGTTATTGGTTACGAACAGAAACGGGATTCCTTTTCCTCTAAGTCCGGCAATCAATTTATCCGCTCCCGGAATCATGATGCCGCCGTGATAAAGTGTACCGTCCAGATCCAGAAGCAGGCCTTGGATATTATCGATCATTTCTCCTCATTCCTCCTCACTATATCATTAATAAAACATCAAATTTGAGACATTATTCTCCATGCTTTTGCGCGTGAAGTACAACTAAAAGTCGAACGGCATCGAACTGGCGGCAGCTTCAGCAATTGATGACGGTTCTGTGTCGCTTCCTGCGCTTTCCCGGAAAATAATTTAATTTCCCTTCTTTCGCTCCACCGGAAACAGCCGAAATTCCTCGGCCAGCTGCGTGTCCGGGAATATGGCGCGCGCCTCTTCCAGCAGCGGACCAAGCTCTTCCAATGAGCTGTATCTTGAGCTGAAATGCGTAAGAATCAGTTGACGGGCCTTTGCCTCCTTCGCGATTTCAGCCGCTTGAACCGTCGTACTGTGATGGTATTCCCGGGCCATTTTGGCCAGCTCATGGGCAAAGGTTGCTTCATGGATCAGCAAATCGGCTTCTCTCGCGAGCGGAATGGAATTATCGCAGGGTCTGGTGTCTCCAAGAACGGTTACGATCCTGCCGCGTTTTGGTTCGCTGAGAACGTCGGCGGCGGCAATCGTTATTCCCTGTTCCGTGGTCACATCCATGCCGCTCTTCAGCACACCGTATAGAGGCCCCGGCCTAAGACCGTAACCCTTGAGAAGCTCGATGTTAAGACTGCCGGGACGGTCCTTCTCCGTGACACGGTAGCCATAGCTGTCAATCCGGTGCTCCAGAAGTGCCGATTCCACCTTGAAATGCTCATCCTCAAAAAGAAGCCCGCCATTATGCTCGACCACTTCAAGCTTGTAGGGAATCCGCGATTGGCTGACGGACAGTGAAATATCCAGAAAAGCCTTGAGTCCCGGCGGACCGTATACGCTTAGAGGGGCGGTCCCTCCCTGATATCCCCTGCTGCTGATCAGCCCGGGGAGTCCAAAGAGATGATCGCCGTGAAGGTGGGTTATGAACAGCTTCTCCAGCTTGCCAAGCCGCAGCGGCGAACGGAGAATCTGATGCTGTGTTCCCTCTCCGCAGTCGAACATCCAGAAGCTTCGGCGCTCCTCAAGCAGCCGCAGGACGACTGAGGTTACATTTCGCTGCACAGTGGGGATCCCCGCGTTGGTGCCCAAAAAATAAATCTCCATCTCTATCCTCCTTCCTTTGTATGATCTTGTTCTTCCAAATGAACCCTAGCGATCTTCCAGCAAAAAGCCTCCCGTAACCGGGAGGCTGGCATAACGGGAAGTTCCCTTAATTGCTATTCTGTCCAAAAGCTCAGGCTTTCTCAACATTAAAATACTGCGCTTCAGGATGGGCGAAGACCATCGCGGACACGGATGCCTCAGGCTCCATCATAAATCCTTCCGTCAATTGGACTCCAATGTCCTCTGGCGACATCAGCTTAAACAGCGGCCCTTGATCCTCCAGATCCGGGCAGGCCGGATAGCCGAAGGAGACGCGGATGCCCTGATAACGGGCGCCATGTCTCTGCTTCATCGTCATATCCGCAGGGTCTGGGAAGCCCCAGGTATCCCGCATCATATGATGGACACGTTCGGCCAGCCCTTCCGCGATCTCAAGAGCAAGCGCCTGCAGCGCATGGGAGCGAAGATAGTCGCCCTTATTCTTCAGTTCCTCGGACTGTTCCCGGATTCCTTGTCCCGCCGTCACCACGAGGAAACCAACATAATCCATAATTCCGCTGTCCACCGGCTTCAAAAAGTCGGACAGGCAGAGATAAGGCTCAACCTGCTGGCGTGGAAAAGTAAAGGTGTGCAGTACCTTCCCTGTGTCCTGCGGATCGTAGATCAGGATATCGTTGCCTCTTGATTGAGCCGGGAAGAAGCGGTACATCGCATGCGGTCTGATTGTTCCGTTCACCGTCGCTTCAAGCAGCAGCCCGTCCACCGTCTCTTTCAATTCGACTGCCCGAGGCTCGCCAGCGGCCAGCTGCGCTTCGACCGATCCTCTAAGCCCCAAATGATGCCCAAGCAGCATTTGCATGTTCACATAAGGAATGACATGGCCGAGCGGATAATTGCGGAGCACATGCCGCTCCAGGTCCGGCGGGATATAGACCGGCGCATCCTGCGAAATATTCGAGCGTACCGCTCTCGTAAGCTGGGGAAGCTCCTGCTTCGGCGGAGCAGCCGCAGCGGCCTCGTTCTCCTCCCGCATTTCCTCGGCCATCTTGGCCCGTTCCTGCGGATTCATCAGCTTGTTGGCAAGATCAAGACCATCCATGGCATCTTTGGCGTACAGCACAAGTCCGTCGTATTCCGGACGTATACGCGTCTTGGTGAACTTCCGGGTCAGAGCTGCGCCGCCGACCATAATCGGCACGTCAATGCCCGCCGTGCGCAAATCCTGCGCTGTCAGGACCATCTGCTGTGCCGATTTAACGAGTAGCCCGGACAGGCCGATGGCATCGGCTTTTTCCCGGCGAAACGCTTCGATGATCGTCTCTGGAGGTACTTTTATACCCAAGTTGATGATTTGATAACCATTGTTGGAAAGGATGATCTCGACCAGGTTTTTGCCAATATCATGCACATCTCCCTTGACGGTGGCGAGCAGAATCTTGCCCTTGACCGAGGTCTCGTTCTTCTCCATGAACTGCTCCAGATGGGCCACAGACGCCTTCATCACTTCAGCGCTTTGCAGCACCTCCGCCACGATGAGTTCATTATTGTTGAACAGCCGTCCGACCTCGGACATCCCGCTCATGAGCGGTCCGTTAATAATCTCAAGCGCGCCATATTTGTTCAGCGCCTCGTCAAGATCGGGAATCAGCCCCTCTTTGCTACCCTCGACCACATAGGAAGCCAGGCGCTCTTCCAGCGTCAGATTGGAAATTTTCTCTTTCTTCTCGACCTTCTTGCCACGGAAAGCGGCGACAAAATCGGCAAGCGTCTTATCATTGGTGTTGTAAATGAGTTCTTCGGCCAAGCGGCGCTCTTCCTCAGGAATCGAAGCGTACCGCTCCACCTTCTCCGTATTGACGATCGCGTAATCCAGCCCCGCCTTCGTGCACTCGTAGAGGAAGACCGAATTCAGCACCTCCCGGCCCGCCTCCGGCAGCCCGAACGACACGTTGCTGATTCCAAGCACGGTATGAACGCCTGGCAGAGCTTCCTTTATAAGGCGGATACCGTCGATCGTCTCCTTGGCCGAGCCGATATACTGTTCATCCCCGGTTCCAACAGGAAATACCAGCGTATCGAATATCAAGTCCTCGGGCGCCAAGCCATACTTGTTCACCAAAAGATCATAGGAACGCTTGGCAACCGCGAGCTTGTCCTCCGACTTGATTGCCTGGCCGCTCTCGTCGATGGTTCCGACGACAACCGCCGCGCCGTATTTGTGAATGAGCGGAGTGACGTGCTCGAATTTTTCTTCACCATCTTCAAGATTAATGGAGTTAATGATCGCTTTTCCCTGGCTGTACTGCAAAGCCAGGTCAATCACCTTCGGATCGGTCGTATCGATCATAAGCGGCACCTTGACCTTCTTCACGACCAACTCCAGGAATTGTTGCATATCCTCCGCTTCATCACGATCGGGGTCCTGAACGCATACATCCACGACCTGCGCTCCGCTCTTCACCTGGGCGCGCGCAATTTCCGAGGCCTCTTCGTACTTGCCTTCGACAATGAGCCGCTTGAATTTGCGCGAGCCGAGTACGTTGGTCCGCTCGCCAATCATATACGGCCGGTTATCTTGTTCAATGTACACGGGCTCAATACCGGACAATGCCGGGGAATGGCTTCCGTGCAGAGGACGTGGCGGATATTCCGCCAGCATATCTGCCATCGCCCGGATATGCGCCGGCGTCGTGCCGCAGCAGCCGCCAGCAATGTTGAGCCAGCCCTTCTCAGCGAAAGCTGCGACCTTGCGGGCCAGCGACTCCGGCGACTCATGGTAGCTGCCGTTCTCATCCGGCAGACCCGCATTCGGATAGCAACTGACCGCCGTGCTGGCTATCGCGGACAAAGAACGGATATGGTCGCGCATGAATTCCGGTCCGGTCGCACAGTTAAGACCGACTGAGATTGGCTTCAAATGCTCCAAAGAGATATAGAAGGCCTCAATATTCTGACCGGCCAGCGTCGTGCCCATCGGCTCAATCGTGCCTGATATCATAATCGGGAGGGTGACTCCGGTCTTCTCAAAAGCGTTTCGGATGCCGATGCTGCCAGCTTTTACATTCAGGGTATCCTGTGATGTTTCGAGCAGCAGGGCATCCACGCCGCCTTCGATCAGGGCAATCGCCTGCTCCTCATAGCTTTCCGTCAGTTGGCTGAACGTTAATCCGCCCGTAACGGACAGCGTCTTGGTGGTCGGCCCCATTGCGCCCACCACATAACGCGGACGGTCCGGGGAATCGTACTTATCGACAGCTTCCCTGGCGATCGCCGCTGCGACGAGGTTGATTTCGCGCGCTCTTTGAGGAATATCATAATCCGCAAGCACGACCGAGGTCGCCCCGAACGTGTTCGTTTCAATCAGATCGGCTCCGGCTTCCAGGTAAGCTTCATGAATATTTCGAATAACTTCGGGTCTGGTCAGCACGAGCATCTCGTTGCAGCCCTCAAGCTCATCCCCGCCAAAATCCTCCCCGGTCAGAGGAACCTGCTGTATCATAGTGCCCATGGCACCGTCAAAAATCAGAATGCGCTGCTCCAGCGCCTCTGCAAGTGTAGGTTTAGCCACTTTCCAATCCCTCCAGTAAAACTTTAGAGTAAGTTTAGCAGAATAAGGGGAATTCGGAAAGTCTCCCGTCTCACTCCTGCAATCTTGTCTTATTTCCAGCCGGTTACCCGGCATTGACTACGGCTCTACGGTCAATGATTTTGTCGGCATCGAGTGCTGCGTTCGCGCAGTTACATGCGAGGTCACACTATAGCTTCCCGCCTCTGCCAGCATCCCTTCAGCCGTATAATTCCCTTCGCCGACCGGCTTCCCTGTTAGCTCAAGTTTTTTTGCCGCATCAGCAGTATTTACAATTTCAAACCGTACTTCCTTGGCATCGTCCACTGGCTCGCCACCCTGAGTCACTCTGGCTTCAAAGGTGATTTCTTGATTAACCGTCGCCGCTGGCGGACTCCACGAGAGCTCGACCTTGATCGGCTCCATTGACATCTTTGACATATTCATACCGGAATGATTGTTTTTCCCAGAAGAACAGCCTGTGAGTGCTCCGGCAATTAACAGGAACAATAGAACCCATTTTGCGAATGGTCTCAGCATATGCAGCCCTCCCGGATAGCCTCTGAGTCGTACGGTTTGTTGATTACATCTTACGTTATTCTTACGTTAAGTCTGCCTCTCTTATTATACATGGAATGACCGTCTTTGGTAGCCAATGATACGCCGTTTTCTATAGAAATGAGATATTTGTCACACATTCGGTTTAATATTCCATATAAAAGACCGATACCCTGTCATGCAGGATACCGGTCACGAAAAGAATGATATAAGGTTAGAGACTTTGAACCAAAGGAAGCAGCTCCGACAAATGCTTGATTTCATAATGAGGGGTAATTTCCGGGTCGGATGGTTTGCCGGTGCGATTGATCCATACCGTAGTAAGTCCTGCAGCCAAACCGCCGCGAATGTCAGTCGTAAGCTTGTCTCCGACCATAATTCCCTGCTCTGGTGCAATATCCAGGCGCTTCAGCGCATGCTCAAAAATCGCCACGTCCGGCTTGCCCTTCCCAAATGTCCCGGAAATGACAATATGATCAAAGAAAGGAATCAGCTCAGGTACGCCATCCAGCTTCTCCTGCTGTAGGGCCGGACAGCCGTTGGTCAGCAGCAGCAGCTTTACCTGCCCGCGAAGCGCAGCCAGAACTTCCAGCGTCTCTTCATACATGTAAGGACGGCTGCGGCGTTCCGAGGCAAAGCGCGCAGCAAGTGTCTCCGCCAGGCTCTCATCGTCTATTCCCACAGCCGCAAGTCCGCGGCGCCAGGATTCCTTCCGGTAATTTGGAGCAAGCTCCTCCAGCTTCCGGAACTGCTCTTGCTCTCCGGCTGTAAAATTCGCCCACAGCGCTTCAAACGGGTTAATTCCGATCATCTGCGTAAAAGGAAAGGTCTCGTAAGACTCATAGAGAATTCTCGCCTCCCGTCTGACCGCAGCTTCCAATTCCTTCGGGTCCACGGCTTCGCCCGCCGCTTTGCAGGCGTATTCAAAAGCTTCCTCAATGCTTCGCTCATCCCATAGAAGAGTATCATCCAAATCAAACAGTACGGCGGCTATCGGCATTCCTTTACTCCCTCTCTATAATAAACTTGCAATTGCTGTTCAATCTATTCGCGCTCCACCGGAATATGGTTTATCTGACCAAAACGTTCCATCCGCTCGCCCATAACAGCCGTGTCGTAGCGGTTAATCAACCGGGAGAAAATCCAATGCCCCCGTTTAGCTTTGGGCTTAATGCTAATGGAGCGGCGGGATATGATAATTTTCTCAATGTCCGTTGCTTCCAGGAACCTTTGGCGGTTAAATTTGAAAGTGGATACCCGTGCGCGTTCAACTTTCAAATAAGGACGACGGAAAAAGATCATTGCCGCCAGTGCAAAATAAAGCACGACGCCAACCCAATTCATTACCAGGCTGTTTTGATTCGCAGAAGATGTATCGAACTGGCCGATGATCCAATAAAGAGCCCCCAGTGCCGCAAGCAGTACAGGGAAAACAATATTGCGTCCCTTGTAGACGTCGGTTTGGCCGGCCTTGGATGAAGAATTGATGGAATCCTTACCCTCTTTTTTTCTTCTCTTGTTGATCTGCTGCGTGTTGCGTTGAACCATTCTTTCCCAAGAACGGGCCATTTCATTTCCCCCTAGTCTTCCTGAAATATCTATGAAAAGACGGCTTCGGCTTGATTAATGAAGGTTTCTGTTGCCGTCTCGTTCATTTCCTTTGTCATCCACAATTTCAATCGACTCCAATTGAGCGCGGAAATTGCGGCGTACATTGCCAAGGTATATCTCCCGAAGCTTGGCGCGTTCAGCCAATTCCTCTTCATTAAGTCCGACGCTCTTTTGCTTGCGCGCCAGCTCATTAATGCGATTAACCAGTTCATCTATGTTCATGATCTTTCCTCCTAATTAGTGCATGATTATTGTTCATATCGGCGTTAGCTGTAAGTTAACGGAACCGGTAGAACAGCTCTAAATTCATTCTAACTTTGCCATGAGAAAAAGAGCTTGTCAAGGCGACTCCCCTGAAAGCTCATTTGTACTGCAATAGACCTGACATCCTTCTATACTGTTATTTCAGCACTTTGCTATATTTGCTTCAAAGCACTAAAGGATTTATTCAAATGCTCATTTGTATATGGGAATTGACAATATATCTCCAGCCTGAATATCGGAACCGTTCAAATTATTATGTCGTTTAATAGCATCAACATATACGATAGTTTTCATATCGGAAGATTTATTCTTAAGAGCTATACTCCAAAGTGTATCGCCGGGCTCCACTACAATCCGCTTCTCCTGCTGCAGCGAAGATGCCGAACTGGCAAACACCTGGCTTACCACGGTAAATCCTGAAATAATTAGAAGGAGCACAATCATCAGCTTAAAAACTGCTTGCTGTTTCAATACGATACGGGCTTTCTTGATGAGCGCTTTAGTGTTAATTACAGATGGGTTCATATGGTCAGAAACAGAACTCCGGCACGCCGAGGCTGCCCCCGGTGTCTCATTATAAATGCTGTGGTATGTACTATATTTCAACATCTATCATCAACCTCCAAACACTTGTTCTTACTTGTAAAATTAATATAGCACGAACATGTGTTTCGATCAAGAGGTTTTTCGAACGATTGTTCCCTTTTATTTTAGAACTTATGTTTGTGCGAACGGCAGTTCTATGTTATAATTTTCCCAAACATTACTAGATGGGGTGTATTCCAATGTCAAAGATTTCGAGTCGCCAGCTGGCGATCCTGGAATTTATACGTAACGAAGTTCGCAGCAAGGGGTATCCGCCTTCCGTCCGGGAAATTGGAGAAGCGGTCGGCCTGGCATCCAGTTCTACCGTACACGGGCATCTTGACCGACTGGAGAAGAAAGGGCTTATCCGCCGTGATCCCACGAAACCGCGTGCTATTGAACTGCTGGGTCAGGAAGACTCCGAAAATGTCCATCAGTTCGTACAGACCGTTGCCCGAGTGCCGGTTGTTGGCAAGGTGACTGCGGGTGTACCTATCACAGCTACAGAGAATATTGAAGATTATTTCCCCCTTCCCACCCATTACGTTGGAGATAACAAGGTCTTCATGCTTTCCGTTATGGGCGACAGCATGATCGAAGCCGGCATCATGAACGGAGATTACGTCATAGTCCGCCAGCAGCAGACCGCCGATAACGGTGATATCGTGGTCGCTATGACGGAAGACGATGAAGCCACCGTCAAGACCTTCTATAAGGAGCGCGATCATATTCGCCTGCAGCCTGAAAATCCGGCCTATGAGCCGCTCCGGCTTAACCGAGTGAGTATTTTGGGTAAGGTAATTGGATTGTTCCGAGACATCCATTAATAGCTGTGCACATTTGAAAGGCGGCCCCGCTTACCGGGTCCGCCCTTTTTACGTATATTACTGCATAGCTTATTGCGCATCACTTCGATATTCAGCGAAATTCGAACGGCATATGCACTCCCTGCATATTTTATACCGTAAAGGAGTGCTGATCATATGCCTAATTATCGGATCATTGTCGATTTATCCCAGCGCATGCTGTATCTTCTGGATAACGATAAAGTCGTTCGGGGCTTCCCCGTAGGGATCGGAAAAATGCTGACCCAGACACCCGAGGGCGAATATACTATCGTTAATAAGCAGGCAAATCCAGGCGGACCATTCGGTGCATTCTGGATGGGACTTTCCAAGCCCCATTACGGCATTCATGGAACCAATAATCCCGCGTCTATCGGTCATCAGGTTTCGCACGGATGCATCCGGATGCATAATGCCGCCGTTCTCGAGCTGGCCCGGATCGTCCCGCTTCATACGAGGGTTACCATCCGGCAATAATTTTTAATAGAACTGCTGATACGGCGGTTCTATTATGGATGAAAAATGGACATCCTCTTGGTATTAATTATACAATTTGCCCGGCTGTTGCTCCGGAACGGATTGATAAATCTGCTGCATGGCATTTATCGCTTCGTTGGAAGCCATAATTACGGGATACTCTCCCTTACGGGCCATGTACTGCCATACTTCAAATGCCTGATGAGAACACATCCGGAAGGCATCCTCCAGAAAAGTGCGCAGCTGAGGCGTGGAGCATTCAAATGCGGAATAGGCATACTCGCGTCCGGCGCGCTTTAAGGTTAGCAAATATGAAGTTGCAATTGCGCGGTCATCCAACTGTTGAAGCTGAACTTTGGGCTCGAGCGGCGGGTACTGGCTTGTAGACATGGAGATTCCGGTGCTCATCTGAAGGGCAGGAACATTCAGTGTATCCTGCGAGAATGACTGGTTCGCAAATTCCACCTTCATATTGTAATCCTGCACATGGACCGCGTAATGACGGGCGATCATATCTTTGAGTTCAGGGTCTTTCGCCTGACTCAGAAACAACGCCATATTCTGAATTGAGTTCGTACAGCTAAGCAGAAGTTCATTTAATTCGTGGGCTTCATGTGAGCCTAATGGCATAAAAAACATCTCCTTTTTCAGGGTAGATAAATTTACTTTTGAATGGACAGATCGAGGGCTTTCTACCCGTAACGTTAGAGGCAGTCGTCATCAAATCAACAGGCAATGAAACTAGTGTACTTCAATAAAAAGATGGGATTCTGGAACGGGAATATTCATTTTTAAGCTTTAACCAGCTCAGGCCGCTTCACTTGCAGAGGGGGAGGAATAAGCCAACCCTTTTCCTTGTTCATTTTTAAAATTCGAGCACCCAGGGCCGCTTTGGTGAGATGGTATTTGGCGAATAAAGCGCCAATATCTTCTCTGATGCTTTGTCCCATTATTTGACTGCAAGCGACTAATCCGGCTGCATTATCTGCAGCAATTTTTGCGGCAATTTCAGGATCTGTAAATCTTGCACCGACAGGAATATCCTCGAGTTTAGTGTGAGATCTTTCAGGCATAACCGGGCCGGTAGCAATTCCGTTATCCAAAAGCAATTTATCACATTCGCTAATTTCCAGCTCTGCCTGATCGATAAGATCGCCCAGTATTTTCTTTAAGTCTTTATCTCCGGCGTGATTTAAATATGCCCGATAAAAAGATACTGTACCCTTCGCTACCATAGAACTCTGCCATACACTATAAATCTCACCATAATGCATGGGTTCATCCTTTGAGTTACCACTTAAAATTCCCATTAAGAATCCTCCCTTTTCTTTAATATCATACCTTCGTTATTATGCTCGGTAATTCAAAAATAAATGTAATGCAGCTTTTGGATCTTAATTCTTCTAATTTAAACGGAAATAGTAATTGTTTCATCTGAAAGCCAGGGGTGATAAAGAAGGCAGCATTTGCTATGTAGAGGGGGCAAAGCCATAAAGAAACAGGCAAGGGAGATTTTCTGGTGTGCGGAAGGAAATGCTCTTGAGGCCATCTGTTACTACGAACTGTTGAGGTTATTTGAGAAGTTGAGGTTATTTGAGAACTAATGGAATCATAGGGATCAACATTTTCTGCAACGAACAGGAAATCAACATTTCCATAAAATCGAAAAAGCCCCCGGCGCTTACAGCGCTAAGGGCTTCGTGTGTTAGTACAGCGTGATGTATTGGTTTCTTTCCCAGTCATGAACCTGTGTGCGATAGATATCCCACTCGATTTCCTTCAGTTCATAGAAATGGGCCAGAGCATGCTCCCCAAGAGCGTCAGTGATTACGGGATTGCGGATCAGTTCACCTAACGCTTCCTTAAGATCCGCTGGCAGACTCGGGATGCCTTCCTCGATCCGCTCTTCTTCAGACATAATGTAGATGTTGCGGTCAATAGGAGCAGGAAGGTCAAGCTGCCGCTTGATGCCATCCAGACCTGCTTTCAGCATAACCGCCAACGCGAGGTAAGGATTGGCTGCCGGGTCCGGGTTCCGGACTTCAATGCGCGTGCTGAGTCCTCTGGAAGCCGGAATACGGATCATCGGGCTGCGGTTGCTAGCCGACCAGGCAACATAGCAAGGGGCTTCATATCCTGGAACCAGGCGCTTGTACGAGTTCACCGTAGGGTTCGTGATTGCGGCAAGCGCACGCGCATGCTTCAGCAGGCCTGCCATATAGCTGCGCGCAGTATCGCTGAGACCAAGCTCATCTTTTTCTTCGTAGAAGGTGTTCTCGCTGCCTTTAAACAGCGATTGGTGGCAGTGCATACCCGAGCCGTTCATACCGAACATAGGCTTAGGCATAAATGTGGCATGCAGCCCATGCTGGCGGGCTACCGTCTTCACTACCAGCTTGAACGTCTGGATCTGGTCGGCTGCCTTGATCGCATCAGCATACTTAAAGTCGATTTCATGCTGGCCATACGCGACCTCATGGTGTGAAGCTTCGATTTCGAAGCCCATCTCTTCCAGTGTTAATACGATTTCGCGACGGCAGTTCTCTCCGAGGTCCATCGGAGCAAGGTCGAAATAGCCGCCTTGATCGTTAAGTTCCATTGTCGGATTACCCTTCTCATCGGTCTGGAACAGGAAAAATTCAGGTTCCGGTCCAACGTTCATGGAAGTAAAGCCCATTTCTTTCGCTTCTTTAAGACAGCGTTTCAAAATACCGCGCGGATCACCGGCAAACGGAGTTCCGTCTGGCATATAGACATCACAAATAAGACGCGCAACGCGGTCTTCGGCCACCCATGGAAAGATTACCCAAGTGTCGAGATCGGGATATAAATACATATCGGATTCTTCGATGCGGACATAGCCTTCGATGGAAGAGCCATCAAACATCATTTTGTTCTCCAGAGCCTTCTCCAGTTGGCTGACGGGAATTTCCACATTCTTAACCGTACCGAGCAGATCGGTAAACTGGAGACGAATGAACCGGACATTCTCTTCCTTGGCAATGCGCAAAATATCTTCTTTAGAAAAGCTCACTATACCCTCTCCCTTTCGCGCTTCTGTATATTATTTATTGAAAAACCGGGATAACTCCCCTTGAATGAGAGATACTTGTCCCGGCCTTTTTCCGGAAACCAACTCCTGCTTGAGCAGCCTGTGGAGCTGGGAATCGGACAGCTCGCGCCGCCGGACCTCCGTATCGGGGGTAATGACGGTAGCTTCTTCGGATTCCTTGGAGACCGGGTTCATAACCTGCTTGATACCGGCAATATTAACCCCTTTTTCAATCAAAGCCTTGATTTCCAGCAAGCGCTCCACATCGTTAAAAGAGAATAATCGCTGGTTGCCCGAGGTACGCGCCGGAACAATCAGACTATGCTGTTCATAATAGCGGATTTGCCGTGCCGACAAATCGGTAAGTTTCATTACAATTCCAATAGGAAATAACGCCATATTTCTGCGGATTTCATCACCCATGACTCATCCAACCTTCCAATGATCTTTTTCTCATCTCATTGTACATTTCCGGCTATGACGTGTCAATGGTATGTAAGATATACTCACAACATTAATAATTTCTACCTACAGTAATTTGCGATCCCGCATACTCTGCAGCGCCATCAGCACACCGTATTTGACATGCGAATAGGTCAATCCTCCCTGCATATATCCGATGTATGGAGCTCGAATCGGAGCGTCTGCAGACAGCTCCAGGCTGCCTCCCTGAATGAAAGTTCCCGCCGCCATAATGACCGGATGCTCATAGCCAGGCATGTCCCAAGGCTCAGGCACGGCATGGCTGTCTACGGCAGCGGCCCGTTGTATTCCCTGGACGAATGCGATCAAATGCTCGGGTCCGTCAAAAGAAATAGCCTGTATAAGATCGGTCCGCTGCTCCTGCCATGCAGGCTTGGTGCGAAACCCGCAGCGTTCAAAAACGGCGGCAGCGAAGATGCTTCCTTTTAGGGCTTGTCCGACCGTGTGAGGAGCCATGAACAGTCCCTGATAAAGCCCACGGGTCGTCCCCAGCATTGCCCCGACTTCGCCGCCGATGCCCGGCGCCGTGAGCCGGTAAGCCGCAAGTTCTACCAGATCCTTTCTGCCGCATATATATCCTCCCGTCTCGGCGATCCCGCCTCCTGGGTTTTTGATCAGGGAGCCGGCCATCAGATCGACGCCGACCTGGGTTGGCTCTATTTCCTCGGTAAACTCCCCGTAGCAGTTATCGACAAAAACGACAGCTTCCGGCGCTATTTCCTTGACTTTGGCCGTCATCTCCCCGATCTGTTTCACCGTAAAAGAAGAGCGCCAGTCATAGCCGCGGGACCGCTGGATCCCGATCACCTTCGTCGCTGGCGTCAAAGCCCTCGCAACCTCCGCCCAGTCAACTTCTCCTTCTTCGGTAAGCGCCGTTTCCCGGTAGGTTATGCCGAAGTCCGCAAGAGAGCCTGTCCCGTCTCCCGGCTTGCCGATCACCTTATGCAAAGTATCGTAAGGCCGCCCGGTGATGTACAGCAGCTCGTCCCTCGGCCGGAGCACGCCAAAAAGCGCAGTGGAAATCGTATGCGTTCCCGAAGCGAAATGAGGCCGCACAAGTGCGGCTTCCGCACCGAATACATCCGCATATACTAGATCCAGCACCTCCCGTCCCCTGTCATTATAGGCGTAGCCCGTTGAACCGGCAAAGTGGAAGTCGCTGACTTGGTGCCTTTGAAAAGCTTCGATGACTTTCCACTGATTTAGATCCACTATCCGGTCAAGAGTTCTGACCGCCTCCTGAATCTCGGCCTCCGCCGCTTCCGCCGCTTGTAAAATATCTTCTGAAAACACTGCCATTTACGTCCGTCTCTCCTTACATACACTTCCCATGATCATAACAGTAAGCGGCAGAAGGCTGTCGCTTATAAAACTGCAAAATAGGATGCTATTGTTAATTAAGTGATAATATCCCTGGGGATTGGCTAATTATAGCTTCCCTGCTAATTTCGAGCTATTAGTCCCGGCCTGCCTGATCCACGAACTCGGCCAGCATATAGCCCCATTTTTCATAATCGTCCTTGTTCACCCGTACGCTGTAGAGGATATCGTTCTCCTCGAAGGACTGATCCAGCACATCGCCAACTCGATACAGGAGGGAAGTCAAATCGCCCCGGCTGGACGGAATCCGGAAGCTTAACGTATCACCGGCCAGCTCGTTCTGGATGGTATCCGCAATACGGGCCAGATCCTCCGGATTAAAGGCACTGACCTTCATAAAGCCCGGACCCCCGGGCAGCATCTCAAGCTGCTCCGGCCGGCAAAGATCGCTCTTGTTGAACAGAACAACCTGCGGCTTCTCTGCCGCGCCAAGGTCTTCCAATATGGATTCCACAACCTCCATCTGATCTTCCCGCATCGGGGAAGAGGCATCGACTACGTGCAGCACCAAATTGGCCTCGTTAACCTCTTCAAGCGTCGCCCGGAATGAGGCAACCAGATCATGCGGAAGATTCTGGATAAAGCCAACTGTGTCTGTCAGCACAATGCTTTTTCCGCCCGGCAGCTCGAGCAGCCGGGATGTCGGGTCCAGTGTAGCGAACAGCTGGTTCTCGATGTACACGTCCGCATCGGTCAGCTGCTTGAGCAGTGTGGATTTGCCGGCATTCGTATAGCCGACGAGAGCCACCTGCACCACTCCGCTCTTGCGCCGCCGCTCGCGGTGAAGACTCCGCGTCTTCACCACTTCATCAAGCTGGCGCTTCAGCTCACCGATCCGGTCCCGGATATGCCGGCGGTCCGTCTCCAGCTTGCTCTCGCCAGGTCCTCTTGTACCTATGCCGCCACCCAGACGGGACAGGTTCTTACCATGTCCCGACAGGCGCGGCAGCAGGTAAGACAACTGGGCCAGTTCCACCTGGATAATGCCCTCACGGGTCTTCGCCCGGCCGGCAAAGATATCCAGAATGAGCTGTGTGCGGTCAATGATCTTCAGGTCGAGGGCTTCCTCCAGGTTTCGCACCTGGGCGCCCGACAGCTCCTGATCGAAAATCGCCGTATTGGCGCCCAGTCCATCCGCAGCCATTCGAAGCTCCTCGACCTTGCCTTTGCCGATGAACCATTTGGAATCCGGCGTTTCCTTATTCTGGCGCAGCACTTCAAGCACTTCAACGCCGGCGGTTTCCGCCAGCTGCACCAGCTCCTGAAGTGAATATTCGGGATCAATCCCGGTCCGTTTGACCTCATCGGTCACAAGGCTTACCAGAATCGCCCGGTCCTGTATTTCTGTATTTGTCTCATGCGTCGTAGTCGCCATATGCATTCTCCTTTTGCGGAATATAAGAACTTATGTGCTGTGCGCACTTCTATCATTGTCCTTATATTTTTTACGAGAAACGGCTGCCCTTATAACGATACTAGTATCGCAGGCTAGAAAGCGCCCGTTGTCCTTAAAAGACGGCGCAGCCGTTTCTTCTTAGCTGATTTGTTCCCTGGGAACCGACTTAAAGTTTGAAATCCTCGGTTCGCAGGATCATAAGCTCCTGCTTGCCTGGACTGTTATGTTCATACTGATTAAGCAGCCTTACGGCCTGACTGCGTACCGCTTTTTCGATCGCGTTGCGCACATAGCGCGCATTGCTGAAGGCATGCGGGCTCTCATCTTTCTCCAGCATCAAATGCTGCTTTAATTTGAGTATCGCCTGCGGCATCAAAATGTAATCACGCTCCTTCGCCATCAGTTCGGCGATTTGCAGAAGCTGGTCGATGGTATAATCCGGGAACTCGACCTGGATCGGAAAGCGGGATGGAAGACCCGGATTGCTCATCAGAAAATAATCGATCTCGCTGGAATATCCAGCCAGAATAAGCACGAACTGACTGCGGTGGTCTTCCATCGATTTGACAAGCGTATCGATCGCTTCCTTGCCGAAATCCTTGTCGCCGCCGCGAGCCAGGCTGTACGCCTCATCGATGAACAGAATGCCGCCAAGCGCTTTTTTGACGAGATCCCGGGTCTTCTGCGCGGTATGCCCGATATATTCGCCTACAAGATCGGCCCGCTCCACCTCGATAAGATGTCCTTTGGTCAACACGCCCATCCGCTGAAACAGTTTGGCAACAATACGCGCCACTGTCGTCTTGCCGGTGCCCGGATTTCCTTTAAACACCATGTGGTAAGCCTGGCCGCCGCTTGCCAGACCCGCTTCACTGCGCATTTGGGCAACCTGAAGCAGTGCGTATATCTCGAATACAAGTTCCTTAATATTGTCCAGACCTACCAGCGCGTCCAATTCTCCCCCGATCTCCTGGAAAAGACCGATTTGGGCATTGTTCTTGGGAGATGCCGATTCGCTGATCGCCGATGTTCCGCTCACAGCCGGTGTTTCGTGATTACGCAATACAATGTTGATTTGCCGCGATGGTCTGCCTTCATCCCGCCCGCTTGAAGCTGCGCTGCGTATGTTCATGGGTTCACCTCATTACTTAGGGCTGAGTGTTCTACTCAAGTCTATTCCCAAGGTCCAGGCGTTATTAGCAGATTCGGCATTTTCCCTTAATGGGCCCCAATCGTCTGCTGAATCTTCCATTTCGTGTAGGCCAATATTTCCCTTGTCTTATATTTTGCCATCGACATCGTCTCAGAATCGGTTAATCCAAGCTCAGGATTGGAATACCCGAGTGCTTCTGCAACCTCAAGCGCTCTGCGGCCATGAAAAGTATGGGTGATAACCACAGCCGTGGACCAGCCCTCCCGCTGCATGATTTCCCGGCTGAACAGGAGATTCTCATAGGTTGACGTCGCTTTGTTCTCCACGGCAATCGCACTGTCCGGAACGCCCCCGGCAATCAGATAATTGCGCATTCCCAGGCCCTCCGTATATCGATATCCCGGTTTATCAAGCCCGCCACTTACGATAAAATGAGTAAAAACGCCCTGTTTATACAGCTTCAAACCGCAGTCAAGGCGTTCCTTAAGCCCGGGACTGGGCTCATCGCCCCACATCGCCATACCGAGAATAATGCCGGCATCCGCCTTCTTCATTGGAGTCGTTGTCTCCGCACGATTAATGATGATCAGCACATAAGTACTCCAGATGATACCGGCAATTAGCAGAACGGCAGTTGTAAACACCATAATCCGCTTGAATAGCCATTTCCGGCGGCCCGCCGCACTGCTGCGAATCGGCGACGAGTCTCCAACATACCTTTGCATCTAAAATTTCCTCCTGAATTCCCCGTGATGAAACAGCTCGGAGCGATGCTTTAGAGACAGTGTGAAAAAAGGAAAGGCGTGCGCGTCAATGCTTTGCAGTATCCTTCTGGCGGTATTCCAGGCCAAATTGTAATCGCTGTCTGAAATATCTCCCCGTTCAAGCGCCTCTTCGAGCTCATCTTCATCCAGCAAGAACACCTCTCCGTTCCACAGCACCACTACATCCAGGTAGAGATCGTCAAACCAGGGCACCCCCTGATCCGTTACTCCCTGAACCTTGCAGGTGTCGATATACCACTGGATGATATTTTGCCTTTCATCGAACATTGCCGTAACAATATAATGACTGTCTTTTGGAAAATACTGCAGCCACGAATAGCCCTTGTCCGCAATGCGGTATGTATGCCGGCCGTAGCTTTTCCAGAGCGGCTCCTTCAATCCGTAAATCGTGTAAAGGGTGATGTATCCGCTGAATTCCCGGCTTTCCACATAGCGGCAGGCAAACCCACGGCGCGTAATCCGGCGCCAGTTGGCCCGGTCTCCGAATTTACGTTTCATATAATAACCCTCTCCATTATGGTGTCTTCAGCTTACCACATTTAGGAGTCGCACTCAAAACCTTGGGGCTGTATAAAAAGAAAAGCTCAGGCAGCCCGGACCAACCATCACTAACTGAAGGTCCAGACTGCCTGAGCGGCGTTACTAAGACAAAGTCCCCTGCTATTGCGCCGGAACTCCTTCGTTCACCGATCCGTCTCCTGCGGCAGCAGCCGGATCACTGCCATCTCCCGGAACGGCTGCCCCCGCAGGACTTGCGGGCGGCTCAAGAGATGGTGCCGGCGAAGGGCTCGGCTCTGCCGGAGCGCCCGAGTTACCGCCGTCATTGCCGTTACCACCACCATTGCCATTTCCGTTGCCATTGCCATTGCCATTACCGTTGCTATTGCCGCCGCCATTTCCGTTATCCGGGCTCGGTTCGGCCGGAGTGCCGCCGGCACCGTTGTCGCCACCGCCTTCAGGCGTAGCCGTAGGCAGCTCAGGAATGACCGAAGGCGACGGTTCAACCGAAGGTTCAGCGCCCTCTATTAGCACCGATACGGTATTGGAAGGATCGCTTTCTACTCCCTGATCCGGATAATATACCCTAACATAATACTCGTAGGTAAGACCGGCCATGGCGCTTAGGTCAGCAGCATTAGGTGTCAGCGTATTGATCAGCGGACTGAAATCCGCTTCCGATGTCTCTTTACGGTAGACACGGTATTCCGCGCCCGGAGTCCGGACAGGCGTCCATGCAAGATTGACGGTTCCCGTCGAGGAATCATACTGGGCGGTCAGCCCGCTGGCCGGCCCATTTTGATCCACCGGCTCTTCAGAAGGTTTCGGAATATCGATATTATCCGGTTTCGGGAACGATTTCTCCGGATAATTCTTTACAACTTCCTCCATTACCTTACCCCAGAATGCGGCGGCCAGCGGACTGCTGTTCTTGAGCAGATGCTGACGGTCGGGATTGTCATATCCCATCCAGACCGCTGCCGTAAGCTCCGGCGTGTAGCCGACGAACCAGACGTCGCGGTTGGAATCGACGCCTCTGTAACCGCTCTGGGTCGTTCCGGTTTTACCCGCGACCGGACGGTCGATTCTCGCTTTTCTACCGGTCCCGCTCTGCACGACCTCCTGCATCATCTCAGTCATCTGATAAGCGGTGCTTTCCTTCATGACGCGCTCGGCGTTCGTATTCGCCTTATAGACCGTTTCTCCCGTGCTGTCCGTGATCGATTTGATCGCATAGGCCTGCCTCAATTCACCGCCGTTGGCGAACGCGGTATAGGCCTGGGCCATCTCAAGCGTATTCGTCCCTTTGGCCATGCCGCCTAGTGCGAGCGACAAGTTCCTGTCGTCATCCTGCAGCCCGATACCCATTTTTTTGGCAAAATTGAAGCCTGTACCCACCCCGATCTCGTTAAGCAGCCATACGGCCGGGATATTTTCCGATTTCGTCAGCGCCTCGCTCATACTGATGGTAGACGAATAACCGTGCAGATTGGTCGGACAGTAATCGCCGAAGCACTGCTTTTCATTGCTAATCTGCGAGCTCATCGAGAATTGGCCCGATTCGATTGCCGGGGCATAAGATACGATCGGCTTAATCGACGAACCCGGAGACCGTCGGCTGTTCGTAATGCGACTGTACCCCTTTTTCTCGTAATTACGTCCCCCGAGAAGAGCGACAATACTGCCGTTCTCCTGGTTGATAATGACCATTGAAGCCTGGACCGGCTCGTCGTCGACGCTTTTTTCGAAATTGTCGCTGTCGGCAAAAGCGCTCTCGACCGTCTGCTGCGCATCTTTGTCCATGGTCGTATAGATTTTGTAGCCGCCAATGTTGAGATCGTCTTCGGTAAGACCGAATTTGTCTTCGGCCTCGTCGATCGCATAATCGATAAAAGCCTGATAGCGCTGCTTCTTCGTAGGCGGCTTATAGTTGTAGTTGATATCCTTCGCCTGGTTCATTTCCTCCTGGGTAATATACCCCTGTTCGTACATCAACTGAAGCACTACCGCTCTGCGCTCCTTGGAAAGCTCGGGGTTACGGAGAGGGTTGTAGCGGGAAGGACCCTTGGGCATCGCCGCCAGCGTTGCAATCTGCCACAGCTTCAGCCGGCTCAGGTCATTCACTCCGAAATAATGCTCCGACGCGGCCTTGATGCCGTACACGGTGCCGCCAAAGTTGATCCGGTTAAGATAAAGCGTAATGATCTCATCTTTTGTTCTCTGACGCTCAAGCGCCATGGCGATGGACATTTCCGTTGCTTTCCGGAAGAACGTTTTGTCGCGTGTCAAAAAGATGTTCTTGGCCAGCTGCTGCGTAATCGTACTGCCGCCTTCCACCATACTGCGTGCGACCACGTCCTTGACGGCCGCCCGTCCGATCGACCATAGATCGACCCCGCTATGCTCATAAAACCGTTTGTCCTCCGTCGCGATAAAAGCATTCTTGATAATGTCTGGAATCTGCTTGCTGTCGACGGGCTCGCTCTTTTCCAAAGACAGCTCCCCCATCAGATTCGCGTTGCGGTCATAAATCTTGGTTGTTGGGTTGACCGTCAGCTTGCCCTCGTTCTCATTAAGCAGCTTCTCCCCGTTGATCGTGATGAACAGGTAGCCGCCAAGCGCGCAAAAGATGGCTAAAGCCGTTGTAAAAAACAGAGTCCACAAGACGCGCTTGCGGGTCAGCCTTTTCTTCTTTTTGGGCTTGGGCGGTTGTCCGGCTCCCCCTTTTCTGTGACGGTTCGACCGAAGTATCTCGTCGTTCGACATGTTGCCTCCTACTCCCCTAAAAAAGGTCATAAGTTTTATTTGTCTCTGAATGAAAAGAACAACCTTATTCAGGTTGCTCTCTCACCCTCTATTCAAACGAATCATAAGCAAAAAGGTTTCGCTTCGAACACATTCTGGCGTATTGGCATAAGCCCTCGGCGGCGGAAATTATTCTTCGGAAGCGTTGTCCTGCATCAAGGATACGCTGCGCTGCGGAGTAAATGTTGAGATCGCATGCTTGTACACCATTTGCTGGCGTCCGTCGCTGTCGATCACGATCGTGAAATTATCGAACGCTTTAATGATTCCCCGGATTTGAAAGCCGTTGGTCAAATATACTGTAGCAGGGATATTTTCTTTGCGAAGTTGGTTCAAGAACGTATCTTGGATGTTAATGGACTTGTTCATATGCCGTACCCCCAATGGTTCAATTAGATTGTTCAGAAGTATATTCAAGACCTGAAAGAAACTTTCCTGCTATTATAGCACGTATTTTCGCAAAATTCCCGGAAAAGTTTCCGCCGTCAGAGGTGTCGATCCACTGAATATCCTTCATATGGCGAAACCATGACAGCTGTCTTTTGGCGAAACGGCGCGTATCCCGCTTAAGAAGCACCACCGATTCTTCCAGTGTCATCTCTCCCTCAAGATAGGCAGCGATCTCCTTGTAACCGAGCCCTTGCATGGAAATGAGGTTTCTGCCGCAGCCCCGGTCCATCAGACTCCTAACCTCTTCCACCAGCCCTTCCGCCAGCATTTCGTCGATTCGCTCTTCAATACGTTTATATAGTATTTGCCTGTCCATTGTCAAACCGATGAGGCAAAGGTCATAGGGAGACTCCGGTTTCTTGGCCGCCGGGGACTCAGACAGCGGTGTATCGGTCTGCCGGAAAATCTCGAGCGCGCGGATAATTCTCCGCCGGTCATTCGGATGCAGCCGGGCTGCGCTTACCGGGTCCACCTCGGCAAGCCTCCCATGCAGCGCCAGCGCGCCATGCTCCTCCGCAAACCGGTCCATTTCCGTGCGGAATGCCTCGTCGGCTACTGCCTCGGAGAAGTGGAAGCCGTAGCAGAGAGATTCAATATAAAGGCCCGTGCCCCCTACAATGAACGGCAGCTTGCCTTTGGCGGAGATCTCGCGGATCAGCCTGCTGCCTTCACTCTGAAATTCAGCGACCGAGTAAGGCTCCTGCGGATCGTGGATATCGATCAGATGATGTGGGATCCCTTCCATCTCGGATGGCTTGATCTTGGCCGTTCCGATATCCATACCGCGGTATACCTGCATCGAATCGCCGGATATAATTTCCGCATTGTATGCCTCGGCGATCGAAAGGCTGAGTCGTGTCTTGCCGACCGCGGTGGGGCCGAGCAGCACCAGCACCTTCGGTTTAGCTTCTTTGGTCAATTCGGATCACCCCGTACGATGTTTTGGCCCCCGGGCGAAGCTGTTCCTCGAACCCGAGCCGGCTGAACTCGCCGCTGCCTCTTTTCTCTTTCAGCACCACTGCTTTGCGTGCGACCCGAACCGCTGCGAGCACGCTTTCCAGGGACAGCGAAGCTCTGTTGGCGTATGCGCGAAGCGGAGAAATCGCCGCCGAATCCTCCAGAGGCTCGCGGAACATCGGATCGAAATACACGATGTCCACGCTGCTGTCCGGCAGGTTCGCCAGGTAGCTCTGATGGTCGCTGTTAACAACGTTGATCCGGCGCAGCGCTGTGTCCACTTCCTCTATTCCGGAAGTGTAACTAGCCATCCCTTCCGCCAGTAGGGCGTAGAGCGGCAGGGAACTCTCCAGCGCGGTAACGCAGGACCCTTCTCCTCCGCGCACCGCAAACAATAGAGAGTCGGAGCCCAGTCCTGCCGTGCAGTCCAGCACACTGTCGCCGGAAGCCATTCCCGCCGAATCCAGCATTGGGTCTCCTTCACCCTTCAATACCCTCTTGGCGCGTACAAATCCCATGCTGGGATGAAATTGAAGCTGCGGACGATCCGGACGCAGCAGTCTTACTCCCTCCAGCAGCACAACGAGAACCTCGTCGCCTCCATAACGCGAGAAAATTTTTTTCATGGATAGGTTGCCGCGCGGTACGTAGGGAACATCGAGGCGTTCCGCCAGCCTCTCGGCACGCGCGGCAACCTCGGTTAGCGGGCGATCACCCGTAGTTATGATCATGGTGCCTCCGTTTACTTAATCTGCGTAATAAAATTAATCACATTCATTATTTATCACATTACCCTTTTGAAGAGCTTCTCCAGATCGTATGCTGAAAAAGAGATGACAATCGGTCTTCCGTGCGGGCAAGTATAAGGCTGCCGGCAGGCCGACAGCCGGGACAGCAGGCTCTCCACTTCCTGTTCGGTCAGCTTCTGGTTCGCCTTGATCGATGCTTTGCAGGAGCATAGAATGGATGATGCTTCCCGCAGCTTGGCGAGGTCGATGCTCTTTTCGCCCAGCACCCATTCCGCCATATCTTCAATAATCTCTTTCTCATCCCCTTTCGGGAACCAGTAGGGATGCGAACGCACCAGAAACGTCTGGCCGCCGAAAGGCTCCAAGTAGACGCCGGCCTGCTCGAACCACTGCAGGCGCTCGCCAAGCAGCTTGCTCTCCGCTGGAGTAAACTCCAGCGTAATCGGCAGCAGCAGTTCCTGCGAGGCTTCCGCCGGGCGGCCGAATTTCTCGTAATAGTATTCGTAATTGATACGCTCGTGAGCAGCGTGCTGGTCGATCAAATACAGCCCTTCATCGTTCTGGGCAATAATGTAAGTGCCGTGATGTTGGCCGATATAAGTCAGCTCGGGAAATGGCGGCAGACCTGCAGTCTCGCTTCCGGCTGGAGCCCACAGCTCTTCGGTTCCCGGCAAGGTCTGGGCCGGACGGGAAGCCGCCCTGGAATCGGAGCGATATCCTCCTCCGTATGCCGCTCCGTCGCGCAGCTGAGACTGTGGAGCCGGGCGGTCTGGATAAACTGCATCCCGGCCTTTCCCGCGTGTCAAGGATGAACCGTCCGCTTCATAGGAAACCGATGCCCGTGAGGCGGCAGGATCAGGGGCACTGGCCGCGCTTCCAGGGCTGAAATATGGACTCTCGTTGCGCCGGGCGCCCGCTTGTCCCGGACTGCTTCCAGGAACCATCCGCCCTTCGCGGTTACCCACAGATTCGCCCGCTCCCACTTTTGCAGTTAAACCAAGATTGTCCGGGCTTATCTTCGGCATTCCGTCCGCCGCTGCGGAATTCGGCGAAGCCTTCGGAAAGGCAAATTGCTCCTGAATGAAAGATGTGCTGCCCTTCGGCCCGATTGTTTCTCTGCCGGGGCGCGGAATTAAGTTCTCGCCGAGCAGGACCTTGCGAATTTCCTGCTCCACGAACTGATACAGCTCAGTCTCCTTGCTGAAGCGGACCTCCAATTTCGCCGGGTGCACGTTGACATCCACTAGCGAAGGGTGCATATCCAGCTTCAACACCAGCAGCGGATAGCGGTTAATCGGCAGCAGCGTGTGATAAGCGCGCATAATGGCAGCGTTCAGCCCATTGCTGCGAATATAACGCCCGCCCACAATCGTCGTGACCGCGTTCCGGTTGGACCGCGTCCATTCCGGGCGGCTGACAAGCCCTGAAATCCGGTAGTCCGGATCTTCCGCCAGCACAGGCAGCATGGCTTTCGCGGCCAAAGTGCCGTAGACGGCGGCAATGACCTGAAGAAGATCGCCGTTGCCCAGCGTATGCAGCAGTTGGTTGCCGTTATGATGCAGTGTAAATGAAATACCTGGATGGGCGAGTGCCGTCCTGTACATGGCATCGGAGATATGGCCCAGTTCGGTCTGGATGCTCTTCATGTATTTCAATCTCGCCGGGGTATTGTAAAATAACTCCCTAACGTTCATCTCCGTTCCCCGGCTGTGGGCAGCATCTTCATTCACCGTTAATTTGCCGCCCTCAATTTCAAGCAGCCTTCCTTTGCCGTCGTCAGAGCTCGCGGTCAGCAAGGAAACTTTAGCCACGGCGGCGATACTGGGCAGTGCCTCCCCCCGGAAGCCAAGACTGGTAATCTGAAACAAATCTCGCCCGTTCGCAATTTTGCTCGTCGCATGGCGGTAAAAGGCGGTCTCGCAATCCTCCGCTTCAATGCCCGATCCGTTATCCTTGACCCGGATGCTCTGCAGCCCGCCTTCCTCTACAGCCACTTCGATCCGGGTACTGCCCGCGTCAATAGCGTTCTCAACTAGCTCTTTCACCACCGAAGCCGGCCGCTCTACGACCTCCCCTGCGGCAATCTGGTTAGCGATATGCTCATCCAGCACATGGATTTTGGCCATTTACGTTCACCTCCGATTCGGTTAAGCTCTATTTCATTTTGATCTTCATCTTCAAGTCATTCAGCAATTGCATCGCCTGCAGCGGCGTCATGTTCATCAGATCCGCTCCGCTGACCGCAGCCATAATATCGTCGGCCATTGAATGGCCTTGATGACTTGCTGCCGCCTTGCGGCCGCGCCTCGGCTCTTCATCACCGAAGATGGAGAGCTGTACTACGCCGCTTTCTTCTTCCACGCGGTCGGCTAAATGCACTGCTGTCTCCCGGCGGGCGGCCTCGGAAACGCTGAGGTTGCCTTCCGGATGGGAGGAGACGTTCATACCGGGACGGGCTGCCGAGTAAACCTCTGATTCGGCAGCCGTCCCAAGAACGGTCTCACGGGCAGCTTCAGCTACACCGGCGGTTTCTCTAATGTCTACGGCCTTGGAACCTGCGGATGCCGGTTCGCCGCCGCCGCGAGCCTCGGGCCGGGAAACAGGTTCTGCAGGAGCATTAGCTGAAGAAGAATGCTCGATATGCTGCAGCAGTCCGTAAGCGCGGTCGATGATGCTGCCGGGAAGCCCTGCAAGACGCGCACAGTAGATGCCATAGCTGCTGTCCGCTGCGCCGGGGATCAGCTTGCGCAGGAAGTTCACCTTATCACCGCTCTCCTGCACCGCCATAGAATAATTTCGGAGGCCGTTCAGGCTGTCCTCCAGATGAGCCAGCTCATGAAAATGCGTCGATACAAGCGCCTTGCAGCCGATATGGTGATGCACATATTCGATAACCGCCTGGGCTATGGCCATTCCCTCGCTTGTCGAGGTCCCCCGGCCCAGTTCATCAATAATAATCAGGCTGCGCGGCGTCGCTTTGTCGGTCATGAGCTGGATGTCGGCCATCTCGACCATAAAGGTGCTTTGGCCGCCGATCAGGTCGTCCGCCGCTCCAATTCGTGTAAAAATCCGGTCGATGACCGGGATTTCCGCCTTATCTGCCGGAACGAAGCATCCCACCTGCGCCATTATGCAGATCAGGGCCACCTGGCGCATATAGGTGCTTTTTCCCGCCATATTCGGACCCGTTATCAATAAAATTCTGCCGTCGTCCTGTGTGAGACTGCTGCCGTTGGCGATAAAGGAAGCATCCTTCAGCACCGCTTCAACGACTGGATGGCGGCCGCCTTCAACCTTCAAGTCATAGCCTTCGGTCAGCGTCGGCTTCACGAAACGCTGCTCCGCGCTGACCGCCGCGAGACTCTGGTACACGTCGATTTCGGCCACTTTCTCCGCCAAACTTTGCAGTCTTGGAATCTGTGAGCTTAACCGCTCGCGCAGCTCGCTGAACAGGCTGTATTCGAGATCGGTCATTTTGTCCTGCGCTTCCAGAATCAGGGCTTCCTTCTCTTTCAATTCGGGAGTCACATAACGCTCCGCATTGGCGAGCGTCTGCTTGCGCTCATACCGCCCCTCCGGCAGGGATGCCAGATTGGAACGGGTAATTTCGATATAGTAGCCAAAGACCTTGTTGTATCCGATCTTCAGTGACTTGATTCCCGTAGCCAAGCGCTCCTTTGCCTCAAGCTCGGCAATCCAGCGTTTGCCGCTGCTGCTTGCCTCTCTAAGCTCGTCCAGCCGGGCGTGGTAGCCGGGCCGAATCAGCCCGCCGTCGCGCACGGATACCGGCGGATCGTCGACAATAGCCCGTTCAATGTCCTCGTGAAGATCGGCACATTCGTCAATCCTCTCGCCGATTTCTCGCAGCGTGGACGAGCCCGAAGCCAGACACTGCTCCTTAAGCGCCGGGATCTGCGCCAGCGACAGCTTCAAGGCGTTCAGATCACGGCCGTTTGCGCTGCCGTACGCAACGCGTCCAGTGAGACGTTCCAGATCATAAATTCCTTTCAGGGCCAGGCGCAAATCCTCGCGGACGATGTACTGGTTATACAAATAGTCTACCGCCTCCAGACGCCGCTCGACCTTGGAGCGGTGCAGCAGCGGCTTGTCGATCCGCCGCCGCAGCAGCCGGGCGCCCATGGATGTCTCCGTGCGGTCGAGCAGCCAGAGCAGAGAGCCTTTCTTGGAGCGTTCACGCACGGTCTCGGTCAGCTCCAGATTACGCCGCGTGAAGGGATCCAGAATCATATAATTCCCTGGCTCATAGGAGGAGATCTGACTAAGCTGTCCCAGGGATCGCCGCTGCGTTTCGCTGAGGTAAGAGATCAGCAGCGCTAGGCACTCGGCCCGCTCACGCTCCAGCCGCGCCCAGGCCGCCTCACCGAACTGGCTACGCGCCAGCACTTCGTTCTTCTTCTCCCAGGGTGTATAGACGACCGGCTTGTCTCCCGGAAGCGTTCCCGCCCGGACACTTTCAAGCAGCGTCCCGTCCCCGATAATTTCCGCCGGCTCATATAGGCCGATTTCACCGCGCAGCGTGTCCGCCCCCGTAGGCGAAGAGGTTACATACAGCTCTCCTGTCGTCAGATCGCAGGCGGCCAGCGCCGTCATTCCGGCAAGTTCGGTGACGCAGACCAAATAGTTATTACTTTTGTCGGCGAGCACTTTGCCTTCCATAACCGTACCCGGGGTCACTACCCGCACAATATCCCGGCGGACCATTCCCTTGGTTGTTGCGGGATCATCAAGCTGCTCGCAAATCGCGACTTTATATCCTTTTTCGATAAGACGCTGTATGTAGCCCTCGGCGGAATGGTAAGGGACCCCGCACATCGGAATGCGCTCATTGCCCCCGCCTTCCCGGCCGGTCAGTGTAATTTCCAGTTCCTTGGAAGCCAGCAGGGCATCATCAAAAAACATTTCATAAAAATCGCCAAGCCGGAAAAAAAGGAAGGCATCCTTCGCCCCTTCCTTCACTTTCAAATATTGCTCGATCATCGGTGTATATTTTGCCATCGTAAACCTCCAGGCCTTATCATGCTTATCCTCTATTATACCAGAAACCGTCCCGCTAAGCTTAAGCGGATAGACAGTTTGAACGGGGCGTAACGGTACTAGGTTCTTGCTGCTTTACTAAGGAAAGAAATAGACTCAGACGAGAAAATATTGATCCCTTGACCATTCACGCCGCGCTGCATCATATGGACGAAACCCTGCCACCACAGTGAAATTCGGCGCGCAAAGTATCTTAACATAATCGAAAGAGTTCGCATAGAGCCTGATGCACACCGCTCATCCGGATTCACAGCCGCTGGACGGCATAGAAAAAAGCGCCGGTTCAGGGCGCTTGTTCTCCGCACCATAACCGGCGGACATTACGGGTTTCGTCCCAGCTCCGGCCCGCGTCGATATGGCGCAGCAGCGGCTCGATGGCATCCGCCGCCGCAGCGTAGCCGGCCAGCGCCCGGAGCTGCGCCTTCAGCGGCGCGAACGCGGCGCGCAGCGGCGGCTTGTCGCCGCTGTAATACGCGGCGTGAAGGTCCTCGCGGTCAAGCGGGCGCAGCGGCAGATCCTCGTAATGGCTCACGATAAGGTGAGCCAGCGTGACCGCGCCCCGGGCGACGACCGGGGACACGAGGAAGCTCGGCAGGGTCCGGTACTCGAAGCCGCCATGCGGCTGGAGCCGGAAATCGCCGAGCACGCCGTAACGGGGGCGCCGGCCTCCGGCCCGGGCGTCCTCCAGCAGCGCGATGGGCAGCGCGAGGTAGTTGTCGAGCGCGCGCAGCAGCGGCGCCGTCAGCGTGACGCCGCTGAAGTGCAAATGCCCGCCGAGGGCCCAGCCCCTCAGCGGCATGCCGCCCGCCCGCCAGCTTATGCTGCGGTCGGCAATGAGCCGGTCCGCCTCCATGGCGGCGGACCTCAGCTGCGCCAGCAGCGCGCGCGGTTCCCCGCGCGGCCGGGGGCGCAGCTCCGCCACCGGGAACGCGCCGCGCGTTCCCGGTGGTCCGGCGTCGCAGCCGGCGACGCCGTCCGCGGGCAGGTACCGCGACGCAGGCACGACGCGGCCGGTGGAATCCCGGAGCAGGAGGAACTCCGGGTCCATGCCCATGACGAGGTCCGGCCGCCCGGGCCGTTCCCTCTTTAGTGCTCGCTGCAGCGCAGCCTCCGCCGAGCGGTAAGGCTCCGGAATCACACCGCTGGATGTAGATTCCAGCGGCATGATTCCCTCCACCGTATACCGCCGCTCTCCCTGGGCAGCAAGCAGCACCTCTCCGCTGTCAAGCCCCAGACAGTACAGCGCTTTGGCCGCAAGTCTGCCCAGCCGCTTCGGCAGACTTCCCCGCTCAAGAAAGGGAAGCCGGGCGTATTCAGCAGGGCCTTCTGCACTCACGCGGTCCGAAGAGGAGCGCGGGCGTGGCCGGGCCGTGAGCGCCGCCGCCGCGGACTTCATTCCCCGCCCCGCGCCCAAGGGCGTGATTTCCAGCGGAGTCAGATTGTAGACCTTGACCAGGTAGCGCTGGCGGTAATGCTCCTTCGCCGAAGCCGCCGTCCCGGACACGCCTCGGCCCAGTATTCCTGTCTCTGTGGGCCGGTTGCCGGCAGCCGTGGACAGGGTTCCCCCTCCGAAGACAAGGGAAGCCGCAATTCCGCTGCGCCGAAGCCGCCGCTCTCTGCCTTCGGGCGTCAAAGCATGATATACATCGGACCCATCGTTCATATTCAACCCTCCCGAAGCGCAAGGTTCATATCCATCCATTTTACGGCCGGGCTGCGGCAGTCCATACGGAAGGCGCCTCCCCCACCTGCCTAAAAAAAAGCAAAAAAAGGAGGGCATCCGCCCTCTACGCCGCCGCCCCCGGTACATATAATGGACTATATCCGATTTTGGTTTCGGCCCACCGGTCTCACGGTCCGGTGAAGCCACCCTCTACCCTGGCGGCGGCGCACCGTCCTTACAGTTCATCATCCAGCGCGTCGGGATCGAGGTCCTCGTAATCGAAGCCCTCAGCTTCAAAGTCGTAATCCTTGTCTTCGGGGTCGCTATCCTGGTCGCTGACATATACGCGGAGCTTGGTTTCAGCCACCAGCTCCGCCTCGAACTCGCGTTCGACCCGGATTGTTACGCTGCCCCCGCCCGAAGTTACCCCCGCTTCCACACAGTTCGGCTCCTGCGTTGCCTCCGCAGAAACCTCTATGGTGGAAGCCCGGTGCTTCGGGTCGAGGTACGAGAGCGAAATCGGCTCCACATAGGAAACCGTTTCTTTCGCCACCTCGGTTTGCTTGTTCTTGTCGTACGAGTACCAGATGTTGATATCGTAAGTACCGATTACCTCAATTCCGTTTCCGGCGGCAACCGCTTCGTATTGGTGGTTGATGATCCAAGCCCCCAAAATACTAGTCGGATGATGTGGCGGAGTCACGGTATGGGTTACGGTGGAGAACTTACGACCCTTGCCGCAAATTGCTTTCGTAATGATCTCCCTTGTTTGGCGTTTATGGCCTAATGACATCTTTGAACCTCCTCCATACAATCATTCACTATCAAGTGTATGCAGGGCAAAGGCCCAGGGTGACAACTATTTTTGGATAAGTTGACGATTTTGATAAATGAGCGCATACTCCCGTTTTCGGCGTTTTTCTCATGTTTTAGACCAAAAAAGAGACGACTGCCTCCCATATGGGAAAGCAAAGCCGTCTCTTTCGTTTTTTCAGAAAATAGAAAATAAAGGATAGTGAAAGCGTCCCCTACCGTCTTCCCGCTACCGAATCCCGATGAGGCATCTGCTGTCCGGCGACGATTGGCGCTTTGTACTGCTTGGCAATCTTAAGATACAGCGTAAGCTCCCGGCAGAGCTGGAGAATGGCTGAGCGGACCTCAAATTCCACGCGCGTCGAAGGCAGCTTCATTTCCCGGAACTGCTGCTCCAGCGAGTTCAGGAGCTTCTCCGTTCTTCCCGTGTACTCTTCATTCAGCACATCGCTGCTCAATTGCTCGAACAGTTCGGCTACCATTTCACCATGGGGCAAATGATGATAGACATGGGACAGAAGCTGAATCATATTCTGAATCGATTCCAGCTGCTCCTTGCGCATGTAAAAATAAACGTTCCACGCTTCGTCCGGATGAATGACGCTGTTCTCCATTTCCCTTGCCGCAGCCGTCAGGCCGCGCTGAACCGCGCTGCCCGCCTGGATCAGCTCCTTGCCGTCCCATACATACAGCGGATCATGAAGCGTACTTGAAATTTGCTTGAAAATAATGGAGAAGAGCCCGTCCACCTCCCGGCGTATCCCGTACATCATTTCACTGCTTTTTGGCATGTAAATCAGATTGACCAATCCGGCGGACCCGAGCCCGATCGCAAGCAATTCCACCTGCTGGATCAGTACATCCAGGTTTAGCTCGGCTTGTCCGAACACGCGGAAGACGATAACCGAACTAGTAACGATTCCTTCTCTAAAGCCTGCGCGGACGATCAGCGGGAAGCTGAACAGAACGAAGAGCCCAAGCACCCAGTAATGGAAGTCGAAAATCATGAACAGTACCCAACCTACCAAGAGACCGACCAGTGAGGCGAAAAAGCGTGCCGTGATCGTCTTTACGCTTCTTTTCCGGGTAACCTCCACACCCAGAATGGCCAGCAGTCCGGCGCCCTGCGCATTCGGAATACCCGCCGCCGCGGCCAATAAAACAGACAGCAGCGTCGCCGCCGCCGTCTTAACAACGCGAAACCCCATGAAATTACCCCGCTTTAATAGTTATGCTAAGAAGAAACGGCTACGCCGTCCTCTGGAAGAGGATGGCATCCGTTTCTCGTCAAAATATAAGGCCCAGGATAAGTTCTGAAGCTTATACTGTCTTATATTTGAAGCAAAACTTGCTTCGATTCTCAGGTATGACCCCACCGCTTTCGCCGCACCTGATTCGAACGCTTAAAGTTTGCTGATAAATTTCATGGTACTTGATTTTCTGAAAACACACAATACTATCAGGGCGCCTCACCGCCGGGACAGAAGCACCTTCTCAATGTATACGACCAGTTGATACATGGCGGTGGCGACAAAGGCGATAATAATCAGGCTGGACATTACGAGCGTGAAATTGAAGACCTGAAACCCGTATATAATGAGATAACCGAGCCCCGATTTCGCGACAAGAAACTCGCCGACGATGACGCCCACCCACGACATGCCGACATTCACCTTCAGCGTGGAGACGATGGCCGGAAACGAAGACGGTAGGATGACCTTGAAAAAAACTTGCGTCCGGTTCGCGCCCAGCGATCTTGCCACCTTGACCAGATTGGGGTCTACCCCGCAAAAGCTGTTGTAAACGACCAGCGTCGTGACAATAATCGTAATGGACAGCGTAGTCACCACGATAGCGGTGAACCCGGCGCCGAACATGACAATAAAGATCGGGCCGAGCGCCACCTTCGGCATGCTGTTGAACACAACCATATAAGGATCAAGCACCGCGGACAAAAACGGGGACCACCAGATCGCAACGGCCAGCAGCGTGCCAAGAAGCGTGCCAAGCACGAATCCGGCGGCGGTCTCCCCTACAGTAACCCCCAAGTGATGCCACAAACTGCCGTCAACCATATTAGCATAGATCTGCTGAAACACTTTAGACGGATAGCTGAACAGCAGTCGGTCGATCCAGCCCAATCTGGCTGCTGCCTCCCACAGCGCGAAAAACAGCGCGAGAAGTATACCCTGGACACCGAGCACCGCTCTCTTCCGAAGCCGTTTCGCCCGCTTGAACTCATCATGGCGGCTGCGCAGCCATTCCGAACGGGAAGCCGCGATTCCTGTATGTTCCGCTCCCGTCGCCTTCACAAGCTTTCCCTCCCTTTATTTCTAGCCTTCTGTCTTCCCTGCCACGTCAGCAGCTGTGCCCGCAAGCTCCATTTCCTTCCACAGCGCATGGAACAGCTCGGCAAATCCAGGCTGATCCCTTGCATATAAGGGCGGTGTATCCGCGATTTGCACCGGAATATCGAACACCCGGCGGATTCTGCCCGGATTCCGCTCCAAGAGAATGACCCGGGTGCTGACCGCAATCGCCTCCGACAAGTCATGGGTAACGAGGACCGCCGTCTTTTTGCGCTGCCGCAGCGTCTCCGACACCAAATCTTCCAATTGGAGTTTGATCTGATAATCCAGAGCCGAGAACGGCTCATCAAGCAAGAGCAGGCCCGGATCGGTCGCCAACGTCCGCACGAGCGCGACCCGCTGGCGCATTCCGCCTGAGAGCTGGTTCGGATAGGACTGCTCCGTCCCTTTCAGTCCCATATCCGCGAGGAGATCGGCCGTCTTCCGCCGTCCCGCTTCGTCCAGACGTCCGGTCAGCTCCAGGCCGAGAAGCGCATTGTCCAGGATGCTGCGCCATGGGAACAGATAGTCCTGCTGAAGCATATAGCCGACTTCCGGAGCAGGACCGCTCACGGCGCGTCCGTTCACAAACACTTCGCCACGCGAGGGTTGCAGCAGTCCGGCTATTATCGACAGCAGCGTCGTTTTCCCGCAGCCGCTCGGTCCGACCAGGCTGACGAACTCGCCTTGTTCAATCTCAAGATTCAGATCCTCAACCGCAAGGGAAGCTTCCCTGTCGCCCAGGTAGGCGTGCGTGACCGACTTTAATTCCACAACCGGCGGCATGCATAATCCCTCCTTTACGCTTGGCATCCCGGATGTTAGTGCGCGGGTTTAATCGCCGTTCTCCGCAGTAGACTGTGCTTTCTCGGCGAATGTGTTATTCACAATCTTCCCTGCCGGCACCCGCTCTTTCAGTTCTCCCGCATTTTCCATCACATCAAGCAGATTATTCCATTCCTTGTCATCGATAACCGGATTCTGTGCGTAAGTATCCTGATCCTTATATCGTTTAATGGCCGAAACAACGATGTCGCGGTCCGTATTCTCGAAGTAAGGCGATACCACGTCAGCGATTTCCCCGGGACTGTGCTTTTTCACCCACAGCTGGGCTTTTTGCAGCGCATTGGTGAATTTTTGCACCGTGTCGCTGTTTTTCCCGATATAGCTGTTCTTGGACATAAATACCGTGTACGGCAGATAACCGCTCTCAACCCCGAATGAAGCGATAACCTTACCCCGTCCTTCGCGTTCAAAGATCGAAGCCTGCGGCTCGAACAGCTGCACGTAGTCCCCGGTTCCCGAAGCAAACGCGCTGGCGATATTTGCAAAGTCGATATTTTGGATCAGCTTAAGATCGGCAGCCGTATCAATCCCCTTCTTCTTAAGCGTGAACGCTCCGGCCATCTGCGGCATGCCGCCCTTCCTTTGGCCGAGAAATGTCGATCCTTTGAGTTCGCTCCAATTGAAATTCGGATGGTCTTTACGAGCGAACAGGAAGGTGCCGTCTCTTTGTGTCAGCTGGGCGAAATTGATCACTGGATCATCCGATCCCTGCTGATATACGTAGATCGACGTTTCCGACCCGACCAGCGCAACGTCGATCGCTCCAGATAGCAGCGCCGTCATCGTCTTGTCTCCGCCCGGAATGGTCTGAAGCTCAACATCCAGCCCCTCCTTTTTGAAAAATCCCTGCGACAGCGCCACATATTCCGGAGCGTAAAAGACGGAGCGGGTAACTTCGCCCACCCTTACCTTAACAGTCTCCGATTTGCCGCCGCAGCCGGCAAGCAGCGAGACGGAAAGGCCGATCACCAGCAGCAGCGCCGCCAGTCTTGTTGTTCTGCCCATAACTTATGAATCTCTCCTTTCTCCCAAAGGGTCTACCCTTCTTTACCTGAACCGCTTCGAAGCAAATGCCCCGCCCAGCGGGATTATTTAAATATATGCGGATGCCTATGGTTTGGTTAAAGATGTCGCCGCAAAAGGATAAGATTCGGGTAATAACGCGATTGTGGGCATAGATCAGCAGGAAGTGGAAATCCATGGCATTCCCTGCCGGGATACCATGGCGAACCTTTTTTTATGAGGAAAAGTGGGGTTTGACGAACTGAAAAGAAGCTCGTTCCGAGGAGAGCGTGGTTAGGACGGAGACGGAGACCAAAACTGCCGGTGATGATGCAGAGGTTGGTCACTCTACGAGGAAGTAAACGGATTCAAGTGCAGCAGCCACTCCAGAAAGGCATCGCAGAATTGCTTCTTGCCGACAGGCGTCGCCGACAGCCAATCCTCATCTCCGCAGCTCATGCGAAGCAGCCATCCGCAGGAATGGTCGGCGAAAAAGGATGCGTACTGAAAGGACCAGCCTCGGCCGCTTCTAGAGCAGATCCTCAGCTCTCCTGATGTTTGCCGGCATTTTACGCTTTTGGCGAATCTGGCGGACTGCCGGTAGTCACCCGTAGCAAGTTCAACATACCGGCGCAATTCTTGCAGGGAGCAGGAGTCCGATGTTCTCCTGATTTCATCATATTCATATCTCGACATCAGAAGCGCCGGACTCTCTCCGCTTATTTGTTCGGGGAGTGAAATGCCGCCTAGCAGAAAGGCGCACATCCCCTTCTGGCATTCGCAATCCTTCAAATCATAGCAGAAGGACTTCGATGTCTCCTGGCATACAGCGATTATTTTATCCATATGTACATATATGAACAGATCATTCTCAATGTCCCCGCTTGTATAGTGCAGGCGGCAGATCCGATCCGTATCTTCCGGCAGCTCAATCAGCTCTTGCTCCAGATGCTGCTCCAAGTCTTCCGGCATCAGGAAGCGGGATATTTGCTTCGACTCATCAACGTTCACTGTAATCGTTTCCTTCCGGTTGCCGGATTTGGGGGTTAAACCTCTCATTTCCGGGTGAATATCTAGCAATCTTTATGTTATCATAAGCTAATTTTAAGGTAAAATTAAGAAACGAAGGGTAATATTCATATTATGAAATAACTGTAACGAGGTGATTTCTAATGAAAATGATGATTACATTCCAAAACAAGCCCGTACCCGTATATTTTACTACGGAAAATAAGCAGCCGACTCAAAAAGTGCTCAGAATCCTGACAAGCACGCTGGAACTCAAAATCAATAAAGGCAAAAATGCCCTCAAGAAATGTTTAAACTCTTTGATTAGTATTGAAATTAAAGGCTCTGAGGCCATTTTGCACAGTTACAGCGAGAACGATACTCTGGCACTGTCCCTCTATTAATGCTGGCGGCGGACAATCCTCCGAACTAGCAAAAGAGCATCTCCCGCGAGGAAGATGCTTTTTATTTTGGGCTTTTTTAGCTGAAATCATCCGGTCTTCTTGCCGTTATTCTCCGCCTTTTCCGCCTTTTGAATCCGAAGCTGAAACAGTTTCACCAAATTGATTCTCGTCTGCTCGTGACAGTTGTCCAATTTTTTGATGATAAAACGGTCAATGGACATGTCAATCTCTCCTTTTATAGTCTGCAGAGAGTACGGGAAAACATCTCCTACTCGCCTTGTATCCCCTATATAACCCGGCTATTTACTTTTCAAACGGGCCGTTTGGCGTCCCGAATCACTGTTGAAGCTCCCTTTTAAGCACGAAATATCTTATCAAATCGCATGTACTCTAAATATTGATGAACGTCCGGCAAAACAATGCCCTCATTCAAATATGTAGAGGGAGACAAACCTCGGACATTAAAATAGGTTTCGCAAAAAAATTTGAACATCATACGACATATTTTTTTATCCGGCCGTTTATCTCCGTGCAGCCCCAAATAGCTTTACCTTAATCCTCCAGATCCCGCCGCCAGCCATATTTCCGGGAGCGTGAGGACGCCGCCTTCTGTCCGGAGCCCGCTCCGCCTTTCCGTTTGGATTTGGCCTCCTTGGCGGTTTGATACACAAGCTCCCGCTGAGTCTTATGGTAGCTTTGCAGCCGTTTCTCCTCAAGCTCGCCGCTGTCCACAGCCTCCAGGACGGCGCAGCCCTCCTCCCGCTCATGCCGGCAGTCCGCATACCGGCAGCGCGCCGCGAGCTGCGCAATATCGGCGAATGCGAGATCCAGCCCGCCTTCGTCTTCCCACAACTGAAGCTCCCGCATCCCGGGGGTGTCGACGATTACCCCACCGGCTGGCAGCAGAAACAATTCGCGGCGTGTCGTCGTATGCCGGCCTCTGCTGTCATCCTCCCTCACTTCCTGGGTAAGCTGAAGATCGGCCCCGCAGAGCCAGTTGACCATTGTCGATTTGCCGCAGCCCGAGGACCCGGTCAGGGCGACCGTCCGTCCTTCACCGATATAGGGCAGTAAAGCTTCGCGTCCGCAGTCGGTATGTGCGCTGACCGCATGTACGGGAACTCCCGGGGCCGCCATTTCCATCTCCGCAATTTTGGCCCCCGGATCATCGCACAAATCCGCCTTGGTCAGCAGAATAACTGGTGATGCGCCGCTGTTCCAGGCCATAATGAGATACCTTTCCATTCGCCGGAGATTATAATCATCATTCAGCGCGCTGACCAGAAACAGGGTATCCACATTGGCGGCTACGATTTGCTCTTTCGGCTGCGTTCCGGCCGCCTTTCTGGATATCACGCTGCGGCGGGGAAGCACGCCATGGATCATAACATGTCCTCCCTCCGCTTTTTTGACCACGGTCCAGTCCCCGATAGCTGGATATTCGCCGCTGGAAGCTTCGAGCGAGTGCCGCAGCCTGCCCGACAGTTCTCCCCACTGTTCTCCATCTTCCGTCAATATCCGGTACTTGCTTCCGAAGTCCCCGACAACCCGCCCGGGAGTAAGAGACTCTCTGTCCGCTGCTTGCCCTGCCATGCCGTTCCATTGATTGATCCAATATTCATTCCATCCGTATTGCCGTATCGTCATGCGATACCTCCATTAAATTATTTTTCTTTTTGCAAAATCCTTCATTTTCTCTGCGGGAACCGCACTGCATGCCTTGGACTTAATGCGTTCTGGACGCAAAAAAGCCCGCCGGAACCATTACGTTCCGGCGGGCGGGGACAGGCAAGGTCTCTTAACTAAAGAGACTGCTTAGCCTGCCTAACCTGGCGTGCTGCGGCGGTGTCCTCTGGACGCCTGGCCGCTGCGCACGCGCATATGCGGGCAGACGTTTGGAGTCTACCCGCATAAGCAAAAAGCCGCCGGAACCGATACGGTCCCCGGCGGCGCTAAAGGCATACGAAACATGCGCGCTTATGCTGCGTCGTCTATACCACGATCGCAGCCTGTTCCCGGAAGACACGTATCCTGAGCAGTAACAACCGACAAGACCCAAGCCGTATAAACTGTCATAATACATCCTCTCCTTCCGGTAATATATGGTGCCATCATAAACGGGAGGACAGCCCGCTGTCAACCCTTAAATCCGCCCAATTATAAAATGCTCGGCAGTTCGTGAAGCTCATCGATCGTCTTCCAGGGCTGCACATCCAGCTTGTCGTCCCACGAATGGTTGCGGCGCAGCCAAATGCCCCTCATACCGGCGCGTCCCGCTCCCCAAATATCGTTCACGGGATGATCCCCGATGAACACGGTCTCTTCCGAGCCGTATCCCAGCTTGTCCAGAGCCAGGCGGTAGATGGCGGGGTCCGGCTTGCTTATCCCGGCTTCGCCGGAAATGACAATGCTCTTGAAATGGCCACGCAGCCCGAGCAAATCGATTTTTGCGTTCTGGATATCGCTTTTTCCGTTCGTTAACAGACCCATCGCATAACCCCGCTCCCGAAGATAGCCGAGCGATTCCACCGCATGCTTCATCAGCGCGCCGTGACTGGAATAATTCAAGTCGTAGAAAGCGCGGATATCTTCAGCAGATACGGATTCCCGCCAAGGCAGAACCTCGCTCAGCTCTCTAAAGAAACCATCCTTATCCCGATACCCGTCAGCGTCCCTGATAATGATATCTTCCACAATTTCCAGTTGCCGGTCCGGGTCCAAATGGCCCAGAAAATGGGAGACAAACTGCGTGCTGAAGCTTCGAAAGGTGTAGTCTCTGTCCATGAGCGTATTGTCAAGATCAAACAGCAAAGCCTGTACCGTTTCCATACCCTGATTCCCCTTGTCTTTCTATATGAGTCATTGCCCGTAAGCGGGCTGTCAGGAATCATTGTACTATGGCGCTTTACCCTATGAAAAGGCCGTTTCGCAAAAAGAGGAAATTGGGACCGGCCTTATATTTTCCGGAAAACATCATTGGCATTTACCGGGAGACGCCGATGATTTCTTAGACTAGCGAGGAAAAAAACAACCGGCAAGGTCAGAAGCAAGCATCCGACAACAATCATTCCGCTCACTTGCCCGTAATGATAGGCCGCGGTCCCCACCCATGAGCCGAAGGAGCCTCCAAGATAATATCCGACCATATAGAGCGAATTCAAACGGCTGTGATGCCCAGGATTCAGGCGGCTTATGCGTCCTTGGTTCAAAGTCATGTTCATACGGGAGCCTACATCAAGCACAAAAGTAACGGCGATGAGAACAGACAAATGATACCAACCCATGCCTAATAATACAAAGGAGAACAGCATCGTCAGCAGCGCAGCCACATTCCATCCGCGAGCATGAATGCCGTCCGACAGCCGTCCAGCGAAGCCCGCCGCCAAGGCGCCGGCGATCCCGATGATCCCGAATGATCCGGCGACCCCGTTCCCGAAATGATAAGGAGCACCACTGAGGATGAAGGAAAGGGGAACCCAAAAGACATTAAAGGCGGCAAAAGCGGCCGCGCCGAAAAAAATCGTTTCTCTTAACACCGGCTCCTCCCTCAGCAGGGGAATCATGGACAGCATGATTTTGGTGTAAGAGTCTTGCTTCTTGGCCGAATCCTCCGGCAGTTTCACAAACACATAAACAGCAGACAGCAATAAAATACCTGCCGCAAGCCAGTGAACGGTCCGCCAATCGAACATCTGTCCGATCCACCCGCCGGCAACACGTCCGACGAGCACGCCAAGAAAGACACCCGTCAGCAGCCTGCCTGTGACGGCCCCCTTTTTCTCCGAATCCATATTGGAAGAAACGTACGGAATAATCAGCTGAGCCGCAACTGTGCTGAGCCCAAGACCCAAAGCGGCAACGAGCAGAAGGCTATACGAAGGCGCGATTGTCATAACGGCAAGCCAAAAAGCCGACAAAAGCAAGCTCGCAACAATCAGCTTGCGTCTGTCAAACCGGTCTCCAAGCGGAACGATAAATAATAAGCCAAGCGTGTAGCCCACTTGCATCATCGTAAACAGCAAGCCGGATGCATTTTGAGGAACATGATAGCTGTTGGCGATATCCGACAGCAGAACTTGATCATAATACAGATTGGCAACGGCCAGCGCACATATGGCGGTAAGCAGCCATTGCAGAGTAACGGGGAAAACCTTAAGCTTAGTAGCGGATTCCATGAAGAATCATCCTCTCTTCTTAGATACGATACAGTGTATAATTGGCTCTGTATGGCATGAAGAGACGCATGATCCTAGGATTAGCAATCCTATGTAAAGAGAAAGGGGCTGGCTTTGCCGTCGTGACTCAAGACAAGCATCTGGAACTGGGACTTTTTTTAAGAAAAAAACGCGCCTCGCTCACACCGGAGGAGGTTGGTCTGCCTTCAGGAAGCAGGCGGCGGGTAGAGGGATTGCGCCGTGAGGAAGTTGCGGAATTGGCCGGTTTAAGCAGCGATTGGTATGTTCGTTTGGAGCAAGGCAGGCCCGTGCGCCCTTCCGCCGAGGTGGTGCTTGCATTAAGCAATGCGCTTCAGCTCAATCGAAAGGAACGGGAGTATTTATATACACTGGCGGCACAGCGGCTGCCTGAAGAAACGCCCGACTCATTTAAGGTCAGCCCCGGATTACAGCAGTTTTTGGATTTGCAGAACCCTTATCCCGCTTATATTTCCGACCACGAGTGGAATATTATTGCCTGGAATCGGGCAGCTCAGTCAGTATTCGGAGATTACTCCGGTATGTCCAATCTGCAGCGAAATTCGATCTGGCGTGCGTTCATGGACCCGTATATGCAAAAACTGCTGGACAACTGGGAAGGACATTCCAAACTGCGCGTGAGTCAATTGAGAATGGCCCATAGCCAGCTGCCTGAGAATCCGGAACGGACGGAATTAATTAATCAACTGCGCAGGCACAGCGAAAAATTTGCGGATTGGTGGAATGAACAAACGATTGCGGGAACGCCAGAGGGCAAAAAGCTGATCCACCATCCCGACGTCGGCGATATTCGCCTCAATTATCTTTCCTTTCAATCCGAGGAATTGCCGAATGCGACAATTACCATTCACCTGGCAAGCGATACGGAATCAAAACTGAGGTTGGAGCGGCTGCAGGAACAAAGGAAATCATGACCGTCAAGCCCGGCTGCAAGCGATTACGGCATCGCTCACCCGAAATGCTCCGGACGGTGGGTCAGCATCAATTCCTCTTCGGTAATATACAGCGGAAAAGGCGGCAATTCCTTCAAATACCTCTCACTTGCCAGCAAATGATAGTGAACTTCGGGAAGCTCCGATTCTTCAAGCAGAGGCAGCTTGCCCGTATCGCTGATATAGTTGTCGACCGCCGACTGCACCATATCAAGAAAATAGGGAATCTCTTTATCTACTTCTTCGAAGATCTCGAACGTTTCTCTCGACATATAGAACTTTTGCTCGGATCTTCCGCCCAAATAACGGGCCAGCCGGGACAGATCGATGCTTTTATCATCCTTCATCAGGACGGTCCGGTTGATTTGGCCGGGCATATCCTTTTCGAATTGACGCACAGCCTGTTTGACCTCAGGCAAGGTTACGGTAACTTGGCGGGGGGCGGCTTCTTTCTTAAACTTTTTAAAAAGCATTTCGAAAGACTCCTTTCTAGCTTGCCATAGATAACGCTTACAATTCCATTTTATTCGATTCTGCAAATTTTAATCAATTCAAAATTGAACCGTCACAGAATTGTAAGATTAATAAGAAATTTATTTGACAGATTCCCAGTTTGTCCATATTTCCCGGGGATTCAGTTCATATTTGTCATTTTCCCTGTACATGAACTGATGCATGATGAACTCGCGGCGGATTGTTGCGCAATCGTCATGATACTGCTTGATGAAGATGTTGATTTCCTTCTCGCTGTATACAACGCCCGGCTTCAACTGTTCGACAATATGCTGCAGGGCAATCAGCTTCTTCTTGTACTGCGCCGGAATTTGCCGCAAACGGCCGTCCTTGGCGAAGAAATTGCGGAGCACCGACTCCTTTAGTTTCTCTTCCTTGCTCTCCTCTTCCATTTCATTCGCTCCCTTGTCAAAAATAAACTGCAGCGACGCCTCTCCGCCCTTCCGTATAAATTCCGGATTCAGCTTGAAATAGACGGTATTCTTCTCACGGCGTTCATTGATGAGCGCTGCCGAGCGCAGCTTGGACGCATGATGCGTCACCGTCGGCTGCGACAGGTTCAGCTTCTGCGCCAGCGCCTGGCCGTGCATTTCCCCTTTCGACAGAAGCAGGAGCATGCGAAGGCGCGTGGGATCGGCGAGTGCTTTATGGTATCCTACGATTTTATCAAGCTGCATCAAAGACACACTCCTCTTAACGAAAACTCATTAGATATATATCTAATTATACAATGAATGATACTGTTTATGCAAATGGAAATGCGTCAGTGTCCTGCCCTGGAAAAACAGTGCAATTTGCGGTAGGATTTAGTTTGCACGTTCTTAAACGGACGAAGATAATACGAGAACTTAACAGGAGGGAATCCGCTTTATGCATGATGTCATTATCATTGGCGCAGGTCCCTGCGGCCTTTCCGCCGCCATTGAATGCCGCAGGCAGGGCCTATCCGCGATTATTGTGGAGAAGAACTTTATTGTCCACTCCATTTACCTGTATCCGACCCATATGCAATTTTTCAGCACTCCGGAGCTGCTGGAAATCGGCGATGTTCCCTTTACGACGCCGAACGAAAAGCCATACCGCCACGAGGCGCTCGTCTACTACCGTAAGGCTGCCGAGCTGCACGGTCTGGAAATCGCCGCTTATGAAGAAGCTACAGCCATCAATCGGCTCGAAGACGGGACATTCAGCGTAAAAACAGTGAACCGGCGGGGCGAGCGCCAGACCCGGGAAGCAAGCTCCGTCGTCATCTCCACCGGCTACTTCGACCAGCCGAACTGGATCGGCATTCCCGGCGAGGATTTGCCCAAGGTGACCCACTACTTCAGGGAAGCGCACCCTTATACCGGTATGGAGGTTGCAATTATCGGAGGCAGTAATTCGGCCGTGGACGCGGCTCTTGAGCTGATTCGGGTCGGCGCTATGGTAGACATGATCTACCGCGGTGACAGCATCTCCGGCAATATCAAGCCTTGGGTCCGCCCAATCTTTGAAAGCATGGTGCAAAAGGAAAAGCTCCGGCTTCATCTTTCGTCCAGAGTTACCGAAATTACGCCGGACACCGTTGTCGTATCTTCCGGCTCCCAGGGTGAATCTTACGCGTTGGACAATGATTTCGTTCTGGCGATGACCGGCTTCAGACCGGACCGCAGGCTAATGTCCTCCATCGGCGTCTTGATGGACGACGATATGGATAAGCCCGTATTTGATCCGGCGACGATGGAGACGAACATTCCGGGCGTATACGTGGCTGGAGTTATCGCCTCCGGCCGTAACGCCAACGAGATTTTCATCGAGACGGGACGCCGGCACGGAGCGCTGATCGCAGCGCATGCGGCGGCCAAGCGCCTGACTGAAGACAAGGAGCGGAATTGAAGATGGACTACACTTCCCTGCTTCTACTGGGACTGGCCGGACTTGGCATTATCAGCAGCAATTCGACCGTGACCATCGCCATGGTGGCGCTGCTGCTGGTGCGTCTGCTCGGTCTCCATCAGGTCTACCCGTGGCTCGAAAAATATGGACTGACGGTTGGCATCATTATCCTCCTGGTCGGCGTTATGACACCGCTGGCAAGCGGGCGCATCTCGCTTCAAACCGTGGGGCAGGCATTTCTCCATTGGAAATCGCTGACTGCCATCGGTATAGGCATTCTTGTCGCTTATCTTGGAGGCCGGGGAGCAGCCCTGATTGGCAGCCAGCCGACAATTGTCGCCGGACTCTTGATCGGAACCGTCATCGGAGTCGCCGTCTTCAAAGGCGTTCCAGTCGGACCGCTCATCGCTGCGGGCATCCTGTCGCTCATCATCGGAAGAATGTGAGCATACATGCAAACAGAGGATAGAAATCGAGTTAGGTCAAGCGGATTCTATCCTCTGTTGTCTTTTCTTGGCAGTCTGTAAGCGCGTCTTCGGTACAGGCGCTTATTGACTTTTAATCCGTACAGTGTTTTGATATTTTTAAATCCTATCCAAGGATTACAGCAGCACCCGAATTTCAGGAGGATAATGATGTCAAGACAATTTGTGACGGAAGCCGTTATGATGGCCATTTACGGCCAACTGCTGGTACCGAATAGACCAGTGGAATATATCGTTCCCTATACAACAATACTGGAACTGTACGAGCTCCGGGATAGCGACGAGCCGCTGATGAACATTCCCGACGACGATCAGCACGTCAAGGCCAAGATCGGTGAATTGATCGCCTACTTCGAGCAGCCGCTCAACCAAAAAAAGATCCGCCGCTGTCTGAACGTTCCATGGGCCAAGAGTCCGGCCATTCTGCTCGGCGAGCGGGCACAAATAACCGTCATCAACAGTGTGGACAATGCCAGTTACGGCGAAACCTACGACCCAATCGAGACCGAGCTTCTGCTGACCTCGCAGCGGGCGAAGGTTCCGATCTTAACGGATCAGGTCGAGCTGATTCACCGGATCATCGACGGCGGCGTCCCTGTAATGGTATACGATATCGACGATTTTGAATTCGCCATGGAAGAAGAAACATTCCGCCGGTCCCATTGATCGCCGCTTCCCATACAGCGGACGCCAACCGCAAAAAACAGCCCTTGCCTCCGGCAAGGGCTCCAGTTGTTGTATCACTTATTTGCGCCAGCGCCAGCGGCGGCTTCCGGCACTTTCTCCCCGCCAGCCTCAGTCTCGTACCGGTACTCGATATCATCTTCTTCCGGCGAGTAGATGATCGACAGTCCGTACCCCTCCATATACCACAAATCCTGCTCCTCCATGTAAAAAACGATGCCCTCCCTGGAGGTTTCTAGTCCCGGGCGCCCCGGCGGCTCCACGGCAATGCCGAGTGAAAATCCGGGATGGAGCCCGCCGCCTGAGCTGTACCTTGGAAACAGGCGGACGCAGTCGCCGTCCGTTAAACCGAGCTCCCTCTTGAACCAGGAGGCGGCTTCAGGACTGACAGTAATGCTCATAAAGCTCTCAACTCCTTTGTCTGTTAATTTTATCATACCCTAATCCCAGGCTCTATTCCAACCAAATGTGACATGTTGCGACTCAAGCTAAATTAATTTTGTTCAAAAACATGTTTGACAATTTTGCAAGACCGGTGATAAACTCGACATGAGCGAAACGTCTTCTAATCATTACCAAATTATTAACGAAAGGGTGATCTCGGTGTTTAAATTCATGGATATACATCACATTAATGTCGGCAGCCTTATCCAACTGAATACCGAAGCAGCCCTGCAGGTGAACCTTCCCCGAATGCGCGCGTTCTAGCCGCTTTTGCTTTCGGGAAGCTGAACATTTTTCTGGCCGGTGCTGTCTTGCACCGTGCGCATGATACGTTTGAGAAACCAGGCATATCGTCCGTTAACGGATGGTATGCCTTTTTTGCTCTTCACCGAACGTTAATCCCGATTGACCTAGGGCCTAATTGCCGATGCTACTCCTAATCGAAAGGAAGGGATTTCATGTTTTCCGTATTAAAAGATCTCGGCTGGTTCTTCCACCGGGAGAAAAGACGCTATACGATCGGCTTGTTCGTGCTGATTATTGCCGGCGTCATTGAACTGCTGCCTCCGCGTCTCCTTGGTAACGCCATTGACGAAATCGTACACGGATCCATTACGGCAGGTTCGCTAATCAAGTACATTGTTATGATTATCGCTCTGCTTCTGATCATCTACTGGATTACTTACATATGGATGCGCAGCCTGTTCGGAGGATCGAATCTGGTTGAACGCCTGCTGCGTTCCCGGTTTATGACCCACTTGCTTACGATGACCCCCTCTTTCTTCGAGCGAAACCGTACCGGAGACCTGATGGCCCGGGCCACCAACGACATCCGGGCGGTATCCGTAACCGCGGGCTTTGGGATGCTGACGCTCGTCGACTCCACCGTATTCTTCTCCGTCGTACTCCTTGCCATGGGCTTTCTGGTGAGCTGGAAGCTGACGCTGGCTGCCGTGCTGCCTCTCCCGCTGATTGCGGTGGCGATGGTGATCTACGGCAAAGCCATTCATGACCGCTATAGTCTGGCGCAGGACGCCTTCGGCGCTATGAACGACCAGGTGCTGGAATCCGTATCCGGCGTGCGCGTGATCCGCGCCTATGTGCAGGAGCGTCTGGATGAGAAGCGATTCGGGGAAATCACGGATGATGTATACCGCAAAAATATGGCTGTAGCCCGGGTCGATGCCTTTTTCGAACCGACCATCCGGTTCTGCGTGGGGCTGAGTTACATTATCGGTCTGACGTATGGAATCTATCTCGTCTTCCGAAATCAGATCACGCTGGGCGACCTCGTATCATTCAACATGTACCTTGGCATGATGGTCTGGCCGATGTTCGCAATCGGCGAGCTGATCAATATTATGCAGCGCGGCGGCGCTTCGCTCGAACGGATCGATGAAACGCTGAATTCCGTCCCGGATGTACAGGATGCAGCTCATCCGGTAGCGATATCCGGGCCTGATGGAATTGAATTTAACAATGTGACGTTTCGCTACCCTACGTCCCCCGTTGATAATTTGAGCGGTATCAGCCTGTCGCTGGCCAAAGGTGAGACGCTAGGCGTTGTCGGCCGCACCGGCAGCGGCAAATCGACGCTGCTCAAACAGCTGCTTCATGAATACCCAACCGGAACCGGCAGCATCCGCATTTCGGGTGTTCCGATCCAGGACATTACGCTAGACCATCTGCATAGTTGGATGGGCTATGTGCCGCAGGAACAGATTCTGTTCTCCAAAACCGTGCGCGAGAACATACAATTCGGACTCGAGCGCGCAAGCGACGACAAGATTCTGGAGGCGGTCTCCACCGCAGCCTTCCTCAGCGATCTGGAAACGCTGGAAAGCGGATTGGATACGCTTGTCGGAGAGCGCGGCGTCTCACTTTCCGGAGGTCAGAAACAGCGGGTGTCGCTGTCCCGCGCTTTTATCGCCGAGCCGGAAATCCTGATCCTCGACGACGCGCTGTCGGCTGTGGACGCCCGGACCGAGGCCCAGATTGTCGATAACATCCGGTCCCGCAGAGCCGGAAAGACGACCTTGATATCCACCCACCGCCTGTCCGCCGTCGAACATGCCGACCAGATCGTTGTTCTGGATGGCGGAGTGATTATCGAGCGCGGAACGCACAAGGAATTGCTGGAACTGGGCGGCTGGTACCAGGAACAATACGAACGCCAGCAGGTGGAGAATAATCTCAACTAAACAAACGAAATCAGGCGTGATAAGCAAGTGTTCACTATTCACCAGGGAGGTGCCATCCATTTTGAAACAAAGTACGGGCAGACGCCTGCTGCAGTATGCGCTGCATGCGAAGACAACCTTCATCGCAGCGCTTCTCCTGCTCTCCATCGGAGTCGCAGCGGAGCTGGCGGGCCCTTTTATAGCCAGAAGCATGATTGATAACCATATGCTTGCCATTGAGAGACCTTATTTTGAAACCAGTTCGCAAGGCAACGCCGTTCAGTACAATAATGAATATTTCAAGCGCGGCGACCGGTTTGAACCGGGAGAGTCCAAGGGCCGTGAGGTCCGCCTGCTCCAGATCGGACGAAGCTTCTATTTCATCGGCCAGCCTGTTGAAGCGATAGACGGGAAGCGCAGCTATGAAGACGGCCAAGTCACGATTGACCGCGGCGGCAGGGCAGTTAGCTATCCGGCCGTACAGCTTGCAATTGATGACGTATTCGCTTTTTACAAACCGGAGCTTCCCGGCATTTACAAGCTGGTCGCACTGTTCGGGCTGTTCCTAGTGATCTCGATCTTCGCCGAATTCGGCAAGACCTACTGGCTGCAGTCTTCAGCCAACCAGGTCGTCCGCAAGCTGAGAACAGATGTATACGCGCATATCCAGCGGCTGCCGGTCTACTTCTTCGATAACCTGCCTGCGGGCAAGGTTGTATCCCGGGTAACCAACGATACGGAAGCGATCAAGGAGCTGTTCATTGCCGTCTTGTCGAACTTCGCCACCGGGATCATCAATATAATCGGCGTATATACCGCCATGTTCCTGCTGGATGTCAGGCTCGGGCTGGTCAGCCTGTTCATCGTCCCGGTCATCGTGATTTGGGTCATCCTGTACCGAAAAATCGCAACCAAATACAACACAATCATCCGCTCGCGCCTCAGCGAGATTAACGCCATTATCAACGAATCGATTCAGGGCATGCCCATTATCCGCATCTTCCGCCGCCAGAAGCAGCGGCTGGACGAATTCGAAGCGCTCAACGAAGACTATTTGAAGTATCAGAACAAAATGCTGAATCTCAACTCGCTGACCTCACATAATCTGGTCGGTGCACTGCGCAGTCTTTCCTTCGCGCTCGTGCTCTGGTATTTCGGCTCCGGCAGCCTTGGCGGCGGGACGGTCATCTCTCTTGGCGTGCTCTACGCCTTCGTTGACGTGCTGGGACGGATGTTCCAGCCCATTATCGGGATGGTCAATCAGCTTGCCAATCTGGATACCTCGATGGTATCGGCAGGCCGCGTCTTCAAGCTGATGGATGAACCCGGCGAAAACGTGACTGATGGTGAAATGCCCCGCTACAAAGGGAATGTGGAGTTCAAGGACGTCTCCTTTGCCTACAAAAAAGACTTCGTCCTGCGCGACATTTCGCTCACAGCACGCTCCGGCGAGACGGTCGCCCTTGTTGGTCATACCGGCTCAGGCAAAAGCTCGATCATCAATCTGCTGTTCCGTTTCTACGATCCGCAGCGCGGCACCATCTCCATTGACGGTCAAAAAACGACGGATATTCCGAAACAGTGGCTGCGGAAGCATATGGGTATCGTCCTTCAGGACCCTTATCTGTTCACCGGGACGATCGCTTCCAATGTCAGCCTGGAAGACGAGAGCATTACGCGGGAAAAAGTCGAATGGGCGCTTAGAGAAGTCGGTGCGGACCGGCTGCTGGCCCATCTGCCGCACGGTTTCGACGAACCGGTAGTGGAAAAAGGCAGCACGCTGTCCGCCGGACAGCGTCAGCTGATCTCGTTCGCCCGCGCGCTAGCCTTCGATCCGGCGATCCTGATTCTCGATGAGGCCACCTCCAATATCGATACCGAGACGGAAAGCCTTATCCAGCAGGCCCTGGAGGTACTTAAAAAGGGCCGGACAACATTTATCATCGCCCATCGCCTGTCGACCATCCGCAGCGCAGACCAGATTCTCGTCCTGCACCGCGGCGAAATCGTCGAACGGGGCAGCCACGATGAGCTGATGGCGCTTGGCGGCCGCTACTACCGCATGTATCAGCTTCAGGTTGGCTCCGCCGCACAGAGCGCGGATGCTGCTACTGCCCAAGCATCCAAGGCAGATCCGGTTGTAAAAGTACCGGCTGCTGTTCAATCGGTTCCCGGGCAAAGCTAGGACTTTATACTTTGCCGGCGGAAGCTCCGCACTACCGATCAGGTAGGCGGAGCTTTTTTTCTTTCATTGCAAACGGAACATTTGTTCGTTATAATGGGATAATCACCCAACGAAAGCGGAGTGAATTCGTCTTGATAAGCTATGACGTATCCAAGCGCCAGGCTGCGCACTTTCTTCTGAAGCATCAACGGCTCGGCCCATACCGTCTGCCAGGCGGCAAAGCGAGCGTTTACCGCTACATCCGGCATGTCAACTGTATCCAGTACGACCCCCTGAATATCACCGGCCACAATCATGAGCTTGTGCTCCAAGCGCGGGTCCCCGACTTTAAGCCAGGGTTGGTTCAAGAGCTGCTATATAAGGACAGGCTGCTCCTCGACAGCTGGGACAAAAACATGTCGATATACTGCACGGAAGATTGGCCATATTTCCGCAGACTAAGGGACAGCGCAGCCGCCCGGTACGGTTCCAATGAAGCTGTGATGGCGCTTGTCCACAAAGTCCGCTCGGAGATTGCGTCGCGCGGCCCGCTCTCCTCGCTCGATTTGGACTGGAAAGACAAAGTGGACTGGGCATGGGCTCCCGCCAGACTGTCCCGCGCCGCGCTGGAGAGCATGTATTATTGGGGAGAATTGTCCATCCATCATCGGATTCATACCCGCCGCTATTATGATTTCACGGAAAATCTTCTGCCGGAAGATCACCTTAACGAGCCTGAGCCCAATCCGTCGGTAGAATCGTACCATGACTGGTATGTGCTCCGGAGAATTGGAGCAATCGGCCTGCTGTGGAACAGGTCCGGTGATGGCTGGCTGGGTATAAGCGATCTCAAGAGCGGGGAGCGCGCCGCCGCAATCCAGCGGCTGCTGCTTGCGGATTCCATCAGGGAAGTAAGCGTGGAAGGAATCAAGCCCCCGCTTTATGTTCGAACCTCCGACGCCGCTGATCTGGAAACGCTCCTGAGGGATAGGCCCGAGGATAACCCGTTCGAGAGCGGACATTATGCCGCCGCATTGGCCCCCCTCGACAATTTGATCTGGGACAGAGAGCTTACTCGTCAGCTGTTCGGCTTTAAGTATCGGTGGGAGGTATACAAGCCCGCCGGGGAGCGCTCCTATGGCTATTATGTGCTGCCACTGCTCTATAACGACCGTTTTGTCGCCAGATTCGAACCAGTTCTGGACAGAGCGTCCGGTGAACTTATCATCCGGAACTGGTGGTGGGAACCAGGAGAGGGGCCTCATATTTCCGGCTTGCTGGAGGCGGCGAAAACCGCAGTTTCCTCGCTTGCCCTCTCCTTGGGCGCGGTCCGAATAACAACAGCACTCCCGGCGGCTGCCCAAAGCGGCATTGAAGAATTGAATGAGTAAAGCCTCTGCCGGCATTTCTGCCAAGCAGAGGCTTTACTTCGGTAACATCACGGGCTTTAGCGATTGCGGCGCTTCAATTCGGCGGAAGAATCGCCGCCAAATAAATCTTCATCGTCCAGTTTGCCTTCCAACCCCAGCTTTCGGTACAGCTCCGAACAGTAGCCTTGCAGCTTCAGCTCCAGAGCGCTGGCTTTATTCTTGAACCGCTTCAGTTCTCTGATCATGCGGGCTCTGCCGGAAGGAGTAAACGTGTCCTGAATTCGTTCCTTGAAATAATCGTGAACAATATAATTTCTCTGCTTCCAGACATGATGCAGCTGCGTCGTCTCTTCCTCCGAGAAAGGAAAATGATGCTGGATCTCTTTAATGAGCTGACCAAGTGAATTGCCGAGTTTACGTTGATATAAATCCGTAAGCTCCGCCTCGGACGGTAAGGTCCCCTGGGAAAGCTTCGTCAGCAGAAGCAGGTTGGTAAGCTGCTGCTCCAACGCCTGGCAATAGTAGACGGCCAGTCCAAAATAGGCGAACAGCTCTTTGGAATGTTCACTTTGCGGTAATTGTGTGTCCTCCTTCATCTGCCCTCCGTCATAATGTATCGTTGTTGTTAATATAACTATCTGGCGCTTATGTATGGGATGAAAGACCTCTGCTTTCAATATTTAAATAATTCGCCGGACTCCTGTTAATTCCCTCTACCTTCTACGATTCCTTCTATGATATCTTACGACTGATGAAAAATAAAAGCCAGCTTTCCGCAAAAGCTGGCCCGTTACTCTATTGTAGAAGTTATTGCTACGTACATTCTCAAGCCAATATGGCAACAGCTTCGCTTATTTGGCGGCAGGCATCCGCACACTTCAAGCAAGCATTTATACATTCCTGACAATGTGTAAGCTTATATCTACCGCTCTCTCTGGCAGTGGCTTCGCAAATCTCCGCGCAAAGGCGGCAAATATCGGCAACGAAAGGACTTTGGCGGGTCATCGCCTGAATGGCGTAGGCGCAAATATCGGCGCATTCCCGGTCCATCCGGATACACTCCCGCAGCTGCTCAAGGTCATATTCTTTCAGGCTTGAGACATAGCTGACATTACAGGCGTTCATACATTTCAGACAAGAGTCGATGCAGTCCTGGTACTGAATTCGGGTCATAACCTTCAACCTCCTGCAGTCTGATGTTCTATGCCTTTGTATTAAACTTCGGCCGCAGGGACGAATCAGTTGATGCCGCCCTCCGCGCCCTCTGCATTACTTCCCGGTTAGCCCTAAGATCCACAATGCCCTGAAGCTATAAGCTTCTTTTTACGGTTCCGGGCAGGGTCAATCCCCGTCCTTCCAGCTTCAGCAGTTTCTTCCGCAGGTCCCCTGAGGAGAAGTGCTCCCCGATAAATACAGCCACGTCCGTGACCTCTCCCTGCGGGTTAATCTTTAGAAAATCCGACTCCCGGTACGCGTACTGGAACAGAAAGCGCCCGGATGTATCGTTAAAGGTAAGCACACCCTTCGCTCTGTATACGTCGCCTGGCAGTTCTTTGATAAAAGCTTCAAATTCCACACTGTTAATTGGATTCTTAAAAAAGTGAGTATACGCCATTACATGATCATGCGCGGCCCGTTTCATATCTCCTGTAATGGTTTCCCCTGCCTCTAACAAGCCTTCATCTAACACCCGGGCCGAAGAATCCGTTTCCGGCGCATCTTCCGAGATTTCCGCCAAGGATGCGTTATCCGTGCTGTCAATTAGTCTATCCGGGTCTACCTCGCATCGTACCGCCGGAATAATCTCCGCGAACGCATTCCATTTGCGCAGAACCCCGTTCACTTCCTCCGCTTCTTCCGGGGACACGCGGTCCGTTTTGTTCAGAATCAGCACGGAAGCGCTGCGGATTTGCTCCTGCATCAGCCGGTATGAGGCTCCTTTCTGCTCTCTGTACAGCTGAAGCAGATGGGCGGCGTCGACTACGGTAATCAGGCCCTTCAACTCGACGTTGCTGTAGAGCGATGTTTCCGTAACATTATCAATGATATCCAGAGGATTGGCTGCCCCCGTCGCTTCAATCACGATGACATCCGGCGACTCTTTTTTCACCAGGGTATTAAGCTCCATGCTGAGATCCGCGCTTGCGGAGCAGCAGATGCAGCCACCGAGCAGTTCCGCCATCGGCACCGATTTATCGACCATCATGCCGTCAAAGTTGACCTCTCCGAGTTCGTTCATGACGACGGCCGGACGCATATCTTGATCTTTCCAATACTGCAGCAATCGATAGAGCAGAGTCGTTTTGCCGCTGCCAAGAAAGCCCGACAGTATATATACAGGAATGGTTCTATCCATATCTCATTCTCTCCCCCGGTATCTGTTCTGTAAGCGAGTGTACTACATTCCTTACCGGCGAAGCAACCTTATCAAAAATAATGTATACGTTTTCTAAGTAAACGCTCACATCTCTCCATTTTCACACTCCTTGCGGCTGGCACTTCTATCCCCTATGATAGTGGCGTATGAGAATTCACGAAAATTTGCGGCAAGGAGTGAAGAAGACCTATGAATTCAGTCGAACAGCACCGCATGGAAGCCCCCGATTCCGTCAATTGTTATATTATTACGGTCTCCGACACCCGGACGATGGATACGGATAAAGGCGGCCGCCTTATTGAGACCCTGCTTGAAGAATCCGGCTACAAGATTGCCGGGCGGACCATAATAAAGGATGATTATGACGATATCCGCGAGCTCATTCACGAATGCGCAGGGGATAGCGGCATCGAAGCCGTGCTGCTCACAGGCGGCACCGGCATTGCTCCCCGCGATACCACCTTTGAGGCAGTCAAGTCGCTGCTCGACAAAGAGATGCCCGGATTCGGGGAAATATTCCGTTACTTAAGCTTTGCCGAGGATATCGGAACCGCGGCGATCCTGAGCCGTGCGGTTGCCGGTACAATCGGCAGCACCGCCGTGTTCTCCATGCCCGGATCAGTTGGAGCGGTCCGGCTTGCAATGACCCGGCTAATCATACCCGAACTGCGGCATGTGATGCGGGAGATTTATAAATCCTCCTGAAATCTCTTTCTACTATCTTTGCCGGACCTTTAATGAGGTCTGGTTTTTTTCATTGACACTGCCCATTCTCCCCTATATAATGTTGAACACTTTTCGCGAAAGTGGTTTTTGATTAATCATCCGGTTAATCGGAAAGGAACTTAATGAGCTCATTACCATTATTGCACCATAAAATCAAAACCGTTGTCAGTCCCTTCCATGAAATGCTGTGCAGCCTGCATGTGCTTTTCCAGCCGGAGCATCATCCAAGGCGGCTTCAATGGTCGCAGGATTTATTGAAAGAAATGCCTCCCCATCTTCGGGATGCCATCCGACAAATTGGCGGATTGACCGACTGCTGGACCGCATTAGTCGACCTGGCAGACCATACGGGACAGCCTATGACCTGCCGTAAAGGCATAGATGCGCTGAACACCCTTCCGGATGCGGAGCTGATCCATTTGGCATTGAACAATAGAGTGCCGATTGGAAGCATCATCCAATGGATGAACGGCGCAAGAGGGCTGGAAGATGAGGAATTAGAGGAGGCTGGGATAACGCTGCTCGACTCGCTGGAGGAATTCCGCAAACTGCTTACAAGCACGCTTGCCGAGTATGAGGAATCTTTTTTTCGCCGGGAATGGCAGGTTGTCGAACCTTGGCTGCAGACGGCAGCCGCCGCCTTTCAGCAGGAGGCCGAAAAGTCCGCAGAAAAAGCCATAGCTTCCCTTCATCCGCGGTTGTTTGCAGAGAAAGGAACGATTACCGCCCAAAAAGCGAATACCTACCATTTTGCCTATGACAGTCTGGAGCATATTTATGTGTTTCCCAGCGCCTTCATTTTTCCTCATCTCTTAATCGGCTGGTTCGGAAATGATCTCTATCTGCCGCTTGCCGTCGATATTCCGGAGCTTCCGTACAGCGAGTCTCCGCCGGCCGACCTGCTGCTGCGCTTCAAGGCGCTTGGCGACGAGACCCGGCTCAAAATCGTGAAGCTGCTCTGGAAAGGACCGCACTGCACGAAGCAGCTTGCGCCTGTACTCGGGATATCCGAAGCGGCCGTGTCCAAGCATTTAAAGCTTCTGACCGAAGCCGGTCTGATCAGAGCCAAACGCCGGGGAAACTACCAATTTTACTCCGCGGACAAGGAAGAATTCGAGATGACGCTTGTGCTGCAAAGACAGTTTCTTGAGCAATAGTCAATACACGATCCATAAAAAGGAGCACATGAACATGTGGCATACCGCCTTTGCGACATTGGTCAGGAACCAAAGGTCCAATCTCAGAGCTTATCCCTGGACATTTACGTTCGGCCACATCATTGATGGAACGTATCTCGTTCTTGTCACCTATTTTTCCTATGTATATCTGATTCAGGGCGATGTCCAAAGCCAGTTTGCCGCCTATGCGGGCACTTCCGATTATTTAACGTATGTCATTATCGGCGGAGCGCTGAATCTGTTCTCGGTAAGCATGATTATGAATGTTTCAAGAGCGCTGATTACGGAGTGGCGGGAGGGTACACTGGAAGCGCTGCTGCTCTCCCCTTCCAGCCGTTTTGGTTATTTTGCGGGGACTGCCGTTCAGCAGCTTCTGCGCAGTCTGTTCGAGCTTGCCGTCGTGCTGATTTTCGGAATTGCAGCGGGTTTAAGACTGCCTCATTTCGACTTTGTTTCATTACTGATTGGAATTTGCGCCTATTTATTGTCCTGTTTCTCCATGGGACTTCTGCTGGGCTGCGTTATGCTGCATACGCGGGATACTTTTTTTGTGCAAAATACGCTGTTTGCGTTTACCGCCCTGCTGTGCGGATTTCAGTTCCCCCGGGAATATCTGCCCGAAGCTCTGCGGCTTACGGGAAATTTGTTTCCCTTGACCGATGCGCTGGCGCTACTGCGGGGAAGCCTGCTGACGGGCGGGGTTATCCGAATTGGCGATATTGTCCCCGTCCTGCTGCTCTGCGCCGTCTATATCGCGCTTGCTCTGTGGAGCGGCAGAAGGATCGAGCTGCGAATGTTCGAGCGGTATTGAAGGGATATTTTTTGCGTGGAACGGTATGAATTACATAAAAAGAAAGGCTGTGACGGCATGATTGCCATGAACGAGGTTACCAAAATATACGAAACTAAGAACAGGCTTGGCTGGTTCCGTGCCGAACGCGTGAAGACTGAAGCGGTAAAATCGCTGTCGCTCACTCTTGAGCCCGGACAAATCACAGGGCTGCTGGGACTTAACGGAGCCGGCAAAACGACGACTATCCGCATGCTCTCTACCCTGCTTAATCCGACAGCAGGCAGCATTGAGGTGGACGGACTCGATATGAACCGCAGCCGCAGCGCCATTCAGCAAAAAGTGAATATGATCGCAGGCGGCGAACGGATGCTGTATTGGCGGCTTACGGGACGAGAGAACCTTCAATATTTCGGGTCTTTGTACGGTTTGGACTCCGCCCGTCTCCGGCTGGAAAGCGAACGGCTGCTAAATGAGGTGGGCCTTGGGGAAGCGGCGGACCGTCCGGTGGAGCAGTATTCCAAAGGCATGAAGCAGCGGCTGCAAATCGCAAGAGGCCTCATCAACGACCCGAAATATCTGTTTCTGGATGAGCCGACGCTCGGGCTGGACGCGCCCATAGCCAGGCAACTGCGCGGCATGGTCCGCAGTCTTGCGAAAGAACGGGGAAAAGGCATTCTGCTCACCAGCCACTATCTGCAGGAAGTGGAGGAGCTGTGCGACAACGTAAATGTACTCAACCGCGGGGAGCTGCTGATGTGCGACACTCCGGATCGCATTGTGTCAAGGGTGGCGGGCATGCAGACGGTGCATTTTGAGCTGGCAGGCTGGAGGGATGAGCTGAATCCTCTGCTGCTGGAATACCTGCATGCCGAAATCGGACTGAACCGGAAAGAATGGACGGAACTTCATAAGCCCTCTGCCGAATCCGGCTCATCCTCCGATGAACCAGTCCGGTTGACCGTAAAAAGCCGTTCGGCCGACAAGCTCATCACCAAGCTTTTACCCTGGACGGCCGAGAATGGACTGAAGGTCGTCTCCTTTTCCGCTGAGAAGCCCAATCTGGAAGACGCCATCATCCTGCTGTCGGAAGGCAAAGTATCATGAAGAAGCGCGGATGGATGATCTCGCTCCTGGCGGAAATTATGAAGCAGCATAGAAGCCGTACCAGGGGAAAAGCCGTATTTTTCTCCATGCTGCTCTGGCCTGCGCTTGCCTTTCTGACCTCCTACTATGCCATGCAGCCTTATCGGACCGGCGAAGGCTCGGCCTTGTCCAGAGTAATCCCTTCCGGCGGAATACCGCTGTTCCTGCTTAGCGGTTATCTGGTATTTCAGCTGTTCTGGACCACGGTGCATTCGGCATGGCTGTTCGAGCTGGAACGCAAACAAAGCACACTGGAAATCATCTTTTTGACGCCTTCCTCCAAAATGGCCTTTTTATACGGCAGATCACTGTACTCCCTGTTCAATGGAATCTGGATGTTCACGGCATTCTTCTTCCTGACTTTTTGGTTTGTTGCTGATCCCGGGCAGGTGAAATGGGCCATTCTGCTGCCGGTGCTGGCACTTATCATATGCTCTGCGGTTATCTGGGGAGCGATGCTCAGCGCCGTCTCCCTGTTCTCTCGGGACTCAGGCCTGCTGTATTACATTTTTCAGGCTCCGATGGAGCTCTTCGGGGGTGTGCGCATCCCTCCCTCCGTATTCCCGGTGTGGGCAAAAGGACTGTCTCTGCTCTTTCCCGTTACCTACAGCCTGATACTCGTACGGGGGGCGCTGTACGGGAATACCGGCGGACAATGGATGTGGGCGCTCGTCGTGCTGATCGCTGCTGATGCAGCACTTGTCTGGTTCACCCGGCATCTGCTCTCCTTAGCCGAGAAACATGCCAGACTTAAGGGGAATTGGAGTTTGTTCTGAATTAAAGCGTGGAAAAAGGGGCTCCCAACCGCTCGTCATCTGTTGCGGTACTGGGAAAGCCCCTTCTTCAGTTGTCTTTTATGCGCTTAACGGTACGTGCCCAATACGCGGTCATAGATATCCTCGATCAGCCGCAGACCGCCGTTATACCCCGCGTAGCCGCAGTTCAATACCAGCCGGTAAGTGATCGGCACGCTGACTGGAAGCAGATCGGCCCCGATATCGACAGCCAGGTCGCGTTCCCAGCCGCTTCCGAGAATCAGCGCTCGCTGCTTCGGACTTGTCTTCCTGATATTCTCCTGAATCTCTCCGCCGTCCACCGAGAATTCCACACTCGCTGACCTTCTGCCCGAGATACGGCGGAACTGTTCACGGATTCCTTCACGGTACTGTTCGGGAGTATCGTCGACAATGTACTGAACGTCCGCCGGAATAATGCCCAGCTCATTCAATAAATATTTGGAGAAGCCTACGGCGTAAGTAGCGTCAAGGATCGTGTAGAATACACGCGGGATGCCGTAACGGAACTCCAGCATGAAATCGGCTGTACGCTCGATATGCGTATAGAATTTGCGTTCTTCGTCCGCGATGAATTTCTCGGCCTTTTCACGGTCTAGGCTGGCGCCGAATGCCGCAACCTCCCGCAAAAAGCGGCCCGTTTCCACCCCTCCCACCGGTAAATAGGGAAAATGGTAAAACGGTGTTCCGTATTTCCGCTTGAGCAGCTTGGCGCTTTTCAGCCCCGGCCAGGCGGATACGACAATATTGAATTCAGCCTGAGGAACGGTCAGCCATTCTTCTACGCCGCCCGATTCGGGACCGAACAGGATATTCGGCGTGAGACCGATGCCTGTCAGCAGCCGCTTAATTTCCTGCAAGTTGCCGATCCAGTAAGGGTCCTGATATGGAATGGAGGCAAAGACATTAACCAGTCCAGGGATGACTTCACCTTTGGCGGGCGCATACCGGTCGACATACTGCTCGACAATCGCCTTGATGATAAGGTCATGGCTGACATAGTTATTGCTCTTGAAGCCGCCGGTCTCCGCGAACACAATCGGCTTGCCGAGATTTTGAAATTCACGGGTCACCTGACCTACATCGTCTCCGACAATATCGGAGGTGCAGCCGGTGAGCACGACGAACAGATCGGCGTCGATGACCTTGAACGCACCGTCAATGACACCCCGCAGCTTTTTCTCGCCGCCAAATACGACTTCTGATTCGCTCGAATTGGTGCAGGGGATCGTGCTTCCTCCCGCATAGCCCTCCCCTTGACCAAGCAGGCCGTGAATCTTGGTGCTGCAGCCCGGTCCTGCATGGACGATAGGCACAGCCCGCTGGATTGCGATGACGGTCTGCTGAACGCCCAGTGCGCAGGAATACCTTGGCTGTTCAATAAGCTTCGACATGAGTATTGCCTCCCAAAAAAGTGTATGGATCTTGCTCCAGCCACCATTTGGTGTAAGGCATGGAACTGTGTTTCGCCAGGTTGGTTACAAACTCCCGGTTATCGAGCGTCTCCAGAATGCGTTCCGCATAATTAAGCAGCCCCTGGTATCCCCAACTGAAATGTTCGTCCCCGATCAGCAGGGTAGGGATGCCAAGCTTGGCCCCCCAGAGCGTCATTCCCCCGTGACGGGCGATCATCAGGTCCGGACGGACGCGGTTCAGAATATTGACCAGCTCGTAGGCTTGCTTGTTGCAGACGTTATATCCCTTAATGTCTCCATAGGTCTTGACCGTGTGATCCAGCATATCCGCCGCAGTACTTTCATTGTCATAAATAGGATCATGATGAAAAATAGCTGCGCCCTGCACTTCGATTCCCAGTTCACTCAACAGGGCGATCAGGGCGTGGCCATGGGCTGAGCCAGCAGTCAAATAGCAGGTAGTACCTTTAAGCTTAGCCCGGTACTCTTCCAGCTTCGGCAAAACAGCGGCTCTCTCTTCAAGTATAATTTCCTCAATCTCGTCTTCGCAGTCCAGAACGCGTCCCAGCTCGCGCATCCAAGCATCCGTTCCCGCCAAACCGTAAGCCATTGGAGCCTTAATCTCCGGCACGCCGTATACTTGCTCCAGCGCGGCTCCCATATAGGTTCCAAGCGTCGGGCAAATCTGAATCGTTGCCGCAGCCTCGGAAATGGTTTCCAGCTGGCTTACTGTGGAAAAGGGAACGACATAGTTCGCTTCGTAGCCCAGGCGGTTCAGCAGCTTCGAGAAGACATCGCTGCCCCAGAAATTGATAATATTCACCTTGTTCGTCCGCTTCTGCGGAGGCTTCACAATTTTACGCACAATAGAGTGATAGGCGGCATCGAAGCCGGAGGTCCAAATTTTGGATCTGAAGCCCTCGCAGACGCAGTTTACGACGGGTATCCCAAGTTCATTCGTCATCCGGTCTGTGACACTTTCCACATCTTCACCTATGATCCCCGAGGCGCAGGATGTGGTTACGAAGATCGCATTCGGCTTTACTCTATCGTACGCGAGGCGGATCGTCTTCTCCAGTTTGGATAAAGCGCCGAAGACCGTATCCATCTCCTCGATATTTGTATTAAAATATCTGCCGATAGCCGGGGGTAAATCCCGTTCCATCTGCCCGACGCGGTATACGAAATTAAAGCCGAAGAAATCCCCGGCGCAGCCGACGGGCGCATGGTTAACCATCGCCGCATCCCGAATCATGGATAATTGGCAAAAAGCATTTCCCGAGCTGCAGCCCATGCATTGGCTGAAAGAACGGGTACCGTCCTTCAGGCAGCCGCTGTTGGAGCAGTTGACCAGGTCTCCCGCAGTTCCGGCAAAACCAGTAATCGAACCCAAACGTTTCTCGCGGATCGGGACCTCGGTCAGATTCAAATTCACTTTTGGCATGTCCTTTTCCCCTTTACGTTATCAATAATATTCCAGATTATTGCTTAACCCCTCGAAATGGAGCGTCTCCATTATTGTGGAACGGGTTTCGATGAAATCCGAACTGTTTATATTGGGACGCTCTACATCCACGTCGATAACCTCCTTGATCAACGTTACACCAGTGTTTCCACAAAAGCCTTCTCGAACGCCTGCTCCAGATCTGCGATTAAATCCTCGGCATTTTCCAAGCCAATAGAAAGGCGGACCGTTTCTGGTTTGATGCCGGCAAAAGCCTGTTCTTCGGGGTTTAGTTCGCCATGCGTCGTTTTCGGCGAATTGATAATGAGCGAGCGGGCGTCACCCACATTGGCGTGATAGCTGAACAGCTCCACCGCATCCAGAAAAGTCTTAAGCTGCTCCTCATTTCCCTTGAAGCCAAAGGAGAAAATGGAACCGGCGCCTTTTGGAAAATATTTGTCAGCCAAGGCTTTGTATGCATTGCCCTCCGCAGCAGGATGACTGACCCAGCTTACTCTGTCGTTGCTTTGCAGATATTGCACGATTTTCAGCGCGTTGGATACCTGCTTGTCAATCCGCTCAGATAATGTCACAATTCCCTGAATCAGCAGGAAGGCATCGAACGGGCTGAGAGACGCCCCAAAATAAGCGAGGTAGCTAAGCCGTACTCTTGTCGTAAACGGCGCATTCGGGAAGACCTCAAGAATGCTGCGCTCGCGTCCCGTCGCCTGATCCCGCAGCAGATACTGCGGCTCTTCAAAATGCGGAAATTTACCATTGCTCCAGTCAAACTTACCGTTTTCCACAATGACTCCGCCCAGCGTTGTTCCATGTCCGCCGATCGCCTTAGTTGCCGAGTAAATGATGATGTCCGCTCCATGGGAGAAAGAATCGAACAGATATGGGGTTCCAAATGTATTGTCGATAACTAACGGAATCCCGTTGTCATGCGCAATCTTGGCAATGGCTTCTACATCAAGGATCGTCGCGTTCGGATTGCTGATACTCTCGATCAGTATCGCCTTGGTATCCGGCCCTATGGCCCCTCGGAAGGTTTCCGGATCATCCGAGTTCTCCACAAAATCGACATGAACATTGAATTTAGGGAACAGATGCTTGATAGCGTCAAAAGTCCCCCCGTATAGTCTAGGCGTTGTTAATATTCTTCCACCGCCCTCGGCCAGGTTCAGCAGTGTGTAAGCAACAGCGGCCATTCCCGAGGCGACGGCAACAGCGCCGGTTCCTTTATCCAGAGCGGTCAACCGCTCCTCAAGAACGGCTACGGTCGGATTTCCGATCCGTGTGTACAGAAAGCCTGCTTCCTCCAGACCGAACAATTTTTCCGCCCGTTCCACGCCGCCTAAATCGTACGAAGCCGTCTGATAAATCGGCACGGCTACCGAATAATTATGCTCGCTGGATTCGTAGCCAGCTCTTACCTTCAATGTGTCAAAGCCAAGTTGTTTCTCGCTCATACAGATCCCTCTTTTCAAATGATTATTTGATCATGCCTTACTGCAAAATAGCTCCACGGCCTGAATGAAGAAAGGAAATCAGCCGATTCAACGCCTTATCGATAGGGGCCTCGACTGCCAGAGCAGTAATTCCCACATTGTTAAGCACTGCCGTGGCACCATGACCAATCTGGCTGACAAGTACATACGAACAATCCGCTAGCGCTTCGGCCACTGCCTCCAGACGGCTTTGCTCATGTCCTTGACTGCTAGCAGGATTGCCGATTTCCCTGCTTCCGCTCTGTAAATACAATCCTTCATCATCCACTTCGTAAATTAAAAATCGGTTGCAACGGCCAAAATGCTCGTTTACGGTAAAACCATCCGAACTACCGACAGCCACTTTCATTTCATCCCTTCTCCTTCCGAAAAAACTGCCATAAGAACGCTGCTCCGCCTGATATCCACCGTTCACGTCGTCGTCCTTAAAAAAGTCAAGGAGGATTGCTCTACACAAGGTACGGTGCCAATGTTTTGAGGCGGGGTGTGACCGATTTCACAATGATAGCTAATAGAAAAGGCCGGACCTATCCTGTTTATCAGGAAGTATCCGGCCTGCGGTTAACCGCTCAGCTAAATCACTTAAATACCAATTGTTTTACTATGTTTTAATATACCGATTAGAGTCGAAAAATTCAATCCCTGAAACGTGAATATAGTGTGATAATTTACAGAAAAAAGCAAAACAGCAAGCCTCCAAGTAATGGAGACTTGCTGCTAAATTCAAGCGGTAAAAAGGTCTTACAGTTCCGGATGCTCATGCTTCGCTTTCAGGCGGCTCCAGCGGCGCTCTACTTCTTCCTTAAAGCCATTCAGCGCAGCTTCGTTCTCTTCCTTGAGCAGATGCTTGGTTTTACCCATGCCTTTGAGCCATTCGGTAACGTCGACGCGTTTCTCCTTCTCTTCCGGATTGTACGTAATCGTGGTAACGCCTTGTTCCACTTCATACAGCGGGAAGAAGCAGGAATCGACAGCCAGGGATACCAGCTTGGTGCCCACATTGTCTTCCGTCATCCAGTTCAGCGGGCAAGCAGACAAGATTTTGCCGTATACAAGCCCTTCGTTTTGAGCGTACCATTGGGCTTTGGCGGCTTTCTTCACCAAATCCTGCGGGAACGCTTCGCTGCCTGTGAACACATAAGGAATATTGGTGGCAGCCATAATTTGCGGAGTATCTTTATGCTGCGTCACTTTACCTTTTTGCGTCTTACCGATGCTGGATGTCGATGTACGGTGACCAATCGGCGTCGAGTACGATTGCTGTGCACCCGTATTCATGTAGCCTTCGTTATCATATTCCAGTACGATCATTTTGTGTCCGCGAAGCGCGGCGCCAATTGCTGGCCCCATACCGATGTCCATGCCGCCGTCGCCGGTAACCATGACAAAGGTGAAGTCGTCTTTCAGGTTCAGATGATCAAGTTCGCCGCGGCGTTTGCGTTCCCAGAACATCTCAACAATACCGGACATTGTCGATGCTCCGCTTTGGAACAGGTTGTGAATGAAAGTCGATTTATGCGACGAATAAGGATAGCCGGTCGTTGTAACAAAGGCGCAGCCTGTATGGTACAGAGCGACGATATCTCCTTCGATGCCTTTGAAGAACAGTTCCAGACCGGAGAAAATACCGCAGCCTGGGCAAGTGCCGTGACCCGGGGACAGGCGCTTCGGTTTAACGGTCAAGCTGCGCATTGGCGGAATCTTAACCTTGAGTTTGCCTGTTTCCTCATCCTTGTCCACAGTAATCAAGCCTGTCTTCAGAGACTCGAATTTAAGCGGCTTGATCACACGCTTCGGCGCGCTTTCGGCAACGCCCGGATTGTGGCCGTAATAATCGAAAGGTACTTTCACTTCACCGGATTCCGCTGCTTCAATAGCCAGCTCGAACAGGCTGTGGCCGTCTTCGGCAAAGAAGTCCTTGCCGCCGACACCGTAAATCCGGCTGATTACTTTTGTTGTCGTGTTGCCGTAGGTGAACAGAGCTGCCTTGATTTCATTAACCATGTTGCCGCCATGCGCTCCGAAAGAATCCGCGCGGTCGCCGACGGTGATGGCTTTGACGTTCTTCAGCGCTTCGGCGATTTGCTTTTGCGGGAACGGACGGATCATGTTCGGCGAAATGGCGCCGGCTTTCACGCCTTTCTCGCGAAGCTGGTCGACAACATCCTTGATGATCTCGGAAGCAGAGTTCAACAGGAATACAGCAACTTCCGCATCTTCCATCCGGTATTGCGACAGGATTGGGTAATGGCGGCCTGTCAGCTCGCCATATTCTTTGGCGATTTCTTCAAATACTTCCCCGGCATTGTACATAGCCACGGATTGTTGGTATTTGTTGTTGATATAGTCGGGCTCGTTCATGTAAGGGCCGACGGAAATCGGGTTCTCGCGGTCCAGCGTATCGTCATAACCTTTCGGTAGAGGTCCGATAAAGCTTTGGACATCTTCACGGTTCGCAATCGCTTGGACGCGGCGCTTCTGGTGAGAAGTGAAATATCCGTCCATGGCCACCAGTACTGGCAGGCGAACCTTGGCATGCTCGGCAAGCTTGATTGCCATGATGTTCATATCATATACAGACTGTGGATCCGGACACATCAGGATCGGCCAGCCGGTGTTCAGCGCAAAATACAGGTCGGAGTGATCGCCGTGGATGTTCAGCGGTCCGGAAATGGACCGGCAGATGAGGTTCATGACCATCGGCATCCGCGTACCGGATTGAACCGGAAGCTGCTCCAGCATGTACAGGTAGCCTTGGGCGCTTGTCGCGTTAAATACGCGGCCGCCCGCGGTGGAAGCGCCGTAACAGATGCCCGCGGAGCTGTGTTCGCCGTCGGAAGGCACCAGCATGATGTCATGCTGTCCGCTGGCTTTCATGGAATCGAGGAACTGCGCAACCTCCGTAGACGGGGAGATCGGGAAATAGCCCATCACATGATAGTTGATTTGATGCGCGGCGTAGGCCGCCATTTCGTTGCCGGATTCATATAAAAACTTCTGCTCCACCTTGGCGGAGCCGACTTCTTTTTCGTAATCGATAGCCATTAGTGTTCCACCTTTCTCTCGGGATTTAGATCTGGTTTACAAGATCAAAAGTGTGACGGACCGTATTGGCTTCCGCAAAGCCTTCCTTCTCACGCGCACGGGAAAGTGCGGAGGTCGGGCATGCTTCCACGCATTTGAGACAGCCTTTACAGTATTGATAATCGATCCCTTTCAGGAACATCATCGATTTGCCTTTTTTGTTGACCTTCTCTTCCCAAACGAAGCACAAGTCCGGACAAACCGTGTCGCACTCTGCGCAGTTGATGCAGGACTCGTTGTCATATACAGGCACAAGCCCGGAACGGGAAATGCTAAGATCTTTCAGGAAGCTTGTTCCCGGATTGGTGATGGTGCCGCCAATCGGCTGGGTTTCATATCCGAGCGGCGAAATGTCGGACCGTACGAACTCCGGCATGCTCTCGCCTTCCGGCAGTTCAAACGTTTGGAACTTCACTTCATTATAGCCGCGGTCGAAAGTCGTAATGGCCGATTGAACCGCTTGAGGATATTTCTTGCCGAGCGACTTCTCGATAACGCTCTTCATTGTATTGGGATCAAGGAACGGGCAGAGGCGGAACAGACCGCCCAGCATCGCCATGTTAACGCGGTTCTTCTCTTCCAGCGCGATAATGGTGGCATCGACAACGGCAATTGTGCCCGCGGTTACACCAAGCAGTTCCTTCAGCTCTTCCGGAGATTTCGCCGAGTTGATCAGAACCGTGCTGTCTGCGGTAATGCCGCTTGTTACATTAACAATCTTGCCCATGGCTTCGTGGAACACGGCAACGACATGCGGCCGTTCAACCGGCGAAGTATCGCGGATCGGCGTATTCAAATCGCAGAAACGGATATGAGCTTTAACCGGCGAACCTTTCTTCTCCGAACCATAAGACGAGAAGCTGACGCCATTCATATTCGCGCCTACTACCCCTGCTTCAGCCAGCATTTTACCGGCAAGGTTCGCACCGAGACCTCCTATGGATTCGAGACGGATCTCGAAAAACCCGAGTTCGTTCACTTTCGGTAATTGTACCACCGACATAACCCCTTTCCTCTGTGTCAGCTAGAATAACATCCTGTTTGACTTTTTCAAAATTGTACCTTGATTCTACATCAAGCGAAGTGATAAATCTTGCACAAAATGACTTAAGAGAATCATAAAAATTTATAAATCGCGATTAATTCTCTTATATGCGACAGGGCTGCGTAACAGAAAGAGGAAGAAAGCTTCCATAGAAACCGATAAATGTGTACAAAAAGTGTCTTTCGGTTGCCTGTGACATTTGTTGCCTTTAATCTAGCAAAATAATCTAAAATTTTATGTTAAATTTATCACATCCTTAATGATCAAAATCACATTATATGAAAGAAAAAAATTATGGCATGAAAAATTCCTCAATCTCGCAATAAAAAACTCTCCCCGAGGCCGTATAAGCCATCGAAGAAAGCTCTTTTTTCTCCGTATTTCTTTAGCCATAGAAAATGAATGTAATACAAAATGATTTTCACAAAAATATCAAATATTCAAAGCCGAATTTTGATGCCTTATTCCCGGTCTTCCGGCATGTGTTCCTTAATCAGCTCCTGCTTGCGGGTCCAGACCCTCTCGCTCAGGTTGACCCGGTATACCTCAGGATTCAATTTGCGCAAGTATTCCGGCCAGAACAAGCTCAGCTGTTCTTTATGGTAGCAGCGAATCTCGTCCAGCCCCGGGAGGGTGTATACTTGAAAGCCCTTCACAAAAATCGGCTCCAGCATCGGCAGCGCCTCATAACGGTCAACTTTCTTCTGCAAATAGGGATGCAGCGGATTGAACAGCTTCAGCGGACGGCCGCTTTGCAGGGTGTCCTCATCAGGAAAGCAGATATAATCGGCCAGGGCCCTTCCGCTCGTTCCGATAATGCGGTATACATCCTTTTTACCGGGCGTGGACACCTTCTCTGGATTGGAAGATATCTTAATGGTCGGCACCATCTCTCCATCCTTGGATTCGATCTCTACCAGCTTGTACACACCGCCCAGAGAAGGCTGGTCGGATGCGGTAATCAGCTGTGTGCCGACACCCCAAGTGTCAATGGCCGCTCCCTGCAGCTTCAGGTTGGAGATCGTGTTCTCATCCAGATCGTTGCTTGCTACGATTTTGACGTAATGAAGCCCCGCTTCATCCAGCATCTTTCGCGCCTGAATAGACAAATAGGCCAAATCTCCGCTGTCCAGCCGGATCGCATTCATGCGTTTACCTGCGGCCTCCAGCTTCTTGGCTGTCGCAATCGCATTCGGCATGCCGGTGCGCAGCGTATCGAACGTATCAACAAGCAGGGTGACCCCATCAGGCAGTACCTTAGCGTACGTATCGAAGGCTTCCTGCTCGCTTCCGAAGCTCTGCACCCAGGAGTGCGCATGAGTTCCCTTGGCAGGAATGCCAAACATCCGGCCCGCCAGCATATTGGAAGTCGCGTCAAAGCCGCTTATATACGCCGCCCGGGTGCCCCAGATTGCCGCGTCGGCCTCCTGGGCTCTCCTTGTTCCGAACTCTAGCAAAATATCGTCTCCCGCCACCTGCTTGATCCGTGAAGCCTTAGTTGCGATCAGCGTCTGGAAATTCATGAAATTAAGAATGGCTGTCTCCACAAGCTGGGCTTCCATAATCGTGCCTTCCACCCGGATCAGGGGCTCTTCCGGAAACACCAAAGCGCCTTCCTTCATGGAATAAATCGTGCCTTGGAAATGGAACTGCAGCAGATCTTCCAGAAAGGCTGGCGCGTAATTCTCTTCCTGCTCGGACAGATAGCGGATATCCTCCTCCGAAAACCGGAGGTTTCTGATATAGCCTACGATCCTTTCAAGGCCGGCAAATACGGCAAAGCCGTTACCGAAAGGCAGCTTGCGGAAATATGCTTCAAACACTGCGCGGCGCTTATGGGTGCCGTTCACCCAATGGGCGTACATCATATTGATCTGATATTTATCTGTATGCAAAGCAAGCTCTCTGTTCAACTCATCATCTCCTGTCGTTGCTGGACTTTTCATGTATAGGCGCGAAAAGCGGCTGTTCGCCGCTCTTCATCTCATCAAGATATATTTTTATAATAACTGCGCGTCTTTAACCAATATGGCACCCAGACTTCCGGCAAAATGCCCCAACGCCCAGGAATGTCCTTCCGGATTGAAGCTGGCTACGGCGTCCTCATGCACAACAATCGAAAAGCCTTTATTGTAAGCATCTACCGCTGTATGTAATACGCATATATCCGTACATACGCCGATCAGGTGCAGCTCTGTGATCCCTCGCTCCCGAAGCTTCTGTTCCAGGTCGGTGCCGCAAAAAGCGCTGTAGCGGGTCTTGTCCATCCAATAGATGTCTTCCCGGCGGGCCTCATATACATCCTTCAGCCTTCCGTACAGCTCCCGTCCTTCACTCCCCCGGAGATTATGGGGTGGAAACAGCCTGCTCTCCGGATGAAAGGCATCATCCTGCTCATGCAAATCCACAGCCATCACTACATAATCGCCGTTATCTGCGAATTCCCCGGTCAATCGGCAGATCCTTTCCTCGATATCGATCCCTGGCTGTCCCACCGGCAGGCTGCCGTCGACAAAATCCTTCGTGTAATCGATTATGATCAGCGCTCTCATGCAATCGGCCTCCTCTGTATCATCTCAACATATCCCCTCTGCCAAGTCCAAGCTCAAGATTACGTATAGATGGACAGCAGCGGCTGATGATCGGTAAACATATACAGCTGCGCTGGACGCTGGGAATATTGATTAGAGCTTAGCGGATTTCCATCTTCGTCCCGCACTTCCTGCAAAATGCCCTGGCGGCTGCGTGTGGAAGTGATTTTGCGGATAAAGTTCGGCTCCTTGAATTCAGGCACTACCGTCTGAATGACCTGATAAAGCTCGCTCAGCGTAAAATGACGCGGCAGGAACTGCTTCGCAATCGTTGTCTGCAGCATCTGCTGCTGAATACGCAGGTAGGCTTCCGAAATAATAGCGTGATGGTCAAAAGCCAGCTCCAGCTCTTCCAGCGCTTCTTGCAGGGTAAACAGGCCCACCTCACCTGCATCGTCGGAAGCCCGTCTCTGTTCAAGCATCCATTCCTCAACCAGCGCAAAGAAAGCATGGCTGATTATCCATCCGCGCGGGTCCCGTCCAGGCGTACTGTATACCCCCAAGTATTCCAGGTGGCCGCCATCGACCCCCGTCTCTTCCTTTAATTCACGCGTAGCCGCATCATATATCGACTCGTCCTCCTGGCAGAAACCGCCCGGAAGCGCCCACATTCCCTCGCAGGGCCACTTCTTCCGCTTGATCAGCATGACTCTCAGTTCACGGATCGGAAGCGTCTTGGTGACGGTCTTTCGCTCGCGTTTCGTTAAGGTAAACATGACGATATCGGCCGGAACACCATCCGGAGTGCGGTATTTTTTGGCGTTGTAGCGTTGTTCCCCGTTCTGGCTCACCATAATCCATCCTTTGCCGCAGCTAATTTAGTTAATCGTATCCTTAGATGTTACCAAACCTAAACTTCGAAAATCAACAACCTTGTAACATAAAGTTACAAATGGTTGTTATGACAATGACCCTGCCGCTAACCTTAGCGCAGGGTCATTTGCTGAAAACCGGTCCAGCGCCCAAGGCGGACGCAGCCGGTTATGCTATTCGCCGCATTTGGAAGGCGGAACTTCGGTGCCGGCCTCGACATTGATTTTATCCGAAACGGTATCCCGGATGACGGATACGACCAACTGCAGCAGGTAATTGATGTCGGTCTGGCTCTGCTGGAATTCGGTAACCAGCGGGATGCTGTCGATCTCATCCTGCAGATCATTAATTTCGTTCTCGATCTTGGTCACCATCTCTTTATTGCCAAAGCTTTCGAAGGCGACGATCTCCTTCTGCTTCTTCTTCATCTGGGCAATCAATCCCTGAACGCGTTCATGGTTCCGGATTTTCTCCTCCGCCTGCTGAAACTGCTTAACCTCTTCACTGGTCGAAATCAGCGACGCGAGCTCCTTAGCCTTGACCATGATGTCGTCGCGTACGATGAGATCGCGGGTATCGTAAGACATCATCCCGTATTTATTCACCCGGCCTTTCTCCTCAGTCATATAGGGTCGCTCACTTTCATAATGGAGTTAGTTGACGGCAGCGGCTTCGGCCACGCAATCGCCTTTGATGTACCAGGTCTTCGTATCGGTGATCCGCACCTTGATAAAGCTGCCGATAAGCTCCTTCGGTCCTTCAAAATGAACAAGCTTGTTGCTGCGGGTTCTTCCGGACAGCACGGAGGCGTTATTTTTGCTCTCTCCTTCGACCAGCACCTCGACCGTCTGTCCAAGCATCCGATCATTGCCGATCCGGCTCTGCTCGCTGATCAGCTCGTTCAACCGCCGCAGCCGGTCGCTCTTAACCTCTGCAGGCACATTATCCTCCATAGCGGCCGCCGGAGTTCCTTCACGAGGAGAGTAAATGAACGTGTAGGCCATGTCGAAGCCAACCTCGCGTACGAGCGACAGCGTTTCCTCGAACTGTTCCTCCGTCTCTCCTGGGAAGCCGACGATAATATCCGTTGTCAGCACAAGATCCTTGACCGATGCTTTAAGCTTGCCGACGAGTTTCAGGAAAGTCTCCCGGCTGTACTTGCGGCTCATTTTCTTCAGAATGGCATTGCTGCCGGACTGAACGGGCAAATGGATACTCTCCATCAGATTACCGCCCTTGCCAAGCACTTCCACAAGCTTATCGTCAAAATCACGCGGGTGGGACGTCATGAACCGGATACGCGGAATATCAATCTTGCGCAGGTCGTCCATCAAATCGCCAAACGTATAATCGATATCATTAAAATCCTTGCCGTAAGCGTTCACGTTCTGTCCGAGCAGCGTCACTTCCTTGAAGCCCTGGCGGGCCAGATCGCGAAGCTCCGCAATCACATCCTCGGGACGGCGGCTTCGTTCCTTGCCACGGGTGTACGGGACGATACAGTAGGTACAGAATTTGTCGCAGCCGTACATGATGTTGACCCAGGCGCGCATACCCTCCCTTTTTTTCGGCAGGTTCTCGATAATGTCGCCTTCCTTGGACCAGACCTCCACGACCAGTTCCTTGCTGAACATCGCTTCCTTAATCAATGCAGGCAGACGGTGGATATTATGCGTGCCGAATATCATATCGACAAAGCCGTGCTTCGCCATGATCCGGCTTACGACTCCCTCTTCCTGGGACATGCAGCCGCAGACGCCGAGCAGGAGGCCCGGTTTTTCCGTCTTCAGATGCTTGAGGTGGCCAAGCTCCCCGAATACCTTATCCTCGGCGTTCTCCCGGATGGCGCAAGTATTAAGAAGTATGATATCCGCCTGATTCCGGTCCTCGGTGCTCCGGTAGCCCATTTGCTCCAGCAGGCCTTTCATCGTCTCGGTGTCATGCTCGTTCATTTGGCAGCCGTAGGTCGTGATGGAATACAATTTGCCTTCGCCAAAAGCTCTCATATCCTCGGGAATGGCAAAATCGTAATGGACCTCTATTTCTTCCTTGCCGCGCCGCTTGCCTTCCTTATAGTCAGGCTGGCTGTTCACTTGAATTGTTCTTCCCTTGATGCGGTATGTGGTCTTGCCTTCTTTCTCGCTGATCACTTTGGCCCCGCTAAAATCGAAGTATTTGGAGTAATCCTTGGCACCCTTGCCGGATTTTAAGTCCGGTGAGTTGTTCTCCTTGTTCATGCTGTCACATCCTCTATTCGAAAACGATGAATTTTGGTTTCGCTTGCAATTTAAAATTATAACATAGTGCCGCGGAATATATCCATATGCTCAAATTTTAGACATTAAGGGGCCGGGAAGTTCCTGATTATTTGACCAATTCCGTAAATGTTGCAGAAACCGCCTCGGCCAGTCTGCCGGGAGGGAGTTCCATCTGCATGCCTATTTTTCCGGCGCTCACCGCTATTTTTTCCAGAGTTTCCGCGCTCCGGTCGATGAATGTGGGGTAATGTTTTTTCATGCCGACCGGTGAACAGCCGCCCCGGATATATCCGGTCCATTTTTGCAGATCCTTCACGGGCAGCATTTCAATCTTCTTCTCTCCAGCGGCCTTGGCCGCTTTTTTCAGATCCAGCTCTTCCGCAACCGGGATGACAAAGACATACAGATTGTTGCCGCTGTGCGAGACCAGTGTCTTAAAAACGCTCTCCGTCGGTCTTCCGACCTTCTCCGCAACGGCCGTTCCGTGGATTTGACCATCCTCATTGTCATAGGCAAGAATTTCATAGGGTATTTTGTGGGCATCCAATATTCTGAGTGCATTCGTTTTGCCAACCTGCATAACTGCTTATTGACCTCCGTTCGCCATAATCTCATATTTTCATTATACTTTTTAGTATAGGGAATTCCCAGACCCTGGGAAGGATTGAACTTCGGCAAAATTGACATTCGCACCGATTTATAAGGCAGTTTATTAACACGTGTCTAACGATCCGGATGTATACTAAAGCCAGATAGCAGTTGAAAGGAGCGAGACCCTTGCCCAACTTATGGATGCATATCGAATACGGACGGCAGCTCAAAAATGATTTGCAATCATTCTTCCCCTTCGGGGGCGGTTCATCCGAGCATGCTCTCCTCTACCAACTGGGCTGCCAGGGTCCTGATTTACTGTATTACCACAGCTTTCTTCCCTGGAGCCGTGATATTGGCGCGGCCCGATTAGGTGACCTGATGCACAGCCAAAGCTGCGGCGGAGTATTGATGGCGTTTTGGGATAAGGTCCTTCTGCTTCCGCTTCAGGAACGGGAACAGGCGGCGGCTTATTTTGCCGGTTTCCTGACCCATCATTTGCTGGACCGCAACCTCCACCCCTACATTAATTGGAAATCAGGTTACAAGCACAGGGATCATCAAAGGTTCGAGGTGGCTTTGGATACGGTATTCATCAAATATCTGAACGGCCGGAACACATGGAACATCCCCGGGTGGAAAGAGATCGATGCCGGACCGTCTCTCCCCGCAAGCATTGTAGGTATTTTGCATGAAACGGCGTGTGCATTTTATCCCGAAATGGCGAATTTCCCGAAACTAGGCTGGCAGGAGGCCTACCGTGATATGGTTAAAGCGCAGAGATTCCTCTTCGACCCGCACGGCTGGAAGAAAAAAATGATCTACGGACCGAACTCCGCTCTGTTCTACCGCAAGCTTTCAGTGGCCGAGGAAAAGCTGGATTACCTGAATGAGCGAAATGCCCCATGGAGGCATTCGGCGCTGTGTTCGGAGCTCAGAGCGGACAGTGTGCCGCAGCTGTGGGAGCAGACGCTTGTGGAGGGACAAATGGTTATGAAGGCCCTGTCGGCTTGGATGCTGGCGGATTCCCGCAAAGAAGCGGAAGTCATGCGCGAGCAGTTCCGGCTGATTCTCGGCGACCGCTCCTACGACACGGGCAAAGATTGCGGTTCCAATCTGGTCAACCAGTATGCTGAGCCAATCTGGGAGACGGCTACCGGAAGCTGATGGGAGAAGATGGCGGCGGTGAATATATGTTCAGATACAATAAACCGCGAAGCGGCGGTCCGGTGAGGACAGAGCTTCGCGGTTTTTATTAGCAGGAGACTCTTTGCACACATCGTTAGGCTAGGTTAGGTAACAAGCCCTTCCGTTCCATCGGATACCGGCTCTCCGTTATCTGTAGATCTGCCCCGCCAACTGTCGCTCTTCCCGCGCTCCACATCCACCTTCAGCAAAATCACGATACCTAGTCCGAAGAACAGCAGCAGAGAGAGTATCCCCATCCGGGAACTGCCGGTAAGCTGGCCGACCAGACCGAAGGCGAAGGGTCCGAAAATAGAAGAAAATTTGCTTGTAATGTTGACAAAGCCGAACAGCTCGCCCGTACGTCCCATGGGCATCAAATCGCTCAGCATTGATCGTGAAATGGATTGGCTTCCTCCTTGGACAAGACCGACCATGACCGCAAGTACGTAAAAATGCGAGGTTTGGGTCATCCAGTAGCCGAGTGCCACGATGAGCACATACATGAACAGCGAAGCCAACAGCGTACGTTTCGCGCCGAACCGTACCGCCGCTTTTCCGAGCAGAAGGGTGCTGGGGAAGCCGACAAACTGCGTAATGAGAAGGGCCAGTATGAGATCGCTCGTCCCGATGCCGATCGTCGTTCCATAAATGGTCGCCATCAATATTATGGTATTGATCCCGTCATTGTAGAACCAGAAGGCCGCAATCAGCTTAAAGAGCTGAGGATAGCGCCGAATATCCCGGTAAGCCCCCGCAATGCGCTTAAGGCCGGATCGGACATATCCCGCCTCGGTTAGTCCCGAAGCTTGACGCTCCAAATTCGGTACCCGGCGCATTACCGGCAGCGCAAACAGGAGCCACCACACCCCTACCGTAACAAAAGACCAGCGCGTACCCGTCAGCCCGTCGCTTATTCCGAACAGTGAAGGCTTCTGAATCATCAGCAAATTCAGCGCTAGCAGAATGCCGCCACCCACATAACCGGCCGCATACCCTTTGGACGAGATTTCGTCCCTTCGACCGGGGGGAACGAGATCGGGCAGCATAGAGTCATAGAAAGCATTGCCCCCTGAAAATCCAAGCGTTGACAATACAAGAAAAGCCGATGCCATCAGCCAGTCCCCTCTTTCCACCAAAGCGAAGCAGAGTGTAGACACGATACCAAGCAGCGTAAAGCATGTTAAAAAGGTTGTCTTCCTGCCTGAAAGATCCGAAATTGCGCCAAGCAGCGGTGACAATATGGCGACAAGCGCCATACCGATGGCATGGGTATACGCCAAATAGGATGCCGCGGTTGTCTTGTCTAATCCGTCAGCCGCAACCGAACTGTAAAATACAGGCAGAACAGCTGCCAAAACCGTTGTGGCATAAGCGGAATTGGCCCAGTCATACATAATCCACGCCCGAACAGCAGATTTATTCACATCTTCACCTTTCCTCTCCAAAGCCCCGCTGCCCGATCAAACTGCTAGGAGCCCGGCATCTTTGTTTCTATTATACCGAATATATGGAGATGGAATGTTCAATAAATGTTCACGGAGTATAAAATAATAAAAGCGGAGGATCGCTCCCCCGCTTTTATCATACATTATATGGATAATGGCCTGCTCAGGCTAAGCTTAGTCGATGATTTCAGCCGTATCGCCATTGCTTGCTCCTGCAGCATTCGCTTCGTCCGTATCGATATGCATATCGAGCGCAAAATTTTCAGATACGCGGGCAATTACGTTCTCCAGAACGAGGCCACGCTCTCCGCCAAGGCGCACTTTCAACAGCTGCTTGTCGGCAATGCCCCATTTCTCGGCATCGGAGGTATGGAAATGAATGTGACGTGCCGCCACAATAACACCCTTCTCCAGTTCAACTTCGCCTGCAGGTCCTTTCAGCGTAAGGCCAGGCGTTCCTTCAATGCTGCCGGATTCGCGTACAGGCGCCTTTACGCCGATTGCGAATGCGTCCGTACGGGAAATTTCAACCTGCGAGGCAGGACGCACCGGTCCCAAAATTCTGACTTTGTCGAATTTGCCTTTGCTGCCGATTACCGCAACGGTTTCGTTGGCAGCGAATTGTCCAGGTTGGGAGAGCGGTTTGAATTCAGTCAGCTGGTAGCCGGGTCCGAACAGCGCCTCCACATGTTCTTGCGTTAGGTGAATATGTCTAGCCGACACACCTACAGGTACTGTCTTACTCATACTTCAGTCACTCCTTGTATTTTCTCTATTATCTGTACAAGCCAAGGAACATTATACAACTATTTAACCAAAAATAAAAAGGAACCTGCTCATCTTCAGACTCCTTTTTGGGAATAGTTCGTATTTTCGTCAATTCATTGAGACGCGCATCCTTCATTCAGTCTTTGGCCTGGAAGGCAGGTTGCTGGCCAAATAACTTACGGCATTCCCATACAACCACCCCTTTACCGATTCTTCGGAGTAATGACGCAGCAGCAGCTCCGCCAAGGCCGGATAGTGACCCGGATGCTCCAAGCCTTTAACCCAGGAGTCGATGCCGTCAAAATCGGAGCCAAACATCAGATGCTTCTCTCCTCCAAGAGTACAGATATGCTCGATATGCCTTAAGAGATCATCTGGCTCGGCCTCTTTGCCATCGTTCACGAACCACGGGACAAAAGTAAGTCCCATACGTCCCTCTATGCTGATAACCGCCCTGATCTGCTCATCTGTTAAATTGCGCGGATGAGCACAGATCGCTCTTGCGTTTGAATGGGAAGCGATAAAGGGACGCTTCGACAATTCCGCCAGCTCCCAGAATCCCGCCTCTGACAGATGTGAGACATCCAGCAGCATGCCACTTTCGTTGCACCACTCGACAAGCTCCCGGCCTTTTTCCGTAAAACCTCCATTTCGCTTCTCAAGCACACCATCCGCCGCCCAGTTGGCGTAATTCCAAGCCAGTCCCAGAAAGCGTACGCCAAGCTCAAAGATCAGCTCCGCATAGAACAGATTTCCCTCCAAGCCGTCGGCTCCTTCAAGCGACAGCATTCCCCAACAGGGACCGCCAGCTCCCAGAGCATCAGCTAAACCAGCAGCTTCCTCCTTCCAGCGCAGCGGCCGAAGCCCACCCGTGTTCGCTACTTTGCTCCGGTAAAGTTCGATTTGTCCCAACACATGCTCAAACCGGGGGTTCCCCCACTTCTGCGACAAATATATGGCAAAGCACTGCATACGCAAACCGCCCGCCCGGAGTCTCTCTCCGGTCACATCCAGCCGCGCATCAGCCGCAAAATCAATTGAGGGATTCTCCAGCATTTTGCTCAGCGCATCACAATGAAAATCCACTACCGGGAAATGTACTTGCTCCTGTTCCTGCGGTTTTCTTGGATTCATCGGTCTGTCCTCCTTTTTCATCCAAAGCAAAAAGCCTGTCTACAGGCGTAAACAGGCTTACATTTTATTCTTCTATTTATTATCTGGGCTCAACAATTAATTTAATGGCTGTGCGATCTTCCCCATCAATGACAATGTCGGTAAAGGCTGGGATGCAAATCAGGTCGACGCCGCTGGGAGCGACAAATCCCCGGGCAATAGCAACAGCTTTGATCGCTTGATTCAGAGCCCCTGCTCCAATGGCCTGAAGTTCGGCCGCCCCACGTTCGCGAAGAACACCTGCTAATGCGCCGGCAACGGAATTCGGATTGGATTTAGCTGATACTTTTAATACATCCATAGTAAGTACCTCCCCTGGGATAAATAATGGTGTTCTTCCACTACTTTGATGTTATTCGCGTGCAAAAGAAAAATTCCTTCTTTTTGCGAACCCCTTGCAGAAATTGGTACAAAAGATGCTGTTTAGCGATATAAAAAAGATCACACTTTTTCCCTAGCCGAAAAAACCTGCCCGAAATACCTAAATTCCAACCTTTCGTCCTAATCCATTACCCACTCGTCTTCGCGCATTCGAATCTTTTCCAGACGCTTCGCTTTGCCGGTGTCCTCATCCAGCTCCACAAACAACCCGTGAAGCATCCATTTTCCTTCATCCACCACAAAACGGGACGGAAGCTGGGTAGTAAATTTGTAGAGTACCGCATCTTTTTCCATACCCAAAATTCCTTCTCTTGAACCAACCATGCCCGCATCTGTCAAATAAGCCGTCCCTCCGGGCAAGATTATGTCATCATTGCTCTGAACATGGGTATGTGTGCCTACGACAATCGATGCACGTCCATCCATGAACCAGCCCATTGCTATTTTCTCGGATGTGGCTTCCGCGTGAAAATCGACTAGAATGCATTTGTGCTGGCTCCGCAGTTCTTCCACAATCTCTTCACCAATCCGGAAAGGACAGTCGATAGCCGGCAAAAAGGTGCGCCCCTGCAAATTGACGATTGCCAGCTGCTTACCGTTTCCTTTGACCACCGTGTAACCTTGGCCGGGTGTACCCGGAGGAAAATTGGCCGGACGTACCATACGCGGCTCATCATCGATAAATTCAAAGATGTTCTTGTTATCCCATGTATGATTACCCATCGTGATCCCATGAACGCCCCAATTGAAAAATTCATTTGCAATTGCAGATGTAATGCCTCTTCCGGCTGCGGCATTTTCACCATTGACGATAATAATATGCGGCTGGTATTTGCTCTTCAAGGAAGGAAGCGTTTCGCGCAGCGCTTTGCGACCGGTGTTGCCTACAATGTCGCCGATAAATAAAACCTTAATGTTAATCTCCTCCTACTGTAAAAAACACCCAGTTGGTGTTCCTTTTGAAGCTGTCCTCGAATCCTTCTCTTGCGGTTGCTTTTCTTGCGGTATCAGGAAGCCGGGACGCCTAAGATTGCGCTTTCTGATATCTTAAAGAAAAGTGGCGCCTTAAAGGCGCCACTTCTCTGATTATGCCTATTTAGCGTACTCAACCGCCCGTGTCTCGCGAATAACGGTGACCTTGATATGACCCGGGTAGTCCAGTTCATTTTCAATCGTCTTCGTAATATCGCGCGCCAGACGGAAAGCTTCGGCATCGTCGATTTTGTCAGGCTGCACCATTACGCGGACCTCGCGGCCGGCTTGAATCGCATATGACTTCTCGACGCCTTCGAAAGATTCGGAAATCTCCTCCAGCTTCTCCAGACGCTTGATATACGTTTCCAGCGTTTCCCGGCGCGCTCCCGGTCTTGCTGCCGACAATGCGTCAGCCGCACCAACCAGCATGGCGATAACCGAGGTCGCTTCGGCATCCCCGTGATGGGAAGCAATGCTATTAATGACTACAGGATGTTCTTTATATTTCTTGGCAAGCTCCACGCCGATCTCGACGTGTGAGCCCTCCACCTCATGATCCAGCGCTTTGCCGATATCATGAAGCAGTCCCGCTCGTTTGGCTAGCACGATGTCTTCCCCAAGCTCACCGGCCATCAGCCCTGTCAAATAAGCAACCTCCATGGAGTGCTTCAATACGTTCTGACCATAGCTTGTACGGAATTTCAGTCGACCGAGAATTTTGATCAAATCCGGGTGCAGACCATGAACGCCAACCTCAAAGGTGGCTTGCTCGCCATATTCCCGAATTCGTTCATCCACTTCCTTACGCGATTTCTCGACCATTTCTTCGATGCGTGCCGGATGAATACGTCCGTCTGCCACCAGTTTCTCCAGTGCCGTACGGGCCACTTCCCGGCGAATCGGGTCAAATCCCGACAAAATAACAGCCTCCGGCGTATCGTCGATAATAAGGTCAATACCGGTGAGGGTTTCCAGAGCACGAATATTCCGGCCTTCGCGCCCGATAATCCGACCTTTCATTTCCTCATTCGGAAGTGTAACGACGGATACCGTTGTTTCCGCCACATGATCGGCTGCGCAGCGTTGAATGGCGAGGGTAATGATCTCGCGGGATTTCTTGTCCGCTTCTTCCTTGGCCTGCTGCTCAATATCCTTGATCATCTGCGCGGTTTCATGCCGAACTTCCTGTTCCACATTGGAAAGAATAATGCTTCTGGCGTCTTCCATGCTCAAATTGGAGATACGCTCCAATTCAGCAACCTGATTTTTGTAAATAACATCGATTTGCTGCTGGGTTTCGTCAATTCGTTTCTCTTTGTTAGCCACTTGTTCTTCTTTTCGTTCAAGCGATTCCATTTTTTTATCCAGCGATTCTTCCTTTTGCAGCAACCGTCTTTCCTGACGTTGGATTTCATTCCGACGCTCACGAGTTTCTTTCTCAGCCTCGGTACGGATTCTGTGGACTTCGTCCTTGGCTTCCAATACCGTTTCCTTCTTCAGCGCCTCCGCTTCCTTCTTCGCGTTCTCCACGATTACGGTAGCTGCCTGTTCCGCGCTGGAAATCTTAGCTTCTGCAAGGGATTTCCGAATAAAATAACCGAACCCAAAGAATAATGTCGCTACAACGAGAACGATGATGACCCAGATCCAGGTGTCCATCTGTTTCACCTCCTCGTTGGTTCCTCCAAGGCATTCCTTGGGATTGTGCAGTTGTCAAACTATCCGTTCATCACCATACAAAAAAACGGTAAATTCACCGATTGCCGAACTGCACATGATTCACATGCACACTGCCCGCCGCATCCGGCGATTACATTTCATATGAGTTGATACGCGAATCGTTTAGAAAAAGATGGCCTTTTTGGGAAGGAAAAAGGATTCTTATTTTATGCCGATTCATGTTATATTTTATTATTTATAAAAAGACATTGTCAAGAGAGCCAATCCTGGGCGCAAAGTCAAGGAGTCAGTCGAACTCGCAGAAGTCGTCCTCCGCTCCGTCCATGTCCGCGTCCTGCCATAGTGAATTAAGCACACTTCGGACAATCTCGCCCGAAAATCCGCGTCTCATCAAAAAAGCGCCTGTCTTCCTTCTCTTGTCTGAAGTCTCTCCCTTGATCGTATTCCACTTCTTGCGTCCAAGCTCAAGTGCGCTCTGCCGCTCCTGCTCAGTGCTGATTCCATCCAGCGCATCGGCAATAACCGATTTGTCGATGCCTTTGCCGCGCAGCTCGTGACGAACCCATAATCGACCCTTGCGATGCCCGGTTATCCGCTGCTCCGCCCACTGCTTCGCATACTGGGTATCGTCAATCAAACGTTCACGCCGCAGCCGCTCCAGCACTTCGGTAATTATAGCTTCCCCGATTTCCTTCTGCCGCAAACGTCTTGCCATTTCCATCCCCGTCCGCGGCTTCCGTTCCAAATAACGCAAACCTTCGACATATGCCCGTTGCCGCTCATCGGCCAATACGATCTGCTGAAGGTCTTCCTTCGTGAACGCATTTTCCGAAATCATCCGGTACTTGATCATAATATCTTCATGGACGTTCAGACTGAATGTCCCGAAATGAATAATATAGCGGTGATCGGATTTTTGTTGACGTTCCACCCTGGTTATCGTCAGCAGTTCATGATCAGGAAACTGTGAGAGCACATCTTCTTCCGGCTGCTCATCCTCATAATCAAGCTGTATTGTCATGAGTGTGCATCCTCCCTCCTATTCGTATATCCGCCTTGATGCAGCGAAGGGAGCATCATTCCCGTATTCTTATTTTCCCCATATAAAAAGACGCCCTAATTTATAGAGGGCGCCTTGCTTCCAAAGGATTTATTCGATTTCGAGCAGTTCCTGTTCTTCCTGCTTCTCTGCTTCGATCTCCGCTTCAGTTGGAGCAGCGACGATTGTAGAGAGATTGCTCGCTTCACGAATCTTGTTCTCGATGACAAGCGCCAAATTCTGATGTTCCTTCAGGAACTGCTTCGCATTCTCACGGCCTTGACCCAGCCGCTCACCTTCATAGGAGTACCATGCGCCGCTCTTGTTGACGATATCCATCTCCGTGCCAATATCGACAAGACTGCCTTCTCTGGAAATACCCTCACCGTACATAATATCGATATCCGCCTGTTTGAAAGGAGGCGCCACCTTGTTCTTTACAACCTTGATCCGCGTACGGTTACCTACTATATCATTGCCCATCTTAATACTCTCTACGCGGCGCACATCAAGGCGAACCGTAGAGTAGAATTTCAATGCGCGGCCGCCCGGAGTCGTCTCGGGATTACCGAACATAACGCCGATCTTCTCGCGAAGCTGGTTGATAAAGATAGCAATCGTCTTGGATTTGTTAATGGAGCCAGACAGCTTACGCAGAGCCTGGGACATCAGCCGTGCCTGCAAGCCGACATGGGAATCGCCCATCTCGCCTTCGATTTCAGCCTTGGGAACCAGCGCCGCCACGGAGTCTACCACAATGATATCTACCGCGCCGCTGCGGACAAGCGCTTCTGCAATCTCCAGAGCCTGTTCGCCGGTGTCCGGCTGGGACAGCAGCAGTTCGTCAATGTTAACGCCCAGTTTGCTTGCATAGCTCGGGTCGAGTGCATGCTCCGCATCAATAAAGGCGGCTTGTCCTCCGGCCTTCTGAACCTCCGCAATCGCATGCAGGGCAACCGTTGTCTTACCGGAAGATTCCGGTCCGTATACTTCTATTATGCGGCCTTTCGGAAGTCCGCCGATTCCCAGAGCAATATCCAAAGCCAACGATCCGCTAGGCACGACCTCAACCTGCATATGAGTTGATTCGCCCAGCTTCATGATGGAACCTTTACCGAATTGCTTCTCTATTTGACGAAGCGCCATTTCAAGCGCTGCACGACGATCTGACAATCAGATCACATCCTTTTCACTGTTATAATATCAGAGAGCTAAATCTTATATTAGTTATTGTATCTTGTTTTGAAGTGTTTGCCAAGCATTTTTTCGAACATACATTCGTTTTTTTTCGCCATCCAGTCCACCCCTTCCTTTTATTGTAAATAGAAAAAACAAAAACCGTGGCAAAGAAATACAATGCCACGGTTCTTCCGTATGCTTTCATTATATAAGAGAAAAGCTGATCATTTCAAGTCTGAACCTTAAAGCGGCGTGTCCGCCTTGTGTTCCGCCAGTCTGCGCCACAGCCGATACAGAATGGCCTTGACGGAGCGAATACGGATATTCTCGCGGTTGCCTGATAGCTTAAGCTCGAATACTTCCGTCTTTCCGTCTTTCTCGGCGATGCCGATATAAACCAGTCCAACAGGCTTGCGCTCCGAGGAGCCCGGACCCGCCACTCCGGTAATCGACAGACCATAATCCGTACCGGCGGTGATTCTGACCTGCTCCGCCAGAACCTCCGCCACCTCGCGGCTGACTGCGCCGAAAGCGCCCTCTCCTTCCAAGTAATTCTTCGGAACGTTCAACAGCTTCTGCTTCATTTCATTGGAGTAGCAAACAATGCCTCCCATAAACATGGATGAGCTGCCGGGGATGCTCGTAATGCTCTCCATCAGTAACCCGCCCGTACAGCTCTCGGCGCAGCTCAAGGTAAGTCCCGTGCTCGCCATCCAGTCCACGATTACCTTTTCCATCGGAACATCGGTAGAGGCGTACAAATTCTCGGGAAGAATGGTGCGGATTTGCTCCTCCAGCGCATCCAGCTTCTTCATAGCTTCGCTGTCGGAAGGCGCCTTGGTGGAAATACGCACCGTTACCTCACCTTCTTTGGCATAAGGAGCGATCGTCGGATCGTTTTGCCCGTGAATGAGATTGATCAGCTTGTCTTCAAGCAGAGATTCCCCGATGCCGGCGAATTTAAGCATTTTGGAATAAAGGGGGGTCTCATCCGTCAGCGCATGCTGCAGAAGCCATGGCTTGGCTTGCTGCGTGAACATCGGTTTCATTTCCCTTGGCGGTCCGGGGAGAACGACATAATAGTTGTCCTCATGACTGATTGCAAGTCCCACAGCCAGTCCCGTCTCATTCGGAAGAGGCGTCGAATCGTCGATCACAAGCGCCTGCTTTCGGTTGTTCTCGGTCATTGGCACGCCCCGATTGCTGAAGAACTGGTCCACATGGTTCATCGCCAGCTGATCGATGTGCAGCCCCCGGCCCAGCGAAGCTGCCAAAGCGTCCTTCGTCAGATCGTCCTCCGTCGGTCCGATCCCTCCTGTGAACAATATGAGATCGGCGCGTCCCTTCGCGATTTCGATAGCCTCCTGCAGCCGGACGCTGTTATCGCCTACCACAGTCTGAAAATATACGTCGATGCCGAGAGCGGCAAGCTCGACGGATAGAAACTGAGCGTTGCTGTTCACGATTTGACCGAGCAGCAGTTCCGTGCCGACTGCAATAATCTCTGCTTTCATACCCTTATTCCTCCCATTGATTTAATCATCGTCCGTCACCCGAAGAAGCGGGGCAATAGGCTCATGTCCTACTGCCCCGCTGCGGATCACGGCAAGCCGGTTTGATATTAAGCGTTATGCAGCTGGAGCAGTTCCTTGTTTTTCACGAAATAATCGATTCCCGAGTATATCGTAATCAAAGCGGCCGCCCAAATAGCAATACTGTCAAAAGGGATGCCGACGAACTGAAACGGAAAATTGTTAAGCAGCAGCAGGGAAATCGCTATAATCTGCACAACCGTTTTGATTTTGCCCCATTTGCTGGCTGCTACAACTTTGCCATCCAGCAGCGCCACTTGGCGAAGACCGGTAACGGCAAATTCACGGCTGATAATGACGATGGCAATCCAGGAATCGCATCTTCCCAGCTCGACTAGCGAAATCAGCACCGCTGAAACGAGCAGCTTATCGGCCAATGGGTCGAGAAGCTTGCCAAGATTGGTCACCATATTATACTTGCGGGCAATGTAGCCATCGATGCCATCCGTGCTTGCCGCCAGCAAGAAGATAACTGCGGCAATAAGATGGTTGAACGAGAGCTGAAAGGAGCCCCAATGCAGCGGCTCCGGATAGAAGCTGAAATTGACCAGCAGGAAAAACATCATGATCGGGATCAGACATATTCGGGCAATGGTTATGCGGTTAGGCAAATTCACTGAAGCTCTTCCTCCCCTGACAAATCATATTCGAAAGCATGAGTTATCCGGACCTTCGTAATCTCCCCGATGTCGATGTTGCTGCCTTTAACAAATACTTCTCCGTCAATCTCCGGCGCGTCGTACTGCGAGCGGCCGATATAGACATCGCTGCGACCGTCGTAGCGTTCCACGAGCACGTCGAGAACTTGGCCCACAAAACGGCTGCCCCGATCTTGGATGACCTTGCGCTGAAGCTCCATCAGCGTGTTGGCGCGCCATTCCTTCACTTCATCCGGCACCTGATCCGGCAGGCGCGAAGCCGGAGTTCCCTCTTCGTTGGAGTAAGTAAATACCCCCAGCCGATCAAAGCCGACTTCACTCACAAAATCACACAAGCGCTGAAAATCTTCTTCAGTTTCGCCGGGAAAACCGACAATGAGCGAAGTCCGCAGCGACACGCCGGGAATAATCTCCCGAATCCGTGCAACCAGTTCGCGGATATCCCGCTGGCGGCCGGGTCTGCGCATGCGTTTGAGAATCGAGTCTTCACTGTGCTGGAGCGGCATATCCACATATTTGCAGATCTTCGGATTATTCGCCATAGTCTGAATCAGCTCTTCAGTGAAAAAGCCGGGATAGGCATAATGCAATCTGACCCATTCGATGCCTTCCACTTCGCTCACACGGTTCAGCAGCTCGGGCAGCTTGAATTCCTCGTACAGATCGGTTCCGTAATTGGTGGAGTCCTGGGCGATTAGGCTGATCTCCTTCACCCCTTGCGCCGCGAGTGTCTTGACCTCGGCCAGAATCGACTCAATGGAACGGCTGCGGAATGCTCCGCGCATTATCGGGATGCTGCAGAACGTGCAATTGTTGTCGCAGCCTTCCGCAATTTTGACATAGGTAGTGTAACGTGGCGTCGATACCTTGCGTGGCAGCGCCTCCTCGTAATTAAAGACCGGATTGCCAACCCATACCGGCCTGCTTCCTCTCACGGCTTCATCTACAATCTGAACGATGTTGTGAAAATCTCCCGTTCCGACAATTCCGTCGATCTCAGGCATTTCCTCCATCAGTTCGGCCTTGTAGCGCTGGGTTAAGCAGCCTGATACGATCAGCGCCTTGAGATTGCCGCTCTCCTTCAACTCCGCAAGCTCAAGAATCGTGTTCACGGATTGCTCCTTGGCTTCATCGATAAATCCGCAGGTATTTACAATAATGACGGTAGCTTCTTCTTTATGGTCCACAAGCGTATATCCGCGTTCATGAACCAGGCCGGACATAATCTCCGAATCTACCAAATTTTTTTCGCAGCCGAGTGTAACAATGTTAATCTTTTCTGTCATCAGTCATCCCCCAATAATCGAAAGCACATATCCACATTTTCTTAAGCAAGTATAATATAGCCGGAATTCGGCTGTCAAAAACACAAAGCACCCCGCAGGTCTTCGCTTCGTGGCAGCGCTGCGGGGCACGGAATCATTATTTCAGGTTAGTGTACTGTAAATCAAGCGGCAAATCAGCCTTGTTAAGAAGCTGAATAATCTGCTGCAGATCGTCTCTGCTCTTGCCTGTGACACGAATCTGATCACCCTGAATCTGGCTCTTAACCTTTAGCTTGGAATCGCGGATCAGCACATTGATCTTCTTGGCGTTATCCTGATCGATTCCTTGTTTAAGTCCGAGCCGCTGGCGAACTGTCCCCAGGGAGGCAGGCTCGATTTTGCCAAAATCAAGATTCTTGAGCGTGATGCCCCTCTTAACCATCTTCGACTGCAAAATATCAATGACAGCGTTCAGCTTATACTCGTCGTCGGATACAATGATCAGCGCGTCCTTTTCCAGCTTAAGGCTGCTCTTGCTTCCCTTGAAATCGAAGCGGTTTTGAATCTCTTTCTCCGTCTGGTGAATCGCATTGGTTAATTCCTGAATGTCCATTTTGGACACAATATCGAATGAACTTTCCGAAGCCATATTTCCACGTCCTTTATGTGCGTTATCTCAGCTACTATTATATGAAAAAGACAAGGCCAAGTCTAACTGCCGATACTTATTCAGCCTGAACACACAAAAATACGCCTCCTTCAAGGGGATACTTCCCCACTTGCTGGAGGCGCCCTGCTGCATGCCTGCTATCTGCTTCGAATCGGATTACGGAACATATCCAAGATCCCCAGCACGATATGCGCAAGACCGAAGCCCAAGATTCCGTAACCCCAGGCCCCGGGTGTCAAGTAGTAGCCAAGCAGGCTGACAATAATGCCCAGGGCAATTACAATCCAGCTGACCGTCATCGATAGCACACCTCGCTTTGATGGATTGAACTTTAACCAGTCGTTAGGTTCTCCATAATAGCAGAGTCTATGCGTATGGGTTAGCTTATTGGGCGGTGCCGCCTTCAGCGGTTACACCGCTGTCAGTCGTTTGCCCATCCGTACTGTCCGCCGACGTTTCGGTTGCGTTCGTTGATCCCGCGCCGTTGTCGAGCTCTAACAAAATACGTGAGGTAGACTTTCCGTCCGTTACGACCTGCCCGTTCACGGTGATCTGCGTAGCGGGGGAGTAGCCGGATTTAATATACATTCCTTCGCTATCCAGAGTGAAGGTCATAGTATCTCCCGCAGTCGTTTTTCCAAAAGAGAGCTTATCTCCTCTGGAATTTTCGCCCTTATATACCTCCAGCCAACTTTCGCCTGTTGCTGTAATGACGACCTGCGGATTTGTACCCGTCACCTTAAAGACGGTAGTCCTGCCCGATTTCCGGTCCTGAACGACCGTTCCGCCTTCCGTGGCCGGTGAAGGTGAAGGAGACGGCGAAGGAGATGGGGACGGCGAAGCGGTGGCTTCGCTCCCTGCTCCGACATCAGCTCCGGCAGAAGCGGCCGGCGTCGCTGCCCCACCTTCCGCGGAAGACGGTCCAGCGGACTGCGCGGGTGGAGGATTCTGTGTGCTCGTAGTAATCGGATTAGCATCAGTCTGCGGGTTATCCGATTTGCCCCAGTTCGAAGCATACATATAAATAACCGCTATAATCAATACCGGAAAAATCCACATTAAGAGTGTCGGAAGCCATTTGGCATTCCGCTCGGTCTCGGGTCTGCGGCTGCGTTTTTGAAGCACAGACTCCATGGTGGAAGGCTCCTCCTTGGGCACAGGAACGCTCCCGGGCTCTTGTATAAGCTCATCGGGATTGACCCCAACCGCCTCCGCGTAAGTCTTGATAAAAGCCCGCACATAAAAACTGCCGGGGAGCACCTTATAGTCCCCCGTCTCAATAGCTTCCAAATATTTCTTGCGAATTTTCGTTACTTCCTGCACATCGTCAAGACTCATTCCTTTTTGCAGACGAGCCTCCTTCAATTGCCGGCCCAGTTCCGACATTCCTTTGCCGCCTCCTCGTGTTCGCTCTATTTATAAATCGTCGCTGTAGCTGGTTGTGAATGTATCGTAAAGTATCTCTTCGCTCGGACTATTGCGCAGCTCGATCAGAATGTCAAAATCGTCATATGTGTATTCTGATTCGCGGACAAAAATGTCCGGGTGCTCAATAACCTTCGTACTCGGCATTGACATTATATCTTTAAGCAGATTGTAATGCTTCTCATTGGACCTAATCGTGCTGACAATGCCATCGATAATAAAAATATTATTCGGATTCATCTCATCCTCGGCGAGCTGACTGCGAACGGTCTGCCGGAGCATCGTCGAAGAAACGAAAGTCCAGCGCTTCATTGCGCACACACTGCCGGCGATAATCGATTCCGTTTTGCCCACTCGCGGCATTCCCCGAAGGCCAATGACCTGGTTGCCATCACGTTTGAACAGCTCTCCGAGAAAATCGACCAGCAGGCCGAGCTCATCCCGGGTAAACCGGAACGTCTTCCGGTCATCCGAATCCCGGTCGATATATCTTCCGTGCCGGACGGCTAGTTTGTCAACCAAGCGCGGTGAACGCAGGGCGGTTACCGTTATATTTTCAACCTTTTTGAGCATTTCGCCCATCAGCCGGATCTTCTCATCATCGTTCGTTTCAAGCAGCATGCCCCGCGTCTTATCTTCCACTCCATTGATGGTCAGTATATTGACCTCCAGCATACCGAGCATTGAAGCGATATCGCCGAGCAAACCGGGTCTATTCTTATGTATCTTGTATTCCATGTACCATTCTTTGTATTCCAACTTGTACACCTCGTAATGTAAATTCCCTTTCCCGAGCCTTGATCCGCCAAAAAACGCCAAGATGCGACACACCACAGGTTTACGGGTCATGTTAATGATATATAAAATAAAATTGAAAGGCAAGGTCGAAAGGCCGGACTATTGCAGAAAAGCTCCCGCGAGGGGGAGCTTGTTCCGCCGGGCTATGCGTTTTGCTTCGCCAGCTTGACCATGAGGGAGGCAATCGTATGCCGCTGGCTTTCATCGCCAACGTCCCAGAGTTCTTTGATCGTCCGGTTCGAGACGTTTTGCGGGTCAACCTTCTTATCGAGGAATTCCCCGATTTCATAAGCGAGTTCTGCAATGGTACTCTCGCTCATGCCGACTTTCTCGGCCTGTACAACCCGCTCACCCAGAAATTTCTTCCAGGTATCAAAGTTCTTGATTACAGTCGATTCTGTTGACATATTAAATCCTCCTTCGTGTTTATGACCTTGCTTGCCCTAAGGCCTTAGGTCATTTGCGCTTAAGATTTAAAAGCAACAGTCATAATATGCCCTTGAAGAAAATCCGTTATTCTTAGGTCTTTTACCAGTTAGGTTATCCAGCCCCCGTTTGGGCTAATAATTTGTCCGTTGATATATCCCGATTCCGGCAGCGCCAAGAAATACACGAGCGAAGCGACTTCTTCAGGCGAGGCAAGCCTGCCTGCGGGAATTTCTTCCTCCAGCATGCGAACCTCGTCCTCCGCTAAATTTCCCAGCATCGCCGTGCGCACCGCGCCTGGAGCCACCGCGTTCACCGTAACGCCCGAAGGGGCCAACTCCTTGGCCAGCGCCTTCGTAAAGGCGTTGACGCCACCCTTGCTCGCAGAATAGGCGACTTCGCAAGACGCGCCCGAAATCCCCCATACAGAAGAGACGTTGATAATCCGCCCATACCGCTGCGAAACCATATAAGGCATAAAAAGCTGACTGCACATAAACGTCCCTTTCAGATTAACGGCCATGACATCGTCCCATTCCTCTTCGGTAAGATCGGCAAGCATGCCGTAATGGGATCGGCCGGCATTGTTGACCAATATGTCCGGCTGCATACCGCTGGCCGCAAGCCGTTCAGCCATACGCTGGAGCTGGCTGCGGTCTCTTAAATCGGCGGCCACGGTCATAACCTGTGAACCGGCGTTCATACAGCGCCGCGCCACCTCGTTGGCCGCCTCATGGGAATTCACATAGTGAATGACAATATTCATCCGTGCTGAGGCAAAGCGCTCGGCAATGGCGCCGCCAATCCCTCCGCTGCCTCCGGTAATAAGCACCGTCGTTTCTCCGAGCGGCTTGCCGCTCGCTCCCACAATATCCACTACGGATTCACCACCACGGATACGGCAAGCTGATCCCAATCAATGTGATCGCGCAGCCGTTCGTTCACTTCATCCAGTGTAATCGATTCGTATTCCGGGAGGACGCCGAAGAAGTCGCCGCCGCGGAATTGATAACGGGTAAACTCATGGGCAATGCTCTCCGGAGAGTTCAGCATGCGCAAATGTCCGCCGATTTTCTTGTTGCGGGCCCGGATAAAATCGCGTTCCGAGAAGCCCGTCGCAAGAATAGAGTCAATCTCTTCCCTGATCCGTTTGAGCAGCAAATCGGGGTCCTTCGTATCGCCGCCGATCGCGGAGAAAGCGTACTGCGGCGAGCTGTTGAATTCATGTCCGAAGCTGTCGGAGATGAGCTCTTCATCGTACAGCTTTTGGTACAACGCGGTACTGCTTCCTAGCAAAAGATCAAGCATCAGCTTGGTAGTCAAATCGCGCCGGACCGCGGCTTTCCCTGTCAGCCCGGCCTCTTTTTCCTTGAATCCGAACAGACATTTAGGCATAGACACCGCCAGCTTGTTCTCCAGCCGCTTCTGGCCAACTTTTTCCGGCTCCTGTTCAAAAATCCGTTCGATCTCGCCCTGCGGTTCGTAAGCTTTCAGGCTCTGATTGTTGCGCACCAGCTTAAAAACGGCTTCCGGATCTACTCCGCCGACGATAAAGAGAAGCATGTTGCTCGGATGGTAAAAAGCATTGTAGCAGGTATAAAGTGTTTCTTTGGTAATGGACGAGATGGATTCCACTGTGCCGGCGATATCGATCCGTACCGGATTTTTCTGATACATCGCTTCGATCAGCCCAAAATAAACGCGCCAGTCCGGGTTATCGGCATACATGTTGATTTCCTGGCCGATGATGCCCTTTTCTTTCTCCACATTCTGGTCCGTAAAATAGGGATGCTGCACAAAATCGATCAACGTTTCGATATTCGTCTCTATTTTTTCTGTGGCCGAGAACAGGTAAACCGTCTGCTCAAAGCTTGTAAAAGCGTTGGCCGACGCTCCGTTTGATGCAAAAGTGGCGAAAATGTCGCCTTCCGGCTCCTCGAACATTTTATGCTCCAAAAAGTGGGCGATGCCATCGGGCACCGATGCTTCCTCGCCTCCGGCTACGCGGAAGTGATTGTCCACCGAACCATATTTGGTCGCAAACGTGGCGTATGTTTTTCTGAAACCCGGCTTCGGAAGAACATATACCTTCAGCCCGTTATCCAAAACTTCGTAATACAGCGTTTCCTGAAGCCTGTCATAATGGATCTGTTCCACAGCTACTCCTCCTTCTGTCCTGTCAGGAAATAGATCGTATCCAGCTGGACGGTGTCGGCAGCCCGTTTTACATCTTCCGCGCCGGAAGCTTCCACCTGGCTCATCAGTTCTTCTGCGGAACGGTCTTTGCCGGACAGCTGTCGGTTGAAGTCGAATGCAATCATTTCAAAGGCAGAGTCCTGGATTTCCGAAAGCAAATTGCGTATCATCGCCTTGGTCTGGTTTAGCTCCAGATCGCTGATATTTCCTTTTTTCATTTCATCTAGTTGTTTGTGTATGATGTCCACGGCTTTGCCGTAGTTCTGGATTTCAATGCCCGACTGAATCGTGGCAATTCCTTTATGCCCGTCGTAGCGTGAAGACGCATAGTAAGCCAGACTTTCCTTCTCCCGGACGTTCACGAACAGCTTGGAATGCGGGTAGCCGCCCAAAATGCCGTTGTACATCAGAGCGTGCGCATAGGCGTCGTCCTTGTAGGTAATGGAAGTGCGCAAACCCATGTTCAGCTTACCTTGACCGACATCCATCCGTTCTTCCACCGTGCGGACGTCTGTAATGGTCTTGGGGGAGAATCGGGATTGATACTGGGAGGAAGCTGTTCTGCTGCCAAAGCCAAAATGCCGCTTTACCAGCTTTTCAACTTCTTCGGACGTCGTGTCGCCAACGACATACAGATCAAGAATCGCTCCTTCCAGCCATGAAAGATAGGACTGATGCAGCGAGTCTGGGGTAATAGCGTCAAGATCGGCCCTTTGTCCGAGCGGATGAAGCCGATACGGTTCTTCCCGGCACATTTCCTCGATACAGCGCTCGGCCGCGTAACGGATTTTGTCGTTGACGATAGCCTCCAGCTTCTTTCGGACAGTCTCGCGTTCCGTTCCTACATAAGAAGCCCTGAAACTGCCCCCTTCCAGCACAGGCTGAGTAAGCACTTCTCCCAGAAAAGCGAAGGACTCGCCAAGCAGGCTTTCCTTACTCTGCACAAATGAATCATTGATCGTGTCCATCCGGAACTGGATGATCTGGTAATCGCCGCGCTTATACACGTCGAATCCAAATCCGGCACCATACAGCTCTTCCAGCCGTTCGCGGAACTGGGTTGTCTCCGGATATGAAGCCGTGCCCCGGCGAAGAACGAACGGAATCAGCGCGGTGGGGGTCACCGTCTCTTCGGCCAAGGGAACGCCGGCATACAGCGATATCGCATAAGTCTTGAACGTCTTCGTCGGCAGCACATGAATTCGGATGCCTCCTACGTTGCCATGCTGGAATACGTGATTTGTCAAGTCGAAAACTCCTTTACGGCCTGGATAGATGCTTATATACCATGTTTATGAAGTAATATTTATTCTAAACCATTCCAAAGTAAGGAAGCAACCGAAAGACAAGCTTCCGATTGCTTCTGGGGTTTGGATTACATACAGAAAATATGCTCACCGATTGTCTTCACCTGCGGTCGTGTCCAGATCCATTTGGAGGTTGCAGTCTTCGGATTGAAGTAATACAGACAGCCTCCCGTCGGGTCCCAGCCGTTGAGCGCCTGCTGAACCGCTTTGCGTGACTGCTCATTGGGTGTCAGATAAATCTGTCCGTCGGCGACGGCGGTAAATGCTCCGGGTTGGAAAATAACGCCCGAAGGCGTGTTCGGAAAACTCGGAGATTTTGTCCGGTTCAGAATGACCGCGGCGACGGCCACCTGTCCTTCAAACGGCTCTCCCCGCGATTCCCCGTAAACGGCATTCGCCATGATCTTCAAATCATTCTCGGACAATCCCATTGTATTTCCCGATGCCAATCCTGCTGTAGTGTTTGCCTTATTATTTGCATTGTTCTTGTTTGTTGTATTCTTGGCGGTCTTCGGTTCCGTCGGACGCCAGTTCTTGGTCGCATTGTACAGCTTCAGCTTCGTCTTTGCTCCAACGACACCGTCGGCCTTCATGCCAAATTTCCATTGAAACCATTTGACCGAGTTCAATGTTTTGCTGCCGAAATGGCTGTCTATTTTGCCCGAAAAGTATCCCAGGTGCTTCAAGCGTCCCTGAAGCTCGTATACATCTTGCCCGGAGGCGCCATATTTAATGGGGACAGTACTGAAAGCGGGCATCGCTTCATCATAGGTTCCAGCCTCGGACGAAGAACTCGCAGCGGTCTGCGGAACTTTCGACGATGACTTCCCTCCGGAGAATCGTTCAACCAGCGGGGCTGATGCAAGCGTAAGGGCTAGTACGGCAATAATCCATAGCTTCTGATTCTTCATTTGGCTTCGCTCTACCTTTCTCTTGTAAGTTCTGCATGGATGGCTAACGTTATTATGACGACAGCGCAAGAATCCTATGCACCTCAGGAACGAAAAGAAAGGGGGATGAAATAAACAAAAAGCGTTCCTTTTCCGTAGAAAAAGAACGCTTGGCTTATTAAGTTGCTGCCAGGTGGATCAGGAACTGATCCGGCTCTGTTGATACTGCTCCAGCGAGATCAGCACCTCCCGAGGTTTGCTGCCCTCGTATGGTCCAATAACACCTCTAGCCTCCATCGAATCGATCAATCTGGCGGCCCGGGTGTAACCAACGCGCATCCTGCGCTGAAGCAGCGATACCGATGCCTGCTTGGCTTCAAGCACGATCTGCACCGCCTGCTCGTACAATTCATCCTGCGGTTGCTCGGTTTCCGCCGCCGCATCATCCACTTCCGGAACAATAGACTCGTCATACTCCGCTTCGCCTTGGCTGCTGACATAATGGACGATCGCTTCCACCTCGGCATCACTCATAAAGGCCCCCTGAACCCGTACCGGCTTGGAAGAGCCCATCGGCATGAACAGCATATCACCGCGGCCCAGCAGCTTCTCCGCTCCCGCCATGTCCAGAATGGTCCGCGAATCAACCTGCGAGGAGACGCCAAAGGCGATCCGCGAAGGGATATTGGCCTTGATGACACCGGTGATGACATCCACCGAAGGACGCTGGGTCGCAATAATCAGATGAATTCCGGCGGCCCGTGCCATCTGTGCCAGACGGCAAATGGCGTCTTCCACATCGTTCGCGGCAACCATCATCAAGTCCGCAAGCTCGTCCACAATTACAACAATATACGGCAGGACCGCCTCAGGGTTATCCTTCATCAGCAGATTGTAGCCTTCCACATTCCGCGTTCCGGATTTGGAGAACAGCTCATATCTTTTCTCCATCTCGACCACGATTTTCTTGAGCGCCAGGCTTGCGCGTTTCGGGTCGGTGACAACGGGAGCCATTAAATGGGGAATTCCGTTGTAAACATTTAGTTCGACCATCTTCGGGTCGACCATGAGAAACTTAACTTCATCCGGCTTGGCCTTGTACAGAATGCTGGTGATAATTCCATTAATGCAGACCGATTTGCCGGAGCCCGTTGCCCCGGCGACGAGCAGATGGGGCATTTTGGCAAGGTTACCGATGATAGTCTGACCGGAAATATCCCTGCCGAAAGCAATCGTCAGCCTGGCTTCGGCTTCCTGAAAAATCTGGGTTTCCATGACTTCTCTCATGGTGACCAGCGACACCTCCGGATTCGGTACCTCGATTCCGATTGCCGATTTGCCGGGAATCGGCGCCTCCATCCGGATATCTTTGGCGGCGAGCGCCAAAGCGATATCATCGGTCAGATTTACGATCCGGCTGACCTTCACGCCGATATCGGGCTGAATCTCATACCGGGTAACCGCCGGCCCCCGGACAACCTCCAGCACCTTGGCCCGGACGCCAAAGCTTTCCAGCGTCGCCTCAAGCTTGCGGGCAGTCTGCATATAATCGTTCTGGTCGCCGGCTTTGCCGCCGTTATTCGGCTTCGACAGCAGCCGGAAAGGCGGAAGCTTGTAAGGTTTAGGCGGAGGCGCAGGCTTGGGTGCCGGGGGTATGTCTCCTCCTGCCTCTCCTTCGGTGCCGGTGCTTGCCTCCGCAATAATACCGTCCTCCTCGGAAACAATGCCTTCCGCCGCTTCAGTAAGGCTCTGGGCATCGTCAGGCTTCACGCTGCTCCGCGCAGTCGGCGAGAACTCGCTCCAGTCCTCACGGTCTTCATCACTCAAGCCTTCCGCACGGATATGCTCAAAGAAATCCCGTATGATAGGAGTTACAGGTTCCAGTTCCCCGCTATCAAAATCATGATCTTCATCCGGACCAGACCAATCCGAATGGGAAGGAATACCGGATATGATCGGAACATTCTTATGTTCCACGTCCCCATATTCCTCATCAGACTCCGGCAAAGCATCGGCTTCGGAGCGCGGAGTCTTGCGCTGCATAAGTCTTTCAAAGAACTGCGGCGCTTTGCGGTTCGGAAGAGCTGCTTCCATCTCCTCGTCTTCTTCCTCTTCGTCCGGCTCCTCCTGCCCCTTCTTTGGTCGTCCCCGGCCTGATACCGGTACAGCCTGCGGGCGGTTTGCCGCTCTATGCCGAATGCCTTCCGCAAGCTTGACCGCCCGGGTTCTCAGTAATCCGAACAGCTCGATATAGGAAAGATTCGTAACCAGCATAAAGCTGATCGCTAGCATAACGATCATGAGCAGTTTGGCGCCGAGTGTCCCGAACAGCCACAGCAGCACGGCAAATTCCAATCCGCCGACATAGCCTCCGCTTATATCTTTGCCCAGCATATATACACCGCCGTCATTCGCGGCTGGAGACAACGCCCCGGCCAGATCCTTCTGGGTCTGTGACATTACATTGCCCGGATGGAGCATGGACACCGGCCCAAGCTTCTGCTCCATAGCCGAAATGCTGCTCATTAGGCATAACGAGAACACAAGCAGCAGGACACCGCTGTGCCGGCTGCTCCAATTCGAAGGCCATTTCCGGTAAATCATGACCATTAATCCGTAATACATGCCGATGAGCGGCAAAACAAAATAAAACCGGCCAAAAAGGTAAGCGGCCAAGCTTGATAATGAGCGTCCCACCGCCGCTTCGCCGGATAAAGCTATAACCGAGAAGGTAATCAGAAGGATGCCATAAATTTCATATTTTAAAACACTGCCCAGCAGCGCTTTCTTTTTTTTCCGTTTTCTCCGTCTAGCCACGCCAGCCACCCCCGAATCAGTATTATACCATATAATGGCGTGGCGTACCTATGTTCTGTTTTGTCGGAAAATGGTGTTCTTTCTATCAGGAGCCGCCGGAACCACCGGACGCATATGAAATGATCTGTCCCGGCGCCAGACCGGGTTCCAGGTAGCGATGCAGCGGGCATTGCAGAAGCCTTACTATTCTGGCCCTGCCTTCGTCCAGCGGTTCAACCTGCATGACAATCCCTTGTACAGTCACTTCACGGAATGGGGGCGAAGCCTGAATGGCTCCTTCCCACACCTGATCGGCGGATATAACGGAATAGAGAATCATTGGGTCAACCCTCCCGTCTCGGCAGGGGCGCCTCCAAGTGCAATCAGTTGATTCAGTTTAGCCATCGCAGTGCCGATCCCGCCTACTTCATCCATAAGTCCAAATGTAACGGCATCACTGCCTCCGACGGCCGTGCCGATGTCTCTGTTAAGTTCTCCCGTCTTAAACATTAAATCCTTGAAGCATTCTACGGAAATCCGGGAATGGGACGTTACGAATCGGACGACGCGCTCCTGCATTTTCTCCATGTACTCAAAAGTCTGAGGAACGCCGATGACGAGGCCGTTCATGCGGATGGGATGAATGGTCATCGTGGCGCTTTCCGCTATAATCGAATAGCTCGAGGATACCGCGATGGGAACCCCGATACTGTGGCCTCCCCCTACAACAACCGTAACCGTCGGCTTGGATAATGAAGCAATCATTTCAGCAATGGCAAGACCGGCCTCCACATCGCCGCCCACCGTATTCAAAATGATAAGCACCCCCTTGACTGTCTTGCTCTGCTCGGCTGCGACCAGTTGGGGGATGATATGTTCATATTTGGTCGTCTTGTTATGCGGGGGCATGACAATATGTCCTTCGATCTGACCAATGATCGTTATGCAATAAATCTCCGGCTCGGTGGACGGGACCGCCACTTGACCGAATTCTTTCACCGTACCTACCACGCCGCCGGCTTCCTGAGTTCCTTCACCTCCCGGCTCTTCTATCCCCGGAGGCGTTGCCGGTTCCTCATTTTGGTAAGCTGTTTCGATAGGTTTATTGCCATCCATGCTCAGCGCTCCCTTGTTCGCTTGCACTAAAGCTTTTCAGCAAGCGTATGGTAGTGAATCTCCCGTTAGTATGACTAATCGTACCCTGACATTATGCAGATGAGTAAATGAACAGCATAAAGCCCCTCTCCACCGGAAACCGTCCAATATTTCCAGCGGGAGAGAGGCATTATGATTCAATCATTTATGTTGCGCCTGATTATACAATAATTACACTTCCATGATGATCGGAAGAATCATCGGTCTGCGGCGGGTCTGTTCATACAGGAAGCGCCCGAGCGCATCCTTGACGCTTGTCTTGAGCGAAGCCCACTCATTGACCTTCTCGCTCATCAGACGCTGCAGCGTACTGGAAACAATCCGGTTCGCTTCGTCAAGCAGGCCTTCCGATTCCCGTACATACACGAAGCCGCGCGAAATAATGTCAGGACCCGAAACGATTGCCCCATTCTGTTTGCTCAGCGTAACGACGACAACCAGAATGCCGTCCTGCGACAGCAGCTTGCGGTCGCGCAGGACAATATTGCCTACATCGCCAACGCCAAGGCCGTCAATCAGAACATTGCCGGATGTAACCTTACCGGCTTTGCGGGCTGAGCCGCCTTGGATCTCTACCACTTCACCAAGCTCAGTGATGAAGATGTTGTCAGGATCGACGCCCACGGACTGCGCAAGAATCGCGTGTCTGCGCTGCATGCGGTACTCGCCGTGAATCGGAATGAAGAACTTCGGCTTCATCAGGTTAAGCATCAGCTTCAGTTCTTCCTGGCTGCCGTGACCTGACACGTGCACGCCGGAATTCGAGCCGCTGTAGATCACATCTGCGCCCAGACGGAACAGCTCGTCGATCGTACGACCGATGTACTTCTCATTGCCGGGTACTGGTGTTGCTGCAATAATAACGGTGTCGCCAGGCAGAATATCCACTTTACGGTGACTGGAACGCGCCATGCGCGTCAATGCCGACATCGGTTCGCCTTGGCTGCCCGTGCAGAGAACGACAACCCGATTGGCCGCCATCCGGTTCATTTCTTCCGGTTCAATCAGCATGCCATCAGGCATATTCAAATATCCGAGCTCAGAAGCGATGGATACGACATTAACCATGCTTCGGCCGATTACGGTGATTTTACGTCCCGTTTGCTCTGCGGCGTTAACGACCTGCTGAATGCGGTGAACGTTGGATGCGAATGTCGCTACCACAACACGCTGTTCGGCTTTCCGGAAAATATCTTCAAGCACGATCCCGACATTTTTCTCCGAGGGGGTGAATCCCGGTTTCTCGGCGTTGGTACTGTCGGAAAGAAGCGCGAGTACGCCCCGTTGTCCGATTTCGGCCATGCGGTGCAAGTTCGCGAATTGACCATTGACTGGTGTATGGTCAAACTTGAAGTCGCCCGTATGGACCACGTTGCCTTCCGGTGTCTCGATGCACACGCCGACAGAGTCGGGAATACTGTGGTTGGTTCTGAAGAAAGTAACGACCAGCGAACTGCCCAGCTTGATCTCCGAATCCTCATTGATCAGAATACGTTTCGTTTCGCCTAGCAGATTCGCTTCCTTCAGCTTGTTCTCAACAAGTCCTAATGTCAGCTTCGTTCCGTAAACCGGAACATTCAAATGTTTGAGGACATACGGCAGGCCTCCGATATGGTCCTCGTGGCCGTGCGTAAGCACAATGCCTTTTACCTTGTCACGATTCTCCGTCAAATAAGAAATATCAGGAATAACGATGTCAATACCGAGCATATCCTCTTCAGGGAACTTCAGTCCCGAGTCAACGACCACAATGTCGCTGCCGTATTGCACCACATACATATTCTTCCCGATTTCTCCCACTCCGCCGAGTGCGAAGATCATCAGTTTATCATTGTTGTTTTTTTTGGACAAATGAATCTAACCCTCCTAATATGTTGGACGTCATATGTTATTTTAATCAAGAACTTCAATTGTTTAGCGGAACTGAACACATTCAATAACGCAGAAATCTTGCCGATGTGAAGACAAAGGGTATCAAGGCGCAAAAAAATAAACCTTAATTAAAGCTTCCCTATCGTTGGGAGCATACATTTGCGTTTGCGAACCTATGCCGTAAACATTCGGCCGCGCCCCTTGCGCAAAACACCTTTGCCGGACAAAACAGATCCAGGTCTGGAAAAATGTACCTTTTGATCCAAATAGACCTGCAGTGCCACACAGGACATAAGAATTACCGCATATTTAATTTTAACCGCACCCAGTCACTTAACCACATTATACATGATATTTTTGCCAAAAAACAAGTCGCGGGATTTAGATATCTGTATTCTTCCCGTAAAAGCGGAGCATTATTTCACTGCGTACAAAATAACAACACAAAAAACCGGCCCTCTTAACAAGAACCGGTTCATAAAATATGAATAATATAGCCCAATATCTATTGTACCAGCTTTCTGATAAATTCCGCCTCCGACTCGCTAGGCGGGGTCAAAGGAAGACGGACCGAACCCACCTTGACTCCCCGAAGCTCCAGCGCGTATTTGACGGCGGAAGGATTCGGAAGCGGCTGCGGACATTCGAACAGTCCTTTAAAAATAGGAAACAATTCCCGGTGAAGCTGTCCTGCGAGCTGTATGCTGCCCGAGAGATACGCGGAGATCATTTCGGTCATTCTTGCGCCCTCGAGATGGCTTGCCACGCTGATAATTCCGTGCCCTCCGACGGCCAGTGCCGGCAATGCGGAAGCGTCGTCTCCGGAGTACACATGAAAATCCTGCGGTGAGCCGGATACAATCAGAGCGACGTGATCGAGGGACGCACATTCTTTCGTCGCGACAATATTCGGAATTTGCGCCAGCTTAATCGTTGTATTCGCGCTCATGCAGATTCCAGTCCGTCCAGGGACGTTATACGGAATGAGCGGGAGCTTCGTCTCGGCCGCGATTGCCGCAAAATGGCGATAAAGCCCCTCCTGGTTCGGCTTGTTGTAATAAGGAACGACCAGGAGCGCGCCGTCAACGCCGATTTTCTCCGCTTTTTGAGTCAGTTCGATCGTATGCTTGGTGTTATTTGAGCCAGTGCCCGCTATGACCTTGCAGCGCCCTGCTGCTTTCTCCAGAACAAAGGAAAACATTTGCAGCTTTTCTTCATCGCTCAGCGTAGGCGACTCGCCCGTTGTCCCGCAGACGACGAGCCCCTCCGATTTCTGTTCTTCAATCAGGTAATCAACCAGACTCGATACCGCGTCCCAGTCGATCTCCCCCTCCTTGTCAAAAGGAGTTACCATAGCTGTTATTAGTCTTCCGAAATCCACTAAGAATTCTCCTCCTGTTAACGGTGTAATTCAAACTTTGAATGCAGCGCGCGCAGCGATTGCACCATATCTTCCTTCTTGACCAGCACCCAGATCGTCGTATTGGAATCAGCGGATTGCAGAATTTGAATGTTATGATCGCTGAGCGCCTCCACGATGCGCGCCATGATCCCTGGAACGCCGTTAATACCGCCACCGATAACGGATACCTTGACGCAGCCCGACAGGCTCTTTGGACGAAGTCCAATTTCCTGAAGAGCCGCGATCGCTTTTTCCGAATGATTGTCAAATACGGTGTATACGGCGCTGGTCGGCGTAACATTAATAAAGTCAACGCTTATGCCGCTATCCGCCATGCTCTTGAATATTTGCAGCTGAACTCCGGTCCCATTCCCTTCCGGGCAGTCCAAAGAGATCTGCGTGATGTTGCTGACATAGGCGATGCCGGTAACGAAGCGGTCGACAATTCCGGGCTGGGACTCCTGAAAGCCTTCCGGATGTGTAACGAGAGTGCCTTCATTCTCCGAAAAAGTGGAGCGGACGCGGACCGGAATCTGCGCCTGCATAGCAATTTCCACGGCCCGCGGATGTATAACCTTGGCGCCCTGATAGGCCATATTGCAAATTTCGGTATAGCTTACATAGGTCAGCGGCTTCGCATCTTCGACGATACGGGGATCGGCGGTCAGAATACCATTGACATCCGTGTAAATATCGACCATTTCCGCACGCAGCGCGGCGCCGAGCGCCGTTGCCGATGTATCGCTTCCCCCACGCCCGAGTGTGGTAAAGTCCCCATCTTCCGTCTGGCCCTGAAAGCCGGTTACGATGACGACCTTCTGGGCGCGCAGCTCTCGCAAAATCCGTTCCGGACGGACATCGAGAATCCGCGCGTTCCCGTAGCCGTTATCCGTCAGGAAACCGGCTTGGGCTCCGGTAAGCACTGTCGAGGGAATCCCTTCTTTTTCCAGCAGGCTGCATAATGTGGTCGCGGAAATGATTTCACCGCAGCACAGCAGTAAATCCCGTTCCCGCTGAGGGAGAGCATCGCCATTCTGGGAGACCCAGTCCAGCAGCGTATCCGTCGCATAAGGCTCGCCCTTGCGGCCCATTGCGGAGACTACGATGACAAGGCTGTATCCATGCCCAAGCTCCCGTTTGACGTGGCGGATCACATGATCCCTAGCCTGCAAGGTAGAAAGCGAGGTCCCGCCAAACTTCTGTACCAAAATGCCCATTAATAATTCCTCCATTAGTTAACGACAGGCTGCACTTATTTCTCAAGATGAATCCCAGAGTCCCGGGACTTCGCTTCTAAATCTAAAGGAATAAACACGATTGTACCGCCCTCATGCGGAGGACGGCAGCGATTAGTCTATTTAATGTTTGAAGCCTCGTACAACTCAGCAAGTTGTCGCCAATCTGCTAATGTCTATTACTTATGCTGAATGAAACCGTTCGATGATCATCGGCTGCAGCTGGGAGCCATGAAGAGCCGCATAGCAGGCCTCTGGTATTAATTCCATGCGGGCCACCAATGAATTCGGCTTCTGCTCGGGATTATCCTGTCCGAAAGGAACAAAATAAATATTTTTGGTTACCAAAAGTTTCGCAATATTCGCCGCGTTCAGACCGAGTCCGTCATTGGTCGATATGGCCAGAACGATTGGCCGACCATTGCGCATCTGGGATTTGGCCGCCATCAGCACCGGGCCGTCCGTCATGGCATTGGCCAATTTGCTCGTGGTATTTCCTGTGCAGGGTGCAATCGTGAGTACATCCAGCCTTTTGGATGGACCCAGCGGTTCCGCTTCAACAATTGTAGAAATGATATCATTCCCCGTTATATCTTTCAACTGTTTTAGCCAATTTTCCGATGTGCCGAACCTTGTGTCCGTTCCGAGCACCGATGCCGATACAATAGGCACGACGTTCGCGCCTTCGTCGACAAAACGCTTAATTTGGGGTATCACCTCCGCAAAAGTACAGTGGGAACCGGTAATTGCATAGCCTACCGTCTTACCGTGCCAGTTCATTGTTAATCCCCCTTTGTCAACATCCGCTCCGAAATGGACTGGGCAAGCGCGCCTGCCATAATCAGTCCCGCGCTTTTGGGCGCCACGATTCCCGGCAGACCCGGCGCCAGTATAGCCTTAATGCCCCGTTTTTCCGCATAACGGAAGTCAACTCCCCCAGGCGCGGAAGCGAGATCGATAATGCAGGTATGCCGGGGCACCCTCGACAGCACTTTGGCGTTAAGAATGAGGCTGGGTATCGTATTGAAAATATAATCGATGTCCGTTACATGCTCTTCCAGCCGATCTGTCATAAACGGTTTCCAGCCCATGACCTCCGCCTTGGCAAAATGCTCCTGTTTTCTGACGCCTACTGTGACTTTCGCGCCAAGTCCCTGGAGGCTTTTTGCCATCGTAAATCCGGTTCTTCCCATTCCAAGCACCATCGCTTCAGAGCCGTGAATGGTAATATCCGTATTCTGGATCGCCATAACGAGCGCGCCTTCAGCAGTTGGAATCGAATTGTAGATCGCGACGTCGTCACGTTCCAGCAGCTCCACCAGCTCCAGCCCCCCGAGAGCGCACAGCCGTCTTAAATATTCTTTCGCCATGCCCGTGTAAATGGTACAGTGCTTAGGCAATGCCTCGATATGCTCCTCCAGCAGCTGCATCGGCTTCGCTGAGTACATTGCGCTGATACGGCCTTCGTCGTCACAGCCGACGGTCGGCAGCACCAGAACGTCCGCGCCGCTGAGCAGTTCGGCGGACATTGTCTCCAGGTTAACCCCGTCAAAAAGGGGGGTCCATTTATCAAAGCCGGCAACGCTTACCGCCGCATCCATCTCTACACATTTTCGAATCACTTCAATTTGTCTTGCGTCCCCGCCCAAGAACACGATCCTGACGCCAGTCAGCATAGGGATGACGCTCCTTTCAACTTTACACTGTCGACTATAGAGCATCTTATGCCGTAGGCGGGCATTAGGTGATTGCCGTGGGGTCGATCACAGTATTAAGGAAAATTATCACAGACGATTTGGAAATTCAAAAGAATAAAACAGTGAAGCGGAGACAAATAAAATGCAGAAGCTGCAGGTATCGCGGTTTCTTTATGAGGGATCGAGCCCAAACGGCCGACACCGGATGCTCCCGGCAATGTAAAAAAGCTTGCGCTGTTATGCCGTTAGGCATGCTGCGCAAGCTCTTTGTTCTGCTCCCTATTTGCCGGTATGGCCGAAGCCTCCCGCACCCCGGTCGGTATCCTTCAGTTCTTCCACTTCCACCATCGTTACGGATGGTACCGCCTGAAAGACCATTTGGGCGATCCGCTCATTCCGGGCGATCGTAAAAGGCTCCTGGCCCAAATTGATGAGCAGCACCTTGATCTCGCCCCGGTAGTCGGCGTCGATCGTGCCTGGCGTGTTGAGGCAGGTGATGCCGTGCTTCAGCGCCAGTCCGCTGCGCGGACGAATCTGCGCTTCCAGTCCGTCCGGCATGGCGAGTGCGATTCCCGTGGGAACAAGCGCCCGCGCCCCGGGCTCAAGCGTCATTTCGCCGCTGACTGCAGCGAAAAGGTCGTAGCCCGAAGCCTGCTCCGACATTTTTCGGGGAGGATTCACATCCTCATTGCCCGGAAGCTTTAGAATTTGTACGTAGTAAGACAAGATCATCTCTCCTAACATTGGCAATCGCTTTATCGGAAGACCCGACCATCGCCGCCGCAAGCGGCTCGGCGAACATCCGGTCAAGCACCTTATTTACATCATCCATCGTGACTTTCTGAATCTTGGCAATCATTTCGTCCAGCGTGATATGCCGGCCAAGCATTAATTCGTTCTTCCCAAGCCGGTTCATCCGGCTGCTTGTGCTTTCCAAGCTAAGGATCAGACTGCCTTTGAGCTGTTCCTTGCCCTTGCGGATCTCATCTTCGTCCATACCCTTGACGGCAAGCTCATACAGCATTTCTTTGGTTAATTCCATGACGTCCTTGGTCTGCTTAGGAGCGGTTCCGGCATAGACAGTAAAAAGGCCGCTGTCGGCTTGTGAACTATGATAAGAATATACGGAGTAAGCCAGTCCGCGCTTCTCGCGGATTTCCTGGAACAGCCGGGAGCTCATGCCGCCGCCGACGGCGTTATTAATCAGCACCATCGCATACTGCAGCGGATCGTCGTTGGCGCAGCCGGGCAGTGACAGGCAAATGTGGTTCTGCTCCGTCTTTTTGCGGTGGAACAATAAATCCCCATGGAAATCCGGCGGGGCTAGTCGTTCTTGCGTTCCATGATTGGCGAACGTACCAAAATACCGCTCCAGCAGATCGCCCACACTGTCATCAAAATTGCCCGCAAGGCTGATCACCGTATTCTCTATCGTATACTGCTTCTGCATATAGGCCCTTAGATCATCCGGCGTCATGGCCTCCAGCCGTTCCTTGAGCCCAAGAATAGAGTAAGCGAGCGGGTGGCTGCCGTAGGCTGCCATTGACATCAGATCATGTACAAGATCGTCCGGCGTATCTTCGCACATGGAGATTTCCTCAAGGATGACGTTCTTTTCTTTTGCCAATTCCTCCGCATTGAACTGCGAACGGAAGAACATGTCGGCCAGCACATCAACAGCGATCGGAAGATGCTCATCCAGCACTTTGGCGTAATAGCAGGTGTATTCCTTAGAGGTAAAGGCATTGACATTCCCGCCGATGGAATCGAACCGCTCCGCGATTGCCTTTGCGTCGAACCGGTCCGTACCTTTGAACAGCATATGTTCGATAAAATGGGAAATCCCGTTGTTTTCCGGTGTTTCGTTCCTGGAACCCGTCTTTACCCAGATTCCGAAAGAAACGGAGCGGCCTGTCGGGATTTTCTCCATGACTACTCTTAATCCATTTGATAATACCATTTTTTCCACGTAAAAAGTCCTCCTGCCATAGCCCTTCGTTCGCCTTTCCATTTAACCGGGCGCCTTATATCCTATCAGAAACGGCAGATTCACTCAACATCGCTTGGCAGCACGCGCTCCGGCGACAGCGTCTGGCTGACCGTTCCGAGCACCAGCCCCTTGGCCTTGATGCCGCGAATCATCCCGCGCAGCGCCTTCGATGATGAAGAAGTGGGATGCATAAGCACGAGTGTGCCCGGTTCCGCATTCGCTGTAATCTTGGCGACGACCGATTCCGGAGAAGGGTTGCGCCAGTCTACTGTATCGACCGTCCACAGTACCGTCTTCAGCCCCAACTCGCGGGCTATCTCTACGGTCTCCTGGTCGAAGTCGCCTGAAGGGGGAGCGAACCAGCGGTTGTCAACCCCAAGGCTCGATTTCAGCAGCTTCTTGGTCTTGTCAATCTCCATTACCGCGCGCGCCCGGCTGAGTGTGCTCATATTGGGATGCGAATAGGCGTGATTCTCAAGCTCATGCCCGCGCTTTTGAATCTCCATGGCAAGCTCGCGGTTCTTGCTCAGCCAGCTTCCGTCCAGAAAAAACGTCGCCTTTACATGCTCCTCGTCCAATATGTTCAGCATAGGCACAATATATTCGTTCCCCCAAGCAACGTTAATCATCAGCGATACCATCGGCTTGGCGGGATTCCCCCGGTAGATCGGCTGTGCCCCAAGTTCATCCAGCGAGACAGCCGGCGCAGTCTGCTTGTACACGTATTTGATCGCTTCACCCGCAGGAAGCAGCAGAGCTTCTTTGTATGTCCCTTCCACGTCGACACTCAGCCCGTTATAGCCGGGAATGGCTTTCCATACCCGATCTACTCTTGCGTCCACCGGCGGGCTGTCAACCTGCGCGGCCTTGGCTTCAATCTGGCTTCGCAGATCATTCTCCGCATCGCCAAGCGGCTTCAGAACAGCCAATCCGCCGGAGGCGCGAAGCTGTCCCAGCATACTTTTTACCGGTCCTACGCTGCTGCCGATTCCGATCACTATAGCCATACAAGCCAGCACTACGGCCGCTTTTTCCAGTCTCATTACAACTTCCTCCCACGTGATTCGCTGTCATACCAATTTCGCCTAGCGTTCACCATCGCCAAAGGATCGGCAGACGCTGTACGGCGCTCTGTCCCAGCCTATGAGACAAGAAGGCGCAATATACCTCCAAGCGGCTGAAGACGGACTGAGCGCCGCGGCAGAACGCGGTAGGATCATGTAGGAGACTCTGTAAGCACAAGAACTTTACTAAGTGAAGCTGCAACTCAAAAAAAGAGCCAGAATGTAGACTTCTGCCTCTTTTCGTCCAACCATTAATACATGTAAATGAGAGTCGCAGCGTTTCTTCGGTCTAAAACCAGGCTATTAAGCCTTGGCTTCTGCGGTCAGCACTGCCTTGCGCGACAGATTCACGCGGCCCTGCTGGTCGATTTCCGTCACTTTTACGGTGATGGTATCTCCGATGGCAACCACGTCTTCCACCTTGCCTACACGCTCCGTAGACAGCTGCGAAATATGCACCAGACCGTCTTTACCCGGCAGAATTTCTACAAAAGCGCCGAATTTCTCGATCCGCTTGACGGTGCCGACATAAATTTCGCCGATTTCGACCTCGCGCACAATGCCTTCGATGATGGAACGCGCTTTTTGGTTCATCTCTTCATTCGAGGAAGCGATGAACACGCGGCCGTCCTGCTCGATGTCGATTTTTACGCCGGTTTCTTCGATGATTTTGTTGATGATTTTGCCGCCTGCGCCGATAACGTCGCGGATTTTGTCCGGATTAATCTGCAGGATGATAATTTTAGGCGCGTATTGGGAAAGGCTCTCTCTTGGTTTGGAGATAGCTTCCATCATTTTGCTCAGAATAAACATCCGGCCTTCTTTGGCCTGTTCAAGAGCTTCTTGAAGAATTTTACGGTCGATCCCGTCGATCTTGATGTCCATCTGAATCGCGGTTACGCCTTCGGCCGTACCCGCTACTTTGAAGTCCATATCGCCGAGATGGTCTTCCATGCCTTGGATGTCGGTCAAGATGGATACATGCTCGCCGTCTTTGATCAGACCCATGGCTACGCCCGCAACCGGCGCTTTGATCGGTACGCCCGCATCCATCATCGCCAGTGTGCTTGCGCAGATACTCGCCTGGGAAGTCGATCCGTTGGATTCCAGCACCTCGGATACGAGGCGGATCGTGTACGGGAATTCGGTCTCGTTCGGAATAACCTTGGACAAGGCCCGTTCACCCAGTGCTCCATGGCCGATTTCGCGGCGACCCGGTGCTCTCAGCGGACGGGCTTCCCCTACGCTGAACGGCGGGAAGTTATAGTGATGCATGAACCGCTTTGTTTCGGTTAAATCGATACCGTCGAGAATTTGCACATCGCCGAGAGCACCAAGCGTACACACGCTGAGCGCTTGCGTCTGGCCGCGGGTGAACAGCCCCGAACCATGTGTGCGCGGCAGCAGCGACGTATCGCATTCGATCGGACGAATCTCGTTCAGCTTCCGGCCGTCCGGACGAACTTTGTCATGAGTGATCAGACGTCTGACTTCTTCCTTGACGATATCGTGCAGCACTTCCTTCACATCGCCAATCAGCTCAGGCGTTTCGATATATTTCTCCGTGAAATATTCCACCGTGTCGTTGTTGACCGCATCGATCGCATCTTGACGGGCATGCTTCTCGGCAATCTTAACCGCCTCAACCAGCCGCTCCTGGGCGTATGCGCGTACCTCAGCGTTCACTTCGGCGTTTACGGCGTGCAGTTTCACCGTCATTTTTTCCTTGCCGGCGACCTGCACCAGCTCTTCGATCTTCGCTACGATGCCGCGGATTTCTTCATGTCCGAACATGATCGCTTCGAGCATGATTTCTTCCGGCACTTCATTCGCTTCCGCTTCCACCATCATGATGGCGTCTTTTGTACCGGCCACGACCAGATAAATGTCGCTCACTTCCTGCTGGGCGATTGTCGGGTTGACGATAAACTGGCCATCGATGCGTCCAACCACGACACCGCCGATTGGGCCGCTGAACGGCACATCGGAAATGCTCAGCGACGCCGACGTTCCGATCATGGCCGCAATTTCCGGCGAGCAGTCCTGATCAACGCTCATTACCAGATTCAGCACCTGTACGTCATTACGGAAGCCTTCCGGGAACAGCGGACGAATCGGACGGTCCGTCAAGCGGCTGGACAGAATCGCTTTTTCGCTCGGTCTGCCTTCCCGCTTGATGAAGCCCCCCGGAATTTTGCCGACCGCGTACAAACGCTCTTCATAGTTTACCGTCAGCGGAAAAAAATCCAAGTCCTTCGGTTCGCTTGAAGCCGTTACCGTACACAGCACCGACGTATCACCGTAACGGACCATAACAGCGGCGTTTGCCTGCTTGGCAAGCCGTCCCGTTTCCAGCACCAGGGTTCTGCCCCCGAGCTGCATTTCAACACGTTTTTCCATAAAGTCCCTCCTTGGATGACAGCAGACCCGCTCAATCTATGGGCAGGTTCATCTGAATTTTGTCAAAATTAAAACGCCGTATCCCTATAATAAGGCTTACGCACGTTCTCTATGCAATACAAGCAAAAACGGCTTGGCCTTTTTTAAAAAAGGAGCCGTTTTTGACGTTCATATTATCCGGGCAGTTGCTAAAATTTTCCCTAATTTTCAAAAAGCAACCCAGCTGTTCCGCTGACGCTTCTCGGAAGCACATACGGTAAACAACCAGGCTGCTTTAAGGGTAAACATATGGGTTATTAACGACGCAATCCCAGTTTCTCGATCAATGCGCTGTAACGCTGCACGTCTTTGTTCTTCAAATACGCGAGCAGTTTACGGCGTTGACCTACCATCTTCAGCAATCCGCGGCGGGAATGATGATCCTTCTTGTGCGTACGCAAGTGGTCGGTCAGATTAACGATATTCTCCGTGAGGATAGCAATTTGCACCTCTGGAGATCCAGTATCGGATTCATGAGTTTTGTGCTCGTCGATCAGTTGATGCTTACGTTCTTGAGTCAATGCCATCCTGTTCACCTCCTTCAATATAATCGCCAATGGCCTCGTCACCGTCGGTGACACTCGAATGACCAAGCCAAGGTTATGGGTGCCAGCAAGCTAGCAACGTTAATCAGTATAGCACTATACAAGGCAAAAGTAAACGTTACTGACGGAAAGTCACTGGCAGAAAGATTAGGACAATAAAATCACGATTCCAGCAGTATCCTCTCCGCTGTCTTCGCATCTTCGCGAATTTGCGAAATTAGCGATTCAACCGAATCGAATCTGCGCTCCGGCCGGATGAAGGCGACAAGGTCTACCCTCATCTCCTGGCCATACAGATCCCCGGCAAAATCCAGCAAATGGACCTCAAAACTCGGTACGGTAACTCCTTCGTGAAAGGTCGGCTTCACGCCAACATTCATAACTCCCGGCAGGGTCTTTCCATTATGAATCGCCCGAACGGCGTATACGCCTTTCGCGGGAATGACATACCGGTCTTCAAGCTCCAGATTCGCGGTCGGAAATCCAATGGTGCGCCCGCGTTTTTCGCCATGCGAGACCGTTCCCCGCAGATGGTAGCAGCGGCCGAACCAGGAGTTAGCCAGCTCCATATCGCCGTTCTGAAGGCCTTTGCGGATACCGGAACTGCTTACCTTTACACCATCCAGCAAAAAAGGCGGCACGGTTTCCACCTTCATGGAGCCGTCGCCAAGCCGCCGCAGCATTTCAGCATCGCCCTCGCCCTTGTAGCCGAAGCGGAAGTCGAAACCGACAATCGCCGTAGTGATTCGCAGAGGCAGCAGCATGACGGACACAAAGTCCTCTGGACTCACCTGGGAGAGTTGTTCATTGAATTCGATGACGTAGAGAATATCAACGCCCATTTCGGCGAGCAGTTCTTGCTTGTCCCGGGGCGGCGTCAAATATCCTTCGTAATCGCCTTTCCCCATAACGTCTTTTGGATGAGGGTAGAATGTTATGACAGCCGCAGGCACTCCTTCTGTGCGAGCCAAGGCTACGGCGGAGGAGATTACACTCGCATGCCCGCGGTGCAGGCCATCGAATTGTCCCAGGGCGGCAATCTGAGGCTGTGCCCACTCCGCTGCCGCCTGGGGCAGCATCGGATAGGTTAACGTTACGGTTCTCACGCTGTTTCTCACCTGCACTTCACTTAATAAAATAACATGCTGCAATAATTGCCGCCGGCAATGCAATGTCCGGCCGTCAGCCTTGAGCAAATACTTTCACGGGAGCGATTGAACCTGTCTCCTCGCGCTCGTAGATGCCAAGAAAGCCGCCTTGAAGGTCGTAAAGACGAATAGGACCATCCGCTTGAACTTCAGGCGCCACAAACCGGGCGGCCAGCCGCTGCCCCTGAAGGGCAGCCGCCTTCTTCTCGTCCGCCACCTTATGGGCTGGCAGATGACGAATCGCCTCATCGGCAGGAATAAGATATTCCTGAAGACTTCCGCTGCCCATGCGCTCACCGATTTCCTCGAGTGAGAGACACCGGTCCGCCCGGATTCCCGCCGACATCGTGCGCTCCAGCTTGACCATCACACCGGGCAGAGACAGCGCCCGTCCGATATCGACGCAAAGCGTACGGATATAAGTGCCTTTGGAGCATAAGACGCGGAAAGTGATATCCGGGAACTTCCCGTTCCAGACCATCTCCAACATCTCGATCTCGTAAATTTCAACCTCACGGCTTTTGCGCTCCACTGTCTTGCCTTCACGGGCCAGTTCATAAAGACGTTTGCCGCCCACCTTAACTGCAGAATACATGGGAGGCGTCTGAGAAATAATTCCCCGGAAAGAATCCAGCGTCCGCCTTACCTCTTCTTCGGTTACCCTAATCTCTTCCGCCGTTTCCGTCACGTTGCCGGTCATGTCTTCCGTATCGCTGGACATGCCAAGCCGCAGTGTGGCGATATATTCTTTGGGAAGCTCTTGAATGTACTCCACGATGCGCGTGGCCCGTCCGAGGCAAAGCGGCAGAACGCCGGTAACCTGAGGGTCCAGTGTGCCGGCATGCCCAATTCTTTTCATCCCGAGCATGCGCCGCGTCTTGGCCACAACGTCATGCGAGGTAAAGCCGGCCGGCTTGTACACAGCCAGAACGCCTTCAAGCTCAATCATAACAGCCGGTTGACCTCCTTAAGCACAAGCGAAATCGCTTGTTCCAGCGGCATGTCAAGCCGGGCGCCGGCAGCACGGGTATGCCCTCCGCCGCCAAAAACTTGAGCCAGCGCAGCTACATCCACTTTGCCGGCTGAACGGAGGCTGACCTTAACCGATTGGTCATTAATGACCTTGAACAGCATGCCGACCTCAACACCCTGGATATTGCGGGGATAATTGACGATCCCCTCCAAATCCTCGTTGGCCGCGCCGCAGTCAATCATATCCTGTGGCGTAACATATACCCAAGCAATGTCGCCCTTAGGTGATAATTGCAGCGTATTCAGCGCCTTGCTAAGAACTTTCACTTGAGGGAGTGTCATTTCCTCCAGCAGCGTTTCCGCAAGTTCCGGTCCATTTACTCCAAATGATAGCAGCTCAGAGGAAGCTTCCATTACTTTGGGAGAAGTATTGGAGTAACGGAAACCGCCCGTATCAGTTAAAAGGCCGGTGTAAATGGCTGTCGCAATATCGGCATCCCATGTTATGTTAAATTCTTTCAGCAGATCAAATAAAATCTCGGCCGTAGCCGCAGCGTCCGGCTTAATGAGTTGAATCGTACCGTACCCGTTATTGGTCGGATGATGATCGATGTTCACAATAGAAGCATTCGGTTCAAAATAGCGCTGTGTCTGCCCGACACGCTGAAAGTCGGCGCAGTCGACGCAAATGACATTGCTGAACATGCGTTCCGGAGGATTTACCGACATATCGGCAATTTGCTCTGCCCTCCACAGGTATTTCATCCGGGTCGGGATCGGCCCTTCGTTAAGCATAGTGTATTTCTTGCCCAGACATGAGAGAAGCCAGCCCACCGCTAGGGTAGAGCTGACTGCATCTCCGTCCGGCTGAACATGCGACACTACAAGATAATCGTCGTGGTCCAGCAGAAACTGACGTGTCTGCCGGAGACTTTGTTCATAGCTCTGCATTCGCCGTCTCCTTTGGTTATTCCTGGCTCTCGTCCTGCTTGCCGATTTCGCCAAGCAGCTTCTCGATCCGGCTGCCATAGGCGACGGATTCGTCGAACTTGAAGATCAGTTCCGGAGTATGCCGAAGGCGGATCGCCTTGCCAAGCTCGGAACGCAGAAAGCCGTTCGCCTTCTCAATCGCCTTGAGCGAGGCGTTCTTTTGCTCATCGTCTCCGAATACGCTGAGGTACACCTTGGCCTGGGAAAGGTCATTGGTAACATCGACACCAGTAACGGTGACAAATCCGACCCGGGGGTCTTTAAGCTCGCCTTGAATCAGACGGCTGAGTTCTTTCTTGATTTGTTCGCCGACGCGTCCGGCTCTGATTTTGGACATGATTCATTCACCTCTTTAAGTTAGCGCTCCACGGATTCCATGATAAACGCTTCGATGATGTCGCCTTCTTGGAGATCGTTGTAGCGTTCCAAAGTAATGCCGCATTCATAACCCTGCGCTACTTCTTTGGCATCATCCTTAAAGCGTTTCAGAGAGTCGATCTTGCCTTCAAATACGACGATGCCGCCACGGATCAGGCGTGTCTCCGCATTGCGAGTGATTTTACCGTCGGTAACCATACAGCCGGCAACGGCGCCCACTTTGCTGATTTTGAAGACGCTGCGCACTTCGGCATGACCGATAACACTCTCCTTGAATACCGGATCCAGCATACCCTTCATCGCCTGCTCGATTTCTTCAATTACATTGTAGATAATATTGTGCAGACGCACATCGACCTTCTCCTGCTCGGCGGCAGCCTTCGTCTGGGCATCCGGACGAACGTTAAAGCCGATGACAATAGCGTTGGAAGCAGCAGCCAGCGTAATATCGGATTCCGTAATTGCACCCGCTCCGCTGTGGATAATCTTAACGCGCACGCCTTCCACTTCGATCTTGGCCAGGGAACCTTTAAGAGCTTCGACCGAACCTTGAACGTCCGCTTTGATAATGACGTTGAGGTCTTTGATCTCGCCGTCCTTGATATGCTTGAACAGGTCGTCCAGCGTAACACGGCTGTTCGTATTCAGCTCCGATTGACGCTGTGTAGTCGCCCGTATATCGGCAATGTGGCGCGCTTTCCGTTCGTCTTCGAACACCATGAACGGATCGCCCGCCTGCGGAACTTCCGTCAGACCGGTAATTTCGATCGGTGTGGAAGGTCCAGCTTCCTTCAGACGGCGTCCCTTGTCGCTCACCATGACCCGTACACGTCCGAAGCAGTTGCCCGCTACGAAGGCGTCGCCCACTTTCAGCGTTCCGTTCTGAACGAGAATGCGAGCTACCGGACCGCGGCTCTTATCCAATTCGGCTTCGATTACGGTACCGCGGGCCCGTTTATCCGGGTTCGCCTTGTATTCATTCACTTCGGCAACAAGCAGAATCATCTCAAGCAGATCCTCAAGACCGATGCGCTGTTTGGCCGACACATTAACGAAAATGGTGTCGCCGCCCCACTCTTCGGGAACAAGCTCGTAGTTGGTAAGCTCCTGCTTTACTCTGTCCGGATCCGCGCCCGGCTTGTCAATTTTGTTGACAGCCACGATGATCGGCAGTCCCGCCGCTTTGGCATGGTTGATTGCTTCCACGGTCTGCGGCATAACACCGTCGTCAGCCGCTACAACGATAATCGTAATATCGGTAACCTGTGCTCCGCGGGCACGCATCGCAGTGAACGCTTCGTGACCCGGGGTATCAAGGAACGTAATTTTCTTATGGTTGATTTCGACCTGGTAAGCGCCGATATGCTGCGTAATTCCGCCGGCTTCGCCGCCGGTCACATTCGTGGAACGAATGGCGTCGAGCAGAGTAGTTTTGCCGTGGTCGACGTGACCCATGATCGTCACGACCGGAGGACGTGCCTGCAGATCTTCGGGAGCGTCATTCTCTTCCACGGTTTCGAAACGGTCTTCCTCTACCGGTATCTTCACTTCGACTTCAACGCCGAATTCACCGGCAAGCAGTTGAATTGTCTCGATATCCAGTTCCTGGTTGATCGTAGCCATGACGCCCATCAGAATCAGCTTCTTGATGACTTCCGAAGCGTCCTTATGCAGCAGCTTAGCCGTTTCTCCGACTGTCATATTGCCGCGTACGATAATTTTCTTCGGCGTATTGTCGATTTTCTCCCGGCGCTCCATCGGCTGCTGGTTTCTACCGCCGCGCTGATTTTTGCCGCCGCGTCCGTTATTCCGGTAATTGCCGCCTCTACCGTCATCAAACCGCTTCTGGTTGCTTCCTGGCCGGTTTTTGGAATTCCGGTCTCCGCCGCGGGAGAAATCGCCGCCTTGGCCTTGCGGACGGCTTTCGCCTGGACGAGATGCTCCGCCTTGGCCCTGCGGACGGGGAGCGCCGCCGAATCCGCCTTGACGCTGGCCTCCGCCGCCTTGGCCTTGCGGGCGGGCATCGCCTGGACGAGATGCCCCACCTTGACCCTGCGGACGGGGAGCGCCGCCTTGGCCTTGCGGACGGGGAGCGCCGCCTTGGCCTTGCGGACGGGGAGCGCCGCCTTGACCTTGCGGACGGGACTCGCCTGGACGAGACGCTCCACCTTGGCCCTGCGGACGTCCTCCTTGACGAGATGCGCCGCCTTGGCCTTGCGGACGCTGTCCGGAGCCGGTCTGATTTCTGCGGGAATCCTGCCCGCTTTGGGGTCTTGACGACATTGTCGATGAGTTATTGTTTGGCTTGTTCATACCTACCTGCTTTTCTATTTGATTTTTGTTTACACTTTTCGCTTCAACTGTAGCCGTTGCTGTAGGAGCGGGGCGGCTTGCAATTGCGTTCTCCCGTTTGGCCGCGGCATTCGACTTAATATCCTTAAAGAACTGTTCCACCTTCGACACCGCGTCATTTTCCATAACGCTCATATGGTTATTCACCGGAACATTCAGACGTTTCAAAATCGTGATAATCTCTTTACTGCTCATATTAAGTGATTTGGCGTATTCGTAAACCCGCAGTTTGTCTTTGCTGTCTTGTTTAGTCAATGATTCCACCTCCGACATTATCTCCGAGCTGCTTGGAGATCATTTCCGCGAATCCTTTGTCCGTGACAGCCAGCACGACGCGACTATCCTTACCAATAGAAGCGCCCAGGCTGTCACGGCTCCATCCGATCACCAGCGGAATATTGTAAGTTCCGCATTTGTCGCGGAATTTCTTCTGCGTATTGTCCGAAGCGTCCCCCGCCAAGAGAACCAGCTTCGCTTGCGCTGAACGGACCGCTTTCAGCACAATCTCTTCGCCGGTGACAATTTTTCCCGCGCGCATGGCGAGCCCTAAATTAGAGAGCGCCTTACTCATCTTCCGCGGCTTCCTTTGCCGCAAGGAACTGCTCCTCCACGGATACGAAATCCCTGGCGAGCTGTTCGTATATTTCCGGGCTGACCGGTACCTTTAGCGCGCGGTCCAGCGCCTTGGTCTTCTGAGCCAGCTTGAAGCATTCCAGCTTGCCGCAAATATACGCTCCCCGGCCCGACTTCTTCCCGGTTAGATCGATCATGACTTCGCCACTCGGCGTTCTCACGATACGGATGAGTTCTTTCTTTGGCATCATTTCCTGACTAGCGACGCATTTGCGCAGCGGCACTTTTTTCTGTTTCATCTCTAGCCACCCGCCCCTCGTTATTAATCTATGGAGACGGAATCCTGATGCATTTCGTCACTGGACGTTTTAGGTCTGCCGAATTCCTGCTCCGCCTGGCTTTCGCTCTTGATATCGATTTTCCATCCCGTCAGCTTGGCCGCCAAACGGGCATTCTGCCCTTTGATACCGATGGCCAAAGACAGTTGATAGTCCGGTACGATAACGCGCGCCATTTTTTCCGCCTCAAACACTTGAACCTCAATCACCTTGGAAGGACTTAGCGCATTGGCTACATATTCTTCCACGGATTCGGAATAGCGCACGATATCGATTTTCTCGCCGCGCAGCTCGGTGACGATCGTCTGCACACGCATTCCTCTCGGGCCTACGCAGGAGCCAACGGGATCGACTTCCGGATTGCGCGAATATACCGCGATTTTGGAACGGAAGCCCGCTTCACGGGCTACGGAGCGAATCTCCACGACGCCGTCGAAGATTTCGGGAACTTCAAGCTCGAACAGGCGCTTTAACAGGCCGGGATGACTCCGGGAGAGCAAAATTTGCGGTCCCTTGGTCGTATTCTCGACTTTGGTAATATAAGCCTTGATACGTTCGCCATGCTTGAATTTCTCGCCGGGCATCAATTCGTTCAGCGGCAGCACCGCTTCGATTTTGCCAAGGTCGATGTATACGTTGCGCAGATCTTGGCGCTGCACGATTCCGGTGACGATATCCTCTTCCTTGTCGATAAAAGCGTTGTAAATCAGTCCCCGCTCCGCTTCGCGGATGCGCTGAGTAACGACCTGCTTAGCCGTCTGGGCGGCGATACGGCCGAAATCCCGAGGCGTAACCTCCTGCTCGGCGACATCCTCAAGCTGAAAATGCGGATTGAGTTCCCGGGCCGCAGGCAGCGAAATTTCGGTGCGCGGATCAAGCACTTCTTCCACGATCAGCTTCCGGGCATATACTTTAATTACGCCCGTGTTACGGTTCATATCGACCCGAACATTCTGCGCGGCGTTAAAATTTCGTTTATAGCTGGAGATCAGCGCAGCCTCGATGGCTTCGAACAGCACATCCTTGCTGATGCCTTTCTCTCTCTCCAGTTCATTCATAGCTTCAATAAAATCCATACTCATGAAAAATCCGGTCCCCCTTTCAAAAGCTAAAAAATAATGGCCAGTCTCGCGCTGGCAACCTTGGCATACGGAACAACATGCTGTTTTTTGCCCGCAGAGATGAGCATTTCCCCGCTCTCGAACGAGAGCAGCCGGCCTTCGAATTCCTTCAGTCCGTCGATGGGCTCGTAGGTCGTCACAAATACGTCCTTGCCGACCGCCTTTGCCACATCATCGGCTTTTTTAAGCGGCCGTTCCGCCCCTGGAGAAGACACCTCCAGGAAATAGGCGCCGGAAATAGGATCGTTCTCGTCCAGCTTGGCGCTTAAGAATTCACTGATGCTTCCGCAATCATCGATGTCGATTCCGCCTTCCTTGTCCACGAATACGCGCAGAAAGAAATTGGAGCCTTCTTTTACATATTCTACGTCCACCAGTTCGAATCCATTGTCGTCAAGGTAAGGTTTCAGCATTTCTTCAACCGTACCTTTAATTTTGGGTGTGCTCAAATGAAACTAACCTCCACGAACTTGTCTTTTGCTGTATACCAAAGATAAAGAGTGGGTTTCCCCACTCTTTACACAACGGACTTATCTCATTATTACCAAAAAAAATTATACCATAGCATGGCAATACTGACAAGTGCCGGCCCTTGACTGCCATGAACCTCTCAGGAAGGGGACTATGGAAAAGCGTTCCTTTTACGGTATTCATCAGGCGTAAGACCGTATTTTGCTTTAAACACCCGGTAAAAATATTTTTCATCCTTAAATCCAACTTTTCCAGCAATTTCATATACCTTCATGTCGCCGGCTCCCAGCAGTTGAACCGCCTTTTCCAACCGGAAATCCGACAAATATTTCGTAAAGGAGACTCCAAGATAGCTTTTGAAAATCATACTTAAGTAATTGGGGCTGAAGAACAGCAGGTTGGCCGCATGCTCAAGTGAGATGTCTTCGGTAAAATGCTCTTCAATATAATTGACGCACTTTTCAATTACCTCGGCATGTTTTTTTCCACGGTTGGTTTGCATAATCATCATGAATTCTCTTAGGATTTCCAGAAACTGCTCTTGGCAATCCTTAAAGCTCATGCAGGCCGTCAGGCTGCTCTCGGCTTTCTGCAAAGCGCATCGGTAAGCCTCTTCACTGAAGAATCCCTTCACTGCCGGAGCGATATGCAACACAAGCTGAACAATGGATTTAAGCCATTGCTCCCGGTGAGGGAGTCCGTTCTCCAAGAACTGGTGGAACAAGTCATCTGTATGCTTGAGCAATAAATCGGCCTTGTCCGTTCTGATGTATTCTTTGAACAACTCCTCATCTTTATGGAAGTCGTAATGCAAGGGAGCAATCCTGCCGGAAATATCGGTATACATGACGACCCGGTCACCGCCCAAAAAGTAACGGAAATCGGCAGCTTCCACAGCTTCTTTATAGGAATCCACAGCCTCACGGAAAAGATCGGTGCGCACATTGCCTACGCCTATGGCAAATGACAACTGATATATGGCGGAAAGCCGCTGACCGTATTCTTCCAGAGCCGTGAGCACAGACGGGGTTATTACCTCGGCAGGATGCTTTGCGGTGATAACCGAGATCATAGCCAGTTTATGGTACGAAGAAAAAAAGGATACGACCCGGTCCGAAGAGCGCAGCAGACTGGCCAGCATGCCGGGCATTGCCCCACGGATATCATCCAGACCTTCAGGGTACAGCTCACCGGGAGTATTGTCCTCAATGCGCGTTACAATGACCGCCCCGCAGGGCTCCAGTGAATACTGCTGCTCAAGCTCCTGGAATTTCGCTGCGGAAACCCCGTTCTGTATCCATTCCCCCAGCAAATGTCCGTAATACGCACTCATGCTGATATGGAACTGTTCTCTGCTGATCTCTTCTCCCGGCGATTTTCTTTTTTCTTTTTCAATACTTTCCCTAACCTTGTCAAGCAGTACGCCGATGCTCTCTTCCTTCACCGGCTTGAGCACGTAGTCGAAAGCGCCTAACCGAATGGCCCGCTGGGCATATTCAAAATAACGGTAGCTGCTTAAGATAATGACTTTGGTAGCGGGGGAAAGTTTATTCATATGCTCAATAAAATCGAAGCCATCCATGATTGGCATTTTTATATCCGTAATCACGACATCAAAGGAAGCGGATTGAACAATATCGAGCGCGGTCTTTCCGTTTCCGGCCTCGACAACCTCGCAATCAGGCAGGAATTCCCGGATCATTTTACCGAGCACTCTTCTCTGAATCGCTTCATCATCGACAACCATAATTCTGTTCATAGCAGCGCTCACCTACTATATTGAATTTAGTCTGGTCACCTTAAGAGACAGAAGTTCTACGTTGCCTTCATGCGCAAAAATCTCCAGTCCATCATCCTGCGGGTCGGGAAATATCAAATCGGTAATCACGCACTCTCCGCCGCCCGAAAATACTTCAACCGATGATCTGTCTACCCAAAGCTGCAAACGCAAGCGGTTATCGCGGGGTACGAGCGCCACACCGTGTTTGCCGGGAAAAAGTTCATGGAACAGCACTTCTCCGGAAGATGCCCGGTCCACGTACAGCTCTCCGCTGCGGGAATCATACCCTACTATTGTAGCACGGTTCCCTTCCTCTGCTACCCTTACTCTGAACCCGAACGAAGTAGCGGAGCCAAGCACGAATTCGGCGTCAACCAAATAGGAATCCCCCTTGATTTGCATGAGGCGCATATTTCCTTCGATAGTCAGGCCCTTAAGCAGCAGCGTCTCTTCCGCAAGCTTCGAAAGCTCGGCTATAGGACGCTGAATCAGCCTTATTTCACCATCAACGGCTCTTAGGGAAAGCTCTCTCGGGATCGTCATTGCACCTCTCCAGCCTTCGGTAGGCGTAACCTTAGCATATTTCCAGTTGCTCATCCACCCCAAATAAATTCTTCGCCCGTCCCCGGCCGGTATATCCGAGAAGCTGACCCCCGCATAATTGTCCCGCCCATGGTCGAGCCAGTATACGGCTTCGGGATCACGCTCATTCACGAATAACTTCCCGTCGAAATGGCCGACAAAATACTGAGTCCGGGAACCCTCGGGAATGCCCACGGCATCTCCTATGCTGACAAGCAAAACCCATTTTGTTCTCTGAGGATTCCCGGGGGCAACCAATTCAAACAGATCCGGACATTCCCAGACACCGTCATGGGAGCCGTGCCCCTCTCCAAACTCGCTGGCAAAGGTCCACTCCATCAGATTCGGAGAAGTGTAGATGCAGACGGTCTGACCGGTGGCAAGAATCATGATCCATCGCCCCGAAGCTTCATGCCAGAACACCTTGGGGTCTCGGTAATCGGAGTAGCGTGGGTCCTCCAGTACGGGATTCCCGCTATATTTTATCCAGGTACGTCCGTTATCACTGCTGTAAGCCAGACTTTGCCGCTCCCGTTGCCGCTCGGTTCCCGGGTATTCATCATGATGTGTGAAGATGGCTACAAGACCGGGCTTCCCGCCAAAAAAACCTGACGTGTCGTTCCAATCCACAACAGCGCTGCCGGAGAAAATCTGCCCGTGCTCATCAGGCGCCAGCGCGATCAGAAGATGCTGCCAGTGCACCATATCGTGGCTTACAGCATGCCCCCAGTGCATAGGCCCCCAGGTCATACCGAAGGGATGATATTGATAGAAAAGATGATATTCTCCATTAAAGTACACCATGCCGTTCGGATCATTCATCCAGTGCGAGCGGGGAGTAAAATGATAAAGCGGACGATATTTGTCTTTATTCATCAGTCAGCCAGTCCTCCTCAGTACGGTCAACCTTTGATTCCGGCGCTGGTAATTCCTTGTACATAATATTTTTGCAGCAGCAGGAACAGTACAATGATCGGAACGGTCGTGAAGGTCAGCGTCGCCATAATTTGCCCGTAATAGATCGGGGGCAGCGTGAAGAAAGTCTGGATGCCTAGCTGAATATTGCGCAGTGATTCCCCCGTTGTCACCAGAATCGGCCACATGAAATCTCCCCAATGACTAATGAAATCAAGGATGAACGCGGTTGCAAAAACCGGTCCCGAGAGCGGAACAACGATGGATGCAAAGGTCTTCAGCGGACCCGATCCGTCAATGGAGGCGGACTCCAATATTTCATTCGGAATGTCCATAAAAAACTGGCGGAACATAAAAATGCTAAAACAGTTTGCAATAAAAGGAACGATCAAGGCAAACCAGGTATTAACCCAATGCAAAGCGTTAACTACCAGGTACAGCGGCATCAGAATGCTCTCAAACGGAACGATCATCAAGGCGATAATGCACACAAGAATAAATTCATTGCCTCTGAAGCGCAGCTTGGCCAGCGCGTAACCACAGATCGAATTGACCCCAAGCCCGCTGATGCAAATGACGGACACGTAAAAAATGCTGTTGAACAGATACTTTATCATCGGAATCCGTTCAAACGCCGATCTGTAATTGTCCAAGGTGAGATTGAGAGGCAGCAATGATTTCAGCGAGCTCAGATCGGAAAAAATTTGGTTCTCCGGCTTGAGCGAGGACACGACCATCCATAACAGCGGGATAATGAACAGCAGCGACATAATAAGGTTAAGAATGTACAACAGCAGCTTCGTTCGGGTATCTCTCATGTCCTGATCTTCCCTCCGTTATTTATCTCTAAGAAATTTTTTCATCGAGAATGAGATGAGCACGACAATCAGGAAGAAAATGACGGAAATAGCGGAAGCGTACCCCGCATTCCTGAACTGGAAGCCTTGTTGGTAAATCAGCAGGGCCAGCGTTCGGGTCGAGTTCTCCGGACCGCCGTTCGTCATAATGTAAGGTTGAACGAACAGCTTCACGGCCTGAATCGTCGTAATCGTCAACACAAAGACTGTTACATTGTAGAGGCTCGGTATGGTAATGTAGCGGAGCTGCTGAAGCTTGTTCGCACCGTCTATCGAAGAGGCCTCGTATATATCCTTGGAGATTCCTTGAAGACCGGCCAGAAAAATCATCATTTGGTAGCCGGCGGCCTGCCAAACCGACATGAAGATAATCGAATTCATCGCCTGGGAGGAGCTGCGCAGAAAAGGCTGATTCGAAATGCCGAAGAAATGAAGCGCCGAGTTAATCAAACCTTCATTCGGATTGTACAGGGAAATCCATAGAATGGCGATAACGGTCATGGAGGTGACGACGGGGCTGAAGTAAGCGATCCGGAATACGTTCCGCAGCTTGAGGCTGTTGTTGACGAGCAAGGCCAGCATTAAAGCGACGCCCGATTGAACCGGCACGACTATCACCGTGAAATAGAGAGTGTTCCAGAGCGATTTATAGAACAGGCCGTCGGTAAAGAGAAGCTTGTAATTGTCTAGACCGGTAAAATGAATTTTATCCGGTCGCAGCAGATTGAATTTCGTGAACCCGAAAGCCACGGCCAGCAGAAAAGGCAGTACCAGAAAAAAGATCAGCAGGAGAACCGCCGGTGTGACAAATGAATAGCCGACCAGGGTTTCCCGTCTTTTCTGCCGGCTGAAAGTCGATATATGCTCGCGCTTATGCGCATTCATTGCCGTTTGCATCATCCATTCTTCCTTTCGCGCAGCTGATAATAAGCTTCGGCAAAGGCGCTGCGCAGCGTCTTTGCCGCTGGAGGATTTCACCGTCTGCTATTCGGCAAAATTGCGCTTGTACTCTTCATCATAAGTGGAAGCCACGTTGTCCAGAGACTTTTTGACATCCGCGCCGACCATAATATCCGTTAACGCCTCGGCAAATTTCTGCGTCAGCACCGGATACGCAGGAGTAACCGGTCTGGCATGGGACACGCCCGTAACCTGCTCTTTGATAATCCGAAGCGGAAGCTCATTGTATTCCGTCAAGCTCTCAAACGCCGATTTGCGGCTGGCCGGCATGCTGATAGCCTGGGCCAATTGGGTCGAGCTGTCTTTATTCGTAATCCATTTGATTACCTCCGCCGCTTCCTTCGGATGCTTGGTGTCGACCGATACCCCTACCGCCCAGCTTCCGGAAGGCGCGGTTTGAGTGCCTCCTGCCTTTTTGGGGAAATAAGTGATGCCCCACTCCAGATCCGGATAATTTTTGAAGCCGGGAATGTTCCATGGACCCCCGAGCTTGGTGGCCGCTTTTCCTTCCTCGAATTCTGTCGGCTTTGGATCAATATTGAACAGCTTCTCATTCGCCAGCTTTTGCAGGAACTCTGCCGCCTCTACGCCCTGCGGGCTGTTGACGAACCCCTCTGCGGTTGTCCCTTCTTTATTGACAATATCGGTGCCGCCGGAAATCCATAGCTGCTCGAAGGCGTAGGTCATCCACTCCCCTTTGTCATTAATCATGTTCGTGCCGAACACGCCGTCCTTGGACGTCTTCTTCATCACGTCGTACCATTCATCCCAGGTCCAGGCATTTTCGATTTTGTCCGGAGGCGTTATTCCGTGTTCAGCCATAATTTTTTTGTTGTAAAAAAGCACGACAGAGGATTCGTTCAGCCCCGGTGCGTAAAATTTGCCTTGGTACGAGCCTTGCTGAAGGATCGAGGGGACGAAATCGTCCAGATCTTCCTTGGAGAAATACTCATCCAGCGGGATTATAATCTCCGAGGCCGCATAGTTAGCGATGTTAGGTCCGTCCATTGCCAGAACATCCGGAAGAGTATGGGAAGCGACGGCGGCATTGATTTTATCTTCATAGGCAAAAGAGTTGCCCCGGGTAATGACCTCCATCTTGACATGGATCTTCCCTTTATTCGCCTGGTTGAATTCCTCAATCCGCTTTACGTACACATTGTCCTCGACCTCGCTGGCCTGCGGACGCCAGAAGGTGAGTTCAACCACCGATCCGTCTCCCTGCCCGCCGCTGTTTGAATTGGCGTTTTTTGTCTCGCCGGAGCATCCCGCGAGCAGCGACAAGGCCAAGAGTGATAGTAGAATCCCCTTTTTCATATGACACCGTCCTATCAAATGAAGTTTTTGATTACGCTTTCATCATAAAAGGAAATGTGTTCTTCTCCTACTCTAAAAAATGGGGAATGGTGGACTTTTCTACTGAAAGCATTTTGGGGTTTTTATGAAAACAAACAAAATCCGGCTGAGGACACTACTCGGTGTGCCCCCGGCCGGACTCTGCTATATCGAGAGGAAGCCGCAAAATGACAGTTGTCCCCTCATTCAATTTCGAGCGGATGTCCACTCCATAACCCGGACCATACAGCAGCTTGATCCGTTGGTTGACATTCTGAATTCCGATGGAAACCGCGGCGGCGTCCGTATCCTCATGAATTTTCAGCACACGGGCTATCGTCTCTAGGGACATCCCTTTACCGTTGTCGGTAACAGTGAATATTCTGCCGGTCTGATCGATCTTTCCTGTCACATGAATAAGTCCGCCCTGCTCCTTATCTTCAAGAGCGTGAACCAGGGCATTCTCAATAAACGGCTGCAAAAAAAACTTGGGCACTGAGTGGCGTTCCAGTTCCGGTTCAATCTCATAAGTCACCGCGAATTTGTCTTCAAAACGGCGGCTCATAATAAACACATAATTCTTTAGATAGTTCAGATCCTCGAAAAAAACAACCTTCCCCGGGCTTTTGGCCGTATATTCCAGCATTTCCGACAGCTCAACAAGCATTTTGCTGATCAGGGACTGTTTATTTTCAATGGCTAAATAATTGATGATATTCAGTGTATTATACAAAAAATGCGGATTGAACTGGAAATTAAGCGCTTTGAGCTCAGCTTCCAGCTCTTTCATCTTTGCTTTGTAGTTTTCTTCTATCAGTGTATAAATACTTTCATTCATCTGGTTGAACTTGTGAATGATAATGTTAAGCTCCCTGGTGCCTGCGGATTCGATCCACGTATTGAAGTGTCCGTCGCCGCTCCGGTTGATGCCTCGCAGCAGCTTGATTAGCGGCATGGTAATCCGGCCGGATAATATCGCGGCGACCACCACCGATATCAGGGTGATAATCAATACGGAGTACAGAGTATACTCGAACATGTCGGGCAGTGTCCGCTTCAGATTTTTATACGGAATAAAAACCGCCGTCAGCCAGCCTGTCGTCTTTATGGTATCAAAGCAGACGACCAGCTTCTGCCCGCCGAGCGTGATATACTCTGTGCCGCTCTTCTTGCTTATGGCGCGCGCAATCCACTCCCGGCTTACCTCGGCCGGATCGCCGGCCAGCTCCGAACTGGATAGGACAGCCCCTTCCCGGGTGTACATATGGTAATAAGAGCCTTCCACGTTCAAGCTTTCCTCAAGAGCACGCTGAAACATGAATTCCTGAAAGTTCACGACCAAAATCGGCCGCTCAATACTCTTCTTCATTTGGATCAGGATGTTGTTCCGGACAATCGCGAAATTCATCAGCCGCGTTGCCGTAAAGACGTATTGGTCTTTCTCCGAAGGAGCGGTCGAGTAAAATTGCTCCAGCAGATTATAGGTGGGAATCCAGGTTATGCTGCTGAGCGATTCGGTCCCGATCTTATAAATTTTGGAAAGGAAGTAATCCTTCTTCGGAATCCAAAAAGACGGTGTTTCTCCGAAGGTATAATCCCTGGTGACCAAGTTAACCGAAAACATATCCTCCGAGGTTGGAAAGTATTTTTGCAATATCCGCGTAATTTTGCGGTCCGAGTCAATGGTGAAGTCTCTGGACCGCAAGTTGTCCGTATTGAAGAATTGAAACAGATCCTGATCCAGATGCATATTAATGGCGCTTTGCTCCACCCTGGCCAGGCTGCTGTCCAGCGATTGATTACCCATCCGCACAAGTCCCAGCGATGTTTCACTGGCATTCTTCAAAATCACATCGGAGCTTTTGACGTTATACCCCACAGCCATTACCGCCAGAGACAAGACAGTCATGGCGATAAAGGAGAGCGTCAGCCTTGTCCGCAGGCTCATATGGAATAGAAACGCTTTGACTCTCCGCACATGACCGACCTCCGAAATCGTAGTCGCTTAGAGGCAGCGGGACTGCTCAAGACCTTAGAACAAGGATAGCTGATTGCTCTCCGGCAATCCCCGGAAGCAGCCCATACCGGTGAGAAGCTCGATGATCGTCTTACTGGCCTTGGATTTTTGCTGAAAATCCTCAATAGATAGAAACTCTCCGGCATCTTTAGCCGCTGCAATATTCTTCGCCGCATTATCGCCGATACCGGCCAGCGCGGAGAATGGAGGGATAAGGCTTTCTCCATCAACCGTGAACTTGGTAGCGTCTGAGCGGTACAGATCGATGCTCTTGAACGTAAAGCCGCGAGCCGTCATTTCCAGAGCCATTTCGAGGATCGGCAGCATCGCTTTTTCTTTCGGCAGAGCCTGGAAGCCCTTCGCCTCAATCTCGACAATCTGCCGTAGAATGGCGTCGTAGCCCTGGCAGCACAGCTCAATGTCGAAATCCTCCGCACGAACCGAGAAATATGTCGCATAATAGTGTATCGGGTAATACAGTTTAAAAAAGGCGGTCCGCACTGCGGAGATAACATAAGCCGCGGCGTGGGCCTTCGGGAACATATACTGGATTTTGAGGCAGGAATCGATGTACCACATCGGCACCTTGCACTTCTTCATCTCCTCGATCCATTCGGGCGTCAATCCTTTGCCTTTCCGCACGCTCTCCGTGATCTTGAACGCAAGCCCAGCGTCCATGCCCGCTTTGTAAATCAGATAAAGCATGATGTCGTCACGGCAGCCGATAACCGTCTTGATGTTGCAGGTGTTGTTCTTGATGAGCTCCTGCGCGTTGCCAAGCCAAACCCCTGTTCCGTGAGACAAACCTGAAATCTGCAAAAGATCGGCAAAGCTCGACGGCTTCGATTCAACGAGCATCTGGCGCACAAACTTCGTGCCCATCTCCGGCACTCCGTAGGTAGCGACGGGCGTTCGGATCTTCTCTGGCGTCACGCCAAGCGCTTCCGTCGAGTTGAACATGCTCATGACCTTCGGGTCGTTCATCGGAATCGTCGTCGGATCGACGTCCGTCAAATCCTGCAGCATCCGCATCATCGTCGGATCGTCATGGCCCAGAATATCGAGCTTCAGCAGGTTGGCGTCAAAGGCGTGATAGTCGAAATGCGTCGTCTTCCATTCCGAGTTCACGTCGTCGGCCGGATATTGAACCGGAGTAATATCTTCAACCTCGATGTAATCCGGCACGACGACAATGCCACCGGGATGCTGGCCCGTATTCCGTTTGACGCCCGTACAGCCCGCCGCCAGACGGCTGAGCTCGGCGCCGCGCCAGCGCTTATGATGATCCTCTTCGTACTTCTTGGCGAATCCAAAGGCCGTCTTCTCCGCCACGGTTCCGATGGTTCCCGCCCGGAAGACGCTTTTCTCGCCGAACAGCACCTTCGTATAATTATGCGCATGCGGCTGGTACTCACCGGAAAAGTTAAGATCGATATCGGGCACCTTATCTCCCTTGAAACCGAGGAATGTTTCGAACGGAATGTCCTGCCCTTCGCCTTTCAGCTTCCCACCGCAGTTCGGACATGCCTTATCCGGAAGGTCGAAGCCGCTCGGCACGCTGCCGTCGAGAAACCACTCGCTATGGCGGCATTCCGGGTTGAGGCAGATGTAATGCGCCGGCAGCGGATTAACCTCTGAGATGCCAAGGAACGTTGCAACCACTGAAGAGCCAACCGAACCCCGGGAGCCGACGAGGTACCCGTCCTGGTTCGATTTTTTAACCAGCCGCTCAGAAATAAGATAGTTGGCAGAGAAGCCGTACTTGATAATCGGCTCCAGCTCTTTTTCCAGGCGGGCGACGACCACCTCAGGCAGTTCCTCTCCATAAATGGATCTTGCGGTCCGGTAGCAGGTTTCGCGGATTTCCTCATCCGCACCATCAATAATTGGAGTAAACAACTTATCGGGGAACAGCTCGATTGATTCGAACCGCTCCGCCAGTTCCACCGTGTTGGTCACGACGACCTCAAGCGCCTTATCCTCGCCCAGAAAATCAAATTCCTGAAGCATTTCTTCTGTTGTCCGGAAGTGCGCGTCCGGCTTGCGCTGATCTTTTAACGGACTGAATCCGGTAATGCCGTGAATCGTAATGTCGCGGAACAGCTTGTCGCGCGGCTCCAAATAATGCACGTTTCCGGTGGCAATAACCGGCTTGTTCATTTTTTCCCCAATTTCGCAAATCCGCCGGACGACGCCGCGAAGCTCTTCGGGGCTTGCCACAAAGCCTTTATCCACCAAATGCATATACATGGTCAGCGGCTGAATTTCCAGTATGTCATAGAACCCTGCGACTTCCATCGCTTCCTCGACCGTTTTGTTCAAGACGGCTTCGAAGAACTCGCCCCGCTCGCAGCCGGAGATGACCAATAAGCCTTCCCGCATTTCTTCCAGCTTCGACTTAGGAATGCAGGGCACCCGCTTGAAATAATCGGTGTGAGATAAGGATACCAGCTTGTACAGGTTCTTCTTACCCGTCATATTTAAGGCGTAGATGCAGCAGTGGAACGGACGTGTGTTGGACAGATCCTTGCCGACCTCGTCGTTCAGACGGTCCAGCATCGTTAGCCCTTTCAGCTTCTCGGCGTCTGCCAAAAGTCCGTTCAGGACTCCACCTAGCGCCACCGTATCGTCTACCGCGCGGTGATGGCTTTCCAGCAATACTTTATATTTGTCGGCCAACGTGTTGAGCCGGTGATTTTTCATATTCGGATGCAGCAGTCGCGCCAGTTCCAGCGTATCGAGTGAAGGATTGGGCAGAGGCGGCAGCCCAAACTTGGCAAGCGATGCCTGGATAAACCCCATATCGAACCGGGCGTTATGCGCCACAAGAACACTGTCCCGGGCAAACTTAACGAAATCATGCAGCACCGGTTCCAAATCCGGCGCATCCTTAACCATATCGTCCGTGATGTTCGTGAGCTGCTGGATATGATAAGGGATTTTCTCGTGGGGATTGACAAAGGTTGTATAGCGGTCGATTTCCTGCCCGCCCTGCATTTTGACGGCGGCAAGCTCGGTGATATTGTTGCGCGTAATGGACAGGCCGGTGGTCTCGATATCGAAGACGACATAAGTGGCGGTTTTAAGCTCCAGCGGCTGCGGATTCTCAACCACATTTACCGCATCGTTGACCACATTCGCTTCTACGCCGTACAGCATTTTGATGCCGTTCTTCTTCGACGCCTTGCCGGCTTCGGGATAGCACTGTACCCCGCCATGGTCGGTAACGGCAATTGCCGGATGCCCCCATTTGGCCGCAGTTTTGATATATGCATCGATTGGCGCTACCGCATCCATTGTGCTCATGGCGCTGTGAAGATGAAACTCCACCCGCTTCTGCGGCGCATTATCCTTGCGGGCCGGCGGAGCGGACACCTCCGACAAATCCGATGGAATCATCACCAGCTCCGGAGTTTGCATGAAACGGTCATATTCGACCCGCCCGCGCGCTTTAACCCATTTGCCGTTTGCCAGCTGGCTCATCACTTTCAGGTCATCTTTTGTTTTGGCGAACATCTTCATTTGCAAGGAATCGGAAAAGTCGGTCAAATTGAAAGTGAACAACGTGCTGCCGTTGCGCAGCTCCTTGCGGTCAAGGCCAAAAATCGTTCCCTGAATCGCGATTTTCTTTTCTTCGTCCTGAATTTCCATAATTGGAACGGGCTGGTCCTTGATATCGTAGCCGACCTGAAGCGGAACAGCTTCCTCGCCGTCTTCATTTTCTGAGGATACTTCGGTCTCGATGGCCGTCATCATCTGCTCAATAATTTCCCGCTGCTCCTGCTGGAGCTTTTGCTGGAATTCCTCGAATTCCTCCGCGCCGTTTCCTTTTTCCGCAAGCTGCACTTTTACACGCAGGGAAAGTCCAAAGTACATATCGTAAAAACGGACAATCGCTCCGTCGATGCCTTTTTTCCGCGCCAGCTCCAATGACATCTGATCGCTCATGTTCAGCAGCAGCGTGTCTCCCTGAAGCTCCTGTCCCGAACGAGATAGCCAGCCATTGACGGAGGGAATCTCACGGTGAACCCATTCGAGAAACAGTCCCCAATACTCGTGAAAAATGTCAGCCCGGCTTACCTGCTCCTCGTATTTGAACATGAACCCGATTTTCGCGATATGCTGCATCCGCTCCCGCACTCTCAGGCAAAACGTCCGGTACGCCTGTGCCGGAACTAGAGTCTGTTTCACTACAACGACGCGCCAATCCCGGTTGCCTCGGCTGATCTCCACCCTATCGATAAAACCGTCCAGAAAATAAGGATCTATGAGTGCCGGAGGGATATCTCCCTGTTTCATCAGCAGCTCGAACCGCTTTCTTCTCTCCTCGCTGTATTCCATGCTTCCCCCACCTTTACATTCCCCGATAAAGCGAGGTCTTTGCTGTCACTCTTACATATATCTTACGCAACTAAATTCTTACAATTTAAAAAAGCTTCAGGTGAAGAAGAAACGGCATCCGTCTCTCGTAGACATATAGGCAGGGCAAGCGTTGGCTTATCCCTGCCTATATGTTTCAAAAGCGCCCGGGCTGTCCGCCCGCCGGTCCTCTTTTCACCAAAAGCTTGCAATCATGCCCGAAAAAGGGCTCTGCAGACTTTTAGTAAGCTTTGGCGAATACTACCGTATGCTCTGCCGGTTTGCCGCAGCAGATGCATGTCTTCTTCGTTTCGCCCGGTTCAAAAGGAATATTGCGGCTCGTTGCTCCGGTTTCTTCCTTCACCTGTGCTTCGCAGGCATCGTCACCGCACCAGCCGGCCAGCGCAAAGCCGCGTTTCTCTTCCATTGCCGCTTTCATCTCATCCAGCGTCTCGACGGAATAGAAATGGTCCTCACGGAACTTAAGCGCCCGCTCGAACATTTCGTTATGAACCTGCTGCAGCATGGTCTCCACTTCTTCCACAAGACGATCCTGCTGAACGATCTTCTTCTCGCCGCTGATCCGCGAGACCAGCACGCAGACGCCGTTCTCCATATCCCGGGGCCCAAGCTCAAGTCTGACCGGCACACCACGCATTTCGTATTCGTTGAATTTCCAGCCGGGCGTTACATCAGAACGGTCGTCGACGCGCACGCGGATGCCTGCCGTTTTCAGTTCCTTGAACAGCTCGTCCGTCCGGGCAATGACCGCTTCCCGCGTCTTCGGTGGGCCGATCGGAATCATGATAACCTGGGTTGGCGCCACTTTAGGCGGCAGGGCCAGACCACGATCGTCACCGTGCACCATAATCATCGAACCGATCATGCGTGTGCTTGTCCCCCAGGAAGTCGTATGCACATATTCCAAATTGTTATCGCGGCTGAGGTACTGAATGTCGAACGCAACCGCGAACTTGGTGCCCAGGTAGTGAGAAGTTCCCGCCTGAACGGCGCGTCCGTCCTTCATCATCGCCTCGATCGAGTACGTATCCACCGCTCCGGCAAAACGCTCGGAAGGCGTCTTCTGGCCGGTAATGACCGGAATCGCCAGATAGCCTTCGACGAAATCGCGGTATACTTCCAGCATCTGCATCGTTTCCCCGCGCGCTTCGGCCTCATTTTCATGCGCCGTATGGCCTTCCTGCCACAGAAACTCGCTTGTGCGCAGGAAAGGAAGTGTCCGCTTCTCCCAGCGGACGACGTTCGCCCACTGATTGATCAGCACCGGCAAGTCCCGATACGACTGAATCCATTTGGAATACATATGTCCGATCATCGTTTCGGAGGTCGGCCGGATCGCCAAACGCTCTTCCAGCTTCTCGCCGCCGGCTTCCGTTACCCATGGCAGCTCCGGATTGAAGCCTTCAACATGCTCTTTCTCCTTTTGAAAAAAGCTTTCCGGAATAAACAGCGGAAAATAAGCATTGCGGTGTCCCGTTTCCTTAAAACGCCGGTTCATCTCTTCCTGGATATGTTCCCAGATTTCATAGCCGTCCGGCTTGAACACGATACAGCCTCGCACCGGAGAATAATCCATCAGGTTAGCTTTTTTGATTACATCGATATACCAACGCGAGAAGTCTTCGCCCTGCGGCGTTATTTCCGTAACAAACTGTTTTTCTTTTGACATAGAATGGAATTCCCCCCGTTAATAAGCCCGGGCAGCAGATGGCTGCAGCTTAGGGCCGAAACAAAATTAACCGCTGATTAGGCGTAAAATATCATTATAAGTAACAGCGATCATCAGCAGAAACAGCATCGCGAAGCCGACGAAATGGACCATGCCTTCCCGGCTTGGGTCAACCGGTTTGCCGCGCAGCGCCTCCACACCGAGGAATACGAGCCGGCTTCCGTCAAGCGCCGGAATCGGCAGCAAATTGAAAATGCCCAGGTACAGACTGAGGATAGCCGTCCAGTGGGTCAGATACACAATCCCCTGCTGGGCGATCTGGCCAGTCAGCTCGAAAGTACGCACTGGTCCGCCGATATCATCCATATTAAACTGATTTATCAACTGCTTAAAACCGAGAAAAATCGCTTTGGTCGTATCGGCCATTGCATGGCTCGCTCCGCTGAACGTTTCGCCAATTGTCGCATTCCGGGTCGGAAGCTCCGGTGTTATACCGACTTTGCCGCCTTCCTGCCCTTCCATATGGCGGGGCGTCATCGTTACCGTGATCATTTGATCACCGCGTTTAATCGTCCAATTCATTGCTTTTCCTTCGGATGCCGAAGTCAGGCTGATCATCTTCTTATAATCCGGCCCAATAGCCTCTCCGTTAATCGAATAGACAATATCGCCCTTTTGAAGTCCCGCCTGCTGGGCTGGCATACCCTCGGAGACGTCGCCGATCAATACATAGGTTGGATTCTCTACCGCAACGCCAGCCATTTGAATGTAAACGCCAAAGAGAATAAAAGCGAGCAGAAAATTCATTACCGGACCCGCTGCAATGGCAAGCGCCCGCTGTCCGACGGTTTTACTCCCGAATTGCCGATCCTTGGGAGCGATCTGGATTTGCTGGTTACCTTTAACCAACATAGCCTTCGGATGCAATGAATAGGTCGTAACCTCCCCGTCAACATTCAGCCGGATGCTCAGATCCTTCTCCAAGTCGGCATACTCCGCTTCCCCGCGGATAACATTTCTGCGCGTATCCAGTTGATCGAGATAAACGGCCTTTACGACATTGCCCTCGCCAAGCCGCACCGCTATCGTCTGCCCGGGTGAGATCTCGATCACCTCGGGATCTTCACCCGCCATCCGCGCATAACCGCCAAACGGCAGCAGACGGAGCGTGAACTGAGTTTCATTGCGTTTATAAGAAAACAGTTTCGGACCGAAACCGATAGCGAACTCTCTCACTAGAATGCCGGCGCGTTTGGCAAAATAATAATGTCCCCATTCATGAACCGTCACCAGGACGAAGAACATGAGCACCGTCAAAAAAACGACTTGAACCATTTCCAAGTTAGGCAGCCCCCTTTAGGTGAAAGACCGAAGTATGTCCTCTTAATTTATCATTATTCTCCGATCCGGCACAAGAGAATCAACCGTACAAACCAATTTTTCCGGTTTTTGGTGCCAACTTCCATTGGTTTCGCGCGGATTACAAACTTTTTGCCAACGCGCGCACCGTGCGGTCACATTCCTCGATTTGCTCCAGACTCGGATGACTCTGTACTGGATGGCGTCCTAGAACCTCCTCCAATATCTCTTCGATACGCAAAAAAGAAATCTCGCGCCGCAAAAATCGGGCGACGGCAACTTCGTTTGCGGCGTTGAAAGCAGTTGTCGCAGTTCCGCCGGTCTTTCCGCACTCGATGGCAAGCTTTAGCGCCGGATAACGTGCGAAGTCCATCTCGCGGAATGTCAGCCGTCCCGCCTGCGCGAGCGACAACCGCTGGGCCGGAGAATGCCATCTCTCAGGATACGTCAGCGCGTACTGAATCGGCACACGCATATCGGGATTGCCGAGCTGAGCGATAATGCTGCTGTCACGGAACTCCACAAAAGAGTGAATGATGCTCTCCGGGTGAAGCAGCACCTCAATTTGTTCGTAAGGGAGGTCAAACAGCCAGTGGGCTTCGATGACTTCCAGCCCTTTATTGACCATAGTAGCAGAATCAATCGTAATCTTGGCACCCATTGCCCAATTGGGATGGCGAAGCGCATCTTCGACCGTTACATTTCGGAGTTGCTCCCTAGTCAGATCCCGGAAGGAGCCCCCTGAAGCGGTCAGCGTAATGGAAGCAATATCTTCCCTGCTTTCTCCATTCAAGCATTGAAAAATTGCCGAGTGCTCGCTGTCGATGGGCAGCAGCTTTACCCCTTTGCGCCTGACCTGCTCAGTGACAAGATGGCCCGCTGTCACCAGTGTTTCCTTGTTCGCCAGTCCGATGTCCCTGCCGGCCTCGATGGCGGCAAGTGTTGAACGCAGGCCGACGCTGCCCATGACTGCGGTCACTACATAATCGGCATCTCCGCCGGCTGCAATTTGCACCAGTCCCTCATCGCCGCTGTACAGTTCGACTCCAGCCGGAAGCTGTGTCCGAATGTCGTCTGCCAGCTCCTTACTGGCGACGGATACCCTTCTGGGCTTAAAGCGGCGGACCTGCTCAAGAAGAAGCGCCGTATTACTTCCGGCAGCCAGTCCGTCCACTTCAAAGCTATCTGGATGCATGGCCACAACATCGAGCGTTTGCGTTCCGATTGAACCGGTTGAGCCGAGAATGCTGATCTTTTTCAAGCGTTACGTACCCTCTTTCTAGTTAGTGATAAGGCATCAGCATCACGATATGTACGAACGGAAACACGATAATCCAGCTGTCGCAGCGGTCGAGAATGCCTCCATGCCCGGGCAGCAGGGATCCCGAGTCCTTTATGCCGTATGCCCTTTTATAAGCCGATTGAACAAGATCCCCAAGCTGTCCGACCACGGCGCTGGCGAGACCGATAACTAGCGCCCGCCCTAAGGACAGCAAATCGGGGGACAGCAAGGCAAAGATTAAAGCAATCGCCATCGCGATGACCACTCCGCCAGCTGCTCCTTCAACGGTCTTGTTAGGGCTAATCGCAGGCCAGAGCTTTATTCTTCCCAGCGCTCTGCCGACAAAATAAGCTCCGGCATCGCTGCCCCAAATACAGCAGAGAAGCAGAAAGGTCCAAAACAGTCCATTCCCGTCCGATGCAGAACGGGAAACCGCCATATAGGAAAATCCCGTTCCTATGTATAAAGCGCCGATGAACAGCAGCGCGGTTATGCGAATATCCATTTTATTCTTGGTAAACACTGTTATACCAAGGAATAAAAGCATCAAGAGCCATACTCCCTGCATCCAAGATAAAGGGGCGGAAAAGCCAATCAAATCCCAAGGCATCATAAAGCAAAGCACTGCAGCATAGCCTGCCATCGCACTGCCGCCTGCAGGTGAACAGCCGATCATTTTGACGAATTCATAGTATCCGATCAAAGCCATGGCGATCAGCAGAAGATGAAACCACCAACCGCCAAGCAGGCATAGACCCAAAAATAAAGCCCCGGCCGCCACCCCGGTTATCAATCGCTGCTTCAAACGTTCTCAACTCCTATCGGCTACTTCAGACCGCCATAACGGCGGGTGCGCCGCTGGTACTCGGCCACGGCCTGAAGCAAATGCTCCTTGCCGAATTCCGGCCAATAAATATCGGTAAACCACAATTCGCTGTAAGCCAATTGCCAGAGCATAAAGTTGCTGAGACGCATTTCACCGCTAGTCCGGATAAGAAGGTCGGGATCGGGAAGCCCTCCGGAGAGCAGCCGGCTGTCAATCAATTCAGCCGTAATCTGCTCCGGCGATAAATGTCCCGCGGCAATATCCTCCCCCAAACTGCGCATGCAGTCCTCAATTTCCTTACGCCCTCCGTAATTTAGTGCAAAATTCAGAATGAGTCCGGTGTTGTGCTTCGTGCGAAGCACCGCTTCGTCCATCGCTTTACGAGTATACGAGGGCAGCGCCTCACTGTCGCCCATGACTCGTACCCGGACGTTCTTCTCTATCAGTTCGTCCAGTTCGATAGCTATAAACTCTTCGGGCAGACGCATCAGAAAATCGACTTCCTCTTTGGGCCGTTTCCAATTTTCCGTTGAGAACGCGTACATCGTCAAGTATTCAATACCCAGCTCGTCGGCGGCAATCGTGGCGCGCTTGACCGCCTTCATGCCGTTCTGATGGCCGACAATGCGAGGCAATCCAAGGCGTTTGGCCCAGCGTCCGTTGCCGTCCATAATGATGGCCACATGCCGGGGAATATTATCCGGTGAAATATCGACCGGCTGCTGCCGCTCTTCCCGGCCCAGCCAAGATTGTACCCGTTTGATCATTAACGTTTCCTCCATGTTTCATGCGAGAAAGAGACAAACCCCACCAATTGAGGAGGGGCCTTAATCTCTGCGCTATCTTTATACTTCCATGATCTCTTTTTCTTTAGCCAGGAGCACTTTGTCAACCTCGGCAATGAACTTATCCGTCGTCTTCTGGATATTCTCCTGATGTCCGCGGGACTCGTCTTCCGAAATGCCGTTCTTCTCCATTTTCTTGATATCATCATTTGCATCGCGACGGATGTTGCGGATCGCCACTTTTGCTTCTTCGCCGAACTTTTTCGTCAGCTTAACAAGCTCCCCGCGGCGTTCTTCCGTAAGCGCTGGAATGGACAGACGGATTGTGCTGCCGTCGTTAGCAGGCGTAAGACCGAGATCGGATTTCATAATCGCCCGTTCAATATCGGCAAGCGAGGACTTATCCCACGGCTGGATAAGCAGCGTGCGGGAATCCGGGGTGTTAATGTTGGCAAGCTGATTGACCGGAGTCGGCGAACCGTAATATTCCACTTGAATACGGTCGAGCAGCGAAGGGGCTGCGCGTCCAGCACGAAGTGTCGACAAATCGCGTTTAAGCGACAAAATCGCTTTCTCCATGCGCTCTTCGGCATTTTTTTTAACCGATTGTGGCATTATTCTACACTCCCTTTAACAATTGTTCCGATGCGTTCTCCCAGAACGACGCGCTTGATGTTGCCCTGTTCCGTAATGGCAAACACAATAAGCGGTATATCGTTATCCATACAGAGAGAGGATGCGGTGGAGTCCATTACACCCAAGTTCTTGTTGAGCACGTCCAAGTAAGTAAGCTGTTCATACTTTATGGCGGTGCTGTCTTTGAACGGATCAGCGGAATAGACGCCGTCGACTTTATTCTTGGCCATTAAAATGACTTCGGCTTCGATTTCGGCCGCACGCAGCGCCGCAGTCGTATCGGTTGAGAAGAACGGATTGCCCGTACCAGCCGCAAAAATAACAACTCGCCCTTTCTCCAGATGGCGAATAGCCCGGCGCCGGATATAAGGCTCTGCGATCTGCTGCATCGAGATCGAGGTCTGTACTCTGGTCGGCACACCGATCTGTTCCAAAGAGTCTTGCAAAGCCAGCGAATTCATTACTGTAGCCAGCATGCCCATATAATCAGCCGTCGCACGGTCTATGCCGCTTGCGCTGCCAGCGATGCCGCGCCAAATGTTGCCCCCACCACAAACGATGGCGACTTGGACGCCAAGCTCCACTACTTCCTTCACCTGCTCGGCAATAGAGCTAATCGTATCCGCATCGATACCGTAACCGTTATTCCCTGCCAGCGATTCACCGCTGACCTTCAGGACTACCCTTTTAAATACCGGCTGTTCCAAATTGTATACCCTCACTTTGCAATGGTGCCTTACAGGCCCCAGGTTAATCGTGCGTCCCTGCCGCATGCGCGGCGAGGGTAAATCGGCGGCCAAGCTGTCTCATTTTCGGTCCGGCATCCCCTTAAGGAGAGCAGATCCGTATACTTCCGCTTGCAAAAGACGGAACACCATGTACCCGTGTTCCGCTCCTGAAAGTGCCTGCTATATGTTCAACTTTGCGGCGCGAGCCGCGAATGCTTATTATTGTTTCACTTGCGCCATTACTTCTTCTACGAAGTTGTCGACTTTCTTCTCGAGACCTTCGCCCAGTTCGTAACGGACAAAACGGCGAATGGAGATGTTCTCGCCGATGGTGCTGATCTTTTCGTTCAGCAGGTTGGAGATTGTCTTGTCGGGATCTTTGATAAAAGCTTGCTCAAGCAGTACATGCTCTTCATAGTACTTATTGATGCGTCCTTCGACCATTTTGTCAACGATTTTCTCAGGTTTGCCTTCGTTCAGCGCTTGTGCTCTCAGAATTTCCTTTTCCTTCTCGATTTCTTCCGCAGGAACTTCCTCACGGCGCACGAAACGCGGAGCAGCCGCGGCGATTTGCATGGCGATATCGCGCGCGAAATCCTTGAATTGGTCGGTTTTGCCGACAAAGTCGGTTTCGCAGTTGATTTCTACCAGAACGCCGATACGGCCGCCTGCATGAATGTAAGATTCAACAACGCCCTCAGTTGCTGCACGCCCAGCTTTGTTTGCTGCTGCGGAAAGGCCTTTTTCGCGAAGAATTTCAACCGCTTTGTTCAGATCGCCGCCTGCTTCTTCCAGCGCTTTTTTACAATCCAGCATACCGGCGCCGGTTCTTTCGCGGAGCTCTTTTACGGATTTTGCGTCTACTGCCATTGTCTAATCCCTCCAGATAATTTGTTTGCCTTCAAAAATTTAAAACGCCCCCACAAAGAACAGCCTTGGCTATGGAACCTTAGTTGGTACTTTGCGGGGACCCCGGAAGCTTAAAAGCTATTCACTCGGTAAAAAAAGGGCAGTGAGAGGTTATCCACCTGCCGACCACCCTTTTCATTTAATTTCATATTCGATATGCAACCAGCAGGATTTATGCTGAAGTTGTGTCTTCGCCTTGATGAGCTTCCACTACAGCGTCGGCCATTTTACCCGTCAGCAGCTTAACGGCGCGGATCGCGTCGTCATTGCCCGGAATAACATAGTCGATCTCGTCCGGATCGCAGTTCGTATCGACGATAGCAACAATAGGAATACCCAATTTGCGTGCTTCGGCAACGGCGATGCGCTCTTTACGCGGATCAATAATGAACAGCGCGCTTGGCAGACCTTTCATATTCTTGATACCGCCCAGGAATTTCTCAAGACGATCTTTCTCTTTGCGGAGAAGGATGACTTCTTTCTTAGGCAGAACGGAGAATGTACCGTCCTCTTCCCAAGCTTCAAGCTTTTTCAGACGGTCGATACGCTTTTGAATCGTTTGGAAGTTCGTCAGCGTGCCACCGAGCCAGCGTTGATTGATGTAGTACATGCCCGAACGTTCGGCTTCTTCTTTTACAGAGTCTTGAGCTTGTTTCTTTGTTCCCACGAACAGGACCGTACCATTGTCGCCCGCTACGCTTTTTACAAAGTTGTAAGCTTCTTCTACTTTCTTGACCGTTTTTTGCAGGTCGATAATGTAGATTCCGTTTCTTTCAGTGAAGATATAACGATCCATTTTCGGGTTCCAACGACGAGTCTGGTGACCGAAGTGTACCCCAGCTTCGAGAAGCTGCTTCATGGAGATTACTGCCATCTTCACACACCTCCTAAGTTTGGTTTATTGTGTGTCCCTCCGCCAGGTATCATCTTGCAGCAAGACTTTCTTCTGAAGAAAGCACCGCTTGCTGTAATCAACCGACGTGTGTTTTAACACCGTCATTTAATATATCACAAGACTACATGGGATGCAACGTCTGGCGCACGATTTTTGTCATAAAACGCGATGCTTGATAATACGGGTCCATATTCACTTAAAAAACGCCCATTTTCAATAGCGGCGCTCACTTTTTCGCCATAACCAGCTCGTCGATGATCGATTCAACGCTCTGCCCTGCCTCAAAACTGTACATCCCGTATTGGATCCGTGTATTTGCCTTGCGGCTGCGGGCGGCATCCAAAAATGCGTCCTTGTCATGGATTACTCCCGCACCCGCCAGCAAATCCGAGACTTCGGTTAGATTGGCTCCTCTCGGAATACGCAGGACAATGCTGGAAACAACCGGTTTCTCGGCATATGTATCGGGTGACGGCGATGCCACAGCGGACGGCTTAGTGGGCGAAGCCGGTGCCGTGGGAGCAGCCGCCTTGTTGGGCGGTGATGCGGGCTGGCTCTGTGCAACAGGAGACGGGGATGCCGGAGGCTGCGATGTGCTGCCGCTATTGACTTTGCCCGCTGCGTCTTGCCCTTTTGAAGCTTCCTCTTGCTGTGCCAACGAACGCCACTCCTCAGCTGTCAGCAGATTCGATCCCGCATCGGCAACCTTCATGTTCAGCTTTGAAGCTTCCTTGGCAATCTGCGTCTTCGTTGGTGTAGCCATACCCGCCGAAATCATAAGCTGAAGAAGAAGCGCGCCAGCCGCAAGCCCGCAGCCGAGTCCGATCATAAAGGAACGATTCCTGATCACGCCGATTCCTCCTGTTTCGCGAGCTGCAGGATCAATTGAATTTCTCCTGATTGCATTCCTGTTTTCTTGGCGATGGCATCGATGGATTTCCCCTCACTGTGAAGTTCGAATAGCTGCGGGTAACGAAGCTTAATCGTGCTGACCGGTTTGGCCTTAATATCAGCTGGCGGCTCGTCAATCGCTTTTCCCTGAACTTCCTGTTGCTGCGCATTTGTCCCTCTTCCGCCGGATAACGCCAACTGAAGGAGCCCATTCTCATTTGCGGCCATACGCGTTTCCAACTGCGATGTTCTATGCTGCATCTCGTCCAGCCGCCCATTCAGTTCGCTAAGCTGCTCTTGAAGTGCGGCCTGGTTGGTCTGGGACTGGGTCTTGATCGAATCAAGCAGTTCCAGAAGTTCACGGTTTTCTCTTTCGACATCCGCCATATATAATTCCAGCGCCGCTTCGACTTCTTTCAGGTTCTGCTTGTCTACACCGCTGTCCTTGTTACGGGCGCGCGAAGGCAGAAACAGCGCATAAGCCAGAGCAAATCCGCCAAGCATAACAATGTACGCCCATGGTTGCACGTGTCGCTCTCCTTTAGTAAATAGAATAAATATTCCGCTTCTTTATTACAGAGCTTATAATTACAGAGCTTCTAAATCTAGAGCTTGATATCGAAACGGTGCCCTTTATAAGGATGCTCCGGGTTTCGCTCTTTCTCTTTCTTTTGTTCCTGGGAAGGACCGTTTCCGGCGGAGCCCCCTCGGTGTCCGTCATCCCTTACGGCGGATTCCGAAGACTCGCTGACCTCCGTGCTGCGGAGGGCCAGTTCACGCGATTCCTTTATGTTCTGCCCCGCCAACCCCTGCTGATCAAGCTCGGGCCGATGCTGAAGTTCTTGCTGGAGTTTGCTCGCCTCAGTTGTACGGGGTACTGCAATTTGCAATTCAACTGGCCTTAAGTTCACGGAAATCCCCTACCCTTCCCCGTAAGAATCTATACAACTTCATCAGAGGATTTAGACGTTAGGCGCCATATTAATGTCGCCCGCGGAGTAGTAGAACGCAACTCGCTCTGCGGTATCCTTAATAAACCTGGTATATCTGCCGATTACGATTTTGGAGCCGCCGTAAATGGTCTTGACGACTTCAACCCTGGCCAAGTCCGTATCCTCAAGCATTCTTTCAATCTCCAGAATCCGTTCTTTAATGCTGGCTTCCTCTCTTTGCTGAGACTGCTGCGTAGCATTAAGCTTGATCCGCAAGGCAACCTTGTCCGGAGGCAGAGAACCGTTTGCCGCCAACTGACTCAGCAGATAGAGCGCCTTCTTCGTTTTATCGGCGTTTTCCAGGAGCAGGCGAAGCTGCTGACGAAGGTCGTTGATTTCATTTCTCAGCTCGGGCAGTACTCCAACTTCAATTGCCGTTGCCGTCGACATCGTATTTCCAATCGTGCGCGCCACAACCTTTTCCCCGGCCTGCACCGTTCCACCTACGATAAGTCCCTTAGCCCCATTGCACAGCACGTTCCTGCCGGCGCGGATATTTGAATGCATGATGCTCTGGGAGACAATAATATCCTCCGCCGCCGTCACATTTCCGTCCTGAATAAAGGACACTTTCACATTGGCTCCGGCGCTGACTAGTCCCTTGTTATAACCTATAATGCCCCCGCTGATTTCGATGGAGCCTTTTGCGAATAATTCAGCCCCTTCCACGCCGCCGCTTACCCGAATGTCCCCTTCCGATTTCACCGTAAACCCGGACAGTACATTGCCTCGGATAACGACGGTACCGACAAAATCGATATTCCCGGTGTTGTAATCTACGTCGCCTTGCACTTCGTATACGGGAAAAACATTGATTTTCCCTTTATCGGTATAGGATATCAGCCCGTCAATTGCCGCATACATTAAGGTTGCATCATCATTAAGCAGGACGTTCTTACCAACCTTGAAGTGGGCAGACTTCCCAGCCTTGCAGGGGATCGGATCACCGGTAACAGCCACTCCGGGCTGCCCCGGTTCAGGAAGAACAAGCGTGGCGATCAGTTGTCCCTTCCGGACATTGCTCAGCCGGATCAGTTCCTTAAAGTCGACCTTGCCGTCTTCCTTTTCCATCGGTCGGCGATCATTGTCATCCATTGAAACACCAAGCAATACTTGTCCATCTGTGCCGTTTATGGGTGCCTTGCCCAGAGCAATCGGTACCTTACCGGAAATGTACTCTTCCGGATGTTCTGCAAAACGCTGAACGATATCCCACTGTACGCCATAGAGAACCTTATTTCGCTGCAAAAAAACGCCCAGTTCTTCAACCGAGCAGGCGAATCCTTCATCCCGTTGATAAAATTCAAGATACGCAATTTCCTTGTCCTCCGAAAAGCTTATACTCAAATATTCACTCAACGCAGAATGGACAACCATTTTCCGCCTCCTTGCCGCCATACCTGGCTAATCATTTTGCATTAAGAGATCCCGATTCTTCTCAAGCGTTCCCCGCAGCCGCAGTATAGCCTTGGAATGCAGCTGCGATATCCGGGAAGGAGACAAGGACATGACCTCAGCAATTTCGCTCAAAGAAAGATCTTCATAATATAATAGGGACACGACGGTCCGTTCTTTCACAGTTAGTTTCTCGATGCCTTTGGTAAGTGTTTCACGAAGATAGAACTCATTTACTTTATGATCAGGGTTCTTGGCTTTATCGTCCACCAATACCGACAAACGGGTCTCTGATTCTTCTTCCCGAATTGGATCCTCTAAAGAACAGAGCGTCATCACCGCCACATCCTGGAGCATTCCTTGAAACTCCTGTTCGGTTACATTTAAATAGCGGCTCATTTCTTCATCGCTGACAGATCTTAAATATTTTTGTTCCAATTGCTGGTATGCATCTTCAATCTTTTTCGCCTTTTCCCGGACCGAGCGTGGAACCCAGTCGCCTTGACGTAGAGAATCCAGAATTGCGCCTCGGACACGCCAGGAGGCATAAGTTTGAAATTGCAATCCCCTTTTGTAATCAAACTTTTCAATCGCATCAATCAATCCCATTACGCCATTGCTCGCCAGATCGTCCTTCGATACGTTCTTTGGCAAACCTACTGCTAGACGTCCGGCAACATAATCCACTATGGGCAAATATTTCTCGATAAGATTTTTTTTGGCTTCCGGGTTCCCTTCTTCTTTCCACTGTTCCCAGAGGGCCTGGTGTTCCAAATGAGAAGCTTTATGCTCGTTCAACGGCTTTCACCCTTCCCACAGTGTAGTCGGCGAGTCCGCGGGCCCGGGTTCATTGAAATCCACAATATGTCTCCCACTACGCTCGCTCATTCATTTTTCAAGTGACGAACGGCCTTGGCCAATTCTTCAGGATCCTTCATCGAGACCAGTTTGGGAGGCTGAAGCGGCTTAAATTCACCGTTTTCTTGTTTCTCTCGTTCAGGCTTAGGTTTGAGCAAATCCTTTAATTCCTCGTTCTGGTCCGGAGTCAAAATATCCACTTGGGCTCCCAAAGTCTCTTGAACATCTCCTGAAGAGGAGGACGGATTGTCCGAATTTGCGGTTTGCTTAACAATAAAGCCCAATATCCATCTCAGGAAAAAGGCAAGCAAAAACCAGAGAATAAATCCTGCCAATCCCCGAAACAAACTGGTCATTGGCAGATTGTTCCGCAGCGAAAACAGAAAAGTAAAAATAAACCCGGCCAGCCCGCAGATCAAGTTAATCAAAATAGTTCTAGTCATCATATTATAATTCCTTAATGCCTTTTTGCACACTGCGGATGTACAATAATCCGGTACTGCAGGCGATCTCGATCGTTCGCCCGTAACTGCCACCCGTATCTTCCGCCAATAAAGGAATATTCAAATTCTCCAAAATTCGCTTGCAGGATTCCACATTGCGCGGGCCGATTCTCATTGTGTCGTTTCCGCCGGCAAAAGCGAACATTTGGGAGCCGCCGGCCATCTTGGCGACAATCCGGTTGCGGATCGCACCGAGATTCAACAAACGGGATAAAAGCTCGGGAATTGCCGTATCTGCGAATTTGGCAATGTTAAGCTTCCCTTCACGGGCGATCTCCGATGATGGCAGCATGACATGAGCCATTCCCCCCAATTTTTTCTCGGGATCGTAAAGCGTAAGTCCGACGCATGAGCCTAGACCTGTGGTGCGGATTACATTATCGTGACTGCCTACGTTCAGATCAGCCATTCCCACCTTTATAACGCTTTGCTCCTCAATCATTCAAACGGCACTCCCAGAGATTTAAAAATTTTAGGAAACGATTCAGGATCGGGAATAAGAAAGAACTGGCCTTCAATCTCATTCTGTCCTTCCAAAAATGTTGTATCGATCAGGAGTGCGTCGTCTCCCATCTGTCCGAATTGCAGTAGACCATAGCTCAAAATCGCTCCCGCCATATCCATTGCCAAAGCCGGTACCGTCGGGTACATGGAAAGGGAAGTAAAGTCGGCCAGGGACGAGAGGTAGGACCCCGCCAATATATTACCGATTTCATTGAGCGCAGAGAGTTCCATATCACTCAGCTCTTCGCCCGAGACCTCAGTGATGCCCGCAACACGGCTCAGCAAACTGCGTGCCGCATCCGGCGTAAGTATAAAGAACAAATTCCCCGGCGCCTCGCCTTCGACGCGCAGAAACACCGCAAAGACAAGCTCTTCGGCACCGCCCACTTTTTCAGCGATCTCCTCAAATCCAAGCAATTGTACTTTGGGAACCGCCATATCAATTGGTTTGTTCAGCAATTGGGACAAAGCGGTGGCGGCGTTCCCAGCTCCGATATTCCCGACTTCCTTGAGCACATCCATTTTTAGATCTTTCTGATATTTGAACAGTTCCACGGCATCAGCCCTCGAAACTTTCCAGTTGCACGATTTCACTCTTGTTGAGGACTTCTGACAAATTAAGCATAATGAGCAGACGGTCCTCTCCTATTTTGGCCACACCATCCAAGTACTTGGCTTTGATGCCCCCTACCACTTCCGGAGGTGTATCGATGGATTCCCTGTTCAAATCGATCACATCATTGGCCGAATCCACAATAAAGCCGACCTCCATCTCGTTGACAACAACGATAATGATACGAGTCTGATCGGTATGCTCTGCTTCTTCCAGACCGAATCTTCCTCGAAGATCGATAACGGGGATAACGACGCCACGCAGATTGATGACTCCTTTGATAAAGGTGTACGTCTTCGGCACGCGCGTAATCGGCATCAAACGCTCGATTGTTTGAACTTTATCCACTTCGATGCCATATTCCTCGGTAGCTAATTTAAAGACAATGACTTTAATATCTTCTGCCATGGAAAGTACCTCCCTAAATGGTTTCTTTTATTTGATAAAAGCGTTGGCATCAATAATAAGCGCAACTTGTCCGTCGCCAAGAATTGTGCCTCCCGATATTCCCTGGATACTCGGCAAGTACTTGCCTAAATTCTTAATGACAATTTCGTTCTGACCAATGAAATCCTGCACCGTGAGCGCAACAAGCTTGTCACTTTTGCGGATGACAACTATTTCCGTCTCTTCTTCGCCGCTCTCGTCATAGTCGGGCACATTAAAGATGGCGCTTAGCGATACGATTGGGATATGGGAACCCCGGAATTCCACCATCTTGGCACCATGGACGCTGCGGATCTGTGAACGCTTCACGATGCCTGTCTCCACAATGGAAGAGAGCGGAATCGCGTATTTTTCCGAGCCTATCCGGACCAGCATGGCGGCGATAATGGACAACGTAAGCGGTAGCTGAACAGAGAAAGTGGTACCTTTGCCCGGAGTGGAATAGATGGTGACGTTGCCTCCAAGCGAAGAGATCTTGGCTTTCACGACATCCAATCCGACCCCGCGGCCCGAAATATCGGAAATAACCTCGGCTGTACTGAAGCCGGCGGCGAACAACAGCTGATGGGCCTCATTGTCGCTCATCGCCGCCGCTTGCTCCGCAGTGACGATTCCTTTATTAATTGCGGATTTCAGCACCTTATCCCGGGAGATGCCGGCGCCGTCATCCTGAATTTCTATAAAGACGTGGTTGCCGCTATGGAATGCCCGCAAATGAATGGAGCCGGTCTCCGGTTTGCCGGCGGCGATCCGGTCAGTTACCGATTCGACTCCATGGTCGAGCGCGTTGCGCAAAAGGTGAACGAGCGGATCGCCGATTTCGTCAACGACGGTCCGGTCGAGCTCGGTTTCGGCACCTGAAATGATAAGGTCCACCTTTTTGTCGAGCGACTTGGCAAGATCGCGAACCATACGGGGAAAACGATTGAACACCGTATCCACTGGTACCATCCGCAGCTTCATGACTATGTTCTGCAGGTCGGCACTCACTCGGCTCATGTGCTCAACCGTCTCGGTCAATTCCCCGCTCTGGATATCCGAAGCATGCTGCTCCAGCCGCACCCGGTCGATCAGAAGCTCGCTGAGCAGGTTCATAAGAACATCCAGACGGTCGATATCAACCCGGATGGTGCGTGAAGGAGCGCCGGAGCTCTTAGCAGGAGCCTTCTTGGCTTCTTCTTTTTGGGGGGCGGCAGCCGGCGTTTGGGTAGCCGGAGGAATGTTCTCCCGCGCGGGAGCTGGGGGGGCCTCTTCAGCAGTGGCTGCGACTTCAGGCTTTACGAGCTGACTCAGCGTTTCCACATCAAGTGCCACCGACGTCACATTATCGATCTCGGATACTCCCATGATCAAAGTCTGCATTTCCTCGGCGGTCTTCTGAGAAATATAATAGAGCGAAAAGTTGTAATCAAACTTTTCCTGCTCGATATCCTGAACCGAAGGAAAGGATTTCACGACTTCACCGAAGCGCTCCAGCAGTTCAAAGACCATATAAGCCCTCACCGCGCGGAGCTGACAGTCCTTACGAATCGATACTTCAATGAACAGCACCTGATGTCCTTCCTGAATCGATTGTTCAAGAACCGATAGTTGGAATTCATCGAGAAGAGCCGGCGTTTCCGCTTCCTTGGGTGCAGCGGCTGCCGGCGCGGCTCCTTCTCCCTGAGCGATCGGCACTTCGCCGCGTACAATTGCCTGAAGAGAGGCCACAATGGAAGATACGTCGGCTTTACCCTCTCCACCGGCAGTAATGTCCTGAACCATGGCTTCAAGCGCATCAAGACTCTTAAATAAAGTGTCAAAAATAAAATCCTGCATAACCAGCTTGCCGTTCCGCACCAGGTCAAGCACATTCTCCATCTGGTGAGTCAGTGAAGCCAGATCTTCAAATCCCATTGTCGCCGCCATGCCTTTTAAGGTATGTGCGGAGCGGAAGATCACCTGCACAATGCTGAGATCGTCCGGATTGGCCTCCAGGCCCATCATATTTTCGTTCAAAGACTGCAGATGATCATTCGACTCATCAATAAACATGGATAAATACTGATTCATGTCCATGTCCAGACACCTACCCTTCACGTTCGCTTTGCGTTATTTAACGACTTGGACCAGTCTTGGAGCAATGTCTTGCAACGGTAAAATATAACTGACACACTGGAGCTCAACCGCGGAACGCGGCATCCCATAAACGACGCAGGTCTCTTCGCTCTCGGCAAAGGTTGATGTGATTCCCGCCTCATATAGTGATTTCATCATCCTGGCGCCATCGCTCCCCATTCCAGTCATAATAACCGCATGGCGCTCCAAAGCTTTCAGTGGCAGCAGAGACTCGAACAGCGTATCCACTGAAGGACGATGGCCGTTCCGGGCTTCCTCCTTTGAGAGATTCACTGCATACTGCCCTCCTGCGGTTTCCATCACTTTCATGTGGTATCCCCCCGGAGCTATATAAGCCGCTCCCTTCCGCAGAATCATTCCCTGCTCGGCTTCCATGACATCCAGAGGGCTGAAGGTATTCAGCCGCTGGGCGAGCGACTTGGTGAAATTAGGAGGCATATGCTGCACAATGACAATCGGTGCGGGAAAATCAGCCGGAATATTCTCAAGCAAAGCCTTCAGCGCTCGCGGTCCTCCTGTTGAACAACCGACGGCCACGAGCTTCTCCAGCCCTTTCGCGCCGATTTTGCGATCCCTTCCGGCCACTGTGGGAATACCGGGTGCCGCTCCGGCTATCGGCGGCTTCGGCGATGCAAGATCAGAAGGGACATCCGAATTCTGCTGGGACAAAGTCTTGATTCGTCCGACTTCCGGCTTCGCTCTAGGAGGGACGCTTTTTGTTCTCTCAGAGCGAGGAAGCGGAGGCTTGTCTGCACGCTTGCTTTGGGCGGGTTTCCCGGTATCCGGTGAGGGCGGCCGTATGATCGGCGCTTTGATATCCTTCATTTCCCGGCTAGGCATTTGTTCCGCTGCGCCTTCGTCCGGCTTATCCGCCAGCTTGAAGGGCGGCGCGGAAGAAGCAGGTTCGGGCGGCTGCAATGCGGGTGGACCTTCGGTGCTTAGAAGCGCCGACGCAGACCGTGCTTCCCGGCGTTCGCGAGCAAGCATGGCTTCTTTCATCTGCTCCCTCAGCGATTCCCCGACACTGTTGATATCATGGGAGCTGGAGACCGAGGGCTTGCGAATGAAGTCGAAGGCCCCGCCTTCCAGCGCAAGGATTGTCTCTTTCATTCCTTCTTCATTAATGCCGGACAACATTATGACAGGAAGCGGATGGTCAAGCATTATCAGCTTCAACGCTTCCAGGCCGTTCATTTCAGGCATCTCCACGTCCATGGTGACAAGATCGGGCTGAAGTTCCTTCACCTTGTCAACCGCTTGCCGTCCGTTGACCGCCGTTGCCGTTACTTGGAAGTCGGCGTCCTTTTCAATTAAATCGGAAATGATTTTGCGCATAAATGCCGAATCATCCACAACCAAAACTTTATATGGCTTCATATCATTTCCACCTCTGTCCTTAAATTCAGAACATTTCTTATATACGGCGAAGCCACTTGCTGATAAACCCCTTAATTCCATGCAATTCAGCCGAAGCTAGAGAACGGTCGAATGACAAATATCGGAGCGTCAGTCTGTGAATATCCTTCGCAGCGGCACTGTTGGGATAAGCCAATGTGAAAGGAATCTGACGCTTGACGGCTTGAACCACATGGCTGTCGCTGCTAATAAAGCCGAGGAACGGAATATCCAGCTGCAGAAAACGCTGGGCGGTCATTCGAATTTTGTCACTTGTTGCATTCGCTTCCTTAATATCGGATGCCTGATTAACAATCAGATTGAACGTGATGCTCGGATGACTTGTGTGAACCACCTTCATCAATGCGTAGGCATCAGTAATTGCAGTTGGCTCCGGAGTGGTAACAACGAGGCAATCGTCGGCTGAAGCGATGAATTTCATCGTTTCCTTGGAAAGCCCCGCACCCGTATCAAATAGAATATAGTCCATCTCATCGGCAATTGTGGCAATTTGGGATGTAAAGTAGTTCAAATCGCTTTCCGAAAGCGAGAAGAGCTCTTCCATGCCCGATCCACCGGCAATAAAAGGCAGGCGGTTAGGGCCCGTTTGAATAATCTGCTCAATGCCGGCTTCTCTGCTAAGCAAATGGTAAAGATTGTATTTCGCCGAGACACCCATCAGAACATCCAGGTTGGCCATGCCGATATCGGCGTCGAACAGAAGTACTCTTTTCCCCATACTCTTGAGTGCAAGCGCAAAGTTAAGAGTGAAATTCGACTTGCCGACTCCGCCTTTTCCGCTGCATACAGTGATTATTCGTGCGGTGTCTGTTCCTCTGTCGCTAAGCTTTCTATTTTGTCCGGCGACAAGCTGTCTCAACGATTGAGCCTGATCCATCATTGTTCTCCCGTTCCGAGCAGCAGATTGCACACCATTTCTCCGGATGGTATAAGAAGATCATCAGGCACAATCTGACCATTGGTCATATATGACAGCATGAGCGGGTAATCGTTAAGCAGATTGAACATAGGACCGTAGCTTCCGGTTTCGTCCAGTTTCGTCAAAATGACTTTATCCAGCTTGTATTTACTGAAATGCTCGGTAATCAGCTTCATATCCCTGCTCTTCGACGTCAGGCTGAGCACCAAGTATGTCTCGCTCTTCATTGCCGGTGACAGCAGACTCTGCAGTTCGGCAACGAGCATTTCATTGCGGTAGTTTCTTCCAGCCGTGTCCATTAATACGAGATCACAGCCCTCCAGTCTGGATAAGGCCCGCTGCAAATCGCCCGGCGACTGAACAACCTCAAGGGGCACATTCAGAATAGAAGCATAGGTCCGAAGTTGTTCCACCGCAGATATCCGGTACGTATCGGATGTGATCATCCCGACCTTGCGGCCATGCCGGAAGAGCTGGTCGGCCGCAAGCTTGGCCAAGGTCGTCGTCTTCCCTACCCCAGTAGGACCTGCGACATACAATAGCCGCGTATCAGGAGCAATTCCTCCTCCTATTCTATCAGCAAGAAATCCCGCCACCTGCACTCTTAGAGCTTCCTCAAACTTCTCTTCCGGCCATAGTCTCCCGTCCATATTCCAAGCATCCAGCACATCAGCGATCCACTCTTCTACCAGTGCGCTGTCCATTTCCTGCTCGATCAACCGCACCCGCAGCCGTTCCAGCCCTTCCGGAAGTTCTCTCGAGTCCGAGGACTGCCGGGCGATTCGCTCGATCCACTGCTTCATCTCTCTAATCTCATTAAGAACGCTGTCATCAGCCGGACGATCCTTTTGATCTGAAGGCAGCGGCGGAGCCGCAGGAGGCTGCATTACGGGAACGGTCAGCTCTAGACGGGAACTCGCGAAAGCTTCCTTGGGAATTTCCGGCACCGCCTTCTCTTCCAGCACGGCGACGGCCCCTTGCTTCTTAGCGGCACCTTCGAGCGCCGCAGCAATCTCGGCGAAACTCCGCGAAGGCTCCGACCCGCTTGCGGCGGCATTGCCCGAAGCCGAGGCATAGGCCTCCCGGTAGGCCTTGGGAACACCTGCCCGGGGGACGGATTGTAGCGGCAGCTCCCTCTTTTCGGAAGCTGCTTGCTTCTGTTCATTCTCAACCGCGGCGACCACTTCGATTTTCTTTTTTCTGAACATCCCCATGAAACCACCGGTTCTGATTTCCTTCGTGCTCAGGATGACGGCGTCACTTCCAAGCTCGCTGCGAATGGAATGCATGGCGTCCGGCATCGTATCGACAACGTAACGCTTCACTCTCATAGATTCACCACTCCAACGCTTTGAATTTCAATACTAGGCTCTAACTCGCTATAGGACAGCACCGGGATATCCTGCATCGTCCGCTCTATGACCTGCCGCAGATACATGCGGATGTTTGGCGAAGTCAATACAATGGGCTGCTGTCCCGATTGCAATAGACGGTTAATTTGCTCCATAAGACGCTGATATACCGTTTGGGTTGACACGGGATCGAGCGCAAGGTAGCTGCCATGCTCCGATTGCTGGACGCTTTCGGCAATTTTTTTCTCAAGCGTTGGTCCTACCGTGATTACCTTCAGAGTTTCTCCGGACTGGGAGAATTGCTGAGTAATCTGCCGCGACAGCGATTGCCTCACATATTCCGTCAGTACATCTGGATCTTTAGTATAGGTGCCGTAGTCTGCCAGCGTTTCAAAAATAGTAACCAAGTCCCGGATCGATATCTTCTCGCGCAGCAGCTTAGCCAACACTTTCTGCAGATCCCCAACGGTGAGTACAGACGGTATCAATTCATCAACCAGCACAGGATAATTTTCGCGAATATTGTCGATCAGCATTTTCGTTTCCTGCCGCCCAATCAGCTCATGTCCATGCCGTTTGATCAGTTCGGTAAGATGGGTAGCAACCACGGACGGCGGATCGACCACCGTATAGCCGGCCAGCTCGGCCCGTTCCTTGACCGATTCATCGATCCACAACGCAGGCAATCCGAACGATGGTTCGATCGTCTCGATCCCGGTAATCGATTCGTCATCATACCCAGGACTCATTGCCAGATAGTGATTAAGTAGTAATTCACCGCCGCCGACCTGATTTCCTTTAATTTTGATGACATATTCATTCGGTTTTAGTTGAATATTGTCGCGAATTCGGATAACGGGGACAACAAGTCCCATTTCAAGCGCGCACTGCCTCCGAATCATGATGATCCGATCGAGCAAATCGCCCCCCTGCTGGGTATCCGCTAGCGGAATCAAGCCATAGCCGAACTCGAATTCGATCGGATCGACATTCAGCAGGCTGATCACGCTCTCCGGACTGCGCACCTCCTCGATCTGTTTTTCTTCGACGAGCTGCTCTTCGGCGATGGCCTTGCGGCTCAAGTTCTGCGTCATCCGGTAAGCAGCATAGGCCATAAGTCCTGCTAAAGGAAGGGTTGTTATCGCATGAATAGGTGTAAATAATCCTAAAAAGGCGACCGTAACAGCAACGATGTACAGAAGCTTCGGATAAGACAGCAACTGCCCTGTCAAATCTTCCGCTAGATTGCCATCCGAAGAAGCCCGGGTAACGATCAGGCCGGCTGCGGTCGAAATGAGCAGAGCAGGTATTTGGCTAACCAGTCCATCACCGATCGTCAGAACGGAGTAGGTCGAGAGCGCGTCTTGGAAAGGCATCCCATGAACGGCGATCCCGATGATGAAGCCGCCGATCAAATTGATCAGCAGGATAATAATGCTGGCTATCGCATCTCCCTTAACAAATTTGCTCGCCCCGTCCATAGCTCCATAGAAATCCGCTTCGCGCTCGACATTACGCCGGCGCTCACGCGCTTGCTGCTCGTTGATCATGCCAGCATTCAAATCGGCATCGATACTCATCTGCTTACCGGGCATGGCGTCGAGTGTAAATCTTGCCCCTACCTCGGCTACGCGTTCAGAGCCTTTGGTGATAACGATGAACTGCACAACAACCAGAATCAGGAATACGATGAAACCGATCGCAACCTGACCGCGCGCAATCCAGCCGCCGAACGTCGCCACAACCGAACCGGCATCGCCTTCGGATAAGATCAGCTTGGTTGTGGAGATGTTCAGCGCCAGGCGGAACAAGGTCGTAATCAGCAGCAGCGATGGAAAGATGGAGAACTGAAGAGGCTCTTTTGTATTCATCGCCACTAGGATAATCGTCAACGCGATCGAAATATTAATGACCAGCAGAATGTCAAGCAGTCCAGAGGGAATAGGCAGAATCATCATAAGCACGATTCCGATTATACCGATTAGTACCGTTAAATCCCTAGCTTTCAATGTTTCTTACCTCCCTGAAATTATCTGGCTCTGCCCTTCAACTTATATACATAAGCGAGCACTTCGGCTACCGCCTGGAACAGATCGGCAGGGACCGAATCCCCAATTTCCGCCCTTTGGAAGAGCGCCCGTGCAAGCGGTTTGTTTTCCATCGTCATGACGCCATGCTCCTTGGCAATCGACCTAATCCGAAGAGCGACATAATCCTGACCTTTAGCCACGATTTGTGGCGCCTCCATCTTAGATCCGTCATATTTCAGAGCAACCGCAAAATGGGTCGGGTTCGTAATGATGACATCGGCGCCCGGAACCTCTTGCATCATCCGCTGCATCGCCATCCGGCGCTGCCGCTCCCTGATTTTCCCTTTAATCAGCGGATCGCCTTCCATTTTTTTGAATTCATCCTTAATTTCCTGTTTGGACATTCTTAGACTCTTTTCATGCTCGTACCGCTGGTACATATAATCGAGCACAGCCATAATAAGCAGAGCTGCCCCGATTTTGATTCCGAGATTCAGAGTCATCTTCGCAGTAAAGCGAAAAACATCTTCCGCACTAACATGCGACAGGGACGAAAAGTTGTCTTTTTGCCCCCATAATGTGTTGAATACCAGATATGCGATTACCAGCAGCTTAAAGATTGATTTCAGCATTTCAACAAGCGATCGCATGGAAAAAATGTTTCTGAAGCCTTTAATCGGATTGATCTTACTGAACTTCGGGGTGACACCCTCTCCGGTAACCATAAAGCCAACCTGTGCCACACTGGAGATCAATGCCAAGATGAAGGTTATGCCCAGCATCGGTCCCAGCAGAATCAGAATCTGTACTCCGTATTCGTTCATCAGCTGCAGCACATTAGCTTTAGTGACCTCCATCATGAGACGGTTCATAAAGACGTCAGTATACAACGCTGTAAACCGTTCCTTCATAAATCCGCCAAATATCATCAGACTCAGCACCCCGGACAACAGTACCAATGCACCCGAAAGCTCGGCGCTTTTGGCAACTTGGCCTTTTCTGCGGGCGTCCTGACGCTTCCTCGGAGTCGCCCTTTCCGTTTTTTCTCCGCCGAAGAGCTGGAGGTCGAGTTGATATCGATATGCCATGTCAGGGCCCTCCTACTTTCATCTTACGGACTGTTCCCCATTGTGCTCAGCAAATTGCGCATGGATTCGAACATGATATTGAAAAGGCTTTGAAAAAGCACGGCTAAAGCAGGCATCAGAATGAACAGCAGCACCAGGCCGACAATGATTTTCAGCGGCACGCCGATAACGAAAACATTGTACGATGGCGCAGTTCTTGCCAAAAAAGCTAGCCCGATATCCGTCATAAACAGCGCGGTCACCAGCGGCGCAGACATTTGAAAAGCAAGCATAAACGACTGAGCGAACGAACGGAGAAGAAACTCGGCCAGACTTCCGTCCATCATTTTAAGAAGGATCTCATTATTCAGGGGAACCCAGTTATAACTGTTTACAATGGCATCAAGCAAATAATGATGGCCATTCATCCCTAAAAACAACAGCAGGGCAATCATATATTTGAAGTTGCCGAGTATCGGCGACGACGCCCCGGTCATCGGGTCGATGACATTCGCAATTCCGAAACCAATCTGGATGTCGATAAACGAACCCGCAGTTTGAATGGTCATAAACATCAGATAACCTATGAACCCGAGCAGCAGCCCGATGAGAGATTCTCTGATGATCAGTAGAATTATACCGAGATCTTCCGGAACCGTAACGCCGTTTCCTTTGGCGCTAAATACGACAAGTGATAGAAAGAAAGAAATTCCGATTTTGAAAGTCATCGGTACGCTTCGGGAAGAAAAGACAGGCACGATAACAAAAAAGGCCGTAATTCGACAAAAAATAAGCAAAAAGACAGGAAAACTACGTAAAATGGAATCTATCATCGTATTCATCCGATATACATGTGGAGATTACCCAAAATTCGGGTGGTAAAGTCGACAAGCTTTGTTATGATCCACGGGCCGAACAGAAGCAATGCCAGCAGCACAGCGACGATTTTAGGGACAAAGGCCAGCGTTTGCTCTTGAATCTGAGTCGTCGCTTGAAAAATACTAATAATCAGCCCGACGACCAGACCCAGAATCAGCATAGGTGCGCTAACCTCCAGCACGAGATATACAGCTTGACCCGCAAGACCGATAATAAACTCTGTATTGATACCCTTCGCCTCCTCTTTCCCGTCACGTGCCGTAGCTGAGCAGCAGCGATTTGACTACTAGATACCAACCGTCCACCAGCACAAACAGCATGATTTTAAAAGGCAGCGAGATCATTACGGGCGGCAGCATCATCATCCCCATCGCCATGAGCGTGCTGGCAACCACAATATCGATAATTAGAAAAGGAATAAAGATCATAAAGCCCATTTGAAAGGCCGTTTTCAATTCACTCATAGCAAAGGAAGGCACGAGCACTGTTAGCGGAATATCCGAGTATGTCGCTGGCTTGTTATTGCCTGTGTAGCCGTTATATTTCATAAACAGCAGTAAATCCTTCTCATGCGTATACTTGAACATGAATTGTTTCATCGGAACGGCAGCTTTGTTCATAGCTTCCGTCTGAGTGATTTGGCCTTTGATATAAGGCTGCAGCGCCGTTTGATTAACCGTCGACAAAGTTGGTGACATAATGAACAGCGTTAGAAAAAGAGCAAGTCCCACCAGCACCTGGTTCGGCGGCATTTGCTGCGTGCCGAGTGAAGTGCGGATAAATCCGAGCACGATAACGATCCGGGTAAAGCTGGTCATCAGAACTAAAAAAGCCGGAGCCACGCTCAGAACCGTAACCAGTAGCAGAATGGAAATGGAACTGGTGCCGGTTTGACCGCCGTCTCCTCCCACCTGAATGTCTATGTTTGGAATTGGATCGGCGGCATAGATCGGACGCAGAGCCAGAAAACTGATAATACCAATCAGCAGGAAGGCAAACAATATTTTTTTCTTCATATATCCCCCTGCCTGCCCTTTTGATCTTCGCCGCCAAGCAGTTCCTCCATCTTCTTCTCTCGGTCCGAAGCGGAGCGCAGCTTGGTCTGCAGCATTTCATAGAAAGAAGAAGTCTCGTTCAGATCGATTTCCTGAGACGGAACTTCTCCGCGCAGCCTTTCCCTCACCTTGGTAATCAGCGGAATAAAGAACCTCCCACCCGGCGCAGACTGCTCCTCGAATGCCGATACGATCAATGCTACTTCTTCGGGATCGGTGATTTTATCCAAAATCGTTACGTTCTCGCCAACCCCGATCAAATAGAGACTGCCTCCAATTTCGATGACCTGCATCGACTTGTTGGGGCCTAGTCCCACCGCACCTAAAGTGCGCATGGAACGGCCTCTCATCCAAGCTTGGTTACGTCGTCCCAGAAACCGAATTAGCAGAATAATAATAACGATAATGACCGCCAGCACAAAGATAACATTGAGCAAATTCAGCAGGTTATTGTCTGAGCTGAGCGGCTCGGCGTTGAGTGGCATGAATAGATCCTACACGCCAAGCGTCTTGCTGATGGCTTCGATAACGCGGTCCGCCTGGAATGGCTTAACGATAAAGTCTTTTGCTCCAGCTTGGATTGCGTCGATAACCATAGCCTGCTGACCCATGGCGGAACACATAATGACCTTGGCGTTGGCATCCACTTTTTTAATTTCTTTCAGTGCTGCGATTCCATCCATTTCAGGCATGGTAATATCCATGGTAATCAGGTCGGGACGCAGCTCCTTGAATTTCTCAATTGCCTGGGAACCGTCCTGGGCTTCACCCACCACTTCAAAACCGTTTTTCGATAAAATATCGCGAATCATCATTCTCATAAATGCAGCATCGTCCACGATCAAAATTCGGTTAGCCATCTTAAAAAAATCCTCCCTAAGTTATGCTTATTGTAATTTTTGAACCCGGTCCCATTGGCTTACGATATCCGTTACACGAACCCCAAAGTTTTCATCGATTACCACTACCTCTCCCTTGGCAATCAGCTTGTTGTTCACTAGTATATCGACGGGCTCGCCGGCAAGCTTGTCCAGCTCAATGATCGATCCCTGCGACATCTCAAGAATGTCTTTGATTTGCTTCTGGGTCCTTCCTAATTCTACGGTCACTCTTAGGGGTATGTCCATCAATAAGTTCAAATTATTTTCGTCAACATTCCCAAATGCGTTACCGCTGAGATTGGCAAACTGGACCGGCTGTACGTTGACATTCCGGTTCGGCTGGGAAGCTGGGGGCGGGGACTGCGGGTAAGGCATTCCCTGTTGTCCAGGCAACCCCTGAGGGGGCATGCCATAAGGAGGCATTCCGTATGGTGGATAATAATATCCTCCTTCCGGCATTCCCGGATATGGCTGTGTTCCTGGTGGTATCTGCTGTGCTGGTGGCTGCTCAGGAGCCGACTGAGGCTGCTGAGCAGCCGGTGCAGGCTGGGACTGAGATGTCTCGGGTTTGGCAGGGGCCGGCGCTTCAACAGCGGCCGCTGGCGCATCGGTCGACTCCGAGGCGTCTCCAATCAGCATCATGACCATATCCTTAGCGAACGAAACGGGCAGAAGCTGCATGATAGTCGAGTCGATCAATTCACCGATTTTGAGACGGAACGAGATACGAATCAATGTCTCGTCATCTGGCAGACTTCCCACTCCCTCGCCGCTCGACATGTTGAGAATATCGATACCTGGCGGCGATATGTTGACGAACCGGTTGAAGATAGTCGACATCGATGTGGCGGAAGAGCCCATCATTTGATTCATGGCTTCCTGAACGGCGCTGACATGTATCTCGTTCAATTCTTCGTCACCGGGCTCTCCATTACCACCAAGCATCAGATCGGCAATAACCTGGGCGTCACGGACTTTGATTACGAGTGAGTTCATGCCCTGAAAGCCGTCAACATACTCAACGTGAACAGCAACATGAGGCTTAGGGAAGACTGCCTCAAACTCACTGCGCGTAATGATGGAGACTTGCGGGGTAGTAATGTCCACTTTTTTGCCAAGCAGTGTCGAGAGCGCCGTTGCGGCGCTGCCGAACGTAATATTACCGATCTCTCCCAAGGCATCTTGTTCAAACGGAGTCAGAAAATCATCCACCGTCTTCTCTGAAGATACGCTTGCAGCGCTTTCCGCCGATTGTCTTAAAAGTGCGTCGATTTCTTCCTGGGATAAATAATCTTTACTCGTCAAGTCCTTCAACTCCTTCGCTGACAATCTCATCAATTTGCACGGCCACCCGGTCTTTGAGCACTCCCGGACTTCCGATAAACTTCAGCTTGTCGCCCACTTTGATCGATAATCCGGCATCAACGGTCCTGTTAAGTGAGATAACATCTCCTACATTAAGGCCGAGGAACTCGGCTATCGAAATCCTGGATTCCCCCAGTTCGGCGATGATTGGAAGCTGAGCCCTGTTGACGCTGGCTCTAATAGCCTCCACTTCCTGCTCATCCCGAGCCTTTTTCTCAGATACAAACCATTGATGCACGGACAGCCTGGACATTATCGGCTCCAGCACAACGTGCGGGATACATAGATTGATCATGCCCGTCGTATCCCCGATCTTGGTGCTGAGCGATATAAGCGCAATTGTTTCATTAGGGGATACGATCTGCATAAACTGCGGATTCGTCTCCAACGCTTCCATAATCGGCTCAATATCCAGCACCGTCTTCCAGGCCTCCTGCAGGCTCTCAAAGCATCTGCTGAAAATACGCTCCATTATGGTTGTTTCAATCTCAGTCAGAGCGGCTATTTTGGAAGGAGCCGTTCCGATCCCTCCAAGCAGCCGGTCAAGCATAGCGAAGGCAATATTCGGATGCACTTCCATTACCATCCTGCCTTGCAAGGGCTCAGCTTCAAAAATATTCAGAATCGTCATCTTGGGTATGGAACGGATGAATTCATCATAAGGCAGCTGCTCCACCTGAACAACATTGATCTGTACAAAAGTTCGTAATTGAGCTGAAAAATAAGTCGTCAGATATCGGGCGAAGTTATCGTGAATCCGGGTTAGGCTTCGGATATGATCCTTTGAGAAACGAACAGCCCGTTTAAAATCATATGAACGTATTTTGCGCTGGGTTTCTTCTTTTTTTAGTTCGTCGGCATCCATCTCACCGGATGATAGAGCGGCAAGCAGGGCATCAATCTCGTTTTGCGAAAGTACATCAACCATTCAATCACCCCCCGTAAGTTAACATGAAATTTGGCAGTCTTATATGGGCGCCAGAATATAAGAAGTAATTTCCACCTGGGTCAGCTTTCCTTCGGGCAACGTATCGTTGATCAGATTTACGAGCTTGCTGCACAGCTGGTCCTTGCCGCTTGCTCCGCTCAATTCCTGGGGTTTCACATCGGCCAGTGTTTTAATAATGAGCGGCTTAATCTTTATTTCTTTGATTTTTTCAAAATCTTCCTTAGTTGCTTCAGAATTCAATTGAAAAGCGAAGTTTATAGAAACGATGTAATCGGGATCAGCAAGATTGGTTTTTATTTCGGTCATTTCCGAAGTCATGGCCACGATTTCATCTGCGGTCAGCTGCTTGGTCTCAACGCTGTTTACAGTGTCGTTAACAGCATTGCCGCTGCTGTCGGAAAACCATTTGTTCATTAATAAAAAAGCGGCCAGCACGATCAAAGTAATCGCCAATAATATCGTGATGAGCCAAGGCAGCATCTTTTTCATGAAAGCTCCTCCAGTGTTTGGACTTTAATGGTGGCTGAATACGCGCCGATTTCCTTATTGTAATCACGGATTTTCGCAATAACTTCTTCGGCTTTTTCAAGAACGATCAGCCTCTTGCCCGTTACAAGCGTGATGTAAGTGTCCGGGCTTTCTTCCACCATTTCCACCAGTAGGGCATTCAGCCACATTGGCGATCCGTTTAAACGTGTTACCGAGATCATAAGAGGCCTCCTAACAATAAATTGGGAGAGGAGCACCTCCCCCAGCCTGAAACCAATACCGTAAACTTTATAAACAAAATGTAACTATTATTCTGCAAGGTCAGCAGCTCGGAAACTCTAAATAAGTAAATCGCTAGGATGATCTGAAATCAACGTTTCAGATTAACAACTTCCTGAAGCACTTCATCCGATGTAGTAATAATCCGGGAATTCGCCTGGAACCCGCGCTGAGCGACAATCATTTCCGTAAATTCATTCGTCAGATCGACATTGGACATTTCCAGTTGTCCCGCAACAATTGCTCCGGTGCCTGCTTCCCCATTGTTGGCTGTTGTAGGCTCCAGAGCGCCTTCAGCGTTGGCATTCAAAGTCATTCGATACAGATTGCCCCCAATTTTCTCAAGACCCTGTGGGTTGCTGACTTTGGCGACGCCGATTTGAACTCCAGGTTGGGTTGTACCGTCGGCCATTGTCTGTACAATCGTTCCGTCATTGGAAATCGAGAAGGCCGTGACGTCCTCTCCAATGACTATCGGCTCGCCGGCTGAATCAAGCACATGAAGGCCATCGGAAGTAACCAAATTACGGCTGGCATCGACATGGAAATCGCCGGCCCGGGTCAGAAAAGGAGTCGCTTGGTCGCCAGACAAATTAACGAGGAAAAAGCCATCTCCGTCGATACGAAGATCGGTCGGATTATTGGTTGTCTGGGCGCTTCCTGCCAGATGCATCGTGTCAATCGAACCGATGCTGACGCCAAGTCCGATTTGCTTGGAGTTGATACCGCCTTGTCCGCCATCGTTTGGTGCGGTAACGCCCGAAATAGTCTGGCTCATAATATCTTTGAACATGACACGTCCCGATTTAAAACCGATCGTATTTACATTGGCAATGTTGTTGCCGATAACATCCAGCTTGGTTTGGAAACCGCGCATGCCTGAAACACCGGAGTACATAGATCTTAACATTATTATACCCTCCCAGAATTAGAGCTTGTGGGCTCTTTAATATTTGGATAATGATTATTGGTAGGACCGCGTCAGTCGGTCGGCGGTCGCTCCGGCTTTCCGTTAGGACCGGCCGGGTCAAGAGATGATTACTGCACTATCTATTTGGGTGAACACATTGTCTTTCATAGAGTTTCCATCCATTGCCGTTACCACGGTACGGTTCGCAACACTGACAATTAGCGCCAAATCTTTCATCAAAATGAGCGAATCCTTGCTGCCCTTGGCAGCCGCTTGTTCTACGGCCGAAGAGATCTGGTCAAGCTGCTTGCTTTCAAGCTGAATCCCTCGCTGTTCCAGTCGCTTCGCGGCATGATTGCTGAATTTCAGCATATTCCGCTGAAGCACGGTTTCAAAGGAGGTGTTAGCGGATGAAGATCCGTTGTTATTAACGGTGTTTGAACGCTGCAGCATGCCCGGGTGCCGGACACCGGTAAACATCTGTCCGACAGTCATTTTATCGTTCATAACGCTGCCCCGCCTCCGCTGCCGCCTACGTCTACCGAAGAGGTGGTGTCGCCAGTTTGAATTCGCGTGATGTCCTTGAGCGCAATTTTCTCAGTGCCCACAAGAGCGTACTGCACACCGTCGCTAATCACAATGGAATCCACCGTTCCCGATTTCTGCTGCGAAGTGGAACTGTCAAGCCAGCTGACATTTTTCCCAATTAGACCTGAAACCGAACCAAGTGATTGATTGAGCGCCGATAACTGGCCCGAGATGTTCATAAGCTGCTCAACTGACGTGAATTGAGCCATTTGGGCAATAAATTCCTTGTCTTGCATTGGCTGCATCGGGTCCTGATTCTGCAGCTGTGTAACCAAGATTTTAAGAAATTGATCTTTTCCGAGCGTTTGGCTGCCCTTGCTGCTGCCTGAGGCGTTGGCTGCCGAATAGTTCGGCCATACATTACTTGTGGATATCATACTATCCGAGGTTGCCATTACCTTTCACCTCTCTTTCCAAATCCCTTATGCCTCGGCTGAGAACTGGCCTGTCAGGCTTCGGGCATTTTGTCTTTCATTAGCCAACCATTCTTTCCATTCTCCGTCGAGTTCGGCGGTAAGAATAGCATCATCTGAAGCTTCTTTGCGCTCCTTGGAGCGTCTATCGGAACCTTGGCCGCCTGCTCCCGAATGGCGCCCCTCTTGGAAGAGCTGCGACTGCTGTGAAGCATTGTTCTGTGAAACTTCCAGTTTTTCTACCTGCAGTCCTTGGGATTGAAGCGCAGCACGCAGTTGGGACATCTGGTTCTCCAGCAAATCCTTGGCTCCTGCATGCTCAGTCACGAAATGCGCGACCAAGTGACCGTTCTGCATCGTAATCTTGACATCTACTTGTCCCAGATTTTCCGGAAACAAAGATATAGTCGCCTCGGCAATCCCGCCCTTATTGACAATTTCCAGCTTGCCTGTAATAAAACCAGTCATTTCCTGCGCAAATGTATGAACCGGAACTTGCACAGTCTCTGTCTTCAGAGGAACCGTAATTCCATCTCTCAGCAAGAGCTGGCCTGCGGTAATGACTTTGCTGTCTCCTGAGGAAAAATCCTGCTCTGCAGCCATTTCGGGTAGTGCATCTGCATTTGCTTTGGAATGCTCCTTACCTTCTACGGATGTCGACGTCACTTTAAGGTCCACCATATTGCCTGAAGCCGCCTTAACATCGCCAGAGTTCGCGGCAGCTTTTCCGGAAGCGTCCGACTTGTTCGCAATAAAATCTCCAGTCTTGGAAGAACTGGTCCCTTCGGAATTATTGCTGGCGTTCTCCTTTTGGCCTTCTCGAAGCTTTCCAGCGACGGCCGTTTGGGAGGCCGCAGACTGTACAGATGTTTCATTGAAAGTCGATCCGGTTCCAGTATACGGTTCAAGGATTGCCGCAAAGCTGTTTAGCAGCGTCAGCCCTTTGCCTGCTGCATCTTTATCGCCGCTTTCTGCAGCTTGCTTAATCATGGCCGCGAGGTTATTCAGTTCATCCTGGACAGCAAACCTTGCAGTTGCGGGGTTCTGTGCAAGTAGCGTAAGCGCGTTCTCAGCCTGACCTTCCTTTGTATCAGCACCCGACAAAAGAGCGGAAACCTGAATCAGCCAGCCCTGAAGCGCCGCCAGCAGCGCGGGATCCATTTCAATCTGTTCATCCAGCTTTGAAAGCTCGGGAAGAAGTTGGTCCAACAGCTTTTGCCCGTTCACGCCTGATATTTCGCCATCCTTGTCTGCTTCGCCGGAAACCGTCGCCTTCAAAAGGTTCTGTAAAGTTGCTGCTGCCGTATCGCCTTTTGAAGCTGCAGCCATACCAGAAGACGCGCCTGCCATAGATTGCATCAGAGTCTGGGAGAACATCCCGTTTACTGTAGTGCCGATAACTCCTTCTATACCGGAAGATCCGGTAGAAGCGGCCGCTTTGACATTAAGACCTTTGCCTGAAGAAATCATTTGAAATACAAGACTCATCATTTTTCACCTCCTTTCAAGTGCAATTCTTATTTGCCGCCCATCAGGCGGTTCACAATTTTGGCAGTTACTCCATTCGTATCACTCTTGGTCATCTCGGATAATATGGAAGACCGCACACTGTCATTCACGGTAATTAGAATCGTAATCACCTTATCCGGACTGATTCCGTACATATCACTAAGCAGCTTTGCCGCTTCGGCGGCGGGCATAGAGGAGAAGGTCTGGCTTAGCTTTTCCTTGTCAAGATTGGAACTGCTGCCGTTCGAGACGCTCGTTGCCGCCGATTGTTGATTTAGTCTGGATTGCAGGGCTGCAATAGCCATATCGGAAGAATTAGCTGATTCTTTTAGCTTAATGGACACATCTGCGGCAACTTTCGGATCCATCTTTTCCAAAATGGCTGTCTTGCTGTCATTATTCATTCCGCTAAGCAGCTGAACCACTTCTTCGGTCGTCATATTTTGCATGACCGCCGCCGCTTTGGATGCTTTCATTCCCGCATAAAGCTTGGTCATTGCGGCTATCTCTTTCGCGTGTGCGTCCTCTGCTTCTGCCTGTTCCTGGCTGCTGGCTGTCTGCTGCATGTCGACAATCTGTGTTTGCAGCGCCTGTACCTGCTTGTCCTGTGCGGTTTTTTGCTCATTCAGCTGTTTTACCGTCTCTTCCTGTTCGGACAGCTTGGCCTTTAGCTCCTTAATGGTTGCTTCCGAGCTTGCCTCTTGCTTCTCCTGCTGCTGGCTATTGGCGGTATCCTCTTTCGGATCAGGCACCCATTGATTTACAAGCGGAATTTTGTTCGCTATCTGCAGCATGTCGTTTCTGAAATCCGTATTTAATAGCGTCAGCAGCACCCCAATGAGGACAAGAGTGAAAATAATCGGAATCATCAGAAACAGAAACCGCTCAAACTTGCTTGCCGCCCCATCGTTTTCAAGCTCCATATCGTTCATTGCCACTGGTGATTAACCTCCAAACGTCAGAGGGGCTTCATCGCGAAGCGGACGGTAGCCATCTCATCCAGTTCGTTTTGTTCCCGCAAATTCATATTTTGTTTAAAAATACCCAGCGCTTTTTCCCTTGCTTTCAACCAAATCTTCTCATCCAAAGCCTTTGTGTTAAGATTATCCTGTTTTCTTGAGACTTCTTGATTCGCTTGGCTGATCTCACCTTGTTTGCGGGTAATGCAGTTGTCCAAATAGTCCACGTAATCCTGCATTTCCCGGATCATCGCCATCGGTGTTCTCCGCTCTGCCGCTGCCTGAAGCGCGAGTAAAATTTCATTTCGCTGTTCCATAAGTTCAACCAGACTTTTCTCCTGTGCCTGGAGTTCCCCAAGCGCGTTTGAGAGCAACCATTCCGCCTGCGTTTTTTCATTGCCCTTCAAATCGACGACTTTCTGGAAACTATAGTGAAATCTCATTAATCAAATCAACTCCTCGAGAACTGGGAAATTAAGATTTGTTGAACTTCGGCCAGCGTTGTCTTCTCGTCAACCTTTTGTTTTGTAAAATCCCAAATGCTATCAATATAATGCATCGACTCATCAATCTGGGCATTGGAACCTCTCTGGTAAGCGCCAATATTAATTAAATCTTCGGATTCCTTGTAAACCGACATCAACCTCTTTACGTTCTCCGCCGCCTCGATTTGATCCGCAGGCGCGATATCCTTCATCACCCGGCTAATGCTTGCAAGCACATCGATCGCCGGAAAATGTCCTTTATTCGCAATGCTACGGTTAAGCACAATATGTCCATCCAATATTCCGCGTACTGCATCGGCAATCGGTTCGTTCATATCGTCTCCATCGACCAGTACGGTATAAAAAGCCGTAATCGACCCGGTTGGCCCCGTTCCTGCACGTTCCAGCAGTTTCGGCAGACTGGCAAAAACTGATGGTGTATACCCCCGCATCGCCGGCGGTTCACCGACTGCAAGGCCTACTTCGCGTTGTGCCATCGCATACCGAGTGACCGAATCCATCATCAGCATGACGTTGAGTCCGCGATCACGAAAATACTCGGCGATAGTCGTAGCAATCAACGCCCCTTTGATCCTAATCAGTGCTGGCTGGTCCGAGGTCGCTACGATTACAACCGATCGCTGCAGACCCTCCGGACCGAGGTCTCGTTCGATGAAATCCAGAACTTCTCTCCCGCGCTCACCGATTAGTGCAATCACGTTTACATCCGCGGAAGTACCCCGGGCGATCATACCCATTAGTGTACTTTTACCTACGCCCGAGCCTGCAAAAATACCGACCCGCTGCCCCTTGCCAATCGTTAGTAGTCCGTCGATCGCCCGGACTCCAATGCTGATCGGTTCCTGTACTCTGGGCCTGCTAAGCGGATTAGTTGGGATATTGAAAGTTGAACTGTACGGCATGCGAGCCGGTATGAGCGAACCGTCAAGCGGCTGTCCAAGACCGTCGAGTACCTTGCCGAGCAGTTCAGAGCCCACCTGCACGTTTAGCGGTTTGCCAGTGCCGACCACATCGCAGCCGGGTCCGATCGCCTGCAGTTCGCCCAGCGGCATAAGCAGCACCTTGTTATCGCGAAAGCCGACGACCTCCGCCTTGAGCGGTCTGCTGCCTTTGGCAGGATAGATATAGCACACGTCTCCTATGCTGGCATCCGGCCCTTCCGATTCGACCATCAGCCCGATAACCTGAGTTACCTTGCCGTTAATTCTGACGGGATCGATACTGCGAAGCTGTACTTTGTATCTCTGGGTGTCAAGCATTACCTTCCCCATTTCTCTGCCCTTCATTATCCAACGCCACCCTGACCAGTTCCTTCTTGATCTCCTCAAGTTGGGTGTCGATCCTTGCGTCCACGCTTCCAAGTGAAGAACGAATCACGCATCCATGGTCCTTCACCGTCGAGTCGGGTAAAATCTGAAGTTCCGCCTGCGAATCAATGGCCAGAGTAAGTTCCTCACGTGCCGCGTTAACAAAAGCGAACTGCTTAGGATTTACACATAGAGAGATGACTCCCTGCTCCCTCTTGCGCGCCAGGTTCCTCTTGATGAGATCAATGGTAAATGCCGGCTCAACCGTCAACTGCTTCTCCACAATTTTCTCGGCAATGTCGCAGCTCAGTTCAACGAGAAAAGGCTCGGCTTCCTGAATGATCATATCACGCGCTTTATAGGCTTCTAATAGAACGGCTTGAGCCTCTCCCATTACCTTCGCCAGCTTGGCCTTCATTTCTTCCTCAGCCTGAAGCAAACCCTCATTGTATCCCTTACTAAAAGCCTCTGCTTTAACCGCTTCGGTTAGGTGTTCATCCTGCTCCCTGCGACTCCGCCACCATTCTTCGGCTTCGCTGTGCGCTCTCTCGATGATGTGTTCAGCCTCAAGAGAGGCACCCCGCACCTGTTCTTCGGCAAACTCCTTTGCGTCGCGCAGCATTTGTTTGCATGTCTGCTCGGCTGCCTCGCGAGCGGGATCGCTATATTGCGATTGCGTTTCGCCGTTTTCCCCTGATTGGATTTCTTCTTCGGCTAGACCGGCATGCTGCCGGGCCAGCTCCAATCTCTTGAGTGCTTCAACAGGAACATATTGGGAGTGTTTGATCAACCTAGACAATAATGTCATCTCCTCCACCGCGGGCTATGATGATTTCACCTGACTCTTCCAGCCTTCGAATGGTACTCACAATACGGGTTTGGGCTTCCTCTACATCACGAAGCCGCACCGGGCCCATGTATTCCATTTCTTCCCGGAATGTTTCCGCCATGCGTTTGGACATATTTCGGAAAATGACATCGCGGACTTCTTCACTCGCAACCTTAAGCGCAAGCTGCAAATCCGCATTCTCGATATCGCGGATAATGCGCTGGATGGAACGGTTGTCCACATTGACGATATCCTCGAATACGAACATCCGCTTCTTGATTTCTTCCGCCAGTTCAGGATCCTGAATTTCAAGCGAATCCAGAATAGTGCGCTCTGTCCCCCGGTCGACGCCATTCAGAATCTGTACGATCGACTCGATGCCGCCAGCATTCGTATAGTCCTGAGTAACGGTCGCGGACAGCTTTTGCTCCAGTACTTTCTCAATCTGGGAAATGACCTCCGGAGAGGTGCTGTCCATAACAGCAATTCTTCTAGCTACCTCAGCCTGCTTCTCCTGCGGCAGAGAAGAAAGAATTGCAGCCGCCTGTTCAAACTGAAGGTACGAAAGCACAAGGGCGATGGTCTGCACATTTTCATTCTGAATAAAGTTCAAAATCTGATTAGGGTCCGCCTTGCGCGCAAAATCGAATGGTCTGACCTGAAGCGTCGCCGTAAGACGGTTGATAACTTCCAGCGCCTTCTGTTGCCCGAGCGCCTTCTCTAAGATTTCCTTGGCATAGTTGATGCCGCCTTGCGAAATATATTCCTGGGCCAGACAGATTTGATGAAACTCAGACAAGATCAATTCCTTCTCACCGCTGTCAACCTTGCGGACGTTAGCGATCTCCAGCGTAAGCTGCTCAATCTCCTCGTCTCTTAAATGCTTGAAAATTTGCGCCGAAACTTCCGGCCCTAATGTAATGAGCAGGATTGCAGCCTTTTGACGGCCGCTAAGCCCCTGCTGTGCAGCCTTTGCCATTCGTTCACCTCTGTTCGTCTGCTAGCCAGGTGCGCAGCAGATTTACGAACTCTTCCGGCTTTTTCTTAGCCAGGCTCTCCAGCTGCTTACGCACTTGACTCTCGTTCGTTACGCTCTCCAGGTTAATGGACGGGAATTCGGTTGGCACCTGGAGCGGAACCTCTTCCTCTTCTTCTTCCGCATTATTGCGGCGGCGTCGATAGATGATATATCCCACGCCCGCTCCAACCAGCAGTGCCGCCGCGGCGATCGCCCAAATCATCCAGGTTGCAAGTCCTTGAGATGCGTCAGCTGCAGCTTGGGTGCCAAAAGGTTGAGAGTAGACCGAAACTTTCTTATTCAAGTCAGCGTCAGTATATACAACCCCTGAATCGGCCAGGGAAGCTCTGACTATATTGACCAGAATATTCTGAATGGCAGCTGAAGTGGTCTGATCCAAAGTTGTTTGACCATTTGGTGGTTCAACCGCAACATTAATGGTTAAATCTTTTACAGTATATGGACTAGCAATGATGTCTCTCGTAATTCGGTTCACTTCAAAATTTTTTGTCTCGGACGACTCCTCAGATGAAGTGTTTCCGGAATTCGCGCTGGTCGGATATCCTTGTACATCACCTGCCCCGGTTCCCGCAACTCCACCGTCCGTACTGCCCTGTCCTGAGTACGTATTACTAATAATTTGGGAGCTGATTACGATCCCTTGCATATTTTCGGCGTCTACAGGCTCAACCCGGTCTTCCTTCCGGGTCTCTTTGTCGAAGTTCAGCTTGGAAAAGACGAGCACATCGACCTTATCGGGCCCAGTTAGCGTGCTGAGAAACGCTTTTACATTCTTTTTCACTTCATCCTCGAATTTCTTCTGAAGGGCGAAGTTTTCTTCAACTTGGCTGGAAAAGCCGGCTTGTCCGCCTTTTGCCGTCGGCATAAGCTCGGTTTCATTATTCGTTATTGTAATATTATTAATAGGCAAATTGGGCACAGCCGTCTTAACCAGATTGAAATAGCCATCGATATTATCCTGGGATGGTCTGAAGCCGGGTTTAAAGCTCAATACCACGGATGCCGAAGCCTTCTCCTGGTCATCTTGGGTGGCAAAGACCGTTTCCTTTGGCAGATTGACGAGAACCTTAGCGTCCTTAACTCCCTGCATCCTGCGAAGAAGCTGCTCCACTTCCCCATTAAGAGCGTTATTGTACTTTACATTAAATTCGTTGTCTGTTGCTCCTATCATAGATGAGCTTTGGTCAAAAATCTTATAACCGATTGAACCGTCCTGAACAATCCCTTGCGATCCGATATCTACTTTGGCGCGGGCTGCGTCCGCACTCGGAACGGAAATACTTTGACCGTCTGGACTTAACCTGTAACTGATGCCAGCTGATTCCAGATAATTTATTACTCCGGCGGCGTCCGTACTGTCCAAATCCTGAAAAGCAACCTCATACTCGGTCTTGGTAAGCTGCATCGTCGCTGCGACGATGATGATTATAATGATAAACAGCGTAGAGAAGAAAAGTATTTTCTGCCTGACGCTGAATCTATTCCAATACTGGGCAAGTTTATCCCTGTACTGGGCGAATCTTTCATTCACAGTGTCACCCCATCCGAAACTAAGCTAGGATTATTTAGATCTGAGTTCTCATAATTTCCTGATAAGCTTCAATAACCTTGTTCCGGACTTGGGTCGTCAGCTGCAAGCTCAGCAGAGCCTGCTGTGAAGAAATCATCGCTTCATCCACATTCACTTCTCCCAGGACAAACTTGTTGTTCATGTCTTTCGCGGTTTGCTCCTGAGCAGCTACTTGATTCAGGGCATCCTCAAGATAAGATCCGAAGCCTTTAGTAGTGTCCGAAAGACCAGGCGCAGTTTGCGTCTCTGTCGTCTTCATTGCAAGCGGCCGGATGCTTTGCGCACCAATTGTCAAATTCTGTATCAAGGTTTCTCCTCCTAGAAATCAAACGCTAAAATGTACTGAGCCTTGCAGTCACTATAGAAGATTTGTACTAATACTTACTTTCCGATTTCAAGTGCTTTGGAAACCATCGCTTTGCTAGCATTGAGCATGGTAACATTCGCTTCATAAGAACGGGATGCGGAAATCATATCCACCATTTCTTTCGTTACATCCACATTGGGCATATATACATACCCATTCTCATCAGCGTCGGGATGTGTTGGATTATATATCGGTTTGAGAGGTGAGGAATCTTCTATAATGGACCTGACACTCACGCCCTCCGAACCGCCATTCATCTTGGAACTCAGAATATTGGAAAAACTGTCGTTCTGTTTCGACTCCAGCACCACTAGCTTGCGCCGATAAGGCACCGCTTTGCCGTCGACCACCGACGCTCTTGTCGTTTCCGCATTGGCTATATTGGACGAGATTACGTCCATCCTCAGCCGCTGTGCGGTTAAGGCAGAGGCACTGATTCCAAAACTGCTGCCGAAATTCATACCTCATTATCTCCCTTCAGTTGCCGTTCGCATCATTGAAATTTGACTGTTCAAAAGTTGAACGTAAGAACTGTACCGGAGTTGGTTCTCGGCACTAAGCGCCATTTCGCGGTCGATATCAACATTATTGCCGTTATTGTTCATAGACGTACTCTTATCAGTCCGGATAACCGGTGAGGGCACATTGCCTGTCAGTCCGAATTGAATATGACGGGGGTCCGTCACTTTGGCTCCGAGCTTAGACTGAAGTCCTCTCTCTTGCTCGCGTAGAAAGCTCTCGAAAGAGACATCGGAGCGCTTGAAATTGGGTGTATCGACATTTGCCACGTTATTAGCAAGCGCGTTTTGTCGCATGTTGGCGGCGTCAATGCCCTTTTGCAACCGTCGGAAACTAAGAGTATTCAGCAAACCCATAATTATCCCCCTTCCAAAGCTATCATAGTGAAAAGAATTCCACAACTCTTTCTAAAAATCCTTCCCATTCGACAATTTTTGATTAAAAAATGTTCAATCCTAAACAAAAAACCAAGAAAAATGCTCGACATTATGAGACATAATTGAGGTTTTTTTTAGCATATATTGATTCTCATAGAATTTGTATAATATTACAATAAGAAAATAGCCCTATCTTTTAAAATTAGATAGGGCTATAATCATTTTTTATCTATATTTTCCCATTTAATGTTCAAAAAATCCTTAAAAGCTCCATATATTCCTTCAAAATTACTTAATTTGGGTTTTAATTATTTTTTATCTGATACTTCTTTCCTAGAAATCTTCCATTAAAGGGCAGTTACAAAATATACTGACTTAAGTCCCGATCCTGAGCGATGCTTGCGAGCTTCTCACGGACGTATTCGGGCGTGATCACCATTTTTTCGAGTGTAAGCTCGGGAGCCTCGAAGGAGAGGTCTTCCAGAAGCTTTTCCAAAATGGTGTGCAGACGGCGAGCTCCGATATTCTCCATATTTTGATTAACCGTCGCCGCAATTTTCGCAATTTCGTAAATAGCGTCGCTCTGAAACTCCACTTCGATATTTTCCGTAGCGAGTAAATTGGAGTATTGCTTTGTCAGCGCATTTTTCGGCTCGGTGAGTATGGATACGAAATCTTCAAGGGTCAGGCTGCTGAGTTCAACGCGAATGGGGAAGCGCCCCTGGAGTTCAGGAATCAGATCGGACGGTTTGGCGACGTGAAAAGCTCCCGCTGCCACGAACAGTACATAATCGGTCTTCACGGGGCCGTATTTCGTCATCACGGTCGACCCCTCGACGATCGGTAAAATATCCCTTTGTACGCCCTCGCGTGAAACATCGGGACCTCCCCCTTTGCCCTGGCTCGCCACTTTGTCAATCTCATCGATGAAAATAATGCCCGATTGCTCCGCACGCGCTACGGATTCCTGGATAACATCATCCATATCAATCAGCTTGTTCGCTTCATCCTGAATGAGCACTTTACGCGCCTCGCGAACTGACAGCTTGCGCTTCTTGGTCCGTTTGGGCAGCAGATTTCCGAACATCTCCTGCATATTCATACCCATCTGGTCGTTGCCCTGTCCGGCGAACATATCCAGCATGGTCGGTGTGGTATCTTCGACATCGATTTCAATGATATCGTCTTCAAGCTGTCCGGCAAGGAGTTTAAACCGGATTCCCCGGCGGCTTTCATTCAAGAAAGCATCGCCTTCCGAATCATCGGCCTTCGCTTCCTCCTGGCCGCCATTCCCGCCAAACAGCATCTCAAACGGATTGCGCTGGGCTTTATTCTTAGAGGCAGAAGGGGCGAGAATACGTACGATGCGTTCATTGGCCAGTTCTTCCGCACGGTCTTTCACCTTTTCGGTACGCTCAAGCTTGACCATTCGGATCGCGGTCTCCACGAGATCGCGAACCATGGACTCCACATCACGTCCTACATAGCCGACTTCAGTAAATTTTGTGGCTTCCACTTTGACGAATGGAGCATTCACCAGCTTGGCAAGACGTCTGGCGATCTCGGTCTTGCCTACACCCGTAGGCCCGATCATCAAGATATTCTTCGGTACGATTTCGTCACGCAGTTCTTCAGACAGCTGGCCGCGCCGGTAGCGGTTGCGCAAAGCGACCGCCATTGATTTCTTGGCCTGCTTCTGGCCGACAATATACTTATCCAGCTCGGCTACGATTTGCCGGGGCGTAAGCGATTGATTCGACATCTTGATTTCTCCACCTCTCTGGCGGGCATTAAGCCTGCAATTGTTCGACGATAATATTGGAATTCGTATATACGCAAATTTCGGACGCGATTTTAAGCGCTTCCTTGGCGATATCCGCTGCGCTGAGATCCTTGGCATGCCGCTTCAAAGCTCTGGCGGAAGCCAGTGCAAAGTTGCCGCCGGAGCCAATGGCAAGCACATCATCATCCGGCTCGATAATTTCGCCTCCGCCGGAAATCAGCAGCATTCCATTCTTGTCCATTACGATCAGCAGTGCCTCCAGTTTGCGCAGGACACGGTCCTGACGCCAATCCTTAGCCAGCTCAACCGCGGCGCGCTGCAAATTACCGTGATGCTCTTCCAATTTGCCTTCAAATTTCTCAAAGAGGGTGATTGCGTCGGCAACCGAGCCGGCGAATCCGGCGATAACCTGCCCTCTGTATAATCTCCGCACTTTTTTGGCGGTTGTCTTCATAATGACACTTTCTCCAAAGGTAACCTGTCCGTCGCCTGCGATTGCCGCTTCGCCATTATGCCGTACGGCGCAAATGGTCGTTGCGTGAAAGCTGGGAATCATGCTCTTGCCTCCTTCAATTATGCTCCGAAAATGCTTCAGGTTCTTTGCAGGGGCTCGGAACCGATATGATGTGGCAAACCCGTACGGTCCGCGAACCCTGCCAGACTTTCCAATGCGCGATGCGCAAGAAGTTCATTCTTCTCCTTTTTGTTTCGGATTCTCCGTTCAGGCTTCGGCAGAAGGCCAAAATTGGCGTTCATCGGCTGAAAATGCTTTGAATCGGCAGTTGTAATATATGTCGGCATACTCCCAAGAACGGTATCCTCCGGGAATACAAGCGGCTCCTCACCAAGAGCAAATCTAGCGGCATTAATTCCGGCTATCATACCCGAGGCCGCAGATTCAACATAGCCTTCCACACCTGTCATCTGGCCAGCAAAAAACAGCCGTTCCCTTCCTTTCATCTGATAGGTCGGATGCAGCAGCTTCGGCGAATTGATGAAAGTATTGCGGTGCATAACACCATAACGGACATATTCCGCATTTTCAAGACCCGGGATCAACGAAAAGACCCGCTTCTGCTCGCCCCATTTCAGATGGGTTTGAAATCCTACGAGGTTATAGAGCGTTCCGGCAGCATTGTCCTGTCGCAGCTGAACGACGGCAAAAGACAGCTTGCCTGTATGGGGATTGACGAGTCCCACCGGCTTCATTGGCCCGAACAGCGCCGTCTGCTTGCCGCGTTTCATCATAATCTCGATCGGCATGCAGCCCTCGAAGTAAATTTCCTTCTCAAAATCCTTGAGTGCCGCCGTTTCCGCAGAAATAAGCGCGTCGTAAAATACGTCGAATTCCTCTTCCGTCATCGGACAGTTGAGATAGGCAGCTTCACCTTTATCGTAACGGGAAGCCAAATATACCTTGCTCATATCGATCGAATCCTTCTCGACGATCGGAGCCGCCGCATCGTAAAAGTAAAAATACTCCTCACCCAGCAGCGCCTTGATCTCGGAAGATAATGCCGGGGATGTCAACGGTCCGGACGCGATCACAACAATCCCTTCCTCCGGTATATGCGTCAATTCCTCATTTATAACCTCGACAAGCGGATGCTCGTGCAGCGCCGCTGTAATTTCGCCAGAAAATCCGTCGCGGTCAACGGCTAGTGCGCCTCCCGCCGGTACGGCATGCTTGTCGGCGGAGCCCAGCACCAGGGAGCCAAGCCGCCGCATCTCCTCTTTCAGTACGCCAACCGCGTTGCCAAGTCCACTGGCTCGCAGCGAGTTGCTGCATACGAGCTCGGCGAATTTATCCGTATGGTGGGCCGGCGTCTTTACGACGGGCCGCATTTCATATAATTTAACAGGCACTCCCCGCGATGCGATCTGCCAGGCCGCTTCACTTCCGGCAAGGCCCGCGCCGATAACCGTAACCGGAGCGGGGCTGCCTGCTGTTTGCTTAGCTGTATCCGTCAACTTTTACACAACCTCCATAAGTCTTTCTTGCTGAATTAATAAATGTAGAGCTATTTATTCCGCCGTTTCCTCGTCGCTGTCCTCTATAGCCTCGGTATGGTCGCATGACGTACACTGTAGACGGGCTCCTTGTTTATTCCGTTTCTCGACCATCCACGAGCCGCACTCCGGGCACGGTTTGGAAGACGGTTTATCCCAGGAGACAAAGTCGCACTCGGGATACCGGTCGCAGCCGTAGAAGACGCGTCCCTTCTTGCTACGGCGTTCAACAACTTTTCCTTCGTGGCATTTCGGGCAGCCTACCCCGATATCCTTGATAATAGGTTTTGTATTCCTGCAGTCGGGGAAGCCCGAACAGGCTAAAAATTTGCCAAAACGACCCAACTTGTAAACGAGCGGCTTGCCGCATTTCTCACAAATTTCGTCGGAAACCTCATCCACGATCTCGATCTCTTTCATTTCCTCTTCGGCCACTTCAAGACGCTTCTCGAAGGAATTGTAAAATTCGGCAAGCACCTTTACCCAGTCTTCCGCGCCTTCTTCCACATGGTCAAGATCGCCTTCCATATGCGCCGTAAATTCTACATCAAGGATTTCCGGGAAGAACTGCTCCATTTGTTCGATAACCAGTTCCCCTAGCTCGGTGGGCATGAATTTTTTCTCTTCAATGGCGACATAGCCGCGCTTCTGAATCGTCTCCAGCGTCGGAGCATAGGTGCTTGGGCGTCCGATTCCCAGTTCCTCCAGCGTCTTAACGAGACGCGCTTCCGTATAACGGGGGGGCGGCTGAGTAAAATGCTGTTTCGGCTCGATTACCTGCGAAATCAGCTTATCTCCGGCCTCCAGCTGAGGCAGGTACTTTTCCTCTTCCGTTGTGCCGTCATCGTTACCTTCTACATACACCTTCATAAAGCCTGGAAAAGACACCTTCGAACCGACGGCACGGAACACAACTTCGCCGGCCGTAATATCGACAGACAGCGTATCAAGCCGGGCCGAAGCCATTTGACTGGATACAAAGCGTTCCCATATCAGCTTGTAAAGCCGGAACTGGTCGCGGCTGGTAAATTCTTTCACAGCGTCCGGTTCACGCAGCGCCGAGGTTGGGCGGATCGCTTCATGCGCGTCCTGTGCTCCGGCAGCCTTTTTAGAGTATTGACGCGGCGTTTCCGGCAGAAAATCCTCCCCGTATTTGCCGGAGATCAGCTCTTTTGCTTCTTCCTGCGCAGTCGCTGAAATCCGCGTGGAGTCTGTACGCATGTACGTGATAAGACCAACGGTTCCTTCTTTTCCGAGCTCTACACCTTCATACAGCTGCTGGGCGACCGACATCGTCTTCGCAGCCCGGAATCCGAGCTTGCGAGCCGCCTCCTGCTGGAGGGAACTGGTTGTGAATGGAGCTGACGGATGACGCTGTCTTTCCTTTTCCTTCACTTCGCTGACGATGAAATCAGCGCCTTCAATCGCCTTCATTACTTCCTGTACGTCGCTCTCGCGCCCCAGTTCCTTTTTCTCGCCATTTATTTTGTAGAATCTGGCGTCGAATACGGAATCACGGATACCAAGTTTGGCGGTAATCGTCCAGTATTCCTCCGGCACGAATGCCGAGATCTCATTCTCCCGGTCCATAATGATTTTAACGGCTACCGACTGCACACGTCCGGCGGACAGCCCCTTTTTGACTTTCTTCCATAATAAAGGGCTGATTTTATAACCAACGAGCCGGTCAAGAATGCGCCGCGCCTGCTGGGCGTTGACCAGATCCATATTAATTTTACGCGGGGTCTTGAAAGCATCCTTCACAGCCTGCTTCGTAATTTCGTTGAACACGACGCGACAGTCCTGCGTATTGTCCAGTTCAAGCGCATGCGCCAGATGCCAGGCAATCGCCTCTCCTTCGCGATCCGGGTCAGCTGCCAGATAGACTTTCTTTACTTTTTTGCTTGCGTCTTTCAGCTCTTTGAGCACCGAGCCTTTGCCGCGAATCGTAATATATTTGGGATTAAAGTCATTCTCGACTTCTACTCCAATCTGGCTTTTGGGCAAGTCGCGAACATGTCCCATTGATGCCTTTACGATATATTTGCTGCCCAAATATTTGCCGATGGTCTTCGCCTTTGCAGGCGACTCGACAATGACCAAAGAATCAGCCACACAATCGTCCTCCTAAAAGTTTGGTCTGCATAGACTTCATTGAATTTCTTCGCAAAACTCGATTCGGAAGAATACGCTAAACCCTCAAACTTCTCTATTATATAACCTTATATACTGCGCCTGGTAAGGATGTTACCGCTTTTTTTATGATTAAAGATAACAGAACGGAATGCAAATGTCCAAAATCCAGACCGCTTTTCTCCAACAGCTCATCCAGAGAACAAGGTCCCTGATGCAGTATATCGTATAGGCGGGACTCGTCACTTGTCAAATTCTTTTCACTGCATAGCATCCCAATTCCGTCGTTCCCGGCCACCCGATCCGGTGAAAGATCCGCGGGCTCAGGCAGCAGAAAGGCGTATTCCGTTATGATGTCGGCTGCACCTGACACAAGTGCCGCTCCCTGCTTGATCAGTTCGAGCGCTCCCCTGCTTTTGGGGGAAGTAATGGGTCCGGGAACGGCAAATACATCCCTTCCCGCTTCAAGTGCGGCATCCGCTGTGATCAGAGAACCGCTGCGGCTGTCGGCTTCAACGACGACGGTTCCTAGAGTAAGCCCGGCGATAATCCGGTTGCGCTGGGGAAACAAGCCGGGATGGCTTTTGGTGCCGATCGGATATTCGGTGACCACCAGGCCTTCGCGAGATATCCGCTCCAGCAGTTCGCGATTCTCCGAAGGGTATATTTTTTCCATCCCGGTAGCCATGACAGCCACGGTTCCTCCTCGCTGCCCCAGCGCTGCTTCATGACAGATACTGTCGATACCGCGAGCCAACCCGCTGACAACGGCAAGGCCGCTTGCAGCCAACTCCTCGGCGAGAACGGCTCCAACCTTGCGGCCGTAAGCCGTTGGAACGCGCGTCCCGACCAGCGCAATGCCGGGTCCATGCAGCAGTTCAGCCCGTCCCCGATAGTATAATACCCAAGGAGGTTGGGATATTTCCTTTAGCAGCTGAGGATATTGATCATCGAATATGGTAACCATCGATACATGGGCCGATTCCATGAGCAAACGGCGCTGTTTTACCCAATCCGGGGTCAGAATTTTCGACAGCTTTGCCGACATTCCCGGCGTTATGCCGATTCTCTCCCAATCCTCCACCGTACAGTCAAACGCCTGTTCCGACAAAAATCCCGCTTTGCGAATTTTGTCGATGCTCCTCCAGCCGATGCCTTCCACTTCATGCAAACCGAATAATATATCCCGATTGTTCATAAACAAACTCTCCCTCATTATAGAAGGCACACGCCCTCCCTATTTTGTGTCACTCACTGCGTAAACGCAAAAAAGCAACCTTCTATTCCCTTGAAGAGAATAAAAGGTTGCTTACCTTTGTTATTATTATACACAATTGGACGGTTAGCGGAAGTACCGTTTTGACAGGGAACAGTGACCCGAAAACATTCCGCCGATTCACAAAGAACTTAATGCGTCGTGCAAGCGTTTAGAATTCCCCTGTCTTCGAGCACGCTAACCAGAGTAGAACCCATTTCGGCTGGTGTCGGAGCAACTCTGATGCCGCAGGCTTCAAGAACCGCGATTTTCTCGCTCGCTGTACCCTTACCGCCCGAAATAATCGCGCCAGCATGACCCATACGCTTGCCCGGTGGGGCTGTCTTCCCCCCGATGAAGCCGACTACCGGCTTGGTCATATGATCACGAATCCATACAGCGGCTTCCTCCTCGGCCGTTCCGCCGATTTCTCCGATCATGATGACGGCCTTCGTGCTGGGGTCATCATTAAACCTTCTTAGAATATCGATAAATTCAGACCCCTTGACCGGATCACCTCCGATGCCAACCGCCGACGACTGCCCAATGCCTCGGGTTGTCAACTGATGAACCGCTTCATAGGTCAGCGTTCCGCTGCGGGAAACGACGCCGACATATCCCGGCATGTGGATATAGCCCGGCATAATGCCGATTTTGCATTCCCCAGGCGTAATAATTCCCGGACAGTTCGGACCGATCAGCACGGTTGAGCGGCCTTCCAGGTAACGCTTCACCTTGACCATATCAAGCACGGGAATTCCCTCGGTAATGCAGATTACAAGATCGAGTTCGGCATCCACCGCCTCCATAATCGAGTCGGCCGCATAAGCCGGAGGCACATAAATAACGCTGACGGTTGCGCCTGTCGCCTTCTTGGCCTCGATTACCGTATTGAATATAGGCAGACTTACCGTTTTGCCGTCATTCAGTGTTATTTCAAATAACGTGCCTCCTTTTCCCGGGGTAACGCCGCCCACCATCTTCGTGCCGTACTCTAGCGCACCTTTCGTATGGAACAAGCCCGTCGAGCCGGTAACCCCCTGCGTGATGACTTTCGTATTTTTATCGACAAGAATGCTCATCCATATTCACATCCTATTCCTTTTTGTAAAGTACAGGAAATCGCGGCAAATCTGTCGTTACTGCACCAGTGAGACAATTTTCTGTGCTCCGTCAGCCATGGAATCCGCCGAAACGATATTCAGTCCCGAACCGGACAAAATCTGCTTGCCCAGCTCCACGTTAGTGCCTTCAAGACGGACAACGAGCGGTTTGGTCAGCCCCAGCTGCCGGGCCGCCTCCACCACTCCGCTGGCAATCACATCGCAGCGCATAATCCCGCCGAATATATTGATAAAAATCCCTCTCACCTTAGAGTCGGACAAAATAATCTTGAACGCCTCGGTTACTTTCTCCACTGTCGCGCCGCCGCCCACATCAAGAAAGTTGGCCGGTTCGCCTCCGTAATATTTGATAATGTCCATCGTTGCCATCGCCAGCCCTGCGCCGTTGACCATACAGCCAATATTGCCGTCAAGCGCGATGTAGCTGAGATCATACTTGGAGGCTTCGATTTCCTTCTCGTCTTCCTCGTCAAGATCTCGCAAATCCTGAATATCCTTATGGCGAAACAACGCATTGGAGTCAAAATTCAGCTTGGCGTCCAGCGCCAGAACGTTACCGTCCTTCGTAATAACCAGCGGATTAATCTCGGCAATTGAGCAGTCTTTATCCACAAAAGCGGAATAGAGCGCTTGCATAAACTTGACCGCCTTGCTAATGAGATCATTTGGGATGGAAATATTGTATGCCAGCCTGCGTGCCTGAAATACCTGCAGCCCCACCGCCGGATCAATGGTTTCTTTAAAAATCTTCTCCGGGCGCAGGGCCGCTACTTCTTCTATTTCAGTTCCGCCTTCTTCGGAACCCATCAGCACGACACGCCCCGTTCCCCGGTCGACGACAAGGCCGATGTAATACTCCTTGGCGATCTGGCAGCCCTCTTCGATGAGCAGCCGTTTTACTACTTTGCCTTCCGGACCCGTCTGGTGCGTCACCAGTGTCTTGCCGAGAATTTCTCCGGCATATGAGCGGACTTCATCCAAATTCTTTGCGATCTTAACGCCTCCGGCCTTTCCTCTGCCGCCCGCATGAATCTGCGCTTTTACAACGGCAACGGGGCTGTTCAGCTCCTGAGCCGCCACCACCGCTTCCTCCACGGAAAAAGCCACTTTCCCATTCGGTACGGTTACGCCGTAACTTTTAAGTACTTCTTTTCCCTGATACTCGTGGATATTCATTCCGGAAGCCTCCTAAAGTGTAGCGGAACCCGCAGGCAGCCTGCAGCCTTTCCGCTTTCCGTATTGATTACCGCTTGATCGGGTATGGTCCGGTTCAGCATCCTGAATTCCCGTAAGCGGGCAAAAAGGTCCAACCTGGAAAACCGGCAGGCTGCCTTCTTCCTGCAAGTTGACAATAAGGTTGCAATGCCAAATTTGGAAACCCAGAATATTGTATCATGTTTTTAAAACGCTTACCTCATAAATCTTTCATGGTTTATACATACATTTTCGCATGGTTTCATACCGAAATGCGAACGATTTCATTGACAAAATGCTTGTTCATCCGTTCAACAGCGGGAATTTGCTTGATGTACCCTGTTCAATAAACTGCGGAACTGCAGAAGAAGATCTCCGAATTCCTCTTTGGACATCTTCATCCCTTCCACCATTACGCCCGGTATTTCCTTAGCTCTATCCTGAAGCGCCCAGCCTTCGTCGGTTGGAGAAATCAGCACTTTGCGCTCATCCTCCTGCGAACGCTCGCGTATAATCAGACCGGCTGCTTGCAGACGCTTCAGCAGCGGGGTCAGCGTACCGGAATCAAGGTACAAGGCGGCGCCAATCTCCTTGACGGCACATTGCCCTTTCTCCCAAAGAACAAGCATGACAATATATTGGGAATACGTAAGGCCGAGCTTATCGAGAAAAGGCTGATACAGCTTCGTAATCTCGCGCGAGCAGGCATAGATTGTGAAACAAAGCTGATTATCGAGCAGCAGCTCTTGAATGGTCGTTGATTTTTGTGTCATAGGTTCTATTCACCTGCTTTCTTTCCTCAATTTTATCATAATTTGCAGTTTGAATGTTAATTGTAAAAAATCATTTGACTTTAATTTTATTAGTGTTAAATTATTTTGCATAAAATGTTAATTCATCGGACATGCAGTTGGTTGGCTGCTCAGGAAAAGTTTCGATTGGCAATGGCTATTGATTTGCACCTGGATTGATTTATATAATGGATGCATATCAATATTTTCGGAAAATGGGGAAGCACCTCTTTACTGAAGTCTTGCGCACATGATGTGCCAACTTTTGGAGAGAGGTGTTTTGTTATGTATGGAAAAATGCACAGTGCGTGCCTGTACGGAATTGAGGGCGTAATGATCGGCGTTGAAGTGGACCTCGCAAACGGCTTGCCGCAGACTAACGTCTGGGGATACATTGTCCGGAAAATAGATATAATAAAACCATCCAAAGACCAATATTTCTATCAGTTTTTGGATGGTTTTATTATAATTTCAAAAGTATTTATTGTTATTGAAAATCATGCATAATACCAGCAATATTTTCAAATACCTTAAATCTGATTTCTAAATGAGCTTTTTTGTTATTATCTTTATCTCGATGAACCCGTATGTTGCTTATCTGATCTTTTATTTCATGAACAGTATATTTATCTTTTATTTCAAGATTACTTAAGTCAGTTACTGTATTCTTTAAGCGAAGTATTTCTTCTTCTAGTTGATTATTATCCATTGATTTCTCTTTAATTTCAATAATTAATTTACTAACTTTCTCATCGATTTCTCTTTGCAGTGTATTTAAATAATCCTCATCAATATTCCCTTTAACAAATAGAACTGCCAATCTATTGTTTTCTTCATTTAATAGCTTTAATTCTTCCCTTAAATTTTCTACCTCTTTTACACTTTGCTGATTCATCCTTTTTTTGATTTCGGTTATTTCATCTTCGATCTTTTCTATATTTTTATTTTTATCTTTTAATATTGCATCATAAAATTTCCCGTCTGCCAGCACTCTAATAGTTTCTTCGATTTGTTTAAGTGATACATTAATGTTTTGACAATACTTCCGACCCTTATATTTTTTGGTTCTGCAATTATAAAAATCGTAACCGGTTCTTGCTTCTCTATTTTTAGTATAATTGCAGCCACAACTACCACATACTATCAAACCGGAATATTCACTTAGTCCATTATAAATACCAACACGTTGTTTATAGTGAAGTTTACTTCTTCTAATTTCAATTGATTTTGCAAGTAATTCCGGTTCTATTATTTGAGGAATTCTATCTTTGGTAATAAGCCACTCAGATTTTGGTTTATATGTTGCATAACTCTTAGATGTGAATACCTTTGGTGAATCCATTTTGTTTCTAACTAAATCACCAGTGTAGGCAACATTTTCAAGTATGCGTTTAATAGATTGTGGAACAAAAGACTTTCCGCGTCTTGTGAATATATTATTATCGTTAAGATGCTTTATGATTTTTCTAAAACCGTAATTATGATTTACATATAAATCAAAAATTAATCTAATGTTGGTAGCTTCTTCTTCAATAATTTCTAAGGTGTTTGTGTCTTTAATATACTTATAGCCGTAAAAGTTATCCGTAGTATGAATTACTCCCTTTTCAGCCCCCATCTTTTTTCCCCACAGAACCTTCTGCGACCTATCCTTAGATTCATTTTCAGCAGCAAGTAAAAAAAATCCGATTATCATATCGTTTGTCATTTGTTCTGTAGATAATCCAAGAGAAACAAAATCTATATGTACATTTTTTTCCCTTAGTTTAGTAACGAGTTCAAGCCCTTCTGAAGCATTTCTTGAAAATCTCGATACATCTTTTATTAATATCCGTCTAAATCTAGGCTCTCTGTTGCTAACGTATGCCTTGATTTCTTTTCTATGAATCTCAATGTCTAAACCAGCATCTGCAAGCATCTCTTTAAAATACTCTCTTTTTTTCCAACTGGTTGCTGAAAGCCCTTGATCAGCATAGATACGGTAAAGTTCATACTTACCACTTTTCTCTGTTTTTTCTTCAAAATAGTAAGTTTGATTATCTAGTGAGTTTAGTTGGCTTTCATGTTCTGTGCTAACCCTACAATATGCACAAACTGGTATTTTTTCAGTTATCAACCCAAGCTCCTCCTTTTATTTATTTTCACTTTTAATTATATATGATAAATATAAATAAAACCAGTCTAATTAGACTGGTTCGTAGTTTTATAGTAATATGTATCCACTGTTCCTACTACTGAAAAAGAAAATATGTCTTTTTTATTTTGCTTGATAGAGTTATTTAATTTATTCGGTTCTGCGTCAAATATTGTTTTCTCATTAATGAAATTCATTTTATTTTTTTTCATATGTATTAGTTGCCCTCATCTTTCTTCTTATTAGACCTCTTCCTAATTGCCTTCTTCTTAATCTCCGTCTTATTCCATTCAATCAAATTGTTCTTAATCAAATATGTAAGAGCAATAGCAAATGAATCTGATTCATCTTCATTGGCAAACTCAACTTCTGGATAAACTTTATGTATTGTTTCTTGAACATATTTTTTTGTTGCGTCACCACGACAAATACTTTCCTTCACACTTTTTGGAGGATAGTATGTTTGTGGGTAGTTATAGAATAGATAATTAATTAAACCATGCACCCTAAAGATTACTTGTGTTGCAGTATTAAAACGGCTATAACCGCGTTCAATTGCAACTTCACAAGGTGGATATAGTTTACCTATTTTTATTATTTCGTCTGCCATGTATTTAAGTTTCTGCCCATGTGTCGCTGATTTTTTGAGGTGTGAAGTTGAAATACTTGTAACTAACACAGGTGTTCGCAAATCTAAATCAAAAATTGTTAACCCGGTGGATTCCATAGACAGATCGAAAGCATAAAGGTAATGTTTGAACTCTTTGTTTACAACCATTGCTTCATCGTTTCCAATCGTTCGTCCATTGCTTTTGTTTCAAACTCAACCAATTCTTTATATTTACCTTTTTTAATGAAGCCTCTCTTCTCGTACAATTCGATTCGTTTAAGCATATGTATTTTCAATTCTTCTACCAGTGCCATATTATGTCCAACTAAATTCAAACTCTCACTCCTCAATAATTTCATCAATTGTCATTGTTCTTGCATCAACTGCTTTTTTAATACATGAGCAATCATCGTGTACGCATACACCGTTTAAAATATCTAAAATCTCCTTCGCCATGACCTCATCAATAGATACAGCTTCACCACATCCAGCACAAGTTGAATAAATCCTCACCTCCTTTTCTTGTGCGTCTGGAAAGCGGTAGTTGTGGTAATCAGAAGTGAATCGTTCAAGGCTTGTCATAATACTGATACCCGTTTATTTTTATTTAATAAAACTTCCATTTCATCATTCCTTTGAAGGTTCTTTGGTTTTGTATTTGGTATAGCGAGTAATCCAATAATCAGTTTGATCTGTTGGCTTAAAACCTCCAGTGCCGTCAGGGACTTGCCTAGGCTTCTTCATAAACTCTGTAATTTCAATCATGTCGCCTTTATCAATCTTCAGAGATTTATCCTTAGTGTTAAATGTTTTCTTGTCCATTTTGAACATTTGTTCTTTACCACTTTTGAGATTATATAGCTTTAGTTTTGGACTGTACTTGATGTCTAGATCTGTTACAACACACCAACCAGAATCAATGTTTGGATATGTGATGTCGGCATAGCCCATCAATTCTTTACGCAGCATAACTTCTTCGTTAGGTAGCAAAGGTTCAATTGGATTTGATCGAATTTCTTGTTCGATATTTTTTAATTCTTCAATTCGTTTAATTTTTGTCTTCTCAACATAAGTCTTTTTGTATTGACTTTTCCCATTAGAAAATTCTTCGTAAACTTTTAAGAGCGTTCCGTTATTACCAAACTTCGAAAAGAAATCGAGACGTATTAAGATGTCGAGTTGCCTTGTATTAACCGATGTGTCTTGAGTTATATTGACCAACAAATCAACAAAACTCTCATATGTATTTTTGCTTAATTCAAGTAGTTCTTCGGCAATTTTGGTATTCAGATACTTGATTGACTCAAGTCCCTTATAAATCGTGTTGTCTTGTTCGTTGTAAGAATATGATGCCGTAGACTTGCCAAATCGGATAGATGAGATTTCAATGCCTCTCGTTTTTGTATAATTAATAATTGCTCCGGTTTTATCGATATCATCTTTGTTGATGTTGAGCATAACAGTTAAGAAGGCTAGTGGGTAGTAATATCTTAGATATCCATTACCGTACCCGATATGTGAGTATGGGTTGGAGTGGTTATCGGAAAATCCGTATCGTTGGGCATCATCAATTACCTGAAGGAATGGCTCAAGCACTGATAATGCAGATTCTTCGGTTTCGTTATATTCATTAATCATTTTATTTACAAACCGTTTTCTAATCTCGGGTAGAAACTTTTCAGTACCTTCCTTTTTCGATAATCCACGACGAACCGAATCGCTCTCAGCCATAGAGAAATCGCAGAACTCTACGAGAAAATTCATGATTTGTTCTTGGTAGACTAGATAGCCTAACGTATTCTTTAAGAATTCACTGAGCGCCTTGTGTCCGTGATCTTTAAAAATACCATTTGCCAAAGCTTGTCTATAAGAGTCTCCAGATGGACGAATCGCTCCATTGCCGATTGAAAACAGTTCAATATAACTAAAACTAGGATACTGCTGCTTAATTCTATTAATCGTCTCAGGACTAAGCAAGTCTTTCAGGTATGCTTGAGCAGAAACACTTTCCCATTGAAATATTCCTAAACCAGAGTCTCTAATCGAATTCCACACTTTTTCATCATTTACGTCCATATTATCTGGAACTAATCTTTCGATTCCAGCAAGTTTGCAAGTTTCGTTAATGATTTCAATATTATCTAGTCCAAGGATATCTAATTTAACATAGTTTAATCCGTCAAGTTCTTTCATGTTAATCTGGCTTACTGGGTATTTACTTTCTTTTGTGAAGCATAGCCCTACATTATCTTCAAGGTTGACTGGCGAAACAACATATCCAGATGGGTGCGAACCAATACTTACTATTACTCCTTTGACTAATTCAACGTATTTAAATAGTTCTGGATACATTTCTATGTATTTTGAGTCAATTACATCTTCTTTTTTCTCGTTTTTATACACTGATTTTGCAATTTGGTCTACAGTTGATAAATCCATGTTTAACGCTCGACCAACTTCTCTTATTGCTCCCTTAAGAGCTACAGTGTTAAAAGTAATAATTTCGCAAAAATAGATACCCGAGATAGTTGCAACATAATCAATAACTTCTTGCCGCTTAGATGGGGGCCAATCTTGGTCTATGTCAGCGAGCGAAATCCGTTCTGGATTAAGAAAGCGAAAGAAGTTTAATTTATGTTTTATGCTGTCCATTTCAGTTATTTTTAAAAGGTAGGCTATAAGACTACCATTAACCGATCCTCTTCCGTATCCTTGGTAAATATCGTTACTATGTGCCCAATCGACAACGTTTTTTTGAAGCAACATATAGTCAATTGCTCCAACTTTCTTATATGTATCAAACTCGTCCCTAATTCGCTGGAAATATTGCTGCTTTTTATCATTATCAAACTTATGCAATCCTCTTTCAATTACGCCAATATTTATCTTTTCTTTAAATACTTTTTCTGAATCGTCATGCAGTTTAGGATACTTGGCTGTTTTGTCTAACTCAAATGGTTCAATCATATCAGCCATAACATTTGTATTATGTATTGCTTCAAGATAGGCACTTCTTGGTATGGCATTTTGTTCTTCAAACATTTTGACTAGTTCGGGATGAGTCTTAAAAGTTAAATCAAAAGCATCTTCGTCTCCATATGTTGCCCCTTTAGCTTTCATAAGAATTGTTCTTGCTTGTGAATGAGCCTGATTGAGCGCATGAGTATCGGTAGCTGCTATTAATGGAATACCAGTTGTTTTAGATAAATCGTATAAATGCTGATTAAAAATTTTTTGCTCTGGATGGGTGTGATATTGGATCTCGAAAAACATCCTGTGTTTATTCTTTACAAAGAAATCCATCAATTTGTTTAGCATTTGTTTGTTATCGTTTTTTATTGATCTCCATAAAGGCGAAGCAAGACAAGCCGAAGTCATGATAATGTTGTCAGATGTATTGAATAGATCGTCAAATGACAGGCGAGGATTATAATACCTATGACCATCGTCTTTGTTATTAGAGAGTGACGTAAGTCTGTTAAGTTCCTGCACACCATCCCAATTCCTACCGATCAACATGTAGTGGTAATTGTCGCGAATCAAACCTTTTTCTTTATCTATGTATTCTGTAAGATAAACTTCGTTGGCGTGAATATATTTCATATTCTTTTTCTCAAGAGTCTGTTTCTTTTTTACCCAGTTAAATATATTGCCATGCTCAGAAAAACATATAGTACTCATTTGCGCTTGCTCTGCCGCTTCTATGTATTGTTCAAACTTAGTTACCGAATCAACGCTCATCGATGTACTTGGATTACTCAGATCAGAATGTAAATGATAAATAACGTAATTATCTATTTGTATTATCTCCTTCCTCAAAAACTAAGTAAAATATTGAATTTATCTTACAACAATACTTTTCTCTGCTTGTATACCAAACATTCCAACATAAGGAGCAATATTTTTCTCACTCATAACTTCACTGAGCAAAAGTTCCCATTCAGCAACCACATATTTTTGATATTCATGCTTATATTTAAAAATTGGAGTTGGTAAATAAACTCCCTCATTTTTAATATATATGAAACTTAGATTAAACATGCTTACACCATTTAATTGAACATAGCCATAATGCATAATAAAATCATCTTTATAGAACACTGAATTATCTAGAAATGCAAAATCATTATAAAATGACAATTCTTCGTCGTATGGGAAAAAGACACTTAATTCAATATTATTTGCATAAATGTATCTTTCACCTCCTGATGACACAGCTTTCACCCAATACGTTTCATCTGATTCGGATAGTAATTTTAGAATTTCATTAACTCTCACTTTCTTTCCCCATTTCCTTATAAGTTATATTTTATTTTTACCTTCTAAATTATCAGCTCTTCATACTCTCCATTTGGCAATGAGTAATAAACAGCTTTCAAATCAAACTTCTTTATGTACTGTTGACATATCGGACATGGTTTAGAGTTCACTATGTTATTCCCCTTACTCCAACCAGCCACATATAGAACAGAGCCTCTAACTTGTTCTTCGCTTAATGAACAAAGCGCCATTAATTCAGCGTGACAACCCTTTTCTTCATATAGTGGATCAATTAATCTACCCTTCTTGTTAGTGTTAACTCCAACATTGACCAATCTTCCTCCCTTAACAACACAAGCAGCATGTCGGTAGTTGTCAATTTGATGTTGATTTGCCTTTTTGATGCAATATTTTATCCAGCGTTTATTTTTACTTTTAACCCCATTATTCGATTACTCCTCATATGTATTAAGTAGGCAAAAGCCTACCTTAAAAGCCCATAATTAATTCATCAAGATTCGATTCGATTTCCTCATCTGATACATCAGTTTTTGTAAGCATAAAAGTTTCATTATTCTGATTTTCTCTAACTTCAACGAACGTATAAGTTTTTGGTGTTGTGCCAAAAAGAAGGAGTCTCAAAGCATCTCTAACTACATCACTGTGATCATAATGTGGCGGAAGATTCATCATTCCTTCTTTAATATCTTCGTCTTTTCCTTTTCTTAATCTTGCTTTTACTACTTCCATAGCCTTTCACCCATCTTTCTGTATCCTCTGACTTGTGAAAGTTGGTCTAAAAGAATCTTGTTCGGTAAATTAAGATGATGGATTATTTGATGTGCAGCACCTCCAGCAACAAGGTATAAATCGAAGTTAATGTTAAGCCCATCGATTTCGTTTTGAATTTGATTTGCCAATGATTTAAATGCTTTTTCAATGAATGGTTTAATATTATATCCCTCGTATACACCACTCACAACAAAAGGGTCTAATTCATATCGTGCTGGGGATTTTCCGATAGCTTTTTGTATGTAAGATTGTAGTAGTTTATAAGCATTATCTACGCCAAGCAATAAAGTTGTTGATTCCTTCATGGTTTCCATCTTGGAAAGCCCCAATAAATTCAAAGTAAAGAATCCTAAATCAATCACTAATATATTTTTCTTTGCTTCTGATATTTTATCGAGTGTACCATCATCTTTTAACAAGTAATCCATTGCTATACCCTTACCCTGCGGTGTTAATTTAAGGTTTATAATTTTAGGATTAACATAGTAGGAACCTCTGTTCCCCTTCTTAATAGTATACTTATCTTTATCGTTTATTTTCATTAACGACTCTTCAAAGTGCTCTTTCTGTTTAAAATAAAACTTGATAGGCAACCCACTAATAACATTAGCTGCCGAATTTCCGATCAGATAGCCTAATGCAGTTTCAGTAATAGCACTCGATGTACTTGCTTCAGCCTTATTATCCTTCATTGTAAAGTATTTAATATCGCTCTGTCTTAGAGCAAGTTTTCCAACGAAGTATTGATCCTCTCCATAAATAAAGTCGTCAGGCTTAATGCTGTCATCAAAAAGTTCCTTGGACTCCCCAATGATAGATGGTTGAAGGTAAACGCGATTATTATATGAGCCTTTTGTCCATCCAAATCCCAAATCCAAAGCGCAAATATTAGACATGCTATAATCCCCCTTACTAAAATTGTTCCAGATTGGTACTTCTTGTGGTCTACTTGGGACACAATTTCTTATATAAGTGATTATAGCATATCGGTTTATTTATGTATATATTTATTTTTACTTTATTAATCCTTATAAAATGATTCATTTAACGAGTCAACAATTCTGGGTTCTCATAGATATTGCCGATAATCTCGCTCACTTCGATTTCCATTGCGTTCAAATGATCGTCTTCGTTATTGTTGGAGTCATGACAGTAGAATCCTGTTTGCTTATCATCCCATTTAATTTCCATCGGTTGACCGTCATATGTATTTGAAGCAATAATGTCTCCAGTATAAGCCTTCTTACCATTAATATCTTTCTTCGTCGTATGGAACATTAGGTCAACTCTTTCGTAATCCACACCCTCGCCCCAACCAGTTACGGGTGACATGTCACTAAAGAAGATATCACTCCATTCGATCATTACTTGTTTTTCTTTATCCCAAGCCCTGCATTCTAAAATCATTTATGCACATCCCCATGTTTAATATAAAATGGTTCTACAGCTTTCATTGCTGTTTCTTTATCACATTTATTCTCTTCCATATAAAAGCAAACGTCTCCCCAGAAACTATTTTCTTCTTCAGATTCATCGCAACACTTACAATGACACATAATAAGTTCTCCTCCTTTTGATAAAATCTGGATTTTATACACTTATTTATCCCATGTATAGCAACACCCAGCAACCCAAATTATCCAAAATCCCAACCAAAATACTGTCTTACTCCATGCAACAATAGCATCATATTTATTTGTTTTACTCTCGTTCATTAGGTAGACCCCTTTTTGTCTCAATATCGAGTTATATTTTTTAAAATATTCGAATACATTAAATCATCACTGTCAAAGGGAGCTGGTTGGTATGATTATTGTTGTATCCTTAATTATTGCTCTATATTTATTCATCGGAATAAACGTAGCAGCTCAATTCAAAAAAATGGAGAAAAATAATTTAAAATATAAAGAAACTCATCAAACCGAAAAGTTTGAACAAGCTTTTCAAGTTGTCAAAACGAATAATGGGTTTTTAAAACTTATCCATAGCAATAAAATGATTAGCAATTTGATAAATATTCTGTTTTGGCCCATCAACATGAGAATAAAACTAAAATAATAAAATTTGTGAATCGCTTTTCTTTTTTTATTATGTATTTTTACTTATTATATTGTTCAACCAATTCATTAAACCATTCTTTATCCTTAATTATCAAAGAATAATCAATCAAATTTCTCAATTCATCATCCTTTAGATTTACTTTATCATCATGGTATATCTGAACTGAGATGTTAACAGCATCCATAAGATTTTCCTTCTCTTTGCCCGAATACTTTCTAAAATCGCTATCTTTAGCTCTGATATCAATCTTAATATCCGAGTGCTCAGGAAATTCTTTTTTAAGAAAATAAGTCAACCCTTGAAGACTTGCATATCTATGTGATTCTGTATAATATGCACCAAGCATTGTGTATCTGATAATATTTTTTGTAAAATCTTTTGTGTGATAGTACCACTCATCAGTAGATTTATCGTATTTAAACATAATTGGATCGATACTCAGTTTAATATCGGTTGGTGTTTGTTTATCTACCTGAGTAATGCCATCTTTGATGAGATTAAACACTTGTTCTTTGTTAAGCATAATCATTATATTCACCTCATTAATTTATTATCGTTGTTTAATATGAAATCAAAGTTTTATCTTCTTTTTGTTTGAACGTGAGTATAATACTCATCTGTAATACAAAAGCCCATACTAATTGAGTCCAACGTTGCTTTTATGGTTTCTCCACACTCATTACAAAAAAACTTTTTATCGGCTTGATCCGTTAGAATTCTTTTATTTTTATCTATAAATCCAATTTGAGTATGTATTTTATTTTTCTTATGAATGGGACAATAAAAGTCTAACTTAGTTTTAATTTTGGGATGTTCTTCGAGTTCCATCATCAACAGCGTATCAACAATATCTTTCTCTAGATGCTGAGGAAGGACTTTCTTTATATATGGAACACCAAAAATCCTAACCTTTGCTTTGGCAACATTCTTGATTTCATCATCTATATCCCATTTAAGTTGATAATTAAAATTTCACACCTCTTCTCTCCCACTGGCTCGTAATTCCAATACCATTTCCTTTCTGATCTTCAACTCATCTAAAATCATTTCTTCTGGAATCAAACTGCCGAATCCAACTTTTTCTCTTATAAAATCACTATCTACTCCAACATTGATTTGATTCACCAATCTAGATGGTCGTTCGTGAATATGTCCATGAATTGAGTAGGCATTTGGTGTAAGTCCAATCTCAATCGGATAATGAAATAGAAAAAGATGCTGCTTATCAATTTTCTTCACAATCATATTCTCAACCGATTCAAAATAATGAGATAGCCTTTTAACAACCTTTTGGTCATCATGATTGCCTAGAACCAGATGGATGCACCCATTTAATCTGGAAATAATGTCTTCCCACTTAGTAGTCCCACCGAAAACAAAATCTCCAAGGTGATACACAATATCGTTTCTTTGTACTTTATCATTCCAGTTGAAAATGAATTGCTCATTCATATCTTCAATTGATTCAAACGGACGTTGTGCTAAGTGTAAGATGTTTTTATGATGGAAATGAGAATCACTTGTTAACCAAACTTGCGGCATTTAGTCCTCCTCTAATTTTTCACGAATTGCATTTTGAAGCACCTGAGAAAAATTAATTCCTCTTCTCTCGGCCACTTCATTTAAGTCCTCTGGAATAGTCAAAGTTTTCTTAACATATTTAATTTTTGTAGATATCGTACATGACGCAATTGTAGTAAATTGTTTCATTGCTAATTTTATTTGCTCTATTGGTGTTGGTCCAGGAATAAGTTCTCCATCCTCTAAACGACTCTGGACGGTTAATTTAAGCACTTCATTTGCTCGTCTAAATGCTTCCTCTAACGTGTCAGCCTGAGTTAGTGCTTCCTCTAAATCGGGAAAGGATATCTGTATGTGATCGTTATTAAAGTCGAGTACTGCTACATATGTATAATTTTTTTCAATATTCATGATAATTACCTCCCTTAATGTTATCGAGGTAATTATAACACGTATTTAGTACGTATTCAAGTGAGAATAAACTCAATGAAATTCAGTTTTTATTTAAATTTATTTTTTAGTGTGATTATTATATCTTTCACTTCTCGGCGACAGGTATAATTTATTAGAAGTACATTAAGCAAAATCGAGACGATAGCAGACCACAAGAACTTTGGTTCGTTTGGATTAAAAATGAAAATAATTAAATTTATTATTCCACTAAATAAAAATGATAAGCATATTACCGCAGAAAAATGATTTAAGTTCAATGAATTCCCTCCAGAGTAATTTTTAATATCCATGATGAAAGTCACATTTCACGAGATTTGATTATTCCCTTTAATTCACTAAGCAGATTTTTGTATTCTTCCTCTGATGCTTTCTGAAGATTATATCTTCCTTCCAAGCAAAAATTATACTTATCCTCGTAGACGAAAAATGGAGACTTGGCAAAGAGTGTCAACAGAATATCAATTTCTAAATCAGTTAGTTCTATAAGATGGACTTTTTTTGCCCCACTAATTTTCACAACATCTACTCCTTTCTTCATTCCCCATAAAAGCAGCCTTTTATATTGAAATTAAATCTTCAATTCTCCATTAACATATTTACCCTTTTCGATTTTAAAATCGAATCCAAGAGACTTAATCTGCTCTATTGCTGCATCGTCAATAACCCCTCTTACAACTTTTCCGAATTCTATTTTTATAGGACAGATATAGCACATATGTCTCCATCCTTCATCTACTATCTTTCCCTTTCTTCTTAGTGCCTCTATTTCGAGCAAAGTTTTGTATTCGTAATCATTCAAATTGTTTTCAACCCTACAGCCGTATAAAATTGACTCTCCATTAACCTCTATATATGTATTATTCTCAAGTAAGTAATACTCACCAATTTTATTGACTTCATTATATAAGCCCTTAAGTTCTTTTCTAAATTTATAAGCATCTCTATTGGCGTAGTGAAAAGTGTGTAACTGACCATCTTTCATTGCGATGGTAAAATAGGTGTGATCACCTTGATCGCCAAACCTTCCTCCTACTCCTCTTACTGAAGCTATCTCTGCAATCTTAACCATATTCCAATATTCCATGTTATTCACACCTTTTCATTTGTTTATAAAATGCATCGTTTATCACCTTTATTTCTCTCTTATTGTTATAATTCTTCCTTCTTGTCTAATTACGGTGTATTTTGTTGCATCTATTACATAGTTGGGATCTTTGAGAATAATTTTATATTCTTTTGTGTAACTATTATCTTCATATACTGTGAAACGAATTGCGGTTGAGCAAATCACTAACAATAAAAAACACAGAATTGAAACTGAGCCCTTCTTATTAACTAACGAACCAATAAGAAACACTAAACACACAATAAAACCGATAATTGCTACTGATCCAATAAATGCTATAGGGCCATTCTTTACAACAGTATCTGTAAAAAGTATTTCCATTTTAATCCACCTTTCAAATTACTCATTGATAATATTTATTTTTTCTTAATTCTTCAACACTGCGAATCGTTGCCAAACAACCAGCCGAAGCAAAGCAAGCCCATGCTATTGTTCGTGGTGATTGATTAAATACCGATATAACAAAGAAAATTAAACACCATAAGAAGATTGCCATTGAGAAAATTACTTTCATCTATGTATGTAGTATCCTTTCATCATGATATGTTAGTTCTATCAAATTTAACACACTGCAATCGCCAATTTCGGAATATAACGCTTATGTATTTGATGTGCTCCTTGTCTTGAAATTCCCATTTCTTTGCCGATCTCAGCAAATCCTTTTCCTTCAAGTAGGTGCTTGACCGCTACAGTTTTCTCGTTTCCGTCTAGTGACGAATTAATTGTTCTGTTCAAATAATCATTGAACATATTATCTTCAATTGCTTTATATGTATGTTCACAATTTTCATCACGCAAAACATCTTTAATTTGCACTTCTTTTTGTGATTTTCCTTTTTTATAATATCTTTCTTCAATGCTTACAGATGAGTATTTGCTCCGACACTTTCTGCTGTGGTAAATAGCATTGATACAAAATTCGTGCCAGATTACATCACCAGCATAACTCGTAAATTTAACGCCTCTATTAATATCATATGTATCGAAAGCATTTGTTAATCCGATCATAGCCATTCCAACTAAATCGTCAGATTCTTCTATCGAGCCTTTTTTCAACCATTTGGCAACCATACTTAGAGCAAACGGAATATTGTTATTGATAATCGTGTCTCTTAGTTTTTTGTCTTTGATTATTTGATATACTTTAATATTTTCTTCGTTGTTGAAGTTCTTTTCGACTTCAACATTTCTTAGACTCATATTATTTTCTCCTTATAAAAGATAGAATTTATCATACTATGCAACCGCCAATGTATTAATAATTCGTTCATATAGGTCATCTGGCTTATTATTAATCTCATCATAATTCATCAAATTTAATTCACGAACAATTTCCTTGAGGTTAAATAGGATAAATTTGTAATCCTCCAAATCCAAATTATCATTCAAGTCATTTCTTAGTTTTGTTTTATCTATGGATGTTCTGTCAATATATATTTTATTATTTTTACGATCATGAATGGCAATAAATTTATCTTCGATTGATTCAATGGTGTGTCCCAAAACCTCCACAGAAGTCTCTTTAAGAACCATTAGATCTCCAATAGCGAATACATTTCTATTAAACCCGACCATACGACTAACCATATCAAGCAACATCATTGCTCTGCGCTCTACGTTCTGCAATTCTGTATTAGATAAAGAAGCTTTAATTTTTGTCTTTTCGGTTAGTTGAGAAATATGAACAATGTTTTGCTCCTTGCCCAACAATTCAAGAACACTGCTTTCAAATTTATTGCGAGAGACAATTATCTTTAATTTATAGTGTTCAGCGATCTTGAACTTTGCCTCTTGTTCAATTACTTGATCAAAACCTAACCAAAATACTGGTTCAGATTCAAAATCAAGATGTTTACCTTTTCTTTCTTCTAACTTCTCTTCATTTATTTCGGGTTCACTGTATCCTCCAGAACTTCCCTCGTCACCCCTCCATGATTGAATCCCTTCTGCTTTCGGAGCCTTATTCATAACATCGTGTTCTATTTGAACTTCGTCATAATGTGACTCTGATTGTTTGGCGGCTTCGGATTTTAAGAATACTTCATACTGATTAATCGTTTTCATCTCTGAATTATCACGTTTAGCCAACGCGATTCCGCTTAAATATTTAGAATCTTTTTCATCTTCAGTATTGAAAATAAGGAATGTCATTTCGTTTTTTAATTTATTTTTGTCTGCATAGTATGAAATTGAGTCAATATGATTATCTATGTATTTTTGCTCTCCATTTAGAAAGCTGCTATTGGCTAGTTCTTGAATGTGTGTTTTAACCTTGCTTAGAAAATCAAGATACTTACTGTCTCTAATAATGTCTTTTCGATCTGGAGAAGTTAAATTAAGTGTTTTGTCTGTTATGTGCAAATCTCCTTTGATGTAATACAGGTTGTCCAGTTTAGTGACAAATCTCCCTTTATAAAAAACGTTTAAATCTTGACAAAACCCACCACTTAGAGCAATCCATCCCTTAATAAATTCATCGTTGATTTTACTAAGAAACACACTACCATCACCCTCAGTTAAGTCTTTCTTTTCTTGCATAACATTATCACAATAAATATCAAGTTCATGTATGTATTTTCCAAGCATTTCAACACGCTCACGGATGCTAGTTGATGTTACTTGATTAAAATCAAAATTATTCAAAATGAGTTTAAATCCATCGTATGAATTTGCAATCTCGTTTACTTCGATCTGAGTCTTATTGTTTTGAATCATATCTGAAACGTTAAAGATGATGTGTTTATTTCCTGTATAAACTTCAATATAATCACTAACTGTAATATTGCTGAAGAACCCCATACCAAACGGCGATTCTGATTTCTGAATATCTTCATCCCATTCTGATTCAGCAATGGAGAATAATGCTTGTGGATTTTGGAGCGTCTTACCGTTATTCTCAATTGTCACCTTCTTATTGCAGTAATCTATATTCACTTTTACTTCGGTAGCTTTGGCTCGTTGTGCATTTTGGATATCTTCATCTAGAAATGATAGTTTGTCTTTGAATGTACTTTGGCGCAAAAGTTTTAATTGATTGATTACATTTACTTTAACTTCTACTGGATTAGTCATTTATTTAACACCTCTCTTAAGTGCAAACAGAATAGCATTTTCAACAGTATATTCGTATTTCTCATTCTTATATAATTGAGCGACATCTGGATCATTATTTACCACACACAACCATTCATTTAGCATTCTATTGTCGGATGCTAGATTTTTAATCATGGTCTCATTCTTACTAATCTTATCTTCAATATAATCAATTACTGAATCAGTATTCTTTTTTGCGTTCTTGTTTACTAAGTATCTTTCATGTCGTCCGCCGACTGGAATATATAAAGCATCTTTGGAATCATAAAGATAATACTCATTTGCAGATACTTCCACAGCTTCATCAATCATCATAATAAACTCAAGATCATTAAGAATCCTATCAGCATAATAAACCGTTGCGTTCTGCAAAAACCTTTTCGAAAATTTACTGTCCCAATAAGTATCAATTGCCCATACGTTTCCCAAAATATCCTTCATGGTATAGACAATGCCGTGTTTACAATGTCCAATACCATTATGATACCGATATAATGCATTTTCTTTGAATATTCCTGTCATACATTTCCTCCCTGTTTGGATTTCAAACGACTCTCAATAATTCTGACGTTTTCTTCTTCTTTAAGTCGCATCCATTCAGTATAATCTGGATTCTCATCAATACTTCCTCCATCTGGACCAACAAGAAAAGTAATACCAGGAAATTTAACTTTTTGTAGTTTGCTGTTTGGAATCGGTTCTTTTGTAATACGATCTATGTATTTGTATGGTGATCTACTTCTTAATTTTCCATCTTTGGTGTACAGTGCTGAATTCATTTCGTTTTATTCTCCCTATATGTATTTTAATAAAACAGATATTTTATTGATTTAAAATTTGCCAACGACCATCAATTTCTTTTTGTGAAAAATCTCGATCACTGTGTTGTATATCCATAGGGAACTCGTTGAACTCTGATAAGATGGCCCATCCCTCCTCCTTGGCTACTTTGTATGCAGTCCAGAAATCAACATAAGGTAAGTCAATCTCCCAATTGTCTTCTAGTAAATAATTCATGTTGCAATCTAGAATTGTATCATTTGATTCATTTTCGCCTTGATAAATATAAAGTCCCCAATACTTCTTAATAATTCTTTCTTTAAGGTTGTAAGAATATGCTGTCTGCCCGTCAGTCATGGTTTTTACCAATTCCACAATGTTCACTTTAAATTTTCCTCTCTGATTTTTATTAGTAAATTAGGTCTTTTTGCGTTATCCAATAATTAATAATCATACTTACCACAATAATCATATTCATCCTTGTCCATCTCTTCGGTCAATTTACGGTTTTCTTCAACGAACCCCTCGTATATTTCCTTGCTCAAGCCCCTATTTTGGGTTGTAATAGCACATGGACAAGCCCTTTCCCAACATACATGATAGTATCCACAACCATAACTGGATTCAATTTTGTTAAATTCATCTTGACTAATCATTTGTTCCCACTCCTATTCTTCAATTTTTTGATAAAGCTTGTCTTTCATTTAGATTTCAACACAATAGTCTTCACCAATGTAAACAATGTCATTTAAAACATGCCATTTAATAGTGTGAGGATTTAATACGTTTCCATAGTTCTTATATAGATAATCAAAGATTAAAGTTTCATTATCGGGATCATTTGGACGATTGATAGTTTCTTCGATTTCAAACAATAAACCGATTTCGGTTTCATCGAATAATTCAAAAGTAACTACATATTTCATCTTTAATCCTCCTTCCCATCATCTTTCAAATATCCCTGCAAGTATTCAATATCCTTCAAAATATTCTTACCTTGTGTGTCCATGATTTGTTGAGCGAGTTCGAATGTGATCAATTTTTGATGTGCCATTTCAGATGCATTATTCATGAGTTGTGCATAATCATAAATGTTTTTAGCAAATCCAGTTAGATATCTTATTTGAAGCTTAGAAGGTTGAAGCATTTCATCTACTTTTCGCTGCTGTGTAAAAGAGTCGTTAATTGCTTTACTCCAATCAGAAACAGTGTCTTTATTTTTCTTACTCAATATTTTCTCTCCTGTTCTTAATGAAATTGAATTTTTATGTGATTTATTACTTCTTCCATAAACCAGAACAAATCGGAAGCACACAAACATTGCAGTATGGCTTATCTTCAACCATATATTTTACTGAACGTTTCTCACCACAATATGTGCAAGTAAGCTTTTTGTCATACCACTTATGGATTGGGTCAAACATTTTCATCGACTTCTTAACTCCCTTCTTAAACCACAATATTATAGTATCTTCGTTCATAGGCTAACTTCCGATATTGAGGAACTTCATATGTATCAACTTCATTTCTTTCCAAATCAATAATCGTATATGTATTTGTATCAACTGTGAATTTTAGATTGCCATATTGGATTTCTCTGTATGGATAAGTCCTCAACACCTTGCCCAAGAATACTGCTCGATTTATTTTATACTCAATCTCTGAAAATGAGTTGCACTTATGTGTACTATATGAACAAATTTGCATATATTTATCAATAACTGCCTTATTAATTTTCATAAGTTCCCTCCATATGATTGAATTGTTCGATTTCATATTTGTCTTCCATTTCTTTATCATATTTTCCTTGTTTATAAGCTATATGCATATGAGCAAGTCGTACATCATTGAATGCCTTCGACCAGAACAACCAAACAATTAGCTTATCAATCAGTCGTTTCACTATTTTAATCGTCCTCCTGTTATAACTACCGATTTACCAGTTCTGTTCATTTTGAATGGTTTACTTGTTACTTCCTGGTATTCAACGAGTTCTTCATATGTATCTTCCGTTGCTTTAAATTCTTTGCCTTGCCATATGTATTTTTCACCGATAGTAAAATTAGTTGATCGTGGTTTTTCGTTTACCCAACAGATTGATAAGATTGTTTTTGCTGCTTCACTTAATTTCATATGTATTTCTTCACCCCTTTATAGATTGAATTAAAATCATAATATAGTTGAATAAGAAATGGCTTAGAATTGGCACAAAGATGTTATAATTTGATTTTCGATAGTAATATGACCAAACTAACCCGATAAATAAATAACTTGTAAACAGTGATAAGTTAAGATGTAATATTGAAAATATTCCCGAACTAATAAATGCAGATATCCACCAATTAAAATATTTATTTATTTTTATTAATAAAATCTTTCTACATAATAGTTCTTCGAAAACTGGACTGAACAGGACGGCATATATGTACATAATAGGCGTTCTTATGTCCGCTTGTTGTACCGTTTGATTGTGAAAGAGCAAAGTTGTTGTTGATGTGATGATGTTAAATCCCATAAATGATAAGCAAAACGAGTGAAAAATATTCTCTAATGTGTCTTTGTTTTTCAATTTACTCAAATCATCGCCTAACCAATAACTGTTCAGATAAATGATTGCTGCTAAGATTACCGTTGGAACAATGTTTAAAGCAATAAACAAGTATACACCTTCTTTTTGATTTTCATTTGATAAATATCAACCTCCTATTAAAAAAAGTACAGGTATGACTTAACCTGTACTTAGAATAGCATATATTATATTGTTTGTCTATTTATTTTTACTTTATTAATCGGGAATACTTAACTATTTTTATCGGATAATCAGTATCGTCTCCAACGGGAATATCTAGAGAGTGAACTGCTTCCCATTCAGACCAATCAATTTCAGGAAAATATGTATCACCTTCGAATTCAGCATCGATATGAGTTATGTACATTTCTCCAATATGGGGCAGAAATTGCTTATAGATTGAAGCTCCACCAATAATATAAGTCGATCTTAATTCATCGATAATAGAGTGTACTAATATATCATCCACTGAATCATAAACGGTGCATTCCGGCACTTTATAGTTTTTGTTAGATGTTAGAATGATATTGTTTCGTTTTGGTAATGGACGACCAATAGATTCATATGTTGACCTTCCCATGACTACATTGCCGTATTCAGTTTGAGACTTGAAGAATTTTAAATCTGCCGAAATGTTCCAAGGGAGTGAATTGGATGAGCCGATTAGATTATTGATGTCCATAGCAGCAATAAGAGAGATGGGATATGTCATACAGCTACAACACCTTTAATTGTTGGGTGTGGATCGTAATTATCTAGAATAAAGTCTTCATATTTAAAATCAAAAATATCTTTTTTGTTTGGATTCAGGTACATCTTTGGTAAGTCTCTTGGTTCTCTGGTCAATTGAAGTCTTACTTGTTCAAGATGATTCAAGTATAGATGCACATCTCCGCCCGAGTAAATTAGATCACCAAGATCCAAATCACATACTTGAGCAACCATCATTGTCAATAGAGCATAACTTGCAATGTTAAATGGAAGGCCAAGAAAAACATCTGTGCTGCGCATGTTAAATTTGCAGGATAGTTTATTATTTTCTACATAAAATTGAAACGCATAATGACATGGAGGAAGCTTCATATCTTTAATTTCTCCAACGTTCCAGGCTGATACAAGGTGCCTTCTTGAGTCTGGATTTGTTCTTATTGACTTAATGACTTCTGAAATTTGATCAATGGTTTCGTCGGTAAGCATGAAACAATCTAGACCATCTTCATAATAAGTATCTGCAACTTGCCAGTTACGCCATTGAGAGCCATAAACGGGGCCAAGTTCTCCATGTTCATTCGCCCAAGAGTCCCAGATTCGAACATCATTTTCCTTAAGATATTGGATATTAGTACTACCTGAAAGAAACCAAAGTAATTCATGGATGACTGATTTAAGATGGATTTTCTTTGTGGTGAGTAGTGGAAACCCTTCCTGTAGATTAAATCTCATGTCATAACCAAATACAGATAATGTGCCTGTACCAGTTCTATCTTCTTTCTTTGTACCATTATCAAGAATGTATTGGCATAGTTCTAAATATTTTTTATCAGCGTTATTCATTATTCTCTCCCTTTAGTTAAGTTTAAAGGCGATGGATTGACCACCGCCTGCGTATAAAAATTAGTTTTTTCCTGTGCTTCCGATTCCACCTCTTGAAACTTCATCAAGTTCATCCACTGTAATCAATTCAACATCTGGCATTACCTCTTGGATACGGAACTGACAAATACGATCATTCTTCTTAATGGTTGTGTCTCGCATTGCTAACGCAGGGAAATGCCACTGATCTAGATTTCCACTGAAAGAATTATCAATTACTCCAAAATGATTGGTCTGAATGATTCCAAAATTTTTATATGTGCTACTGCGTGGAACTGGATTTGCTTCATAACCTTCAGGTAGTTTCATTCCCACCCCAAGAGGAATAAGAAAATACTCTCCCTTTCTCAAATCAACATCAATTGCAGAGCGAAGATCAATCCAATCACCCTTAGAAATTTTAGTTAGTGGTTCAATATTAGAAAAATATTTAACCTTAATTTGGAGTGGCTTTTTGTAAAATGGTTGTTTCATTTGGTCTGTCATATGAATTATAATTACTCCCTTTTATGTATTTTTATTTATTTATAAAGTTGATTAAGCAATATCTTTTTGTACTGTTTCAAACTTTCTTGAATATCTATAACCTCTTGATTTGTTGAACCAGCCCAATGATAGTTTACATCAGAAAGTTTTTGAATAAATTTTCCGTCTACAAGAACATCGATAAATTGTAAAATATCAGGATAATTTTTTTGTATCCACTCATACTTGTACCCACTATAGAGCCATATTGTTTTGTTTGGATATTTTGCTTTAATTTCTTTTGATAGGTTCACCACTTCTTCAATATTGTTTTGATGAAGTGGATCACCTCCTGACCAAGTGATTCCATCAATATACTCTTTGTTAAGGCACTCAAAAATTTTGTTTTTTGCTGTCTCGTCAAATAAAATACCACTACAAGGATTCCATGTCTGCTTATTGTGGCATAGGTGACACATATGTTCGCACCCCGATAAGAAGACAACAACTCTCAATCCCGATCCATTATTCATATCATCCGTTTTAATATCGTGATAATTCGTTATTGTTCACTCCTTTTTGGTGTATTAATTAATTTGAACAGTTTTTCTTTAATATAAAAAGGAACTTCGCTCTTATATTTGTTATATAGTACAGTCATGAACTCTCTATCGTTTCGTTTGCTGTTTAACGCCGCGTTTAATTCTTTGGGAAGAAAACAGCATGTGCTTGGAGAATACGTTTTGTTTCCTTCTACCAGCAAATCTTTATCTAGCTCTAACTTATAACTACATGGATAAATTTTCTTGTCATACCATTTGGCAAAGTTCTGATAATTGTGAAATTCATCAGACACCGTACATCCAATATAACGCGGGTTATCCTTTTGATAATTTACGTCATAACACCTGTTAAACATGCTAAACCATTTGATGTATTGTGGTGTTTTTATGTTATTTACTCTTGCCGAATAACTGCCACAACCATAGTATCCAACCCCATAAACACTTTTGTGAAAAGGATTTTTAATTTCACCATTGCTTACGTTTTGTGCAGTTACCCACACTAGATAATCAGGAACATCAACAAATTTGATCAGCACGGTGTGTCTGTTAATGTAATCAACTATCTGTATTTCATAGCCTTCATTTGTAAAATGTTTTTCGCCAACTCTGTTGTTTATTTTCATTCTACATAGACTTCCGCTCTGATATTTCAATTACTTTTGCGTCATTGTATCTAGTCTTTCCGTGAATCTTTGTGTAACCCAAATCATTTATACCCCATCTTTCGATGTATTTAAAAAGGGATTAGACTATACAATCAAGTTGGATTATAGTCGTTGAACGTCCTCCATCAGCGTTACCCGTTAAGGAGTTTCGATGCGTCTGAGGAACTTCCATCCTCGGTTGCCCAATCCTAAGAATTTTTATGGTTTGTGCTTTCGCGTACCGCATTCACATTTACCGTTTCCAGTTCTGTTGTAGCTTCTTAGGCTCTAAGGGGTTTCCCGCAGTTTAACCAATTTTACATGGGCTGTTTTGGTTAACCCATTCATCCGATCAATCTTTGTTACAAGTTCACTTCCGCATTTGGGACACACGTCCATATCAAGTTGTTCATGTCCACATTCTTCGCAGTACGATAAACTCAGATTTAAACCTTCATAAAAACCCATCTTCATAGCTCTTCTAACCAGTGTTTTTTGAGCTAATTTATTATAAGCAATAGGGTATTTACAATACTGAATTTTGCCGCCGTTGAACAGATCCCAGAATTGCTTTTCATAATCCTGTTTTTGGATTGGAGTAATATCTTCCCATACACCACAATGAAATGAATTGCTTACATATGCTCGGTCAGATACTCCTTCAATGATTCCATATTTTTTTCTGAACTGTTCTACTTGTAGACCAGCGAGTGATTCTCCCGGTGTGGCGTAGATTGCATACAATATCTTGTCTTCTTCTTTGAACTGTTCTATCTTTTTGTTTATGTATTGCATTACCTCTAAAGCGAAACCATTATCTTCTACAAGCGTTTTTTTGTTGTAAAGATATTGCAATTCATTTAGAGCTGTAATACCAAAACTCATAGTCATTGGTTTTAGCAGCGACTTAATTTTGTCATCTGGTTTAAGATTCCCATTTAAGAATCCGCCTTGACAAAATCCAAGTGGATTGGTTGATGCTTTCTTTTCACCAAGAAAATCGCGCGTCTTAATGTGTAGTTGACGAATCAATTCAAGGTAATAGTCCAACAATTCATAAAAATCTTTGTTTTCATGTCTTGCTTTAGCCAAAATCATTGGGAGATGAAGCGAAATTGCTCCGAGATTATGACGGCCTTCAAATACAGGTACGTCATTTTCATCTAATGGATGCATCCCCCCACGCTCAAACCAAGGAGATAAACTGGCCCTGCACCCCATTAGCGAAATCACTTTGCCATACTTTTTATAAATACTCGGGATATACCCATCTCCCGAAAGTGAGAGAAAATCTGGATACATGGACTTACTTGAACAATCAATTGCAATATCAAACAGATATTCAAGTTGCTTTCCTTCCCCATGTAGATTTTCATCATATAAGAATGTCAGTTTGGGAAACAATACAGGTTTTTTGAGGCCCGTTTTACCCTGTCCACCCATTCTAACTTTAAGAATAGCTTCAGTTACCATTTGCTCAAATTTACTTGTACCTACACCAAAACTTGTTGCTATGAACGGATAATCTCCTCGTGAACTTCCAACTGTGTTGAAACGATACTCCCAAGATTGAAAACCCTGTTCCATATCACGATATACCTTTTTAGTTGCGTAATCGTCAGCCTTTAATTCTTTGTCTTTAATATCAACAAACGAAACAATATCAAGATATTCCTCATAATATTTTTCATATGACAATTTAGCATACTTAGTCAATACTGTATCAATTCTTGGAAGCGTAAATCCTCCATATTGTTGACTGGCTGCACTCATCGCTACATCACTAATTACGTCAAACGCAACATCCAACGTTTTTGGTTCATTATACCAAACATTTCCCATTTCAAATCCACCGTTTAATACATTGGAAATATCAAATAGACAACAGTTGATACTGTCTAGTCTTGCACTTCTATCATGTATATATATGTATCCATCTTTTGCAGCCTGTCGTTCTTCTACATTTAAGAAAAACTTTTTATAAAGTTCACTATTCAATTCATTGTAAATTAAGCTTCTTTGTGTACTAACTAATGCGCTATCTGTATTGGCATTACTAGTATCGCCTATATATCGAATCGACTGGCTTTTTTGATATACTTTGTCTAACATGTGTACAAAATCTTTTTTATAATTTCTGTAATCACGATATGATTTTGCAATTGCTGGATGAAACTCATCTAATGATGATTCTACGATATTATGCATTTCACAAATGTCGATCTCGGATGTATCATGCTCTACGATTTTCTCCCAAACCATGCTACATATTTCTGCATAATCGTTATCTGATAAATTTATCATCACACGCCGAGAAGATTTATTTACAGCATTAATAATTTTTTGTTCATTATAATCTTCCAGTGTTCCGTCTTTTTTGGTGATCTTAATCAACGTATGTGTCGTCTCCTTTAGATAAATCAATTTCGTCATTTATATCGCATTCTTTAACTTGATCCCAAAGTAGCCCTCCGTCTTCGTCGTCTCCTCTCTTCATAAGGTGACAATATCCATTCTCTTGGTATGGTTTGGATTCATCAATATCCCAAAAAGGACATTTCTTTTCACTATAGCAATACATACCTTTTGGAATGTGTTGTTCAGGATTAATGAAGTATTTAGGGTCAACAGTTTTCATATTCCATCTCCTTTACTTACTCGTTTCTTGCTATTGCTGCATTCGCCCAAAACACACTTTGTTCAAGATTGGTCATCGCCAATGATTTCTCTCTGCTGCTTGGGGCCAATTCGTCAATTAAATATGCGAATTCTTTTGCCTTTTCTCTGATTTGCTGATATTTTTCCGATTGTCCCACTTTTGGAGGATGATAGGAGAAATTATTTTCGATGGCAATATTAAACTTTTTCTTTTCAAAAAAAGCAATATTGTCAACAGTATAAACCAACGAATATGTATAATCATTGTGTAAAATCTCAAATCCACCATAATCAGGTACAAAATCCGTTTCGCCAATAGACTCAAATGTTTTGTAGTCAATACACTTAATCAATAAATCCACTCCTTTATTAAAGTGTTGATGAAAGACTTGTTTTATAGATTCCATTTTCCCCGATGAAAAGGATAAGATATTGTCCACGCAATACCAATTGCTAAAACCCATAGGGAGAACAATACTTCTTCATACCATTTGCCATTCCAGCCAAACATAACTTCCTCCCCCTATTACTTCATGATTCGTAGCTTGTACAAATCACCTTGTTCATTATATGTATTGATATAGAAACGATACACGTATCTTGCTGACTCTCCAACATAACTGTGTTCAAATGTCTGACCGCTCTCTAGTTTTGCGTCGGGAATTTCATAAAATACATCGTGTGTCTCACATTTTTGATCATCAACCATCGTTGATTTAGCAATGATTTTGCATTTCTTTGTGTTGTTTTTATTTACAACGAAAGTTGACTGATCTTCATCAAAGAAAGAATCGTAGTCGCTCTTCTTGTTCATTTCGGTTTTGTGTGCAAAAGCAAGGAAATCTTCACCGACTAATTGGCTTCCAACAACAAGTTTATTATCTTCAATTTTAGAATACTTGCTATAGTCTACATGTGCAGCAAACTTACCGTTTTCATCAAAAATAAACAATTCAAGACCATCTCTACAAGCTAAGTTCATTTATATTCTCCTATATATGTATTTTTACTTATTTAAATTGTTATGGAATACTCTAACGTCAAACTCTCTCCAAGCTTCATACCAACTTTTTTCATCGAGAGCATCAAACTTCTTAAATTCTTTTGCCCCAATAAATTCCTTCAATTTCTTCTTAACAAATGAATCTTCATGTAACAGATATTCTTCTTCTAGTCCAACCACATTTTTAAAGCATTCGTACAATGCATCACTTAAACTTATGTATGTTCTCATTTTTCGATTTTCTTAACACCCCCATATTCTCCAACTTCATATCCCTCTGGCAAGGGAACAATATCCCACCTACCAAGAATATTTTGGATACTTTCTCCCAAACTTTTCCCTAAAATTTCACCATCGAACCAATGTACAGAGCCACCGAACATTGAATATTCAAGTGTTCCATATGTACCATCTTTTTTATTCTTCAAAATAGTTTTTGTCAAAACATCACCTCCCCTAATTTATAATTATAATATTATTAACTTTTATGGATTAAGTCAATATATAGATGATTATTTATTTTTATCTTTTACTCTTTAATGTATTTTACATTACTCATGTCCCTCATAGCAAAAATACGAGTAGCATGTTTATCAAGATCATGAGCTTCCATCAACCATTGTGTTTCAGGATGATATTCTGTACTCCCATGATAAATTGACATATATACGGCTCTACGTGTACCAGATTCACCTTTCCAATTTGTATAGCTGAATTTGATTGCTTGACCTTCTAGAATGTTTAGCATTACTCATCTCCTTTATGATATAATAGTAGTCAACATATTGTGCTGACTGGGTGTGAATTTATGTATATAAAATGTGTTCTTGGTAAAATTATGAAACAAAAAAATCTAACAAATAAAGATGTAGTTGAGTTGACTGGAGTAAGTAGAAACACCGTTACATCTCTATCCGCCAACGCTACAAAACGTATTGACTATGACACATTAACAGCTTTATGTATTGGTTTGGGTGTTACTCCCGGAAAATTGTTAGTTCTAAGTGATGATTAATTATTGTAAAAGGTACATTTCATTAATTTTGTCTATCAATTAGGTAGCCTTTAATTTCAATGGTGAGTCTACCCGAAAGTGTTGTCATTCTTAACTTAATAACATGACCTTCAGAAAAAACCTGAAATACGGGATATATATTATTAGCGTTGAATACTTTTAAAGCCAGGTGCTCAGAACTTTCTTGTTTGTTTATTAGAAAATCAGAAGATGCTTTAATGTATTGTGAATCTTCATGGTCACAAATCTCTGGTCCACAACCGTATGTAAAATGAATCAAGTGGGGTTCTCCACCAAGTTTTTCTCTAACCGCATTATTAAATGCTTTTACATCCATGAACTCTAGCATCTTAGTTATCTCCAATATTCTAACCCCTTTTCTTCTTATCAAATGTGCATTTTAAATGAATTATTCGTCAAATGTTTTCTAATGACTTAGACACTCCTCCCAAATAAAGTTTTAGAAAAAAATGATGAATCGAAATAAATAATGTGCATTTTTTGTCCTGTATGTGCATATATAAATAATGCATAATCATCATCCTTAAAGACCTTTCCATCCGGAGTGGAGGGGTCTTTTTTCTGCATACTTTAGCATGCCTATAATAACGATTTGTGACCCTATGGTTTCGGTTCATCATACAATGAAGTACGCAGCACATACCTGTGATCATTGTCTAGAGACGCTATTCCGATAATCTCTTTTCAAATTAATTCATTCGCCAAACTATTGATAAACTTTGACTTTCATTCACCAATTTCAATTAGTCCGCTATCCTCTAAATTTGACTCCAATACTCCTAAATATTGAGCATCATCACCAAGTAATAAATTAGCTTTTACTGCAATGAGATAGTTTGCTAATCTTTCCTTATTGTCTTTTGATATACCATATTCTTCTTCAATGTCACAGCAATGCTTAACTATTAATTTTAGTTCATTTTTGGTGAATATGTTCATATTTAATAATCATCCCTTCTCATAAAATGCGGCTCCATTTAAAATCTTAGTTTCCAGTATTTCTTAATCATTTTATCTCTTAATTCTTGATTTACTTCTACTTTCGCAAAACGCCTTTCTTCAGAAGTATCACCCCAGTTAAGTACTCCAAATTCATCGATAATAATTTTTTCTCTCTCCAAAACTTTGAGTAGAGCAGCCTTGAGAATTTTTCCATCGCCATAGATATCAAATATGATTTGTTGTGGTCTGTGACGTTCAACTTCAATCGGAATTACATTAAGTGCTTCATCTAACCAGCCTTTAATAGTTTTTGGCATTAGATATTCACCTGTAGTTAAGTTAATCCGTTGAATGACTGTCTTATCTGGGTGTTTTTCTATACCAATAATCCAGAGCATTAGCAATTCTCCTTAATTTCATTATTAATCTCTTCGAGCTTCTTATTGTAATATTCGATTCTACTTATTTTTGCTTTTTCAAACTTTTTCAAATTCTCTTTGCATTGCTTCTTATAATGCTTACGACACTCTTCCTCCGAATAGAAGATGTTGAGTGACACTCCGGTATAAGCACGATATCCTGTGTTATCATATGGCCCGATAACTGTGCTAGATGGTTTACCATTTTCTTTAATTTCTCTGAAGTGGAACTCAGAATAAAAGACTTTTTTATTTTTAGGGAGATCCTTATTGCTCCAGACTACAACCTTTTTGGGCTTGACATGGCGAATCGGCTTGTTATCAATGTCATTAAAACGATAATCACATATCCATACTTCTTCATCAATTACTACTTTATCCTTGTAATCTTTATGCAACAATTAATTGCCCTCCCCAATTAAGACAATAATTTCTTTATATTGCTCAGTATTTTTAGAAATCCAATCCTCTGAAAATGAACCGCATTTCTTTTCATTGAATAACCTTTTCAAGTCTCGATTTAACTCTTTAAAGTTACTCAGACCAGCCATTAACACTAAAACAGGATACAGTAAAATGTTTAGAGTAATTAGTCTTTTGCTACTAAATTCTTGCATGATAACTCTGTCATCATTTAGGTAGTATTCGTATCGATTCTTCCAATTTTTCTTTCTTCTTTTAATAATTGAGTTATGTTGATTCTTTGTAAGATAAATTTGTTTGTACCCTATATCTAATAAGTTGTCGTACTTATATATGTATCTATCTTCTTCTTCTTTCAAACAACTTCTCTCCTTTCTCTGTAAAATACGCCTTTTATCCAAAGTCTACTATGTGTAACTCGTAATTTCCAAAGATTTTAGGTTCTAATTCATCAATCGTATATGTATTTTTATTTCCAAGTACAATTACATCTGAAGTAATGCTATCTGGTAGTGTTTCTTGACTATCGGTTTCATATACTTCTAGCCCATTTATGTGAGCCGCAATATAACTTTTCCCTCTGTTTGAGGAACCCTTAAACACCCAAACAGGTCTCTTATCTTTATGTCTTATTGTTTGAATGAATAAGTCCATATCCACGCTATAGCCTCCGTTCGGATAATATCCGTCTCCGCCATCATAGTAGACACTGAATACATCATTTTCTACATCGTCGTAATCTTTTTCAGGTAACAAGTCTGGAACAGTGATTGGTGCTTTTAGTTTGAATGTGTATCCATCAAACCTTTCTACCTCTTCTATTTCAATGCGTCCCCAAGAAGCCGCGCACCATCCAGATCCACATTCTCCCTCTTCCTCCCAAAGCTTAATTTTCACTTTTCTGTTGTCACTAAGTATTCCAAAAATAATGTGACGCTCTAATTCAACATCCGTATATTCAAAATCGCAGTTATGTCCACTTACTGTCTGCCCTATATATTTTTCGATTTTCATTCCAATAATTTTCATTCAATTTCTCCTTTTCTCTATGAAATCTCACATTTACATAAACTTACTCATAAACACCATTTTCCTCTAGCTTATCTAGTTCTTTATTAATATCTGCAATTTTATCTTCTATGTAACAAATATCTGCACCAATGACACGTTGACGATCTTGTAGTTCTTGTCTTTGATAAATAAAATCGCCAAGTTGAGTAATTAAATTTTCGTATTCAGTCATTCTTTACTCTCCTTTTTCTTAATCAAATATATCTTTCGTTAAGTTATTTTCGTATAAACCTTTTATATTTACCACTTCCACTAATAAGTGTTGCAAAGATAACTCCTACATAGAATACGATCCAACCAACAGGGCCAGCAAAAATGATTTTGCAAATATTAATAGCCAAATCATAAGCGTCAATATCTGATGATTTTAATACTTCAATCAATCCAACAATTCCACCAATGAACATTTCCCAAAGTCCAATGTAGACTCCAAGAATTGCACCAACAATACAAATAAAAAATGCAGCTATGCTCTTCATTATTATTTATTCTCTCCTTTAATTTCAGAGTTTGTGTTTGGAGAATATTTCAGATATCCGCCAATAACAGCAAGTGTTCCACAGATAATCGGTAATTGCGATGATTTAAAATAGTCCACATTAAACAATAAATTAAAACCATTAGCTATGTATCCACCATAGACCCACTCAAGAAATCTTCCTCCTAACCAGCCAAATGAATATGTCATAACTGGTGCTAGAAAGAGTAAGATACCCATCTTAACAATGTTTCCAATTGCTTTTGAAAACCAATCAATATTGTTATTTTTGTTCATTTAAATCTCCTTTTTATTTTAATATGTAACTCTTAAATTCCAATTTTTATCTTTGTCCAATATGTATTTATTCTTATACTCATCACTCAACTTCAGATTTTTCTCTGCTTCTAGTCTAATAATCTCATCGTTAATCTTATGTCTTTGTTTGCGTAGCTCATCGAGACGATTATTGATATCTGTTAAACTTCTGTTAAACATTTTTTATTCCTCCTGTATTTATTCATTAATTCTAAAAAATCTATCAAAATCGATATAGTTTAGTATTCCCATAATTCCAAGTATAAGATTTATGGGTGGAATTATCATTGCAAAGATTAATTCTCCACCAGCTTCAAGAACGTCATCCATGATTGACTTTCGAATGCCGACACAACCAATTGCAACTGATAATAGATATCCAACGACAATGCAAACTATGATCATAAACATTCTCCTTTCTATTGGGATAAAAGCATTAGTTTATGAGCTTTTTACTGGTTTAACTTCAAAAATGTCTCTGTCTTTAAGTTGATCATAGTCGCAAAGATTGCTCTTAATCCAATCCAAGAATTTATGATCCACCTTGTCAAACTCTACGATATCAATGTCCATATAATCATAATCATCATCAATCGTTCTTGATGTTTCGCCTTTACTAATCATGTCTTCATATACTTCTTGAGCATTAAACCTTTTATCAAACGACAGTGCTGAATAATCATCGCCTCTTACATAGAGAAAAACGCTTTTTTCATTAGAATTATTTAGATAATTTGGCATATCTCACTCTCCCACTTTTGTATTATTTAAATATTCTTTTCATCTAACAATCCAACATCGTAAGCAGCCTTTGCAGTTTTATGGTCAACAAGAACCCCATTGATTGTATTGGCATAAGGTGAAATCTTCCCACTTTTTGGTTCATACCAATTAGTCTCAATTTCTATGTCGCTAAACATTTCTCTATTCTTGATTTCTCCTGGCCCGGCATAAAATCCGTTTTCATCTTTTTTATCTTCGTATTGAAGTTCAGGGCCAATTTCACTTGCCCCACACTTTGTGCAATGGTATGGGCCACATTGAACCATGCCAACACCGACATCTACGAAGTCTGCATGACAAGGCGCTGCACAATACGGACACGGTTCAGGATTATTATAATTAAAGTAATTACTACTCACCGTTTTACCTCCTTCATTCTGTTATGATAAAACCACTATTTCATGAAGAAATATGGTCTAAAAAAGCCTTTAAAATCAACGTTTTTTGATTGACTCATTCTCTAATTCTTTGAAATATGCTCCAGACCAACACTTTCGACATAGTGATTTACTTGTAAGTGCTTTTGGAAAAGGGAATACTCTACCCTCTTTGTAAATATCTCTTGTTTTTGTCTTACATTCATCACACTGATGATAAATAATTTTCTCTGCGCTATATGTGGGTTCAAATTCTACAGTTATTTCGAATTCTTTTTCGCACTCTTGACATGTCCAGTCCAATTTATTATCACTTGATAAACCGTCACATAGGGCATCTGTCATATCATTTTCATATTCGCAATACGGACATTCTACTGTATCGTAAATATCAATCCCCTCCTTTTATTCCGAGTAAAATCCAACAAGTTTAAAATGTTCATGATCTTTGTCAATCCACTCTCTATCGGCACCGTCTGAATAGATTCCGAAATCATCTAATGCTTCCAAATATCCTGCAATGCGGCTTCCGATACCATTATGATATTGGTCTCCTTGCAATAACACTTTCCCTTCATCTAAATCAAACAAAGCCTTTTCGTCCTCGAATTCTTCGTTGACATAAATAACTAGGTTCATTTTTTTATCTTCTCCTTTTTAATCAAACTTGTATTTTATCTATTCTTCTACTGGTTCATATGTCTGCTCGAATATGTCTGGTTTACATGGATAGAATTCGTTGCCTACGCCTTTTATAATCCAATCGCCTACATCTGCTCTCATAGTTCCTTCGAGAGTAGGAATCTCAATAAATGTTAATCCTTCTGGTTCGCCATTTGGCTCAGTACCAACTCGAACAAATTGATTATGTGCAGATACAAAATCAATAATCTCAAAGTCGTTGTACTCTTTGTGAATGCCGTATTTACATGGAATTTCTTTAATCACCTTGAACTGCATAGCTTCGATCACTACTGGCTTTTTTCGGAATTTCATTATAAACCTCCTATTATTTTATCTTTATAAAACAGTTCTTTCATGAGGAATTTACCGTCAAAAAACCCTTTATTCATGCGGTTTTTAGACATAGCCTTTGCAAAATATGATGTTTTACTTAATAAACCTCGCAGCCTTGATAATATTTATGTCCTTTCCCTCTATATCTCTGTTTAGAAATAAATGTCTTAACGATAATCAAGTTTTCAGACACTTTAAGAAGAACAAGTACACCTTTTTCTGTCATCCATCTAATTTTACCTTCAATGTTTTTGATACAGGATACCTCTTTGATAAGGTATCCCATTCTAACTCCGCTCTTCTTGATTCTTTCTCTTGCATGTTGAGTGAATTTTATCTTCATAGTTATTACCGTTTATTCTGCTTTCTTGCTCGTGCGTATTTAGTGAGCGTAGAACCCTTCTTTTCGTGTGTTTTTGCTGGAAGAACATATTGGAATGCAAGTCCTTGTTTTGCTGCAATGCGCTTTGATTCACTTTCTGCTCCAAGTCGATCAGTTGGAAGATTATCAATTACAATATTCTTTCCTGTTTCAGTTGTTGCAATCCCGTAAAATGTTGTCATATGTATTATTTCTCCTTTTAAATATATGTATTTTTATTTAATTGATAATTCTGTAATCGTCGATCAGTACCTGCATTGTCTTTTCAATTCGGAAGCGTGGTTTATAGAATTTCCAATAATTCATGTTGAGGTTACCCAGCACTTCAATTTCAGAAAATACTGGAAAGTTGTTATAATATTCTTCATCAATCTTGAACTTCATTAGTTTAAGATTTTCATTAATTTTTACTTCTAGAGTGTCTTTGTTTTTTCCTCTTAAAATTCTGTCATCAACAAAGATTCCTTTTATAAGAAATTTTCCATCCTTAAAGTTTCTACCACTCACTCTATAGAAGTTACAAATGTGGAGAATTAATTTTTCATTGAGTTCGTTTATATTAAACTCAAGATCATAATACTGTGTGTCATCAAATGATGTATTGGCAAGTATTTGATTCAATTCCTCTTGAAGATTGCCTAAGTTATTTTTATTTGTAGCTGTGCCTCCTGCCCCTTCGTGTCCTGCTGCATACAAAGCATTCTTACATGTGCTCAACAGCGACATCATGGGGAACTCATCATAACCTCTAAAACTACCCGCATAGATATCGTCACTCTTACCATTTCCCAATACAATCGCTGGTCTGTTAAAGTGCTTCGATAAATCTTGCGCAACTAATCCATTGTACCCCTTACCAATGGTAGGATCATAACAAATAACACATTTATTGCGAGTATCAACCGTTGGTTTTAATCGTTGTAAGGCTTCTCTTTGAACATTTTTTCGCTTTTCATTGACTTCAACAAGTTGTTTTACAATACCTTTTAGATTTGGACCGTTCTCATCGCACATCATAAAGTCTTTAGCGAGAATAATTTTATCGTCCCTTGTTGCCGCTGTTACTGCTGGTGATAGTCCATAAACAAAGTCATTCGCGTAAAGGTTGTTAATGTCTTTGCCCAATGCAGTAAACAGTTGCTTGAATCCCTCGTGTTGCACATTCTTTAATGAATTTTTAAAGAAGAATCTATTTTCAGGTTCAGTCATCGACATCATATCAGCAGCTACTGAAAATCCAGCCATGTCTACGTATTTAATCGAGTAATATGTATTCATAATGTCATCTAATACAGAACATACCTTCCAAACAAGCAGACCACCTGAAGCATTCTTGTTTGGATATTTGCAATCTGATTGTTGTGGGTTAACAATGGTTGCATATGGATTTGCATGAGTGATTTCATGGTGGTCAATAATTAAACAATCAATTCCCTTTTCGCTCAGAAGTTTCATCTCTTCAACATCATTACTACTACTATCAACGGCAATATACAAATCGATATCTTCGGGTACTTGGTCAATAATGTATTCAGTACCGTGTCCAGCGCTTCTCTCCACAAACTCTAATGTAACCTTGTCGTTATATTTCGAGATGCATTTATACATCATCGTTCCTGCTGCTAATCCATCCCAATCACAATCTCCAAAGATAAAAATCTTTTCACCATTTCTGATTGCTTTAATAATTCTTTGTGCTAGTAAGTCGATATTTTTCAGCAAATATGGACTATGTACAACATTACTCAATGGATTCAGAAACGCATCAATATCTTCAATTCCATTAATTTTAGCCAACTTAGAATACAGGTTATCGTGTTCATCATACGGAATTTTGGGTATTTTCTTTTTCCACGCGATAGTGTAGGCTCACCCTTTCTATACATATTAACCAATGCTTATTTTGAAGTTTTCAGGCAATGCAATATTATCATAGCTATCCATTGCCTTCATGAACTTATATGTAAGTAACTTGTTCTCTCTTCCTGTGTTCTTGTTAATGATTCGAATATTCGCTTTACGTTTCATAAGAATCACTCTCCAAAATAGGATTTAGTTTTCAAGCAAATTGGTAATAATCTCGATGCGTTCAGATTTATTTAACTTGGCCCACAACAAAGAAATTTTATTGTAGATTGCATCCAAATCTTTTCCGTCTGTCTCGACTCCAAATTCCTTGAGAATATCAGTAAATGTCATAATTCTCACCTCCTTGATTTGATGAAAGATAAGTTTTATAAGCAAATGATTAAAAATTCTTTCTCTTTTGCTTTAATAAAAGCATAGTATTTACTTTTATGCTCTAGATTATATAAATTCCTATTATGATCTTCCATATTCCTAAATAATTCAACTACTTCTGGAATTTCAGGATTAGCAGCAAGATCGTCTAAATTATAACTCACAGTAATTCCAGACTCTCTTCTTTTTATATTTTCCAATAAAAAGTCATAAGCATCTCTTTTTGGGGGATCTAAAACCTTGTCAGGATATTTTCCTATGTATTGAATTATATTGTCTCCTTTCCATTTAATCTTATTTTGTTCAGCGTGCACATCTATCTCAGACTGTTTTTTATATGATTTTCATATGTCCATTTCTTCACTTCGTCCATAACCTCTCTATTGCTTTTCAAAATATTCTCTACTGTGTGCTCATTAATTAATTCTCCTTCGGGATTTTTGATTAATACCTTCAACAATACCTCGTCGTTCTTTTTAAAACTCCTTTTAACATCGATTTTCCATCCGTGGTATTTCGCGCTAAGAATATTTGTTCTCATCTTTTATCTCCTCTATATTGTTTTTTTCATGAAAGTATGTTTTTATTAAGTCCAATACTCTTGTTCTTCATCCGCATACTCTTCCATCTTGCAATAGCGCTTGTAATGATCCCAGTTGTCTAAGTCTAATCCTTGCTGCTTTGCGTGTTCGTAATCTTCATCTGAATATGGTTTATCCATGTTCATTACTTATCTCCTTTGTTTTATGACCATTTAAAATTGCAATGAATCATCCTGCCATGTAATTCCCCTTTTACGATTACCACATCTTCAATCTCTAGTTCAGCAAGAACATCTTGTGTTCCAGCATAGCAACGTCCAGAATATTTTCCTTTTCTATCTTTATGAATATAATAGATGCCATCATCAATTTTAATAAAAACCAATGAGGCTTTTTCTATGACGGTCATTTAATAGGTCTCCTTTTGTTTATGTATTTTTTCTACTATTCAGAAATTGCATCACAGAATACTTTCCATTCAGTTTTTTTATTTCTCTGAACTTTTTTAAGTCCTTTGTAATGATTACAAGGAAAAATTCCTCCACCAAACGCACTTTTATAAATACAGGTGCATTCTTCTCTTTTTTCGCCTTTATTTTTGCCAAACATAGTTTCTACTTCTCTGCTTCCATATTCTCTTTGGATTGGACATTCTGATTTCAAAACATGAACCTCTTCGGTTCCACCGCCTATTGCACAACAGCTCGAAAAAATCTCTTTTTCCTTCAATTATATTCATCTCCCTATATTTATTATTTTCATTACAGGTATTCAATGACTTCTATGTATTCATCTATCTCCAAGTAATCGATGCATACTTGGTCTTTAATTTCATCAATCACTCTTTCGTTACCAGACCACCAGACCTCATGTTTTCCGTGAGGATAATAATAATCCTTTAACATCTTTACTCTTGCTTTCATCTACATCACTATTCCTTTTCTCATAAAACTATTCTTTTATCAGTTGTGCAACGTTCTAATCAATATAATCAAAATCAACAGGGAACAAATATTTTGGGTTGTAGTTAATTGTGAACTTGTATTTTGATACTTGCTTCACTCGTAGCTGTTCACACGTGTAACCTATTTCGGAGGACAGGTAAACAAAATGTTTATAGTATCCGCCGTCATCTTCACCTACAATTGCCAAATCTCCATCGCCTTCTTTTTGCAATGAAAAGTTGCCTACTGCAACAAAAACAACTTCTCCCGTTCTTTGATTGAATGCCGTTAGCTTGCGAGTAATATTAAAGCTGTCTGCTTCCTGTGATAAATTATTGCTAACCCTATCTGCCTGTGTACATCCGGTCATAATTACAGTCATTAGCAAAGCAAGCAACAATACTTTTATTGATTTTTTCATTTTGACATACACTCCTTTTTTATATTTTTTATGTATTGTTTATACTATCTCAATAACTTATTCGATCATCTTACATAACCAACAAATTCGACTCCTCTATTGCAAAATTCTTTAACCATAGCACACACTAGACCAAACGACATGCCTGAGTGACCTTGACTATCAATTTCTCTCTTTGCTTCATCAAGACTGCCGTTTTCGTTTAGAATTTTTACAATATCTAAGCAGCATCCCAATTCCATACCATGATATAAATCACCAAGTCTAATGGGAACAATTTTGTCCCAATAATCCCATTTATCTTGATCCAGCACTTGTCTGCCTTTTGCTTCCCATTCTTCTGTAAGAGAAGGAATGCTTTCTTTAAATTCCGCTTCTCTCTTTTCGGTATCCTCCCTCACTTTTTGGTGTGCTTCATCGAATTCAGTTTTGGTTTTTCCGGTAATCGCCTTATATGCGCCATCCATTGTTACTGTGTCTGAGTACAGCGTGATACCATTAAATTTGCCGCAAGCTAAAGCCCCATTATTTCTAAAATCCCAAAGTTCACGAACCGCCCCTTCGATGGTGCTACCTACCAAAAAATCAATCTCTAAATATTTTTTATCCATAAATTATCCTCCTTTTTATTTTCATTTTCTTAATTAAACTCTTATTTGATCACTCTTCCACTCGCTCATATGTAAATTCAAAAATATCTGGTTTGCATGGATAAACTTCTCCTGCGACTCCTTTAATAATGTAATCTCCGTAATCGCCTCGCATAACGCCTTCCAACGTTTTGATTTCGCAGTGTGCTTTTGTGAGTTTAAATGAATCGTAACTGGAGCCACCCTGTGCGTAATAGACAACAATCTCATTCTCATTAACCTTATCTTGGAACCATTCGGGACTTGATTCAATACCCATTCGAAAAGCTTCAATTACTACTGGCTTCTTTTTAAATTTCATTTCATTTTATCCTCCCAAATTATGTTTATAAAATTCAAATTTGGTTAGCTTTTTCTAAAAAGTTCTTATAATCTTCTGTAACCCATTTTATTAATTTCAACAAACGGTCTTCTCTAAAATTTGTATTATCTTCGTCGTACCATTCAATTAGTTCAAATTTATGTTTACTACTATTACAACTTTGACATGCAGGGACACAATTACTCAGATCGTTTGATCCATTACAATCCACATGTTCTCTATGTAATTGTTGATTTAATGTTAGTCTATGTTCTTCTTCAGTAATTCCGCAGTATGCACACATGTAATTGAAATATTTTTTACATGAATCCCATTCACTGAATGTTATTTCGTGCTTCTTATTTGAGTATCGCTGTCGATTATATTCTTTCAGTTTTTCAGGATTTACTTTTCTCCACTCACTTTGATACCCGTTAATTCTCTGTTCTTTAGAATGTTCTCTTTCCCTCTTCCTCCATGATTCACTGACTTTAGTTTGATTTGTATTATAGATATGTTTCTGTTGTAAGTAGTACTCATGATTGTCCGACTGCCATTTTAACGACCTTCTGATACTGCACTCCTTACATTCAGGATAATAATAAATATATTTTCCACGCTTTTTAGATTTTTTGGTTTGTGAATAGAACATATTATAATCTTTTAACTCTTTACATGTTTTGCAAATTTTTATTTTACGTCCAACCTTCCTCATAATTATGTATTTGGCTTTGTCAATAATTCACCAACAAAGCCATCATTTCCTAATCAGCTATATAACTTCATATGTATTTGCATTTCCATTAGCTGATTTACTGCTATTTATTTTTACTTTATTTATTTATTTCACTTTATACATTTGTGTCTTACACATCATATCAAATCCGTAACACTCTTGCCCTAGATCGTCTATGATATACTGCTCTCCATTCATAAAGTTATTCATTGTTGTGGAAGTTTTATAGTGCATCCTCCTTATCTCATATATTTTTCCTTCAGTAAAATCTCCAACAGGGAACAGCTTTTCTACAATTTCAACGTACTGAGCTTCTGACTCATCTTCTGTGACTTGTAATTGTGACTTATCTATTAATGATGTCAAAGGAACAACCCCTCTCGTTTACAATTCTAATTATATTTACTTTATAAATGATTGTCAACATTTATTTTTACTATTTATTGGTGGTATTTTAGCCGGAAAGTCAGTGTGAAATCTTTATTTATACGAATAAACAAATGGAGGATTTATGCCTCATTATTAATATAATTTATGTCGTTCTTCTTGCAGTTTGTATTTGTGCAACTCGAAGAAATCAACACAATATTTGATTAAAGTTTCTCTTTCTTTATTTAAGCGTATAAACTCTTTTGGATCAAAAGAATGTCTTGCATACCTTTTTTCAATTTCAACTAATTTATCTCTTTCTTTTGATATTCTATTATCGATTTTTTCAAATAAACCCTTGCTAAATGATAATCGAGACAAATCTTGAACAAAGAAAAAGAGTGACTTCCACTTTAATTTCCGATTTACGAAATAAAAATCATACACATATTTATATGGGTGTTTCAATACCGCTTCCCATTTATCAATTTTCTCTTCGACTAATTTTAGTTCTTTTTCTTTATCTTCTCTTTGTCTTTTATTTTCAGCATTAATTTCATCTTCTAATTTTGGCTTATCCCTAATTCCATACCATTGTTTGTAGATATTAAACTGGGCAATTTCAATATCACCACAATAAATAGCAAAAATCGATGGGAATGACATTGGCTGTCGAACTTTTACTGTTAGATCATAGGTACATTGCTTCTGAAAATAAGTGTTCATTAATTCGGCGAGATACTCTTGAAACTTATGCAGTTCTCTCTTAACCGAAGTAAATATTAATGATTTACTACCTTTTAATTCTTTATCTGCGGTTGTGAACAACAGTACGGGTGTTTTGGTCGCAGCTTCAATAAACCGTCTTTGAGATGTTAACTCTTCAATGGCTTCGTCTATGCTTGATTTAAAATTATCAAAACTCAAATTATCATTCCTTTTCATATTTTGATAAAACCTATATTTGATCAATATCTTTCCCAGTTTTAAGCCAATATTTTAAGTCTAATAAAGCAATTTTTCTTTGGGTATAAATGACCTGATAATAAGGTCGTTTTTCCTTATCGTACTCATAAATTATTTGATCTAACTTCTTGAGTGGTTTTCTTTTAAATATAAACATTCTTCACCACCTCATTTACAATGGAATCTTAAATTTATTTTCACTATATAATTTCTCGAAGACTTCCTTCCCCTTATCACATGGGCTATCCTTATCCTCGAACAATCCGCTTTTATCCCATAAAGCATAGACATTTCTCGTCTTACCAAACTTAGCGGCCTGTTTCTTTATATCTTCAATCCTCTTGTCCTTGTCTAAAGCAATAACAATGTCGATTTCATTCCCCAATCCCCGAATCAAATTAACTTGCCATTCGCTCAAATCATCTCCACTTATGGCTACACAGTTTCGAAAACCATACTGAGAACTCAGCCATGTTGTTTTTTCACCTTCATAGATAATAACCTCTTTCCGCTCTAAAATGTAATACAAAGCTCTATGCCAGTTATACAATTCAACCATCTTATTAAAATTATAGAGATAAAGAAATTTATAAATATCTCTCTCCTCATAATCTTCAAAGATGGTTCGTCCTTTTATGGAGATTATCTCCCCATACTGATTATGTATAGGGAAGATAATTCTTTGACTTTTTATATCGTAGCCGATCTGGAATTCGACCTGAATAGCATATTCAATGCCTTCGTCTATGTATTTTTGATGTGGTAGCATTACATATTGCTCAAGTATCTCTTCGTCATACACTTCGTTTTCTATTTCCGTTAAATTCCGTTTCTTTATACGTTGTCTCTTTACATCTTTAAGCCATTTTAAATGGTTTGCTGTAGGTGATGGAGTATATGAACCATTAAGATATTCTTTATACTCCAGCTTCTCACATATCCACTTCTTTGATTTATAAAGGTTTTTACTGCGTTCATCTTCAGAATACAGGTCAAACACTATGTATGATACTAATCCGTATATGTCTAAATCTGATTCACCAAATGAGCGAATCCGACTAGAAAGACTTTCATTCAAATAAACCTGAACAGACCGTTTGTTTGGAGAATTGAATTTTAATGGAAGTTGAGCTTCATAACGATTATTTTTCTTTTGAACATGTTCACAATCCATTAGTTCAAGCAATTCACCAATACGTTCGTCTTCCAATAGTCTTATTTTTATTTCTTTTAAATCATTTCCATTCTGCAAACCTATCCCACCTTAATAGGTACGGTGAATTTCTCTGGAGTTACTACTCTATTCAAAATAACTGTGTGAATTAACTTATAATCCATAGTTTCTTTTGCTAACTTTCCAAATTGACTTTCTTTCATCAAATAAGAAAGGCGATAACTGTCATATACACTAAATACCAAAGTCTTGTCTGCTTTTCTCCATTTTGGATCGTGCTTTAATCTAGGTCTAACTTTAAATTTTTCTAAAAATTGTTCCTGAGCATATTCAGCTTCTTCTAGAGAAAAACGAGAGATCGATAACTCGTAAAATGAGTTTCTATTCTTCCCCTTTGGATAATTATGATATCCGTCATCTAAAAACCAAATGGTCAAGGAGTTATCATTTAGTAAATTTAGTGTCTCAATAATATTCAAATCAAAGTATGTATTTAAGCATGACATTGATTTCGTTGTAAACGAATATTGATCTTGTCTGTTCTTGCTGTCGGTTTCTCTACTTCTATCAAGAAAATATAGGTCTTCGTGATTGCACAGATTTCTTATAATTTGTAATTTAGCGTTCGCGTATTCTTTTTGATCCTCACAGTGAGATACGGTTAATAGGGTCAAATTATTTTTCTTTTGTAAATGTCCATCACCCAACATGCTTCCAACAACTAAATCCTTCTGTAAATCTGATAATTGATTAAATTTCTCTTGTGTTTCTGGTGTTATATTATATCTTAATAATTTATTTCTTATGGTTGTAGCTGCACATCCATACTTCTCTGCAATCTGATAAGATGATAATTGATTTATAACATAATGCTTATATAATTCATCTTTATCAATAAGTACTCCTCTCAAATAAGCCCTCCTTAAAACATTGAATTAGATTTTTTGCCCATCTGTGCATATGCAACCTCTCTGAAGGAATTTATGCCATAGTTGACTTCATAGATAATCTGCTCTGATGTATCACCTGAGCGGTTCTTGCAAATGAAGATTATTAGATATGTCTTTTCTGGATCTAGTTTATATTCTTTCTTATGCCACTTGCCATCAAAATCACTTTTTTCCCAGTTGTAACAGAACAATTCTTCTTTCTTTCCGGGGTATTCATCTGCAAATAACAACCTTCCCATCAATACAGTAGAGGCCACTTCAACAATTTCTAATGATTTACCGATAGCACTCATATCTAAATATCTGTATTCCTTACCGATCTTCAACTGTACCGTAGCAAGCATTCCTACATTGTTTGCTTCTGGTTTAATACAATCAAATATGGCCTGAGCATCATTGCTGAAAGCTTCCCATCGAGCCATCTCTGATGACGAACTGGCTTTAAATGTGTCTAATCCGGCATATCCGTATCCAAGTGGGCGCATCATCTGAATTCGACTAATGACATCTTCTGCCCTATACTTTTTGAGATCATAGAATTTGATGATATCTTGAGGCTTCTGTTCCAACCATTCTTTGGCTGCGTTCAGTCTTTCTAACGTCTTCTCGTCAAAATTGCCCTCAATTAACTTTTCCCTATTAATTGGCTTATTTAATATCTTAGAAGCAATCGTTGCCAAGGTAAGATTTCTTGTCTTCCACACATTCTCTTCATTAGCATACACCATGCCTTTTTCATTATTCTCAAGCAAGGCCAGGATGAACTTTTCCATAAAAATAGAACTTTTGCCGATCCCAGAACTAAGAATCAGATATATTAATTCTCCTCTTCGCCAGCCTTTTATCTTTTTACTAAGCCTTGGAGAATCATGTAGCGGTAATCCCATTGCTTCGCCTTGATTCATCTTATCAATTGCAGTATCAAGATCGTCAATCAGGTTATATTCAACAACCTCACCGCAATTAATATGAGAAAAAATCTGGCTGGTCTTAAACTGGAAGAATGACTGCATCTGCTTAAGAGTCATCTTAGTTAACTTTGTTACTAATTCCCTATTATTTACGTCAACCAAACTTTCTACTTGGAATTTACGTAAGCTTTCGTATTTTTGGATTTCGGAAAAATGGTACTCGTCATTTCCTTTATCCTTCTGGCACTCTTCTTTAATTTCTTCAATTGAATTGTATCCACCGTATTGATTATAATAATCAAAGTATGATTTTCTCCCTGTTTCAATTGGGCGCGATGTTAAGAAAGAATATGTTGTAGTATCATCAAATGTTCTAATACCATTCTCGTACATTTCTTTACCTATGTAATAGAAAAACCACCAGATGCCATCAGTGAAAGTGTCCTTGGTAATCTCATGATTACGGTATTTTTCGTATAAAGAAGGCGCACTCCATAGATAGCCAACAAACAAAGACTCGTGAATTTTGGACGGTTTTACAAACTCTTCTATGTATTCTATGTCTGATCCTCCCTATAGGAAACTCGATATATCCATATCATCATTATTAATATATGTATTTTTACTTTTTAACTCTTGTTTTATTGTTTTATCTTGAGTCGTTGTTTTTCTAATCTGCTTCTCATGTTCCTTTTTTCTTTTCCTTCTCGCAAATGCCTCATTCAACTTATCAATCATAATACTAATCCCATAATTAATAGCCTTAGTGTCTTTGCTGCCGTCCAATTTGTTTACAATACACCATTTAATACTGTCGTCTGCCAAGAGATATGCCTCCAGCATTAGCCCATAATCCGGGCCAGTTCTCCATTGCCTAACTTTCTGACCATTCTTCATTAGATATCCAGCCCTTAGATCCTTAAGTCGCGTGATATTCCCTTTTGGAAGAACAATAATATCATGCAATTTAATGATATACTGATACAATGCATCCCATTGTTCATTCTCAATTCGTGTTGCTTCCCTATCCTTCAACCAGCGATCATGACAATACTCCTTGTGATAATACCGCTTATCCTCCTCTCGAATCATATCCTCCTTCTTGCCATACTGCTCACACACAGGACACTTCAATAAACGTTCAGCCAACTTATCACCCCCTTTAAATTAAAAAGCGTTCAAATACAGGTAATCTCAACATACCATTCTTAGTAAATCCTCGATGCTTAACGAGACATCTCATCAAAGGTTGAGTGTACACGTAATCCTTTGTTTCTTCGGTCTTATATTTTTTCATCATTAAATATCCAGCTTTTCTTTCCTCTGAATTTGGCCCATACTCCATAGTTCCTACTATTCCATTCCCGTCAGACAACAACCATCCAAATTTATCTTTTCTAAATCCAGCAAGATAAAACTCGCCCATTTCATAAGCAATGACCTTCTGCCAATACTTACTCTTCTTACCGATTATATATTTTGAATCTGCACGTTTTAATACGATTCCCTCTAAACCTTGTTGCTTAACTGCATTGAAATACTCTATCCCCTTACCAGTTAAATATCTTGATTTAACAAAGTAATCATTGTCAACAAATGAATCCTCAAGATACTTTTTACGTTCAGTTAAAGGCAAGTATGTCATATCTCTGTTTTTATACTTGATAATATCGAAAGCAACAATTGTAACTTTATGCTTACTTTTACTTGATTGGAATCTTTCCATCGTAGCAGCAAAATCAGCCTTTCCTTCAGCGTTCGGTACAACAAGTTCAGAATCAAGAATTGTTCCACTAGGAATAGGCATACTCTCAATAAGTTCGGGAAAATTGGCAGTTATCTCGTTTTCATGTCTCGTATATAGTCTTGGACGATTAATATTCCTAGGAACTAATCTGATTCCATCCCATTTTAGTTCGGTTATATATTTATCATCATTAAATGGTTTATTGTCCGCTGCGTATTCTAGGAGCATTGGAGATACAAACATTTTTCATCACCCACTAATAGTATATCAAAAGTGTATATACTGGTTTAGCGGTAAGTTATGTATGTTAAACCTCGAAGCAATCATATCCAAGGTTATCGATTAAATGTAATTGTGTAGCAACAATCTTTCCATTATCGTCCTTTAGATTTATCTGAGACTCGTATTTTAAATCAATGTAAATTCCATGTTCATAGGACAGATTCTCTAAAGCTTCAATAAAGTCAACAATTTTATCCTTACTCAATATGATTCCTCCTTCGTTTCATGGGTTGATGAAATACCTCTTTCATGAGGTTTTATATACTACATATAGATAATCATTAATAAATATATACTACATGTTGTATTAAACATCATAAGATTAATTTTAAATTTAAAACTTATCAAATGTACATGGCTTTGCTTCCAAGATTTCTTTAAGATATGTATGTGCGTTTTCAGCAGTTAATTCTATTCCCATTATGTATTCAATCTCTTCTCTCACATCTTTTGGAATCATGTTGATCAGAGCATTACCGTAACCAAGATTGTAAACCATTGCATTATATACTTTTTCATGGTTTATTCTCATCCATTGCATATACCCATATTTCACAGGTATTGGACACATCATACAGCCTGTTCGCGGAGTAAATATTTTGAATCCTAACTTTTCTAGCATCATTGCTTGTTTTCTATTTACTGTTTGAGTTTGTCTGTCGCCTAAATCGTAATAATCAAGTTCATATTCTTCTATTAATGACTTATTAGCAAAAACAGTTTCTTCTGTGTTTTCAGGATACTCCTGGATCAAGTTCATTTTATAGAGATCGTTAAATGGTATATTCTCTTGTTCTACATAGTCCCAAATGTCCTTCTCTCTCCACCACAGGATTGGACGACATACATATGACTTCCATTCAGCCACACTATAGAAGTATTCACCATCTCTAAGTCCGGCCTGAAGTCGCTGACTAGACTCGTCTGCTCTAAGTCCAACGATGAGCAAGTCCCAACTATTTTCCTTTACTGCTCTTTTCATGGGTTCGTGTTTAAGCGTTCCACAACATCTCTCACTCAGTGGCCTTCCGTTTCTTCGGTCTCCTTTTCTAGCCGTAAAATAATCATCTGTAATGCCACCGTTGCGGTCAATGATATGTTTCAATGTTCGTTTGGGTTTAGTAATTGTCAGTCTGAGGTTCCATAGATTTGTTAGCATTTTTTGATACTGGCGAACCTCTCTAAATTCGTTTGCGGTATCATTCCAAACAATATCGATGTCCGAAGGATCTCTCCCCAGTTCTATTAGTGATTTTCTGGTTAGATAAATATCAATAACACTATCTATACCAAATGAGCAAGAAATAACTGGTTTCTTTGCTCTCTGTAGTGCCATTTTTATCAAATCAATTGATAATCTCTCTTTTTCATCTAAGGATATTGACTTATGTATGTTGAAATTTGCATATCTTGTTTCTTTATCTGCCCTTGTTTGGTTATACCTTTGCTTAGATTTCCCTTTATCATCTAGGTACTCTTCTTTTGTTGGGTTAATCTGTAACCCATACTGTTCAGATATATTCAAATACTCACCACCTTATTATTTTTACTAATGTAGAATTTCTTAGTTGTTCTATTTACATAAATCAAACTCTTGCCGAATAGACTATCTATCCCCTCAAACAGAATCAGATTCTCTGTTTCGGCCTTTATTTTCTCAGTCTTGAACGTACAATCATTTTTAAGAAATGAAAGTATATCGAAAAAATTGAGAATTTGTCCTTCACACATTGTTCGACTGGTTTCAATGACATGGATATTCATATTCGCGCCTCTCTTTAAGTGTTTTTTAATAATACTGGTGCGAACTTTTTCAATTTGCTTAATCCCTTTTCAAAATCATTAAAAAGAAATAATGAGCAGCAAGCAAAGAATGGATCGATATAGCTCTTTTCCCATACTGTAATAATTGGGATATTGTTTTCAAATGCAGTTGCACATTCCCATGTAGCGCCAAATCCACTTGGATTATCTTTTTCCATGTAACAAAACACTAAATCCGACTTTTTAACTTGTTCGATATCTTCAAGTACAAAACGATAAGAGGCTGTTTGTTCTACGGATCTTGGATCAAAATATGTCACCCCCTCAATTTTTGGTAACTTATCTTGCCATGTTCCATACATTCCACCTGAAAGGTAAATTTGCATTAGATGTCTCCGTTCTTGTTAGTATTTCTTGATAAAATGAGGGTTTTACTTAAACATTTTTCTTATTCTTCAACCACTCTTGGACATACCAAAGCATTCCGCAGCCGCCTCCGATATCGTCCTGTCCTGCTGGATCAAACATTCTAACGTTGTATCCATCTTCCAAAAACTTATTCATGAACTCTTTAATTACGTTGTGATTTCGGTATCCGGCATCTTTCATGGTTTCGTCAGCACTACAGACAACACTAAAAGTTAAGTTGAAGAACATGGGGCTAAACAAATCTTTAAGCCTGTTTAAATGATCATCTGTTACATTGGTTCCATCTACACAATAGTTGAGGTAAACCTTTCTTCCAGTTTCTTTGCTCCAAGTGATTCCAGCGTCACGGATCTTTCGCAATGGCATCTTATTCTTAAATGGAATCAACGTATTTCTTTCTTCTTCGAATGCTTTATGTATAGAAAACTGCAAACCTACTTTATCAATTTGCTTGGACAATTCAATCATCTTGCTAAATGTTTTGTCGTTATTAATTCCAACTGTAGATATCAAAAGTTGTGCGTTCGGATAAAGAACATTTAGAAGTTTAATTGCTGATTCTACATTATCCCAATTAAGCATTGGTTCACCCATAGACATGAACATGATTTGAAACTTATCAGACGACAACACATCGTTAGCAATCTTCATGTCTTCGATCATGTGTGTAACCTGATAAATGATTTCATCTGGTTTTAAATTTCTAATAAACTTCTTGCCTGTGCCACAAAATTTACATCCTACAGGACATCCAGATTGTACCGAGCAACAGATAACGGTTCGATTTTTGAACGATTCATATTTGTATAGAACAGCTTCGGTTACAACTTCTTCTGTTGTGAAAACATACTTCCATACATTTTGTTCTGAACTATCAAATCTTTTAACTTCATTAAACAATTAATCATCTCCTATGTATTTTTATTATTTAAATCAATACCACAAACATGACAGTAATTCAGTTCGATATCGGTATATTCAAAACTATCATTACTATAATCCCACGAATTTCCCTCTACTCTTAAATACCATTTCTTATTTTGATAATCAAACCAAATATTTTCATCACAGTTATGTTCCACTCTTTATCCTCCCTTCAACATGAAACTGAACTTTTATTCCAACTCAAATGGACATTTGTAGTCTTCTAATTCTTCATTCTCCCACTTTTCATATTCCGCTTTAGGCACTTCTCTTGTCACAATGCAACTTTTTGCCAGAACTTTATCTGAATTCTTAATGTAAAAATCTGTGTATGGAATTGTTGCTTCAATTAACACAGCATTTCTGCTATTTGAATAACTGGAACTTGAAATTTCTAACTTCTCATTGAAATACAGGTAGTCATCTCTCTTGGGAGTGGCCTTCTGATCTATCTTGTATTCAAATTCCTTGTCCCAGAAACTAAAATATTTATCTCCCCTTTTTTCAACGAACTTGTAGAATTTCCGATTCGCGATAAACTCCTCTCCGTTGTATCCAACTTTATTCTTTGGCGTGTTATCAATTTGCTTTAGAGTCCCATCTTTTTTTATTCTATATGTATAGTCATTAATTGTTACTACTTTAGTTGGTTCCTTGCTTATGTATTCGATAATCTCTTCAACATCATTAAATTTAACTTTTTCTGGTTCCTTGAAATAATCATCATTTATTGAAAGATCAGCTATCTTATCAATGATTAAATCAAGAGAGAATTCTTCACCTTCTTTCAGTTTGATTAATTTATCGTAGTTGATTCCATACATTCCACCCAAATGCTCTTTTAAATGCTCAATTGTCTCGATCTTCATGCCCATGCACTTTAGTGCAATCCGCAAAAATTCCGGCTTGGAAATTGTGTATCCTTTTTCTTTATATTTATGTACTCTAAGCAAAGAAACGACTGGGTATGCAGTGTTTTTGTTGAACTTGAGAATCCGTTGTGAATTATGTTTTAGGAAGTCTTCGTGTAAAACGAACTCCTCTGAGAAAAAGTCGAATGCACCCATGCATACCGTATAATCAAAACTGTCAAATATCTCTTCCGCATTCTCAAAATATCTGAAATGAATCATTTGTACTTCTTTATCATCGATTCTTACAAGGAGCGCTTTTGTGGTCAGAGCATTGATCCAGTCATTCCCATCCTCATATACTTCTTCAATAAATTCATTGAGCAGTTTTTCGCTACGAAAATAAACATCAACATCTTTAATTTCTTTATTATTGAATAGACTAGTAATTAATCCCCCAGCTATAAATACCCTATATTCCTTAAATACATTGACTAAATGTTGCCCCAAGTAATTGTACAGTTTATTCTTTTCAAATTGGAAGTTCATTTATCTTCTCCTTTATAATATCATTAATTATTATTTATGTATATATTTATTTTTACTTTATTGAATTATAAACTTGAATCCAGCAGCCACAACTACAATTTAAATCATGATCCACTTTCTTCTTGTTTGGTAGTAGCAACCTTGCCGATGGAAAACTATATGGTCTGTTAGCATATTGCAATCTTCCTTCTTGATATTCAATCTCATCAAGAATTTCTCTTAATTCTCTTTTGTCTTTCCTTTTTGGCTTCACTTTAATCTCATCTTTTAACTCAAGTGCTCTCATCTTTAATGTTTTTGTGCTGACTCGATATAACATCTCGCCCCAAACTCCCATACTCAACCTCTACTTTCTTCATAAAATCGGGCTTTCATGCGCTTTTAGTAATCAAAAAGTCCAGTGTTTATAAGGTTTTCTTGCATTAACAAGCTACGAAACATGTATTGCACCACTTCTTCGTACTGTGCAACTAATTTTGGAACCAGACAGGGCTTAAAGAAACAATTTCATCAATTTCGCCAGCTAACATTCCATTGACTGATACATAGCTGTCATTCCATTCTTCTTTCGAGCAAGTGGAGAGACAAAATACCTTAAAATAATTTCCGTTAAGAGTAAACACCTTGTAAGTTGTGTCAATGATAGTCTTATCCTTGTACGGCGTTTGCACATACTTCTGCGCAGCCAGAAGCTCCGCATTAGGGGTGCTGTTCAAATACGAATTAACAGACTGCTGGAGACTTTCGGGGCAATCATTGAGTTTGATTTCTTCTTTCATAGTTTAATCACTCCTTCGCTATATGCGTATGCCATACTTCATACCTCAAATCGGTCTGGCAATAAATTAAATACTTGCTTACGATAAACAGATCTTCTAAATAACTCTTCGGGACAATCCAGGCATTTAATCACAAGATCTTTTTCAATTCCTCCACTCTCTAATTCGTTCCCTGCCGGAAAATAAGCGGCAATATGTTTATGTGCGCAATCCAACCAATCACCAACTTTCTGATCAAATCAAGCTTTGATGAAGATCTTTAAATCACTTTAACTTCTGATTTTTCTTGTTCTATTTTTTATTTGCTCCCTCTCTCTTCTGTCTTGTGTTTCATAGATGCGAACCGCTTTCCGAATATGCTGTTCTATTTTATCTATGTCCTTATTTAGATCGTGCAAACCTTTCTCTTTAATTGAAAAATTCCCTTTATACATATTCAGATCCAGCACATATGATCTAGAATAACTAATTGAATCTATATCCTGATAATCGATTTGAATATCGAAAGAAGGAAAGTTTCTTTCTTCATCCATAACTTCTATAAAACTACCCGCCAAAGCGTTTATGGTTTGACCTGGAGCTAAAAATGCGACACCTTCGTTTAGCATATGTGCATTTTTTAAATCTTTAGGAAGCCAGCCTCCATTCTTTGTTGTTAAATTGATTTTGATGTTTTTCGCAGCATTCTCACCTCTGTTAGTTAATTTAAATGAAACAAATTGAAGATCGTTAGAATCAAAGTAACCAATAACATTGGGCGTGTTATTTTCTTGACGAATTTTTTCATTATGCTTCAGCGATTCAGCGCTATACTTTTGTGAATTTCGAGCAAACCACACGTTAAGTGCGGTCAACAGAATAGTAAGGGTAATATTGAAAACACCAATTAAATTAACATTCTCTGTTGCCCATTGGTTAAAATTCATATTGTGATTCTCCTATACTCTGTGAAAGTAAACTTTCATCTTATTTTCTCACTTTAATTCTTATAGTTATCTCTAATCGTTCATTGGATTCTGGGTCATAAATTGGCATATTCTCCTTAATCCAATCCTTAACACGTTCGATTGGGTCTGATCCATCATAAGTTATGATTGTTATCTGTTCACCTACTAATCGTTCATCCTCTTCAAACATCTACTTGCCTCCAATTCAACTATTCCAGCGATTTAAGTTTCGAGCTTTCCTTGATCCAATCGAATAATTTTCTAGTATCATTGGATGTACATTCATCCAAAAAATCATCTATGTCAATGTTAATCATTCTATCGTCTAGATACGTTTGTACTTCTTCCCTACTGACGTAAAAATGAAACTCACCAAATTGATTATATGTAGTTAGTTGAATCTTAGTTGTCTTATTGCTCATGATTGAAATCTCTCCAGTCCCGATGTTGGTTTATTTTACCTCTTAACATCATAATACCTTATCTTGTTTAATACAGCATGAGGTAAAATAATCCTGTTGGAGAAAGATTTCGCTCAGTCTGTTTCGTCATCTATATCATTACCATCACTATCAGTATGTATTACTTCTTTTAGTTTTCCGCCTTCCCATATTTGCAGTATATGAGATGAGTCTTCACTGCCTATATACTCTTCTGGATTTACATCATGTATCGTGATACCTTTAGCAATTTGTTGATCGTCTCCAGCATATAAAATCTGATAATACTCTATTTCCTCAAATATTTTCACATAGGTTTTATTCATTCTTGTTCCTCCATTTCTACGTAAAAGAAAGATTTTATCCAATATATATGATTTCTTCTTTAATGATTACAGACTCAAATTCATTTATAAAAACTCTGTTCAGCACTATATCTTTTTGAGAGACATTTAATCTGGTAGTTTTACTTATTCCTTCCGCCGCTTTCTTCAGACTCATATAGTCACGGTATCCATCATTAATGATTTTCCCATTCTGCTTTAAGATACATTCATAATTTACTCTAACGAATTTTCCTTTTCTTTGCTGGACTACTCTTTCTATCCCAATGACCAATTCCTCATTTCTTCATGGCTTCAAAATGTTTTATAGTATAATGCCGTGCTGGTCTTCCAATGTGTTTGATATAGCCCTTAGTAAACAAATCACTTTTATCAAGCGCTGATAATACACGATTATTGATTTTTAACGGATGATGATCTCCATGCTTATCATACATTCCTGCACGATTAGCACATTCGTGAATTTCATCCAAATCTCCATACCAAACTGAATTTCGACCATTTTCAATTAAAATGTCATACATATGCTCTGCAATAGTTTTCTTCATATTCACTCCATGTCTTCATCGCAGAAGAAAATTTCACGACCTCTCAAGCCATTCAAGTGTTTGTGATTGATCCATGTAAAAAGAATTTTCAGTAAGATTGTATTTTACAAACACATCGGCTCCAGCAGTACCCTGATTAAACCCATTGAAATCAGCATCAACAAACATTCTTGCTATAATATAGCCGCCAATTATCTTATCTTCATAATTCTTTATGTAATCACTTTTAATTGGTTCATATACATCACCAAACGCTAAATCGAGAATATAGCCAAGTTCTTTTAAGTTTCTTTTTCCTTTATAATAAACTCTTTCACCATATTCATTCTCTTGAAATTTATCAGAGAAAAAATAATTCCTCAAGTTGCTTTTTCTAGCCTCAAACTCTGACGATTTCAACCAATCATCTCCATTCTAATATAGTTTCTGCCCCTTTCCAGTTGTTAACTTCCACGCATGGAGACATCCAACCTCTAGTTCCTGTGCATCTGTAAAGCAAGCCTTACACTCTCCAGACTTATAGTATTCACAACCTTTAGATACAATCTTTCTAAGTTGTTTCTTAGACAATACTCTTGCGGTTGGCCCTCTTAAGTATCTATCTTCTGTATGAACAATAATATATTTTGGGTCAGTTGCTAATTCGTGCGCCTTTTTTCTCATTGTCTTCACTTCCATTTCTTAATGAAAGGAAAATTTCATAAGTTTTTAATTCAAACATGGTTATGATTCATAAATATTAAATATATTCGTAATGACCATGAGAAACCACATCTGGACACTCACCATTTTTCTCAACAATTACTTGGACACCAATATCTCTGTATTTATGAGCGTCTTTAATATAGTACTCTTCATTAACATTGTACCAATTCCAAGATTCACTTTTTGTAATAATAATTTTCTTCACTTTTAATTTCCTCCCTTAATAATACTAAATTTTTTCTACTTTATACGATAGCCATCTTTCCATCTCTTGGTTGTATGCTTGTTCAACATCGTCTTCATCCAATTCCTCGTCTAGGTTTTTAAGTTCTTCTATTACTTCTTTGTACGTTCTCAAGCCATATAAGCCAGCGCATTTTTCATACTCTTCTACGGCACGTTCATAGGCATAATCCATTGCTTCGTCTTGTGAATCAAAGTCTTCTGTCGAACCATACTTTGCTCCACCAAAACCGCCGCCAAGACCGTAGTATATTTTGTAATTTACCATTATATGCAACTCCCTAAATATTTTTAATGAAAGAAAATTTTATTTGATCTTAACGAATAACTCCGATAACTCTTCATCTGTAATAATATAATCTGCAAAGTCTCGATTTGCTCCAAGCGCATGTTTCCCGTCATTTGTTTTATAACAATAAAAATAAATTGCCTCATTATATTTGTGTTTATATAGCACACTATCTCATCCTTTCTTCATGAAATGTATGATTTATCAACTTTCCTCCTTCCACTTAGTTTTAAAACCCAAGTACTTAGTCATAGAAATTTTTGCTCCTCTTAACGATCTAAAGTTGTCGTGATAAGCGATGCTCATTCCTGTTGCAGATAAGTAATTCTTACCAGGATAAAACTGTGTAGAATACAGTTGAGTATTAGGATTGTATATTATTGAAGCCGACTCTCCGTCTTTAGGATTAATCAGTTTCCATGTCTTTTTCATCTTCTACCCCATGATTTGATGATAAAGTATTTGTTTTATTCGAAGTCAAATCCATATCTTTCTAGCAGTTTTGTAACAACATTGATATCAGACTTATTTATCCATTCAATGAATTCCTCTACTGTTTCATAGTCTTTTTTAGGAACATTGGTATTCCATCCATGTTCTTTTTCCCAAGCAGTACCGTCGGCTAAACTCATAAATCATTCTCCTTCTTCAATAAAGTTTTTGTCCTCTTCCAACCGTCATCTTCCAGGCAAATAGACATGTATACTCCAACTCTTGTGCATCAGTAAAGCAACCATTGCACTGACCCTCCTTGTGGGCAAAGCACTTTTCAGCAGCAATTTTTCTCAACAATTTTTTAGAAATGACTCTTGCAGCTTGCTTGGTCAAATACCGATCCTCGGTATGGACAACAATATACTTTGGATGTTCGGTTAATTCGTGTGCTTTTCGTTTCATACTGCTCACTCATCTCTATATGAAATGCCACTTTTATCATGATTTATGTATCAAGAAACCCTTATTCTATGCGGTTATTTTGATTATTATTTTCTATTTCATTCTGTTATAGACCTTACGTGCATCTGTATGTAAAATCGTTGGACTAATGATAATATTCTTGCCGATCAGGTCTGACCAGTCTGCATCCCAAGTTCTTCGATCATTTAATTCAACAAAATAATTCTCTGTTAATTTCTCCGTTTCAGGCCAAGGCATTCTCCATTTTAAAATAATTAGATCGCTTGTTTTGGGATGTCTGATAACACCAGTAGTCACAAATTTTAAAATGTTGTAGCTTGGCAATCCCAATTTAATTGCATCAATTTCTTTATCATCTAATGTAGGCAATACCATCATAATTATCTCTCCTCTTCTTTTATAAATTCAAAGTATTCATTGATATCATCAATTCCCGTTTTATCATCTGACCAGCCAACCCACTCCTTATCTTCCTCAGACCATTCCTCAACGACTGTAGTATTGGCATAGTCAGGTTTGATTCGATTCTCATAGTGGAACAGGTCATAATCTGCAAGCGTGTTATAGAGCAGTCTAGCCTCTTGTAAATTGCCTGCTTCTACTTCAAATGGTTTTGCTCCGATTTGCGGATAGTGTACAATTCGTAGTTTTTTATTTGACACGGCTTCTCTCCTCATTAATCATTTTTAATAAGTCATTATGTTCTTTAATCCACTTCAAGCTTTTAGAGGTTGTGTCTTCAGGATATTGGGCAAACCACAGTAGATCATCGTAATTGTTTCGATGCAATTTAAATCCACTGCCAAATTCTCCTCCAAGACGATACTGGTTTCCCTGTTTGTCTACTACAAACTGTTTGAAACTATATTCGTCATAAGAACATTTGAGTGGTTCTATGTAATTTAATATTTCCTCATATAATTGTTCTCTGTCCATCCTTGTACCCCATTTCATGAAATCATATTTTATTCAACTTTGAAAATTCGCCTGGAATAAATCCATCAACCAAACCTTTTGCGTCTTTGAATGTTAGTGGTACAATATTATTGATTGAACACAACGTTAAATAATGTTCGTATGCAGCCTCATCAAATTTTGCTGATGGTTGGCTTTCTGCAAATTCGATAATACTATCGAGCGAAGCATTTTCAACCAACCATTCGCCGTTATGTTCAATATAATATTTTTCTCCCAAACTCCAGTGATTAATTCGGTATCCATTTACTGTTGTAATATAGGTATGAGTCATAGTCTAAACTCCTTTTTTCATTTCTTAATGAATTTCACATTTCTTTATGAAAGGTAATATAATCAAAGTCGTGTTCTACATAGAAACCAATGTGTAGCTCTTCGAGATGCTTTTCGAATCTAGAACTCAGTTCATCGCTACCATTAGAAATAATTAAATATCCCAGGTTAATAAACGATTCAAAACTAAATGACAACCATTCATCAACATTCATTTAACCTCGCCTACTTTTACAAGTTCCCATTGTTGATTCATGAAGGTATCAGTGAGGCAAACCCAACCTTCATATCCCAAAGAGATATTAATTCTACCTTCTGTATCACAATAAATGAAGTTTCCAGCGCTATCTTTTGTGACCAACCTTCCATCTTTTGATTTCGCAATTATTCTATTATTCATCGAACCAATCATTTCAATCGTGTTCATTTGATTATTCTCATCTCCTCATAAAAGATTGTTTTTATCTGGATTTTATTTCTTTATTTTTCTCTCATCATTCTCCAGATAATATTTATGTAAAAATCTCCTTTTCAATGTATCATCTAACTCGCGTTTTATCCAAGGCTTAGCCTCATTTTTAGATCTTTCCCAGTCATATTTTAGCAGAGTTCCGACACAATAACGAAACTCTTCCAAAACCTCTTGCTTTCTATTTCCTCTTTCTATCATCCCTAGCAACTCTCTAATTCTATTATCGAGATTGTTATCCGATGTATATTGGAGAGGATTTAAACTCAAGATCAAATGCGTAATAGTGTATTTTTCAGTTTCTTTTTCATTGTACTCACCAGAATATATTTTTGAGGCGCTGATTTTAACGAATTCTCTCCACTTCGCTCTCTCTTCTGTTATATACTTTAGAGATTGATTTTTATCATTTGATACCTTATTGATTAAATTGGCAAATAATGCAGTCACAAGAGATACAGGGAAAGCTATTGTCAATAGTTTATTTAGAAGATCTGTTGTTGTTTCTGGACTCATAGGCAATCTCCGATCTTTGAAAAAATTGGTTGTGGTATAGATTAGCCCCATCCATTCTCTTCAAATTTATGAATTGCTGCATCTATACCAGATCCAAATCCCACTCCATAAGCTATTCTCAGAATTTCTTTTTCATCTTCTGTAAGTTGTCTATCCATTTTCAAAGTACATACCATTTCAACTTCATCATAATTATGTTCTTTGTTCATTGTTTACCATCTCCGTGAATTCCAGTTACATTGAATCTTTCCTCTTCACAGAACTCAATTGCTTCCTCTCTCGTCGAAAATGAATTTACCCAAAACTCTGTTCCTTCAACTTGTACTGACCATTGAAACACAGCAGCGTCATCGCCATATATGATAAAAACATCAGGTTTTTCCTGATATACTCTATCAAGTGCCAAGTTATCTTTTTCTTTTCTTGAAATATCTTCTCTGTCATAAACTTCATTTATGTATTGCTTAAGTGACATACACTTTTCCTCCTTTAGCATGTGACTATACAGATAATATTTCCACACTATGATTTTGACAAACTTCTTGTAATTTACAAGCCCAAGTAAAGTGAAACTGGTTAACTACTTCCTTTTCTTTTTCACTTAAAACATTACCCCATACTTCTTCTTCTATATAATCAGGACATTCAAATAAATAGTATGTAACTACTTCACCAAATGGGTTATAGCTTGCTGGCCCAATAATCACTTTATCCATTTATTTCTCCTTTCGTTTTTCTCATAAAAGGCTAATTTCATTTACTATTGATAATATAATTCTTCGTGACTTTCCCCGTAGATAAAATCACTTTATTATTGCCTTGTGAGATGGACTTAGTAAGGTTAACAACAAAATGCCTTTTGATGTATATATGTGAGTAAAAGTTGGCCATATCGTTTTGAGGTTTTTTATTGTAAATCACTTTATCATTAACTACAATAACCAACGGATCGGAACTATTCACGTACTTGCCATATATGTAAAATTCCCTTGTTTTATCTGAGTACATGCTAGTATCTATAGATATATTGTTCTGGTCATCCAATTCAAATTCCTCGTCATATGCCCCTCCTTCTCCTTGCTTGATAATGCCCAATCCAACGCTATAAAAAAATGTATTTGGTTCCCCAAATTTCTTTTCAATTTTATATCTGAGATTGTTTGGCACTTGAAAAAAGATCAATACCGTTACCAATGCAATTATGCAAATGAAGATCTTCTTTTTCACTTCAGCATTCCTTCTCTCAGTAAAAGAATTGTTTCATTAATATACCAACGATTTTTTATATTTTGAAAACTTCGGTGTATCCCTTTTCGGAAAACTGCTTATATATATTGAGTTTGTCTCGTTCTGAGTCATAAATGAAGAACGATCTTATTTTATTGAAGCATTTGATAATTTCAGCATTGACCGACTTCTGAATAAAGCAATTTGATGAAGGGTCTCTTTCTATGTAGTCGATAAACGTGTTTGATGATTTATCGAATAAGTAATAACCTTCTCCATAATTCCCTACAAATAATGCATAAGCATCTTTAAACTCATAAAGATGGCTCGCCATTTCATCCACTCCTTATGAAAGTATTATTTCGTACTGATTTCCCATAACTCGTTTTCGAGTGTATAGCAGCTCTTTGCCCAATTACAGAAATCCTCAATACCGCATATACCTAAGACATGTCCTCCTCTAGGGTTTTCAATGTATTTAATGACATCTTTTGATACGTCAATTGACTGAATCATTCGCACACTTTTATTGTCCGTGTAACGCTCACCTTCTGCTAATTCATATGGCTCCATCATACATCGCTCCTTATTAATATGTATTCTTCAATACCGTAGCACTTTCCTTGCTATAACTTAATAATACACCAAATTAATAGTATATTCAAGTTATTTATTTTTACTTTATAAACTCATTCTGTCCTATTCTCTTTTAATTTTCTCTATATCAACGCTCATAAATTCAGCAATTTTAATTTCTAATTCAGCCTTCACTCTAGTCATAAGCATCGTTATTCTACCTTTATATCCCCGACATAAATAATCGGCCGTTATTTCTTTTTTATTCCTTACTGGTTCAAACACTTTTATACCCCTGTATCTCAGCTCTTTGCGTATCTCGAATAGTTCCTGACTAATCTTATCCGTCAACGATTCCAATTGTAAGACAAATAGCTCACCAAATCTTAAGTGTGAGTTATTTGTCTTCTGAATATTATCTTGGAATGCATCTAATAAATACGGATATATAAGATACTTCTTAATAAGCGTTAATTCTTCTTCGTTCGGTATTTGTATTCGACTCTTCACATATAGTCGCTCCCTGAACCAATCAAATGAGATGATACAATTTCATCAAAGTCAATCCACTCATATCCATTTTCAATTTCGATCCGAAGTTTACTTGATAATTCACTAACAGCTACGACCGTTCCACTTATCCGTCTATTTTCATAAATCCCAAATATCTCAATTGAAATTTTTTCTCCTTCATGTAAAGATGTTAGGATATTTTGGGCAATAATTTCTTTTTCATCATTATGTAAAATCGGTTTTGTTTTCTCACCCAAATCTAATCGATGTTCATTGACCCTTTCCTTATGTTGAGGCAGCATCATTCTGCTTGATTCCCATATACCATTTCCTTGAAGTTTCTTAGTCATTTATAATGCCCTCCAATTTTTTCCGCTCTGTCAACGGCCTGACCGGCGTCCGTTAATGAACTTGCTCTAAGAATGGATACCTCACCAAATCGATCTTTAATATTATCCATCACCTTGTCTATTGCACGTTGACGTTCTTTATTGTCGAATAGAGTTAATTGATAAATATCGTCCTTAACTAAATCCGATAACGAAACGCCAACCCTTCTTACAGGCTGTCTGTCCCAATAATCGTAAAACAGTCTTTTTGCTGTTTCATATACATCCAAGGTTATATTTGTTGGATCAACAACTTTTATTTGTCTGCTAAAGCCTGTTTTGTAATCAAAGTCTGCACCAGATATGCTTACAGTAATTACGCTTCCCATTAACCCTTTCTTTCTTGCTCTTCTGCATACTTCAGAGCATAAGTCTAAAAGGACTACTTCAATTTCGCTGCCTGTTCTATAATCTCTGGGAAGGGTCATTCCGTTGCCTATATCCTTTTGCATTCTGTGAGTGTCCACGGACACAGGTGAATTATCTATTCCATTAGCTGTACGCCAAATAACTTCTCCATTAACTCCCCATTTGTTGCGAAGTGTGCTGAGTGGAGTTTTTGCAAGATCTCCAATTGTTAAAATACCCATCTTCCAAAGATGTTTCTCCATTCTGGAACCAATACCCCACATCTCCCTTACAGGATTATGCCATATGTGTTTATCTAACTCCTCTTTTTTCAAGTCGAATATTCCACCAGAAATTTTCTTTGCAATCATGTCGCAGCAAAGCTTACTGATTATTTTGTTCTCTCCAATTCCTGCCCGAGCATATATTCCTGTTTCACTGAGTATCTTGGTCTGGATATGTTTAGCTAGATGTATTGGATTATTTGCAAAAAGGTGCATTGATCCTGTAAACTCACAGAACATTTCATCTATACTGTACGGTTCAACTAAATCAGTGAACGATTCAATGATTTCAACAATTTGCATCGATACATCGATGTATTCCTGCATATGAGGTCTTATTACAATCAAATCAGGACACTTCTGCAACGCTTCCCATAATGCTTCAGCCGTTTTTACACCTTTCTGTTTAGCCAAAGGACATGCAGCCAGAATAATACCTGAACGCCTTGCTGGATCACCTGCTACTACTAGAGGTTTGTTTTTGTATTCTGGATGCTTTGCTTTCTCTACACTGGCATAAAAACTTTGCATATCAATCAGCATTACTGTTCTTTGTTTTTTCGACATGTACAAAAACCCCTTGTTAAGAACATGTGTTTGTATCAGTATTATACACCGAACACACGTTCTTTATGCAAGAGGAATTTTTTAACTTGGATCGAATATGTAATTGTTTGATTAGCAATATCTTATATTTTTCTTAAAACGATACTTTTATCTGGTTTTCTGTTTACAATTTAATGTTTTTATGAGTTTTTCATATCATTAATAATGAATTTTACGAACATATTCGTTGATTGCATCGTTTAAGCCCTGATGCAACATACAATATTGTTCTACGGTTAAAATTTGTTGAATTTCCTTTTCACTGACATTTTCGCGCCAACGATAATCGGAGTCATAAGCTGGTGACTTAGAAATTTTCTCAATATGTTCGTCCTGGTACTTTAACATTTCCTCCATAGTGAGGAACGCAGCTTCAAACTCATGCTTATCTTCTTCGTAAAGATTATAGATAGTGACATAAAGTAAAATGTAATTTTTAGATTCATAGTCTTCTGACATTGCTAAATCTCCTCCTTTATAAAAGCCCAATTTTATCAACTCTCTGATTGCCTGTTTAATGCTTCAGCAATTAATTCTGCATCATCTTTTTTTAGTCCTTCGGCCAAGTATCTGCTTTCTGTGGTATCGAAAATCGAATATTCATCTTTTAACAATCTTTTGTCTACCTCATATCGATAATACACGTTCATTAATTATCCTCCTCAATATTAAAATACTCTTCGACCAATCCTTCAATATCTAACTCCATATCCCACCATATCTTGCCCTCTTTTACTTCTGGATCTTTATGTAGTGTTAATTGATTGTCATATCGATAAACATCTTGACCGTATAATTTTCCATAAGTCATGCCATATCTTGTTCCACCGTCAATGACTCCTTCGTTCTTTACTGTAACAATTTTGGGACATAGCCTTGCCAATAATCTATCTCGTTCAATTAAGCGCCTAGAGAACTGACTTAATCCCTTCTCGTTGCTTTCTATGGCCTTACTGGCGAATGGATGTATAATGCATCCAAATTGTCTGATTTGTTCTGCTAGGGCTTTGTTTTGCCAAGGATAGATGTCTTGCTCAATAGGTGTATTAACAATAGCTATTGTCTGCCCCCTTGCTTCAATTGCTCCTTTGTGTGCTGCTGTATCGATATTTTTTGCTAGTCCTGATACAATCTTGTATCCCTGAGAGGCCAAATTGTATGAGAAATTAAAGGCTGTTTTATATTCTTCGGTTGAAGCATTACGTGAGCCAATTATAGCAACCCATTTTTCTCTATTCTTTAAATCAACATTAATTCCTGAGACTTTTATGTAGTTCACTTCTTTCTATCTGGTAATTGATTCGCTAATTACATATATCTCTTTATTTTGTTCGTCGTATCCATATACTAAAGTTACATCTTCAAGTTTGTTGACAACGATCTTTAGAGTCTTTCCATCTAAATCTTCAAAATTAAAGGTATCAATATGGTTAAAAATCAGTCCCACCATCCTTGAGATTTTTCAGAAATAATTTCAAAAGCTCGTTTCATATCTTCTGCTTCTTGCTGTTCTGCTCTATCCATTCCTTCGCTCCAGATTTTATAGTTTTCATTGTCTGTATTAAAATTCAGTTTATCATTATTAAAACTGATAAACTCATCAAATTTAAAATCGACTTTTTTAACACGAGAACCATCTATTATGTTATACAGAAGTTCTTTTGCCTCCATTATCTCTTCTGCTACTTCAGGTGCATTAGCCGAATATGTACGTTCACTTCGGAAAAATTTTTCCATGAATGAAAGCTTTTTATGTAAAATCCGATAAAGATATGCTTGGTCAAAGTCGCGGTCATTCCATATTACTGGAAGCCATTTAATAAGATTAGAGAGTCCTTCTGTTAAATTATAATATTTACCTTTAATCAATTTGATTATTTTCATTTATATTATCTCTCCCTGGTTATTCTATTACTTCAATTCTTACCTTCTTGCCGTGAAGTCTGCGACAAATTTCTGATATTTCTAAATCATCAATCATATAATCACACTCATAGCCATTATTTCCCCAAACTTTACCTTCATATTTAGTATTTAAATATGGTAAAATTGCTTCCTCTTCTAAACGTTGATAAGACGAATATATAAAATCATCAAATTTCCAATACTCTTCTTCAAAGCGCACTGTAATACCATTGGGAAGTAAACCACTAAGATTAACATCTACAAACTCTACGATACCACTAATATCATCATCGACCCAAACTTCCGCCTTTCTAGTAATTATTACAAGCCCATATTTTTCTTTTAATTTCGTTAGTGTCTTTTCAAATTCAATTTTCACAATTGCGTCTTTATCCAGGCATTCTACTTCGTGATCAGCACAATCAAATGGTGTATCAAATTCTTTATCGCAATTTTCACATTTATAGACTTCTCTAGGCATTAATAATTTCCCCTCTCATATTTTCTTAAAATGTTCATTTAATCAGCTTTTATCTTTAGCATCCACTTACATGATTCATAGTTAAGTCCTGCGACGAATGAATCTCGGATTCTTGTCATAATGAGTCTCAAGTCGTCATCCTCTGAAAATAGGTTTCCATCAATTGGACTAAACAACTTATGAGAAACACTTGCTATCATTTCTTTGAAATCATTGCTTCCGATTATCTTATTAATCTCACTGTTGATTATTTTTGTATCCATAAACACTCCTCATTTCTTCGTAAAATATGTATTTCTTATAGAATTATTTATTATTCCTGCAAGACAAGTTTGTTATTTTCCCAATGTCCCATTCTAGCCCTGTCGCTTTCGATCTCATTCAAACTATTCATAACCTTCAAAGCTTCCTCGTAATTTGAAGTTGCAGAAAACACAATTCCACTTCTCCCCTGGACCACATACACTTCTCCCTTCGTAGATTTTACATTCTCTCTATGCTTCTTAACTTCATTCATTAATCTATAAATTAATACATCATCATCATTTGGATTCATGGGAATTCGAATTACTGCTGTTCTATTTATAAGTCTGGTTAGTGCTGATCTGGCCATTGATAAATCAACTGGTTCTTTGCATTTCTTATCGAATTCATCTTGATTCATTATTTGGTCTCCTTATAAAAATAATGTTCTTCGCCATTTGTGTGAGTCCATCTGTATTTCCAACCTTCTTTGATCAACAATGGAATTACTTCCTCTAGACTCTTACTGGTGCTTCGAATAAGAGGCTTTGCTTCATTGTTGTAATTGAACCTCCAAGTTCCTATGTCATCTAAATATACTGTGGCTTGTATTTCATTAGGACTATTCTGCTTTTCAATTTCAGTTGCCACATCCAATATCTCTTTAGAAATCTTCCTCAACTTATCAGCAGTCCAAGTTGTTCCTCCACGACCACCAAAATTCAATCCACTATGCAATATGTATGGATGATTCGATGAATCCTTATTACCATCATTCTTTTTGATTGTTCCTGATACAAAGTTTCCTTTTACGATAATCTCATTGCTGAACATTAAATCATCTCCTTAATCTCTACAGAAATAAGCACATACTTTCCAATGTACTGAGCCAACATGTTCTCAATATTATGTCCGCCAATGATTAAGTTTTCGGTACTAAAGTAAGAAATCGTCAATTCCGAATATCCAATCCAATCTACCTGAACATCTATTTCTCCCATTGAACTTAAAATGTGATAGTTAATTGCCTCATCGGGTGTAAATTCTTTTTCGTTCAAGTAAATTTGAACAAAAGCCAGAGGAGATGAAAAGTGTTTAAATATCCCATCGCCGCCAATAGCTTTTCGGTGATAATCGCCATCATAATCTGGAAATTCAATATCTGTTAATTTGTTTGCTATGTATTCCCCTAAATTTATTCCGTTGATGATGATGCCGTGGCCTTCTTCTTTATCAATGATTCCACTTAATATTATTTTATTAATCATTTGCTCATCCATTTCAAAATCTCCCTCGTTCTTTTATTTACTTCATTTTACTCACTTGATTAACCACATGAAACACGCATTTCATTTAGAAATAATAGAATCGAATAATTCATTATACATTATCTTTAGGTGCGTATAACTTTCTTTTTTATTATTATATTTATTATATAAAACTATATTCATTATTAAGGATAACACTAATACAAATATCAATATGTACCGAAGATATCTGTTCATATTCAATCCTCCTTCCTATTCTTCAACAATGCTAAGTCATATCCAGATTCAATAAATTTTAATGTCTTCTTTCTGTTACAATCGTTCCCCAAATATGTATATATCTCGTGCATATCTTCTAAAGTAAAGTCTGTTCCCAAATATTCATTTATAATTGCTCTAATTCGTTTTTGCCAATACTCACTTACACCCTTACATGCGGGTCTTGATAACCAAGCCAACACTTTCCGTTTAATATCGATGTCTGTCTCAACGTCTTCTAGAAGGAAGTAGATATTATTTTTAGGTTCAACGATCAATTCAAAATTTGAATTAATGAAGACATTTGGCGAATGGTTCTGTACAATTTTCATAAACTTTTGGATTTCAATTAGGTTCACTTCAGCCCTCCTCCACGTAGAACATTAGTTAACTTTTTTATTCCTTCGTCAAAATATTTTCTTGATTCTTTAAATTTAGTAAATGTAACTGGTTCATATCCTTGTGATCTTGCATGATTACAATAGTGACCATACTTTTTGAACATGTAACGGCGTTCATCTTCAATCATTTCTCGGTATGCGATCATCCTTTTAGTTCCTCCAATGCATCTTCAAGATTATCTGTCCAACCCCACGTTCCCCCTTGAAGCAATGTTTCTCCTGTATTTTCATCACTCAAATAAATTTCAGAATACTCTTCTCCTTCTTCATTTGTGTAATTTAACCACCAAATGTCTACATATTTTAAATCTTTGTTGTTTCTTAACTCTGCTTGAATTTCTTTTGGTAGTTCATCGATCAATACGAATGTCATCTATTCACCCACATTTGTTTTATTTTTACTTTATTTATGCTGCATAAACATTGCCATGAACGAAAATAGTATGATGCTCGCAAAAAATGCTACTGTGACACTAATCATTCCATCTACAAAGCCGATGCTAAAGAGAAACGAAAAAAGTGATGATAGCACAAGAAATATTAAACAGAAAACCATATCACCTTTATTGATCTTCTTCATTTCTTTCTCCCTTCTTGATAAAACGTGCCTTTCATTAACAAGAGTGCTTTTTGTTTTATATTTATATTTACTCATTAATTCAATTTGTGCGTGTATAGAACTAATCCACACACGCACAAATTCTCTTTAAATATGTTGCATGATGGTTTCACTTACAAGGCTCAAAAAACTTTCGCTCTCAATTATTTCTCCTTCAATTCGAGCCCCCATAACATTAATTTCAATTAAAACCTTATCCAAATCTTTTAGTTCAACAGCGAAAGGCTCTAATAAATTAGCTGGCTTTTGATACCACGATGACAACTTGTTCTTCATCATATACCATGATCCATAAAGCTCACCCTCACCTCTTACTAATATTAAATTAAATCCTCTACCATTCACAACTTCTATATAGCCCCAAGCAACGATAAGTCGATCTTTTAGTTTTGGTCGCCGTACCACTTTTCTCTTTGTCTCAAAAAAACGATCTTCCTCTATCTTTTCAAAATTCTTGTCATACAAAATTTCAAATTTTAGTGTTCCTCTTTCTCCAGAAGGAAATCTAATATCAATATTGATTCTGTCTTGTTCAAGGCTTCTTATATCTCCAAGATTAATTTGTCCTTTTGTGTATTTCGTATTAAACTCATCAATAAATTCTCTAAGCGGAGAATATATTTCTTGTTGGAATTGGTAGTTAATTTCTTTAATGTATTCTAAATGTTCTTTTCGCTTTCTTTCTGCTTCGAGTTCGAGTGTTTTAAACGAGTCATCCTTACTCACTCTAATGTTCACCAAATTATCTATTAAACTAGAGTTAGAGGTGGGAGGTATATCATCAATTTGCATGGTTGCCTCTACTTCATTCCAGTTCTTATATCTTCGGGCCACATTTTTTTCCAACATAGTAGTAATCATCTGAATCATTCCATTTGGGATGGAGTCATTGATTTGTTTTATTGGCTTGATATTTTGATAGAAATGCGCTTGTTGCCAGCTATGCATATCATCGATTGCAACATCATATGGATGTTGCAATGTAGCCAATTCATAGAACACAATTCCCATAGAGTAAATATCATTCTGTATGGTATTTGTCTCTTGTCTCCACCTTTCTGGTGCAGTATATTTTATTGAACCATCTGCTTTAAATGTAAGTTGTCGCGTACCTTCATTAGCGTTTTTAGAAATGCCAAAATCAGCTATTTTTAAAATTCCATCTTTAATAAGTATATTCTCTAGTTTTATATCTCTATGTACTAAATGCTCATCCTCATTTATTGCTTTCATACCGTTTATTAATTGTGAATAAAGACCCTTTAACTCTGCCACATCAAAAAACTCGCCTTTTTGTTTTTGCCTTGTAACTGCATCTAATAATGTACCTTGATTGGCAAACTCCATGATTAAATATGGTGGAAGTCCTTTGTAGGTCTCTCCATCGTGTACATAAAAATATTTTAAAACATTAGTGTGATTAACTCTAAGTGCTGCCTGACATTCATTAAAAAAGGCATCATATGAGTGGGCCGAAGGGAATCCTGTAGGAAGTGTTTTTAGTGCGGATATGGAATCATCGACCGTATTTCTTAAACGGTACACAAACCCAAATCCTCCTCTTCCTATCATTTCTAAAACCTCGTAGGCTGTCTGGGCATGGTCAAATGCAATTGTTCCAGGTGTTATCATTAGAAATCCTCCTTTGTCGATTATGTTCTAATTATACAATATTTGAAAGCAATGCATCATCAAAGGATTTTGAATGAAATAGACCTTTCAACGTCTTTTTTCTCAGCACCATTCTTTTTGAGTGTTGCCACATTTACGACATTCAATATAAACTTCATTTTCATATTCTCCGGGATTACAAGAGAAATAAATATCTTCACTCCCACAATTATCACAAATAATTGCAAATCCTTTATTCACATCTTCATTCATTTATCTCTTCTCCTTTTCTTAATGAATGAACTCTTTTACTAATCTACAATATTATTGTTGACTATTAGTTAATATTGTTTAATCTTTGTGTTTTTCACTTGATCCTCCTCCTTAGGTAAAAACAGCAATTCATGTAATAACACCATTCTCTCACTACCATCTTCTTCAACAGCATAGAACCCTGGCTTATCTGAGTTTAATTCACATTCAATTCCACACTTATCCGCGATACTTAGAACTTCTTCCAGAGTTTTATCAAACATTTGTATTTTCCTTTCTTTTGACTAAAAATTCATCTAAACTCTTTTCTGTACTTAAAGTTAATCTTATATGTATATTCTCCTGTCGGGCTTGTAGCTAATGGTGTTCCATCTTTCCTCCAAAATCCTGACACCACACCAGTTTTGTCAATTGTTATATCTTTTACATCACATTTCATTAAGTGACCTTTGATTATTGAAAACATAGAATCAATCAATGCCTCTTTTTGTTCTTCTGTGTATGCGAATTCTGATAACTGATATGGCTTATCTAGATATTCGGCAACTCCCGGTATTTCTCTTACTTCTCTCATAAAATTTTTAAAATCTTGTCCAAGTTTTTTATCTTTCATCTCTCAATTCCTTTTCTTATTTTTTTTAAATTACTTCATTTATTTTTACTTAATAATATCAATCGAACTCAATGGAACTACATCCTCAATACCTTTAATGTTGGTGCTCTCTGCCCATAAATAATCTACAACTGCGTTTTCTCGATAAAAGACTATTCCGGTTACAATATCGCCCGTATCAAAAGCCTTAAAACGCTCTCCGTTATTATCCCAATATACGTCTTCTTCAACTTTAAAATTAACCTCTTTCATATGTATCATCCTCCAAATAAAATAGGTGGTAAATAACTTCACTAAAGTCATTATACCACCTTGTAATTCTATTGTATATACTTATTTTTACTTTATTAACTGAATCTAAGATGTTTTTTGTCCGTTATAAGTTCAACGCCATCAACAATTTTTCCGGCCTTAGCATCAGCAAGCAGTGTTTTAGTATCTACTTTTGCTGGTTGCGGAATTTTATAAACTTCTGGGATCTTTTTCTCATCCAGCACATTAATTGACGGAGGATTCTTTTGTAATCTCACCTTAAAGATGCCTGCATTAACTTTTTCAATGCCGTTTGCCTCAAGCAATGATTGCACATAAGCTTTAATTCCGTCATATCTGCATTGCAATGTCTTGCGTTTCTTTGCAAGCCGCTCTTCTTCGTCTTTGTAGATTTTAATTTCTGATTCAATATTTTTCAATAACTTTGTTGTGTTCTCTACCTTTACCTCAATCATATCCTCAATTGACTCCAAACTGTCGAGCAATGTCTGAAGATTGTCATCATCGAGATCACCATCTAAAGCATCCTCAATGTACTGATTGAGTAAAGTATATTTATCCATTAATTCGTATAATTTCATTATTTTATTACTCCTTTATGTATATTTATTAATTAATTTTATGATGAAACTTATGTTTTATCGGATTATTTTTCTTTCTCTTTGTAATTAAAGTCATCAAGTATATTTTTTATATCTTGTGTTCGCTCATCTTTTCCATATCCAAGAGTGTAATTTTTGCTTGTTATTCCAAACTGAATAATTTTATGGTTCCCATTCGACCATTTTTCCTCTAGGACACTAAAAGAAGTGATTGTATTCTTCCCCTGTGAGAGATAAATTCGCTCATCTCTTTCTTTGTCTTTATTATAATTGTCTATGTATTCTTTAATCAGTCTTACTTCTTCCTCAAATTGAGGATTGTTGATAAATCCAAATTTATTAGTGACTTTATGGTTATTTCCAAACATACTCGATTTTGCTCCGCATTTGGGGCATCCTGAAGGATAATAGCCATCACCCATCATAGTAGGTTCCTTGGTCATCTCAGATTCTTGTATTTCAGTATTGCAACTATAACAAATCCTAATGTCATCTTTAAGATATTTTCCTAGTTTGTAATCATTCTTCATGATTTCAATTTTCAAATCATTATCAATAATATAATCAATTATTCTCTCTTTTACCTTCTTTTCTCTGCAACATTCAAGACACATATCACCATGACCGGAAATGGTAATAAAACCCTCGTTGAACTTGATTCCGCTGTAGTAAATTGGTTTATCGAAATTCTTGTCGCCTTTGCTATGATACCGTCCTGATCGTGGATAACGCTTATAATCGGGTTTCTTGTCACAGTAACCACATGAACGGATGCTCTTATATGTCCATGTTAGTTTACCATTCTTTTCGGATTGCTTAATAATCTCATTGATAATGGGTAGATCATCAAACCCATAGGATGATTCTTTTTTTGCTTCATCAATGATTTTTTGGGCAGACTCTGATACTTTGCCATCTAGCTGAAGTAATTCGTTGATTGTAAGTTCAATTTCAAACTTTTTAGAAATACTAACTCCTCCTTTTTGGTGATGAAATTTAGATTTTGTTTGCTCTCTCATAAACCGCGCAATATCCAAGCACAAAAATCTTAAAATTAGTGTACAATTCTTCAATTGAATTTGCCGAATTCATAATTGACGGCGTTCCACAAAACATAGGGAACTGAAATTCTTTTGAATATCCATTCTCATCCATGAAAGTTGTAAATGCATTCAAAAGATCCATGAGATAGGCAGATTCTCCATTTTGATTTTTAAACATATAGTGAGTTTCAATTCCAAGCATGTAGAGCTTACTTTTTCTATCATATGTAATGTCAATATCATTCATTGTGTAGATACTTGCACTCTTACCCGTTAAATCGTCCCATGATTGAAGACCCCATACATGCTTCAGAGAACCAACATTAAATTCATTATCTTCGTAATCTGGATATAGTTTCTTACACTTTTTTACCTCAAAATAATGTTGTATATTCCAAAACTTATCCTCAAAATACCATTTAATTCTGTTTATAAATTTCATTATTCATCTCCTTATGAAAGTTATATTTCATCATTAATGTGATTTGTATTTATTGAAAGTAGTCTCATTAAAATTATAATTCACATTTCCAATTACAAATGTTGATTTTTTATAAATCCCTTTTCGATCTTTTTGTTTATAAAAATCTCCCACTAACCTAAAATTCTCGTTCAAGTAACTCTCAATCAAGCCTACGGCTACAACTGAATAATAAACCGCAACTCCTACTTCCCCCGTATATATCTTTTCTCGTCTAACGTTGATGAACTCATCCTTATAGCCAATAGTGTTATTGTAAATTCTTAATTCTCTGGCAATCGCATCGACAAACATAAAGTGGGGCTTATTGCTAGTAGAGAACAGCTTGTATCTTCGTGCGATATTATCATTGGATACAAATCCTTCATTAACCTGTTCTTTGTTAAATTCTTCTTCTAAACGCTCAACTTTATTGCCTATTTTAACTATTTTTTTATCTTGCTCTAAATTCTTCTTATCCTGTTCAACCATGAAGTTTACAGTTGCTTGTAAAATTTCCAATTCTGTAGGGATTTTTATTGGCACAATATTACCAGATTCCCTCATGTCAAAATACTCATCTAATATTTGATCATATACAGACCATGAATGTTCGTCATCAAATATCTTTATTAACTTTGCATATCCTCTTTCAGATAATAGGTAGATATTTTTTGCTGCATTAATCGAATTAATTGTAAAAATCTCGCGGTCGACCAAATCGACTGCGAAATCTAATCCTTTCACATCAATAACATCTACACCGTCAATAAATCTTTTTCTGTTACTATTGATTGCTTCATTTACGTGCTTCAGTTCTTTCTTGTGCATTTCAGCGATATGCTTCGCAAGCATTGCTCTTTTGTCTATCCCGAAACCACCCGATATATGTGGAATTGTTTTTCCACGAACAATCACATTATTATTAATAGCTAAATTCTCCAAATATCTATCTCCTCATATTTTGATTAAATCACGATTTTATGACCCAAAATGCTCCAACTGGTTATTCTCCAGTATTTCAATCTCACGCTCACTAAACCCAACGTCATTGAGTCTCAGGAGCATCTTACTGACCTCTTTATTACTTACTGTCATTCCTTCTTTCAACAAATCGTGGGAGCCTTACAATGGTTCCTACGATGTCCCTGGCCCTGCCCTCGTTGTAATAGATCTTATTCCCTCTTACGAATTTCCAATCGCTCAAGCAAACAACTTTTCCATTCTTCCAATACGTCATATTGTGCTTGAAGTCAAATTGATTGATCACCTCTTCCGGCTTTCCAATCCATTGAGTAATGATCTGGTATCTCCCAAGTGAGATTGCATTTTGAGTAATAGTCATATTGATGTCTTTGTACAATCCACCGCTTCGTAAATCGCCTTTGTAGGTTGTTTGGTTCAAGAAATACTCCCTAAGTCGTTCACCCAAATAATCCGACTCTACAAAAAAATCATAATCCTTCGGTTCCTTACCATGATAAAGACTGTAAATGCAGCCACCAGAGATGTATGACTTATCAAAGAATTCTTTTCGCAATCCTTCTGGTAGCAACTTAATTAGGTCATCTTTGACATATAGAAGCTCATTATTGATCTTATTAATCTTCTCATTATGTATTTGTTCTGGTGTTTTATATGCATTCTTAAAGATTCCCATCTTCAATAACAATTGTTTAATTCGTTTCATTCTATTCTCCCCTCAAAATTCTTGATCAAATTCTCCATTTATCAAGTTTTTTGTTCATCTTCATCTTCAATGTCATCCTCAGTTTCGTTATAATATTCATCCAACGAATAATATCCCGTATTGCTTCCACTGTCTAGCAATCTTTTCTCATGGACGCATGACTTAATGAAGTCAAACAGACAATCATCACACACATTGATTACGAACTCACTTCCGTCCATCTTACTACCATAGCCAGCACGATAATGGTTTGGAGAAAGCTCCCATACTTCGTTTTGTAGATACCATTCAGAATGATTATCGTCTAGTGAATACTTTGTTTCTTTGCCGCATTTGTCACAAATATGAGTATGTAAAACCCCACATTCTTTTTCATGTTCGGTGCATTGGTATTCATTAGAGAATGTCTCGTTGCATTTTTCGCATTCATATGTATTATTAATTTTCATTCATTCGCTCTCTTTCTTGTTTTTATTCTTATGCATTTCCTTGAATCTCTCACTTGCTGCCTGTTTTTGCTCATCGCTCATATTTCTTTCTTTGCCTGTTCTAAAGGACACTTGATTAAACTTTAGATCTTTATAATAATGACCTCCATCCGAATCAACTTTATAGGCTTCTGCACCTACTTTACGCAATTTTGTAATGATTGTTTGCTGTAGTGTGTACACAGACCACGTTTTGCAGTCATCGTCGGAGCGAATTATTGTTTCTCGTTCTTCTGCTGTTGCCATATGTATTAATCATCCCTTCTGTTTAATGATGAAAGTTTCATTTTATTCGACTATTTCTAACTTTACTTTTTTGCTTCTGTTGGCAAATCCAGATATATCAACACCATCAATAGTTATTTTTGTACTATATTCTTCTCGAACGATCTCCATTTTACCGATGATAGAGGTATTGACATATTGCTCAAAGTTTTTAACAAATCCTTCAATATCGCCAAACTTATATTCTTCATGTTCTTCGTATTCATTAAGATTAAATCTGAAGTTAATAAGATGTTCCCCTTCACCTGAAGCTTCCCACATTTGATGAACATTTAGCTCAATACCAAATCTCTCGTTGACCTCTTTAATAATTCTCTCGCTAAATTGGAAGAAGTCACCGTAGTGCCTAACTGCCTGTTCAATATCACTAAAACGGTGATAATAATAATTCCACTCTCCTTCGCCAATCTGAAAAGAGAAATCGCAAATATCTGAATCTAGTGAAACTAGGTAGCCACCATCATCTAGATCTGTTTTAACTTTAATATCAACATATTCAGGAAGTGAGCTTCGAAATTTTTTATAAATGTTTTCTATACTTAAGCCATTTTCATCTTCTACTGAATCAACTTGTTTAACATATGTATTTTTTAAATATTCTATCAACTCGTCTTCACTCAAAAATTCCGTACCATCGATCTTAGAAATATATTTCTTCATGCGTTTCCTCCATTTATTTTTAAGTGAAATGCTGATTTTATTTACTCTTCGACAAGCATTTTAATTTCCCATTTACGCCCATCTTTGTCGGTTATGGTTGCTACGGCAGTATTTTCAATCAAATGTGTGCCAGTCATCTGTGCCTTCTTGCCAAAGAACTTTGTAAGTTGATTATAAAAATAGATTGAATTATTTGCGTCCATACCAACACCATCCTTCCGGTTCATCTTCTCCTAATTTCCAATCATCATTTTCACATGCTTCACAACCAGGACATGGACAATAATCATCTACATCAACCGCATATCCAATTTGACCAGTTCCATTACAGAGATTCATTGCCTGATTGGAACTCAAATCGACACCAATATAATAGCCTTTTCCTCTTATATTCATGTTAGATTGCTGAATCTGAATTTTACTACCATTCGCAAGCACGATTTCATCCACCAACTACACACCTTCTTTCCTGATAAATGATCCATTTTACTGGGACAAAATTTTGGCAATATGATGCAAAGACTCACTCAGACGCAAAGAACCATCGACTGTTTTCTTAACGATTTCAGTAGTAGCTAAAATCTGTTCCTCCAGCAATTTATCTTTTACGGCTTGGATAAAGTTATTTCGACCTCCATTTAATTCAATATACTCTTGATAAGTTAGACTTCCCAAAACTTCCTTTTCAATTTCGCTTCTATTTTTAGACATTGCCTATCTCCTTTCTAAATGAAATATCAATTTTATCTGCTTAATAACTTTGCCGCTACTCCATGCAGATTGTTGACTTTTTGTATCTCCTTCTTCAAAATTCTTTTAAATTCATTTTGGTCACTCACATCTGAAATTCCTTTATAGGAGAAATATGAATAACCTCTTTCGAATTTCCCTTCAGCAGAGAATTCGACTATATATTTGTAATCATCTTTCCCCAATAGTACATTTGTGGTGACAACTACGTATTTTTTGTCTTTGTGAAAACAACTAATCTCAATTGATTCTGGATAGTAAAGTTTATATCCGTAATCAATGTAAAACTGCATGTCTCCGATAATTTCTATGCTCTCTGTTTTAATTACTTTGGGATCAATCTTATTCTGATTATTCATTTTTATCTTTTCCTTTCCAGCCATTAATCCATCCAACCAGCCCCTTAGACGAATAAGAAATTTCACCACCAAACAAACCGCACCAGACCAACGAACCACCTACACAGGTTAAAATCCAGAAGTATGCCCAAGCAAAACCACCACTCATCTCAACTGTTACATTGGGATATAGAATGCTGAAGACTATAAATGGAATTGCTAAGAAAAACAAAAACCAGTTGTTCTTAAAATAATTTTTCATTTTCAAATTTCTCCATTCCTTAAAATTGGCCTTAATTTGCCTTACGCACCGAAAATTACTATAACCTTCCTATGTTGATCATACAATTAACTCCTTGTTTCACCATTGGTTGCAGTTTGTAGAAATCAAATCAAATATGTATGATTAAAATAACTTAATGAGGAGGTGTTAAATATGGTACAAACCATTTATCAAATGATCAATAAGAAAACAAACGCTCGTACTGAATGTACCAAAAAATACATTCAGAAATGGACCAAACTTGGTTTTGAAATCGAATCAACGCGCTTTGGAAAACTATTGGATGAGGAGGTGTAACCTCCTTTTCTGCGTGAAATCCTTATTTTATGGTTCGATATATTTGCTTACTTCTTCATATGTATCAAACATGCATCCTGAATCTTGAACAATTTCTTCTCCTTCTTGATTCAGATACTCAAAGTCAACATCCAAGATTGCATGTTGTTTCATTAATCTAACCAAAACTTCTCTTCGAATCTCATGACCTTCTTCAATTAGATTTCCCTTGTGATACAAGCCTTCCCAATCATTTAAACCAACGACAATGAATTTGTTTTCCATTTTAACCACCTCTACATTGTTTTGTTGTACATATATTTCATTTCTTCTTCTAATGATTCATATCCAAATCTATGTTTTGTTTGTGGAAAGATAACCTTACTAAAGGCTAATCCACAATGCTGAATTGTAAGAATAATTTTATGATCAACGTCTTTACCGCCTGTTTCCTCTTTTTCATAAAGAAGACTAACCGTAAAGATTGGAGGTTCTTCATTGTCTTTATATTTTTCATTAACGATTTTGTCTACTTGTGTTTGAACACACTCAAAAATATCCACTATTCGCCTGTCTCCTTCTGTTTCATTTATACACCACTCTTAAATTGCCATCATACGGACTACACAATCCTTCATCTTCCATGCGCTGCATGATGTGCATACTGGCATACCAATTAAGACCGAATACTCTATTGATCCATCCGTATGTGATTGTGCCGTTTTGAATGGCTTTGTTTACGACTTGTTCATAAATTAAATCGGACTTATCAATTGAGTTGTCCATGTATTCCTGGGTAAATTCTATCATTGGCTATCTCCTATTGATATTGGATTTTATCAATTCGTTTTTGAAGTTTCTGCTTTGCTCTACGCTTCTTAGTGCGTTGCTGAATCTTTTGTAGGCGCTGAATTTCTGAACTTTTTTCAATTACCTCTACAAAGCGTTTGCCGTCTACTTCAATTGGTTTAACTTCAATGCTATTAGTTACTTCGACAATATCGTTTTGCTGAACCAAAGACTTTTCTTTCTTCTTAAACAGATTTCTAAGACAAAATGCCATATTATTATTCTCCTTTTATTTTTATTTTCTTAATCAAATACGAATTATATAATTATTGAAAAAAATTAATTTACATGGTATAATCTTCTTCCAATCTTGGGGAAGAAAGGGTGTTGTGCGTGGCTACTCTTTATAAAACACACGAACGTGCATTATTGGATTGGGCAAGCGATAAGGTTTCCGATCCTGTAGAGATGGGTAAAATTGCTCCATTGATTGCTCAATCACTGAATCGAACCGAATGTGCAATTCGGAAGCAAATTGAAGAGCGTAAGAAAGCCAAAGGTCACAGGGAATTCTTCTGGGCTAACACATAAACTCAATTTCTCCCCTTCATGGGGAGTTTTTATTTTGTCTTTCTTAATTCATCCACCAATTGCTGCACCTTCAGGCCATATTCCTTTCGACTATCCAGTGATGCAGCAATGATGTTGTTTACATCCCATTTATTCTGTTTAATATCGTTCAGGATTTTTTCAATTGGCGTTTCTGCTATGTATTTTATAGTGTTAAGTCTGTTCATGACAATCATATTCCAAATTCACAATCTCAAATTCTATATTTAGTGCTTTTAGTACATTCATCAGTAATCCTTTGTTCACTTCACTATATTCACTTACCAATTTATCATTAACAAAAATTCTTGTGCCATATTCTCCACTAAAAGGGTCTCCCTTTGTATAATCCCAATCCTGAAAAAATATCTTATCCATTACTTCTTCTCCTTTTCTCATAAAATAACAGTTTGATCAAATTAACACTTCATGTATCATAAGTCTCTTATCGTATTGTTTCTTTGTTAATTCATACAATACATAGTAATTTGGTGTGTCTATTACATATCCGGTAATTAAATAATATCTAGGAACATTTCCATCTGGAACAATGACGTGTCTGTTTATTTCAGAAAATAGTGGTGAACTGATTAACTTTCTTGACGGAATTCCCTTAATTTCCTCTTTAGTTAGGTGATTAATCAGCTTCATATTGATCCATTTTTCTTTCAACATCGTCTTTAATATCTTTCAATTTATCTCTAAACTCAATCATGTCACTGTACGTCAAAACATCGTCTTCATAATCCATAAGAAGTTCTTTGAAAATATCTAAATTAACAGACATAATTATCGCTCCTTGATCAATTTTAGACTTCTTCGTTCTCAGTTTTGATTATGAATTCAATGATTTTTACGGCTTTATCAAAATCATAATTAACAACTTTATAATCAAACTTTTTATCTCTGAACTTGATACCATCTTGAGTAATGCGACTTAGAATTTTATCCACACTATCACCACGTTTTTGCATTCTTTTAATTCTCGTACTCTTGTCAACTTTAATATAGATTGTGATGAACTCAATGTCTTTAGTTTTTTGCTTGAGGTCAACAATTCCATCAGGATCACAAACATATATATCCGTGTTATAAAGCTGATTTTTTGTACTAAAGTAATGATTCCCTTCAATTAACGAGTAAGCCGCAATTTCGCCTTTACTCTTAAATTCTTCATATTCTTCAGCAGTGCAGAACATATGTCCATACTCATTTTCATAGCGTGGTTGACGAGTTGTATATGATTGAAGGACATTATATCCTTTCGTTTCTAGGTGTTTAGCAATCTCTGTTTTTCCCGCTCCAGAGTAAGCCATTAAAATATACAATTTCTTCTTCATCAAATCTTCCCTTTCCCCATTTTGATAATTCTAACCTTTAAATTCCTAACGCCAAAGTTTAATGCTTCTTTATGACTTTCTATGTATAAATCCAAACGTCTGCCACGAATTGCGGAGCCAGAATCGGTAATTGTTCTAATCCCAACGGACTCAATTTCAATAACCGTTCCTATTGGCAAGATGTTTAAATCTGCGCTAACTGTGCGCCCTTCTTTGACCTTTTCTCCAGATTTGGTAATCCTATAACCTTTATCTCCTGGACTTTTACCTGTGGATTGTACACCAGAATCATAGGCAGTTATTCTGTACGTCGTCCAATTATCATTATTCTTCTTTTTATTAATTATTTTTTCAGCAGTTTTCTTCGTTTCTGATTCAGTCTTAAGTTTATTTACCATTCCAACTTGCTTAATATGTATTTGTTTTTCTTCTCTTTCGTCGTCCTTAACGGCTTGAGCAACTTGATTAATCGTCACTGTGTTTTTCATTTCTTTTATTACGTCTACGCTTTGCACTGTGTTAAAGTGTGAGCTAGGTAGTACGAATAAAAGAGAGAGTAATAATCTCTCTAGCATCATAACCTCCTGATTTTAAATATAGCCCCACTTGTTACAGTGAGGCTATTGTATTTTTATTTACTTATCATTGCCTTTCTACTTCAAACCATATCCCCATACTACTATCATTTCTAATTTTCATTGCATGATTAAAAGCAGAAGTATGATTTTCAAATACTAGATGATTATTGTTACTGTCAACAGCATAACTACTCATTTTTCTACCTACATTAATTTTTACTTTATACAAAATATCATAACTCTCTTTAATGCTTACAGCATCCCTTTACTTCTTCAACTTTTACTTGTCCAAGTGGAGTTACAATTACCGTAGCATCAGACAGAGTGAGTTTCTTTTCGGTCAATGTTGTGTACACTCCAGCGTTAAATTTTGCATTTTCTTGATCTGGCGCAACAAGTTTAGCGTCAATAATAATTTCCTTCTGTTTTGTTACTACAATAACCTGATATAGAGTTTCCATTTTTTCATTCTCCCTTAGATTATAATTATTAAATGATGTTTTCAGTACAACATCTCCTGATTGAGTTGTCGTTGTGGTTCCACTAAGGATGTTGCTAATCTTATCACTAGTAATCCAACTACCTGAACTAATCGTAGGGTTTAAGATTGCAAATCCATCATTATGATTATACATATTTTCTCCTATTCTTAATATATTTTTGCTATATATAGTTTGTATAATTTGAGTAACATACTATATATAGATGTCAAATCACGTTAAAATCTGTCTTTTATTCAAACCTATGTATTATTACTTTACTTCTTCAAGTGCTTTTACTTCATCATTCAATTCATCAAGAACGCCAACCATCATTTCTACATGATTTTTCGTAAAGTCAGTGACCTTTTTACCTTTACCAAGTCCATTTTCAATAATTTCAGTAACAACATCGCCCTTATTATTTGAATGAAGAAGTTTACCAGCAGCAATAATTTCGGCTTTGAGTTTTTCGAAATCCAAAACTTCTGATTTTAGTGTTTCTTTTTGCTCATTGTAAGATACTGCTTTAATCCCCTCTACTTCTTCTTGACGCTCAATGGCTTTAATAATTGCTTCCTCAAGAGCTTCTGCTGTAAATTCTTGTAGTCCAGTTTGGATGTAATCAAAACGACTACGAGCAAAGAATTTATCGGTCTCGGCAAGGAAAGCAGACGACTTAATGACTTGATTCTTTTCGTCTGTACCATTAGAACGAACATGAACAACAATATCACTATTATCGATGATTGGTGCCAGTGCTCTCTTATCTCCTTTAGGCCATACTTTACCTTCCTTATCTTCTGTCTGGTGGGCAATGAACACAACCGTAAATCCTGCACCGATCAACTTGTCGATTTCTTCCCAGTATGCAGTTTCATATTCCTTCCATAGACCAAATCCATCTCGACCAGAAGCAATCGTATCAGAATCATATTTGTCGCAAATGAATTTAGAGCAATAACGTGCAGATGCTTCAACCTCATCAAAAATAATTGTCTGATAAAACTCTTTTGCTTTCTCTACTGTTGATTTATGTGTAAGCTGCTTATTAACTTTTTTAAAATCAGACCAGTTATTGATAGCAGCGAATGGTACACCAGCAATAGCATTTAAACCTTTTTCAAAGCCAAGATAGTACGGTTTCTTAAAACGTGTTGCTTGCTTTGTCTTACCTAAGTTATTGCTTCCGTAAATCGTAATGATTTTTCCCTCAAGACCTTTTGCTACCTTGGAAACAACCGGATTAAAAATATCTAGTGACATATTTATAAAATCTCTCCTTGTTCAGTGATTTTTGTGTGGGTAGTCATATACCAAATGACTACCCAATATTAGAATTTTAGTTATTACATTATTTTTTACTTATTAAAAAGGCAAATCGTCGTCCGAGATATCAATTGGCTTTCCTGCTCCGAACGTATTTTCATCAGGCGCAAACGGATCTTTCTTTGTGTTTGCACTAGAGAAGGGGTCATTATTATTGTTTCCACTGCCACCATTCCGCTGCTCTTTTGCCTTCTTCTTGTCTCTCATGCCTTGAATGTAAACTTCTTCACGATACTTTAGGGCTTTTTTAACCAGTTCTACATCAAAAGCATTTTTATCGTCTTCATCAAGGGGAACAGATCCACCTTCTACGAGGTATTCACGAACTGTTTTGCGGTCAATCTTTTCTTGTGGTTCTCCAAAACCCACTTCAACTAGACGTTTTGTTACAATAGTTTGATTGACAATTTTGCCATGAACCGATACCGTCAACCCTTTCTCATAATTATTTGTAACGTAATTAACTGCGTGAGGATTAGCCACAACCACTTCAAAAGGAATTACCGATCCATTGTACATAGGAATGTAGCCTTTGATGATTGCCCGACCTGTTTCTTCTCCATCTTTTGTTTCCTCTTTAACATTTGCCACCATCATATCTAGCGAAAAAGTAGCTTGAGGATTAAATTCTTCATTATCTTTTACTCGATTAATAAAATTGGAGTTGATTTTTGGATAAGATTTCAGTTTGTCGTCTTGTCCAATGTATTCATTGAGATCAACCTTGCCTTGAGTAACACGAACTCTGTCTCCCTCTTTTAGCTCTTCTTGAATTGTTTTGATTCCTTTGTAAATGGAATTAATATCTGTAGTGCCTTTTTTTAGTTTAAAGGAAAACACATTGATTGTATGGATAGAGTTTTCATCAACTTGAATATCAACCTCACCCTTAATCAGTTCCCGTCCATCTGGCATAGGCAGTTTATCTTCTTCAATACGAACTTCTTTTACGATACCTTCAATATGTACAACATTTTGCGCCTCTTGCAAAGTTTTTTCATTAGTCATTATTAATTTATCTCTCCTATAATATGTATTATTTTAGTTTTTAAAAGATTATATTTTAGTTTTATCAGCGCGTTTATTGTTTAGGTGGACTTCGCATTGAACAAGTATCTATGCCCTCACATCCTTTCAAAATCCAAATTTATTGAATCCTTCTTTTATAACTTCATTATCTTCCTCGAATGGTGAACCAGTTATCGTTCGTGGCTCCAAATCTTCTTTTGAGTATTTTTCAGACTCTAAGACACTCCCACCTGTAACAACTAATTCTTTTATTGATGTGCCAACAACAACTCGCTGTCCTTCATCATTTGTTGTTATTGGCACATAATGCCGTATGTTTCCATACACCTTGATTAACGAACCAAAGTGAATTTTATTGCTCAAATAATCAATTAATTCAGTGTTATCGCCTGATTTATAAACGATAAAGTTGTAAGGAATTGCTCTAAAGCCACTCGACTCTTTAATAACTATTTTTCCAAATAAACTATATTTATTTTTATCTATTTGCTCAAAACCCACAAAAATAACTTCCTGGCTAAAATAAGCCGATATAAAATATTTTTTATCGTCAAAGTTGATTGGATCGTAAGAATAAATACTTTTGATAGTAAACTTTTCTTGTATTTCTCCATTATAATCTTCAATCTTCGTTGTACCTCTGATCAGTATGGTGTCTCCATCATTTAAATTACTGTTTAGATAGGTGATTGCGTCATAACTCATCTGCACTAAATCAGATGGTTCATCATTGATATTTATCTTTATCATATTCGGAATCTTATATTTCTTAGTAATGAATTTATTTAATTCGTTCCAATCAACCATTATGTATTTATTATCTTCTCTATTACCATATGCTTCATATACTTTAACCCTTGATGTTTTCATACCCATCAATTCCACATATACAAAGGCGTTATGGCTTACCTTTATTCCGAATTGTAGTCTTTTCCATTGGCAATCTTCCTTCTCTCCTTCTGTTACGGATTTCGTACTGGACAATCCAGTTACAATTCCTATTGCTTCGAAGTAACCGTATGTCGGCTGAAGTTCCATCAACTCACTACCTTAATAAATTTATCTAAAGTCTTCCGCAGGAACCCAAGCTTCATACCCATTATCGAATTCAACTCTCAAGTCCTGCTCGTAGCAGCCATTAAACAAATCTGATTTCTCGTCGATTACAACCCCACAATCACCATACTCGATTTCACCCTCACTATCATAACTATGTGAGAACAATTCTACTCTGTCTCCTACTTCATAAAATAATCCCTTCAATGTACTACCTCCTAAATATTAATCGTTTATGTAATCGTGCAACTTCACACGTTATTTTAGTACTTCCTCGCTTCAATATCTTTATAAAAGTATTCTTTCAATTAATTATTATTTATTTTTATCTTATAAAGTAATTCTATATATTAACGCCTCTAGAAAGCGATACATATTATCTTTAATCTCAGAATAACATACAATATATTAATTATCAATACTTATTTTTACTTTATAAGTTTAAGCCGAACTCTTTAGTCCGGCCATTATACATACAGTAAGCATTCCATGTACCAGATGTCAAAATTAGACTTACTATGTATGTTGTACAAGTGTGCAGGATCGTGCTGTAAAAGAGATATCTTTTTATGATTCAAAGGTTCCTGGAATAATTGCTGCAAAGCATTCTTTTTATCCTTCTTGAAAAATGAAACAAATTCATCGCTGGAATTAAACCTATTTTCTTTTAATCGTTTTTTTCTTAAAGAGAAGGTATGTAATTCAATCTCTCTTCTATTTTTACTTTTACATTTATCAATAAATCTGGCTTGTTTCTCTTCGTCCCCTTCTGTTACAAATTCAAACATCTCCCAAAATCCAGTGGCGTTTTTGTTGATTTTTAGTGCTTCGCAATAATCTGATTTCATTTGCTTCTCTCCATTTTCTGTTTTCATATTTTTGTAGTACTTATCACCTATTTCTTATTTACTAGTTTATAATTTCACCCATTTTTATGCAATAAAGTTAAGTTTGGGACGAATATTTGTTGACAATTACCCATAACTCGTCTTTAAAGTAAATAAATGTCGATTAGTGTCATAAATAAAGTCGAATGAAGGACTATTGTTCTATTTATGTAATATATATCACCAATATATAATAAATCATCTTTTTATTTGTCCTTATTCTTGTCAAACTTTTTTCTTGAATAGTCGCTCAAGATAATCCTTTACGGCTTGCACTCTCTTTTCGGCAACAGTAATTGTCCGCTTGGTTTGGTTCTTCGACTCATATATTAATAAATCATATTTATGATCATAATCAGGTTTTTTATTTAAATTTGCTAAAATCCCTCTGTCAATCTTCACCATTCCTTCTTCTTTTTCTAGCAAAGCATACTCTTTATCAACGGATGTGCAGTTTCTAAATCTTCCCCTACTAGTGTAATATACCTTAAAAGATTTTTCTTTTTTTGTTGATTCTGTATTTATGTAGTCTATTTCGTCTAAACTTATCCATTCAGCTTCATCACTCATTTTCTCTCCATCCCACTTACAAACTATGAATGACTTCATGTTGACTCCCACTCTCCTTTAAAAAATATGTGCATATACCAATAAAATATGTATATGCACATACCGTTTTTATTTCATATCTTCCGGTACATCTTCTCCGTGGAGGATGGTCCAGCTTGCTGTTGCGGTTTGAACTACTGCAAAAACAGTCAAAACTGTTCCAAGAATACTCATAATTTTATACTTACTCTTCATTAACTATCACCTCCTTTGCTGGAATATGGATCAAAGTCAAAGCCTGCATAAACATTGCCAATGTTACAGTTGGATTCTTTAGTATTAATGAAAAAATAATCAATATTAAAGAAATTATCTTAAAAATATGGAAATTTTCTTTTCTGATTCTTGTACTATTGTTTATTTTAGAAGGAGAAAATATTAAACATAATAAAAAACTAATAATATTAAAAACAATGGAAAGTGAATCATTTACATATACCGAAATCTCCGTTATTGACAAGATTAAAAGTGTTGACGCAACAATACAAATATCAGCATTTTTCAAGTGGAATCCACCTGAAAATTGACGCAAGATTGAAAATGACAATAAACATATTAAACATTTTATGAGAGTATCAGAATATAGACCATATCCAAATATTAATAACAATGGAAGCAGATTAGTAATAATTAACTTGATCGAATATCTAGTTTTTTGATATGATGGCATTTCATCTTTGTAATTATTAGTTAGCCATCGAGCAATAAATTCAGAAAAATAATTAATCAATATCATCCCTCATTTGTTTTTTGGTTTCAAGAACATAAATATTAAAAATACATAATATCCAAAACAGAATTTCTACTATTATATTATTAAACCTTGAAATATTGAGAAACATTATTACAACCACTATAGAAGAAAGTATCAAAATTGTGTTTACTTTTGTGAATTTAATTTTATATGAATAATCATAAGGGAGAGTAGTAAAGTATAATCTTTTTCTTCTCATCAAAACACTTGATAATATCATAATTGATCCACTAATAATTTGAAGTAAACATCTTAAAAAATCGTTCTCTTGAATTTCTGAAATATTTGTATGTATAACCATAGTTGTAATAAGCACCAATACCAATTGAATTATCGCCTGTGAAACAAATCCTATTATTGTTAATCTAATAGATGAAAATACTGAAATTCTAAAATAAAATAATAACGATAAAAATAATAATATTAAACTGAACACAGATGTATAATTTTGAAAGTTATCGTGTTGGCTCAAAAAATAATTGCCAGTTGATATAATAAACGCCGTAAGGAATATTTCTTTCCAATAACTTTTTAAATCAACTTTGAATGATCCAAAAGCAAATGTCAGAATTGAAACACCATCAATCATTGAAAACAGTATGTATACCAAAGCACTTCCCATTACCCTTCCCCCGTTCGATTTATAAAGTAAATATAATTAACTTATGAATTAATAATACCACAATATTCTAGCATGTCAACACTAAAATTCAAAAAAAAAGAAACGGGCTATTCTCCCGTTTCTTCGTCACCAATTAGTGGGTATAAAGATTCAATAGTTTCAATGTTTAGGAAGTCTGTTGTTAAGCGATTTACTCCTTTATAATCAATGTCAAACTTTCTACATACTTTCATTAGCTCTGTGCGTTCAAACTTGCCACTCTCACGATAAAGCTCATTTGCGTACTTCAACATACCCGATTTTCTGATATTAATTGGTGTTAAGTATGGGTAATCGAACCATTTGGCTATTTTTTTTATTCGTCTTGAGACCAAGTTCGGTGGAGCATTATCTATATATTTTACATTTAATGCAACTGGTCTAAATACATAAGGAGACTCAATTAACTCTGCATCTCTAGCTTTAATAAAAACACTTTCGTTTCCGTTTGACTTATAATACACGGTTTGATGTGCAGCACTATATAGTAAGTTCATTAATTTTTGACTTATTTCTATTTCCCTTGTTTCCAGTGGCCCTTCTGCTGGTTTATTGCGAAGCGTAATATAACCATTTCCCCGGTCTACATCTTTCTCTAAGATATTTAATATTTCTGAGTATGCTCTTCCCATTATCCCCTCGAATAAACACTGTATCAATGCAGAGTCTTGGGGATTGACAATGCGCCCAATAAACGAATTAATTTCTTCATCCGAAAACAAATATTTATTACTTGTATCCACATAACTTTGTATTAATTCATCAGTTAGAGCTGCATCTAAAGGATTTATATTGTCAGCCCTAAGGTCTTCTTTAATTGCCCATCTTATATATCTTCTAATTGTTAGTATCTGTGATTTACTTGACAAAAAAGTTGTTGGTGAAAGTAATTTCATTAACTGCCCAATTTCATACAAATTAAAATTAAATAAATCTTTGTTTAATTGCTCTTCTAAATAAGAGGCTCTTTTCAATACCCTAGAATAAGTATTGTATGTAGATTCCTCTAATCCCTTTAGATATCGATCTTTCTGGGGTTTATTAAAAAATTTATCTTCATATATTTTATTCATTTTTTCTCCCCGCTTTCAACAAGAGCGTTGAAATATTTTAATACCTTTTTTCTTAAGGCTGATGAATTAATACCTCTTTTAGTATCACTAAGCAATCCATTTAGCTCTTCATCTTTTAAATTTAAGTTTTCAACATAGTTCTTTAATTCTTTTAATTCAATATTGTTGTCTTGAAAATACTTGGCAATTACAGTATATCCAATAAACATCAAAGGATGATTAATATTTGTGTCTTTGTATTTTTGAGGGCTTAATAAAAACTGGTCAACAAAACTTCCCGTCAGATAATCATAAAATTTAATCAGATATGTCGCCACTTCTCTTGCTTCAAGATTACTTTTTGGCTTAAATACATTTTCAATAGCATAAGACATTATATCAAATGTTGTAAGTTGCCCTGCAATTTCTGAAATTTTTGGCGATGATGCAATTTTTCCTTTTAGGTCTGACTTTTGTTGAAGTTCCTGTACAACAATGTCTTCTTTTCCTTCTGAAATCAATTCTTTTCTTCTTTGTTCCGGCACAACATTTATCGTATTTATTTGACCAAAAAATCTTTTTGCTGTTTCATCATTATAAACCCTAATCGACAAACCCATCATTTGAGGAAGTTCTGAATTAATTGATATAGCTCTAATCCCACCTTGAAGTCGATGAAATCCATCAAGAATCGAAATTATCACATTTTCATTTATTATAAGTGTTTTCGCTTCCTCATTATATTCTACTGGATTATCACTATCTGAATATATATTTAATGTTATGGTATCGTCCAAATAATTTTCTTTTAACATCTCTCTGGAAATGTCTTCAACACTTGATGGATTAATATCTGGTACCTGTACAATCCCATCTCTTCCTGCTATATATTTTGCGCTTCGTTGAGTTTCGAATTTATAAATAATTAATTGTGAATGAAACATTTGCACTAAATAAGACATCTCAACCTTGGTCAAGTAACTATTCTGTGTCACTCTTATTACATCATTAAATGCAATTGGCAAATATATTCGGTTTTCTTTTGTGTAAAGTGATCTAGCGTGTTTTTTAGATGTTTCAATCTCATTCTCAGTAAACCACTCCTTAGGATCTACATCCTTATAACCTGTAATTTGGTAAATTCCATCTGTTAATAAACAAAGAACAGGAGACTCAATTAAAGATACTTGTTGTATACCTTTAACGATATCTTCAAATGTTCCCAGTGGAATTCCATACTCCAAAAGATAACTACTTATATTGAATATTTTCTTTCTCGATTTTTTTACTTCCCTTATTCTTTCTTGAATATGCAATTCAAGTTCTTCCCGATCTTTTAACATATTTTCACTCCTTCTTTATTTAAATTATAACACAAAAATAAACTATGTTATAATTTAAATGATTTTTCCCTTAAATATAGTTAACAAATTTTTTTGATTTAAACTTGTGTAAATTATTTTTTGACTAATATCTATCAAGGTATGTCTGTCCATATTTCTAATATTATCAACTATTTTTTGTCTATATATTTTAAAGCATTGATCGCAATATATTTCACTTTCATCATTTGGTGTGAATTGCCTAAAACAATTGTGTTCAGCACACACTTTATCTTTAACACTCACAGATGTCCCATATGGCCTGTATCCAGCTTTCTTCATTGCTTCTGTCCAAGACACCCCTAATGTACTTAAAGCGTCTCTAGATGGCTTTAATTTGTTCTGCTTGTATTCATCGCTAGTTGGTATGTACCCAAGTTGTTTAATTGTATTTTTCAACTCTCTAACAGCATCATCCACTGACAAGTACTTACTATTCGCTAATTTAACATTTGCTACTTTGGCTATTTCATCCCAACCATAATGCTTGCTAATATAGTCACTGCTGGGAGTTAAACTTGGCTTATAATTATCATATAATGTCTTTGATACTTCTCCGCGTTCAAGGTTTATGATCTTAAAGTTACTTATTGCTTTAATCCTATTCTCCTTTTTTAAAAACTCATCTTTGTTGTCTATCTCGCACAAATTTAACAACTCGGAGAACTCAATATTTAAGTTCTTTTTTAGTATTTCCCAACTTGGCAAATCTCCTCTATGCTTATCATAAAGCATTGTTGTTAAATATCCACCAGCTTGATTTGCAGCATATTGTATTTTCTTTATTACTACTTTGTCTAACTTCATGACTGCTCCTCTTCATTATTAGAATAGTAATAAGCCTTACCTTTATTAGTATTAATCATTCCCAATTGTTCCTGAAGATAAACTTTCGATTTACACTTAGTACAGATAGTTTCAGGCATCTTATAGATCAAATCGGTTGTATATTGTGTACTACATTTTTTACATTCGACTCTTGCAACAATCTGTTTTACTTCATATGCTTCTAATAATTCTTTACTCTCTAGTATCTCTTTTGGTTGGATAACTTCTAGTTGTCTACGTTGTTCTGAATATACATTATGTACTTTATAGTCAGCTACGCAGTTTGGATTTAGTCCAAAATGCTCATCCCCAACATAGGTCACAAACCTAGTTCCAATTTTAAAACAATCAATCCACTCTTTTATCTGTACAAGAGATAGGTTTACCGTACCTTTAATACCACTATTAAGTGTGTAAGTCATTGTATATAATGTATCCACTTCAATCAATTTATCACCTCCAATTCTCACATTACTATAATTACAATAAATTGCAAGACTTTTTCGTGCTCCAGATTCTAGTTGTTAAAAGACAAAAAGACCCCACATATTATTTTCAATATGTATAGGATCTTTAATCTAATAATTTATTGCTATGCAGTTGTTGTGAAATGCCAATTTTATATATTTTTAAATTGCATTACCGAGTCCACGAATTTCATTTAATTCCTGTATAGTGTATCGCTTTCCCTCAATACCAAGATAATATTCTTCATCCTTTATTACCTTAGCTTCTTCATAATCCTCGATGGCGTATTTCTTCACTTCATCAATAAAAATGCTTAATTTATAAACCAATACTCGATTTTTTTCAATATCTACTATATCAACTTCATCCCTTATGTGTGATTCATCATGAATTCTAAAACTTAATTTACGTTCAAAGTATTGGAATCTATCATTTACTAATTCTAAAACTATTTCCTTTGAGTTGTTACTGTAGATATTACTTATTTTTAACAAATTCTTCATATTAAGCACTGCTTTGGGCTTGCTATCTAATAGCAAATGACCAAAATAATCAACAATTTTTTTGAATGGGCAGCTAATCCATATGCCACCTGCATACACATTTAAACTCATAATGAATTCTTCGGCATCGTAATTAATGTCTTCAACGTCTAGTTCTAGTGTTTGTAGCATTGAAACAATCTCTGGTTCAATCCGTTTTATAAAACTTTTCTCATGAATGAATTCTATTGTGCTAAAATCTATGTACCCTGTTTCTTTTAATTGCTTTATCACAGTATCCTTTTTATTTCTATCAAGCCATCTAATTATATTTTTAGTTGCTACAAATTTGCTATTTTTATGAGTAGTCTCAAACTGATTCATTTCCTCAACAAACCCATGATATCTTTTGAACATTTTCCCAATCACTTCGAATGTCGAATCGTTATATTTAAGATTTAGAAACCCTTCATATTTTTCTTTTATTTGATCTCTTAATTGTAAATATGGTATCCGAATTGAATTTGGTATTAAAATATCATAACTGTCTAATTTCCTTTCCCATGTTTCAATAATATTATCTATTCCATTAAAATGTTTATTAACATCTCCCATACGTTTAACTTTCCTGGCTTCTGAAACTAGTTGAGAACGTGTCTTGCCATATTGAAGACCCTCAAAATCAACAAACTCATTAATGCAATCACTACCAACATTCAAAGTAATTCCATTCACCTTATTTTTAATATAATGAATAAGTCTGTTGGGAGTACCACACAATGCACAACGGATACGTTTATCTCCTAAATCTTCAACAGGATAAAGTAGATCCTCGTTCCCTTTCCATTCTTCACCAGCTTGTTTGATAATAAAAGGTGCTACATTAATAAAATCGCTGTGATATTCATCCCCAACGTCACTTGCAATAAGTTTCGTATTCTTTTTCAGTAGTTGGAAAAGCCAAGGAAATTCTTGAGTAACAGCACTATTGAGCAACAAATTTCGTTGTTTCTTACTGATCTTTAATTCACTCAAAAAAAAGTCCTCCTAAACAAAATAAGAATATATGTTTGTAAGAATATTTTACCATAACTAACTCAATAGTACAAACCAATTACCCATTTTTTGTGATTCGAAATACTCATAAAAACGATATTTCAATCAAAATTCTACTCGTTTTCTTGCTACAAAATGTTCTACTTTATTAATTTTATCTAGAGTTATTCTACCTGTAACTCCCTGTAACCACTCGCCTGTTCCACTCCAGTTTGAATTAATATTTCTATTCAAATCAAATATTCTTTCCCAACTTTCTTCTTTGGTTATGCTTAGTTCTCCTCTGTAAAACGCTTCGTATTCATCTTCACTATCTGCGTTAAACGAATCGTTTAATACCATATGCCAGTTCTCAAAATCCGAAATAAGAACATCTTTTTCGTCTAATTCAACAGTTAACCTTACACATTTGGTCCCACTCTCAAAATGACTTGTAGACCTCATATCTGGCTTTTTGAGCCACAACCACACTGGGTACTCTCCATTGTATTCAGGAAGTCTCAAAGCCATCTGCTGCATCATCCATTTATATTCTTCTGGATATAGAGCATACTCTTCTGAACCTTCAATATACCCCAATTTTTTGAATTCATTCCAAACTTCTTCGGTTTTAAGTGTCCAATATTTTGTCATCTATGCATATTCCTTCGAAATGTTGTTTTTATTATAATCCCAGTTTTTCAAATCTTTCTTCCGCCTCAGTTTTAGGTTTAATTGGTACACCTCTAGAAGTATCCCATCCAAGCGTAAACACCGTACTTTGATGTCTCTCAACGGGATGCCCGTAGTCAGTTGTGTGAATATTTAAAAGTACCCACCCTGCTTATAGGAAAAGATTAATTTTTTCTGTATTATTGTCTTGATAAATCTCTATATACTTTTCTAAATTTATACGAACAATTTCTTTGTCATACATTATTATCATTCCTCTCTATCAAATCATCGCTTTATGATTTTTCTTTGTTCTTTTTTAACATCATAGCCAATGCTCTGTTCCGATACTTTTTTCTATAACAATTGTATGACCATCAATAAAAGTCAATTTTCCTGTCATTAGAACAAAATTATCAACTTTTTCAGGATTGACTCTATAGCGTCCTAAGTCCACATAATTTTGATTCTTCGCAATTTCCTCCATGTCATAATCCTTAAGTGGATAAAAAGTTTCTCCTTTGGCTGTATGGATTATTACGTCTCTATTGATTTCTGGTTTGTCGTTCATGGCTCCAATCTTCCTTTCTTTTAAAACCGTTATTTCAAAGATATTTTATCGATCTTAGCCTTACACTCCAGCCATGTTTCAAGCAGCCAATCCTCTACCTCTCGACCTCTATATGCCTTAATATCCTTCTCGCCACTCTTTGAAAATATAATTGTTCCGTCACCAACAAAGGTGGAAGCCCATCCATTATAGGGAAAGTTCTTGATTACATGATAATTAATTTCTTCATTGGTGATTAAATCTCGCTTCGCAATAATATCATTGAAATCACTCATCTTAATATCAACTCCTTATAAAATAGTCCTTTTACAAATTCAATTGAAGCAGTGTGTTCAAAACGAGTTTATCAGGTCTCAGATAATTCTTATAGTATTCATGATTACTTTTCTTGATTTCCATTAATAGTTCTTTATCTTTGTAAAGTTTCCTCACTTGTTCTACACACTCTAAAGGGTTGTTAAACTCTAGATAATGCTGATTATTATAAAAACTTGGAACATAATAATATAACTTCTCTGCAACAATTGCTTTGCTGGCAGCAACATATTCAGCAAGCTTCCAGCCGTTAGATTTATGAAGTCCGATAGTTGATATGCATATATCGGAATCTCTAACTAGTCTTATATAATTTTCTTTTTTTGTAGCTGAATCATCTAATACACAATCTGAATATAGTTCTAAGGCTTCTTTTCGTGTTGAAAATCCACCAGTAAAGTCTTCACCAAACTCCTTGCGTAGCATCCGAATACATGTGGCTCTTGTATCATTAATATGTCTGAATTCGTCTTGTTCTAAGCCTGGAGCTTCATCGATTCCCCACGTTCTAGCCATAAATAGAATCCTTGGCTTATTAATTGGCTCCTTTGGATCATGTTCGAATCTATCTACATAAAACTGTTGATGATAATTCTTGCCCATTGCCTCTTTTATGCACCAATTCATACGTTCGCTAAAATTTTTATATGTTTTATCCATAATATTGTTCTTGGTTGTTACAAAATAATTTAATCCAAGTGGACGAACTTTCTTAGCAAAGTCATAATGTGAGTGTTCATTTTCATTAAAACTTCTTTTAAAAACAAAATTGGAACGCTCAATAACTTTTTGAACTCTATCTAAATCAAAATGATAACCGTCTGCCATATCATAAGCAATTCTTATGCTCCCATTAACTACAACTTCTATAATAGACAAAATACAAGAGTCAGATATCTCAACATCGAGATTTATTAACCTCTGATCAGCAAGCATTTTGTAACCTGTAATAATTTGATGTAAGTGACCTTCTGTTCGTCTAGGATGTGGAGTGTATAATCTGCAACTGTACTTTGTCATATACTTGCTCCTTTTTTTAATAGATTCAAATGTTTACCACACAATTATATCCTAATTTATGTATAAACACAGATTGTTTTTACAGGATTATTATATCAAAAATCAATATTATTATCTATTTATTTTTACTCTATAAATGAAAAACTGCCTTATTTTATTGGCAGTCCGTTTTCATCGTATTTAATTTTATAGACCCAGTTTAAATGAGTGTCATAAATACGATAGTTGTTCACTAAAAAACTAGAAAGTTGAAATGGATCATCTACAGACAGACATGTTCGTTCCCATCGTTCAACATTCGTTTCTTCGTTATATTCAATCAAATGTTCTAGTACAAATCTTTTCATATTGTCACCTACTGCAATAATTATCCTTTTTAATTTTATAAAATCTGTTATTATAGTTCTATATGCATAATTGTACAGCAAATACTCCCTTTGATTGTCATGGGGAGTGTTTCGTATGCCCAAAAAATGAAACGTTTAGCGTTTCACCTATAATATACATCTATGTATAATCCATGTCAATACTCGTTTTGGAGGAGAAATAATGTCATCAGTCGAAATATTACTAAACGACATACTTGATCGAAAAGACATCTCAAGACGAGAATTATCTCGTAGAACAAAGATTAGACAAAGTACAATCAATGAAATGTGCAATAATACAATAAAAAGACTTCCATTAGAAAATATAGCCTTAATATGTGATGAACTTGAGATTGAAATCCACGAACTATTACGTTTGAAAAAAATAGATTCAAACGTTAAAACTCCAGATTAAATATTCTGGAGTTTATTTTTTGGATTTTATGTACGTTTCTTCTGTTATCTAAAATTTGTTCTGTTGCTATAATATTTTTTATTCCCTAACATGCTAATCATCCACGCTTTTTCTAATTCATCATGATACTCTTCAGGTATATGTGTCAACTTCCTATTACCAATTAGTTCTGTATCTTTACTTAGGGTGAATATTTGTTCGAATTGAATAATACTATCACGTTGAAAGCCAACATCTTCTGCTGAGATATGTACCTGTGTCGGTAATTTGTTTTTAGTTTTGCTACTTGTAATAGGAGCTACAATAACCACAGGAGATCTTTGATTTCCAACATCATTGCTAATGACAAGGACTGGTCTTTTTCCACCTTGAACATGTCCATTTGATTCTCCTAAATCTGCAAACCACACATCATATTGTTTAACATCTTTTAATTTATTTTTATTTTCATAAGTTAGTGTACTCATATTATTGCCTCCTAAAACATGTCTTATATGTACTGTAGCTACTACTTTATGTTTCATTCTTCCCTCTTATGTATTTAATTATACTTATCTTTTAAATTATCTCAAGGGAACATTTGTTCTAAATAATATTTAAATTTTGATATGTCAACCCCATTTCACAGGCTACGAATTTTCTTCCAGAATGTGAGAATAGTCTATTGACTTTTTGGATATATATGTTATTAAGACAAATTTAGGGGGGATTGATATGACAACTGTGAGGCAGGACGCATGGAGTCAATCAGACGACGATACATTGGCCGAGACAGTGATTAGCCACATAAGTAATGGTAGAACCCAGTTGGAAGCCTTTGATCAGGTAGCAAGTCAATTAAATCGCACTCAAGCTGCTTGTGGCTTTCGCTGGAATAGCGCTTTGCGGAAAAATTACACAGTAGAGATTCAACAGGCCAAAGAGCAGAGACTAAATTCTAAGCCAAACAATCGGCAAACAAAGAGGATAGACAAGTCGGAAATTAACATTGACAATGTTATCGATTTCTTAGTATCAATTAAACAAATTATAAATGATGTGAAACAAGAAAACTTATCTTTACGAAGTAAAATTGACGATTTGAACAGTCAATTACAAAATAATCATCTTGAGATACCAATGGATGAGGTCAGAGACTTCGCTAGGATGCTTCAGAAAGTGGTACAAATGCAAGAAAACGACAAAGAGATGCCAACGGGTTAATTCCCGGAAGCATCTCTTTTCTTCGTGAAATTCGTCTTTTATTGAAATTAACCAAACGGATTGAGAATCTTTGTTCTTCCATCATCTTCATATTTCTCCCAAGCTTCAGAAGCCCAGTCCATTATATCACTGGTGAAAATTGAATCACTGGCAGCACTTTCGCCAACACCGCCGTTTCCTTTGTCAAAGGTGCTCCATCTAGTTACATATTCAAGATGCGAAACTGCACCAGCACCAGCACCTTGGATAAGTTCAAAGTGAGCATTTGTTTTTAGAATAAGGACATAGTCCTGTGAATCGTCTACGGCACTTAAGGTTCCCTTTAATTGATCTAGTGTTGGCTTCATAAAATGCCTCCCATATTTACATATGTACTCCAATAGGATACCACATAATATTAATGTATTGATTACAGCAGAGTAATTATTGATAACTTCTTTTTGCAATCTCAAATAAGATAGGCTCTGTCATCATATGGATAGGATATGTTGATTGTAACTCCTTGTAACTCTCCCACAAAGTCCGAACTCTTGCTTCCATAGGTAAATATCCTTGTTTTCTCCATTCGACAATCTCATCAAAACACGTTTTCAAATCATCGTCGGATAATTTTGAAATCATTTCTTCTAACATACATACTCTCCTTTTGTATGACATGAAATCTACATTTCATCTAGTTACCAGAATACACATTCTTTGTGATTGGATAATAATAAATCTCAATATCTTCGTGAATGAAGCCTCTTCTTTGAGCAGCCAAAAGAGTTTCATACATGTTTGCTCTTCCTACGGGATTGTCTGTATGTAAATATATCTTATCAACTTTTAATCCATACTCACAAAAATATTTAACTAAATCATAGCCATTTGGTAACTCATGTCCATGTTCATCTTCGCCTAGATCATGATCCAGAGTCAAAATATTAACATCTTGAGATTCAATAATGGCTATTGCCTCTTCATATGTACGAGCAAGTATAAACCCTTCAGGACAATCACGAAGATCGTCTACATACAGGTTAATTTGCTGTGGCATGTGCTCACTCCTCTCAGTAAAACTTGCATTTGATTAAGAATTCAATCTTAAAAGAGTTTCTTGATAATTGTGCTCCAAGTTAGTCCAGAAGCTCTTAGGAATTTGAAAAACTTGCTGCAGTAGTGAAGATACTTTTTCGTCATCATATCTTATCTTGCTAGTGTTTAGCGCATCATAATATTCTTCACTGACTCCAGTTTCCTTAATAAACTTCTCTTTAGTCCACTCTCTGTCTTCAAGCACTTCTTTAAAGGTTTCACATGGAGGAACAGCAATTGGTGCTTGATATTCATTCATAACTCATCACTCCTTTTGATTTGATAAAACATGTCATTTACTTATTAATCAGATTAAATTTTTCATAGTATAAATGTATCCGTAAACTCGGTACTGTTCAATGACATGTTGAGTTGTGCCATTATCAGTGAAACACCTTACATCTAATCCTCTCTCCTGAGCTTCCGCAACTGCATTTGTCAATGCGGTATCATCAAAAACATTAGAATGTACATTAAACTCTTTAGTTGTATTATTGACCACAACAAACGTAAAACCATTTGAGTTATTTTTCATTATAATCTCTCCTTTTTTATGAAAGAACCACTTCAAAGTGATCTAAGTACCCATCAATTCATTCAAGCATTCTATAATATCAATACTTCTGTATTATAAGTTAGTTCCCAAAATTGCTCCAAGGCTGCGCTCATGGCTCTCCATCGAGTTGTGGCCTCTTCCTCTATAGTTCCAACTTCTCCGTTAATTGTACGGTATTCTAACGTGTGTTTGACCATTTCTACCTCATCCCTCTCTTCCTGATTCGGTATAATTTTGCCTAATAGCACCTTGAATAATTTGCTCTATATCATCTGAAGTGCCTTCACTATTAGATAGTCTATCAACGACAAGAAGAAAGCATTCCTCCCACATAATCAAATAGCCATTTTATCCAGCTTCCTGGATATCAATAAGCATCTGTCTAACTTTGTCTAAGTGTTCTTCACTCATAATTCTGCCTCCAGTATTAAGCATCAGGAAATATCTTAATTTTTGTTCTCTGTCTAAATTGTGAGTCTCAGCAACATTAACAGTGTATCTTTTAAAATGGAGTTGATCTTTTGGAGACAAATCCTTAAAGTAAAATCCTTTGTACTTGAATCTACTTTCATAGAAATCCAAGATCGATTTATATCTCTGCTTTCCATCAAGTATCTCGTAAGCATATTTAAAACCATTTTTCTCCCACTCATCATCGGAGAGGTGAATAAAAGCAAACTTACCAATATCCACATTATTATAAATTGCATCAATTAATTTAATCTTATCGGTTTCTTCCCAAACATATTCACGTTGATACTCTGGATCAAAATCCACTCCGAAATAATAAGCTTTGTGAAACAAAGATTCTAATCCTGTTTGCGAATAATTAAGCCTAATATCATCATTTTTCACAAATGATGCTCTATTATCGTTCAGTTTTTTGACATCCATCCAATTACAATAGCTCTTTTGGTTTTCATTTCTAATTGGATTTCCGTAATTATTGTTTATTGAAGTGTATCCTATTTCAATGATTTTCCCATTATGAAGAATGTTTAATACTACAACATCTTCTAATGCACCAAGTCCAACGCTTTCTCCAATTTCAAAAGAGTAGGTTGGATCGGGGATAAGAAACAATCTGTCCTCCAAATTCTTTAATTCTCTCATGTGATTATCTTGTTTTAGTCTTTCCTGGTTGGCTTCTGTTTTCTTTTTTGCCATCTATGTATTCCTCCTCAATATATGGACATGAAACAGTCATTTGATCTGTATCAATAATTATCAAACCATTCATTAGCTGCAACCTCAACATCGACAAAACTAGAAAATATCTTTTTATCGCTTCTTGAGTCATAAATAATTCCATTTTTATCTGTTACCTCAAACCAGTAAGAATCTTCCGATTCAGAGGGCAGATGAATTTGTACTTGTATTCCCTTATTCGTTTCTGCTTCATGAAATGCTACTTCTCCATTTAACCAAGCCACTTCTTTAAATATCAACACAATTATCGTCTCCTCACGAAACAGCTATATTAATAAATTATTTTTTTGATTCAAATTCCTGAATTATTTCATCTATTTTTTCATTTTCCTGATATACATACTTTAGAAGTAAATTGCCTGTATTGCCAAATTTGACGAGCTGTCTATCAAATGAGAACTCTTGTCTTTTAAAATCTACATTCTCCACTTTTGAATTTTTTAGAGCATGTTTGATTTGCCATTCTATCGCTTTAGATACATCAATGTCGTTAACTCTAACTTCATTGATTCGATTAAATGAATCCTCGTTTTCGGCTTCGTAATAGTCAATAGTTCCATCCTCAAAAAGTTTAATAATCTTTACCATAAGTTTAACCCCGCCTTATGAAATAGTTATTTTACGATCTCATTCCACTTATTGGAAACTACATAAATATCCAGATTCGATCCATCGAGTTTAATAGTGTGGTTTACAATGTTATGCTCAACGACTTTACTTGAATTAATTATTACATCTCTGTCCGCTCTAATAAAATCACTACTTACAGAATTAAGTACCGCCTGCGCCTCTTCAAGTGTCTGAGGCATATTCAGTTCTCCATATGCAGTGATGTATGTTAGTGATTGATTCTTACTATTTCGAACAGCTAAAATTTCACTGTCTTTTACCCACATTACTTCAATTTCATTTAACTCATTGCGTTTGATTAATCCGAACATAGTCATCATCCTCCGATATTTTATATTATGTATTTCGACAACACCATGAAATAAACCTTTCGTCATATCTTACCCACATCTTAATTATACAATAAAGAATTCTATTTATCAATTATTTATTTTTACTTTATAAATAATAAGCATTACTCTATCCATAATATATGGTGACGCAATACAAAAAAGCGAATGCACTAGGCACTCGCTTTGATTAAGTCACCATATCTCTTAGCGGCTTCCAGAAGGTTAATTTCTTCGCCTGAATTAGTCCTAACAACCAATTGACCATCTTTATTACGCCCACTCTTAAACATATCGATATAAGCCTCCTGTACGTCTATTATAGACTTCTACATAAGACTTTGCTTTGTGAGTCCACTCATATACACGATCCATTAAGATGTAGCACATGGCCATTGTTGAACGTCCTCCTTGTTCAATAGACTCAACAACCTCACTGTTTACTATAACATCGTACGTATTCATTATATTATCTCCTTTGTATTTTTATTTTATAAGTCCTGAATACTTCATATCAGACATGCCTTTGTTTAATCCCGACATAATTGCTTCTCGAATTTCATCACTTGTTAATTTTCTTCGCCAATTTGGATCTGGAACAATGTTTCCTACTAACTTTCTTCTTTTTGATTCGCCCATAAATTCTCCTCACTTAATCAAATTGCTCTTTCATGCTATTTCGTAAATATGGTAACAATAGATTTCCTCAATTTCAGGTTCGTCATATAGATAATCCGCTTGAGAATTTTGCTTCCCGATATATTCACCCCACTTTTCCCATCTCCAACCACCGCTACTTGACTGATTCCTTTTTGTTGTTTTAGAAAGCCCCAAGACAAACTTACGATCATCTATTTCAAGTTCTGGATATTGGTCTAAGACTTGTTGATAGTCGTCGCAAACACCATAATTCCCTTTGCTTTCAACACCTTCATCCGAACATTTATTAAAATAATCCCAGTCGATATTACCATCTTCTGTCTTTCTAATTATCGAAAAACTGTCCCATCTTTCAATGATTTTATCTTCAGAGAACAATTCAATATAGTGATTGAAATTTAGTCCTGTATAATATATCCCCTTGGCGATTCGATGACAAAGCTCATCAGTTCCTTTTACTGAATACTTTCGATATTCTTCATCACTATAATGCTCTTTTAATCTTTCATTACATTCATCAATCAAATATTGTTTAAATTCAATGTCGATTAGCATTATTTATTCATCTCATTTATGTATCTTTATCAAAGACTTATTTCATCAACTCAAGAGCAGCCTTCAGTTGTGCTATATTCTCTTCGATTTTAGTTTTAATTTTCTCAATTGCTTCTTGTCTTGCGAGTTCATCATCCGTATTTTCAAGAACTTGCTGTTTAATTTGCATGAAATCTGAAGACATCAACCAAGTATCTTTAGGGTAATAAATATGACGATGAATTTTTACATCGATTCCATTTAAAAGTGCCAACCAGCAATTGGGAACTTTCTCTTTATCATTTCGACTATATGAGGATTTATCTTTCCATTCGATCATCTTTTTTTCTCCTTCCCACGAAATACTTCTTTCATTACCTATTCCATATGTTATCTTCTTTATCATCATTCCTTAAAATCCCACTCAATAAAGTAATTGTTTTTAATAATCCTTGCTTTTCAACTTCACTTACTCCTGTATGTTCAATATCATAACGAAGCCATTCGACCATTTCACTTGCTCTTTTGATTCTCCTAGCTTTTCTTCTCAAAATTGCTTCTGTTTCAGTCTCAGTCATAGAATGTCCAACCCCTTAAAATAATCCTTTCAAAAACCCCTTACTAATTCAAACCTTTGGCTAAACCATTCATCATTGTTCCATTCATGATTAATATCACACGCAATCATTTGATACCCCTGGATATGGCAACATTTGTCTTGTTTGCGCGGAAAGCATATCTTTGTAAATCGAAACATCGTAATTATCACCCTCTTTATACATGAGTTCACCCGCAAAACTATACACATGCTTTAGGCACTTAACCTTCATATCCTTCAATCTCCTTATAATAAAGTTCTCGTCTTCTATCTAAAGCGTATCTCATCGCTATTGATTCGTTGTGTTTCTTTATATGAATGCGCTTCGCCTATGTCACCCTTCGATACCCAAGTTACATATCAACTAGGAAGGATACAGGTATAAGTATGGATGTTCTCACTAATCACAGGCAATTGAAACTCACCACAATATTTCGGATATGTAATGTAACCATCAATCAGAAAATCAAAATAGTATTTTTCGATAAAATCAAATTTGTCTAGAGAAGGAACAAGAACAAACCACTTCTTTTTATCTATTGATTGAGATTGAACCGATAACTCCATACCCTGGTCAATGTTATATTTTTCATTGTCTATCTCGTCTGTAACAGCCATAGTACATACTATTCGGCATCTATAATCCATATTTTTCCTCTCCTTGTTAAAATATCTATCGTCTATTTAAGACCACCTGACTTGATTTAATTACTTCTGCTATATCATAGTTTTCAACTATATCCTTTAACGTTGAAAAGCATTTGATTACAAACGACTGTCTGTTACCACTGAGTTTAATAACTTGAAATCGCTTTGTATTAAAATTGTTGTAGATAACCATGTGGGGGTTGCCTTTCTTTGTTATGAACACATCGCCTACATTAAGATCAGATTCTTTATTCTCAATTCCCAAGTGTACTTTCATCTTCTCATCTCCTCGTGAAAGAATCCTTTTATCTTATTTTAACAGTCTTGCTCTATATCGCTTGACCATTTCATAAAGTAATGGCTCAGTGATTAAGTGAATCATATAAGTAACCCCGCCATTAATTTCACAAAACCGATCATAGGTGCTTCGAAGAATACCCTCTTGTAATACCCCAGTTTTTCTCCATTCTTCGTTTTCATGGAAGGCCGCTTCAATTTGTTCATCAGTCAATTCGGTCATCATCTGCCCAATAGTTTTCATTTCGTTTGTCTCCTTTTAAAATAATCTTTTCATCGTCCATTAAAATATTCTAAAACTTCATCTAAAGTATCCAAAGGTGTTATGTACTCTGATCCTTCAAACTTAGCCATCCACGGTTTCATAAATTTCAAATCAGCAATGGGTGTTTTGGTAATAATCTTTTTTCTCGTTTTTATTCGATCATTGTATCTTTCATCATTATCTTTAGTCATTGTGTGAGAGAAGTGATAAAGTTTCAAAAGTTCCTCATCAGTGAAATCATCTACAATGCCGTTGATAACTACCACAGATTTGCAGTCATAGATGTTGTATAGTGACTTTGTTTTATCTGTGTTTGATTCTTGCCAAATCCACCAGAACTGATTTAAGTCTCCATTCCACATTAACTTATCGATTAATGACTCTCTGGATACATCCATAATAACTGACACAACACTCATCTCCTCATGAAATATTCATTTCGTAGTCATCTAAACGGTTCTTTTAATGAATTTTCCACACCAGTACCAATCACCATTATGAAGAGAAAGCGTCTCTTTAATTTGGCCGCTACACTCCCAGCCTTCTGACTCCATCTTCTTCACATGACTGTCTCTTTCTTCTTTGGAGTCATATTGAAATGTAGCATTTGTGTATTCAGACAATATTTTCATTAATCTCAACCTCCGCATTGTACAAATTAATTAATCTCTTTCCTTATCTCTTTCCCTTCCTTTGTTACAGCTCCCATTCTTATGTATACATCAATATTTCGTGGAACCTTAAACTCATCTCTGTCAAACACTGGAGTAATTTCACCGTGTTCACCTGAAATCGATCCTCCTCCAACATGAAACCATCTACCGTCATAGTCTCGAATAAACCCCCAGCGTCCAAGATAAAGAGAGTCTTTGCTTGTTATTTTAACAAGTTTACCGATTAAGTTTTCAGGCTTCATAATTCCCCTCCAAGCTATAAAGATTGAAAACGTTCAGTATCGATTCTTGTTAAACGTTCCTTGTTCAGATTATCGTAAATTTTCAAAAGACGATTATCAGAAATTAGATTCCTCCCAAGTTGAAATGCTCTCGCTTCAAATTCAAATTTGTTTTCTATATATGACTTAGAATTAAACTTTTCAATTAATTCAGAGTTGTTCTTAAAGTCTAGATAGTGTCCAAATTCGTGATAAGCAATGCACATAAAAGTATCTTTTAGAAGATAGCCAAATCTTCCACTGATCCCCAGTACTTGACCAATATTAAAGTGTATAGAATTGGATTTAGGTCTATAAACCATAGGTTTGTATAATTCCTCATCTTTCACAATCAAGCAATCAAAGTCATTGCTATTGACAATCTCGTTCAGCAAATCTTCCCACATATTATTAGCTCCTTATCAAAGGATCATTTCACGCATTACCTTGATATTCTCCATAATACTTTTTTCTCATTTCGGCGGCAAATTCCCCAGCCTCATGGACATCCTCAAAAGTTCCAAGGATAGTATTTCTCTTGTTGATTTGTAGTTGAACAGACCACTTTTTAAGCTCTTTATTCCATGACACATTTCTATAACCAGATTTATTATTTTTATTCTTTGTTGTTCTATTCATTAAGTTTTTATCTTGTGAAGTGACTCTCAAGTTATCTTCACAGTTATTTAACTCGTTATTATCCTCGTGGTCTACAACTTCTCCCTCCTTAATCGGTTTGATAAAATGATGCATATAAATCATTTCATATCTTGGCTTTCCATCAACAACTCCTTTATAAACGGAGCATCGCGCATAGTAAGTGTTGTTTACTTTATTCCAATATGTATGCCAAGAATGCCCCAAATCTAAAAATTTTTGAAGATTTTTTAAATCAATGTAACACTCCATTGTCTCTTTTAGTCTGTTCTTTAAATAAATGATTACCCTATCACCATCAATAACATATTTATTAAATTTCTTTTTAGCCATACCCTTATTTACATTTCTCCTTTTAGATAATGTGATAAAAACATAATTTCATCTTAAGCAACTTCTTTCGTATGAATCATGATAATCCCTTTATCACTCTTACACATTTCAATAAATAGCTTCATATCTCCTTCTTTTTCAAATTTGTATCGATTTACACTTAATTTACCGCAGATTTTTTCAATAATTGATACTTCAAACATTTTATGTGCCACCCTCTTGCTATGTATATTGTTCCTTTGTCTTGTATTAATTATAACACATATAATTATTCATGTCTATTTATTTTTACTTTATAAATCTCAAATAAGAAAAGTGTCGTAGATAAAATCTCAACACTTTTCAGTCTATTAATATTTACTTTTAGATGAGAAATAGAATATGCCTACTGAAACAATAATGCAAATAGCAACTAATGGGAAGCTAACAAGATGATTGAATAACCAATTTGCGAAACCTTGTTGAAGCGACATGTCTACTTGTCCACCCAAAAACTCTTGCTTTTCAGGAGTTGTTACTTTTAATCCGTAGATGATCAAGCAAATTAATGGATAAACCAAAGCCAATGCTCCCAGTGCAATCTTCTGATCACGTTTCATATTCACCCTCCTTTCATCTATATATTGTATTGCTCGAATCAATCATAACACTATATATAGATTTTGGAAATATTTTTAATTATGACTAAAGGAAATTAATCTTTCACCGAAAAGAGTAGCCCTTCGGCTACTCCTCTTTTATCATCTTGTTCCAAGCGTCTTCAACAGCTTCGGCTTGAGTCATAAAAGAGTCAGATACAGATCTCTTTTTAGTCTCAAAATCTTCAAGATAACACTTAAACATTCCAACGGTTTTTAGAAATACTATGTACTCACGTCCATCCAATTCCATTATTGAAATCTGTACCTTGTTATTGTGTATTTGAGAATCGTTTATCATCAACATATGATCACTCCTTAATACAATTATATTTTAATATATCATGAATACAGTGTTAAATGAAACATCTTAATAAACTCAGACTTTCATGCTAATTCAATTTGAAGAACATACATATCTGGTTCCATACCACTTTCATTTTTGCCACTATGATTTATGAATCTAGAAACAACTTTGAATTTTACGATGCTCATTTTAAAAGTCAATAATACAAAGTCTCCTGTAGCTGGAATGTTCTTAGCTGTCACTAGTTGAAATAGATCAAGCGAATCACATGCATAGATAAACTTGTTCATGCTATTTCTCCTTTTTATCTGACTAAAATCATTCTTTTATGTTAAGCTCATCTTGACTTACCCATATTCTATTCCCATCATCACCCGTAATAAGATATTGCATTCTTTGCTCAATAATCTCGTATTTGTCTCCAGCAGGAAAGTATCCAATATAATTTTCCTGACTTACTTTAAGAATCGCGCTCTTTCCAATTTTCATAACTTTCATAAAAATTCCTCCTGTTTTTGTATTTTAATTTTAACGGAATTCGTTTCATCTAGACTAATGCCTTGCCATATCCCTAAAAACCGCTGCAATATCCTCATCATTAATGATCCCTATACTTCCATCAGATTGCAGAATTATTGCTTGTTTCTGATTTGGATCGTAACCTAAACCGTATCGCTCTGCTGCGGCTTTAATAATTTGTTGAATATCCTTCTCCATTCTAATCACTCCATTATAATATGCATTTCTATTTGTTTAAAATTCAACTTTCATGAGGCCTGGCTTCATCATTGTTAGTATACATCTTATTAATCATATCGCTTAATCTATTTATAATTCCTGAGTCCCTGCCTGTTACAGTCTCGATTCCCATAATATAAAACGCCGTATCGTGCAAAAGATCTGTTAACTTCATTTTCAATTCTTCATCCATATAAGTCTCTCCTTTTAAAATAACTGTTTCATTCAAATGTATTTACAGTTTTGCTTATACATCTAACGAACAAATTGCTGCCCTCTCTTTTATAAACGAAATAGCTTTTATTTTTAAATACAATGCAGTCACTTTCATAAATTTGAATATTCGACTTTACAGTAAATTCTTCTTCATCGTGGATCAATACTTTGTAGTTATTCATAATAACTCTCCTTTTCTTTGTAAAATCCTGCTTTCTTGGAATTATTAGTTATTATCAAGATCAACTAAATGTTCCCATGCATACGGTGTAATACAGGTCGCTTCTTCCTCGTTATAGCAGACTATATCTTTGCCGAATTTATAGTGTGATTCTTTCTTTGTATCAATCTCTTTCCCACAGTAAGCACATTTAACTTTTGCCATTTTATACGCCTCCTCTTAAAATACTGTTTTGATTAAGAAACTGATTTTAATTGACCAATCGAAAACCTAGCTGTTTTACCTACCGATTTATCTCCCTTAATCATTTCAGTTATTTTCACATCCACTTTTGCTGATTTAAATAGGTGTCCAACAACACATCCTTTATAATGCTGTCTTGACGTTTCAATTTCTACTGTCATTCCTACCATTGATTTCATTTTAAATAATCCTCCACTATTTCAATTTCGTTTCAGCATGAAATCGTTGTTTCCTTAAGAATTTTAATATGTTTTTCGTTATTTTTTCTTAATAATATTAAATCACCAAATCATTAATTAGTCCATTTATTTTCACTTTATAAATTCTTGGCTTGATCTCTCTGTACCATCTTTTATCTTCTGTCGTTTCCTATATTGTATAGTAAATACATTGATTCCCTGATCATATTGGCACTTATAACAAGTTGTGGGAAGCCCTCGACATTCACAGTAATGTGCTGCTGCTTGTGTTGTGGGGCTTCCACAATGATAACAGATGGGCTTATTATAGGGCATTTATCATCCTCATTATAATGGTAAAACAGCTATACTGTTTTAATCCACTTCACCATAATATTATTTGATACTTACACAGCCATGCTTATCAGTGATAAACCTTATTCCCTCTTCCAATTCCTTATTTTTAGTTCCGGTTGATTCATCTGTGAGAAGAATTCTTCGTAAGGAATTTAAATCATTTATAAGTACTTGATTATCTTTTTTATATTTTTCCAACAATTTATTTTTTCTTTTAATTAATCCTTCTTGTTCAATAATGGTGATTCTATTATTATTGACTTCCACCTCAAGACGGTTAACTTTTCCGTTTAATTCACTAACAATATTAAGTTGTTTAGAAATATTGCTTAATTTATCATTAATGCTAATAAGCTCATCTTTATTTGATTCATAATTTTTGAAATTACCGTGGAAGCATTCATTATTTTCCTGCTGAAGCATTAAACCATTCTCAACAATGAATTGGTTCAGTGAGCCATGTCTCTTGGTAATATAATGAACTTTTTGATATACATTATTTGGATTTCTATTCAACTCTTTTGCTGCATTTTTTATCGCAGCCATTTTATTAATTCCAGTGTTTTCCTGGATATTCAATATTTTATTTAATAAGACTAAATCGGAATCTGCCCAAGCACCAGTAACAACCTCCTTTGACTCTTGAGAAGATTGCTCTTCAATATTTAATAAATAGTTTCTAACCTTGACTGAAACTTCACTATCTCGTAAAAGCATACCGATACGTAAAATTGCACGTTTGGGCAATAATTTCACTACAAATTGCGAATTCGGTAGGGCTTTCTTCAACTTGAAGAAAGCTTCATCCTTACTGGTAATCGTATTTACACCATCACTTTCAAATTCATTTTTATGGCGGTTTAGAATAGTTGCAATAGTTTTATAATCAACCTCATAAAACTCTGCTGCCATTTTGACTGTCATATGTTCTTCATCGGGTAACAAACTTAACATCTTGACTTTTGATAAAACCCCTATTTTCTCTATGTATTGATCCCTAATACTTTTATCTTCAACAAAATTTTGCTCTACTAAACTCAATACTGCTCCCATTATTGTTTATCTCCTTTTATGTATTTAATTGTTATAAGATTCGATTAATGCTTCAAGTTTTGCAATCTGTGGCTTTTGTAAAGGCTGTTTGTTGTGAATGAACATCGAAAACAATGAATTTGATATATTTAATTTGTTTGCAATGAATGTTTTTTTAATACCTTTATCTTGTATTAATATTAAGGTTCTCTCTCTTAGTGTCATACATCCTTCTCCATTCAAATAAATTTCAATAGCTATTTAAAAAAATATTCGTTTATTTACGTCTAAATATAGCTATTTTTACTTTTATTCAATTATTACGAAAGTAACATTTCATGCAATGAATATATGATATTTGGAAAGCTGTAAGAAAAGTAATGTAGAACCAATATCATGAGTGAATAGAAAGAAAAATTCTGCTTATTCTACCGATTCTTAATCATATATTTTTAACTGTCTTTGTAAATATGGTGTTAATTTAAACGGGATATTCCTTCCATTTATTTCAGGTTCATTACAAGTTAAATTAATTTCATTAAATACATTATCTTTGTCTGTGTATAATACAATTCTTGCACAACTACCCCAATCAGTAGTTAGATAAAAATTAGCAATATGATGAACAGAAACAGGGAAATCATTAATATAAATAAATTTGTTATCGAAATTCATATTTATGCTTTCAATTTCTCTTTCATGGTTTCCATCTTCGCCAAGCGCATGAACAATAATGCTGGTTCCCTCGTTTAACTTGAGAAAACCAATAATTTCATTTACACCAACATACTTTTCATACATCATTATCGCTCCTCAACTACTTTATTTAATTATTATAACCAACTTCTGAAGATGTCCCAATACGTTCTCAATTAAATTAAAATTTGATCAAAATATTATTTATAGTAGGAATCATACAGAACTTTGATTGATTCATCATCCAGATGCTCGATTTTATCCCTAAATGTCTCCCTCAAATCAATCATAAATTCTTCGAAACTGGACGTAGTATTTTCTGACTTCAATTCTTTAATATAATTTGTTAAAATTACTAATGGAAAATGATTAAGATTTCCTACTTGAACATGCTTCACGCTTTGCTGTCTCCAAACTATGTATGTATTCTCTAATCTTGACTATATTATACCATCCCGCCACAACAAACACAATGTATTTAATATTTATTTTTACCTTATACCTTCTCCCTCGCTCATCCTCCCCTTATAATCACTTTCTCACCGTTTGCATTTTTAATGACCGCTTTATAAACTCCTGCTTCCTCTACAATCCCCATTAATTCAGATCCTTTCGTCCAGAACAAATGATACTCTACTGCCTCGCTAAACGCCACAGGTGCACCCAGAGCACGATACAAACTATCATTTACGATATATTCCCCTGACATATCTTCCTCATAAATCTCAGTCAAAATAAACTTACCTTGTGGAGTGCAAAGCACTTTATTAGGATAGTAATGTCCACAATCAGCAGCCATATTAATAATAGCCCACGTTGCGATTTCGTAGTTATTACTTGATGCTACAGCCTCCAACTCAGATTCATATATGTATTCATCATAAATTGTGTTCCCTCTGTCTGACAGCCTATCTGTTGCTACAGCAGCATAGTACAAAGTTAGTTCTGGTAGTTGGTTCATTGTCATATCCCCTTTTTTATTTAGTATTTTTATAATAACACAAACAAGTGTTCGTATAAACCTTATTTCGGGATGAAATAGGGAAGATTTTGGGATGATTATTGTTAATACCACTTTAATATGATAAACTCATATTATCCAATTAGGATATTATTTTCAAATAGTTTATCCTTATCGGATATTACAAATTGATTATATATCCTAATTGGATAAATGTAAATGCTTGGAGGAATCATTTTGGATATTTTTTCTGCAAGATTAAAATGGGCTAGAGAGAATTTAGATTTATCTCAGAAGGATATAGCTGAAAAAATTGGCATGTCGCCACAAGGATATGGAAAGATTGAGAATGGACAGCGCGAACCTAATTTGGAGACATTGGCTAAATTACCATCTATTTTGGGTGAAAGTGTTGATTTCTTAATTGGTGTAACCGATCTACACAAAGAAGCAGAGGAGATAATAAGAGAATTATCAGACACAATAAAAACAATTGATTTTTCACAAAGAAAATTGGCAAATTTAGAATATGAACGTTTAAAACTATCAAGTGGTTCAAATAATGATAGCTTGCTTCACTTTAAGTTGCGCCAAATAGAAAGGGGAACAGAATATCTTAATACGTATGAAAAACGATTGACTGCAATGTATGATGAGACAATTATTCAATTATCATTAATTCCCGGTGTTACCAAAGAGAAGGCAATTGAAATTGTTAACAATTTAGAAAATGATATTTTAAATCCAAGTAATACACAGTTCTAGGTCGTTAATGCAAAAAAGAGACGTAAAAGCGGATTTGTCGCTTAAAATCGTCTCTTTTAGCAAATGACTAGCTTTACAAAAAATTAGATAAATTCATCTACATATTCTACCGATATTTTATTCTCTTTGATAATAGTTTCTGCCTCATTCAAATCTATTTTACTATCTGGGTATTGAACAGTACTTCCATCAATTTTATTGAATCTTATATATGAGGATATTCGATAGTTTTCTAGCACACCTGATTTATGCCTTTGAGTAACTATCTCAACTTTAGCAATAGACTCAATAATAATATCTTGTATACCTTTATAGTTAATGATTGCTTTCCCACCCAAATTTATTGAAGTAAGCCTATAATCGCTCATTATATAACTCTCCTTCTCATGAATACTGACATCTAATTATAATTACTTTTTTAATAATGTACAATAAGGAAGATAGTATAAATTAAGCATTTTATTAAAATATTAGCAGATCATTATTGATAATCCGAATGTAATTTTTGAATTCTCCTTCTATGAATTTTATTCTGCTTGCTTTTATACCCTTATCCAATACTTCAAATTTCGTTCCAGTATCAACAACAACTCTTGAATCTGGGTAATCTTTATGTAAAAACAACTCATTTGTTGTTTGGCCTGTCATTTCGCTTCCTCCTCATGAATCAAGAAATTTATCAAAAATTATTTTCATCGAATTCAATATTTAATTCAATCAATTTAATGGTCGGCTCCCATAATCTCTTATGTACGCTTCCGGTGTATGCGTTTTTGTTATGCATAAAGAATTTATCTTTCGAGCAGACTTCGTGATGGACAGTTCTTTAAGGTAGTCTTCTTCTTTATTCAAACCTTTTGTATGGCAGTACCATCTTGTAAGATACTTAACTAATAAATCGTCTAAGCAGAATTCTAATTTGAAATCTGCCAACTCCCTTTTAAACCTTATAACAGAGGTCTTTCCCCAAAAACATATTTCGGCGTCTCTTCTCATTCCCTTAGTGAATTATATATCACCAGTAAAGCCGATCCCCCATATTTTGTGAGCATAAAAATCGGCTTTACTTTTTAATTTTAAGTTAAGTAATTCATAATTGATTGAGTTCTTAGCCATAATCATAAACCTCTATTCTTCTTCAATAAAATTTCCCTCATCGTCAAAATCTTCTGAATTGATACTATCAATAAAGATTTCTTTAAAGAATTGAATATCATCTTTATTAACAACTACGATTAATGCGTTGTTTTCTATTTTCACATAAATTTTCGCTTCATCAGTGCTAAAATCATACCCCGCTGTTCCACTTAAACTTTCCAAAACATCAACAGGAGCATAGAGCACAAGTTCATTTTGTGACCAATGATAAACGAGATGCTCTAATTCTTCGCTTGTAAGATCGTAATAAGAATCAATATATCCTATTTGTTTGGATAAAAGTTTCTTACCTTCAGTTTGTATAAGGTCCATTTTTTCTTGAATATTTTGAATGTTCATTTAAATTCCTCCCGGTATATGTATGGTTTAATTTTACTACATTCTACTAGACAAGTCTGTAAAATCACTCTTTTACTTAGAAATGCTTACATCGCTCCATCTAGTTTCAGAAGCCTCACAACTTTATTTACAACAGATTTCGGAATAACATCTTTGTATTCGAGTACCAACATATTCTCCCTCACTTTATACCCTACACGTTTTCCCAATTCTGTTGTTTTTATATTCCATCTATCTAAAAACAGAATGTCAACAAGCCACTTTTCATCGACTACAATTGTAAAAATGGGATCTTCTAAATGCGCACCTCTTTTTGAGCTGAATGGCATAGTTCTCGTCTCCTTATAGAACCCTCATTTAACAACTAACCGATTAATGTACATAGCGGTATGATTCAAAATCATTAAGACATTCCTCGCATGCTCTACCATTAAAAAGAACATTTCTTTCCTTAATGAAGTCAAATCTTCTTCCGATTACTTTTGAAACCGATACATATCTTCCACAGCAACGACAATGTTCTTTATAGGCATAAACCTCTTCAAGTTTGGCGTTAGTTACACCTTGTTCCATTACTTCATAAGCAGACTCTATGCTCTCAAATGTATTATCAATTACCTGTTCCCATCCAGAATCAATTAATGAGAAAAGTTTCTTGTCACTAGTCTTTTCTGCATCCAACACGAGAGCCACAGCGCCACTTTCATATTCTTTAATAAATCCATAGATGTGCATCGTTATTCCTCCAAACATGTTATTTGAATCTTAGTATAACATGAAGCTATAAGAGCTTATAAAATGAGTATTTCTTTTTGTTATCTAACCACCATCAAAGATCCTTTTCCTGCTTCGAATTTATTTTTAAGATATTCACCGTACATCTTTACATAATCAAGCTTTTCAAATTCATACATATTTGCACATGAGAACGAATTGTTGAATTCATATTTGAATTCTTCAAAAGACAATCCCGATTCAATTTCATTCAACGACTCTTGGATTCTTTTGTTCATATTTTTCATTTCAACCGCCTCCTATGTATTACCTTATGAACTAAGTATACATCAGAAGACGGTAATAGTCAATATATTATTTATTTTCACTTATTAAAATAACCTTTTACCTCCAAAAAGTTTATCGCTTCTCTTCCGCTGATCTTCTTATAGTCTCCCTCACACACTCCACGATTAACACTATAATATCCATAATCGACAGTAAATCCATTGTCATATACAAGCAACATAATAACTTTCTTACCTTTATAAATAAACGGTTTATCTAGACTTTCAATAACCCGCTGTCTTAATTGTCGTTTTTGTTCAAAGTCACACATCGCATGTACTGCCTGTTTACCAGCAGACCATTCGACTTCTTCGCCAATATTGATAGGATCATTACAAAACGGACAAACACTTGTAAATTTTGCTTTGATAATCATGTCTATTATGCCTACTCAATATATGAGTCAATAATCTCAATTTCTTCATCCGTCTGCTCATCGCCAACATAAATAATATGTACTTTCTTATTAATATATTGTTGTTTAAGTTGTTTTGTTAGTGTCTTATTTTCTTTCTTTGTGGCTACTCTTACAACATCAAGTGTCCAGAATCCACCTTGTTTGTCTCTGTTCGTCTCGGCAATGTAGTAGCCGCTCTCTGCTTGATAATATAGTTTTGTAATTGTGGCGTGCGATTTCGTGTTTAACTGGCGCTGCGGACGTTGTGGACGGCGTAGAGATGACGACAAGGGAAAGGACAGTGATAATAGTAAGAATGATTTTTTTCATGGGTAAAACCTCCATATATTTTTATATTTTTAATTATATTTTATATATTTATTTTTATCAAATAAAGTTTTGCTTTCCCCAGTTTAAACGTGTGTAACCGTTACAAGATTAAATTTAACTAATTCATGTTTCAATATTTCTTCTATATCTTCAAACTTCCAATATGGAATTCGTAAAAGTGGTATATTATTATTATTACAGAATTCATTTTTTATTTCGTCATTGTTTCGAGTGTTCATAAATGCCTTTTCACCAAAAATTGGTCTATAGTGCTGTTCTCCATCATATTCAATCAACATGTTAATATCTTGACTTCTCGAAAATACTACAAAATCAAAAGGTAATCTCCTTATATTTTTACATTCTTTAATTCTAAATTGTGTTTTGAAATTAATCTTCAAATCTGTTAATAATTTTGATATTTGCAATTCTCCTTTGGATTGTATGCATTTCGGGCATCTCTTACCGTTTTTAAAATTACCAAAAGAAGTATAGTATACATGATTTTTGTCGCATTGAATTTTCAATTTCTGTGAATTGTTTTTATAGCTCTCTGATAGTAGTCGATAACCTGTATTTGATTTCCCTTCTATATATTCTTTTACGTATTTATATTCTAACGGAACTGTACCCATACATATTTTACATCTATGTCCATTGAGAAAATGTATAAACTTCATCTCAACTATATGCCCTTTTGGGCATTGGACAATTACTTTTTTTGCACTTGTTTCATACGTAGACATTAAGATGTATCCTGCTTTGTTTATTATTAACTCTGCTTCTTCTTGACTTCTCCTGAGATTATCACTAGCCGTTGCCTTTGAGCATTTGGGACAGTGAGGCCCGTTAAGAATAGTTGACGGAGATGCTTTCCATTCATAACCACATATTTTATGTTTGGTTAAAATTGGTGTTTTGCGATTAATATATGTTTCTAAGATTTCATATTCAGTTCCCTTGTTTAAATTTTCGACTTCTTTTAGATAGGAATTATGGGTTTTCTTGGGGGTACTAAAACAATATGAACACCTATGTCCATTTAAAAAATTGTTTGGCTTTACTTTATAAATATTTCCGCAATTAACATGTTTCATTAAAATGTGTTTATTCGATAACTCATAATCACTTTCTAAAACATATTCATTTCCCACCAAATCATAAATTTCTTTAACAAATTGAGCATGTTCCTTCCTTGTTTTTTCTTGCAACTTAAATTTTGTACAATTATTACATCGTTGTTTATTTTGGTCTCTGAAATGATTAAAGGTTGTTATAAATATATTGCCGCACTTACACTTAATAGTCAGTTTTTCACGATTATTACTATATTCAGTATTTATCAATACACAGGATTGTTCGTTAATGTATTTACTTACCTCTTCGTAAGTCAATTTTTTTGTCATAGTTTCTCCTTCAAGAAATATTTTGCTCTCCCCATGTTAAGCGTACAGATCCATTTTCATCATATTCTTTTGTAATAATACTACTAAATATATCTAAACTTATCCCAAATTCTCCGAATATCTCAGCATCCTCCTTATATTCACACTGTTTAACAAATTCATTGATCCGTTGTTTGGACATCAACAAAGCCAGAATATTCTGCTCCAAGGTATTTAAATAAGTTACAAAGTGGATCATTGTTTTATTCTTGCTGTTAAGTCTCGTAAAACGGCCTATATACTGCATCATATTCGCAATGTTATATTGTAGACCCTCGCATATTACAACGTCACAAGAAGGGATATTGACGCTCTCAGAGAGACTCATCTGTGTAGAAATGAGCAATCCGTTTTCTGTTGCTTCAAATTCTTTTATAATCTCTTGACGCTTTTTAAATGGAGTTTCGCCTAATATCAAAAATATAGGTCGCTCTTTAAACTCAGTTCTTAATTTATTGTAATAATAAGTTGCCGAATCAATAAATGTTGTTCCGATTGCTACTTTATCGCTATTTGCACTGTTAATAATTTTTACTATTTTTTTATATTTATTCGGCTCCACCTTACCATCATATTCCTTCAATTTATGCGGAATAGAAACAGCTTTTTGTAGCAATTGTATCTGTTGAATAATTCTCAACATTGCATCGCGTCTATAGTTGCCAGACGTTCCATAATAGCCCCTAACAATGGAGTGGAACTCTTCCATAATTAATCTATATACTTCTTGTTCATTGTCATTCTGGCTTATTCTATGCGTCTTAAACTCGACCACATCTTTAGTCATGACATCAAACATGCTACGGACAATAATAGTTTTTTCAATAAGTTTAACAAGTTTGCTCGAATTCATAATGTCTTGATTTCCTTTTTGAATTCCAAACACAGAAGTTTTTTTAGGAGAGAAACAAGAAGAAAAAACGCTTTGTTTGTATGCAGGAAAAGGATGTTTATAATATTTATTATGTTCCTCTTTCCACTCTCCTGTTTTTTTATCCTCGGATAAAACAGTTTCACATTCACAAATACAATTTATGCTGCTACCGTAAAGGATCATGAATTGTGAATACAATTCGTTAGCTGTATTTTTAGTTGGCGTTCCCGACATTAATAATTTATATGGTACTTTTTGAAATACATTGATGGTCGCCTTTGTTGTTTTTGTGTTTGGGTATATGCAGCGGTGACTCTCATCTAAAATGAAAGCAATTTTTCTGCCCTGCATCTTTATATATTTTTTGATATTTTTTTGATATTTAACTAACATATTAAAAGATATTAAAACTATATCGTCAGGCTGAATATTGTGAATGTCTGATAATGTTTCTATTTTTTTATATGGAAGGTCATAGGATTCTAATCTATCCGTCCATGTCATTTTAATTGAAATACTGGAAGATACAATAAACGTATTTCTTATGCTATTATTTTCAATGAAATACTTCATCCACGTTATTCCTGCTTCTGTCTTTCCCAGTCCAACATTCCAAGCAAGCAAAGCCCGATCCTTTTGTAATATCTTTTGTATATCTTCTTTCTGAAAATTTTTAAGTTTTATAAATTGTTTTGAATTTTTATTATATAGCGTGAAGGCTTCAAGCCAGTCTGATATATATTCATTCTGTCCTATCTCCTTAAATGGCTTGCTTTGCTGAGTATGTGCTTTAATTTTTTTATTGAGTAGTTTTCTATATGTTTGATCTTCAAACGGGTATTCACCTTTTAAAATCATGTCATTAAAACTAACCTCTTTAACTCCAGTAAACTTCGATAAGTATATTTTATTTTTGTGTGAGTATCCTTTTAGTTTTAGACTGTTAGATTTCTTGACCAATTTAATACAATCATGCTCTACTCTGTGTTGATTTTTTAGTATTTTCTTCAACTTTGAAATAATCATATTCGGCGTTAACTTAGCATTAGACCATTCTTCCGCAGACATTCCCTCCGGTTTTACCTGAATTTTATATCTATGTAACATTTCACTACATTTTGCATAATGAATGCACGTTTTTTGATTTCTTTTAATGTCGAACAAAAGTTTATTAACTTTGAACTGAAAATCCTGCTCTTCTTTGGTATTACTATTTGCTGCTGCAATCTCATAAAATAGTTTCGCTTTTAATGTTTCCTTTTGTTGCATAACTGGTGCTATGTATTGAGTATGATATTTATCGGCTATCTCAGCAGAAAACTCACTAATTAATATTCCTTTATTACTGTACGGAATATCTGTTAAATGCCCACTTTTGCGCTGAAAGAATAATATTTTAGTTTTAAAATTATTTACTCCAACGTTTTTAAATACATCGCTAGGTAAATTTAATTGTAATAAAAAGTTAAATTTATCATTAATCATTTCTATATCTATCTTGTTTGAAAATTCATCGGCAAGAAAAGTGTCTGGAACAATGATGCAAAATAGAGAGGAGGGTTTTAAGAGTTCGGCAGATTTTAAACAGTAGTACATCTGACTTGTTACTTTCTTATTATCCCATTTGAAGCCCTCTATATTATACGGAGGATTTCCACAAATTAAATCGAAACGGGTTAATGGTGTATATTCCCGAATATCGCCTAACGTTGCGTTAACTTTAGGATATAAAAATTTTTGAACTTTGAAAGATTTAATGTCAATCTCATTTGTATAAACATTCTCATGACACGGCAACCAGTTTAAAAAAGCACCATGACCCGCTGTAAAGTCTCCAATTATGTCGTGAATGGACGGTTTGAGCATCAAAGATAGGAAACGGGTTAATTCATAAGGTGTATAAAATTGTCCATTTTCTATTTCACGTTTTGCGGAAGAAAATTCATGGAAGTTGGCATAATCACTAAAAGATAGCCCATGTAAACCACCATCTCCAGAATAACATAAAAACACATGATTTTTAGAGATTCCATGCTTTTCTGTCAGATTGTTATCGATCAAATAAAGCACTTTTTCATTTATTTCCTTTCTTTTATTTTGAGGAATAATAACGTTATTTAATTCATACATAATTGTCACTCCTCATTTCCTTGATATCTAAACTCACCAAAATATTTAATTTCTGCCTCTTTTCTTGTTGAAAAAGCATCTTCAAAATTATTGAATGTTCCTAAATGTATGTATTTTTTATTTATATGTATTCCAGCGATGTATTTACCATTTTCATATTGTTTGATGCCTGAAATATTTAAACTTTCATTTTTCGGCGTTCTATTTCTTGTATTATCTGCCACAGTGCAGATTCTAATATTGGCCCTTCTATTATCACAAGGAGTATTATTTTTATGATCAACAATATCATTATTTTTTGCATTTAAAAGTAAACGGTGTAAAGATATTGTCCTAACATTTCCTAATTCGTCAGTTTCTCTACTTCTCACATACCCGTTATCATCCATACACCAACTATATTTACTTATCAACTCAAAATCTTCTACATTAAAATAAAATTCCCATCCCTTAGAAGTCATTCCAACAAAGTAAGTATCACATTCAAAGAACTTATTTATTGATTCTTTATTTTTACATCCACAATGGGTTATTTGTCTACCATCTTTTCTTTTTAAGTCATTTCTAGGAACAATTTTATCTCCTCCGCAATCACATTGACATAACCATGTCGAAGTATGCCCACTCAATCCCACTCTTTGAACAACAACCAAATTCCCAAATCGTTTCCCCGTTAAATCCTTCAACTTCTTCATGTTTCGATTGCATCCACAACTCTTTGATAAACCTCTGACGAGATAAGTTTCAGGTACAAGTTTTTTAGTTCTATGGCATTCAGTGCAGACGCACAACCATTGTTTTAAATTTGTTTTTTCTTTTTTGGGTCCTTGTTCTAATACAAACCATTTTCCAAACTTTTCACCAATTAAATCATCTATTTTTTTCTCCACAAATTCCCTCCTTTTTTTTGCTGTTCTATCAATTATATTATTTCAGCCAGCAAAAAGTGCTGGCTGTTATACGGTCTTTTAGTCTATGCAGATTGTTGATTATATCCGCAATATTCATTTGCAAACTTGGATGCAACTTGATTGGATAAAAATTCAATTTCCATTTTACCGTTCTTTAAAAATTTAATTGTTTTTACCTTGCTTAACGTCTGCACTTCGTATTTATCATAATTATCTTTACTTCTTTCGTTGTTATATCCGAAATATTTATTTGACAACTCTTCTTTAACATTTGTGTTGCCGTCTTCAAAATGTGATAGTGCCATTAAAATGGACTCATGCTTTCCGGTTAACCTATACTCTTTCCAGATTGAATCATGATAGGCAAAATGTCCGTCTAAGATCAATTTATTGTTACGTATAGTTATTTTGTCATTACTATAAAAAATGTCTTTTGCTTTGCTTTTTATCTCCTGTTCTGCTTTTTCCGTAAAGTTGAACCCGTCAAGTTGAATAAAAATCTCATCAATAATGTTATTATAGGTGATATCCTCCCCATATTTATTTTTAACTTTATCCTCATCAATAGTAATGTTGTATTTTCTTTCAAAATAAGAGCAAACATACATAATAAATGCATTTTTTATATCACTAATAGCTTTTTCATAATCATGCTTGCTCATGCTGTAATAAAACGCCGTATTTTGAGCGTGAAAGTAATTCTCTGTTTTTTTACCGAATTTTTGCCCATGCTCTTTATCTAAAATCGCAATTATCTGAAGTTGTGCATTAAATGTTTTATATGCCGCAATAGTCTTTTTATAAATTTCCTCTTGTTCATTGCAGAATTCCAGATCCTCGTTAGAAATTTTTTGCTCTGCTGTTATAGTGATGTTGTCAAACTTACTGAAAATATCATCATATGTATTAACCATTCCCTCAACCTCTTTCCCTTCTGTTTCTGTTGTTTCAGTTTGACTAAAGTTATAATGTATTACGTTGTCTTGCGCCTCTGTATTGCCTCCTGTTGCGGTTTGTTCTGGTTCTACCTCCTCTATGCTGTCTACACTGTTATTGCCATTAATAAGACTCTGAGCGAATGCCAAACGTTCTTCTGTTTGTTTCGCCCACCATTTTCCTCCATAAGAAGACCAACGGAAACCATTTTCTTTTAATGATGTAATAATATCGCTAGAAGGTTTTCCGTTAAACTTTAATTCAATGCCGTTTTTCTCTTCGTTGATTGTAAGTGTAACCTCATTGCTGTTGTCGCTACCCCTATGTGCGCTTTCTGTTTCTTGGCTTGCTGTTGCTTCGGGTGTCTCAATCTGTGGAGCATTTGAAACAGTTTGTTTACGTGCTGTTTTCTTGAATACAGTCTTTTCTACATATTGCGTAACCTCTATAAACTCGATTACAGCAATGTGGCCTTTACTCAACAATTCATTAATACGGGTAACAGATAAACTCCACATCTTATCGAAACTTTTAGATGGCTTATTGTTTTTGCCAAGCTTAGAGAACACACCGTTATTGATATATGTATATTTATTTCCTTTGCTTTTTCCGTGTGTATATCCAACTTTCATTACAATAGTGAAACCTTCTTTAATGTCTGCATCTGTTACGGCTGTGACGGCTTTTTCTACGGTTTGAATGGTTTTAACGGGAACCTTGATAACTTCGGCCTGTAATGCGTCCGAATCGCTCAAAACCTTTTCTACGCGGCTAACAAATGCTGTGATTTTTTCCTCTTTCTGTTCTGCTGCTGTTTTCTCTTTATTTTCCCAATCATATGTATTAGTAGAAAATACTCCTTTACCTTTCGCAATAATCTGACCATCCTTTTCAATATGCCAGCTAGTACCTTTTGGATTAGCATGTGAAAAAGTTGGGTAAACCTCTTTAACCGTATACTCTGGTTCAACTCCTGCTTTCTCTTTTTCTTTTTCAATAAGTACAGCACAAGAAGCTTTTTCATTTTCAGTGCTTGCTGCATCGTTCATCATTGCGGTTAGTTTAGTGATACGTTCATTTGATACGGTTCTCTTGCTATTATAAATATATTCTCTTTCTTCTTTACCAGAAAGAGAAAGATTATAATTACAAATGTCAATTAACAATACATAACCATTTTTAGTTGCTATGCCAGACCAATCAGCAGGGTGATAATAATCAGTCATAGAGTCTGATTGATCAGGAGAATAACCAAATGCTTTCCAGCCACTTTCAACCAATTTATGCATGATTCTAACCTTTGCTTCTCTTTTATCACCGTAGTACATTTTAAAACCTCCATAATATGTATTTAGTAACCGTGTCCCTCATTTGCTTATAATTTATTATAGCATGGTTTATATTGTATGTCTATTTATTTTTACTTTATAAACAAAAAAATAAAGCCTTTCGGCTTTGTGTTTTCGCATGAAATCTTGTTTTTATGAGATCTAATAGCAAACACTTCTAATATTTAATTGCTTAAAAATATGCATTATCTTATCTACATCAAAACCATTTTCTTCATATTTGACAATCTGTTTTAGCGTTTTTTCTTTTTGTTTGTTTATGTGTTCAAACATACTAATTTCCGCTTCACTCAATTTATCCCATGCAACACTATTGTTTTCATTACGTGGAGCATAAGCCCAAAAATTATTTAATTCCTTTTCAAATTGTTCGTATTTTTTATGTATTTTAATTATTTTTACTTCTTCTTTATTAAATCCATCGTATCTCACTTTCTTATCAACTCTTGATGAAACCTTCTTATATCTTAAATTCTGCTTCTCTTTATTTGCACCCATAGAAATAAAGCCTCCTTAATTAAGATGAAATATGGTTTTTATCATATTAAATGATTGGTTTAATCTTCAGCCAAAACTTACCGTTCAAGTAAATGTCTATGGTTCCATCTTCATTGAATTTGGTATCTTTGGCTTTAGGAATATCAAGCCATGAATCATTTCCGTTAACTAGTGTTGTTATTGCATTGGTTTGAACCTTGTTAATTTCTCTTACTTGGCCTCCTGCCATTTCTGGTTTCATTGTGTTTTCAATGAACTGAATTTGCTTGCCTTTCTCTAACCATTTTTTAAATTGGGACATATTTTTAATCATGTTAATCAATCCTTTTTGTGTATTTTTATTAATAAAGAACAATTAAGGCAGCAAAGCTACACATTCTCCAGTTTGAATTGTATGAGCTTTTTGCAAAAATGCTAATGTGTAATCATAACAGCCATCTAGGGCTTCAGCGATACTCTCTTTACGCCATTGTATGTATGACTCTATATCATTTACTTTTACTTCTCCACTTACAACCTCATTAATACATCCCTGTGCATTATCCGCAAACCATTCTCTTGCTTTTTGAATTGACTCTGCTGATAGTTCTACTCCTGTAAATCGTGCCATATTATCAACTCCGATTAATATTTTCATCTTATAAAATCCGGTTTTTATCAAGCTCCTAAGAAAGATTAAGCCGTAAAGCGTCTAACAACCACTTCGCAGTTAATTACTGAAACTTTCTTGTTCGTGTCGTTTTTATTCCATGCATTTTCCTGTATATAGTTTTTGTTAATCAGCATGCTTCCAGTTGTTTTAATAGAATCCTCAACTTTCGCAATTGACATTGCATAGCTGACAACAGCATCTTTCAAAGTATCGTAACCATATTCCCAGGTTTGACCTTTTTCTTTAGAACACCATCCGTATTCTTCTTCTTTCCAAAACTCAACTTGATCGTTTTCCCACCTCTTTTTATTTTTAACCAGTTCAATATTAGATTTGCAATCAATATAACTCATATGTATCAACTCCTGTGATTGTATTAGTTTTGATAAAATTATCATTTGATTGGATTGTCCAGAGGAGTCTCAAGACTCCTCTTTTAGTTTTTCATCATCCATTCAAGCGCTTTTGATGGATAGCCTTTAGTAAATATCACTTTCTTCTCGTCCCCATCATAAACTGTTAAAGTTCCCGCTCCATACATCGATTGGCTTGAAAAGCCCATACAAGATTCAAAAACTACTTTCTTTCCCGATTTAGTAAATCCAGTTTGAATTGCATTCGTACCATCAAGTTTTACTTCGGTATACTTTGCACATTTCTCGCGTTCTTTTCTTTCTTGTGCTGCTGCTTTAATTCTTTCCGAACGTTCGTAATCCCATGTCATATGTATTACCTCCGCTTCATTTGATAAATCAAGTATACCACACATTGTTGCTATATACAATACTTATTTATTTTTATCTTTTAAATTAACCTACCCATTGGATCAATATCCAGAACCAAATAATAACAGACACAGCCATGATTACTTTATGTTTGATACTCCATTTGTTTTCCTCTCTAGAGTCTCTGTTAATGATTCTGATGTCCATCTTACATTCCTCCTTATATTTGCATGATTATTTTTATCTTTGTTATAGCGGCTTCTGGGTGGCTTATATTAGGCGCTAACAACAATTTCAACGGTGTTACCTTGATAACTTACAACATCGTGCATACAACATGTGCAAAGCTCTAACACCTTAAGATTGTCGCCAGAAGTTTTAATGATTAAAGATCCGTCACGTTTAACAAGTTTGATTGTCTTATTATTCACTATGTATATTCTCCTATTTATTTTTATATTTATAAGGATTGGTCGAAACCTCTAAAACTTTATAAATACTCCCAATTGACTCTTGCAATGCACACTTTGCACTGCTTTCGGATGAAAAAGAGCCATAACGGAAACTCTTCACGGATTTGAAACCTGTTTCTTTGTCTTCCACTAAAGCGACCCATGAGCATTCAGACATTTTAATCATTCTCCTTTTTTGGGCCTCTGACACATTGCATGATTGCATCAGAGGCGTTTATATTTACTTTTTAGGCAGTAACAGCGGATTTAATATTAAACGTTGTGATGGGTGTTTCTGGGACTGCTGATAGGATATCGGTCAGATAGTTATCATTAAAGCAAGCATAATTACCTTGAGTAACTGTCATAGATGGAGTTTCTTTAATAACCGTTTTAGTGATTGAGTCAATATCAACATTAATCCAGCCATCATATACAATAAAGTTTTCATAGGGCAAGATAGTGTTAGAGTAAAGAGATCTTTTCCGCTTTGGTTTATGAACAATTTTAAGCGATTCTTTGTATTGTGCGTATGGTTTAACCTCAACATGGTCAATAACCGTTTGAATAGCAACAGGGAAACCAAAGTCAGTGAATTTAACTATTGTTACTTTTGTTTGAGGCTGAAGGGCTTCAACAGCTTCAGTAAACACAGATTCAAACGGAACATTGTAGCCATATTGACGAAGCAGAGTAGCCATATTTGTGCATCCTCGATGTTCTGTGAACTCGATGATATCAAGCGTAAGAGTGATATTATGAGTGTTCAAAGCGTCAAAGAACAGCACTTTAACACGTTGTTTTTCTGTGTCCGAATACTTTGAATAATTAACACCTTCCGGTCTAACTTCAAAACAAGCATTTGCAAGAGTATCAGAGAGAACGTCAAATTTATTAGTAATGTACAGCAGATCAAAGTTAGAAAGAGATGGATATTCGTTTGCCTCTTCTACCGAGATTTTAGCAGCTACTTGATTTGTCATTATAACCGACTCCTTTAATATGTATTAGTACCCATAATGGATACTTAATTTATTACTTAAATTATTTTTACTTTATTAGCGAAGAATCAGACAACCTACGATTAATTTATTTTTGAGTGATTGCTTACGATCCCATTTACTTTTGAGTACTGCCAGTTGTGATTGAGACATTAATTATCGACTCCTTTGGAATAGGTTATAATGAAATAGTGAATATGTATTCCTTAACCTTGATATAAGTATAGCACAGATTGAGTTATGTTTGCAATGATTTATTTATTTTTATTATATAAATAAGAGGCCCATTCTTAGTGAATGAACCTATGTAAAGAGATGTTAAATTTTGCATTGGAACGGAACGTTCCTAATGCTCACACGCGACACGCTTGCGTGTTTAGCGTGTGAATTCTTTTGATCTTTAGTTTATCTTTGAACATTAGAAATAGCCAGTTTAACAAGTAATAACCCTTATTATATAAAGGTTTTACAAATAATTTCATATTAAATTTTGTCAAATTTGGCTTTATAATATATCTTTATTATATCTCTCTTTTTGACAAAATTTTAGTACTCTAAGTCTGGATTTCCCTTTGTTTCTGTGGGTAATTTGATACTTTTTATATCATCTTTAATATTCTTTGCTTCTCTTTCAACAAGTGTGTTGATTAGTTTCTCATTATTTTTTAAATAATTTACTTGTTCCCTGACTGTATATTTCTTATTAACTATTTCACCTTCATTATTAACTATTTTCTTTGCTGATGAGTGTCTTTTATTGGCATTGTCATATAGTAATTTTTTAACGTTTTCATTTACATTTTCATTCTTTAATTCAAATTCTTTATAATTCAATTCATATGTATTAATATCGGCGTAAGCTTTTTCTATGTTGTTGTGATTGAATGTCAATTTATAAGAATTGTAATAGTAAAGTATATTGTATTTATTGAATAATATTTCTTTTACTCTATCCGTGCATTGTTTCCACATACCATTAACCACGATATATTTTTTATCTTGTCCTCCAGTAAGATCATATACAGCTTGTAACTCTGCGTCTGTGATTCCATTCTTTTCTTCTTTCGTTGCTTCCCTGTGTATTTTCTTTAGATTATGAGTAAGATTATATTTGTATTGATTCTCTCCATATTCATCAGTACCAGTAATATATCTATCAAGTTTAATTCCTGATTCTGATTCATTATTTCGTACATCAGGATCAATGAGGCACACTGTTATAATATCCTCTTTTATTGCTAATGATTTCTTTCTAAGATTTTTAAAAGCAGTCTCTAGACCGTTAGTTAATGAATCCTTTGACAATCCATAAAATTTGTGTATTTCATTTTCTGATACATCAGTTAAAATACTTAATTTTGGTATGTGATAGCGACAAAAATTATAATTGTCATTGACCATGTTTAAGAGTTTGAAAAGTTTACTCTTAGGTAAAAGCAATTCTCCTGTTGTATCTTTAATTAGTATATTTACTATTAATTCTTCAAGATCATTGATTAAACCATATCTGGTTAGTTTACCTCTGGGATTTCTATACACCTTTTCAATGCTAATTTTATGACCTATTTTAATATATTCAAAATACCTTCCCCATTCATCCAATTGAACTATTTTAGCATTTCCGGTTTTAGTTTCTTCGCCTAAAAACTTGCATAACTCCTTATAATTCTTAAACGTATAACCTTTTTTTAGTTTTGAAGAGTCTATAATTTAACAACTTCCTTTCTTAATTAATAAGGGATATCCCTCTTGGATTTTATACACATTGTTGCAAAATAATTATATTTTAAATAATTAAATTATATTTACTTATTTAATTGATCAAAAAAGAAAAGGCTCAACTGTCGAGCCAAATTTAAATATCTGTCTTTCCGCTCTCCTGGTTCAATAAATTAATTAAATTTACAGCATACTCTTCCATGAATATTTTAAATTGATTTTGCATTTCTTCCTCTGACTCAATTGCACCAGCTTTATATGCTTCAGCTATTCCGGTAAAGTCTTCAAGTGATGAAGCATTGATTTCTGCATATCGTGCCGTATTCGAGATTGCAGAAGCTATAACAGATACTTTATAGGCGTTGTCTTTATTTAATCCTTCTTTATGTTCTGCCGCAATTTCTTCAACCGTTATATTGTTGTTGCTGCTTAATGCATGATTATAGTCATTGTTGTGTTCATTGATATTCAGATTAGACAAGTGTACCATCTCCTTTATCATCTCCACTTTCATTATATAGTATATACCACATGGAAAGAAAAATGCAGTCACGGCTAGAAAACCGTGACACACTCAATATATAATTTATTGTTATTATCTACTCTGAAAGCTATTGCCAGATGTCTTTTGTTGTATCCTTCAAGTAAATATGTATAGTTGTAATATTCATCGTTCCACTTAGGTTCTACATGCTTGGGACGTTTAAGAATGGATAATAACTTTTGTTCTGTAAAGTTTCTATCAGGTTGAGCCAATCTCATTTTAACGTGATACGAATAATGAATGAAGAATTTAGGATAGAGTTCATTGATGAGTAAGATAACTTCTTCATTAGAAAGCTTCATGTTGATAGGCTTAACAGGTTGTTCTGGCTTAAACAATGTTCTCACCTCCCATATCGTTAATAACATTATATCACAGATGGTATTATATTGTATAGTATTTATTTATTTTTACCTTTTAAATTATTGAATTGGTGTTTTATATTCATAGTTAAGAATTAAATTTATTAGTTTTGCTTTGCTATAATATCCTACACCGTGCTCCATATTATCGGTATAACTATAAGCAATATCATATAATGTTTGTTCAGAACAGTTATTTAAAAAATCTTTTCGGCTATTTATAACAGCTTCATAGTATTTCATGTGTGCATTGTTCTCCTTTGATTGCTGTAATATTGGATCGTTATATTTGTAGAATAACATATATAACATCTTAAGTACACTTACTTTATTTTCGTAATAGTAATAGCAGAAAACCAAAGACCATTATGTTTATCAATAATTTGTTTAGTGAATTTATATCCAAGTGATTCTAATTTATTCTCTAACTTAGTGATGCGTCTGCTGTTTGCATTTAGTGCAAGATTAATCTTTTTACCTTTGATGTTTTTACGATCTTCCCAAGCCTGGATAATTTGATTTGCTACTTTATAGGCTTCTTTGTCGGACTCTTCAATTTTAGAAAGTTCTTCGATTTGTTGTGCAAACTCTGCTTCCCATGCGAGTACTGCTTTATATTGTGTCTCCATTGCTTTAACTTCATCGCGTCCAGTAGTTTCGTTCATCATTGTTATCCGCTCCTTTTGTTTGTTTCGTTACACTAATTATATCACGAATAATACGTAATGTATAGTATTTATTTATTTTTACTTTATAAATTGAAGAAAAAGAAAATGGAATAACCACAAACAATTATTCCCTGTGTGCTGGATTTGATTGGCCTTTGAGTATAAGCCAAGTCTTACCACGTTTACGTGCTACAACCTTGCCAGATGAGCATAGACGCTTGATATGGTCTTGTGATAGGCTCCAGAGGGTTGAAGCTTCTTCAGTGGTCATAAGCTGTGACATGAGGGAATCGATGGTGTTATTGAGTTGTTGGATATTGATTGTGTTATTGTTGGTCATTGTGTTATCTCCTCTCTATTCCTTACGAGTAAGCCTGTATATAGCTGTGATGAGGAGATACAGAGTCACGATAGAGATGAAAGCAAAATAGTAAGGATTGGATTGTACAACGAATAGCAAAGGAACCATGACAATGAACAGGATTAAACGAAATTGTCCTTCACGTTTAGATTGATTGTGCTTAGTCATTAGGAACAAACCCCCTTTAGTTAGTGTTGACTATAAGCAACGGTTTGGTTACAATGTAAGGGAAAAGGGTGGAACGGTGTTGTTTCCGTTCCTGCATAGTTATCAAGTAAGTGGAATGGTTTAGTGTTTGCGTTTAGGACTTTTGCGAGAAGTCTTAGACGCTTTTTCTTTGCGTTCTTTCATCTTGGCTTTAGTGTCGAGTATGTCTTTGATGATTAAGCGTATGAATGTAAGAGCGCTTATGATGACTGCCGTCTTTTGCCAATCCATTGTATACCTCCTTTCCCTTACAAGATTATTATAGCATATCCGATAACGGGTATGAGTGATATTTATCATAATAATATGTATTTATTTATTTTTATTTTATAGAGGTGAGAGTGAGATGTGAAGGTGAGATGGAATATATTGTGTGTGTGATGATATATGATATACGTATGAGTTAAAGGTTTGTTAATAGGATGTAATGATTAGATATAGGAAATGAATATGATATTGTGGTTAGTTATAGTTATAGGCTATAAGTGGATATGGATAGATATAAAGCGATAGTAATATGATGGTTATATAATATGAAATGTAGTTTCACTAGATGAAACAATAAGACAGCAATGTGCCATTTTTCGTTAATGTCCCGATCCTGCACAAATGTGATTGGTATGGGCATATGTGCATGTAAATTTTAAATTGAAAAGCAGCAAAGTGTGAAAAATTTTAAATTAAATTTGACTTGATAGGCTGCATGGATCATGAGAGTTGTCAAGTATGAATGTTAGTACTATTTGGCATGGAATATATGTTCCGTACCATATAGGAGCATATACCGGGGGCTATTTTACATCAGAAATTACCTTTTATTGTCAGATATGACCTATAGCACTTCCACTTCCACACTCAACTTAAAATTTTCATTTCACAATTTATCCCCAACTTTATCCACAGTTTCCTCACAACTTATTTTCGTCACTTTTCATCTATTTTCACCTAATTGTTATCGTAAATGTTATCGTCCAACACGACACAAACCCTTATCCTATCTATACTTTTCACTCATCACTTTTTTACGTCATCACATATTTTTACCTTTTCCACCCCTGAAATCACTATAAAACCCTTGTCCCGTCTACACTTTTACGATGTCACCTGGACGATAACATAAATTTATATATCCATTCTTCAATTTCACCTCAATTTTCACCATACAATTCAGTCAATTTTTCCTTATTTTATCTATGTTTTTTATACTTTTTATACTCAATTCATTCCACTTTTCATCATTTCAATCGAAAATGTTATCGTACCAAATTTTCATCACCGATAACAAAATTACATTCTCGATCCATCTTTCACGCATCATCAATGATCACTCAATCATCACTCACCTGTACCGGGGGATAGTTTAACATAAAAAAGGCAGCATCCATATTTGTATTGGATACTACCCTGTAATTGACAATAAACCTTTTTCTTCTGTTTCATTAAATTATCTCATCTATTCTTACTACTCATTCATGTTGGATCTCCATACTACCCAGCCATACTCTTCAAGTGGAAATACACTTTCACAACGTTCCCACTTCCACCAATTCTCACCCTTCATTTTTGCTGGTTCTTTACCTTCAGTAGTTGCACAATAATAGTAATCACCAGCCGTAAACACTGGAATACTTGTGTGTCCATAGTGGTATCTATTATCCTTTACGTCATCTATATCCCAACCTAGTATATAGGCTATAGCCTCAGCAGAATTAAGTCTTTTCTTCATTTAATCACCACTTCTATCATTTTAGTTTAATGTTATCAAGTTTATATTATAAAAGTAACCTGTAATTTAAACCAATTATGAATTTGAGAAGACGGTATATTTCATTCTTCAATTTTCAACTCTAATCTCTTATTAAATTACAATAAAGAAATAACCTATCCCCTTTACTCTTGCAATCATCCTACCTTAATCAGTAACGTTTAAATTCATTATTAATTAATAATAAAATCGACACTCAGAATTGATGTCGATGCTTCAATTCCATTTTACTTCAACTTATATTTCAACTTTTCAATTTCAAACTCCAATTCTCAGCGTCAGCGTCTCGGTTCTAAATAATGGAGGAGAGCTGGCTCGACCCCTTTATAAATACTGAGTATAAGTATATGAAAGTATATATGTATATAGGGTTTTATGTTTATATTTATACAGTGTATTTTATGCAGACATGTTTTACACTTTTGACTTGCATATTTTACACACCTGTCTTGCATAAATTCCACTTATGCCTTGCATGTCTTACACTTAGGTTTAAACCTAGTAACAACAATAAAAAAAAGAGGCTAGAGAATATTCTCCAACCTTACACTGTAATGGTTATTGTATTTGCTAAAGATGATCTTGTCATTTTCATCATATCTATAATCTGTACCTAACTCATGTTTCTCAATACTAAGCAATTTTTCCTTTTTCAAGATTCCGTTGTATTTGATAATTGTTTTGCTGTTTAGACCAGTCTCTCTAGATATTGTTGCTATCCCTGTATAACAGAATTGATTCAGTGTTATCTTTCTGTTTATATAACTCTCATAATAAAACAATAATCGAACACCATTAAATCCAATCCTCGGTATGTGTTTAAGGATATCTACATACACATGTGTAAACTTATTTTTACTTTTTACTAACTGTTCATTTAAAAATATTTTCCCCTTTGAATGACTATCAATTTTTACTGGTTCAAGTATGTATTGATTTCTGTTTAGGTTGTCAAAAGATTTTTTAATTGTCCGGTTATCATTTATATGCAACTGATCCTTAATGTGCTCTTTGCTACTAATAACAAACTCATTTGATCCATTTATGTATTGCAGTGTTTTGAGTTTAATCAAAATTGCAAAGTCTAATGATGACAACTCAGGATTCCTTATTATACTGTTTGGCATCTGTACATATTGCTTACCCATTTTATCTAGCCTTCTTCAGCAAATCGCATAAATGTGTATTCCGTCTCATATTATCCACTTTTCGTATGGCATAATTCAGTGTCTCGGCTTGAGTTAAGAATATGCACTTCTGCTTACTGCGAGTGATTGCCGTATAGATTAGATTAGCAGAAATTTGGAATTTATTGGATTTATCTACTATACACAAAGCAGCTTCAGACGAACTTCCTTGTGATTTGTGAATGGTATATGACCAACTGTGTAATAACTGAGTTGCTAATCCAAAGTCTAATCTGACTAGATTATCATCAAATTGAACAATGATCCCCTTCTTATCTCTTTCAGTCATCTCTTCGTCTTTATTGCCTTTCTTGTCATCCTCAAACTTTAAATCAATTACATTCCCTGAGTCTCCATTAACTACATCTATTCCTTGCTCATCCATGTCGGCAATTCGGTACATATTTACGGTGTTCAAAACGTAGTCTCCAACTCTTAAGATATTATCGAAACCATATTTATGTTCCTTCTTATTACCGTCTTGTGGATTAACAACTTCCTGTATATATTTATTTATTTCAATCGTTCCAAGCTTACCCTTCTTGGTTGGTGTTAGCACCATGATGTCTTCAGGAGTAAATGTCTCAAGGAAAGTTTTATAATATGTCTTATACCCTTTTTCCATATGTATTTGATCTACGCAATGCAAAAGAAAGTTATCGCCAAATAACTTCTTACCTTCAAAATCATTCTTAACAAATTGCTGTCCTTTTCTAATCTTTGTTGCAATATCTAATATCCCGCCATCACTCTGTCTAAAAACAATGTCAAGTTTAGTCATCGGTATGGTTCCACTTTCAATTACATCGTGAAGGAAATTTCCAGCCTGAATACTCAATAACTGGAATGAATCGCCACAGAAGAGTAATCTAGTTTTTGGATTTTTTATTTTTGCTAATAAACTTGCAAGGATAAACACATCAGTCATCCCTGCTTCATCTATGATCACAAAGTCTTCCGCAATCTCGTACATATTTTCTTCATCTTTATCCATACCGTAACCAATTTTTCTATGTATAGTTTGTGCATCTACTCCTGTATACTTCTTTGTTACTTTAGCAGCTTTAGCTGATGGTGACATAAAAGTATATGTGAGACCAAGTTTATCAAGTAAAATAACTAAGAATTTTTGCATCGCAGATTTCCCCGTACCAGCAAAGCCAACAAGAAGATTAACGGGATGCTTTTGAATATTTCTAAAGAAGTCTTTCTGTTGATGGGTTAGTCCATTTGGAATATCTTCTTTATATTCTTCTTCTATGTACTTAATAAATTCTTCTGAATCAAAATTAAGTTCGGTTCCATCGTCAAGCTTCTCTTTGAGTTTCTTAGATATGTAATATTCTGCATTGTATGTTCTGATTAATGAAATCTTATTGTCTATAAACTTTAACTCGTCAGTCTCATCGAGCATTTTATCAATCAACTCAATCTCCAATTCCAACTTCTCTGAAGCACTTCTTAATAAATCTTCTCTGTACATAAAAGTATGTCCATGTTGCTGATTCTCGTCTATAGTGTACCGGATACCATACATTATTCTTTGCGGATTGTCATGAGCAATGCCCATCTGCTTGGCAACCTTATCTGCTCGTTTGAATCCCCAACCACTGATAGCGACCAATTCGTATGGGCAGTCTTCAATCTTTTGTATCGCTAATTGTTTGCTGCCGAACTTTTCTTCAAGTTTTAAAATTACATCATAGGTGATACCATACTTACCTAATCGTCCAAGTATTTCTTTATAGGCCAGATTATCCATAATACGATTTCTAATACGTTTATAGACAACTGGCCCAAAGTTTCTTACTTTATCATAATCGAATTTGTCGTCTATGATAAGTTGAACAATATCTTCATCTGGATAGGTTTTATAAACCTCTTTTAACTGTAATTCAGTCATAAGCGTCGAAAGAAACGCTTGTTGCCCCTCCATTGTTTGTGGCACATCTTGATATATAGAGAGAACGTTATAACTTGCTCCAAATCTAGGGTCAACCTTATCTAATTCAATTTGAGCTTCGTATTCGACTCCTAATTCTAGCCGTTGCATTATACCCTTGATTGATAGTCTGTCAAAAGTATTCAGCATAATTTCATCATTTTTAGTGTTGCATGAATAAATGCGAAAGTCATTCTTATTATCTGCCTCCCTCTTAGGAAACATCATTTTTTCAGGTGTCAACTTTAATTCAATAATATTACTCAAATTACTCTTCATCCTCCTTATTCTCAATCATTTTTTTGGCGCTTAACTTTAACTGCATAAGCACCCCACCCTTTTGACTCATTATCAATTCCAGGAACTCTTCTCTATTCAATTCGTTAAAAATATCATTAGATATTTCATTCTCAAAGCGCAAACTTGGGCTGTTAGACAAATCTTTATGACTGTGTTGATAATGCTCAAAGTAAGTATCAAAACTGGAATGTCCTAGTTGATCCTTAATTTCTTCAATCTTTCCACCACTCTCTTCAATCCAGCCAGCCATAACATTTCTCAAACTGTGGGGAACAACTTTTTTACCACCATTGAATTCAAAATGCTCGTTTATATCGTCAAACATGTTCTGAATCGTAGTCTTACTTAAATGAAATACTTTGTTATCATTGTAGCGCCGATAATATTTCTGTTCTTTAATCTGAAGTAATTCATTATAAAACTCTTCGGAGATTGGTTGAACTCTTTCTTTGTCACCTTTATCAATTACGGTTACTTCGTAATAATCATGATAGGGATGTTTCTTAATATCATCCCACCCAATGTTTAATATGGCACTTTTACGGAATGAAGTTGTATACCCCATTCTAATAAAAGCAGCTTTCTCAAGTCCCTTACTCCGTGTGTTTTTAACAAAGTCACGAATCTCCTTAGCTTCCTGATCATTCATCTCACCATGTTTATTTGATTTCGCTTTGAGAAAATCAACCTTAACATGTTGGGCATTAATTGGATAACCGTTAACTTCAAGAAATTCATACAGGCTGAAAATTGCTGACAAATACTTATTGATTGTTCTAGGTGCGTAATTATATCCCGTTTCCAAGAAATCTTGATATCTAATAATTATAGAGTTTTTTACCTGGATGTCATCTTCAGTTAATTTATTAATGTCTTTGTCTTTATACCATCTAAAAAACATTTTTAGTCCGCGTTCGTAAACATCTGCCGTAGATTCATTTTTTTTCTTACATTTCAATAAGAAAGCTTGGATGTCTTCGTACACAGATCCTTTATGTAATCCAGTCACATTATACTTATTAATTGCTGCTTCCATTACAAATCCCTCCTTTTAATTGATAGTTCTTATTAATCATTATCCCTTTCGGTATCTTCATTATACATCGTTGGATTAATAAAGTAAATATAAATAGTTTCTTGACTTATTGAATAGTTGTGTGGTATATTTTAGATACAGAGATAAAGCATCTCTGAATAAAAAAATCTGAGAGGACGAAATGGTACATACATAATGATCAATAACAAACTACAAAAGGAAAGACAGAAGCATCGTAGAAATCTACAGGAACTATATTATGATGGAGAGGCTGAGTATATTGATGAAAGATATGTTTCACTGGAATTACTGCAAGGAGATGAGGATTGTGTTGAGTATTTAGATAGTAAATATACATATGATGATGAAATAATTCGGCTTAAGAATGGAGCCAATAAGGGGAAGTTTTATCGGGAACCATATAAATTAGAAAGCAATGCATTTGAGAAAATCCCTAATAAGTAAAAATACATATCAAAGGAATGATATTAATTGAAAAATTTTAAAGTTTCGTCGTTAGAAGATGCACTAGTCGTATTGGAATATGCAAAAGAATATGATAAACAAGTAAGTTTGGCTGGTGGATATGATAATGAAACAGACGGTGAAGAATATGCTTTTTATATTCAGGAAAACTTCATAAGTAAAGTCTATGAATTCTTTTATGGTCTAGAACAAATTACAGATGAAAGTATTTTTAAAGCAGACATCTTTACAATGACAATGTGGGACTACATCACAGATAGAATTAATCTAGAAGAACTATTGGTCTTTTTTAAGGAAGAAGAATTAATTAAATAAGGAGGATATAGTTTATTGACTAAGCATTCAACAAGTTTAAAATACATACTTAAAATTAATTCATCGACCCTACGTAAAGCCAAATGGGATTATAAAATAAGTTTAGAAGATGCTCTTGAAAATGATGAAATTGTCTCCCTTGCCGATAGTTCAGTGCTTCGTTTCATAAAGGAGATTGAGTACAAAGAATCTGAAGAAAAAAACAATATTGAAGATCAAATTGATGAACTAAAAAATTATATTAAAAAATTAAAGAAAAGCAATAATACACCTGAAAATAGAAAACAAATAAAGTCTCTATATTCAAAATTAAATAATCTAAAATATTTTCCAAAATACATATGTGTAGTCATTGATAAAATTTCTGATTTTGACCGGATGAATAGAAAAAAGGGGTTTTACATCAATGGATTTAAATTCAAACGACTATTGGCAACAACTGGAGGTGCAAAGAATAGTACAGTCGTATATATACAAGAAGACATATATGACGAGATAACCAAAAGAATTGATAATGGCAGAAACAAAGAAAAACCAATAGTTCCTGCAAAACTCGAAGCATATAAGGCTCTTGCTTGTAGCGCTAGCGTTCCAGTGTCTAATCCAAATGGAATTATAGTGATCGATGATTGTTTAACGGAATTTTACGAAGATGTTATTAGGATATATGACGAAAAAGATATCATCTATCCAAAAGTAGAGGAAGTAAAAAATTATAAACTAGAGAATAACGCAAGCGATGGATTCGGTTTGGCTATGCCATCACTAACGTCGCGTTGGAACAAAGAACTTGGCAATAAATATATACCAAGTGGCTTATGTATAAGAGGAAGTTTCTTAAAGGGAATGGTTTTTACATTCGATTTTAAAAAATTCGCAGCACAAATAGCTGAAAAAGATACGGTAGTTGATATTTGGGGAACCCCAAGAAATATTAATGATGCAGAATTGATACTAACATCTTCTATGCTCAAACTATGGAATTCCTATGAAAGTCTTGAACATTATTTGAGTTGCTGTGACGAAAATAAGTATACATTTAGTGTAACGAAGGTTTCTCCTGAACAATTGGAAAATCAGAGAAATTTAAACTATCAATTCATTCAATCGTTTGATCTTGATGATCAGCAGATTGATGAATTGATTAAACCGACTGTAGATATGCTAAAAGACTCTCTAGGAAACGATCATATGAAGTCCCTTTTGTTTCTTAAAGGAAATCATCTAGCAGACAATAACATCATGAGCGGGAAGTATGATTTTTCTATGGCTCTCATGGCTGATAAAAGAATGATAGATGATCCATTTGTGAAAAATCGAATTCATGACATGCTAGAAAAAAGAATTGACGATGCTAAAAAAGGAGATTTGATCGTAGACGGTAATTTCAGTATTGTATCTGGAGACCCCTACACCCTCTGTCAAAGCATGTTTGGACTTAAAAAAACAGGGTTGTTGAATAAAGGAGAATACTATAATAGTTATTGGAATAAAAAAGGAGTTAAGCAAGTAGTGGCATTTAGAGCACCAATGACATTACATAATAATATACGTGTATTGGATTTAGTTAATGAAGAATCAGTAAATGAATGGTATAAATATATGAATACAGTAACGATAATTAATTCATTTGACTCTACAGCCAGTGCTCTAAACGGTATGGATTTCGATGCGGACATGGTATTAACTGTTAACAATCAGATAATTAAAGATTCTGTTAAGAGATTAAAGCCAATTATCTGTACTCAAAATGTCGCCGATAAAAAAGTTCCAACCGAAGCGGATTTAATTAAAGCAAATAAACTATCATTCGGCGATGAAATTGGTTCAGTTACAAACAGAGGAACGGCAATGTATGATGTTTTAGCAAAGTTTGATAAGAATAGTAAAGAATACGACGAGATAATGTATCGTATAACCTGTGTGCAACATTTTCAACAAAATGCTATTGATAAGACAAAGGGAATTGAAAGCAAGCCAATGCCAAAAGAGTGGTATGACGGTAAATTTAACACAAAATTAGAAGTGGCCGAGTCCATAAAAGGATTTAATAATTCTATATTGGCAGATAAGAAACCATATTTCTTCATATATATTTACCCTCATATCATGAAGAACTATAAGAGATATATTGCAAATAACAACACAAATTGTAACTACAGATTTGGTATTTCTCTCAAACAATTGATTAATAAAAACAATAAATCTCAAGAAGAGGATTGTTTCATCCAGAATTATTTAGATAATATGCCTGTGTCAATGGCAAATTCAACAATGAATAAGATTTGCTGGAGAATAGAGGACGAATTTAAATTAAATTCTCGAAAAATAAAAAAAGAACCATTCGATTACAAGATTATGAAGTCTAACAAGTTTTATGATAAGGATTCAAAGAGGAAAGTTTCAAATCTGTATCTCGAACATAATGAAAAAATACAAATACATATGAGAAAAATTAAAAGTGACAGAGAAGACGAAGAGACAAAGGCGGAAAAAAGACAAAGATTTATAAGCGAGTTCAAGAAAAAAGCACTATCTATTTGTAATGACATCGAAGAACTTACAAATATTATCTTAGATATTTGTTATAAAGATAATAGCAAAAGAACAAAACAGTTTGCATGGGATGTATGTGGAGAACAGATAATTCGAAATCTTTTGAAAAATAATGGTGGCAAATTGATATATCCAGTTCAAGATGAATATGGAGATATTAATTATGGAGGATTGAAGTTTAAAGAAAGTGAAAAAATCTGCGAAGAGGATGATTTTATTGAATTTGGTTTTGAATGAGAAAAAATACATAGAAGAAATTAGTAATGGAACGATTACGGATGATATTTTAACTACAACAATTAGATGCTTAATCAAGAATTATGTAATTGAAGGAAAAAGTAAAAATGAAATTGTTTGTTTGGTTGAAGAATACCTTTCCAGTAGACTAAAGCAAAAATACAAATCTAAAAAATGGGAGTCTTATATCACAAAGACAGTTGGTTCCGTTTTTAAACAAAAGAAAAGTTATGAAAAAGAAGAGAAAGAATTTCAATTAAATGAGATTGATTGTATTAAGGTCTCATTTTCTGAGTTAGAAAAAATCAAATTAATTGAAAATATAAGCGCAGAGAAAATTGCATTTGTTTTGCTGGTATGTGGGAGAATTAATCAGCAATTGAGCAAAGATAATAAAATCGGAACATATTGCAATAGAGAATTTTTTAAAGATTGCGGCCTCTCCTTCTCTAACGCAAATAGAAATCTAATAAACCATCTAAAACAATTAGGATATGCACAACCATCAAGCAATAATCAGTCTTCATTTGTTGAAATTCTTATTGCTGATATAGAATACGGAGATAATGAAGGAATTGTTGTTGATGATTTTAGAGACTTTGTATTGATTTATGAAAAATGGATTGGTGAAAAAATCGGGAAATGTGGATGTGGAGGTCTGATTAAACTAACAAGTGGCAACAAACGAATGTGTAATATATGTTGGAAAGAGCACCGAAAGGGAAAAAATAGAGAAAAAGCATTGAGATATTATAATAAAAATAAGCATTAAATATAACTTTACCACTTTATTATGGTCAAAAAACCCTTATAAACATTGACTTTTTTAACGATTTTTTAAAAACGCTAATAGGGAAGAATAAAATAATTATTTTCCCCTATTTATCAATAAAAAACTAATCTAAGGGAGCAATTTAAACATGAATAAAACAGATCTTACAAATGAAGTTGTAACAAAAACAGGACTACAAAAGAAGGATGCTGAAGCAGCAGTAAATGCAGTATTTGAAACTATTGCTGGCGCTCTTGCTGAAGGCGATAAAGTTGCAATTTTTGGATTTGGAACCTTCGAAACTCGTGAACGTGCTGCTCGACCAGGTATCAACCCAAAACTTCTAGCACAACTAAAAGAGCAAGGTGTAGATGCTGAAACTGCAAAAGAACAAGCAACTATTCAAATCGATGCATCTAAGGCTCCTGCTTTCAAGCCAGCAAAAGCGCTGAAGAATGCAATTAAATAATCTAATCAAACAATAATTTTATCGTAAATATACATATACCGAAACTCTATTAGCTTTAGCTAATCTGATGCCTGCATTACCGAGGGGATTACACTCCCCTCCCCAACTCTACCTTGAAAGGTACATATGCCTATGCCATTACCGAAAGATAATTTATTATTTGGTTTTGCATCAAAATTGACTGACGAACAAAAGAAATATGTTGATTCTATCTTTGACAATCTCCTTACAATAGTTAATGCGAAAAGTGGTACAGGCAAGACAACACTGGCCGTTGCTTGTTCATATCTCTTGAAGAAGCCATTAATTTATATCTTTTCTCCAGTGATGGAAGGTTCTATGGGATTTCGACCGGGAACACAGGAAGAAAAGGAAATAGAATATATAACACCACTTAAAGATGCTTTGCTAAAGATTAATATGGACCCGAATAGAGCAATCTTTAGTGAGCTTAATCAGGATAACCGAAACAAAGAAGCGTGGGTGTTTCCGCGCTCTCATATCTTTGCAAGGGGAACAAATATTGAGGATTGTACAGTGATCATAGACGAGTGTCAGAATTTTACAAAATCCGAGATTCGCAAAATATTAACACGCATTCATGACAATTGTACTGTAATTATGATTGGACATACTGGACAAATCGATCTTAAAAACCACAATGACAGTGGGTTTGCACCATACATAGAACATTTTAGAGATAAAGATTATGCAGAGGTTTGTGAGTTAACTCATAATTTTAGAGGCAAATTGGCAAATGATGCAGATGAATTGATTTAACATATTATTAAAAGGAGCAAAAATACATATGGCAAAACGGAATAATTCCATTCAATTTAAGGGACTACTTAATACCGAAGCAATGGAGATTCTTGAAGAGGATAAAAACGGTTCGGCAACATATGATCTTCTTGAAGAGTTGAAGTTCTATGATGGAAAAAATGTAACAATCTCTATTAAAGAGGATCTGCCAGTCCTTCCGAAGGAGTGATTGAATGAATCATTCCAATATAGAATTACAACGTAAATCATCCGAATCATTGGATGATTTTTTAATTCGCCTGGGAGATAATCTCGATGTTTATGATTTAACTTGGACTGAAGCTGCCGACATTCTAAATAAAGAATCCGATGAGGAGTATTCTGAATCACGTTGGCGCAAACGTTACAAAACTTATGTGGAGTTCAAACCAATCATTCTAGCCAAATACGCGAATAACGAAGTTGTTCAGGAAATTCAAGACTCAACATTGGAACAACGAAAAGAGCGTTATAAACTCCAGGCTGAAAAAGTTGAATACAACAAACTTCTACGTGAACATGCTAGAGCAGATTTGCTTGAAGAAAAAATTGTTGAAGCCGTTGAGAAACGTCCAACAATTACTGTTCCACAAATACATATTAAGAAGAATAACTCAAAACGAAATTTCCTCCTCCCCATCACAGATATCCACGATGGCGTTCAGTTCTGTTTACGTGGTTGGGAAAATGAGATTCTTAATGAATACTCTCCCGAAATTATGGAAAAACGCATGTGGAAGTTGTTTGAGGCGTTTGTTTCTATCAATGACGAACTTAAAATCAACCACGTTACTTTACCAAATCTAGGCGATAGTGTTGATGGAATCCTCCGTATGAGCCAACTCATGGGATTGAAACTTGGTGTTGTTGATTCTTCTATCCACTTTGCTGAATTTATGAGTCAATGGCTTAATGAATTGTCTAAATATTGCGTAGTTGATTATTACTCAATTTTCGGTAACCACGACCAACTTCGTCTACTCACTGGTAAACGCGATGAATTCCCAAATGAGAATGCTCAACGTTGGATCACTAAGTTAATCGAAGCCAACCTTCGTAATAACAAGAATGTGACAGTGAATAACTGTAATGAGTTTATGTATCTAGACATTCTAGGGACGAAAGTTCTTGGGGTTCATGGCGAAAACGAACGTAATCTTGAGCAAAGTATTAAGGATTACTCAATGATTTATGGTAAGAGAGTCGATCTGCTTATTTCGGGACATTATCATCATGCACATGAAAAAACTATTGGAATGTCTCAAGGAAAAGACATAGAACATGTACAACTACCCTCTATTATTGGTATCGATGATTATTCTCTAAAGATTAAGAAAACTGCCAATCCAGGATCTAAAGTTATGGTCATGGAAGAAGGAAAAGGTAGAACAATTACATATAACATTAAACTATAAATAATGTTTCGGTAAGCACACTACAGAGTGGGCCACTGCCTCATTTAAGGAGGCGTTACAACTGACATTTGAAGAATATTTAGAAGGCGAGCCAGAAGAGGAACGAGACATTCCCTCCTCTTTTCTTTCTGATGAAGATATTGCATCAGAGACAAATGTTGTTATCATTCCTAACCTAAAAATTGATTTAGAGTTACAACTCGACAACTATATTTCAATCATAGAAAAAATTAAAACAAAAAATGAACTCAAAGATATATTGAAAAAACTTTGGGAACATGCTTATACACATGGTTCAATAATGGAGCGTATTGATAGACTTCAAAGTGAAGTCGAAATGTTGCGATATGATTTAGGAGATATAGACTTTGAAATTGAATTTGTTGACGGTGAAGAAGATTAAGAAAATAAAAAGAACTTCTAAGGTGACTATTTATTCTAATCGCCTTTTTTCTTGTTTTTATTTTCATGGGGAGACTCTGCTGCAAGGGTCTTTAAACAGGTTACGACTCCCTCCTACCCCATGTATTTATTATCAAATAGGAGTTTTATCAAGAATTCAGGAAATGTTCTTCTATAAGAAGGTGAAATATTGGCTGTAAAAAAACAGGTAAATAAAACAGAAGACAACAAAATAAAGTGCCTAAATTGTGGAAAGTATAAAGCAGTAATATCATTTTATATGAATACCAACCATTTATTTTCTTCAGATAAATTTGAAGTATGTAAAGACTGCCTAAAGAATTCTATAGGCGCAAAGGATTCAGATGGTTATTTAGATCGAGTAATGCAAGTGTTGGCAACTATGGATAAACCTTTTCTTCAAAATATATGGGAATCAAGCAATGAGGATTGGTCTAAATATATTATCCAAATATCATCACTATCTCAACACAAAGGCAAAAAATTCTCAGATAGCATTATAAGACAATCGAATTCCATTAGTTATGAATACCTTGACCAGATCAACGAAGAATTTGAACTCACTCAAGAAGAAATTTCTCAGTTACAGTTGAAGTGGGGAAAAAAAGGATTTGATGTTGAGGACTACATATTTTTAGAAAATGAATATCATACATGGATTAATTCTTATGAATGTGATTCATATGCTATGGAAATGCTATTTCAGGAAATTTCTCACAAACGTTTAGAAATTAAAAAACTTAGAGAATCTGGAAAGTCTACAGACAAAGAAATGAAAACACTTCAAGACTTATTGGGATCATCAAATATCAAGCCTGTTCAGGAGACAGGTGCAAATGCAACAGAACAAGCTACATTTGGGACATTAATAAAAAAGTATGAAAATGAACGTCCAATTCCTGAACCTGATCCAGTATGGAAAGATGTAGATGGAATTAAAAAATACATACAGGTATGGTTTTTTGGTCATTTATGTAAAATGCTTGGGATTAACAATGACTACTCTCAAATGTATGAAGATGAGTTAAAGAAATACACTGTTGATACACCAGATTTCACCTCAGAAAATGAAGATGGTTCATTATGAGTGGGTATAAAAACTTTCAAGTGTCTCGAAATAAAGCTCACAAAGGTAACAATATCTTTAATAAAAGCAGAAATTTTAATAAAGGCCCAGATAAAAGTCAAAAATTAATGACTGGGATTGGAATATGGACAAGTTTTTATCGTTCAAACCCCCATCGCTTTGCAAAAGAGTATTTAGGTATTAGTCTTAAGTTATTTCAAGTAATTCTGATTTTTATGATGAATTACTCCAACTATTTTATGTATCTCGCCAGCCGCGGCCAAGGAAAAACGTTTTTAACTTCCATTTATTGTGTAATTCGTTGCATTTTATGGCCCGAAACTAAAATAGTTGTTGCATCAGGAAATATGAAGCAAGCTAGAGAAGTTATAGAGAAGATTGATGATTTAAAGAAAAATTCACCTAACCTATCAAGAGAAATAAGTGATTTGTCAACATCTTCTAATGACCCCAAGGTTGAATTTCATAATGGTAGTTGGATTAAGGTTGTTGCCTCTAACGACGGGGCGAGAAGTAAAAGAGCCAACTGTATTATCGTTGATGAGTTTCGAATGGTTGATCTAAACATTATTAATAAGGTACTCCGAAAGTTTCTAACCGCTCCACGCCAACCAAAATATTTAAATATCCCCGAATATGCTCATCTACAAGAAAGAAATAAAGAAATATATCTCTCCTCTGCGTGGTATCAATTTCATTGGTCTTGGACAAAACTTAAAGCTTTCGTAAAAGCAATGACAATTGGAAAAAACTATTTCATATGTGGCCTACCCTATCAATTAGCAATTAAGGAAAGTCTGCTAATGAAGGATCAGGTGCTAGATGAGATGTCAGAGGATGACTTCGATGAAGTGGGATTTTATATGGAGATGGGATGTTTATTCTTTGGTGAATCAGAAAAAGCATTCTATAAATTCGAAGATCTTGAAAAAAACAGAAGATTAGTTCAAGCTGTATACCCCAAGCCATACTATGGATTAATTAAAGACGCTTCATTTAAATATACTCCAAAAAAAGAAGGAGAAATTCGACTTCTATGTTGTGATATTGCAACAATGGAAGGTAAGGAAAACGATGCGTCTGCATATACAATGATCAGATTAATACCAAATTCAAAAGGTTTAGATCGCTATATCTCATATATGGAAAGTATGACTGGAGGACATACTGTTACTCAGGCTGTTAGAATAAGACAGTTATTCGATGATCTAGATTGCGACTATTTGGTTCTGGATACTCAAAGTGCTGGTATGGGTATTTTTGATAATTTAGTGATACCTCTATCTGATAGAGAAAGAGGTATTGAATACGAGCCTTGGACCTGTATTAACGACGATAGAATGGCAGAAAGATGTACTTATTCATCTGCTCCAAAGATAATATACAGTGTTAAGGCTGGTCAGCAGTTAAATAGCGAAGCGGCAATTGGACTAAGAGATAATTTAAAACGAGGAAAGGTTCGTTTATTAATTAACGACAAAGAAGCGCGAGATCATTTAAAAAGCCTTAAGGGCTACAGTTCTTTACCGATAGAAACGCAAGCGAGATTTGAAAACACGTTTATTCAAACAACTCTCTTAGTCAATGAGATGATTAACCTTGAAGGCGATAGGAATGATAATGGTACAGTAAAATTGAAGGAGCCTTCAGGTAAACGTAAGGATAGATATAGTTCTGTGTCATATGGAAACTATATTGCTTCACTTATTGAGCGCAAACTACAGTCAGTTGATGACTACGATGACGAAGATGAACTTGTATACTATTAATATAAATATTTTTGTTATAAATAATAACAATAAGTCTGGAGGTGATTTTATTTTTGGCAAATAACCAAATTAATACTAATACAAACGACCCAACTCTTGAACGAGAATTTAATACATATGAAGAATACCTATCTACTTTTGTTGAAGGTTTTATGTCTCAAATTTTCTCAAGTGGAATCATAGACGAAATTGACATCAAGAAACTTCAATCATACTTTGCAAATCCAGATAAGTATCAAAATGAGTTAGAAAAAATAGCTCAATACTTTTATATTGCTAGTGCTGAAGTGTTTCAATTGTTTGAATTAGTAAAAATACTTCCTACACTCAACCACAAGATTAATGTTTTTGATAAAAATAAAAATTATGAAAAGAATCTTTCAATTTGTAATAAATTTTTATATAAAATCAAACATAAAACTTTGACTAGAGATATTTTAATGCAAGAGATTACTGCGGGAACTCTAGTTGGTATGTGGTTGGGTGAAAAGAAAAGGTTCCACCCATATATTTTTGATGATTTAAAATACATCTTCCCCGCCTATCGTAAAAACGGTGATTGGATAGCAGTAATAGATTTGGAATGGTTCACATCTATGAAGGAAGATGAAAGAAAAATCCAATTTGAAAATTTAAAGCCATATGTAACTGAGGCAATGTATGAAAATTTCTTAACAGACAAAAGTAATACTGATCTAAAGTATATTGAATTGCCTCAAGAAAGAACATTTATTTTAAGAACTCATACAACTAAAAGAAATCAGCGTCTTGGTATTAACTGGTCTACAACTGGACTATTTGATTTGATTCATAAATCAAAACTTAAAAATATGGAAAAGTCGGTTGCTAATAAAATTATCAATGCTATTGCTGTTCTTACAATAGGGAGTTCAGATAATAATGGTGAAAATTCAAACTTAAAGCTCAAGCCAACAATTAAGAAAAAGATACATAACGGAGTTAAGGCGGCTCTTGAAAAAAATCAATCCAGTGGAGTAACGGTTGTATCTGTTCCTGACTATGCCAGTATTGATTTTCCAGATATGAAATCGGAGGCACTAGATCCTAAAAAGTTTGAATCTGTAAATAATGACATTCAGTCTTCTTATGGTCTATCGTCTGCTGTTTTGAATGGTGCCGGAGGAAACTTTGCTTCTGCAAAATTAAATCTAGAAACTATGTATAAACGAATCGCAGTATTACTTGAAGATATTGAACAAGAGGTTTATGGAAAACTATTTAATTTAATCTTGTCAAGTGCCGATTCAGATAATTACGTCATGGAATATGATAAGCAAATGCCTATATCTGGAGATAAAAGACTTGATGCTCTCTTTAAATTGCATTCAGAAGGTTTCGCTGTTAAGCATATTGTTGATTCTTTGGATGGTATTCAATTCGATGATTTCATCAACCAAAGTTTATACGAATCTGAAGTCATGAAATTAATAGAAAAGATTAAGCCATATCAAACAAGTTATACAACTAATAGTAATACAAATGGAAGAGATGCAATTGATGACTCTAGTCTAGAAAATGAAAACACCATAAAATCTAGAACGACTGACGCGAATAATACCCCAGAGTCCTAGAAAGGAGGTGAAAAATGAACAAAAAACAAGAATTAAATCTTAAACTCAATTCATTTGTAAAGACAGATGACCCCACATTACTAAAAGCAACTTATATTATTCTAGATTTTGATAAATCATGGAATAACTCCGTTGTTAGTAAAGAAGTTGCACTAGAATTAGGGGAAACAATTATCAACAAACCTCTTGTTGCTAGATACATTCCCGTTGAAGAACCAAACACTAACACGGACAACTTTACTGGACACGAGGCAAAAATAAGCACAAACAAGTATGGTGATAAAACAGTCATCACTGATACTGTTCCGATTGGAGTTTTTACTACAAAAGGATATCTTCTTACCGTTGAAGAAAATGGTGAAGATAAAGAAGTGTTGGCTGCTGATGCTGTACTGTGGCGCTCTCGTTTCAGCGATGCATGTGATTTGCTTTTAGAGTGGTATAACAGAGGGATAAATATAAATACAAGTTGTGAATTCTTATATTCTAATTTCTCCGTTCAAGATGGTGTTGAATATATTAATTCTCCCGTTTATTTTGAGGGGCATTGTCATCTTGCTGCCGAAGAACGTGGTGAACAAGGTGTTGTACTCCCTGCTTACGATTCTTCTAAATTGTTGAGTTTTAATGAGTTTAATATGTTTAATAAACTGATTGCAGAATCACTTTTGCAATCTAAAAATAATATTGATGAACTAGAAGGTGAAAAGGTGTTATTTAAAAAAGTATTCGAATTGTCGCATAGCGATATTAGAAGTAAGATTTATCAAGTTCTTGACCCCACTCTTCCAGATGGCACTTATTCATATATCATTGACACCTATGACAATCATTTTGTTGTAGAACTAGATGATGCAGATGGATACAAATACTATGATTTTGCCTATTCTAAAACCGAAGATGATCAAGTTGTAATTGATTTTGATTCTAAAGCGGAAGTAGTGGAAAAACGCGAATGGGTAAAACTGGATACAACTGTTGCCCTACAAACTCAACTGAATGAGTCTAAAAATACTATTAAAGATTTAGAAATTAAACTTTCGGAAGCTAATGGTTCAATTAAGGCTCTTACAACCGAGAAAACATCTTTGAATGAAGCTAATACTTCTTTTAGTAATGAGATTACCACTCTCCGTGCTGAGGTTGAAACTTTAAAACCATATAAAGAAAATTATGAAGCAGAAGAACTAAATAAATCAATTAATGAAATGTCTAGTTTTTACTCTGCAAAATTCAGTGCTGTGTCTGCTATTGAAAAATTTGAGTCTGAAGAAGTTCAGAATCTTATTAAGAATTCTGTTTATGATAGCGAAGTTGGCACAGAAGCAAAATTCAAGCTCAATAATATGCTTGTAGAATTAATGCAAGTAGAAACTGAAACACCAAAACCATCTGTTGCGACTCCTGTACCAATCAGAGAGTTTTCAAGTCGTATGGAAAATCTGATTCCTGCGTCGAATGATTTTGATAGTAAATATAAATAATTTGGAGGTATTTTATAAATGGCAACTCAACGTTTTAATGCATTAACCCAACAAGGAACTCATCATGTAGGAACTCTTTCCAGTTGGAAAGTCAAAGATATCGCTAATGGTGCGATTGTTACTTCAACCCCAGTAGACAACTATACTATCGTAGAGCTAGATTTTGATGTTGACGGTAATCGGACATGTAAACAACTTTCTGCCGTAACTAAAAAGCAGTATCTCATTGCTGCTGTAGAGCGCCGTTATCTAGGTGAGTCTCTTTCTGAGTTCTATAATGCCGTAGGAGAACCTGCGCGAATTGTTGTTCTTGAGCAAGGGCTTAGATTTGAAACTTCTGCCTTTACGCTGAATACTGGAGTGACTGATGTGGTCAAAGGGCTTGTTGCTCACTTTGATCCAGCTAGTAAAACATATATCTTGTCTACTGTTGGTGCCCCTCACGCTGATTATGCAAATGCATCTACAAAATTTATTGTTGCGGCTGACGATGAGGATACGGCCCTCAACCTGGGAAAAGAAACTATTAGACTGGAAGTACAATAATTAAGTACATATCATTAGGAGGAAAATAATAAATGCTATACGACGATCAAAAAATTAAAGGGCTTTTTAGCCGAGTACTTGATACAAAAAATACATCTAACGATGACGCAGAAGATATCAAAGCCTACTGTTCTAAAGTTTTTGGTGATGGTTCTAAAACACCCGACCCTTCTATGCTACATCAATTTAACAATCTGATTGTTGAAGAAGCCGATAAAATTGTTAAACCAAAAGCAACAAAAGTGCTCGATCTGTTGGCTGCGTTTGTCCCTCGCAATCGTGGAGATATTTATCAGTACAATATTTCGAAAGAACATAAAGCAAAAGTTGTTTGGGCCGCACTTGGAACTGGAGTAGACCTTATTCGCGTTGACGGTAAGAAGTCCAAAGTGGCTACACCAGCAAGCTTCCAAACTGGTTTTTCTTATGAGCCACTTGACTTGGTAAATGACTCCATTGAAAACTTCCGTAAGTTGGTTGACGATGTTGGAGAAGCAAAGATTCGTCTATACATGCAGCAAGTTAGCAAACTCATGCAAGCAGCTATTTCTGCTGGAGATATTCCTGCCGCCAATGTGAAGACTGGTTCAAACCTTGGGCTTGCAGATTACAACAAAGTAGCTTCTACTCTACAAAGATATGGTGGTCGTCCGGTATTTGTGGCCGATACTCTTCTTATCGATTATTTTGCTCAACAAGCTACGGGTGCAGGATATAAAGATCTTCTCACTGACGATCTTCGTACAGAACTGCGCACCGCTCTCAATCCGACATCCATCGGTCGAACCACTGCTGTTAATCTTGTTAATCCTTTCACGGACGAAACAAACAGCAAAGTTGAAATTCCTGTTAATGAAGGGTATATGATGGCTGGAGCAGTTAATCAGAAGCCATTCATTATTGTTGAATATGGTGGTATGAGACAATACACCGAGCAAGATCCTAGTGACGAAAGAATTAAACTAAAAATCACTCAAGAGGCAGCCATCGAATTGCTCTATGGCGAAGCTATTGGTTACATCAAAGAAGATGCGGCAGTAAATCTATAGTTTAAAATTAACTTAGGTAGGAGATAAAATAACTATCTCCTACCTATCAAACTAATAAGGGGAGTCAGTATGGAAAAAATTATTAAAGTGGCGAGATATAGAAATACTCCATATGTCTTTAATTTTATTGGCAATGGCGGAACCAAAAGATATGAGTGGTCGGGTAGTAAGGGGAATAAATTTGATACAAAACAATTGCCCGAGGAAGCAGTTGATTGGCTTATGATGAATAGCGAATGTTTTAGAAAAGGCGAGCTTGTTATTATCGAAGATAGTGAAGAATCCAAGGAAATTATCGAAAATTTGGGTGGAGATTTAGATGAATATAAAAGTAATATCCACACAAAAGAAGAAATCTTAAAGATTCTTCAAGGTAATTATATGAAGATGCAAAAAGAACTTTTTGAAATTACGGTAGCCTCTGAGAAGAAATTTGTTATTGATATTGCCAAAGAAATTGGAGATGACCTATCTGGCGGTAAACTAAAATTTTTAGCTGAATGGATGGATATCCCGCAAGACGTTTTGTTCGGTTAATTGTAGGTGATTAAGTGACAACATATGATGAGTTATATGAATCCTTTTTGTCAAAATGCAAAGTTGATGATATTGACCTTCCATCCGATAATTCAAAGATATATACATTTATCAAAAGTTCAATTAGTGACTACAACAACAGATTGAGAGACAACATCGTCTGTAACGATGATACTGAGTCTATTGACAGAGCATTGAATGATGATGAACTTTTATTAATCACAAAATATATGAGATGGAACTTACTTAAAAACCAACTTACATACTTTGCTAGTGTATGGCAACCATTTAGTAAAGATTTAGGTTTGAAAAATTATCAATCGCAAATCAAAGCTCTTGAAGGTTTGGTAAATAACGAAAAAAATGAAATAGAACAAGTAATCATTAACACTATCGATGACTTTATGTGAGCAGGTGTTAAGATGAAAAATTATTCTAATTATCATGGAAAAAAAATAGACAAGTTAAGAGATAATGCTCAAAGACTCATTCAATCATCTATAATGGACAGCTTAGATTCCCAAGACGTACTCGTTAATGGTGAAAATAAGCGACTAATAATAAATGATAAGTATTCTGCTTCTCAACAACTAAAATATATGATAGGTGAAACTATTGATTCACTTTATTATGGTGATGTTGTTGAACTACAGAATGGTGAAAATTGGATAATATGCAGTTATGAAACTGAAAATCAATTCTATAAAAAATGGATAGCTACTTTGTGCAACTTCAATTTAAAATGGATAGATGAAAATGGCATAATTCAATCTTATCTATCTGTACTAACAAGCACTAGATCGAGTAATGGTATTGAAGAAGATAATATTATGACACTTCCTATTGGACGTAGACATGTCATTGTTCAGTTGAATGAGCATACCAAAAAGCTAGACAGAGGAAGACGATTTATCATTGGCGGAGAAGCTTTCAAGGTTGTAGATATTGATCATATGAGTGTTAAAGGTCTCGTTAATCTAAGCTTACAATCGTCTGGAGACTTAAATCCCGCAAAGGATAATCTAGAATTAGAAATTGCAGATTATTATGGCAATGTTGCTAATTATAAGATTGAAATTCTTAATGGTTATTTTTCAACAATAAGTGAAGATCAGTCTTTGCAACTAAATGTTGCCGTGACTAATAATAACATTCCTATCCTCTCCCCTACCCTATTTTATACTTCAAGCGATGAGTCTATTGCGGAAGTGAATCCCCAAGGGGTTATTGTTCCCAAGACAAATGGCACAGTCACCATTAGAGCAAGTTTTAAAGATGTGTCTTCTGAGATTGAGATTAGCGTAACTGAATCAACTGCTTATAGTTATACTTGTGAAATTATCGGAAGCAGCGAAATTAAAATTGGAAGAACTCAAACCTATACTGCAAAGTTTTATCGTAATGGGGTTGAATATCCTGATGAAAGTAGATTTTCATTAAGTGCTGATGATGGTGTGTCTGATACAAATTTCGCTACAATTTCAACTCAAGATAATTCTGCTCATATATGCTCGATTCTTGCAGGAGATAATATTGGTTATTTCTGGTTGCATGTAAAAAACCAAAATGGACTCTCTGAGTCAAAAATAAGAATTAAAATTAAACCGTTATATTAAGGAGCGTGAAACATGAGTTCAGCAATTGTTCGCTTCGGTGAGCTTAAAGTTGATTCATTTGTACAAGGAGTCGTAAATAATTGGCTAGTTTATAGTCCTCTCCCCTACTCTAAGCAACATTCAAGCGGACTAGATGGAGACATTGTTATTAGTGCTACTCCAACGGTAGAGATTATTGATGCAGATTTGGATGTTGCTATTGATCCGCAATATGCTTATGCGTATTCCATTGCAACAGATAATAAATTGAAGATTGTATTCGATAAAGTGAAACACCCTGATAAGGGCAGCGCACTTGAAGCGCTGAAATGTATTAGTGTTTCATATGAATTGGGACATCTTACTCCTAATGGTGGGCTATATATTGCCATCTTTAGAAATTCTCTAGGAGAAGAAATTCATCGTACAACACCTATGTCGTTGACTCAATGTACAACTGTCATTTCAACATTTAATGATACCAGACAAGTTGATACAGGTGGCTATTTGAAGTGTGAGGTAGTACCAGACTTCGTTGTTAGTTGAGGTGATTATGATTGTCATTTCTCAAAGAGATAACTGAATACAAAAAAACTGTCATTAAAAGGCTAATCAATGATAATGGCTTGTGCAAGGCAATATTCTATAACGACGAGGATTTTCTTGATCGTGAGGATGTAATTCATACTGATGATTTAATTTATAACAATGTCTACCCTCATCGTTTTATCCCCGAGGTAACTTCCACAGCTAAAACATACATTACTGTCTCCTGTACAGATTATAGGCCATCTGGAAACAGTTTTAAAAACGGCATGTTGAATATTTATATGTTCACACATCGCGACTTATTTAAGACAGACTATGGATATACTCGTATGGATTATGTGATGACTAAAGTTGAAGAATTGATAAATGGTGAAAGAGGAATTGGAGTTGGCGAATTAGGATTCGGTGGTCTGAATGAATACATAGTTAATGAAAAGTTTCAAGGATATGTTCTTACCTACAGACTAGTGGATTTTAATTGATGGTTGAAGCAGTTGAAGGCATTGAAGACATTGAACTAAAACTCTTGCTCGGTCAGCCTGTTTTCATTAATAATATCTATATCTTTTCTCCTTTGTTAAAAGATGTGATAGAAAATGGATACACAGCCTACAATCAAGCCCTCTCCTCTCTTCTGTTTGATAAAAATAAATTCCCTGAGTTGAAAAATTTAGAGCAATCTAATTTAGACTTCATAATCTATTTTTTTGAAAAAGATATTAGATTCAGGGAATCATTTAAACTTGGTTCAAAACTGATGTTTAAAGAGGATGTTTTTGTAGATATCATTGATGATTACCCATCTCTTCGTATAGGGGAACATCAAATTTCAGATGAGACAATCGAATCAATTCAGAAAATAGTGAAGTTTGCAAATAAAGTTCCTGATAAGAGCGAGGAAGAATTTAACCCCGCAAACTCCAAGGCTGAAGAGTTTATTAAAAAGATTATGGGTGATAGAGCAAAGAAACCTCAGAAGAAACCTATCAATAATTTACATAGTCTTATATCTGGTTTAGCTTGGAAATCACATAATATATCCATTTTAGATATGGAAAAATTAACAATATATCAATTTTATGATGGATATTTCAGATTAGAAAATATCGATCACTACAACAACATAATGATGGGAATATATTCTGGCAATATTGATTCAACAAAAATAAAAATCCAAGAAAATACTTGGACTAAAATAATTAGATAATGGAGGAAGTTAATAAATGGCAGTAACAAATCGGTGGGCAATTCGTGATGTCGCAACGGCATCATTTTTTGATCAAGTTACAAAAAAACTGAGAGCACGGCTTGACAGTCTAAAGCAATCTGGCTTAGAAAATAGCGCTGACGTAGTATACAGTAACGGAGGAAGCGGCAACCCTAAATTAGTGGGATTTTCTGGAAATAAAGCAGCGAGATTCACTCTTCAAGATGCTTTGTTTACAAATGAGCTTATCGCTATGCTGCTTGGTACAGAAGTTATTACGGCAGCTACTCCTGTCACTACAAATGATATTTTGACAGTAAGTGCAGGAAGTGTAAATCTCGAACACACTCCTTCATCAACTGGCGCACTTGTTAGTGTAAGCAAATATCTTCCTGATGGCACTATTGGAGAAGGTTTTGATTATAATTCTTCCGCTCCATCTACTGGTGAATATGGTGTTGCTAACAAAACAGTAACTTTTGCTACTGGTGATGTTGTAGATGGCGAGAAAGTTATTGTTTATTACAAAACAATGGCTGGTTCTGATACTAAGCAAATCAAGGCACAAACCGATAAATTTGCTGGTAGTTTTGAACTTGTTCTTGATGTTCTTGTTCGTGATGTGCTTACTAAGAAGGATTATGCGGCACAAATCACTATTCCATCAGCTAAGATTGAAGATAACTGGAGTATGGCTATGGCCCCTGATGGCGATCCTGCTGTTCAAGATATTGCAATGGAAGCTCTCGCAGTACCTGGTTCTAAAGATCTATATACAATGTACATTTTTGATGAAGACGACTTTGTTTAATCAACGACATGGCATATATGCGGTTGGGCACTAATATGCCTAACCGCATTTTTATTTTAAAAGGGAGAATACAATGAATGAATTACCAACAATCACACTCGCAGCACCCATTCAAAACAGAGATTTTGTTTTAAATCAGTACCTCGATCATATCTATAAGATTGATTACCCCAAAAATAGGTTAGAATTACTCTTTGTCCTCAACAATTCGTCTGATCATAGTGAAGAAATATTAAGAATATTCAAGAAAAAACATAATGATGAATATAAATGTATTACTATTGACACCTACAATCGAGACGTTCCACAAGATACTCGAAAAACAAGTATAAGAAATGAGTACATCTATCAACATTTGAGTATATTAAAAAATTACATTATGTTTAAAGTAAAGACCGAAAAACTTATGTTTATTGATTCTGATATTTTAGTCCCTGATAGTGTAATTAATAATCTACTTAAATCTAAAAAAAATATAGTTTCGGGACTAATATATAATGGCTATTTAGTTGACCCAGAACAACCTTATAAGTATCCAAACGTGATGAGATTAAATGAGCATAATTGCTATGAACATATTTCAAATAGTTATATACGAAATGCTCCACAACTTAAAGAACAACAATTAATAAAAGTTGACTTAACAGGTGCAGTATTCATGCTTGATAAACAAGTATATAAGAAAATTAAATTTGGGTATCATCCTCAAGGGGAAGATGCCTATTTTTGTGCAATGGCACAGAGAAATGGTTTTGAAATTTGGTGTGACGTTGGCACATTTTGCACTCATGTAATGGAAAAATAAAAATTAGGGAGTTAACTATGAAACAAAAAACCATATTATATCCATGTACTTTGGATTATTCATTTCTCTTCCAGCGTCCTCAACAAATAATGAGACAGTTTGCGCGTAACGGGTATAGGGTAATCTTCTGCAATAATACTCAGACAAATGAACCGCCAGAAGAAGTTGAACCGAATCTTTTTGTGTATCATAATTGGCAAGATGTAATTAATAAGATCAAGTACAAACAACTAAAAATTGATATTTATTATTATACTTGGGCAAAATCAGCACAGTTTATTGATGATGTCAAAGCGAAGTTGAATATCTATGACAGCGTAGACAGCTTCCCTAGTTGGTATGAATATGAAGATAACGCGGTTAGTAGTGCCAATATTGTGCTAACATCCAGTCAATTTCTATATGAACTTAGAAGCAAGAATCATAACAACGTACATCTTGTTAGAAATGCGTGTCCAGAATCATACATCAACAAAAAATCAATTATTCCAGAAGAATATAAACACATAGATAAACCTATTGTTTTGTTTTCTGGCGCAATAGGATCATGGGTATCTACACATCTGCTAAAAAAAGTTGCTGATAAGTATGCTGTTGTACTAGTTGGGAAAGAATTCGGGAAGAGTTGTCCTTCCAACGTCATTAATCTAGGGACAAGGGATCACGAAGAACTGTACAATTATTATGCTCATGCCGATGTATGCCTCCTACCATTCGATACAACTCAAGAAGTTACGCAAGCAGCATGTGCCATTAAACTATTCGAACATATGGCTGCTGGAAAAATTACTGTTGCTACTGATTGGAATGAAACGAATATCTATCCTGACTCTGTATTTACAGGAAAAACAGATGAAGAATTTTTGGAGCAAGTAGATCGAGCTATTCAATTAAGCAGTTCGGATTATCATAAAAATAAGTCATTGGAATATGCAAAGCAGAACACTTGGGAAAGTAGATTTAATGATATTGCAGAAATCATTGAGAATTATTATTCCAAGGAAGGTGTTTTTGTTTGAGTGAGAAACTAAAAATACTTTTTACAAATAATGCTCCTTTAATTAAGCATGGTATTGCTCAGGGTTTTAAGAATTTGGGATATGATATTTTTATTATGGATAAAAACTATCAATTATGGGACAAAAGCAAAGAACGACAAGTTGAAATATTTAAACGGGCTGTCGAAGAATTTCACCCGTCAATTGTGTTTTCAGAATGCTTCGCTAATTTTGCAGAAGGTATATTTGAACACACTAAAGAAAAAGGTATATTTCATGTGTTTTTTTCAATAGAAGATACTCCTTACGATCACTGGATAGGTGATTATTGGTCTGATTATGCAGATCATATTTTCACCACCACTGCTGAATGTCTCCCCAACTATTGGAACAAAGGTAGGCAAGCAGAGTTGATGTTATTTGGCTGCAACCCTTCTTTTCACAAGTCAGTAAAAACAGATATTACTAAAGATATTGTTTTGGTCGCCAATAACTATGAACGTAGATTTCAGCAAACAAAGGATTATATTATTCCTTTGGTGGAGCAAAATTATAACATCGAGATTTATGGAAATGAATGGTGGACTGATTCATCAAAGGAAGTCAATCTATGTAATTCTAATGCTTACAAGGGGTATATGGCTTATGAAAATCTTCCCCTCCTCTACTCATCATCAAAAATTGCATTAGGACAAAACTTAGATGGAAATTCAGTTACACAATCCTCTATGCGCATGGCGGAAGTTATGGGAATTGGGGGAGCTTTGCTTGTTTCTCCATATACAAAAAGTCAGGAATTTCTATTCAACGATCATATTTATCTTCCTAAAACTGGACAAGAAATGATTGACATGGTTGATGAGATATTGAGCATGACAGACAAGCAAAGACAGTTGAAGGCAAAAAAAGCACAAAAATATGTTTACAAATATCACAACTATGATATTAGGGCTAAACAAGTAATTGATGCTTATTATGGTTTGAAATAAAAAAATGATTTAATGGGAGTGAATCGTTTAATGGCAAAAAAACTTACTGCGGCAACAATGAATAAAATGATTAAAGAATTGGATAAGAAAAAGAAAATTTATATCCTTGATGATCATGAAGTCAATATTGACATCACCTTTAAAGATTCTTCAATTAATAGTATCATTGTTGACTATTTAACTATTTTTGAAAAAGTTCAGAAAAAAGAAACCGATGTGACTGAAGATGAACTATTAAAAGCAATGGATGGAGTTTTAGGTGCTCTTCTTCTCCGTGAGTTTTCAGATGTCCCACTTATTCCAAAAGACATTAGTGATATCAGAAAAATAATTAACATTACTAACGCTTTGCTTAACACAAAAATCATGGAAAATATTCTACCTCAATTTGATCCAAAAGAAATCGAGCGAGTAAAAGAGAAGATCGAATTGGCAAGTAAGAATATTGGACAATTTATGGGTGAGTATGCCGTTAAAATGGCGATTGATGAAAATAAACTTAGCGATAATAAAGAAGAAGTTGAGACTGATGCCACAGTTTAATAACTTAAGTGAACTAGAGAAGTATCTTAACACTGGTAAAGGACAACAAACTGTATTTGGTCAAAGAGATGTTCGTAAAGCACTAAATGAAGCTGCTAAATTACTTGAGAAAATAATGCATGAAGAACTTGAAGCTTATTATGCTTCTTATACTCCAGTTGATGGCGGTTATGAACGTACATATGGATTATTAAATTCACTCCGCATATCCCCCATTACTCAAGTTGGAAATGAATTGCATATTAATGTTTATTTTGATCGTGAAAGTGCTACTCATCCATCTATTTTTGGCGGTGAGGACGGATACGTAGCAAAGTTGATCAATGATGGTTGGAGTTGGTCAAACACTTCAGTTAATATCTATCACCTTTCTCATTATGAAGGGTTTCATTTCGTAGAAAAGGCGTTGCAGCGCTTCTCTTCTGAAAACAAGTGGGGATTCAGAATCAGTAAGAATAATGTTGCTAAGTAAATATTGTAAAAGAGTTATTTTATAAGAAAATCAATAAATAGAAAGTGTGGTTTGATGGCTTCCAAAATTACAAAAGTTAAATATTTCACACCTGAAAAGAAGGCACTTATCTCTCCTGCAAACAAAAAATTATATGAGAAATACCTTAACAGCAGCATTATTAAAAACAGAGATGTTAAGGAAACTACATATAAAACATATGAAAATTACTTTACTCAATTCCTAGTCTTTCTTGCTGAAAAGTACGACAATATTGGATTATATAGCGAAGAATTCTTTGAAGATGCGGTAGAGATTATGGAATCTTTTATTTCTTTTTGTCAGGAGACTTTAAAGAATAATAAGAAAGTAATCAATACGAAAATTTCATCTGTTAGTACTTTCTATCTCTGGAGCATGAAGAGAAAATTAGTTGATAGGCATCCATTCGATAAACAGTTGGAACGAATGAAAGGTGCGAGTGAAGAAAAGATCATAAACTCTTATTTCCTTAATGATGAGGAAGTAGAAATTATTAAATATGGACTTAATGAAGAAGGCAGCAGATTTGACATTCAAGATAAAATTATATGGGAAGTAATGCTTGAATCTGCCAACCGAATCGGAGCTATCTCCAAACTGACTCTCTCCTCACTTGATATTGAAAATATGATTTTCACTGATATCCGCGAAAAACGTGGATATAAAGTTGAAGTTGTGTTTGGTGAAGAAGGGCGAGATCTAATCAAGCAATGGCTTGAGATGCGAAAAGAAATGGATAATTTAGCTGTAGATTCCCTATTTATCACAAAATACAGAAACGAGTATAAACCAATGGATAAGGGAACAATTCAAGAACGAATTAAGAAAATCGGAGCAATAATTGGCCTTGATGACTTTCACGCCCACTGTATTCGTAAGACACAACTAAACTCTGTTTACGAGAAAACCGGGGATTTGTCATTGGCAGCGGAACTTGCTAACCACAAAAGCATTGAAACTACTAGGCAATCGTACATTAAACCTCAATCTAAAGCCGAAGTTCGAGATAAAATTAATAAAATGAAAGAAAAAATGAAAAGAGAAAAGGAAATAGCTGAGAAAAAGGAGTCAAATAATGAAAGTTAAAATCAGCGGCATTGAAGTTGAAGGTACGCCAGAGGAAATTGCAAAGTTAAAAGAATTGCTTGCTGAATTGACTGTCGACAAATTTCCTGAGTGGGATTATGTAAGTCCATATACTTACCCTGTCTCTCCCATTATTCCAACCCCACTCTATACAAATCCAATTTGGTGTGGAGGATATAGTTCTAGCGCAAATACTCAACATAGTAAGAAAGATTTAAGTATCCAAACATGGAACTAAATCAATTTGATAAAACTATCCTTTCATCATAAAAATACATATTAAAACCCCTTTATTATCAAGGGTTTAAGGGAGTCAAAATAAATGAAAATTAAAAAATATGAACTTGAACCGTTTATCACTTACCTTCACTCTCTCAAACTTGATCGTGCAGATAGCCGTTTGAGAACTCGTTTCAAAAAAATTCTGCTTGATAAGTATCAACAATTTACAGAAGAGTTGGAAGAAATCAATCAAAACTACGCTATTAAAAATGAACAAGGCGAAGTTGTTGTTCAAGATAATAAACTAACTTTTGAAAATAACGATGAACGACTAAAAGAAATCCATGACTTGAGCATAGAAGTTATCATTATTGAACAAAATGAAGAGAATAAAAAGATGCTCCTATCAGTTAAAGAGTCCGTTCTTTATCGCGGACCAGAAAAATTCGAAGAAAAAGATGCAGATATTTATGATTGCTTGGCAGAAATTGTAGAGCAAATTAATTATGAAAATTAATATTTGTAGTTAAATAGTCAACATCTATTTTAGGTGTTGATTCTTTTGATTATGAATATTAATACATATGCAAAAGTAAGAAGCGACTAATTGGGTTCGCTTCTTTTTTATTATAAAAAGGAGTGAATTTTAAATGGCAAATGAACTGGGAATATTATTGACAGCAAGCCTTAATCAAGGTGCAAGTGTCAAATCCGTCAACGAGAGTATCAAAGCATTAAGCTCTCATCCTTCTCTACAAAAGTTAAATGTAAAAATAAATGTTGACCAATCATTTGTAAAATCAATTAGTTCATTTATTGATGCAACAAAAAAGCTCAACAGTAATCTCGAAGCACAAAATAGAGTTGTTAAAGAAACTATTACTGAGTTTAAAAATCTTGATGGTTCCATAACTAAGACTACTCAACAGATTCTTGCAAATGGCGAACTTATTGAGAAATCAAGGACTAAACATGATGCCAACAAGAAAGCAATAAATGAAGAATCTAAGGCTTACGACGAACAGAGAAAAACACTATCACAGTTAGAAGCAGAAATGAATGGATACATTAAAGCTTCTGAAAAAGTAAATCGTAATAAAGCTGGACAAATAAATAGCATTACCAATACATATAAAAATGCTGATACTGGCAAAACAGTAACGGTCAATACCGATTCTGAAGGAAATGTTAACAATTATTCTAAGGTATCGAATTATTTAAAAGCTGAACAAGATGCTCTGAAGGCCGAACAAGAAATAAATAGGCAGCGGGAGCAAATAGCCAAAGAAGAATACAACACTAGGAAGGCTTTGGCTGATAAAAATTTAAGAGAAGAAGAACAAAGAAATAAAGAATTTATTGCTGCACTTAAAGAGAGATATAGCCAAGAACAAGCAATATTAAAAAATCAAGAAGAAATGGAGAAAATCCATTATCTCGCTCTTCAACAAAATCAAAAACGCGAAGAACAATATGCTAAATCTGTTGCAGACACTCAGCAAAAAATTAATGACGCTAGAAATAAATATGGCAATAATAATCATGTAGTTTCCAGTCTTAATGAACTTGAGAGTAAATTAAAATCAATCAGTAATATCGGTGATTTTAAGTCTCCCCTCTCCTCCCTTAATAATGATTTAAAGAGAACAATAAGCCACTTAGATGAAGGATCTCATCATTCGCGATCATTTGGTGATTCACTTAAACATGCATTCAGTAATATTGCGCTATATGGCGGACTCGGTTCTGTATTAATGGGAGTTCAACAATTTTTCAAAGAAGGCATCTCTTACGTTAATGAATTAAATAAGTCTCTGACCGAATTATCTATTGTTTACATGCAAGGACAAGATGAAGTAGAAAAATACGCAGAGAAATTTCATGAATTAGGCATGCAGATGAGCATCACAAGTTCAGAGCTTGCTAAGGGGGCTGTTGAATTTGCGAGACAGGGTTTATCCCAAGAAGAGACATTCTCTAGAATGGAAACAGCAGTTAAGTATGCCAAGATCAGTAATTTAGATTTTACTACAAGTGCAAAAATCCTAACTGCTACTGTCAACAGTATGGGGATTAGTATTGAAAGGGCAAGCGATGTATTTTCTTATTTGGGCGATGCTACAGCGACAGATGCTTCAGAAGTTGGAGAGGCATTTCAACGTGTAGGAGGTACTGCGGGTGCAATTGGTGTTGAATTTGAAAAAGTTGCTTCATGGATTGCGACCATTTCTTCAAATACAAGAGAGTCGGCTTCTACTATTGGTAATAGCGTAAAATCTATCCTTGCGAGAATGGAGTCTCTCAGAGAAAAGGGCTTCGACGAAGAAGATGGAACTAAAGTCAACGATGTGGCAAAAGCCTTAGCGACAATCGGAGTAAAATTAATAGATACCCAAGGTAATTTCAGAGATTTTGGTACTGTTATGGATGAGATTGGGGCAAAATGGTCCACTCTATCAAATAGACAGCAGGCGTATATTTCAACCGCAACAGCAGGAAGCTATCAGAGTGCGCGGTTCCTTTCACTTATGAGTGACTACCAGCAATCTATGGACTTGTATAGGGGCGCTTTAGATAGTGCTGGTACATCAACAGAAAAATTTGGTTTATATCAACAAGGTACCGAAGCCCATATCGATAAAATGAAGACTGCTCTTGAAGGTTTATGGTCTAGTATGTTTAAGTCTGATGGTATCAGAAGTGTCGTAGATATGTTGACTGGGCTTTTTACTGTTTTAGATAGGGTAACAAAAACATTTGGTGGATTGCAAACAATTATGGGTACAGCAACAATTGCATTTTTGTTGTTTAACCGTAATATTCCAAATGTTGCATTAGGAGTAATGGGAATTAATTTAAAAGCTGTAGCCCTGTCAATGAAAATCTTTACAGGATCTACGATAGCAGCAAGAGCAGCCGTTATTGGCCTTCAAGCTGCCATGAGTCTTGGTCTTACTGTTGCAATTATGGGAGTCACTACACTAATATCAAAACTTGTTTCTGCTAACCAGAAAGCAAAAGAAGAGCAAGAAGCACTTGCTGCTCAACAAAAAACAATTGCAACTAATTGGTCTGAACAGAAAGGTAGTATCATTGGCTTAATTGCCGAATATCAGAATCTTAACGAAGTAACTAAGGGCGGTACAGTATTTTCAGACACCGAACAAGAGCAAAAATATAGAGATCTTATCGACCAAATTAGTGGCCTTATGCCCAACCTCGTCGCAAGTATTGATGACAAGGGCGAAAAACATCTAAAGAATGCTGATGCAATCAAGCAAGAACTTGACTATACCGAAAAGTTAACCAAAGCACAGCAAGAACAAACTGTAATCGATGCAGGTAAAAATTTCGACAAACAGATCGACGAAATCGAAGATTACAATAAGCAAATCAAAAACTTGCAAGCTAAGATGGCTTTGGGTGGTTCGTATATAACGGATGGTATGGGTGGGGCAACATTCTTGCCGTTTACAGATTCAGAACTAAATAAATTTAAGATTCAATTATTAACTTTACAAAGTAAAGTGGCATCCAGCAGTAGTGTCATGCGAGATGACTTAGGAAGTATTACAAAGAACATCTTGACCATAAATGGAACTAAAATTGACGACAATGTATCAAAACAGATTGAACAAATCACTAAGTCATTAAGTTTGAATGGATTGACAGGAGAAGATTTAAAGAATAAGGCTCATGATATAAGTAAATTTGTCAGCGATTTAAATGCGCTTAAGGGAGTTTCGGCTGACACAACAAATTATCAAGCACTTATTGCCGAGATATCACTAATTGGTAAATCGCTGGGTATGACAGATTTCGATATACAAAAATTCATCGACAGCCTTAAAGAATCTAATAATGCTCTCACTACCATAACATCTCATACTGATGAAGTAAAATCTGCTCTGAACGACCTTTCAAAATCATTTAAGGATACTTCTGATACAGTAAGTCCATTGAATTCAGCTATTCAGAAACTACGACAAGGGAAAAGTTTGACTGCTGATGAAATAGCTAACCTAATTGAAAAAGTTGATGGATTCTCTTCTGCTGTTACAACAGAGAATGGAGTTCTAAAAGTCAATCTTAAAGCCGTGACTGCCCTTAGAGATAAATCAGTTCAAAGTTTTGAAGATATGATCAAGTCTAAAGAGGCACAGATTAAATCTTTAAGAGATCAGACTAATTCAGAACTCGAACAATATGGTATACAAATTGAAGGAATTAAAAGTGTAGCAGAAGCATTGCAAGCATTGGCTCAAAAAAAGACCGAAGTTTCCCAAGACATGTCTGCCATCTTGCATGATCCTGAAGGCAATGACGAATCTGGTCAAGCATATAAAAACAGCCTACAGGAGCAGCAAGCAAATATGGCAGCAACAGAGGAATCGCTGAAGGCCATTGGTGATGCACAAAATACAATCAACGAACTAAGAGGAACAGGAACTACAATTCTCAATCATGTTGGAGAATCAACAGATGATGCCAACGACTCTAATAATAAACTTACCGACTCCTACTCTGACACTGTTGAGGTTCTTACTGATCTTCAAAAAGCTTTAATATCCATTCAGAAATTGCAAGACGAAGAAGAAAATAAGCGCAACAGAATGAGAAGAAGTTCTAAGGAATATCAAGAGTCACTAAAAAAGACTCTCGATCTTAGAAAGCAAGAACTTGCTCTACTTGAAAAAGGCGCAAAAGACCCTTCTCAACTTGTTTCAACTAAAATAACAACTACTACAAAAACAACTGGCAGCGATAACTCTTCCTCTTCTTATTCTGGAAACAATTCAAGCACTGGCGATTATTCTGACATCATTAATAAGAATGCTTCCGCGAACAAAGTCGATGCCAATCTGATTAAAGCTATCATAGCTCAAGAAAGTAGTTTTAATCCTAATTCCACTTCACATTCTGGTGCCAAAGGGCTTATGCAGCTTATGGATGGTACGGCTAGAGGTTTGGGTGTAACCAATAGTTATGACCCAGAACAGAATGTTGCTGGAGGAACCAAATATTTTGCTGGCCTACTGAAAAAATATAATGGTGATGCAGAACTTGCATTAATGGCTTACAACGGTGGTCCCGGAAGAATTGATAAATGGTTAAAGTCTGGAAAGTCCATCTCCCTACCTAAAGAAACAAAAGAGTATGCTTCCAAGGTTCTCAGTTATTATAACTCTTATTCTGGAACGTCATCTTCGACCTCTGATAATAATGGAGTCGCTAAAACTACTGTTAAGACTGGTGATACATCCACCACTGTTAAAACCGATGGCCCAACCGCAAAAGAAATTAAAGACGCTGCTGAAAAAAATGCACAGGATATTCTTAAGGCTCAAAACGATGTAAATAGTGCGCAAATTGATATTTTAGAAGAAATTAAATATATAGCCGATAATGACGTTGAAGAACAAGAACGTCTAATTGCTGCCTCTCAAAAGAGACAGGAGAAACTAGATCCTACAGGTGCTGAGTTTAAAAAAGAAAATGATGTACAAGTTAATATTCAGTCTAAAATTCAAAATATAAGAAATCAAGAATCCTTAAATTTACAAAAAAAGCTAAAAGAGTACGGCATTGAATCTGATGAATATGACAAGTTAATTAAACAGTTACAAACAGAACGTGTTGACATTCAGTCAGATAAGTATAAAAAGCTTGTTGAGAATATTAATATTGGTATTGATGCAACCAAAGAAGGCATATCTAATTTAGATAACTTAATCACTCAATCTCAAAATAAAATGGCTCAATATGCTCAAGGTACTCCTGAATATAATAAAGAGTTAAATTATCAAATTGAACTGAAGAAGAAACAAAAAAAAGAAAATGACGATCTCATCTCTTCTCTTGATAGTTTGATTAAGAGTGAAAATCTTGATGCTGCTACAAAAAAGAATCTAAAGGCAATTCTAGATGAATTGAATCTTAAAGATTATACGGCAGACATTAAAGACCTGAACGCTCAATTGATTGCCTCTAAATCGATTCCTCTTGAGAACAAACTTTCCGATTTGAATTATCAGTTAGAATTGTCACAAGCAAAAATGAAGGGCTATATTGAAGGTTCTAAAGAGTACAATCAGGAGATCAAAAATCAGATTTCGATTCAAAATGAAAAAATTGCGGTTACTAAAGAATTGATTGCATATGAGGAAACGCAATCTAAAAATGAAGAATTAACTGCTGAAGCACGAGAAGAGCATAAGAAAAGAGTTCAAGAATTAACTTTAAGTCTCTACGATTACTCTGACGCAATTAAATCTTTACGTGAAGATTATGCTGATAAGATTATTGATGAATTAAAAAAAGTAATCGAACAAGAAAGAGATTTGAAACTTGAAGCAATTGATGATCAAATTAAGGCAGAAGATGAACGTCACAATGCTCGTGTTAAAAATATTGAAGATGAACAAAAGCAGTTCGAAGATTATATCAATGCTCAACAAAAATCTTTAAGCAGACAAGATGCTTCCGATGATTATGAAGGTGACTTACAGAAAAAGTTAGAAGAAAGACAGAAGATTATTTCGCGGCTAGGTGTTTTATCGACTGATAATTCTATGAGTGCAAAAGCAAAACGCACAGATCTAAACGAACAGCTTGCATCAATTGATGAAGAAATAGGGAAGTTTAAATTAGATCGTGAACGAACTGTTCGCGACGAAAGTCTTCAAGACCAATTGGATGATCGTTCAGAATACACAGATAAAATCAAAGAGATTGAAGATGATTTAACTGATACCGTTAAAAAGAATCTTGATAAACAAAAAGAAGCAATTGAGCAGGAATATGACGACAGATTGAATAATGAGAAGTATTTCTATGATCTAAAACAGAGATTGCTAAGTGATGATTCTGCAATATCAAAAGCGGCGATTGCTGAAATACAAACTGCATATGGAATTTACTTTACTACTTTGCAAAATCATGCATTTGAGACGACTCAAGCATTCAATAACCTCAATGATGCATTAATAAAAATGCAAAATAATTTATCTGGGTTCCCAACAAGTGATTATTCGGGTATTTCTTCTGTCAGTCCCCCTCCGACGACTCCTGGTGGTAATTCATCTAATTCACCAACGCCTAATTCAAAAGATACTTCAGCAGCACGTTCAGCGTGGCAAGCATATCTATCCAATAAGCAACAAGCAGAACTTATTCGCAAAGATATGGAAAAGAGTAAGAAAGATAAGGCTAAATATACTAAGTTAGAGAATGATTTTAATGCTCTTAAGGGTAAAAATGATGTAATCCGTAGTCAATATACTTGGTTTCCTGAAGGTAGTTATGATGAGTTAAAAAATAAGGATATATTTTCTGCTGAAACTGGCGGCATGACTCCAGGTTGGGGTTCTGGAGGCAAATTGCTTTTAGCTCATGAAAAAGAGTTAATTCTTAATAAATTTGATACCTCAAACCTTTTGAAAATTGTTGATGTAGCAAGAAACATAATTACACAAACAAGAAATGGATTAAATAATATATCTTTTACACCTTCTGTGGCAGGAGCAACGAACAATACTAGCACAATTGGAGATATTTACATCTATGCAAATAACAAAGACGATGCGGAATCCATCTCTGATAAGGTTGTTAAAAAATTGCAAAAGTTTAAAAAATTCTGAGAGGGGCCACTCCCCTCTTTTTTATGTTAAGAGGTGATCCACATACTAGGAGATATCGACTACAATCTAAAACCTATTAAGCCCCAAATGTTTTTGACAAGACCGAATCGCGAGATAATTAGTAAACTAAGCGAAGCCTACAATGTTTCTATCGAAACTAAGATAAATGATGTATATACATTAACTTTTTCTCTCCCGTTCTATATCGACATCAACCATCGTTTGGAGCGTAATAAAAATGTTGACTTACTTCGTGAAAAATATTGGGTTAAAGTCGTTTTGGGAAGTAAAATAGAGTGGTTTATTATTAATGAAATTAATAATACTGTTGGTAATGACTCAGAGTCAAAAACCGTAAAGTGTTTTGCTGGATATCATGAATTAACCAATAGAAATATTGAAGAATATTCAGTGGAATCTTATAATGCCGAACAAGTTTTAACAGATGTCTTAGCTCCTAGTTTATGGACTATAGATTATTTGGATGCTGACTTTAAATTAACCTACCGTGCTTTTGATTTTCCAGAAAACAATATTCTAGATTGTGTGTTCTCTGTTGCTGAAACGTATAATGCAATTGTTAGTTTTAATACTGATTCAAGAACAATCAGTATGACTAAACCAGAATTAACAGGTGTTAATAGAGGACTTACTTTCTCATATGGTAAGTATATGAAGTCTATGGATCATACCATAAAAACAGATGAAATCGTCACAAGAATGTCCGCATCTGGTCAAGATGGATTAGGAATTCAAAGAGTTAATCCCACTGGACAAAACTATATTGAGAATTATGGATATTGGATATACCCGTTTGAAAGAGATGCGCAGGGAAACATTGTTCAATCAAGTTATTTTATGAGTGACAGTTTATGTTCTGCCCTACTCGACTATGAAATATTGGTCGAAAATAATGCGGGATTGTTCTCGGGATATCTAGATTATCTTGAAACATATGAAACAGACTTAAGTACATTAAATGTTGAAATGAACGTGTTACAGAATGAAGAAGCAGCGGTTCAACAAGTGGAACTAGCTCAACAATTTGATGGTAAAATGTTTAAAGAGAAATATGAACATATTGACAATACTCAAAGAACTTTTTCTTTAAATGCTTCTTATGCGTATGCCGTTATGATCAAGATTGCAAATAACAATGGGTTAAGTGTTTATCTTGATGGGCAAATTAAACCAACCGTTATAGGTCAGTGGGTTGTACTAGGTAAGGTGAACAATATCTCTCTTACCAGCGTTTCAATTTCTGGAGGAAACTCAGAAGTATTTATTGAAGTTGCAAATATTAGTATTTCTGAAAATGAAACTTCAGGAAACGAAGAAGCAATCATTAATAGATATTGTTTAGATCACAAACAAGATCAAATTACAACAAAGCAAAATGAAATTAACATTAAGACAAATGATATCAATACTGTTAAAACTCAAATTACCTCTCTTCAATCGCTTCTGTCTGCTGAAAATAACTTCACTACTGAACAATTGCGCGAATTGAACTTATTCATGTATGAACGTAAATATAATGATGAAAATATTATTGATGCACAAGATTTATATGATGCCACTAAAGAAAAGTTCAATGAGTTACAACAGCCTCAATTAGATATATCTATAGACATTGTTAACTTTCTAGAAGTTATTGAAGAACAAGCAAATTGGAATAAACTTAATCTTGGTGATTTTGTAAATGTAAAATACGAACCGACCAATACCAATATAACAGCTAGAATCACACAGATTGATTATGACTACGAAGAGTTTAAAATTAAATTGGTTCTGTCTAATGCAAAAAATGCAAATGATGAAGAAAAACGTTTAGAGAAATTTCTTAAGAATACACAAAATACCAATATCACAGTCGATATAAATAAGAACCCTTGGGGAAAAGCAGTTATAGATACATCGGAAATGAGCCAATTATTCGAAAATTTCTGGAACAAAATTACCAATGAAATTAATATGGCTTCAAATGAATATGTAACTCTTGATCGTACAGGATTGACAATCGTTGATCCAAATGACCCATTGAGATTCCTGAGGGCAACACATGGAGTTTTGGCATTGACCGATAACGGCGGACTACTGTATCGAACTGCAATTTCCGCAAGTGGCATCATAGCAGAGCAAGTACTGGGCAAAATAATTTTGGGTCAGCGCGTCGTCATAGGCACAAATGACGGTATTTGGATGACTGAAGGGCCACAGACAACAATTACTGACAGGTATGGTCGTATCGCAATGAAATTTGGCCTGTATGAAGAAAACCCAGACTTGTATGGAATAGTAGTCAATCGATACGATGGATATCTTCCAGATTCCGCACTTATAAACAGAATAATCATTAATTCCGAGGACGGATTCAAAATCCAGCGATGGACAGGAGCAGCGTTTGAAGACAAGCTATACGCTGATTATCAGGGCTATCTCTTCTCTGAAGATATGACAACAAAACGTCTCAAAATTGTATCCGATACAGATGAATTGATGTTGGACAGCTATACAAAATTTATGGACATCGGGAAATTTGATAATATTCTAACGGATGGGAAATTAACTTCACTAGAAAAATTACAGGTTCTTGGTGAACGTACAAGAATAATGAGTGAGTATGTTAAGTTGCTTGCTCAAGCCAATGATTATAAGACTACCACAAGAGATTCAACTATTAGAATTGACCCTTCTAATTTAACAAATACTTATAATACATTAATTGATTACCTCTCCCCCCTACTCGACGATATGAATGCTACAACATCTGTTGATCGAAGCGAGTTTATCCAGAGGTTTAAAGATTACTACGATGAAGTTACAAATATCATCAATGCTATCAATGATTCGATTCGGTACTCATCTGTGCAACTTGGAACATATTATAACAATGTGGTCATGACAAGCGAAGACGGTATTTTAGTTACTCGTAGTGATACTATGTACCGTACAGTGATGAATGCAATTAAAGGATTCGCCATACAAAGAAATACAAATACCGCCGAAGATCCAATATGGCAAGATTTGTTCTGGGCCGATACGAACGGATGGATTACAGCAGAAGGATTAAGAATTAATAATTCATTCTTTACCGAAGGCGATATTACAGCGGCTAATATTAATGGATCTTCTATTACATTACGCTCTCCAGATGGTGGAGTGATGAAACTATTCCCAGGATTAAACAAGGGGTTTTGGGCTGGCATAAATGCCGAAAATCCAGAAGATGCTCCTACATGGATTAAAATGGATGGTACAGCAATTTTCAAGAAGTTAATTGTTACCAATGGTAATAATGAATTAATGATAGATAGTGAAAACAATCTAATTAATTTCAATAACTGGAGTGCGACAGGAATCGCGGCTCTTGATGCTCAATTGATTAGTGCAAACATGGTTAGTGCGGAACTGGGATATATTTCGGATATTGTTGCTAAGTCACTATCTACAATGACTAGGGCAGCAATTGCAGGTTGGTCTAACTTTATTGAGATTCAAGGAAAAACTATCGATTGGGTTACAGGACATGTTGTTCAGGGAGAACAAATTACCGTAAACGGAAAACCTATGTACTGGGTCAGTTCTTCTCAAACAGGATTAATGACTACTGATGTCACACCGTGGCCCGTTTATAAGTACAGTTCTGATGACAATAATAAATTGGTCAAAATGAGAGCTGGATTTGACGGCGATGGCAACGATGCAAATCCTTTTATCGATATGGGTATTGGTGACGGATCACCAAACGGAGCCAAAGCAAGAATTTATAAGTACAATGGTGGCTGGAAAGTTAGTTATGGTAGTAGTAACTATGGCAAAGATAGAAGTATTGATTTACGAGATGACGGTATAACTATCTTAAGTGACGGAAGTAATTTTAATGCTAAAAGCAAGGATTTTAACTTCATTGTTGATTCTGGCATATATAAAATTTCTTTATCTAATGGCTCAACTTTTGAAATATCACCAACTAATGGACTAAGTGGGAACATCGTTGGTCCAATTAATTTAACTTCTTCTGGCCCTATGAATTTTAAAGCTCCATCTTATAATTTTGATAACTAAACAATCTAATACTAAGTGCCGATATATATGGTATATACTGTAATTCGGCATATACCATATAATTATCGGAGGTACTTATGAAAAAAATATCTACATTCATCCTGGGTGCTGTTGTTGGAGTGACTCTTACTGCTGGAACAGCCGCAACAGCAGCGACATTTCTCAAGGCAACACCAAAAACAGTCAAAATTGTAGTGGGTAGCAATCAAAAGGCAGTAGAAGCTATGAACGTAAACAATAAACTGTATGTTTCAGTTCGTGACGCAGGAAATTCATTCGGATACTCAGTTAGCGGGGTAACAACTTCTACAGTTGCATTCAAAGAAGGAGTGACTACCAGTTCGGGAAGTACCCAAACTTCTGGAACAAGCACAGGAAGCGCAACATCAACTAAAGAGGGAGGGGAATATGTGGAGGGGCTACACGACAAGTATTCCACTGATGGAAAATTAGATGCTGATAAAATTAAGGCTGCAATTGCAGCGGGGGAAATTACGGTTAATGCGCAGGATAAAGAAACCGGAAATAGCATTTTGCACTACGTTGTTTTAGAAGATAATTTCGCTGTGTATTCAGTGATTAAAGTAAATGCTTTGAATGTTAATATTCAGAATAAAGATGGTCAAACACCATTACATTTGGCTGTAATAAATGAAAGAATTTTTTACTTGGCGGAACTTAAGGATTATAAAGCAGATGCAAAAATTAAAGACAATGCAGAAAAACGTCCGATAGATTATGCCGTCAAAAACTCGTCTACCTATATCAGTCTTGAAGTATATATGTTGTAATAAAATATCATCATAATAAAAAAGACCAACTGTGATAAGTCGGTCTTTTTTATTATGTCTATTTATTTACGTTTGGAGAATAATACACCCCATTCTTCCCTGCTTCTATATACACATCGTTCGGAATCCATGCAAGTTTATAGTTTAATACTTCTGCTATCTCTTTAATTTCAGAAAATTTTATGGTTCCACGTGTCAATTTGTTGTTTAGATTTTGTATAGTATCTTCTCTACCATATTTTTTATTAAGACTTGATACTAGCTGAGACATAGTTATGTCATTTTGTATTAATAACATTTGAATTTCTTTTTTTATGTAAGAAGACATTATTTGATCACCTCCACCCTAATTATAAAGTAAAAATAAATAATTTCAATAGTAAAAATTTCCAAAATATTTGTTGCATTATTATACTTCATAATGTAATATTACACTATAAAGTATAAGGAGATGGTTCAAATGCAAACCAAAGTCCAATTCATTACCAATTTACATGAAGGCATCAACATCTACTACGTCTTAGATCAATTTGGTCGCACATGGCACACTGTGGCCTCATCCCCATCAGAAGCAAAAAATAACATCAAGTTTGGTGAGGATGCTCTGACGTATAAATTATACACTACCGAGAAATTTGGTGAAAGTCTTCCCCAATATGATTTCAAAAATCTGATTCTAGATATACTGGAGCAAATGGGATTGCAAGATACATATGAGTATGAGGAGGTTGTGGGTTGGGACAATTGGGAGTGCTTTAAATTCATGAAACGATCATCCCTTCATCCTTGTGAATTACTTTTAGAAATTCAAAAATCAAACATGAACTTTGATCATTGTGCGGGATAATCATCTGAATTGTTTCCCCGGTGGAAAAAAGTTACTCATTTACATAGACGAGCTTAGTTGAGTTGATATGAGAACTATGAATCGCCCAAACAGGTTGAAGACGATTAGTTGACTCATACATAAAACTATGATAAGGGATGATTTTTAATGATTAAGACTTTTGAGCACGAACTATTTGGACAGATTAGAACGACTGTGAAAGACGATGAAGTGTATTTCAATTTGTATGATACTGGCTTGGCATTGGGTTATACAAAAAAGAATGGTATTGGCACTGTATATCTATTTAAAGATAGATTGGCAAAAATTTGCGAATCCTTTGATATTACTGGTGTGTACGGCACGTACACAGATGAAAAAGCCATGATTACCAAAGAAAGTGATTTTGAGAATTTGTATATTATCGAAGAGAACATTTACGATTTGATTTTTGAGTCTCAGGCAAAAAATGCTCGATCATTCCGTAAATGGGTTACAAGTGATGTCCTCCCTGCTATTCGTAGAGACGGAATGTATGTTTCCGAAGACGCTACACACGAACAAGTAAAATTCAATCCAGATGTATTCATGTCTAATCTTGATGATTATAATATTACAAAGCTTTATGATTTGATTGAGGCATTTCTTTCTTTCCACAGAGAGAAGAAAACGAGACTTCCTTTTAAACGCAAAAGTGCCAAGCATCACGGAAATAAGAAATTCAAAGATCATATCGACAGTATGGAAGAAATTCGAGATCAATTGATGAGTTTTCTTGAGGCAAAAATACATCAATTTAATGATTCCAATCAAGCTGGATTGGCACAAGAATATGTACGGATTAAGGGCATGGTTCACTGGAAAGTTGAAAACATGAGATATCGGACTGCTGCTTGCAAATAATTCTAATAAAGAAAGTGTCTCTGCTTACTTGAGACACTTTTAGTTTGTCTCGCCAACAACATCCCTCTCATCCGTATCCCATATTGGGATTATGATCGTATCGAGGAAATATTGGACAAAGAGTTGTCTAAATTAGGACTAATATCACACAAGACTACTGTAAGCATTCAATAGATTATAGACCTATAGACATGTGAGTGGTAAAATATTACTACAAAATGTCTATAGGAGGAAATAATTTTGAAAAAATTATCATTCATTGTTTTGTCGGTTTTGATCTTAATATTATCTGTTCCATCATTGTCTTCTGCTGCAACAAAGTCTTCTTCTCCAAAATCAACAACTAAACCAAAACCTACTATCGTTGCATCTGGAAAACTCAAAGGAACGATAACTTGGCAGTACAATGATTATGTTGGTACAAAGCCAGACGTAGGTGCAGAAATATATTTGATTCCAGTTAAATTAAAGAAGAACTCGCTTGCTATTTCTGATTTTGTAAAGGTTGCCGATAAAAAAATAACTGCGAAATCAGTAGGTATTTATTATACTGTTGCAAATGGATATGGAAATTTTGAAATCAACAATATTCCAGTCGGCGATTATGTTATTTATGTCGTTTCAATGAAGACTTTAAGAGATGTGTTAACGCCTTATAACGACGAAACTGCTAACAAGCTACTGAAACCATACATTAAAAATTGGAATGACTTTTTAAAAGGCAGTATTCAAGCATCCAAGAGTGTAATTGATACAATGACAGTCGAAAAAAATCAAACAATAGATTTTAGTTTTGATTTTGGAAACACAGTATACTAATTTATATAACTTCTCTAAGCGCCTCCCATAAGGCGCTTTTTTGATATCATAACGATTAGTACTATCCCCAATTCGGGTAATAATATATATCGAGTGTGAACATTTTATGCACCAAGCCTTACATGGTATCATATTTATTTAGTTCAATCAACAAAAATTTGCTGTCAAGACGTATCTTTTCACCATGTTTTGTGGCATAATAATAAATACAGGGTGACAGAACACCCGTTCGTAAAAGATATGTGTTTGATTTGACAATTTGCATATCTTGTGTTAAAGGAGGGATATTGATGGACGTAATTGATGTTGCGAAATGGTTTATAAAGAACGATTACGATGAGCCAAGAAACACAATTGATGGCAATATGAAATTACAAAAATTGCTATACTTTTCTCAGTTAGTGCATCTAGCTAAGTATGGAGACAAATTATTTGATGAACCAATTAATGCATTTGTAAATGGTTCAGTTGTTGAAAAAGTTAGATTAAAATATCGTGATGATCATAGACAATTTGTGCAAGAATCAAAGTCATTTGAAGATGATTTAGATGAAACCATACAATATACGTTATCTGTCGTAAAAGATGTGTTTGGTGATGTTGATGCAAGGGAACTTTCTAATTTAAATCATCTTCATGTTGGATGGAAAGAAGCCTTAGAAAAATCCGAGATAAGTAAGGGGAAATATTATAAGCCTCTAAGTATTATCTCATATGATACAATCATGGAACATGATATCGAAAGCATTAAAAAGGTTTTGGATGCTCATGAATCAACTATAGATTCAGGAAAAACTTTTGAATTAATAAACGGCGTTAAGTTTTATTATGATCCAGAAGAGATTAGTTTTGATGATGACCTCCTAGAACAACTCGCATCATTCCAAGGAGAGGAATCCGCCTATATTGTTCATATGGACGAGGACGGTCTGGTATTTTATTAATTAATTATGGATATTCAATGTGGCAATGGACTGTGGCTAAAATGTTTCTTCGCTAATGGCAATGAATGTGGTTATCCAAGGCCATTTTTAGTTATTTCCTGTAATGAGACCACTGGAACCATTCAATTATTGAATGTTTCATCAGTTTTGGGTAAAGAAAGAAAATTATTAATGGACTCAAACTTGCAAATTATGAGACATAATCCACCATTTCCAGATGCGTCTTTTGTTAAGCTTGATGAAGTTTATGGGTTAGACTATTTTCCGAAATTAATTAATTCAATAAAGAACCAAAATTTACTTCTTGAGGATGAGTTAAATAAAATAACGGAGGAATTTAGATCATATAAAGCAACCAATACTGTACTAAAGGTATCTTTTTCTTATCAAGACCTTATTTCTAGAAATAATAAATTAAGATAAGAGAGTAGTCACTCCCACTCCCCTCAAAAGGAGTGGTTTTTTGTTATGTAAAAACAATCTCATGAAAGTCATGTTTTATAAGAAAATAGTTCTCTCAAAGCCCTTATAAATCAAGGGTTTTTTATTATGTCTTTTTTAAGGAAGTGATAACTATCGCAAATGTTGCAATAAATGGATCAAAAATAACGGAGTCTATTAAATCTGGGCATGTTACCTACAATATTTACTATTGGCAAGACGGCGATGAATTTACAAGTGGACATTGGAGTTATTCGGGGCCGGGATCAACTGGGGCAAAAATTACAGGAACAGTTACTGCTACATCTACAATGAAAGTTAATGGAGTAAGTGTGGCAGTTGTTGGCGATGTTACAAATGAAACATGGATAGCAGATCCTCCTATCCCATCTGATGATGGATATAATAAATACGTTGCAACATCTCCGACATCTGGTAGTGGTCAAGGTTCGATTACTGGTGGAAACAGTAAGAATGTAAAACTAAATGGAAGTCTTATCGCTATAGTTGGTTCAGAAGTAACAACGTGTTTGGGTAATACCACGACTATTGAGGACGGAAGTTCATTATTTAATATGTAAAGCGAGGTGAATAAATGACAATACGCGACTCCCTCTACTTTTCTTATGCTGGAAAAAAATCTGTCGATTATGGAATTTATAATGTAAATATAAATGGCGGAATGCAAGAGGAACCATTTGCGGCTTCACGAGAAATCCAAGAAGAAAAAATAAAAGGTCGTGATCGCCCCTATTTCCAAAGTGTTGAAAAGCAGCCACTTCAATTTTCAGTTTCATTTGCTTTTGAAGATGCTTGGGACACACAAAAACTTAGAGAAGTAACAAGATGGCTGACAGAGCACGATTATTATCAAGAACTATATTTCACTAATGAACTTGGAGTGAACCCAGAAAAGGTTTACTATGCGTTGGCGGTTGATGATTCAACTATAGTCCATAATTGTCTTCGACAAGGATACGTAAATCTCACCTTTCGCTGTGACGGAGCATATGCTTATTCGCCTATCACAACTTCACCACTGTATAAATGGAGAGAAAGTACATATTCAAATAATATTACTGATTTTTCTTCTGGTGAAAAAAAGTCAGTTATTGAAGATGTTGAAGGAAATTTAGTTTTGAATCCTCATCGCACTAAATGGAGTGACTTTTCGCCTACAATGAAGTGGTATGAATTAGATCAACTTTATACATAAGAGGTGACCATATTTTAAGAAAGGAGTAAAAAATGTCAACAACCACTACAAAATTAGGACTTATTAAGCCAGATTATGCAACAGACGAATTAGAATCAACACTGAATGCTCTTGCCTCTAATTTTCAGAAAATTGATGATGTATCAACTGATTATGCCGATTCGCCGCCCACTTCTGGCACATGGAATTCAAAACATGTAATTCATGCAAATCTATTATCTATTGGCGGATATGTTGGATGGATTAATCTTCGCACTGGAGTAGCTGCCCCAAAATGGGGCGGTATACAATCGCATTCTAACGGAGATCATGCAGTTCCAACGAACGATAATGGTCATTATTACACATGCATTCAAACTGGCTATTCTGGAATTACAGAACCAATCTTCCCTGTTTCAAATGGCGGAGAGGTTCAAGATACACGAGGAGGCAATACCTGGCTAACAAATCATCTGTATAGCGTTAACGATATTGCACTTCCCACTATCAATAATGGAAGATTCTATGTTTGTATCCAACCTGGTGAGTCTGGTGATGTTGAACCAAGCTGGTCAACAATAGACGGATCAACAACTTATGACAATAATGCTGTTTGGCATAGTTATAAAATTGCCAGATGGAAAGAGTCTGGAACTGCTGCACTTTTTAGACCATTTGGAAAGATAGAGTGATTATATGAGCAGATGGATACAATTAATAAATTTAAGCGGAATATATACCTCTCCCCCATTTTCAATTCCTATTGAAGCAGATGGAGTTATAAGTAAAGTTTCATGGGATGCTGATACACCAGAAGGAAGTTCTATTGTTGTTCAAACACGATATACAACAGACGGTTACAATTGGTCTGAATGGCGAAACTGCACAAACAATGGACAAATCCCCGAAGTTAATGAAGATATGAGTTTGTATAACTTACAACTTGTCTTCAGAGTTTTATTTAATTCAAGTTCATATGACACATCCCCAAAGTTCAAGAATATTGCTTTTGATTTTGAGCCTGTCATAGTGTTTAACAATGATGGTGATAAAATTTGTAACCCTGAAATATGGATTACAAAAGTTGAAAATGGCGATTTTAGTATCGTTAATTTATCGCATAACAATGATGAGTTTAAATTTGCATCGCTAGTCAATAATGAAACGGTTTATGTTAACAACGAAACACAAGATATTCAGACAAGTCTAGCAGTTACATATCGATATAAAGATTTTAATGATAATTATCTATCCTTTCCAATAGGTAAGAATGTTTTGAAAATTAATGGAAAAGCAGATATTAAGTTTCGTTATCAATTTAAATTTGCATAGTAAGGAGGTGATTATTTGCCAGATTTAATTACTCAACTACAATATAACGATCCGCTAGTTATTGTTGCTCGAAAAGGAACAACTGGAGATCCGTTTAAAGAAAGAACGGATTCTTTGCCTATTATTAATGGGATTATTACTTTGTGGGAAATTCCATCAATAACTGAACGTGTAACCATTGCTGGGATGATTGAAATTGATCAGGAAATTTTTGAACAAAGAAAAGTAATCGCTGAGAATGAATTTCTCGTCCATTACTCAACTGGCGTAGTACAATTTCATTCATCGCTTGAAGGAACAACTAAGTTATGTCGGTATAAGGGTCGCGGCTTAATTATGTATCCTGCTTCCAGAATCTACGCGATGATTAGCCGTAATCCAGATGTTGTTACTACCCTACAGGATTATATTACTGAAATTGAAATAAAGCTTGCTGAAAATACTGACTTAATTAACAGAGTTGAAAGCTTATTATTAGAAACCAGATTGGTGATTGATGAATCAAGATTGTCAACCGATAATGCTAATACTGCTGCGCAAGCTGCAAATAACGCTGCTGATTTAGCATTAGATGCCTATAATACTACTCGTCTAGTGTTTAAAAATCCTGTCGCAAGAGAGCAAGACTTACATACTACATACCCCTTTCCGTCTGTTGGTTGGACGGTACAAACATATACGAATGGTAAAAGGTATCGGTTTGACGGTAATGACTGGATTGAAATTGATGTATTTGGCTCTAATCTACAGGCGGTTAATGAGTTTAAAGATGGATTGATGACTATTGCAGATTATTTAAAACTAAAGTCATACCCAGATTCTATGAAAGATAGAATCATATCATTTTCTCTCCCCGATGCAGTTCAGGGTGTAATTGAGAACTTTATACCCTTTCCATTTAATGGACAACTGATTGAAATGACTGGATATTGTGAAATTGCTGGAGAGATGGTAACAGAAATATCTTTAGAGAGATCGAGAAACTTGTTGAATTGGACAGAAATTACTAGCCGAAGATTGAGATTCCAACCGAATCAACATTTTGATGATAAGTTAGTCACTTTTAATAACAACACCATTGAATCTGGAGATATTTTTCGGATTAATATGAACACTCAAGGATTAGGAATTTATAACATAACTATTAATTTGAAAATACGAATATAAATAAAGGAGAAAATACATATATGAATCCAATTGTGAGCTGGTATAACGCGACAAACGCTGCACCTGTAACAACACCTTTTAATTTTGGGGTTATCGATGCAGATGACCTATCCACCGTTTTTACTTTTAATATTTGGAATAATAAAGGTGGAGCAACCGATGTCTCTAAGATGGAAGACTGCACAATTACCACTCGTGACATGAGTGGTGGTTTGGGAAATACAGTTGGAAGTGAAATCGAAGTAGTTAAGAATAACTGGTTTCACTGCCAAGTTGACTCCCTTGGTGAAACCGATCTTACACAAGAATCTAGCCGTATTGGTAAAGATTATTCAAAACCGATTGGTACTACAGGTTCTACAACCAAGGATAACTCAGGAGCAAGTTACCCAACTCCAATTACTCCTGCCGCAAGAGAGATTTTAGGAGTGAAAAATAATGGAGTTCCAATTGACGCCGCTGGTAACTTTGTAACAGTAAGTCTGCAAGCCGATGTGCCTCTTGAAGCTAAGAGTGGACAGCAAGCGTTTAAAATTCGGGTTTCTTACCGTTACGTTTAAGAAATAAAAAATACATAATTTACATTAGAGACACATTTATTTGTGTCTCTTTAGTTTTTAAAATCTCACAATACAATGGGAGGAAGTTTATGATTTTAGGAAATTCACAGTACAGGTATTCTCCTGTGAAAGAAGCACAAAATTTTGTTTGGGTTGCGGACTATATGGATGGCACATATTTGTCTGAATATAACTTGGACGACAGAATAAAGAACGACTACTATCAAATAGATAAACATAAGCTAATTAGGTTTGGATTAATAGGTATGGGATCACAAATCTATTTCGATGTTGCAAATGGAATATTCAATGTAAATAAAAACCGAATACAGGTATCCTACGTTGCTAATGGTGTTGAATATCCATTAACAGGTAGGGCATTTTTATATAATGACATTACCCAATATAAGAGAGCTTGGGGTGATGGCAAACTCTTATCAAAAACCGCTAGTGGTAGAATCAGAAACAATATCATTGAACATGTTATTGGCTACAAAAAAGCAATGGACTTAGCTAATGTTAATATTAATTTTAAAAACTTACTGCATATCCCTCAAAATAAAAATACGCCTCCTTTTTTAGAAATAAAAATATCCGTAGATAAGGAATTAGATGGTGAATTGATTTTTAGAGTCAATGGCTTAATTGCAAACAAACTACATGCACCTTTACTAAAAAATCGTGCAGGAGTTTATAATTGGGAACTAATTTAACTCAAAGGAATGATATATAATGGAAGGATTTTATACGGATGCATATGGGCGAGTTTGGGGAAACAAGACAGTTGATGAAACGGTTGTAATCACTTCATCTAACAATGAAATTACTATTTCATCTGCTGAAGATACATATACTTTTAGCGTTCCAACGGGAATATATAAATCCATGTATGTTACAAGTAGTTCAGAACTTGTAGACGCGATACACACAACTATACAGTCAAACTCCTACCCTATTGATGTCTTTTTGGGTGGACTCCACAATGATGTAAAATACAATTCTATTGTTTTTAGACTCTCTGACGGTACGGAAATTACCAGTATTAGCGGAACATTCTTTGATAACTTCTTCAACTCCATATAAAGGTTGGTGAATAAATGGCTACACAAGAAATAGGGATACCGATTGATTTAAGCAAAGGGATATTCAATAATACGGTATTTCTTAATGGAAAATTGCAGTTAATTGAACTCGCTAAAGATGATAATGATGTTCCAATTTATCCACCTGAAGGTTATTGGATATCAGAATCTATTAGAGTTGCCGACAAGGTTACATCTTTTAAGTATATTGCAAAAAGCATCACTGGATCAGGAAGTTATAAAATTTATACCCAATCATCACCCAACGGATTTACTTGGTCTGAGTGGCAAGAGATTAATTATACTAACGGAAGCATACTTACGCCTGTTGGATATTATGCAAAAATAAAAATATTTATATATGCGGGAAACACTAACGTGACTTTTACTATTGATGATTTTGCCGTAGTGGATAAATATATAAATCCATATATCAACTCATCTTACGGAGTTTTGGAACTGAAAAAATCATACACCTCTCCCCTAGTCATTGATGGGTCATGGGCAGATGATGGAGTTTTAATGAAAAGCTCTGTAATACAAAAAACGAATTATAAAAAGATAGATAAAATAGAAATTTCTACCCAGTAGGAGAAAATAGAGGTGATATAGATGGCGATTCCGGCAAGCACAGGTCAACTTCGAACAAAAATAAGTAATATGGAGATTGGCGATTATATTATTTGCAAATATGTCGCTTCAAGCGGTGTAGTAGGAACCTTCAGCGAATTAGGAACTAGTGTAGCTGCTGAGATTTCGACTTCTGCCGCAGCCGCGCCGAACGGGGCTTTTTATTTTGTGAAAATTGATAAAGGTTTGCTTTGTAGTGATCGTGTAATTCAACATACAATTTCATGGGATACGCTTAATGCAGCCAAAGTCATTCAAGGTTTGCCCTGGGCTGCTGACAATTTAATCCCAACCATGACAAGCAATACTACCCCCAGCGGTATAGTGAGCGCAAGTAGTTTTTGGACCAATGATCCGAGGTATGATGCATGGAAAGCTTTTGAGCCACTTACTAGCGCTGATTATGCATGGTATTCAGGTGCGATGCCTACAGTTGGTTCTCCGCAAGATATAGCATATGATTTTGGTTCGCCTAAAAAAATTGGAATGTTCAGGATTACTGCGCCCACCAATACAAACGCAAGCCCCAAAACATTTACGTTTGAAGGATGGGATGGATCGCAATGGATAGTGATCCAGAGTTATTCGTTAGGGACTTCGTGGTCGGCTGGGGAAAAGAAAACGTTCTATGCAAACAACTCGGAATTCTTTAACAAATATCGCATTAATATAACTGCAAATGACGGAAATACTTCTTACACAGGTATAAGTTATCTTGAAATGTCAGAAACAGGAGGAAACATCCGTTCTTTTTCGGGTGGGGTAGCACCACTAGATACAAACCAGGGAGCATCGACTTCTGGTGACAAAGGATTGGGTGGGTGGCCCATCAATAACGAATGGGATCGCTTTGTCGCGAACTTCCCTTCTGCAAAAATTCAGTCAGGAAAAACATTAGATGACGTTTTTCATTGGAAGAATATATATACATGGTCACAAGAAACTCCAATTCTGGCGTGGGGCGCAAATACTTTACGCATTCTTCGCGGTGGTGGAACAGCAACAGAAAAAGCTATAGCCAGCACTGCATCTTCAGTGGCAAGTACTAGCTATGGCTTTCGACCATTTTTGGAATATAAGGAGGTGTACTAGATGGCTACAATTGGACAAGCTTTAACTACACCCGAAGCTGGTTGGAAACGATATGAGGAAACAAGTGCTTCATTCAAGTATTTTGGGTCGTCTTGGGTGACTAGTACGTCTGCAAATTACTCAGGAGGAGCGAGTAAGTATACAACAACGGCAAGCTTGCATTCTGTATCATTTAAATTTACAGGGCCTAAGTTGAGAATCGTATCCTATAGAGGCACAGACCGCAACCCCGCTATTAACCTCGTTATTGATGGTGTATCGTACACATACTCTGCTCAAGGAGTCGCAGGTAGTATGATACTATTATTTGATAAGACTGACTTGACAAATGGGACACATACAGTTGTTGTTTCCGCTAATGATGCATCTGCTACTAAGATATTTGAGTGGGATGCTATTGATATAGACTCAACAGGTCGCCTTTATCATCCAGACGAAGTAACTGATCCAAAAGATTTGGTGGTTGGCAAACGAATCCGCTGCCATTATTCGGCTTCTTCTAATGTAGTGGGTGCATTTAGCGGGTTAGGACAAGAAACATCGGATTTTATTCCTGTTGCAAGTTCTGCGACACCTAATGGCGATTTCTACTATATTATGTGTGAAGATTTTAATAAAAATAAGATTTTAGTTGCAGATAGAAATGTCCAAAGCAATATATCATGGGATGTATTGAACTCAGCGGGAATTGCTTCGGGTAGTGGAATACAAAATATTTTAAATGCCATACCAAATATAACATCTGATACTAGTTCTCTCGGTATAGTTACTTCTGATAGTTTATATGCTAATACATCATGGGCACGGTGGAAAGCTTTTGACGGTAATGGGGCTGTTGCTAATCATTATGGATGGTGCGGGGCAGTAATAAATAGTGGGTGGCTCGCTTATGATTTCATAGTTCCTAAAATAATTAATTCGTATAGTTTATTGCCAAGTCAAGCGTCACCTTCAGTAAACAACGGATGTATGCCTAAAAACTGGACATTCGAAGGTTGGAATGGAAGTCAATGGATTGTTCTCCATCAGGTAACAAATGAACCATCATGGGGAACTGCGGCTGTAACAACGACGAGGGTTTATAATTTTAATAATACAACCCCGTATTCAAAATATAGAATCAACATATCAGCAACTATTAGCGGAACTTATGAGCCTGTTATTGGACAAATGGGAATGTTTGAGAATACAAACTACTCCAATACAACTCGTCTTCTTACAGGTGGCATAACATCTACTGATAAAGATAATGAATGGGATAAATATATTGTCAACTCAACGTTGGGCGGTACAATCACGGCAGGAGATAACAACGTATGGAGCTGGAGTGGAATATACAGTTGGGCATCTACAACAACCGCTGCTGGTGGTTATAGAGTAATAAGAGGTAGCGGTTTGGCTAATAGCTATTCGAATCTAGCAACAAGTTCTACTGCTGGATTCCGTCCAGTTCTTATCATTGAATCTAACCCACAAACCAGATTTTTAATTAAAGATCAAAACGAATATAAAACTTTTGAAACATCATGGAACACGATATCAACAACTTTACCTTCAAAAGATACTTTTATTAGTGATGGCATAACAGACTTAGCAATTTTAAATCGAAAAGCGACAATAATCCATCAAGTAATGTCTAATAATGGAACGTTAGGTAACGGCAAGACTTTTAAGACAACAATTGATTTAAATAAATATTTTGAAATTCAGAAATTAAATATGAAGTAGGGCGAAACGCTCTACTTCTTTTATTTTGCTAAAATAACGATTTTACTTTGAAATAGACAGTTTAAAACCTAGTTGTAACAAGGTTTTAAAGAGATAGGAGAGTGAGAGAATGGGTAGTTTTGGTGTAAATTTAATACCACAAATGACTTCAATGACTGCCCCAGGCGGTGTGGTTACTGCAAGTACGCAATCAAATACTAATACAGCTTGGAATGCCTTTAATAGAGATACAGCAGATATAGGATGGAACACCGCAAGCGGAACACTCATAGGATGGTTAGCATATGAATTTTCAACAGCAACAGTGATAGATGCTTATGTTAACTACGGATATACTGATAATAGATCGCCTAAAAACTGGACTTTTGAAGGTAGTCAAGATGGTACTACTTGGGTTGTGTTAGATACAAGGACGAACGTTACTTCTTATGCTACACCACAGGAGTTTACTTTTACAAATACAGTTGCTTATAAAAGATATAGAATCAACGTAACCGCGAACAATGGTAGCACAACTTTTTTAGGAATTAAAGAGTTAACAATGCACAAACAGTATCTAAATAAAATCTTACTTTCGTCCGAAAATAATGTAAAGTCAATAAATACTGAAAAAAATATGGTCGTGAATACTGGGTCTAGCGTGGCATTTAACAATAAAGTAGTAACTGCAAGAAATCTTGCACAGACAGTTATGTTTAAGGTGAAAGTAGATAATTTACCATCAGGAACAATGGATATAATCAGCCATATAAACTCAGGCAATGTTAGTAAATTTAAAGCATCTATAAGTACCATTGGAACAGTAGTTATATATTCCGCATACACATCTTCATTAGCTTCAATTAATCTACAAACCAACTCTCCTTTACTAAATATTTGTGATGGTAAATGGCACGACATAGCGTATACTTGGGACGGTACAACGAATAGCGGTGCAGCTAAATTGTATGTCGATAATATGACTACGCCCTATACGACTCAAACTGTTTCGAATATTCAAACTACTGAAACTACGGGATATTTAACCGTTGGTAATGGGACTTTTGGCAGTTTTAATATAAAAGATTTTGCTTCGATCACCAGAGTTGCTACTACACAAGAATTATCGGATTTTAAGGCAGGAAGCTTATCGCTATCTACAGCGAACATGAATGCTTATTTTAAATTTCAAGATAGCAAAAATGGTACAGTAGACAATTTGGTTACTGGAACAACGATAAGTGGCGTTGCCAATAATGTTGATTTTGTTTTCCCAAAGATAATAGACTTAAAATCATCTAGCGAACACAACTTTCTAAGTTATGGTTTAGACAACTCTCTTTTGGTTCCAGATGAAATCGAAGGAATTACCGATATCAATGATGCATCAGTTAATTTAGGTACAGGAAAAACATTTTCGCACACAATTGATTTATCGAAGAGGAAAATAAATAAGATATTATTTCAGTAAGAAGTGGGGTTAAATGCTCTACTTCTTTTTGTTTTGTTTAAATGAAATGTTTTATTTAGTAATGAATTAGATGGGAAGGCGAGAAAATGCCAACATATAGTGCAAATATAGTTCCGCAAATGACAGCTAGTAACGCACCAACACCATACGTGATATCTGCATCATCACAAATAGATGCAACCAGCTATCCAGCATGGAAAGCATTTAATAGGAGTGTTACAGGTAATTTTCAATCATGGTTAACTCCTGCTGGTACGTTGACAGGATGGTTGAGAATTGATTTAGGCGTTGCTAGAATTGTTGGGAAATACTCCCTTCAATTGAGCAACGAAAGTGGATTGGATATATGTATGCCTAAAAACTGGACTTTTGAAGGAAGTAATGACACTTCAAACTGGACTGTTTTAGATACAAGAAGTAATGAACCTTCATGGACTGCCAACGCAAGGAGAGAATACACATTTAGCAATAATACTGCTTACCGATATTATAGAATCAATGTAACCGCAAATCAAGGAAGTATCAATTATCTTGCAATATCCGAAATGGAATTGATGGAAGTTTCAATTTTAAATAAATTCTTGATTTCATCAGGTAACGAGTATTATGCTGCTCGTCCAAAGACAAAGGGAGCAGAAAAAATAATACCAGTTATGACCACATACACTTCAAATGGAGTAACTGTTACTGGCGATACTGATGGTTCATCCTTTCAGGCTTGGAAGTTATTCGATGGGGTAACTTCGAGCTTATGGTTGTCGAACAACATTTCTTCTTCAGCGAAGGTTGAGATTGATTTGGGTAGCAACAAACAGATTCCTTTCTCTTACACTCTAACAGGAAGTGCTGATACAATTCCTCTATCACCTCAAACGTGGAAAGTTTATGGGAGCAACGGTGATGGTTGGGAAGAATTAGATTCACAAACAGGAATTAAAAATTGGATATTGGGAGAAACCAAGGAATTCACTCTTAAAACGACAAACTCATATAACAAGTATAGGCTGGAAATAATCTCCTCTGTGTCTGATGGGGCAAACAGGAAGTCGGCAAATGAGTTTAATCTAATTGCATGTAAAGAAGGATATGATGGAACAGGGTTAATCATCGAACCCGTGGCAGTAGAAGGCAGTTTCATTAAGAACGGAATGGATAAAAATACTATTGTAAATTTGGATACTGCTTTTAGTAGAAAGTCATTTGTAAATAGAGGGGATACGGCCATTGGTTCTGGTAAAGTATTTAAACAGTCTATCGACTCAACTAAAATACCAATTAAGAATGTGACAATTACATAGAACATAAAATGATTGTTTTATAAGGAAGGAGAGTGAGATAGTATGCCTTACACAAATGTTATTCCTACCATGACAAGCAATACAGCACCTAGCGGTGTTGCAAGCGTGAGTGCTTCCCATGCTTCTTATCCTGCGTGGAAAGCTTTTGATGATGTACTCACTGATGGTTGGGTTCTTGATACCTTTACAGGAACAGCTTGGCTTCAATATCAATTTCCAACAGCGAAAAAGATTAGCAAATATACATTGATGCCACAAACAGGCGCATTAACCAGATCACCAAAGACTTTCAGTTTTAAAGGAAGTAATGACGGTTCTTCTTGGGTCACTCTTGACACAAGAACAAATGAGACAGGTTGGGCTACAAGTACAAAAAGAGAATATACATTCAGCAATTCAACCGCCTATACACACTATAGGCTTGATATAACTGCAAACGATGGTGCAGGAGCATGGGTTTCTGTTGCTGAAATGGAAATGATGGAGTTAATAAACAATAAAACGTTGGTCTTCCATAGTGGTATGTACAAAAAATACGCTTCAAACGTATGGGAAAATGTTTCTTCTTCTCCGACAGAAGCAGACTATCTTGGTGGAATGGACGATATATCAACTATACCTCAATCAGCATGGCAACAATTAACTGGAGCAGTCGAATTATGCTACTACACAGACGACTCAACAAAAACAGAAGCACAATTCAGCATTGAAACTACTCCCTTCACTCTTGCCGAAGAATGGGAAGATCAAATAATTCAAATAATTGAATATACGGACAATGCTTCTCAAACTGAATCAGCAGTTACGACAGAGACGGAAGTATTCACTCTTTACGATGAATTTGGTTCTAGCGTTGATGTTTTATATTATACAGATGATGCGACTAAATCATCGGCAAGCGTTGATATTACTGCAAACTATACACCGTTAGATGAAATAGATGGAGATTTTGAAGTTGTTGCATGGACAGATAATGAAAGTATTGTTGTTGGTAACGAACCAAGTCTCACGTATGAGGCATTACCATTCGAGCAGTTGATAGTCCATCCAACTGATATTAACTCATATGGGACAATTAAATCATTGATTGCAAGTAAGATACCTCAGACTGTTGAAGGAACATTGAGATTTATCGTATCATTTGATTCTGGACTAACGTGGAAGACATATAAATTTGATAAGTGGCGCACAATCTCGATTGCAGATAAAAGCATTATTAAAAAACAAGGAATTAGTATTGAAGTGCTTAATACCATACCAGAAAGTTACTTAGTAGGAGTTAATAAAGTTGGATATTATTTAGATAATAGCATTCATAATAGTGCCGAAAATGTACAATTAGATTATTTAAAAGTAGTATCTAGTGCTCCCACTAATGATGTTAAATTTGATAATTTGGCATTTTATCTGCTAAATACAACGGCTACTATACAGGTGTCGCTACGGGGCAATAAAATTGTTGGAACATTGGACGATGTTGATGCTGGCAAGGTTCAATATAGAGTTATTTTAAATAATACTCCCTATTATCCGTCTTCTGGAGATTTTTCTCCTCTCCTCCCCTCCCCTCTCAACATACAACTCAATCTTTCCGAAAGCAACATTGTATTTGGACAGGAAAATACATTAAGAGTAGAGTTTCAAGATTATTGGGGTCAAACCGATTTCTGGGAAACAACTTTCATTGGAACTTATTCGGGCATCATGTTTAAAGATGAAAGTGGAAATTATTATTCTAACTCTTTAGGTGAAATCTTAAAACACTTGGATTTTGGAGATTTAATTGCTGGTCAGACAACGCTTGAACAAAAAGTTATCGCAAAGAATCAATTAGGCGTACAATTACAAAATCTAATTCTTGAAGTTCAAAAAGAAAATTTACCAGAAGGCGTAACGATTGAACTGTCCCGGTCAAACTTTCCTTTTTCTCCTGAAGACCCCCTACTATTTAATATGTTTTTTAACGAAAACGATGAGTTTGAGTTTTTTGTAAGGATAGTCACACAATTAACAGCAACAGCAACACCAAATGGGCAGTTTGAGATTAGAGCAAAAGCAGATCCAGTATAATCGATCTCAATACAATGAGATAGGAAGTGTGTAAGTGGATGAGTTAGATGAAATAAGTAGTATTATTACGGTAAAAAACAGGCTATCTAATCAAATGCAAGGTAGCTTTACTCTTTATCGTCAAGAGGATAACGATTTAGATAGTAGTATTGTAATAAAGCAAAGTAATGGTGATGATTTACGATCCACCATTACTGTTAAAGTAAGTAAAGATAATGATATAAACTCAGTTATCGATGTTGTGTACACCAAAAACAGTGATATTGACGGTGAAATTGAAGCTGTTGCCGTACAGTACTTGGAATCATACATAGAAGTTAGACCGCATAATCAAATGTTTGGCAAGTTTGAGTTGATGAGCGCACCAAAGGTTACAAAAGTCCTCTCTCCCATTGCAGATGCAACAACTAGAAGCAGAGAAGATTTACATACAATAAACTATGGCGATACACGTAGTATGTTGACTGGTCAAAGCATTGATGAGGAATTTGGAGCGTTTGTACAATTTGCAGACTTCACAGAATCGATTCCTGATCTAAAGTTTATTGAGAGTGCAAAGCTAAGGTTGTACTATACTAATGTTACAAGTGGGGCTAACATTGAGCTACACCAACCAAATACGATTTGGCGTGAAATGGGTGTAACTGATGCAAACAAGCCATTTTCAACAGAGCTTCTTAGCGACACTTTTACAATTAACACTATCCAAAGATATGTTGAGTTTGATGTTAAAGACATAGCCAAGAGATGGCAAGATGGTACTCTAAATAACTATGGTTTTATTATTTTAACACCTGATGATACTCGATATACATTCTTTACACGCGAATCAGATTACCATCCTCAGCTAATTGTAGAATACATAACCTCTCAAATATATAGCATTGGTCGAAGCGAGTTAGAATCCAGCATATTTGTATATGGTAAAGGTAGCAGTGATATATCTGCAAAATTAACCGTAGATAGTGATGTGGGAATAAATAACTTAGAGTCTTATTTATATGTGCATAAACAACAAGACTTTATGTATGGCGATATGATTGCCAATATTCAAATTTCTAAACCAGACTTGTTTTCGACAATGACCATCCAAAGAAGAGAATTTAGTGATTTAGATTCAAGTATCACAGTGGGCGTTCGAAGTATAACAGAAGTTAATTCAGCAATTGGTATCAGTAATCCATATATGGACTCATGGTTAACCGTTGATCCAAATATGTCTATGCCAAGTATTATTACAGTTGCCAAGCCAACCAGTGAATTTTTGGAAGGTAATATAACGGTTAATTGCCCAGATTTTGGCGTCATTCTCTCTGTTTCAGACTATACTAAAGTTCAAAGCAACATTGATGGAAAACTAACCGTAAGAACTTCTGAAGTAGAGGAAACTATTGATTCGTTTATCACCACGTCTCAACCAGACATGAATGCATACTTGGTAATCAGGGCAATTGGTGATAGCGGTGTAGATAGTCAAATCGAAGTTCCTTACTATGATAATATTGATTCTAAGATTGGCTATTCAAGACCTCAAATTGATGCAACCTTAACTGTTAAATATACTACGGAAGCCGAAGGTTATATTTATGTAAAAGACAAAGAATATTTAGATTCTATAATCGATGTTAAGAACATTAGTGAGATGTCTGGTATCTTGATGGTTAAAGCCGTTAATCAGATTGATGGCGAATTGACCGTTAATAACCCTGAATTATTTGGGCATTTATCTCCAAGAGTTTCAGGAGATAATGAATTAACAGCAGAGATTCTAATTAAGAAACGTAATGTTGGTGACTTAAACAGTTACATTAGCGTTAGAGGACAAGGAAACAGAAATTTTGTAATTATATTTTAATATCAAACTTATCATGAAAGAGGGGTTTTATTGACTCCTCTTTTTTATTTTGACTTGGGGGAAATAAATTGTATTGGAGACAAGTAGCAGTAGATACATATCAACATTTAAGATATTACTTTACGGATGTGGGATCAACTATTTGGGGATCAATTGTTGGTCTCTTTTTATTTATGATTGGAGAACCGAACTTAGCGTTTTATGCAATATTTACCCTATTTATTTTAGATATTGTTACTAGGGTGTTTGCTAATGCGCGTAAATATGGAGGATATATTAATGCCACAAAAACGGGGAAAATTCGTTCTAGACTGGCTGTGCAAGGCATGGTCTCAAAACTTTTTACTTATTTTGTGGTGTTAAGTATCGCAAGAATGATTACATATGTTATTCCAATTTCACTATTAAGCGAAGGATTGTCGTCAATGATCCTATCTGTGCTTTTAGTGGTTGAGATACAATCACTATTTGAAAATTTGCTTGATGCGAAACCAGATAAAAACACTAGGATGTTACTCAATATACTCTTGTTGAAATTCAGGAAAGAAATAAATAAAGTTTCCGATGTTACAGATGAAGAAATTGCATCAATGGATAGAAATAATGACCAAACTAAAACAATTTAAAAGACGATAAAATTTATCAGCCCTACCACCTAGAGCATTAATAAATAATATCGTCTCTACTAAAATTATATCACAAGATTTGAAAGGAGCAACCACATGTTAACACTTGAACAAGTTATTTCAAAAAATGAATCCATGTTCAAAAATCTGAATCCAGCAATTGAATTTGCTGCCCGTAAACTTATCGAAAAGTCCTTTAACCGAGGAGTGCTTATTAAAATTGTCCAAGGTTATAGAACAAAACAAGAACAAGATGATTTGTACGCACAAGGAAGAACTAAACAGGGAACAATTGTAACCAAAGTTAAGGGTGGTATGAGTTACCACAACTACGGAATTGCTATTGATTTTGCAATTCTGATTAATGATGGTAAAGATGTTTCGTGGAATTGTGAAGCCGATTTTGATAATGATAAGATGGCTGACTGGATGGAAGTCGTAGAAGAGGCTAAGAAGTTAGGATTTCTTTGGGGTGGTGATTGGAGAAACTTTAAAGATCGTCCTCATTTTGAAATGCCATTTGGATTAGATGAGAAAGATTATTTTAATGGTAAGAGACCATCCGATAAGCAAATTCAAGCACAAATTGAATACATAAAGAGTTTGGATATTGGCGAGGTAAAGAAAGATGAGAAAAAGGATAATGATGAAGTGCAAACTGTAAAAATTATTCGTACCAAAGATAACACTGTACTTGAAGGATTCTTAAAAGATGGCAAGGGTTATTTTCCTGTTGACCTTTTAATCGAAAATGGAATTAAAGTATCTTGGGATAATGCAAACAAGAAATATTATATTAGCTAACCCACTCAAAAGTAAATATATTTAATAATACATAGGAGGATTTATAAAAATGGAAAATTTCTATATCGCTATCGGGCTTGCCCTTCTCGTGTTTGTAGTTGGTTTTATTGCTCTTCCCTTCGCTAAGTCTAAAGGATGGATTAACAAAAATATTGCAATTGATATTGCTGAAAAGGTTGATACTGGTATCGATATTGTTAATGCAGTTGTCAAAGCAATTGAAGTCGAAAGTGTAAATGTCAAAGCTGTAAACTCTGTGCTAGACATTGCTGATATTGCAACAGACTATGTTGTGGATTTGATTGATACGGATAATAAAGAAGATAAAGTTAATTTGTCTCTCGATGTGGTTGATAAGGTATTTAAAGAAATTGGCCTCTCCCCTACTGAATCACAGAAAAACCTGATCGATATTGTTATCCGTCAAGGCGTAGATTTCTTAGAAGAAAAGAAAAAGACGGTTGCCGCTACTCCAACAATGTAAAGGGTGATCAGTATGAGTATTGTAAACGTAATGAAATTTATTGAGGACAATAAAGAGGAATACTATAAGAAAATGCTTGCTGAAGAACACGAACAGTATTTAAGAGCATTAGAAGTACATAAGAAATTTAAAAATAAAGATTAGTAGAACCCAATGAAATTGTACTTTTATGAGGTTTTTTGAGTGAAAAAAGCTAGTGCTTACAAGGGTTTTTAGACTTGGAAAATTGCAAAAATGAGATTTTAAGTAAGAGGCGCTGAAATATGCGTCTCTTTTTGTTTTTGTGGGAATTAGGGGTGCTAAACCAACTCGGTCAAGTTTCCATCATCGCTAGCGCGCTGCTGTCAAAATGTCCGACCTGCGCACCACCCCTCTTGCCTACGGCAATTCACCCCTCACGCTCGAATACAGAAATTAAATTGATTAGGAGAGTTTAAATGAACAAATTGTATTACACGCAAAGTACTAATTTGGCTGCTTACTTAGTGATGAATGGTTTTCAAATCGTAACTGTTTACAAGGAAAACGGAAAAGTGACTATGTATTTCGATAAAACCGATGCCCTGCATGACTGTGTAAGAAAGTACAACACAGAAATCGAACTGAAACAATTTATTTCTGCTTTTAAAAAAGTCAAAGAAACAATCAGATTTTAATAAATTATATTATACGTTTAGGAGTTGCAACATGAAAGTTTTAGGTCGTTACGACAAAATTGGTAATCAAATTGTCGATACACATACAGGTGAAATAATAGATACTGACGACATTAAAAGAACCGTCGAAGAAGACTTATTGACACACGCTAATCAAAGCGTTCGTACACTCTCTGAACTGGGGATTAACGCTGAAGTAAGAATAATCAAAGACAAGTTAGGTGAACCATATGAGGTTTTTTCAGTCAAAGAAAATCATGAATTCAACAAGATATTTAGGGTGGATGTGAATTATATGTTTGAAAACTCTGATTTGAGCATTGAGGCGGCAGGGTTCTTGGGACGATTTATTGGCAAACTACATTTCCCCTCTAACACTATTATGTTGAATGGGAAGCATCCAAACCAAGATGAAATGTGTGAATTTTTAAGAATAGGAAGAACAAAATTAAACAGTATTTTAAAAGAGTTAGAATATTACGATGTAATCAAAAGAGTAAAAATAAATGGTAAAACATACATATATATAAACCCATTTTTAGTTTGTACTGGCTTATTGGCAGTCGATACATATAAATTATTTGAAAAATCTATATATAATCCCAATAAAATTATATCTGATTAATCGTAGTAATAACTAAGAAGAGCAAACGGCAAAAAGTGGATAAAAAGCAGTAAATATAAAGGGTTTAAGAGTTTTTGATTGTTCGTAAGTTGATGGTGCGTTGTTCGTGTGGCGAACAGCGTTATTTTATTTGTTGAGGAGAAATATATAAATGAATAGCATTTTTACAACTGAGTGCATAGAAGAGATTGAAGACCGTATCTTAAAAAAAGTTAAAAATTATCAGTTTGAAGATAACAATGAACATACATAAAGATAAGCAGAACTGAACTTAACTATCTAACCAAAACAAAGAAAATAGACTCTGTGTGACTTGTCTGCTTAAACTCCACGCACACCACCAAGCACGTATTAAACACTTAACCCCACTTTGGATATTAATCCTCTGTGGGGTATTTTTATCGTGACAATGTATCCTATTATAAACATTATCGGGCTTCCCGACTCTGCCATACGCGAGGCGGCTCTTCGCGTCCGCTCAGCCGTGAGGAATTGCGGGTTCCGCTATCCGCAGCAGCGGGTTACCATTAATCTGGCCCCGGCCGATCTGCGCAAGGAAGGCTCTGCTTTTGATCTCGCGATCGCTGTCGGCATTCTGACGACAAGCGGTCAGCTTGTGATGCCAGCCGCGAGAACAACGCTAATGATCGGTGAGCTTGCGCTTGACGGCAGCCTCCGTCCGGTAACCGGCGTGCTGCCGATGATCGAGGCCGCCCGAAAGGCCGGTTTCGGGGCTGTGCTGCTGCCGCGCGGCAACGCGGCGGAAGCAGCCCTAATCGGCGGAATGCTGGTCTACGCTGTTGATCATTTGCGGGATCTGCGAGGACCGGAGCCGCAACCTTCGCATACTGAAAGTATCATTGAGATGGAAGAACGGAAAGGCACTTCTGAAGCCACCGAAACTGCAGGTTCAGCCAATTCCGATACGGCGGTTGAACTGGACGACGGAACGAACAGCCTGCCGTTTCCGGTAACGACAAGCAGCGGGCCAAGCCTGTCTCAGCCTGTAATGGCGCTTTCACTGGAGCATCTTCGTTATATTGCTCCCGTCAGCTTTCCCTCCAACACCGAATCTGCAGAAGCAATGCAAGAGGACTACAGCGATGTGCTGGGCCAGCATCATGTCAAACGGGCGCTCACCATTGCCGCCGCCGGAATGCATAACATCCTTCTTATTGGCCCGCCCGGCACGGGCAAGACGATGATGATCAAGCGGCTGCCCGGTATTCTGCCGGCCCTGACCGACAGCGAAGCGCTGGAGGTCACCCAAATATTCAGCGCCGCAGGCAAGCTGAAGGACGCTCACCGGGGACTGATTCGAGAGAGACCCTTCCGCTCGCCCCATCACACCATCTCCGCAGCGGGGTTGATTGGCGGCGGCAGCGTTCCAAAGCCGGGCGAGGTCAGTCTGGCGCATCGGGGCATTCTGTTCCTTGACGAGATGCCTGAATTCACACGCAGCGTGCTGGAAGTGCTGCGCCAGCCGCTGGAGGACCATGTCGTAACGATCAGCCGGGCAAGGGCCGCGTTTACCTTTCCAGCTAGATTTATGCTTGCCGCTTCAATGAATCCGTGCCACTGCGGCTTTCTGGGTAGCGGGCATCCCCAGCAGCGATGCACATGCAGCGCTGCGCGCATCGCTCAGTACCGTGGGCGGATCTCGGGGCCGCTGCTGGACCGCATCGACCTCCAGGTGGATGTGCCAAGGCCCAGAGAATGGGATATTAACGGACGAAGCGCCAGCCTGTCGACGGCGGAAATGCGCTCCAGTGTGGAAGCGGCTCAAGCCATTCAGGCTGAGCGCTACCGACGCCTGCCCATCTCCTGGAACAGCGAGCTTTACGGCACATCTCTTCGCCGTTACGCCGATCCCGGTCCCGAGGGCGCCCGAATGCTGCACTCACTGCTGGAGAACCTGGGACTAAGTATGCGTTCTTACGACCGCATTCTAAAGCTGTCCCGCACCATCGCCGACATGGACGGAGCGGACCGGATTTCATCCGCACACATTGCGGAGGCGCTGCAGTACCGCAACCTGGACAAGCAGCCCCTGGAGGAGGAATAGAATCCAAGCGTTCTTTTCACTTCATATTATAGAAGAAAAAATTAGACGAAATGTGCGAGTCAGCCGCGAAAAAGTGTGTTTAAGCGGAGAGCCATCCTAAATACGCCTAATAATCTGGTTCGTTCTATTAGCATCTGTTGCAGACTCGATATTCTACCGGACTGCAAACGCAAGAAAGACTAAATGAATCAGCTTTCGGCCGGCGGGTTCCCGATCGCTTCCTGTTGCGAGGCCAAGGCATCCATAATGGCTTCAAATGACACCGGCTTATAATTCCAGTGCTCCACACAAACATTGAAATGATTGATCCCTTCGTACTTTTGCCCATGGATATGACCGTGTATATTTACGTAAGGCATGTGCCGATTCATGTACAAAGGCTCATGGGTAAGCAGAAAAAAATCCTTATAAATAATGCCGTTCCCGCTCACTTCCTGAAATCCGGCATCCAGCCACCAGCTGCGGGAACGGTCACGGTCATGGTTGCCCAGAACCATCGTCTTGTAACCGTTCAGTCTGCACAGTATTTGGCTTGTCCCCTCTTTGCCCAAAAATGAAAAATCCCCCAGATGAAATACCTGATCCGCTTTGCCTACCGTTTCGTTCCAGCTCGCAATCATCGATTCATTCATCTGCTCCGCATTCTCAAACGGCCTGGATTCATAATCAATAATGGCTTTATGCCCAAAATGATGATCCGACGTGAAAAAGACTTTTGTCATCCATCCCTCTCCTCCTCTGTTTACGATTTCATATGTATATAGACAGCCTTATAAAAACAGGATGCGTTTCTCGTAGAAGTATAAGGCAAAAGATAAGCGCCCAGTTTTATTTACTTATATAAAAAAACGCTTACTTGATGCTTTCTTCATGCATAGCAAACAGGCTCCGCACGTGACTCTTGCCAGTTACGCCCGAAGCCTTATTGCGATTCCTGCTCACCCTTAATATCTGCTGTATCAGATCGAAGCTTCCGCTTTCCACCGATTCACAAATTACGCTTATGAAACCGCGGATTGTCTGATGATTGCATCAGTTCGGCAAGAATCGGCGTACCCTCATTCTCAATCAGCCATTGCCGCATCGCTTTAATCGCCTCAACCTGCCCGCCTCCGTTATCCCGCCAGGTCAGTAGTTCAATTACATTAATAATCAGCATCATCAAGCTAGAATTATTGCTCTGCGACTTATCCGCGCGTATTTTTTGGAACAGCGCTTCATTTTCCCAATCAATTAATATTTCTTCCGCGATCGCCGGCCTCATGACAGTAAAAGTCTGACGGCACGAGCCGCAGTTGATGGTCGTAACCGGCTCTGAATTAAATACAACTCCAATTTCCTGCCCGCAATGTTGGCATACAAATTTCACTTGTATATCATACGGTTGTTGTTTCACTCGGACAGCCTCCTCTTGCATGTAATAAACGGTTACACTAATGTATACCCATTTTCATTCGGGACTGACCCATAGCACCGCCTTTTTGAAACTCTAATCCCATAGTTAACGAGCCTGGATTGCTCAAAAGTCAATATTGTTGCCTCCGACAGGCATTTGTACTTTTCGTATAAACCACCCTAACTTTAGAATGCCTCGCAAATATGATTGAGCGAAGCGATACTTAAATCCCTGTTTAACATTACGGTAATGACATCAAAAGACACGAGACGTTCGCCTTGACGATTGGCATGCATATAAACTCCCGCTGTCCGCCGCACCTGGTCTATCTTGCGGGCATCTACCGATTCCTCCGGCGTTCCCTGCACCAGAGTTCCGCTTCGGCTGCGCACTTCGACAAAAACCAGGCGGCCGCCCTGCTCGGCTATAATGTCGATCTCTCCCGTCCGGCAGCGCCAGTTGCGCTCCATAATGCCATAGCCTTTGGCGGAAAGGTAAAGCACGGCTGCTTCTTCGGCTGCTCTGCCTTTTTGCTTACGGTTATAATAGGCTTCTTCGCTCTTGGCGTAATTCTCCGCCTTTCCGTTCAGCTCATTCAATTCGTTCATGCCATTCCCTGGTTCCGGCGGCGGCATCACTGCGGTAGACATAGCTTAATATTTCAGCTACCAAGTGATATAATTCGGGTGGAATTTGCTGGTCGAGATCAAGTTTGGAAAGCACCTCGACTAATGCGGCATCCTCCTGGACGGCAACGCCGTTTTCCTTTGCCTTCTGTAAAATCGCTTCAGCAATGTTTCCCTGTCCCTTGGCGACAACGACCGGAGCTTCGGTCTTCCCCGGCACGTATTTGAGCGCTACCGCTTTTTTCATCTTGTTTAAGAGTTCCCCGGAAGAATCTTTCATATGCGGTAATCCACTCCTTTGTAAGAATCGGGAACATAATCGTCCGGGATGCCCGGTCCCTTGCCCGGCTTTTCGGTATTTTGAACAGGGAACGGCTCAGCCTTAAAGGAGGAAAGCTGATAGCCAATCGTCACTATTGCGGACTTAATCTCATCCTTCGACGATTCAAGCAGTGCCTGCGCCCATGGCTCATTATTGTGCAGCTTCAGGCTGACAATCCGGTCAACGACCTGCACGTCGACGAGCGTCTGACCCAGAGCCTTCATATCCAGATCAAACCACAGCCGGCAGTTTGACGCATCAAGCTCCCCCTTGGGCCCCCGCCGGGACTGTATATGGACGGAAGCGGTCTCCTCCCCGTCCGGTCCCTTAAGCGGCAGGAACAGCGTAACCTGCGCAAATGGCGCCGTCCGGTCCGTGTTCAGCAGCAGCTGCTGGCCGGTCAGATGCTGTACCAGCTGCCCCGCGGCTTCTTTCAGCGCCGCGGGAACGTCGCTGCTGCTCATTGCCTGCAGCAGCACGCCCTTGACCGTGTCGCCGGCCCGCTCCCCGGCGACCGCTCCCGGCGCGCCCTGCGGATGCGCCGGGCCCGGCTCCGCGTTGGCGGCGGATAGCCCCCCGCCGCTGCGGAGCGCCTGCTGCTCGTGCTCCGCACCGAGCAGCTTGAGCACCCGCGCCACCCATGCTCCGCTCTGGGTGGCGTCCGGCTGCGGCAGAGCCGCAGCCGGACCCTTCCCGCGCGCGGCATCCGCGCGGGAAGGCTCTCCCGCCGCGTCCGACGGCGGGAGAGCGGCGAGCTGCGGCAGCGCGTCCCGCAGCTCGCCGAGCACGCCCTGCAGCTTCGCGAGCAGGGCGCCAGCCCGCGGCTGCGCCTCTGCTGCTGCCAGCCCTTTTACGGCCCGCGCTTCATCAGCCGCCGACCCATTGGCCCATACTCCTCCGGCTCCGGCCTCTTCAGCCGCCGACCCATTGGCCCGCACTCCTCCGGCTCCCACCTCTTCAGCCGCAGACCCATCGGCCCGCACTCCTCCGGCTCCCGCATCGCCAGGTGCCGATCCATCGGTCTGCACGCTTCCAGCCTTCGCTTCGCCTGCGGCCATACCACCGTTCTGCGCTTTGCTGGTCCGGGTCTCATTAGCCGCTATTCCGCCCGTTTCCGCTTCTCCAGTCTGCGCCTGCGCTTCATCTGCCGCCAAAACCCGGCCTGCCTGTTCACTTTCAGCCCCGGCTTCACCTGCAGCCTGTCCTCCTTCCGGCATGCTCGCGCCATTAACTGATGCTTCGCTGCCACCTGTCAGGCCTTTGCCGACGGTTCCACCTTCACCAGGGGCTTCCGCTGCGCTTCCAGCAGCTTCCATCCCCCGTCCGGGCTGCGACTTTCCGTTTATTCCTTCAACCGCATCCGGATCTCCTGGTGTACCAGCCTCCGACAGAGCTGCCCCGCTTCTGTCCGCCGGTTCCCCAGCGGCTTCCGTCTTCACCGCTACGCTCCCCGCCGCAGCACTGCCACTGTTGGTTGTAATCGAATCCGTTCCGGCGGACGACAAGTTTACGCCCGAAGGCCCCGAATTTCCCGCCTGTGCTCCATTGTTTAAGGTTTTCTCCGCTCCGGCAGTTCCCGCTGGCGGATTGGCAGCATTTCCGGTGAGACCCCCAGCCGCTTCAGGAGAAGCGCCAGTACTAACGCCATGCTGCGCCGCCAATCTTTCGCCGCCGCCCTTCTGCTGCTCCATCCACAGGTTCAACTGATCCTCCAGTGCGGACAACAGCTGGTGAAGCTGCGGCCCGAACACCGCCTGCTGAAGTCCTCTGACACTTTCAGGAGTTACCGGGAGGCCTCTTTTTTCCGCAATGACAGCCGCTTCCAGCCACTCCTGTACAGGCACATTCGCTGGCTTGGCGTCCATAACCAGATTCAGCTTGGCGGCCGTTTCCTTGGTCAAAGGCAGTCCTCCGGCCTGCATGGCCTGTATGATCTCGCGCCCTGCCTTTGAATCGGTCAGCCCTAGCGCATTCAGCGCCTCCCCCATCGTCTGCGGGGAAGCGCTGCTGCCCGCCGGAGCCGGCTTCAATACCGGCAGCCCCCGCTCACCCGGAGGTCCCACCTGCAGAGTTAGTGATTGCCCCGGCTGCAGCGGCGTCTCCAGCTCTGCGCGCACAGGCGTGCCGTGAATTTGCACCAACGCTTCTTTTCCCGATTCCGATACATTGAGAACAACGCCGCGGACCAACTGTCCTTCTTTCAATTCAAGTGTTTTCGCTTCTCCAGGCTTGCTGTCTCCCAGCAGTCCGCGAATCAAAGACCCAATGTTCACGCCGCTTCCCCCTGTCTTCTTTTCTTCTTGCTTTTATATCGGCATCCGCCGACATTTTTGCAAGTGAAGCGGTTTGTTCTCCATTTTATCTTGTGAAAAAAACAGCCCGGCTTAACAACCTGGCCGGACTGCCCTACATCTATATTTTTAATTTCAAGAATCTACTAAAATAATGTAGGCTGCTCCACCAGGATCCTCCCCAAAAAGCTGCGCCGATGCATCGGCGTCGGCCCCAGCGTTACAATCCGCTCGCGGTGAAGCTTTGTCGCATACCCCTTATGTATGGCAATCCCGTAATCCGGATACAAGTCCTCCCATAATCCTTCGCACAGCCTGTCGCGAGTCACTTTGGCTATGATGGACGCCGCTGCGATCGATTGACTGTTGGCATCCCCCTTAATGATCGCCTGCTGGGGCAGAGGGAGATCGATTTTTTCCGCGTCAATCAGCATATAATCCGGCAGGATACCGAGCCCTTTCACGGCTTTTTTCATGGCCAGCCTTGAAGCCTGCTTGATGTTGATTTCATCGATCATGGATGAGTCCACATGACCCACACCAACAGCCAACGCCTGCTCCATAATTAACTCGTACAGGGCTTCCCGTTTTTTGGCAGTCAGCTTTTTGGAGTCATCCACACCCTCGATAATCAGACCCTCCGGCAAAATGACCGCCGCTGCAACCACGTCGCCGAACAGACAGCCTCTGCCCACTTCGTCCACTCCGGCAATGCGAAAGTAGGACTGCCCCCAACCCTCTTTTTCATAGAACAGCATATCGATATCCATTCGTTACCCACCTGCCAAACTGTAATTTCCGCTGCTTATCGTCTGCTTTATATTTAAGCTTACCACAGGCCGGCGGGCAAGGTCATTCCACTAGTTTACGGGGGTTCTTTTCCCCTAGCGGATCAGTAAACACTGCAATGCTTATACTTCTAGTTATTGAAACGCAATTTTATGCAAAAAGTTTCTCCGCTTTCGTTAACCTCTTCCTATTCAATGCAAAAAAAGAGCCGCCGAAAATGGCGAACTCTTTGTCTGCAGCGCACTGATATTCAATTGCTGGTTACGCATAAAACTGTATTGCACGTGGAAGATTTCCTGCGTTTGGGCTTGCCATCATCAAGTGCAAACCGCGCTGTTAGCCTCTGGTATTCGGAGCTTCCAGCGTGAAACGGCCCAGCTTGCCGGCACGCAGCTCATGCAGCAGAGTACGGGAAGCCTTCTCGAGATCCACTCTTCCTCCGCTGACCAGGCAGCCGCGCTTGCGGCCCACCTCTTCCATAACCGTCACAATTTCGTCCGGGTTCTCCAAATCCTCCGGAAGTTTGTCAATCCCGTACCGCTCCCGAAATCTGTCACCGTAGTCCCGCAGCAAATATTTGACCGCATAGAACGCGATGTCTTCCACATTGAGAATCTCTTCACGAATCGCTCCGGTAATTGCCAGCCGGTAACCTACCTGCTGATCCTCGAACTTCGGCCACAATATCCCCGGGGTATCAAGAAGCTCAAGGTTGCCTCCCGTCTTGATCCACTGCTGTCCTTTCGTTACGCCAGGGCGGTCGCCCGTTGCCGCGATGTTGCGGCCGGCCATCCGGTTGATCAGCGTCGATTTGCCCACATTGGGAATGCCGACGATGAGCGCCCGCATCGCGCGCGGATTCATCCCTTTGGCGATCTGCTTGTCGATTTTTTCTTTGAGCAGAAGCTTGACCTGATCCGGAATTTCCTTAACTCCGTTACCGGTCGAAGCGTCTACGAGATGCGCGGCATGCCCCTCTCCCTTGAAAAAAGCAAGCCACTGCCGGTTCATTTCGGGATCGGCCAGATCGCTTTTGTTCAAAATAATAAGCCGAGGCTTATCCCGCAAAATGTCGTCAATCATCGGATTGCGGCTGGACAGCGGAAGACGGGCATCGAGCAGTTCTATAGCAACGTCAATGAGCTTCAGCTTATCCTCGATTTGCCGTCTGGCCTTCGTCATATGACCCGGAAACCATTGTATGGTCACTGCCCATCGCCTCCATTGAGTAAGTTAATCTAATGCTTGATCCATTCCATATCCGACACCGGCCAGAAAATCACATCGGCCCGGCCGACGATATCGCCGAGAGGAATATAGCCGATCATTCGGCTGTCCGTGCTGTCGGAACGGTTGTCCCCCATTGCGAATACATGGCCTTTAGGAACGACTCCGTCCTTAAAGTCCTCGTTTGGGAAGTTCTTGTTGTTGTATAGCTGGTTGTTCTTATGCGCCTGGTCGATCGCTCCCTGAATATAGGTTTCGTCTACCTTTTTACCGTTTACAGTCACTACGTCGCCTTCAACCTTCACTGTATCCCCGGCTACGGCAATGACCCGCTTGATGAAATCCCTGCCCTCGGAAGGGACATGAAATACAATAACTTCGCCCCGCTGTGGGGAACGGAGATCATATAAAATTTCATTGACGATTACCCGCTCGCCGGTATGGAAGTTCGGCTGCATGGATGGTCCGTCCACAATAAACGGTTTGAACAACAGCCAACGAATCAGAAAAACCAGTATTAAAGCGATCGCGATCGCTTTTACCCATTCCAACGCTTCATTCTTTTGCTTGGGCGGAACCTGCGAAGCCTGATTGTCGCTCTCGCCTTGTCCCTGCTGCAAATCCTGCTGCATAGTTCACCGTCCTCTCCTTAACCTTGACAGTCCAAGGATTTTTTATGAACCTTTTCCATACAAATCAAAAAAACTTCAACCCAAAAAACCTCTGCCAAAATTTCCTCAGAAGGCTTTTTCGAAAGAAGCCCGTCCCCAGCTATATCTATCTATAAAATATGCGAAAAATCTTAATAAACGAAAAGGGCTTGAAATCAAGCCCCCTTCCTTTGCCGCTTGGATTAGCGACGAATCTCTTTAATTCTTGCGGCTTTACCACGCAGTTCACGCAGGTAGTACAGCTTAGCGCGACGAACTTTACCATGGCGAGTTACTTCGATTTTGTCAATCTTAGGCGAGTTGATTGGGAATGTTCTTTCCACACCAACGCCGTAAGAAATTTTACGAACCGTAAAAGTCTCGCTAATTCCGCCACCGCGGCGCTTGATTACAACGCCTTCGAACAGCTGAATACGTTCGCGGCTTCCCTCGATAACCTTAACGTGCACTTTCAAAGTGTCGCCAGGGCGAAAGCTCGGGATATCCTTGCGGAGCTGTTCTTGTGTAATTTCTTGCAAAATATTCATTAAGGACTTCCTCCTTCCGTACAGGTGTTCATGCCTCCTCCGGAGAAATCTTCATTCTCCTTCATCATCCGCAGCGGACCACCGTATTCCACACAACAGATATCATAATACCATACTAGGCGAATGAATACAACCTAATTATGAGATTATAGAGGAAGCATATCCCGCTTTTTCGCCTTTGCTTGGCATTCCTTGCATAAGCCGACAACCGAGCCGTCATCCTGTGCATAAAAAATAAGCTTGCCGTTTTTCTTTTTGCAGCTGGAGCAGGGCTGTTCATCCGTACTTTTCCGCGATTTGCGGTGCGCATCCAGTGGAATCACATTATTCTTTGGTGTATTTCCTTTTTTCAGCTTCCTTGTGTTCAGAACCCGGGTTACAGCATAAATGACAACTACCGCCAACAAAATCATGAGGAATACAATATATCGCATCAGCAAGTATCCTTTCTTTTGGGGGCTTTATTTATTATTATACGGGAAGTCTTTTTTCTGAAACAACTATTTAAGCCGATGCCGGATTTCTTGCGGATGTTTGCTGGCGAAACAACCACTTATCTCTATCTTCCCCAACTTTGGTCTAGTTTAGCGCCAGTCTCCAGCCTCTGTTTCAATAAATTTCCACAAGATATAATATGTTCAATACATACTATCAGGCAACAAATCATGGGATTAGCAAGATTGGATTACTGCGGCCAATATGTTTTGTTTATTTATTAAAGGGGGAAATCGGACATGAGAAAAAGTATGAAGAAAATGGCTGTGGCTGCCTCGCTGGCGGCGCTGCTTCTGGCAGGCTGTACACCGCTTCCCGGGAAGTCGGCGGACAGCGCGAATAACGATATGGAGACCTCCATGCAGGACATCGGGGAAGCAGCAGAGTCATTCGGTGAGACTGTCCAGCAAAACGTCGGGGAGGCAGTGGGTAGCGCCGCGCAAACGATTGAAGACACAGCGGATCACGTATCAGACCAGCTCAAGTCTGGAAGATTCACCAAAGAACTCTCCACCCAGAGTCCGGTCGGTTCGGCTTCGACGCTTGTCCTTGATAATTCGGTAGGCGATATTGAATTGAAGCCGGGCAGTGGAGCCGATTTAAAAGTAACCGCAACAATCATTTCTTACAACGCGCTTGGCAGAAAGGATGACAGCCAGCGCATTTTAGACAGGGCCGAAGTATCCATTCGGGAGAGCGGCGGCGATCTGAAAGTGAACACTCATCCGAAAGATAAGCCAGACACCGATTTATGGTCATGGGCAAGCAGAACGTACGGCACCTCCGACTTCAGCATCTCATACGTTATTGAAATTCCTGCAAGCATTAGCCAGTATGACATTAAGGGCGATGTTGGAAAAATCAAACTTCACGGATTAACGGGCATCTACCATATCTCCAGCGATGTCGGAAGTGTGAGTATTGAAGACGCACATATTACGGGGAAATCCAGCATAAACACCGACACCGGCAGCATTTCACTTGGTATTGCCGCAATGGATAGCAGTTCCTCCCTCACTGCCAGCACTGATGTAGGCAGCATAAACGCAGCCTTGGAGCAATCGGTGAGCTGCTCGCTTGATGCAGACACCGATCTCGGCCGCGTTTCAGGAGTACCTTCCGGCAAAAGCGATATTAATGGAGGCGGACCGCTCCTCTCCCTCTCCTCTTCCGTAGGTGCGATCAGCATAACGAAATAACAAAAAACCGCAACCTCCCAATCTCAAATTGGTCAGGTTGCGGTTTTTAAGTTCAAGAAAATCGGAGTAGCGGGATTCGAACCCACGGCCTCACCCACCCCAAGGGTGCGCGCTACCAGGCTGCGCTATACCCCGATATTATGTACGTCGCCAGCATATTTACACAGCTAATATTACGGGCGTTCCTTACGCATATACATGCGAAATATCAGCGACGAATATTATTATACGACTTATTTACCCACCCTTGCAAGCAAAAATCTAACGCAGAATTTACAATAAATTTCAGCTTAAGCCATCAAGAGTATAACGAAATAATGAATTTTAAGCTGCTTTTCTTGACCGAATATTTCTCGTAAATTTTGAGGTAAAGCTAGCTACTGATTTTTTTAGTAAAAATGCCATTAAAAAAGTAATTAAAATACAAATTACATTATATATAAAATTGTCTATACTTAGATTTCTACTTATTTTAGCAGTAATATTTAAAACCCTTTCATGGATCAAATATATTTCAAGACTATGTGTACCGCAGAAAGTTAAGAAAATAAATTTTTTCATACCAAACGCCGAAAAAGCTTGTAAAGAAGTCGCAACAAAAACACATAAAGGTAATGTAATCAAGATAAATGGATACCAAAAAAATCCATTGTTCCACAAAAACTCATATGATAAATACTTCATACTTACAATTAAAAAGGTCAAACCCAAAATTGCCATCACTATATATACTATTAAATGTAAGAAGTTTGCTTTCTTGCCGGTCTCAATCCAATAACCCACAAGAAATCCAGTGAAAAATATTGGGATTCTTATCGTAAAAATATTTAGATAAGATAATGGGGTTGGTGTAATAGCGACAGTTATTAGTAATCCAATAAGAATAGCCGCAGCGACTGAAATATACTTGTTTTTTGACTTGAAATAGTACATAAATACGGGTGTAAGTAAATATAGAACGAAAATTGCAGGCACATACCAATCAAATATTTTATTAGAGTTTACCCAAAAGCTTAAGGTGGTCAAATTCAAAATTACATCTGTGAGCGACATTTCACCAACATACCAATTAAGGAGACAAATAATGAATACGACTATCATATAAGTTGGAATAATACGCAGCAATCTTCTCTTATAAAATCTCATAACGTTATTGTCTTTCTGACAGGAGAAGTATAACCCCAAACCAGATAACATCAAAAAAATATCTACTCCTCCATATCCAATTGTTTTAAAGGTATTAATGATCGGAACAGAGGAGGTGTTAATAGTAGAGTGAAAAAATACAATCCATAATATGGCTATCCCCATCAGCTGAGTACGGTATATGCTAATAAGCTTATAATTAAAATATTTCATAGAATACCTCCTTCATAACTGATGTACCAATAATATTATAAATTCTCCTTTGTTTGTACAAAAATTTCACTAATTTTCGATTTCGCCAAAATTATGTATATAGCTATTGCCTTTCCGTAAAAAAACTCCAAAAAATATTTAGAATTTTATAGATAATTCAGTATTACTATGCTATACTGTCCATACAAGGAAAGGAGGTGCGTTCACATTAATAATGACATGTTGAACGTATCCCTTACCCGGACCATTGGCTAATGAATCGGCTTTTGGTGGCGCGGGATACGGATCATGAAAGTTAAGCGCCTCGGGTAGAGAGACCGTCTTCGGACGGTCTTTTTTCATTTGCTTCGCATTTTGCAAAATGCCCTGTATTTCTGCTCATTTATCTTACTCGTCCAATAACTGCAAAGCCCCCCCCAATCCGCGAGCCGGAACTCACGGATTGGGGGGGCTCTTGGAAATTATCTCTCTGCATGGATGGCGATAGACTCCTAGCAGGGTTGATGGATAGGTTTCGCTCTCGCTTTTTAGGGGACGAGAACCTTCAAGATTTTCGGTTCGTGTAGAAGTCGATAATATCGCTGACCGTGCGGAGCGGCTCCGCCTCTTTGCGGATAGGGTTCGTATCCGGCTTGAAATCTTCATGTGACTTCGTTGTCATTTCAAAGTTCATCCTTTCGCTGGTTAAGCCTTTTCTATAATTTACGGCGTCTTACTTTATTACCCAAAAATGCAGGTAATGACACCTTTATAATATATGGCCCTTTTGAACTTTTTATGACGGCTATTATACATTCTATAATAATCGAGTAGGAGGCTACCCATTAACTGAGTAGCCGACCTCTCACACCACCGTACGTACCGTTCGGTATACGGCGGTTCAACCGTTTAAGTGCAATTGACGTAAACGCTCGTACTGCGCAGGAAAGTCATAATATCCTGCCTGTGCGAGCTTTTCGTTTGTTATGGAACGAGACAGCACCGGGCTTCCGGCGATGCGCCAGTACCCCAGACGGGAGTTCCCCCACTGGTAAGCCTGCCATTCCGGTATCCCCAGCTTGCGCAGGTTCTGTACCTTGGTTCTCGGCTTCTTCCACTGTTTCCAGATGTACATCCGCAGGCGTCTTCGCAGCCATTCGCTCCAGCTTTTCAATATCCGTTTCATGTCGGCTACATAGTAGTAGCCGATCCATCCGCGAATGTAGACTTTCACTTTCTCCATGACTTGGCGAACATTCCTGCCCTGACTGCGGCTCGTTAGTTCTTTCAGCTTCTTCTTTGCTTTTGCGAGGGATTGCCCATGGGCGCGAATATACACCCCATTTCTGTTCTTTCCCAGGGCAAAACCAAGGAATTTGAAATACTTCCGGGCCACTACGCTGACTACCTTGCTTTTCCGCATATTCATCTGGAGTCTCAATTTGTTCTCCAGGTACTTCCGGCAAGACTCCAGAAGCCGCGTCGCTGCCCGTTTGCTTTTGGCTAGCACCACGATGTCATCCGCATACCGGATAACGTTCACTCCCCGTCTGTTCATCTCCTGGTCGAATTCGTTCAGATAGATGTTCGCGAGCAGCGGAGATAAAGGGCCTCCCTGCGGAGAGCCTTCCTCCGTTTTGCAGTGCACCCCATTCTCCATAACCCCACTTTTCAAATATTTCTTAATCAGTTCGGTTACACGCTTGTTCTGAATTTGTTTGCGCAAAAGATTCATCAGCAGTTCATGGTTCAGTGTGTCGAAGTATTTCGAAAGGTCGATTTCTACCGCGTGACCATAGCCTTGCTGCGCGTAATCTTTCACCTTACGGATGGCCTGCTGCGCGCTCCGCCCAGGGCGGTAGCCGTAACTTCCGTCTGAGAAGAGCGGCTCAAACAGCGGCTGCAACTGCTGGGCGATCGCCTGCTGGATCACTCGGTCCACGACTGTGGGTATGCCAAGCTTCCGTACTCCACTTCCATCGGGTTTGGGAATTTCCTTGCGCCGTACCGGGCTTGGCTTGTATCGGCCTTCCCGGATATTTTGCAACAGCTCGTCTCTATGTTCCTGCAGCCATGGCAGCGCATCTTCTACGGTCATTCCGTCGATTCCAGGCGCTCCATGGTTGCGTTTGACCTGCTTGTAGGCTCTGTTCAGATTGTCTCTGTCCAGAATCTGTTCCAGCAAGTCTGTTGCACCGTCTCTTTCTCTACTTTCCCGAATGCCGGCACTCCGCGCTCCCGCATACTCTTCATGTTCCACACGTTCCCTTTGCGGGCAGCCCTTTCGGTATTCTGCTTTCATCGCGCCGACTCTCCTTCCTGTATGTACTCGAGACTTACGATTGTTCGGCCCTTCCCGAGAAAAAAAAACTTCCCGGTACTATGGCCTCTGCTGACTTCTCACAGCAAGCTTTACTCCGTCTTTCGGATTTTTTTTTTTTTTCCTACCGGGCGTCTGTGAGATCTCCCCGGGTAAGAGCGATAACCTTCCCCTCATCCATCTGCCACATTTACACCCTGGGATTCGGGCAGTATTGGACTTTGCTTTGTAGTGCAAGCTCGTCCGTCCCATGATGCCTTCTATGTGATTTCTGTTCGTCAGACCGAGGGTTTGCCTCCGGCTTCCTTCAGATTCCGCCTCGCGGCGGACACCCTTGCCTTTGGCTAACAGTTCCTACTGCCAAGCCTGTAGCGGACTTTCACCGCCGAGTTATCGCCCATGCCGGGCGCACACAAAAAAGACGTCTTTTTAACTTATCCGTTAAAAAGACGCCTTCTCTTCTTCGCTGCGGCTGCCGGCACGAGCCTCATTTAATTCCGCTTTCAACCGCTCCAGCAGCTTATGGTCTTTCGGTGTAAGCCCCGCCTGCTCCAGCAGCTCGGGTCTGCGTTCCAGCGTCCGCTTCAGCGACTGCTCCCTCCGCCACGCTTCGATATTGGCATGATGGCCACTCAGCAGCATATCCGGCACCTTCCAGCCCCGAAACTCAGCCGGACGCGTGTAATGCGGATACTCCAGCAGCCCCGTACTGAACGAATCGGTCACCGCGGAGGACTCATTCCCAAGCGCTCCCGGCTGCAGTCGGACTACTGCATCGATGACTGTAAGCGCGGGCAGTTCTCCGCCTGTCAGCACATAGTCGCCGATGGACAGCTCATCCGTAACCAGATGCTCGCGGATACGCTCGTCATAGCCCTCGTAATGTCCGCAAATAAAAATAAGATGCTTCTCCTTGGCCAACTCCTCTGCGATTCGCTGATCGAAAGTCCGGCCTTGCGGGCACATGAGAATAATGCGAGGATTGGTGCTCTCCCCTTGAGTCATGCCGGGCAACTCGTCCACTGACTCTGACTGACCCTCCAGATTGTCCAAAAGGTGCTCCACCGCGGCAAAAATCGGCTCGGGCTTGAGCACCATGCCGCCGCCGCCGCCATAAGGAGTGTCGTCGACACTGCTATGCTTGTTGTTCGCATAATCGCGGAAGTTCACCGCATTCAGCCGGGCGATGCCTTTTTCCCGCGCCTTGCCCAGAATGCTTGTCCCAAATACGCCTTCACACATTTCCGGAAAAAGCGTCAGCACATCGATTCTGATCATGACAGCAGTCCTTCCATCAGTTGAATCTTCACCCGCTTGTTTTGGACATCGACATCAAGGACCACATCTTCAATCACGGGAATCAGAATATCCTGGCCTTTAGGCGGTTTGACCACCCAGACATCATTCGCTCCAGGCGTCAAAATCTCGGAAATGACACCGAGCGGCGCGCCCTCTTCTTGATCCGTAAAGACCTCGCAGCCGATGATATCATGAAAATAGTATTCGTTCTCCGGCAGTTCTACCCGGTTGTCCGCAGTGACCTTGATCAGGCTGCCTTTATATTTTTCGACCTGGTTGATGTCGTTGTATCCCTTTAGCTTAATGATATACATTCCCTTATGCTCTCGGGCCGCCTCCACCGTGACCTCGATCATCCCTTTTCCGTCTTCTGGAATAACGAGCAGCTTGCTGCCCGGCGCAAATCTTACCTCGGGAAAATCGGTTCGGGACAATATTTTGATTTCACCGCGAATGCCGTGGGTATTGACCAGCTTGCCTACCGTTAACAATGATTCCGTCATGCCATCCACTCCCTTAACACTTCATCTTTATATTCATAACGTTCCCCGGTGTAAAAAGCCTATGCTCCGCAGGGGTGTGTCTTATCTTCTTTAATTAGACAAAAGGAGCTGGAATCTAGTGATCCCCAGCCCCTCTTTAAATGATCACCGATCAGGACAAAATATCCACGGTGACGCGCTTATCGCTCTTGACTGCTGCCGATGTAACGACTGTCCGGAGCGCTTTGGCGATCCGCCCCTGCTTGCCGATGACCTTGCCCACATCATTGGGATGAACGGACAATTCATAGACAATCAGATGATCCTTCTCCACGGTCCGCACCGTTACATCTTCCGGATGATCCACTAAAGCCTTAGCAATAACTGCAACTAATTCTTCCATAGAGGACCCTCGCAATCAGTCATTATTTCTGTAGCTTAGACTCATGGAACTTCTTCAACACACCCGCTTTGCTCAGCAAGTTGCGAACCGTGTCGGATGCTTGCGCACCGGTTTGAAGCCACTTGAGCGCTTTTTCCTCATCGATGTTCACTACTGCCGGTTGTGCAACCGGGTTATAGTAACCGATTTCCTCGATAAAACGACCGTCACGAGGAGACCGGGAATCGGAAACCACTACACGATAGAAAGGCGCTTTATGAGCACCCATACGTTTCAGACGAATACGTACTGCCAATGAAATTCACCTCCTTATAAGAATATCCCCTCCCAAACCCTCCCCAATGGGGAGGGCCCCAAGGGCTGCCGCCCTCTGGACACCCGCTAATGGCAATTGGCGTTGGCGTGTGGACTTGCGGGACCTTGGATGGTTGGGTTAATGATCGCTTTTCGTCCCTGACGGGACACGCTTAACCGCGAATCTATCTAGTTACGGGTTAGACCCTAAAAACTACAACCTCAAAAGATAAAAGATTAAGGGCGGATTAACCTATGTTGTACAATGGTTAATCGCAGTAAAAGATTAAGAGCGGAATAACCTATGTTGTACAATGGTTAATCGCACTGCAAAGGTCAAAACCGGATTAGCCTATGTTGTACAATGGTTAATCTCGATAAAACATTAACGAAAAGGGAATTTCATACCTTTGCCGCCGAGCGCTTTAAGCTGCTTCATGGCGTTCTTCTTGGATGCCTTGCCTCCGCCCATTCCGCCCATCATGCCGGAGAACTGCTTCATCATCCGCCGCATCTCATCGAACTGCTTGATGAGCCGGTTCACCTCGGCGAGCGAGGTGCCGCTGCCAGTAGCGATGCGCTTGCGGCGGTTGTGGTTGATGATCTCGGGCTGGCTCTTCTCCTGCTTCGTCATCGAGTGCACAATTGCCTCGACGCGGCCCATCTGCTTGTCGTCGACCTTCAAATCCTTCATGCCCTTGGCTTTGTTCATGCCCGGGAGCATGTCGAGGATTTGATCGATCGGGCCAAGCTTCTTGACCTGATCCATTTGCTCCAGGAAATCGTCGAACGTAAACTCCGCATTGCGCATCTTACGTTCCATTTCCTTCGCCTTGTCGGCGTCGATGTTGGCCTGCGCCTTCTCGATTAGCGACAGCATGTCGCCCATGCCGAGAATCCGCGAAGCCATCCGCTCCGGATGGAAAGGCTCCAGCGCATCGATCTTCTCGCCAAGAGCGGCGAACTTGATCGGGCAGCCGGTTACGGCCTTGACGGAGAGGGCGGCGCCGCCGCGGGTATCACCGTCAAGCTTCGTTAACACGACGCCGGTCAGCTCAAGCTGCTTGTTGAAGCTGTCGGCCACGTTCACGGCGTCCTGACCGGTCATGGCGTCGACAACAAGCAGCACTTCATCCGGATTCACGGCCGCGTGAATCTGCTTCAGCTCTTCCATGAGGTCTTCATCAATATGCAAGCGTCCGGCGGTATCGATAATGACATAATCGAGATTGTTATCCTTGGCATGCTGCAGACCTTGCTTGGCGATCTCCACCGGGCTCGTCTTGTCGCCCAGCGAGAACACCGGCGCCTTGATCTGCTCTCCGAGCACCTGAAGCTGCTTGATCGCAGCGGGACGGTAAATGTCCCCGGCCACGAGCAGCGGGCGGTGATTTCCCTTTTGCAGCAGCTTGGCCAGCTTGCCGGAGGTCGTCGTCTTACCGGCGCCCTGAAGACCCGCCATCATAATGACAGTCGGAGGCTTATTCGCCTTGGCCAGCTTCGCTTGGCTTCCGCCCATCAGCTCCGTCAATTCCTTGTTCACGATGTCGATGATCACCATGCCCGGTGTGAAGCTCTCCATCACTTCCTTGCCGATGGCCTTCTCCTTCACCTTCGCTACAAAGTCCTTAACGACCTTAAAGTTAACGTCCGCTTCCAACAGCGCAAGACGCACTTCGCGCATAGCCTCGTTCACATCATCCTCGGACACCTTGCCTTTGCCGCGCAGCTTGCTGAACACGCTCTGCAGTCTTCCGGTTAATCCTTCAAATGCCATAGGCTGCTTCTCCCTTCAGCTACTCCAGCTTCTCCAAAGAATCCACAATATCCGCAAACCGCCGTTTGTACGGCTCAAGAAGCGCTCCATCCTGCGGCAGTCTGCGCAATTCTTCAAAATACCGGGTACGGCTCTCATGCTTCGCCAATAACCCCAGCTTATTCTCGTAGTTCTCCAGCACCTGCTCGGCGCGTTTGATATGCTCATAAACGGCCTGCCGGCTGATCTCGAATTCCGCAGCGATTTCTCCTAGGGAGAAATCGTCATGGAAATAATATTTCAGAAACGTCTGCTGCTTGTCGGTAAGCAGAGACTCGTAAAATGCGAACAATAAGTTAATTCGGTTGGTTTTCTCTAGCCGGTTACCCTGACTCATCAAGGGCACTCCCTTCGTCAAGGAAAAACACTTTACACCATTTCAACGCTCCTTATAATACCGAAAACAAAGAAAGATGTCAAGCATTTTTGCTTGTCATCTTTTTCTTTGCTTTTACCCGAACAAATGTACCTAAAACCGGGCGTCAGCGAATCGGCAGCAGATACAGCAGCACCGCGAAGAAATGCGTCACGCTGCCCAGCAGCACGAACACATGCCAGACGGCATGGTGGTAAGGAAAGGCCCGCCAGACATAGAAAATGGTGCCGAGCGTGTAGAGAATGCCTCCCGCCATCAGCAGAGCCATTCCGCCCTCCGCCACAGCAGCCGTAAGCGGTGCCCAGGCAATCACGATCAGCCAGCCCATGGCGATATAAAAAACCGTCGACATGAACAAAAACTTTTTCGTAAAGAAGGCTTTGAACAGAACTCCGAAGAAGGCGATGCCCCAAATAACACCGAACAAGCTCCAGCCCAGCGTACCGCGAATAGCTACAAGCAAGAAAGGCGTATACGTCCCTGCGATGAACAAATAAATGGAGGAGTGGTCGAAGAACTCGAACAGATCCTTTAGCTTGCCTTCCTTCAGGCTATGTACGATCGTCGAGTTCAAATACAGCAGCAGCATTGTGGTTCCATAGATGGAGAAGCTGACGACATGCCAGGCCGTTCCCCACATACTCGAAAAAACAATGAGCAGGACAAGCGCGGCCACGCTGAGTACGGCTCCAATACCATGGGTTATCGCGTTCGCGACTTCTTCCCTTCGACTGTAAGTGTAAGTGTTCGCCATATCCCGTCTCCTTCCGTTTGCGTTTTCTTCTATTATATGCTCTCAGCTTAAGGTAATCCACTGCCGCCCGCGCTATTTAATCTGCTCCAAACGATAGATTTCACGGTATTTTGCTTCCAGATAATCCGCCAGATAGTCGGGATTCAGCGGTTCACCGGTTACCCGTTCGATAATTTGCGACGGAGTCTGGCTCATGCCGTAGCGGTATATTTTGTCCGTAAGCCATTCTTTGATCGGCAGCAGATTTCCCGAAGACACCAGAGAGTCTAACTCTGGCAGCTCCTTACGCAGCGTATGCAGTATTTGCGCCGCATACATATTGCCCAGCGAATAAGAGGCGAAATAGCCGAAATCCCCGCCCGACCAGTGCACGTCCTGCAGTACACCCAGGCTGTCACTCGGCGGCGTGATGCCAAGATATTCCTGATACTTCGTATTCCAGACCTTCGGCAGTTCCTTAACGGTTAGGCCTTCATTAAAAATAAGCTTCTCGATCTCATAGCGGATGATAATGTGCAGATTATAGGTCAGCTCGTCCGCCTCAATGCGGATCAGGGAATTATCCACCCGGTTAATCGCCCGGTAGAAATCCTCCGCCTTCACATCCTTGAAGGTCTCCGGAAAATGCTGCTGCAAATCTCCGAAATACCGTTCCCAGAACGCACGGCTGCGGCCGATCATATTTTCCCATAGTCTGGATTGGGATTCATGAATGCCCATTGATGCGCCCTGCGCAAGCGGTGTGCCGACAAGGGCCTTGTCGATGTTCTGCTCATACAGCGCATGTCCGCCTTCGTGCAGAGAGCTGAAAATAGAGCTGGTCACGTTATCCTGCGGGTAATTCGTCGTAATGCGGACATCCCCCGGGTTCAGTCCTGTGGCGAAAGGATGCACGCTCTCGTCCAATCGGCCAGCTGCAAAATCATAACCCATCTGCTCCAAAATAAAGAGTCCGAACTTCTCCTGCTCTTCTTTACCGAAAGTTCCGTTTAGAAGGTCCGCATCCGGCTTGTTTGGCGAAGCGGCGATTTGCTCGGCCAATGGCACAAGGCGGCTGCGCAAGCGATTAAAGATTCCGTCGAGCTTCTCTACCGTCAGGTCAGGTTCGTACATGTCCAGCAGCGTATCGTAACGCGTACCTTTCACGCCCCAATAATCGATGAATTCCTGTTTGAAGGCGACGATCCGGCTGAGCAAAGGCTCAAAGGAAGCAAAATCATTATTTTCCTTGGCCGTCTCCCACATCGTCTCCGACTGGGCGGCCAGAATGGCGTATTCCTCGTATTTTTCCGGCGGAATGCTCTTGCTGCGCTCGTACTCCTTCCGGCAATCCTTGACGATCTTCTTCTGCACGTCAGTTAACTGGCTCACAACCTCCGGTCTGCTGAAGTATTCCGTGAACCGCCCCATCTCCGGAGAAGTTTCCAGCTTGAACAGCTCTCCGCTCAGCATACCGATTGTCTTCGACCGGACTTCCACTCCCTTGCGAGGCGCGCCCGTCCGCAGGTCCCAATGCAGCAGACCGATTGCCTCGCGGTATCCGCTGATTTTGGCTAAAAGAATACTGAAAGCATTCCATTCCGCCTTTAGTTGTTGTTCCATTAATGTCACCGGCTTTCCGTAATTTCTAAGCTACTCTTGATGATACTTTTTTAAGTGCGTATAATCAACTTCGGAGCGGATTATCTGAGATTTGAAGAATCTTGCCTCCGCTTACGTTCTGACACAGGAAAAAGGAGCGTGAATCGCTATGAAAATTCAGGTGACCCCGCTTGCGGAAAAAAGACTGAAGGAACGGCTGGGCAGCCAGCCGGGAACATTCAAGCTCTTTTACGATACGGTTGACTGCGGATGCGACGGCATCAATGTGCTGCTGATCTTGGACAAGCCGGACACCGGGGACCTGCATGTCGAAGCCGGCGGTCTGCCTGTAGTCGTTGGAAACCAGCACGAGATTTTTTATGAGGAACAATTAAAGCTTGACGCCGATGAGAACACCTCTTCCTTTAAACTGAGCAGCGATTCACAGCTTTATGGACAAAATATTTTGGTACGCGATATGCGGGGCCTAGAGGGGACCCGGCCTGAACCGGCTTCCATCTGCGAAGTCCGTTCCCGTTCATAAATAACCTTAGGAGGTTCCGCCATAATGAGTCAAGTCTCCGATATTTTGAAATTCAACGAGAAATTTGTGGAAAATAAAGAATACGAAGCTTATCTGACAAGCCGGTTTCCGAATAAAAAGCTGCTCATCATCACCTGCATGGACACGCGGCTTGTGGAGCTGCTGCCGAAAGCGATGAATTTCAAGAATGGTGACATCAAAATCATTAAAAATGCCGGCGCCGTCATTTCCCAGCCCTTCGGAAGCGTCATGCGCAGCGTGATGGTTGCCCTTTACGAGCTCAGCGCAGATGAGGTCATCGTTGTCGGCCATTACGGCTGCGGTATGGCGTCGCTGAACGCCGATCATATGATTCAATCGATCAAGGAACGCGGTATTTCGGATGAGGTCCTATCCACTTTGGAAAATTCGGGAATTAAGCTTACCAAGTGGCTTCGAGGGTTTGACAGCATTGAGGAAGGGGTAATTCAAACTGTGGAGCTGATTAAGCGTCATCCACTGCTCCCCCCGGGTGTTCCCGTTCACGGCATGATTATGGATCCGGCTACCGGTGCACTGGAGCTTGTCTCGGATGGGTACACCAGTAATTGACATCTCTCAAAACTGCTTTTGCGCGGGTACTGTACCCGCGCCTTTTTTATGCTGAATTCTACTCATCCGATCCTAAATGCTCGAACAGCATACGGTTATATTCATTGGAGTTCGGCGTAAAATCCCCGAAACTCACCACCCTTTGCTCCGGTCTCACAAGCTGCGTCTTCTCATCCCAGACAATCCCTTCGATCCGGAGAGCATCCGTTTCTCCTTCAACCAACTGGCGGAATTTCAGAATGTCTACGAAGAACAGCCCGGAAATTTCGTCCAGCTGAAAGGAATATCGCTCCAATTCCTGTTCACAAGTATGAAGAAACACATGACTAAACTCCCTATCAATCAGTCCGTCCGAAGGAATGTTCTCCTCAGCAACCATCCCGCAATAGACCAGTTCTTCGAACGGAACGCTCAGCCCAAGTTCCTCCCTGAGTTCCCGAACTCCATCCTCCACCGTTTCTCCGGCCTGAAGATGTCCAGCGCAAGAAGTATCCAGATGTCCCGGAAAAGTATCCTTGTTCATGTGGCGCAGCTGAAAAAGCAGGCTCCCGCCTTCACCCTTCGCGGGATGAACAATCCAGCAATGGAACGTTTGATGCCACAGCCCTTTGGCATGCGCATTTTCCCGGCTGTCGCTTCCGATCCGGATCATCTTTTCGTCGAAAATATCAAACATTTCAGGTAACGGCATTCCTTTTACCTCCCTGGAAGGATAGAGCATGGACTTCCTTTTTTGAATATTTTTAAGTATCGCAGCACAGGCTATCCTTTGTCCACTGTTTAGCGGAAAGTGTCTTTAGATTTTATTTAAAAAATTAGAATAGAAAAATGGAACCATTCAGAGAAGTCCCCGTATTACCGGGTAGGCACACAGATATGCTATCAAAACTAAGCGTTTGCTTTCGAAGCAAGTTTTGCGAAGTTTGTCTGAGAAGCTTATGCTATCAAAACTTTTAGGAGGATAATTTACCAATGAAATTCTTAAAAAGCGCAATGATGATTGTTATGGCCTTTACCCTCTTCTTCGCGGCGGCGGCCCCGGATTATGCGGATGCGCGGCGCGGAGGCGGCGGTTTCAAATCGGGACAGCGGGGTTATACGACGACGCCGAATAAATCAACACAAGGCAATGTAAATAGGACCGATAGCACCAAGGGAACGACAGCCGGAACGACGGCAGGCACGGCTAACCGCGGATTTTTCACCGGCGGAAGCTTCATGAAAGGGATGATGCTCGGCGGTCTGGCGGGTCTGATGTTCGGAGGTCTGTTCGGCAGCATGGGCGCTTTCGGCAACATACTCGGCTTTGCAGTTAATATGCTGGCAATCTATCTGGTTGTTATGCTCGTCCTTTCCTTCTTCCGCCGCAGACAGCAGCGCCGCAAGTTTGACGATCGGGGTGGACGCTACTAATGCCCATAACCGTCCTCAGCATGGATGAAATTATCAACGCCATCTGCCTCCACATGGCTGAGCGCAAGGGCGTCAAGGTAACGGATGTGCAGGTGGAACTCAGTTGGGAGGAAGAGACCGGCTATACCGCCGAAGTGTGGACGCAGGGCCGAAGCCAGTATCTCGTCGAAAGCAATATGATTGAAGCGATTCTGCGCTATCTTCTTTCTGAGTACAATATCCGCGCTTATCGTGAGGAGGTAAGACTGGAACTGGACGAAGAGATAACGGCCGTCGTCAATGGTTAAGTAAGAACTGTTAGTTCGAAAGGCAGACCGGGAGTTTCCTGTGTCTGTCTTTTTTTGGTTACCCTTGTAGAAAAAGAGCGTCCGACAGCCCTTCCGGCTGACGAGCGCTCTTTTGGCGTTATTCACTTTAGAGCAGCGAAATAGCCAGCAAATTGTACAGCACCAGCGGCAAAATAACGTTGCCGATCGGATTGACCGGGTAGTAATAAGGATAAGGCGGATAATACGGATTATAATATCCTCTCATCGAGGGGCCTGACGCCTGCATAGTCAAATACAGATGCCCCTCGTCGATACCCGAGATCATGCCCTCATGGGTCACCCCGTCGATAGTTTGAATCCTTACTTTCCGGTTAATGTAGGGCTTTAAGGAGCCATGCATCGATTCGCGCACTTTTTTCACATGGTGAAGCGCAGTGGGATCAGCTTGATAAATCAGGGTTTGCGGTCCGGAATAGGTTGACATAAGCTCATACCTTTCGTTAGCTGGATTTTGCTTTAGTGTATGCGATCGCCTATTTTCCGGTGCTTCCCATAGTGGCTAGCCATACTGGCTAACCGATATGTTAAAAATGTCACTGACAGTTTAGATAGAATTGATCATTCTATCAATAATGATAATCATTATCAATAAATGAGGGGGTTTTTTCATGTCTCTGCTGTATTGTTTGCTGATTGCGGTCCTGTTGTGCCAGTTTCCAAAGTTCATTCAAAAAAATCGTGTCGCGCTCTACACCTTGGCCACAATAATCACGACGGTCGTCACCACCTACGAAATGATTAGGCTTATTAACGGCTTTCAACTGCAAGGATTCGTCAGAGGATTGGAAAGAGCGGTCTCGCATGGCGTAATATCTATTGCTTTTTTCATTCCCGTAATGTTCGCCGGTGCCCTCAACAATCGCTGGAGTTATACCCGAAAACTGATGTCCATCCGCGCCCCGCTCGCGATCATTGCTTCCATTCTGATGCTGGCCCATGGGATGGTGTACCTCGTCAGGTTCCTCGTTAGATTTTCCTCCGTCATCAGTTCCGATGAAACCTCCATGCTCAGAAAGACTCTCTACCTAAGCTATTCCTTAATCGGCATTATCGCTCTTGTTGTGATGATTCCTCTGTTCATTACGTCCTTTAGAAAAGTGCGAAGCCGGATCGGGGGTGCAAAGTGGCGTAAAATCCAGCGCTGGGCGTATCTGTTCTATCTACTGGCCTACTTGCATGTCCTGCTGATCCTTATCATGGATAAAGATACGGACTGGCTCAGACTGGTGCTATACACGGGAATCTTCGGCTCCTACACCATCTTGCGTTTGATGAAATATAAAGCAGCGAGCGTCATGTCACAGGCCAGAGTATCCAAGGGAGTAAGAACTGCTGAATGATCTTATACAATATCGAGAAATCAAATCATGCCACGAAAAAAGGGAGCCGCAGCTCCCTTTGCACTTTTACATTTCGGTTACTTCTTCTCGTGCTCTTTCTTGACCAAAAGCTCACGCACTGCCTCCAGACTCGTAATCGGCTCTTGGCAGGCAAAATCACGGCAGACATACGCCGTGGCGTCCCCGCCGATTGCCGGCTTGTCCTTCAGATGCGGCAGCAGGGCCGCCAACTCATCCTTCGGATCTTCCCAGTGAATGAGCAGCGAAGCATCCGGCATAAAGGCACGCTGCGCAAGAGAAATCATCTCTTGTAGGGCAGGGTCTTCTTTTTTACCGGACAATACCCATTCCTTGCCGCCGCCTGTCATGGCAAACAGCCCCTGCAGGAACATGGCATAGCTGGCGGGATATTTCATCGCGGCCTTGCCCAGCACTGCCGCCGTCCGCTCCGCAACTCCCTTTAGCTTAAGGTCCTGGGTGATCACGGACAGCTTCCACAGCACCTTCACCGCTACGGAATTGCCGGACGGCATGGCGCCGTCATACAGTTCCTTCGAGCGAATCGGAAGCTGCTCCGCATCCTTCCCCGTGAAGTAGAATCCGCCTTCCTCTTCATCCTGGAACAGATCCAGCAGTCCATCTTTAAGCTCAAGGGCCCGCTTCAGATAGTCGGCTTGTCCCGTCGCCTCATACAGCTCAGTCAGTCCCCACATCAGAAAAGCATAATCGTCCACATATCCCGGATAAGCGGCCTCTCCGTCGCGGTACCTTGCCAGCAACCGGCCATCCTCACGGCGCAGATGGTTCCAGAGGAAATCCGCCGCCGCTCCGGCAGCCTCGGCGTATTTGGGCTTTTGGAGCGCTTTGGCTCCCTTCGCCAGCGCCGTGATCATCAGGCTGTTCCACGAGGTCAGCACTTTGTCGTCCTTGGAAGGACGCACGCGCTTGCTTCTGTAAGCGAACATCTTCACCCGCCATTCCTCTATCCGGGTTCGCAGATCAAGAGGAGTCATGCCCATCTTTTCTGCGATCTCATCCGGCAGTCCTTCAAGCAGATTCGGAATGCTGTATCCCCGCGAAATGCCTTCCTCCGTTATCCCGTAGAGGCTACAGTAGGACTGCATATCTTCAGGTCCCAGTGCTTCCTCGACCTCTTCCGTGCTGAAGATATAGAATGCGCCCTCCTCGCCGTCCGAATCGGCATCCTCCGCAGAATAGAACGCGCCTTCGGGCGAAGTCAACTCGCGCAATACGTAGGCGAATATGCTCTCCGCAACTTCTGCATACAGCGGCTTCTCCGTGATCTGGTAAGCTTCCACATAAGCGGAGGCAAGCAGCGCGTTGTCGAAGAGCATTTTCTCAAAATGCGGCACCAACCATTGCTCATCGGTTGAATAACGCGCAAATCCGAAGCCGATATGGTCATAAATACCGCCCTTGTACATGGACTCCAGCGTCTTCTCGACCATTCGCAGCGCCTCCGCATTGTCATACTTCTGGCTGTATGCGAGCAGAAAGGACAGATTATGCGGCGTCGGGAACTTGGGAGCATGTCCGAAGCCCCCGTTCGTTTCATCAAATATCGTACTGTACAACCGGAAGGCATGGTGCAGAATATCTTCCGACAATTCAACATCTTGTTCAACGCTGTTCTTGGCAGCCGCGGCCTGAAGCTCTGTGAGCAGTTCGTCGCCTAGCTGGTGGAGCTTCGTGCTGTCCGTTTCCCATTTGGCCCGGACCTGCTCCAGAACTTCCATTAGTCCGACCTGCCCCATCATCCGCCGCTTCGGAAAATACGTTCCGGCATAGAACGGCTTTTTCTCGGGCGTCAGCAGCACCGTCAGAGGCCAGCCTCCCCCGCCTGTCATCGCCTGACAGACCGACATATACAGCGCATCAATGTCCGGCCGTTCCTCGCGGTCCACCTTGATCGCCACATAATTACCGTTAAGAAGCTCTGCAACCTCTTCATCGTCAAAAGATTCTTCTTCCATCACATGGCACCAATGACATGTAGAATATCCGATGGATACGAACACGGGCTTGTTCTCCGCTTTGGCCTTCTCGAAAGCTTCCTCACCCCAAGGCATCCAATCCACCGGATTGTGCGCGTGCTGAAGCAGATAAGGACTCTTCTCATTGATGAGCCGATTGGTGTATTTTGGCGATGCGGTTTCTTCGTTCATGGGAACAGCCCCCTTTGGTTTTTTGTAATCATTATAATATACCCGCCGAACGTACCGCCGAAGGAAATGTGGAGATTTCCGCTCAATATAGATCCTTAAAGATAGCCGTGGATTGACGAAGCTCATTCAGCAGCGCTTTTTTTGTACAGCAGTGAACTTTCGACGCCGGGGCGCCGTTCGTTTTCCAGGAAACTATCTTTTTGAGAGGTTTTGAAAGCAAGCTGCCTTGGTCTACCACATGAGCAATAGAGATTTCACTGTGATTCTCCGCTGCTGCGGACAACGCGAATAGCAGGACTCACGAAAGAGCCCTGCTGTCCTGGTATGCATCAAGCGAATTAGGATTTCTACTGTGCCTTCTCTAAAGCATCATTTATTCTGGTAACTACTTCCTCCATTTTCTCATAAGTAATCGTTCCCCCCGAATTCATATCCATAAAAGTCTGAATGCCCCAGAACGACCATTTTAGCAATTCATCCAGATTTTCATTTGCCTGCTCTTGATTAATCAAGCCGTTTTCTATCAAAAACTGATAAAAGATTTGTTTGGCCGTCGCATTCTCTAGCAGTTCTGCAAATCCGCTGTCCGTCCTGATCTTTGAGACATATTTCCGGGAATTTTCCACCTGAACCGCCTTCGTAAGGCGGATGTCTCGGCTTGAGGCGCCGATCCGGACGATGAATTCCGCAGTGTCTGCAACCCATTTGCCGAACTCCGGGTTATAGTAAGAGAAGTCACGTTCTTCTAACACAAATTCAACTGTTTTCGTTTCTCCGGAATGGAGCGCCACTTTCGCGAAGCCCTTTAACTCTTGAATCGGACGAGGGAGCTTTGATTTCGGCTGCGAAAGATACAATTGTATAATTTCTTTCCCGTAGACATCACCAGTATTTGTAATATCTACAGTTACTTTTAAAGTTTCGGGCAGCTTAACCGATGATGACGATACGGTAAGATTGCTATACGTGAATTGCGTATATGAAAGGCCGTGCCCAAACGGAAACCGCGGAGCGATTTCTTTTTTGTCGTAATAGCGGTAACCTACATAGATTCCTTCACTGTAGTACAGATCCTTTTCATTGCCGGGGAAGCTAAGATACGCAGGGGTATTGTTTAATTTCTCCGGAATGGTGGCAGACAGTTTGCCGGAAGGATTCACCAAGCCGAAGAGGATATTGGCAAGAGCCGCTCCCATGCCTTCCCCGCCAAACCAGGTCTCCAGCACAACGCTAGCCATATCGGTCCAGGGCATCGAAACCGACTCTCCGTTAGCCAGAATCAGAATCGAGTTTCGATTTACGGCACAGACCGTTTCAATCAGTTGTTCATGACCCGATTCGATATTCATATCCTTCCGGTTGTAATCATCACTTTCTTCGGGCATAAAGGCTCCGGCGAAAATCAAAACAACATCCGCATCGCGGGCCAGAAGCCCGGCCTCCTGCAACAAAGCCTGATTTGTAGAGCCGTCGCTGTTATATCCGGGAGCATAAGCAACCTCGATAGTACCTTGGCACAGGCTGCGTATGCTATCCAGCGGTATATCTACCAGCTGCGCATTCACGACGGCGCAACCTGTTCCTTGATATAACGGTTCAACCGCCAATTTGCCGACAACCGCAATTTTCTTGATTTTCTCAGAGGATAGTGGCAGTAATTTCCGCCCGTTTTTCAATAAAACAATGGATTCCTCTGCGGCCCGCTGTGCGATCCGGTGATGCTGAACAAAATCGAACTCGGCCTTTGGTTCCGCTTTTTCCGTCAGACTGAATACAAGCTCTAGAATATGCTTCACCCGGCGGTTAAGCCACTCTTCGGCGATGTCGCCTTTTTGAACGGCCTCTTCCAAAAATCTTGACGAGCTTAAAGAAAGCGGCATTTGCAAATCAAGCCCCGCCAAGGTGGCTTCCACCACATTTTTGACCGCCCCCCAGTCACTGATCACCGCTCCGGCGAATCCCCATTCCTCACGCAAAATCTGATTGAGCAGCAAGGGATCTTCGCTGGCTTGAACCCCGTTAATTTTGTTGTACGCACTCATGACGGTAGTGGGCTTGGCCTGATTAACGACCCGTTCAAAGGCTGCTAAATAGATCTCCCGCAGAGCTCTTTCCTCCACAATGGCATCCACCCGTGTTCGTTTGGTATCCGAATTATGGCAGGCAAAATGCTTGAGAGAAGTGCCGACCCCTTGACTCTGCACACCCATAACCATGGCTGCGGCCATGTCCCCTGTTAAATAGGGGTCTTCCGAATAGTATTCAAAGTTGCGTGCCGTTAAAGGATGCCGGCGAATGTTCATTCCGGGGCCCAACAGTAGATGGATTCCCAGGCGACGGCACTCCTTGGCAATCGCTTGGCCGATCTCATAGATCAGCTCTTTATTCCATGAGCAGGCAACCGTTGATGCCGAGGGAAAGCAGGTAGCCTTATGGGTATTACTGATCGCCTCTTCACTGTCAAATCGGCTGCTAATGGACTCATAAAAGGATTGCGATCGGGTGATTTCGGAATCCTTCTGAAATCGGACGCCGCTTGAACCGTCACTCATAAGAATGGAAGGAATGCCCAGGTGTTTAAAGGCTTTGGTTTTCCATGAATTTTCACCGGTACATAACGCCACTTTTTCATGTAAGGTCATATCACTTATAAGCCTGTCCAAATCTTTATGCATAGTTAACCCCATTTCCAGTATTTTCGGTCTTTATTCAGCCAGACGATCCCATTCGTTTTGTAATTCTTGCAGGAAACCGTCCTTATCCACTTGACCGGCTACAAATCTCTGTACAGCTTCCCCAAAAGCCTGCGCAACACCATCCGGGTAGTAGGAATTGTACGATCCATATACCTTTCCTTCCTTTAAGTAGCGGGAAAGGTCTGCTCCCAAATCACCAATCGTTTCATTATCTGCCGAAAAGGAAGAGAATCCCGGTATAATCTGCATGTCCTTGGTCATATGGGTTTGTCCTTCCGGCGTAGTGACAAGCCAGTTGAAGAAGTCCTTTACTTCTTTTTTTACATCAGAATTCTTATTGATGGCCCAATAACCACTAACGCCCGCATACAGTTTGTCATTCTCTTCCGGATTGTCGTTTACCGGGAGAGGCATTAATCCTGTTTCGAGGCTCGCATTTCCATTATCAATAGTCGGCTGGAGCCAGTTTCCTCCGAGCGTCATAGCTATCTCGCCATTCACCAATTGGGTAGTCTGATTATTAAAGTTGGTGCTCAGCCCATTCTTTCCGTTGGCAAAATCATATTGAATAAAATCCGCCACTTCCTTAAAAATTTCATTTCCAACAAATGTAGCGGTTCCGTCATATAACCCTTTAATAAAAGCCAGCGGATCCTTCTGACGGGCAATCCCCATATTAACCAGGAAATTACCAGCTTGATACCAATCCATATATGCCCCTACTAAGGGTTGCATTCCGGCTGATTTCAGCGATTCGACATCCTGTTTCAATTCGGTTAATGTTACGGGAACCTTGGATATCCCCGCTTGCTGAAAGAGCTTTTTGTTATAGACATATCCATATCCTTCCACAGATACCGGCAGTCCGTATACTTTTCCATCATCTCCGGTAATGCCTTCCTTCGCCAGGGGAATCATATCTTTAGTCCAGGGCTGATCCGTCAAGTCCTCCAGTTGAGACTGCCAGAGTTTCAAATCCTGATTCCCAAGTACTGTAAAGACATCGGGCAGTTCTCCGGAAGCCAACTTGGTCTTGAGACCCGTGCTGAAATTGTCGCTGACAGACTCAATCGAAAATTGAATGTCCGGGTGAAGGGCAGTGTACGCTTCTGCTGTCTTTTTCAATGCCTTGTCAATCTCAATTTTGTTCTGATAAATATATATTGTCTTGGTTTTAGCGCTTTCCGAAGAACCCGTTTGCGAATTTTGTCCTTCGTTCGCTTGTCCACCGCATGCCGTCAATGCCAGCACCCCTGCCAACGACACGCACAGCATAGTAAGTCTCCCTTTTGTTCTCTTCATTCTTTTTCCTCCTAAAATTTAATTAGCTCAACCTTTTACAGCGCCCGCCATTACGCCTCCGACAATTTTCTTTTGCAGAAGGATAAAGATAACAATTATAGGAAGCATGCTCATGGTTAGAGCAGGCAAAGCTATGTCCCAACGGCTGTTATACATGCCGAACAAGCGGTTAATCGCCAGTTGAACGGTACTGAGTTTCTGATTGTTCAGCAGAACCAGTGGAATCATAAAATCATTCCAAACCCAGAACATATCCATCACAAATACACTGAATACGACCGGTGAAAGTAGAGGAAACACAATTCTTACAAATACCTGAATCACACCGCAACCATCAATCCGGGCGGCCTCCTCCAATTCATAAGGAAGAGTCTTGACTCCACTGCGGATCATAAAAAAAGCGAAAGCGAGTCCAATCCCCCAATAGGCCAGCACTGCTCCCGGAATTGTATTGTTTAAATGCAAGAACTTCATGACCTGGACAAGAGGAATCATAATTGTCGCGAAGGGAATCAACATGGATAGCAGGATGGCACTGCTAAAGATTCGGGAATAGACCGTCGGATGCCGCTCCGCCCAGTAAGCCGTCATCGTTGCCAGAATAATGACACCACATACAGCGGAAAAGGACACTATGGCTGTGTTCTTCATAATGTTAGGGATATTCACTTCTTCCCAAGCCTTTACATAATTATCGAAGCTCCACTCGTCTGGAAACCGGAGCGGAAAGGCTATAATTTCGTTAAGCGGTTTAAAGGAGTTCATGACCATGATCCATAAAGGGGCCACAAAGATTAGCACCCCCGCGAGCACAACCATAAACGTGATCAACATGGAAACGGGATTCTTTTTCATAAGATTTGACTCTCCTTCCTTTTGCTCATGTACAATTGAACCGAGGTGATCGCTAAAATAATGACAAAGAACACAAGCGCCTCCGCAGTGGCTAATCCGTACTTATTGTTGGCAAAGGCATCGTTATAGATATTTAAGGCCATAGATGTAGTTGAGCCGTAGGGCCCTCCTTTTGTCAGAGAAACATTAGTCTCAAACATCTTGAGCGCGCTTGAAATCGTCCAGAACAGGGAGACTGTAATGTACGGAACACACAAGGGCAGTTTGATCCGGAGAAACGTATTTAGGGGTCTGGAACCGTCAACCTTCGCGGATTCAATCAGCTCCGAAGAAATTCCGCTCAAAGCGGCGATCATGATGACCATCACATAACCCGCATTTTGCCAAACATTGACGATGACTAACGCGGCGAATGCCGTCTTCTCTGTTCCGAGCCATTGCTGGGTAAAGAAGCCCAAATTCAGCTTGTCACCGATCGCCGGAAAACCGGCAATAAAAATAAACTGCCAAATAAAACCAAGGATTAATCCTCCCATCGTTTGCGGCAAATAAAAGGCGGCCCGGAATGGGTTCCGAAGAGGCAGCCTGGCTGTCAATGCTACAGCCAAAAGTATGCCGAGCAGATTGATGAGCAGTACAGTGACCGCAGTAATACGGAGAGTGAACCAGAAAGCATCCAAAAACTTCGCTTTCCCCGAGAATATATTGTTGAAATTGTTGAGTCCCACAAACTTAATTTCATTGGAAATTCCATTCCAATTGGAGAACGAGTAAATAATACTTATAGCAAATGGAATAACAACGACGGCAAGAAAAACTAACGTGGAAGGTCCCAGAAACAGAAGATTACCCCATAACATGTTATATTTCTTTTTTCTCTTCAAATTCTTGTCCCCCAATTTTCAAATTCCTTATTTGTAATGTCGGCATTTATAACATGCTCTTTACTTGTTACTTTAAATTATATAAAATTAAAAATAAATTTCTTCGCTTTTTTTGACTGATTTATAGCGAAAAGTTGATATTTGTATCAAGGGGATGATCAATTTATGAATTATAGCCACGAAAGTATTATGGTTCCCGAAGGATTTTTGGCATGGATATACTTGCATTCGGAAAACCAAGTCACCTTGGTGGAAGATCATTGGCATCGCAGCCTAGAGTTAACTTTGATGCTTGAAGGTGAGAGCTTATATAACATAAACGGAAATGAAATCCTTGTTCGCGAGAATGAATTGGTTTTGATTAACAGCGGAGAAATTCACAGTTGTCAAATTGATTGGTCCAAACCCTATGAGGCTTTGACGATTATTTTTCCTTTTGATCTGCTGAAACAATCCAATCCAAGCGTTGAAAAATTTTTCTTCACCTTGGACAATGATTCGCCCAGCTATACACAATTGGTCTCTATGTTTAGAGAAACCTACCACCTTTTCAAAAAACGAGCCTCCAATCCGCATTACCAACTAAAATTAAACAGTGTGTTTTATGATATTTTGTATCTTCTCATGACCAGCTTCATTACTGAAAAAAAACTGTCCTTGTCTGTAAAATCCCAAAAGTACTGGAATAGATGCCAAATGATTATCGAACATATAGACGAACATTATAAAGAGCAGCTTACCTTAACCTCATTGTCCAGAGATTTTGGGATATCCAAAGAGCATCTGGCAAGGACATTTAAAGAATATATGGGAACAACTTTTAAAAAACATCTCACCCGTATCCGTCTGTTTTACGCTTATCAGTTACTTATCTATACCGATTACTCCCTCCTGGAAATCGCCATGAAAGAAGGTTTTACCGACAGCCGCTCCTTTATCAATAGTTTCAAAGAAATATATGGGATCACGCCGCAAAAATACAGAAAAACACTGGCAAATCATCACATCATCCGGCATAAAAAATACGATTTGACTTAAGTTATCCGTGACTGCAAATCCGTTCTCTCACGTTCTAAAAAACAAATAGAAGCCCCCGCCACAAGCAGGAGCTTCAAGTTATTGAATCACATGACAATTTTTTATCTCAATGCCAGGACCACCTCTTCACTTGTCCGAATTCGTCCAATCCGGGGAAGATGAAGATACTCTCCGGGTTCCTTCAGTTTCCTGCCGTTGCAGTAATAATTTCCTCCATTTTTCATACACCCATCTTCTGTCCTGATCATAAACAAGGAAGAAAAGAAGGGCGGGATGCAGGTGGGTAACAATAATGATTTTGAAGAGCGAGCGATCTTTCTGGCTGCCATCTGCGGACAGACTTATGCCCAATTTACAAATACGGACGGTTCATTCGTCGTTCCTTTGAATTATTCGGTCAGTCATACGATTGAAGTGAAATCCATTAGCAATGCATGGGAACGCTTTGGGTTTATTATAGAATCTCCACAAGAGATTATTATTGCCTTTCGGGGAACCAGCTCAGCGACCAATTGGATCTCTGACATCATCGCTTCACAAAAGAGGTTTAAATATATTAAGCAAGAATGTCTTACTCATCGCGGCTTCACAGACATCTATTCCTCAGCCCGCAACGGGATTATCGCTGCTCTTACCCGGTTATCGCAGGGCAAGACGTTATACATTACCGGGCACAGTCTCGGTGCGGCGCTCGCGACATTATGTTCGATGGATATTGCAGCCAACACTGCTCATCGCTCACCTAACCTGTATACCTTTGGGTCTCCCCGTGTAGGCGATCCGGCATTTTCAAAAATTTTTTCAAAGTATGTCAGGAACAGCTACCGTATTGCCAATCTTTTTGACGTGGTAACCTATACTCCACCAACCATTTACAAGCTGCCCAAGCGGGAAAAAAAGTACTATTACAGTCATGTTCAGACTCTCTCATCGCTTTCTTTCCAGAATGGAGGCATAGGCCTCAATCACATAATCGGCAGCTATTTCAGAGAGCTCTCCCGGCTTCAGCCGCAATTCACCCAATCGATATGTATGACGAACCCTGGTTTCTGTCCAGTTACTGAAGTTTCCCCAAATGAACCGGCAAAGTCGCAGGGGATCAAAAAAGGTAACCCGCCATCATTAAGGGTTACCTAATCGTATCTAAATAACTTTTATGGTTATGTGCGGCGCATATAAGCGCGTACCGTGATTGGTGCGAAGATCGCCACAATGACAGCGGCGCCGATGAGGGAGAAGGCAAGATCTCCGCCCATCGTTCCCGCGTTGACGAGATCCCGGACGGCTGTGACCAGATGCGAAATCGGGTTGATGTTAACGAACCACTGAAGCCAGTCCGGCATGGTATTGACCGGCACGAAAGCATTTGAGAGAAAGGTAAGCGGGAACAGCGCAATCATAGATATCCCTTGCACACTGGAAGCCGTACGAGCAATTACGCCAAAGAAGGCGAAGATCCAGCTAATAGCCCAGGAACATGCGATTACGAGAACCGCGGCGATGGCGACATGCCCGATCCCGCCCTCGGGCCGATAGCCCATGAGATACCCCATGACGAAGGTAAGCACAGTTGCAATCGTGTACCGGACGGTGTCTGCAAGCAGAGCTCCCGCAAGTGGAGCAATTCGCGAGATCGGCAGTGATTTGAACCGGTCAAACACGCCTTTTTCCATATCCTCACGCAGTTGGACGCCAGTAACGGTTGAAGTCGAGATGACGGTCTGCACGAGGATACCGGGGATGATGACCGGCAAATAATTCTGCACGTCTCCAGAGATGGCCCCGCCAAAAATATAGGTAAACATCAGGGTGAAAATGATTGGCTGAAGCGTAACGTCAACCAACTGCTCGGGTGTGCGCTTGATTTTTAGCAGACCCCGATAAGCCATCGTCAACGAATTGCGTATCGATTGGCCGAAGCTAGTATGGTTCTCCAGACCGCGCTCGGCACCAGGCTTAATTAATGTACTCATGCTTTTGTCCCTCCATTTCGTTCGATTCACTAAACGCCATTGCTGCGTCCTCTTGTACACCATGGCCCGTAATGGTTAGAAATACCTCGTCAAGGGTTGGCTTCTGCACACTCATTTCGGCCAAAGGGATGCCCGCCTCGCGAAGAGCGATGAGCAGGTCCGTGACCCGATCGGCGTTCCCCATGGGCGCAGTAATTTTCGCGGCTTCCGCGGATATATTGGACTGCACCTTGAGGACCTGTTCGACAGTCCGGCGGGCAATCACGATGTCCTGCGGGTTTTGCACCCTTAATTGCAGCGACGAATTGCCGACGGATGCTTTCAGTTCATCAACTGTACCCTCGGCGACAACCCGTCCATGATCGATAACCGCTATCCGGTCAGCCAGTTGATCCGCCTCTTCAAGATACTGCGTGGTTAACAAGACAGTTGAGCCCGATTTGACCAGCCGCCGGATCGTATCCCACATTTGGTTGCGCGTGCGCGGGTCCAGCCCGGTAGTAGGCTCATCCAAAAAAATAAGCGGCGGCTGTGCAATAAGACTTGCAGCCAAATCCAGCCGCCGGCGCATACCGCCGGAGAAATTTTTGAGCGGACGTTTTGCCGCTTCGGTCAGCCCAAATTCCTCCAACAGCTCCGCTGCCTTTTGACGTGCCTCGGCACGCCCCAGTCCGAGCAATCGGGAGAAAACAACCAGATTCTCGGTCGCACTAAGCGACTCATCGACTGACGCGTACTGGCCGGTCACCCCGATCAATTGACGTACGATCTGCGGTTCCTTCACCACATCATGCCCGAAGATACTCGCCGAACCTGAATCCGGCCGCAGTAAGGTCGCCAGCATGCGGATTGTTGTCGTCTTCCCCGCTCCATTCGGACCAAGCACGCCGTAGATCGTACCGGTTCCCACTTTCAGATTTACACCATCCACCGCACGGTTGTCTCCAAAAGCCTTAACAAGGTCGTGCGCTTCGATTGCCCAACTCCCATTGTGTGGCGCTGTTATCGATTTTTGATTCATTTTGCTTATCCTCCTAGACAACTTAATATATTAGGATGGTAACTGACTTATTTAAACCGAATATTAACAAAAAGACGATCCTCATGGACCGCCTGTTTAGATGATTATATTCTCTGCAAACTCGTAATCTCAATGAACGTTGAAACGATGCCCATGAATCGTATTGCTTCTTATAAGTTCGAACACTAATGCGTAGGCTATTTTTCATCTTTGGTTAAATACCCGTCATAAACGTTTCCAATTTCTTTGTAAGCTTCATGATAGGCCCATTCATGTGCTTCTCTCATCGTATCGAATTGCATCGTTTCGGTGTACCATTTGATAGCTTGATCGTTTCCATCAGAAGCCAAAGTAAATCAACTCCTTTACAGGACTGTGATTTGGGACTGCTGCTTCAATCACTTACTTCCAGAATTAATAGAGCTCCATTACAATAAAAAATCGCTTCCTCGTCCCTAAGGCATCCCATCAACCGGATTGTGCGCGTGCTGGAGCAGAAGAATACTTTAGATTTTTTGTCCCTCATTAACTCATAATTTTTAGTTTCAAATTTATTCAGTTTAGGTGAAGTTCATTGTAATGTTCTCAAAATCTTCATTATAAACAATCTTATAATAAAGTTTAATATAACATTCTCTTATCGGAATTGCTGTTCTCCAAACCTTATTATTACTCGGTGCTTTATAATTATGATAATGTTTCAAGATCAATTTATTCATCATTAATAAATAGAATAATAGCCAATTCAAGCTAGTAAGAGAATTTTGAGAAGCAATTGATGCCCTGCCGCAAACTCCTGGATTTACTGACTCATTAGGCCCAAATGCAAATGCACCTAAGCTAGTTGCCATAAATGAAGAGTGCACTACAGATGAAAACTCCTTAATAATTTTTACTCTTATACTAGATATTTCCTCTATCGCCTCAAGAGGTAATCCTACCTCTTTTTCAATAATACTTAAATATGAATTCATTTTTTTAGGTCTAAAGCTCTTGAACCAAATACTTTCAGCTTCATCAACATCTTTAGCACTCGTATAAATTTGACTTAGTTCTTTCTTAGAAAAAGTGACAGTTGTAATAAAAATTGTCTCAGCAAGAATTCTAATTAAAGCTTTAGCAGAATTATCTAAACCAGCTTCAATCAGTTAACAATAGATAAAGCATGGTTAGTTATATTGATAAGTTGCGTTTGTAAAACGAAACTTGGATCAACACCTTTTTCTGCAAACCAGTGCTTATTTATTGGATTATTACAATCTTCTTGATAAACTGCAATACTGAGATAGCTTAAGCAAGCAATTCCTGTATATGATAAAGCTAATTCATCGCTGAAATGCTTATAGATAACTTTGTGCGTTTCATTATTAATTTTAGAAATATAATAAATCGTATTCATTATTTCATTATTTGAAATCACAAGTTCTTTATGCCTATCAAATTCTCGAATTTGATTATTTTGATTTTTAATTATAAATTTAATATAATCTCTTATTTCTTTTCTTATTATTGGTTTCAATCGCCTTTCCCCCAATCAGTTTATTTATAATTTGGATTATAGGCATTTCGGCTTCCAGAATTGAGTCAAAATGCTGCTCAAGCTTTTCGTTTTCTTTCCTGATCGCATCGGTGATCACTTACGTTAAGAACACCAATCCCCCTCAAGGGGAATTCACTCTAAAAGAGTTTACACAAAAATCTTGACAGACCCGTAACTTAAGCTTTCACGGGTTACCCTCTAACCGATTATTATCCTTTATCTTTTCAAATTTCCTATTTGTAGATTTGATCATTTCCATAGTAATTAAATTATTTTGTTTTAGCCTCTCACTTCTGCTATCAACTATAATGTCGCAAAAAAGAGGAATTACTTCAATAACATTGTTGACTATAATTTTTATTTTCTCTTTGTTTGGAGTTATCTCATTAACGAGCTGCATAATATTCTTTCTGAAACACTATTTAGAATTAAATTCACTTCATTTTCAGAAATAGTGGTGAAAAGAATATTAAATAAAGAAGGTTTAAAAGTATTCGAGATATACAAAAAGCTCCCACAGCAACCTGCGGGAGCTTCTATTAATTACAGCTCTTTAGAGGACTGAGCGAGAAGCCCGGCCAGCAACTCATAATCCGGCGAATCCTCTTCGCGTATTTTGATCGACTTGCGTTCGGCAGGGCCTTCGAACTCTTTGGGGACATCAATCCCGCTGACATTGAACAGCATAAAGGCTACCGCATCTTTAGAGGGCGTAATGACCGCAGCGTATTTCCCGTTTTTTAGAAAATGCGGTTTCTTGTATTGAATCCGTTCTTGAACCTCGGGAATGGTCTGATGAACCATTTGGCGGAGCTGATTGCAAACCTCGATCTGCCAGGGTGATTTAATGTTCTCGATAAACTCGGTAACCTCAGGATTCATCATACTGTTCGCTCCTTCCATAATCGGTTCTGTGATATCGGAAGCCTCCCGCATCACTGTCCGTCTGCATCAAGAATAGTAGATGATGTCCGTAAACTCAAGGAGAGTTTCTTGATTATTTGTAAATGAGTGTGGGGAAGTACAGTCAAAGTAAATGGAATCGCCTTCTTTTAATACATATTCTTGAGCATTTACTCTCAGCGTTAATTCTCCCCTTACCACTAGAATATACTCTTGTGTTTTTGGTGAATGACCATCAGACTCTTTTGAAGCATGCGGTTCCATCTCTACTTTAAACAATTCAAAATCCCTAATCGGATTATTCGTATAGTAGCAATATGAACGAAAAGAGTCATTATTCTCGGATTGCATCTTCGTGTCGGATTTACGGATCACAACGGCCTGGTCGATGGCTTCATCGATCAATTTGGTGTATGGCACTTTCAATCCGCTGGCAATTTTCCAAATGGTATTGATGGTGGGACTTGACTCGCCTTTTTCATTTGAGAAAGCATCATTTTACTTACACCGGATAACTCAGACAATTGACCCAGGCTTAAATTTCATGGATGCTTAATAAAGCAAGGATTGCCCTCTGCATCTAATCTAATACAGGGACGATTCGCTCTACGCAGAAAATATTGATTTTTTAAGAGAGGATCACTATTATGAGCAAAGCTAAAATCAGTTTCATCATTTCCATGCTGATATTCGGGAGTATAGGTTTGTTTGTGCGGAATATCCCATTTACCTCCAGTCAGATTGCGCTGGTAAGGGGTTTAGTCGGAAGTCTCTTGTTATTCGCTGCCAGCTTCGTATTTACTCAAAGGCTTTCATGGAAAAGAATACGGCCCAATCTATGGCTGCTTGCTGCATCCGGAATCGCACTCGGAATGAACTGGATTTTCTTGTTTCAAGCCTACCATTACACGACGATTGCAAATGCGACGATATGCTACTATTTTGCGCCAATCTTTGTGATGTTCTTATCCCCGCTGATCCTCAAAGAACGCTTAAAGATGATCAATGTCCTGTGTATCCTGTCTGCAATGGCAGGGATGTTATGTATCGTCGGAATAGGCGGCGGCGCGGCCGCAACAAATAATATTTTAGGAATCGGATACGGTTTAACGGCAGCGGCTTTATATGCCATTGTTATAATGATCAATAAATTCTTAAAAAACATCTCAGGTATCGAGAGCTCCTTTATGCAGCTGTTAATTTCAGCCTTTTCTTTGTTTCCATATGTTCTGCTCAATGATGAATTTCAAATATCCTCAGCTTCCGGCACATCCATAGGACTGCTTGTTATCGTGGGAGTTGTACATACGGGCATTGCATACCTCATTTATTTTTCTGCCCTAAGGAAATTAAGCAGTCAAACCATTGCCGCTTTCAGCTATATCGACCCTATTTCAGCCATCCTAATGTCAAGTATTTTCCTGCATGAAAATATGACTCTTTTACAAATATTTGGAGGCATATTGATTTTGGGAGCTGCGTTCGTAAATGAAATGGCTGGGACAAAAAAAGAACTTGATCTAATAAAAGAGAGTGTTTAATATTTCTTAGAGTTCTGCTGCTCATTGGAGTTAATTAGAATGTCAAGACGGTCGATGATCCACTCGTCATTTTCCAGTCTTTTTTTCAGTTTATGATAGATTCCTCCAAATCCTGCAATCAGGATGATTAGTCCGAGTATTGTGGATAGGATGAAAAAATTTTCAGCTGTCATAGTAACACCTCCTGCGTTTCCGCATTCTTCGTCCGACAGTTGCTATATCTACTGTATACGATTATACTGACGCCGGATATCTTTTGGGGCAAGTTTTATATCATTAGAAAAATGGAGGGATTTCCGGATGACGGATCAATCCAAACTTACGGCGCAGTCTGCGGGAACCTGTCCTCTGTGCGGAAAAGCCAATGGCTGCGCGGGCGCGGCGGGCCGCTCTCACGCAGAGTGCTGGTGCATGAACGAGATTTTTCCCCAGGAGATATTGAAGCAGGTTCCGAAAGAGCATCTCGGCAAAGCCTGCATTTGCAAGGAGTGCCTGGAGGCGTATAAGCGGAACGGCGGATAGCGTACATCTCACGGATTAATGCATGTAGCTACACTTCCACCTGTGATAAGTCCCTGCGCCGCTTGTCCGCTTTCTCTCAATACTGCCCCTTGGCATACCCGAGAATCGCCGCTGCCGCTCTTTCCCGCCGCTCCGGGTCCTCACTGCGAAGCGCCAATTTCAGAACCTCCAGCGCTTCTTCAATCGTCTTGATATCTACCCTAACCCGTTCCGTCCGGGATATCTGCGGTTCGGTTGTCGGGATAAGCCAACGACCCAGCCCGGCCTCTTCGGCCGGCAGGGGGTAAACTGAAACAGCCGCGCCTGCATTCAGCCATTCCCGTAAGGCGGGGTTCAGTTCGTCCCGGGGAATGCGGCTCAGCCAGGTAACTCCCCTGCGGTGACACATGCCATCCTGCTCGTTATCATATCGTTCGTCATAGAAATAGTCGCCAAGGTCACCCAGATACACATATCCTCCGTCTTCGACGGCTACCAGCACGTAATCTCCGTCCCGCATCCCATGCACAAAAAGCTCGACCCCAGCCGCCGCCTCGTCCGGATCGGCTGACACTTTGCCGTACACGGCAGCGAACCTCTTCCGCAGTTCCTCACTGCCCATATGCTCCAGATCGCCGATTCCCGGCCAGCCGATACAGACGAAGTTGTCTTCCAGAAAGCTCGCCAGCCGATCAGTGCCGTTTGGCCGTGATGACATTTGATAGAGCTTCATATTCGTTCCTCCTTATAATAGGGGATAAAATTCTTGCAGGTTAAACCGTACCATGCCGTTTAGGTGTCAATCAATCCTTTTGGTCATACGCCAAAAAACCGGGCCTCGGCGGTGTGCCGGGACTCGGTTTTTTTGAAACGGTTATTCAAAAGGATATTTTATACCCCATTGGTTACGGACATTGGTCATAAGAGCCATAACATCATTGGACAGATGCAGCGTAGCTGTATTCTTCTTATTTATAATGAAATTCTGCATATCTTCCACTTCGTATTCCAATGCTTTGGCCGTTTCTCCGGCCTCAATTTGTTCTACTCTGCCGTCGGTATAAGTAATGGTGGCTTTATCCGCTCTTGGGAAGTTGTCTACGGTGATGAATCCAAGCTCTCCCGCGACTATACCGCGCTTCGGCATTTTGGCCCGCATGGTCAGCGAGATGACCGCCATCTCGTCCGCCTCGTTCTTCAGAACGATTCCGGATTGCTCGTCCACACCGGTTTCAAATGTTTTCACTGTCGTCAGAACTTCATTCGGCTGCTGGGACAGGAAGAAGCGGGTGAAGGATAGCGCATAAGTCCCGATATCGAGGAGCGCGCCCCCGGCCAGATCTTTGCTGAAAAAGCGGTTCTTCACATCGTACTCTTTGCAGCTTCCGAACGATACCTGAATCATTTTCAGCTTGCCGAGCTGTCCCGAATCCAGAATCTCCTTGAGTTTCTTGTATACAGGCATATAATACAGCGTCATCGCTTCGGCAACAACCAGGTTCTTCTCTTCGGCCAATGCGATAATTTCGGTTAATTGCTCGCTGTTTACCGTAATTGCCTTTTCGCTGATCACATGCTTGCCATGCTTCAGGCTCTCTATAATAAACTTGTGGTGCAGATTATGAGGGGTGGAGATGTAGACAACGTCGATCGCTTCGTCCTTTAACATCTCTGTATAATCGCCGAAGGCATTTTCGACTTGATTCTTATCGGCAAAGGCCTGCGCCTCTTCCTGTGATATTCCTGCTACGGCGTAGACACTTCCATTTACCGTTTTGATCGCTTTGACAAAATCCGATGCTGCCCAACCCGGGCCGATGATGGCCCAATTCAACTTACTCATAGTTTCAGTTCCCCCTGAACATTCTCATATTGTATTTTTGCATCGCTAGACACACTTACGTTTTTCTTAACAAAAGAAAGGATGCCCGCCGTAACCGCTGTGCCTGCCAAAATGGCAATGATATACGGCACCAGTTGGGTAACGACATTCGGAATCAACAGCACCCATACGCCGCCGTGCGGTACGGCAAGTCCGGCTCCAAACGCCATCGAAAGGCCGCCTGCCACTGCGGAACCGGCCATGATGGACGGGATGACCCGAAGAGGATCGGTCGCTGCGAACGGGATCGCGCCTTCGGTAATGAAGGATGCGCCCAAAGCCCAGCAGGCTTTCCCCGCTTCTTTTTCCGCAGCCGTGTACTTTCTCTTGGCAAGCACAGTCGACAGCGCAATACCAAGCGGCGGAACCATACCGGCTGCCATAACAGCCGCCATAATCGGAGAAGCGTGACCCGGTACGAGAGTGGAAGTGGCGAACGCATAGGCCGCTTTGTTTACCGGACCTCCCATGTCGAAGGCCTGCATCAGTCCAAGAATAATTCCAAGTATTGCCGCATTTGTACCATTAAGCGAATTCAACCAATCAGCCAATGCCTTGTTAACGAAGGCTACCGGCTCTCCGACAACATAGACCATGAGCAGTCCCATAACAGCCGCAGACAGCAGAGGAATGATAAGGATCGGCATCAGGCCCTGCATCGTTTTGGGCAGCTTCAGATACTTCTTGATCGCGAGCACCAGATAGCCTGCGGCAAAGCCGGCAAGCAGAGCGCCAAGGAAGCCCGACCCGTTCGTGCTGGCAAAATATCCGCCGATCATACCGGGTACTAGAGCGGGTCTGTCGGCAATCGAATAAGCAATATATGCGCCCAAGATCGGAATCATCAAGGCAAATGCCGATTTACCTGTTGTGAACAACGTTTCGCCAATCGAACCCGGATGGTCGAAGACATAAATACCGCCGATGGCGAAGCCTAGTGCTATCAGCAGGCCGCCTGCCACCACAAAGGGAATCATGAACGAAACGCCGGTCATCAGATGCTTGTAGATCCCGCTTCTTGATTCTTTTTCTTCCGCCTTGATTTGATTCACCTGCTCGGTCAGATCCACGTTTGCGGGAGCCGCCGGCTGGGCGCTTAAAGCCCGGTTAATCAGTTCTTTAGGGTCTCTAATGGCTTCCTTAACCGGAACTTCAATGATTGATCTTCCGGCAAAACGGCTCTTATCCACCTTCGTATCCGCGGCAATAATGATTCCGTCCGCTTCCCGCAGATCCTGTTCCGTAATCACGTTCTCGGCGCCAACGGAGCCTTGGGTCTCTACTTTGATGTTATGCCCCATTGCTTTGGCCGCCACTTGAAGTGCTTCCGCCGCCATATAGGTGTGAGCTATACCGGTCGGACATGACGTAATGGCTACAAGCTTCATTATTAATCGTCCCCTTGTACTTTAATTAAGCGCTTACAACTTGATAATTAAAATTAATTTCATCTTACTCCCCATCCCCGGCTAACCTACCACCACCTAGTTATTCTGCACATTTGTGCGTTGTATAATAATATGTGCTCACTTTCACAGTTTCAGTATAACACCCGCTTTGGGATTGTCAACAAGAAATTTAGTAATAATTTCTACTGGATTTTGCCTGCCAGGATAGCGAAGTCGACTACATAAAAATGCAAATAACCAATAAACCGCACCGGCGTATGCTGAAGCCTCCAGCGTCACGCCAACCCGATTTATTGGACTTTTTTAACGGATTAGATTATAAAGTATGGCTCAATTCTTTGTTCCGGATACCAGACGGACGCCGGATTCACCAGCAATCAGCGCTTTCGTAGCCACATTGACAAATAAGGATGTATCGACCACCCCGCGAATCTGCTGCAGCTCGCTTTCAAGCTTGGCAATATCGTCCACCTGTTCAAAATGCACGTCCAGCAGCAGATTTCCGTTCTCCGTCACGGTAAACCCGTCTTTGGCGGCACTCGTTCGAATGGACGGCTTGCCCCCAAGTTCGGCAACCTTATGTTGCACATAGGCCAGGGAATCTTCGAGGATCTCCAGAACGACGGGATGCTTAAAGGTCAGGCGACTCACAAACTTCGTATCGTCGACAAGCAGTATGTAGTCCTCCGCCATGGAAGCGATTAGCTTTTCCTTCGTATGGATGCCGCCGCCGCTCTTCAGCGCGTTCAAGCTCTCATCCACCTCATCGCAGCCGTCAAAAGCTACCGATATTTGCTCCACCGCGGACGTGTACAGCACCTCCAGCCCGTTCTGGATGCATAGCAGTCTCGTTTTGACGGATGGCGTAACTACTTTGACCTCTAGATTGGCATCCTCTTTGATATATTGGATCAGATAGGATATGGTGCTTCCTCCACCCAAGCCGATAATCGTACCGGTCTTAATCAATTTGAGGGCTTCCCGAGCGCATACTTTCTTGATATCGTCAGACATTGTTCTCCTCCTTAGACTGTACGTTCCAATATGATCCTGGCCGTTTCTTCAGTAGTCACCAGAACGTTAACATATTTTCCGCGCAAAGCGCCAATAATGGCGTCTGCCTTCTCCGGCGACTCCGCGACTCCAATGGAATACTTCGTCTTGTGCAAATGGTCCAGCCCAATCGCAATCCTACGCTCGGAGATGCTTGTAGTTACAAGATTTCCGTCGATATCAAAAAATTGGGAACAAATATCCCCGACAATTTGGCCTCTTTCCAGTTCTTCAAACAGCTCGTTCCCGTAAAAAGAATTCCAGGTCGCGCTGCCCTTCATCTGTATGGAACCGATGCCAAAAATCGCAATCGTAACCTTTTCCCAAAGATCCGATATATTCTGAAAATATTGCGACTCCACGATTTGATCCCGCGTTTCCTTAAGCTCCAATATGGCAGGAACATCAATCAGGTAGGACGTACCTTTAAACTTCTGCGCGGCTGCGTACACAAGGGTATTCACATGGAATTGACTCTCCAGTTTGCCGGACGGCCCGCCAACCATGGGCACAAACACTGCGCTGGATTCGCGGGGCTCTTCCAGTTCATTAATGACCTCGGCAAGTGAGCTTCCCCAGGCTAACCCGACCACATCTTCATCCCCGACAATCCGGCTCACTAGCTGTGCGCAAGCCTGGCCCATGACTTTCAGCTTGGCCTTCTTGTCATCGCCTGTAACCGGGACTACGATTGCTTCCTTCAGACCGAAGCGCTCCACCAGTTGCCGTTCGATGCTGAAGGTTTCGCTGAGGCTATAGTTAATCGTGATCTTCACGATGCCTTTCTCGCGGATTTTCTTCAACATACGGCTTATGGTCGTCCGGTAAATCCCAAGCTCCTTTGAAATTTCGCTCTGCGTCATGTCGTTGTCGTAATACATTTGAGCAACCTTCAGCATTAACCTGATCTCTTCATTATTATCCATGTAGACACCTCGTAGCTTTTGCACATTTGTTCATGTAGATATAAAATGTGCTAATGTGCAATTTGAGTATATGCTTTTTTCAAGTGGGAGTCAATGCGTTATTCAGATAAGCATGAAGCGCCTCATCGGTATCGGTAGGGTCCCCGGATGCGAGCCATTCATCCGGAATAAAGAGATAACGGCAGGCGCTGCCCTGGAGATAGCTGTAGATAATCTGGGCTTCATCGATTTCTTCACGGCTGACTTTACTGGAAAGAAGAGTGGAATCGGCCCCGAAGCTATTCATTATTAAAGTCTTTATCTTGGCGTGCAGCGATTCCATTCCGGAAGGCGTGATAGTTAGTTTTTCCCTGTGAAGAATTACATTCCGCTTGACGAGAAAGAGCTTGATCGTATCCTCGCTTAAATATTCAATGATGACGATATTCCGGTTCTCTTCGGTGAAGCCGATCACTTTTTCCTTATTTAGAATGATGTTTACCGACTCCATATAGTCCCTGTATTTCGCCGCCGTCTCAAAGTCGTATTGCTCTGCCGCCTCCTGCATTCTTTGCTGTATTTCTTCATACAACCCCCGGTCGCTGCCGTCAAGAAGAGCGATAAAGCGGCCTAAGATCCGGTTGTATTCGGTAACAGCCTCGCCGCCCAGACACATACCAAGACATAGCCCGAGGGAATGGTTCAAACATGCGGAGCTGCTGAAATGAGAATGAGTGCAGGCGATTTTATAACATTCCTGAATCCCTTGAACCGCCCGTTCCACCGAATTCTTGTTGGCTGTGTAGGGTCCGAATACCACATGGCCATCGTTTGCACCAGGATTGTTGGTGATTTCTATACGCCGCATCCCTTCGCTGATCTTTATAACAATGTAGGTGTAGGCGAGCGGATTTTTCATCTTTTTATTGTACATGGGCTTCAATTCCTGAATTAACTTGCATTCCAGCATAAAAGCCTCAAACTCGGTGTCTGTCACCCTGTGCTCAAGGTCCTTTATATGGCCCACCAGCTGCTTTACCTTTTTGGGATGGGACCTCAAGTTATAGAAGTAGGATTGCACTCTTTTTTTGAGGTTCTTGGACTTGCCGACATAAATGATCCCGCCAAGCGAATCTTTCATCAGATAGACTCCCGGCGATGAGGGAAGGCTGCTAATTTTGTCTTTCATTTATGGAAAAAGCCTCCTTCTGCCGCTAGGTTCTTCGGCCATTCTACTAGACTTAGACCCATTATAGCATGACAGAACATTCCTAAATTCATCCTAAGGAAAATCGAGAAGGCATTAGTTCATACGGCTGTAATCCAGATATTGACAGATCAAGAGGGTGTGATACGATATATTAGACCGATCAGTTTATTACATGCCGATCAAACAAATCCGAAGGAGTGAACCTTGTGGGACTTATTACAATCGATCAAGATGAGTGCATACAATGCAAGATGTGCGTCAATGAATGTCCAACTTATGCATTAACTATGGGAGAACAAGGTCCCGAAGCGACGTCGCCGACAGCCTGTTTTGAATGCGGACATTGTGTCGCTGTATGCCCAAACGAAGCGATTGATCATTCATTAACGCCGCTGGCCGGACAGCTTCCAATCACGGAATTCAGCAAGTTTAGCGCAGAAGAAGCAGAGCGCTTCTTACGATCCCGCCGTTCCATTCGCAGTTACAAGAAGACGGCGGTTCCACGGGAAAAACTGCTGCAGCTTGTGGAGATCGCCCGCTTCGCGCCGACGGGAGGCAACACGCAAGGGATCTCCTATGTCATTGTTGATGATAAAGAGACTTTGCGCAAGGCTTCGGAAATGACGATCCAGTCACTGGAAAATGACCCTGTGTTAGGAATGCGATATTCTGCTATCGTTGACGCATACCGTGAACAAGGAACGGATGTGATTCTACGCGATGCTCCAAGTCTCATCCTTACAACCGCTGCTAAAGATTTCAAGAACGGCCGGGAAAATTCGATCTTCTCGCTGACTTATCTCGAATTATTTGCGCCATCTCTCGGCTTAGGTTCCTGTTGGGCAGGGGGGCTCGAATTTTGCGCGTGTGCGGAAGATTCACCCATGCTGGAGTTATTCCATATCCCCGAAGATAAGGTCATCACCGGAGCCGTAATGGTTGGTTATCCAATGTATCAATATAAAAGATTAGTGGACCGGAATCCGCTGGATGTTGCTTTTTTTAGCAATGGAAAGCAGAAAAATAATGTCCCCTCCCCATCGATTAGTAAGAATCTAGAGGTTCGCTAAACTCAGCAAAACCTAAAAGCATCGGGTAAGCAGCTTCGCGGGAAAGCCTCCCCGGAGCTGCTTTATTTTTTCTGTCTCAATCACTCATTTCTTCGTCTTAGGGTCGGTCAGCTCTTCAGACATCTCCGCGTTGGCGTAACCTGGAGACACAGCGGGTGGCAGCGGACGGAGCGGTTTCCGCGATAAATCTGGAGATTTTCCGCGAAAGCGGCCGACCGCATACAAACCAGCGAACAACAGAACAAACATTATTCCAGCCGCAAGGCCTCCCCCCTGTCCCGGGATCAGGGGCATGCTTACGATAATTGCGATCAGGCTCCCGATGGAGAGCCATGACGTATAAGGAAAGCCTCTCATTCCACGCCGCCGTACAAACGAACCGCCTTGCCGCTTACGGAGCCGGTAATGGCTAGCCATTATGACGGCATAGACGAATAGCAGAGAGAAGCCGCCAGAGCTGACCAGAAATAAATAAATGCCCTGCGGCAGCATCAATCCGAGACCGAGAGCGCCCAGCATGGCGCCTCCCGATACGAGAATACCGCGATACGGAATATCCGAGCGATCCCGCATCCAGACGGGTGTGTGTCCTTCCTCGGCCAAAGAACGGAGCATGCGGCCCAAGCCGAAGACAGATGCAAGCATCGTGGATAATATTGCCGTAACCAGCACAATGTTCATTACAGTTCCCGTCCAGCCCAAACCATGCAGGGTAAGCGCCGATACGAATGGGCTTACCTGTTCGGACACGAGGGAACGGGGAATTAGCAAAAACAGAGCCGTTATGGCAGCTAAATATAGACCCACCAGCAGTACGATCGTGAGCCGGATGGCCTTCGGTATTGTTACTGCCGGATTGCGCGTTTCGGGTACAGCAAGTCCGAGCACTTCAAATCCCGCATAGGTAAACATAACCATCAGCATGCTCCCTGCAATGCCGCTGATCCCTCCCGGCATCCAGGGCTCGCCGGTCAGGACGCTGTAGCCGGCCGCCGCTGCGCCGCCCTGCCCGGCTGCCGTACCGAACAGAGCGGTCCCGATTCCGGCGGCCAAGCATACGGCTATCACCACAAAAGCCGCAATGGCGAGCAGCTTAATCGCCGAAAGCCCGCTTTCGAGCTTGCTTAACCGGTCTGCCCCCAGCAAGTTAAGCAGCGTTACCGTGATAATAATAACCACCCCGAGAATAGGGAGTGAAAACATAGGAAACCAATTCCGAAGTAAAATGGATGCCGCCGTCGCTTCGCTTGACATAGCCAGCACAAGCCCGGTCCAGTATACCCAGCCTACCGTAAAGCCGGCTCCCCGGCCAAAGGCTTGTTCAGCATAGGTGCGGAATGAGCCGGACGCCGGATTCGCAACCGTCATTTCCGATAACGCCGTTAATATGAAATAGACCAGAATCCCGCCAATCACATAAGCCACAAGTACAGAAGGCCCCGCCGCGCGAACCGCCACCGATGAACCCAGGAAAAATGAGCCGCCCACAATGGTTCCAAGCGCAAGCATGGTTAGCTGCCATACCGATAACCCCTTCTCTTCACGCTTCATAAGACGCCCTCCAACGATCTGTTTGACATCAGTATCTGCAAATATCGGAGGAATTACCCATGAGTATGCGGCAACCGTCATCCCATCCTGTACAGGCGGATCGTCCGCTTCCATAAACAAAACAAAAGGGATGCCCCGCAAGCGATAATCTCGCTCGAAGGGCATCCCCTATTCACTGCATCCGGCTTCTGCCGATTATGCGGTATAGTCTGTTATCAATGGCCAGGTAATAACGCGCCATCCTCCTGGGGAAATTTGCCGTCCCCGGAAGAATTGACCTTGGGCTTGCGCAAAATCAGGCTGATCACAACGCCGGCAGCGGCAATACAGGCTGACAGGAGAAATACATCGTCAAAGCCCATGACCGCCGCAGCCAGCGGATTGCCGCCTTTACCGGCCGCTGCCAGATGTTCGTTGATCTGTGTAGTCAGATATCCGGTCATTCCGGCGACGGAGAAAGAAACGATAACCTGCTGCGCAGCTGTAGTCAGCGGCGTAACGCGCCCAACGAGATGGCGCGGCGCGGCGTTAAGCACATGTGTATTCACTGGCATCATCGTGAGGCCCATACCAAGGCCCATCAGTACAAGACAGACCATGATGATCGGCAGACTTGTATCAGCTGTAATATTCGAAAGCAGGAACAGCGCAGTTGAGATGATGGACAGCCCGACAAACGCCAGCGGTCTTGCGCCGATCTTGTCGAACAGCCGTCCGCCAAGCGGCATGCCGATACCGGAGGCCAGCGCTTGCGGCAGAAGAATCAGACCGGTCTCAAGCGGAGTGAACTGGCGCACATTCTGCAAATACAGCGGCACAAACAGCATGGAGCCGAACAAGGCCGCTTGGGTTACCCATGACACGAAGATGCCGCGGGTAAAGTCGGATGAGCCAAAGACGCGCAGCTCAAGCAGCGGATTCTTTTGCCGCAGCTCCACAATAATGAACAAGAGCAAAGCGACACCGCCAATGGTGAGGCCCGTAATCGCCGGTGTAGTCGACCAGCCAGTGCCTCCACCTTCATTAACACCGTAAGCCAGCATGGAGAAAGCAATCGGCGCCAGAATGATGCCGAGCAGATCGAGATGCGGCGTATCATGCCGCTCGGTATTCGGCAAATACTTCACGCCGAGAATAACGGCCAGGATGCCAATTGGCAGATTGATGAGGAATATCCAGTGCCAGCTCACATACTCAATCAGCCAGCCGGAAAGAATCGGGCCCAGCGCCGGAGCAAGCAGCATCGGAATGCCGAGCATGCCCATAATGGAGCCTCTGCGCTCCGGCGGGGCCAGCCGGAACACCATAGCCATCCCGATTGGAGCGACCATCCCGCCTCCTAAGCCCTGAATGACGCGATAAATAATGAGCTGCACGGGTGTCTGGGCAATGGAGCACAGCACCGATCCAATGACGAACATAACGACCGTCCCAACGAATACCCGCTTGGAGCCGAACCGGTCGGTCATCCATCCCGCCAGCGGGATCACAGCAGATAAAGCAAGCGTATATCCCGTAATCGTCCATTGAATGGTCTTGAGATCCGCATTGAAATATTCGGTAAGGTTCGGAATGGCCACATTAACCACCGTGCTGTCCAGGATGACCATAATCATCCCGACGATAATGGCCAGCAAAGGCGGAATTATCGCTTTTAGCGAAAAAGACTCCGTTTCGGCAGTCGAAGCCGCCTGTTTAGTATGTTCCATGAATCTCCACTCTTTCTATATAAGTTTTTCGGTTAAATCTCATACTTGTGAAAATAATGGTCGATCAGATGATCAACCTGAATTTCAACCGAGGGCAGATGCACGCCGGGCAAGTTCTCGTCATGGTCTTCCGGTTCCGCGCATGTGTACGCGACAATCGGCATTAATACTGCTCCGAAAAGCTGAACCATCATCATCCTGAGCCGGTCTTCATCCTGCTCACCTGTTGTCTCCCGCAAAACGGACAGCATTTTTTGCTGCTTCATTGTTTTGCTGTATTGGGAATATTTATGAAGTGAGCCCATGATGCTTGGGGTTTTATTCATCATGTGCTTGGCCAGTCCCGGATATTGCAGAAGATGGCTGGCATACTGCCCAAAGAACAGCTTCAGCCGTTCTTTGGGCGGCAGAGCGTCATCCTCAAGCGCATTGAACGCGGCATCAAAACGGGAAATCAGCGTACGGATCGCCTCAATCAGCAGATTATCCTTGGACCGGTAATAGTAATTTACAAGCGCCAGATTCACCTCGGCCTTCGCGGCTATTCGGCGCAAGGTTACACATTCTACTCCTCCCTCGCATATCAAATCTACTGTGGCGTCAAGAATTTGCTGCTTCGTATCTTTATCTCCGAAAACCTCAGGATCTTGTTCCAGGGTCATGTAGAGCCATTTCTCCTTCCTGCGCCTATTTTACACAGTGATTTAAACATCGTTTAATACATTGTTTAATATACTCCACACCGAAATCGGCTGTCAATAGCACCTTTCCGTTCCGCTCGGGAACAGCAAAGAAGCCGAAAATGGCGGTATAAATATCCCCTCCGGCTTCACGCACTTATAGCTAATCAGAATCTGCCCGAAACGCGCGCTCTTATTGCTCAAGCATTGTAACCCGGTTTCGGCCGTCAGCCTTGGACTGGTAAAGCGCGTCATCCGCCAGCTTATAAATATCTTTCTCCGTCAGACCGTCGACCCTTACCGCCGCAACTCCCACCGACACGGTTAAGTATCCGAAGACCGGACTCATTTCATGCGGTATGTTTAATTCTTCAACGCTTCTCCTGATTCCATCAGCATACTCGAAGGACTGCTCAGGAGTCAGTCCGGTGACGATAATCCCGAACTCCTCTCCTCCCAGCCGGAATACGTAATCGCTGGCCTTGGCGGCCTGTTCTTTGATGGTTGCCCCAAGCCTGCGCAATACGTTGTCGCCTTCATAATGGCCGTACGTGTCGTTATACTTTTTGTAATAGTCAATATCAAGCATGATATAAGCCAGATACCCTTTTTCAATCCCGGCTCTGCCCACTTCTCTGAAAAAGATCGTATTGAAGTGCCGTCGATTATACAAGCCGGTCAATTCATCGGTAATGGATATCTTTTCGATCAACAAGATATTCTTGTTCAATTCCTCGTTGTTCTGCTTCAGCTCTTTGGTTCTCTCGATTACCAGTTCTTCCAGATGTTCCTTATGCTTTCTCAGCTCTTCTTCCGCTCTTTTTCTCTCCGTAATGTCCTTTACCGTTCCTTGAACCGCCGGCTTATTCAGATAGTTAATGAAAATGGCTTTAAGAATCACATCAATCTCTTGTTTACCGTCCTTATGCACCAGTCTGCTTTCATACTCGCCCGGAGCGTCTATCCCGTTAATCCTTTTCCGGTGCAAAGCCAATACATCTTCCCTCTGCGCCAGAGCAATAAATTTATCAAAAGGCTGATCAATCATCTCTTCCATTTCATAGCCAATCATTCGCGCCAAAGCCGTGTTGACAAATTTGCATTGCATGTCCTGAATAATGAATATTCCGTCCAGCATGTTGTTGACAAGTTCCCGGTATTTCTCCTCCGATCGCTCCAGATCCGAATACAGGCTTGCGTTCTCAAGCGAGAATACCATTTCTCTAGACAGCAGATTGATAATTCTCATTCTTTCATTCGTGAATACGTCCGTTACCAGATTGTTCTCCAGATAGATAACGGCAATCGTCTTGTTATGATTGATAAGCGGCATGCATACGAGAGATTTGGGCTGGTGCCTTATAATATAGGGATCGTTAATCAGCCCGGCTTCGGAAAAAGCATCCTTATAAATCAGAGTCTCCTTGCTTTCCTCCACAGCATGGATAATGGAATACGGCAGATTGTAATCATCTGAATGGCGATGCACCACAACGGTAATTTTGTCGTCTTCGGGCCTGTACTCTCCTTCTACGAGCAAATCCGAACTGGATCTCATCAGGATACAGCCTCTTTGGGCTCCCGCATTTTTGATAACGATTTCCATCAGCGCTTCCAACAGATTATTCAGCTCGATTTCCTTTGAAATGGCCTGGGATGCCAAAAGAATGGAATTCAAATCAATGCTCTCCGTGGAATCCGTGACGGCTCTTCCCACCAAGTATTCCTTTTTATATTTCACGATATCCTGATACTGCTCATTAATATGTTTGATCTTGCCTTTAGCTCCCCACACGGAATAGTAATATAAGGATTGTCTGAACAGGTACGAGGCAAACTCTGTGAAAAGTCTGCTGTTATAGAATTTGGCGGCCAGCTCATAGACAAGCGCTTTATATCGGACAACATTCCCTTTTTCGCAGGCTGCAATGGCGAGATCGTAATATTTGCCGGCCAGTTCGTTATTGCCCGAAATTCTTGCCCATTCGGCCTTCATCAGCCTCTCGTGCAGCAGAAAATTCTCCGGAGTATGGGCAGCCCACTTTTTTACCCTGCCGTATTCTTTGCGCATTCTTGCTCTTGCTTTCATCCTGTCATAAGCGCTTAAGTCTTTATAGCAATAGGCCAGATTCAGGAATGTATACAAAGCGAACTCCTCCATAAAAGCCGAGCCGGCAAGGGTCCCAATGATACCGTACGCCTTGTCGATGTATGCGAGTGAGTCGCTGTAGCTCTCGTAGGTGAACAGCAGCTTTATCTTGTAGATATAGTAGATGGCGATTCCCGAATAATACTTGGCTTCTTCAAGCTGCCGCACATAAGCCTTTTCGCTGAAGGTCTCGCTGTCTAACGTAAGAGGATTACTCAGTTCCCCCGCAAGATTAAGAAGTTGCTGCCGTGCCAGCTTCGCTGTCGCCAGCGCTTCTTTATATTTTGTGTTCTCGATCATTGCAATGTATCTGTTGCTCTCATGAAGATTGGTCACGATGTCCATCGTCGGGTTCCATAGATTGACATAGAAGCATGCGTGAGCAAGATAGAGCAAGTCCCCTGTTCTCAGACTGGACTCAATCGATTTGCTGAACCAGTCATGCAGCGTATCCCAGGGCTCATTCCATGCATGGCAAAAAAGCGTGTATAATACATGCGACGCCCCTCTCCACTTCAGATCATTGAACTTGTCATTGATTCTTATGCCCAGTCTCCCGAAATCGAAAGCCCCTTTGAGGTCACCAAATCCGGACAGCAATATGGAATAACCGATAAACGCAATGGCCGATTCGGGACAATTTCCATATTTCAAGGTCAGCTCTGCTTTTTTCAGCACGATTAGAGCGAACAGATTGGCCTCTCCCGAGATAAACGCCGGGGGGAAAATATTGATCAATAGTCTCATGATGAGCTTTATCTTTTCGTCCTTCATTTCGGGCTTGCCGAAAATCTCTTCGATCGTCATCCCTCTAAGTCTGGCTTTGACCTTTAGAAATTCCTTCACCACCGACGCCAATCCGGGCTTGTCCGGTATTTTGACCCCCAGTGCTCTGAGACCGCGCTTCCCGGACGCTATGGACTCCTTCATCATCCCCAGATAAGTATAATGATTCGCCTGCATTTCATAGATCTCGGCAATGGAAAAGCTGTCGACCGTCTGATTTAGAAGAATTGCGCATGCCTTGTCCGCCTCATCGGTATGATGAGTCAGATACCCGTATTCTGCATATAGTCTATAGATTTCCGAGATACGCCGCTCATCGCTCCTCCACGGGCTCTTCTTCAGAAGGTCAACGGCAGCTTCTAGGAATGCAAATGCAGCTTCATAGCCAAAGGCCGCTTTCGTTTTTTGGGCGGCTTTCAGATTAAGCTGAATAACTTGATTGGCTTCATCCTCTTCGCCGATAAATTCAATCCCTTTATTGATATGCGTAACAATATCTACGAGTTTCTCTTCAACTTCTCCGGAAGTGAGCTGCATAAGCAGCAGTCTACCTATTTTCAAATGCAGCTTCTTGCTTGTTACAGGATCGATCATTTGGTAACAAACCTGCTGTAGCCGGTCATGCTGGAATTTAAAATAGGCGTTAATATCCCTGGGAATATCCTCCGTCTCTTCAAGGAGACTGGGCAGCATGGAATGATTTGTATCGGCAGGAATGATAATATCCTCACCCATGGCTTTTATCAGAGACTTGGCAATAACCCGCGGCTCCTCTTCGGCGATCAGGGACAGCATTTTATAATCGAACAGATTGCCTATGGATGCGCATAATTTCAGAACTCTCTGATCTTCCTCCGGCAGGGCCTGCAGCTTCATCATCAAGAACTCGACGACATTGTCGTTAATATTCAAATCGGAGATTTGCGCTAGTACCCACTTCCATTTGCCTTCCAGATCATCGAAGAAAATAAAGCCGTTCTTATACAATTCATTTAACACTTCGTTTAAAAAAAAGGAATTCCCTTTGGTTCTCGCATAAATAATTTCCGCGAGTTCTTTTACCCTGCCAGGTTCGGTATTAAGCGTATCGGCAATGAAGTTCTCCACATCCTTGATAGACAAGGAGCTCAAGACGATGTTCCCCACTTCCCTGCTCTTATCAATTTCGGCGATAGAGTCTAACAGGGGTTGATTCTCCATCGCCGCATGCGGCCGGCACGAGCACACGATGAACAGTTTCCGCAAATGATTACTGAGCACCAGCTTCTCCATAAGCTGCAAGTTCGACAAATCGGCCCACTGAACATCATCCAGAAACAAGACCAAAGGTCTTTCATTATTGGTAATTCCCTCGATAAAGTTAACGAAGGTCAGAAAGAACCGGTTGATCTCCTCCACCGGATTCAGGGGCTCAATTTCCGGCTGAACGCCAATCAGCTTCTCGAGTTCCGGTATGATATTCGTAATTAGGACTCCATTGCCGCCCAAAGCGGTTCTCAGAGACTTCTCCAGATTTTTCTTATAATCTTCATCAGGGCTGTCAACCAGCTGATTGATCAATGTTCCGAAAGCCTGGATCATCGCGCTGTATGGAATGTTCTGGTTATATTGATCGAACTTTCCTGACGCAAACAGCCCTTTTTCCTGACTTATATATTGGTGAAGCTCATTTACCAGAGCGGTCTTGCCTACGCCTGCATCCCCGGAGATCAGCATGATTTGCGGGTTGCCTCTCAGGCTTGTTCTAAAAGCTTCTGCCAGGCGGGTTAGTTCCTCTTCCCTGCCGTAGATTTTTTGCGAAATCCGAAAGATATTCCGTTTATCCTCTTGCGCCAGCTCAAAATCACCGTAACCGGCTAAACATTTCTGCAAATCGGCTCTGATACCATAGGCGCTTCTGTATCTGTCTTCCGGCGATTTCTCCATCAGCTTCATTATGACTCCGGACAACGCCCAGGATACCCTGCCCCCAGTTAACTGATAGGGGGAGACGGCTTCTTTTGCAATAATGGAGTAAATTTGATCCAGCATGTCGCCAGACTCGAAGGGTTTAACGCCTGTGATCATCTCATACAGCACAACGCCCAGTGAGTAAAAATCCGTCCGGTAATCAATGTTCCGGTTCATCCGGCCGGTCTGTTCCGGAGAGACATACAGCAGGCTTCCTTCCAGCACGCCGCTGTTTTGGAATTCCCGCTTTTCTTTCGGCAGCTTAACCGCCAGATCGAAATCGATGACCTGCACAACATCTTTTTCCCGGTCCCATACAATATTTGAAGGTTTGATATCTTTATGTATGATGTGGTGTTCATGGATGGCGCCAATGATGTCGACGATCTTGATCACCAACCGTACAAGAGTTTCCTGATCCGGCTTGTCATCAGCCATAATCCGTTTCAGAGAACGCCCCTGTATATCTTCCAGAACCATGATAAAGAAGCCGTTCCGCTCTTCCAGCTTTAGGGGTTTGATCACGCCTTCGACGCATCCGCTTAATTCCCGGAGCATCTTGTATTCCTGCTTGAACCGCATGACCTCTTCATGTCCGGTAAATTCGGATTTCAGGACCTTTAATATAACCGTATCCTGGGAGACAGTATCTCTGCATCTGTAAACCGATTTTCTATCATTATCGGAGATCGTTTCCAGTATTAGATAATTCTCAATCGCTGTCATACCCAGTCCACCTTTTAAGCGTTATCCCCTACACTTCGAAATCGGCATCAAAGTCAAAAATATACGCTGCAATAAGCCATATTATCCAGCAGTTTACGCCAAAGAACAAATATCCGAAATACCCCAGAATGGGCATCTCCGAAAAAATATGTATTTTGTCAAGATAGGGAACGGAGTACTTCCAATAATTCGGGTTGGTAGGCAAAGAATCATGAAACCATTCGCTTCCGAAATTCCAAAATTCCCAGAAGAAACCATTAAACAGGGTAGCCAGGGCGATCAGAATGAGTGGAGACCAGTTGCCATTTTTTATCGGAGTAAAAGGAGTCCAGTATCCCGTCAAAGCCATAGCCGCGGAAAGAAGAGGAACAAGCGCGACCCAAAGCACCCAGAACAGCGCATATGGATAGTACCCCATCCCGAAGGCCAGCCCCAAGCCCAGAACATAGTATACGAGAAGAAATTTTCGGTTCACCGAAAATTTGGGGCCGTTCCGGTACCGGTGTCTAAACCCTTTGAACGTCCTTAGCAGCAAATACCATTCAAAAATGGCGGGCAGAACGGTAGTGTAAGATAAAGAGAACCAAAATACATTCCCGAAGTTCGTAAACACTTCATTATTTGGATAATACCAGTTCTCGATGACAAAGAAATTCAGAAACTCAAAGGCGAACCAGCTGAAGCAGGAAACGACGGCAAGCAGCTGCATGACCTGCGGTTTTTTGGAGATGATGGAATTCCCGTTATTCCGCTTATACACAATACCGTCCAGAATCAGTATAAAGGCCCACCATAACGGAACGAATGTATAATATTCAAAGGAAATAAAATAGTGAACGCGTCCCCACATGAACAACCAGCTCACTCCAAGCACAGGCAGGCTCCACCAGAACCACACGGGAAACGGCGTCTGCTTATCGGGAGCGGTGCGTTCATCCTCAGTCTTCTTAAAGCCGAATAGTCCGGGGAAGATCAGGAACAGAGCGATGAATAACGCCACCATTGAAGCCAAGGTAAAATACAGCAGATTGAAGCCCGGGTCCGCCTCAACCTTCTGAGCGGGAAAATCGCCATACCCTGGCGGAAGCCCCTTCCACTTCACTACACTTCCTATGTACGGCAAGATAAAAATCAAACTGAAAGTAACAATAAGTATAAGCTTTTTTTGCCACTTTTTCATCCATATCAACCTTTCATCCTGCCGTAATTTTGTTTCTCCTACATACTCATTAACGGCTGGAAAGGCAATGCTGTGAATAGGGAATCCCTTCTATACTAATCGCCGAGGCCTTTGAGGCCCCGACAAAGCTCATTTTGGGCAAAAGAAAACCGCCCGGCAATAGGCGGCAATCTTAAGGAAGAATAATGGTGCGGTCTTTACCCGTTCTGCCTTCAAAGAGAATGTATTGCACATGATTCGACTCCGTTCTCTTCCAAGTCCTAGTAACTATCGCATCCTTCTTTACCGCAGGCCGGGTATCCCTATCCGGAATGTAGGTCACACCGCCGTTCTGTAATAAATAAGTAGGATGCAGATTTTCCTCTCCTGCGGGTATATCGGCTCCAGTAATGTTTTGAGCTTTAACGGTCAATGACATGGCAAAAAGATCGTTCTCTTTCTTATTTTCAAATGTGTAGAACAGAGGAAAAAAGGCCTCTTGTTCATGAATCGTTGTCGCATCGAACTCATGAATCGTGAGAAAAGTCGGGGTCTTTTGAAGGCTGTCATCGGTCACTATGAACATTTGTTGTTTCTGATCCCATTTTCCATTCACCTTTAAACCCTCAACCAAGGTACGAATCGGTACAAATAGACTTTGTTGATGGATTTGCGGCTTAATATCGGTTTGCACGCCTTCGCCATCATAGGTCGTTTGATTCGTTGCCGTATTGATTTCAAGCACATGGTTATTCATCTCAATTTTGGCCAGCTTTGTTTTGGAATCATACACTGCCTTTCCCCCAAGTAATTCGCTCACGGCGCGCAGCGGCAGATACAGCTTGCCATTATCCAAATAAGGCGATTTCGGGGTTGTATACAGCACATAGTATTGATTGATCTTCATATGTACTCTCCCGGTGCTTTTAATGGATGCGGCTTGACTGGTTACGGGTACCGCCATTGAAAATAATAATGTCAGACAAATGCAATACATCCATCTTTTCATGAATATCCTCCCCTTTTCTGCTTTGTTCCTAGCTCTTGTTTAGACGATACATACTAGAAAAAGTTGCTAGTATTGGCTGTAGTTAACTCCCTATTGAGAATTAACGGGACGTTTCCCCGTTCGTACAGAAAAATTCACAATTAATAATTTTCGGTAAATTGGAGGAACTTCTTTATATTTTACTGTATTTAGAATAAATATTTACGATTGTTAAAGTTTATTCTAAAATCAACTTCATATCATCGACGGGAAGGAGGGGAAACCATGGACGAAATCGACCGCAGTATTCTGGAAGCGCTGAAGGAGAACAGCCGGATGACCATTTCCGATATCAGCAAAAGAGTGAAGCTCTCTATCCCCGCAGTGACGGAGAGAATCCGTAAAATGGACGAGTCCGGAATGATCGAAGAATACACCGTCAAGATCAACCGGGCCAAAGCAGGCTATAAGCTGCTGGCGTTCGTGCTGGTCGTCATCGACCGGACGGAGCAAATTCCCGCCTTTCGCGCATTCATATCAGACTGCGTCGAGGTGCTGGAGTGCCACCACCTTGCAGGCGAATACGACTACTTGCTGAAGGTGCTTGTGGAGGACACCGGGGAGCTGGAGAAATTTTTATCCGATACGTTGAAAAGCGTGCCGGGAGTCATTAGGAGCAATACGATGATTTCCATGTCTTCACTTAAAGAGAAATGGAACAGATGAACGGGGGGAACACATGATATTTAGGGGATTAAAATTGGGCCTTCTGCTTCAGCTTGCCGTCGGTCCGGTTTGTTTGTTTATCTTTCACGCCGCCTCGCTGCGCGGCTTCTCCGCCGCCGAGGCAGGAGTCGCCGGCGTATCGGTGGCTGACGGTCTGTTCATTCTTGCCGCGCTGCGGGGGGTTACCCTGCTTGGCGCAGGGCGGAAGCCCGGCGGTATTCTTTATGTGCTCGGAGCAGGCACGCTTCTGGTGTTCGGCTTGAATATGATCGCAGGAATATTCGGTTACAGCCTTCTTCCCGTCATCCCCATTGCGGACGGCTCCGGCACAGACGGCATGTTTGTCCGCGCCTTTCTGCTGACCGCATCAAATCCGCTGACTCTTCTCTTCTGGACCGGAATTTTTTCGGCAAAGATGGCTGAGCTTAAGCTGCGGAGCGGCGAGCTGATTCAATTCGGGCTGGGCTGCCTTCTGGCGACCGTCCTGTTTCTGACGGCGATTGCGCTGCTGGGACAGTTGGCTCACCCTCTCGTTACGCCTGCGTTCGCACAAGGGCTGAACTTTCTGACCGGCATCCTGTTTCTCTTCTTCGCCTTCCGGCTGATCGTCAAATGGATCTTCAGGTCCGAGGCGCCCACAGCATGATGCAAACTCCGGCCATACAGACCGCTGCGCCGATCCAATCGTACAGGTCGGGTATCTTTTTATCGACAAGCCATCCCCATAACACAGCCAGCACAATAAAGACACCGCCATAGGCCGCATACACGCGTCCAAAGCCGGGGAAGCGCTGGAAGGTTGGAATGATGCCGTACACGACAAGGATCAGCGCTCCGGCAATGCCGAACCAGAGCGGCCTTGATTCACGCAGCCACAGCCACACCAGGTAGCCGCCGCCGATTTCCGCAAGTCCCGCCAAAATAAATAACAGTATAGATATTACCATTTGATTGCCCCCTGCTTCTGGAGATCGGATGATTCGAAATTCCGCTTCCGAAGGCTCCAGAACTCTTTTGTATTTTCTTTTTCTTAAATTACGGGTTGTATTATTCGAGTTTTTTCCGGAATATCCTCCGCAATGTCACAATTCAAGTAAAACATTTGGTTGAAGCTTGCACCTCCTTTTGACATAATGAGTTAAATAAACAATTACGTCCTTTCAAGGGCGGAAAGCATTGGAGACAAGGGGGAAGCAGCATTGAAAGGAATCATTACTGTACTCGGAAAAGACAAGGTGGGCATTATTGCTAAGGTATGCACGTATCTGGCAGAACGAAATGTGAACATACTGGATATTTCCCAGACGATTGTCCAAGATTACTTCAACATGATGATGATTGTTGATATTTCGCAGGCGGCGAAATCCACCGAGGTTCTAGTAGAAGAACTGCAGCATATCGGCGAGGAGATTGGCGTGGAAATCAAGCTGCAGCATGAGGATATTTTCAATATTATGCACCGTATTTAAGGCGCTGAGCCGATCCATACAGACTTTTTAACGATAAACGCAAGCGGGAGGGTTACCATGATTTCACTGGTGGAAGTACAAGAAACGAATAAAATGATCCGCGAGATGAACCTTGACGTGCGGACCATTACCATGGGCATCAGCCTGATGGATTGCGCGCATACGGATTTGAGCGTGTTTAACCAGAAGATCTATGACAAGATCACCAAATCCGCCGAGAAGCTGGTAAAGACCGGTGAAGATCTGGAAAAACAGTTCGGCGTTCCTATTGTCAATAAACGGATTTCAGTTACGCCCATTTCCATTGCGGCGGGTTCCCTGAACACGGACAGCTATGTTCCGGTTGCAGAAACTTTGGACAAGGCGGCCAAGGAAGTTGGAGTCAACTTCATCGGCGGATTCTCCGCGCTTGTGCAAAAGGGCTGCACCACGGGCGACCGCAAGCTGATCGAGAGCATTCCCGAAGCGCTTGCCGTAACGGAAAGAGTATGCTCCTCCGTAAACGTCGGCTCATCGCGCAGCGGCATCAACATGGACGCCGTCAAGCTGATGGGTGATATTATCCGCCAGACCGCGGAGCGTACAGCGGACCGCGATTCCATTGGCTGCGCGAAGCTGGTCGTATTCTGCAACGCCGTTGAGGACAACCCGTTCATGGCCGGCGCTTTCCATGGCGTAGGCGAACGGGAATGCGTCATTAACGTAGGGGTCAGCGGCCCCGGCGTTGTCAAACGGGCCCTGGAGGAAGTTAAGGGCAGGGACTTCGAGACACTGTGCGAGACGATTAAGCGGACCGCCTTCAAGGTGACCCGTGTCGGCCAGCTCGTTGCGCAGGAAGCATCGAAGCGTCTCGGCGTTCCGTTCGGCATTATCGACCTGTCGCTGGCGCCAACACCGCTGATCGGGGATTCCATCGCGGAAATCTTCCAGGTGATGGGCCTTGAAGAAGCGGGAGCGCCCGGAACGACGGCGGCGCTCGCCATCCTCAATGACAACGTCAAGAAAGGCGGCGTCATGGCTTCTTCCTATGTAGGCGGACTTAGCGGCGCATTCATTCCTGTCAGTGAAGACCATGGCATGATTCAAGCTGTGCAGCGCGGCGCGCTGACGCTGGAGAAGCTCGAAGCGATGACCTGTGTCTGCTCGGTGGGCCTCGATATGATCGCCATCCCAGGCGACACGTCCAAAGAGACGATCTCCGGAATCATCGCCGACGAAGCCGCTATCGGCATGGTTAACAACAAGACGACGGCCGTTCGCCTCATTCCCGTGATTGGCAAAGGAGTCGGCGAGATGGTTGAGTTTGGCGGTCTGCTCGGCTATGCTCCGATCATGCCTGTCAACTCCTTTAACTGCGCCGACTTTATCGACCGGGGCGGCCGGATTCCCGCGCCGATCCACAGCTTCAAGAATTAATATGGCCGGCAGACGCGCCGGCGCCGCAGTTTAATGAGCGGTTCGGCTGCTGGAATGATGCATCGAAAGATTAAACGCCTCCTTCCCACTCGCGATTAGCGATGGAACGGAGGCGTTCTTTTTCCTATGCGTGCTATATCTGCACTCTGTGGATGCCTATTGCACATTGCTGGATTCCCTGGTCATAAGCCTTTTGAATCATTTTTCCGCCTCTTCAATTCCTTCAACATGAGTTAATTAAAATGCTCCTCTTTAGCCTGAAGCCTTTCCGATTTACTAACATTTATTAGTTTTATTCTCTTAAAGCGCGAGCTGAGTTGAATAAGTGTTAGTCCCACCAGGATGATGACAATACCCGCAGCCTGTATCGAGGTCAGGCTTTCACCCAAAACCAGCCATCCAGATACAATCGCAACGACAGGAACCAATAAGGAGAATGGGGCCGTGTTGGAAGGGCCAAACTGCTGGACGAGATAATACCAGATAAAGTTGCCCAGCCCTGTAGCCAATAAGGCAATGTAAATAACCGAACCGACTCCCTGTAATGTGATATTGCTTAATTGCGCGTAATCACCGGATTCGAATATCAGGGAAAGCACCAGCATAATTGGAATGACTGTTGTAGATTGCCAAACCGTCAATGTCCATGGGGAAATCTTCCCAGCCTTCTTCAGCACAATATTTGAGCATGCCCAGCCCAGACCACCGAGCAGCACCCACAGCACCCCGACTATCGGGGCCGAAGCATCCCCGGACGCGGCAATCAGCACCAGTCCGGCCGCACCGGCCAAAAGTCCTGCCCATTGAAACCATGAGAATTTTTCATTGATAAATAAAGTTGCTAGCAAGATGGTGAATATGGCCTGGCTTTGAATAAGGGTTGCGGCTACGCCCGAGCTCACCCCGAGGCTTAACCCCCAGAATAAGCCGGAAAACTGGACTACGCCACCAAAGAATCCTACCAGAATAAGATACTTCCACGGCAAGCCGTTGCGTTTAGTAAAAGGAAGGAAGATAAGGGCCACTACAAAGTAGCGCATCGCAACCAGCAAAAAAGGCGGTATTTGGGATACTGCTTTATCTGCGACAATAAAGTTAAACCCCCAAATAAACACCACCAGAAGCGCCAAAAGAATATAAACCCTTCTACTGCTCATCTTAGTTTGAACATGATCCCCGCTGGATGAACTTGATGAATTCAATATTACCCCCCCACATTTTATAAAGTTTTGATTGTAACAGTCCATACACTGTAAATTCTATAATAATACAAAATTTGCAACAAAAATACCAAAAGGAGCTATCCCTCAGCCATTTAATAGCTTTGAACAGCCCCTTCTTCCGAATATCCTTATCCGGCTCCGCTCGTGAATTCCCGCTCAGCCTCTGCCCTCTCCCGGTCTTTGCTGCCTTACCTCTACGCGAACCCGTCTCGCGCGTACGAACCGCCAGCCCGTCAGCAAAGCAGCCGCCAGGCAGATCGTTGCCGAAGTGGTAAACACGACATGCATGCCGGCCAGAAAAATATCGGGCCGGTCCGGGATCAAACCGGTGACGCGATGGCCGGCCTTGCCGCTCATCACATTGAACAAGGTGGTTGTGGCTATGGTAATGCCGACGACCATGCCAATATTGCGCACTAGTGAATTCACGCTGCCCGCAGAACCGAGCTGGGTGCGGGGCACCGTCGACATGATCAAGGAATTGTTCGGGGACTGAAACAGGCCACCGCCGATCCCGAGCATCGCGATCCATACGCCCACGAGCCCGACCGGACTTCCATTATGAAGCTGAGCCAATCCAAATTGGGCAATTACCATAACGACCAGACCGACAAATGTTAGAAACTCTGATCCGATCTTGTCCGACAAAGCGCCGCTGAGCGGAGCGATCACGACCATGCTTATCGGAAACAGCATGAGCAGAAAGCCCGCCGATGACGGAGACAAACCAAGCATGCTCTGCGTGTAGAACGGCGAAATAATGTTAAAGCAGAAGTTCGCGGCAAATACGAGAAACCCGCAAAGAATGCTGAGCGAGAACAGCGGATTCTTGAACAGATTCAATTGCAGCAGCGGCTCGGGCTTCCGCAGCTCCACCCGGAGAAAAGCCGCAAAGGCCGCCGCCGCGGCGAAAAGCGACAAGATGATGCCGGGATTGCCGTAGCCGCTCTCCTGGCCGAGCAGCAGACCGGCGAACAGGGAGACGATTAAGACGGCGAACAGCATGCTGCCGGTGATGTCGATTCGGGCTTTAACCCGGACCAGATCCTTCGGGAGAAGCCTATAGCCAAGGCCGATCGCAATCAGGCCGATAGGCACGTTAACCCAGAATATATATTCCCAGCCAAGATTCGCGACAATAATGCCTCCGAGACTGGGACCGGCTATGCTGCCGAGCGAGACGAAGGTGCCGATCAGACCGAGCGCCTTCCCTCTCTCGTTCGCCGGGAATAAATCTGTCACAATCCCCTGGCTGTTCGCCATGGTCATCGACGCGCCTAGGGCTTGAATAACCCGTGAGACAACCAGCAACGGCAGTGTGCCGCTGAAGCCGCAGAGCAGCGAACCAACAATGAAGACCACCGTTCCGAGCTTGAAAATCCGGATCTTTCCCGCGATATCGCCCAATCTACCGAAGAACAGAATGAACGAACAGATCGCCATTAAATAGCCGGTCGTGACCCATGCCACCTGGGCCATCGGCAGTCCTAATTTTACGGACAGCACCGGAAGCGCGATGTTCACAATGCTTCCGTCCAACGTTGACATGAATGTAAACAAATTGAGGACGATCAGAATCAGCCAGCGCCGCTTCTGCACGCTTGCATCTTCCTGATAGGTCGCCTGATGTACCGAACTCATTCTACCACCCCGTTAACCCGCACTCGCGATATTTAGTTGCACGCGCAACTATTCGACCTCCACAGTGTACTCCAATTTGGTTGCGTACGCAACTGATTTGCGGTAGAATTTTTGATAACGTATCTATACCATCACCACTGGCTGAGGCCGGTAAACATCGCGCCTACCCGGGCGCACTTTCGCCCTCAGAACAAAGGAGCCCTCCATGAATCCGAACGACACCTTCAGAAAAGAACCGATTGGACGGCTGATCTCCTATATTCACCGCTCCCAGCAGAAGTACCTGTCCCGCTCGCTAGGGGAATACGGCATCGGCGGAGGCGGACAGTACAGCTTCCTCAAAGCGATTCTCCAATCGCCGGGGACGACTCAGGAGCAGCTGACCTGCAATCTCAAATTCGATAAAGCCACCACGGCCCGCTCGGTGAAGCAGCTTGAGGAAGCCGGGTATATTGAACGCCGCACCGATCCGGACGACAGACGCAGCTATCTGCTGTATCCTACGCCCAAGGCGCTGGAATTCCAGCCGGTGCTTCAGCGCTTCCTGGATGATTCGAACGCCAAGATGACGCGGGATTTGACCGATGAAGAGGAGCGGCAGCTCATCCTGCTGCTTCAGAAAATAAGGCTCGATTTTTGAGCCTATATCCTGGAAGGAGATTGAAGCCATGTCCATCGAACAGGTAAAAGCCCACTTTCGTTCCTTCGGACGAGAGAACGATATCCGGGAATTCGAAACGTCCAACGCCACGGTCGGCGAAGCCGCCGCTACCATCGGCGTCATCCCCGCTCGCATCGCCAAGACCCTCTCGTTCCAGGGTGAAGGCGAGGCCGCCATACTGGTTGTGGCCGCCGGCGATACCAAAGTCGACAACAAGAAGTTCCGCTCGCAGTTCGGCTTCAAGCCGAGAATGCTGAGCCCGGACGAAGTGCTGGAACAGACCGGCCACGCCGTCGGCGGCGTCTGCCCCTTCGGGCTTACGCGCAAGCTTGAAGTCTACCTCGACGTGTCGATGAAGCGCTTTGAGACCGTTTTTCCCGCCTGTGGAAGCAAGAACTCCGCCATCGAACTGACACTCGGGGAGCTGGAGGAATACTCCGGCGGCCTCGCTTGGGTGGATGTATGCAAAGACTGGGACACCTTATCGGAGTCCGACAGCGGACAAGCCTCCTGACCGGGGAAGGCTGGCAGGGAACCGACATTTCGCAAGCATTAAGACAAAGGACGGAATCCTTAGGATTCCGTCCTTTGTCCGTTATTTATGCGCCGCCGCTTTCTTTCGTCTCGGGCGTAATGGAGCCGTATACCGCCTTTCCGGTGCTGACGTCCTTCATCCAGTTCATGGGGAAAGCTTGAATAGCGCTGAATACCGCGTCGAGTCCGTTCACATAGGGCTTCGTGCGTAGATGATATTCTTGCGAACGGGAAGTTGTTGGCGAACGCAATGTTGTACACATATAAATCCAGCACTTCGATCGTGTCCTCGTTCACCGCGTTCTGATCAGCCTTGACTGGGGGCACTTCAAAAAGGGGTTGACCTCATATACGAAGCGGGCCCCTCGGCCGGTTAAGCCACGAAGCCCGCTTAATATTCCTGGACCGTCACCGCTGCTGCGCAGCGGACGGGCAAAATTCCGACGGGGAGCGGGAGATGGAGGTGAAGAAGCGGTGATATTTGGCGCACTGCTCTAGCAGCTTGCCGATCTCTCCCTTTCGCACCAGCGCTGTCAGACCGGCGCGGGCCAGCCGCTCGGCCGGTCCGGGACCGATCGCGGCGCAGAGAACGATGGAGCAATCCTGCAGCAGCGCCACCGTCTCATCCAGAATCGCCTCCTTGTCCGCTTCCCCGCATTCGGCCTTGCCGTTGCAGTAAGCCTGAATCCGCCGAACGCCCAGCAGCTTCTGGCCTTGCCCGGACACCTCGTAGACAAGAAACTCGCGTGCATGGCCGAAATGCACATTCACCTGGCCCCCGCCGCGCGTCGCCACGGCGATGCGCATACTGCCGCGCTCTCCTTGCTCTCCCGGATTGGCTTCGCGCCGCTTGCGCTCCGCGGCCGTCCGGTCCAGCCGGATAAGCAGCTCCTCGCGGGCTGCCGGGTTGTATTCCCGGGCCAGCGCGTTTTCGGTCTTGACGCCAAGATCATCGCCAATCAGCCCGACCGCGTCGGCGCGGCATTGGCGGCAATGCCGCATGACCGGCATAACCGCCTCGCTGCGCGCCTGCACCTGAAGCGTCAGCGAAGGAGCGGGCTCCTTGCGTCCTTCCTTCTCATATACGCTGCCCGTCGAGAGAATCAGCGGCATAATATTATGAGAGAAAGCGCCTGCCACCTTGACCGCCTCGGTCACCTTGATCAGATGGCTGTCATTAACGCCGGGAATCAGCACGGAATTGACTTTGACCTTTACGCCGCGCTCTGCGATCCGCCGGATGCCCTCCAGCTGGTTGTGCAGTAACAGTTCTGCAGCGTCCCTGCCCCTGTAGGCCTTGCCTCGGAAGAACACGCCGCGGTATACCTCCGCCCCGATCTGCGGATCGACAGCATTGACCGTGACGGTCACATGGGCGATGCGATGCCTGACGATATCCTCCGAATAATCGGGCAGCTTCAGCCCGTTGGTACTGAGGCACAGCTGCAGCTCGGGCAGGCCTTCGGACAGCAGGCCGAAGGTTTCGAACGTCTCCCGCGGATTGGCCAGCGGATCGCCAGGTCCCGCGATGCCGACCACGGTCAGCTGCGGCAGCGAAGCCAGCGTACTGCGCACCTTGGCGTAAGCCTCCTGCGGCGTAAGCACCTTACTGACGACGCCGGGGCGACTCTCGGTGACGCAGTCATATTTGATATTGCAATAATTGCAGTTGATATTGCATTTCGGCGCCACCGCCACATGCATGCGGGCAAAATAATGATGCGCCATCTCATCGTAACAAGGATGGCGTGATTCATTCGCCAACGCGAACACCACCTTTCCTTCAATTTGTCCAGCGTCTCCCTTCATCGCGAAGACGATACCCCGATCCGGTACGTTAGAGCTTGGCGGCGATTGTCCGCCGCAGCCAAACAAGAAATGCATAATGTATCGCCCGCGGGAGCGACCGGATCGTTCCGATCATTTCCCACGGAAGCGGGCATCTCATTCGACGATCACTTCACATTCCGTTCCGGATCGGCACGCTGTTTCCATACAAAGTCGCCGAAGCATTCTCGATAGAGCAACATCATCTGGAATCCGATAACCCGCTAGAGCGACAAAAGCCGGACAACTGCCGCTGCAGTCATCCGGCTTCCTTACATTCGGTCGGCCGTGTTCGTTATCCCATAATCCCTATATGTTTTGAGTATTATAGAACGAGCCCCAGTTTCTGTCAACGCCTAAAGTAACAAATCTGCGAAAGTAACAAATCCATGGAAAAGCAGCTGCAAGCGGCGATCAGTGACTGATGAATGTTCTTGATTCCGTCAAATTTGGATTCTTATCCAGCCAGTAAATCTATTGACAAAAAATAGATGACAAATCTAAACTATACAAAACTTATGAGAAAAATAGGATTTATTGAACGAACAGGGGGTTATACTTTCATGGCAACCAGGAATATCCCGGTTTTGCTGCTCGTTTGCTTGCGTTTATCCGGCATCGCCCTGCTTTGTATTCTGTGGGAGGTTTTGCCGAGAAGCGGGCTGGTGAATCCGACTTTCTTCCCGCCGTTGTCCGCGGTGCTGCAGGAGATCGCAGCTCTTCTGCGGGACCAGCATCTCCTTGGCCATACGATAGCCACACTGTGGCGGGTGGTTGCAGGCATTGTGCTGGCAGCATTGCTAGCCGTGCCGGCAGGTGCGATTCTCGGGTACTGGCTGCCCGGTCTGGCTGCTGGACTGAACCCGCTGTTCCGCATTCTGGCCCAGGTCAATCCCTTTTCGCTAATGACTGTATTTCTGCTGTTCTTCGGGATCGGGGAAAAGGCGAAGCTGATCATCGTCGCCTGGGTGGCGTTCTGGCCTCTGCTTCACCATGTCATTGGCGGTGTGCAGAATATAGATGCGGACTTGCTGAAAGCGGCGCGCAGTATGGGAACCTCTCCCTCGCGGCTATTCCTGCGGATCATATTGCCGGGGGCGGCTCCCTCTATTTTGCTGGGGGTCCGTACGTCGATTATATTGCTGTTGGCTATTCTGGTGGCCGGAGAAATGCTGGGAGGCTTGGCCGGTCTCGGCTGGCTGCTTCATTGGTCCAGCAATTATTACTCGTCCCCGTATGCCACGACGCCAATCTTTGCCGTTGGGCTATGTATTTCCCTGATTGGCGTCGCTCTGAGCGCCGTATTGCGCAAACTGGAACGCGATCTGTTTTTCTGGAAGCCTCTTGAATCCGCATGGAGTGCAGCCCCCACCCCCCGGACGCTGCGAAGCAGGCCAAACCGTATTTTTGCGGTTACCGTATTGTCCGCTATGTTGCTGCTTCTCGTGGCTGGTGGCGCGTCGACAAGCCGGCTGAGCAGAACTAACGGCAGCTTCTCGGGAGAGGGTGATGTGCCTCAGCCCTCCGCCAGCGGGCACAGCGGCCACATGTCTCATGAGCATTCGTTGCCTGCCGCCGGGCAATCCGGTCATTCAGGCCATACTGCGCCATCCGCTTCACCGGTTCAGTCCGGACATCCGTGACAGACCTGGCGACAATAAATTGTGTCGGGAGGAACGTAAGTGAATGTGCTAACCAAGCTTAGCAAGCGTTATATTGCCGTAATCGCCTTCCTCGTCCTGTGGGAAGCCAGTGTAAGGTTCGAATGGGTAGACCCCCAATTCATTCCTCCTCTCACGCGGGTGCTTCAGTTCATCGGCGAACAGGCGGCAACAGGAGCGCTGGCGCACCATCTGCTGATTAGCCTGGGGCGCGCCGCCGGAGGACTGGCCATCGCCCTGATTGCAGGTGTGCCGCTCGGAATAGCCCTGGCCGGCTGGCCCTACAAGATCCGTATTGCCACCGAGCCGGTGCTGGAATGGCTCTCTCACATCAATCCGTTTGTTGTGTTTCACATCATCATCGTATTCATGGGAGCCGGCGAGCCCACGAAAGTCTCGATTATCGCCTGGGCTTGCATTTGGCCGATTATGTTCAGCACATTGTCCGGGTTGATCCATGCCGATGCAGACATTGTCAAAGCGGCGCGTTCATTTAGGCTAAGCCGCCTTCGGCTGACAACGAAAGTCCTGCTTCCCTTAGCCTTCCCTTCCATCTTGACCGGAACACGTCTAGCTGCGGGCTATGCGCTGCTGTTTCTGATCGCGGCTGAAATGATGGGATCCAGCTCCGGCCTGGGCTTCATGATTTATACGGCGCAAGCCAATTATCAGATTGTGAAGATGTTCTCCGGAGTTTTGATTATTGCGGTCCTGGCCATCGTGCTGGACGGAATCATGTCAGCGGCAGGCAAATGGCTAGGCCATCCCGCTATAAAATGACATTCAAAATAAAATGTTACAAATTTTCGAACTGGACGTTTTATGTAAATTCATGCGTTGACAATCATGAAAGTCTTAGAATAAGCTTTAATCTATAAATCTCATAAGAATTATCGGATTAAAGAAAGTTGACCAGTTAGCTGGAGACTAACGTTCTTCCCCTCGGGAAGTTCGCTTAGTCTCTTTTTTTATACTATACCGAGGCAGGTGATGGAGGGCTGAATAGTTGCATCTTTATATGTTAAAATTTAACTTAAATTAAAATTTTTAGGAGTGTGAAAAAATGGCAGCTGGTAAAAAGAAATGGATTATTATATCCGTAGTCGCCGTATTGGTGGTAGGAGGAATCGGTGTGGGCAGCTACTTGGGGCAAACGAAGAAAGGAATCGGCATCCAAGGTGCCGCAGGGTTATCGACCTTAAAGAACGCAGGGTTTGACCCGGCCAAATCCGGCAAAAAAGTGTACACCATCAAAACCGACACCAAGGTCAATTGCTCCTCCACACCATGGGTGATTGCTGAGAAAAAAGGCTTTTTCGCAGAGGAAGGAATCAATGTGGAATATACCGGCGAGCTGACTACCGCACAAGTGCTTCCCTCCATCTTGAACGGAACGAACAATGTCTCCTCCGCCCATGTTAACAATATCGCCACCTATATCGCCGGCGGCGCCAAAATCAAGGGTGTTACGATCGGCGGGTCTGAACCGACACCGGACGTGGATGATAAATATCATCACATGAAATTCTATGTCAGCCCCAAGCAGGGCGTTTCTTCCCTGGAAGAGCTAATCAAGAAGAAGAACGGGGAGAAAATTACGATCAACGGCACCGTACCGAGCTGCACAACCTTTATCGCCACCAACGCATTCGACCATCTGGGCTTCGATCGTGATCAAATCAAGTTTGTCGCTTTCGAAAGCGACACGGCGGCCTTGCAGGCCAACCAGCAGGGCAATATTGACATCGTCGGCGTCCATCCACCCTTTTACAAGCTGGCAAAGGACTCCGGTCTGATCGAAATTTTCGACACGGCGGATACCGGGCTCGGCGAAGCGGCAGGTACAACCTTCTACTACTTCACGGATCAATTTATCAAGGATAATCCCGAAGCAGTCCAGGGCTTTGTCAACGCGATTAAGAAAGCGCAGGACTGGATCGTCAACCCGGCGCATGAGGAAGAAGCGATCAAGCTAACCGGCGACTATATCGGCCAACCGGTAAACGCCGTGCACTACTACTACACCGGCAAAGGATTCCAGGACAAGCTGATCCAGCCTTGGATTGATGACCTCGTCGTATCCGGAGCCTTGAAGAAGGATCAGCTTCATATCAACGACCTGATCACCACCCAGTTTGACCCTAGCTGAAATGCCATCATGCAAAGGGAAATCGGCGTTTATTCGCCGCTTCATTACAACCAATAGCGGGGGTGAGCCCGATTATGACTAAAAAACTGAGACAAATCGCATTTTACGGCAAAGGAGGAATCGGCAAATCCACCACTTCTCAAAACACCCTGGCTCAGTTAGCCGTCAATTTCGGCCAAAGAATTATGATCGTGGGCTGCGATCCGAAAGCCGACTCCACGCGCCTGATTCTGAACACCAAAGCGCAGCAGACCGTGCTTGATCTCGCCGCCAAACTCGGAAGCGTAGAAGACCTGGAGTTGGAGGACGTGGTGTCCTCCGGCTTCGGAGGCATCCTCAACGAGAAGCTGACCGTTCCCACTCCGATCGATATGGACGAACTGGAACGGCTGCTGATTGATTTCGGTGTGGTGGAGGATGAGGAGACGGCTCTGCAGACGCAAGCCCCTAAGTAAGGAGGACGGATAACAGATGAAATGGATCATTTCGGTTCATCGGAAATTGTTAAGCTTTTATCTTTTTTTCCTGGTGCTGATCGTTTGGGAGCTTGCGCCGAGGCTGGGACTCGTTAGCAACGTATTTGTCCCGCCCTTCTCGCGGATCGTGGAGACCGGAATCGAACTGGGACTGACGAACATTTTTCTCTACATTTCCATCAGCCTGAAAAGAGTGTTTGTCGGCTTTGTCCTGGCTACCGTTTTGGCCCTGCCGCTTGGCTTTATTCTGGCCGGAGCCATGCCGAAGCTGGCCGCATTTCTCCACCCTCTGACCAAATTTCTCTCCAGCATCCCGCCGTTTATTCTATTTCCGGTCTTCGTTATCATTATCGGAATCGGCGAGGGGGGCATCTATACGGTTATCTTCTGGTCGTCGTTCTGGCCGATATTGTTCACGACCATAGCCGGTATTCAGAATGTCGATCCGCTGCTGATCCGGTCGGCCAAATCCATGAATGCGGGCAAGCTGGTGATCTTCACAAAGGTGATCCTGCCCGGCGCCTCGCCGACATTGATCACCGGACTCCGTACCGGACTGACCATGAGTTTCTTCATGCTGATCGGTTCGGAGAGCATGGGCGCCGATTCCGGTATGGGCTGGATGATCCACAATGCCCAAAGCATGGGGTTTGTCGAGCGCATTTACCTTGGAGCCGTTATGGTTGCAGGCGTCGGTCTGGCGCTCAATTATGTGCTTGAATACCTGGAGAGTGCAGTGCTGCAATGGCGGCAGGCTCCTGATTCAAGCAATAAAGCCGCAGCTTAGCCGGATCTTATCTTAAGCAAAGGAGGACGAGACGAGTTCCATGAATTCCACCGCAATCAAGCTTAAAAAAATCGGCATCGGCAGCATCCCGATCCTGTTGTTCTTCATCTTCTGGGAGGGCGGCGCCCGAATCATTCCGGAGGGCGTCATCTCGCCTCCCAGCGACGCGATCGTCGCCATCTTCCGCTCAGCATTTTCCGACATACTGCTGGAGCAGACGCTAATCAGCCTGTACCGCGTGCTGCTCGGGTTCTTGCTCTCGCTGATTATCGGTATTCCGCTCGGATTTTTGCTCGGCACCTTCTTTAGTTCGGCGGAAAAAGCGTTGCTGCCTTTCTTTCGCACCTGCGAGAAGCTGAACCCTTTCGCGATCATTCCGATTTTCATGATCTTCTTCGGAATCGGAACTTCGGAAAAGGTGGTCGTCATCTTCTGGTCTGCGCTCTGGCCCGTACTGTTTAATACGATGGCCGGAGCCAAGGATATCGATTACAACCTGCTGCGGGCGGCACGGTCCATGGGAGCTACGCGCAGAGAGCTGTTTACCAAGGTCGTCCTGCCGTACACCGCACCCAATATTTTTATCGGTATTGAATTTGCCGCCCAGCTATCGTTCTTCATGATTATCGCATCTGAAGTAATCGGTGCCAGCACGGGACTCGGATGGTATTACATCAACTCTACCGCCCGCTATGATCTACCGCTCATGTACGGCATCGTCCTGTTCATCACCGTGCTGGGCATTATCATCAACCTGTTGTTCGCCAGACTGAAAAAGCGCTTTCTGGTATGGAAAGAAGCGTCACAGCTTCACTAAACATTGGAACTTTGTACCAATTGCCTGTCCGTTCGAAACGGCCGCAGGCGGTCACCGAGCATGTATATAGAGACCGAACATACATTTGAGGCCGCCGAGCATTTGCGGGAGAAGTTCGCAAGAGAAGAGCGCAAGCAATGCTTGGCAGAACAGGCAGAGCCGCCCCGGGGCGGCTCTGCCTGTCATTGGATACGATTCACTGTTCTTCGGCCACTTACCGTCCCTTTCGAGCAGCGGTAATCCGGCTTCAAGTTTCCGTCATTCCTCTTCGGCTGCCCGGAATCCTCGGCTCCACCGGTCCTCATCCGTCAGTTCCCTCCTTGAATGCACACAAAAGGAGCAGACCGCTCCTTGCAGCAAGGGACGGTCTGCTCCTTTAGTGTTAGCCACAGCCGTACGAAATCAGGCTTCCTCGTCTTCCGAACCCTCGGCAGCTTCTTCCACGGCTGCGGGCTCTTCCGTTACGGTCGGCGGCAGAATCTTGAGGAGCGCCGCTTTGTTGATGTGCCGAAACAGAATCTTTTGCTACATATCAAATTAGCCGTTACAATGATTAATTATCGCAAAAACTTTATTTTTATGTGGAAAGGAACCCTTTGTCATGTCTATCGAAAATGTAAAAGCACACTTCCGCGCCGCTGGAAGAGAGCAGCATATCATGGAATTTGAATCATCCAGCGCTACTGTAGAGACAGCTGCAGAGACGATCGGCGTCATCCCCGCCCGTATAGCCAAGACGCTGTCCTTTTACGGCGAAGGCGAAGCTGCAATCCTGGTCGTGGCCGCTGGCGACACCAAGGTCGACAACAAAAAATTTCGAAACGAATTCGGATTCAAGCCGAAAATGCTGTCTCCGGAGGAAGTGCTGGAGCAAACCGGACATGCCGTCGGCGGCGTTTGCCCGTTCGGACTGGCCAATGACCTGGAGGTCTATCTCGATATCTCCATGAAGCGCTTCGACACCCTCTTCCCCGCCTGCGGCAGCTCGAATTCCGCTATTGAATTGACCTGCGCCGAACTGGAGCAATACTCGGGCGGCAAGGCATGGGTCGACGTCTGCAAGAACTGGGAATAAGGACTTGCCGGGTTAATGCCCGGCGGCCTTTTGTTCTTCTTCCGTGCCGACCATTTTGCTGCTCCCCATGAACAGCGAGGCGAGCAGGGCTAACACCGCTGGTATAACGGCCCAGGCGAACGTATACGTGATGGAGCCAGACAGTCCCTCCGAGATTTTGCTCAAAATCTCCGGTGGAATCAGCGCCCGCGTATCCGGGGACAGCAAAGTATGGGGATCCGACAGATCAAGCGACCCTGCCCCGCCCTGGCCGGCACCTGAAGCTCCAAACAGATTACCCAGCCGGTCCGCCAAATAATGGCTCTGGATGATGCCGAAGGTGGTGATGCCCACCGTCATGCCCAAAGACCGGAGGAAATTAAGGGTTGCGCTTGCCGATCCACGCTGCCGGGCGGACAGGCCGTCTATGGCGGCGTTGCTCAGAACCGAGAAAGACGCGCCGACGCCAAGGCCGATAAGGATCATATACAGAGTAACGATCAGCCGCGTCGCATCCGGCGAAAGTGTGGAAGCAAGCCAGGTTCCGAGAGCCAGCAGCGCAAGGGTTGGAATCATCAGGCTGCGGTAGCTGAATTTAGTCATCAGGAAACCACCTGCGGTTGCCGTGATCACGGAACCCACCATCATCGGCAGAAGCACCAGGCCGGAATTGGTGGCCGAGCCTCCGAGCACACCTTGGATAAAGATCGGGATATAGACCGAGGCGACGATGAACGCCGCTCCGCTAAATAAGGCGATCAGAATGCTGAAGGCATACAGCCGCCGGCGGAACAGCGCGAAGGAGATAATCGGCTCCTCCGCCTTCGTCTCCGCATACAGAAATACCGCCGCAAGTACCGCCGCCGCGCCGAACAGGCCGAGAATCAAGGGAGAATTCCATGGATATTCTTTGCCGCCCAGCTCCAGCGCAAACATCAAGCAGATCACCGCACCAAGCAGCGTACCCGCACCAAGCCAGTCAATCGGCTGCTTGGAATGCTCATGCGATTCCTTGTAAAAGAACGCGACCAGCACAAACGCAAGGACTCCGAGCGGCAGGTTAATGTAAAATATCCACTGCCAGGCGATATGGTCCGTTATGTAGGCGCCGAGCAGCGGACCGAATATGCTGGACAGCCCGAATACCGCGCCAAATGCGCCGCCCAGCTTCCCTCTGGTCTCAAGCGGCACCGCGTCGAACATAATCGTGAAGGCGATCGGCACCAGCGCTCCGCCCCCTATTCCTTGAACCGCCCGGTAAATGGCCAACTCAGTAATGCTGTCCGCCGTTCCGCACAGCGCGGACCCTCCCATAAACACCAGAAGGCCAAACACGAAAAATTTCTTGCGGCCGTACATATCCGACAATTTGCCGAAGATCGGCATGCCCGCCATCTCGGCGACGAGATAGGCCGAGGTAACCCAGACGAATTTGTCCATTCCGCCCAATTCCCCAACGATGTTACCCATGGCCGTTGCCACTATCGTACTATCCATGGATGCCATCAGAATGCCCAGCAAAAGCCCGGCGATGACCAGTCCCAGACGGTTATTTTTTTTATCGCTCATATAGTCTCCACTTCCGTTTCTCTATAGGTTTCCTGCTTACAATTTAACCTGGCGCAACACCTTCGCGCTCTTGTGTATCTCCAGCGATTCCCGGTATTCTACCGTTTTAATCTCGCAGCCAGGTCCGATAATGACATTTCCGCCCCTTACGGTTTCGGCCGCCACATGCTCAAGCTCCACGAAGTCCCCTTCAATTGTTCTTCCCTCGAAGCGGGCTTCCTGGCTCGGCTTGACCATCTTCATCAGTAAATACCCCTTGCTGCGCTTGATCCGGATCTTGCCACCTCCGACATCTCCCGCCCGGCTGCACCCGATCAGGCCGATATCCAGTTGATCTCCGCTCAGCAGTCCGCCGATCTCCACCACGCCGGTAAGCCGGAATTCTCCCACCTCGCAATCCTCCTTGACACCGATGTGTCCTTCAAACGAAAGCCGCTCAGCCCTTATCCCGGAATCACTCGTCAGTTCTCCGCGTCCTTTTACGGACAAGGCATCGATACGGCCCCGCACTCCGCATTCGCCGGTCAGCTTGACTTCTTCCGCCTTCAAGCTGCCATCAATTTCCGAATTCCCGGTCAAGCCGAACTTTACACAGTCCACATTTCCCGTAAACCTGCACTCACCCGTTATACCTACATTTTGGAACGAACCTCCTGCGGATGATGTTGTGCCCATTATTTTGAGATTACCGCGAACCGTATCAGTCACCGGTCTTCACTTCCTTTCCAATGCGGGCTCCGGGGTGGACCGTTAATCCGGTTCGGTATTCCACCAGCTCGACGGAACAACCCACTCCGATAATAACATAATTCCCTCTGACGACATCCGCATTTGTATATTCCAAGTCCAGATCATCTCCCTCGATGACCTTAGCGGTAAGTTCCGACTTCAGTTTCGGAATAATTCCGCCCAATAACCGGTTCCATAGGCTCTTATCCCCCTGACGGACCTTCAGGGTCTCCACTCCGATCTCATGAGCCTGCCCCGCTCCAGCCAGTCGGATATCCATACGACCCGCGTTCAGCAGACCCTCAATCGTGAATCCGCCCACGCCTCTGAATTCCTCCAGCTCACAATCCCCCTTTGCGGTCATCAGTCCGTTCAGAGCACAGTTCTCTCCTGTAACGCCGCCATCGACATGGAGGATGCCATCCAATTTCATGGTATTGACCCGCAGAGGGCCTTCAAGGTTCATTATGCCATTGACTTCCATTTCTACGGTCTCCAGCTCGCCTTTCACCCGAATCTGACCGTTCGCCTTGAATATCCGCGCAGTTAGCGAACCCTCGACTTTCCCCACTCCGTCTATAAGGACTTTGTCGTAAGTCCCTCCTGCGGCACTGCCGACCCCATTAATGATAAGATCCGAAAGATGCCCTGGCTCCTTATCTTCCTCTGTCATCTACGATAACCTCCCTTTCAACTGTTCAACCAAATCTCCGAGCGCCACTTTCGCAACCAGCCGAACGCCCTCATCGAAGTAGAGCTCCACCGGCGACGGCGCAAGCAGAAATAAGGCAACACCCATTTTCCGGACAAAATAAAGTTCGCAAGGCTTACCTGTCAGCGCGCCGGCATGCTTCTCCAGCGTACGCAGCAGAATCCTTCCTTCATCCAGACTCATGTCCCCTTTAGAAAGTAAAGTGTCCGCCGCATACAAATGCAGAAGCTGCTCGAAGGAATACAAGCCCTCCTTGCTCTCAACCGCCGGTCCATACACAGACATCGCAATCTCCGTAACAATGTTTCGTTCTACTATAGCCTCTTTGGTCAAGCGGATCTCGCTGAACCCCTCCGTATCGGACAGTCTGCTGGCGAGTTCATCAAGCGAGAGATCATCCTTCATATTTAAGATATTACGAACTCGGGCTTGAATAAGCATCCTTGGAAAAAAGGTTTCCTGCCCGGTAAACGTGGATTTGCGGATAAACCATTCTTCCGGAATGAGCTGCTTGCGTTTCCAGCGGTAAAGCTGGCCGTATGAAATCCCGGTAAGATCCAGGAGCTCTTTTTTCGATATTAAATCATCCTCCATCTTCTTCTCACCTCACAAAAACATTGTAACATAACACTGTTACGTTGTAAAACAGAGTTGAGGCATGAAATTCAATATAAATGGTTAACTATTGGTGTTTTGTTGGTATAATGTTCTTAAAGGATAAGTGCAGTAATATTATTCGATATACTAAGGATGGATCGACATGCTAAAGACCAAACGCATTAAGCAAATTCAGGATTATGTCATTGAACACAACACCGTGTCGCTCGACGAACTCGTTACTGTATTTGATGTTTCCAAAAATACGATTAGACGGGATATCCAGGAACTGGTCGAAGGAGGGGAAGTTAAGAAGGTTTATGGCGGTGTAGCCGCGGTAAACCCGCCTCTCATTTCTTTTAACGACAGAAGGTCGCAGAACCACAGCGAAAAACAGAGAATTGCCAAAGCTGCAGCCGAGTATGTAACCGACGGGGATATTATTTACATTGATTCCGGAACAACCACACTTGAGATGATTGAATATATTAAGCATATTAACCTGACCGTTATTACGAGCAATCTTGATTTCATCCTTGGTTCTCTGCCTTATGGCAACTTGAATGTCATTTCGACAGGCGGTGTCCTGGAGCGCAAGACAAAATCGTTTGCCAGCTTCAAAAACATGGACCTGCTGAAAGCTTATAATATAAATAAAGCCTTTATGGCTTCAACCGGCATCTCGATCTTGAGCGGCGTAACCAATTCATCTCCGCTCGAAAGCGAAATCAAGCAAATCGTAGTCGAACGCTGCCAGGAAGTGTTCTTGCTTGTAGACCACAACAAATTTGGCAAGCATGCACTCATGACCTACTGCAAGCTGGAAGACATCGATTATTTGGTTACCGACAGCATTCCGGGGAGCGATTACCAGCAGTTTGCCGAGGAGAACAATATCAAGCTTGTTGTAGCCGATGAATAAAAGGCGGTAAGCCAATATAAGCGCCTGATCACACAAGAGCGCGTTCCCTCCGACCCGGAGAGGACGCGCTCTAATTGTATATATTTCAACTGCTAGCCCGCAATCAGGCTTTCGCTCCTTCGGCAACCTCTTCGGCCGCCGGTTCCGCAGCCCCTTCTTCGGCCGCAGGCTCTGCCTGGACGGCAGGCGGCGCGATCTTAACGACCAGCGTTTCAGGATCTGTCAGCACTTCCCATCCCTCATGCTTCGGCAGGTCTGAAACCAGCAGATGATCGCCGATTTCCAGATTGCTGACGTCTACTTCGAATACGGATTCCAGCTTATCCGGCAGTGTGCGGATATCCAGCTCATGCAGCTCAACCGTCTGCACTCCTCCGGCCTTAACCCCCTCCGGCGTACCGGTAAAATGCAGGGCTACCTTGGTGTCCAGCTCGGCTTTCATATCAATGACATGGAAGTCGATATGCAGCAGCTTCTTGGTCAAAGGCTGGCGCTGCACGTCTTGAATAATCACATCTTTGGTGCCGGATGCCGGCAGCTCCGCCTTTAAAATCGCCCGCGGATTTTTGCCCAGAATATTGTCTATCGTTTTTGCATCCGCGCTAAGGGAAAGGGATTCCGAACCCGCACCGTAGATGACAACAGGCACCAGGCCCTGTCTCCGCTGTGCGGAAGGCTTCCCGGTTCTTTCCATCAAACGTACTGCTTCACTCATTACCAATTCCTCCTAAGTATGGATTCAAAAAACATAAGACCGATTAGATCTAATTCTAATCAGTCTCTTATTAACCATATTGCTGTGCGTGGAACCAGTATAGCACTCCCGAAAACGAGAGTCAAAATTGTCTATTTAACCATATTCATCCAAAATTCGCGCTTTTTTGCCTCTGTTCAATATTATTCGGGGCTAACTCGCTTTTTGTCCGGAGAGAGAGTAAAATAACGGTAATCCATGAAACAGGAGTGATGAATATGCGGCAAATTTCTTCAGAAGATGGACGGTTTTACATTGCCGGAGATGGAGAAGACCTTGCTGAAATTACATACAAGTTGGTCGATTCCATGACAATGATCGTTGATCATACGTATGTATCGGAACAACTGCGGGGTCAGGGAGCAGGCGAACAACTGGTCAAAGCGGTAGTAGATAAAGCAAGAAACGAGGGACTATCCATTATCCCTCAGTGCTCCTACGCCGCCCATCAATTCAAGAAGCATCCCGAGTACGGGGACGTGCTGAAAGAGAACGGGAGCGGTCTGTCTTAAACAAACTGCCCGTTATTCGCAGCGAAATGTCCACCCGGGCTGCGATTCCAATGATTAGGAGGAAACGGGTTTGACGACACAAGAAACTTTGCGCGAAATAGAGGAATTGCAGCGCCGCTGCGAAGATTATGATGGCATATCGCTGAAGCTCAACTGGAACTCGCTCCGAAGCGAGCCGGGGTCTGGAGGCGCTGTGTGGTTCTATACTTACGAGGAGGGGCTGCTTGCCGGATTTATTGGGCTGTACAGCTTCGGCAGCGAAGTTGAAGTTTGCGGAATGGTGCGCCCCGGCTACCGCCGCCGCGGCATCTTCACCTCTCTGTGGGAGCAGGCCCATAAACAGATCATCCGCAAAAAGGCGAAGAGCATCCTGCTCAACGCGCCTGCGGCTTCCAAATCCGCCGCCGGTTTTCTGAAGACCCTGCCTCTCGAGCTCAATCATGCGGAGTATCAGATGAAATGGGACCATAAGAAGGCCGAGGAGCGTTCGGCTTTTGAGAACAAGATCCTGCCTGATGACATGGTGATCCTTCGTCCCGCCCGTGCCGATGAGAAGAGACTGCTCGCCGTTCTCGACAGCAAGGGCTTCAACACGTCGCTGGAAGAGGCGGTAGAAATGTATGATGAGCTGGATGGGGAAAGCAGCAATGAGCATATCATTATTGAGCTTGACGGGCAGCCCGTAGGCAAAATGCGGCTGTGGACAGAGCATCACGAAACCTGGATCTACGCCTTTACCGTAGATGAAAAAATGCGTGGCAGAGGCATCGGACGCAGCGCCCTCATTCAGACGATTCTGCGGGAAAGACGCAGCGGCAACGGAATTAATCTGGAAGTCGCACTGGACAACCCCAATGCGCTCGGACTATACGAAAGCTGCGGATTCGTCATAACCAATAAGCAGGATTACTATCGTTATATCGGCTAGACCCGGTAAGGTGACTAACAAGCGTGAAAGATCCGCCGGGAAACCGGTGGCATGAAGACCCTCTGGTCCGGTGACGGTCCAAAGGGTCTCGTTTTTTGTCAAAACGCAGCAGGCAGGTCACATCAGGAGATTCCTTGATAAGCTGTCCTCTCCGGGTATATTCCGCCTTTCTGCCCTTGACTCACAGTCTGCGCCTCCGCTGCTTCGCTCGCCATTCAATACGGCCAGCAGCCTTAAGTAATCGAGCGAGGCTTCCATCGTATAGGCATTTCCGTCGTAGAGGCGCCTCTCCCCCTCCAACAGAAAATGAATCTCCACACTCTCGGGCGGCGCGCCATAAGTCTTGCGGCAGAATACATTGGCCATATGTATAAACCCCCGGGCAACATCCTCATTTCCGCATACCATGAACTTCTGCACATTCAGTCCGTCTCCTCTTTTGCCGGAGTGCCACACCAATTGAAAGATGATGGACAAGTCCATTTGCAGTTCAGGTACGGGAACATACCACTGTTCATACAGCATGAACGGAACCTCTCTCTCATGACAGCTGCTAACTAGGCGGACCAGCGCATCGCCTATCGTATTTTTAACCTCCCAATAGTGCATAAGAGAAGGGAAGCACATGGACCTCTGAGGCCATCTCCGTTCCAGGAGAAACTGAATAGGCGTCTGACTGCGCACCTCAGGCGTCAAGATGTAATAATCATTTAACGTATGACCGACCGCATACTGCACCTGTTGCCGCCACAATGGCAGTTCTTTTCCACCGCAACTTACCTCCGCCATATCAAGTAGAGCACGTTCTACAATATAATCGTGAAATTTTGGAAGTCGGGAGGCCGGATTAGCCGCTGCACCGCATGCCGTACTCATCTTAAGACACCGCCGCACAGGCCTCGGCAAAACGCTGTCCGAATTTGCGGCACTCCTCTTTCTCCGCAGCAGTCGGCCCATATTCAATTTTCAGACTCGTCTGCAGGGTGGCTGCGCCTCTTTCCTTCAGCTTTTCTTCAATCAGGTCAACCGCACCGCAGTAGATGTCATACCCGGTGTCGCCGCTTCCGAACACGGCGGCTTTGCTGCCCGCTAAGTCTATTTCATTCAGCTCCTCATAGAAATCGAGGAATTCATCCGGCAGTTCTCCGTCTCCCCAGGTGTAGGCCCCCAAGACCGCACCATCATACGATGCTATATCGAAGGCGTTGCAGTCGGTGACCGATTTCATAACCGCTTCGCCTCCCGACTGGCGGATTCCCTCTGCGATCAGTTCCGCTATTTCCTCTGTATTGCCGGTCAGGCTGGCATATACCACTAATATTTTAGCCATGTTTCATATCCTCCCCCATATTAAAGAAAACCGTCATTGAAAGCATCCCTTCCCCGGTAGCGGTGTGCGATATAAACCCATTCTATTGATAATGATTATCAATGTCAATGATATTTTGCAGCAGAATATCTTGTCTACGTTTCTCACAGCCCTGCTAAACGGCTTACTTTATAATAACTTTTATAGATTAGGGGGACTGAAATGGCCATTTTGCAGACACAAGAGTATGAATTAGAAGATTTAGGATTATCCGTTATCATCAGATCAGCGGTTTCGACCGATGCTACCGCTGTCCTATCCATTCATCGCGAGGTTGTAGAAGAGAATAAATACGTTATGACTGCACACCATGAGTTTCATAAGACGAAAGAAAGCTATCAAGAATTAATCCGTGCGGCTGGCGATCATCCGAGCGAGCTTTTTGTGGTTGCCGCAGCAGAAGAGAATGTGGTCGGTTGGCTGATCCTATACTCTCCTTCGCTCGAAAGACGTTCTCACATACGTGAGTTCGGCATAATGTTATCTCCCGGTTGGAGAGGACAAAGGATTGGGAAAAAGTTGATTTCAACGATGTTGGATTGGGCCACCGCATGCTCTGCTATTGAAAAAATCTGCCTCGAAGTGTTCTCTTCCAACGAAAATGCCATTCAGCTATACCGCAGTTTCGGCTTTCAAGAGGAAGGGAGACGACTTAAACAAATCAAGCTTGGCATTGACCATTATGTCGATTTGATTCTAATGTATAAAGCGCTGAGATAATGTCTCGGCTCGCAGGACATTTTACAGACGGACATATGAAAAATGGTCTTTCCGCGATTGGCATTACCGCTCGAACCGTTTGTTATAAACCGGCAAAATGATGTACAATATAGGCTAAATGAATTTTTTTGAAGGATGGGTTAGACATGTACATGGCTCGGGACTGGAAGGATTATGAGATCATCGATACAGGAGGCGGAGAAAAGCTGGAGCGCTGGGGAGATATTATTCTTCGGCGGCCGGACCCGCAAATTATATGGCCGCTACCAAAGGAAACATCGCGGTGGAAGGATGTTCACGGACATTATCATCGCAGCTCATCGGGCGGCGGCCAATGGGAAATGAAAAAAAGCATACCGGATAGCTGGAGCATCAGCTACGGCAAGCTTAAATTCCATCTTCGTCCTACCAACTTCAAGCATACGGGACTGTTCCCGGAGCAAGCGGCCAACTGGAGCTGGATGATGGACAAGATTGGGGGCGCGGGACGTAAAATACAGGTGCTGAACCTGTTCGCTTATACAGGCGGTGCCACCGTTGCGGCAGCCAGTGCGGGCGCTTCCGTCGTTCATGTCGATGCGGCCAAGGGCATGGTTCAATGGGCAAAAGAAAACGTGCAGCTGTCCGGCCTCGGAGAGCGTCCGGTCCGGTTCATCACCGACGACGTCTTCAAATTTGTTCAGCGCGAACAGCGCCGGGGCAATAAGTACGACGCGATTATTATGGACCCTCCCTCCTACGGAAGAGGTCCAGGCGGCGAGATGTGGAAGCTGGAGCAGAACTTGTATCCTTTTCTGGAAAGCTGCATGGACATTCTGAGCGATAACCCGCTCTTCCTGCTCATCAATTCCTATACGACCGGCATTTCCCCGACCGTTCTGGAGAACATGCTGGCCATGACGATGAAATCGCGTTATGGAGGTAAGCTCAGCTCCGGAGAAATCGGCCTGCCGATCACTTCCTCCGGACTGAATCTGCCCTGCGGCATCCTCGGCCGCTGGGAGTCGTAGAGACATGGCGCAGAGCCTGAACGGTGGACAGGAAGATGGACAAACGCCGGGTTCCTTTCAGATTTTGTATGAGGATAACCATCTTCTTGGGGTCGTTAAGCCGGTTAACATTCCCGTACAGGAGGATGCCACGGGAGATGCCGATCTGCTCACCCTGCTGAAAGAGGACATCAAGCGGCGTTATGACAAGCCCGGCAACGTCTATATGGGCCTCGTTCACCGGCTGGACCGCCCCGTTGGCGGAGCTATGGTGTTCGCTAAGACCTCCAAGGCGGCTTCACGGTTGTCGGAGAGCGTCCGCAGCCGGAGCTTCCGCAAAGGTTATTTGACCGTCGTACACGGACGGCTTCCTGCTGAGCACGGCCGATTGAGAAATATCCTGCTCAAAAACGCCAAGACGAACACGGTCACCGTTGTCCGGGAAGGCACGCCAGGCGGCAAGGAAGCCATTCTGGATTATACCGTGCTGGGCAGCACCGAAGGCCTCAGCCTTGTAAAGGTCGACCTGCTCACCGGACGTTCTCATCAAATTCGCGTTCAGCTAGCCCATGCCGGCTGTCCTCTGTACGGAGACCAAAAATACGGAGCGTCCGTCAACAAGCCCGGACAGCAAATCGCGCTGTGGTCCTCGCTTGTCGGATTCCCGCATCCCGTTACTAAGCAGGAAGTTGAACTGATCTCCTTGCCTCCGCGTCAATATCCTTGGGACCTGTGGAGCACGGAGCTTCAGGAGCGGGCCATCCGGTAGAAGCAGCGTCGCTGGTTATGCAGCGGGGTGTTCGCTCAATAAGCCCATGTCAGCATTCCGCTGACAATTGCAAGAAGCAGGCCATCCCTCCCTGGGATAGACCTGCTTTTGTTATCTCCGCCCCGCTAATTTCAGGTTATCTGCTCATTTCCACAGGAGTGGCTTCGTTTCCCGGCGCTACGAGTTTACCCATCAAATACAGCAGAAGCTGCTGATTGTGGGCCGAAATATGGTCCAGCACTTCCGCGAAAAAATCGCTGCGGACCTTAAGGCCGCGCGCGGTTTCCTTTCGGCCGACATCGGTTATGCTGACCCAAACGATCCGGCGGTCAGAGGCATCTCTGTCTCTGATAATCAGTCCGCCCCGCTCCATCCGGTCGAGAAGCATGGTAACCGCAGCAGGACTGGTAGCCAAATGCGGAGCCAAATCGGAGGGCTTGGCGGCTCCCCGTTCCTGAACTAGCTCAAGCACCGTAAGCTGTGCGTCGGTAAGCGTGGGAGCCAGCTTTGTATCCATATGAACCTTATAGTCTTTAAGAATTTTATGCCATATTTTACTGAATTCAAAGGAGTTCACAGTTGTTCCTTCCTTTCTTGGCGAAAGATCCGTTATTAAGATATGTTCGCGGAAGAGTTTCTTTTTCCTGCAAGTGGAAAAAAATAAATAACTCCGTGAACTTTTATCGGCAGGTAAAAACAATGGGTCCTCTCCTCGTTTGTGATGATTATGGTCATTTTTTCGACACGACACGCCATGTATAAAAAGACATCCGCGCCCTGTCGAAAAAGGGACGCGGATGTCTGCTACAAACATAACCTGTATTCGATAAAATCCGCTTTATTTCACGGAAATTTGCAAGCTGATGATCTCGTCTTTCTTCTCAAGCGGAACTAGAAGCTTGCCGGTCGAACGCCGTTCGGCGATTGGCGCGGCTTCCGAAGAGAAATGGTGCAGCGCACCTTCGCGAGTAATGGCGGTCAGTTCAAACGGTTCTCTACAGTAGAATGCGCCGGCAATGTGGCTGCCGTTCGGACGGACGCGCTTGCCTTCCTTGAATTCAAATGTCGGCAATCCTTTGCCGCCCCGGCTCTGCGGCATATAATCCAGCAGCAGACTGCGCTTGCCGTAGCCCAGTTCAGTCACAGCCAGAACCTCTCCCTCGTCGTCCGAGACGCGGAAGCAGGATACCACCTCATCGCCTTCGCGAAGCTGAATCCCTTTTACGCCGGCGGCTACGCGGCCCATCGGGTTGACTTCGCTCTCGCGGAAACGAATGCTCATGCCTTCCTTGGTGACAAGCATAAGGTCCTTGTCCCCTCCGCTCAGCATGACCGACAGCACTTCATCTTCTGCCCCAACCTTGCATGCGGCGATGGCCCCGCTGCGGCTTGTGGAATATTCCTTCAGCTCGGTGCGCTTCACCTGACCCTTGCGGGTGATAAAGAACAGGCTTTGGTCAGGCTCTTCGAAATTGCCTATAGGAATAATTCCGGATATACCATCTCCCTTGCCCAGACCGATCACATTTACAATCGCGGTGCCGGGATCCTTCCATTTGAACTCTGGGATTTGATGAACGGGAAGCAGGAAATATTGTCCCTTGCGCGTAAATACCAGCAAACTGTCCCGCGTATTGACATCTAACAGGTTGGTGATATAGTCGCCTTCCTTGACGCCGGACGAATTCCGTTCTCCGCCTGAGCGGGTGAAGGAGAGCATACTTGTCCGCTTGATATAGCCGTCCCCAGACAGCGCAACAAGTACATCCTCCGCGTTAACCAGCGCCTCAATGCTTACCTTAAGCTCTTCCACCTCGACCTGAATGTCGGACCGGCGGTCGATGCCGTATTTATCACGGATCTCCATCAGTTCCTTGCGAATGACACCAATCAGCTTCTTGTCGCTTTCCAGGATGCTGCGCAAGGCAGCAATCTTTTTCTGCGTCTCTTCCAGTTCTTTCTCCAGCGTCTTGATCTCCAGATTGGTCAGACGATACAGCTGGAGAGTCAGGATCGAATCGGCTTGTCTTTCGCTGAATCCGAACATCCAGACAAGATTGTTCTGGGCGTCCTGACGGTTCTTGGATGCTTTGATGGCTGCGATTACTTCATCCAGAATATTAAGTGCCTTGACCAGACCTTCCAATACGTGAGCCCGGTCCTCCGCCCGCTCCAGGTCGAACTGTGTACGGTGCGTTACGACTTCACGCTGATGGGCGATATAAGCCTCAAGGATGGCCTTTAGGCCTAGCTGCTGCGGCGCTTTATTGACAATAGCAACCATGTTGAAATTATAGGTGATCTGCAGATCGGTCTTCTTGAGCAAGTAGGCCAGAATCCCCTGCGCATCGGCTTCTTTCTTCAGTTCGATTACGATCCGCAGACCTTCGCGGCCGCTTTCGTCGCGTACTTCCGCGATGCCTTCAACTTTTTTCTCAAGGCGGATATTCTCCATGGCGGTAACCAGACGCGATTTGACGACCTGGAATGGGATTTCGGTAATGACGATCTGCTGCTTGCCGCCGCGCAGGTTCTCAATCTCCGTCTTGGAACGCAGATAGATACGCCCTTTGCCTGTCCGGTAAGCGTCCATAATTCCGTCGCCGCCCATAATAAGCCCGCCTGTCGGAAAATCCGGCCCTTTCATGAAGGTCATAATTTCCTCAAGCTCGATCTCCGGCTTCTGCATGACCGCGATACAAGCATCAATAGTCTCACGCAGATTATGCGGCGGGATTTCGGTGGCAAAGCCGGCCGAGATTCCGCTCGTGCCGTTCACTAGCAAATTCGGGTACCGCGACGGAACCACGACCGGTTCCTTGGCCGTGTTGTCGAAGTTGTCCTTGAACAGGACGGTGCGCTTCTCGATGTCGCGCATCATCTCCATGGCGATCGGTGACAGCCGGGCCTCCGTATAACGCATGGCTGCCGCAGGATCATCGTCCATCGAGCCCCAGTTGCCGTGTCCGTCAACAAGCACATGCCCCATTTTCCACGGCTGCGCCATTCTTACCATGCCTTCATAGATCGACGAATCGCCGTGCGGATGGTAGTTCCCCATTACATCCCCGACTGTCTTGGCCGACTTGCGGTACGGCTTATCCGGTGTATTGCCCGAATCATACATAGCGTACAGTATTCGGCGCTGCACGGGCTTCAGCCCGTCGCGGACGTCGGGAATGGCCCGGTCCTGAATGATATATTTGGAATACCGGCCGAAGCGGTCGCCGACGACCTCTTCCAGAAATGCCGGCAAAAATTGTTCGGATAAACTGCTCATGCATTCACCTTCTGTTCCTCAAACTGTCGCCTTTATAAAAGATTTGGTGATTTGCGCGGGTGCTGCGCGACGGTTTGGACTTCCGGCCGCTGTTGTCTCCAGATTCCCTGGAATTAACCCTAAAGGGGGGAATCCGGAGACAAAGGCGGACGCTAACGCTCCTCCAGTTCCAAACCTTTCGCTCTGCTTCGCAAAACGCCAAAACATTTAAACATCGAAATTCTCGTCACTACTCCACAATCTCGGTGAAATCGACATTCTCGACAATCCAGCGCTTACGCGGGTCGACCTTGTCGCCCATCAGCGTAGACACACGGCGCTCCGCCTTGGCGGCATCCTCAATCTGCACCTGAAGCATGGTCCGCGACTCGGGATTCATTGTCGTTTCCCACAGCTGATCGGGGTTCATTTCGCCGAGCCCTTTGTAGCGCTGAAGCTCAAAGTTCTTGCCGAACTCTTTCAAATAGTTCTGAAGCTGCTCATCCGTCCAGGCGTATCTGACCGTTTCCAGCTTGCCCGATTTGCGGGTCAGCTTATACAGCGGAGGCTGGGCGATATATACCTTCCCTGCATCGATCAGCGGCTTCATGTACCGGTAGAAGAACGTCAGCAGCAGCACTTGAATATGCGCGCCGTCGGTATCCGCGTCGGTCATGATGATGATTTTGGAATAATTGCAGTCTTCGACTGCGAAATCCGAGCCTATCCCTGCGCCAATCGCGGAAATGATCGCCCGGTATTCGTCGTTCTTCAGTATTTCCGGCAATTTTGCCTTCTCGGGGTTCATCGGCTTGCCCTTAAGGGGCAGAATCGCCTGAATCTTCGAATCGCGTCCCTGCTTGGCTGAGCCGCCTGCGGAATCGCCTTCCACAATAAACAGCTCGGTGCGGGAAATGTCTTTGGATTGCGCTGGAGACAGCTTGCCGCCCAGGTTCGAGCCTTCGCTGCGCTTTTTGCCGCTGCGTATTTCATCCCGCGCCTTGCGGGCCGCTTCACGCGCTTTGGCCGCTTGGATGGATTTCTTCAGCAGACTCTGCGCCACCTGTGGATTTTCTTCAAGAAAGCGCTGCATATTCTCGGAGACGATAAAATCAACCGCGCTTCGCGCCGAGGCGCTGCCGAGCTGGTCCTTCGTCTGGCCGACGAATTCGACCTCGGACATTTTGATGCTGATTACCGCCATCATGCCCTCCCGCAGGTCGCTGCCATCCAGATTCTTATCTTTCTCTTTCAGCAGCCCCGTGCGCCGGGCGTAATCATTCATGACGCGCGTATACGCCGTCTTAAATCCGGTCTCGTGCGTACCGCCGCTGCGGGTCGGAATCGAGTTTACAAACGAAGCGATCGTTTCGGTGTAGCCGCCGTTATATTGGATCGCCACTTCCACCTCGATTTCGTCCTTCTCTGCACTGAAATGGATGACGTCATGCAGCACATCCTTGCCTTCGTTCAGATAACGAACAAATTCGCTGGCTCCGCCCTCATAATAATACTCGTCCTGGCGTCCGCCCCGTTCGTCCGTCAGCGTGATGCGCAGTCCGGAGTTGAGGAATGCGATCTCCTGAAGCCGTTCAGCAAGCGTATCATAGTTCAGCGAGATGCCGCCCTGGAACACGCGAATATCCGGCTTGAATGAGATCTTCGAGCCGGTTTTGTTCGTATTGCCCAATATCTCAAGACCCGTAACGGGTTCTCCGACATGTTCTTTACCGTCTTTACCGACCCAATATTCAAAACGCTGGCGGTGTATCTTGCCTTCCCGGTAGATCTCAACCTCAAGCCATTCCGACAGAGCGTTCGTCACCGAAGCGCCGACGCCGTGCAGTCCGCCCGATTTCTTGTATCCCGAGCCTCCGAACTTGCCGCCGGCATGCAGGATGGTGAATACGACTTGCGGCGTCGGAACCCCCGTTTTGTGCATGCCTGTCGGAATTCCCCGACCATTGTCGGTGACGGTCACCGAGCCGTCTTTGCGCAGCACGATATCGATTTTCGTGCAATACTTCGCCAGATGCTCATCCACTGCATTATCTACGATTTCCCATACCAAATGGTGCAGTCCCGAGGAACTCGTACTGCCGATATACATGCCGGGCCGTTTGCGAACCGCAACTAGACCTTCAAGCACCTGAATGTCGTCAGCATCGTATCCAGTCCGGTCTGCTGCGCCGTTCTTCGAGACTTCAGCGAACATATCGACCTGTTCGAACATTCATGTTCCCCCTTCTCTTCTCTAATCCCAAAATGCAAACAAATGTTTTGGTTACTTTGTACATTCTAATTCAAAATATCCCTTTTCGTAAAGACGGCGAATGAAATGATTACGGATACTATCCCCCAAATGCCCAGAACCGCAATAGAAAAAGGCAGTGACATCCCTTCAATCGGCGCCGGAGACCCGGACAGATAATTGGTCAGGCCCAGGTTAACCATGAACAGGTACTTGGCCGAAGTCCAAGCCGATGCCATATTGGTTAGGATCGTGCCGGCAATCAACGCAGCCATCATCACGACGATGCTGGCCGCCGTACTGCGGAACAGCACCGAAACCATAAAGGCGAGCAGGGCCACAACTACGCTGACAAACCAGATGAGACCGCACTGCATCAGCATATATTCCCACTGCGGCACCGCATGAACCGCAGACATATCGACCGAGTCGCCGCTTAGCTGGAAGCCGGTGAAGATCGGCGCGTTAAAGCCGCTGTAACCGAAGGCCAGTCCGGAGATAAGGTAGCTTACCAGAAAGGCAGATAAAATAATCAGAGACACAAACATCAGCAGCGCGATCAATTTGCTCATGAGCACCTTCCAGCGCTTGACGGGCCGGGTCAACAGCATTTTAATAGTTCCCGTCGTACGTTCTCCGGATACAATATCGGAAGCAACCGCCATGATCATTAGCGGGATGAACAGTGAAATCGAGTTGTCCAGAAATTCGCGGGTAAAGGTTACGCCGCTCGGTTCGTTCGGATTCACATCATGATCGAGATAATACTGCATCTGCTGTATAAAAATCCGCCGGTACGTCTTCCACTCTTCTGGAATCCGGCTGCTGCTGAGCGAATTTTCGTTATCGGTAATCTGCTGCTGCAATTCCAGCCGCCAATCGGAACTAAACTTCTCCCTGTTTCGTTCAGCCGATCGCATCTGGGCATAAGTGAACATCGGAACAAGCACGACTAGAATAAGCAAAATGACATAGAAGCGTTTCTTCTTGATTATTTTCATACACTCATTGCGGATGAGCGGCAGCAGGCTATTCAATAGTCTCACCCTCCGTCAGTTTCAAGAATAGCTGTTCCAGTGTCGGGTTGATTTTATGCACGGCTCTGACCTCGACTCCTGAGGCGACGAGCGCGGCGACGGTATCCGGCACGGCATCATCATCCATAATCGTCACTGCGGACCCGCTCCTCAGATTCGCAATGACTGTATCATCCAGCGAAAGCTCGGCCGGGTCCGCAAGCCGGATTCCCGCTCTTGATTCCAGCAGGGCGGCGCCCCGTTCGTACGGCTCCAGTTCCCACAACACATAAGGCGAATTGCGGGCGACAAGTTCGCTCACGCCGCCAACGGCCAGCACGCGCCCTCTGCTGATGATAGCGACGCGGTCGCAAAGCAGTTGAATTTCGCTCAACAGATGGCTGGATACGAACACGGCCATTCCCTCATCCGCCAGCCTGCGGATGAATTCCCGCATTTCTTTGATGCCCTTGGGATCGAGACCGTTCGTTGGCTCATCCAGAATGAGCAGCCGCGGGCGTCCGAGAAGCGCCTGTGCGATCCCCAGACGCTGGCGCATGCCGAGTGAGTAAGTTCTCACCTTGTCATGTATACGCTGGTCTAGCCGGACGGTCCGGGCAACCTCGGCGATCCGCTCCTCGTCCACTCCCGGCTGCATGCGGGCGAAATGCTGCAAATTCTCCCAGCCGGTCAAATATGAATAGACTTCAGGATTTTCGACGATGGAGCCGACATACTGCAGCGCCTTCTCGGGCTGTTTGTTGACATTATAGCCGCATACGGTAATGGAACCTTCGCTTGGCCGTATCAAATCGACGAGCATGCGGATCGTTGTCGTCTTTCCTGCCCCGTTCGGACCGAGAAAGCCGAAAATCTCGCCTTCCCGAACGTCAAAAGTAACGTTGTCGATAATCCACTTCCGTCCTATTTTTTTGCGGACGCCGTCAACGGATAAAACGACGGTTCCGGAGTTGCTTTTGTTGTCATGTGCTATCATGCATTCCACCTCTTTCCTCTACCTTACCGCCTGAACAATCCGGTCCGCCATCCGCTGGTACCCATCGCCGTTCGGATGAAAATGGTCGCTGGACAAATATTTGCCGAGATGTCCGTTAAACAAATCGAGCGTCGGAACAAGTGTCATGCCGGTATTGCGGTTGATGATATCCATCGCCGCATTGTTCCAAGATGTGACGGCCTGATTGCCCGGAATAAGCATCTCCCGAAGATCCCCGAAAGGATTGTACAGACCTATATAGTAAATCCGGGCTTGCGGATTGATCTTGGATATCGCGGTTAGAATATCCTCCAGCCGCTTCGAGGCGCCGGGAAGATTTGCAAGCAGCTGTACAGGATTCAGATCCTTTAACGCAGCGTTCTCCGGGGAACCGCTGCCGGGAACCGCAGCGGCACCTTTGCTGCCGCCGGAACCCACTTGAACATCTGGAGACCCAGACGCGGCTTCCCCGCTCGCAGCCGTTCCTCCCTCCGCTTCGTTCAGCATGCGCTGCGCTCCCTGAAACAAATCATTGCCGCCAATCGAAACGAGAATAATATTGGCTTGACGGAGTACGTACTGCACGCCTTCCTCTTTCAGCTTGTCCCGCAGCCCGGCTGTTGTCAGGCCGTTAATGCCGAGGTTCCCGACTAGCTCGGTCTTCGTTCCGTCTGCGGACAAGCCTGCCACGGCCCGCCGCACAAAGCCCTCGCCCGTATTATCCCCCGTACCCTTGGCCAGCGAATCACCGACTGCCGCAACCTTAAGGACGCCTGATTCTTCGGCGGGAGCTGCCGTATTCTGAGGGACCTCTGCGGAGAAACTGGTTCCCCGGGGGGACATAATATCTCTGGCTGCATAAATGAAGCCGATGACCAGCAGCAGCGTGGCTGCAATGGACAGAAGGCTTAAACCCCGCCAGGTCCATTTGAAATCGTTCAAACCTACCCCTCCATCCGTTCGATAATATGTGCTGTATTTAAACATAATTCTTCTATCCTTATTTTGCAAATGTACTGAAACATAGAGAAATATAAGAAAGACCACCCTTCTCCACAGTGGAAGAAAGGCGGTCTCTCGATGTAACCCGGTAACGCGAAGGTATTATTTTCCGATAAACTCTTGAGCCCAGTAGTAATTATCAAAGCCCACTCCGATATAGTTGAAATTTTTGTTCAGTATGTTGGCTTTGTGTCCCGGACTGTTCATCCAGGCCGTCATGACTTCTTCCGGCGTGCGCTGCCCTTTTGCGATATTCTCTCCGGCATAGTTATAAGTAACGCCAAAAGAGCGCATCATATCAAAAGGCGAGCCGTACGTAGGAGACGTATGCGAGAAATAATTGTTGCTCCGCATATCCGTCGCTTTGGCTGCCGCAACCTTGTTCAGGCTGTCAAGCGCAGTCAGCGGCGCAAGACCGGCTTTCGCGCGTTCCTGGTTCACCAAGTCTACTACTTGTTTGACAAATGAGGCTTTGTCAGACTGGGCAGCCTCAGGAGCTTTTTGCACCGGTGGCGCAGGCTGGGCCGCTGGCGGTGCCGCCGGTTTCGCTACAGCCGGCTTTTCCGCCGGCGCTGCTACAGGCTTTGCCGCCGGAGCTGCTACCGGCTTAGCCTCGACCGGCTTGGCAGCATTATCGCCTGTCAAATCTATCGTGATCGCTTTTCCATAATGCTGCTGCAAATATTGTATCAGCTGTTCGTAGCTGATTCCCTCCTTGACCGTCACCTGCGCCGAAGCAGCCTGTGCCTGTGATGGTAAGGATATGCCAAGCGCCATTACCGCCGCTACGCTTCCGCTAAGTAGTGCTTTTACCATGTTGCTCTTCATTCCGCCATCTCCTCTTCTAGTTGTGTCTCTATGCCGTATTAAGAGAATAGCGGCAAAGATTACAAAGTTGTAATATGTTCCTTGGTCATTGTAACATACTACTCACCCGTTATGTGGCGTTAATTTCTGCCAAATTCGGTCTGTCTTTGTAATCTTCCTATCGGTGCTATGAGCCGTTATATTTAGTGAAAAGACCGCCAGAACGCTCCCTCAGTGTTGATGAGGCCCATAATTTCCGCAAAAGGGATACGGAAAGTCGGGAAGCCTGCAGCATAAGGGGCAATCTCATAAGGAGCGAAGTAAAGATAGAGTGCCTCTCCATCGACATAGAACGGCTGGTCGGGAGCTATGCCTTTGAAGGCACCCTCAAATACATAGGAATATTGGGGATCATTTTCGATCTGCCGGGCAACAATTTCGCTGAGCCTATCCGTGTAGTTGATCGCCGGCTTGAACAAATCTTGTAGCTCATAGAATTTGCCGGATCGCAAATCAATGGGCGTAAAAATACGGGTAGGCATTCCATGGGCGGCTCCATAAGGGTAACGGTAACCGTTTAGCTCAAGCTGCAGCAGATTTTTTCGAAAAAAGGAAACGGAAAAATCACCCGTGTAGCTGTAATCCCGCTTATCTTCGGGGATAACCTCATTTACTAGCGAAAGCTCTTTCAGTCTGTCATTGACCCGGGCGGACACGCTTGAATCGGAAAATCCCTGGACATACGGGTAATAGACGAGGTAATTGAAGTCCGGTTTAAACTTCCGCTCTTCCACGGCGTAGGGAAGCCGAAGGGGAATGAGCGTATTTTCCTTCCACACCTGTCTTCCGTTCCGATCATAATAACTGGTGCGCTGATCGACATCCGCTCTGATCAGTCTACCGCTGAATGAAAGGGTGCCCGAGCCCGGAACAACCGGCATCCCAGCGGCGCGGTTCCCGCTTCGGTCGATGAAATAAGTCTCGCGTTCATCATATACGGAGGCGAGACCGTCACTGTAACGGTTCACTCCGCGCAGGGGATGGGTGTTAAGGATCCGGCCGTTTGCAGCATCGGCAATGGTATACGAGGAGCCCCGGAACGGTTCAGCCGGATTCAGGGGCGTACCGAGCGCGACACGGTTCTCCCCGAGCTGCTGCACCTCCTCATAGCGTGCCGGGATGACGAAGTTCCCGTTCTTGTCGATCAAGCCATACGCATTCTGATAGTTCTCCGCCATGTTAACAACTGCCCTTCCTTCCGAAAAAGGCAGCGCCGACGTAAACTGCGGCTTAATTACCGTCTTTCCTTCCTCATCGATGTATCCGTACCTGCCGTTCTCCTCTGCCTGAAAAGCCAGCAAGCCGTCACCCGGATTCCCCACAAAAGGGTGATGGTAGGTGTGCAAAACTTCACCGTTCTTCCCGATCAGCGCAAATTCTTCTACGCGGAGCTTGACCAGCGCCTTTCCATCTTTAAAGTCGGACGCATCTTCGTATTGGGCCGGAATGGCTTCCCGGCCGTCACGGTCCAAATAGCCGTATCTGGAACCTTGACCTTCCACTTGCTTGTAGAACAGCGCACGCCCTTCCTGTAGGGAGTTCAGATAGTCGTATCTGCGTCCCGTTAACGGCTTTCCCTTCTCATCAATTAAAAAATACCCCCTGCTGTCACTCGCGACCGCGCGTCCTTCTTCAAAAGAGCCGATAAACATGTAAACCGGCTTAACCACTTCTTTTCCCGCCATGTTGATCAAGCCGCTGTGATCCTTAATCGAAATGACGGCAAGACCGTTCTCCTGGAATTCTTCGGCATAGTCGAAGCGGGGTTCAATGGCCGTTCGGCCGTTGTCGCCAATGTATCCCCAGAGCACCCCTTCCTTAAGCCTGAACGGCGCCGGGTGAAGGGAAGTAGCCCGCAATTCGGCTCCGCCTTGAAATTCATCCTCTTCAGTCACATCCGCATCCCCGCTGTGGATATCGATTCGGTACCAGCCGGGTTCAGACGGCACAACGGCATAGGCAATCTCCGGGTTCCGGGTATCCTGCACCGGCTGGGAAATACGCTCGTTCCATCCGCTGCCGTCCCATTTCCAAACTTCCGCCGTCCTCCATGCATCCTTCTTTGCTCCTCGCGTATCTCGCAAGTCGATTTTCAACATGTTCCGCTCCCCCTGACATAAGGCGTTTGCCCATAGAATATGGAATAACCGCCCATTTTGTGAGGGCTGACGACGAAAAGCCGCTCCGGGCGGCGAAAAAAATTCCGACGGCCCGGAAAGCGGCTTGGATTCATGATATTGGGTTATTGTTTTATGAATTGCCAGCTTATTTCTTCGCGGCGTATTTCCGCATGTCGAAGGCAACCGCGGCCACGATGATGAGGCCTTTGATAATGAGCTGCCAGTAAGGGCTGACGCCGATAAAGGTCAGGCCATAGTTGATCAGGGTGAAAATGACTACGCCGACCAATACCCCCGGCACTGTGCCGATGCCGCCTGTGGTGGATACGCCGCCGACAACGCAGGCAGCGATAGCGTCAAGTTCGTACATGTTGCCATAGTTGTTCGTTGCGCCGCCCGTTCTGGCGGCTTCCAGCACGCCTGCAAGACCGTACAGGGCGCCGGCGATAGCGTAGATATAAATCAGGTTCTTGGAAACATTGATACCGGATACTTTAGCGGCCTGTATATTGCCGCCGATGGCGTACATGTTTTTGCCGAGCTTCGTTTTGTTGAAGACGACCCAGACTATGATCGCTACGATAATGGCGATAATGACAATATACGGGATGGAATACTGTCCCTTGCCGATAAAGCCGGAGCCTATATTGGTGAAATCGGGACGCAAGCCGCCGATCGGCTGGGATTGGTTCGGTTTCATATCAAAGTACAACGAGTTGATACCGTATACCATAACCATCGTGCCGAGCGTCGCGATAAAAGGCGGAACATTGAGCTTGGAAACAATCAAGCCGTTGATCAGACCGCACAACAGACCGGCCAGAATGGCGATGACAATCGGAACGATCAGCCACATTTGAGGCAGATCCGGGAAGAAACGGCGCGAATAATCCGGGATTTGGAGCATCGAGGCAGAGATAACCGCCGTTAGGCCCACGACCCGGCCTGCGGACAAGTCCGTGCCGGCCGTGATCAGAATAAAGGCAACACCCAAGGCAATAATCACCCGTGTGGACGATTGAATCAGAATATCGCGAAGCGTATTGACCGACATGAAGCTCGGCTCGTAAACGGCGATACCGAGAATCAGGATAACGAGTACGAGATAGATGGCATTTTGGGTAATAAAGCTTTGCGCTTTTTTGGCATTCATTAGATTTTCCTCCTCATAGATGGTCCTGAATCAATGCTGGGCGGCCAGGCGCATCACTTCGGTTTCCGTTGCGGCGGCGCCGTCCAGTATGCCGGTCAGCCTGCCCTCCGACATCACCATGACACGGTCCGACATTCCAAGCAGCTCGGGCATTTCGGAGGAAATCATAATGATGCTCTTTCCCGACTTCGCCAGATCGGCGATAATGGTGTAAATTTCGAATTTGGCCCCGACATCAATCCCGCGCGTCGGTTCGTCCAGCAGAAGGATCTCCGGCTCGGTAAGCAGCCATCTGGCCAGCAGCACTTTTTGCTGATTGCCCCCCGACAGATTCATAATCTGCGTTTTCGTGGTCGGCGTTTTCGTGCGGAGCTTTTCGATCATCTTGTCCACTTCCGCTTTTTTCTTCTTCCCGTTCAGCAGCAGGTACAGTTTCTGATAACGGTCCAGATTGGCGATGGCGCCGTTCTCATGCACGGACAACACCGGGAAAATGCCGGTAACACGCCGTTCCTCCGTCAGCAGGGCAAGACCGTATTTTTTCGCATCCTGCGGAGAATGGATCTTAACCGGTCTGCCTCCGATGGAGATGGTTCCGGACTTAAGCGCACGCAAACCGAACAGCGCTTCGACAACCTCGGTTCGCTGCGCTCCCACCAGACCGCCTACGCCAAGAATTTCCCCTCTCTTAAGCTCGAAGGAGACATCCTTGAACGATCTCGGGTCCGTGGAAGTAAGTCCTTCGGCCTTCAAAAATACTTCGCCCGCAACGTTGAAGCGTTCGGGAAAACGGTTGGTTAGGTCGCGCCCGACCATCCGGGAAATAATCAGATCGGTCGTCATTTCCTCCGCCGGCCAGGTGCCGATTTTTTTGCCGTCGCGCATGATCGTAACCTCGTCTGAGATTTCCAGGATCTCTTCCATTTTGTGGGATATATAAATAATGGCAACGCCTCTTTGTCTAAGGTCCCGGATAATCCGGAACAAATGCTGCACTTCCACGCTTGTCAGGGAAGACGTCGGTTCGTCCATAACAATGACGCGGGAGTTGAAAGAGACGGCTTTCGCGATTTCGATGGATTGGATTTTGGATACGGATAACTTTCCTACCAAGGTTTCCGGATGCAGATCGATATCCAGATCCTTGAACAGCTTTTCTGTATCCGTATACATTTTTTTGTGGTCAATGAATTGAAGCGGGCCCAGCCCTTTGGTCGGGAAGCGTCCCAGCCAAATATTTTCCATAACGCTGCGGTGCGGCACCGGGTGCAGCTCCTGATGAATCATCGAAATACCGTTGTTAAGCGCATCGTTCGAATTGTGGATGACCGTCTTCTGACCGTCCAGAAAAATCTCGCCTCCGTCCGGCGAGTAAATGCCGAATAGGCATTTCATCAGTGTGGATTTGCCGGCCCCGTTCTCGCCCATCAGGGCATGAACGCTGCCTGGTCTGACCTTAAGGTTCACGCCGTCCAGCGCCTTGACGCCAGGAAATTCCTTGGTGATATTGTTCATCTCCAGCAAAAATTCGTTTTGAGCCATAGTCTTACGCCCCCTACGTTTTTTTCTTTTCCAAGAGAGGCACAGTGGTTCCATCCTGCTTCCTGCCCGAAAGGAATACCGGAGAGCGGCGGTCCGCTCCCCGACTTGCAATCTGCCTATGCCCTAGCCGCAAAAGGCTTATTTAACTTCAGACGCGTTGTCTTTCGTGATCTTTTTGTAGGAGATCCATACATACTGGTTGTCGGAAATGTCGAAGCCCACATTATCCTTGGTCGGAGTTTCACCACCGGCCAGCAGAGCGGCCAGAGTGATTGCGGCCTTGCCTTGGCTCTTCGCATCGTTAAGCACGGTTCCGAGCATCGTTCCTTCTCCCAGCGCCTGCACGGCAGGAGCGGTAGCGTCAACGCCTACAACCGGCATGAATTTGTCGCCGCTGAAGTAGCCCGCGGCTTTCAAAGCTTCGATCGCGCCAAGCGCCATATCGTCGTTGTTGGCCAGTACGGCTTCAATCTTGTCGCCATGCGAGCCGAGGAATGCGGCCATTTTCTCTTGGCCTTTTACGCGGTCCCACATTGCGGTATCTTCGGCCAGCTTCTCAACCTTGATGCCGGCGTCTTCAATTGCTTGAATCGAATACTTCGTGCGCAGCTCGGCGTCTTGGTGTCCCGGTTCGCCTTTGAGCATCACATACTGCAGCACGCCGTCTTTGTTCTTGTCGGCTTCCGGATGAGCTGTCCAGTAGTCGACGATAAGCTGGCCTTCAAGTGTTCCGGACTCCTCCGCTTTGGCGCCTACATAGTAGACCTTATCCCACTTCTTCATATCTTCAGGAAGCGGTTCACGGTTCAGGAACACGACCGGAGTGTTGGCCGCTTTCGCTTTATCGATAATGACGCCCGCCGCCGTCCGGTCGACCGGGTTGATCAGCATGCCGCTGTATTTCTTCGTAAGGAACAGATCGACCTTATCGTTCTGTGTAGGCTGGGAGTTCTGGCTGTCCACGATATCCACCTCGGCGATGCCTTTGGCTGATTCCTCGATCGCGTTGCGGACGCCCGTCATAAAGGTGTCGTCGAATTTATAAATGGCTACGCCGACTTTAGGCGTTGTGGCCGAATCGCCGCCATTTGCGGAAGTGCCGGAATTCGTTGCCGCCGCGCTGCCGGAGTTTCCCGAATTATTATTGCCACCGCAGCCAGCCAGGGCAGCACCGAGTAATGCGCTTGCGAGTAATACGGAAGTAATTTTTTTCATGGAAATTTGACCTCCTGGTTTATTATCTTTTTTGCTCCTTGCCCCGTCGCTCCCGGGCACATTCTTATTATGCAGGAAATGTAAGCGCTTGCGAATATAAAATACTCCTCTGTTTTAGCAAAATTCTCATATGAAATTCCTAAGCTTGTCCTCCTTACGCATACAAAAAACGGCTTTTTCAGGGGTAATTGTACGGGTGGAGCGGACTTTTACGCAAAAAAAGGTTTGGGCAGACTCTTGCGTCCGCCCAAACCTATCTCTGTCCGCCGCCCTGTACGTCTGCGGCTGCCTTACGTTATTCCGCCTGATCGCGGTCCAGAAACGTCCGGTTCTTCCGTTTGCTCTCGAACGCGATCAGCTTGCCCAGCGCGTCATCGACCGTCCCCCTGCTGGAATACACCGTAATTCCGAGCTGCTTCAGCCTTTGCTGCGCACCCGTTCCGATCTGAAGCACAAGCACCTTGCTGCAGTCCTTCAGCATATCGACCGTCCGGCTGAGTTCATCGGTGTGATGCTCTCCCTCCGCCCGCGTTGTTACGTTGTCGCGGACTTCCAGCAGCGCCCATTTCCCTTCATCGCTGACTTCATAGATATAAAACCGCTCGCTTCTTCCGAAATGCTGATCGACAAGCTCCCCGTCGCTGCTTCCTACCGCCAGTTTGTAAGACATTCTGTATTCTCCTTCCTAATTTGCCGCCTGCCGGCCTTCCATGGAAACTCCGCACGGCATACAGCCGCTTTGATGCGGAACTGCGTAGCGAAATTCTAGCATGAAAGCTGCAAATCTATCAATGAAATTTACCGCACGAACGGGAACAGCAGCTTTTGATTTTCCGGCCACAGCATATTACCCAGATCAATCAGCTTCGTACCCGTATCGACTCGCTCCGGCACCTTAATGCCCTGAAGGATTTCCACTGCATTCTTGACCGCCAGATAACCGTTGCTGAACGGGTTCTGGATAACGGCGGCCTGCACAATACCTTCCTGAATCTGCTCCATCATGGCAGGGGAACTGTCGAAAGCGACCATCTGGATGCTGCGGAGACCGCGCTCTTGAAGCACTGTCGCAGCTCCCTGCGACGCCGTCTCGTTCAATGCCGCGATGCCGCGCAGGTTCGGATGCCTCAACAGCATCAGCCGTGTAAGCTCTTCGGCTTCCGCCGTAACAGAGGGCGTATAGGAAATGTCCACCACATGCACGGACGGGTAACGGGCTACGTAATCCAAAAATCCCTTTTCCCGCTCGTCGGCGTCCCGCGCTCCGTAATCGAAGTCGCTCTCCGATCCGCTCGCTTGCTTATCCGAAGTGTTCGTAAAGTTCAGAATGCCAATGTCGCCGGAGCCGTTCAGCAGCTGAACGAGCCGTTCGGCGGATTTCTGACCCGCTTGGTAGCCGTTGGAGCCGATATTAGCCGTCACCCTGGCCGATCCGACCTCGGCGTCGACGGAAATGACCGGAATCCGGTTATAGGCCGCTTTGTCGACAACCTGGGCCAGACCCATATAGCTGCTTGCCGCCAGAATGATTACGTCCGCCTGCTCCTTGATGGAATCTTCGACCATGGCGATCTGCTCCTTCACATCGCTCTCCGAATCGGGGGCCTTGAAGGTCAGCTTCACGTTGAATTCCTTGGCGGCGGCCTCCGCACCCATTTTAACCGTGTTCCAGTACTCGCCCTTGTTCATTTTCACGATCATGTGAATATTGCGGTTCTTGTCGATGGCGATGTGCGGCGGGGACGATCCCAAACAGGAGGACAACGCCGCCGCCATAAGGATGTAGAGAAACAAAGTCAGCCATACCCGTATCCTTTTCATAGGGATTTCGCCCCCTCCTTCGCCGTTTCACCATCGTCTCCATCATGAGCCGGAAAAGTAACCGTAACCGTAGTGCCTTCTTCAAGCTCGCTCTCGAAAGATAGCCCGTACTCACGCCCATAGTACAAGCGGATTCGCTCATGCACATTGCGTACGCCGACGCCAGACCCGCCCCCGATTTTTACGCCGCCCTTTAAAATATTTTTCAGCGTGTCCCCGCTCATTCCGAGACCGTTGTCGCTGACCGTAATCACGACCAGACCGTTCCGCAGCTCAGCCGAGATTTCAATCAACCCCTCATCGGGCATCATTTCGATGCCGTGATACAGCGCATTCTCGACTATCGGCTGGAGAATCAGCTTGACCGTGAGGCAATTCAGCACTTCCGGCTGCGCCTTAATCTCGTAACGGAATTTATTTTTGAACCGGAAGCTTTGGATGACAAGATAATGGCGGATATGATCGAGCTCCTCCCGGAGCGTAATAATATTCCTTCCCTTGCTGAGACTGATGCGAAAAAACTTGGAGAGCGACTGGATCATTGTCACAACCTCCTCATTCTTGCCGCGTTCGGCCAACCGAATGACGGAATTAAGCGTATTGTACAAAAAATGCGGATTAATCTGGGATTGCAGCACTTCCAGTTCGCCCTTACGCTTCGTTTCCTGCTCGTAAATAATCTGGTCCATCAATTTGCGGATGTGCTGGAGCATCAGATTGAACCGTTTGGACAGCTGCTCCACCTCGTAAGGGCCGCGGACGTTGATCGAGGTATTCAAATCCCCCTCCACAACCTGCTGAACAGTTCGCTCCAGCTTGGAGATCGGGCGGGCAATTTTGGCGGACAGCAGCACAGATACCACGATGACGCATAGGATGGATAGTGGGAGGAACAGCATCATGAATTGATTGAGATCCCGTTTGGTCGTCACAATCTCGTCATAATAGGCGACGCCGACGATTTTCCAGCCGGTCTGATTCAGCGTGCGCACGGTGATGAACCGCTTCTCTCCCGTGGATTCGTCAAGATAGCTGCGGTAGGCGTACTCCAGCACCGGCTCCACATTTTCATATTTCAGCCCGGCGTAAATGAGCTGCTGCTGCGGATGGTAGACGATATTCCCTAGAGAGTCCAAAATATAGGCATATCCTCTTTTTCCCAGCTTGACCTGCTTGCTCAGCTCGTCGATGGTGCGAAAATTGAAGTCGACAAGCAATATCCCTTTTTTTCTTGTTCCATGGTCTGTGTAAGCGATCATTTTGCTCATGGATACCACCCAGGTGTAACGCTTCTTGAATAAATTCTGGACATGCGGCTGGGAAAAAGATATCTCTCCCGTCTTCCCGGGGGCGGTAAACCAGCTTTGCTCTCCCATCCGGGTGTTGCGCCTCATCGGCGCGGACGGAACGTCCAGCACCAGACTGCCGCCCGGCGTGAAGACGGCAAAGGATACCAAATCCTCCCGCGATTCGAGCAAAGTGGACAGGCTTTCATGCAGCATCGGGGAATCAATGGACGCATTCTGCTCAATCTGTGTCTCCGCTTTCTCATAAATATTTCGCATGCCGTTCACGTACAGCCCCAGGTTGTAATTGACCTGCTCAATGATCTGCTGCATATTCAGGCTCGCATTCTCCTCTGCCGTCTTCGCGAACTTGTTGTACAGCGCAAAGCTGACGATAACCGTTACAAGCACGGCGATCGAAGTCAGGGTTACCGTCAGAATCACCTGAATGCTGGCAAGCTTGGAGGTGAATTTGCCCCTGCGTTTGCCGCGCCCCTGCGGACGAAATGGAAAGAGATTAGCCCGCTCTTTGGGCATGGATTACCCCCCTCTGGCGCCATTCTTGTATTCTTTAGGCGACTGGCCGAATTTCTTCCGGAAGCAGAAGCTGAAATAGTTCGGATCGGCAAAGCCGATTTTTTCCGCGATTTCAAAAGCCTTTAGCTCTGTCGTACGCAGCAGCTCCTTGGCCGCTTCAAGCCGGATTAGCAGCAGATAGTTCACGAACGTCATTTTAGTTTCTCTTTTGAAAATACTGCTGAAATACCCGGTGCTGATATGCAAATGCCGGCACACCTTTCCGATGGAAATATCGGTTTCCTGGTAATGGCTCTTGATAAAATTCTTCGCCTGCTCAACCAGATGCTTGTAGCTGGACTGCCGCTCCAGAGCGATATGGTTCATCAGCCGGGTGCAGATATCGATAATCCACTGCTTCGCTTCCTCCATATTGTTGAATTTGTTCATATCCGTCAGGGACATGATGCCAGAGCCGAACAGCTCGTTCGTCTCACCTCCGGACTCTTTGGCCATCCGCAAAATAGAGGTGATGATCTCCAGCAGAAAAATGCGGTATTCGTTCGCGGTCACCTGACTTCCGTCAAGCGTTCCGAACAATTCATTGATGATCTCCGTCAGCTCCTGTACGGTACCCAGCTTGACGGTCCGGATAAGCGACTGCTCGGTCAATTCGTCATAGACGGGCAGGCGGCTGGTACGTGACTCGACGTCTTCAATCCAGATCACCCGGTTGTTCCCGAGGATAAGCCGGTAATCCAGCGCCTGAAGCGCATCCGCGAACGAGTGGAACAGCATCTCCGGCGTCCGGCAGACCGTTCCCGCGCCGATGGTGACGGTCAGCTTCAAAAAGCGCTGCACGTTCTGGCGGATTTCCTCCAGAATGGCCAGAGTCCTGCCGGTAATCTCGCTTTCATCCGTTCCCGTACGGGAAGACAGCATGACCAGATCGTCGCGGTGGATAAACACTCTGCCGAAGCCGTGCTTTCCGCAGATTTCTTCGGCAATGTTAAGTACGGCGAACAGCTGGAGATTGCGGTCGCCGGTATCGCGCAGGGAGACCGGATGATTTGGGTCCGAAGCTTCCGGTTCGCGAATATAGTCCAGACTGATAACGGAAGGCTGAAACCAGTCTCCGGAGAGAGAAATGCCGTACTCTCTGCTCTTCACCGCAATCTCTTCCGGCCGAAGTCTGCGCGACACGAGCGAGGAAAGAAACTGTTCACGCAGTACCGGCAGACTTTTGCGGTAATGTTCGCTGAGCACATGAATGTTTTCCTTTTCGGAGATTTCCGAATCAAGGGTTCCCTTGACCTTCAGCAGCACATCGATCAGTTCCTGAGAAGAGAACGGTTTCAAAATATATTCATCAATTTGCAGCTTAATGGCACGCTGCGCATACTCGAATTCGTCATATCCCGTCAAAATAATGATTTTGGTGCCCGGGTAACGGCTGCGGGTATATTCAGCCAGCTGCAGTCCGTTCATAAACGGCATCTGAATATCAGTGACGACAACGTCGGGCAGCAACCGGTCGATGAGGTCCGCCGCTTCTTTGCCGTTCTCCGCCTGGTCCACTACCTCAAAGCCGTAGCGTTCCCAGTCGATCTGCCCGATAATCCCCTCTCTGACATCCTCTTCATCTTCAGCCAAAATCAATTTGTACAAAATCATAATCCTCCTCATAAACGTCAAAGTATGCGCTTTCATTTTTATTGTAAGGCTGACGAGTCCATAATTCAAACAGCAATCCTCCGCCGGATGTTTAAATGAAAATATTGTATTGGACGGAAAGATCCTTTTAGCTTTTGCTGTCTCTCAAAAAAAAACCACCCCTGCTGAAACCGGGATGGGGATGGATGCTCGGTAAAGTATACGTTATGCTGCAAAAAGATTTATAACAGCGATTTGCAAAAGCGATAACCGTTCTGTTCGAATCCAAGATGGCGGTAAAAAGCGTGTGCCGGCGCTCGTTCGACGCGATTGCCGCTGCTAAGGAAAATCTGCTTGCATTGACGGCCGCGCGCCCAATCTTCTCCGGCGGCTATCAGCCGTTTGCCAAGCCCGCTTCTTCTGAGAGACTCCTCGACAATAATGGCGGTAAGCTCGGCGACGGATTCCTGCTCCTTGCAATAGGAGATAACCTGACGGAGTTCAATCATTCCGACCGTTTGACCGTTCACTTCAGCGACGAGCGTGCAGTAGGCCGGATCATTCTCCACGGCCTCCAGTCTCTCTTTCATCACATTAAGGGTTGTCGGATAGCCGAATCCTCTCAGCAGTGCCGTAATTGTCCCCAGATCGTTCAGATCGATGTTGCGAATCTGCAGTACCGGTGCCTGAGTACTACTGTTCATCCTTGCATACCTCCACTTTTAGCAGTGACGCCGCCTCTTTGGCTGTCGCCCGCGCTTTTTCCACATTATCGGCCGCACTCAGCGCGACCGCCATCCGCCGTCCCGGGCGGACCTCCGGTTTGCCGAATACACGGACCTGCGTACGGGGAAGCCGCAGCGCTTCATCCAGTCCGGTAACGGCATAAGCCTGTCCGACAGCATCTTTCCCCGCTTTGAGCGTCGCCGACGCTCCCGGTGACAACAATTCCACCGGCTCAAGCGGGAAACCGAGAACTGCTCTGACATGCAGAGCAAACTCCGATAAATCCTGTGTAACCATCGTCACCATTCCGGTGTCATGCGGTCTCGGGCTTACTTCACTAAACAGAACGCCTTCCCGCGTCAGGAACAGCTCAACGCCAAAGATGCCGTAACCTCCGAGCTCGTCCGTTACGTTACGCGCGATTCTCTGCGCCTGGGCGAGCTGTTCTTCCGTCATTTCATGCGGCTGCCAGGATTCCACATAGTCCCCATCCTTCTGGATATGCCCGATCGGCGGACAGAACACCGTCCCGGAGGAGGAGCGAACGGTCAACAGCGTAATCTCGCTCTCGAAGACGACGAAAGATTCCACAATGACCCGCGTTCCTTTGGCTCTGGCTCCCTCAAGAGCCGTGTTCCAGCAGCTGTCCACATCCTCGGGTTTCCGGCAGACACTCTGTCCTTTGCCGGAGGAGCTCATAATCGGCTTGATCACGCACGGTGTTCCAAGTTCCTGCACCGCCTGCCGGAGCTCTTCAAGACTATCCGCGAACCGGTAATCGGCCGTAGGAAAACCAAGCTTCTCCGCGGCGAGCCGGCGGATGCCTTCCCGATCCATGGTCAGCTTGGTTGCGCGCGCGGTCGGCACGACACAAAACCCTTCTTCTTCCAATTCCAAAAGAGCGTCCGTGGCAATGGCTTCAATCTCCGGAACGATAACATCGGGTTTCTCGGAGCGGATAAGCTCCTTAAGCGCTTCTCCATCCAGCATATCAAGCACAAAGGAACGGTGGGCAACCCCCATCGCGGGAGCGCCGTCGTAACGGTCTACGGCTACCGTCTCTATGCCCAACCTCTGGGCTTCAATGATCACTTCCTTGCCCAATTCTCCGCTGCCCAGCAGCAGCAGCTTGCGGCTGTAAGCAGAATAGGGAGATCCCCACATGTCGGTATTCAACCTCTTTCGGCAAAATCCGCTCCTTCCTGCAATTTCCATGCAAAAAGCAGCAGTTTCTCTGCAAATTTTCAGGCTTCTTTATTTTCTTCCAAGACGCGGCAGATTGCAAGTATTCTTCGACAATTTCCTGCAAACTTCACACTTTAATTTTTATGAGGTCGCCAAAAGCGGTTTCATGGTCACGCAGACTGCGGATGAGCCGGCTCCAGCGCCCAGCCGAATCACCCCCTTCCCGCATTGCGGACATTGCCAGATCCTTCTCTTCCAGCATCTCCCTCAGCGCTTCGGACGCTCTAGCCAGTACCTGTAGCGTTAGCGATTCGTAATGATCAAGCAGAAGCTTCTCCCGCTTCGATGCAGCCGAGGCCAGCGCTTCCTTAAGCTGCGGCTCCACCGCGTTCCTTAACGCGTCCCGCCCGCCGCCTTCAAAGAAGTGCTTCGGCGATTTGAACAGCCCCCACAATCTTCCCCAATCCGCAGGAGGCAAATCGCCTTCGAGGCCTTCTGGCGCCGGCCAGGCGTTATCCTCCGCCACCCCGGAAGACGGCAGTTCATGGGGGAGGCCAAGCTCCAAAGCCGCAGCCACAGCAGCCTCGCGGACCAGCCGGCGGCCGGCGGCCGTGAGCCGAAGCGTCGTTGCCCACAGCTCACCTTCCAGTTCCCGGCCCGCAGTACGCCACAATTCACGTCCGCAGGCGGCGAAGATATCCTTCAGACCGCCGCCATCGTCACGCAGCAGCGATGGATGGAAGGATTCCTGGAACATCCGGCCAAACGAGAACCCGAGCCTCTGATGCACATGGTACAGCAGATCTCCTCCCTCGCGGCGCAGGTCACGCGCGGGACGCTCTTCGGTTTCCAACTGTGCAAGCCTTATGTCCGCTGCGCGGCGGTGTACTTCCATGCGGCGGATCTCATCCTCCCGCTCCGATTCGGCTTTAAGCGCCATGTCCAGCCATTCCTCTGCCTGGCGGCGGACGGATGCGAGACTGTCCATCGCCGCCTTCAGCGATAGAGCAGGCAATTCTTCACCGGCGAATCGCCACAGCGCCGCCTCAAACGCGGCAAACCGGGAAGCTTCATAGAACGGGCGATCTCCCCCCGTCTTGCCCTCCAGCGCCTGCAGGCTGGAGAGTGCGAAAATACGTGGGTTCGTCAGCCCCGCAGAGCGCAGGTTGCCGGCGACATGCTCCTTGACTTCCGCCAACTCAGCCTCATCCGATGCAAGGTCGGAGGCGTTGACGATGACAAACATTTTGTCCAACGCACCGCTCTCCCTGATCCGGCCGAGCTGCGACAGCAACTGGCGGTCGGCCTTGGAAAAAGCGTGATTGTAGTAGGTAACGAAACAAATCGCGTCCGCTTCCTTCATATAGGAGAAGGTGACGCCGGTGTGCCGGGCGTGCAGGGAATCGGCCCCAGGCGTGTCGACCAACACAATTCCGCTTTCCGTCAGCGGGCAGGCGTAGTACAGGTCGATACCCCTCACAAAGCAGGCCCGGCTCTCTTCAGCGACCAGCTTGCGGTACTCATCAAGCTCTACCGTCCGTACTGTTCCCAGAAGAGGTCCCGCCTCGTTCCAACCTCTTGCCGCCGCCCTCAGAAATCCGGCATGCGGCAGCGCCGACGGGTGCAAGCCCCGTGCGGGCAGCTCAGACACCGCGTCCGCCCAAGCTCCGGGCGACGGTTCTCCGAGCTGAAGCACTCCGAAGGAATGGCGTATATCGTCCCATACCTCTTCATGGTTCTTCATGGTCACTTCGGCCGTGGCATGCCGGAACGGTCCTGCCGGCGCCAGGATACGGTTTACCGCTGCCGTGGCGGGATGGGGAGACACGGGCAGCACCTCTTCGCCAAGCAGCGCATTGGCGAAGGAGGATTTGCCGGCGCTGAATGCTCCGAATAGCGCCAGTGTGAACCGGCCGCCGGCGAGGTCCGCCGCGCGCGCCGTCAGGCTGCGCGCCGCCGACCCCATCGCCGGCTCGCCGCTCAGCAGCGAAGCCGCGCCCGCCAGCAGCTGCGCGGCTTCGCCCAGCCGGCGGCGTCCCAACGCCGGCGTAGGACCGGCCGCGGCGCCCTGCGCGGCCGGTCCTGCGTCCGCCAAGCGAAGCGGCGGACGCTCCTGCGGGGCGGCCCCGGAACGGGCCGCCCGCGGGAGGGCGCTCACCTCCGGCAGGAGGCCGGGGGTGAGCGCATGTCGCGGCGGCAGCAGCGCCGCGAGTTCGGCCGCGCGGGCTTCGTACGCGCGGGTAAGGGCCGCCAGCGCGGCGGCGGCATGCGCCTGCCGGGCGCAGGCGGCCTTGCGGCGCGCAAGCTGCGCGCGCCGCTCTTCGAGGAGCGGCGGCAGCTTCGCCAGCAGCCCGTCGGCTGCGCCGAGGGCGGCGCGGCGGTAGCCGCTCCGGATCTCCGCCGCCAGGACGCGGCAGAATTGAAGCAGCGCCTCGCCCTCCACGGGCGTTCCCGGCTTCACCGCTTCCGCCAGCCACTGCGCTCCCGTCTGCGGAAAGGCGTTCTTAAGCTCCACCTCATCGGCATCGCTCCACAGCTCCAGTTCCCCGCCCCATGAGCGCAAGAGCGAGAGCACATGCCCTTCAAGCTGCGCCGATACCTGTCGTTCCAGAGAATCTGCCAGCAGGGATAACCGGCTTGACCGTTCCCTCTCCCGCTTGGCCGCCGTAGTCAGCAGCCCTGTCCGGAAGCCCGGCTTAAGGCTGTCGGCGTAGCGGCTTACCGCTTCCCGGATATCAGCGGGCATCAGGTTCGCATTGCTGAGAAGACCGTCCAGACTGGCGCGAAGCTTATGCCGTGCACGTTCAGGCAGCGTTTCCAGGTCCTTCTCTTTTTCTGCCGTGTCGGCCAGCTCTCGTTCCAGATTTACGGGATCTTCACCGCCCAGTTCTTCCAGCAGCGATTCTCTTTCCTCCCGCTGTCCTTCACGCAGCGAGGACAAGTAAGCCTCGGCCGTATGCTCGATCGAGCCGGACAGACTGTATTCCAGAAGCGCTTCCTTCCGTTCCAGCAGTTCTGTAATCAGGCGGGGAAGGATTTCCAGGCCGCTCAGAGGATGTTCTTTTTCTTTCAGCGAAGTAAACAGCAGGCCGGAAAACTTCACGCCCCAATCATGGAAAGCGCTTTCCACTTGCTTTCGGTAATCCTCTATGCTTATCTCCTGTTCCCGATGCTTGTCGATCTGGTTGATGATCAGATACAGCGGCTTGCCCCAATCGCTCAAATTTTTGGCGAACGCGAGATTAATCTCGGATTGCACATGATTGTAATCCATAATGTAGAATACGATATCCGCCAGATGCAGCGCCGAATGGGTTGCGCTTTGATGCCCTTCCTCCGTGGAATCCACCCCAGGCGTATCCATGAGCACGCCATGCAGCCCCAGAAGCGGCACATCCTCCCACACCTCGATTGCGGTGTAATCGTTTCCAAGGCGGCAGTATTCCCGGAGCTGCTTCGCCGACGCTTCAATAGATTCTCCCAAGCGGGTTTCGCCATTCCCTCTATAGATCAGCGTTCGCGGGGTTCCACGGCGAATCGAGACGGCATTGGCGCTCGTAGGCAGCGGTCCCGAAGGAAGAATGTCTATTCCGCATAGAGCGTTGATCATGCTTGATTTTCCTGCCGAAAAATGGCCGCAAAAGGCGAAGACCAGCTCTCCGGACTTCTCTTTTTCGAGTAAATCCGCGAAAATACGACCTGTATCTCTGTCTCCTTGCAGCTCTGCCCATTCTGAGAGCCTTGCCAGATTCCATTTTGACGCTCTATTCACATTGCTGTATATTCTCTCCCGCTCCGCACCCATATGTTATTCACCTCTGCCGCCATGTAATGGTCATCCGTCAGTCATGCCAGTCGGTATCCGGTTAGTATTTTTACAAGAACAGAATAATTCCATTTTATCATCGGATTGGCACAAATCAAATATGCTTGGAGAATAAAACTGCGTCCGTTTATAGCACATCGATTTAGCTAAAAGCCACATAATAAATGAGAAGGTTCTCCGGTTCGAAACAATGGAAGGAATCAGGTTTAATTTCCCCTGAGCGGCGATGACTCCGAACAGGAAGACCGCCATAACTACAGCCCGAATCGCGGCAGCCGTATTGGCATCCACCGTTTTCAGGCCGATTTTGCCGAAAATATCAAAGCGAGGCTATCCCCGTCACCGATCCGGCAAAAGGGAAAGCCTCGTCGAAATTACAGCTTGAATCGATCAACCAGCCCGTGCATTTCCTCCGCCATTCTGGATAAATCCGCCGATGAGGACGATATTTCTTCCATAGAAGCGAGCTGCTCCTGGGCGGCGGCAGAGATATTCTCCGTTTCGGTCGCATTGGACCGGGCAACGCTAGCGATGGCATCAATGGCCTCGTTCATTTCCGACGCCCCATCGGAAATTTGCAGCACGGTTGATGAGACCCCGCCGATTTGATCATTCACTTCGTCCACAAACCGCTCGATCTGCGAGAACAGACTGCCGGCGGTTCCCACTGTAAGCATTCCTCCTTTAACTTCTTTTGTAGAAGCGTCCATAGAGGCCTGAACGTTGATAATCTCTTCCTGAATATTGCCGACCAGCAAGGAGATCTCTTGCGCCGACCGTGCCGACTGGTCGGACAGCTTCTTCACTTCACTCGCTACCACCGCAAACCCCCGCCCATGCTCACCCGCTCTGGCCGCTTCGATGGAAGCATTCAGTGAGAGCATGCCCGTTTGTCCGGAAAATTGGGTAATTGCCTGCGTCACTTCACCGATCTTTTGCGAAGTTTGGGATAATACTTGAATAAGCCGCGCCAAATTTTCAACTGAACTGTCGATGGAATCCATCTGTTCTGCGGCGTTTCCGATGGCTTGAGTGCCTTCCGCCGACAACGTCGCCGTCTTGTTCGAGGTGTCCGCGACCAATTGGGCGGCAGCGGCGATTTCCTGGATGCGGGCGGTTATTTCATAAACGGTCTGAACCCCTTGTTCCACCGTTCCGACCTGTTTGTCAGCCCCATCCGACATTTTCTCCGTCGCTCCGGCAATATGCTCGGTAGCCTTGACGGTCTGCTCCGAACTCACCGAGAGCTGCTCCGCCGAAGCTGCCAACTGATCGGACAAATCCCTTACTTCAATAAGCACTCCTCTCAGTGAATCGATCATAAGATTGAAGGTCGCTCCAAGCTGCCCCAGCTCATCCTTCGATTTCACCTGCACGTGAGTCGACAAGTCTCCCTCGGCGAGTTTCTCGGACGCTTCCTTGAGTAAACTCAGCGGAGAAGTGATCGAACGGATAATATACAAAATAACGGCCAAACCCGCCGCCATTGCGGCTATTAGAACAATGAGCGTCGTTCGGAAAATCGGGGCAGCCTCCTGCTTCACTTCATCTATGTACCATGTGCCTGCTACTTTCCATCCGGTCAGAGCATTGGTGACAAATATCAATTTCTTAGTCTTTCCGTCCCTTTCGTTAACATATTTCAGTTCGCCCGAACCGGATTTGAACATAGGATCGATAATCCCTATTTTAGCTGTATCACCGATGGTTACACCCGGTGCTACCAGATATTTCTTTTGGTTGTCGATCATAATGACATAACCCTGTCTGCCAATTGTCGCACCTTTCACCGATTCGCTTAACGCCGCCAGACTGAGGCTTGTTCCCACGACTCCCCGTCCGTCTTCCGTCGTTTTGGCTATAGATACAACCGCATTATTCGTTGATGCGGAGATGAAGGTGTCCGTTACAATGACCTTGCCTTTATTCTCCATAGCCTTGATAAAGAATGGCCTCTTCCTCGGATCGAAACCTTTAGGCAGCGTGACATTGGTTGCATTGAGCATAACGCCTTGATCATTGGCGGCATATACGCTCTCCAGGTCGGGATACAGCGCTTTGAAGCTGGCAAGTAACTCCTTCACTTCAGCATTTTCTGCACCCGGTGTAGAGCCCAAGGCATTGGCGGACACTTGTTGAGATAAAAAATCGATGGCGCTCATTTTTTCACGAATGTTCTTCTCAATCATTTGATTCAGCAGATCCACATTGGAGTATGCCGAATGCTTTAAGTCATTATCCACTTTGTTTCGTGCGGTAAAATAAGAAGCGCCACCTATCGCCAGACTGGGCAAAAGCAAAATACATAAAAAAGACAAAATCAGCTTGCTTTTGACCGAATGAAAATTCCACTTCATGCCATACTTTGTTTTCAACGAAACCCATCCCCCTCATTTCTGTAAAAGCAAAAATCCCCATTTTCGGTTTGATTTTCTACAAACACTATGGTTTATATCGGTAAAATCATTCTTGAAAACAATACTTTAAAAAAACAATTCATATTTCAAAATCCGATCTTCACTAAACCAAAAAAGGCTTGCAGAACTGCCATTCAAGCAGTCATACAAGCCCATTGCCAAAGTATACCTGGCAGCCATTCGCTCCTATCTGAATCATTTTGATTAACGAAAAAGGTCACACTCGTAAAAAAAGCGGAGTCCCCTCATCGGGAACTCCGCCGTTTAGCCGCTTAGGCGCTCTCGAGCACCGGCAGCAGAATTTCAAATACCTTGCCATGCTGAAGGATCGTCAGTCCGCGGGATTTGTCTTTCATAACCACGACTTCGGGCTTTTGCGCCATGCGCTCCAGGTAATGTTCGGGTACGTCGCCGGAATGGCTGATCGTTACGCCCTCTACTTCCTGCTCCTCGTTCTCTTCCATCGAACTGTCCACTACACGGTCAAAAATATCCGAGAACAGCTCAAAATTATCTGTGTATACGGAAATGCATTTCATTCTAATCCCATCCTCTTCTTCATATCTGACTTAAAGCGGCCGCGCTTCACTATTTCTTAGCTTTACTTACCTGCGAGGTTTTCATACGTTTTTTTCCTTCGCGGCATACATCCAGAAGCGGGCATACCTGGCATTTCGGATTTTGCGCCTTGCAGTGATATCTCCCAAAAAAAATCAACCGGTGATGCGTCAGCGTCCATTCATTCATCGGGACGGCCTTCATCAGCTTCTTCTCGACTTCTAGCACGGAATCCTTCCAGCCTGCCAGCCCCAGGCGCTTAGATACCCTCTCAACATGCGTATCCACGGCAATCGCAGGCACGCCGAAGGCGTTGGAAACGACCACATTGGCTGTCTTGCGGCCCACTCCCGGAAGTGTTACCAACTGATCATGGGCCTGCGGCACTTCCCCGCCATACTGATCAATCAGAATTGAGCACAAATTCTGAATATGCTTAGCCTTATTGCGGTAAAGCCCGATCCGGCGTATGTCTTGCTCCAGCTCCTCCAGCGGGACGGAAACATAATCCAGCGGAGCTTTATACTTCCGGAATAAGTCCGCAGTGACTTTGTTTACGGTTGCGTCCGTGCACTGGGCCGACAGCAGCACGGCAATCGTCAGCTCGAACGCATTGCTGTGGTTCAGCTCACAGTCAGCATCCGGAAACATTTCGCCGATCGTATCCAGAATGTGGCGGACATCTGAAATCTTCATATGATGTACCTCACGCGTCAGGTTATCGCTCTGCTAGTATAAATGGTTGCACCAACTTATTCAAGGAAAGACCAATGAAGTATGTATTATAGCCGGGTGGTCCCATACATTACAAGATTGTATCCTCTTCCTCAAAAAAACGTCCCGACGCAGGGAAGCCATGCGTCAGGACGGTATCTCTCGCGGAAAGCCGCCATTCCTTACTGCTTCACAATTTCAACCACGACATTGTTATTCAAATATACTGCAATTTTATCATTTTCTTTGAGAGATTGCACGGACAAAGTCGTGTCGCCTTGGTGAATGTATACGTTAGGCGACAGGATAAACCGGTAATTTTCGTCATTTACGTTATCTCGCTTGACGACAATACGGCCAGCGGCTGCATCATAGCTCGAAAAGTAGCGGGTCTGAACGGGCAGTATGCGCACAATCGTCGTTCCGTCAGCATCCTTGCGGACCTCCGCTCTTTCGGATAAAGACAGTGACCCCAGTGCTGTGGAAGTGCCATTATCTCGGACAATTTTGACACTCCCCCCCGTTCCGAAGGCTTGGGCTGCGCCCGTATAGTCTTTAACGCTCAATGTCCCGGCTGCGGCGTCAATGGCTGTTACCTGGCCTGTCGTCAGCTTTACGGATTGAATCGACAATGGGGAACTTCCAAGCGCGCTGACATTCACATAGTCTCCGGCTTTGAGATCGCTCAGCTTGATCGTCTGTCCGGTCTCGTCGGTCAGCGGAATGGCGAGCGTGTAAATATCGATATTCCCTCCGGATGTCTTGACGCCCAATTTGTTGTTCGCCGCGTCGACATACGCAAGTTGAAGCTGCTGGGATGTCTTCACTTTCAATGAAGTCAGGACATCCTGGCTTGGCATGAGGAAGCCGGTTACGACACTGCCAACAGATACGTCGGTAATGGATAGACCAGTCCGTCCGAACATCTCGACAATCGGCGGATACGGCAGGGTCAAGGAACGGCCGTCAGTCGTTTTCAGTACAAGCGTTCTTGTAGAGGTATTGACCGAGGCTAAGGTACCTTCATATTTACTTACAATTTCCAGGGAAAGCGTTCGCTGGCCAAGTGCGCTAATATTCAGCTTTTGGTTCTCTGTGAGCATCGAAGCAATATTGCTCAGCGTTGGCACATTACCGAAATCGTTGATGAACTTTGTATTCTCATCGAGCTGATAGACACGCGCTTGATTGTTGCTGCCCATGACCGTCAGCAGTTTGGTCTTGAAGTTGTAGCTGACGACCGACGTTCCGAACAGCTGCTCCAGCTTGCGGCCGACTACGGCGATCTTTGTTACCTGGTCGCTGCCGTTTAATGTCAGTTCCACAGTGTCGCCGTATGTCGCGTCGGCAATGAGATCCGACGTAGCCGGTTTGGCATAGCCCGGGATGACGATGGCGGTGCTAGCCGCAAGCAGTTGGACGCCGCGCGTGCCATCCGCTTTCTTGTAGACTACGGAGGAACCGTTCAGATCAGTGAGCATTCCCTGTACCGTCCGTTCTACCGCCTGCGTCACCTCAACGGAAACGATCAGATTGTCCACAATCTTATAATTAACCGCAGAGCCCGCTTTCAGTTCAGAAGGCACCAGAATGGCCTTCTGATAGCTGAATAGGGCGCTGTCCGCCCATTTGAATGTTTCATCCGTTCCGGAAGCGTTCGTGAAGGTTATCGTCTTGGCGGTAAGGTCAATGCTTTTGAGCGTTCCGGATGCGGTTTTGTTGACGACTCCCGAAGTGACCTGAACTTTAAGAATCTTGTTCTGTCCTGTAAATGTCTCTCGTGTAATCGCCACGATACTATCCTCCGAAATCGAAGAAGCTGCAATGGCGCTGCCCCCCGCATCCACGAAGGAAGTGGCATTATCGAAGGCATACTCCGGATATCCGTCGGCATTTTTCAGCCACAGCTTATTGCTGCTTACAGACAATCTCGCGAATGTGCCTTGAATTGTCTCGACCTGCGGTTTCGGATCATTCAGTTCTACATAGGAAGCCGTTCCGTTCTTGCCAATGACCGTGACTTTAGTATAAGGCTGGATATTGTTCAGCGAGATCGCCGTTTCGGCGGCGCTGCTGAAATAAGCCGTCCCGGAGTTCAAGGAGTACACGGCATTGGAGGCACCGCTATATAGTGTCATTTTGCCTTCTTTTACTTCGGTTACGATACCGCTTGACGTATTATTGTAGACCGCCGCCGAATGAGCTTCCGCCCGGCTGAAGAAGGTGGCGAGCTGTGCCCGCGTAACTTCTCCCTGTGGATTGAAAATATTCCCGCTCAGCCCGTTCGTCAGTCCAAGGTCGATGGCAGCGTTGATATATCCCCGTTTATCGATGGAAATCTTGGCGTCATCCGCAAACCCCGATGGTTCGCTGGCGACTGCCTGCGCATCTGACGTCTTGCCGAGGGCACGGATCAACAGCTCGGCGATCCATTCGCGGGTAGCCTTGCGTGTACCCCAGGACGTCTTCAGATTCTCGGCAGCCATTTCCGTCGTTTTGTCCAGCACGTTCCGCTGGAAGGCCAGCACGACATAAGGCTTGTAATAATTGGAGACGTCAAAGCCGGTCGGCAGCGCCGTCGCCGTCCCGCCCGAAGCCTGGTCGTCCAGCTTCATGAAACGCAAAGCCATTAGCACAGCTTCCTGTTGGGTAACTGGGTCCCCCGGACGAAACTTTCCGTTGTTGCCTATAATGATTTCCTGTGCGGCCAATTTGTAGATATGCTTCTCAGCCCAAAAGCCGGAGTTTACATCGGAGAAAGCTCCTGTCCTCACTGCACTCGGCGTCGATGCGGCCACAGCTGTGTTCCCGGCGGGTGCACTGTCTGCCAATACCGTCCCCGCACCGCCAAACGCAATCGCCCCGGCGAGCAGGACGGATATAGCTTTCTTAGTATATCCCTTACAGTAATAGTTGTACTTGTTAAGTCCAGACAATTTGGAATGTTCCCCTCTCTGCAAATAGATAAACCGTCCCTGTCATTAGCGAATTCGACATGCCGCCGCCCTTTTCCTGCGTTGGCTTACTGACTGTTCTCTCTGGTCATCGGATGCAGCAGATCTGCATGGCCCATCAGGCTTTCAACCTGCTCCCCATCAACCAGCAGTTCAATGCTCTGAACCTCCTGAAATTGGAACAGCGTCTTAGTCAGCGCGCTGAGGGCGAAAGATTCGCCTCCGGCCCCTAGCTGAGCCTCTGCCGGTTTGTGAATATCCATCACGATTTGCCCGTTCTCGAACTTCAGAGACTTCAGTTCCATTTTGCCCCATAGAGAGATCAGGTCCGTGTTATCGCTTTTTTGCAGCGCTTTGAAAGCTTCGGTGTATTTTTCGGTGTCGTTCTTATAAGCAATGTCCGCCTTTGCCGGCTTCAGATCCATCATTTGAGAATCCGTGTAATAGACATCGATAGTTTGGCTCTGCTTATCCTCCGCCGGCGCAACGCTCGGTGACGGCTCAGCTGAAGGACTCTCATTTCCTGCCGTCGGCTGCTCCGTTATATCCGGAACAGCACTGTCCATAGGCTGCTGCGAAGCTTCAACATTCCCTTCAGCACCGCTGACAATAGCAGGTGAAGCGATGCCTCCCTCATTTGCAGGCGCTGCAGATGGCTTGTCGCCGCATCCTGCCAGCACAAGCAGAAGAGCCGACGCTATACCGATGATCCCCATTTTTTTATTCAACATTTCAACGCCTCCCTGTAGAATTATGCAGTGTGCAAATCTTGTAAATCTATAAGAAGGGGCAGACCTATCCGAAAATCATCCTCTATCCCTGCATGGGCAGAAGCCTGACTTTACGGCGTCAGTCTGCCGCGAGGCTGTTAGCTGATGCCCAGGTACTCCTTGATTCCGCTCACAATCGCTGCGGCCACCTTATCTTGCAAAGCTTCCGTAAATAGGAGAGCTTCGTCTTTTTTGTTGCTGAGATAGCCGGCTTCCAGCAGAATCGCCGGCATCTTCGTTTCACGAATAACATGAAAATTGCCGTACTGCACGCCCCGGTCACTCAAACCGGTTGCCTGCACCAAATATTTATGCATAACAGCGGCAAACGCCTTGCTCTCATCCCGCTTATAATACGTCTCTGTGCCGCTGGCAGCTGTAGTGGGGCTGCTGTTGGCATGAACCGAAATGAACAGGTCTGCGTTCAAGTTATTGGCGATAGCCGCCCGGTCCTTGAGTTCAAGGAAAGTATCATCGCTGCGCGTCAGCACAACTTCGATATTTGCCTCCTGCTTCAGCAGCGCCTCTGCTTTGAGGACTACCGCCAGATTGAAGTTCTTCTCGTATTTCCCTGTGACCCCGACCGCGCCGGAATCCTTGGCACCGTGCCCGGCATCCAGTACAACGAGCTTCTTGCCTCCCCTGTCAGGAGGGCCCGTGGTTACATCCGCCCCGGTTCCGGCAGCAGCAGCAGCCAGCCCCCCTGTGCCATTCAGGTCAATGATGGCCAGCTTCGACGACGAATCGGTCGCGGATAAGCTGTAACCGAAATCTTTTGACCCACTCAGTTCGATGACGAACCGCACCATATAAGGATTGCTGCTGTATAAGGAATAGCGGATTTCCTTAACATCCGGGTATCCTGTCGCATCAAGCGTGCTCTTCTGATCGGGCGGCAGGTTCTGTCCAGACGCGAACGAATCGGAGAAGGAAGCATTTGGAATATCGACCACGATTCGAGCGGGACCATCCAGAACGGAAAGCTTTGGCGCCGAATCACCGGATATCGCGATGAGAAGCTGGTTATTGCTAAAGCTTACACCGTTAACCTTCGTTAAATTACTTGCGGAGCCGTTCAGCGGCACTTCCGGGCTTGTCCCGTCTCCCGATGAACTGCCGTCTGTGGATGGAGTGTTGTCTGTAGACGAACTGTCGTCAGCTGAAGTCTGTGGCGTCGTAATCGTTACGGTCTTCTCCTTGTTATCCCATTCCACCTTTAACCCGAACTGCTCGGAAATGAAACGGATTGGCACAAGCGAGGTATCGTTCCTCAGGACGGGGGCCTCATTAAGAGGTACCTCATTACCGTCGACTATCGCTGTTTTTTGGCCGACCACCAGCGAGATCACTTTCCCTTGCTGGCTGATCGTCACCGTCTTGGCGTTCTGGTTCCAGTCCACTTTGTATCCCAAGCTTTGGACAATCATCCGTAGTGGCACCATAACGGTACCGTTCACATTCTCGACCGGGACGCTTTGTCCTGCGGTCAATTCCTTGCCGTCGAGGAAAATCTTGTTGTTTCCAGTAGCGGCATGTCCATTTTCCGGCTTAACGAGTACGAACAATAGCACGAGCAGCAAAAAACTTAATTTCTTCATTCTTCACCTCTAGGAATCTTGTATTCCGCCCCGGAACGGCGTTCTATGGTGGCATCCGTCGACGACCTTTGACATTAATTAGACGCCGGGCTCCCTGAAAAGTTGCGAAAGATTTCCAGCCCATCCGGCGTCTAAGTAGATCGCTGCTCCTTCTTGTGGATGAGCCTAAATTCCTAAATATTCAATAATGCCCGCCGCAATTTCCCGAGCCAGTGAATCCTGAAGATCATTGGAAAAAAGCATCGATTCCTCTGACGTATTCGTCAGATAACCGGCCTCCAGCAGCACCGCCGGCATCGAGGTTTCCCTCGTCACATGCAGGCTCTTGGCCCTAACTCCGTTATCCTTAAAGCCGGTTCCCTTCACCAGATGCGTATGCATAACCCTGGCTAGCGGAAGACTGTCATTGCGGGAGTAATAGGTTTCACTGCCGTTAACCTTGTTCCAATTGGATGCAGTCGTTGGCATTGCATTCGCATGCAGCGATACGAAGAGGTTCGCTCCAGCCTCTTCCGCGATATGTACACGATCCTGCAGACCGAGCGTAATATCCTCCATCCGTGTGAACACGACCGTCACCCGTCCATCGCTTTGCAGCAGGACTCCGGCTTTTTGAATCACCGCGAGATTGAAGTCTTTCTCTTGTCGTCCCGCCGCACTGATCGCCCCCGGCTGCGAACCGCCATGTCCGGCGTCCAGCACAATAACAGGCTTGCCTCCGCCAGCGCTAGTGGTTCCTCCAGTATCACTTGCATTCAGATCCACGGTGATAAGGCCTGTGCTGTCGTCAACGCTTAGACGGTAAGCCAAAGTTTCCGTCGTCTGAATTTCAAACCTAACGGCAGAAGGAGTGGTACCTGACAACGAATATCTGAGACCGGCTATTAGCGGATATTCCGAAACATCAAGAGTACCTTGAGCAGTTGTCGTCCCGGAGACCGTTCCTCCTCCTGCGAAATCCGCCGCCAGTGAAGTGCCCGGCAGCTCCACCACAATCCGGCTGGGATTATCCAGCGTTGAAATATTCGGTTTGACGGTACCGGTAACGGCGATGATCAGCTGATTCGCGACAAAATCCGCCCCTTTTACCTGTACCGACGCACCTGCTGCGGTTCCGGCAGGTATCTCAGCAGATTGGGGCGGTGAAGAAGCTGCCCCTGCTACCGTGCCGGTAGTCTGCGACGGCGCAGGTGTAGGCGCAGGCGAGCTGACGACCGGACTTGCCGACGGGGAAGGCGTAGAGGCCGGCCAGGTTTCAGGCGCAGCCGGGCTAGAATCTGACGAATTTCCGGACAGATAGACGATCTTTTCCTTGTTGTCCCAGCCAACTCCAAGCCCGAACTGTTCTCCGACGAACCGAATCGGAACGAGAACCGTCCCTCCAGTCTGCTTAGGTGCGGCGTTCAGGCTGAGCGGAACACCGTCCGCATCGGCCTTTTTGCTCCCGACAAACAGCTCAATCGCTTTAAAATCCTGACGGATGGTCACTTTACGGGTCGTTTGATCCCATAACACTTCATATCCCAGATTCTCCGTGACGACACGGATCGGGATCATGACGCTTCCGTTGACGTTCTCGAGCACGATACCTTTCGGCAGCGCCAGTTCCTGGTTATCCAGCACTATTTTCCCTCTACCCGCCGCCTCCGCGTCCTGCCCGGACCAGACAATAAACACCAGCAGGGGCAGCAGCAGCGCAATCATTTTCAGACAAACCTTCCTCATTCTCTTCTCCCCTTACTCCCTTATTGCAGAAAGACTGCGATAAACTCCTGACGCGGGTATTTGGCAAAAGTTACACATGAAACAGCAATTATGCCGATTTATTAGAAAAACGCCTATCGAAGTATCTCGAGGATGCAGCCGAGTCCTTTTTTGGCGGTAGCTTTTCTTGCAATATCGGGAAATCTAGTCTTGATGTTTATACATTCTGCTATTATAGCAAAAAAACTTCCATTTCCGGTGTTGGAAATGGAAGTTTTGTGTAAAAAATTTACGAGATTCGTGTCTGCGTAATGCCAAAGCCCCTATTAGGCAAAAAGCTTAGCCGCATTCTTCTGTTCATAAGCAGAAATTGCGTCCTCATGCTGAAGCGTCAGACCGATGTCGTCAAGACCTTGCAGCAAGAACTGGCGGCGGTGCTCGTCAAGATCGAAGTTGATACTCAGACCATAGGAGTCGCTGATATTCTTGTTCTCGAGATCGACAGTCAGCTCATAGCCTTCATGGGCTGCAGTCCGCTGAAACAGGTCTTCCACCTGCTCTTCAGAGAGCTTGATTGGAAGAATACCGTTCTTGAAGCAGTTGTTGTAGAAAATATCGGCATATGACGATGCGATAATCACCTTGAACCCATAATCCAAGATCGCCCACGGAGCATGCTCTCTGGAGGAACCGCAGCCGAAGTTGGCTCTGGAGATCAGGATGGACGCGCCTTTGTAGCGGTCCTGGTTCAGCGCAAATGCCGGATTGTCGTTACCCGCTTCATCAAAACGCCATTCAAAGAACAGAAACTGTCCGAAACCAGTCCGTTCAATCCGTTTGAGGAATTGCTTCGGAATAATGGCATCCGTATCCACATTGACCCGGTCGACAGGTCCGACAATCCCGGTTAATTTCTTAAAAGCTTCCATCTATATTACCCTCCCGATTATCTCGAATTCTTAAGAGCTGACAGCTTCCGTCTTATAGTTCCAATCCCGCACATCCGTGAAGCGGCCTTTAATTGCAGCCGCGGCAGCCATTGCAGGCGAGACCAGATGTGTGCGTCCCCCGCGTCCTTGGCGGCCTTCGAAGTTCCGGTTGGAGGTCGACGCGCAGCGCTCTCCCGGCTGCAGAATGTCAGGGTTCATCGCCAGACACATGCTGCATCCCGCTTCGCGCCATTCAAAACCGGCTTCCGTGAAAATTTTGTCCAGACCTTCCTTCTCGGCTAGAACCTTTACTCTTCCCGAACCCGGCACGACAATGGCCGTTACGTTCTCCGACACCTTATGGCCCTTGGCAACCTCGGCCGCCGCGCGCAGATCCTCGATCCGTCCATTGGTACAGGAACCGATGAAGACATAATCGATGGCAATCTCAGAAATTGGAGTTCCCGGCTTCAAATCCATGTATTCAAGCGCCTTTTCAGCTGCTTTGCGTTCGTTCTCGGTAGCAAGATCGGCCGGATTCGGCACCGTAGACGTAATGTCGGTACCCATACCCGGGCTCGTGCCCCAAGTCACCTGAGGAATCAGCGTGTCCACTTCAAACTCGACAACCGTGTCGAACTCCGCGCCTTCGTCAGTCACCAGCTGTTTCCAAGCAGCTACAGCCTCGTCAAATGCTGCGCCTTGCGGAACATATTGACGGCCGCGCAGATATTCGAAAGTTTTCTCGTCAGGAGCGATCATACCCGCTCTGGCGCCGGCTTCAATCGACATGTTGCAAACGGTCATCCGCTCTTCCATCGACAGTTCGCTAATGGATTCACCTGTATATTCAATAACATAACCCGTCGCGAAATCCGTGCCGTATTTGGCAATCAATCCGAGGATCATGTCTTTCGCCGTTACGCCCGGGTTGCGTTTGCCGATAAACCGGACTTCCATCGTCTTCGCTTTGGCCTGCTGCAAACACTGGGTCGCCATAACATGCTCAACTTCGCTTGTGCCGATACCGAAAGCAAGGGCTCCGAAAGCGCCGTGAGTGGAAGTATGGCTGTCTCCGCAGACAATCGTTTTGCCGGGATGCGTAAGCCCCAGTTCCGGCCCCATAACGTGGACAACCCCATTATCAAGATCGTCAAGACCGAACAGCTTCACTCCGAAATCGGCACAGTTCTTTGTGAGTGTATCAATCTGCTGTTTGGAAATCGGGTCCGTAATATTGAAACGGTCCGTGGTAGGAACGTTGTGATCCATCGTCGCAAAAGTCAGCTCCGGGCGGCGAATCTTGCGTCCGCTCAGACGAAGTCCTTCAAAAGCCTGCGGCGATGTAACCTCGTGCACCAGCTGCAAGTCGATATATAGTATGCTAGGTTTGCCTTCCTCTTGATAAATAACGTGATTGTCCCAGATTTTCTCGAACATTGTTTTCTTGCCCATGATTTCACCTCGTCATAGATTCGTTCATCTGTAAGGAAAAATGGATTTCCCTTTGGAATGATCTAAATATAACATGAGGTTGTTTATTACGCCAAGATATAATATCTATAATTCTTATAGGTAAATATTATAAGAATGGATACGCTTTGTTAGGGAAATCTACGATATACAAGGGTTTGGAAAATAGTTGATAAAAACCTTGCGTATTTATATGGCACTGCAACATACAGCGATTGTGCGGGAATTAAATGACGAGAGTGGCCATTACTTTTACTGAACTTAATTGGAGCTTGATGACTGCCAGTCAGACGGTCAGACGATGGATGAATTATTCGCTACCTTAAAGACACCCGGGATGGATGGCTTGCTGTTTAAACTAGAGCATGCTGATTTCTCGAGTTATATGAAGCAGCTTAGTTCATCGTGGTTGGTGATCGCGAAGGTGAGAATACGAGTGGTAAAGATTACACAGCATTTTTATTAAATGTGCTGGGCATGTGGACTCTTCGAAAACGAAACCTTCAAGTTCTGGCTCAGCGTGCTGAATGACCTGCAAAATCGCGGAGTGCAGGATATCCTTATCATCTGGGTGGACAACCTGAACGGCTTATCTGAGGCGATTGCCTCTTGCTATCCAAAGACCGAGATCCAGAAGTATCATCCATCAAATCCGCAACTTCACCCGATTCGTGTCGTACAAGGACCTCAAGAAAGTGACCGCTGACCTGAAACCGATTTACAAAGCCGCAACGGAGGAAGGCGCCCTGCTGGAACTGGACCGCTTCGAGGAAGTCTGGGGCGCCAAGTATCCGCTCATTATCCGGGAAAGCTGCCACTATTTATACTTTTCCATAAAACTCCACTCCCCTTAACGAATAAAATTAGTAAATATTTTTTCTTCTCTTTCAGGCTTCTTTACATTTCCTTCACCGTTTTCTATCAACTTCATAAGCCATGCCATATTTTTACCAAGTACCCTCATTATTTGAATCCCTTCTTTATCCTGCATTGCCTCCCCAGGTGCTGTACCGTTAATAACATTCCAATAATTTGAAGTAGCCATAAGCATTTCAGAATGATTAATGTAGTTATTTAACTGGTCGAAAGTTGGAATTCCACCTGCACGTCTTACTGCTACAACTGATACACCAACTTTATGTCTTAACATACTATCATTGGCTTCTGCCACACGAAAAGCTCTATCCAAAAATGATTTCATTGTTCCAGCAATGGATGAATAGTGAACTGGTGACCCTAAAATTATTCCATCAGCTTCTTTCATCTTTTCAATCCATTCATTAACTGGATCAGTAGTAATAATACACTTTTCATTTTTCTTTTTTGTACAATTTTTACAAGCAATACATCCTCTAACAGGTTTATTCCCTACGTGAACTATTTCTGTTTCTATTCCTTCTTTTTCAAGTTCATCAATAACTATTTTTATTCCATGATAAGTATTTCCTGCTTTAGCAGGACTTCCATTAAAAGCTACAACTTTCATTAAAAATTCCTCCTTTTATAACCTTAATTTTTTTACATCATAATAATTACAATTTTCCACAAACAAATACTGAACGTATAGTTTACATATTATATAATATACTGAACGTACAGTATTGTAAAGTGTATTTTTTTAATATGGAAAATAAAAAGAACGAAATGCATGCTCCCTATTTGGAGAAAACTCATGCGTTTCACTCTCGCTTCATTTTCAAGCTCTCTTAGTGTTATGAAAATGGGGCATCTGGGGGTCAAGTTAGGGTCAGTTTGTTTTGACTAAGCATCCTGCCAATATTAGCGGGGTATCAATTTTTATTAATATAGCTTCGGTCTCTTTGATAGGTTATGCTTATAAGACGATGGATTTAGAAGGAGACCGCAAGTATGGAACTCAGACAACTGCTTTATGTGCTGCAAATCGCAAATGAACGGAATTTCTCCCGGGCTGCGGAGAAGCTTCATATCGCCCAGCCCTCGCTGAGTCAGCAGCTTTCCAAGCTTGAGAAGGAGCTCGGCGTAATGCTGTTCCAGCGGAACACGAGCACCGTCGAGCTTACCCATGCGGGAACGAAATTTGTGGATCAGGCGCAGATCATTATCAATGCGGTAGAGCTGCTGCGTCAGGAAATGACCGATATATCGGAGCTTCGCACAGGACGTGTAGTTGTCGGCAGCATGCCGATTACGGGAGCTCACCTGCTGCCCCATGTGCTGCCGGTATTTAAGCATAAATACCCGGAGATAGAGATTACGCTGTTGGAGGATTCCTCCATGAATCTGGAGAAGCTCACCGCAAGCGGCCAGACGGATCTCAGCCTGCTGTCTCTGCCGCTGGAGATTCCTGCGCTGGCCTATGAAATTCTTGGCGAGGAGCGTATTGATCTCGCGGTTCCGCCGGAGCATCCTTTGGCTGTGCGCGCATCCACCGGCATGAGAACGGCAATGGAAGAACTAAGAGGAGAATCGTTCATTGTCCTTAAAGAAGGGCAGGGCTTTCGTAAAATGACAGTAGACCTGTGCCGGGAGGCCGGATTTGATCCGTCCATTGTCTTCGAGAGCAATAATATGGAAACCATACAATCGCTTGTGGCGGCAGGCATGGGCGTGACGCTGGTTCCCCGCTTTATTTCCCGCGCACCGCGAAGCGAGTTTGTACCCGTCTATTTGCCTTTAGCTGAGCCTGTGCCCAGCCGGACATTGGTCGTCGCCTACCGCAAGGGACGCTATCTGTCCAAAGCAGCCGAAGCTTTTATCCACACGTTCCAAACGACGGTGGCCGAGCTTGCTCAGGAATAGCACCAGCAATGGTTACCAACAAGCCGGATACGCCTGCAAAATAAGCCGCTCATCACTGCGGAAGCGATGAGCGGCCTTGAATATTTTCCAGTTGACGTTAGTTCTGGTATTTACGGAAATTACGCTCGGAAATGAAATGGTTCTGAGTATCAGGCACATGCGAGGTATCTTCGTCAACCGGTCCTCTTGAATGAGGACTGCCGGTCTCTTCCTCGATAAAATCGCGCATGGTCTGCCGCTGCTCCTCTAATGTATCTTTTCTTTCTTCAAGCTTTTGCCGGTTCTCTTTATTCAATGGTTCCACCTCCTGAACACGGAATAGATCTATTTTGCCCGCTCGGGTGGAAGGATAAACATTTTCCATACACTGGTCTTTTCGAAGGCAATAGCTTGAACTCTCTTGGCAAACTTGGCTCCTCATGGTATTCTAATTGTCAAATAGGTAAACGTGCAGACGGGACCAGTACGAACGAGCCTACCGCGCCAGAGAGTAAATTCCGACCGGCTGAAAGAATTTACCGCGGCTAACGTTCCGAATCCTACCCCCGAACGGCCTGCCCCGCAGGACGAGTTCCTCCCGTTACGAGGCTTAAGTCGGATGATCCCTCATCAATGAAGGTGGTACCGCGGAAGTGAACCCAAGCTTTCGTCCTTTGCTCAGTCTAAGGATGGGGGCTTTTTTGTTGTTCAATATGGATAATAGGAAGTGAAAGGCAATGTCTACACGATTAGTGGTCAAAATCGGCAGCAGCTCTCTGACCGCAGCCGAAGGCGGGCTTAACCGCGACGCGGTCGCCTTTTTCGCGTCCGAAATCGCGGATCTGAGGCGTAGCGGCTGCGAAGTGCTGCTGGTAACCTCCGGTGCGGTTGCCGCAGGCTTCCGCAGCATCGGATACCCCGCACGTCCCAAGCAGCTGCATGAGAAGCAGGCCGCCGCAGCCGTGGGCCAGGCGCTCTTAATGCAGGCCTATCAGGAAGCATTCTCCGCGCACGGTCTGACTGCTGCACAGATTCTGCTGACTCGCACGGATTTCCGCAGCCGCCGCGCGATGAACAATGCCTCAATGACCGTCGAAGAGCTGCTGAGGCAGGGCGTGATTCCGGTATTTAATGAGAATGATACGGTATCCGTCGACGAACTGAAATTCGGCGATAATGATATGCTGTCCGCTCTGGTCGCCAACCTGCTCAAGGCCTCCCGCCTGCTGATGCTTACGGATATCGATGGCTTGTACAGCAGCGATCCGCGAAATAATCCGGATGCCGTGCGCTACCGGCTTATCGAGCAGATCACGCCGGAAATCTATTCGATTGCCGGAGGAGCCGGATCCTCCGTTGGCACAGGTGGCATGCGCTCCAAGATCGACGCCGCCAAAATCGCCACCCGAGGAGGCGTGCCCGTCTTTGTGGGACGCGTCACCGAACCCGGGGATCTGCGGCTGGCTGTCAAGGATGAAGGCAAGGGCACGTACTTTGCAACAACGCTGTCTTCCCTGCCCGTCAAGAAGCAATGGCTGGGCTTCATGTCCACCCCGCTCGGCTCGTTGATTGTCGACGCCGGAGCGGAAGAAGCGTTGGTTCACGGAGGGCACAGCCTGCTCCCCGTAGGCGTCAGGGAGGTTCAGGGCAGCTTTCATACCGGAGACGTCGTTGAAGTGCTCGGCCCCGATTCCAAGCTGCTCGGCCGCGGCATCGTGAATTACGACGACGCTCAGCTGCGCATCATCCGGGGACTGCCGAGCGGCGAGGTCATGCGCCAGCTTGGAGAAGAAGTACACCGGCTTGAGGTCATTCACAGGGATGAATGGATCACGTTGAAATAAACAATATCTGCTGTGAAACCTTTTTGCCTGAAATGTTATGATCCAATTTGGATAAGGGGGAAAGATGATGAGTGAAGTTGAAATCAAAGCGTCCCTAGCAAAAAGTGCGGCGGGGGCACTCGGCAGACTGACTACCGGTCAGAAGAACGAAGCGCTGCTGGTAATGGCAGACGCGCTGCGGCGGGAAGCTGCCGCGATTATCGAAGCTAACGCCGAGGATCTTGAACGGGGCAGACAAGGCGGTACGCCGCAATCCATGCTGGACCGGCTGTCGCTGGATACTGCAAGGATCGATGCAATCGCCGAGGGACTTCAGCAAATCGCCGTTCTCCCCGATCCGGTCGGGGATACTCTTGAAACGATGGAGCGCCCCAACGGTCTGATCATTGAGAAAATCCGTGTGCCGCTCGGCGTTATCGGCATTATTTATGAAGCCCGCCCGAACGTTACGGTCGATGCCGCCGGTCTATGCTTGAAGACGGGCAATGCAGTCGTGCTGCGGGGCGGCTCAGCCGCTCTTTCATCCAACCGCAAAATCGTCGAGGTGCTGCACGCGGCTCTTACCGGGACGAACATCCCTCCTAACGCGCTTCAGCTTATAGAGGACCCGAACCGCTCGTCCGTTGATGAATTGCTCAAGCTGAACGGTCTCCTTGACGTCATTATCCCGCGCGGCGGCAGCTCGCTTATTCAGAATGTAGTAAAGAACGCCACGGTTCCCGTCATTGAGACGGGCGCAGGCATTTGCCATACGTATCTGGATGCCAGTGCGGTGCCGGCAATGGCTGAATCGATCAGCCTGAACGCCAAAGCGCAGCGTCCCTCCGTCTGCAACTCGATGGAGACCCTGCTTGTTCACCGGAGCTTCGCGGCTGAGCATCTGACGGCGCTCGGAGAAGCCCTCCGCAGTGCCAAGGTGGAGCTTCGAGGATGCTCCCGGACACGGACGCTCATTCCATGGGCGTTCCCGGTCACCGATGAGAATTATGCGACAGAATATAACGATTATATCCTCAACATTAAAGTTGTAGACGGAATTGATGAAGCGCTGGAACATATCGCCCGGTATGGCACAAAGCATTCCGAGTGCATCGTGACGGAGGACGAAGAGAACGCCGAACGGTTCCAAGATGAAGTTGACGCTGCCGCAGTCTACCATAACGCGTCTACCCGCTTCACCGACGGCTTCGAATTCGGATACGGCGCCGAGATCGGCATCAGCACCCAGAAGCTGCATGCCCGCGGACCAATGGGTCTGCCTGCGCTGACTTCTACCAAATACAAAATTTACGGCAACGGACAAATCCGGAGCTAGCCCTTATCGCCAAGGAGGAACACAAGACTATGTGTCAACAAACCGCTAAGCCTTTAATTAATCATAGGGTCGTTTTTCACGGAGCCGGCTCCATGGCAGAAGCGATCGTCCGTGGTCTGATCGCCCGCTCCGTCATCTATGCCGATAATATCGTTATGCTTAACCGCAGCAGCAGTGAACGTCTGGCCGAACTGCGTTCCCGCTACGGCGTAACCGGAAGCAATGACCCTGAACATAAGAACGAATATATGCGTACATCCCCGGTTATTGTGCTTGCCATGAAGCCTAAGGATGCGGCTGCGGCGATACGGGACCTCGCACCGCTGCTCAAGGATGGGCAGTTAATCGTTTCCGTCATCGCAGGCCTGTCCATCCGCACAATTCAGGGACTGCTCGGCAAGAAACAGCCTGTTGTCCGCACTATGCCGAACACCTCTAGCTCAATCGGTCTTGGCGCAACAGGCATTGCCTTCTCTAAGGAAGTATCCGAGGAACAACGGCGGCTTTCACTTAACATCTTCGAGGCGGTCGGCCTTACGACCGTGATCGATGAAGAGCGCATGGAAACGCTGACCGGCATCTCCGGCAGCGGTCCCGCCTACATCTATTACATGATGGAGGCGATGATTGCCGCCGGCATCCGCGGCGGACTGTCCAAGGAGCAGAGCGCCGAATTGACCGTACAGACGGTGCTCGGCGCTGCCCGCATGGTGCAGCAGACAGGGGAAGAACCTGCCGCCCTCCGTAAAAAGGTGACATCTCCCGGCGGTTCCACCCAGGCCGCACTGGAAGTGCTCGACAAGGGAGACTTTTTTGAAACGGTTATTGCGGCGGTAAGCCGCTGCGCCGAACGTTCGCGTGAGATGGGAGCTGCGCTGGAAGCGGAACTCACGTCAAACGAAGAAAAGGAATAGTCTGTTAGGCCATTCCTTGGTTGGAATTGTCGACATCTAAAAGTCTGGCATCTGCCATAATTCAACATTTTCGCCTAGCAAATAAGGCCGATCAAGTTTGATTCCTTGATCGGCCTTATTATTATTATCCCTGCTATCTTCCCCCGCGAAACCGCTGGGAATACGCCTTGACGTCCTGGGCGTTCTTCACCCGGTTACGGCTCCATTCCAGCAGAATCCTATCAATATAACGAAAATGCACCTTTCCGGCGAATACGGATTCCTTTAGAGCGAGCAGAATCAGTTCCTCGGGATACCGGTCCTGGTCGAGCCATCCGGAGATCGTCTCGCATTCCATCGGAGAAAGCGGACGGCCAAACTCCTTCTCGAACACAACGAACAGACTGCGGCTTTCGTCTTCTTCAAACGCATCCCCGGGAAGTATACTGCCTGTTTCCTGTAACATTGCCCGGCTGGCGCTTCGAACTGAACCTCTATTCTCATCAGCTGGTGGAGAATCATTCTGGGACGCGAGATAAGAACCCAACTTATCGTACATTCCCGAGAAGTCATAGCGTTCGTAATGGATACCCTGCCGCTCGTCGCTGCCTGCAACAATCTTCAAAAATCCTTCCTTGATCAACTTCTGCAGCTCACTGGCAATTACCGATCCGCTGCGTCCGGTAACGGTTTGCAGCTCCTCCAGTGAAGGAAAGTCCTTTCCTTCAATCTGACGGAAAGAGAGCAAATGAATGAGCAGCAGCGTCTCGCTGCCTGTCAAACCCAGCTTTCGGTAAGCTGTAAGAAGTGTATATGGAATGACGGCCATCCCGCTCTGCAGCCCAAAGGATGCGCCTCCGCTCCAACTGTTTCCTTCCTTGCCGTCCATAAGCCCCTCCTCTCTCTTAAGGGTAGAGACGGTACAGCATCCGCGGGAACGGAATGGTCTCGCGCACATGATCCAATCCGCAAATCCAGGCTACAGTCCGTTCCAGACCAAGTCCGAAACCGGAATGAGGAACAGAGCCATACGTCCGAAGATCCATATACCATTTGTACGTATCCAGCGACAGCTCATGCTCCTTGAAGCGCTCCTCAAGCAGTTTGGGATCGTCGATGCGCTGCGATCCGCCGATAATTTCCCCGTATCCTTCCGGAGCAATCATATCCGCACACAGCACGACATCCGGACGATTCGGATCAGGCTTCATGTAGAAAGCCTTAATACCGACCGGATAATGTGTAATGAATACCGGCTTATCATATTCTTCCGCAATCGCCGTTTCATGCGGCGCGCCAAAGTCCTCTCCCCAAGGGATGTCAAAACCTTTATCATTTAGAAATTTAATCGCATCGTCATATGTGATGCGCGGGAAAGGAGCCTTAATATTTTCCAGCTTGGAAATATCGCGTCCCACCGCCTCAAGCTCCGTCTTGCAGTTCTTCAGGACGGACTGCACGACATGACTGATGAACTCCTCTTGAATGCGCAGGCTTTCTTCATGCTCCGTGAACGCCATCTCCGGCTCGATCATCCAGAACTCGATCAAGTGGCGGCGGGTTTTCGATTTCTCGGCACGGAAGGTCGGTCCAAACGAGTATACGCGGCCAAGCGCCATTGCCGCGGCTTCCATATAGAGCTGTCCGCTCTGCGTCAAATAGGCGTCTTCCTCAAAATACTTGGTGTGGAACAGGTTGGTCGTACCCTCCGCCGATGTCGGGGTCAGGATCGGAGGATCGACGAGGGTAAAGCCGTTAATGTCGAAATACTCCTGAACCGCCCGGATAATTTCCGCCCGGATCACAAGAATCGCCCGCTGCTTCGAGGAGCGGAGCCACAGATGCCGGTGATCCATCAGGAAGTCGACGCCATGCTCCTTCGGTGTAATTGGATAATTCTCGGTCAGGTGCAGAATCTCGATTCCGGTCACCGTCATCTCAAATCCCGATTGGCTGCGGGGTTCTTCGCGGATAATTCCAGTGACGTAAAGAGAGCTTTCCTGGGTCAGACTTTTTGCTGCGTTCCAGACCTCCTCCGGTACTTCCGATTTCACGACGACGCCCTGAATATAACCGGTTCCGTCCCGAAGCTGCAGGAACTGAATTTTGCCGCTGGATCGTTTGTTATTTACCCAGCAGCCAATGACGACGCTTTCTCCGACATGATCTTTCACGCCCAGGATAACCGTTTTGTTAGCCATGCCATCAATCTCTCCTCTATAGAAGTGCAGTACGGTAAAAGGTCCGACAGCCAAAGACCGCTAACGGGCCTTTGGCTGTGGATTCCTCTTGCTATTTACTATTGTAACTCTTTACGCTTGTTCTTGCACGATGCGAAGCGTATCGCGGGCGATAACGAGTTCTTCGTTTGTCGGAACGACAAGCACTTCTACCTTGGAGCCGCTGGCGGAAATGCGGCGAGGATCGCCGGAGCGGACCTTGTTCGCTTCTTTGTCCAGCTCAATTCCGAGGAAGGTCAGGTTGCTCAGAACCTTCTCGCGAAGCAATGACGCATTCTCGCCTACGCCGGCCGTGAAGACGATGACGTCAACGCCGTCCATCGCTGCCGCATAGGAACCGATATATTTACGAAGACGGTATTCGTACATTTCAAAGGCCAATGTGGAATTCGGTTCGCCCTTCTCATAGCCGTCAATGATGTCGCGCATGTCGCTGCTCGTTCCGGAAATGGCCAGCAGACCGCTATGCTTGTTGAGCATGGAGCTGGCTTCGCCGGAAGTAAGCTCTTCCTTGTTCATGACATAAGGAACGATCGCCGGGTCGATGTCGCCGCTGCGCGTACCCATCATGAGACCTTCCAGCGGGGTCATTCCCATCGAGGTATCCACCGAAACTCCGCCTTGAACGGCGGTAACGCTGGCGCCGTTGCCGATATGGCAGGTAATGATTTTGAGGTCTTCCAGCGGACGCCCGAGGTACTCGGCCGCAGCCTTGCTTACAAAATCATGGGATGTGCCATGCGCGCCATAGCGGCGGACTTTATACTTGTTGTACAGCACTCTCGGAATAGCGTACATATAAGCTTTTTCCGGCATCGTTTGATGGAAGGCGGTATCGAATACGACAACCTGAGGAACACCCGGCATATTAACTTCCGAAGCGGTAATCCCCATAACGGCCGCCGGATTATGTAGCGGCGCAAGGTCGAACAGCCGGCGGATTTCCGATTTGGCCGCCCCGTCTACCAGTGCCGATGCCTTAAAGGTCTCGCCGCCGTGAACGACGCGGTGACCGACGGCATTGATCTCTTTAATGGAGTCGATGACGCCATGTTCCTTGTCGGTCAGATTGGCCAATACTTTACGTATTGCCGTCGTATGTTCCAGAATTTCGCTTACTTCGGTAACTTCCTGTTTGCCTGTCGGCTTGTGCGTCAGGATCGAGGAATCCATACCAATGCGCTCAACCAAGCCTTTGGCCAGCACGGATTCATCTGTCATGTCATAAAGCTGATATTTCAACGAAGAAGAACCTGCGTTAATTACTAGTACTTTCATACACGGTCACCATCCTTGTCATACTTGAAGAAGCCTTCGCCCGATTTCATGCCTAGTTGTCCCGCGCGCACCATCTTTTTCAGAATGGTCGACGGGCGGTATTTCAGTTCGCCATACTCGCGGAACATGCGCTCCAGAGCGGCAAGTACCGAATCCAAGCCGAAGCGGTCAGCCATTTCAAGCGGGCCGTACTGGAACTGGTAGCCGATACGCATAGCATCGTCGATATCTTCCGGCGATGCGACGCCTTCTTGCAGAACATGCATAGCTTCATTAATGAACAGACAAATGAGGCGTGAAGTTACAAATCCCGGGGATTCGTAGATCATTACGCCTTTCTTCTCAACAACATCGTCGACAAAAGCTTTGGTATTCTCAAATGTTGAATCAGACGTCTTAAGGCCGCGTACGATTTCTACGACGTCCACCTTGGCGACTGGATAAATGAAGTGCATGCCGATAACACGTTCAGGGTACATCGTGGAGCTTGCAAGCTCCGTTAAGCTGAGCGTGGACGTGTTGCTGGCAAGAATAATATTGTTCGGACATACCTGGTCGAGCTGATTAAATACTTTCTTCTTCTCTTCCAGATCCTCAATTATGGTTTCGATGACCATATCGCAGGCACTTAGTTCCGCGAAATGTGTCACTTTTTGGATGCGGCCGAGGATAAGCTTCTTCTCCGCCTGTGTGATTGCCCATTTCTCCAGTTGTTTATCGAGACTTGTCTCGATCATGCTGTAAGAGTAGTCCAATTTTTCCGGCGTTTTCTCTACCAGCAGGACGTCCAGACCCTTGGCTGCCAACATTTCGGCAATCCCTTGTCCCATCGTGCCTCCGCCGATGACACCGATTTTCTTAAAATTCATAAAAAGCCTCCATCCTTTTAGGTATCTCTACATTTTTGTAGCACCTTTTTTTCTGTCGAAAAAAACAGCATACTCCGACATTTAATAATATCTTAGCATGCATTAAAAGTAAAAAAAAATAACCGGCATCAATAATTATGCCGGTAAAAGGACACTGTCACGAAATTGACAACGAAATTGTTCTCCGGAAAGCGCTTCTTCCTTCATCAGGATATCCAGGGAATAATCGAAAACATTTCGTTTATTTTCCAAAAGCGAACGGGTTCGCTCCATCAGTTCGTCCAAAATTTTACTATTCTCTTTCATCAGTTCTTCCGTTGTTACCATTTCCAGCTTGGCGATTCCAAGGGAAGTAAGACCGGATTTCATCATCATTTCCACAATACCGAGGGCCTGATCGAAGTCGCCTCGGGAGCCTGTGCTCCGTCCGCCGTAATACATTTCTTCGGCAGCCGCTCCGCCGAGCGCAATCATAATCTGCTCCTCAAGATAGTCTTTCGTATACAGATACTGCTCCTGCTGCGGGTTATGCCGCACATAGCCGAGCGCCTGACCGCGCGGAGTGAGGGTTACCTGACTAACGCTGCCCGGACGCAGAAGCTCGGCCATAATGGCATGTCCCAGCTCATGAATCGCTACCCGCTTCTTCTCTTCCTGGTTCGTCTCGCGGTCCGTCTTCTCGCCCATCATGACCTTGTCTATCGCCATTGCCAAATGGCGTTCCTCAACTTGGGTCAAATTATCGCGCATCATATAGATGGCGGCTTCGTTCATCACGCTTTCGAGCTGGGCTCCGGAGAAGCCGTAAGCTTCCTCCGCAATTTTATCCAAATTGACATCGGGGTGAAGCGGCTTGTTCTTGGCGTGCAGCTCAAGTATCGACTTGCGGCCTTTTTTGTCGGGCATATCGACTTGAATATGACGGTCAAAGCGCCCGGGACGCAGAAGTGCCGGATCAAGCATTTCCTTACGATTCGTAGCGGCGATCAACAGAATGCGCGGAGTTTCCGAGTTATAAATGCCGTCCATCTCGGTAAGCAGCTGGTTCAGGGTCTGATCGTACTCCCGCTGCTGCCCGCCTTCGCGCTTGCCGCCGATCACGTCGATTTCGTCGATGAAAATAATGGCACTCTCCCGGTTCTCCTTAACGGCACGGGTGCGGGCGTCCTTGAACAAATCGCGGATGCGTCCGGCGCCGACGCCGACATACATTTCTACAAACTCACTGCCGGAGGCCGCCACGAATACCGAGTTCGTGTAATGGGCCGCAGCCTTCGCCATCAGCGTCTTGCCTGTCCCGGGAGGACCGGTAAGAAGAATCCCTTTGAGCGGACGAATCCCGAACTTGCTGATTTCTTCATGCCGGATAAGAAAATCGAGCGCCTCGCGCAGTTCTTGCTTTGCGCTATCCTGGCCGCCGATTTCTTCAAACGTCAGTTTGGCCGGACCGTTCTTTTTACGCTTCTTCTCCGCACCCGCGTTAACGGCGATGCCGCCGCGCATATGGGTGATAACCAGCAGGGCGCCGACCATGGCGGCCGCGACGATAACAGGCACGATATTAATACCCAGAAAAGCCAGAAAAATCAGCAGCACCGGCACAAATCCGATCAATACTTCTTTGCTCCATTTAGGCATTGTTCCATACCCCCATCGTTTCAGGCTCGCGCGGCAAAATAATAAATTTGCTCTTTTTGCCGTCCGACAAACTCACATACACATTCTTGTCGTCTATTTCCGTTGTAACGGCAACATTCTTATACTGGGCGGACAGCTCTTTCAGCGTCTCCGGAATAACCGTATATTTGCGGCTCTCCATCGCCTCAGCTACAGAAAACAGCGCTTGATCCCAATAATCGTCCAGCTCCTGGCTCGAATGCTCCTCCACATCAAGCTTGACGGTCCGGTCTCCGATTATGGACTTGCCTTCAGAGTTTATATATTGAACCAGTTCACGAAGCTTCGTGCCCGGCTGCAAATCGAGTTTCAAAGTTACTTCATTGCGGTTAATAGAAATATGGGACTGCTTAACACCCTCATAACTGCTAACCATCTGTTCAAGCGGTTCTTGAACGGCAAACTCACGGTACAAAAACCACCCGCCGAACAGAAGCGCAGCAGACAGCAGTGCAGTCAACAATACAGGCATTAGACGAAGTTTCAAACAACGTCCTCCTCTCTAATGATGTCAAACTTTATTGCTTTCCAAGTAGCGTGCCTAGTTCCATCCGAGACCGGCATGTTTTTTGTCATGCCTCGATACAACTAGTAGTATATCATAGGTGTATATACTAGAACGAATCAAATGTGAATAATATTTAAAATTTTACCTTCTAATTTCTCCCTATCATATAAAAAAAGAACCAGCCACTCTCTCAAGGTTGTGGCTGGTTCTTCGTATTACACCTCGTTAACGGTTCGGAAGGCTGTAGCCGTCGCCGATCTGCTCACCGTCCGAGAAGCGGTAGAACCGGTAATAATAGCGGTCCCCGTCTTTATAAAAAAGCTGCCAGGCGTACTCGCCGTTATACGCTCCGGGAAGCAAACGTTCGATCTTGATACCAGGAACCTGGGCTGCGATAATCTGCCGCATTTTTTCCTCGGAGACTCCCTGAGACAGTTCTTGCGTATGCACGGCGTTCTCTCCTTGAGCCGGCTTGCCGTCAACAGTAAAACGCACCCACACCATCACATCGGAGCCGGCCTTGTTTTTGCCGGTAATCACCCAATAAATGGAGTTCTCGTCCCATACCGATTTCTGCGCTTTCTCGATCTCGGTTAGGCCCGCCCCGCTAATCGCCGCAGCTTCGGCTGCACTGCGCTCGCTCCATTGGTCCTTCAGCACGTAGGCAAAAAATTGATACAATCCGAACAGAAGGAGCAGGGCCAGAAACACCCCGTATAAAATCCATTTTCTCCTTTTTCTCAACGTGCAGCTCTCCTTCTAGGAAGAAACAATAACGCCGTCCCAAAGTGACGAGGCTCTTGTTTCCTTTGTTCCAGTAGTCGTACAGGCTGTCAGCGAAAGCTCTATAAATTTACCGATTCAGCAGTCCCTCGAATGCTTCCTGCGCCTTGCGGCGGATCGCCTCTTCGTCCAAGGTCAGGCATTCCCCGTGCTTAATGATCTGCTTGCCATCGACCCATACATGCTCTACGTCCTTCGCGCTAGCCGAGTATACCGTATGAGATATCAGGTCCGTATGCGGCAGCAGATGGGGCTGGTCGATATCGATGGCGATAAAATCGGCTTTCATTCCCGGGGCGAGCCTGCCCACTTGATTAAGGAATACAGACTTTGCGCCATACTCCGTAGCTATACGGAGGGCCTCGCCTGCGGGAACCGCCGTCGGATCACCGGACACTCCTTTATGAATCAGTGCGGCCAGGCGCATTTCCTCGAACATATCCAGGTTGTTGTTGCTTGCCGCGCCATCCGTTCCGAGCGATACCGTAACACCGGCCTTCAGCAGTTCGGGAACGCGCGCCACGCCGCTTGCCAGCTTCAGATTGCTGCCCGGATTATGCGAGACGCCAACCTGATTACGCGCAAGAATTTCGATTTCCTCATCGTTCAGATGGACGGCGTGCGCCACAAGCGACGGCCGGGTGAACATCCCGAGCTTCTCCAGATGGGCAACGGGCCGAAGGCCATAATCCGCTTCATTTTGTTCCACTTCCCGCCGTGTTTCCGACATATGCGTATGAATAGGCAGGTCAAGGTCATGCGCCGCCTGAACGAATTTCTCGATATAATCCGGAGGACAAGTATACGGCGAATGAGGCGATATCATGGCGGTAATCCGCCCGCTCGCCGCGTTATGCCATTTTTTTGCAAAAGCAACCGCTTCCGCAAGCTTCTGATTCTGCACCTCAGCCGGGCACAGCCCGATGACGCCGCGCATCAGGACTGCGCGTATTCCGGATGCTTCCGCTACCTCAGCCACCCGGTCCATATGATCATACATATCGAGAAACGTCGTTGTTCCGCCCTTTAGCATTTCCAGCACCGAGAGTGCGGTTCCCCAGTAGACATCGTCTCCGGTGAATTTCCCTTCCATTGGCCACATTTTTTCCTGAAGCCATACTTGAAGGGCCAGATCGTCTCCATAACCGCGCAGCAGCGACATCGCCGCGTGCCCATGCGTATTGACAAGCCCCGGTAGGAACAGCAGGCGGTTGCCTTCAAAGACAGGCACGTCTTCTTCAAGAACGGGCGGTTCTTCCCCTATGTACGTAATCAAATCGTTATCAATTACCATATATCCTTCAAGAACAGGCTTATCCGCGCCAGGCACGGCAAATTTTCCGTTTCGGATCATCCATTTAGTACCCATGCTCTTCTTCGTCCTTTCCTTCATGCAGATAGTAAGCCAAACTTTGCAGGTCGGTCGTAAAGTCCGCCGCATGCACGCGAATCTCGGGCGGTGTCTTCAGAATAACCGGAGCGAAATTCAGAATGGCTTCAATGCCTGCTCCAATGAGAATATCCGCTACTTTTTGCGCCTCCTGCTCGGGCACAGTAATAATGCCTATGCGAATGCCCTGCTCACGTACGGTGCTTGCAAGCTCTTCCATAGGCTGAACGGTCAACGTATTGATCTTGGTCCCGATCTTCGGCGGGTAGGAATCAAAGACGGCCGTAATTTTCATTGTGTCTTTTAGATAAATATTGTAATTGGACAGCGCCTGACCCAGATTCCCGGCTCCTACCAGAACAACATTAATCTGCTGGTCCAGCTTCAGGATGTGACGGATTTTTTCGATCAGGTAAGGTACGTCATAACCAATGCCCTTCCTGCCAAAGTCGCCAAAATAGGCCAAATCCTTGCGGATTTGCGCAGGATTTAAATCCAGTCGCTGTCCGAGTTCTTGAGAAGAAACAGTGGCGATTTCGCGTTTTTGCAGGTCGTTCAAAAAACGCAGATACACAGGCAATCTGCGCACGACGGCTTCAGATATTTTGTCCGATTTCATGAGTTCTCCTCCTACATTTTAATAGGACCCTCCCAAACCCTCCCTAAAAGGGAGGGCCCCAAGGGCTGCCGCCCTCTGGACACCCGCTAACGGCAAATTGGCGTTAGCGAAAGTTGGGCTTGGACCTTGATCAGGCGGATGAAGGATCGCTTTTCGTCCCTGACGGGACACGCTTGACAATTGGCGGAATCTACTTACAGTATAACCCGCATAAAGATTAAAATCGGCAGATCGGCCTATGTTGTACAATGGCCGATCGAATACCTTAAAAGCAAAGACAATGATTGGCCTATGTTGTACAATGGCCAATCGAGCATCCCGCTTAGGATACGCCGTCTTGCTTCAGCCATTCGGCGATGCGGGGGACCATTTGTTCCGTCGCCATATGCTCCATTTTAGGTCCCGGTAAGGAATACAGGAAATACTTTCCGTAATAAGATTCGATTACTCTGGTATCATAAACAATAACAATGCCACGATCCTGTGCGGTCCGTACAAGGCGGCCGAAGCCCTGCTTGAAACGGATGACGGCCTGAGGCACGGACAGTTTCATGAAGGGGTTCTTCTTCTGTGCCTGCAGCAGTTCGGCCTTCGCTTCCGCGAGCGGATGATTAGGCGGCTGAAAAGGCAGTCTGACGATTGCCAGACATGTTAGTGCGTCGCCGGGAATATCGACTCCTTCCCAGAAGCTGCTCGTTCCCAGCAGGACAGAAGAGGAATTCTCCTGGAACCGGCGGAGCAGCTTGCTTCGGCTGCCTCCTTCAACGCCTTGTCCCAGCACCGCTATATCCTCGGAGGCGAGTGCCTCCTTCAGAGGGTCGTATACCTGCCGGAGCATCTTATACGACGTGAACAGCACAAGCATGCGCCCGCGAGTCGTCACTGCGGCTTCAGCCAGGGAATGAACGAGCGTATCGACAAACCGGGCGTCGCCGACGGTTCCCTTCACACTTGGAAAATCCCGCGGAATGACCAGCAGCGCCTGATCCCGGTACCTAAAGGGAGAAGGAAGCAGTACGGTCGATAGCTTTCCTTCCTCCTGGGCTTCGTTTAAACCCAGATTGTCGATCATATACTGGAACGATTTATCGACGGACAAGGTTGCCGACGTCAGGACGGCGCTTTTTTTCTTATCAAAGAAAAGCTCCTTGAGCTGCGCGCTGACATCGACGGGCACGGCATACAGCTGCAGTGATTTGCTGCGGTAATTTCCATTTGCCTCCAGCCAATATACAACATTTTCGTCATTCATGCCCATAAAAAAACGTACCTGCTCGCGGATATCAGCCAAATCCTTGAATAGCCCGCCAACATCGGTTACAAGGCTGTCGGCCGAGGACTGGCCTTCCTGGTCACGCATTTCGGAAAGCATTTTATCGCCTTTGCGGATAATATCACTTAAAGACAAGTTTAGTGTACTTTCCAGTGAAACAAGCTCTTCCCAGCCTTTGGGCTTCTTGGCGGGTAGAAGACGATGCACCAATTGTCCCGCTTCTCCCGCCGCTGAGTCGGACCGTTCGGGTATCAGTGCATACAGCCTATCGCTGAGCAGATCCCACGCCTCTTTTACGGTAAGGAGGTCGGGGTACAGCCGGTCGATGATCCCGCTCCACTCGGTGGCCTGCTCACTGCCCGAGCTTTGGAGGATCTGCCGGAGAGCAGGCAGTTGGCCGGTGCGGCTGTCTTTGTACAAGCGGTTCAGCGTATGCGAGACGGTAAAATGCTTCATATGCATGCCCAGGTGCTTGCCGGCCACTTCCTCCAATTGATGCGCCTCGTCAATCACAAGGTACTCATAGGCAGGAAGCAGCTGATGGCCCGCTTTCATGTCGGCAAACAGCTTCGAGTGGTTCGTAATGACCACGTCGGCGTTGCCCGCCTCATGCTTGGCGCGATGGTAATAGCATTTGCGGAACCATGGGCAAGACCGTCCCAGGCAGGAGTCCGTGTCGCTCGCCACCGTTTCCCAGAAATCGCCGCCCCGGCCGCTTAAATTCAGCTCTTCGTCGTCGCCCGATTCGGTCTGCGTGAGCCACACAATCATTTGCGCCGATGTTAGAGTATCCTCTCTCGGGGATGCGTAATCCTTTTTATTTATTTTATGTTCAAACTTGCGCAGACACAAATAGTGTCCCCTACCCTTGAAGACAGCAGCCTTGAACGGAAAAGGAACGGCTGCGGTCAAGAGTGGAACATCGCGCTCACGGAGCTGATCTTGAAGATTGATCGTATGAGTGCTGACCATTACCTTTTGCCCCGTGCGGACGCTCTGGTAAATAGCTGGAAGCAAATAGCCTAGCGACTTGCCGGTTCCTGTTCCAGCCTCGATCAGCAGATGCCTCTCTTCTTCCAGCGCCTTGATCACTTCGCCGAACATAATTTCCTGAGCCTGCCGGCTTTCGTACTGGGGCAGGATGCTCCGCAGCCGCTCGGTAATCTCGTTCAAGTAAGCCTCAAACGACATATGCTCCACCGGATTGTCGCCGTCCTCGCGCGGAGGAGCCAGCTCCGTCCAATCGCCCACGGCTAACGCAAGCTGGCGGTAAAACTTAAGATCACCTTCGGGCTGGAAGGTTTCCAGCTCGCGCTCGCTCAGCAAGCCCTCAAAAAACCAGCTCAGATCGCTGTCTTCACCGGAAAACAGCTCGGTCAGCCGCTGCACCGTAAGCAGAGGAAGGCTGTAGAGCTCATCCAGACATTTCAGCAGTACGTGCGCTGTTGCCAGCGCATCGCTGTCCGCCTGATGCGGACGTTCATGCAGAAGTCCGAAATGGGAGCTGATGGTTCCAAGCTGATAGGAGGTGAGCGATGGAAAGCAGATTTTTACAAAATCGATCGTATCGAGAATACGGCCCTGAAACGGCAAATAACCGCACCGGTCCAGAGCGCTCTGAAGAAAATGAAAATCGAAAGCGACGTTATGCCCAACAAGCACGACATCATCCAGAAGAGGCACCAGTTCCATCATCATCTCTTCGAGTTCGGGCGCGTCCTGCACATCGCTGTCTTTAATGCCGGTTAAGCCGGTAATAAAAGGGGGTATCGGTCCTCCGGGCTTGACGTAGGAGCCGTACACACGCGAAATGGACCGGTCTTCTTCTATAATGGCAAGTCCGACCTGGATAATTTCACCTACGGACTGGGTTCCCGTCGTTTCAAAATCAAGCACGGCAAATTTCATGATGTATTCTAAACCCTTTCATTCGAGACTCTTAATCAGCATAACAGAAGTTGCGAAAAAAGGCGATGCACACCGCCGGAAAGCAGCAGCTGCATCGCACCAAATTAAACGCCCGATTATAATAGCGAAACCAGCTGAAATCCGAACTGAAGCTCGCCTCTGCCGCGCCTGCAGACCTCCAGATTGGCGTCTGGCTCAGGCAGTGCCGGATCGTATTTCAGCGCCAGCCCGAACAGTTCCTTCGCTTCATCGAACCGGCGGCCCGACGCCGCAATGCAGCCAACAGCGTTATACAAATGCGCCTTCAGCTTGCGGCTCTGAACCAGGGGCAGCATATGTTCCAAGTGAACCCGCGCCGCGGGCGCTTCGCCCTGATGAAGATGGGACATGGCCAGATACAGACGTGCGGCCAGATTATTGGGATACCGGGAAATGACGACGCTGAACTGCTCGATGCATTTCGGAAACATCAACAGCTTGTAATACCCTTGACCGCGCGCAAAATTCTCCATCTCAATTCCGGAGTCTTCCCCGCTAAGCGGCGTCTCCGGCTCCGGCACCTCAGTAAGCTCCACTTTCTGGCGAAACAGACTGAGCGCTTCCGCAAAAGCGAGCCATTCATCCAGCGCTTCGTCGCTCATCTTGCGAAGCATACGGTATTTGCTTAAAAGCTCATGCCGCCTTACTCCCTGAGCCTCCGGCAGCTGTCTGGCAATATCGGAGAGCATTTCGTTCATTTCGGCAAACATCTGTTGAAACATAGGAGCCATCCCTCCTTGCGAAAATGAGATCAGTGCAGCTTGCCTGACTTCATTGTTCGCCCGGAGCCGGCCTTTCATGCGTGGCAGTCATTACATGGTTCCAGGGACCGATACCCAAATCAGGCAATCGTCGCGTGAAGCTCCTTATTGTCAAGCTTAACGGGACGGTTGTTCTCGTCCACAAACACCACCGTGGGCTTATGCTCTTCAAGCTCTTCCCGGGACAGCATCGCATAGGAAATAATTATGACCGTATCGCCGGGCTGAACAAGCCGCGCCGCCGCACCGTTCAGACAAATGACGCCGCTGCCCCGCGGACCCGGTATGACGTAGGTTTCCAGACGCGAACCGTTGTTGTTGTCCACAATCTGCACCTTCTCGTTCTCCAGCAGGTCTGCGGCTTCCATCAGATCCTCGTCAATGGTGATGCTGCCGACATAATTCAGGTTGGCTTCGGTGACCGTCGCCCGGTGGATTTTTGATTTCATCATATGTCTATACAAGCGCTGCGACCTCCTTCGGCGTAAAGATGACATTGTCGATCAGGCGCGTACGGCCGAACCGGACGGCCAGCGCCATTATGATCTCCCCTTCGGCTCTCGTAAGCGGGAAGTTACCTTCAAGCGGCTCAAGCTCCGGAAATGTCAAGACTTCCGCGTAATCAATGTCAGCAAGCGGCGAGCCGGAAATGACGGATGTCAGCAGCTCCCGGACTTCATCGGTCGTGGCCGCCCGTCCTTCCTCTAACGCTTTGCGGGCCTCCTGAAGCGAGCGGGACAGCACCAGCGCCTGACGGCGCTCTTCGGCCGATAAATAGACGTTGCGGGAGCTGAGGGCTAGCCCGTCGCCTTCACGTACGATAGGGCAGGGGATGATCTCCACATTCATGTTCAGGTCATCCACCATTTGCCGAAGCACTGCCACCTGCTGCGCGTCTTTCAGTCCGAAAAAAGCATATTCAGGCTGGACCAGATTAAACAGCTTGGCGACTACCGTCGTCACTCCGTCAAAATGGCCCGGACGCGAGGCGCCGCATAATCTCGTCGTAAGCGAGGACACCGTGATTTTACTGCGGATTGGGCGGGGATACATCACCTCTACCGTCGGAATAAACACGATATCGGCACCCTCGCGTTCCGCAAGTTCCAAATCCCGCTGTTCGTCGCGCGGATAGGCTTCATAATCCTCGTTCGGTCCGAATTGAATCGGATTGACAAAAATACTCATGACGACAGTACCGCACATTTCTCCCGCCCGCCGCAGCAGGCTTGCATGGCCATCATGCAGATAACCCATCGTCGGAACCAGCCCGACAGGCCCCTGTCCGGTACGCCGCATAAACCCGATTGCTTCCCGAAGCTGCTCTACCGTTCTAACGACTCTCATTATGATCTCGCTCCTTTTCCGGCCGCACCGTATAATGATTCCAGCACACTCTCATCCGCACCGAACGCATGGCGCTGTTCCGGAAAAGCGCGCTGTTTGACTTCCTGTACATATTGTCCGAGCGCGTCGCGGATAATACCCCCGACGTCGGCATACGCCTTAACAAACCGCTTCTCCCTGTAAGGCGAAGCATACCGCAGCACATCGTGAAATACGAGCACCTGTCCGTCGCAATAGCGTCCCGCTCCGATTCCAATCGTCGGAATGGCAAGCTCCTTAGTGATCGCTTCAGCCACTTCCTCGGTCACCAGTTCCAGCACGATGCCAAAGGCGCCCGCCTTCTCAAGCGCCTTGGCTTCTTCCATAAGCCGCTGCGCATCCTGGGGATCCTTGCCCTGCACCCGGTATCCGCCAATGGTGTTTACCGACTGCGGTGTAAGCCCGATGTGGCCCAGCACAGGCACTCCCGCGGAGACGATGGAAGATACGGCTGCGCATATTTCAAGCCCGCCCTCCATCTTAACTGCATGGGCATGTCCCTCCTGCATTAGCCGGCGCACATTCTTCAGGGTCTCGTCGATGCCGCCGTGATACGTCATGAACGGCATATCCGCCACAATGAACGTATGCTCCGCTCCCCTGGCGACCGCCCGCGTATGGTACACCATATCGTCGATGGTGACAGGCAGAGTCGAGTTGTATCCAAGAACAACATTGCCGAGCGAGTCGCCGACCAGGATCATATCGACGCCGGCCTCTTCGGCCAAGGCGGCCGAAGGATAGTCATATGCGGTCAGCATGCTCAGCGGCACGCCTTCCGCCTTCATTTTTTTCATTTTCACAATGTTCAGTGCTTGTTTGTCAGCCATTCCCTTTTCCCCTTTTGCGAGTCACCGCGCTTACTTCAGCGCAAACAAAAAAACCTTTTAGCGTATCCGCTAAAAAGGTCCGAAGGGCAAAAAAGAGTCACTCGCGATCGTCCCTTCTGTCTCGGTCCTTGCGGCTCAGAGCAGAATCCAACGTAACCGTTCCATACAGTTATGAAGGTATAAACAAAAGCAGCTTTACTACGCCAAGAGTGCAGTTCTGTTTCAGCAGATACCGCCTCTTGCGAACAGTATAACAAATCCGCTGGATAATTACACGATATAAATGTGACAAGGTATGGTATTTTAAATCAGCGTGATCTCGCCGGAGCAGACACTCGTCACCGATCCGTTATCCGCGCGAAGCAGCAGACCGCCGTCTTCGCCGAGGCCTACGGCCGTCCCTTCTAGCCAGCCCTGGGGCGTCTTGAGCCCAATCCTTCTGCCAAGGGTAACCGACTGCTCCTCCCACAACCTTGCGATCGGTTTCAGGCCTTGATCCATGTACAGCTTATAGTGGTAATCCAGTTCCCTAAGCACCTCTGCGGCTAATTGCTCGCGGTCAACCGGCATGCCGCCCTCAATCAGCAGCGATGTCGCATTATTGCGAAGCTCAGCCGGATAATCTTCCTCCGACAAATTGGCGCTGATGCCAATCCCGGCGATAGCATACTGCAGACCTCCCGGTCCGACGTTCGATTCCAGCAAAATGCCGCACAGCTTCCTGCCGCGGGCCAGAAGATCGTTCGGCCATTTGATGCCCGCTTCCACACCGGTTAACTTACGGATGGCGGAGCAGACCGCGACGCCTGCCAGAAGCGTCAACTGGGGCGTCGACTGCAACGGAATGGCCGGACGCAAAACAACGCTCATCCAGATCCCCTTGCCTTTTGGAGAATGCCATCTCCGGCCCCTTGTTCCCCGTCCGCCAGTCTGCTCCTCGGCCATGACGGCGGTCCCTTCGGGAACGCCCTTCTCCGCGAGCAGCTTGGCCTCCTCCTGGGTAGACACCACCGTATCCAAACGACGCAGTCTTCCGGCCCAGTTCGTATCTCTAAGTACGTCCGCTCCGGCAGTTGCGGCCGTTATTTTATCATTGCTCATGGTGATTCATCCTTTTCGCTTCGTTAATCAGAGCAGTCCTGTCATTAGGCAAGACGCCGGACGCAGCCGCCAACAGCAAAGCCTGAAGCAGCTCACCCAGCCAAGGCCCCGGACGGCGGTCCAGGGCGGACGCTAAATCCCCGCCCGTCACCGCCAGATCGGCCAGCCCGCGCACAGGCATCTCGTCCAGCCACCGCCGGGCGGACGGAACAAGCCCGGCGCCCGGGCCGCCGCCCGGCATGGCGGCCAGCAGCGCCAGCCACCCTTCGGCGGCTTCCGCGCCGAAGGCCAACACGGCGGCGAGGAACCGCCGCCGGAAGTCCGCGGGGCCATCTCCCGGCCCCGCCTCCGCCGCCGCTGCGGTCCACGCCTCGCGGACCCGCAGCACCTGGGCGACGCCGCGCCGCGTCGCCCCCGGGAACGTCCATGCCCGCATCAAGCCGTCGGCCGCATCGGCCGTCGCCCCCAGGGCATGGAGCAGCAGCGCCCACCGCAGGAGGGCGCTCCCCAGTTCCCCGATGCCGGTAAGACCTGTCGCCGCGGCCGCCAGGTCTTCTCCGGTCCAGGGGAACGGGGCCTTGCCGCGCGCGAGCAGCCCGCTGCGCGCCAGCATCGCAAGGCCCGTCAGCGGCCGGGGGCCTTCCACGATGCGCGTCAGCTCAGCATAGACGCGCTCCACGGCGATATGCGCCAGCCCGTCCCGGCGGCGCAGCAGACCGCGCCAGGTGTTCTTCGCGACGCCGAAGCCCAGAGTGGACGCGAAGCGGATGCAGCGGAGCATGCGGAGCGCGTCCTCGTCAAAGCGGTCTTCCGCCTTGCCTACGCAGCGGATCAGCCGGCGGCGCAGATCCTCCGCCCCTCCGAACGGATCGATCAATCTTCCGTCAAGACCGAGACAGATCGCATTGATCGTAAAGTCCCGGCGGCGAAGATCCTCCTTGACCTCCATAACAAAAGTAACCGTCTCAGGTCGCCGGTGATCGGCATAGCCGCTCTCGGTTCGGTATGTAGTCACTTCAAACGGTAAATCGTCCTCCAGCACTGTAACCGTTCCATGCTGCAGGCCTGTGGGCACGCATCTTGGAAAGAGCGACATGACCGACTCCGGCTTGGCTGAGGTGGTGATATCCATATCGTGAACGGGGCGCCCCAGCAGCTCGTCCCGGATACAGCCGCCTACCCAGTAGGCTTCATGCCCGGCATCGGTCAGGCGAATAATGATTCGCCCGGCAGCTTCGGCCATCAGAGGATCGGCCATTTTCCAATTCATAATGACACGGCTCCATTCTTATCGGACCGCTTTCGTCACCCTGCGGTCCAGTACACGGTAATAGATACTTTCGTATTGATCGGTAATGGCATCCTTACAGAAATCCTCTCTCGCACGCTCCAGGCATGCTTTGCGGAACCTCTGTGCAAGAGCCTCGTCCGACAGCAGCCGGACAGCGTACTCCGCCATGGTTGCCGTATCGCCGATCGGCCCCAGAAATCCGGTCTCGCCATGCAGCACCAATTCGGGTATTCCCCCCGCCTGCGATCCGACCGTCGGCACGCCGCAGGCCATCGCTTCCAGGGCTACAAGCCCGAAGCTCTCTTTCTCCGAAGGAAGCAGCAGCACATCCGCAAGCGAAATCACCTGGGCGATTTCATCCTGCTTGCCAAGAAACCGCACCTTGTCCTCTATTCCCATTTCCGCGATCTTAGCCTGAATCTTCGGAAGCTCAGGCCCCTCTCCGACAAGCAGAAGACGAGCCGGAACTTCCTTGGCGACTCTGGCAAAAATATCCACCACATCTCCAACACGCTTGACCGGCCTGAAATTGGAAATATGCATCAAAATTTTTTCATTTGGAGACGCAAAATCCCCTCTTAGATCAGAAACATCTCTCGGATAATATACCCGCTTGTCTACAAAATTGTAGGTCAGATCGATCTCGTCCGTAATATCAAGCACCCGGCGCGTCTCATTGATAAGATCCTGCGACACCGCCGTTACCGCGTCGCTTTCATTGATGCCAAGCCGGATCAGATCCTTCAGCGATTCGTCCTGGCCCAGCACCGTTATATCTGTCCCGTGAAGCGTCGTCACCACTTTGACATGCCCGCCCACCATTTGCTTGGCCAAAAAGGCGCAGACGGCATGCGGAACCGCATAGTGGACATGAAGCAGATCCAGCTTCTCCATCTTGGCTACCTGGGCCATCTTTGTCGCCAGGGCAAGATCATAGGGCGGATACCTGAACACGTAGTAGTCGTTAACTTCGACCTCGTGATAGAATATATTTTTCTGAAACGTCCCCAGACGGAACGGAACGCTGTGAGTAATAAAATGAACCTCATGGCCCTTTTCAGCCAGCAGCTTCCCCAGTTCAGTGGCCACTACGCCGGAACCGCCGAGAGACGGATAACAGGTAATGCCTATTTTCAACAACCGGTCCATATGTCCGTCTCCTTTATTTATTTGCTGATTGGTGCGTGTGCATCCGCTTGTGCGGACGCCCGCCTCGTTTCCATCTTATCCCTTGAATAAATCAACGGCATACGGAACTTTTGAAGCAAAGCCCTCGGCATAAGAAAATCCTCTGCGCTGTCCTACCAGCATATCTCTGGAACGGACCCGCTCGATATAGCCATCGTTCAGCGGTGTCGCCACGATATCTTCTCCCGGCAGCTTCTGAAATTGGGAAATATAGCAGGACAAGGCGGATTCCTTGAGTCCGTATTTATCGGTTACATCAACTACAAGATCCGTACGCCCCAAATCGTTGATGAAGTAAAAGTAAAGCTGCGGCGCCTTCACCGCCTTCAGCGACGGCATATACCGGCGAAGCTTCGCATTAAAAACCGCCTCCTCCACGAGCCTGCTGCAGGCCACATGGTCGGGATGGCGGTCTTCCCAATAGGGAGCGAACACGATATCCGGCGAGCAGCGGCGGATCTCCGCCGTTACCGCCTCAAGCTGATCCCCCGTCAGGCGCAGTCCCCGGTCGGGCAGCCCCAAATTGGTGCGCGATGAAGCGCCGAGCACGCCTGCAGCCCGGGCGGCTTCCTCTTTGCGGCTCTCCACCGTACCGTTGGAAGACATTTCCGCTGCGGTCAGATCGCAAAGCCCGACCTTAAAGCCGGCCGCCGTTTGCTTGGCAATCGTTCCGGCCATACCGATCTCCGCATCGTCGGCGTGGGCGCCGAATACGAGAATATCGAGCTTCATTCTTCAATACCAGGCTTGTACTTATGCACCAGGTCCCGCCAGGCGAAATCGCCGCGGTCGATCGCCTTGACCAGAATTTCCGCAGTCGCGATATTGGTCGCCACCGGAATCCCGTACACGTCACATAACCGCAGCAGAGCCGAAATATCCGGTTCATGCGGCTGAGCCATCAGCGGATCGCGCAGAAAAATAATCAAATCCAGCTCGTCCTGCGCAACAAGAGCGCCGATCTGCTGGTCGCCCCCGAGAGGGCCCGACATGAAGCGGTGAATGTTTAAGCTGGTCGCTTCCATAATACGCTGCCCGGTCGTGCCGGTCGAGTACATTTCATGCCCCTGAAACACATGCTCATAAGCGGTTACAAAATTAACCATTTCATCTTTCTTCCGGTCATGCGCAATAAATGCAATCTTCATCGGTTTCTCCCCCGTTTATTCGATAAAGTGATCAAACCCGTATATTATTCCGGTATATCCCATGACTTTTTCGATCCCCAGCTTGACCCCGGGCATATACCCCGCACGCTCATAGGAATCGTGGCGGATCTTCAGCGTCTGGCCGAAGCTGCCGAAGACAACCTCCTGCTGCGCAAATACACCCGGGAGCCGCACGCTGTGGATCCGAAAACCGTTATAGTAGCCGCCACGAGCGCCTTCGATGGTTTCCTCCTCCTGCGGGTTGCCCTGCCGCAGTTCCTCGCGAGCCTCGGCAATCAACTCAGCCGTCTTGATGGCTGTGCCTGAGGGCGCATCCAGCTTCTGGTCTCCATGATACTCAATAATCTCCAAATTAGGAAAGTATTTTGCCGCCTGCGCCGCAAACTTCATCATCAGGATCGCTCCAATTGAGAAATTCGGGGCGATCAATCCGCCTATTCCCTGTTCCTGGCACTGCTTGTCCAATTCTTCAATCTGCTCGGGCGTAAAGCCGGTCGTACCGATAACCGGCCTCACACCATATTTGATCGCCGCAGCCGTGTTGGAATAAGCAGACTGCGGTATCGTAAAATCGACCAGCACATCCGCGCCGGCAGACAGCGCGGCTTCGAGATCCCTCGTTACCGATATTCCCGCTTCCGGGAGCCCAACCAGCAGGCCTGCATCGATATCATGCAGCGAATGGTCCACTGCGGCGGCAAGCGTCAGCTCTTCATCCTGCAGAACCAGCTTAACGACTTCCCTGCCCATCCGGCCGCCGGCTCCTGAAACTACGACTCTGATTTTATTTTTCATATTAGATATGGCCCCCGCTTTCTTACATAATGATTACTGCACGTACTTCTGCAGCGATATCTGAAGATCCTTCATCAATTCCTTCAAGCCTTCATCGTCCGGATGAAGCAAAATGACTTCTTTCATGGCCGCGATCGCCGCCAAAGGATCGTTCACTCTACTGTAGGCAATAGCCAGCCATACATAAGCATCCCCATAAAGCGGGTCAAGCTTCACAGCTTCCTTCAGCAATGTGACCGGCCGGTAGGGATTGCTCATGGAGCCGACAGCCTCCTCAAGCAACCGCTTGGCTACCTGTACATGCAGCATAGCTTGCAGGTGCTGCAAATGCAGACGGTAATCCGGCTTGGCGCCGTCTAACTTCACTGCGGCTCTGGCATGTTCGGCCGCCTTTTCCAGCTTCCCGCTGCGTGCGTAAGTGATTGAGCAGCGATATCTGACCTCCGGATCGTTCGGATTGGCCGCAATCGCAGCTTCGAAGCACACTATCGCTTCTTCGAAATCGCTTCGCAAAATACAGCGGTACGCTTCTTTAACATAATCACCGGGACTCATGCGTACCACCCCCCGTCATATGTTTCATCATATGCGTCTGGGCCTAATCGGTGTTTTTTTTCGTCCAGCGGTCCGCGTCCCGGGTATTAAATTTATGCATGACCTTGTTCATGGCTTCCGTCAAATCGATGCCGAGCGAATTGGCAAAGCAGACGGTGATAAACAGAATATCGCCCAGTTCCAGTTCGATGGAATTTTCCGGCTCATCCGCCTTTTTGGGCTTCTCCCCGAAGGAATGATTGACTTCCCGCGCCAGCTCTCCCACTTCCTCGGACATGCGCGCAAGCATAGAAAGCGGACTGAAATAACCCTCTTTGAACTGTGCTATATAAGCGTCCACTTCCCGCTGTATTTCGGCGAGACTTTTCTCCATTTCCTGAAGGCGCTCCTTTCGGTCTGCCGCGTATTGCCTTTTCGTTTGCCCCTATGTTATCGTAAAGACGTTTTGAAGACAAATCTTTTTTGATTATCTCATCCCCTGATAATAGGTATACTTTCCCGTAAAGGAAGAAAAACTGCCGTAATAAACGGCATAACGGAGGAATCCATGAACACTGTTAAACTGACTTCGATTATCAAGACGGTCGCTCCGATCATGCTGGGAACTGCCGTATACGCTTTCGGACTACTTTATTTCATTATTCCCAATCAGCTCATGGAAGGAGGAATTACCGGTATTACCATTCTGCTGAATTACGGCTTCGGTATTCCGGTATTCCTTACCACCCTGCTGCTTAATCTTCCGCTGTTTCTGCTGGGCTGGAAAGAACTTGGCGCAAGGCAAATTGCTTATACCGGCGTCGGCATCGGCTCGCTGTCGTTCTTCCTGTGGCTCTTCGAGCGGATGATTTCCCTAGGATGGTTCGAACCCTTTCAGACGGAGCATGACTTTATTCTGGCCTCTCTTTATGCGGGAGTAACCCTTGGCCTTGGATTAGGCATCGTCTTCCGTTTCGGCGGCACGACCGGCGGCGTCGACATTGTGGCCCGCATATGCGGCCGCCGTTTCGGCTGGAGCATGGGACAGGTCATCCTGGTAACTGATGTTGTTATTATCGGATTATCTCTTATCTACATTCCGAGAGAGAAAATTTTGTATACGCTAGTCGCTGTATTCATCGCTTCCCGGGTGATCGATTTTATCCAGGAAGGCGCGTACGCCGCCAAAGCGTTTACGATTATAAGCGACTTCGGACAGGAAATCGCCGACCTGATTACTAATGAAATGGAGCGGGGCGTTACCCTCATCCCTTCAATCGGCGCTTATTCGAAACAGGCGAAGCATATGGTATATTGCATTGTTTCCCGGCAGGAAATCCGGCAATTAAGCCGGCTGGTCAAATCCGTTGATCCTCGGGCATTTGTCATTATTAGCGATGTGCACGACGTTCAGGGAGAGGGCTTCCGGGAAATCTGAATCATGCAACAGATCTGTTATAAAAAGGGGAAAGAGCAGCCATATGGCCGCTCTTTTATATTTTGCATTCCTTTAGAAATCCATTTTCAGAAAAGCTGCCAGCGGCTTCTCTCGCCTCTATATTTCCTATAAGCGGTGTAGGCCAGCGCAGCCAGGATAAATCCCGCACCCAGCCATCCCGCCAGGCCGTATTCCCGTGGTGCGAGCGGAAGTGACAGCGCCGGTTCATCCCTTTCCTTCCCGAACATTACTCTCGCGGCCTCCCTGCCTTGTGAGACGGCATTCATGAGCTCTTCCCGTCCCGGCGGCCGGCTTCCTGACACAAGCCCGGCGGCATAGGACAGCCAAGCATCGAACCGGTTCACTTCTTCCGGCTTCCGGGCAATAATAATGGCGGGCCGGATCGTATCGTAACGCTCCTCAATATGGGAAACCGCCGTTTTCCAGCCTGTCAGATCGCTTCCGGCAGCGCTTTGTTCCATATCGTTCAAGTCCTCGCGGATCAGCTTGTAATATTGAAGCCACATCGGCTGACGGGGATGAGCCAAGCTGTTGGCGGCAAGACGCAGCCTAGCTGCAGCCGTCTCCCAACGCTCCTGCTGCACGCTCACTCCCGCTACGGCCGCTTTCATATCGATAATCGCCCCCGAGAGCGCATTGACTCCTTCCACGGATGTGAGCCCATCGAATGAAGACAGCACGAACAGTCTGGAAATTGCATCCGTCGTTTCCCTGGCCTTATTGATGTTCCCTTCCGTTACGTAACCGTACAGCGTCTCCGCCTGCTGCTCCAGCTTCAAAGCATTCGCTTCGGCGGTAACCGGCGATTGCATTCTCACCTCCGGCGATTGAGCCTGGCCGGAATCCGCCCGGCCGACAGCGGCCTCGCTGTAACCCGACACGCTTGAAGCATCCCATCCAGCCGTCCAGACCAGTACGACCAGCGTAATGAATATCCAATTCCTCCCGTGCCGCATGGGACATCCCTCCCTCCTGCCTTATGTGTATGCGCAGGGACAAGGATTAGAACGTTATTTATTGAGCCCGTCTTGAGTGAACGCCCTTAGACGCGAGCCAAGCGGCCGCCGCGCTGACGAGGGTCAGCAGAAAGGTAAAGGTCCGTACCTGCGGAACATCGTCCGTTAGCACCCTTGGAAGCCAAGGATAAACGCCGTAAGAATAATCGACCGTATCGTTAAGAAGGGTCCACAGCAGAGCCAGCGGAAGCATCTTCCGGCAAACGAAAAACCGAGCATAAAGCAGTGCCTCCACAGCCATTCCTGCGTGTGAAGTCATCAGCATCCAATCCTGCCAAACGATCGATCCTCCCTGATAGCCTCCCGCTGCAATGATGGATACCGCCCATATGCCGTATTTAACGGAAGTAACAACCGCGAGCGCCTCTATCAAGGCTCTCACCGTAATTCCTGCCGTTGTCCTCGGCGGATAGAGCAGCAAAATAAGCGCCAAGGTGAAGAACAAGCTTGCCGTAGGGCTGTCAGGCACGAAAGGCAAAAGCCAGTTTGGGTAATTAGCCGCCGTATAGACCAATTGATTGCCGTACCATATGTATCCGTAAATCGTTCCCGGGATATTGACTGCCAGCAGCAGCCAAATTATGGCCCGGTGTTTGAGCAGTTTGTCCAATTTCATTCCAACAATCGACACGATCGGCCTCCCCTAGAGCATACAAAAACCTGACCGCAGCCATTCGATCAGGTTATGCGATGTTACCTTTATTTTACTGTCCGGATTTTTGTTTCGCAAGCCACTCCGCTAAATGGTCGATATCCTGATCGGTTAACCCAGCGTTAATGGCTGTATCGTACATAGGCGGCATCTTATTATTGTAACCTTCTTTAATAATAGTCAGAATAGCTTCTTTACCGTGAGTGTCGCCGACACCCCGTAGAGACGGTCCGGCCCCACCCTTCAGATCGGCAGCGTGGCAGGCCACGCATCCGGCTTTCTGAAAGGCTGCCATAGCCGGATCATCCTTGTCTACGATGGCTATCTCTTTTGACTGCGCGGCGCTGCCGGTAGGAAGCCCCTTTGCGCGGTTCTCGGCAGCTTTTTCCTCACGCTGCACATCTTCAGGTACCTGGCCGGTAGCCGCCATTTCACGCTTGTGCTCCGTCCAGGCTGTGTTCGTCAGGTAGAAAATCGCCGCGAGCGACAGAAACATCAGCGAGGAAGCGATCGGTCTGCGGTAAAATCTGCGTTCTCTTCCTGTATCCAAAAAAGGAGCCAGCAGCAGGGAACCGAAGGCTACGCCAGTAACCCCAAGCGTCCCAAGCACGATATAGTCTCCGGAAGCATAGGGAAGCTTTAGATATTGGTACAAGAACAGGAAATACCAGTCGGGAACCGGGATGACCGTCGCGCCAGCGTTGGCGGGAAAGCCAAGCGGCGCGGGCTCCGAGATCGTCAGCACCAGAATGCCTACGAGCACCACGACGCCGACCATCCATTCCTTAAGGAGGAAGTTCGGGATGAACGCCTCCGATTTCCCAGGGTAGGCCGTATAGTCGGAAGGAGGGATAAAGCCGCTTCCCCGCCTGACGCGCGAATCGCCGACATAGACTATTTTTTCCTTGGAGTTGTCTTCATGAGCCACCATATGTCCTCCTCTCTTTGGATGCGTTTACAGAGGGCCGGAAATGCCTTGTCTGCGGATCATGATGAAATGTCCAACGAGCAGTATAAGCAGCAGCGCCGGGAGGAAGAATACATGGAGAGCGAAGAATCTCGTCAGTGTCTCCGCGCCGACAATGTCGCCGCCCTGCATCAGTTCCTTCAGCACCGGACCCAATACGGGTGTCGAATTGGCGATCTCCAGCGTGACTTTTGTGGCGAAGTAAGCCTTGTTGTCCCAGGGCAGCAAGTATCCGGTAAGTCCTAGACCCAGCATCACGAAAAAAATAAGCATACCGACAACCCAGTTCATCTCGCGCGGCGCCTTGTACGAACCGGTGAAGAACACCCGCATCGTATGCAGGAACATCATGACAATAACAAGGCTGGCCCCCCAATGGTGCATACCGCGGACAATTTGCCCGAAGGCGACTTTGGTCTGCAGGTATTCGACGCTGGCGTAAGCGTTGATAATGTCGGGAACGTAGTACATTGTCAGGAACATGCCGGACAGAATTTGAATAACGGTTATGAAAAAGGTCAATCCGCCAAAGCAGTAAACGAATGCGGAAAAGTGATGCGCAGGGTTTACATGCTCAGGAACCTCGTGATCTGCCACATCTCTCCAAATCGGCGTAATATCCAGACGTTCGTCAATCCAGTTATAGATATTTTTAAACATCGGCAGTTACGCCTCCTTGGCGGCCTCGGTATTCGGCACGATATCGCCGAGGTATACCCAGCCATTTTCGATTTTCGTCTTGTACTGATCGAGCGGCTTAGGCGCAACGGCCAAATTCTTGCCCGCTTTGGTATAACGCGCGCCGTGGCAGGGACAGTGATATTCATCCGGAGTGGCCTTGTTGTTATTCCATCCGACCGTACAGCCCAGATGCTTGCAGATCGGTGAAAGCGCATAAATTTCTCCCCGTTCGTTCTTGCGGATCCACGCGGTAAGCGTCGCTGTGCTGGCGTACCACCCATCCTGCTGCTTCAGCTCAAACGTGAACTCCTGGGGCTCATCCGTTATCTTGGATTCTTCCGCCACCTTGATGAAATCTCCCCCGCCTTTCTTATGTAGTATCGGGTCCACGGCGAAACGGATCATGGGCAGAAGGGCTCCAGCTCCCATAAAAGCGGTGGCTCCTCCGAGCGTATAAGTCAGAAATTGTCTGCGGGACATCTCATTACGGCTGGGCGGTTTCTCGGTCGGTTTTTCCTGATGCTTGTTATAGCTGCTCATTTTGCGTTTACCCCCCTGTTTCGGATTTGGGAAAGCGCCGGAGGAAGCAATCAAGCGTTTACAATGACTCAAATCACATTTATATCCATTCAGCTTAATCATAGCTTAGCTTCCAAAACCCGTCAATGAAATCGTCGGCAGCGAGGGATAAACAAAAGCTGTCTTCATAATTAATTGTCGATTTCTAGTCACATTTTCGATTCATATCTTTTTGCCACATTTCCTGTATTTCTTGCGTTGCAAGCGCAATCCCCCTAACGCTATTATCGTCGAAAAACCCTTTGATAGCAATGAGTAAATCGCTTTCGAAAACATCCCCGGCAGTCAATGTCCCCCCGGCATCCAACACTATGGCATACCGGAAATTACTGGATTTGACATTATGACATATTTCATTTATTATGTGCGCTTTATTATCATTATCATACTGCACCGCCGGGTATACTACGATCCGTCCCCTGAATGGACGTTCGATCCTATCGATATAATCGCGCAGCTTCTCCAATCTTTCCACCGCCTGGGGCGGCGATTCCTGTCCTGTCAATCCTGTGAACGGAATAAGACAAGTATCATAATAATGGCCATTCTCTTCCCAGCTCCCGCTATCGAAATCGCTGAACTTCATTCTAGCGCTCCCCACTTTCGGATATTCTTTAAGCGAGAATCTTTTCACAAAAAAAGATGCGCCGTTAAGCGCACCTCATTTATGCTAAACTCTTCAGTTCTTCTGTCAGGTTTCGGAATGCTTCCTCGTCGCCGATTGCCAGCGCCGTGTCAATCTCACGGTACAAGATGGCGCACCGGCGCTTGCGCAGCGCTTCGTCCCACACCATTTCTGCCGCGAGCCCTAACATCACCTCATAGGTAGCCTTCATTTTGTCCATTCGAATACACCTCCGCTGTTTATGTTAATCCGTATTCTTTCCCTTTCTCCACATAACTGGCAGACGTGCGCGCCATCCGGAGCAGATCCCGGTCCGTCAATTCCCGTACTACCTTGGCCGGAGATCCGAGGGAAAGGGTGTAGGGGGGATTTTTTTTGGTTTCGGTTACAATCGAACCGGCTCCTACTAAAGCATATTCACCAATCTCTGCTCCGTTCAACATGGTAGCGCCCATTCCTATTAATGTTCCTTTACCTATCCTGCAGCCATGGACGATTGCTCCGTGTCCGACCGATATATCGTCCTCAAGCAGAAGCGGCAATCCATCACAGCCCCCTATTTGTCTAAAGGAGAAGCTGCTGGGATTGTGCTCTTTCCATACCCCATGTGGTCATTTTGATTACAGGGCCTTCTGCCGCTTCTCCCACTCTGAGCATTCCCAGATGCAGCATCATACGCAGAATGCGTTTTTCCAAAATCGAATCCGCATCGTCGTAATAAAACGGCTTAATGAGCCAGCCCAGCGCATTTTTTAAAGATTTAACTGTCACCCAGTCGTACGCGCTGACGCTGATCCAATATACGAGTGATGGAAGATTTGGAATTGCGCCTTTATAAAGTCTTAACCAAAAGGAGAAAATCTGCAACAGGGATTCGTATTTTGCTTCCTCCAGAACCGCCGCGCCCGTGCTCGTCAATTTAAGCCTCTGCCCTTCTTCCGCAATCCATCGCCGGTGGCGCGCATAATCGTACAGGAGAGCCAGTCTTGGCGGGTAATGCTCACAGGCTCTGCCGTATCCGAACCTCCAGCCTCCTTTTGTCAGAAGCGGTTCGGAAATATGCAGGCCGTTCATCAGCTGCTGCTGGCTTCTTCTGTACATAGCGCCTTCCAGATTCAATTCCGGCTCGTTCTCCAAGACAAAACGCAGAAGGGTCAGCAAATCGGCGGCGGCTAGTTCGCCTTCCTCTCTGTACAAGTCGGGTTCCCCGCTTATTTCCAGCCCTTCCTTAATCCTTGCCGCCATCCGCTCACGGAAGCGCTCCTTAAGATCTTTCGGAACTTGAAACAAGTACCTGGTATGCTGAGATGCCCCGTTAAAGAGCCACCCTCCGTTTTTGAACCGGGTTACCGTATCACGGAACCCTCCGTTTTTTCCAGGCTGGGTCTCGAATGACGATGCCCTCGCTGCGGCAAGCAAATCCTCAAGAGTAAGATAGCTTCTTTCATCAAACAGCAAGGTATTCAGAAACCGCAAATCGTCTAGTGTGCATTCCCTCACTTGCGCTTCCATAAAGTCTTTGCTTCCAAGCGTTATAAGCAGGGTCTGAATAAGGTCATGCTTGGAATTTTGCTTGCATTCGCACCGGTAACGACCTGCTATGGCCGTCAGCTGACTCATGTCCGCAAAGCTGAGCATATCCGCCAGATTCATCTTCATCGCCTCGCCGTTTTAATACCATTATGGGATGTATGGCTTTTTTTATTCCATTTTTCGCAAAAAAAATAACCCGAAGGCGATCGGGTTAACGCTGATTTTGCAGGATATGCCGGGTACAGTTATAGAGGAGCGGGTTCCATTCCTTGTCTTTCTTCTCCAGAATCGTAAGGGAAAGATTACCGATCCGCTGCGTGTATTTATCCTTATAAAGCGCGATATAGAGCTGGGCGAGAAATCCCCCGTGCGACACAACGAGCACATTCCGGTCCGGATGCTTCGCGGATAAGTCCTGCATAAAAGCAAGTCCCCGCACCTGAAGCTGTTCATCCTTCTCTTGACCGAATTCCTGCTGATCCCAATTCTTTCCCCATCTTGCTTCACGCTCAGCGGCTGTAAGCCCCTCTACCTGTCCGTATGCGCGTTCTCTGATACGCTCGTCTGCCTCAAGGAGCGGAAGCCCGAGTCTCCCGGCTATAATTCTCCCCGTTTCTTCCGCACGGGAAAGGTTGCTTGTAATGCAGTAATCCCAGCGGTATGGCTCGCGCAGAAGCCGCTCTGCCAGCAGCTCAGCCTGTCTGCGGCCTTCGCCGTTAAGCGGGATATCACTTTGTCCTTGAATCCTGCCGGCTGCGTTCCAATCTGTTTGGCCATGGCGTATCAAGCCCATCAACATAAGTAAACTCCCATCCTTTTCCTTATATTTTTTCTTACTGTAACATGGATGAGCTTAAATGTCTCCAATTTTGCACGTTTTAAGACAGCAAAAGAGCCCTCTTAACTGTCTAAGAGAGCTCTTTCAATGTCTGCGGTACCGGTTCAGCCGGGTAAGCGAAAATATGGACAAGCCTACTCCCAGCATCGACAGCACCATCCAGTATTGCGGATGGGTTGGCCCCATGCTAACGACAAGTGGCTCGATAATCTGGCTGCCTCCGGAAGTGACCGGATAGACAGACTGCCAGTCTTCTGACGAACCGGCAATCCCGGTCGGTACAATTCCACTCTGCGCCATGGTGGTGTTATCCGGTGTCTGCACCATTGTGTAGTAAAGGAAGCTACATAGGAACACCGCCAGAAAACAGGCGATCCACAAGCTGATCCGCCGCCGGAAGATACCTGGCTTGCCTGCTGACCTGCCGTCCCCCGGCATCAGCCAGGGGCTTTCCAAATAAATCCGTTCCATCACCCGGGCGTTAACGGCCTCGGCGCGTTCCTCACTCACCTCAGACTTCATGTCATGGATCATTCGGCTGCTTTCTTCCCACATCTCCCATTCGGCTGTACAGTAGGAGCAGCCGGAGATGTGCTGCATTAGACTTATTCGCTCCGGTTTACCGGGAGGAGCATCCCAAAGAAGCGGAATTAGATTCTGCGCTTCTCTGCAGTTCATTGGCTTTTCATCCTCTCAAGCTGATGTTCGTAAGCGGGTTCGTAAAAATAGGATTCAAGCTGAAGCTTAACGCTGCTTCTCGCACGGAACAGCAGCGATTTGACCGAGCTGACGCTCTGATCAAGGATGGTTGCGATTTCCTGATAATCCATTTGGTCGTACTCCCGTAAAATCAGCGCGGACCGCTGTTTTTCCGGAAGATTGTTGATGGCTTTACGCACAAGGTTCATCCGTTCATTGCGCAGCACGGCCTGCTCCGGAGCCACTTCCAGCGGCGCGACCGGTGTATAGCCGCTTTCTTCAAGGGATACATTGCCCCCACGGTTCTTGCGAAGCTCGCTTAGCACGGTATTGCGCGCGATGGTGTAGAGCCATGTGGAGAAAGACGCATCTACCTCACGAAAGGAATGAAGACTGCGGAAGGCCTTGTAGAACGTTTCCGAACAGAGATCTTCGGCGATTAGCTCCATCTGGGAATTTTTCAACATATGATAGACAAATGCCAGTATTTTGCGTTGATAGCGTCGCATGAGTTCTGAATAAAGTTCTGTATTTCCTTGCTTGATCTGCTGGATTAACTGGGAATCCGTCATGGTGGGCGTTGCCTCCTCGCCATAGCGCGTTATATCCCGTTCGTACCCATTATTACCGAACAGGACCAAAAAAGTTGCGGTCTTTCTGAAAAAAATCTGATTTTCATACCAGTTTCTATGTATATTCATTTAGGCCAACGATAAACTACGGAATTTCGGACATTTGGTTACAGCTGGCAACTCTATAAAAATACTTTTCCTATTGTACCACAATTCGGTTTCCAATGACATAAATAGACTTATGCCGCAAGTCCATATTTTTCCTTCACGAACTTTTGTTTCGATAGGAGGTCATTCAGCCGTCTCCTGCACTCTAGATTTATCGGCTGCATGCGGGCAGATGTGAAGCATCCCGAATATCGCACAAAAACTTTTTTTGTTGAAAGCGTTGACAAAATGTAAACGGATACATATAATAAAAGTACAGTATGGTTTCTCTCCACTCCTATCCAAAAGACTTCTGCTCTGCATGAGCAGCGACCGCTTTCTGAAAGCGGTCTTTTTTTGCCCTTTTTTCAGCGTTGGCTTAACAGCTGAGCCTTGCATGGATCTGCGACATCGACACCCGCCAGCCGTGGCAAGCAAGACGACACCCTCATCTTTTTTCTCAGGTATATTGCAAGATATAAAAAAGCCGGGCGTCTGCCCGGCCTTACTTAAGCGTTATACGTAAACCGTGTAGTCATGCCGCTGCAGCAGCACTTTGGCGCGTTCCATATCGCTTTCCTGGCGGAAAGACAGTCGCATAATACCAGGAACGTCCTCCCGGCTCTCAATAATCTGCACATTGCTCAGGTTGATGCCCTGATCGCCCAGCTCCGTTGCGATTCGTCCGATGATGCCGGGATGATCGGGAACGTCGATATGCAGATCGAACAGCGGAGTAATCATGCCCTTGCGCCGGTCAGGGAGCTTGCTGCGGAATCCGCCCGCTTCCTGGAACGCTTCCTCAATGCCTTCTCCGTCCCCGTTCTCCAGCATTTGCACGAAAGCAGAAATCTCTTCGTTCCAGTCCTTCAGCAGCCCCAGCATAACCGAGCGGTTGTTCAGCAAAATATCCCGCCAAATAACGGGCTCGCTGGACGCAATCCGCGTAATATCACGGAATCCTCCCGCAGCCAGCGTGCTGTACAGCGAATCGGCTGAGTCGTACCCGTGAACCTGATTCACGAGCGCTACGGCGATAATATGAGGCAAATGGCTGATCGCTCCGACAATCTCGTCATGCCGCTGAGGCTCCAGCCGGACGATCTGCGCTCTCGTATGTACCAACAGCGTCTTAAGGGCCTCATACGCCTCTTCCGGGATATCCGGCGGCGGAGTGAGCACATAATAGGCATTCTCGAACAGCAGCGACGAGGCAGCCTCCACACCGGAGCGTTCCGAGCCGGCCATCGGATGACCGCCGATAAAATGAACGTCAGGCAGGTCAATCGAAGCCGCGCAGGCGGCAATGCTCTCTTTGGTGCTGCCCACATCCGTAATAATGCAGCCTTTCTTAAGCGGCAGCTTGCTCAGCCTGTGCAAATAATCTTCCAGCATCCCAACCGGGACGCACAGAAAAATAAAGTCGGCGTCCAGCGCCGCCTCTTCAAAAGACAGCGTCGCGCTGTCGACTACGCCTCTGCTTACATATTTGGCAGCCGACTCCGGGCGATGAGCGTATCCCACCACATGCAGCCCTTCTCTGCCCTTAAAGCATAGAGCCAGGGAACCGCCGATCAACCCGACGCCGAATATTGCAATCTTAGTCGTCATGTCTTTAAACAACTCGCCTTCTGTAAATTCCTTGCGCAGTCCGTGCTATGCCCGAACTCCCTGCTCTTTGAGCGCGGCCTCCAAAGCCTCGATAAAGACCTGGTTCTGCTCCTGCGAGCCAATGGTAACCCGGATGTAGGTAGGATAAAGGCGGTGTCCGGCTCTCACGATAACGCCTTTGCGCAGCAGCAGCTCGAAAATGTCAAGCGCAGACATGCGGACATCAACCATAATGAAATTCCCGTGCGCCGGGAAGTATTCCAGCCCAAGGCGCTTGAATTCACCCTGAAGCTGCACCAGACCGGCGCTGTTCAGGCGTCGGCATTCTTCCACATAGTCCTGGTCTCCCAGAGCCGCAACCGCGGCAGCCTGTGCAAGACGGGAAGTATTGAACGGCTCTCGCACCTGATTAATAAGCTTAATAATTTCGGGTCTGGCGACCCCGTATCCGATCCGCAGCGCCGCGAGCCCGTAAATCTTGGAGAAGGTACGCAGCACGACTAGGTTGGGATAGCGATCCAGGAGCTTGACACCGTCGGAGTAGGACGGGTCGGTCACATACTCGCAATAGGCTTCGTCAAGCACGACCATTACGCGGTCCGGGACCGCGTCCAGGAAGGCTGTCAGCGCCGGTCCGGACACAATCGTACCCGTTGGATTATTCGGGTTGCATATCCAGATCACTTTTGTCTTATCTGTAATGCGGGCGAGCATTCCATCCAAATCATGGGTGCCTTGAACCAGCGGCACCTCGATGCTCACCGCGCCTTCGATATCTGCGTTGCTCTTGTAGACGGAGAAGGTCTGGTCGGCCATAATCGTCTCGTCGCCAGGCAGGAAAAAGGCACGGGCGATAAGCGCAATAATCTCGTCCGATCCGCAGCCGAAAATGATATTATCGCTGCTTACCCCTAGGCGGGAAGCCAGTGAGGCAGTCAATTCGGCGGCGGAGCCGTCGGGATACAGGCTAAGATTGTCCAGTTCCGCCTGTATGGCGGCTTTTGCGCTTGGTGAAGAACCGTACGGATTCTCATTGGAGGCCAGCTTGATCACCTCTTCAAGACCGTATTCCTTCTTCACTTCTTCAATAGGCTTGCCGGGCTTGTAAACCGGTAGGCCAACGATATGGGGTTTCGGCTTCATGAACGATCCTCTCTCTCGGTAATAATCTATCGGTGTTAAAAACTATGGTCTTAATTGTGCCACAAAATCGCGGATTTGCAACAGTCCTTCTGCGCGCTTCGCCGGATCTTCGAGAAGAATAATCACTTCCTCGATCTTGCGTACAATAGCGCTCCCGACGACTACGCCATCGCAGATTTTAGCGAATCTGGCGACCTGCTCGGGAGTGGAGATGCCAAATCCGACGGCTACCGGAAGATCGGTCGCCTGACGGACGGATTCAATGAACCGGTCCACGCCTTCATGGAAAGAAGCACGCTCCCCTGTTACTCCAAGAGAGGATACGCAGTATACGAAGCCGCTCGCGCCGGAAACGATCTTCGCGATGCGCTCGCTGGAGGTTGGCGCAACAAGAGGAATCAGGTTAATGCCCGCATCACGGCTGCGGGTGCGCATTTCTTCCGACTCCTCGACCGGCAAATCCGGAATGATCAACCCGCTGATCTCATGCCGGTTCAATTCGGCAAAAAACGTATCGAGTCCCATCTGCAGCACGGGATTGTAGTAGGTAAAGAGAATAAACGGCAGCTCGCTTCCAGACTCACGCGCCTTAAGCGCCGTTTCCATGCAGGTCCGCAGGTGTATATTCCCACGCAGCGCCCGTGATGATGCGCGCTGGATCACAGGGCCGTCGGCCAATGGATCGGAGTAAGGAACGCCCAGTTCAACAATGTCCGCTCCAGCCGCTTCCAGTTCGGCAATAATGGCAAGGCTGGTCTCCAGATCGGGATCGCCTACGGTCAGAAACGGAATCAGCGCCGCCCGACCCTGTTCCTTCAGCCGCCGGAATGTCAAATCCATGCGGTTCGTCGTTTCGGTCGTCATTTCAGCCCTTCCCCTTCCGTGTAAGCCATAATCGATTCCACATCTTTGTCGCCCCTGCCTGATAGACAGATCACGATGATATCGTCCTTGGAGAGCGTTGGCGCAATCTTCGCAACCTGTGCCACGGCATGAGCCGATTCCAGGGCGGGAATAATGCCTTCCGTCACGCACAGCAGCTTAAGAGCGTCGAGCGCTTCCTGATCCGTAATGGGGACATATTTAACGCGCTCGATATCTTTTAGATAGGAATGCTCCGGTCCGACTCCGGGATAATCGAGCCCTGCGGAGATGGAATGGGCCTCAATGACTTGACCGTATTCATCCTGAAGCAGGTAGCTCATCGAGCCCTGGAATACACCGTGGCTTCCTTTGCTCATCGTTGCGGCATGATAAGGCGTATCAACCCCTTTGCCTGCGGCTTCAACGCCGACCATACCCACTGTCTCGTCTTCAAGGAAAGGATAGAACATTCCGATGGCATTGCTGCCGCCGCCGACAGCGGCCACCAGCAGATCCGGAAGTTTTCCTTCGGCCTCCAGAATTTGCCGCCGCGTCTCATCTCCGATAACCCGCTGGAAATTGCGGACCATCATCGGGTATGGATGCGGACCGACAGCTGAGCCAAGAACGTAGAAAGTATCGTTTACGTTGCTGACCCAGTAGCGCAGCGCCTCGTTGCCGGCGTCCTTAAGCGTCCGTGATCCGGATGTAACGGGAATAACCTCGGCACCCAGCAGCTTCATCCGAAATACGTTAAGCTGCTGGCGTCGGGTATCTTCCTCGCCCATGAATACCTTGCATTCCATACCCAGCAGCGCGGCGACCGTTGCGGTTGCGACGCCGTGCTGGCCTGCCCCCGTCTCGGCAATGACCTTCTTCTTGCCCATCATCTTGGCGAGAATGGCCTGGCCGATCGCGTTATTGATCTTATGGGCTCCGGTATGGTTCAGGTCCTCGCGCTTCAAATATATTTTCGCTCCGCCCAGCTGCGCGCTGAGCCGTTCGGCGTAGTACAGCGGTGTCTCGCGTCCGGAATACTGCTTAAGCAAATAATCGACCTGCTCCTGAAACTTCGGATCGGCCGAGAACTTGTTATAAGCCTCCTCCAGCTCTATCAATGCATTCATTAAGGTTTCAGGTACGAAGCGTCCCCCGAAAGCTCCGAAACGTCCATGCCGGTCCGGCACCTGTATCATGATTGCTTCACCCTTTCCACAAAAGCTGTGATTTTGGCTATATCTTTCACTCCGTCACTTTCCACGCCGCTTGACACGTCTACTCCATCCGGCCCGTAAGCCGTTATAAGACCGCCGACATTGTCCGGAGAAAGTCCCCCCGCCACAAACAGCGACACACCGATCGCCCTTGCCCGCTTGTGGTAATCCGGGATCTGTTCCCAGGCAAAGGTTCGTCCGGAACCTCCACGCTGCACGGGGTCGTACGTATCGAGCAGAACGGCGTCAATCGTTCCGGCATAGCTTTCAAGCGCCAGTTCATGGTTCACCTTGCCGCTTTGAGCCGCCACAGATAGAGCCTTCCATACCTGAACGCCCGGAAAGGCCTCTTTGACCCCCCGGCAAAATGACGGACTTTCGGTCCCGTGCAGCTGAATAACACCAAGCGGCGCGGCGGAAAGAATCTTATATAATTCATCCATGTCCGGGTCAACAAATACCCCGGCGGCAATAGGAGCCTGGCCCGTTCTCCAATCAGCCAGAACGGATATCAGACCCGAAGCCTGCTCCGGCGACACCTTCCTGCGGCTCGGAGCAAAGACAAGGCCGATATAATCAACCGGCAAGTGTACCATAGATTTTAGCACTTCAACGTCCTGAAGTCCACAGATTTTTACTATTGCCTCAGCCATTGCGCACCTGGTCCTTGCCCCGCAGAACAGGACCGAGCAGCTTGCCGACCGCCTTTTCCACATCCTGCTGTCTCATAAAATATTCTCCGACCAGCACACCCTCAGCCCCGGTCGTCTGTAGATAAGCGATATCCTCCGGCCCCGCGATTCCGCTCTCGCTGATCAGGGGAACCCCTTTCGGAGCGAGCGCCGCAAGCTCGGCCGTTGTTGCCAGCGCGGTTTCGAACGTGTGCAGGTTGCGGTTATTGATGCCGAGCAGCACATGGGGAAGCTCCGCTCTGCCGGTATCCAGCACGGCTTCCAATTCGCCGCGGTCATGGACCTCAATCAGTACGTCAAGTCCGAGTCCGGCGGCCGTGTCCGATAGTGAGGACAGCGCGGCTGGCGTCAGAATGGCAGCGATCAGCAGCACGGCATCCGCGCCGAGCAGCCGCGCTTCATAGATTTGCTTCTCATCGATGATGAAATCCTTGCGTAAGAGCGGCAGAGCCACCGCTTCACGGACTTGCCGCAAATATTCGCCGCTGCCCTGGAAATACTGGCTGTCGGTCAAGACGGAGAGGCAGTCCGCTCCGCCAGTCTCGTAAGCCTTGGCAATCTGCACCGGATCGAAATTTGCGCGGATCAGCCCCTTGGAGGGGGACGCCTTTTTCACCTCGGCGATCAGCCCCATATCACGTTTCCGCCCGAGTGTGAGCGCCTTGCGGAAGCCGCGCGTCTGCGGCAGACCGGCGATTTGTCGCTCCGCTTCGGAGAGGGAAAAGGATTGGGCGAGCAGCTCAACCTCTATAATCTTTGTGGCTACGATTTTATCTAGATACATGTTTTAGCTCCTCCGTAATAGCAATAAGCTGCTCCAGCTTGCGGGCCGCTGCGCCCGAATCAATCGTTTCCGCCGCCTTCCGTACACCTTCGGCAAGTGTATCGGCGAGACCGGCAACATAGATGCAGGCTCCGGAATTAGCAAGCACAATATCCCGGTACGGCGTCTTCGCGCCGTCCAGCACCGCACGGATAATTGCCGCATTCTCTGCGGGGCCGCCGCCTAGAATGGCTTCAAGCGGATGGCGTGAAAGCCCCAGCTGCTCCGGGGTAATGTCATAGGTCGTGACCTCGCCATCCCGCAGCTCCGCCACAGCGGTCGGTCCGGAAATGCTGATCTCGTCCAGACCTTCGTGACTGCTGACAACGAGCGCACGCTTCAGGCCCAGTTCCTTCAGGACTGTGGCGAGTGTCCCGGTCTTCTCCCTATCGTATACCCCTAGAAGTTGCCGGTCCGCTCTGGCCGGGTTCGTCAGGGGACCAAGCACGTTGAATACCGTCCGCACGCCCAGCTCCTTGCGGGGGCCGGCGGCGTGCTTCATAGACGGATGGTAGAGCTGCGCGAAGAGGAAGCAGATGCCGATCTCGTCCAGACACCGCTTGGCCTGCTCCGCATCCAGATGAATGTTAACGCCGAGCGCTTCCAGTACATCGGCGCTGCCCGTTCTGCCGGAAGCGGAACGATTGCCGTGTTTGGCAACGCGCACCGAAGCGGCGGCGGCAATAATGGCTGAAGTGGTGGAAATATTAGTCTTGTGGATACCCGATCCGCCCGTTCCGCAGGTGTCCAGCAGCCGCGAGTTTTCCGTCGCAACCGTGGTGCCAAAGCCCTTCATCGCTTCCGCGAAGCCGGTTATTTCCTCCACCGTTTCCCCCTTGATCCGCAGAGCGGTCAGCAGGGAGCCGATTTGGGCCTGCGTCGCCGCTCCTTCCATGATCGCGCCCATGATATCCCGCGCCTGCTCCCGGGTTAAATTCTTGCCTTCGATCAATCCGGCGATTCCGGACTGGATCAATAGATTAGCATTGCTGTTCATCCTTTTTCTCCTCCCGCTTATATTAGATTATTGCCCGCTCCAAGCGCTTCCCGCGCTCTTTGCGTCAAGGAGTGTACTCGTACATATAGTCCTGATTAATGCTGCCGCTGGCTTTCGCCTTTGCCGGGAACATCGCCTCTGCCATCCGGATCGCTTTAAGCATTCCCTTCGCCTTGTTTACGGTCTCCTCGTACTCCTTCTCCGGCACCGAATCCCATACAATTCCCGCTCCCGCCTGAACATAGGCCCGGCCTTTGCGGAAAATAATCGTCCGAATCGTAATGCAGGAATCCATATTTCCGGAGAAACCAAGATAACCGATTGCTCCCGCATACGCCCCTCTTGCTTCACGCTCAAGCTCAGCGATAATCTCCATCGCCCGCAGCTTCGGCGCCCCGGATACGGTGCCCGCCGGCAGACAGGAAAGGAAAGCGTCGAAGAAGTCTTTATCCTCGCGAAGCGTGCCCGAGACATTCGACACCATATGCATGACATGGGAGTATTTCTCGATTTCCATGAAGGAATCGCATTTGACGGTTCCAAACCTGGACACCCGGCCAATATCGTTGCGGCCAAGATCGACGAGCATCAGATGCTCGGCTCTCTCTTTTTCATCCTCCAGCAGTTCAGCCGCCAGCGCGCGGTCCCGAGCCTCGTTCTCGCCTCTGGGTCTCGTTCCGGCAATCGGGCGGGTCTCCACTCGGTCACCGTCAACCTTCACCAGCGCCTCCGGCGATGTTCCGACGATGATCTCCTCATCCATTTTGAGATAATACATGTACGGGGACGGGTTCAATGTGCGCAGCAGCCGGTAGACATGGAGCGGCGACACCTCGGTATTGATGTGGAACCGCTGCGACAGCACCACCTGAAAAATATCGCCGGCCCGAATATATTCCTTGGCCTGCTCCACATTACCGATAAACTGTTCCTTCGTCAGGTTGGAGTGAATGTCCCCAAGCTCGATATCCTGCGGGATGCTCCTCCGGTTCATATTTTCCTTCGGCGCTTCCTTGCACAGCTCTTCCGCTACTTCATCCAGCTTGGTGTTCAGTTTCTCGTAATTCGCCCGGATATCGGAATCTGTGTCGCCATCCTTGACATGAAGGTTGCCGACCAGCAGAATCTGCTGTTTGACATGGTCGAACACGATAATCCGGTCGCAGAACATGAAGCGGATATCATCCATATTTAAATCGTCGCTGGCATGAGCCGGCAGCTTCTCGTAATACTGCAGCAGGTCATAACCGAAGAATCCGATCGCCCCGCCGGTAAATGGCGGCATTTCCGCAAGCTTGGGGCTGCGGTACGAACGCAGAAGGGCTTTCAGCTCTTCGATCGGTTTTCCCTTGAGCTGTTTTTTCTCGCCGCCAATTTCCACGTTGATCGCGCCCTTTTTGCCGGAGATAAGCAGAAACGGATCGCTGCCGATGAATGAATACCGGGCCCATTGGATGCCGCCCTCCACGCTTTCCAGCAGAAAGGCATTCTTCCGGCCTGCGAACCGCTGGAATATCCGGATCGGGGTTTCCATATCGGCCAGCAGCCGCTTGACTACGGGAATCAGATTATACTGCCGCGAGAGCGACACCACTTGTTCTACACTGGGACTGGTCATTTGTCGTTCCTCCTTGGACTTAGAAAGGGTTAGCACATAACACGTCGTCGGGTCTTTAGCTTCAAAAACAGGGGCCCAAAATGCAGAAAAACCTCCACCGAAGTAGAGGTTATGTTAAACAAGCGTATACAGAGCGGGATTCCGGCTTCAGGGAAATGCACTGGCTTCCACGGCGGGTCATTCATGAAGAAAACTCCGCACATCGGAACAACGCAAATACGATTTCCGAAAAAAACGCTACCCACACATAAGGGCGATAAAGTTCGGAATATACATAACGGGCGGCAATCTATAATCAGATATCCATGCACGTGTAAACCTGCTAATCCGCAGTCCCTGTACTTGCATATCTCGCGCCTTGTATGTACCCTGAAAATCCCTTACACTCTGCTCTTCTCAGCTCATCTAATCTCGGGTTTAGGCTCTGCTTCACTCGTCTGTTTACACTATACATGATACAAACGCTTATTGACAACCCCTAGACAACTTTAATATGAGGGAGATTTGCTTCTATATTTAAAGCGTTCCCTTGGCAAGCACTCGGTAAACTGTCATTTATCTTTTAGTTAAGCCGCGCTATTTGCTTTCGGATAAATCGGGACGCAGCTTCTGCGCTTCGTTCAGGTATACATGGCGGATTTCGCGCTGACTCTTATCGGTGTTAACCTGCACCATTAGGCGGATGCATTTCAGTAGACTGCCCTTAACCGGAATTTCGGTCGAGCACATGAGGGGCACCAGCTCCCAGCCCTCGATTTCTCGAATAGCCCGCGCCGGAAAAGTCGCATCCAGATCGGTAGTCATCGTGATCCACACACTGCAAATATCTTCGGCAATAATCTCATTGCGTTCAACCATTTCCCGAAGCAGCAGGACGGTTTCCCGCAGAATTTCCGCTTCGTCGTTGCGTGTGACGGTTGTCGCTCCGCGAATGCCACGGTTTACCATGGGTTTCCCTCCTCTTTAAGCTGCCTGATAACCTCGCGTATCGTGGACTCCTCAACGCCGTTCACAATGCTGACGGCTCCAATCTCGTCGGGAACGATGAATGTTATAAGGCCTTCTTTGAATTTCTTGTCATGCATCATCGCATCGATGATGTCTTCCTCACCGTATTCCGCCGGCAGTCTGGTCGGAAGCTCAAGTGAGCTCAGCATGGAAACCGTCTCTTCGTAGAGAGAACGGGAACGTCCCAGCTTGGCGGCCAGAAGCGCCGAGCCCGCCATTCCGATGGATATGGCTTCGCCATGCAGGAAGGTTCCGTAGCCTCCCACCGCTTCGACGGCATGTCCGATCGTATGACCCAGGTTTAGAATAGCACGAAGCCCATGCTCCCTTTCATCCTCGCCCACTACGTCCGCCTTAATAGCGCAGCCGCGCTCCAGCGCATAGCCCAGCGCCTCCGGCTCCAGAGCGAGCAGTTCGGCCGCATGATCCCGGCACCAGTAAGCGAAGTCGCGGTCCAGGATAAGTCCGTGCTTGATCACTTCAGCCAGACCGGATCGAACCTGGCGCGGAGGAAGCGACTTCAGCGTGTTCAAGTCGTACACGACCATTTTCGGCTGATAGAAGGCGCCGATCATATTTTTCGCGAGCGGGTGGTTCACCGCCACCTTGCCGCCGACACTGCTGTCATGCGCCAGTATCGTCGTCGGAATCTGCAAGAAGCCAATGCCGCGCATATAAGTAGCGGCCACGAAGCCCGCTAAATCGCCGACAACCCCGCCTCCGAGCGCCAGAACAGCGGAACTGCGGTCTAGCCCGGCCGAGATTGCTGTCGTCATCACTTCCTCGTACACAGCCAGGGACTTTGACGCTTCTCCTGACGGAATGACATGGCTGACCACCGTATAGCCCCCGGCCTTTAGCCTCGATTCCAGATCAGAGAGGTACAGCGGGGCTACAGCGCTGTCGCTGACGATCAGCAGCGGGCTGCGCACCGGAAATCCGGCTTCCGCGCATAGTCCGGCAATGCCCTCCAGTATTCCGCTGCCGATTACAATCGGATAGGAGCGTTTGTCCAAATCCACATGTATCCTCCGCATATCAATAACTCTCCAATTGAGCGAGATAGTTATTATAATTAGCTCTGATTTCTTCCAAGGAATCACCGCCGAATTTCTCCAGGAACGCCTTGGCGACTTCCCAGGCTACCACATTCTCCATAACAACGCATGCTGCGGGTACCGCGCATGCATCGGAGCGCTCCACCTGTGCGGTAAACGGCTCCTTGGTATCGATATCCACGCTCTGCAAAGGCTTGTAGAGCGTCGGAATCGGCTTCATCACACCTCGAACCAACACCGGCATGCCGTTCGTCATTCCGCCTTCGAAGCCGCCAAGCCGGTTGCTTGCCCGGTGGTATCCTCGGGCAGGATCGTACATAATCTCGTCATGAACCTTCGAGCCGCGCAGCTTGCCCGCTTCAAAGCCGATCCCGATCTCCACGCCTTTGAAGGCGTTGATCGACATAACCGCTCCGGCGATGGCGGCGTCCAGCTTACGGTCGTACTGCACATAGGTGCCAAGGCCGACCGGAAGTCCTTCGACGATACATTCCACGATTCCGCCGATGGAGTCGCCTTCTTCCTTGATCTGGTCTATGTAGGCCTCCATTTTCTTCTCAGTTTCCTTGTCCACTACTCTAACCGAGGATTCTTCTGTACGGGCAATCAGTTCGTCAATGGGCAGATCATTCGCAGGAGCCTCGATTTCACCGATACGGATGACCTGTCCGGCAATCTTCACTCCGAATGCTTCGAGCAGCTGACGCGCCACCGCGCCGCAGGCCACTCGCGCCGCCGTTTCCCGGGCGCTGGAGCGCTCCAAGACGTTGCGCAAATCCGTCAGATTATATTTAAGCCCCCCGTTCAGGTCCGCATGCCCGGGACGAGGACGGTTCACCCGGCGCTTATCCTCTTCTGCGCCCGGAATCGGCTCAACATTCATAATGTTCTTCCAGTGCGTCCAGTCATTATTCTCTACAACCAGCGCAATGGGAGCTCCGGTCGTGACTCCGTGGCGAACTCCGCCGACAATCTGGGCGGTATCTTTCTCGATTTGCATGCGGCGGCCGCGGCCGTATCCTTTTTGACGCCGCTGCAGTTGAAAGTTAAGCTGTTCAAAATCCAGCGTAAGATTGCTGGGCATACCCTCTATAATCGCCGTAAGCTGGGGACCGTGCGTCTCCCCGGCCGTTAAATAACGTAAACTCATGCTGCGTTCCCCCTTCGCGCTTTCAAACTGTAAACTGCTAAAATCCGTTATGACCTTTGCTCATTATAGTATAGGGAAATCACTTTTGACAAGAAAGTAACATCAAGATAGCCGCACAAAGTGAGGTCCTGGTCTACGCACATCAAAAAGCGCCGCCCGAACTCCATTTTATAGGAGCGGGCGGCGCCTTCACCGACTGCACTGAAACGGGACTTTAGCCGCCGACATGCCGGCTCTTCCGCATGCAGGACACTTTGCTCAGTTCCTGCCGGAGCAGGAGCTGAAGCTGCACATCCTCCACACCGAGAATTTGTCCGCATTCCTTTACCGTAATGAACCCCCGGCGGTATGCGTCGATTACCTTGCTTTTATCCATTTCTTTACGACCTTTCGCTTGGCATACTGACTCTATCATTCAGTATCTCTGCATGCAGTCGAAAGTATACCTATTACAGGACGACAACGGAGAAGCGGCATTATTTTTTGCGGTAAAAGAACGTTTCCGTAGATTCGAACCCGTATTTGGAAGGTGTAAAAATCTGCTCCGTGCTTCCTACGAACAAATAACCGCCGGGGCGGAGACTTGCCGAGAACTTGCGATACAGCTTATCCTTGGCTTCCTCCGTGAAATAGATCATTACGTTCCGGCAAACGATGAGATCGAACCCGGTGTCGAATTTGTCCAGCAGCAGATTCTGTTTGCGAAAGTTGATATTTTTCTTCAACTCATCGCTGATCTTGTACATCGGCCCCTCAGGCGTGAAATACCGTGCGGCCACATCCCTCGGCACATCCTTCAGCGAACGCTCAAGATATATTCCCTTATTGGCCTTGGCCAGTGCGCCTTCATCGATATCGGTCGCCAGAATGCTGCTCTCACGCAGAATTTTTTTATCGGATAGAATCATGGTGAGCGTGTAAGGCTCTTCTCCGGTGGAACAAGCCGCGCTCCACAGTTTCAGCCCCTTGCCGCTTCCCTGGAGTTCGGGCAAAATAATATCGCGAAGCACTTCCCAGCGATTCGGATTACGCCAAAATTCGGAAACGTTAATCGTCATCCGGTCCAGGAACTCGTAAAACAGACCCTTGTCTGTCATCATCGCGGCAAAAAAGTCGGAAAAGGTATGGTATCCGTTCTTCGTCCGGAGTGTCGTCAGACGCCGTTTCATCTGGGCTTCCTTGTACTGTGACAGATCAATGCCCGTACTTTTATTGACATTTTGAATAAACCCTGTGTAATCGGGATCCGCTGCCGCCGCTTCACGTTCAGGCATCATCTTCATCTACCCCTGTCTTTATGACCGGATCAGATCCAGGCCGCAATATCTTTATTATACTTGTTCAGTTCCTCGGGAGCGAAAAAGTTGGCAATTTCTTTGGCAGCGCTCTCGGAAGAGTCGGAACCGTGAATCAGATTGAGTGGGGTGTGGCTGGCGAAATCCCCGCGGATGGTTCCAGGAAGCGCTTCGCCCACCTTCGTCTTCCCGATCAGCAGTCTGGACAGAGCAATCACGTCATCGCCTTCCCAGATCATTGAAAAGACGGGACCGGACGTGATAAACGAGATGAGCTCCGGAAAAAAATCTTTGCCCTCATGCTCCGCATAATGAATCTTGGCCTGCTCCTCCGTTACCGTGATGAGCTTGGCGGCGACCAGCTTAAAACCTTTGTCCTCAAAACGGGCTACAATGCGGCCAATCAGACCACGCTGCACACCGTCAGGCTTGATCATCAAATACGTTCTTTCCATAGGGTCACTCTCCATTCTCCCTTATGAATGATGGTCTATTAAGCTATCTTACCAAAATCGCCGCTGTCTGTTAATTTATTAAATAGGACCGCGCAGCATTATCAGTATGCCCTGCCGGTCACAAAATAGGCAATGTCGCGCAAATTGCCTTTTGTGCGGTTGTTCGGCAGCTTATCCAGCGCGGTGAGCGCCTTGTCGATGTAACGCGTGGCCAATTCCTCCGCTCGGGAAATGCCGTCCCCGGAAAGAATCAGATCGATGGCGCGGCCAGCTCCCGCCCGGCCTTCGCGGATCTGCTCCAGTTCATCCAGCAGGGCGCCGCGCAGACGGTCGTCCTCCAGGGTGTAGATGACCGGCAAGGTGATATTGCCCTGCCGCATGTCGCTGCCCGGCGGTTTGCCGATCTGCTTCTCCGTTCCCCTCAGATCAAGCAGATCGTCGCCGATTTGGAAAGCCATTCCCACATTATAGCCATAATTGTAGAGCAGCTGGGCATTCTCCGGTTCAGCATCGGCGGCGAGCGCCCCAAGCTGGCAGCTGATGGCAATGAGCAGCGCGGTTTTGCGCCGGATGCGCCGCAAATAATGGCGCACACTCTGTTCACTGTTGAAGAAATCGCGGATCTGCTCCATCTCGCCAATCGTCATCTCCACCATCGCCCTAGACAGAATCTGATGGATGCGCGGGTTCGGCAGCTCCGCCGTTATGGCCAGCGCCTTGGCATAGATATAATCGCCCGTGTACATTGCGATTTTGTCGCCCCATTTGGCCTTGACGGTCGGCTCGCCGCGCCGCGTATCGGCATCGTCGATGACATCGTCGTGGACGAGGGAAGCGCTGTGAATCAGCTCCAGGGGAATGGCAACCCGCTTCAGCTTATCCAGATCGTATGTGCCGAATTTACCGCCCATGAGCACAAATACCGGGCGCAGCCGCTTGCCGCCGGCCTTCAGCAGGTGGAGTGACGTTTCCGTTAGCAGAGCATCATCACCCTGGACGCTCCGGTACAGCTCCTTCTCAAGAGTATCCATATCTTTATTTAGCAGGCCGAACATTTGCAGTCGTTTCATTCCTTCACCCGTGTCAGCAGATTATCGCTCCAAAACTCCATTTTCACCTTCTGCGGCAGCAGCCCCATTTCATTGGCATAACGGAAATAGAGATTCAAACCTTCCTGCTGCCTTTCTCCAAAATCATAACACAAATTCTGGAAATAACCAGACCAGTATCCGGGATCGCCACCGATTCGATTGCAGGCCTCCGAGACAATCGGCGCCAGATTCCTCAGTCCCCGACGCTTGCTCTCGATTAAGGCTTGGCAGATCTCAGCGACCGCCTCTGGTATATCCAGCGCCGATTTACGGCTTACGGCCCATACCGCAAAGGTCATCCCAAGTCCCGTCCACCGTTTCCACATCTCGCCCAGGTCGGTAACTCTATACTTCTTATTCTGCCACATTGCCCGGATCGCATGATCGCCAATCAACAGACAGGCATCCGCCTGTTCCATCATCTTCTCCAGATTAGGCTCAGCGCTTATGTATTCCGGATTTCCGCCCACAGCCTTCTCCAGCAAAATTTTCAGCAGATTCACCGATGTAGCCGATGTGTTCGTCACGGCGACCGTTCCATTCGCCGCTTCTTCCACCGTTCCATTCGAGAACAAAAGAATCGACCTCACGGGACCGTCCGAGCTGACGGACAGGCCCGGCAGCACCAGCAGCCTGTCGCTCGCTTCGGCAAATGCAAAAGAAGACAGCGCCCCAATATCAATATCGCCGCGGGCCATGCCGCGATTCAGCACGGAAGGGACCTCGCTAACCATCCGCGCAGGAAAAGATAGAGCAGAAGGATCAAAGTTAAAAAAAACGGGCCATGAATTGGTATAGCTGATTTTGCCGATTACGGCAGGACCGCTCTTCATCTTAATCCCCCCATCTGCGAAATAAAGCGTGATCAATTCCGAAGCTGTCCAACACCTTCCCGACCATAAAGTTGACCAGATCATCCATGCTTTGCGGCCCGAAATAAAAAGCCGGCATGGCCGGAATGATTCGAACGCCGAGCCGGGACAGCTTCAGCATATTTTCCAAATGTATCGCATGCAGCGGCGTCTCCCGGGGGACGAGCACTAGCGGACGCCCCTCCTTCAGCATCACATCTGCGGCGCGGGTCATCAAATTGTCGGAGGAGCCGTTCGCTACGGCCGACAGCGTTCCCATGGAACAGGGCATGATAATCATCCCTTCCGTCCGGAAGGAGCCGCTCGCGATGGAAGCTCCGATATCGGCGACGGGGTGATAGAGCAGAGAACCGGGACGGCCTCTGAAATGATCATTCAGAACGCCCTCCCGGTCCGAGACGTTCCAGCCCAGCTCTTCTTTCAGAACCCGCCAGCCCGCATTGCTAATAACGAGATGCACCGTAAGCCCTAGAGACAGCAGCGTTTCCGTCAGTCGTACCCCGTATATCGCGCCGCTGGCCCCCGTAATGCCGACTATAAAGCCCTTCGATCTTGAATTGCTCATTTGTTGGTCTGCACCACCAGGTCAATCAAGGTAAAAGAGAACACGACGATGCTGAGCACCCCGTTCATCGTGAAAAATGCCGTTTGCAGACGGCTCAGATCGTTCGGGGAAACGATATGATGCTCATAGAACAAAATAATGTAGGCAATCAGCATGCCTGCGATATACCACCAGCTCAGATGGGCCATGAACAGCAAGGATATGAAGCCTATGCCGGTCAAGACATGAAATACCTTGGCGATCTTAAGCGCTCCCGCAACACCGAAGCGGACCGGTATGGAGTGAAGCCCTTCCTTCTTGTCGAACTCCACATCCTGACAGGAATAAATAACGTCAAACCCGGCCGTCCAGAACATGATGGTAAAATAAAATACCATAGCGGTCCAGTCCACCTTGCCGGTGACCGCGACCCATCCCCCGAGCGGGGCCAGCGCAATCGTGAGGCCCAGAATCAGGTGGCAGGCCCAGGTAAAACGCTTCGTAAATGAATAAAACACAAGCAGGAACACCGCAATCGGCAGCAATTTCGCTGACAGCGGGTTCAGCTTGAACGCGGCCCAGAACAACAGGAAGAAGGAAATGGCGACAAAGACAATCACTTCTCCCGCCTTCAACAATCCCGCTGGAATGGCTCTACCTGCCGTACGCGGATTCTTGGCGTCGCTTACGCGGTCAATTAACCGGTTCAGTCCCATCGCGGCGCTGCGGGCGCCGAACATGGCAATGATGATCCAGCCGATATCCCTCCAGGAAGGAAGCGAGCCGGACATCACCATCGAGCCGAGCAATGCGCCCATAAATGCAAACGGAAGAGCGAATAACGTGTGTTCAAACTTAATCATTTGCAGAAAAATACTAATTTTCTTAAACATCCACATTCTCCTTGAGCCCAATGTGTAATGCCGCGATGCCTCCAGTCAAGGGGAAGGATTCCACGTGCTCCAGACCGGTTTCACGGAAGATCTGCTCCAGCTGCCTTCGGTCCGGAAACATCGCAAGCGATTCGGGAAGCCATTTGTACTGCTCGTAGCTTTTCGCGAACAGCTTGCCGATCAGCGGCAGCATCCGTGTGAGGTAGAAATAATAAATGCCTTTGAATGGCTGGACTGTAGGTTTGGACAATTCCAGGCAGACAACCATCCCGCCGGGCTTCACCACGCGCTTCATTTCGCTAAGCACCTGAACGGGATCAGGCACATTACGCAGACCGAAGCCGATGGTAGCGTAATCGAAGGAGCAGTCACCGAACGGAAGATTCATCGCGTTGCCCTGTACGAGGGAGATCCGGTCGCCGAGCCCCCGCTCTTCCACCTTGCGGCGGCCTACGGCGAGCATACCCTCGCTGAAGTCGAGTCCCATGACGCCTCCGGTCTCGCTGCTCTCAGCCAGCGCGATGCTCCAGTCGCAGGTGCCGCAGCATAGATCGACGGCGGTATCCCCGCGGCGCATCGCCATCTTGACCATGGCAAACCGCCTCCAGGCCTTGTGACGCCGGAAGCTGAGTATATCGTTCATTGTATCGTACTTTCCGGCGATTTTCTCAAATACGGAATGCACAAACTGTTCCTTCGGCTTAATCCCATTATCACCGGCCGCTGTTGACTTATTCATGTATGATCCTATGCCTCCCCCGCAGCTTGTCCCGACAGTTTCAACTGCAGATGGAAACGGTCAAGCGTCCCCCGCAGCTCGCGGGCCAGGCTTTCGTCCCTGAGATCCAGAAAGATCTTCTGAATGGAATCCATCGCCTGGTGCAGCTTGTCCGTCAACAGGGATTCGCATTTATACTTCATTTTCAGCTTCTTCCATTCTTTGGGTCCGAGCTTCCGTTCCCGCAGCTGCCGTCTCTCCTCATCGTTAGCCGCCTCCAGCAAATGCCAGAAGCAGTAGCCATGCAGCGCTTCGGCAGTCGAAGCTCCCCGCTTCAGTTCTACCGCTATGGTCTCGCACCGGCTGAATTCATACAGCAGATTCTGCCACGCCTCGGCAAAAGGACGGTCGATCAGGGGGGTAAAAGACAGAAAGAGCCGCATGTTCAGCTGCACCGCGGCCTGCAAATAAGTTTCAGCCGAAAGAATCATCTCTTTCGCCTTGAGGTACAGCTGCGCCTTAAGTACATTAAAATCGGCGATTGCCGCGCTTAAGGAACCAACGATTCCTATTTCCCCGCTCTTGGCTAAAATATGATAAAACCAACTGCTGAAATAATCTCCCGCCAGCACCTTCAACTGCCGTGAGCGCATAGCATCCTCCCCGGGAGGGTCTGCCGAAAGATCAATCGACTCATGGGTATCCAGTCCAAGCTGCACGAGTGCGGTAACGAGCCCGCACAGCTCCGCGTCAGGCTTCCTGACGGCGCCATGGTTCAGAAATATATATAACAATGATACCCGGGCATCCGGAAATGGCGGCAGGTCCGTATGCCGCTGAATCATATCGTAGTCCGTATAAGTTTTAGCCAGTTGCGGTATGCGGTACGGTTTCATTTCAGCCTCCGAGCCAATAAAAATTATGCCGTTCATTTGTTCACAATCTTGTCTCAATCTTGTCTATTATATCACATGTTTTTGGGTCGCGCACAACCAGGCTTCCAGCCGTTCCAAGCTGCTTAGTTACTTTTACCCGGATGAGGGAGGAATGAATTGATTTTTCCAAAGGCTGGTTTCACTGATTCGAAAAGCAGCCTTGAGACGGCCTGGAAGCGGCGGATTGCCGGCCGTTTGAAGCTCGCTCAGCAGTTCGCCGGACAGCTCCTGGCGCCTGGCGTCCGCTGCCAGCAGCAGACGGGCCGTACCCAGCCATTTGTCTTCCGCTATGACTCTCAGCATAACCTGATCGACATTTTCCGTATCCCGGAAAGCGAAGAGGAAAGCCTTGGCCATATCGGCGTATACCTCTCTGGGCTCAAGCCTGCTGTCAGTTATCTTCAAATCCAGCGACAGCACTCCATCCTCTAAGCCGACGCTGCCGATGGACATGGAGAAAGGAAGGCTGCCGACCGAATCCACCAAATTGGCGTCGCCAAGAATGATGCCATCTTTGGCTGACAAGAGGGTCTCCACCGTCCTATGTTCGCCCAGCATGGAAGAATGAAGGCTCTCCATCTGCGGAAGTAAAGCGGCGGAAACCGCCGTAACCAGCATCGCCGCCCCAATCCACCATGTACGGTTCATCGTTCATCCCCCTTTACGCCTCACAGCATTGTCCGCGCTCAGAAGACCTGGAATAAGCGTGAAACCTATACTTTTTTATATGCAAAAAAAAGCAGGCTATGCCTGCTGGTTCAGATCCCGCTTTCCAATTGTCCGTGCTTGGTCATAATCTCCGCCTTGCCGCGGATCTTCATCGCAGAGGTAAGATCGGTAAACTGGGCAATCATCACCTCGCCTTTGTCTAGCTTTTCGGTATGATGAAAACGGGTATCCAGGCCTCTCGTAAGTCCAATCACCTGCACGCCGTTCTCTTTCGCCTTGACCACGATATAATCGCTTGCCGCCACATCCGGGACGGCTGCGTTTTTGCTGTCGCTCATCTCTAATCCCCTCTCTTCGTAATCTGTCGCTTCCCGCTCTTAAAAATAAATGCCGCCTGGAAGGGCGGCATGTTTGATGCAAGTCATAGTAATAGATCGGCTATGTAGAAATCATTATTTAATTCCGTCTTTAAGCGCCTTTCCCGGTTTGAAAGCCGGAACTTTGCTCGAAGGAATTTCGATTTCTTCACCGGTTTGCGGATTGCGGCCTTTACGTGCGGAACGTTCGCGGACTTCGAAGTTTCCAAATCCGACCAGCTGCACTTTGTCACCGCCCTGCAAAGCTTCCGTAATCGCCTCGAATACGGCGTCTACTGCTTTGGTAACATCTTTCTTGGGAAGTTCAGTTGCTTCCGTTACTTGGTTGATCAAATCAGATTTATTCATTTCTTCTCACCTCCCTGGCAAGTTCTCCGTTATTGTTCACTGTTTCCGTTTCAACGCAAAATATACGTGATTATTTCATAAAGTGAAACATTGCCGGCATCTTTCCCCGGATGCGCAACAAATTTATAGTAATACAGGCCATCCATAATTTCAAGGCGTTCCTAAAAAAACAAGCTGAAATGATTTCCTGTTCCATCAAAACGCGCACAAAAAGAGCGAGACCTCGGCGTCCCGCTCTTTTTTCTTCGCTTTTTTGCGCTTTTCGCGCGCCTTAAAGGATAATGGCAATCAAACCGCCGGACCCTTCGTTAATAATGCGGCCCAGCGTTTCCTGCAGCTTGTAGCGGGCGTTGTCCGGCATCATGGCGATCTTGCCCTGAATGCCCTCCCGGACGATGCTGTGCAGCGACCGGCCGAAAATATCCGACTCCCAGATCTTGATCGGGTCTTTCTCAAAATCCTGCATCAGATAGCGGACAAGCTCTTCGCTCTGCTTCTCCGTGCCGATGATCGGCGAGAATTCAGATTCAACATCGACGCGGATCATATGGATAGACGGAGCCGTCGCTTTCAACCGCACCCCAAAACGTGTGCCCTGACGAATCAGCTCTGGCTCGTCGAGCGCCATTTCGGCCAGGGAAGGAGCGGCGATGCCGTAGCCTGTCGTCTTGACCATTTCGAGCGCTTCCGCGAACCGGTCGTATTCCCGCTTGGCATGGGAGAATTCCTGCATCAGCTGCAGCAGATGGTCCTTGCCGCGGATTTCGACGCCGACGACTTCCATCAGCACCTGGTCGTACAGCTCTTCAGGCGCGTACAGGTCGATTTCCGCGACGCCCTGACCCATATTCATGCCGCTGAGTCCGGCTCTGTCGATAAAGTCATATTCCGTAAACTGGGAAACCAGCCGGTCGACATCACGCAGACGGCGGATATCCTTAACGGTGTCGCGAACGGAATTCTCGTAATTGCTGCGCAGCCAGTGATTCTCGGGGAGCACCATCACCCAGCTCGGCAGATTGACATTCACTTCATGCACGGGGAATTCGTACAATACTTCACGCAGCACGCCGGTCACGTCATCCTCGGACATTGTGGCGGCGCTAAGCGCCATGACCGGAATATCGTATTTGGCGGCCAACTCGCTGCGGAGCTGCTGGGTCTCCTCGCTTCTCGGCCGGGTGGAGTTGATGACAACTACGAACGGCTTGCCGACCTCCTTAAGTTCCGCAATAACGCGCTCTTCCGAATCTACGTACGAGCTGCGCGGAATTTCCGCAACGGTGCCGTCCGTGGTGACGACGACTCCAAGCGTCGAATGCTCTTGGATCACTTTGCGGGTGCCGATTTCCGCCGCCTCCTGGAATGGGATCGGCTCTTCGAACCAAGGTGTGGAGATCATCCGAGGACCGTTCTCGTCCTCATAGCCCTTAGCGCCATCGACCGCATAGCCGACACAATCCACGAGTCTGACGTTAACCTCAAGCCCCTCGGCAACCTTGATCTGTACCGCGTTGTTCGGAACGAACTTAGGTTCGGTCGTCATAATCGTCTTGCCCGCGGCGCTCTGCGGAAGCTCATCCACGGCACGCACGCGGTCCGCCTCACTCGTTATGTTAGGCAGTACGATCGTTTCCATAAAGCGCTTGATAAATGTCGATTTCCCCGTGCGGACCGCGCCGACGACTCCCAGATAGATGTCCCCGCCGGTACGTTCGGCAATGTCCTTGAAAATATCCACTTTTTCCAAAAGAGATCCCCTCCTCATATACTTCCGAAGAAAAAATGCTTGAAGAGCATCGACTTCGCGCTTGCCGCCGGTGTTCACCGACTTCACGGCATGAACCGGACTCTGCACTCACTGCCCGGCTGAAGCTTGGTCCGTAAGGTCCGTAAGCTTTGCCCCGCGGTAAACTCGGACGCTCGGACATGCATTTGGACTAGTATCATCATATGTACCCGCTGCGGATTTATGACCTGCTTTCACGCAATTTGAAGGTTGTTTCTCAGAGTAGAAGCACTGCACGCGTTACTGATACACGGAAGCTTTCTCATCATGAATATGAGCAGGCCGGCCGAAATAGAACTCTTGAAAGAAGCATAGACCGGACATATCTATTAATCTTTGATAGCACGCAAAAAGACAGTCATCCCACGGACAACTGCCCATTCTTATAAGACACGTGTATTCTGTTACTCCGCTCCTTGCTCTTCGGATGATGCTCGGGGAACAGGTTGGCCCCCCACCCAGTAATACGGGAGCGATTTGACAGGGACGAACCAGGAACTTCCCAGCAGCAGCGAGCGCAGATCCTCGTCCGGGGCTGGCTGCACGCCCGTCTTGTCTATCGCTGACATAATGTCGAATGCGTAATCAGCGTATACAACGCCGGTCTTATCCATTATAAAATCCATCGCCACGCCGGAGTATACGCTTGTCAGCTTCTGATTCTCCGTCCCGGCCTTGTTGCCGTCGATCTTGTAGAGATCTGGATACCGCTCACCGGCGGCGGGTAGTTCCTCGTTATTGACCGAACGGTACAGATTCACCTTCCGCTGAACATCGTTCACGGCCTGAACCGTAACGAGATCCATCACCTTAACCGTCGGACTTCTCTCCTCATCCAGCAGCAAAAAGTAGGCGCTGCCTCCTTTCTCGAAGGCCACCGCCGGAATATCGTCCAAATATCCCTTTTTGTTCAGCTTGTCCAGATCAATCCGGAATTTCTCGAACCTTGGCGTCGCCCTGTCAGCGTTCAAGATCGGAAGCAGGCCCTCCTCCTGATAGAAATCGTCGACAGCGGACTGAACCCGACTCACTTCTTCACGGTAGCTGACGGCGATCCTTCCTTCCTCCCTGCCGGTATACAGGCAGCCGGACAGGAAAAGAGTTAGGAGCAGCGTTACCAGCACGCCCGCGGCGCGTACAGGCGGCAGAGTGACTCCTCTAATGATTCCCACCCTGCTTGGCGGCCTCTCCTTCAGCATACTTACCACAATTCATCCTCGTGGCCGCGCCGCGCCTCTTCCAGCCTGCGCCGTACGGCAGCTTTCAAAGGGTCTTCAGGCACGGTCACACGGACGTCCCCCCGTACTACGGCCTGACAGGCCAGACGGACGCCATCGTTCAACTGGCTGCCAAGCTTGCGCCGTTCGATATCTCCAGGGGGCTTAACCGCACCTGCAGTCTCTTCCTCAATCTTGACCTTGCACATCAGGCAGCCGGCTTTTCCGTCGCAGCGGGTAGCTATTGTAACGCCCGCCTTGCGCGCCGCCTTGAGCAGCGATATGCCTCCGGCAATCTCGATCTGTCTCCCCTCCGGCAAAAAGACAACCTTATATCCTCTATGTGGTTTCATCGATGTCGTATCCTCCTCTTAGCGCTCCAAGTACGTACAGCAATATTATGAACAGAGCGCGGTTACGCCCAGCAATTCTCCAAGCAGCCCAATATGGGAAATTTCCAGCGAATTGTGCCGGATCAGCGTCTGAACCAACGGAAGGTGAGCAGGCAAATTTCTCCTCATGACAGAGGCGATCGCCTCATAACGGTCTCTACGTCCGCGAAGCACGTTGAATACGAACTCATGAGCCAGCGGCATGAGCCGCAGCCTTCCGATACCGGGGTAATCCCTTGCGGGCGCACCCGTCTGCAGAAGGCGGGTCTCCACATTGTACTTCGATGGGCCGCTGCATACTTTGAACCCGCATACGAGCTCCAAATGATAATCATCCAGCCGGTAATGGCCAATTAGCGAAAAGCATCCGCGGCTCCAGTCTTCGGCTGGTTTCCCGCAAGCATATCGTCCAAGAGCCGTATGGAGCCTGTCCACAGCCTCCAGATCCGCGTACAGATCGATATCGTGAGGAGGCGCCGCGAGCGGCACATCGTGCAGAAGCAGCCCGCAGCTTCCTCCCAGAAGCCATAATGGCGGGTCTTCCTCTTTCCCAAAGCATAATGCATCAGCAGCCTGTACAAGAGCCTTACACAGCCCCTGCGGCATAGTATCACCGGCTAACATTCCTTCACGCCCCATTCCTTCAAAAATCGTGCTACGATTCAATCAGAAATATGTTCAGTTCGACGCTGTAAGGTTACCTGTTATTCCCAGTATTGCCTGGCAGACCAGTGCTGCAGCCTTCCTTCAAATATTCGCTCCATATCTTCGGCCCTACCGCAGCAGCCATATGTAATGGCTTACATAATTGAGGCCACGCCGCCAAGCAATCCGATAAGCATGATGACAAAAGCGATGACGGACAACACTCCGCGGAGCAGGCCTTTCGTCCTGCTGCGGGCAAACGTAATGAGAAATACGGACAGACCCATAATCAAAATGGCAATCAGGGACATCCACATTTTAGTCATCGGGTCCATTCGTATGCCCCCATTCAGCTGGATATTATAGGCATATTATAACACGATTACAAAAAAAAGAGCATCGGAACCGCTTCGGTTCTTTTGCTCTTTTCGATAAGAAAGTTCCTATTTTTTAAGCATCATTTTCATTAAGGTTTCCATACTGCTCGGATTCGCCCCGGTCTTCTTCACAGCACTAATAATTTCCTTAATCGTTGCTTCGCTGACCGGCACATTGGCCATCGCAGATACCTGCTTGATCAATTGGCGGAGCTGGGCTTCACTCTGCAGCGTTCCCGGCTTTACCGTACCGGCCAGCCTTTTAACGGCGCCTTCCGAGATATTTTTGCCCGCCTTTTTATTGATGGCGTTCAAGGCGTCCTTGGAAAAATTTCGGCTCATTTGTCATCCCTCCTCCGTCAATCCCCGATACAGCATATGAGGAGATCCGGTAAAAGGTGAGGGCCCTCCAAGGTTACTTCACGTATGCCATTGCTCCCAGGTTTCCTGGGAAATGGACTCGAGTTCGGCCTTTGGATCGCGTCCCATAAGAGCCTCGACCGCTTCCCGCGGACTCCGGCCAAGGAACAGCACATGATAAATTTGGTCTGTAATCGGCATTTGCACGCCCAATTTGGCGGAGATGGCATAGGCTGCCTGGGTTGTACGTATACCTTCTACAACCATGCCCATCGACTCCAGCACCTCATTCAGCGGCTTGCCCTGTCCGAGCAGCGAGCCTGCCCGCCAGTTGCGGCTGTGCTTGCTTGTCGCCGTTACGACAAGGTCGCCGATTCCGGCGAGACCGGCGAACGTCAGAGGGTTCGCCCCGAGCTCCACGCCGACACGGGAGATTTCCGCAATGCCCCGGGTAATCAGCGCTGCCTTGGCGTTATCGCCGTATCCGAGGCCGTCGGACATCCCTGCGCCGAGCGCAATGATGTTCTTGAGCGCTCCCGCTAATTCCACGCCGAGCATATCCCGATTCGTGTACACCCGGAAGTCATTGTTCATAAACAAATCCTGAGCCCGTATCGCGGCTTTCTCATCCAAAGAAGCGACGACAACCGTTGTCGGACAATGGCGGACAACCTCCTCCGCATGGCTCGGACCGGAGAGGACAACGACGCGTCCTTCATCACAGCCAAGCTCCTCGGATATAACCGTGGACATCCGTTTCATGGTCTCCGTCTCAAAGCCTTTGGTCGCATGAACGCATAGCATCTCTTCCTTCCAGTGAGCCTTCAGGCTGCGGGCGACCTGACGCATGCCCGATGAAGGAGCCACGATGACGACCGCTTTGGCATCCGCGACCGCCTCTGCCATATCGGTTGTGGCGATTATGTTATCGGGAAGAACCGCTCCCGGCAAATAACGCTCATTGGTATGCTTGGCGTTGATCTCCTCCGACTGGGATGCGTTGCGCGTCCATAGATAAACCTCCGGATGGTTCGCCGCCAGAACGCTTGCCAGCGCCGTGCCCCAACTGCCCGCGACGAGTACGGCGACTTTGTCAGACAACTCGCTTCCCTCCTTTGGACTTGGAACCGATTTTGTTCTCGCGCCGCTGCGCGATTTTAATTATATTCGTCCGGTGCCGCCAGAATGCAAACACGGCGATGATAAGGCTAGTCCACAGCACCGGATATGTAAACCCGGTGAACAGCAGGAACACCGGCGTCAATGCAACGAACAGAAGTGAACCGAGCGAGACGTAACGGGTGACAAAGATGGACAGAATGGCGATAACACCGGCGTACAGCGCAGGCACCAAGGCTAGTGTCGCCATTACGCCAATCGTGGTCGCGATACCTTTCCCGCCTTTGAAATGAAAGTAAAGCGGCCAGTTATGCCCGATAATCGCCGCAATACCGCAGGCTGCGGAGACCCAGCCTCCCCATCCGTCCGCCCATACCCCGAGCCAAACGGCGATAATGCCTTTAAGCACATCCAGGATCAGCACCAGTATGGCGGGTCCTGTACCGAGAACCCGCAGCGTATTGGTTGCTCCGGCGTTGCCGCTGCCGTAATGGCGGATATCAATGCCCTTAATCAGCCTTGCCAGCAGAACGCTAAAGCTGACGGACCCAAGCAGATAACTAATCACAATTACCAAAATTTCAAACGCCACGCTTCTTCTCCCCTATTCATCGTCGGATTTGCGCCGTGTAAAGATTCGGATCGGCGTCCCCTCAAAATTAAACGCACCGCGGATTTTATTCTCCAGGTAACGTTCATAGGAGAAGTGCATCAGCGAAGGATCGTTGACGAATACCACAATTGTCGGCGGTTTCACGGCCACCTGTGTCACATAATTGATGCGCAGACGGCGTCCCTTATCGGTCGGCGGCGGATTGATCGCAACGGCATCCGAGACGACATCGTTGAGAAGATGGGTCGCAATGCGCAGCGAATGCTGCTGCGCGACATGCTGCACAATGGGCAGTAGCTTATGCAAGCGCTGTTTCGTTAGCGCGGACAGAAAGACAACCGGCGCATAGGTCATGAACAAGAAATGGTCGCGGATCTTGTTCTCGAAGTGCTGCATCGTCTTATCGTCCTTCTCGACGGCATCCCACTTATTAACCACGAACATCGATGCCTTGCCGGCATCATGCGCATAACCGGCGATATGCTTATCCTGATCGATGATGCCCTCCTCGCCGTTAATAACGACGAGCACGACATCCGCTCGTTCAATGGCCCGCATGGCGCGCATGACGCTGTATTTCTCGGTCGTTTCATACACTTTTCCACGCTTTCGCATACCAGCGGTGTCGATCAGCACATAGCGCTGTCCGTCACGTTCAAATGGCGTATCGATTGCATCACGTGTTGTTCCCGCAACATCACTGACAATAACGCGCTCCTCGCCGAGAATCGCATTGACCAAGGACGACTTGCCCACATTGGGGCGCCCGATCAGCGCAACGCGGATCACATCCTCGTCATATTCCTCGTCCTGCGGCTCCGGAAGCCGCTCCGTAACCTCATCCAGCAGGTCGCCGATTCCGGTGCCGTGGCTGCCGGAGATACCGATCGGATCTCCGAATCCCAGGCTGTAGAATTCATAGATATCCTCGGCCCGCTTCATATTGTCCACTTTGTTGATTGCGAGTACGACCGGCTTGCCTGACCGGAACAGCAGCTGAGCCACTTCTTCGTCCGCATTGGTCAGTCCGCTCTTCGCCTCACACATAAATACGATAAGATCCGCTTCCTCAATCGCCAGCTCCGCCTGAATACGGATGGATTTCAGAATCATATCCTCGCCATCGATCTCGATACCGCCCGTATCAATTACACTGAATGCCTTGCCGTTCCATTCCGATACGCCGTATATCCGGTCGCGAGTGATTCCGGGTTTATCCTCTACAATAGCCAGCCGATCACCGATCAACCGGTTAAAAATGGTTGATTTCCCTACATTGGGCCTTCCTACGATGGCCACAACGGGTCTTGCCATGTTTCATTCCTCCTGTCTGCCTTACGTTTCCCATCATAGCAAAAAAGCCTTCGCTTGGCTAACGCCTAAAAACACAATCGGCGAACCCTCAAATAAAAGGGTTCGCCGATAAGTATACCCATTATGTCAGACAAAAAAAGGTATTATTTCCCCTTGAATTTGTCCAGCTTGTCGCCGAAACGTTCGGCCAGTGTAAAGCTGAGTCCTTGGTTGCTAAGCGAAACATTGGGGTTGTCGAGCACTTCTTTAGGAGCCCGGTCTCTGCTTCTTTCCGGCTTGGCAGTAGGTGCCGGAGCTTCTTCCGTTTCCTTGATGCTTAAGGACACGCGCTTCTCGGATGGATTGAAATCCAGAACCTTGACTTGAACTTCTTGTCCTTCCTTAAGCACTTCATGCGGTGTGCCGATATGCTTATGGGAAATTTGCGAAATATGCACAAGACCTTCTACGCCAGGGAACAGCTCAACGAACGCGCCAAAGTTGACAAGACGTTTTACTTCGCCTGTTACCACATCGCCGATATGGATTTTGTCGGCAGCCGTATCCCAAGGACCCGGCATTGCCGCTTTGATGCTCAAGCTGATTTTGCCTTTTTCCGGATCGACTTTCAGCACTTTCACACGTACCTTGTCACCTTCGGAAATCACATCGGAAGGCTTGTCGACATGGCTCCAAGCGATTTCGGAGACGTGAACGAGTCCATCAACGCCACCTACATCAACAAACGCGCCAAATTGGGTCAGACGCTGTACCGTACCTTCGATGATTTGGCCTTCGGAGAGCTCGGACATAATTCTTTGCTTGTTAGCTTCGAATTCCTCTTCGAGCACTTCCTTGGCGGAAAGAATAACCTTTCCGTTCTCACGGTCAAGCTCTTTCACTTTTACGCGCAGCGTACGTCCTTTGTAATCGCTGAAATCTTCAACGAAATGACGCTCAACCATAGAAGCAGGGATAAATCCGCGGGCACCCACGTCGGCAACCAGACCGCCTTTGACAACGTCAGCCACAGTGACTTCGAAAGGTTCTTGGGAATTGTAGTATTTCTCCAGATCGTCCCAGGATTTCTCGCTGTCCACAGCGCGTTTGGAAAGAACAAGGCTTTCCTTGTTGTCATTGATGCTGACAACCTTGCACTCTACTTCTTGTCCGACCTCAACTGCCGAAGCGGCATTGTCGAGTTGAACGGAGGACAATTCGCGAATCGGAATGACGCCGTCATATTTATATCCAATGCTCACATAAGCTTGGTTATCTTCGATTTTGACGATCGTTCCTTTCACGGTGTCGCCTTTTTTCAAGGAAATGATTTGCTCCAGCTCATCCTGGCTTGCGATTTCCTCTTGATTGCTAACAGCGGAATCTACCGCCTCTACGGATTCGTTGTTCTCCGCAGCTTCCTGATTTCTTATTTCTTCAGACATGTGATTACCCTCCTCGATTCAAAACCCCATTTATTTAAACCCGCACTAGAGCAGGGTTCAAAACATACATCTTTAACGAATGCCCCGCTATAGATGTTACTATCCTATTATGTTCCAAATAATAACGGCTATGCCGCTTTATTTTCCGCTTGGCTTGCCGGTTTCCAGCATCTCGCGAATCCGTGCCATAATTAGATTGGTAACCGCTTCAGCCGAATCGCTGCCGCCTGCGGCATATTCGCTCAGATCAATCGGAGCGCCGTAAACGACGACCATCCGGCGAAAAGGCTTGTAGTGGCCGATTATCCCCGCTGGAACAACTGCCGCGCCGCTGCGGAGAGCAAAGGTTGCCGCTCCTTTTTTCGCAATCCCGACATCGCTGTTCCGTGTTCCTTCCGGGAAAATGCCCATTACCTGCCCGCTTCGGAGCAAATTAAGCGCCGTTTTAATGGATTCTTTGCTTACACCGCCGCGTTTAACCGGAAAAGCGCCCAGCTGTCTGACTAGCCGGCCGAGAACAGGAACCTTGAACAGCTCAGCCTTCGCCATATAGTTCACTTTGCGCTCCAGCTTGATGCCCATAGTAAAAGGATCAAGATTGCTGGTGTGGTTGCCGCATAGCAGCACTCCGCCCTCTTTCGGAATATTTTCAATTCCCACCGTCTTTAGCGGAAACAGAACGGAATAAATCAAGCGAAGCAATCCTCGGCAAATGACATAAATCATTAATGATTTCTCTCCCCGCCAACATAAGATCTGCAGTGGGACACGATTGTCTCCACAACCTGTACGATATCCATCGACGTCGTATCGAGCAGAATGCTGTCATCCGCGCGCCGCAGCGGCGAAATTTCCCGACTCTGATCAAGAAGATCACGCTGCGCAATATCGTTTTCAAGCTGCTCCAGAGTCACCTGTTCCGCATCTTTCAGCTCTTTGTAGCGGCGGAGCGCCCGCTCCTCCACACTTGCCGTCATGAAAATTTTCACTTCGGCATCCGGCAGTACGGTTGTGCCGATATCGCGGCCGTCCATTACGACCCCTTTGCCAAGCGCCATCTCGCGCTGCAGCTGACTCAGCCTTGTTCGGATGGACTCAATCTTGGCATACTGCGATACCATGCCACTGACCTGCAGACTGCGGATATAAGGAGTCGCGTCTTCCCCGTTGATTATCACTTTCTGCACTTCTTCTCCGGGTACTAATTCAATCACCATATTTCGTACTGTTTGAAGCACGTTATCATGATCTTCCGGCATAATGTCTTTGTGGATCATATACCAGGTCACTGCCCGGTACATGGCTCCCGTATCGACATAAATGTAAGAAAGCTTCTGTGCTACCATTCGGGCTACTGTACTCTTGCCTGCCCCGGCAGGTCCGTCGATGGCGACGTTAATTTTGTCAACGATATGTGTCCCCTGCCTAACCAAAGGGGCATTCCTCCTCAAAATAATGCCAAGACCGCGCTTGGCGGTTGTTCCACTTGACATACCGGAAAGCACGAACATAAATTCATACTTTCTGATATCTTCAAGAAAAAAGCAGGCATTGCCTGCGACTTATAAAATTATACCACAGTTTGTACGGCAGTGCAAAATCGCATAGACTCAAAATACAGCACACAAATCGGGAAATGGCAGCAAATTTCAGCGTATTTTAGAACTCTTTGCGCGAATCCCGCGTGAAACTATAGCCTGACTCGCTTTAACGGTTGCGGAAATCAAACTGCCGCTCGAAGCAGAAGCGGATAATTTTCTGACGCTCGCCATCCATGATGTTCACGAACTTGAGCATGGCCAAACTCCGCCCGTTCTCCAGCTCTTTCATCCGTACAACCTCGGCTTCAAAGTTAGCATGTTCGTTCGATCCGTTACGGTAAGGGATAAGGAGCCAGCACTCCAGCTGATCACCCAATTCAAGCGGAACGCTTACGTCTGTCCAGAACGAAGTTCCGCCGCCGCCGATATCTTCCGTGCGAACCAGGAAGCGAATGCCCGCCCCTGTTCTGACAGCCAGTTCCAGCTCTGCGCTGACACGCAGGAAGCTTCGTCTTTGTATTTTTAGAATCTCATCCTTCGTAGGCTTATGCACACGCACCATTCGGATGACGTCTTCCTTGAAACCGAGCACATGCGTGTAAAAATAATTTTTGATTCCGCCCTCGCTCATAAAATAAACCGACAGCTCATCCCCGATATGCAGTTTCTTAAGTCGTCCGTTGCTTTCTTGAATCGGAATTTCAATCAGAAATGCTTCGTCTTCCAGTTCAGCTATTCTGGATCGGTATTCGACTTCCGCTTCGGAGGCGTCGCTGGATGCTACCTGGATGAACAGTTGGTCATTGATTTTGGGATACAAACATGTCACCGCCATTGAAATTAGTAAGATATTCTAATGGCGATTATACCATGTGTTGCGGCACCAGGGTGAGAAAATATTACAAAGGCGCTCCAGTACGAATTCTTGAAGGGGTGCCAGAGACTATAACCATTTATAACGAAAAAAGGCTATCCGCAAGCGGACAGCCTTCATTCGGCACCAAACGAAACTCTTCAAAATTGTTATTGTTTCTGGGCACCGGAAGCGGTCCGGATCTCCTCGACCGATTCTTCGATGCCAGAGTCCGCATTCAGATAAATTCGGTACTGGGAGCCGTTAATCCGGCCGCCAAATTCATAAGTGAGCACTTTTTCACCGTCGTCATTCTCAATCAAGGCCTGTCGGTTGTAGATCTCCCGGAAATCCGGGTTTAGCTTTTTCCGCGCTTTGGCAATGCTCATTCCGGGCTTCGCAATTTCGCGGCTCGTCTGGTGCTCATTGACATAGTCACTGGACTGAAAACCGGTGGTATCGCCGGTATCGAGGCCACAGCGCACCGTTATCTTTTCGGGATAGATCAGCACGCCGTTCTGCTTCGTCACAAATGTGAAATTACCCATATTGCCGTAACGGTCCGCGCTGACGGGCGTCATATCCGGATATCCCTTGCGTTTCAGGAATTCGCCGGCCTTGACGGCCGCATCCTCCATCGATACCTTCGGGGCGCCAACCTCGCGGTTATTGTTATAAGAAATCAGCAGCCCGCCTTTTTTCGTAAAATCCATACTTACCGTTTCTTTCTCTCCGCTAACCGTCGCTGTGTACGTTTCCCATTCCGTACCTTTTCCGTTCTCGGTAACATGCACCTTGGCCCCGCTGCCAGGGTCTGCATACTTCAGCGCCTTCCGGTGGATATCATCCTGCGAGACGGGCGGACCATTCAGCTTTCTGACGGAACGTTTATCGTAGACGCTGGCCACGGATGGCCCCCAATCCAGCTCCGGATAGGCGCTCACCCTTTTATCAACTGTTTTGAAACCGTCGATAATCGTGTTGTCCTCGGCTTTTTTCTCCGTTGCCAGAGCTGACTCGACGTCCATCCACCGCAGATGATTCGTAATGACTTTGTTCTGCACATCCTGAAGATCCTTCGATATCTCGCCGGAGTTTTTATATAAAGCCATCAAGTTTTTCATTTCGCCATCGGTCAAAGGCTTAGTAGTGTAGTCGCGCACCGCCGCCTTGTATGAGAAGTTGGAAATCTTGGAAAGGAACTCCTCCGTCTTGCTGAAAGGCAGCAGTGTCAGCGGTAGCTGGTTGATCTCGTTTTGCGCCTCGCTGGTTATTCGCCACACATTCGTGAGGAACTTGCGATGCATCCCATCGGAGGTCGAGCTGACGGCAAGGACATTGCCCAATTCGCCATGCAGCCGCTCTACATGATAGGACAGATCGTGGAAGGATCGCTGGTATTGGTTCTCCGCTTTCAGCAGAACCGCGTTTTTCTCTTGATTCTCCTGATAGCCCCATACAAGCGCCCCGATGAGCAAGATCAAAGTCAACGGGAATAAAACGGCACTCATTCTTTTATACATATGGCTTGAAGACTCCCTTCTGGTAGCTTATTGCCGTTAGTTTGACTAAAGTAAGGAGGTCTTATGCACCATCCGCATAGAGAATCGGTATAGGAACTGTACACGAACGAAAAAAGAGCAATGCCTTATTAGGCCTGCTCTTCAACCAGAAATCCTTCGGTGCAGTTGCACAGACATTGCTTGAATCCCGTCTGGATAATGCCATGATATTTTATGCCGCGCAGAATATAGCTTTCACCGCACTGCTTGCACACGATTCGCACCTTTACACGCAAAAAAAGACACCTCGCTTTACAGTGTAATTTTCTCTGTGGAAAATCTACCCGTAACAGTGTCTCCATCTGCTCTACAGATTAACCTCTTCCTCCCGTTTCAGCAGGCGAAAAGGCGAAAGGTTATTGGCCCGCGCCACCTTGATCATGCCTCCATACCATAGGAAGGCCATCAACGGAACGATATACCAAATCCAATAGTTTGGCGTTGTGTTCAGAATAAAGTCGTAAATTCCGTGCCAGATCCAAGGAAGGAGCAGCGATACGGCCAGGATGCCCCGCCTTCTGACCCCGTTCGAGAATTTGGCTCTGCCAAGGTGATACCCCATTACAACACCGAACATGGCATGCCCCGATACCGGAAGAAGCGCTCGAAGAAACATGGAGCCAAGCGAAGCATGGCTGTACCAGGCGTACATCACATTCTCAATCGTCGCAAAACCGAGCGAAATCGCCACAGCATAGAGTATACCGTCATACGGTTCGTCGAACTCAGTATGATTGTAGATGATGTGATACATCACAAACCATTTCAAGCACTCTTCCACTCCGGCGGAGATCAGAAATGATTCCGTGTAAGGACCGGCTTCCAGCCCCAGCGTCAGTCCCCTCTGAATAATCATGACCGGGAAGACAATCAGCAGGCCCAGCAAAAAAACTTTAAGCACCATATGGAGCGGCTCCTGGTCATACTTGTCCTTCAGGTAAAAATAAATCAGCAGAGCAAGCCCCGGTGCCACTGCCGACGAAACCACCGATAACAAAAGCACCGAACGTACCTCCCCGCTTGTCAAAATAAAAGAACAGCCGGCCTATCCCCTATGTAACAGGCAGGACCAGCCGGCGTTGTCGTAAAATAGGTAAAGGGCCACCGAAGATCCACCCCTTCCTCATTATTCCTGGCGTTTGAAAAAGGCGCAAAGCTGCTGAACGGCATTCTCCGCCATAACCGTCTTGCCGTATTCGTCAAGCACCGCCTCGGTCACCGGAGATGAATCCCCGAATTCCGCGAGTACAGCCACAAGAGCCGACAGTGCGGGTTCCTCGAATTCTTTCGGATCGAAATAGAGGTACCATTTATCCTGATAAGAGTACAGCTTGCCTGCGGAAGTAATATTGCCAATGAGCACATGCGCCGCTTCAACCACGACTTCAAAATCACGGAAAGCGTAGACAATGGAGTCCGCTTGTTCAAGAGTGACTTCCATTTCGTAAATCTCATCTGGCAATTCTTCTTCCCCTGACGCCCCGTACTGATGATCGTATTTGCCCCGGGTGACGATGACGACCATGCCTTGTGCGGGCAGAGCGAACACTTCCACGGCAAGAGGACCGGTAGCGTCAAATCCGAGTTCGTTATATGCCTGGTCCATCATTTCCGTAAAAAGGTCATGAACTTTGGGGACTTCCTGCCACATGTCTTCCTTCTGGATTCCCCGCTCGCTCAGGTCGTCAAAAGTGAGGAAAATCCGTATCTTATCTTGACTTAAACGTTCTATTCTCATGACAGGATCCTCCTTTTGAAAACTCAGGTTTATTATAGTGTATGATGAGTCCCGAGTAATGAGCCAAAAATGGTTGCTATCGTAATTGATATGTATGTATGTTACCATTTTGCCGCGATAAATGCACGTAAATATATTATAAACGGGAAACCCTATTTTTTCAAAAGAGCAGTTGATACCGCTGCTTCCTATACGAAAAAAAGAATCATTCTGGAGAAAAGAAGATCTCCAAAATGATTCTGTCGGCCTCTGCTGCGGTTACAAGCCCGGGATGGCTGTATGTGTTTCTTTGAGGATCTTTTCCACGTCGTGTTTGACTTCGGGATTGCTGCGGATAAAATCCTTAAGCATGCTCAGGTTTGCTTCCTTGGAACGGACAGGCGAAGCCCCCTTATGTCCCTCTGATCCCAAGCTTTCCGTTTGGGACGGCTGCTGATTTGCGGAAGTGCTGCCGAAGCCTGCAGTCGCCATGTTGATGATTTTATTTTTGGCTTTTTCGGCGGCCCCGGATTGCCCCAGCATGGGAGTAAACATGTTCCGCTTTTTGGACATGAACATACTGGCGGCGGCACCCAACATCACTCCGTAAAAAAATGACGAAGTCTTCACATTTATTACCTCCTTGTATGATAAAATCATCTCTAGTGTTCGCAGAAGATTTCCGCCTCATACAGCTTAATCACAGGAAAGCGAGTTGAAATAAGTGGGTAAACAGACAGCAGCGCTGTTGCTTGCCGCCTTTTTGCTGACATCGTGCAGCAGCGCGGAGAACACTGCTCCGGATGGAACGACGGCTGCGACGCCAAGCGCCAAGGCTTCACCTTCAGCGGCCGCGACCGGAACTTCTACAGCAAGTCCCTCCATACAGCCTTCCGCTGCCGCCACCGGCAGTGAGGATGCATCTGCATCACCGGGAGCTTCCGCTTCGCCGGCCGCCGGATCGGTTAACGGCAACACAAATTCGGAAGAACAGACCGGGCTTGGAACGGAAGTGAAAGTACCGCTGCTGTATCATATGAACAAGAACTACGACATTAAGCCCAATGAAGAAGGCACGAACAAAAAGGTCGTACTGCTGACGTTCGACGACGGCCCCAAGGAAGCGAAGCTGATCAATTCAATCATCGACACGCTGGATAAACATAAAGCCAAAGCGATCTTCTTCGTCAATGGTTACCGCATCAAGGAGCACCCGGAGCTGCTGAAGTTGATTCATGAACGCGGCGGAATCATCGGCAATCACAGCTGGGATCATATCGTTCTCAAGGATAAGCCGTACACCGCCGTCAAGAAGCAGATTGAAGATGTGCAAAAGATCGTAAAGGAAGTCACGGGGGAAGCGCCGGTATTCTTCCGGCCACCACACGGGGCAGGCGGAGATGTCGGCAAAAAGGTTGCCGCAGAGAACGGCATGCTCTACATGACTTGGTCCAACGGCTCCCTTGATTGGACAATGAAGGAAAAGGACACAGGCAAGACAGAAAAGCTGATCAAAAACGTTACCGAGCAGCTCCATTCCGGCAGCAATATTCTGATGCACGAACTGCCGTGGACTACCGAAGCGCTGGACAAACTGCTGACCACGCTGGAGAGCAAGGGCTACGGCTTTGTCGATCCGCGCAGTATCGAACTGAAAATGCGGTAAGCCGAAAGTAAACGAAGAGGCCCCGACCCATCCTGTGGAGGATGAGCGGGGCCTTTTACCTGATTATCCGATGCTGAAATGCCGGTCATAGTGCAGTTACGGGATAAGCCGTATTTCTGATACACCGGACGCCGGCCGGCGCAGTGTAAGGATGTGCAGCTCAGCGGGACTCCGGAAGCGCAGCGGCAAATGAGCGGTGCCAAACCCCCGGCTGATCAGCAGCATGGCCTCCCTGTCCGTATCATCTCCTTTGGGCCATCGGTACATCCCGGCCGAGTAAGTGCGGTAGAAGTCTTCGACATGCCTGAGGCCGATAATGGGCAGAACAACCTGCCCTCCGTGAGTGTGGCCCGACAGGATGAGATCGGCAGGGACGTTCGAGAGGCGCATCAGCCACATCGGATCATGCACAAGAATAATCCGGCATTCCTTCTCAGCTCCGGCAGGCAAATCCGGCAGAGGAGCAAACCCAAGTCTGCCGCCTTTCCTTGGATGGTCTACGCCTGTGAGCCACAGCGTTGTCCTTTCCCGTTCTAAAGCAACGTTCTCATCCGTCAGCAGCCGAACTCCATTCTGTTCGAGAATACGGTCAACCTCAACAATGTCCGCCTTGTAGTCGTGGTTGCCGTGCACGGCATAGACAGGACCAATAGAGGCAAGAAGCGCCATATTATCGTCCAAACGTTTAAGCGGGCTGTTCTTCTCCGTCATATCGCCGCCTAACAGCACGATATCTATTTGTCCCTTTAAACTGGAAAGTCTCTTCCGCGGCAGGATTCGCCTGTGGATATCGGTGACGAGCAAAATCCGATATCCTTCAAACGCCCGGGGAAGGGTTTCCAGCTCGATATCCGTTTCGGCAAGCCGGCTCCGGCAGGCTCCTGACAGCATGGCTGCGCCAAATGCGACAACCCCTGCGGCGGCCAGCAGACCGGCCAAGCCCGCTACCATAACGTCCTAAGAGGCGGAGCGCCTTTTATCCCCCACCACAGCAGAAAGATCAGCAGCATCATAAACAGAACATTAAGCGAATTGACGAACAACTTACTAAGCCTGATCCGTTCCGAACGATAAGTCGAGGAGCGGGACGGGGGGGATTGCTCCTCTTTTTCTCCCGGTTTGGGCCGGTCCGCTCTTCTCCCGCCCCGCCCGGTTCCGGCTTTCTGCCTTACCGCTGCGGACTTGCCGCCCTCAGTATTCTTTTTGCGCGACCGGGACAGGGTTTGTGAGGATGATTCTTTTTTCCTTGGTGATGAAGCTTCCGCTTTGCGCGGATTGCTTGCTTTGACGCCGGAAATGCCCTCGCGGTTTCTTTTGTTCTGGCGGGACTTTACCCGGCTGAGCTCCTCACTCATGACTCCCTCCTGTAGCGGATCACCAGCCCAGAGAACAGGTCGATGATGAAATGACATAAAATAGGCGCCCAGATCGTACCGGAATAGATGTAGATAAGACCGAGGCCGTAACTGCTGGCAAATACCCAGCCCGTAGGAATCCAGTGCCTTAAGTAGCGCACATGGATAATTGCAAACAGGATGCTCGTCCAATATGGCCCGAAAGCATACTGTATGGCGCCTCGGAACAGCAGCTCTTCGCAAATGGACACGATGGCGGCGATCAGCACGATATGCCAAAGCGGCCGTTTGCGGAACAACAGCTCGTTGATCCCTCCATCATCCATAGTTTGCTCAGGGACAATATAGGTTAACACGAAGTCCACTACGAGCATAATGACCGCGAGACCTAGTCCCCAAGCTGCAAAATTGATGCTTTCGGGAAAATTTAGTACGTGAATAGGATTTCTTTTCTGAAATAATACCCAGATCAAACCGATAATAAGGGTAAGACCCTGTGTAAAATAAAGATTAACTAATAGCAGCCGTTCGGTTAACTGCTCCGGTGTTGCTTTTTGTAGTTTTATGTCGCCGAATTTAAATTTTTTCATTAATTACCTACCTGTTCTTAAATAATTTCAAATCCTAACATTCATATCCAATTCAATCCTCATAGAAAAAGGAGCCCTTATTATGAATCACCGTTCATCCAGCAAACCAATGCTGTACACCCTTGGATTCTTGTTCTGCCTGATCTCTGCTTTTGCTGTCTTTTTCACTGGAGTGAAGGTTGGTGCCGATAAGGTCGAGGCCAAATATGAGAAACTGAACGCCAATGGACAATCCGCGGAATCCTTCGCGTATTACCGCCAAACAGATCTCGTTACTTTCTATCATAACGTATTTTTGCCCTATCGGGAATTCAAGCAGAACTGGAACGAGCAGGTTGACCTTCTAACCCGGGGAAGCGGCGCTGACAGTTCGGTAATACTCAAAAATCTCCGCAATCTCGCGGATGGCGCTTACTCGCAAGTGACCCAGACATCCATCTTCGACGAGTCCCCGCTTCTGAAGCAGGGCCAGCTTAATATCCTGAAAAGCCTTCGCCTCTTCTCTGAAGCTGCCGACAAGGCATCTTCGGCCTCCGGGAAAGCGCAGGCGGCAAAGGCGCTGAAAAATGGGGAGTTAGCGGCTGGCGCAGTTAGATACGGACTTTTGGCCCAAAGCAATTATTATGCCTCAATGCTTAAATGGGGTTCCCAGAAGAATTCTTCCATTCCTTCCGAGACGGGTGATCTGAAGATAATCACGCTGGCAATGTGGAACAAAATGCCCCTGCTGCTCAAGAACGCCGCTATCGCGGAAATCATGCTAAACCGCAGCATTTTCGAGGATTACGAACCGCAGGATGTAACGGCTAAGATCGATAATCTGATCCATTCCGGTACGGCGGCATCCCTGAAACTTAAGGATATCCAGAGCGCCACCTCCCTGCTTGTATCCACCGGAGCCCTTGGGGGACGGGATTTCTCCAAATGGCGCCAACAGTACTACAGCAAGGAAACGGTGCCGCAGCTTCCTTTCTTCGCCAACTGATATCGGCAAATGCATCATACCACAATCATCCGGCAAAATCCTATTGACACATGTAGCACAGCCATGTTACATTATGAAAAAATTAATCAAGCAAAACCGATGATGGAACAAAGATACTGAAGGTCTTCAGAGAGCCGGCGGATGGTGCAAGCCGGTGGCGGACAGTTTACTTTAGCGCTCCTGAGTTATTGTGTTGAACTTATAGTAGGCACAATCGGATCATCTCCGTTACCAGTGTTCCTGTTTACAGGATAATGAGACTGTGTCTGTAAAGGATGCGGTGAATTAGGGTGGTACCACGACAACTCTCGTCCCTTACTGCGGAAGCAGTATGAGATCGGGAGTTTTTTTGTTGACTGCCTGCTTGACTGCGCCCGCCCGGAAGAACATCTCATGAATCAGGCCCTGCTTTAGACCTATTCTCTGCTGCGACACCGCGTTGACGCTTGGCTGAAAATGCGGTATGATCGCCTTCTTCTATGGAAAAGCTGTTGCAGGTAATCCGGAGAGCCTAAAAGGGCCTCCTCAAAAATAAAGTGTTCACACATCTAAGGAGGAAAAAGAAATCATGTTTAAAATTTTGGTATCGGACCCGATCAGCGATCTGGGCATTCAGCAGCTGACGGAAGCAAGCGACGTAACGGTAGACAAAAAAACGGGTCTCAGCGAGGATGAACTCATTGCGATTATCGGCGAATACGACGGTCTGCTTGTACGGTCCCAAACCACTGTCACCGAGAAAATTATCGAAGCGGGGTCCAATCTGAAAGTAATCGGACGTGCAGGCGTCGGCGTGGACAATATCAATCTGGAAGCCGCCACGAAGCGCGGAGTTGTCGTGATTAACGCTCCGGACGGCAACACCATCACTACTTGTGAGCATGCCTTTGCGATGATGATGGCTCTGGCTCGCCATATTCCCCAAGCCTATGCGAAGACAACCACCGGCGTATGGGACAAAAAATCATTCCTCGGCGTTGAGCTCCGCGGCAAAACGCTTGGCGTTCTCGGCATGGGCCGGATCGGCAGCGAAGTTGCGAAGCGCGCCAAGGCATTCGGCATGAACATTTTAGCCTATGACCCGTTTCTGACGGCTGACCGTGCGGAAAAGCTGGAAGTAACGCTGGCTTCTGTTGATGACATCGTACAGGGTGCGGACTTCATCACTGTTCACACACCGCTGACTCCACAAACGCGCCACATGATTTCCCGCCCTCAGTTCGAGGTTATGAAAAAAGGCATGCGCATCGTCAACTGTGCGCGTGGCGGCGTCATTGATGAAATGGCACTGGTAGAAGCTATCGATGCAGGGATCGTGGCCGGAGCGGCTTTTGACGTATTCGAGAAAGAACCGCCGCAAGCGGATCACCCTTTCCTGTCGCATCCGAAAATCATCGTCACTCCGCACCTTGGCGCATCGACTGTGGAAGCACAGGAGAATGTGGCGATCGACGTATCCGAGCAGGTGCTGCATATTTTGCGGAATGAGCCATTCATCAATGCGGTTAACATCCCTCCGGTTGCTCCAAGTGTCATGAACAAGCTGCAGCCTTACTTCAATCTCGGGGAGAAGCTTGGCAGCTTCGCATCGCAGATTACGAATGGCGCCATCAACGAAATTCATGTGGAATTTGCCGGCGACCTTTCGGATGTCGACACTCAACCGCTGAACCGGTACATTGTCAAAGGCGTACTGTCCCGCCACTTCGGCGGCGACGTCAACATCGTCAATTCCATGCACTTGGCCAAGACACGCGAAGTAAATGTGGTCGTGACTAAAGCCTCGAAAACTAAAGGCTTCACAAACCTGATCACAGTGAAGCTCATTGCCGAGGGAGGCGAAGAGCGCCTTGTGGCCGGTACGCTTCTGCAAGGATACGGAGAACGGATCGTGCAGTTGGGTAAATTCCCGGTTGATATCGCTCCGGAAGGCAATCAAATCCTGATCTCCCATAACGATAAACCCGGCATTATCGGCAACGTAGGTACGCTGCTCGGCCAGAACGACGTCAACATCGCGTCGATGCAGGTGGGACGTATCGTTGTCGGCGGCGAAGCCATTATGCTGCTGACCGTCGACAAGGAAGTTCCGGATGATGTGCTGGTGAAGCTGGCCGCTTTATCGGAGATTAATACGGCTAAAGAAGTCGTGCTGCAGTAGACTTTAATATCCGAAATTGCACTGTATAACAGAGCGCCGGCTGCCATTGGAATGGGCAGCCGGCGCTTTATTATTCAGAGATTAGGAATGCGGGCACCACCCGGCCGTCAATATCGGTAAAACCGTATTGTTCCGCCAAACACCCCACCTGCTGGGGCACGCCCGACCTTTCAATAATCTTCGGATCGGCTGCCAAAGCGCATACGGCCCGCCCGATATAACGGGTGGATTCGGTTGCTTTCAGTTCTTCTACTTCCTGCCAATGTGCTTCATCCGTATGAAAGGCGTCCAGAACAAGTTCTGTCCGCATCCAGCCCGGAGACAGCGGAATGACGGCGATTCCGTCAGCCGCAATTTCCTTGGATAATCCGCAGGCCATACGTACCAGCGCATTCTTGGACAAATCATAGTAGAAGTTGCTGATGTGCCTATACCGGTCCCAAAAAGTAGTGTGAATGATCAGTCCGTTCTTTTGGATGCGCATCAGCGGAATCGCATAGTAATTCGTTATCAGCTGTGCGCGTACGCCGGAATCGAACATATGGTTCCAATGCTCCAGCGGCTGCTCCCAGAAAGGCCGCTCATCAATCCGCAGCGCGTTGCCTCCCCATACATTGTTCACCATTATGTCCAGCCTGCCTTGTTCGGAAGCAATGCGCGAAATTAAGCTTTCCGTATCACGGGTATCGGTATGATCGCATCTTACCGCCGCTCCGCGCCCTCCCGCCTTTTCGATTTCTTCCACCGTGGCATCAATATCTCCTGGTCTATTTTTCGTGCGGTTTCCATTAACGCTTCTGCCTGTCACATAGACGTAAGCCCCGGCGGCGGCCAATTCCAGCGCTATACCCTTTCCCGCTCCTCTGCTTGCTCCGGTGACAAGCGTAATCTTTCCCTGCAGCGTTTTCATATTAAGGTGCCTCCCTGAGACCAGAACTCGCCTGCTCCATTTAGCTTCTCCAGACTTCAGCTTTTCCGGCCTTTACTGGATTACCACAGGCTGTATATTAAGCTTAGCCCTTATATATGTCATGGATTGTCGTATATTATAGATATAGTTATTTTATAGTTAAGATGAACTTAAGATTTTCCATAAGGTATCATTCGTAACTACGAGGAATGTTTGGACTTCCGGCCGCTGTTGTCCCCAGATTTCTTGATTGAAACCGCTCTTCGCGGATGAAATCCGGAGACAAAGGCGGTCGCTATCGCTCCTACAGTTCCAAACTTCCCCTTCGTTCCTTCATCCCCTGATGTTATTTTTCAAGTTCATCTTATATAGTTATGGTTATTAAGTTAGGAGGTATCACGGAGATGAGAGCCGATCGTCTGCTGTCCATTCTGCTGCTGCTTCAGAATCGCGGCAAACTTACGACCCGTCAATTATCAGGCATGCTTGAAATATCCGAACGGACGGTGCACCGGGATATGGAGGCTCTATCGGCCGCGGGCATTCCCGTACTGGCGGAGCGGGGCCGCGAAGGAGGCTGGATGCTTGCAGAGGGCTACCGCACGAGACTTACGGGCATGAAGCCCCGGGAGATCGGAGCGCTGCTCTTAACCGCAGATCCGGCGATTCTTGACGATCTAGGTATAAAAGAGGATTTTGCCGCGGCAGCCCGCAAGCTCGAGGCCGTATCCAGAACGCTCAGCCCGGAAGCCGGGTACAGCCTGGCCGGACAAATCCATATTGACGGGGTCTCGTGGCATCCTATTGATGAATCGGTCCCCTATCTGGTTCTGCTCCAGCACGCTATGCAGGAGAAGCGTAGGGTCAGAATCAGCTACGGTCAGAGTACAGAGACTAAGGAACGGATAATCGAACCTCTTGGACTGGTGGCGAAAAAAGGGGTATGGTATGCGGTTGCTTGCTGCGAGGGCGAACTTCGGACATATCGGGTGTCCCGAATCACTCAAGCCGAGATTACGGAGGAGCATTTCCAGCGGCCTCCGGGCTTCGATCTTCAGGCGTACTGGGAGCAGTCTACCCGGGACTTCAAGGCTTCATTGCCCCGCTACCCCGCCGAGCTGCGGATTCGGGATTCCGCCCTCCCGGAGCTTGAAAAAGAGCGGTATGTGAAGGTGTTGTCTTCCGCCATTTCACCTGACCCCGTATGGCTTGCAATAAAGGCGGAGTTCCAAACGTTTGAATCGGCAAAACGCATCATTTTGTCTTACGGAGCGGATGTGATTGTTACCACACCGCCTGAGCTTAGACAGGAAGTTGAGAATACGGCCTGCGCCATTGTCTCCCTCTACCAGACACCGGAAAGCGGACCGCGCCTCTCTTAAAGGATCGCGATCCGCATCTTCTTGTTAATAAGCCTATTCTATTGTATGGGCCGATGTGACCCTCACGGGCGCACATGCTTATCCCATCCCATTGTCCGTGTGACGGCGTCCTGCCAAATACGGTAACTGTTCTCCCGTTCCTCCTGCGGCATGGCAGGCGTAAAAGTCTTCTCGGCCTTATTGAAATTCCGCAGCTCTTCACGGTTCCAAAAGCCCGCGATAAGACCAGCCAGCAGAGCCGCCCCCAGCGCCGTTGTCTCCGAGTATGTCGTGCGCGTTACTTCTCTGCCCAGAATATCTGCCTGAAACTGCATCAGCAGATCGTTGCGCACCGCTCCGCCGTCCACCCGCAGGTCGGAAAGCGGCATGCCGGCGTCCTTCTCCATTGCCCCGATTACATCCCTTGATTGGAATGCAAGTGATTCCAGTGTGGCGCGAACAAGGTGGGCGGAGGTCGTTCCGCGTGTTAAGCCGAACACTGCTCCACGGGCATACATATCCCAATACGGCGCGCCCAGTCCGGTAAAAGCCGGCACGACGACGACCCCGCCGCTGTCCTCAACCTCCCGCGCCTTTTCCTCGGATTGCCCCGGATTTTCAATCAGGCCGAGACCCTCCTCCAGCCACTGCACCGCCGCGCCCGCGACGAATACACTGCCCTCAAGCGCATAATACAGCTCATCGCCTATTCCCCATGCCACAGTCGTCAGCAGTCCGTGCCGTGAGGCTACCGCTTCGCTTCCCGTATTCATCAGAATAAAGCAGCCGGTGCCGTACGTATTCTTGGCACTCCCGGCTTCCAGACAGGTGTGCCCAAAGAGCGCCGCCTGCTGGTCCCCCAGTACGGAAGCAATGGAGATCTCCGCTCCGAACCACTGCTTAAGCGCCGTTCCGAAGGACCCGCCCGACATCCGCACCTCGGGCAGCATACCCGCCGGAATGTTCAGCTCGGCCATCAGCTTCCCGTCCCAGACCCTCCGGTGCAGATCAAACAGCATCGTCCGCGACGCATTGGTGACGTCCGTGGCGTGCACAGCGCCGCCGGTGAGCTTCCAGATCAGCCAGGTATCCACTGTTCCGGCCAGCAGTTCGCCCCGCTCGGCTCTTTCCCGCGCACCTTCCACATGATCGAGTATCCAGGCGATCTTCGTCGCCGAGAAATAAGCGTCGGCCACGAGGCCTGTTTTCTCCCCGATTTCCCGCTCCAGCCCCCTTCGCTTAAGCTCCTCGCACATTTCCGCGGTTCTCCGGTCCTGCCATACGATGGCCGGGTATACCGCTCTGCCTGTCGCCTTGTCCCAGACCAGCGCCGTCTCACGCTGGTTCGTAATGCCGATTGCGGCGATTTGCGAGGCATCGATACCGCTCTGCGCGATCGCCTCTCTTGCCGATTTGAGCTGCATATTCCAGATCTGCTCCGGGTCATGCTCTACCCAGCCTGGGCGGGGGAAATACTGGGTAAGCTCATATTGGCCCTGAGTGACCATTCGGGCCTCTTCATCGAACAGAATCGCCCGCGAACTGGTCGTGCCCTGATCCAGTGACAAAATGTAGCGGCTCATCGCGCGGCTCCGCACAGAGGCATGTCTGGAAACAGGATGATTGCCGAAGAATTATAGAAACGAACAATGATTCTCATTTTTCTCATGGAAAATCCTCCTGTTATATGGATACCCATCTTAATACTGCTTGTTCCACGAAGAACAAGATTTATCGGCTACATTCAACAAAAAGCACCTCTAAGACAAGAGGTGCTATCAAGAAATGTTTAAAATTTATTGTTTTTCGACAGGCAGTCGAAGCGTAAAACAGGTTCCTTCGCCTAGTTTGCTGGCAGCCGAGATATGTCCGCCGTGGGATTCGACGATATTCTTGACGATAGCCAGGCCCAGGCCGGTGCCTCCGGATTCCCCACGGACCCGGGCTTTATCCGCTTTATAGAATCGCTCAAAAATAAAAGGAAGATCTTCGGAAGGGATGCCCGCGCCTTCGTCCCGAACCTCGACCTCAATCTCCGACCGATTCGCATAAATAATCCAGTCGGCTACGATATCGATCCTTTTGCCGGCGGGAGTATGCCGGAAGGCATTGTCCAGCAGATTCGTCAGAACCTGCTCTAACTTATCTTCGTCTGCGTCATGAAGCCATAGATCTCTGCTCTTTTTAATGCAGCGCAGTTCAATTTCCCGCTCCTTGGCGCGCACGGAGAATTTACGGAATATCCGTTCCAGCAGCTCGTTCATGTCGACCGGAGCCTTGTGCAAATCCGTGTGTCCGGCGTCCATCCGAGCCAAATCAAGCAGATCCTTCACCAGCCGGCCCATCCGCAGCGATTCGTCGTGAATCACCTGAACAAGCTCGCTGCTCTCCTCCGGCGAAGAAGCCATGCCGTCCAGCAGCGCTTCGCTGTATCCCTGCATCATCGACAGAGGAGTGCGAATTTCATGGGATACATTGGCCAGAAAATCGCGGCGCATTTTCTCAAGCCGGACTTCTTCGGTCACATCGCGCAGTACGGCTACGGTGCCTTGAATTTGGTTATCTGAATAGAGCGGCGCCATATGCACCGACCATACATCCTGACGCACATGCACATTGGAGCTGTGGTCGCCGCCTTCATGAAGCGTGCGCCGGAACAGCAGGCGCAGCGGACGCGGAACACCCTGAGCCTCTCCGCTTACGCATTCGAAATCGTCTTCGCCTTCCTGCTCCCATTTCAAATCACTCCAACTTTCCAGCAGGGACTGGCCGTGCGGATTGGTGAGTACGATCTGCCCTTCGTTATCGAATGTAATCACGGGATCGCTCATGCTGCGAAGTACGCTGGATAGAAGCCCTTTTTCATGATTCAGACTTCGGATTGTACCCTCCAGCTCAGCAGCCATATGATTGAAGGATGTCGCCAGCTCTCCGATTTCATCGCTTGTGACAAGCTTTAGCCTCTTGCCGTACTCACCCCTGCGGATAGCATCCGCCGCTTCGATAACCTGATGCATCGGCTGCGTAATCTTGGTGAACAGAAACAGTGCGAAGAAGGTCGTCATGGAAAAACCGATCATGGCCGTATACATGAATAACCGTTTGATTGCGCCGGAATTGGCGAAGTTGCTGTCAATGTATGGCAGCAGGAACAGCCCCAGTGTCATAAGCACGACAGCAACGAGACAGATGATCGTCACCCACAGCTTGCCGACAAGGCTTCTCCAGAAGTTCACTTATTTCGGGACCTCAAGCTTGTAGCCTACGCCCCACACCGTCGTGATCATCGCAGCAGATTCCGGCGACACCTTATTCAGCTTTTCGCGGAGACGCTTCACATGGGTATCCACCGTGCGCAAATCGCCGAAAAATTCGTAATTCCACACATCCTTCAGCAGTTCCTCCCGCGAGAACACTTTGTCCGGCGATACCGCCAAATAATGCAGCAGTTCGTACTCCTTCGGCGTCAGGCTGACCTCCTGCCCTCCAGCCGTAACGCGGTGCGCGTCATGCTCGATGACCAGATGCGTGAATACGATATTGTTGCTGGAATTCGTCTCCTTCGACAGAAAGGCGGTCGCTGAGGAACGGCGCATAATCGCCTTCACCCGGTAGATGACCTCCCGCGGGCTGAACGGTTTGACAACATAATCGTCCGCTCCCATTTCAAAGCCCTGCACACGGTTGATCTCCTCGCCCTTGGCGGTCAGCATGAGAACCGGAGTGGACTTTACGTCTCTGAGCCGGGTCAGCACCTCGATGCCGTCAATACCGGGCAGCATGACATCCAGCAGAATTAATCCATAATCGGCGGCGGTTGCTTTGCGCAGCGCGATTTCTCCGTCTTCTGCTTCGTCGATTTCATAGCCTTCCTTCTCAAGATACATTTTCAGCAGACGGCGAATACGTTCCTCATCGTCTACCACCAGAATTCTATTCAGATGTTCTGCCATTTCACAACAACCCCTTCATCGATACAGTAGAAGATACACTGAGAATGGCGCCCCCGTTCGCGTTATCCCGGCTTAAGAACTTAGTCTGTTCCGGCATATGAATGGAGTCCGGCGATAACCAGATTGACGCCAACCAGAGTAAACATGACAACCAGAAAACCAAGTACGGCCAGCCATGCGGATTTACGGCCCTGCCATCCGCGCGCCAGCCGAAGATGGAGATAGGCGCTGTAAAACAGCCAAGTCACAAGAGCCCATACTTCCTTCGGATCCCAGCCCCAAAATCTTCCCCATGCCACCTGGGCCCATATCATGGCAAAAATCAAAGCCCCCAGCGTAAAAATAGGGAAACCGATGGCGATTGCCCGGTATGTAATCTCATCGAGATCGCCCTCGTCGATTCCGTCCAATACGGGTTGAAGCGCTTTGCCAAGCGGCTTCCGGACAATGAGGCGCAATGCGCCGTAGATCATAGCTCCAGTCAGGAGCGACCAGATCACCGTATTGAATTTCCTTCCGGCATTGACACCCTTCATCCAGAACGGCGCTTCGGTTAGCGGTTTCTTTACGCCAAGAATCGACTGGAAGCTCTCAATTTCGCTATGGTAAGGTGCCACAATGGGCGGCATTTTATAAATGACTTTCTCTATTGTACTATCATTCTGCCCGGGATTGTCAACGGTAACGTTGCTTCTGGTAAAAACCGTCTCGTACCCCGCCTCCCGAAATGCGAATACCGAAACCAGAAATCCGATAATGACGATGATGATGAACAGCGTAAATTCGACTCCTCGCTGCTGGCGTTTGTCGCTTTTTGACGAGCTTTTAAAATCGACCGTTCGCAGCAGATACATCAGGCCAGCCGCAAATCCTACCGCAAAAAAGGATTCTCCAAGAGCCGCCAGCGTCACATGGATATTCAAATAGATCGATCTTAAAGACGGAATCAGCGGCTGCACTTCCTGCGGGAACACGGCAGCATAGGCCATAACAATGATGGAAATCGGAACGGAGAAAAGACCGAGCAGGATTTTGCGGTAAATGGAGAAGATGACGGTAAACGCGACCATCACCATCATGGATAAGAAGGTCATGAACTCATACATGTTGCTGACGGGAATATGCCCCCCGCCCGCCCAGCGGGTGAAGAAATACGCAAGATGGCACAAGAGTCCGAGGGATGAGGTGATAAAAGCGATTCTGCCCCAGCGCGCGGTATGCTCCTTGGGACTCCGGCCGGACCATCTGCGCCCCATGATGGCGATGGTAAACAACATGAACGCTCCGCTGTACAGGAAAAAGGCTGCGATAAATGCAGCATTGCTGAAATCGAGCAGACTCATGCTTGACCTCCCCCATTTTCCAATGATTTTTCATCCACGGAAATATTCATTTTCTCCAAGAAAGACTTCACTTCCCGCCGAAGTCCGAACCAGTTCTTGTTCGTATGCGCCCCAAGCGTCAGCTCTCCCCCGTCCACAGTCAGCCAAATCCGTCTATGCTGCCAGTAAAATCCAAGCACCAGGCCGAGCATGACAATTCCGGCGCCGACCCAGACGAACGGCATCGCACGATCCACGCGGATGTTGAGATAGCTGGTTGACTCTGAGAAATCGACGCCGCTCATATCACCCACCTCAAGCTCCAGAAAGCGGTCCTCTCCTCCGAGCTTGTTATTGATCGCGTCCTGCTGGAATTCAGCCTTGTCATTCTGCTTCGGAAAATAGAAATACTGCTCGCCGTCCGGCGGCAGGTTCGGGCCCTTGATTAGAAAAAGAAAGGCGGGCGCGTTCGGATACGGTGATTTGGAGATCGGCTGGCCTTCCTCATTCAGTCCGAATTCCATATACTTCTCTTTCAGCTCCAGCGTATACGGACCGGCGGCAAAGCTGCGCTGCGGATTTTTCATCTCCAGCTTGAACGATCCATACGATTCTCCTGTCGCGGAATTGACCAGCTTCGGGGTCACCGAACGCAGCACAGGGGTAAGGTCATAATCAAACTGATACGCTTTCATTCCTTTGTAGCTCAAAGGATCGTTAACCTGGATCGCATGCGAAGCCACTTTCGTTAGCTTTGGTTCCTTGGATGGGTCGCCGCAGTCCGCCGTGCATTCGTATAGAACCGCCTTCGTTTCGTACAGCTTAGGCAGCACTTTTTTGCCGCGGAATTCCTCAGGCATCTCCTCGTCCTTGTAGAACTCTACCGTGAATTTCTCATTCTTCAAATAATAGGAGGTGTCCGGAATATGGATGATGTCTCCCTGCGGAAAGGCAAGATGCTGATCCATATTAAGCCCCGGCAGCCCTCTTGCCAGCACGGCAAGCAGAAAGATAATCAGGCCGATATGGATAATGTAAGGCCCCCAGCGGCTGAACCGGTGCTTCTCCGCCAGCAGTGCGCTGCCGTCTGTTATAACCCGGTAACCCTGTTTCTTCAGAGGCTGAACGGCTCCTGCCACCCAGGCATCCGAATCCTCCGCGATCTTTCTTACCAGTACGACCTTCTGCCTTGTTAGAAACCGGCGGTGCTTGCGGACTTTTTGCCTACTGAGAGCTTTGTACAGAGGAAGCACACGGTCAAGGCTGCAAATGACAAGCGATGCCCCGATCATGACCAGGAGAGTGATGAACCACCAGGATTCATACGTATGGGATAGGCCGAGTCTGTAATAGATTTCGCCGGCTGTGCCGTAACGCTGCTTGTAATAGGTGGAAGGATCGATATTGAGAAAGGTGCTTTCCTGCGGAAAGACGGTTCCCAGCGTGGAGCCGAGAAGCGTCAGCACGATCAAGTAGATCGCGATTTTGACCGAGGAAAAAAAGTTCCACACCTGATCGATGACGCCCGGATTGGCTTTTTGGGAACGGCGGGCCATGCCGTCATAGCGCATTTCAAGGGGATCACCCGAGTCCGCGTTACCCTGCAGCGGCTTGCCGCACGCTTCGCACAGCACCGTACCGACGGGATTCTGGTGTCCGCATTCGCATTTCGTATTGACGAAAAGGGGTGTACGTCCGCTCATCGGCTCACCAGCTTTCCGATTTGCGCATCGAGCGTACTCAGATCAAGCTGTCCGATATGGATCGTATCGATGTTCCCATTGGCGTTGATAAAAAAGGTCGTCGGCAGAGGAGAGATCCCATAGCTGCGAACCGCATCCCTATCCGGGTCCATCAGAATCGGGAAGTTGACGCCGATACCGTTTACAAAGTTCTGGATCGTCATTTGATCCTCGCCGACATTGATGCCGACGACAACGACCCCCTGGGCTTTCCATTTCTCCCACTGGGCCTGGAGAGCAGGCATTTCCTTTACACACGGAGCGCACCAGGAGCCCCAGAAATTCAGGACAATCGGCTTACCTTTATATTCGTCCAGCTTATGGGTCTTACCGTCCAACCCTAGCAGCTCAAAGGACGGAGCGCGGCTGCCCTCCTCGGGCTTGCCGTCTCCTCCGAATGCAGTGGTTCCGACCGCATACCCGCCAAGCAGGACGATCAGAACCAAAATGATGATTTGTACCGGTTTTCTCGCTTTGCCCACACAGATTGCCCCCTTCTATGATACCGTTCATATCGTTAACAAGAAGTGTGAACATCCTATGAACATTATAACGAATACGGTCACATTTTTCCGTGGGGTCTTTGCGGCACTTGTGAACATTATGTGTCTTTGCGGGTGTTATTTCCTTTGGCCAGTCCGGCCATAGCGAGCTGCTTCAGCCCGTTGATCTCATCCTTGGTTAGATGGCGGTACGAGCCGCGCTTCAGATTCTGCAGCAGAATATCGCCGAACGAAATCCGCTTGAGCCGGATAACGGGATGGGAGATCGCCTCGAACATGCGGCGCACCTGGCGGTTGCGGCCCTCGTGGATCGTGATGCTGATGACCGACTCCTTGCTGTCCTCGTCAATATCCTTGTACTCCACTTCCGCAGGGGCGGTCATGCCGTCTTCCAGCTTGATGCCGTCCTTCAGCTTGTCCAGCGACGTGCCGTGCGGAATCCCTTTGACCGTAGCCAGATACGTCTTGGGCACATGATGCTTCGGATGGGTCAGCAGATTGGCAAACTCCCCGTCGTTGGTCAGCAGCAGCAGACCTTCCGTATCGTAATCAAGTCTTCCGATCGGATACACGCGTTCCTTGATGCCCTTCATGTAATCCGTCACGATTTTGCGGCCCTTCGGATCGGAAGCGCTTGTAATAACGCCCTTTGGCTTGTTGAACAAAATATAGATTTTATTCTCTCCCGAAATCCTTTTGCCCAACACCTTGATGATATCTGTATCCGGATCGGCTTTCGTTCCGAGCGTTGTCACGACCTCGCCGTTCACTTCCACTTTGCCGGCCAGAATCAGCTCTTCGCATTTTCGTCTGGACGCCACTCCGGCCTGTGCCAGTATTTTCTGTAATCTTTCCATTGTCGATTGGTCACCTCAGACTAATGATAACCATCGCCGGGATAAAGCACAAGTTCATTCCAGGGAAAATAGGGGCCGGGGCATGAATCGTTGTGGGGCTTGACAATCACCGGAGATATTTTGTACAGCGCGGCCAGATCAAGAATGAGCCGGCATGCCGCAAAAATTTGCTCCTTGGTCTCGGCTGGCGACGAAGCTGCCAAAGGCTTCCCGAAATCGCCCTCCAGACAGAGGTGGATATATTCGGGATCGGTCAGAAGCGGCGCCGCATAGGTTGTGCCCGAAGCATCGATCCAGAAATCAAATCCCTTGCCATTGATAGACGGACAGACGGAAGTGTGAATGATGAACCCTTGATACGACATGCCGCGTCTCCTCCCTTTTTCATTGCTTCAATAGCATATGAAAAAGAGGAAGCCGGCGTTACGCGTCCAGGCAGGCTTGGCGTCAGCCGAACACCAGCAGGCAGATCGCGATGGCGGCGACAAAGCCTACGAGGTCTGAGAAGAGCCCTACCTTGAGCGCATAGCGTCCGTTGCGTATGCCGACGGCGCCGAAGTAGACGGTCAGCACATACAAGGTAGTGTCCGTGCTGCCCTGGATCGTGGAGGCGATACGGCCGATCAGCGAGTCGGGGCCGTGAACGCGGATCAGTTCGGTAGCGTAGGCCAGCGACCCGGTGCCGGTAAGGGGGCGCAGCAATCCGAGCGGCAGCACCTCCGGCGGAACTCCCAGACCGCGCAGCAGCGGCGAGATGAATCCCATGAGAAAATCAAGCGCGCCGGAAGCGCGGAACACGCTAATCGCCACCATCATGCCGACCAGATGGGGAATGATCCCGATTGCCGTTCCGAAGCCCTCCTTGGCTCCGTCTACAAACGATTCGTAGACGGGAACCTTCCGGGCATAAGCGTATAATGGAATGAATGCGATCATGACGGGTATGGCCCAGGTTGAAATCAGGCTGATGATCTGGTACAAGGGCGGTCACCCTTTCACTTGATAATGTGGTGAAGCCGATCCGCCCCTGGCGGGGGAGCTGCTCTCCGCAGGCGGCCCCGGCGGCCTTCGCAGCAGATGCATCCGGCGGCACAGCCGGTCCGCGAAAATGGCGGCGAGCGTTGCAACGAAGGTCGCCGCGAGTGTCGTCCCGACGATGTCCGCCGGATCGGAGGAGCCGTAGTTCAGGCGGATCGCGATCAGCGTCGCCGGAATCAGCGTAATGCTGGCGGTGTTCAGCGCCAGCAGGGTGCACATCGCGGGGGTGGCCGTATCCTTGTCGGGATTCAGGGTCTGAAGCTCCTGCATCGCCTTGATGCCCATCGGCGTCGCCGCATTGCCCAGGCCGAGCAGGTTGGCGCTCATATTGGATAGAATATAACCAATCGCCGGATGCCCTTTCGGCACATCCGGGAACAGGAAGCTGACAATCGGCCCAAGCAGTCTGGCGATGGTGCGCAGCAGTCCGGCATCTTCCGCAATCTTCATGACGCCAAGCCAGAAAACCAGGACGCTGATCAGCCCGAAGCTGACCGTTACTCCATTCTTCGCTCCGTCAAACACGGCGGCAGTAAAGGCGTCCATCCGGCCATTTACGGCGGCGAACACAAAGCCAATGACGATCATGCCCAGCCATATGACGTTAATCATGGGAGACGCCTCCTTCCGCCCCGATCCGGAACAGGGCACGAAGCGCACTATAGGCAGCCTGAAGCCATGTATCTGCCGGGTAGGCTGAGGTAGATGCGTATTTTTCCATATACGGAGACTTTTTCGGCGGCAGGCGGCCAGGTTCATAGACAGGCACTTGGCCGATTGGCTCACCGCCCAGTTTCAGCACGAGCGTTCCCCGCAGCCCGAAGTTCTTATCGGCGCCGTCTTTGGTCACCCGCTTCGGATTCAGAACCAGCTCCGTGACGACATGCTCCTGTTCTCCCTGCCTGAACGGGTACGCGAAGTTCAGGCCTGCCGCGAGCTTATAGCCCTTCAGTTGCTCCCCCCGTTCGATAATCGTCTTCAGCGGGAACCGGTTAAAGCCGAAATCGAGCAGCGCGGCGTGGTCGTTCCAATCATTGCCGTCATTAAGCGTTACCGCAACAAGCTGCTGTTCTCCCCGGGTAGCGGAGCTGACCAGGCAGCGGAGCGCTTTTTTCGTATACCCAGTCTTCACTCCGTCCGCTCCATCATAGAGCCGCAGCATTTTATTTTTGTTGCTCCATTTGTAGTCCCATTTATCGTACGGATTATCCGCCGTTTTCACCTGCGTCTTCACAATTTCCTTGAATACGGGATTATGCAGCGCATAGGCCGTCAGCTCGGCAAGGTCATTGGCGGTGGAGTAGTGTCCTTTGGCATCAAGGCCGTGTGGATTGGCAAACTGAGTATGGGCGAGTCCCAGCTCCTCCGCCTTGGCATTCATAAGATGGACAAAACCTTCCTCAGAGCCGCCGACATGCTCAGCGATGGCCGTCGCCGCATCGTTGCCCGAACGCAGCATCAGACCGTACAACATGTTCTCCAGCGTCATCTCCTCACCTTGCTTAAGAAACAGGGACGATCCTTCTTTGGCAAAAGCATTCTTCCCGACCTTGACCTTGCTGCTTAAATCGCCGTTCTCAATGGCTACGATGGCCGTCATGATCTTGGTCAGGCTGGCGATCAGCATCGGCTCATCGCCGTGGCTGCTGTAGAGTATCCGCCCGGACTCCACATCAATCAGCGCTGACGCCTTGGCATGGGTAGATACGCTCTCTTGCTCCGTTTCAGTTTCAGCCGCCGCAATCGGAGTGAAGAGCAGGAGCAGGCTGATGCAGACCAGGGCTAGAGATGATCCGAAATTTACTCTCTTCATGTTCATCCTCCGGGTTCCTATCGGCATTTTGTACAAGTGTATGCTTGTTTCGGGAACGGTATGTCCCTTCCTTTCATGATGCGCAAAAAAGGATACCGCAGCTAGCGATATCCTTATGTTTGCGGCAGACCGCACCGGTCTTTACGGCATGCCCCGGCATGAACCGGATTCACGGGGGCCAGTCTGCCGAACTCCCTTTCGGTTACTGCGTAACGGTTACCGGTTCTGCGGGCGACTGAGCAGACTGCGGTGCAGCCGCACTTGTGCCTTGACCGCCTTGAGCGGGAAACATCGACTGGATTTTGTCGATCAGCCCTGGGGTAGCATCGATAATTTTCTCAAAAATATGAGTTTGGTTGTCGAGCGGCACGATATGCACGCCTTGCTGGCCGACGACAAGAAAAGCGATCGGCCGGATGGAAACCCCGCCCCCGCTGCCGCCTCCGAATGGGAGCAGCTTCACGCCGTTTTGGCCAGGCGCAGACTTGTCAACATCTTCCACACTGAAGTCACTGCCCCCTGCGGCAAATCCGAATGCAACTTTACTAATGGGCAAAATAGTGCTGCCGTCCGACGTCTGAACCGGCTCGCCGACGATGGTGTTGACGTCAATCATGCCTTTAATGTTTTCCATCGCGGTCTGCATCAGACCTTGAATGGGGTGGTCACTCATATTGGTATCCTCCTTCGGCTTCTAGGGAATAGAATTCCTTCACAACGTATATTCCCCCGAATGAGGCGTTACTATGTAACCCACCAGGGTCATGCGGCTCTTTTTCCCCGTTTATGGGACTGTATTTCGCGGACAAGCTCCTTCCACTGTCTGATGCCTTCATCCGCCTGCATGGCCCGCACCAGCAGCCTGAATCCCGCATACAGCGCGTAGCCCGCCGATATTCTTCCGGCGCAATCGACCTCGGTGGAGAATTTCACGTCGTCATCGAACACAGGAACCACGAACAGGCGCGGACGGTGCAGCAGCTTCACCCGCTGTGAGGCCCAGCCGATCAGGCTCCACTTCAGCCCCCAGAGCGCCCCGGCCGCAGTTGCCGTTCCCGCTGCGTCGCCAAGCGAAAAATTGGTGGACCAGTCCAGCTTCGTAATCTGCAGATGGGACAGCGTATCGGCGGTCCAGCGTTTCAGCCCTTGTGTGGCGCGCAGCGCTTTTTTTCCATATTCCATCCATTCGATGACGTCATCCTTGTTGATATCCGTCTCTTCATCCTTCGACGATTTCATAGGCGCGATACCGGTCTCTTCCAGCTTGACATGAAGCCCGCGCTTAAATCCTACGAACGCGAGCGCCGGAAGCGAGTAATGAAGCTTAACCAATCCAAAAAGGGCGGTGATATCAAGCACGACCCGGTCATCCTGTCCTGTTCTGTTCAAACTGAAATGAATATGAATGCGGGAAGAGAGCAGCAAGATCGAGACCGCCAGCAGCAGCAGGGCGCCAATCAACAGCCATAGCTTCACGTGTTAACCTCCAAGCAACCTTTAATAAGGACTTCTTGGATTAGTATGGCATTTTCGGACTGGAAAAATTCACATAAAAAAATCATAGACCAATTGCGTCTATGACTCTTTAAACTTCATTTTAGGATTGCTCCACTTCATCAATTGTCAGCTGGCGGGTATCCAGCTTGTCAAACAATAGCTGTGTTTCTTCCTCCAGATTATCTCCGCTTTCCAGTGTGGCAGGCTCCGGCAGTTCCTTCAGGCTGGCCAGCCCAAAGGTCTCCAGGAAAGATTTCGTCGTTCCGTACAGAATCGGACGCCCCACAGCTTCCGCCCTGCCGACCTCTTGAATAAGATCCTTATTGGTCAGCGTATGAATCGCCCGCTCGGATTTCACCCCGCGGATCTCCTCAATCTCCACCCGCGTTATCGGCTGCCTGTATGCGACGATAGACAGCGTCTCCAGCGCCGCCTGCGACAAGGACGCGCGGGAAGGTGAGTAGGCCAGCCGCTCGAAATACGGCGCATGCTCCGGCAAAGTCGCGAGCCGGTAGTTGCCGGCTATCTGCACGACCTGAAGGCCGCGCCCCTGTAAGGCCAGCTCCTCGCGCAGCTCCTCCATAGCCCCTGCAACCAGTTCCGTCCGCTGCTCTGTAATCTCGGCAATTTGCCGGGCGGACAGTCCGTCCTCTCCGGCTAGAAACAGCAATCCCTCAATAATCGATTTCAGACTCTTGTAATCCATTGAAGTCTTCTGCTCCTCTCCATTCCATCACAATGTCGTCAAATAAGTTCTCCTGGTAGCACAAAATCGCCTTCATCTTCATCAGCTCCAGAATAGCCAGAAAGGTCGCAACGATTTCATGCCTCTCCATACGTTCATGCAGCAGCGACGAGAAGCGCAGCCGTCCTCCCTTTCCGGTTCGCCGGAGCGCCTCGGATACATCGCGGATGCGGTCTTTGACCGAGATTTCATCTCTGGTAATCCGCGCATAGGAGGAGCGTCTGGCCGCCTTGCCGAGCGCCTTGCGAAATGCGGCGATCAAATCCGACGTATGAAGGCCTTTCAGGGTGTTGTCGACCTGGGATGGCACAAAGGGAGCCAAATCCTCCGGCTCCTTCGTAAAAATAAGGCTGCGTTCGCTCTCCATATCCATCAGTTGGGTGGCAATGCTCTTGATTTTGCGGTATTCGATCAGACGCTGCACCAGCTCCGCCCGTGGATCGAAGCCGTCCTCCTCGTAATATTCGAAATCGTCGATCTCGATCACGGGCGGCTTGGGTAGCAGCATCTTACTCTTGATGGAGAGCAAAGTCGCGGCCATCACCAGGAACTCGCTTGTTATTTCCAGCTCAAGCTCCTGCATGTTCCGCAAATATTCCATGTACTGCTCGGTGATCTCGCTGACCGGAATGTCCTGGATGTCGATTTCCGCTTTGTCGATCAAATGCAGCAATAAATCAAGCGGGCCCTCAAACGTCTCCAGCTTGTACAATACAGTCACGAGCCAACCTCCCGCAAAAAAGTAAAGTGCAGCGCCTAAAGTGAGGGCGCTACACAAGTCGAAAACTCAAAGATTAGATTCGCTTTCTTCCTTATACATATAAATAATCACGTTTTGGACAGGTTCGTCAATAGCGGACTTGCCTGAATTCCCGTTTCCTTTAAATAAGTTTGGAAAGATTAGCCATCTCAATGGCGGATACCGCCGCGTCCCATCCCTTGTTGCCAGCTTTCGTGCCGGCGCGCTCGACTGCCTGCTCAATATTCTCAGTCGTCAGCACGCCGAAGATTGTCGGAACGCCCGTCTTGAGATTAATGGCGGCCACTCCTTTGGAAACCTCGTTGCACACATAATCGTAATGGGTCGTGGAACCGCGGATCACGGTGCCCAGCGTAACGACTGCGTCGTATTTGCCGCTTTCGGCCATTTTTTGTGCAATCAGCGGAATTTCGAACACTCCCGGCACCCAGGCTACGGAGATTTCGTCATCCTTAACACCGTGACGCTTGAAAGCGTCGAGTGCCCCGGACAGCAGCTTGCTCGTAATAAATTCATTGAAACGTCCCACTACAATCCCGTATTTCAAACCTTCCGAAACTAAATGTCCTTCAAAAATCTGTGGCATACTCATCAACAACCCTTCCATAAATTAGTCAGCAAATTAGTCAGCTTATGTTAAGAATCTGCTTATAGAATTGAATACCGGCTTACGCCTTCGAGCTTTCGTTCTGCTCAATATCATCGAACTTCAACAGGTGGCCGAGCTTGGACTGCTTAGTATGCAAATAATTGGTATTGTCTTCGTTTTCCGGCATCTGGATCGGAACGCGCTCCACGACTTCAAGGCCGTAACCTTCCAGCCCTTTGATTTTGCGCGGATTATTCGTCATCAGCTTGATCCGGCGAACGCCCAAATCCTTCAGAATTTGCGCGCCGATTCCGTAATCGCGCAAATCTGCCGGGAAACCAAGCTCCAGATTCGCATCCACGGTGTCGAGACCTTGTTCTTGAAGCTTATACGCGCGCAGCTTGTTGATCAGGCCGATGCCCCGGCCCTCTTGGCGCATGTAGAGCAGAACGCCTTTTCCCGCAGCTTCGATCTGACGCAGCGCCGCCTCGAATTGCGGGCCGCAGTCGCAGCGGTGGGAGTGGAACACATCGCCGGTAAGGCATTCCGAATGCACGCGGACAAGCACCGGCTCGTCTCCGGAAATATCCCCTTTGACGAGAGCGACATGCTCTTTATCATCCACCTCGTTCGTATAGGCAATCGTCTGAAATTCACCGAAATCGGTGGGCAGACGAACCGACACTTCGCGGGTGACCAGCTTCTCTTTCTCATTGCGGTAATGGATCAGGTCCGCGATGCTGATGAGCTTCAGATCATGCTTCATGGCGATTTCGTGCAGATCGGGCAGACGGGCCATCGTGCCGTCTTCCTTAACGACCTCACAAATCACCGCAGCGGGATAAGCGCCGCACATGCGGGCCAGATCGACGGCGGCTTCCGTATGGCCGCTTCTGCGCAGCACGCCGCCTTTTTTGGCGATCAGCGGGAACATATGGCCCGGTCTGCGGAAATCCATCGGGCCGGCTTTCGGGTCCATAATCGCCTTGGCGGTCAGCGACCGCTCATAAGCCGAGATGCCGGTCGTTGTATCCTTGTGGTCGATTGAAACAGTGAAGGCCGTCCCGTGAAAATCGGTATTTTGGCTGACCATCGGCTTCAGATCCAGCTCCGCCGCCCGCTCCGCCGTAATCGGCAGGCAGACAAGCCCTCGTCCCTCGGTAATCATGAAATTGATGACTTCTGGCGTCGCCCGTTCCGCCAAAGCGATAAAGTCTCCCTCATTCTCGCGGTCTTCGTCATCGACAACGATGACGACTTTGCCGCGCATCAAATCGTAGATGGCTTCTTCAATCGGGTCCAGGCGAATATCTTCGTTATTATATTGGCTCATTTCTTTAACCTCCTGGTTCGCTGTATACTTTCCGATTCTTATAAAAAACCGTTCGCCGCCAAAAATTCGCTGCTGATTCGGGAACCCCGAGCCTCTTCCTCATCCTCAGCATTTTGCGGGGAGGAGCCGTAGCGGAGCAGATGATCCACATACTTGCCTAGCACATCGCATTCGATATTGACAGTATCTCCGGCGCGCTTGTCGGCAAGCACGGTTTCACTGAGCGTATGCGGGATAATGGACACCGTGAACGATGAAGCCGCCGTACCCGCCACCGTTAAGCTGATTCCGTCAATCGTGATCGAGCCTTTTGGAATAATGAACTTGAACAGGGACCCGCGGCCCGGCGCAATCTCGAATACAACAGCGTTCTGATCACGCTTTACGCTTCGGATCGTTCCCGTTCCGTCGACATGCCCCTGTACGATATGCCCGCCGAAACGCCCGCCGGCCGACATCGCCCGCTCCAGATTAATCCGGCCGCCGACCCGCAGCTCCTTAAGCGTGCTGTTACGGTATGTCTGCGGCATGACATCGGCGGTAAATCCGTGATCGCTAATGGAGGTCGCCGTCAGACAGACGCCATTGACCGATACGCTGTCTCCGATTTTGAGATCATCCATGATGACGGAAGCGTTAATATGCAGCACCATCACCTCGCCGCCCGAGGAAACGCCGCGCAGCACGCCCACTTCTTCGATCAATCCTGTAAACATCCTGCTTCCCCTCTCCTTCTATGCAAGCTCGGGTATGCCGCTGATGCACACATTATCTCCGAGAACCTCAACTTCCACACCCCGCAGCGTAACGGCATTCTTCATCAGTTCCACCCCGTCAAAAGAAAACGCAGCCGGCGCCGCAGCGCCGCCTCCGACAATCTTCGGAGCGAAAAAAAGCACCACACGGTCCACTAGCCCCTGCTCCAGCATCGCCCCATTCAGTTGGCCTCCGCCTTCCAGCAAGATGGAACCGATCTCCAGTTCGCCGAGCCTGGACATGGCGGCATTCAGGTCGACACGCGGCCCCGCGCCGCAGCGCAGCACCTGCACCCCGGCCGCCATCAGCGCTTCTTCCTTCACAGCGTCGGCGGTTTCCGCCGCAACAATAATCGTCTGCGCCTGCTTGTCGGTCACAACCAACGATTCAAGCGGCGTGCGGAGGTTCGAATCAATAATAATCCGCACCGGATTGATGCCTGGAACTTCGGTCCGGGTCGTGAGCGAGGGATTGTCGGCAATGACCGTGCCTACGCCAACCATGATGCCCTGATGACGATGCCTCATCGTATGTACGATTCCCCGCGCCGCCTCGTTCGAAATCCACTTGCTGTCGCCGGTGCGAGTAGCAATTTTGCCGTCCAGCGTGCTGGCGCTTTTCAATGTGACGAAAGGCTGCTGCGTCAGTATATATTTAATGAACTTCTCATTGAGCCGCAGGGCCCGTTCGCGCAGCAGCCCGACCTCAACCTCGATTCCAGCCCCCCGGAGCATCGCGATTCCACGTCCTGCCACCTGGGGGTTCGGGTCTTCGCAGGAAATTACGACCCTTGCCACGCCTTCGGCAATCAGCCGCTCGCTGCAAGGGGGCGTCTTGCCGTAATGACTGCAGGGCTCCAGCGTCACATAAGCAGTGCTTCCCGCCGCCTGTCCGGCAGCCATATTCAGCGCATGCACCTCCGCATGGCCCGTACCCCGCTTAAGGTGGGTGCCCAGGCCGATGACCGCCCCGTCTTTAACGACAACGCAGCCGACAACCGGATTAATCCCTGTCTGCCCCTGGGCGCGCTCAGCCATGTCAAGCGCAAGCGACATATAGAACTCGTCATTCATTACATTCATGCCTAACCTCCGATCCCCTGCACATCGTCCATTGTCATCAATCTAAAAAACCCATTCAGTACTCCTGAAAGGAGCCTTGAATGGGCAGTTTGAGAGTATGAAAGCATCCAAAACCATATGCGGACAAGTAGCCGAACGGCACGTTCTTGTGAATTATCGCACATAATATCGGAAACCGATTCATTGGGCCTGCCCTATAAGACAAGAGCAAGCAGCTTTCTCTCCTTCTTCCATCCAGACTATACTGTCGGTCCCGGAATCTCACCGGGTCCACCGTCCGCGCGGCATGCGCGTTCCGGGTAGCGGACTTGTCTTTCGCATGCCGCTGCTGCGTCATCCGAATCATCACCGCCGGTAGGGAATTTCACCCTGCCCTGAAGGATTGTTATATTCATTTGCGTCAGTATAAATACCGACGTTTATGACGGTATCTTATCATTTTATCGCACAAAAATCAATCATTACTAAATCACATATTTAAATTTACTTTATTAATGTAAGTTCTATTTTTTCAGCACCATAACGGCCAATCAGTAATAACACTAGCGCAGAACAGGTAAGCAACCCGTTTAACACGCCTGCCGGCAGCATAGCGAACATCAAAACGATCGTAACCGTGCAGTTAATGAGAGACAGAACCCATCCCCATTTTCGATTGATTAGCACCCCAATTGCCCCGATGATTCTGCATAGTCCAACAATACTGCTCATCATGAGCATGAGCCGCATATTCTCCTGAAAAAGTGGAAGCGCAAACGAAATACGCCGCTCTACGTCTTCTAGTGGAAGGTACAGCATAAAAAATGCGCTAAAATCCAATGAACCGTGAATCAGCATTAAAATTCCGGCCAACCTGATCTTTTTCATAACAAAAGCTCCCTTAGTTTATTTATAAACGGTCTGAAACAGATCAAAGGAACCGAAAGCGAAGCAAAGCTGAAGCATTGGTTAGACATCGAAACAAATAAAGAAATGGATAACTAAAGACCACGAGAGCCGCTCTGACAGGAAAATTGTCTTAAGCTGAAGATGCTTCGATTTGAAAGATAGGAACAAGGAAGGGGGAGTTTATTGACAGAGGTACAAAGAGATGAAGGCCATGCTGGGCGTACACTAAAAAAGCAGATGGCGGTGTTCGCCGTCTGCCTTGATATTTGACACGGTGTTCGGTTTTGAATCGGTTTTGAATCAGGCTCCCGACACGGACAACGAGCCGATCTTGAGCGTCGGAGAGGTGCAGCTGCCGATAAACCGCGGATCATTTCCAATCGTCTCGATCCCATTAAGCAGCTCAAAAAAGTTGCCGGATACCGTAATCTGGTTTACCGGTCTTACGATTTCACCGTGCTCGATCAAATAGCCTATTGCCGCCAGGGAAAAGCTCCCCGAAGTCGCATTCGTCCCGGCATGCAGACCCTGAAGCTCCACGATCAGAATTCCCCGTTCTGTGCCGCGGATGATTTCCGTAAGGGAGGCGGTTCCGGGTGCAATATACAGGTTATGATGCGAAACTTCGACCATGCCTTTGTATCCGCCCTTTGCGGCATTGGCTGTACTCGGGACCCCGGCCTTTCGGGCCGTTTTGCGGTTATGCAAAAAGGTAAGCAGTCTGCCGTCCTTGATCAGCTCATGGCGTTCGGTGGCGCTGCCTTCCGCATCGAACGACTTGCTCGACGGCACATTTTCCATCAGCGGGTCATCGATGATCGATATATTGCTCCCAGCCACTTGTTCGCCAAGCTTGCCTTTCAGACGGGAAAATCCTTTGTCCACCGACTCCGCGGAGAACACCGAAGTGAAGCTTGACAGCAAAGAGGTCGCAGCGTCATTTCTAAGAATAATGGGATAATTGTCCGACTGTACTGTCGCTCCTCCCAGCTTGGAAACGGCCTCCCGGACGCCTGTCAGCGCCACCGCTTCCAGATCGATATCGTCAAAGCTGCGAAGAGAGAAATCGAACCAGCCTCCGGTCACGGTCTCCTTCGCATCCTTGGATTCTTTGGCCAGCACATAAATGCTCGCAGAGGCGGAGCTGTGCTTTCTGTGGCAATTCAGACCTTTCGTATTTACGATCCGCACTTCACTTTCGCTGACCGAGGCGGCAGAACGTCTAACCATATCAATGCGGTGATCGGCGCTCAGGGCAATGCGTTCCATCGCAAGGGCGGCTTCGATCAATTGGTCGGGGGAAGTCTTAATTAGAGAAGCCGAATAGGTATTAACGGAGTTGTAGTGCCCGGAACCGGCAAACAATTCTTCCGGCTCCTCGTTCTCCAGCACTTCGGCATTGCTTCCCGCTTCATCAAGCAAATAGGCTATGGATTCATTATCCAGCCGCTCGGTGGATGAATAGCCCATTTTGCCGCCGATGAGGCCGCGGAACGACAGACCGCCGCTCTCGACTATTTTATACGCATCAATTTCGCCTTTAAGCACCGACACCGAGATCGATCGACCGTTGGCATAATAAATCTCCATTTCGGTGAATCCCGCTTCCCTGCCTTTGGCGAAAAGAACCTCCTGAAACTCTTCAATCTTCAACGCGCTACTCCCCCTTTCTTCCCCCGACAGTCATTTCCGATACCCGGATCGTAGGCTGTCCGCAGTTAACCGGCAGACTTCCGCTGACAGACCCGCACATGCCCTGTCCATGTTCGAGATTGTTGCCGACCATATCGATTTTGCTTAGACAGTCGATTCCTTTGCCGATCAGGGTCGCGCCTTTGACCGGTTCCGCTATTTTGCCATTACGTATAATATAGGCTTCCTGAACGGCAAAATTGAAATCGCTCGTGGCTGTGTTTACCGAGCCGCCTCCCATAGACTTGGCATAAATGCCGTATTCGGTATTTGCGATAATCTCCTCGCGGGTCGAAGCTCCATTGCAAATAAACGTATTATTCATCCGCGATGCCGGAGCGAATTTATAGGATTGCCGGCGGCCGGAGCCCGTGGAAGGCACGCCCATTCTGCGGGAGCCCATCCGGTCGATCAAATAGCCCTTCAGTATGCCGTTCTCGATCAGGACGTTGCGCTGCGTCGTGGCGCCCTCGTCGTCGATATTCAGCGAGCCCCAAGCATTGGCAATCGTGCCGTCGTCGACCGCGGTTACAAGCGGCGAAGCGACCTGCTCGCCGATTTTACCAGCGAAGACTGACGATCCTGGAGCGACGGCGGTCGACTCCAGCCCATGGCCGCAGGCTTCGTGGAACAAAACGCCGCCAAAACCGTTGTCGATAATGACGGGAAGCCTTCCGCTGGGGGCATAGCCCGCTTTGACCATCGTGACAGCAATCCGGGAAGCCGTCCGGGCATGATCTTCGATGTCCAGGCTTTCCAGAAACTCGTGACCGGCATAGGAGCCCGGACCGCTGAAGCCGGATTGCTTCTGGTCCCCATCCTCCGCCACCGCGCTGATTCCCAGCCTCGTATAGACCCGCGTGTCCTGAACCAACAGGCCCTCAGTGTTTGCGATCAGCACATTTTGCAGTTGATTAGTCGCATAGATTTTCGTCTGGGCAATGCTGGAATCGTATCCCGACGCAACCGTGTGGGCGCGCCGCATCAGTTCGATATTACGCTTTTTCTGCGAGCTGTCCGGCATAATTCCGATGACATGGCGATTATCAATGACCGTCCGCCGGAGATCCATTACCTGACTGCCGGCTGCGCCGCCACGAATAGCTGCCGCTGCCGAACGGGCCGTAGCGATCAGATTCTGCTCGCTGCTGTCGTTCGTGTATGCATAGACGGAAAAGTTCTCCTGCAAAATCCGGATGCCTACCCCGTAATCACGGCCGGAAAGGGAGCTTTCCAGCGTCCCTCCGACCATTTCGAGCCGTCCGCTTGTCTTATCCTCGGCGAAGATTTCCGCAAAATCAGCGCCGGTTTCAAGTGCGGCAGTCAGCACTCTGTATATCACCTGTTCCTGCAGCATACCCTTCCTCCCCGCTCTTTGGATTCTCTTGCACTTCTTTATCAGTATAGCTTATCATGATGCACTCAATGTCTCAAAAACAGGATATATGCGCCCAGCTGGTTCTGCTTGGATGTTAGTACAAAGCGCCCGGGAGCCATCCCGGGCGCTTACCTGCTCAGCCGGCTTGCTGAATGATTGACCGGCCGTTATTTCGTTTTCTTGTTATGGGTCAACCAACGGTTGAGGATAAGTCCGACCAGGATAAGACCCAGACCGCCCATGTACATCGGAAGCGAACTTCCTTCACCGGTCTTCGGCAGGTTGCCGGTGGCGGGACTTGGAGCCGGATCGGAAGGACCGCCTTTGGGGACGTCATCATCGTCAATGTCTACCCCGCCGAGCGGAACCTCGTCATCCGCAGGCACTTCCGTCGCCGTCACACTTGGTACCGGTGAAGGCTGCGGCTCACTCGAGTTCGCCGGTCCTGCCGGAATTTGCTCATCCGGGATGATTACACCCGTAACGCTCGAAGCCGTAGGTGTGGCTGACGGCGTTGGCGACGGTGTTACGGACGGCGACTCAGATGATGCTGAGGGCGGTGTCACGATCGGCGGCTCTGATGGCGCAACCGACGGATTCGCGGATGGCGGCACCGATGGCGCAACCGACGGATTCGCGGACGGCGGCACCGATGGCGCAACCGACGGGTTCGCGGACGGCGGCACCGATGGCGCAACCGACGGGTTCGCGGATGGCGGCACTGATGGTGCAACCGACGGGTTCACGGACGGCGGCACCGATGGCGCAACCGACGGATTCGCGGACGGCGACACCGATGGTACGACCGACGGATTCGCGGACGGTGTGGCTGACGGCGTTGGCGACGGTGTTACGGACGGTGTTGGCGAAGGGAGCTTATGATTGGTTATTGGCAGTACAATATATGCCCCTGCACCAACGGTCACCGGATGCTCGGCGGCATCGAGAACATAGCCTTCGGGGGCCTTCGTCTCTACCAATACATAGCTTCCAGACAATATACCGTTAAATATGACCGTACCGTCCGCCCCTGTCGTTTTCGTTCCGATTAACAAGCGTTCGCTTCCGTTCAGACGATACAAATCAAAGGTCGCTCCAATGAGAAGCTTCATGTGATCGTTGTCGTCCAGCTTCTTGATCGTCAGCATGCTTCTTGAACCGCTGCCTGTTCCAAAGCCGCTGGACACGCCGACGATAATCTCAGTCGAAGTTTCCTTCGTCACTTCCACCACATTGTTGCCGCTGAGCGTAACGCCATTCGTCACTGTTTCTCCGCTTCGGGCCGCAATCAGCGACTGGTACTCCAGGATATACGCCGATTTAATGTCTTTCACGAAGCTTAAGACGAATGTCTGCTTGCCTTCATTCGTTGTGGTGATGTCGAGGGTATAATCCGTTCCCTTTACAAGCTCCGGAGTTGCTTTGGTCGGCGTTCCGTCTTGAGCAACCGTCGTAGGATACAGATGGAACGAATCAGTCAGGAGCATTTGATTCGCGCTTCCGACGTCCGTAATCTTCGCATTCCTTATGAAAGATTGGCCCCGGTTGATATTAATCGTCCAGTTAATCTTGTCGCCAACCTGCGCTCCGCTCTTGACGACATACTCTCCGCCATATGGAATGGTCACAGCGCCAGTCAGATCTCCCGATACCTTCTTATTTCCGTCATAAATGCTTGCCGTATTGTAGACTTTCGCGCTGTTGATCAGTTGTCCTTCCAGAGTCGTTTTAAACTCGACATAGAAAGGGTAATTCACCGGTTCGTCGAATTTCACTCTCAGCACATTGTCGTTGCCTAGTGTAACCGAGTATTTCACATTCAGGTCGGACATTTTCCAGGTCAGGCCATTCGGCCATAAATATAACTGCTTGATCTTCACCGATCCGGGCACCAGCTGCTGCGGCGCCTCAATGGCGTCAACAATCTCCGCATTTTGCAGCTGCTTGCCGTTATAGTTGGCTCCAATCGACCATGTTATTTCCTTGGACGCCGCATTGTACTGCCCATATTTGAATCCGTTGTTCTTAACCTCAATCCGGGGATTAAATACAGCTTTTGCCGAGGCGGTCCCTTCGTCCCAGGTAACGGTTGCCGTATTATAGAATTTATCCCCGCCGTCCTTGATGCCATAATAGTCAAAGCGCAGCTTATAGCTGATCGTATATTTTCCGGTAATCGGTTTTTTGAAAGTTACGGTGAATCCTTCCCCTTGCACAACGGGCTGGGCGTACTCCAATGTATATTCCGAAGCAGGAACCACGGTTCCCGAGGCGCTCTTGACTACCAGCGACTCTGGAATAAATGTAAGGCCGCCGGAAGGAAAAGTATCTTTGACGACAACGTCGTCCATCAGATAATTGTCCTCATTGATCGTAATTTTCCAGTCTACGGTTTTGTTGCGGTAATCAGCTCCGGCGGCATCAACCGTTTTATAAATAATGACGGGGTGAATATCCTGATTGTATTCCGCGTTATAAGTGCCGGAGGTTACCGTGTTGTATATTCTTTTGGAGTCAAACAGACGCCCCTTGTTCTTGGTCTTGTATTCGATAAAATAAGGCGTGGTCACATCCCGCATAAACTGAAGCTTAAACCCGGTTTTTCCAACTGCGGAAGCCGATGTTGCCGTATAATCCGTTCCTTCCGCCAGCTGTGAGCCAACCGCCACTTTTCCATCGGAATCCACGCTCACATTGTAGACTTTAACGGACTCTGGAACCAATTCCTGACTGTCATTGAATAAATCCTTCAACATCGCATCAGCCTGCGGAATCGTACCATAGTTATAATTGTAATTGATACCCCAGGTGACAGTCTGGGTTGAGGGTTCATATCGAATTGCATATTTCTGCAGGCTCGGCGCGCGTTGAACCGCTACCGTTGCCGAAGCGATCACCGGAGGCAAATTATCGCCTGAGAAAGACGCCTTATTTGTAAATTTCGTTTTGGTCAGATCATTAATCACTGTGGAAAACACAATACGGTATGCGCCCGTGATCGGAGAATCGGCAAACTTCAGCTTAAGCGTTCCATCCTGAACATCCAGGGTGTATTTTGCTGAATCAACAAGAGGGCCTTGACTCACCGTTCCATCCAGCTGAACATCAAGCTGATAGACAGCGGCAGTTACCGTATCAACGGTCAAGCCTGCCGGAATGGGATCGTTCATCTCCGCGCCATAGACCGATTCCAGTGTCTTGTTCACATCGACCGACCACTGAATGCTCTCCGCGTTGTAGCCCTCCGGCGTTCCTTTTTTCTCGATGGTGGACGCGACATTTGGCTTGAAACGAAGGGTGACCACTTGGGTATCCCCGTTGACCGGGAACAGGATCTCTTGAACCGTGCTTCCTTTGATAACCTCTTTATCGAACTTGGTACGGAAGCTCAGCGTTCCATGTACATTGTCATGGTCTTCAATAAAGCTGTTGAATGTCATGACAACAAGATGATCATCTTTGTTAACGGTAAAGCTGCCCACGTCGCCTTCATCGGAAACCAGCGGACCGCTGATATCATTGAACAGCTTGAACTGGTCGGGCAGATGGAAAGTAAACGTGTCCCCGGCCTTATAACTATGCCCATCCGGCAAGGCCCAAGTATAATTCAACGTTACCTCGGAGCCCTGCTCGTAGACATCGCCCGTAACCGTCTCCCCTCCGGGACCATAGACCGCCATTGTAACACTGGTGATAATATTTGTGTCGTTCTCGATAGCTCCCGCCTTGACTTCAGTCGTAAACCCGAGACCATAGCTGTATTCGGCAACCAGCATTAGGATCACGAGCCACAAGGCGATTCTTTTCCTCATCAATTTCCGCAACGTCATCCCTTTTTTCCCCTCTCCCATGTCAATTGACGGTAAAGTACCGCGTTCAAATCTATATAAATTGGATTGCTAGTGAATCAGGGGAATTGTCCGTTACAATTAATACAGCAGAACTGACTATAAAAGAACCATTTTTCATATTTGCGTGCTTATGTATATCTCATCACGCTTCTTCTGCCGGCATTATGTTAATTGTACGCATCAAGTATCTCACTCCTTCTTGTTCTTTGCCGGTATGCCAGGAGCGGCGACAGCACCTTTTATCCCTAATTTGTATTACCCACTTTTTCACTTTCGATCTTGGTTTTTTTATTTTCTGAAGGTGGAATTATTTGGGCGTCTGTCTTAAGTATCATAGCAGCCTATAACTGTTCTTAATAAGGAATAACTATAGTCTACTATAAAGAACGTGATCTGCACAAGAAGCCGCTGCGTGGAAAATGACGGGAAAATTTCTAAGAGAGCGTTTAATCGTCTTTTTTGAAAAAAAAAAGCCCGGCCGCACTCCGAATAAATCGGATCATGCGGCCGGGCTTTATGGTTACTGATTGAGCTTTGGCTAAAAGTGTTCTTACGCTTCGTAAACTTCCACGGAAGTCATTTTGTCGCGGCCTTGGAAGGCGTCGACATACTCCATGCCCTTTACAACTTTGCCGAACACGGTATGCTGGCCGTCAAGATGCGGCTGCGGAGCATAACTGATGTAGAACTGGCTGCCGCCTGTGTTGCGTCCGGCATGCGCCATCGCGAGCGTTCCGCGCTCATGCTTGTTCGGGTTGATCTCGCAGTTGATCGTGTATCCCGGTCCGCCGGTGCCTGTTCCGTTCGGACAGCCGCCTTGGGCCACGAAGCCCGGAATAACGCGGTGGAACACAAGACCGTTATAGAAACCGTCATTCGCCAGCTTTTCAAAGTTAGCTACGGTATTGGGTGCGTCCTGATCGAACAGGTCCAACAGGACTTCGCCGCCGTTTTCAAGTGTGATTTTCGCTTGTTTTGCCATATATAAATACCCCTTTCACGTTGGACAAAATGTGCAATACTTTTACAGTTTACTATGAAAGTCTTCCCAAAGCAAAGCATGTAAATCCGCTTCTGATGCCTGCCGTTTCTTCCAGGTCCTTGCAGGCGGCACATTAGCAGTGGATCACCAATGCGTAACCAAAGCCAGGAATTTCACGCAGTTTCGGCCGGCTCCAATCACGGCAAAAAGCCATCACTGCACATGATGTGCATGATGGCCTTCCAGCCCGCGCTACCCGCGTTATTTTGTTACCGTCTGTTTAGCGATCCGCGCCGGAATAATGTCATTGGCAATCAGATCGTTATGGCTTTCGCGCTTGACCACAAGATCGCTTTGTCCGTTCTGCACGAATACAACGGCCGGACGGGCGATACGGTTGTAGTTGCTGGCCATGGAATAGTTATAGGCGCCTGTGCAAGCTACGGCGAGCAGATCTCCACTCTTCGTTTCCGGCAGCTCCACATCCCAAATCAGCATATCGCCGCTTTCGCAGCATTTGCCCGCGATGGATACCGTCTCCACGGCCGGGTCATTTGCGCGGTTTGCCAGCAGCGCTTCATACTTCGATTCATAGAGCGCAGGACGCGGATTGTCGCCCATTCCTCCGTCAACCGCGACATACTTGCGTACGCCCGGGATTGTCTTGTTCGTACCGACCGTATACAGAGTCGTTCCTGCGTCGCCGACAATACTGCGGCCCGGCTCCACCCAAATTTCAGGCAGCTTCGTGCCGATTCCCGCAAAATACTTCTTCACCGCGCCAGTGATGGCGGAGACATATTCAGATACCTGCAGCGGCGTGTCGCCTTCGGTATAACGGATGCCGAAGCCTCCGCCGAGGTTGACCACACGGAACTCGGTGTTCAGTTCTTCCTTCACGCGGCGGGCAAAGTCGGCTACACGCTCAACTGCCATTTCAAAGCCCTCCGTCTCAAAAATCTGGGAGCCGATATGCGAATGTACGCCCAGCAGCGTCAGATTGTCCTTGGCGGATGACTGCTTTACCGCTTCAAAGGCGGTGCCGTTGCCAATATCGAAGCCGAACTTCGAATCGGTCTGGCCGGTGGCGGCGTAGGCGTGATGCGCATGCGCCTCGACACCTGGCGTTACGCGCAGCAGAATATTGACGTTTACATGCTTGCTCGCCGCGATGGCTTGCAGAAGCTCGAGCTCGACGAAGTTGTCGACGACGAAGCAGCCAATTCCCGCGTCCAGTGCCATCTCGATTTCAAATGGCGTCTTGTTGTTTCCATGAAAATGAATCCGCTCCGCCGGAAATCCGGCCTGCAAAGCTGTGTAAAGCTCACCGTCGGAGACAACATCAAGAGAAAGCCCCTCTTCGTCCGCAAGCCGGCACATCGCCATTACCGAGAACGCCTTGCTGGCATAGGCTACTTGAAAGCCCAGCCCGCTGGCGGCAAAAGCGTCCATATATTCGCGGCAGCGGCGGCGGATCAGCTGTTCATCCATGATATATAGCGGAGTTCCGTATTCGGCTTTGAGTTCCGTAACGTCGCATCCGCCGATTTCCAAATGACCGGCATCGTTAATCCGGCTCGTCCCGTGTAAATACATATTCGCAATCCTCCGATTTCTGTGGAATATCCATCCCATACTTTTATGCTATTCAGTATAGCAGAGGAAGGGAACGCCATAGAATGGACAAATACGCAGTTGATTTGTATTATCCTACGATTTGTCCTTCTTGCCGGCGGATAACGACATCCGCGTATTATCCCTCGTTTTATCGAAAGACGGCCTTGTTTTGGCAGAAAGCACCGGCATGCGGAACAGAATCGCCCCCATGGCCTTTGCATTAAATGGTATGAATGGCCACAGATACGATGAGTTGTAGGAACGGTTGACCGTCAGCAGAACGATGAACAGGGTCGAGGCGACCACAAGTCCGGAAACATGGAAGAAGCCTGTGGCCAAAAGCAGGAGCAGCCGCACAATCCGGTTGGCCAGACCAAGCTCATAGCTTGGCGTAGCAAACATGCCGATAGCAGCCACGGCCATATACAGGACAACCTCATTGACGAACAGCCCCGTCTTTACGGCAATGTCTCCGATCAGAATCGCAGCAATCAGACCCATGGCCGAACCTAGCGGTGACGGCGTATGCACCGCGGCCATGCGCAGCAGATCCACACCGAACTCGATGATCAGAAACTGGGCGAGCAGCGGAATTTTGGCGTTCTTCTGCGGACCGATAAATTCGAGCATCGGGGGCTTCAACTCGGGATGGATTACCATCAGCATCCAGAGCGGCAGCAGGAAGATCGAAGCGAAGATGCCGGCGAGCCGCACCCACCGCAAATAAGAGCCCATGAGCGGTGTCTGGCGGTTCTCTTCAGCATGCTGGCACAAATCGAAAAACGTCGTCGGGATAACCATTACGCTGGGGGACGTATCTACGAATAAGACTACCCTGCCTTCAAGCAGGTGGGAGGCAACAATGTCCGGCCGCTCGGAATAGCGGACCATAGGATATGGATTCCAATTTTTTCCTATAATCGCCTCCTCCAACTGCTTGTCGGCCAGCGGAATACCATCGATGTTCACGCTCTTGATTTTGTCTACAACCGCTTTGACCTGCGTTTTATCCACAATATCGTCGATATAGGCGATGGACACATCCGTTTGTGTCCTCCGGCCCACCTTGTGGAGCTCGAATTTCAGTCCCGGATCGCGCAGCCTGCGCCGCACAAGGGCGATATTGCTCAGCAGCGTCTCCGTGAACCCGTCGCGCGCCCCCCGCACCACCCGCTCGATGGATGGCTCCTCCGGCCCCCGAACCGGATAAAGCCGCGTATCCATGATAATGACCCGGGATTCTCCCTCGATAAACAGAACGCTCATCCCCGCCAACGCCTGGTTGATCGCCACGCTTAGCTCCTCTGCCTTTTCAACCTGGATATGAGGGATGTACTCATTCATAAATGCGGCTAAGGCATCGGAAGACATGTCGTTAGGGGTCAAGTAGGTAAGCCTTTTTAGAATCTCATCCAGAACGACGTCCTTGGCAAAGCCGCTGATTAATAAAAGACCCGTCTTTCTTCCTCCTAAGAACATTTCCCGGAATACTACATCGAATGACGCTCCAAGACCCATAACTTCGGTCAGAATTTCTTTTGTCTGATCAAGCGATTCCGGAATCTTGTCATCGCCATGCCAGTACAGAATGGATTCTTTCACGGAATTAGACAGTTCCTTATCCCTTTTCTCCTGTTTGGGATCTTTAGGCTGCCCAGAAGCTGCCTCCTTTTCTTGAAGGCTCTCCGCACCCTGCTTTGCCTCACTCTTTTGCGGTTCATCACCGGTTTGCTCTGCTGATTGGTCTTCGTCCGGGGCATTGTTCGAACCTGCCTGAGCCTGCTCCGAAGAAGATTCCTCACTACCGTCTTCACCAGGCAAAATACTCTTGATAAAGCCGGATATTCCTCCTTCGGAACTCTCATCCGGAGCTCCAAGCTCCCGTGATGCTTCCATGTCGTCCGCTTCGGTACTCTGCTTCACTACGAAGCCCGTCGCCAAGTCAACTGCTCCAGCGCTCACCCCTTCACTGGCACCGCTCGCCGTGCCGCTTTCCACAACACCCTGCTCAGCGTCGGTGTCAACCGCCGTAACGGTATCCACGGCACTTTGCTCAGCGTCGGTGTCAGCCGCCGCAACGGTATCCTCGGCGTCTTGCTCCCCGCCTGAACCTGCCGCCAACACAGCACCAGCACTCTGCTCCTCCCCAACACCTACCACCGCGCCATCTTCCATGGCTCCCTGCTCCACAACAGGATCGGACGCCCCGCTGGTGGTCCCGGCGTTCTCTACATCCGAAAGAGGCTGCTTCGGTCCTTCGCTGTCCAAGTAATCACCGCTATGAATGTATTTGCTCATCTCTAGCCCTCCGTTTACTGTCGATACACAAACCAATCAAATAAGGAACCCGCCACTTTGCCAAATACCATCGCCATCAGCAGACCGAACAGGTGTGAAGTCATATGAAGGCGTTTGGCCAAAATCGGCAGCACGTTAAGAACTTCCGTCAAGGCGGCGGCAAGCATGCCGACAAAGATTCCCCCGAACAGGCCGACCGCCGCTTCGGCCACCGGGCCCGCTGCAATTTGCCAGTTCCAGAAATCGCTCACCGTGCCAAGCAGCGATCCGCTGACCATTGCGCCCTCATACCAGTGAACCTTATCATAAGATTTCGTCAGCTGCGCCAACCGCGGAATCATGTCGAGTACGACAAACAGGGCGATCACCCCGCCGCCGACGGCGATGCCTCCCGCAATGCCAAGGATTAAATTCAGGCCCACTTCGATCGGAGCCGTCATTTACACTTCCTCCCTTTCGCTTGTTCCACCTTCGCCCAGCTTCATTTTCCGGTATTCCTCATGAATGACGTACTGGTCGATATTTTTCTGATACAGGAACATTTCCACCTCAAGAGGGGTCGGCTCTTCATTCCATTTTTTCTTAAAAAGATGATTGAAAAAGATGACCATGCCAAACCCGATACCGATTGAATAAGCCAGTTGGAACAGATAAGGATGCTCGTCCCTGCGGCCGGTCAGCATCTCCACAATCCGGATTTGGACCTCCTGCATGCTAACGTCCGCATGGAAATTCATAATTGTCAGCGCCGCGCCGAAGAACAGCAGCAGCCAGACAAGCGCGAACATCGCATACGACGGCTTCTTCCCGCCCTTGGATTCGCTGATCTGGACAATCGTCCTGCCTTCTCCAATCGGCTCGATATCGGCATCCGGCACCAGCTTCTTTACCAGGGGAATGACCTTCAGCAGATCGATGAGAATCAGGTTGCCGTCACTGTACTCCGGCTGGATCAGAAGCAGCGATTTCAGCGGCTCCTCCCACTCCGGTGGGGCGATCAGGTATGCAATGTCGCCAAGCTTCACACCCTTACCTTGAGGAAGCGTCACCCGATTCTTCAGTTGTATATAGATGGCGGAGCCAGAATGGGTCTTCATCCGCTTGTCCTCCTAGTTCAAACTAACGCAGTATGCCAGATTAACGGTAGTATGGATAAAAAGGCTTATTTTTACTCTTATTCATGGGCATTCATCAGACTGACAATACTTATATGCGGAATTTCCCGAAACTTATCGTGGTTGAATGAGTCTATACTTCAATATTGAAAAAGAAGGAGGAACAGTCAAAAAAATGAAGTTATCATCCCAAGCCTTTTTCCGATCGATCCTGGCCGCCGCGGTGCTGCTGACCCTTAGTGTACAAGTCCTGCCTTCCGTACACGCTGAATCCGAAAACAGCGTGCAGGATTACGTGGTAGATGCCACCAAAGGAGTCGAGCTTTACTCGATCAGCTACTCAGTGGACGGGAATTATCAACATGCGGTGGTCTACAAACGGCAGGACGGTACTTTTGCCAAATGGCAGGAACCATTCCGTTTTTTCAGAACAGCTGAGGACGGCTCACTGATAATCGGAGGTTCGGATGATCCCGAAGGCGGCTACGTATACGATCCGGATCGCCAAGCCATTGTCCATAAAAATATCTATTCGCTGTCTCCTGACGGGAAATGGGGACTTTTGGAGCGTTCCCGCTATCTTTATGTAAAGAGTCTATCGCCATACAGCGACTACATTGCCAAGCTTAACGATTATTATTTAAAAAATATGAAGACAGGCGATGTTTCATTGTACAAAACTACGCGGACAAGCTTTCTTACGGGTTGGTATGATCAACACACGCTGCTGGAGTCCGGGTATGACAACCAGGCCAGGCAGAGTATGATTACTGCCTACAATCCCGAAACTAACAAAAGATCAACCGTCCTTGCAGGCCGAATGTATGCCTTCAACAATTCCATCTCCAAACTGCTGTATGTGGAAAACGAGCCGCGCCGGCTGCTGCGGGTGTACGATCTGAAGACGTCTACCTCCCATCTTCTCACGAGTGAAGCAGAACGGTCGGCCATCTATCCTTCTTTCCTTTCCAGACCGGCATCGGCCCTTCCTACTGGCATTAACCCTGCAGAACTACCCGTCGTCCCGGTTCCCGTTATAGAAGAATATGAGTTTACGGCGGAAATCAACGGCCTTAGCATCCCGGTAAGTACAGTATTTGAGGCGGACGGCAAACGCTGGATTCCTGTACGGCCTCTCGCGAAAGCTCTGGGTTGGAGGGTGGAGCTCTTGGATCAGCCGGGAACATCCTATAAAGCCTCGAATTATCAATATACAATTTCGAAGGGAGAGGCAAAAATCACCCTCACACCTTCAAACAGCTTCAGCACTGGCGGCGGGCTGTTCATGACCCCGGGCCAATTGGCAGCGCTTGGCCACGGGTCCATAAAGCTGGTTCCCCATACCAACTGACTTTTCAAAGAGCAGAAAAAAACGTCCAAGCCGGCGGCGATAACCGGGCTTGGACGTTTCTGTATTCGAACAATTGCCCTGGGGCTGTCCCCTCAGGCGTTCCAAATCATCTCTCATGAATTCGGCTGGCTCGCCGCCTCAAGCGATTCGCTTTGCTGGCTGGAGATGAAGAACAGCGCGGTCCAGATCATCGCAAAGCCCAGAACCTGCGGCAAGGTGACAAGCTGGCGGTAGACGATCCAGTTCAGTACAAGGCTGGTCATCGGGAAGCTTAGCTCTGCCAGTGTGGCAAAGGAGGCCTTGGTTGTACTCAGTCCTTTGTAGTACAGCAGCATGCTGAGCAGCCCGGGAAGCAGCGCCTGCAGCAGCAGATTGACCGCCACGGCGGCGGAGGAACCAAGTCCGCCATGCAGCTGCCAAGGCGCTCCTTCCATCGACGTAAGGACGAATAGAAACGGCAGCGCGAGAACAAAACGCAGCGAAGTAACGGTCTCGTACTTCATTGTGCCGAGCAGATAGCGGCCCATGACGGTCGACCCGCCCCACAGCGCAGCTGCTCCAAGAGCCATTATGCCGCCGATTCCGATGAAGCTGGCGGCCTGCCCGAATGGCATGCTCCAGCCAAAGGTCAGCAAATAGGTGCCAAGGAGCGCAAGCAGAACGAGCGGGCCGAAATAGCGGGGCAGCCGTTCCTTCAGCAGCAGGGCGGCAAGGCCGATAGCGAACAGCGGCTGCAGCTTCTGAAGCAGCACCACAGCGTTAATGTCACCGCTTGAGAGCGCCTTTGTGAACAGGATGGTCGCCACGGCCGATCCACCCCAGGATACAAAGATCAAGGCAGCCGCATGCCGAAGGCGTATTCCCTTTAGCTCCGCCCGGCGGCGCCATAACACGGGAGCGGCCGCCAGAAAGAGCACCACATGCTCCAGCAGCACAATTTGCGACGAAGTCAGGGACTTCAGCAGCAGTATGCGGAACAGCGGATCAACGCCCCATAGGGCCGCGCCAAGAGCCACCAGCCAGAATCCGCCGCGCAGCGGCGCCGTACGTACCGTGTGGGAAGAAGCAGTTACATTACTCATCGATCATTTCTCCTTGTCGATACAAAATCCCGATTAAGACCAAAAACCCCCGGAGTGCCATTTTCAGGCCATCTCGGGGGTTATACCGATAAAAACGTCCATAGCAAAAAAGTCGTTCCTATCCTTTGATCCTCTCTCCTCCGGACTTTACCGTCGGCTCTGGATTTCCACCAGATCAGTCCCTTCTTTCCAGCTTGGAACAAGGGAGTCGCGGGCTGCGGCTCGCCCTCGCGAACCTCACCGCCGGTCAGGAATTTCACCTTACCCCGAGAATCTTGTATTCCGTAATTTTTTTCACAAACCCAGCATATTCCTTTTTCCCTGATTCGTAAAGAGTTTTGTGCAAACGATATGCTTCTTACGAAATATATTTGAACACCAGCCGGCGTTTCTCCGGGTCAGGGTCCTTTATCACGAATGCGATTTCGTCAAAAATAAGGGTAGCGCGCTCCGTAAGCCGGTACTCCGGCCACGCGAGCTCTCCGGTATCCGGACTTCCGCCATAGGCAAATGCGATCCATGCACTCTGCATCGCACTCGAAAGCGACTTCATCGACGGGCTGATTGCAAGTCCCAAGCGCCGCAAATGCGACATATTGCCGAAGACATAGGGGATCTCCGCGGTGTGTACCGCTCTGGAAAGCAGCGGATGCTCCTCCACCCCCCAATCGAAGCGGTACATCCAGACCGGTCCGTGTTCCAATTGGCTCTCCGCAAACGCAATCGCACCGCCCCAGAAGAACAGATCGGTCAAGATCCCGGCAGGCCCCTCCCAGTTCGCAGGATAATGTGAGGCAAACCCTGACAGATCCGGAGTACCCAACGCTTGCTGGAGCGCCTTCAGCGACTCCTCGATTGCCGGTACCTGCGCTCCTTCACGGAAAAAATAGTGGCCTTCATGGCGGTTCGTTCCGATCAGCAGCGGAATGCCCGCCGCAGAACCGTTCGCGACGGCCCGAAGCGGCTCTTCCGGCAGTGTCAGGGGATCGACCACCGGCTGAAAGATCATGGCGGGCGAACCTCCGGTCAGCCGCTGCACTAAACTTCCCGCCGCCTCCATAATGGCCTCGGCCGGAAGTTCCCGTAAGCAGGCTGCGTTCGCCCGGTCTATGCCCAGCTCGGCGAGCAGCCCTAAGGCAACTGCCTCGCCCTGCTCGGGACGAAACGCCTGGGATGCGCCGCTCTGCATAATTGCTCCCGCGAACAGGCCGCGCGCGGCCGGCATCGCCAGCAGCGCGGCGATGCTCATGCTCCCCGCCGACTCGCCGAATACCGTTACCTGCTGCGGGTCGCCGCCAAAACCGGCAATATTGCCGCGCGTCCATTCCAGCGCGGCGATCTGATCCAGCAATCCCGCATTGGATGAGTAGTCATCGCCCAGCGGCGCCAAATGAAGAAATCCGAACGGTCCCAGACGGTAATTGACCGATACGACAACGACATTCCCGCTCAAGGCAAGAGCGGTTCCGTCGAACAGCGGCTGGCTGCCCGCTCCGGTCAGAAACGTCCCGCCGTGAATCCATACCATTACAGGTAGAGACTCTGCCGCGGCAGGCGCCCATACATTCAGGTATAAGCAGTCCTCATCGTAGACCGGCGCTCCTCCGGGAAAGCGGGTGCCTTTCCGGTCAGGCGGCTGGTGGCATACCGGGCCGAAGGCGAAGGCGTCCCGCACCCCGTTCCAGCTTACCGGAGGCTGTGGCGCTCTGAAACGCAGTTCGCCGGTAGGAGGAGCGGCGAAAGGAATACCGCGCCAGACGTTAATGCCTTGATCTTGTATGCCCCGCACTTTTCCGTACATCGTTGCAGCTTCAGGCTGTCTCACAAGCGTTCATCCTTTCCTCAGTTGTCTTATGGCTGTTCTTTGCCGTCCTCGGACGGGGCATACAGTCCGGAACGAAAACGGAACCACTGAAAAATATGCGTGACCACTACCTTCAGCACGGCGTAACCGGGCACGGCCAGAACAATGCCGATCACACCGAACATTTTTCCGGCAAAAACAATCACGAAAATGATCGTAATCGGATGAATCTTCAGCGTCTTGCCCATGATCTGCGGAGAGATGAACTTGCCTTCAATCAGTTGAACGGCCGTCCAGACAATAATCATCTTCAGCAGCATGAATGGCGAGGTGACCAGTGCCACGACAAGCGCAGGCGTAATTGCGATGGCCGGACCCAGATAAGGAACAACTGCCGTACAAGCTGCAGCAATTGCGAGCACAAGCGAATATTTAAGGCCGATGATCAGATAGCCGATGTAGAGCAGCGCTCCGATACAACAGCTAACGATAATCTGCCCGCGGATATAGGAAGAAATCTGCTGGTTCATCTCGGACATGACCATCCGGGTCTGCGGCTTCAGCGCGGTAGGCACCAGACGCAGAATGTAGTCGGGTAAACGTTTGCCGTCCCTGAGCATGTAAAAAAGGATAAACGGCGTCGTTACAATCCCCAGAATGATCTCGGTAAGCGTTCCGACGAAGCTGCCCACACCATTTAGAGCGTTATGTAGAAAGGTGGTGAGCCATTCGGTCACTCGCCCCGTCAGCGAACTGACGTCTGTTCCCATGTTCTGCTGAAGCTGATCGAATAGCCGGCTGCCCGTTAAATCCCTGAATTCCTCCTGGATTTGGGCGCTGTAGTGGGGGAAGTTGTCGATAAGATCCATGAGCTGATCCCGGATAATCGGAATGACCGTCAGCAGAATAATGGTAATGACGCCGATAATAAGAAGATACAAAATCACTATCCCATAGGCGCGCTTAACCCTGCTCTTATGCTCCAGCCGGTCCACCAGCGGATTCAACAGGTAATAGGCGACACCCGACAAAATAAGAGGCAGCGCCACCGTATGAAGCAGCACCGATAACGGTATGAAGATGAACGGTATCCTCGCGAATACAAGTACATTAAGTCCGATAAGCAGCAGCACAAGTAGAAAAACGACGAATTTATTGTTCAGAAAAAATTTGCGGAATCTTTCCGGCCAGATTTGGAATCTTTGCATATTGAAGCCTCCCATTGCGGCGATCAAGTAAGTGTAAGTCGGGTTTTTTAATAGCATAGTCAACATGCGGCAGACAAGTCAAATCCAGCAGCCAAATTACCGAAACCTTATATCCGCGATCCTTCCTGCGCCCACAAAGCCGATCGACTGATACACCTTATTGGAGTCCGGGTTTTTGGCGTCCGCATACAGCAGCGGAGTCAAGCCGTCCCGTATGCAGTAACCGCAAATGGCAGCCACAATGGCGCTGGCATATCCTTTCTTCCTCTCGCCCGGCTGCGTATACACATCGTTAATCCGGGCATGCCGGGCCGTACGGTGAGCGATTCTCGCCATAGCGACCGGTACGCCGTCTACATTCCACAGATATAACCCTCCTGTTCCAATAGCCGCTGTGGCCGCTTTATACACCTCGTCCGGCATGGGCGTGACACCGAATACTTCCTTTGAAAAAGCGGACATATTCGCCGCAACCATTTCCGTATGCCGCGCATTCGCCCGTTCGATATATCCATTCACATCTGCCGGGGGCCTAACCTGGGGACATATGTACGCTTCCAGTATCATATATGGCTCAACCTTAAGCCCGCGGCCTTCGGCATAATAACGTGCAAAAGACAATGCGGTCCCGGAATCGGAGGATATCCCCGGAAACGCTTGGGAGCGCACATGCTCCGCCAGCTTCCGGAGCATTTCATCCTGTCGCTCTTCAGTTAGCTCTGGGGAAATCCACAGCCAGGGATTGAAGCCCGGAGTCTGGGCAAATATCAGATCTTCGCTCTTGGTCTTGATTCGCAGGGCTTCCGGACTCCCACAAATCAGATGCAGCAGATTAAAACGGATCTCGTCTTTCAAGAACACTTTTCCGTTTAGGACGGGATCACGGTCGGCAAGCTTTACGAACATCCGGTTCGTTCACCTCTATTCTTTTCTTTTTTTTCCAACAACTCGATGATAATGCCCCGCGCGGCAAAAAGAAATAACCCGCAGACGGCTATTTTGCCGAGTGCGGGTAAGGCCGAAGACCTGTAATACTCTAATTTTTCCCCTTTTTCTTTCCCTTCATTCCCTCTTTGGCTGAAGCTCTCATGCCATTCTTCCCGAACGTGTACAGCATATTTTTTTTGAACCGCTTGCCCAGCAGCGATTTTCTGACAAGCATCTTGACCCGCTTTGGCGACATATCCCCGTACCAGATCCCTTCGGGATAGGAAATAACGACCGGCGCATCTCCGCACCGTCCGGCGCAGGAGGTAAACGTCGTATGAATCAGAGCCTCCCCGCCCTGCTTCTCAATTTCTTTTTTGATCGCCTGGGCAATCTCCCCGCTTTTGCGTTTCTTGCAGCTGCTCCCCCCGCAGACAAGCAAATGGCATGCCGTACCCTGCAAATTCCATGTCGTCATAACCTTCACTCCTCTCTATATCTATTAATACCCCTTAATAACCCTGATGTCCCTTAGACGAGGGAAAAGCAATGTACCACACTATGCTATACTCTTTTATTATAGAGGGAAAAACGAATGAGCAGCAATGGCAAGCTTACTTGGAGGGACTTATGGCTAAATCCGGTAAAGATACAAAGTTTGAGCAAGTGGTGCACCGGATCGATACCGAAGGCGAACTGCTTGGCATAAGGGAGATGGAAGGCGGAGTATCCGCTCAGGTGACAGCGCTTGAGATTTTACTGAGCGACGGGCAAGTTGCAACAATGATTATCCGTCAGCACGGCGAGGCTGATCTTAGGCGAAATCCGCAGATTGCGGCTGACGAATACAAGCTTTTACAACTTCTGAAGTCCGAAGGACTGCTTGTGCCGGCGCCTTACTTTCTCGACCTATCCTGCGAGATATTCCAGAAGCCTTATTTAGTCATGGAGTTTATGGAAGGCAAGACGGATTTCAATCCTTCCAACTTAAATCAGTATCTGTCCCAATTATCAACCCATCTGACCTATATCCACAGCGTAGATTGCTCAAAACTTCAGTTGGATTTTCTGCCTAAACAAGAAGAAATAATCACGGAAATGCTGGATATTCCTGTGAAAATGGACAAATCATTGAACGAGGGCTTGATCCGGGATATGTTGAAATCCGTTTGGCCCTTACCTCGGACCAATAAAGATGTCATCCTGCATGGAGATTATTGGCCGGGAAATATTTTGTGGAAGGACGGCAGGCTTGCCAGCATGATCGATTGGGAAGACGCGGCAATAGGCGATCCTTTGGCGGATCTTGCCAACAGCCGGCTCGAAGTCCTGTTTCATTTTGGATTAGAGGCCATGAATGCATTCACCGGGCAATATCAATCCATGATGACGAACATTGATTTCACCAATCTTCCTTACTGGGATTTATGCGCCGCATTACGTCTGTCCAAATTTCCCGATTGGGGACTGGATCAAGTCACCGAGGACTCGATGTATGAAAAACACAGATGGTTCGTCACCCAAACCCTTCATGCAATTGGCATCTAAAAATCCGTCATAATCCTTACACATTATGAAATAATTATGCCGCTTGGGTGCATTCTCATATTGAACGTTCCCGGCATATCCTTTATAATTCAGTACATTATATGCCGCTATTTTACGGCCTTCGAAAGGAACTGAAAAACGTCATGACACAAAAGCTTAGAGCCGGTATTGTCGGCGGAACCGGCATGGTCGGCCAGCGCTTCATCGCTCTTTTGGAAAATCATCCGTGGTTTCAGATTGCAGCAATCGCCGCCAGCGCGAACTCTGCGGGCAAAACGTACGAAGAATCAGTAAAGGGCAGATGGAAGCTCTCCACACCGATGCCCGAAAGTGTTAAGAATATTCCCGTATTGGACGCTTCGCATGTTGAGGAAGTAGCCTCCGGGGTCGACCTGATTTTTTGCGCCGTCGATATGAAGAAGAATGAAATCCAGGCCCTCGAAGAAGCCTACGCTAAAGCGGGTGTTCCCGTTATTTCGAATAACTCGGCCCACCGCTGGACGCCGGACGTCCCGATGGTCGTTCCGGAGATCAATCCCGAACATCTGGAGGTTATCTCCAGCCAGCGCAAGCGTCTCGGAACCGAAACCGGCTTCATTGCCGTCAAGCCTAACTGCTCCATTCAGAGCTATGTGCCGATGCTGACCGCCCTGCGCGGCTTCAAACCGACGCAGGTTGTTGCCAGCACCTACCAGGCGCTTTCCGGGGCGGGCAAGACATTCACCGACTGGCCGGAAATGCTGGACAACGTTATTCCTTATATTGGCGGAGAAGAAGAAAAGAGCGAGCAGGAGCCGCTCCGCATCTGGGGAACCGTTGAAGATGGAGAGATTGTAAAAGCGTCCGCTCCGCAAATCACTACCCAATGTATCCGCGTCCCGGTTACGGACGGCCATCTGGCCACTGTATTTGTCTCTTTCGAGAACAAGCCTTCCAAGGAAGAGATTCTGGAAAGCTGGAAGAACTACAAAGGTCGCCCGCAGGAACTGGAGCTGCCGAGCGCGCCGAAGCAGTTCATCACCTATTTTGAAGAGGAGAACCGGCCGCAGACGAACCTGGACCGTGACCTCGAGAAAGGCATGGGCATTTCCGCCGGCCGTCTGCGCGAAGATTCGCTGTACGACTTCAAATTCGTCGGACTATCCCACAATACGCTTAGAGGCGCCGCCGGAGGCGCCGTGCTGATCGCCGAGCTGCTGAAAGCTGAAGGATATATTACGGCGCGCTAAAGTAATGACTAACACGTACGCCCATATAAATGCCCGTTTCCTGGATTTAGGAGACGGGCATTTTTGGCTTAATCCTGAGGAAGAGGCCAAGCTCCAATCCCCCCCTTCCAAGCGAATAACGTCAATTGTCGATGGTGCAGCGCCCGAGTCCGGAATCTCATGCGCTGGCTGCTTCCGCTTAGATCCCCGCGCCCAACCGCTGATGTTAACGGAACGAGGCTACCGATTCTTTTCCGCGTTAGCCTCGTGGTCTTAAGTTGTTCAGCTTTCGTGTTCCGTTATTTTAACAGTTCAATAAAATCTTTTAGTGAATGGGAAATCCATTTCTTAGGGTGAATAACCATTTGCAAGTCCAGCCTAATGTCTGGATGAGTAAATGGAAGGACGGCTAATTCCCCTCGTTGAATCTCTTCGTGAGCTGCCATTCGTGGAAGTAATGAAATACCGGAGCCTGCCATCAAGCAACGTTTAATCGCTTCAGGGTTCCCTAATTCCAAACCGACCCTATACGGAATTTTTTGATCCCGAAGAACCCTTTCTAACATAATCCGGTAGTTACAGCTTGTCTCAGTCATAATCCATTCCACATCATGAAGTTGGTCGAGTTTTATTGTATCGAGAGTTGATAAAGGATGCTGGGGACTTGCAATTAGAACCAGTGGTTCTTCTCTGATTTTTACCCACTGTAAAGCCGGATCAGATGGCTTACTTTCAAGCAGAAGCCCAATATCAAATTCACCTTCCTTGACCTTATCTATAATGGATGTTTCGCGATCCGGCTGAAGCCTAATAGTAAGAGTGGGATATTGCTGGCGAATATGTTGAATCAAAGAGGGGAGATAGTAAGAAGCCAGCGAATCAATTGTTCCTATAGTAAGAGTGCCTCCTCCCTGGAGGGTCAGAGCTTCCTTCGACTGCTGATAAAGATTGAGCATCTGAACAGCAATTTTCAGTAGTTCTTCCCCTGCGGAAGTAAGGCGAAGACTTTTTCCATAACGTTCAAACAGCTTTACTCCATAAACTTGCTCTAATTTCTGAATTTGCATCGTTACGCTGGACTGAGCATAAGTAAAATCATAAGGAATATTGGGAGGGATAAGGCAATGCTGCATGAACGAGATTTATTGGGGATTTATGTGCCAACCGTTACACCTTTTTTACCTAACGAAGAGTTAGATTTGGATTCATACCAGCATTATTTGGAAAAGCTATTGAGCCATAACATCCAAGGCTTGGTGATCAATGGTACCACGGGTGAATCTCCGACTTTATCTTGGGAAGAAGTAACGGCTCTTGTGCAAATGACGAAAGATTGCTTGAACAAACTTCATAAACGGATACCCGTAGTCATAGGCACAGGAACAAATAGCACCGCATCTACTGTGAAACGGACGGAACTGGCGGGAGAGCTGGGGGCGGATGCTGTCCTCGTTGTAACGCCCTATTATAATCGACCCCCACAAGACGGTGTACTTGAACATTTCCGTAGGGCGGCACAAGTCGGAGTCCCAGTAATAGCTTATGAGATCCCCTCGCGCACGAGCATTCGTTTATCCACGGATACGGTAAGAAGAATTTTGGATTTGAATGGCGTTATCGGATTAAAAGACAGTTCCGGTGGCATCGATCTTATCTCCGAACTTGCCATATCTGATACAAAACCTATACTATGCGGGGATGACCTTCATTTTTATTCCATGTTAGAACATGGGGCCTCGGGTGGCATTTTGGCTTCAGCGAATATCCAAACAGACCATTTCTTGCAAGTGTACCAGCTTGCCAATCAGGGTGAGTTTGGCCAGGCGAAAAAGGCGTTCGACTCCTTGGTTCCTTTGATCAAAGGACTTTTTCAAGAGTCAAACCCCTCCCCCTTAAAATGGGTCCTTTCTAATCAAGGTATCCTGTCGTCGGACACCCTTCGTTTACCGATGAGACCAATAAGCAAAGAATTACAACGCGAATTGGAAGGGTTATTGCAGAATCCTGCCCGTTAGAATGCTGTATCTCCCCCCCGGAACTTCCGCCCCAGGCGAACAGGCTGCAATAAGGTGGAAGGCTGTACCTCCCCAATAAGGGCAGTGCAGCCTTCCTCTCACTTAGCGAATAACCTGCGGGCTGTCAACCTATGCCGATTATTCCAGTGGGCCCAGCGCCTTGTTCTTCTCTTTGAAGCGTTCGTTGTGCGAAGAGACGTAGGCGACCTTCGGGGCTTCCGGATCAAGGTACAGCTTGGCGCTGTTCAGAGCCAATACCGCGTCCGTAAATGCACCGGCAATCAGCCTCACCTTGCTGCCATAGCTGACAAAATCCCCCGCGGCGAACACGCCGGGCAGATTCGTTTCGAGCTTTTCGTTGACATTCGCAGTCCATTCCCCCATGTCCAGCCCCCAGTCCCGCACGGGTCCGAAATCGGATCTCATCCCGTGATTGACGATGACGGCGTCCACCTTAAGCCGTTCGGTTTCTCCGGTATCCACATGACAGATGGTAACCTCCTCTATACGTTCACCCCCGGCGCTGTGCAGTTGGCTCACCAAATAAGGCGTGCGCACATTTACCGAGGACTCTTTAATGTTGGCAATATTTTTCTCATGTCCGCCGAACTGCTCGCGCCGATGCACGATGGTAACCCGCTGCGCCACCGGCTCCAGCGCGTTTGCCCAGTCCACCGCAGAATCGCCGCCGCCGGATATCAGCACATGCTTGCCTCTGAATGGCTCCAATTCCTGAACGGTATAATGCAGGTTCGAGATCTCATATCGGTCCGCTCCTTCAATCTCCAGCTTGTCCATCTTCAGAATCCCGTATCCGATACACAGAATTACCGTACGGGTCCAATGGAGGTTACCCCCCGAGGAGGTCAATAGATAAGTCCCATCCTCCTGCCGGTCCATCGCGATAATTTGCTCCCCCAGCACAATGGCCGGATCGAAGGTAGCCGCCTGCTGCTTAAGCCGATCGATTAGCTGTCTGCAAAGTACAGGCGTGACACCGCCTACGTCCCAAATGACCTTCTCGGGATATATGAGCATTTTACCGCCCAACTCTGGATTTGCATCAATTAATTTGGTCTTCAGGTCACGCATGCCGCTATAAAAAGCCGTATACATACCGGCAGGCCCCCCGCCGATAATCGTTACATCGTATAAGTCCGGTTGATGTCCCATCGCTCTCCTCCAGTGAGTACATATATAAATTCCTCTAAATATTTGATATTGATAATCATTATCGTTAGAATTGTATCCGAAAACAGCCCCTTGTGGCAACACAAAAAGCCCGAGCACTCGGGCTCGGGCTTGATTGATTTAAGTATGTACCCCTCAGATATTGGGTCGCCGGATTTACTCGGCCGGAGGAGTAAATGTGCGGGCAGCAAACTCCGCATCCATCATAAAGAAAGCATTGCTGTCGTTCTCGATCCGCTTCAGCTTTTGAATAATGCTGCTGAACAGCGCCTCTTCCTCGACCTGCTCGTCAATGAACCATTTCAGGAAATAGATCGTGGCATGCTCGCGCGCATCGAGCGCCAGATCGGCCAGATGGTAGAATTTGCTGGTGTTCTTCTGCTCATGAGCATAACTTGCCTCAAAAGCTTCCAGAACGGAAGCATATTCATTCTTCGGCTCCGGCAGTGCCGCCAGCGTAGCCCGGATATCCCGGTCGTTCAGGAATTTGTAGATCTTCATCGCATGGAAACGTTCTTCTTCCGCCTGAATCAGAAAAAAGTTCGCGAACCCGTCCAGACTTTCGCCGGAACAATACGCCGCCATCGCCAAGTACACATGCGCCGAATAAAACTCAAAATTCATTTGCTCATTTAGCGCTTTTGCCAGTTCCTCTTGCATGTAACCACACTCCATCCTTTTTTATATTTTCCCCTCTATCATATCATGAAGTCTATTTTCAATGCCTGACATGGGAGAGGAAAAACATGACGAATGCGAGAAAAATATTCAGACAGTACGACCCACGGAAGAGTTAAAGGATTTAGCTGATAGAACCTGATTAATGACCTTTGTCACTTCTTCCGGATATTCAGTAATGAAGAAGTGTCCTCCGTTCATTTCGTAAATAGGAGAGGAACAATCAGTGAGATTTTTCCATAAAAGCAAATCCTCGAATCTGATGTTACTATCGCTTCTGCCCGTTAATATCGTCATGTCACAGGCAATAGACTCATCTTTCTCTACAAATTTATAGTTCTCAATAATTTGAAAATCGTTTTTTATTATAGGCAGAATTACATCAAGAATAAGGGGATTATCAAGAATATCATCGGGTGTCCCCCCAAATGCCCTAAGGACATTAATAAAGTCACTGTCAGCCATACCTGAATAATTCGTTTCTGATTCTAGTTGGGGCGCTTGTCTGCCTGACACAAAGAGGTGCAGCGGATGCTTTCCTCCTGCGCGCCGAATTGCGTAATAAACTTCATAGGCCAGCCAACTGCCCATACTATGTCCGAATAATGCATAGCAGCCATCCTCTATGTAAGCCTTGATTTGCTGGTAAACATCCTGAACCGCCTCATCGAAAGTTTCATAGAACGGTTCCTTGAATCTTCTTCCCCTTCCCGCCAACTCGACTGGAATCAATTCGATGGAAGGATCAATAAATTTGCGCCAAGTGTTAAACGATGAGGCTGAGCCTCCAGCATAAGGAAAACACAGCAGTTTAACGCGTTGCATAATTCCCTCCCGATACCTCAACAAATTCCTTGAATAGTTCAAGGCAATCGATCCTTTGTATCTCTTCGGGATGATTTGGGTTTTCAGAGCATAGTGTGACCTTGTATTGGGGGAAGAGATGGAACGCTTTGAAATAGCAATCCGGTTCTTTGACCGGAAAGCCGTCTTTTTCGGACAGCTCAATACCGTTATCGTCAATCCGGATAGAGAAAGAATTGAGCGGCATGGACAGTCCTTTACCTCTAAACTTGATATAGCTCTCCTTGGCGGTCCACAATTGATAGAAATAATCGTTACGCCTATCTTCGGGTATTTCCTTTATTTCTTTGTTCTCCCTGCCGGAAAAGAAGCGGTCGGCTATAGTTAGGTCTATAGGCTTGATCTCTTCTATGTCGATTCCTATAGGATGCTGGTCAACGGCGCAAAGAACATAGTCTCCGGAATGCGATAGATTATAATGATAATCCGGATATGCGACAAGAAAAGGTTTGCCGTACCGATTAACCGTGAACCGAAGAGATTCGTTGTCAACTCTATGTTCTCGAAGGAACAAGGTTCGAATCAAGGCTTCCGCTACTACGCTTCGGATACGGTCATCCTTTCTGGAAAAGCGGAGCGTACGGTTTCTCCTCTCTTCCGACAGACGATTCAGTACCTCATGATAATCTGTTCCTGGTGACTTGGGGATTTTCACGCCATAAATACCGACCAACACCCTCATCTCCTTAAAAATATTGATAAAATATTTATAATTTATCCTATATTTTCAAATATGCACCCATTGTAAATTATGTTTTTGCGACTGTCCACTACTAAATTCAGCATCAGAAAAACAAAACCCGCAAAAAGCAGCCTTAGCCAAGGCTTCTTCTTACGGGTTGTCCGTTCGGTAACCATTCACTGCGCAATCTGCTCCTTGATACTTTGCAAAATCTTCTTCTCCAGCCGCGACACCTGGACCTGGGAAATGCCAAGGCGGCTTGCAACCTCGGACTGGGTCTGGTCGCGGTAGTAGCGAAGGTAGACGATCAACCGTTCACGCTCGGTCAGGGAACCGATGGCTTCATTCAGCGCAAGCTTGTCGAACCATTTCTCCTGGGACTCGTCAGCGATCTGATCGATCAGGGTAATCGGGTCGCCGTCATTCTCGAACACGGTCTCGTGGATCGAGGTCGGCGGCTTGTTGGCCTCCTGGGCGAAGACGATTTCTTCGGGCGTGACGCCCAGCGCCTCCGCCACCTCGCCGATTGTCGGCAGACGGCCATGCGTTTTAGACATCTCGTCCTTCATTTTGCGAACCTTGTTGGCCATTTCCTTAAGCGACCGGCTGACCTTCAGGGTACCGTCATCGCGCAGGAACCGTTGGATCTCGCCGATAATCATCGGCACGGCGTAGGTCGAGAACTTGACGTCATAGCTGAGATCGAACTTGTCCACGGACTTCAGCAGACCGATACAACCGATCTGGAACAGGTCGTCAGGCTCGTATCCCCGGTTCATAAACCGCTGCACCACCGACCAGACAAGCCGGATATTGCAGCTTACCAGCGTGTCGCGGGCAGTCGTGTCACCGGCTTGGCTGAGCGCGATCAGCCGTTTGACCTCCGCATCGTCCAAATAGGTCTGCGGAGCTTTTTTTGATTCTGCATCCATGGCTCCATCCCCTAATTATATAAAGCTTTTTTTGAGACGATCGTCTTCTTCATATGGATTGAGGTCCCTTGTCCGGGTTCGCTGGTGACTTCAAATTCGTCCATGAAGTTCTCCATGATGGTAAAGCCCATGCCCGAACGCTCCAGCTCCGGCTTGGATGTGTACAGCGGCTGCTGCGCCAGCTCCAGATCGTCGATGCCCTTACCCTTGTCCTCGATCACAAGATGCACCGTCTCCCCTTTGATAACCGCAGAGATGTATACAATCCCCGACGGATCGCTGTCATAGCCGTGAATAATGCAGTTGGTGACCGCCTCCGACACAACCGTCTTCAGATCGTTCAGCTCATCCAGAGTCGGATCGAGCCTGGAGACGAAAGCCGCGACGACTACGCGCGCGAACGACTCATTCTCCGACAGCGCCGCAAACTGGACGCTCATGTAATTTTCCGATTGTTCCTGTGTCATAACGCCACCTCCAAATCCGAAAGCGCTGCGCTCTCATCCTCATACAGCGGCATGATTTTCAGCAGACCCGACATTTCCAGGAGCCGCTTGACCGGCGGATTGGCATCGCAGATGACCATTTTTCCGCCTTTGCCGCGAATCAGCTTGTACCGTCCCAGAATAACGCCCAGCCCCGAGCTGTCCATGAACTGAAGATCCTTCAAGTTCAGTACAAGATGCTCCACCTGCTTCCGCAGAATCGCTTCATCCAAGTCCATTCTCACAAAATCGGCTGCGTGATGGTCCAGCTCCCCGGTCAGACGAACGACCAGCACACCCCTGTGATGTTCCAACTGCACATGAGAATTCATTTCGCCACTCTCCTCTTCGTTGCTTTGAAACGGCCTTTGGCAGCTTACAACGTCTTCAAGGACAACGATTTCTACGCGGTGGAGAGCGATTCCTGCCTCACGACAAAACTAGAAGAAAACTCTCATCGTTCTACAAAAGGATCGGGACAAGCCGGCAAAAACCGCCTCATGTCCGGTTAAGCATGGGAAGACGAGTTCCGCAGTGTTACGCGCTGCTCGTCCGTCAGTTCACCTTGAACATTGAGCCCGCCGTCCGCTTGAACAGCTTCCACCAGCCGGCCTTGGCAATCTCCTCGGGCGCCTTCAGTTCATACTGCTTCACTACCGTATTGCCCTGGTAAACGACCAGCTTGCCGATCGTCTGGCCTTTGGATATTGGAGCCTTGACATTGTCCAGAATGACGGCTTCATGACGGACACCTTCCTGGGTAATTCCTTTTTTCAGTAAAATAGTATAGTTCTCTTGCGCTGTGATCGGCAGTTCGGCCTTGACGCCCTTCCCGATCTTGAGCGTGCCCAGCTTGTCACCGGCCTTATGAATCGTATGGACTTTGTACTGCGAGAACAGGAAGTCGAACATGCCCGAGACCTCGCTGTTGCGCGTCTTTGTATTGGGCTCTCCCAGCACAACGGCGACTGCCCGCAGCCCGTCTCTTGACGCGGTTGCCGACAGACAGAATTTGGCCTCCGAAGTATATCCGGTCTTCAGCCCGTCCGCCCCGGTATAGAAGCGCACCAGCTTGTTCGTATTTACGAGCCAGAACGGCTTCTCCGAGTCCTTACGAAGATAATCCTGGTAGGAACCGGTATATTTGATAATCCGGTCATGCTTCAGGAGCTCGCGGCTCATGACCGCGATGTCATGGGCAGAGGAATAGTGGTTCTCGGCAGGAAGCCCATTGCAGTTGGCAAAATGCGTATCCTTCAGGCCGAGCTCCTCCGCCCGTTTGTTCATCAGGTCGACAAAAGCGCTCTCCGAACCGGCGAGCTTCTCCGCCATCGCCACGGACGCGTCGTTGCCGGAAGCCATCGCGATGCCCTTCAGCATCTCGTCCACAGTCATCTCTTCACCCGGCTCCAGAAAAATCTGCGAGCCCCCCATCGACGCGGCGTAATCGCTTGTCCGGACCTTGTCGGTCAGCTTCAGCCGTCCGTCATCCAGCGCTTCAACGGTGAGCAGCATCGTCATAATCTTCGTGATGCTCGCCGGAGGCAGCTTATCATGGCTGTTCTTCTCGTAAATGACGGTGCCGGTCCCGGAATCCATCAGAATGGCCGAGCGCGCCTGCGGCGCCAGATCGGCCGCCTTGGCGGCACCGCCGGACTTCTGCCCCTTTTCCTCCGCGAACGCCGCGGTGACCGGGCTCACAGCGCTAAAGACGATGCACAACGCCAGCAAACATAAGCGAAATTTTGTCATCAAAGTTCCCCTCCTGAACGTTAACCTTCTTATCGCAGGTACTGTGTTCCAGTTTCGTCAGAAAAGGGCGGAAATATTCCATAATTTTGCTGGCAAGCAGGATTATTTGCTGTACAGGCGGAATTTTTTTAAGGAAAACCAGCTCGATCCTGTTATATACATTGATTGAAAAAAATAGTATGGAGGAAAAATGTTGAAGACTCACAAATTAACGGACACACTGAACAAGGCGGCGGAGGAAATCGGTTTTTCGGGGACCGTTGCGCTAAAAATGCCCTGGTGCGACCCGCTTGTACTGCCGTATGGCTTCGCACAAAGAGAGAACCTGATTCCGAATAAAGCCTGCACTTCGTTCGGGACCGCTTCCGGCGGCAAGCTGTTTACGGCGCTTTCCATTTGTCAGCTTGCGGAACAAGGCGAATTGAAGCTTGACGGACGGATCGGGGACTACCTCAATCTGAAGGAAGATTTTCCCCATTTCAATAAAGAGATTACGATCCACCATCTGCTCACCCACTCCTCCGGGATCAGCGACTATTTCGATGAAGAAGTAATGGACGATTTCGAGCAGTTGTGGGAGAAGCACCCGATGTATAGGCTTAGGACGCTCGGGGATTTTGTACCACTAATCCGGGATCTGCCGATAAAATTCACTCCGGGCGGGCGGTTTCACTATAATAATGCGGGGTACATCGTGCTTGGGCTTGTTATTGAGCGGGAATCGGGCATGCCATTTGCCGATTATGTAGAAAGCCGGATTTTCCAGCCTTGCGGGATGACAAGATCAGGTTACTATCCATTGGATAGGCTGCCGGCGGATACGGCAACAGGCTACATTGATGAGGAGGACGGTACGTGGAGAAGCAATATCTACTCTATTCCCGTCAAAGGGGGCGCGGATGGCGGCGTATTCCTGGCAGCCCCGGATATGCTTAAATTCTGGGATGCTTTAATGAACGGCGGCCTGCTGGGGGCGGATCTGCTCGGATGCCTGTTGTCCCCGCAGATCGCCGATAAAGATTGTGAATATTACGGCTATGGCATCTGGATTACGAAACGGGACGACATATCAGTAAAATACCATATTATGGGATCCGATCCGGGCGTCTCCTTTCGCTCCGCCTTCTATCCCGGGCCCGGCCTCGCGCTGGCCGTAACCTGCAACAAAAGCATGGGAGCGTACCGTATGATGCGGATGGTTGAAGAGGAACTGCTTACAGAGGAACTGGCTTGGAAGGCAGAAGTTCCAATGATTGACCTATGAAAAAACGGGGGTATCCCATAAGCCATAGTAGAAATGACTTATGGGATACCCCCGTCCTTGCCGGGTCAAGAATAATCCGTCAATCGAATTTATTCCTTGATCCGGACCTGCGTAATCTCTCCAACATACAAACGATGGTAATCTTTTTTGGGGTACATCTGATGAATGCTTTCATCCAGAAACTTAGCCGGGTCCAAGTCCTGATAGTAGAGCTTGCGGCATTCGAGCACAAGTCTGGCTTCCTGGAAATATACAATCCCCGGCGTGTCTTCCACAGGAGTGATGTCCGCAGCCTCGGCTTTATCCGTATCTCTTCCCGAAGCGCTTCCGCAGATTTCCAGCGCACTCCGGTATTCCTCCGTAAAAAACGACAGAGAGAACGTGTCGGCGGCTTCCATGAATTCGTAAGTATAGCGGGTTGGCCTTACTACGCAAAAAGCGATGTTTTTGTGCCAGAGGATGCCGAGTCCGCCCCAGCTGGCTGTCATCGTGTTATACCGCTGCGCTCCTCCAGCCGTGATCAGCATCCAGTCTTGCCCAATTAACTTGAACACATTATCCGTCAGTTCTTGCGGATCCAACAATTTAAACGCTTGGCTCATTCCTTCTCCTCCACCACATGAAATACAATCAATCCCAGTATACTCCATTAATACCGGGTTACGCCATCCTTTGTAACGATGGCATAAACGAGTGGCGGCGGCGTTACCGGCTGAGCCGTAATGCGGTAGGCTTCAAGCACCTTGTCCTCGGCTTCCTTTACCTTGCTCTCGGAAGCGTCGTTCACATGCAGGACGGCCAATATGTCTCCGGCGGAGACGGCGTCCCCAACCTTCTTCGACAGCACGATGCCGACGGCCAAGTCGATGACGGATTCCTTAGTCTCCCGTCCCGCGCCGAGCAGCATGGCGGCGATGCCGATTTCCTCGGCCTGGATCGCTTCGATATGGCCATCTGCTGCCGCTTTAACCTCTACCTGCTTCCGGGCGGCGGGCAGCATCGAAGGCGATTCAATCTGGGCCGCATCCCCGCCCTGGGCCGCGACGATCTCCTTCAGCTTCTCAAACGCGCTGCCGTCCGCGATGTGCTCACGAAGGATCGCGCGAGCTTCCTCCGTATCCTTCGCCTTGCCGCCGAGAACCAGCATCTGGCTGCCAAGGATAAGGCATACTTCAGTGAGGTCCTTCGGACCATTGCCGCGCAGCGTTTCGATGCCTTCCTTGATTTCCAGCGCGTTGCCGATGCCGTACCCAAGCGGCTGGTCCATGTCGCTGATGACGGCGACCGTGTTGCGGCCAAGCTGGGTTCCGATATCGACCATCGCCTGCGCCAGCGCGATGGAATCATCCAGCGTCTTCATGAACGCGCCGCTGCCGGTCTTGACATCAAGCACGATCGCGTCCGCGCCGGCGGCGATTTTCTTGCTCATGACGGAGCTGGCGATGAGCGGAATGGATTCCACTGTAGCTGTCACATCCCGCAGGGCGTACAGCTTCTTGTCAGCCGGGGTAATATTGCCGGACTGGCCGATAACCGCCGCGCCAATTTCGCCGACCTGGGCGAAAAAGCGCTCGCGGTCCATCTCGACGGAGAAGCCGGAGATGGACTCCAGCTTGTCCAGCGTGCCGCCGGTGTGGCCGAGGCCGCGCCCGGACATTTTTGCGACCGGCACGCCAGCCGATGCCACTAGGGGAGCTAGAACGACGGTCGTCTTATCCCCCACGCCTCCGGTAGAGTGCTTGTCCACCTTGATGCCCGCGATCGGACTAAGGTCGACCTGGTCGCCGGACTTGGCCATTTCCAGGGTCAAATCACCGGTCTCGCGGGCGTTCATACCTTGGAAATAGACGGCCATCGCCCAAGCGGACATTTGATAGTCAGGTATTTCCCCGCGGCTGTAGCCTTGGATGAGGAAAGAGATTTCCTCGCGGCTCAGCTCGCCTCCGTCTCTTTTCTTATGGATAATGTCGATCGCCCGCATATTAAATCTGTACCTCGCGCACGAAAGCGCGGACGAGGCCGATAAACTTCGGTTTGGTCAGATTCGCAACCTTGACTACCTGCTCATGCGTCAAGGGCTCCAATTCGTCGCCGATCGCCATGTCGGTAATACAGGTAATGCCCAGCACTTTCAGTCTGCTGTGACTCGCGGCGATCACTTCGGGAACAGTCGACATGCCGACGGCGTCGCCGCCGAGAAGCGCGAGCATATTAAGCTCGGAAGGCGTCTCATAGGTCGGGCCGCTAATGCCTGCGTATACCCCTTCCTGAAGCTTCAGGCTGTCTCCGTCCTCTCCCTTGATTTCCGGCGCCAGCTTCTTGGCAAGCGCGATATATTCCGGGTCGTAGGCGCGGGACATGTCCGGGAAACGCACGCCAAGCTCCGGATCATTCGGTCCGATCAGCGGATTGTCACCCGTCATATTCAGATGATCGGTGATCAGCATCAGGTCGCCTGCTTTGAACGCCCGGTTCATGCCGCCGCCCGCATTGGTGATAACGAGCGTGCCGATGCCGAGCTTGGCCAGAACGTATACGGGCAGCACAACCTTGCGCATCGCATAGCCTTCATAATAGTGGAAACGTCCCTGCATGATGATAACGTCCTTGCCTTCCAGCTTGCCGATGACGAATCGTCCGGCATGTCCTTCCACCGTCGAGCGCGGAAAATGAGGAATCTCTTCGTAAGGCAAGTATACGGCATCCTCAATCTGGTCGCCCAGATCGCCAAGGCCGGAACCGAGGATCAGGCCGATGACCGGCTTATAAGCCCCCAGCTTGGACTCGACATAGGCGGCGGCTTCCTTTACTTGTACGCCGTAAGCGGCCTCTGATGCGTTGTTTGCGGATTGTGTCATTGTAGATTCCTCCTTTTACATATTCGGAATTAGAGCAAGCACAAGGCTCAAGAAGCGCTCACGCACACGCTCAGCCGTCTCCATGACCTCATCATGGGACAAGGGCTGGTCCAGAATGCCCGCGGCCATGTTCGTAATACAGGAGATGCCGAGTACTTCGATACCGGCATGGCGGGCGACGATTGTCTCGGATACGGTGGACATGCCGACCGCATCGGCGCCCAGGCGGCGCAGCATGACAATCTCGGCAGGCGTCTCATAGCACGGCCCGAGCAGGCCCGCATAGATGCCTTCCTTGAACGTGAAGTTCTGGGCCTTCGCCGTTTCGCGCGCCACAGCGATCAGCCGGCGGCTGTACGACTCGGACATATCAGGGAAGCGCACGCCAAGCTTGGCATCATTCGGTCCGATCAGCGGATTGCGGCCGGTCAAGTTAAGATGGTCGGTGAGGAGCATCAAATCTCCCGCCGAGAAATCCGTATTCACTCCGCCGGCGGCGTTGGTCACGAGCAGGCTGGTCACGCCTAGCTCCTTCATCACGCGGACAGGAAACGCCGTCGTCTCCGGTCCGTAGCCCTCATACATATGAAAGCGGCCTTTCATCATCACGACCTTGCGGCCTTCAATCGTGCCGATCAAGAGTTCCCCTTCATGTCCTTCCACAGTGGACACCGGAAAATGGGGGATGTCCTGATAAGGAATGCTAATCCCGTCCTGGATCAAATCAGCCAGAATGCCGAGGCCGGAGCCGAGAATCAGCCCGATTTCCGGCGCTTCCGCCCCTTTGCTCTTGATGTACCCTGCTGCTTCCTGAATCGCGCTGAGGCTTACTGTGTTCGTCATGTATGCTCCTCCTTAAATGTAGGCGTGTGCGTAATTATGATGCAGATTCCAAAAAAATCGATGCCGCCCGTCCGGCGGATTACTTCAGCTCTCCAAGGAAGCTGGTCCCGTACTGCGGCGCCGCCGCTCCGAAATTCTCGGCGATTGTCGCCGCCACATCGGAGAAGGTTGCGCGAACGCCAAGACTGCTTGGGGTCTTAAGCTTCGGACCATATACGAGCAGAGGCACGTATTCACGGGTATGGTCGGTTCCGCTGTGTACGGGATCATTGCCGTGGTCGGCGGACACAATCAGCAGATCATCCTCGCCCAAGGCGGACATAATATCCGGCAGTGCCTTATCGAACACCTCAAGAGCACGGCCGTAGCCTTCCGGATCGCGCCGGTGTCCGTAGAGGGAATCGAAATCGACCAGATTCGTAAACAGCAGCCCGTCAAAAGGCTCACGAAGCTGTTCAATCGTCACTTCGATACCATGTTCATTGCTCTTGGTCGGATAAGAAGCCGTCACGCCCTCGCCCGTAAAAATATCGTTGATCTTGCCAACGGCGATTACATCTTTGCCGATATCTGCCAGCGCGTTCATCACTGTCGGCTCCGGCGGCTTCACTGCATAATCATGCCGGTTCGGCGTCCGGGTAAAGCTTCCGGGCTCACCGACATAGGGCCGGGCAATAACGCGGCCCACTGAGAATTCCGGCGCCATCGTCAGCTCGCGGGCGATATGACAAGCATGGTACAGCTCGTCCAGCGGAATGATCTCCTCATGCGCAGCCAGCTGAAATACGCTGTCCGCCGAGGTATAGACGATCCATGCTCCCGTCTTCATCTGCTCTTCGCCGTATTCCACAAGAATTTCGGTGCCAGAGGCCGGTTTGTTGCCAAGCACCTTGCGGCCTGTGGCAGCTTCGAACTTCTGTATCAGCTCCGCCGGAAATCCGTCCGGATACGTATTGAACGGCGTCTCGATCTTCAGGCCCATCAGTTCCCAGTGGCCGGTCATCGTATCTTTGCCAACGGAAACCTCCTGCATCTTTCCATAATAGGCTTCCGGTGCCGAAGCCGGCTCTAGCGGCGGCAGCGGGGCGATATTCGCCAGGCCCAAACGCTGCATATTCGGCAGCTTCAGCCCGGGGTTCCGCTCCAGAATATGGCCGAGCGTATGCGCGCCCGCATCGCCGAAGCCGGCGGCGTCCGGAGCCTCCCCGATGCCGACGCTGTCAAGTACAATAAAGCAAATCCGTTTAAAAGAGGACACTTTCGTCCACGCTCCCTTTAGCGTAAGTAATGGTAATGATTGATATGTTTCCCCGGAAAAAGACATTACCGCGCCCGGGGATGATGCTTTTCATAAACTTCCTTCATATTTGCGCGGGCGATGCCGCTATACATCTGCGTCGTAGAGATATCGGCATGTCCGAGCATCTGCTGCACGGAGCGCAGATCGGCCCCTCTTTCCAGCAGATGGGCGGCGAACGAATGCCGCAGCGTATGCGGCGTAATATCCTGCCGGATATTCGTCTCCCTCGCGTATTTTTTAATTATTTTCCAGAAGCCCTGCCGGGTAAGCCTGCCGCCTAGACTATTTAGAAACAGCGCCGGTTGGTCCTTGTCTTCGCGCAGCAGCTTGTCCCGGCTGTCCCTGGTATAAGCCTCCACGCATTCCGACGCGATGACCCCAATCGGCACCACCCGTTCCTTGCCGCCGAAGCCGGAGCACCGTGCAAATCCCAGGCTGGGCTTCACATCGCCAACATCAAGCATAATCAGCTCGGATACCCGGATTCCGGCCGCATACAGCAGTTCCAGCATCGCCTTGTCACGCAGCCCGTGCGGAGTCAAGAGATCGGGCGCTGCCAGCAGCCGCTCCACCTCTTCAACGCTCAGTACCATCGGAGCCTTCTTCTCAGACCTCACCGCTTCCATTTCAAGCGTCGGATCCACGGTGATCAGCCTTTCTTTTAGCAGAAATTGAAAAAAGGCGCGGAGCGAGACCTTGTTCCGGTTAATGGTCGCCGCCGCCCGGCCCGCCGCTTTAAGCCCGCCGAGATAGAGCGTAATCAGCGGCTTTCGGATATCGTCCGCAGTTAGGACGCCCCGCCCTGCGGCATAGTCCAAAAACTGTGAAACATCGCGTCCGTAGGATTCCAGGGTGCTGGGCGACACGTTTTTTTCACGGGAAAGGTACTGCAAAAAGGCCTGCAAGTGTGACTTCATTAGTCCACGCTCCCACCACAGCACGCCGCATAGATGCGGTCAAAGATTCGGCGCAAAAGGCGCCACGCCGCGCAAACTTACAGTCACCGGAATAACTCCCGTTCTAAACATTTCATTCGACATAATTTGTAACTATTCCTGCCCGAAGCGGATTCACTCCCCGTACCAATAGTACAGGCGAAGCCTTTCTCCCGGATTCATTGCCTCTCCCCCGGGCTGAATCTCGTGAAACGCCCGAACCGCCGAGCCTTCCGGTATGTCCGGATCGGGTACGGGATTGATCCAGCTGTGAAGCAGGTCCATTATATTATAGAACAGGCAGCTCAATGCGACAAATATCACAATGTAACAGAGCCGTCGAAGCGCTTTGGGTACGGAAAAGATCATTTTGCATGCCTCCCGTGAAGAACTTTTGACCCGTGCAAAATCCGATGCCCGTATGCTTTGCCGCTGATACGGACAATCCCTTTCCTTCACTCTATGCAACTTCAGGCTCGCTTATGTATATCCCGGCGCTATGAACACGCTTGCTGACGCCACCAAAAAGCTCTCTCCGGCAAAGTGCCGGGGAGAGCTGCTGGGTGTATCTTCTATTAACTTGATTCTATTAACTTAATTAGTCTATGAATTTACTCGGTACGGTTGCCTTCCGAATTGTTCTTCTCCCTGCAGCGGTAGCAAATCCCGTGAAAATCGAGTCTGTGGTCGATTACCGCGAAATTGAATTCCTTCTCCAGCTTCTCTTCCAGTGATCCAAGCCAGTCTTCGCGGATCTCATCCATGCTGCCGCATTGCACGCATATCATATGATGATGATGGTGCTTGGAGGTATCCGTGCGCAGATCATATCTCGCGACGCCGTCGCCGAAGTTGATCTTCTCCACGATATGAAGCTCGCTGAGGAGTTCAAGGGTACGATATACGGTGGCGAGACCGATCTCGGGAGCCTTCTCCTTTACGAGCATGAACACGTCTTCGGCACTGAGATGGTCTTCCTCATTCTCCAGCAGTACACGTACGGTCGCTTCCCGTTGGGGTGTAAGCTTGTATCCTTGGGATTGCAGTTGCTGCTTAATTTTATCGATCTTGTCTTCCATAATCATTCTCCCTCCCCCCAGGAAAATAGCTCTGCGTTCTCTTAAAGTCACTTCTTTCATTATAGGGGGAGTAAACTTGAGAAGTCAAACGCTTTTACTGGCCGTTATATTCCGCCGTCGCCTGCACCAAAGATGGAGTCACCCAGCGCATCATCGTCGGCGTAACCCATGTCTCGAAGGAGGATATGCCGAGAATCAGGAGGGCCATAACAAAGGACAGCAGCGTGTACATGGCAAAAGGACGCCCGACGCGAAGCGGACGACGCGCGGTCACCCTGCTGCGGATCATGAGCAGCGAGAACGCGATGGCCGCAGCGCTGCATACGAGAAGCGCCGGGATCACCACAAGGTTATGCGGAGCGACGGACACAAGCGCGAACAGCAGACCATGCCATGAATATTGGCTTACCAGGCAGCCGACCGTGAAGCCGATGAGCACACCCTTGAGGAAATCCAGAACAAGTATGCCGGGAAGCCCGATAACCGACAGGCCGAGAATCCAGATCAGGCCGATCCATTTCAGATGAAGACCCGCAATGCTCCAGAACGATTCCGGCGCTGCGGGAAGCCCGTGCTGATCCACGGTCATAAAGAAATTGCCCAGATAGTCGCTGAGCTCCTGCTGCTGGTCCATCGTCAGCGCGCTGATGATCAGGGCACCGAAGACGACCCCAACCAAGAATAATACGGCGACAAAAATATAAAGCGGCGTCTGCTCCTTAATCATATGACGGAAGTTCCGCATCGGGGACGTTCTCCTCTCATGGTCACATGTTACACCATATGAAGAAATGCCCCGCTCTATGACTTGTCCTTAGGCGTAAGGGCTACTCTGCCGTAAGTTCCGCCCCCGCCGGCGGTAAGCTCCAGGCTTCCGGAGCGGGCGGCGGCGATCTTCGCGGCAAGCTCCGCTCCGGCTACCGCAGCCAGTTCCTCCTCGCCGGCTTCGTGAAGGATATTCATCTCGGTGCCGAAGGCCTGAAGCAGAAGATTCATCTTCGCCTTGCCGAGGCCCGGAATAAACTCCAGCGGAACCTGATAACGGTAAGGCGGGCGGCGAGCCGGAACGACCGGTTCCTTCCTGTCCGCGATATTCAGAATCCGGTCCAGCACACCCTGCACCAGCTTTACGCTGCCGCAGTACGGACAGCGCTGCGAGGTCGCATAAGCTTCGTCGATAATGCTGCCGCAGCCGGCGCAGTACGTGCGGTGGTACTTGCCAAGCCGGGGGTTCAGCCCGTAATTGGCCGTAACCCGGCGGCCTTCGCGGCCTTCAAGCGCAAGCCGCAGCTCCGCAAACGAAGGGGCGGCGAGCTCCATTTCATTGTATTCGCGTCCGATCTTGCCCAGCGAATGAGCATCCGAATTCGTCAGAAACGTGTACGGATCGAGTTCGGAAATATAGCCGGCCATTTCCGAATCCGCGCTGAGACCGAGTTCCACGGCGGCGATCCGCCGGAGGTCGAACAGCTCGGCCATCCGCTCGGCGGCACAGCCATACAAGCCTTTATGCGGCGTGAAGATGTGGGCGGGTATCAATATCCCTCCGCGCCCGTATATCTCGTCCTGAAGCTCCCGGGAGGGAACATAGATACGCTGGGAGCTTAAGTTAACGTTCCGCATATGGCGCCCCATCCAGAGGCTGAATTCGGTCATCGTCTTAAGATCGGGCATGAAGGCCAGCACATGGCATTCTTTGCGCCCGGGCTCGCGGATTTCGATCTCTGTACCGAGTATGATTGCCGTTCCGCGGTACGCGATGCCGCCGCCTTCGGCCTCCGTCATCTCTCCATCATGGAGACAGTTCAGAATATCCCGCTGAACGGCAGGGGAGTGGCTGTCGATAATGCCGATTAAGCCGATTCCCTTGCGCTCCGCCGCTTCCTTGGCGATTCCCGCAAAGGTCAGATCGCGGCTGCCACTGATCTTGACCGGCTGTCCCTCGGACGTTCTGCCGATATGGACATGCAGGTCGCAATAGCAGCGGACAAGCTCCGGTTCCCCGGCGGATTTCGAACCGTACGCCTTAACATCCGGCTCCTCCGCAGAAGCATTCCGGCCCATAAGAGCCTCCGTGCGTTCTAGTTCCATTTCCCGGTGAGCGTGTACAGATGCCAGGCATAAACCGCCATCATGGTCTTCGCGTCGGCAATCCGCCCGTCGGCAATGTATTCGTACGCTTCTTCGAGAGTCAGCTCCGTCACAACAAGGAACTCGTCCTCGTCAAGCGCCATCTCTCCGCTCTGCGCATTCTCCGTCACATACAGATGAATAATCTCGTTGGCGAAACCCGGAGAGGTGTAGAACGATTTCAGCAGGAACAGATCGCCGCCGTGAAAGCCCGTCTCTTCCTGCAATTCCCGCCCGGCGGCTGCCAGCGGATCTTCGCCGGGGTCCAGTTTACCTGCTGGAATCTCCACTTCCGTTCGTCCCATCGGCTGACGGAACTGCTCGACAACGAGCATTTTGCCCTTATTCAGGGCCAGAACCGCGACCGCTCCCGGATGCTTAACCACTTCCCGGGTTGCAGTATTACCGTCCGGCAACGTCACCGTGTCCACCTGAAGCGTAATGATTTTGCCTTCAAAAATAGGCTGGGTGGATACCGTAGTCTCGTCCAGCGCCGGATTGGCCGGCCATACTTTCTTCACTTCAGTTCCTTGATTTTCCATATTTTTCAGGTCTCCTTTGTCTCTGGTCTGCATACGGTGTATTATAGCAAACTTCAAGAGAAAGAAGGAAATCGTCATGAATAACAGGGTAGGCCGTACGGGGTTGTTGATCGCGGGAAAACCGGAACAAATTCGTCAAGGGCTGCTCGCTTTGCAGAAGCGGTTCGGTCCCGATATGCCGCTAAAATATGTACTGTCGCTGCAAATGGCTCTCCGTCTCGAAATCGGCGCGGAGAACCGGATCAAACCGTCCGAAACCTCCCAGGCGGGATAGATGCGCTAACGGTTCGAATCGAATGAAAGCGCTTCATATTGAATGAGGCTGCTGTGCTCCATTTTATTCGTATCAGGATTGCTTCATATTCGTTTCAAGCTGGAAGCGCCCCGCGGATTCAAGGGAGCGCTTCTTTTCTATTTGGTGATAAACTGTCTATTTGCCAAGGCCCGTTTTCATTGTAACTCCCCCACATTCTACGAAAAACTTTCCTGAAGAAGATAATATACAAAAAAGTACGTTCTTCTCTTGAGTAGTTTTAGTGGCGTTGCCAAAAAAACTTCGCCGAGTTGGGGTGAAGCAAAATGTTCAAATTGTAATTGCTAAAAATTAAACATTAAAGTAATATGGTTAACACTCACACTTTTTTTCTAATCCAATGGAAAGGAAGGAATGCCTTGCGCCTATTTTTGAAAATGATTCTTCTGAATCTGAAAGTTTTCCTGGCTTACCCCAGGGGATTTCTGATTTCCATTGTGATCCATCCGTTTATGCTCATTCTGAACATTTATCTGTTCCACAGCATTTACGCTTATAATGGCAGCTCTCATATCAAGGGCTATGACCTCACACAGATGATCTGGTACTATGCGGTCGGCACTTTCGTTTGGATCTTCACATTCAACTTTACGGACAGGCGAATGTCAAATTACATTTTATCTGGCGATATAGGTCCGCTATTGCTTAGGCCAGTCTCTCTGTTCCGCTTCGAACTTGCGAACGCGATTGCATTGCGCACCGCGGGTGTTTTATTCGAATTTATTCCCGATATGATTATTTATTCGTTGATTCTGCCTCCGACGTTCATGACGCTTGCTTCGTTCGGCAAATTTCTATCCATTATCGCGCCTGCTTTCATACTTCACTTCCTTATGAACTATCTTATCGGCATGACCGCGATTCTAACCCATAACAACGAGGGCATCCATCGGCTCAAATATGCGTTGCTCCAGCTTCTTGGCGGTACGCTGATTCCTCTTGAATTTTTCCCGGAATGGCTGAGACATATCTGCGATGCGCTTCCTTTCCAGTACATATTTTATGAACCGATCCGTATCTTTATTAACCACCCGGATACCGCCCCTTTGGGTATATGGCTGCATGTGCTCTTGATGCAACTGCTATGGATAGCCATCTTTTATGCTGCAATTCGCATAATCTGGGCAGTTCTAATCAAAAAAGTCGTCGTGGCGGGAGGGTAGCAGGTGGCAACTTTATCTGGACTTATGCGATTGTACATTTGGCACATGAAGCTTAGCTTGTCACGCGCCATGATCTACCGCTTTGACTTCTTGACTAACTTATTGATATCTATTATCGTCTCGGGTCTGGGGCCGCTCGTCCAGTATATTTTCTTTACACAGACGCGCGGTTACCCTGGCTGGACGCTGGATCAAATCCTGCTGTTCCAAGGCATCCTGCTCCTTTGGTTCGGTATTCGCGAACTGCTATTCGGAGATCTTCGCCATTCGGTCATGCAAATGGTCTGGAAAGGCGAGTTCGACCGGCTGCTGCTTAAGCCGTATCCGCCGATCGGCGTGCTGCTTTGCAGCGGCTTTCAGTTGAACGGCATCGGCTCTTGTATTGCCGGTTTGACCGTTACCAGCCTGGCCTTTCACCGGCTGCATATTGATTTGACTTTTACCAAGCTACTGATGATGATGGTCAGCTTGGTATGCGGCGTCATTTTGTTCATGGCTGTCAACATCTTCTACAGCGCTATCGTCATCATGATTGTGCAGATGGGGAGGATTGATGAAATGTTCGACCGGATTACCGATTTCGGGAACTACCCAACCAACATTTTTCCTGTCGCACTTCGCATGGTGATGGTTACTTTTCTGCCATTTGCCATTTGGACGTATTATCCGGCACAGATTCTGCTGGGCAGGTTGGACAGCTTGATATGGGCGGCTTCGGTTTGCTGTGTGGCGCTGTTCTGGCTGAGCATCGCAGCATGGAACCGTTGTCTGCGCAATTACACGAGTGCGGGAGGATAACGGGTTGAACGACACAATCATAGAGGTACGGGGTTTGACAAAGACCTTCAAGAAAATAAAGAAAAAGGAAGGTTTCCTGTCATCCATCCGATCACTGGTCAGCCGGGAAGTCGAGCATGTAAACAGTGTGAGCGATGTGAATCTGAGCATCCGGAAAGGAGAAATCAGAGGGCTTATCGGCCCGAACGGCGCTGGCAAATCGACAACGATCAAGATGATGTCAGGCATTCTCCACCCGTCTGAGGGTACGGTCAACGTACTTGGCTTTACTCCTTGGTTGGAACGGGAACGGTTCGTGCGGCATCTAGGAGTACTGTTCGGCCAAAAGTCGCAGCTGTGGTGGGATTTACCGCCAATAGATACCTTTGCGCTGAACAAGGAAATGTATCGGATACCGGATGAAAAATACAAAGAGCGAATGGCTTACTTCAAGGAACTGCTGCAAATTGGCCATGTCGTGAACCAGCCCGTCCGTACCCTGTCGCTTGGCGAACGCATGAAATGCGAGCTGGTGTGCGCGCTTCTGCATGAGCCCGCGTTGATCTTCTTAGATGAACCAACAATTGGCCTGGACATCGTCTCCAAGGAAACGATCCGCCGTTTCATTAAGCAAATGAACAAAGAGCAGGGTACGACTTTCCTGGTCACAACGCATGACCTGGCCGATCTCGAGAACCTGTGTGACAACGTAACGATCATAAACAAGGGGAAGGTCGTTTTCGACGACAGCATGGAAACCCTAAGCACTTATTTTGCCAACAGCAAGATCATTGAAGTAAAATTCAACAAACCGCTCGATCCATCAAAACTGGAAGGATACAACGTGATTGCATGGGGGCAGCAGTCCGCTCAAATCGAGATTGATCTGACGAAGAATGATATTAAGCGTTCCGTTTACGAAATCCTTGACAGGTTCCAAGTGGCCGACATTAACATCACCAATATCCCAATCGAGCAGGTCATCAAGCATATCTATAGTGCATAAATAGGGCTGACGAAGAAGAGTTAAGTTTGAGCAGGATGAAGAGCAATAACGGGAATAAGCCGATCTCCATGCCTGGAACAGGCAAGATCGGCTTTAATTTTTGAAATATCCGCGGGAACCTGCGCCGGACAAGCGTCCGGAACGACTCGGATGCTTGCCCCGGCAGAGCGCTTTTGCGTGCAGAGATTTTCCGCAGCTGATCGTTTTCCTTGCCGACAATTACTTCGTCAGCCGTTTTTCTCCGTCGGGATTACCGCCGAAAGGAGGTTGTTCAGCTCCCAGAGTTATTGATTTACGCTTTCTTTGACAATCGCCACTACCAGCTCGGCCGCCTTGACGATATCAGCCGCCTTGATCCGCTCTTTGGTCGTATGAATATTCTCATATCCAATGGCCAGGTTGAGCGTCGGCACGTTCAGTCCGTTGAACACATTGGCGTCACTGCCGCCGCCCGACGGGAAACGCCTTGGTGTCAGCCCGATCGAGGATATGGACCGCTCAGCCAGCTTCACAATGGGGTCATGCTCGTTAAAGCTGAAGGCCGGGTAGATGATCTCGCTGCGGAATTCGCATTCCGCCCCATATTCGCGCACTGTAGTTTCAAGCGCTTCGCGCATCTGCGCCAGCTGCAGATCCACCTTTTCCTGGACAATGCTCCGCGCTTCCGCATCCAGCTGCACATGATCGCAGACGACGTTCGTCGGGCCGCCGCCTGCAAATCTGCCGATATTGGCGGTCGTCTCGCTGTCGATGCGGCCAAGCTTCATCGCGGCAATCGCTTTGCCTGCCACCTGGATGGCGCTGATGCCGTCTTCGGGATTGACGCCGGCATGAGCTGATTTGCCGAAGATCTGCATCGAGATCTTCGCCTGAGTCGGAGCGGCTACCGCGATGGCGCCGATTTCGCCGTTGGAATCAAGCGCAAAGCCGAAATCCGCGTCCAAATATTTCGGGTCGAGCGAACGCGAGCCGACCAGCCCGGACTCCTCGCCCGCCGTGATGACGAACTGAATTTGCCCATGCGGAAGGTTCTGCTCCTTGATTACGCGAATCCCTTCAAAGAGCGCGGCCAGACCCGCTTTGTCGTCCGCCCCGAGGATGGTCGTGCCATCGCTCGTGATCCAGCCGTCTTCTCCGAGCGTTGGCTTGATTCCCTGACCCGGAACAACCGTATCCATATGGCAGGTGAACAGCAGCTTGGGAGCGTCTTCCGCATTCTCCGCAGGCCATGTGACAATCAGATTGCCCGCGCCGTGCCCGGTTCTTTCTTGTGAATCGTCTTCTACGGCTTTAAGTCCCAGCTCCTTGAATTTGCCGATCAGGTGATCGGCGATGTTCCGTTCATTCTTCGTCTCGCTGTCGATCTGGACAAGTTCTATAAATTCCTGAATCAATCGGTCTTGTACTACCACCGGACTTCCCTCGCTTTCAAGTATACGTTACAATAAGTTGTAGCCGGTTCCCCGGCAAAAGCGCTGTATGCCCTAAACTTAAACTAATTCCAAAGGAGTCACACATGCAACGTCAAAAATGGTTCCGCATCTTTATTTATGTAATGCTGATCGCAATGGTAGCTTCCACGCTGATGATTGTTATTGAGCCTTTTCTAGCCGGATAACGAAACTTGGCGGCTTTCCCCGCTAATTACACAGCGGTCCGGATATTCCGGGCCGCTGTTTTGCGCTGCTCTTCGTTTATTGTTCGGCCAGGGCCTTCTCCCAATCCGACACGATCCCGTCATAAGGGAACCGGTTTAGAAAATGGGGAACGAGTTCCGCTGCAACCTCTTCGATTTCGAACCGGCGGCCGGTGCATTCTTCCAGCGAGGTTACGCCGTACTCGGCAATGCCGCAGGGGATGATTCCCCGGAACCCTTCCTCCGCGATGCCCTCCCGAATGTTAAAGGCGAAGCCGTGACTGGTCAAGAAGCCTTTGCGCGTGCGGCTCTTATTGAACTTCACGCCGATGGCGCAAATCTTCACATCGCCTACCCAAACTCCCGTATATTCCGGCTTTCTTCCGCCCTCGATGCCGAAGGTGGCAAGGTAATCGATGATCACCTGCTCCAGTGACCGCAGATATCCGTGAAGGTCGACTCTGCCCTGCTCGCCGATTCTTAGCAGCGGGTAACCGACCAGTTGTCCCGGTCCGTGATAGGTGATATCCCCGCCGCGGTCGATTTCAAACAAGGAGATTCCCTCCTCCCGCAGCTGCTCGGCGTTTAGCAGAAGATGCTCGGGATGGTTCTGCGATCCGATCGTATAGGTTGGCGGGTGCTGCAAAAGAATCAGCCGTTCCGGACGCTCACCGGCGTCAATGGCGCGGACCGACTCTTTTTGCATATCCCAGGCTTGGCTGTATTCGATCATGGGAACATAGGATATTTCCAGCTTCCGAGGTTCTGTGCTGTCCATGCTTAAACATCTCCTTTGCCCTTGATTCTTACGAAGCCCTTAAAGCCGGCCTATCCTGTGACCCGGCGGTTATCCGGACCCCGGTCAGGCCGGCATTCGTATCGGCACGCGCGCTTAATAGACGTTCGTATCCAGGCTGTAGCTCTCGATATTATCCTTCACCCGCTGCAGGAAGCGTCCGCAGATAACGCCGTCGAGAATCCGGTGGTCCAGCGAGAGGCAAATGTTGGCCATCGAACGGACAGCAATCATATCGTTGATGACGACAGGCTTTTTCACAATCGATTCAAAAGTCAAAATGGCTGCCTGCGGATAGTTGATGATCGGATAAGACAGAATCGAGCCGAACGAGCCGGTATTGTTAACGGTGAAGGTTCCGCCCTGCATATCCTCCACACGCAGCTTGCCTTCGCGCGTCTTCATCGCCAGTTCTTCGATTTCGCGGGCAAGACCCGCCACGTTCTTCTGGTCCGCCTTCTTGATAACCGGGGTCCAGACCGAATCCTCGGTGCCGACCGCCAGCGATATATTAATGTCCCGCTTGACAATGATTTTGTCAACCGCCCAGACGGAGTTCATAATCGGGTAATCCTTGATCGCGCTGACGACGGCCTTCATCAAGAAAGCGAGATACGTCAGGTTGATCCCTTCTCTGCGCTTGAATTCATCCTTCAGCTTATTGCGAAGAAGCACAAGGTTCGTCACGTCCACCTCGATCATCGTCCAGGCATGCGGAATTTCCGAGACGCTCTGGCGCATCCGTGAAGCGATCGTATTGCGGATCGGCGTTACGTCGATCAAATACTCGGAACGCCCGCTCTCCACCTCAATTTCGGGGATGCGCGGCAGCTCCGATAGATGCAGCCCGGAATGCCGGACGGGCGGCAGCGTCTCCACCGGCGCAGGCGCGCTTACCGCCTGCGTGATGGACGCCGCGCCCTGCGGCTGCGCGGCTGCGCCAGCCGCCGGCTGCTGCGGCGCGGGGCTGCTCTGCGGCGCAGTCACCGCCGCAGGTCCGCTCGCAAGGAACGCCAGCACGTCCTTGCGCGTGACGCGTCCGCCGAGGCCGGTGCCCGGCACGGCGGACAGATCAATGCTGTGCTGCGCCGCGAGGCTCTGCACAGCAGGGGAATAACGCGCCCGCATCGGCGCGTTAGGGTCTTGCGCGGCATAGGCTGCGCCGGATGCCGCAGGCTGCGCCGCCGCTAAAGGCGCGGCGGCTACGGCCGCGCGCTGCGGCGCCTCGGCGCGCGCGGGAGCGGCGGCTTCGGCGGGGGCCGCCGGAACGGATACCTCGATCCGGCAAATCACTTCGCCGACCGCGACCGTCTGCCCCTCCTCCGCCAAAATGTCGCCCATGACTCCGTCCACCGTGGACGGCAGCTCGGCGTTGACCTTATCCGTAATCACTTCGCACAGCGGCTCATACTGCTCCACCGGATCACCCGGCTTCTTCAGCCACTTGCCGATTGTTGCCGATACCAGCGATTCCGCGAGCTGCGGCATCGCAACATCCGTCAACTTCTTGTTGTCGGTCATACTTTCACTCCTTAAACGTGCTGTACTCGCAAGATGGTTTCTTAATTACCACCATTTCCGGGTCCTAATACTGCGCAAGGCGCAGCATTTCCGCTTTCAATTTGTCCTTGCTGAGCATAAAAAACTTCTCCATCGGCGGGCTGATCGGCATTGCCGGAACATCAGGCCCGCACAGGCGGAAGATCGGCGCGTCCAGCTCGAACAGGCACTCCTCGGCGATAATCGCCGCAACCTCGGCGCCTACGCCGCCCGTCTTGTTGTCCTCATGCACAATCAGCACCTTGCCTGTCCGCCGCACGGCTGCCTTGATCGCCTCGCGGTCCAGCGGCTGCAGCGTGCGCAGATCGAGAATATGCGCTGTAATGCCCTGCTCGCGCTCCAATTCCTCCGCCGCCTGCATCGCAAAATGCAGCGGCAGGCTGTAGCCGATGACTGTGATATCATCACCCTCGCGCAGCAGGTTCGCTTCGCCGATCGGAACGGTATAGTCGCTCTCCGGAACGTCCTCTTTGATCAGCTTGTAGCATTTCTTGTTCTCGAAGAACAGAACCGGGTCCGGGTCGCGGACGGCGGCTTTCAGCAGCCCTTTCGCGTCATATGCCGAATAAGGCGCGACGATCTTTAGTCCCGGTGTGCCGAAGAATATCGATTCAGTACACTGTGAATGGTACAGACCGCCGAAAATGCCGCCGCCAATCGGCGCACGGATGACAACCGGACAGCTCCAATCGTTATTGGAGCGGTAGCGGATTTTGGCCGCTTCGCTAATAATCTGGTTAGTCGCCGGAAGCATGAAATCGGAATATTGCATTTCCGCAATCGGCTTCATGCCATACATTGCCGCGCCGATCGCCACGCCCGCAATCGCCGATTCCGCAAGCGGCGTATCAAGCACGCGCTCTGCGCCGAACTGCTCTTGCAGCCCCTTGGTCGTGGTGAACACGCCGCCTTTAACGCCGACATCCTCGCCAAGTACGAAGACGGAGTCGTCGCGTTCCATTTCTTCCTTCATCGCCAGCCGGATGGCATCGATATATTCCATCATTGCCATAAATTACACCCCTCCTTCGGATTCGCTGTACACATGCAGCAGCGTATCTTCCGGTTTCGGGAACGGCGCATTGTCGGCGTATTCGATTGCTTCTTTGAGCTCCAGATTGTACTGGGCGGCGAGATCGCGTTCTTGTTCCTCGCTCCACAGGCCAAGCTCCGTTAAATAATCCCGGAAACGGGCTACGCCGTCTTTTTTCCAGTTCTCCTCGACCTCTTCTTTGGTACGGTATGCAAGGTCGTTATCAGAGGTGGAATGCGGGGAAAGGCGGTACATCATCGCTTCAATCAGCGTCGGGCCTTCGCCCGCTATCGCCCGTTCGCGGGCTTCCTTGACGACTCGGTATACTTCCAGCGGATCGTTGCCATCCACGCGGACGCCCGGAAATCCGTAGCCGAGCGCACGGTCGCTAACCTTGCCGCCAAGCTGGCGGTGAGCCGGAATCGAGATCGCGTACTGGTTGTTCTCGCACATAATAATGACCGGAAGCTTATTCACTCCGGCAAAGTTGCACGCTTCATGAAAATCCCCCTGATTGCTGGAGCCTTCACCGAACGTGACGAAAGAGACGAATTTCTTCTTCTGCATCTTGGCTGCCAGCGCAAAGCCGACCGCATGAGGAACCTGCGTTGTAACGGGGCTTGAGCCGGTAACGATACGCAGCCGCTTACTGCCGAAATGGCCGGGCATCTGCCGTCCGCCGCTGTTCGGGTCCTCCGCCTTGGCGAATACCGACAGCAGCAGCTCGCGGGTCGTCATACCGACAGTCAGTACGAATGCATAATCACGGTAGTAGGGCAAAAAATAATCGTTCTCCCGGTCGAGCGCGAAGGCGGCCGCCACCTGCGCCGCTTCCTGGCCGATGCCCGAGACGTGGAAGTTGATCTTCCCGGCCCGCTGGAGCAGCAGACTGCGCTCGTCGTATTTGCGCGCAAGCATCATATGTCGGTACATGTCGATCACTTGGCCGTCGGTCAATCCAAGCGGTTCATGCCTGTTCACTTTATTTGCAGTACCTTGCGTATCCATAGTAGAGGTACCTCCTTAGTTCTTGCCCGATCCCGCCACAGGCAGACCGTTTATTGATCTGATCTTAAAACCTGGTACTAATCGGGTATAAGTCTATTATATAGCGTTTGACTTCAAAAAGAAAAGCCGATCAGCGCCCGTTTACACCGAATGACGCGGGACCGGGTGAAGCAGTCCCCCGCTTCGGCCCGTATGCGGGCGCTGCAGGACTTTTCCGTGATTTAACTTCGGCCCCTGTCAAATGCCGATGGCCTTGCCATCCACGGCAAGCATCGCTTCGCCGACAATTTCAGAGAGCGTGGGATGCGCATGTATCGCCTCGCCGATTTCCCAAGGCGTCGCATCCAGCAGCTGGGCTAATGCGGCCTCGCCGATCAGATCGGTCACATGGGGCCCGATCATTTGCACACCAAGAATGTCTCCGCTTGTCTTATCGGCGACAACCTTCACGAAGCCGTCTTTCGAACCGTACACAAGCGCTTTGCCAATTGCCGAGAACGGAAATTTTCCGGTTGCGACATCGCGGCCAAGCTCTTTGGCCTCCTTCTCCGTGTAGCCTACGCTCGCCACCTCCGGCCGAGTGTACACGCAGCGCGGGACAAGGTGGGTATGGTATGGATGCAGCCGCTCTCCGGCCAGATGATTGACCGCCATAATGCCTTCATGGCTGGCGGCATGAGCCAGCTGCAGTCCCCCGATGCAGTCTCCGATCGCATAAATATGCGGTTCGTTCGTCTGCATGCTGGCGTTCACTTCGATGACGCCCTTATCAAAGCGGATATCCGTGTTCTCCAGGCCGATATTGTGGATATTGGCCTCTCTTCCCACCGATACCAGCAGCTTGCCGGCGGTCAGCACCTCGGTTTTGCCGCCCTTGGTCACTTCTACGCTGACGCCTTCTCCAGTCACCTGGCATGTGCCTGCGTTCACCGTTACGCCCGTCATTACGGTTACTCCGCGTTTTTTCAGCAGGCGCTGTAGTTCCCGGGCTACCTCGATGTCTTCCCGGGGAAGCAGCTGCTCAGCAGCTTCGACGACAGTGACCCGTACGCCGAAATCAGCCAGCATCGACGCCCATTCCACGCCGATAACTCCGCCGCCAACGATCAGCATTGATGCCGGCAGCTCCTCCATCCGAAGCGCTTCTTCACTGCTTAGAATATACTGCCCATCCGGCTCAAGCCCCGGAATGAACCGGGGGCGCGACCCGGTAGCGATGATAAGGTTGACCGACACTACCGTCTCCATCTCACCGTCCTCAAGCTCCACCGCGACAGCCCCGCTGCGCGGAGAAAAGATCGAAGGACCGATAACGCGTCCCTTCCCTTTAAGCACCTGAATTTTATTTTTACGCATCAAATACTGGACGCCCTGATGCAGCTGCTCTACAACCGCTTCCTTGCGGCGCTGCACTTTGCCGAACGCCAGCTTGACACCGGAAATTTCAATCCCGTATTCCTCGCTTCCCGCAATATCCGCGTAGACCTCCGCGCTGCGCAGGAGCGACTTGCTTGGAATGCAGCCGCGATGCAGGCACGTTCCGCCCAGTTTGTCCTGTTCGATGATGACAACCGACTTGCCGAGCTGAGCGGCCCGAATCGCCGCCACATAGCCCCCGGTTCCTCCCCCGAGCACCGCGACATCACATGAAATGGTCATAAATATGTATCCCCCAGTTCTTTACGCATCATTCGCATAATCCATTCTATTGTACTCCCTTTTTCCCATATCACAAAATGCCTTTGCGCCATGGACATTTAAAATTCGAAGCGTTATCATAAAAATGAGTATTTTGCAAAATGCTGTTAATTAAGAAGAGGCTAAAACGTTCCGCTCATCCCCAGAAATAGGTTATAGAGAGGAAGGAAACGGTTATGAAACTGCTGCTCTCCCGCTTTATTGCCATCCTTATTCTGGTTCTGCCCGGTCTGCTGGCCATGAAGGGCTTCCTCATGATGAAAGACGATCTGTTCGACTATCTTGCGATGCACGGCGACATGACGGCGGCTCCTGCTTTCGCCTGGCTTCATTTTGCCGGAGGACTTGTCATGTTCGCGGCGGGCATGAGCTTTCTGGGCGGCTGGATTCTGACCCGGGACCGCAAGCGGAATTATGTCGGACCCCGCTTCAAGGAGAAACATAGGGCCGGACCAAGACAACCTTCCAAACCCGCTTCCTGATCCCATTTCCGGCAAATCACAGGCCTATATTCCGGATAATAATTTCAATAATGAATATCGCGGAGGTGCTGGGTTGACAAGATACCATCAGTTGGACTCTTTAAGAGGGCTGGCGGCGCTGACTGTAGTTGTCCATCATTTTGTATTTATTTTTACAGGATTGCTGTGGCTGGATGCGTTAAATTACACACCTTTGCGAATCTTCAAAGCGGGGCATGAGGCGGTCATCTTTTTCTTTGTCTTAAGCGGTTTTGTCCTGTCGCTGCCCTTTTATTCCGATGGAAAAAAAGTGAATATCCCGCATTTTTTTATCAAGAGGCTGTGCAGAATCTATATTCCTTATATCGTGGCCGTCGGGTGCTCAATTTTGGCTTATCTGGCCTTTTATCATCCGGGACTGGGCTCCGGGTCCAGCTCTTTTTTTCATGATGTATGGAGCACGCCTTTGTCCTTAGGGCTGATTGTGGATCATATTATTCTGATCGGCAGCTTTAAGGATTACGCATTGGACCCCGTCCTGTGGTCATTGTCCGTCGAACTACGAGTCTCCCTCGTCTTCCCCTTCATCATGCTCTTCATCAAGAGATTCGGTTGGAAGTCAAATGTGGCTCTGGGCATACTCTTGTCGGGTACGGCCCTCTTGCTTAACAATCTGGCGCATCCGGCTAATTCACATCCCATTTCCTCCAACCTCTACTTTACCCTCCACTACATTTCATTCTTTATCCTGGGTGCCCTGCTTGCCAAAAACCGGGTAATTCTCATTTCAAAAGTGCTAGGTTTAAGTGTTACAATGAAATATGCTTTATTGTTGTCGGGTCTGATCGTGTATACCTACGCCGGGATCGGCGATGCTGTATTCAAACGGTTGTTCTCCGTAAGCGGGGTTTGGCTGTCTCTGGCCGCTGATTGGGGAATCGCGGTTGGCGTGTGTATCCTGATTACGTCGACCTTGTCTTCACCCAAGATTTCAAATCTGCTCGAGAAAAAGCCGGTCAAATTTTTGGGGGCGATCTCTTACAGCCTTTATCTTTACCATTCGGTGGCACTGTTCTCCTGCATTTACGCTTTTCACAATCTGCTGCCCATGTGGGCGACACTCTCCATCGCTGTGTGTCTGTCGCTTCTGGCTTCCAGCCTGTCGTACTATTTTATCGAGAAGCCTTCAATTGAACTGGGGAAAAAATGGACAAGCGGCCCCCTCCGCAAGCTGAAGGAAGCGAAAGAAGCCGTTTAATTGGACTGCCGGTTCCAGTTCCGAAGGCGAAAGGAGTTTCTGCTATGTATGAATTGAAGACGAAAGAAAACGACAGCAGTGTTATCGAGTTTATAGAAAATGTGGAGCATCCCCAGAAGCGTGAAGACGCGTACAAGCTGCTCGATATTTTTACGGAAACGACCGGCTTCCCGGCAAAAATGTGGGGAACGAGCATTATCGGATTCGGGTCCTATCACTATAAATATGCCACGGGCCATGAGGGCGATGCGCCGCTCGTCGGTTTTTCACCCCGAAAGGCCAAGATCAGCCTCTATTTAGCGGCTTATAATCCGGAACGGGAAGCTTTGCTCGCGGATTTGGGAAAATATACAGCAGGAAAAGGCTGCGTCTACATCAATAAAATCGCTGATATTAAGGTTGAAGTGTTAGAAGCGCTGATTAACCAATCGGTATCATTTCTGAGGGAGACTTATCCGGAAAAGTAAGGCGCATATGAATGAGCCCTGCTAAGGGCGGATTATGGCGACGGATGTTTCTCCTAGACCTTCACCGCGCCCTTAACCAGCTCGCTGTATAACCCGCCCTTGTCCAGCAGCTCCTCATGGCTGCCCTGTTGAACAAGCCTGCCATCCTGAAGCACAAGGATCCGGTCGGCTTGGCGAATCGTATTCAGCCTGTGGGCGATGACAAAGCTGGTGCGCCCTTTCATCAAGGATTGCAGACCTTCCTGAATTTTTAGTTCAGTTACCGTGTCGATGCTGCTGGTCGCTTCATCCAGCACCAGCATGGCCGGATCGGCCAGGATCGCCCTGGCGATGGCAAGCAGCTGCTTCTGCCCCTGGCTGATTCCTCCTCCTTCAACCGACAGCATCCGGTCATACCCTCCCGGCAGACGCATGATGAAGGAATGGGCATTGGCCAATCTGGCGGCCCGCTCCACCTCTTCGTCTGAAGCGTCCAGCCGTCCATAGCGGATATTGTCTCGTATGCTCCCCTTGAACAAGAAGGTGTCCTGCAGCACGAACGCCATTTGGCTGCGCAGACTTTCCCTGCGGATGGATGCCAGATCCCTTCCGTCAATCGTAATGATTCCTTTGGACGGATTGTAGAACCGGGACAGCAGACCGATCAGCGTTGTCTTGCCCGCTCCGGTAGGGCCGACCAGCGCGATCATCTCGCCGGGCTTCGCCTCGAAGCTGATGTCCTTTAGATTATCGCTTTCTCCATTATAGGAAAAGGATACCTCGCGGAACCGCACCTCTCCCCGGATATGTTCAACCGCAGCCGCGTCACTCTCATCCTCGGCCTCCGCCCTCTCGTCAAGGACTTCAAATACCCGCTCGGCTCCGGCAATGGCGGACAGCACGCTGTTCCATTGATTCGCCAGATCGTTCAGAGGCCGGGTAAATTGGCGTGTATATTCCACAAAGACAAGGATCACCCCGACCGTAATTGAACCGCGCACCGCCAAAATCCCACCGAACCCGGCAACGATGGCGAAGCTCAGATCATTAAGCCCATTCATCAGCTTCGGAATAAACCCGGAGATCGATTGCGCCCAGAACCCGGAGAGCATAATCCGGTTGTTGCGATCCTGAAAGCCGGAGATGACCCGATGTTCCTGCCCGAACGCCTTGATCACCCGCTGACCCGACAGCGTCTCTTCGATATAGCCGTTAAGTTCCCCCATATTCCGCTGCCGCTGCTTGAACAGTGGCCCCGTCCGCCGTGTAATCCAGCGCATTCCAAGGGCCATAATCGGCACTACTATGAAGGTAAGAAGAGTCAACAGAGGACTAAGCCACAGCATGACAGTCAACGTACCTGCCAAGGTAAGAACGCCGGAGAAGATGTCGATGGCCGAGCTGTTCAGGTTGGAGCTGACATTCTCAATGTCGTTGGTCAGGCGGCTCATGATTTCGCCCTGCTGACGCCGATTGAAGAAGGAAATAGGCAGGCTGTGCAGATGGGAGAACAGTTCGGTCCGCATCCGGTACACCGTTTCCTGGGAAATTTCGATCATCCATATATTTTGCAGCCAGCTCGTAAGGGAATACAGTACATAAACCGCACCCAGTCCCGTCAAAAAGAGCCCCCAATGGCTCCCGCCCCCTTCCAGGTAGCGGTCCACCGCCCTGCCGATCATAAACGGCCCAAGCAGCGAGAGGCCCGAGCTGAACACGACCATGACCAGCACCAGAATCAGCTTGATTCTGCGCTCGGCCAGATAGCTCCACAGCCGCCGAAGCGTGCTGGACCAGTCCTTCGCACCAGCCGCTTTGGGCTTCCGTCCCGACGATAATCCCCTGCTTTCACCAAGCTCGATGACGGGACGCGGATGGCGGAACGGCTCAAGTAAGGCTTTGAACATGGGTCATCCCCCTCCCGCTCTGCGACTCGCATATGCTCCGGTATAATCCGGAGCCGGCATATAGCTCCTCGTGACTGCCTTTTGCGATCAGCCGCCCTTCATCCAGCAGCAGAATCAGGTCGGCACCCACAGTCGAGCTAATCTTCTGCGTGATCATAAATGTCGTGCATGACATGCTTCGCAGGGCATCCAGCAGCGCGCCTTCGGTCACCGCGTCAAGGGCGCTTGTGCTGTCGTCAAGAATCAGGATGGATGGCTTCCGGACAAGAGCTCTGGCGATGCTTAGCCGCTGCTTCTGTCCGCCCGAAAGATTGACTCCCCGCTGTCCAAGCATGGTGTCGTAGCCGCCTGGCAGACTTTGTACCGTTTCGTGAATCTGCGCCGCCCGCGCCGCAGCTTCAATCTCATCCTGGCTTGCGCGTTCATTGCCCCAGGCAATATTCTCGCGGACCGTCCCTGAGAAGAGCAGCACCTCCTGAGGAACATAGCCGATGGTGCCGCGCAGCAGAGCCAAATCCATCTGCCGCGTATCCTTCCCGTCGACCGTGATTGTACCGTTCGTCTGTTCATACAACCTTGGAATCAGGCAGACCAGCGACGATTTGCCGGAGCCGGTCGCACCCATAATGGCAATCCGTTCTCCCGGCCGGGCGGCAAAAGACACTTCCAACAAGGCAGCGATATCACTGCCCGGATAGCGGAATCCCACTCCCTCGAATCGCACGTCGCCCCGGATGCGTTCTGGTATCGCAGGCTCCTGCCGGTTCTCCGTCTCTTCCGTGGCGGTCACCGTGAGCACTTCCGAGATACGCATTCCAGAAGCGAGCGATCTGGAATAGGCCGCCACAACCCCGGACAAAGCCGACAATCCTCCGATCGTCCGCAGCGAGTAATTGATCACCGCGACGGTCTGCCCCTGCGTGGCCGCCCCCGCAGTGATTTGAATTCTGCCCAGCCACAGCAGCACCAGAATGCCGCCATTCATCATCAGCAATATGAACGGCATTGTCGTCTCCGTAAGCCGCAGTGCAGACACCGTACTGCGCATAAGATCCTTGCTGTAGCCGGCAAACCGTCCAATCTCATGGGCCATCCGCACAAATACCCGTATCAGCCGGATACCTGTCAAATTCTCCTGCAAGGCGCCGTTCACCCCGTCCAGCTTGCTCTGGACCGTACGGAACATTCTTGAAGATCTTCTCATCAGTACAAACAGGAAGGCGATCATAACCGGCACGGTCACCGCCAGAATAAGCCCAAGTCTCCACTGCACGACCAGACCCATAATGACGCTGCCAACCACCATAAGCGGAATGCGGGACATAAACCGCAGGCCCATAAAGACCATATCCTGCAGCTGTGTCACGTCTCCCGTCAGGCGCGTAATCAGCGTGGACGCGGTAAAGCGATTAAACGCTTCATATGAAAAAGACTGCACCTTCGTATACAGCTTGTCTCTTAGATCGAACCCGAATCCCTGGCTGGCATGCGAGGCGAAAAAAGAACTGAGAATGCCGGCGGTAAATGCCAAAGCTGCGCTTGCAGCCAATATGCCGCCCCACAGCCAGACCACGGAAAGATTCCGCTGCCGGATGCCGCCATCAATAATTTTGGAAATCAGCAAGGGCTGTGACAGTTCCACCGTCAGTTCAACCAGCATCATAAGCAGGGCCAAACCAGCAGCGACCCGGTATTTTTTCAAAAAAGGAAAAATAATGGACATCCGTGTTCCTCCACAATCTCTTCTTCCTATTCGTACAGCGCATCGCGCAAACGGCTGGACATCGTCTGTCCTCCGGCCGCCTTCACCGCAGCCTTCCGCAGCGCCCTGTTGCTCCGCTCCATCTCCGCAAGGTCCACCATCAATTCTTCCAGCAGCGCTTCGGCCTCAGCCGTCAGCTTGCCATCCTCTTTCAGCTTCGCAATTCGTGCGTGATATGAATCAAGCTTCTCCGCCATTCTTATCCGCTCCTTTCTCCGATTTTCACCATACGATTCACTTCGCGCAAAATAACCCGCACTGTCAAAGACCGGCAGGTTCCCATACCGATATATTAACAGATAGCGTAAACAAATAACCAGAGCGGCGCTTTTTCGGCTGGCCTCGGCGGTCGGGAGTGTGCTAATCTATTAAGGTCGCATTTTCGGATATTGGATTTAAGGTCTTCTTTGAGAAAGGACAGATGGACAGTGGCACAATTATTTTTTAAATACGGGTCAATGAACAGCGGAAAATCGATCGAGATTCTTAAAGTTGCTCACAATTATGAAGAACAGGGCAAATCGGTGCAGATCTTCACCTCGGCCATCGACAACCGGGATGAAGTCGGGTATGTCTCCTCGCGGATCGGGCTCCGCAGACAGGCTATTGCCATTGACGAGGACACGGATATTTTCGGTATTGTGAGCGCGGGCCAGCCGAAGCCCCACTGCGTGCTGATCGATGAATGCCAGTTTCTGAATAAAGAAAGCATTCTCCAACTGGTTCGCATCGTCGACGAACTTGACATTCCGGTGATGGCCTTCGGCCTCAAGAATGATTTTCAGAACAATCTGTTCGAGGGCAGCAAGTATATGCTCATTTATGCCGACAAAATCGAGGAAATGAAGACGATCTGCTGGTTCTGCGAGCGCAAGGCGACGATGACGCTAAGGGTCGAGAACGGAAAGCCTGTCTACAGCGGCAAGCAAATCCAGATCGGCGGGAATGAAGCCTATTATCCGGTATGCCGTAAATGCCATAAGAATCCACCGCTGTAAATCTGCCAAGACAAAAGACATGATTAAAGCATAGCCTCCGGTGCAATAGCCATTTTGGGGACAGCGGTGCGACAGAGGCTGCATGAAATAAACCGATTCTTTAGTACGAAGGTACTTAAAAAGGCCGTAACTTTCTACTTTCGTAGAGAATTACGGCCTTTATACCAATTACAGCTTCATATTGCTGCTATGGCCAGGAGACAGCTTAGCGTTCGGGTCGATATACACCTTGGCGTTGTTGACGGCGGTTGGAGCTTCACCGAATCCGACGGCAATCAGCTTGATTTTACCGGGATAGGTAGTCACGTCGCCTGCGGCGAAGATGCCCGGAATGCTCGTCTCCATCCGGGAGTCAACTACAATCGAGCCGTTCACAATGTCCAGCCCCCATTCGCTAATCGGTCCGAGTGAAGAGACAAATCCGAAATTAACAATGACGGCATCGACGTCAAGATTCATGGTTTCTTTCGTTTTCACGTTGCGCAGGGTAACTTTCTCGATTTCGCATTCCCCCTCAAACGCCGCGATTTCCATCGGAACCAGTACGTTTACGCTTGATTTCATCAGTTTTTCCACGCTGTGCTCGTGTGCCCGGAATTTGTCCCGGCGGTGAATGAGCGTTACGCTTTCCGCAATCGGCTCCAGCATGAGCGCCCAGTCGACTGCGGAATCTCCGCCTCCGCTGATCAGCACCTTTTGTCCTTTGAACTGATGCAGATCACTTATAAAATAATACAGATTTTTCTTTTCGTATTTTGCCGCTTCCGGCAGCTCCAGACGGCGGGGCTCAAACGCGCCGACGCCAGCGGTAATGAGGACTGAGCGCGCAAAGTGAACCGCCTTGTCCGTACGAATCTCGAACAGCCGCTCCTCCAGCTTGATCAGTTCGACTACTTTTTCCTCCAGGCAGACTTCCGGCGAAAAGTGATTCAACTGCCGCTGCAGCGAATCGACGAGCTCTTGGGCCGTTACTTTCGGAAATCCGGCTACATCGTATATATATTTTTCCGGATAAAGGGCGGCAAGCTGTCCCCCCAGCTGGGGCATGCTCTCGATTATTTTAACAGAAGCTTGACGGATTCCGCCGTAAAAGGCGGCAAACATTCCGGCCGGACCACCGCCAATAATGACGATATCTACCGGTTCAACAGATAATTGAACTTGACTCACAATACAGCATCCTCCTGTTTCGAAACAATTTTGATAGAGTCGGTCGGGCATCCGTCGCAAGCGTCTTGAAGGTCGTCATGCAAATCTTCTGGTATTGCTACTGCCCCTTGATTGCTATCACCGTTGTAAATAACCTCCGCGAGACCTTCGTCATCATAATCGAAAATGTCAGGAGCGGCAGCTGCGCAAGATCCGCAGGCAATGCATGTGCTTTTCTCAACCCATGAATACTTAGTCAATATATTCTCCCCCAATCCATTTCAGTTTAAATCTTTCCTTACTGCTTCTTAACACCCGTAACATCGCTGCCGTAGGTCACACCAAGCTCTCCCAACCATCGCCGGTATGCTATGCTGACCCTGTCGGCTTTCAGATGGAGTTCCGCTTGTAAATCTAGAGGCAGCTCCTCCGGTTTCTGACTTTCAACAATCCCTGCGTCTTGTTCAATAACCTTCTTCTGAAAATCCCGGAAATATTCATCCGGCTGATCCAGCGCGTAATTTCTGGTGACCAGTGCGAACACCGTAGTTTTTCTCTCTTCATGCGGAAGCGCCGTAAATAACATCGAAAGAATCTGATTGTTGGCATAGTTTACTTTTTTCAGCCTTGCGGTCATGGGGCGCAGAATTTCAAAGGTATAATAGATCGTTGCATAATTACCGGAACCGTCCGCATCGGCATAAACGGGAATCTCGTCGGAAACGTAGCGGTATTCCTTCCAATTCACACCGTAATCAGGGATTTCCGGGAAGGCCGAGTCACCGAGTAGCCCGTCGTGGACAAATGCCAAATGGCTCGCATCCAGAAAATTTTCAACGACTCTCGGCGCAGCTGCGTGCAGGATATACGGTTCGGCATGAACCGTTCTAAAGGAAGGGTCCTCATACTCCTCATAAAAAGGAACCGGAGTCTCCGCAGCGTCCCCGTCAAGCTTCACCCAGATCACGCCATATCTCTCCACACATGCATAAGGAATCGCTTTTGCCTTTGGCGGAATGGTCTGCTCCGCGGGCTGTTGGGGGATTCGAACGCATTTCCCCTCTGCATCATATCTCCAACCGTGATAAGGACACACAATACAATCGTCCACCACTTTGCCAAGCGACAACGCTGCCCCCCGGTGAATGCATAAATCCTTAAAAGCGTGTACCCCTTCTTGGGTTCGAAAAAGGACGATCCTCTCTTCCAAGACAATAACGGGCACCGGTTCACTTCCGATATCCTGGGAATAAGCTACCGATATCCAATCTTTTGCCAATACTTGATCTTTCATCATGTGTCCCTCGCTTTATATTTGATTTTTATAGTAGAAATGCAAATAGCCCCAGGAACAAAGGGAGCAGACGGAATGCTTTCGCCGGGGCGCAAACACACGTTATCCCGAAAAAGCGAATATCCTGAATCTGCTTCCTCTTGTAGCCTGTGGCAATTATGGTTGCCTGTAGAAACGCTCATACCTGATTAACGAGCTTATACAAGATTTGCAATGACATTTATCATAACATGCATTTTTTAAGTATCCTAACATCACAAAAAAACAGTGTCAACAAAAACTTCGGCCATATAAATTTTATCAACGAAAATAGGGCGTTTGTCTCACTTTATTTACAAGAAGCCGTAAATTGCCCCCAAGCTATATGAGGCTGGCGGAGCGGTTCGTAAAAGGATTATCCTTTCTCCGCGCCCGCTGTCAATCCTTCGGTCAAGAGACGCTGCAGCAGAATGAACAGGAACGTAATCGGTACCGCAATGAGGACGCATCCGGCCGCAAAACTGGTAAAGTCCGTAGACTGCCGTGAACTGATCATATCGAATAGCCCGACAGCCAGCGTCTTCGTCTCCGGCGTCCGCAGCACGAGCTTGGCAAAGAGGAAATCGGTGAACGAGCCGGCAAAAATACTCAGCGCCGTATACACAATCAGCGGCGTGGACAGCGGCATGACAATCCGGAAGAAAATGCTTAAGTGGCCCGCCCCGTCAATACGCGCCGCTTCCACCAGGCTTTTGGGAATCGTGTCGAAGTAGCTCTTGGCAAAGAGAAAGAACAGAGGCGCTCCCGCCGCATAGACGAGAATGACCGCTAAATGCGTGTTCAACAGGTTCAGCAGATTCAGCAGAATGAATATGGCGATCATACTCATAAATCCGGGGAACAAGCCCAGCACCATCAATGTGCTCATCATCGTTTTCCTTCCGGTAAACCGGAAGATCGAGAACGCATAGCCGGGAAGCAGCGTCAGAACAGTGCCGATAACTGTGGTAGTCAGGGCAATCTTCAAGGTATTGGTATACCACAGGGCAAAATCATATTTGCTAAACAGATTCGCATAGTGCTCTAACGTAAAGGCTGTCGGAAATAGCGTTTCGCTGAATAACGAGTTGCCTGTCCGGAAGGAAGACAAAACGACCCAAAGAGCGGGATATACGGAGAAGACACCGATAACAGCAAGCAGCACATAACTGATTGACAGCCAGACCGATCCTCTTAGTTTACGGCTCATGATGAGGTGTCCTCCTTAAATGCCTTGGTCCGGCGAACATTCCAAATCGCGAACACGGACAGAATAATAAAGATAATGATGCCAATGACGGATGCGTAGTTGTACTGTCCATAGCCCATGGAAAGCTTGTAGAGCCAAGTGATCAGAATATCGGTATCCCCGGCAAACTGCAGGTCGCTATTGATCGGATTGCCGTTCGTCAGCAGAAAAATCACATTGAAATTGTTCATATTGCCCACGAAAGACATGATAAGCAGCGGCGCCATCGAATACATAACACTAGGGAAAGTAATGAGACGGGTCTTCTGAAAGGAACTCGCGCCGTCAATATCGGCCGCTTCGTACATATCTTTCGGAATCGTTGACATAATTCCGATAATCATGAGCATGGATACCGGAAAGGCTACCCAGAAATTCGCAATCACGAGCGTGACCTTTGCCCAGGTCGGGTCGGACAGCCACGGAATTCGGTTGAAGCCCAGAAGCTCAAGGTATTGGTTAATCGGGCCGAACTGGCCGTTAAACATATTTTGCAGAATCAGCATAGAGACAAACATCGGAATGGCGTATGGAAGAATAAACAGCGTGCGCCAGAACGATTTAAACCGAATCCGTTTTTGCTGTACGAGAAGCGCAGCCCCAAATCCGCCAAAATAACCGGTGAGCGTCGCCAGAATCGCCCAAAGGAAGGTCCAGAGCGTAACTTTGTAAAAGGTGGTGTTCCATCCTTTCATCTGGAAGACGTCCCTGAAGGCATCAAAGCCCGTCCAACTCAGCAGATGCGCCGGAGGCATATTCTTGGCGGTGTAGTCGGTAAAGGCAATCAAAATCATGAATACGATCGGCATAATCGTAAAGAAGAAGACGCCCGCCAGCGGAAGCGCAAGGATAAGATAAGGGAAACGGTAGGACAGCACAAAGCTGACCGTCTGTCTGAAGGTATTGGGAACCCCTCCTTGTTCCCGCAATTTGCCGGTCCGGTAGGAATCCTTGATACCCAGCACGTAAATCCACAACAGAATGATTACGGCAAATATCGTCACCAGACCTTCAATCATCAGGAACACGGAATGGTCCCCCATGACTTGCTGATAAAGCCTGCCCACTTTTTTCAGCTGTGTCTGGGTTTCGCCAAGGGTCGCAAGTCCCCATACCGCATGAGGCAGCTGAAAAATGACTGTATACAACGTAAACGCATGGACCGCCAGCAAAATAACACCCTTCATAAACTGGCGATTATACAATTGTCCCAATCCCATGGCCAGCACCGATAATATCGTAGCGATTGTGCTGTAAGGTTTGGCTGCCCCGGATTTGCTCTGCTTCGCTATGAGCTCCTGCATCACCCTTTAACCTCCTTTAATAAACTGCGGCCACCCTTAACCAAACGGGTGACCGCCTGCCCTTTCCAACATTCAGCCTTATTTCTGGTTAGCGATATTGCTCTTTAATTTGTCCGCAGCCTTGTCCAGAGCAGCCTTGGGGTCCCCGCCATTCCACACTTCAGCTACAGCGGCATCCAGCGCCGGCCATACATACTGGGTTTCAAACAGGCCCGGGAATCTGTGGCTGCTTGCAATCTGCTTAAGGAAGCCTTGAGTCAATTCGTCATTACGTATGCCCTGTTCGGTTCCGGTGATATCCGCGGCAGGAAGAGCGCCGGTCAGCTCATTGTTTTTAATTTGCATTTCCTTGGTTGTAATAAAGTTCGCAAAAATTTTCGCCGCGTTCGGATATTTGGTATAAGAGCTTACATAGTATCCGGTGCTTCCCGCAAGCGGCATCGCATTGTCTCCGCCCGGCAGCTTCGGCATTGGAAGCACGCCTACAGGAAACGGCTGCTTGCTGTGTTCGCCGATTGCCCAGCTCCCGTCCATATTAATCGCGAGCTTGCCTTGTCCCCATAGACCTTCTTTCAGATTGGTAGTGGCATCGGCCAGTTCAAGCGGAATAATATCTTTGAGAGACTGGATAAACTTCAAGCCTTTGACGGAACCTTCGTTATTGATTCCGATGTCATTCACATTGGTTTCGTTGTCGCCGAAGATGTAACCGCCATAACCTGTCATAAAGGCGACATCAAAAGCAGAGGTTTTCGGTTCATACAAGAAGCCATACTTATTGTTCTTCACATCATTGAATTTCTTGGAGAAGGCGATGATATCATCCCATGTCTCAAGCTTCGCATCTTTGACGAGATCTTTATTGTAGTACAGGCTGAACGTGTACACATTCCAGGGATAACCGTACAGAATACCGTCATGGGTAGCCGCAGCGACCGTGTCCGGTTTATTAATGCTTTTCGTCTCTTCTTCAAAATAATCATTCGGCAGTATGAGGCCGGATTGGGCTGCATTCGCCACATCGGGGGTCTGAAGACCGAACACGTCGGCGCCTACGCCGGCCGGCCCGTCGGTTGACAACCGGCCAATGCTATCCCAGTAGCCTACGTCTTCAACCGTGACTTTAATGTTATACTTTTGCTCAAATTCCTTAATTGCATAGTCTGTAAAAGGCTTCAGGTCGGTGGTGAATGTCCAGAATCTTAATTCCGCCCCTGGTTCCGGCTTCAGCTCATCGTTCGCGGCAGGCTCAGCGGTATTTGCAGGAGTGCCTTCCGCATTACTGGCCGGATTGGCCGAATTCGTGCCCGCATTGCCGCCGCAAGCAGCCAGAGTGAACATCATTAATGTAGAAAGCAATACAGCGCCCAGCTTCTTTTTCATGGATAATCTACCCCTCTGTATAAAATAATCAGTCGTTTTAAAAACCTGCGATGCTATGAAGCGTGTGTGTACGTACCCTTTCCAGAACCAGTTATTCTAACTCAGCTTCAGCCATTCACTGCCATGCAACTCCCCCTTACGATAATTTCATGGGAAAGAATCCTCGTCTCCTTTACATAATCTTCCTTTTGCTTGATTTGATTAAGGAGCATTTCTGCCGCCTGAACGCTGAGCTCTTGAATCGGCTGCCGGATCGTCGTAATACCGGGACGGTAAGCTTTCGCCAAGCCGATATCATCGAAGCCCATGATGGAAATATCCCCAGGCACGCTGAGACCGCCCTCTTCCGCCGCCTTAATCGCGCCGACAGCAACCATATCGCTCACACAGCAAACAGCTGTGGGCTTGTCCGCTCTTTGGAATAGCTCCATACCGTTCGCATAGCCGTGCTCGATGTCATAATCATTTGCAAACATCAGCGATTCTTCGTACTTGACCCCGTATTCGGCCAGTGCCTGCTTGTAACCGGACAACCTCTCCATCGCTTGACGATAGATAAGAGGGCCGCCAAAAAAAGCGATTCTTCGATGACCGTTCTCAAGCAAATACCTTGTCGCATCATACATTGCCTGATAATTATCAATATTGACGGACGAGAACTGCTTGGTCGGGTCGGTATGCCCGGCAAACACAGCGGGAATTTCCACCTGCTCAAAAAACTCAATCTGATGCGGCTTGGGATGTGAGGTCATCAGCACTATGCCATCCACGTACTTGTCTTTCAAGAGCCTCAAATAATCCTTCTCAACATCATCATCGCATCTTGTATTGCAGAGCAGCGTTGTGTAGTTGTGCTTGAAGAACTCCTCTTCTATGATGTTGACAAATTTTGAAAGAAATACACTGTCAATGCTTGGAACAACCACACCGATAAGCTTGCTTTCCTTCATAGCGAGACTGCGCGCAACCGAATTGGGATTGAAATTAAGCTCTTCCACAACCCTCAGGACTTTCTCCCGTACCGCTTTGCTGACTGGTTTGCTCTGATTGAGAACCCGTGATACGGTGGCCGGTGACACATTAGCTCTCATGGCTACATCTCTTATCGTGATATTCATGACTTCCTCCAACCCTCCGCAGCAGAGAAACGGCCAGCCGAATAGTGACGAACTTCCCACATTCAGGAAACCGGTTTCCCGATACCTTGAAAAAAACAAGCTGCTGGCACCTTCGGGAAATCGATTTCCTGTGCATACATTGACACTTAAATCGATAAATAGTGTGATAAATATCACTTCGTTTGTGTAAGCAAAATGTACATGAAGCCGAGAAATAGGTCAACTAACATTACATTTAATTGTTTAATTCGACAATTTTCGTCGATTTCATTATGCAACGCGCACTATTTTTGTAGCTATTGTTGAAATGAAATCGGTTTCTCTAAATATTTCGGTGTTATGTACATGTCATATTTATAAGCAAAAAAAAAGAAACGGATCGCCTCCGTTTCCAATGCCTCCATAGGGACTACTCCAGCTTTCACCGAATCCAGACATTCAGACGGTCATAATGTGTGATCATCTCGGCCTTGCCTAACGCAGCACCTTGAGCGCACGGGCCTCATCCTCTTCAGCCACAAAAATCTCATATTGGACGGGTATTTTGCCTCCAATATTCGCCCGTTGATCCGCCGCGCCAGTTGATCCGGAGATTCGCGTACGGTGACGGATTCCCTCAGCGGCAAGGATGCTTTTGGCTCTGATATAAATGATCTGATCAAAAGTATTACACACCAGCATCCGCTCACTTTCTACAAACAGCCTCAGTATTCCTTTGAAGAAGCCCATTTCGTTCTCCCCCTAGGCTTTGATTAATACAAATAGCGTTCCTTGATGATATTCAGATGATGAAGCTCATGACCGATCAACAAGCAGGCCTGCGCCCTTGCCGTAATACGATGGCCATTCGAGGAGCCTTTACGGGTCCACGCTTCTTCCGGAATGGCTGCAAGCAAAGCCAGCGTCGATTGGCGCGAGGCTTTAAATTGCCCGATCAACTCCTCCAGCGAATAGGAATCGAACCCGGCTGCATTCACGAAATCATTCTCATCATACCCGGGAAGCGATGTCTGATCTCCCCTTGATATCCGCAGCACGCGATAGGAGAAAATCCGGTCACTGTCGGTCAAATGACCGAGCAGCTGCTTGAGGCTCCATTTTTCCGGGGCATACCGGTAATTCCCCTGCTCCTCGGTCAATCCTTCAAACAAGGCAAACGCAGCCTTCGATTGTTCCAGCAGCACATCGGCAAGCTCTCCCTTTTCCGGCACCAATTTGAGGTACTTTTCGTTACTTTCGGCATATTCGCCTCTTAACGGACGCTGATTCATAACATATCTCCTCTCGAATTTAAAATAAAAAGAAATATTTGGTGAAAAGTGTAATTATCTGTTGTTGAATTGTATATTATTCGCTATACTAATTTCAAGAATTAGGAAAATGGATATAATGATATCCTAGGAGTGTATGAAGTGGTTGAATTCGGACTATATATGCTTTTGTCTGTCATAGAGACTTTTGCCCTGTTTTTCTTGGCTTTTAAAGTGTTTAAAATTGATTTATTCATTAAAGAAATGATTTTTGCAGCTTCAATCATGAGTTTTTTCTCGTTTATTATTCGAAAAGATTACCAATTACCCCAAGTAGATATCGTTCTCCAGTATACACTAATTTTTTTCTTTTTCTGGTTTTTATTTCGTATACACGTCTTTTATGCAGCAATTATGACTGGAATGGCGTATCAAGGATACTCTTTTTTTCAAACTGTTTACTACTTTTTATTTGAGAGATTAGGGATTATGTCAATTCATCTCACTTTTCTTTCTGAATTCCCTACATATTTATTACAAATTTCAACTGCTTCTACTGCAATTCTCGTAGGCGTTATCATTGAAAATAGGAGAAAAGGTTTTGACTTTATTCCTGATAAACCAGCAGGAAAAATTAAAGTAAGTCTACGTGAAAAGATTTTGTTCGCCTTAAACTTGCCATCATTTATTATAGTCGTCTTCACATTATTTTTGACACAGCAACTTATGAGTTTTTACTTATTGCTTCCATTTTGCTATGCCTCTATTCTATACGGCTATCTTTATTTATCATACAAGAGAGATCGGGGATAACATTGGAAATATTATCTTATAAAATTGCAAAAGCAATTAAGAAAGCAAATCCTCTTGAGACACAATCTATTGAAATAATGCAATATTCTCTAAGCATTATTATTAATACACTGTTTATATTTTTATCATCCGCAATATTAAGTTTATTTTTTGGAACTTTACTTCAGACTATCACTGTTTTTTTCAGTCTGTCTTTACTGCGTCTGTGCTCAGGTGGTGTACATTTTAAAACATCTCGAGCCTGTAACCTATTCTCAATTTTTTTATGCGTCTCAATTCCAATTTTATCAAACTACTTAACAGAGATAATTTGGATCTGTAATCTTACAAGCTTAGTTATAATGATTCTTTTCGCCCCTAATCCAGATGTTAATAGCCAAATCCCAAAACGCCTTTATCCCTATTTAAAAATAGCATCTGTAATTTTGGTATTATTTAGTTTGTGTAACAATTCGCCTGTAATTGGACTGGCTTTTTTTATCCAGTCCTTAACAGTTATACCACTGAGAAGGAGGTGAAAGAAATGAAGAAAACCATAGCTAAACACTCTTCTTCAGTATTAGCTCGCTCGGCGAGAGTTTTCGCAGCTGTATTGAAGCCTTTGTACCACAGCCCGGAAATCCCGCAAGAACTGCGCAAGTAATCGATTAAGGATGGGGAAAACATGCGTGTTCTACTAAAAGACGGTTCCTCCCTGGAAGTCAGAGAGGAAGAAATATTGTACTTCTCCAACTACAAGAATACAATATTCGTCCATACGAAAGAAGGCGAGTTTGTTCTCCCCACAACTTTGTCTGACCTGTTTGCCGCTTATGGAAGTCGGGGATTTGAGCGTCTTGACCGCAGCAATGTCGTCAATATGAATAATATTAACGACTACGATGCTAGTCGCAAAGTTGTGCTCTTCCAATCGGGAGAACAATTCGCAACAGTTTCGGAGGCAAACGAAAGACGCATCCAAAGGTTCCTGGCAGCGGTAGACAAAAACCCGTAAGAATAACCGCTTCACCCAATTAAAAAGCAGCGCGATAAATTGCTGGTCAATTTATCGCGCTGCTTTTTTAGATATATAGCTGTTTTACGAAGAATAATTATTATGCCATATTATCCATCATTTGTAAAGATAAATTGAGAGGGGGAATCAGGGGAGACAAGGAGAGGGATAGATGGTACCATTTGGAAAGGATGTATTTTCAAGATACTAATTAACTGATGGAGGAATCTAATGAACTATCATTTTACTCCTTCTCCGCGCCCCTCCTCACTTGAAATGTTAACCGATGAACAGCTTTTTAACATCTATGAATTGGCGGTACAGGCGAAGGCATCTCCCGAATTTATAGAAATTATCGAAGACGTTCTGACGAAAAGAAGACCGGAGCACTACGAAAGTTTATAGCATGCGCTGCAAATAAAGAATGAATACCAGATAGGAGCTGCTTCCTCTATGCAAGAGGTAGTTGCTTCCATTCTGGTAGATTATTTTACGTTCTTCGCCTGAATCCATCCTCTTACCTAAAGGCCACTACTTATAAAATGTCCCCGCTACTTCAAGACAATATGGTAATCTTTTTTCAGATAGCTGTGAATTCTTTTGAAATCCGATTCGGTCAATTCGTCAAGTTGTTTGTTTCGCTCCCTTCCGAGAATGATGCCGATCGTTTGGGCGGCCAAAGCGTTGGTCGGCATGATCCGCGCGCTGCCGTATGCCTTAATCGTTGCGCCTATGTTTTTGCCGATCACCAGTACGTTATCATAAGATCTAAGTTCAAAGGACCGTAAAGGTATGCCATACCGGTTCGGTTTTCCAAAACCAATCCCTGTAGGAATGGCCGAAGTGCCCTGCAAATCAATGGAGTACCCGCCAATGCTGACATTATCCCAAAACATTTTGCCCGAAGTCAGATCGGGATAATCGAGCACATATTTGGTTTGGTAGCGGTTATAGTCGCGGATATATAAGTATTCGGGATAACCGTTCAATTCAGCATTGGAGAAGCCTGGAATATTTTTGCGTAAGAAAGCAAGAATTTGGGGAGCCTGGGCCCGGCCCTTCCGCAATGCCGACTTGATCAATGCCGGGTTTGAGGGGTCGACGTTGTAAATAAGCAGCGCGTTTATAATAACCTGTCCATCCCTTTGGTATACCGCATTTAACCCCCGCAATCTGAGCTGAGGGTCATTGGTGGCAAAATTTTGGGTGAGATTACTGAACCCGGTCGCAAAATGCCAATCCACATAAGTATTCGGGCCGTATTTGGCTCGGACGTGAGTCAGCGGGTAATCCTCCAATATCGCTTGATGCAGCTTGCTCCAATTGACCTTTTTAAAATTCAGCATGTACGTGGCGGCCATGTAATCCGGCTTTTTGCTGTTATACAGACTTTCCATGCCTGGAATGCGCTTTTCGCCCAGCTTGCCGGTCAGACCGGAGAAATCGGAGTTCTCCACCCAATATTTAGCTTGTACGGTATGCCGTACCCCAGCTTTATCGCGATAGGTCAAGGTCTTCAGCGACTTCATGCCATTATTGGCGCTAATATTTACGGATTCAATAACGATACTGCTCTTGAGAGGAATACCTTTGGCAATCCGGTCGTAATATTGCTGAAATTCATCGGCTTTGCGAATGGTTCCAGCTTTATACCCATCGAACAGATGCTTAATCTCGCCCTGTACGAGGCTATTTTTCCGGTTATCGTTCACATCATCCAAAAAAAACATCTGACCCTGAATCAGCTCTCCTCCCGGCCGGCTGCGCGGGTCCAGCACTAACACGTTCAAACCGAGCGTCCGCGCTTCCTGTGCGAGCAGCATCCCTTGAATCTCACTGCCGAAGACAATCACATCATACGACTCAATGGTAGTAGCTGGCGCCGCCCCGGCCATGCTCATAGGAAAGCAGAACAAAAAGAGCAGCATGGTAATAAGGACAATACTCCAATCTTTCCTAAAACTCTGAAAACGTTCGGATCTCTTGACTACATTCAATGCTTCTTACTCCTATCCTGTTTAAATTGATGAAAAATAAATATGTATAGGTAAACTTCTCATCTTCTTAATGTAATATCGACAACTAACTGATGGAATTATATACGTTTGGATTATTTTAATTGGCATGATCAGATTAGCATCTTCATTTATTTATATTTCCATTAATGCTTCCGTACATTCAGACAACTGTGTTGATGACAGACAAAGTCTATTTACAAAATGAGCAGAATTGAAAAACTCTTAATATCTGATAACAAAAAATACCGCTATTTATTGGATTTATGTCAAACCCAATAAATAGTGGTATTCATTTTCGTATGATACATAGAAGCTTTAACGGCTTAAAATCGCTAATTTCGAATATTCACATTCAGCTCACTGATCCTTACCCTTTCACGACACCTTATGCTCAATCCGCAGCTTGTCTGCCACCATCGCGATGAATTCGCTATTAGTGGGCTTGGATTTGGAGATATTGATCGTGTAGCCGAACAGGTGGCTGATGCTGTCGATGTTACCGCGCCCTTGTCTATCAAGGGTTTGCGCAAGGTGAGATAAGTATAAGTAGGGATTGTTATCTAAGCAAAACTTAACGAGACACCGATTATTTATCGGGTTTCACTTTAAATATTTACAGGCATAAATGCCTAAGAGAAAGATATCCTTTCTAGGAATAATTGTCAACCGTATTAGTCTGATTTTTTTCTCTTTTTTCCCCGCCCCGAGAAACAGCGGGGAGTAAAGGGGTAGGGGGATATTCAACGCCAGCACAACAGACCAAGCCATTTTGCACTTACGCAGGTTCACATATATAATATATCGATTTTCCTTAAAAACAGCAAAAAGAGAAATTTCTTATAATTTGTAGTTGATTTATTCCTTCTGACGCTCTTAGATTACCGAAATAAAGTATCTAAGTTAAGAGTTCGTGATGATTTGATCATTTCAAACTACTCTAACGAAAAATATTTGGTAATACTTCATTTTTCTCCAGCATCTCGAATATATTGTTATATATAGGAATTGTGGTGGCTATAGACATTAAAAATAAGCTTACAAACCAGTAATTTTCCTCATTTATTTCACCGGGTTTATGGTAAATTACCTCCCGTGTTTCCGGAAAAACATCGCTGCCCATAAATAATCCAAAACAGTTTGGATGACAAAATTCTGACAAGTTATCATAAGCTACTCTAAACATCTTTTCTTTGCTTCCACTTATCTTTTTGTAGTAGTCATCAATTGAATCAATTAAATCCATTACACCAATAGGATCAGGCATATCAGAATGATCTTTAACTTTCCCACCAAGTGATAACCTGTATAACGACCTATCAAGATCTTCATAAGAAATGTTACCAGCGTAAAAACTTTTAAGGCGTTTGTGCAAATAAGTGAGTGTTCCAGTAATTTCAATATGAGAACGAACTCCTAAAATCGCCATTAACACATTTCTATTATTCAGAGATAATACTACTCCTTCAATTATTACCTGAGATCGGTATAAAGTTCTTTGTATATAAAGTAATCCATTCTCCCCTAATAACCTCTCGGGTTTTTCTAACTTGGATTGTGTTTTTATAATAAAGTGTTTTTTATGTTCCTTAATTGCCTCTTCAATTCTTTTTAAATCGTCAATTCTTCCGTTGCTACTAAAATATTTTGTTATATGTTTTTTAAATATCATTTTACTCCCTACTCTCAAATACAGTACTTATACCCGATCAAATGATACACAATCCAAAGGATGAATGGCATTAGAAAAATTCATAATCTTTTCCATTGCTCTTTTAGTACAAGTTCAAATCCCCCGTCGATTACTCGATTCTTATGAAATCCCGGCAAGATTGGACTAATGCCTTGGCTTAGGAAAAATGCTCTACTCAACTCAAATCCTTTTTGTCTTAATTCATGTCTGAACTTATGACTATTCTTTGTCATTTTCTCAATCGCTTCAAGTATAGGTTTTAAGCTCTGTTTAGTATCATTTATACCTTCAGTAGTCCAAGTTTTTGAAGATATCGGGTAAAAAAGATTGTTTGGCATCTCATAGAGTTTTAATGGCTTCATAACAAATTCGTCAGGAGCACCAAGTATATTAATTTCAAAATAGGGATCTTCAGTAGTATCAATCCATGAAATATTTAGGGATTGAATTTGAGAGTCGTCAATTAGTAATCCTTCAGATCCTTTAATAGAATCACATATTAATTTCGCATAGTTATCTAAATCAGCTAGTTCTGGTGTTTCAAATCGTTTTTGTTCACTTAAATAGAGTATTACTTCAACCTTTACTTCACCAAATAACAAATAATTCACATCCAATTCGGAAGCAATTCTAGCCTTAAAAGCCTGTCTAGCTGGACTGCCGTATGGAACAGGTGCAAAATTAAAGGTTTTATGATATTTACCAAATAGAGGGTTATTTCCAGCCTTATATCCTGAATTTTCAATCTCAAAAATCTGCCCTTCTTCGTACACAAAAACCACCTCTGATTTATCTGTAATAACTAATAAGGATGTCTATAGAATCCAATAGAAGCTATATACTTATTTGATCTTGGTCTTTCTCGACTATCCCCTTTAATGTTCTCGTCTGAATTATAATTATGAACATTTATTTTTTATATCAAAAATATCATTCTGCTAATTACAAATTTTTTAGGCTTGAAGCATCTTAAAATATACAATCACATTTTTATAAATATACAATTATCCGAAAGAAAATTTTGTGTGTTACTTTATTTTATCAATTCATAAAGCATTGATTATCCGAACGATAATCCTTATGTATTGCCGCCGTTTGGCGGCTTAACGCGTTCAGTGATAATAAACTTAAGCTTTAAGCTTCAAGTGTGCAAATGCTTCTTTTGCCTTAGCTTTACTGAGCTTCTCAGGGCCTTGCTGTGCCGCCGACAATTGAAGGTGTGCAAAAGGTCTATCATTATTATCCTTAGCCACAGACAGAAACACAGCTGCCTTATCTGCCGGATTCGCAACAACTCCTACACCGCCGAAAATGACCTCATTGAACACACGATATACCTTTTGGCCCATATATTCGCGCCCTACATAAGGTATCAACCCTAAGCTTTCAGCTTGATGTTGAGTGTATAAAGTATTACCTACCTTGTAACTTGCATCTTTATAATAACACTCCATTGACACCTTTAAGCTTCCAGTTGAAAACTTATCCTTTATCTTTTTTGCTTGCTCCGGGTATACATATTTCCATATTGCGCCTTCAGCCTCAATATATCCTTTCCCGCTGGTATCCTCCTTATATACGCTATCAAGGATAGTACCAATAATCGGCTGACCATGCTCCCAGTTAATAGGCTTCGTCTTAGGCGTTTTCTGCGCCGCATACAAGACATCTTTTGTAAAGAAGTCGCCGTTTGCGTTGTCTCCTTCATGACACAGAATAAAACGAGTATACATTAGGTCCGGGTAAAACTGATGTGTATCTGTATTGGTAATATTCTTATCAATGTTAGCAAGGGTAATACTTATCTTTTTGTAGCCCATTAACGGACTTGTTTGATTAGGGTTCATTTTTGACCTCTTTCGTGTACAAGTGCTTATTGAATTAAAGAAATGATTATACGCTGTAAACAGCGTATTGCGTAAGCAATATTAATTGTATTAACTGGTGTTCGTTGCTCCCGGATAGTATATTCAACATTAAGTTGAAAGCTGAAATTTTAATATATCATATTAAACATTAGGGTGAACGCTGATAGTTGAACATATCATATTAATAGCTTGACACATAAGCCTTACTACGCCGCCCGTACCCATACGTGGGCAAAAATGGGTACTACATTTGTGATACAACCCCATAGTGGTCTCTGTACATGACGATACGGCATATGCGGGGGATTAGCGTATAATTGCGCTCATCTATTTTCCCAATGGACTCGGGAAAATTTCCGAGTGCCATTAAGGTTATATATGTTAAGACCATGCGGAGTCAGTGAATATATATAAAGAAAAATGACAACATCCGCTAAGGGTCATTTTTCGACAACTATAATAAGATCATATACTCACCTAAGTGAGTAATAAGAATGTTTTATCCTTTTGCTTGGCAAAAGGACTGCGGAGGCAGTCTATATATAAATAATAAACAAGTATTATATAGCCGATTACATCGGCTCTTGCCCGAAGGCAAGATAATAAATCTTTGTTATTCGTCGCTGGAAGGCTCCTCATTTATCAAGCTAATTTCACCTGACCCCGAATATATTTAGACTCCCCCTAGGGGTCGTCCCTCCTCGTTATCACGTTGTTATGTGTAGTATAGAGGAGGGATAGACATATATATTAGAGTTATCCTAGGGACAGATACTAGATCACCCTAGCGGGTAATCAATAACTTATATTTGCTCACTATGATATCCATTGACCCCGTAAATAGAGTTGTTTGCATATTACCACTTTAATTAATATTTTAAACTATTATATAATAATCCAAATTGCCCCAAAAGTGGCCTGAGCCTTAGAGCCACAAGGGTTTGAGGCACTTTTTATCGGTGCAGAATATGGCCAATATCGGTGCAGAATATGGCCAATAGAGATTATTCCGCCTTATCCAAGACCGCTCTATATACCCTAAAGTCCTCCCGCAATACCTTAGCGTACGCAGACGAGACGCTTTTCTCGCGTGTCATGACATCAGGATGAATCTTATATGTTGAGGCATTGTCATGTTTAAGCGGCAAGAGAAAGCCTGCCTTAACAAGGTTCCCTAAACGGCGATTAAGCGTCCTACGGTTAATGTTAATTAACTGGGCTAGTTCCGTTTCGTTCAGAGGAGCTACCGCCTCTTCGTCCTCCCATGGATTAGAGCACAAATAATACTTTTCGTGGTGGAAGTGTGGAATTATCCTCATTAAAACGTCTGCATCCTCTAGTGTGATTTCTTTTAACTTAGCGCGAGTATAAACCTGATAAATACGCGAGTACAAGCCTAAGCCCTCCTTTCCTGTATCGAACGTTCCCATAACTGCAATTTTTGGACTGATACTATAGGTAGTATTCCTGCTGTTAGTGCCGCCTTTGATAATGGCTCCCATTTGCACTAGACGGTCAAGAATATCAATTGTAGTGCGTTTGCTTTTGCCCAACATTTCAGCTATATCGTTAACTGAAGCTGGTTTGCCTTTTCTGATAAGCAATTCATCTTTGTTAAGCTGCATGTATTGCAGTAGAAAAAATAAAGCGCCTAGGTCGTTGCCTTTAGCATCCGTGGACAGTTCCTTGACTCGCTTATCAAAGCAATTGACAAAGTTTTTGCCGCGAGTCTGTCTAATCCTCTCGTTATCATTGTGATCCCGAAGGCCCTGTAACTGCCTTTGTCTTGCTTCGTTATCGATTATTGAATGTGTATCATTTGTTACATCTAGTTTGACCTCGGATGTTTCTGCGTCGAGGACAATAATCCTATCTGCCAATTACATTGCTCCTAACTTACCTGTTTGTTTTGTCTAATCCATCCGTTAACCGCTTCCATGTCGAATCGCAGTAAGCGATACCCTAGTCGATAACACGGCAGTCCATCATTTAGCCAATAATTAAGAGTCCGGCGGCAGATATTATATTTTTCACACACTCGTTTAGCCGTAACTAGATTGTCCATATCTAACCTCCTTTCACAAAAATATGCAACATACCATCTTAAAAAAATCCCCCTATACGAGGGGTATATCAGATGGTATATACTATAGTATATCATGGAAGTCAAGGATTATAGCTTTATTGTCCTTGCTGCTGTCTGTAGAGGCCATCGAATATTCGTGCTAGCTGTATATTTTCCGCACGATCATCCTCTAGCAGCGATGTTATGATCGCGTTAACAGGTAGACCGTTGTAGTAGGACAGGAACCGCAGATACTGGTAATCGTAGTCGCTGATTGTTGTACTAAGTTGCTGTTTAGTGTTCATGACCCCGCTCCTTAACATAGTTTTCCGCTGTGTTACATATTGCTAGCGCTTCTTGCGGCTGCTTTATCTCTGCGCCCAGAGAGATAATTAGCTCCTTTATCGCGCTGAGCTTAAACAGCCTAATGCGCGTATTGTCCGGCATAATGGCGACGCCGTAAGCAGCCCTTAGCGGCATATGCCACTTAATTGCTTGATTAATTAGTTTCTCGCTTACGTCCATAACAGCGGGAAGGCAAGCAAAGTCAATATAATAATCAAATCTGCCTGTTATCTGCCGCCGCTCCCGGGCTAGATGTACGGTAAGACCGTCAGGTGTTCTAACTGTGTCCTTAATATGATATTCGTTCAATTTGGTCACCTTTTTTATTAAAATTTTAAAAAGCCTAGGGCGGTTCTCCTGCCGCCCCGGGCTTGATAAGGAAGGACCTCAAGAAGGATGAAGGAATGAGGATATAATAGAGACTTCGCCATCCCGCAAAAAAAATGCTATATGTATATAAGCGTAGATATGTAGCTAAACCATAAGCCGCCAATAGTGCCTAGCTTTAAACAGCTTCTATAAGTCCCAAGGCAAAGAAAAAAACCGTCTCGGTGTACAAGACGGTTTAATTGGCTATAGCGACTCTATACGCCTCATAGAGGCTCTGTATAGGTATTAGTATATTATTAGGCGTGGATTAGGACTAGGAAATAGGATTATCAAGGTAAAACTTACGTTGTCCTCCCAATGATAGTAGTCATCGCAAATGCTGCTGTATTGTGCTATTGTCAGTTCGTTATCTAGTAGCATGTTTTCCACTACGTTGAATATTTCATTTTTATATCCTTCAATTTGAACAACCATCTTAATTACCCCCTTGAAATTTGATGATACATAAGCGATTTATATAATTGCAGTCGCATAATCCGGCTGGCTGGCGGCTGTTTATCTATGCGTCGTAACAAGTAGTCATAACGCTGCTGGCTGTATTTGTTTAATTTTTTGGTGCAAAAATTTAGGCGGCGGATTATAGTTTTATACGAATATCTATTTTTTTGGGCGGCGACAGAAGGAAGAGGCTTAGTCTCCATGACCTATACCTCCAAATGTGCAAGCGGACTATGTTTCTGATATTTCCGCCCAATCTCTTCATCTGTGAAGTCAAGATAAGCCTTCTGCGTAACCTCAACGGAGGAATGACCCAAAATCCGGCACAGGCTGAACCAGTCGCCATTGTTCAGAATGTAATACTTGGCGAAGTTGTTCCGAAGCTGGTGGGGATGAATTGAAATGCTTACCTTCCTCCCTGCTTCTCTTAATGCGTGTTCAAAATTTCTGATTTCGAGTTGTGTCCCTCTGGTAGTAGGGAACAGAAACGGACTATCGGAGTAGCGGTCTTTATACCTCATCCAGCTTTTAATCTCGTTGGCGGACTTAAATGAGAAGTAAACATACCGCTCCTGCCCGTTCTTCGGATTCTTAATAAGAATGCTTTTATGTTTGAAGTCAAAGTTCTCCGGCTGAAGACTGAGACATTCTCCAATTCGCATACCTGTGTCCAGTAAAAGCCGCGTAATCACATAGTTACGGTAGCCGTGGAATGCGGCGGTATCAAACTGCCCCAATACCTTCTTGATTTCCTCTGTAGTTAAGGTTTTCTTTACCTTACGTTCTACCTTTGGGTTCTCGATACTTTCTACTGGATTTTTCGATATCTCACGTTCCACTTCGTACAGGTAATTAAAGAACACCTTGATATTCCGTACATAGTTGGCAATCGTGGTCATCGAGATATCTTTTTTGTAGTCGGTTCGCTGTTCCGGGTAGTTTTTCTCTTTGGACTCTGGTTTATTAACAACCGTATACTTACCCCGTTCCCGCAAATACTTGATGTACTGCCGGATATGCCCTGATTGTACCTTCTTCACTTCCTCAATCTGATACGTCTCCCGCAAATACATGCCAAGTAGCTTTAAGGTCTGTTCATAACTTGCTAATGTTTTTCGTGAAAGATTCTTTGAAGAACAATAAAGCATAAAATTGTCTAATTGGAAATCAAAATCAGTCATAAAAAATACCGCCTTTCTATTGGGTGTAGTGGCCCCCAATAGATAAGCGGTATTAGTTGAGTTAATGCTCAGAACTTTATCGGTATGCGGGCGGCTGTTTCGGATATTTATAGCCATCCCTGCATTTGACATTGACAGATGCCAAAGCCCGAAATCCCTTATCCCTCACTGATCCTTACCCTTTCACGACACCTTATGCTCAATCCGCAGCTTGTCTGCCACCATCGCGATGAATTCGCTATTAGTGGGCTTGGATTTGGAGATATTGATCGTGTAGCCGAACAAGTGGCTTATCGAGTCGATGTTGCCGCGCGTCCAGGCAACCTCGATGGCGTGGCGGATGGCACGTTCTACGCGGGACGGCGTTGTCTTGAATTTTTCGGCGATGGCTGGATAGAGCGTCTTCGTGATGGCGCCGAGAATTTCAATGTTGTTGTATACCATCGTAATGGCCTCACGCAAATACTGATATCCCTTAATATGCGCAGGAACACCGATTTCATGTATGATCGAAGTGATATTAGCATCCAGATTTTTACCTTTGGACAGCGGTACGACATTGGATTTGACCGACGAGAAGATCGGAAAACCTGAAGCAGAACTGGCCGTGACGTTGCTGCTCTGGGTTCCCACAAGCTGCCGCACGCGATTCGCGAGCACTTCCATATCAAACGGTTTCAAGATATAATACGACGCTCCGAGCTGTACCGCTCTTTGTGTAATGTTCTCTTGGCCGAAGGCCGTCAGCATAATGATCTTAGGCTGGGGGTTCAGATCCAGCTCCCGCAGGCGTTCGAGAACACCTAGTCCATCAAGATGCGGCATAATGATATCAAGGATGAGAACGTCGGGAATCTTGCGAGCTTGGCTCAATAATTGAACCACTTCTTCGCCATTGTACGCAATTCCAGTCACGGTCATATCTTCCTGCTCGGAAATATACTCAGCAAGCAAATTGGTGAATTCCCGGTTATCATCAGCCAATAACACTTCAATATTTTGCACTGGTTGTTTCCTCCTTATGAATATCTGCTTTTTCAAACAGCGTTTTATCTTCTCTGCTTAATGATTTCGACATGTGGAATGAATTTCCTTCTGTCGAAAATTATTTTTCTTTATTTTTTTTTAGCCATGATTTATAATTAATAATTTTATTACACCATTCGATTATCTTCATGAACGTTCGACAAAAAAATCTTAAGGCTAAACCGCCTTAAGATTTGGATGAAAACTATGCTGCTGTGCGGCCCCCGAATCTTTGAGCATCCATTCGATGAAACAACCGTAGCCGGATCTAGGATCATTAACGAAGACATGCGTCACTGCACCGACCAGCTTGCCTTGCTGAAGAATAGGGCTGCCGCTCATGCCCTGCACTATGCCTCCAGTCTTATCAATCAGTCTGGAATCGGTGATCCGCAGGACCATTCCTTTAGTTGCCGGCTCCTGTTGACGGGATACATGGATAATTTCAACGTTGAACCGCTCGACCCGCTGGCCTTCGACTACGGTAAGAATTTGAGCCGCACCTTCCTTGACCTCGCTGCTCATAGCCACAGGAATGGGTTCACGGTATAAACTGTGATCTGGATTACGCCCCATTTTACCGAAAATCCCGAAATCCGTGTTGCTCTCAACGTTGCCGAGCACTTGGCCTTCCTTCATGAAAACCGCACGTTTCTCTCCGGGATCGCCATCTTGGCTTTTAGAGATGGAGGTTACGTTCGATTCGACGATATGACCGCTCCCGACAACAATCGGAGTACCGGTATTCATATCCGTAATAACATGTCCCAGCGCTCCATAAACGCCTTCGCGGGGTGCATAAAAAGTTAGTGTTCCAACGCCCGCGGCAGAATCCCTGATATACAGTCCAAGCCGCCATACCTTGTCATTTCGATCGTACGCCGGTTTGAGTCTGGCCGTTCGTTCCTTACCTTCACGAATATAACGGATGTTGAGTTCGCTGCCGGTATCTCCTGCCCGCTTTACCAGATCCGACACCCTGCTTATCTCGTTCAGCTTGACGCCATCAATGGATACCATAAGATCGCCCGGCAGAAGTCCGCTCGTCTCGCCCGGTGATATTTTAGTTTGCCCCGTCACGTCGACAAGATGATGTCCCACAACCAGCACGCCTGCCGACTTCACCTTAACGCCGATTGTCTGTCCACCGGGATACACCCTGATATCCTGCTCCGCTCCATTCTGGGCCGCTGCGTGCCCATGAATCATTTCGGCATTCGAGGCATAGCCGGAACCTGGAACGGTCAATCCTGAAACACTAAGAAAGAAGGCAAATAAAAGACCTGGCATTAACTTCCTGAGGTTGGGCTTCAAAGGCTGTCACGCTCCCTTTTGCTTCTTTCGCTTGACGAAAAAAGTGGTCGCCAATTGCGTACCTATAAGATAACCCTGCCCCCAGGCTTTTATTACTGTCAATACTTAACCGCTTGGGTTTCCTCAGCTTTGCTGGCCTCCGCCAGATTAAGCATTTCCTGCGCATGATGCAGCGTTTTTTCGGTAATCTCCACACCGCCCAGCATTCTGGCCAGCTCCTTAACCCGTCCTTCTTCGGACAGGGCCTCCACCTCGGTCATTGTACGGCCGTCCTGCACCTTTTTGCGGATAAGGTACTGATGGTCCGCCATGCAGGCCACCTGCGGCAAGTGAGTAATGGAGAAGACCTGGCATGTTGAGGACAGCCGGTACAGCTTATCGGCGATGGATTGAGCCGCACGTCCGCTAACCCCCGTGTCCACTTCGTCGAATATCAGAACAGGGATATCCTCATGCCTTGCGAAGATGCTCTTCATTGCCAGCATGATGCGCGACAGCTCGCCTCCCGAAGCGATTTTGCTCAACGGACGCAGCGGCTCGCCTGGATTGGGAGAAATCATGAACTCGGCGCTGTCGATACCCTGCCGGGTTAACCGGATGCGGCTTCCTTCGTATTCCACTCCCCGTGGATCATCAAGCACATCTATCTTAACTTCAAGGGAAGTCCGTTCCATTTGAAGGTCCTTCAGCTCGCCTTCGACCTGTGACGCCAAATCCGCCGCACACTGACGCCGGGCTTCGCTAAGCTGCATCGCTGCCTCCATCAGCTCACCAAGCAGGGCATTCCGTTTAACCGTAAGTTTGTCCAAATGTTCGTCCTTGTTCTCAAGCAAATCGGTTTCACGGGAAATCTGCTCGTAATACCCTAGAATTTGCTCCACGCTGTCGCCGTATTTACGCCGCAGGCCGGAGATGAGATCAAGCCGGTTCTCCACTTCTTCCAGCCTTGCCGGGTTGAACTCAATGTCTTCGCGGTAGTCGCGCAGCTGAAAAGAGGCGTCCTCAAGCTGATAAAAAGACGACTGAAGCTGTTCCAGAACAGGCTTCAGCGCTTTTTCGTCATAACGGACAACTTCTTCCAAGGTGGAAATGACGTTGCTGATCGCTTCAAGCCCCTGGCGGCCATTGAGGAGCTCGTAAGCGCCGGAGATGGAATCCATCATTTTCTCGCTATAGGATAGTTTGACCCTTTCCTCGGAAAGTAATTCATCTTCTCCCGGCTTTAAGGCAGCAGAAGAGATCTCCTCCAGTTGAAACCGGTACAGATCAAGCATCTGATAGCTTTTTTGGCTCGAATCCTGCAGCTCGCGCAGTTCTTTCTCCACCTGGGCAAACTTTGAATATCTCTCCTGATATTCCGCCTTCAGCGGTCCGATTACAGATTCTCCGTAAGTATCCAGCAGCCCCAAATGCCGCTCCGGTCTCAGCAGATTCTGGTGCTCGTGCTGGCCGTGGATATTGACAAGCTGCTCGCCGATTTCGCGCAGCATCGTCAGATTCACCATTTGGCCGTTAACACGGGAAGTGCTCTTTCCCTGGGAGTTCAGCTCCCGGCGTATAATTAAATGCTCCTCTTTCTGCGCCCTGATTCCGAGCTTCTCCAGCGTGTTCCAGACCGAATGCCCGCTAGGCAGGCTAAAAAGGGCTTCCATCTCCGCCTTCTCGCAGCCGTAGCGAATGGATTCCGCCGAGCCCCTGGCCCCGGCAATCAATCCGAGCGCATCGATTATGATTGACTTGCCTGCGCCTGTCTCGCCGGTAAGCACATGAAAGCCCGGATAAAAGTAGACATCTACCGACTCGACAACCGCCAGGTTGCGAATGGATAATGTTTCAAGCACAAATATTGCACCTCCGACGCATAAATGCCATGCCTTTTGAGCTCTCCCCTCAACAGATGCTTAGGGAAAGGAAGCTCTTGGGTGGATCATTCTACTAGAAAAGACGTTACCTAAGCTAATCCCGTCTTTCCGACAATTCATTAAAATTTACACCGTCAGCATTATATTGCCTTCGGCCAGGATGTTCAGGTGTGTTCAAGTCTCTGTCAATGCCTGTCCAGTAAACGGGCCATGCTCAAAGTATGACCGAACATAGGTTCGGAGTCAAGGGGTTTCCAGTAAAAAAGTTACTGTTAGGCGGAGGGAAGGAAAATAATGCGTTGCATGTGAAGTGCAGCCGAAGAGGGGCGCAAGAATGGCTACTGTATAGATCGAACAAGATGCTTGAAGATGGCGGACAATGAAGAGGGCAAAGACCCTCCCTTGTCCGAAGTCGATTCATCCCATGCATATAGAGGAAAAGGGGTTCTGTTCTATTGCTGATAATTAGTTAAATGTAACCCATAATTTGCGATACTACTTTTTTACTGTCCTCCGCCTCCCGGCAGATAATCAGGATCGTATCATCACCGGAGATTGTCCCCATGATTTGAGGCCATTCGATACTGTCGATCAGCGCGGCGACGGAGTTGGCCGTTCCAGGCAGACATTTCATGACAACAAGATTGCCCGAATAGTCGATGTGCACAAAGTTGTCCACGAGCACCCGTCTCAGCTTCTGCGTCGGATTGTAGCGCTGATCAGTTGGCAGCGAATATTTATATCTCCCGTCATCCATCGGAACCTTAATCAGAAGCAGTTCCTTGATATCCCGGGATACGGTCGCCTGGGTAACCTGGAAACCCGCGCTTCGAAGCGCTTCAACCAGTTCATCCTGTGTTTCAATATCCCTATGGGTAATGATTTCACGTATCTTGATATGTCTTTGACCTTTCATTAATAGCCTCCCGTATATTTAAAAAGTGCTAATCATTCTCTCCATCATCCCTGCCAAATGTGATCACGTTGACCGTGGCGGCCGGAGCATTCACATAGAGCAGACCCCCAACCCCCGGATAAATCAGGAGATACGGAAGCAGTATATCCCGCACTCCGCTTCCGGTCCACTCCACCGGACGACGCGGACGGGCAAGCACGACGAGATACTGTGTGCCATCCTCAGCCGCAGCGATGTAATCGACAAACAGCCGGCTGTACAGCGGAGCGCCGTCAATGTTAAAGGACAGCGGAATTTTCAGCTTGCCGCCGACAACCTCGTAGCCTGCATCTTCCAGCAAACTTACAGCCGGGTGGGGGTTAATCTCTTCATTCAGCGGAATATGATCCTGCAAAAAGGAACGCGGCGAGCTCTGGAGCCATACATAAATGCGGTAGACGACCCATACCGCCAGCCCAACGCCGATCAGCGCCATAACCGCCTTGTCCGGGCTACCCGTCATCCGAATCACCTCGGTGATTTATTCGAGCAGATAGGGCAAAATCCCTCCTAATAGCCAAAAGAAACTCATCTTCTCGATGAGTTTCCATGAGTGGAAGCCTGACCGCCGAACGTGCCTGCGGCTTCCGCCACCACGTCTTTCGCGATTGCGGCAAAATCGCCGTAAGACTCGGAGGAAGCCTGATCGGGAGACGCTTCCCCCCGGTCAGCGGCTTCGCCGCTATTGTGTACGCCTTCCTGTTCAAGACGCCAGTGAGCCAGAAATTCGATGTTGCCCTCACCGCCCGTGATCGGCGAGAAAGTCAGGCCCTTGAGATTAAAGCCAAGGTCACGCGCCATTGTCAGCACATTTTCCAGCACTTCCCGATGAACCGCCGGATCGCGTACAACCCCGGATTTGCCAACCTTTTCCCGTCCGGCCTCGAATTGGGGCTTAATCAGCGCCACAATGTCGGCTGGGCGGTCCAGCAGCGCCATGAGCGGAGGAAGAATGATCTTTAGGGAGATGAAAGAAACATCGATACTGGCGAAATCCGGAACGGGGCCTTTGAGATCGGGCGGCGTCATATACCGAAAATTCGTCCGCTCCATGACGTATACCCGTTCATCTTCCCTCAGCGACCAGTCCAACTGGTTATAGCCTACATCGATTGCATAAACATAGCTTGCTCCGTTCTGAAGAGCACAATCGGTGAATCCTCCGGTGGAAGCGCCGATATCCAGCATGGTTCGGCCCTCTACGTCGATACCAAAAAGGCGCAGCGCCTTTTCAAGCTTGAGCCCTCCCCGGCTGACGTAAGGGTGTACGGCGCCTTTCACCTTAAGGACAGCACTTCGCGGCACCTTCATGCCGGCCTTCTCGATACGTTCTTCATTGGCTAGAACCAAACCAGCCATAATGGCCGCTTTGGCCTTTTCTCGGCTTTCATAGAAGCCCTGCTCGACGAGCAGAACGTCAATTCTTTCCTTCGGGCTCCGTTCTTTTTCTTTACCGTGCTCCATAATCATCTCCAACTTCTATTCTCGCGTCTTGATAAACTTAAGAAGATGTAGTCGTCTTGCCGTAAGGGTAAGAGCTTGCCGCCCTCATCGATTTGATCCGTCCGCACAGCTCTTCAACAGTAAGTCCCGTCAACTGGCGCTGCTCCTTAATGGAGCCGTGCTCGACAAATATATCCGGCACACCCATCAGCCCCACGTTGACACTCAGCCCATGCTCAGAATAATACTCGAGTACAGCGCTGCCCAGGCTCCCCGCCTGGCTCGCTTCTTCGAGCACGACCATCTTCGTTCCGGCCCGGGCAAGACCCTGCAGCATAGAGCCGTCCAAAGGCTTCAGGAACCGGGCATTGACAATGCTAACCTGGATTCCTTCACGTTTGAGCTGGTCCGCCGCCTCTTCGGCCAACTGCACCATCGGGCCGCACGCGAGAACGGCAATGTCATCACCCGGACGAAGCCGCTCCCACGAGCCGATCGGCAGGCAGCGAAGCTCTTGATCAAGCGCTACTCCGGTACCGTTCACACGGGGATAACGGTATGCAATCGGACCCTCGTTATATTCCAGCGCCGTCTTCATCATATGGCGCAGCTCGTTCTCATCCTTGGGCATCATCAGCACGATATTCGGGATATGCCGCATAAAAGCGATATCGTATACCCCCTGATGCGTCTCCCCGTCTGCTCCGACAAATCCAGCCCTGTCGATGGCGAACATCACATTGGCGTTATGGCGGCAGATGTCGTGTACGATCTGGTCGTAAGCGCGCTGCATGAAGGTGGAATAGACCGCAAATACCGGCTTCATTCCCTCCATCGCCAGCGCGGCGCACAGCGTCGCCGCATGCTGCTCCGCGATACCCACATCAATCATCCGGCCTGGAAATTCCTTCGAGAACGGAAACAGGCCGGAGCCTCCCGGCATCGCCGGAGTTACGGCGATCAGCCGCTCGTCCTGGCGCCCAAGCTCAATCAGGGTCTCGCCGAATACTTCCGTATACATCGGGTTCCCGACAGCCTTCAGCACCTGGCCGGATTCGATCTTATACGGCGTGATGCCGTGCCATTTATAGGAATCGGCTTCCGCCGGCTTATAGCCTTTGCCCTTCGTGGTGAGCACGTGCACCAGCACGGGACCCGCCACATTGTCGGCCTGATGGAACGTATCAATCATGGTCGCAAGATCATGTCCATCCACAGGTCCAAGATATGTAAAGCCCAGTTCCTCGAACAGAACGCCGGGGACCATCATATATTTGAGGCGGTCTTTCATCCGTTCCGCAGTCTTCGCCAGCCGGCCGCCGATCGCCGGAATCTTCCTTAGTAGCCCTTCCACTTCGTCTTTGGCACGCAAATAATGACGGTCAGAGCGAATCCGGCTTAAATAGTTATGCATAGCTCCGACATTGGGTGCGATGGACATTTCATTATCGTTAAGAATAACCATCAGCTTGCGGCGCTCATGTCCGATATGATTCAGCGCCTCGAACGCCATGCCGCCGGTGAGAGCCCCGTCGCCGATCACCGCGACAACCTTGTTGTCCTCTCCCTTGAAATCGCGGGCCATCGCCATGCCCATCGCTGCAGAGAGGGAGGTGCTGCTATGACCAGCTTCCCATACGTCATGTTCGCTTTCGGCACGCTTGACAAAGCCGCATAGACCGTTCTGCTTGCGCAGCGAATCGAACCGGTCCTTGCGGCCAGTCAATATTTTGTGGACATACGCCTGATGTCCGACATCAAAAATAAATTTGTCCCGTGGACTGTTGTAGCAGTAATGCAGGGCCAGCGTGAGTTCCACTACTCCCAGATTAGAGGCGAGATGTCCGCCGGTCGCAGACAGCTTCTCAATCAAAAACCCGCGGATTTCCTCCGCCAGAGTGTTCAATTGTTCGATCGATAGCGATTTCAGTTGCTTAGGATCATTCAGTTGTGGAAGCAGCACGTGATCTCCCCGCTTTCCTGATGTTGTAAAGTATAGCCCTCATTATAACATAAACGAAACGGCTATCGAAATCAGCCGTTTCCGTGAGCTTAGTGATCTCTGGACATTAAGTAATCAGCGATTTCGAGCAGCCGCGCCCCATCCGCAAATCCGCCTGCCCGTACGGCGGACTTGGCTTCTTCCGTCAACCGCTTCACTTCCCGGCGCGAGGCTTCCAGCCCGATGAAATAGGGGTAGGTTACCTTCTGCTGCCTGACGTCGCTGCCCGTCTTCTTGCCAAGCTTGCTTTCGTCGCCCACGAGGTCAAGGATGTCGTCCTGAACCTGAAAAGCAAGCCCGATGCTGACGCCGAATCGGCGCAAGGCCTCAAGCTGCTCCTCCGAAGCTCCACCTATCCGCCCTCCTGCGAGCAGCGAGAAGACGATCAGATCGCCAGTCTTATGTAGATGAATGTAGCGCAGGCTCTCGAGATCGGTCAGTCCCTGCTCGCCTTCCATGTCAGCCGCCTGCCCGCCGACCATACCGCGCGGACCGGCCATTTCCGCCAGGTCCTCAACAATGGACAAAACGTTCTCAGCAGGCACCCCATGCCGACGGGAGGCCTGTACGACGCTGTAAAAAGCATGCGCCAGCAGTGCGTCTCCCGCTAATATGGCTGCCGCTTCGCCGTACACTTTATGATTCGTCAGCCTTCCCCGCCGGTAATCGTCATCGTCCATTGCGGGCAGATCATCATGAATCAATGAATACGTATGCACCATTTCAATCGCTGCGGCTACTGGAAGCGCCGCTTCCCGGTTTCCTCCGATTGCTTCGCACGCTGCGATAACGAGCAGAGGGCGGAGGCGCTTGCCTCCGGCGAGAAGCGAATAGCTCATCGCCTCCGCCAGCTTGGAAGGAACCTCCCAATGCGGTGGGAAAATACACGCGAACTCACCCGTGACAAGATCACCCACACCGGCGATATATTCATTTAAAGATTCGCGGTTTCCAGAATCCGGACCCTGAGCTTCAGCCGGTTCATTTTCGGGGAGACCGTTATTATAAGGAGTCATCGCCGTCCCCTTCCAGCGTGGAGCCAAACGGCTTCTTGCGCAGTTCTCCGTCTTCTTCCACAATCATTTCGATTTTGCGCTCCACCTGCTCAAGCTTGGCTCCGCACAGCTGCGAGAGCTTCATCCCCTGCTGAAACAGATCGATCGCTTTCTCCAGCGGAACGTCGCCCTGCTCCAGTTCACGCACGATCAGCTCCAGCTGGTCCATTGCCTCCTCAAACCCCAGTTCCGCTTCTTCCTTCGCCATGATCCTTCGCATCCTCCTTCATTCCCCATACCTGGCAATCCAGCTGGCCATCGGCCAGCTTGACGACCACCAGGTCGCCGAGCTGGACCTCGTTCAGCGATTTGATCAAATGCCTTTCCGTCTCGTCATAGACAAGACTGTACCCACGCGCCATGACCTTCAGCGGGCTGAGCGCGTCCAGCGCCTTAAGCTCCGCCGCAAAGCGGGAGCGCTTGTCCGCAAGACGCGCTCTCATGGCGGCGGCCAGCTCGCGCCTTGCCGCGTCGCTCCGGCGCCGCGCGGCGGTTACACCTTCGCGCGGGCTGTACCGCTCCAGGCGGTGATGCAGCACCGCCTGCCGCTCACGCGCCCGCGCCTGCCGCGCCTCGGCGGCGCGGCTCAGCCGCATGCGCAGCATGTCCAGCCGCTGCGCATGCTGGAGCAGGTGCCGGCGCGGGCTGGCCAGCACCGGCGAGCGCTGCAGCGCTGCGAGCCGCTCGCGCCCGCGCTGCGCGCGGCGCTGCAGCCCCTGGCGCAGCAGGCGCTGCTGCTGGCGGAGCTGCGCAGCCAGCTCCGCGGCATGCGGCACGGCCAGCTCCGCGGCGGCCGTGGGCGTCGCGGCGCGAAGGTCGGCCGCGAAATCGGCGATCGTAAAGTCGGTCTCATGGCCAACGGCCGAGATAACCGGAATATCCGACGCCGCAATGGCCCTCGCCACCGCTTCTTCGTTGAACGCCCACAGCTCCTCCAGCGAGCCGCCGCCCCGGCCGACGATGAGCACATCGGCTTCGCCCATGGCGTTCAGATCGCGGATGGCCTTCACGATGGAAGGGGCAGCCCCCTTGCCCTGCACAAGCACGGGATAGAGCACAATGGCCACCTGCGGAAACCGTCTGCGCAGCGTAATCAGAATATCCCGAACCGCCGCGCCCGTCGGCGACGTGACGACGCCGATGCAGTGCGGATAACGGGGGAGCGGACGCTTCAGCTCCGCCGCGAACAGTCCTTCCTGCTCCAGCTTTTTCTTCAGCTGCTCATAGGCCAGGTACAGGCTGCCGATGCCGTCGGGCTGCATGTGCGTGGCGTAGAACTGGTACTGCCCGTCCCTTTCGTAAACCGTCACATTGCCCCTGGCGATGACCCGCGAACCTTCCTTCGGCACAAAAGGCAGCCGTTGGTTATGGGAAGCGAACATAATCGCCTTGATGCGGCTGCTCTCATCCTTTAGCGTAAAATACATATGGCCGCTGCCGTGATGCGTAAAATTGGAAATCTCCCCCCGAATCCACACATCGGAGAGCACTTGGTCCGAATCCAGCTTCATGCGGATATAACGGTTGAGATCTTTAATGGAATATACCTTCCGCTCCGCCATGATACCTGTCCTATTCCAGTCCGCGGCGGCGTTTCGCCGCAGTCAGCGTGTTAACCATCAGCATCGTAATGGTCATCGGCCCAACGCCACCGGGTACCGGTGTGATGTAGCCGGCTACTTCCTTGGCGCTGTCGTAGTCAACGTCTCCGGCCAGTTTGCCGTTATCAAGCCGGTTCATACCCACGTCGATGACAACCGCTCCCGGCTTCACATAGGAAGCATCGATAAAGTTAGCGCGGCCGATCGCCACGACCAGCACATCGGCCATCCGGCACAGCTCGGCCATATTGCTTGTGCGGGAATGGCACATGGTGACCGTCGCGTTCTCCCGCTGCAGCAGCAGAGATACCGGCTTACCGACAATATTGCTGCGGCCGATAACGACGGCATGCTTGCCAGAAAGATCGATGCCGGTGCGCTTGATCAGTTCGATTACGCCGGCAGGCGTGCAGGGCAGCAGGCTGTCATCGCCGATGACCAGATTGCCCACATTAACCGGATGGAAGCCGTCGACATCCTTCTCTACGGAAATGGCGTCGATAACAGCTTTTTCATTGATATGCTTCGGCAGCGGAAGCTGCACCAGAATACCGTCGATCTCGTCCGCATGGTTCAGTTCTTCAACCAACGAGAGCAAATCTTCCTGGGAAGTCGAAGCGGGCAGCCGGTGTACTACCGAATCGAAGCCAAGGCTGATACAGGTTTTTTCCTTGCTGTTCACATATACCTGCGAACCTGGGTCCTCTCCTACAAGCACCACAGCCAGACCAGGCTTGACTCCGCGCTCCGCAAGCGCCTCGACCTCTCGGGCAATATCCACACGAATCTCTTCGGAAACCAGTTTACCGCTGATGATTGCTGCTGTCATGACACTTATCTCCCCTTTAGTGATCTTTGATCGTTGTTTGGCTGTCTATTCGTGAAAAAGGGCGCACCAGGCGCATCGTTGCATCTTTTACTGAACCAGCTTCGTTTTTAGGGACGGTTTGTCTTCAGTTCTTCCAGATCCTGAATCATTTTTCCCAGAACGCCGTTGACGAATTTGCCGGAATCCTCAGTGCCGAAATGCTTGGCGAGCTCAATCGCCTCATTGACGGCAACCTTTGCCGGAACATCATTCCGGTAAATCATTTCATAGGCGGCAAGCCTTAAAATCTGGCGGTCAACGCGGGACAGCCGGCTCATCTGCCAGCCTTTCAAGTAATGCTCCAGCATATCGTCAATCGCAGGCTTGGCTTCCCAGATGCCGTTCACATGGTCCAGCACATAATCTTTTAGCTGAAGCTCGTCTGAAATGACGCGTTCCGTCTCATTTTCCTCCGACGCCTCTTCCAGCAGCATTTCCACCGCCTCGCCGCTTTCAACCTCGTTCATCTCCATTTGATACAGGCTTTGCACTATAATTTCTCTCGCTACACGTCTTTTCATTTGTTCCTCCTTTAAATTAATCCAATTTCCGCTTGTACCTTGAACCCGAGCTCCCTTTTGGGGCAGGCTAACCAGTTGACCGATGCCGACTGGCCGGTCCGGCGGGACTTGTCCCTCGCTGTATCGCATAAGATTTAGATAGATGGAAAAACTCCCTATAATTTCAGCATAATACCCCGTTCTCATCCGAAATACTCAAATTAGATGGAGATTTTCCACTCATCAACCGCAATCAGACGCAAAAAAACCGCACCGCCCTTCTTTCGGGCAAAGAAACGCAAATGACCAGTTCGCTCCGAAAGAAAGGCTTTAGCGCGGTTCACTTGAAGGGACGCCAGCGGGCCGACAGCTGCTCCAGCAGCTCCCGCCATGGGAACAGTGGAGCCTGCGCGTCTTTTCTTCCGCCAAGCGTATATCCGATGAACACAACCAGTGCAAAGAACAGCATATCCCAGAAACCGCTGATTAAATAAATGATGCCAAGAATAAAGCCAAAGGCCACTCCGGCGATTCTACCACCGTGACTTTCCCATATTTCTCTCCAAGGCATAAGGGAAACTCACCTCTATTCCACTCGACTTTTGAAGCTTGGGGACTGGGCAAGGTTGGCAATATAGACGGACACGTCGGCAACCGGAACACCCGTCGTATCCTGCACATATTCATGCACCTGCCGCTGTACTTCCGAGGTCAGAAGCGGCAGCGAATGCTCGCCGTCCACTACGCCGCGGATCATAATTTCAAGTCCCGCCTGGGAGACGCGAATGCGCGATCTCAGGTCGCGGATGCCCTTGACCCTTCCGGCGGCCTTGAGGCTGAGATTCTCAATCGTTTCCATAGAAATCTGAATATCTCCGTACTCCGTCCGCTGATCAACCGATAGACTGGATGTCCGTTCCCGGCGAATGGAGATATAGAAGAACCGGATGCTGAGCAGGAACAAAATCACCGCCGCGACAATCATGCCGATATAAGCGGCTTCCCAATTCCTGATCTCCAGATTCCTCGGAAGAACGCCGCTTAACAGGAGGATGGCAATAACAGATAATGTTCCAATGCTCAAGCTGTAAATGAACAGCAAAAGTCTGTCTAAAATTTTAGCCACGAGCCTCGTAACCTCCTCAAAGTAGACTAAACCCTCGACTTGACCGTCGGGGGTTTAATGAAGACCGGAAGTCCTTATTTCACACGAAGGGCAAAATCGGTATCGTCGGCAGCGGTGTTCTTTTCCGCAGTCTTGAACTGAACGTCGTGAATGTGCACATTCACTTCTACTACCGTCAGGCCTGTCATCGTTTCGATCGACCGTTTGACGTTTCGCTGAATTTCCGCCGCCACTTCCGGAAGACGGGTTCCATATTCGATAATTACGGAGACATCCACCGCAGCCTCGCGTTGTCCGACTTCCACCTTAACGCCTTTTGAAAGGTTCTTGCGTCCAAGCAGCTCGACAATGCCTCCGGCAAATCCGCCGCTCATGCCCGCTACGCCTTTAACCTCAACGGTCGCAAGGCCCGCGATCACTTCAATCACTTCGGGAGCGATCTGGATTTCACCGATTTCCGTACGTTCAAATTCTGTCGGCAGTGTACTCATTTTGTCCCCCACACCTTTCACATTTGTTCATGATGGCAAGCTTAAAGCACGTCTCTCCATTAAACATACTATATCATTTGGCGAAGTTTATGACAAACGATGCGGTTTCGTCTTAAATTTCATTTTCTTCAAGGAACTTGATATCGAAATGGCCGTCCAGGAATACGGGATGCTCCAGCAATTTTTGATGAAAAGGGATTGTGGTATGTATTCCTTCTATGGCGAACTCGCCCAGAGCCCTCTTCATCTTGAGAATCGCTTCCTGGCGCGTAGGCGCCCAGACAATGAGCTTCGCAATCATGGAATCATAAAAAGGCGATATCGTTCCGCCAGGATACGCTGCGCTGTCCACACGGACGCCAAGTCCGCCCGGTGGCAGGTAAAAGCCGATCTTACCCGGAGAAGGCATGAAATTCTTGTCCGGGTCTTCCGCATTGATGCGGCACTCGATCGACCAGCCGTTAATAACGATATCCTCCTGGGTGAATGAAAGGGGATTGCCCTCGGCCACCGAGATCATTTCCTTGATCAGATCTACTCCCGTTACCATTTCGGTAACCGGATGCTCAACCTGAATACGAGTGTTCATTTCCATAAAATAAAACTGCCCGTCTGCGCCAAGCAGAAATTCCAACGTTCCCGCACCGGAATAATTCACGGCAAGCGCGGCGCGGACAGCCGCTTCTCCCATCGCCTGGCGGATATCAGGCGTCAGCACGGAGCAAGGAGCCTCCTCCACAAGCTTCTGGCGGCGGCGCTGCACAGAACAGTCCCGTTCCCCGAGATGGACCACGTTGCCGTGGTTATCGGCGATAATCTGGATTTCGACATGCTTCATGCCGGTCAGATATTTCTCCAGATAGACTCCGGCGTTGCCGAATGCCTTCTGAGCTTCTTGCTGGGCGGCAGTAATCTGCTTGATCAGCGATTCCTCGTCTTCGGCAATACGGATGCCTTTACCACCGCCTCCGGCGGTAGCCTTGATGATAATGGGGTAGCCGATCTCTCTGGCAAGCAGCACCGCTTCCTCCACATCGTCCACAAGACCGTCCGAACCGGGAATGACCGGAACGCCGGCCTGCTTCATCGTATCTTTAGCCATAGCCTTGTCACCCATCCGGGTGATAGCTTCAGGAGACGGACCGATAAATATGATATTGCAGGAACCGCAAATCTCAGCGAAATCAGCGTTCTCGGCAAGGAAGCCGTAACCTGGATGGATGGCATCGCATTCGGTCAGGGTGGCGGCGCTCATAATATTCGTAAAATTCAAATAGCTGTCCTTGGAAGCTGTCGGTCCGATGCAGTACGCTTCATCGGCCAGCCGGACATGCAGCGAATCGCGGTCGGGCTCCGAATAGACCGCAACGGTGGAAATACCCAATTCACGGCAGGCGCGAATTATCCGAACCGCAATTTCCCCCCGGTTAGCGATCAGTACTTTTTGTATATTCATTACTTTCCTCCCGATTCTAAGATTCCGGCTTCACCAGGAACAAGGGCTGGCCGTACTCCACAAGCTGGCCGTTCTCGGCAAGGACGGACACGATTTCTCCGCGGACTTCCGCTTCAAGCTCGTTCATCAGCTTCATCGCTTCGATAATGCACACCGTTGACTTTTCGGTCACCCGGTCGCCAACGCTTACGAACGAAGGCAAATCCGGCGAAGCTGCGGTGTAGAACGTTCCCACCATCGGAGAAACGATTTTATGTAAGGTTCCCTCTGCGGGAGTAGAGATCGTCTCCGCTTGCGGAGCGGCGGGACTGGCGGCAGCATGCCCGGCAATCTGCTGCGGAACGGGCGGCTGTGGAGCTGGCGTAAAGGGGTAAGGAAACGGCGCCGCCGGAACTACGTGCGCTTCCGCGGCCTCGGAACGGTCCGGTTTGCGGATAGCCAGCTTCATTCCTTCGCTTTCAATCTCCAGCTCATGCACGGAAGAGGTCTGGTCCAGCAATTCGATCAATTCCTTAATTTCACTTAATTTGAACATTTCGATCAGTTCACTCCTTCAGCTTTCTCTCGAACCCACCAACTCGGCGGATAAGATGAAACGGCTTCGCCGCCCTTTTGGGGACGTCAACCGTCACTCATAAAACATAGGACAAAGGATCAGTTACAAAGCTAATCCACTTATTTTCCATGATAACTTTATGTATTATATCATAAACGTAGGAAATAGAAAGAGCCCGGGATAACCCGAGCTCTTTCGCCAATTCCTGCGTTATTTATGTTCGTTTTACTGCTCCGATACATGCTGTACGCTTACTTTATCCTGTGAAACGCTCAGCTCTTTCATGACCAGATCGATGATCAAGGCCGCCTGTTTCACATCCAGCTTGTCGCTGAGCACAACCACCTTATAGGAATCGTTGTTCTCTTCCTTGATGATCGCTTCGCTGTACTGCTGTTGAAGCTTTTCTTCGATTCCGTTGATTTTGGATTCCTTCTCTTCCAACTGATGCAGCTGCTCCTGCGCAGCCGCGCTGTCCGCCGGCGATTTATCCATATCGTTGATCGCAGCCAGCAGATCATGTTGTTCCTTCAGGTTCTTTTGCTCTCGTTCGTACAGGTAGTTGGTGAACAGACTGGAGGCCGAAGTGCTTTGCGATGCGACTTCATTCAGAACGGCAGCGTCGTCCTTCGATACGCCGCTGTCTGCCGATGCGGCATCCTTACCGCTATCCGATGTGGCCGTGTCCGGTTTCGCAGAAGCGGCGGGAGCGGAGGCCGATGCTTGGTCCTTGTCGGCATTCGCTGCCGGGTCTGCCGCAGAATTGCCGTCATCCGTTCCCGCCGTCACGAAACTCGAACCGCCTTCCGCCGAGCTTGCCGCAGCATTTGGGTCTGCGGCGGCGTTCGGGTCTGCGGCATTCGGAGCGGCGCCCGCAGCCGAATCGGAGGACGCATTCGGATCAACGGCGGTATCGCCGCCCTGCGGAGTCACTTCACTTGCAGTCGCGCCGCTGTCAGCCGTCGACGGAGCAGCGCCCGTATCCTTAACCGAATCCACCTGAATCGTGCCGGCCGTTTCCTTGGGAGAAGAGACGCCCGAGTCCTCCGTGAACAAATAGTAAGCGGAGAGAACCACCATCAAGCTGAGCATGGACACCAACCAGATTGTTTGTCTTTTGCCGTTCATTACTTTTCCTCCTTTTTGCTGTTCCTTCAGATTCGACCGCCGAAGCCATAGCCTTTCGCGCTTCTTATTCCTGCTTGCGCGGCACAACGGAAATGCGGTAGCTTGGTACATTAAGCGCTTTTTCCACCGCCTGCTCGATCAACCCTCTCACCACCTTGTTCTCGGCTCCCTTGGCGACAATGAGCACGCCGCGAACCTGGGGCTTGATTCTTTTGGTAATAATCGGCGTCTCGTCTCCGGATTGACTGTAGGTGACGATTTCACCGTCTCTCGTGTATGTGGTCGTATGGCGCTTGCCGCCGTTCGCGTCGGTCTCCTCACTGAGCTGCTGGGAATCGTTCACATTACGCTGGACGACGACCTCCTCTGTGGAATCCACGGTCACCATAATGTCCACCGTGCCGACTCCGACAATTTGTTCCAGAATCCCCTTCATCCGGTTCTCCATTTCATGCTCAATGCCGTCAAACGAACTGGCGCTATCGCTCGTCTCCTCCTGCATTGCCGCCTGCGAGTTCTGGGATTGCGGCGGTTCTCTCCCCGTATTCTCGCTGTCGAGCTTCTTCACATTGACAAAGGAATTGAACAGCATGATCGCCGCGCCCAAGAGACCCAGGATGATCAGCCAGCGGAACGTGTGGTTTCGCTTCGGATTGCCCGGCCCGCCGCCGACCAGCTGCTCCAGCTTCTTCAGCCAGTTGCCCACTATCGTTTGCCCTCCTTCATAATTTCCAGTCAGCTGAACCTGTCGTTACAATTTATCCGCGCTGCCGTCCACTACTTTTATCTTTCCAGGATCAAGGCTCCAGTTCTTCTCCAACAGCGCCGTTACCGCTTTGGCGTCCGCACCGCCTGGTCCGCTTCCTTCGTGGGTCCCTGCCGCCGCCGGATCTGCCGCCCTACCTGCGCTTGCGCCCTGTTCCTTCAGCCTGTTCTCTCCCTCGCCAAGTTCAACTTTGATATCCTCCACGGGCTCAACCGTTACCTGAGTGCTTCCGCCGCTGCCGGATCTACGGGGTGCATTTCCTTGTGCGGCACCGGCTTCACCGGGAAGTGTGACAACCACCTGAGTTATGGCCGGAGCCCAGGTGCTGTCCGCTTCATTTGTCAGAGCGAGCGTTACGTTCACATTCGCTCCGCGCTTCCCCGTCTCTGCGGCAATCTGCTCTCTCATCTGTGCGGCGATTTGCTGCGCGGCCAGCTTTAAGCTTTGGTCCCTGCCGCCCGCGGCGAGCTTTCGCCCGTCGGCCAAAATTTTTTGAAGCTCTGCATCTGCCGCCCCGCTCTGCCCGGACGTCCCGCCATCCGCTCGGCTAAAGGCCAGGCTGAGCTCGGACGCAGCATTGCCTTTCAGCAGCGAGACGATGGGGCTGAGCAGCGTCAGCAGAATCAGCAGGCTGAGCACAAGCCTGGCATAGCGCTCCATCGACTTGCTCGGAAGCAGAAGTTCAACGAACGTAGCCAGCAGCACAATTAATATGATCTCCCGCAGCCATCCTCCAAGCCAGCTCATGATTCACCTCCCTTGTATAGCGTCATCTCATCATGACCGTAACATTTCCTGCCGTCAGCATGATGGTAACCGCTAGAAAGAACATGAGCGACACGGCGGCCAGGGCAGCGAACACATAGATCATGCTCTTTCCGATCGTCTGCAGGCAGGATACGATCGGCGTGTCGCCGAGCGGCTGCATCACGGCTCCGGCTACATTGTAAATGATAGCCAGCACAAGGATTTTGATCGCCGGAAACGCACATAGGAACAGGATGATGATTACGCCCGACAGCCCGATTGCATTCTTCACCAGCAGTGAGGCGGATATGACGGTATCGGTGGCGTCCGCGAACATTTTGCCTATAACGGGTACGAAATTGCCGGTAATGTACTTTGCCGCCTTTAACGTTACCCCGTCCGTAACCGAGCTCGTAATACCCCTGACGGAGATGACGCCCAGAAAGACGGTCAGCAGAACCCCAAGAACCCCCATGCCGATGTTACGCAGTAAATTCGCAAGGTGGGTTAGCTTATATTTGTCCGATATGGAGCTGACCAGATGCAGAACCGCCGAGAAGAACAACAGCGGAAAGACCATGGTATGGATCAGAGTGCTGACCGTATGGATCATAAATACGATCAGGGGATGAGTCACCGAGACGGTTACGATGTTGCCCATGGAAGCAAGCAGAGCGAACAGAAGTGGAATCATCGCCATCATGAAGTCGATCATCCGGTCGATGGCGTCCTTGGCATAGCCGATGGCTATATTAAAGCTGTTGACTGCGATGACCAGCACCACCATGAAGCATAGAGTGTAGGCTACCTTGCTGACCGTCTTGCGCTCAAACGCCGTCTGCAGCGTCTCCAGAATCATGCTCAGCACGCTGATCATAACAATCGTAACGAGCAGCTTGCCGTTGTAGAGCACTTCATGCCACATGTAAGAGAAGAGTCCCGACAGCACATTTTGCAGGCTGAGCCCTTTCCCGCCCGGCAGCAGCATATCCATGAGCGAAGGAGTGGCCCCATCCGGAAAAAAACCGCCGTAATCCTTCATCAGCTGATCCCAGTACCTCTCGACCTCGTCTTTGGGCAGTTCGTCCACCTGGCTCTTTACCCACTGGTCTATTGGCGTTCCGGTCTGGCCGGTTTGCGCCCCGCTTGACGCCGCAGAAGTCCCGGCCGGCTCCGCCGTTGTTCCGGCTCGATCGGCTGAATTCCCGGATTCGACCGGACTATTGCCGGCTGGGTCCGTATAAGCCTCCGTTTGGCCCGGGTTATTCCCGAATTGGCCTGCGGTCATTCCGGCCTTGTCCGCAGGCGATGCGGCAGCGGCCCGGCTACATCCGATGAACACGAGACAGAGCAGCAGCAGCGCGGCACCAAGTTTGGGAGGACGGAATATGCCGCGCTTTTCCATTGCCATTGCTCCTTTCGTCTTCGGATGAGCCAGACCTTTAGGCGCGCTTTACGCCGGCAGCAGCTTCATAACCGTCTCAATAATAATGCCGATGATCGGCACAGCCAGCGTCATAATCAGCACCTTGCCAGCCAGTTCGATTTTGGAAGCGATAGATTCCTGGCCCGCGTCGCGTACGATCTGGGCGCCAAACTCTGCGATATAAGAGATGCCGATGATTTTAAACACCGTCTTCAGATATACGGTCTCCATACCCGAAGACTCCGCAAGCCGCTGAAGCGTGGATATGACGCCGCCGATTTTGCCGATCAGAAACAGGAAGATGAGTATGCCCGTAGCAGCGGCCAGCAAGAAAGCAAACATCGGCTTTTGTTCTTTCAGCACAAGAATGAGAACGGTTGACATCAGCCCGATTCCTACGATTTGAATGATTTCCATAGCGCGGCCTATTGAAAAAGAAAGATCGTCTTAATTTCCTGCAGCAGTCCATCCAGCATCCGGATGACCATGAACAGCACGACGACAAAGCCGATGACAGTCACCCAGTGGGCAATGTCCTCTTTGCCCATCTGCTTGAGCACGGTATGAATCATGGCGATAATGATGCCGATGCCGGCAATTTGAAAGATCGCGTTGACTTCAATATTCATTCCTGGCACCTCGCTAAAAGATCAAAATGACGATGAGCGCCCCCAGCAGCAGTCCCAGGCTTTTACTCACTTTTTCGTACTTGGCCTGGTCCTCGCGGGCCGAAATCTCCTCCTGCTTCAGCTGCTGCAGCGCCAGCGCAATATGATTCGCTTGATTGCTTCGGTCGCTGGTGCCCAGGGTGCAGCTGAGCTGCCGGAGAATTTCCTGCTCCGGCGCTTTCATCGCGGTCGCCTTCCAGTGCGTTTCCATCGCCCGGCCCACCGCTTCTTGCGCGCTCTCGTTACACGGCGCGCACATTCTATCGGCGGCTGCGGCGAAGAAACCCCGCAGCGGCTCCCTCGACTGGACGGCGATCCGCTTCATCGCTTCCGGCAGCGGCGTATAACCGTACATGATCTCGGTCTCCAGGCGCTGAAGCGCGGCGATAAGACCGCGGATGTGCCGGGGCCGGTCTGCGTACTGGCCGGCCCGCCTGAAGCCCGCCAGCGTAGCCGCGAGCAGGATCATCGCGGCGCCGAGAAGCTTAAGCATGGGCTTCGCCTCCTTTGTCTTGTCCGGGGTATACCGGGAGCGAGCGTTTGCGGCCGTCCAGCACGCGGAAGGAGAGTTCTCCCGCCGACCGGCGGAGGATGACATACCTTTCGAACATCCCCAGCTCGATAAGCCTGCCCAGACCGGGCCTTAGAGCCAGTTCGGACACTTCCCGGCCGTGCGCGGCCGCCAGAACCGTAATTCCGGCGTGCAGCGCCTCGGTTACCGCCTCGGCATCCTCAGGCCGGCCGATTTCGTCCGCAATCAGCACATCCGGCGAGAGGGAGCGAATCATCATCATCATGCCCTCGGCTTTGGGACAGCCGTCCAGCACATCCGTGCGCGGGCCGATGTCGAAGGCGGGAAGCCCCCTTCGGCTTCCGGCGATCTCGGAACGCTCGTCCACGATGCCTACCTTGAGACCGGGCCTGCGCCCTTCCCTCCCACCCTTGCTCCCGGCGGAAATCTGCCGGGCGAGATCACGGAGCAGCGTTGTCTTCCCGTGCTGGGGCGGGGACAGAATCAACGTGTGCATGACCCGCTGGCGGCTCCAGTCCAAGAGATGCGGCAGAAGCCGGTCGGCGACTCCGGGAATCTCTCTTGCGATCCGGACGTTGTATCCGCCGATGTCCCGCAGATGGCCTACGCTGCCGCCGCTCAGAACCGCCCGCCCGGCGAGTCCGATGCGGTGTCCGCCCGGGATGGTGATGAATCCCTTGCGGAGCTCTTCTTCCATCGTATACAGTGAGTGGTTGCTGATCAGATCAAGCATCCGGTGGCTGTCTTCGCGGTCCGGTGTGTATGCCTCCTCCGGTTCCAGGGTCAGCCGCCCGGCAGCGTCTACAAAATGGTATTTGCCTGCATAATTGATTTCCAGCGGACGTCCTTCCCTGATGCGGATTTCTTCCACCGTCTCCAGCAGCATAAGCGGGAGCCGGGAAAGCGCGGCTTTCACTTTTTCCGGAAATAATTGAAGCCATTCGTTGGCCATAAGCCGTACCCCCAAGTTGTCCTCTATGGAATGCTTTATTCCATATCTATGCTTGTACGTTCGCAATATGACTACCAATCTATCATTTTTTCAAAATGCCGATTAAGAGACACGCCACGCCTATACCCACCCAGGCCAGCTTGCTGGGAGAGAGATCCTGCGCCATGCCCGTTAGTCCGATGGCCGTCGTCAGAATCAGCACGGTCGGGCCGACCAGCGCGAGCCCCGAATTAACCGCAAGCGCCTTATCCACCTGGTTCAATCGCAGCATGATCAGCGCAGCAGTGATTTCCACGCTGCCCGACAGCATCCGTAGAATAGCCATCCAGCTTACATACTTGTCCACCTTTGTTATAGCCCCCTCTGCCCGAAATTTCGGCGTGTCTTCCGAAAGCCGCCGGTTCCGGCTGTTATATCCATAGATATGCGGGATTGTCCCGCTTTAGACAACAAGAAACCGGCATAAAAAAGGGTGCGGGAATCCACTATATATGAAAAGAAGCCATAGTGAAAAAAGTGATAGAAAAATCTCATCAGTATGATAAAATATTTTTTAGCAAACATGATAACCAAGTCATGATAAAGAAAGGAATACTTCCATGCACATGCGTCATCAAGCAGTAGCCAACACTTTTGAGAGTCTTACCAAAACGGCCAGAGAAGCAGCGATTGTCGTTCTTTCCGCCCTGCTGGTCGCCGCCGGTCTCAAGCTGTTCCTAATCCCGCATCAGCTCCTCAGTGGAGGAGTGGCAGGAACGGCGTCCGTCATCGGTTACTTGACCAATCCCAAGTATATTTCGCTCATCTATTTCGGCATCAATCTGCCGATTCTGCTCTGGGGCTTCGTTGCCGTAGGGAAAAAATACATCTGCCTCAGCATGCTCTGTGTCGCCAGCACGACCTGGTTTCTGACGATTATTCCCCAGGTGCAGGTGACCAAAGATCCGATTCTCGCCAGCATCTTCGGCGGGGTTATTATTGCGGGAGGCGTCGGTTTCTCTTTACGTGCGGGCGGATCGTCCGGAGGGTTCGATATTCTGGGCTCCATCATCACGCGCAAGCGGGATGTGCCGATGGGAACGGTGCTGTTCATTATGGACGGGGTGATCATATTGACCCTTGGCTTTATGAAAAGCTGGGATTCGGCGCTGTACGCCATGCTGTGTACCTTTGTGAAGAGCAAGGTGGTTGACATCATTCATATCCGGCATGTCAAACTGACCTGCTTCATCGTTACGAAGCGAAAGGATGAGATGGTCACGCAGCTGAACCGGCTTCCGCATGGCGTGACCGTCGTCAATGCGGAAGGGGGATACAGCCATGAAGGCAACACGATGCTGATGACGGTCACCACGCGGTACGAGCTTGCGGAGCTTCGCAAGGTGGTTGTTGCGGTCGATCCAACCGCATTCGTCAATGTGCTGGAGACAGTGGAAATTCTGGGGAGGTTCAAACGGCTGGCATAAAGGCAGCTTCCATTACCCGGCTTGCCAAGCCGAAGCGCTGGGCCTTGTTCAGTCGATATGAGAAATACTCAGCGGTAAGGGGAAGCAAACAAGGGACTGCTCCGAAAGCCTTGGCTCGCGGGGCAGTCCCTTGTTATTGCTTGCTGTATAGAAATCTGAGGATTATTCCGCATCAAGCCTTTATCAAGCTTTGATGGTAGACTACCGGCGATCCTGCGGACCACCTACAAATACCTGCTGGTCGGTATCCAGCCCATAGGCCGTATGAAGCGCCTGGATAATCTCCTTCAGCTTGCCGGATTCCACAACGCAAGATACCTTGATCTCGGAGGTGCTGACCATCTTGATGCTGATTCCAAGACTTGAAATTACGTCGAACATCTGCGCCGCTACACCGGGATGGCTGACCATACCTGCACCGACGATGGAGATCTTGACCAGATTATCTTCGGATGTTACCTCGCGGTATGGCAATTCATGTCTGATTTGCCGAATAACCTCCTTGGCCTTTTCCATTTCGTCTAGCGAGACGGTGAAGGAGAAGTCCGCTTCCCCGTTCAGAACGCCGCTCTGTACGATGATGTCCACGTTGATGCCTTCATCGGCCAGCTTTCCGAACACCCGGGCCAGTACGCCGGGAACGTCGGCCACTCCCGAAATGCTGATCCGAGCCACATTTTTGTCGTAAGCGATGCCGCTTACCGCCACTCCCTGCTCCATGCTTGCTTCCTCCTTCACCACAGTGCCTTCATTATAATTAAAGCTCGACCGCACAACCAGCTTCACCTGGTAACGCTTTGCGTATTCCACCGCGCGCGGATGCAGCACGGCGGCGCCCAGATTGGCGAGCTCCAGCATTTCGTCATATGAGATTTCCTTAAGCTTGCGCGCGTTCTTCACGATGCGCGGGTCCGTGGAATATACGCCATCAACGTCGGTATAAATCTCGCACACATCCGCCTTGATCGCCGCAGCCAGCGCAACCGCCGTCGTATCGGAGCCGCCGCGTCCGAGCGTCGTAATCTCGCCGTCAATCGTCATCCCTTGAAAACCGGCAACGATCACAATCTTGTCTTTCTCCAGCGCTTCCAGCACCCGACGGGGCACAATCTCGTTAATCCGCGCCCGTCCGTGCGTCTCATCCGTGCGGAAGCCGGCCTGCCAGCCGGTATAGGACACAGCGTCCCGTCCAATGCCGCTAAGGGCGATGGACAGCAGCGCAATGGAGATCTGCTCCCCTGTCGTCATCAGCATGTCCATCTCGCGCGCAGGCAGCTCGCTGCTGAGCAGCTTGGCCTGATCGATCAGATCGTCGGTCGTGTCCCCCATGGCGGAGACGACCACGACACAGCGATGGCCCTCATCCTGCTTGTCTGCGATGCGTTTGGCAACCCGCTTCATGCGCTCGGTATCGCCTACGGAGCTGCCTCCGAATTTCATGACATAAAGTGACAAAGCCTCATTCACTCCCTAATTCAAATTCTATGTAGCAGTTAATACATTCGGTTTCCCGCTTTTACACAGTATAATACGAAAGTGACCGGATGCGTTAATTATTTTGCAAAAAATAGCGACATATCTTAAGGCTCGTGAACGCCAAAACCTCCCCGCATCCATGCGGGGAGGCCGGTATCGTGCGGTAACAAAACGAAGCGGGCTTACGCGCGGGAAATATACTTGCCTTCGCGTGTATCGATCAGGAGAACGTCATCCTCGTTAATGAAGAGCGGAACCTGAACGGACAGGCCGGTCTCCAGCTTGGCAAACTTGGTCGCGCCTTGAGCGGTATTTCCCTTAACGCTTGGCTCTGTTTCAACGACCTTGAGGTCAACGCTGGTCGGCAAATTGATGCCGAGAAGCTCACCTTGGTAGCTGACGATGTTAACCGTCATGTTCTCCTTGAGGAAATTCAGTTCCCATTCAAGCTGGCTGGCTTCAAGACTGAACTGATCATAGGTTTGGTTGTCCATGAACACATGCTCGGAGCCGCTGGCATACAGATATTGAACGGCGCGGTTCTCGATGACGGCGCGGCCGATCGTCTCGCCCGCACGGAAAGTACGTTCAACGGTGTTGCCGTTGCGCAGGTTCTTCAGCTTGGAACGGACGAACGCCGCGCCCTTACCCGGTTTAACATGCTGGAAGTCCAGCACGGTAAAGATGTCGCCGTCCACCTCAACGGTCAGACCTGTTTTAAAATCGTTTACGGAAATCACTAATAAACCCCTCCTGAATTCGATAATAACTTGTCCTTATGAGAACAATTAAACTATTTCGGCCGTAACCTAGCAGGGCGGTTTAACCGAAATTTAGAGAACGGTGTAGTCCTTGGACGAATGGGTCAATCTCTCGACGCCTGTCTCCGTTACGACTACATCATCCTCGATGCGGACGCCTCCGAGTCCCGGCACATAAATGCCCGGCTCGACGGTTACAACCATGCCCGGCTGAAGCACATCGTCGCTAAGCTTCGACAAGCGCGGCCACTCATGAACTTCCATGCCAAGGCCGTGGCCAAGACTATGCCCGAACTGCTCTCCGTAACCGTAGCGGGTAATAATATCCCGTGACAAAGCGTCGCATTCCCTGCCGGTCATGCCCGGCTTAATATGCTCCAGCGCGTACAGCTGAGCCTCCAGCACGATGTCGTAAATTTCTTTAAGTTTAGGGTCAGGGCTGCCCAGCGCGATCGTCCGCGTGATATCGGAGCAGTAGCCGTCCAGCAGCGCGCCAAAGTCGAACGTCACGAACTCATTGTTCTGAATGACCTTCTGACTCGCAACGCCATGCGGCATGGAGGAGCGTTCTCCGGAAGCTACAATCGTATCGAAGGACGATGCGGTCGCCCCATGGCTTCGCATATAGAATTCCATTTCCAGATCGACGTCCCGCTCGGTCATGCCCGGCTTGATCATATTCAAAATGTGCCGGAACGTATCGTCCGCAAGATCCGCCGCTTTTCTCATCACGGCAAGCTCATCTTCATCCTTAAACATGCGAAGCTTCTCCACTGCTTGAGATACCGGAACGAGCTCGGCCGGCTTCAGCGCTTCCGCGTATGACGTATAGGCGCCGTAAGAAACGTCGTCCTGCTCGAAGCCAAGGCGGGCCTGCCCGCCCTTCGGCAGCAGCTCGCGGACCGTGTCAATAAACTTTGGTCCGTGCTGCACCACCTTAAGCCCCTTCGTCTGTTCCGAAGCCTGGGTCATGTAGCGGAAATCGGTCAGCAAATAGCTCTCGTCGACCGTAATCAGCACATAGCCGGATGAACCGGTAAATCCGCTCAAATAGCGGCGATTGATGCCGCTTGTGATTAACATCGCATCCAGACCGCGATCCTGCACTACCTTCCGCAGTTTGGAGACCCGGTTGTTGCCCATGATCATTCTCCTCTCGAAAATAGCCACATTGTATTGTAACATAGGGCCATGCCAACTGAGAAGTTTTTTTGATCGTCAGGCCATTCCCGTACTGCTGTCCCTCTTGCGCTCATCCGTGTATTCGGTCGCGGCCGTATAGCCAATGAACAGTCCCCATAGCAGGAACAGGCAAAATTCACTGATTAACGAATCCCAGGGAAGCCGAAAAGGCCGCTGCATCAGGAAAAGCCATGAGCAGGCCAGAATTAGCACTGACCACCATACGATTCCATAGATCATACCAGCCCAAGGCCCTTTAATTTTGCGGAAAACCAGAACATACAAGATAGAACAAAGAACCGAGAAGCCGATGAACAGAAGATACCCTGCCAGCTGCCCGGCAACCGTCACCAGGAATTTATGTTGAAAGATCGGCTCGCCCAGAAAGCCCGGAATTACCTTCGTAAATTGAAGCACATAGAATATCCAATGCAATCCGCCCCAGATGAGGCCTGCAAAAAAACCCGTCTCAATCGCAAAAAACAGCGGATTCGTCTTCTGCCGCTGCTGACTCGCTGCATTGCCCATTTAGACGCACTCTCCTCTTTCTACTATAGATATAGGCCTCACAATTGGCCGCTGATCCTGCTTACAGACTAGTATGCGCAGGAAAGATCGTTCCAAGTAGAAATGTTAACAAAAATTAGTTACAATGAAGAATATAGAACAGCAGCACACTACATTTTTACGGGAAGGTGAATTGGTTGTCTCAGGAAACTCCGAGTTACGGCGGTCAGGCCGTCATCGAAGGCGTTATGTTCGGCGGCAAGCATGTCAATGTGACAGCCGTACGACGGAAGAATCAGGAAATTACTTTTTTGGAGGTGCCGAGAAGCGAGAAGAGCTGGGTTGTGAAACTGCGCAAGATTCCGCTGCTCCGCGGCCTTGTCAGTATTATAGATGCCAGCGCCAAAGGCTCCAAGCATTTGAATTATTCCGCCGAGGCTTATGCGGAAGACGAGACGGAGACGGAGGAACTCGCCAAGCAGAAGAAACATAAGGAGAAAGAAGAGGGCTGGAGTCTTGGTATGATGCTGGGCGTAGCCGTCATGGGCATTTTGTCCTTCATTATCGGCAAAATTATTTTCACCCTCGTTCCCGTATTTGTAGAACATTTTTTGTTCGGCAATGCATTCAAGAACTACGTTCTGCACAACCTCATTGAAGGGGCCATTAAGCTGATCCTGCTGCTTGTTTACCTGTGGATCATCTCCCAGACCCCTGTGGTTAAAAGATTGTTCCAGTATCACGGCGCAGAGCATAAGGTCATCAGCGCGTTCGAAGCCGGCGACGAATTGACGGTAGAGAACGTACAGAAGTACAGCCGCCTGCATTACCGCTGCGGCAGCAGCTTCATGATGCTGACGATTGTGCTCGGCGTTATTATTTACTCCGTTGTGCCTTGGCATGACCTGGTGGAGAGGATCGTACAGCGGCTTATCCTGCTGCCACTCGTAATCGGTGTTTCCTTTGAAGTGCTGAAGGGCACCAACGCCGTACGCGAACTTCCAGGGCTGCGCTATCTCGGCTACCCCGGACTATGGCTGCAGCTGCTTACAACGAAAGAACCGAAGGACGATCAGGTGGAAGTATCGATCGCGTCCTTCAACCGCATGCGTGAATTGGATGCGGCAATAGAAGCAAAAGGATTTCAACAATCAAGTGTAACCGGAGGCATATTGGACCCTGCGAAAGGATGAGTGGCCTATGAAACGGCATGCTTTGATTTTTTGGAGCGCAGTACTGCTAGCGGTTTTCGGTCTCGTATCGGGTTTGGCAACAAGTGGCCTTAATTCGCTGAAAGGCTTTGTCGTTCCCGTCGTTCTGTTCCTTGTCTTGTTTCTGCTCTATAAGTTTCCGCCCCGCCGGTTTGCCGGAAGCGGCAGCCGCAGACAGCCCAAAATCAAGGTAAAGCCTTCGCAGAAGACATTGGCGAAGGTCGCAGGCATGCGAAAGAGCCAGCCGCCCGCCGGCAAACGCAAAACCTATCCATTTCGGGTCATTGAAGGCAGCAAAGGGAAGAACGAAGACGAACAATTGCCCAAATATCACTGATTTAGGCACTTTACTCGGCGTCCTCGCATTCATCAAGAATGCGAGGACGCTTTTTTATTAACAATCAGCCGCTTCTCAAGCCAGCCCGGCCGCCACTTCCGGAAAAACTCCTTTCCCGCATGGTATCCGGAATTGTAAAGCGCGGTACTCTCTTCAGGAGTCAGCTCAAATTGGACCGTACCGATGCCGAGTGTGGGAATTTTGACGGTGCGGACGATCTTTTCCTGCTCGATATAGCGCTCATCATGCGCCGACAGCATCGTTCCGACCAGTGCCTGAAGCATACTGAACGGCCCTGTGATCCGATGGGCCTGGGGTGCTGTGCGTCCGACCATCTGATAGCCGACAACCGGAACCTTTACCGCCCCCTGCCCGCCGGGTTCTTTTTCCTCAAACAGCCACATCGGAAAATTGCTCAGCAATCCTCCGTCCACCATGTAGGCAAACTGTTCGGTAAAAGACTTTCCCTCCGCCGCTTTTCCGCTCCTGCGCAGCATCACGGGATCGAAGAAATATGGAATGCTGCAGCTCATGCGCACCGCCTTGGCCACCTCAAAATAATCGGGGTTGATCCCATACTCCTCAAGTCCCTCAGGCAGAACAACAAGCCGGCCATCAGTAATGTCGGAAGCGATGATCGACAGCTTGCCCGGAGGAAGATCACGAAACGAAACAATTCCCTTCTGCTGTAAAATGCCGCGAATCCATGATTCCAGCGCCTCTCCCGAGTAAAGCCCCTTTTTCAGCATGACCCGCAGGGCCGGGCCGATCAGCTTTGTATTGAAGACGGGAGACCGTTTCAAAAAAGATCGGAATGAGGTGCCCTGAATAATTCTGCTCATTTCCTCCCCGCTGTACCCGGCTGCAAGCAGCGCGGCGACGATGGAGCCTGAGGAGGTGCCTGCTACCCTGCCAAACGTAACACCCGCGTCCTCTGATGCCTGAACCGCTCCCGCAAGCGAAATGCCCTTTACGCCCCCTCCTTCAAACACCGCATTGATTTCCATAAACGGCAATCCCCCGTTCCCATAGACTTATACTGCTTATCTATGAGCACGGGGGATATTTAATGCCTGGGAAGCCGGATCAGGACTTAAAATAAAAGGTCAGCAAACTGCTTAAGTCCGATGGATTGCGAACCACAATATCATTTGCCCGGAACATGATGCTGCCCTGCACTTCGGCGTATTTATCGTTGAATTTCAGTTGGTTGATAATCTGTTCGCCGCTCTGCCATTCCGCACTTTGGTTTGCGGCACCCACCTTGTAGGCCGCCTGGCCGATATACAGCTTCACGCCCGTATTCCGAACCTCGTTCACCCACCATTCCACCAGCTTGTCGTATCTGGCTGTGTCATAGGAAAGACTCCAATAAATTTGCGGAGCGACATAATCGATCCAGCCCTGCTTGATCCAAGTCCGGACGTCGGCGTAAATATCGTCATATGCGGACACGCCTGCCGTCGTATCCGAACCGGTGCTGTCCATCTTAATATTGCGCCAGACGCCGAAGGGGCTGATTCCGTACGATACTTCGGGCTTGAGCCTATGGATCTGAACCCCTAGCTCACGGACGAAGTCGTTGATATTATCACGCCGCCAATCGGCTTTACTTGCGATATTATTGGTGTTGTAGGTATTGAATGTGCTGTCATCATCAAAAGAGGGAGACGGGTAGAAATAATCGTCCAGATGAACGCCGTCGATAGAATAGCCTCTCACAACTTCAAGTACCGTATCGATGATGCTCTGACGCGCCTCCGGGATTCCCGGGTTAATGTACAGCTTCCCGTCCGCCTTAACAATCCACTCCGGATGCACCTTGGCGACATGATTGGCGGCAAGCGAGGCCGTAGAAGCGTCCGTCGCCGCCCGGAACGGATTAAACCAGGCATGAAACTGCATCCCCCGTTCATGCGCCGCGTCGATCATAAAATGGAGCGGATCATAGCCCGGGTCTTTGCCCTGGGTGCCGGTCAGCACCTTGGACCAGGGAACAAGCGTAGACGGGTACAGGCTGTCACCGCTTGGTCGCACCTGCACGAATACGGCATTGAAGCCGATCGCCTTCAGCTTGTCGAGCAGGCTGTTGAACTCTTTTTTCTGCTGATCGATCTTCCCTATCGAAGACGCAGAGGGCCAGTCCAGATTGAATATGCTGGATATCCAAACCCCTTTCATCTCTTTGGAGACTGCGCCGGGAATACTCGGAACGGTTGGCTTCGGAACAACGGGTATGGGTACGGCCGGTACGGATGGTGCCTGTGGATTTACCGGATCGCTGGCTTGCGGCGGCTCAGCGCCTGTATATAGCGAAATCTGCTTTGCGGCTTTATTCCATATAACCTGAAGTCCGAGATTCTCCGCTACGAACCGAATCGGCACCATAATCCGCCCCTGCCTGATCACGACCGAATTATCCAAAGCAACGGAGGATCCGTTGACCACTGCCGTTTTTTTACCCCCCGTGAGCTTTAGCTCATTGTCGTCCTTGACGATCGTAACGGTCTTGCTGCTCTGATTCCACCCCACCTGCGCGCCAAGACCTTTGCTGATCACCCCAAGCGGGACCATTGTAACATTCTTAGAAGTAATATACGGAGGCACGTCGCTGGCAAGCGTCATTCCGTCAAGCTCCAACGTAATGACCATCGATGCCGCGCGGGCGGCGCCGGAAGACAGCAGCGGTACACAGAGAACGACAAGCAGCATTCCGATGACCCAATTCTTCAGTTTCATAATTCCTCCCCAAACCTCCGGTTATGTAACATGCTACAAATTTGGACGAGGAAAAATGGAAAAGGTTGCGGAAAAAACAAAAGAAACGGATCTACCGTCCCATTTAAGGACAATATCCGTTTCCGGTTTGTGCTCAAGATTCGCTGTATAATTCCTGATGAATCTGATCTAACAGCTGAATTCTGCTCTCATCGCGGCGGAAAAATTCCACGAGCGACTCAATGCATGTAATGGAATCCCAGCTTAAATGATGCTCAATTCCCTCGACATCCCGGTAAATATTCTGCTCCTGGACGCCAATTATCGTGAGAAACTCTTCCAGCAGCTTGTGGCGGTCCACCAGACGTTTCCCTACTTTTTTTCCTTTAGTGGTCAGGACGAGCCCACGATATTTCTCATAGATGAGATATTCGTCCTTATCCAGTTTTTGGATCATTTTGGTAACGGAAGAGGGATGTACTTCCAGACCCTCGGCAATATCCGATACCCGCGCATATCCTTTTTCATCAATCAGCTTGTATATGCGCTCCAAATAATCCTCCATGCTGGGTGTTGGCATGCAATTACCTCTTTTCTATATTGACCATGGCCCGAAGACCAAACCTTGTTCTAACAATGATACATGTTTCTCCCCAAGCTTGGCAAGTCGAAAGCACACATGAGCTGCGCCCAGTCTGCACAGTATTGCCAGGATTTTTGGACAATCGGATTCGGCAAAATAAGCATATCCCTTTTTGAAAAGGAGTGTGTGTGAGTTCATGACTGTGCTGACGCCAGAGCGTAGAGCCGCCCAAACGCCAAGGAAACCGACGAGCCTGTTTATTCCGGAACTGGTATATTTCGAGCCAGACGCGCTTTCTTACCCAAAGGGAGAGCAGATCATGGAATGGGTGCGGGATCATGGTATACCTTATCGTATGACCACTTCGCACAATCGGATTACCAATCTTCCCGGTGAAGGCGAACTGGAGCAGTACAAAATCGCCAAGCGGACTCTTGTCGTCGGCGTGCGCAAGACCCTTAAATTCGATCAATCCAAGCCTTCCGCGGACTATGCCATTCCCATCGCCACCGGCTGCATGGGACATTGCCATTATTGTTATTTGCAAACAACGCTTGGAGCCAAGCCGTATATTCGTATTTATGTCAACACCGGGGACATCATAGCTGCGGCCAAACGTTATATTGAGGAGCGCGCGCCCGAAATTACGACCTTTGAGGCAGCCTGTACCTCGGACCCGCTTGCGGTTGAACATATTACCGGCTCGCTTGCGGAACTTATTGCATTCATGGCTGAGGAGCCGCTGGGCAGGCTGCGCTTTGTAACCAAATTCCAGCATGTTCAGCCGCTGCTGGGCATCGCGCATAACCATCATACCCGCATCCGGTTTAGCGTCAACGCGGGCTATGTCATCCGTAATTTTGAGCCGGCCACCGCGCGTTTCGAGGAACGGATAGAGGCTGCCGGACAAGTGGCCCGCGCGGGTTATCCGCTGGGATTCATCATCGCGCCGATCATCTGGTATGACGGCTGGCAGGAAGGTTATGCCGAACTGCTGGCGAAGCTCGCGCAGGCGCTCCCTCCCGAAGCTGGGAAAGACCTGACCTTCGAAATGATCCAGCACCGGTTCACCAAGACAGCCAAAGCAGTCATTGAGAAGCGCTATCCAAAGACCAAGCTCGAGATGGATATAGAGAAACGCAAAAAGAAATGGGGCCGCTGGGGGCAAAATAAATACGTCTATCCCGACGAACAGCAAAACGCCCTGCGCGAATTTATCACAGAGCGTATTTTTGAGCATTTTCCGGCAGGCCGGATCGATTATTTTACTTAAGCTTCCCTAGAACTTAAGCCAACCTGGAGTAATACCCTGCAGCCAAATGGTAATGCGGAACATCTGATCCGTAAACAGCAGGATGCCCATCAAGACCATCAGCGCTCCGCCGATTTTCATCAGGGGACCCGAATACTTCAGCAGCCGCCTCGCCCCCCCAACGAAAAAGGCCAGCACGAAAAAAGGCAGCGCGAACCCGATGCTGTACGCCGTAATCAGCTTCAGCCAGGTTCCCGGTTCGCTCGCCGACAGGGCGATAATCGCCGTCAGGATCGGACCGATGCAGGGCGACCAGCCGGCGGAGAAGCCGATGCCGAAAATGAAGGAGCCGATATACCCCGTCGGTCTCCGGCTGAATTCCAGCTTACGCTCGCGCATAAGGAAGCGGGGCTGAAAAATGCCCAGTAGAAACAGTCCCATCACAATGATCAGGATGGCAGACAATTGGCGGATCAGCTCGCGCTGTTCGATGAAAAACTGCCCAAATACTCCGGCGCCGAAGCCTAGCGTATAAAAAACGGCCGAAAACCCCAGAATAAACGCCAGTGTATGGCTGAGTGTGCGAAGACGAGCTTCCCTTCTCTGTTCTCCCGTTCTTAGCTGCTGCACCGACAGCCCGGTTATGTATGATAAATAAGAAGGATACAGCGGCAGACAGCAGGGGGAAATGAATGAAGCCAGTCCGGCGGCCAAAGCGATTCCCGCGTTAATGTTGGACACAGCGGCATCTCTCCTTCAGTCACTTTGCCGGGAGCCCTCGGGCTTCCGGTTTTTGCTGCTGCATTCCCATCCTTCCCGGCAGATTCTACAGGCGAATTCCCTTTTTACCAGCCAGTGTCAGCGCGAGGAGGGCAATCAGCAGCAGAACAATCGTTGCGCCCGGCGCCAGATTCCAGATCCCTGCGATGACCAGCCCGATGACAACGGCGATTTCCGCTATAACAACCGATAAAATAACGGATATCCTAAAGCTGCGCGATAGCAGCAGGCTGATCGCCACCGGAATAGTCAGGAGCGCGGATACGAGCAGAGAGCCGACGATTTTGATCGCGGTGCTGATGACGAGTGCCGTCAGAACCGTGATCAGCACATTAAGCATCTTAACTGGCAGTCCGCTGACGCTGGCGGCGTCCTCCTCGAAGCTGAGCAGAAAGAATTCCTTGAAAAACACCGACATCACGGTTACCACCACAAGGGTTACGATGCCGACGACCAGAAGATCGGTATTGTCAAGCGTATAAATGCTTCCGAACAGGTAGCTGATGACATCGGCGTTATATCCTTTTCCCAAGGTAAAAAATAATGAGGCCAGCGCCACACCGCCCGACATAATAACGGCGATCGATAGTTCCGCGTAGCTTTTGTAGGCTTTACGGAGCTTCTCTATCCCGAAAGAAGCTGCGACGGCAAAGATCAGTCCCGCCCCCAGCGGGTAAAAGCCGGTCAAAAATCCGAGCGCCACCCCGGCGATCGTGACATGGGCCAGCGAGTCCCCAATCATGGACAGCCTTCTAAGCACAAGAAAAACGCCCATAAGCGGCGCCGTAATACCAATCAACAGGCCGCCCGCGAGCGCCCGCTGAAAAAAATCGCTGAACAAAATATCCAAAGTGAAGTTTCCCCTCCCAAACCCTCCCCACCGGGGAGGGCCCCAAGGGCTGCGCCCTCTGGACACCTGCAATTTTTGGCGAAGGTGTTCAGGGAGGCGCACCCTGGGTCTGTTTGACTCATGATCGCTTACGTCCCAAAAGGCGGGACACGCTTGACTTTTTTCGTACCTAGATTAAAAGCTTAAAGATTAAAGGCTTGATCGGCTAATGTTGTACAATGGCCGATCGTATATAAAGATCAAGATTAATACCTCCAATATTAATAACCTGATCGTCTTATGTTGTACAATGGCCGATCTTTATTATATGAGCGTATGCTGCAGGTCTTTGGCAGTGCAATTCTGAAGCTCATGCGAGTGGCGGGAATAGAAATTGATTTTGCCGTTACACTGCATAGGGTCCTTGCCAAGATAGTTTTCGATCATATCGATGTCATGCGAAACCATCAGGAATGTCATATGATGATGGGCATGCATATGCGTAATCAGATCGAAGAATGCAGCCTGCGTCTCAATGTCAATACCGACCGTAGGTTCGTCCAGAATGAGCAGATCCGGATGGTTAATCAGCGCCCGCGCCAAAAAGACGCGCTGCTGCTGGCCGCCGGACAGCATGCCGACCCGTTTGTTCTGAATACCCTGAATGCGCATAACTTCCATTGCGTCATCACACTTGCACTGCTCGGCACGGGAGATACGGCGAAATACATTTTTGTTGTTGTAAAGTCCGGACATGACTACTTCCCGTACCGTCGCCGGAAACAGCGGATTGAAGGCATTTTTTTGCGGCACATAACCGATTCGTTCCCAATCCTTGAACTTACGGACCGGTTGGCCGAACAGGCGGATCTCGCCTTCGGTTGCCGGAAGCAGGCCGACGATCATTTTAAGCAGTGTGGTCTTGCCGGCTCCATTCGAGCCGATAATGCCGACAAAATCACGTTCTCTCACAGTGAAATCCAAATCTGAAATGACCTTCTGTTCCCCGTAGGAAAACGATAGGTTCTGTATATCAATCATATGCTGATGGCAGTCCAGGGATACCGGTTGCATGGGAATCCCCCCTTTCACGTAGGCTTTCTCCCTTATTTTAAAGCCAGAATTAAATTTTGCAAATTTTTCTCCATGAGGGTGAAATAATTGTCATTGTTTTGCTGCTCCTGCTCCGTAAGCCCCTCCACCGGATTAAGCACCATAGTGGACACGCCCGCTTCGGCGGCCAGCGTCTTGGCCAATTTGTCCGAAACCAGCTCCTCGAAAAAGATATAACGAATACGCTCTTTTTTCACCAGTTCCGCCAGCTTCACCAAATCCTGCCCACGCGGCTCGGCATCCGGAGATAGGCCCATAATCGCGTGCTGGGTAAGGCCGTAATCGCGGCACAGATAGGCAAACGCCTGATGGGACACCACGATCTCTTTATTCGGGACCTTTGCCAGCTCCGTTTCGAACTTAGCGTCCAGCGCCTTTAAACGCTCCGCTACTTTACCGTAACGCTCTTCGTATCCGTCCTTATGCGCGGGATCAACCTGTACCAGGCTGTTTTTAATATTTTGGGCCATCAGAAGGGCCGATTTCGGGCTGACCCATGTATGCGGATCGGTATGGAGCGAGTCGCCGGATGCTTCCTCCCCATTTTCCCCGCCGTGATCATGGTCTTCCTCATCATCTGTCATAATATAATCGATGCCTTTGCTTACTTCGACCGCTTGCACCTTACTGCTGCTATCCAGACCCTTCAGGAAATTCGGAACCCAGCCCTCCAGGCCCGCACCGTTGTACAGGAACAGCTGCGCTTTGGAGGTATTCACGATATCTTGACTTCGCGGCGTCCAGTCATGTGGCTCCACGCCTACCGGCAGCAGATTGATGGCATTTACGTCTTCCCCGCCGATTTCCTGCGCAAATTCATAAATAGGGTAAAAAGTGGTAACCACGTTCACCTTGTCTTCCACGATTGTACCACTGCTCTTCGGACCGCAGCCGGACAGTAGTAGCGCCAGCAGTATAAGGGGAAGCGCCAGTCCCTTGATTCCTTTAGATGACATTTTGTGTGTTTCTCCTCCTGATCGTAAACTTTACTATTAGATTATAGTCGTAATCGTTACGATAAGTCAATCGCCTAATATTTATTCTTACGGTAATAGAGCGATTTATACTATTCTTTACTATCTTTAGTAGAAAAAAAGCAGCCCGGTCTAATGACCAAGCCGCTTTCGTAATTAAACTCTTAATCAAGCGTTTGCTTCTTCAATCTACTTTACAATTGCGCCGTTCGGCATCGAATCGGGTACCGTCGCAATCGTAAGCTGGTCACCCTTGGAAGCCGCCAAAATCATACCCTGCGACAGCTCGCCGCGCAGCTTCACCGGCTTCAGGTTCACAATACAGATCACCTTGCGTCCGACAAGTTCCTCCGGCGTATAGAACTTGGCGATGCCGGACACGACCTGGCGCTGCTCATAGCCGAGATCGAGCTGCAGCTTCAACAGCTTGTCAGCCTTCTTCACCGGCTCAGCGGCAAGCACCTGCGCGACACGCAGCTCGGATTTGGCGAAATCGTCGATACCGATTTCTTCTTTGTGCTCTTCTTCCGGATCGGCGGCTGCTGCTGTTGCCAGTTGCGCGCTAGCGGCTTCGGCTGCAGTTTCCGCGCCCGCCTCAGCCGCCTTCTTGCCCCCTCCCATCACGGAAGCGATGTAGGCAACCTCCTGTTCTACGTCCAGCCGAGGGAAGATCGGCGATCCCTTCACAAGCTTCGTGCCGGCCGGGATAAGACCGAACGTCTTACCGCTGTCCCAGGTGGTCAGCTCACCCTTTGCTATGCCAAGCTGCTCCCAGATTTTTGCAGGCGCTTGAGTCAGGAACGGTTGAAGCAGAATCGAAGCCGTCCGCAGCCCTTCGGCCAGATGTCTCATCACGGAAGCCAGTTCGCCGGTTTTGCTCTCGTCCTTGGCCAGAACCCACGGCTGCGTCTCGTCGATGTATTTGTTTGTCCGGCTGACGAGCGCTCCGATCGCGGCAAGCGCGACCGAGAATTCCATTTTCTCCATTGCTTCTTCCACTTTGGCGTAGGTAAGAGCAACCGCCGATTCCAATTCGCCGTCAAAAGCGGTTACCTGGCCTTCATAGGCAGGCAGTTCGCCGCCGAAATATTTGTCGATCATCGCAACGGTGCGGTTCAGCAGGTTCCCGAGGTCGTTGGCCAGGTCGTAGTTGACTCGGTCCACGAAGCTTTCGGGCGTGAATGTACCGTCAGAACCGAAAGGAACCTCACGCAGCAGATAATAGCGGAGAGCGTCGAGACCGTAACGATCGATCAGCGTTACCGGGTCCACGACATTGCCTTTCGACTTGGACATTTTGCCTTCCTTCATCAGCAGCCAGCCATGCGCGAACACTTTTTTCGGCAGCGGCTCGCCCAGCGCCATCAGAATAATCGGCCAGTAGATCGTATGAAATCTGACGATTTCCTTACTCATGAGATGAACATCGGCAGGCCAGAATTTATCATACAGACTGCGGTCTTCAGAGCCATAACCGAGAGCGGTAATATAATTGGTCAGAGCATCGATCCAGACATAGACTACATGCTTCTCGTCGCCTTTGACCTTAACGCCCCAGTCAAACGTAGTGCGGGATACCGCCAGGTCTTCAAGGCCCGGCTTGATGAAGTTGTTGATCATTTCATTCTTGCGGGATTCCGGCTGGATAAAATCCGGGTTCTCCTCGTAATACTGCAGCAGCCGATCCGCGTATTTGCTCATTTTGAAGAAATAGCTTTCTTCCTTCACCAGTTCCACGGGATGTCCGCTGTCCGGGCTTTTGCCGCCGATAATTTTGCCGTCCGCATCGCGAACGATATCCATAAGCTGCGTCTCCGTGTAAAAAGTTTCGTCCGAAATGCTGTACCAGCCTTCATACTCGCCTTTATAAATATCTCCCTGCTGGAGCAGCCGGTCGAAAATGTCCTGGACGACTTTTTTATGCCGTTCTTCCGTCGTGCGAATGAAATCGTCATTGGAGATGTCAAGCTTGCGCCATAAATCTTTGATGCCGACGACGATATCGTCCACGAACTGCTGAGGAGTCTTGCCTGCTTCCTCAGCCTTCCGTTCAATCTTCTGGCCGTGCTCGTCCGTACCCGTCAAATAGCGGACTTCATACCCGCGGAGCCGCTTGTAGCGCGCCATTGCATCGCCGGCAACCGTCGAATACGCGTGGCCGATATGCAGCTTATCACTCGGGTAATAGATTGGCGTTGTTAAATAAAAAGTGTTCTCCTGACTCATTTCCGTCATCCTTTCTTTTCTTGCAGCCGCAGCCGCACTGCCGGTGCACCCGGTCGGTTCCATGACACGATGCTTTCTTATTTCAAGCACCTGTGGAGCGCCGCACCTGTTCTTAAATGTTTTTGCCCGCAAAAAAACTCCCGCCCCCATATGGGGCGAGAGTTGTCTCACGCGTTACCACCCAAAGTTCCCCGGCCCCTCACGGAGCACGGACTTATTCAGTTCCCGCTGTGGGAACTGCCCATTAACGCTGGTCACGCCGCAGGCTTACGCGGAGGCTGGATGCAGCCTCAGATCGCTCGCGAGCGGTTCCTCCCGGACCATCTTCCATCTGACGTTCCAGACCGGCTTGCACCTGCCCCGGCTCTCTGTACTGGCGTCCCGATGTACTCATCCATTCGTCGGAAATACATTTATTATTGAAAATATAACCAATATAGCTCACCAATGTCAAGTAGGGCGTGCAGCTTCCTGGCTGGAAATCTTCTCTTGCACCGGAGGAACCGGATCAAGACCACCCGGATGAAAAGGATGGCACCGGGCGATCCGCTTGGCGGCAAGCCAGGAGCCCTTAAGAGGACCGTGCACTTCCACCGCTTCGAGCGCATACGCCGAGCAGGTCGGATAAAACCGGCAGGTAGCCGGCTTTAGCGGAGAGATGAACTTGCGGTAAACTTTGATTGGTGCTTGTACCGCTGTTCGTCCGATTCCCATAACTATTTCCCCTCTTCTCCGCGAGCCGCTTTATCCTCCAAGCCGGCCTCCTCACATTCCCTACAGTACCCGAACACTTCGAATTTATGCTTCACAACCCGAAATTGATCGGGCGTATCTGTCATATTCATCGGGCAGAAGGAAATGGGATACGTCTTCTGGCACTGCAAACATATCATATGATGGTGGTGATGGTCCTGACTGCAGTTGGCTTTAAATTTAATGCCGTCCTCAAAGACGATCTGCTCCAGCACGCCCATCTCTTCCATTACCCGCAGGTTGCGGTAGACCGTATCAAAGCTGAGCCCGCTGTACTTGCGTTCCATATGTTTATATACATCCTTGGCGGACAAATACCCCGTACTCTCGCCGAATAATTTGGCAAGCGTCTTGCGCTGGTCGGTGATTCGCAGTCCCTGCTCCGACATGGCTTCTAGTATTTCTTCTGTCGACAGCATAAGCTCATCTCCCAAAAGTAAAGGTTCAAGGTAAATAACCCCTCTTTTAATAATGCCCCAAAAATATGACGCCGTCAATGAAGCTCAGCTCACCGTCGGATTATGGGATTTTCTTCAAAAAAATTCCCGGCAAGCCGCTTTAACACGGGCTTTGCCGGGAAGATTTATATAATGCCCAGACGTTTTGGTTATTGTGCCTTCTGAGCCGGAAGCGGCATGAACAGCAGATTAACCGGCAAATTGCTTCCGGAAGCTGCGGTGAACATGATTTCTACCGTCTGCTCAAGATTACCGGTGCGGTACAGCACGCTGTTCTGGTTCGGCGCGTCAACGGCGCCCGCATTTGGAGCCTGAATGATGCCGCCATTTACCAGAAGCGGTCCCTGATATTTCCCGCCGCGCGGATTGAGCGTGATCAGCGTATTGGGAGCGACCCGGGTCAGAGTAATTTTGTAGACGACGCCGAAGTTGCCTGCGTTGGAAGCTACCGTACCCGTAAGCGCGTCCGTTCCCGGAAGATTTGGGTCGCTGTTGTTATCCCCGATCACCAATCTCGAAGGTGTCGCGCCTACCGGATCGGTTACCGTGATAATGCGGTTCGCATCCGAATATGTCCCGCGGTTATGTACACCGTCGCGATCCAGGTAACCAAGAGTTGGCAATGTAAGCAGCGGGTCCTTGGTAGCGTCAATCATGATTACGGAATATTTTACCGGGTAATCGCTGAATACATCGGACATGAGTGAAATAATCTGGCCCGGTTTCATCGTCACATTATTAATTGTGGTAAGAACCGCTTTGCTTTCTCCAGGCTGCAAGGTTACATTGCTATAAGCACTGCTTGACTGGATGGATTGAAAATACGTTTCGATAGACTTTTTGCCTGTTGCCGTAGGAATATCAAGCGGACCGCCAAAACCGGAACGCTGCGTTGTAATGGTAGCAGGATAAATGTTGTTGTTCGTTGCAATGACGTACATCTTCATGTTCGTCGACATCGAATTCTTATGGTGAACCATCAACCGGGTATCCCCCATCGCTGTCTCCTGATAGACAATACCTTCAGAATATACTGTTTCGGGGCTGTTGCTGCGGATCAGCGTCACGGGCTCGGAACCCGTAGTATAGGCGATCTTGCTCCAACTCGGTATTTCGCTTCCGTTGATCGTATAAATATCCCCCAGTGGCACGAAGAGTTTGTTGAAGTCCTCCTGGCTGTACAGCACTTCGTTGGTAATATTGATCGTCTTCTCGAAAGTGCTGCTGAGACCATGGGTATCGGTAACTGTCAGTTGAATAGAGACGGGACCAGGATTAAAGAAAGCCAGCGCCCGATTGGACCATGATTCCGTAAGCTGATCGCCGTCCGGGTCGGTACTGATATTCGTGATGGTGACTGGCTCACCCATCTTGTATTCGTCTTTATTAGTCGTAAACTGCGCCACCGGCGGCTGATTCGGCTTGAGAACGTTAATGGTTACCGAATACGGGTCACTCCACTGGCCGTTGGAATCCATAACTGAATAACTGACTGTATAATAGCCAGGCTGTTCAAAAATGTCCTGCCGTCCTTCCCAGCGCTCGTTGACAATCGTCGCACCGTTCGAGGCTGTACTGCTTGTCACATAATTAACAGTCGTTTCTCCCGCAAAAATCTCTGCTGGCTGTACCGTAAAGGAAGCTTTAGGCTTCGTCTGCAAAGTCAGGATGACACGCTTCTGCACGTTATCCACCGTATATGGGATTCCAAGCGCCTGAGTAATCGAGGTCAGCGGAACCATAAAGGTGTTTTTGTATTGGTAGGCTGGGCCTTTCATCGTTGTCGCCCTGCCGTTCACCGTATAAATCTTACTGTTTGTCTTGAAACGGAGCTCATTGCCGTCCTTCATGATAATCGTTTCTTTAGTCGCACCATTGTAGGTCAATTTCAGGCCCACGCGCTCCACCATAGCCCGAATAGCCACATTAGATACGCCATTCTTCACGGCCATTGGCTGGCCCGCCAAATATTGGACGCCATTCAGATACATCTTGTTGCTGTTCATCATCAGAACAAGCTGTCCCGCACCGGCGACACTAGCAGGAATCGGTACTGGCGAAGTTGCGGTCGGCTGAGGTGTGGCTAACGGTGACCCGGAGGCTGACGGTTGCGGAGTTACACCAGGCTGTTCCACCGCCGGCGATCCTTCCACGGTAGATGACGGCAAGGCCGAAGCGCTCGGCGATGCCGTTGGAGACGGCGACGTTGTTGGCGCTGGTGACACCGTTCCGGTAATCGCCGTAGCTGCAGCGGCTACTTTCGGCGAAGCAGAGGATACAGTATTGGCGACTGCGGACTTTGCTGCCGTCCCAGCCGGTATCTGTGTTGCGGATTCAGCAAATGCCGGAATTGCCGAGGCGGCTTGCGCCACCGTAAGTACAGCTATTAATGCCAATTTTCTAACGTTCATTAGTATGACTCCTTCTACTCCCTTTTTTGTAAAAATAAGAACTTGGATGGCGTGAACTCCGCCTATCTCTGATATTCCAGTCAAAAACACAGCCGCCTCAGGCGGCTAACGCTTTTGTCATGGCTTCCCCAAAACAAAACATAGTATTAGACGCAAACCCAGGCAAAAAGTTTCAGCAAAATGGAGAATATTTGCAAAAAGACATAAATTTCTTCCTGAAAAAGAATTAGTATAGTTCATATTGCTATCCCGAATTCGGAAATTTCGGAGAACTGCTACTTCTTCTATGTACTGTGCCGCCAAATTCATCAGTTGGCCATTCATTCTCTTTACTCTGTCACACCTACTGACAGTTGTTTCAGTAAAGCATCCATAAGCAGACGGTTCCGGATGTGAACACCGAAATCCTTAGTACGGTACCCAAGGTAACTTTTAATGGATCTCTCAGATTCCAGAGCGCTCGCACTTGTGGCTTCCCCCGCTCTAATCAAAATCATGGTATCCGGTAAGAGCAGAAACTCATCCCAATTTCCCAGGAAATCAAATGAAGGTTCGTGAGGCGATCTCCTAAGCATTCTCTAATCATGAAAAAAAGCCGCTTCATCTTCCGAAGAATATCGGACGGTGGAAGCAGCTTTTATTGTGCTCGGATGAATGACTCTCATTCGTTATTAATAATCGGAACCTCGCTCCGGAATCCCGATTTATATTCAGTAATGAAATAATTTTATACAAGAGCTGTCTGCTTGCGGCCTTCCTCGATAAGCTGGTAAGCTCGCTGCACTTCTTCATCGGAAGGACTTGGCACACCTTCAAGTTCGTAAGGCTTGCCAAGCATTTCCCACTTGTAGACCCCCATTTGATGATACGGCAAAATCTCGAACTTCTCTACACCATTCAACGTTCCGATAAAGCGTCCCAGATTAAGCAGATCTTCTTCCTTGTCATGAATTCCAGGTACATAGACAAGACGAACCCACATCTTGCGTCCATGATCCGATAACCAACGAGCCAACTTTAATGTACGCTCATTCGACTTACCAGTCAGCTTGAGATGAGCCTCCTCATCGATATGCTTGAGATCCAGAAGCACAAGATCCGTTACGTTTAGGAGATCCGTAATTTTATCTCCTTCGTTATATCCATTGGAATCCAGAGTCGTATGCAGATTCCAACGTTTCTTCACCTCGGTGAACAGCTGCTCCACGAACTTTGCCTGAAGCGTCGGTTCTCCGCCGGATACGGTCAATCCACCACCGGAGGTACGGTAATAATTTAGGTAAGGTTCGATTTCCTTAAGAATCTCTTCCACAGTTACTTCTCTGCCCTCATCTAAAGCCCACGTATCCGGGTTGTGGCAGTATTGACATTTCATTAAACACCCCTGCATAAATAAAATGAAACGGATACCAGGCCCGTCTACGGTTCCGAAGGTTTCCAGAGAGTGGATACGGCCTTTAATCATAGGAGGTCATCCTTTCTTCACGACTGGCTATCAATCAAAAAACTTAAAATTTTAACAATATCAGCACAAGATTTTACCGCCCTTGATCCAAGGGCGGTATCACCTTGCTTGTTACAGCATATTTTAAAGTTTAATACATCTTAGGCAACTTACATCGAACCGTGGAAAGTACGGTTAATAACATCAAGTTGTTGTTCACGAGTCAGCTTGATGAAGTTAACGGCATAACCGGATACGCGGATGGTGAGTTGCGGGTAGTTCTCAGGATGTTCCATAGCGTCCATCAGTTGTTCGCGGTTAAATACGTTAACGTTCAGGTGATGGCCTTTGCTGTGGAAATATCCGTCCATCATGGATACCAGGTTCGATTTACGTCCCTCTTCATCTTTACCCAGTGCCTTAGGTACGATCGAGAAGGTATTGGAAATACCGTCAAGGCTGTCTTCATAAGGCAGTTTAGCTACGGAACTCAGGGAAGCAAGAGCACCCTTCTTGTCGCGTCCGTGCATTGGGTTAGCACCCGGTGCGAAAGGTTCGCCTTTTTTACGTCCGTCAGGCGTAGTACCCGTTTTCTTGCCGTATACAACGTTCGAAGTAATCGTCAGAATCGATTGAGTCGGCAGGGAATCACGATAAGTTTGATGTTTGCGAATCATGTTCATGAAGGATTCAACCAGTTCAACTGCGATGCTGTCAACCGCATCGTCGTTGTTGCCGTAGCAAGGGAATTCGCCTTCGATTTCGAAGTCAATAGCGATACCTTGTTCATTGCGGATTGGTTTAACCTTGGCGTATTTAATAGCGCTCAAGGAGTCGGCAGCAACCGACAGACCAGCGATACCGCAAGCCATCGTACGCAGAATGTCGCGGTCATGCAACGCCATTTCGATACGTTCGTAGGAGTATTTGTCATGCATATAATGGATAACGTTCAGCGTATTGACATAAGTCTTTGCAAGCCATTCCATCATCGGTTTGAAGCGTTTCATAACTTCATTGTAGTCCAGAACTTCGGAAGTAACACGCGGGAATTCAGGTCCTACTTGAGCGCCGGACTTTTCATCCACACCACCGTTGATTGCATACAGCAGAGCTTTTGCCAGGTTAGCGCGAGCGCCGAAGAACTGCATTTGTTTACCGATGCGCATTGCGGATACGCAGCAAGCAATACCATAGTCATCGCCGTAAATCGGACGCATCAGATCATCATTTTCGTATTGAATCGAGCTGGTCTCGATGGATACTTTGGCGCAATATTTCTTGAATCCTTCAGGAAGCTTCTCGGACCACAGAACAGTCAGGTTTGGTTCCGGAGCCGGTCCCAGGTTGTACAGTGTATGCAGGAAGCGGAAGCTGTTCTTAGTGACGCGAGTTCTGCCGTCAACGGACATGCCGCCAATGGATTCCGTAACCCAAGTTGGGTCACCGGAGAACAGATCGTTGTATTCAGGCGTACGCAGGAATTTAACGATACGCAGTTTCATAACGAAATGATCAACCAGTTCTTGAGCTGTTTCTTCAGTCAGTGTACCTTCTTCAACGTCACGTTGCACGTAGATATCCAGGAAGGAGGATACACGGCCCAAAGACATAGCCGCACCATTTTGTTCCTTGATGGCAGCCAAGTAGCCGAAGTATACCCATTGGAAAGCTTCTTTGGCGTTGTTCGCAGGTTTGGAAATATCAAATCCGTGCGCGGCAGCCATTTCTTTCAGTTCACTCAGAGCGCGGATTTGCTCCGACAGCTCTTCGCGGAGACGAATGACACTTTCGCTCATGGAATCCACTTCAAGGTTAAGTTGTTCTTGTTTCTTTTCCTTGATTAGGAAGTCAATACCGTACAGAGCAACGCGGCGGTAATCACCAATGATACGGCCACGACCGTAAGCATCCGGAAGACCCGTGATGATACCTGCTTTACGCACAGCTCTCATGTCAGATGTATATGCATCAAATACGCCTTGGTTGTGCGTTTTGCGGATATTCGTAAACATGTCGACAATGCTGCTCGGAAGTTCGAAGCCGTATGCTTTAGTAGCATCGATCATCATCTTGATACCGCCGAACGGTTGGATCGAACGTTTGAAAGGCGCGTCCGTTTGAACGCCTACAATTTGTTCCTTGTCCTTGTCGATGTAGCCAGGTTTGTGAGAAGTGATGGTGGAAACCGTGTTAAGATCAATATCCCACACGCCGCCTCTTTCTCTTTCTTCCTTGCTCAATTGGGAAATAATTTTCCACAATTCGTTAGTGTTGCTAGTTGGACCTACGAGGAACTGTTCGTTGCCTTCATAAGGTTTGATATTCTTGTCAATGAAATCATTGACATTAACCTTCTTAGACCATTTGCCACTTACAAAATTGCGCCACCCCGACTTAATCTCTTGTACTTCTCTTTCAATCACCGACATGCTAATCCCTCCATATATTTATATGATTTGTAGAGATCGCGGGCTTGAAGGTTAATCCCGTGTCTCGTGATCCCATGCTGCTATTTGTAACAAAATTCACATTTGATGTTCAATAACTGGGATCTTATATAAACATCTTAGTTTACTTTCCCGAAGAAAACTGTGACAAATATCACCATATAGCATCTTTTTGGTGATATTTGTCACTTTAACCTCAATCCCAGTTTGAACTGTCAATGAGCTTGTTTCTTTATATATTTTAACCCTGATTTAGACCTAATAATTAGTTGTCAAATCTGCCGTAGAAGGCATTCCGGTATACGTCGGCAAGTTCGCTTACCAGCGGAAGCTTCGGATTGGCAGTTGTACATTGGTCTTCGAATGCGCGGTCTGCCAGGTAGTCTACGCGGGATTCGAAATCCTTCGGATCGAAGCCCAGTTGTTGGAACGATTCTTCGATACCCAGTTTTTTGTTCATATCGCGAATTGCGTTGATCAGGCTATTGACGCCTTCTTCCGTCGTGCGAGCCGGCAGTCCCAGAATACGGGCGATTTCAGCATAGCGCTCGTCAGCCACAAAGTGGGAATATTTCGGGAACGCAGCAAACTTCGAAGGTTTCTTCGCATTGTAACGAATAACGTGCGGCATCAGGATGGCATTGGTGCGTCCATGAGCCGTGTGGTATTGACCGCCCCATTTATGCGCCAAGCTGTGGTTGATGCCCAGGAACGCGTTGGCGAATGCCATACCGGCCAGCGTCGATGCGTTGTGCATTTTCTCGCGGGCAAGCTTGTCGGCTTCCAGAGCGGATTTCTCCAGGTATTGGAATACCAGTTGGATAGCTTTGATAGCCAGACCGTCGGAGTAGTCGCTCGCCATAACGGATACATACGCTTCGATGGCATGCGTCAGTACGTCCATACCTGTATCGGCAACGGCAGTCTTCGGCAGGCTGTATACGAATTCCGGATCGATGATGGCTACGTCAGGAGTAAGCTCATAATCGGCCAGCGGATATTTCGTGTTGTTGCCAGAAGTTTTGTCGGTAATAACCGCGAAGGAGGTTACTTCCGAACCCGTACCCGAAGTTGTCGGAATTGCAACGAATTTAGCTTTATTACCCAGTTTCGGGAATTTGTAAACCCGTTTACGGATATCCAAGAATTTTTGTTTCAAGCCTTCGAAGTCAGCATCCGGATGTTCGTAGAACAGCCACATTCCCTTAGCAGCGTCCATTGGGGAACCGCCGCCTAGAGCGATGATGCAGTCAGGCTGGAATCTGTTCATCATAGCCGTGCCTTTTTCCACCGTAGTTGTCGACGGATCCGGTTCAACTTCCGAGAATACTTCGATCGCTACAGGAGTTTGGCGTTGACGCAGATAGTGTTCTACTCTTTCCACGTAGCCGAGTTTAACCATCACCGGGTCGGTGATAATTGCAACACGAGTGATTTCAGGCATTTTGGCCAGGTACTGAGTTGCACCTTTTTCGAAGTAAATTTTATCCGGTACTTTAAACCATTGCATATTCACGGTACGACGATTCACCCTTTTCACGTTGATCAAGTTAATGGCAGTAACGTTTTGGGATACCGAGTTACGTCCGTACGATCCGCAGCCCAGAGTCAGCGAAGGGATGTTCGTGTTATAGAGGTCGCCGATCGCGCCATGAGTCGAAGGCGAGTTGACGAGAATACGTCCGGTTTGCAGACGGTTCGAGAACTTCATGATTACTTCTTCGTTGTTGGAGTGGATAGCAGAGCTGTGGCCCAGACCGCCGAACTCAACAACTTGTGCCGCACGTTCGATACCTTGATCGGCATTCTTAACTTTATAGCAAGCCAGAACCGGGCTCAGCTTTTCAGCGGACAACGGGTATTTAGTACCTACGCCTTCCAGTTCGGCGATCAGGATTTTGGTGCCTGCAGGAACTTGAATTCCGCACATTTCGGCGATTTTCACAGCGGATTGACCGACGATTACCGGGTTAACCGCGCATTTTTCCACGTTCATTGCGCCGTTGGTCAGCTTGGCAGCTTCTTCTTTGTTAACAAAGTAACAGCCGTTGGCGATCAATTTCTTCTTCACTTGGTCGAAAATCGGCTCTTCGATGATGATAGCCTGCTCGGATGCACAGATCATGCCGTTGTCAAAAGTTTTGGAAAGAATGATGTCATTAACCGCTTGATCGATATTAGCGCTCTTCTCAATGAAGGCAGGCACGTTACCAGGGCCTACGCCAAGAGCCGGTTTGCCGCAGCTGTATGCCGCTTTAACCATTGCGGATCCGCCTGTTGCCAGGATCAGAGCCACGCCGTCGTTGTTCATCAATGCGTTGGTTTTGTCCATGGTCGGTTGCTCGATCCATTGGATGCAGTTCTCAGGAGCGCCTGCTTTTACTGCTGCGTCATGCAAAATTTTTGCTGCTGCGGCACTACAAGCTTGCGCGGACGGGTGGAAACCGAATATAATAGGATTACGCGTCTTAATGGAAATCAACGCTTTAAACATCGTGGTGGATGTTGGGTTGGTTACCGGAGTGATGCCCATTACGATGCCGACCGGCTCAGCAATCTTTTGGAAGCTGTCGTAAACATTATCTTCAATTACGCCTACTGTTTTGTCATACTTGATTCCGTGCCAGATATATTCCGTTGCGAAAATGTTCTTCGTGATTTTGTCTTCATAAACACCACGGCCTGTTTCTTCAACAGCCAATTTTGCCAGGTACATGTGTTTGTCCAAACCGGCCAGCGCCATAGCATGAACGATTTTGTCAACTTGTTCCTGATCGAGAGCCATGAATGCTTCTTGAGCTTTCTTCGCTTTATCCACCAGAGTCTGAATATATTCTTCAGCGGTTGGTTGTTGCACTTGGGCGGCTACTTCATTCTTAACTGCCATTTCCCTCGTCCTCCTGTCAATTTGTGTGTTGTTCTTCTCTACAAAATTGATAATATCACATCATGTGCAACTTGTATAGTGAAATCTTTCACAAAGTACAAAAATTTTTTTCTTCTATTATAAAACCGCTTACACTAAAGAACTTTATTAGGGCCATCCTTCCTATATCTGCTTTTTTCTATGCTCATTACTCTCAGGATAACAATCGTTTTATAGAAGAAATCAATGCCTTTATCCGGAAATTGCATAGGTTGTCGCTTGTTAGTAGAACTATCTATGCTATTATTCCTAATTTTAAATTAAAACTGAGGAATTCTAGAAAAAGAAGCATTCGTGCTCCAACACGCCACCGATCCGGGATGCTTCAAACCATTCTGGATAAAATCCCGTTAAAAATAACTTCTTCATATAGTATGTATCAATCGTCCACAAGTATAACGGAAAGGCACGCAGCTGTTCAACAAACATGCTGCTCTGAATAATGGGATTCTGAATCATGCGGCCGGCTGCCGAGAAGCCACAGCATCCTCTCATATGAAAGAAAAGTAAATCACCGATTAGTTCCACACATTGATTCACGAGATACCCAACCTAAATTAACGCACTCCGTAAAAAAATCACTGAGCGATATTATGCCGCGTGCAGCCAAATTCGAAATGCTATTTCTATATGAAAAAGCATGGGCGTAAACGTATAGGTCTCCCAATTTGAATGGAACGCGTTCAGCATTCATCATAGACTCTATGCGTTAGTGTACATTGCCCTGACCAGGCGATGTCAGCTCTTAAAAAGTTGTGTCTTAAATCACATTCTACTTGCCTAAGGCTTAACCATGTTTTATATTAAGAAAAGCTATTTTCCCCCGTCTCGGGTAACGGATAACAGCGTTCATTGAAAAAACCTATTAGAAATCACACTAAAAATCACGCTTTTGAAGTGAAAATAATCACAATGTTGAAAATTAGACACTTTTTCCGTGATTTTTCCACCCACAATGAAGAATTTCATTGTATAATTAATTTAAAATTTATTGAAAAACTGAGGGAATAAAGGGGGATATCGATTATGAAAGATCATACGAATGTTATCGAAGCCCACGGAAACACTAACTGTTTCTCCGAACAAAACTTTAACAGACTGCTGGTAACGATGAAGGAACGGTTAGTTCCGGAAGGCTCTCATTTATTCTGGGAAGGCGACTACTCGGATAAACTGTTTTATCTCAAACGCGGACGCGTCAAGCTCACCAAGTCCACGGATGAAGGCAAGGAACTCATACTTTATATGTATCAAGCTGGCGACATGGTCGGTCAAGCCGATCCTTTCTTCAGCACGAAGCACAGCTTCACCGCCGAAGTGATCGAGGAAAGCGAGGTCGGTGTGATTGAACACAAAGATCTGGAAATTCTGATCTGCCAGCACTGTGATTTTGCCATCGACTTTATGAAATGGATGGGCATTCATCACCGCCTGACGCAGACTAAGTTCCGCGACCTGATGATGTACGGCAAACCGGGCGCGCTCTGCTCCACGCTGATACGTCTGAGCAACACCTACGGCGAGAAGAACGGCGACGCCATTCTGATTAACAAAAAAATTACGCATACCGACTTGTCCAACATGATTGGCGCGACACGCGAGAGTGTTAACCGCATGCTTAGCGATCTGCGCAAAAAAGACGCCGTAGAATACGAGAACGGCATGATTGTTATAAAAAATATTGAGATGCTGCAGGACATTTGCCACTGTGAGCTGTGTCCTAACGAGATTTGCCGAATCTAACATCCCCACTATTTTACCCTATTCCTTCCTCAGTGAAACATAAATTGTTCGTGTTTTTTGACCCTTTGATTTTCGTGGTCAGGGCGCCCTGTTTGGGCGCTTTTTTTCTTCTGTTTCAGAAACAATATTTTCATATAGCTTTGCTCGGTAAAAAAATAAACGGCAAGCCTCCAATCACCCGGAGACTTGCCGTTCTTTCTCATACACTTGAATCCTATTGCTTGCTGCGGACGGAACGGACGGGTGAAATAACCCAGTAAGCCATGCCGACGAATACGCCGCCGCCGATCATGTTGCCCAGCGTGACCGGGATCATGTTATGCAGCCAACCGGCCAAGCTGACGGTCTCCGGATGGTTCGGCAGCAGCAGCGCCACGCTCATCAGTGTCATGTTCGCCACACTGTGCTCGTAGCCGCTGGCGATGAAGGCAAGCAGGCACCACCAGATCAGCACCAGCTTGGCGCCTTCGCTCTTCACCCGGGACGACATCCAGATCGCCAGACAGACCAGCCAGTTACACAGAATGCCGCGGAAGAACAATTCGGAAATAGGCAGGCTCATCTTTTTGGCTGCCGCTGCAAAGATTAGATGATCAGGGGAAGCGGCCTTGAAGAGTCCCGTTCCTTGCACCAGCCAGGCCAGCAGCAGCGCGCCGGCAAGGTTGCCTAGAAAGACGATAATCCAGTTCTTGATCGTATCCCACACGCTTGTTCTGCCTGCGAGGGTGCTGGCGGTAAAGAACATGTTATTTCCGGTAAACAGCTCCGAACCGGCAAAGATGACCAGCGTCAGCGCGATGCCGAAGGTTGCTCCCATTACGAGCGGCTGGAAAGGCGACTTGGCCGCTGCCAGAGGCGCCCCCAAAGTAAAGATCAGGATGATGCCGATACCGACATAAGCGCCGGCAAGCAGCGCCGCCAATGCATAACGCGGCAAGCTTTCATTCATTTTGTCGCGTTTGGCAACCGCCGCTTCAATAATATTTTCCACACTTTGCGTAAACATGCCCCTAACACCCCATTATTTTCTCTATAATATCCTTAAATTGCGATAACCACAGTGTCTCCATCAACCTGAACGGGATAAGCCGCCGCCTGTCCCTTGTCGGGCGCTTGAACCTCGCCGGTGCGTAAATCGATTTTCCAATCGTACAGCGGGTCGTACAAGTAGTATCCGGATACGATTCCCTCGGCCAGAGGGCCGCCTTTCGGATGGGGACTACGATTCTCCAGAGCGTAGAACTCGTCCCCCGAAGTGCGGAACACGGCCAGCTCCTTGCCTTCGATAACGATCACACGGCCGATTTGCTTCAGATATTCTTCCACCTTGCCTGCGGCATAGGGTTTTCTTGCTGCTTCCATTGCCCTCTCTCCTTTTTCCCGGATTGATTTAACGGATCTCCGTCGCTTCAAACAGCGCGGAGCGTGTCGCGCCGTCGATCAGCATTTTTTTCCACGGATCTTGAACCTGGGTCAAGGCGAAGTCGATGCGATGCGCAAGCGCCTTGCGCTCCTCTTCGTTGTCCAGAATGGCAGTCTTGATATGCTCCAGCCCTATTCGTTCCACCCATTCAGATGTTCTTTCCAGGTAATTACCGGTTTCACGGTAGTACTGCATAACGGCGGAGCAGATCCCCACCAGTTCTTCGTCCGTCTTCACTTTGCAGAAAGAATCTGCTATCCGCGGCTTGATGCCGCCGTTGCCGCCGATGAACACTTCCCAGCCTCCATCGTTGCCGACAATGCCGATGTCCTTCGTGCAGGATTCCGCGCAGTTCCGCGGGCAGCCGTTCACGGCCATTTTAAATTTGGCGGGGAAATCAAGCCGTTCATACTTCCGCTCCAGCAGCGCTCCCATGCTCATCGAATCCTGAGTGCCGAACCGGCAGAACTGGGAGCCTACGCAGGTCTTGACCGTCCGCAGCGATTTGGCATAAGCATAGCCGGAAGGCATGTCCAGCTCCTCCCATACTTTGGGCACATCCTCTTTCTTGATGCCGATCAGATCCAGACGCTGTCCGCCGGTTACTTTGACGACTTTGACATCATACTTGATGGAGACATCGGCAATTCGCTTCAGATCTTCCGGAGTGGTCACCCCGCCGTACATCCGCGGAACGACTGTGAATGTGCCGTCTTTCTGAATGTTCGCGCTCATCCGTTCGTTGACGAAGCGGGATTCCTTCTCGTCTTCATGCGTATCCGGATAGATCATGCCCAGATAATAGTTGACCGCCGGACGGCATTTCGAGCAGCCCTCTTCCTGTTTCCATCCAAGGACGTTCATAACCTCTTTGGTCGTTGTCAGTCCTTTGGCCCGGATTTGTGCCACAATTTCATCCCGGCTGAGCGTCGTACAGCTGCAAATCCCGGTCTTCGCGCTCTGCTCGAAGCCGTCGCCGAGCACGTACTGCAGAATCTGTTCCACGACCGGCTTACAGCCTCCGCAGGATCGTGTAGCGCCGGTGCAGGCCTTGATTTCGTCCACGGTTGTGAAGCCGTTATCGGTGATGGCGTCCACAATCGCCTTCTTGGTCACACCATTGCAGCCGCAGACGATTTCCTCGTCAGACATGCTTTCGACGGACGCCGTCTTCTTGGCCCCGCCTCCGCCACAGCAGCCGGTGCCCATAACGTCCGCATAAATGTCGTCGGTCATCACTGCGCCCTGCTTCACCAGTTTCTGCAGGCTGCCGGATTCCGTCACATCGCCGAACAGAACGGCGCCGACAATGATGTTGTCCCTCAGCAAAATTTTCTTGTAGGTTCTCTTCCAGTCATCTTTGGCGGAAATAACCGTGTGCTCCGGAGTATCGATGAATTCCCCGGCAGAGAAGACGTCGACGCCGGAAATCTTCAGCTTGGTCGAGACGACCGAACCTTCATAAGGCTTGGTTTCCACGCCGCATAAATGCTTCGCGAGTACGGTGCCCTGCTCGAACAGCGGGGCTACCAGGCCGTAGCAGACGCCGCGGTGCTCGGTGCATTCGCCGACGGAATACACGTCCGCAAGCGACGTTTGTAAGTAGTCGTTCACCACGATGCCCCGGTTCACTTCAATACCGCTGGCCTTCGCCACCGACACATTCGGCTTGATGCCGACAGCCATAACGACAAACTGCGCTTCCAGCTCCGTACCGTCGATAAAGCGCAGACCGCTTACCCGCTCATCGCCGGTCAGCTCCACCGTCTGCTTGCCCATGGCGAACTTGACGCCCTGTCGTTCCAGTTCCGCTTTCAGCATCGAAGCAGCGGTATGGTCCAACTGGCGCTCCATCAGGTCTTCCATCAGATGGACGACCGTTACGTCCATGCCAAGGTTCACGAGCCCTTTCGCCGCTTCGAGGCCGAGCAATCCGCCGCCGATGACAGCCGCTTTGCCATACTGCTTCGCGGCTTCCAGCATCGCTTCACAGTCGGCGATGTCGCGGAAGCCGACGACGCCTTCCCTACCGCTGCCAGGGATTGGTAGAATGAACGAATTGGAACCCGTTGCGATAATGACTTTATCGTAATCAACGGTCAAACCGTTCTCCGTAATAACCTGCCGCTTGTCTCCGTCGATACGGGCTACCGTCGTTCCCGTATGCAGAGTAATTCCATTATCCTTGTACCAGCTCCAGTCGTTCAGGATAATATCGTCCACTGTTTTGCTTCCTTCAAGGACGTAAGACAGCATAATACGGTTGTAGTTCGGATGAGGCTCGCTGCCGAAGACAGTGATGTCGTATGCGCCGCCAAGCTTCAAAATCTGTTCGATGGTACCGACACCTGCCATGCCGTTGCCGATCAGTACTAATTTTTCTCGAATCGATGTCATTGTCAGGTCCTCCTCAAAGCTTTGATTGTCTTCTCTTGTATCTTTATACCGGAATTATACATTTTACATTTTTGTGCCGCGTGACTGCAGTCACATCAATAGTGAAAGATTTCACACTAACTTGTAACAACTTTTAACGCTTCCCCTATTGACAAACCGCTCATTTTAGTCAACCAAAACAGCCGATTCTCCTGAAACAATCACGTCTCGGAAAATCGGCTGCTATAAAAAATCAATTATTGATATCGCGGGAACAGAATATTGTTCTCCAGATGTACATGCTCAAAGGTCATGCCTTCTAGTTCTTCCAGCCGCGCATAAGTCAGACGGTAGGTCGTGCAGGCATGCTCAGGGGGAGTGAAGTCGCTGGTGACGGCTCGAAGCTGTCTCAGAAGGTTCCCCGCAGCGTCATGCTCCTCTTCCAAATTATGAAGAGCCCCCCGCAGCGCGGATAAAGATTCTGCGTCCCCCTTTTGCTCGTAGGCAAGAATACTCGGGAAATCCTGCGCTTCTTCTTTCGCCGTGTGCTCCAGCAATTCATCCTTCAACTGGTTGAACAGGCGGTACAGCTCGGCCAGATGTGGAGAGTCTCCGCCGTGCACATGAAACACTTTGGCAACATTCTGTCCGATCAGCGGAAGCTCTTCGCGCAGATAACGGTGATGTTTGCTTACAATATGGCCGATCAGCGCTTCGGACGATGCTTCGTTCCAGACTGTATCTTCCTCAAGAACAGGATACTGCTCCACCAGCTTGTACAAATCGCCGAGGACGGCGCCCGCATCTAAACCGCGCTCGTCCGCTGCCGACCGAAGCGGCCTCACGCCGCCGCAGCAGAAATCGATTTTGTTTGCCTTGAAGTAGTCCGCTGCTTTTGGGAACTGCAGCACAATATCTCTTACCATCGTATCACTATTGAATAAGGGTTGTTTTATGCTCATTATGGCTCCTCCTCAGGGGTGCTTTTTATCTACTTTTACACCTTAACCCCGGAGAGAGAGCTTCCGTGTGATTGGAATCACGGCAAATCCATCAACATATTGAACAGATCTTATTGCACATAGGCTTCCATGTAAGTGCGCTTGCCCGCAGCGTCCTTCAAGTAAGGCCCAAGTCCGGCAAATTGGGTCTGATTGACATACACGCCGGTCATCCATCTTCCTTCCGTCAAACCGCCATCCCATTGGAGCACAAGGTCAGGAGCGGCGATCCACTCCTGAAAGACGCGGACCTCCATGTCCGTGTATGCTTTGCAGGGCTTTTTAAGCTCCCGAAAACGGACGTCATTGACATAGGTGGGCACAAAATAGGCCGATATCGTCTCCAGATCATCACCATCAAGAAATGCCTCGGCGCCAAGAAAAGGATGAAGCATCAGCGTTTTTTCAAATAAAGACCAAATAACCGCCTGAAGAATCAGGCTTTGTCTTCTGCCGTTATGAAACGTGTAGGTACGCCGCTGATCCGATACATCCGTACTGCTTTCCGATTCGCCCTTTTCCAAACAGTGTCTCTCACAACCGATGCATTTCCAGCCCGAGGGCCCTTGAATCCATTTCTGAAACACCGTGCCGCCGTCGCCGTTACCTTTGTATAGAGAAGAAATTATGCTGTAAGGCACTGCAAACGTAGCGTCCCATAACGAGGCAGGCATGTGGCTGTGCAGCATGAACAGCGTCTTATCATAAATAAGCTGCACTTTAACGGATGCGCTTTCCAGCTCGGCGACATCCTTTTTTCCATAACCTATCTCCCGCGAGAGCAGGGTGGTCTTCATCTTGCTCGCCTCCCTCAATTTGCCCCGCATGGCGGGGGAATTTATAAAGGAATGAATTCAGGTGTGTACAGCAATCCGAAAGACATAGCCGTTACGTCACGATGTGTAAAGGCGGTTTGACACAGCATTTTAGTAAGCGCTTCCAACAAACAAGGAACATTCGTTTTTTCTATTATATTACTTCTTTATGATTATTGTGCAAGTTTTTTCTCAGGGAAGAAGCGCAAACAACAAAATACCCGTCATTCCTTGGAATGGCGGGCGGTTTGCTCCGACTGAAGCCGGTATTTCATTGGGGGATGCCGAGTCGCTTTTTGAACGCTTTGGAGAATGAGATTATCACAAACTCTCCAATTGATCCGCAAGGCTATATAAAATATCAGGCACATAAATGCCTTGTTCAATAAATGACTTTCCAAATTCACTCATGATTGCTCTCATCTCTTCAAAAGACAACGGCATATCGTTCTTGAGCCAGTCTACTATGATCGTTAAACCTCCCGCAATTTGATACTGTATTGAATATTTAAAATGTAATTCGTTTAATTTGTCTGTAGTCTTATGTTCTTTATTATACAGATGTACTAAATATTTTATGAATTCCTCAAATCGCTCAAATATTAAATAATCAGGTACAGTATTGATGACTTTTAGTAAAGGTTCACGATGCTTCTTCAAATGCGCAAAGAGGAGATCAGAAAGAACATCATGCTGATTATTGCCCTGCCATTTTTTTATTATTGTTAGTCGCTGTTTAAATATATCATCTAAATATTGGATAATGATGTCATCTTTACTTTTATAATTCCTGTAGAAGGTCTGTCTGGCGACTCCTGCTTTTTTTGTAATGCTGGTAATTTTAATCTGATCGTAGGGTGTGGTCTCCAATAATATAAGCAACGCTTCAAAAATCCATTCTCTGGTTTGATGCAACACTTTCACCTCTTTTGTCTATTTTCGTGGATAAAATCTCTATTAAAATTGAACTCTATTTTTACATATACTATAATTTATTCCATCACCTGGCACAATTCTAATCCAAATGGAGGTCGATCAAAGTGAAGAAAACTCATATTGCAATGATTAATATTCCTGCTTACGGACATATCAATCCCACACTCGCCGTTGTAGCGGAGCTTGTAAAAAGAGGCTATAAAGTGACTTATCCGGCAACAGAAAATTTCATACCGGTTGTTAAGGAAACAGAGGTTTCGGTTCTTCCCTATCATTCGGACTCAATGGATCTATTTGAACAACTAAATCATGTCAAACAAATTAGTGAAGCCATAAGCACCCATTCGGAAAATCTCCCCATGAGATTCCTTGAAGAAGCGATATCCACTTACTATCAACTCGAGCAGATGTATGCGGATGATCTTCCGGATTTAATTCTGTTTGATTTTATGGCGCTGGCTGGAAAACTGTTTGCCGCAAAGCACGGCATAGACGCGGTACGGCTGTACTCTTCCTATGCAAATAATGAGCATATATCGTTGTTACCTGATGTTACGGACGAGGTCAAGAATGAATTAGCGTCAAAGCTGAAGGCTTTTTCGGAGAAGGAAGGGATTCAGGGTGTATCCTTTATGGAATTATTCACTCCGGAGAAATTGAATATTGCCTTTATGCCTCGTGCTTTTCAGCTTAAAGGCGATCTGTTTGACGAACACTTCCTTTTTGTTGGTCCGTCTATTGGCAAGCGCAGCTATGATGAAAGCCTGCCGATCGAAGAGAATAATGACCGCCCTGTCATGCTGATATCGTTAGGTACGATTTTCAACCCATGGCCGGAATTCTATAAAATGTGCATCGAAGCTTTTCGCGACTCCGGTTGGCAGGTAGTCATGTCCACTGGATCTAAGATCAGTCCGGAAAGTTTGGGCGACATTCCAGATAACTTTATTGTCCGCCAGCAGATCCCGCAGCTTGAAATTCTCCCTCATGCCCGGTTGTTTATTACGCATGGCGGCATGAACAGCACAATGGAAGCGTTGAGCTACGGCGTGCCTCTGGTTGTCATCCCACAGATGTTTGAGCAGGAAGTGACCGCCCGCCGCGTAACGGAATTGGGATTAGGGCAGCATTTTCTGCCGGATGAAGTAACCGTTGAAATTTTACAGAAATCTGTTCAAGAAGTTTCAGAGGACAAGCAATTGAAGCAGCATGTGTATGACATGCAGAAGAACATTCAAGAAGCTGGCGGGGCTAAAAAAGCCGCTGAAGCCATTGAAAAGTTCTTAAATGAATCCACCCGGCATAATATACATGTTGCACACTAGAGTATTTTATAGAAGAAATAAGAAGAGGATGTGAAGAGATGTCAGAAGTACTTTTTTTAAGTATCCCGGCTCATGGTCATGTTAATCCGACACTCGGATTGGTAAATGAATTAATCAATCAAGGTGAGGAAGTCACTTATTTTTGTACAGAAGAGTTTAAAGAAAAAATCGAAAAAACCGGTGCTGAATTTAAAAGTTATAAGGTAGAATCAATCTTTGCTAACAGAAAAGACAACACGCCTCAAGACACGGGGTTAGAGAGATTATTCGATAATATTAATGAAGCGCTCAAGTCAAGCGATAAAATAATAGAAGATGTTTTAGATCAAATTAAGGATAAACATTTTGATTATATTATGTATACGGCGATGTATCCATTTGGAAATGCTTTTGCTCAAATCTTAAAAATTCCTTCGGTTTCTTCCTTTGCCGTATTTGCTACTCCCAAGGAACTTATGGCCCAGCACAAAGAATTCAACAATGAAGAGCTAATGAAAAATCATCCTGTTATGGAAACTTACAAAAAAGTAACAAAACAATTGAAAGAAGCCTATGGGGTGGAAATGCCGGATAACCTAATGAGCTTATTTTTTAATAAAGGCGATATTAATATTGCCTATACTTCAAAATATTTTGTTTCCCATCCGGAGTATTATGATGACAGCTTTAAATTTATCGGACCGCCAATCTATGACCGGCAAGAGAATTTGGATTTTCCTTTTGAACGATTGGAAGGCAAAAAAGTCGTCTATATTTCACTCGGCACCGTGTTTAATACGGACACCAAGCTTTATGAACTTTTCTTTAAAACTTTTGCCAATAGCGATGCTGTTGTGGTAATGACTGCTTACAATGTGGATTTATCTGAATTTGAAATACCTGGTCATTTTATTGTAAGAAATTTTGTGCCTCAATCGGAGATTTTAAAGTATACCGACGTGGCAATAACTCATGCAGGTATGAATAGTACTAGTGATTTATTGTATAATAATGTGCCTTTTGTAGCGATTCCTATAGGAGCAGACCAGCCTTACATGGCGGGAAGATCTGCAGAACTCGGAGCGGCCATTTCTCTTGATAAGGACACACTTACTCCGGATTTATTAAAGGATTCTGTGGAAAAGGTTTTAAACGATCCAAGCTATGTTGAAAATATTAAGAAGATCAGTGATTCTTTTAAACAGGCCGGCGGCTATAAAAAAGCGGTTGAAGAGATTTTTAAATTAAAAAGCGAAAGAGGTATTCTCGTTTAAATTGCAAAATCCTATATTTTGAAAAAGAAAACTGGCGCCGATAGATTCGACGTCAGTTTTCTGGTTGTTCTGCTGCTTGCCCCGCCTTTACTTCACCCACTGTTCCGCCCATTTCTGAATCTGCTCCATGACGGGCTCCAGCGCGCGGCCTTTTTCCGTAAGCTCGTACTCAATACGCACAGGCGTCTCCGGATAGACATGCCGCTCCAGAATGCCCTCGCTCTCCAGATCCTTCATCCGTTCCGACAGCATTTTATCGCTCATCAAGGGAATAAGGCCGGATATGTCCTTAAAACGTTTCGGTCCGCTCATCAGTGTCTTAATAATGAGGCCGTTCCACCGTTTGCCCAGAAAAGAGAATGCCGTCTCGAAGCGGGGACACAACGCCAATTGATGCTCTTCCATTGTTCTCACCTCTCGCTAATTAAAACTTACATTTAGTTAGTACATATAATTTTACCACATTACGTTCCTATTGAACATTGTTTTCCAAAAAAAGTTATGGCCGCCAAGATCCAGTTAAGCTGCCGCTACTGGCCACGTTCCCCCTGCGCTCTTGCAGCTATCGCCTCGGTGATGACAAAAGCCAGGTCATCGTTTCCATATAGTGAAAGCACTCCGAGCACCGTATCATCCGAAATAAAACCGGACTCGTCCACAGGCACAGTCAGCGCAAGGGCCTTGGCAAGCTGTTCATTGCCATGCTGCTGCGGGTAGGCCTGCAAATATATGGCTTCCGGATCAAGACCGTTATTCACGCACCATTGGGCGAATACGAGAATCATCATTTCTTCGTCGCGCCTATAGCTTTCCACAATCTGGTCTTCCACCGATTTGCGGTAATCATCCATTCTCTTCCCCCTCTCTGCCTGTTCTGTCCCTTGCGGCAACGGCCGCTTCAACTCTAATGAACTATTATACCCTGCCAAGACAATCCGACAAATGAGTTTTCTTCTATTCTTCAATTTTTTTCAGTATGATGGGTGAAGATGAAACGGAAAGGACATATTACAATGAGAAAATGGCTGCTGGCGCTGAGTTATGTTTCGGGCATGGGCGCCGCGTTTATCTACAGATATACTATTCTTGACTGGCTCGGCCAAGACGGGCATGCTCTGCTCTCGATCCTGGCCGCGGCCGCGCTGGCTTTGTTCCCTGTCGTGCCATATAAAGCCGTCATCGGACTGTTCGGATATGTTTACGGAAGTCTGGCTGGCGGAGCAATGTGCTGGCTGGCGACAACAGCGGCTGCGGCGCTGATGTTCGGCGGCGTCAAATGGCTGTTTCCGGAAAAAGGACGCGCTTATTTGTCATCAATTCCGGCGCTGGACAAATTCACGGCTGCCGTTCAGCGGCATCCCTTCGCCTCTGTCGTTGCGGCCCGCCTGCTGCCGGTAATACCGCAATCAGCGGTCAATGTGTACGCCGCTGCGGCGGGCCTGCCCTTCTGGAGCTTTATCCTTGCTTCGGGTCTGGGTAAAATTCCGGGCATTGCTCTCTTCGCCTTTCTCGGCGGAAGCGCCCGGGAGCATCCCGCAGCCGCCGGAATAGCCGCGGCGCTGTACATTGCGGCGCTCCTATTGTTCGGTATTCTGCTAAAAGGCGGCTGGCACCGGAGCAAAGGTTCAGCCTGAAGCTTGCGCTTGTTGGCATAAAGTATTTATATGGTTTATAATTAAATTGTGTTCTATTTAATTGTTTGATTTAATAGGAGGGACAACTATGAGTGACAATCCGAGTAACCAAACAGGCTCCCGCACCGAAAAAGCGACTTTTGCAGGCGGCTGCTTCTGGTGTATGGTCTCCCCGTTCGAGGAACTGCCCGGCATTATCGATGTCGTCTCCGGCTATACCGGGGGGCATACGGTCAATCCGACTTACGAAGAGGTCTGCTCCGAAACAACGGGCCATGCCGAAGCCGTGCAAATCACGTTCGATCCTTCAATCTTTCCATACAGCAAGCTGCTCGAGCTGTTCTGGCAGCAAATTGATCCGACGGATGAAGGCGGCCAGTTCCATGACCGCGGCTCTTCCTACCGGACGGCGATCTTCTATCACAATGAGGAGCAGCGCAAGGAAGCCGAGGCATCCAAGATCGCAACCGAGCAAAGCGGCCGCTTCTCGGGGCCAGTTGTGACGCCTATTGTTCCGGCTGGAATTTTTTATCCTGCGGAAGATTACCATCAGGGTTATCACCGCAAAAATCCGGGCCATTACAAACGCTACCGCAAAGCCTCCGGCCGGGAAGACTTTATCGAGAGCCATTGGTCGCATAAAGATGACAAGCAGAGCCTGAAGCAGCGGCTTACGCCCCTGCAATACGAGGTAACGCAGAATAATGCCACGGAATCCCCTTTTCAAAATGAATATTGGGATCATCACGGAGAAGGCATTTATGTGGACATCGTATCCGGAGAGCCCCTCTTTAGTTCCAAGGATAAATATGATTCCGGCTGCGGATGGCCCAGCTTCACCCGGCCGCTTCGCGACTACTCGGTGAAAGAGAAGACCGATCTCAGCCATTTGATGATCCGCACGGAGGTACGCAGCAAAGAAGCGGATTCGCATCTCGGCCATGTCTTTAACGACGGACCGGGACCGAACGGTCTCCGCTACTGCATCAATTCCGCCGCGCTGCGCTTCGTTCCAAGGGAGGATCTTGAAGAGGAAGGTTATGGCGAATACCGCGTCTTATTCCAATAATACGCCTCTCCTATACAGCAGGAATGCAACAAAAGCCTCCAGAACGGGCTTCGCCCGTCCGGAGGCTTGTTCACTTATTTGTCTTCTGGCGGTTCCAGCGCCTGCGGCGCATCTCCAGGCTTATCTTCCCCGTCCGTCCGGCTTTTGCTTTGTCCAGCCGTTCTGTAAGCATCCTCCTCTTTACTCCGATTGGCTTCCCGAATCAGCAGCGAAGCCTCTTCGCGGCGGCGGCGTCTTGAACGCCGGAACCAGAGCAGCACGGCCAGAATGAGGCCGGCTCCGATCAGTATCGGCAGCGCCCCTGCCAGGACGATAATGAGCCAATCTAATCCCATGGAGAGTGCATTCAAGGTTCCGCGCAGCGCGTCAGAGGCTCTGCCAAATAGTGATTGCGGCTCTTCCTTACGCAAATTTAAGGTACTCTCGTCCGGCTGGTACAGCCTAAGCTCCACCGTCGAGTACAGCACATTTTGATCGATATAGCGCATTCTTCCCTTGATCTGCTCGATCTCCTCCTGAACCTTTCCAAGCTCGTTGGCAAACGATACAAGATCCGTGGCTTTGGTCGCCTTTTTCATAAATTCGACATACTGGGTTTCCAGCAGCTGCTTTGCCTTTAGGCGCGCTTCGAGGTCGACATACTCTTCGGAAACGTCCTGACCCTCGATACTGCGTTGAAGCGATTCATTCTTGATCTTCTCTAGACTGTCCAGGAAGGAAGAGAAACCGGAGGCCGGCACCTTTACGACAAACGTGCCGCCATGCTCGGAATCCGACATCGTTTCCGTGAATCCGAGAATGTAGCCGCGTGCAAGATTGATCCTATTCCGCACTTCCGTCTGCGCTTTCTCGTAATTTTCCACTTCCATGTTGAGATTGGCATGGTAGATCAGCTTCTTGTTCAATCCTGCGGCTACATCGCCGGCCGTGAAACCGCCGGAGCTGCTGACGGTTTCTTCAGCAGCTGAAAAGCTGGCGAAGTCTTTACCACTCCCCGATCCGCTCTTTTGCGCGGTTTCGGCTGAATCTGCAAGAGCAGCTGCAGCGGGAGCCCCCTCTGTGACCACATTCGATTGAAATGAGACGCTTTTGCTCATCGCGGAATTTGCAGCCTTATCCGCGCTTCCGGCGCTGCCGCCCGAACTACAGCCAGCTAGCATGACACACAACAACACCATCACCGTTACCATGTAATACATACTTCGTTTGAACATCCTTATCCCCCCAATTTATCTGTTCGTCCGATTTTAATCTCCAGACGTTTCCAGACTATGAAAGGTTGCGGAGCGCAAAGCTTTCTTGAGCGACTTCTTCAGTCATGTGCTGATGAGAGCCTTGCCAGATCACTCTAATGATCTTTTGGTATAAATCAAGAGATATGATGGAATCATACTAACGAAGAGTAATCCATTTTTATGATTGGAGGGTGAATACTCATGGCCAAAGATGTACTTTGCGAAGTGAACACCTGCACGTATTGGGCGAATGAAAACAAGTGCAATGCCGAGTCGATCTTCATTGCTTTCAACAACGTGAGACAAGCTTCCCGCTCCGAAGAAACAGATTGTGACACATTTAAAAAGAAATAAGAAGTGTATATTCAAAGAATAAACCGGGATCGGATTCCCGGTTTATTCTTTGTCAAGCCGATCTTGCGTAAGTTACGGCTGAATAGCCCGCGCCTTCTTTCTTGCATCTTCCGCAGCTGCCACCATATTCCGCAGCGAAGCTTCCGTTTCGCTCCAGCCCCGCGTCTTCAGTCCGCAGTCCGGGTTGATCCAGAACTGCTCCGGATGCAGCACCCGCAGCGCCCGGTCGATACCGGTCTCCATTTCTCCCACCGACGGAACACGCGGACTATGGATGTCGTAGACTCCAAGGCCGATCCCTTTGTCATATTCCATTTTCTCAAAGCTTGCAATCAGCTCACCATGGCTTCGCGACGTCTCAATGGAAATAACATCCGCATCCATATCGGAAATGGAATCGATCATATCGCCAAATTCGCAATAGCACATATGGGTATGAATTTGTGTCGTATCCCGAACGAGATTCGTGGAAATGCGGAAAGATTTTACGGCCCAGTCCAGATAATGCCTGCGGTCCTTCTCCTTAAGCGGAAGTCCTTCGCGCACCGCCGGCTCGTCCACCTGAATCATTTCCACTCCGGCGCTTTCAAGCGCCAGAACCTCCTGCCGCAGCGCAAGCGCAATCTGGTTCGCTACCCGCTCCCGGCTTAGATCGTCGCGAACGAATGACCAGTTCAGAATCGTGACCGGCCCGGTCAGCATGCCCTTTACCGGAAGCTTCGTCAAAGATTGCGCATAAACGCTTTCCTTGACGGTCATCGGTTCGGTGAAAGCGACATCGGCGTAAATGACCGGCGGCTTGACGCAGCGGGAACCGTAGGATTGCACCCAGCCATTCTGCGTGAACAGAAATCCATCCAGCTTCTCCCCGAAGAACTCCACCATATCTGTCCGTTCAAATTCGCCGTGCACCAGAACATCCAGACCGATGTTCTCCTGAAGAGCGATGGCGTCCACAATTTGCCGGTGGATAAAGTCGTCATAGACTTCCTGGCTCAACTCGCCCTTGCGCCATTTCAGCCGCGCCTGCCGGACTTCCGGCGTCTGCGGAAAGCTGCCGATTGTCGTTGTCGGCAGCAACGGCAGACGCCACTTGTCCTGCTGGCGCTTCGCCCGCTCGGCATAGGCCGGACTCCGCCGGTCAGGCAGCTCCGTCAAGCCGCGTTCAAGCTCTGCCACGTCCGCGCGGCTGCGCTCGGGCAGTTTGCGGAAGGCGGCCAGCGCAGCCTGCGTCTCGGCTAACGAAGCCCCGGCGGCGTCACGGCCTTCAAGCAGCGCCCGTTTCAGCAGCGCAAGCTCTGCCAGCTTCTCATCGGCAAAGGCCAGCGCGTTCCGCACCTCCTGCTTCAGCTTCTCCTCGCTGCGCACCGTCACAGGCACATGCAGCAGGCTGCTGGATGGCTGCAAAATCAGCTTGCCCTCCGGGACAAGGGCAGCCAGGCGCTGAGCCAGCGCCAGCTTATCGTCCGGGTCGCAGCGCCAAATCCCGCGCCCGTCGATCACTCCGGCTCCAAGCGTCTTATCCCCCGGCCAGCTCAGGCGCTCAATCGCTTCCAGATTGGCCCCGCTGTCGTGTACAAAATCGAGTCCGATTCCCTGCACCGGCAGTTTAAGCAGGGCTTCAAGCGGCTCGGCGGACTCAAAGTATGTCTGCAGCATAATGGAAAGACCCGGAACAGCGGAATGAAGCTCGCTATAAATATCGCTTAGAAGCTCAATATCCTCTTCCCGCAGTCCGGTCACCACAGCAGGTTCATCTATTTGAACCCAAGCCGCCCCCTCCCGCTCCAGCTCCTGCAACAGCTGCACATAGACCGGCAGAAAGCGCTGGGCCAAACTGCGGATTTCCGATAGGGCAAAGCCCTTGGACAGTTTCAGGAATGTATAGAGTCCAATGACCACGGGCTTGCCGTCAATGCCTGCCTGCTTTTTAGCGAACCGGTATGCGGCAAGCGGTTTGTTCTCTGTTAGAACAGGTGTAAGATCCCCAATCTCCGGCACGATGTAATGGTAATTCGTATTGAACCATTTCGTCATTTCGCATGCCGCCGCCCGGGAATTACCCCGTGCCATCGCAAAATACAAATCCAGTCCGGCAGGTCCATCTTCATACCGGTACCTGGGCGGCACAATACCGAACATGACTGCCGTATCCAGCACATGATCGTAATACGTGAAATCCCCGACAGGAATCAGATCGATGCCCGCCTCCTGCTGCTTGCGCAGATTATCCAGCTGAATGCGGTCCATTTCCGCCCGCAGCTGTTCCTCCTGGGTTCGTCCCGCCCAGTAAGCCTCCAGCGCTTTTTTCCATTCCCGGTTCGCGCCGATTCTTGGATATCCGAGATTGCTTATTTTTACTTGAGTTGTCATTTCCATGCTCCTCCTATTCGACTTATCCTACTGTAATCTTTCACAAAACATCATATTCCGTTGTTTAAGGAAGTAATATCTTATCCACCTCGGAAGGCCCGCTTCCTTTTTCCCATAAACGATCCAACAAAAAGGCGTCCTTCCTTAAAAGCGCAAGAGGAAAGACGCCTACGTTAATATCACGTTTGCGATCCAACACCTCCCTATCTCCCGTAGGTTCAGCAGTGCGTCGAAACAGGCAGGTCTCCTGGCTGCGGCGTCATCGTCATCAGCGGCCTTCCCGTCAGCGCTGGGCTGACAGTGGCATAAAGGGCCGAAAGACTCTTCCGTTACAGTGGCGGGACCGCGTCGGCTTTGCACCGAGCTTCCCTTTTAAGCTCCGGAACTCTCTATTCCGGCAAGCACCTGTTTCCGTTATTTAGTGAATGGTTGATGAGTACAACTTTTATGTTACGGCAAGACCCTGCGGCCCGCAATAGGAGACAGGGGTTCTGGTTATATCGATACCTGATAACCGGTTAAAAGAAAATAATATAGACCAGGGCGGCCAGCACGATGCGGTAGATTGCGAACGGCAGCAGCTTGATCCGGTTGATCAGCTTCAGAAAGAACCGCATCGACAGCAGCGCGAATACGAAGGCGCTGATAAATCCGGCGATAAAGAACGGCAACGCATCCAGCGTAAAATACTGCCAGTTCTTGTAAAGCGAGATCAGGCTTGCGCCGGCCATGATCGGCACGGCCATAATAAAGGTGAAGTCAGCGGCGGCCCGGTGGCTCAGGCCAAGAAGGACGCCTCCCGAAATCGTCGAGCCGGAGCGGGAGAAGCCGGGCCAGAGAGAGAAACACTGGATCAAGCCCACCGCAAGCGCTTGCCTGTATGTAATCTGGTCAACACTCTGCGTCCTGACGCGCTTCGGAGCAAATAAATCCGCGCAGATCATAAATACGGCGCCAATTACAAGACCGATCAGCACAGTTGATGTCGAGAACAAATATTCATCAATATAATCTTCGAATAACATTCCTAGCAGACCGGCTGGAATTAGACCTGCAATAACCTGCCCAAGCTTCAGACGGCCCCCGGTCTCTATCTGCGCCGGCTGGCCGTCCGGGACCGGTTCAAGCGAGCCGCGGCTGAAGCGTTTCAGTCCGAGCAAATCAATAAAGCGATTCCTGAAAATGACGACAACCGCAAGGATTGAACCGAGCTGGATCACGACTTTAAATGTATTAGCCGTGTATTTTCCGAGAAATTCCTGCGATTTCAACCACATATCATCGACAATAATCATATGCCCTGTAGAGGATACTGGGGCGAATTCGGTCAGGCCTTCAACCAGACCAAGTACGATGGCTTTAATAATGGCTAGCAGATCCAAGCTTACGCCTCCTCAATGATTAGATTTCAATATTTTTTCTTTATACTGTTGCTTAAACACCGGACGTAATTTCTGAAACTTGCAGCCCTATTTTTCAAGCAAGAAACTCTAACGCACTCTCTTGTCATCTGACTTCCAGACTTGCGAATGCCCCAGGTAAATATGCAATAATGAAGGAATAGATTACACATGACGGAATAATGTTGGGAGGATGTCCATTGCTTGCACGCCTGCGCGCATTCATATCTGCCTGGAGGGATTACCCCAGGGAGAAAGGGGAGCTGATCGGACAGCGTTACGAGGTGCTCTCGCGGATCGGCATGGGAAGCTACGGGCTGGCTTACCGCTGCCTGGATAAACTGGAGAGACGCCAGGTGGCCGTCAAGCAGGCCAAACCGAGCAAGCGGGATACTGGAAAGCAGATGCTGAAGCGGGAACGGGATATCCTTATGCAGCTGGATCATCCCTATATCCCGGCCTGCAGAGATTATTTTGAGGAGATGGGTTCTGCTTGGCTGGTTACCGATTATATTGAAGGTTATACATTGGAGCAGCTGATTTTCGAGCAGGGATGCATATTTGGGGAAAAAGACACCCTGCGCTTCGTCTTGAGCTTGATGGAACGGGTAAACCATGTGCATGAACGCGGCTTCGTGCACCTTGATTTACGCATTCCCAACATCATACTCCGGGGGGATGATATCTATTTGATCGATTTCGGTCTGGCCCGCCGGATCGGGGACGAAAGCCCGAGTAATGACGGCGAAGCGGAGCGGGATAAAGACGGACTGCCGAAGCGCATGCCCGCGTCCAAACAATCGGATTTGCACGACATCGGACATCTTATGCTCTTTATGCTGTATTCAGGGTTTACCCCCACGCCGGGCGGCGGCGAGCGCAGCTGGTCAGAAGAGCTGGAGCTTACGGCGGGGGTGCGGCACATACTGCTGAGACTGCTTAACGAGGAATCGAATCCATACACGGAAACGCAGGAGTTCATTCAGGATGTCCAGCAGGCATTATCCGATATGGACTTTCGCGGCCGATCTCATTGAATAACAAGAAACGGACGCCTCCCGAAATTAGGTTAGCATCCGTTTCTTATTTACTACATTTAAGAAGCGAGCGAATATTCAACTTGAACTTCCATATCTGTTCTTGTAATAGCCGTGGCCGCGTGCGCTCCCATAACCGCGTTTGCTGCTTGAGGAATTTCCGTAATGCATCGGTCTCCGGTAATTTCCGGAAGAACCTCCGCGTCTTTCGTATTTCGAGTGTCCGACGGAGTGAATGAGTTTGTCGATAAGTTTCCTGAGCATGCTGTTTCCTCCTTTTCTTCGGATACTGTATAACTTTAGGATTTGCATCCTTACTCCTTCTATACGTTAAAAAAGCCAGCCGGTTTCGGCTGACCCCAAGTAATTGTTATAATTTCCCCGCAGCGGTGGCTTCCTTACGGCCCACAAGCGCAGGCTGAACCTGCAGCTTCTTCTTTCTCCGCTTCGGTTTACCGAACGAAGTTGTAAACGTGATAACCTGGCCGGCCACGATCACCGCCATCGCCGTATACATCGTTTCTCTGAGCGGCATATAGAAGAGTGACAGCAGCAGCACGACAATGTCCATTATAATGAACACGGTGCCGACCTTGATCCCCTTCCACTCGCTGATCAAGAGAGACAAGATGTCGTCACCGCCGCTTGCGCCTCCGCATCGCAGCACCAGCCCCGCGCCAATACCCGTTAGCAGTCCGGATAAGAGCGCCGCCAGCGCCAGATTGCCATGGAAATCAAGCACCAGTCCGGAATAGCGTTCCATCAGTCCGTAGAACACGGTAAACGACACAATGGAAATGAATGTATTGCAGACAAATCCCTTTCCTTTGAGCACCAAGGCTGCCAGCAGAACCGGAAGATCAAGCAGCAGGACGGTAACGGATGGCGACAGTCCCAGAACGTACTTGCCGAGCAGCGACAGTCCTACGAACCCGCCTTCGGTCAGATGGTTCTGATAATTGATGTGATAGTAAGTAAAGCTAAGCAACAACGTTCCGATCAAATTAATAGTTAATTGTAGCGGCAGACGAACACCGCTGTTATGGTTCCTCATACAGGCTCCCCTTATCGTAAATGGCGGCTAGACGTCCCACCAACCTCTACGACGGGGTGAACCGGTTGTCTTTCTCCTTCGCATACCTATTCCCTTCCTTCGTAGAGGCGGTTTAGCGTCAACTGACTGTTCACACACCTTCTACAAGGAAGCTAAGTATAAGATAGATCATAACGTTTCCAAATCGTCCTTTGGGGATTCGTCCTTCGGGGACACATGGTATCCTGATCCTTTCGATTTTGTTTTGAAGTCTGACCCCATTATACCACGGAAAAAGCCATTTCCCAATAAGGAGACAAGTTCTTCCAGAAAAAAGTACAAGCTCAGCCACGCAGCAGCCTGTTCACCGTCTCCCTGCGGACGCCGATCAGCTGTCCGATCTCTTCCTGGGTCAGCAGTTCTGTCAATGGGACCCCATGGGAATAATCGCGCAGCCATCCGATCAGCAGCTCCAACCTTTCGGCAGGCGCCCCGATCGTAAGATGGTCCAGACGGGTCTGCATGAATCTTACCTTCTCCTGCAGCAGAAGAGCAACCTCCATCGCTTTACCGGGCTCCTCGCGCAGCTGGCGGTACCACTCCGACGCGGGGATGAGCTGGGCTTCGCTGCTCATCAGCGCAGTGGCTGTCCCATGGGCTTCTTTAGGTGAGATGAGCGAATGATGAGGCACCGTCTCGCCAGGATATAGGATGTTAAACAGCACGATATTCCCATTCTCATGCAGCCTGGTCACTTTAAATAAACCGCTCTTAATATGGTACAGCGTATCACAGCTATCGCCCTGCCTAAATAAAATCTCTCCTTTATGCAGTATCATCCTCTAATTCTCCTTTAGCCAGTGATTGTCCGATTAATCCAGTATAATCAATACGCGCCTTCCTGCTCAAGAAGCCTTGGAAAATACATCCTTCCCGCCTATTCCGTCTTTGCTCTTTATGGCATACCTTGTAGCATACGACCAGTTGAAGCGGGTGAGAGAAGATGGCAAATAAGAAAAGCATCCAAAGCATCCCACAGGAAGAGGAACTGTCCGCAGAAGATTACGCCATCATCGCTGCGGCGCTGAGCGCTTTGGGCGATTTCTTCTTTTTCTTGTCCCTCGTAAAAGCAAAGGAATCGACTCAGGCTGAGACTAACAAAAAAACAAAATAACAAGAAGAAACGACTGCGCCGTTCTCGCAGGAGAAGGGTATCCGTTTCTCGTAGAATTATAAGGCCATCTATAAGCGTGAATTTTAAAGATTCTTATATTTACATCAAAGCAAGGCTGTCTCCTGTCCGTTTATTCGGGAAGACAGCCTGTTTGGCATGTTCTCCGTCCCTCTCCTGAATCGAATCCAGCGGTTATAAACATAGACTTGGGTTTAACTATTTAGTAGAGTTAGCATATCAGTAGAGCCACCATACATACGATTCGGTCTATATTAGGAGGTGCGGCCATTGCTGCTGCAGAACAAGTTTTTCCGTACCACGCTTGGAATTATATTTCTTCTGCTTATCCTTTATCTCGGCTCCAAGGTTTTGGTTATATTCTCGCCCATTGGGACCATCATTAATCTTCTGCTCGTGCCGATGATGCTCTCTGGGTTCATGTATTATTTGCTTCGCCCGCTGGTCAATTATCTGGAAAAAAGAAAGCTCAAGCGCCCGATCGCCATTTTGCTCATCTATGCGGTATTTATTGCTCTGTTCGCTATTTTCTGGGTCGCCGTCTGGCCGACGCTGCAGGATCAAATCCAGAATTTTATCCGAAATGCCCCGTATCTTGTCCAAGATCTCCAGACCCAGCTTGACCGTCTGCGCGAGAACCCGATGTTTGCGCGCTTCTTCCGCGGAGAATCGGATCTGACGGTCCGGTTAACCGAATACCTGCAAAACGCGGTAACCTGGGTGACGAACTCCATCAGCAATCTGATTACCGTCATCTCCAACATTGTTGTCGTTGTGGCCACACTGCCGATTATTTTGTACTATATGCTGAAAGACAGCCATAAGCTGCCCCGTATTCTGCTCGGCCTGGTTCCGCGAAAATACCGCAGTGAAGGGCAGGAGACGCTGGAGCAAATTGATTCGGCGCTCAGCAGCTTCATCGTTACGCGGGTGGTTCTTAATCTGATCCTGGGCCTCACCCTGTACATCGGTTTTCTTGTGATCGGTTTGCCATATGCCCTGCTGCTGGCCCTCGTGTCGGTGCCTCTGAACTTCATTCCCTATATTGGCGCTATTCTTGCCTCCATTCCGGTCGTTATCGTCAGTTTTATCGAATCTCCCATGACCGCCTTATGGTCTCTGGTGATTATCGTCGCCTCGCAGCAAATTCAGGATAACCTGCTCACGCCGATCATTTACGGCAAATCTCTGGATGTCCATCCGCTGACAACGGTAATCCTTGTACTCGTGGGCGGAGAATTCTACGGAATCATCGGTGTGCTGATAGCGCTGCCGGTCTATATGACCGTCAAAATTATTTTTCTGCGGGTATACGAAATTATCATCGCGGAACGGACGAACGAAATGTAATTTAAACCCGATCTAACCATGTAAAAAGGCCTTGCCTGCGTTATTAGCAGACAAGGCTCTTTGAGGTTGCTTGCTTAAGCCGCACACTAGCCTCTTAGCGAGCGGACGACAAACAGATGCGTTCCTTTCATCAGCGTTCTTCCGTCTTCCAAAGTGACCGATCCCTTCGTATGGGAAACAAGGGTGGTATTAAGCGCAATCAGCCGGTCCCCCTTCCAGACCGAGACCGCCGACTTGAAATAGACGGCATTATCGAATTGCAATCGGTCTTTCATAATATAGCCGACGGAATGAAGGACCGGAGGGAGCGCTCTTTCTTTGGGAGCCAGCGCCTTGATAATCGCAATGTCACGAATGGGGACTCCGGCCTCCTGATGGCCGATCACAACGCGCCCCCCGGCGCTGTCCCACTTGCGCAGCACACCCCTCATCGTGACGTAAGGAGGCTTTCCAAGATACGCAATAACCGGCTTGCCTACCCAATGTCTCATTCAAAATAGCCCCCTTCTGCCTTTCCCGTCCTATAAATTCGGTATGGTCCAATCGATCGGTTCCAGACCGTGAGCGCTCAGAAATTGATTGGTCCCCGAGAACGGATGGCTGCCGAGAAAGCCCCGGTGAGCCGAGAACGGACTCGGGTGCGCCGACTGGATCACTTTATGATGGTTCTGGTCGATGAAAGCGCCCTTCTGCTGGGCATGGCTACCCCATAGAATGAAGACCAGCGGCGTGCCCCTTTCGTTCAGTTTCTCCATAATAGCATCCGTAAACCGTTCCCAGCCCATTCCTTTATGCGAATTGGGCTGGCCTTCGCGCACGGTCAGTACCGCATTGAGCAGGAGCACACCCTGCTCCGCCCAATGCAGCAGCGATCCGTGATTCGGACTGCCAGCGCCGATATCACTGGCCAGCTCTGCATAAATATTGCGCAGGGACGGCGGAATTCTCACACCGGGCATCACCGAAAAGCTGAGCCCATGGGCCTGTCCCGCGCCATGATAAGGATCTTGTCCCAGAATGACAACCCTCGTCTTGTTGTAGGCCGTCAGCTTCAGAGCTGAGAACAGCAGTTCCTTCGGCGGATAAACCGTATACTGCTTATATTCCCTAGCCAGTGTATATCGCAGCTCCTGAAAATACGGCTTCTGCGTTTCTTCATGCAGTACCTCGTCCCAATCATTGCCGAATATCATGTGATTCCCCTTCCATATCTCCCCAGTATGGATTCGCTCCCTGCTGGGAGGCAGGGAACGCTTCTCTCTTATTTTCTTCCGTAATCCGCCTTGATCTCTCCCCACTGCCGGGTCTGCCACTTCAGTACCTTGTTGTCGTATGTATGCGTCTGAAGCCAGTTCACCGCTCGGTCGATGAGCCCCCAGATCTCCTCCGTCGTATGGTCCCGGGGCAGGGTGGTCGACACCTTCTTCTCTCTGACCCATTTCATTGCGTTGACCGAATCGCTGTATACCGTCTTGCCGCTGCCTTCTTTCTGCAGAAGCGCAAGGGCGTGCACAATAGCCAGAAATTCACCGAGATTATTCGTACCCTTGCTAATCGGACCGCAGGAGAAGATAACCTCTCCCGTCCGTGTGTCTACTCCTTTATATTCGACAGGGCCGGGGTTTCCCCTTGTTCCCACATCAACCGAGATGCTGTTATAGTCGACTGTTTCTGCGGCTGTCTGAGCGCCTGTGCTCTTGGAAGAATGACTTACCTGGGACCCGCCGGCTGCGCCGCCTTTTTCAGACCCTGTCTTGCCCCAATTGCCCTTCCAGCCTGCCCGGAACGCTTCCTCAGCCGCGGTCTTCGACTCATAGGATTTGTATTTTGCTCCCGTAAACTGGTCCGTCTGCCGCTTGCATTCCGCCCAAGTCGCGTACACACCCGGCTTGCGTCCCTCCCATACCACATAATATTTCTGTTTTGCCACGATGCGGCTCCTTCCTGCAGCATTATTGATATTAATAGTAAATTACAAATGAGGCAGACACAACAGGAAAAGCAGCCGGTAAACTAAGAGTGTCCTGCAGGGTGTTTCGACAAATCCACTGCTGTTTAATAAAGTAGGTAAGCAAAATGTCGACATACAGTATGATATACAAAATGGATATCTCAAATCTCAAGTAAATTCAAGGGTGTAAACGTTTTATATGAACACAAATACGAAGCAATTTGGGACTATGTGGCTATTTTGGGGATTCGAATTTTTCCGACAAAAACATCTCTTCACTCCTGCCGCAAGTTCCAGTATCATACTATATATACAGTACAAAACATACACTTTTGAAGTCAGTATTGTACAATCGCTGATCGATAAAGTTATGCTACTAAACTACTATTAGGAGGGGCAATTATGGTTCTCTTATTTCACAACGCTACTGAAGAAAGGCTCGAACGTTTATCACGGGATGTTCAGGCAATTAATGATGAGGCGCGCCAATCTTCTTACGAAATGTCCGTGGTAAGGAAACCTTCAGGCTCCGGCTATGAATGGGAGGTTACGGTTTACGGAAGGAAGGTAACCGTAAAATCGGAAGACATCCTCAAGATCCAAAGAAAGCGCTTAGACTTGAGTATTAAAGACATTTTCAAAGAGATTGTCGCCTGGAAATTGAAAGCGTTGTCCACATTGCAATCCTAGCTCCTGCGGCAGCAGTTGGCTCTACCATTTAAGTAATTGCTCATCCTAATACGGCAGCCCTCCCCCTTCTGCGGGGGAGGGCTTAACGCGCTGCCCGTCAACTTTTGGTTATATATCATACATTTGTTATACTTAATAACTCAACTTTCGCAGCTCAAATCTTTAAACAAACCCTTGATATAGCTGGGTAAACTAGAGATCCAATCCTGCAGTTGACAAAAAACCGACGTTTGGTTCTTCTTGGTCTTCGCTTGAGCCATTTCGAGAAATAAAATCATGAGTTGCTGGAGCGCAGTCTGGAAGTTCAGATCGCGGACCTCGTCCGCAAAGAGAAAAAAGAGTCCACCGAGTGTTCGATCATCACTGGCTTGACGACGTTCGTATTCCATTGCCAAATAACGGCTGAATACAATGGTAGTATGGCTAATCAGTTGGTCAAACGAACGGCCTTGAAACTCCGTTCCGAGTTTTAAATAGCTTTTGGTTACTTTGAAAAAGGTCTCTATATTCCAACGCATCCCGTAAATTCGCACGATTTCGGCGGAATCCAGGGAGACGTCTGTACTTAAAATCGCAAGCCATTCCCGCCGTTTGTTGCGGTTGCGCACAAAAACGAGCTTCACGGGCAGACCGCAGGTCGTGTGTATGCTCATGGAACCTTTAATGTCTTTGGAACTCGACTTCGGAAGGCTTTGAAAGACTTCACGTAGCGTCATTCGCTGTCCTTGAACAAGATATCGCTGTTTCATCTCCTTCACCATCCCAATGACGGAAAGGCCTTTGTCCGTTAATTGGCGAAGAAGTGGGGCTTGAGTAAACCAGCTATCCATGAGTACGTAATCAGCGGTAAAACCTGCAGCTAACGCCCTTTCCAACAACGAGACTACGGCATCCGGTTTTCGAGAGAAAGACTCCATTCGACGCTTGTACCCCATGCTGCGTTTTGAGATTTTTGAAGTCATTTCGCAGATTCGATTTGCAAGCTTGGCCGAAGAAAGCATGACAAAGTCAAGCGGAGCAAAGCTAAAGCCATCTGACCAGCCTAGCGTCAGCAGGGTGTAGCCTTTGGTGAACTTACCTGTCGTATGGTCAAATACCCGAGCTAATAATTCGGCTTTTTTACTCCGATTTCGGCTCAGCACGGAATCGTCGATGATGAATACTCGCACACGAGAAGATGAAATGAGTGACTCAAAATGCGACACGATTCTAAAGCTTAGCGTATGCAGAAATTTCCTCCACGCAAAGGAAGGATGATTCAGGAATCGATAGACGACATCTTTTCCAGGAAGATACGTGCCCCGCTGGCTTTCTAGCAACCGGAACCAGTTCTTTCCCTCAAATACCAAAGAGAAGACGATTTGAAAGACCGCGAGACTGGAAAGGCCAAATGACTTGGAAATCCCCGCATTTCGTAAGGATTTCCCGATTTGAAGAGTAGCGAAAAGTTTGGAAAAGCGAGACTGTTCAGACAGGGAATGTTGTTGTAACATAGAGTTACGCACCTTTCTTGTTGGCATGGTTGCTCGACACTTCCATGATACCAAACAAGCAAGGTGTTTTTTGTCAATACGGACAAATTTATTGGATTCTTCTTACTGCCTCAAGGGTTTATGCTGATTTTTTAGGTGCGAAAGTTGAGTTAATAAGTAACTATACAAAAGGAGATGAACATATTAATGTCTATTAAACAACAGCTTGGACGAACAGACCTTTATGTTACTCCCATTGGACTCGGCACAAATGCTGTCGGCGGGCATAACCTGTTCCGGAACCTGAACGACGAAACCGGTAAGGAGATGGTTCGTACCGCTCTGGAGCATGGTATTAACTTTCTGGACACGGCCTATATTTACGGGCCTGAACGGTCGGAGCAGCTTATTGGCGAAGTGCTTAAAGAAAAAGGCAACCGGGACGAGATCATCATCGCGACCAAAGGCGCGCATAAACTGGTTGGCAGTGATATCGTGTTCGACAACTCTCCAGCCTTTCTGGAGGCTTCGGTGGACGCCAGCCTGAAACGGCTCCAGACGGATTATATCGACCTGTATTATATACATTTTCCGGATGAGAATACGCCCAAAGACGAAGCCGTAGGCGCGCTGCAGCGCCTGAAGGAAGCGGGGAAAATCCGGGCAATCGGCGTCTCCAACTTCAACATCGACCAGCTCCGCGAGGGCAACCGAAACGGTTATGTCGATGTGATTCAATCGGAGTACAGCCTACTCGCGCGTCAAGCCGAGAAGGACCTGCTGCCTTATGCCAAAGAACACGGCATTTCTTTTATTCCGTATTTCCCGCTGGCCTCCGGGCTTCTTGCCGGCAAATACGACCGAAACGCTACCTTCTCCGATATCCGCGCGAACAATCCGCAGTTTGCCGGCGAAGCTTTTGTCCGCAACCTGGAGAAAGTGGATCAGCTCCGCGGAATCGCCAAGTCGAAGGATACGGAGGTCGCCAATCTGGTTCTTGCCTGGTATTTGACCCGGGACGAAATCGACTCGCTTATTCCGGGCGCCAAGAAGCCGGAGCAAATTCTCGCCAACCTCAAAACGCTGGATGTCAAGCTGAACGCGGATGAAATCGCGAAGATTGATAATATTTTCCGCGATTAATTCAAAGCATATCAGCCGCTCTCATCCTAAATTTTCCGCCTGTACTGTATGTCAAACGGTGATCGGGAAATGGGAGGGGGGCGAACGGATGAAACGGAATTCCTCCCTCTTATTTATCTGAAAACGGCTTAAACAGGGCATGGAAGGGAATTTCTCCGCTTTATTCAGGCGATTTGGCCGAAACCATAAGAAATTGGAGAAATAAGCCGGAGCTTTTCCCGTTTATCGTTCCAGGACAGCCTTTTTCCGAAAATATAAGGGACATTTTCCCGTTCGTGCTTGTGTCTGCCAGAGATCAAATGTCCACTCCAGATTCTTACTTGTTTCCATGCCGTCCAGTCAGGCCTGTGCTCGTTCAATCTCCCTGATCCGGTCTACTCGTTACATAGAAAGACCGGTTTTGCATAACCTAATCAGCGGACCTATGCAGAAAGGAATGAAAACCCATGGAGGATAAGAACAGGCTGACGGATCCCAAGGGAAGCGGCGTGGAGCCGATTCCCGATCCTGACAACCCCCAAGCGGAACGGGAAGGGGCGACCGGCAAGGTGGAAGATATCGTCGGGGGCATTATGGACAATATTGAGGAGAGTCTGACCGGGGACACGCCTGAAGATGTTAATACAAGCGAAGAGAGCAAACAATAACGTCATTCCAAAAGCAGCGAAAGGCCGCAGAACTCAGCGCCTGCCGCTGCTTTTTTTGCTGCCCTAAATTCAAAAATGTGACCATACTGAAAACTTATTGAAACTTTCGAAACACCGATGTATAATTTAGCAAATTAACGCGCTCCCATATGCTAGTCCAAGAAAACCAGGAGGGAAAGTCATGCCATATACGATTATGAAAAACGCCGAATTTTTTACCGCCGCACTGGCGCAAAAATACGTGTTCGCCCTGCAGATCGGTCCTGACGGCATGTATTCCCGCGTAGGCGCCGGCCTTGTCCAAATGTTCTCCGATGAGTACGTGAAGCTTAAAAATTTTGACGGGTCGGTTATGCTGTACTCCAGATTTGACACCAAGTTCCAGCACTAGGTACCTCAGTTCGGATTGAAGTACCTAGTATGGAAAATAGTAAGACCGATATTCCCTACGATTCATATTTTTCGCTCCTTCTCCAAATAAATGATGGTTAAGTGCCGGTCGACCTCTACCTTCCGACACGGTTTAAAGCCCAACTTAGCGTATAGATAGAGATTTTTTTGGCTTTTTTCACCGGTGAACAATTCATATTTGCGGCAACTGCCAAACTGCTGTTCAATTGCATTTAGCAGGGTCGTCCCGATTCCGGTACTTTGATGATCCGGGTGGACAATCAGCTTGCCGATTTTGCAAACCTGATTCTCTTGATAAGCTCTTACGGAACCTACGATTTTGCCGCTGATCACCGCTTTAAGCACAAAGTGCCTCTCCAGTTCTTCTTCCAACTCGCTTAAGTTCTGCATCAGCGGCTGAATGGTATAGTCATTATAGATTTGCGCTTCGCTTTGGTATGACAGATACTGAAGCTCCAATATTTCAGCCGCATCCTCCCGCTCCGCCTTCGATATTTCCATAACAAAATCCTCTCATTCAGCTATTGTTGTCAAAAGATATTGTTCCAGCACCAACGCTACGCCATCCTCATCGTTACTGACCGTAACTTCTTGCGCCATGGCTTTGAGAGGGGCAACCGCATTGCCCATCGCAACGGAGTACCCGCAAATTTCAGACAGTCCGATATCGTTATAATCATCGCCAAACGCCATAACCTTTTCCAAAGAAATGCCAAATTTTTCGCATAAGAATCGAACGGCTTGCTCCTTAGAAGCATCCTTGGACATGATCTGCACCAGCGTTCCGTTATCGGTAAGAATAATATTCAGGCTTGAACCGAACCTTTCGAACAAAAACTTGTAATCCGGAAGCCCACTGATGAGAATCTTGGTTGCGTCATACTGGCGTAATTCTTCCATCGTCTTCAGAACAGGCCGTCCCCGGACATGCTTAACAACGGAATCATCCACCTCGCGCAAACTGAACCATTCATCCTGAACTTCCACTCCAATAACAATATCTGGATGGGAATCCACGCAATAATCCAACAGCTCTCTCGATAATGAAGAGGGGATTGAATAATGGGCGTTAACATTCGTTTGTACGCAGCTCACCATAGCGCCGTTGTAGAAGACAAAGGAACCTATATCCTGAAGCTTTTGGGGCAGCATCTGTTTAACCGCTCTCGGCGGCCGGGCCGTTGCAAAAATAATTTGCATTCCACTTTGATGGCAGGCAAGGATGGCTTTGAGATTTCTGTCCGTAACCTTCTTCTCCGAATTTAACAGGGTTCCGTCAAGATCAAGAATGATCGCGGCAATGTTCATACCCTTCTCCTTCCACATCTATCTATTCAAACATCGCTGCCTCTCTTTTTTGCCGGGAAAAGATCTCTCTAGGGTAAGGGATCACGATAAGCTTTCATTCAGATCGTTTCTGATGATCGCTGCGACCGAGGGCATGAACAATAATCCCGAGCCTACTTTAGCCCTCAGGTTTTGATAATATTCAGACATTGGCATACGGTTCACCTTACGGTATTTTTGTTAAACCTCCACTTACTCTCCTAAAATGCTATACGCTGTCTTTGCTGACCCATCTCATCCCCGGCGCCGCCTCAGGCCGTTCCTCAAACCCGAACTTTTTATAAAAGCCGGACTTATGCGCCGCCGCAAACAATTGGACCATCAGGATATCCTGTTCTTTGCACTTTTTGAGCAATCTGCCCAGAATACCGCTGCCAATGCCCTTGCCCTGGTAATCCGGTAAAATAATCAAATCACATATGAACGCTTGAAAAATGCCATCCGAAATCACCCGGCCCATTCCTACCAGCCGATCCTCCTCAAAAGCTGAAACAACCAGCCAACTTTGGCGCAGAGCCGCTCCCAGCTGCCCGCTTCCCTTCTCCTTTACCCCGTGCCAGCCCGCGCTTTCAACCAAAGTGATAAATTCTTCCCCTGTCGGCGTGTACTCGCGGTATGTAACAGGCTGCAAATCCTTGGACATGATAATATTCACCTCCGGCCGTTCGTATTATTTTTCCGCGATCCACACCGTCCATCGGTCCTGTTCTTGTATCGGTTGGCCGATTACCAGACGCTGCCCGATGAAATTCACCAGCTCCGAGAGCTCATTATCCGTCAGCTCAAATAGTAGAGATCTTCCCGTCCGGCCCAGCAAATCCAGCCCCAGCTGTTCAAAGTCCTCATATCTTCTACGGGTTTCCCAGTATGAAAACTCGGCGGTCAGGCTGAACCCGGTCTGCCTTAAAGCGTCAATAACCTCAATGCCGGAATAGCGTCTTTGAATTTCCTGCTGAAGCAGCTTCGGATATTTCTCGAAAAAATAGCCGCGGATATGGCTTGAACTCCCCTCAAGCGAGCAATCTTCAGGCGTCCGGTCTTGGATGATGAATTTTCCGCCAGGTTTCATTACCCGATAGGCTTCTTGAAAGCACGCGCTTAGGTCTCTAATATGATGAATCAACGCGCGCTCCAGCACAATATCGTACTGTCCGTCCTTAAGACCTGTATCAAGCGCATTTCCTTGAGCAAAACTGATGTTCGGAATGTCCCTGCAATTCTCCGCCGCTCCATTTAGCATTTCAGCCGAAAAATCCATTCCCGTCACATCGGCAGCGCCGGAAAGCGCTAATGCCTTTGTGTATATCCCTCCGCCGCAGCCTATATCCAATACCCGCTTTCCTTGAAGCCGGACATTCCTCTCTATCGTTTGAATCCAGCTCGCTTCCGCCTCTCTGGAGGCATAGGTCGATTGATTATTGTGGTCGTGAAAGTCGATCGGCATTCATTATCCCGCCTTTCCTTAATCTGATGCTCCTTTAAAAATGCTTGCGAAACCCTACCACATTCTCTTTCCTATAGCCTAACTCTTCGTAGAACTTATGCGCCTCCGCCCGCTGCCCGCCCGATACAAAAATGATATAAGTACAATCTTTTCCCGCGCCGCCCGCTCGATCTCCTGCATTAATACCCTGCCAACACCTTGTCTTCTGAAACGGCTGGCAACAACGACATTCTCAATCACCATAAAAGACTTGCATTCTCCCACAAAATCCTGGCAGATGATCCCCATCAGCGAACCAGCCAGTATATCGTCTTGAAAAGCGCCCAGCAGAATGTAGTTGTCATTATATTCAACCGATTCGAATACGCTGGCCAGCTTGGCCTCATTGCTCTTGTGTCCCGTCAGCTCCTCATACAAGCCGTTTAACTCTGGCAAATCTTCTCTGCCGATCTTTCTAATAGAAATCATAGTGAACCTGCCGCCTCTCCTTCTGAAGCAAACGCTTCATACAGTTCCTGTACAGTATGTATGCAATAGGTCGGCCCGATAGCTTCCATCTCAGCCGCGCTGCCGTACCCGTACAAGACGCCAATCGACGATATTCCGTTGTTATGCGCTCCGATAATATCATGCTTCCGGTCTCCGATCATCACGGTTCCGGCTGTTTCCAGATTCTCTTTTTCCAGGATATGCTTAATGATCTCACTCTTATCCGACAATGTTCCATCAAGGCCGCTCCCGACCACCGCATGGAAAAAGTGCTCCAGCTGAAAATGCTTCAAAATCTTCTCGGCGAACACAAGCGGCTTGGAAGTCGCGACGATCAGAACGGCCTGCCGCTGAATGAGCATGCTTAATAGCTCGGGAATGCCGGAATACAGCTCATTTTCGAAAATACCCTTGTCCGCAAAATACTCCCGGTAATACTGCACGGCCTGCCAAGCATCCGCCTCTGAAAAACCGTAAAACTCCTGAAACGAATGAGCCAGCGGCGGCCCGATGAACGGCTCCAATCGATCCAAATTGTCTTCGACAATACCAAACTTGGCAAGCGCATACTGCACGGACTTGGTTATACCAATCTTCGGGTCTGTCAGCGTACCGTCCAGATCAAATAAAATATGCGAAAAAATCAAATGATCACCTCTCCTGTTACGTCATATTCATTTGCCAATCTCATACTCCGTAATGGAAGCGCAAGGAATATCCTCCCGGTTCACCTGGGTCCGAAAAGCCATGCCATGACCGACTACAATAACAACCTCATGCTGCGCATATCTTCTCAGGACGCTGTCCACCCTGCTTTTCAGCATTGGCTTCGATTCCCAAATCCTTGTTTCTCCCGGGGGATACACCCCGCCGCATCGTTCATAGTCTTGGACGAGTTCGTTTAATCGCTCAAGCGTATCATATTCGAATGTGAGATCCGGCTGCCATTCCCGGAGGTCGAACTCGACGGCGATGTCCAATGACAGTTCCTTGGATAGAATCGCCGAGGTCTGCATCGCCCGGGTGTAGGGGGAAGTGATGATAAGCTCCGCCTGCCGCAACCGTTGATCTTTTGATGTTTCATACACCTGGCGGATTCCTCGTGCGGTTAGAGGTGCTAAATCCCGTCCATGCCCTTTTAGCCTGTAATTTTCATTGATCTGCCAATCCGGTTCACCGTGACGAATCAAATAGAATAGGGTCATCTACAATTTCTTCTCAAAACACAGGCTGGATCGACAATCGGCGTATTCTCCGAACCGTTCAATCTCGCCGTAGCCGTTCTTTTTGTAGAATCCGATCGCCTCCGTCTGCTGATCTCCCGTTTCCAGCTTGATTCCCTTATATCCCTGATTTGCCGCCTCCTCTTCCAGCCGCTGCATAATCATCCGGGCGATTCCCTTGTTCCGGAACTCCGGCTCCACGAAGAAACGCTTCAGCTCCACATGCTCTTCGTCCAGCTTCTTAATCGCTCCGCATCCGACTGGGCGGGAGTTCAGGTAAGCGACGATAAAATAAATATCATTTACGTAAGGATCTTCGAAATCAACCAGAAAGACTTCTTCCGGCGGGTAAAGCTCAAACAGATAGTGGTCAAGCTGTGCAATCAACAGGGCCAGATCCGGATGCTCCGGCGCCACCTGTACCAGTTCGGTATTTTCCATGTGCAGTCTCTCCTTAATGTTAGCCTAACATCCACGACGCCAGCCGATAGACAAAATCCGAATAATTATGGCAAATCACGGGTGCGGCGATGCTTTCCGTTTTAAAATACATATAGCAATACCAATATCCCAGCAGAAAAGCATGAATCAATTGCACCCCGTTATACTGCAACGAAAAGGGCGACCAGAAGACGAACACATGCCCCAGTGAAAAAAGGAGACTTGAAACCGTCGCCAAAAGCCATTTCATCTTTCTGTCACGCAGCCCCGCAAACACGTACACAGCCAAGTATTCAATGACAAATATTCTAAAAAACGGCTCCTCTCCAATGCCCGGCAGCATTCCGTAAGTCAGCAAATCCGTAATGATATAGGCTGTGCTCTGATGTTGAAGCTCGCCTGTCGGCGAGTAAATTCCCTCATATACCAGCAGTCCCCGGAGAGAAAGATACGCGAGCGGATACAGAATAAGAAAGATGCCGATTAGCCTCAGTCCCGCCCTCACGTTCTTCCAGTTGAAACCCAGTTCATGGAGCGGCCTTGAAAGGAACAGCTTGATCAGGACGAAGGTGATTCCGATTTGAACCCCGTACCAGAGCAGCATTCGGGCAAAAGGTTCCGCATATCCGACTTTGGACAGCATACGGAGCGCATAGCCGGAGGGTCCTCTGTAATCATAGGATAAATAATTCACCGCTTGCTGCATAACCAACATTATGACGATCAGCAGAATAAAGAAAGCCGTACCTCTTAATTTCCCTTTATGTATGCCTCTCTCCAATATTTCAACCTCGCTTCTTCCCGTTTCTTCAAGTCCTTCTTTGCAGCCGCTCCATGACTAATTTCCTGACCGCACTCTTCTCCATTAATAATATTTAGATGGTACGGCATTACCGAACCTAATGATTGAAAAATCCAACGTCGATTGAATTATACGGTTCCGCAGAGGATGCAAATCCGGTGTAAAACGCAGCTCAACCGGTTCCTGGAGCAGCTTGGACAACAAATCGCCCATCGGTTCCACGTTTACGGGACTGACCTCTTCCAGCGAAATATAATACCCTGCCGTCTCGTCGAATAATGTGAAAGAATCTTCCGCAAAAGTGTATCTGTACAGCCGTGTATGGCGAATGCGTTCCAGCCAGGCACTCTCTACGGCAATAATCTTATCTGCGCTTGTATGCTCAAAAAAACTCCCGGTGTCTTCCACCGCCGCCCCCTTCGGCTTCGAGTAGATCACCCGGGGGCAGTCCCGGGGAAAGTAATAATGCGGGGCATGCTCATGGTCGATTGCCCAGACGACCGGCTGTAAATCGGGAAAGGATTTCGAGGGGCGGGGATGAAAGATTTCGATGCCGGGCTCTTCGCTTAAGTGATATAACATAGATCCTCCATTGTTATATTTTTTCTTTGATCACAGCTGCCAATATTCCGAGATATTCCTTCAGCGTCGTTCCCACCGTTTCAATTGCACCGGGGCTGGGCGCCAGCTTGCCCGCATACCAAGCCGCTGAGGCGGCGGCGCTTATATGGTAATCGGTCGGATATGGCTGGACCTCCATTCCGGCTTGCCGGAACTCCGCAACCGCCCGCTGCATATGGAAGGCCGAAGTGACCAGCACCGGGCGGCTCAGCCCGTGTTCCTTCATGAGCGCGGCCGTAAACTCGGCATTCTGCTCTGTGTTCAGCGAACGGTTCTCGATAAGAATACTCCGTTCATCCACTCCCAGTCCGAGCAGCTGCCTGCGGGCAATATCGCCCTCGTTGCCGCTGTCGGCAAAAACCTGCCCGCCGCTGAACAGCACCGGCAATCCCGTCAGACGATGCAGCCGGACCGCGGTCAGCAGCCTGCTGGCCGCCGACCCACCCAAGCTGCCCTTGCCATCAATGTCGGGCGTTCCTGTCGTAGCTCCGCCGCCAAGCACCACCAGACAGTCGCCCTGAACCTGCTCCGGCTGGGCATATCGCGATTCGAGACTGCGCATCAGCGGGTTCGCGATCATCGGCGCCGACGCCAAATACAGCAGCAGCGTTACGGCGAGCAGCAGCACTGCCGGACCGCGCTGTTTTTTCCATAACAGCCATAATGCCAGCAGCGTCAGCAGCACAACAAATGTTCCTGGGGGCAGCACGAAGCTGTAGATAAATTTGATTACATAAATCAACGTTGGGCCTCTCCTTTCGATCCAATGAAGCTTATATCAATGTCTTTAACCTGGCTCTGATGATAGATAACAACTCATCTTTCTCATCCTTCGGAATCCATTCGACTAATCTGGCCGCCGCTGCCGGCAATATCCACTCGTCTATGGTTGAATAATCATGCCCGGTTACCCGAAGATACTCTTTAATGTAGGCTGCCTTCAGCTTGTTTCTTAGGAATTGAACAAATAACTTAATGGGGGCTGGAGTACCGTCAGGCATAGAACCGACACTTAGCAAAATAACCGTTCTGGCCGCGTCCCCGGCAGGATTTCCCGACATTCCGGTCATCCAGTCAACGATCCAATAACCCCCGTCAAACATCACGTTATCCGGATGAAAATCGCCGTGGCACAGCTTGTTCCCGTCAGGCAATTTCTCCGTGTAGCGGATAATCTTTTCCTTTTCCTGTTCAGTAAGCAGAGGAGCTTGTTGTATGTACTCACAGAGAACCTGCTTCTGTCTCCTGTTCAATTCGGCTGCCTCATAAGTATGGATTTCAGCGTGCAGGTTCGCCAGCAATTTTGAATATTTAGGAATGGTCCAGGGCTTTTTGATGAATAGACTAAGCAAAGAAACGCCCGATATGCGCTGAAATATTAATCCATCCCTGCCGTCCAGTTGTGTATGTCCAAAAGGCTCCGGCGTGCGAATGCCGAGTGAACAGGCCAACCCGCTGACCACAAGCTCCTGATTGATCGCCTCGGCGGGAAAATCCTTTTTGTACAGCTTGATAATCTTTCCTTGCGAGTATTCAAATATATCGGCGGTTCTGCCTTGCCCAATCAGTCTTAAATCAGTCACCTGCTTAAGCCTCCTCAAATTTGCTTTGTCGCAACGATATGAGTGAATATTGCAATCTCTCTGTACGGGCTCAGGCATCCAAGCTCAAGCTCCAGCTTCTTCATTTGATTATGCCATTCTTCATCTTGTTTGATCTCGTTATCCGCTATATATCCATAAAGATTATGTATTCCGAAACGCCCGACCATTTCATATCCCGATTCACCGAGCCATTCGGATAGCTGTTCACAAGAAAATGTAGTAATATCCGTCTGAATGATTGCGCTGTATTCCTTGCAGCTTTCCATGCTCGCCAGAGCGGAGTCCGGGTCTTTATTAATGATTGCCTTCTTCATGATTTTGGCCACCGGATTGTGCGCGATCAGGGATAGATACCCGTTTGGCTTTTGACAGCCGCTGATTTTGTTGATGAAAAGCTTCGGGTCTTCCATATACTCCAGAATGTTGTGGCAGAACACCCAATCGTAGATCCCCAATCTGTCATCCGTATTCTCGAATGAACCGTTGATAAATTGAGCATCTGTTCCCTGTTCTTGTGCAATCTCAATCATGGATTTAGTCAGATCGATTCCGGTAACCTTGTTCCCCCGCTTGGCGTATTCATTGCTGGAAATGCCAAAGCCGCAGCCAATATCCAAAATCGACTGTCCCTGCCCGGTCCAAAACCGATCAATTTGCTGCCATGCCGTCTCGTAGAACAACCGCCCCCAAGGCATTTTGGTATAGTTCAAATATTGCGCGATAGAGCTAGCAAAAGCCTCTGATTTGCTCAAAGCGGCCACCTGCCTCCCTTTTAGGATTAAAAAATGTCTTAAACACTAACCTTTCTATTTCATAGGATGATGTTCTGTGCCCAAAATAGAAGACACATGCGGAGCAATTCCGGCAGAAAGGTCGTCAGCTTCATCAAAAGCCAATCTCGCCCCGATTCTGATTATCCCTTTTTCTTGCTGCAAAAGTAAGCCAATTGCTTCTGAACTCAATTTCTTTATCGCACTTATGTTCGTTAATCGTTTGAGGCACGACCCTTTGAATTAAAATTTCCCAATCGATATACAATTCTCTCAATGTGTTGAATGCTTCTTCCGTCTTGAGATTTAATTCAATTTCTCCTTCCGTTTCTTCGCCGGTTTCAATCTGATATTCCATGACTTCCGTGCTCATCAGGATGCAATGGATACCGTTATGTTTTGTACCGTTAATCATCCGCTGAATCACAGACCGGAAAGCAGCTATGCTGGAGACATGCTCAAGGCAGGAACATGCGATAATGTAATCGAAATGGCCTGGTTTAATCTGATAAAATTCCGCATCCGCTACTTCTGTATGTATAATTTCATTCACCTTGTATTCTTCTGCATAAGTTCTAAGTTTGTCAATCGCGACGGGCAGCAGGTCCTGAATTCTATGCGCGACAGGAATGCTGTTTCTTCCAACACCGCATCCCAGGTCAAGCACTCTAACTTTTTTATTAAGGTCTAATCTTGGAAGCATATTCATTACGACTTTTACTGGCTTAGATAACCAGGTCCCAGGTTCAAAAAGAGCGGTGTCGCGGTAAAACTGCTCATGATAACTCATTTCTTTTTTCCTTGCTTTAATAAAGTCAGTCATTGCGGCGGCCGTCCTTTTCTTTAAAACTTACTTATACTTTCTTCCTGCATCAATTCCATTATCCTCCTTTATTAACAAATTGAACAGAGAATTAAGAGGCGCTTTCTCATGATTATGATTAAGGTCTTGACAAGTCGTCGATACTTATTAATAATACTTTTATAGAACGCATGTTCGTTAGTTTGGTTCGTTTTTTCTATTTCGATAAAGGAGCGATAGATATGGATAATCAAAAGATCACAACTTTTCTAATGTTTTCCGGACAAGCCGAGGAAGCCATGAACTTCTACGTTTCTTTGTTCGAGCGGTCGGAAATTCTGCATATTCAGCGTTACGGACCTGGCGAGGCAGGAGCGGAAGGAAGCGTGGTGCATGCCGTCTTCTCCCTAAACAGTCAGCAGTTTATGTGCATTGACAGCAATACGCCGCATGACTTTACTTTTACACCGGCCATTTCACTCTATGTCAATTGCGAGACCGAGGAAGAAATCGAGAATCTGTTCGGCAAGCTGTCAGAAAGGGGCCAGGTATTCATGCCTCTGGATAAATACCCTTTCAGCGATAAATTCGCCTGGGTTGGCGATAAATTCGGGGTGACGTGGCAGTTGAATCTGCTGGGGAAACAACAATAGATCCAGGAAGAGACAAAAATCTCCCTTAGAGCCGGATTTGGTCAGGCTTGAAAGGAGATTTTTGAATATTGGCAGTTTGCCGATGAAATTAAGTTAAAGTTAGAGCTTAACTAATTTCCTTAAAGACGGGAGCGATTTGATTCAATTGGGCGACAGTAATATCTCCATACCGCAGGACTCGGGGTTCTCCGGAAAGGTTGATGATCGTACTGGACTTTGTCGTACCCTGAGCTCCGCCTTCCAGAATATAATCCACTTTACTCCCGACTTGGTTCAGAGCCAGCTTCATATCCACAAGAACGCCGTCAGCCTGACCCGAAAGATTCGCTGATGTCATGGTCACAGGAATGTCCAAATGACGCATCATCCCACGCCATACGGGATTACTGAGACAGCCCATCGCGATCGTGGAACCGCCGCGAACCATTTTATCAGGAGCATTCTCTTTCTTCGGGAGCACAATATTGAGCGGTCCCGGCCAATAAGCATCAACGAATGCTTGGACAAGCCCGGGATCAGCCGCCGTCGCATATTCCTTCCAATCATTGGGATTCAGAAAAAACAAAGTCAACGCGGAGGTCGCCGGTCTATTCTTGATGGCGAAAGCCCGGTCAATGGCTTCATCAGCCCAAGGATTAAGCGTCAGAGCCAGATTCGTATCACTGGGGGCGATGATTACCCCTCCCTTGCTTACGCATTGGGCGGCCAAAGCAAAATTTTGTTCATTAGGCTCCAGCAGTTTTTCATCCTGTGCCATTTGCTTGTCCTCCTTCATTAATCAAATATGTATCTGGCCAGATGTCAACAGATTAGCATGATCTCTCAGATTTTACCAAGATTAATAATCTATCTTCTGATAGGCATTAGCTATCGCCGCTTTCCTGTTGATATTCCCGGAACAAAAAAGAAGCATCGCCACCCTGAAAACTGGTGACGGTGCTCCCGCCTTAACATATTATTACTTGCCCTACCGTATACAGGCTTCCCTAAATGGGCAAGGCCTTACGCATCTTGCGTGCTTTTCCTCAAAAAATCTTCCCTGTATTCAGAATGTGGCGGTCATCGAGCGCATCCTTGATCTGCTTCATGGCAGCGATCAGCGCCGGGTCCGTCGCTTTCTGGAAATAAGGCTTCTTGCTCAGCCCGATTCCATGCTCGCCCGACGTCAAGCCTCCAAGCTCATGGCTTTTTCCGTAGATGCGGCTCATGACGGCTTTCAAATCCTTCTGCCAAGCCTCCGCATCCCGCTCGCCGCGTACCACGCATAAATGCACATTGCCGTCCCCGGCATGGCCGAAGCTGATCAGCTGCACGCCGCTTTCCTGCTCCACTTCATTAGCGTAAGCGATAAAATCCGCCGTCTTGTTGATCGGCACGACGATATCTACCGGCTCCTGCTCAGACACCGCTTCTACCGCCCTGACCAGCGCCCCGCGAACCTTCCAGACTTCGTCCAGCGTCTCTTTGTCCTCCAGCAGCAGGAAGTCTAGAGCTCCGCTGTGAACGACAGACTGACGCGCGCGCTCCGCGTTGGAGCGGACTTCGCCCTCGCTGTTGCCGTCGAAGGACAGCAGAATATACGCCGACGCCTCCGGGTATGGAAAGGAGACTCCCATAAACCGCTCGCCCAGGGCAACCACCTTGCGTTCCATGAACTCGATAGCGGTCGGTCCCACATTCTCGTGAATGAGCCGAATTACAGCGTCAATCCCCGTCTTCAGGCTGTCAAAAGGCACAAGCGCCCCCATTACGAACGCAGGCTTCGGAATAAGCTTCAATACGCATTCGGTGATGATGCCAAGCGTGCCTTCCGAACCGATGAGCAGATGTTTGAGCGACAGCCCCGAGCTGTCCTTCACCACCTTGCCGCCGGTGCGAATCACCTCGCCGTTCGGCAAGACCGCTGTCAGCCCGCGCACATAATCCCGCGTCACGCCGTACTTGACCGCCCGCATGCCGCCGGCATTGGTGCTGATGTTGCCGCCGATTGTCGCCTGCTTCTCCCCGGGATCGGGCGGATAGAACAGCCCGCGGGCTTCCACATATGCTTGCAGATCTGCAAGCAGGATGCCCGGCTGGGCCGTAACCGTCAACGTGTCTTCGTCCAGCTCCACAATCCGGTTCATCAGGGACAGATCAAGCACAATGCCCCCATGCTCCGGTACGGTAGACCCGACGAGATTCGTCCCCGCCCCGCGCGGCGTCACTTGAACAGAGTGCGCATACGCCCATTTCATCACTCCGCTGACCTCTTCCGTGCTAACCGGAAAAACCAGAGCGTCGCAGGTTCCCTGCAGGCGTCCCAGATTATCCGTAACATACTTTTCCGCGATTCCTTCCGTCTTGATCCGTTCCGGATCGGAAATAATGCTGTACAGTTCCTGCAAGAAACCCACCTCTACTTTCTGGTAAATACCCGGGCGCACCAATCGCCGACGAATTGCGCTCCCTGGACAATGACAATCAGCAGAAGGACTGTTGCGATCATCACGCCCGTTTCATAGCGGTAATATCCGTACTGGATCGCCAGATCGCCGATCCCGCCGCCTCCAACGAGGCCCGCCATTGCGGAATAACCGATCAGACTGATAACGGTCACGGTCGTTGCCCGGATCAGGCCCGGCATCGCCTCCACAAACAGCACCTTCCGCAAAATCAGACCTAAGCCCGCTCCAGTGGCAATGGCCGCTTCCAGCACCCCTTTATCCACTTCGCTGAATGCCCCTTCCACCAGCCGGGCGAAGAACGCGACGGAAGCAAAGGCGAGCGGAACCGAAGCAGCTACCGGCCCGATGGTCGTGTTGACCATCACCTTGGTCAATGGAATGAGCAGCACGAGCAAAATGACGAATGGGACGGAGCGGATCACATTCACCAGCACGCCCATCACCGCATTGAGCGTCCGTTTGGGAAAGAACAGGGGACTGGCTGACAAATACAGAATGAGACCGATTAGCAATCCGAACACAAGTGAAGCGGCTAAGGAAATGCCAATCATAATCAGCGTTTCCCAAATAGCGGAGGGCAGCTCCAATCGCAAAATATCCCAGGTGCTATCCATTCAGCTCTCCCCCTTCTTTCGCGGCGGAAATCCGTTCAATTTTAAACACCTGTCCGGAAATATAGTCCCGGGCTCTGGCAATTTCCGCTGCGTTCCCGCTTAGTTTGATGAGCAGAATACCGAGCGGCTTGCCTTGAATATATTCGATTTTGCCGTGGAGAATATCGACCAGCACGTCAAATTCCTTCGACACCTTGCTGATGAGTGGTTCATAAGCTCGCTCGCCAGTGTAGGTGATCTTCAGCATTTCCTCTTGATCCGCCAGCTGCAAATGCTCCGGGACTTCGATATTCAGCACTCGGGAAACCAATGAGCGGGTCAGCGGATGCTGCGGTTCCGTGAATATTTGGTACGTATCGCCGACCTCCACGATTTCACCTTCCGCCATCACCGCAATGCGGTCAAACAGCTTCCGGGCCACATCCATTTCATGCGTGATGAACACAATCGTAATCGGATTCTCACGGTTGATGCGCCGCAAAATCCGGATGATCTCTTCCGTGTTCTCCAGGTCGAGCGCCGAGGTCGCCTCGTCACACAGCAGGATTTCCGGATCGTTCGCTAGAGCGCGTGCAATCGCTACCCGCTGCTTCTGCCCACCGCTCAAATTGGCCGGATAAACCTGCGCCTTGTCCGACAGATTCACCTGCTCGAGCAGTTCAAGCACCCGGCCGCGAATCTTCTGCTCGGGACAGTTGTTAGCTTTGAGCGCGAACGCTATGTTGTTGTACACCGTCGCTCCGCTGATCAAGTTGAAGTGCTGGAAGATCATGCCCATTTTCAATCTAACCTTGCGCAGCGCGGCGCCTTTGAAGCGGGTAATATCCTGACCGCCTACAATGACTTTGCCGGAAGCAGGCGGCTGCAGGAGATTGATTACCCTAACCAAAGTGCTCTTCCCGGCTCCGCTCGGCCCGACAATTCCAAAGATTTCGCCCTTGCCTACCGTAATGGACGCCTCTTTGACCGCTTGCATTCTCCGGCCCTTTTGTTTAAAGATCACGTTGACTTTATCAAGAACAATCACCACGAGCACCCTTTCCTGCAATCAACACCGTTCATGCCCTGCTGTACAGCTGATTGATTATTTGCCGTATTTGGTTGTATACCATTCCGGTTTATCAAAGGCTTTGAAAATTCCATTCGCATCTTCAATCGCTTGATGGAACTCTTCCGACTCGACCGCCGCTTTCAGATCCTTGCCAAGCTGTCCCTCAATATCAGGTGTCCGCACAGCAACGACGTTCTTGTAATCCTCCGTCAGCTTCTCAACAGCGAGAGCGCTTGCGAGGTCAAGCTTTGCCGCAATGGCAAAGTTTCCGGGAATCAGACCTACAGCCACGCTGTCCAGACTGCGCGAGATTTGGGCGGCATCCATCGTCACAAACTCCAGGTTATGCGGATTTACCGATACATCATGCACGGTGGCTTTGGTCGGGTCTACATCGGCTTTCAGGTCGATCAAACCAAGAGCCTTCAGGAAACGCAGCGAGCGCGCCAGATTGGAAGCATCTACGGCAATCGCTACCTTGGAACCGTCCGGAATATCGGCCAAATTCTTCACCGAGTTGGAATACACGCCCATGCCCGCTGTCGGAACCGAGATCACCTTGCCGATGTCCAGCTTGTTGTCCGCAGCGAATTTCGTCAGATATACCGTGTGCTGCATCAGATTGGCGTCGATTTCTCCGCTGCCCAGCGCTTGGTCAGGCTGCACATAGTCCGAAAATTGAACGACTTCAATCTTATAGCCCTGCTTTTCCATATATGGGGCAATCGCTTTTGTGATCATATCGCCATAAGGGCCGGGAGATACGCCAATCTTGATGTCTTTCTTCGCCTCCGGCGATGCGCCCGCATCCGCCGCTTTCTCATTGCCGCCGCATGCGGCGAGCAGAAGTCCCATCAGGGAAACTACCAGTGTAATGACCAACCCTTTTTTTATCTTGTTCATTTTTGTCTGTTCCTCTCACATTCAATTTATTTGATATTCGTTATTTCCGCGCCCCGGTAAGCCGCAAGTTTCTCCAGCCGTTTGAGCGCCTCTACAAGTGTCTCTTCCTTCTTGGCAAAATGAAACCGGATATACTGGTGGACGTCCTCCCGGAAAAAGCTTGAACCCGGAACCGCGGCCACTCCAATCTCCTTCGCCAGCCACTCGCAGAACTTGTAATCATCCGGCTCGCCGAACTCGCTGATATCCACCAGCACATAATACGCCCCTTGGGGCTTGTAATACTTGAGACCGATCCGGTCCAGTCCGTCCAGAAACAGCGTCCGCTTCCGCTCGTATACCTCGGCGAGCTCTTCGTAATAAGCGTCGTCCATTTCGAGGCCCTTCACGGCGGCTTTCTGCAATGGAGCGGCTGCTCCGACGGTGAGGAAATCATGCACCTTGCGGCAGACCTCAATGACATGAGCCGGACCGATAATGTACCCAAGTCTCCAGCCGGTAATCGAATACGTCTTGGACAGCGAGCTGCAGGACAGTGTCCGTTCAAACATACCTGGCAGAGAGGCCATGTACGTATGTACATGCGGCTCGTACACAATATGCTCGTAGACTTCATCCGTAATCACGAACGTGTCAAACTCTACCGCGAGCCGGGCAATCTCCTCCAGTTCCTCGCGCGTGAATACTTTTCCTGTCGGGTTCGACGGATTGCACAGGACAATCGCCTTGACTCCCTGTTCAAAAGCATTCCGCAATTTTGCAGGGTCAAACTGAAATTCCGGCGGGGCAAGCGGCACATAAATGGGGGTTACGCCGGTCAGAATCGCATCCGCCGTATAATTTTCATAGAACGGAGAGAATACGATAACCTTGTCGCCCGGGTTGCACACCGTCATCATCGCTGCCATCATAGCTTCGGTGCTGCCGCAGGTCACGACAATATTCGTTGCCGGATCTACCGGGATACCCATCAGCTTCGTCTGCTTGAGCGCAAGCTTTTCCCGGAACAACTCGGAACCCCACGTAATCTCATACTGATGAGGTCCTTCGTCCGCTACTTTCCGCAGCTCCTCCGTCAGTTCCCGAGGCGGATCGAAATCCGGAAAGCCCTGGGATAAGTTAATGGCGTCATACTCTCTGGCTACACGAGTCATTTTGCGAATAATCGATTCGGTAAATCCGTCCAGCCTATTGCTTAATTCCGGCATTGCCTTGGCTCCTTTACTATATACATCTCGTCCAATGGTATAAATTTACATTCCCTATTTAAACATACCATTTTTGTCGGATTAAACTCTTAAATTATAGAGTCCAGGCTGTGTCTTGTCAATGCTTTTTCTACATTATTCGCAACAAATCGACAGGAATGAATCTCCCCGTAACTTAGAAAATTTTCGGATTTTTTCTCTTGTCTTTTATTATGGCATAGTATAGACTTGTTTTAATTTTGTTACGTATTGTTTTGTTCTGTTTAGTTTATTTCAGCACATAATTCAGTCTGTTTTTACGATGTTATGTATTGTTTTGTTTTTATATTCATATTTTAAGGAGGTTTTCATTAAATGGAAGGCAGTGGTAAAAAATCGTTGCTTGCCTTGGTCACAGGAGCACCCATCGGTTGCTTAGGAGGTTTAATCGGACTAGGAGGTGCTGAGTTTCGTCTTCCCGTGCTGGTTGGATTATTTCGTTATACCGCCCGGCAAGCTGTGGCCTTTAATTTGGCGGTTAGTTTAGTTACTCTAATCTCCTCTCTGATCTTTCGCCTTCCCAAAATCGCGATAAGTGACCTGGTCAAAGATATTCCAATCATACTCGCGTTTATTGCTGGAGGAATGGTTGGCGCTTACTCGGGAGCTAATTACTCGAAGCATCTATCGGAACGCGCTCTGGAGAAGGTTATTCTCGTGTTATTGGTCGGCATCGGCGTCCTTCTTCTAGTGGAATCCTTTCATCCTATTGTATCGGGCGGCATTCCTATGGCGCTTCCGGTTGCGATTATTGTTGGCGTCATTTTTGGTATTTGCATTGGAGTTGTGAGCAGTCTGCTCGGTGTGGCCGGCGGGGAGCTGATTATCCCCACTCTAATCTTAGTATTTGGACTGGATATTAAAATTGCAGGTACAGCCAGCATTCTCATTAGTTTACCGACTGTGCTGATCGGCATAATCAGACACGGTTCCAATGGGGCTTATAAACAGAGAAGCGAATTGAAAGATCTCGTCCTGCCTATGGGTATTGGCTCCATTATCGGTTCCTTTATCGGCGGAATGTTGATCGGCTATGTATCTTCCAGTCTGCTAAAATTGGTACTTGGTGCAATACTCATTGCTTCTGCGGTAAAAATGTTCAAAAAATACAGAACCCGCGAAATACCTTAAGACTCAAGGTTTCTCGCGGGTTTTTCGTTACTCTGCAGTCCTAATACGCTGTCTCCCCAACTTCATACCTTAACCGGATCATATCCCGGCATGGGATGCCGTTCTCATAGATGGCTTCCTTATAATTTCGGACAAAAAAGTCACGGTCCACACTGGTGATCCGAAATCCGCATTTTTGGTAAAGGGCGAGCTGATGAATACTGGAGTTCCCTGTACCGATCTCGATGTTCCGGACTTCAGAGGCTTTCGCTATTTCAATTGCGGCTTGCAGCAATCTTCTCCCGATCCCTTTACCCTGAGCATCTTCCCTTACGGCGATATTCATAATTTCAACCGTTTCCGCATCCCTCGGCAGCAGTACAAAGACGCCAACCGGCTTCTGCGGAAATGCCTCTTCGGGCAGCACGGCAATGTAACAGGTTCCCTGCTCCAGATAGCGGTCTACCAGTTCGCGGGACGGGTCGGCGATCAGCAACAGTTCATAAGGCGGCGGTTCATCAGAGGCCAGCATACGAATGTGAAAATCTCGTTCCGGAGCAAGTTCCCCCATCATTACCACATCACCTCCGCATGTATTATTGGCCTTCAGTTTCTCTATAAATTTAGCTCTTCCATAAGTATTTGAGGATAGCTCGTTCCTTGAATGGCTGAAAAGTCAAATAAGCGATCCAATTCTGCCATTTACTCAGCAGTTAACACAACATCCGCCGCTTTAATATTATCGATCAGATACGGCAGTAAGCGGATGAACTTTATTTGCCTTTTCGATGGTATCAAGCGATGCTTCACATATACCGATATTTCTGATTTTACCTTCCGAAACCAAATCAGACATCGCACCAATGGTTTCTTCAATGGGTACCGTTTTATCTATGCGATGAATATAGTTTGAACACTCCCCTCCCTACGCTTATGCTTAGAGGAAGCAGATTCTTGGGTAGTCTCTTCTAGTGAAGAGAAGTTTGCCAAGCGAACCCTGCCGTTCCGGCAGTTCGTGTATGATCTACATCTGTAGCAATCTTTTACCTTCAGCCAGAATATTTAGACTGGCATTCAAGTCTCGGTTATGACCCGTGCCACATTCCGGGCATGTCCATTCGCGAACGTTCAAATTCTTGACCTCTGGGTTCCGGTAATGTGCATGGTACGGGAGGACATTGATCGTAGTAGGCTTTGGCGAGTCTATTCTCCAAGGTGCGAAAAAATTTGGGATTGCCAAACACTTCACCATTTGACATAACCGCAAAATCTTTCAGTCCGACTTCAATGCCAACCTCGGAATGGGCCTTAGGCAGCGCCTTCACTTCCGTCCGTTTTTCCATAGGATTGGCTCATTCCCATACAGCCCAAGCCAATTTCAGAAACCTCCAGATTTGAACCCAATACTCTTGTTCTCATTTTATAGTCCTTCCTTATCTATTCTTTTGCCCATAATATTGGACACGAGGTTAATCATTCTATTTCTTGATAAGAATTTCGGCAGCAGTACGGATGAAAAAATATTTTGCTTCCCGTCCACCACACTTATTTTTTTCTTTTCCAGCCCTTTGAACGCGGTTGCGACGACATCGCCGGGTGTTCTTTTATTTCCAAAGGATTTGGTAGCAGCAGGTCCATTACGGCAACCGAATTGAGCATGATTTGTTCATGCTGATGTGCAAAATCTGTGTTGGTCAAAATTGACTGCTCAGATTCGGCGCGTCGAAGAAATATTCAACAGCGAAATTATGGAAAAAATCAGCTCTTTGGAAAATCTGTCTTTTCACGATCTGAATGCCCTGCTTTCCATGCAAATTAAAGGTACAGATAGTGAAATCAAAATATCCAGAAGATCCGGAAACAGTGAATAATATAATGAAGAAACCCACAGGGAAAATGAATATTTCTCTGTGGGTTTTTATTAGGGTAAACGAACCTGTCGAATCCTGCGAAGTTGACTTTTCTCTATGTATATGCTTTTATATCTAAAAGATATATCTTTTAGATTGGAGCAAAGAAAATGCCGACTAATAAAAACAAGACCCGGTATGTCATACTTGGGCTATTAAATGAAGAACATCTGTCAGGCTATGAAATAAAACGAATCATTGATATGCGACTGTCCTTTTTTTGGAACGAAAGCTTCGGTCAAATTTACCCTGAGTTAAAAAAACTTATGTTGGAAGGCCTCATTGTCGCTTCCGATCAGTCAGACAAGAGAGGTAAAGAAAGCAAAAAGTACGAAATTACCACTCAAGGAAAAATAGAATTACAGGAATGGCTTAAAGTTCCCGTGGAAAAGGAACTTATACGATATGAAATTTTATTGAAATTGTATTTTTCAAATGAAACTTCATCAAAAAATATGCTCAATCATGTTAAAGAATTTGAAATAAACCATCGAAAACAGCGGGAATTATTCGATAAATTTGAAAGCCAACTTAAAGAAAATATTGATGTACATAGCAATCACAGACAAATCCTAATGGTCTTATCCTTTGGTCAAAAAGTTTGGGATGCTTATGCGCATTGGTGCGAAGAGACAATAAAATTACTAGAACAAGTTGTGGCGGAACATGGAGGGATAGACAATGAATAAGAATGTTGATTTTTATTATTTTTCCGGCACAGGCAACACGAAATTTATTGTTAACCATACCGTAAAATCGCTTGAATCATTCGGAATCGGTGTATCTTTGAAACTTATTGAGAATGGGTATGATTCACTTGAATCAGCGAGCGAAATATGGGTTGCGTTTCCAGTTAATGCACAATCTATGTCCCCTTTTATTTGGAGGTTTTTTAAATCGCTGCCTTATAGCAAAGGAACGAAAGTATTTGTAATGGTTACACTCAATGAATCTGCTCATGTTTTATCGCCGCTTTATTCTTTACTTACAAATAAAGGATATGCCCCCGCTTCTTCATGTGAAATAAAAATGCCAAACAATATGGTCGATACTGATTTCTGTCAAGATAAAAATCGAGAAATGCTTATTGCAGCAAGTAAAAAGGCAGACCGTTTTATTTGCGATACAATGGCAAGTAACTTTTTATGGAAGTCGGAGTTTAAGGGGTCAAAGTTTATATCCTTCTTAACGAGGGAAACACCTCTTCCTTGGGTATCTATGCGGCTTATGCTTAGACTGGAAACAACACCAACACGATGTATAGGTTGCGGCATTTGCGCAAATCAATGCCCGGTTAGAAATATTAAAAAGGTAAATCAAATACTCATTCACGGTCATAATTGTCAGTTTTGCATGAAATGTGCAGCTATCTGCCCGAATAAAGCTATAAAGGTTTCCAGAAAAGAAAATATCAAATTTCAATATACACAAAATATTATATTTTAACGGATCCGTTTAGATCATTTCATTTACATATCCCCCCTGGGGGGATAAAATAAGACTAACCTAACCATCAGATAATGGGGGATGTTATGTCAGCGAATCTGCTTGAGATGCCGAGTGAGACTCGGGGGCAGAAAGCCAAAATCATACTGGCCTTAGCTATCCCGGCTATGATCGAGAATTTTTTTCAAACGGTCGTAGGATTTGTCGATACATTGTTTGTGTCTAAACTGGGATTGACAGAGGTTGCCGCCGTTGGTGTGACCAATGCGATTCTGGCTGTTTACATAGCGGTATTTATGGCATTAGGTGTCGGTACTTCTTCCATGATCGCGAAAAGCGTGGGGGCAGGGGATTTTGAAAGAGCTAAAGCTATCGCAAAACAGTCAACATGGGCAGGATTGGCGGCGGGATTATTTTTTGGAATAGTTACCTTCTTCTTTGCCGAGACATTATTGCGTGTCATGGGAGCGGAGCCGAATGTAGTAGCCGAAGGGGTGAAGTATTTCCGGATTGTCGCGGTACCCTCAATTCTGATTTCGTTAATGACGGTATTCGGCAGCATATTAAGGGCGGCGGGCAATACCAAGACCCCTATGAAGATCGGACTGTGGATTAACGTCTTTCATATCCCTCTGGATTATGTACTTATTTTTGGGATTCCCGGGTTTGACGGTCTTGGCATTACAGGTGCGGCGTGGGCGACTACGATTGTGCGGATAGCAGGTACGGTTCTGCTGTATCTTCACATTCGAAAGACGAGATTATCTTTCCCGATAACTCAGGGGTTCATTTTCAATCGTGAATTTGCTCTACCTTTATTGAAATTATCTACACCTGCCGCTATTGAACGGCTTATTATGCGTTTCGGCCAGGTGCTGTACTTTGGCTTAATTGTTCGAATCAGCACCGATACCTATGCCGCTCACACCATAGCAGGCAATATCGAGGTGTTCTCTTACATGCCCGGATATGGTTTAGCGGTGGCGGCAGCTACGCTTGTAGGGCAACGCTTAGGGGCGAATCGTCAACATGACGCTTATCAATTCGGAAAAATAGCTGCCGTGATCGCTGTCCTGTTCATGTCCTTCGTGGGTGTTCTGTTATTCTTTCTTTCCCCTGCTGCCGCATCGTGGTTTACAAACGAGACAGATGTTCGAGGTATGGTAATTACAGCCTTGCGTATTGATGCTTTCGCCCAGCCCTTCCTGGCTATCGGATTAGTGTTGGCAGGAGCATTGCAGGGTGCGGGAGACACAAAAAGTCCATTGTACAGTACAACCATAGGCATGTGGCTCATTCGGGTTATAGGTGTTTATGTTCTGGGGATTTGGATGGGGCTTGGAATTGCAGGAGTATGGCTGTCTATTGCAATAGACTTGTTTGTCAGGGCATTGTTCTTAATATATCGTTTCAACAAGAAAATTAAAGTCATCCAGTGAAGGATTCCCGCCTGGAAGAGCCGTCTTGAGAGCGTGAGGGGGAATCCGGCAGGACCTGAAATACGCGCCCAGACAAAAGAGACCACAGATATGCGGTCTCTTTTGTCTTGCGATATCCCAAGCCTTGCAGCAAGCCGCAATTACGGGTTGTCGGATACCGCCGAACTGCTTAAGGAACCGGTAAGCGTCTCAAAGCCCAGGCCGGTCTTATGCTGGTATTTTACACAGGTGTCGAAATATTCCTCCACGATGCGGCTGTGCAGCGGGTGTTCGGCCGAAATGCCTAATTCATCAGACACTACCTTTTCGATACCCGAACTCCGTATAGCCATTTGAAGACTTACCGCCTCCGGATCATCATTATTCTCATAGAGCAGCGCGGAGGCAATAGCCGAGACCAGATGAGAAGTTTCGAATCCTAGCTCATGCGCCTTCAGTGCAGGCCGTACGAGCCGTTCGTTCGGGGAAAGCTTGCGGAGCGGAGATCTGGCCACTCGCGAAACTTTATCATTGAAATTACGGTTTGCAAAGCGTTCCATCATTTTCTTAATGTATTTCTCATGCTGCGCCGGGTCGAATCCGTATAAGTGTACCAGCATCGCCCCCGTTTCTTGCAGGACGCCGTATACCCGGGAGCGGATACCAGGATCAGACATCGCTTCCTGCAATGAAGTGTAGCCTTCAAGATATCCGAAATAAGCGGCGCTGCAATGACCCGTATTTACGGTAAACAGCTTCCGTTCCAGATAGGGATCGAGAGAATCGACATAACGGACCCCTTGGATCTCGTTATAATCGCCAATCATCCCGCTTCGCGGAACAATCCACTCGCTGAAAGGTTCAACCATGACTGCCAGCGGATCGGCATGCTTTTGGACGGGCACAATGCGGTCGACCATCGTATTCGGAAACGCCACACTGCGTTCGGCGCGCTTGATCATGTCCGGCTGCAAATACCGATATACGGATTTTCTCAACCGCTGGCTTCCCCCGATTCCATTCTCGCAGGCGATAATATGCAGCGGCTCGGGTGTGCGGCTTCGGCTCAGCCGCAGTTCGATACCGCGGGCTATCGTTCCCGCAATATCCTTCAGCGCAGAGACTCCGACGGCAGTCGTTACGAGTTCCGCACCAGCAATCGCTTCCGCTACCTTCTCGGTATCATTCAAATTAATGGCTGTTACATTATCCACAATAAATTTGTCCCGGTTCTCGTTGGCCAGGGTGACCGGATATTGTCCCCTCTTTTGCAGTTCGGCAATCTTTCTCTTATTGCGTCCGACAAAACAAACGTTATAACCGGAGCGAGACAAGACGGGGCCGATAAACCCTCTGCCAATATTGCCTGCCCCAAAATGTACGGCTTTCACAATGGCGTCCCCCTTAGTCAATTTAATATACTGCTGCGAGGAACAAGAAATATGAAAGTCTGAATTTAGGATGTACATCTGTTCCTCTCTGAACTTGGTCAGTCGGAAAGAAGTAAACGTCAGCGGGCTTGAACCTGGAGATTCATATCTTGGAAACAGCGGCGGGTAAGCACATGGTCGAAATCGAGGTGTGATAAACTTTCTATTTTATGATGCGGAGTTTCAAATTTAAGAAAACCTGTGATTTCGTTTGGAATCACGACACAATCAAGGCCGGCCGCCGCCGCAGCTTTGGAGCCATTCGGTGAATCCTCAATAGCCACAGCCTCTTCAGGCTTCAGACCGAGACAGGACAGTGCTTGCTGGTACAATTCCGGATCGGGTTTTACATTCTCGACATCGTCCGCGGTACAGATACAATCGAAATATTCGCGGATGCCAAGCTGGTCCATATACTTGTCAATCCAATTTCTATCCGAACTGGTGGCAAGCCCAATCTTCAGTCCGGCTGCTTTGGCCGAATCCAGATAATGCTGAATGCCCGGACGTACTGCCTGCAGTTCCATCAGCTCGCTGTGCCTTTGCCGGACAGCCTTTCTGAATTCATCTTTGTCAATATCAAGCTTCAAATCGGTCATCAGGTATTCGTAAGGATTAAAACTGTTCAGGCTTGTTCCGATGCAAGTTGAGTACTGTTCCAGCGTCAGGTCAACCTCATGTTCCTTATAGGCTTCCTGAAATGCGGTGTACCAAGCCGTCTCCGTATCGATAATCGTTCCGTCAAAATCGAAAATCAGTCCTTTGATCAAGATCAACCATCTCCTCTTTGTCCGTTTAGTCAACATCTCTCGCATCATTAAGCAAATATTTCGCAAAAATGCTGTTCAGCGGTCATTCGCTTGTAAAAACCGTAACAAACATACGTATTTGCGTCAAGCTCGGCATCATAAATTCCAGCAAATGATTCCGCTTACTTAAGCCGTTGTCAAGCCCATCATTCAGTGGAAAATAAACCGAAATGAAAACGATTAAATTTTACGTTTCTAAAGCGGCCCAAGCATGGATTTTCCGCATAAGATCAAGGGTTTGCGCCTGCTGCGCCGCCAAATGACCGGCCGGGTCGATTTTCCGGGGAAAATGGAGGAGAAATTCAGTTAATTTTAAATGGATGAAATTTTTTTTATAGAACGTGTCGTTTGGCCTATCGTGTTAGGTTCTATAGAAATATGCAGCTCTTTCTCATAGTAAGGCACAGGTATCAATTCTCTAAAATGTAAGCGGATACTTAAAACCCCGTCTTGAGTACATCGCCAAGGTGATTTCAGCCATTCTATGAGTGAATTGAGCGTGCTCACAGGGTTGTCCGGCTGAATTTTCGCTTCCTAACTTCTTATCTTCTATCGGACCCAGGAATGTTAGCAACGCAACTTAAATAGATGTTGGTGCAGTACGTGGCTTCATCGAAAATACAGACGGATTACTTAAAAATCAGGTCTTTCATATACTTCATTGATGAATAAATCAAAGTCAATCCCAATATTAAACATGTGAGTATTAATGCAATAATTATCCATTTCCAATCGATCGTAACGTAATATAGACTAATTTTATTTACTGTTATTGTTCCCGCCTGTAAAGTAATTAAATTAATTATTATAAATATGCTATTTAACTTAATTACTCGGTATAATGGAAGTTTTGCATTACTATAAATAAATCTCTTTCGATCAAACTCATCTAAACCCTCATGAATTAACGCCTTTCTATAATGGTCCCATCTAAAAGCCCCCATACTTGCAACTAAGGCAGCAATAGATAATGTAGATGTAATATTAACTTGTACAAAGTCTTTAATAAACTCACTTAAATTAGCTTTATGTATTATTTGAAGATATAAAAACAGAAACATTGTAATAATAGAAATTATTAAAAATAACACTTCAAATACTTTGCTTTTGATCTTAATTCTTTCAGATCTTTTCATGGTTCCCTCTCTTTTACTGGCTTCAAGAATTTCACTTAACGCCTAATTTACGAACTTCGCTAATGTTCATACTGACATATATAATTCGCCCGATTTAACCAATTACCTTCTTTGTAATGACGGATTGTAATATGAAGTGCAACAGCTAAAAAAACAAAATAGCTATCGACAATGTCTCGACAGCTATTTTTGAACTCCGATAATAACCGCTTCATCCAATCAACCTGGTTAACGGCAGTATTTGGACGTACCGGACCTTCTTCATAACCATTCATCAGGCGCGTTCCGTAATCCATTAACGCCTAAATACTCATATCGTTGCACGAAGGTCCTTCCACAAATTTGCCCGCAACTGTAATCAGAAGCTTTTCCTTTTCACGTTCCGTCAACAGCCTGTCGGCCTCTCATCCCTCTCCAAATAATCATGGAGACGATCCAGGTCAAAATCAGAAATCCGGCCAGAGCGTAGCCAAGGTGATCGATACCGAGCCTATTGATCCACTGGGCAGGCTGCGGCCATTTTGCTTCAATTAAATGAACGAGCTGAACGGAGCCGATAAAAAATGCGGATACAACCGAGACACCGGTAACGATCAGGTTATAGGCTGTCTTTTTCTTGTAGGAAATGAATGCCCAGCGGTAGGCCCTTGTCATAATCGCGCCGTCGATGGTGTCCATCAAGCTCATTCCGGCAGCAAACAGCAGCGGCAGGGATAAAATGCCGATAATCGAGAACGATTCGTTCGCGGTGCTGGCCGTTATAGCAAGCAGGCTCACTTCAGTGGCCGTATCAAAGCCAAGCCCAAACAGAAATCCGAGCGGATACATATGCCAGCTTTTATTGATCATTCGAAAGGCAGGAGCCAGAAATCTGGTAAACATCCCTTTGGGCCCATGCATATGACCCGATTCGAAATCCCCGCCTGTTCGGTTCGCCGCCCCCCGGGCTCTGCCCCATAGCTTCATAAGTGTGAACACATTAATCAGTCCGACGAAGATCAGGAAGAAACCGGATACCAGCGTCCCGATCAGCCCGCCGATTTCACGTACTTTTGGATTATCGAGCACAAACGTGTTCATCGAGAGCGCGATCCCCAGCACCATGAGAAAGACGACCGTCGAGTGTCCTAGGGAAAAATACATGCCAACCCCTAAAGGGTTTCTCTTCCGTTCGATCAGTTTCCGGATCGTATTGTCAATGGCCGAAATATGATCGGCGTCAAAAGCATGTCGCAGGCCGAGCGTATAAGCCAAAAGGCCAAGCCCCCACAACTTCGGTTCGTGGGCCGTTGCCATGAGAAATCCGGCTCCCCCCAACACATGCAGCGCCAATACAACAAGAAAGTAGACGTAGCCGTTACTGGCGGAAATTCTCCTCATTAATACACCTTCTCCTGGTAAAAAGCGCCTCGCGCTTCATTTTTACAGATATCCTGCAGTCCGCTTAACAAATTCGGGGCAGTTGGTCGCCTACCAGCATATCGATGATGCGGTGACCTCCGGCCAGCGTGCGCATATACACCTTTCCCGGATGGTCCGCGACAACTTCGCCGATCACGGCGGCGTCCCGCCCATACGGGTGACTGCGCAGCAGTTCCATCGCTCGGTCCGCCTGGGCCCCGTCCACCACTAGAAGGGCTTTGCCCTCATTGGCTATGTACAGCGGGTCCATCCCCAGCATGCCGCATAGACCGCTCACTTCCCCTTTTACGGGAAGCGCATTTTCCTCCAGCCGGATGCCGAAGCCCTGCCCCTCCGTAAATTCATTCAGTGTAGTGGCTACGCCGCCGCGGGTCGGGTCCCGCATAAGTCTCACGGCACCGCCCATTGAAGCCGTTACCAGCTCCAGCATTCCATTCAGCGGCGCACAGTCGCTTGCAAGTCCGGTTTCCACCTGAAGCTGTTCCCGCTCAATCAGAATCGCTGTCCCGTGGTCCCCGATCGTACCGGTGACGATCACTTGGTCCCCCGGCCGGATCAAGGCGGGAGACAGCCGGAGACCTTCTGGAATAAAGCCCACTCCCGAGGTGTTAAGGAACAGCTTATCCGCACAGCCTCTTGGAACGACTTTTGTGTCGCCGGTTACTATCAATACGCCGGCTTCCTGTGCGGTCGCCGCCATGGACTCTGCAATCTCCTCCAGTTCCCCAAAATCAAACCCTTCTTCGATGATCCAAGCGCAGCTAATATACCTGGGAATGGCCCCGCAGACGGCCAAATCGTTAACAGTCCCGCAGATGGCCAGCTTCCCGATGTTCCCTCCCCTGAAAAAAAGCGGATGAATGACATAGGAATCCGTGGTGAATGCCATTTGTCCCGGGAGAGTTTCCAGCACTGCCGAATCGCCCCCCTCAAGGAGCCAATCATTCCGAAAGTGCTTCTGAAATATCCCTTGGATCAGTTGATGGGTCAGCTTCCCCCCGCTGCCATGGGCTAAAGTAATGATTTCGCTCATTGGACTTCCTCCCGCTACTGATATCGGTAATATGCCGCGCAAGTCCCTTCGCTCGACACCATACAGGAACCGACCGGGGTTTCGGGCGTACATATCTTTCCAAACAACTTGCAATCGGATGGGAGGCATTTTCCTTTCAAAATATCGCCGCAGCGGCAGCCGCCCGCTTCCTCGTCCCGCTCCTCCACGGAGCCGTTGATCAGGCCCCACGCATCAAAGGCCCTGTATTTCTCGCGAAGCCGCAAGCCTGAGCCCGGGATCTGCCCGAGTCCCCGCCAGACGGCATCCGAAGGCTCGAATACCTCATCTATTTTTCCTCGGGCAATCGGATTGCCACCTGGCTGAACAACCATGGAATACAAGTTGGCGACTGTGGCCTTCTTGTCCCGGATTTGCTCCAGAACGTATAGGATCGAGCCCAAAATATCCGCCGGGTCAAACCCGGTGACGGCTCCCGGAATCCCATACGCCTTGGCCAGTTCCTCGTAGAGGCCGGAGCCGATCACCGCGCTGACATGGCCCGGATACAGAAATCCGTCAACGGCAACTTCAGGGTCCGAAGACAGCAGATGCATCGCTGCCGGAATCGTTTTATTGGCCGACAGGATCATGAAATTGTCAAGCCCCTGCTGCGCGGCCTCCAGAACCGCGATGGCCGTAACCGGAACCGTCGTCTCAAATCCGACGGACAGAAAGATAACGGTCTTGTCCGGATGCTGACGGGCGATATCCAGACTATCCAGCGGGGAATAGACCATACGGATATCCCTGCCCAGCGCCTTCTCGGTCAGCAAGCTGACGCCTTTATACGGAATCCGCATCATGTCGCCGAAAGTGGCCACGATGGTATTTTCTCTCCTGCAGAGCTCCAAAGCCGATTTCAGGTAAAAGCTCGGGGTTACGCAGACCGGACAGCCCGGTCCCGAAATGAGCCTGACGTTCGGCGGCAATAGTTCCCGAATTCCGTAACGGGAGATCGCCATCGTATGGGTGCCGCATACCTCCATAATCGAAACGGGCCTTCCGTCATAGCGCCGGATGGCCTTCACCAAGCCTTCCGCCAACGTTTCATTTCGGAATTGTTCCAATTCACTAATCATGGATATTCCCCGCCAGCTGGTGGAGCAGCTCCAGCGTGTCTACGGCTTCCTGCTTATCGATGATCGCAATCGCGCAGCCCGCATGAACGAGCAGGTAATCTCCAACGTTCACCCGGTCAACCAGGGCAATGGACACTTCCCTCCGGATACCGGTAATATCAATCACCGCCCTGTCGCCGCTTACGCTTGTTACTTCTCCGGGTATTGCTAAACACATGATTCCCGCATCCCTTCCCATGTGAGATATTTGCCCAGCGCGATCGCCGCCTGGCCCAGTGAAAGCCCCCCATCATTGGCAGGCACCTTGCTGTGGAGCCATACGCGAAACCCGCTGCGTTCCAATTCATCAACCGTAAAGGCGAGAAGCAAGCGGTTTTGAAACACACCGCCGCTGAGCGCCACCTCATTTAGACCCCGCTTGGATCGAATCCGTCCGCAGATATCCCCTACAATTGCAGCCAATGTCCGGTGAAACGCTCCGGAAATTCCGGAAATACTCCTTCCGTCCCGAATTTCGAGAACCAGTTCCCGGATTAGAGGCGCAGTGCCGATCTCAAACATGCCTTGCACAGCCTTCACTTCGTACGGATAAATCCGTGACGTCTCGGGGTCTGCCGCGCTTTCCAAACGGATGGCCGCCTGGCCCTCGTACTCGGCATAATGACATATGCCAGTTAGAGATGACACGGCGTCAAACAGCCTGCCGACGCTGCTCGTGAGCGGCGTGTTGATGCGCTGCAGAATTTGGCGTTTGACGATGTCCCTTTTGTACGGCTCGATTGTCTTCAGCCACTCGGCCGGCAGCTCAGCCGCTTCGTCATTCATGATATAGCTCAAAGCCATCCGCCAAGGCTCCTTGACGGCCGTATCCCCACCGGGGAGCGGGACATACCCGAAGCGGGCCATGCGCTCAAATCCGCCGTAATCCCCGGCGAAAAATTCACCGCCCCAGATATGCCCGTCTTCCCCTAGTCCCGTTCCGTCGAAGGCGACCCCGATCACCGGACCGGAAACGCCGTTCTCCGCCATGCAGGAAGCGATATGCGCGTGATGATGCTGAACGGGAATCTTGACGATGTTCTTCTGTTCGGAAGCATATTGGGAGGATCGGTATCCAGGGTGCATATCGTAAGCCAAAACCCCGGCTTCGGCTGCGAAAATACGCCCAAAATGCTCCACTCCGCCAATCAGGGAATCCAGCGTTTCCAGGTTATCCAGATCGCCGATATGATGGCTGACAAAGGCTTTGCGGTCCTTCACCAAACAAAAGGCATTCTTTAATTCTCCCCCCAAAGCCAAAATGGGAGGGTTGCCGGACTTGTGCGGCTTCCCTTCCGCCGATTGAACGACAGCGGCCAAGTCGACGGGATAAGGAACGTACCCCCGTGATCTGCGAATAATGTACTCCCGTTCCCGAAACACACTGGTTACCGTATCATCCGTCCTCATATGAATAGGCAGCTTCCCTACCAGGTAATAGTCGGCGATTCCTTGAAGAGCCGGGACCGCCTCCTCGTCGCGGTACACAATAGGCTCGCCGGAACGGTTGCCGCTCGTCATGACCATAAGCTCCAATCCGTCCTGAAACAACAGATGCTGCAGCGGTGTATACGGCAGCATCACGCCAAGCATGTTGTTGTCGGGGGAAAGGGAATCCGCCGCCGGAAGAAACTTCAATGCCTCTGTCTTCAAGGGAAGCAGGACGATCGGCCGCCGGGGGCTCGTGAGAAGCTCCCGCTCCTTCTCCGTCACGGCACAGATGCGGAGAACCGTCTCCAGCGTATCCGCCATAACCGCGAACGGTTTACCGTCCCTGCGCTTGCGCGCCCGCAGCTCCCGTACCGCCGCCTCCTGCGTCGCGTCGCAAGCCAGGTGATAGCCTCCAAGGCCCTTGACCGCCAAAATATCGCCCGACTTCAAACGTTCGGCGGCACTTGCGACCGGATCAGCCGTATCCACTCTTTTGCCGGAAGCATCCAGCAGATATACCGACGGACCGCATACTGGACAAGCTACTGGCTGGGCATGAAATCGCCGGTCAGCCGGGTCATGGTATTCCTTCGCACAATCCTCGCATAACTCGAAATCCCGCATAGTCGTAGTTTTTCGGTCGTATGGAACTTGAACCGTAATGGTAAACCGGGGCCCGCAGTTGGTACAGTTGATGTACGGATAGCGGTACCTCCGGTTACCGGGGTCCTTCAATTCCGCAAGACAATCTTCACAAACGCAAATATCCGGCGAGAGGCGCACCTCGTGAGAGGCGGCGCCAACGCTTTCTTTTATACGGAATTCGGTATAACCGATCGGAGAGTGCAGTTCCGAAGTCAGTTCCTCGATATGAGAGAGTGGCGGGGCGGATGTTCGCAATGAATCCAAAAAAGCATCGATATTTGGCCTGCGGCCCTCCGCCTCCAGTCTGACGCCACTTGCGTCATTCGTGACCCACCCTCTCAGATCATGCTGATGCGCAAGCCGGTATACAAAAGGGCGGAACCCCACTCCCTGCACAATGCCCTTCACTTGGACATCCACCCGGATGACCTCACTCGACATAGCTTCTCGCCCTCATTCCATTCCTGAATAATATGAACTTGAGATTTTCTCATTTGGGTATCGGTCGTATCTTCGAGGAATGCTTGGACTTCCGGCCGCTATCGCTCCTACAGTTCCAAACTTCCCCTTCGTTACTCTCTTACTCTTATGTCATTTTTCAAGTCCATCTTATATAGATGTTACTGTGACGCCGCCTCCCTGCGTTTCTCCATCCGTATGACGACTCTCAGGCTAATTTCGTAAATAAGAATCAAAGGAACGGCCAGCAGGACAACCGAGGTGATATCAGCCGCGAGCAAACCTTCCCCGACCAATACGGAGAACACAATGGTGAACCTCGCTTTTTTCATCCAGGAGGAACGCAGGAGCCCCAGCTTCCCAAGCGCGATAAGCGGAAAAGGAAGAGTGAATACAAGACCGAAAACGACGCACAGCATCGCAATGAAGCTGATGTATTCCTCGCCCGACAAGGCCGCCTTCATATAAGAGTTTCCGTATGTGAGAAGTACGCGCAAAACAGAAGGAACGACCACCGCATAACTGAGAATGACGCCCAAAACGAAACAGGGAACCATATAAACCACCGCCGAAAGCAGCACTTTTCGTTCCTTGACGGTCAGGCCGGGACCGATAAAAGCAAGCAGCTGGTAACCAATGAGCGGGGACAGCGCGACAAGGGACGCAATAAAAGACAGCTTGACCCTCAGGACAAAAGCTCCGGTTAACGAAAAAAACGCCAGATCCAGCCCCTCGTTCCCAACGGATCTTTTTAGAATCTCCACAATCAGGAACGCTTTCGTATAAATGACGGCAGTCAGAACGATGACGGAAGCCACTATCACAATCAATCTTCTGCGCAGCTCGGCCAAATGCTCCAACACCGGTTGATCCGTATCTTGCTGCAAACGGTTTTGATTAATCATGGGTAGTCACACGCTTCATCCTTGGCATGCCCTTTCGCTCCAGAAGGTAAATCGTCCAAATGCTGATTTCGTACAGTGCCGCCACCGGTATCGATTCCGCCAGCAGCGAGAACGCATCGGGGGTTGGAGACAAAATCGCCAGTAGGATCGCAATTCCCAGTATCGCAAATTTCCGTTTTCTCATCAGCATCTTGGAATGAATCAGGCCAATTCTCGACAGCGCAACCATCACGATCGGCAGTTCAAAAACCAGGGCCACCGAAATCAAAAAGAATGCCATAAACGACACATAAGCACTCCCGGAAATCAACGGCCTCAGAACTCCTTGTCCGCTCTTGATCAGAAAGTCGACGGTGTTCGGCAAAATAAACTCATAGGCAAATGCGATTCCCCCCGCAAACAGAACGACAGCGAACGGAATGGCTAAAAAATAAATTTTGAGACGAATGCCGCGTCCCAGCAGGGGGGCGAACATGGACACGAGCAGGCAGGCCAGCACGGGAAAAGAAGCGACAATTCCTCCGAACATCGCCACCTTCAGCTTCGTCATTACTCCGTCCACCGGAGTCATAAAGAACAGCGGCTGATTCTGAAGCGGCCGGCACAAAAGCTTCAAAAGCGGGTCCGACACCGCATATACGGCCGTCGCCGAGACAATGACAACCAGCACACCGGCAATGATGCGGGCGCGGAATTTGCCCAGCCAGCGAACGGCCTTAACGATATTTTCGCTCTCCCACATCAATATTCACCGATGAGACGATTACGACTTAACTTCATTGGTTTCTTGAGTAACGACGGCTTGAACCGGAACAGAGGCTGCTTGAACCGGAACAGGCTCGTTAGCGGTGGTGGAAGCGGCAGTCTCGCCGGTTAACTCCCTGCCCGCTTTCCGAAATTCGGAGAAGGCTTTACCGATAGCTCCGCCCACGGAGGGAAGCTTGCCGGGACCGAACACAATTAACGCGATGACCAAAATAACAATAAGTTCGCCAAAACCAATATGAGGCATAGATAACACTCCTTTTTTTATACTGGATTCGAGATCGAGATCGTTTCCTTCAACCAGGCGCAAAGCTCATCAATTCCCTGGCCGGTCATGCAGGAAGTTTCAATAACCTTCGCCTTAGGATTGATTTCCTGTATATCCTTGTGGAATTCATCCTTGTCAAAGTTCGTATAGGGCACCAAATCAACTTTATTCAAAATGACAATGCCGGACTTTTCGAACATGCGCGGATATTTCTGCGGCTTGTCGTTTCCTTCCGTCGTACTTAACACGGTAATGATCAGATCCTCCCCCAGCTCGAAGGACGCGGGACAAATCAGGTTGCCGACATTCTCGATAATCAGCAGGTTCGTCTCTTCCAAGTTCAAATGGCTTAAAGCGTTCCGGATCATTTGCCCGTCCAGGTGACACCCGCCCTCGGTGTTGATTTGCACGACCTGTACGCCATGAGCCTCGATTCTTTCGGCATCCTTTGTCGTATAGAGGTCACCCTCAATCACCGCAATTTTCACTTCATCCTTTAGCTTGGCGATCACTTTCTCCAGAATGGAAGTTTTGCCCGATCCCGGCGAGCTCATCAAATTGATGACATACAGGCCCTTCTCGTTCATCAGCTTCTTGTTCTGCTGCGTTAGCTCGTCATTCACTTTCAAGATGTTGGTAACGACTTTAATACTGCTCATTTAATCACCCTCCATCGTATCGATATATAGCTCATAACCTGTAAGGACCTGATTGTTCAGCCCGCCGCACGAAGGGCATACGGGATGATAATAACGGATGGGAAACGTAATGTCACAGCTCCCGCATGAGGCTGTTGCTTCCACCTGTTCGATGATAAAATCCGACCCTTCCGCAATCGTACCTTGCGATGCGTTTTGAAAAACGAATTGCATGGCTTCCGGAAGTGCTCCCGACAGTTCTCCCACCTTGGCTGTAATGCGTTTGATTTTTGTCAAATGGTGCTCTTCGGCTTTCGCGAGGATTAATTCCAAGGCGCTTTCTACAATGGCCGCTTCATGCAAAGTTCGTTTCCTCCTGACTTGCGAAGCCCAATTCTTGCTTGAGAAGCCCGATGATGTCGGGAATCTTGCTCCTCATGAGTTCCGACATTTCGAGTTCAAAACCGATCTCCTGCGGTTCAATGCCGAATATGATGACGTCCGGGGCGGAGCCAAGCATACGGGCCATTCGGACCACATCTAAAATTTGAACATCGTGAATGGATAAATTCCCCTTCTCGTAGCTCGCAAGATCCTCTGGCCTGATCCGGTAAATCGTCCCAGGCTCCAAGCCGGCCTTCAACGAATCGATAACGATAATTTTCCGGCACTCCAGAAAATAGCTCAGCATGGCAAGGGTGGAAGTCCCCCCATCCACCAGTTCAACAGTGGACGGGAGGTCTTCTTTCTCCAACTCGCGGATCGTATGGACGCCGATGCCGTCATCCTTCAGGAGTATGTTGCCGATTCCAATGACCGCGGTGTCCTTCATCGTTATTTGCCAAGAGGCTGCACGACAAATTTGGACATTTCCACGCCGTCTGGGGACATGACATGCACGGAACAACCGGTACACGGATCAAAGGAATGCACAATGCGGAGCAGTTCCACAGGCTGCGCCGGGTCTGCCACCTGGGTACCAATCAGTGCTTTTTCAACAGGGCCCGGGTTGCCGGCGTCGTCCATAGGAGAGGCGTTCCAGCAGGTTGGGGTAATGATTTGGTATTTGGAAATTTTGGAGCTGGATACCGATAACCAATGGCCAATCGCGCCCCGGGGAGCTTCCGTTAATCCGGAGGCGCTGCCCGATACCGGATCGCCGATATTCGTAAAGCCGCTGGCCCCTGGTGTCAATTGATCCAGCCAAGTTTGCATATTGCTTACGAGTTTCGACATTTCTACGTAGCGCGCCATATGCCGGTCCATAACGGATACGCCATTGCGGTAGTCGCCGCTTACCCACACTCTGGCCAGCGGTCCCGCTTCGAAAGGCGTGTCGTTGTACCGGGGAGATTTCAACCAGGTGTAAGCTCCGCTCTTTCCGTAGCTCGCTGTTGTCGTGCCGCTTGCCGGGGCTTGTCCGCTCGGAGAGGAGTAATAGGAATATTTATTGTATTCCTTAATGTTCGCTTCGCTGAATGCGCCGACGGTTCCATTGATGACAGTGCCGGCTGGGAATAACAAGCTTCCGGAAGTATTCGTGTCAAATACGCCGAAGGTAAGCAGGTTTCCGTACCCTGTGCCCACGTTGTAGTAATCGCTATAGGCCGAAGCCAGCATGTTGACATCCGATTGATAAGTACTAGAAATGAAGGACTGTATATCGTTCAAATAGTTTCTGAAGTTGGTGATTTCAGTTGCCGATGGCAACGCCGTTACACCGCCCGGAACAATATTCGCGGCATGGGGAAGCTTACCGCTGAAGATGGCCGCCATTTCATTGGCCTTTCTGCGGATTTGCAGCGCCGAAAGATAGTGATTTGTCAGCGTTTGGGTATCGGTGGCATTGAACCTTAGATCCTGCGTGTAGCCTCCCGTCCATGGGCTCATCTGCGGACCTTGAATATAGTCTAGTAACGATAAATGGTAAAAATGCGTGATCCCGCTGTCCAGGAAATTTGCCCCTTGAATCAGATTCCGGAGCATCAGCCCCTGGAGATTAGGTTTAAAGCCCTTAATTTTTTCAACCGCCTTTGAGGAAGCAACGGCTTGAGGGACAGGGCATACACCGCAAATCCGCTGAGTCAGGAAAGCAGCATCCCTTGGAGGCCGATTCAGCAGCATGTTCTCAAAATCCCGGAACAGCATCCCGGCGACGGTGGCGGAAGCAACCGCATTATTTGCGTCCAGCGTGACTTCGACCTTCAAATGTCCTTCCAGACGAGTTACTGGATCCAGTTTAATTGTACTCATTATCATTCACCCTTTCTTAGTCGCCGCTTGAGACGGAAATGACAGGATTTAACGGGAATGCGGGAGATGTACAGCCGATGCACGGATAATTCGATTGGATGCACCAGCCTTGTTTGTTGTTCCACTTGAGCGAAGGACATGGCGATAGGTTCCCAGGGCCTTTGCAGCCGATTTCCTCATAGCAGCCGTATTTTCCGGGCTGGGATACTTCTTCTGTTTCTCTTCTTGGACAAACACTGTGTACGGTTCTGTTGAAATATTTAGTCGGGCGGCTGTAACTGTCGAGAGAAGGTACACCAGTCAAGATTAAATCAAGCAGCGTCTGCACCATTACCGTCGCATTCACGGGACATCCCGCCAAATTGACGACCGGGTTCGCGGTTTTGCCGCTCAGCAGCGACTTAACGGTAACGCACCCTGTGCTGTTGGGGGCTGCAGCCGCCACACCGCCAAAGGAGGCGCAGGTGCCTGCCGCCACGACATATTTCGCTTTCGGCCCATATTTGAGCACCGCATCATACATGGTAAGCGGCACCCCGTTCTGCTCGCCGATAATACAGTTGTTTTTAGAAGCTCCTCCCGGAATAGCGCCCTCGATCACGAGAATGAATTGTCCGTTATACTGGTTCGCCGCATTTTCAAGTGCCTGCATCGCACTTTCACCTGAGGCGGCCATGAGCGTGCTGTCATACTTCATACTGATTTTGTTCTGAAGCACATCTTCGATGGTGGTCGGGTTCGTCACATTCAGTGTGGATATGCTACAGCCCGAACAACCTGATCCCAGCAGCCAAATGACCGGCGGGTCCGTTTCCGCTGCCATAACCGTGTTCAGCTTGTCCATATCCATCTCCAATTTCAGCGCTGCCACAGCTGCCACCGACCACTTGAGAAAATCTCTCCTGTTGATTCTCATCAAATTCTCTCCTTTTCGTCGATTGGGAGTCTCCTATCCATGGAACCACTTTAAAGGAGGCCAGGTGATCATTCACCCTTTCTTAGCTGCCGCTTGAAACGGTAATGAGTGGATTTAGCGGGAATGCAGGAGCTGTGCAGCCGATGCACGGATAATCGGATTGGATGCACCAGCCTTGTTGGTTGTTCCACTTCAGTGAAGGACATGGCGATTGGTTTCCGGGGCCTTTACAGCCGACATTCTTATAGCAGCCGTAAATTCCGGGCTGGGTGACCTGGGTTTGCCCTTTTCTCGGACACACACTATGTATGGTTGTTCCGAAATATTTACTCGGGCGGCTATTATTGTCGAGAGAAGGTACACCAGTCAAGATTAAATCAAGCAGCGTCTGTACCATTACCGTCGCATTCACGGGACATCCTGCCAAATTGACGACCGGGTTCGCGGTTTGGCTTCCCAGCAGCGACTTCACAGATACACATCCTGTGCTGTTGGGGGCTGCGGCCGCCACACCGCCAAAGGAGGCACAGGTGCCTGCCGCCACGACATATTTCGCCTTCGGCCCATATTTGAGCACAGCATCATACATAGTGAGCGGCACCCCGTTCTGCTCGCCAATAATACAGTAGTTCTTGGAGGCTCCCCCGGGAATAGCGCCCTCGATCACGAGAATGAATTGTCCGTTATACTGGTTCGCCGCATTCTCAAGCGCCTGCATCGCACTTTCACCTGATGCCGCCATGAGCGTGCTGTCATACTTCATACTGATTTTGTTCTGAAGCACATCTTCGATGGTGGTCGGGTTCGTCACGTTCAGTGTGGATATGCTGCAGCCCGAACAGCCCGATCCCAGCAGCCAAATGACCGGAGGGTCCGTGTCCGCCGCCATAACCGTGTTCAGCTTGTCCATATCCATCTCCAATTTCAGCGCTGCCACAGCTGCCACCGACCACTTGAGAAAATCTCTCCTGTTGATTCTCATCAAATCTCTCCTTTTCGTCGATTGGGAGTCTCCTATCCATGGAATCACTTTCTTTCTATGGCAAATCCACCCAGATTATAAAGGGGCAGGGAAACAAAGATCAATGAACAAACTGAGAACTTTTTGGATAAAATTCCCTATAATTTGACTGTTTTCCTTACCAATCGCAGTGAACTCAGCAGAAGGTTGGTATGAAAGCTAAGGTACAGTACATAGAAATCGCTTACAAGATAATACTTAATGGGGTGAAATTGGGAGAGTTAACAGCAAAAGAAAAACCGCTCCAAAAGAAGCGGTAGACTGTCAACAACGTATCTGCCTAGGCAACTGTTCAAGTTGCCTTTCATTTCTCTCTTACGCTCGGGTGGTATCCAGCGTTTTTTTATCAACACTTACTCAAACATAAAATGACCATGCGTTTTCGCACAGTCATTCCGAAATAATTACAATGGTCGCTCATTCTTTTTCAATCTCATTTTCAACGAGTTTCACCAACTCTGAAGCCTTTATGCTTAGGTCATACCAAAAATAAATTTCGTTTTGTAGAGTATACTATGTGGATTTTTCTTCGTAGCCAACGGGATAATGGAATTAAGGACACTCGCAAAAACAGAAAATGAGCCAGGAGAGCTTGGCCTCTCGGAGCAATCTTGATGAAGTTCCATACTATTGAAGTGAAAAGAGTGTCCTGGTTAAATGTTAACTATGCGAAAAATGCATAAAAATCAACATGCGAGTTTCGTATAAACTAAGATAGGTTTTGGGTGATGAATATGTATAAAAATATTCGGGATTTACGGGAAGACAAAGATTTGACCCAGCAAGAGCTGGCAAATATACTTCGCATTACGCAAGCTACCTATTCCCGTTATGAAAGCGGAGAGTTGGATATACCGACCGCGGTACTCAATTCACAGATTTTTACAGAAAGGATGGGGATGGAATGAGAAGCCTTTTGGAGGAATTGTATCATGGCAATCTGTGCCCCGATGAAAAAGTGATCTCCAGCGACCCGAATTATCGGCAGATCAGCCGAAAGACATCCGAGGCGATGGAGGCTTGGAAAAAGCAGCATTCCGAGGAGGAGTTTGAGGAGCTTGAGGCTTTGTTGGACTTATACGCTCAGACACATGGAATGGAACTGGCCGCTTCTTTTACATACGGCTTCCGGCTTGGAGCAGGAATCATGGTTGAGATATTAACCGGGAAGGACTAGCTTGCTCGCAAACTGATTGCCTTTTTCAAATGCGGCAGATTGTCGTGGAAAAAGATCGAGCCAAAACAAATCCAGCTACCGAACCTTACAGTAACTTTAGCTAATCATGAGCGAATGCCTGAATGTTTTAGACACAAAAAAATCGCACAGACACCCGCTTGAAAACGGAGCCATGCGATCATTTCCAATATCCTGTAATTTCTTCTACATCCTTTTAGCTTTAAATGACTGTGGGATCCCACCAGTTCCCAGAGATCGTGATCATGCAAAGCAATCTGATGCTGTTACCGTAGTAAGTATTATTAGATGTAGGAGAACTCACAGTACTTTTCCATAGTGCATTCAGCCATTTTTGGTTACTTGGGTCTACCATAGCACTAACTGCAAAAGGTGCAGAGAAAGCTATAGCGGAATCGGTATCGTTCAACGACTCTCCGTTTAGTTTATACCCTGCTATAATCTTCTTCGGATTGCCACTTGTTTTTTGTTGTATCCACGCATTCATTTTTCTTACCTGGCCCAGTGCCCGTGTATCTCCTGTTAGCAAATAATCAATGGGAACTCTCCATGGGACACGTGCTGCGTTCCAACTGAAGTATCCGTCCCTATCTGTTTCTAGAAAATTAGCAGGTGCTGGTGCATAAGCACTACGATTCCATACGACAAAATCCGGAAGTAAACCGGTAGTTGGGCTATATTTTCTTGAAATAGAGTTGATAATTTTGTATGTATTATTGATCACTTTTCCCCAATTTTTATCACCTGTAATTTCCTCAAAAACTTTAAGGTGGCTCATCATAAAATCAGAGGGACGGGTTGCAAGTCCGTAATCAGTGTCATTATCATTTACCCAATCACCAAATTTCAAGTTAAATTTCTGATGATTTACATCTTTCTTCATGATCGCATCAATCACGGCTTTTGCTTCGCTCCAGTAGTCAATTTCTCCATCGCTCCCCCACTGTTCATTAGCTAGCAGCAGTCCGTACGCTATATCCATATCTCCATCTGTAGCAGAACGATTTCCGTCATCGCTTTCACTTTGGGGGGTATTAACGATATTTCCAGCCTTCGTTTTAATCTGCTGCCAAGCCATTAAAGCCGGATCGCTAACACTTGGATGCGCTTTGTAAAATCGGTACAGGCCATCAAAGTATTCTTTTGCACGAGGATCGTAACCTGCCATCAATGCAGTGATTAGCATGCCATAACCATGACCTTCTGAGCAAGATACAGCATTAGCAGGTGAAGCAGCTCCTTCTAGGTTGTAAAAAACGTAATATTGATTCGATTTTTTGGGGTGCATTTTCAGATAGCTATTTTTCCATTCATCATACTTTTTACGCACATCGTCATCCAACTGTTTTTGAGAAACATCATTTGGTTTTATGACACCCCTCTTATACTGTACATGCTCTGGAAACGGGTGCATTGGTTGTACGGCAGCTGAAGTAGATCCTTCGGAAAGTCGAGGCTGGGGTTTGATCTCCGCTACGGATACAGTATGTAAAGAAACGGATAATAACGATAAAAACGTAATATATAAAAGAACTCGTTTCATCCTAATAATCATCCCCTCTTGTTCGAAAATAAAAACGAATTATTCCTTCTAAAGACAAAGACCGCCAATAAATGCACGGTCTTTCGCAAATTATTGTTCATCCTCATTCTGATTCGGAACAATCGTAACCGCTCTAATGAACACGTCAGGGAGTCTTTGGCGAATCTGCACTTTTGCTTCGGACAAGTTAGATGCTTTCACATTTTCAAAATATAAAATACCATTAGTGTCTTGATATTCTACAGTATATTCAACTCGATCATCATCCACAATCCCCACCCATCCTTTCTAGTTACGTTTCCTTCATTTTCAGTAATCAACACGGTATTTCTTTTCTAAGTAAGAAAACTCATTGCTCCTTGCTTCCAAAATCTTTGATTGGATGAAAACGATATCTGCATCTTCATTAGTTGATGGGGTATTAACTAATTTTTTAATACGCTCGACAACTTGTTCGTCAATTTCGACCAAATCCATTTCATCTTCACTTACCAACTGAATTGGTATTTCTTGAGTTATTGTGTTTTCGCATGAAAACAGAGTCACACTAATTGTCATTTCACCACATGCAATTGCTTCTTGGGTGAAAATTTCAATCAGAACATCCTTGTCCTTAGAATCAAGCACAATTTGTTTACGTTCATTCTCTGCATAGCCATTGAGATTGCATGAGCGATAAATCCCATCCGGAAGCTGTATGTGTATTTCCATTTTTTCGGAAGCAGTTGCTTCATCTCGAAAGATTTGTATCCATAAGTGATTCATTCCTTCTTTGTTCTCCATCATTGACTTGGCTAGTTTAACTTCAAGCTTCATTGTTTCTCACCCCTTAAAGCTTGAGATACCGAATCAATAACTCTTTGTTTTAATTCAGCAGAAATTCGGGGGCTTATCGTTATGATGACATCATCAGTTATTTTTAGCGTTTCGTTTTCAATAATTCGGCTCGGTTCAAACAGTGCCATTTGCTGACTGATTTTTTCAATGTCCTCCAATGAAAGTTTCTTTAACGTTTCCTGAATGGACGCTAACGTTTCGCCAGTCCTTGATAAGGTGATAATAGCCCGAAAGTAGTGAATGTGATTATCCGTGTACACCCTTTTATTACCGACTAATTCAAGGGGCGGTATCATACCAATTTGTGTGTAATACCTTACCGTTCGCAAATTCATGCGTGGGTCGTCTTGTTGAAGAATATCCGCTATCTGTTTGGCGGTATAACTATTCATGACACACCTCCAGTTACATTTCACTGTTATCATTACAGTTTAGTGTATTGTTTACAGTTTACTGTAATGATATTCGATTGTCAATTTCATGGTGTATTAATCGCTGTATTGCGTGACCTCCTAAAAAGCAGAATCCAGTTTGCCGGACAAATGGAAATAGCCGACAAATGGATTAAGCTGGGGGCATGCCGCAAACCGTATTTTACGGATCGTCGGTGTAAGCAAACAGATCTACTACTATCGGAAAAAGCAGGCGAGCCTTGTGAAGGCGGAGAAATGCGGGGGAGAGGGGCCGTCTGTCGCCGGTCATGATTTGTTTAATTCTAGCCATAATAAAAACTCCTCTCCAGTACTTGTGGTTAGACAAGCACCGAAAAGGAGTGTATCGTCGTGGTCCTGTGTTTGAAATATGATTCCTAGATACACAAAACCTTTAGCTTTTGACGGAAGCTTTTATTCAAGGGCTTTAAGCCGAAACCCTTGATCTTACTTAGAATGCCGAGGACCGGGATCGAACTGGTACGGTAGTCACCTACCGCAGGATTTTAAGTCTTGAAACGGCCCTTTAGCTTCTTATCTACACCACGGAAAGATCGCACATAAATCCTTTAACCACGCGGGTTAAGGGTGCTTTTTTGTGTTCCATACTCTCTACTTTCAGGGATTTGGATATGCAGCAGTGTTAGCAAAAATGTTAGCAAATAATTGAGCAGGAGCTAAATGCTTCTGCTCTTTTTTTATCCTTGTTTGAATCACATCAATTAGATCCTGAATTTTAAAATTGGTGTTTTGAGCTTGTTCTAAGTATCAGAATCATCGACTGTAGATACAGTCTGGACAAGGGATTCCGGCAGACCAATAAACTTGGCGACCTCGCATGCGCTGATGCCACCTTTGTACCTGTGAATGCTGGCTTCATTCAAGCAACATTTTCTATGCTGGAATGGCTCGAAAAGAAGTGTCTGAATAATTATTTGCGGTCAAGATGAACCCGCTTCTCAACGGTTAGTATCATTGAGCATTTTTTTCTTAATGGCATCGTAACCCCGAGGTACCCTATTATGTATTCTGGAAAGACTCCATCTTAATCTACCAATCCAATAAGATTAGCTTTTCTTCTCTATTAATTTACTTAATCTTTCCAAAGCGTGGTCTTTCTCTGATGGACCAGGTGATTTACTTTCAGATTCACTAATTGTTGTATCTTCTTCTGAAAAGCTATTATTGATTCCAGTTAAAACATAGTCTAGAAGTTCAGTCTTTTCTCGTTCTTTTTTAGCTATATTCATTCGTCTAAGTGAATTTATTATAAATAATACAGACTCAATAAGTATTACAACTAAAATTATGATAACAATTGACTTTTTAGTTGTATTTTTATTCTCGTTATATGGAATTATATTACTCGAAATATCATCGGAATAAGAGGCATAGAAGTTTTTATAGTCTTCATGAAACCATATTATTAATTCTATAGAAGCATTTTGAGATAACCTATCCATATTAACAATTACTGTTGAGTTAGAACTAATGCTGCTGTCTTTAATTGATTCAGTACTTTCTATTTTATAATCGAATATTGAACCATCTAAATCTAACTGGATTCTTAAATTTTTCGAAGAAATTCCTTTATTTTTAATTTTTATGACTCTTAATGAATCAGCAGATGGCCTGTTATTATTCTTGAGAGTATTATCATTCATTATTTCGAGTAGCTTGTCAGGTAAAAATTGGTTGGTCTTACTAGTTTCAATTATTAACGTAGAGTTATTATTTAATCTATCGTATATATTATTACCAAATAATAATACTAATAAAGATATGAAAGAACTTATAATAGCAACTATCACAGAAAGTTTACTTTTATCTTTCAAAGATACCTCCTCCTTGTATGCCAGGCATCTCAAAAACCACATGCTCCTTGGGAATATAGCTATTATAACGGCTGAAACTGATATATTGGAGCGCACCTTCATTCACAACTTCAGTAATTTTTTCAGTAACTCCTGTAGAAGAATCAGCATCGTTTACAGAAAGTAAATCATCTGTTACTAATATTCCCGCACCATTATTATATTTTAAATCTTTCAAATCTCTACAAAAAGTTAACCGTAAAACGAAAAGAATGATATTCTTCTGCCCATATGAAAAGACATTAAAATTCCTTTGCTTCATGACGTCTTTAAAATTATAGAAATTCTCGTTCCGTTTGGTTAAATGATTTATAGTATGATAAAAAAAAGCATCAATAATTGATAATTGTTCATTGATAAACTCTTCGCTAAATTCCTTTTCTTGTATTAATATAGTACGTGCTCTTTCCATTAAATTATAATTTTCTATTATTTTTTCTTTGATTTTTTTATATTCAAAACCTATTATGTCATTCAACTTGTTTAATGTATTATCTTCGATGATTTTTGCTATGGAATTCTCTACGCCGTTTTTGTATTTCTCAACCAATTTCAATCCATGGTTATCAAATGCTACTTCATTTTCAATTGTTTTAATATCCTTTTCTATTGAGTCTAGGTATTCTGAATTATAGCCAACAATCTTATGGTATGTGTCCTGCTTCTCTTTGCTATTCCCTTTAATGTCCAGTTCAGCATAAAAAGAATGTCCCAATATATCAAGCGTAGCAAGCTCATTAAATGGTGAAACAAATTTTATATTCATTAATTCAGTATATATTTGATTTAACTCAATTGAGTTTGCTTTGGCTTGCCTATGTATATCCCCTTCAAAAAAAATCATATTAGAAGGTAATTTTCTCGAAATACGCACACTCTTATCTTTAAACTTGCATTCCAGATAAGGGGAATCGAATGACCAGTAATTTATTAATCTCGTAAAGTTACCTTTCAGACCTAATAAATATTGAATCAAGTTGAACAAAGTTGTTTTACCTGAACCATTTAATCCGATAATATAGTTTTGTCCCTCATTGAAATTTATTGTAAGTTGCGGGTTAATATAAAGCCTCTTAATAATAATTTTACTCAAGATAACACCCCGATTTCTCTTTATTCTTCACCTTTATAACTTGGTTTCTTATTTTAATACTGCTTTTTCTATTAGCTCTAAAATCAAGATATTCAGCAAGGCATCCCACTATGAAAAACGTTTTATTCTACATAAACTTAAGAACTAAATTCGACGTTTTCCGGCATTTTCCTTTTTTAGATCAGATAAAGGTAGTTGATCATAGTAAGAATACCTAAGGGTCTGTATAATTTAATTCAATCTCTTATTGTATAAATTAAATATTTGCATGATATTATTTTCAGGGTGATAATAATCAATCTTTATTTGATATTCTCCAATAAATTTTTATTATAGGAGTGGTAAAAATGAATCTTTTAGATCCAGACAATTATAATTTTTATAAATTTGAAAACGAAATAAAAAAAGGCTTTGATAACATACTGGCATATTTATTAAGTATTTTAGAATCTCAAGGAATTGACAAGGTAATATCAATTATAAAGGCATCAGGTATCGCTGTTAGTTTTTATGAAGATACAAAAAACAAAGAGATATTTAATAAAATAATTGATACGCTTTTGCCATTGATTAAAGATGATGAAAAAAGAAAAGTAAATAACTTAATTACTGAATCAGAAATTATTGAAGATATTATTGCTAAATTTAATCAAATGCGTTCAGCATATTTTGATAAACTAGGGAAAGAAGTAGATAAATATCAAGTGGTTTCTTATTTGCTTTCTCTTGAAAGATATCTATATGGCCTAAGTGGGAATACAGATACAAGTAAAAATTTCAATTTAAAAGTTGCGTTGAGGGATTCTGCAATCGAGTCTACAGGAATGATTTTAAAGTTCTTTATGTTCAATAACTATGAATTTTGCGGAAGTAATAAATTTATTGAAGCTCAATATCTTGATATATCAAGTAAACATATATTCTTTAGTACATACTGGAACGAAATAAACGATATGATTGAGTACTGGAAGTATTCTGAAGTAAATATTCTAGGTGAAATTCACAACAAAATAACATTTGAGATTTCAGACAATGAATTTGAGTTGAATAATATCATTTCAAATGAAAGGTTTGTTAACTTGCGTGAAGGTTGGCAAATGAGTGCTGTGGGAAAAGTATTGAATAAGGAATCAGATTATGAATTGTCTGATCAGCTAGAAAAGTTAACGTATCTATTCTCTACGTTGTATTTCGGTACACCAACCTTGGAAGAAAAGGTGGAAAATATTAAACTTTCAAAATGGATTAAGGCATATCAATTACTCATTAATGAATGCAAAAGATTTCTTGCTACACATGCTAGAAGAAATGGATATAGAATTAAAAATTATTGCATTAGTAAAACAAAGAAAATGTGGAAAGAATTATATTTAAAAAATGGTTTTTCAAACATAGAATTTGAAAGTATTTTTAATATATTTACATTTAATAACAAATCGCAAGATATCTTGGATTGCCCGTTAATTAAAGTGGATGATCAGTTTGTACTAATACCTTCGCTAATGATATATGCTGACCCGGCAAGAGCACTTTCTTCAAACTTTTTAACCAGAAATAGTAAACTGAGTTTTAAGGGAAAAGGGTTTGAAGATAGATTGAAAGCTGGATTTAAAATAAATAAAATAAAATATTCACCTTTGTACAAAAGAGTAAACGATACTGAATATGAATGTGATGTGGCTTTTGTTATGGAGAATGATATATTTTTTGTCGAATGTAAAGCCCATGTTCAGCCATACACTACAAGACAACATGCTAATCATTTATTTAAACTCTATAAAGAGACAGCGCAAATTAATAGAATAGCTGACTTTTTCAGTAACAATCCTACTCTTATTAAAGAGCAATTAACTTTAGATAATGATTTTCAAATTGAAAATTATCATCGCATTTTAATAACAACTTCTATGATAGGTAGACCACTAGAGGTTAATGGAGTATACATAATTGATGAGTCTTCATTTAATATGTTTTTAAGTAGGACTCCTCCTTCATTGATGTTGATTAATGAAGGAGCTTTTAAACAGCACTTCACTCAAAAATTCGATGTATATCATGGCAGTATAACGGTAAATAAAATAATTGATTTTCTTAAATCACCTCCTCAAATAGAAATATTAAAGTCATTTTATTCAAAGCGGGTTATGAAACTTGATTTATTTGACATTTGTAGACATGCTAAAACAAATAAAACAGTTTATATGGGAAATGAAATTAACGATCTAGATGAAGATTTGCTTAATAAATATTATTCAGAGCAAATTCTACAATAAAAAAGTTAACAGTGTATTTGTCGAGCGAGGAATGGCTGATATGCTTGTTGTATGTAATTTGAGTAACGGGATTAAAAAATTATTTATTTCAGCGATAATTTAATTTATTTTAAATTAGAACAACTATACCAAAACAAAGAAGACCGACCCTCTAAGATCGGCTTTTCTCATCTGTAAAAGCTTGTTTTTTCAAGCAATAAAGCCTGATATAAAAGCAGTTTTCACCAAAAAAACATTCAAGAAAACATTTTTTAAAAACCTTGATTTCACTCGTCTTTCCATACTTCAACTTACCCTAAACAAACGAAAAACCCTTAAGTATTAAGGGTTTTTCTCTAAATTAAGCATGTAGATCTTTGAACCAGTTTAAACACTATACTTTAAAGAACTTTTCATCCTTACTAAGCTCTAGTACTTTACACTCTTCAATTAGAGCGGATTCGATTTTGTCGACCCTTTCTCTAAGAATAGGAACAATATACTGGCCATTGATATCTCTAGATAATTCAAATATTGTTCTCAATTGATTGATATGGGTATTCTCTAACTTATCATGTATTACAAATCTTGGAGAAACAATGCTCATTTCTTCTGCAAACTTTATATAAGCTAAATCAAAGGCTACAATTATGCCCTTTTTCATTCCGGTTCCTACATTCCCCTTAAATAAATCCAGCGAAACAGGGAATTTATTCTGTTCCTTCCATTTGCTATTGTATACAAATAAATATTTTTCACCATACAATTTTTCACAGTAATCCGAAAAATATACGTTAAACTTACCTATAATATCATTGATATTATTTGAATCCATCTGTTGGCTAATTTGTTTGATATCATTAGTCAAATTATCTTTTAAGGTTTCAGCACTTGTTAATATTTTTATAGTTTGGTTTATAGCACCTTTTTCTAGGACAAGTGCTTCTATTTTTTGGTTTATAGAATTCAACTCTTCAAGTAGTCCTTCATCAAGTAAATCAATTGTTAAGTTTTTATTCTGTTCTAACAGTGTATCTCTTCCGTATTCCAGTTCAGTATAGCGCTTTTCTTTGATTGTTAATTGATCCTTTACAAAATCTATTCTATTTTGAATCATCTTATTATGAAAAAGGAGTAAGTCTTCAAATGTTTTATTAACTGTGCCAATATAGGCTTTGGCTTCATTATAAATATAACTTATTTGACTATGATTTATATTGCTTTTTTCATTCTCTAATTTTTCTATATTTACAGTTATTTGTTTTATTTCAAATTGTAACATCTGCATTTCAGCTTCTACTTCATTAATTGAATTAATAATATTTCTTTTATTTTTCAATTCCTCCTTATAGGTCTCCATATAATCAAGGTTTTTTCTTTTTGTTGAAAGTTCTACTAAATCGCTATCTATAAGTTGTTTTCGTTGCTCTAAAATATCGAGCGAACTGATATTCTCGTCATGTTGTAAAAGTCTAATTTTTGTTTCTACTTCTTTTAGATTTGCTGAAAGAGTGTCTTTTTTACTGAGTAAATCATTTTTTATTATTCTAAAGAGGAACAGATAGATTGAATCATATGTATCGTTAGATGTTGTATTTCCAAGATATTTAATCATATTTTCAGAGGTTATATTATCAACTCTAACGAACTTAGGGATCAACTGTCTTAAAGTGGGGTTGTGCTCATCTAAATCAAACAATAAAAGCTTCAGTTTTCCCCAGAATTCTTCTTGGGTGAATTCAATGGAATCAATGATTCTTTTTCCTCTATTAAATAATTGTCTAACAATACTGCTTTTCTTTTTTTTATTCGGATCAACTAGAATTAACTCAGCTTCAACTTTATGCTCCATTAGGAATTCTCTTATTTCATGATTCTCACTTTTTGTGTCTACATCAAAATATAAACTTCTAACCGATTTAGCTCCAAGGCATAAGTCAATTATTTTAACAACTGTGGTTTTACCGACGTTATTACCGCTGTCTTTTGCTGAATCACTTGTGTTATCAACAATAAGACTTAACCCTTTATGATTGAAGGAAATATCCCTAATAATCTCAATTTCGGGTTTCGTTTTTCTTACGATTAGCCTATGAATTAGCATATTTTCACCTTATCTTGCTCAATATTTATTAGAGAAAGCATATATAACCAATCTAATGAATAATAAATAAAATCAATATACAGATTACTATCTATGATAGATTTAGTCTTTTCATAAAGCTCGTCAATAGATAAGGAGTCATGTTTTTTTAATAAATCTAAAATTATTCCACCAATGTAATACAGTGAATATTTCGGTTCTCTATCTATATTTATTATCATTTTCAAACCACCTGCGGTTTCTCCAATATCTTACATTCCACAAAAGCATAACAAATTATTCTCATTAGTGCTTCATCAATTTCTTCAACAAATAAATTATCATTTCTAGTAATTCGACTTTCTAAGTCCCTCTTGACAAAATCTAAAATTCTATCCGCATTTAATCTGACAATGTCCATTTCAGGTTGTGTACTCGCTCTATTTTCAAGTAAAATCCCACCTTTGCATTCTCTGTAAAGAACAGAAACGCTTCTTAAAACCTTACTTTTTATCCCTACATTGTTATTGTCAATTATATTAAATGCTTGCTCACAAATACTTCCATATAAGCTATATTCCCTAATTAACTCTTTATACTTTATGACATCATTGTATTTTATCTTTTCTTCAATGGTATAACTCATCAAGTCAATCGGATTCAATTTGTAAGACCGTTCCATGTCTTCATCATCAACATTTGCTAGTTCGGCTAACTTTTCAATTAAGGATGGAATTAAAGAAAAAGTACTGACGGTATTCTCTGGTTGTATGTATGTAATACCACCATACACATCCCCTGTCATAAGTCCGTTGTTTTCTCCTGTATTGGTAATTGTGAAATTGCGTTTTTTATCTATCACGCTTATCAATTCCTCCTGTGACAATACCAGCCATTACACCATTATTTTTTCCACTATTTTCAACATCAATTTTTCCACTATTTTTTATGTCGTGTTTTTGAAGATCAGAATTGATCTCGGTATTTTTGATTTGAGTTAATATTAGTCTCGCTTCATTTTTAGCTTTGATCGCAAATATTGTCGATATGATTGTTGCAATCATTGATGCGATACTGATAATCAACATAGTTATATCCATAGAGAATCCAGCTCCTTTTTCTACGTTCCTTTGATAAAAACTAGTTCAATAATACTAATAAACAGAAAGATCGACAAGAAAAAATTTACAATCGTATCTTTCCCAAGAGTATATTCATGGATTTTAAATCTATATTATAACTTTGCATTAACTATTTAATATATTATTAACCTAAGGAGAGGGAATGCTAGAATGTGTAGTGAGCAAAAAGAAGATATCATTAAGTTATTGGCTCAAATATTAAGAGATAAGCATGATAACGATGAAATTGGTAATTTACTAGATATTTTTCCAACTAGAGCAGAACTTATAAATGCATCTGAGCAACAATTAACATCTATAAAAGGTATTGGTAAAAAGTAAGCACTACAAATATACGCACTGATCCAATTAGCTAAATCTATCACCATCCAAGATCAAAAAAACTGTATTATTCGCACACCCCAAGATGTTTTTAAACTCCTCGAAGCAGAACTTTGTCATGAGCAAAAAGAACACTTCATCTGCCTCTTCCTCAACACTAAGAACAGCCTCATCTTCAAAGAAGTCATCTCCATAGGCTCTCTGAACGCCGCTATCGTCCATCCTAGAGAAGTATTCCATGCAGCCATAAGACGCTGTAGTGCCTCGCTCATATGCGCTCACAACCACCCGAGCGGAGACCCGGAGCCATCCATTGAGGACATTAATTTAACAAAACGACTCATAGCTGCTGGGGAAATCATAGGAATAGAAGTCCTTGATCATGTAATTATCGGCGGCAATCGCTTCTACAGTTTGAAAGAACATGGGCATTTCTAAAGTTCGCTAAACAGCTTTTATTGACATGTCCTTCAAATAATCAGATGTAAAGACCTCTCTTAAGTGCTTTTATCCACGGTTTAACCACACTCCGTATCAATTCCCTACTATAAGCATTGAAATCCGTACTATATCCTGTTGAGCCTCCTACCAAAAAATTCTATCGTTTGATTAGGGGTGAAGGGAAATGAACAGCATCGAATCTATTGGGGAAAATATCAGGATTTTGCGATTGAAAAATGGTTTCAGTCAGGAGCAGCTTGCACTAAGTGCAGGGGTAAACACATCTTACATTGGGCAGATTGAACGTGGAGAAAAGAACCCTACGATCAAAATACTAGAACAAATCTCGGCTGCTCTGGAGATCACCTTAATTGACCTATTGACTTTGTATGATCCAAAGGGAGGTGTGAGAAGCAGTTGCCATCCTTCAACTTTAACTATAACCCCTGAAACCATTAAGCAGTGTCTACTGGAAGTATTGATGGACAACACAAATATGATTATTGAAAACAAGAAAGGAACTTAAAGGACAGTTAATCTTTTAGTTATTGAAAAATAGCATATCAATCATATTGGAGGAAATATAATGATGAACAGTGCTTCAGGCAAGCATACATTTGCCCAAGAACCTATAGTCTTAGAAAATCCTATGAAGGGCTATAAAAAATGGTACTACGGCTTAATTCCTGTATCTTGCATTTCTTTTATGATAATCGGAGGTCTGGGATTTGGTTTGTTTATTGGTTTTATTATTGGTTGGGCTTTGGCCTACATGATTATAAACGGAATAGCCGGAGTGAGATTATTGAAGTTAAACTTCGCAAATCATCCTATGTCGGCACTGGTTACAAATGAACAGTTATACGATCAGTTGGGCACTTTTGCCCATCCTGATTTCACAGTTGAAAAAGGGCAGGGACGTGTTCGCTTTGTATTTAAAAATAAGACTGTGCATACAATCTGGATTAACGAAAAAAAGCAGACTTATTCTGTCATTTCAAAATTCAAGAAAAAGAGTATGATCACTAATCGGCATAATCCCGGTATCAAAGAATACATACATGCCTATAATGCCAATCCTATTGTTCAAAATGCCGTTAATTCAGCAACTCTATCCTTCAAAAAACAAGAAGGTACTATTCTTCAAAAGGCATAATTCAGATTGTATTGGAGGATATAAAGCCAATGATTGAAATATATGTTCTTCTTTCTATACCGTTTGGTTGGAAATTCATAAGCAAGCCACAACGTAACATCACTGTATTTACAACAATCTCTAATTATATCGTTTACAAGATCATCTTGTCTCTATTTGTTGGCTGGGCCGTAACCCCGTTTTACTTAATCGGTTATCTCTTTAAGTTAATTCGATTGTTTAATACATCTTCAAATACTGAAAAGCAAACTAAATAGAGTTACCAGTACAACGGGAAGAGCGACAGCTCCTCCCGTTTATTTTGCGTTAGTCCCTGAAAGGAGGTGAGATTCATGGATAAAGTAATAGAAACAGCTGGGAAGTCTGCCCTGACCGCAGTGGGCGCACTTTTTGGAGGAGGCGTAGGGGCAGCACTTGGCACAGCATTATTCCCTGGCGTAAGAACAGCCGTTGGTTATTTATTTGGTGTTGGATATGGAACACTCAGCGGCCTCAAAGCTTGGAAACATTAGTGAAAAAAATTAATGGAGGAATCAAATGATGAGTGATTTTTGGGAGCGTGTAGTAGAATGTGGTGTAGATGCAGTGAGCCAAACAATTGAAAACAAATTTAATGTGATTGAAACAGCAAAGGATTTGTACGATAAGTATAAAGAAGAATAATGAGAGTCAGCTACTTGAAGCCCGTATTTTAATTAATTGCGGGCTTCAGTTCATTCAAATTCCTCCTCAATTTTCGCATAAGGATTTTCAATAAAATCAATTCCCCATTCTTCAGGAATTAGAACAGGATTAATATTCAAATCCCTAAGTTTTTTAAGCATCTTACCAAATCTATCAGCAGACATCTTTGTGTTTTCATTACTATTAACAAAAATTTCTTTCGCTTTAGTGATTCCTCCGCAATGTTCGATAAATTTAAGCATAGTAATGAGTGTTTGACGTTTTTTGAAATTTTGTACCCTTTGATTTATAATTTGCTCTGCACATTTCAAGGTGTGATAGTCACCTTCCCCAACAATCAATTTATAAAACTTCATTACTTCATGTTTTAATCTTTGTTTGCTTAATACTTCTTTTACAGTTTCCTTTCCATTGCGAACTTGAGTTTCAAACCGAAATAATCCTTTTGTCTGCGAAAAATCCACCCATTTCTTTTTACTTTTACCCTCTTTTATTAAGAGTGTTTCATAACGATTATACCAATTGACTGTTTTGTTTTCTGACATCAAGTAACAGTTAGTGATTTCAGAAAAATACTTCTTGGTTTTATCATTGTCCATAAAGTAATCAGGAATAAACCCCCTTTTAAATAAAGATAGATATTGTGGAATCAAGACCTCTTGTAAGTTTATATCTACAGCAGCTTCTATTCTTTTGGCTGTCCATTCAAAAAAGTCGGGGACTTTTAATGAAAGAGTATCCTTTAATACAAAATTAAAGACATCTCGAACCCAATCAAATTCAGATACTTTTGCTAAAGAATAATATCCTTCTTTATCAATAGTTAGCTTGGGACGTAAACGTACCTCTATAGAATAGTGGCCCCAAGAAGCAGAACGTATTCGAATTTCTTGAAAACCGATCTGGGAGAACGCATTTGTGACATAGGCATTTTTATCATGATGGTCTTTGCGAAGTTGACTCTTATTTAAATATTTCTTTAAGTATGACTGTATTGAAGTAAAAGTTCTGTCATACTCTATCCGGGTCATTCTGTATACAAGGTACACCATGTCCACCAAAGCAACAGCACCTCCTACACCCGCACCGCCTATACGACAGTATCTAATTGGCGGAGGGGTAGTATTATTTAAGGAACTGTTACCAGGCAAATAATAAAGAATAAAGTGGAGTTACGATGCTATTTTCCCTTCTTATGATTCCATTCATCTTCGTTGGATATTAAGCCCGTATCAATTAAATTCGCATCTGATAAACTCTCTTCTATATCTTGGTAATCATAAGTGTCATCTTCAATTCCCTCCCACTCCTCTATGTAACGTAATGTATCTTGCTTTGATTGCTCATCTAATTTTATTATTAGCTCTGAAACATTAACTATCTTTCGAGCATCAAACGTTATAGCTCTGGATGTTGAATGCCTGAAATTTTCGTCTTGGGTTTGAAGTGGTGTTGTAATGCCGCTTGAAGATTTAAGTATCAGGTTTGCTTCCTCTAGCAACTTCCCTAATTTTTTCACTCCTACTAAAATTTCATTACGTTTTCTGGATTCCTGATATAAAATTCCATATGAACTTTCCCATACAAGTTTTAATTCTTCTGTATCAGGATAATAGATTCCCAGTGTCCCATTTGATGGATTGAGGCGTCCATTTGAATAACTAAGATCATGAGGCAAAGCTATTTTGACTGCCCCCCCCCTGATTGCTTCTATCAGCAATTCTAGAAATAACTCAACTTGAGGGTGAACAACGGGTTTTGATTGATCCTCTAGTATATTCATAAATATTTGCAATGCATTATCACTAATTATTTGTGATTCCAGCGGCGTTATAAATTCTTTTTCCGCTGCATACAAGATATAAAAATTGAAAGTATTAAATAGGTGACTAATACTATCAATAATCCTAGAATGAACTTTAGATTCAAATTTCAATCTTAATTTTTGGAAGTCGCTTTTGTATTGATCAATCATTTGGGAGTTTAACTTTTCTGATAACCAATCCAGATAAAAGAAAATACTTGTGGATAATGGATTCATCTTTTCAAACTTCTCGAATCTCTTCATCTTAGCTGAATCAAATCCAGGCTCATTACGATTGAAAATGTTATCCATTGATATCCTGATTGTACGAGCGATTGTTGAACTGTTTTTCTCATTATTGTTAAGGAACCGTTCTCCAGTAAATAAAGCCATTCCGGTTGGTAAAGCATCATCGACTGAGGAAAGTTGTCTATCCCCTAACCATCGAATGATATTCTCGACTTTTTCGTCAGTACGATATTCATTCTCTGCAGTTTTTGAAGTTCCATAATCATCAACTACAATAACGCTGTCCTTATGTTTGGTGTAAGCTGATTTTAAATCCTTCTTATAAGAGTCAACACGAACTATGTTTTCAGTATCGTAAAAGCTTGTAAAAAGACTTGACAATCTTGTCTTACCCAAACCTGTCTTTCCATAAATCCACATGGCGAAGTTAGGTGACAAATCTTTGGACTCTACAAGAGGAGTAACAATGAGCGAAAGAAGAGAGTAACTCAGTAGAGCATACGTCACCTTTTGATCACAGATATTTAGCATTTCAATTGTCTCCTTAAACGCTTGCTCCTCGCTTAAAGAGTTGTTCTTCAAGAATTTAAATTCTGTAAATGTGGTTCTATAGGTTTGTCTCGACTTACCGATCTTCCCTCCAGAATGTAAGAAAAACCAACCTTGTTCATCTTTGTGCCAACCAATTAAATCTAGCTCATTTACTGTTGGAATCTTCTTATCAATGTGATTTAAAAATTGCAAAATCCACACATAAGATTTCGGAGTTATAGAGTCTAGTACAGCAAATTGATTCCATCGCCGAATCCAATTCACATTATGCAGTTCTTTCTTAAGAATAGTGATAGGCTCCAAAAGAACTGTCGCCCCTTCTCTTAAAGCATAAAATTTGTAACGCATATCTTTGATGTTTCCTTGTTTATCCAACACGTTAACTTTTTCCACTGGAATCAAAATAAAGTGGAAGGTTGATGCCTTTTGTCCACTTATGTGTACATTGAAATCCCCATTCTCATCAACATAAAAATGATCACCAGCGTAACTTTCATTGAAAAAAGCTAAAAGAGATTCAGGTGTATCACTATCGCGAATATTCATATATACCTCCAAAAAATATGAAAATGTGATTATAAATTAGGACTTTATCACATTTTCATATTTTTTCCTGTATTATTTTTCACTTTGCGTTTAACAGCTAATTAATTCTATATACTTACCATTCCAGCTTTATAGGCAGGGGCAATCACGCTCCTGTCTTTTTCATATCCCAAAAAAATCATTGGAGGTCGAAGCACATGAAAGGCAGCTTACGTAAACGCAATAAATACTGGTACATCATTGTTGAAACGAAGGACGAGTCCGGGAAGCGAAAGCCAAAGTGGATTAATACCAAATGCGAAAAGAAATCCGATGCCGAAAAGTTTCTGCGAGAAACACTTACAAAAATGGACAACAACAGTTTTGTCCTTCCACAACGAAAACTCAAATTCACCGAATTTATGCTGGATTGGCTTAATAACGTTATTAAAAGTGAGGTAGAGGGAACTACTTGGGAAGGTTATGAGATGATTGTAACAAAGCATATCATTCCATATTTCAGGAAAACAAATGATATACTCCTACAAGAATTACAACCTATGCATCTGCAAAAATATTATGAGACAAAGTATCAAGATGATCCATCGACTGGCAAAAAAGGATTATCCGCTAAAACATTAAGAAGACACCACGCTAATATTAGGAGTGCTTTGAAATTCGGAGTGCGAATGAACCTGATTCCTTTTAATCCTGCTGATCGAATCGTGCTTCCAAAGCAGGAGAAATTCAATGCTAGCTACTACACTGTCGAACAGCTCGAAAAGCTGTTTGAGGTTTGCTTGGGTACACCGATAGAATCGGCAGTATATCTCGCTGCTCATTATGGGCTTCGACGTTCTGAGGTGCTTGGATTGAAGTGGGATTGTATCAATTTCGAAGAAAAGACAATCTCGATTAAAGAGGTTCGCGTGAAGTACGGTAAAGAAGTTGTGGTAAAGAAACCTAAAAGCGAGAGCAGCCAGCGCATTCTGCCTTTGATGGAAAAACTCGAAGATTATCTATTACCTCTAAAGAAACAACGGATAAAAAACAAACTGCTATATGGCAAAGATTACGTCGATAGCGGTCTTGTATGCTGCTGGCCTGACGGCAGTCCCATGAAGACGGAATACCTGAATCACAAATTCAAAGCCATACTTGCAAAGAACGGATTGCCGCATATCAGATTCCATGATCTCAGGCACTCGACAGCCAGCTACTTGATTAAAAATGGCGTAAGTCTGAAAGAGATTCAGGTCTGGCTGGGACATTCAACCATCAGCATTACAGCCAATACTTATACGCACATCGACATGGAGACGAAAAAGGATACCGCACAAAAGATCAACGATATCTTTTCTAAGAAATCAAAGGGGGCCGCTCAATGAAGCATATCGCTTGGGGAGCATTAGATGATGCGGCAATCCAGTCTGCGCTGCTGGATATTGCCATACTCCACGTAAAGCTTGCTTTGGAGCATAGCGACAAGAATACTTTACCTTATCGTAAAGAAGTCATTAGAGCAGAAATCCAGCGCCTGAGAATGGAGCGTGACAGAATCCTCGAACGTAGAGTTTGAATAAAGAGCGCTCGTTATAAAATCAATTCAAGCATCATTCCGAGCGTACCGGAAACCTCGAATCTACACACAAAAAAAGGCGCCGTTAGCAAAATGTTAGCAAATCACTTTAAAAACAAACAAGGGTTCCAGCTCTAATGAGCTGAAACCCTTGTTCTTCTAGTGCCGAGGACGGGGGTCGAACCCGTACGGTACTCACGTACCGCAGGATTTTAAGTCCTGTGCGTCTGCCAATTCCGCCACCCCGGCAGGGGTAAAATAAACTTACGCGCGTGACGCGACAAGATATATAATATCATGATTCTATAGTTGACGCAATCATTATTTTTTCTGTGCATCCGCTTTTCTATCGCTGGACAAAACATGGCCCGCACCGGCGCTTCACCGGATACGGGCCATTGTCCCTGCTCGAATTAACGGCGTTCGCCGGTTCTGTTTCTCATGCCCACCAGACCGAACAGGCCGATCAGACCAAGCCATCCCCAATTGGAATAGTTGCGATTGTTTGCCGCATTTGTAGCGCGGTATGTGCCGGTACGCGTAGTGCCCAGCGGAGTAACGGCTGTGCCCGTACGGCCCGGTGCGGTCATCGTATTGTCGTTGGTGTACGTGGTACCTGTAGGATAGGTTACCCGGTCGCCGCGATACATGTTGGCGGTCATTCCGCTATTGGTTTCCGTAGCGTTAACCGCCACGCTTTCCGCCTCGGCTGCAGATGTATTCTCTGCATAACCGACACCCATCAGACTCATCGATAAAACAGCGCTGCATGCAAGGCTAGCCATCAGCTTCTTTTTCAAAGGTGTGTCCCTCCTTTTATGTTAGTCGCTGTTAGCTTCTCCCCATACGCCCGACTCTATGCAGAGCATGCCGCATTATTCAACCGCTGCCGGGAACACTAACTTACAGAAAGGTGGGATCAACCATGGATATATATTTCGACAGCTACAAAATTGCGGCTCTGGAGAAGCAGGACGACGCCGTCGAGATCATTCGCAGCGCCGAAGCCAACATCGCGCGATTGACAGGCAGCCCCGTTACGCTGATCGCCTTTGAGAAAAGCGAAGGGACGGAGCGTTAGCCTTAAAGTCCGAGTCACACAAATGGCACAAGTATCCTGATACTGAATCTGAAGAGTCGGGCGCGGACTGTCACCCGGGCAGTTCGTTAGCCCCCCATATTAACCAGGGTACACTTCGATAATGCAGTCCAGCCCGATCCATCTCCACTCGTCCGCCCATTGCAGCTTGATTTCACGCGAGTGGGCATGAATGGAGGTGACAAACCCGCTCAGCCTCACATCCTCATAAGAATCGAACAGAACAAGCGTTACCCGGACATGCTCCCGCAGCGACAGCGTCAGCGTTCGTTCCATCTCTTCCCGCTTCTGGTCATCAAGCACGGGCGGTTCCCGGCGCAGTATCTCCCGCTGTTCCTCCAGAATTCGCTGCTTATGCTCAGGCAGCATCATGCGGCTGCTTTCCCACAAACCGTTTCCCTCCAGTTTTTTACCCAAAGGGATTCGCCTCCTTTTTTCAAAAAATATTCTCCGCTCTCCAATACAGGAACGTATGTTTGTATTATATCCACTTTTCCGCTCATGAATCAACAAGGAAAAAATAACAGCGAAAAAGACGCTGACAGCTGCTGCCGCTGCGCGCCTTTTTACCCGGGACGGTTTGATCCGGTCTATTCGCTTTTCTTCGTATCCAACAACCCGATTGCTTCTCTCGCTTCGTTAAGCTTGGAAATACCATACAGCATCACAATGTCCGCATTTTTATTCATTTGATCGAACTGTTCGGCGGTTACATCGGGAGAAACGGCGCTTTCCGAAGCTTCTTTTTTGATCTCATAGGCTTTTTGAAAAGAGTCCTTGGCTTCTGCCAAAAGCTTCTCGACATTATCCGGAAGTCCGGATGGAATCTTTACGTCATGAGCCTGGTCCGATAAGTCGGATGCCGTATCCTGAAACTTCTTGATGGCCTTCTCCAGCTCATCAGCCGTTAACGTGCCTCCGGAATAGGAAGCAAGCGCTTCGTTAAAATCATCCAAGGACGATTTCGCGCTCTGATCGAGTGTCGACATCTCGTCATAAAATTGCTGAACGCTCTTCTGCATATCTTCTTGGGATAATGCAGCTGGCGCTCCTCCGCCGCAGGCGCTGAGCAGTGCAAGCAATATCGCCGCGCCTACCAGTAAGGCTATTCTCATGTATTCTATCCCTCCTTTTAAAAGGATAGAAAAAATTGTCGAAATGCGCAACTGAAAAAAGTAGGAATCCTCTGTGACAGACTCCCCGAATGAATTATAATGAAATGTACTTGCCGTTAATGAAAGGAGATTAAAGTGCGTAAACGTAAGCATAAGACCTATCTTCTGGTCATCATTCTGCTGCTTCTGGTGCTGTCTTACCTGGCTGAAAAAAACGGCTGGAACTTCGAGAATCCTCCTGCTTCCGATTCAGAGGTGGTGCAGTTGATCTTCCCGTCGGACGAATATCCGGAGACCGCAGAGCATATTGAGGAGGCCATGGATAAGGGTGAATCCAAAATATGTACGATTGACCGTGGCGGAGCCGAGGAGAACCGCAAGGAATCGCTAAAAGGCGTCCCTACCAAAAAGCGCTACGACCGCGATGAATGGCCTATGGCTATGTGCAAAGAAGGCGGAACGGGGGCGGACATCGCATACATATCACCGGCTGACAACCGTGGTGCGGGCAGTTGGGTTGGCAATCAGCTGGATCAATACCCGGATGGGACACGGATCGAGTTCATTATTAAATGACAACCCCTTCAAGCCAAGCTTGAAGGGGCTGCACCGGTTTTCGCTACTAGAGCCAACAGGCTTTAAGGATAATAACAAGCAGGATGAATAGAACCAGAATCGCTCCCGTCGAATTACAAGGATACATTGGTCCATAATTTGCTCCACCAACACCGCCACAATCAGCACCCATGATCGAAAACCTCCTCTGCAATTGAATACAACACAGAATATGTCACAGGAAAGTATAACGTATGGGCCAAATGGAAATGATCTCTTGAGACATCCTATTTATTTTTGGCGTACAGCCAGTTGTAATAACCTGCATGTTTAATCTCGTCCGTCATAATCTCGAATATCCAATCTCGGTACTGGGGATTGATATGCAGATAGATCGTACGGTATTTTTCAAAAGCTTTTAACTCGCCTAACAAAGCCTTTTCAATCCCCTCCAGATAGCTGGCGGGCAGTTGTTCTGAAGCTTTGTCCGATGGGGCAGGAGCCTTACCCGTTAATTGGGTATATAAGGTTCTGAACATGGCCCTGTGCTTTCTCTCATCATCACGAATGCCTGTAATAACCTCTTTCTGCTGCTGAGTAGGCGCAAGCTTGATGAGAAAATCATAAAACAATTCATCGTTCCGTTCCCCTTGAATGGATTGCTCGATAAGCCCAATCACCATATCGCTGTTACGATGGTACGACCAGTTGGCTAACGCATGCTGGGGAATAACATAAGGTTGATAATACATAACGGGATGACACCGCCTTAACTGAGGTTTGAACCACTTCGTTTACAGGGTATTCACCCATAGACCTGAAAGTGCCTAATGCCCGCCCATTAATGTATTCAGAAAAAAAGGCCAACCAGCAATCTCTGGTTGACCTTAAGCATACAAAATGCAAGCTAAAAAAATTAAACAAGAGGCGATTCAATCAATGTTGCGAAATTGAACTGGTGTGTATGACCATCGTTTAATGTAGTTCGGCCTGTTACAAAGTGCACGTGTTTGCCATTTCCGACTGGAATAGCCGGTCCCGTTCTAATTCTTCTCAGATTATGAAAATGGTCCAGAAAATCCGTTCTTTCGAGATCAATTTCATGGACATGAGTACTTCCTACCCGAATCGCCTGTCCTGTAACGCCTGCAAAGCGGTGGTTATGCCGATCTGCGCCTGCCTCAGCCAGTTTAGTGCTGCCTTCAAATTCATGTACATGTCTCTGTGCTTGTCTGGGAGATACTGCTTTCTTCACTACTGTAGCCCGTTTCTTCTGCATCCGCTGCATGCCTCCTTAAGATTATGCGATATCACCACATCCTATTAAGGCAAACATAGATAGGTGCTGGGCTGATTCCGAACTATCTTTGGCGTCATTTCCGTTTATCGTCTTCGGTAGCCGTCACTGCGGGCAATCGCGAAAAAAATAAGCAGCGCCACTATTGCACCGACAATCGACGGTACGACATAAAATCCTCCTACGACCGGTCCACGATTCCCAAGCAGTTCTGTACCCAACCAAGATCCAACGAACCCGGCCACGATATTACCGACTAAGCCTCCCGGCACGTCTCTGCCAATCAGGTTGCCGCTTAACCAACCAATCAGTCCGCCAATAATTAATACCCAGAGCAGATCCATTCAGTCGCCCCCCTTTCAATGTTCAAGGTATGTTTGGGGCTGGAATAGGTGACCCGATTTAGGAATGTGACAGGGTAGTACTAATTAATCGGTTCAACTGGCTGACATAAGTGCCCAGTTCATTCTCTTTGGCCAAATCGTTTAAAAGAGCATTCAGCAAAAACTGTCTTGGTTTCTCACTCTCCCCCTCCTCCTTCAATAATAAAAGCACTTCCCGCAGTTCACTTTTTCTCGAATTTGACACGTTGATTTCCTGAATGGTAGACAGCAAGACTTCGTACAGCAAGGCTTTGCGTTCCGCAATCGAAAACTCCTCTTGGTCGTCCAACACGAAATCGCCCATTAATGAATCGGACAAAATAGACGGTGAAGTACTTTTTTTCAATCCTTCAACCAAGCTATCCATTTGTTCCGCAATGAACACGGTAAGTTCTCCATACGACAAGGGCTTGTTGCCAAAGAACATCAAATAGTTGTATTCCCTTAACGCACCGGAGAACAGAGCCGCTAAATCCCAAGCATGATCTTTAACATCCGATCCGTAATATCGCATTAATAGATCCCGATAATATGCCAACAATTTCCTCATAAATTTATCAATATAGGACCGGATTTTGCTGCTATCAAAAGGGGCCAATTCCATGTTGTCATTTGATCCATAATTCATATAATTACGGATTTGATAGTCGATTTCGGCGATGAACCTGTTTCTTGGCGTCAAGCCCGGATTCTGCGTTATATGGTCAATCTCTTGCGACATTTGTTGATGCCGTTCATCCAGAATATGGATATACAAATCTTCTTTTGAAGGAAAAAACTTATATATCGTTCCTTTAGCGATGCTGCAATCGTCCGCTATATCTTGTATGGAAGTTGATTGATATCCTTTTTTAGAAAATAAACGGATAGCCGATTGCATAATTTTATTTTTCGTAAGACTCATTGCCTGCCTCCTGCAAAAATAATGTTTGACACGCGTCATTTAAGGTGCTAAAAATAAAGCTACAGAGTCGTGACTCATTGGTTTTTTAAAAAACCACATGTTCAAGTATCTCTCAAGCAGGGATCATAAATCAAATCTGAAAGGATGAAAAGAATGAAACATTATGAAACTTGGCGTTCCGAACGCATCAATTCTCTGATTGGTCCACAAGGAATTTTGGCGGAGATCAATCGCTACTTCATTAGTGAATCCTGCTCGCTTGCAGAAATCCCCGGCACTTGGTCTCCGGCCTCCGAGCCGCAGCAGGGACTGTTGTTGTCCTCCTCTGCTGATGACAAAATTGAGGTAGACGGCAAAATAGTGGACGGCACCGTTTTAGTGACTCCATCATCCGCTATTCGTTATACCGACCGGCTCACAGCTACAGTCATTACTCCTGACGGAATCAATTACGGCATCCGTATTTGGGATTCAGACTCTGCTGCAATCCGGAAGTTTGACGGCATCTCCTCCTATCCCTATAACCCGGAGTGGGTTGTGAAAGCGGAGTACTTGCCTTCCAGCGCAAGCAGAACTGTATCCTTCGAGCTGTTTAATCAACAGGGCTTAACTCAAGAATTGCCCTCCCCAGGGGACATCAGATTTCAAATAAACGGGGAGAGCTATGAACTCGTTACGTATGCATTTTTCAATCAAATCGTTCTTACTTTCAAGGATTTAACGAATGGCCGTCAAACCTATGAGGCATTGCGTTTTCTGTTAATTCAACCCGAAGCGGATGGAACTGTCGTTCTTGATTTCAATTACGCCTTTCTGCCCCCCTGCGCCTTCAATCAGTCTCCGTTGTTTCCTTGCCCGCTCCCTCCGGCTCAGAATCGACTTCATTTCCCGATTGAAGCCGGCGAGCGGGAGCCTTTGTTCAAAGATAACCAAAAGGCTTGAATATACTGTTGCCATCATCCCTAAGTTTACCGCATTAACCTTACTCTGTCCTAATCGCCCTACACACAAAAAGCTTGGAGCCAGCATAAAGTGTGGTACAGAAGATGCGCCAATTATCCTTTTTTAAGATAAAGTTTAGGGAGGAAGGGAGAATTATGGCTCCTCTCGGAAAACGCAAAATTTCAAGCTCCAAAAAGAAAACCACCGCTTCCGCACTTAAGGAAAGTAAAGGGCTTGAATTAGCCGTGGCCGCGCTTTTGTTGACTGGAAAGCTTAAAGTGGATTCCGTGCAATTGTACACTGACGCTTCTCTATTCATCAGCCTGGTAGGCAAATACAAAAAATTAAGCGATTTAAGCGACAGCAATGTCGAGAAGCTGGTCAACTTCATGAATGATAACGGCGGCTTAACATTGAACGATCTTATGGAAGCATTAAAAAAGAAAACCGGGAACAACAAATAATCTCACGAAAAAGGTGGGCAACCTAATGAGCGGCTTTGACGGAGAAAGTTTTGCCGGAAACATTCTTCTTATTATCGTTATTGCTTTGCTTATTTTTGGATCAACGGATATCGAGGATTTAACCGGCGCTCCGTCTTCATCCTGAATGGATTGCGGTAATCCTTCCGGACAACCGGTACGGCTAAAATGCCAAATAACCCCGACAGGCATGATTGGTCTGACGGGGTTATTGTCTTACTAGACACCATCCCAATTCCAAAGCCCCTGTCTTCCCTTGGCCGGAATTGGCTCCGGCAGCCGCTGAACGTCCGCCAGCTCCCAGGCAAAGCGGCCGTCACTGTAATCGCCGAAAAGTTGTTCGTTGCTTAGGTAATCTCCCCATGTTCGAAGCTGATGGGTGCCTTCCAGCGAAATCAATCCGTTCTCGCCATAAGGCCGCGTCACTCGGTAACATTCCTTCAGCCGGCACACCGCCACGACGGAACCGGTTGGCAGGTTATCTGCCGTGTAGCCATGCTTGGCAAGGACGCTCTTAAAGGGCTCACGCTGGCAAATCTCCTTATCGATCTTCTTGCCGGCGTGGATAGCGAGCTGGCCGCGGTTCTTAGTCTTCCAGCTGCGCGTTTCAAACTTCTTTTCGCCGAGAGCGATCAGGGTCGCCCAGGGTTGAAGAATGGTAATGCAACGCATGAATTTTTCCTCCTCTATGGTAAAATGAAAGCAGTAACTATAATTCATATAGGGCGAGACAATGAACGATTTCGCTTACATAAACGGTGTTCTTCATGGTGACGGTTGGTGCAAACGTACTTCATTTGAGAGTAACATTCCTGAAAGTATCCCGTATTTATTACAAAGGGGATGATTTAAAGTTGTTCTTTGCCGTTTTCCTTATTATTCTCGGACTTCTAATAATCGCGTTGGGCATATTTGCTATTAGTAAGCCAACTTTCGGCTGGTCTTTAAGCGAAGGCTGGAAAGTAAAAGGCGACTCTGAACCCAGCGATGCCTATATAGGCTCAATAAAGTTTGGCGGAGCAGTTTCTATAATGCTGGGCTCATTAATATTAATAGGTGGTATTCTAAACACACTATAATTACCATTGTCTTCTTCAAAAGAGGGACTCGCCCCCCGGCCAATCGGTTATGAGCCGACCGCTCTAACCAAGCAATGATGGTTAATTATTCTCTTTTTCAGCAATATTGTTCACTTGTGTACGATCAGTTTTGTGAATAGTAAAAAAGCCCACCAGCCGAAGCCAGTGCGCATTTAGATCTACTCTTTCGTCTTCCCGCACCGATTATTAAACACCAGCTCAAAGAGCCCCGTTGCAGACAGCCCCGCCAGCGCCCCTGACCACAACCGCAGCACCAACTCCATGTCCGTAAAAGGGTACGCCACCGCGCCGACCAGCAGACCGATGCCGACGCCGATCAGTGGGATGATGTTTTTTGGCAGGTTGACCGTTGTCTTAACCAATTGTACTGCCGCTAATACAAAGACGGAAAGTAGAGATGCAAACATAAGAACTTCTGATAAATTTTGATTTTCCATAATCCTTCATCCTCACATTCTTAATACTCTATAAGGTATTCCAGCAGACCGCCGTAAGTGATCGTAAGTGATCAGCAGTGTAATTGTAATATGACAACGCCAAGCCAACTTTAAGCCCACCTAGTACGATACCGAGAAGACCATAATCGAGTAGGCATTATTCCGGCACTGGGTAAAGTAAGCTTTAGGCACTTACGCCGGATATCATGAGTAAAGTTTAGAAGCGTAGCAAGGTTAACGCGAATGGACAGTTGAGGAATTTACGAGGTTCCTGGAATCTTCGAAAGACCATGTTCATTACATCGTGTTTTCCTTGGCAGTGTATACGTGGATGCGGCGTGGAGAAATTCTAGGACTTCGCTGGGTGTATCGACTTTGAACGTTTATAAGGCAGAATACGGGTGATGCTTACGAAGATAATGATCTCGTTTGTTGCTATCCTGGCGGAGGGTATATCAAGCCTAACTCCCGTTAGCAAATCCGTTAGCAAATCGCTTGATCCGGTCTTTCCCACCGTCTTTACTTTCCATTGAAAAAATCCCAAGACAGCAAAAAACCCTTGCTGCGCAAGGGTTTTATCAAAGTGGGCCCTGAGGGACTCGAACCCCCGACCAATCGGTTATGAGCCGACCGCTCTAACCAACTGAGCTAAGGGCCCTGATCAAAATATCCGAAATAATGGCTGATTGAACTTTAGGTGAAAATTGGTTGCGGGGGCAGGATTTGAACCTGCGGCCTTCGGGTTATGAGCCCGACGAGCTACCGGGCTGCTCCACCCCGCGTCAGTAATCATATTCAAACAGCGACAATAAATAGTATACAATATAACATAGTGTTAAGTCAAGAAGCTGCCGACCATTTTTTCAGGGAAGAAACCGAACCCCATATTTTCCTCTGCGTGAACGATAAATTTCTACAAACCGCGGATCATGGTAGCCGTAAATCCAGCCGTCCTGTTCGAGCCGCTTGGCCAGACAGCCCGCTTGAAATTTTGTTCTGAACAGCCTCGCAAAATATACCCAGTTCATGCTGCAATCTTCTCCCTATTATAAAATGATCAAGCCCACCTTCTCCGTTAGCTTGCCCATATTTACAAAAAACTTGCGGCATCCGGATGATTGATCCGAATACCGCAAATGCAGCATTTGCATCTTATGCCGTTACCGAATTCGTTTGAAGCGACAGATACGCCACTTCCGCAGGCGTCAGCTTAAGATCGAGCACCTTCAAGGTCGAGAGGTACTCCTTGACGTTTCTCGGGCCAGCGACGGCAGCTACAGGGAAGCCTTGGCTAAGCACATACGCCAGCGCAACGTTGATCGGCTCCACATCCTGGCCTTTCTCGGCGGCAAGGATGTTGCAGCGGTGCAGCTTCTCGAAGTTCTCATCGTTGAAATAAGCGGCGATGATGTCTGCAGGAGCGGTTCCGTCCGTCGGGTAAATATCGGCAAAGAATCCGGCAGCCTGGGAAGCCCAGGAAATCAGGAAGACATCCTTGCCTTCATGCCAACGCGCATAAGCATCGTCCGCATACACGGCTCCCACCCAGCGGGGGGTGTCAACCCGTGCAAGGCTGTAGGACGGATTATTCACGGAAATGCCCTGGTAGCCTTTGGCCTCACAATAGGCCATTGACTCTTCAATCCGCTCAATACTCCAGTTGCTGACTCCGTACGCCTTAATTTTACCTTCCTTGTGATGCTGCTCCAGACGGTCCATCAGATCCCCGACAGGCACGGTGACATCATCGCGGTGAAGAAGATACATATCAAAATATTCAAGCTGCATGTTGTTCAGACTGTATTCCAAATCTTCCGTAATGCATTCCGGCTTCACCCGGCTTACTTCCGGGTAGTGTACATTATTCTCGTCCACGTAGTGGTGGCCAGCCTTGTTGATCAACACCAGCTCCTCGCGCTTCCCGGTGCTTTTAATCCAGTCGGCGACCACACGCTCGCTTTTGCCTACACCGTAAAAGCGTCCGGTATCCAGAACGTTGCCGCCGGAAGCGACATAGGCCTCCATCAATTCATTAACCTGCTCCGCAGGAGCCAAATTGAACCATCCAGTTCCAAGGATAATTTCAGAGACAGGTTTATCCAGACCTTTGACTTGATAGTATTTCATTTGGGCCTCTCCTTTAGATAGTGATTTAAGCGAATTAAGCTGCTTTTTGCATGTTATGGGTCTTGAACACTTTTCTGTAGCGGATCAGCACAATAACAGCCAGAATGACACCAACTGCAGTATTAGCCATATTGAATACCAAAACGTTCTTAATATTGGATTCGGCCAGTCTTCCCGTCACAACCGGGCAAACGAAGGTTGCCAAGCTGCACAAGGTGTAGACAGAGCCAGTAATTTTGCCTTTGCTCGACGGGAACAGTTCAGCCATAGTGGTAAGCGCGAGCTGCAGAACTCCGCCGGCTGCGGTAAAGCCGATTACGAACGCCGAGAAAACGGCGATAGCCGGAGTCGGGTTCGCCCAGAGCAGGAATAGGCAAGCCAGTGAAATCAAAGGATAAATCAAAATGAAAGTAGCGGGTTTGACCCATTTTTTCACCAGAACGGCCGTAATAAATACGGCAACCAGCGATCCGATACTGTAATAGCTGATCAACTGACGCGAAGCGTTCGCTGCCATACCGGCAGCCTCCTGTCCGTACGTAGGCAGCCAAACCGAAATGATGAAGAAGGTAGCTGTAGAGGTAAAGCCGATCAAGATCAGGGCCAGGCCCTCAATCCAGAAATTCGCTTTAACGGTTTCCTCTCCACCGGCAGCGGCGGCCGGCTTCGCGACGTTCATTGGGGGATATTTTTGCCGGAGAACGAAAATACCGTTGATAAGAAGAGCCCCGATACAAACATAGAAGGTGTAACCGAAGTACAGGTTGTTGCTAACGACAAAGCTGATCATCAGCGGCAAAGAGAACTGGCCAAGCGCTACAAACGCTTTGATGATAATGTTCGCCGTTCCGGTCGCGTTAGGGAAGGTTTCCATAAGCGCCGGGTAGGTGCCGGAATCCAGGAAGGAGTTCGCGATACCCGCGATTACCGCGAATATAAACGCGACCGCAACATTGGGACTAAATAGAATCCCCGCAAAAAAAACCACATATCCTGCAATGCCCAAAAGTACAAACGGTTTGCGTCCGAAACGGTCGGATAAGACCCCGGAAATAAACAGTACCAGCAGTTTCCCGATTCCAAGACCGGAAATGACGTAAGCGACCCCCGCTTTGTCCGTGTGAAACTGCCCTGTGAGGAATTCCATGTTCTGTGCGAGAATGATTGCGCTAATTCCCTGAATGATGTAGTTGATATACAGGGAGATGGCAGCGGGCATATACTTGTTCTTCATGATCCAAACCTCATTTCTCATTAGTGAAACAATTCACTTGTATGAGTTAATTATAAAAGGAGAAGAATCAAGTACACTAATGGTTTTTTAGGGGGTTATTCATAGATAATTTTTATATAATTTAGATATTTTCGTCTGATTCAAGAAGTAAAAACAAAAACCGCCCTGCAATCGGACGGTTTCTTCAAAATTAATCAGTTTCCAAAAGAGGATGGGTCGCGTCTCCACGACTGAAGCAGCTCGACATCATTAGCCACTATTTTGCCTTGACCGAGCGCAACGTCGATCAGCGTGCTGTAATTGGACAGGCTTTGCAGCGGAATGCCCGCTTCCTTGAATGCATTTGTTGCGCGATCCAATTCATAGCTGAAAATCGCCAGCACCGCGAGCGGCTCTCCTCCCGCTTCCTTTACTGCCTGCGCAGCCTTAATCGAGCTGCCTCCGGTCGAAATCAGGTCTTCAATGACGATGACCTTTTGGCCGGGTGCAATGATTCCTTCGATTTGGTTCTGTTTGCCGTGTCCCTTCGCTTTGTCGCGGATGTAGGCCATCGGCAGATTCAATTTATCGGCGACCCAGGCCGCGTGCGGAATGCCCGCAGTTGCCGTTCCGGCGATGACTTCGGTGCCGGGATATTCGGTAGCAATCAATTCCGCGAACGCGTCGGCGATATAGCTGCGGATTTCAGGATAAGACAAGGTAAGACGGTTATCGCAGTAGATCGGGGACTTGATGCCCGAGGTCCACGTAAAAGGTTCCTGCGGACGAAGCGCGACCGCTTCGATCTTTAACAGATAAGATGCAATTTGTTCACTTCTATTCAGCAATGGGCTCACGCTTGAATCATCTCCTTAATAATATGCTCAGCAGCCTGACGCGGGTCAGGAGCTGCCGTTATAGGCCGTCCTACGACCAGAAAGTGGCTGCCCTGCCGGATCGCCTGTCCCGGCGTCATGACGCGGCTCTGGTCGTCCAGAGAAGATCCGGACGGGCGAATACCGGGGGTCACGGTGCGGAATGCAGGGCCGCAGGCTGCCGATATGGCAGCAGCTTCCATAGGCGACGCCACAACGCCGTCCAGACCGGCAGCTGCGGCGAGCTTCGCGTACCGCACGACCGTATCCGGCACTTCGCCGGGAATGCCGATCTCGCCGTTCATGACGTCCTGGCTGGTGCTGGTAAGCTGAGTCACCGCAATAACCAGCGGACGGGCGAGCTCCGGGTTTTTGCGCAGGGCCGCATCGATGCCTTCCCGCGCGGCGGACATCATGGCCGAACCGCCGGATGCATGTACGTTGAACATATCGACGCCAAGGGCGGTCACGCTTTCGGCTCCGCCTTTTACCGTGTTCGGGATATCATGCATTTTGACGTCAAGAAATACGGAATAGCCAAGGGCCTTCAGTTCTCTGACAAAATCCGGACCGGCGGCGTAGAACAGCTGCATGCCGACCTTCATGTAGCACGGGATGCCTTTCAGCTTGCTGATCAGCTCCTTCGCCTGCCCGGCATCCGGGTAATCAAGCGGGATCATCAGCCGATTGGCCATGCTCTCCCATTGCGTGTCCTGTGTGACGGTATTCTCCTGCGCCGCAGCTTCCTGCACGGGCTGCCTTTCTCCGGTCATAACAACACTCCTTCGCTGAGTATATGAAAAAGCTCTCGCTTCCGATTTTATAGCGTACAAATGCCCGGGCACAGCGGAACGGTCTGCGATATGACGCAAACCGTTCCTGTAATTCCCTGTGCCTTACGCACTTTTCTTATTGTCCCACAAAAGCCGGCATCGACTGCGAGGAGAAATTGATCGTCTCCAGCATACGCAGCAGCGCCGTTACCGTATCAAGCGAGGTCATGCAGACGATGCCGTTCTCCACCGCTTCGCGGCGGATGCGGAAGCCGTCACGCTCCGGCGTCTTGCCCTTGGTGAGCGTGTTGAAGACGAAGTTCGCCTGGCCTCCCCGGATGAGGTCGACAATAGTCGGCTCGCCTTCGCCAAGTTTGTTGACGTTCATGACGTTGAGGCCCGCTTTCTCCATGGCTGCCGCAGTACCGCCCGTGGCGATGATCTTATAGCCCAGACGGTGGAAGCCCTTCATCAGCTCGACCGCTTCCGCTTTGTCCTTGTCGGCCACTGTTATGATAATCGACCCGGTTGTCGGAATTTTCATTCCCGCCCCGATCAGGCCTTTATACAGCGCCTTCGCGTACAGTCTGTCGCGGCCCATAACTTCGCCGGTGGACTTCATTTCCGGACCGAGCGTCGGCTCTACTCTGCGCAGCTTGGCGAACGAGAAAACCGGCACTTTGACGGAGACATAATCGCTCTCCGGCCACAAGCCTTCACTGTAGCCTTCGTCCTTCAGCTTGCCGCCGAGAATAACCTTCGTGGCCAGATGGGCCATCGGGATGCCCGTCACTTTGCTCAGGAACGGTACGGTACGCGACGAGCGCGGATTCACTTCGATCACGTAAACCTCGCCTTTGTAGATGACAAACTGGATATTGACCAGTCCGATCGTCTTCAACTCCTTGGCGATCTTGATCGTGATCTCGGAGATTTTCTGTTTCAGGCTGTCTTCCAGATGCTGCGGAGGATATACCGCGATGGAGTCGCCGGAATGGACGCCCGCGCGTTCCACATGCTCCATAATGCCGGGAATAACCACCGTTTCGCCGTCGCAAATGGCGTCGACTTCAACCTCTTTGCCCAGCATGTAACGGTCGATCAGCACAGGGTGGTCCGGATTGACCTTAACCGCCTCTTTCATATAGGTCAGCAGCTCGGTATCGGAATAGACGATCTCCATCGCCCGTCCGCCAAGCACGTAAGAAGGACGCACCAGAACCGGATAGCCGAGCGACTGGGCCGTACCCACGGCTTCGTCCACCGTCGTTACGGTGCTGCCCTGCGGCTGCGCGATATCCAGACGAGACAGCAGCGCTTCGAACCGCTTGCGGTCTTCCGCCTCGTCGATGCTTCCAAGACTTGTGCCGAGAATCTTCACGCCTTCTGCGCTCAGCGGCGCGGCCAGGTTGATCGCCGTCTGTCCACCGAACTGTACGATAACGCCGATCGGCTTCTCCTGCTCGATAACATTCATGACATCCTCGAAGAACAGCGGCTCGAAATAAAGCCGGTCGGAGGTGTTGAAGTCGGTAGACACTGTCTCCGGATTATTATTGATAATGACCGCTTCGTAACCTGCCTTCTGGATCGCCCAGACGGCATGCACCGTGGAGTAGTCGAATTCGATACCCTGGCCGATACGGATCGGGCCGGAGCCGAGAACAACCACTTTCTGCTTATCGGATGGAAGCACTTCATTCTCGGTTTCATAGGTCGAGTAATAGTAAGGGGTGGTCGCCTCGAATTCGGCTGCGCAGGTGTCGACCATTTTGTAGACAGGCTTCAGCCCCTGTTCGAGACGCATCGTCCGAACTTCGGCTTCTTTCGTCTGCTTGCCTCCCGGCTGACCTTCCGAGCGCAGCTCGGCAATGGCACGGTCGGTAAAGCCCAGACGCTTCGCCTGGTACAGCGTTTCCGGTGTCAGGCTCTCTTCTTCGCGGATACGGTCCTCAAAGCCGATCAAGCCTTCAATTTTGTCAAGGAACCACCAGTCGACCTGGGTAATATCCTGAATTTCCTGAAGCTGATATCCGCGGCGGAATGCTTCGGCAATCAGGAAGATACGCTCGTCGTCCGGTTTCGCCAGCCGGGTCTTCAGCACTTCATCCTCAAGCAGTTCCGCTCCCGGAAGCTTGAACCGGTGTACCCCGATCTCCAGCGAACGGATCGCTTTGTGAATCGACTCCTCGAAAGTGCGGCCGATTGCCATTACTTCGCCAGTCGCCTTCATCTGCGTGCCGAGCTTGCGGTTCGCATAGATGAACTTGTCGAACGGCCAGCGCGGAATTTTGCTGACGATGTAATCCAGCGTCGGCTCGAAGCAGGCATACGTCTGCCCGGTGACCGGATTGATGATTTCATCAAGCGTATAACCGAGGGCGATTTTGGCGGCCATTTTCGCAATCGGATAGCCGGTGGCTTTCGACGCCAGCGCAGACGAACGGCTGACGCGCGGATTCACTTCGATGACATAGTATTGGTAGCTCTGCGGATCAAGCGCGAACTGAACGTTACAGCCGCCTTCGATGTTCAGCGCGCGGATGATCTTCAGTGAGGCGCTGCGGAGCATCTGGTACTCACGGTCGGACAGCGTCTGGCTCGGAGCGACAACGATGCTATCGCCGGTGTGTACGCCGACAGGGTCGAAGTTCTCCATGTTGCAGACCACGATGCAGTTGTCATTCGCGTCGCGCATAACTTCATATTCGACTTCCTTCATGCCCGCGATGCTCTTCTCAATCAAGCACTGGCTGATCGGGCTGTAGCGGATGCCGGATTTTACCGTCTCGCGCAGCTCTTCTTCATTCGCGCAAATCCCGCCGCCAGTGCCGCCCAGCGTGTAGGCCGGACGGACGATCAGCGGATAGCCGATCTCATCGGCAAACGCAAGCGCTTCGTCCAGCGTTGTAACAATCGTGCTCTCCGGCACGGGCTGTTCCAGTTCACGCATCAGGTCACGGAACAGGTCGCGGTCTTCCGCTTTCTCGATGGAATGCAGCTGGGTGCCGAGCAGCTTAACGTTCTCCTGCTCCAGTACACCGGCGCGCGCCAGCTCAACGGCCATGTTGAGGCCCGTCTGCCCGCCGAGCGTCGGCAGCAGTCCGTCCGGACGCTCCTGACGGATGATGCCGGTCACGAAATCAAGCGTGATTGGTTCAATGTATACTTTATCCGCCATATTCGTATCGGTCATGATAGTGGCGGGGTTGCTGTTGATGAGGATAACCTCGACGCCCTCTTCCTTGAGCGCCTGGCAGGCCTGGGTTCCCGCGTAGTCGAATTCAGCTGCCTGGCCGATAACGATCGGTCCGGAACCGATTACGAGTATTTTCTTAAGCTTTTCGTTCTTAGGCATTCTATTAGTAAGCTCCTTTCACGGCTTCAAGCTGCTGTTTCGGGGTAGGAGCCGCGATGCGTGCGTTCGCCGCAAGCTGCGCCTGACGGGAAACGGCTGGAGTAGCCCGCTTGTGCTCCGCAATCATATTCAGGAAGCGGTCGAATAAATAGCTGCTGTCATGCGGTCCCGGCGCCGCTTCCGGATGATACTGCACCGAAAAAGCGGGATAGCGGGTATGCTTCAGCCCTTCGATCGTCTTGTCATTGTTGTTAATATGCGTTATTTCAAGCTCCGTGCCGTGTACAGAATCTTCGTTAACGGTGTAGCCGTGGTTCTGGGACGTAATGTAGCAGCGTCCGCTTTGGAGTTCCTTGACCGGATGGTTGCCTCCGCGGTGTCCGAATTTAAGCTTCTCGGTATCCGCTCCGCAGGCCAGCGCAAACAACTGGTGGCCCAGGCAGATGCCGAAGATCGGGTATTCGCCGAGCAGCTCGGAAATGGTCTTAACTGCATACGGCACATCCTTGGGGTCCCCGGGACCGTTGGACAGCTGAATGCCGTCGGGATTGATGCGACGGATCTCGTCAGCCGTAACATTATGAGGTACGACAATGACATCGCAGCCGCGATTGTTCAGTTCGCGCAGAATCCCCGTCTTGGCGCCGTAGTCCACAAGCACGATCTTCTCCTTCGTTCCGGGGCTGCTGTATGCGCTGGCGGTGGAGGTGCGGGCCACCTGGTTGCGCAGCTCGGCGATTGATGTATCGTTCATCATTTCCATCAGTTCTTCCACCGGCTTGGTTGAAGTGGTCAGGATGGCCTTCATCGTGCCATAGTGGCGGATGATGCGCGTCAGCATACGGGTATCGATGTCGCTGATGCCGGGAATCCCGTACTCTTTCAGCAGGTCATCAACGCTGTATTCGGCGCGCCAATTGCTCGGCACCGTCTCATGCCGGCGCACGACGAAGCCATGCACGAAGGGCCGCACGGACTCGAAATCATCACGAGTGATGCCATAGTTCCCGATCAGCGGATACGTCATCGTCACGATTTGTCCACAGTACGAAGGATCGGACAGTACCTCCTGATATCCCGTAATCCCGGTATTAAATACAACCTCTCCAGTCTTCTCGCCCTCTGCGCCGAATGCGGTGCCGGTAAACAGCGTTCCGTCCTGTAGCAGCAATCTTGCCTGCATCCTTTCCACTCCTCTTCATTCTGTATTCTCAAAACTGTATGTGTTCTTAATCTCCGGAGTGTCCGCTTCGATTCTTCCGCCTCTTAGGCCTGAAGCCCCGCTTCGTTCTTCCGGTTCGTTTCTTGTTCTTCACTCCATACAACACGTCCGTCCGTGAGGGTCATCACCGGCCAGCCTTTAAGCTTCCAGCCTGTAAACGGCGTATTGCGTCCCTTGCTGGCAAAATGGTTCGGATCGACTTCTTTCTCCGTCTCCAGATCAATCAGCGTCAGGTCGGCCGGTGCTCCCGGCTCCAGAACACCGGTATTTAGTCTGAACACGCGGGCCGGATCTGAGGTCATTCTCTTGACCAGCAGGGAAAGATCCATCTTGCCGGCGGCGACAAACTTCGTATACATCAGCGGAAAAGCAGTCTCGAATCCGACAATCCCGAACGGTGCAAGCTGCATTCCTTTCGCTTTCTCCTCCGCGCTGTGCGGCGCGTGGTCCGTTACGATGATGTCGATGGTTCCGTCCAGCAATGCTTCGATGCAAGCATCCACATCGCGGCGAGAGCGCAGCGGCGGGTTCATTTTCCAGTTTGCATCAAGGCCGGGGATATCTTCTTCGGACAGCAGCAGATGATGTGGACATACCTCGGAGGTCACGCGGATGCCGATTTCTTTGGCCTGACGGATCAGCCGAACCGACTGTTCGGTGCTGACATGACACACATGGTAATGCACGCCAGTCGCTTCTGCCAGCAAAATATCCCGTCCGACATGGATCGCTTCCGACTCGTTCGGAATGCCCTTAAGCCCATGCTTGCGGGCAAAGCTTCCTTCGGCCACCGGAGCCCCTACCACCAGTGAATTATCCTCGCAGTGCGCGATTACGGGCATATCCATGGAAGCTGCGATATTCATCGCATCCTTCATCATTTGAGCCGTCTGCACGCCTACGCCGTCATCCGTAAAGCCGATCGCTCCGGCTTCCTTGAGAGCGGCAAAATCCGTAAGCTCTTGTCCTTGCTGCCCTTTCGTTATTGCTGCATAAGGCAGCACCTTTACTAGTCCAGCCTCCAGAGCCTTGTCCTTTACGAGCTGTACGATCTCCGGGCTGTCCGTGACCGGCTTGGTGTTCGGCATGCAGGCAATCGTCGTAAATCCGCCTTTGGCCGCCGAGCGGCTGCCGGTTTCAATCGTTTCCTTATGTTCAAAGCCCGGTTCGCGCAAATGTACATGCATGTCGATGAACCCCGGGACAAGCAGCTTGCCGGCGGCATCGATCGTCTCGGGGCCTTCCGCGGCACTTTCGCTTTCGTTCAGGACAGCGGAGATGACGCCATTCTCAATCTTGATATGCTTGCGCTCCAAACCGCCTTCCGCATTCAAAACACTGGCATTTTTGATAATCACGTTCATGCTGTCTCCTTTTGCCCGCGACAGATCCATCCGGGCTCTTATGTTATTATATAATAAAAATTCATTCTTGTGTATATTTATTAACTCAGCCCTTTTCGACTTTATCGGATCGCTCTCTCAATGACAGCCATCCGCACCGGAACACCATTGGACATTTGAGGAAAAATGAGCGACTTGGCGCTTTCCACCACCGCATCGTCTATCTCGACGTTCCGGTTGACCGGCGCCGGATGCATAATGACCGTATTCGGACTTAATCTCGAAGCGCGCTCTTCCGTCAAGCCGAACTGCCGCCGGTATTCCTCAGCCGACTGCAGCATCCCGGAAGCGTGACGTTCAAGTTGAACACGGAGCATCATGACCACATCCGCTTTCAGCGCTTCATCCATCGTAACATAAGGCGCATGCTCCATAAGTTCAGGGGCTTTCATATTCTCCGGCGCGCAGAACAGCACCTTGGCCCCCATTTTTGTAAGTCCCCACAGATTGGAGCGGGCTACCCGGCTGTGCATAATATCGCCGATGATCGATACGGTCAAGCCTTTGATCTCGCCGAAAGTCTTGATCATGGTGTACATGTCCAACAGCGCCTGCGTTGGATGCTCGTTGTTGCCGTCGCCGGCGTTGATCAGCGGAATCGATACCTTCTCCGACAGTTGGGCCAACACACCGGCCGGCTTCAGCCGCACGACGCCCGCGTCGATTCCCATGGACTCCAAGGTGCGCACGGTGTCGTAAATCGACTCGCCTTTTTCCACACTGGAAGCCGCGGCAGTGAAGTTCAGCACCTGGGCGCCAAGACGTTTCTCCGCCATTTCAAATGAGAACCGGGTTCTCGTGCTGTTCTCAAAAAACATGTTCGAGACGAACCGGGAAGCAAGCACCGAGCTTACCTTTTCAGTCTGCTTGTCCCAATATGCCGCTCTTCCTAATATTGCAGCAATTTCCGTTTGGTCCAGCCCTTTCAGTCCGAGCAGACTGCGTTCTTTCACTCTGGTAGCTGTCATCATTTATTTTGCCTCCCAGTTCGATAGTATGTGCACTTCGTCCATTCCGTCGACTTCCTTCAGCGCCACTTCGATCGATTCATGCCTTGAGGTCGGCACGTTCTTTCCTACATAATCCGGACGAATGGGCACTTCCCGATGACCCCGGTCTGCCAGAACCGCGAGTTGAATCATTCTCGGCCGTCCGCAGTCCATAAGCGCGTCCATCGCCGCGCGAATCGTGCGTCCGGTGTAGAGAACATCGTCGAACAGGATGATTTTTTTGTCTCGAGTGCCGGAATCGCCGCTGGGAATGATCAGCGTCCCTTTTCCGTTACAATCTCCGTCGTTCGCATTATTATTCTTCCCGGGTTCCAAGTCATCGCGGTAAGGGGTGACATCAAGCTCTCCGTAGGCAACATCCGCGCCTTCGATTTCCTTAATCCGCTCCGCGATCCGGCGTGCCAGATATACACCTCGGGTGCGGATGCCGATCAGCACGCAATCTTCGATGCCTTTGTTCTTCTCGAGGATCTCATGGGCAATGCGCGAAAGCGCCCGGCGAATCGCCGTCTCGTCCATAATGACGTTCTTTTCGATAATCATTGTAATCATGCCCTCCAGGTCGGGCGCCCTGTTCCCGCATCTTGGCTCACATAAGAAAAGCATCTGTCGATACCCTTTCAGCGATACCGTCCCAATCCTTCTGTTGCGGCAGCTTCCCTTGCAATATCAGGAAGTCGAATCATGATGCTCATTCTTTCCGATATTAACAAAAAACTCCTTGCCTGAAGCAGGCAAGGAGTGAAATCCGCAGATTGAAGAAGAATGACGGGCGCGCAGCAAAAGAGCTCCGTGCAGACAGACGGATTCCCTACAAATAAGCCGCGAACCTCGATTCACGTTACCTTGCCAGCCTCACGGGACTGAATTAAAGGCGCTATTCATTTATCATATGAATTATGACAGAATGGACAGCCCGTGTCAACTATATCCAAGAAAAATAGCCCCCGCACCAAGAACCGGCACGAGGGCTACTGCTTTCAGGCAAATTAAAACTCAAATTCGACGTCGCTCAAGCGGCGTTTAATTTCCGAAATCACGCGCAGTTCTTCCTCTTCACCTTTAGCCACAAAAGTGACGGAGAATCGCACGAACGCGCCCGCATCATCCCAAGGCACCGTCGAGATCAGCTTCTCGCGAATCAAGAATTGGGAGAAGTCCTCGCCGGACTCGAAGCGGCGTCCGCCCTTGACGCCTTTTGGCGCTTCCACGTACAGGAAGAAAGAGCCCTTCGGTTTCGTCGCCTTGAAGCCAAGGCTGTTCAGCGCGTCCACCAGCAGGTTGTGGCGGCGGGAATATTTGGCCGCGATGGCTTCCGTGATTTCCGGATGGGCAAGACCGTAGGCCGCCGCTTTCTGAATAGCGATAAACTGGCCGGAATCGTTGTTGTCCTTAACGTCGCCGAACGCCTTGACGATCAGCGGATTGCCGGCCACAAAGCCGATTCTCCAGCCGGTCATATTGTAAGATTTGGAAAGGGAATGCAGTTCTACGCCAACGTCTTTCGCGCCGGGAACGGACAGGAAGCTCAGCGGCTTCAGACCGTCATACGTCAGCGCCGCGTATGGAGCGTCATGAATGACGACAACATTGTATTTTTTCGCCCAGGCTACAACATCAGCAAAAAATTCCGGAGTCGCGCTTGCGCCCGTCGGGTTGTTCGGATAGTTCAGGTAGAGCAGCTTCGCCTTGTATGCGATGTCTTCCGGAATGGAGCTCAGGTCAGGAAGGAAGTTATTCTCCTTCTTAAGCTCGACATTGTAGACTTGGCCGCCCAAATATTTCGTATGGGTGCCAAGCACCGGATAGCCCGGAATGGTCATGATTGTAATATCGCCCGGGTTGATAAAAGCGGAAGGCAGCATCGCGAGCGCCGGTTTCGAGCCAATGGAGTGAAGCACCTCATTTACAGGATCAATCCCGTCGACGTTAAATACCTCTTTCAGGTACTTAGCAGCAGCTTCCTTGAATTCGGCAATGCCGTTGTCGGCATAACCGCGGTTCTCTTCCTTGGCCGCTTCTTCCGCCAGCTTGGCGACGATGCCCGCATCCGCCATCTCATCCGGTTCGCCTACGCCCATATCGATCAGCTCAATATCGGGGAAGTCTTTTTTGGCCGAAGCCTTGGCGCGTTTAATCTTCTCAAATTTATAGATATTGGTGTCCTTGCCGTAATTCGCTCCGCCGATTCGGTCTGCGAAATTGTTCTGGATATACGTATTCTGATAGTGTTCAATGCTCATAAAAGTGATCTCACTCCTGCTTCTGGAATATAAGACGGATGAACAGGCGCTCAGCCTATCCATTCTATATTGTTAAATATGACGTAACAGCGGCTTCAAAACAATGGACAAATCCGCAGTTGATTTGTACTTATCTGCTCCGCAGACGGGCGAGCAGTTCTTCCATATCCTCAGGCAGCGGCGCCGAAAACTCCAAATATTCCTCCGTGGAAGGATGGACGAATCCGAGTATGGCCGCGTGCAAAGCTTGTCCGCCTTCCATAAAGATTCCTTTACTCCGGCCGTATACGGGATCTCCGACGAGCGGATGCCCGATAAATTTCATGTGAACCCGGATCTGGTGCGTCCGGCCGGTTTCCAGCTGAAGCTGCAGCAGGGTACAATCGCCGAACCGCTCCAGCACGGTAAAATGGGTTACCGCCGTCTTGCTGTTCTTCTCCGTTACCGTATACAGCTTGCGGTCATGCGGGTCCCTGCCGATCGGAGCGTCCACCGTTCCCTGATCATGGGCCACATTGCCTTGGACAACCGCCAAATAGCGCCGGGTCACGCTGTGCGCTTTGAGCTGCGCAGCAAGTGAATTGTGGCTGGCGTCGTTCTTGGCGGCCATAATGAGGCCCGATGTGTCCTTGTCAATCCGGTGCACAATGCCGGGACGAATCTCGCCGTTAATTCCCGACAGGTCCTTGCAGTGGTACATCAAGGCGTTGACCAGCGTGCCTGAGGGATGACCTGCCGCCGGATGCACGACCATGCCGCGCGGCTTGTTGACGACAATCACGTCGGCGTCCTCATAAGCGATATTCAGCGGAATATCCTCCGGCGTCAGTTCCGAGGTTTCCGGCTCCGGAACCGTCACAGAGATTGTATCACCCGTGAAGAGCTTGTAGTTCGCTTTTACCGTCCTGCCGTTTACCGTTACATGTCCTGCCTCGATCCACTGCTGCACCTGGGAGCGGGAAATATCCTCTTCCCAAGCTTCGGTTAAATATTTATCGATGCGTTCGCGGGCGTATTCCTCCTGAACGGTCCAGACGACGATATCATTATCCACGGTCTCGCCTTCTGCCCCTTCATTATGGGCGTCCTTACTCAATGCTGTTCATTCCTTTCCTCTACCTCGCTTGTTTCCTTCACTTCAATCACTTCAGTTGGGCCGCCCCTCATATCCATAATGGAATCGAGAATAATAAGCGCTACACCGACGACAATACAGGAATCCGCCACGTTAAAGATCGGAAACGTATAGCTGCCGAAATTAAACCGCAGAAAATCGACAACTTCGCCTGTAAGCGCCCGGTCGAGAAAGTTGCCGATTGCGCCGCCAAGCACAAGCGACAGCGCCAAGGGAAGCAAGCGCCGCGTCCTTCTTACTTTGTTCAAATACCAGACGATTCCAATCAAGACGACAAGCGTCACCAGAATGAGAAACCAGCGCTGGTCTTGCAGAATGCTGAAAGCGGCGCCGCGGTTGCGGTGCGATGTGATGACAAAAAAGTTTCCGATCACCGGAATTTGTTCGTCGATTTCCAGCCGGGTGGAGATCAGATATTTCGTTCCCTGGTCAAGCAAAAATACGATTAGCGCGATCAGATAGTACACCACTTCAGCTTGTCACTCCGTTCTTATTTTTCCCGCCCGAAAGCGGTCCAAAACGTGTATAAAAGACCTGTATATTGTAGCACAGGCCTCAAGAACCCGTCCATTGCGGCGCACCCCGCGCCGCACTTATCAAAAGCACAATTTGCCAGCGGTAAAAAACCGGCCAATCGGCCAACCTAACAAGGAAAACGGCAAATGGAAAGGAGCCGAGGCTAATGAATCACCTGTCTTCGGAACAGCTTGCCCGCCTGCGTGGCCTTCTTATCCGGCAGCGGGACGATATCCGGCACAGGCTTAAGGAGAATGAAGATCACGGTCTTGAAGATTCCATGCGGGATATGTCGGGCGAACTGTCGGAAATCGACAACCATCCCGGCGATGTCGCCACCGACCTGTATCATCGTTCCATGGATATATCGCTTCAAGAGCTCGAAGAACTGGAACTAAAGGATATAGACGACGCGCTTGAGGCGATGGACAAAGGCACATACGGCATTTGCGCGGCGAGCGGACAGCCGATTCCATATGAGCGACTGGCCGTTCTTCCCGCCACACGCTACTCCAAGGAATACAGCCCCCGCCAGGAAAAGCCGCATACGCGCCCCGTGGAAGAGGAATTTCTTACTCCTCCTTTTGGGCGAAGCAGTCTCGACGAGCATGAGTATAACGGATTTGACGGCGAGGACGCCTGGCAGATCGTCGAAAGCTTCGGCACCTCCAACACGCCGGCTATGGCGGAGGGAAATAATATCGATTCTTACAATGATATGGAAATCGAAGCTGATGATCCAGATGGCTTCGTCGAGCCCTGGGAAAATTTCATCGCCACGGACATAACAGGCAATCATGTTACCGTCGTGAAGGGACATCAGTACCAGAGTTACATGGACAGCGGAGAAGGCGACTACCTGCTTGATCCTTACGCTAACAATGAAAAGGAGTAGCCGCAAGGGCTGCTTCTTTTCTTTTAAGGACTCTTCGTGCTCAGTATAGGTCTTTTATCCTTCGTTAATTCCAGACAATATGTATAGAAAATCAATTAATTCGTCAAATTCCGAGCCTATTTATATAAATATATTGACAAAAGCAGAGCAAGGAATATATTGTAAGGGAAAATTATTCTTTATTTTTTCATAAACTCAATATGGGCAAAGTTCTCCGAAAGGGAATGACGCAAAGCCATGGATCTACAGTCTCAAATCTTGCTTGAGACCATGACAGCCAGGTTGCTGAAGAACCAGAACGCTAGTATATCAAGCGTCCTATATGGTGATTTTGTCAACCGACCTGTACTCTGTTTTGAGTGCAGGTTTTCTATTATTTGTTAGATAACATGGCAAACAATACTTGATTTGTGGGGTGGATCTTTTGAAGACAGTCGCAGATTATATGGCAGAAGCACTACGCAATCTCGGAGTGACGCATTCTTTTGGCATTATCGGTAAATCTATTTGTCCCATAGTTCTCAAAATGGTAGATTATGGTATTGAATTTATTCCTGGGAGACATGAATCCAGCTCCGGATTTGAAGCTTCCGGCTATGCCTTGAAAACCGGAAATCTCGGCGTGGCTTTCGGTACTTCCGGTCCAGGGGGGACGAACCTCCTCACAGCGGCGGCACATGCCAAAGCCAACAACCTCCCTGTGCTGTTTATTACGGGGCATCAATCCATTCAGGAGCTCGGAATTCCCCAGTGCCAGGATTCTTCTTCGTATCTTGCCGATTTGGCGGACATGTTCAGACCCGCTACGCTCTTCAGCAAACTAATCGAACGCGGCGATCATTTCAGCACGATTTTTAACCATGCTATTTCAATTGCGCTGAGCGGCAAGCGCGGACCTGTTCATCTGTGCATTCCTTTTGATGTCCAGACAGAACCGCTAAAAGAATGCCGAATTGTTATCCCCGAACGGGAAACGCTTGTCAGTTACGCTAATTTTGACCGTATTGTTGATGCCATTAACCATTCCAGCAGACCTCTGATCATAGCCGGCAAAGGCGTCAACCGCTCCGGTGCGCATACGGAATTGGTTCAATTGGCAGAGACCTTTAATATTCCTGTCGTTACTACTCCCGGCGGCAAAGGCGCTATCGCCTGGGATCATCCGCTATACCACGGTCCAATCGGTGTTGGCGGATGCAGGCATGGCGACGATTTGTTGAATCGCAGTGATTTGTTTATCGTGCTTGGATCACGTCTCAGTGATATGACCATTTGTAACCTCAAAGCGGAGAATCATCCGGAGACCTTGATTCAGTTTGACGTCGATCCCACCTTTGTGGGAAAAATATTGACCTCCCAGACGATTGCGGTCGGCGGAGATTTGCGGGATAACTTGTCGCTGTATCTCCAGAATGTTGATACTGCCGCTATTAAAAAACGTGATCCGGAGACGGCTGTTCATTATGCGGAAGAACTGCCCGATCTGCCCAATCTTTCACTGGCGTCGGTAATGAGCACGATGAGCGACCTGATCCCTTATAACAATACCATATTTGTTGATGACGGCAGCCACGGCTTCAATGCCGTGAAGTGGTACAACGTGAAGAAGCCGGGCAGTTTTGTCTTCGACGCTTACTTTGCCTGCATGGGCAACGCAATCGGCATGGCTATTGGAGCAAAGGCTGCTTCTCCTGAGGAAACGATATTCTGCATTACCGGCGACGGCTGCTTCATGATGCTCGGTACAGAAATTAATACTGCCGTTTGCAAGAATATCCCGGTCATTTTTATCGTTGTGAATAATATGCAGCTGGATATGGCGTTAAAAGGAATGGAAAAAACTACAGGCAGAATCGACGGAACTTTATTTGAAGTTCCTATGGATGCCGTAAAATTTGCCGAATCGCTGGGAGCTGCCGGCTACAAATGCGAGACCAAAGAACAATTTGCTACTGCTATCAGCGAAGCTGTGGCTTTAAACCGTGTTGCCGTCATCGAGCTATTGACTGACCGTGACGAAGTGCCTCCTACCGCACACCGCACACTAAATCTTGATTAATAGTTTCACAGACAAAACAAGCATATGCTTCCGAAGCAAGCTTTCACGAAAAGTAACCCGGGGAGCATACGCCAGCAAAACTTTTAGGAGGCATTTCTATGAAAGACAACGTAAACAGCGGTTTCAAGCATTTCTCTAATCTTTCCGGCGACTATGGGGCCAAGGCGATGGCTCCGATCAAAGAGCATTTTCCCGAATTGGCTGAATTTATTATGGGCAACGCTTATGGCGACATTTTTCAGCGGACCACTATTGGCGCCGATTGGAAAGAGATTGCCGTTATTTCCTCTCTGATTACGATGGGCCAATTCGAGCAGCTCGGCGTTCATTATGTGATGGCGCTCCGTGTAGGCATGACCGTTGATCAAATCAAGGGGATTTTACTGCATCTTGTGCCATGTGTTGGCGCTCCGAGAATTATTTCCGCTTTTAATGTCCTTCTCTCGACACTGGAAGAAATCCAATAACTACACCATCGACAAAATAATGCATCATTCGACTTTTTTATTGCATATCTGAGAAATATAAGTATACAATAAAGAAAAATATCCCAAAGCTAACGTTACCATGTCGAATGTTGGCATTAGCAAATCGTTTTAAAGGATATTTACATGAAAACGGCCCTGCGCAAAATGCAGTCGGACTTCATGCTAAACTCATCAAATTCCGGGAGAGATGTACACATGGGAAAATTTATTTTGAAGACAGACTCGGCTAAAAAGGTAATTGATATTGAATTGGAGGGAACTTTTACAGAAGAAGACGGCCTTAAATCGATTCAAGCCTATAAAGAAACGATCAGCGCTATTACTCCTGCAGACTATCAACTGCAAATTGATTGCAGAAAGCTGAATGTAACCGCACCTGAAGTTGTGCCGCTTCTTGAAGGCTGCTTCATCATGTTCAAGAGCGACGGATTTGTAAGAGTGAATCTTACCCTTGAGAATAATCCTGTCCTCAAAATGCAGCTGTCTCGTCTGGGACGCAAAGCGGGACTGGAAAACCTGGAAATTATTTCGGTCTAGTTAAACCGATGGAGTGAACGCTCACAAAACTTTTAGGAGGATACATATGGCTGGGATTCGTATTAAGGACATTGATATCTATCATCCAAGTAAAAAGATTGGCAACGACTTTTTCATTCAGCATTTTGACGAAAAGGGCATTGATATCCGTGGACTTCTGGCCGCTCTGGGCCGTGAAAACCGCTATAGCATCGACAATGAGGAAGAAAATTCCTTGACGATGGCCTTCGAGGCGGCGAGCAATGTTCTGGAGAAGACCGGTCTTACCGGTGCTGATATCGACCTTATCGCTTATGCTAGCCAAACTCCTGAATATATCTTCCCTACGAACTCATTGATGATTCACCGGCTGATAAACGGAGCGTCCCATACGATCTGCATCGACAGCAATGCGAACTGCGCGGGAATGACAGCTTCAGTTGAACAGGTTAGCCGGCAAATGATGGCCAATCCAAGAATCCGCCGCGCTCTGGTCATCGGCTCTGACCATGTTGCACCGCATGCCGATAAGAATGACCCCGTGTATTATGCCAACTTCGGTGATGCCGCCGCCGCTGTCATTTTGGAGCATGATGAGAATTCCGTAGGCTTCATAGATTCCATCTACCAGACAGACACTTGTGTCTACGGCAACTCGATGTTTCCGGCGGAAGGCTTAGCCAACGTGGGCCGCACCGGCGTAGGTGCCGGACAGTTCAATGTTAAATTCATTCCTTTTGACGATTCAATCTGCGTTAACGCCGCCTCTGAGTCTATCAACACCTTGCTTAGTGATAATGAGATAGCCCCTGAATCAATTAAAGTGGCTTGTTTCTCTCAGCTATCACTTCCCAACATTCAAGCGGTTTCCGAAAAAACCGGCATCGGCAGCGACGTAGCTGTCTACATCGGCGATGAATTCGGCTATACCTCGACGAGCAGCCCTTTCATCGCTCTGCACAAAGCTGTATCTACCGGGAAAATCGAACGCGGAGACAAGCTTCTGTTCTGGACTGTTGGCGCCGGCTGGCAAAACGTAGCTTTTGTAATGGAGTATTAAGCTTAGTCATAGAAAACGGCTCACACGCAGATGTTCTGCATGCGGGCCGTTTTTTTCTGGAACTAATACGTATTGAGTTCGAGCTGATGTTGGACGATGCGGACGATATCGGCGATGTAATCCCCGATAATCGGCAGATTCAGAGCCCCCAGCACCTGAAGCACGTAAATGATCGTTGCCGCAAAAAAAGTAAACCCTATCGCGATTCCGACGCCGCGCGCGGTACCCGAAAGCACGTTCAGCCATATCAGCCGCCAAGGAGAATGCAGCAGCTCCAAATACTCGGAAATCCGCGACTTTTCCATTCTTTGCGCCCATTGAGTAGCCACCCGGTAAACGGTATCGATCTTTTCCTTGTCAGGGGGTTCTGGCGGCCCCTTCCTGTCACGCGCCAGCGGTTTCCAATGCTTCGACTCTCCGCTCCGGCCTGCCCCTCCGTCTCTATCCTCCTTCATCTTGCGCCCCCTCCGTTTTGCGCCGAAAAGTAAACGAGCCCGGCGAATAGAGATGTCTGTCTCTTCATTCGCACGGGACTCGCCTATTAGCGCCGAAATATTCAAGCAGGAATATTTCACGTATTAACGCCTGCGGTCATACTTCTGACGCTAGTATATGCACTTTACGGATGGGACATGCGCCAATTCAGCCGATGAACGGCAGCTTCAGCCGATAAGAATGCCGATCGTTTTGCCGCCGATATCCACCGTTTCAAAAGAATCGCCGCTGCCGAAATCAACAGTCGTAACGAGAACATTTTCCCGCAGGACGCTTTCGAACGCGGTAACTGCCGCTTTCAGCTCGTCATCGACATTCAGAGTCAGCGCGACACGCTTATCAATTGCCAGATCGAGCCGTTTGCGGTAATCCTGAACTGCGCGTACGATTTCACGCACCCAGCCCTCTTGTTCCAGCTCGGGCGTGATTTCAGTATTCAGGGCGACCGTAATTCCGTAGCCGGATGCGGACGCGAAGCCCGGTTTGGCCTGTTTGTCGATCAGCAGCTCTTCCGCGGTGATTTGCAGCTCTTCGCCTTCCGGAGAGGTGACGGCGACCCGCCCGTTTTGAACCGCGCCGCGAGTGGCGTCGCTGTCCATCGATTTAAGGAACCCTTGGATGAAGCCGACGTTTTTGCCGTATTTTTTGCCCGCGACCTTCAGGTTCAGCTTCAAAGTGAAATCGACAAATCCGCTGTCGCTAGTCTCCAGCACGATGGACTTGACGTTGATCTCGTCCTTGATGATCTCCTCATACTCATTGACGTTAAAGCTATAGCCAATGGATACGATCAGTTCGGAGAGCGGCTGACGGGTCTTGATTCCCGTCTCGTTACGGACGTTGCGCGCCAACTCGACGATGTTACGGGCGCTTTCCATATCCTGCTCAAGCGTAGCATCAATCAGACTCTTGTCTGCTGCCGGATAATCCGCCAGATGCACGCTTTCTCCGCCACCCAGGTTGACAAAAATATCTTCGGCCAGCATCGGCATAAACGGAGCGACGATCTTCGCCGTCGTCAGCAGCACATGTGTCAATGTGCGGTAAGCGTCCAGCTTCTCTTCTCCAAGCCCGCTGCCCCAGAAACGGTCGCGGGAACGGCGGATGTACCAGTTGCTCAGCTCGTCGATAAAGTTCTCGATCGCTTTGGACGAATTGACGAAATCATTGACCGCAAGCCCTTTATCCACAACGAGGATCAGGCTGTTCAGACGGGACAGTATCCAGCGATCCAGCTTGTGATCCGACAGCTTGAAAGGATGCTCGGCCGGATCATAGCCGTCAATGCCCGCATACAGCGTCAGGAACGCGTGGGTGTTTACCAGCGTATCGACAACCTTCGATTTGCTCTCGCCAACAATCCCGCGGGAGAAGCGCTTATTGTTCCACGGCGCGCTGTCGGCCAGGATCGCCCAGCGGAAGGCGTCGGTGCCGTATTCGTTCATGATATCCCAAGGATTGATGACATTGCCTTTGGATTTGGACATCTTCTGGCCATTCTCATCGAGAATGTGGCCGGTCGCGATAACGGCTTTGTATGGCGCTTTACCCTTGAACAGCGTTGATACCGCAAGTAAGCTGTAGAACCAGCCGCGCGTCTGGTCGATGCCTTCGCAGATCATGTCCGCCGGATATTGATCGTCCAGCTTATCCGCGTTCTCGAACGGATAATGGCTCTGGGCAAACGGCATTGAGCCGCTGTCGAACCATACGTCGATAACTTCGGAGGTCCGCACCATTTCCGCGCCTTCCTTGAACGGGCTGCGCAGGCGGATGTTATCCACATACGGCTTATGCAGCTCGATGTCTTCCGGCACAAAGTCGACTGCCATTTCTCTCAGCTCGGCGATGCTGTGCGGCGCGAACTCTTTTCCCGTCTCCTGACAGATCCATACGTTCAGCGGAGTGCCCCAGTAGCGGTTGCGGCTGATGTTCCAGTCTACGAGCTCGTCGAGGAACTTGCCGAACCGGCCTTCGCGGACATGGCCCGGATACCAGTCAACGCCGTTGTTGTTCGCGATCAGCTGATCTTTGATAGCCGTTGTGTTGATGAACCAGCTGTCTGTCGCATAGTACAGAAGCGGCGTGTCGCAGCGCCAGCAGAACGGATAGCTGTGCTCGTATTTTTCCTTGCCGTACAGCAGACCTTTCTCCGACAGCATTTTTACGATATCAAGGTCGCAGTCTTTCACAAAGCGTCCGGCAAAATCAGTTACCGTATCGGTGTATTTACCCGACGTATCCACAACATTCACGAAGCTGATGCCGTTCTCGCGGCAGGTCTTATAGTCGTCTTCGCCATGCGCAGGAGCCATATGGACAATCCCCGTACCGCTCGCGTCCGTAACGAAGGAAGCGCCGACGATGACATTGCTTCTCTCCGCCTGGATATAGCTAAACGGAGGCTGGTACGTCTTGCCGACCAGGTCCGAGCCCTTAAGCTCGGACAGTACCGTATGCTCGCCTTTGGCCACTTCTTCAACCAGATTCTTGGCCATAATATAGACGCCGTCCTCCTGCTGCACCCGAACATAATCCATGTCCGGATTGACCGCGAGCGCCATATGCGCCGGAAGCGTCCAAGGCGTCGTCGTCCAAGCCAGCACATATTCTCCGCTGTCGTCCAGCTTGAATTTGGCCGTGGCGCTCAGGTCTTTAACCGTCTTGTACCCTTGAGCCACTTCATGCGAGCTGAGCGTCGTCTGACAGCTCGGACAGTACGGGCTGACGCGGTGTCCGCGGTACAGCAGCCCTTTCTCATGAACCGTTGCGAGAATGTTCCACACGCTCTCGATATACGTGTTGTTCAGCGTGATATACGGATTGTCCAGGTCCGTCCAGTATCCGATCGCTTCCGAAAATTCGCGCCACTGCTTCTCGAAGCCGAAGACACTGTCTTTGCACTTTTTGATAAATTTCTCGACGCCGTAGGCTTCGATTTCCTGCTTGCCGGAGATGCCGAGCTGCTTCTCTACGCCAAGCTCGACCGGCAGGCCGTGAGTATCCCATCCGGCCTTGCGCACGACGCGGTAACCCTTCATCGTCTGGTAGCGGCCGATAAAGTCCTTGATAACGCGGCCGAGCACATGCCCGATATGCGGTGCGCCGTTCGCGGTCGGCGGACCTTCGTAGAATACATAGTTCGGCTTGCCTTCACGGTACTCGATCGATTTGCGGAACGTATTCTCCTCGTTCCATTTCTTTAAGATGCGGACGTCTCTGTCCCGCGCTTTTTCTTTGATGTCTACTTTATGCATGATGGTCAACTCCTTTAATTTTCGATCCCCCTAAATCCCCCTTTGCCAAGGGGGACCCCAAGGGCTTCGCCCTCTGGACACCCGGAAGTTTGTCTGGGTCCGAGGCAGCGGCGTTTTTTAGAGTTACTGTTGGTGGTGTGCCCGCTTGCCGCAAGCGGCCGCTCTACGTTGGCACCCGAGCCGCGTTCCCGTTTAGGGCAGCACTCGCGAGGGGCCTCCGGCGGGCGGCGCGCAGCCGCACGCCTTCTCGGGCGCTGTGAAGGCCCCGAGCGGCGTCCCCGTCAGGGGATGCCGCGAGAAGGGCCGCTCCACCGCCGACCCCCGCTCCCCGTCCGCCAAGCCCTGCGACCCTCGCCAACCCTTGCGGGTGTCCAGAGGGTGCAACCCTTGGGGTCCCCCTTGAGCAAGGGAGATTTAGGGGGATCGCCCCTAAAATAATAAACGCCCCGCCCCCGAAGGGGCGAGGCGACGCTCGCGATACCACCCTAATTCCGCGCAGATTCCTTCCGTATAAAACGGCCGGGGTACAGCGCGATCTCAGCTCCCGCGCAAGAACGCGGGTCCGGTGTAACGTCCGGGATACGGCTCACCTTACGCACGACACAACGTTCGTTTCAGGTTCGCTTCTTAGGGAGGATATTCCGGCATGGTCTGAACATCGGCTTGCAGCAGGGCGCCGACTCTCTGGGGATCATTACCATGACGTACTTGTCCCGTCATCGAATACGTATAGGATATTGCATATATGTTCTAGTTATAGCCTCTTTGACGACAAAAGTCAACAGGCCAAGGCAGTGCTTCAAAATACTTCTTCACGAACCTCGCGGCTTTCCAGCGCGTCCCAATCGTCTTGGGACAACAGCTCCAGCTGCGCTTCCACTAGTGTCCGGAACCGCGTGCGGTAAATCGAAGCCTGCTTACGCAGCTCTTCGGTCTCAATCGCGACTTTGCGCGACTTGGACAGAGCCTCGTTGATAATCCGGTCGGCGTTCTTCTCAGCTTCCTTGATGATCAGCTGGCTTTCCTTTTTGGCGTTGTTCTTCACTTCATCGGCAGCTTCCTGGGCGACAATGATGGTCTTCGACAAGGTCTCTTCGATGTTCGTGAAATGGTCCAAGCGCTCCTGCAGAGCCATAAGCTGATTGCTCAGCTCCTTGTTCTCACGGATAATGCTCTCGTAATCCTTGATGACCTGATCCAGAAATTCATTGACCTCGTCTTCATCATAACCTCGGAGCCGTCGGGTAAACTCCTTGTTATGTATATCGAGCGGCGTTAATGGCATGCTGTGCACCTCCTAGAAATTTCGGGCCTCGCCCAAACGTCCGTTCATCTCCGCGGACGAAGAAGAAAGTCAGAAAAACAAGTTAGGAAAGGGCGATCGACCCATTCTTCCCGTGACTGCCTTAGAACTCGCCTCTTCTACAATTATCGGCGTCCAGCTCCACAAATGTTAGCTGCCCTCATGAGTTAATCAATTTCGACAAGCGTACCGAAACTCCTGCAAGAAAATTATACAAATTTGCCGATTCGAACCCGGTATCGGCCTTTTTTTGTCAGTCCGCCAATCTCCAGCACTTTAAACCGTCCAAAGCCTTGAATGGAGACCACATCGCCTTCTTTTAGATGGGAAGAAGGGTCCTCCTCCACCTTCCAGTTCACCCGGACGCGGCCGGCTTTGACAGGAACAAGAATTTTGCTTCGGCTTAGCCGGCACACATCCGCAGCGATTCCGTCCAGACGCAGGGAGGACACGGTAATCTCCATGGGATCCAGCCTAACTTCGGAGCTGCGAAGTTCCGAAACCGGCAGCACTTCCACGCTGACTGAAGCGCGGCCTACGCTGCTCATATGCAGTGCTAAATAATCGGCGATATCCGATGTCACTACGGCATGGCAGCCGTTCTCAAGGACGTGGATATCGCCGATTTTGCTACGCTTGACTCCCAGACCGAGCAGGGAACCCATATAATCTCCATGCTCCAGTTCCGAAAGTTTCTGCTCCGCCGGTGTTATGCTCAGCACATTCAGCGCCATATCTTCGGCTTCCAAATCACGGTAGTCGGGAGCGATCAGCGCTCTCCGCCGCTCCGCTTCTTCATGTCCGCCTTCCCATCTGACCTTCACATCGGGATGACGGTTCACCAAAGAATGCAGGATGTACCCCTGCCGCGGATCGAGGAAATCCGTCAGCTTCAGTTCATGATAACGGGCCGCATTCTCCACCCACTCATAGGCCTGATCCACAAACTGCCGCTCATCAGGATGAAAATGACCGTAAATTTCGTTCTTCATCCCTTATCCTATCAGATAAATCAGTACGGACCGCAATCCGTTCGCTGCAAGCTCAAGCACGAGCAGCGCTACGATCGGCGAAAAGTCGATCGTTCCGAACAAGGGCGGAATAATCTTGCGGAATGGCGTCAAATAAGGCTCAACCAGCTTTCCGAGCAACTCACCGATAAAGTTGTCACGGACATTGGGAAGCCAGGACATCAGCACGTAGAAAAGAATCATGTAGAAATAGATGTTGAATAGGATTTCAATAATGGAATTGATTTGGGACAAAGCCCGTTCACCTCATTCTGTTATAGTCTTGATCGTCTGCAAGTATTTCTGAAATGGAGCCTTGTATTTCAACGGTATCCGGCGAGCAGAGGAAGATATTCCCCCCGACTTTGGAAATTCCGCCGCTCAAAGCATACACCGTTCCGCTTAAAAAATCGATAATTCGCATCGCCTGATCATTGCGGACCCGCTGCAGATTGACGACGACGGTACGGTGCGAGCGAATATGGTCGGCGATTTCCTGAGCTTCATCATATGACCGCGGCTCGTACAGCACAACCTTTACATTTTTTTGCGAATGGATGCTGACAACGTTCCCTACCCGCTGGTTTTTGCGCGTATCTACAGGACTCGGTGCATAATCTTCCTCATCATGCTGGTTAAGCGGTTCACGTTCAACGATCTCCTCTTCTTCCTGTAAACCCAAAAAGCTCATAAACCGGTTCATGACGCCCATTACGATCCCTCCTCATGGCCTACCAATACCGTACCTAGGCGAACCCAGGTGGCCCCTTCTTCAATCGCAACTTCAAAGTCATTCGACATGCCCATCGACAGCTCTGTCATCGGCTCCGGAGTCAGCCCCATACCGTTAAGCTTGTCCCGCAATTCACGAAGGCCGCGAAATACCGGACGCGTAAGCTCCGGATCTTCCTCATGCGGCGCCATTGTCATCAGTCCGATGATTTTGACGCGGTTAAGACCCAAGATCTCCTGCAAAAAATCGGGAACCTTGTCCGGACTCAGGCCGTATTTCGATTCTTCTCCGGAGACGTTCACCTGAAGAAAAACGTTCACATCGAGCCCTTCCGCTTCCGCCTTGCGCTGCAATTCCTTGGCCAGCGACATCCGGTCCAGTGAATGAATATATTGAAATTTGCCGATAACATCCTTCACCTTATTGGTCTGCAAATGCCCGATAAAATGCCATTTCCCCTGATGTCCCAGCGCTTTCCACTTGCTCTCCGCAACCTGCCAGCGGTTCTCGCCAATATTTACAAGACCGGAAGCCAGCACGGCGGATGTCGCTTCCAGCGATACATATTTCGTCACAGCGATGATATTGACATCACGGCTGTCCCGTCCGCTTCTTACGCACGCGCGCTCAATCCGCCGGCTGACTTCGGCTATTCTTTCCTGCAATGTCGAGGACAACGGTCAACTCTCCTTTATTCCGATCCAGCTCGCCATTCTTCCCGTAACACCGTTTTCCTTACGGTATGAGAAAAACAAATCATGATTACAGCTTGTACACCAAGTTGTACATTCGATATGAGTCGGCAATATTCCTGCTTTTATCATAATGCGTCGGTTCAATTCTTTCAAGTTGAGCATCATTTTGCCATAATGCGCGGTCGACGGGCGATATAGACCCTCTGCGGATTCCTGCTCCTGAACCAGGCTATCCTCCAACCCTCGGACGCGGTTCATTACGAAATCGTCAACCTCATAACAGCAGCCGCCGATGCTCGGTCCGATAGCGGCCCGGATATTTTCCTTTCGGCTGCCGTAGACCGTTTCCATTCTCAGAACCATGGCCAAGGCGATTTCCGCCACTGTCCCTTTCCAGCCTGCGTGGGCTAATCCGACGGCGCCTGACACCGGGTCAAAGAAAAAGAGGGGCACACAATCCGCATAAAAAGAAGTCAGCAGCACGCCGGGCACATCGGTCAGCAGTCCGTCCGTATCCGCAAACGCCGAAGTCCGGTCAAGGCTGCCGCGCCCTTTATCGTCTGCCGTTACAACAGCGATTTCCGCACCATGCACCTGTTCCCCGCATGTCCAGTCTTCGAGCGTAAAACCGAGGATTTCAGCGATTGTCTTACGGTTCTTGATGACATCCTCCGGAATGTCTCCCACATGAAGAGCGCAGTTCAGGCTCTCATAAGGCGAGCTCCCAGCTCCCCCTGTCCGTCCGGTAAATCCGGCTGTTATTTCCGAAAAACGGTCAGTCCACGGTTTCAGGCTGAATAATGCCGGACTGCCGCTATTTTGTACAAAAGGTTCCATTCTCTCACCCCGTCTTTAAGTGTACCATATGACAACCCCACAAAGTGGAACCTTGTCTTTCAAGCATATTAGGACATGATTCATGTAAAGCCCGGATGTATCCGGTTTGGGTATGCACATTCGATTCCTGTTTCGCAAAAAGACAGCGCAGCGTTCAATACGCGCGCCGTTCATTCCGTTCTTCCCGCTGGATTACCAGCATCTCCCGTTCTTCTGCTTCCTGTGAAGGGCGGGGCTCCTCCATTTTGACGAGCACGACATCCGAACCGATCTTCACAATGTTCCGCCACGGAATGACGAGATCGGCGCCCCCGCCGAACAATCCCAAAAACCTCGTATACCCCGGAACGATAATAGCGTCAATGACTCCTCGCCGCAGATCCAGCTCCAGATCGCTGATTTGTCCAAGGCGCCTGCCATCGATAATATTGATAACGTCTTTAGCCTGAAAATCGGAAATTTTCATTTTTTTGCCCGAAGCCAGAGTTTCCTGATTCATGTCCGCCACCTCTGTTAGTTCAAACGTATACTTTAAGTATATGTAGCAGCGGCTTGGTCAAATGCTTTTTATTCATGATTGTCAAAAAAATAGCCCACCGTCAGGCCGGACCCTCGGGTGGGATTGGTTGTCCTTATTTGGGTTATGACTTCACATGCTTTTGCATCTGCTGGATGGCCGACTTCTCAAGCCGGGAGACCTGCGCCTGGGAAATGCCGATTTCATCGGCGACCTCCATTTGCGTCTTGCCCTCGAAAAACCGCATCGACAGGATGCGTTTTTCCCGCTGTCCCAGCCTCTGCATCGCCTCCCGCAGCGCAATTTCCTCAATCCAGGAGACGTCCTTGTTCTTGTCGTCGCTGATCTGGTCCATGACGTAAATCGGATCGCCGCCATCATGATAGATCGGCTCGAACAAGGATACAGGGTCTTGAATGGCGTCGAGAGCAAATACGACATCCTCTTTCGGTACACCCAGCGCCTCGGAAATCTCGAAAATCGTAGGCTCCCGCGAGTTCTGGTTCGTCAGGCTGTCGCGCACCTGCAGCGCCTTGTAGGCGATGTCTCTAAGAGAGCGTGAGACGCGTATCGGATTGTTGTCCCGCAAGTAGCGGCGGATTTCGCCGATAATCATCGGCACCGCATAGGTGGAAAATTTAACGTTCTGCGACAGATCGAAGTTATCGATGGCTTTCATCAGCCCGATACAGCCCACCTGAAACAAATCGTCCACGAATTCCCCGCGGTTGTTGAACCGCTGAATCACGCTCAGGACCAGTCTCAGATTGCCGTTTACCAATTTCTCTCTGGCGGATTTTTCGCCGTGCTGCTGCAGCGAAGTGAACAGCTCCCGCATCTCCGCGTTCGTCAGAACGGGCAGCTTGGCGGTATCCACACCGCATATCTCGACTTTATTTCGGGTCATGATGATTAACCTCCCAAGGAGAAACATTACTGTACATTATCTCCCCGGTCGGCCATTTTATTCCTTGGTAAATTCCTCCCGTAAGGTTCCCTCCAGGGCAGGCTAGACCATTTTATTGAACTCTTTTCGCAGCCGTTTGATTATTCTTTTTTCCAGACGGGAAATATAGGATTGGGAGATGCCGAGCAGATCGGCGACGTCCTTCTGCGTCTTCTCCTCGCCGCCGCGCAGCCCGAACCGCAGCTCCATAATGAGCCGCTCCCGCTCGCTCAGCTTCTCCAGCGCCTTCTGCAGCAGCTTGCGGTCCACCTGCTCCTCGATGTTCCGGTAGATGGTATCATTCTCCGTGCCCAGCACGTCCGACAGCAGCAGCTCATTGCCGTCCCAGTCGATATTAAGCGGCTCATCGAAGGATACCTCGCTGCGCGTTTTGTTGTTGCGGCGCAGATACATGAGGATTTCATTCTCGATGCAGCGAGACGCATACGTGGCCAGCTTAATTTTTTTCTCGGGATCGAACGTGTTGACCGCCTTGATTAAACCAATCGCGCCGATGGATACCAGGTCCTCGATATTAATGCCGGTATTTTCGAATTTGCGCGCTATGTACACGACAAGGCGCAGATTGCGCTCGATCAGCATTGCGCGTACGGCCGCGTCACCCGAAGGGAGCCGCTGAAGCAGATAATCCTCTTCCTCCCGCGTCAGCGGCGGGGGAAGCGCCTCGCTGCCTCCGATGTAGTAAATTTCCTGGCTTTTCAGCCCCAGCAGAAACAGCACCCGGTAATATTGGAGCTGCAGCGTCAGTTTCCATTTGATCATCGTTGTTCCTCCTTCCAGAAGTGCGCGCCAGGAAGCTGCCGTACACGCTCTCCCGCCCGTTTGCGCAGGCCGGTATTTCCGGTATGAAATTCGGGCTTCGCTTTCTATGACTTTCAGTCCCATCAAGCCACTCCTCCCGGCTCAGCGGCAGCTTCTCCCTGTGTCAGATCAGGATGGATGATCGCCCGGTAGGCTCCGTCTCCGGACAGCGTGCCGCCGTCAAGGCCAATCAGCACCTTGCGGTGCAGGGCAGTCTCTCCGCCGAGCGTTACGGCAACATGGTCGGGCTTTAGCGCGAGCATAAACGACGCTCCCCTATTCACTCCACGGTAGGGCACGAGTCTTAGCCGGTCCTGCCATATAAAGGACTGCCCGTCCGTCTCTAAAAGCAGTTGATCCGCCCCCTCCTGAGATAGACGTCCTTTCCATTCCTTCGGCAAATACTCCTCCCACAGCGATGCCTCCATCACCATAACGGGGGTTTTTGTCAAAGGATCGTACAGCCTGTTGCCGGTATCGAGCAGTCCGGAGCAGGTGACCGTCACGCCGTCGATTTCCACCTGCACCATGCCGATATAAGCTTCAAGCTTCTCTCTTCGCGCGCGAGAGGAATGAACGGCTTTGTAACAGCACAGCACCAGCAGCAGGATCAACAACACAAACCAAAACCCGATTTTTAGCCGGTAGGCATATCCTCCCGTCGCCGTATACAAGATTCCGTTCCAGATATCACCAGAGCTTTGGAGCAGATAATGGACGCCAAGAATGCCGCCCGCCGCTGCAAAGTTGATCATATAAAAGGCTCCCATACTCCGAAAGAAGCCCTGCAGGCTGGGATAACCGAAAGCGACCCAGAGCATAACGACCGACAAGCCGAACTTAATTAAAAAGGTATACATGAAGGAAAGCTCCGGCACAAACATCATGACGACATAGAGCGCACCAACGAGAGCGGATAACCACAGCCGCCACCACTTGATCCTCACCTTGATCATCCAGCCGGTCAGCCAGAGCAGCGCCGCGTCGATCAGCAGATTGGCGGCAAAGATCAAGTCGATATAAACTACCATTCACTCACCTGCTTAAGGCTGCATATTGACGGCAACAAGAATGCTTGGCTTCGGGTCTTTTTGCTGCGATAGGAATAGTATAGAAAGTCTCAAGTCCAAAGTCTGTCTAAACCTGGGGGGCGTTAGCGGGCTTTTTTTGTCGAGATTTCTTGTATCCGTCAAGAACAGCTTATGCTCAGAAGCCGATTATCAGTACTTGCAGTACCCTTCTGAACGTAAAAAAGAAGCTGCTCCTTCTCAGGGCGGCTTCCTTGGGTTTGTAATACGTAAAAAAACCGGGTTCCTTCGCCTTATGGCCAAGAAACCCGGTTATTCTTCTCTCCGAGGGAAAGACTTGCTCACCTGTATGATCAGTCGTTATTGCCCCGTGAACGGTTGCGCAGGAAGGTCGGAATATCCAACTGATCAGAGCTCATTTGGTTGCCGAACGGACGAAGATTATTCGCCTTGTCCGCTGCGGGCTCGTTCTGATTCGAAGCCGGACGGCGTCCCGGTGCGGTAGGAGCAGCCTTGGTTTCGAAGCCGGTAGCGATAACCGTTACCTTGATCTCATCCTTCATGCTCTCTTCGATAATCGCACCAAAGATCATGTTGACTTCAGGGTCGGAAGCAGAGGTGACGATTTCCGCCGCCTCGTTGACTTCATACAGCGACAGATTGGAGCCGCCGGTAATGTTCATAATGACACCGCGCGCGCCTTCAATCGAAGTCTCAAGCAGCGGGCTCATAATCGCCTTGCGCGCCGCTTCGGAAGCACGATTCTCGCCGGTTGCGATTCCGATGCCCATCAACGCCGAGCCGCGTTCCGTCATGATCGTCTTCACATCGGCAAAGTCAAGGTTGATCAGACCGGGAACGGCGATTAGGTCGGATATACCCTGTACCGCCTGTCTCAGCACGTTATCCGCTTCGCGGAACGCCTCCAGCATCGGAGTCTTCTTATCAACGATTTCGAGAAGACGGTCATTGGGAATGACGATAAGTGTATCGACTTTTTCCTTGAGCGCCTCGATGCCAAGCTCAGCCTGCGTGGACCGCTTGCGGCCTTCAAATGTAAAAGGACGGGTAACTACGCCAACCGTGAGCGCTCCGCATTCCTTGGCGATTTCGGCAATCACCGGCGCAGCTCCTGTGCCGGTTCCACCACCCATGCCTGCGGTAACGAACACCATGTCGGCTCCCTTTAAAGTATTCGAAATCAGATCGCGGGATTCTTCGGCCGCTTTCTTCCCGACCTCCGGATTGGCGCCTGCTCCCAAACCGCGGGTCAGTTTGTCCCCGATTTGCAATTTATGTTCCGATTTGGCCATATGCAGCGCCTGGGCGTCCGTATTAACCGTGATGAACTCTACGCCCTGAACGCCATTTTCAATCATCCGGTTGACTGCATTGCTGCCGCCGCCGCCAACGCCGATGACCTTAATTTGCGCCAGGCTCTCCATTTCAAAATCAAATTCCAACATATTGTTCCCTCTCCCCCTCAATGTGCTTGGATGGCCGGTCCAAGTGTATCTGGACGTTCACTATATAAAATCGCTGAAAATATTTTTTAGACGCTCCACAAATCCCTGCTTCTGAGCGGCCTCCTGGCTTGGTGCGGCGTTTGGTTTGCTGCGGCCCACCGACTTCTTGTTCGCGCTCGCAACCGCGCCGCTGCCGCGTCCCCGAAAGCTGCGGACGACATGGTGTAATATGCCGACGCCGCTGGTAAATCCGGGATCTCTTACCCCAATGTAGTCGGGAACGGCGATCCGGACAGATGCGGACAATTCCGCTTGAGCAGCTTTTAACACGCCCGGCATCGATACAGTTCCGCCCGTTAGTATATAACCTCCCGGGAGGTCGCTGTAACCTAGTCTCTTCACTTCCTGACGAATCAGGTGGAAAATCTCTTGGACGCGCGGCTCGATGATCGCCGTCAGATCCTCCTGGTTAAATTCCTTCTCCACGTTGCTGCCGATTCTCAGCACCTTGAAGACCACTTCGGAGGCTGCGTCGTCAATCCAGGCACATCCGTATTTGAGCTTGACTTTCTCCGCCTGGTCGGTCAGCGTGCGCAGTCCGTAGGCGATATCATTCGTTACAAATTCTCCGCCGATCGGTATAGTTGAGGTTGCAATTAGGGAACCTTCTTCATATACGGCTATCGTCGTTGCGCCGGCTCCGATATCCACCAGCACCGCTCCCCTGGACTTCTCGTCCTTGGAAAGCGCTAACCCGCCGGCTCCGAGAGACATCAGCACAAGGTCCTTAACTTTCAGTCCTGATTTCTCCACACAGCGCAGCAGGTTATGTATTGGCGTCTTAGCTCCAGTAACGATGGTGGCCTCCACTTCGAGGCGAACGCCTATCATTCCGCGCGGGTCCTGAATGCCTTCAAGACCGTCGACGATATATTGCTTGGCGACGACATCGATCACCTCACGCTCCGGCGGCAGTGCAATGACTTCCGCAGCTTTGAGAACGCGCAGGATATCCTCTTCGCCGATCTCGCGATCTTCGTTCTGGACGGCTACTACGCCGTGGCTGGATTGCAGACCGATATGATTGCCGGAAATGCCGACATACACTTCGGATATTTGAATGCCCACCATCTGTTCAGCGTGTTCAACAGCGCTCTTGATGGACTGGACTGTCTGGTCGATATCTACAATCGCACCCTTGCGTATACCCTCCGAGTCGGCAGATCCGACACCGATAATATTCAAGGTTCCATTGGTAACTTCCCCTATAATTGCCCGAACTTTGGATGTACCGATGTCCAAACTAACAATGATGTCATTGTTGCTCAAGCCCTATGGCACCTCCTGATTAATCGTAATGGTATTCCATCGCCAATATAGGGACGGAAACGTCTATCTACCTTATTCCACATGCCCATTCCTTTCCCTCTTTTTTCTCCAAATTTTTTGAGCGGGAAGGAAGTTCCCTCACTTGGAAATATGAGCAAGAGCAGGATATTGAAAAGTTTGCTTAAATTTAAAAAATCCGAAGAAAAAAGAGGGATGAAAATTTATTGCCCATAAAACCGATTGTAGCATTTTTTATCCCCTATGAGTAGGGGCTATTTATTCTTTGGCGTCTTCTTGTACCTCACTGCCGGCAAAGGGCACATAGGAATCCGCTTCAAGCATGGTAATCATGCCCGGCTCTTTCGTTTCGATGACCTGATTCAAGTACTCCACCTTGTCTTTCAGCAGAGAGACGGCCGTAGTCACTTCAAAGTGCGAACGGGTATACAGCTTGATCCGGTCCGGAAAAGAGAGCGTAGGCGAAGGAACGATCTCGGATATATCGCTGGTTAGCTCGTTCGGTATTTCCGCCAGCGCTCCGCACAGCCTAGTCTTATAAGGATCGGAAGCCTTCCAGCCCGTAAGAATAGGCTTCTCTACGGCAATCCCGCTCTCATCGATGGAAACCGACGCGCCGCTGGAGAGGATTGCTTTCAGACTCCCGCTTGGATCAATCTCGTAGGCAACAGCCGGAAACTCCTTAATCTGTACGGAAACGACGCCGGGGAAATGCTTGTCCACCGTCACCTGCTGTACCGTATTCAGCTCAAGCAGCGATTTCTCCACTTCACCTTTTGATACGGCAAAAAACTGCCCGCCCTTCTTAAGGCCGCTTTGCCGAAGCAGCTCTTCCGGGGTAGAGTATTTGCTGCCTTGGAAATCAATCTCCGTAATTCGGCTGGCCGGCGAACGGAAAAAAATAACGCCAAGCAGCGCGATAAACAGCAGCAGCAGGATCGCCGTAACCTTACGGCTTCTTTTTTTCTTGGGCTTGTCCTCTTGCAGGACAGGCAGTCGGGTATTTGACATTCTTTATTCTCCGTAGTAAGGCCCTGCCTCCCCCATACGTTTAGGCTTGGAGGAGACAGGGGAGTTTAATTTGCCAGATCAATCGGCCCCGGCACACGTGTCTTGCGGCTGATCCGGGCGCCGAGTTTCTGAAACAGCAGTTCAATGCCGTCGTAGCCTCTGTCAATATGATGAGCCTGCTCAACGACGGTAGTGCCTTGAGCGGCCAGCCCCGCAATGACAAGCGCCGCCCCGGCCCGCAGATCGGTCGCTTCTACTGTGGCGCCATAGAGCCGCTTAACGCCGCGGATAAATGCACGGTTCAAATCGGTCGAAATATCGGCGCCCATCCGCACCATTTCCTCAACATGCTTGAATCTGCCTTCAAACACAGTCTCCTTGATGATGCTGAAACCGTCCGCCAGTGCCAGCAGCACCATGATCTGGGACTGAAGATCCGTCGGAAAAGACGGATAGGGCGAAGTCACAATGCGTTCTACCGACCGGGGGCGTCCCATACAACTAATACTGATTATATCATTGCACACTGTAATTTGAACACCGGCGCGCTTCAGGACATGAATCAGCGAATTCAGATGACCCGCGTTGGTGTGCGTAAGCGTGACATCTCCCCGGGTGGCCGCCGCGGCGATCATGACCGTTCCCGCGACAATTCGGTCAGGAATAACTTCATAGCTGCAGGATCGCAGCTTTTGTACGCCCTGTATTGTAATCGTATCGGTGCCCGCTCCGATAATCGAGGCCCCCATATGGTTCAAGAAGTTCTGCAGATCCTGTATCTCCGGCTCACGGGCCGCTCCGGAAATCGTCGTGGTTCCCTCTGCGGTCGCGGCGGCCATCATAATGTTCTCCGTCGCGCCTACGCTCGGATAGTCCAGGTGAATGTCGCAGCCCTTAAGCCGGTCCGCCCGGCAGGAGATTTTCCCGCTCGCTTCCTCGATCTCCGCCCCTAGAGACTGCAATCCTCGCAGATGCATATCGATCTTGCGTTCGCCGATTGCACATCCTCCCGGCTGATAGATCGTTACTTCGCCGAACCTTGCCAGCAGCGGTCCCATCAGGAAGATGGATGATCTCATTTGCTTCATCAAATCTTCCGGAACATGGGATGAACAGGCAGACGATGTATCCACCGTTACCGTATCCCCTTCATGTCCGGCCGTGCAGCCGAGCCGCTCCATAATCGCAAGCATCGTTTCGATGTCCAGCAGCTTTGGCACATTATGCAGCGAGTGAACGCCTTCGGCCAGCAGGCTCGCCGCCAGTATGGGCAGCGCCGCGTTTTTTGCTCCATGGATACGTATGGTGCCTGACAGGGGAATTCCACCCTCAATCACCAATTTGTCCAATGTATCACCTCCGAGATTACCGCTCACCCCCCGCTAGGCGCCGCCGGCGCTTAGGTTAAAAGCACGCTTAAGCCGGCAAGGGCAGCCGCTATTCGGAAACTTCGGGCAGTCGCAAGATTCTCTCTCTTCAAGAGCCGCACCGTCCGCCCTCTTTCGGAAAGCAGCCTTAGGTGATTGTCACGTTTTATAGGATATCGTATGTAGATCTCCTCGGGTGTGTGACAGGAGGGAGCCAGGAAACGAAGGATAGGCTGCTATTACAGGACCGTACCTGCCGAGGCCGATTCACTTGCGGCGCGAACCGGCAAGCCGGCGAAGCTCCTGAACGACAAGAGCCGCGGAATCGCGCTTGCCCAGCGCCAGTGAAGCCGCGGACATTTGCTTCCGGACGGCCGGGTCGTCCGTGATGGAGCGGACCGCCTTGTAGAGCGACTGTCCGGATAAATCCCTCTCCAGGATCACGATGGCCGCTCCCGCGCGTTCCAACTGCCGCGCATTCGCTTCCTGATGGTTGTTCGTGACGTTGGGAGACGGAATAAGAACGGAAGGAATGCCCAGCGCCGTAATTTCGGCGATAAAAGAAGCGCCCGCACGGTTCACAATCAGGGAAGTGCACGCAAGCACTTCCGGCATATTATGAATATAGGGAAGCACATGAAGCCAGCTTGGAAGACTTCCAAGCTTCTGCCGCAGGCTTTTACGCGTCTCCTCGTAATAGGGCTCACCCGTGACATACACGTAATGAACTTGGGATTCCTTTACGGCAAGCGAGGCCATTTCGATCATTGCTTCATTGATCGCTTTTGCCCCCCGGCTGCCGCCGACCACCAGCACAACCGTGCTGCCTTCGGGTATGCCCAGGGTTGCGTAACCCCGCTTCGGATTCGCCTTGCTTACCGTTGTCGCGCGCGGGTTACCGGTGTAGATGACGCGCTTGCTTCCGGGAAAAGCCGATTCGGTCCCCTCGAAGCTGACCGCCACCGTACTCGCGTACCGGCTTAAAAAGCGGTTGGTCAAGCCCGGAATCGCGTTCTGCTCGTGAATAAGGGTAGGAATGCCTAGCCTTGAGGCCGCATATACGACCGGGCCGCAGACATATCCGCCGGTTCCGACGACGACATCGGGCTTAAATTCCTTCAGCATCCGTCTGGACTCTCTCACGCCCTTCAGGAAACGCATCACCGTCTTCACATTGTCCAGCGACAGCTTTCGCCGGAAGCCGGTAATATCGATCGAGCGAAACGGAAGATTCTCCTGGGGAACCAGCTTGCTTTCAAGCCCGCGCGTCCCGCCAATATATAAAAAAGCGGAAGACTCATCCTCTCCCTCCAGTTGCCTTGCCACGGCGACGGCGGGATAAATATGTCCTCCCGTGCCGCCGCCGCTTAATACGATACGCATTGCCTTCACCTCGCATAACGGGATAGATTAAGTAAAATGCCGAGCGCCGTAAGCATCAGCGTCAGCGAAGATCCGCCGTAGCTGATCAGCGGCAGCGTAATGCCCGTAACCGGCATCATGCCGATGACCACGCCGATATTAATGACGACCTGCACCGCCACCATGCAGACGATGCCTACAGCCAGATAGCTGCCGAATCGGTCCGGCAGGCTCATCGCCACTCTCATTCCCCGCCAGATCAGGATAAGGAATAAGATCAATACCGCAAGTCCGCCGATAAAGCCCAGTTCTTCAGCCAGTATGGAAAAGATAAAGTCCGTCTGCGGCTCGGGCACATAGCTGTATTTCTGCCGGCTCATGCCGAGCCCAAGCCCCCCAAGTCCGCCTGGGCCGATCGCATACAGCGACTGGATGATCTGATAGCCCTTGCCAAGCGGGTCCGACCAGGGGTCGAGAAATGCGGTAATCCGCTGAAGCCGGTAAGGGGCGGCTGCGACCAGCGCTGCGAATCCGGCGGCTCCCGCCGCGCCAAGGCCCAGCAAATGGCTCATTCTCGCCCCGGCGGTAAAGATCATCATAAGGGCCGCCCCCATCATCACCGTCCCCGTGCCGAGATCGGGCTGAAGCATGATCAGTCCGAAGGCTGTCCCGATCAGGGCCAGCGGCGGTAGAAGCCCGCGCGTGAATGAAGAGATGTCATAATCCTCGCGGCTCAGCCAGTTCGCCAGAAAGAGGATCATCCCCATCTTCATGAACTCGGAGGGCTGGATGCCGAAGGAACTGATGCCGAGCCAGCTGCGCGCGCCGCCGCGCACAACGCCGATTCCCGGAATCAATACCATCACAAGCAGGATGAAGCAGACGATAAGCACCGGTTTGGACAGCTTCTTCAAAACCCGGTATTCCAAGTTGGCCGTTAAGAACATGGCGGCTAGACCCAGCCCGGCAAACAGCAGCTGTCTTTTGACAAAATAAAAAGAATCGCCATAATTGCGAAAGCCCAGCACAGAGCCCGCACTGTACACCATAATCATGCCTATGGCCAGGAGCGCCAGAATCGGAATAAGCAGCCAGATATCCGGCGCAGGACGAGTCTTGTTCATGGGGAGCACACCTCTTGCATCGTAGTGGAGGCTTATCCAATTCCTCCCTACTTACAGATTATGCACCGCCTCTTTAAAAATACGCCCGCGCACTTCATAGGATGTGAACATGTCCCAACTGGCACAAGCGGGGGACAGCAGAACAACATCCCCTTCTTCGGCGAGTGCGGCAGCTTCCTGCACGGCCTTCTGAAGCACCGAGGCGGCGCTGTCTCCATTATCGACAGTGATAACCGTCTTTAATCCGGCGAGCTTCGCAACATGCGCGAGCTTGTCCTTCGTCTGTCCAAGCGCCACCAGCGCTTTGACGCGTCCTTGAAGGACCGGGACCAGTTCCATGTAATCGGATCCTCGGTCAAGCCCTCCGGCGATCAGCACGATCGGCTGGCGGAACGAGGCAAGCGCCATCGACGTTGCCTTGGAGTTCGTCGCTTTGGAGTTGTTGTAATAAGCCGCGCCGTTCTTTTCTGCGACATATTCCAGCCGGTGCTCCACACCGCGGAAAGAAGCCAGTGTTTCGGCGAGTCCGGCAGGGTCCGCTCCGGCGGCAATGGCGACGGCGCAGGCGGCCAGCGCGTTCTCCACATTAAAGCGTCCGGGAAGACCGATGGAAGCCACCTCCGCGATCACGGTCTCACTCTCTGTATAGTCGCGATAGACAATAACGCGTTTCAGGTCATCCTCGATATCCGGCACGAAAGAGGGACGGACAAATACTCCTTGCACCAGTTCTTCACTCATCGAAAACGGCAGGATTCCCGCCTTGATACCAGGGACGAGTCCTCTGCAGTACGGATCGTCCCAGTTAAGCACAGCCGTATCGCTCACACCCTGATTGGAGAAAAGCTTGGCTTTGGAATCCACGTAGTCGCGCATATCGCCGTGGTAGTCAAGATGGGTCTCGGCCACATTCAGCAGACAGCCTACTTTGGGCCGGAAGTCTTCCGTCCCTTTTAGCTGAAAGCTGCTCAGCTCCACTACCATCCAGTTATCCGCGGATGCTTCCTGCGCCGCCTGAGTGAGCGGAGTGCCGATATTTCCGGCCACGATCGGATTCATACCGGCGGCCTCCAGCATTTTTCCTGCCCAGGTCGTTGTGGTCGTCTTGCCGTTGGAGCCCGTAATACCGATGATCGGCGCCTCGCACAGATGATAGGCAACCTCAACCTCAGTCACCACCTCGATGCCCAGCTCCAGCGCTTTCTGAACCGGCGGAACACTGTACGGGATTCCGGGATTTTTAACGACGAGCTTTACGCCTTCGTGGACAAGTCCGTCCGGATGACCTCCACATAGAACAGAAATTCCCAAAGATTCCAGTTCGGAAGCTTCGGGACATTGTTCTCTCTCTTTTTTGTCATTAACCGTGACGACGGCGCCGTGCTCATGCAGCACCTTGGCCACCTGCACTCCGCTCTTCGCAAGTCCTAGAACGACGATCTCTTCATCGCGGTACATATCCGGATGTTTCATTATCTACAACCCCTTGCTGATATAAAGTCCCAGGCCAGCCAAGATGATGCTTACCGCCCAGAAGGTAATGACGACCCGCCATTCCGACCAGCCGCCAAGCTCGAAGTGATGGTGAATCGGGCTCATTCTGAAAATACGCTTGCCGCGTGTCTTGAATGACGCGACCTGCAAAACGACGGACAGCATCTCAATAACAAAGACGCCGCCGATAACGACAAACAGCAGCTCGCTCTTCGTGACAATGGCGATTGCCCCAATAGCACCGCCGATGCCGAGTGATCCGGTGTCGCCCATAAACACTTTGGCGGGGTGGGCGTTGAAGACGAGAAATCCGAGCACTGCGCCGATCATCGCCGCAGCGCACACGCCGGCCGCAATCGAAGTCGCCTGCATCGCCACCACCGCATAAGCGGCCAGCGCGATTGCGGCTGTCCCGGACAGCAGACCGTCCACGCCATCTGTGAAATTGACCGCATTGGTAATCGCCATCATCATGATCACGATGAAAGGATAATAGAACCAGCCGGTCCAGTCGAAGCTGACGGCGGTTCCGGGAATGCTAATGGCTGTGCTGTGTCCCGCGGAAATAAGCAGCCCGCACATGGCCGCGCCGACAATCAGCTGACCCAGCAGCTTCTGACGGGGCGTCAGGCCGAGCGAGCGTTTAAACACGATTTTGATATAATCATCCAAAAAGCCGATTAAGCCATACCCGAGCGTAGCTACCAGCAGAACATAAAAGTCCGTATTCACGACGGAAAATTTCAGGTAGGACAATGTAAACGCCAGGATGATGACGACGCCGCCCATAGTGGGTGTTCCCGCTTTTTTAAGATGGCTTTGCGGTCCGTCGTCGCGAACCTGCTGTCCGAATTTCATTCTGCGCAGCAGCGGAATAAGCAGCGGAGCGGCAATGACCGCAAGGATAAAAGATACAGCGATAGTCAGAAGCAGCAGTTGATAATCCACGGGTTCACCCTCTCCAAATCTTTAACTTTGATTAAAATGGTCATACAGACGCTGAAGCGATTCTTCCAGCCTCATACCTCTGGACGCCTTGAACAGAACGATATCTTTCTTTTCGGTCTTCTTGATGAGCAGATCGGTCAGCGCAGACTTGTCTGTAAAAGCATATACCCGGTCAGGACCGAACCGATGTGCAGCGGCCTTCGCCAAATATGCGGACAGCGGACCGTACGCAAAGACAAAGTCAACTTTCTCCGGGTCCAGATAAGACCCAATTTCTTCATGGAAGGCGGCTTCGTCCGGCCCAAGCTCAAGCATGTCCCCTAACACCGCAATTTTGGAGCCTGCGCCCTTCATGGACTCAAGCACATCGATCGCAGCCTTCATTGACGTAGGGCTGGCATTATAGGCGTCGTTCAGCAGCGTAAGACCGGAGGACGTCCGCATGATCTCAATCCGCATTCCGGTCAGCTTGAGTCTGCTAAGTCCGTCTGCCAGCTCTGCCTCGTTCACTCCGTAATGGCTGGCCACCGCCAGCGCGGCCAGGCTGTTCACGACATTATGCATACCGGGCAGCGGAAGCGTAAAAGCTTGCTCGCCGTGGCGGCTTGAAGTGAACGTTGTTCCGCCTTGATGCGTCATGATTCCTGTCGGATAATCATCATTCCCGGGCTCAAGCCCGAAGCGGAACGTCCGGAGGCCCTCCGGCGCCGTGAATCCCGGCTCGCCCATCACCTCGGCAAGCAGCGGTTCGTCGCCGTTATAGATCAGCAGGCCGCCCGGTTTAAGCCCCTCGGTGATTTCCAGCTTCGCCCGTGCGATTTCCTTGCGCGAGCCAAGCTGGAGAAGATGCGATTCTCCCACATTGGTAATAACGGCCGTATCCGGCTGTGCCAAGGACGAGAGCAGCGATATTTCTCCGCGCGAGCTCATGCCCATTTCCAGTACAGCGATATCCGTATCCGGCGACATGGACAGAACAGTGAGCGGCAAGCCGATATGATTATTAAAATTCCCCTGCGTCTTGTGCACCTTGAACCGCGTCTCAAGCAGGGCGGTAATGATATCCTTGGTCGTCGTCTTTCCGTTGCTGCCGGTGACGGCGACTACGCGCGGAGCCACTTCCTGAAGATAGGCGGATGCCAGACGCTGAAGCGCGGCCAGCGTGTCATCTACCAAAACCGCATTTCCCTGCGGAGCGGCGCCTTTATCCCGCGTCCACAGCGTAGCAGCAGCGCCGGCTTCCAGCGCAAGTATACTATAATCATGTCCGTCAAAGCTGTCGCCAACCAGCGGTACAAACAGGCAGCCGGGAGTAATTTTTCGGGAGTCAGTGACGACACCCGTAATTTCTGTACCGGAGGCGCTGCCCGGGGACAGCTCGCCCCCGCACATGTCGGCTATGCTTTGCAGTGTTCTTGTAATCAATGGCTTCGACCCCTTATGGCTTCTTGGGCGACGATGCGGTCATCGAAATCGAGAACGGCGCCGCCAATGAGTTGGTAGGTCTCATGACCTTTCCCCGCAATCAATACTACATCGCCGGGGCTTGCCATATCAATAGCTTTCACGATGGCTTCGCGCCGGTCGACAATCAGCTCATACCGGCTGCGGTCCACGCTGTCTTCAATCAAGCCGGCCTCAATATCCTTTAGAATCGCTGCCGGATCTTCAGTACGCGGGTTGTCGGAAGTAACCAATATAAGGTCACTGTACCTGGCTGAGATCTTGCCCATCAGCGGCCGCTTCGTCCGGTCGCGGTCGCCGCCGCAGCCAAAGACGGTCAGAACTTTGCCCTCTGCGAACTCCCGGACCGTGCGAAGCACATTTTCCAGTCCGTCCGGAGTATGCGCATAGTCCACAACGACCGCGTACGGCTGGCCTTCGTCAACTGACTCGACACGCCCGCTTACACCCGGCACCGCTTCAAGGCTTGCCTTGATATCCGCGAGTGGAACTTCCTCAAGCAGAGCGGCGGTTATGGCGGCAAGCGCATTGTACACATTGAATTTACCTACCATCTTGAGCGAAATATCAGCTTCACCCTTAAAGGTGTCTACGTGAAACGAGGTTCCTTTGGCCGTGATAGAGATTTGCGATGCTCGGACGTTGGCCTCGTTGTCAATGCCATATGTAATGACTTCCGCCGCCGTCTGAGCCGCAAAATAGGAGCTTGCCGCGTCGTCCGCGTTCAGCACAGCGTATTTCCGTTCTTCTTTCCATGGAGAAATCACATTTCCAAGTCTGGAGAAAAACAGTCCCTTCGCCGCGCGGTACTCTTCCATCGTATGATGATAATCCAAATGATCCTGTGTCAGATTGGTGAAAATGGCCGTACGGAAATCCGTTCCTTTTACCCGCCCCTGTTCGAGCGCATGCGAGGAAACCTCCATCACGCAGCACTGCACGCCTTTGGAAGCCATATCGTTCAAAGAACGTTGAAGCTCAAGTGACTCCGGCGTCGTCCGGGGCATAGGATAGCTAACCCCGCCGTAACGCATTTGTATCGTTCCGATCAGTCCCGTCTTTACATCATGGTCCTCCATGATGCGTTCGATCAGATACGTTGTCGTCGTCTTGCCGTTCGTCCCGGTAACGCCGATCATCTTCATCCGGCTGCTGGGCGACTTGAAAAATGCATTCGACAGAACGGACATTGCAAACCGGCTGTCATCGACCAGAATCTGCGGCAGATCGATTTCAAGTTTTCGCTCGACTACAAGCGCAGACGCCCCGCTTGATGCGGCTTGTGGGGCAAAATCATGTCCATCCACGGTAAATCCGGGCAGGCAGATGAACAGATCCCCCGGCTTTACGCGGCGGGAATCCGCCTGCAAATCGGTAATCTCTATCCCGCCATTTCCATACAAACGCGCAGCTGCCAGACAAGATGATAATTCTTCAAGTTTCATTTTCAATCCCTCGCTCTATTGTATCGAATAATCTCTCTTTATCATTATGGACTGGAAGAACCCATATAAATCCGGATCGTGGATCCCCGTTCCACTCTTGTTCCCGCCTTGGGCGCCTGATTGATGACCATGTCTCCGGTGCCGGAACGGACAAGATTGAAGTTCATATTCATATCCTCGAAAATATCCTGAACCGTGGCGCCGACCAAATCCGGAACGACGTCAATGGGCGTCTCCCCGGGTTTGTAGACTTTGGCAAGCTGGTCCTTACGCTGAGGAACCTTCAAATAGTGCAGGGAATCTTCCAGAATATTCTGCACGATCGGCGCAGCCACAACGCCCCCGAACTGGATGCCTTGCGGATTGTCCACAGCGGTGTAAACGACAATTTGCGGATCATCCGCAGGCGCGAAGCCGACAAAAGAAACGATATGCTCCGACGCGGAATAGCGTCCGTTAATGACTTTTTGAGCAGTACCCGTCTTGCCGCCGACCCGGTAGCCGTCAATAAATGCCGGCCGGCCCGTTCCTTTGGCGACGACGCTCTCCAGCGCTTCGCGCACCTTCTTCGATGTTTCCTCCGAGATGACCTGACGAACCATCTCCGGCTCCACTTTGGATACGGTCTGCCCGGTATCCGGATTGATCCACGCTTTGGCGACATGCGGCTTATAGAGCTTGCCGCCGTTGACCGCCGCCGACACCGCCGCAATCTGCTGAATCGGCGTCACAGATACCCCTTGGCCGAAGGCTGTAGTCGCCAGTTCCACCGGCCCTACCCGCGACGGCTTGAACAGGATACCGTTCTCCTCGCCGTTCAGATCGATTCCCGTTTTACTGCCAAAGCCAAAGTTGCGGATATATTGGAACAGCGAGTCTTTACCGAGCCGCTGTCCCAGAACAACGAAGCCGGGATTGCAGGAATTCTCCACCACCTGCAGGAATGTCTCGCTGCCATGGCCGCCTTTTTTCCAGCAGCGGAGCTTGGCCCCGCCCACTTCAATATAGCCGGGATCGTAAAAGTGGTCATGCTGCAAATCCACCTTGTTCTCGTTCAGCGCCGCCGCCAGCGTAATGATCTTGAATGTCGAACCAGGTTCGTAGGTCATCCAAATCGGCAGATTCCGGTTATAGATCGCGGAGTCATACTCCTTATACTGGCCCGGCTCATAGCCGGGACGGCTGGCCATCGCCAGAATCTCCCCGTTCTTCGGATTCATTGCAATCGCCCAGCTTGCGTTGGCCTGATATTTGACCATGGCCTGATCCAGCTCACGTTCCATAATGGACTGAATCTGCTTGTCGATGGTCAGTTCCAGGTTCAGGCCATCCTGGGGCTGAGCGTATCTCTCCGAAGATCCAGGCATCAGCCGACCCCCTGCATCGGACAAATACGAAATATTCCCTCCGATGCCTCTCAGCAGCTTGTCATAGACATTTTCGATCCCGGTAATCCCCTGATTGTCTATGCCTGTGAAGCCAAGTATATGCGCCGCCAAATCTCCATACGGGTAAAACCGCTTGCTGTCCTCAGCCACAACGATGCCCGGCAGCTGCAAATCACGAATGTTCCCGGCAAGCTCCATCGTAATTTTGCGTCCGCCGGGCTGCAGTCTCACCGTGGATTCATGTTTTGATAACAAGGTTACCAGCTTCTCCTGCGTCATTCCCAGAAGCGGAGCCAGCTTCACCGCCGTCCCCTCTTTGTCCTTGACCTGAACCGGAATGGCATACACGGTCGGCGAACTGATGTTATAGGCCAGCGCAGTCCCTTCGCGGTCCAGAATTTCACCGCGTTTGGCCGTGAACGGAATGTTACGGCGCCACGAATTCTCCGCCTTGGCCGACAGTTCTTCTCCCTTGGACAGCTGCACATAGGCAAGACGCAAGACCAGAGCTATGAATAACACGGCAAGCCCCAGCAGAGTCCATAGCATACGCCGCCGCGAAACAACTTTCGAAACTTTCATTCCGTCATCCCCGCCTTCCAAAGCATAGACATGCACTCTTTCTTCATGACTATTCAGGACAAACAGGGCTTAGAACAAGCCTAGTTCGAGGATGCGGCATTCTGCTTAGAGTTTATATCCGGTTTTGGTTCGGAAGCCGATTCGGCATTCGGACCGGTCGCTTCCCCCGAGGCTGCTTCGGTGTCTTTTGCATCTTGCTTGTTAGGCATAAGGGTCAGCGCAACTTGCGTTTTTCCGTTATTCACGGATTCCTTCTGTACCGTGACATACCCTTCTCCGCTGACCTGGATGCCTACCTTCAGCAGGCTGAGTACTTCAAGCGCGTCACGCAGCGATTCGCCGCGCAGATCGGGAATAGTCGGTTTATCGCCCTGTTCGCTCAGCAGGTATACCTTCTGACCGGAGGACAGCGCCGTACCCGGGGACGGATACTGACTGACCACTGCCGGACCGCCTCCGACACTCTCGAAATCAAAGCCCTGGTCAAGGAGTTGTTCTCTCGCGGATTTCATCGTCTGGCCGACCATGTTCGGAGCAGTGCGAGCCGCCACCGCATCATCCCCGGATTTTTTTCCGTTCTTGTCATTCGCGTACACTTTGGGGACACCCATATACTCCAAAGACTGGGAAACGATCTTTTTGAATATCGGAGCCGCCACCCCGCCGCCACCGAGTTCCGTCTTGGGGTCGTCGACGATGACAATCACTGCAATCTTCGGATCGTTAACCGGGGCGTAGCCGATAAAAGAAACCACATTCTTGGTGTAGTCATACTCCCCGTTGACCACCTTAACCGCCGTACCGGTTTTGCCGGCAACCCGATACCCTTCGATATAAGCATGCCGGCCGGTGCCAATCTTCTGGTCTGCGACAACCTGCTCCAGATAAATGCTAGTTTGCTTGGCGCTCTCCGCCGAGATCACCTGGCGTACCACCTCCGGCTTTGTGACAGTGGCCTTGCCGGTATTCGGATCATTGATTTCCTTAACCACATATGGCTTCATCAGCTTGCCGCCGTTGGCGACCGCCGACACCGCGGCCAGCTGCTGGATCGGCGTAACCTGAACCTTCCCGTGACCGTAGGCAAGTGTCGCGTATTCCACGTCATACTGCGGCGTGAGCACTCCCTTGGCTTCTCCGGGAAGATCAATTCCCGTCTTTTGGTCGAAGCCGAAATTTTCAATGTATTGTTTCAGTCTATCTTTTCCCAGCATCTCATAGCCCAGCTTGACAAAACCCACGTTACTGGAATGCTTCACGCCATCCAGATAGGTAATTCTCCCCCAACCTCCACGCATATCATTAAGACGCCGTCTTCCGATCATGATGTAGCCCGACTGAAACTTTGCGTTCGGATCGAACAGCTTCTCCTGCACCGTGCCCGCCAGCGTCACAATTTTAAATGTCGAACCCGGTTCGTAGATGGACTTGATCGCATGGTTGTAGAAATCCCCCTGGTTCTTAGTCGCCCAGTATTCATTGGGATTGAAGGTCGGCAGATTGGCCATTCCCAGAATTTCCATCGTATTGGGATCAGCCGCTATCACTGTCATGCTCTTCGGCTGGTATTCCGTGTAGGCTTCTTTCATTGCATCTTCGATATAATACTGGATCGTACTGTCGATTGTCAGCTTCAGGCTATCGCCGTTGACGACCGGCTTATACGTCTCTGCCGCATCGGGCAGCTTAACACCCTTGCCGTCGCTCTGATAGTTAAGAGAGCCATTGGTGCCCTTAAGCAGCTTGTCGTAGAAATATTCAAGTCCGGCTACGGCGTTGCCGTCACGGTCCGTATATCCAAGAATATGAGCGGCCAGTGAGTTTTTGGGATAATAGCGTTTCTGGTCCTTGACAAAGCCGATGCCGGTTTCGCGGATATCATGCTCCTTCTCCAGCTTCTTCCCGAACTCGGTAATCTTGTCAGCCACTTCCTGATCGACCTTCCAGCCCTCGTTGCGCACCTCGCGGTTCTTATTTAAATTGCCGTCCTTGTCCTTCGAATCGACCAGTTCTTCGAGTTCCGAAACCGGCTTGTTCAATATCTCATGCAGTCCTTGGATCACCTCGTCCCGGATACCCTGTTCATGGATCACTTTCGGCTCCACGACCACTGTATAAGCGGGCACGTCGCTGGCAAGAACACTTCCGTTGCGATCTGTAATTTCTCCGCGCTGGGCTTTGATAATTGTTGTGTGCGCCCAAGTCTTCGCGGCTTCTTTTTGCCAAAAATCCCCTTGAAGCACCTGAATATAGAAAACCCGTCCGACCAGAACAAGAAAAAAGAGGGTAATACATCCCCCTATGAACAGCGTCCGAAGCTTTATTCTTTTTATCATACGCAAACCTCACAACTCTTTTTCGCGTTCTTACCGACCCTATGACTATTTTTCATTAGTATAAGCAACATTACGAGGCACAAAAATCGTCTGTTCGTCGTCAGGAGAGCTCCAGCCCCAGGAACGCGCCTTGCCTGGAATCTGCTGCTCCAGGTCCTGCTTATCTTTCTGATAGACGGCAATTTGTTTCTTCGCCTCTGAAATTTTCGTATCAAGATTCTGCGCCTGCTTGTTCAAATCGTAAATGTGGACATAGCGCCATACCAGAACGCTGGACACAAGGACGAATAAGGCAAGAGTCAGGAGATATAGAAGCTTCTCCTGCATGGGGAGCGTCGTTCGCCTTGTGATAACCTTTGTCTTTTCGCGGTAGCGTGGATTAACTTTCGGTTCCCTTTGTTGCTGCACTGCCAAATTGCCGCGGGTATAGGCCATCTCTGACTCTCCTTTTATCGTCTTTTTACAATTTCTCTGCAATGCGCAGCTTGGCCGAGCGGGCGCGAGGATTCAAGGTTAGCTCCTCTTCGCCAGGCGTAAGCGGCTTGCGATTGATCAGTTTCATCTGGCCTTCGCCTCCGCATACACATAGCGGAAAATCCGGCGGGCACGTACAGCGGCCGACATAGCTGTTCAAGATTTGCTTGCAAATCCGGTCCTCCAGGGAATGGAACGTAATCACGGAAACTCTGCCTCCGGGAGCCAAGCACCGCACAGCCGCGTGAAGGGCCTCTTCAAAAGCGCCCAATTCGTCGTTCACGGCAATGCGCAGCCCCTGAAAGCTTCGTTTGGCGGGATGACCGCCCGTCCTGCGCGTCGCGGCCGGAATTGCCTCTTTAATTATATCGGCTAGTTCCCCCGTGCTATTAATAGGACGAACTGCTCTCCGCTCCACAATTTTTCCCGCAATCCGCCTGGAGAACTTCTCCTCTCCATACCGGAACAGCACACGGGCGATTTCCTGTTCGGGCCAGGTGTTTACGATTTCCGCGGCGGTCAATTCGGCACCCCGGTCCATCCGCATATCGAGCGGAGCGTCATGGTTATAGCTAAAGCCGCGCTCTCCTTCGTCAAATTGCGGGGAAGAGACGCCCAGATCGAACAGGATACCATCCACCTGAGGGATGCCGTCTTTCTGCGGTACCATAGGCAACGCTCTCAGCACTTCCTCCAAATCCCGAAAATTCGTCTTGACCAGGATAACTTTGTCTCCGAAGGCGGCCAGCTTTTCCTTGGCGTTGTCCAAAGCCCAGTCATCCTGATCGAGCGCGATCAACCGGCCCTGACTCCCCAAGCGGGAAGCGATCAGGGCACTGTGCCCCGCTCCTCCGAGCGTACAATCCACATAGATGCCGTCTTCTCTGACATGTAAGCCCTCCGTCGCTTCTTCCTTCAGAACCGTGATGTGATGAAACAAGACTTATCCCTCCAAGACAGTATTCGGTATATAGATTATAAATCAAAGTTGAAATCCACCAGCTTCTCGGCGATCTCGTTGAACGATTCTTCCGACTGCCCGAAGTACTGTTCCCAAAGCTCCTTGTTCCAGATTTCCACCCGGTTCGATACGCCCAGAATGACACAGTCCTTGTTCAGCTTTGCATACTCTCGCAGATTAGCGGGAAGGGTCACCCTCCCCTGCTTGTCCCACTGGCATTCCGTCGCTCCCGAGAAAAAGAAACGGCTGAACGCGCGGGCGTCGGACTTCATGAGCGGCAGACTTTTCAGCTTTTGTTCCATGATTGCCCATTCTTCCATGGGATAAACGAAAAGGCAGGAATCGAGTCCGCGGGTGGCCACAAAAGAGGCGCCGAGCAGTTCACGAAACTTAGCCGGAATAATAATACGGCCTTTATCGTCAATGCTATGCTGGTATTCCCCCATAAACATTGGCTGCCCACTCCTTAATCCCTCGGGTCCCCACTTTGCCCCACTTTTCACCACTTAAGCATAATAGATTCGTCACTAAAAATCAAAAACCTTTTTCCGTTTAAAGGAAATTTATTCCTATCCTTATCATCGTTGCATCCTAAAAAAATCGCGTAGCTCTATTCGGGTGTCCGGCGCAATGCGACATAATACAGGGTACAGCAAAATGAACCAGATAAAAGACTATTGACGAAAGAAATAAATGCCAACCGCGCCGGAAGTAAAAGAATGGGCAAATTTAGCGAAGTGGATGATGGGATCGTCCTTTATGTCGAACACAAAATTTACACGTCGGCTCTGCGCGAATCCGTATTTCGACTGGTTTATCCTTTCATTTCCGAAAAATCCCTTCTATTAAATAGACCGAAATTTCATAGTGGATTTTATTAAAACGCCGAATTAACAAAAGGCAGCTTGGCCAATATTGCATTGGCAAGCTGCCTTTTTCATAATATAAGAATTAATAAGCTGAGCGCTTATCCATTCAGATTCCAGCTGTCCAAATACGCAACCTGCTCGGGTGTCAAGCGGTCAATGCCCAGCCCCATGCTTTCCAGCTTGTAGCGGGCAACCTGCTCGTCCAGCTCATAAGGAACATTCTCGACCTTGACGCCGATTTTTTCGTAGCTGTCATTTACATATTTCAGAGAGAGCGCCTGAAGGGCAAACGTCATGTCCATAATTTCCGCCGGATGTCCGTCCGCCGCGCCTAAGTTGACCAGCCGTCCCTCAGCCAACAGGTACAGCTTGCGTCCGTCCTTAAGCTGGTATTCCTCGATATTTTTACGGACAACGCGCTGCGTTACCGCTCTCTCCGCAAGCTCCGGTTTGTTGACCTCCACATCGAAATGACCGGCGTTGCACATAATGGCCCCGTCCTTCATCACATCGTAATGCTCGCCCCGGATGACGTAACGGTTGCCTGTTACGGTAACAAAGAAATCGCCCAGCTTGGCCGCTTCCAGCATCGGCATCACATGGAACCCGTCCATATGCGCTTCAACCGCCTTAATCGCATCGACTTCCGTGACGACTACGTTCGCGCCAAGTCCCTTGGCCCGCATGGCGACGCCTTTGCCGCACCATCCGTAACCGACAACCACGACCGTCTTGCCCGCAACCATCAGATTGGTCGTACGGATAATGCCGTCCCAAGCGGACTGACCGGTGCCGTAGCGGTTATCGAACAGATGCTTGCAGTATGCATCGTTGACGGCAACCATCGGGAATTTCAGCACGCCCTGCTTCTGCAGAGCCTTCAGCCGGATAATACCGGTCGTTGTCTCCTCCGCACCGCCCCGGATGTTCACCATCAGATCGGGCCGCTCGGAATGCAGCAGCGTCGCAAAGTCGCCGCCATCGTCGATAATGAGGTCAGGCTTGCTTTCCAGCGCCTTAATGTTGAGCGCCTTGAATTCCTCGGGTGTCGGATTGTATTTGGCAAATACGGTAATCCCGTCTTCGACCAGCGCGGCGCATACGTCGTCCTGCGTGGAGAGAGGGTTCGAGCCAGTAATCGTTACCTCCGCGCCGCCGGCCTGCACGACTTTGGCCAAGTAGGCGGTTTTGGCTTCCAAATGCAGCGTAATGGATACTTTCAACCCTTTGAACGGCTGCTCGGTTTCGAACTGCTCTCGAATACGGTTCAACACGGGCATGTGCTGGCGAACCCAGTCAATTTTGAGATGTCCCTCTGGAGCGAGCGACATATCGGCAACAATACTATTTTGCTTGGATAGAGAACTCATTAGATAACCTCCTGATCGTCATTTATTATATTTACTTCTTACATATAGATAATGCGGTGCGTCCCGCTGTAATCTGTGGGGAGCTCCATCAGCCCGTCCAGCCAGGATAGGCCATATCTGTTCAAATAATAGATGATATTGTAAACTCGTTCCTGGAGTCTACCCAGCGGCATAAGCGAACGTTCAATCCGCTCCCACTGCCGCAGTGCGGCGTCATTCTGTTTCGCCATCGCGTCCTGCACTTTATTTTGCAAGAATGAAATCTGATCCAGTATTTTCTCCTTGTTGCTGCCGCCCAGCTTGATGAGTCCGGCCTGGACCGTGCCGATTTGTTCGATAAGAGGCTCGTACATAGCGGTAAAAGCGGCTTTCGCCTCCTCGAACCTTCTGCCAAGCTCAAGCTCATCCTGCGCTTCAAGCCACTGCCGCTTCTTGTCTTCCAGTCCACCTTGGACATCGGCGAAAGTCAGTCCATATTTCTCCAGATGCTTGTGCAGCGTGCCCTCCACGATAGTAAAAGACATGCGGGGAATGATCAGCGGCATCCGCAGCCCCATATGCGCAAACGCCCGGCCGGTAATCCCCCAGTATGAGATCTCGCCTTGTCCAAGCACCGTTGCCAATACAGGCAGAAGATAATCCTGCATAAGCGGCCGGGTCAACACATTGTTGCTGAATCGTTCGGGGTGCCGGTCCAGAAGATCCAGCAGCTCCTCGCGGGAGAAAGAGACAGTGCCTTTGCGGTCGGTGAATATTCCATCCTTTTTGAGCAGCAGCAGCCGCGCGCCTTCATGGATATAAAAAAGATTTGCTCCGCCAGCCGTCACATCGGCCTGAAGCTGAAATCCTCCCTCCTTAATGTCGGCGGCTGTCTTATGGTAAGAAGCTTCAAGAGTATCATTGTTCTCGATCAATGAGCGGAAGAACGGTTGCTCCAGCCGCCGCAGCGCGGGGTCCGCGGAATCCAGCAGCACCAGACCGTATTTACCGAACAGCGAACCCATAATTTCTGCAAAAGCGCCGCACATGCTGCCGCCTGCGGCGGCGGCCCGCATGAGCTCCATCATTTCCGCCTTAAATTCACTCTCCTGAAGCAGCTCTTCCAGTTGTTCAAGCGGGCGACGCCAATGCTCCTCTTCCACTTCAATATGGCTGACCGAAGAATGTCCCGCATCCGGATACTCGATTCTCAATTTCGTTACTTCCCCCGACCGGTTCAGCACATATGTATGATTAACCTCATCCCAGTCGTGGTCCTCGCCAGCAATCCAGAAAATAGGCACAACCGGCCGGTCCAGCTCCCGGCTCGCTTCTTGTGCGGCAAGAATAGCCGTGACCGCTTTATAGATAACAAGAAGCGGGCCTGTAAACAGGCCGCTTTGCTGTCCACCGGCAACGACCAGTGTCTCCGGCTGTTCCAGCAGATCGAGCGATATCCTTACCTTCTCGTGGTTATTATACCTTGAGTTATAGGCCCGCAGCACTTCCGCAAGCTTGCTGCGGTCAGCCCGGAGGCTCTCGCTTTGATCCAGCCAAACGGCTCGCTGCCTCTTGTTCTCATGCATAAGAAAATCACCGCCATATAAATGGGCGACCGTTTCATAGCTGTGCATAAACCCTTGGGCAAGCGCCGGTCCGCCCGGCAGCGGCTCAGGTACAACATTCATCTTAAGCTGCCCCCTGTTCTCAAACTTCTTAAATGATTGTATCTAAAGGAGAACGCCGCGTCAAAGATCATTCTCAAAATTCATCAAAAAAACGGGGTTTCCGGCCGCTCCTTTAGAGCTGCCGGAAACCCCGGAACTTTCAAGTACTTTCCTTTCGGACAAGAGAGTTCAGGCTGTGCCCGAAACTTAGGCGTATGCCTTGGCTACCCAGTGGCCTTTCGAAACCTCAACCAGCTTCGTCTCTTCTTCATTGGTCTTCTCATCAGCCGAATAGATCGGGCTGGAAAGCTCATCATGAAAATGCAGCCGCTTCTTGTTGACCTCGATTTCTGGATCGGGAATCGGAATGGCCGACAACAGCGTTTTGGTATACGGATGAAGCGGGTTGGCGTACAGCTCTTCACTTTCGGCTAGCTCGACCATTTTGCCCAAGTACATAACCGCTACACGGTCGCTGATATGCTTAACCATGGACAAATCATGCGCAATGAACAGATAAGTAAGACCCAGACGGCTCTGCAGCTCTTTCAGCAGGTTGACGACCTGAGCCTGAATCGACACGTCAAGCGCTGAAATCGGTTCATCGCAGACGATGAATTTCGGATTAACCGCAAGCGCGCGGGCAATTCCGATCCGCTGGCGCTGGCCGCCGGAGAATTCATGCGGATACCGCGTTGCATGGTCATGGTTAAGTCCGACCATATCGAGCAGTTCCTCGATCCGTTTCTTCCGTTCAGCACGGCTTCCGGCCATATTATGAATATCCAGCGCTTCGCCGATAATATCCGAAACCGTAAAGCGCGGGTTGAGCGACGCGTAAGGGTCCTGGAAGATCATCTGCATGTCACGGCGCATAGCTTTCATTTTCCCTGGAGACAGTTTGTAAATGTCCGTACCGTTAAACTTAACGCTGCCAGCGGTCGGTTCGTACAGACGAAGGACCGTGCGGCCCGCGGTCGTTTTTCCGCAGCCGGACTCGCCCACCATTCCGAGCGTCTCCCCTTCGCGGATCGAGAAGTTGATATTATCGACCGCTCTGAGCACCTTGCCTTTGCCTACATTGAAATATTTCTTGAGGCCTTCCACCTCAATCAGTTGTTTGCTCAAGATTGTTGCACCTCCTTGGCCATCGGGTGCAGATTCCAGCAGCGCGCCGTATGCGTATCGCTGAATTCCGTAGTGCCCGGATCAATTCTTTCGCAGATCGCCATTGCTTCGCTGCAGCGCGCGGTGAATGGGCAGCCGATCGGCGGTTTGATCAGATCGGGCGGCGTGCCGACGATCGGAATCAATGGCTCGCCTTTCTTCTGGTCCAGACGAGGCATCGAACGAAGCAGACCTTTCGTATACGGGTGCTGAGGGTTTTTGAAAATTTCCCATCTCGTTCCCGTTTCCACCACTTCACCCGCATACATGACGATCACCCGGTCGCACATGCCGGCTACAACGCCAAGGTCATGCGTGATCAGAATAATGGAGGTGCCGAGCTTTTGCTGCATATCCTTCATAACGTCCATGATTTGTGCCTGGATCGTTACGTCGAGCGCCGTTGTCGGCTCGTCCGCAATGAGCAGCGCCGGACGGCAGGCAAGGGCAATCGCGATCATAACCCGCTGCCGCATACCGCCGGAAAATTCATGGGGATATTGATTAAAGCGGGCCTCGGCATTCTTGATGCCGACAAGCTTCAACATTTCAATGCCCTGCTTGGTCGCTTCGGCCGCTGACATTTTCTGATGTTTGATCAATACTTCCGTGATTTGCTTGCCCACTTTGATCGTGGGGTTAAGAGAGGTCATCGGGTCTTGAAATATCATGCCAATGTCTTTGCCGCGAATAGCTTCCATTTCTTTAATGCTTTTCTTGAGAAGATCCTGTCCCTGGAAAATAATTTCGCCCTTCTTCACTTTCGATGGCGGCGTTGGGATCAGCCGCATAATCGATTGAGCGGTAACGCTCTTTCCGCTGCCAGACTCGCCGACGATCGCTACCGTCTCCCCTTTGCCGATCTCGAAGTTCATACCACGGACGGCCTGTACTTCACCGCCCTTTACAAAAAACGAAACTTGCAAATCTTTTACTTGTAAAATCGGGTCCATTATCGTTCACCTCCTATTTCTTCAGTTTAGGGTCAAGTGCGTCGCGAAGTCCGTCGCCAAAAATGTTAAAGGCCAGCATGGTCACACTGATCAGAATAGCCGGGAACAGCATGCGCCACGGGAATGCGAGCCAGCCGGTCAGCGCGTCACTGATCATGGAACCGAGCGAGGCTCTAGGTGCTTGTACGCCGAGTCCAAGAAAACTCAGGAAGGCTTCCGCAAAGATCGCGTTCGGAACGGACAGCGTAACCGTTACGATAATAGGTCCGATAGCGTTCGGCAGCAAATGCTTGAACAGCAGGCGTTTGGAACCGGCTCCCATGGAACGGGATGCCAGAACATACTCCCGGTTCTTGAGCTGCATAATTTCGCCGCGCACAATCCACGACATGTTAATCCAGCCCGTAATTGTCAGCGCCAGGATGATCGTCCCTAAGCTTGGCTCCAGCACAACCAGAAGCAAAATAACGACAAGCAGGTATGGAATAGAATACAGAACTTCAGAAATCTTGTTCATGATGGCGTCCGTACGGCCGCCAAAGAATCCCATAATGCCGCCGTATACAACCCCGATCAGAAGGTCGATCAGGGCCGCGGCCAGACCTACGATCAAGGAAATCCGCGCCCCGTACCAGGTGCGGACGAACATATCGCGGCCCAGGTCATCGGTGCCGAACCAATGCTCGGCGTTCGGCGGCTGGTTGGTGTTTAGCAAATCATTGGAATAGTAGTTGAATTTGGTGATATGCGGGCCGAAAATGGCGCCAATAATAACTAATACCAGAAGGCCCAGGGAGGCCATGGCCATTTTGTTCTGCCGAAGCCGCTGCCAGGCGTCCTGCCAGGCCGACAGACTTTCGCGTTGAATCACTTCCGCCTGCTTCTCGTCCACGCCGATCTTGCGGAAATCTTCAGGCTTCAGGTTAACGCCCGATGAAACCGTATGTTGTTCAGATGCCACTCTTTAGCCCTCCTTTCCCCCGGTCAGTTTGATGCGCGGATCCACTAACACATAAGCGACATCCGTAACAAAGCGCGCCACCATTAGCAAAATACCGTAGAAAATCGTAATTCCCATAATAATCGGATAATCGCGTACGCTTATCGCTTCGACGAACTGCTTGCCGATGCCTCCGATACCAAAAATCTGTTCGATTACGACAGAGCCGGTAACGATATTGGCCGTCATCGGACCAATATATGTTACAACCGGCATAATGCCGTTGCGCAGCACGTGGCGGAAGAGAATAACGATCCAGCTAAGACCCTTGGCCTTCGCCGTCTTGATATAATCCGCATGCAGCACTTCAAGCATACTGGAGCGGGTCAGCCTGGCGATAAACGCAATCGGCTGCGCCGACAATGCGGCCACCGGAAGCACATAGTCCAAAGGATCATTGAAGCCCATGACATCAACCCAACCTAGCTTCGAAGCAAAAATATACTGCAGTACCGTAGCAAGCACAAAGCTTGGTACTGCTATTCCGAGTACCGCCACCACCATTGCCGCGGTATCGATGAATTTGCGGTGGTACAGTGCTGCCAGCATCCCAAGCAGAATGCCGACAATAATCGATACGATAATGGCGACAAGGCCCAGCTTCAGTGAAGCGGAGAACGTCTGGCTAATAATATGCGATACATCCTGATTCAAGCGTTTCATGGAAACCCCAAAATCACCTTGCACAATATTACCCAAATATTTGAGATACTGCTGGGAGACGGGCTTGTCCAGACCGTACTGTTCATACAGCCGCTGGCGGATTTCATCAGGTATTTTCTTCTCGGATGTGAACGGATCACCCGGAATGGCCTTCATCAGAAAAAAAGTTGCTGAGATCAGCACAAACAGGGAAACCAGCATATAAAAAAACTTATTGGCAACATAGCGTACCATGCCCGTCAACACCTCCTTCGACATTTTTTTCACAACATAATATGATTTTATGCAATTATTGACCAATTGTCCACGATTCTATATTTTGTAATTTATACATAATTTTTACAAATGATAAACATGTAAGAAGAAACGGCTGTACCGTCCTGACAGGGACGGCATCCGTTTCTCGTAAAAATATAAGGCAAAGGATAAGTACGCAACAGATAAGGCTTATATTTCAAAAAAAAAGGGATATATATGGAATTCCACATATATATCCCGAAGTGCATGATCTACTCCAGATATTTAATCATTCAATTAAATATACTTACTGAAGCTTAAAGCAATTCTTCAATCTTAGTGCTCGAGCAGGTAAGCGTGAGTCAGGTCAACAGCTCCGCTGAAGTCATGTGTAATGCCTTTTAGGTAAGGCTTAATCAGCGTGTTGTTAGTGTAGTAGTAAATCGGAATCAGGATCATGTCGTCCTGAATGATCATTTTCTCAGCAGCAGCAAATTTCTCTTGACGAACTGCCAAATCGTCCGTTGCTTTCGCGTCGGCAATCAGCTTGTCGTATTCAGGGTTGGCATATCCGGTGTCATTGTTGCCGCCTTTGGTTACCCACATGTCGAGGAAGGTCATCGGATCATTGTAGTCCGCTGTCCAGCCTGCGCGGGCAACTTGGAAGTTCTGATGTTGACGGTTTTCGATAAATGTGGCCCATTCTTGGTTTTCCAGCTTCACGTCAATGCCCAGAGCGTTCTTCCACATATCAGCAATTGCCAGGGCAATCTTCTTGTGGCCTTCACTCGTGTTGTACGACAAAGTGAAAGCAGGCAATTTAGTCAGGCCTTCTTCTTGTAGACCTTCAGCCAGCAATGTCTTAGCTTGTGCATCATCTTCAGTAAAGTAGCTATCTTTAATAGCCGTACGGTATTCGCCGTCAGCGCCGGCAATGCCCGGAGGAACGTAGCCGAATGCCGGCAGCTGTCCGCCCAGCGTAACCTTATCAATCAGGATTTGACGGTCGATCGTCATCGCAAGAGCTTTACGGATTTTAACGTTGTTAAAAGGCTTCTCGGTTACGTTGAACTCGTAATAGTACACACTTGCAATACCTTTTCTCTGGAACTCATCCGGATATTTTTGCTGTACAATCGGAAGCTGCTCGGTAGGAATTTCACCGTTAGGAGCGCCTGCATAGTCAAGCTGGCCGCTCTCGTAAGCGGAAAGCTCGGTAGCGCTGCTGTTCACGAGCGAGAAGTCGATTTTGCTAAGTTTAATGGAATCTTTATCCCAGTAGTTTTCGTTCTTCGTTACTTGCAGAGTTTGTCCAGTCGTCCACTCGGTCAGGGTGAAAGGACCGTTAACAACCATTGTGTCTTTGTTAGTTGCCCATTTTGCATTGCCTTCAACCGATTTGTGAACCGGATAGTAAGTATAGAAGGACAGAAGTCCAAGGAAGTAAGGAGTAGGTGCTGCCAGTGTTACTTCCAGCGTCTTGTCGTCAACTGCTTTGACGCCAACTTGGTTGAAGTCGGTAATTTTCTTGTCATAATATTCTTGCGCGTTCTTCAGGTAGTACAATTGGTATGCATAAGGTGCTGCCTCTGCAGCGGCTGGATCAAGGACCCGTTTCCAAGCGCGAACGAAGTCGCCGGAAGTTACAGGGTCGCCATTGCTCCATTTAGCGTCGCGCAGATGGAACGTATATACTAAACCGTCAGCGGATACATCCCATTTCTCGGCGATGCCCTGCTCGGCTTGTCCAGTTTCGTCATTCATGCGAGTCAGACCTTCGTACATGGTCTTCAGGACCGTGTTAGCCTGGCTGTCTTGCGCAAGAGCCGGATCGAATGTCGGAGGTTCGGCACTCAGGTTAATTTTAAGCGTTTGATCAGCGGCAAGCTTCTCGCCCGATGCGCTTCCATCAGTTGCGGCCGGCGTGTTGCCTTCGGCGTTGCCAGTGTTCGTGGCAGCATTATTGCCACCGCCGCATCCTGCAAGCACAGTTCCGATAACAAGAACGAGTGCGAACAGGAGTAAAAGACTTTTGCTCTTCTTCATCTAGCAGTTCCCCCTAAATAGAATGTGGTATATGGTTTATGATTATACAACCAGTGGTCAAAAAAATCCAGAGGAATGTACTCGTAAATAAACTTTTTTCATTTTTTTAAAAATTATGTGACAATCTTATTCTATTCATGTTAGATTTTATGACATTACCTGCAAGATATATTTGATCATTCCGACAACCATGAACAGCACATAGCCTGTCCCCATGAATAAAAAGCCAAGCCTCCAGACCGCCCTCAGCAATCTTTTCCCATCCACCTTTCCCTTCAGACGATTCTGTGCACCGCCGATCAATCCGGCCGCAATCAGCACAAGCAGCAGAATCAGATAGAATCCGAAGCCCGAATGAAAAATGATATTGAACAGCGCGGATACGGAGAACAGCAGAAAAACAGTCGTCACATCCATAGCCAGCTGAAGAGCCGGCTTCTTGTCCCGCCCCATAGCAACAGAGATAAAATAGACGAGCAAAAAAGGCAGCACAGGCAATATGCTTAATACGATCAGCGAATTGCGGAGCCATTCCAAGCGGCTTCACCTCTCCTTTACAATCATGCCCTCCACCATCCTGATGATCCATCGGTGCGCGGGAACATCTATGCCCGATTGTTTCGCCAACTCCACAAGACTGCCGTTAATCCAGCCGATTTCCGTCTCCCTAGAGGCCAAAACGTCTGCCAGCATGGAGGACAGATTGCCGGATGTCGCGCGGCATACCTCCAGGATGTCATCCCATAAGCTGAATTCGCAGGCAATTCCGCAGGCATCATAGACGGAAACCGCTTCCTCATAAAGCTCTCTCATCATACTCAGGCGCAGATCCGAGGAGAGCAGTTCGCCGTTCGGAATACGCCATACGGCGGTCAGCGGATTAATTACGGCATTAATCAGAAGCTTCCGGAAAATCGCGGTATCCACTTGATTCGACAAAGTTACGGGAAATCCTGCTAACACCAGCGCCTTCGCCAATGAAGCTGCAATATTATTCTGCACGGTCCCGCTCTCCCCCCACAAACCGATGACAGTCTGCCCCGTCCCGGCGTGAACGACACGGACTTGAGACTCCCGCTTGGCTCCCTCCGTCGTTACGGCGGCATACAGATGGGCCGCGGGCAGCAGCTCCCGAAGCAGTTCCATATGTCCCCAGCCGTTCTGAAGGCACAGAAGATTCAGTTCACTTTGCCGAAGCGGAGCAAGGAGTTCCGGCAGCATCTTGTGCAGCGGCCCTTGTTTGACCGTTAGCACAAGCCAGTCTCCGGGCTTCTCCGGATAGAGCCGGGAGAACTCGCTCATAGGCAGTGCTTCAATCTCGCTGCCTGGGACCAGAATCGGCTCCCGTCCGTCTTCATAGCTTACCGTAATGCCGTCTTCCGAAAGCGCCGCACACTGTTCTTCGCTTCTGCACCACAGCCGGACTCTGCTTCCGGCGAAGATCAGCTTTCCCGCCAGCAGAAGTCCGAGCGAGCCCGCGCCAATAATATCGATTCTCAAAGCTCTATCCACCGTCCATCCATCATTTAATTATAAGTTTCCGGAGTCTATTACAAAAGCATCTGAGTAAGCTTTGAAACCACGGCCCCATTTTGTGGGGTTACTTGTCTAGTATATCGGACGGCGGACAAAAGGAAAATCCCGCCAACGCGGCATCTCTTAAAGCCGCAGACGGGATTTCGTAAGTATTACTCTCCTTCATTCGATTCGTTCCAGGTTGCCGTTAGCGTCCATCTTGAAACGGTTCTTGATCTCTTCTTCCTCTTCGCTTAAGAATGCGAGCCTGCGGGCGCGGTCCATGATCTGAATGAGCGCCTTGTAGTCGTCGTTAACCACACGATAATCGCTTTGGGCTGTATTCACTTCTTTGGACAATCTCTCATTCTCGGCTCGAAGTTCGGACAGCTCCTCCTCCTTATCGCGAAGATCCCTTTCCAGCATTTTTAGCTGACGGCCCGCCTCCTGATAAGTGCCCTTCCACTGTCTTAGAAACCGGATAACGGCGTCGATGGACAAGGAGTTCTCGGCTCCTTCACTTCCGTAAACCTCATCACCGTCACCGATAATGAAGCCGGCTACCTGCGCGCCTCTGGACGAGGTTTGTTTTTTCAGATAGCTCCTTTTCTGGCGCTGGCCTTTCGCAATAGAAATCGCTTCCTCGTAACTTTTGCGCACACTGCTGTTCCAGCGAAATCCGCAGGCCGCCGATGTCCTGCCGATTCTTTCGCCCACTTCTTCAAATGCGGCAAGCTGTGTACTGCCTTCCCGGATATGGCGCAATGTAACCTCCGCCAAAATGAGATCGTCTTCCTCACTCCAGGCATCCTGTCTAATGGCTGTCATAAAGCCAAACCTCCTAGTAACATCTTGAAATAACCATCTTCATAACCGGCGGTCCCGCCAGCAAGTGAATGGGGATAAAAGCTGCTTACTCCATTCCTATGCCTCTCATAGAGTTCATAGAATCTATTTGATACTCTTTTGTATTTCCATTTTGACTTCCACTCATACGCAGTTCGTGAAAATAGCACTTTCAGCATTTTTCCCCACCGTCAATCATATAGATCATATTCCCTGGGAAATCACCCTATTTTTCCATTGTATTCGTTTACACTATTTTGTTCACCAGGTATAATAAATATAGGTTTATCCGTTCGTTCCAACCTAAGAAGGGGGATGGTAAAGTGGCTCGGATGTTTCGGGTACTGGGATTTTTCACGCTGACCATCGGTCTGATGGCTTTTGCTGGAGATATGGTCGAAATGGCCCTGCTGTTCTTTTTACAGACCGCATTTTTCGTGATCATGGGATATATGAAGTTCACCGAAAAAACCTATATCCTCCTGTTCTGGGGCTATATGATCGTCACTTTTACAGGATTCAGCTACTGGACAATCTTCGAGATGGGCCTTCCCTTGTGAGCCCTGGATAAAGCCTTTGAGCAACATCGAAATCAAAGCCCCACGCGCTGTGGGGTTATTTTGTGTGCCTTGTTATAGGCTGCCGGCCTGAAAAGGGGTATGATATTTTTACAGGATCGAACATATCATACCTAGCATAAGCTAAGTCTTCCAAGGAGGTGAGGGCGGTGCTCTTCCGCAAACGACTGGCTGCTTTCCTGTTCATACTGCTCTGCTGCTTGCTGCTGCTGATTCCGACAGCGCCTTATTCGTCCGCCAATCCGGAACAAAGTACATTAGCCGCCGCTCCTTCCGCATCCCGTCCCTCTTCCATGCCGTCTTTTCCGGATAATGAAGAAGCCCGCAGGCTGATGCAGCAAACGCTGTCCGCGGCTGAAATCGAAAAGGAAATTGAACGCATCGGCGCCGAGCAGCACGCACTTGAACAAAAGACAGCCGCATTGAGCAGTCAGGCCGCCAAGAAAAAGTCCGATATCTCGGAAAAAGAAAAACGGGCCGGCGCCGTTGTGCGCGCTTACTATACAGGGGATAGGGACCCGCTGCTGACCGCCCTGCTGTCCGCAAAGACTCTTAGCAAATGGTTCATTATGCTCGATTACTATGAAATGATAATGGGTCATGACAAGGAAATACTGGCGGAGTATGAGAAAGAGTATAAAGATCTGCGGACCACGCTGGCTGCGGCGGAACGCTCTTCGCTGGAGTTGGCGGAACTGAGAAGCGCTTTGGAGGAACAGAAGCAGCGGGTTGAAGCTTTGCATAAGGATATTGATGGCACCATTCAGAGCAGCGGAAATCCGGAGAGCATGGCGGCCCTTCTGGAAGAATTTACAGCGTATTGGCAAAATATCGGAATCCATGAAGTCAAGACTTATTTTAAGGCGCTGTCCGCGGCGATGAATCATCTGCCGCAGTTCGTCGAGAGCCGTGACGGCGTTCTGACGCGCCGGGGGATGACTTACGAATTGAATTTGAAAGAAGCGGATTTGAACGAATTTTTGCATTCCGAGAACAAGCTGTTCGACAATTTTGCTTTTACGTTCGAGAACGGTTCGGTTATCGCCTCCGGCAAGAGCGGGGACTTGTCTCTTCGTCTGCAGGGGCATTACACCATACAGGAAGAGCCAATGAACGGGCTGATGTTTCATGTGGACAGCATCATCTTCAATAGCCTTGAACTGCCCGATACGACGCGCAAATCACTGGAAGAGGAGTTTGACCTTGGCTTCTATCCGTCTAAGATCGTCTCTTTCCTTCATGCCTCTGAAGTGGACAGCAAGGATGGCGTGCTTCATGTGAAGCTTACGCTGTCGTTCTAAGGTTAATACGCCCATTCAGGGCCCATTCTCCTCTCCCTCAGGGGAATTCGAGAGCGCTTCGATATATCCCGCCGCATCCAGCTTGCCGGTCAGCAGCAAACCCGCCGCTGACGTTATTTCGCTCCAGCCGGCCTGAGGCTCTCCGGCTAGGCCGCCTCCACCCGTCAGCAGGCTTACGGTGTCAAAGGGAAGACTATCTCCGCCCGGCAGCCCGCCCCGGTACAGTTCTTCCGCCGCCGGCAGCCGCCCGGTGCTCGCCAGCCAATCCAGCTGCGATCTCGCCGATGTTATATACGACAGCCAGTCGGCCGCCGCCTCCGGGCTTCGGGTCTGCGCCGAGAGGGCGAAGCTGCGGCAGTACAGCATCTCCTCTCCGGCCGGGTCTCCCATCCATGGCGCCTCCGCTACCAGATCGCCTCCTCTGCTCTCCTGCCATTCGGAAAGCGGAAGCACGGCTGCGGCGATCTTCCCCTCCCGAAGCATATTCCAGACTCCATTGTCCTGTCCGTCCGTCAGATAGATGGAGCTGCGCGCCTGCCCGATCCAGTCAAGCGCCTCTCGGCTCCCCGGAAACTGGGAGCTGCCCACGCTTTCCAGAAAGGCGGACACACCGTAAGGGCTGCCCGCATCCATTGCCAGCACGTATGTACCCGGCTTCTTGAGGCTTTGTTCAAGCAGCCGGGTCCACTGGTCAAGAGTTCTCGGCAGCGCCTCAGCTCCGAGCTCCTTCATCACCTTTGGCGAATAGACAAAGATATATGGATCAACATCCAGCGGCATGCCCCAGGCATAGCCGTTCCATTGCAGCAGCGGCAGCAGCGGGGTTAGCGGCGTACCCCCGGGCGAGCTCCGGTATACGTCAACGGGCAGCAAATATCCCTGCTGCGCAAGTTCCCTGATATGATGTGCTTCTGTCATCACAATATCGGGGCTGTTCCCGATCGTCAGCTCATTCATCAAAGCGTCGTCTCCGGCTGCTTCTCCAAGATTGTTCAGCTCTACCGTCACTCCGCTGGATAATTCGAAATTGCTGCTTATATTTTGCAGTTCACGGAACTCCTTATAGCTCAGCGACACCGATATCCGAAGATGTGCCGGCTCGCCCTTTTGCCGGAGAGAGGAGCTCTGCGATTGCGATTGATACTCGTTCATGAGAGGAGGGTCATCCGTTTGGTTCAGGTCCATACTGGGAGATAAGCTCGTCAGCGACAGCAGCAAAATAGCAAACAGCAGCCAGTAATTTTTGCGTTTCAGCATTTTCTCCTCCTTGTCCGTTTCGGGGCCATCTCCCTATTTTACCAGTCTGCGGCGCATTTGTCTGCCCACTGATGATAACGCTTTCTTTGTATTCTGCACACAGCAGGGGCCGGAAGTTTCCTCCCGGCCCCTGCGTGTAATTTTGATAGGAACGTTTCTACAGCAAATCAGCCGCCAGTTGAGCCAGGCGGGAACGTTCACCTTTTTCGAGCGTAATGTGACCGCTGATCCCCTGTTGTTTGAACTTTTCCACAATATAGCTGAGCCCATTGCTTGCGGCATCGAGATAAGGGTGGTCGATCTGCTCAGGGTCACCCATTAATATGACCTTGCTGCCCTCGCCCGCTCTGGAGACGATCGTCTTTACTTCGTGGCGCGACAGATTTTGCGCTTCGTCGATGATGATGAATTGTCCCGGAATGGAGCGGCCGCGAATATAGGTCAGCGCCTCAACCTGAATGCTGCCGAGACCCATCAGAATTTTGTCGATGTCGCCGGCTTTCTTCGTGTCGAACAGGAACTCCAAATTATCGTATATCGGCTGCATCCACGGACGGAGCTTTTCGTCTTTTTCACCAGGCAGATAACCGATATCCTTGCCCATCGGAACGACAGGCCGGGCGATCAGGAGCTTCTTGTATTTATGCTCATCCTCAACCTTGAACAGTCCGGCAGCAAGAGCCATGAGCGTCTTGCCCGTCCCCGCTTTGCCGGTGATGGTGACAAGCGGAATTTCTTCGTTAAGCAGCAGTTCGAGTGCCATCCGCTGCTGCGCATTGCGGGCGCTGATTCCCCATACGGGATCGTTGCCGAGATAGAGCGGCTCCAGACGACTGGCGTCGCCGCTTACCTTGAGCAGTGCCGATTTGCCGCTGCCGATCTCATCCTTCAGGATAATGAATTCATGGGGATACAGCGGATAGGACAACTGCAGCTGCTTGACGGAAAGGGAGCGGTTGCTGTAATACTCGTCAATCAGCGCCGGATGAACAGGCAGTGTCTGGTACCCGGCGTACAGTTCATTTAAGTCGCCTGTGCGGTCGGATAAATAGTCCTCCGGCGTAATGCCGAGCACATCGGCCTTGATGCGGACCAGAACATCTTTGCTTACGAGCACGACGGGCCGGGGATCGGCCTTCTCGTTCTCCTCTTGCAAATAATTAAGCGCCACAGCCAAAATCCGATTGTCAGTGGATACCTCGCCGAACATCTCCTGCACCTTGATGAAGCTGCGGTGATTCAGTTCGACCTTCAACTTGCCCCCGTGCTCAAGCTCCACGCCGCTGTGCAGATGACCCCGCTCGCGAAGTCCATCAAGCAGGCGGGACACCGTACGGGCATTGCGTCCGATTTCATCGGCGTTCCGTTTCTTATTATCGATCTCTTCCAGCACCACGGCAGGAATGATTACTTCATTCTCTTTAAACGAAAAAATCGAATTGGGGTCGTGAAGCAGTACATTGGTATCCAGTACAAAGATCTTTTTCATGTTATCCCCTCCACAGCGCCTGGTTTGTCTTAAAGATACATAACTCTTTTCGCCGCTGGCAAAGATAAAACCAGAGTTCATCTTGGACGAAAGGAGCAAGCATCTATGAGAAAATCAATTTGTCTGTTGCTGGTCCTTCTACTGCTGCTGACAAGCTGCGGTATGGTTAAAAAAGAGTCATCACCCTCTCCTCAGGATAAACAATCGGCAGTGCATGGCGCGAATAACGGGGATCGCGGGGTAAGACCGCTGGCCGATGAAGGAACGGCCGTTGTCTCCCCAAGAGACACTGAGCTAAAAGACCATCTGGAACAGCTGGCCAAAAGAGTGCCTGGCGTCAATGGAGCGCACTGTGTCGTAATGGGCAACACCGCGGTTGTCGGCATCGACGTGGACGGGTCGCTCAGCCGCTCCAGAGTGGGAACAGTCAAATACTCGGTCGCCGAGGCTTTTCGCAAAGACCACAGAGGCATTAACGCGCTCGTGACCGCGGATATCGACATGTCTTCACGGATTGCCGAGCTGAGCCGTCACTTCCGCCAAGGCCGCCCTGTCTCCGGCTTTGCCGCCGAAATGGCCGATATCATCGGGCGGATCATTCCGCAGGCTCCCGAAGATACGACACCTCGAGGCCAGCAATAACCTTTATATCGGCAGTCTTGCGCACAGATTCAATGGTCCAAAGGTCAAAAAAAGCCCAGTGAACTCTCACTAGGCTTTTTGCATTGCGGCAAATACTTGTCCATCCAGCTTCTCCGCCGCACGCTGATCGTATGCTTTGGCATATTTTGGGGCAGATTCCAACTGTGCGCCATAAAAAAGTGCATTTCGCACCGCCAAAATTTGCACATCGAAGCAGCACATCTCGAACGGAACATCTGGAAGCGGATCAACCTTAACGACGGAACTGCCATTAATGGCATGAACCGTTCCTTCCCCAAAGACGGTCAGGGTTACCAGGGGATTCTCCTTCATGTTTCTGACCAGCCTCGAACGGTGATCAATCGCCAGTCTGAGCGTGGAAGAATCTACTGCATAGACCCAAGAAATAACCGTGGACGTAGGGCCGCCGCTTTCCGCATCAACGGTATTAAGCAGCACAAATGTTTCGTTCTGCAGCAACTTCAGCAGGGATTCGGTAAGCTGGGCAGCGGATTCGGACATGTTGACAGGCCCCCTTGTGCAGCATGTTAGAACTTAATTAATTATATTATAACATATGCCCAAACTTGCATTCAATTTGGGAAAGTCGGGGCTTGTTGGATGCCGCCGCGCATCTATGGAGCTGCGGACGCCGCCGGGGCGGCTCCTCCCAGTCGGTCCTTTAGGCTCTGCTTCGCAGCGTCAAGAGCTTCTTCGTTAATATATACATAAGGGCTGCGCCAGGTGCCGGTTACCGGCTTAAACTCCACGTTATCCTTGGACATTTTCCAATACGCCGCGATCATATTCTTAATCTGATCCTTCTCGATGTCGGTCTCCATATTATCGTTGATCGCATCCAGCACTCCGCCGATTTTTACAGCTCCCCCCAGCGACTGCACCTGATCCATGAGCGAATGCAGCACCTCGCTTTGGCGCCGGTTGCGGTCGAAATCATCGGAGGCGTTCGTCTTCGGTTTACAGTTGGATTTGCGGTAGCGGACATAATCAAGCGCTTCGTCGCCATCCAATTTGGCCGGACCCTTTTTCAGATTGATGTCGGTGCCGTCCACACTGTCCGTATAGCACATATCCTCGCTGATATCGACCTTCACGCCGCCAAGCTCGTCTACTGCCTCACGGAAGCCTTGAAAATTAAGCACAGTTACGTAGTCGATGTTAACTCCCAGATATTTGCCCATCATCGTCTTCATTTCATCCTCCGCTGAGATGCCGGAGGTGTCTTCCTTGTTCTTGAAGCGGGTGTAATACTCATTGATTTTCGTCCTCTTGTAGCCGTCCAGCTCCATATAGGTATCACGGGGAAGCGACACGATGGTTGCCGATTCCGTTTGGGGATTGAGCGCAACAACCATAATGACATCCGTCAGATACGATTTATGCTTCGGCCGGTAATCCGTACCGAGCAGCAGCACCGTCAGAGGCTTGACTTTGGCCGAGTTTGCAGCGGCTACCGGTTTGTCGACACCCGTATCCAGCACACCGCTGTCCAGCTTGTAGTACAAATACAAGAAGTAGCCGACCACGACGAGCGCCGACAGCAACAAGAGAATCAGCAGCATTCTTCCAAGCCTGGCCAAAAAGCCCGGTTTCTTTTTCTTTTTGCGGACCGCAGGTTTGGAAGACGGCCCTGTGTGCCTGCTGACACCGCTCCGCTGATCTCTGGATCTTGGAGGCAAACTGCCATTCTTAGTACTCATAATGAATTTAAGTCCTTTTCTTTTTTGAGAATTAGTGAATACCAATATACATAATAGACGTTTTTATCACTTAAAGGTTGCGTTCTACTGCCTCTTTGCAGATTCGGCCGCCGCCTTGCGCTTCTGCCTTGCCTCGACGAAATAACGGACCCGGACGAGCAGCATCAAGCCGACGGCGACGAGCAGACACTGAATGATCGGCAGCTTATCATGCTGAAAAATAAGCAGGATACCCGAACCGAGGGCCATCATCGCATAGAGCACAACTTCCTTCAGCAGGGGCAGTTTCTGATTCACCCGAAATACCCGGTTGTACACGTAAGTAAGCAGAACAAAGATAATGACATAGGCAATCAAAGGGTGCGCGGCAAACCAAATTTGCAAGGGTCGTCACTCCTTCCGGGTTATGGATACTACATCCATTATATCATCGAAAGAGGCTTAACCACCTTAAAACTTCCGATTCGCCGCATGATTTCCCCTTATTCATCTTTATCGGCAAAATGTTATTCCGCCTGTATCGCATATGTCCGGAAAACGTAAATCAGCCGCCGAAATAAGATTCCGGCGGCTGATTCTTTTATCTGAGAGTGCCTTTGATTACATATTGGCTTCGGCCATTTTACGATGCTTCTCCGCACGCTCGCGTTCGCTCTTGTTCAGAATTTTCTTGCGCAGGCGAACGGATTTCGGCGTAATTTCGCAATATTCGTCATCGTTCAAATATTCAAGCGCCTGCTCCAGCGAGAACAGGAGCGGAGTCTTGAGCTTGACAGTTTCGTCCTTCGTCGCGGAACGAACGTTGGTCAATGCTTTTTCCTTGCAGATATTCACGACGATATCGTTGTCGCGCGTATGCTCGCCCACGATCATCCCTTCGTAAATGTCGGTGCCCGGCTCCAGGAACAGCGTACCGCGGTCTTCCACGCCCATCATGCCGTAGAAGGTGGAAGTTCCGGTCTCAGTCGAGACGAGCACGCCTTGGTGGCGCCCGCCCACCTGGCCGCCGATCAGCGGTGCGTAGCTGTCGAACGCATGGTTCATAACGCCGTAGCCGCGCGTCAGTGTCAGGAAATGCGTGTTGTAGCCGATCAGGCCGCGCGCCGGAATCAGGAATTCCAGACGGACCTGGCCGTTGCCGTTGTTGATCATATTAACCATTTCGGCCTTACGGGTGCCCAGACTCTCCATAACGGAGCCCATGCTGTCTTCCGGCACGTCAATGAGAAGTCGCTCGAGCGGCTCCATTTTGGCGCCGTCGATTTCCTTGACGATAACCTCAGGCTTGGAAACCTGCATTTCGTATCCTTCGCGGCGCATATTCTCGATCAGAATACCGAGATGCAGCTCGCCGCGGCCGGATACGATAAAGGCGTCCGGACTGTCGGTTTCATCTACGCGCAGGGAAACGTCCGTCTCAAGCTCTTTGAACAGACGCTCGCGCAGTTTGCGGGAAGTTACCCATTTGCCTTCCTTACCGGCGAACGGAGAATTGTTGACCAGGAAGGTCATCTGCATCGTCGGCTCGTCGATCTTCAGAACAGGCAGCGCTTCAGGATTCGCAGGATCGGCAATCGTCTCGCCGATGTTGATGTCCTTGATGCCGGCGAGCGCCACGATGTCGCCCGCGCCGGCTTCCTCGGTCTCCACGCGCTTCAGGCCTTGGAAACCGAACAGCTTCTCGATGCGCGCCGACTTGTGCTTGCCGTCACGCTGGATAACCGTTACCGCCTGGCCTTGACGGATAATGCCGCGGTTGACACGGCCGATGGCGATACGGCCCAGATACTCGTTATAGTCCATCAGGGTAACAAGGAACTGCAGCGGTTCTTCCACGCTCTCCGTCGGAGAAGGGATATGCTCGATGATCGTTTCATACAGGGCAAGCATATTGTCGTCCTGTTTCTCCGGATCAAGGCTGGATGTTCCGTTCAGCGCGGAGGCGTATACGACCGGGAATTCAAGCTGATCGTCGCTGGCTTCGAGCTCAATGAACAAGTCCAGCACTTCGTCGATGACTTCCGCCGGACGGGCTGCCGGACGGTCAATCTTGTTGACGACCACAATCGGGGTCAGGTTCTGTTCAAGCGCCTTGCGCAGCACGAATTTCGTCTGCGGCATGCAGCCCTCATACGCGTCGACGACGAGCAGTACGCCGTCAACCATCTTCATAATCCGTTCCACTTCTCCGCCGAAATCGGCGTGTCCGGGAGTATCTACAATGTTGATCAGGAAATCTTTATAGGTAATGGCTGTGTTCTTTGCCAGAATCGTAATGCCGCGTTCCCGTTCCAGATCGTTGGAATCCATGGCGCGCTCCTGTACCGTCTCGTGCTCACGGAAAATTCCCGACTGCTGCAGCAATTGGTCGACTAGCGTCGTTTTGCCATGGTCAACGTGGGCGATAATCGCAATGTTGCGAATTTGTTCTCTTGAATGCATGATTTGTATCCAAATCCTTTCATTTATCAAATAAAATCAATTGAAATTGCAGCAGGAACCGAAGGCTTCATAAAAGAAGCGCCGGACGCAAAACCCGACGCTTCAACATTATTTTTAATTGTATCGTGAAAGCACTGTGAAAAGCAAGTATTTTCATGAAAAAACAATTTTGAGACTGAATAAGCTTACCAGCCCCTGTTCCACTTGTTTCGCCCACCGCTCCGTCCTGCGATCAGCCAAATTCCCGCCAGAACGAGAACCGCTCCGATAATATACATAACTCCGGAGCCTAAGATGCTTAAGAACATCAGCGCGACACTGAGAACGCCAAGAACTATGGCTCCTGCGGTTAGTCCGCCGCTCCGCGGAGATACGAAAAGCGAATACTCGTAAAGGCCGACCGCCACACCCAGCGGCAGCACAGGCCAGAGATAAGCCATCAGTCCCCAGCCCCACGTATTGCACAGGCCAAACAGCAAGCCGTATACGGTGAGAATACCGGCGGGTATAAGCGCTGCAGGCGTAAACCGCCGCCCGAAGACGAGAACATGCAGGAATAATCCCGGCAGCAGCAGAAGCAGCGGCCACAGCGCCCGTCCTAAAAACCCGAACACCCCTAATTTTCCCAGTAAAATAACGAGCCCGGCGCATACGACGAACAGACCCAGCTTTATATCGTTTTTGGAGGACATCATACCACCCATCCCTTCAACTCGCATCTCTTCCGCTCCGCATCGGCTGTCCGACGCTTCAGGATTCTTCTTTATTTTATCCGAATACCGCAAAAAACACCATCATTCGCCACTGTAAAGCCAAGAAGAAACGGCAGACGGCGTCTTTTTAAGACGCAGGTACGTTTCTCGTAAAATATAAGACCAAACGATAGGCGCGTAGCTTATAAAGTCTTATATTTCAAGAAGAAACGGCTGCGCCGTCCTCGCAGGAGGAGGGCATCCGTTTCTCGTAGAAATATAAGACCATCTTTAAGTGCAAAACTTATAGATTCTTATATTTCAAAGAAAAGGCCCCGCAGGATGGGGCCTTTTCTTTGAGGTCTGCACAGAAAGCCTTTGGGAGAGCAAGGCTGCGCTAAGGACGGAAACTGCGATGAATCTCTAAAATTTGAAGGAAAATCCAGAAGCGGCGCAGCTTATTTTCCCCTTCTCTACCCCGTTCTTGGGGTATGCCGCTTGATGCCGCCCGCCGCCACGACGGCAACGCCCAGCGCGACCGGCAGTAAAGAGTGCAGAGTTGGCAGCAGGAAAGACAGCATCGCGCCCAGCTTGGCATCCTGAAGCAGCATCTCCCCGGCGGTGTAGGCCAGAATATAGGCGCCGAGATAGATAAGTATCGGAAAGCGATGCAGCCACCCGGTGATAATGCCGCTGCCCCATACAACGACCGGAATGCTGAGCGCAATCCCGATGACAATGAGGGCCAGATCGCCCTTCGCCAGTCCGGCAATTGCAAGGACGTTGTCCAGACTCATAATAAAATCTGCGGCCAAAATGGTCCTTATCGCCTTCCACACGGTCGAGCCTTCGCTCACACGGATATGGTCTTCCTCCTCCATCAGCAGCTTGAACGCTATCCAGAGCAACATGAGCCCGCCGCCAGCCTGAATATAAGGGATTTTCAGCAGCAGCACCGCCGCCAGCGTCAGTATGCAGCGCAGAAGTACAGCACCCGCCGCCCCCCACCATACGGCCTTTTTCCGGTGTCTGTCCGGCAGATTTTTGCTCGCCATTGCGATAACTACGGCATTATCCCCGCTGAGCACTAAATTCACCATTAATATTTCCCCAAGCAGCCATATCGATTCCATCGCACATTCCTCCCGAACCGGCTATGTAACTACTTGTATGCTCGGCTAAGGCAAGCTATGCTTCCTGTCCCAGTTTCACGTGAAGGATTAGAACCAATCTTCCTTGACCGTTAGGATTAAATCGGCTTCATCGGCAGGACGCTCGTCTCCATGCGGAGTGACTTCAACCGTAATAGCCGCCGCAGCAGCCTCGGCAAGCCGATCTCCATAGCCGGGCAGCGTCGCCTCGACTTTCTCGACTATATTGAGATTCGGATTGGTTGTGGGCGACTTCGGCAGGAACAGCGTGCAACAGTCCTCATAAGGGAGAATGGATAAATCATAAGTGCCGATTTGCTGCGCCAGATCGACAATTTCGGCTTTGTCCATCATGACGAGCGGCCGCAGCAGCGGCAGCTCGGTCGCACGTCCGATGACGTTCATGCTGGGCAGTGTCTGGCTTGCGACTTGACCGAGACTTTCACCGGTGATTATCGCCAGCGCACCCTCGCGTTCTGCCAGCGTGGTCGCAATCCTCAGCATCGCCCTACGCATCAGTGTAATCATTAAATTGTCCTGGCCGATTCCGGCAAACGAAGTCTGTACTTCCGTAAACGGTACCAGATGCAGCCGAATCTTTCCCGCATACCGCGACAGCACTCTGGACAAATCGACAACCTTCTGCCGGGCTTCGCGGCTTGTATAAGGATAGCTGAAGAAATGAACGCATTCCACTTCCAGCCCCCGCCGCATGGAAGACCATGCTGCCACAGGACTGTCGATCCCGCCTGAAAGAAGCAGCATGGCCTTGCCGTTGGTGCCGAGCGGAAATCCGCCAACTGCGGGAATATTCTCGCAGAAAATATAAGCCTGCTGCTCCCGGATCTCCACCCTCAGCTCGAGCTCCGGAGTTCTGACGTCGACGGAAAGCGCCTGAAAGGCTTTAAGCACTGGAGCGGACACCAGACGGTTCATCTCCTGCGAGCCATGCGGGAAATCCTTCCATACCCGCCGGGCATTCACTTTGAACGTTGTGCCCGGTTCAGGATTGATCATTTCGATAAATCGAAGGCTTGCATCCACGATCTCCTCGAGCACTGGCCTGACAGCCTTTACCGGACTGATGGATGAAATGCCGAACACTTTGACGAGTGCTTTCAGCAGTTCCTCCGCTGGTTCTCCATTCAGCTCCACGTATATTCGTCCATATTCCTTGAGCAGTCTTGCCTTCGGATAAGGCTTGACTATTTCTCTGACATGCCGCAGCATCGTCTTCTCGAAACGGGTGCGGTTCTTGCCTTTAAGCGTAAACTCTCCGAAACGCAGCAGCAGCATGTCGGCGTATTCTATGCTTTTTCCCGCCAAACGCGCGGGCTCTATCGGTTTCATGTTACCGCATGCCTCCTTCAGCAATCTTCAAAGCTTTAATTGCGCTAAGCAGCGCCAGTTCCAACGCGGCGACATCGCCTGCGGTATGCTCATCCCCGAAGCTGATGCGAATGCCGCCTACCGCCGCACTTTCATCCCGGCCAATCGCGAGCAGCACACGGCTCGGTTCGGCCAGCCGTGACGAACAGGCAGAGCGGGTGGATACCAGCATGCCGAGCTGCTCGAGCTGGCGCGCCATAACCTCGCCTTTCATGCCGGGATAAGAAAAATGCACGATATGAGGCGCTCCCTCTTCTCTGCTGTTTATGGTGAACTCGGGTATTTCCCGCAAAAATGCCAGCAGCCTGTTCCGGAGTGGCACTATGCGGGAGACGAATTCTCCCCGCCGCTCAGCCGCCATCCGCAGCGCTTTGGCACCGGCGACGATCGCCGGCAGATTCTCCGTTCCGGCACGAATGCCACCCTCATGAGTGCCGCCGCTCAGCAGCGGGAACATTTGAACCCCTTCTTTGACATACAGCAGGCCGCTTCCACGGGGACCGCGGATTTTATGCGGAGACAAGCTGTACAAGTCCGCTCCGAAATCCAGGGGACCTCCGGGGAGCTTGCCGAACCCCTGAACGCCGTCCACATGAAACAACGTCCGGGGATTGGCCGACTTGACGGCGCGGCTGATCTCCGCCAGCGGCTGCACCGAGCCGATTTCGTTATTGACGTGCATTACGCTTACAAGTACCGTATCACGCCGCACTGCGGCGGCAACCTCTGAAGGGTTCACCATTCCGTATGCATCAGGCCGGATGAAAGTCACTTCCCAGCCCATTTTTTGCAGCTGCAGGCAGCTCTCATAGACGGAAGGATGCTCGATCTCCGTCGTTATGATATGGCGGCCTCTTCCTGCATACTGCAAAGCGGCACCTTTAATGGCCAGATTGTTGCTTTCGGTCGCCCCGGAGGTGAATCTGATTTCCCCTGGAAGGACGCCAAGCGCAGCGGCGCTTACTTCCCGGGCGCGTCCAATCAGAGCGGCAGCCTCGGTCCCGGCGCGGTGCAGTGAAGAGGGATTCGCATAATGCAGCCTCATCAGCTGCTCCACCGTTCGCGCGACCTCGTCATAGGGCGGCGCGGCGGCGGCATAATCCCAATAAATCATATGTGGCAAAACTCCTTTGCTGTCAATAAAGTGAAAGGATCAAACGAGAACCCGGTGGCCGAAACACGGCGCGAACGGTTTGTCCAGTTTGACCCTTTCTATTATAACGCTATACCGCATATTTGGCGCGGGCGCGTTCAATTTTGGCAATATAGGCCTGCGTTTCTTCCGGCAGCTTGTCCAATTGCTGCATCAGCTCTTCGTCCGTATTCACTCCGAGCTTGATTACGCGGCCCGGACCAGCGTTATAGGCGGCAAGAGCCATTTTCTCCTGTCCGTTAAACCGATTCAGTTGATACGACAAATAGCGGACGCCTCCGTCGATGCTTTGAGCCGGATCGAACGGATCGGATACCCCCAAACCTTCGGCGGTGCCATCCATTAGCTGCATCAGTCCCTTGGCTCCCGCTGAGGAAACAACATTCGGATTGAAAGAGGATTCCGTATCAATGACCGCTTTTATCAGATCGGCAGGCACCCCGTATTTGGACGACGCCGCCTGAATAAGATCTTCATAGCCGGTCGGCTTTGCCGCTGTATCCGAAGCTCCGTCAATCCGGGCATCCATTCCCGCTATTTCCCCGGAAATAGCGCCTGATCCCACGGCGCCAACTTTCTGCCATAGCAGCCCGTCTTCGGACGTAGAAGTCCGGGCCTGCACATCGCCAGCAGATGACGATTGTTCTGCAAGAACCGCTTCAAAACGGGATGCTCCCGATGCTGCGTTTTCATTATTTTTTGCCGAAATGCCTGCATCGGCGGAGCTTCTCAGGTTAATCCATTTCAATTGGCCAGACTGGCTGGCGACGGCGGGATTAATATTCATGCTGCCGCATTCCCTCTTCCTTTAGTCTAGTACTATAATAATTATATCGGCTTTTGGATTGAGTTTGTTAAATATTCCTTTATTTTATGTTTTGCGTGTTTTAAAAAAGGCTTTCAGCCCCTTTTCCAAGGTCCGAAAGCCTTTTTGCCAACCGTTCCCTACTAAAATCTTTACCGCGCGAAAGGTATCATAACGAAATAACTCAATGTCGCGACAATACCAAGACCGATCGCCCAACCTCCGGCTGTTTTTCGGCCCTTATTATAAGCATAATAGCCCAATACTGCCGCCGACGGTCCCAAAATAACCGGCCAAATGAACAGAGAAGCAATTCCCAAGACAAGTCCGGCATAGCCGGCAGTCTTATTCGCCTCCCCTTCCCCGTCCGCAACCCGCTCCCCCGAATCGGCTGGAGAGGTAGAACGGACCGGAAGCGGACTGATCTCGGATGCGTATTCCTCGCGGTGCTCGGGCGCTTTCCGAGGGTAATCGACTCTGCGCGGACGCAGCGTGACTTTTTTGCGTTTGGAACCGTTCGATCCTGAACCCTTGTGTCCACTGTCCATGAGGTACCTCCTACGCTTTTGGCTTAAAGGTAAGACAACAGGTTGCAGAGGAATTTGCAGCAACATCATGATGATTCGCGAAGGTCATTTCTTCGGCGAATTCTTCTTTCATCCGGCTGCCCGAGTGCTTGTCGATTTCGATAATGATTTCCTCGGCGCGGCAGATGTTGCTTTCACCCCAATAATTACAGTTGCTCACACTGCAGTTGACTACGGTTTGTGCGGCATTTGCCATTTGATATCACCTCGGGTTCATTATGTCCTTCCGGCAGAGCTGTTATGCAGCGCGGGAAGTTCCGAATGTGAATCAAACCGAAACAGTATAGAAGCCAAGGATACAGCATGACAAGACTCTTCGGGAATAAAAAAAAGCCCCCCGCGCAGGGAGACTTTAGTGATTACACTTGATTTTGCATACGTCGTTCAGTTAAATAATCGTTCTCATAATAGGTAAGATCATCGCGCAGTTCCTCATACACCTTGGTAATATCCAGCACGATATCGCGGACGGGACGGACCGGCTTTTTGCGGAAGCGGATGGCATCCTGTCCCGTGTAAGCGTAACGGCCATCTTCCGAGTAACTTTCATTTTTCGGATAAAAGAAGTTATTGACACCAAAGTGGTATACATTATAAAGCGCTTTTTGCGCAAAATCCTCATTAAATGTGGCGCGGCGGAGCGCAACTCCCAGCTTCTCGTACGACATTTCGGAGAACACCAGCAAGTGACGGAGGTCGGAAAGAAATCCTTGATAAAAATGCGCCGTTTCTTCGTCCTGTTCGGGCGCAAGCTGCGGCAACGCGTAGTGATTCAGGAATGCCTCCATTTTCTCAATGGCATATTTAAGTTTTTCTCTCGTCGTTTCGCACAAATTCTGAATATTGGCTGACATGGCGGTTGCTCCCCCTTATGGTCCTCGGCTTTAATTTAACTTGCCTGCTGTTACATTATTCCTAGCATTTCAATCATTTTCATGTCTATCCTAACACAAAAACAGGTTCGGCGGTATCCCTTTTGCACATGTATAAATCAGGCTGCGTCCTCCCATTCTAACCTTATTACAATGTCAGGGAGGAGCGGGAAATATGTCGCGTAAAAATATTGTCATCGCCGGTCTGCTCACCGCGGTCTGCGCTTCCGCATTAGTGGTTAGCATGGCTTCGCGTCCCGGAACGGGGCAGAACATGCGGCAGGCAGGATACGTGCGTCCAACACAAGAGCATTCTATGAAAAAAACGGCGCTGATCCAGGATGTTACCGCCACGGAAAGGCTGAACCGCGTTGATGCGGGCCGGGATTTGCGCGCAATGCTTACGGCAACAGCAGGCAAGCCGCCGCGTGATGTTGCATTGTATGCGCAGCAGCTGGAGCATAGCCACGGGCATATAGCCATGCTCATGTGGATCGACTTCTCATCAGAGCAGATTAGGACATTCAAATCCATTCCGCCGGAAGGCACCCGTGAGCAGCAGCAGCGTCTTCGTCAGTATCTGAATGCCGCCAAATCGGCTGTTAAAAAGTATCAATCCTACGAATCGCCCTCATTTGCCGTCGGTACCCGCAAGTATTTCATTATGGGTCAGCGGAGCCGGGATGGACAAGTCGGCGTTCTCGCCATGATCGACCAGACCGTACTCAGCCGGGTGGCCGAGCATCAACGTAAAAACTTACGGCTCATTCCCTACCCCAAGGAAGGTAAATTCCGCGTCGAGTCCGTTCATGCCGACACGCTGCGGGACATAACCGTCAAAACCGGGCATGACAATGAGAACGCGAGCCATTTTTACGAGAACGAAATCGTCGTCCGGTTCAGGGAAGGCCATCCGGGGTCAGACCAACTTAGAAAGATAGCTGCCGACATCCGCTGCGGAGCCCCCCGCAAGCTGGGTTACGCTTACATCTTTCGTTCTGCCAATATGAGCTATTCTCAGCTCAAGACATACTTTGCCTCTAAATGGCATCCGCTGTACACCGAGCCTCACTATGTGTACTTAACCAATGATTCCACAGATGAAAATACAGCCTCTGTTATTACTCCGAATGATCTGCTGTTCCCCGACTATCAATGGAATCTGCCAGCGATCGAAACCGGCCGGGGGTGGAATTTGTCCAAGGGCAGCAACAAGGTCACCGTCGCCGTTGTCGATACCGGTGTCCAGGCCGACCATCCCGATCTTCGCGGGCAGCTGCTCTCCGGCTATAACGCCATTTCCAGCGGAGCCAAACCGGATGATGACGTAGGCCACGGCACCCATGTCTGCGGCATAATAGGGGCACTGGTCAATAATTCCGAAGGAGTGGCGGGCATCAGCTGGTACAACAAAATCATGCCTGTTAAAGTGCTTGACAACTCCGGAGCCGGCACTACCTATGCGGTTGCCGAAGGCATTATCTGGGCGGTGGATCACGGGGCCAAAGTCATCAATCTCAGCCTCGGCAATTATGCCGACTCGCAGTTCCTGCATGATGCCATCAAGTACGCCTACGACAAAGACGCCGTGCTCGTATCCGCAGCCGGAAACGACAACACGGAACGCCCCGGTTATCCCGCAGCCTACCCCGAGGTGCTGGCTGTTGCCGCGACGAACGCTTCGGGCGAAAAAGCGTCCTTCTCCAACTACGGCGATTACGTCGATGTCGCAGCGCCCGGTGAAAGTATCGCCAGTACGTATCCGGGCAGCCAGTACGCGGCGCTGTCGGGAACTTCCATGGCCAGCCCGCATGCCGCCGCCCTCGCCGGTCTGGTGCGCTCGCTGAATCCGGATCTGACGAACAAAGAGGTCATGGATCTCATGACCAAGAACACCGTCGATCTCGGCAACCCGGGTCATGATAAATATTTTGGCTGGGGGCAGGTGGATATCTACAAAACGCTGCAGGCGGCTTCCGGCGGCGAGGTTCCGCTTGAGCTGTGGCCGCAGCATGTCAGGGAAAAGATCAACCTGCTGGAACGCAGACTGAAGACCAAATAAGTACATCGATCAAACGGTCACATCATTCTGTCGTTCATGGCTTCCTTGAGCAGCGGCATCAGGAGCAGCAGACCGCGCTCCATTTGCTCTTCCTCCATTTGGGCATAGCAAAGCCGGATATGGCTGGACGACGGCTCACCGGCATGGCATACATGCCCCGCCAAAAAAGAAATGCCCTGCCGCGACGCCCTTCTGTACAGCTCCCCGATGTTGACGGAATTCGGCAGCTCCAGCCATAGATTAAGTCCGCCCCCGGGAAGTCTCCACTCCACTCCCTGCGGAGCGTGGCGTTTCAGCAGCCTGGCCGCTTTTTCCATGCGGGACCGCAGCGCGGCCCGCAGCTCCTTCGTATAAGCGTCATATTTGCCCGCGATGAACGGGAGCACCGCAAGCTGATTCAGCAGCGGGCTGCCCAAATCGCTGGCCGCCTTGGCGGCGATCAGCCGTTCAAGGATATCGCCTTCGGCAGCAACGCAGGCAATCCGGCAGCCCGGTGCCAGCACTTTGCTGAAGCTTTTCATATAGATGACATGCCCTTCCTTATCCATGCTCTTGATGGAGGATGGAGGGGGAGAGTAAAAATATAAATCGGAAAAAGGATCATCCTCCACAATGAGACAGCGGTAGCTTCGGGCAAGCTCGAGAAGCCGCTGTCTTCTTTCCATGCTCATCGTAACTCCGCTCGGATTCTGAAACGTAGGTACGGTATAAATCAGCTTGGGCGGACGCCGGTCGCACAGCTTCGTCAGCAGGTCGATGCGCATGCCATCTTGATCCATAGGAACAGATATCATCTCCGCTCCCCTTCCCGCAAAAACGTCGATGGCTCCCGTATAGCTGGGCGCTTCCAGATACACCGCATCGCCGGGACCGACAAAGGTCCGGGCCACCAGATCGATTCCCTGCTGGGCCCCGCTCGTAATCATGAGATTAGCGGCGGACAGGGGGATGCCGCGTGCCCGCAGATGTGTTGTCATCACTTCCCGCAGCCCCAGATCCCCCTGAAAATTACCGTAGACCGACATCAGCTCCGGCCGTTTCGCCACCAGCATCGTCATCGCCTCACCGATCTCTTTCAAGGGAAGCATTCCGGAATGAATGGCTGCCAGATGGAAGGAGTATTCCGCCTCGGAATAGTCGAAATTCCGCCACAGCTGCGCTCTCGGCAAATAATCCCCGTAGTCCTCCTGCCAAGCGAATTTCCTCCGCGCGCCGGACTCCTTCTGTATTGCGTTCCGGCCTGAGCTTCGGCTTCCTCCGCCTTTTTCCTCCCAATGATTCTCACTCTTATTTCCGTCCCCATAGCCCCATTCTCCGGCCCGCCCGGCGTTTCCTGCGCGGTAATCCCCGGCTTCCTGCTTCCCGTCTTTCAGCGGGGCGACAAAGCAGCCGAGGCCTTGGCGGCGTACAATCCGCCCGCGTCTTTCGAGGTCGGCGTACGCCTTGCTGATCGTCACCTGGCTGACGCCTAGCGAGACCGCCAGCTTCCTAACCGAAGGCAGTTTCGCCCCCTTTTGCAACAGTCCGGAGGATATGCGCTGCCCTAGCGCCTCGCTAATCTGCAGCGGAAGCGGCCTGCCGCCGGCGCGGCTCAATTCGATGTGCATCGCTCTGGTCACCCCCACTGTTATATTTAAAGCTTTACTGTTATACTGCTCTGCCGCTATGATACCATCAAATCAGAGGGTAAGGAGCATAAGTGCATGAATATTGTTTATTCCACCATGGCGCGTCATCTTGGCTCATCGGCCGTGCGCGATATTCTGAAGCTGACTCAAGGAGGCAACATCATCTCTTTAGCCGGCGGTCTGCCGGCGGAAGATTTGTTTCCCTTGGAAGCGGTTCGTGAAGCTTACAACCGGGCGCTGTCCGGGCACACTTCCGTACTGCAGTACGGCATAACCGAAGGCTATACTCCGCTCCGTGAAAAAGTTGCCGCAAGGCTGTCCCGGCAGGGAATCGCGGTATCTCCGGCGGAGGTGGTACTGACGACCGGCTCGCAGCAGTCGATCGACCTGCTCTGCCGGGTGCTGCTTGATCCCGGCGACACGGTGCTCGTCGAATCGCCCACCTATCTGGCCGCTCTTCAAGTGCTGGGGTCCTACCGCGCCAACATCGTCCCGGTTGCCAGCGATGCGGACGGCATGCTGCCGGACGATCTGGAGGACAAGCTCCGGCTCCATAAGCCCAAGCTGCTGTATGCCGTTCCGACCTTCGGCAACCCGACGGGAGCGACTTGGAGCGAAGGCCGCAGACGCAGCGTCGTAGAGCTGTGCCGCAGCAATGGCACGCTTATTCTTGAGGATAACCCTTACGGAGAAATCGCGTTTGCCGGGGGAGACAAAGTAGGACTCCCTGTGCTCGCGGCCATCGACGGCGCTATGGGAGGTGGGACTGTCGTCTACACCGGCACCTTCTCCAAAATCGTCGCCCCCGCCCTGCGCACAGGTTGGGTCGCGGGCAGTAGGGAGCTTGTCTCCACAGTCGCAAGAGCCAAACAAGCGGCCGATCTGCATTCCAGCGCCGTCGACCAGCGCGCCCTGGATGAGCTGCTGTCGGGCTTTGATCTTGAAGGGCATATTGCCGCCATTTCCCGCGAGTACGCCGCGCGGATGAAAGCACTGTCCTTCGAGCTGCGGTCCCGGAATTGGAAGGGCGCCCATTGGGAGGAGCCGCAAGGTGGCATGTTCTTGTGGCTGACGCTGGACAAGTCCATCAATACCGCAGAGCTGCTGCCGCTGGCCGTCGCCCGCGGCGTCGCCTTCGTCCCGGGTGAAGTATTCTATCCCGGGGAGCCGGACCGCAGCACAATGCGGCTGAACTTCACCCATACGCCGCCCCAGCTGCTGCCGCTGGCCGTGAAGCGCCTGGAAGAAGCCCTCGAAGAATGGAGCAGCAAAGGTCTGGAAACCTTGCATCCGGGGAGCCTCTAATAAAGAGTTTATACCTGTATTCAAAAAGCGGCGGCGCTTCCGGGTTTCCCGGTTGCGCCGCCGCTTATTACGTACGTTTGTCCAAATATAAGTGTTGCCAGTTTAGGAAAGTTTGCCGTAAGCCGGGTTCTGTGCTCTTTGTGGTTCTGACGGGAACTACCCTCCCACTGTGAGCGACAATCATCTATCTAGGCCGTACATTGCTGCACAGCTCCAGCGACCAACCCGAACGCGCCTCAGGCGAAGGCTGCCTCTTCCTCTCGGAATCGGCCGCGTTCCTTTAGGTCTTGCTCCAGGTGGGGTTTACCAGGAACGAAGTCACCAGCGTTCCTCGGGGTCTCTTACACCTCGGTTCCACCCTTGCCTGTGCCGCTTGCAAGCAAGCGGCCATCGGCGGTCCATTTCTGTGGCACTATCCTTCGGCTCGCGCCGACTGGACGTTATCCAGCACCCTGCCTTATGGAGCCCGGACTTTCCTCCCGCGGCTCAATGCCGCCGGCGATTGTCTGTCAAACTTTCCGAACAACATTATATATTATACAGATTGCGCTATTCCGAAACAAGTGTAATTATTCCCTTTTTCCACTGAGATCTACCTCAGAAAACATGGAAGCTCACGCGAAAAATCGGAATAAAGAGCATCCGGCTCAAATGAACCGGAACGGTTCCGTATTCACTTCGGAAGCGTAAACTGGCGTTCCATATTTATGCTCCGTCAGCTTATCCTTGATCCACTCGGCAACCTTTACTTTCATAATCTTCTCGGCATTATGCCCGGGATCGATCAGCGCGACGCCGGCCATCAGCGCATCCTGCGCCGTATGGTAGTCGATATCGCCCGTGACCAGCACATCGGCGCCGCGGAAGACCGCGCTGCTTAAGAATTTCCCGCCCGATCCGCCGAGCACGGCGGCTTTGCGGACTGGCTGGTCCAGGTCCCCTACCACGCGCACTTTCTCAACGTTCAGGCCGGTTTTCACGGTTTCCACGAACTGCCCCAGCGTTGTCGGCTCCTTCAGCTTGCCTACCCGGCCCAGCCCGAAGCTCCGGCCCTTGAGATCCATTGAATAAAGGTCATAGGCGACCTCCTCGTATGGATGGGCTTTAAGCATCGCCTGAATGACCTTGCCTCGGATGCCAAGCGGGACAATCGTCTCAATACGGATTTCCTCCGTCCGCTCCATTTTGCCCTGCTCGCCAATATACGGGTCGGTGCCTTCGCGGGGCATAAATGTGCCGTAACCCTCGATGTTGAAGCTGCAGTGACTGTAATTGCCGATCCAGCCCGCCCCGGCGTTCAGGACGGCATCCAGCACCTTCTGGTGATGTTCCTTCGGTACAAAGACGACGAGCTTGGACAACTGTTCCGTATGACTATCTTTGAGTGGAGCAGCATTCTCAATGCCGAGCGCCTCAGCCATCCAGTCGTTCATACCGCCCTCGGTCACATCCAGGTTCGTATGACTGATATAGACGGCGATATCATTCTTGATGAGCTTCTCGTATATTTTTCCCATCGGCGTATCCGTCTGCAGCTGCTGAAGCGGCCGAAAGATAATCGCGTGATGGGCGATAATCAGATTGCACCCGCGGGATATCGCCTCATCGACCACCTCGTCGTTCACATCGAGCGCAACCAGAACGCCTGTAATTTCTTTATGCAGGCTGCCGAGCTGCAGGCCGATCTTGTCGCCTTCCTCCGCCACATGCTTTGGAGCAAGCTGCTCCATATATTGAATTACGGTTTGTCCTTTGGCAAACATGCCAGCACCTCCGTGATCTCTCTGATTCGCGCCTCGATCTCCGTGCGTTTGCTTCCGGCAGATTCAAGCTCTGACCTCGAGAGCGACTCCAAAATACGCTCCAGCTTGGATATTTCATCCTGCCACTTGGCAGCAAAGACCGGGCTTGGCCGCCGGATCAGCCAAGGGCCCATATGCAGCAGCGTCTCCATGCTGTACGGGCGCTCTCCGCCCGCCTGCGCCGCATCCGAATACAGGCCTTCGTTGGTTATCCCCTTCTCCAAGTCTTCCGGCACAGCGGTGAGAACTTCATATCGTTTGCCGTCTTCTTCAAGAAGGGCTTCGGCAGTCAGCACCCAGCCGTTATCCAGCAGCCAGCGGCGAAGAATATCCTCTCCGACATTGGGCTGCAGCACCAGAGTGCGGACAGCTGTCAGTTTACCTTCCACCTTGCCCCTGTTCAGAATCGAGGCGATCAAAGCGCCGCCCATGCCCGCAATCGTAATGCAGTCCACCTCTTCCGGCCTGAGCACCTCCAGCCCGTCCCCGCGGCGGACGGAGATGCGATCCTTCAGTCCTGCGTCCTGAACGGCCCTTTCGGCCGCACGGTGCGGGCCTGGGTTTACTTCCCCGGCTATCGCGCTTACGGCGCGTCCGGTCTGCACGGCAGCCAGCGGCAGCAGCGCATGATCCGAGCCGATATCGGCCAATTTCGAGCCGTGCGGAATTTGTTCAAGCAGCAGTCCGAGTCTTTGCGATAATTTTACGTTGTTCATGTAGCCACCCACGCAATCCATTTTTTTCGAAAGAGAAACAGCACCGCCAGTTCGGTCGCAATTTTTCCAATCAGGAGAAGGGAAATCCACTGCGGGTAATCATGGCGCAGCAGCAGGCTGTCTATTTCAGGCATGAGCCATAGAGCAGCACCTACCGCAAAATAGACGCCGGAGACCCCTTTTACCCTATGGTACAGCAGCCAGCTCAGCCAGATCATAAGCACGCACAGCGGAAGCCAGAGCAACTGCAGCTCCCACAGGCCTGCCTCCGGACGAAGCCTGGCAGCGAAACCGGCATACAGAAGACTTAGCGCCCCGTAACCGCTGAACTGAAGCAGACCGATCCGAAGCTGGAATCCAAGAATGATCCAGACCAGCCCGCAAGCTCCCACCAGGATCGGAATCCAAACTTGCGGATTCAGACTATGGAGCGATATCATCCATAAGCCGAAGCCGAGCATCAGCAAACTTCCAATTCCCGCCAGTGACAGGCCGATTGCCGGCATTCTATCTCTCCATAGGCTGGCATATCCGTAACAAACCACGAGTACCGAAAGCGCTGTTGCAAGTTGCAAACCCCAAGGAAAAACGCTAAAATAAAAACCAATTAACAAAATCAAGGAAATAATTCCAAAAGCAAACAGCCATATTTTAATATTCCCCTGCTGCAAGTTCTGCAGCGTTATCGGATTTTCGCTTTTTACTTTGCCTTCATCTTCGTATAAATTGGTTAGGAAATCGCAGTACTGTTCCGAAAGCAGCCTGGTGCGGCGCCAGTACTGAATTTCTCTCAAAATAATATCACGTTTTTCCATATTCAACGGCTATCCCTCTTTTCTAGCGCGGCTATGGTCCAAAATAAAAGGACCTCCTGCCGCATGCAGCAGAAGGTCCATGAAGAGCGGTTATTCCAGAAAATCCTTAAGCCGTTTGCTGCGGCTCGGATGGCGAAGTTTGCGTAGAGCCTTGGCTTCGATCTGACGAATCCGTTCCCGGGTAACGCCAAACACCTTGCCGACTTCCTCAAGCGTTCTCGTCCGGCCATCGTCGAGCCCGAAGCGCAGGCGGAGCACATTCTCCTCACGCTCGGTCAGCGTATCAAGCACATCTTCCAGCTGCTCCTTAAGCAGCTCGTAAGCCGCCGCGTCCGCAGGGGCAAGCGCCTCCTGATCCTCGATAAAATCGCCCAAATGGGAATCGTCTTCTTCCCCGATCGGAGTTTCCAGCGATACCGGCTCCTGGGCAATCTTCATGATCTCCCGAACCTTTTCAACACTAAGCTCCATTTCGGCTGCAATTTCTTCCGGCGTGGGTTCGCGCCCCAGTTCCTGCAGCAGCTGGCGGGATACGCGGATCAGCTTGTTGATGGTTTCCACCATATGAACGGGAATCCGGATCGTACGCGCTTGGTCAGCAATGGCACGGGTAATGGCCTGACGGATCCACCAGGTTGCATAAGTGCTGAATTTGAACCCTTTGTTGTGGTCGAATTTCTCCACCGCTTTGATCAGACCCATATTGCCTTCCTGGATAAGATCTAGGAACAGCATTCCCCGGCCTACATAGCGCTTCGCGATGCTGACTACCAGCCGCAAATTCGCCTCAGCCAGACGGCGCTTCGCTTCTTCGTCGCCGTTCTTGATCCGCATGGCCAATTCAACCTCGTCATCGGCGGACAGAAGCGGCACACGGCCGATTTCTTTTAGATACATACGAACAGGGTCGTTAATCTTGATTCCGGGCGGAAGCGACAGATCATCGTCAAAGCTGAAATCGTCGCCATCTCCGCTCTCGTTTTCATCATTTGGACGAAGCGTTACTTCCTCGTCGTTGTCGTTAACGACTTCAATCCCCAAATCGCTAAGCTGCTCATAAAATTCATCCATTTGTTCGGGGTCCTGATCAAATGGCGACAGTTTCTCCATGATATCTTTAATATTCAGTGAAGATCTTTTCTTGCCAGACTCAATAAGCTGATCTTTGACCTGGTCGAGCGTAAATTCCGCCTCCAGTTCGGTGTGCTGATCGTTCGCCATTATTCGACTCCCTCCTCCCTAGATACATCCTGTCAACGTTCACTGTCTTTCTAGGGCAATAATCTCACTTGCTATTTGTGCCGCACGCAAAAAATCACCGGCTTTTTCCGCCTGAATCATTTCTTCCCGTTTCTTCTCCATCATGCGCTGCACGGGATATTTCCGCACCTCGCGGATATAATCATCCAGTACCTGCGTGCTCCAGTCCGGCGGCGACTCCATCATGGAAATCGAGGCTGCGATCTTCTCTAGCCGATCGTCCTGGAGCGAGGACAGAAACCGGCTGATTTCCGGCTGCTTGCCTTGCGCGTAATAGGCGTATAGATAAGCGGCGATAGCCGCATGATCATCGATGTTGAAATCTTCTCCCAGATGTTCATTTACATACGCGGCGGCGTCACCATCCTGAAACATCAGGGACAGCAGACTCCGTTCCGCGGCATGGTAAGCCGGAAGCAAGGTCCTTGCTTGAACCTGCCCTTTTTTATGCCTACCATTATTCCACCTTTTAACGTTATTATCCCCTTCGGGCATGTTTTTTTGCATCGAAGCCCTGAGCAAATTGCAATCCTGCTTCAAGCTGTCGTAACTCAGTTCCAGCTCGGAGGCAATTTCCTTCAGATACACTTCTCTTTCCGTAGAAGAATGCAGGGAAGCAATAATTTGCAGCGCCTCCTTGACATAAGCGATTTTGCCGTCTTCCTCTAGGAGTATATGGTTTTTTTTCAGATATATAAGCTTAAATTTTACAGTTGAAACCGCGGATTCAATGATTTGTTCCCTGAAGCGGTCTCCTCCATATTGAGCCACAAATTCATCAGGATCCAGTCCGCCAGGCAGCACCGCCACCTTGACGCGCAGTCCGGTCGCTTCGAGCATCGGGAGGGCCTTCATCGCCGCAGCTTGTCCCGCCCGGTCTCCATCATAAGCGATCACGGCTTCATCGGCCAAAGCTTTCATCATCGACGCATGATTCTCCGTTAACGAAGTGCCCATGGTCGCCACACCGTTCTGCACACCCGATTCCCAGGCCGAAATGACATCTCCGTATCCTTCAAAAAGAACGATTTGCCGCGTTTTGCGGATAGATGCTTTGGACTGGTGCAGATTGTACAAGATCCGGCTTTTGTTAAAAAGCTTGCTCTCCGGAGAATTCAAATATTTCGGCTGACCTTCCCCGAGAATTCTTCCGGCGAAAGCCACCACTTTACCGGCACGGTTCGCAATCGGAAAAATAATCCGCCCGCGAAAACGGTCGATATAACCTTTGCCTTCGCTTCTTGAGGACAGCAGTCCGCCTTTTTCCATTTCGGCAAGGTCGAAATTCCGTCGTTCCAGAAACTGAAGCAGCGTATCCCAACGATCTGGAGCATATCCGATCTGGAACTGGTCAATCATTTGGTCGCTGAATTTCCGGGATCTTAAATAATCCATAGCGGCTTTGCCGTATTCCGTATTCTTCAGCAAATAATGATAGAACTTCGCAGACCATTCATACGCTTGAAGCAGCCGGTCGAGTTCCGGACTATGCGCGGACTGCATGCCCCCCGCGCCTTCCGGTACCGGAATGTCGCTCTCTTCGGCCATAATCTTGACGGCTTCGGGAAAGGATAACCCTTCGATTTCCATCCTGAATTTGATGGCATTTCCCCCCATGCCGCAGCCGAAACAATGAAACACTCCACGATCCGGAGTTACTGTGAAGGAAGGGGTGCTTTCCGAATGGAACGGGCAGAGGCCCCACAAATATTTCCCCCGCTTGGTCAGATGGACAACTTTCCCTACGGTATCAACAATATCATGCCGCGCCAGCACGCTTTCGATAACTTCCTCGGGGATATTGCCGTGTCCGCTTGCCACTAACAACCACCTTCATCCCTTGACAAATAAATAATATTCGCTACGGCTGAACATTCTCCTGCAATAATTTCAAAAGTTTTGTCAGTTTATGTTGAAAAGTATTTCGATCCTCTGCGGTAAACGGCTTAGGCCCTTTGGAGTAACGGCCTCTCCGGCGCTCTTTCGCCCTGGCATGCCTGCCTTCAAGCATCATATCCATATTGGTCTCATCGTATGTCTGTCCCCTGAAAGAAAGGGCATGACATCCTTTCGCAAGCGCCAGAGCCGCAAGGCCATAGTCGCCGGTCAGTACGATATCCCCGGATTTAATGTGATTGGCAATGTAGAGGTCGGCGCTCTGATCGCTGTTGTCTACGTGCACGATTGTCACGCCTTCACCACCGTGGAGTTCGTGAGCGTAGGACGACACCATGATCACCGGAACTCCATAAGCGCGGGCGGTGTCCGCCGTTTCCTTCTTGACCGGACAGGCATCCGCATCGACCACAATGGTTATTTCCCGAGTGTCTGAGCTTCCCATAGTCTGTCACCGTTTCCCGTGTAATATATATACGCGACGATCCCAAAAAATCCTGCCGGCTCTATCCAATCTTTAAAAAGCGTAAAATACGGAACGATAGGCCATAAGCTTACGCTTTGGGCACCGTTCCGTATATTTATACCCTAAACCCGCCTTCTATACCACCAAACCGACACTTTCTTCACAAAAGCCGGCATGCGGACTTCAGTCAGAAGCTACCAGACCAGTTTGCCAAAATCGGCGAAGCTCTTCAAATCGGCATCGATGCCTGCCAGCAGCGCAAGCCGGTTTTCCCGCACCCGCTCGTCCTCGGCCATGACCATGACGGAGTCAAAAAAGACGGTTATGGCATCGCTGAGTCCAGCAAGCAACGTGAGCGCCTGAACCGCATCATTCGCTTCCAGCGCTTTTTGGTACGGCGTGTGCAGCGACTGCCAGGTTTCGTACAGCGCGCTTTCGGCCGCTTCACCCAGAAGTGCGAAATCCAGAGCAGCTCCGGTGGATTTGGCCGCCAGATTGCTGACCCTGTTGAAGGAATCAACCGTATTCTTGAAGTTCTCCTTGGACAGGACGGCATCCGCCAGCGCCTTGCTTCTGGCAACAACAGCGACAATATCGTCGTAACCTGCGGCCATAACCGCATCGACCACATCGTAACGCACATTGTCCGACAACAGGCGCTTAACGCGCAGTCCGAAGAACTCATACAGGTTATTACGGAGTTCCTCAGCGGAAAGTTTCAAATTTCGAGTATTTTTATGAATCTGAACGGCGATTTCAAAAATATCGTTCAAACCGACCGGAAGCTCCCGCTCCAGCACGATTTGCACGATGCCCGCACTCTGGCGGCGCAGCGCGTAAGGGTCTTGAGAGCCGGTAGGGATAATGCCGATCGAGAAGCAGCCGACAATGGTGTCGATTTTGTCGGCAATGCTGACGATAGCGCCGGCTTCCGTAGACGGAATGGCGTCTCCGGCAAAACGAGGCTGATAATGCTCAAATATCGCCTTGGACACCTGCTCATCTTCACCCGCTTTGCGGGCATAGTCCTCGCCCATCGTTCCTTGAAGCTCCGGAAATTCGTACACCATCTGGGTCACCAGATCGAATTTGCAAATGTCTGCGGCGCGGCTGACTTTCGTCGCCACTTCCGGCGCTGTCTGCAGCTTGCCGGCCAGACTATCTGCGATCTGGCGGATGCGGCGGACTTTGTCGGCAACGCTGCCGAGTTCTTCATGATAAACGATATTTTCGAGCTTGGCCAGCGCGTCTTCGATCTTCAGCTTCTGGTCTTCTTCATAGAAGAACTTCGCATCCGACAGACGTGCGCGCAGCACCTTCTCGTTCCCTTTGGCGATCGTCTCCAGATGTTCGGCATTTCCGTTGCGCACGGTGACGAAATATGGAAGCAGTTTTCCTTCAGCATCCAGAACAGGGAAATACCGTTGATGCTCCCGCATCGAAGTAATCAGCACTTCCTGCGGAATATTCAGGAAAGCCGGATCGAACGTGCCGAACAGCACTGTTGGGGTTTCCACCAGGAACAGCACTTCTTCCAGCAGGTCGTCCTTGATCGCAATCGTCCAGTTTTTATCGGAAGCAAGCTTGTTGATTTGTCCGAGTATCAGAGTCTCGCGTTCCTTTACATCGGCAATGACATGCTGGGACCGCAGGCTTTCAATATAGTCGGCAGGCTGGCCAATGACCGCGTCCTTGCCGAGAAAACGGTGGCCGCGGCTGACATTGCCCGCCTTTACACCCGTAATTTCAAAATCGATAGGGTCGCTGCCGAACAGAGCGACCAGCCAGCGGATCGGACGGACGAACTTGAAATCATACGCTCCCCAGCGCATATTCTTAGGGAACGTCATGGCACCTACGATTCCGGTCAGCCCTTCAGCAAGCAGGGAAGAAGTGTCCACACCTTCACTGCTCTTGGTGGCATAAATATATTCGACTCCGCCCACTTCCTTAAAAGTGAACTGCTCAGGGGCAACACCTTGGCTTCGGGCAAATCCAAGCGCTGCTTTGCTCCACTCGCCGGCCGCGTCAAGCGCGATTTTGCGGGAAGGCCCTTTGACTTCTTCACTGACATCGGCTTGTCTTTCGGCAACATCCTTTACGAGAACGGCCAGACGGCGCGGCGTCGCGAACGACTGCACTTCTCCGTGCTCAAGGCGGGAGGAGTCCAGCCATTTTGCCGTTCTGTCCTGAAGCTGCTCCATCGCCGCCCGGATAAAGCGTGCCGGGACTTCCTCCAACCCGATTTCAAACAGCAGATCCTTAGCCAAGCTGAACACCTTCTTTCTTGAGCAGCGGGAAGCCAAGCTTCTCGCGTTCCTCCACATAGGTTGCCGCTACTTGGCGGGCCAGGTTACGGACTCTTGTAATGAAGCCCGTACGTTCCGTCACGCTGATTGCGCCCCGCGCATCCAGCAGGTTGAACGTATGCGAGCATTTCAGCACGTAATCATAGGCGGGGAATACAAGATGGCGGTCCATCGCCCGCCGCGCTTCCGCTTCATACGTATTGAAGAGGCCAAACAACATGCTCACGTCCGAGACTTCGAAGGTATATGTGGAATGCTCCACCTCCGGTTGGTGGAACACGTCGCCGTAGGTCAAGCCTTCGACCCACTCCAGATCGAACACGTTCTCCTTCTCCTGGATATAAGAAGCGAGCCGCTCCATGCCGTATGTGATTTCAACCGAAACCGGGCTGGTCTCAATTCCGCCCACCTGCTGAAAATAGGTGAATTGCGTAATTTCCATTCCGTCCAGCCATACCTCCCAGCCGAGTCCCGCGCAGCCGAGCGACGGGTTCTCCCAGTTATCTTCAACGAACCGGATATCGTGCTGCAGCGGATCGACGCCGAGCGCCTTCAGGCTGTCGAGATAGATCTCCTGAATGTTATCCGGGGACGGCTTGATAATGACCTGATACTGATGATGCTGGTACAGACGGTTCGGGTTCTCTCCGTAACGGCCATCGGAGGGACGGCGGGACGGCTCGACATAAGCGACCTTCCACGGCTCGGGTCCGAGGGAACGCAGGAATGTCATCGGATTCATCGTGCCCGCGCCTTTTTCCGTGTCGTACGGCTGAACGATAATGCAGTTCTGCTTCGACCAGAACTCTTGCAGCGTCAAAATCATCTGCTGAAAATTCATGTTACCGACTCCTTCGCTTTAGTTTGAGAGCTGCCGGATTTCGCGGTTCTTGGGACCAGCGAACATAACGCCCGGCAAAACGTCTTGCGATGGAGGCGGTGTTCTTATATTCCGGAAGGAAAATGAGATGTTCTCCATTCCAGACCAAAAAGCTCCCGCCCCCATGCCTGAAATTCAGACATAGGGACGAGAGCTGTTCATATTCTCCCGCGGTTCCACCCTACTTGATTCCGTTCTTCACTGACTGCGCCGGTGCTGACGAAATCCACTTTTCATGCTGCCGCCTCCGCACTCCCGGGTGCCGTTTCATGAGCGCTGCTTTACCGGGCTCTCACCGTCCCCGGCTCGCTATTTCAAGCAATCGTCCACTACTTTCCCGTTCTACATGCCTGCCGGCTTCAGCCAGCGGCGGCCTTCTCGTTATTTGCCTTTGGTAAGGCATATTCCAACAAGAAGAGACTTTTCCTATATTAACGGAAAATCGGGCTTTCGTCAAATATTGTATTTATCGAGCTGATCCAGGAAATTTTGCGACTTCAGCCGGAGGCCGAGCTGGGTATCCATAAACGCCCGCATGATTTTTTTTAATTCTTCACGCGTACTCTCCTTGACGTCCACATTGCCTAGGCGGGTCAGATCAAGCGCAGCGAACAGCCGGAGCAGCTTCAGTGCGCGGGAGGACACTTCCATTGCCGGCGGGTCATTATGGCGGCAGCTGCGGCACAGAGCGCCGCCCAGCCGCGGGCTGAGCAGCAGCTCTTCGTCCGCCTTCCCCCGCCCGCAGGCGATACAGGAATCCAATTGCGGACCGTAGCCGGCCGCTTGAAGTATTTTCATCTCGAACAGATTAATAATAACTCCCGGCTCCTTGCCTTCTTCCAGCGCATTCAGGCAGGCCGACAACTGCCGGAACCAAAAGCTACCCGTCTCCTCGTCATGCAGCACCCGATCGAGCAGCTCACAGGCATAAGAGCCGTAGGCGGCTTTAATCAGATCCTCCCTGATCGAATGATGGGAACTTATAATCTCGCCGGAATTCAGTGTACCGAGTCCTCCGTTATTTCTGAAAAAAACATATTGCCCCAACGTAAACGGCTGGATCAGGGCAGCATGACGGCTTTTTACCTTTTTGGCTCCACGGACGAGAATTCCTACCTTACCCGCGTTTTCGGTGCAAAGTGTAATGATTGCATTCCCCTCGCCGTAGTCCATACTGCGGATGACGATCCCTTCCACCCTGTGTAGCATGCCTCTTCCCCCAACCACTCGGCAAGCAACCAGTTCTTACTTCGCTTCTTCGTCATAGACCTGCTCTTCTTCCGCCGCTGTCTCGGCCGCCGGATTCAGCGGTTCTCCCGCTTCCCTATACAGCAGATAGGCATCGACATCCCCAGTCATTGCAAAATACTTCCACGAAAAATCTCGCATTCGTATTTATCCCCCTTCGCAAAACACGATGTCCTCACAAAGTAGGATGTGCGATGGAACGGGTTCTATCCTTGCAATTACTGGCAGTCATTTGTGATGAAGATCATTGGTCTTTGTGGAAGCCCAAATCGCGCAGCACGCGCTCCTGGTTGCGCCAGTCTTTTTTCACCTTTACCCAAAGCTCCAGAAACGTCTTGGACCCGAGCAGGTTCTCAATATCGGTACGTGCTCTTCTGCCAACTTCCTTCAACATAGCACCCTGTTTGCCGATGATAATCCCTTTTTGCGAATCCCGCTCGACAAAAATAACAGCGGAGATATGCACGACTCCGTTCGGCTCCGCCCGCATATCCTCAATAGCCACCGCAATGGAATGCGGCACCTCCTCGCGGGTCAGATGCAGGATCTTCTCGCGGATCAGCTCGGCGATAACGAACTGCTCCGGATGGTCGGTCACCTGATCCTCCGGATAATACTGCGGGCCTTCCGGCAGGTATTTCTGCAGCTGCTCCAGCAGTGTATTTACATTGCTGCCTACCTTGGCTGAAATGGGAACGATCTCGGCAAAATCATGCAGTTTGCTGTATTCCGTAATTAGCGGCAGGAGCGCTTCAGGTTCCAGCTTGTCGATCTTGTTCATCACCAGAATAACCGGCGTCTTCAGACCTTGAAGTTGTTCGGCGATGAAACGGTCACCGCCTCCAAGGCCCTCGGCGGCGTCTATCAGAAACAGCACAGCTTCCACCTCGCCGAGTGTGCTCATCGCCGTCTGGTTCATGTAATCCCCCAGCTTGGACTGGCGTTTATGGATGCCGGGCGTATCGAGGAAGACGATTTGCGAACCGTTCGTCGTATAGACCCCGTGAATTTTGTTACGGGTCGTCTGCGGCTTGTCCGACATAATGGCGATTTTCTGCCCGATGACCTGATTCATCAGCGTTGATTTGCCTACGTTGGGCCTGCCGATGATGGCGACAAAGCCTGATCTGAATTTCATATGATCTCAACCTTTCGAGTTCTTTTTTCGATCCCCTAAATCCCCCTTAGCCAAGGGGGACCCCAAGGGCCCCGCCCTCTGGACACCCGGAAGTGGGCGTGCCTGCCACGGTTGGAGCGTTGAAGGGGATACGGCGAATGACACGCTTACGTTCCCTGCGGTCACCCGCTTCGGTTTGCGCTGGGAAGAGCGGAGCACAGAGTGATGTGCGAGCGTGTGCTGAGAGACTGCGTGCGAGCAATCGCTGGCGGCTTCGCCGCTTCGCTTACGCTTGCGCGAACACGTGCGCGTTTCGGCGGCGGGGTCCCTTCCACTGAGTGCGGGCAACCGCTGGCGGCTTCGCCGCACCGCTTACGTTAGTGCAAACACGTGCGCATTTCGGCGGCGGGGTCCCTTCCACTACGTGCGGGCAACGCTAGCGGCTCGCCGCTTCACTTACGCACTTACTCTGGAGCCTGTCCCTGCTTTAACTCATCAGGACCGAAAGCGCCGGGCAGCAGCTCGCGGACGGTTGTCTCGCGAATGTCCCCTTTTATATTGCCCAGAATGATTTTCATGTCGGGATCGCACAGCTCTACGATTACCTGCCGGCATGCGCCGCAAGGTGTAATCGGCAGATCGGTGTCACCTACAACGGCAAGCGCTTTAAAGCTGCCGCGTGTATGTCCTTGGGCCATTGCGCTGAAAAGTGCGGTGCGCTCGGCGCAGTTAGTGACGCTGTAAGCGGCGTTCTCGATATTGCAGCCGTGATGAACATGTCCGTCCTGATCCAGCAGAGCGGCTCCAACGCCGAAACGGGAGTATGGGATATAAGCTTTGGCACGGGCTTTGATCGCCTCTTGCAGCAGCGTAATGGAATCCATCATTGTCCTCCTAAAAGTTTTGTTAGCATAGACTCCTTTGAATGTTCTTCGGCAAAACTCGCTTCGGAAGCGTTGCTAAGTTTGGTTAGTATTAGCTTCTTGAGTATTCTTCAGCAAACTCGCTTCGGAAGCGTTAATAAGTTTTATTAGTATAAGCTCCTATAACATCTGAGAATAGGCTGCACGAACCGATTATAAAAAAACGAAGCAAAGACAAAGATGGCGGAACCGCCTAACGGCTTATCCGCCTTTTCCGTCTATAAAGTTGTATTCCGATTATGACATAAGTGCCGTAATCCAGTCTATCACCGGATGATAAAAAACATAGATGCCCGCAATGACGGCAAACGCCGCCGCCAGAAACACGGCTCCCGCAGCGGTGTCCTTTGCCGCTTTGGCCAAGGGGTGGACTTCCGGCGACACGAGGTCGACCACCGACTCGATCGCCGTATTGATCAGCTCGGCCGCCAGCACGAGCGTGATCGCCAGCAGCAGCAGCATCCAGTCTCCCGGGGGTACACGCAGCAGCCCGGCGAACAGCAGTACTAAGACGGCAAGGCAAGTATGCACCTTCATATTCATTTCGGTCCGGAAGGCCTGTCTGAGCCCCTGGGCCGCATACCAGAACGACTTCCAGAAACGTTTGGGGCCTACCGCCGTATTTTTGGGCATCAGCGGGTCAACCCTACCTGCGACAGCACCTGCTCCTGCTTGCCCATCATTTCCGCCTCAGAAGCCTCATCCTGATGATCGTATCCGAGCAAGTGCAGAAACCCATGAACGAATAAGAAGCCCAGCTCCCGTTCCAACGAATGGCCGTAATCGTCCGCCTGTTCCTTGGCGCGGGTAACGGAAATGATAATATCGCCGAGCATATCGGGAATTTCCTCCGATTCATCCTCGCTAAGCTCATAGACGATTTCCAGCTCATCCTCTGCGGATTCGTTAAGCGCGAAGGACAGCACATCGGTGGGCCGGTCGATGCCGCGATACTCCTTATTAAGCTCATGAATCCGCTCATTGTCGACAAAGGTCAGATCCACCTCACCGGCGTCGATCCCTTCAAGCCTACCCGCTTGTTCCAGAATGCTTTCCAGCAGCGAGATCAGCCGATCGTCGATTTCCATTTCTTCTTGCTCATTGCTCCAAACCAGCTGCAGGCTCATGCTATTCAACGGCCCCTTCCTCTTTTTTCGGCTTTTTCGCTTCCTCCGGATATTCAATGCGCGAATGGAAAATGCCCATCACTGTTTCTTTCAGCGTCCGGGCGATAATGTCCAACTCTTTCAGCGTCAGATCGCATTCATCGAATTGATGATCGTCAAGCCGGCTCTTGATAATCTTCTCGATCATCGTCTCCACCTGGTTTACCGTGGGGCTGCGAAGGGAGCGGACGGCCGCCTCCACGCTGTCGGCAATACCGATTACCGCGGACTCTTTGGACTGGGCTTTCGGACCGGGGTAACGGAAATCATCTTCGGTGAAGTCGGGCTCTATACCTTTTTCCTCCGCCAGCCGCAGCGCTTTATGATAAAAATAATGCAAAAAAGTCGTTCCATGATGCTGCTCCGCGATATCCCTGATCGGCTTGGGGAGCTTGTACTCCTTCAGCATTTCCACCCCGTCGCGCGCATGCGCGATAATGATCGACTTGCTCAGCTTGGGTTCGATGGAATCATGCGGATTCTCCATATTGTTCTGGTTCTCGATAAAATAGAACGGACGCTTCGTCTTGCCGATATCATGATAATATGAACCGACCCGGCAGAGCAGGCCGTCCGCTCCAATTGCTTCTGCCGCCGCCTCCGACAAGTTGCCGACCATTACGCTGTGATGATATGTACCCGGCGTTTCCGTCAGCAGCTTGCGCAGCAGCGGATGGTTCGGATTGGACAGCTCTACCAGCTTGAGCGCAGACAGAATGCCGAACGTCGATTCAAAAAAAGGCATAAGGCCAATGACCAGCACAACGGTCAGCAGGCCGCCGGCAAAAGCGAAGCCGATAGCATACAGCGTATGAATCTGCTGCCATGCGCCGCTTCCCAGCAGGTTAATCATAAAGACAGTCAGCGAGCCGAACAGACAGACCATGATGCCGCCTTTGAGCAGCGTTGTGCGCTGCCCCGCCCGATGAGTGGCGAATACGGCTACATACGAAACGACCAGCGCAAAGAAACCATAGTTGAAATCAAAAATCGTATTCTGCTGCACATTCAGGATAACACTGGCCAGTACGGCAAACAGGATGGAACAGAAATAGGCAAGCGTTATATCCAGCAGCAGCGCAACCAGCATCGCCCCGATGGCAACCGGCGCCAGAAAGCCCATAAACGGCCGTGTGTCGCTCTGCAGAAACGCTGCAAGCCGCATAGATATAATCGTGATCAGAAAGACGATCACCAGCATCAGAAGCTGGGAATTATTATACTTAAATCCGGTAGAGCCGGATGTTCCGGACTGCCGGATAAACATCAGCAGGCCGATAGAAAAGAGCGCCGCAAGGATGAGCAGTCCAAGCTGAGGCCAATAATCGACATTGTTCCGCAGCAAGCCGTTCTCGTCGAGCAGTTGATACAGCTCAGGCGTAATGAGATCTCCTTTGGCCACGAGCACCTCGCCTTGCTCAATAAAAACAGGCGGCGTATTTTCCCGGGCCTGGACTTTCGCTTCCTTGGTGGCATCTTCATCATAAAATTTATTGGCCGTAATAGCCAGACGTGCGAGCTCCTGCACTACCTCGCGGGCCGTTCGCTGAGAGAGCGAACTGATGCTGACCTGTTCCGCCACCTTAGCGCGTGCGGCGTCGGCATCGGTAATCTGGTCATTCATCAGCCTGCTGACGATATCCCGGGCCACGGGCTTCATCTCGATGATGTCCTGCGAGGTCAGGCGCGGTATTTTGATATACGTCTCTTCCGGTATGGAATAGACCTGCTCCTTGATTTTCGACTGCATCTCGTTCAAAAGATTGTCCGAATAGGTTCCGCTATTCCGGCTGGATGACACAAAGCTCAATATAAAATCATTGGCCCGCTGCGGGATTTCCTCCCGGTAGATGGAGGTCTTATCGCTTTGGGAGATGGTGTCGTCCTGATTGAGTCGGTCGATACGGTCCAGCAGAGAGGTTACGAGATTCTCCGCACGGATCGGAATAATCTGATATTTCAGCGGCACGTTCTCGGCCGCTTGTTCCTCAGCCTTCAGCGTTGCCTTTTTATCGGGAATTTGCCTAGGAGCCGTGATTTCCTTAGCGCTGTGCGTGTTTTCCCTGATGTCGTACCGTTTAGGCAGCAGATCCGGTGCCAGACTGAAATAGACCAGGATACCGAGCAGCAGAAAAAGAGCATAGCGAGTCGCCGCACTATACTTCCATCCGCTCACATTGTATGTGAATCCGCTGAATTTGGACGGTTGCTTTGAAGCCATGGTGACAGTCCCCTTTATTCAAGGTTTTCGGCTGAGCGTTCATAGGCAACGATGATTTTCTGCACCAGGGAATGCCGCACTACGTCTTGCTCCGCAAAATACACAAATCCGATATCCTCAATCGAGGATAAGATCGTATTGGCCTCAATGAGACCCGATTTCTTTCCCCGAGGCAGATCGATTTGAGTTACGTCGCCCGTAATAACCATCTTCGAACCAAAGCCAAGCCGGGTCAAGAACATCTTCATCTGCTCCGGCGTCGTATTTTGCGCCTCATCAAGAATAATAAACGAATCGTCAAGCGTGCGCCCGCGCATGTAAGCCAGAGGCGCAATTTCTATCAGTCCGCGCTCCAGAGCCTTGGCTACCTGATCGGGTCCCATCACGTCGTACAGGGCGTCATACAACGGCCGGAGATACGGATCTACTTTCTCCTGCAAATCTCCCGGCAGAAACCCCAGACTCTCGCCGGCTTCCACCGCCGGACGGGTCAGGATAATACGTTTGACCGATCCTTCCTTCAAAGCAGCAACGGCAAGCACAACGGCAAGATAAGTCTTTCCGGTTCCCGCCGGGCCGATACCGAATACGATGTCCCGTTTCTTGATCGTCGTTACATAGTGCTTCTGTCCAATCGTCTTGACCCGAATCGGCTTGCCGCGAAAAGTCGTAGTGATTTCGCCCTTGAACAGATCCAGCAGCTGATCGGCGCGGAAATCCTTCGCCAGCTCCACTGCATACTGCACATCCCGCTCGCTCAGAATATAACCGCTTCGAACAAGGGAGAGCAGTGACTGGAACAGCTGTGTCAGCATGTCCACTTCCCGTTCGCTGCCATGCACCGTAAGCTCTGCCTCACGCGAGTCGATACGGGCGGGAATTTCTCTCTCAATCAGCTTTAAGAAGCTGTCCTGCGGGCCGAAAAGCGCCAGAGCTTCTCCCGCATTTTGCAAAGATATTTGAATGCTTGCAGTCTTATCTGACAAATAGCCTCATTCTCCTTGGTTGTATACTATCGGAAGTTCCTCCGCAATTCTCTCTTCCACTTCAAAAAGCACTTTCATATAAACTTTACCATTCTCTTTCTTCTCATGCAAAATTTTTTGGCTTTTGATGACGCTGTCGCTGCCGTAGCGTGCCGCAATATCGGCCTCCGACAGTGCCAGCCCCGCCTGTTTCGCCGCCTGCGGCGTAAGTGTCTCCCGAGTCTCTTTGACTTCCATTTCTTTCTCCGTCATCCAGCCAATCGGCAGCCGGATAGTACGCCAAGTCAGCGGATCAAGCTCGGTCAGCGTACGCGACTCTTCAAAAGGCGATTTGCCATAGCCCCACAGCTGAACCGCCCACTTGCCGAGAACGAAGTAGCTTCTATCCTTTCGCTCACCGGTATAAGCGGTATTCTTTTTTTGCAGCGGAACCTCGATATTATACTCATGCCAGACAAGCCCCTTGACTTCCCCTTTGGCAACGACGGCCTGCCTATTTGCCTCATCGCCCAGAATCCCGGAAATAAGGATATCGCCTTTCTTCACTCTCGCGTTGCGCTGAACCACGGGCCTGCCCTGCTCGGCGTAGATATCGGTGATAACCGCATCGGTGCGGCTTATGAGATGACGGGGGCTGCTAAGCGGTTTTTTCTCGGGCAGCGCGGCTTCGACGATTTGAATTTTAACCGCTGTTCCATTACGTTCGATTCCAACCCAGGATACGCCCGGGAGCCGCGCCGCCAGGTGCTTGGAAAGCTTGTCCGGAGAATCCATTCGCCATATCCACTGAAAAGGATAAATTCCTTCCTGCCGGGCGGCATCCAGCACATCCTCCGAAGCCAGCCGCTTATTCCCCTCCACCCGAACACTCCAGACAAGAGAACACAGCAGCACCAGAATAATGCCGAACAGCACCAGGCCTGCGGCAAAAAAACTCCGCTTCCACAGTCTGGCGGCCACGAACGGCAGTCCGATCCGTCCCGTAATATGCATCCTGCAGCCTGTCTGCTTCAGAAGCGGCCGGAGAGCGTAGAAATCGTTCAGCAGCAGACGCAGACTGACACCGCTTTCGGTCGCTTTTACATTCCATATGATAATTCCGGCTTCGTTGACGGCATTAATCAGTCCTTCAATCCGCTTCCCGGAAATATGCAGCGCAACAGTCCCCCGCAGCCATGATAGTGGCGGCTCCTTCATCGCTTCTCCCCGCTTTCCTTATATCTGATTTCCCCGATCACGCCCTCCACCGCCAATTCCCTTCCCAGAATGGAGGTGATGACAAGGCCTTCTCCGGCAATTTCCAGCGATCCTTTCGAAAGCGCGAGCGTCAGCTGACCGGGGGAAAAATTCAGCACGCCTCTATGGTTCTCAATGACCATTTCCTTGTTCCCGATGAGGGTGATCCGGGGCATGTCGCTCAGCAGATCCTGCGGCAAATCCAGCATCCCGTTTGTCCATCCCCGCAGACTGCGGCCAATCCGGGTCATAAGTAGACGCTCCCCCTTCCTGTACTGTACACCTTATGCGGGAAGACTCTTATTTATGAAAGCCGGGAGATTTCAAATCAAACGGAAAGCAGCCTGCCAAAAAAGAAAAAACGGGAGACCGTCGCAATCTGAGTTCACCTTTCCTGAATAGGCCAGCGAACTCTTAATTTTGCGGACGATACACCCGTTAGGATACATCTTTGTTCATTTGGTTGAAATTTAAAAAAGGGATGCGAGGCGCGGCTCACAACCCGCCCGGACGGCGGGAGCTCATGGGCCTGCGGGAGCGCGGAGGGCCGAGAATTTCCGCCCAGATGAGTCCGCTGCGCAGATCGCTTTCTACGCCCAGAGACGGCGAACTCTGCGAAGACGACGCCGACGAGCGGGATTTCGGCCCGGCTCCGCCGTCTCCTCCCATATCGTCCGAGATCCGGTCCAGAGCGCGGTGGACGCGTTCCAGTTCTCGCCGCATACGCTCCTGCCGGACCTCGACCCCGTCCACTTCTTCGGGCTGCTCCATCGACGTCCCTTCTCCTGACATGTAATCGGGAGTCGGGAATAGAGCAGGTTCTGGAAACGCAGGCGCCGGATCGGATTCACGGCCTTCGTCCATCTGCTGTCCCGGCTGCCGGGAGGATGGAGCGGGGACCGGAAAGCCGCTGTTGCGCGGCTCTGCCGCTCTTCCGGAATCCGGCTGGCCGGATCTTGGACGGCGCAGGGGCCCCTCGCCCGGACCGCTGCCAAAGGGCGGCATTCCGCCGCGGGGGGATCTTCCGTTTTTGTTTTTATTTTTGCTCGCTTTGTTTGCTTGGGACACAATCGCGAAAATAATTACCGCAATGACATAAATCCAGCTCATGGGGTCTCATCTCCCCTACTCGTTGTGTTCATTATTTATTGCTCTTGGAACCGTCGTTATCCTGGTCGCCCATCTTGCCGAGCGACCCGCGCATTTGGGTATCGGCTTCGATATTTTTCAGATTCATATAATCCATCACGCCGATTTGACCTCCGCGCAGCGCTTCGGCCATAGCCAGTGGCACCTGGGATTCGGATTCGACGACCAAGGCCTTCATCTCGACGACGCGGGCCTTCATTTCCTGCTCCTGCGCCACGGCCATCGCTCTACGTTCCTCGGCCTTCGCCTGGGCAATCCGCTTGTCTGCTTCGGCCTGTTCCGTCTGCAGGTAAGCGCCAATGTTCTTGCCAACATCCACATCCGCGATATCGATGGACAGAATTTCAAACGCCGTTCCGGCGTCGAGCCCTTTCTGGAGCACGGTGCGGGAGATCGAGTCCGGATTCTCCAGAACGTCTTTATGCGAATTACTTGAACCTACCGTCGTTACAATGCCTTCGCCGACGCGGGCGATGATCGTCTCCTCACCGGCGCCGCCGACGAGCCGGTCGATATTGGCTCGAACGGTAACCCGTGCCTTGACCTTCACTTCGATCCCGTCGCGGGCAACCGCAGCCACGGTGGGCGTCTCGATTACGCGCGGGTTAACGCTCATCTGTACCGCTTGGAGCACATCGCGTCCGGCTAGATCAATGGCCGCCGCCCGGGTGAATTCCAGCGGAATATCGGCCCGCTGCGCGGCGATCAGCGCATTGACGACACGGTCAACATTGCCCCCCGCCAGATAGTGGCTTTCCAGTTGGTTGATATTAAGACCTAGACCCGCCTTGGTCGCTTTGATCAGCGGATTAACGATCCGGCTTGGCGTTACACGGCGCAGCCGCATGGCGACAAGTGTAATAATGCTGATTCTAACGCCGGACGCCAGAGCCGAAATCCACAGCATAACCGGAAAGAAGCTGAGAAAGATGCTCAGAGCAATGATCACGACGACGGCGATCAGCAGGATGGTTATTAAGGATGCTTCCATTGTTATATCTACCCTTTCTGTTTATAAATATTGAACATACGCAAAAACACTTACATAGTTTACCTTATTCCCGGCTTTCCTTCACCACAATTCTGCCGCCTTCGACTTTGATAACGGAGACAGGAGTATTCACGCCGATGAATCCGCCTTCGGTGACCACATCGAAGCGTTCGTCTGCGATTAGGGCCGTACCTGCCGGGCGAAGCGGTGTTATGCTTACTCCTCTCAGACCCACGAGATCCAGCTTCTCGGGAGTAGGGATGAAGCCCTGTTCCTTGCTTAAGCTGTCGCTGAGAATAAATCGATTCCATATGCCCCGGTCCTTGAATGCTACCGCGACAATGATAATGACCACTACAGCGGCCGCAAAAGCAATGCCCAAGCTGAACAGCGCATGCGTAAAGCTGTATGCGGCTCTTACGACGCCCGCAATCAGACTGATGGAGCCTAGAACCCCCAGAATGCCGAAACTCGGCACGAACAGCTCAAGCACCATTAGAACGAGGCCAACGATGAACAGCAGCCATGTCTCCGCGCCGGCAAATCCCGCCACATAGTTGCCGAAGAAATACAGGACGAAAGCGAGCGTTCCAACGATGCCGGGAATCCCGAATCCGGGTACAAGCAGCTCAATGACCACTCCGGCGATCCCGATAAACAGCAGAACGGTCATGACGACGGGATGGGTCAGAAATTGCGACAGCTTTTCCGCACTGGTATGCTGCACGTGAAAAATATCATTGGTCGAATAACCCATCCACGAAGCCGCCGCCTCCGGCGAATCCTTTACGGCGTCGGCGTATCCCGCTTTCAGCGCCTGATCGCTGGTCAGAGCGATAATCTCTCCCTTGCTCTTGTGCACGCCCAGCTCGGGCTTGTCGACGACCATATTGATATCCGTCATTCCGGCCGCGATATCCGGATCGCGTCCATTCAGCGCCGCCGCACCCGCCATTTTCGACTTCCAGAACGAGATCAGCTTGGCATTATCCACGCTTCTGCCGCTCCCATCAACAAGCGAAGCCGACCCGATCATGCTGCCGGGCTTCATCACGATTCTTTTCGCATTCAGCGCGATATAGCTGCCAGCAGACGCCGCATCCCCTTTAATAAAGGCAAGGGTAGGAATTTCGCTCTCCCGAATCATTGCCCCTATTTGTTCCGCGCTGTCCACCAGTCCGCCAGGCGTATCGATTTCCAGCACTATCAGCTTAGCGCCGTATTTATCCGCTTCCTGGAATCCCCGCTTCAGGAAGCTCTCCAGTCCCCGCTCGATCTCCTGGTCCACGGGCAGAATAAATACCGGGCCTTGGTTCGGTTCGCCGCTGGCAGCCGGCGAGGCTGGAGTGCCAGCGGCCTGGACCGTTACGGCTCCAAGCGGAACGAACAGCAGCAGGAACAGAGCGCAGGCGGCCAGAGCGATTTTTCGCAAACCCGTCACAACATATCCCTCCGATCTATTTAAGCTAGTTTCGATCATTTTTCCGGATAATATAATATGTGGATATATAATGTTAACTACGAGATAGAAAGGTTATGCGTTTCAAGGACTTTGCGTCCAGCCTTGCCGCCAAACCTGGACTTATGTAAAAAAAGAAAAACACCCCTATAGAAAGAGGTGTTCAACTTATGTTATTGCAGAAATTGCAGAACCGCCTGGTTCACGAGTTTACCGTCAGCGCGGCCTTTGACTTTCGGCATCAGCGCGCTCATCACCTTGCCCATATCATTTTTCGAAGAAGCACCGGTTTCCTGGATGGTCTGCTGTACAATTACCTTAATTTCTTCTTCGGAAAGCTGTTCGGGTAGATATTGTGCTATAATCTCGATTTCTGCTTTATTGCTTGCAGCAAGCTCGTCACGACCCGCTTTTTCAAATTCTTGGAGGGCATCTTTGCGCTGTTTGATCTCACGACTAAGGATATCAAGCACTTCGTTGTCGTCTAATGTTCTTTTCAAATCTATTTCAAGATTCTTTATCGTCGAACGAACCATTCGAATCGTGGAGAGTTTGAACTTGTCCTTACTCTTCATCGCCTGCTTCATATCTTCGTTCAATCGTTCGCTAAGATTCATGCTTGGGTAATCCTCCTAAAACTTTCTCTTACGAGCAGCCTCGGACTTTTTCTTGCGCTTAACGCTTGGCTTTTCATAATGCTTGCGTTTCTTCACCTCAGCCAAGACGCCATCTTTAGCGATGGAACGTTTAAAGCGACGAAGTGCAGCATCAATTGTCTCGTTTTTGCGAACTTTCGTTTCAGACACCAGTTTTCCCTCCCTCCGACCAGACCGTCCAAGAGCATAACACGGTTCATCAAATTTCATTATAGGTCAAACCGAAATAAAGTGTCAACCTTATGCCCATTCTTTTTTCGTAAAAAGCCTATATTCCCGGTCGCTCTCTTAGGCGTGGGATGTAGAATTGCCGATCAGCGCGCCAAGTTTCGATCCCCCGACAAGATGATAGTGCAGATGTTGAACAGCCTGCCCGCTGTCCGGTCCGCAGTTATTGATCAGACGATACCCGGTTTCCGCGATACCCAATTCCTTGGCGATTTGCTGCGCCACGCTGTGCATTTCTCCGATCAACGGCAAATCCTCGGGAGCCACCTCGTTCATCGACGGAATCGGTTTCTTGGGAATAATCAGCACATGCACCGGAGCGGCAGGCTCGATATCGTAAAATGCCAAAATTCGTTCATTCTCAAATACCTTGTTGCAGGGAATGCTTCCCTCGATAATTTTGCTAAAAATGGTTTCCATACAGCAGCTTCCTCCTAAAGGATATTTGAAGCACCCTTTCCCGCATGTGGTCTGGGCTGTCTCTGACGATAATCGGACTCTCGGCTCATTGGCAAAAATAACCGCAGCCAAGACCGTCGTCGCTATCCATTTATCATACAGGAATTTGCTCTTTTTCGAAAGCAACGCGACGGACAACAGGATAAATATGGATTACTATATAATAAATTCGCGGCTGTTAAATCTGTATCAGATACAGCGGAAACAAAATTCCATTCATGTCAGTAAACAGGCAAAAAAAAAAAAAAAAAGAAACACCCTTCACAGCTGATTAAGCTGATTCGGCGGCGGACGTATGAAAAGGAATCAATTCCCTGTCATACGTCCGCCGAGGTGTTTCAAATGATGTCGGCTTAGCTGTATTATAACAGGGGGGTAATACTGTCTCTGTGACAGTTATCACAACCCCCCATCCATTTTAATTTTTTTCCAAAATGATGCTTGAACCCGCTCCGCCCGGTAAAGCTGGGACCACAACCAGCTTCCGGGCAAGCCTTGCCCGGAGCTCCGGGACGTGGCTGATAATACCAACCGACAGCTGGTCGTTATGCAGCCGTTCAAGCGATGTGATCACGGTATCGAGCAGTTCGGGGTCCAGCGTGCCGAAGCCTTCGTCCAGGAAGAAAAATTGCAGCGGATACTGTCCGCGAAGCTGAATCTGCGCGGACAGCGCCAGCGCAAGCGACAGCGAGGTTAGGAACGTCTCTCCGCCCGACAAAGTGGATACCGGCCGCTTGACCCCTCCGTTTCCGTCGTCACGGATAACAAAGCCGCCTCCGGAGTCGACCTCCAGCGCATAGCGCTGTCTGCTCAGGAAGCGCAGACGCTGAGAAGCCGCCTGGCATACCTGCATCAATTGCTCCTCCGCGATATATTCAACGAAAGCATTGCCCCGCAGACAGGACTGCAGCTTGGACAACTTGCTTTGCATGCTCTCATGCCCGGCGCGCAGGCTTTCCAGCTCACTCCAGCGGATATGCCTCTGCCGCAGATCCTCCAGATCACGCTCTCCGCGCGCTTTGGCCTGCAGCGCAGCTTCATCATCCTCCTTGCACTGCCGGAGCTCGTTCTCGCAGTCCCGCCACTCGTCCTCGGTCACCGCGTCGCCGCCGAGCCTCTCTTCGATGTGGCGAAGCTGCGCGCTGACCTCCGCCTCGCCGTCACGGTGCGCCCGCACACGCGAGGAAGCCGCCTCGCGTTCTCCCGCATCCAGCGCCGCTTCTTCGGCTTCAGCGGCTGAAGCAAACGATGAAGAAGCAAGGCTTTCTTCCCAGTTCGCAGCTGCGGCGGCATAGTGCTCACGGGCGGAATCCGCTGCCTGGCGTGCGATCGCCGCCTCTCTGGCATCCTGCTGCGCCCTGTCGGCGGCAGCGCGGTTACGGCGCCTGCCTTCCTCTGCGGCCGTCTGCAGCTCCTGCAGACGCCGCTCGCATTCCGCCAGAAGAGAACCGGCTGAATGCCCTTCCGTCCATTGCAGCAGCCGCTGTTCTTTCTCGCGCAGCAGCTCCTCTTTGCCCGTATGCTGCGCCATCCAGCCGGCCAGTTCCTTATCCAGCTCGGAAATTCTGTCCTGCAGCAGCTGTACGGAAGCGCTCTTCTCGTCCAGAAACTTCACGCTGATGTCCAGCCTGCCTCTGATTTCCTCGGCTTCTTCATCCTTGCGCCGCAGCTCGCGGTAGGCTTGCTCCGCTTCGCCCGGCGCAAGCTGAGGAAACCGCCGCTCCCATTCCTGACGCAAGAACAAAAGCTGCCGCTTCAGTTCCTCCGCCTTGGCCGCCGTTTGTTCTTCCCAGCTTCGCGCAGCTTCGGCGTCGGCGGCTTCCTTCAGCAGACGCTGCTGCGCCTGACGGTCTTCCTCCTGCCACTGTACCGCCCGGCGCCGCAGATCCCGAGAGCAGCTCTGCAATCCTGCAAGCTGTTCTTCAAGCTCCGCTACGGCAGTTTCTTCCGGCCATGCGGAAGAAACTGCGTCTCCATCGGCTAATAAGTCGGAGCTCGCTGCTTGGCTCAAGGCAGCTGCAATTTCGGTTAATCCGGGGATCTCTTGCCCGACTTCGGCCAGCGAAGCGCCCGCAGCGGCAGGAGTCCCGGAGAGGGAGCCGGATTCACCGTACACCTGCTCCAGCCAAGCGCGGTCCTGCTCCCGCAGGCTCCGCAGCATGCCGCGAGCCTCAAGCGCGCGCGCCGTCAACGTCTTCACGTCCTGAAGCTTCCGCTCTACCGCCAGATCTTCTTCGCCGCCCTGCAGCGATGCCGGCGCCGGATGATGCTCGCTGCCGCACACGGGGCACGGAGCCCCGTCCCGCAGCTCGCGGGAGAGCGCCAGCGACAGCCGGTGCAGCTCCCGCTCCCGGAGCGCGGCTTCCAGCGCCGCGCCAGCTTGCTCCAGCCGCCCGGCGACGGCGGCTGCAGCCTCTTCCGCGGACGCCGCCCGCTCCAGATGCAGGGCGGCGTCCCGCGCGGCGTGCGAGCGCGCTTCGGCCAGCCGCGCAGCAGCCGTCTCGGCCTCCGCGAGACGGCCTTGAACCGCGCCGAGCGCAGCGGCGCGCTCGCGCCCCTCCCGCTCCGCCTGCTCCCACTGGGACTCGGCGGAGCGCAAGCCCTGCAGGCTCTGCATCGCTTCCTGCAGAGCCTGCCGCTCCTGGGAGCGGACCTCGAGCGGCTGCAGGCTGCGCTGCAGCTCCTGCTGCCGCTTTTGGCCTTTGGCCAAAAGCTCCCGCTCCCGGGCCAGCGTCTCCCGCGAGGCTTCCAGCCCGCGGGAGGCCTCCGCCTGGCGCTCGGCCAGCTCCGCGAGCGTCTGCCGCAGTCCGGCCAGCTCGGCTTCCAGCTCGAGCGCCTGGCGCAGCCGGCCCTCCCGCTCCCGCAGGGCCGGCTCTTCCGCAGCAAGCGCCCCATGCGCTTGCTGCTCGGCCTCGGCGGCACGGGACGCCTCCTGCTCGGACACCGCAAGGTGCGCCTCCAGCCGGTCAGCTAACGCGGCACGGGCGCGCCAGGCCTCTTCCGCGCTTCGCCATGCCTTCAGCGCGGGCGCAATCTTGGCGGCTTCGTCGCTCTTCAGCAGCCGCAGCTCCATCGAGGCAATTTGCGCTTCCTGCGCCCGGAACTCCAGCTGTTTCATCTCCCGGCGGGAGCGTTCCTCCTGCAGCTCACGGATTTTGCCGAAACGCTCGGCCTGCCGGGACGCCGCCTCCAAGCGCTCGCGGCACTTCGCGGCGTGGAGTACAGCCTCCGCTAGACGCTTCTCCGCCGCTTGCACATCCTCTGCTCCAGCGCTGCCCAGCCCCTGCTGTTCGGCTTCCAGCGCGCGCAGCGCCGCCTCGTTCTCTTTGACCCGGCGGCTGAGCTTCAGCGCCAACTGGTCGCCGTACTGTTCCAAGTGGAACAGGCGCTGCAGCATCTGTCTGCGGTCCACTCCGCGCAGCGACAGAAATTCGGCGAACTTGCCCTGGGGCAGGACGACAGCCCGGGTAAAATCGTCCATTTTAAGCCCGATTCTGTCCTCGACGCAGCTCGTCACATCCGCAAGCTTGTCTGCCATCACGGTTTCTCCATCCGGTCCAATCTCAACGAAGCGGCTCACTGTATTGCTGACGGACTGCTCACCTGTCCGTTTGAATCTCCGCTCCACCCGGTAGCGGCGCGCCCCGTGGGAGGAGCTCAACTCGAAGGTAAACGCCACAGCAAGGGTATCCTCGGAATGGTTCATGATCCCCTGCGTCCCGTTCACGGCGCGTTCCACCTTGCCGTACATCGCCAGGGTAATGGCATCGAGCAGGCTCGATTTTCCGCTGCCCGTTGGTCCGAAAATGCCAAACAGTCCGGTCTCGCACAAGCTGAGGAAATCGATCTCCTGACTTTCGCGGTAGCTCTGCAGCCCGCTTACTTTTAACAGTATCGGCTTCATAAGGTCTCCTCCGCTTCCTGTCCCTCACGTTCTTCCTCCGCCAGTTCCAGAAACAGCTCCACTAGGCTGTCTTCCGGCTCCGCTCCCCCGGTCTGCCGCTGGTAGAACCTTCTGAACAGCTCATGCACCGGCATCCGAGAGCGGAGGGACGCTTCCAGTTCACGTTCCATCTCCGGATAGACCGGGCGGATATGTACAATACCTTCCCGCGCCTTACGCAACCGCTGAATATCTCCCATCGACAGCGCCTCGCTTAGGCGGATTCTCAGATCGATGAACGCATTGGCGTCCCTCTCCTCGTCAAGCCACCGGTATACTTCATCCAGTCCCCCCGCGCAGTCCCACTCCACCAGGGGACGTCCGCAGCGCAGCAGAATTTCTTCCGGCTTCGCCTCCCCTCCCGGGGAGAGTTCAAGCATCGTGACGGACTTGGCCTGGCCCGCCTCCGAGAAACTGTACGCCAGCGGAGAGCCGCTGTACCGGATAACCCCTTCTCCCTTGACCTTCTGCGGACGGTGGAGATGGCCGAGCGCCGTATACTGCGCGCCGCATGCCAGCGCCGAAGGATCAACGGTATACGCCCCGCCGACCTGGATCGGGCGCTCGGAGTCGCTCTCCACGCCGCCCAGCACATAAATATGGCTCATCGCCAGATTGACCGTGTCAGGCTTGAATTCCCGGGACAACAGCTTCATCAGGCGGCCTACACGCGCGCTGTAAGCGAACCGCAGTCCGGCTTCGTCGCTATCTTCGGCAAGCAGCTCGCCCAGACGGGCTTCGGAAGGGTACGGAAGAGCCGCTATACGCGCAGTTTCCCCCGTCCGGGCTACCCGGACCGTCACCGGATCGCTTGCGGGCAGACCGACAAGGGTAATACCGTGTCCGAAGACAAGCGGGGATACGGAGGATACGCGCTCAGGCTGGTCATGGTTGCCAGCGATAACGACAAGTTGCCTTCCCCCGGATGCAAGTCTTGAGGCCGCTTCATAGAATAACTGCTCGGCCGCAGCCGGAGGATTGACGGAGTCATAGACGTCACCTGCCATCATAATAAGGTCCGCGCGTTCCTCCTCGGCAATGGCGACCAGTTCGTCAACGAACGCCTCCTGCTCTTTCTGCCTGCTTCTTCCTTCCAGCGTACGGCCAAAATGCCAGTCGCCCGTATGCAAAATCCGCATCTTCCGCCTCTTTCCCGCCCCTAACCGGGCGATTGTAAATATCACAAACACCATATTTTGTGAATCATCATCATTAAAAACCAATCTCTCCTTGCCGCTGGGCCTTATTAGTCGTCCACTCAGTCAGAATAAAAGGACTGTCAACGATCATGGTATTTTTAGTGGAATAAGTTCACGGCATGACCGCCACAAATCGGGAGATGCTCACGGTCTGCCGAAATCATCCACGCTATACGCGGACGGCATGACCGCCGTCAAAGAAATACAGCCACGCTTCGGCAACTTCTTCGCCCAAAATATCACCAAGCGCCTGCGAGTACAGGCTAAGTTGGTAACGGTATTTCTCCTTCAGGGCTTCCAGTCCGCCCCGATGTTCCAGAACCGCATCACTCTTGTAATCCAGCAGGATAAGCCGCCCTTCCTCCCGGAAAAGACAGTCGATCACCCCTTGGATAAGGACGGAGGAAGCCGCGCCGCTCTGCCCAGGAAGCTCCGAAGATGCTCTGTCCAGAGCCTCAAGGCCACGGTATGCTTCGGATGCGGGCACCAAATAGCTGAAAGGCATTTCCCTTCTCTTCCATGGTGAAGCCAGCAGCCTGCGGCCGAGCGGATGCTCGTAAAAAGCCGCCGCTTTCTCCGGCTCGACTGCCGCCGCCTGCTCTTCCGTCAAAATACCGAGCTGCTGCAGCCTTTCCAGCGTCCCTTTCACCTCCGCAAGGCCTGCTTCTCCTTCCATCGGGATATGCTGCATGACGGTATGATACACCGTCCCGCGTTCCGCCGGTGTAATGCCGCGCTGCTCCATGAATCTCGGACGCCGCAAATGCAAGCTGTCGGCAGCGGCGGCGCCGCGCTCCTTCGCTAAGGGAAGCCCCTCTTCCAGAAGATCATACGAGGGCCGGTCCTGCAAAGACAAAAGGGATTTAAGCTCCGTAACGGAGGTTTTGGCCGGAATGCCGGCAGCCGCTGCATATGGGTAATGCCATGACAAGCGTTCGGCCGCCGAATCATCTGTCCCGGAATAAGCCGTCACCGGCATCCCCCGGCTCAGTTCGTGAAGCGTCTTTCTTCTCGTTTCTTCCCCGTCCTCTCCGTCGTCCTTGACTGAATGAAGGCCTGTCTCGAGTTCCGAGGATGGCAGAACGCTTACGCTCCAGTTGGACAGATCGCCGCGCAAGGTAACCGGAGCCGCTCCTTCCTTGCCGGCGATTTTCCGCAAAATCGCCGCGCCGGGGTGCCTGATCAACGCCGGTCCTATCCAATCTAGATAGCTGCGTCCCCGGGCAAGCAAATGATCGGGAAGCAGCGTTTCATCTCCGCTGCTGGACGACATCCAGTTCGCCACTTTGCCCTCCAGATCGCGGACGGTGCCGACAAGAATCATCTTGTCGCGAGGGCGTGTCAGCCCCACATAAAGCACCCGCATTTCCTCCGCCAGCAGCTCCAACCGCGAACGGCGGCCAATGGCAAGGTAGGGCAGCGTCGGATAGCTGACCCGGGTCTCCCGCTCCAGAAAGCGCGGGCCGAAGCCGAGCTCCTTGTGCGTCAGAAACGGAGCGTACAGATCCTGACGGTTGAAGCCTTTGGACATTCCGGCCAGAAAAACGACCGGAAACTCAAGCCCTTTGCTCTTATGAATGGTCATGATCCGGACGCCTTCGCCCTGCTCGCCGCTGCCCCCGGCCGCTCCCAAATCGCCGCCGTTCTCGCGGAGCCGGGATATGAACACCAGGAAACGGAATAAGCCGCGAGCCGATGTATCGTTCTCGAATTGCACCGCCCGGTCATACAACGCTTTAAGATTGCTCTGCCGCTGGGCACCTCCCGGCAGCCCGCCAACCCATTCCAGGTATCCGCTCTCTCCGTATATACGCCAGATTAGTCCGCTTACGTCACCCTGGCGCGCCTCGTCTCTCCAGCTTTTGAGCTGCGACAGAAACCGGTTCAGCTTATCCCGGAGTCTGCCGGAAATCGCCGGTTTAGCGTATACCTTTTCACTGGGCACCACCATTTCCGCGTTTCCAGACTCACCGGCCGCGGCTGTCTCCGCCGCGTTTTCGGCGCCGCCCTGGACTTCGTATGCTCGGCCGCCTTCATTTCCACTTATGCTCCCGAAGCCAACCGTATCCAAGTCTACTTTCTCGCCTGCAATCCCGGCTTCCTCCCCGACGCTTCCCGCACTGCCTGCTCTCATTCCTTCCGAGGCCGCCGCAATAACCGCTTCATAGTACGAGCCTTCGCTGCAAAGGCGAACCTTCGCCAGTTCTTCCTCGGTCAGTCCGACTACAGGCGAACGCAGCGTTCCTGCCAGCGGTATATCCTGCTGCGGATTATCCACGACTTTCAGCAGAGAAAGGATAACCTCAACTTCGGTCGCCTGAAAATACCCCCTGTTCTGGTCGCCGTAGGCTGGAATGCCTTCCAGCAGAAGCTCTTTCAGCATCAGCGGGGCCCACAGGCTTGCGGACCTCAGTAATATGACGATATCGCCGTATACAACCGGGCGCATGGCCCGAAGGCCCTTGTCATAGATCTGCAGCGGCTCGCCGCCGTTCATTCCCGTCATCCGGGCGATCCGCCGGGCGATAGCCCGGGCCTCCAACTGCGCGGTCTCACTTTCGATTAATTCACTTTCCACCGGTCCCGCTTCACTGTCTTCGGCTCTTTCTTCCGATGTTCCTCTGGAGCTTCCCCGGTCGATCAGCAGCAGCTCGGGCGCAAAATACGTATCCGGCCCCTTATCCGCAGCGCCGGGGAAATTTGCGCCGTATATGAGCTCCGCCCGCTCGTCATAGTCGATTTCAGCCACCGTCTCGTTCATGATTTGGCGGAATACCATATTAACGGCGTTAACGACCTCCATCCGGCTGCGGAAATTACGCGCCAGGTCGATGACGATTCCTTGTGACCTTCCGGTTTCAGTCGCGTTCGTCTCAATGCCGCCGGATTCGTTCGTTTCAAGGCCGTTCTGGCCGCGTCCGTCCGCGGACCGGCTTCTGCCGTAGCTCCGGTACTTGTCCAGGAACAATCCCGGCTCCGCGAGGCGAAAGCGGTAGATGCTCTGCTTCATATCGCCGACCATGAACCGGTTGCCCGGCTCTTCCCTTGATATCAGCCGTACAATTTCTTCCTGAACACTGTTCGTATCCTGATATTCGTCAAGCAGCACCTCGTCGAACTGGGACCGATATTCCAGCGCGGCGTCCGAAGGCATAGAATTCCCTATTGTAGAATCGGTGTGGCGTAGAATAGCCAGGCAGTAATGCTCCAGATCGCTGAAATCGACCAGCCCTTTGCCCGCTTTCTCCGCCAGGTAGCGCTCGCCGAACTGAATCACCGTTTCCGCCAATTCTTTCATCAGCGGACCCGCTTCGTGAAGCTCGCGAAGAAAGACGTCCGCCGGGCGCCCGAACAGCGAGTTCTGAAGCTCGCCAACGAGGCTCTTCACTTCATCGCGTAAGCCTTTTACAGCCTCCTGAAGAGCGGGATCGGTCGCATCCTTCTTACAGGGCTTCAGCTTTCCGAAGGAGACGCCGCGGAACAGGTCGTACAACTCGGCCCAGGGTTTCTCTTCCACAGCCCGCAGCAGCCCTTCAACCATCTCTAGATCCGCCGCCAGGTTATCGGCATAAGGCGCAGGGCCCCCGGGCTGGAGGGCAATTTGCCGTCCCCGCTCCAACTGGCTAATGGCGGCAGCCAGCGCCAACCTTGCTTCGTCGAGTATGCTGCGCACCCAGGACGTGCGCGACAGGGTTTCGGTATCCGGCAGCGAGAAGCCCGTCGCCGTCTCCCTCAGCCACTCCTTAGGCCAAGGATGGCTTCGCGCAAAATCATGCAGACGCTGAACGAGCGCATGCACGGCGTCATCGGTGCGCTCTCCGCTGAACCAGTCCGCGAGCTGTACGAACACGCCGTCCTCGCCAGCCTCTTCATATTTTTCCTCGAACAGCTCCTCCAGTATTTCCTGACGCATGATCTCCGCCTCGTGTTCATTCAGAATGCGGAAGCCGGGATCCAGCGGGATCATCTGATAGTAACGCCGTATGACCTCAAGACAGAAGGAGTGCAGTGTCGTAATGGAGGCTTTGCCGAGCAGCGCCAGCTGGCGCCGCAAATGGGCGTTGTCCGGATCATTCTCAAGCTCGCGGTCCAGCGCCTCGCGGATGCGCTGCCGCATTTCGGATGCGGCCGCTTTTGTGAATGTCGCCACCAGCAGGCGGTCCACACTGAAGCCGCTGCTCTCGTCGCCGATTTTACGGATGATCCGCTCGACGAGCACCGCGGTCTTGCCGGAGCCGGCCGCCGCCGCCACAAGAATGTCGTCCCCGCTCTCCGCGATGGCCCGCCATTGATCGTCGCTCCATATGCTTCCTTCCGGTTTTGCCGGCATGATCACGGTCTGTTTCCTCCTTCGTCTTTGCGGGACAGCATCTCCCAGATTGCGTCTTTGCCCGGCTTGCCTAAATGCTTGTATCCGTTGCCTTCCACGGCCTCGTCGAACTGGCACACCGCTCTATAGGAACAGAACGTGCATGCGGTCTCCTGCTGAATCCGGTAAGGCGTGATGGCTACGTCCCCTTCCGTGATGCGGGTTCCGATTTCCGTGATCGTCCCTCTTACGGAAGACAGCAGACGGTCCCACTGCTCGGGCGTAGCGACGGAAGCACTGCTGTAAAAGCTGCCGTCGCTCTTCAGCGCAACCGGCACGATACTTGAATGTCCCTTGTCCAGGCTCGTATCCATGAGCGAGACGACTTCACGGTCCGCCATGAGCAGCCCCTTCATCTTGAACCGCTTCAGCAGTTCCTGCTGCGCCTGCTCCCGGTTCATGCCGTTTGGCGACGAGAGCAGCGGATCATGGACGTGAAAATACAGCGTTCCCGCCGGAAACGCAGGTTCCCCTAGCCACTCCTCGGCATAGGTTAGCAGCACATCCAGATACGTCAGCATCTGCAGCGACAATCCGTAATACACTTCATGAAGCTTAAGATCCTTGCGGCTGGATTTATAGTCGATGACCCTTAGCAGTATTCCGTTCTCGCCCTCTGCGGTATCAACGCGGTCGATCCTTCCTACGACCTCCATCAAACAGCCGTTCGGTAGTTCAATGCGCAGTGGCGGCAGCGGCTTGCCCGGACCAAAATCCAGCTCGAGAAAAGCGGTATCGAAGCTGCCCCTTCGCGAATGCTCCCCGAGAATAACAGAAGCCCGCCCGACAATATTCTTAAGCTTGCGGGCAATATATCCATAACGCTTCGAACTCTTCAGGATCTCTCCCTGAAGCATTGGCGCCAGCATGTCCACCGTGTCACCGGCTTCCTTCCGGCATTCTTCGGGTGTCAGAGCCCCCCAGCTTCGTCCCTCGCTCTGAAGCTTCGACGCCATGGTACTCAGCGCGGCGTGAAACAGCTGCCCGATATCCGGAGCCTGAAGCTTGTACAGCTGGCGCTCCTTGAGCCGCAGGCCGTAAGAGGCGAAATGGGAGAACGGACAGGAGACGAATTTCTCCATTCGCGAGACGCTTCCGCGCAGCGTGGAGCCGCCGTACAGCCTGAGACTTGTTTCTCTTCGGAGTGGCATACCGGGATTACGGTAAAACAGCGAGCTTATCAAGGTCTGCAAACGCGGTCCCCATACCCCGTTCTCCGCAAACCAATTATAGACCTCCCACCAGATCTGCGGGATATCCTGTCCCTGCTTCCACTGGCGCAGCTGTACGATCAGCATACGCAGAGTCTGCTCGGGATGGCCGATGAAATCGTGATGCTCCTCAGGCGGAGCCGACACCGGAAGACTCTGCAGAGGTATCTCGGCCAGTGACGGATACATCCTGCGCAAATGGCGGATCATTTCCGAAGGAAGCAAGCCTTTGCCATCGTCATCCGTACATGCATAGCTGACCCACAGCTTGCGGGAAGCCGAAGTCAGAGCATCATAGATCAGAAAGCGTTCATCCAGCATTTGGCGGGAAGATCCAGGCGCAAGCTCCATGCCCGCTCCTTCCAAAAGGGAACGTTCCGTCTCGGACAGCACGCCGTCTTCCTGAAACAGCGCCGGTACGACCCCTTCGTTGAAGCCGAGTAAAAAAGCGTACTTGACTCCCGAGACCCGCGTCCGGTCCATCGTTCCGACAAGCACCTGATCAAGCGCCGGAGGAACAAGGCCCATCCGCAGCTCGGCAAGCCCCGTCTCCAAAATTCCAGCGAACATGTCGACGCTCAAAGTCTCCTCGCCCATCATCTCCACGATCTGATCCAGCAGATCAAGGACGGCGCCCCACAGCTGCCGGTGTTCCCGGGCATCCTGAGTTTTCCCTTCTTCCAGCGCTGCGGCGCTCATGTATTCCAGCTTGCGCGCGGCGGCACTGTCTTCCAGCAGCCCGAATACCGACTTACACAGATCAAATCCGCTGCGGCTCTTCTTAATTCGCTGTTCGAAAGCTTTCAGTGGCGCAGTTATCGCCTTCCGGCATCTTTCCATCAGCGGCACCAGCCGGGCGTCGGTCTTTCCTCCGCCTTCCAGCGACAGGCTTGGGATCGCCTTCCATTTGTATTTCTCATCGGTCCAGCGATATCCTTGAATGCCGCAGGCAAGGATATAGTTCTCCAGAGTGTCCATATGGTCCCTGGTCAAGCTGCCGTCCAATGGAAGCAGAAAGCCCGTCTTCACGCAGCGGAACACATCCTCATACCGCCAGCGGCGGCGGACGATGTCCAGCGCCGAACGGATAAACTCCACTAGCGGATGGTGAAGCTCTCCCGCCTTGCGGTCAAGGAAGAACGGTACGCCGTAATCCCGGAAAAGGGCCGGCACAAGATAATCGTAATCCTCCAACTTGCGGACGAATACAGCCATTTCGCCATACTTCGCTCCTTCTTCGCGCGCAAGTCTCCGCATCTCCCGCAGCGCGCCTTCCATTTCCGCGCGCTTGTTCGCGGCCGCCCGGATCGTTATCTCATCTTCCGCTGGCTTCGGTCCCCGGTATGGCAGCCGGCGGTCAAAGCCGCGCTCCAAATGCGCCAAAGCGGGCGCACCTTCAAAGCGCGGCAGCACCGCGGGCGCCAGCACTTCGTCCCTGACATCAAGGCCAAGCTCTTCCGCCATCCCCCTCAGCTTCATGTAAGCGGAGGCCGAAGGATGAAACAGCTCCAGCTCATGCGGCCGGTGCCCGCCGAGAAAGGGCCGGTCGAGCGTCAGCGCGATTGTCATGTCGGCGGCATGCAGCATCAGTTGGCGCAGCACTGTAAATTCGCGGGCCGTAAACCCCCGGAAGCCGTCCACGAAAATAGAGGAACCGCAAACGAAAGAAGAAGAGGGGATCAGCTCCGAAAGCTCGGCCAGCCGGTCTTCCTCGTCAATATACAGATCGGACATGGCCTGCTCCAGATCGGTGAATACGATATTCAAGTCTTCCAGCTTGCCGGTAAGGATCGGACTGCCGACCGCTGACTCCCGTATCCGGGACAGCTGTTCCTCCAGATTGGAGGTTGTAAGGCAGCATCGCTTCAGCTCGGAATGCAGCCGGCTCAACCGGTCCACAAAGCCGGGACGGTCCGACGAAGCGCCGAACAATTTCAATTCTTCCTTGCGCCGGCTCAAAATTTTGTAAAGCAGCATCTTCTTGCCTTCATCGCCGATCGGCACGCCGCCTCTTCCGCCGGTCTCCTGCTTCACCCGGTACGAGAGACGCGGAAAGCTGAGCGTCTGCGCGCGCAGGCTGCCCCGATTGTCACAGGCGCTAAGCAGCCCCTGCTCGGCGCTAAAGGAGCCCTGCTCCGGGACCAGTTGAATGATCGGAGCACCCAAGGGATCCTCACGCAAAGTCGCACAGATCGAGTTCCATATTTTCGTCGTTTTACCGCTGCCCGAACGGCCGATCAAAAACGTCACCGGCATGCTTTATAGACTCCTTCCGCGAATAAAAATACAATTTATGCGTTCTATATATCAGCTCTCCACCCTCAATGGACAGAAAAGCTGTTATTCGTCCTATCATTATATCATACAAACACAAAACAGAACATACGTTTGGGATACTCCCAATATCTAGAGTGGAATCCCAACGTAAAGCGGGAATGGCTTTCACAATATCAAGACCCATGCAAAAGGCTGTCCTTTAGGTCTTGGTCAGACCCTCAAGAACAGCCCGGTAACGCCTGTTAACTGAATCATAAATGATGCTCTGCAGGCGGCAAACATCACGCTGACGGTGATTAACGGCGCCGCAATGGACTATTAACGAATTTGCCCTTACCTCGAGGTGACCTCAAAAATGGCAAACTTCAGGTAATGACCCTCGTCCACACCCAAAATTTGCGGATGATCTTTGCCGGCTGCGCGCCATTCGATCAGCCGCAGCACCTTGCCCGCATCCTCGGCGGCTTCAGCGATCGTCTGCAGAAACAGCTCCGGTCGCATATGGTAGGAACAGCTGGCGGTGACCAAATAGCCGCCTTCGTTCACCAGCTTCATGCCGTGCAGGTTGATGTCCTTGTAGCCCCGGCATGCCCCTTTGACTGCACTCTTCGTCTTGGCGAAGGCGGGCGGATCGAGAATGACGACATCCCAGGTCCGTCCTCCTCCGGCTGTCATCGGCTTGGAGGTATCCGGCTTGGATGCGGATTTGCCTCCTCCCGCATTAGCTGCGGATTGATCCGGTGAAGCCACTCCGGCGTTCACGGCGGCGCGTTCCGCCCGTTCCTCCAGCCCTTTCACCTGGCTGCGCAAATACTGGAAAGCGTCGTCCACGACGAACTCCACCCGGTCGCTGAAGCCGTTCAGCTCCACGTTGGCCTTGGCACTCTCAATCGCGTGGGCGGAAACGTCGAGACAGGTGACCTTTTTCGCCCCGTATTTGCAGGCGTTCAGTGTGAAGCTGCCCGTATGCGAGAAGCACTCAAGCACGGTCGCGCCGTCCCAGTAAGGGAAGGCGACCTCCTTGCCGCTCTTGTTGACGGGAACCGTCCGGCTTAAGCCATGTTCACCCTTAACCTCTTGAAGCGTAATACCGCTGCGCGCTCCCCATCCGGTCATCAGAGGAGCGATGGAAGCGCGGTTCTCCCGCTGGTCGAAGAAATAGCCCGTCTTTTGGCCCTGTTCGATGTCGACAATCAGCTTCAGTCCGTTCTCGGTCACGGTGACGTGACGCGGGCATTCGCCGTACAGAACTCCCGTCTGCAGCTCCAGCCCCTCAAGCTCGCGCACGCCAACATCGCTGCGTTCATAGATGCCTTTCGGCTTCAATACTTGTACCAGTGCTTCGACGATTTCGGCGCGGCGCTTGTCCATTCCGAGCGTCAGCAGCTGCACAACAAGCACGTCGCCGAAGCGGTCGACAATCAGACCCGGCAGAAAATCAGCCTCTCCGTACACCAGCCTGTAGGCGTTCTCCTCGCCAAGAAACCGCTCACGGTGATGCAGACAGCGGGCAAACCGGTCCGCGAAAAAGGCCGTGTCCATCTCCATAAGCGGGCTGTGCGACACGACTCTAATCCTGATCTGCGAAGCCGGATTATAGTATCCGGTCGCTAAGTATTTTCTTTGATGGCTGAGGACGTCCACCAGCCCTCCCTCTACGGGGTTTCCTTCCACCGTCTCCACTTCGTTTCCGTATATCCACGGATGTCCCGCTTCCAGCCTTTTTTTGCGGCTGCGCTGTAAAATGACCGATGCCACTAGCCTCAACTCCCTGTTGTTTGTTAAATATAGGTCCCTTGCTCATGCATGTCCCGGTCACCGCATTCATATATTGGTGTACAACCCTGCTGAAAAGAGGAGAACCGCTGCTATGATTCGCGATGTGCTGTTCCCCGTATTATACGGCATTATTATCTTTCTTGCCGGAATGAAGCTGATGGAGACCGCGCTGTCCAAGCTTGCCGGTCCCCTGCTTATCGGCGTTCTGAACAAAGCGACGGCCACGCCCCTCATGGGCATGGCCTCCAGCAGCCTGCTCACCGCCGTTCTCCAGAGCAGCACCGCTGTAACGGTGCTGTCGATCGGCATGGTCAATGCCGGGCTGCTGACCTATGCCAGGACCCTCGGCATTATACTCGGCAGCAACATCGGCACCTGCCTGACGACGGAGCTGATCGGCCTGCAAATCGGCAGGTTCGCCGCTCCGCTGCTGGCGGCCTCGCTCGCCTTATGGGCTGCGGCCGTCACGCTCGGCGAGCTTCCGCCGTACCGCTCGCATCTCGCGGAAACCGGACGCAGAATCGCCCTGCCGCTTCAGTTCGCCAGCCTGGCGATCGCCGGATTCGCGCTCGTTCTGTGGGGCATCTCCGTTATGCAGTCAATCGGCCCCGCACTGCAGGAGAGCGGCCTCTTCAGTTGGTTCCTGAACCGGGCGGCGGAGAACGCCGTGTGGGGCTTTGCCGCTGGAGCCTGCCTGACGGCGCTGGTACACAGCAGCAGCGCCGTCATCGGCATGGCGATGGGCGTCGCCGCTTCCGGAGCGCTGCCGCCGGAGCTCGGCATCGCTATTGTGCTTGGCGCCAATGTCGGGACCTGCGTCACCGCGGTCATCGCCTCCATCGGCGGCAGTCCGTCCGGCGTCTTTGTCGCCTGGTCGCATGTCGCTCTCAATGTCGGCGGCGCGATTGTGTTCCTGCCTCTGACCGGTCTGATTCAGGAGACCGCCGCCTGGATCGGCGGGGGTCCCGCCGCGCAGATCGCCCACGCGCAGACGCTGTTTAACGTCGCCTGCTCGCTGCTGGCGCTGCCTCTCTGTTACCTGCCTGTATGGTCAAGGCTGGAAAGGCGGCTGCAGTGAGCAGGCCGCCTTTCGTTCATTCTATTTTACCGTTTATTTATTTTACTGTTACCGTTACCGAAACGGTTTTTCCGCCGAACTTCCCTTTAAGTACAGCCGTTCCTTTGGAATAAGCGGCAATGGCTCCGCTTTGGGAAATCGACGCCACGGACAGCTTGGAGCTTGTCCACACGACGCTTCCCGTTACGCTCGCCGTCTTTCCGGTATCATATTCAGCTGTAACAGAAACCGAAGCCGCACTCCCCGGAGACAGCTTGAACCGATTCTCGCTCAACTTCAGCTTGGTCAGTTTCGGGACAACGGATACTTTAACGGTTACCGAAATGCCCTGGTAAGATCCGGACAATGAGGCTGTTCCTTCAGCGAGCGCCTTGATGCTGGCTCCCTTGACGGAAACCACGGCCGTATCGGATGACGTCCAGTTCATGACCGAGGACAGGTTCACAGTCTTGCCTGCCGCTGTATATCCGGTAGCCTTAATGGATTTGGTGTTCTTGATGTTCATTTCCAGAACAGCGGGATCCACCGTGATTTTGACGATTTTTTGCTCAATCTTGACCGGTATGGAGATGCTCTTGTTGGAGTAGGTGCCTTTCAGCGTCGCAGAGCCTTTGACAAGTCCCTTGATGACCTTGCCGGAGCTTGTCTGCTTGATGACGGCATTGCTGCCCGAAAGGGTCCAAGCGATCTCGTCCGTAACATCCTTCTCGTCGCCGTTCTCCATAACGGCGTTCACCTCTGGAAGCTGTGCTTCTTCGCCCGCTACGAGACCTAAATCATCCTCGGGACCGATCAGCACAAGCACCTTGTCCTTTACCGTCAGTACAACATCCACGCTTTTACTGCGAAAGTCCGCCTTGGAGGACACCGTTTGGGCCTCTTTCCATTTCCCCGTAAGATGAACCGTTCCAGCGGAAACCGCCGAGATTTTGCCGTCCTTGATCATGGCGATATCCTCGTTCGCTGAAGTCCACTCTATTTCCTGGTTGATATCCACCGTGGATTCGTCCAGTTTAGTTCCGCTGACCTTCGGAAGTCCAGCGGTATCCCCGGTATATAGCTCAAGCTTCGTACTGTCCGCCTTCATGGCGCTCAGTGTCGGATAAACTGTAAGTTTGAAGCTTTTGGAGCTTCCCTTGTATTCCGCCTTAACCGCCGAAGTTCCGGCTGCCTTGGCGGTAATGACGGTCTCGGTGCCCGTACTCAGCGCCGCCGCAAGCTTGTTGTCCAGGCTGAAATTCGCATCGCTTGTCACATCGATGGTTGAATTCGCCGCATCGCGCACCTCGGCCTTCATCTTCAATGTTTCGCCGATAAACAGTGTCTGATCGCCGGACGGCGTAAGCAGCAGCGCCTCGTAAGGAGCGCGCACATAGACGTCGACCGACTGAGAAACTCCCAGATAATCCGCCTTGATCGTTGCTTTCCCGATGCCAATGGCCTTAATAGCGCCATTCTCCACCGTCACGGCGGATGTGTTGGAGGAAGTCCATTTCGCATCCGCGGTCACATTCTTCACATCGCTCTGTTCGGACGCCTTGGTAAAAGCGCTTAAGGACACGGCATCGTCTCCGATCAACATTTCCAGCTCGTCCACGGCTGCCCCGCCGCTTCTAATCTCCAGCCCGGAATACGGCAGCGCCACGGTCGCCTTGAAGGAAGCGGTAAGCCCTTTGTATTTGGCTGCGATGGTAGCCGATCCTTCGCCGACAAGCTTAAGCAAGCCATCGGATACGGTTAGTACATTTCCATTGGAGCTGCTCCATTCGGCATCTTCCGTCACGTCATTCACAGCCGTTTCCGAATCACCGCCGGCAATGGTCGCCGTGACCTGCAGCAGGCTCCCGCTATCGCCCAGCTTGTAGCTGCCGGAGCCCTCATGTTCCAGCTTCAGATTTTTATAAGGATAAGATACGGATACCTCTATAGTTGCCACCGAATTATTATACGTAGCCTTAATGATGGCGCTGCCGCTGCCTTTTGGTGTCAGCAGGCCGCTGGACACGGTCACCACGCCGGTATCGGACGACGTCCAGACGGCTGCGGCCGTAATGTCCCTCTTGGAGGAGCTTCCTTCCACTGTAGCGAGCACCTTCAGCTGCTTCGGCGTTTGGCCGACTGTCAGTTCAACTTTGGACGCGCTGTCGAATTCGATGGAATTAACATCCCCTGCAGCGGCCCCAGCGCCCGCCGGGAACAGAATTGAAACGAAAAGGGCGACAAGCAGAACCCAATGAGTCATTTTCTTGTTCGATAACATGGTAGGTCTCCTTTGGTTATGAATAGTTTCACAGGCTTCTCCAAACCCTTCCAAATATATCGACAATCCTGTCCGAAATCATTACCCTATTGGAAAAAAATTCATCAAAAATGAAGGGTTCCATCCTCCAGAGAATGAAACCCTTGAATAGGCGGCGGCTTCCCGGCTAAATCGAACGCAAAGCTTCCCCGGCTACGCCGACCAGTTCTCCCCTGCACTCGTTCACACCGGCTTCGGTTATCTTCACCTGACAGAGCTGGCCCTGCAGCTCATCGCCACCTTCAAACAGCACCTGCAGGTAGTTGTCGCTGAAGCCGTGCTGAACATCCCGTCCGGGCGCGCCTTTCGCCGATCTCTCCGTAATGACGCCGACCGTGCGTCCGACGAATCTGCGGGCATACGCCAGCTGCATCTCCTCGGACAAGTCGATCAGCTGCTGTACGCGGTCGTTCTTAATCTCCTCGTCCACCTGATCCTCCATGCGGGCCGCAGGCGTACCCGTGCGTTTGGAATAGGGGAACACATGCATTTCCGAATAATCGACCGCCTTCATAAAATCATACCCTGCACGGAACATCTCGTCCGTCTCCCCAGGGAAGCCCACGATAATGTCGGTGGTGATGGCAACGTCAGGCATCGCCTGGCGGATCAACTGCATTTTGGAAAAATACTCTTCGGTCGTATATTTCCGGCGCATCCGTTTCAGCACTTCGTTGTGTCCGGCCTGAAGCGGAATGTGAAGGTGGCGGCACATTTTGGACGAACGGTTCAGCACATCCAGCAGCTTATCGTCGATCTGGCTCGCTTCAATCGAGCTGATGCGCACGCGCTCCAGTCCGTCCACCTTGTCCAGCTCCCAGAGCAGGTCGGCGAGGCGGTAATTGTCCAGATCGTCTCCGTAGCCGCCGGTATGAATGCCGGTCAGCACGAATTCCTTGTACCCGGCCTCCACCAGCTGATGCGCCTGCTTGACGATTGCTTTCGGATCGCGGCTGCGGGACAGTCCCCGCGACCACGGAATGATGCAGAAGGTGCAGAAATTGTTGCAGCCGTCCTGGATCTTGAGAAATGCGCGCGTCCGCTCCGCAAAGCCCGGCACGTCCAGCTCCTCAAACTCTCGCGTCTTCATGATGTTCCGGACCGCGTTGACGGGCTGGCGCGATTCCCGGATGCTGTTCACATGCCGTATGATCTGGTCGCGGTCCTGATTGCCAATGACCAGATCGACGCCGGGAATGTCCAGAATCTCGCCCGGAGAGGTCTGCGCGTAGCAGCCGGTAACGGCTACAATCGCTTCCGGATTGCGCCGGACGGCGCGGCGGATCATCTGCCGGCTTTTTTTATCTCCCGTATTGGTAACCGTGCAGGTATTAATCAGATAAACATCTGCCTGCCCCTCGAAGTCCACTTGCTCGTAGCCTTCCTGTTTGAACAGCTGCCAGATGCCTTCGGTATCGTAAAAGTTGACTTTGCAGCCTAAAGTATAAAATGCAACGGATGGCATTTTTCAAGCTTCCCCCATTTCTCCGGTTTCATATAAAATGCAGGCCGCGGCCACCATGCCTGCCGTCTCGCAGCGCAGAATGCGCTTGCCCAAGCCGACGGACACCGCGCCTGCCTCCTCGGCCTCCCGGCATTCGTTCTCGCTAAAGCCCCCCTCGGGTCCGACAATGACCAATGCCGAAGCTTCAGCTGTGGCTCCAAGCTGCGCGGCCCACGGTGCAACCGCAGAACGCAGCTGGAGCCCTTCTTCTTTCTCGTAGCAAAAATAGACCGCATCATAGCGATTTACAGTTTTTAGTAGCTGCTTCCAGGTCAGCGGTGCGGCGACTTCCGGAACGATGTTCCGGTGAGCCTGCTCCGCAGCTTCCTTGGCGATTTTGCGCCAGCGCTCCAGCCGTTTGCTCTCCTTGCGTTCGTCGTACTGCACGATGGTTCGCTCCGACAAAAAGGGCAGGAACGCCGCCGCGCCGATCTCGGTGCATTTTTGAATGACGATTTCCATCTTGTCGCCCTTGGGCAGACTCTGGGCCACCGTGATCTTGACACGCGGCTCCTGCGTCATCGGCATGTTCTCTATAATGGAGACGGTGACGATGCCTTCGCCGATCAATGCGATTTCGGCCAGCGCCTCGCGGGACACCCCGTCGCTTACAATCAGCTTGTCCCCGGCCTTGCCGCGCATCACTCTGGCGATATGACGGGCATCCTCGCCGCCGATGGATACGCTGCCTTCTCCGAAATTTTCGGGAGATACGAAATATCGCTGCATGCTTATCAACATCCTGTTCTGTAATTAGAGCTTATTCATTCTTCTATTTCAGGAGAAAACGGCGGCGTCCCTCGCCTACCGGGCCCTGCCGCCGTTTCAATTCAATCACGTTCCATCATACAACGTTTGTTACATGATGAACAGTCCTGCAGATTCATTTACGTAAAAAGTTGATAGAAAAAATTAAGAGTATCCGATCGCATTATAATTGCCCACATACTTAAAGGCCCGATCGTACGCGCCTGAAGCGCGGGAATAAATACGATCAGCAGAAACAAGAACATCGCCCACTGCTCGAACTGCTGCAGTCTTCCCCGGATGGGACGCGGCGCGAGATCCTCGATAATCCGGTAGCCATCCAGCGGCGGCAGCGGGATCAAATTAAATAGAAACAGGAAGAAATTCCAGAAAGTGAATACACTTAAAAACAGCTGTGCAGCTTCCTGCCCCTTACCCGCCGGAATAGCGTCAAAGACGCCTGTTGCAATCAGCACTCCGTAGATCAGGCAGCCGATAATCGCCATCAGTAGATTGCTGATCGGTCCGGCTGCGGACACGATGATGCCCATCAGACGCGGACGGCTGAAGTTATCGCGGTTGACCGGCACCGGCCGCGCCCAGCCAAAGCCCGCGATCAGCAAGAGAATAATCCCGAACACATCAAAATGCACCGCCGGATTCAGCGTCATGCGGCCCAAGAGACGGGCTGTCGGGTCGCCGAACCGGTTGGCAAAATAAGCGTGGCTGAACTCATGCACCGTAAAGGCAATCAAAATCGATACCAGAAAAAACGGCAGCTGATCCAGCGGCATACGAATAATACTTTGCAAAAAATCCATCTTTACCTCTTTCCGGCTGTAAACGCCACCCAATCTTCTTCCTTTGTTACTTCCTTGATTTCAAATCCGGATGCTACCAGAGCCTTTCTTACCAATTCTTCTTTATCTTTATAAATGCCGGATGTGATATAGATTCCGCCTGGCTGAAGGGCCCGGTACACATCATCCGTGAACAGCACGATAATTTCCGCCAAAATATTGGCCACCACTATCTTGACCGGCAGCTTCACGCCAAGTCCATCCTGCGGCGAACCGGAACCGGCTGTCTGGCCGGTGTCTTCAGCACGGCTACTTCCGTCCGCGCCGCCGAATATCGGTGCATCCTCCCCTGCCGCGCCGTCCGCCTCCTGCGTCTGCGCCGGTCTGGCAGAGGGCCACATCGCTCCGGCGGGAGTCTCCGCTGCGCCTTCGCCGCCGAGCAGGGACAAGAGGTCGCTCTCTTTTACCGTTATGGAACCCGAGAGAGCGTTCAGCTCCACGTTCTCCGCAGCGCTCTGAACGGCAACAGGGTCAAGATCCAATGCAAGAACGGACCGCGCGCCGAGCAGCACCGCGCCAACGGCCAGAATGCCCGAGCCCGTGCCGACGTCGATCACTTCTTCTCCGCCGGAGATCGCTTTCTCCAGCGCCCTCAGACAGAGGGCGGTCGTGGGATGGGTTCCCGTACCGAAGGCCATGCCGGGATCCAGCTCGATGATTTTCTCCTCCGGACTCGCAGGAGTATATTCCTCCCACACCGGCTTGATCGTCAGCCGTTCGCTGACCCGAAGCGGCTTGAAATATTGCTTCCAGGCATGAGCCCATTCATCCTCGTCGACCGTCTTCCAGCTGATGTCGGCCTTGCCCGGATCGATGCCGAATTCCCGCAGTTCCATAACGCGAGGCGCAATCTCCGCGCAGATGCTGTCCATCGGCGATCCTTCCGTGAAGTAGCCCTTGATCACTGCTTCCCCTTCGGGAATATCATTCAGCGGCTCGTCATAAAGCTCCCCGTAGCGCGTGTCGCGCGTCTTGTTCAGCGTGCCGGATTCCTCAATCGAAACTCCGCCCGCTCCAGCTTCCTGGAGCAGCGCGGATATCATCTCCTGCGCTTCTTCGGTTGTATGTATCGTCAATTCATGCCATAGCATTGCGGTCCTGAAGCCTCCTAAAAGATTTGATAGCATACGCTTCTTCGATGTGCTTGTTCCGCATTTCCCAAACGGAAGTCGTAGTTATTATACCTTACCGCCGCGCCATGCGCCAAACCCGAAGGCCCGCTATGGGCTAACCCGCGACCAAGAAAGCCAGCCTGATAGAGCCAGCGCTAGCCTTCCTGCACGCCTTCCTTCCAGCAAATGCAGTCCCGTACATGATCATTCACCATTCCGGATGCCTGCATGAACGCGTAGCAGATTGTACTGCCGACGAACTTCATGCCTTTCTTTTTCAGCGCTTTGCTCATAGCATCGGACTGCGGCGTCGACGCGGGAACATCCTTCAGGCTCTCTCGGTCCCCCGCGACCGGCGCGCCGCTGACAAAGCTCCACAAATAACGGCCAAAGCCGCCCTCATCCCGGGAAATTTCGCCGTATACGCGCGCGTTATTAATAATGGCCTTGATTTTGAGACGGTTGCGTATGATTCCCGCATTATTCATCAGCTCTTCGATTTTTGCGTCATCATACCGGATGATTTTCTCCGGGTCGAACCCGTCGAAGGCCACGCGATAATTCTCCCTTTTTTTCAAAACTGTGTACCAGCTCAGGCCCGCCTGCATCCCTTCCAGCATCAGCAGCTCGAACAGCTTGAGGTCGTCGTACACCGGCTTGCCCCATTCTTCGTCATGGTAAGCTATATAAAGCGGATCGCTGTTTACCCACCCGCATCTTGTCACATTCATTTCATTCATCCCTTCCAGCAGAGTCCCGTAAGTTATAAGACTAATGACAAGCTCAGCGCTTGTCAATTCCCACCGGTGAAACACCTAATAGAGCTATGCTTGAGCAATGGTCACAACATAACCGTGGGTACAGCGGGTTCGGCGCGGCTGATGCGGCTGGGACTCCCTCTGGCATTAAAAAACGGGCTTGCCAAGGATACCCTTGACCTGCCCGTTCATTGATTTATTGCGCCGGACTGCCGCTCTGCGTCGGCCCGGGTCGCAGCGTGACCCTTGTTACTTTTTCCGGATCGTCGATTGTGTAATAAAACATATGGATTTCCGCTTCCGTCCCCTGAAAATTCTTGTAAACGTCGATGGCTTTGTTATTGCCGTCCCCTGTAAAGTTGGCCGTGAGCGGTTTTCCGAGCAATCTCTCTTTGCCCCGCATAATATAAGTCTGGTTAATGCCGCCGAAACGGGCATCTTCGCTTCCGGTTTCCACGTACAGGTCGGCCCCCTGCCTGTAATAGGTCCACGTTACCGGATAACCGCCGATCGTTGTTTCCAGCGTCCGCTTTTTATCGGATATTCCCGTCAATTGAAAAGAAGTTTGCTTGTCTTCATGAACGGTTACTTTGTGCTTGCCCACAAAAATAATCGGTGTATCGGCGGTCACCTTCAGATCGAGCGGCCGCTCAATACGCAGGCTGATCCGATAGGGATCCATTGGGGAGTAATATCTCGGGCCTTCCAGCGTTTTCCCGCCAACTTCCAAACTATATTTTTTATAAGGAATTTCCTGATATTTCTCCCGGGTTCTGATCACGATCCGAATCTGCGTCGGCGTAATGACCATCTTCTCCAGCGTGCTGCCGCTGTCGCCCGCTTCCAGCGGTAAGTTAAGCGCTGTCTGTATCGTTCCGCTTTGCATTTGTTTTTTGCTGAGCTGCAGATCAAACGTCCACGGGCCGTCCACCGTCCGCTCCACCCGCGTATACTGCAGTTTGAACACCGTCTTTCCACCAGGAATGGCCTTCGGGTCAAAATACTGCTGCGAGGTATAATTTCCGCTTCCATCCGGCGTGCCAAAGGTCCCCCCGGGCAGCGGCTTCACTTCCGTTCCGTCCCGGTAAGCTACAATCTGCGGAAAGGTCCACGACTTGACTTCCGGACGGTCGAACGTGACTGTGGAGGCAAACATCATTTTATCCGGGCCTTGCGTAAACGGCTGAATCTTTATTTTTTGCATTCCGTCCCGTCCGATGGTGAAGCTTTGCGGCTCCTGGGAAGCGGGATCCAGTTTGATTTCCTGCTCCTGCTGGCTGTATTTCCGCAGTTCCTCCGCAACCAACTGGACTCGCTCGTTATCCTGAGAAGGCGTCCAATCGGTCTCGAGAATACCATAGTATCTCTTATTGCTTAAATCCCACCTCAGTAAGTTGGACACTTCCGCCTCGATCGGATTTCCTTCGGCATCCCTCAGTGAGAAACCCTTGAAATTCCAAAACTCCTCCGGCGGGCGGAACCCGGCATCCAGCGTGTACAAAATGACGGTCCGGTTATCGTCAACTATTGCCGTGCGCAAGGTCATGGTAATGCCCTCCCTGGTGACGGACCGCTCCAGCGTTTGACCCATGTTTTGCTCAAGCGCCGCCTGAATGCCGCTTTTCCCATTTAGCAGATAGCCTAAGTCATAATGTATGGCGGCATAGACGGGAGCGGCGACAAGCAGAGCTCCGAGGGTTGCGGCAACCGCAATTCTCTTCACCTTCCGCTTCCGGACGAACGGAGCGGCGAGGGTCCCTCTCATTTCCGGTCCGGCAGGGACGGTCTTATCCATCCTTTCCCACATAGCGCCAAAGTCGGGATAAGGCACTTGTTCATCGTCATTTAACCGAAGCATGAGCTCGTCTTCCAGCCTCTTCATAGTTCCCCTCCTCTTCTGCATGTCCTTCCTTTTCAAGCATCTTCTTCATCAGTCTCAGCCCTTTATGCAGCCTTGATTTAGCCGTTCCCACCGGAACGGACAGCATCTCTGAAATGTCGGACAGGCTGAAATCATGCATATACCTCAGTGTAATGGCCGCCCTGATCTTGACGGGCAAACGTTCCAGATAAACGGCCCATTCCCCCGCCGTCTCCCGGTCCTCCACAATCCGATCCACCGGCTTGTTTGCGTCTCCGGCCAGAAGATGCCGATTGTCTTCAACCTTCAGCTTCAATTTGCGTCTGCGGCTCAGATGATTCAGACAATGATTGACGGCGATTTTCAAAATCCACGCCTTTGGGTTCCCGAGCTCTTCCCGGCGGCTGCGGAACGCGGCAATAAACACGTCCTGGCATAAATCTTCGGCGTCCGCCGCGTTATGCACCATATAATAGCAGGTTCTGTACACATCCCGGTTGTAAGTCTCGAACAGCTCACGGTCATCCAAAACAAGAGCCCTCCTTTCCTGTCGGTTTCGTCTATATAACAATCGGTGAAGCAAAAAGGTTCATTTTTAGGGAGGCCGGTATAAAAAAAGGAGCCGGCTCCAGGCCGCCCCCCAAACACGATGTTCTCATTTCTTATTCAAACCATTTCAACAGGTGGTACGGCAAATAGTTGCCGATCCCGACTGTCCCGCCCGGGCTGACCTTAACTCCAACTCCTCCGCCGAACTTAGTGTTGTCCGCTTCCAGCTTACCGGCCTGAATTTTATCCCCGGAAAAGCGAACTTCAAGTTCACTTCCGTCCTCCAGCGTTAATGCCGCTCTGGCCTCGGCACCGATTTGCAGCTGGTAGACAGGCCGGCCGGTATTGTCTTTAACCGCAAATACGCCGGGAACGGAATTAACGATATTCGAATGCGGACTGCCGACGGGTTCATTCTTCAAAATGTCAAACACCGGTGCTTCCTCCAGATCGAGCAGAACGCTGACTTTGAGACCATCCGGGGCCGATTCAAGAATAAAATAGCGGTTCGCAAACGACAGCGGTATTGAATACTCCTCGAATTGATAGCCTAAAATAAGTGTCATTTTATGTATCCCTCCCAAACATTCACAATTCGACGCCGGGAGGCGGAACCCTTCTCATAGAGCATCTTGTTTTTCCCAGCGGCTCCATTCCGGAGCTGCCGGCGCAGGCTGAAATGAACCTCCTAATCTGGCGGATTCGCCAAGATTGGGAGGTTCGTTTAAGTCAGCCTATTCTTCTTCCTCTATGATCTCGTGAAGCTGTCTTCGGTCCGCTTCCTGCGCCCGGCCCTGAGCCTTAATGTCGTCCCTGTCCGCTTCCGCCGCAGAAAATTCCACATCCTCATTCTTGGCTTCGAACAGTTTCTTGAGCTTCTCGTTCTTGGACAGCACTTTTGAATTTCTGACCATTCCGCAAAACATCCCCTTTCCTATTCAAGTAGAAACCATTTCCAGGCAGAGACAATCAGATCACGCCTCCAGCTTCCTCAATGATGGACAGAGCCTGGTGAAAAGAGCCCTCATCAACCACGACGGTCAGCAGAATATCGCGTCCCGTCGGTCCTCCAGACCCGCCATGGCTCATACCGCTCGCACTCGGATCAGCGGCGGCCATTACGCCTGCGTCGGGATACCCGGCAGCAGCAGTTCCCAGGCTTGAAATTAAGCCGCTGGCCGGGTCAGCATGGGAAGTGAAGCCTCCACCGTAGCGGCTGAAGCGGTCGATAGACATATCAACGACCCGCAGCGACTGAAGCTTGCGCGAGACGCTTTCCGCTTCCTCCGGACTTTTGAAATAGGCGAGTATATTTTTTTCAGACATGATTTCGTCGCACGCTCCTCTTCGAATGCGGATAACTACAACACCGGATTTCAGGCTTAGAGTGTGCAGATAAGCGTCAATTTATCCCTTGAAGCGCACGATCCAACAGAAAAATGACAGCGCATTCAATCGCTCCATCCCCTTATAAGGGAAGACCATTATTAATCCTCCAAGAGTACAACCCCATGCTTTTTTCTCGTCTCAGGCATGGTTGGCAACCGCATAGTTCACTTTCATAATCCGGTCAGCGGCTGCGGTTACATTTCCGGATGAAGCGATGCTAAAATCAAGCACGCCTTCAATTCCGTTTGGAATAATTACAGGAGTAACAGTGGACAATCCCGCTCTGCGGATCGTTTCCGGGTCGAATTCGATCAGCAGCTGTCCCGCCTTCACTTGATCGCCAGTGTGAACGTTCAGTGTAAATCCTTCGCCTTTTAAAGCTACTGTGTCGATTCCAACATGAATCAGCACCTGCACCCCGCTGACATGCTCCAGAATCACCGCATGCTTGCTCTTCTCCATAACATGTGCCACAACGGCGTCAAAAGGAGCATACACCTTCCCTTCATCCGGCTGGATCGCAATACCGTCTCCCATCTGTTTCTCGGCAAAGGCCGGGTCGGGCACCTGTCCCAGATCCACCAGCGTTCCGCTTATAGGAGACAGCAGGGAGAGCGTTCCGGGAGCATCCGCCAAGGCAGCGCGATCTTTAGCAAAAATCGGAACCTTTGTTGGCTCCGCAGCCTGACCGGCGGTGTCCCCGGAGGCTTGAGCCGCCGCACCCGCTCCGGGGGCACGGCCTGTTTCTGCCACTGGCAGCTCCTCAGGGCCTTCCGATACGGCATCACGGTAACCGAACATCCAGGTGAGAACGAAGGATACAGCCATGGCGGTAAGATTGCACAATATATACAGCGGAAGCTGACCGTTCATATAGAGCAGGGTACCGGGGATAACGGTGATCGCCATACCCGTAGCGGACAGTTGAACCAGGGAAGCCAGAAATCCACCTACTGCGCCGCCGACAAGCCCCATGATGAAAGGCTTCATGTAGCGCAAGTTCACCCCGAAAATAGCAGGCTCGGTAATCCCGAGAAAGGCCGACAGCGAGGATGGCAGCGCTAGAGCCTTCAATTTGAGATTCTTCGTCTTCAGCCCAACCGCGAGACATGCCGCGCCTTGAGCGGCCATTGCGCATGTAATAATGGCGTTGAATGGATTGGAGCCCGTCTTCTCCAGAAGCTGAATTTCCAGAAAATTAAAGATATGATGCACGCCTGTAACAACAACAATCTGTTGAAAGAAACCGATCAGCAGACCGGCAATGCCAAACGGCAGTCCAAGCAGATAGGTGGTTCCATTTAGGACAACGGTTTCAAGGGAGTGAAACACAGGTCCGATTGCGAATAATCCAAGCGTGATCATGATCAGCAGCGTAAGGAAAGGCGTAAGAATCAAATCAAGCGCTTCCGGAATGCGCTTACGTAAAAGTTTCTCTAATTTAGCCCCAAGCAGGCCGATGAAAAAGGCAGGCAGAACGGAGCCCTGGTAACCAACGACAGGAATGAATCCGAGAAACGTAAGAGGCTCGGCGGTCCCTCCTGCAACAGCATAGGCATTAGGCAGCGCCGGGTTTACCAGCATAAGTCCAAGAACGATCCCTAGTACGGGACTTCCCCCGAATACCCGGAACGCTGACCAAGCAACAAGAGCGGGCAGGAAGGCAAAGGCCGTGTCGGTCAAAATCTGCGTGAACAGCAGAAAGTTCGGCGAGATATCTTCCGGAACGGCTCCGAACAGGGAAAGAATCTGCGGCTGAGTTAGGAGACCGCGCAGGCCCATGAACAGGCCGGTCGCCACCAGGACGGGAATAATGGGGACAAACACGTCCCCGAACGTGCGAATGGCCCGCTGAAGGGAATTACCCGCTTTTTTCCCCTCCTGCTTGAGATTCTCCTTGGAAGTACTTTCAATACCAAGCCTTTCCACTTCCTCAAAGATCCGGTTGACGGTGCCCGTACCAAATATAATCTGATACTGCCCCGAGTTGAAAAAAGCTCCTTTTACCTTATCGATACTCTCCGTACGTTTCTGGTCGATCAATTCTTTGTCGCGTACCATGATACGCAGGCGGGTAGCGCAGTGCGCAAAAGAAACGATATTTTCTCTTCCTCCAACAGCCTCTACAACCTGCTCGGCGATTTTTTGATTTTCAGACATAGTTATCTTGGCCTCCCCTAATTATTGAGTATCCCATTTTACAGCGTCAATCGCCACCCTGCCGCCTTCTGCGAAGAAGTTGACTCCCGTGCTTTCCCGTTCAGGAAAAATCCTCGCCGTGAAGGTTTCCTCCCCGTCATTCACAAAGACTTCTACCGAAGAAATGTCCACGAACAAATGCAGCGTCAGCGTTCCGTCCCGAAGCTGCAGCGGGCATCTTCGTTCCGTTCCGTATTCCAAGGCGAAGCTTTGTCCGGAAAGGGAACGGTCCAGCACCAATTTCCCCTCAGCGCGGTCGTAATAGATTACCGTTCTCTCATGCCGGCCTGCCCGGAATTCGATGCCGAAGCGGTTCGCTTTCGTCTCCCGGATATGAACCAGCATCTCATACGCGGTGCCTGCAAGCTCTACAATGGACAGCGATTCGTTATTCACAACCGTGCTTACTTCGGTCTTGCAGCCCCTAAGCTTCACCAATTCCCGAACCGGGCGCTGAATCAATCTGCCGTTCTTAAGGCTTAACTCCCGGGGAAGCGTCAGGCAATGCGCCCAGCCATGATCATCTGTCGGATAATCGATTTCAGGAAGCCCCATCCAGGCCGTCAGCAGACGTCTGCCATCAGGAGCCTGTGTCGTCTGCGGAGCGTAAAAATCAAAGCCTCTGTCCAGCTCACGGAACTCGCCGTGGTGAAATTCCCGGTCAGCCAAGTTAATAGGCCTTCCAGTCAGATAACCTGACTGATAGATGTTACGGCAACGGTCGCCCTGCGGGGACAGTCCCTGCGGCGAGAACAGCAGGATTCCCGTTCCATCCAGCTCAAAATAATCCGGGCATTCCCACATAAAGCCGAATGATTTCAAGTTGGTGCCGATCTCCCCTTCAAAATGCCACTGGCTCAGGTCCGGCGAGCGAAACAGCACCACACTCCCCGTATTGTCGAGGCGCTGCGCGCCGATTACACAGTAGTAGCTTCCGCCTTCCATCCACACCTTTGGGTCTCTGAAATGATCGGTATAGCCGCGGGGAACTTTAAGGATAACCGGCTGCTCCAGCTTGTTTATAACCCCATCCGGCTCCATAACGGCCATACACTGAAAGGGATGTCTGATCCAGTCTGGACTGCGGGTATTGCCTGTATACATCAGGTACAGCTTCCCATCTTTCTCAATGGCGCTTCCCGAAAAGGCTCCGTGCGAATCGAAGGGTCCGCCAGGAGCGATGCCAATCCCACGATTCTTCCAGTGAACGAGGTCGGAAGAAGAAGTATGATACCAATACTTCATGCCATGCCCTGTTCCCAGCGGAAACCATTGGTAGAACAGATGATATTCCCCTTCAAAAAAGGCAAAGCCGTTAGGGTCGTTAAGAAGCCCCGCCACGGGTTGGATATGGTACTTCTGCCTCCAGGGACTACGCTCCGCCAACTGTTTCAGCGATTCCCACTCCCCCTTCTCCGCCTGATCGATTCGCCGATATAATTGCGTTCTGCTCATTTTCATCATTTGCTCCCCTTGACCGGAACCGGTTCCAACTATTATAAAAAAAATTCGGAACCGGTTCCAACCAGTTTAATAAAAATGCCTCTCCAAAGATAAATTCGAAAAGGCTCGGAACCGGTTCCAAAGTTATTATATGATGCGTCCCTGCAAATTGTCAACGCTTTCTCTACCGACAATCTCGCAATTCAACACCGTTACCATTTCTACAGGCTCCCGGTTTACTAGAGAAATGATATTTTCGGCGGCAAGCTTGCCGGCCCGCTTATAATGATATTTTACAGTCGTTAAAGCCGGATGTATGATTTCGGTGACATCGTACCCCCCGAACCCGGTTACGGAAAGGCCGGACGGAACAGGAATCTGCTTCAAAAAGGCGGCCTTCATCACGCCCAGCGCGATATTGTCGGTTGCGCAAACGATGATCGTGGGCATCCAATCCTCCAGTAATCGTTCTGCGGCGGCTACCGCCTCATTCATTCTGAAGCTGGACTCGTAATATCGGACCTCGCAGTCTTTATACTCGTCCAGCGCTTTTCTAAAGCCTTCCTTGCGCATTACTCCCACTGCGATATCCTGTTCGGTAACCCCCAAATAAGCGATGCGGCGGTGGCCTTTATTCAGGATATGCCGGCCCATCATATAGCCCGCATGAAAATCGTCATGGACTACACTGTGAAGCAATGAATGCTGCTGACCAATCATGACAACCGGAATTCTGCACTCCCGGATCGCTTTCAAATGCTGCTCCGTAATTTGCGCCGCCAGCAGCAGCAGGCCGGAAATTTTCTGCCGCGCCAGAGCGTAAATCTCTTCAATCTCCCGGTTCATATCCTGATTGGCACTGGAAATAAGCAATTGATACTGCCGTTCCCGGAGTTCTTCGTCGATTCCCATCAAAGTCTGCGAAACCGCAAACGAATCGAGCCGGGGAACGATGGTACCAATAATGCTGGTCTTCTTCGCTTTCAGGCTTTGAGCGAACGTATTGGGCACATAATTATGCTGCTTGATAATACGCTCAATCTTTTCCCTTGTCTCTTCACTGACTGATCCACCGTTAAGGTAGCGGGAGACCGTGCTCTTAGCCACACCCGCAGCCCGGGCAATATCGATTATGGTCTTCATTCTTTGGCTCCTTGCTGCATTTTGCCGGCGTTCGCCGCGCACTTGTACTCCATTATACAACAAACGGCAGCCGCTCCGGTAAAAGAGGGACTGCCGTTTGTAATATGGACCAAATAAGGTCAGACTCAGCTTGAACTAATCTCCGCGGAATGCGCGCTTCATGCGGTCAAAGAAGGATTGCCCCTGCTCATGCGTATTCTCGCCGTCGAAGGAAGCGAACTGGCGAAGAAGATCCTTCTGCTCGTCGCTCAGTTTGCTTGGCGTCACCACAATGACCCGGACATGCTGGTCGCCGATTCCGTTCCCGCGAAGCCGGGGAACGCCTTTGCCTTTGAGGCGGAAGAACGTGCCCGTCTGAGTGCCGGCCGGGATTTTGAGCTTGACCTTCTCGGTCAGGGTCGGAATCTCGATTTCATCTCCGAGCGCCGCCTGAGCGAACGTCAGCGGAACCTCGCACAGAATGTCGTCGTCCTCGCGAACGAAGAAATCATGCGGCTTAACGCGGATGACAATATACAGATCGCCCGCAGGGCCGCCGCGCAGGCCGCCTTCGCCTTCGCCGCTCATGCGCAGCTGCGCGCCGTCGTCCACACCCGCAGGAATCCGGACATGGATTTTGCGCTGCTTCTTCACACGGCCGCCGCCGCCGCATGTCGAACATTTTTCCTTGATAATCTTGCCCGTGCCTCCGCAGTTCGAACACGGTCTGCGGTTCACCATCCGGCCAAGCGGCGTGTTCTGTACAACCTCCTGCTGCCCGCTGCCATGGCAGACGGAGCAGGTTTGCGGCTTCGTGCCGGGCTTCGCTCCGGAACCGAAGCAGGTATCGCAGGTTTCCGTCCGCGGAATCGTGATGTCGGTCTCTTTGCCGAACACGGCTTCCTTGAATTCAATGGTCATCGTATACTGCAAGTCATTGCCGCGCTGGGGCGCATTCGGATCGCGCCGTCCTCCGCCGCCGAAGAACATGTCGAAAATGTCGCCCAAACCGCCGCCGAAATCCCCGCCGCCAAAGCCACCGCCCATTCCCTGGTTAGGATCGATATGTCCGTATTGGTCATATCTCGCCCGTCCTTGCGGATCGCTCAGTACATCGTACGCTTCCTTCACTTCCTTGAATTTGGCCTCGGCGTCGCTGGCCTTGTTCACGTCCGGATGATACTGACGGGCCAGCTTGCGGTACGCTTTTTTAATTTCATCTTCCGAAGCGTTCTTGCCTAAGCCGAGCACCTCATAATAATCGCGCTTATCTGCCACTGCCTTCACCTCCGTACAGGAACGTATCCCTATTTCCCTTATACATATTAAAAGGAAAGCCAAAACGCGGGATGCCCCGGTTTTGACCTTCCCCTAACTTACGCTATCGTTTAACTTTATCCTTGATTCTTCTCGTCGTCAACCACTTCGTAATCGGCGTCGACTACGTTATCTCTCTTTGCGCCTTCACCAGCGTCAGTCGCGCCTTCAGCGCCTTGCTGAGCTTGCGCCGCTTGTTCATACAGCTTCACGGACAACTGCTGCACGATTTCGTTCAACGCATCGGTAGCCGCCTTGATCTCTTCCAGATTATCGGTTTCCAGCGCGGACTTCACTTTGTCCTTGGCCTGGTTCGCTTTTTCAATCTCGGATGCGTCTACTTTGTCGCCAAGGTCCTTGATGACCTTATCCGTGGAATAAACGAGCTGGTCGGCATTGTTCTTCGCTTCCACCAGTTCCTTGCGGATACGGTCCTCTTCGGCATGAAGCTCGGCGTCCTTCATCATTTGCTCGATATCGGATTCGCTCAAGCCGCCGGAGGAAGTGATCGTGATCTTCTGGCTCTTGTTCGTGCCTTTATCCGTTGCGGATACATTCACGATACCGTTGGCGTCGATGTCGAAGGTAACTTCGATTTGCGGAACGCCGCGAGGTGCCGGTGGGATTTCACTCAGCATAAAGCGTCCCAGCGTTTTGTTGCCGCTCGCCATTTGGCGTTCGCCTTGCAGGACATGAATCTCAACGCTCGGCTGATTGTCGGCGAATGTCGAGAAGACTTGCGATTTGCTGGTCGGGATCGTCGTGTTGCGATCGATCATCTTTGTGAATACGCCGCCTGCGGTTTCAATACCGAGGGACAGCGGCGTTACGTCCAGCAGAACCACGTCCTTCACGTCGCCGGTCAGCACGCCCGCTTGAACAGCGGCGCCAAGGGCAACGACTTCATCCGGGTTAACGCCTTTATGCGGCTCTTTGCCGGTCAGCTTCTTGATAGCATCTTGTACGGCCGGAATCCGTGTGGAACCGCCGACAAGCACGATTTTGTCCAGATCGGCCGGAGTCATGCCTGCGTCGTTCAGCGCCTGGCGAGTCGGTCCGAGTGTGCGTTCAACGAGATCTGCTGTCAGTTCGTCGAATTTGGCGCGGGTCAGGTTGACCTCCAAGTGCTGCGGCACGCCGTCGACAACGGTGATGAACGGCAGGGAGACCGTAGTGGTCAGTACGCCGGACAGCTCTTTCTTGGCTTTCTCAGCTGCATCTTTCAAACGTTGAACAGCAGCTTTGTCCTTGCTCAGGTCGATGCCTTGCTCTTTTTTGAACTCGGCTACGAGGTAGTCGATGACTTTTTGGTCAAAGTCGTCGCCGCCGAGACGGTTGTCACCGCTCGTTGCTTTTACTTCGAAGAAGCCGTCGCCCAGCTCCAGGATGGAAACGTCGAACGTACCGCCGCCAAGGTCATAGACGAGGATCGTTTGGTCTTCGGATTTCTCCAGACCGTACGCAAGCGCCGCCGCTGTAGGCTCGTTCACGATACGCAGAACTTCAAGACCGGCGATTTTGCCCGCATCCTTGGTCGCCTGGCGCTGGCTGTCGTTAAAATAGGCAGGAACTGTAATAACCGCCTGTGTAACCGCTTGGCCAAGATAGGCTTCAGCGTCGGATTTCAGCTTTTGCAGAATCATTGCGGAAATTTCTTGCGGCGAATAGTCCTTGCCGTCGATCGTTTCTTTATGGTTTGTGCCCATATGGCGTTTGATCGAGATGATTGTGCGGTCTGGGTTCGTGATCGCTTGACGCTTCGCCGTTTCACCGACAATGCGCTCCCCGTCTTTCTTGAAACCTACAACCGAAGGGGTCGTGCGCGCGCCTTCCGGGTTAGGGATAACGACGGCCTCGCCGCCTTCCATTACGGCCACGCATGAGTTCGTGGTTCCAAGGTCGATACCGATAACTTTACTCACAGTAATTTGCCTCCTTAAAAGTTTTACGAATGTGATTCAACTAAGATCAAGCTTCAAGTAAAACTCGCTTCGTAAGCTTTCGCTTAAGTTTAACGATTGGGACTGCTTCCGCAGCCTTAATGCCTCTTCGCCTTATGCGTCGGCTGGACGCGGCAATGCCGCCGGAAGCAGTTCCGGCGATTCATGTGTCTATATAGGCAGACTACATGCTGACTTTGACCATGGCGGGACGAAGCACCTTGTTCTTCAAAAGATAGCCCTTTTGGACTTCCTCCGTAACAATGCCTTCTTCGTACTCCTCGCTCTCCACCTGCATAATAGCCTGATGGAATTCCGGATTGAACGGCTGTCCTACCGTTTCCATCGGCGTAAGCCCCTCAGACTTCAATACCCCGTCCAACTGGCGGAATATCATATTTACGCCTTTGGCGAAAGCCTCGCTGTCCGAGCCGGTCGGCGCCGTAGCCAGTGCGCGCTCGAAATTGTCTAGTACCGGCAGCAATTCCGTAACCAGCTTAGAGGTGGCGTACTGAGCCAATTCCTCTTTCTCCTTCAGCGTCCGGCGGCGGAAATTGTCATAGTCCGCCTGGACGCGCAGCACACGTCCCTGATAATCATCGGCAAGCTCCTGCAGACGCTTGATTTCATCGCTGTCACCGGAAGCCGCCTGAACGGCTTCATCGGCCGCTGCTGTATCGTTATCCGAGACCGCCTCGGCCTGATCGGCCGCGCTTTGCTCGTTAATGGTGTTATCTTCATTCACACCCGAATCTTGAACCTGTTCCTCTTTCAAGTATGTTCACCCCCTTAAAATACTAACGGCAATCATTATGCACTAAACTCACTTATACCAGTGACCCAGCATCGCTGTCAAATCACGGGACAAAACGCCCAAAATGCCCAATACTTTCGCATATTCCATCCGGGTCGGACCGAGGATGCCTATGCTCCCCACCGCTTCACCATCAATCGAATACGTAGCGGTAATTAGGCTGCAGTCCGCAAAAGCTTCATGCTTGTTCTCGGTGCCGATACGCACCTGTATGCCGGTCCCGCCGGCAGCGGGCGCCAGCATTTTGAGCAGGGTGGGCGTCTCCTCCAGCAGATCGAGGATATCCTTTACCTTCTCGACATCGCGGAATTCGGGCTGAGTCAGCATGTTCGTCGCGCCGCTGAGGTAAATCCGCTGCTCCGGATCGCTTTCGAGCGCCGTGTCAAGCATCTGCATTAATTCTTCGTAATGGGAGATATGACGCTGCATTTCCTGTCCAAGCTCGGAATACAGCCTGCTTTTCAGCTTGTATAGAGGCACATTGACCAGCTTGCTGTTCAGCAGATTGACAACCTTCTCCATTTCGGAGACCGAAATCTCCGGCGGAATGCTTACTTTCCGGTTCTCTACCTGTCCGGTGCTGGTGACGATGATCGCCACAGCGGTTCTGTCATCCAGCGGCAGCAGCTGAAAATGGCGCAGTGAAGTATGAAAAACCTCCGGTCCCAAAAGGATGGAAGTATAATTCGTCATATTGGACAAAATCATGGCCGCATGCTGAATTAATTGCTCCATCGCATTCAGCTTTTCGGCAAAAAAGGCACGGATGGTTTCCGTTTCCGTTGATCCTGCCGGATTCCAGGGGACAAGATGGTCCACATAGTAGCGGTAACCTTTATGGGACGGAATCCGCCCTGCCGACGTATGCGGCTGTTCCAAGAACCCAAGCTCTTCCAGGTCGGCCATTTCATTGCGTATTGTCGCAGGACTGTACTTGACATCGCCCCTTTTGGATATGCTTCGCGATCCTACCGGCTCGGCCGAACGGATATAATCATCCACAATGGCATTTAAGATCATTCTTTGGCGTTCGGTTAACATATCAATCCCTCCTGACCGCCCTGTGGATTTTTTCGTTAGCACTCGACGCAGATGAGTGCTAACCGCTATTACAAAAATACCAAAATGACATTAACATTGTCAAGTCGGTGAGCAAGGCAGAACGGGCGATTTTATGAACAACGGCGCTTGCGGACAGCTTGATCCTGCCATCCGTAACGTGCAGCCGCCGCTCCGGAACAGCGAAGGCGCCCCGGCTACACTGGGATCACGCTTTCACTGCCGGATCATGGCGCTGTTTTAAGAAATCCGATAATAATATGACGCCAATCTATATTCCGTTTCCGGCTTGGCCCTCGCCAATCAAGATGCGGTTTTGGCGCCGGATAAACCATTTCTCAATAATTTTACGACTTCCATCAGAATCACGGCGGCCAGCGCCAGTCCGGCGGCGGTCAGCCACTGCTTAAGCCCGAAATGAGCCGGTATGGAGAAGAACTGCCGGACACCGGGCAGAACTGTGAAGCCATACAGGCAAAGGCACAGCAGGACCGCGCCGAGAACGTACTTATTGCTGAAGAATCCGGCCTGGAACGCCGTCTGTGTGTTGGAGCGGGCGGCAAAGGTCTGCAGCGTGCGGGCCAGAATGAGAGTGGTGAAGGCCATCGCGACGCTGATCTCTTGTGAATGCTGCATACCGATGTACTGAGAGGCAATGACCGCCGCGCCGATTAGCAGGCCGCGTGTAATAACGACCTGAAGGGTCCCTCCCGCGAAGATTCCTTCTTTAATATTTCTTGGTTTGCGCTTCATGACGTCAGGCTCCGCCTTCTCCATGCCGAGTGCGATGGCGGGCAGTGAGTCATTGACCAGATTGATGAACAGCAGTTGAATAGCCGTAAACGGATTGATCCAGTTAAAGATTAGGGCGAATAGAATCGCAATAATGGCGCCCAGATTGCCGGCGAACAAATAAGCGATCGCCTTCTTGATATTGTCGAACACCGTCCGGCCGACGCCGACCGCCTTTACAATGGACACAAAGTTATCATCGGTCAATATCATGGCAGCCGAGTCCTTCGCGACATCGGTGCCGCTGCCCATCGCCACGCCGATATCCGCCTGCTTCAGCGCCGGCGCGTCGTTAACGCCGTCTCCGGTCATGGCCGTGATCTTCCCTTTCTTCTGCCACGCCCTTACAATCCGGATCTTGTTCTCGGGCGAGACACGGGCATAGACACCGATGGATTCCAGCCTGCGGTCAAGCTCTTCGTCGGACATCGCATCCAGCTCTTGTCCGGTGACGGCAATTTCATCCCCCGACATGAGGCCGATATCCCGTCCAATGGCCTGCGCGGTCGTCTTGTGGTCTCCGGTAATCATAATGGTCCGGATGCCGGCCTTGTTCGATTCCGCAATCGAATCGTACACCTCTTCGCGCGGGGGATCGATCATGGCCGTGAGACCGACCAGAACCAGCCGGTGCTCATCCTCCAGGTTGACTTCCGCGGAATCGCCGCCAATCGACTTGTACGCATAGGCGAGCACACGAAGCGCCCGGCTGGAAAAGTCTTCGTTGGCCTGTACGAATTTCGAGCGCACCTCATCGGTAAATGTAGACTCCACTCCATCCAGCAGCACCCGGTCGCAGCGGCTGAACAGCACATCCGGGCCTCCTTTGGTAAGAATCGTCCTGCGGCCATTGAAGGTATGGACCGTTGTCATCAGCTTCCGGTCCGAATCGAAAGGGATCTCCGCTTCTCTTGGAAATCTTTCGCGAATTTCCATGTAGTCTTTATTTTTGCTGCGGCTAAACGCAATCAGCGCCACCTCAGTCGGATCGCCGAGTTCTTTTCCCTCTTCATTAATATGAGAGTCATTGCATAAGACCGCGATATGCAGCAGTCTTCTTTCCCCTTCTGACCATTCCTCGTAGTTGTCCTGAAACAGCTTTTTCCCGGCACCAGGCAGGTAGTAGTCGACAACCGTCATTTTATTCTGGGTAAGGGTGCCTGTCTTGTCCGTGCAGATGACGCTGGCCGAGCCAAGTGATTCCACCGCAGGCAACCTCCGGATAATCGCATGCTGCTTGGCCATCTTGCTCGTTCCGACCGACAGAACAATGGTGACAATCGAGGACAGAGCTTCGGGTATGGCGGCTACGGCTACCGCAACCGCGAACATGAGCGCATCGAGAATGGCATTGCTCATTTCCGAACCGTCACTGGATACCCAAGCCCGCAGGGCCTGTATGCCGAATATCAAAATGCACAGCAGCAAAATGACAACGCCGAGCCTTTTGCCGAAGCTCTCCAGCTTCCGCTGCAGCGGCGTGCTCTTCGCCTCCGCGCTCTCGATAAGCCCCGCGATTTTGCCAATCTCAGTATCGGCCGCAGTCCCGGTCACAACGAAGCTTCCGCGCCCGTATACGATTAATGATCCGCTGTATACCGTATTGCGCCGGTCGCCCAAAGGCACCTCCGTATCGATCACATTCCCATGCTTCTCTACGGCTTCCGATTCTCCAGTCAGCATCCCTTCCTCAACCTTCAGGCTTTCACTCTTCAAAATGCGTCCGTCCGCAGGCACATAATCGCCGGCCTCCAGCAGCACAATATCACCTCTAACCAATTCTCGCGCCGGAATTCTCCTCGTCTCACCGCTGCGGATGACTTTCGCTTCCGGCGCCGCCAGTTTACGCAGCGCATCCAGCGAGCTTTCGGCTTTAAGGGTCTGAACCACGCTGATCACCGCATTGAGCAGGAGCACAAAGAAGATAATCAGGGTTTCAACAACATGACCGAGAACTGCCTGAATCCCCGCTGCAACCAGCAGTACAATAACTAGCGGGTCTTTAAAATTGTCCAAAAAAAGCTTCCAGACCGGAACCCTTTCTCTTCCTTTCAATTCGTTATACCCGCCCGTTTCCAGCCTCCTCTGCGCTTCCTCCGCCGTAAGGCCGGTATCGGTGCCGTTTACCTCCTTCAGCGTTGCAGGCACAGTGCTGCGATAGAACTCCATTCATACCGCTCCTCTCCCGATAGGTATCCTAATATTTGGACATATCCTCTATTTTGTCCATCCAGGTTCTAATTACCCGTACGAAAGGGAGCAGATAAACGTTTCATTATAATTTGTGTGACAAATCAAACAACCACTCCCCCATCAGACGGGCGAGCGTCCGGCGGGAAAGTGGTTTTTAGATAGCAATAGGAATTAGTCCAGCATTTTGAGAACGGCAATTTCGTCGCAGGCATCCTGCTTGGAGCAGTTGACACAGTCGGTCCATACCTTTTCGGGAAAAATTTCCTTGTTCACGACATGAAACCCGTTCTTCAAAAAGAAATTAACGGCATAAGTTAGCGCCATAATCTTCGGAATCTTCTGGCGTCTCGCTTCTTTAGTCAGTTCTTCCACAATCATGGAACCGATGCCTTGGCCCTTGCACTCGTCACGAAGGCCGAGCGAGCGTACCTCTACAAGATCGTTTCCAAGCCTGCACAGTGAACCGCAGCCTACAACCCTACCGTCTATTTCAGCCACAACGAACTGATCGATCTGCCGCTCCAGGACTTTCCGGGAACGAGGCAGCATGATCCCGCGCTGCGCATACTCTTCTATCATTAAATACAGCGGCTCAACGTCTTCCAAAGTAGCGCTTCTGCAAATGGCTGCAGATGTTGGTTCCGGCGCTGCGGGTATAGGTTTCGGCTTGGCTAGCACTATGCTTCACTCCTCCATCAAATAACTATGAATAAATATACAACACAGTGAATGAGGATTCAACACTTATTTTAAAAATTATATATCTGTCAACACTCCGACAAATTCTCCGAACACATCGTTTCCGAACAGAAGGCCCTGACGGCTTAACCGGTAGTTTCCGCCTTCCTGCTCAAGCAGACCGGCGTTCAGCATTTTGTGCAGAGGCCCCCCGAACACATCCTCCAGCGGGCGGTCAAACTGCTCGCGGAAAGCGGCGTCGCTGATTCCATCGCGCATCCTCAGACCAACCATCATGAAATCCTCCATGGCCTCCTCACGGGATACCGGATAGGCGTTCAGCCGGGGCAGTCCGTTCTTCGTCGCTTCAATGTACGGACCCACACCCTTCACATTCATATGCCGCATACGCTGCACATAACCATGCGCTCCAGCCCCCAGCCCGTAATAATCCTGATTGCGCCAGTACGTGATATTGTGGCGGCTCTCCATTCCGGGCTTAGCGAAATTGCTGATCTCATACTGCCTGTATCCCGCCTCCTCCATGGAAGACATCAGCAGCAGATACATGGCCAGCTCGTCCTCTTCGCTTGGAAGCGGCAGCTGATTCTTGTTAAAAAGCGAATGGAACAGCGTGTTCTCCTCCACCTTAAGGCTGTAAATCGAATAGTGGGGGAGGCCGAGGTCGAGCGCACGCTTGATACTTTCGCCCAGCATATCAACCGTCTGGTTGGGAAGGCCGAACATCAGGTCGATCGACAGGTTGGTCAGCCCGGCGGCGCGGGCATTATCAAGGCTGCGGTAGACTTCGCCCACATTGTGTATACGCCCGATCCCGCTCAGCAGTTCGTTCTGAAACGCCTGTACGCCAAAGCTTACGCGATTAACGCCGCCCGCCTTCATGACCGCCAGCTTGTCAGGATCGGTTGTGCCGGGATTCGCTTCCATCGAAAATTCGATATCCTCGGCCCAGTTCGGGAAGCAGCTGCGTATCGTCTTCAGAAAATATTCCATTTCATCCGGCTTCAGCACGGTGGGGGTGCCACCGCCAACAAATATGCTCTTGATGACGCCTGGCGGTCTTTCTTGAACGGTCAGCTCCATTTCCCGCTCCAGCGCCCGCAGATAGTCCATCACAGGCTGATCCTTCAGCACATAAGAGTTGAAATCGCAGTAAAAGCACTTGTTCGTGCAAAAAGGAATATGAATATATACCGCCTCGGGTGGACGGCTGCTTAGAATGCCGGGATGATTAGTCATAAGCTGTCCTCCTTAGAATGAAAAGGGAAGCCGGAAGGCTCCCCTGAATAAGCTGCGATATTTTGCCTCAAATGTTACTCGTCGATCTTCAGCACCGCCATGAACGCTTCCTGCGGCACTTCGACGCTGCCGACCTGCTTCATGCGCTTCTTGCCTTCCTTCTGCTTCTCCAGCAGCTTCCGCTTCCGCGAAATGTCGCCGCCGTAGCATTTGGCAAGAACGTTCTTGCGCATCGCCTTGACCGTCTCGCGGGCGACGACCTTGGTTCCGACAGAAGCCTGAATCGGCACCTCGAACATCTGGCGCGGAATGATGCCGCGCAGCTTCTCGCATATAATGCGGCCCCGGTTATAGGCACGGTCGCGGTGCACGATGAACGACAGGGCATCAACCTGTTCACCGTTAAGCAGAATGTCCATCTTCACCAGGTTCGATTGGCGGTAACCGGACAATTCATAATCGAAGGACGCGTAGCCCTTTGTTCCGGATTTCAGCTGATCGAAGAAATCATAGACGATTTCCGACAGCGGAATTTGATAGGTGATGGTTACCCGGTTCGCATCCAGGTACTCCATGTTCACGAACTCGCCGCGCTTGTTCTGGCACAGCTCCATGACCGTGCCGACGAAATCGTTAGGCACAATAACGGCCGCCTTGACGTAAGGCTCCTCTACATAATCAATCTTGCCGATTTCCGGATAGTTGGACGGATTGTCGATCTCAATCATTTCGCCGTTCGTCAGCTTGATCCGGTAAATAACGCTCGGCGCGGTCGTAATGAGCGGAAGATTGAACTCCCGCTCGATCCGCTCCTGGATAATTTCCATATGCAGCAGACCGAGGAACCCGCAGCGGAAGCCGAAACCGAGCGCGCTGGACGTCTCGGGCTCGAAGCTTAGCGAAGCGTCGTTGAGCTGCAGCTTCTCAAGCGCTTCACGCAGATCATTGTAATCCGACGTCTCGATCGGATACAGACCGCAGTAAACCATCGGATTGATCTTCCGGTAGCCGGGCAGCGGCTCGGGCGTCGGCCGCTTGGCGTCCGTCACGGTATCGCCGACACGGGTATCGCCCACATGCTTGATGCCGGCCACGATAAAGCCAACATCGCCTACATTCAGCTCACTCACAATGCTCATACGCGGCATAAATGCGCCGACTTCAATGACCTCAAACGTCTTATCGGTCGCCATCATCTTAATCTTCGAGCCGGCGCGGATGCTGCCGTCAACGACCCGGACATATACAATGACCCCCTTGTAAGGGTCATAATGGGAGTCGAAAATCAGCGCCTTCAGCGGCTGTTCGGGATCTCCCGTAGGTGGTGGAACCTGCTTGACCACCTGTTCCAGAATCTCCTTGATGCCGATGCCCGCCTTGGCGGAAGCAAGCACCGCCTCGCTGGCATCCAGGCCGATGACGTCCTCAATCTCCTGCTTGACCCGCTCCGGGTCAGCGCTCGGCAGATCGATCTTGTTGATGACCGGCAGAATCTCCAGGTTGTTGTCCAGCGCCAGATAGACGTTCGCCAGCGTCTGGGCTTCGATACCCTGAGCCGCGTCCACGACGAGCAGCGCGCCTTCGCAGGCCGCGAGACTGCGCGAGACTTCATAAGTGAAATCGACATGCCCCGGAGTGTCGATCAGATTAAGCAAATATTCTTCACCATTATCGGCCAGGTACGTGAGGCGAACGGCCTGCAGCTTGATCGTAATGCCGCGCTCGCGCTCAAGATCCATCTGGTCGAGCACCTGTTCCTGCATTTCGCGCGAACTGAGCGCTCCGGTGTATTCCAGAATCCGGTCGGCCAGCGTCGACTTGCCGTGGTCTATATGTGCAATTATCGAGAAATTGCGGATTTGTTCTTGTCTTTTCTTAACGTCAGTCATTCCTTACCCCCACAGACAGCCTGTTGTTAATCATCTTATTATAGCAGTACAAGTTCCCCCCAGCAATCAGGGTCCTATAAAGATACGCAGTATATTTCCAAATAGAAGTATATGGATGCGGAAACAGATCCCGCCCCTTGAAAGATGGGGCAGCCATTCCTTCAAGGGGCGGGAACAAGATATCGCCTTATTCAGTGGAATCAAACAAAGAGACTACCCAGCGGATTCCTTTCTGGGACGCGTTCTGCAGCATACCCGCCGTCTTGTCCGCGAGTGTGTCCACCGTGGATTTATGCTCCCCTGGAACGAGAATCTGCCCCGGTGTGAGCGTACTGTAGTTTCCGGCCGGAAGCTGCGGAAGGCTAGCCGGTGGTGATGAAGCACCGGCAGCGGGCTGCTGCGCAGCCGGTGCAGCCGAAGGCTGAGCCTGGGGCACAGCCGAGGGAGCTAAGGTAACGGGAACGTAGACATATCCCCCTCTGCCGTCGCTCTGCACCTGAAGCCCGGTTACCGTCCCGGCCTGGGGCTGGGATACAGGCGCCGTGTTCTGAACGCCGCCGGAGATTACGCTCCAGCCGGGAACGGGGGAAGAGGCAGTCCCTCCGCTGCTGCCGAACTGCATTCCAACAAGCACACCGATACCGGCCCAAACACCGACCGCCACCATCTTTTTGCCGAAACGAGACATCGCTTTCCACCCTTTCCGTTTTCACAATTCATTGAGCGGCCGGTTCGCTGCCTGTTTCGCTCGTGGCCGGTGCCGCTGGCTCACCTTCCGCGTTCGCTTTTTCCGCTTGATGGCTGCTCCAGTACAGGTCGGCGATGGCATCCGCAAGCACTTCGGAGGTTGCCTTCAGTTCGGCTTCGGTGCTGTCTATACCGCCTACCTCAATCAGGACGCTGTTCGGCGACATCGACTGGTTATACTCCCCATTATTGCCTTTGCCCGACGACTTGCCCCAGATGCCGCGGGAAAGCCCGGGGTATTTTTTCTCCAGCTGCTGGTGAATTTTATTGGCGAACTCCTCATTCTTCTTCCAGTTGTTATTCGAACGGCCCAGAATAAAATACACCTGCGCGTAGCTCTTTCCGTCAATGACTGTAGTTGTCTTGTCATGCCGCTGCGAATCGCGGTGAATATCGATCAGCTCGGTCATTCCCGTATTTTCCGCCATAACCGCCTTAACGGTCACCCGGGAATATTTATAGGAAAAATTCCAGTTGTAGTCGGCAACCTTGGTAGCATAATCCACTTCCGAATGGAGGGTGCCGATACCCCGTTTCTCCAACCTTTGGGCGATATAGGAACCTACCAGCATTACATTTTTGGCAGGATTGGCGGAATTCGGGCTATCGCTCTTTGTTGAGAGCAGCGGGTTATACGCTTCGCGCGGATGGGAATGGTAGATCAAAATCCGCTTTACGCCCGTGTCCGAGGCTTCCGGAGCATCTGCGGGAGACGGCGCCGGGGCATCGCTATTCTCCGGCGGCTGCGTCCCTTGCGTGCCGGCGCCTTCTCCGGAAGTCGGCTCCGGTGTCGCTTCGGCGACCGGCGTATCTGTCGCCAGCCCGTCCGTTCCCGGATGATAGTCGGCCGGAGCACCCTCCGCTCCGCCCGAGCCTTTGCGCAGCAGCACGGCGTCATCCGCTGCCATACCCGGCACTTCGCGTGATAGAAGGCTTTTCGGATCGCCGGGGTTCACACTTGTCAGAAGCTGAAAGACGAAGCTTGTTACATTCCCGCCTGACAGCGCGGACGGCTCTTTGGTATCCGGCAGATGCGGAACTTCCATCCCGAGCAGCTCCTTGAATATTCCGCCGGAGAGGGAAGCCGCGAGCCCCTTCATCGAAGGCAGCGGCGAATTATCCAGCTTCTCTCCGGCCATTCCTCCGGCTCCCAGCAGAATGAAGAAGACCAGGGAACCGCAGGCGAGCAGCAGCATCGTTCTTCCGAGCGCCAACGCGTCGAGCACTTTTGACCGTAAACGGCCGATGTTCCACAGATGAAACCATTTTCTGTTCATTATTGTTATGTCCTCCTCAAGCTCGCTGTAATCTCTCATACTTCAAATCTATGAGTGAGAGAGAGACGATAGAACGAAAGGAAGAACAAATTAACCCCGCAAAGTATAGAGTCTCAGCTTTGGAAGCATCCTCAGATTCATTGCTGGGACCGCGAAACTTATTAAGTATGAAAAAGAGAGCCAGCCCCCTAAGGCCCGCTCTCTTAATGTTTTTTTCGATTCCCGACGGTTACCCTAACTCTTGAACATGGAAGAGGTACCGCCTGTGAAATACATACCATTCTCCGACTCTAAAAAAGCCGATACATGCTTGTTTATAGCTTGCGCATGCTGATCGCGGGTACAGTGTCAGTGCGTATAAGCGCCGACGTTGCCGGGATCGACGGCATCATGCAGCGCCGCATTCAGTCCGCCGGCCACGATGTTGGCGATATCTTCGATGAATTCGTCAATTTCCTTTGGCGTTACAATCAGGTCATGACCGAGCGGCTCCAGCACCTCCTTGACCAGAGCCAGCCGCTCCTGTTCGGTGATGCTGTTCAGCAGCCCCATAATTTCCTTGCTGCGTCCGCCTTCCCCGCCGAAGTGGCTTCTCATCATTTCCAGCACATTACCGACAATTGTGGAGGCATAACATACCGTTGGAACACCGATGGCGATACAGGGAACACCCAGCACCTCCCGCGTCAGCCCGCGCCGCTTGTTACCTATGCCTGAGCCCGGGTGAATGCCGATGTCGGCAATCTGAATCGTCGTGTTGACCCGTTCCAGCGAGCGGGAAGCCAGCGCATCGATAGCGATAATGGCATCCGGCTTCGTGCGATCGACGATCCCCTGGACAATCTCGCTGGATTCGATTCCGGTCAGCCCCAGCACACCGGGAGCGACAGCACTGACATTGCGGTATCCCGGAGATACCTGATCCGGCATCAATTCGTAAAATTGCCGGGTAATGAGGGCATTCTCCACCACAAGGGGTCCAAGCGAATCCGGAGTCACATTCCAGTTGCCAAGCCCGACAATGAGCACAGAGGCGTTCTGGCCAATTCCGATCCGTCTCATGAAGCCTTCGAACTCACGGGCAAAAGCGTCGGACACTTTCTGCTGGAGCCCTGTGTCTCCACCTCGCAGTCCGGGGACTTCCAGGGTGACATAATTGCCGATTGCCCGCCCAATTCTCTGGGAAGCTTCATCATTGCTGACGGCAAGCCGCGTAATTTTGATGCCGCCTAGCTCCTCCACCTCTTCATTCAACCCGGGAATCGGCATGTTATTCATGCTCTGGGCCATTTCCTTGGCTTCCACCGCCAAGTCGGTACGCACCGAATAAAGCTGCAGATCCAGTTCCATACGTTATGAGCCTCCTATCCTTTTTAATAATAGTGTGCGGGAGGAGGGGCGCGATTATACAATAATGAATGGAGAAATCACCCGGTTTGGTTGTTGCATTTTGCTAGCACACATGCTAAACTATTTTAAGTTGTGAATCATTTGATGATTTCCGAATGCCTTACAGGAGGTGAATGCAATGCCAAACATTAAATCCGCGGTAAAACGCGTTAAGACAACGGAAAAACGCCGTGCGCTGAACGTTTCCCAAAAGTCCGCCCTTCGTACAGCTGTAAAAGCTGCTGACCTCGCGCTGGAAGGTACGGAAGTAGAAACTGCCAAAGTCGCTTTCCAAGCTGCTTCCAAGAAGCTGGACAAGGCCGTAACCAAAGGCCTCGTTCATAAAAATGCGGCTGCCCGCAAGAAATCCCGCTTGGCGAAGAAACTGAACGCTCTTTCCGCTCAGGGCTAAGAGCTTCTATATCGAGCAATTGAAGAACCTGACCGCTCCCGATGATGCGGTTCAGGTTTTTTTGTTTTTTCCTCCCACTCCTCCCACTCCTCCATTCACAAATCCTTCACTGGACACAGACCTTTGGAAAATATATCCTCTAAACATACCGAACGTTCGGTATCTCAATGAAAGGAGGCATTCCGGGTTTGACTGAAAAGCAGCGGGCCTATGATTCGGCTCAGACCAAAGAACGAATACTCTCGCACGCCCAAGCCCTATTTTCGCAAAAAGGATACAAAGGTGTTTCCATCAGCGATATTTGCGAAGCAACGGGTCTTAGCAAAGGAAGCATCTATCATCACTTCAAGAATAAAGAGGATCTTTTTGTCCATCTGGCCGAAGCCGCCTTCGCGGATTCCTGGAAAGACTGGGACAGCCGCTCCGCCCGGTTCTCTTCTGCGGTCGACAAGCTGTATGCTTACAGCGAGCTTTTTGCCGACAACGCGGATCTTTCGCTTACCAAAGCCGGCGAGGATTTTATCGCAACCATCGGGGCTGATTCCGCAGTGGTTCAGAAATTCGCCGCTATTATTACGGGCTATGTGCAGCGTTTCGAAGAGATTATCCGGGAAGGAATCGAGCGCGGAGAATTCAAGCAGCAGGAGTCCGGAGAAATGGCCTTTGCCGTACTGAGCTCTTATTCGGGATTGGCGAACAATACGCGCTTTCTGGATAAGGAAAATGTGAGACGGATGTACCGCAAAATGACGGACATGCTGCTTGACGGCATTCGAAAATAGGAGATGATTCATTATGGAAAACCAAATGTTCACAGGGCCGGATGAAGCGGGAGAGATTCTCTTCTCCGTTCTGATTCCCGCGCATAACGAAGAAAAGTATATCACGAAATGCCTGGACTCTATTGCTGCCGCCTCGGAGAACTCCGTTGGACGGGTTGAGGTCATCGTCATTCTGAACCGCTGCACCGACAAGACGGAAGAAATCGCCCGCTCATATAACTGCGTCATTGTACACGACGACCGTAAAAATTTATCGCAAATCCGAAACAGCGGCGCAGCGGCTGCCAGAGGAGAAATCATCGTGACGATCGACGCGGACAGCCGGATGACGGCTAACATGTTCTCTGAAATCGAGTGGCATTTGTCCGGGGGAAAATATATCGGCGGCGGCACCACCGGAAGATTCGAGCGGATGAGCCTTGGCATCGCCGTATCCGCACTGGTGCTCCTTGTGCCGATGGCGATTAAATACGGAGCGATCTCGGTAGGTATTTTCTGGTGCCGCAAGAGCGACTTCGACGCCATCGGCGGCTTTAATGAAGAGATGCTGATGTCCGAGGATGCCGATTTTGCCTGGCGGCTCAAGAAATGGGGGAAACGTTCCGGGAAAAAGTACGGCATGCTGACCAAAGCCTATATGATTACCTCCTGCCGAAAGTTCGATCAAGAAGGAGACTGGTATCTTGTCAAGCATCCAGGGCTGATTCTCGCCTACTTGAAGGGAACCGACCACCGGCATGCCGACAAAGCCTATTACGAGAATCAAGGAAGATAGTTTACATAGATAGAATTCCTATGCCGGCCTTCCGGCGCCAAGCCGCAGCATGAACAGCTCCAGCCCCAGCACCTTGTCAATCCTCCCTGTCTTCATCTGGTAATCCAAATCGGCCAGGCTGCTCAAAATCTCTCGCAGTTGTGCTCCGGCGAACTTGCGTGCCTGCTCTCCTGCCAGCTTGACGGCATAGGGATGAAGCCCGAGCTGGGAGGCAATCTGACCTTGGGAATAGCTCTGGGCCGACAAATCCTTGACCTGCAAAATAATCCGGAACTGCCGCGCGATAAGCGCGGCAATCTTGATTGGCTCCTCCCGCTGCTTAAGCAGCTCATGCAGCATTCCGACCGCCTTATCCAGACGCAAATTCGCGAGTTCCTCCACCAGCGTGAAGACGTTCTGCTCCGTCCCGCGCGGCACCAGACTCTCCACAGCCGTCGTATCTACTGTTCCGCCGCTTCCAGCGAACAGACACAGCTTGTCCATCTCGGCCGTCAGCCCTTGAAGCCCCGTGCCGGCGCAGGCGATAAGCGCCTCTGCCGCCCCCGGTGCGGCGGTGCAGCCGCGATCCCGGATGCCTTTTTCCACCCAGCGGAGCAGTTCCTCCGCACCCAGCGTATTAAACGGCAGCACGATGCCGGCCGATTTCAGCGCCTTAACGATTTTTTTGCGCTCATCCAGTTTATCGCTGTTGACCAAAAAGACGATCACGCTGAATTCGGCGGGACGCGTTAAATATTCCTGAAGGACATCGACGCGGTGCTCCAGCTTGGCGTTATCCTTGCCTGCCGTGAACAGCGAGGCATCCCTTACAACCAGCAGCTTGCGGGGCACCATAAACGGCACGGTCTCCGCTTCTTCCACCACCGCCTGAACCGGCGTTTCGGAGAGGTCGAAAGGAATCACCGCGAAATCGCGGTCCTCCTTCGCAATCAGCTCGCTCTCCAAAAAAGCCGCAAATTCGTTCATCCGGAATTTTTCGCTTCCATATAAACAATAAACCGGGGAGAAATTCCCCTGCTTGATTTCCTTGACCGCTGTCTTGGCATCCACCTTTGCGCCACTTCCTTTTTCAAGTCTGCTCGATCATGACGTTGTACGTTTCAATAGTTTAGCAAAAAACGGTCCCGCGCGTAAATGGTCCCCGAAACAGCAAAAGCGGAGAAGCTTCGGCATAAGCAGCCAAAACCTCTCCGCCCTTACGCGGCTCATCTATATAAACGACGGTGCGGGAAGCTCTAGAAACTTCCTCAGCCGTCGGTCATACCGATGTTTTTGCGGGGGACTGCCGCACTAAAGCAATTCCTGTCCTCATGCTATATTGTATTCGGCAGCTCCGCAAAACGTGCCAACTTTTCACTTTTTTGTTGAAGCTTCCGGGGACGGCGGCGAGGATTCCGGCGACGCTGAAGCCGATGGAGCAGCAGCGGCAGGGTCCGCAGTCTCCTGCGGTACGGTGTACGCGCCGCTAACCTCGTTCCCGTCCGTCTTCGTCACATACGTAAACTGCCGGCTATCCGCCGCCCATTCTCCCGACACCCAGGTTCCTTCAATTGTAATCGTATCGACAGCCTGTCTTCCGTCTGAAGCACCTGCGGCAGCGCGGTAGATTATCAGCTGACTGCCGTCCACTACCGCCGTATACCGACCGTCGGGCGACGTCCAGGACGGGGAATCAGGCGACGGTTCCGCAGGAGCTATGTCCATAATTCCCATATCTCCAGATTGCGGCGCCTTCAGCGTTTTATCCGGCATTACTGAATCGCTCAGTTCGCCGGCCTTACCGTCCGTGCCCGCTTCCGGCTCCGCAGACGCATTGGCGGATGGCCGGGGAGTTGCCGTCTGCTTGTTAGAGACTCGTCTATCCTTGCCTGGATCGGTGCTTGCAGTCGGCGCTTCCGCACGGTCACTGCGCGCTTTCTCCGTAGGAGCGGACGCATTTTGCTCCACGCCGCCGCCCTCTGCTGCTTGCCCGCCATTCTTCGGCGAAGGGCTCTCCGGTGCAGTCAAAGTCGACATGCCTGTATCGGCTGGAGCGCTGTTCTCAACGCTACCCGCAAAGGTTTCGCCCGCCCCGCCGGAAGATTCCTCCGAGCCCGAATCCGCTCCGGCATCGTCCGCCGCCGAACTTGTATTCTCCTTAAAGCCGTTATACCCAGAGGTGCTCTTAATCATATCATCTACCTGCGCTCCCGGCAGCTTCTCCGGCATATTGAATATGGCAATGCCAAATATTACTGCGGCCGCGGCCGCGCCAATTCCGAAACGGCCTGCCAGAGAGGAACTCCGGCGGGCCTTGGCCCGTGACGCCTTGCGGCTCATCCGCGGGGAATCCGTCCCTACCGTAGACGGAACTGCGTCCGCGACCTTCTCACGGTCGATGGCCTCAAGCTTCGGCATAATCGAATCCACCAGACTGAAAGGGGGGCTCACATCGGGGAGCTGCTCCAGCTCGCTGGAGAGCGCGTTCAACCGTTCGAACAATTCCGCGCAGGAAGGGCAAGCGTCGATATGGCGGAACATTTCAAGACTTTCGTCCCGGCTTAAATCATGATCCAGATAACGATGCATCCATTCCATCACCTCCGCGCAGTTCATCCCGATACACCACCTTTCTGGTACTCCTGAAGTCTGTTTTGCAGCTGCTGCCTTGCCCTGAACAGGTAAGATTTCACCGTATTAAGCGGAAGGTCCAGACTTTCTGCAATCTCGTTGTAAGAAAAATCCTGCAAATAACGTAGTACAATAACCGTTCGATGATGCTCCGGCAGTTGGTCAATAGCCTCGCGGATGTCCTCCGCCAAATACCCCGAGAGAACTTCGCGTTCCACATTTTGCTTATCTTTGAATACCATCTCATGCTCGTCGATCGAAACAGTCGGCTTCGTTTTCCTGAATTTATCTATGCATATATTAGTCACGATCCGCTGAACCCATGTCTTGAACTGGGCCTTCTCCTCATAGGAGCCGATTTTGGTATAGATCCGGATCAAAGCCTCCTGCGAGGCATCCAGCGCATCCTGTTCATTATGCAAAATGTAAAAGGCCGTCTTGTACACTTGGCCTTCAATTTCTCGCAATAGGGTGATTAGAGCGTCGCGATCGCCCGATTGAGCGGCTCTGACGAGTCCCTGCTCCACCACGAAGGTTCCCCCTCTCTATGCAATCTTACAGACGCGCAAGATCGCGGAATTGTTGCAATCTGTAACAATATTTTAGAATACCATTTTTGGATACATACGCCATCGATGACGTAAGCGTTTCACTTAATCGCACGGCGCGCATTGTTGTCTCTAATGAAGCTTCTGTTCTCGGCACACACTTTTCTAAGCATACAGGGAATGCTTACGGCAATCAAACGTTCCACCAGCCTAATTTTATTACAAATTTGACACATTGGGATATTCAAGCAAGAAAAAAAGCCAACCCCAATTTCTGGTTGACTTCATCTATGAACAGCTGTCCCCCGGCCATTTGACATGGCCAAGAAGAAGGTCCGTTACTGCGGTTGTTACTTTACGGAGCCCTGCATAACGCCCTGAATGATATATTTTTGCGCGAACAAGTAGATGATAACTACCGGGAATATGCTGAGCACCAAGCTGGCCATCAGCGGGCCGTAATCCACGGTGTAGGTGCCATAGAAATTGAAAGTGGACAGCGGAAGCGTGCGCTGCAGCGGATCGACGAGAACGAGTGACGGCAGCAGAAAGTCGTTCCAGATCCAGAGCACATTCAAGATGGTTATGGTCGCCGTCGTCGGCATCAGCACCGGGAACACGATGCGGAAAAAGGTCTGAGTAGGCGTACAGCCGTCAATCATCGCCGCCTCCTCCAGTTCCTTCGGTATACTCTTCACGAAGCCGTGGTAAATAAAGATCGCAAGCGAGCAGCCGAATCCGATATACATAAAAATCAGCGCCCATTTGTTGTTCAGCATGTTGAGTGATCCGTAAATTTTGACGAGCGGAATCATGATCGCCTGGAACGGAATAATCATGGAAGCCACCATCAGCAAAAAGGTATATTGATTGAATTTCGTATTGTGCCGGACAAAATAATGCGCGGTCATTGCCGCAAACAAAGAGATAAACAGTACGCTAAACAGTGTGATAATGACCGAGTTGGCAAATGCGTGGAAGTAATTCATCTTGTCCAGCGCAATGGTGTAATTCGAGAATACGAAGCCTTTCGGCAGATTAAGCGGGCTTGAGGTAATGTCCTTGTTCGCTTTCACCGAATTGAACAGCAGCAGCACAAACGGAACGATAAAGACGAACAGGATGACCGAAAGACCGATTACCGTCAGCCAGGAGGTTTGCTTTTTGAAGCGCTGCATTAAGCCTCCACCTCCATCTTCTTGCTGAAGTATACTTGGAGCAGGGTAATAACCGCCACAATCAGGAACAGCACCAGCGCCTCAGCTTGGCCGACGCCATAATCCCGGGACAGAAACGCCTTCTGATATACATGCATTGAGACCAGTTCCGTGCTCTTGAACGGCCCGCCTTTCGTCAACGCAAGGTTGACATCATAGACCATAAATCCGCGCTGCAAGGAAAGAAAAATGCACACGATAAACGAAGGAACCATAAGCGGAATGGTCATACGCGTCATTTTCAGCCAGCCATTCGCCCCGTCGATGCTTGCCGCCTCGAGGATATCCCCGGGTACTCCCGTCAGTCCGGCTACGTAGATAACCATCATATAGCCCGCATACTGCCATACCGCAACAATGACGAGTGTCCAGAAGGCGCGGTTCGGATCGGAAAGCCAGGAGGTGCTGAACAGGCCGATGCCCATTTTTTGACCCAAGAATACAAGCACATTGTTAAAAATAAATTGCCAGATAAAGCCGAGGACGATACCGCCCAGAAGGTTGGGAAGGAAGAAGCCGGCCCGGAAAAAGCTTTGCCCCTTCAGGCCCTTCGTCAGCAGATAGGCCAACAAAAATGCAAGCACATTGATGAACACGACCGTGAACAGCACGTACTTGAGCGTCAGGCCGAACGACTTCCAGAACTCCGCGTCTTTGAATACCGACCCATAGTTTTGAAAACCCACCAAGGATTGTGTCGTGGATATTCCGTCCCAGTTCGTAAACGTCAAGTAGATACCGTACAAGAACGGAACAATCATTACGGCGACAAACGCGAACAACGTCGGACCCGTGAACAGCAGTCTGAGCCGCAGGCGGCTCCACACTCCTTTATCCGTAACCATGCATATCCCTCTTCCTATAAGATTGGCTTGGAAACGGCGGATAAGGGATAATCCCTTACCCACCGCCCTAGGCAAGCCCGTTATTCTTTTACGTTAGTCCAGTACTGCTCGATTTCTTTGGCGAGTGCCGCACGGTCGCTTTGCTTGGCGAGATATTTTTGCATTGAAGCGCCCACATTCGCCCAGTGGTCAGCCGGAAGATCGCTCATCGACTGCTCGGATTTGCCTCTGGAGATGTAATCCTGAATCGATTTGCCGAGCGGGTCGGCGGCCGGAAGCGTAATATTTTTAAATGCCGGAATAATATTGGCCTTGTTCACCAGGAAATCCTGGCCTTGCTGCTCATACACGATCCAGTCGAGGAATTTCTTCGCTGCATCCTGCTGCTCCGGTGTGGATTTCTCTTTGTCGATTACAATCCGTTTGGAGACGGCAGAGGAAATTTCCTGGTTGCCATAGTCGCCAGCGTTATTGCTGATTGGTACCGGCAGGAATCCGTACTCTTTGTTAGCGGTATCAAAACTGCTGATTTGCGGCCAAGCCCAGTTACCCATGAACCAGATGCCTACTTCACCTTTGCCAAGCAGTTCGGGACCGCGTTCATAAGTTCCCGCCAGCGGGGAAGCTTGATCGATATTGTACTTCGTCATGACATCGAATGTGTCCATCAGACCGTTGAATACCTTGTTGCTTGCAAGATCGACTTTGCCTGCCCGTAGATCATCGATAAAAGCGTTGACCTTGGTTATATCTTTATCCTGACCGGCATAAGCCAAGGAAAAATAGTGGGCGCCAAGCGACCAGTCCATCGGAGAAACGACCAGAGCTTTCTTTCCGCTTGCTTCAATTTGCTTAAACAGATTTTCCAGCGACGCGGTGGTATTGATTGTGGACGGATCAAAGTTTCCGCCTACCGCCTTGTCCACAACCGCTTTGTTATAAATAAAGCCGTAGCCTTCAACAGCCAGAGGGAATGCATAATTTTTGCCGTCGATTGTAGTCAGGTCAAGGGCATGATCCACAGTGTCGGCATTCCATTTCTCACCGCTCAGGTCAAGAATGCGGTCTTTGAATTTGGCTACGTCCCCTGTATCCAGCATGATCATGGTTGGAGGATTACCGGAAGCATACAGAGTGGAAGCGCGTTCAAAAGGAGAGCCGCCATTAGGAACAGGCTGAATTTCCAAAGAGATCGTCGGGTTTGCTTCATGGAAAGCCTTTGCGGCCTCCTCAAGCTGTGGCTGAATCTCGCTCTTGGAGTTAAGCAGGGTTATTTTGATGCCGCCGCCTGAACTGCCGTTCTGCCCGCCGTTCGCGGACTGCGTATTGCCTCCCGAGCTGCTGCAAGCTGAAAGAATCAAAATTAGCGTCAGCGAGAGAATGAACCACTTCATCTTATTTACATGTTTCATGGAAAAATGCCCCCTAATTCAGTGTGTTAACCGCTTACATTTCGGATTATATAATAACCGATTAACATATGTCAACCGGTTATCATTGGATAAATGCAATTTTTTTAAAGCGCTATCATTGATGGACTATGAGATATAAGCCCTAATTGAAAGATTTCGTGTATTAGTTAGCAGCGCTGCGGATCCATTTCTCCATATTATCGAGGTCGACGCCGCCGGTAGACATTCATATGTATTTTTGATAAATTATTTTATTAATATTTAGTAATAAACGAGCTAGTGATACCACTAAAATGAAAATAACAATTAACTTTTGAATCGATTCTTTTTAAACAGCTGCTCATGAAATATTCAAAAACGTGTCAATTACACTGAAATATAAGGATTTTTTTAAGAATCTCTTTTATTTCTCCAGAAAAGACCCGTTAATTTGAGGCTCAATGTTATTGTACAAAACCGGTTTATCTGCTATCTTCAAAAGATAGCTTATCTATAAAAAGGTTAATCTCTTTTCTTAGGAGGAATCGTCGTGAGCAAACATCTGGACGTTGTCACTTTTGGAGAGCCGATGGCCATGTTTTACGCCAATGAGGAAGGACCGCTGGATGAAGTGATGTCTTTCTCTAAAGCTTTGGCCGGAGCAGAGAGCAATGTGGCCACAGGCTTATCGCGTCTGGAGCATACGGTCGGCTATGTAACCAAGCTTGGCGAGGACAGCTTCGGATCTTTCATTTTCAAAGCGCTGAATAAAGAAGGCATCGATACCTCCAACATTTCCTTCTCCCGCGAATTTCCAACCGGAATGCTAATCAAATCAAAAGTGGCTTCCGGTGATCCCAAGGTGGAATATTTCCGCAGACATTCGGCTGCCTCCAAGCTGGGACTTGCCGACTTTGATGCATCCTACTTCGCTTCGGCGGGACATCTTCACGTAACCGGCATCTCCTCAGCGATCTCTCCTGAATGCCACGAGTTCTCCGTTCACGCCATGGAATTCATGAAGCAGAGCGGCAAGACCGTATCATTCGATCCCAACCTCCGCCCGGCCCTCTGGCCCGGCGCCAAAACGATGGCAGACACGATTAATAACCTCGCCACCCGCTGCGATTGGTTCATCCCCGGCCTTGGCGAAGGCCGGATTCTGACGGGGCTTACGGCGCCGGAGGAAATCGCGGCTTACTATTTAAATTTGGGCGTATCCCTGGTCGTCATCAAGCTGGGGCCGGAAGGCGCATATTACAAATCATCCGATTTGGAAGGCTATGTACAGGGCTTCAAAGTCGATCAGGTAGTGGACACGGTAGGCGCAGGCGACGGCTTTGCCGTCGGTGTAATCAGCGGGCTACTGGAGAAGCTTCCGCTCAAGGAAGCGGTACGTCGCGGCAACGCCATCGGCGCTTTGGCGGTGATGTCTCCCGGCGATCGGGACGGACTGCCGACCCGTGAACAGCTTGAGCGGTTTATCAGCCAAGTCACGCACTGACAAAAGTACAGAATAGACGGTGCAGAGGACATCTCTCCGAATGGCCGGATGATGCCATGGCAGCAAACCGTTTTATTTAGAAATTGGAGCTTGTTGGACCGAGTCCCCCTGTTGAAGGGACGGAGTAAACCGGTAAGTAATCGGCACAGTGGAGCCCGTGTCTTCTATGCCGGAGAGGAGGATTTTGGAAGCCTCCATCCCTATTTCATACGCGGGTTGGCGGATCGTCGTAATTGCTGGATTATAGATCGTCGCGAATTCCGCATCGTCGATCCCGATAACCGATAAATCACGCGGGATGGATAAGGAATGTTTATTCGCATATTTCAGCATTTCGGCGAGCGCAATATCGTTGGCCGCAAGGAGGGCAGTCGGAGGCTGCGGCAGAGACAGCAGATGCTCAAGCGCCCCCGCCATCTCTTCCCTGGATGCGCTGCACACATAATCCTCCCTCCACTCATGCCCCGCTTCCTGGACCGCCTTCCTGTAGCCGCTGATCCGTTCCTTGCGCGGTGTAATCGCATAGCGGCCGACCGGCAGCGTCAGCAGCGCGATCCGCTCATGCCCATACCGGATAAATTCTTTGAAGGCCGTCTTGACCGCCATTTCATTGTCCAGCAGCAGGCTCTGCGTCGCAATGCCTTCAACGAGCCGGTCCAGAAATACCAGCGGATATTTTTTTTCGAGCAAAAGATGGTAGAGGGAAGGATCATCACCTGTGGGAAAAATAATCAACCCGTCGACCTGCCGGGCCATCAGCGTTTCGATATATTTCGCTTCCTTCTCCGGATTCTCGTCCGCGTTGCAGATAATCACCTGATTGCCGCTGAGCTGAAGCTCGTTCTCAATTGCGCGGATACATTGGATGGACAAAGAATAATTAATATCCCCCACAATGACGCCGACCGTGTTCGTCCGGTTCCGCTTCAGGCTGCGCGCCAGGCCGTTCGGCTGGTAATTCAGTTCGTCGATCACTTTGGCGATCCGCTTCCTCGTCGCCTCGCTCATATACTTATAGCGCTTGTTCAAATATTGCGAGACCGTGCTTTTCGACACGCCCGCCTTTTGCGCCACATCTTCGATTGTCAGTTTTTTCATTTTTTTCGCTCCAAGCTTCTACTAAATAAATCACACTTTGTTAAAAAGTATAGCTGTTTTTTAGTAAATTTACTATATTACCATTCTCCTATGCAACCCGTGCTGACCTGAGACGATTCGAGGGTTCACGATTGCCCCGGATCGATCCCAGCTTTAAGCTTGTGCCTAACCTGAATTTCCCCATCCCGTATACGCATTTGAATCTCCCCATGCTGATCGGTTCTGTATACAAGCATACCACCGTCAATGAAACGTTCCAGCACCTCGCCGCTTGGATGACCGTACAGATTATGGGCGCCTACTGAAATTACTGAGACGGATGGCTTCCAGTACTCCAGCCAAGCTGCGCTGTTCGAGCTTTTGCTGCCGTGGTGAGCGGCTTTCAGCACGTCGACGGCGGATGCGCCGCCGATTCCCTCCGATTGGTTGGCCGCCGTTATGCTCTCCTCGGTCTTACTGTCTATATCCCCTGTAAACAAGAAACTCCTCCCGCTCATGTCCAGACGAAATACGACGGATGCCGGATTCTGTTCTTCCAGAACCGGAATTTCTTCTCCGTCCTGCTTTATTGGTACGGGCCATAAAAAGGACAGTTTCGAAGAATCGTTCGGCGATAGAGCCATTCCCCTATGAACGCCATACAGCCTGACGCCGCGCTCCAATGCCGTCTTCATCAGTTTGATATACTCTTCCCGCTGCGCAAGCGTTCCGTTGAACAGCAGCGCCGAGACCGGGATTTCCTCCAGCACGGCCTGAAGGCCGCCTGCATGGTCTTGATCCCCATGCGTCAGAATAACCGCATCCAGCCGGTGAATGCCGCGCTTTTTGAGCAGAGGGACAAGCGTCTTGGCTCCGACTTCATAGGGACTGCGGCGGATGCGCCATTCTTCCCTTTTTCCAAAGCTCACCGTCCCTCCGCCGTCTACCAGAATATGGGCGCCTCCCGGAGTGGTAATCAATATGCTGTCGCCCTGCCCTACATCAAGAAAGTTGACGGAGCCTTCGGGCGACAGCCGCTCCGGGCGGTATCCCATATATAGCAGCAATGCAAGACCCCCGGCCAGCGCCGCGGCGGCGATCCGGCAGCGAGTCAGCGTTCTCATACGCTGATGATCGCCAGGAAGCGCAGCGGCGGAATGACGCGGGTTGGAATGCGGCCGAAGCCCTTCAAGGGGCCTTGTCTCGTCATCCGCATACAGCGGCGCATGGTGCGTATCGGCGTAATGCTTCAAGACACGCAGCAGGCCGTATAGGAGTGCATAATACAATCCGATCCATAAAAGAGACGGCGAGCTCCAAATCGTAATCCCCGCGTAACGGCCGGTCCACTCCACCGCGTCAAAAGTCGCGTCATTCATGATTTCAACGACACGGGCCAAAGCCCCCGCACAGGCAGGCCACACCTTGCCCAGCAGAAGCGCTGCCGTCCCTGCAGGCAGCACGGCAAAGGTGATAAAGGGAACGAGCACCAGATTGGCCGCAAACGACAGAGCAGCGAACTGATTGAAGTAGTAAATCGTCAGCGGAAACGAAACAAGCTGCGCAACCAGCGTGACTGCGACCGCGCTTCCGAGTCTGCGGGGCAAAAAGGAAACAAGGGGCGCCGCCAGCGGGACATATAGCATAAGTCCGGCCGTTACGAGAAATGACAGCTGAAAGCTGACGTTAAGCAAAAAGTACGGCTCCCATATCAGCATGAGCAGCGCAGACACGCTCAAAATATGCATGCCGTCCTTCAATACACCCATACGCGCAGCATATAAGGCGATCATGCTCATCACCCCTGCCCGGACGACGGAAGGGCCAGCCCCGGAGAAAAGCACATACGCTGGAATGAGCAGCAGTGTCACAGTCAGCGCCGTTTCCTTGGTGAGCCTCAGCCGTGACAGAACGAACAGCAGAAAGCCTGCGTATACGGCGACATGCATCCCGGAAATGGCAAGAATATGCGTAAGTCCGAGCCTGGAGAACTGCCGGTACGTCTCCGGATCGAGCTCATCCTGCATTCCGATAATGAGCCCCTTTAAATATCCGGCGTCCTTCTCCCGGAACAGAGATTCCAGTTCCGCTCCCAGCTCCGCTCTAACTGCGTCGTTCCAGCGCAGAAGCTTCCGGAGACTCAAGGTTTCGGGCGGTACTGCCTTGACTTGTCCGGTCCCGGCAACCTTCAGCGTCCAGTGAATATGCCGGTTCCGCAAATATTCGCGGTAATCGAACCCGCCGAAATTGCGGGCACCGGAGGGTGACGCAAGGCTGCCGTCCAGCGCTACGCGGTCTCCCCTTCTCCAAGTGGCCGCAGCGGCTATCTCCTGCTCTGCCTGGAGCTTCAGCTGCACGGCGATTTTCTCCCCATGAACCGATTGGGCAGCGGTCCCGGCAGCGCCGCTTGTTCCATCTCTATTAAGCGAAGCAGACTTACTCTCTTCACCAACCGGCAAAGAACCGTCCTGCCCGCCGGATGACCGGATTTTCTCCAGTTTAACCGTAAAATCGACCCGGTCCCCATCCCGCTCCACGGTTGACACGATTGTCCCTTCCGCATGAACCGCCAGTTCTTCCAGCCGGGCGGAAGGCCATCCGAGCGCCTCTGGAAGGACGCTTTCGTTGCGCAGGTCATTCCATTCCCAGTACGCTCCGCCCACGGTAAGTGTAATCCACAGCAGGATTATATGCTTTCGGCTCCACCAGCCGGGCAGCATACCCGCTGCAAGCAGCAGCGATGCTCCAGCCCAAGCTGTGAACAGCCTTTCTGTCGGCAGTATACTTGCGGCTCCATTTCCAATCACCCAGCAGATGACCAAATAGAGCAGCGGTCTTCTTCTCATTGACATCCCTTCTTCTCCTGGCAAAATACTGCCCCGCGAGGGGCGAAACAGCCATCTCAAAAAAAAGAACCCCTGTTTACGCGTAAATGCGTAGACAGAGGTTCTTCCTCCTAATTTGATCCATATAACGCTGATAAACGCGTCTGCCTTAGCCTTGTACATCCAGAACCGTTTCGCGAGGAGGCTCATATCCTTCCAGCCGGCGAAACTGGATGCCTTTGGAGGCCATCATCAACCGGACCTTTTCCGTGTCCTTCGGATAGCTCCGGTGATAGACAATCTCGGCCACGCCGCTGTTGGCCAGCATATTCGCGCAGGTCCAGCAGGGCTCGTCTGTCACATATACTGTGCTGCCTTCCCGGTCAATCCGGTCCGTAAAGAGCAGCAGATTCTGCTCCGCATGAATCGTGCGGATGCAGCGCTGCTTCTTGACCATCGTCTCCGCCCCGTCTACAATCTCCAGCTCATACTGCTCGGAGATCATGCAGCCCTCTTCGGAGCAGTCCGGCACCCCCATTGGAGCGCCGTTATAGGCGGTTCCGAGCAGCTTCTTGCCCTGGACAAGTACAGCGCCGACGTGGCGGCGCGGACAGCGAGAACGTGTCGAGACCATAAAGGCGATATCCATAAAATACGTATCCCAATCTTTGCGATAGGCAATGGTCATTGTCATTCCCCATTCTCTCCAAAATCGTTGTTAACTATTGTAGCATATCCCAGAAGCCTGGCAATATAACAACTATCAATCGGCTCCCTGCCGCAGCTTCCGCTAATACCGCCAAGTATAATTCCTGTTTTATCAAAATAAAACGTAGGGCCTCAGCTTCTCCAGCATCTTCGGACCGATTCCTTTTACCTTTCCCAAATCGGAAGCGTTATGAAATGCCCCATGCTGATTGCGGTAATCCAGAATCGACTGCGCTTTCTTTTCGCCGATGCCTGGCAGGGCGGTCAATTCGGAGATTCCCGCCGTATTGACATTGACCTTCCCCTCCGCCGATGCCGGAGCATCAGCCGCCGGAGCCCGGGAAGCGGCAGCCCGATCTCTGGCGCTAGCATCTGTTACCAGGCTGCCCCCTTCCTCAGCCCGAGCCGCGTATCCCGCGCCGTCTCCATTCGGGACGGCCACCGATTTAGCGTTCTCCTGCGAGGCCGCATCTTTATCATCTCCGCTTTTTCGTCCAGGGTTGCCATCCGCTTCCTCTGCTTCTTTTATTTTATCCGTCTCACGAGAGGCCGCGTTCTCGCTATCAGACACAGGGCTGCCGCCCACTGTCGCCGTCTGCCCGCTTTCAATCGCCTTCGCCACCTCGGCGTTCAACGTTTCCCACCCGGTGATTCCTTGCTCATCTCCGTTTCCGGCGGTCCAGATTAAGCCGCCCCCGATTAACGCCACGGCAATCGCGCCGATTATACTTATCTTGTTCATACCGGCTTCTCCTTTTTCAATAATTTTCTAAATATTCGAACCTTTTTTCCATACATCACCTAAACTCAGGCATGTGGCCATGCCTGTAACGCATACATATAACGAAGAACATTACTGTAAGAGCAAGCGCGAAAGGAGGAACCACAGGATGAAAGTGGGTTTTATCGGAACGGGCAGCATGGGCGGCCTGTTGATCGACGCCTTTCTTTCTTCCGGGGGGCTTTTGGCCGGCGACGTGATTGCGAGCAACCGCAGTCCGCAGAAGCTGGCCCGTCTCGCGCAGCTTCACCCCGGAATCACGCTGGCGGAAAGCAACGGGGAGACTGCGTCCCGCAGCGATATTTTATTTTTATGCGTCAAGCCGATGGAGTTTAAAACGCTAACCGATGAAATCGCCCATTGTCTCCGCAGCGAACAGATCGTCGTGTCCATTACAAGTCCGGTCCAAATTTACCATCTGGAGAGCGTCCTCCCATCCAAAATCGCCAAGATCATTCCTAGCATTACGCACAGCGTATACAGCGGAACCTCGCTCTGCGTACTCGGCAGCCGGCTGGAGGCCGATGATAGGACGCAGCTGCTCAAGCTGATGTCCCATATAGGCACTCCGGTGGAAATATACGAGCACCATACCCGGATCTCTTCCGATTTTTCCAGCTGCGGCCCGGCTTTCCTGAGCTATTTTATCGAACGGTGGATTGAAGCTGCCGTCGAAGCGACCGGGATCGACCATACACTGGCAGGAAAGCTTGCGGGCGAGATGCTTCTCGGAACGGGAAAGCTGCTGACCGAAGGCGAATTTACGCCGCAGCAGCTGCAGGACCGTGTCGCCGTCCCCGGCGGCATTACCGCCGAAGCCCTGAATCATCTGCGCTGCAGCCTGGACGGGGTGTTCGAACGGCTGATCGCCACGACGCACAAGAAATACGACGAGGATGTGGCCAAACTCGATTCGCTGTTCGGAAGGGACGGCATTACTCGGCGTAAATGATCGCCTCACAATCAGGAAATTGGGATGGACTCCGGAAACGCAAAAACCCCGCGGCAGGATGAACTCCCGCCGCGGGGTTTGGCGTTCTTCGCTAACCCACTACGATATTGACCAGCTTGCCCGGAACCGCAATGACCTTGCGTACGGTCTTGCCTTCTATTGCTGCGCTCACATTCGGGAGACCCATTGCATGCGCCTGCATCTCCTCTTGTCCCATGCCCTGCGGAATTAGGCTGCGCTGAACGATTTTGCCGTTCACCTGAACTACGATTTCCACCTCGGCGTCCACAGTCAGCGCCTCGTCGTAACTCGGCCACTCCACATAGGAGATGGTGCCCTCATGTCCGAGCAGCTGCCACAGCTCTTCGGCAAGATGGGGAGCAAGAGGCGACAGCATCTGTGCGAAATTCTCCATCGCCTGGCGAGGCAGCGTTTCCTGTTTGTAAGCGTCGTTGATAAAAATCATCAGCTGGCTGATCGCCGTATTAAAGCGCAGATTCTCAAGATCATCGGTCACTTTCTTGATCGTCTTATGCCAGGTACGCTTGAATTCTTCGTTGCCGCCGTCCTCTGTGATTTTGGCGCTCAGGCTGCCTTCTTCGCTTACGAACAAGCGCCATACACGGGAGAGGAAGCGGTGAATGCCTTCCACGCCGTTCGCGTTCCACGGCTTGGTCGCTTCCAGCGGACCCATGAACATTTCATATACACGCAGCGTGTCCGCGCCGAATTCGCCCACAATCTCGTCCGGATTAATGACATTGCCGCGCGATTTGCTCATCTTCTCGTTGTTGGTGCCGAGAATCATGCCCTGGTTGACCAGCTTGTAGAAAGGCTCCTTCGTATTTACAACGCCGAGATCATACAGCACCTTATGCCAGAAGCGGGCATACAGCAGGTGAAGCACCGCATGCTCAGCGCCGCCGATATACAGATCGACCGGCAGCCATTCCTTTTGCTTCTCTGGAGAACACAGCTCCTTGTCGTTATGCGGATCGATGTAACGCAAGTAGTACCAGCAGCTGCCGGCCCACTGCGGCATCGTGTTCGTCTCGCGGCGGGCTTTCATCCCGGTCTCGGGATCGACCGTCTCGACCCAGTCCGTCACATTCGCCAGCGGCGATTCGCCCGTGCCCGAAGGCTTGATCGCGTCGACATCCGGAAGCAAGAGCGGAAGCTGATCTTCCGGGACCGTCTTCATCGTGCCGTCTTCCAGATGAAGGATTGGGATCGGCTCGCCCCAATAGCGCTGGCGGCTGAACAGCCAATCGCGCAGGCGGTAGGTTACCTTGCCCTTGCCGAAGCCTTTTTCCTCAAGCCAGGCGATCATGGCGGCGATGGCCGCCGTATTCTCGAGCCCGTTCAGGAAATCGGAATTGACATGCGGACCGTCGCCGGCGTAGGCTTCCACTTCCACATTGCCCCCTTGGACAACTTCGATGATCTCGAGTCCGAACTGCTTGGCGAACTCCCAGTCGCGGGTGTCATGCCCCGGAACGGCCATAATCGCTCCCGTTCCGTATCCGGCCAGAACGTAGTCCGCGATCCAGATCGGCAGTTTGGCGCCGTTTACCGGATTGACCGCATAGGCGCCGGTAAACACGCCTGTCTTCTCCTTCGCAAGATCGGTACGTTCCAAATCGCTCTTGCGCGAAGCCAGTGTCTGGTATTCCTCCACGGCCGAACGCTGGGCGTCAGTCGTGATCGACGCCACCAGCTCGTGCTCGGGTGCCAGCACGCAGTAGCTTGCCCCGAACAGGGTATCGGGCCGGGTTGTAAATACGGTCAGATTAGCATCATGACCGTCGATGCCAAAGGCAACTTCGGCTCCCTTCGATTTGCCGATCCAGTTACGCTGCATGTCCTTGATGCTCTCGGACCAGTCCAGCTCTTCCAAATCCTCCAGCAGACGCTCAGCGTATTCGGTGATCCGCAGAATCCACTGGCGCATCGGTCTGCGGATGACGGGATACCCGCCGCGCTCGCTTTTGCCATCAATGACTTCTTCGTTGGCCAGTACGGTGCCAAGCGCCTCACACCAATTCACCGGCACTTCAGCGACGTAAGCCAGGCCTCGCTTGTACAGCTGAATGAAGATCCACTGCGTCCATTTATAGTAACCGGGGTCCGTCGTACTGATCTCGCGGTCCCAATCGTAGGAGAAGCCCAGCGATTTGATCTGACGGCGGAAGTTATTGACGTTCTTGATCGTGATATCACGCGGATGCTGCCCCGTATCCAGCGCATGCTGCTCGGCAGGCAGACCAAAGGCATCCCAGCCCATCGGGTGAAGCACATTGTAACCGCGCATCCGCTTGTAGCGGGAGACGATATCCGTTGCCGTATAACCTTCAGGATGCCCTACATGAAGACCGGCTCCCGAAGGGTACGGAAACATGTCGAGCGCGTAGAACTTCGGCTTGTCCGCTTCCTCACCGGTCTTAAAGGTATGATTTTCTTCCCAATACTTCTGCCATTTCGGTTCCAGTACCTGCGCCCGGTAACCTTGTGCGGCTGTATTTCCCTTGCTGTCGCTCATTGTTATTCCTCCTTGAATTGCTGCGAACCTCTAAGTTCCCCGGGATCAATAGTCCCAAAAATGCGGATTTTGCCGCGATGCGTACGCGCAAGTTTGCGAAAACCGCGGAACTTAGTTAATCAAAAAGCCTCCCATCCATAGCGTAAAAACGCTAGGGACGAGAGGCTGAATTCCCGTGGTACCACCCTAGTTAGCAGGCGGACATTCTTTGCCACGCGCTTGCTCACTCTACACCCTGTAACGGGGGCGGGCCGACGGCGGTTAACGCTTGGACTGTTCTCACATTTAAGAGAACTGCTCTTTCGGTCCGAAAGACGCCCAGCGGCTTGCGCCGTTTCTCCGAGGCGAGTTCATTTCGCTGTCGTCAACCGGCTTTCACCAACAACACCGGCTCTCTGCATGACGCATCCGAAATTAATGCTCCTCATCCTTGAATCATTTGAAGTTCATTTTCCACAACATTATATACAATACCGGCCGTCTCAGTCAATGCGCATTCTGTCACACCGGTTTCCGCTTCATATAATAGCTGATAACATGCTGAAGGACGACCTTTCCCGCCGCGAAACAGGGCACTGCCAGAATCAGCCCGACAATACCGGCAAGCTCGCCGCCGACCAGGAGCGCAAAAATAATGAGCAGCGGATGCAGATGGAGCGTCCGGCCGACGACCTGCGGCGAAATCACATTGCTCTCCAGCATTTGGCATAACGTGTTCACCACAACGACAAGCAGCACCAGCCGGAACGATATGGTCGAAGCCATCACAATTGCGGGAGCCGCACCGAGAAAAGGACCCAAATACGGGACGAGCTCGAATATGGCCACAAGGCTCGCGAACAGCAGCGCATACGGCATTCCGATTAACGCGTAGCCGATATAAGCGAGTATGCCGATAATCAGACTGACCAGGAACTGGCCGCGGATGTAATTGCCGAGCGCCTCGTCGATATCTTTTAACATCGTCACAATGGATTTGCGGCGGGAGCGCGGGAGACAGGATACAAGCGTCCGTTCAAACACATCGAAATCTTTCAAAATATAGAACACCAAAAATGGAACGATAAAAGCGTCAAACAGTACGCCGATGGTGGTGCCGATATGGTCCAGAAAATGCGAAATTCCCACGGCAAGCCGATTTTCCAGCTGAAAAAACCAGTTGTTGAGTCCCATTTCCACTCCAGGCGGGATCAGACGGGTATTCATACTGTGCATCAGCCCCTGCGCTCTCAGCGTCATCTCCGGCAAATGCTCGTTAAGCTCTTCGAGCTGCTTAATCAGCATCGGAACGAGGTTGACTGCAATTACGGCAATCGTGGTCAAGAATACGGCATAAATCAGCAGAACGGCTGCTCCTCGCGGCACTTTTCGGCCAGCCAGCATACTGACAACGGGATTAAGCACATACGATATGATCATGGCGGTCAAGAAAGGGGCCAGCACCGCTTTCAAAAAGGTGAATACATGCTGCAGCATCGGATGAAGCAGCCAAACGAAATACAAAATGATCAGAGCCAGAAGCACCCCGACCATCCAGCGAAACCATTTATTCCCGGACCATTGCTCCATGGCGTTACCTCCTGCGGCAAACTGGACTGGCTTGTAAAGTAAGTATATGTTTGTCCGCCGCAAAATAACCGCCGTTTCGGAAACCTGCATTATAGCGCGATGGCCCCGCATATTTTTCAATAATAAAAAACGCCCAACATCCCTGCCGCAGTACCCGCAGCAAGGAGATTGGACGCCGATAAATCTTATGTAACCGCCTCGTGAGACAAGCGTTTTAAGCCTGCCTCAGGAAGTGGCGTGAATGTGCGGAAACTCCTGCGCTATCTCTTCTCCGAAGAACAAATCGTCCAGCGAACTGAGCGTGCCGTCTTCTTCAACCTGATAGACCGACATTTTCTCGCCGTTGACCGTCAGTTCAATGAAACATCCCCAGCAATAAAATTGATGGGAACCAATCTTACCGATATCCTTGGACCCGCAGTTTGGACACTTCATACATCATTCCACCTATCCGTTCACAATGTTAATATTTTTTTCTAATCGTTCTTCACTGAGTGCCGGAACCACCACTGCATTCTCTCCAATGGACATTCCCGGTATGCAAGGCAGCCATTTACGACCTTCCATCAAATCAGTCACAAGCCCATCGCTAATTTCCAGGGCTACTATTGTGTTTCCCAACTTTTGGTCAAAATAAACATCAGACACTTTGCCAAGAATCGTTCCGGTCTCCGTCACGACCTGCATGTCTTTCAATTTATTCTTGCCCTCCAGAAAGGAATGGGGTATGCTGCCTGCGTCCATCTTCCGGATAGACTCTTCATTCTGTATCATCACGGCATCCTCGCCGTAGGCGACAATGTCTTCCCATGCCACAACTTTCACATGACTGCCGAAAAAAGATTTGCTTTCCAGTTCAATACCCGTAATGTTCCAGTTTGAATCTAAAATACAATCGACAATTTTGCCGACTTCTTTGCCTTCCTCGACTCCAAACACATTCAGACCAATAAAATCCTGAAGTCTCATGGCCGCAATCTCCTTGTTATAATGGAGTCTAGGAGAATTCCGGCAGGCTGTGAGAGCCGCCAAAAACTCCTGCGCTGAATTCAGGGAAAATCACCCCCGGCGACAAAAGGGTCTACCCTTTAATACGCAGCCGGTTAAAAATGGTTTCAATTTTCCGGGCAACATGTTCCATTTCTTCAGAAGTATTACCCAAGCCGGTGCTAAATCGAATCGCCGAGCTTAATTGATCGTCCGCAAGGTTCATTGCCCTCAGCACATGGGAAATTTCTAGCGAGCCCGAAGTACATGCCGATCCGCTTGAAGCGGCGATGCCCTCCATATCGAGATTCATCAGCATGACGTCCGTGCGGACGCCGGGGAAGCTAATATTCGTAATATGCGTCAAACCGTGCTCGGCATTCCCGTTAATCTTATAGGAGTCCTGCCCGATACCTTGGTCTAGTCTCTCAAGCAGACGATTCCGCAGCGCTAATGATTCTTCATTCCTGACCGCTCGACCCTTTGCGGCGAGTTCGACCGCTTTGGCAAATCCGGCCGCACCGGCCAGATTCTCCGTCCCCGCCCGTCGCCCCCGTTCCTGCGAGCCTCCATACAGCCGGGGATGCAGCGGCGCGCCGCGCCGGACATAGAGGCCGCCGATACCTTGGGGTCCGTTGATTTTGTGTGCGGTAAAGCTCATATAGTCCACAGGCAGGCTTGACAGTGAAATCGGAATGGAACCCAGTGCCTGAACGGCATCGACATGGAATAAAATCCCCTTCTCCCTAGCCAGTCTGCCAATCTCTTCAATCGGCTGAACTGTACCCACTTCATTGTTGGCAAACATGACGCTGATTAGGAACGTGTCGTCCCGAAGCGCCGCTTCGAGATCTTTCAGAGCAACCCGGCCTGTCTGATCCACAGGAAGGTATGTTATGGAATATCCTTCCTTCTCCAGCTCCTCGCAGGCATGCAGCACGGCGTGATGCTCGATAGCCGTTGTAATTATGTGACCGCCTTTACGGGAATGGGCTGCGCCGAACAGCGCCAGATTGTCGCTCTCCGTGCCCCCGCCGGTAAATACCCATTCATCCGGGGAGCATCCTAAATAGGAGCTGATGGCATCTCGCGCTCCGTTGATTATCTTCTTGGCAGAACGGCCAAACGCATGCACGCTGGAGGCATTGCCTAATTGTTCCGTCATTATCTTCATCATGACTTCCGCCACCTCCAGGTGAACCGGCGTCGAGGCGGCATGGTCCAAATAAATTGGCTTCATATATAGAACTCCCTATCCTTATCTCACAGTCTGTCCGAAAAATTGTATATCATTCAGCACACTCATAGGTTACCATTAATTAACAAAATAAATACAACCTTGTGACCACGCTATGAGAGCATACCTCAAAACACAAAGACCGGCAAGAGCTGCACCCAAATCCAGCGGCCTTCCGGTCTTCGTATTTTATTTCATTATTATTTTCTTCTCTCCCGCCAATGTGTTAAAAATAAGCTCCTTTTCGTTAATCCACTTGGGATAGTCCAGTCCTAGAACCTCTTCAGGCGTTTTATATGCTTTATAATCAGAAATCATATCTGAATATTCCTGCCCGTTTAGTTTCTGCATCAGTAAACCCAGGAAGCTTTTTTGATAAAATCCAAAGAAATAAGAGCTCTCCCCTAATGTGGCTACCCTATATTTTACAATGAGGGTTTCTGTCCGCTTGGGAGAATGAAGATATCTATAATGATATTCCATACTGGCATACCAAAAGTGAGAGAAAGCTATGAAGATGAACAACGGTAGACTCAAATACACAACGAACATTATTTTTCTTATAAGTATAAGAATTATTATACAGACGATCGTATTAAACAGAACAACAAAGAACTCAGGCGGTTTAAGTAGAGGGATAAGATAATAGCCGTTTTTCTGTAATAGAAACAACACGATATCCGAAATGAGAAGAAATCCAAATAAATACAAGGCTTTTCTTTTATGAAAAGGCATTTTGGTTTGCATCTGCCCTCCTTCATCGTGTGGGTCAAATCAGACAACCTTTTCCTGTTTTACACAATAAAACATAATTTGATGCCTTTCTTAAAGAGTTATTACATGGCTTTATTTAATCAATGTCAATCACTGTTTCAGGAAATGTGATTTGTAGTGTTATTTTTCTCATAATTAAAGCCCCCATAAGGAGGCTTTAATCGTTGATATACCAACGTTTTTCAGGCATGCAGTTAAAATAACAACTAGATGTAGAACATGTAATTATCTGTATGCGTCTCTTCCTTGAAGGAAATCAGATCCGCCAGAGTTGTGGAGTCCAGCACATCGGCGATGCTGTCGCGGATACGCAGCCACAGGTCGCGCTTGGCAGGATCGTCTTCTTCCGTGAAATCCACGGGAGAGATTGGACCTTCCAGCACGCGGATAATATCCCCGGCTGTTATATTGGAAGCTTCACGGGATAAAATATAGCCGCCATAGGCGCCGCGTATGCTCTTGACGAGGCCCGCGTTGCGCAGGGGAGCGATCAGCTGCTCCAGATAATGCTCGGATAATCCGTTTTTTTCGGCAATGCTCTTCAAGGATGTGGGTCCTTCACCAAACCTGGCTGCGAGCTCCATCATGATGGTTAATCCGTATCGGCCTTTTGTCGATATTTTCAAAGGGGCACCTCTTTCAATATAATAGCTGGGTATAGTATAATTAGTAGTTGGTCAAAACAGTAAGATAAATCAGCGTATTCCGATGACTGCTCTTGAGTTTATGTTATCATATCCGCAGACGTAATTGGAACACAAAACGTAATTTTTTTTACAGATTTGTTCTTCCACGGCGGACAGTGATAACACAAAGGCATATACGCGGCCTGTTTAATCCGCTGACTTTTTCCGGTTCAACCGTTAAAGCTTTATCATTCTAACAAAAAAGATGGTGATCTAGCGTGGCAAAAGCAATTGAAAATACCCGCGTCGTTGTCGGCATGTCGGGGGGAGTGGACTCCTCCGTTACGGCGCTGCTTCTGAAGCAGCAGGGCTATGACGTCATCGGCATCTTCATGAAGAACTGGGATGACACCGACGAGTTCGGCGTCTGCACGGCCGAAGCCGATGCGGAAGATGTGCGCCGCGTATGCGAGCAGATCGATATTCCTTACTATACCGTAAACTTCGAGAAAGAATACTTTGATAAAGTGTTCAAATATTTTCTCGATGAATATAAGGCCGGACGCACGCCTAACCCGGACGTCATGTGCAACCGGGAGATCAAGTTCGGCGAATTCCTGAACCGGGCGCTTCAGCTCGGCGCCGATTATGTGGCTACAGGACACTACGCGCGCGTCGTGGAAGAAGGCGGCGAATTCAAGCTGCTCCGCGGGGTTGACGGCAACAAGGATCAGACGTATTTCCTGAACGCATTGAATCAGCAGCAGCTGTCCAAAGCCATGTTCCCGATCGGCCATTTGCCGAAGCCGGAGGTTCGCCGGATCGCCGAAGAGGCTGGACTGTATACGGCGAAGAAAAAGGACAGCACCGGGGTCTGCTTCATCGGGGAACGCAATTTCCGCGAATTCTTGAGCCAGTACCTGCCAGCTAAGTCCGGCGACATGGTGGATATCGCCACCGGCGAGATTAAAGGACGCCACGACGGGTTGATGTACTATACGCTCGGCCAGCGCCAGGGTCTAGGCATCGGGGGCTCGGGTACAGGCGAGCCGTGGTTCGTTGCGGATAAAGACCTCAGCCGCAACATTCTGTATGTCGTCCAGGGAGACAAGCATCACAGCTTGTATTCGACAGGCCTTGTCGCCTCTGGCGTGAACTGGATCGACGGCCGCAGTCCCGGCAGTGAGCCGCTGCGCTGCACGGCCAAGTTCCGGTACCGCCAGCCGGATCAGGGCGTTACGCTGACGAAGCGCGAAGACGGCACTCTGTATGTCGCCTTCGATACACAGCAGAAGGCGATTACGCCTGGACAGGCCGTCGTATTTTATGACGGCGAGGTCTGCCTTGGCGGCGGAATCATCGAATACGCCGAAAAGGTTGTTCCGCAACCGCAATAACCCTCCGGCTTAAACGGAGAAGCAATGCGCTTCGCCGGGGGAAATCTTTAGAGACTAAGAGCCTTTGCCAAAGCGTGCCAAGCGGCGCGCCGGCAAAGGCTCTTTTTCCACCCGCATCATCTGGCTCTCGGACGTTGCCTCACTGTTCCCGGCGCAGCGCCTGGTTATGGCGGATCTTAACTTCGTTGCCCTGCTCAGTCGCCTGGTAAAAAACCCGGCGCGAGATCGCCCCCGGCAGGTACTCCTGCTTCACGTAATGGCCGGGAAAATCATGCGGATATTTGTATCCGCCATGCCCCAGCGCCGCGGAGCCCTTATAATGCGTATCCCGCAAATGCAGCGGGACTTCGGCAGACTTAAGCTCGTCGATCGCCGACATCGCCCTGGAAATCGCCATGTATACGGCGTTGGACTTCGGGCTCTCGACCGCGAACAGAATCGCCTGGGCGATATTGAGCTTCGCCTCCGGCCAGCCGTTGTTCCGGTACGCCTCCAGCGCACTGACCGCCTGCACCATCGCCTGCGGATTCGCAAGCCCGATATCCTCGCTCGCTGCGGCGATCAGGCGGCGGATGAAGACAATCGGGTCCATCCCGAGCTTCTCCACGGCGTAGAGGAACCAGAACAGGGCGGCGTCGCTGGAGCCGCGGATGCTTTTGTGAAAGGCGGAGAGCACGTCGTACTGCGTGGATTCGTCCGCTTTAACGGTTGGACGGCGGATGGAGTCCTCCGCCACCTCCAGGGTAATATGTACACTGCCGCTGCTGCCTGGTGGCGTTGTCAGCGCCGCAAGCTCCAGCGCATTCAGCGCCCGGCGAATGTCGCCGTTCGCCATCGCCGCGATATGCTCAAGCGCAGCCTCGTCGGCCTGAAGTTCCATAAAGCCGAGCCCCTTCTCCCGGTCCGCCAGCGCACGGCGCATTGCAGTCAGGCTGTGCGCCTTGTTCAGCGGCTCCAGCTGAAACAGCGTGGAGCGGCTCATCAAGGCTCCGTTCACATAATGGAACGGGTTCTCAGTGGTCGCGCCAATGAAGATGATGGTTCCCTTCTCCACCGCCGGAAGGAGCGCATCCTGGCGCGAGCTGTTGAACCGGTGCACCTCATCCAGAAACAGGATTGTTTTCGTACCGTACAGGGCTTTTGCGTTCTGCGCTCGCTCGATGACTTCCCTCACATCCTTGACCGTCGCCTCCACGGCGTTCAGCCGCACGAACTCTCCCTTCGTATGATGGGAGATAATGTGGGCGAGCGTCGTTTTGCCGCAGCCCGGAGGCCCGTACAGCAGAATGGACGAAACCTGATCGGCCTCAATCGCCCGGCGCAGCAGCTTTCCCTTGCCCACAATATGCTCCTGGCCTATATATTCATCGAGAGTCTCCGGACGCATGCGGTCCGCCAGCAGACGGCCGTCACCCGCCTCATTCCCGAAAGTGAACAAATCCATATCTACACTCCTTGCTGTAAGCTGTATGATTCTATCATACCACTTCATATGGATGAGAGCACGACTGCCTAAGGGATATCGCTCCATTGCTGCCAAGGTATGCTTCCCGGCGGAAAAAAGCCTTCACAGGAAAAAACCGCCGGCCGCTTTCGGCGGCCGACGGTGAGCTGATTTCACGTTTATGCTATCTTAGAGATATGTCCTTCCTGCCAAAGCCCGTGTTAATCGCCTCTGCGGGATTCTTCGTCTTCATTGTCTATCTCCGGGAAAAGCTCGCTGTCATACCTGTCGGAAGCGGCCCGGCCACGTCTTCTGCCAATTTCCTGATAAAAATCCTTGTCATGATTTGGGGAATGGGCCTCGTCACTCCTACGACCCGCTGCATCGCGGCTCATTTTGTCGTTCCGGTTGTCTGCCATTTAAATCACTCCTCAGATTAACAGATTATTGATGCCACTCTTCTTAATTACCCTTTAGCGATACAACCAAACGTTGTTTTTAAAATTTAACAATTTAAATTTTATCGAATTCAGCTAAGTAAAAGGCAGCCCGGAAACGAAGTTCCAGGTCGCCTTGTGATTCATTCTTCCAGTTTTATTTGCGATAGGGTTACGCCGGGTCGTCCGGCCATCCGGGCGCCGTCTCAGCGTCCACCGACGCTTGGCGCAAATAGTCCGGCAGTCTGCCGTTATGCATAAGCCACAGCTCATGCAGCGCCCGGGTAGAGCCCACATACAGCAGCTTCGCGTCCCACGCCGTTTCTCCGTAGGAGTCCAGGTCGGCATCCGCTACGATAACGGCGTCGAACTCCAGTCCCTTGGACAAATAAAGCGGCAGCACTGACAGCCCGCCCTGGTATTCCGTGATCCCTCCATCGATCAGATGGATATCGTCAAAATGCTCCGACAGGATTTCATACAAATGCGCCGCATCCGCCAATGTCCGGGTCAAGACCGCTACCGTCCGGTAATCCCTCCCCGACAGGTCCGTGAGCGCGGTCTGGATGTCGGCCTCCCGCTTCTCGCCGTACTGAATCAGCCGGACAGGGCTGCCGCTGCGGAATACCGGAACGGCAAGAAGTTCGCTATGTACTCCAGCCGACAGTATTCCGTTAGCGAAATCGATAATTTCCATGGTGGACCGGTAGCTTCGCGTCAGCGCATGGTAGGACGTGTGTTCCGGCGCGAACAGAGTCTGCATTTCTTTCCAGTCATGCACCCCTTTATAGGCATGGATGCCCTGCGACAAATCACCCAGAATGGTAAAAGAGTGGCCTCGCACATACAAATCGAGCACCGCAATCTGGAATGGCGAGAAATCCTGCGCCTCGTCAATGACGATATGATCGAATTTCTGCACGTCCTCGTCCCCGTTCAGCAGATAATGAATATAGAGCAGCGGCGGCAAATCCTCCTCCAGCACTATCCCCTTCTTAAGCTGGCTTCGCGTCTCCTTCAGCACAGATGCGGGAATCGCTTCGGGCGCTTCAGCCGGCCAATCCGCAGGCGTCTTCACAGCGCGGAAGATTTGCTTGTAAATCGTCAGCGGATCGTATTTGGGCCATTTCGAGCCATATGCTTTTTCGCGCTGCGCCCCTTTTTTCTTCCGGTCTTTGAGCGCTGCGGCGGAAGGGCTTTTCTTCAGTTCCATTTCGATCCAGCGGTGAATCCGGGCCATTACCCGTTCCTTTCGTTTGGCGGGCGGATACGGAGCGTATTCTTCATTATGCCACCGGAGAATCGTTCTGCGCGGCAGAACGGCCCCCTCCCACGGAGAGAAATCTCCCTCGGGAACCGAGCCCGATTCCAGCCGCCGTACTGCGTCTTCAATAATGGACATCAGCTTCGTCGCTCCCTTGAAGCGTCCCGGAGTCTCATCCGTGATTTCCGGCATGCCGCCCGGCGCCTCGAACCAGCGGTTCAGCGTCTCCATGGCGTCATTTTGCGGCAGCTCCAAACCGAGCAAGTCTCCCGCCCAATCGGCAAAAGTGCTCTGCTGGATGTTGCCGACGCCAAGCTCTGGCAATACATCGGATATATAGTCCAGAAACATCCGGTTCGGGGCAAAAATAATCATCCGTTCCGCTGACACCTGTTCCTTGTATTGGTACAGCAAAAAGGCGAGCCGATGCAGCGCCACTGTCGTCTTACCGCTGCCGGCCACGCCCTGGATGATGAGCGCCGTGTTTTTTGCCGCCCGGATAATGCGGTCCTGCTCTTCCTGGATGGTCGATACGATGTCCCGCAGCCGGTTATCCTTGTTCTCTCCCAAGCGGTAGACCAAAAATTCATCCGATACTGCGGGGCCGTCGCTCTCGCGGTCGTAAGTGTCCGCCACCCGTTCCAGAATCCGTTTGCGGATCACGACGTTGCGCTTGAGATAGACAAGGCCTTCAATAAGCCCTTCCGGTGATTCGTAGGAAGCCGGCTCCGTGCCCCCGGTAAACGAATAGAACAGGCTCGCCACCGGCGCGCGCCAATCAATGACGAGCGGACGGTCGCTGACCTGCTCGCGGTCTACGCCGATTTTGCCGATATAGAGCGCCTTGCGTACCCCATCGCCGCTTTCCTCAAAATCCAGCCGTCCGAAATAGGGCTCCTGCCGCAGCTTGGCCAGATTTCCACGTCTTTGTTCCCTCGAATCCTCCAGAATCTGCTCAGTGTAATCATTGCCTGTGTACACCGGTGTGTTCTTCAGCGTTTCCAGCTGCCGGTCAATCTCCGCAAGCGCCGTGCTCAGCCTCTCTTGTTCCTCTTGATAGGCACTTTGAAAGTTGTCCTCCAATTTCAGTTACCTCCTAAAAGTAATATCAGGGGAAAATCTCCCCTGTCCATGTAAGGCAAAACCGGCCGAAGGAGCCTGCAGCTCCGCCGCCATGCTCGCACAAAAAGGATTCTTATTGTAGCACAGGTACGGAGCAAACGCTATACCCTATCTATCCATCAGCAAAAAAGAGCGAGCCGCCCGTATTTCGGCGCTCGCCCTTGCTTGGTTTTATTTTAACTTTTAAATCTTGACCCCACCGGCCTCCAGCAGCTCGCGAACGGCTACGCTGACCATAATCAGTCCCGCCACAGGCGGCACGAATGCGTTGCTCGCCGGCGGCTGCTTCGCTTTTCGGATCTCGGGCGCGTTCTCGGGAACGATTTTATCCGTCACATCCTGACGGGGCTTCATCGGCTCCTCGGTCGAGAACACGACCTTAACGCCTTTTTTAATGCCTTCCTTCCGCAGTCTCTGACGAATGACGCGGGCAATCGGGTCCATCGTTGTCTTGGAGATGTCGGCGACCTGGAATTTAGTCGGGTCCATCTTGTTGGCCGCACCCATGCTCGAAATCATCGGGATTTTGCGGGCGAGACATTCCTTGATCAGATGGATTTTGTAATGAATCGTATCCGATGCGTCCAGGACGTAATCCGGCTTGTATTTGAACAGTTCCTCGTATGTTTCTTCGGTGTAGAACATGTTCAGCGCAATCGCTTCGCATTCCGGATTGATCAGCTTGACGCGCTCCACCATCAGATCCGCCTTCTTCTGCCCGACCGTCGTGGTGAGCGCATGAATCTGGCGGTTGATGTTGGTGATATCGACCGCATCCTTATCAATCAGGATAATGCGCCCGACGCCTGTGCGGGCCAGGGCCTCCACCGCGATGGAGCCGACGCCGCCGATGCCAAGCACGGCTACCGTACTGTTTTTCATAACTTCCAGACCCTCGGGTCCGATAGCAAGTTCGGTACGCGAGAACTGATGCAGCATGATGTCAGCCTCCTATTTCTTGGCTTTTTCCTTGATAGCCACTCTGATATGCAGTTCATCCAGCTGTGCGTCTTTAACCGGGGACGGAGAGTCCATCAGCAGGTCGGTCGCGCTGGCCGTTTTCGGGAAGGCGATCGTTTCACGCAGATTGGTGCGCCCTGCCAGCAGCATAACGAGCCGGTCGAAGCCAAAGGCAATACCGCCGTGAGGAGGCGTGCCGTATTCGAATGCGTCGAGCAGATAGCCGAATTTATCCTGCACTTCTTCTTTGGACAGTGAGAGCGCGTCGAACATTTTCTCCTGTACATCGCGCTTATAGATCCGCATCGAGCCGCCGCCGACTTCGTAGCCGTTCAATACGATATCGTAAGCCTGCGCGCGGATCGCGCCGGGATCGCTATCGAACAGAGCCACGTCTTCATCGCGCGGACGGGTGAACGGATGGTGCTCTGCCATATAACGCTTCTGTTCCTCGTCATAGCCAAGCAGCGGGAAGTCTGTTACCCATGCGAACTTGTATACACTGTCGTCGATTAATCCGAGCTGGCGGCCGATTCTAAGACGAAGCGCGCCGAGGACGTCGGCGACGACCTTCTTGTTGTCTGCGGAGAAGAGCAGCAGGTCGCCTTCCTCGGCTCCGGTGCGTTCTTTTACGGCTGCAATCTCTTCCTCGGTGAAGAACTTCACGATCGGACCGCGGAATTCGCCTTCCTTCACTTGAATCCAGGCGAGGCCTTTCGCTCCGTAGCGGGCCGCATAAGGGCCAAGATCGTCGATTTCCTTACGGGTCCAAGTGCCGCATCCCTTGGCGTTCAGGCATTTCACTTCCCCGCCCTTTTCGATAACGGAGGCGAATACCTTAACACCGCTGCTGGCGACGATATCATTCATCTCGATCAGTTCCAGACCGAAGCGCAGGTCCGGCTTGTCGGAGCCGTATTTGCCCATGGCCTCGGCGTAAGTCAGACGCTGGAATGGCAGGGCGAGATCTACGCCGACCGTCTCTTTGAACAGGCGCTGCATCAGACGCTCCATCATGGCCAGCAGGTCGTCCTGGGCCAGGAACGAGGTTTCGATGTCCACCTGCGTAAACTCCGGCTGCCGGTCGGCGCGCAGGTCCTCGTCGCGGAAACAGCGGGCGATTTGGTAGTAACGCTCCACGCCGCCAACCATCAGGAGTTGCTTGTAAATCTGCGGCGACTGCGGCAGGGCGAAGAATTCGCCTTCATGCACCCGGCTTGGCACGAGATAGTCGCGCGCGCCTTCCGGCGAGCTCTTGGTCAGAATCGGCGTTTCTACGTCGATGAAGCCTTCTCCGTCAAGGAAATCGCGGAAAATCTTGGCCGCTTTCGAGCGGAGCAGCAGCGTCTTCTGCATTTCCGGACGGCGCAGATCAAGATAACGGTATTTCAGGCGCAGCGACTCATCTACTTCCACGCCGTCTTCAATGAAGAACGGAGGGGTCTTGGCGGCGTTCAGCACTTCGATTTCGGTAATGCGCACTTCAATTTCGCCGGTAGGAAGGTTAGGATTTACGGTTTCCGGATCGCGCTTGACTACTTGACCGGTAACGGCGATAACATACTCGCTTCGGGTCTTGTCGGCAATTTGCAGTGCTTCGCCGGAATAATCGGGATTGAAGACGATTTGCACAACTCCGCTGCGGTCGCGAAGGTCGATGAACAGTACGCCTCCAAGGTCGCGGCGGGTCTGCACCCAGCCGTTCAGCGTAACCTTCTCTCCGATTTGTTCTGTCGTCAACTGCCCGCAGTTATGGCTTCTTTGCATACTTTATCATACCCTTTCGATTTAAAAATCTCTATTTGTGATTACAGACTAATGTAAATACTGCCGCTCTATACAAGAGACTGTCCGAGCTGTTCCAGCTTAACGGTACGCTGCTCTCCGGTCGCCATCGACTTGAGAGCGATCTCTCCGCGCTGCAGCTCCTCTTCGCCGAGAATCGCGGTGTAACGCGCCGACATACGGTCGGCGGATTTCATCTGGGCCTTCATTTTGCGTCCCAGATAATCGCGCTCCGCAGAGAAGCCCAAGCTGCGCAAAATGAACAACTGCTTGGTAACCTCGGCTTCCGCATCTTCGCCGAGCGCTACGAGATACACGTCCAGCGGCTTGGACGCTCCAAGCTCCACCTTCTGGTTCTCCAGAATAAGCTGAATACGCTCAAGCCCAATACCGAGGCCGATGCCCGGCTGGTCCGGTCCGCCAATTTCGGCAACCAGGCCGTTGTAGCGCCCGCCGCCGCCGACCGTGTCGATGGAGCCGATGCCGGCCGCCTTGTACTCGAACGCCGTATGCGTGTAATAATCGAGTCCGCGGACAAGCCGCGTGTTAACGACATATTCGACGCCCATAGCTTCCAGATGTGACCTTACCTTGGCGAAGTGAACCGTACACTCTTCATCAAGGCTGTCCAAAATGGACGGGGCATCTACGAATTTCTCCTGATCGACCTTACAGTCCAGCACGCGCAGCGGATTCCGCTCCATACGCCGCTGGCAGTCGCTGCACAGGCTGTCCTTCATCGGGCGCAGGAAGCCTAGCAGCTTCTCGCGGTAGGCGGCCCGGCTGGGAATGTTGCCGACGGAATTAATTTCGACCCGTACGCCGCCAAGACCCAGGTCCTTACAAAATTGGTATCCAAGCGAAATCACCTCCGCATCAATCGCCGGATCAACCGCGCCGAACGCTTCTACGCCGAACTGGTGAAACTGGCGGTATCTGCCCGCCTGCGGACGCTCGTAGCGGAACATCGGGCCGATATAATACAGCTTGCTGACATCCGGCTCTCCGTAAAGCTTATTCTGCACGTAAGCGCGGACGACACCGGCGGTTCCTTCCGGACGCAGCGCCAGATCCCGGTCCCCTTTGTCTTTAAAGGTGTACATTTCGCCTTCCACGATATCGGTTGTCTCGCCGACGCCTCTTTCGAACAGCTCCGTATGCTCGAACATCGGGGTCCGGATTTCACGATAGTTGAAGCGCCGGCATAAATCTCTGGCTTTCTCTTCAACGAATTGCCATCTTTCCACCGCGCCTGGCAGCAAATCCTGCGTGCCGGTCGGCTTCTCGAATCTCTCTTTAGCCACAGCTGATCCCTCCTGAAAATGCCCTTTACCACTTTGAAATTTCCATCAAAAAAATCCCCCGCCCTGTTCATCAACAGGGACGAGGGATTATCGCTAACGATGATCACCCGTGGTACCACCCACATTCCGGCCGAAAACATAAAACTTCGGTCCGCTCAAGCGGTTAACGCCCGCCTACGCGCAAGGGCGGCTACTGATTCGGCAAGCGCCGCTGTTCACCGTGCGTTCTCGGGGAGGTCATTCATTCGCTCATCAACAGAATCCTTGCAGCCAAGTTAAATATTTACGCCTGACTTTCAGAAGTCACTGTAAATATCAAACGTGAGATTCCTCTCTGGGGTTGTGGGTGCCGAATTACTGGGTCCCGTCATCAAAACAATATTATGCCGTATATTGTTAGATTCTACTGAACCACTGCGTTAAAGTCAAGGAAAGGAATCGACTTTATTCAGCAATTTTTATTTGCATCGCCCCGCTGCCTTCACTGCCTATCACGCGGCAAAAAAAATGACCTGCAGCCAGTTGCTGCAGGTCCAATCATATATATTATAAAAAAGGGGGTCATGGCTTTATTATAAACACACTATATTAAGCAATCATGAATGTAATATTACTCTTATATTACAGAAAAGAAAGCGTTTTATTTTTCTAGTGTTATGAAAGCCTTCCCCTGTGAAGGCGGAAAAGGCTTTTATAAGCAAATCATTTATTCCGACACCATGCCTAAATTTTTAATCAAAAATTTCGACAAAGGCTTTTTTGCTCCGGAGGGTATGAACCACCGCGTTGAAATCTTCGTCCGTTACTTTAATTTCCATTACATAATGCAGACCTTCCAAATCTCCGTCAGCGTACATCCGGTCCGCACGGAGATCATCCGTGCCAAAGGAATCATCACCTTTCATCGGCGCTCTGCCTTCGTTAACGTCCGCCGCAACCACGGGTACTGCCGCAGGAGCCGCACCGAAGGCAGCAAAGGTAGAGCCGCTCCCCGCCAAATTATTCGTCGGTACCAGCGGAAGCAGCAGCCGGCGGTCTGCCTTAAGCGGATCGGTTAACGTCCAAACGTCCAGCCCGTCCGCATCAAACGAAAGCAGCGCCGTCTTGGCTCCTTCCGCTTCGTCTTCGGTTCTGAAATAAGCCTGAATCCGTCTAGTCATTGTTATCTCCTCCCTTAACCTAATTTAGAGTCATAACGTTACCGAGTCACCTTGACTCGGAGCGACTTTAACAATTCACGTACAAAGGCGGGCTCGTCTTTCGGCGTGCGGGATGTAATAAAGTTGCGGTCCACGACGACTTCTTCGTCCTTGAAATTCGCGCCAGCATTGATAACGTCATCTTTAAGCGGAGGATAGGATGTAATGGTACGGCCTCTCACCAGGCCCGCGCTGATCAGGATTTGCGGTCCGTGACAGATCGCCGCGATCGGTTTTCCAGCACTATCCGCTTCCTTTACGAATTTCAAAATACCCGGATCTAGCCTGAGCCCCTCTGGGGAGGAGCCGCCCGGAATGACTACGGCGTCGTAATCGCGAGAGTTCACTTCAGAAATGGCCTTATCAACTGTATAGGAGGCTTTGCCTTGTTTACCCTGCAGCGTTTCACCCTGTTTCAATCCGATAATATCAGCCTCATATCCGGCCTCTCTAACCGCATCATAGGGAACCTTCATTTCGGAATCTTCAAATTGAGCGGCAAGCAGAAAAGCAATCTTACTCATCGTAAAATAATCTCCCTTCTGTTGTTCTTGGCCCTTGTTGTTTTATTACCCGGAATCGGCGTCCTTCTAACCCGGTTTGTCGAAAAAAGCCGCTTCTTGCTGCCCCTTTAGTCACGAACGCGGCAGCAAATTGCGGCTTCTTCCCTTCAGCACATGCTTGCTGAGCCATTCGGATTCCTTAGCGTTGGCCGAAGCTTCCTTAAAGCTTCCGACCGGAAGAGCCGCCAGATTTCTCCAGACCCAGGCTTTAGACGACTGTCTCATTCTTAGCACTCCTTGATCTTTTGCTCACAGTCCTTCATGTGAAGTTTGCCCCGGCGGTACCCGTCCTATCCAACAAAAGAAGGATGGCCCAGGGACTTTTTCGAAAGTTCCTGGGCCATCCGTATTCTGCTATCCATTTATCTAGAATTGCGAGCCGTCAACAGACTGTCGAATAACAGCCTTGGCTATCACTTGCTGTCCAAAATCAGCGTAACCGGTCCCCAATTAATCAGGGATACATCCATCATCGCGCCAAAAACGCCCGTTTCGACCTTCAATCCGAGCGCCTCGAGCTCCCGGTTAAAATAGTCATAGAGCCGCTCCGCTTCCGCAGGAGCAGCCGCAGCCATAAAATTCGGTCGCCGCCCTTTGCGGCAGTCGCCGTACAATGTGAACTGCGACACAGACAGAATCGATCCGCCCGTCTCACTGACGCTGTGATTCATTTTTCCCGCTTCATCCTCGAAGATACGCAGCCCTGCGATCTTGCCCGCAAGGTACTTGGCGTCATTCTCAGTGTCCTCATGGGTAACTCCGACGAGCAGCATCAGGCCTTCGCCGATCTCCCCGACTGTCTCTTCCCCCACTGTAACCTGCGCTTTCTTGCAGCGCTGCACAACCACTTTCATTGATGCTACAACTCCTGACTTACTGCATAATCCGGTGAACCGTGTAGACATCCTTTACCCGCTTCACCTTTTCCACTACCGAATATAAATGATCCGTATTGCGGATCAGAATCGTCATATGAATCATCGCCATCTTGTTCTTGTCGGAACGGCCGGTGACGGCTGAAATATTGGTCTTGCTCTCGGACACCGCCTGCAGCACTTCATTGAGCAAGCCGTTGCGGTCATGGCCTGTAATCTCGATATCAACGCTGTAATTCGCTTCCATGCTGCCTTCCCACTCGACCTCGATGACGCGCGCCGCTTCCTCGCTCTCCTCCGCCTTGATGTTCGGACAGTCCGCCCGGTGCACGGATACGCCGCGGCCGCGTGTGACGTAGCCGACAATATCGTCTCCCGGCACAGGATTGCAGCATCTGGCGAAGCGGACCAGCAGATTGTCAATTCCCTTGACGCGCACACCGTTCGTCGGCTGGTTGCGCTTCTCGGCGACTTTGATTTCCTTCTTCTCGGTTGTCAGTTCCAGATGCGCAGCAGCCGCTTCTTCCTGCTCCTTGCGCAGCTTCTCCGTGAGACGGGTAGCGATCTGCGCCGCGGTAATACCGCCGAAGCCCACTGCGGAGAGCATATCTTCGATGTCGTTAAAAGCGAACTTTTTCGCCGCTTCCAGCAGCTTGTCGTCCGACATCCAATCCGAAGGCTCGATTCCGATTCGTTTCAGTTCGCGTTCAATCGCTTCGCGTCCTTTTTCGACATTTTCCTCGCGCTTCTCTTTTTTGAACCACTGCTTGATCTTGCTTCGCGCATGCGAAGACTGGGCGATCTTCAGCCAGTCCCGGCTCGGCCCGTAGGAATGCTTCGAGGTTAGGATTTCCACAATATCACCGGTCTTCACCTTATGGTCGAGCGGTACAATCCGTCCGTTGACCTTAGCTCCAATTGTGCGGTTCCCAACCTCCGTATGAATCCGGAAGGCAAAATCCAGCGGCACGGAACCCGCCGGCAGTTCGATGACTTCCCCTTTGGGGGTGAAGACGAAGACAAGATCGGAGAAAAAGTCCATTTTCAGCGATTCGACAAATTCCGAAGCATCCTTGGCTTCATGCTGCAGCTCCAAAATTTCGCGAAAAAAAGGCATCCGGTTCTCAGGATTGCCGGCCGTGCCGCTTCCTTCCTTGTATGCCCAGTGTGCTGCTATCCCATATTCGGCTGTCCGATGCATTTCCCATGTTCTGATTTGCACTTCCGTCGGTTCGCCGCCAGGACCTACGACTGTCGTATGCAGCGACTGGTACATGTTTGCTTTTGGCATGGCGATATAATCCTTGAAACGGCCTGGCATTGGCTTCCATAGGGTATGGATAATACCGAGCGTGGCATAACAATCCTTGATGTTGTCAACGATAATGCGTATCGCCAGCAGATCGTAAATTTCGTTGAACTGCTTGTTCTTTGTCGACATTTTGTTGTACACGCTGTAAATATGCTTGGGTCGTCCGGAGAGATCGCCTTCGATGCCCATTTCATCCAGCTTGACGCGGATGCGGCTGATGACGCTGTCGATAAACTGCTCGCGCTCGGCGCGTTTTTTATGCATCAGATTGGCAATCCGGTAATATTGCTGGGGATTCAAGTAGCGGAGGGCGATATCCTCCATCTCCCATTTAATGGCCGAAATACCGAGCCGGTCCGCGATGGGACAAAAAATCTCCAGTGTTTCATAAGAGATACGGCGCTGGCTTTCTTCCGATTGATACTTCAGCGTCCGCATATTGTGCAGCCGGTCCGCCAGTTTAATCACTATGACGCGGATATCCTGTGCCATGGCAATGAACATTTTGCGGTAATTCTCGTTCTGCTGTTCTTCCTTCGACCGGAAACGAATACGCTCCAGCTTGGTCAGACCGTCTACGAGCATGGCGCAGGTATCGCCGAATTTCTCTCGGATCTGTTCGAGCGATACCGTCGTATCCTCCACAACATCATGCAGCAGAGCCGCAATAATGGAGATGACATCCATTTGCATCCCCACGACGATATCGGCCACCGCAAGCGGATGCAGGATATACGGCTCCCCCGATTTGCGCACCTGGCCTTGATGGGCCTGATCGGCAAATTCATACGCCTCCTGTATGCGTGGAAGATCCTTTTCTTTTATATAAGCTCCGGCCTTTTCAAGTAATCGCTCAATGCCCATACTCGTCGTATTCGTGTCCTTTCTATAATAAAATGAACCCGCGTTTTTTGCGTATCCGCAGGCAGGGTTCGGTTCTTTTCATTTTAAAAAAGCCGACAACTTCCCTTATACTGAAAGTTTCCTATTATTATGACGCTTGCGGCGGATTACGTCAACACTTGCCACTCTATGGCATTTCTGAACGATTTATTAGGATTTTGTGAAAAAAATAACGAAGTTTGTGAAAATGTTGTTGAAAAAAACACGTGATCTATTTAATCTAGTTAAGGCGGTTTTCCTTACAAGCTACGTCATGATTTAACACAAAAAGAGGAGTGAATGGTTTGCAACGTGAAATTCAAGTTAACGAAAGACTCCCCCTAGGTCCCGGATTTCTCCTGAGCCTCCAGCATTTGTTCGCCATGTTCGGCAGCACCGTACTTGTGCCCAACCTGTTCGGGGTTGATCCCGGCATGATTCTGCTGATGAACGGGATTGGCACACTGCTGTACATATTGATCTGCCGGGGCAAAATCCCCGCTTACCTTGGCTCCAGCTTCGCTTTTATCTCGCCGGTTACGGCTGTGCTGGTTGCGCATCAGGGCGACCACCGTCACGGCTACTCGCTTGCTCTTGGCGCTTTTATCGTAACGGGAGTAATCTTTGTGATTGTCGCCCTGATTATACGCTATGCTGGAACGGGTTGGGTTGACATCGTGTTCCCGCCTGCGGTGATGGGCGCCATCGTCGCCACCATCGGACTTGAGCTTGTGCCGGTGGCCGCTGGGATGGCCGGGCTGATCGCCCCATCCGGCGCGGCGGACTGGAAGCCCGATCCGGGCGCGATTACGTTGTCCATGGTCACTCTGGGTGTGATGGTTATCGGAGCGGTTCTGTTCCGCGGCTTCCCGAAAATCATCCATATTCTGATCGGAATTGTCACAGGTTACGTTCTGGCTTATCTTATGCACAGGGTCGATACCGGGGCAATCGCGAACTCGCATTTTTTTGCCCATCCGACCGTTACGACGCCTTCCTTTGACTGGCAGGTTATTCTAACCATCATTCCGGTCTCCCTTGTCGTCATCGTCGAACATATCGGGCATCTGCTCGTAACGAGCAATATTGTGGGCAAAGATCTAGCCAAAGATCCCGGTCTCGACCGCTCGCTTATGGGCAACGGCATTTCGACCATCATCTCCGGGTTCGTCGGTTCCACACCGAATACGACTTACGGCGAGAATATCGGCGTGATGGCTCTTACGAAAGTTTATTCGGTCTATGTCATCGGTGGAGCAGCGGTTATCGCTATTTTACTATCGTTCTCCGGCACGTTTTCTTCTATCATCGCCAACATCCCGCTGCCGGTTATGGGGGGCGTGTCGCTGCTGCTGTTCGGCGTGATCGCCGCTTCCGGGCTACGCATCTTTGTGGAACAGAAGGTTGATTTCTCGAAGCCGACCAATATGATTCTGGCGACGCTCGTGCTCGTGGTGGGCATCAGCGGAACCACCCTTACTATCCGCGGTGTTCAGCTTAAGGGTATGGCGCTGGCCACGATTGTCGGTATCGTTCTCTCGCTGCTGTTCAAGCTCTTCGAGGTTCTTCGGCTGTCCAATGACAAGGAAGAGATCAAACAAGCCGATGCGGCAGATGTTTAAGCAGTACAAATAATTGCATGCAAAAAACCGGCGGTCCTTCGTACTTTAGTACGATGATGGGCTGCCGGTTTTATTATTTCCCGGAAAATAGCGGAATCTTGCCGGAGGTTAATCCCTCAGTTAGCTGCTCTCACTAAGCAGCGAAAATCAGACTTCGTAGCTAAGAAGGGATACGACTTCCACATCGGGAAGCTTCTTACGTCCTTCCAGCAGTTCCAGTTCGATCAGAAATGCCGCTCCAACCACATTACCGCCCAACTGACGGACCAGGTTCACCGCGGTGGAAATCGTGCCTCCGGTTGCCAGCAGGTCGTCCGCAATCAGGACATTTTGACCGGGCAGAACCGAATCTGTATGTACTGCAAGAGAGTCTTTTCCATATTCGAGATCATAGCCGGCTTCAATCGTCTCGTACGGCAGTTTGCCGCTCTTGCGGATCGGCACAAACCCTACGCCCAGCGCATAGGCAAGAGGAGCCCCAATGACAAAGCCCCGTGCTTCAGGACCTGCGATGACATCAATCTTCAAATGAGCCACACGTTCTTTCAGTGCATCGATAGCCCTGCGGTACATTTCGCCGTCCTTCAGCAGTGTCGTAATATCTTTGAAGCTGATGCCCGGCTGCGGGAAATCCGGAATCACGCGAATCATTTCTTTGAAATCCAAAATAACTCCTCCTAAAAGTTTTGATAGCATACACGTCTTGAGTAAACTTCGCAAAACTTGCTTCGTAAGCATTTGCTTAGTTTTGTTAGCATATGCTTCCTGAGTCATCTTCGCAAAACTTGCTTCGGAAGCAACAGCTTAGTTTTGATAGCATAAGTTCGGGTACCGCACGGCCTGTCGCCCGCTATGCTTTAGGATGCGCCGAGGCGGCGCGACTCCATCCATTCTTGCAGCTCGGACGGACTTCCTTCCATAAAATATTGCTCCATTTCCGCCAATTCGCTGAGGCGCATAAAATGGCTTGAGGAAGCGAGGTCCCGGGCAGCGGGCCGGGTCACAAAGGACAGCTGCCCCTGCTCTCTTCTTATAAAATCAAGTTCTTCGAATACATCTAGCATCATCCTCAGCATCCGCAGACTCATCGGCGATTTGCGGCTGAGCCGTAGCAGCGCTTCCTGTTCCGGAACCGGTACGGCGGCAATGGCGGCCAGCCATTTATAGAGCATCTTAAATTGTTCTCTCGTCGGAACAAGCAGCCGCTCCCGCTCCTGGCGGAGCGAGTGCAGCAGGGCGATATTCTCTACCTCCGGAAAGGTCTGCAGCAATGCATCAAGCTGCTGCGTCGTTTCCGGCATATCCAGCAGGCACAGCAGAGATACATGGCTTCCGTCATCTTCCCCAGGCAGATTGTCTACCGGAGAAATTCCGTTATATTGATCATATACCCAAAAGGTCATCCCTTGACATTCCGGCAGCTCTTGCTCTTTCAGCCAATCTTTACGGACCACAGCCGCGGCCAGACCTTGTCTGCCGCCGGTCTGGGGCAGCAGCAAATTCCACAGGCGCTGCGTCCTGCCGGCGGCGTCCCGCACCCCGCGAAAATCAAACAGCTGCGGCTGAGGGACGCTCAAATCCTTAAGCATAAGCTGGACCTTGCGGGAGCCATTCCATTCGTTAATCGACAATTCCGCCAGCACATCAATACCGGTGCCGGGAGGAAGCAGTTCTGCCAGCTCCCCCTTACCGAAAGCAACGGCTTCGACTGTCGCGCCTCCCTGTTGCAGAACAAGCTTCAGATGCCGATTGCCCTGGCCCATAGTGCGCGTCTCCTTCACCACCGCTTCCCGCACAATGAACTTTGGCAGCGGGTTGCTCATACCGAAAGGAGCCAGCAGTTCAAGCTCCTCGGCGGCCTTCAGCGACAAATCGGCCAGCGCATACTCTCCGTCCGCCTCAGTGACAGGCACCAAATGCTCATCAGTCAGGACTCCTAAAGCGAATTCCTCAAGCGCTGAGGTAAATGCCTCCAGATTGTCCAGGTGTAAGCTCATGCCTGCCGCCGCCGGATGCCCACCAAAGTGATCCATAAGCTCAGAGCAGGAGGAAAGCGCCTCGTAGATATCAAGGCCCGGAATGGACCGCGCCGAGCCTTTGCAGCAGCCCGTCTCCGGATGGATGTCCAATATGATCACCGGTCTGTAGTACCGCTCTAACAGCTTGGAAGCTACTATGCCGACAACCCCGACGTTCCATCCTTCCCCGGCCAGAACGATAATGCCCGGAAGCCTTCCGTCCTTAATTCTCTCTTCCAAACGGCTGATCGCCTCCGCAACAATCCGCTCTACAACCATCTGTCGCTCTTTATTTAGCAGGTCCAGTTCTCCGGCAAGGCGTTCCGCTTCTACGGGATCATCCGTGGTCAATAGCGACACGGCCCGTCCGGCATGATCAAGTCGCCCACTGGCGTTAATGCGCGGTGCAACCGCAAATGCGACATTGACCGCGTCCACATTCTCCACACTTACGGCGCTCACTTCAAGCAGAGCCCGAATGCCAGCATATTTCGATCTGCGCATACTCTTAAGGCCCCGGCGTACAATGGCGCGGTTCTCATCAAGCAGCGGCATCAGGTCGGCGATTGTTCCGATGGCGGCAATCTCCAGCCACTCTTCCGGAACTTTACCGTCCAGAAGGGCCTGAGCCAGCTTGTAGGCAACTCCCACTCCGGCCAATCCCTTGAACGGATACGGGCAGCCGGGCAGCTTCGGATTAATGAGCGCGTAAGCGGCAGGCAGAACCTCCGGCGGCTCATGGTGGTCCGTTACGATAACATCCATTCCCAGTTCGTTCGCATAAGCGATTTGGCTGCATGCGCTAATACCCGTATCCACTGTGATAATCAGTGAGACGCCTTGCTGCAGCGCCCAATCGAGCGCATGGTTATGAAGTCCGTAGCCCTCGCCCGACCGGTGCGGGATATAAATATCGAAAGAAGCCCCCAGATGACGCAGCAGATAAATCATCAGAGACGTACTGGATACTCCGTCGGCGTCGTAATCTCCATATACAAGAATATGTTCCTCTTCCTGCAGCGCTTTTTTAATCCGGGGAACAGCCTCTTTCATCCCTTTCAACAAGAACGGGTCATGCTCTTCTTCCGTTCCAGCGTTAATAAATGCAAGAGCTTCCTCCGGCACTGCCATCCCCCTCGCGGCAAGCAGGGAAGCAACCAGTGGAGAAACAGAAAGTCTCCGGGCCAATTCCCTGGATTGAACGGGATCGGCAACCGGAGAGTGCCATTTGGTTTTTGAATAAAGCAATGCGGTTCACCTTTCTCTCGTGCTAAGCCGGTTATTGCAGCAGTGTCGGCGTTTCGCTATCCGCCAGCTCATAGTTGGTTTTATAAGGATAACCAGGCTCGTAAGGAATGATATCCATATGAACCTCGCTAACATGGACGAAACGGTGCTGCAGCAGCTTTTTAGCGCAGTCCGCAATTTCGCGGGCTTCCATTACGGTGATTCGCGGATTGACGCTGATGGTCACATGGAGGTTTACGCAGCGCCCTTCTTCAAGCGCCTTTAAATGTTCAACACGGATGACTCCATGCACCTTCTGAACAGTATCGATAAAGCTGACCGAGTCCTCATGCGGGAGCTCTTGGCTCTCCTTTCCGTGAATCGTACTTAGAATGAGCAAATACCCTTTACGAAGAATGAGGCAAGCTGCCAGAAGGGCGGCGATTGGGTCCAGATACAGGAGAGGATTCAGGTAACCTCCGAGTATGGTGGACAATGCGGTGCCAATCAACACGATCAGCGAAGTGTACAGGCTGTAACGGTGATTATCGGCATACGCGGCGTGGCTGCCGTTTCCGATTTTTAGAGAAGACCGGTATTGATATTGAAAAATAACTTCCTTCACCAGCAAAGACAGACAGATCGTCAACAGGGCAAGCTTGCCCGAAGGATTCAAATTGCCGCTCGTCAGAGCGCGGATTGCGGAAAAAGCGATTTGCAGACCGCCCATCAAGATGAGCACTGCAAACACTACAGATAAAAAAGGCTCCCGCTTACTTTTCCCATCCCGAGCAATCGGTCTGTTCTTATGGTTCCCTTTACCTAAGGCGCGCCACGGGAGAACTTCAGCCAGCTTCGCTGCGGCATCCGCGCCCGAGTATAAAGCGTCGGCGATCAAAGCCTTGCTCCCTGAAAAATAGCCCGCGCCTCCTTTAACCAAAGCCAGCGCAAAATCACCGGCAATTCCGATCCAGGCCGCACGCTCTCTTTGAGACGAGTACTTTTCATTCATCTGGGTTCCTCCTTGCCGCTTCCAAAATCACGCGTGTTGAGTATAAAGACCTGATATCTCTCCCAGGTTTTCAAAAGCCGCGTTGTCATGAACGCGGCTTCGTCTGGTAGCTCATTTATGCTTTGGCAGGCTTGCCCTTGGGCTTCTGATTCTTCTTCAACAGCAGCCAGAGCGGGCTCGCGATAAAGATGGAGGAATATGCTCCGAATAGCAGGCCGATAACCATGGCCAGTGAGAACATTTTAATCGACTCGCCGCCAAGCACAAGCAGGAAGAACGCGGCGATGAATACGGTAAAGGCGGTATAGAGCGAACGCATGATTGTCTGGGATACGCTCTTGTTCACCAGATTTTTCAGATCGTCGTAGGTCTTTTGCTTGCCGAAACGCAAGTTTTCACGAATCCGGTCAAAAATAACGATCGTATCATTGATTGAATAACCGATGATCGTCAGCACCGCGACAATGAATGTCAAGTCCACTTCCAGCCGGAAAATGGAGAAAACGGCAACGACCATGAACGCGTCATGGACCAGAGCGACGATCGCCGCTATCGCAAAGCGCCATTCGAAACGAATGCTGACGTAGACAATAATGCCCAGGCAGGAAATGAGAACCGCATAAATCGCGTTGCGGGCCAGCTCCTTGGCCATCTCGGTATCGACGGTGTTGACTTCAAACGATGCCTTATCGTCAAGCTTGGATATGGCGCTCTTCAGCGCAGCATCCTGTTGGCTCGTCAGCTCTTCGTCATAGCGGATGGTCAGGCGCTGCGTTCCGGGTGTAATATTCGGCTCGTGATCCGTGCCAATGTTGCCAATAGCTGTACGGATCTGGTCTACCGTCAAATTCTTGGAGAGAGAAACGTCAACGTTGGAGCCTGCCTTGAAATCGACGCTGTAATTCAGATTGAACATCGCCAGGAATATGATTCCCAGAATCGTAAGCGTGATGGAGAAAATGTAAAAATATTTGCTCAAGTGAACGTAATCGAGCTCTTTCTTAAAGCGCACTGATTTCACTCTCCTTTACCCCGAATTGCTTCGGCTTACTCAGCTTGCCGGCCTTAACCAGCATGTTAAGCAGCCAACGGGCGAAATAAAGGTTCGTAAATATGCTGAGCAGAATTTCTACAATCAGCACCAGGGCAAAGCCTTTTACCGAGCCTGTACCGAAAGCGAACATGACGGCCGCGACGATAATCGTGGTAACGTTCGAGTCCATAACGGTACGGAAGGAGGATTTGCTGCCTGCCTTGACGGAGGACATGATGCTCTTGCCGCTCCGCATTTCTTCCCGAATTCGTTCATTTGTAATAATGTTGGCGTCAACCGCCATCCCGATCCCGAGTATGAATGCCGCTATGCCTGGTAGAGTAAGGGTAAAGTCGGCAAACACGAAGACCAGAATCAGCAGCCATGTATGCAGAATCAAGGCAAAGCTGGCAATTAGACCTGGAATACGGTACATGCCGATCATAAAGATCAGAATAAAGACCGAACCAATCAGGCCGGCTTGGACCGTCTGATTCAGGGATTGTTTGCCAAGGGTGGCGCCTACGCTTTGGGAGTATTTCTCTGTCAGCTTCAGCGGCAGGGCTCCAAGATTGATCGTATCGGCCAGATTCCGGGCTTCCTCAATTGTATAATTGCCCGAAATCGATGCTGTTCCGTCCGTAAGCTCCGCTCTTACTTGCGGATCGGAGAGCTTCGTATCGTCCAGGTAGATGGCCAGATGCTGACCGAGCAGACGCTTCGTAATTTCCGCAAATTTCTGTTTATCTTTAACCTTGATGCTGATTTCGATCTGATTCAGGTTGTCGCGGCCGATGGTTGCGGCGTTCTCGACGAAGTCGCTGCCTACCAGTTCGACTTTGCTGTACGTTCCTTCGGCGTCGCCTGGGGCGGCGCTGCGGAAAGTAAGCACCGCGGGTTCCTTCATCTTCTCACGAACCTCAGCCTCATTGGTAACACCGGCGATTTTCAGACGGATGCGATCCGTTCCTTCGGTGGTAACCTCGGGTTCGCTTGTTCCTAGTACGTTGGCCCGTTTCTCCAGGCTTGCAGCGGTTTGCAGCAGAGAAGCCCGGGTCAATGCTTGGCCTTGCTCGGTAGGCTGGGCTTGATATAATATTTCGAAGCCGCCTTTCAAATCAAGACCCAACCGCACTCTGTCGAGCAGCCCCGGAGTCGATACCGCCATAACGGCCGCCAAGACTAGCACGGTAATGATAAAGCTCAGAAGTCTTTTCATGCTCTTGCTAGTTCCCCTTTCTTAAACTCAATATTCCTATTATAGCGACGCGCCAAATAAGCGTCAATTCAAGCAAACATTAACAGCACCCTCCATATTATCAAAAAAGAAACGGCCGGCTTCAGCCGCTTTTGTTACATGCGGCAGGCCATCCGTTACAGGGGAAGCTATGAAGTCGTCGCTCTTTTACTTTACGCCTTTGTGAAGCCGTTTGCAAAAATTCCTCACGAATTCCATTTATTTCAGTCCTTTATAGGCGGAAATGGTCAAGTAATTCATGTAAGTTGTCACTTTCAAAGAATAAATGTCATTCACGATTCTATGGATCTGCGGCGTTCCTTCCTTGGCGTAATTTCGGCTGACACACTCCCAGACATCCTTGGCTGTTACATATTCATAACCAAGGAGCCGGAATTCCTCCGCCTTGCTGCGGCACATGTCCTCGATATCCTTGTCCAGCATCTCTTGATCATTGTGCTCCGATTCCACGTGTTCACACCTCCCGCCGTCTTATAAACCTTGTCCAAGAACTTTTCTCAAGTCTAGTATTCGACCTTCTTCGCCGCTTTCCTTCTTTACGGCCAAAATGTTATGCGAGGATGCGAGTCATGTCCGATCACATACGGCATATCCATTTAGTAGGACAACGTTCGGCGATATATTTTACCCTGGGAAGAAGGAATGCCGTTTGAGGAAACCGAAGAGGCAGAGCTTTATCTATGGAACCCTGATCCTGCTCGCAGCGGGTATTGTCAACCGGATGCTGGGCTTCATACCGCGCATCATCCTGCCGCGTGTAATCGGAGCCGAAGGCGTCGGTTTGTACCAGCTTGGATATCCTTTCTTTTTGGTGCTTGTAACAGTGATTACCGGAGGGATTCCGCTTGCCGTTGCCAAAATGGTGGCGGAAGCTGAAAGCAGGAATCAGCCGGAGCGGTCGCGGCGCATCCTGCGTACGGCCCTTGCGCTCAGCGTCACACTTGGTATTCTGTTTACGGGAATTGCCCTGGCGGGAGCTTCCTGGGTATCCACCTCGATTCTGACGGACAGCCGCGTATATAACACATTCATCGCCATGACCCCGATGCTGACCATTGTCGCCGTTTCCGCCGTATACCGTGGTTATTTTCAGGGTCTGCAGAACATGATTCCCTCTGCGCTGTCTTCCGTTCTGGAGACGGTAACACGCATTATTTTCATGCTGTGGTTCTCATGGCAGCTGCTGCCCAAGGGCATTGCCTTTGCCGCGGCAGGCGCTATGCTGGGGGTTACCGTAGGTGAAATTACGGGGATGCTTGTGCTGCTGATCAAGTACCATTTTGGTGAAAAAAAGGACAACCCGCAGCCTGACCAGCAAAACAGCGCGCCGGTGGAGACTGCGGAACAACCAACGGGCGGAGGTAACGCTGTCCACAGCGGCGGAATATTGAGGCGCCTTCTAGGCATTTCCGTTCCAGTAACTGCCGGAAGACTTGTCGGCTCGTTCTCTTATTTGCTGGAGTCGATTATTACCGCCCGAAGCCTTGCCGTGGCGGGGATTGCCACTTCACTCGCAACCGCCCAGTACGGCTCGCTCCAGGGGATGGTTATCCCGCTGCTTCTGCTGCCGGGCGCGCTCACCAGCGCACTCGCCGTCTCGCTGGTGCCTTCGCTGTCCGAGGCCTCGGCCCGCCAAGATCTCCGAGCGATCCATAAACGAATTCATCAGGCGCTGCGCCTGGCTATGGTAACCGGTGCACCATTCGCTGTAATTATGTACGTGCTTGCCTCCCCGCTGTGCAGCCTGCTGTACGGGAACGCAGACACCGCTCCGATGCTGCGAATGATGGCGCCGTTCGCCCTGTTTCTATACGTGCAGGCTCCGCTTCAGGCGGTGCTTCAAGCAATGGAACGGCCGGGGACGGCATTATTCAATACGCTGGTCGGGGCGATTGTAAAAATTTTGCTCATCCTGCTGCTCGCTTCCAGACCCGAATACGGAATCAATGGCGCTCTGATCGCCATCATCGTAAATAGTATTCTGGTCACCCTGCTGCACGGATTCAGCGTCGTCAGATTGATCTCCCTCCGCGTGAAGCTGAGCGATCTTCTGAAGACAGGCGCGGCCATGTTGATTATGGGCGCTGGCGTAAAGTATGTGCACACCCACATTTCGATAGCCGAGGCGCAGTGGGTGCAGTTTCTGTTCGCCTCTGCTCTCGGTATGGCTTTCTATCTCGGCCTTTCGCTGTTGACAGGACTGTTTACACGGCGTGATCTCGAAAAAATTCCGCTTATCGGCCGCTGGCTGTAGCTACTTGGAGCGGATATGATCCACATAAAGCTTGCCCTTGTGGTCAATTGAACAAAGAAACACATCGCGAAAATCAGAGACGCCTTTTTGCCGGATCTGATTTCTTAGCCAAAACCGCGTTTTCCCGATCATTTCCAGATTGTCGTCTTGTACCTTGCCGTCCATAATCAGCGGCACCGGCAGTCCTTCATACCGGATTTTGTCTTTGGGGAAATCTTCGTCGAACGCTCTGCCTTCTGAGCCGCCGCTGCTCACGGAACTGCTGCTGCGGGGATTCCAATTAATGTAATTTTTGTTATCGGAACGGTTGGAGGAGGAGACGTCATTATTTTTTTCAATTACGGTCAACTGTCCGGTTGGCTCCAGTATCGCAAATTCAACATCCGCCGGACTGGTAATATTTTGCCCTCTTAGCTGCAGGAGCAGGTCATCAATATTATATCTCAGTTTACGCATTTCCTTTCGCTGGATTTTGCCGTCCGCAATCAGAATGCTCGGTTTGCCGTCTATGAGCAGTCTGAGCTTACGGCTCTTCAAGCTGAACTGGGCCAGCACCACCTGGATTAGAACCAGCGTCACCATCGGCACAATACTGTCATACAGCGGGCGCTTAATATCTTCAATTGCGAAGACGGCAATTTCAGCGATCAGAATGGAAATCGTAAGGTCGAACAGCGACAGCTTCCCGATCTCCCTCTTACCCATGATGCGCATGCTCAGGAAGATGAAGAAATACATCAGCAAAGTCAAAAAGATATGTGCGCTGATATGCCGTAACATATTGCTTCGCTCTCCTTTTTCGGATCCTCCGAACACCAGTAAGCGCCGGACGGAACAATGTAACCCTATTCTGACCGCCCAGCCCATGTAACATTCGGGAACTCCGCGCTCAATTACTGGTAATGCCCGCCGGGCATTCATGTACTAATGGGGCAAGCCGTCTCATAAGTATGAAGTAACTGAAATTGCAACCTTTAAAAAGAGGAGGTTAATCCATGCATTTGCTACGGAAACTGTTCTCGCTGAAAATCGGGAGCCCCGTCCTGTCGGGTCTGTGCCGCGCTTTTCTGTGGATGCTGCTGGGAGCTTTCATTCTTTCGCTGCTGCTCTGGGGAAGCGGTCTGAGCGAACAAGATCTCTCTTTGTACACCTACGTTGTACATGGACTGGCTGTCGCCTTCGGAGGTTGGACGGCGGGCAAGCGGGCGATCCGCAAGGGATGGTACCAGGGCAGTCTTACTGGAGCTTTTTACGGAATCATTGTACTGATTATCGGTTTTCTGGCCTTGGACAGCCCGCTGAAAGCGGTCGACCTGTTGTGGATAGCGGCTGCGGCGTTCATTGGCGCGCTTGGCGGCATGATTGGAGTTAATTTCCAGAAAGCTTAATAATTCCATTTCAAAAAATTGAAACGCCGCTTCCCAAAATGTGATACACTGTCTTCATCCAATTGTTGTTTTCCCCACATTCAAGGAGGCTTCGAACGCTTTGCTTTACCAATCTATGAATACCGTTTCCTGGTTCACCGTAGTAATCGTCTTTCTGCTTATTGGCCTTGTAACCCGCCGTAACCCGTTTGCGCCGATTGTTTATCTCGCCAAAGAGCTGCTGCGGTCTTACAAATTAGTGCTATTGATCGCCGGAATGTCCGGCGTGCTCGCTCTTAACAAGTATGAACTGCAAATTGAGAAGAGTCTGCATCTCACTTCCGATTTCACCGACTTTGTGTACGGTCTCGAAGGACATTTCGTTCAGGGAGTACAGCATCTCTTTTATACTCCATGGCTGACCCCGATCATCGTGTTCTTTTACGTGTTTATGCTGCAATCGGTGCTGGCCGCTTCGCTTGGAGTATATCTGATGGACAAGAACCGTCTGATGGTCTATGCAACCTGTTACGCTGTTATCCTGAACTATGCGATTGCCATTCCTTTTTACCTGTATTTCCCGGTGAACGAGGTATGGTCCTATGCTCCGGCGGGTGTCCGGTTCGTCATGCTGGATGTATTTCCGAGATTTGAGCAGGAGTACCGGGCATTGTCCGGACTTAACAACTGCTTCCCCAGCTTGCACACTTCCATTTCCCTGACAACTGCGCTGCTGGCTCTAAGATCGGGGAACCGGCGCTGGATGGCGGTTACGGCTATTTCGGCCTCCGTTATTATTTTTGGCATCTTCTACCTTGGTATTCACTGGCTCACCGACATGATAGGCGGTACTTTGCTGGCCATTCTCTCTTCTTCGCTCAGCGTTCAACTTGCCAAGCTCACGCTTCGTGAGAACGAGGTCGCGCTGCGGGTCGGAAACGAAGCCACCCCTATGCGGTAAACAAGAATATTTCCATGGAGGCGGCGATTCAGCATAACCCTACCGGCTCCTAAACATGTACTTACGCAATTATTGAAGAAGTCTCATTTTGAGGCTTCTTCTTTTTTTATAAGAATTAATATGCGTCGCCCTTCCCGAACGATTTCCATATTGTGGGATATGGTGAGTCGGAGTACAATAGGGTGAATTAAAAAAAAGGATGATGAACTAAATGAACCCAATGGAATGTGTACTGTCCATTTCGGACCTGTGGATGGATTATGGCGGCAGCTATGTATTACGAGGAATCGATTTGGAAGCAGGACCTGGACAAATTATTGGTTATATCGGTCCCAACGGAGCGGGCAAAAGCACCACAGTCAAGATTATGCTCGGTCTTGTTCAGGGGTATCGGGGAACCGTAGAGCTGTTTGGCACTAACATAGCGGAAGAAGGAACGAGTTACAAGAAGCGGATTGGCTATGTGCCCGAAACCGCCGATTTATATGACGTTTTGACCGCAAGGGAATATTTGACGTTCATGGGTGAATTATACGGCATGGAAGCGAGGGCTGCGGAAAATAAAGCGATGCGGCTGGCCGAACTGTTCGGTCTGGACAAGGCTTTCGATTCGAGAATCTCGTCTTATTCAAAAGGCATGAAACAAAAGACCCTGCTCATTTCCAGCCTGCTGCATAATCCCGATCTTCTGTTCTTGGACGAACCGCTCAGCGGGCTTGACGCGAATAGCGTCATGATTGTGAAAGAGATAATGGCCCGGCTCGCCGCGCAGGGCAAGACCATTTTTTATTCTTCGCATATTATGGATGTCGTCGAAAAAATAAGCAGCCGCATCGTCTTGATTAATGGCGGGCAAATCGTGGCGGACGGGAGCTTTGAAGATCTGCGCACCAAGAGTCAAGAAGGAACACTCGAACAGATTTTCAATCAGCTTACAGGCTTCAGCGACCATGAAGAGATTGCGGAATCGTTTGTGTCCATAGTGAAAGAGGGGTAGCAAGTGAAAGAATTTTTAACACTGAGAATGTTAGACAAAGTAAAGCCGTTATTCTTAAAAGCGGGCATCGATTACGATATCCTTCGGCGGATTCTGCAGGTTAAGCTCACTATGGACCAAAGGAGAACGTCCACTGTGTTCGCCAACTCTTCCAGCGGCAGCAAACCTGAGTATACGCGCAAAGGCAACGTATTAAAACAGACGAACTCCGGGGCGTCTCCATTGTCATCCATCAAATCCCTGTGGGCATATGGGCTGATTGGGGCTATAGGCATAACGCCTGTTTTGCTCCTGGGGGACAACTATATGCTTCAAGCGGGGATCGTATTCAGTTTTATCCTATTCTTTCTGACTACCACGATGGTATCCGATTTCTCCTCCGTGCTGCTCGACTTGAAAGACAGACATATCCTGCATACCAAACCTGTAGATGCCCGAACACTCGCTGCCGCCAAAACGGTACATATCCTCAGCTATCTGGTCTCGTTATCCGCGTCGCTGACTATTATTCCGCTGCTTGTGTCGCTGTTCAGACATGGACTGCCGTTTTTTTTGCTGTTCCTGTTTGAAATATTTTCTGCCGATATCTTTGTTGTTGTCGCGACTTCGCTAATGTATTTGCTGGTACTGAAATTTTTTGACGGAGAGAAGCTTAAGGATATTATCAACTATGTACAAATCGGACTGTCCGTGACGCTCACGATTGGTTATCAAATCATGTTTCGTGTATTGGATATCATCAATTTTAGTGCAAGCTTTACGGTTAATTGGTGGCATTTTCTGCTGCCCCCGTTCTGGTTCGCCGCCCCTTTCGAGTGGCTGCTACAAGGGAATTCCAGGCTTTCGGTCCTCATCCTATCCGCCCTGTCTGTGGTTGTCCCATTGTTGTGCGTATTCGTATATATCCGGTTCGGAAGTTCTTTTGAACGCTACTTGCAAAAAATGGCCGACAGCGGCAAATATGAAAAACGGAAAACCAAAGGTCTTCATCTATCCCTCGCCCGTGTGCTATGCCGCAGCCGCGATGAAGCGATCTTTTATAGTTTTGCGGCGCGGATGATGTCCAGAGAAAGGGAATTTAAGCTTAAAGTATATCCTATGCTGGGATTTGCAGTGATCTTTCCTTATATTTTCATCCTGAACAATCTTTCGGATTCGTCCTGGGCCGCCATTTCCCGCAGTTCCCTGTATCTGTTCATTTATTTTACCGCTCTGTTTCTGCCTTCCGTTGTAGCATTGCTGCGCTATTCGGGCAACTATAAAGGCTCATATATTTACCGCACCCTTCCTTTGGAGGACATCAACGCTATACATAAAGGCGCAATAAAAGCTGCGATTACCAGGCTGTTCCTGCCGCTATACCTGCTTGACAGTATTGTGTTTCTCCTAATATTCGGCTTGCGGATCTTTCCCGATCTGATTACCGTTCTGCTGGCAGTAATCTTGTATACAGCGATTAGCTATCGCATGGAAGGCCGCGGGCTGCCTTTTTCCGAATCGTTCAAGAACTTGCAGCAGTTGGGGATGAGTAAGACTCTGCCCGCCATTTTCCTCCTAGCCGTATTTGCCGGTATGCACTATGCCGCTAGTATATTTCCTTATGGAATATACGTCTATGCCGCAGTTTTGGTTATTCTAAATGTCCTTTTCTGGCACAATGGCTTTAACCGTATGGAAACGATCTTTGAAAAATAAGAGGAATTGGCCATAAAAAAAGCACCGATTGGTGCCTTTTCGAAGATGTCGCCGAATCCTTCATTAGCCTTAGCTTTTCTTGCGATTAAAGAATCCTTCAACTCCGCTGAAAACTTATAGATTCTTTAATCTTAACAAAGCGGCATGCTTCCCGTTTATGGAAGGCATGCCGCTTTGTCAATAATATTAGGCTCTTATATTACTTTGAATCCGCTTCCGTTGTAACGGAATGGCTGATCGAACCCCGGTCAAAGGTAAGCTTCGTCACATCATTCACCCGGAGAACGACAATATCGTCGGAAATCTCCAAGATCGTACCGTGTAAGCCGCCGATGGTAACCACCTTATCGCCCTTTTTCAGAGCCCTTAACATGGAATTGCGCGTCTTGGTCTTCTTCTGCTGAGGACGGATCAGCAGGAAGTAGAACACGACAAACATCAGGACAAACGGCCCGACGAGCCCCAAAATATTCGAAGACTGGGACCCTGCGGCTGCAGCGTATTGAAACATATTTCACCCCCCTTTCAAATCTTCGGTAAAGCACAATTCAGCACTTAGAAACCTTTTGAATTCTCATGTAAACCGTATTGTGCGAAAAACTCATCGCGAAAATCCAGGAGCCGGTCTTCCATGATGGCTTTCCGCACTTTACGCATCAGTTCCAACAGGAAGTACAAATTATGATAGGTCGTCAAACGAAGTCCAAAAGTCTCATCGCTCTTGATCAAATGACGCAAATACGCACGCGAATAATTACGGCAGGTGTAGCAGCCGCATTCCGGATCGAGCGGCCCGAAGTCTCGGGCATACTGCGCATTTCGGACAACGAGTCTTCCCTGGCTGGTCATTGTCGTTCCGTTACGGGCAATGCGGGTCGGCAGCACGCAATCGAACATGTCAACACCCCGGATTGCGCCTTCCACCAGCGCGTCAGGAGACCCGACGCCCATCAAATAGCGCGGCTTGTCCTGCGGCAGCAGCGGAACCGTATAATCCAGCACTTCGTACATAATTTGCTTCGATTCTCCGACACTGAGTCCTCCAATAGCATACCCCGGGAAATCCATGGAAGTCAACTCGGCAGCACTCTGCCTCCGAAGATCTTCGAACATCCCGCCCTGAACAATGGCGAACAAGCCTTGATCATGAGGACGGGCGTGGGCTTTCAGGCACCGCTCCGCCCAGCGGGTGGTCCGCTCCAGCGATCTTTTCACGTAATCGTATTCCGCCGGATAAGGCGGGCATTCGTCAAAAGCCATCATGATGTCGGAACCAAGCGCATTCTGCACCTCCATCGCCACTTCCGGCGACAAGAACTTCTTATCCCCGTTCAGATGGGAGCGGAAATGGACGCCTTCCTCTGTAATTTTGCGCATCTCACTCAGAGAGAATACTTGAAACCCGCCGCTGTCTGTCAGAATCGGACGGTCCCAGTTCATGAATTTGTGCAAGCCCCCGGCTTCGCGGACAATATCATGTCCCGGGCGGAGGAACAGATGGTATGTGTTGCTCAGAATGATCTGGGCGTCCATATCCTTCAGTTCTTCGGGACTCATTGTCTTGACCGTTGCCTGGGTGCCAACCGGCATAAAAGTAGGCGTTTCGATAACTCCATGGGGAGTATGAACTCTTCCAAGCCGGGCTCCCGACTGCTTGCATGTCTTAATATGCTCGTAAGTAATTGCTGCCATATGCGTAACCATCCTCATACTTAGTAAATGAACATTGCGTCGCCGAAACTGAAGAAACGGTACTTCCGCTGGATCGCCTCTTGATAGGCGGCAAGAATATGCTCCCTGCCCGCCAAGGCGCTGACCAGCATAACCAGTGTCGATTTCGGCAAATGAAAATTCGTAATCAGGGCGTTGACCAGTTTGAACTCATAGCCGGGGTAGATAAAGATATCCGTCCAGCCGCTGCATGCTTCAAGCGGTCCATCGCCGAACATGCCGCCGACCGTCTCCAATGTACGGCAGGAGGTCGTCCCTACCGCTACGATCCGGCTCCCCTTAGACTTGGCTTCATTCAACATATCCGCCGTCTCCTGAGGCAGCATGAAATACTCCGAATGCATGACATGCTCTTCCACCGTATCCACGGACATGGGCCGGAATGTGCCCAAGCCGACATGAAGGGTAATATAGGCTAAGCGAACCCCTTTATCCTGTATATGCTTCAGCAGATCCTCTGTAAAATGCAGACCGGCCGTAGGCGCTGCCGCCGAGCCTTCATGACGGGCGTACACGGTCTGATACCGTTCCCGGTCATCCAGCTTCTCCTTAATATACGGCGGAAGCGGCATCGTACCAAGTCTGTCCAAAATCTCCTGGAATATCCCTTCGTACATGAACCGCAGCGTACGCCCGCCCATGTCACTTTCTTCTTCGATAACGGCCCGGAGCTCCTCACCGAAAGATATGACGGCGCCGGTCTTAAGCTTTTTCCCCGGCTTCACCAGCGCATCCCACCGGTCTTCGCCGAGGCTCTTGAGCAGCAGCACCTCGGCCTTAGCCCCGGTGTCTTCTTTGATGCCAAACAGTCGGGCCGGAATGACTCTCGTATCATTCAGCACAAGCGTGTCCCCGGGCTGCAATTCGTCGATAATATCGGTAAAATGCCGATGTTGCGTCCTGCCGCTCCGCTTGTCCAACGTGAGCAGCCTGGATGCGCTGCGGTCGGGAAGCGGAGTCTGGGCAATCAGTTCCTCCGGCAGATGAAAATTATACAAATCTACATTCATTGCTTGTCATTCCTTAACTATAGTGACGTTCTGAAAATAGTGTTGCAAAATCTTCTGATAGTCATACCCTTGTTCTGCCATTCCCTTTACGCCCCACTGGGACATGCCGAGTCCATGGCCGTAGCCCCAGCCAATGAACAGGAAGCCCGGGCTGGCGTCAATCACCCTCGCCTTGTTATCCCCGTTCATAACTACGGTTCCGCTGCCACCTTCCGTTACCATCCCTGAGGCGGACAGCACGCCGGCCTGCTGTGAACCGCTTACCGACGCGGTCCTGCCGTCGGCGCCTAGTACAGTATAACTGCCGGATGGCACAATATCAAACAATGTGCTGGGCAGCCCGCCCAGAGCGGAACGGTACAAATCGGGATACTTCACACTTAGGGCATTGCCGTTAGCCTTGACCTGAACCGCCCGTCCCGATGGACCGCGTTCCGTCACCTGAAGGCTGATGATGGATGAAGGCAGAGCAGCGTTCGTCTTCCCCTGCAGGCTCTTAAGAAGCTCGGCGGATGTATAAGGTCCTTTAATCCAACTGTAGCTGCCCGACTCCAGCACTTTGTCCAGCACAACCGCATTCTCTCCCGGATTCAGCTTGCCGACAGGACTTACGCTGCTGTCAAGAACAGGCAGAGCCCGTACATTGACATCCTTGGTCATCGCCGTCAGCAGATCCAGGCCGGCTGCGGTCTTCTCTCCCGTCAACTTTACGTTGTCTTCCCTTACGTATCCGTGAGCGCCCCCGGGGAGCAGCACATAATACCATTTCTTCGCGGCAGCCACTGCAGCACTGTCGCCGGAGCTGTCGACGCTGGCAAATACATCCCCGCCGTTGTTCCATACTTCGGACGGATCAGCCGTCACACCGCCGCTGTTGGATGAGAAGACGGCTTCAATGATATTCCCTTCGCTCTTCAGCACTTCTCCAGCGGTGGCATCCACCGCCGAGGTAACTGAAGCCGCTTCGGTTCCGATCCCGTTGTATACTTGACTTAGTGTAGTATCCACTACATTTGCGATATCAAACCGCATCCCCTGCGCAAGCGCATAGCTGCGAGCCGCCACCGCCTGCGCTTTAAGCGCTTCTGCCGGCCAGCTCGAAGAGACCTCTCCGCCAACGACCGAGTATAGATATTGCTCCAGCGGCAATTCATTAATCACCGATAACGACCCGTTCGATCCACCAAGCTCCAGACTGCCGCGGTAAGTCCGCTTGGTTCTTTCGGCAAGCTGAATGCCCGCGCTGCTTCCGGCCGCCATGAACTTCGCTCCGCCGGATACCGCATAATGCGGCGCCTGCGTCTCGCTGTTCAGGTCAAGACCGGCTTCCGTCCGGATCATGAGGCCCGCAGAAGCCGTCGTTAAGGACAGCTGCGGAAGCACCTGGCTAAGCACAATCCGCGCCGCGTCCAGATCGCTGTCGCTGGCAGCTTCGGACACCCATACCTCGTACCTCGATCCCCCGCCTTCGGAAGGCACGACGGCTGTCCAGGCGTCAACGCCTGCAGCGGCGATACTTGCCCTAGCGGTATCTGCTTCGAGCTGCGTGGCATAGCTGCCCGCAGTCAGATGCTTGCCGCCCTTAACGGCGGGAAGCTGATCCGCAGGAAGGCTCAAGCCGGCATTAGCCACTCGGTCAGCGGCATTCTTTGCAGCGCTTTCGCTGGCATATGTTCCTGTATAGAGTTGATATACATTGCTGCCGCCCTTTGAGTTCAAGAACAGCAGAGGCTTGTCCGATGTAGATTGAAGCTTCTTCGCCGCGTCGGCCGCCGTCTTCCAGGAAGACGTCTCCAGCACCTTGACGCGGTATCCGTCCAGGCTGGCCCGTACCTTTGTCCCCGAGGGGACCGTAACGAGAACGGTCCCGGCATCTTCGGCGGTCAGGCTCCAGGCCTGGCCCGATTGCAGTGTGACCGCCGGGACGGTCAATTTATATTTGCTGCCGATATCCGCAAATAGCGCGACGCGTATCGTTCGGGGGGAATCGGCGTAACCTGCTCCAGAGGGAATGAGCAGGCATCCCGCCGCCAGCGCCGCAGCCAGCAGACCTTTTGCCAGTGCCGGTTTCCCTTTCTTCCACAAATGCCTCATCTTCACGTTCTCCTCCAATCGCCAAATTCGAAAAGATCAGGATTGCTCCGGAGGGAGCGGAATTCCTAAATGCTGGTAAGCTGCCGGGGTAACCATTCTTCCCCGGGGCGTTCGTTGCAGAAATCCGATTTGCAGTAGGTACGGCTCATAGACATCCTCAATCGTCTGGCTCTCCTCACCAATTGTAGCGGCAATCGTATCCAGCCCGACAGGCCCGCCGCGAAATCCCGTGATCATCGAATGCAGCATTCTGTGGTCAATGCTGTCAAGTCCCCTCGGGTCGACCTGCAGCATCTTGAGCGCCTCGCCGGCGACCTCCGGCGTAATGATCCCATCTCCTTTGACCTGGGCATAATCGCGAACCCGTTTCAGCAGTCGGTTCGCGATACGTGGGGTCCCCCTTGAACGCAGCGCAATCTCTTCAGCCGCGTCGCCGACAATTTCGATACTGAGAATATCGGCTCCGCGTGAGACGATGTAGCTCAGTTCGTCCACCGTATAGAATTCCAGCCGGCTGACAACGCCGAACCGGTCGCGCAGCGGCGCGGACAGCAGCCCGGCCCGCGTGGTGGCCCCCACCAGCGTGAACGGAGGCAGGTCCAGCCGCACCGAGCGGGCGCTCGGGCCTTTGCCGATCATAATGTCAAGCGCAAAATCCTCCATCGCCGGATACAGCACTTCCTCCACCGTCCGGTGCAGCCGGTGAATCTCGTCGATAAACAGCACATCGCCCTCCTGCAGATTCGTCAGCAGCGCCGCCAAATCGCCAGGACGCTCAATCGCGGGACCGGACGTTGTCCGGAGGTTCACTCCAAGCTCGTTGGCGATGATGTTGGCGAGCGTCGTTTTACCCAGCCCCGGCGGCCCGTACAGCAGCACATGATCCAGCGCCTCGCTCCGCATTTTTGCCGCTTCGATATAGATTTTCAGATTCTCTTTAACCTGGTTCTGCCCAATATATTCAGCCAGAAAACGGGGACGCAAACTAAGCTCCACCGCCTGGTCTTCCATCATTAAATTTGCGGATATGATCCGGTCCTCCATCTTTCCATCGCTCCACTTCATCATGTACTTAGCGGACCTTCGTCACCTGCTGCTCATCTACTCTTTACTTCGCTAGTTCCGGTCTACTTCGCTACATACAGCAGCTTAAGCGCCTTTTTCATCAGCACGTCGACCGAAGCAGTCTCCGCGCCTTCTTTCTTCAGCGCCAGCCAGACACGATCCAGCTCACTCTCCGTGTACCCAAGCGCCTTAAGCCCGTCTCTGGCTTCCTGCCAGGATACCTCACCGGCACCGGTCTCCGCATTCTCCTCCAGCGCAAACAGTCCGGTTTGGAACGTGACCTTTCCCAGACCGTCGAGCTTGTCCTTCAGATCAAGAATCATACGCTGTGCAGTCTTCTTGCCGATTCCCGGCAGCTTCGTCAGGAATGTGATATTCTCCTGATAAATAGCCGAAATGACATGGTCCGGCGTTCCCCCTGTCAAAATCCCAAGCGCCACGCGGGGCCCGATGCCCGATACCTCGATCAGCTTGCGGAACAGCTTCTGTTCCTCCCGGGTGGGAAAGCCGAACAGAAGAATCGCGTCCTCACGCACGTGATGATGAATATATACAGTCACCGGTCCCTCTTGCTTGGCAAAAGCATAAGGATTTGGGCAAAACACCCGGTATCCCACGCCTTGAACATCCAGCACCACATATTCTTTTTCCAAATGGACAACCGGTCCCTTTAAAAAATCGATCATTTGCGTAATACCTCATTTATCTTTGAATTCAGCGTATAAGAATGGGCATGACAGACCGCAACCGCCAGCGCGTCGGCCACATCGTCGGGTTTCGGTACGGCTGACAGCTTGAGGTACATCCGCACCATTTCCTGCACTTGCTTTTTCTCCGCCTTGCCATAACCGACAATCGCCTGCTTCACCTGCATCGGCGTGTACTCCGCCACCGGAAGCCCCCGCTGCACCGAGGCCAGAACCAATACCCCTCTCGCCTGACTGACCGACATAGCGGTAGTCACGTTCCGGTTAAAAAACAGTTTCTCAAAAGCAACCGCATCGGGCTTGTATCGATCAATCAATTGAAGCATGCCTTCATAAACATGCAAAAGCCTTTCCTCATCGGGCGTATGGGCCTCCGTCTGAATGCAGCCGTACTGCACCGGCGTCAGTTTGCTGCCGTTTTTATCGATAAACCCGAAGCCGACAATTGCAATCCCCGGGTCGATCCCCAATATCCGCAAGACCATCTCTCCTCTATTGTAAACGGGAGCCTTCCCGAACGGTCCATTTCTTCGCCCTTAAAGCGAACATATGTATTCCTTCTACCCATTATAGCAAAAATAGGCTGCGCAGGGGGCATAAAATTTGCCATACCCGATATATAAATTGCCCGAATAGATAGGCCCGCCCTTCAAGGCATGTCCTGCCAGTATAAGCGTACAGGCGTACAGATAAACAGCAAAAAGACCGCGGGCTTTCACCAGCGGTCCTAATATCCTTTTTCCATTATCATATGATTTACATCAATTACCCTACATCGCCTCGGCATTGTCCCTCGCATAATCGCTGAAGGTTGACAGAACACTGTTGTATTCATCGATATCCTGCACACGGATTCCGCCTTGAAGTTGCCTCCACACCTTCTCAGGCAAAGCAGATTTCATAGTGCCTATGTCGATTTGAAAAAAAGTTTTGAGCGCCTCCTCCCGTTTAGGAGGTCCTTTGAACAGGGTAAGATTTCCTTCGTTATCTATGCCAATATACGCATCCTTCTTACAGGAAGGCGATAGATCGTTCACATTCCGTTCCAGCCAGACGTCTCCTTCTGGCCCAATCTTCCCCTGCCAATCCGAATGTTCCGCAATGAGGAACTGCAATTCCTTAGGGCTCATCACTTGAGGCACATTACGGATCTCCTCGCCGCATACATAGGTTGTCTTGTAATGTACCTTCCGGCTAAGACCGCTGTCGGCAATAACCCTGATAAGCGAATCCGTATAGCCTTGATTTGAAACCTGCTCTTTCCGACCTTCCTGCTCGAACACAGCGGAAACCTGCCCAGGCAGTAGGGTGTCACCGCCAGAGGCGCGGTCATTGAGCTCGGCAAAGGTTTGTTCCGCTGCCGACATTGATCCTGTCAACAGTCTCGATATATCCTCAGACATACGCAGGCCGGACCAGGCACAGATCGTAAGAACCACGCAGGCCGTTCCGACCCACAGCGCTTTTTTCCAGCGTCTCCACCGGCGCCACAGCTGCTTTTTCAGACGAAAAGCACTCATGTTAATCCCTTCATTCTGCTTTTTTCCTTAATTTGTCCTCAGACGCCGGAATTTATGCAGCGGTGGTTCCTTCGTTATGATATTCCAGTTACGCTGTGATCTTCGATCGGTTCATAAAAATTACTGATACAGAAGGGGGATAAGAGCAGTTAAAAGGCGAGGCGAGCTTTTACATGCAATGTAACAAAAAAGTGGCTCAAGCTGTAAGTCAGCTTAACCCACTTTACAATATATTGATTCAGTTGGTAAAAGTCATAATGGCGCGCCCTGAGAGATTCGAACTCCCGACCTTTTGATTCGTAGTCAAACGCTCTATCCAGCTGAGCTAAGGGCGCAAAATATGGAGCGGACGACGGGAATCGAACCCGCGACCCTCGCCTTGGCAAGGCGATGCTCTACCGCTGAGCCACGTCCGCATATATTAAATTTAGATGAGCACATTTAAATGGCGGAACCGACGGGATTCGAACCCGCGATCTCCTGCGTGACAGGCAGGCATGTTAGGCCTCTACACCACGGTTCCAAGAGGCTCTTCTTAAAGAAGAATTGGTTGCGGGGGCAGGATTTGAACCTGCGACCTTCGGGTTATGAGCCCGACGAGCTACCGAACTGCTCCACCCCGCGTCAATTAAATAATAATTCAAATTAATGGTGACCCGTAGGGGATTCGAACCCCTGTTACCTCCGTGAAAGGGAGGTGTCTTAACCCCTTGACCAACGGGCCATAACAATAACTACTCAATCGTGACAACGAATATTATTATATCAAATTAAATCATATAAAGCAATAGTGATTTATTGTTGCCAATGCCTAGACTTATGATACTACGATAGAACAAAAAACCACTACTGAAACCTCAGCAGTGGTTCATGTGCTTGGCAGCTTCCTACTCTCCCAGGACCCTTCGGTCCAAGTACCATCGGCGCTGGAGGGCTTAACGGTCGTGTTCGGGATGGGTACGCGTGGAACCCCTCCGCCATCGCCACCAAACGGGCATTTGTGAAACAAATGCTGCCGCGAGACATTCGGTCCTTCACCTTCCGGTGCGGATGAATGTTGCAGCGTTCTTCAGGCTTGATCACCTGAAAACTGGATCGAAACGAAAGATTGCGTTATTTTGGATAAGCCCTCGACCGATTAGTATTGGTCAGCTCCATGCTTTGCAGCACTTCCACCTCCAACCTATCTACCTCGTCGTCTTCAAGGGGTCTTACTAACTTGGGAAATCTCATCTTGAGGGGGGCTTCACGCTTAGATGCTTTCAGCGCTTATCCCGTCCGTACGTAGCTACCCAGCCATGCTCCTGGCGGAACAACTGGTGCACCAGCGGTACGTCCATCCCGGTCCTCTCGTACTAAGGACAGCTCCTCTCAAATTTCCTACGCCCACGACAGATAGGGACCGAACTGTCTCACGACGTTCTGAACCCAGCTCGCGTACCGCTTTAATGGGCGAACAGCCCAACCCTTGGGACCTACTTCAGCCCCAGGATGCGATGAGCCGACATCGAGGTGCCAAACCTCCCCGTCGATGTGGACTCTTGGGGGAGATAAGCCTGTTATCCCCAGGGTAGCTTTTATCCGTTGAGCGATGGCCCTTCCATGCGGTACCACCGGATCACTAAGCCCGACTTTCGTCCCTGCTCGACTTGTAGGTCTCGCAGTCAAGCTCCCTTCTGCCTTTGCACTCTTCGAATGATTTCCAACCATTCTGAGGGAACCTTGGGACGCCTCCGTTACACTTTAGGAGGCGACCGCCCCAGTCAAACTGCCCGCCTGACACGGTCCCCGTACCCGCTTAGGGTACCAGGTTAGAACCTAGATACGATCAGGGTGGTATCCCAACGATGCCTCCACCGAAGCTGGCGCTCCGGCTTCCAAGGCTCCCACCTATCCTGTACAGATCGTACCCAAGTTCAATATCAAGCTGCAGTAAAGCTCCATGGGGTCTTTCCGTCTTGTCGCGGGTAACCTGCATCTTCACAGGTATTAAAATTTCACCGGATCTCTCGTTGAGACAGCGCCCAAGTCGTTACGCCATTCGTGCGGGTCAGAATTTACCTGACAAGGAATTTCGCTACCTTAGGACCGTTATAGTTACGGCCGCCGTTTACTGGGGCTTCGGTTCACAGCTTCGGGTTTAACCCCTAACCGCTCCCCTTAACCTTCCAGCACCGGGCAGGCGTCAGCCCGTATACTTCGCCTTGCGGCTTCGCACAGACCTGTGTTTTTGCTAAACAGTCGCTTGGGCCTTTTCACTGCGGCCCCCTCGGGCTATTCACCCTACCGAGGCACCCCTTCTCCCGAAGTTACGGGGTCATTTTGCCGAGTTCCTTAACGAGAGTTCTTCCGCGCGCCTTAGAATTCTCTTCTCGCCTACCTGTGTCGGTTTGCGGTACGGGCACCTTCTCCTGGCTAGAGGCTTTTCTTGGCAGTGTGAGATCATGACCTTCGCTACTACAATTTTCGCTCCCCATCACAGCCCAGCCTTATGGTGTACGGATTTGCCTATACACCAGCCTCGCTGCTTGGACGGACATCCATCAGTCCGCGTCACTACCCTCCTGCGTCCCCCCATTGCTCATAACGGATTATGGTGGTACAGGAATATCAACCTGTTGTCCTTCGACTACGCCTGTCGGCCTCGCCTTAGGTCCCGACTTACCCTGAGCGGACGAGCCTTCCTCAGGAAACCTTGGGCTTTCGGCGGATCAGATTCTCACTGATCTTTTCGTTACTCATACCGGCATTCTCACTTGTATGCAGTCCAGCTGTCCTTACAGTCAACCTTCAACCCGCATACAACGCTCCCCTACCCCTGATGCAAAGCATCAAGCCATAGCTTCGGTGGTGTGTTTAGCCCCGTTACATTTTCGGCGCAGAGTCACTCGACCAGTGAGCTATTACGCACTCTTTCAATGGTGGCTGCTTCTAAGCCAACATCCTGGTTGTCTGTGCAACTCCACATCCTTTCCCACTTAACACACACTTGGGGACCTTAGCTGATGGTCTGGGCTGTTTCCCTTTTGACAATGGATCTTAGCACTCACTGTCTGACTCCCGGACGCAAGTCCATGGCATTCGGAGTTTGACTGAGCTTGGTAACCCTTGCGGGCCCCGCACCCAATCAGTGCTCTACCTCCACGACTTCAAATCCGAGGCTAGCCCTAAAGCTATTTCGGGGAGAACCAGCTATCTCCGAGTTCGATTGGAATTTCTCCGCTACCCCCACCTCATCCCCGCACTTTTCAACGTGCGTGGGTTCGGGCCTCCAGTGCGTGTTACCGCACCTTCACCCTGGACAGGGGTAGATCACACGGTTTCGGGTCTACGCCCACGTACTTCGTCGCCCTATTCAGACTCGCTTTCGCTGCGGCTCCGGCTCCTCGCCTTAACCTTGCACGTTAAACGTAACTCGCCGGTTCATTCTACAAAAGGCACGCCATCACCCCGATAACGGGCTCTGACTTCTTGTAAGCACACGGTTTCAGGTACTGTTTCACTCCCCTTCCGGGGTGCTTTTCACCTTTCCCTCACGGTACTGTTTCACTATCGGTCGCCAGGGAGTATTTAGCCTTGGCAGATGGTCCTGCCGGATTCATACGGGGTTTCACGTGCCCCGCACTACTCGGGATCCGTCTCGGAGGGAACAGAATTTCAATTACAGGGCTTTTACCTCTTCCAGCGGGCCTTTCCAGACCTCTTCGTTTACCCTATTCCTTTGTAACTCCATGTGAGACGTCCCACAACCCCGAAGAGCAAGCTCTTCGGTTTAGGCTGTTCCGCGTTCGCTCGCCGCTACTGACGGAATCACTCTTGTTTTCTCTTCCTCAGGGTACTTAGATGTTTCAGTTCCCCTGGTCTGCCTCTACCTACCCTATGAATTCAGGTAGGAGTGACTGTGCATTACCACAGCCGGGTTTCCCCATTCGGACACCCCCGGATCAACGCTTGCTTACAGCTCCCCGAGGCCTTTTCGTTGTTCGCCACGTCCTTCTTCGGCTCCTGGCGCCTAGGCATCCTCCGTGTGCTCTTACTAGCTTAACCAACGCTCCAATTTTCGCCTGATCGCTCCGTCTTGTTTGAAAGGCCGCTTCCGGATTGCTCCGTTCGCTTTCGCCTTTCAAGCCAAAAGTCGCTCTCATTCGAAAATCTTCGCTCTCAGCTAATAACTATTTCAACTTGCTTGGACACAAGTTTCAGCTAAAAGATGTTCTAAAACGCAATTTTCGTTTCGGTATCCAGTTTTCAAGGATCAAGTTCTTGCTTTTGAGAGTTTGAGCTCTCAAAACTGAGCAACGAGTGAGCAACAGGCCTAAACCTGAGTTTTGGAAGCTTAGCTTCCGATTTGAATGTTTCCGCTGCGGGAAACGATTCTCCATAGAAAGGAGGTGATCCAGCCGCACCTTCCGATACGGCTACCTTGTTACGACTTCACCCCAATCATCTACCCCACCTTCGGCGGCTGGCTCCCTTGCGGGTTACCCCACCGACTTCGGGTGTTGTAAACTCTCGTGGTGTGACGGGCGGTGTGTACAAGACCCGGGAACGTATTCACCGCGGCATGCTGATCCGCGATTACTAGCAATTCCGACTTCATGCAGGCGAGTTGCAGCCTGCAATCCGAACTGAGACCGGCTTTATAAGATTGGCTCCACCTCGCGGCTTCGCTTCCCGTTGTACCGGCCATTGTAGTACGTGTGTAGCCCAGGTCATAAGGGGCATGATGATTTGACGTCATCCCCACCTTCCTCCGGTTTGTCACCGGCAGTCACTCTAGAGTGCCCAGCTTCACCTGCTGGCAACTAAAGTCAAGGGTTGCGCTCGTTGCGGGACTTAACCCAACATCTCACGACACGAGCTGACGACAACCATGCACCACCTGTCTCCTCTGTCCCGAAGGCCGCGCCTATCTCTAGGCGATTCAGAGGGATGTCAAGACCTGGTAAGGTTCTTCGCGTTGCTTCGAATTAAACCACATACTCCACTGCTTGTGCGGGTCCCCGTCAATTCCTTTGAGTTTCAGTCTTGCGACCGTACTCCCCAGGCGGAGTGCTTACTGTGTTAACTTCGGCACCAAGGGTATCGAAACCCCTAACACCTAGCACTCATCGTTTACGGCGTGGACTACCAGGGTATCTAATCCTGTTTGCTCCCCACGCTTTCGCGCCTCAGCGTCAGTTACAGCCCAGAAAGTCGCCTTCGCCACTGGTGTTCCTCCACATCTCTACGCATTTCACCGCTACACGTGGAATTCCACTTTCCTCTTCTGCACTCAAGCTGCCCAGTTTCCAGTGCGACCACAGGTTGAGCCCATGGTTTAAACACCAGACTTAAACAGCCGCCTGCGCGCGCTTTACGCCCAATAATTCCGGACAACGCTTGCCCCCTACGTATTACCGCGGCTGCTGGCACGTAGTTAGCCGGGGCTTTCTTCTCAGGTACCGTCACTCTTGTAGCAGTTACTCTACAAGACGTTCTTCCCTGGCAACAGAGCTTTACGATCCGAAAACCTTCATCACTCACGCGGCGTTGCTCCGTCAGGCTTTCGCCCATTGCGGAAGATTCCCTACTGCTGCCTCCCGTAGGAGTCTGGGCCGTGTCTCAGTCCCAGTGTGACCGTTCACCCTCTCAGGTCGGCTACGCATCGTCGCCTTGGTGAGCCGTTACCCCACCAACTAGCTAATGCGCCGCAGGCCCATCCCTTGACAGCAGATTGCTCCGCCTTTCAGCCTCTTGGCAGGTGCCAAGAGGAATTATCCGGTATTAGCTACCGTTTCCGGTAGTTATCCCAGTTCAAGAGGCAGGTTGCCTACGTGTTACTCACCCGTCCGCCGCTAAGTATTTTTGAGAGCAAGCTCTCAAAAATACTCCGCTCGACTTGCATGTATTAGGCACGCCGCCAGCGTTCGTCCTGAGCCAGGATCAAACTCTCCAATAAGGTTTTTTCGTGCGGTTACTTCCTCGAATCACTCCAAGAAAATAACCATCCGAAAAGTCTATCGATAGAGCGATTAGCTCATGTTGAAACATCTGACGAGAATTTGCATTCTCATGATGGCCTTTCCAAAGCGTGAACCACGCTGTGAAATCCATCTCTTTTTGGAACTCGCTAGAAGCGAATTCCCACTCACTCGTTGTTCAGTTTTCAAAGATCAACTCTTCATTGCTTTAAATCTTCAGTGCGGATGACTGTTTGTCAACCGGATCTTTAATATATCATTTTTATCGATCGATTGCAAGACTTTTTTTAATAGCTTTAGCACCTCTAAAATACGGCCCTTCGCAGCTATTGGCAAAATGTCATCAGCAACTAGATTTATAATATAACATGTCTGCGATATATGTAACAACCTATAATATTTCCCAATTTTCTATATGATACTATTTCCTTATTCAACTAACCCTAAAGTCCCGGAAATGAGACAAGTGAACAATAAAAGTGCAGACCGTACCCGAAGATACGAATCTGCACGTGCAAAGTCTATGACCGCTTTAAATATCAATCGGAAATCCAAGGGTTACGACGTTTTTTCACCGTCTCTTTGACTTTACCCGAACGCTGCTGCTTCGTTGTGCCGCCCGGTTTGATGTCTTTGCCACGCCGGCTTGATGTTTTGGCCTTGGCCGTAGAAGTCGTAGAAGCCGGTTTAGCTTCCCCTTGATCGGCGGCATTCTGTTCTGCGGTCAGGTTGACGGCAGTAGCATCCTGCTCGGACAAAGCTCCTGAGGCGGAATTAACCTCTGTGTCTACAGGAAGTCGATTCGAATAAACCCAATCCTCCGTTCCCGGAAATTTCGGAACCGGCGGGATTCCTTGGTTAACTGGAGAGCCATATGATGCGGGTGCGGGCGGGTACGAAGGTGCCATATAGGGTTGAGGAATGCCCATGCCATAAGGGAAAGATTGGGCTTCACTCGTGTAGACAGGCATATTGCCATACATCGGCGCTTCATTACCAAATTGGTACGGCTGGATTCCAGGAGATTCCCCGCATCCGCAGGAAGGCCAAGGAAGCGTCGTTGGCTGAGCCCCGTAGTACGCCGGATTCTCAGAATAAGGTTTGAAGTCGTTAGCAGGCATCTCTGTGGTGTAGCCGGGCATAACACCCGGATAGTATGGTGCCGAGACATTGGCGACAGGATAACCTGTATCCGGATAGCAATATGGCGCAGGCATTTCGGGCATATACGCAAACTGTTGAACCTCACAAGGCGCATAAGAAATCGGCTGAACGGCCTCATACTGCGGGTAAGTTGGCGGGCAGTCGTAATAGTTGGGATTTTCCGTTATTCCCGGATAACCGTATGACTTGTCGCAGGGAGTTACAGGCTCGCATGCGAAATAATTCTTGGGGGGCTCGGGAATAGGATATTCCTTAAGAGGCTCAGGCATCGGCGGCAAAGGGGCCGCTTCTTGAGCGGGAACCGAAATCTGTACGTACAGGTTCTGCGTCTCGGTATGAATCGTCTCTTTAATTGGAGTAATAGGCGCAGGAATGGCAACAGGTTTTTGAATAGCTAAAGGAGCAGATGTGGGTGCAGGTGCAGGTGCAGGTACAGGTGCAGGTACAACAGGAGCTGTTTCTGCCTTTTTTTCGATGGGACCCGTATAGGCCTTTCCGCCAGGGGCGGTTTTCTCTGATACAGCCATCGGCGCATATTCCGGTTGGGCTAGATTCGGATTTACCGGGTTTGCCGGGTTTGCTGGATTTGCTGGATTTACTGGATCTACTGGATCTACTGGATCTACTGGATCTACTGGATGTACCGGGGAAGCCGTCGCTTTCTTGGGAACATTGACGATATCTCCTATTTTAAGCACATCGGGATTTTTTAACTGGGGATTGGCCTGGATGATATCCTTGAGCTGAATCCCCCATGCCTTTGACAGTTTCCACAGGGTATCTCCCTGCATGACCGTATGTTTGTGGAACAGCTCGCCGCCGTCTGGCACGGGAACGGGAACTGAAGGGATTTTAACCTTGTCTCCGACAGCCAGGACATCGGGGTTTGCAATTTGCGGATTGGCTTCAATCACTTTATCCAGCGGCACCCCATACTTTTTCGACAATTCATAGAGTGTATCGCCTTGCTTGACAATGTGTATTTTCACGCAGATTTAACCTCCTAACGTTTTGTGGAGCAATGCTTTTTGTCGCAGTGATTTGCGGTAGAGCCGCCTCCTTCGTTACTACATCTTATGCAGCCCATGGGCGATTGACATCCCAGAAGCAAAAAAAATCCTTTCATGCGGCATGATTGCATGCGCATCAAAGGATTGATCGTTGCTATTCAAAAACTTAGGACTGCCACACCTTATAGCCATCTTTGTCCACAATGCTCCGGAATTCCTCAAGCAGCTTCAGCGTGATCGGACCAGCATGGCCTTCGCCAATAATCCGTCCGTCGATCTCGCGGGCCGCGATAACCTCTGCCGCTGTACCGGTGAAGAAGACCTCATCCGCAATATAAATATCATGCATCGTGAAAGGCTCTTCTTTAAGCTTGATGCCGAGCTTCTCGCACAACTCGATAATGGCAAGACGCGTGATGCCTTCGAGAGCGCCAAGGTAGCACGGTGGGGTGTAGACAACGCCTTTTTTGATGATAAAAATATTATCTCCGGAGCCTTCCGTCACATATCCCTGCGCGTTCAGCATGATCGCCTCGTCGGCTTCCGCAAGATTGGACTGGATTTTGACCAGAATGTTGTTCAGATAGTTAAGCGATTTGATCTTCGGATTCAGCGCATCCGGAATGTTACGGCGCTGGGACACGGAAACGGCGCGAAGGCCGTTCAGATAAGCCTCTTCGGGATAGATGGCCAGCTGCTCTACAATAATAATGACACTGGCTTGGGGGCACCGGCGGGGATCAAGTCCGAGGTTGCCGGGGCCTCGGGAAACGATAAGGCGGATATAACCGTTGCGCATCTCATTACGGCGGATCGTCTCTGCCATCGCTTCCAGCATCTCGTCATAAGTCAGCGGGATATCAAGCATGATGGATTTAGCCGAATCATACAGTCTGTCCAAATGCTCTTTGCATTTAAAAATGTTGCCGTTATAAATCCGGATCCCTTCAAAAATCCCGTCGCCATACAGAAAGCCGTGGTCAAAAACGGATACCATGGCATTTTCCTTCGTTACGTATTGTCCATCTAGATAAATCAACTGCTCAGACATGAACTTACTGCACCTCCGCTTTCTCTTCCTCATAGGTGTATGTGGGATACGAGCCCAGAATTCGGACCTGGCAGCCCAAAGCTTTGATTTCCTCAATAGCGGCAGGCAGGAGGACCGATTCCAACGGTTCGAGCACATCGATATAAAAATAGTAGGTACCCAGCTTCTTCTTCGTAGGCCGTGATTCAATCCGCGACAAGTTCAGCTTGCGCCAAGCAAAGGCCGAAAGAACCTGGTGGAGCGCGCCCGGAAAATCCTCCGGCAGGGTGACCAGCACGCTGGTCTTGCTGCCGGTGCTTACGCGGGGGATATCAAGCTTCCCAGGTCCCGCCAGCACAAAACGCGTAAAATTGTTGTGATGATCGGTAATTTTACTCGCGACAATCTCTAGTCCAAAGGTCTTCGCACCAAGCTCAATGCCGATTGCCGCCCAGCCTTTGCCGGGATTGTTCTTGACGATTTCTACAGCTTCCGAGGTGCTTCCCACGGTTTCAAGCTCGGCAGACGGGGCATGACTGCGGATAAAATGGCCGCACTGGGCCATTGCAACCGGATGGGAGAGGATTTTTACGATGCCCGAGTAATCGACACCGCCTTTTCCGTCCGCAAACTCACCGGGGTTAGCGATCAGGTTCTGCACGGAAGGATAAATCCATTCGGCCTGCATCGGCAGATCCACTTCATGAATAAGCCAGTCCATGTGCAGGCTGACCGAGCCTTCAATCGTATTCTCGACGGGAATGACGCTGTAATCGGTCTCTCCTTTGGCCGTGGCCAGAAACACGTCGGAAATAAGCTTATAGAACACCGGCCGGCAGGGCTCCCCTTTCATCAGATACAGCAAAGCTTCATGAGAGGTCGTTCCCTGCGGCAGCACCGCTATTGATTTCATGACCGTACTTCTCCTTTTATCATATCCAAAAATGATTGATTTTGCATCCCATTTTCGTCTACAGACTCCGCAAGCGCCCCCGTTCGGCACGGCAGAAGCCAGCGGGTACGCGCTTCAATGCCTTGCTCGCGCATCGTTTCCATCAGAAAGGCTTCCAGTTCGCTCTTCCCGGGTTCCCGCCGATCCACAAACGCAATCAGTGTTGGACCGGCGCCGCTTAGGGCGATTCCAAGCGCTCCGTGCTGCGTCGCTTCCGCCAGCACGGTCTCCATGCCGGGAACCAGCGGAGCCCGGTACGGCTGGTGCAGGCGGTCCCGCATCGCTGCGCCGATCAGATCCAGACGCCCGCAGGCCAGCGCTCCGGTCAGCAGCGAAGAGCGGCTGACATTGTATACGGCATCGGCGACGGTTACACTGGACGGGAGAGCCTCCCTAGCCTTGGACGTCGCCAGTTCAAATTCAGGAATAACGACAAGCACTTCCAGATCCTCCGGCGGCTCGATGCGGATTACATCCGCATGGCTGCCGTCCCAGGCGGCGGCGATGATTCCTCCAAACAGGGAAGCGCCAACGTTGTCGGGATGCTTCTCCAGCGCGGTTGCCATGTCGAAGAGCCTGTCATTGCTCAGAGGAGACCCGATCAGCGCATTGGCGGCAACCATGCCGCCGATAATGGCGGAAGCGCTGCTTCCAAGCCCGCGTGTCAGCGGAATTTCGGAATGCATCGAAATTTCCAGCTCGGGGACGGATATGCCGGCTTCGTCGAATACCATCTGAGCAACCTTGTAAATCAAGTTGCTCTTATCCCGGGCCACATCCTTCATCTCATCACCGTACAGGTGGAAGACGGTCTGCTCCGCTTCGCCCATTTCGATCCAGGCATACAGCGAGAGCGCCATGCCGAGCGTATCGAATCCCGGACCCAGATTAGCGGTGCTGGCGGGTATTTTCACCCTAACCTTCCTATTATTACTCATGAGCGCACCGCCCTTTGTCTGCGGCAAGACCTTTTTTCAACATAATGGAACATTGCTCTCTATTATCATGCAGTATGGAATATTTCACAACCCATGGTCTCCTTTAAAGATAATTGCCTTCCCTGCGGTTTACATCAGCCTTCGACACGGTAATGGCTCTTGACGCGGCGGATGACCTCAAGTTCCTCGAAACGGCGGAGAACCTTGTTCATACTGGACTTGCTGGCATCATGCGTAACGATAATGATCTCGGCATTCGGGTTATGCGGATTGGCCTGCTGTACAACAGAATCGAGGCTGACGTCGCATTCGGCAAACACCTGGGTGATTTTGGCAAGCACCCCCGCTTTATCGTCCACATGGAGCAGCAGGAAGTTCTTAAAATAAATATCGTCGTCGCTCTTCAGCTTCTTATTCTTATAAGGAACGATCTGTTTCAGTCCGTTGACCCCCAGCTTTAAGTTCTTGATCACCGCCACCAGGTCGGCCACGACGGAGGTTGCCGTTGGCATTTCGCCCGCTCCCGCTCCGTAGAACATCGTTTCCCCGACTGCTTCGCCATAGACATAGACCGCATTGAACACTCCGTTAACGGAAGCGATCGGATGGCTCGAACGGATCATGGTAGGCTGAACGCTGATGTTGAACTCATCATTATGGCTCTCGGCAATGCCGAGCAGCTTCATTTCGTATCCAAGACGCTTCGCAAATAAAATATCCTCTTTGCTGACGCCGGAAATTCCGCTTACGCTCACGTCCCGCAGTTCAACGTTGGTGCGGAAGCCCAGCGTGCCGAGAATCGCCATTTTGCGGGCTGCATCAAGTCCTTCCACATCAGAGGTCGGATCGGACTCGGCATAGCCGAGCTCCTGCGCTTCTTTCAGCACGTCGTCGTACGAAGCGCCTTCCTGGCTCATCTTGGTCAGTATATAGTTGGTCGTTCCGTTGACAATACCCATGATTTTGACGATCCGGTCGGAAGAAAAGCCCTCGATCAATGTCCGGATAATCGGGATGCCTCCTGCTACGCTGGCTTCATAAAAAACATCGCACTGTTTTTCCTGCGCTTTTTCCAAGATTTCGCTGCCGTACAGAGCCATAAGATCCTTGTTGGCGGTAACGATATGCTTACCCCGCTCAAGCGCCTCCAAAATATACTCTCTGGTGGCGTCGACCCCGCCCATAACCTCAACAATAACGTCGATTTCCGGGTCGCGGATGACTTCCCAAGGATCGGTTGTCAGCTTCGCCGGATCGATTTCGATCGAACGGGGCTTATCACAGTTCTTAACAGCAATACGTTCAATATGTATCGGCGAACCGACCTGACTGCTCAAATCCTCCTGGTTCCCCTGCACGATGCGCACTACGCCCGTACCGACCGTTCCCAGCCCGAGCAATCCTACTTTCACCGGTTTCATCTGAATCTGAATCCCCCTTAACGTATATTCCCCTTCTAACCTTGCCCTACAATCAAAGCGCGCTTAACGCCAGGCATCCCTTTCAGGCTATCCAGCATGTCTCCCAGTTCATCATTTATGTGGGTGATCTCAATGGAAAGGACAACGTTCGCCCACCCTTGAAGCGGAATACTCTGATGAATGGTCAGCACATTGGCTCCATGCCCCGCTACGGCTCCCAGCACCTTGGACAGCATGCCCGACTCATGCTCAAGATCCATCGAGATCGTTACGATGCGTTCCCTTTCCAACTGATGGATCAGATGGATGCCGTCTTTGTATTTGTAAAAAGCACTCCGGCTCAGCCCCACCTGCTCCACGCCCTCATGAACCGTCTTGGCATCTCCGGCTTCCAGCAGCTGTTTGACCTGCATCGTTTTCAGTACCGCCTCGGGCAAAATATCTTCACGAACCAAATAATAACGTTCTTTCACAAACGTCCTCTCCTCAAAGACTTTTGTTTTTACATAGTGGACATTATAAAGTTATTCAGAAAGAATTGCAATACTTTTCACAAAACCGTTTCACTCTAAAATTCAACTGCCGACTCCGTCGCAGCCCCCGAGAACAAGTTCCTTTTACAATCCACCCTTTGAAAAACGCATGAAAAAGGCGCTTGCACGGTTCTCCTTATTATGGAAAACACATGCCTGCGCCTGCTTTCGGTCCGTTATTCACTTATTCAATAGTAGCTGCTGTTCTCGACAAACTCGAATTCGAAATCGGCGATTCGAACAATGGTGCCTTCCACCGCTCCGCGTTTGCGGAGCTCCTCATCCACACCCATATGCCGCAGCGTCCGCGCCAGCTTCAGAATCGCATCATGCGAATTAAGCTGCATCCGTTTGAGCATCCGCTCAATCTTCGGACTGCTGACGACATAGGCTTCGTTATCACGAGTGATGGTGAAAGAGTCATCTTCCGTAGCCTTAAGCTTATATACTTTATGCTCACCGCTCTCTGCCACTTCCTCCACGGCCGGAGCCTGCGGAATGGAATCAAGCAGATCGGCGGCGCGGTAGAGCAACTCTTGAACGCCTTTGCGGGTCAGCGACGAGATTGGCAGGATCTCCAGATCAGGCAGAAGACTGCCTGCGCGCTCGCGGAAAGAAGCAAGATTCTCCTCCGCTTCCTCCATGTCCATCTTATTGGCCGCCACAATCTGCGGACGGTCGGCAAGGCCTGTGTTGTATTGCTTCAGCTCATCGTTGATCTTCACCCAGTCCTCGAACGGATCACGGCCTTCGGAGCCCGCCATATCGACAACGTGAATGATGATGCGCGTACGTTCGATATGGCGCAGAAATTCATGTCCCAGCCCAACGCCCTCATGAGCGCCCTCGATCAGTCCGGGGAGGTCGGCCATGACAAAGCTGCGGCCGTCACCTACATCCACAACGCCGAGATTCGGTGTAATGGTAGTAAAATGGTACGCTCCGATCTTCGGCTTGGCAGCCGAAACGACGGACAGCAAAGTGGATTTGCCTACGCTCGGAAAGCCGACAAGTCCTACATCCGCCATGACCTTAAGCTCAAGCACAACATAGCGTTCCTGGCCTTCTTCCCCGTTCTCCGCAAGCTCGGGAGCAGGGTTATTCGGTGTCGCGAACCGGATATTTCCCCGGCCGCCACGGCCGCCACGAGCCACAACCACTTCCTGGCCGTGACGCGTCATGTCGGCGATGATCTCGCCGCTGTCATCGTCAATCAGCACCGTTCCCGGCGGGATGCGGACGATCATATCGTCGGCACCCGCGCCGTGTTGGCTCTTATTACGTCCCTTTTCCCCACGCTGGGCCTTGAAATGCCGCTGATACCGGAAATCCATCAGGGTACGCAGCCCTTCGTCCACGCGGAAAATGACGTCGCCGCCCTTGCCGCCGTCACCGCCGGCAGGACCGCCCTCCGGCACATATTTCTCGCGGCGGAACGCCACCAGACCGTCGCCGCCGTCGCCGCCTTTTACAAATATTTTCGCTTTATCTACAAACATGGATGTCTCACCTTCCTTCACATTCCCATCGGCAGGCGCAGCTGGAAGTCCGCCTTATGGGGCGTCAGCTGCTCCGCTGTTACAATTTTGCCCTGCACGATATTAAATATCTGTTCCCGGAACAACTCCGTTCCTTCCCGCAAGCCGTCGCTGCCGAATGCAATGACAACGTCCCCCTCATCCTTCTTGAAAGAAAGGAGCAGCGAACGGGTCTCGCCCTGGGCAGCCAGTCCTCCAAATTGGCAGGCTCTGACCGTTTGCATAATCACTGAGGTGAGCTCATCTCCGGCCTCAGGCGTCAGCTTATCTCCCAGCTGCAATCCTTCTTCCACTTCAATGTCCAGCTGCAGGCTGCCCCCCACGGTGCGGAAGGATTGAAGATAGAAGACCAGCGAAGGAATACCGAGCTTGGATATCCGGCTGTCCAGCTCGATGCGTTCTTTTATTCTTTCCACACACTGTACCGATTTATCAGGCTTGCCCAGTTGAATATAGCCGTACAGTACCTGGAGATCATTCATCCAGTCATGGCGGTGATGATTAAGCGTCCGGATCGCCGTCTGCTGCAGGATCCGTTCTTGTTTCTGGAGTTCTCGTTCATAGTGGCGGCGGACCGCCAGGACGCTGAATAAAGCAGCCGCTGCGGCCCACACGCCAAGCAGGAGGCATGTCCAAAGCGTCGGCCATATGCAGGCGAATCCCAAGGGAAACGCTACCGATAACACCGAAGCTCCTACTGCGCTTTTCCAGGATTTCATACTGTCTTCCCCGTCCCTTACGTTCGCGAATTCTTAGCGCTCTACCGCAATCAGACCCGTTCATGTTTACCCAGTATACCATAGGAATTCCCCCGGGTTCATCAAGAAGCGGCAAGAATTTTCCTATCCTATAGATTCTTATATTTTGAAAAAAAGCCCCCGGCGCTCATGCCGGAGGCTTTACTAGCAATTATTGTCCGTAAGCTTACGCTTCCAGAGCCGCAGCTACCGGAGCGACGTCTACCGGGTAGACGCTCACTTTCTTGCGATCGCGGCCCAGGCGCTCGAACTTCACAACGCCGTCCACTTTGGCGAACAAAGTATCGTCTTTGCCGATGCCTACGTTCGTGCCGGGGTGGATTTTCGTTCCGCGTTGACGCACCAGAATGCTTCCGCCTGTTACGGCTTGACCATCGGCGCGTTTCACACCAAGACGTTTCGCGTGGCTATCGCGTCCGTTCTTTGTGGAACCTACACCTTTTTTCGATGCGAATAACTGGAGATCCAATTTCAACATGTTGTCTACCTCCTTCTTCAAATAATGACTTCCTGTATCTGAATATACTTACCGTACGACTCTGCAATCGTATTGAGCATAACGACCATGGATTCCAGAAGCAGCTGCACTTTGGCAGCAGTTTCGGGGTCTTCAATCGGCAACAGCGTCCCGCTGAGAAACCCGTCCTTCATGGACGAATCCAGCACGACTCCGGTTAAGGCTTCAATCGCGTTGACAGTACCGACCGTTACAGTCGAAACACCGGCACATACGATATCTCTGCCCCTTTTGTCATACTCGGCATGGCCATTTACGGCAAAACCGATGATCGCGCCTTGAGAGGAATCCCGTGTAATCCGCACGTTAATCATAAACGCACCTTCTTACGCTTGAATCTTCTCGATCGTTACTTTTGTGTAAGGCTGACGATGGCCTTGCTTCTTATGGTAGTTCTTCTTCGGTTTGTATTTGTAAACGACAACCTTCTGACCTTTACCATGCTTCTCGACCTTCGCCGTTACGGAAGCGCCGCTTACGAGCGGAGTTCCCGCCGTCAGACCGCCTTCGTTCGATACAGCCAGGACACGGTCAAACGTTACGCTTGCTCCGTCTTCCGCGTTCAGCTTCTCGATGAACAATACGTCGCCCTCTTGGACTTTGTATTGCTTGCCGCCAGTTTCGATAATTGCATACATTGGTTTTGCACCTCCTCATGTCTCAGACTCGCCTGGTCCAGGTGGCTCTCCCTTCCGGAATCGCGCTTGATTACCCGATCGGAGCGGTTACAGCATGTGCAGGCAAATTAATGAACCAGACACATACTTATAGATGATAGCATGGAGACCTGGAATAGTCAACGCTGGTATTGCATATAAATATTTTCCAACGATGCAATACCGGTTATTCCCTTCCTTGCTTCCACATCGGCGTTCGACCGGTGCCTCCGCAGCATTCGCATGGACGGGTGGAAAGCTCCAGGACGTCATGCCTCACTTTTTTCCGCGTCATCTCAAGCAGCCCCAGCCGGGTCCAGCCCAGAATATAAGTCTTCGTCCGGTCTCTACTGACGATACTTTCGAGCCGGGCCACCACCATTTTGCGATGCTCTTCCAGTTCCATGTCAATGAAATCGATGATAATAATGCCGCCGGTATCCCGAAGCCGGACGAGACGCCCGATCTCTTCCGCGGCGAGAAGATTGGTGCGCGTAACCGTCTCCTCCAGCGACGCGCCGCCCGTATATTGAGCCGTGTTGACATCGATTACGGTGAGCGCTTCCGCCTCATCCCAGATAAGTGTTCCTCCACCTTCGAGCGTGATTTTGCGGCTGAATCCGCGCTCTAGCTGCTCTTCCACCCCGTATGCGGCAAAAATCGGCTCGGTTCCGGTATACAGTTCCACCCGCTTGTAGCCTTCCGGAGCCATCTCGCTTAAGAATGCCTCAGCCTCTTTGACGGCTTGCGGAGAATCTATCCGAAGCTCGTCCCGCCGGGGGTCGAACGTGTCGCGGATGAACCGCTGAACGATGCTGAGATCACGGTGCAGCAGCGCCGGCGCCTCCGCCTTCTGAGCGCGGCGCATGATCCTCTCCCACTGTGCCCGCAGAAGTGCCAAATCTCCTTCCACCGCTTCGGAGAGCTCGTCCTCAGACACGGTGCGCATAATTAGACCTTCTTCATTCTTCCGCAGCCGTTCGGCCAGCGCCTTCAAACGGTTCCGCTCGGATTCTCGCCCGATCTTTTTGGAAACCCCGACGTATTCCGCAAACGGCATATATACCATCCAGCGTCCGGGGAGCGTGTAATGTGTCGTGACCCGCGCTCCCTTGTTTCCTCTAGGTTCTTTTCTAACCTGAACAATAATTTCCTGTCCGGGCTTTAGCAGCGTATCAATCGATGGCTTTACTTTAGGCTGTTTCTCCAGATGCGGATGCAGTACATCATCTACATATAGAAAGGCATTTTTTTTCTGCCCGATATCGACAAAAGCGGCCTGCATTCCAGGCAGCACATTCATTACCCGTCCTTTGTAGTAGCTGCCGACCAGTCCCTGCTGCTCCTCCCGCTCAGCCGCATATTCCATCAGTCTTCCCTTCTCCAGAAGGGCCATCCGGGTCATATGCTGCGAGCAGTGAACGATCATTTGTTTCATGGCGTCACCTCTGGTATACAAAAATTTCCCGATTTCCCCAAGCGGATCGGCGGTTAGCGCCGATAACAGTCAGCTTCATAGCCCAAAATAGGATGAGAGCAAGCGCTGTTCCGGTACGACCGCCATCACGCCTCCTTCGGCGTCAAGCACATAGATCAAATGATACTGGTGCCGTCTAAATAGACGCAGAATATCATCCAAAGGTTTCGCAAGAGGCGCAACAATCGGGAGTGCAGGTGTGCCTTTGTCCATATGTTGTTCATATATGACCCCCCGGTTCATGAGAAAAGCCAAAAACCGGAAAGGAAGATTTCGGTGATCCGTTATATTGGAATACAGCAGAAAGGCGGCGATCATCAGCAGATTAAGCCGAAGTCCGCCGCCGCTTCCCAGCGGCAGCAGGGCATACACGGCCGTCAGGGCGCTTGCAAAAATGCTGATTCTTCCGCACCACAGCAGAGTCGAGTAATACGGGGCCTGAAGGCTTACCGCAGCTTGTACGATTCTCCCTCCATCGAGCGGCAAAATAGGCAGCATATTGAATAGGGCGATGATGAGATTAGCTTGAATGAGATAAGTCATATAGGCTTCGCCGCCCCAACCGGCTTCTTTCAAAGCGGCCGCGAACGCGATCATCAGAACGTTCTGCAGCGGTCCGGCAAGCGCGATTCCGATTTCACGGAATGCGGTTAGCTTTCCATTGTCCTCAATGACCGCGACTCCTCCGAACGGGAGAAGCTGCACTGATTTGACGGTGGCTCCGGCAAGGAGCGCCGCCCAGACATGCCCCAGCTCGTGGACGAGAACGATGGCAAAGAGCGTCAGCAATTCGAGGAACTGCCCGGTAAGCACGGAAAGCAGCATAATGATAACGAACAGCGGGTGCAGGAAAAAGGAAATGCCCCAGACCCTAATCAAAACCGATCTCTTCCGCCGGATCGATATAGGCCTTGTCCCGCATCACCGAAAAATAGAGCAGCTTGGGCGAAGACGCATTCGTTTCCTCCATCCATCCGACGGTATCGCCGCTTTGCACCCAGTCGTCGGCTTTCAGCTTTGTGCCGTTTAAATGTCCGTATTCGGCGGTAATTCCTCCGCTATGCTGAACGGTTACACGGATGCCTCCTTCCGCCTCTCTTGAAACGGACAGCACCCTCCCTATATCTATGCTTTTTACCACCGCGCTTCCGGCTTTATCAGCCGCAGGCATAATTTCTACGCCTTTTAGCGTAGAGGCAAATGGCCTAACAATGCTTCCTGCTATTGGAGGAGTTAGCTTATGAGGCGCCGAGACTTTCCGTGCCGTCTCCTCCCCGTTCCCGAAAATCGGGATAAACGCCGGAGCTCCGTCAAAATACCGTTCATACCACACACGGGCAGCCGTAAAGTCCATATCCTTGCTTAAGGCGCCGGTAATAAAATTTTGCGCGCGATAAGCCCATGGCTGCTGCACGGTAAAGATCCCCCAAACCGCTCCGAACAGGAGTCCGCTGATAATTGTGCGCCGAATAAAGCCTGACAGGAATGGCGGGTTCTTCCGTTCCCTTTCTCCTTCCTCGTCCCAGTTGCGGTGCCGCTCTTTCCACAGTTTTTCCGGGTCGGGCTCGGCGTCGTTCCCATTCAGGTATTTTCGCCAATCTTCCGCACTGCCGTCCCCCGGCATGCTGTATCGCGGCGGTTTGGCGAAATCCGGTATTTCTTCCGGCAGATTGCGGATATGCTGCTTGCGGTGATTCCCTGCGATTGTTTTGTGACCCATATCGATCCCTCCGGCGGGCTTGTTTAATATCATCCTATGAAGGAATGCAGCGATTTTAGAACAAGCCTTCCCCGGAAGAAGGGAACGGCTATCTTATGGGAAACTACGCAACAGACCAGACAATTCGTTCAGGGCGGTGACAACCGACGCTACGCTTCAAGCAGCGCCTCGCTGCTGCGTTCGGCGCGGTACGGATGACAGCCCTTCTGCTCGGGGGCATCACACTGTTGGCGGTTCCTCTCCCGCATACGCGAAGCGCTTCTTCCGCGCCTGACGCAGAACAAACAGCCCCGGACAACCACCAATGAACATGGTGTCCGGGGCTTTCTTTTTCGGTAACCTTAGGCCTAAGCCTTTAACCGATACCGAAAAATTTCTTTAACTTTTTGAATGCGCCCGGCTTGCGGTCAAGCTGCATCAGAGGCACAGCGTCGCCCAAAATTCGGCGGGCAATATTGCGGTAGGCGATGGCGGCGCCCGAATCCGGATTCATAACCGTCGGCTCTCCCAAATTGGCCGCCTTGATCACCAATTCGTCATCCGGCACAATCCCGATCAAGTCGATATTGAGCACCTGCAGAATATCCTCGACATCCAGCATATCGCCGGATTTGATGAGTCCAGGCCGGATGCGGTTAATGACCAGCTTAGGCGATTCAACTTCGGACTGCTCAAGCAGCCCGATCACCCGGTCGGCATCGCGCACGGCGGCATGCTCGGGCGTTGTTACGACAATCGCCTTATCGGCGCCGGCTATCGCATTGCGGAAGCCGTGCTCGATCCCTGCTGGACAATCGATAAGAATATATTCATACTCCTTCTTCAGTTCCAATACGATGTCTCTGACCTGCTCAGGGGTGACTGAAGTTTTGTCCTTAGTCTGCGCGGCCGGGAGCATATACAGCTCTTCAAACCGCTTGTCTTTGACCAATGCTTGGCCAAGCCGGCAGCGTCCTTCGGCGACATCCACCAAATCGTATATGATTCGGTTCTCAAGCCCCATAACCACATCCAGATTTCGCAGCCCGATATCGGTATCAACGAGACATACTTTTTTCCCCTGCAGCGCAAGCGCGGTTCCAATATTGGCCGTTGTGGTCGTCTTGCCCACGCCGCCTTTGCCGGAGGTAACAACAATCGCTTCTCCCATGAGGCTACACCCCTTTAAACACATTTAAATCCCGACGCAGTTTGACGATGTTGTGTATTTTGTCGATTTTCATAGCACCATCCGACAAAAATGCGAATTCCATGCTGCTCTCCCGGGTTTCCCATTCATCCGGAGGCCGGCTGATGATCTCGGCTATACGAAGCTGGGTCGGAGCCATCACGGATGCGGCGATAACCGCTTCTTCATTGCCCTCCACTCCCGCGTGAGCCATGCCTCTCAGCGCCCCAAGAATAAAAATATCTCCGGTGCAGGTTATCGTGCCGCCGGGATTCACGTCCCCGAGAAAGAGCAGGTCTCCCTTATGATGCAGCACCTGACCGGACCGAAGTATGCCGCTCATCACGAACAGCGAACTTCCGCTCACCGGTTTCGGGGCATTCTGCGCCTCAATCGAACGGATCAGCAGATTGCCCGGTTTGCGCAATATCTCCAGTACCGCTTCCTTTTCTTCCTCTGTTACCGAACGGCTGCCAAGCTTGACATCCACATGCACGATCGGTCCGGTCAAAATATTTTGATGGCTGTGCTCCAACTTGTAGCGAAGCTCGTCAAGCAGCTCTTCAAAGGGACATTTGTCATCTAGCAGGAAGACCAGGCCGTCCTTGATGCCTTTTATCCGTACATGCTTGGATATTACTGTCATTTGCCCCTCCCCCCATTCTCATTCATTCGTGCCGAGGCCCTAAAGTTCCTGCTTGATTCGAGAGAAATTGGGCCAAGCCTTACTCCTTCTCTTCCTTGCGTGTCCGGTTCTCCAGCTTCTCAAGCTGACGCCGGACGGGAATGTACAGCAGAAGTGCAAGGACAAAATGAATAAGCATGGTGGGCAGCATATAGTTTAGAAGCGCCCAGTTGTATGGATCGCGGTTCAGCTTGAATATGCTGTAAATGCCGAACAGAATGCTGTCTTCGAGCCAGCTTCCCAGAAGCACAATCGTCATCATCAGCGGCAGCGGAGCCCGCGGCGTTTGGAATATCAAGCCGATCAAATAGGCAGACACTCCCATAGCAAAGGAATGGGCTCCGATAATTCTTCCGTAAAATACGATATCATGCAGCATGCCGAAGCTTAGGCCCAGTACCAGCGCCGTATGCCGATGATGATATACGGTCACAAATAAAATAACAATAAAGACAAGATTCGGGACAATCCGCATTTCCAACGAATCCGGTATAACCCAAGGCAGTACGGCACCCTGAAGAATAAACAGCAGAAACAGCAGCAGAATAAGAGTCGGCCTGCGCGCGTTCACTACTGCTCCTCCTGCGGAGTGAAAACGACTAGAAGGCTCTTCCAGTCCTCAAATCCGGCCGCAGGCTTGATCACAGCGGTCTTGGTCAACCCGAACTCCCCAACTCCGACGCTCTCAACCGTACCGATAATCAGTCCCTGCGGATAAAGACCGCCGATTCCGGAAGATATGATCATATCATTCACGGCCATTGGGTCCTTCTCATCAATCCGAGTCATAATAAGCCGCTGCGTCTGCTGATCGTAACGCTCGACCATGCCAAACGTCTGATTGATCTTGCCGAATGCGGTAGCAGCTATCGGCGGCTGTGAATTAGGATCGCTGCTATCCATCATGGTCAGGAGCTTGACCGTCGACGTGAAGTTGCTCACTTGACTGATGATGCCGACAAGACCTTTCTCGGAAATAACGGACATATTTGGCTTGACGCCGTCCCGGGCGCCCAAATCAATGACCAGCGTATTATTGCTAGGCTCAGTCGTCAGGCTGATAACCTGGGCATAATGGTACTCATAATTATACTTGTTGCTCTGAGACCGTGTGAAGCGCAGCAATTTTTCATACTCCGCGACTCTGGCTGCAAGTATATTATACTGGACCTTTTCCCGGGTGTACTGAGCGACGGTGATCTTCAGCCGCTCATTCTCCTCGGCCAGATTCTTCAGGTTGCCGATATCTTCAAAGAAGCCCGCTATGTATCCAGCGGGCTTGTAGAACACATTTTGCACAAAACCGGTTGTATCCCTGACGAAATTTTCGGGCCACGACAGCGACTTTCTTGTTCCGAGGGAAATGCCCATAACCACAATAAAAAGCACCAGCGTAATCAACAGTATGAACAGTCGCTTATTGCTAAACAGCTTAAACAGTTTCAACACCCTCTAACAACCGTTTTTCTCTCCCGCTCCAGAGGCTCCCGTCGTCCTTCCCTCTCCTCATCAGCTTATCGTTTCGTGCGAAAGGATGCGTTGCTGCGGGTCTTGAACAGATGGATATTTTCCAGTGCTTTTCCGGTTCCAATCGCCACGCAGTCGAGCGGATTCTCAGCTACGATAACGGGCATGCCGGTCTCGCGCGCCAGCAGCTTATCCAGATTTCGAAGCAGCGCGCCACCGCCTGTCAGAACAATCCCGCGGTCCATAATGTCGGCGGCAAGCTCCGGCGGGCATTTCTCCAGCGTTACTTTTACTGCTTCGGTAATGGCATTGACCGTATCGGCCAGCGCCTCGGAAATCTCGTCCGATGTGATGGTGAGTGTCTTTGGAAGTCCGGTCACAAGATCCCGTCCGCGGATTTCCATCGTCTCCGCCTTCTCCAGCGGCAGCGCGGAACCAACATCCATCTTCAATTGTTCCGCCGTGCGTTCCCCAATCATGAGGTTGTACTGGCGCTTAATGTATTGGATAATCGACTCATCCATTTCGTCTCCGGCCACGCGTACGGACCGGCTTGTCACAATGCCGCCCAGCGAAATGACGGCAACCTCCGTCGTGCCTCCGCCGATATCCACGACCATGCTGCCCGTTGGTTCCCATACCGGCAGGTCGGCGCCGATCGCTGCCGCGAACGGTTCCTCGATAATATATGCCTCACGGGCTCCGGCCTGCTTCGTCGCGTCCTCTACGGCGCGCTGCTCAACAGCGGTAATTCCCGAAGGTACGCATACCATTACGTTCGGATGGCGCTGGAACATGGACCGCTGCTTCTGCGCCTGACGGATAAAGTATTTGATCATTGTAGCGGTTGTATCGAAATCGGCGATAACCCCGTCCTTCATGGGACGGATAGCCCGGATATTCCCCGGCGTACGGCCGATCATTTTTTTGGCGGATTCACCTACAGCTTCAATCGTTTTCGTATCGGTACGGATCGCGACGACGGAAGGCTCCCTTACCACAATGCCTTTTCCGCGGACGTAAACCAGAGTATTTGCCGTTCCCAAGTCAATTCCCAAATCTTTTGTAAAGCCACCTAACATGCTGTAAACTCCCTTTCCCTGTCAATGTGCATCGTTTATTGTTACATAAGTCCTTGTTCCTTCATGCTAACAAATCCGTCATCGCCGATAATTAGATGGTCCAGCACGTCAATTCCGACAATCTCTCCTGCTTCAAGCAGTCTTCGGGTCAGGGAAATATCCTCCGGACTCGGTGTCGGGTCGCCGCTGGGATGGTTATGCGCACATATAATGGAAGCGCTGCTGCACTTAATGGCCGCCCGAAACACCTCTCTTGGATGAACGATGGATGCATTAAGGCTGCCCATTGAAAGCGTTTCCTGCGCGATCACATGATTTTTCGTATTCAGAAAAAGACAGACAAAATGCTCTTTCTGCAAATAGCGAAGCTGCTCGGTCAGGATATCCGCTGCATCATGCGGGCTGCGAATCGTAACCGGCTGGTCCAGCCGCGAGTTCGACATCCGGCGTCCCAGCTCAATCCCAGCCTTCAGCTGTACCGCTTTGGCAGGACCGATTCCTTTGATATCCATCATTTCTTCAATGCTAAGGTCGGCCAGACGGCGAAGACCGCCAACCTGTCCCAATATGCGCTGCGCCACATGAATCGCCGATTCCCGGCGGGTTCCCGTCCGCAGTAGTATAGCCAGCAGTTCGGCCTGGCTGAGTGATTCCGCCCCATATTGCATCATGCGCTCTCTCGGTCGTTCTTCATGGGGAAGGTCTCGCAGCATAAACGTTGACGATTCCATCCCTGATCTCTTCCTTTCAGCCTCCGCACAAGCGATATGGCTGTATGACAGTAATAGTTATCGAATACCTGTGCGTACGCGTCCGAAATCCCTTCAGGCGCCGCAGTTATCATATACCCTAAATCATTATACGGGTAAAGCCATCTCAATACAAATATAAATCGGACCGTGGAAGGAACCGCTTTAATGCATTTTCGCCGCATGCTCCACACAGAATTTTTCGTCTCTTTGGGGCCATTCAGCTATTCTTTAACATCCATCTTGGTGTCAATGCCTATTGTGCTGGTCGCAGCATCAAAGGAGAAGCCGATACTAAAGGAGTTGGTGATATCAGCTTACTGTCAAACATGACTTTAGAATCACTATCTCTTGCGAAAATGGTCTTTTGGTATCATCTTTATTCGGAATTAAGACCGGAATCTGTCGAATTAAATTTACATAATCCCCTCAATTATACCTTTAACGGATTGATACCAAATTCCAACAACATCCGGTAAAGAAGATTCAATGGAAGTCCCATAATACTGTAAAAGTCACCCTCTATCTTTTCAATAAAAAGCGAACCTATTCCCTGAATCCCGTAGCTTCCGGCTTTATCCATCGGCTCGCCCGTCTTGATATAGCCGTCGATTTCTTGGGCCGACATCGGCCGGAACGTCACACGGCTCTCCGTGTAGCCGGCCATAACCGCAGGCTCTCCGCTTGGCGACTCGGAAAGCACGCGGTATTGTCCAATGCCGCCGAGCCGCACCGCACCGCCGCCGGTCTTGTCTTTGCTTCCCAGCTTACCCAAGCTGGTGAAGGCGGGGGCCGCCATTTTCACCAAAGCAGCTCCTGTTGATTTCCCCTGCCGGAGCGCGTCGCCGTTCACGCCATCCCTGATCTTGATGCAGGCAACCCCCGTAAATACTGTATGGCTCCGCCCCTGCAGGGAAGAGAGCATATGTCTGGCTTCCTCCGGATCTGCCGGCTTGCCGAGAATACGCCCCTCCAGGACAACAATCGTATCACTTCCGAGGATGACGCTGTTCCGTTCACCTGCAAGCGGAAGAACGGCTTCAGCTTTGCGCAGGGCAAGCGCGCTTACAATTTGTTCGGGCTCCCACTCCGCCAAAAAGCTCTCATCGGCCTCACTCGGGATAACGTCAAAGGGCAGTCCCAGTAAAGATAAAAGCTCCCGGCGGCGAGGCGAACCGGAAGCAAGAATAATCGAAGTTATGCTGTTATCGTTCACGTCGTAAATTTCCTTTCCATATGGTTAAATGCTTACTTCCTGCGGTACAGCCACACGGCGATAATAATACCGATCAGGCTTAGCATGCACAATTTGAGTTGAATTGTAACGTCATAAGAAATGATGTCCAGATCGGCTTGCGGCGACCATTTGATCAACGTCGACTTTGTCAGGAAGGACAGAGCTTTAACCGGCTGCAGAAGCTTCGCCACCCAGGCGCCGACCAGCCAGCCCAGAATCAAGTAGAGCAAAAGCATACCTATATTTCTCTTCTTCATCAACCATCTTCCCTCCGCCCGCCTACGACATCCCCATCATTATACGGTGAAAAGGCGGTGAGTACAATGCAAAATCCGGCGCGGGAGGAATGGCCCCCACCCCGGACCTGAGTTGACGCTCATATAACAACAGTCTCGTGCTTATCCTTGTTCCATTGACGCCAGCAGCCGTTTCTGGCCGCTGAGCATATCGAGCATCGCGGCCTGTACTTCCCACAGCAGGCCGTCCGCCTTGCTCTTGCTATACTCGTTCATAGCCGACACGCCCCGGCTTACGGATTTCTCCAGTTCCTTGGCGGCGGCTAAGGGCCCAGACGGCAGTCCCGCCTCCAGCGCCTTCACCGTTTCCGTCCACTGCAGATGCAGGTCGCTTACCTTCGCCGTGTCCGCAGCCGTATCGCCGCCGAGCAGCGAGGCGGAGAGGGAGCTGAGCTCGCTCAGCAATTCTCCGCTGGTATTAAAATAACGGGTAACCGTCTCGCCATTCCCGCCAAATACAAGCTGGTTCTCGGAAGGAAGAGAGACTTCCTTCACGTATAAATCGATGCCCTTCGCCTTCAGTCTGCTGCCGAGAAGCTTCGCCTGCTCCCGGTCGGATGACAGTCCGGCATACACCCGGTTGCCGTCCTCAGGGTCAAGCCCTGCGGCCAGCCCGGCGCTCTCCAGCTCCTGCTGCGCCTGAGCTGCTCCTTCCGGCGTGCTGAACACTCCGTATTGAAGAAGGTAATAGCTCTGCGCCGGTACCTGTACCGGAACCGCCGGGGCGCTTGTGGAATTGCCTACGGCATTCTGCTGCGCTGCAGTGCCTGGCGAAGCCGTACCTACAGAACCGCCATCATGGACCCCGCCGATAAAAGTCAGTGCGGCATAGCCCAGCAGCAGACCGATGCCAATGGCTCCGGCTACCGAGGCCGGGAATTTCCACCAGGAAGAAGTACGCCGTGTAGTGTAGTAACCGCCGCCCGCGTCTTCCGGCTCTTCCAACCATTCCCGGCGGGGGCCGCTGGAATCCGGGCTGGCGCCTTCAGTGTATGCCGGAGAGCCGTAATCAAAGCCGGCATAGCTCTCTTCGGCTTCCATCTGCCCGCGCCGCAAATCTTCGCCCGGCCGGGAACGGAGAAATGCGTCCCGCAAAAGCTCCGTGTCTGTCTCCCGTTCTTTCCCGGTCAGCAATCCAGCTGTCCATTCCGGGATATGATCGGCACCCGGCCCGTACGGATCGCCCGCAATATCCTCTCTGTCCGGGGTGGCGGCAATGTCCCATCTATCGCCAGGACCGCTGCTTCCCTGTCCACCCCGATTGCCTTCGTCAATCCTTCTATCCTGATTTGCGCCGGAACCGGGGAATTTCTTTTTATTATTGTAAGCCTGTTCCAGCTCCTCCAGCCGATATTCCCGGTCCTGCGTTCTGTCCCGTGCCTGAAGAGGGCCGGTGATGCTGTCCTGCCGGCCTCCCCCGGCCGTTCGCCGAGCCTCATCCAGGCTGTATACTTCCGCGCGCTGCTCCTGCTTCGTCTCTTCCGGCCCGGGTTCCGGCTGAAGCTCCTTCGGCTTGTCCTTTCCGGCATCGAACCGGAACGTCATTCTTCCGTTACTCAATCCGTCCACCTCACCTTGTCTAGTCTATAAGACAAGATATGATAGACGGTAGGAAAGTATGCGTGGGTTTGAAAGAGCCGCCCAAAAGAAAAGCTGCCCCGAAAATAGAATTTCCGGGACAGCCTATCTTCTAAAGATTTAATATCATTCGATCTGTATAATGGGTCTCTCTTACAGGAAGACCATGCCGCCGTCGATCAGCGGCGATTGACCGGTCATATAGTCGGAATCAGGACCTGCCAGGAAAGAAACAAAGGCGGCAACATCTTCTGGAGTCGACAGGCGGCCAAGCGTGATTTTACTGCCGAACTCCTTGGTTGCTTCGCCTTCGGCTTCTCCCTTCGAGCTTGTGATTTGTTTATCGATGGAACCCCACATCGGAGTTTGGACAATGCCGGGGCAATAAGCGTTTACGGTGATTCCGTATTTGGCCAGTTCCTGAGCGGCGGTCTGTGTCAGCGAACGTACCGCGAATTTCGAGGCGGAGTATACGCTGAGGCTGGCATTGCCGACATGGCCGGCCTGAGAGGAGGCATTTACGATTTTACCGCCATGTCCCAATTCCTTCAGCTTGGCCGTTGCGGCCTGAATTCCCCAGACGACGCTGGCTACATTGATATGGAATACTTTGTCCAAATCCTCAATCGTCACTTCTTCAAGAATTTTTACAGGCGCAATACCTGCATTATTGACAATAACGTCGAAGCCGCCCAGCTTCGCGGACGTTTCCTCGACTGCGGCGAATACCTGATCCCGATTCGAGACATCGGCTTTCAGCGCCAGGGAGCGCCCGCCGGCAGATTCAATTTCCCCTGCAACCTTTTTCGCATTGTCCTCATTCAAGTCCACTACAGCAACAGCAAATCCGTCCTGACTAAGCCGCAGCGCGATCGCCCGGCCAATTCCTTGTCCTCCGCCGGTTACCAACGCCACTTTCCCGTCAACTCTACTCATTTTCGTGCATCTCCTTTGTACGTATTATTTAAAAGATTCAGATAGCACGGCAAACGATTAGTACTATTTGCCCTCATCTACTATAGCACTCTGGGAGAAAAAGGCAAAAAAAACAGGAGGGTTTTCAGAAAAACATCAAATAACTTTCGAAAAGTGTTAACAAGTCTGATACAGTTTGTTCTAAACCCACTCTCATTGACCAGCCAATAATCCCTCGTATAATGCAGCACAATTCTTTTCCAAATAATCCTTGAGTTCCCGGGCGCTGCCTATACATTTTTGGACACTCAAAGAAGACTCCCGTCCTCGTTAAATCAGGAAGATAGGAGTCCTCCAATTTGGTTCTTCTTGTGAACGTTGAACGCCTAATATCCGCCGATTCGCGAGACCAAAAACTCCCGCAATACGGCATATTCCTGGCTGGCCCGGATCTCGCTGAATGGACGCTGTGTGTCTCCGGTTGTCAGCGGATTGGTGAAATCCTCCACAATCCGGCCCGGTCCGGGATGCATAACGACAAGGCGGCTGGCCAGAAGCAGCGCTTCGTCCACATCGTGGGTGATGAAAAACATGCATTTCCCCGTCCGGCTCCAAATCTGGCGCAAATGCGCCTGCATGTTCTCCCGGGTTAGGGCGTCGAGCGCGCTGAAGGGTTCGTCCAGCAGGACGATTTCCGGCTCGGTCGCGAGCGTACGGGCAATGGCGGCCCGCTGCTTCATGCCCCCCGACAATTGATGCGGCAGCAGACCCGCCGAAGAGGCCAGGCCCATCATATCCAGAAAGAACGCCACCCGTTCCTTGCGCCGGGCCTTGGGCATGCCCTTCATCCGCAGCCCGAATTCGATATTCCGGGCAAGCGACAGCCAAGGAAACAAATTCGCCTGCTGAAAGACGACGCCCACATCGGAATCGGGAGCGGTATGGCGCTGTCCGTTGATGGTGATCGTCCCCCTGGTGGGCCGCAGATATCCGGCGATGATGTTCAGCAGCGAGGTTTTGCCGCACCCGGAGGGACCCAGCACCACCACAAGCTCGCCCGGTTCAAGCTTCATATTGATGTCGTCAAGCGCCTGCTTGAGGACCTTTCCGTTGCGGTAGGACAGCCCGATTCCCTCAAGCACAATACCGTTCCCCCGGTCAGTCAAGGCCTCTGTATCCGAGGATGCATCCCGGGCGGCGGTTGCGCCCTCCGATGTTTGTGCATTTTCCCCGTAAACTCCTGCGTTCAATATCTCCTGGCCGCCAAGCCGCTCCTCCAAGATCATAGTGCCTCTCCTTCCTTCCGCTAAAATAACTGTCCCGACGAGCTTGGATTAGTTGACCGGATAAAGGTCGTTTCGCAGCGCATGCTGATACACGGATAAATCCGGCGAAGCCGTAATCGATTTCTGCTCCACCAGAAAATCCCCGGTGTCTTTCAGCAGTTGTCCGAATGCTCCCGGCTTGTCCGGTGTCCCCATATATTCCGGCGAGGTCTGCTGGGAAGCGTCAAGCACGATGATTTCATTCATCGCCTGGAGAGTGGCTTCCGGCGTTAATCCCAGTTCCTTGGACAGCGCCTGCGCCGATTCCTGCGGATGTTCGCGGTAGGTTTTCACCGCTTCATCCAGCACGGAGATATATCCTTTGACGAAATCCGGATACTTGTCGACAAAATCCTTGAGGACAACGCCGAACTCTCCGGTTATGCCGCCCTTGGCCGCAACTTCGGCGGAGCTGATAATCACTTCGCCGCCGTCCTCGGTAAGCTTTGTCTGGCTCGGCTGCCAGGTATAAGCGCCGTCAATGTCTCCCCTTTGCCATGCGGCGACAATATCGGGTGCCTGCATATCGAGGATGGTAATCGTGGACGGGTCGATGTTTTCCTGCTTCAGCGCGGACAGAAGGCTGAAATGGGAAGTGGAGCCGAAGGTGGTCGCGATTTTATGGCCTTTCAGATCCTGAAGCGACTTGATGCCGGAATCCTTCTTGACGACCAGCGCTTCACTCTTGCCGATAACGTCATGAATGTAATAGATCTGGTATGGAAGTCCTTGAGCAATGCCCGAAGATCCGGGAGGAGTGCCGACCAGTCCGAAGTCGATGCCGCCGCTGGCGGCCGCCACATTGACATCACGCCCGGAATCGAATTTCAGCCAGGATATTTTAATGTCGGGATATTTCTTCTCGAGCAGACCGAGCGCTTTGGCCAGAAGCTCACCGTTTGGTGACACCTGGTAACCGATTCGGACTTCTTTGGGCAGTTCTACTGTTGACGCGCCCGCCGTGTCCGACGAAGCTGCCGCCGATGGCCCGGCCGAATTTTCCGGGGAAGGGGCGGCAGCGTTTGCGGCTGCATCCCCCGCAGTATTGCCGCCTGCCGTTCCGCTATTGTTCCCGCAGGCCGATAATAGGAGCAGCATGGCTATTAGACTGAGTGCGAAGATCCATTTAAACTTATAAGGCTGTTTCATTTCCTGTTTTCTCTCCCTTTAGTACGTCTAGTACATCAACTACGTAAACTTTTTTATTGCTCGATCCATGGCGACACACGCCGGATCAGACCGCGGATGCACAGATCGATTACGATTGCGATCAGCGCCATGATAATAATGCCCAGATACATAATATCGCTTCTCAGAAATTTGCTGGCGTCCAGAACCATCCAGCCGACGCCGGACACGGCGGCCACCATCTCGGCGGCTACCAGCGTGGCGTAGCTGACGCCGACGGCGGTACGCAGTCCGGTCAGAAGCTCGGGAAGGATGGACGGGAAGATGACAAAGACATAGAGCTTCCAGCCCTTTGCGCCAAGCGATTTGGCCCCGTTGATCACTTCGCCGCCCAGACGCTGAACGCTGAATACGGAAGTAATAAACAACGGCGCGAACGCTCCCAGGAACAGCAGTATGACTTTGGACAGATCGGTAATGCCGAACCAGAGAATCAGCAGCGTGTAATAGGCGAGAGGCGGGAGCGGACGGTAAAATTCGATAAACGGGTCAAAGATCGCCCGAAGCCAGCGGTAGCGGCCGCATAAAATGCCCAGCGGCACTGCGGTTGCGAAAGCGGCGGCAAGAGCCAGAAACAGTCTCCGCATGCTTGCCCCGATATGGCTCAGCAAACTCACCCCTTTGTACCCCTCATGTAGGATATCCGTGAAGGCGGCCCAGACCGTATGCGGAGAAGGGAGAAACAGGGGATTCACCCAGCCGCGGCCGCTTGCCAGCGCCCAGATCAGTGCTGCGGTCAGCAGTGATCCGACGGAAATACAGCGGTACAGCCACTTTCCTGTGAAAAATGGATGGACCGGCCGGTCCGGTTTGCCGCTTCTTCGTTCTGTTGTCCCGGTTTCCCGTATCTTTGCCTGCATTATCTTGCGTTCCTTTCCCCATTCCGGCCCCAACATGAGGAAAGGCCTTCCTCTCTCGCCGCAGACTTGCAGTCTGAAACCGATATAAGCGGAAGGCCTCCAGTTGTCCGGTAGGCTTGAAGATATCATTATTGTTACGAGGTCAGCTTGAGCCCGACCATTCCCACGACGATCAAAACCATGCATGCCAGCTTCAGCGGATTTACGGATTCTCCATACAGGAGAATGCCTGATGAAATGGCTCCCACGGAGCCGATTCCGGTCCATACCGCATAAGCCGTTCCAACCGGGATGGAAGACAGCGACTGTGAAAGCGCGTAGAAGCTTAGCGCCAGAGCGCCAATTGCGGCCGCGGCCCATCCCGGCTTTCTCTGTCCTTGCCATTCCTTAAGGAGCGGAACGCTGATCACCTCGCCCGCTCCGGCAAGCAGCAGCCAAATCCAGGCGATCAGATCAGTTCACCGCCCTTTGGTTGAACGGTTTCGCATCCGGACGCAAGCTTCAGTCCTACGATTCCTAAGAGCAGTATACCGATGAAAAAAATTCTCCAGCCGCCGGCAGGCTCGCCAAGGAATAGAATGCCGATCAGCCCTGTCCCGGCCGTTCCGATCCCGGTAAATACTGTATAGGCCGTTCCGGCTGGCAGAAGCTTTAACGACAATACATACAAAAAATAGCTGACCGTTACGGCGGCCAATGCGAACACGCTCGGCCAAAGTACGGTTAATCCTTCCGAAAATTGCAGCAGAACCGCCCAGACCACATCCATCAGCCCTCCGGCAATCACAACCATCCAGGCCGCCTTGTTTCCAATCGAGCTATCGGGACATTGCAGCGTTTGTTTCATTTAAGTTCTGCTCCTTTAACCGGAAAATGGAACATTGAACAGAACGATTGAATCGTCCCCATCATCTCTTTTTCGATCAGCGACAGATGATGCCGTTTGCTCCAGGCCAGAACGATGGAAATATCCAGCCGTGTGTCGGATATGTCCAGCGGCACAATGCTCTCCCGGCTGACAAAGTATTCGCTCATGAATTTTGGAACGAACGCGGAGCATTCATTCAGGGAAATGACTTTTTCAAGCATAGGGAAGCTGTCGAGCCGGTAAGCCGCATGGAAGGTGCCATACTTTCTCAAAAGTTCCGATACGCCGCAATCGGTGGCGAATTCGGTATTGTACAGCACAAGCGGCTGGGCCATCGCCTCCGCAAGCGTCACCGAGGAACGCTCCGCCAAAGAAGACTTGCGGCTGACCATCAACACCAGTTGATCCCCGAACAGCTCTTTGATGCACAGATCCTTTTCTTCCGGATGCTCGCAGGTTTTCATAAGCACCCCGAAGTCGGCCTTGCCCGCCGCGATGTCGCGCAGATTGTTATTGGATTCTCCCACCTTCATCAGAACATTGACATTGGGGTGCCTGTTTTTGAAGGTGGTCAACGTATTGACCATAATCGAGTTGCTAATAAACGGCTCTACCGCCAAATGAATGCTGCCGGTCAGCGTTTGTGTGCTTTCCTCGGCGATGGAGCGTATATCTTCCAGCAGGCCGATCGCTTCCATCGCCTTCTTGATAATCGCTTCTCCAATTTCCGTGGGATGCACTCCCTGATTGGTGCGCTTGAAGAGCGTAATTCCGAGCTCCATCTCCAGCTTGGATACCGAGGAGCTCAGCGCAGGCTGCGAAATGTAGGAACGTTCGGCGGCAAGTGAAATCGAACCCGTCTGCGCAATCGCTACGATATGATAAAGCTGTTCCACACGCATGCGTTTCTCCCTCTTTGCCCTTTAGTAATCCATAGTATATTATAAATCCAATGTGAATACTAGGATAAAGATATAGAGAAGAAGCGCCGCGTTTTGTGAAACGGTCGGCTGTTTTTTTCGACGATGATTAGAACAATCCGCCTAATCCGGCAGGAACAGGCTGCTTGGCTTCATTTTCCCGATGCGGCGATGGACTGCCGTCCCCGCTCAAAATTTGATAGATTACCCCGCCTTCCACATTCCGCGGTACCGGCGTTTCGGTCAATTCGCAGATGGTCGGCACAAGGTCCACCACCTTGACTTTGCGGTCAATCGTCTCGCCGGCTTTCACGCCTGCCCCGAGTGCGATAAACAGCGCCTTCATGGAATATCCCGATAAAGTGTGGTTGCTGAGGCCATTGCCGTGGCAGCGGGTAAAGTCGGGCTCCAGAATGTAAAAGATATCGCCGCTGTTCTCTCCGCCAAGGCCGACCACCTCCATATCGCTCCGATTAAGCGCAAAGCTGATCACTCTTCTACCCGTCTTCGGATCGCGGTAGCTGTACAGATCATCGATAATTTTCTCCACCGTCTTGTCATAATCGGCCGGGTCGACAATTCCTTGAGGGTCTCTGCCTTTTACATTCAAATATATGAAGGTTGCGCGCTGGGCGACGGCCGTGGTGCGGCTCCAGTCGATTTCTTTGGCGCCGAAAGCGTCCTCCTTGATCTTCGTATAACCCAGTTGTCCGAGAATGCCGACATTGATTCCCCACATATCGCCGATCAGCGGATGCTCGGTTTCCGGGTTCTTGGCTACACCGCCGTGATCGGATACGATGAATATCGCCGTTTCGCCATCCAGCCGATGGAGCAACGCCCCGATAAAATGGTCGGTGATTTCATAGATTTTATAGACGATTTCCTGGTAGCGTTCATACTCGGGCGAGGCGGCTTCCAGCGTATGATCGAGATAGAAATGCATGAACATGTCGATGCCGTGCATATGGGTATAGAACAAATCCCACTCTTTGTTGTCCAGCAGGTAATTGATGGCTTCCTCATGCCAGCGGTACATTTCCTCGATCGACTCAAGCAGCACGCCGTCGGCCTGCGGGTTCAACCGGCTGTAATTGGAAGGCTGGAGCATCGGACCGACTTTGGTGTACAGTTCCTCGCCGATGCTCTGCGGGTAAAAGTATTTTCCGGTCTTCAGATCGAGCACATAGGAGGAATAGAACGTAAATCTCTCGCCAGTAGGGTCTAGCTCCAGCACACGGATTTTATAAGCTACGTCAACAGCTTCGCCGTTTATGGTATATCGGTCGTAAATCCAATCGCTCCATTCACCGGCTGCCGCTTCGCCGAGAGGGGCTTCACTTTCTTTGGACGAGTAAATGGCAATACGGTTATATGTTGCTCCATCGTCCGCCGCAAGCAATCCCCAGCGCCGCTCCGCTCCGCCGTTCACCGGAACGATAAACTCAAGTGCGCCCTCCGGGGCGTGCTTCCAGCCGGATGCCGGCTTAATCGGTGTCTTGATCTGATCGGCTGTCGGGATATCGGCGGAGAGTTCGCCGTCCTGAGTCGTTGTTACCAGTCCCGGCTGGGTGTAGCCAAAGCCTTCATAGGTGTCCTTGCTGATCTCCGCTTTTTGCGTCGTCTCCTCGCCCTCGAAGCGGCAGTTGGCTCCGGTATTGTCCACGGTATGCGGAATCTCGATCAGTTCAAAATCCCCGGCTTCCCCTTCATATAATTTCTCGTAATCGATATATCCGCGAAGATTGGTATAAATGCTTGTGCCGTCAACGTAGATCGCGTCTTTCACCTGAGGCGGCCAGGAGGTCGGATAATTGAAAATAATGCTCTTCTTCCCCGCTCTCGCATAAGCCTCCCAAATCGTTTCGGCCTTCAGCAGGCTGGAATCGAAACCGTAATCAAGTACATCCAGTTCATTGCCGAGCGTATGGTTCCAAAAGCAGGTGATGCCGTGCGTGTTCGGATAAGCGCCCGTAGCGATCGACGCCCAATTGGGCGGGGTAATTGCCGGGAGCACGCTTTGCATGCTGAGGTCCTCTGTCGATACCCCAAGATTCAACGCTTTCTTGAAATTGGGCAGCTTGCCCTGTGCAATGTACCGCGCAACGAGCGTCGGGTCCGCGCCGTCGAGCCCGAGCAGCATCACTTTTTTGGCTTTGCCGTTGTTCTGTGCCATGTCTCCACCCCATTCATCAATATATAATCCAATGAGTTAACTAGGAATTATATTATGGTCTTATTATAGAGCCGTGAAATGGAGGTTGTTAAATAGTTGTTGATTATATCGGGTATAAGTTGCGGTTATTCAATGCATGTCAAAAAAGCCCCTCGCCTGCCTGACAGCAAACGGGGGCAAAAAGTTAGGACGAACAGCAGAGTCAGCCGGGCTCCGGCTCTTCCGGCCAGCGGCTTCGCACCACCCGGTTTCTTCCGCCCTGCTTCGCTTTGTAGAGCGCCGCGTCGCTGAGCTTGTACAGCTGATCCAGCTGTGTGCTCTTGTCCGGGATGACAGTAATAACTCCGATGCTGACCGTATATTGAAGGGGATGGCCTTCAATCCGTGAACTCATAATCGCTGATCTGAACTGCTCCGCTTTCCGGTCGCTCTCCTCCTCGCCCGCACCTGGAAGCAGAATGGCGAATTCTTCACCTCCGTACCTGCCGAACAAGTCATCCCGGCCTAAGTAAAACTCAACAGTAGAGGCGAAATTCTGAAGAGCCCAGTCGCCGGTGACATGCCCGTAATTATCATTAACCTGCTTGAAATGATCAATGTCGAGTAAGAGAAAGGATATCGGCTCTCCCCGCTCGGCTGCGGCTGCGGCGGCAAGCTGAGCCTTATCAATAAATGCCCTGCGGTTTAGGATTCCGGTCAGCTCATCAATATTCGCCATCCTTTGGAGCGCTTCATACGACCGTTCCCTTGAGAGCAGAACAAAACCCGCCATCCCCAGAATCATAGACAAAAAAATACCGATATAGTAGAACTGCTGGATAAGCCCTGGCGAGAATATATCCATTTCTCGTCCCGAGAAAAGCGCGGCGAAAGCCCGGACGAGCATGATGGATGCCACCGCAGCATAAATCAATCCCATAACCGTCTGAAGCAGCGAACCTCCCTTATTCGCTATAAAGCGGTAAGCCGGGAAAGCAATAAACAGTACTGCCCCCAAGGAAGCCGAAGCGATGCGGAGGTTGTCCGAATGATAAAGAAAATAAATGAGCCCATAGCTCAATACGCTTAGTAGCGTGACGACGGCATAGTAACGTTTCGCCTTGTCGTCGAATGCTCCCGCCATCAGCAGCAGGGCGACAACCTCAAGGCCTCCGCCTCCAAGCATCAGCACATTGCTCAGCAGAACAACCTGCGGCCCGGAAAGGCTGAACCGTATCATCACCACCAGCCAGCAGGCGGACTGCAGCCACTTTGAAATAATAAACAAAGAGCTTGCTATATCGCGGGAGGAACGGTAACGATATGCGGTAAAGAGCAGCACCATAAACACATTTCCGAGTATAAGCGTTATTAACAACGTTTGTATGTCTAGCTGATAATCCACACATTCACCACCAATATATGCCCAAGATCGTTTCGTCCATTCCGGTTACTGATGGTTTAGCACAGGATAGCTGCAATGATTTCAAAAATCATACTAGTAAAATAGTAGCACAACACAATGATTGAGTTCTGTCGAATTATAGGAGATAACATAATAATTTTGTGAAAAAAGACGCATCCCTTCCAGAATCGTGAAGAGAATGCGCCTATAGCTCTACATTACCATCGTATAACCGTTTAAAATGCGGCGGCATGATGTGCAGACAACTCCGCTTTATTTCGAGGCCCCGCGCTTTCGCAGGTTATCCGCAAGCGCATAGCCGACCTTGTAGATATCTCCCGCACCCATGGTGATTACAAGATCGCCAGGCGTAAGCCGATCCCGAAGATCTTCAAGAACATCTTCCTTGGTCGGCAGATAGCGTGCTCCGGAGTTGCTGTTCTGTCTGATCAGTTCCACCAGCTTGGCGGAAGTCACGCCCTCGATTTGCTTCTCGCCCGCCGGAGAGTAAATGTCCGTAATGATCACCTCGTCGGCCTCGCCGAAAGCGCGGCTGAATGCGTCAAGCAGGAAAAAGGTGCGTGTATAACGCTGCGGCTGGAAGACCGCGATAATCCGTTTGCCTGTCGTTTTGGCCGCGCTGATCGTCGCCTGGATCTCCGTCGGATGGTGGGCATAATCATCGATGATCAGAATGTCGTCAGCTTCCCCGAGCACCTGGAAACGCCGTTTGGCCCCGTGGAATTTCACGATAGCCGATGCAATGGCCGCGAACGGAATGCCTGCTTTCAGACAAGCTATAACCGTGGCCATCGCGTTGTAGAGATTATGCTGGCCGGGAACCGACAGCTCGATTCTTCCCAGAACCTCTCCTTGATGCTTCATCGTAAACGATACCTGGCGGTCGCCGAGCGCAATATCCGTCGCGGTATAGTCCGCCGTCTCCGAGCGAATGCCGTAGGTCGTCACATCAGCCTTGACCCGGGGCAGCAGCGAGACAACCGTCTCGTCATCCGCGCATACAATTGCCGTACCGTCCTCGCGCAGCTGGTTCATGAACTGCATGTAGGCGCTCTTCAGACGCTCGAAATCGCCGCCGTAATTCTCCAGATGATCAGCTTCGATATTCGTAACGATTGCAAGCCACGGATGATATTGAAGGAAGGAGCCGTCACTCTCGTCCGCTTCGGCCACAACGAACTCCCCTTGGCCCGCCTTGGCGTTCGTGCCGACATTCATAATTTCCCCGCCGATAATATAAGTAGGGTCAACCCCGCACTCTTCCATAACGAGGGCAATCATTGAAGAGGTCGTCGTCTTGCCGTGAGCTCCAGCGACGGCGACGCCCTTGCGCTGGTTGAGCAGCCGGCCCAGCATCTGCGACCGGTGCAGAATCGGAATATTCAGCCGCTCCGCTTCCACCCGCTCCACATTATCCTTCGACAATGCCGTGGAGTAGACGACCAGATCAGCGCCCTTCACCTGCTCCGCCGTATGGCCGATATATACCTTTGCGCCTTTGGCAATCAATTTTTCCGTCAGTTCCTGAGCGGCTACATCAGAGCCCGTTACCGTATACCCCATTTCCAACATGACACGGGCAATAGCGCTCATCCCGTAACCGCCGATTCCTATAAAATGAACTCGTTCCGTAGTATCCAACAGTTTGTCACCAGCCTTTTTCAGAATCGGGTTGCCTCAAAAGTGCGCTCCGCACATCTGCGATCAAATACAGCGTACCGGACACAACCGCCAAATCGTCGCCGCCCGTAATCGACTTCAGAAGCTGCAGCGCTTTGCCCCAATCATGCTCTACAATGATTTGCAAATGCTCCCTGGCATAATTCTTCCGCAGACTCTCCGCAATGAGCTGAAGGTGTTCCGCGTCCATTTTCTTCCGGAAATCCGGTTCGGTTAGGATAAGCGTATCCACTATAGGAAGTATATGCTTGAAGTAGGATTCATGATGCTTGTTCGACAGCATACCCATTAGTAAATTTAATTTCTGGTATTGATAGAACTTCGGAAGGCTCGCCGCCAGACTTTCCGCTCCCTCGGGGTTATGCGCGCCGTCAAGAACAATCCGCGGGCTTCCCGGGATTTCTTCCAGCCTTCCGGCCCAGAATGTATGGCGAAATCCGGCGAGCACATCCTCGTCGCTAAGAATGAACGCCATGTATTGACGCAGCACTTCCAGAGCCATCATGGCGCCGGACGCATTGGCGAGCTGATGCTCTCCTTTCATCGCAATAGCGATATCCAGTGAGCGGAAAGGGCCTTTAAAAGTAAAGGTCTGTACGCCTTCTTCGATTCCTCTGCTCTCATACGCAAATTGCTCTCCGGCCAGATAGAGAGTCGCCTTGCAGGACGAGGCCTTATCTTTAAGCACAGAGACGGCTTCCGGCTGGGAGACGCAGCTGATGACGGGAACGCCGGGCTTGATGATGCCCGCTTTCTCGAAGGCGATTTTCTCCAGCGTGTCGCCTAGAACATCGGTGTGGTCATAGCCTACATTCGTAATGACCGAGACGACCGGAGTAACGATGTTCGTTACATCCATCCTTCCCCCCAGCCCTGTCTCCCATACGACCACATCGGGGAAGCAGACTTCCGCATAGTATAGAATGGCAAGCGCCGTCGCTACTTCGAACATCGTGGGGGAACCGAGCGGCGTTGCCGCAATTTCCTCCACCAGCGGATGCAGGCGATTCGCTAGCACCGTCAGCGTTTCTTCGGGAATGTCCTCGCCGTTATACTGAAACCGGTTCGTGAACTTCGTGATATACGGCGAAGTAAACGTCCCGACGGAATATCCGCTTTGCCTTAGTACCGAAGTGAGGAAAGCGCAGGTCGAGCCCTTGCCATTCGTCCCCGCTACATGAATAAATTTCAGCCGGCGGTGGGGTTGCCCCAGTATCTCCATCATCCGCTCGATCCGCTCAAGTCCCGGACGGATGCCAAACGGAATGAGGCTGTTGATCCAGTCAACCGCATCGCTATATGTGTGTAAAGGGGCGGCTGCGCCGGCCCCGTTAATCTGTTCCATATCTGTTATCCTCTCAGCTCCGCGATACGGGCCAGCACTTTCTCGCGTTTGGCCGAGTAGTCGGCCTGCTTGGCCCGTTCCTCTTCGATGACTTTTGCCGGCGCCTTGGCTACGAAGCCCGGGTTGCCGAGCTTTTTATCCACGCGCTCCACTTCGCTGTTCAGGGTCTGCACCTCTTTTTGAAGACGGGCGATTTCCTGCTCAATATCAATCAAGCCAGACAGCGGAAGCAGCAATTCGGCGCCCGTAACCACGGCGGACATCACCTTCTCCGGAGCCTCCGGATTCAGGCCCGCCTCGAAAGAGGATGTATTGGCAAAACGGCTGATGTAGGCGTTGTTCCGCTCAATGATGGCCAGCGTCTCCTGATTGCCCGCCTTGACGATCAGCTCTACTTTTTTGCTCATTGGCACATTCACTTCAGCCCGGATATTCCGAACAGCGCGGATCATGTCCATCAACAGGTTCATTTCCGCCACCGCATCCGGATTCTCAAGTGCGGCGTCGTATTCCGGCCATGCGGCCAGCGTAATCGTCTCGCCTTGATGCGGCAGATGCTGCCAGATCTCCTCCGAGATATACGGCATGAACGGGTGAATCAGGCGCATCGTGCGGTCGAGCACATAAGCCAGTACGGATTGCGTGCTGCGTTTGGCAGCCTCGTCCGAGCCGTAAAGCGACAGCTTCGCGAACTCGATATACCAGTCGCAGAGATCATCCCAAATGAAGTTGTACAAGAGACGTCCGGTCTCGCCAAAATCGTATGCATTAATGAGACGCGAAATATCACGGGAAGTTTCGTTCAGGCGATGCAAAATCCAGCGGTCGGCGGTGCCGAGCTTGCCGGAAATATCAATATCTTCAAAGGACACGCCCTCCAGATTCATGAGCGCAAAGCGCGAGGCGTTCCAGATCTTGTTCGCAAAATTACGCGCCTGTTCGACCTTCTCCCAGCGGAAACGCAGGTCCTGTCCCGGGGTGCTGCCCGTGGATATCATATAGCGCATGGCGTCGGCGCCGTACTTCTCGATAACTTCGAGCGGATCTACGCCGTTGCCGAGCGATTTGGACATTTTGCGTCCTTCCGCGTCGCGGACAAGGCCGTGAATCAGCACATCCGAGAACGGCTTCTCGCCGGTGAACTCTAGGGCCGTGAAGATCATCCGCGCCACCCAGAAATAGATGATGTCGTAGCCCGTTACAAGCACATCGGTTGGATAATAGCGTTTCATATCTTCGCTGTCATCCGGCCAGCCAAGGGTCGAGAACGGCCACAGGCCGGAGCTGAACCACGTATCCAGCACATCCTCGTCCTGCTTCAGATCGCTCAGGCCGCTGATTTGGCGCGCTTCCTCTTCGTCGCGGGCGACTACCATCTCGCCGGTGGATTCGGAATACCAAGCCGGAATGCGGTGGCCCCACCACAATTGGCGGGAAATGCACCAGTCGCGCACATTTTCAATCCAGTGCAGATAGATCTTCTCGAACCGGTCAGGCACGAAGTTAACGCCGGTGCCGTCTTTTTGCGCCTGGATCGCCGCTTCGGCGAGCGGCTGCATCGCGACGAACCACTGCGTCGACAGATAGGGCTCAACCACGGCCCCGGAGCGCTCGCTATGGCCCACCTGATGAACATGGTCCTCAATGGAGATGAGCACACCCTGCTCTTTCAGGTCGGCGGTAATGTTCTTGCGGCATTCGCTGCGGTCCTGCCCCTGGTAAGGCCCCGCTTCGCTGTTCATCGTGCCGCTCTCGTCCATAACAACGATCTGCGGCAGGTTGTGGCGCTGGCCGACCTCGAAGTCGTTCGGATCATGAGCTGGCGTAATTTTAACCGCGCCGCTGCCGAACTCTTTTTCCACATACTCATCCGCAATGACCGGAATCTCGCGGCCGATGATTGGAAGAATCAGCGTCTTGCCAATCATGTCCTTATACCGCTCATCCTCCGGATGCACCGCTACCGCCGTGTCCCCAAGCATCGTCTCCGGACGCGTGGTCGCTACGGTAATGAAGCCGCTGCCGTCCTTCAGCGGATAACGCAGATGATAGAGATGGCCGTTAACTTCCTTATACTCTACTTCAATGTCGGACAGGGCCGTACGGGCTGCAGGGTCCCAGTTAATGATGCGCTTGCCCCGGTAGATCAGGCCCTTCTCGTACAGCTTGACGAATACTTCGCGAACCGCCTTGGACAGTCCCTCGTCCAGCGTGAACCGTTCGCGGCTGTAATCGAGCGACAGGCCCATTTTGGACCACTGCTCATGAATCGTTGCCGCATACTGGTCTTTCCATGCCCATACCTGTTCCAGGAACTTCTCACGGCCGAGATCGTAGCGGGAGATGTTCTGCGCGCGCAGCTTCTGCTCCACCTTGGTTTGGGTAGCGATCCCCGCATGGTCCGTTCCCGGCAGCCACAGCGTATCATAGCCCTGCATCCGCTTCGTGCGGATGAGAATATCCTGCAGCGTAAAGTCGAGCGCATGCCCGATATGCAGCATCCCCGTTACGTTCGGCGGCGGAATTACAATGGTGTACGGCTTCGCTTCCGGACGCTGTCCGGCGCGGAAAAATCCGCCCTCCATCCAGTAAGGATACCATTTCTGCTCCGCAGCTTTAGGGTCATAAGTGGTCGGCATGTCGGTCTTTGCACCGCCGGCCGGGCTGCCCCCGTTAGCTTCCAATTCCGGCTGCTGCGCCGGTGTCAATTGATCATGTTCTGCCATAGCTTTCTACCTCCGTATGATTTGCGCTTAGTACTCCTTATATTTCGAAAATAAAAAAACAAAAAGACCCTTCGCCCTCAAAGGACGAAAGGTCATTCTTTCGCGGTACCACCTTTGTTTCGCGTCCTACGCCCGACAACGGCGGAGCCGGCACATAACGAAAATCCGGCCGACAAACGCGACACTCTGCGCAGAAATAACGGCCTGCGGCCGGCGCGCTCTAACATCATGGCCTTAACAGCCACATGAAGCTCAAGCGGGCGACTCCGGGGCGACTTCGGCTGGCTGCATCCTACGGAAGCTCACAGCTGCTGCATTCCGCTCTCTGAAGGGCTGACCGCCTACTCTTCCCGTTCCCAGTCTTTGAATAAATATTGCTTAATACTTTACATAATACATTTTGAGTCCTGCCTAGTCAACCGGGGACTGGTCATATCAGGACAATCGCTGACGAATTTTGACAGAAAGTATCTGCTGGGTTCGGCGTCTTGAAAACAGCTAAAGTACAGGTTTTTTCGAATCAATAGCGGTGGTTAGGTGGAAAAACATGCTATTGTGCAGGAACTTAGGCCTCTGCCGACTGCATTTGAGCTTGAACGGGCCAGAACCTGTATTTTAGCAGGCATGTTATTCAGTGAAAATTCCAAGGCCGACAAAAGATGTACAATTTCAGGTTTTCTGCATAATTTGGTTCATCGCGCCTCGCTGCAGTTCGTACCGAACCACATGTTTGCCCATCGCTCCGGTCATGGCGGTAAACCATCCTTTCCCGCATAGCGCTTGCAGCATTCGAACGGCTGTACGGTGGTTGATACTTAGATGAGTCTCCACATCGATCGGTCGAAGGGGACGGGCGAGCATGCAGGCGATGGCGGATGATTTCCCGTTCCGCCACACTGTGCAAGTTAACCGGAGAAGACTGCGGCTGAAAGCGGCTAAGCACCATGCGCAGAAGCGTGATGGTTCGTTCAGGATGATGAGCAACGTCGTCATAGGCAAAAGAGATGACCTGGAAACCCATAGCAGCTAAAAAAGTTTCCCGGTTCAGTTCGTTGCAATATTTTTTTCTGTCCATACCCGTTACGTGCGGGCCGAAACCTTTGATTTCGATAATGAGTCTCGCAAAAGGCGTAATCCAGGCCAAATCGCAGAAATTAGGATAGCCCCCGCCAATCAAGAACTTCGTATTCCGGATGCAAATGATTGAAATTCCCTTGAAGCGGCCACCATATGTTGCAGCAAAATAACTTCTCGGCCTCCCGGTGCCCCCGCTCTAGGCGGCCTTTTCGTTCTCCTGTTCTGCTCCGCAAATGGTGCCAAGGTAAACGCCGCGTGGGCTTCCTCAACATTCATACTGATCATCTCCCCCATAAAATGACGAAAAACGCCCCGGCCCATTCTGGAGTGAATGGATCGGGACGTTCTTCGTCTCCTGTATTTTAGTCTATCGTAAAATCAATCATTTCGCCATTACAGCCAGATTGCAGCCACGGATATTTATGGCGCATGCCGAACTTTGCGTTTCAGCTCTTCGAACGTCCGCCGGGTATCCAAAGCTTTGTTATCGTTAAACACAATATATTCATCCGCAAGCCTGATGACAATATAAGGGGGCGAATGCTTGAATATGTACGCCCGGGTATTTCCCCAGCTCTCCAGTCTGAAATGCCCTCTGGCATAACTATCGGTGGCGACCCCATTCGTCCGCGTCCCATCCGGCAGTTCGTCCTCCAGCCGCAGCTCGCGGATTTGATCCAATGGAAAAGAATAACCGTAGCTTGGACTTTGTACACGCACGTTTCCATCCGTATCCACCGTCAGTGTCGGCGCCATCCAGTCTTCCCTCACGAGAAAAATCGCAAGGCCTGCAATAATCACGGCGACTAATATAAGGGTGGCGCCCATAAAGACTTTGCCGCCGCGCGTCGCCATATTGAGTGTAAGTCCAAGCCCGGTCCGCTTGGGTACCAGCGTGCTCCGTTCGTTTGGGTTGCAATAATTAATCCCGTTAATCCAGTATTCGTCATCGTCGGTGTAGAATGGCTGGCCGTCCGCTTCACGAAGCCGTTTACTCCACTCATTCATTTTACGATCCGTGTACCAGGCGATGGCAAAGGGCGCCGCCACTTGGATAGCGATAAAAGTGTGCCAAACGGAGCCGAAGCGGGCCGAGGTTTCTAGTCCGGTCAGCACGGCTGCTGCGGCAAATGCGGCGTCCAGTATGGCCATTGCCAGGAACAGCGCCGACCAGTATCTCCGCTGCGCCCGGTTGAGCCCCTCATTTATGGCGCTGTCAGCGCTGTACACCTTGGTCCGCATGCGCCGGAACGCAAGAGACAGAAGGAAGAACAGCAACGTCATTCCGGCTGCCTGGATGCCCAGGATGATTCCAAATTCACTTGAAGAACGCCACGCGCAGAACACAGCGGCCAGAGAGAGCAGAAACGGGGCGAAAAACCATATGGGGGACAGGGACATTTGCTTCTTCAGAAAAATAAGCGTAGTATCGGCCCGGACGACGCGCCGTTCCCCCATGCTCCAATCGTGCTCGCACTTGATCCGGGCCGCGGCCCGGTGATATTTCACAAACAAGCGGTATCCGCCCATAGTACGATGCCCATCCAGACCCACCAGTACAAATAGACCAGTGAAAAATAACGGTTCAACGCAAACAGCGGCAGGAGAGCCAGCGCACCGATGACGATAAAAAAGGTATTACTTCGGCGGAAAGAAGTCTGCAGGCTCTTCAGTTCCTCTGCCTGTGAGGCATGCTCCGGGATGCCGACGCCGAAGATGATGATTCCCCCTGGTATGCGCGAACGCGCGCCGTAGGTTAGCTGCATAATTAGAAGGAAAATAAGGCATATGGGGATCAATATCCATACCATTGTCATTTCATCAGACTCCTTTCTATTCCGCAAGCGGATGCTGTCCAGCGGCGAGGGCGGCAAAAATATCCGCGCAGGTGTTCAAGAACTCCTTGCGGCCAATTCCCTTCAGGCTCGCTTCGCTGATGACGAGGGTCAGTTCCTGCTCCAGCTTCTCCCTGTACTCCGCGTTTCCACCCTCAGGCCTTGTTACCGCAGCTCCATGCCTGCGGTCAATCGTAATGAATCCTTCGTTTTTCAGCATTGCAAAGGCTTTATTTACCGTCATCGCGTTAATGCCGAGCTCCTCCGCCAGCTGCCGGATCGTCGGCAGCTTCTCGCCGTCTTTCAAATCGCCCCTGCCGATTGCCACGACCACAGCATTGCGAAGCTGTGCGTAAATAGGCGTCTCGCTCTTAAAATCCAGCGTAATAATCATGCGATTCCTCCAGCTAATAAGTATTATTTGTATTATATAACGTAATACAAATAATACAACAAAAAAATAACGCCTCCCACCTGGGAGACGTGATATTGGTACGACCCAAAAATAAATCACTGCTGCGAGTCGTTATGGAATATAAAGTACCTGCCCTTCCTCCACTGTCTGGCCGGACAGCCGGTTGTACAGAACCAACTCGCGGGCGCTGAGCTGATATTTCTCCGCGATCGTATCCAGCGTTTCCTCTCGCTGCACTATGCAGAGACGAACCTTGCTGAAAGCTTCCTCGCCGTCCGTATCCCGCATGAACCGGCTCTTCCATTCAGTGTCATCGGAGGATTCGGCCGGAATGGCCGATGCTGCGGAAGACGCTTTTTCCTCCGAGGCTTCCTCCTGTTCAACGCGCGTACGGCCCGAGGGCAGCAGGGAAGAGAAGGTAAGATGCTCTTTCGCCTGACCGCCGCTGTCCTTTTTGCTGCCAAGGGCGATCTTCAGATCGGGCTTTTCCTCCGGGGAAAGGACAGGCTCCGATAGGCTGCCGGTATCCTGTGCAAGTAGTTCCTCCGTCTGAGTGCCGCCGATCTGGGCGAAGGACTCAAGGGAGGCGTCGTCTGAAGGGTCTGCAATATCCGTACTCTCTGCGCCGTTTGCCGCCGCAATATCCGCCGTTTCCGAAGCGGGCGTCCGTTCGCCGGGAAACGGGCTGCCGCCGCCGGAAAACGTGCCGCTCGCGGCAAAATGGCTCCAGTTATCCGCAGTCTTCCGCTGGCCGCTAAGCTCCGTCTCTTGTACTGCGGTATACGGCTGGCCGCTCTCCGTATGAATCTCGGCATCCTGGTTCTCCTCCAGATTCAAGATGGGCGATACATCGCTGTCTTCACTCTGCATGATGCCCGGTAACGCATGAGCGCCACTGAATGCTCCCGTCTGCTCCCTTTCATGGGAAGCCTCATCTATTATTTCTTCTCCGAATGTCCAAGGCGAATTTTCATACAATTCTTCGCCTCCTTCTGCCGGAGTCGCGGTCTTTGAGGAATGTCCTCTATCTTCTTCATCCGGGGAATAGGCAACGGTAAACTCTTCACGCTGCCAGGCGGGAACCGGCTCCGTCCCCCCGATTCCGCGCAGCGACAGCACACCGGTAATATTCACGCTGCGCATCGTCAGCAGGTCGATATCGAAATTTTCGATTTCCACCCCGATCTCTTCAAGCGAGTTTACCCGGGCTAGGGGTACTGTAATTTCGACCGGAATGGAATGCTCCAAACGGTTCGTTCTCTCGTCTTCGCTCCGATAAAGGCCCGTCAGCAGCAGCTGTCCGTTCAGCTCCGCCCGGTCCTCGCGCTGAATGACCTGAATATCCGGCAGCAGCTCAACCTCTTCCAGTGCGGCGATCCCCGGAAGGTCTTGAGGCAGGTGAATGCGTTCGTAAATATCAAACCGCAGGCCGTGGGACTGGTCAAACACGGGAAATGTCCTCCTTCTTGGCATAATCTAACCCCGGAACAGAACCGGAGCATAAGCCCAAAATGTTACTCTCCCCATGTATATGCTTCTAAAAAAGACACATGACAATCTGCCCGGAAAACGCCGGAATTGAATGCCCATTATCACATACGCCCTCATATAGGGTACAATAGAGTTAAAAGCGAGAAATTGGGAGTAGTGATCATAATGGCTAATAAAGAAGATGAAATCATTCTGACACCGGAGGGCTTTGCCCAGCTGGAGGAAGAGCTTAGAGAACTTAAAACGGTCAAACGCAAGGAATTGGCAGAGCGACTGAAAGTAGCGATCAGCTACGGCGACCTCAAGGAGAACAGCGAGTACCATTCCGCCAAGGACGATCAGGCCTTTATGGAGACTCGGATCAAGCAGGTGGAGAACATGTTGAAGTATGCCCGTGTCGTTGATGCAGACAGTTTAGACGTCACCTCCGTCGCCATTGGCTCGGTCGTCGTGCTGAACGATGTTGAGTTCTCGGAAAAAGTCGAATACCGGATTGTAAGCCCCGCCGAGGCCGATGTGGCCCAGAATAAAATTTCGTATGAAAGCCCCCTGGGCAAAGAGCTTCTCGGAAAAAAAGCCGGCAGCGTCATCAAGGTGGATGCGCCTGTAGGCGTGATCGAGTATGAACTGCTCGAAATCCGGCTGGCATAACGCGAGTCCCCATAAATGCACCTAAGAAAATAGGCCAACCAGAATTATCTGGCTGACCTAATAATACGAAGGATCAGAAGCGATCGGCAGCCAGGCTGTCGCGCTTCTGATCCTTTTTGCTTGTTACCTACCCTATGCGGCCGCTAAGGGCATTCCGCAGCTGGAGCATATCCTCCGGCCAGGGATCGGCAATTTCAAGCTCCTCCCCGCTCCAAGGATGCGCAAAGCTCAGGAATTCCCCGTGCAGCGCCTGCCGCAGCAGCGGACGGCTTCCATGCACTTCCGGCGCCGTCGGCCCGCCATAAAGAGCATCCCCATATAAGGGATGCCCCACATGGCTTAAATGGACACGGATCTGGTGCGTCCTGCCTGTCTCCAGCTCGATCTTCACCAGAGACGCACCCGTCCATACCTCGGTGCCGACAATCCTGGTTACAGCCTGCTGTCCGCCGGGAGATACCCTCCGGCGCGCGGCATGGTGGCGGTCGCGGCCGATCGGCAGATCGATCACGGTCAACGAACGCGGCACCTCGCCCCGGACAATGGCTGCGTACTGGCGGGAAATGGCTTTGGCGCGCATCGCCTCGTCCAGAACCGCTTGCGCAAATTCATTCTTCGCATACAGCACCGGCCCGGTCGTTTCCTTGTCCAGCCGGTGGATATGCCGTACGGCACAGTTCTCGCCGGAGGCCGCGTAATGGGCAGCGACCGCATGGTCCAGCGTTACGCCATTCCCGCTTCCGTCCGGATGAACCGCCATGCCGGCAGGCTTATGGACGACAAGGCAGAAGTCGTCCTCATGCAGCACCTCAAGCTCATGCCAGATCGGTTCAATCCCCGGTTCTCTGGGCGGAAAGAGCGCCAGTCGGAGCCGGTCCCCCCTCCACTGGATACCGCCCTCGCGGCGAAGCCGGGCAAGCAGCTTGTCCGGCATTCCAGCTGACTCCTTAAGCCAACGGTCAATGGCTTCACCAGTGTCCTCCGCAGCGGTCACCTTGCGGCCGGGCGTAGTCTCCAGCCATTCCCAGCGGCGCATCCAGCCGGGCTTCCTCACAGGTTCTCCCGGCCTCACAGCGACTTCAATGCGGCACGATGAGCCTCAATCGTATCGTCGATATCCTGCTCGCTGTGCACCGCTGAGATAAACATGCCCTCAAATTGCGAAGGAGGCAGGCTTATTCCCTGTTCCAGCATTTCGCCAAAGTAGGCGCGGAAACGGTTCACATCGCTGCTCTTCGCGGTATCGTAGTTGGTTACCGGCTCTGCCGTAAAGAACGGGCACACCATCGAGCCGACCCGGTTTATTGTCAGCGGGATTCCAGTTTCTTCTGCATTGGCCTTAAGCCCTGCTTCCAGCCGCGCGCCAAGGCTTTCCAGCCGGTCATATACTTCCGGCGTCAGCAGCTTCAGCGTCGTAAGACCCGCCGCCATCGCCAGCGGATTGCCGCTGAGCGTGCCCGCCTGGTAGATCGGGCCGGTAGGCGCGATTTGTTCCATAATCTCCCGGCGTCCGCCATAAGCGCCGACGGGAAGTCCGCCGCCAATCACCTTGCCGAAGCAGGTCAGGTCCGGCCGGATGCCGAACAGACCCTGCGCGCAGCCCCGGTTCACTCGGAAGCCGGTCATCACCTCGTCAAACACAAGCAAAGCACCATAATCCTCGGTCACCGTGCGTAAGCCTTCCAGAAATCCGGGAGCAGGCGGAACAACGCCCATATTCCCGGCAATCGGCTCGACAATGACAGCCGCGATATCGTTGCCGTAACGCTCGAAGGCCAGCTTAACCGACTCCAGGCTGTTGTACGGCACCGCAATCGTGTTCGAGGCTATGCCTTCCGGCACTCCCGGACTATCCGGCAGCCCAAGCGTCGCGACGCCGGAGCCGGCCTTGATCAGCAGGCTGTCGCCATGACCGTGATAGGAGCCTTCAAATTTCAGGATTTTATTCTTCCCCGTATATCCTCGGGCCAGACGAATCGCACTCATGGTCGCTTCCGTGCCGGAGTTGACCATTCGGACAATGTCCACGGACTCGACGCGCTCCACAACCGTCTTGGCCATTTCCGTCTCGAGCAGCGTGGGCGCACCAAAGCTCGTTCCTCTGACCGCCGTTTCCTGCAGCGCTTTGACCACTTCCGGATGGGCGTGACCCATAATGAGCGGTCCCCAGGAGCAGACATAATCGATAAAGCTGTTGCCGTCGATATCATAGATCCGGGAGCCTTCCCCGCGTTCCACATACACCGGGGTCAAGCCGACCGACCTGAACGCCCGAACCGGGCTGTTCACCCCGCCGGGAATGTAATGCTTCGCCTCTTCAAAGGCTGCCCGGGAAGCTTCCTCTCTCCGGGTGATATTTTCCTTACCCACTCCTAATTCCTCCTGTCTTGGAAACTGCCCTCTATTCTCCGCGCAGCCAGCGGACCGCGTCCTTCGAGTGGTACGTTATGATGGTATCGGCCCCTGCACGCTTCAGTCCTGTCAGAAGCTCCAGTACAATCGCTTTCTCGTTGATCCAGCCCTGCTGCGCAGCCGCCTTGACCATCGAGTATTCGCCGCTGACATTGTAGGCGACGAGCGGAAGATCAAACTGCTCGCGGATGACGCGGATAACGTCCATATAAGCGAGCGCGGGCTTCACCATCAGCATGTCGGCGCCTTCCAGCACGTCGCTCTCCGCTTCGCGGATCGCTTCGCGCACATTCGCCGGGTCCATCTGGTAGGTCTTCCGGTCGCCGAACTGCGGCGCCGAATCCGCCGCCTCCCGGAACGGTCCGTAGAAAGCGGAAGCGTATTTAACCGAATAGGACATGATCGGCACATGCTCGAACCCGGCTTCATCCAGCCCGGCGCGGATCGCCTGCACGAATCCGTCCATCATGTTCGACGGCGCGATGATGTCCGCTCCGGCCTTGGCCTGCGACACCGCCGTACGGGTGAGCAGCTCAAGCGAAGCGTCATTCATCACATCGCCGTGTACGATGCCGTCCACGGTATGGGTATGCACCATGCCGCAGTGGCCGTGGTCCGTGAACTCGCACAGGCAGGTATCGGCGACAACAAGCAGTTCGGGATACCACTCTTTAATCAGGCGCGTCGCCTCCTGCACGATTCCGTTCTCGTCAAAGCCTGAAGAGCCGACGGCGTCCTTCGTCTCGGGGATGCCGAACAGCAGAACCGCTGGGATGCCGAGGGAGACAATTTCATCCACCTCCTCCTTCAGCGTGTCAAGCGAGAAATGGTAGACGCCCGGCATAGAAGCGATCTCTCTTTTAATTCCGGTTCCATATGTAACAAATATCGGCTGTATTAAATCCAGCGGATTCAGCACCGTCTCGCGCACCATTCCGCGAATACCGGCGGAAGCGCGCAAGCGGCGATGCCGCACAATCGGAAAGGCCATTCAACTTCCTCCCAAAATGAAAAATATAAATCCAAAGCTGCGGGCACGGCTCTTATTGTAAGAACTGCCGGCCAAGTTTAAAATGAGCCGCTCCTGCACTTATTGTAAGCAAATTCCCTGCGGCCATCCGCTGCACGCGGAAGAAATGGCATCAAGGGGTGCGTACCGTCCTTACCGAGGCCCAGTACAGCAGGATTCACTCCCTTAAAACAGCAAGAAACCCCGGCAGGCCGCCTCCCTCGCAGGCAGCGCCTTGGCGCTCCCAAAAGGCAACAGCCGGCTAGGGTTGGGTTCGCCAAGGCGGCATCCTATCCGAAGGACCGCGCAAATGAGCCTGTCCATTCACCGTTTCATGCATATTATTGGCAATGTCTTTGTTAAGTATATCACACGAACAGCTGTGATTCTTATATTAATTCGATGAATGCGGCGTTATTTATCGATGACTTTCATTGAAGCTTCAGGATACCGGTATCCGGCTGCCACCCCTAGGGGTGCAGCTTCGTCGATCCGGCTCAGCTCTTCCTTGCTAAGTGTTACATCAAGCGCACCGGCGTTCTCTTCCAGGTAGGATCTCCGCTTGGTCCCGGGAATCGGCACGATGTCGTCTCCGCGGCTTAGCAGCCAGGACAGCGCCAGTTGAGAGGACGAACAGCCTTTTTCCTTGGCGATCTCATGGATACGTTCGACCAGATCAAGGTTCTTGCGGAAGTTGTCTCCTTGGAATCTCGGAGAGAATCTCCGGTAGTCGCTCTCTTCCAGGTCGTCGAAAGATTTGATCTGACCGGTCAAAAATCCTCTTCCGAGCGGACTGTACGCCACAAAGCCGATGCCGAGTTCCCGGCAGAGCGGAAGAATCTCATCCTCTACCTCCCGGCTCCACAGCGAATATTCCGTCTGCAGCGCGGCGATCGGATGAACGGCGTGCGCTTTGGCTATCGTCCGGGGCGACGCCTCGGACAAGCCGAGAAACCGAACCTTGCCGGCTTGGACAAGATCGGCCATCGCGCCGACCGTTTCTTCAATCGGAGTATTGGGATCAACCCGGTGCTGATAATAGAGATCGATATGATCGACACCAAGACGCTGCAGGCTGGCGTCACAAGCTTGCTTCACATACTCGGGCCGGCCGTTTATTCCGAGCGGCGTTCCGTCAGCCGCGCGGACATTGCCGAATTTCGTGGCCAGAATAACGTCGTCCCGTCGTCCCTTAATCGCCCGACCGACCAGTTCCTCATTTCTGCCGACTCCATACATATCCGCCGTATCAAGGAATGTAAGGCCCATCTCAATCGCCCGGTGAATCGTGCGGATGGATTCATCTTCGTCGAGGCTGCCGTAGAATTCGGACATGCCCATACATCCGAGACCGAGAGCGGAAACCTCAAGACCGGATTTGCCCAATTTGCGTTTCTTCATGCCAATCCCTCATCTCTATAATTAATGTCCAAGCGTTATCTAGCCCTTTAATTTTACCGCAGCCTGCGAGTAAAAACATCTTTACCACTTATGGGCGATTGCCACACCCGTCTCCGATTCGGGGTTGAGCCAATTGCCAAGCCCGTCTCCGATGCGGGGTTCAGTCGATCCGTTCCCGATGCGAAGTCCTGCCGGGTCACCGATCCGCTCCTGCCATTCAAAACGGAAAGGACAGCTGCTCAGCCAGCGGCTCCCCGGCGATTTCGGCCAATCCGGACCGCCCCGGTTCTTCCCCGGTCAGATAACCGCCCCGTGATCCAGTCTTTTCAGACACAGACCGCAACCTTGGAGCGTATTTACGGTGCAGCTCGTCCAGAAGCCGGGACATATTCTCGCGGTATCCCGCTTCAGCATAACCCCCGTCCGCATACAGTCTCCGGTACGGCTCCAGCGTATTCGGGAACTGTTCCCTGAGCGTGCGGAAATACCAGCCTTTCACATCCGGGGAAAGACGCAGCAGCGAAGTCATGACCGATGCCGCTCCCAGGTCCGCCGCCGCGGCGAACAGCGCTTCGAGCTCGCCCGGCTCATCGGTCAGAAACGGAAGAATCGGCGCAATAAATACGCCCATTCTGATTCCCCGTTCCGCGAGCTTTTGAACCGTATCCAGCCTCTTGGACGGCAGCGGCGATCCAGGTTCCAGCCTGCGCGCAAGCCCGTCATTCAGTGTATTGATGCTGATATTAACCGACAAGGAATACATCTTCTCAAGCAGATCCAAGTCTCGCAGGATCAGAGGGGACCGGGTGGTCACCGAGGTCCGGATACCGTACTTGGCCAGCACCAGCAGACATTTTCGGGTCAGCTTCGTTCTGCTCTCTATCGGCTGATAAGGATCGGTCGCGGTTCCGATCATGACCTCGCCCACTTCGTTTCTCATCGCTTCAAGATCGTACTTGAATTTGCGGGCCAGACCTGAAAGTTGCGCCTCCAGCGCTTCCGCCGCGTTCGTCTTGAGCATGATATGATTCTGGAACTCGTCATCCGCCTTTTTATCGATGAATCCCTGAAACCCTCTGGCAAAACAGAAGCTGCAGCCATGTGCGCACCCCCGGTACGGATTGACCGACCAGCCGAAAGGCATCCGTTCCTCTTTCACACGCGTCATTCCCGTCTTCGATGTTACCGGTTCGTATGTCTTCGGCATTCTCAACCCTCCACATAAGAACATTTGTTCCTATATAATAACACATCCGAAGGATTTAATACAAGGAAGTCAAGACAAACAAGCACAGGCCGGTATCAACGTCAAACAGCCCGGCGCTCGCTATGGGCCGGACTGTTCTAAACAGGGATTGTTCATTTTCTTGATTTTACATGACCGGATTGGACGCTATTGCCACTCCCGGCATCCCCTTTTACCGGTTCTTTGTTTGTTCATTCCAGCGGCACAGCTCATGCACCAGCGAGTCGATTGTGGCCTCCTCCGCCAGCAATCCGGGAATCAGCCCGGCTTCCACTGCCGTCTGCTGCGTGAGCGGACCGATGCAGGCCATCTTGACCTTCTCCAGCAGAGGCAGCGGGTCCGTTAGTCCCATCCTTTTCAGGATATCGAGGAAATTGCGCACGGTGGAGGAACTGGTAAAGGTAACGGCATGTATCCGTCCTTCCTCCAGCAGCTTCATGAGCTCCTCGTCATCCTCGCCGGTAACGATCGTCTCGTACGTATCGATCTCCGTGACCGCAAGCCCAAGCTCAGTCAGCTTCTGCGGAAGCCAGTCCCTTGCCAGATCGCCGCGCGGCAGCAGCGCCTTCTGTCCCGTCAGCAGCCGGTCGCCGTAAGCTTCGATCAATCCTTCCGCCTGGAACCTTGCCGGCAGTACTTCCGCCACAAGGCCGCGCTGGGCGAGCGCTTCGGCAGTCGCGGAACCGACGGCGGCGATACGGGCGCGGGACAAACCGCGAATATCCGCTTTTAGCTCCGCCAGATGGCGGAAGAAGAACTCCACTCCGTTTACGCTCGTGAAAAACACCCAGTCATATTCCGGAAGCTTCGCCAGCGCCGAGGCAATCTCCTCTCTTTTCTCCGCACTCTCCGGCATTACCGTCTCGATAACCGGGAATTCGTAAGGCTCACCGCCCAGTTCCTCAATCCGGTCCACGAGTTCACTGGCCTGGCTGCGCGCCCGGGTAACAACGATCCGCTTGCCGAACAGCGGCAGCTCCTCGGCCCATTTCAGCTCCTCCCGCTGCTTCACGACATCCCCGACGACGATAACAGCCGGCGACCCGAAATTCGCCGCCTTCACTTTCTCTTCAATATCGGCGAGCGTGCCAATCAGCGTCTCCTGCTCCGCGCGCGTCCCCCAACGCACCAGCGCCACTGGCGTCTCCGGCGAACGGCCGTGCTTGATCAGATTTCCGCTGATATAGCCGATTTTGGCGACTCCCATCAAAAAGACAAGCGTGCCCGTAGCATTCGTCACTTTATCCCAATGAATCGAGCGATCCAGCTTGTCCGGACTTTCGTGTCCGGTAATAATCGACAGGGAAGAAGCGTAATCGCGGTGGGTAACCGGGATGCCCGCATATGCCGGCACGCTGATCGCTGACGTGATGCCCGGTACGATCTCGTAGGAAATGCCGTTTCTGCGCAGCAGCTCCGCTTCCTCGCCCACCCGGCCAAAGATAGTCGGATCGCCACCTTTTAATCTCACCACCGTCTTGCCCTGAAGCGCCAGATCGACGAGCAGCTGATTAATTTCCTCCTGCTTCATTGTGTGCCGGTCCGGAAGCTTGCCCACATAAATTTTCTCTCCGCCGGATGGCATCCATTTCAGCAGCCTGGGACTTGCCAGCCGGTCGTAGACCAGCACATCCGCTTTTTTGATACACTCCATGCCTTTAATCGTGATGAGCTTGGCATCCCCGGGACCCGCGCCCACCAAATACACTTTGCCTGCCATTCTCTCTCCTCAACCCCTTACCTGTGCCAAAATCATCTCCGCTCCCTTGGCGATCAACCGTCTCGCCGCCTCTTCGCCCACCTGAACCGGATCGGTGCCAGTGCAGCTCTCTTTTAATATCACGGCTCCGTCCGGCGTTCCGACCATACCGGTAAGCGTGATGCTTCGGCTGCCCGCCGCCTTCTCCGCGCTATCCTCTCCGATGCTCTCAAGTGTGGCAAAAGCGCCAATCGGCACCTGGCAGCCGCCGTTCAGTACGCCGAGAAAGCGGCGTTCTGCAGCGACCGTGAGCGCAGTCTCTTCATCATTATACAATGAAAGCAGCCGCCGCAGCTCGCTATCCTCTTCACGGCATTCGATACCCAGCGCTCCCTGCCCTACAGCGGGCAGACATTCCTCGGGCCGCAGGTAAGCCGTCACACGGTCCTGCCAGCCCATACGGGTCAGGCCAGCCGCCGCCAGCAAAATCGCATCGTACTCGCCGCTCGCAAGCTTCCGCAGCCTGGAGTCGATGTTGCCGCGCACCGGTTCGATTACGAGATCCGGCCGCAGCGCCGCCAGCTGGCTGGAACGGCGCAGACTGCTTGTGCCTACCCGCGCTCCCGAAGGAAGATCGGCTAGCCCCAAGCCGCTGCGGGTAATTAGGCAGTCTCTCGGATCGACACGCCGGGGAACCGCGCCGTTAACCAGACCTGCTGGCAGCTCGGAGGGCATATCCTTCATGCTGTGCACAGCCATGTCGATCTCCCGTTCCAGCATAGCCTGCTCGATTTCCTTGACGAACAGCCCTTTGCCTCCCACCTTGGACAGCGTAACATCAAGGATGCGGTCGCCTTTGGTGACGATTTTTTTCACCTCGAATGTAAAAGGGAACCCATGCTCCGCGCAGAGCCGCTTCAAATCGTCAATGACCTGGCCAGTCTGTGTCAATGCCAGCGCGCTTTGTCTGCTGCCTACAATAATCGTTCGCATTCTTTTATTCCTCCCGATGTTGTGCGATCCAGGTCTCGATTTGTTCCGAATCCCATGCCGTAAAGGCGCCTTCCCTGATTTCGTCCAGCACATTTAATGTCCCGAGCCTCTTCAGCAGACGCTTTCGAACCTCCGGCGACCGTTCCCGCCGTTTGATTTCCTGACGCATTTTATATAAAAAATCCAGATAGTCCTCGTACTCATCACCAAGCGTTTCTTCCAGCAGCTTCGTGATTCTCGCGGCGATGCCGGGACCCGCGCCCGAAGTCGATACCGCCACCGTCAGACGGCCCCGGCGCAGCACGCCCGGCGTGATGAAGCTTCCAGCCTCCGCATGGCTACCTACATTGACCGGCACTCCCAGACTGTCCGCTTCGCGCGCCACTTCCCCGTTAACCGCCGGATCATCGGTTGCCGCATAGACAAGAAAAGCCCCTCGGGCATCCCCGGGAGCATAGGTGCGGCTCAGCCAGACCACTGACGCATTGTCCGTTAGTTCGGCCAGCCGCGGCGTCAGGGCAGGGCTAATAATCGTTACCGCCGCCCCGGCCTCCAGCAGCCCCAGCGTCTTGCGCTCCGCTACCTTCCCTCCTCCGACCACTACACAATGCTTTCCCCTGCAATCCAGCATAATCGGCAAATAAACCGTCATATAATCTCAGCCCCCGCCCCAACGATGAAAATCAGACCACGAATTCAGCAGAAAATTAAGGATGATAAATCCGTAGCCCGAGACCGCCCAGCGCGCCATGACGATTCCGCTGCTCCGGCCTGATCTTTTAAAAATAAGATAGGAAATGTAAATGCCGAGCCCGACAAGCGTGGACAGCACTTTTAAATCCTGAAACAGCGGCAGACGCCCTTCGGAGGCAATCGAGATCCCGGCCACTATAAGCGACACCGCGAGCAGCGGCGTGCCGGCAAGCACAGAGGTGTAAGCATATTTGTCCAGGACTTCCAGACTTGGCAAACGCCGGACCCTGTCGTTCCATTTCTTGCGCTTCAGCCTGGTGTGCAGGAACAGGTACATGACTCCGAACACGGCACCCAGCGTCAGCGCGGCAAAGCTCAGATTGGCGAGAATAATATGCATAGCCAGCCAGCCGTGCACCGCTTTCCAGCTCTGTAGCGTATGATCCTCCGCCGTCAGCCACACCCGGTTAAGCAAAAAAGCGCTGAATCCCGCTACGCTGAGCAGCAGCACCGTGAACTCGGAACGCCGCATAAAGGACTGAGCCAGCGAAATCAGCACGATGCTGAAAGAGAACCAAAACAGAAAATCATACGGCGTAAAAATCGGCAGACCCCGCTCCTCGTAAAAGCGGATGCCAAGGCATGCGGACTGCAGCAGGCCGACAAAAACAAGAAGCCCCGTGCCTAACCGCTTCCGATCCGGATTCCGTTCAAGGCAATCCAAGAAATAAAACAGCAGGCTCAGGGCATACAGCAGCAGGGCTGCGTCATATATTCCATTCAGGTAACGCATGCCGCTATCCTCCTTTAGGGGCTCGCCGGAGCAAAAGCAGTCTTCGGCAGAGCGGCATTTCCGCTCCCGGGCAGCGTGTCCGCCGGTTTGCGGTTTCTCTCGGGAGCGACGCTCCCGTTCTCCGATTCGGGCTCAAGCCGATCCTCTAGTGCAAAGATCTTCGTAAAAAAGTCAAGCGCTGCGTTTCCGTTCTTCTCGCCGGACATTTCTTTGATTACATTAATCGGATCATGCATCAACTGGTTCACAATGCTCTTGGTCAGCCGGCGGATAATCTTGCGCTGATGCTCATCCAGCTCGGGCAGCTTGTTGAACAAGCTCTCCAGCGTTTCCTCATGAATGGCGCTCGATTTCTCCTGAAGCGCACGGATGACCGGCTGCACGCCCAGCGTCTTAAGCCACTGCTGAAAATTGTCGCTCTCCTCCGCAATCATCCCTTCGATCTTCGCGGCTTCGCCTCGCCGCATCTCCATATTGCTCTCCACGATGCCCTCCAAATCGTCAATATCATACAGAAACACATTCGGAAGCTCGGACGCTGACGGATCAATGTCGCGCGGAACCGCTATGTCAATCATGAAAAGAGGACGGGACTGCCGATTCTTCATGCTTTCCATGATTCTGTCCGCTGTCAGAACATAGCCTTCCGCCCCCGTCGAGCTGATCACGATATCGAACTCGTGCAGACGCGAGGCCGCTTCTTCCAGCGTGCATGGACGGCCCGCAAACTTCTCCGCCAGCTCCGCGGCGCGCGCAAGAGTTCGGTTCGCAACAATCACTTCCGCAGCGCCGCTCGCGTACAGATGCTTGACCGTCAGCTCGCTCATTTTGCCCGCGCCGAGGATCAGCACTTTTTTGCCGGTGAACATGCCGAAGATACGCTTGCCCAGCTCAACCGCCGCGTAGCTGACGGATACCGCGCTCTCGCCGATCGACGTCTCACTGTGCGCCCGCTTGCCCACGGTTATCGCCTGCTTGAACAGCCGGTTGAACCACGTTCCCGTCGCGCCCTCACTCTGAGCGGTCAAAAAGGCGCTGCGAACCTGACCCAGAATCTGCGTCTCGCCGATTACCATGGAATCCAGCCCACAGGTCACCCGGAACAGATGCTGGACAGCCTGCTCATCCTCATATTTATACATATGCTGTGTAAATTGCTCGTTCTTGAGGCCGAACCACTGCTCTATGAAGCTGCGGATAAAATGTCCGCACATATGATGGCGATCCACAACCACGTAAATTTCCGTACGGTTGCAGGTGGCGACGATGACCCCCTCCAGCACGCTCTTCGTCCGCATCAGCTGATGAAGCGCTGCCGGCAGATCCTTCTCCGCAAAAGCGAACTGCTCTCTCACCTCGACAGGCGCTGTACGGTAGTTCAAGCCAACGGCGACGATGTGCATCTATAAGTTCACCATCCTAGTCTTAATTCGTTGCTGTATATTAGCATTTGCATGTTCAGTCCTAACAAATCGCGACTTTCAATTTCACACATTCGCTACACACTATATAAAGTATATCACACCGAGCTGACGCTTCTTACGTATTTTATGAATACTTTTTGAAATTAGAATTATTATAATTTAGGGAGGAGAATGGGGCAAGGATTTAACAGAAGGTTTTAATAAATATTTCGCAAACACGCAAGAACTCGGATTCACATCCGCTAAATTAAGGTGAGAATTTCTAAATATAACTAAACAAATATAAACATTACACATTCTACAGATTACCTTCGAGAAAAAACACCTATGTTTGTTGGTTCCCGAGTCAAAATCCGACACACATTGCTTTAGAACTAGTTTATTATTAGAAATAACCCAGTAATTCGTAAGGAGAAATGTGATTATGCCCAATTACTATTTCAAGGAAATCTGGACCCCCCTAAAATTGTTCCGCATTAGCTTCTTCCGCGACGACGAGGACCGCGTTTGGATTAAGTTTGGGAAGAAGCCACGGCGGTTGTTAAGGAGAGAAGAAGCAAAAAAGTCGGATGGGGAGGTTGTGTAGGGATAGGCTGGAGGTAGAACCAATGGATCAGCATCTAGTTGTGACGGACGGGCTATTGGGAGCGAAGTATACATGTTCCTTGAAATGCTACTTGGCCAAAATTAGCGGAACCAGCCCTTGATCCGATCAAGGCCTTTCTTCGCTTCCGGTCCATTGTAGCCGAAGAAGTTGCCAATCATTTTGGTATACTCGGTGAAAGTGATCTCTCTATTGAACGGGTCGCTCCACCATCGCTTGGCGTTATATTCTGAAGCAGAGCCTACATAGGTCAATTCAATATCAGACTTCTTGTAAACAGAGTCGAAAATAAACTTCACCCGCCGCATGTGAAAATCGGAAGAAACCACAATCGCCGAAGTGAAGCCTTGATTCTTCATTATGGGTAAAGTGAATTTAGCATTGTCATATGTGCTCAAAGCTCCGCCTTCATTGAGAATAACATCCTGCGGAATGCCGAGAGCAAGGGCGGTTTGAAGCATATTTCTAGAGGAGTTTGCTGTCTCCCGAAAGTTGGATAGAATCAGGCAAGGGGCATAACCGGCTTTATACAATTCTACTGCTTTCTCAACCCGTCCTGCACCTCCGCTTAAAACGATGATCACGTCAGCCTTCTTCGGAGATTCTAAAACAGTTAGAAAGCGACCCGCGGTAAGGATGGCGATAAGGACAAGTAGAGCGAAAAAACACGCCAGCTTGCTCAGTTTCAGTGTCTTCTTCCTTGTGTTTTTCATATTAAACCTCGCATTATTCGCCTCTTGAGAATTCGTTCATATCACTTCGTGTTATAGATATACCACTGAATCGTTGGGCAATACCTGTCTCAAAGACGAAGGTCGGCTTTCACCTCAACTACTCCAGTTTTTGAGGATCAACTGTATAACGTTTATCGTGTCCAGGACCTATCTTAATCCCTGCTAAACAAATCTCTCGAATACACCTTGTCCAAAACGTCTTTAATATCATCTGATAGTCTATTTGCCACGATCACGTCTGAAATCTTCTTAAATTCATCGAAATCATTGATAACTCTAGAATTATAGAATTCACTCTCAGTGAGGGATGGCTCGTAAATAACTACCTCAACACCCTTTGCCTTGATGCGCTTCATAACCCCTTGAATGGAAGACTGTCTAAAGTTATCAGAATCCATTTTCATTGTTAATCTATAGATCCCTACGGTTTTAGGTTTCTTGGCCAAGATGCTATCAGCGATATGATCTTTCCTTGTTCTATTCGAATCAACAATTGCTGCCATGATATTATTAGGAACATCATTATAGTTAGCTAGTAGCTGTTTTGTGTCTTTAGGTAAGCAGTATCCACCATATCCAAAAGAAGGATTATTGTAATGGTCACCTATTCGGGGATCGAGACTTACACCTTCGATAATTTGCTTCGCATCTAACCCTCTAACTTCAGAATAAGTATCTAGTTCATTAAAAAATGCGACTCTCATGGCTAAGTAAGTGTTAGCAAAAAGCTTTATCGCTTCAGCTTCAGTTGAGTTGGTAAATAGCACATCAATGTTTTCTTTTAGAGAACCTTCTACTAACAGATCAGCAAATTTCTTAGCTCTTTCTGACTGTTCACCTACAATAATTCGTGATGGGTACAAGTTATCATATAATGCCTTACCTTCTCTTAAAAATTCTGGAGAGAAGATAATGTTCTCAGTTTCAAACTTCTCTTTTACTTTCTCTGTATAACCAACCGGAACGGTTGATTTGATCACCATCACTGCATCAGGATTAATGGACAGTACATTAGCTATAACAGCTTCAACAGTTCTTGTATTAAAATAATTCTTATCGGGATCATAGTTGGTTGGTGTCGAGATAATGACATATTCAGCATTTTTGAAAGCTTTATAATTGTCTGTAGTTGCAGTTAAGTTTAGTTCTTTTGTGGCAAAAAACTCCTCAATCTCATTATCGATGATCGGAGATCTTCTATTATTGATCATGTCTACTTTTTCTTGAATAATATCTAACGCAATAACTTCATTATGCTGTGCTAATAATACCGCGTTGGATAACCCCACATAGCCTGTTCCTGCTATGGTAATTTTCATTTCTCAAATCACATCCTTGCTTCTGATTAAGTCTTACTCTTCCAATAACGCTTCTTTTTCAAATACCTTGCTCTAAAACTTTCCAGACATCGTCTATAATATCTTTTCTTTGTGAGGTGAAGTCAAGGGTTTCCTTTACAAAACAAAATAATCCCCGACATCATATCGAACATCTTAACAGACCCATAATCACATAAATTATGGATTTTATTAATTCTCAAGAACGGACTTAATCTTACCTGAATCGCTATAACCTTTAATCTTCTTAAATGCTTCGTCATTTTTATTTAAAGTGATGCCTAAATAAGCTTTTAGAATACGAAGTACACGACTAGCTAATTTTAATATGCCTTTTGCTTTCTGAAGAACTCTAAAACTCGTGTTTTGATCGCTAAGCGCCCCCCCTTGCGGAGCTTCTATACTTGCCTGCGAGTTTGCTACTCCCGAGACCACTGTGACCTTTACTCCAAGACGATAACTTGCCTCTCGAAACCATAAATCATCAGTTGTCGGTGCTAAATTACGATATTTTTCATCAAATATAAAGTCAAGATCAAGTAAATTTTTGCGATACACAATTCCACAATTACCCGTTGGAAGTAAATCTATCGAGGTGCAGCTTGACACCACTAAAGGCCAGTTGTCATAGGATTGGTACCGACCAAAAATATTTTTTGAGGGTCTTCTTGCTCTTCCACAAATGATACTGTTGGGGTTGACACGAGCTTCTGCTACTAAACCACTTAACCAATTCGGTGCATAGATTTGATCGTCATCTGCTGTTACAATTAAATCTTCATCTGTGGCTAAAGGGATTACTGGGAGTAATTTCCGATAAGGTCCATCGTTTGGAACCCAGTTTACCTGTATATCTTCAAATCTCTTGTCTCTAAGCCAATCAGGAATTTCACCAATTCCTTTGTCTAATAAATATGGATCATGAGAGATATTGAAAACGATTAAATCCGGTTTATAGTCCTGCCCTAAAAGTGAATCTAGCGTATACTTCACTATGAACAAGCGACTATGAATTGTGGTCAGTGAAACAATTGTTTTCATAAGCTCTCCTTTATATGTTGCAGCAAATTTATTTATTAAAAAGTCGCCAAATGAATTCAAATCTAAAGAATGTAGGAGTCGGCTAGAACTTATCCCTACCGACTACCTTTAGTAATTTTTCTGTTTATCAAAAACAAAAATACCTTGTACTGTTTAGTTAATAGAAGACCTATTACATAAATAGTACCACCTGCAACACCTTTAAATAATGCAGATAATAGCAGATTGTCTACATTTATTAGGGATGAAACAAAATGCAGTCCCATAAAAGTAATGATAAATACAACGATATCCGGAATAAATTTAGCAAAAAATTCTCTGCGTCTATACTCAAATCCTCGTTTAATGAGTATATGATAAACTATAAAAAAATGCAGATTAAATGCTATCGCAACACAAGCTGCAACAATAGTTATGTTTTGAAAACTAACCCCTATTAATTCTGCGATAACCGAAATAATTGATGTATATATTCCAGTAATAAACATTAATCTTGTATTACCCAAACTTTGAAAAATGGCACCCGAGCTAGACGTAACCATCTGTGCCCAAACGGATAGTGCTAGAATTCTGAAACTAGGAACAGCACTTCCCCATTGATCACCGAACATTAAAAAAATAATTTCTTCCGCTGAAAAAAAACAGTATACCGTAATAAACACTCCCAGCAGTGAAAGAATCTTTACCACTTTCATATACCGTGTAAATATGTAGGCTTTGTCTTCTTGGTGATTAGATAGGATAGGATGTAAAATTGGCGTGATAACGTGGGTTAAGTTCTGTACTGGCATAAGCATTAATCTATAGGATTTATCATAATATCCCAGTGCGGCATTTCCGATGAATTTTCCTATTAACAGATTATCTAAATTCCTAGAAAAATAATTCACAAAATTAAAAGCAAATTGATACAGCGAAAAATTCCTAATTTTAATAATACTGTGCATTTCAAATGTTAACTTAAATCTCAGTTGAACTGTAATATAATTCCAAATAAATGTAAATAAAGACGATAGTATGGAATAAAATACAATCGCATAATATCGGAATCCCAACTGAGCTAGAATAATTGTAGGTATCGCGCTTATAATTGTTATAACGATAAGACGCACTCCAAGAGTCTTAAATTGCTTTTTTTTTAAAAGTAAAGCGTTTGGAACAATATTTAGAGTATTGAAAAATAAGGATATGGACAACAATACTCCAATGGGGACATAGACTTCATTATCATAAAATGCAGACAATGGTATGGAAAACAGCATAAACAGGGCAGCTACTACAATTCCTAAATAAACAGTAAATGTAAAAATATTATTTGTGTCATTTTCATTAATCTTCTTGTTTTGTATTACTGCTGGACCAATACCCATGTCGGCAAGAAGCATAAAAAAAGTTGTAAACACCGTTATGACTACTACAATGCCAAAGTCAGCAGGAGTTAATATTCTAGCCAAAATAGCTGAATAAAGAATTTGAATTACTACATTGATATATTTTGCAATAAAATTGATTGTTGCGGCTTTCTTTATAGATATTTCGTTCTCATTCATAGGTTCGATTATCCTTTGTAGTTTGAAAAATATGGATTATCAGGTTTTATATTAGTTAAAATTTCGACTACATAAAACACACTAATATTCATCGCTTCATTTAACTGTTCGATTTGATGTGTTCATCTTTGCTACCACTTGTTCTTGGAATAATTATTTACCCATTCGATGTGTCAATAATTTATAAAGGTGTGGTTTATATATCAAGTAAAAGGCGAGTTAATATTTTCCAAGTAAATGGCTTGAAATAGGTAAGCCAATTTAGTTTTTTTAAACGCCTTTGAATTTCATATCTTTTTTCTGAACTACTAAGTGATTCATCGCTTCTAATTTGTAATATTACTGTACTAAGCAAAAAACTTTCATACGCACTGTTACTAAAGCAATTACGTGATAACTCTAACCATTTTTCACTAAAGCGCCATTGATTGGACAAGCCAACTCTTTTATTTTTAGGAGCATCAGAATGAAAAATCACTTTGGGATCTCTAACATGGACTACTTTTAATCCCTTCTCCTTATCTAATTTGAGTAACCAATCCCAATCTTGGTGTTTAATTAGCCCTTTAGTAAAAGGGATTCTTAATATTAGTTTTTTGGGCACCATTATTGAAGATGTTTGAATATAACCTTCCACAAATATACCCTTAGGTTCAAATAAATAATTTGCGAGTCTTTTCTTTTCAGTATATTCATAGTCAATTAAGGGTAATTTTCTGAATTTCTTTTGATTAGTATTCTTATATGTATAGATTGATGTAAAACAAATGAATTTATCATCTGGAGTTAACTTTCTGTAATTGATGAGATCAATTTGACTCGATATTTTATCGCTATACCATTCATCATCATCATCCAAAAGGGCAATGTAACTGCCTTTTGCATTTTGTGCTCCTATATTTCTTGCCTCACTACCTCCTACTTTTTCTATTGTTTCGATTAGTTTTATGTTAACCTTAAGATCTTTATTTTTTTCTTTTATTAACTGTTTTGTTTCAACCGACTTTCCATCAACAACTACAATAATCTCAATATATTCGTAATCTTGTTTTAACACACTATCTATGGCCCTATTTAGAAAAAAAGTTCGTTCAAAAGTAGGGATTACAACACTTACTAAAGGAGTATTCAATTTTATCACCTCAGTTTCTTAGTTCATATCTTATTTAGAGCTAGCTGAACAAGTCCCATTGTCGTGAATTGCTGTAAAAAGACCTCTGGTACAGCTTGTCGATGATTTCCTCCAGAATTTCACGGGTATGATTCAGCAGGTTCAGGCCCGTCGGGTAACTTGATGTTGGCAGGCGTCACAGGGGGCATCCAGCATCATGGTGCCCCGGCGGGTTTCCGTTTTCAACAGGGCAACATATGTAAGACCTGCTTCCCTTCCTTCACTTGCAGAATCGTTAGCACATCGTCATCGCCGATTTCCATAGTCAGTTTCCCACACTGGGATCGTCGCATCTTTGTCATCATCTACGTAGCCGTCATAGCAAAGAAAGTACTGGAGATAAGAGTTTTCCATGATCTGCAGGGGGTCTCCCGTTCACTTAAGCCTAAGCCTTCCTTGAATCAAGAGCGAGCCGAGGGCCACACGCACCAATTTGTTGTTAAGCAAGCCCTATTTAGTACAGTCAACTTTCATTTTCACCAAAATGAATAAGGTGTAACACCATACCATTCAGGTTTATACAAGAAAATAATAAGATTATAAAGCATAGAACTTAACATGATAGCTAGCACTACCAAGCTTCTTAATTTCCCATATTTTATTTTCATAATAAAATTCGGAATATAGATAATGAGAAAGATAGAAAAATAATCAGTCACTCTACCTAATATACTCATTCTTATTGATAACAAGGAAATTATAACCGCTGTAAGTATTATATATATTAACAATTTATCCTCACTAGTATAAATTGCTGCTCCTTCGTTTACATTTTCATTTGATATACCAAAATTTCCATTATTATCGACAGAAATATTAATTTTTTTTCTTTTTAAAAAAATCAAACTAAACATAAAGACTATAAAAATCATAAGAAAATTTAGGATACTACCAATTTTGTTACTTTCAAAATATGAAATATATCCCGAGTATTGAGGAAAAGTCTTTATCAAAAAAAATAAAATAGGTTCTAAGAAGAAAAAGATCCCTATTCCTAAAACAAAAGTGAATATTATATTTTTGTAATTAAACTTAATTCTAGGAAATAAATAAACAATTATAAAAACAATTGAAGTAAAATGAAATAATGATGCCAAGATCACTGTTACAAGAAAGGGAATAAATTTTTGTTTCCTAACATAAGTTATACCAAATAATAGTATGGAAATCGCTAAATATTGCCTCATGATATTCATTGAACTATAAAAATACATTAGAGTTATAAAAAGATAAACACTCAGCCAAATTATTTGAGAGTGCTTATAAATAAAAGCCATAATTAAACCAATGGTTATAAAACTTACAACTATCAGCAAAATCATTCCACTGTGAGAGAAAAAATGCAAAAAATAATTTAAAAGAACATAACCTTTTTCTAAAGGTATATTTTTTAAATTTGTAAAATCTATAAATCTAATATTATAGAAGTAAGAAATATAAGTTTTTGTATCTACTCCAATATTTACTCCTCTGAAAGCGGAAATGATAAATAATTGAGTAAATGATAATAATACAAAAATTTTTTTCGCATTTTTCTTACCTGTTTTAATATTAAAGAGTACAAATGCCTCTAATAGTATTAACAAAATTATCATTAGAAAAATGGTCATAGTTGGCTAACCTTTCTAGAAGAGATTTATCTCAACAGTTTTTTATAACCGCTCACCGTTTTTTTGGCGATCTCCTCCCAAGAATAGTTTTTTTCAGCGTATTTGGATGCATTCAATGAATATTGAGCTATTTGTTTTTTTAAATTAAATATCTCAAGGATTTTATCTGCGACATCTTTTACCGAGAGTTCCGCACACCATCCACAGTTATTGGAAACAACTTCATTAGCAATATTGGTTCCAGGCGTTAACAATACTGGAATCCCCATGAGTAGTGCCTCTATAACTGAAAGTGGTTGCCCTTCAAAGCGAGAAGTTAAAACAAAAACATCTGAGTTTTGAAGTATTTTTTCTTTTTCTTTTCCATATACGGGATTTGATAAGCAGACAATATCTTGTATTTTATATTTTTCTATTAGATGTAAAACCTTCTTCTTATCACCTTGATCATCAGGACCATATATATTTAACTTTATTTTCTTGCCTCTCATTTCATCAGAAATGGAATAACATGCTTCTAATAGGATATCCAGTCCTTTCTGAAAAAGAGCTAATCTTCCTATATATGTGAAGTGAAAAAAGTCTGAATTTTTTTTCTTATCGACTATACAAGTGCGAGAAGACATACCATTGCCACAGATGAACGATTCTCCCTCCCAATTAGATGATATTTTTTCTTCTTGTGTTAGGAATTGAATACATCTAGAGTTATTAATAAATTTATTAAAGACAAGTATATTCCCTATTTTTTTCTTCCATTTTTTCTTTTCCTGAGCGAAACTCGTTAAACTTCCATGAGGTATAACTATATATGGAATCTTCATATTAAGCAAAAAGCCCATCGTTTTATAATAATAATAAAAATATACACCATGAAAAATTACAATATCGGGATCATTAAATGGAGATGGCAGTAAACCAATATTTCCTTGAGGACAATCCCCTAGCGAAAAAATTGGATAATTAATTTCTTCCTCAGGAATATCGAGAGAAATATTTGAAGTATTAAGCAATGCTACTTGAACTAAAGCACTCTGATATTTAATATGATTAGGAACTACAACAGAAACTCCATTAGATTTGTTATTGTCAAGCCAAGCAACATGAAGAATTTTCACACCTTTTACCTCACTACAATTGAGATTATACTTCTGTTAGTATTTTATTTGCTTCCGTGCAATAAATAAAAGTTCTCTAACCAACAACTCATTTGTTTAATATCATACCCGTTCTCAGCGATTCTATCTGAGACATCAGTTCTTTTAAAATAATCCATAGACTCTAAAATAGTAATAGCCCATGTTTCAGCAGTACTTTTAAGACTGATATATTTCACTAAACCGGTGATATTAACCTCTTTAGGTATGGAATCCGAAAGAAAGCAGGGTAAACCTACTGCCTGTGCTTCTATAGCTGCAATACCTAATCCTTCAAAGAGAGAGGGGAACAAAAAAACATCCATTGCCTGCATTAAATCATTTATATCTGAACGAATCCCAAGGAATCTAACTGCATTCTCAATCCCTAAACTTTTAACTTTTTCTGTTATTTTTTCTTTAAGTTCTCCCTCACCAATAAGTAATAACACTGCTTTTGAATTTCTTTTGTAAATCTCATAGAAAACATCTATGAGAAAAGTATGGTTTTTTTGGTATTGATATCTCCCTACATGTCCAATTACAAGTTTTTCATGAAGGTTATATTTCAACCTAACTTCAACTCTTGTTTCTGGACTGTAACTAAACTTAGTTGAGTCAATAGCATTATTTAGAATATGTACAGGTTTTTTTGACTTATTCTCTTTAAACATCCATTTTCCAGCCTGTTCTGAACAAGCAAAAAGATGAGTCGCATATTTTAGCATCCTTGATTTATTAACCAAATCCATGCTCTTCCTAATAATTCCTGGGGGTGAAAAAGAGTTGTGTGAATGCGCTATTATACAATTCGCCCCATTTTTCTCTGCAGCTATTAACGGTAAATCATAAGCGGCTGATAACATATTTACATGTACTATTTTGTATTTTTGCTCTTTTATAAGTTGTTGCATTTCTTTATAATTTTTCAGTGGATGTTTTTTAAAAAAAGGAATCTTATAAATCCTTCCACCAAGTTTTATTATCTCGTCTTGGTAGGCAATATCTCCATACATATTAACAAAGTCAAACTGAATTTTATTAAGATCCATATTCCTATAATAGTTCATAATAAAGCTTTCAATACCACCAGGATTTGGTGTCATTCCAACTTGTAAAACTCTAAGGGTTTTCATAGATACTCCTTCTTTGGATGTTAGCCCCACATCATCCGTTAAGAAAACAGATTAATCTTGTTCCTTAACCCCTTACATTCGCTCTTCTCCTACTTTACTCGTGAAAATAATTGCAGTAATACAAAAAAATTTATTATATATTTATCCAAAACGTTTCTTTATATTTCTGTACTTTCTAATACTTCGAAATACATACCAGCACATGAAGTAAGTGGATTTCATAATGTCTAACCCAACATATCGATAAGTCTTGTACGACATTTTTAATGATTTAAGTTTATTTCCAGATTTTGAATTTTTGGAAATTCTATACACTAGTAAAGGTTGATTTAATCCATAAGCAAACATTTCCTCTTCTTTTAGAATTCGGAGCCACGAACCAAAATCTTCATGTGTATCGTCATTTTCCATTCTATATTTTTCAATATATATTTTTTTTATTAGAACTGATGAACAAGATATAATATTTTGTTTTAGTAATTCTTTATATGTGACCTTTTCAGGGACTTCAAGCACTCCCCTGTATGGCTCACTATTCTCGTCAATAAATGAAGAACCCGTAAATAGGAAGTTGCCCTTTGTATCATAAGCATGGTTAAATTGCTTTTCAAGTTTCTCATCTTTCCAGCGATCGTCACTATCAAGAAAAGCAATCCAGATACCACTAGCCAAAGCCACTCCTTTATTTCTTGTTGCTGCTACACCCTGATTTTTTTCATTTATATACAACTTAATTCTTTGGTCAGTTTTCATAAGAATGTTTATCTTATCCACAGTTTTATCAGTTGATCCATCATCAATTACAATCAACTCATAATTTTGATAAGTTTGGGCCAGGACAGAATAAATTGCCTCCTCCACATACTTTTCACAATTATAAGTTGGCATAATAATACTAATTATATTATCCATCATAATCTTATCTCTTTCGTTATTTTATGATCATCGCTTATCATGGTAATAGAAACAGGAGAGAATGTCTTAATAGTCTCCCCCACCTTAATATCATAACAGTTGAACTTCACCAAGCTAAGCAAATTATCCTATGCTTCTCTCACTTTCCTGTGGACAAATTATCAATCACAAAACTTGGTGAACCTTCTTCTACTAGTTGCTCAACTGCATCAGAACCAATAAGTCCCGCTTCCCTAATTATCAGTACTTTCTCCTATCTCCCTCTATCAGATGGAAATATTATCTTGCCCCTTCTCCAGTGAATACAACCTTTATCGTTTTGAGCAGGATTTTCATATCCAAACTGAATGATGAGTTTTGAATATAATACAGATCTAAATCCAGCTTCTCTTTTGGTGTAATATCATATCCGCCATTAACTTGAGCCCATCCGGTTATTCCTGGCTTTACTTGCAAACGTTGAATGAATCCTGGAATTTCTTCATTGAATTGAGCAGTAAACATGGGACGTTCTGGCCTGGGACCAATAAGATTCATATCTCCTTTGAGTACATTGATAAATTGAGGAATTTCATCAATTCTTGTCTTCCGAATGAAAGATCCTACCTTCGTCACCCTTGAATCATTTTTTGTTGCCCATTGAACACCGTGCTTCTCAGAATCTATTCTCATTGATCGAAGTTTGAATACTCTGAAGATCATTCCATTCAGACCAACTCTTTCTTGCATATAAAACACAGGTCCATGACTTTCTAACTTTATTGCTATAATGGCTACCAACATAATTGGAATGGTTATTATGAGGCACATCAATGACATAGGTATGTCAAGCAAGGCCTTGACATACCTATAAAACCAAAGCTGTTTGCTCCGAATCGGAAGATATGTAATATCTGTTGCAACTGCATACTCATCATAACAGTCTTTCTCTATTTGTTTAACTATCATTCTTCTCTCTCCTACAATATTCATAATAAGTAGTGAAATATTACGACAAGGCAAGAAGAATTGAGGCCACTTAGAGCACATAGATAAATGTAAATATTCCCGAACATACTCTCACAATCTTATCCAGTGCCGTAATAATAGGTCATTATCCTTCCATACCCCTAACGAGCGCAAGCCCGCTTTGGACCTGGGATTCAAATTCGCTGCGATATTCGTCGATAATTGCCGTATCATAACCGTACGCTTTTAGCCTGGATTCCGCTGAGGAAACTATACTATTGAACGATGAAGTAAAAGAATTCAGCTGCTGCTCACCCTTGGACAATATTTTAGCCTTTGTCTCATTATCCTTGGCATTTAGGTATTCCGCCGCCAGGCTTATCATTACAGATTTCGCCTGAGATTGCAGTGCAGTCAACTTGTCTTCCGTTTCACCGGTTATCTCTTCGTAAGAAGGTTTGTTCGCGGTAGTACCGCCTAGAGCTTCTGAAGGCTGGGTAGTCTGTTTCTGTTCGGAAGCCGTTTGATCTGACGGAATTGTGTGATATGAATCATCTTCTTTTCCTTGAGATGACTCAAGCTGCTGTAACCGATATGCATCGGATAATGCCGTGATTGTCTTGGCCTTCTGATTCCAATTTATGGTTGTTCCCGTAGATTCCGACAGAAAGCGAAGTGGGACGTACAAAGTGCCGTTCTGCAGATAACTGGAAAGACCCTGAGGGATTTTCTTAACCGACCCCTTAAATGCGTAGCTTGCATTCACCTTGGTCAAAGCAATCGTCTTGGAGGCGTTAGTAGTTGTTTCCCGATTGGATGCATTCAGCAAATACTCTTTAATCGTAGTCATCTCCCGGCTGTCGGGTTCGGCAACCGTAACTTTCACATTCTTGGCATCCCAGCTAACGCTTTTCTTCAGCGCATAGGTGATGAAGCGGAGCGGAACATACGTGGAATTGTTGTAGATAAAAACATATTGTCCGGCAGGAGGCTGCATTCTGACCCCATCAAACGACATCGTTACCTGCAGGGCCTGCGCCTTAATGACGGTGGAAGCAGCCGCGACCTGTAGAGGAGCAATGCTAATCAGTAACGCCAGCCACAGTAAAGCAACGGAGTATCTTAGTCTGCTCATAATTACTTGCTTCCTTTCTCTTCTGCTAATATCTGGCTGTACGATTTACCTTCACTTAGGCCATATTTTTTGGCGATCTGGCTGAGTTCATTGTACTGCTTCTCGGTGACTTTACCTATAATGATATCTTTTGCCTTCTTCTTCTCATCAAGAGTTAAACCACCCTGCGCCAACTCCTGAAGCCGTTTGACATCGGTTATACTAAGCTCTCCCATGACAATGGAGATAACGTCGGTCTTATCCTTGATACTGACATTCTCGTTAATCTTACTCACCTTATCAGCTGATACCTGAGGAGTATAATCGGTTAGCGATTCCGGCTTAGGGGAAACTGATGACGAAGGCTGTTGTTCATTGACAGCGGTCTTGGATACGGCGTTAACGCCAGTTTTTGAGGTAGTCCCTTGCGGTTTGACATTCTCCGAATCAGCGACTATTGAATTGTCCGCAACTGTCTGTGAATTCGGTACAGCTGAAGACTCAAGTTCGCCGCTATCTTCAGTGTTCTGTACTTCAAGGCCTCCTGCCATGGAACTCATCAGCTTGTCTACCGCATAATTCGCCGCAAATGCGCCGCCCACGACTAATACAATGATGACGGATAATATCCAGGCCATAACTCTTTTCCATCTCTTATTGAACATTGTAAACCTCCGTTATCCTTGGTTAGACGATAGCTCTTTTGCAACTGGCACCATCGGTACAATCTAATTGATGATTTCCCAAATACAATAGTGAAAATCAGGGTCTGTTTAATTTGTTGTTAATTGCCGTAATAATAGTAATAGGAGCCTTCACTGGCTTTGCGCTTCACATTGTTCATGACCACGCCGAGCATCCGGGCTCCGACCCGGTCTAGGCTTGCTTTGGCCTTAACTGCAATATCGCGTTTAACTTTTCCGTAACTGACCACCATGATGACCCCGTCACTCTTGGAAGACATAATTTGAGCGTCCGTGACGGCGAGCAGCGGCGGGGTGTCTATAAGGATAATATCGAAACGTTGTCTTAGCTCTTGCAGGGTTGCGCTCATCCGGTTGGATGCAATCATTTCGGCAGGATTGGGCGGTATCGGACCCGATGTAATGATCGACAAATTTGGAACTCCCGAAACCTGAATGACTTCATCCAGATTCGCCTGCTGGGACAGCAACGAAGACAAGCCGAACCGGTTACTGAGCGAAAAGGTGCGGTGCCCCGTCGGTTTGCGGAGATCCGCATCGATCAGCACAACCTTCTTGTCAGCCTGAGCGTAAGCAACAGCAAGATTGCCCGTAACTGTCGACTTCCCCTCTTCCGGACCCGAGGATGTAACCATAATGACCTGAATTTTCTCGTCTATAGAGGAGAAATCAATATTTGTGCGCAGGGCGCGGAATGCTTCCGAAACTGTTGAGCGCGGATTGGTGACGGTGATCAGATGACGTTGTTTATTTTGCAACTGTGACATGTTCAAGCTCTCCCGTCTTTCTGGATTGCAAAGCGGCGACCTGTTCTCCGGCTTTCGCTTCCTCCGGCCCGACTCTCGTGATCATGGCCAAAGTTGGCAGCCCAAGTATTTGCTCGATTTCTGCTTCAGTCTTTAAGGTATCATCCAGATATTCCAACAGGAAGGCAATCCCCAGGCCAATCATCAGAGATACTACAAAAGCGATAGCAAGGTTCAGCAGTACATTGGGTGCTACCGGTTCAGGAGCTTGCGGCGGATTGACTTTTGCTTCGTTAAGGATGGACACATTCTGCACACTGAACAGATTTGGAATTTCCTGCTTGAAAATAAGCGAGATGGCATTAACGATTTCCGCAGCTTGTTGATAAGAATTATCACGAACGCTCAGCGTCATGACCTGTGTGTTGTTAACGGAACTGACATTAACTTTTTGCATCAGCTCATCAGTCGTCAGGTTGAATTTTGGATACTGGCTGACCACCATATCTAAAATAGCCGGAGTCTTAATGATTTCCTTATACGTGTTAATCAATTGGATATTCGTGTTGATTTGATTAAGATCCAGTTGAGCTGACGCCGTTTGGTTAGGTGTCTGATTGACAATAATCTTGGTTGAAGCCTCATATACTGGGTTTTTGATATATACGCTGTATATTCCGGCAATTCCGCACGCTATGATGACAATTCCGACGATCAGCCACAACCTTTTCCGGATAATCCGAAAATAGTCGCGCAGATCCAATTCTTGTGATAACACGGATAATTCCCTCCAAGCTTTTCTTGAATTTCAAGCCTTACTTCTACGAGAAACGCCTGCCCCTTCTATTTAAAGAGCGACAACCGTTTCTCGTAGAAATAAACGGCCTGTTCTAAACGCACAGCTTATTATTGTTAATGTTCTTAAAAGAACCTCCTCTCACCTGCATGAGAGGAGGCACGTCACTTACTTATTTGTTTATTTGAAGTTGATTGTACGGTAAATGATGACTGCCGCTTCCGCCCGAGTAGCTGTGTTATTTGGGTTGAATTTGCCGGCATTGCCGATGATCAGGCCTTTGCTGGCTGCAAAGGTAACACCCTCTTTAAGCGAAGGATTGATCTTAGCAGCGTCGGAGAAGGCGCCGAGTGCCGTTGCGGAAGCTTCGCCGTCCTTCAGATTGTGAACCGATTTGAGTGCCCGGGAAATCATTGTTGCCATTTCGGCGCGGGTAATCGTAGCGTTCGGATCGAATTTGGAAGCACTGCGTCCGTTAATGATTCCTTTCTCGGCCGCTACTGCAACATATTGCGCGAACCAGTCGGTCTTCTTCACGTCGCCGAAGCTGCTTACAGCCGTGCTATTCTCCAAGTTCAGCGCACGGATGAGCATCTTCGCGAACTCGGCGCGGGTAACGTTATTCTTAGGGAAGAATTTGCCGGCGCCTACACCTTCAATCGCGCCTTTTGCCGCTACAACCTGAATTTGTCTTCCCGCCCACGTTTGTACGCTAGCGATGTCGTTGAAGGATACTTTGTTCTCTACAACCACGTAGGAAGAGAAGGTATCGCGAGGCTCAACGATAAACTCACCGTCAAGTACTCCGCCTTGGAACTGGAGATTTCCGTATACAATCTTCGTTACGGACAGCAGTTCTTTATCCAGCCCGTCAGTATTTTTAAGCGGGAGCTTGATCGTAATCGGTTGTTTGAATGTTGTTGTGGACACGCCGCCAACCGTCAGGCCGAATTCATATACATCGGATGCCAGCTTCAGCGAAGTGACGGAAGTTGCCACAGAAGGATCGGCTTTCGTAACGGTCAGTGTCACGGCTGCGTCAAACTGGGATACCGGGATCGTTATGGTCACGCCGTTAAAGGTAATCGCGATATTAACAATGCCGTTTGCTTTGGCCGCATCGATAATCGCTTTGGAGAGCGAAACTTCTACCGTTGCTGCATTCACCGTACCCAGGTTCAGGGTCAGTGTGGTTCCCGCCTTGGCTGCGGCAAGCGCCTGGATCGCTTTGATCACATCGGCGTCAACCAGAGCCACTGTCGCTTTGCCGTTAATCACGGTAACGAGCTTGGAGGCATCGAATACGCTCAGATCGGTAGATGGTGTAGTAGGAGGGGTTGTTCCACCGAAACCGCCTCCGTTTCCGCCGCTGGTACCGTCAGCAATGCCGAGCCCAAATGCACGGATATAAGCCTGTGCGAGCACTTGTTCCGCCGGTTTTGCGGAAGGAAGGGCAACGTTCAGGTTATAGAGCGCAGATTTCACATCTGTCGAGGTAATTCCAAGGCCATAAACCGCCTGGCTTACCGTCGTCGCCTTTTGGGTACCGGTCGTAGGGTTTAGAACATTGTTATAGGCTTGTTCGAAGATAGCTTCGGAAGAGGAAGGATCGTTAATGATTGCATTCAGCTCGCTCTGTGTCTTGCCTGCCAGCAATGTGCGGAGCTCAGCCTCAATGCCGGAGGTTCCAAAGAAAAACTCCACGAAATCGTTAGTGTTCAGATGATCCACTTTGGCTTTTACGGCAATATCATCAAGCAATTTCGCATAATCGGCATTCGTCTGAATTCTGCCGATCGCGGCAAAATCACCTTGGTAAACATCATAGACCACACTAGTAGCGCTTTGGTACAACTTGTAAGAAGTTGTCGTTTGCGGCTCGTTAAGCTGCAGTTTACCCAGAATCGGAGCAAAGATTTGCTCGTATTTCGGCTGGGAAAGGCCGTTAACCTCAGTGTAGAAGGCTTCAAGCTTGCTCCAGTCGGCGGGTTGCAGGTTAGCGAAAAGCTTAATAAGCTTCGCTTTCACATCAGCATTAGTTACTGTGGTTGCAGCCGAAGCCACGTTAACAAATCCCAATTGTTGAGCCAATCCTTTGCCGCTAAGCGGAAGCCCCGCCACGGATGCAGCAGCCATGCTTACCGCAAGCGTCGATACGGCCAGTTTCTTCTTCAATGTCACTTTTCATCCACCTCTTATGTATTAGTATTTTGAAAAACCCAGTGCAATGTACCCATTTGTGCAATAATTAACAAAGTCATGAATTTCATTCTATCATTATATGAAAATTTTGGTTAGTCTTTTTTTCGAAATAATCCGAAGAAATTATGACGTTTTTTTCCTGAGCTTTCAACAATTCTCTGCTCTATCGGAATATTGCTGACAATATTCTGCGCGTTCTTGCGAAAATAACCTGCAATCTCCCCCCCTAATTGTTTGTCAATCATCTGATAGGCACGGTATAGACCAAAAGGCCTGGAATCTCCGTTGTGGGCATCAGACGCCAATACATGAATCGTATTTCGGCGGCATAATTCTAATGACAGCTTCTGCAGCTTGCCTCCGAATTCGCCCGTCAGACTCTGCGCCGTCAACTGTCCAACAGCTCCCAGTCCTACCAACCTTTCAAGCCGCTCCGGATGAGCCGCTATCTCGGCATTACGCTCCGGGTGGGCAATAACGGGTACATAACCTTGAATGATCAGCTCATGGCATAGCTCTTCCATTCGACTTGGCACTCTAGATGAAGGCATTTCGAGCAACATATACCGTGAGGAAGCTAATGGCAGTAACACTCCCCTCTCCAGATCATCAAGCAGATTAGCGTAAACCCGAATTTCCTGGCCTGGAAGAACTGTCAGCGGTATGCCCTCCAAACAGAGCTTCTCATTCATTTTGGCTACCCCATCCATGATGTTGTCCGCAGGATTCAAATATTGCCCGTTGGCATGATGGGGTGTTGCGATCACGGTTTGAATACCGTCCTCATGTGCATCCCGCGCCATGGCAAGTGCATCTTCCCAACCGGATGCGCCATCATCTGCAAAAGGCAGGATGTGACTATGGATATCTATCATATTATTCTTATCGGCCCTTTCTATTAAAATTTTTAGATTGTTGCACAACAAAAAAAGCAACCAAATCCCTCCAGGAAATGGTTGCTAGTTGTATTGCTCTGAATGGATTGGATTAGTTATCCGCGTCCGATTCCAGCCCTTCAGCTTGTTCTCCGGAAGCTATCTGACTTTCAATCAACGCCCACAGCTCGTCTCTTCCGAGACCGAGCTCCGAAGAGAACGGAATAAAGCTTTCGCCGGGAAGAATCCCGAGCGTTTCTTTCACAATCTTGATATGCCTTGGCAGACGGGTCTTGGGAATTTTATCTGCTTTGGTTGCGACGACGCACATCGGGATGTCATAGTGTTTCAGCCATTCGTGCATCATCCTATCGTCTGCGGTTGGAGGGTGGCGCAGGTCAACCACGAGTAGCACCAGCTTAAGCGTCTCGCGTTCGGCCAAATACTTCTCCACCATCTTGCCCCAGGCCGCCCGTTGGACCTTGGATACTTTGGCGTAACCGTAACCGGGAAAATCGACATAATACATCGTATCATTAATGCGGTAATAGTTCATGTGCTGCGTCTTGCCCGGGGTGGAACTGGTGCGGGCCAGATTTTTGCGGCTAATCATTCGGTTGATCAGGGACGACTTCCCCACATTGGAGCGCCCTGCCAGAGCAATCTCCGGCAAGGCGTCTTCAGGGTATTGATTCGGGCCGACGGCGCTGATGACAAACTCGGCTTTGGTTACTTTCATTTGACTTCCTTTCTAAAAACCTATTGCAAACTTTGGACAGCCTGATCCGCGATCTTGGCCACAAGTGCGTGATGCAGCACCTGATCCATATGAGAGACGGGCACAAATTCCACGTCATTCCTCACGCTCTCGGGAATTTCCTTCAGATCCCGCTCGTTATCTTTAGGGAGCAGGATTTTCTTGTAGCCGGCGCGATGGGCGGCAAGCGATTTCTCCTTAAGTCCGCCAATCGGTAGCACCCGCCCGCGCAGCGTGATCTCTCCGGTCATCGCAACATCCTTCGAGACTTGGCGCTTAGTGAGAGCAGATACGAGTGCAGTTGCGATCGTAATGCCCGCCGAAGGCCCATCTTTCGGAATCGCTCCTTCGGGAATGTGAATATGAATGTCGTTCTTTTCGTAAAAATCGGACGGGATGCCAAACTCTTCTGCTTTTGAACGCGTATAGCTGAATGCGGCCTGCGCCGACTCCTTCATAACGTCGCCCAGTTGACCGGTCAATATCAGCTTGCCGCTCCCCGGAACCACCGTTACTTCAATCAGCAGCGTATCTCCGCCCACTTCTGTCCAGGCCAAGCCGGTTACCGTACCGATTTGGTCTTCCAGCTCCGCCATCCCGTAACGGTATCTGGCCGTTCCCAGGTAATCCTTGATGTCGCTGGGAGAGATGCTGACACTCTCCTTCTCTCCCGACACAATCTGCTTGGCCGCCTTCCGGCACAGCGCGGCAACCTGCTGTTCCAGGTTCCGGACACCGGATTCACGTGTGTACTCGCGGATGACAGACAGCAGCGTACCTTCCTCAATCGTCAGTTGGCCATCTTCCAGACCGTGATTCTTCTTCTGCTTCGGCAGCAGGTAACGGCTTGCAATTTGCAGCTTCTCAAGCTCCGTGTAGCCCGGGATATACAGCATCTCCATCCGGTCAAGCAGCGGACGGGGAATGTTGTGCACGGCATTGGCCGTCGTCACGAACATTACATTCGACAGATCGAACGGAATCTCCACGAAGTGATCGCTGAACGTATTGTTCTGTTCCGGGTCCAGAACCTCCAGCAGCGCCGCAGAAGGGTCACCGCGGAAATCGGAAGCCATCTTGTCAATCTCATCAAGCAGAAAGACGGGATTGAGCGAGCCCGCTGTCTTCATGCCCTGGATGATCCGTCCGGGCATCGCGCCGACATAGGTGCGGCGGTGGCCGCGGATCTCCGCTTCATCCCGCACGCCGCCGAGGGAAATGCGGACGAACTTGCGGTTCAAGGAGCGCGCGATCGACCGCGCCAGCGAAGTTTTGCCGACTCCCGGAGGGCCGACAAGACAGAGGATCGGGCCTTTCAGCTTTTTGACAAGCTTCTGGACGGCCAGATATTCCAGCACCCGCTCTTTCGGCTTATCCAGCCCGTAGTGGTCTTCGTCGAGCACTTGCTCCGCCTTGACGATATCCAGATCATCCTCGGTGAATTCATTCCAGGGAAGGCTGAGCAGCATTTCCACGTAATTGCGGATGACCCCGCCTTCTGCGGAGCTCGCAGGCATTTTCTCAAGCCGGTCAATTTCCTTGTCAATCTTCTCTTTGACCCGTTCCGGCAGATCCTTCTCCTCTGCCTGGGCACGCAGTTCCTCGGCTTCGCCGGCCCGGCCTTCTTTGTCGCCAAGCTCTTTCTGGATCGCCTTCATCTGCTCGCGCAGATAGTATTCCTTCTGCGTCTTTTCCATCTGCTTCTTGACGCGCTGGTTGATCTTGCGTTCCAATTCCAGCACCTCACGCTCGTTGCCCAGAATATCAAGCAGCTTCTCCAAACGCTTGCGTACGTCAATCGTCTCCAGAATTTCCTGCTTATCCTTGATCTTCAGCACAAGATGGCTTGTAATGACATCGGCGAGACGTCCGGGCTCCTCGATGTCAGATACTGCCGCGAGCGTCTCCGGCGTCACCTTTTTGGATAAGGTAATATAATGCTCGAACTGGTTCAGGACAGTGCGCATCAGCGCGTCACTTTCCGGATCTTCGTCAGGCTGCTCGGGAAGCTCGCGCGCCATGACCTCGTAATATTCCTCATTATCCATATAGTGAATGATCTCGGCCCGTTCAACGCCCTCTACAAGCACACGGATCGTGCCGTTGGGGAGCTTCAGCATCTGCCGCACATTCGCGACTGTACCGACCCGAAAAATATCTTCTTGACCCGGCTCTTCAATATTGACTTCCGATTGAGAACAGAGGAGGATCAGATTATCTTCGACCATCGCTTTTTCCAACGCTTTAACTGACTTCTCGCGACCCACATCCAAATGAAGGACCATGCTTGGGTACACAAGGAGACCCCTGAGCGGCAATAAAGGAAAACGACGACCTTTTGTCTGTTTGGATACCATCGCTTTCGAACCTCCAATCGCTCTCTTGTATGTCATATCTTTTGTTTTTTATTTTATCAAAAGCGCCATCAAAACACCAACTGACCGCACACAAGGCGGCCAGTTGGCGCAGAAGTTGCATAAGCCGATCCCGAAACAGACGGGCAGCTTGGCAATTGGCACGGCTTTACAGATTGGCGCTTTCTCCCGAAGCGTCCGCCTTCAGCAGCGCCGGAGATGCTGCAAAAGTGTCTCCGGCAACGGCGGACAGCCGGACATCTTCGAGATGGGCGCCGAATAGAAGGCGGAATGCCTCTTCCACTGTCTCAATGGGAATGACACGCACCTGCGCCAAATCGGCGAACAGCGACTGCCAGTTGTCCTTAGGTACGAGCACCGTCGTGGCGCCGGCCTGCAAAGCTGCCTCTACCTTCGCGACTACGCCGCCGACAGGCTTCACCCTTCCGTGAATGCCAATCTCCCCGGTCATTGCTACCGTATTGTCTACCGGCAGCTCCCGGATTGCCGACACAATCGCAACAGCCATTGCGAGCCCGGCGGAAGGCCCGTCGATAGGTGTCCCTCCCGGAAAATTCACATGCAGATCATAGCGGTCGGGCGAAAGGTTCATGGAGCGCAGAACGGTCAGGACGTTCTCAACCGAGCCTTTTGCCATGCTCTTGCGGCGGAGCGTACGCGAGCCGCCGTCGATTTCTTCTTCATCCACGACCCCGGTAATGTTCAATCTGCCGGCTCCATTCGCGGCAGGAGCTGCCGAGACTTCGATCTCAAGCAGCATGCCCATTCCCGGACCGCAGACCGCCAGCCCGTTCACCACCCCTACTTGGGGCTCGGAAGGAATCTTGCGCTCGGTACGCAGCGGCAGCTGGCTGCTGCCCGCCACCCATTCCACATCGGCCGCGCTCAGGGTTTCTCTTTGTTCCGTAAGTGCAAGACCTGCTGCGAGCTGAACCATATTGACCGCCTCGCGTCCGTTCGTAGCATACTTCTGGACAACAGAGACGGCTTCGGGGCTTGGCTTTAACCCGATTTTCTGAATCGCATCCCGGGTGATGAGCGAAATTTCTTCCGGAAGCAGCGGCCGGAAATAGATTTCCATGCAGCGCGAACGGAGTGCAGGAGAGATTTCCTGAGGCGAGCGCGTAGTTGCGCCAACCAGCCGGAAATCGGCGGGCAAGCCATTCTGGAAAATATCGTGGATATAAGCCGGCGTGTTACTGTCCTCCGAGTTATAATATGCGCTTTCCAGCAGAACCTTACGATCCTCCAGCACTTTAAGCAGCTTATTCATCTGAATGGGATGCAGTTCTCCAATTTCATCCAGAAATAAAATCCCTCCATGCGCCTTGGTTACCGCCCCCGGCTTAGGTTGAGGCACACCCGCCACGCCCATCGCTCCAGCTCCCTGGTAGATGGGATCATGAACGGAGCCAATCAGAGGATCAGCGATGCCCCGTTCGTCAAAACGGGCCGCCGTGGCATCGATTTCCGTAAACTTGGAGTCCGCCTTGAAAGGAGAAAACGGATTTTTTTTCGCTTCCTCCATCACGACGCGGGCAGCCGCCGTCTTTCCAACACCGGGAGGGCCGTAGATGATAACGTGCTGGGGATTGGCGCTGCACAGCGCCGCTTTCAAGGCCCGCAGACCATCCTTCTGCCCGACGATATCCTTGATCGCAGCCGGACGCGTCTTCTCGGCCAGCGGCTTCGTCAGCGAGATGGCCCGCATTTTCCGCAGCTTCTCCAGTTCTTTACGCGACTCCCGCTCCACCGCCGTCTTGCTTGTCTTTTGCCCCCGCAGCAGATTCCAAAAGTAAACGCCGATGACCAGCGCGAAAAATAACTGCACGACCATCAGCAATATGCTAAGTTCCATAAGTCATCCTCCCATTCATTGGTACTACTAGGTAGTATAGCCGTTTCCTTAATGGCTAAACGCATGGGATAGGATTTATACCGGAACAAGGCGGAGGCTCTGCGTTAAAGCTTGCTTCTGTACTCGTAAAAAAAGCGCGGCCCCTTCCCGCAATGAAAGAGACCGCAGCCGTATAATTATGAGATTCTTAATACTCAGCTTTCAGATATCGCCGCTCCCTGCATGGACTCGTGATGAGCCTTGCGGCCGGGAATTTCCCCGGTGGCTTCATAATGGGACACAATCGCATCGATTTCTTTCTTCAGTTCAGACAGCAAATCCGCCTCTGGAACTTTGCGGATCATTTGCCCGTATCGGAACAGCAGACCTTCACCGCGTGCTCCCGCAATACCAATGTCGGCCTCACGCGCTTCGCCGGGACCGTTCACCGCGCAGCCCAGCACCGAAACCTTGATCGGCACCTTAATATTGGAGATGTACTCTTCGACTTCATTTGCAATAGAGAACAGGTCGATGTCAAGCCGTCCACAGGTCGGACAGGAAATGAGCGTGGGCGCATTCGCAATTAGTCCGAATGTCTTCAGCAGCTCGCGCGCCACCTTGACTTCCTCTACCGGATCGGCGCTGAGCGAAATGCGCACGGTATTGCCAATACCCATGGAAAGCAGAGCGCCGATGCCTGCCGAGCTCTTCACAGTACCGGCGAATAGGGTGCCTGATTCGGTAATGCCCAGATGCAGCGGATAAGGAATCACCTCCGCAGCCTTGCGGTAAGCTTCAATTGCCATTGGAACGTCAGAAGCCTTCAGTGACACGATAATGTTGTGGAAATCCAGCTCTTCCAGAATTCCGATATGGTACAGGGCGCTCTCCACCATCGCTTCCGGCGTCGGGTAACCGTATTTCTCCAGCAGATGAGCCTCCAGCGAACCAGCATTGACACCGATGCGAATCGGAATGCCCTTATCTTTGCATGCCTTAACAACCGCTTCTACTTTCTCGCGCCGTCCAATATTACCAGGGTTAATTCGCACTTTATCGATGCCGTTCTCGATCGCGAGCAAGGCCAGCTTATAGTTAAAATGAATATCCGCAACGAGCGGAATATGAATCCGTTGCTTGATTTCCTTGATGGCCGCAGCGGCCTCTTCGTTATTCACCGTGACGCGCACCAGTTGACAGCCCGCTTCCTCAAGTCGGAGAATTTCGGCTACCGTGGCTTCGACATCTGCCGTCTTGGTCGTGCACATGCTTTGGATGACAACCTCATTGTTTCCTCCGATTGTGATGCCGCCTACATTAACTGGACGCGTCTGATGTCTAAGGAACATGGTTTCTCCCCCATAACGCCAAAGCTCCACCCCCTCGCTCCCGCGGGGGACGGGGGGCGGAAGAAGGTGGAGACATAAGGCCTGTATTGTAAGGCTAGCTATTACGCGCTTTCCTCTTGTTTCTTGTCTTTCTTGAGGTTCAGTTCAGGCAGCGCCTTCTCCTGAACGACCTTCTCTGTAATGACGCAATCCTTGATGTCATCACGTGAAGGCACTTCGTACATCACATCAAGCATAATGCTCTCGATGATGGCGCGAAGGCCGCGCGCTCCGGTATTACGCTTGATCGCTTCCTTCGCAATGGCTTCCAGAGCCTGCGGTTCGAACTTCAGCGACACATTATCCATTTCCAGCAGCTTGGTGTACTGCTTCGTCAATGCGTTCTTCGGTTCGGACAAGATACGCACCAGCGTCTTCTCGTCAAGCGGCTCCAGCGTCGAAATAACCGGCAGACGGCCGACAAACTCGGGGATCAGACCGAATTTCAGCAGGTCCTCCGGCAGAACCATCGACAGGTACTCTCCAGCTTTCAGTTCCTTTTGGCCGCCTTCGGATGCATTAAAGCCGATCACCTTTTTGCCGACACGGCGTTTGATGAGCTGTTCCAGTCCGTCAAAAGCTCCGCCGACGATGAACAGGATATTCGTCGTGTCAATTTGAATAAATTCCTGATGCGGATGCTTCCGTCCGCCCTGCGGCGGCACCGAAGCGACTGTTCCCTCGAGAATCTTCAGCAGCGCCTGCTGCACGCCTTCGCCGGAAACGTCACGGGTAATCGACGGGTTCTCGGATTTACGGGCCACTTTATCAATTTCATCAATATAGATAATGCCGCGCTCCGCTTTTTCCACATCATAGTCTGCAGCTTGAATCAGCTTAAGCAGAATGTTCTCCACGTCTTCGCCGACATAACCGGCTTCCGTCAAGGAAGTAGCATCCGCAATCGCGAACGGCACATTGATAATCTTGGCCATCGTCTGTGCCAGCAGCGTCTTGCCTGAGCCTGTCGGACCAAGCAGCAGAATGTTGCTCTTCGTCAGTTCAACATCTTCAATCTTACTCTGGCTGTTAATCCGTTTGTAGTGGTTATACACCGCAACAGACAGCGATTTCTTGGCTTGTTCTTGACCAATAACGTATTGATCGAGAATGTCGCGGATCTCCTTTGGCTTGGGAATATCCTTCAGATCCAGCTCTTCCTCATGTCCGAGCTCTTCCTCTACGATCTCCGTGCACAGTTCGATACATTCATCGCATATATAAACGCCAGGCCCTGCTACGAGCTTGCGTACTTGCTCCTGCGATTTTCCGCAGAAAGAGCATTTCAGCTGCCCTTTTTCATCATTAAATTTAAACATGTAATCACCCCTTAGGATTTGATCGGTGCAGCCAGAACCTCGTCAATCAGGCCATATGCCTTTGCTTCTTCCGCGCTCATGAAGTTATCTCGGTCCGTATCGCGCTCGATTTTTTCAAGGGGCTGTCCTGTACGTTCTACATAAATCTGATTCAGCTTCTGTCTTGTTTTGAGAATCCAGTCCGCGTGAATCCAAATATCAGACGCCTGACCCTGAACGCCCCCAAGCGGTTGGTGAATCATCACCTCACTGTTGGATAGCGCATATCTTTTGCCGGGCGCCCCGGCCGTCAAAAGAAGCGAGCCCATGCTAGCCGCCATTCCTACGCAAATCGTGGATACATCTGGCTTGATATATTGCATCGTATCATATATACCCATGCCGGCTGTTACAGAACCACCGGGCGAATTGATGTACAAGTTGATGTCCTTCTCAGGATCCTCGGCTGCCAGAAACAGCAATTGGGCTATTACCAGATTGGCAACATCATCATCAATCGCGTTGCTCAGGAAAATGATGCGGTCTTTGAGCAATCGGGAGTAGATGTCGTAAGAGCGTTCTCCTCGATTCGTCGATTCCACAACCATTGGTACCAGACTCATGCCACCAACCTCATTTCTCTATACAAAATTAGTCTTGCCTTTTCAGAAGTATTTTAACACGTTCAAAGCTCAATGTCATTTTTTCACTTACTTAAAGGCTATTCTTCAAAAAAATAAGGCACGTAAGCAAAATATACGCACCTTATTACTTGGGTATGAGGCCCGAAATGGACCGCTCTAGTTAAAACGCTCTAAACGATAATTTATTCAGCGCTTGCTTCTTCGGATTTCTCTTCTGCAGCTTCGGCCGGAACTTCAACTTCTGTGCTGTTCTCAACAAGGAACTCGATGGTTTTGCGAAGCGAAATTTCGCCCTTCAAACTATCCAACGAACCGTTGGCTGCAAGAATGCCGCGAATCTCTTCCGGAGAGCGTCTGTAAGTCTCTGCCATTTTGGACAGTTCTTCTTCAACGTCTTCGTCGGAAACCGAAATGTCCTCTTGCTTCGCAATCACTTCAAGAACCAGGTTGTTGCGGACGCGCTGCTCTGCATCATTCTTCATTTGTTCCCGCAGGTCATCTTGGGTTTGTCCGGAGAAGCTGAGGAACATATCCATATTCATGCCTTGCTGACGAAGACGCATGTCGAAATCGCGGACCATGCTCTCAATTTCGCTGTCAATCATTGCTTGAGGAATTTCCACTTCTGCATTGGCAGCAGCCTTTTCGACAACAGCGTTTTCCTTCACGCCTTTCAGCTCATCAGCCTTGCGGGTTTCAAGCTGTTTCTTCAGATCTTCCTTGTATTCGTCCAACGTTTCGAACTCGCTTACGTCTTTGGCGAATTCGTCGTCCAGTTCAGGAAGCTGCTTGCGTTTGATTTCATGCAGTTTCACTTTGAATACGGCTGGTTTGCCGGCAAGATGCTCAGCCTGGTATTCTTCCGGGAAAGTTACTTCGACGTCTTTGGAATCGCCAGTAGCCATACCGATGACTTGGTCTTCGAATCCAGGAATAAAGGAGTTGCTTCCCAGTTCCAGAGAATGGCGCTCCGCTTTGCCGCCTTCAAAAGCCTCTCCGTCGACGTATCCGTCGAAATCGATCACGGCAATGTCGCCGCTCGCTGCCGGTGCGTCTTCGACCACAACGAGTTCGGCATGACGCTCTTGCAGGCGCTTGAGTTCAGCGCTCAGCTCTTCGTCGGTAACTTCGGCTTTTTGAGCGGGAACTTCGACTCCTTTGTACTGGCCGAGCGTCACTTCAGGCTTGACAGTAATCTTGGCTTTGAACTTGAAGGTTTGTCCCTTGCCGAACTGCTCGATATCCACTTCAGGGCGGTCTACTGGGAAGATGTCGGCCTGCTCAACCGCTTCGCCGTAGGCTTCAGGCAGCAGAATGTCGATGGCGTCTTGGTAAAGGCTCTCTACACCAAAGCGGGATTCAAAAATCGGCCGCGGCACTTTACCTTTGCGGAAACCAGGTACGTTTGCTTTTTTAACGACTTTATTAAAGGCTTTGTCGAGAGCTTTCGCTACACGCTCAGCGTCTACTTCAACTTCAAGAACGCCAAGGTTCTTTTCTATTTTTTCCCAAGTTGCTTTCATCGTTTACTTTCCCCTCCAAAATTGGTTCACATATCACGCACAGAATAACCATTATATTATATAAAATATTATTATACTTTTCAAGTAGCTTGTGTTCGTTTGCTTCTCGGAATACGGCTTTTATTGAGGCTTTCCGGCAAAGCCGTTCAGCATCCGGTAAGCTTGTTCGAACTGAAACCGCATACTCTCCGTGATTCCGTACATCGCCCTGGTCTCTTCTTCATTCCTTGTTCCGTTAAGCGTCTCGGAAACCGTCTGATGCAGCGCTCCCGCCCATAGATCCAGAATTCCGTCTTCACCGCTCAAAATTGCATAATAGGCTTCCGAGCCGTAGACCGACATTATAAACTGCTCCCACAGCTCCTGCGCAAAATAATATAAAGTCGGCTCATGAGTCTCCGTGTGCTCAGCGACCCGTTCCAGCACCTGGGCAATCTGTGAAGGGAAATCATTATTCTGTAAAGGAACGTTATCAATTTCCACCACAATATTCTGCGGCCCGCGCTTCAACTCCACAGCCCCCTGTACACCGCGCCGGCGAAGCGTCTGCAGCGTCCGGAATTGAAGAATAGGATGGATGCCCGGATTCTGAACCCAGTCGGTCAGGGCGTAATCCACCTCATCTCCTTCAAAATGGGACAGTTGTTCCAGAGCGAGCAGTGTCGCTTCCGATAAAGGCTCGTGCATGACCCGATGCAGCAGTTTGCCCGCATATTCCGGGTCCTCTTGAAGCTTGGTATTGGCCAACTGCCGGGCCATCTCTTGTTCACCTATATCTTCTTCATAAGCTTGAGATTCGTTGATATATTTGTCCTGTAAAGCATATGGAAATGCCGCCTCCAGCCAATCCAGCAGAGATTGCCACTCCTCATAGTGCCGTTCTTCCTGCCCCTGGCATTGCAGCAAAAAGCGAAGCAGCTCAATTGCTTCTCCATAACGCTCGCTTTCCAGCATAACGGTCAGTTGAATCTGATAATAGTCCAGCGTTTTGGGGAAAAGCACGATGTTTTCTTTAATGGGGGAATTGGAATTTCGAATGACGGCACCTCCTTTCTGAATCTCCAAAAACGTCTCAGTAGATGATTATAGCATACCCTGTGACGGGTTTGAAAAAACAGGTTGAATATTCATCGTTTTTATGATACTATAATTTTTGCTTGCTTTTCAGTATTATGTGTCCCAGTAGCTCAGTTGGATAGAGCATGCGCCTTCTAAGCGCACGGTCGGGGGTTCGAATCCCTCCTGGGACGTCAAAGGTCTTCCCTTTCGGGAAGGCCTTTTCTCGTCCGGGGATGAGAGGCCCCAAAGGTTCGTCGGAGCATCACATCGAAAGCATCCGCTTCGCAGTCAGAACGCTAGGGCTGTATCCCTCCTGGGACGTACCAAAACCTTCCTTCGGGAAGGTTTTTTACGTTCAGGGGATGAGAACCCCAAATGGTTCGTCGGAGCATCACATCGAAAGCATCCGCTTCGCAGTCAGACCGTAGGGCTGTATCCCTCTTAGGACGTACAAAAAACCTTCCATCGGGAAGGTTTTTTGCGTCTAAGAAGATATGATCTGCGGTTGCCTTACCGTCCCGCCCCGCGCTTAACCCACCAGAGCGGCAGACGAAACGCCAGATTGATCAGCAGCACGACGATAACGAGCACCGCTGCGGATTTGTCCGCGATCTGCCGGGCATCCTCGACAATCGCTTCCGATTGCACGTACCATAGATGCACAGCCAGCGTCTCTCCCGGGGAGACCAAATTGAAATCCCACATTTCCCCCGAAGTGCTGAGCCCCGCCGTCAAAATAATTACAGCCGACTCCCCGAATGCCCGTCCGGCAACTAGACAGATGCCCGTGATGATGGACGGCAGCGCTACCGGCAGCACAATTTTAAGGATACAATAAAATTTGGTCAGTCCAAGCGCATAACCCGCCTCGCGCAGCTCTTTCGGAACGGCCCGAACGGCTTCTTCCGTCACTCGAGCCAGCATCGGCAGATTCAGCAGCGCCAGACTGACACCGCCGCCGAGTATGGTCAGACCCAAACCGAAATACTCCGCGAAAATAGCCAGTCCCAGTAGTCCGAACACGATGGATGGAACGGAGGACAGAGCCTCTACGCAAATCCGCATTGCTCCGGTAAATGCGTTATCCGGCGCATACTCCGCCATATAAATTCCCGCACCCAGCCCGATGGGAACCGAAATAACCAGGGAGATCAGTAAAATATAAAAAGAGTTGAACAGTACGGGGCCTATGCCGCCGCCGGCGTCGATCTCTTCGGGCTGGCGAATCAGGAATGAGAAATCAAGCCCGGGCAGCCCTTTGCTCAAAATCGTAAACAGCAGCCAGAAAATAAGCAGCATAACCAATGCTCCGAGTCCGTAAAAGCCGCAGGTCGCCAGCTTATCGCGGCGGATGGCCCAGCTTGTACGCCGAGTACGGGAAAAGTCGCTCATTACCCTTCCCTCCTTTTACGTCCCAAGAACCGGATAACCAGTATCAGTAAGAAAGAAATCAGCAGCAGTAAAAATGCCATCATATGCAGCGCATAGTTCCAGGTGGAGTCGAATTCAACGTTGGAAATTTGCATAACGATGTTGCTTGTCAGCACCGACGCTGGCGTAAACAATGTCTTCGCCAGCTGCGGCGTGTTGCCGATGACCATAACGACAGCCATCGTCTCGCCGATCGCCCGCGTCATGCCAAGAATGACCGCTGCAAGGATGCCCCTGCCGGCAGCTGGCAGAACAACGCGCAAAATGACCTGAAGCCGGGTGGAGCCGAGCGCGTATGCGGCGTCGCGGTATTTGCCTGGTACGGCGGTGATCGCATCGTCACTGATCCGGGCAATGGTAGGCAGCACCATAAGCGCCAGAACGAGCGCTGCCGCCAGCAGACCATCTCCAAGACTCTCGCCGCTGGCGCGCCGCAGCAGCGGCAGGAGGACTGTCAGACCAAGATAACCGTAAACAATCGAAGGAATGCCGACCAGGAGATCAAGAATCGGCCGGACGAAACGTTTGAGCCAGACTGGTGCGATTTCGGCGGTCAGCACCGCCATGCCTACCGACACCGGTACCGAAATCAGCAGTGTCAGCGCAGTAAGTGATATCGTATTGATGATAAATGCCGCAGCCCCGAATTTATCTTCTTCCGGCGTCCAATTAAATGAGAGGAAGAAATCGGCCGGGGAAATCTGCCCAAGCAGCAGCAGCGCCGTCTTCCCGATAAAGACGATGACTAGCCCAAGCACGAGGCAAAGCGCTAAAATGCTGAACAAAAAATAATACCGGGCAAAAGTATTCGCAAGCAAATGCCTAACGTGGCGTTTGCCAGAATCCCCTTTGCTGTGGAGACTTCCATTTACCGCAGGGGTTGAATCGTAGGTCGGTTGTACCATGCTTGTCCTCCTGTAAAAAACCAGCCCCGCTGTCGCCGGAGGCTGGCTCATATCATTCATTCTATTTTGATGAGCAAAAGAATTACTTCATTGCCGAAATCGGGATGAACTTCAGCTTTTTCAGCGAGCCCTGTTGGAACTTCTTGCTTTGAACGTAGTCGATAAAGGCTTTAACAGCACCAGTCGGTTGTCCCTTAGTCATGTAGTAGCCATATGCCCAAATCTTGTAGGAACCGTTAATGACGTTTTCAGAGGTAGCTGCTACACCGTTGTACTTAACGGCCTTCACATCACCGCTGACATACACCAAATCGATATATCCGATGGCATTTGGAGTCGTCGCAACAGCCGTTTTCATATCGCCGCTGGAGCCGGTTTCTTTATAGTTCTTCTCTTTTTTCACGATATCGCCGCCCGCAAGCGCCTTGGCTTGGTAGTTGACGCGGGTACCGGAACCGAAAGCGCGGGTAATAACGACGATATCCGCGTCAGCACCGCCGACTTCCTTCCAGTTCGTAATTTTACCGGAGTAAATGCCTTTGAGCTGTTCAGTGGTCAGGTTGTCCACGCCGACATTTTTATTGACAATCGTAGCAAAAGGAATGACTGCAACTTTGTTCGCAACCTGTCCGCTAAATGCTTTAAACCCAGGAACGTCGATGCTGGCATCCCAGTCACAGGCGCCGATGTCGGCGATGCCCTTCTTAACAGCTTGAGGGCCAGTAACAGAGCCTTTGCCGGAAGCGGCGATTCTAACCTTCGGATTCATTCTTTGAAACTCCTTGGCGGCTTGCAGTGTCAGCGGCAGCAGAGCCGTTGAACCGTTGACTGTGATCTTACCCGACAGCGATCCTGCTGCGGATGCTGCTCCCGCGAAGGATGCCGTAACGGCAAATACAGCAGCTAAGGCCGAAAACGTGATTTTTTTAAACAATTTCATGATAAATTCCCCTCCCGGCTTGAAAGCCGATATAATATAAATCCGTCCCAAGAAGAAACGGCTTCGCTGTCCTTATAGGGACGGTACCGTTTCTCGTAGAAATATAAGACAAAAGGATAAGCGCGAAGCTTATACATTCTTATATTTTGGAAAAAGCGTTTTATTTCGTCAGCTGCACGGCCTTGCCGTTCTCGATTTCCAACAGTTTGCCGCCCGAGATCACTCCAAGCTTGGTGCCGTCGCCGGAAACCGTAACTTCAGATATGTCCTGGGTTGTGCGGAATAACTCCTTACTTGCTCCGGCGGCCGTAACGGCGTAGATACGCGACGTGCCGTCGGCTGCTGTACCGGATGCGATCAATCCGCCTGCGCCTTCTTGCGCCCATACAACCTCGATATCAAGCGGAATGTCTGCGAAGGTTCCGTCAGGCTTCAGCGTCTTCAGGGTATTGGGAGCTTTGCCGTCAGGGTCTGCACTTAAGTAGACAACGGTTCCGTCAGCCAGAATTTCGGGGTACAGCTTGTTGTCGCCCGAGGAGGTCAGAGCGGCCGGTTTCGCATCCTTTGTAGACAGATCAAGCTGATACAACTGCTCTCCCGCTTTGCTGTAGTCGACCGTCAGGGAGTCTTCCGTGCTGTCGGCATCATTTTTGGCTGTCCCGGTAATGTTGACGATGTAGACCGCTTTCTTGCCGTCTGCGGAAATCTGAAGCTCGGATTTGTTCTCCACCTTATCCGCCAACAGTTCCGTCACAGCGCCGGTATCCACAGAAATTTTCGAAAGTTTCTCCTGCTTGTCTCCCTGGATAAAATAGATGGTCTTGCCGTCAGCCGACCATGTCAGATCTGTCTTGACGCTGGTATCCGTACCAATCGGTTTTACCACTCCGGAGGCCAAATCGATGACAAGCAGTTGGCCTGTCTCATCCGTGAAAGCACCAAAAAGGCGGTCATTCGAAACCGAGAAATCGGCGGCTCTGCTGTCATTGGAGAACAGTCTGTAGCTGCCCGGGTTCGATGCAAATTTATAAATTTCCGTCGCTTCTCCTTCACGGTTCGCAAGAAGGCTTCCGTCAGCGGCCCAATGGAGCGTATCGAATTCGCCCTGCGGCCGGGCGGTGCTAAGAATTTGCAGTGGGCTGCCAAACAGCTCGCCGCCAAGTCCGTATACAATTGCGCTTAGCTCAACGTACAATTTCCCGCCATATACGGTTGGAGCCGTTGTGAAGTTCCGTTTCACGCCGTCTACCGAAAAGCTCTTGGAGCCCGCTTTAAAGTTAATCGTATGTACGCTTGCTCTGTCTGTCAGCGCGATACCTCCCGCTTCTGCTTTCAGACCTGCGCCCAGTGCGGCTGCAAGCTGGCTGATCGAATACAGCTTGTATCCTCCGGCGTCAATCGTCTTGATGGTGTGCTGAACGCCATTCACCGTCCAAGCCGCTGTTCCTTCTTTAACTTTCGCCGCCTTGGCGGATGATTTCACGGCTGCTGGTTTGCCTCCGTTCGCGCCTGCCGCAGCATACACACTTGCTTCACTGACAGTCACAAGAAGCGCCGAAGCCATCAGCACGCTTAACCACTGATTTCTTTTCAAATGGATTCACCCTTTTCATATAGGTAACTACTAATGTTATTTTCCGCCCTGGTTGTAAAATCTGTTGCCGAGAAATATTTGGTAAAGATGAACTTGTCCTAATTTTTCGCGTTCTTTCTGCCGGAACTGGGCACTTTTGTCAACGCAATATAAACGCGGAGAAAAGGATTTACAATTGCTGATCTCTGATCTAATATAATGAGTGAGTACTCACTCATATTGAATTAAAAAAGAACGGAGTGATTCTTATGGACCAAGAAACGCCTGTAATTGCGGTATCTCATATTCGCAAAGCATTCGGCAGCAAAGTTGTCCTGGAAGACATCAGCCTGGAGGTGCGCAAAGCCGAGACTTTCGGCCTACTTGGGCCCTCAGGCTCCGGAAAGACGACCCTAGTCAGGCTGCTGACCGGAATTGATGAAGCCGACTCAGGGGAAGTGCATGTGCTGGGTGTGAAAGTCCCCAAGCTATCCCTGCTCTCGCAAATAGGCTACATGGCCCAATCCGACGCGCTGTACAGCGAGCTGAGCGCCAAGGATAATCTGGAGTTTTTCGCTTCACTATACGGACTTACGAAAAAGCAGAGAAACAAGCGTATTAAGGAAGTGATGGAGATCGTTAATCTGGAAGAGCATCTCCGCAAAAAAGTAAATCAATACTCCGGGGGGATGAAACGACGGCTGTCGCTGGCGATCGCACTGCTGCACGAGCCGCCGCTGCTTATTCTGGACGAACCGACCGTCGGCATCGATCCGGTGCTTCGCATGTCCATCTGGAAGGAGCTCAAAGCTCTGAATAAACGGGGGACTACCATAGTTCTCACGACCCATGTGATGGATGAAGCCGAAAAATGCGACCGGCTCGGCATGATCCGCGAAGGCCGTCTGCTTGCGGAAGACACTCCAGCGAATCTGCTTCAGGCCACAGGCTCTTCATCTATTGAAGAAGCGTTTCTGTATTACGGAGGTGTGCGTTCATGAGAATCGGTGCGCTTACGCTGCGTATTTTACGGCAGTTCATTCACGATAAAAGAACGATGGCCCTGATGTTCGCCGCCCCCCTGCTCGTTCTCAGCCTGATGAGCCTGGTGTTTGGCGGGGAGACCTATAAGCCTAATATCGGACTTACGGGGCAGGCGGCGGTCCTATCGGAAGCGCTGACCAAGCATGATGCACAGGTAATAAAGTATAATGCGGAAGAAGAAGGCACTCTGGCGCTGAAAAATGGAGAAATCGACGCGCTGATCTCGATGGGCGGCGGTGCTCCGAAGGTCATACTGGAAGGAAGCAATCCGGCAGCCAATCGGGCGGTTATGCAAGCATTGGAGCAGGCAGCAGGGGATCAGCGGACAGCCGGGCAAGCTCAGGCGCAGGCGGGAGCCTCCGTCCAGCCGCAGGTCAGCTATCTGTACGGCTCCGCCGACATGAAGACAATCGACCGGTTCGGACCGATTATGATCGGCGTATTCGTCTTCTTTTTCGTCTTCCTGATTGCCGGGGTCTCCTTTCTGCGGGAACGGACGACGGGAACGCTCGAACGCCTGCTTGCCACACCGCTTAAACGCTGGGAAATCGTCATCGGCTATGTCTGCGGCTTCGGCATTTTCACCGTGTTCCAGGCACTGCTCATTTCCTGGTTCTCTATTCAGGTACTGGGCATTATGATGGCTGGAAGCTTCGGATATGTCCTGCTGATTACGCTGCTTCTTTCTATGACGGCATTAACACTTGGTACGCTGCTCTCGGCGTATGCCGCAAACGAACTGCAGATGATTCAGTTCATCCCGCTTGTCATTGTGCCGCAAATCTTTCTGTGCGGATTATTCCCGCTGGACACTCTTCCGCTGTGGCTTCAGCGGATCGGATATGCGACTCCGTTATACTATGGGGCCGAGGCAATGACGAACATTATGATTCGCGGCAAAGGCTGGAACGCCGTGGAAACGGATGTGTATGTGCTGATCGCCTTCTCGCTCGTGTTCATGGTGCTGAACGTGCTTGCCCTCCGCAAGCACCGCAAAATGTAACTCAGGCCCTCATATATGGTACGATAAGCAGACAGAAAACGTCTGGAGGGTTGACATTATGGCAGAACATCTTTCTGCAGACAATAATACGGAGCAGTGGGTGGAATTGCTTGCCGCCCGCGAGGAGAAGATGACGCCGAAGCAAATTGCGATTTTGCAGGCAGCCGTGGATGTATTTGCCGAAAAAGGCTATGCGGGCGCGGCGACCAGCGAAATCGCCCAGAAGGCAGGCGTGGCGGAGGGAACGATTTTTCGCTACTACAAGACCAAGAAAGATTTGCTGCTGTCCATTGTCGGACCGACGATGAGCCGGCTGCTTGCCCCTTTTGTTATGAGAAACTTCGGGAATTTGCTGGATACGTCTTTTGACAGCTATGAGGACTTTCTGCGTGCCCTGATCCGGAACCGGCTGGATTTCGCCCGCAAGAACTTTAAGATCCTGCAAATCTTGATTCAGGAAATTCCTTTTCATCCGAAGCTGCGAGAGCAGTTCATGGAGGATATTATCGGCAAGGTTCTTGAAAGAATTACCGCGCACGTCGAGCATTTTAAGCAAAAAGGGGAAATCATCGACGTTCCGACACCAGCAGTCATCCGCTTTTCGGTATCCGCAACCATCGGCTATATTATGACCCGTCTGCTGCTGCAGCCAAACAAAGAATGGAACGATGAGGAAGAAATCGAGCTGCTGATCCGGTTCATTATGCATGGCATCGCAGCGGGACCGGGAAATCAGACATTCCAGCGCAAGTAACGGAATACGCTTTATAAGCATGCCCCGCTCTGCGGGGTTATTTTATCTAACCGGAGATAAAGAAAACGCCCTGCTGGACAAGAACAATTCCGTACTGTACAAAAATTCCAACTATGTCGCCTTCAAAACCCTGCTCAAAATCCTATAACGGCAAGCTGCAGTACATTCATCAGTAGTAAAAAAACCGTCAGGCCATGGAGCCTGGCGGTTTTTCACGTTACACGAACAATTATACCCACAGAGATTTGGTGATGATTACAAGCAGAATGAACAGCACCAGAATCGCAGTTGAGGAATTGCAACCAACGCCATAACCGCCAACTTCACCCATGAATAACCCCTCCTCTCAAGTAGGATACGTCACCAGATTATGCAGCGGCTGCCACATTCGTCTGGGAGTTTCGGCAAGTAAATAAAACGAAAGAACAAATTGCTTTTTCCCAAAAATCGATTATAATTAGAAAAAATTCATAGCCAGTCGATGATCGGGAGAGTAATGGAGGGCCTCTGATGCCCAGCGAGCCGGGATGGTGGAAGCCGGCGGCAGACCTTCATGAAGCGCACCCGGGAGATGGACTTCCGAAAACCTCAGTAGGAAGCCCCGGCACGGGTCCGTTATCCTGTAAGCGGCCAGACCTTCCGGTCTGGCAAGTAGAGTGGTACCGCGAGAACACAAGTCCTCGTCTCTTTTTGAGACGTGGGCTTTTTCTATTTTCAGAAGGAGGCCATGAGGATGTTAAGCCAGATTATTCAAAAAGAGATTGAGCAAAGCGTCAAACGTGTCATGGAACGTCTTGGTTTAGAGATTCCCGAAGAACTGTCCGTGGCTGTAGAGCAGCCAATGAACCCGGAGCACGGCGATTATTCAAGCAATATTGCTATGCAGCTTGCCAAGAAATTGCGTAAACCGCCGCTTGTCATTGCGCAGCTGATTCAGGAGGAATTGAAGTCCACGGGTCTGGCGGAGGGTCTGCTGGAAAAGGCGGAAACGGCGGCTCCCGGCTTTCTCAATGTTCATATCTGCTGGAACGCGTGGGCCCAGCGAGATTTCGCTACGCCTCCGGCGCCGGAGGAAAAAGTGGTCATCGAGCATACGTCGGTCAATCCGAACAAATCGATGCATATCGGCCATCTGCGGAATTCCTGCATCGGCGACACGCTCGTCCGCATGCTAAGAAGAATCGGTTATACGGTCGAGGTCCATAATTATATCGACGATCTGGGGAACCAACTGGCGGATACCGTCGTCGGTCTGCTTAATGTGCCTTTGAGCGGAGAGCATGTGCGCTTCGGCGATTACTGCTGGGACATTTACTCGGCAATCAACAAGGAGTATGCGGTGAATCCGGAAATGGCGGCCAAACGCGCCGAAACGCTGCATGAGCTGGAAGAAGGTACGGGGAATATCCCCTGGCTCGGCAGCCTGGCCGCTGAACGGATCGTTCGGGAACATATCGCTGAAATGAAGCCGTTCGGCATCGAATACGATTTGCTGGTCTGGGAAAGCAGTATTGTCAGGGAAGGGTTCTGGACGGCGGCATTTAAGCGGCTGCGGCAGACGCCTCTTTTTTACCAGGAAACCGAGGGGAAGCTTGCGGACTGTTGGGTGCTAAAGCAGGGAACGGAACAGGGGCTGCAGGATTCAGAGCATATCACGGATAAGGTGCTGGTGCGCTCGAACGGGATTTTGACGTATACGGCCAAGGATATTGCTTACCATCTCTGGAAATTCGGGCTGTTGGACAAGGATTTCACCTATAAAAGATTCGAAGAGAGCTTGTTTACAACGGTAAACGGAGGAGAACACCTGCCGCTCGGCAGGGCCGATGTCGTCATTAATGTCATTGATTCGAGGCAGGAGTATCCCCAGAATATGGTCAAAGAGGCGCTGCGGGCGCTGGGATATTCCGCTCAGGCAGAAAAGCTCTATCATGCGGGTTACGGTGTTGTTTCCCTAAGTCCCGCTTCCGCTGCCGATCTTGGCATCGACATTTCGGACGGCAAAGCCTCTTACGCTATGTCCGGGCGCCAAGGCATCGGCATAAAAGTGAGTGATCTGATCGGCCTTGTGGAGGACAGCATTGAGCAGAACCGCGCCGATAAAAGCGGACTCCCCAGCCGCACGATCGCTATCGCCGCCATACGCTACTACCTGCTGCGTTTCAATCTCGGAACCGAGGTAGTGTTCGATCTGCGCCAGGCGACGGAAATATCCGGCAATACCGGCGTGTATTTGATGTACTCCTATGCGCGTGCGATCAGCGTTCTGGCCAAAGCGGCGGATATGACTCTGGATATGGCATCAGAAGCTTGTATACCGGACCATATGGAAAAAGCCGAGGCCGCGCTGCTGCGGCACATCGCCTTTTGGCCGGACACGCTCTATGCGGCGGGACGGGATCTAGCCCCGAACGGTATCTGCGGTTACGCGCACACGCTTGCCACCCTGTTCAACAATTTTTACTCCGCCTGCCCGATCCTGAAGGCCGAGCCGGAGCGGCTGCGCTTCAGACTGTGGCTGGCGCGGAAATTCGCCGATACGCTGAAGGACGCGCTTGACGTATTGGGCCTGCCTGCGCCGGACCGGTTGTAAGGTGGAGAGCTGACTGCGATGCCAATGCTCCCGATGCTCATGCTTCGACGAACCTTCGGGGGTTCTCATCCCTGTACGCAAAAAACCTTCCCGAAGGAAGGTTTTGTACGTCCCAAGAGGGATTCGAACCCCCGACCGTGCGCTTAGAAGGCGCATGCTCTATCCAGCTGAGCTATTGGGACACAAGGTATGTATTGCAACAACGTTAATTATTATATAACGGTTGTGCTGGGGAGATCAAGTTTTGAGTACGTTACAATTCTTCGAAAATAGTATTATTTTGTTATAATTACTTCTACTAGAATCAACTTACTTTCTTATATTTCTGAATAATAAAGGTGTGATAACAATAAACAAAACTCAGGAAATCTCCCGGTTCTATGAAATTGTAGGCAGCAATATCCGCAAACATCGTAACATTGGACAATTGAGCTTGCAGGCTCTAGGAGACGCTCTCGGACTAACGAAGAAGACCATTCAGCGGTACGAAACCGGAGAGATTAAAGTGGATATGGACCGGCTGAGCGAGATTGCTGTAGCTCTGAACGTTGAGTTTGCCGCGCTGCTTGAAGGAACGGAGACGATGCTGGGCGCAGAGCCGCGTGTGGCCGAGCTAGTACAGCTGCCTGTTGCGGGAAAGCTTTCTTTTCACAACGATGATCTCCAGGTTCGCGAAATTAAAGGCTATGAAGCTACACCAAAGGATTGGATTAAGGAAGGCGAATGTTTTTATCTTCAGGCAAGGGACGATAGTATGTCTTCGGCCGGCATTGCCGAGGGTGATCTTCTGCTGATTCAGAAACAAGACAAGGTGGCAGACGGCGAAATTGCCGTCGTGCTGGTTAACGGCGAGCCGGTGCTTCGGCGGGTGTACTGTCAGGGTGATCATTTTATTCTTTTATCCGATAACGTTAAGCTTTCTCCCATAATACGTGAAGCTCGAGCAAGTTACGGCTCCGAAATTAGATTTGTTGGAAGAGTGCTGAAATCCATTGCTACTTATTAAATTTCTAAGGAGGCAGCTAACCATGAGTGAAGCCATGTTCGAACGGATTTTAAATGAACTGAAGGAGATTAAAACAGAACAGCAGGAAATGAAAGCACAGCAGCAGGAAATGCGTGCAGAACAGCAGGAAATGCGTGCAGAACAACAGGAAATGCGTGCAGAGCAGCAGGAAATGAGAGCTGAGCAACGGGAGTTCAAGCAGGCCCTTTTCGAGACACTGGAAACGGTAAAGCGCATTGAGACGGCACAGCAAGCATTCGAACAGAAAACGAACAAGCGCATCGATACACTGGAATCCGGTATGGATCTTCTTAATCGCCGCCAGTTTAAGCTAGAGGTTGAAATGGAAATGCTAAAGAGCCACTGATCGTCACCTGCTTATTTTACAGACCATTTAAGGGAGTGTCCTATAGTCTCTACATGGCCGAATAGAAACACTCCCTTATTCTTGTTCATTTCCGATTGGCTTATGAATAGTCCCGAAATCGCAGCCCTAGCTGTTTTTTCAAATCCCCGAAAATCAGCAATTCCCGTTGAAATTTATCCCGTTCCTCCTCCGGGCTCATGACCGGGCTGCCTGTAAATGCGCTTGAAGTCACATCGACAAAGGCGTCATGCATATTATTGTCATACCAATCGCTGGCCGTGTCGGCGTCATTGGTCAAAATACGGACAATTTCGTACCCCTCTTCCCGGTTGTCTTCCACAATATAGACCAAAAGCGCGGAGTCGCCCACGGCTCCCGGCAGTACCCCCACTTCGGCGCATGGCGCCCCGTCATATTTAAGCATTCTGCGTATTTTCGCATCCTTAATATAATACATCGGTCATCCTTCCTTCCAAGCCAAATTTCCCCCTCTCTAGTGTTCGGATAAGGACATACATTTTATGCCTTCCTTCGGCATATATCTGTATTAATTGGCAAAAAGATAGGGACACAGCAATTAACGACCCACACAAGAGAGGATGAACCGTCATGTGCGGAATAACCGGATTTATCAAGTGGCGCGGAGATCTGACGCAACATTCCGGGCTGCTGGTAAAAATGACTGAAACCTTGGCGAATCGCGGTCCGGATGCGGCGGGTACTTGGATTTCGGGCCCCATTGCTTTCGGACACCGCAGACTCAGCGTAATCGATCCCGAGAACGGCGCACAACCGATGATTGCCCGCCATGAAGACCAGGTCTATGCAATTGTCTATAATGGAGAATTATATAATGCCCCCGAATTAAAAAATGAACTGAAGCAGCGGGGCCATGAGTTCCGTACCCAATGCGACACCGAGGTGCTGCTGCATGCTTATATCGAGTGGGGACCGGATTGTGCGGAAAAGCTGAACGGTATCTTCGCTTTTGCCGTCTGGGACAGTCTGCGCGAGCAGGTATTCTTCGCTCGCGACCGGCTAGGCGTGAAACCGCTGTTCTTCAGCAAGGCGGACGATACGCTCATCTTTGGTTCGGAGCCGAAGGCGCTGCTCCAGCATCCCAAGGTCCGCCCGGTCGTGGGACCGGAAGGACTTGCGGAGATTTTTATAGTCGGTCCGGCCCGGACGCCGGGACATGGCGTATACAAGGATATGTCGGAGCTACGCCCCGGCCATGCCATGATTTACAGCCGTGAAGGCCTGCGGAGCTATGCCTATTGGACCCTGGAAAGCTCTCCCCATACGGACAGTCCGGAGGAGACAGCCGCCAAGGTACGGGAACTGCTGCAGGATACACTGGAGCGTCAACTTGTCTCTGATGTACCCGTCTGCTCCCTGCTCTCCGGCGGTCTGGATTCGAGCGCGCTGTCTGCACTTGCCGTGGATTATTATAAACGTACCGGCCAAGGACAGATGGACACCTATTCGGTCGACTATGTCGACAACGACAAATATTTTAAAAGCCATTCCTTTCAGCCCGGAGCTGACGGTCCCTGGATCAAACGGATGGTCGATGAACTGGGGACCCGCCATCATTATGTGCAATTCGACACGGATGAGCTGGTGGAGGCGCTGGACAATGCGCTCTTCTCCCGCGATCTGCCGGGCATGACGGATGTCGATTCATCGCTGTATTTATTCTGCCGGGAAATTAAAAAAGGGGCAACGGTGGCGATTTCCGGTGAAGCGGCTGACGAAATATTCGGCGGGTATCCCTGGTTTCACCGCGAAGAAATGCTGTCCTCGGGAACTTTCCCGTGGGCGGTCGCTCCCAAAATGCGGGCCGGTCTGCTCTCACCCGAGATCCGGGAATGGATTCGTCCGCTCGAATATTTGGGCGATCGTTATAGCGACGCGGTAGCGGAGACGCCTAAGCTTGAAGGCGAAACCGGTAAGCAGGCGCAGATGCGGGTCATGTCCTATCTCAATATCACTCGGTTTATGCCGACTCTACTGGACCGGAAGGACCGAATGAGCATGGGTGTCGGTCTTGAAGTACGCGTCCCTTATTGCGATCATCGGCTCGTTCAATACGTGTGGAATATTCCCTGGGAAATTAAAACCGTCGGTGACCGGGAAAAAGGGATCTTGCGCAAGGCGCTTGAAGGCGTACTGCCGGAGGATGTGCTGTACCGTAAAAAAAGCCCTTACCCCAAGACGCATAATCCCGGCTATCTGAATGCCGTTCGGCAGCAGGCGCTGAGCATTCTTGACGATCCGTCTTCTCCTATTCTGCCTTTGATCGATTCCGCAAAAATTCGGGAAATTGCGGCATCGCCGGAGTCCTCCAGCAATCTTCCCTGGTTCGGACAGTTGATGTCCGGCCCGCAGCTGTTCGCTTATCTGTCCCAGGTCAATCTCTGGCTCCGCACCTATAATATTTCCATTGAGTAACTAGCGATTAGCCAGTATATAACGAGCCGAGGCGTTTTAAGCACCTAAATTCCAACAGTTCTGCCCGCAGGAAGCTATCCAATTCATAGCGGTCTGCGGGTTTTATGATTATCCTTAAAAAGCGTGATATTTGCCGTATCCTTGCACAATGCCTTGCTCCCATTATAGGGATAGATCACTCTATATAAAGGAGTAGGTAATCATGAATCCCCGCCTGTCCTCCAACCAAAGGCAGAGCAACAGTAAACTAATCCTGTTTCTGTTCGTCGCCTTTGGCTTTAGCTGGGCCTGCTGGCTGCCGCTGCTTGCGAACAAACAGCTCGCGGCCGATCTCCCCGTCCTCCCCGGGCAATTCTATCTCGGTTCTTTCGGACCGCTTGTCGGAGCCGTAGCCGCGGAGATTACGCCTGGCGGCAAAGGATTCTCCGCATGGATCAAGACGCTGTTTTCATTTTCATTTCCGCGAAGGTGGCTGCTGATTTCATCCGGCCTTCCGCTCACTTACGGGTGTATTGCCATCCTGGCCCATCGCCTCGTTACCGGCAGCTTTCCGGAAATGCACCGGTTCGGGCTTACCTCCGACCTTCCCGCCGGTTTCAATATCTGGGAAACCTCGCTTGTCTGGATGCTGACCTTCGGCATCGGCGAGGAGAGCGGCTGGCGCGGGTTTCTTCTGCCTGAACTGCACCGCCGTCACGCTTTATTCACCTCGGCTCTAATAGTAGCCGCCATCTGGATGTTTTGGCATCTGCCCGCATTCTGGTTTAACGATAATTATCTCGGCATGGGCTTCGGCATCATCGGCTGGGGAATCAGCCTGGCTTACGGTTCCGTTGTCCTCGCCTGGATCTGCGCAGGAAGCCGCTGGAGTATCATCCCGGTTATACTCTGGCATGGCATTTTCGATACCCTTACAGCCAGCGATCTGGCTGGACAAGTCATGGCGATGGCATGCAGCATGCTGGTCATTCTTCACGGTATTGTTCTGATGAGGAAGCTGGGCCGCCGCGGCGCCCAGCCATGAAATGAACTATCCCCTAATAAGCAAAAGGACGCCTTCGGCAGCTGCGGAAAGCGGCTGGAGGCACCCTTTTCATCGAAATCAATTTGGATAGGCCGAAAGCGGCCTTCTAGAAATTGAAATTATCCGGGTCTGGACCATAGCGATGGTTCTTGTTCAGCCCTTCAATGGCCAGAACATCTTCATCGCTGAGCGTAAAGTCAAAAATGCCGGCGTTCTCACGGATACGATCGGCATGAACCGACTTCGGAATCGTAATGACGCCCTGCTGGATATCCCAGCGGAGAACGACTTGGGCAGGCGTTTTTCCGTATTTCTGCGCGAGGTCCTGCAGCAGCGGAATGTCCAGATTGCCCTGCAGCAGCGGGCTCCAGGCTTCCAGTTGAATATTCTGCTCACGGCAGTATTTCAGCAGCTCGCGCTGAGTCAGCAGCGGATGGAATTCCACCTGATTCGCCACAGGCACGACACCGGTGTCGTCAATGATGCTGTTCAGATGATGAGTCTGAAAATTGCTGACGCCGATCGATTTGACATAGCCCTCTTTTTGCAAATGAACAAGCGCTTTCCATGTCTCGCGGAACTTATCCTTAACCGGCCAGTGGATCAGATACAAGTCGATAACATCCAGGCCAAGTTTCTTGCGGCTCGACTCGCAGGCCTTCAAGGTCTGCTCATATCCTTGTTCATTATTGAATACTTTGGTGGTAATAAACAGTTCCTCACGCGGCACCCCGGATTCCCGGATGGCTTGCCCCACGCCTTCTTCGTTCTTGTAAGCAGAGGCCGTATCAATGCTGCGGTAGCCGATTTCTATCGCCGATTTGACCGCATGGATAACTTCATCGCCATCCTTGGTCTGCCATACACCAAGTCCCAGCCACGGCATTGTTACTCCATCACTTAAAGTAGGTCCGCCTGTAAACGGTCCATTCAACTGACTCATCTCTACTCCCTCCAGATTCGAATATGGATTGGATTATACAAAAATGTTTAACCGCCTATACTGCCGTCTAAGCAGAATTACCAAAATTAAGTATAGCAGATTCATTCTCGGCAAAACAAAATACAGCTCACCATATCAACCAAATTTATGCGAACCCAAAAAAATTAAGCGCTTTCCAAATATTAAAAAACGGAGCCTTCGCTCCGTTATTACAGCAAGTATTTCACCGGCTCGGCTGTTTCCAGCAGAACCCGCCGCTATCCCTCCGACTTATCGATCAGCCGAAAATCGTCATAGTGGAAGCCCGGAGCCACGACGCAGGATACAAGGACCGGCTCGTCTCCGAGCGGTCTCGCGGCCTGCCATACGCCGGCGGGTATGAGCGCCTGTGGCTGCTGGCCCGCAGCGATATCAAGACCCAGCACGATTTCCTGCACATCACCGGGACGTTCTCCATTTCCTCCAAGGCTTAACACAAGGGGGCTGCCGGCATGCCACAGCCAATGCTCATCCGACAGGACGGTATGCCACTCGGATATCTCGCCCGGATGCAGCAGAAAATAGATCGTTGATGCCGCAGGACGGGGACCGGAGTAGTCTTCGCCCAGGAGATCCCGGGGAATTTGAACAGATGATTTCCAGATTTCCTTAAACCAGCCGCCCTCGACATGACGCTCAAGGCCAAGCAGTTCCACAAAAGGCGAAAGTTCTTTTTGTGCCACGTTCTTCTCTCCTTACGATATGTTCCCGCTGGTTCCGCTCCCAGGAATCCCGAAGTGAAGAATGGGACAACAAAGAGGGACACAGCACGGATCTAGTGTTGGTGCCCGTGTCCCCTACTTTAGCCGAAAACGGCTCAATTGTAAAATGAAACCCGTTAGATTATTTGTCCTTACCAGCCTTGAACACGTCGGCCATCGCCCCCAAGCTTCCGAGCGTTCTGACGACGTCAGTCGGCAGGAATACCTTGTTAGCCGGTCCTTTGGAGATCTCTCCCAAAGCTTCGAAAGACTGATACGCAAGCACCTGCTCATCCAGACCCGCGCTTCTGATGAGCTCAATCCGCAGCTTTTCCGCCTCCGCCACTGACTGAATCGCCTTGGCCTGGCCGAGCGCCTCCAGCTCCTGCGCTTGACGCAGGCCTTCCGCCTGATGAATCCGTGCTTCCCTGTCACCCTCTGCCTTCAGGATTTTACTCTGTTTATCCCCCTCCGCGCGCAGAATCATATCCTGTCTGGCCGCTTCCGCCTCCAGCACAATCGCCCGCTTGTTCCGCTCCGCCTTCATCTGCTTATCCATCGCTTCCTGAATGTCCACCGGCGGCTTGATATCGATCACTTCGACCCGCTCAATCCGCACGCCCCATTTCTCCGTCGCTTCATCGAGAGCGAGGCGGATTTCTGTCGATATTTTCTCCCGACCGGACAGCGTCTCGTCAAGCTCCAGCTTGCCGATAATCTGCCGCATCGTGGCTGTGCTGATGTTCCTCACTCCGTATACATAGTCGGAAATGCCATAGGTTGCTTCTTCCGGGCCCACCACCTGATAGAAAATAATCGTATCGATCTGCACCTGTACATTATCCTTCGTGATCACCGTCTGCGGAGGCACATTCGTCTGCTGAATCCGCAGATCATGATAGGTCCGCACGTGGTCGATAATCGGAATCAGAATGTTCAGACCCGGCGTCAGCAGCCGGTGAAATTTACCGAGCCGTTCGACGATGCCTACTCGCTGCTGCGGAACGATTTTGACCGTAAGCGCGATAAATGCGATCACCACAACCAAGATAACTCCAATAATCGCCAATTCCATTCTCTTATACCTCCCAACGTTCTACTTCAATGATGGTATTTCCTCTGCTGATGACTCTAACCTTCTCATCCACACTCAATTGCTGCAACGATGCAGCACTCCAAATATCTCCCCCGACCTTGACCTGCCCGTATCTGCCCGGCTCGATCGGCCTAACGACGATTCCCTCTCTGCCGACAATATCGGTGCCGATGTCCTTGAAGCCCTGCGAAGCGCGGAACCTTGACACCACCGGTTTCGAGAACAGGGTCAGCCCAAGCGCAACCAAACAACCGGTCAGTACTTGAATCAGTACCGCGCCCGGTGCGGCAAGCGATACAAGACCGGCGGCAACAGCGCCAATGCACAACCACAGCAGATAAAAAGTGAGCGTCAGCATTTCGGCGACCAGCAATATGCCGGCGGCGATAAACCAGATGATCCAGACCATCAAACGTCACCTTCTTTTTCGCTTTATATTAACAATAACGAAAAGAAATCTTCTGCGTTGCATCTTTTTGCATAGCAATTAACAACCGCTATACTCATTGTATTTCTACCGGGGCGGCGTTATGATGACAGCTGGATTCTTCATCGTTCGCACGGCTTGACCAATATACTGATAGATGGCGCGGAACAAAAACAACCCCAGATCTGAATGGACTGACACGCCATTCAGATCTGGGGTCATGCTTGTTAAAACTTTAATTCATAGTGGCGCGGTCGCCCTGCGCGGCCAATTTCTCCGTCAGGAGCCGTAGCGCCATCCCCCTGTGACTGACCGACTGCTTCTCTTCGAGCGTAAGCTCAGCCATCGTCTTCTCAAATTCCGGAAGATAGAACAAGGGGTCGTAACCGAAGCCTCCACCGCCTGCCGGTTCGGAAGTAATCCAGCCTTCCACGGCGCCTTCAGCCGTAAGCTCCGTAGCCGTGGACGGATCGTACAGCGACAGCGCGCAGACAAACCTTGCCGTGCTGAGAAGCGGTTGTCCGGTATCCTCGCCCTGCTTCAATCTCTCCAGCTCGCTGAGCAGCTTCAGGTTGTTTTCCTTGTCCGACGACCCTTCGCCTGCATAGCGGGCAGAATAAACACCGGGACGTCCGCCAAGCGCATCCACACAGAGTCCTGAATCGTCGGCAAGCACAGGCAGCCCGAGCGCTTCACCAATTTGCTTCGATTTTTTCAGCGCATTCTCCGCGAAGGTCGTTCCATCCTCCACTACGTCCGGCAGCTCCGGATAATCGAACATACTCTTTACCGTCAGACCAAGCGGCCTAAAAGCATGCTGAAATTCGCGAACCTTGCCGGCATTTTTAGTTGCGACAATAAGAATACCGGTTTCGGAGTTCATGCTAAACCCTTTGACCGGTCTGGCCGGATGGAATTTTGATCGCGATCGGTCCAAGGGCTTCTTTTTGGGCGGCAATCAGTTCAAGAATCCCTTGTTCGGCCAGACCTAGCAGATGATCCAGTTCTTTTCGCGAGAAGGGCCGTTCTTCCCCGGTTCCCTGCAGTTCGACGAATTCGCCGCCTCCGGTCATTACGACGTTCATGTCAACATTGGCTTTGGAATCCTCTTCATAATTCAGATCCAGCAGCGGGCGGTCCCCCACAATACCAACGCTGATCGCCGCCAGATAATCGGTTATGGGGAACACGGTGAGACGGTGCTGCGTTACAATTTTGTTAACGGCAAACGCCAGGGCGATAAAAGAACCCGTAATCGACGCGGTTCGCGTGCCACCGTCCGCTTGAATAACGTCGCAATCCAGCGTAATATTCCGTTCGCCCAGCGCCTGCAGATTGACTACGGAACGAAGAGCCCGGCCAATGAGTCGCTGGATTTCCATGGTGCGTCCGGTCAGCTTTCCGCGTGCAGCCTCACGCTGGTTACGCGATTGCGTCGCCCGCGGCAGCATGGAATACTCCGCTGTCACCCAGCCTTTCCCCTGTCCTTTCAGAAAAGGAGGGACTTTCTCCTCCACAGTGGCCGTACAAATGACCTTGGTGTCCCCCATCTCAATAAGAACAGAGCCTTCGGCATATTTATTGATTTGGGTCGTAATCTTCAGCGGCCGGAGCCCATCGTCGTTTCGCCCATTTGATCTCATTTTGTCTGCCTCCTACATTTGTATAGCGTAAGCTTCGTTTAAGCATCCTTTATTCTACCAAAGTGCAGGCGCAAAAGCATCTTTTTCGGCCTGGTGGCTAGGCAGCGTCCGGGCGCAATCAGGGCTCTCCTTCGTACGCAGCGTTCACGGAGCATAAGACTTTTAGAAAAATATCAAGTAATAGTTAAGTTATCCCTTAGAGCGGGAGTTCATTCACATATTGCGGCGCCGATACGGGCTTACCGTAATCGACATTGTCGGTACCGGTAACCGTCTGCTTGCCGTTCATGCGGACCTGGACCATGGCATCGTCCGAGTTCTGGGCAATCGTGAGTACTACGGACTCCAGCAGTTCGGCGGGAACCTGGCTGCCGTCATCGAACATATCGTCGTTCAGCGATACCGTGACTACCCCGTTCTGTCCTTTCTCGACGGAATCCAGCGACGTCTCTGAGGTCATTACCGTTTCCAGACCATTCTCGGAATCGGGTCCCTCAATCAACTCGTTCAGCGCTGCTTTGAGCGGGTCCTGTCCCGGCGTTACAAAGCGGGTTACCGGAACATAATACTGGACACCGCCCGGCGAAGCTGCCGAGAAATAAACGGTAACCGTACTGAAATTCATTGAAACCGGACCTTGAGATGGCAGATTAATTCCTATGCTGCGGGTTAGCGGACGGTCGAGCGGCGTTCCCTTAAGCGGCATCTCATCCAGCTTTTTACCGTCAACCCACAGCTGCACTCCCGTAATTCCTTCCTGGCCGGTCAGCGTCCAAGTAACGGCCTCCATCAGTTTCCGTTCGTCAGACGGAGCATAAGTGCCGAATTTGCCGCCAAACTCGGCGACGGCCAGATTATGGTCAACCGTTACATTTTTAACTTCTGTGCCTTGTGGCAGGACACCATGGAAACCGTCGGGCAGATCTGCGGCGTAGGCTCCACCGTCAACTAACGCTTCAAGCGACTGCTTCAGCGCACCGTCTTTGCCTGATGCAGGAAAAGTGAGCGCTACGGGAGCAAGCAGGCCGTTATCATTCTGCAAAAATACGGTCGTGCGGGCAGCTGTCGAATCGTTTTCGCCTTTAGACGCCGAATTCCCGCTTCCGGCTGCAGCGTTATTTGCCGCGGCGCCTGAATCAGCAGCGCCCCCGCCTGAGTCGCTGCCGCTTACTCCATTGTCTGCACTTTCCTCCGCAAAAGGTGCGAATACTCCGGTATCCAGCGTATTCCCGCTCGTCTGCAGCATTTGCTCCTCCACGTCGCTAGGCGGAGGGTCAATGGCAGCCGATTGGTCTGAGCCGAACCAGCCGCAGCCGGACAGCGCTAGTGGAAATGCCAGCAGGCAGGCCGCGGAAGCCAAGGCAAGTTTTTGCTTATTTTTCATTTGGATTTGCCCCTTTCAAGGTTATCGATACGGTTTGTACTGTTATGTATACGAGCCCCCCGGCTAAAAAATAACAACAGCTTATCCTAAAATAGCGAGTGTCTGCTGGTCACTGCAACCTCCGGTCCTCACCCGCCAAAGCTGGCGAATTCCGAATAAGTCTCCTCTTCTGGACAAATACTTCCTGTGAACGTACAATTTGACTACGGCTGGTATGGAGATCCATGCCAGCCGGTCAGAGGTCCAATCAACGACATTTTTAGCGGGGTGACTTAACATGGACGATGTGAAAATTCCTTACAGTCTGAACAGCAAAGCCGTCGCACAGGCAACGAGGGCCTGGCTTCACACACGCGGTGTAAAGATTGAAGAGATTGCGGAACTTGTCCTGCTGCTTCAGCAGAAATATTACCCTTCATTAACCATGGAGGAATGCGTTCACAATATCGAGAGGGTGCTCAGCAAGCGGGAAATACAAAATGCCGTGCTGACCGGTATTCAGCTCGATCTGCTGGCGGAAGAAGGCAAGCTGCTTCCCCCGCTTCAGGAAATGATTGAAAATGACGAAAGTCTTTACGGGGTTGATGAGATACTGGCCTTCTCCATTGTCAATGTATATGGCAGCATCGGCTTTACCAATTACGGCTATATCGACAAGCTGAAGCCTCCCGGCGTTCTGGAAAGGCTGAACGACAAAAGCGACGGGAAAGTGCACACCTTCCTGGATGACATCGTCGGGGCCATTGCTGCCGCGGCCAGCAGCCGGATTGCCCACCGCAAGCAGGCCGAGCGTGAGAAAGAGTTGGGACTTCCGCATGAACCGGAGGATAGCGAGGAGACGTCCAATACCTTGGACGCGGAGAAGATGCAGCGGAATAACGAAGCTTGAATAATTTCTCACAGATAGCGTCCAACTTTCTTATTGACGGCAGTCCATTGCTGCTTTATCCGGAAGCTGGGTTTCGGAATTTTTACGTTCTGATATATTAAAAGAAACAGCCGGCGGAATCTTTCTTTCGCCGGCTGTTTTGCAAAGAGAACAGCTATGTTTTTATTGAATAAAAGAGGATCTTTCCATCCTCTCCTCCAATGCCGCTCATCTGCTCAGCTCCTGTCTCCAGTTTCTGTTCATCTACGGACGAGTCCCTACAAAAATCATGCGCGGCGAGGTTTCGGCCTCATATTTCTCCTCATCGTAGCTTCCGTGCACCGCTTCGATCGAGAGACCGGCATCCTCGATTAGATCGCGGAATTTCTCCAGCGAATACAACTTCACCCGCTCATGGTATTGTCGCGGGGTTCCATCCAATTTGGACGTTAAAATGATATCTTTCTTTACATAACCGTTCTCGATCCGCCGCTTCTCGTCAATCAGATTGTCTCCGTCTTCCCGGGTGGAATGCGGTACCAAATGGGTAATCACATAGGAAGGATTAAGGAAATCGATGATGAACTTTCCTCCCGGCTTCAGCATCCGCCGAATTTCCCGCAGAACCTTCAGATGCTCTTCGTCCTCTTCAAAGTAACCAAAGGATGTGAAGAGATTGACTACTGCATCAAAGCCGCCCTCAAGCGGCAGCTCCCGCATGTCGGACCGGACCCAGGCGACCCGTTCTGCGCCTTCCTGGGCGCGTGCCTCGCGCAGCAGCGCTTCCGAGAGGTCGATTCCGGTGACCTCGTAGCCCGCTTCCGCGAGCGCCAGCGAATGCCGTCCCATGCCGCAGCACAGGTCCAGCACTTTGGCTTTGGCCGGCAGGCCAAGCCAGCCGATCATCCGCTCGACTTCCCTCCGCGCCCCTCCGAAATCCCGATGCCTATATACAATCAGATAGTCCTCTCCAAAGCTTTTCTCATACCATTCGCCCATGTCCTGTCTCCTCCCGCATGTCCGTTTTCATTTATCCCGTCTATGTTTTTGCAAATGTACCGATTATTTTACCCTCTTTTGCCGGTAAACTCAAAGCTGCAAGTCACTCGCGCTTCATGAAATATAACGATAATCTATGAGTCATTCGACACCCGGTCGCGCGGCAGATTGCCGCTTTCCGTACATAAAAGGGACCGATTCGCAAGGAAAAGCTTATCCCGTGAATCAGTCCCTTAGTTCTTGAGTTAATATTTTATCCATTGTTGCTTCAGCCCTGCCTTTGTTAGGAGCCGCTTACCAGCTTTCACCATCTTCTCACACCGCGTTCTGGGCCTGCTGTTGTTCTTCCAGCAACCATTCTACCAACAGGGCTTCCGGCACATTGTCTTTACTGGTCTCGGCATATTCTCGGACACGCACCAGCAGTCTTGCTGCCGTATCCGGGTCCACTTCCAGCCCCCGCTTACCAAGTACAAGAGCGACGCCACCCGTCCCGGAGTGCTTGCCGAGTACGAAACTATGCTCTCTGCCGACTTCAGCAGGGTTAAAGGTCTGGTAGGTCTCCCTATCCTTCACCAGTCCGTCCACATGAATACCCGATTCATGTGTGAACGCCATCTTTCCTACAATCGGCTTGGAATCTCCGACGCTGCGGCCCGAAGCCGTGATCACCATATCGGCAATCAGCTGGAGCAATTCGGCCCGGATGTCACTATGGCCGCCGTACAAATAACGCCAGGCCAGCGCAACCTCCTCCATCGCCGCATTGCCTGTTCGCTCACCAATTCCCGCGACTGTCGTACTCGCCCACGTCGCTCCGGCGGCGATGCCGCTCAGTGTATTCGCGACAGCCAAACCGAAATCGTTATGGCAGTGCACTTCAAGTTCCACATCGGACGGTACAGCTCCAAGCAGCGTACTTATCCGCCCAGCCATCTGACCGGGATGATGCGCGGAAACCGTATCCGCATAACGGAACCAGCGAATACCGCCTTCCTTATATAGCGAATTGACCAATTCCACAAGAAAACTCATGTCCGCGCGAGACGAATCTTCCATACCGACCGACACGGCCATACCCAGCCCACGCGCATATTCCACCGCGCGAAGCAGCTTGGCTAATCCTTCGGCGGGCGAAAGCCCAAGCTTGCCCCTAAGCTGAACTTCGGAGACGGGAATAGAAATATGACACCACTTTACTCCCGTCGCCAAAGCCTTGTCGATATCGCTTTTGAGTGCACGGTTCCAAGTCATCAGCTTCATGGGAAGTCCGAGGGCGGCAATCGCCGCAATATCCTCCTGTTCCCGAATCCCCATAGCCGGAATACCGATCTCCGCTTGCTCTACACCGCACTCCGACAGCAATCTTGCGATTTCCAGCTTTTCCGCCCTCGTGAATGATACTCCAGCCGCCTGTTCGCCATCCCTTAGAGTTGTGTCACATAGCTTGAGACTTTTCACGGTTTACCTCCTTCTCCGCAGCAAGCGCAATTCGGATTACGGGCAAGTCGGACACTGTAGGTGCTAAAGTCAAGTGAGTTAAAGCGATGCATAATGCCGGTATAGGCCGGCCCTACCCTTGTAATCCATTTTACGGCTTCCAGCGCAGCCAGGCAACCCGCAATACCGGAGGTTGCGCCCAGAACTGGAAATCCAAAAGGTTCCCACTGAGGCTGGTTGTCGGGATAAAGACATTCCAGACAAGGCGTCTCTCCTGGAACCATTGTTGTCAAAGATATTTCAAAGCCGTACATCGCCGATTCCACCATCGGCTTGCCGGCTTCTACGCAGAGTCGATTCAATACGTACCGCTCCGGAAAATCATAACGGGCGTCGATAACGATATCGGCGCTCTCAACCCAAGACTTTGCCTTGTCGTACTCGATCTTGGAATTGTAACCCTCGATTTCCATCTCGGGATTGAGCCGCCGCAAATGCTCTACGGCCGTGCTCATCCGCTCCATTCCCAAGTGTTCGCTATCCATTAGAATCTGGCGGTTCAGGTCCGGCAAGAGAATTTTCCCTTCATGCGCGAGAATCAATTTACCGACTCCTGCAGCCGCCAAATAAATCGCTGCCGTACCACCCAGACCGCCGATACCGGCGATCATTACCGTCGCTTCTTTCAGCGCTTTCTGTCCGTTCTCTCCCAGCAGCTTCAACTGCCGTGCATACCGCTCCTGTTCCAGCAAGCCGATCGACCCTTGCTCCATCGCATTATACCTCCGTTATAGCTCATGATTTAATAGTTTCATAATAGTATAGGATCGGAGGTGTTTCTTGACAATGAAGTTTATCCCTCCAGACTGAGTAATCCGTGCACAGCAGTCTGTTCTTTATACTTATCCAAGAAGGCAAGGCCCTCATCCAAGCAAGCGACCCCATAGGCAACGGTTTTCTCCAGAGAAGTGAACGGAAATGGAAAGCCTGCGCGGAGGCTCTTCATCACAAGAATAATGCGGCCGCTGTAGATCAGTCCACGTCCGAACCCTTCGACATTAATTTCCGCGGAGCTTTGAATCATCAAGCCGCTCTTCTCCTCCATCAGGCTAGCGATGGCCTGAAACAATACGGGCACCTGGCGGCGGACCTCATCGGACGCCGTGCAATTAATGTCCGATTGAGCCTTATCCTCCGCTGAAGCCAGGAACAGTTTCGCAATCTTTTCCTCGGGAGTAAGGGAAGCATAGCGCCCAAAATAATCGCTCGCGCTGAGCAGATCGTTCAAACGGCGGACAAGCCGCTCCGCCTTTTCAGGATCGGGCGCCGGTTTGGAGCGGCGCTTCGGTCGCACTTGAGCGTTGTCCGCCGGCTGTTCGTTCGCACATGCGACTTCGTTAGCCATTTGATCCATTAACCCCAGCTCCTTCCTCTTCCTCCGCACGCAGCACCTTGGCCAGCCACATTGGCGGTTTACCCTGCAGCATCTCCTCGAGCCGTTTAACCTGTTCATCGATCGGACTTCCGAACGGTACTTTGACCGGCATGATTTTGCGGCGGGTCACCTTCGCTGCCGCCGATGCTCCAATCTGCATAAGAAAAATCAATGTGCAGTCTTCGATAGCCTCAATCCGGCTGTCGATCTTGCCCATTTCATCCTGGGCTGCGATGTCGGGTATTCTGCGCAGCTCCAAAAGCTCGCTGCTACCCTTCGTAAGATTATAAATGGCAAACATCGAACTTTGCCCAAAATGGGCATTTACACGAACTCCGTCATCTGTGGCGAATGCTACTTTCACGATGCTCCGCCTCCCTTCTCATTAATAGATTGCCTGCTTTATTGGTCCACTCCATCGCTCCACGATAGCCGACGGAAACATTCATATACGATCCGAGCTCATTCCATATCGGGAAACCAGCAGCCAGGAAAGCCGCTCCAATACGCTCCGCTCCCGCAATTCCGTGCGAACTTCCGATCCACAAATCGGCTCCGCTTCCGAGCACCTCGGCGTCGTCCAGGTCGCCGACCCATACCTCGCGCTCCATTTCGGCCACCGCCGGCGTTTCATACGAGGTAATCAGCGCCTTTTGCTCAACCCCCAGCTCATCCAGCCATTCCGAGACAGAGCGAAGATGATCCGGTTCAAGCGCAGCCAGAGCGGAGACACCGGCAAACTGAAAGTGTGCATCAAGCATACAGTCAAGCAGATTTTCACGCTGCCAGCAGTACCGGATGGGAACAGGAACACCGCTGATTTGATGCAGGAAATTCAGCAGCTCGTCGGAAGCCTTGAGCCCCATCGTTCCTTGGAACACCTTGTATGGCGTACCCAGAGCGTTATGCAGTCTTCTGGCCGGACGTTCCATACTGGCGCCAAAGGCGATAGTAAGCCCCGACTGCAAGCTCTGCAGCATTGAGTCCAAAGGAACCCCGCCTCTGGTCAGCGGTGAGAATCCTGTCAGGAGATGTCCCGACAGAGAAGTCGATATATCAGGAAGCGCGATGACCTCAAAGCCAAAGGAGGATACGATTTCCTTGAGTTCCATTACGTCCCCAGGTGTGAGATAAGAACCCGGCAGCAGCGTAATCTGGCGGGAATTCACGTTCCGCTGTCCCCGAAGACCCGCCTGCTGAATAAGTTCATCGACCATCGCTTCAACAGTTACACTGAATCCGGATTCGAGCGATCCGCGAAAGTCTGGCAGCGTCACAGAGAAGGCAAGCCCGCCGCGCATATTCCGCTCTCTCTTGTACGACTTCAGCATACTCTGGTAATCCACCCCTGCAACATCGGTCAACTCAGTCCCGATGATCCCGATAATGTCGGGACGATGCTTGGACAGCACTGCGTTCAGGGCTTCTTCCAAATTGCGGTTTGCGTCGAAAATAACGTCCATTTCCTGCAATGCTGAAGTCTGTACTGCAATCGGTTCACGAAAATGCCGAGTCAGAAGCGCTTTGGGAAAGGCGGAGCAGCCCTGCGAGCCATGAACAACCGGCATGGCCCGATAGCAGCCCTGCATCGCCAGTATACCGCCGAGAGACTGGCCTATTTTCAGCGGATTAACCGATACCGGTTTGCTTCTTTTCTTAACGGTCATAGCTGCCCTCCTTGTCCCACGGAGCTGGCGAGGAGGCGAGCTTCCATATCGGATTAGCCATGGAATCAACCAATTCCTTGGCCAGCCGCAGCAGACCTTCGTAACCGGCATAGGCCTTATGGCGTTCCTGATTGATATCCACAAACGGAATTTGCTCTTTCATTGCAACATACATATTCCGCCCGCCGGCAATCATAATGTCGGCTTTGCGTTCCTTCACCGTCTTGATAATACGGCTTGCTCCGCCTTCCGGGATGTACTCTGTGTCATCGCTGACTCTGTCGGCAATCCGCTGTACATCCTCATCCGAGCTTTTGTTCGTTCCGACACCAACGACCTGGATGCCCAGTTCCTTCAGCGCTGAAATAACCGACCAGCTTTTCACTCCGCCTGTATAGAGAACCGCTTTCTTCCCTTTAAGTATTTTGCGGTATGGCCGCAGGTCATGAGACAACCGATTCTCTTCCCGCTCCGTCAACCGGTCAACCCTGCGCTCCATCTCTCTGTCGTTCAGCAGAAACGCCATTTGACGCAAAGAGTAGGTGGTCTCTTTTGCACCATAGAACGAACCTTCAAAATAGGGAATGCCATATTTGGATTCCATCTGCTTCGCCAGTCCAAGCAGTGCGCGGCTGCACACTACCATATTGGCTTTCGCGCGGTGGGCCCAGGTAATTTCCTTATATCTGGCATCGCCCGTAATGCGGGATAAAAGCGTAATTCCCGCCTGATTCATCAGCTTTTCAATATCCCACATCTCGCCGGCGATGTTGTACTCGCCAATCAGGTTTACGCCCATAGAAGCCTCTAGTTCCGGTTCACCCGTACCGATAACATATTGGAGCAAAGCATCGCCCGCGAGCCGGTTGCCGAGATTCTTGCTGCCGACAAAGCCGGGGCTGTTCACAGGAACTACCGGGATTCCGAGACGCCCGGACGCCTCTTTACAGACGGCATCCATGTCTTCGCCGATCAGCGCCGTAACGCAGGTCGAATATACAAAGATAGCCGGAGGCGCAAAACGCCCGGCAATATAGTCAATGCTGTCTTTCAGTTTTTTTTCTCCGCCAAAAATAATGTCATTATTGCTCAAATCCGTCGCAAAGCCGTATTGGGAGAGGGAAGGGCCACTCGAAAGGCTTCCCCGGCTTTCCCAACTGTTGCCGGCGCAAGCAACCGGTCCATGCACGAGATGCGCAGCATCCATGATCGGGAGCAATGTAATTTGCGCTCCGTCGAATGAGCAACCTCCGGCTGCCTCACCCGGTTTTGGCCGTGGACAAGGCTTTGATTTGGGGGCAAGACTCCCGCAGGCCTGATCGTCTATCTCTTCCTTTCGAATAGGCTCCATTGGATCATCATCTCCTTCGCTAAGACTCAGTGCTCTAAATCCTACTACCCACAAGGCTAAACAACTGAAATGAATGCGGAATAAATCGAACAGAAACGTTTGGACCCCAAGCCGTATACATTTCGCCACTATTCCAAATCTGTATTGTACAAATTATAACATATTCTCTCTGTAAATAGGATGAGGGAGCAGATTTATCCAAGATAAATCTGCTCCCTTTTTTACCTATTGATTAGCGAACCAAATCACCGAAACCGGACTCGTTGTTGTCCAACTGATCGAGGACAATATTGACAATCAAGGTCAGCAGATTCAGTGCTCCTTGGTAGCCGATAATCGGATTACGATGCATATGATGACGGTCAAAGATCGGGAAGCCTACACGGACCAGCGGTACTCCCGCATCCTTGGCGGCGAATTTAACGTGCGAGCTGCCGATGGCCAGGTCAACCGGATCGTTAAGCAGCAGCGAACGCAGGTGCCAAAGGTCTTTGCCCACATAGACAGTTGCTTCGGAACCGTAAGGGCTGGATGCCAGCAGTTCTTCAACTTCAAGCTTCCACTTCTTGCCGTCGAATTCCACATCGCCGTTCGAGCACAGAATGTGAACCGGCTCCATGCCAACCTCCAGACAGAATCCGATAAGTCCAAGCAGCAGGTCAGGGTCACCGGCAAGAGCAACGCGTTTGCCATGCAGATAAGGATGGCTGTCGGCGTAAGCGTCAACCACGCGTCCGCGTTCTTCGGTGAGCGATGCCGGAACCGGAAGTCCAGTCAGTTCGCTGATAGCTGCGAGCAGCTTATCCGTAGCTTTTACGCCAAGCGGAGTGGACAAGGAGGAAACTTGTTGTTTCCAGGTTCCGCTGATATATTCTTGAGTCTTCTTCAGCGTGTATTTTTGCAGTACAAGTGAACCCAGCGCGTTAGCAGCTTTCGGAACATCGGCTAGCTTCGTTCCGCCATAGTAGTACTCGTATTCGCCAGTAGCCGGGGAATCGTAGTTGCCGCTGTGATCGCCGAGAATCGTGTACTTCGTATCGAAAGCGTTCAGGATTTTGCGGATTTCCGCAAAGTTGCCTGTATAAGGCTCGAATCCGAGCAGCACGTTCAGCTTCTCGCCTTCTTCGCCAGTACCCGGAGCAGCAGTCAGGCCGGAACGGTCAAACAGCTGGTTCAGAATGCTCTTGATCATTGCGTCATACCCAGTAACGTGCGAGCCGATGAAGCTAGGCGTGTTGGCATACGTAACAGGGAAATCTTCGGCGATTGCGCCTTTTTGACGAGCATTGCCAATAAAAGCTGTCAGGTCGTCACCAATAACTTCCGCCATACAAGTGGTACATACGGCTACCATTTCCGGTTTGTACAGAGCAACTGCATTTTGCAGACCGTCGATCATGTTGCTCATGCCGCCGAATACAGCTGCATCCTCAGTCATCGAGGAGGAAACGGCCGGCGTAGGTTCTTTAAAGTGACGGCTCAGATGGCTGCGGAAGTAAGAGTTACAGCCTTGGGAACCGTGTACGAACGGCAGCGTTTTTTCGAATCCGAGTGCTGCCATAACCGACCCGAGCGGTTGGCAAGCTTTGTGAGGATTGATAACGACCGCTTTACGATCGAAGTTCTTTTCCATGTACTCCGCGGATTTGGAGTAAGCGAGCGCTTCTGCTTTTTCCTGATCACTGCAAGGCGCTTCAAATTGCTTCTTGTTCTCACGTTGTTGTACATAGCGTTCTTCCGTAAACAAGGTGTTATAGTCCGGAATATTCAATTTTTCCTTGCTCATACGCTCGCCCCCTCTGGCTGTACTTTTTCTTTCTTGTCAATCAAACTCCATATTGGGTTGTTCACGGTCATATCCATGTCCTTGGCAAAAATCTTGAAGCCGTCGAAGCCATGGTACGGACCGCTGTAATCCCACGAGTGCATTTGACGGAACGGAATACCCATTTTGTGGTATACGTATTTTTCCTTAACACCCGATCCCATAAGGTCGATGTTCAGTTTTTGAGCGAGCTCTTCCAATTCGTATGCTGTCGGATCGTCCATAATAATCGATCCTACCTTCATATCAGGGAAGGTTCTTTCATAGTCATCTTTATGAGCAAACTCGTAGCCGGTAGCAACGATTTCCATGCCCAGATCTTCGTATGCGCCAATCGTATGACGGGAACGCAGGCCGCCGATCAGAAGCATAACCTTTTTGCCTTCCAGACGCGGTCTGTATTTGCCAATGATGGCATCCATTTGCGGCTTGTATTTTGCGATAACCTTCTCGCAGTTTTCTTGGATCGTTGCGTCGAACTTGGCAGCGATCGCGCGCAGGCTCTCGTAAGTTTTCGACGGTCCGAAGAAGTTGTACTCCATCCACGGAATACCGTAAGCTTTCTCCATATGATCAACCATGTAGTTCATGGAACGGTGGCAGTGAATCAGGTTCATCTTCGCTTTGTGGGCGATTTCCAGCTCGTTCAGAGTGCCGTCACCGGACCATTGAGCGATTACGCGCAGACCCATTTCTTCCAGCAGGATACGGGAAGCCCATGCGTCACCGCCGATGTTATAGTCACCGATGATATTTACATCGTAAGGACCGGTTTCGGCCAGATCCGCTTTACCCATTACAAAGTCGCGGATAGCGTCGTTCGCAATATGGTGACCAAGCGATTGGCTGACGCCGCGGAAACCTTCGCAACGGACTGGAACAACTGGCATTTCCAGTTCTTTGGCCATTTTTTTGGATACAGCTTCAATATCGTCGCCGATCAGACCGACCGGACATTCGGATTGAACAGAGATACCTTTAGCCAGCGGGAACATTTCCTTGATCTCACGGCAGATGATTTCCAGCTTCTTGTCGCCGCCAAAGACGATGTCTGTCTCTTGGAAATCACTTGTGATTTGCATAGCTGTGAAGTTGTCGATGCCAAGCGTACCGTTCGCATAGTTGCGGCGAGTACCCCAGCTGTATTGTCCGCAACCAACCGGGCCGTGAGAGATATGAACCATATCCTTGATTGGTCCCCATACCACGCCTTTGGAACCGGCATAGGAGCAACCGCGTGGCGTCATTACACCTGGACGGGATTTAATGTTCGATTTCAGGGAGCAACTGCAGGATTCCTTAGTCTCTTCAGTATTAATCTGAAAATGCTTCTTACGGTCTTTTTTTGCTTTATCGGGATAGGCTTCCAGTATATCCTCAACTAACTTTTTGTTCGCCTCAATATCCAGTCCCATTCGTTGAGCCTCCTTTTCAATTGTGCAGGACATTACCTCCTGCAGGGCATGCTTTGTTTAATTCGGTCCAGTGAATGACCGTCTCTCCACTCCATTCACTGGACAACTTCTATTGTTAAGCGAAGTCTGTTCGCTTTTTTTTATTAGTGACCAGCAGCTTCCAGCTTCTTGAGAGCTGTTTCTTCGTCTTCTACCACACCGAAATCGATCAGCAGTTGTTCCAGTTCGTCCATTTCGATCGGAGTCGGAATGTTCAGCATTTCGTTGTGCAGGATTTTGTCAGCCAGTTGCTTGTATTCGTTGGCTTGGTTGTGCTCAGGGTTGTATTGAGTAACCGTCATTCTTCTCAGCTCGGCATGTTGTACGACGTTGTCACGAGGTACGAAGTGGATCATTTGCGTGTTCAGACGACGCGCAAGTTCCATGATCAGCTCATCTTCACGGTCGGTGTTACGGCTGTTACAGATCAGGCCGCCCAGACGAACACTGCCGCTTTGTGCATACTTCAGGATACCGCGTGCGATGTTGTTGGCAGCGTACATAGCCATCATTTCACCGGAACAGACGATGTAGATCTCTTGTGCTTTGTTCTCGCGGATAGGCATTGCGAAACCGCCGCATACAACGTCACCCAGTACGTCGTAGGAGATGAAGTCCATACCGTCATAAGCGCCTTGCTCTTCCAGGAAGTTGATGGAAGTGATGATGCCGCGGCCTGCGCAGCCTACGCCTGGTTCCGGACCGCCGGACTCAACGCAGAGGATGTCGCCAAAGCCGGTTGCTACTACGTCTTCGAGTTCGAGGTCTTCTACCGAACCCAATTCAGCGGCCATGTGAAGTACAGTTTGTTGAGCTTTCGTGTTCAGGATCAGACGAGTGGAGTCGGCTTTAGGGTCACAGCCTACGATCATGATTTTTTGGCCAAAAGTGGTTGCCAGCTGTGCCAAAGTGTTCTGGGAAGTCGTGGATTTACCGATACCGCCTTTACCGTAAAATGCGATTTGTCTTGGTTTCTTACTCATGAATAATCATCCCTTCGATATATTAATATTTTCAAAATAGGAACCGTATTTCACACTTTCAAGTATAGCTTCCTGTATTCCGCCTTTGCGGACCAGGGGCAGTACGCCTGCTTTGTTCAGCACCGCGCGGGGCGCGTCGCCGATACCGGAGCTGAGAAGAATCCGGCAATCGCTGAGGATCGAGGTGATCTCTTGAAGCGTTTCGTCTTTGTCTCCATTGCAATCGGCTGTGCCGTGGCAGTATGCCTGTATCTTCCGGATCCCGATGAATTTCACTTCGGCGCCGTCGGTATCAAAAATCATGAATTCCGTCGCATGGCCAAAATGCTGGTTGACCTTGTCCCCGCCTCTGGAAGCAACCGCGACTCTGGTCTTCTTGTTCTCGTCAAGAATGGTTCGGCGGTTCTCCTTCGCGATAAGGCGCTGACGGATTTTGCTATCGAGCTCCTGTTGGAACTGTTCTCTAGCGTCGAGGTCGATAACAGGATCGGCTTCCATCGTCTCCAGTTGGAAATCCTGATTACGGTCCTGGCCGAGCAGCCCAACCGCATCGGCGCGGCACTGACGGCAATGGCGCATCAGCTTGGTTCCGCCCTCGCTCAGCTGCTCTTGCAACTGGTTCAGTTCTTTTGGATGAGGAGCCTTGCGTCCGTCTTTCTCATACTGGCTGCCAGGAGCGATAATCAGCGGCGTTACATTATGAAGCGTCGCGCCGAGCTCCTTGACTTTCTTTGATACTTCAACCAGATGCTTGTCGTTGACCCCCGGAATCAGAATCGAGTTGACTTTGACGAGAATGCCTCGCTTAGCCAGTTCCTCCACGCCTTGAAGCTGACGGCTGATCAGCAGAGCGGCGGCTTCTCTTCCTTCGTAACGCACTCCTTCATCAAATACCCATGGATAAATCTCTTTACCGACATCAGGGTCGATGGCGTTGATCGTAATCGTTACATGTCCGATCCCCAGTTCCACGATCCGATCGATGTGCCGGTATAGTGTAAGGCCGTTGGTGCTGAGACAGGTCATCACGTCGGGTACATGCTTCTTGACTCTCGCAAATGTATCGAAAGTCTTATCCGCATTTGCAAGCGGATCGCCTGGTCCGGCTATGCCGACCACCGACAGCTGCATGAGCTGTGCTGCTACACCTTTTACTTTCCGCTCCGCTTGTTCCGGAGTGAGCACCTCACTGACAACCCCAGGTCTGCTTTCGTTCACGCAGTCGAATTTACGGTTGCAGTAGTTGCATTGAATGTTGCAGGCGGGAGCAACCGGGATATGCATCCTGGCAAAAAACCGATGGGCTTCCTCGCTGTAGCAAGGGTGGCGACTGATCTCGTCCTCTGCTGCACTTGATGAACACGACGTCGGCTGCGGCTTCATTTTTCCCACCTCCTTAAAGTAATGAGGAGTTGTACTCCCTTGCGCATACTTCGCATCATTCTCGCGTCGGAGGCATGCGCCTAAGTTTTGCGGAGCGTCAGCTGTTCAATGTTTCACAGCCGGCTTCCTTGGGTAAGACTCAAATAGGTTATTGTTAGGTAACCTACATCCGACATGTCAGTTTTCCTGACCTCAACCTTGCTTGAAAAGCTTTGCTGTACACTCATCATATTTTCAATCCCGTATATCGTCAATTAGCGTAAACAAGAAAATTTAAGGTATTTCCACGTGTTTGCAGTTTCGTCAAATCATATGTTAGTTTATATGACATTCACATCTCATGTTTACGTTTTCATATCCCGTTTTCATTGAAAATCAATGTCATTTTACTCCCCTTTTACAGTGGCTTAACTGAAAGATCTCTCTACATGTATCCCCTTGTTCTGACAAAGGAATGTCGATTCTAGCGGATTAAACTCCAAATCATTGATGGTATGATTGAAATCCCACGCTGTTGACAATGTTTCTCAACTAATATATGATCTTTCTAGGCAGATATTAAGTGAACCGAATATCCCGTAAAGGGGAGTAGCTGTTAAATAAAGTCGTCAGTACGAGAACGCAACCGTTTCTCCGGCTTTATTGGCAATAACTTATTGTTAGCGAGACCTTTACCATTCAGATTGATGCTTTTGAATTCAATCTGTTTGGTAAAGGTCTTTTTTATATACTTTTGGGTCATCATAAACGCGAGGGAGGTAACAACAATGGATTTGGGATTACTATTGGAATATGGCTGGGTACTGCTTGTTCTTGTGGGGTTGGAAGGGCTGCTCGCCGCGGACAATGCATTGGTGCTGGCAATCATGGTAAAACATCTTCCTGAGGAAACAAGGAAAAAGGCGCTCTTTTACGGGCTGTTCGGGGCGTTCATCTTCAGGTTCGGCTCGCTGTTCGTCATTTCGTTCCTGGTGGACATCTGGCAGGTGCAGGCGATCGGGGCGATCTATCTGCTGTTTATAGCGGCCAATCATATCATCCGCAAAATCATTGCTTCAAAGAAGCCGGTAACGGAAGAAGCCGCGGAAAGCGGCGCAAAGGAAGACGCGGACAAAAAGAAAGGCGGTTTCTGGCTGACCGTCTTCAAGGTGGAGCTGGCTGACATCGCCTTTGCCGTCGACTCGATTCTCGCCGCGGTCGCTCTGGCCGTCGCGCTTCCGCCAAGCGGTCTTCCCGCAATCGGCGGACTCGACGGAGGTGTGTTCCTCGTTATTTTTGCCGGGGGCTTTATCGGACTGGTTATCATGCGCTTTGCCGCCTCTTTCTTCGTCAAGCTTCTTCATTCCCGTCCGGGACTTGAAGTTGCGGCCTTCGTTATCGTCGGCTGGGTTGGCGTCAAGCTATCTGTCATTACACTTGCGCATCCTTCGCTCGGTATATTGTCCGAGGATTTCGCGCATAGCACCTTGTGGAAAGCGACTTTCTATATCGTCCTCGTCCTCATTGCCGCTATCGGTTGGTTCATGAGCAAGCATACTACCGAAGAGAATAAAGGTGTAAATCCAGTCCGCGAACTGGATAAGCAGCTTGGGAAATAAGCAAACTTCCTGATTAATCGACAAAAACAGCCCGTTTACGCTGTAATAAGCGCAAACGGGCTTGTTTGTTTAGATAAACCCTATATGGAAGGAATTCATCTATAAATCCTTGAAGATGTGAGGTGAATGGGATATATACGTAAGTTATTTTACCTCATAAGCATGGGGAACAACCTTATCCCAGCGCCGATGCCTTAATCTGCTTGCTGCGCAGTTGTCCGCAGGCTGCATCAATGTCCGTTCCCTGCTCCAGACGAGTGCTGACGCTCACGCCCTGTTTTTTCAGCGTATCGAAGAAAGCCCGAATCGTCTCCCGGTCGCTGCGCTGATATTCGCTGTGCTCATCCACCGGGTTATACGGAATCAAGTTTACATTGACGAGCGGGCCATAACCGGCGATTAGCTTGGCCAGTTCCAGCGCATGTTCCTGCTGGTCGTTCACATCCCGCAGCAAAATATACTCCAGCGTCGTTCTCCGCTTCGTCTTCTCTAAATAGTAGCCAATCGCATGCATCAGTTTCTCGATCGGAATGGCGCGGTTGATCTTCATGATGCGGGTGCGAAGCTCATTATTCGGCGCGTGCAGGGAAATGGCCAGATTCACCTGAAGGTTGCGGTCGGCAAATTCAATGATTTTGTCCGCAAGGCCGCTGGTCGAGACGGTGATATGCCGTCCGGCGATGTCCAGCCCCTTCTGATGCTTGATAATCAGCAGAAAATCTATCATATTTTCAAAATTGTCAAACGGCTCCCCGATGCCCATGACGACAATGTGGCTTACCGCTTCACCCTTCCCCGTACGGTCCAGATTCAGCTGTACCTGCATAATCTGCTCCACAATCTCCCCGGAAGACAAGTCCCGGCTCTTGGACAAAAGCCCGCTTGCACAGAAGCTGCACCCGATATTGCAGCCGACCTGGGTCGTTACGCAAACAGCCAGCCCGTATTTTTGCCGCATTAATACCGTCTCGATCAAATTACCGTCCGGCAGGCGGAACAGAAACTTAACCGTACCGTCTATCGACTCCTGCTTTACGTGCTCGGTCAAGGTCCGAATGGAAAAATGCTCGTCCAACTGCTGCAAGGCGTCCGGATGCACATCTTCCATTTGCGAAAAATCCGTTACCCGCTTTATATACAGCCAATCCCACACCTGCAGAGCCCGGAATTTACGGTGTCCGCGGTCCAGCAGCCATGCCGCCAGCTGATCAAAGGTCAATCCATAGATGGAAGTTTTGCTCATGATTTATCCTCTTTTCAAGGCTTCCACGAAGCCTGTCATTCAACATGCAGCTGCCTAGACTGCAATCGTATCTTATTGTCCCAAATTTTTTTAATTAAAACAAGAGGATTCTTATAGAAAAAAGCCGTCCGGCGAAGGCGAATTCCTCCGTTGAACGGCTTAAAGCTTTGTGCTTGCTGTATTAGTAAATGGGCTGTCCGATAGCCTGGTCCGTCTTGCCCTGGAGTTCCACCAGCTTCATCATTACCGTAGCCGCTTCGGCCTTGGTTACGGTGTCAGCCGGATTAAATTTGCCGTTCTCTCCCTGGAGAAGCCCAAGCTTCACAGCGACAGCAACTTCGCCCTTGCGGGTGATCGAGGCGGCGTCACCAAATTGGGCCAAGACCGGATCTGCCTGTAAGAAGGCGGAAATCTTGTTGTATTTAACAATGGAAGTCAAGAGGACCGCAAATCCCTCGCGTGTCAGCTTGGTGTCCGCTTGGAACGTGCTGCCTGGATCGATCCACTGGTTCTGCACAGCGTAGGAGACCGCATTATAATATGGGTTTTCCGGACTGACGCCCGCAACCGGCTTAGGTTCGGTTCCGTTATTATATCCCCCAAAATAAGGCGTAACCGCTTTGGATATCCAAGTCAGCCAGTCTCCTGCGGTAATCTCGGAATCGGGATTCACTTTACCATCCTGATCCGGTACGAGAATATTGTATTTCACCAATGTCGACAGCGCCTGCTCGGCCGCATGTCCTTGAATGTCGGAAGCGGAGGCTGCTTTCTTCAATTGGCCGGGCACCTCATATTGAGCCGTCAGCTTGCCGGTAACCGCGTCAATGACTTCCGGGACGTTCGCGGGATCTGCAAGTACGGGCGAATATACAAGCTTGATCTTCGGCTCGTTGTAACCGGCAACGGTATAGCCTCCGTAACCTCCGAAGCCTCCGAAGCTTCCATACTGCAGCTTCACCTTATAGCGGTCAAAAGTCTGAGCCCGCGCCTCTGCCTTCGCAACCTTCACTGCAGACAGGTCGACTCCCGCTTTCCCAAGATCTGTTGTCCGAGGAACGTTATAAGTCTTCAGTGCGCCGGTATGGTCGAGCACAAGCGTCAGACCGCCATCGCTAACCGGAACCCCTTTATAAAAGCGAAGGAATTGGAAGGTGAAGCCCGCTCCTTCGCCGGCGGTATCTTCCCGTTCGACCAGCTTCAGATTGCCGGCGGCGTTAGGATACAGGAGGTTGACCAGGGCGATCGCCTTATTCCTGGCCTGCTGCCGCGTCGCGTTAGTTTCCTTGCCCTTCGGCTTGTTGGCTTCCTGGGCGCCAGGCGGGACTGGATATCGATTTTCATTAAAACTCAGAATTTGCCCGGTAATGGCGTCAACCTCGGCGTAAGATTGAGAGGGGTAACCGGTCTTGAGAGACTCGTTATCCGTCCAGTTCAGTCTCCAAATCTTCCGGTCCGTGTCCGTATAATCGCTGCCCAGTGAACTGGATACCAGCTTTCTCGCAGCTGGAATCGAAACGACTTGCTTAACCAGTTTGGCCGCTTCATCGCTCGTTATTTCTGTAGCGGCGGTTCTGGGAGTAAAGCGGCTCGTTGCTTGCGGAACATCGCTGTAAACGGAGGTTGTGACCGTACTTTCCGCGCCAGAAGTATTCAGCCGTTTTCCCGTCAAGGCATCGATGGCATACAGCGCCCGCTCGGTCGGCCGCCAGCCCAGGATCCAGCTGTTGCCTCCGCCATTCTTGTAGACAGGCATATAAACAAGTTCCACATCAAACTGGTCGCTGAATGTCTGCTCCGCCTTAGCCTGTGAAAGCGAAGCTGTAACCGCAGGGTAGTTCCAATGCTCCGGCGATTTGTTGAACTGCCTTACGCTGCCGTCCGCTGCAACGACCATGTTGACATTTTCAAGCGGGGAAGTGATGCCGTTCTTAATAACGCTAAAAGTAAACCCGTATTGCACGGGGCCAAAAAGTGCAAGATTACTCATGTAATCAATGCCGTCCTGCAGTTCCAAATCGTTAATCGAAAGGGAGGGAGCCGCTTTGGAGATAAAAGCTTTGGCTTTCTCCAGCGCCTGTTCCCTGGTGATCTCGGGCGGATAATAACTCTGGTTCTGCTGACGGTCCGAAAAATAGAGAGATGTACTGATCAGGTCTCCATTAACGGCGTCCACCTGGCTGCTGAAGCCATATCCGCTATTGCCCTTCTGGTAATTCCACTGAATGTTCCATATCATTTGATTGGATGGCGCAGGGAACGAATTGGTAATACCCAGTTCCACATTTGTTACTTCCGCATCCGCCAAGATGGGAAACAACTCTTTCAGCTTGGAGATCGCCTGTTCTTTCGTAAACTTGACCTTAGCAGGGTCTGCATCGGCCGTCTTCGCAGATGCCGCGGCATTCTGGGATTTTTCGGCAGGCGCATTGAGGGAAACAGGCTGGGCTACGAGGGTAACGGAAGAAGAGGCCGCAGCGGCTAATCCTGCAGGCATCACAAGAGTAAATGCCACCATTCCGGTTAATGCGGATTTTACTGTGAAGCCTGGGGTACGGATATGCTTTTTCTTCAAAATCTCATCCTCCTTTTCTCAATTCTTAGTAATTATAAAGATATTTTCATTTATTTTCCATATGAAATATCTCTTACTCACAGAAAAAAACCTCCTATCACCCGCCATGGGGCAAAGAAGGCTTAATGAAGACGGCGTCTTTCGCAAAGTACGGCCGTGGATCGCGATCAGGACCTGCGCCATTTCATAAAGATATGATCCAGCACATCAACCAGCAGAAAAAGAATAAAGCCAACGAGACTGAACAGCAGTATGCCCGCATACATTCCGGGGTAGTCCAGACGCTGCCATGAATCCATAATAAAAAAGCCCATTCCGTGCTCCGTTCCGTAAATCTCGGTAAAAAACAGCACCGAAATGGCAGTGCCGAGTGAAATGCGGACCGTACTGAGAATGACCGACAGCGCCCCAGGCAGCGTCACATGCCAAAATTTATGCAGCGCGCTTGCTCCGATGCTGGACAGTACTTCGTAGGCACTACCCGGGATCGCTTTTATGCCGTCGCGTGCGGAGATAATGACCTGAAAGATTAGAATCAGCATGATCATCAGTATTTTGGAGATTTCCCCAAGTCCGAAAAACAGCATAACGACCGGCAGCAGGGCAATTTTGGGCACGGGATACGTTAGGTAGACGACGGGGTCGAGAAGCTTATTCCAGAATGCAGAACGTCCCATGAGAAGGCCGATCAGCAAGCCGAGCAGAAGCGCGAGCAGCATTCCGGCAAATACGCGGAACAGACTGTATCCGATATTCAACCAGGTCTCCACGTACCCAAGCCGGAACAAGGACGCGTAAACTGCAAAGGGGCTCGGCAGAATCGGCATGTTGATGAGCAGAGCTGCGGCATACCAGACCACATTGATCCCCAAGAATACAAGCAATAGCCGTAAGATATAATGATAGCCCGTTTTTTTTACCATTTCTCCTGCATTACCTTTCTGATCAACTTGGTCTGCTCGAAGAACTCCGCACTGCTTCGTTTATCTTCATAATTTAATGAGAAAACGGGATTGTCGATGATATCAAGCTCCCGGCTGCCAGGCACCATAACGACAATTCTTTCCCCCAGCAAAATCGCTTCTTCCACATCATGAGTCACAAATAAAGCCGTGACCGGATGCTTTTGCCAGTTCTCAAGAAACAGCCGCTGCAGCGTCTCGCGAGTCATCGCATCGAGCGCCGAGAACGGCTCGTCCAGCAGCATAATTTCCGGAAGCAGCGCGAACGCCCTGGCAACCGCGACCCGCTGCTGCTGTCCTCCGCTGAGCGAGAGAGGGTACCGCCCGGCCAAATCGGCGATGGCCATGTCTTCCAGCCAGCGGCTGATTCGTTCCTCCCGCTCCTCCTTCCGCTCTCTTCCGGGAAGGGTGACCGCAAGAGCCGTACGGAGATTGGCCGTAACGGTCTTCCAGGGCAGCAGGCCGTAGGTTTGCGGCACAAGCCCGATGAGGGTATCCCGGCCATTCGCGGGCTGTCCATTATATGTAATGTCTCCCGTATACCGGGGAAGAAGGCCGGCAACGGCCTTAAGGAGCGTCGACTTGCCACAGCCCGACGGACCGATCAGTGTGTAGATCCCATGCTCCGGTATGTGCAGCGAGGCCGGCCCAAAGGCCGGCACCCCTTCTTTGTAGCTTATGGTCAGCCCGTTAATGCGAAGTCCGTCTTTATTACTTGAACTGGACATTTGAGATCACATCCTCCGGAGACAGGTCCTTGGTCAGTAGTCCCTTCTCCTTCGCCCAGGCGAAAGCCGCCGCGACCTGCTCCTTGTCCACTTGGGACGCCGGGACATAATCGGGTACCTGGATTTGGCTTTTCAGCGTCTCAGGGTAACCCACTGCTTTAATAATCGTGTCAACGTATTCGCTCTGGTCATGGGACTTCATATAAGCTACCGCATCGTCATAGGCTGCGTACATCGCTTGAATGGCCTTCGGCTTGGCGTCGATCGCGCTCTGCGGGATGGCAAACACGAACGGATGGATTCCGGCCGAGTGTGTGGAGCCGAGTACCCGTAGGCCGGAGGCTTTGCCCATTGTCACGAACGGCTCAGGCAGAACAGCCGCGTCCGCCTTTTTATTTTTCAAGAGCTCCAGTCTAGTCGGGATTTGCGGCACCTCGGTTACATTAATGTCCTGTTCGCTCAGACCCGCCTGCTTCAGCATGGTGGCGACGGTGTACTCGGTGGAGGTGTTTTTGGACAAAATGACCGTCTTGCCCTTCAGGTCCTTGACCTCCTTGATGCCGTCATTCCCAGTCAGCAGATCGAACTCACCGAAGGTGGCGCTGGCAATCTTCACATCCAGTCCGGCGTTATTGTAAATGGCAACCGCAACCAGGTCTGCGCTGAATCCCTCCAGCTTTCCCGCCTGGAATGCCGCGTCGCGATCTTTGGCGCTTTTGAAGGTCTGAATGTCGAGATTTACCCCGCGTTTGCGGTCGAAACCCTGCTCATGGGCGATAATAAAAGGGATGGCGTCGATCGAAGGCAGCATGCCCAAAGATAACGAGGGGGTCTCTCCCGCCGTTCCCGTATTCTCCGCACTCGGCGAGTTTTTTCCATTGGAAGAACCGCAGCCTGCGGCCAATGCAGCGAGCAGTGTTGTCAACAGCAGCAGCAATATTTTGTTCATCGTTCCGTTCTTCTTCATAAATCTAGAAATCCTCCGTATCGTTGATATAGGCGCTTCCGCGCACCGGCATTGAGTAGAATTTAACAAATAATGGATGCACACTACTTATGTATCGCAGTTGGAAGTCGCAAATAATGCAATTTTACAACTGCTGCCTCATTTTGTATACTCCTTGGCTTTAATAGCTACTCCCCCGCAACAAAAAACCTTCCCCGGCCCATTCGGCCAAAGAAGGCTTAACGCATAGTCGCAAGCCCCGTCTATATTTTCAGCTCCCCAAGCTTGATCAGCCAAGGCAGCCGCTTGCGAACGGCCTTTTACATTCAATTTTTGCATAACGTTGGAGATGTGGTTGCGAAAACCCTTGGATGACTGTGTAATCGCGCATATTATGTAGAGTGAGTGACTACACCTTTCGCTACATTCATTTGCGGATATTTCCCCATCACTTCCGGAATGTCATCTAGTGCGAAATAATGGCTGATTAATGGCTCAATCCGTATTATGTTTTGCCGAATGAAAGAAATCGCTTCCTCATGTGTGTAAGGATTAATAAAGGATCCCTTTATGCTTAGTTCTTTTGAAAAAATGGTAAACGGCGAAACATTGATCAGAGTGTCTGGTGAGGGTACGCCGAACAGAAGGATTTGACCTCCTTTTCGAGCTGCTTTGATTGCAAGCTCCATTGATTCTTTGCGTCCCACGCATTCGATCACGACATCTGCAATATTCATCAAATGTTGTACCGTTTCCGGACTCGTAGGCTCCACGACCTCGTTCGCCCCCAGTTCAAGAAGCCGCTCGTGTTTCTCCACCGCAGGTTCGCTGACAATAATTTTTGCCGCTCCTTGTTTTTTTACAAGCTGGAGGAATAATTGGCCGATGAAACCGCCACCGATAATGAGTACCGTATGAACCGGGCGAACATCGATTTTCTTCAATCCGTGCAAGACGCAACCGACAGGCTCTACCATCGCACCTTCTACATAGCTCATCTCGTTCGGGATACGGTAAGCGTTTACCGCAGGAACAATGCAATATTCCGCCATGCCACCGTCTCGCGTCACGCCGATTGCTTGAAGGTGATCGCACAAGTGAGGCCGACCGCTCCGACAATATTCACATTCGCCGCAATAAATATTCGGATCTATCGATACTCTGTCTCCTAGCTTCAAGTTCGAAACCCCAGACCCCAACTCTATCACTTCGCCTGCCAGTTCATGGCCGAGCACGATCGGCGGGTTGACCGCTGCAGAGCCGGGGTGCCCATGATAAATATGCTGATCCGTACCACAAATGCCGCAACTTTCGACCCGAATTCGCACCTCATGCGGTTCGAGATCCTTCGTTTTCCAATCTAACACTTCCATTTGATGCTTTCCTTTGAATACCACTGCCCTCATGATTACCAACTCCCAGTTATTAAACTGATTTTTGCTCAGGCCTTACCAAATCAACACATGCAAACTATTCAATCTGATTGGTATATTTATTGTTAGCGGTTACACTCCACAGTGCAATATGCTCGATCTTCATTGCATGTCCTCAAATTGTATAGTAACAGCGTCTTTTTCCTTTGCTGCTACTTTGCCGCTCTTGTAACTGAAGCTCTTTCCGTTCAGTTCGATAAAAATAACCGAAACAGCAACAGACGGTACTTTGTCCTTGATTTGTTCGAGGTTAACCTTTAAGATCAAGTCCCCCGCTTTAACTACACTTCCTTCCTTTACATAAACATCAAATCCTTCTCCTTTTAGCTTAACCGTATCCACGCCAAAATGGATTAAAAATTCAATCCCGGAATTGCTTTTAATGGAAAAAGCATGCTTGCTGGGAACCACTGTCGTAACGACTCCATCCACCGGTGAGAAGACTTCTCCATTCTCTGGCTGAATAGCAAATCCGTCCCCCATCATCCGCTGGGAAAATGCTTCGTCCGGCACGTGGCTCAAATCAATAATTTCCCCAGAAATAGGAACAATAAAGCCATCTTCCTGCTGCTGTTCCGGTTTATCTTGAAATATAAGCGCTTTAATTTTATTAAACATGAGAAATACCTCCAAATGATTTATAGTGTATGATTAAAAAATATGGCCGCTTGACCTCGATTTTATTTCCTCATATTTTTTAAGAACCATATTTCTCTCCTCCTCTCAAGCTTCTTTATTCTATACACCGATATTATATTAAAGCGTTTACTTGTGTAAACATTTTCACAACGCAAAAAAACGTGTACTTTAGAAAAGTAACACGTTTCCAAGATAAAAGTATGTTGTTCTCGTTATGTCAATTTTTATCAGAGTCTTCCTTTATTTTCTCCAAATATTCACCAATCAAAAACTCAAATAACATCAGCACATTCGCATAGAAAGAAGAGGCTGACTTATTACGGTCATCCATCGTATTCATATCAACTATTTTTAAATTAATATCCGATAGTTTGGATAAAGAATTTTCTGAGTCTCCTGTAAATGAAATGATTTTAATTCCATTTCTCTTTGCCGAATGCGACATTCTCAGCAAAGAATCCGTTTCTCCGGATTTGGAAACATTGATAAACAATTTTGCCTGAATAGGGTTTACATCATAGCTTTCAATGGGTTCGGAATAGATACATTTAAATCCAAGAACGATTAATTTTCTGGTTATATATTCCGTAATCGGTGCAGAGAATCCACCTCCCCACGTGTAAATAATTTCATTTTTGTTTTCCAGCAACAAGTTTACAAATTCGTCTATTTTTTTGTGATCTATTAATGATAATAATTGTTCCAGATCAACACCGTAGAATTGATTATTTTTTTTGCCGGAAAATTGAGACTTTTTATCCTTCAATGTAAAATTAAGATGATAATACATATCCAGAAAGCCGGTATGGCCCAATTTTTTCGCCAAATTCATTATTGTCGTCGTAGATGTATAAAATTCCTTTGCGATGCCTCTTACCCCTATTTCTTTTACATTCTCTATATTGTCGATGATATATACTAATATTTTTTCTTCCGTTTGATTCAACTGATATTTATCTACCAGCTTATGAATATCTAACCCCATGCTTTCGCCACCCACAATAGATTGTAAAATGGAAATTATTACTTAGTAATATCCACTGGTCTTATTATACATTGAACTCTCCCCCACTTAGCTTACGCATGAAGTGGGGGGCTTCTGTTGGCATCGATACAGGGTTGCACACGCTACGCGCTTCATGACCTAAAGACTCAGGCGCCTGTTGCACCCGAATGAGGGAAGCCAACATCCAATACGTTCGGCAACATCACGCTTCGTGTTTCGTTTTACCCATCCACTCCCGTCAAAAGCAAGCGCACTTGTATTCGCAGGGTTGACCATGGAAACCCGCATCCCTAGAAAATGCGCCATTTCGGTCACTTTCGTTTGGATGCGCCGTTTGGCCCAAAACTGGAGTTTGGCACGAAGCCGCTTGGCTCCCCACGTTCCTTTAGGCAGACGCATCTTGCCTAAATACTCCATGATAATAACATCTGCACTGTGCTTTTGGGTAAAGGCGATGATTTGATGCGCGGTATCGTGGACGATATGCGTCTGTAAGCCGTTCATCTGCCGCCAGAAATTCGGTTTTGCGCCTATACCGGATTGACGCTGGGCTTGTTTCAGTTTGCCTGTGAAGCGTCCATCACGGAACAGACTGCGGAATGTGTTAATCCTAAATCGGGCGGCACACACCCGCTGCTTGGAAAATTCCGCCTGAGTCAACTTCACATCCCCTTCATAGGCGATATGAAGGGCATAGCGTTTTTCTTTCCGAACCAATGTGGGGCTGCATTCTTTCATGCTCCACACGTTACGTTTGAATAGGTTGCTGTCGTATCGGAGGTTCGAACGAACATGTTGCCTTTGTACAAGCAAGGGAACGCCTGATGCTGAGCTTGGAGTGTCGGCGGTTTCTTCGAAAAGCGTTTCCCTTCTTGCTGGGCGTGTTGCCGCTCGGCTTGCCAAAGCTCAAAACGGGAATGATGACTTTTCACAATGCCAAACGCTTCCGCAATAGCACTTCTGCGGAAGTAAGAAGGAAACTTATAAAAGCGTTGATCGAATTCGGCGTAGAACGGATTCGGATTGTGCTTGGTACGGTGAGTCAGCCGTTCTACCGCCGTCACCACCGCTTGGGTGGATAACGATTCCAAGGCCATAAACTGCTCTTGGATGACCGTAATCAAGAACGACAGTGCCTCTTGATACACATGAAGAGTCGCATCTAGCATGCGGTGGTGAGACGTAGTTGTATGTTTGAGTGTTGTAACCACCTTCATGAGATACGCCTCCATCGCAAGTTTGATGGATCTAGTATAACACAAGAACATATGTTTGTTGAAGCGTACGTGTCTAACCCCCACCTTCGCTGTTGGCTTAAAGGTGGGGGACTGCGACACTAAATCTGTTCAAAAAAAAGATTATATCAAAAAGAGCCGGTCATAAGCAGCTTGATCGCTACTTATGACCAGACTCCATTCAATTAAAGAAATTTACGCGGGTTTACAATTATTTCAACTCAGGCCAGAAGTCTTTGTTGACCTCGATCAGATCATCCAAAATCTGTTTCGCGACGAATGCGCTAGGTACTGTTTTGGAAAGGGTAATGGCTTGCCACAGCTTTTGATAGGATTTTTCGATCCAGGCTTCGACCACTAATTTTTCTGCAGAAACTTGCTGCTCCATAAGTCCTTTTTGGAATTGAGGAATCTTACCCATAGCCAGCGGTTCCGGTCCGCTGCTGCCAAGAAGACAAGGGATCTCAACCATAGCCGTAGGATCAAAATTGGCAATTGCCCCGTTATTCTCGACAATCATCAGCATTCTTTCTTTCGTATTAAAGGCAATGGCTCTTGCAAGGTCAACAATATAGGAAGCATGTTCATCAATATGCAATCCGGAGCCTTCTGTAGATTGCTGTTCGATAATTTTTCTGGCTTCGCCAAATACAAACTTTTCTCTTCCATCCATGACTTCATTTGCTCGTGTATATTCTATGTTAGAATGTTGAACAACATCATCCGGGAATAAATAGTATTTCAGATAGGTGTTAGGAAATGTGTCAGGGTCCAAAGCATACACATCTTTGGCTTTAGCGAAGGTATCATTCCAGCTTGCTTCCGTGTGCTGGCTGTCTCCAACCGAAACAACATAGCCATGTTTTGCGACATGCTCTTTAATTTTCGGCTTTAAATCATTTCCGTCTTTATCGCGAATATCCGTCCACCAGCCAAAATGATTCAGTCCATAATAACGGACGGTCATATCTTTTCTAGACTCTAATCCTGAAATTTCAGCCATCCGCGCTTCAATACCTATCGGCATATCGCAAATGTTCAAAATCCTGGAATTCGGTCTCAATCTGCGGGTCGCTTCGGCAACGATCGACGCCGGGTTCGAGTAATTGAGCATCCATGCATCTGGCGAGTATTTTTCCATGTAGTCAAGGATTTCAATGACTCCGCCAATGGATCTCATTCCATAAGCAATTCCACCGGGGCCGCAGGTTTCTTGACCCAGCACACCGTATTTTAAAGGAATTTTCTCATCCAATTCGCGCATTGCGTACTTGCCGACCCGGATATGAGCCATAACAAAATCGATATCTGTGAAGGCTTCTTCCGGATCAACAGTCGCGACAAATTCAATGTCCGGCGCTTGTTCTTTTAAAATAACGTCGCATGCTCCGGCTATGATATCTTGTCTTTCCTTATCGTTGTCATAGAACTTTAGTTTTCCAATAGGGAATTTATCCAGATTATCCAACAACATTAAGACGATACCCGGCGTAAATGTGCTTCCTCCGCCCGCGATTGTTACAGTAAACTTTTTACTCATGATTCGTCCCTCTCTCCACTTTTTTTGTATATTAAATTTAATGATAAATTTAATACCTCTTTGATTGGCAAAAGCTTAACCTGCAAGATATTTATCAACGGCATTTCTAACCCCATTGACTTTAGTCCCATAGACGACTTGAATATTTTCGCCGTTTTTAATAACGCCTGATGCTCCTGTACTTTTTAAACCCGGTTCATCAACGATACCAGCGTCCGTTACCTTGACCCTCAAACGAGAGAAGCAGTTGTCAACGGTTTCAATATTCCCCTTACCTCCAAGAGCTTCCACAATAGCGGCAGCTAAATCGGTATCTTTGCCTGCGGCTATAGCTGTCTCGACGGATTTTTGGCTTGTTGTTTTCTCTTTGTAATCTTTTTTAGTGAACAATTTCACTTCATCATCTTCCCGGCCCGGGGTCTTGAGGTTAAACTTTTTAATTAAAAAGGTGAATACAACGTAATATGTCGCCAACTGAACAAGTCCTATGCCAACAAATAAAGGCCATCTTGTTCTGCCGATTCCTGCAGGCAAATTAAAAGTCAGGAATTCTATGAGTCCGCCTGCCCCAAAAGCTCTAATCCCCGAGAGTACTGCAATAACCTCAAATATGCCGTCCAAAGCCGAGTGAACTACCCATAGAAACGGCGCCACAAACAAGAATGTAAATTCGATGGGTTCAGTTATGCCAACCAAAAATGAAGTTGCTACCGCTGGTATTAAAAGGGCTTTTAACGTATTCTTTTTTTCGGGTTTCGCTGTTTTATAAAAGGCCAGAGCCGCTCCTACCAAACCGAAAACTTTAACCATACCGTATTGCAAGAACTTTGCGGATGGGTCAAACAGCTTGACAGACGGATCTGTTATCTGCGCCAGGAATATATTGTAAGCGCCTAAATACGTTTGTCCGTTTATAGTCAATTCGCCACCCATGTTAGAATAGAGGAATGGTGAATATACGAGATGGTGTAATCCTGTAGGTATGAGAAATCTGTTTAAAAATCCGTATATAAACACGCCTATCGAACCTGAGAAATTAATGAAATTCGCTGTTGCCCGAATACCGTCGGCGGCAAATGGCCAAATATAACTGAACACAACAGCCAATACGGTCAAAATCGGAACTAAAACGATATATACCAGCTTGGTGTTGCCATACAATGAAATCGCTCCCGGCAACTCTTTATTGCAAAGCTTGTTATGGACAAGCGCTACGATGACCCCGAGGATCATTCCAAGGAAAACCCCCATATCAATGACTTGAAAGCCTAATACGATGGTTTGCCCGGTTCCCTGTAATTCAGAGGGATTGGTATATTTGATTAATTTTCCCGTTAACTTAAGCCACTCGTTGTTAGCACCCAGGAATGTCAAGTATGACAATAGAGCTATAAGCGCCGCTTCCGCTTTCTTTTCTTTCGCTATTCCCATCGCGATGCCAACGCAGAAGACAATTCCCAAGTTGGTCAAAATAGGCCAAACCCCGCTGGCCATAAACTTGCCGACATTGATTAAGGAACTGCCTTCACCAACAATTGTCGGATTACTGAAAATTGTAGTAATTGCCAAAATCAAACCGACGATCGGCAAAAACAAAACGGGAACAACGATCGCTCTTGCAAAAATCTGCATACTGTTTACAACTTTATCCTTCATCAAAAGCCCCCCCTCATCATTTTCAATTCCGCATTATGTAAGCGGTTTATTGTTTACGTTTTACACTCTAACAAATTTTTCCCCCCGTTTAAATACAAAAACGGCATTAAAAAACAGGTTCCATCAACTGACAACCTGTTATTAATAGTTTCCATGTTTTGGTTTCATAAGCACTTCCAGGCAGCGTCTGCTTGTCAGCGATTTGGTTCGTCAAGCAAACAAAAAACCTCCCCCGGCCATTCGGCCAAAGAAGGCTTAACGCATAGTCGCAGGCCCCGTCTATATTTTCAGCTCCCCAAGCTTGATCAGCTCGACAACCGCTTGCGAACGGCCTTTTACATTTAATTTTTGCATAACGTTGGAGATGTGGTTGCGAACCGTCTTCTCGCTGATAAATAATAAGCCGGCGATATCGCGCGTCGTTTTATCCTGAACAAGAAGTTCGAATACTTCACGTTCACGATGCGTTAACAAGAATTTGCTGTGATGCTCGTTCCCCTTCATGGTGGTGTCACCCCTCCTTGCCCGGGATTGTTTGGTCTAACAAGGTAAAGGGATACAGTCAAATTTATAGTATGTATTGGGTATCTCAATGGTGCCGTCAGCGGGTCTAAAATGGGCAGAAGCACCTTCAATCCCTGATGTATGCGAAGGATTGAAAGTGCTTCTTGTTTACAACCGTATCAATCCGCATCAATAAGCTCCTCCATAAGATAGGCGACCTTGAAGCGCAGATTGTCGCTGGTATTTCTGATTTTGCGGCCGGTGAGCTGCTCGCATTTTTCCAGCCGGTAGACGACCGTATTGCGGTGCACGAACAATTGCTTGGCTGTCTCGGCAATCTGACAGTTGTTGTCGTGATAAGCGATTAATGTTCGCATCAGCTCCCGCCGCTCTTTTTCATCCAGCCGGTTCAATTCTTTAAAGGTATCATTATAATATTTCTTCAGTTCTTCAAGCGGCAGCATCCGCAGCAGATCGGTCAGTTTCTTCACATGATAAAACTGGACAAAGCGGCGCTTCTTGCTGTTATGGGCCGTCTCCCAAGCTTCAACCGCCTCTTTGTAGGTTACGGGGATATCCGTCAGCCGGTCAATCGGATTACCGACTCCGAACGACACGGAAATCTTCTCCCTATGATAAAGGTTGTCACTGATTTCGGTCAATTGTTCCCGCAGCATCCGTTCCGCATGCACTGGAGCCGTCTTGCCCCCGGAAATAGAAAGAATGAGCACGAACTGGTCCTTGTTGTTGAACAGCACAAACGAATGACCCCGCGAGAGAAACGCTTCCTTCAAAACTTCGTATAGTTCTTCCCGCTTGGACAATTGCTGCTCCTCGGAAGGAGGCAGAGCAAACTCCCTTCTGCCCAGGTCATCGTCCTGTTGGATAACAATGCACAAAGAGGGTAATTTCTCGAACAGTCCGTAACGCTTACCACGGTGAATCAATTCCTGCTCGGAAGTAATAAACCCGTTAACGATATCCATAAAGAGATCATTCTTATAGCGTCTGGAACGTTCTTTCACCGCCTGCTTCTTGAGCAGTTCGAAGCTGATGACGTTGGCGGCCTGTTCCATAATCATAACCGGAAGCTGCTGAAGCTCGACCGATTGCTGCAGCGTCAGCAGGAAGCCCTGCGGCTGGTACGTCATAATCGGATGCGCGGCGACATAGTTTAGCGTTCCGGGGGCGGCATCCGCCAAGCAGCATACAGAGGTGCGGTCTTCATTCGGGAGCTGACTGGCCAACTCGCGGATTTTGGGCAGCAAGTGCTGATAAGCCTGCTTCCGGAAATGCGAAGACGCCGATATCAAATTCAACCTTTGATCCAGCAGGATGGCGGGGCTGTCCAGCAGCCCTGCTAAATCCCGCACAATTTCGGGAATTCCCTCCCCCTTTAGAATCAGGCTGGAAAATTGACGATGGCTTTGCAGCGCATTACGCAGTGTATCGGTATGCTTGTCCAAGATCGCATCAATGGCCTGGTTAATGAGATCGCCAAGCGAAACGTTGAGCGGCAGCTCAATCAGCGGGAAACCGACCTCATTGGCGACGGCGATTGCCTCCTGGGGGATCGCTGACCAGAAACGCTTTTTAATTCCGAGTCCGACGCAGCCGGCCGCCGATAATTCGGGGATGAGCGCCACAAGCTCCTCGGGGTGATCCTTTAGCGCATAAGCCGTTGTGATTAATAGTTCGTCGGGTTTTACAAAATCAATAATATCCGGCGCATCCATCATATTGACGGAACAGACAGTCCGCCCCAGTCCCTGAAACCCGCATATGACCTTTGATTCCAGCAGAAACGGAATTTTCAAGAGCTCTGCTAATATCATGGAAACTCAACCCTCCGTTACTTGTGATAGTTAATTTACCTCATTATCCACAAATGAATAGCCAATACCTATCATAGCATGTCTTAATTATACAACATCAACAAAAGTGATAGCTATTTTTATTTAAGGTATATAATGCCTTGTGGGATACAATCTATTATAATCAGTCAATAAAGAATACAAATGAAGTCACAAAAAATAACATGAAAGGTGAGTACTCAGGAAGAAGCAGGAAGAGCAACACTAAGAAAGCTTTATGCAGGTTGGATTACAGAAATTAAATTATTAGGAGGATGACAAACGTGAACAAGACAGCAGCTAAGGTGCGTCAGCCATTTTACAAAGGCTTGTTTTTCCAAATCATGATGTCCATTGTGCTGGGTATTGTTGTTGGATATATTTGGCCCACATTCGGAATCGCATTGAAACCGCTCGGGGACGGGTTCATTAAACTCATCAAGATGATTATTTCCCCTCTTGTCTTCGTTGTCGTCGTGCTTGGCATTGCGAAGGTGGGCAATATTAAGACGGTCGGTCGGATCGGCGGCAAGGCGCTGCTGTACTTTGAGATTGTAACGACAATCGCCCTGATTATCGGCATGCTTGTTGCAAACGTGATGAATCCGGGATCAGGGATGCATGTGAATCCTGATTCACTGTCCACTGACGCTGTGACTAAAGTGACCAAGAACTCCGAGCTCCCTCACGGAACTGAATTCTTTATGAACATTATTCCAGACAGCGTTGTATCGGCGTTCGCCACGAACACGATGCTGCAAGTGCTGCTTGTATCCTGTCTCTTCGGTTTCGCTCTCGTACGTGTAGGGGGCAAGACCTCAGAGGTCCTTATTAACCTGCTGGAGCACATTAGCCATGTCATTTTTCAAATTATGGGCTTCATTATGAAGCTGACCGCAATTGCTACCTTTGGAGCGATGGCGTTCACCGTAAGCCAGTACGGCATGCAGACGCTGCTTGCTTTCGGCAAGCTCTTCCTCGCCATGACGGTGGCCTGTCTGCTCTTCCTGCTCGTTCTAGAAGTGATTATGCGGGTGTTTGTCGGAATCGGTCTATGGAAAGCCATTATGCTTGTGCGTGAGGAAATTGTATTTTCATTTGCAACCGGCTCGACTGAGGCCGTTATGCCGCAATTAATGAGCAAGCTGGAGAGAGCGGGCTGCGACCGCTCGGTTGTCGGACTCGTCGTTCCGACAGGCTACTCCTTCAACCTCGATGGCGCCTCTATCTACTTGTCGCTGGCGCTCGTCTTCCTGGCGCAAGCAACCGGCGTAGAACTCAGCATATACGAGCAAATCGTACTTCTCGCCGTGCTGCTGCTTACTTCCAAGGGAATGGCCGGCATTCCGGGCTCGGCGTTCGTCGCCTTGTCGGCTACTGCGGCAAGCACAGGCTCTATACCCATCGCTGCCGTTGCGCTTATGCTTGCTCCTGACCGCATTATGGGCAACTTCCGTACGACGGTCAACATTATCGGCTACACCGTCGCTACATTCGTTGTAGCCCGTTGGGAAGGGCTGCTCAACAAGGATAAAGCTCTGCTGGCCATGCAGAACAAACCGCATGATTCTTCCGGCATGCCGGTAACCATCCAGGCCAATGATTAATAATCTTCCATTCTATTGATATGCTAACGCAAAAGGCCGCAGATCAGTTACTGAATCTGCGGCCTTCTATATGCGTGAGATTATCCAGAGTACCTTATTGAAGTTGATATAATCTGTAAATTAGTGCAGCAGCTTCCGCTTTGCTCGTAGTCTGGGCAGGACGGAAGGTGTTATCCTCAAATCCTTCAAACAGCTGTGTACTCTTGGTTAGAGCAACACTTGCCGCTGCCCACTTCGAAATCTTGTTTCCATCAGTAAAAGCTGCATTCACTGTTCCTGGCTGAGTTATTGTCTTCACTCCGTTATAGGTCGTCAATGCACGCGCCAGCATCGTTGCAATTTCCTCACGGGTGATCGTTGCCTTAGGATCGAAGACCTTGCCTGATTTGCCATTAATTATCCCTGCAGCATACGCAGCTGCAATTTCATCATAATAAGAATTACCGATAGCAACGTCTTTAAATGGCAAGGAAAGGTTCTTGCCGTCCAGACCGTATGCTCTGGCAATCCAGGCAGCGAACTGTTGACGTGTTACTTTGTCAGAAGGTTGGAACTCTTTTGTCTGTTCCAGAATACCTTTGGCCAGCAGATAATTGATTTCCTTCACAGCCCAATGGGTCTGCAGCACATCAGAGAAAGCGCCTGTTCCCAACATCACTGTGTACTGGCTAAAGTGGCCTCTGGGCGCACTTACAGTTTGTGTAATCGGGTCATATTTCCCCCCAACCGCTTCCCATGTGAGACTCTTCTCATCCAGCACATACACTGTCAGATTCTCAAGGTTCGCTTCGGAGTATTTGGACGTATCGATGGAGGAGACATCGAAGGTTACATTGACTGGCTTCACGAAACTCTCGACAGCTTTGCCTCCGACAGATGCACTAAATTCCATAACGGGTATGCTGGCCAGCGGTTCAGCCTGACTAGGCTTGTTCACCACCGCGTTCTGCACAACTTCAGCCGCCAAGGTAATCTTCTGGCCTGCTTCCACATTGCCGAAGGTATCTGGCTCAATTGTGAATGCCGTATGATCCATCTGAAGCTTCAGTCCATCAATTCCGTTCTCTTTGACCAAAGCTAATATCTCTGACGGAAGAGAAGTATTCAGCTTATTAATACCTTCACCTATTGACGGTGTCTTAACGGTCAGGGACAGCTTCAATTCATCAGCTAAGCCCGCACCCAGCTTGGTTGTCAGCTCCTGGGAAACAACAGTCAAAGCTTGTTTAGTCGATTGAATCTGATTGCTGATCAATTCTTCGCTCAAACTGGAGGAAACAGAATTGCCCTCCACGGTCACATTTTCCTTGGCAATCGTTACTTCGCCAGCCTTATTAAGAGCCGCTTGACAGGAGGACACCACTCCAACCTTCAATTGCTGGAGCGCTTCTACCGCAACTCCTTGTGCGTTATTCAAAACTGCAGCTGCATTCTGAATAAGTGCCTGTGTGAATTCAATCGCCTTCTCAGGGCTGTCCAAATGATTCAGCAAGTATGGAGCACTCTCCATCAGTTCACTGACAGAGCTAACAATCTTTTGCTTCTCTACAGGGTCCTGAATCATTTCGAGCAATTGAGAAGCGCTATTTAATGCTTGGGTTAGACTCTTGCTGTTTTGTTCAGCCTCTTGAGGCGTTCCAACAGATTTAAGAGACTGAGCAATACTTGTCAGGGCGCTTTGAGCTGCTGAAGCTCGCTCCGATGCCGTACCTGTTGCATCCTTTAGTAATTCTTGCAGCTTGTCTACATTTTCGTTGATCGTAGTTGAAGGCGCAGCAGGAGTGGGAGATGGAGAAGAGATTACCGTTCCAACATTCCCATTTCCCGGATTAACGTCCCCATTGTTGCCGTTGACCGGCTGCCCGGCTTGACCATTATCCATATCTTCCCCTGGAGTGCTCTGTCCCGGATCAACTACAGTTCCTGCTGCTGATTCCAGTACAAACTTCTTATCCAGGCTGTAGGTTTGTCCATCAATGGTTATAGCAGCCTTAATTACATAAGTTCCGTCAGGCAAATACCCGTAAACACTCAGCGGATAATTTAAGGAATTCCCTTTATACAGCTCGTTCCCTGCCTCATCCTGAATTTCGTAGGTCGCGGATTCCGGATATACATATTTATACCAGTCTCCCCAACCTCCGTTTGAAACCAGAATCTGTGGTTTCTTAATTTGTCCGATACTGTTTCCAGCGGCATCAACTAATCCGACCTCCAGCGAATTCTCACCAGCGGAACGAACTAATTTTCCATCCTGTAGCCCTACAATATCCAAACCATGGATTGCCTGCGGGGCAAGCTGTGTGAGCGTGCCGGCTTTCAGCGTCCCAGGCGCGAAATGGATGTTATATTGATACTCAATAGCCCCGGCAGATTGATCCAGTTGAACCGTTACTTCACCTGGAGTCAATTGAACCTGAGCCGCATCATATGCATAGCCTCTCAATTTCGATTTGCTTGGAGTCGTATATTCAACGGTATAAATGCTTCCCGATTCCGGCGCAAGCAGAGTAGCCAGTCCAGAATCCGACTCAACGATTTCCAGTGTGTTCTCTCCTTCCCCAATGACAACATCATCACGATAAATAAATGTGTTGCCTCGGGTATGAGCCAATACGTCGTAAGTGCCTTGTGCAGCGTAAAAATAATTTTCATTTGTAGCATTACTATCGATTACATAAGGAACGTAGTCTGCGCCAGCCAGTCCTGTGCGTACAACGGATAGCTCTTCCATATACTTTGTCAGATTAACTTTACTGACCTGCTGGAGAGGTTGTCTGGCATCCAGCACCAATGAATATTCCTTGCCTGGCTCCGTACGAATGGAACCATACATGTAGTACCCGTACTTGGATTCCACTCCCAGGTAACTGCGATTGTAGCGCATAAAGTCAATTCCGACTACCGAGGGTGATTCTACAACAAGAAATGCCTCATGATCATCTTGGCTGATGAACTGGGATTGCTTGTTATAGGAACCGTCGTCCTTCTTAATTACTGCATCAACATACGCAAAGTCCAGCGGAACGCCACCGGCATAAGTTTCTCCTTCCGGCTTGTCGAGCCCCCGTACCCGAACCACCGATTGTTTCTCCGGGTCTATGACAGCGAGAGACACTGTCTTGGACAAATAATCGGATTTTTTGAACAGCAGCTCTCCAAAATAAGACCTGTACTTATCAGGGACGACCAAACTCCCCTGCTCATCGGTCACTCCTATTTCTTCACCATAACGTTGAACCTTTACCCCTGCCAGCAGTTGTCCCTGAGCGCCTGTCTCATGTTGACGCACAGTAACTGTTATTTTCTCTGCCTGGTCCTTGGTCAGAAATGGCTTGTTTACCAAATCAACCGGTTTGCCATCCTTGCCTCTGATCTCAACATCAAGCTCTTGCTTCGGCAGAACCTGCAGTTCCGTTTCAGCAAGCAGTTCTCCATTAACATATTGACCATTCTGATAATAATTAGGGAACCATTGGATCTTATAGGTTCCGGACTTAACCGGCTTCCACTCCCGCTTGTCCACACGCTGCATCTTCCCGTCCTTCTCTTCCGTAGTCCAGGACAGCCGGTTCTCTTCGATTGTGGTTCCGGCTTCATCGACAATCTTAGCCTTGTAGTTAGTGTTCAAATCAAGAATATTATTGTATTCATCCGTCATGACCACCCGATATTCAACGTTCTCGCCCAGTACAATCCGGTTTCGCGTTTCAGGCACTTCATAGTAGGATGAACCCCGAACCTTCAAGATAATCTGGGCCTTATAAGTACTTCCAGCCTTGAAAGTATAGTCATTCTCTAGAGGACTGAAGTAAGATTCCAGAACAACCTGATTATTATTATAGCTGTTCGCCGTTGCATCAGGAGCGGCACTAGCCGTCAAACGATGAATTTTTTGACCCTTTGGCACGTATAAAGTTCCGTCCGCCGCCGGAAGTGAAGTACTGATCAGGCTGTAGTTGTATTTATCGTTAAGATAGGATATTTGTACCTTTCCGCTGCCTTGTCCCTGATCCGGTACCTGGAGCTTCAGCGCACTAAATTCTGAAGCAACGGCAGCGGAGTGTACAATGGTCGCCGGCTCAGTCGGTGTTACCTTGCTGCGGAATACAATCTTACCGTCCATTCCCGTAACACGGGCGATTGCCGTAAGATCATATTCTCTGTCCTTCTTCACGTATATAGCATTTGAATCCAAGTTCTGGTAAATACTCGAAGTGTTAATTTGTTTATACTGGTTGTTAGGAGCAATGGAGAACGACTCCACATTTGCCGGACTCCCGTTCCATGTATATTGAAAGCTCAGCCGGCTGTAATCCTGGCCATCCTGTACAATCGTAGTATGACTTCCATCTGTAGAAGAATACAATGCTGCCTGGCTTGTCTGAAACAAGTAAGTCTCGTTGTTCTCCGACTTGATGGATGCAACAAAATCTCCCGAAACGGAGCCAGTTTTTAGCGTCAGCACGTCGTAACCGGTAATCCCTACCCTGTCTACAACTCCACTCGGCCAAGATGTGCTGTTATTGCGCTGACGAATCAGCTTGCCCTTCGCATCAAGGTAACGGATGGCCACAGTGTATGTTCCCGCTTGCTGAAGGTCCGTTACATATAGCGGCGCAGCCTCGTATTGATCCGTCCCCTGGTTGACGGCCACGAACAGAACAGACTTATTAAACACAAGTTTGGGATTGCCCTTCAGCTGTACCTGACCGGCTGCATCCGTAGTGAAATTGTTATATCCTGTATTGTAATTGCTTACTGAGATCCCTTTGTTCGCCAACGGCACTCCATCGCTTAAGATCGTAAGTCTGATCTGCTTATCATCGCTGCGAATCTCCCCGGCGGGAGATATTTCGTATGTATCAGAATCCTTTGTTATCCGCTCAACAACAACTTTAATTTCTGATGAAGACGGAACCCGAATGGTCTGAGATGGGGTGACAACCGGTCCTGTCTCACCCTGATATGTTGCCTGTAGAGAATATTCCGTTCCGGCTTCCAACCCTTCAAAAGAAATGTCGGTAAAATAGACGGAATAAACAGAATCCGCTGCTGAAATGTGATCTATTTCGCCTTTCTGCTTCACCTTGCTGGCAACTATAGCTTCATCCTTGAAGAGAGAAAACTCAACATTATTCTGCTCCAGCACTTTAAGATCTGCATAAGTAACATCTATGACACTATTGACTGAAATCCTTTGTTTGCCATCCTGCACCTGTTCTGAAGAAACCACCGTAGCCTTCAGAGAAGCTGCCGATACTTCAAGCACACTTAATATAGATAATATAAAGACCAGAATCAACGAAACAGAGCTTCTCAAACGTTTTGAATACATATTCCATCTCCTTAAATATTTCTGAAATCTATCCCCTTACCCCTCTCATAATACCTAATTCATCAATAGGACTCCTTTCCTAGTAAAACCATCAAAATAACTAAATATATATCGAATCCTACCTAAACTGCTCGAGTTTTGTCAATATATCCCTTAACAATAGACAGGAAAATCCTGTTTTTTATCACCAAAATAGATATTTTGTCACATCCGTCAGATCATTTTCAAACCCTAGTGTCTCTGTTTCTCCTCATCATCTCCCAAAAGAAAAGAACCCTACTGTAACTTGATAGGGTTCATACTTACGCTTATACACCTTTCACAAGAAAAATTCTTCCTTTTCTACGATTTCCTACTACCCGAATACCCCGGATGCATATCCTTAATTCTACGTTCAGCGTACAGTTACCCAAACATTCTCATATTCTCGTTCATATACATAGACCATACCAAAAAAAGGGGATGAAACCAACTTGAAAAAAGCCTTCATTACCGGTGTGACGGGTCAGGACGGGTCATATCTGGCCGAACTACTACTGGGCAAAGGTTACGAAGTTCACGGAATGGTCCGCAGAAGCAGCTCAATAAACACGGAAAGAATTGATCATCTCCTGGAGAATCAATCGGGGGACCGGCCGGATTTCGTTTTGCATTATGGTGATCTTACGGACCCCGGAGGATTAAGCAGGTTAATCAGCAAAATTGAGCCTTCCGAAGTCTACAATCTGGGCGCTCAGAGCCACGTCAGAGTGTCCTTCGATATTCCGGAATTCACGGGAGATGTAGACGCTCTCGGTTCGATGCGTCTACTGGAGAGCATTCGCGATGTAAACCCTGGCATCCGGTTTTATCAGGCCTCTTCCAGCGAATTGTACGGCCTCGTCCAAGAAGTTCCGCAAAGCGAGAAGACCCCGTTTTATCCCCGCAGCCCTTATGCCGTCGCCAAGCTCTACGCTTACTGGATAACCGTTAACTACCGCGAAGCCTACAATCTGTATGCTTGTAACGGCATCCTGTTCAACCACGAATCGCCGCGCCGAGGCAAGACTTTCGTCACCCGCAAAATTACAACCGGCCTCGCCAACATCTTAAAAGGCAAACAGGATCGTCTTGTGCTCGGCAATCTGGACGCCAAACGGGATTGGGGCTTTGCCGGCGATTATGTAGAGGCGATGTGGCTGCTGCTGCAGCAGGATCACCCGGAAGACTATGTTATAGCTACAGGCGAAACCCATACGGTAAGGGAATTCTGCGAGCTTGCCTTCCAGCATGCCGGGATTACGCTTACCTGGGCAGGAGAAGGCCTGGACGAAAAAGGAATTGATGCCAACACGGGACGCGTGCTGATCACGGTAGGCGAACAGTATTTTCGGCCAAGCGAGGTCGATCTGCTTCTTGGCGACCCGACCAAAGCAAAAACGAAGCTGGGTTGGGAGCCAAAAGTATCTTTCAAGGAGCTTGTCGAGATGATGGCCAAGAGCGATCAGGGTTCCTGATCGCTTCCATCCCTGCATTGATGCAGGTTCACTTCGTATATTGGAAACTTAATACATCAGGTGAGAAGGGAGTCGCTTTATCTTGGAGAAGAACAGTCGGATTTATGTAGCCGGACATAAAGGTCTTGTCGGCTCCGCGCTTGTCAGAAATCTGCGGGGTAAAGGATATGAGAATATCATCGGTAAAACGCTGCAGGAGCTGGATCTGACAAACCAGGCGGCAGTGGAACGTTTCTTTGAAGAGTCGGATATCGACTATGTGTTTTTGGCAGCCGCCAAAGTCGGCGGAATCGTGGCAAACAACACTTATCCCGCGGATTATATTATGGAAAATGAATTGATCCAATGTAATGTCATACGCAGCGCATTTAAGAATAATGTCAAAAAGCTTATTTTTCTGGGCAGCTCCTGCATCTATCCCAAACTCTGCCCCCAACCCATTAAGGAGGAATATCTCCTTACAGGGCCGCTCGAAACGACGAATGAAGCCTACGCGCTGGCCAAAATTTCGGGGCTTAAAATGTGCGAATATTATAATCGCCAATACGGAACCAATTATATCAGTGTGATGCCCACCAACCTGTACGGACCAAATGACAACTTCGACCTCAACAACTCCCACGTCATTCCTGCCATGATTGCCAAAATTGATGCAGCCAAATCATTAAATCAGCCCAGCGTGACATTGTGGGGTACAGGCAAGCCGCGCCGGGAGTTTCTGTATATCGACGACATGGCGGACGCCTGCGTGTTCCTGATGGAGCATTACGACGGATCAGAGTTCCTGAATGTCGGTACAGGAGAGGATCTGTCCATCCGTGAACTGGCGGAAATGGTGAAAGCTGTCGTCGGTTACGATGGCGAGCTGCTGTTTGATGCCGGCAAGCCGGATGGAACACCGCGCAAGCTGCTGGATGTGTCCAAATTGGAGAAGCTGGGCTGGAAGGCAAAGACCAGTTTGAAAGAAGGCCTCGACAAAGCCTACCGCTACTATCTGGACCACGTCAAATGACTTGCTAAAGCGGCGGCCTTACTCTCTCAGATCTCGACTATCGGGAAGGTGAATACATGGATAAATATGCGGTTATCATGGCCGGCGGCGCCGGACTGCGGCTGTGGCCCCTCTCCAGGGAACACAAGCCCAAGCAGTTTATCAGCGTCGAAGGAACGAGCAGCATGCTTGAGCAGACCTTTGAGCGCATTACCGAGCTGATACCGCCGGACAAATGCTATGTCATTACTAATAAAAATTATGCGGAGATAACCCGGGAAGTGCTTAAGGGAATTATTCCCCTGCAAAATATTATACTCGAGCCTCTCCGTAAAAATACCGGGGCCTGCATATCCTATGCGGCCTTATTGCTGGAACGCCGGTTCCAAGGCAGCCTGGTCTGTTTCATTCCGGCTGACAGCTATGTCAACAATAAGCATGAGTACCTTAAAGCGATCCACCAAGCGTATAGGGAGAGCATCAACAGCTCAGCTCTGACCGTTATCGGTGTAAATCCGACATACCCTGCAACCGGCTACGGTTATATCAAAATTGATCCGAGCGAGCATACCGATCCCAGACCCCAGGTATCCAATGTTCAACAGTTTAAGGAAAAACCCGACACCGATACCGCTCGCACTTACGTAGAATCCGGACAGTATCTGTGGAACAGCGGCATGGTTGCAGGCAATCTGCAGTCCTTCAAGAACGGAATTCAGCAGCATATGCCGGAACACTTTAATATCCTGTCAGCAGCGCTGGACCAAATAGACTCCCCTGACTTTGATTCAGTGATAGAGGAAGCTTTTGATCAACTGCCCGATATATCTTTCGATAACGGAGTGCTGGAGAACAGCAGCAGCCTTACAGCCATTAAGGGCTACTTCGACTGGGATGATATCGGCAGCCTGGACGCGCTGGGAAAATTGATGGGCTACGACGACAGCGGAAATTCCGTTAGCGGCAGTTACGTCGGAATGGATACTCAAGATTCGATCATATTCACCAGCGATATACTGGTCACTTCCATCGGTCTCTCGAATATGATGATTATTAAGACGCAAGACGTATTACTGGTCTGTCCCAAAGAGAGGGCTCAGGATGTCAAAGCGTTCGTCCAATTGTTGAAACGTACCGGATACGGGGAACGGACATAGAGGACCGCTTTATCCCATTGACGCAAAGGAAATACGGAGGTGATAAGGAACATGAACCGGTTACGTTTTATGCTGATTAGAGGTTACAGCCATAGTATTTGGATGGATATACGCCAGCTGCTGGAGCAGCTTCTTATCGCGGATTTGAGCGGCAGAATTCCGGTAGTGCATTGGGGCAGCAACAGCTTTTATAACGGAAAGATTTATACTAACGCTTTTGATATGTATTTTGAGCCGGTGTCTAACTACGCAATCGAAGACTTAATGAAACCGGGCTACAGCTTTTTCCCATCCGTATGGCAATATGACAACCTGCTGATGTCTGACCCCGGGCAGGTCTCGCTGACCGAGCGGAGCATCGGGGAAATGCTGGAGAGCGATGCTGATGTCGTGGTATGCGACACGTATGCGAATAAAATGTCCGCCCTCTCTCTTGTTGGGGAGGATCACCCTTTGTACGGGATGGATACGATGCATGCGTACCGCTTTTTGATGCGCAAATATTTGAAACTCAAACCGGATCTGACAAACAAGATCATGAAGTTTTTTTATTCTAACTCCCTGCATGAAGGACCCATTCTTGCTGTTCATGTCCGCGAAAACTTCTCCATTAACGCATTTGAGAAGAACAGTATAAACGAACGCTATCACGGTAAAGTGTATAAGATGAAAAGACAGCCGGAGCAGAACACCAACGATACCCTTAAGCTTCACCAGATTTACCGGATTCATAAAGTGAATAAACTTGAAACGTCAAACAAGGTCTATCATAAGGAAATCCAGTATATGGTTGGCAAATTCAACATTAAAAAGATTTTCCTGCTCACGGACTGCACGGAAATTCTGGATGAATACCGGGAACGGTACGGATCGATGCTTGTGTATACGGATGCGCTGCGGCATTCCTCTAATGACGTCGAAGATCCTTATCTCGAAACGCATATGCACCGCCGTCAAAACGGAATAGACGCCATATTGGACGCCTATATTGCCGCGAAATGCAGCTTCTTTATCGGCAATGGCTATTCGAATATGTCTAAAGCCGTTACGTATCTTAATGACTGGGCCGATACCAATATCAAATTGATGTACTGGGTGCCGGAAAATTCGAGTTTAGCCAATTATGCGGTGACCAATACCATCGTTTATCCCGACAATAAATTGGTAGGAAAATTCAAGCAGATCGCTTATAGCACGCACCGTACATGGAAAAGGCTGAAGGATCGTTAATTCATTCTAAACCACTGGATTGGAGGTGCTCCGAACGGATGCACCAGCAAAAGTTCTTGCTTATTAAGACGTGGGGGTGGGGCTTTTGGTCGGATATGGATCACCTGACCGGACAACTGCTTGTAGCCGAGCTGACCAAACGGATACCGGTGGTGTATTGGGGGCCGCACAGCTTATACAGTGAATATATCGATACGAACGCCTTTGAATTGTATTATGAACCTGTCTCCTCATACACCATCGATGACGTGCTTAAGCCTGAACACACCTTTTTCCCGCCGATCTGGAATGCAAGCAACGCACTAGTAGAGGATCTGGATAAGACGGCGCGGCTTCACCGCGGCATTGGCGAACTGATGGCCAGCAAAGCGGATGTAGCCGTCAGCGACGTCCATTTCTTCGCCAAACCGCTGCTCAGGTATATTCCGAAGAGTCATTGGGCGTACGGGATGACCGGAGTACAAATCTACCGCCATCTGATCCGGAAGTACTTGCGTTTAAAGCCCGATATTGAAGCGGAAATCAACGAATTTTACAATGCGCATCTGAAGGACCATCACCCCCTCCTTGGCGTTCATATCCGGGCCAGCGACAAAGTGCGCGAGGTGGAGAACCTTCAGCAGCTTAACAAGAAGTACGATGGAGAAATCCGAAAAGTATTGAAGGAAGGAAAAATCGGCAAGTTATTCCTGATTACGGATTGCGATGATGCGATCGATGACTTCAACAAGCGCTACGGTTCGATAGTCGTATATACCGACTGCGTGAGAGCTCCCCGCAACTCCGTTACCGAGGCTCCCCATCTGCAGAACTTTGTCGTAAAAAAAAGAAAAGGCATCGAGATCATCAAGGATACGTATCTTGCCGCCAAATGCGATTATTTTATCGGCAACGGCTATTCCAATGTTTCATTTTTCGTCAACCGCCTGAAGGACTGGCCGGACAGCCACATTAAGCTTTTTTACAGAACGTTGAAACAGGATAGAAAAAATACCCGCAAACGGGCAAGAGCCGAATTGGCCACCAAATATTATCGGGCCAAACTGCGCAGGGCTCAATATCCAAGTCTGTACGGAGGTGATAACCAGCATGAGCATAAACCGATTTCTCCTGATTAAACCTTGGGGGTATAGCATTTGGGCGGATGTGGATCATATGGTTGGCCAGCTGCTCATTGCAGAGATCACGGACCGGACTCCGATTGTGTACTGGGGCATGGACAGTCTGTATTCCGAGTCAGTGACGAAAAATTCGTTCGAGTTGTTCTTCGAGCCAATCAATGAACATATGCCTCATGAAGCCGTCCGGTCCGATTTTACGTATTATCCGCCCATCTGGACCAGTCATACGGTTCTGATGGAGGACCCGGACAAATTGAAATGGGAACACCGGGAATTACAGGATATGATCGCTACTGACGCCAACGTGCTGGTCAGCGATGTGTATTACCATGTGGGCGCTATCGCACCCTGGATTCCCGAGCGGCACCCTTTATTCGGCAAAACACCGCATCAGATATACCGTTATCTGTTCGACAAATACATTAAAATCCAACCCAGCATCCTTGACGAAGCCAAGCAGTTTGTTTATGAGAATCCGCAGTTCCGTGATGAAAAACCGATTCTGGGCGTTCATATCCGGGCCAACGGCCTCGTCAGTGAAATTGGGCAGATTTATAATATCAATGATTATTACCATCCCAATATATGGAGCTTTATGAGCAATTTCGAATGCCGTCATCTGTTTCTCATTACCGACCATTACAAGTTCGTCCGCCAATTCCAAAAGATTTACGATAAATACGAAACATTAATTATCAGCGACAGCAGGAAAGCGTTCCTCAGAGGCAGAATCCACCCGAACCGGTCCAATTATCCCAACCAGCGTCATAAAGGAATTGAACTCATAAAAGACACCTCGGACATTATTAAAGACACGTATCTTGCGGTTCAGTGCGACTATTTTATTGGCAACGGCTATTCCAGCTTGTCGAATACAGTTCTGCGAATGAAAGATTGGCCGGAGAAAAATATCAAGCTGCTGTATTAGGCGCGACGTGAATTAAAAAAATATCTTACAGCGACCGTTGTCCGGAATTCCGCCGGGGAGCGGTCATTTGTTTTTTCTGAAAAGTTATTCTTGAATCTCATGAGATTTTGCTTTATTCTAGTTTTGAAAATAATTTTCTTAATTTTATATATAATATTAAAAATAATTTCAATAACCATACTGAATTTGGAAGGTGGATTCATGACTCCAATCCTGCATGCACTGGAGCACGAGATGTCCAAGCTCTCCCAAATGGAGCGCAAGCTGGCGGAGCGGATTCTGTCCTCCCCCGGCGAGATTGTCCATATGGGCATCACAGAGCTGGCGGAGCAATGCGGTATTAGCGCCGCGACAATCACGCGCTTTTGCAAGGTGTTTCACTTCAAGGGCTTCCCGGATTTCAAGGTGAAGCTGGCGGCTGAAATCGCCCAAAGCGATGCGGCGCCTCAGGAGGGCGGCTCCTCTTATCAGGATATTATGGCGGGCAATCCGCTTTCCGTTATCGTGGAGGCCATGCAGGCGAATCACCTCGCTTCCATCCGCGACACGACGTCGCTGCTCGATATCGGGCGGCTCGAACAGACGGTCGATCTGCTCTGCCGTGCCCGGCGGGTCGATCTGTACGGCATGGCCACCTCGTCGATTGTCGCCCAGGATTTCTATCAAAAGCTGATCCGGATCGGCGTGAACTGCACCGCTTTTGCCGATTCGCATATGCAGATCACTTCGGCGTCCTCCCTTGCGGAGGGGGATGTCGCCTTTGCCATTTCGTACTCCGGGGAGACGCCCGAGACGATTGACGCGCTGCTATGCGCGAAGAACAGCGGCGCGTCTACGATCTCGCTTACCTCATATGGCAGCAGCTCGCTTGCCTCGCTCAGCGGGATTTCTCTTTTTTCCTCCTCTCTTGAAAAAGGAATGCGCAGAGGAGACATGGCGTCGCGGATCGCCCAGCTTCACATTATCGATATTTTATTTACCGGAATGGTCAGCAGACGGTTTGGCGATTATATTCCGAAGCTGGAGCAATCTTACCGGAACGTCCGGCAGTTCCGTCACAAACGGGGAGGTACAGAATAAATGAACATTTTTAAGTTTCAAAACGACGAAGACTTCGTGCAGACGGGGGCCAATCTGGTCGCCAGCCTGCTTCAGAGCAATCCAAAAGCCGTCCTCGGACTCGCCACCGGCAGTTCGCCCATCGGGGTATACGAACGGCTGGTCAAAATGTACCGCAAAGGTCTCGTTAGCTTTGCCAAAGCATCGTCCTATAATCTCGATGAATACGTGGGACTGCCGGTAGATCACCCGGAAAGCTACCGCAGCTTCATGAACAAGCATCTGTTCGACCATGTCGACATCGACCTGTCCCGGACACATGTGCCTGACGGCAACGCCGGTAATCTGGCAGACGAGTGCCTGACCTACGATAAAATGCTGGAAAAAGAAGGGCCTGCCGATTTGCAAATTCTCGGTATAGGAAGCAACGGGCATATCGGCTTTAACGAACCGGACGCCAGCCTGAGCAGCGGAACCCATGTCGTCGATCTGCTGCCGGAAACGCGGGAGGCCAACGCCCGGTTCTTCCCTTCGCTTGCCGATGTTCCCCGGCAGGCGATTACGATGGGCGTCGGCAGTATCCTTAAGGCGCGGCAAATTGTGCTGCTCGTGCGCGGCGCGGAGAAGGCCGAAGCCATCCGAAATGCGGTTAAGGGGCCGATTACGACCCAGTGTCCCGCCTCTTTGCTCCAGAGCCATCCGAATGTCGTCGTACTGCTTGATGAAGGGGCGGGACAATGGCTGAAGTAAATCAGGAAAGTGGACACTTGCTGTATGGCCTAGTGCTGACTCCGGGGGGGATCGCCAGGGACGGGGTCGTCGCGGTGCAGGACGGCATAATTGTATATGCGGGAGCAGCGCGGTGGCTGCCGGAAGCATGTTCAGGCTGGCCGGAAAGCAACCGTGTACAGGACGGCCTGCTTATTCCGGGCTTTGTCGATGTTCATGTTCACGGCGGCGCGGGCCATGATTTTATGTACGCCGACGCCCAGGCGATTACGGAGATTGCCGGATACCATGCCGCTAACGGCACGACAACGATGCTGGCGACAACGATGACCGCCTCCAAAGAAGCGATCGACCGTGCGCTTGGCGAGATCAGCGCCTACCGTTCCATGGAAATGCCTTATGCGCAGTTGGCGGGGGTTCATCTGGAAGGACCTTTTATTAGCCCCAAATGGCCCGGAGCGCAAAATCCGGAGCATATCGTCCCGCCAGACGTTAATTGGCTGATAGAATGGGAAGAGACCTATCCAGGCTTAATTCGGCAGGTTACGCTTGCTCCCGAACGGGAAGGCGCGGCTGAAGTTATTTCTTGGCTGCGCAGACGCAGGATTACAGCCGCCCTCGGCCATACCGACGCCGCTTACGAGCAGGTTATCGCCGCGGCGGACGCGGGTCTTAACCAGGCGGTGCATACATTTAACCAGATGACTCCGCTGCATCACCGCAAGCCCGGAACGGCAGGCGCGGTTCTGTCCGACGAACGGATACGCGCGGAGGTCATCGCGGACGGCATTCACGTTCATCCCGCGGTTATCTCAATTTTGGCACGGCTTAAAGGCCCGGAAGGCCTGATTCTGATTACCGATGCGATGTCGGCTGCAGGCCTCAGCGACGGGGAGTATGCCATCGGCGATTTGCCGGTTAAGGTGCAGGATGGTGTTGCCCGCCTTCGAGACAACCCTGACGCTCTTGCCGGAAGCACGCTTACCATGATCAAGGGCTTCCGTTATCTGATCCAAGAGGCGGGCCTGAGTCTTGAGGATGCCTCCCGGGCCGCGAGTCTGAATCCGGCGATTTCGCTTGGCTTGGAACGAAGCATCGGCTCGCTGGAAGCCGGTAAACGGGCGGATATTCTGCTGCTGGACGGCGCACTTAACCTCCATGGCGTGTGGGTCGGCGGACGCCGCCTGGAACTTTAGGCCATTACTTTAGGCAATTTATGTAGACGGCATTAATGCAGAGGTTCATCCGCCAAGGATGAATCTCTGCGTTTTGCCGTTTCGCATTCTATTAGGGACAATGCCGCTTATCTGTTCATATCGTCCCCGGTGCGGGCTGGAAAGATGCGCTCCGCCATCGTGCGGAATTCATTTACAAAGCCTTGCAGCGGATGGCCGGCTCGCGCCTGTTCGGCATAGCTGTTCACACGCTGAACGAAATCGGGATTGGCCGAGACATATACCCGATTGATCCCCGGGGTATTCTTCTTGACGACATCAGCGATCTTTGCCTTCACTTCTTTGGAAAGCGTATCTTGAACACTTGTCGCTGTAGTTCCCGTGGTCACCCCGTTGCCAGTGAAAATCCCTCCGCGGCCTGTTGGACCAGGTATCGCTGCGCCTGTTCCCGTCAAACTTCTGTTGTTATTAGCAACAGCTCCCGGCATGCTGGTTCCCCGTGTTGGGTAGTGGGTACCGACTCCGGTGCCGTAACCGGTACCGTATCCTGTTCCGTAGCCCATGCTTCCCGGCATTATGTTCGTACCGCGTACGTTGCCGCCTTTTGCCCGCATGCCCCCGGTAACATTATTATCCAGTGTTACAGCTACATAAGCGCTGCGGCCAGCGGTAAGCACATTGGCGGTGCGCACCTCCTTCATGGCAGCCACGCGATCGGCGAGCTTCTGATCCAAATCCAGCCTGTCGATCGTATGCCCTTCCCTGGCCGTATTGACATTCAGGCGACCATCGTTTATTCCCCGTACACCATCATTCACACCCCGTACACCATCATTCATGCGGCCATCTTGTACACTCCGCACGCCATAATTCCCCGCCGTATTCTGGTAGTTTGTACAGCCCGCCATTCCGACCATCCCCAACAGCAGGGCTGCGGAGACGGACAAGCCGATTCTTGATCGCAACATGCATTCACCCTCCACTCGTTATGATTGCTGTGTAACAATCGTTAGGATGGCTTACCTGGGGGCGGGCTATGCTGAAAGGATTTGGCATCCTATATCTCTTTCATCCTCCCAAAGATGTGATCAGATTCCGCAGCGGTGTGCTGTATCGCTCTTTTAACGCCGACACTTCGGCCATAATCCGGTCGTAATGTCTGACTGTGCCCATGCCTTCATGACGCCGGTAACCGGTCAGAGATTGATTCAGCATCGCAGGCGGATATCCATTCAGAACCGCGCGGAACCATAAATCGTAATCATGCGTAAAAGGAAGCGATTCATCGAACAAGCCGATGGCGCCGAACAGTTCCTTTTTGATCATAACTGTGCACCCGTTTACCGGGTTTCCCTGAAGAAAGCAGCGCAGGAAATCAAGCCGATTGTCAAAAACGGCTCCGGCATTAACCTGAACAAGGTGGGATGCGGCATTGATATAGTTGAAGTTAGTGTAAGATATCAGCAGACGGTTCTGCTCCATGAACAGAGACTGGTTTCTAATCTTATCGTGGTAAAAGACATCGTCGGAACTGAGCCAGGCAACATAGTCGCCGGTGGCATGATGAATGCCGTGGTTCAGTGCAGATGCGGTGCCTCCATTGGCTTTCCCCAGATAATGGATATTTGAATGAGAAAGGTAGGGTGCAATTCTGTCGCTGTGTACTGTGGAGCCGTCGTCGACGACAATGATCTCATAAGGAGCCTGGGACTGGGACAACGCGCTCTGAAGCGCCTGCTCAATATACGGGCAGTTATAAAACGGGATAATGACCGACACTTTCGCATTCATGGTGATGCTCCTTTCCGGTTGCTGCGGTAATAATCCAGAATGTCGGCAAGCGAGCGTTCCAACTGCACTTCGGGATGCCAGTTTAAGGCGGAAGCGTGTGCAGGAAAGCAGCCAGACTCCGCCTGACTTTGCGGCGCTCCCTGGCCGGAGGCGCCTGCCGGTTTCTTCGGCGCATCCGAAACGGGGACTTTCTCCGGCTTCTGACCGGACTCCGTTCCCCATTCCACCCGCACATCCGCCCAGGTCAGGCTCAGCATGCGCTCCGCAATCTCCCCCAGACTGCGCGGCTTTCCCGATTCGATCCGGTACACATTGCCCGGCTCTCCCTGCTTCAAGATGCAATCGTACGCGCGGACAGCGTCGCGGACATCAAGGAAATCCCGCTGCGCCTGCCGGGAAGACAGCCGGAACGGCGGCTGGGCGCTTCCCTGCTCGCTGCGGGCGATGTGTCCGGCCAGCAGCGAGCAGAAGCCAGTGGAAGGCCCCGGCCCGATCAGGTTGCAGGGCTCTGCGATCAGCACCTGCTGCCGAAACAGTGTTCCCCAGGACAAGGATACGAGTTCTTCCAGCGTCTTGCTGAGGCTGTATGGATGCGGCGGCGTCTCTCCGGCTCCCGGATTAAACTTTAGCCGCGATCCCGTCACCAGCAGACGGACTTCAGTGCGGGAGCGCAGCGCGTCAAGCAGATATACAGCCGCCATTACATTCGTTTCCAGATATTTGGCCGGGCTCCGCCACGACTCCGGTACCGAATTTTTCCCCGCCAGATGAAGCACTTCACTCGGAGCGGTATCCTCTATCATCTTCTTCACGGCTTCACCGTCGTTCAAATCGCAAATATACGTCCTAACGTCTTCCGGAAACAGAGGTTCCCGGGATTCGTCAGGGACCGTTCTCCGCAGCACGGCGGTTACCTCTGCTCCTTCCGCCGCAAAATAGGCGGCGGCATGGCGGCCCGTAAAGCCGCCGGCGCCGGTAATCAGCAGCTTTCTGCCAGTCATGAATATCGCCGGCTTTGCTGCATCCATTCCGCCAGTTCGGCAAGCATATCCGGGTAGGAAGGCAGACGAAAGACTGCATCTGGACGCGTGCTGACCAAAGTGCGGTCCTGAACATGAACGTCTTCGGGGACAATCTCTGTGTTAGTCTTGTGAAAGGCCTCCTGGATCATCACGAGCAGTTCATATTTGCTGACCGGCTGAGGGTGGGCGAGGTGAATCAGGCCTGAGACCTGCGATTTCAGCAGACAATCAATAGCTTTGGCCAGTTCAAGCGTCGTCACCCCGTTCCACATAACACGGCGGTAACCGGGAACCTTGCCGGACTGCGCCAGGAACCATTCCATGAGCCCGATGCCTGCTTTACGGATTTCCGGCCCGATAATCGACGTGCGGATCGTCAGATGGCCGAAATCGCGAACTTCACCGAGTGCCTTCGTAATTGCGTAAACGGAGGTTCCGTCCGGCACCTCCTCCTCTGTATAGCCGCCGCGCGTTCCTTCGAACACGCAGTCGGTGCTGATGTGGATCAGCCGGGCGGATACGGTGTCGGCGGCCCGCCGCAGACGGTGAGGAAGAAAGCCGTTGATGTGATAGGCGGCGATTTTGTGGTCTTCCGCGGATTGGTTAAGTACGCCCAGCGCGTTAATGATGCAGTGGGGAGAGACGATACTTACCGTTCTCTCCACTGCAGCAATATCGTCCGCATCCAGGATGAGTCCCTGCTGGTCGCTTTTGTCCCGGGTTGTGTGAAATACTTGGTGCTTTCCCTGAAGGCGGAAGTAATCTGCCAGCATATGCCCCGCCATGCCGTTTCCGCCGAGGATCAGCAGCTTCATTACAGGAAACCTCCCCGGATCAGAATGTCCTTGATTTCTTGTTTGGACATCAGATTGTTCCCGGAGCTGAAGCTGCTGAAGGATACCGGCTCGCAAGTTTGATAGCGCAACTTCAGATGAGGCATATTAAGTGTAGGCAATATGATAAGATACTGCTCGTCGTATACTACGGTCGTCAGGCTCTCGAAATCGCTCATCAGAATTTCATTGATTTTTTCCCCGGGGCGGATGCCCGTCTCGATTATTTTTACGTTTTGTCTATCGGAGGCCTCGATGAGCACTTCAGCCAAGTCGACAATCCGGCAGGTCGGCATGGTCATCACGAATATTTCGCCGCCCACACTGACCTCTGAAGCCTTGAACAGCAGGGAAATCGCGTCGCTCAGCGTCAGGAAGAACCGGGTCATGTTGAAATCGGTAATCCGCACTTCACCTTTGTCCCGAATCTGCTTCATGAACAAATGGACGACACTGCCGTTCGTTCCGAGCACATTCCCGCCCCGCACAGTGACGAACTTGGTGCTGGACCCAAGCAGGTTTGCATAGACGATCAGCTTCTCGCCAATGGCTTTGGTCATGCCATAGAAGTTGGACGGATTGGCCGCCTTGTCGGTCGAGATATAAATAACTTTCTCCACCTTGTTTACTATGGCCGCTTCAATGACATTCTGCGTACCTATGACGTTCGTCTTGAGCGCCTCGTAGGGCTGATCCTCACAGACGGGGACATGCTTCAGTGCTGCCAGGTGGAACAAGTAATCCACACCCCGGCATGCTGCAATCAGAGCTTCCTTATCGCGGATATCACCGATGACAAAGCTTAAACGTCTATCCTCGAATTCCCGGCTCATGGCTACCTGGGCGGATTCGCTGCGAGAGAAAATGATAATTTCCTTCGGATTCTGCGGCAGAAGCTGCCGGACCAGCTCATGTCCCCAGGAACCGGTACCGCCGATAACCGCAATCCGTTGATTATTGAACATACAGGTTCCCTCCAAGTAAAAATTTGACTATCTTTTGCGATACATCCGGGTCCAAATAGCCGTCCGGGACTTCCCATTCGCGGCTCATCGAAGTCATCAGCCGGGCGCACCGCAAAATACTTCCGCTGTCTACACCAGATACGACATTGCTTCCGCAGTCTACCGTCTCCGGACGCTCGGTCGTCCGCCGAATCGTCACGGTCGGCACGCCCATCAGACAGCATTCCTCCTGAACGGTGCCGCTGTCCGTGATGGCGCAGCGCGCGTTCTTCTCCAAAGCGACAAAATCGAAAAAACCGAACGGCTCATAAAATTCGACAAGGCTGTTCATTTGCAGCGGAAAGGAATCTATCAGCTTCGACCGGGTACGGGGATGGATGCTGCAAATGAGACGGACTCCGAAGTGCTTGGCAATCAGGTTTAAGCCCTGCATGATCTCCATCAGCGGTTCAGGCTGATCAACATTCTCGGCGCGGTGCGCCGTAACGAGAAAATATTGCCCCGGCACAAGGCCCAGCCGGTTCAGAATATCGCTGGCCGCAATTTGCCGAGCGTAATACGTTATAACCTCATGAATCGGGTTGCCGGTGAGCATGATCCGCGCGTTCGGAATTCCTTCGGCTGTCAAATGCCGCTTGCTTTGCGGCGTATAGGGCATATTGATGGTCGAGACGGCGTCGATAACGCGCCGGTTCTTCTCCTCCGGCACATCCAGATCGTAGCAGCGGTTGCCCGCTTCCATATGAATGACCGGAATGCCCATCCGCTCGGCCAGAATGGCGCACAGCGCGCTGTTCGTATCGCCGAGCAGCAGCACGCGGTCCGGCCGTTCCTTCAGCAGAATCGGCTCCAGCCCTCCGAACATGGCGGCGAGCTGTCCGCCAAGCCCCGCCTGCTTATCCTGAAGCACGTAATCCGGCGCCCGCAACCCCAGTTCCTCGAAGAAAATGCCGCTCAGACTGGCGGTGAAATTCTGGCCCGTATGCACCAGCACATGACTGTCCGCATACTGGTCCAGAAGAGGAATAATTACGCTCAGGCGGATGATTTCGGGGCGCGTGCCCAGAATGGTCATGATTTTCATGCGTTCACTCCCCTGCTTGAATCTATCCCGAATTTCCTTATGAACAATTTCCATCTGTTCATCTCAGCTTCAGTCGGCGGAAAGCTATGCCAGCCGCTGCCGAATGCGGGCTGGACGCAGCCAATCGCAGGCCCGGCGCGCCAGCCCTGGCCTGGCGCTGCTACCGGCGCCGTGCCGCAGCGCTTCGGCGCTTGCGGGATGTCCGCCGCCGGGACGCGCGGCTGGGGCGCTTCGCCCGCCGCGCTCTCCGGGGCGAAGCGGCGCGGCGGGCGAGCCTGCGCCGGAGACGGCCGCGCCGCTTCGATGCGCGGCGTTTGCGCTGTGGCGCCTGCTCGGGCGGCGCGTCTGCGCCCGCGGTTTCGCCGGCGGGCGGCTCCGCCTGGGCCGCTGCGTCCGCCCCGGCCCAGCGGAGGCGCCACGCCTCCGCCAGCCCGCGCAGGCGCTCGCGGTAGGCCGCCGGGCCATAGGCGGCGATGACGCGGCCGCGTGATCGGACGCCGATAGTCGCCGCCAGCACCGGCTGCGCGAGCAGAGCTTCCACGCGCTGCGCGAGCGCTTCGATGTTCTCCGGCGGAACCAGGCCGTCGGTGCCATCTACGGCCCGCATGATCTCGCCCAGTCCGCCGGAATCATAGGCGACGACCGGCTTGCCGAAGGCGAGGCCTTCCATGGCGGTCATGCCAAAGCCCTCGCGGACGAGGCTTGGAACGACCAGCACATCCATGGCGCAGTACGATTCCGAAAGCGATTTCTCATAGCCCGCGAACCGAAAGCGGGAGGACAAACCCTCCAGCTTCATCTTGTGTTTGCAGCGGTTGTAGTAATCCTTGTCGCGCGGTTCACCAATAACTAGGAAACGTGCCTCCGGATGCTGCTTTGCCACAAGTATGGCCATGTGGATGAAATGCTCCAGCCCTTTTTGCGGGATAATAAATGAAGAGATGTAACCGACAAGCCGATGTGCGGGCTTAATACGCAGCTCTCGCCGCCGCTCTCCCCTCAGCTTGCTCCACGCCGCCGTCATCATCTCCTGATCGTCCCACGTAGGCGGAAGCAGCGCGATTTTACTTGCCTGTATTTCCTCTGTAAAAGAAAAAGCCGCCGTCTGTGAAATGCAGATAATTTGGTCGCTGAACCGGTCGATCACATTGATGCTTAGCGGAGTGTGGTCGTTCTCGGTAATGATCTCGCTGATCTTCCATACCACCGGTATGCCCAGCGATTTAGCGGCTATGGCCGGCAGAACGTGTACACAGGTACTCGTTACGATGAAGGCTGGATGCCGCTGGGCCAGCCATGCATGAAGCTCTCTGAACTCCCTGCCTTCCTGAAACGACTTGATGTCCTCTTCGAGTCCCGCATAGGGAGTATACATGCCGTACACAAGCGGAATCGGCAGCAGTTCCACCGAGATTCCGCTGCGGCGGGCCTGACGCGTCAGCTTCCCTTCCTGAGGCGCGACAAGCAGGCAGTCAAAGTAGGAGGACAGTTCCCGGGCGAAGAACAGCAGCAGCTTTTCGGCGCCGGTTATGCTGTTGTCATTGGATACATGGGAAAAAAGGACAACGGCAGCTTTATCAGCCATTGGCGTATTGGCGCTTCCGAACAGATGACTTCGGAGCGACCGCTCACCTCCCTGTTAGGTATGCAATGCCCGGACGTTAGCGGAAACCTCCTGCGGTTCCGCCGCCCGAAAAGAAAGACTCCCCTGTCGCTTTCCAAGGCCACACCCGCAAGAAGTCCCTGCAATGGTCCGAACGTTCATACCGGATTCGCCTTGGCTTATCGTATGAGAGCGGCGGCGGAAGCGGACGGGACAGCCGCCCTCGGCAGGAGCATAAATCGGCAGATCGGGGCGGAAGCGGATATTCATCCGAATATAATGGTTAACAGCTGATTGACCCGCTTCGGATACGTATGATCCCGGAGCGTCCGTTCCAGCCCTTTCAGCGCAATGGCTTGGCGTTCCTCCTCGTTCGCCAGGTAATAACGGATTTTGTCCATCATCTCCTGCGGTGTGCTGAACGTTACAATCTCCTCTCCCGGCTTGTAGAAGGAGGGCAGATCATCCCGGACATCGCTTAGCTGCAGCGTGCCGCTGGCCGCAATCTCGAATGTACGCGGATTCGGCGAAGCCGCCGAAATCGCCAGTGTATTGTTGTTGAATGCATCATCGACATGGGAGCGGTGCAGATTGATTACGATTTTCGAACCGCTGTAAGCAACTGCCGTCTCCTGCGGGGACATCCACTTCCCGATCTCGATCCGGTCTCCATAAAGCTGAGCATCCGGAAGGCGGTCCCACCAGATTCCGTTAATAACCGTATTGAATTCCATCAGCTGCGGCATGATTTCCCGGAAGAAATTGACCCGGTTCCAATACGCGGAACCGATGAAGCTTACGTCACGCGCAATCGGCGTGCGGGAGATCGTGGGGCGGTAATGCGGCCGGTAAGCCGCGAACGGCAAATAATGCACCTCCGTACAACCAAGCTGCCGGTAATATTCGACGCAATTTTGTTCCAGCGTGAATACATAATCGTAGTGATTCACGATGCCCAGCGTGAAATCAGTATAATAAGGATCATCTGTAAGCCAGATCGCCGTACGGATGCCCATTCCCCGGATCTGGTCGATTTGTTCCAGCGGCAGTTCCATTCCGTCGAGCACAAGGACCAAATGCGGCCGCTTGGCGCCAGCCAGTTCTACCAGGTTCTGATGTACATCCGTTGCCGTTACTTCCGCTGTCAGGCTTTGCAACGATGTCAGTACGGCTTCGTCCAGCGGGGAATAGGGGTAGCCTTTGCCGGAACCGACATACATGACATGTATATCGCGTACGGGCAGCGGTTCTTCTGGGCGGCCGTCCAGAATGGCTAAGCGTCCGCGCAAATAGCCTTCGGAATAGCCGTTCTTGAAACCGTTCAGCCTTCCCTCCAGCTTCGCCTGCTCAGCCGGCGTAAGGGGAAGCGGCGGGACCGGAAGAATGAAATCTTTGCTCATCGTACCTCGCTCCTTTATTTAATTAATGTCTCGCTCGCGCCTCGTCGATCACATCAAGCAGCCTTGGCAGCCGAGCCGCAAAGGTATGATTCTGAAGTGTTGTCCGCAGAGCTCTCAAGGCGAAATTCTGCCGCTCCTTCTCGTGTTTCAGATAATATTCAATTTTGGATTCCAGCTCCCCGGGCGAACCGAAGGTCTCCAGGTCATATCCCGGCCGGTAATGTTCCGCCAGATCCTCACGGACATCCGTAATCTGCATCGCGCCGCAAGCGCTGATCTCATAGGTGCGCGGATTGATGGACTTTGCGGGAATCCGGTACGAATTGCGGTTATCCTGTCCCGATTCCCAGGGGCGGTGAATATTGATAACAAGCTTCGCCCCGCTGTAATAATTCGCCGTCTCCTCCGGTGGAATAAAGCCTTTGTGGATGAATGGAGACAGCGTGTCGAATCTCTTCAGCCGCTCCCAGAAACCGCCGACGATAAGCGTACGGTGACGGATTAACATCGGGGCCAGGCGGTCAAACAGCTCGGTCCGGTTAAAAAAAGCATTGCCGATAAAAACGATGTCATAGCAATACTCCGGTCCGATGCGGCGGGGATTGAACATTCCCGGATTAACGCAAAGCGGCAAATAATGCACCGACTCCGCTCCATGAGACCGGTAAAACTCCAGACATCCAAGCTCGTGCGTGAACACATGATCGTAATGCCGGCAAAGAACAGCCGTATCCTCCGTAAAGTAGGGATCGTCGACAAACCAGATAGCGGTGGAAATGCCCCTCCTGCGGATCTCCGCGATCTGCTCCAAATGGTTATCCGGAAATACATGCAGCCCATTCATGACCAGCACCGCTTCCGGAGATTCCCGGGCGGCGGTCTCCAGCATGGCATGCGCCGGGCATACGATCAGCTCGGTGACGAGACCGTTCAGCGCCTCCGATACTCCGGCATCGATCGCATCGAATCCCTGCGGGACATACATCAGTCTTAAGGGACGCTGAACACCTGCCGTACCCGGATTCAGCCGTTTCACAGCTTCGCACAGACCAAGATGGTAGCCCTGTCGGTAGCCGTCACGGTAGCCCTCTTTGCGCTCCTGCTTTATTTTCGCTTTCACAGCCTCACCCTGCCCTGTCGTATTCTGATGACAGTATAGTTATATGCTTCGGAGATATCCGCCTCATGGACACCTGTCCGTTACCTCAATAAATTGGCAGATGCCCTCTGGCAAGAGTACAAGCTGCGCATATAGGCCTGGACTCGGACTTGGACTTCAGGAACTCCTGATGATAGAGTGGAAGATACATGCCCTGAGCCTAAGTCGGGCTCGGAGCAGCCTAGCGGGGAGGAGCATGACAATGGAGAAAGACAAGCTGTATTTACGCCATATGGAGCTGCTTCGGGACAAGGTTCCGTCCTTCCGCTCCTATCCTTTTCACCTGCCGGTGATCCGTTCACTGGAACGGCTGGTATTCAGGAATCCGGTCACTTTCCTGGTGGGAGAGAACGGCAGCGGCAAATCGACTCTGCTGGAGGGGATCGCCGCCGCCTGGGGATTTAATCCGGAAGGGGGGACGCTTAATTTTTCGTTCAATACCCGTTCCTCGCATTCCAGCCTGTATGAATATCTTCGGATCGCCAGAGGGGTCAAACGGCCGAAAGACGGGTTCTTTTTGCGCGCGGAAAGCTACTATAATGTGGCCTCATATATTGACGAGCTCGATGAGCAGCCCTCTCCCGGTCCAAGGCTCAGAGATTCTTACGGGGGCAAATCGCTGCATGAGCAGTCGCATGGCGAATCCTTCTTCGCCGCTTTCATGCACCGGTTCGGCGGACGCGGCCTGTACATCCTGGACGAGCCCGAAGCCGCGCTGTCGCCTCTGCGGCAAATGTCGCTGCTGGCCCGTATGCATCAACTGGTGCGCAGCGACTCGCAGTTCGTCATCGCTACCCACTCGCCGATTCTAATGTCCTATCCGGGGGCGGATATTTGGCTGCTGGAAGGGGAAGGAATCCGGGAAGTTGCCTTGGAGGAGACGGAGCATTACGCAGTGACCAAGGCGTTCATGAATGACCGCGAGGGCATGCTGCGCGAGCTGCTTGGGGAAGAATGAGATTTTACGCGGATTGGTAATGCGCACTTGCGACAATATACAAAAAAGCACGGACCCTAAAAGCCAATGCCTAACAGTTTATTCTATAGTCGCTGATTAACTCCCCATCCAGATTGATATAGCAGCTTTTTTCAATACTCATTCCCCCACGCATGTTTGTGTATTCATCCCTGCATATCCTCTCCATCAATTTGTGTAAAAAAGTCCTATAAAGCGATACAGCAAATCACCGTTCGGGATTTACCATCGGTCGCCTCATAGGATTCATTTTCGTATATACAACTTACTGGGTGTATTACCTTCTCTAAACAGACTTCTGAGCATATCTTTGAGCAAATCTCCAAAGAAGGTCTCACTGTTGGTCGCGGCGGATAGTTCAAGTGCCTTGAGGCAGCTAATTTGAGTGGTTTTCCCGGAGAATAATTCATGCCATCCCGATATTTACGCAGATACATCCCTTACATCAAGATGTTTTCATATAACCGCCTGTAGCAGTCTGTTTGATTGTCTACTCTACAGCTTCCCATTCGGTCTTGAGGGTGTCATTCTACTCACATCCTTGTAGTTCTTTAGATCATTTGATCTGAAAGTTTAGTTATTTGGTTATGAACGTTATTTTCACTTTTCCTAAAATTATATATATATCTAAAAGCACAACCGATAAATTAATTAAAAAATAAATTATTGACATAATATCCCTGTTATATTAATCTAGTCACGTGTTAATTAGAAAAATATTGTATATGAGGATTTATTTTGAAGAAAATTGGAAATATATTGCTGACTGCTATTTTATTATCTGTTTTTAGTTTTAATTTAGCCTTTGCAGATGAAATTTATCCCCATGCAGGGGATGATAGACCTGCTAATGGTACTGGAGATACGACGCCAGCTTTTGCTGGTCCAGCTAGTTCTAAAAATAATGCTGTTAGTCCACAATCTGAACCTGGTACTCATTTAGTAACTGTATTTAGTGAACCTAGCACTATAATAGTTTCAATTTATAACCGAGATTCAACAGGAAAAGAAACGACTTATATTGGAAATACAACAGTTGACTTTGAGACTTATGTAAAAGATGTCTTGCCAAACGAATGGTACGAATCGTGGGGGAGTGATGGACAAGCTGCTCTTGAGGCAGGAGCTTTAGCTGTTAAAACATTTGGCTGGTTTCATGTGATATCTTGGAAAAAAGATCCTAATCATAATGCGAATGTTTCAAATGGGACTAACTCTCAAATGTATAATAAGGGATCTAATCAACCAAATTGTAATACGGCAGTTAATAGTATGGCAAACTATGTAATTGGTAAAGTGACATTTGGTAATGGTACCGCAACTGGCACAATCGTGGAAACACCATATAGAGCAAATCAAACAACGCCCGGGTCAATAATGGGCCAATATGGAACCTATACTGACGCAAAAAATGGATTAAACGCAGCACAAATAGTTGAAAAATGGTATAGTAACCTTGGAGTTGATAAGTGGGCAAAACAGGTGCCTGTCCCTAATTAAAATAAGCAAATAAAAAACAAAAAAAGTTAAAGATTGGATCTAATTCCCAATCTTTAACTTTTTAGATTTAGGAGGATTACTTTGAAGTTTCTACTATGTGGATTAATCTTGATTATCCTATTGACCTCCTGTGAAGCAAAACCATCAACTCAGAATTTTAATTCACAGAATACGGTAAGTGATAGTTCTGCAGAAGTTAATGGGAATACATTATCCGACTCAAATGATAATAAACCACTTGGCGTACAGTATAACGCAGATGGAACAACTTATCTAAGTAAAAGAGGGTTAAATGTTTATGCTACTCCTCCGACCGAAGGAGCAGCAAAAGCGGCTTGGGAGTACTACGCCTTATGCAATGATCAGAAATATGATGAAGCAAGTAAGCTTTTAGATGGATACGGTACAGATGATAAGACTTTAGTCTATTTCAATTATACTGGAGAAGGAAGACCATATTTAGAAGAGGTTATAGGCGCAAAATTAATTCGTTGGGCTGATATAACAGAGGTTGCACCAAAAGAAGCGGAGGATGAAGGAGCGGCAGCGTATAAAGTGATTTACTTGGAAATGGACTTCAAAACAAGAGGGAAACTAACTCCGCAACAAACCGATATGAAGAACGGATTAAATATATATGCAATACATGTTAGGCAAAACGAAAAAGGAGGCCCCTGGAAAATTTCAATGTTTGGCGGCGCTCCTAAAATGGAAAAATAATTTAGCTTCTCTGATTCATGCAAATATTTCTCTAGAACATGATATCAATATCTATTTTCCAAGCCCCATCTTCAAATCTCCACAAAACCACATAGCCGGAGGTGGGATGAATTTCTTCCTCGCCATTCTGAAGGGTCAAGTGAGCAATTCCGCTTTCACGCACTTGATCTTCCCCGCCGGCCTGTATTTCCTTGCTTTCCAGAGCCAGATCGGTCAGCCCACTATTGAGCACGGTAACCCAGAAGGAATGAATAGCCTCGCTGCCTTGAATATTTGCGGAACCGCTTGGAATCAGGATGGCTTGCTTCGTATACAAATCAGTAATTCCTGCGGCGTTTTTTTGCTGAACCGCTTGTACAAACAATTGGTTGTTAGATTCTATGACCTTACGAATGTCTTCCATATTGGTTCTCTCCCCTGGCTCATCAGCCGTTTAATCTTCAAATGGAGCGTTGCTCAATATATCCATAAAGCCGATTTCTTTGTTCACCCGGTCAGCGAGCATATTGGGTTTACGTTTGGCCTCAGACATCCATACCTCTGCAAAAGCCTTCTTAAATCCGAGACGGGGATACGCTTCAAGAATTTGCTGTACTTTGTCGGAAGGGAGATCCTTAATATGGAATGCCCCAACATCAAACCCGGCGCCAAAGTGAACAAGAGCAATCTCAGGCTGTTTTTCTTCCGCGAGTAGAGAAGTATGCAGAACGATCGCTTCACGGACGATGTCTATCTTGTCCCTGGGATAGCCGTGATGTGTAAGAAACTCATCCGCCACATCCGCACTATCCACCTCAAAGGAATGACCATGGTCACAGCGTTTCGTCAGGCCGATATCGTGCAAAATGGAAGCTAAATAGAATAGCTCCGGGTCCACCTTCATTCCTTCTCTTTGCGCCAGAAGTCCTCCAAAGCGGTACGTTCTTACAGAATGATTGAACAAAAATTTCGGGGACAATTCCAGAACGAGCTCCGTCGCTTTTGTGCACAAGGAACTGTCAGGAATACTGAGTTCTGCATTCATATTAATCGCTCCCTCCTATCTCTTGGACGATTTCATCTTATCAGAGACCGACCGGTCGGTCAACTGAAAAATATGAAGTTTGCTGCCTTGACATCGTATGTTTCAAATGGTAACTTGGGTGAATTGGTAATATAGAGGGAGGCTGCAGCATGCGAAAAGGAGTAGAGACTCGGGAGAATATTATCCGAAAAACGGCCGAATTGCTCAACGTGCAGGGTTATCATGGATTATCCATTTCTGATATTATGCGTGAAACCGGTCTTCAAAAAGGAAGCATATATAACCATTTTCAAAATAAGGACGAAGTGGTTCTGGAAGCATTTGACTATGCGGTAGATATAGTAAGTACCCGTTTTCAGGAAGCGATAGCCGGACATACCCGCGCATATGATCAACTTATTGCTGCGATCCGGGTATATGAGCATGTCATAGAAGCGCCGCCCTTTATCGGAGGGTGCCCTGTCATGAACATCGCTGCTGAAAGTGATGATACCCATGAGGCATTAACGGAAAAAGCGCAGAAGGGGTTAACCGCATTCGTAACTTTTGTCTCCAATATATTGGAATACGGAATGGAAACAGGCGAATTTAAGCCGGATATCGATAAGAGAAGGGTCGCCAATTTTATCGTAACATCCATTGAAGGCGGAGTTATGATCAGTAAGCTCTTTCATTCCAACGCACATATTCAAGAGAACAACAAGCTGCTAATAGATTTTATCATGCAAAATATTTGTAAATGATTGATTGGCGGTAAAGGCCGAATCTCTGTAATGATTACTAAGAATAACACATAAACTCCTTTATTTTAGTTATTAATTTTCCGTATAAAGTAAAAATATTTCAGACCTATATACGCTATATATGTAATAGGAATTGATACTTGATCCATTTAATATGTCAAAGAAAAGTAAAAGTATTAGATATTCATGCGGCATTAAGTTGCATGAGCGTCTAATACTTATTTTCTTTAAACAGCTAAAAAATTTTTAACAAAAAAATGGTATTAATGTAATATGGAAGAAATTTTTGTTATATGTTAGTATTGTTAGTGATTTAATAGACTTACAAAGAGGAGATGTAAAATGTTAAAAAAAATCAAAAAAGTAAAATGCATCTTTTTCGTTGCCACCTTTTTCATCGCTATCTCGTTATCTCTACAAACCGTTTCTGCTGCTGGAACAACAGAAAATACTTTAAGTGCGGACAATCAGACTACTTCATTAGTTAAAAATGTAACTGATGGAAACACAAAATTGAACGTTACTACTTTAAAGGAAACAGATATTACCAAGAAAGAAGCATTGAATAAATACAAAAAGGGGTTTGATATCGTAAAGAAATACATAATTGAGAATAACATAATGATTAATGAAGATCTTGATAATATTAAGTACCAATCACTTATATTGTCACTAGGTACATCTCTGGATTATTTTTCCGAATCAGATAGAGATGAAATCGTAAAATTAGTTAAGTTTATCGATTTATATGAAAACTCAGAAAAAAACAAAAAAATTAAAGAGTATAAATCTAAGTTGGATACAAAAACTATAAATCAAAAAGAGCTATCAGAGCTTGTTAATCTTTTGCCAGTATCTCCATCAGATCCAACAACTGTTTTGTCTTCTGTATATGAGACACCTAGAGCATTGATTATTCAACCTCTCGCGTATTCAAACGGTTATAGTTCAATTAATGCAAGAGACTATGCTTATCAATGGTGGGATGGAAGAAATCCAACGTATTCGAATTATTATGCCAATTACTTTGGCTGTTCTATATACGATGAATGTTGGAATGATTGCACTAACTTTGTTTCTCAAGCTCTGTATGCTGGTGGCATGAAGCAATGGAGAGGACAAGGAGTCGATTCTTGGTACTTTGATGATGGTTGGTTGTCCAGCCCGTCTCATAGTTGGGGTGGAGCACATAATTTTTATGAACACTGGAAAAATCGCGCAACTCTAGCATCTGATACATCAAGTATTTCTATGGGAGACCCAGTTAATGCAGATTTTGAAAGAGATGGTGACATCAATCATACGGCAATTATTACTTTATTTAGTAATGGTCACTTTTATCTGACACAGCATACTACGGATAAGAAAGATAATGCCCTTAGCACTTGGTACTACGAAAATTATAACGTTTATGTTTGGAGAATGAGCACAGCCTTAAACTACTGAGTGAGGGGTTAAAAAATGCGATTAATATTGATATTATGTTTTATAGCTTTGACCGCATGTTCAAATATAACGAATAATTCTTCTGTAGAAAGTATCGTATTCGAATATGTTCAAGAGCTAAACAATCTCCCGATTCCTGAAAATGCTTCTGAAATTGAAAATAGGTCGGCAATCGATCTAAAAAGTTATGAAGTTCCTGAGAAGTTTGAAGTATTGAATAAAGCATATATTAAAAAACTTACAGATGAAGGCTGGTCAATAACTGAAATTGAAAGTAATAAAGTGATGAGAGTGATGAAAGATAACAGTAAATATACATTGATTATTACTAAAAAGTCCAACGACAAAAACTTAACAAATGTTACAATAAGAAAAAATGTAAACGTCAAATAGGCTCTACCTAGCAGATGGGAGCCGGAGTATGACGGATGAGGGTCTATCAAGATTTTCTGTGTAAACTTTTTTTAAATGAATCCCCCCTCGGGGGGATTTTGTGTTTCTAGCTGAGGCAACGCCGCTTTGTTACAATAGCTTCGTCCTGCTTGACTTTAAAATGGATGGCATCCATGTAGACGACGGCGTACACGCCTTGCAGGGGCCGATTCTGCCATTCCTTGATGAGCGGCACGATCTTATTCGTAACATTGTAAATGAGTGTCGAAGAGCCTTCGATACCGTACAGATTTTTCAGATGATCCTGAATTTCGCGGGTGCTGACACCCTTGATATAGAGGGCTATGATCTGGTCTTGGATTCCGATAACGCTGGACTGATGCTTGCGAACAACGACGGGTTCGAACTCGCCAAGCCGATCCCGTGGAACCGCAGTCTCCTGCTTGCCATATACGCTGACGACGGTTTTCTTGCTTTTACCATTACGGCTGGTTGGCGTCATTTTGGCTTTGACTTCGTGCTTCTCGTAATCTAAATGAGTATCCAGTTCCGCTTCCAGTATTTCCAGAATCGTCTCGGCAAACAACTCTTTCAACGCATTCTGGGCATTCTGGGTAAGATGCCCGACAAGAATTAGGCTGTAAGAGGGCCATGGCAAAAGCGTGGCCAACTCCTTCAGTCTATCCTGAAATAACTTTATTTCATTATCCAATAACGCCGCGTTAGCGGTATGAGCATCTTATACTTATTTTCTCGAAACATAAAAAGCACGGTACCTAGCGGGTCCATGCCTGATAGACAATCGTTTAGTCAAAGATCAGCTTGAATGTTCCAAATATTTTAATAATCCGCCACTAAATGAAGCCCCCCTAAACCGGCTTCTGAACATGCATAAACTCTTTGATCAGATCGCCGAAATAAGTCTCGCTGTTAGTCTTGGAGGACAGTTCAAGCGCCTTCAGGCAGCTTTCCATACCTTCTTTCATTTTTCCCCGCCGGACGCAATAGATGGAATATTGAATGGCAAAACGCAGCCGCCGCTCCATATTCACCACATCCGTGAATTGATCAAAGCCGGAAATCGACTCGGCAAATTCATTTATAATCCAATCTATCGAAAAATGATATTTATTCGCGGATTGAACGATTGTAACCAGTCCGGACAGAATTTCTTCCGGGTGATTCCGCAAAAAATCAACGTAGGCTTCCAGCGACTCCTGACGGCCCATCAGGATGTCTTGGGTGTAGGAATTCGCCGTGGCCCATGATTTGTATTTTTGAATCTCTTGCTTATCTTCATCATTTATCGGCCCCAGCCAACTCAAGTCGGCATAACAGTCGATCGCTTTCTTGGCTTCATCGTATCTGCCCATTTTTTGCAGTGCAGTCGCTTTACAAAGGTAACCCTGCCCATAGTAAAAAATTAATGATCGTTGTAAACGGATTGGTTCGACTCTGGAAGGAACGGAAGCTCTCTTGCTTCGTTCCCATTCCTCATATACAGCTTGTGATTGCTTGAGCAACTCATCGGCCAAAATCGCAATCCGCTCCCAGTTATGCGTAGAAAAATATATTTTAACCAGAATAATTAACGCTTCTAGTCGATGTTCTACCGGAAGTCTGCTCAGATAAGATTCAAATCGCAGAGCTGCACGTAGATTGGTCTCCATGTTTTTACCGAAATCGATTTGAAGCATCCGATAATGACTAATAGCTAAAAACTCAGAATTATTATATTTTTCACTATCGATTACGCATTGATATAGCAAAACAGATGCCTGCTTATGTCCAAGCTTAAAAAGCTCCTCCGCTGTATTAAAAATGTCGCCGATATAAGACAAGTTATCCACCAGTATCTCCAGCACTTTGGCAAGACAATCAAGTTTGTTCGTTTCCGCACAGCGAAGCATGAAGGGACGAATTCTCCGCCAGTGAGGAGCAACCCGAATCAAGCATTCTGCAATATATAGATCGTAAAGCTCTCCTTCCGGAAGTCCCATTCCCCGAGTGATTGAATCGAGTTCGCGTACCGAGATGTTACGGGGTGGATTACGGTTAATAACGGCACTTAAGGTTCCTCGATTAAGACCACAACGTTCAGCAAAGCTATAAAGATTAAGCCCTTCTTTGCGGATATGTGATTCTATTACATTACGAAGTGCAGAAACTTCCATCTGTACCCCCTTAAAACATTTAATAAAAAGATTCGCTATATCAACTAAACTCTTTTTATGTTAATCTTTTAATTTTTATAAAAAAATAGACCCTATAAGGGCCTGTCTAAATAAATAGAGGATTATACACCCACTCCATGATCCAGCGGTTGGACAATAGAACCTCCGCCTCCCAGCTTCGGTGAACTTTTAGCTCCGTCTGCAAATGCGGTAGTACCTAATGTCAGAAGAAACAAAGTAACCAGAGTGATTATGATTTTTTTCACGATTCCAAATCCTCCTCTAAGTTTAAATTGTATATTTCAGAGTTGTCCTAATCCGCATTTGTTCCATAACCATTTTATATTGATTGTTCTGAGTCGGCCCAACGTATTCTCTGTACGCCTCCAAAAGCGATGTCGCTTCCGCAAAAACGGTCTCATTGTTGGTCTTAAAGGAAAGATCCAAAGCTTTAAGACAACTCTCAATACCTTCTTCATATTTGCTGTGGCGGAAAAAGTAAACGGACATCTGAATGGCAAGGCGCAACCGCCGTTCCAAGTTCACAGTATCATTATAACTCTCAAATCCAGAAATTTCATCAACAAATTTACAAATAATGTCGTCTATTGAAAAATTATAAATATTAGCAGACTGAATTATTGTCGCTAGTCCCGACAGAACTTCCCCCGGGTGATTGCCAAGAAAATCAGCATATTCATCCAAGATTTCCTGTTTTCCCATAAGGACATCTAAAGTATATAAATTAGCTTGGGCCCAATCGCGGAATTGCAGCACTTCCTGCTCTTCTTCAGCATTTTCCGGTCCTAGCCAGCTTAAATCGGCATAGAGAGCAATCGCCTTACCGGCCTCTTCATACTTCCCCATTTTTTGAAGCGCGGTTCCTTTACAAAGATAGCCCTGTCCAAAGTAACGTATTAACGATTTTCGCAGCCGAATCGGCTCTCCCTGGGAAGAACTTAAGAATCTCGTTTCATCTTTCCACTCCCTATAAACCGTGTGGGCCAGGTCAATCAACTCATCTGATAACATTTCAAACTGTTTCCAATTATGTACGGAAAAATAAATTCGAAGTAGTTCTACCAGAGCATCAAGCCGCAGTTCCACCGGCAGCGATTTCCGGTAAGGCTCGAACTGCAGCGCCGCCCTCAAATTGGCCTCCATATCCTTTCCAATGGCTATCTGAAACATCCGGTAGTGGCTGATGGCCAGGCGCTCGGAGTTGTTGTATTTTTCGCTTTCGATCACGCAACGGTACAATAATTTGGAAGCATCTCTGTATCCCTGCTCATACATCTGCTCCGCGGTAGCGTAGATCTCCCCGATATGGGACAAGTTGTCCAGCAGCATTTCGAGCACTTTTCCAATACAGTCCAGCTTCCCCGTCTGCGCGCAGCGAAGCAGAAAAGGCTTCAGCCGGCGCCAGTGGGGCACGGACTGGATAAAGCATTCTTCCGCATAAAGACTGTAAAGCTCCCCTTCGGGCAGACCCATGCCTTTGGTTATCAAATCAAGCTCGCGCACGGATATTTTACGGGGGGGCTTTCTGTTGATGATGGCGCTCAAGGTGCCCCGATTGACACCGGCCTGCTCCGCAAAGCTCTGCATCGTAAGTCCCTGCTCCCGAATATAAGTTTCCATTTCACATCGGATCGTAGCACTGCTGATCAATAGAGTCACCTCCAACAAGACATTTACTATGCATCCAAATATTAGTATATAGCAATACTAATCTATTACTCTCCAGCGGTCAATTAATAAACCTTTAATTTATCGGGATTTCGAACAGGAAGACAGGCGCCGTGCCGGTCTACGCATTCAACCTATATACTGCAGTATTCGGATTTCAGTATAAGGAGGATGATCCACCCGTGATTATCGGAACGGTAGTTAATGCATCCGGATTAGCCCAGGCCAGGCTGATGGCAGGCTCAGTCAAACGGCAAATGCCTGACGCCAAAGTTTTAGTCTGCCTTGTAGAAGAGAGTCCAGTGGGACCATTGCCGGACATTGACTGGATTTTTACGGCCAGACAAATTTCCGGCTACATCGGATTCCACGATTTTGACAGATATATATTCAAGTTTAATTCACTCCAATGCGGCACGGCAATGAAGGGGCAGCTGTTAACCTATCTTCTTGAAGCCTTTCCGGCTGAAGAGCATATTGTTTATCTCGATCCGGAGATGTATGTGTTTAAGCCGTTTGACGAGATCGAACACATGCTTAGCTACTATGATGTTGTCTTAACCCCCCATCACCTCGAACCTTCGGACGCCTGGGATTGTTCCCGCGAAATCGGCACGCTGCAGGACGGCACCTTTCACAGCGGTCTTGTGGCCGTGAAGAATTCCTGGGAAGGACGCAATTTCGCAGATTGGTGGATGAAGATCATTGCAGGCGATTTTGGCGGACAACCAAACGGAATTTTTACCGATCAGCCTTATCTGAATTTCGCACCCGCTTTTTTCAATACGGGCATACTTCGCCATCCGGGGTATAATCTGGCATTCTGGAATCTGCATGAGAACGGCAGACAGCTCTTTCGCGCCGGCGATGAATACTGTCTAACCAACCACACCCCTCTTCGCTGCGCGAACTTCAGCAACTTTTTGGGACTGCTGGACAGCTGCATAGACACCTATACTCCCCATGACGGGACTTATAGACAAATGTGGAACGAATATAAGCAAAATTGGGCTTGGCTGTCACTCCAGCATCCCGCCCTGCCTTGGAACTACGACTACTTTTACAGTGGGGAGAAGATTGCCGATGAGACCAAATTACGCTATAGAGCGGCAAAAATAGACCATTTTGTTGAGGCAAATCCCTTCTCTCTTTCAAACCACAGTGATTTCTAATCCCGATTATGACAAGGAGGCACTCCATGATTATTTGTTCGGTGACCTGTGCCGATAACCTGCACGAGGCAAAAATGATGGCAAGAGCAGCCAAATATCACATGCCGTATGCCCGGGTTGTAATTTGCCTGATGGAACGGACGATTCATCCGGCGGCGCTTAACGTACCGTGGTTTGATGATGTGATTCTTGCCAAGGATCTGGGAATTCCCCGGTTTGAAGGGAGTATCTTTAAATACAGTCTGCTTGAGGGGGTAACCTCGATCAAACCAGCGTTTCTCCGCTTATTATTCGACCGGTATCCGGAGGAGATGAATGTCGTATTCATGGATACCGATATCATCGCCTATGCTCCTTACGATGACCTGCTGGCCGCCCTGGAGCATCATGATATTCTGTTATCCCCTCACCGGATCGAACCAAACGGCGAGCCTCTCGGCTATCTGCATCATGGTATTTTTAATACCGGTTTTCTGGCGCTTCGAAGATCGGAGGAAACGATGCGTTTTCTGGAATGGTGGGGACAGCGGCTGTACAGCTACTGCTATTATAACGCTCCCTTTTTTGTGGATCAGAAATGGGTGGACCTGGCTCCGGCTTTATTTAACGTCAAGGTATGGAAGCATCCGGGGTATAATGTCGCCGCGTGGAATCTGCATGAGCGCTGCCGAAAAATTGTCCGTGAGGAAAATGGACGGTATTGGCTGGAAAATAATGTTCCTTTCGTTTGCTACCACTATTCCGGATTGCACGGGATGCTGCAATATTGTATGAACGAGTGGATCCCCGACCGTGGAAACCCGCTGTACCGGCTGCTGCAGCTCTATTTGGAGGAGATGGATACGATGGGCAAAGAGGAACTCTCCGAAGTCCCCTGGAGCTATGACTATTATCTGGATGGCAGTCCGATAACCGCAGAAGAAAGGAAAGCATACGGCAGCGACGTTCAGGCTTTTGAGTCAGGCCGCGATCCCTTCCTGTCCAGATTCGGCTCCCGGGAGGGAGACGGTGGAATATGAAAGGACTGATCGTCTGCGCCGGAAAAGGTACCCGCCTAAGACCGTTTACACTTACCCAACCGAAGACGCTGCTTCCTGTCGCCAATAAACCGATTTTGTTCTATGCGATTGAAAAGCTGGCCAATGAAGGTATTCATGAGATCGGAATCGTGATCCATCCGTCCCAGGAAGAGACGATTCGCGGCGCCGCGGGCAGCGGAGAACGATTCGGAGTATCCCTGACTTACTTGTACCAGCAAGTGCCGAGGGGTATTGCGGATGCGGTGGCCGCAGCTGAGGATTACATCGGACAGAGTGATTTCATTCTGCTTCTCGGCGACAATCTGATCAAAGAACCCCTCAAGACGCTGATTGACCAGCTGAAGCACTCGGCCGCCTGCATCCTGCTCACTCACGTTGAGAATCCGCAGCAGTTCGGTGTTGCCGAAATCAATGAAACCCGGATTATCGCGCTGGAAGAGAAGCCGAAATTCCCCAAAAGCAATCTCGCGGTCGTCGGCAGCTACGCCTTTAAAGCTGGAATTTTTGATTACATCCGAGCCTTGACGGTCTCTGACCGGGGAGAGCTGGAAATAACGGACGCCATACAGCGGCTGATCGACAGCGGAGAAAGGGTTGCCTATGCGATAACCCGGGAGCACTGCTCCGACGTGGGGACCTCAGAGCGGTGGCTTGCGGCCAACAACTGGATGATGGATGAGCTGTACGGAGAGAAGAACGGCATTTCCGGGGAATCCACTCTGGTCAATTGTACAGTTCATGCTCCGGTGGTCATCGGTTCCGACTGCATAATAAAGAACTGCACGATCGGCCCTTATGTTTCGGTCATGTCCGGAGCCCATTTGGAGGGATGCCGTCTAGAACACAGCATTCTGCTGCGGGATGTCACAATCAGCGGCACCGGCGAGGCCGTCATTGCCGGCATTCTTGGCGATGAGGCGAGCATCATAGGCTCTTCCGCCAAAGGACCAACCGCCCTTAAGATCGGAGGAGATCAAGGATGAAGATTATTCCAAGAAGGCTGGAAGGCGTGTTTGAAATCCAATTGTCTCCGCTTTCCGATCACCGGGGGCAGTTTATGAGGACCTACGACGAGTCCATCTTCGCCTCTTACGGCATCCAACGCCACTGGATTCAAGAGAATCAATCGGTGTCGGTTCGCAAAGGGACGATCCGGGGACTGCACTTCCAGTATTCTCCCAGTTCAGAGACCAAGCTCGTAAGGGTCGCTACCGGCGCCGTGCTTGACGTATTTGTAGATCTGCGGAAAGACTCCCCGACCTTTGGAGAATGGGACAGCATTGAACTATCCGAAGACAACCGGGCGATGATCTATATTCCGCGCGGCTTCGCCCACGGTTTCTGCACGCTGTGCGATCATTGCACCGTACAATATAAAGTAGATTCGAAATTCTCTCCCACAGAGGACGGCGGCATTCGCTGGAATGATCCGTCAATCGCTGTGAAGTGGCCTACGGAAACTCCGATTCTCTCTGAAAAAGACAAGAATCTGCCTACGCTGGAGATATTCATTTCGCAAAATAAAGGGCTTGATTCGGCATGAGGTATATTGTGACCGGAGCGGGAGGATTTATCGGAAGCTCTTTGTGCGAGCAGCTTCGCCAGGAAGGCCATGAGGTGGTAAGGATTTTCCGCAGCCTGCCGGAGCATGCAGCCGATTCCGGGAAAGCCTATGAGGATATTGCGGCGGATGTGCTCTCGGGCGGTTTTCCCGGGCTCCGCATCGGCGGAGACGCCGTTATTCATCTGGCAGCCGCCAACGATATCGTTTCCAAGAATGGCCGGGAAGGGATTAAGCTCTCTTTGATCGGGACCAAAAATGTGCTGGATTTTGCCGTAAACAACGAAATACAGAAGATGATATTCTTTTCGACCATACAGGTGCTCGGATCTGAACTGCAAGGGATGGTCACGGAAGAATCGGCAGTCCTTCCTGAGAACGATTACGCGGCCAATCATGCGGTGGCTGAACTGTATACGGAAATGTACGCAAGAAAAGGACTGCTGCGTGCAGTCAGCATCCGGCCGACGAATGTGTACGGCCACTTTGCGTCTCAGACCATCAACCGCTGGAGTCTGGTTCCGGCCTGCCTGTGCAGGGAAGCTTTCTTCAACAAGACGATTACGATTCGCTCCTCGGGAAGACAAAGAAGAAACTTTGTCAGCGTTGACACTGTGGCCAAGGCGACAAGCGCCGTGCTGGCGAACTTCCCAGCTTCCTACGATACGCTGAATCTCGGCTCCCCATTTCATATGACTATTCTGGAAGCTGCGAAATGCGTTAAGGAAGTTCACGATGAAATGTATACCGATCCGGTAGGGCTGCTCGTTCAAGGGGAGGAGCCGCAGCAGGAGAACCAGTTTGATATATCCCTTCAGAAATTGGAAGAGAAGTACGGATTCAAGGATCACTTGGGAGCCGAGGATTTCCGCGAGGAGATCCGCCTGATCTTCCTCGGACTGGAGCGTTCAGCCCAATGAGCATAGAAGGGCTAGGCTGTCCCATAAAACCGCCTTCCCTTTTCAAAATTGCAAAGAAAAGTTAAGAAGCCAGCAGGTCTTTCGGCTATGGAAAGACTTGCTGGCTTCTGCATGAGACGGCCTGACGTTGATATGTATTGATGTGGGCAGGGCATGCGCCATTAACGAAGGGCAGGAAGCATAACAGAATTGTTTGCTTGCATTTGCAACTTTCAATTGGGTTTATCGTCTAATGAGGGAAAAGAAAGTGGGTTAAAATCCAGTTAAACAACCACGTTCTAGAAATCAATATGACGACCAATCAGACGTTTTATGACAGTGCCGAGATCCAAACAGATGTTAAAACGCAGTACAACCAGCAAAGCCTGTTTGTTCCAATTCGTGATTTAGTTGATGGACTTAAAGTGAACGGAACCTGGGACCAGAAGCGTCACGCACTTGGAAAAGAACGGAGTTAGAGAGCTTTCAGTACATCCTCTTTGAAGGTATAACAGGGGAGGATCGTACCATAGACCTCCCTTAATTTGCATGATTGTTGTTGAACGGAACACTATAGTTCAATAAAAACAGCGGCAGTCTAGAAACTGGTTTGGCTTGCTTAGGTTTGCATACACGCCCTAATCATTTAATCCCTTTCCACCCAGAATTTGCTGCATACATTTTTCAACCCTTGACTCTCGAGTTTTGGATTGTTTGGGTTCAGAAAAATAAAGAATGTATGCTCTTTGCCGTCCGGGCGTCAATGCTTCAAAAGCAGTTTTCAAGGCAGGGATTTCATCGAATTTAATTTGAAGTTCTTCAGGAATGTTGAATTCTGTATTCTTTTTAAAATTCACTTCCAAACCGGCTTTTTCAATTTCAATGGCTTCATAAATATAGGCTTTCAAGATGGTTTCCATTGCAGCTATTTCTTGAACAGTGGTGAACCGAATCTGGCGCGCCGCCTGTACATTCTCCGTTTGTTGGATTAGAATCCCATGGGCATCCTGTAACAAGGCACCTTTGTGAAACAGAAGCGCACAATATTCTTTAAATCCATGTATTAGAACTATGTTTTTTTTCTCAAACGTGTAACAAGGATGCATCCACTTAAATTCTTCGATCAGCTCACAGTCAAGAACGATATTTCTCAACTTCTCATATTCTTCCTTCCACTTTTTGGCTTTGCTTAAAAATTCATCAACCTTAGGATTCATTCTACTATTTGTCATCAAGGAACACCCCTCTTCATCATAATAATATTCTGTTTTCAAAATAAGCAGTTCATTTTCAAAATCTACTTGATTGCTTGCTTAGCTTGTCTCCTTTTGCGCCCGTTCCATGCTGGTGGACACGGACTACGGTCGTGTCGATTATGACCTGGCTCCAATCGGGTTCTATCGAAACATAATTCAAAATGAGTAGGGGGCAAAAACGGCTCACTGACATTCCACTCTTCATCGCTTATTTCGTATCTGCGTATCATAGGTTCAATTGTACTGCTTTTTTATGGATTGTACAGTTTGCGTACAGACTCTAATTGAAAAACGGGAAACGATCGTAGAGGAGCATGCTTATGCAGCTTCTCTTTTTACTGTATCAATTGGTTGTCCGCTAATGCGGCACCATAAGATGATGAAATAAAGTTATTTCAGGATTGACTGACGATACAGCATTAAGCGAAGGGCAGGTTAGTTGATCAAGTCATAAATTAAATAGTTTTAGTTATACTTTGTATAAAAATTAAAGGGAATATACAAAACAATCGTAATACACTATATAACAATCAAAATATATTGTAAAACGATAAATCTTCTGTTAAATTCAAATTGACAATACATTAGTGAGGTGCATTTTATGGAACGAGGAACAACACTCTTTTTAAAGGCAACTGTTTGTCTTATTGCAATTCCGATTCTTGCTTTGTGTATATTTTGGTTGCCTTGGATAGCTAAAGAAGCAGCAGAACATTATCCGGCTTATATGCTTTATCCCGTTCTAATCGGTATGTATGCAGCAGCGATCCCGTTTTTCTTTGCTTTGTATCAGTCTTTCAGACTTTTAAGCTATATTGATAACAACATTGCTTTCTCAGAATTGTCTGTAAGAGCTTTAAAGAATATAAAATACTGTGCAATCACAATCAGTATCTTGTATGGGGCATGCCTGCCATTCTTATTTGTCATGGCGCAGGAAGACGACGCTCCAGGTCTCGCGGCACTCGGATTGGTCATTATTTTTGCTTCATTTGTGATTGCAATCTTTGCTGCTGTTCTTCAAAAGCTCTTAAAAAATGCCATAGATATAAAATCAGAAAATGACTTAACGGTCTGAGGTGAAAACATGGCGATTATAATCAATATTGACGTGATGCTAGCTAAAAGGAAAATGAGCGTTACAGAACTTTCGGAGAGGGTTGGAATAACGATGTCTAATCTTTCCATATTGAAAAATGGAAAGGCAAAAGCGATTCGATTATCAACTTTAGAGGCGATTTGTAAGGCTTTAGAATGTCAGCCTGGAGATATTTTAGAATACAAAATTGACGAAGATACTCAAGGATTAAATGAACAATCGACCGTATTGAACTAACAGAACACATTACTGAACAATTTCAAGGCAAAAAAGAACCGACCCTGAGGTCGGCTTTTACATAGCGTCTTTACTCCTGCGTCTGGCTGATAAATAAGACATCTGTCCCTTGCTCGAGCTCAACGGAAAGTTGCAGCACTTCGCTAAAAAAATCCTGTAACACGTAAAGCGAGTCGTTGATTATAACCGGAGCGATGCCAAGCGAGATCGGCGTCCTGTCATTATACAGGTATTAATCGGTGTCTTTCTGCACCGTTGTCCATGACGCGCCTTTTCTAACTTCTGCCGAACGGGTCGCTTGATCCCATTTCACCGTATAGCCGATTTTCTCAGCGACAGCTCTAAGCGGCAGTAACCGATACCCATGTCCGGTGACCAAGTAAGCGGGCTCGTCATCCGTTTTATCTGCTTCTTTAACGATTCTAACGCTGAAGTCTGTTCGTAACTTGATTTCCTTAGTCGTTCCCGTGACGGCAGGAACGTCGGCCTCCAGGGCTATAGGATCGGCTGGAACCGATGACGCGCCTCCAGCATAAACGGTGGTGGCTGCAGTGGCGGGTACCGCCAGGAGGCAACTGGCAGCGATGGTGAACGTTAAAATTTTTAAAGGTAGCTTCAAAGCCAGGGACCTCCTTAATTCATATAGCAACCTTACTTTTTATAACGTAACGAAACAGGATAAAGTTGCACAACATTTGTATTTTCCTGGATATGCCGAGCGCCATGCCCCGAACACCTACCTGATTCCCATTCAAAAATAAAGGGCATCCCGGCAGCCATTTCCATGGCTTGCGGGACACCCCAATCTCTCTCGAATCAGCCCTTTGCCTGCTCAAATTCCCCAATCTGTGCGCGGCAGAGCTCCAGCATGTCTTCCCCATTCAAATAAGCTTTATACCAGGCAGCGGTCTGAACCAGTGCGGTATCCAGATTCCATCTGGGCCGCCAGCCAAGCCTAGCCTTTGCCTTGGAGCAGTCGAGCTTCAGCGCAGCGGCTTCATGGAGCTGATGATCGGGCACAACCTCATAAGCTGCTCCCTCTCCCCATAAACGGCAAAAACGGCTGACCACCGATTCCACACTCTGCGCATCCTGTTCCTCCGGTCCGAAGTTCCAGGCTTCCGCATACCTCACTCCCTCTTCATACAACCGCTGAGCCAGCAGCAGATAACCGCCAAGCGGCTCCAATACATGCTGCCAGGGGCGTACCGAATGTGGACTTCGAATGACCAAGGGAACCTCATTGCAGAAGGCTCGGAAGCTGTCCGGGATAAGCCTTTCACCGGCCCAGTCTCCGCCTCCGATCACATTGCCGGCTCTTGCGGACGCGATAGCCACTCCATGCTCCTCATACCGGCTGGGGTTAAAAAAGGAATCCCGATACGAAGCGGTGACGAGCTCGGAGCAGGCTTTGCTGTTGGAATAAGGATCAAAGCCGCCAAGCCTGTCATTTTCCCTGTATCCCCAGAACCATTCCTTGTTACTGTAGCATTTGTCCGTTGTAACGTTAACAACCGCCTTAATCCTGCCTCCTTGGGCGTTGTTCTGGCGCACCGCTTCGAGTACATGTACGGTTCCCAGCACATTAACCGCATACGTATCCACCGGCCGCTGATAGGATTCCCTGACAAGCGGCTGTGCGGCGAGATGAAGCACGATATCCGGATTGGCATCATGCATTGCCTTCTGCAGGCGGGCGGCATCCCGGACATCTCCTGTGATTGAAGTCAGAAGCTGACCGGCCTTGCTGCATTCGTACAGGCTGGGATCAGTCGGCGGCGCATCGGAGTAGCCGGTGACTTCCGCTCCGAGTTGATGCAGCCAAATGGACAGCCATGAGCCTTTAAAGCCAGTATGGCCGGTAAGAAACACCTTTTTACCCTTCCAAAAGTTCACTTTTTCCACGGAGCATTCCCCGATTTCCATAATTGGTCCAAATAATTCTTATCTCTCAAAGTATCCATTGGATGCCAAAAGTCTTCGAATTGAAAGCCCATTAAGTGGCCCTCACTGGCAAGGCGCTCCAGCGGCTCCTGCTCAAATACCGTTCGGTCTCCCTCGATATATTGAAATACTTGCGGCTCGAGCACAAAAAAGCCCGCATTAATCCAGGAGTTGTCGCCTTTGGGCTTCTCCCGGAAAGCCTCAACCCGCTGCTGGTCATTAAGCTGCATCGCTCCGAATCTCCCTGGTGGCTGGGTTACGGTTACTGTAGCCAATTTGCCGTGGCTGCGGTGGAATTTGAGCAGGGCGCCAAGATCAATCGAAGAGAGTCCGTCACCGTAAGTCATCATAAACGTCTCCTCGCCGACGAACTCGGCAATCCTCTTCAACCGCCCTCCGGTCAGCGTCTCCAGCCCCGTATCCACCAATGTAACCTTCCAGGGCTCCGCCTTGCGCTGATGAATCAAGACTTCGTTATGATTGGCATAATCGAAAGTGACGTCGGAATTATAGAGATAATAGTTGGAAAAATACTCTTTGATTACATTGCCTTTATAGCCAAGACAGATCACAAAGTCGTTAAATCCATAATGGGAATACATTTTCATGATGTGCCATAAAATGGGCTTCTCGCCGATCTCGATCATCGGCTTCGGCCGTAGGTGTGATTCTTCACTGATACGCGTGCCGTAGCCGCCTGCCAGAATTACTGCCTTCATTCCAAGACATCCCCTTTCAGGATTTACGTGAAAATTATCCTCTCAATACACTGTTTAGCACATCCATCAGCGCGACCTGATCATACCTTCTGACAAGAAGATTCCGGGAAAATATTTTTCGGGTCCACTCCCGTTCGGACAGGCCGCGGCTCCTCAAATGGCATAAATTAAGATGAAGCGCCCATTCTTCGGGAGTGGGGTCAATCCCCATTCCGTTCAATAAATCCAGACGAATCCGATCCGCTTGCCAGATCTGCTCCAGGCTTTTGGTTCTGCTGAGCTGCTGATCATGATAGCGGTAATGCAAATAACATTGATTCAGGTTGGCTATACGAGTGATTGCTGAAAGCCTGGCCCAGAGATGATAGTCTTCCGCATACTGATAATTGGGGTCATACGGCCAACCGTGAAGCTGGTCCAGAACCCGCCTTCTCATCACTACGGTAGGGTGTGCGAGGCAGCAGTTGATCAGCAGTGAACAAGCAACAATATCCGGATCGCAAGGAAGCGTGGTATTGGATACTCCGAACCTAGGAGAATCCATTATCCGGTACTGTGTACCGCAGACCCCGATATCGGGGTGCAGATCCATAAACTGAATCTGTGCCTTGAAGCGATCCGGCAGACTGTAATCGTCCGCGTCCATTCTGGCAATGTATGCTCCTGAGGCGGCGTTCAAGCCGCAATTAAGGCTGGACACAATTCCGCTGTTCGACCCGTTATGAATCAGTTTGATGCGGGGATCGGAATATCGCTCAAGAATCTCCAGGCTGTTGTCGGTAGATCCGTCATTAATGACGATCAGCTCAAAATCGGTGTAACTCTGCTGCAGGATGCTCTCCACCGCTTGCTCCAGAAAGCGGGATGCGTTATAGACTGGCATCAGGACAGAAAGGTTCGCCATCCACATCTCCTCCTCTTACAATAGATTCCTGCGGAAGGATTATAGCTATGGACAATTACACCGGGGAATCCGCATATTTTGACCGGTTTGGGCATGAGGATTATTTAGAGTTATAGGCGGACTCCGTATGCAGCGGCGAAATGGGAATCATATGATGTCATAGTCCATATACAAAAGCTTAGTCAGGAGGGTTCTCCATGAGAATTCTGCAAGTCGCGCCAAATCATGAAACGGTCCCTCCCCCCAGGGATGGAGGAACGGAACGCATAATCTATGAGCTTTCCCAAGGGTTGGCCCAGAGGGGACATGAAGTTATTCTCTATGCTCCATCCGGAAGCCATATTTGGGGAACCGTAATTAACTACCCGTTTTACGGAGATGATTCCATCGGCTCTTATATAAAAGAAAATCTCCCGCAAAACATTGACATTATTCATGACCATACCTTTGATTCTGCGCTCAGCCGTATTGAAGTAAATGTTCCGTTAGTGCATACCATTCATCTGCCTGTCTACAATCCCGTCCATTTTCCAATATATGTAAGCCGCAGTGCCAGGGAAGTGATAGGCGGCGGATACGGATTTGATGTGCACAACGGTATTGTTCCTGAAGAATATGAGTTCAGCTATGAAAAAGAAGATTATCTGCTCTTTATGGGCAGAGTGGTCCGGGAAAAAGGAATTCTCGAAGCGATGGATCTTGCGGAAATGACCGGACAGCGGCTCGTTATAGCCGGACCGCTCCATGATGAAGAACTGTTTTATCATGAGATTTCTCCCCGGTTGAACCGCAATCCCCTGCTCCAATTTGTCGGCCCGGTCGGCGGAAGAGTCCGCCAGGATTTGTTAAAGCATGCCAAATGCCTGCTTTTTCCTATCCAGTGGGCGGAACCGTTCGGGCTTGTACTGATTGAGGCGATGGCCTGCGGGACCCCTGTACTTGCTCTCTCGAAGGGTGCCGTTCCGGAAATACTGGAGTTCTTTCCCGAGATGATGTGCGAGTCATTCGAACAGATGGCAGGAAAGCTTTACTATTATGAAGCCCCCTACTCCCCTGATCAATTAAGACACTATGTCGCAGAACGGTTCTCGGTATCCAAAATGGTTGACGGCTATCTCTCTCTGTATCAACTGGCCATCTCAGAGTATTGGGGAAAATAGGAGGGATTGTACATGTATGACGGAAGTACATTACATTTTGATGGCAACGAATGGATTAAGTTTCAGAGGACCTGTGAAATCAGCAATACCTTTACTTATGAATTTTGGGTAAAAGCGGAAGAGGAACAGATTCTGGACGAAGAACGGAATACAGGGGCGGACGGCATAAACGGAAGAAAATATTTGGTAGGGCCGGATTTCTACCCGGCAGGAGCCGCGGGCTGCGGAATCTCCGTGGGCACGAACGGCATCTCGGTGTTTGAGCATTCCGTAAATCATCTTCCCGCCAGGCTCGTCTTGGCGCATGATTTCTCGGATTGGCAGCATGTTGCCGTTGTCTCCGACGACAAGAAGCTGCGGCTGTATATTAATGGAGCCTGGATAAAGGGAGAAAGCATGCCCAGTAATGTCGAACGGGTCATTCCCTCACTCGGGCTTGGAGGACATATGTACGGTACTTTTAATGGCCAGGTCCGGGAGTTTCGCTTATGGTCCTCGGCCCGGAGCGTGGAAGAGATCCAAGATCACATGTTTTCAAGTCTGGATGGCGATGAGGCCGGTCTTTATTTTTACCGCGATCCGGGCAGAGGCATTGCGGTTAGCAGGGGGATCAAAAGAAATTTTGCGGCGAGCGTGATTATGCCTTCCTATAACCGCTGCCCTTCGAACTATTTTTCTCTGCTGAGTCTGGAACGGCAGCAATTTCCGCTTCAGCAGATGGAGGTTATTTTTCTGGATGACGGCTCTACGGATCCTACACCTGTCGTTTACTACTCGGTGTATCCGGAATATTCATTTATTTATGTGCAGCAGCTTAAGAGCAGAGGAAGATCCAAAATCCGGAACATCGGAGCAAGTATTGCCACAGGGCATACCCTGCTGTTTGTGGATGCCGAGATGATATGCGGACCGGATTTTGTCACGACTCATGTAGGCCACCATCAAAGCGGAGAACGAAAGGTCGTATCAGGGGCAATGCGCTGGAGACGCATATATACGATGACCGATCCCGGCTATTCTTCGGAGCAGAAGTCGGCTATGAACGCATTGTATTCCGGCCATCCGATCGCCGCGCCTATCATTGAGCGATTTATACAGGGGGACCAGACACCGGTGCAGCTGCTCCCTTTTGAATTGATGTTCGATACCGGTCACCTTAACCAGTGGAGCAGCATGAACGATTACTTCGAGACCATACTGCAAACCTATGGCAGCAGATTTAAACTGTTTCACTACGCCTGGTTGAATCTGATAACGAATAATGCCTCGATGACTAAGCATTTTTTTGATGAGCTCGGCGGCTTCGAGGAACATTTTGAGGGATTCGGATGGGAGGACTGGGAACTTGGGTATCGCGCGGCCCGAAGAGGAGCGGTATTCATCCATGATGACGCGGTGATTAATTACCACCAGGAGCACCCGATTTCCCAGAGCAATGCTCTGCATTCCCGGTTTAACTTCTTAAGATTCTATGAAAAGAACCCTCACGAGATGGAGATCAAATTATTCGTTCTTACCATGGTGCCTGACTATGTGACTCTGCCCGTCCTTAACGATTATTTGACGGATTATAACAACATCCGGACGATATACAAGAACCGGTTCGGGTCCTTGAATCATTACTTGCACCGGACCTTGGACCTGCTGATCGACAGCTTACGGCACAAGGATGCAGTCACCCTGCCCATTCCCCGTTCGATATCCTGGCAGGAAGAAGAGGCGGCGGTCTATGAAGATGTCGCCGCGATCAAAGAAATTGGCGCATTTCCCAAGCTGCTGGAGATGTTCGAGCGAGTCTCCAAATACTATTATTGACCTGATGCTGCAAAAAAGCCGTGACGCGTAAAGCGACACGGCTTATAAGAGGATACGGCGTCAGTAAGAACTGCCGCGCCCAAATACCCACCCTGTCAATCTGTAAACTGCCCAGGCAAACATCGTTACGGCCATCATATCGAAGCAGACATTGAACAGAAACAAATGCTTGCCGATATCCGCGCGCCCGTCGCCAAGGATCGGCACCAGGAACGCAAAGATGCCAAGTAGTCCGAGCAGCATCATCAGCTCGCAAGCCACCCGCTGCCGCCGGTCCGCACTGCGCAGGTATTCAAATAACGCCCCGGCATAGTAAACGGCGTAGAATATGATCAGAAATGCGAGATTATGCGGCAGCACATTATTTTTAAATTGGCTCCATGCACTGTATGTATAGGCTAGAGCGCCTGGCGGCTTATTGTCCGCCTTCTCGTAATTTCCGAGGTAAGAGGGGCGAATCGCCATACTGTTCGCTGCCGCGTAACGCATGTTGTCCAGCAGACGGCCGGGATGCTTCAGATAGAACAGCAGCACATCCTTATGGGAAATCCGGCTGTAAAAGTCGGGAACGAGCGAAGGATCATCCTGTTTGATCGCTGTGCCGCTCTCGAAAAAATTCGTGCCCGCCAGCACCTCCAGCCGCTCGGGCAGCCCGAGCTCCCTGAGATCCCCTTTTACATCCGGCGAACCGTTCAGAATACCGTAGAATACCGTCTGGTACAGATTGATATGCTTCAAATCCTTGGGTGCAGCGGCGTACATAATGACGGAAATAAGAAAGATGGCAACCGAGAAACGGATCGCCGCTTTGCGGAAGCCCGCAGCCCCCTGAAGCGACGCGAACCGCAGAAAGATCAGGGCGAAGGCGACGCCGATCGGCGCGTTCTGGATTTTGGAGCAGGTCAGGAAGAAGACGGCGGCAAAAAAGAGCCACAGGTCCTTGACCGCCGGATTCTCTTTGAAAGCAAGCCTGAGCCCCAGCGCGAAAGTCAGCAGCATGAATACGAGAGAGACTGGCTCGCCGAACAGCGAATTGAAATACGCGAGATAGCCGATGTCATAAAAGACAAACAGCAGCGCTCCCGCCAGCAGCAGTCCCGTAATATATGAGCCGCGGGCGTTATGCTTGACCAGCAGCCAGGTCGCCGCGAGCAGCAAAAACCCGTATACCGCCGCCAGCAGCCGGATGTCAAACCAGCTTCCGTGGAACAGGCCGCCAAGCAGCCTTGGCGCCAGTACGAGAAAAATTTGCGAAGAGGGATAGAACCCCCGAAACAGATCCTCATACGCGAACCGGGAATGGCTGTAGCTGAAAAAGCGGTCTTGATACGTCTCCGAAGCGTTGTAATAATTCAGGCCGATCGTGTTCATCATTCGCAGAAAGTCGCCGTTGTCGGCTACTCCGACGAACGGCCCGAGGAACAGCAGGCCGAGCAGCAGGCCGAAGCCCGCCGCCATTGCCAGAACATGCGGTTTTAACCATCGTTTCATTATAAATTCTCTCCCAGCTTCTTCTTCATCGTTCAGCCGTTGTACAGACTCCTAACGTTTTGGCAGCAGCTTCACATATTCGTCGGACAGGCTCATCCATTGCAAAATATACTTGTAGTCCCGCTCATACCTGGCAAAATCGGTGACGGGCTGGAGCGTCTTCAGCGAGACGGCCTCGCCGTCCTGAAAGCTTTTGCCGGGAACGAACAAAATATCGTCATTGAAAAAAGATCCCGAAGGCAGATAGTATCTCATGCCCAGCACATTATGCTGTATATTCAGCAGGTCGTGTCCGAACGGCGTAACCCCTTCATTTTTCAGCGATATCCCCAGCAGATTGGCCAGGGTAGGCATGATATCAAGCTGTCCCCCCGTCCGTTCGACCGTCTTCCCCTGCTTCGAGCCGGGCATGTGAATGATAAGCGGAATATTGAAGCGGCTGATCCGGTTGTCGTATTTGATCCCAAGCGCGCCTTCCACCTGCTCCGGCGGAACATCCTGCGGCTGAAGGCCGAAATGGTCGCCGTAAAACACCAACAATGTGCTGTCCCACAGCCCGTTTTGCTTCAATCCGTCAATCAGCGTGCCGATGGCATAATCGGTGTAGTTAATCGCGGTCAGATAATCGCCGAGCATGGTGCCTTGGAGATTGCCCGGTACGGTTATTTTTTTGAACGAATCCGGAATTTGAAAAGGGTGGTGGCTGGATGCCGTCACGAACTGGGCGTAAAATGGCGTCCCTTGCCGGCTTAACTCGGCCAGCTTCTGCACTCCCGTAATATACAGCTGTTCATCCGAAGCGCCGAAGGCGTTGAAATGATCATTCTTAAAATACGGTTTGTCGTAATAGCCGTTAAAGCCAATCGCGGCGTACAGCTCCTTGCGGTTCCAGAAGCCGACCTTGTTGACATGGAACGTATAGGCTTCATAGCCCTTCTTCTTCAGTACGCGCGGCAGGCTCGGCAGCGTCCGGTCACCGAACCCGGTGGACATAGCCAGCGAGCCGATAGGATAGATCGACGTATTGCTCATAAATTCGGCGTCCGAGGTGTTGCCCGGACCGATCTGCTGGAAGACATGGGGAAAATAGAATCCTTCGTCCGCCAGCTTGTTCAGATTCGGCGTAAGCTCCTGCCCATTCAGCGACTGATGCAGCGGGAAATTCTGAAATGCCTCCATCTGCACGACAATGACATTCTTGCCTTGCATAGAACCGAAAAAATTCGCGGACGGCGTGCCGGAAGGCGCTCCTCCGTAATTATAGGAGGACTCCAGCGCCTCAACCTTGGCAATCGTATCCTTGATGTTGCCGGTACCGACCAGTTCATTGTTCTGACGCTCCCGAATCGCGGCCACGACCTCGTAATTCAGGAAGCCTGCGCTTTCCGCCTGCACCAGCTCGTTCGTGATTCCCGCTGAGGCATGAATCGAATAGGCGGACAACGATCCTCCTCCGATAATCGAGACTAGAATAACGGCCGGATATACGCCCCGAAACCTTGGCGGGGCATAAGCCGAACGCGTGTCTCTTGCGCCTGTCTTCCCTCTGCGGAACAAGCGGTAAATCACATATACGGCAATGTCCGCAAAGAACAAATAATCGACAATCTGAATCGTCGACTCCACGCTGTCCCTGATCTGAAACACCTGGTTCAGCTCATAAAGGGCCAGATAAGTCGGCACCGAGCCGAAATGATTGAAATACACACTTGATGCGAACAGCAGCAGCGACAGTGCGCCATTAAAAATCCAGAATGCGGCGGTCTTAGCTCTCGTTGGCACCACAACAGCCAGGATTCCCATCAGCAGCAGTACCGGCGCGGCATCTGCCAGCACCCATTCCCAGGCGATCCGGTCGAAGAACAGCATCCGCAGCACCAGCAGCTTCAGCACCAGCAGCACGGATACCAGATAAAACCGGCCGCCGTTCCCTATTTTTCTCCTGTACATGCTTACCCCTCTTACTCGTTGAAATAGTGTACTACCCATTATAGTCAAAATAATGCAAACCTCAAAGGAGGTTCGTTATCCGCTTAGACTTGACGCAGTGCACAGCCAAACGATATAAAATTATACATGAGGTGAGAAGATGAGCGAGAAGACATTTGTGCTGGCGCCAGATTCCTTTAAAGAGAGTATGACGGCAAAAGAAGTATGTATTGCGATGGAAAAAGGGCTGCGGAAGGTCTACCCGGCGGCTAATTATATTCATGTCCCGATGGCGGACGGCGGTGAAGGAACGGTGCAGTCGCTTGTCGATGCCTCGGGCGGACAAATCCATTATATAGAGGTTACGGGACCGCTCGGACAGCCGGTTACCGCCAAATATGGCATTCTAGGCGACGGGACAACCGCGGCAATCGAAATGGCGTCCGCAAGTGGAATTCATCTGGTGACCGAGGAAACCAAAAATCCTTTGATTACGACAACCTATGGAACGGGCGAGCTGATCCGCGAATGTCTGGATCAAGGAATCCGGAAAATGATCATCGGCATCGGGGGAAGCGCGACGAACGACGGCGGCACAGGCATGGCCGAAGCGCTTGGAGCCAAATTTCTGGACGAGAAAGGGAATCTTCTTCCCCGAGGGGGAGGCTATCTGGACAGGCTGGCCAGCATTGATATTTCTTCGCTTGATGAACGGCTTCGCGAGACCCGGCTAATTGTAGCCTGTGATGTTACGAATCCGCTGTGCGGGGAACATGGCGCCTCTCATGTGTTCGGTCCGCAAAAAGGAGCCACGCCCGAGATGGTACGCAGGCTGGATGCCAACCTTGCCCATTATGCGGAGGTCGTGAAACAGCAGCTCTATAAAGATGTGCGGGACATTCCGGGAGCCGGAGCGGCCGGCGGTTTGGGAGCGGGCCTGTTGATCTTTACGCAGGCGGTGCTCCGCAAAGGCATCGAGATCGTCGTTGAATATACCCGCTTAAAACAAAAGCTGGCTGATGCGGATATTGTGTTTACCGGGGAAGGCGGCATCGATTTTCAGACCAAATTCGGCAAGACCCCTTATGGGGTAGCCCGCGCCGCCAAGGAAAGCGGCAAAAAGGTGATTGCCATCGCCGGATATGTCGGAGAAGGAATCGATACCCTGTATGCGGAAGGCATCGATGCGGTATTCGGAATTGTCCCGGGCGCGTCCGGCCTGGAGAAACTGCTGGCGGAGGGTCCGCAAAATGTGGAACGAACCTGCGAGAATATCGCCAGAGTGCTTAAATTAAGTGAACAGGCATAATCGGAAAGGAACGGGAAAACTCATGGAAAATATGAAAGCGCCAGCCGCGAACCCAATCAAGGTGATTGTCACGGGCGCAACGGGCATGGTCGGGGAAGGCGTTCTGCATGAATGCCTGCTGGATCGCGATGTGGCAGAGGTGCTTGTGGTCGGCCGCAGACCCTGCGGCATGTCCCACCCCAAGCTGAAGGAAATCATCCATGCCGATTGGTTTGATCTTACGTCCATCAGGGAGCGTCTTGCCGGATATGATGCCTGTTTCTTCTGCCTGGGCGTTTCCTCCGTCGGTCGGAGCGAGGCGGAATATTCGCGGCTGACCTACGACTTGACGCTGCATGCGGCGGAGCTGCTTGCCGGATTAAATCCGGGAATGGTGTTATGCTACGTTTCGGGGGAAGGCACGGACAGCTCCGAAAGGGGCCGGAGCATGTGGGCCCGGGTGAAGGGCAAAACCGAGAACCGGCTGCTGCGCCTGCCCTTCAAGTCGGCCTACATGTATCGCCCGGGCTATATTCATCCGACCAAAGGTTTGCGGAATATCCATCGCTACTACTACGCTTTAACTTGGCTGTACCCGGCGCTGCGTATTCTCTTCCCCAGTCATGTCATTACGCTGAGGGAACTGGGGCAGGCGATGATCAGGTCAGCCGTTCACGGCGCGGACACTTCCATCCTGCACAGCCGGGATATTGCGGCTTTGGCGAAGCGGTGAGCGGGCGGGCGTGGCGGGTAAGAAATAAGTTCAGTTAATACGGTTTCGGTTGGACTCCGAAAGTGACCCATGAACGGGTATCAGGATTATTTTGTATCATAGAATAAAAATCCCCATATCGCTCCCGAGATGTTGTAAGAAATCGTCATATCCGGACCTCCCGGCTTGGTAAATGTGGCGGTACCGGGAGTTTCCGGACTTTTCTTTAATTGATGATCCGCAAGCGAAAGATGTATGCCGTAAGCCGAAGTCAGAGCTTCCGCCGCCGATCGCAGCTTCTGCTCACTGACCGCCCGCAGTTGTTTGTCTCGCTCGGCCTTCGCCGAGGGGGAGTCAGACTTCCCATCGAACAGAGTACGGTCGCTCACCCCGTAGACAACCCGGACCAAGGAGTCCATCGTAACGGAGGCCTCGCCGCTGAAACGCAGCGTCAGCAGATCCGATGTTCCTTTAACCACGCGGTAGGCTCCGGTCAGAGAAGGATTTCCCCTGTTCTTGTTCATGATCTTTAAATCCTTGATTCCCGCTTCGACCATTGCAGGGTCTATGGTTCCGACGTCCGTTTCGAAGCTCATCATCACAATGTTCCCGTTGATTAATTCGACCCGCGCGTCTGCTGCTCTGAATGTGGTTCGAATGGCTACCGTTTTATCTTTGGCGGCGTCATAATTGACATAACGCGAGGCGGAATAAGCAAAGCTTCCTTTATACCCTAAACTTGCCATCGCCACTCTCGCTCCTTCACTCAATTTCTTTTCAATCTCCCCGGGTTTAAGCGAGCTGTTAACCTGCGCCCGCACCATAGTTCCCGTTTCCGTGCTGATCCATATATATGCGGTATTGTATCCCTTGCGGTACGAATAGCGTATCAGCTTCTTTTTGGGTAAGTGCTCAGCGTTCTCCAGCGGAAGAGAGATTCCCAGCATTTCCTGCATCGCCTTATCCGCCGTATTCCTCATATCCGCTTCCTTAACCGCTCTCGAAGCAGATGAGGACACGTTATCTGTTCCCCGGTAGCCGGAGAGAGGGCCATCCGCTGCCGTCCAGCCCAGTCCGGCGATTGTCAGCGTAATGCAAACGGCAACGGCCGTTTTCGTATAGGGGCTTCTTGATCGTTCCCGGGCCGCTTGAGACTGGCCCTCGCGGATCGTCCGGATCACATTCTCCGCATGCTCCGCCGTAAATCCGCGCTTTTCAAAGGGGCCGCTCCCCGCCTGTTCAACCCATTTCGGCTTGTTGTCCATTATTCCATCTCCTTCAGCTTGGTTTGAACTTTGCGGCGGGCGCGATGAAGCCTCGATTTGACGGTTCCCTGCGACCAGCCGGTGAGTTCCGCGATATCTTTTGCCGACATCCCATACTTCAAATCGAGCACAAGCGCTTCACGGAAGCCTGCGGGCAGTTTCATAATCACATCCCAGATTTCATTGACATGCATGCTGCTGAAATACTGCATTTCCGCCGAAGCCGCAACTACCGCCCCTCCGCCTGCATTCACCCCAATTTTCTCCATTCCATCCGGCAGCGCGGCGATGTCTCCCCACAGGCTTTTTCTGAAAAAACGGGATTTTCGGTAGGAGAACACGGCGTTGCGCGCAATGGAGAACAGCCAGGTTTGAAAAGAAGACCCTCCCCGGTACGTTTCGATGCGGTAATAGCATTTCACAAACACTTCCTGCGCCAGCCCATCCGCCTGCTCGCAGTTTGACGTTAGATAATAGATGTAATTCCAGACGTCGCCGCCGAAACGCTCCATCACAGCCCGCAGCGTATCTTCGTCCATACTGTCTGCGTCTTTCAGTTCATCGAAATTCAATGTGTTCACCTCACTGGATTAGACGAAGTCACAGCCGCCTCGGTTCCCAGTTACCGGAAAATAAAAGCGCAGCCGCATTCATACCATATACAAATGGAAAAGGATGAAGTAAGATGATGGCATTCTTTTTCACCTAAGGAGGATAATCAATGGCGCAAGAAAACGCAAAAACGGTCCCGCCGGAGGACGTGACCATTAATGGTTTTGGCATTGAACTGAACGACAAACATAAAGGGCGCATTGACAACTATGTAGAACTTTATGAAAAACGCATCGTCGCCCATCTGGATGAGGAATACAGCAAGAAAACGGGCATTGGCGGAAAATTGGCCGACCGCATCGCCGCTTTCGGCGGAAGCTGGAAGTTTATCATTTATTTCACTAGTTTTCTGGCGCTGTGGATTATATGGAACGTGCTCAGCTTTACCCGGCATTTTGATACGCCGCCGTTTATTCTGCTGAATCTATGCCTTTCATTTCTGTCCGCGTTCCAGGCGCCGGTCATCATGATGAGCCAGAACCGGCAGGCCGCACGGGACAAACACGAGGCGATCATTGACTTTGCGATCAACTACAAGGCGGAGCAGGAGATCGACGACGTGCAGGGCCATCTGCACCGGATTGAAAATGAGCTTCAGGAGCTGAAGGCCCTTCTCATGAACCAGCAGGAGAAAAGTATAAAGTCCGAATAAGCAAAATGGCTTCGCCGTACTACTGGGGCGGCAGCTCTCATTCCGGGTACTTCTGAATAATCAACACAGCATTATGCCCGCCAAAGCCGAATGAATTGCTCATTCCGATGTGCAGATCCTGGATTCGGGCCGTCTTTGGAACGTAGTCCAAATCACATCCCGGATCGGGCTTTTCCAAATTTATAGTGGGCGGGATTACGTTTTCCTCCAGGCTTTTGACCAGAGCGATGGCTTCGGCTCCTCCGGAAGCGCCGAGCATATGTCCTGTCATCGATTTGTTGGCCGTAACCGGAATGCGGTAAGCCGCTTCTCCGAACAGGGCTTTAATCGCGTTCGTTTCGGAAAGGTCGCCCACCCCCGTGCTGGTCGCATGCGCGCTGATGACATCGATGTCCGTCGGTGAGAGCTTGGCGGCTTGCAGAGCCAGCCTCATTGCCTGATGAGCTCCTCTTCCTTCAGGGTGGGTTGCCACCATATGATAGGCGTCTGAGCTGTTTCCGTAACCAATAACCTCCGCGTAGATTCGCGCATTCCTCCGCTGCGCATGGGTGAGCGACTCAAGAACGAGAATGCCCGCCCCTTCGGCTATCACGAAGCCGTCCCTTTCCGCGTCAAACGGTCGGCTGGCCCGAGTGATGTCCCCATTTCGGACAGATAAAGCATGGGCGTTGCCAAAGCTGGCAAGCGAAAGTTCATTGATCGCCGCTTCCGCTCCCCCGGCTAAGATAACGTCCACCTCGCCGAACCGGATGGCCCGAAAGGCTTCACCGATTGCCGTATTGCCCGTGGAGCAAGCCGTAACCGGAGAAAATGTGGGGCCCATCGCGCCATACCGGATACTGATTACAGCCGCGGCCATATTGGAAATCATCATCGGCACCAAGGTCGGGCTCACCCGATCCGGTCCACGTTCGAGCAATACTTGATGCTGGTCAAGCAATAACTCCATGCCTCCGATTCCCGAGCCCACATATACACCGAACCGTTCCCTGTCCATATCGTCCAGCTTCAGTTCCGAATCGGCCAAGGCCTGCTCGGCGGCCGCGACCGCGAATTGGGTGAAGCGGTCCATACGCCGCGCCTCTTTGCGGCCAAACAACGCGTCAGCGTCAAAATCCCGGACAACGCCTCCGAACCGGGTCTTAAAGGCGGACGTGTCAAATGCATCAATCGCAGATATGCCCGATTGGCCATTTCGCAATTTACTCCAAAACTGTTCCACATCGTTACCAAGAGGAGAAACGACACCCATGCCGCTTATGACGACTCTTTCCATTATGAATCCTCCTTCATTTCACATCCACCGTTATCATGTCACGGAAATTATCCTATTACAAGTTGTTGTTTAAACTAGTATAATAGGTGCTATGATAACGAGTAATGGAGGGATGATTTATGAATGCCGAGGCCAGACTGGAAGCGTTATCCGTCTTCCTGAAATCGCAGCGCGCCAAAATTTCTCCCCTATCGGCTGGACTGCCCGGGGGCACCCGCAGAAGAACGCCGGGACTTAGACGGGAAGAAGTGGCTCAGCTTGCCGGCGTAAGCACAACCTGGTACACCTGGCTGGAACAGGGCCGCGACATCAAAGTATCCGTCTCCGTTCTCGACAATATCTCCAAAGCCCTCCGGCTTACCGCAGACGAACGGAAATATTTGCATTCGCTCGCGCTAGATACACACACCGGACCTGAGTTTCCTCCCGAAACTCAATCCGAAATCCGCCCTTCACTGCTTAAAATTATAAGGGAGTTAAAATATTCGCCAACGATTGTAACGGACCGCCGGTGCCAAATTGTCGGCTGGAATGAAGCCGCAAGACATGTGTTCCTTGATTTCGAGCAAGTTCCCGCTGCGCAGCGGAATTTAATCAGGCTGTTGTTTGCCCGCAAAGAACTGCAAAGGCTTGCCGTGAACTGGGAGGATTTTGTCGGAGGCTTTCTCGCCATATTCAGAACTTATTACGGGCAATACGTTGATGACGAATGGTATACCGAATTCATCCGCGATATGGACGCAAACCACCCGGATTTCGACCGCCTCTGGCAGCGCAGCACGGTGAACAATGCACCCGACGTGTTAATCGAGTTCCGGCATTCCAAAGCCGGCAAAATGCTGTTCGAGTTGACTTCAATGCAAGTCCACGGCAGCGCCGATTTACGGTGCATTATCTATACTCCGGCGGCCAATGGGACAGAGACAAAGCTCATGAAGATGATTCAGAAGCTATAAAACTTTAACATAAAAAGACCGCGCAGTGCGCGATCTTAATCCACTCATCAAAGTGTCTTAACCATGATAAAATCCGTTTGTTTTTCATCTCCCATATAAAAGGAGTGGGCTCCACTCTCGACAAAGCCCATTCCATGATAAAATTGGATTGCACCCTCATTTTTTTCCCATACGCCTAACCAAACCTGCTTTTTATTCTGCTCTTTCGCAATTTCTATGCCTTTTTGGATAAGACGCTTCCCCAGACCTTGCCCTTGAAATTTTCTGTTTATATAAATCCTCTCGATCTCAAGCGCTTCGCCAGCAATATTGTCTGAGTGGGCTTCATTGACATTAACCTTTAAATAGCCAGCCAGCTCTTCATTACTATAAATAAAAAAGAAAGACGAACTGGCATTAGATAATTCTTGTTCTAATTTCTCTAAATTAAATGCTCTTTCCAAATAGGATTTCATATTTTCGGGCGTATTCAAATCTCCAAAAGTATCATTAAATGTTTCATAACTTATTTCTTGAAGCATGCGTAAATCTTCTATCGTGCACTTCTTCATAATAATTGTCATATTAGTAGATCTCTCCTATAGTTAATCGATATCATTTCCGCCATTAATTTTGTTGCATTTACAACAAAAATGATTTAACTTATATTATCATACGACTATTAATTTTGACTAGTCTGGTTTTGATAAATCTAGAAATGGACTGAAAAAATGGATTCAAAAGAGGAGAGAATCTACTAAATAATCATGAAAACGTCGGGTAAACCGAAATATATATTTTATGGATTGGGAATCTTGATACTAACCCTTGGTGCTTCTTTCACTATACAATCAGGCCTTGGAGCATCGCCTTTTGACGCGCTTTTGGTCGGGCTATCTCTGAACGTGGGTCTTACTGTGGGAAGCTGGGAAATCATCATAGCTTTAATACTGATTGGCTGTAATTCATTGTTAAAAAGACAAAGACCAGAATTATTGGGTCTGCTAACCGCCCTGATAACTGGTCTTGGTATTGATACATGGCTTTTTTTATGGCGTCATTTGTTAATTCCGGAACTATGGTTCAGTAAACTTGTTTGTTTTGGCATAGGCTTAATCGTTATAGGGATAGGAACCGCAATCTATTTACACACAAACTTTGCACCAATGCCGGTTGACCGTTTAATGCTAATCATTCGTGAATTAAGTGGAATGAACATACTCCTTTCAAGAACATTCATTTATATTCTCTTTTTGACAATGGCAATCCTATTCGATGGACCAATCGGCATTGGGACTCTATTCACCGTTTGTTTAGGAGGTCCGATTCTTAGTTGCTTTATGCCAAAATAACCCATTACCCCAGCGGCGAGCGGGCCAGCAGTCTTTGAATGGAACGGTCCGCCTCACGCAGCACGGTATCTTTATCGACCGTCTTCAGCAGACCCCGGTCCATCAGGATTTTACCGTTGATGATCGTGCTCTCCACGTCCGCGCGCGTCGCCGAATACACGATCCGGGAGATCGGGTCCGCATCAAAGGAAGGGAACGTATGGAAGTTGTACAGGTTCAGGATCGCCAGGTCCGCTTTCTTGCCGACCTCGATGCTGCCGATTTCATTTTCCATCCCAACCGCCTTGGCTCCGCCGATTGTCGCCATCCGGAACACGGATTTAGCGTCCATCGCTGTCGGCCCGTGCAGCGGCTTCTGGATTAGCGCGGCCAGCCGCATTTCATTGAACATATCAAGGTTGTTGTTGCAGGGAGCGCCGTCCGCGCCAAGGCTCACCGAGACATGCTCGTCAATCAGCCCCGGCGTGTCGGCGATGCCGGACGCCAGCTTCAGGTTGGAGCCCGGACAATGGCTGACATGCACGCCCCGCTCCCGCAAAATGCGCCGCTCCTGCTCATCCAGCCAAATGCAGTGGGCCAGAATGAGCCGTTCGTTCGCCAGCCCGATATGATCCAGGTACACGATATTGCGCATACCGGTCATAGCCTGCACAATTTCGATCTCCCCCTGATTCTCGGAAGCATGGGTATGCACTTTAACCCCGTAACGCGCCGACAAATCACGGACCTCGGTCAGCAGCGGCTCGGTGCAGGAAATCACAAACCTCGGGGAAAAAGCGTAGCGGATGCGCCCGCCGTCATACCCGTTCCATTTTTCCAGCAGATCCACGCTCTCCTGAAGCGAGGCCGCCGTATCCTCCTGAAGCGCCTCGGGCACATCCCCGCCCTTCTGGTCCATCATGACCTTGCCGGAGAGGGCGCGGATACCGCTCTTTGCAATCGCCTGAAACGCGTAATCCGTATGGTGCACCGTCTCCATATCGACAATCGTCGTCGTCCCGCTGGAGATCAGTTCCCCGATGCCGAGCATGGCGGAATAATAGAGCGACTCCCCGTCATGCGCCGCTTCGAGCGGCCAAATACGCTTGCGCAGCCAATCCATCAGCTCCAGATCGTCCGCTTTGCCCCGAAACAGCGTCTGGCATAAATGAATATGCGTCTGCACGAAGCCGGGGATTATGGTCCGCCCCGTGGCGTCGATCACCGTCTCTCCCGCAAGCGGTGCTAGGCCGCTGCCGATTTCCGCGATCAAGTCGTCCTTGATCCGGATGTCACCGCGCAGGATTTCCTCCTGTTTGTTCATCGTGATGAGTTCCGCGTTTTTGATCAAAATACCACTCATGACTTGTTCCTCCTTGAAATAGCTAAAATTAAAAGCAAAAAGGCCACAAAGACATGCCAAGGCATATCTTCGTAGCCAGAAATTTACGGTTTCCGGTAGAGACCCTTAATCCAATCATTAAGGATATACGAAAAGTGTTTAAAATTCTTATGAATACCCCTATCTTAATTCAGGGACTGCATCATTGTCAACACGAGTGAACTAAATTGACATTCCCCTTGCAACTTGCAGCAAAAGCAGACAAAACCTAACATAATCGACAAAGTCATAGTGACTAAATGGCTATTCATCCTGCCGCATTAGGTTTAAAATAACATGGATATCCTTGAAAAGGAGTGTAAACCAATTGAAAAACATTGCATGGATTGGAACGGGGCACATGGGGCTTCCCATGGCCCGCAATTTGCTGAAGGCGGGCCACAGCCTGCATGTTTATAACCGGACGGCGGAAAAGGCCGAGCCGCTCAGAGGGGAAGGAGCCGTCATTTGCCGCACGGCGGGGGAAGCCGCCGCAGAAGCCGATCTGATCTTTCTGATGCTGACCAAAGGCGAAACGGTCCGGGAGGTTCTGTCGGGAGAAGAAGGCGTTCTTGCAAAGCTCCGTCCGAAAGCTGTTGTCGTGAATATGAGTACAATCGGCCCGGAGGAAGCCAAGGAATTCGCCCGGATTACCGGTGAAGCTGGAGGAATTTATGTAGATGCGCCCGTATCCGGCTCGGTAGGGCCCGCGGTGCAAGCGCAGCTCGTCATCCTGGCAGGCGGAGACAGCGATGCGGTTGAGGCTTGCCGGCCTTATTTTGATAAACTGGGAAAAGCGACTATCCATTTCGGAGATGTCGGAGCGGGCAGCTCCGCCAAATTGGCGATCAACCTGCTGCTCGGCGTGGTTGCCCAAGGAGTGGGCGAAGCGCTGCTGTTTGCGGAAGCGTCCGGACTTGACCGTGAATTGGTGCTGCGGATGATTAGTGAATCAGCCGTATCCACGAAGCTGTTCGAGGGCAAAAAAGAAATGTATGTAAAAGAAGAGTACCCCTCTGCCTTCATGATCAGCCTCGTTGCCAAGGATCTAGGGCTGCTGACAGATGAAGCGCGCCGTGCGGGCATCCGGCTGCCGCTCGCCGAAGCTGCCGGGGAAACGTATGCAGCCGCTGACCGGAGCGGCAAGGGAGCGATGGATATGGCGGCCGTATGGCTGCAATTGAAGTAGAACACTTAAAACCCCGTATACCTTTTTTATGGTAACGGGGTCTTAAGTCTCCTCTTGGCTATGCAATTTAATTATATCCTCCTACAACAATCCATACTTTTGACATGGTACATTTTTCGATGATTCCATGTTACCTGATTTCCAATCGGCTTGACCGCTTTGGACAATCGCTTCAGAATTGTTTTCAAATTTTACTTACCTTTCAATCCTTGTACCCCGATTTCGGAGTACTTCACCGAAATTCCATGCCTTGCATATGGGTGTTCTTCGGTTCCCGCGTACACGATTCTCGCGAAAAACGTTGTCACTTCCGTTTTCCTTATGTGCGATTATCGTACATTGTACGCTTCGCTAACCTTTTCCAATGGAATCCCGCTCCTTTCTCACAAGACTTTCGCCTTGTTTTGAAACAGCTTCTTCCTTCTTCCATGGTTCGCCTGGATTTTTCGGACAACATACCTATTGGTCTGCTTTAACGATTCATAGATTCGTCTGTGCTTCGCCATTGCTTCCGCTTAAACGGCTCATTTGTCTATCTTTGCTTATGCCAATGGCTTCCGCTTAAACGGCTCACGATTCCGTTTTGGGCTTTACCAATTGATCTGCTCAGATAGCTCATTTGTCCGTTGCCGCTTCACCGACCGGTTCGCTCAAACAACTCATGGTCCCGTCTTGGCTGTGCCAATTTTAGGTATGCACCGATTGCCTAGCCCATCGGAGGTAGTTCCCTTCCTTATATAAAATAAGGAATTCGGGATTATCACCTTCCGCCGCTGTAAGAAAAATGGTGGGCCGCTGAATTTCAAAACATTCGCTTTAGAGCGTTATCCATCCGGCTCTTTTTTTCGTGCAGCTCTTCTGGTGATGTCTTTATTATAGACTACTTATCTAAAATTTTAAAACTTGATATTGCGGACTTTTGCGTCTTATTTCCCGGTATTTGGGCAGCAGCTGTGATTATCCGTATATTGCTTACGCTTTCATTTAATATGTCGGGCTTACGCCTGTTTTCTATGAAAGTGCTTTCATTGTAAAAAGGGAGGTTCCTTTTCATTGATACTTTCAGAAAAAAATCTCTACCCGGCAGACGCCAGAATCTTCTCCATCACGGGGAAATTAGCCGTCCGTCCAGGGAATTTGACCTCGCCCCTAATCTCGTAACCGAGACGCCGGTACAGCTCTAGCGCCTTGGCGTTTTTGGCGTATGTATCCATTCGGATGCTCTTATATCCTTGTTCAGCGGCAAAATTCTCGGCAAACGCAACCAATCGGCGCGCGATTCCTTTTCCCTGAACCCGAGGATGAACCGCAAGACGGTGCATGATCAAATTGGGCCCTTCCGGCTGTACCCATTCGATTTCCCCATACTGCTCGGCCTGATTCTCATCCAGCACTAAAATTGCGGCAGGAGCCCCGTCCTCTTCCCACACATACAGCGTTCCCCGCTCTATGTCCTCAGTAATAATTTCAGCGTTCGGATAGCTTTCATCCCACTGGTCGCTTCCGCCCTCCCGCATTACCCGTATGCATTCGGCAATCAGCGCCATAATCTGCTCAAGCTCTTCTATTCTTCCTTTTCTGATGTCATGCTCCACGTTCCCGCGCACCTGCCTCTTTTGTCTGTTTCCTGAGTCCACAAAACTCAGCCACTTGACAGTCTACCACAGATGACGGGAAAAGCTGAAATCCATATAATATTTTCGCATAAGGGTACGGTGAAGCGGCGGCGAAAGGGGGCTCTTTCGCCGCCGCAATCCTTCATTTGAACTCCAGCTTATGTCCGTCCTCAAAGCCCTTGGCGAACCCGGTATCGAATCCGACGTCGTAGGCTTCATTGTAGCCCTGCTGATAGGCGCCATCGGGCGGCGTTTCCGGAGCAACGCCCGGTTCGGGGGAGAGCGGTACAACTACCTGTTCAGTCTCCGCCGGAGGAGCGGCGGGCACGGGTTCCGGTACTGGCAGAACAGCGCGCCGATGGAGCCGTTTCTTTCTGCGTAGTTTGACGCCTCTTTTCCGAAGCCGTGGACGAAGGGGGCGGCCTAACCGTTTTTTACGGCCCTTAAGCGCTGTTCCCTTGCGGATTTTACGGATTTTGCGGACCTTGGTCTTCCGCGAGAGCAGCACCTTGCGTCTGCGGGCCGTTTTCCCCGTACGCGACGGCTTACGGCTTGTTTTCTTCATCTCTGTCACTCCTTCAGTGCTGCGTGCATGCCGCGATACTCCAAAACACAGGACGATGCCAGCCATGGCGCGGAGGGAATTCCTTCTTTGTGTCTATGCAGCGAAATGCCGGTCATCATCCGGCACATGGCGCTCTGGTATTCGCTGAGAACCCTGACATTGTCGCACAGCTTGCGGGCTGCGAGCTCCGAATGGCCGGTCAAATCTGCTATGGTTTCCAGAATAGCCGCCAGCGCCGCCTGACTGCGGGCAATGGAGCGGATCATTTCCAGCTTGACGGCGCGTTCCGAGAGCTGCAGCCCGCTCATTTCTCGTCTTCTCCGAAGCTGAACCCGCCTTCGGTCAGACTTCCGAAGCCTCCGCCGCCTTCCTCTTCCCCGGTATCTAGCATGGCTTTCAAATTGCTGCACAGACCGTTCTCCAGTTTGGTTAATCCCTCCACCAGTTCAACAATCGCGTCATGGATGGTGAGTGATTCCTTTAACTGGTCTTCGTGCGTATCGAACGCACGGGGATGAATATGATGGTGCGTCCACTCCTTTACCTTCTCCGCCTCTACCGCTTTGGCTTCCAGGATCATCGCGATATTCCACTGGATGGTGGCGGTGGATTCCAGCATTTTCAGATAAGCTTCTTCTCTGCTCATCGTCCGCCTCCCGCTATTCTTCTTCCTGGCCGTTCAGTTCCTTGATAACTTTGCCCACCTGCTCGGCCACCGCCTCCTGAAGATCGGCGAATGCGTTAAGATAGGCGATAATATTCTTGTTCACCTGGCCCGCGCTTTCAATTACTCCCGCACTGCCGCCGAATTCCGGCTCCGCATCCGGCAAATCATGGACGATTTGCGCCATGCGGACAGCCACGTGGCGCTCGGCGTCAAGAATGCGAGCCATCTGTTCATGCGAATGGGCCATGTGCTCCAAGATTTTGGTGATTTTATTCTGCATGATCATGTCTCCTTTGCTTAGGCGCCCTGCTACAACATATGCGGCGGAGGCCCGGTCGGTTACGGGGAAGCAAAGGAATGGCGGAATTCGGCCCGCAGAGGAAAAAAGGCGAGCACCCCAGCTTGGAGCGCCCGCCTTCCTCTTTCATTTGTAATCATTTGGATAGTACATAGGTTCTTGGGTAGAATCCGAATTTTTCATAAAAAGGCAATGCCTCATCATTCCCGAACAATACTGAGATCGCAATATTCTCAATGCTGTTTGTCTTAAACCAGCCAAGCGATAATGTCATCAGCTCTTGACCAATACCACTGCCTCTGAAATCTTGCAGAACAAAGATAGAATCCAGCTCCCCCCGGTTTCCTCCAGTTATTGAACAGATTTAGTGTCGCAGTCCCCCAACTCTAAGCCAACAGCGAAGGTGGGGGTTAGACACGTTCGATTTACAAACATATGTTCTCGTGTTATACTAGATCCATCAAACTTGCGATGGAGGGCATTTCATGAAGGTGGTCAAAACACTCAAACATCCGATTACGTCTCACCACCGCATGCTAGATGCGACCCTCCATGTGTATCAAGAGGCGCTGTCGTTCTTGATTACAGTCATTCAAGAGCAGTTTGTAGCCTTGGAATCGTTATCCACCCAAGCGGTAGTGACGGCGGTAGAACGGCTGATTCACCGTACCAAGAACAATCCGAATCCGCTCTACGTCGAATTCGATCAACGCTTTTATAAGTTTCCTTCGTACTTCCGCAGAAGTGCCATTGCAGAAGCGTTTGGCATTATGAAAAGCCATCATTCCCGTTTTCAGCTTTGGCAAGCCGAGCGACAACACGCTCAGCAAGAAGGGAAATGCTTTTCGAAGAAACCGCCGACACTCCAAGCTCAGCATCAGGCATTCCCTTGTTTGTACAAAGGCAACATGTTCATTCGAACCTCCGATACGACAGCTAACATCAAGGTATTTCATCAAGGCGATTGGGTCTGGCTCCCCATTACCTTTAAAGGGCAAGACCGATTTAAACGTAACGTGTGGAGCATGAAAGAGTGCAATCCCACATTGGTTCGGAAAGGAAAACGCTATGCCCTTCATATCGCCTATGAAGGGGATGTGAAGTTGACTCAGACGGAACGTTCCAAGCAGCGGGTATGTGCCGTTGATTTAGGATTAACGAATTCCGCAGTTTGTTCCGTGATGGACGCTAATGGCACTGTCTTGGCGAGGAGCTTTATCAACCAAGCCAAAGAAAAAGACCGGATGCGCCAAATCACAGGCAAACTAAAACAAGCCCAGCGTCAATCCGGTATAGGCGCAAAACCGAATTTCTGGCGGCGGATGAACGGCTTACAGACGCATATCGTCCACGATACCGCGCATCAAATCATCGCCTTTGCCCAAAAGCACAGCGCAGATGTCATTGTCATGGAGTACTTAGGCAAGATGAGTCTCCCTAAAGGAACGCGGGGAGCCAAGCGGCTTCGTGCCAAACTCCAGTTTTGGGCCAAACGGCGCATCCAAACGAAAGTGACCGAAATGGCGCATTTTCTGGGGATGCGGGTTTCCATGGTCAACCCTGCGAATACAAGTGCGCTTGCTTTTGATGGCAGTGGATTTGTACAACGCAACACGAAGCGTGATGTTGCTGTATTCGTAACAGGCAAAACGTATCACGCGGACCTGGGTGCCTCGTATAACATCGGCGCACGGTACGTGTTACGCAGTATACACAAAGCCACATCTGAAAAGATGTGGTTGTCCTTGGAGGCAAAAGACCCTTCATTGGCAAAACGAACGTATTGGACGTTGGCTTCCCTCATTCGGGTGCAACAGGCGTTGAGTCTTCAATCACGAAGCTCGTAGCATGTGCAACCCTGTATCGATGCCAACAGAAGCCCCCACTTCATGCGTAAGCTAAGTGGGGGAGAGTTCACAGGTATTGGTCATGATTTGTTCTGAAAAATGATTGGATATTGAAGCATGATGATCTCTCAGTTGTTCCCATAGCGGCTGGACCAAATGCAGCCCAGCTTGATCGGTTTGTGTATATGTTATCTTCACAAGCGCCTTGTATCCTCCTGTTCCAGGTTTTCTGCAAAACAGGCTGGTGCCGATCCCTGCTTGCGCGTCCCCCGGCCGAATACGACCAAAAGGGGCAGCAACAATATGCTTGCCGCCAGCAAAGACGCCCTGATCGAGAACCGGCTGCCGATCCATCCTACCACTGGCCCTCCGGCCGTCTGGCCGAGCGCGTCGGACTGGCTGACCATCGACAGGACGGTCGCCCGGGTCCGGCTCTCCAAATTCCGGTTCAGCCAGGAGGCGTACACCGGCTCTGCGACCGAAGAAACCATGCCGATGACGAGCACGGAGAACAGTGCAAGACCAAATGACGGCGACAACGCCAAAACGGCGATGCAGGCAATGCGGACTGCTGTTAGCAGAAGCATAACCGCAGACAGCTTCCGCTCGCCGCCCATATCGATTCTTCGCTCGGTAAAATGCACGGCAAGCAGTCCCAGCAGGGTTTCCGCCGCGCCGATGAGGCCGAACCAAGCCGCCATTGACAGCGGCAGATCGGGAAAGCCGATGCCGTTAATCAAATGCACCTGCCACAGACGGTCATAGCCTTCGGAGGCGGCGCCTCCGAACAGCGTCACGAAGACCATCGTAATCAGCAGCGGGCTTCTGCGCACCACAGCCGCCCCTTCCAGCCATGTATTCCGCATTGTCCGAAAATGCGAAGCTTGCGGTTCTCGGTTCCGGGGCTGAAAATTCGTCTCCCTCATGCAGCGGAGCAAATAAAACCCCGCCGCGAAGTAGATTGCCCCGCCGGCCAAATACGGCAGATTCGGCATAAGCGTCGACAACCCTACACTGATGCCGATGCCCAGCAGAGACGCGGCCAGCGAGAGACGCTGGGATCGCATGAACAGGCTTCCGGCTTCTTCTTCGCCTACCTCGTCGACAATCCATGCCGTATCCGCTCCGCTGATGAACGTCCAGCCAAGACCGAACAGCAGCTGTGCGCCCAGCACCAGAGCAAAGGCGGAGAACAGAGACGTGCCGCCCGCGAGCCAAACCGCGCTGCCCTCCAGCATGAAGCCGCCGCCCAGAATAAACATGCCAAGAGTGACCGACAGCCTCCGGCTGTATGTATCAGCGACTACTCCCGTGATTCCCTCAAACACCAGTACCGTCAGCTCCAGCACCGTTCCAATCAGCATAAGCTGAAGGGGGTTAAATCCCAGTTTCGCCACATAGTAAACGCTGTATGTCGTAAAAATGGTACTGCCGGCCAGAGCCGTCATAAACTTCATCCATAAATACACTTGTGATGCCCGTTGACGATTCAAAATATGTTCCGCCTTTCAGGCAGGCGGACCTTTCATGCCATGCGTTCGATGGAGAATTTAATTCTCCACTGCCGCCAAGCCGCTCAGCCCGCGCTGCCGTTCTTGTTGAGATTGGTGTAAATTGGGTTTTCCTTTACGCAGAAGAATAGTTGTTTGTTCGGACTTTTGGCTTCTTGACATGTTGAAGCACCTCCATTAATAAATTGCCTTAATTATAGCTTATACACCTTGAATACAATACCTAAATTTTTACATCCGATTTGCCTGTAAAGCGGATTCCTAGGGGATGGCTGCCGGGCGGGTGAGTATGCTGAATTTTGGGAGGCAGAAAAACCGCCGGCGCTTTCGCAGGCGGTTCAAACTCTTTTCTACTCGGACAAAATACGCTTCTGCCCTTCCAGGGCGCGGATCGGAGCGATGTTTTGTGTGAATTCCAATGTTCCCAGATAGCGCCCTTCTTTGTCGCGGACGGCAAAGTAGCGGATATAAATAAATTTGTCCTTGATTTGAATCCAGAAATCCTCGGCGTCCTTGCGGCCGGACTTGAAATCCTCCAGCAGCTTCTCCACGACATGCACGCTTTGCGGCGGATGGCAGTTCTGCACGGTGCGGCCGATCACGGCCTTGGTGCGGGCAAAGATGCGTTCTTTGCCGTGGGAGAAATAACGGACCACATCGTTCTCATCGATAAACGTCAGATCGACTGGCAGATGATTCATAATCAGTTCAAGCTGCTGCACAGACAGTATTCCGGTCTCAAAGCGGATGAAGCCCTGCGGGGTTCCGGCGCTTTCCGCTTCCTTCGCCTCTGCGTCCACGGGCTCGGGATTGCGCTCCGGCACCCATTCTTTCTCCGGCGCAGCCAGACAGAAGCCGATCGTGTCGCTCTCCCGGGCAATTTTTACCCACTCGTCCTCGGTCAGCTTGTCCAGCGCCATCGGCAGCAAAATATTCTCTTCTTTAAAGACCATCTCATTCACTTCTTTAATGATAAGCTCAAGGACCGACACTGCTTCCTCAAGGTTTCCGGTATAGCCGGACAGCAGGGCTTTGGCCTCCTTTATCATGCCTCGGATGCCGTCGTCCACGCCCCACATCACCTGGGTCGGGCCGTAAATCCCGTACTTCTCCAGGTAAGGGAACAGCAGGTTCTCCTTGCGGCTGAAGTGTTTATCGATGTCCAGCAGCAGGCTCAGGTCCTCCAGCAGCTTGAAGATGATCTCTTTATCATCGCTCCTTTGGAATTTATCCTTATGCAGCTCCAGGCGGAAATTGACCAGCTTCTCAATCTCACGATTCTCCAGCTTGAACGTATGCACCGGATGGCCGGGCTGATCCTCGGGCTTGGATGACCGGTGAATCTCCTCGATGGAGCCTTTGAAGATAGCCGTATGCACAGAGCATAGACGCTGCACTTCGGTTACCGGAATCCCTTCCTCCATCATCAGCGAATGTTCCATCGCCGAGATTTCCGCCACGGTCACACCGCCAACCGCTTCCTCAAAACGCGCCTTCACCTCTTCTACGCTCTTGCCGGCATGCAGCTCCTTGATAATTTCTTTCAGCATTTTCTGGCGCCGGGTCTGCTCCGGAACATCGACTTCCTGGTTATTGATTAATTCACTCATGTTATCCGCTCCTCTACTCTTGAATGTTGAATCCGTGACGCTGAAACGCCAGCTTGACGGAGTCTATATCCATTTTCTTAAGCTTGATGCCTTTCGCTAATGTCATAAAACGTCCGGCCGTCTGCAGCATGCCGGGCTTGGCTATATCTTGGAAACCCAGCTCAATCATGATGTCCTTTACTACGGGATCACGGGTGACCAGATCGAATATCGGTTCATTTATGCTCAATGTTTTTTGCATACAGCTCTGCCCCTTGCCAGTGGCCTGCCTTTTTACGGATAAGACCCTTTTTATTGATAATCCTTCTCAACACAAGACTAGCATGGGCGAAATATCGGAATAGTGATTACAATCACAAAGTAAGAAAAACTCTTATCGAACTCCTGTACACGGGCCTCAAGAACCATTAAAAAACGCCGCCGTTACGGCAGCGCGTCTTTCAGTTTCTCTCCCGCCTCCCGCAGAGAATCGAACGTTCCCGCGTCGCTCCACCACTCTTTCAGCACATCGTAGCTCAGCCTGCGGTCTGCGGCATACAGGTTATTGACGTCGGTAATCTCAAGCTCTCCCCGCCGGGAAGGGGAAATCTTCCGGATAATATCAAATACAGCCTTGTCGTACATATAGATGCCGGTTACGCAGTAGCCGGTCTTCGGCTGTTTCGGTTTTTCTTCGATATGGGCAATCCAGGCCGAATCCTCACCGTCGAATACGGGAACGCCGTACCGCCGCGCGTCCTCTACCGGTTTCAGCAGCACTTTCGCAGTGCCCTCCGGCTGCCGGAGGTAGCTGTTCACATAAGGAGTTAGATCCTCTGTAAATAAATTGTCTCCAAGCAGTACGACGAACCGTTCCCCTGAGGGAATAAAATCTTTCGCAAGCTCCAGCGCCTCGGCAATTCCGCCGGCGGCTTCCTGAATTTTATAGGTCAGGGACACGCCGAACTCGGCGCCGCTTCCCAGGAAATCCGTGTACATTCCGGCGGACTGTCTGCTGATTACAAGAAGAATGTCGGTGATGCCTGCCTTTCGCAGCCGATCGACCCCGTAACAGATCATCGGATATTTGCCGACCGGAAGCAGATGCTTGTTCATCATCCGGGTGAGCGGATAAAGTCTTGTTCCCGTTCCGCCTGCCAGTATGACTCCTTTCAAAGCCCATTCCTCCTCACATGTAACCTAAATAAATTGCTGGGGGTCGATCCCCCATTTTTCGATATACAATCTGCGATTGCGCTCGATCAGTTCACCCCAACCGGAACGGTAGACCTCCTTGAAGCTCGCACTTCCCTCGTGATGCACCAGACAATCGCCGGCAATCAGCAGCCGGTAACCGTGAAGCCTGGCGCGCATACAATAGTCATCGTCCTCATAATGACCCGGAGAATACCTTTCGTCGAGCAGACCAACCTTCCCGAGCACTTCCCTTTTGAATAAAAAACACAAACCAACCAGCCGCTTCGTTTCGCTCCATTTAGAGGGATCGGGAATATTCGCAGTTTCCGCCGCCGCGTGGAAACCGGCAATGTCCGCATACCGGGTATCGACCTGCTGCCGGCCGCTGGCATAATTCGTCACTGGACCGACAATACCGGTATTTGGAGAACTGTACAGAGCAGTCTTCAGATTGGCGAGCCAGTTCTTCGATACAATGACATCATTATTGAGCAGCAGCAATTCGTCCCCTGAAGCCAACTGCAGGCCGCGATTACAGGCTGACGGAAAGCCGGCGTTGGCGGGCAGGGAAATGAATGTAATCCTTTCACTGCGGCAGTATTTAGCCGTTCCATCGCTTGAGGCGTTATCCACGACAATCAGTTCGTAAGGTTCTGCCGTATATCGGCGGATTGCATCAACGCAGGTCCGCAAGTGGCTCAGTCCGTTGAAGGTAGGAATAATAATGCTGGTCTGTGTCATATTCCGTTCCTCCAAGCCGCAAGAATGCGTCGGCTGTCCGGTCCGTTCTCTTTCCAGAGCAGATCTGCCGCGCCACGGGCGAGCACTTCCGCCAGCGCCTCGGCATGATCGCCGATAATCATTTGTTCCACGTTGTTTCCCGCCCCCGTATTCCCTTTTCGTATTCTGTTCCGTTTGATTACGTTGACTGTGCCCGCATTCTCTACGCGCAGCTTCTCAAGAACGGCGGCTGCCTGCGCCTTGGGCGGCACCGACAGCGCCTGGGGTCCGATAAGCTCCAGCATTCTGCGGGACAGAGCATGAGGCACGGCGGTCATGGACCCGGCTCCCAAGTCTTCCCTGCCAAGCGCCATGTTCAGAAACATTTTGCAATGCGTCACGCTGTCGCATTTTCCGAATATGGGAAGCAGCGGATTCAGATCATTGAGCGCCACATCCGTTCCCCGGTCCACAGCGGCAACGAATGGAAAGAGCGACGGAGCGGGAATGGGCAGATCGCCATCGAGAAACAGCATAATATCGCCCTGGCTGAGCTTCGAGCCGATCGCCCGCCCCACATCATGTCCGACCGCATCAGGACAATGGACGACAATTGCCCTGCCGCACTGCCGCGCCCGCCGGAAGCTGTTATCGACGCAGCCATTGAGCACAACGATAATCTCCTCCGGCATGAGCCGTTCCGCTTCTCGCAGTACAGACCTCAGGGTCTTCTCCTCATTGCAGGCGGTAATGATGACCGACAGCTTTCCATGCAGCGCCGGCGGAGTCCATAAGGCTCTGCGGGCGGTTCTTACGTAGGGACGGCCTGCGGCTCTTCCAGGGCGGCTTCCGGCCGATCTTCCAGCGGCTCTTCCGACGGTTGCTGCACCCGTACCCGGGGAGGTCCTTAAGGAGGTCCGCTGCGATTTCGACGATCCGGCGCTCTTCATGCCATTTCTTTCCCGAAGCTTTCGCGGGCTCGCCGGTCCCGGGAGGGCGTTTCTCCGGCGGGAAGAGGGGGATGTGGACCTGCCCGCAGGTTTCGGATGAATTCCAATTCTCATGAGTCTGTCACCTCACCATCTCCCGCCGCCGGGCTCCGTCGCCGAATCCCGCTCTCCCGCCGCACTGCTCAAGCACCAGGGAAACCGCCCGGAGATGATCCGCGACGATTATCTGCTGCAAAGGGTCCGTTCCATCCGTTTTGGGGCGGATGACATTCATTCGGCCGACGGGCACTTTATTCGCCGCTACTACCCTAAGCCCTTCCATAACAGCCTTGGCCTGCGCCACCGGAGGCGATGACAGCAGCCCGCTGCCGAGCGTGTCCAGCGCCCTGCGGCTCAGCGCGTGCGGAACCGCCGTCATCGAACTGCCTTTCAGGTCCGGACGGCGCAGCAATATATTGAGCGCATGCTTGGAGAGTACAACCGGATGGGGATGGTGACGGCGCACCGGTCCGGAATAATTGTTCAATGCGATGTCTGCGCCTCCTCTTACAGCCGCCGCAAAAGGGCGGAGCTCTTTCGCAGGAATAACGAGATCGCCGTCCGTAAACAAAAGAATCTCACCCTTCGCCGACTCCGCCCCGACGCTGCGGCCAACATCATGTCCCAGCGGTTCCGCGCAGGAAATCACGCGCGCTCCGCAGGATGCGGCAATCTCTGCAGTGCCATCTGAAGAGCCGTTGGCCACAACAATGACTTCACAGCGCGGATCGACCTTTCTTGCTTCCGTGACGGCCGCTGCAATCGTACCGGCTTCATTCATTGCCGGAATAATGACGGACACAAGCGGCTCGGGATGATTGCCGGCGTATACGGCTTTATGAGACCGGGCCGCGCGGCGTAGAGGGGAACGCCGGGCTCGGCGGGAGCGCTTTGCTGCTCGCTTCATGCTCATTCATCCTCCTTGCAGAGCATTCCCCGGGGCGGGGTTCATCACAGTGTATGTAACGGATTGCCGCCGGCAACGGCCAACGTCCACGTTTGTTCAAAATTTCGGCATCCTGCTCTGCCTTTCAAGAATGGAAAAGACAATCGCTAAAGCATACTTATGTATGTAGAAAAAGCACAGCCGGGGGCTGCGCTTTTTCGTTATTTTTCAATTATGGGACCAGACTACACAAAATCCTGCTCTTTCAAACCCTCAGGGCCGTATTTTAATCGAATAAACGGTCCTCAGGAGCAGGCTTCGCCGCAGGAGCTCCGATAGCGATCCAGGAGAGAACGCCGTAGAAATGCTGAGTGTCGTGCAGACGAATAACTTGAATAATGGCATCCGCGCTTCCTCTGCTTTTTAACGATGCACAGAAGAAGGGCTGGTTAGTCATGGCAACTATAACATAGCCCGTGTGACCGAACGGCTCATCGAACGTCACTGTCACATCCACGCTGTCTGATCCTGCGGCGAACATGAAAGCTGACATTCCGAACTGCTGCAGCGTTGACCGGTTTCCTGCGCTGCACACCGGATTGAAGGTCAAATGTTCAGGACTCACCGCTTCACGCATCAGATGCTCACTGCCTACGGAAGATGGAGCAATATGGCAGCTCTGCACGCTGTCCTCCTCCAGATGGCTGGACTGGATAGAAAACGGGGCGATCTTCGAGCCGTCCACCGCTTCATCCTGAAGCTCCGCTCCGCCTACCGCGCCTTCCGCAATCCGGTCGCCACCGATGCTTTTCGGCGCAAGCTTGCTGCCGGTGATTGATCCGTCGGGCAACAGCTCCGGGGAGCGCACTTCCTCGGACAGATGCTGAAGCGTAATCCCGCCAGCCGCGATATGGCGGCCTTCCACCGAGCCTTCCGCCAGATGCTCGGATTGAACAGCCGATGCCGACAAGTGCTCACCGATTACGGAGGAAGGGGCAAGATGGTAGCTCTGCACGCTCTCTTCTTCCAGATGGCGGGACTGAATAGAGAAGGAGGCGATCTTCGAACCGTCCACCGCTTCGTCCTGAAGTTCCGCTCCGCCTACCGCTCCATCCGCCAGCCGGTTGCTGCCGATGCTCTTCAGCGCAAGCTTGCTTCCGTCAATCGAGCTGTCGGGCAGCAGCTCCGGGGATCGCACCTCGGGCGACAGATGCTGAAGTGTAATTCCACCCGGTGCGATATGACGGCCTTCCACCGAATCTTCCGCCAGATGCTCGGATTGAACGGAAGATGCTGACAAGTGTTCACTGACAATGGAGGAAGGGGCAAGATGGTAACTCTGCACGCTCTCTTCTTCCAGATGGCGGGATTGGATGGAAAAGGAGGCAATCTTCGAGCCGTCTACCGCTTCATCCTGAAGCTCCGCTGCGCCCACCGCGCCTTCCGCCAACCGGTCGCTGCCGATGCTCTTGGGCGCAAGCTTATTTCCGGTAATCGAGCTGTCGGGCAGCAGCTCCGGAGAACGAACATCGGGTGACAGATGCTGGAGCGTAATTCCGCCCGCCGCGATATGGCGGCCTTCTACCGAGCCTTCCGCCAGATGCTCTCCAGTGACGGATTCGATGGCCAAATGCTCCGAACCTACGACTCCCTCACTCAGTTTGCCTGCGGTGACACTGCCATCCTGAATCTGAACGGACGAGACTGAGTCCGGCTGAAGGTGGCCGAGTCCGACGGATTCGGAGCGGATATGCTCGCCGCCGATTAGGCCGGGGGTTAAATGCTCCGACTGAATCGCGCCCGGGGCGATGGCTTCCTTCCCCACCGAATATTCCGCCAGATGCTCCGATTGAACGGACGATGCCGACAAGTGCTCACTGACAATGGAGGAAGGGGCAAGATGGTAACTTTTCACGCTCTCTTCTTCCAGATGGCGGGACTGAATGGAGAATGAGGCGATCTTCGAGCTGTCCACCGCTCCATCCTGGAGCTCCGCTCCACCTACCGAGCCTTCGGCCAGCCGGTCGCTGCCGATGCTCTTGGGCGCAAGCTTGCTTCCGTCAATCGAGCTGTCGGGGAGCAGTTCCGAAGAGCGAACCTCAGCCGACAGATGCTGGAGCGTAATTTCGCCTGCCGCGATATGGCGACCCTCTATCGAGCTTTCCGCCAGATGTTCTCCAGTGACGGCTTGCGGGATCAAATGCTCCGAACGGACGGCTCCTTCACCCAGTTTATCAGCGGTAACGCTGCCGTCCTGAAGCTGAACGGACGAGACCGAGGCCGGCAGGAGATGGCCGAGGCCGACGGATGAGGAGCGGATATGCTCGCCGCCGATAATGCCGGGGGTCAAATGCTCCGGCTGAACCGTGCCCGCCGCGATATGGCGGCCTCCCACCGAGCCGTCCGCCAAATGCTCCGATTGAACGGAAGAGGCCGCGAAGTGCTCACTGTCAATGGAGGAAGGAGCAAGATGGTAACTTTTCACGCTCTCTTCTTCCAGATGGCGGGACTGAATGGAGAATGAGGCGATCTTCGAGCCGTCCACCGCTTCGTTCTGAAGCTCCGCTCGGCCCACCGCGCCTTCCGCCAGCCGGTCGCTGCCGATGCTCTTGGGCGCAAGCTTGCTTCCGTCAATCGAGCTGTCGGGCAGCAGCTCCGAAGAGCGAACCTCAGCCGAGAGATGCAGCAGTTTTACACCGCCGGGAATGATATGGCGGCCTTCTACCGAGCCGTCCGCCAGATGTTCTCCAGTGACGGATTCGATGGCCAAATGCTCCGAACTGATGGCCCCCTCACTCAGTTTGCCGGCGGTGACACTGCCGTCCTGAAGCTGAACGGATGAAACCGAGTCCGGCTGAAGATGGCCGAGTCCGACGGTTGAGGAGCGGATATGCTCGCCGCCGATTACACCAGGGGTCAAATGCTCCGGCTGAACCGCGCCCGCTGCAATATGGCGGCCTTCCACCGAACTGTCCGCCAGATGTTCTCCAGTGACGGATTCGATGGCCAAATGCTCCGAACCGACGGCTCCTTCACCCAGTTTGCCGGCGGTAACGCTGCCGCCCTGAAGCTGGACGGATGAGACCGAGTCCGGCAGAAGATGGCTGACACCGACGGTTGAGGAGCGGATATGCTCGCCGCCGATAATGCCGGGGGTCAAATGCTCCGGCAGAACCGCGCCCGGCGCGATATGCCGGCCTTCCACCGAGCCGTCCGCCAGGTGTTCTGATTGAACGGACGATGCCGACAATTGTTCGCTGCCGATAGAGGATGAAGCAAGATGATAGCTCTGTACGCTCTCTTCTTCCAGATGGCGGGACTGAATGGAGAAGGAGGCGATCTTCGGGCCGTCCACCGCTTCATCCTGAAGCTCCGCTCCGCCTACCGCGCCTTCTGCCAGCCGGTCGCTGCCAATGCTCTTCGGCGCAAGCTTATTTCCGGTAAGCGAGCCGTCGGGCAGCAGTTCCGGGGAGCGTACCTCGGGCGACAGATGCTGGAGCGTAATTTCGCCCGCTGCGATATGGCGGCCTTCCACCGAACCGTCCGCCAGGTGTTCCGATTGAACGGACGATGCCGCCAATTGTTCGCTGCCGATGGAGGATGAAGCAAGATGATAGCTCTGTACGCTCTCTTCTTCCAGATGGCGGGACTGAATGGAGAAGGAGGCGATCTTCGAGCTGTCCACCGCTTCATCCTGAAGCTCCGCTCCGCCCACCGCGCCTTCCGCCAGCCGGTCGCTGCCGATGCTCTTCGGCGCAAGCTTATTTCCGGTAAGCGAGCCGTCAGGCAGCAGCTCCGGGGAGCGAACCTCGGGCGACAGATGCTGGAGTGTAATTTCGCCAGCCGCAATATGCCGGCCTTCCACCGAGCCGTCCGCCAGATGTTCTCCGGTGACGGCTTCCGCGATCAAATGCTCCGAACCGACAGCTCCTTCACCAAGTTTACTGGCGGTGACGCTGCCGTCCTGAAGCTGAACGGATGAGACCGAATCCGGTTGAAGATGGCTGACACCGACGGATGAGGGGCGGATATGCTCGCCGCCGATAACGCTGGAGGTCAAATGCTCCGATTGAATCGCACCGGGCCCAATGGCCTTCTTCCCTACCGAGCCTTCCGCCAGATGCTCCGATTGAACAGCCGATGCCGTCAAGTGCTCGCCGCCGACGGAGGATGGAGCAAGATGATAGTTCTTCACGCTCGCCTCTTCCAGATGCCGGGACTGGATAGAGAAGGGGGCGATCTTCGAGCTGTCTACCGCTTCATCCTGAAGCTCCGCTCCGCCTACGGCGCCATCCGCCAGCCGGCTGCTGCCGATGCTCTTGGGCGCGAGCTTATTACCTGGGAGCGAGCCGTCAGGCAGCAGTTCCGGGGAGCGGACCTCGGCCGACAGATGCTGGAGCGTAATTTCTCCTGCCGCAATATGGCGGCCCTCTACTGAGCCTTTCACCAGATGTTCTCCAGTGACAGCTTCCGCGATCAAATGCTCGGAGCCGACTGCTCCTTCACCAAGCTTACTGGCGGTGACGCTGCCGTCCTGAAGCTGAACGGACGAGACCGAGTCCGGTTGAAGATGGCTGACACCGACGGATGAGGAGCGGATATGCTCGCTGCCTATAATGCCGGGGGTCAAATGCTCCAATTGAACCGCGCCGGGCCCGATGGCTTTCTTCCCTACCGAGCCTTCCGCCAGATGTTCCGATTGAACAGCAGATGCCGCCAGTTTGGCGGATTGGACGCTGCCGTTCGCAAGCTTGGCGGCAGTTACCGCGGAATCGCCGAGCTTATCGCTCGTTATGCTCTCGGGCGACAGCTTAAGCGAGGTTACCGCATGATCCGCCAGATGATGGGGCTGAACCGCTTCTGCGCCAAGATGGTAACTCTGTACGCTCGCCTCTTCCAAATGGCGGGACTGGATGGAGAAGGGGGCGATTTTCGAACCGGTCACTGATTTATCCTGAAGCTCCGCTCCGCTTACCGCACCTTCAGCCAGCCGGTCGCTGCCGATGCTCTTCGGCGCAAGCTTGCTTCCGGGGATCGAGCCATCGGGCAGCAGGTCCGGGGATCGCACCTCAGCCGACAGATGCAGCAGTTTTACGCCGCCTGGGATGATATGGCGGCCTTCCACCGAGCCTTCTGCCAGATGTTCTCCAGCGACAGATTCCACGGCCAAATGCTCGGAGTGAACGGCTCCCTCGCCGAGTTTGTCAGCGGTGACGCTGCCGTCCTGAAGCTTTACGGACGAGACCGAACCCGGCAGGAGATGGGCGAGTCCGATGGATGAGGAGCGGATATGTTCGCCGCCGATAATGGCTGGGGACAAATGCTCCGACTGAACCGCGCCCGCCTCAATGGCTTCCTTCCTTACCGAGCCTTCCGCCAGATGCTCCGATTGAACGGACGATGCCGCCAAGTGCTCCCCGGCGACGGAGGATGGAGCAAGATGGGAGCTCTGCACGCTCGCCTCTTCCAGATGGCGGGATTGAATGGAATAGGGGGCGATCTTTGAACCGCTCACCGCTTCATCCTGAAGCTCCGCTCTGCCCACCGCACCTTCGGCCAACTGATCATTGCCGATGCTCTTCGGCGCAAGCTTGCTTCCGGCAATTGATCTGTCGAGCAGCAGATCCGGGGATCGCACCTCATCTGACAGATGCTGAAGTGTAATCCCGCCGTCTGCGATATGCCGGCCTCTCACCGAGCCGTCCGTCAGATGCACCGCACCGACGGATTCTGGGGCCAAGTGTACGGAACCGACCGCATTTTCACCCAGTTTATTGGCAGTGACGCTGCCGTCCTGAAGCTGGACGGATGAGACCGAGTCCGGCAGAAGATGGCTGACGCCCACAGACAGGGAGCTGATATGCTCGCTGCCGATGATGTCTTGGGACAAATGCTCCGAATGTATCGCACCCTCCTCAATATGACGGCCTTCCACCGAGCCGTCCGCCAGATGCTCCGATTGAACGGACGATGCGGCCAGCTTAGCGGATTGAACACTGCCGTCCGCAAGTTTGGCGGCAGTTACCGCGCAATCGCCGAGCTTATCGCTCGTTACGCTCTCGGGCGACAGCTTGAGCGAGGTCACCGCATGATCCGCGAGGTGATGGGGTTGAACTGCTTCTGCTGCAAGATGGATATCCTTTACTGCTCCTTCCGCCAGTTTATCCCCCGACACCGATCCTGGCTGAAGGGCAATAGGGGCTACGCTGTTCTTTCGCAAATGCCGGGTATCCACCGCTCCGGCTGCCAGATGCTCGGCATCCACCGCAGCGTCCTGCAGAACGCGGGCGCTGACGCTTGAATCGGCGAAATGCTTCTCTCCCACCGCGCAGAACGCGATATGCTCGCCGCTTACTGCACCCGGAGCAAGCGCGGATCCGCCGACCGCACCCGTGGCCAGCTTGCTTGCAACGACGCTGCCGTCAGCGAGCTTGGCGGCGGTAACGCTCTGCGGACGAAGATGCCCTTCGCCCACCGCTTCCCCGGAGAGTTCCCCGCCCCCAACGGCTCCGGCCGCCAGGTGCCGGGAATGCACCGCGCTGTCCTGAATCTGGCCCGGTCCCACAGCATCAGCTGCAAGCTGTTCTTCCCTTACAGCTTCGCGCTGAAGGTGGGCGTTGCCCACGGACTGAGGCGCAAGCTGCGGACCGCGCACGGCGGATTTGGCGATATGCCGGGTGCTCACGACCTCGTCGGCCAGCTTGTGCCCGAGCACGCTCTGATCGGCAATCTTGGACGAAGTGACCGCCTGTTCCACCAGCTGCGCCGTGCCTACAGCGCCTTCCGCCAGCTTGGCGTAGGTTACGCCCCGGTCCGCCAGATGGCGGCCGATAATCGCTCCGCTGGCGATATGCCCGCTGGTGACGCTGTCCGGAGCAAGATGCGAACTCTGCACGGAGTCATTGCCAAGTTCCCTGGAGCCGACTGCACCTTCAGTCAGATGCCCGCTGCCAACGGTGCCAAGCTGGATCTGCTCCCCGCCGATGACCCGGCCTACGAGCTGTTCTCTGCCGATGGCTCCCGGCGCAAGATGCTTCGCTCCAATAATGCCATTTGCCAGATGGCGGCCCTCGATGGCGCCTTCCTCAAGCTTCGCTCCGGAAATGGAGTCGTCTTCGATGATGTCGCCGCCGACCGATCCGTCAGCCAGCTTGGAACGGTCGATAAGGCCGTTCTCCAGATGGCGGCCGGCAATCGAGCCGCTCTGGATTTTATCTCCGGTGACCGCTCCTTCCTCCAGCAGCTCGGTAGTGACGACGCATTCGCTCAAATGGCGGCTTTCAATCGACCGCTCGGCGATTTTGCTGGCGTCGATCAGACGGTCGGCCAGCTTCTCCGGACCGATGCTGCCCGCCTTCAGCTTCTCGCCGCCGATGGAGTGGTCAAGCAGCTTGCCGCCGGAGACGCTGCCTTCGGCCAAATGCTCGCCCGACACGGATTCAGGCGCGATTTTGCTTGAAGTTATCGCCTTGTCCGCGATATGGATGGTTTGAACTGCATAATCCTGGAGCCAGGGAGCGCCGATAATGCCAGGCTTCAGCTTCGATCCGTCAATGCTGCGTGGAGCAATTTTCGGTCCGGTCACCGCTCCGTTCGACAGGTCATCGGTATATATCTTCCGCTTCTCTTTCTCGAGTTTCCCGGCGAAAGAGAACGTCTCCGGCTTTACGTCTTCTTCGGCAGCGGCATCCGCCGCTTCCCCTGAAGGGAACGCAACCGGGTTGGCAGCCGCCGCGGAGTGCAGCGCCAGCGCCTCTTTTTCCATGTTGTCTATAGGTTTGACAGCCGGGGCTATGTTGTCTTCCGGTTTGACGACCGGGGTTATGCTTTCTTCCGGTTTGACGACCGGGGCTATGCTTTCTTCCGGTTTGAAGGTCAGGTCTATATCCTCCCCTTCACTTTCCATATCACCCTTCCAAGACTGCTGCCACCCGTCTTCCAGTATACTCAGTTCCTTGATGTTGGGATTATCCACAAAATACAGCCGTTTTTTCGCCTTGCTCGGCAGCTTCTTTCTGGATCTGCTCACAAGCAGTCCCTCCCTCCCTGTGTTATCGCCTAAGCATCATATGCGGGGAAGCGGGCGAATGACACCCTTTTCTCCCATTTTGGAAGCCAAAAGGCGCATAGAGATAAGAGATCCATTTCCTTAGACAAGCTGCTCGGTCAAGCGGACAATATTTTCATCAATTGAAAGGAACCTACGAAAAAGGGCTCCTGCCACTCACTCATTCGTCCACCCTGACAATCGGGTATGTACATATCTTAATTGAAGAGGTCAAAATTAGCCGCAAGGCACGGATTACCACCCGGGAGGGATAGACTAATGGAGCAAAAAATCGTCGGTATCCTGCTGAATGCCGCCGCCCACCGGGGCGTTCCCCAAGGCAGGACGGGGTGGGAATCCCTTGCATGCTACGAGGAAGCCGCAGACGCCTACGGCCTGACTCCCTGCTATTTGAAGCTGTCGGACATTGATCTCGTCACCGGTTACAGCGTCGCTTATATCAAGGGTCATCAAGGCTATAAGAGAGTCGTTATACCCATTCCCGAAGTCATCCATAACCGGGCTATCTATCCTCCCGGAAATACCGGGACCGATCGGCTGGCTGCCCGTGGGGTAAAGGTGTTCAACCGGCGCAGCCGGTACGGCAAGGACGAGATCCACCGGCTGCTGTCGCTTAATTCCGGACTTCTCCGCCATCTTCCGGTTACGGATGCCGGAAGCGAAGGATTGCGGAGAATGATGGAGCAGTATCCGGATCTTATTCTAAAGCCCCGCCGGGGGAGCATCGGAAGAGGGATCATGCGTCTGAGACGCGAAGGCAAGGAAAGCTGGGTCTTGGATTATCTGCATAATGGCCGGATGGTCACTGTCAATATCGATCCCATCAGACTCCCGTATGCGCTGCTGCGCCGTATGGATGCCGGCTCTTATCTCATCCAGGAGCGCATTCCGCTTGCGGAGGCGGGCGGAAGATCCTTTGATTTACGGGTCACCGTCCAGCGGGGATGGGGCGGCGAATGGGTCGTCACCGGCCTCTTCGCCAAGCTGGCGCCTCCTGGCGGATTTGTCTCCAACATCGCCCAAGGCGGAGAAGCGGCACAAGCCGCCTTTGCGCTGGAGCAGGCTTTTCCTGCCCGCGCCGCCGCCCATTACCGCATGTCGGCTGCAAGCCTCGGCCTTACGGTCGCACACTGTCTGGAGCGCAGCCTGCCCGGACTGGCTGATGTTGGACTCGACATCGGGCTTACGCGGGACGGACAGCTTTTTTTCATCGAATGCAATGGACGGGACCAGCGGTACGGATTCTACAAGGCGGGATTGCCGGAAGTCTGGAAGGACAGCTACCGGCGGCCGATGGGATATGCGCGGTATTTGCTGGAAGGCGGAGCGGAGCGATAACATTATTGATTTGTCCTCTATTCTATGTCAATATAATGCAGAGCGGCCCTGGGCCTATAGGACCTGGGGCTGCGCTGTATGACGGAAGGGTGACAAGCATGGTTAAACGACTCCTGCGGCTGATGACCGAGCTGTCCTCGCACAGATGGATTTCCCGCATAATGGGCGCTTTTTCCCACAGCAGAATCAGCCGCTTTCTTATCCCGGCATTTATCCGGACCTATCATATTCCCGCCTCGCAGGCCGAGAAAGACCTCCGGGAATACTCGACCCTCAACGAGTTCTTCAGCCGCAGGCTGAAGCCGGGCATGCGGCCCGTCACGGAAGAGACGGACGCTCTGGCAAGTCCCGTGGACGCGATGATTACAGCAATGGGTAAAATTGAATCGGGAACGATTCTGAATGTAAAAGGACAAGATTATAACCTGGAGGAGCTGCTGAACCATTCTCCCCACCAGGAGCTTTACAAGAAAGGCTTTTTTTTCGTGCTGTACTTAAGTCCTACCGATTATCACCGCATTCATTCTCCAGTTACCGGAAAAAAGACGGAGAGCGACCACATTCGCGGGCGCTGCTATCCCGTTAACGAATTCGGCATGAAGCATATGAAAGGCGTGCTGTGCCGCAACGAGCGGCTGATCACCTATATTGCCCACAGCGCCGGTGAAGTTGCAGTGGTGAAGGTGGGCGCGATGAACGTCAGCAGCATCCGCTATTCGGTCGAAGGCAAAAGTGCATGGGAAATCGGCGAGGACCTCGCTTATTTCGAGTTCGGTTCGACCGTTGTGCTGCTGACCGAAAGCGGCATTTTCAGCCCCCGTCCGGGACTTGAGCCCGGCACGAAGGTCAAGATGGGCGAACTGCTTGGATTTTTGCAGCCATCCAAATAAGCAAGCAGTAACATGATTTGAACCGAAGCAGCCCGGCAGAGGACAGGATGAGAATCCGTCGATCTCCCGGGCTGCTCTTTTGCTGCTAACGAACCGGTAAATGCAAGCTTAGCCACAACTTTATGAGTGCTACTTACTGGATCGTCATATCCGAAGAATATAGGGAATAATCTGGTCTGTCAGAACATCATGAATGGAATAACGTATTATTCCAGTTACCCTGTGACCATCTTTATCTCAGCAAAAAAAGAAGGCAACCTCCTTCTTCATTCGCTTACCTTGCCCTGATTTGCCACCTCGCGGGCTTTGGCCTCCACCTTCCCCGGCTCGCCGAGATAGAACCGGCGGATCGGCTTCACATCGTCATCCAGCTCGTAGACGAGAGGAATACCGGTCGGGATATTCAGGTTCAGCAGCGCGGCCTCGTCGATGTCTTCCATATATTTAATCAGCGCGCGCAGCGTATTGCCGTGCGCCGAAATGAGCACGCGCTCTTTCTTGCGGACGAGCGGCACGATCCGGTTTCCCCAGAAATCGCCGACCCGGTGCACCGTGTCCTCCAGACTCTCGCCGCGGGGAATATCTTCGGGACGCACCTCCTGGTAGCGTCTGTCGTTTCTCGCGTAGCGCGGATCGTCCGGCTCCAGCTGCGGCGGCCGGACCGACAGGCTGCGCCGCCAAATATGCAGCTGCTCATCGCCATATTTTTCCGCTGTCTCCGACTTGCTGAGGCCCTGAAGCGCGCCGTAATGGCGCTCGTTCAGCTTCCACGATTTCTGCACGGGAATCCACAGCAGGTCCAGCTCTTCCAGAACGAGATTGAGCGTCTTGATGGAACGCTTGAGCACCGAAGCAAAGGCGAGGTCGAACGTATATCCGGCTTCCTTAAGCATTCTGCCCGCGTCCTTGGCTTCCTGTATTCCCTTCTCCGTGAGATCCGGATCGCTCCAGCCGGTAAACAGATTCTGCCGGTTGTATTCGCTCTCTCCATGGCGTAGCAACACGATTTCGTACATATGCGCTCTCCTTTCCTGTCCCGCTCACTTGCCATTTTGCTCACAATAGTCATTTAATACAATTTTCAGTCGTTTTAAACGCCGCAGCACAAAAAAACCGAAGACCCAAAAGCGTCTACGGTTCGTTTGTCACGTTGATTTATCAAGTTGAGCAGCCTTGGGGCCTTGGAGCCCGCACCTGAAACCAAATTCAGCGAATTTCCGAGGGGCTCTTCCCTGTATGCTGCTTGAACTGGCGGCTGAAAAAGAAAATATCGCGGTATCCGAGCGCATCCGCCACTTCCGTCACGTTCATTCCCGCGTACAGCAGCAAATGCTGGGCCCGTTCGATCCGGGTGCGAATAACGTAAGACTGCACGGAGGAGCCGATCAGCTCCTTGAATTTGATGGAAAAATAGCGGGGCGACAGACCTGCCCGGGCAGCCAGCTCCTCCACCCGATGCACAGCGCCGGGATGCTGGCTGATATAATTCGCGACCTCGTGAATGACCTCCACCAGTTGGTTGCTGACGCTGCGTTCCACCGGCATGACCCGGTCTTCCCGCAGAAGGTTGATCATAATCTGCTTGAGAATCAGTTGGCCCTCTTCCTCCGCGGCGAAGGTCTTGACCAGAAACAGCCGTACATAGCGTGCAAGCAAATGCTCGAATTCCAACGTCTCCGTCAGCTTGCGGTAGGGCTCGGGAATATCGGTGACCGGCTCCTTGACGTCAAAATGAATATATGTAAGCACAAGCGGCTTCTGCGGGTTATGCGATGCGCTTGTATGATCTCCCGGACGAAACAGGAAACAGCTTCCCTTCCCGACTTCATAGGCTGCGCCGTTGCGCACAACCGTTCCTTCGCCGCTCCAGACGTAGAACAGATCGTAATTGGGCAGCGGCTTCTCCCTTTTCTGCCATTTCCATCCCGGCTCGCAGACGATTTTGGCCAAGGCGGGGAGGATGACAAAAGCGGACGGCGATGCATGAAGCATCCTTTTTCCCTCCTTCATCATTAAATAGCTTATCCTATCATACCTTTTCATGCTTCATTTTGCACATCATTCCATGCCAGCGCCAGCCGCCGCACCCCCTCGATCAGTTCCTCCTCGTCCAGATGGGAAAAGGCGAAGCAGGCGGCGGGCTCTCCGGGTGTAATCCGGTAAAGGGCGGCGTCTCTGAAATCGACGTCCCGCTGCTTGGCCGCCTCCTGGAAGCGCACGAATTCCTCTTCGCCTCGGAGCCAGCGGGCGTATATATGCAGCCCCGCATCGCCGGGCTGCGGATGAAACAGGCCGCCCGGCATTCCGGCCAGCAGCTCGCGAAGAATGCGGCCGCGTTCGCCATAGAGGCGCGTCATCCGCCGGATATGGCGGGCATAAACGCCGAGCGACATGAAGCGGGCCAGCGCCCGCTGCTCCAGCAGCCCGGCGGGAAGCGGCTCGTACAGCGCCTTCGCGGCCGTCACAGGCGGGGCCAGGGAGGGCGGCAGGACCGCATAGCCGAGGCGAAGCCCGGCGAACATCGTGTTGGAGAAGGAGCCGATATACACGACACGCTCCTCCCGGTCCAGCGCCTTCAGCGGTTCGATGGGACGGCCGGACCAGCGGAACTCGCTATCGTAATCATCCTCGATAATGATCGCCCGCCGGGCGGCCGCCCATTCGAGCAGCCTCCGCCGCCGCTCCAGCGGCAGGACCGCGCCTGTGGGATATTGGCGGCTCGGCGTCACGAACAGCAGCCGGGCGTCCCAGTCCTGCGGCACAAGGCCGCTGCCGTCTACGCGGCCTGGAACCGGCACGCCGCCGGACACCTCGACGGCGCGCCGGATGCCGTGAAAGCCGGGGTCCTCGACGACGGCCTGGCCGCCGCTGTCCAGCAGCAGCTGAGTCAGCAGGACGATGCCCTGCATGGAGCCGCTGAACGTCACGATATGCTCCGCTTCGGCGCGGATGCCGCGGGTAATCCGCAGATGCGCCGCAATCGCCCGCCGCAGCCCCTCGTCTCCCTGCGGCGGCGCGGAGACGGCGAGCGCACCGCCGCCCCTGCCCCCGGCATGGGACAGCGCGCTGCGCCATTCCGCGTAGGGGAAATGCTCCATCGGCATTCCGCCGCTGCGGAAGCTGATGACGGAGCCCGGTGCGGCCCCCTCCCTTACAGGCGGCTGCGCTGCAAGCCGCCGCGCCCAGGCGGACAGCGGAATGTCCGCCATAAGGTTCGGGATTGCCGCGGCTCCCTCCGCCGGCAGCGAGGTTCCGCCGCTCCCCCCTGCGGAGAGCGGACTCCCCGGCCTGCCGGGATGAGCCGGGGCTTCCGCAGGCTGGCCTTCCCTAACGGAAGCGCGGTTTCGCCCCGCTTCGCGGGGATGTTCCGCCATACCCGCACGGGCTTCCCCCTGTCCCACAGTTCCTTCCGCCATCCCCGCACTTCCTTCCGCCCACGCCGCACTTCCATCCCCCTGTCCCGCGCTTCCTTTCACCATCCCCGAACGATCCTCCGTCTGTCCCGCTCTTTCTTCCGCCGACTGTCTGCCCTCCGTCCCGAAACCGTCCCTGGACACGAAGGTGCCCCGTCCCGTTTCCGATTTTACATAGCCGTCGGCGCCGAGCATATCGTATACCTGAGCTGCCGACCCCCGCGACAGACCGTACAGAACGGCAAGTTTGCGGGTGGAGGGAAGCCGCGTGCCTCCCGGCAAATTCCCGTTTAGAATCGCCGCCCTAAGCGCGTGATACAGCGCCAGATACTTATAGCGGTATTCGGCCAAGTATTCCTCAAAGCTTAAAATTGGAATGGCGTCCATGCCTTTCTTCCCTCCCATTCAAGTGGACCAATAAAAATAATGTAAATGGGCTCTTTTTTCTTGTCAATCTCCTGTTATGCTGTTGGTTAACCATCCCTATCAGCAAAAGGAGCATTGCATATGAGAAGAAAAGAATTTAAAGTCGAACAGGAAGAAGAACTGGAAGCTTTTCTGGATGAAATGAGTTTCGGCTTTCTCGGCGTGATCGACGGGCAGGGCCGCCCGCGCGTCACTCCACTTAATTTCGTCTATACCGGAGGATGCTTTTATTTCCACGGCAGCCATGCGGGAGGCAAAATGGAAGCCATCCGCAAGATGGACAAGGTCTGCTTCACCGTTGCAGACGAGTTTGCCCTGATTCCTTCCTATTTTACCGACCTTGAAATGGCTTGTCCGGCCACCGCCTATTTCAAAAGCGTCACCGCCTTCGGCACGGCCGAATCCGTCACCGATTTGAACGAGAAAGCGGCGGTGCTCGAAAAGTTCATGAAGAAGCTCCAGCCGGAGGGCGGGTACGACCCTATTGACGCGGAGAATCCGAAGTACCGCCCACAGCTTAAAGCGGTTGCGGTCGTGCGGATCGTTCCGGAAGAAATCACCGTCAAATTCAAGTTCGGACAAAATTTAAAGGAAGAAGATCGCAGCGCCGTCATCAGCGGGCTTGAGGCCAGAGGCGGGGAACGGGATGCCGAAACGGTTGAAATGATGAAAAAATTCTGTCCGTTCCACTCCTCTTAAACTGCTTAATAAGTGAATATGAGCGGGGACTGTCCACATAACGCGGACAGTCCCCGCTTTGCTCTGTGAACGTTTATCAAAACCCTTAAAATTAACCCCCAATCTTTTAGAAAAAACCGATATTCCGAAGTGACTGCCCCGTACCGCAGATGATATAATGTTAGGCAATGTTAGGACGTTTGCTAACGATTTCAAGGGCGCTCCCATCGTAAGTGTGCTCCGATTTCAAAGATACCCGGAAGGATGAAACCGATGAATCCACAGGCTGGACAATTAAACGAAAGCATTAAAGCCGGAAATGAGCATGTGTACGACATGCTGTCCACTCTTGGCAGAGAAATCTATTTTCCAAAAGTAGGCATTCTGAGCCAATCCGCCGAGGCAACCGCTCATGCCAAGAAATACAACGCCACAATCGGGATCGCCACCGAGAACGGCGGCCCAATGCATTTGAACGTCATCCAGGAGAAGCTCTCCGCGTTTGCCCCGAAGGACTTGTACGGCTACGCTCCGCCGGCGGGCAAACCGGAGCTGCGAACCGTATGGCGCGAGAAAATGCTGCGGGAGAACCCTTCGCTCGAAGGTAAATCCTTCGGTAATCCGATCGTAACCAATGCGCTGACCCACGGACTCAGCATCGTTGCCGACCTGTTCGCCGGGTCCGGCGACGCTGTAGTTTACCCCGATAAGAACTGGGAGAACTACGAGCTGACCTTCAGCGTCCGCCGCCATGCGGAGCTGGTTACCTACCCTCTGTTCACCGAAGACATGACCTTCAACAGCGACGGACTGCTTCAGGCGCTCCTGTCGCAGAAGGATAAGGGCAAAGCGATCGTGCTGCTAAACTTCCCGAATAACCCGACGGGCTACACGCCAGGCATCAAGGAAGGCGACGCGATCGTTGCAGCGATTCTGCGCGCGGCGGAAGAAGGCGTTAACGTGGTTGCGGTGTGTGATGACGCGTATTTCGGACTCTTCTTCGAGGATTCGCTCAAGGAATCGCTGTTCGGCAAGCTGGCAAACGTGCACCCGCGCGTGCTTGCCGTCAAGATCGACGGCGCGACCAAGGAGGAATACGTATGGGGCTTCCGCGTAGGCTTCATCACTTATGCTTCCGAGAGCAAAGACGTGCTGGCCGCCCTGGAGCAGAAGACGCTCGGCATTATCCGTGCCACCATTTCCAGCGGGCCTCATCCTTCGCAGACGTTCGTTCTCGACGCGCTTAAGGCGCCGGAATTCACGGAACAGAAAGAAGAGAAGTTCCGGGTCATGAAGGGCCGGGCCAACAAGGTCAAGGCGCTGCTCGACAGCGGCAAGTACGGAGACGAAGTATGGACATATTATCCTTTTAACTCCGGCTATTTCATGTGCTTGAAGCTTCATACCGTCCATGCGGAAGAACTGCGCCAGCATCTGATCCACAATTACGGTCTTGGCACCATTGCCCTTGGCGACACCGACCTGCGCATCGCCTTCTCCTGCATTGCAGAGGAGAATCTGGAAGATCTGTTCGACCTGATATACGCAGGCATCCGTGATTTGGAGAAAGCCAGATAACATAACGTTTAAAATCCAGCCTATATATAAGCCTCCGCATTCGTTATGCAGGAGGCTTTTTGCGTGTGTATCATACGCCAGCGGCGGAGCCGCAAATACTAGGGAAGCTTCTGCGTAGAGCCCAACTTTTAAATTTGCAGCCCCCTGCGGCATCGGCCCATACCACTGAAGAACGAGACACATACAATACGATGTACTCAAGTACAATAACTCACCGAAAGGGGAATGAACATGAGCGAAGAAGTAAGAGGCGGATACGGATACGGACCTTTCACCAGCACTGGAGCCATTCTGGTTCTCTTCATCCTGCTGGTTATCATCACCCGTTCTCTGTTTATCTAATCGGCATTGATTCATCTTCGGAAGAGAGCCACCCGGCTCCCTTCCCTCCCATATGTTCACGCCGCTTTGTACCCACGGCACAATCGGTGAGAGAACTTTTCGAGAGTAAATAAAGAGATCCGGACAAGTCCGTCAAAGACCCCGGGATCTCTTTTTCTGTGTTGAGCCAATACATAGATTATTAATATATTTACAATAGTGTGTGATACACAGTATAATGAAATCAGGAGCTGATGCATATGGCCGATTTTCAAGAGACAATCAACGGCTTAATTCAGGAGCTGCGGCGCGGAACGATTATTATCAGCGTTCTCAGCCAATTATCCAAGCCGCAGTACGGCTATTCTCTGGTTACCATTTTGCAGGAAAAGGGAGTAAGTATTGATCCGGGCACCCTATACCCTCTTTTGCGCAGATTGGAGAAGCAGGAGTTGCTGGAAAGTACATGGGACACTAACGAAACGCGCCCAAGGAAATATTACTCACTCAGTCCTGCCGGGAAAGAGGTCTATCTGCAGCTCTGCAAGGAATGGAAGAGCCTGAGCGACAGCCTTGAAAGCTTAATTAAAGGAGACGATGGCAATGGAGCTGGTTAACAGATATATCCATGCGGTAACGCACCGGCTGACGGGCAGACAGCGGGAGGATATTAAGAGGGAGCTTCAGGGATTAATCGAGGATATGCTTGAGGAGCGCACCGAAGGCCGGGACGCCTCCGCCGCTGACGTGGAAGAAGTGCTGCTGGAACTTGGAGATCCGCAGAAACTGGCTGATCAATACAGGGGGTACGGAAGATACTTGATCAGTCCGGAAGTGTTCGGGTCCTATTTGGCAGTGCTTAAGATTGTGCTGCTTTCCATCGGGATTGCCTTGACGGTTGCATCCGCGTTCCAGATGTTTACCGACCCTATGGATGCACTTGGGCATTTTCTGGATTTTCTGGCTTCCCTGTTTATGGGATTCATTCAGGGATTCGCCTGGGTAACTCTTGCTTTTGGGTTGATCGAATACTCGAGAGCGAAACGCATTAGAACGGGGATAAGGGCCAAGAGCGCTTGGAAACCGGCAGATCTTCCTCCCCTGCCCGACCACCGCTTGAGCATCAAACGGTCAAACCCAATCGCCAGTCTGATCCTTACCATACTACTGGGGCTTCTGTTTACCTCGTCGCTTAATCTCTTCGGCGTATGGCATTTACCGGAGAGCGGTTCCATGAAGATTGTGCCTATTTTTGACGAAACGGTATTTCGCGGATTCCTCCCGTTGATCTTGGCGGTGTTCGCCCTCAGTATTATGAAGGATATCCTGAAGATGGCTGCGGGTAAATGGACGCCGGCGCTGATTGGCTTTGAAATTCTCGTCAGTCTGCTGCATTTCGTGCTGGCTCTGTTCATGTTCAACGATTCGGCGATATGGAATCCCGATTTTATGCGGCAAATGGCAGAGTCCGGCATAACGCCGGCGGGGAGCGAAGCCTTCTACAACGTTAGCAGCATTTGGAGCAGAACCACCGAAGGATTCATTTATCTGATCGGCATCGTAATCCTCGCTGATATTATCGCCGCTGCGGTAAAGGCATACCGGTTCAGAACGATTGTTCGACGCTGATCAGGTTATTAATAGCTGGAGATAACAAGAAGCGGAGAGCCATTCTCTGCTTCTTTTCCCGATTACTTGTTAGTCATGTACCCTTCCTTCCTATGATAGATAAGACCGATTCCCCTCCTCTAAAACCATACGTAAGATTTTCCCTCATACACCTTTCCGATGTTCGTCAATCATGGACAACAGCATGTACCAGACCTGTTTAGCCAGCCTTTGTTAGCCGTAGACTGGCTGTTTTAGCCAATTCCTCACCCGTTCTCAAGATGCGTCTGGTCACTGATTCGCATTTCCACCGGCTTCATTTTGCCTTTGGGGGTGCATGCTTTTCCGGAAGAAATCATGCAGCGCCCAAAATTCAAATTACAGATAACAATTAAATGAATTTGTCATCTGTAATTTGATGTGCTATTCTATTGTCATGGAGGTGATAACGACGAGTTAGTCGTAGAATTATGGAGAAATTTTCTGACGTGTTAACGAAAGAACAAATCCTTGCCGCCACAGAAGAAGTGCTCAGACGCTTTGGTATCGCAAAAACCTCTGTAATTGACGTCGCAAACGTATTAAATGTAAGTCACGGTACGATTTACCGGCATTTCAAGAGCAAGGCTGAGCTGCTTGAAGGAGCTACAAAAAAGTGGCTGGATGAGAAAATCATCGAACCGTTAACCGATGTTTGTCATAACACAACCCTTGATGGGCCTGAACATTTAAAAACATACATCCGGACATTAATCGAATTAAAGCAGCACTATGCCTGTGAAGATGAAGAACTGTTTAAAATGTATGCCAAAGTTACAGATGAAGCCACCGATTTAATTCACAAACACATCAGCGAAGTTACAGATCAAATATGTGAAATCATTACCCGCGGCGGCATAAAATCGGAGGACCCTCTCCAATTGGCACATGCTATTTTCCATGCTACAACTCGATTCCATCACCCGGCCCATGCCTATGAATGGAGAAGCCCAATGATTCATAACGAATTCTTGGATGTGTGGGCACTGATTGAAAAAGGTAATTTATACGAAAACCCAAGATGAAATGGAGAGAACAACATGAGTTTAACCATTTTGGTAACAGGCGCATCGTCAGGGATTGGCAATCTGTCTGCCAAAGCACTTGCAAAACAAGGACATACCGTGTATGCGAGTATGCGCAAAATAAACTCCCGCAATAAAGATAAAGCGGAAGACATTATTCAATTCGCTACAGCTAACAATGCCCGGATTATACCGGTCGAGATGGATATCCTTTCTCAGGAGTCGGTAAACACAGCCGTTCAAACGATTATTGAACAACAAGGGAAGATAGATGTTGTCGTTCACAATGCGGGACATTTGGTTGTCGGCGTTGCAGAAGCCTTTTCCACCGAGGAAATGGCGGCTGTCTATGATACCAACGTTCTTGGCACACAGCGCGTAAATCGGGCAGTGCTTCCCTATATGCGCAAAGCAAAAGACGGCTTGCTTGTCTGGGTAAGCAGCACCACGGTCAAAGGCGCCTTCCCTCCATTTATGGGGCCTTACGTGGCTGCCAAAGCCGCTATGGATAATCTTGCCCTCACGATGTCTTATGAAATTGCTCCATTGGGTATCGAGACAGCGTTCATTATTCCAGGCGCGTTTACACAGGGAACAGCTCATTTCCCGAATGCAGGCACTCCTTCCGACAAAGAAACCGTAAATGCCTATGCAGAAGTAAGCGAACTGTCCAAAGAATTGGACGCCCGCCTGAGCGGTCTGATTCCGGCGGATGCCCATCCGCAAGCGGTTGCTGAAGCCATTGTCAATGTCGTCGGCACCCCCAAGGGACAGCGGCCTTTTAGAACGGTAATCGACTTTATCGGCGATGGCGCTGAAGAAGTAACCGACCTGTCCGAGAAGCTTCGCATCGAGTTTATGAAACGCATCGGTCTCGACGCCATGCTTACCCCGGCACTATAAAATATAAATAACAGAAAGAAGGAACATCTAAATGAAACATTTAGAAGGAAAAGTAGCGATTGTAACAGGATCTTCAAGAGGAATTGGCCGGGCTATTGCTGAGCAGTTGGCCGATCTGGGCGCCAAAGTGGTGATCAATTATGCCAGCAGTCCGGAAAAGGCGGAAGAAGTGAAGGAAGCCATCCTCCAAAAAGGCGGCAAAGCGGTAGCGATTCACGCGGATCTCAGTAAGATCGGCGATGTTGAAAAATTGTTTCAAGAAACGATTGCCGCATTCGATAAAGTGGATATTCTTGTAAATAACGCAGGACTGATGATCACAAAGCCTCTTGCCGAAGTAACGGAAGCCGATTTTGACAAACAATTTGCAATTAATGTCAAAGGCACTTTCTTTGCTTGCCAGCAAGCAATCAAATACATGGAGAACAACGGAAGAATCGTGAACCTGTCCACTTCCGTAGTCGGACAAATGTTTCCGGGCTACAGCATATATGCCGGCACAAAAGGTGCGGTTGAACAATTCACCCGTCAGCTCGCGAAAGAATTCGGTCCCAAACAAATTACAATTAATGCAGTGGCCCCAGGCCCTGTAAACACCGAGCTTTTCAATGTAGGGAAGACCGAGCAGCAAATCGAAGGCATGAAAAAAATGAATGCCTTTGGCCGGATCGGCGAGCCTGAAGATATTGCTGATGTCATTGAATTCCTGGTTAGCGAGAAATCGCAATGGGTAACCGGTCAAACTCTGCGTGTTAACGGTGGATTTATTTAATGATTTTCATATAATTGATCAGTGCAAATCCGGGAAAAAAAGCAGAGAGCATTCTCCGCTTCTTTTCCCGATTGCCTTTTTAGTTTTATCTGCTGCTCGCATCATTTTGCTTATTTATTCCAATCAAAATATCCAGGTCCACGGTGATCTCAGCCGAACCCAGGTTTATATAGCTGTATATCCGTGCTTGATTGCCGGACCAGGCAAGAGGGGTCATACGCACCATATTTTCAAGCTCTGCTTGATTCAGTTCTTTGGTGTAGTTCAGATGAACCACATCCGCTAGAATGAAATGTTGCCTGAACAGCGCCGCCGTCTCATCATTGCGATACTTTTTTTTCTCCTCCCGATCATAAAGGGCCTCTCTTAGTTCTTTTAGATAACCGGGACGGGGTACGACTTTAATCACCAGACCATGCTGAACTAAAATCCGTTTAAATTCCTTGTAATTGGATGGAGATAAAATATTCAGCACGACATTCAGTGATTTGTCTGAAAGTGGTGATTTGGCCAAGTCGCCCACAATCCAAATGGAGCCTTCGTATCTTTTTGAAGCCATGACAATACCTTCCTTGGATAGATCAAGACCGATTCCGGTCATTCCCGGACTCCCGCATTCCTCCAAAATACGGTGTAAATGCGAGCCCTCCCCACAGCCCAGATCCGCCATCGTATAAGAATCGGCAGAGCCGCCCCTGTGTTCCTCTATCGCTCTCGCAATCTCCTTATGCACCGAAGCATATAGGCTGGATTCCGTAATGATTTTACGCCTTGCCTCAAATAATTCTTTCGTGTATTTGCCGCTCACAGGGCGTGCCGACAAGTTAAGATAGCCTTGTTTTGTGAAATCAAAAGTATGGTTTCTGGAACAGATCAGGCTTTTAAAATCAGCAACCCTCATCGGACTTTCGCATAGCGGACACTTAAATGCCGACTCCCTTTCTTTCACGCGTGCTGCACTTGCTGATTGTCTCGTCATAGCTTATCTCCCTTTAAAAAAATAAAAAATCACAGGCGGTTTGCCTGTGATCCAGAGTAAAGGGGAAAAGACCCATCCATATTCGATTAGGGATTAAGCCAAGATAGCCGTCACCAAATAAACCTCCCGTATGCTAAACAGAAGAAAGAGAATGGTATATGAGATATTCTCCATAGCAGAAGAGGATGATTAAAAATGGACAGACTGATCCCGTTTACTCTGTATACCCAAACAGAGCCTTTGAACGTATTTAATTACGGTTCAAAGCCGGGAAACGCAGTCTGATAAAGAACACCATTTTTAATAATCCTCCTTGGAAAATGTGAGTGCAATAATTGAAAGTACCATTCATAGTATAAAGTTCATCACAGCATTTGGCAATTACCGGTCAGGAGCCGGCCCCGCGTTCATGTACTTGCCTGTCCACTTGCCCCCGCAGCGCGGAGATCACCTCCAGCGATACAATCTCCGATATTTGAGCCTGCGATTCCCGGGTCAGCCCGGCAATATGGGGCGTAACCGTGCAGGAGGGAAGCGCCAGCAGCGGATGATCCTCCGGCGGCGGTTCGTGGCTCAGCACATCCAGCACGGCGCCGGCAAGCCGGTTCGCGGCAAGCGCCTCGTACAGGGCGTCTTCGTCAACCACGGCTCCCCTCGACGTATTGATGAGAACAGCGGACGGCTTCATCCGATTCAGCGCCGAAGCGCCAATCAGACCGCGCGTCGACGGAAGCAGAGGAACGTGAAGACTGACATAGTCGCTTTCGGCGAGCACCCGGCTTAGATCGGCGGGAATAATCCCCGTGTTGGCGGCATCGCCGCCATCCTTAAGCTGCGGATCGCAGCCCAGGACATTCATCCCGAGTGCCGTTGCTTTGGCGCCTGTTCGCCGGCCGATTTCACCCACGCCGACCAGCCCCAGCGTCTTGCCTCCGATTTCGTGCAGCGTGAACTGCTGCCGGGGCCAGTCTCCGGAGCGCACGCCGGCTGCCGCCTCCCCGAGACGCCGGGCAGAATGGAAGAGGGCTGCGATGACGTATTCAGCCACAGCGGTCGCATTGGCGCTTCCCGCCGTAACGACCGGGATCTTCCGCCAGGCCGCCGCACCCAAGTCGATATTGTCCAGTCCTGCGCCGAGCCGTCCAATCGCCTTAAGGCGGGGCGCCGCCCCGATGAGCGCACCGGTTACCCGTGTCTGATTGCGGACGATCAGGGCGTCAGCTTCCTTGACCGCTTCCCCGAGTTCCGGACTGTTCCACAGACCCGGATCATAGCGGACATGATAGCCTTCCTTCTCCAGCAGTTCCAGACCATTCGGAGCGTTCCATTCCGTTACGAGGATATTCATGCTTCATTTCCCTTTCGTGTTTCTTCCTCTTCATGCGCCAGTCGCGGAGGAAACGGGACCCCGGCCTCCCGGGCCAGCTCCTCCAGTTCGCTCACGACACTGTCCGGCAGGGAGATGCCAGACAGCTGATTCCGCCCGGCGGAGCGGAATCTCCGCTCCCCCGGAAGCAAAATTTCCTCCGCGCCGGGCGACAAAGGAATCTCCTTGATCTCGCCTGCGAATCGCGAGACGGTGTCGTAATACGCCTCGATGTCCAGCCAGCGGGCCGGCGAGAACAGCAGGATGACATGGCCCACATCGGCATGTTTGTCTCCATCTTTGTACAGATTGCCAATATGCGGACCGAAGGAGGCGCCGGTAAGGATGCCGCACAGCATCTCCACGGCCAGTGCCAGCGCATAGCCTTTGGCTCCGCCTAGCGGCAGAATCGCTCCCTTCAGCGCTTCTCCGGCGTCCGTGGTCGGCCGTCCCTCACTGTCGATGGCCCAGCCCTCGGGGATCGGCTGCTCCGCCTTTTGCGCCTGCATGATCTTCCCGCGCGCCACGACGCTGGAAGAAAGGTCGGCGACAATCGCCGGCTTGCCTTCGTCGCCGGATGGGAACCCGAAACCGATCGGGTTCGTCCCGAGAAAGGCCGACCGGCCTCCCCAGGGGGCGATGCCCGGCGGAGAGTTGGTCATAACGACCGACGCCATGTTCTCCTTGGCCGCCTCCTGGCAAAGATAGGCCGCCGTTCCGAAATGATTGCTTCCGCGTACGAACACGGCCGCGAGCCCCTGCTCCCGGGCGATGGGTATCCCCTCCCGCAAAGCCCGAAAGGCCACCGCTTGGCCCAGCCCGTTCCCGCCGTCCACGGTCAGTACCGAGCCGTGACGCTCGGCCGTAATTTGGGACGCGGCATTGATCCTGCCTTCCTGAATGCGCCGGAAGTAGACCGGCAGTCTGCTGACGCCATGGCTGCCGTGCCCTTCCAAATCGGCGCGGATCAGGGAATCAGCCGTAATGCACGCGTCCTCGTCAGGCACATTCAAGGAGATCAGCACCGATTGTACAAATTCGTAGAGCTTCCCGCTATCATAGCGCTTTGCCGTCATACGCGCGTTACGCCTCCCCGTTCATTTCTCCTTATATTTCCCCATATGATATCTCCATGGAAGTCCTTTTCAAACCCACGTAAAGCGGTTCCGTCACGCGCTCGGATACAGCTTGGTCATCACGAACTCCCGGTGGCCCAGCGCTTCCGCCGCCGTCAGCCGTCCGTTGACGGTCCGTTCCAGCGTCTCCAGCAATCGATCCCGCGCTTCCGGCAGCGTGATCGAACGCTCCAGCAGCGGGCTTACATCGACGTCGATATGCTCGGCCATCAGCTTGACCGTCTTCGGATTAGCCGATATTTTGATCACTGGCTCAATCGGGTTGCCGATGACATTGCCCTGACCCGTCGGGAAAAAATGGACGACCGCTCCGGCCGCGGCCATCAGCGTCACGCATTCCGCCGCGGCGGAGGAGCTGTCCATAAAATACAGACCCGGGCCGTTTTCCGGCTTCTCGGCAGGTTTAAGCACGCCAATAACTTGCTTGCTGCCGGTTTTTTCAATATTGCCGAGCGCCTTTTCTTCAATAGTGGACAGCCCTCCAGCGATGTTGCCCTGGGTCGGCTGGGAGCCGAGCAGGTCCACTCCCTGGGAAGCAAATCCGGAAACGTAGCGGTCGTAGGTGCGCAGGAATTGTTCGCGCAGCTCCTCCGTCGCCATCCGGTCCGCGATCAGATGCTCTCCGCCGGTCAGCTCGGAAGTCTCCCCGAAAAATACGGTAGCGCCCTGTTCGATCAAATAATCGACCGTTTCTCCGACCGTCGGGCAGGAGCCGAGTCCTGTCGTCGTATCCGATTCACCGCACTTGATGCTTACGGTAAGCTCGGAGAGGGAAACCGGTTCCCGCTGCAGCTCGGTGGCCCACTGCACAAATTCTTTGGCCTTCCAGGACGCCCGCCGGATGACCTCCAGATCGCCCAAGCCTTCAATGGAAAATCCGGCGACCGGTTTGCCCGTCGCGGCGATGCCGTCCGTAATGATCTTCGTCCAGTTCGGTTCGATGCCGATCACGATGACGGCCGCCACGTTCGGGTTGCTGCCCGTTCCGATCATCGTGCGGAAATGCAGGTCCAGATCCTCCCCGTACTGCAATCTCCCATAAGCGTGCGGCAGAGCCAGCGTACCGGAAATGACCTTCGCCACCGCCTCGGAGGCCGCGTTCGAAATGTCGTCAACCGGTAAAATAATGACATGATTGCGGATGCCCACCGTACCGTTTTCTCTGCGATAACCGTATAATTGTCCCATCGTTACCACCTCGCCGATTTAATATTGTGAGTATGAACGTATTCCCCTGCGGCCAATCCTTCCGGCGCGATGCCGATGGGAATGCCGTATTCGATAACCCTGCCGCCTTTTTCGAGAACGCCGATGGATATTTTATGGCCAAGCGGAACATCCTGAAGGCTTGTCACCGTTATTTTCGAATCATCATCCATAAAGACGCCGACGGCCTGTTGTCCGGCCGCAATGTCAGTCGTTGCGACGCCAACCTGATCTCCCCGCTTGTGAATCAAAAAATGATGCATATTCTTCCCTCCGAATCCAAATTTTCAATCACTTGCGTATTCCCGTCTGGGTAGCCAGACCGGTGTAATACTCTGCTTCTTTGTTCACGAAATCCGTAAACTCCTGCCCCGTCAGCACATTCGGGTCAAGCTGCAGCTTCTTGAGCTTCTCAATAAAATCGGGGTCCTGCGACAGCTTGGATACTCCGTCCTCCCATTTCTTCACAATCTCCTGCGGAGTGCCTTTAGGAAAGCTCATGCCCGTCCACCAGGAAACGGACAAACCCTCCACGCCCTGCTCGGCGGTTGTGGGAACATCGGGATAATACGGACTGCGCTCGGGAGCCAGGATCGCCAGCACCTTCAGCTTGCCCGCCTTGACCAGGGTGGACGTCTCATTGACGGTATGCACAGCTAGAACCGCATTGCCTCCGGCGACAAGGGGCAGGGACTCGGACGCGCCTTTGGTGGCGACCATCCGGGTCTTGGAGAAGTCGGCCCCGATTGCTTTCAACCATTCGGCTACGGCAAATGTGGAGAAACCGGCAGGCCCGACGCTGGTCCAGGTCAGCTTCTCGGGGTTGGCCTTCGCCCAATCTGAAAATTCGCGGAAGTCCTTCCAAGGCGCGTCGGCGGCGACCACGAAGACGGGAGCGTCCGTGACGACGCGAGCCGCGAATTCATGGTCACTCAAGAGAAGCGGCGCCGCGGCAGATCCGGCCTGGAGCATGGTCGTGCTCGCCACATTATCCGCAAGCACCGTGTAGCCGTCATTGGCCGCCTGTTTGAGCGCGTACTGCGCGCCGGTGGCGCCGCCTGCTCCGGGCTTGTTGACAATTTCAATCGGCTGCCCCCATTCCTTGCTGAGCCCTTCCACGACCGTCCGGGCCACCAGGTCCACGCCGCCTCCGGCAGAGAAAGGCACCACATATTCGATGGGCCGGTTCGGATAATCGGCGTAGGCCGAGGAAGCCGACGCAGCCTGCGAGGCGGCGGGAACCGCCGTTTCGCCGCCCGCCCCGGCGGACGCGCCTGCTCCGGACTTCGCGGAGTTAGTCCCGCAGCCGGAGATCAGAAACAGCAGCGCCAGAGATAACGGCAGCAGCCGGGAAAGCTTTTTGTTCAATGTTGTCATTTGCTTCACACTCCTAATTATGTTGGAGCGGCGCTTACGCTTCAGCATTGACGATGCTGAGCGAATCGCCGCGTTCCTCGCAAATTCTTTTTTTGGTGCGGCGGACCATGTACAGGGAAAAGATCAGCATGGCCGCTGCGGCGATAATGAAGGCGACCGACAGCCCTCTTTGAAAAAAGATGCCGAGACTTCCACCGGAAATCGCCATAGACTGCAAAAACGACTGCTCCATTAAGGGACCGAGAATGAAGCAGAGAATGAGCGGCATGATCGGCCAATCATGCTTTTGCAGGAAATAACCGGCGATGCCGAAGACAACGGCCACCTGAACATCGAACAGATTGTTGCGCACCGTGTAGGCGCCGACCATGCTGAGCAGAAGAATCACCGGCGCAAGAATCGAGAACGGCACCCGGGTCAATTTGGCCCAAATTCCCACCAGCGGCAGGTTAAGCACCAGCAGCATGACATTGCCGATGAACATGCTCGCAATGACGGTCCACACAAAGCTTCCTTTCTGCTCGAACAGCATCGGTCCCGGCGTCAGCCCGTAGATCATGAGTCCGGCAAGCAGCACGGCCAGCGGCGGCGAAGAAGGAATGCCCAGCGCGAACAGCGGAATAAATCCGGCAGAGCTGGTCGCGTTATTGGCAGCTTCGGGCGCGGCCACGCCTTCGATGGCTCCTTTCCCGAACAGATGGCGCCGCCGCGAGATTCTTTTGGCGAAATCATAAGACAAAAAGGAAGTTACGGCCGCCGAACAGCCGGGGAGCAGGCCCATAAAGAAACCGATTAGCCCGCCTGCGGCTATGGAGGAAGCGCTCTGCTTCAGGTCCTTGCGGCCCGGATAGACGCTGCCGATATTGCCGGCCGAAATCGCGGTCTTCTTCTCGGATATGCCCCGCATCACTTCGGCGATGGAGAAGAGGCCGATCAAAATGCTCACCATATCGAGCCCCCCTTCCAGCGGTCCCCAGCCCAAGGTGAACCGGTACATGCCGGAGTTCGCGCCAAGCCCGATCAACGACAAGGCAATGCCGGCTAGGCCCATGACCGCCGATTTAACGAAGCGTCCCCCGGTCATTCCCATCATGATAACCAGCGTCAGGAGAAGAACGGCGAACATTTCCGGCGGGCCGAAACGCAGCGCTTGGCTGGCCAGCACGGGAGCGAACAGGACGAGGCCGAGTACGCCCAGCACGCCAGCGATAAAGGAGGCGATTGCCGCAATGCCGAGCGCCGGCCCGCCCCTGCCCTGTTGCGCCAGCGGATACCCGTCCAGACAAGTCGGGACGGACGAGGCTTCGCCCGGAATATTAAGCAGTATGGCGGTCGTCGATCCTCCGTACATCGCCCCGTAATAAATGCCCGCCAGCATGATAATCGCCTGCGTCGGTTCGAGGACCGCCGTTACCGGCAGCAGAATGGCGATCGACGAGGTCGGGCCAAGTCCCGGCAGCACGCCGACAAAGGTGCCCACGAGCACCCCTATGGCCGCCATCAGCAGGTTCATCGGCGTAAGAGCATGGCCGAAGCCGTCCAGCAGCATGGATAAATTACTCATTTCATCACCTCCTTGAAGACTGCCATACCGTTCCGGCGGGAAACGGAGTATGCAGCCATTCGATAAAGATCAGGTAGAGCCCGGCCGTCAGCAGCAGAGCGTAGACCGCGCAGCGCCACCATCTTCCGGTGCCCAGCAGGCGAAACAGAAGCGCTGCGGCAAGAGAGGTGGCCGCCGGATAACCCGCCCAAGGAAGAAGGAAAGTGTAAATAAGCAGCAAAAGCGGAATGAGGCCCGTCTTTGGAAGAAAGCGGCGGATAGCTTGCTCCCCGCCGTCCTGCCGTACGGCTTCTCCGGGAAACAGCGCCAGCCAGATGCCGGCCAATGCCAGTCCGCCTCCGATGAAGGCGGGAAACACGTGGTCTCCACCTAGCAGACTGACATGATAAGGATACAAACGGTAAGCTTCGCGAAGAGAAAGACAGCCGGCCAGAATGGCAAGCACTCCGGCAGAGCGGTCGGCCACGCTTTTCATTTCTCATTCCTCCTGACTATGAACCGCAAACACAAAAAACCTGCCCGGCTTAAAAAGCCGAATAGCAGGTCTCCGTTCGTACGGTCGACGCCTTAACTGAAATATGTTGTATATAACATTTAAATAAAAAAAGAGAACTAAATAATAATTAGAGAAGAAAATCATATAGTCGATAGGTTTAGTTGGTTTTATTTCGGCTATGGGACGTATCATATCACTGCCTGATTTTCGCTGTCAATACTATTTTTTCGTTTTTATTGCTGGAAAATAATCTTTGACAACAGCCTATGATAGGTTTTAAATAAATGTTATATATATGATTTAAGAGCACTATTTAACCGGACAAGGAATGATTCTATGGCAAATCTGATTCGAATCGACAATGCCAATCTGCTGGAGAAAACGTATGGCATTTTAAAAGAACTGATCATCAAAAGGGAATTCCCGCCCGAGCACAAGCTGGCCATACCGGAATTATCCGCCCAGCTCGGCGTAAGCCGGACGCCGATCCGCGACGCGCTGGGCCGGCTGGAAATGGACGGATTGGTTAAGACCGTACCGAAGGTCGGCACTTTTGTCGTCGGCATTACTTCCGAAAACGTGCTGGAGATTATGGACACTCGCCTGATGATTGAGCTGTGGGTTGTGGAGAAGCTGGCTTCGGGAACGGCCGCGCTTACACAGGAGGTTGCCGCAAATCTGGAAAAAATCCATGAAACCTCCGTGTATATCGTCAACACCTCGAGGCTGGAAAACTATCACGAAGGAGATTACAATCTTCATTTTCATATGGAGTTTCTGAAGCTGGGCGGGAACCGGAATATTCAAAATATTTATCATAACACGATGAACTACCGGTACCTGGCGATGAAATCGTACCTGATTACAAAGGAAATGGTCCTTCATTCCCTTAAGCAGCACAGGCAGATTATCGACGCCCTTAAGGCGGGGTCTCACGATGATTTAAAGCAGGTGGTGAGCGAACATCTGGAGGACGCGAAAATACGGCTGTACAAAAACATCAATCTGAACGGCGGGCTGATCTAGAAGGAAAGAACCTTTGCGGACAAACGGCGGGACGGAAAAGTTCAAGCTTTCATGCTGAAATAAAAAAGACAAGGAGGATCGGTGAATGGATCGCCGGTCCTCCTTTTGCTTAACCCTTAACCCTTGACGCGCGCGGCGCGTCTCCGCATTGACTCTACACGGCCGCCTGCGAAATGCCCCTCGCCTCACATCAGAGATCATCGTCTTCCGCCCGCCCCATTTTCCGTGCCAGGCGGACACGGATGATCAGAGACAGGACCACTCCGGCAGCCAGCGCGCCGAGCGCCCTGGGCAGCAGGCCGCTTCCGCCCGCCGCCAGCGGAAGCCACAGCACCAGCGCGAACGCCAGATGCATCCGGAACACGAAGGAGACGGTGCTGCGGCTCCGGCTGTTCTCCGGCAGCGGGTATACCGTCAGCCAGAACGATTCGCCGTGCAGCTTCGACAAGGCGGAGAGCTGGACGCCGGAGATGAACAGGAAGAATAAATAGATTCCGGCGCCGATGAGACTGCCGCGGTTCCACCATTCCAGCAGCAGCGCCAAGAGCCCGATCCGCAGCACAATGCCGAAGACATCGCCGCGGGCAAAGCTTTTGGTCAGCAGATAGCGGTACGCGCTGTCCCTCCGCCAGGGAAGCCCCGCTCCCCAGCGGGAGAGCCAGCGACGGGAATAGACGCGCTGCTGGCGTCCGGGAACCTCGACGAACCAGCCGAGGAGCATCTGGACCCGTCCGCTCTGCGCCTTCTCCTGGGCGATCAGCCGCTCCCAGGGAACGGCATGCCGGCCGGGCACGGCAAGCGCAGCCAGATAAGCGGCTGCCAGCAGCATCGAGAAGCCAATCCCTTTATGGAAAGGCTGCCACAGCCAGGCGGCGATGATCAGCCCGCCCACCGCCCAGCGAAGCAGGCGGTACCCTGCAGAAGCGGCTGGGGAGAGCATCTTCAACTCCCGCCAGCAGCCGTAAGCGGAGAGAAGCTTTACGCCTAGCAGCAGCGCGGCGGTGACAAACAGAGACTTCGCCGAGTCCGCCGTACGTATGTACAAAGGCCACAAAATAAGGAGCACCAGAAGAAGCCGCAGGCCTTTCCAAATTGTTCCCCTGACCCATGTCGGTGCAAAATAATCGTGCATCCGGTGCTCCTGGGCTAGTAGAAAGACGGCATCCGCCGGCTGCAGATAAGTGCGGAAGCTGCTGTGGACCGCAGCCGGCAGCAGCACCGCCAGCATGATCCAGCGAATCGGCACGCCGGATGGAACATCATTCAGCACCGAAGTGTACCAGGCCGAAAACGCGATAAGAATGAATAGAAGTACGACCGCCACACCGCTCTGGATAATATATCCCACATAGGGAAGGAGCTTGGCGGCGTCCCTGCTGCGCCGCTCCCCTTGCAGCTCTCTGAGATTCATGCTACTTCCCTCCCTGGACCAGCTCGTAGAACAGCTGCTCCAGCGGCAGGCCCGGCTTGCCGGCGGCAGCTCCGATCTCCGCCAAAGTGCCCTCGGCGATGACTCTGCCCTGATGCAGTACGATGAAGCGGTCGCAATAGTTCTCGATCGTTGAGAGAATATGAGAGCTGAGCAGAATGGAGGAACCCGATTTCTTAATCTCCAGCATAAAGTCCAGCAGGGACCGGATGCCGAGCGGGTCGAGGCCGAGAAAAGGCTCGTCGATCACATACAGAGCCGGACTTGCGACAAAAGCGCACATAATCATGACCTTCTGTTTCATCCCCTTGGAGAGATGGCCGGAAAGGCTGTCCATTTTATCTTCCATGCGGAACAGCTCCGAGAGGCGGCGGCTGCGAGCTTCGTAATCAGCGCGGTTCACGCCGTAGGCCCTGGCCGTAAATTCTACATGCTCGCGCACCGTCATTTCTTCGTACAAGAGCGGCGACTCCGGCACAAAAGAAAGCGCGCTGTGGTAACCTTCCGAATCTTTATCGCGCGTTCTGCCCTGTACAGCGATCCCGCCTTTATGCGGCGTCATCAGGCCGAGAATATGCTTCATCGTAGTGCTCTTCCCGGCTCCGTTCAGGCCGATCAGCCCGACCATTTCTCCCGGCTGAACCTGCAGGGACACATCATGCAGCACCGGCTTGTTCAGGCTGTAACCGCCGGTCAGGCCGGTAATCTGCAGCACCGGGGTCTGGCTCATTGGCCATCCCCCCTGCTCTTCTTATCCTTCAGCCATTTGGGCGCTCCCTTGTTCTTGCGGTTCCGCTCCCGTTCGGCGCTTCGCGCCTTGCCGCCAGGTGCGGCAGCACCCGCCTTGGCTCCGCGCGGCCCGGCGCCCGGCTTGGCGCCCGGAGGCGCCGGGCGCGCGCTGCCGCCATGCGCCTCCTCGCGCCGCGCACCGCCGCTGCCGGCTGTCCCGCGCCCGGCCGCGCCGCCCGCGTCCGCCACGGCGCGGGGCCGGATGCCGGCGGTCCGCACCGCCGGCTGGCCGCTGCGCGGCTTCTCGCGGCGCGGTCCTGCGCCGCCGCGCAGTTCTTCCGGCGGCAGAATCTTGCCGCCGTACAGCGCGCGCTCGCTTATGGCTATGCCGAGCTCGCGGGCGAACTTGCGCATGATGAACGTCTGCTGCGGCGTGACGATCGACAGCGACAGCCCGCTGCGGCCCATGCGGCCCGTCCGCCCCGCCCGGTGCACATAGTGCTCCGCGTCGAACGCGGGATCGAAGCTGACCACAAGCGGCAGATTCTCAATGTCCAGCCCGCGCGCCGCCACGTCGCTGGCGACCAGCACGCGGAATTTGCCTTCGCGGAAGCGGCCCAGCACCGTGCTGCGCGTCACCTTGTCGGCGTCGCCATAGAGCGCGCCCGCCGTCAGTCCGAGGTGATTCAGCTTGGCTTCCACCTCCGCGATGGTCTCAGCCATGTTGACGAAGACAATCGCCCGCTGCGGGTTGTAATAGCGCAGCACCCGGCGCAGCGTATCCACCTTATCCCGTTCCTCAACGGCGATATAGAGATGCTCTAATCCGCGCGCCGTCTTGGTCTCGGGATCGATGCCGATCTCGGCCGGATCGTTCATAACCTTGGAGGCCAGCGCCCGCGTCTCCGGTCCGATTGTCGCCGACAGCATGACAAGCTGGCGACTGCGCAGGGCGCTTGCGATAATCTTCTCCAGTTCGCCCGCGCCGCCGAGCTGGAACATCTGGTCCGCCTCGTCAAGAACAACCGTGGCAACCTCATGCATCTTCAGCTTGCGCAGCCCGATCAGCTCGCGCACGCGCCCCGGCGTGCCCACGACGAGCTGCGGATGCTCCCGCAGCCGCTCAATCTGGCGGCCTACCGCTGCGCCGCCAATCAGTCCGAGCACGCGGATGCCGCGTCCCTCGCCGTAGCGCTCCGCTTCGCGCACGATTTGCATCGCGAGCTCCTGGGTGGGAGCCAGCACCAGCTTCTGAACCGTTCTCCGCTCCGGATCGATTCGCTGCAGAAGGGGCAGCAGGTAGGCCAGCGTCTTGCCCGTTCCGGTCTGGGAAGCGGCCAGCACATCCCGGCCCTCCAGCAGCAGCGGAATGGTCTCCGCCTGAACCGGAGAAGGAGAGGTGATGCCGAATTCCGACAATCGGGCTTCAAGGTCTTCCTGGATGCCGATAGCCGCAAAAGAAGCTTTAGTCATAGGGAAATTCATCCTTTTCACTGTATAGTATTCATTCATTATATGCCAAAAAGACCTGTCCACCAAATGGAAGGCCCTCCTGTTCATCTTTATGTTATTTCCGGTTCAGCATCTTATAGGACAGCTTGTCCACCAGCCGCGGAAATAGCCCGTACAAGCGAATGCCTGCGGCTGCGAGGCGCGGCAGGTCGAGTTCTTCCTTGCCCTTCTCCATGAGCCTCACCATCCGCTCGGCGACATACTGAGGGCTCATTATAAAGCCGCCCAGATTCTTGATATAACTACCGGACGGGTCCGCCAAGGCTATAAAGTTCGTCTCAATCGGCCCCGGATTGACCGCCGATACGATGATGCCGCTATGGCGAAGCTCCTGGCGCAGCGCGTTCGTGAAGCCGAGGACGGCATGCTTCGTTGCGGCATAAGCTGTTGCCCGCGAGGTTCCGAGCTTGCCGGCCATCGATGCCACATTGACAATCTGGCCGCTTCCCCGCTTCAGCATATGCGGCACGACCGCCTTGGTACACCTGACAATGCCTAAATAATTAACGTTCATCATTTGATCGAACTCTTCAACCGCCATCTCCGTTAGACCTTCGAATTTACCGTAGCCCGCATTGTTGAGCAGAATATCGACTCTTCCGTAAGCCTCATAAATCTTGGCGAACGTCTCTTCTACATCTTCGGATTTGCTCACATCACAGCGGTAAAGTCCATATTCGCCCGTTATCCCTTCCGCCGCGGCCTTCAGCTTGTCCTCCGACCTGGCAAGCAGCACCGGAATGGCTCCGCGCTCTCCGAGCAGACGCGCCGTAAACGCACCTATGCCGCTGGAAGCGCCCGTGATGACTGCGACTTTACCCTTAAGCTCCATCGCGGACAATCAGCTCCTTCTTACTCAAGTGACTACAATCTCTTCATTATTCTAAAAGATCATCACCTGAATATCCAGTTCGCCGATTCCCTCCATAAGCAGCGGAATGCTAAGCGCCTTACGTGGCAGGAATGCTACCAGATTCTCCGATTTCATGACTTGGGGAGGCGTGATGTCCACCGTGACGCCCTCGTTGGATAGAATGGTGCTCGCGTTGCCGCTGATCATGTTGCCAAGCTCCGAAATGGCGCTGTGTCCCATCTCGTCCATCTCGGAAATAGGATAGCCGCCCATCATGGCCGATACCATGCGCAGAGCCACATGCTCGGCAATGCCAAAGACAATATCGCCGCTTAGCTGCCCCGTCATTCCGATTTTTATCCATATATGATTATCAATCAGCTCGATCTCTCTTACGCCCAAATTACCGGTTGACGGCGACACTTGAATCACTTGTTCAATTACGACGCACGCAGATTTTAAAAACGGATTGATCACTTCGGCTTTCATTAAGCGCTGTGCCTCCCTTTGCCGGACTTAAGTCATGTTCCAAAAGACCTAAACGATCTTGGTATAGTATATCTCATATATCGGCACAATTCACCAAAAATTAAGGATTGGCCCAAGTAAAATATAGAAAGGGGTGAACGGTATCATTGCCCTGCCGGGTAGAATCTCCTATAATTTAATTAAATGCCAACATTCGGCGTAAACTATGTACATAAACGATAGTCAACAAAGAGTTGGCCAAGGGAGGTAATCCATGAACATCAGCCAACTGGAGACGCTTATCATGATCTCCAAAACGTTGAGCTTCCGCAAGGCGGGAGAACTGCTCAATCTGACTCAGCCGGCAGTTTCCGCACAGATCAAGAGCCTTGAGGAAGAGTTCAAGACCCAGCTGGTGGACCGGAACCAGCCCGTTACGCTGACGGACAAAGGGCAAGTGTTTCTTACGCATGCGGAGCAGATCGTAAATATCGTCGATGATTTGAAGCAGAGGCTTGCCGATCTGGACGAGACGCCTCAGGGCCATATTATTCTGGGGACGACGACCTCAATCGCGATTCAGATTCTGCCGCGCATTCTTTCCTATTTCCAGGATCAATTTCCTCATATCAAAACGTCCATCCAATCCATGTCCTCTACGCAGATATACCAGCATGTTGAGAACGGCCTTGTCGATGTCGGCATCGGCTACCTGATCGGAAACAGCCCAGGCATGACCACCTCCACTCTCTATTACGATACCTTTGAGCTGGTCGTGTCCCCAAGGCATCCACTGGCCACGCAGCCGGGAGGAGCCCGCGTCGAGGTGCTGGGCCAAACTCCGCTGATTCTGCTCTCGCCCGATACAGTCGGACGGATGTTCGCCGAAGAGGTGTTTGCCAAGCACGGCATCCAGACTCATGTGATCATGGAGCTGACCAGCAGCGAGGAAGTGAAGCGGATGGTGGAGCTGGATCTGGGCGCAGGCATTATTTCGAAGCAGTCGGTGGCGGAGGAGGTACGGGCTGGGGCCCTCAAGATCATTCCGATTATGGAGCTTGAAGTGACTCATCCCGTCGGCGTCATCACCAAATCAGGCAAATATGTCAACTCTGCCATGCGACAGTTCCTCAGCGATCTCAAGGGAATGCCGGAGACGCAGTTCATCGGTTCGGAATAGGACGGCATCATTTACACAAATTTGGCCTAAGGAGATGTTCTTTCAATGAAATTCGACCTGCACACCCATCATTTCCGCTGCGGCCATGCCGACGGAAACATTCGGAATTACATTGAAGCCGGCATTCAGGCCGGGCTCGGAGTCATAGGCATTTCGGATCACACCCCTTATTTCGGAGATCCGAGCGATCAAGCTTTTCCGCATATTGCTATGGCAAAATCAGAATTCGCCGCTTATGTGGAAGAAGTGCTCGCTTTGAAAAAAGAGTATGAGGGCGCGATCGACGTCCTGCTCGGTATCGAATCCGACTATTTCCCGGAACATGTGGAAGCGTACCGTAAGATTCTGGACGCCTACCCTTTCGACTACGTGATCGGTTCCGTGCACAGTACGGGAGGCATCAGCATTTTTAACAAGGGGCGCTGGAAGGGCCTCGCAACCGAAGAGAAGGTTGCCGTCAAGACGGAGTATTACCGGCTCATCTCCGAGTCCGCGCGCACCGGCATGTTCCAGATTCTCGGCCATATCGACGCCATGAAGGGCAACTATCCCGATTTCTCAAACATTCCCGCTCCGGGTCCGCTTGAGGATTGCCTGAAGGTCATTGCCGATTGCGGTGTAGCGATTGAGATTAACACCTCCGGCAAAACAAAGCTGAGCGGCGGCTGGTACCCGTCGGACGACATCCTGGAACGGGCGCTGTACCACGGTGTGCAGGTAACGTTCGGCTCGGATGCGCATAAGCCTTCGAGGGTGGGCGACGAGCATGAAGCGGTGGCGGCCCGGCTGAAGGAGATCGGCTTTACCTCCTGGGTTTACTACAAGCAGCGGCAGAAAATCGAGGTACCTCTGTAAGAACTGGATAATCCTTGTGAGCCGTAGGACAGCATTCAAATGTTGCTGGCCGGAAAAAGACAACAGTGGCAGTTCGGGAGACTTTAACAGGTCCTGGCTGCCGCTGTTTATTTTTACTCCTACGTCTCATCCGCAAAATTCAAACCTTTGTCCGCCATTGCGCGCCGCAGTTGATCCAGCGCTTTTGGCCCCATTCCATGCAGTTTCAGAAGTTCCGCTTCGCCCGCCTCCGCTAACTGCTCCAAAGTCAAATATCCGGCCCCCTGAAGCGCGCGTCTAGCAGGTTTGCTCAGTTTTTCGGGAAGACCGTTTTGAGTACCGGCAATATCTTTTTCCTCCATCTGACCCCTCCTTTCCTTGTACGTCCATTATACCTTGTCCACTGCTGATGGTTATCGAATCGGTATTATCTGTGGCAGAATCATTTCCCGCCCAAGTTACCGGAACAAGGACTCGTTCAGCCGAAGCGCATTGACAAGACGCCAGAATCGAAATAAAATTGGTAACACCAATATTGGTAATACCAATTCTTTATTTTAACTATACGATTATTAGGAGGATGCATTATGGGTAAAAAAATTGCGGTTATCGTAACGGATTTGTTCGAGGATGTGGAGCTTACAAGTCCGGCAGAAGCGTTTGAGGCGGCCGGTCACGAGGTTGTAGCTATCGAATGGGAAGCGGGAAAAGAGGTTTCGGGCAAGCATGGAGCCAAGGTAACAATCGCCCGTTCGATCGGAGAAGCGAATGCTGCAGATTTCGATGCACTGCTGATTCCGGGAGGATTCTCACCGGACTTGCTGCGTGCGGACGACCGGTTCGGTCAGTTTGCGAAGGCTTTTGTACAGGAGGAAAAACCGGTATTTGCGATTTGCCACGGACCTCAGGTGCTGATTGATACGGAGCTTCTGAAGGACATTGATATTACCGGCTACCGCTCGATTCGCAATGATTTGAAAAATGCCGGCGCGAACTACAAAGATGAAGAAGTGGTCGTCAGCCGGAATATTGTAACAAGCCGCACGCCGGATGATCTGCCCGCCTTTAACAGAGAATCTCTAAACTTGCTGGGCCGGTAACGCTGATATGCATTCAGAATGTATCGACCCCGGTCTTTTGGGCAAGAGGGGGAACGCCTTGTGATTACTCCCAAGCTGCGCAACACCGCTTTGCTTGTCGCCGGTTGTTATTTCATGGAGAACCTTGACAGTACTATCGTTACAACAGCCGTGCCGGCAATGAGCCGGGCGCTTCACGTCTCTTCAGCTCAAATGGGGCTGATTGTCACCGCTTATATGGTCACGTTGGCCGTGTTCATCCCAATCAGCGGCTGGCTTGCCGAGAGGTTCGGGACCCGGCCTGTATTTCTGTCGGCCATCGCTATCTTTACGCTAGCTTCGATTGCCTGCGCCTTGTCACCGAGCCTGGAGGCGCTTGTCGCCGCGCGGGTGCTGCAAGGATTCGGGGGCGCGATGATGGTTCCGGTCGGCCGGGTAGTTGTCATCAAGCATACGGAGAAGCGGGATCTGCTGAAAATCATGTCTTATCTCGTCTGGCCCGGGCTGATCTCGCCTGCCATCGCGCCGCTTGCAGGCGGACTCATCATCACTTACGCCTCGTGGGAATATCTGTTTCTGATCAACATTCCTCTTGGCATTGCCGGATTTATCGCCGCCTGGAAGCTGATCGACGATGCCGCCGAAGCGGCGCCGTCCAAGCTGGACGTAACCGGAGTGGTGCTGACGGGAATCGGGGTAGGCGGATTGACTTATGCGGCCCATGTGCTCGCGGACTCCGGGGCCGCCTGGAGCAAAGGGCTGCTGTTGAGTGCGGTCTTCCTTGTCGCCGCCGCTGTCGCCGTCAGACATCTGCTGACCGCCTCCAACCCGATTGTGGAGCTGCGGATTCTGAAAATTCCAACCTTTCGCGCTTCTCAGCTCGGCAGCTCCATGTACTGGATGATGGTCGGCTCCGCGCCTTTTATGCTGACTCTGCTGTTTCAGAACGTCTTCGGCTGGAGCCCGACGCTTGCGGGCGGCATTGTGCTGTTCATCTTTGTCGGAAACATCGGCATCAAGCCGGCGACGACCTCTCTGCTGAACCGGTTCGGCTTTCGCCGCGTTCTGATCGTCTCGACGTCAATCGGCGCTCTGACCATGATTCTGAGCGGATTGATCACTCCGGCTGTTCCGATTGTGCTTATCGCCTTGCTCACGCTGGTCAGCGGCATCGTCCGGTCCACGGCGCTAACGGCTTATTCCACGATGGCGTACAGCGATATTTCGCCGGAGAACACGCGCCATGCCAACGCGCTGGCGGCAACCATGCAGAACCTTGCCGCCGCCTTCGGCATTGCTTCGGCAACGGTGGCGCTGCGCGCCGGGGAGCCGATCGCGCATTTTGTTACCGGCTCTTCCAGCGCCTCGGGGCCTTATACGGTCTCCTTCTTCATCCTGGGCATCATCGCTTCATTTGCGGCGCTGGGGGCGGTACGGCTGGACCCAAGCGCCGGTAACGCTTTACGGCGGCAGCAACCTCAAGTAAGTCTGAATAATCAAAGAAGAAGCAGCTAAGCCGATACAAAAAAATGGACCCGATTTCTCGGGTCCCAATAAATCTATATTCTCAAAAGGGGGTCATGTATACAGTTTACCCCACCACTGTTAGAGTTTGATAACGGTATTATTTCATTTGTGTAACAAGATATGACCCGGTGTGACTGCTATCCTTCCATCCGGCGCAGCGTAAATACCGTGAGCTCCGGACGGCACATGAACCGGAAAGGCATGTAAGTCTCGCCAAAGCCCCGGTTTACATAAAGCTTCATCCTCTGGTTCCCAACCGTGTATAAGCCGCTAATATACTTGACCGACCCATCCGGCACAAAGGGAGCGCCCATAAAAGGAATGCGAATCTGTCCGCCGTGGCTGTGTCCGGACAGCTGAAGCTGAATAGAATATTCCTGAACGAAATCCGCATAATCCGGCTCGTGCATGAGCAGCACCGTGAATGTGCCCGGCGGAATGCCGCCCATCGCCGCCTTTGGATCCGGACCGGGACTGTTTATCAGATAATCCTCCATCCCTGCGACAGCAATAGATTCATCCCCTCTTCGGATAAGGACATGCCCGTTGCGCAGCACTTTGAACCCCGCAGCCTCCAGCAGACCGACCAGTTGCTCGGCATGCTTGTAATCATGATTCCCAAGGACCGCAAATTTGCCCATTGGAGCAGTCAGACCGGCAAACAGAGGGACGGAATCCTCCAAATCCTCCGGATAGCTGTCCACGATATCGCCGCTGAAGCAGATGAGGTCCGGTTCCGCTTCCCTAATATGGCGTATCAGCCGCTTTACATCCCCGGCATCCTTGTTAAAGCCAAGATGCACATCGCTGAAATGGACAAGCTTCAGTCCTGAGAACGAAGCGGGGAGCTCCTTCCACTCCAGCGTTAGGTTGTTTATTTCCAGCCAACTCGGCTCTCCCTTCCAGCTGTAACCGCCGGTCAGCAGCCCCGCACCGATTAACGCCGCCGCTCCTCGGGCCAGAAATTGGCGGCGCGTTATTTTTTTGCCGCCAGTGCCGGTGGAGGGCAAATCGGCCAAATTGCCGCGTCCGCCGCCTGTGGCGGATACTGTAGATTTATTTTGCGCCGGTTCGTTCATTGGCCGTTTCCCCCTTTCTCACCCGATTCCTTCTATGACCAAACTCCCTTGAAGGCGTATTTCGCCTCGTCCTGCTCCGTGTACGTCAGATCCTAAAATCTTAAGGACGCTTCAGCTCCGCTTCGGCTAGAGTAATGGTTATCGCCGTTTCCGGCGTATTGCTGTACTCCGCCGCAAGCCCCCGGGAGACCATGCCCCGGCCAGCAGCCCGTGGTCATACTGCTTGATCATGACAAACTTCTCATCCTGCTCCCGACAAATCACCGATATACCTCCCAATAGATTCCATTTCCATGCATCAGTACGGAGATTATACCATATTTGCCCGGCCTGCCATGAAATAATCAAGTCCCTGAAGCAGATCTTTAGGCAGTTCATCACACTGCAAAAATGCCTTCATTTCGTGGACAACCCGCTCCCGGTCATGGCCGAACGCCTCCACGATCCGGGCTAATTTCTCCCAGCCCGCCAGATCGCTGCGGAATTCTTCCCCGCTCATCGGGACACCATGTGACTCCACGTACCACTGAGCGTTATACCCATATGCGACGGACAGCAGCTGCAAAAAGGCGGCGCTAGTGTATTTGCGCGGACCACCGTAGACGGAGGGTCCCAGCGCATCGCCCAGAAACAGCACCCGATCCTCCCTGACATGCAAAATGCAGCTGTCGGCGGAGTGGTCCCCTCCGACGTGAATCATTTCGCAAACGACACCGCCGAGATCAAAAGAGATCCGGCCCTGGAACAAAATATCCGGTTCGACTATGCGGATGTCGCGATTTCCGCCGAACTCCTTCCAAATATCGGCCGCGCTCTCTTCGTTGATGGTCCCTTGACGAATCAAGTCCAGGAGACAGCCGTCCGACCAGTCCAGCCCCGATAGCGAAGTAAGCGCCCGGCTAGTCTCCGCATGGGCCACTACCGGGAGGTTCCAGACCTGCATGCCAAAGGTATGGTCCCAGTGCCAGTGGGTCAGCGCCAGAATCTCCGGCATACGGACACCGCGCCGCTTAAGCTCCCTGCGGAACAGCTCCGCATGCGCCGGCGAATTGCCGGCGTCCATGAGCAGCGTCCGCCGCTCTCCTGCAATGGCCGCAAGGATGGGACGATCCGTTTCATGCTCAGCATGCATGATGAAGACATGCGGGCTTATCTGTTGATAATGGTGCGTCATGTTCAGCTCCCCTTTTTCGCATTAAGTGTATCCTTTGACAAAAACAGAATTGGCGTACAGTGATCACTCCAAATTAGGCGCGCTAATCAGGCTTCGGATGAATGGGACGGAAATTCTCCCACTTATTTTTCAAAAAGAGGGCTTGATTAGGGTCCAGACTGGAAAATCTCCATCTTAATCCGGCAATTTGGTAGAAGATAAAGAAAAAACGGACAATAAGGCGGAGGATTTCCCGTTTAACGTCTCAAGTCTTGTTTTTTAAGAAATTAAGATGGAGGTTTTCCCGTTCATCCCAGTGTCTAAACAAAATCGAGTGCTGGCATCATCCAAATTCCAGGCATAAAGCGCGTATTATCTCCATGTTGTATCAAATCGGTCTTTTATTCAATGCAAAAGAATAGGCCACCGCCGGATCGTTATCCGGCAGTGGCCCGCTGCAGAGGGTCGAACGTGTGCTATGATTGCTACACGCCCAGCCACCGCTTGAACATATGCTTCGTTGTCTGCTTGTTAATCTCGGCGATGGAGGTGGTCAGCGGGATGCCTTTCGGGCAGGCCCGGACACAGTTCTGCGAGTTGCCGCAGCCCTCGATGCCCCCATCCGTCATCAGCGCCTCCAGCCGTTCGTCGGCGTTCATCTCGCCCGTCGGATGGGCGTTGAACAAGCGGACCTGCGAAATGGCCGCCGGACCGATGAAGTCGGTCTTTGCGTTGACATTCGGGCAAGCCTCCAGGCAGACGCCGCAGGTCATGCATTTGGACAGCTCGTAGGCCCACTGCCGCTTTTTCTCGGCCATGCGCGGACCCGGACCGAGGTCATATGTTCCGTCGATCGGAATCCAGGCTTTTACCTTTTTAAGCGCGTTAAACATCCGGGTACGGTCGATAACGAGGTCGCGCACAACCGGGAAGGTGCTCATCGGCTCGACGCGGATCGGCTGCTCCAGATTGTCGATCAAGGCAGCGCAGGCCTGACGCGGCTTACCGTTGATAACCATGGAGCAGGCGCCGCATACTTCCTCCAGGCAGTTCGATTCCCAGCAGACCGGAACCGTGGCATCGCCCTTGGCATTGACCGGATTCCGCTGAATCTCCATCAGGGCGCTGATGACGTTCATCCCCGGGCGGTAGGGAAGATTGAATTCCTCTGTGTAAGACTCGCTCTGCGGGTCGTCCTGGCGGGTGATAATAAATTTCACGTTTTTGGGAGCTGCTGCTGTTTCCGCCATCTGTTTCCCCTCCTAAAAGTTTTGATAGCGTATGCTTCTATGAGTTCACTTCGCAAAACTGGCTTCGAAAGCGCAGGGTTATTTGTCCTTGGAATAGTCGCGGACCCGCGGAGGAATCAGCGACACGTCGACGTCTTCGTACGAAATCTTCGGCCCGTCCAGCGTCCAGGATGCCTTGGTTGTCTTCAGGAACTCTTCGTCATTGCGCTTCGGAAAATCCGGCTTGTAATGCGCGCCCCGGCTTTCGTTGCGGAGAAGCGCGCCCAGCGTCATCGCCTCCGCCAGCTCCAGCATGTTCCACAGCTGCCGGGTAAAGGCGACGCCCTGATTATTCCAGCGCGAGGTATCGCTCATATTGATGCCCCGGTAGCGCTCTTTCAGCTCCTTGATTTTGCCAATGGTCGCCTCCAGCTTAACGTTATGGCGGACCACCGTCATGTTGGCGGTCATCCACTCGCCCAGCTCTTTATGGAGAACGTAGGCGTTCTCCGTTCCGCTCATGTCGAGCAGCGACTCGTATTTATCCTGCTGCGCGCGCCGGTAGCCGTCGAATAGGGAAATCGGGACGTCCTGCACCGATTTTTTCAGCCCCTTGATATATTCCACAGCCTTTGGCCCCGAAACCATGCCGCCGAAAATGGCCGACACCAGCGAGTTTGCGCCAAGCCGATTCGCTCCGTGATATTGATATTCGCATTCTCCCGCCGCAAACAGGCCGGGGATGTTCGTCATCTGGTTGTAATCGACCCACATGCCGCCCATGGAATAATGGACTGCCGGGAAGATTTTCATGGGGATTTTACGCGGATCGTCGCCCATGAATTTCTCATAAATCTCGATGATGCCCCCGAGCTTGACGTCCAGCTCCTTCGGATCTTTATGCGAAAGGTCCAGATAGACCATGTTCTCGCCGTTAATGCCAAGCCCCTGATCGACACAGACGTTGAAAATCTCTCGGGTGGCAATATCGCGCGGCACCAGGTTGCCGTAGGCCGGATATTTTTCCTCAAGGAAGTACCACGGTTTGCCGTCCTTGTAGGTCCAGATGCGTCCGCCTTCGCCGCGCGCCGATTCACTCATCAGCCGCAGCTTGTCGTCGCCCGGAATAGCCGTCGGATGGATCTGGATGAACTCCCCGTTCGCGTAATGTACGCCCTGCTGGTACACGGCGCTTGCGGCTGTGCCTGTATTAATAACCGAGTTGGTCGTCTTGCCGAAAATAATGCCGGGACCGCCGCTCGCCAGAATCACCGCATCCGCCGGGAACGTCTCGATCGACATCGAGCGCAAATCCTGGGCCGCGATGCCGCGGCAGACGCCTTCGTCGTCGATCACGGCGGAGAGGAACTCCCAGTTCTCATGCTTCGTCACGAAGCCTTCGACCTCCCAGCGCCGCACCTGCTCATCGAGCGCGTACAGAAGCTGCTGTCCGGTCGTCGCGCCCGCAAAAGCCGTCCGGTGATGCTTCGTTCCGCCGAACCGGCGGAAGTCGAGCAGCCCCTCCGGCGTGCGGTTGAACATGACGCCCATCCGGTCCATGAGGTGGATGATGCCCGGAGCCGCCTCGCACATCGCCTTGACCGGTGGCTGATTGGCGAGAAAATCTCCGCCGTATACAGTGTCGTCAAAATGCACCCACGGCGAGTCGCCCTCGCCTTTCGTGTTGACGGCGCCGTTGATGCCGCCCTGCGCGCAGACCGAGTGCGATCTTTTGACGGGAACAAGTGAGAACAGATGCACATGAACGCCGGCTTCCGCCGCCTTGATGGTAGCCATCAGGCCGGCCAGACCGCCGCCCACGATAATGATATCGGCTGTTGCCATGACAGGTTCACTCCCTTATTGGATGACAGTATTTGCAGTTTGGACAATAGCCTCAGCTGTTTTGAAATCGCTGTCACGGAATGTGACCAGCGACAGCAGGAACATGAACGTCACCAGAACGAACAAGCCCATGCACAAATAGGACGATACCCGCTGCGAACGGGGACCCACTGTGATGCCCCAGCTGACGAGGAAGGACCACAGCCCGTTGGCGAAATGGAAGCAGGCCGCGACAATTCCGACAATATAAAAAGCAAGCCACCAAGGCTGGGTAACGATATCATGCATCACGCCGCCAAGCTCTTCATGCGTAACGTTGCCAAGCGCCACCTGCACCCGGGTTTCGTACAAATGCCAGATGACAAAAATAAAGGTGACGATGCCGGTGATCCGCTGAAGCGTATAGCGCCAGTTGCGTTCCAGATTGTAGCGGTTCAGGTTCGGCTTGGACTGGTAGGCGATATACAGCCCGTAGACGCCATGGTACAGCAGGGGAAGCCAGATGAACAATAATTCCAGGAAGAAGACGAGCGGCAGGCTGTTCAGCCAAAGCACACTGTCTTTAAAACCCTCAGAGCCCCCCTCCACCGCCGAGAAATTCGTCAGCATGTGCTCGATGAAGAAGAATGCCAGCGGGATAACACCGAGCAAGGAATGAATTTTTCTGGAATAAAAGCCTCTCATAATGCGGGGTCCCCTTTCCGAATAAAACAGCGTTTTCATTAATGAGCATACACCTGCGGACCGGGAGTTGAAACAGGGAATCGAAGGGCTTTCTCGGCCGAAAGACCTGTCCATATCTGCCTCTTCCGCTCCTGATAAGGCTTTGCTGCATTTTTTATAAAATGTGAATATCTTGTGTCACTTTGTATGTTACTCTTTTTCAGCTTATAAGGGAATTGCAATCTAATTATTATACGTTATAAGATATATGCATAAGAATGTAAAGGGAGATTTGTCCGATTATGAGCAGCCGGAAGGAGTGCAGCGATGTTTGACGACCTTGATATTTTTGCCGCTGTTGTAGAGCAGTCCAGCCTCAACAGAGCTTCCCGTCAACTAAATTTGTCACAACCTGCCCTGTCGCGCAAAATTGCCAAGCTGGAGGAGCGGCTCGGTGTCACGCTGTTTAACCGCTATGGCAAAAGGCTGGAGCTGACCGAGGTCGGACGGCTGGCCTACACCTATGCTCTGGAGCAGCGGCAGCAGCGCTTCAAATTTCTGGAGGCGATCTCGAGGTTCAAGCAGGGCGAGCCGCTGTCCGTGGCGCTGGGAGCCAGCCTGACTACGATTCAGACCACTTTGCCGCCTCTCGTAAACGCATACATGGAGAAGTATCCCGCCGCCGAGCTGAAGCTGATTACGGGCAAGACTCACGAGATCGTTACCTCGGTTCGGGAAGGACGGTCTGAGGTCGGCCTGATCGCTTCCGCCACCGCGGAATCCGGCCTGCGCTGCATCCCGCTGTTCGAGGACCAGCTGCGGCTCGTCATTGCAGGACGTCACCCGCTCGCCGGATTGCCCAGGCTTGAGATGGAGCATCTGACAGGTCTGCCTATGATCCTGTTCTCCAAAGGAACCTGGTACCGCCGCATGACGGACGACCTGTTCCAGCGCAGCGGCGTACAGCCGGATATCCGCATGGAGATCGACTCTTTCGAGGCCATTATCCGGCTGCTCCCGACGATCAAAGCGGCGGCGCTGCTGCCTAATTCCTATCTTCGTCCGGAGCTGCTGTCGGGAGGGGGGCTGGCTTCCCTGCACATAAAGGAACTGGAACTGACCCAGCGGACCACCTGTCTGATCTACCGCGACACCGGTGATTTAAGCGCTGCGGCGCGGAGTCTGGTGCGGGTGACGGAAGAAGTGTTTCATGAGGGTAGGCCCGTTTCTCTCTAAATTGGCGCTTGACTTGATCTTAGAATCTGAGGTAATGTAATATCCATCCAATTCAACATCCCCATCAGGCAATGACCAAAGACATGATTTCCTTCACGGGCCGTCCAGAGAGAGAAGCTCAGGCTGAAAGCTTCTTCGGCAACCGGATCGTAAATTACCCCTTTGCAGCCGTGGCGCTGAACCCATGAAACGAAAGCTTAGGTTTCACGGCAGTATGCGGCACCGCGTTATCCCCGTTACCGGATACCAATGAGGACTTGCAGCAGCAGTGTCCGGCAGCAGCCGGAGCATTACGCGCCGCAGGTCGAATCAGGGTGGAACCACGAGCTTAAACGCACTCGTCCCTTTGTGGATGAGATGCGTTTTTTTTGCGTTTTCGGGGTCCCCGCAAAGTATCTGAGTATACTTCGGAGCCTTGGCCCCACTTTGTGGGGTAACTTTGTTGACCAAAATAATCAGGAAATGGAGGCTGGACAGATGGAAATCAAAGTAACTTTACCGGATGGCGCAATAAGGAGGTACCCGCAAGGCACGACAATTGAACAAGTGGCGGAATCCATCAGTACGGGACTGAAAAAACAGACCGTGTCGGGGATTATCAACGGGAAGCCGGCAGATCTGAGTGAACCGATCGATCATGACAGCCTCCTGCGGCTGGTTACACTGGACAGCAAAGAAGGACTGGAAATCTACCGACACAGCGCGGCACATATTATGGCCCAGGCCATTAAACGTATATACGGTCCTCAAGCGGTCAAGCTCGGCATCGGACCGGTGATCGAAGACGGGTTCTATTACGACATCGATATAGAGAAGCCGCTGACTGACGGCGATCTGACTGCAATCGAGCAAGAGATGGAGAACTTGATCAAAGAGGATCTCCCAATCGTCCGCCGGGTTGTCAGCCGAGGCGAAGCCGTTCGCTTCTTCGAGGAGCTGAAAGAACCGCTTAAGCTGGAGCTGATCCAAGGTCTGCCCCAGGATGCCGTTATCAGCATCTATGAGCAGGGTGAATTTTCCGATTTGTGCCGCGGCCCCCATCTTCCATCAACAGGCCGTATCAAGGCATTCAAGCTGCTAAGCGTCGCCGGGGCCTACTGGCGGGGAGACTCGGGCAATAAAATGCTCCAGCGTATTTACGGGACCGCGTTTCCGAAAAAGTCGCAGCTGGATGAGCATCTGCTGTTCCTTGAGGAAGCCAAAAAGCGCGATCACCGCAAGCTCGGCAAGGAGCTTGAACTGTTCATGTTCTCCGAGGAAGCGCCGGGAATGCCTTTTTACCTTCCGAATGGGATGACGATCCGCACGGAGCTGGAGAATTTTGCGCGTGAACTGCAGAGACAGCGGAACTATAACGAAGTGCGTACGCCGCTGATGATGAATAACCGGCTGTGGGAGCAGTCCGGGCATTGGGATCACTTCAAGGACAATATGTATTTTACCGATGTGGACGAAACAAAATATGCCCTCAAACCGATGAACTGCCCGGGCCATATGCTTGTCTACAAGAATAGTCTGCATTCCTACCGGGAATTGCCTATCCGGCTTTCGGAATTCGGACAGGTTCACCGCCACGAGCTGTCCGGAGCGCTGGGCGGGATGATGCGGGTCCGCACCTTCTGCCAGGATGACGCGCACCTGTTCGTGCTGCCGGAGCAGATCGAGGAAGAGATCGGCCGCGTCATAGCAATGATCGACCATATTTACCGGATCTTCGGCTTCCAGTACACTGTCGAGCTGTCGACGCGGCCGGAAGATTCCATGGGCTCCGAAGAGCTGTGGAACGAAGCGGAACAGGCTTTGCGAAAGTGTCTGGAGGCCAGCGCCATCCCATATCGCCTGAATGAAGGAGACGGAGCGTTCTACGGTCCGAAGATCGATTTTCATATTCTGGACGCGCTGAAACGAAGCTGGCAGTGCGGGACTATCCAACTGGATTTCCAAATGCCCGAGAAATTCGATCTCTCCTATATCGGTGAAGATAGCCAGAAACATCGTCCGGTCGTCATCCACCGCGCTGTGTACGGATCGCTTGACCGGTTCATGGGAATTATCACCGAGCATTACGCCGGTGCTTTCCCTCTCTGGCTTGCACCGGTTCAGGCGAAGATTTTGCCCGTTTCGGAGAAGTTTAACGGATACGCCTTCGAGGTGAAGAAATCGCTGGAAGACGCAGGTATCCGCGCCGAAATGGACCTACGGGACGAGAAGCTGGGCTACAAAATCCGCGAAGCCCAGCTTCAAAGAACGCCGTATATGCTCATTCTCGGCGAGAATGAGCTGGCCTCCGGCAATGTGTCCGTGAGAAAACGGGGCGAAGGCGATCTCGGTTCCCGAAGCCTGGCGGAGTTGATTGGGCAGATGACCGAAGAAATCCGCGCCAAACGATAAAGCGGACCTAAGGCTCCGGCGCTAACATGCGAGAAAAAGACTCTCTTTCGGCCCGCCACCAGCCTTAGAGAGTCTTTTTCATCCGCTTCATCTGTTGCAACTGCGTGAGCATAGGAATATCCGGCAGAAGGCAAAGAGCCAGCCCCGCCAGAGTTATTCCAGTAGTGCTCACCAGCTGCGCTTTTGTCAGCCGCTAAATGGCTTATCAAGCCTCGGATTCCTCGCGGTTCACCGCTTCCTCTTCAAATTGGTCGATGCTCTCGTTGGAGCCGATCACAACCATAATGTCGCCCTCATTGACATGGTCATGAGAGGTCGGCGCAACGATAACCCCGCCACCGCGGTTAAGCGCAATAATGCTGCAGCCATACTTGGCGCGGGTATTGATCTCGGCGAGGCTCTTGCCGTCCATGCAGGACGGAACGGTCAGCTCGACGATTTTGTATTCCTTGGACAGCTCGATGTAATCGAGCAGATGCGGAGTCACCAGCTGATGCGCCACACGGACCCCCATATCGCGTTCCGGAAAAATGACCCTGTCCACCCCCAGCTTTTCCAAAGCGCGTCCGTGCAGGATAGAAATCGCCTTGGCCACCACCATTTTGACGCCCAATTCTTTCAGGAGGATGGCGGTAAGGATGCTGCGTTCCATATTGTCTCCAATCGCCACGATGCCGCAGTCCAGGTTCCGAACGCCCAGTGACCGCATCACGCCCTCGTCCGTCGCGTCTGCCATAACGGCATGCGTCAGCTTGTCGGTCATCTCCTCCACCCGCTCCTCGTTGTGGTCGATGCCGAGCACCTCATATTCCATTTCCATCAGTTCAAGCGCCAGGCTGGCTCCGAAGCGGCCAAGGCCGATGATTACAAATTGCTGTGCTTTCATTCCCGTTTATCCCCTTATCCGATAATCATTTTGCCTTCCGGGTAGCGATACAATTCCTTACCCTTTTTCGGACCCAGCGCATAGGCCAGCGTCAATACGCCAAGCCTGCCGGCGAACATGGTGAGACAGATAAGGATTTTGCCTGCCATGGACAGATCCGGCGTAACCCCCAGACTGAGCCCCACCGTAGCAAAGGCCGATGTCGTCTCGAACAGCAGATTCAAAAAAGGCGCATCCTCCGTGGTCGACAGCACCATCGAGACAGCGACGATCAGCAGCAGGGCCAGAAGGGTAATCGTCAGCGCCTTGAACACCCGTTCTTGGGCCAGACGGTAGCGGAACAGCACGATATCATTCCGGCCGCGCAGCATCGCAATCACCGCTCCAATCATAATCGTAAACGTGGTCGTCTTAATGCCGCCCCCCGTCGAGCCGGGAGAAGCTCCGATGAACATCAGAATAACAATAAAAAACTGCGAGGCCTGCCTAAGACCCGGCATATCCAGCGTGTTGGCGCCGGCCGTTCGCGGGGTGACGGATTGGAAGAAAGCCCCCCATATTTTGCCGCCCCAGCCGAGCGAGCCCAAGGTACGCGGATTCGTAAACTCGAATATAAAAAGAACAACAGCGCCAGTCACGATCAGTGCCGCAGTCATGGACAGTACAACCTTGCTGTGCAGCGAGAGCTTGCGTTTACGCCGGTAGTCCATAATATCCGACATAACGATAAAGCCGATGCCGCCGGAGACGATCAGAAACATGACCACTATATTCACAACCGGGTCGTCGGCATAGCCGGTCAGACTGCGATACCCGCCGAACAGATCGAAGCCTGCGTTGTTAAACATCGAGACAGCATGGAATACGCCGAAGAAAGCGGCGCGTCCCAGCGGCATATCAAAAGCCCAGCGGATCGTAAGGAGCAGCGCGCCGCAGGCTTCGATGACCAGCGAATAGATCAGGACGCTGCGGATCAGCCGGACGATGCCTTCCATAGTGCTCTGATTCATCGCTTCCTGCAGCACCAGCCGCTCCCGCAGGGAGATGCGCCGCCGGAACACCAGAGCGAACAAGGTCGCCATCGACATGAAGCCCAGACCGCCGACCTGGATCAGCAGCATAAGGACAACCTGTCCGAAGGCCGAGAAGAACGTGCCCGTATCATGAACGACCAATCCGGTAACACAGGTAGCCGATGTGGACGTAAATACCGCATCCAGGAACGTGATGTGATTCCCCGGGGCCAGCGAGACCGGCAGCATGAGCAGAAGGGCGCCGATCAATATGATGACGGCAAAGCCGATCACCAATATTTGGGGCGGAGACAGCTTCAGCCAGCGATACTCGGAAACCTTTGATGTTTGTGAAGCCATTTCCGTCACCCCATCCATAAAATGCATTTTTCCTTCATACATTGTTCTTAGGCGATAGTATCAAATTTAGTTTGCAATTTCACCGTTTTTTTCAGCGGATTTCACCGTTTATGCCCTAAAAAATGGCTTTTCGCATCCCGGCTGTGATATTTTAAGATAGTTAATCGGTTTTAGAAATCATATATCCAAGGAGGCGTTTCATGAATCCCGTCGGCCAACCCTTGCATCAGCGGCCCATCTCCAAAAGACTTGTTCTCGCAGGCCTCATCGGTCTGATTTTGTTTGTCATATTCCAGATCGTCCCCTCACTTACCCAAGGCGGTCCCGGCAGCGAGCCGGCGATCAGTAAATCGGAAGCCCGCGAGAAGGCGGTCCGCTTTGCAGCAGAACAGCTTGGATACATACCGGAACCCGGCGACCATTGGATCGTCACTTATAAGTCGGATTCCTCTTTTTACGGATACATGTCCCGAAAAAGCCTACTGGAGGATTACAGCAAAAGAAAGTTGGACCGCCGTTATCCTTTCGATACGTTCCATGCTTCCCTTGATTCCCAGGAGGATAAATGGGCAAATCTGGCGGTCGATCTGAATATGTATACCGGCGAGACGGCCGGCTTCACCCGCGTCCCTGCGGGAGCCGGAAAGCAAGCGAACGAGACGGAAGCTGTCCTAACCGGCAAAGATGACAGCGAAGACATCGTCAGCGACGCTTCGCTAACCCCGCAGGAGAAGGAACAGCTTGCAGCACCATGGTTGAATAAGTGGGGAGCCGACCCTTCGCGGCTGGAACGGAATTCTTCTTCAACCGGCAGCTACGGCCTGATCTATACCGACAGCTCGGTCAAAGTCGGGGAAGTCCCGCTACGTTATGCTTTCAAGTTTACCGCAGGGGAGGTATCGCTCTTCAAGCCCGGATTTTCCGCGCCGGAATGGCATACCGACTATGTAAAATCGCAAGTGTCGAGCGCCACGCGTTTTACACTGTTCGGTTACGGGCTGCCTACCTTCGCGCTCGGCGTTCTGGCGTTAATCTACAGTATTCTCCGCCGGAAGCACACTTCTTTTGCGCGCGGTCTCTTTTTAAGTATCGCCCATTTTGCCATTATGATGATCAGCACCTACAATATGCTGCCCGAAACGACCGGCACAGCCACGGTTGACCGGATCACGACCATCGTCATGTTTATCATTTATACGTTGTACAGTCTGCTGATGTCCGCGCTGCTCTACTTCTCGCTGGTCGGCGGAAACGGCCTGTGGCGGAAAGAAGAAGGGCTGAACCCCTGGCCCCGGTCAAAAGAGCCGGGCTACGGCAGATACCTCATGGACAGCGTATATGCCGGATATATTTGGGCGTTCGTGCTGCTTGGCGTGCAGACGCTGATGTTCATTATTTTGCAGTACACGCTGCACAACTGGTCGACGACGGATGCCTCCCAGTCGCCCTACAATATGCGCTATGCCTGGCTGCTGCCGATCGTGGCCTGGCTGGCCGGACTTTCCGAGGAAGCGGTCTATCGCCTGTTCGGTATCCGGATGCTGAAAAAAATCGTGCGCAGCACCCTGCTCGCCAGTCTGATCACGACCCTTGTCTGGGCGTTCGGACATACCCTCTATCCGATCTATCCGATCAGTTCCCGCCCGATCGAGCTGACGGTGATCGGCCTGCTGTTCAGTTATATTTTTCTGCGGTACGGCTTTATCGCCGTCATGTTCAGCCATGTCGTGTTCGACAGCCTTCTGATGGGCATTACCCTGATCTTCATGCGCGAGCCGGTGAATGTGATCGCCGGTGTCATTACGATTGTTATACCGCTTCTCGTCGGCTACATTGTATATCTGTTCAATCCGCCGGGTAAGGAGATTAAGCCGCAGTCCCCGGACCCTGGACCGGAGCCTGGTCCGAATCCGCAACCGGAGCATATGGTTTAACTGCATGGACGCTTGAGAATTACACCGAATCAGGCGGCCTTCCCCCTTGACGGGCGTTGGCTCACATACAGATAATAAGGCAACAGCCCGGGAGCATCCGCTCTCGGGCTGTTTATTTTAGATAGAAGACATTTAAGCTTGGGTGCTTATGATCTGTAATAAGTGGAAAATACCTTTCGTCAATCAACCGCCGCCTATACCTTTTCTTCGTCTTTTAGCGCCTCTAGAATCTGCCGGGCGAGCTTGTCGCCAATGGACAAAGGGCGGAAATCCTCTACCGTCGCTTCTTTGATTTTCTTGAGCGACCCGAAATGCTTGAGCAGCAGCTTCCGCCGTTTCTCGCCGATTCCCGGGATGGCGTCAAGCCGCGATGTGACCATCGACTTGCCGCGCTGCTCGCGGTGGAAAGTTATCGCGAAGCGGTGCACCTCATCTTGGATGCGCTGGAGCAGATAAAACTCCTCGCTGTCCCGAGCGAGATGAACCGGCTCCGGCGGGTCGCCGACCAGCAGCTCCGCGGTCTTGTGCTTGGCGTCTTTGACGAGGCCGCAGACCGGGATGAACAGGCCCAGCTCGTTCTCCAGAATATCGACTGCTGCGGAAATCTGGCCTCTGCCGCCGTCCACGACGATCAGGTCCGGCTGCGGCAGATCCTCTTTCAGCACCCGCTCATAGCGGCGGCGGATCACCTCGCGCATGGTCTCATAGTCGTCAGGCCCTTGCACGGTACGCACCTTGTATTTGCGGTACTCCTTCTTCGCCGGCTTGCCGTCAATGAACACGACCATGGCCGATACGGGATTCGCCCCCTGGATGTTCGAGTTGTCGAACGCCTCAATCCGGCTGAGACTCTCCAGCCCAAGGCTCTGCCCGAGGCCAAGGGCCGCGCCGGAGGTCCGCTCTTCATCCCGCTCGATCAGGCGGAACTTCTCTTCGAGCGCCACGCGTCCGTTCTCGCAGGCCATGCGGACCATCTGCTTCTTGAGTCCGCGCCGCGGCACCATGACCTTGATGCCCAGCCACTGCTGCAGCGCCGCCGCCCCGCCTGCGGCATCCACCACGCCGGCAGCGGCAGCTTCCACTGCTGCGGCGGCGCGCTGCGCCGTCTCTGCCGCTGTCTCCTCCGGCGTTTCCTCTTCCCCTGCCAGGTCTTCTTCGGCCACGGCAAAGGCCGGTCCGCTGCCGTAAGCTGCGGTATCGGCAGCACTCACAGCAGCCCCGCCAAAAGCGCCGGCTGCTGCTTCTTCGCTCTCCGCAGCAGCGGGACCGTCCAGTGACACGGCTCTGGCGTCCGCAGGCTCCGGCGGAAGCACCGTTGCCGAGCCTTCCATAAGCAGCGGTTCAGGCAACAAAATCTCCTGCGGCAGCGCCGGATTTTCGCTGTAATACTGCGTCACATACGACATGAAGTCACTGAAAGCTTCTCCGTAGAACGGAAAGCTGGACGAGTGGCGCTGAATCATTTTTCCCTGTCTCATATAGAGAATCTGCACGCACATCCAGCCTTTATCCACGGCATAGCCAAATACGTCGCGGTCCTTTGTGTCCGGCGTGTTGATGTTCTGCTTCTCCATCAGAGCTTCGATATAGTTGATTTGATCCCTTAGTTCCTTGGCCCGTTCAAAATAAAGCTCCTCCGCAGCCTCCTGCATCTTTTGCTGAAGATCCTTCTTGACCGCTTCATGCCCACCGCCCAGAAAGGTTGAAATGCTCTGAGTAATCTCTTCGTAGTCGGATTTGGACACTTCCTTCTCGCACGGGGCGAGGCACTGGCCCATATGGTAATACAGGCATACCTCCTTCGGCATCGCTCCGCATTTGCGCAGCGGATACATCCGGTCAAGCAGCTTCTTCGTCTGTTGGGCCGCGTAGGCGTTCGGATATGGTCCGAAATATTTCGCCTTATCTTTGAGCACCCGGCGCGTCACTTCAAGGCGCGGATGCCGTTCATTCGTAATTTTGATGTAGGGGAAGGTCTTGTCGTCCTTGAGCTGCACGTTGTAGCGCGGCATATGCTTTTTGATCAGGTTGCACTCCAGAATGAGCGCTTCCATGTTGCTGGCCGTGACAATATATTCAAAATCGCGGATATCCGCAACGAGCCGCTGGGTCTTACCGTCATGGCTGCCCGTAAAATAGGAGCGGACCCGGTTCTTCAGCACCTTCGCTTTTCCTACATAGATGATCGTGCCTTCTTCGTTCTTCATCAGATAGCATCCGGGCAGGTCCGGCAGCAGCGCCAGCTTGCCCCTGATGTTGTCCATGTAGTCCATGTGGTTCTCCCCTCCTAAAATCCGTGGGCGCCCCTCCTAAATCCTCCCCAATGGGGAGGACCCCAAGGGCTCCGCCCTCTGGACACCCGGAAATGGGCGAATGAGCGGCGCTGAGCCTGGGGTGGTGACCTGGTTTGAATCAAGCGGTCCTTCTGCCCCGCCCTGACGGGCGGCGGCCTCTGGACCTTTCATACGGCGCCTGGTACTGCGTGCAGGGACCCGCTCTCCCTACGGGATTCGCTTTACTTCGTGCTTCGGCGGATTGGTGACCTATGCGTGCGAGCACCGCTCTCCCTTCGGGATCGCTTATCATAGCGCACAAAGCGCCTCCGGTTTGAACCGAAGGCGCTGGGCAGGGCCAAAGGCCCGGACAATGCGGTATTAAAATTATTGATGTTTGGCTACGATGTTTTTCAGCGATTCTTTAGAGTTCAGACCGACCACTTTATCGACAGGCTGGCCGTCTTTAAAGAAGATCAAAGTCGGAATACTCATAACGCCGAAACGGGAAGCCGTTTCCGGATTTTCATCCACGTTCAATTTCGCGATCTTCACGCCGTCTCCAAGCTCGGTGGACAATTCATCCAGAATCGGAGCAAGCATTTTGCAAGGACCGCACCAAGGTGCCCAGAAGTCTACTACAACAGTACCCTGACCTTGAACCTCATTGTTAAAGGATTGGTCAGACACGTTAACAATTGCCATGATAATGTTCCTCCTTAAAGGGGTTTTGCGAAGTAGAACTCGCTTCGTAATATATGATGGTTTCTGCATAGCGGATTATTCCGCTTGCCTATACATCAGTTTTGCGAAGAGAAAAAGCTTCAATTGAAGCCTGCTTCGTAAGACCCAGCAATATTAAATGCATTCATGTAATATGGTAACCAGATTACTATTTATCGACTCATTCTCATTATAACATATTTGTCTAGCATATGTGAAATGTCACATTAATCTTCGGATTCAGGGTACGGATTGCCAATGAATAACTCCCGAGCCCGCGGGCTTATCGGCGAGAATGGATTCGATGGAACTTCCTATTTCCTCAATAACCAAGTGAAACGGATAGAGCGGCTTCATCGGCTCTTTTTATTCACAAACGAGGCTGCACCAGTCAAAAGCGACATTACATCAGCTTCCAGCTGCTTCTCCGTTATCTTGCTGCGGTCTACCCCTATGCCCGCTTTTAAGATTCCCATCCCGGCATCGCTTGCGAATCCAGTAAGCGTAATTCCCGGCTGGTCACGAAGAATATTCACATTTTTGGCGTGTGCCGCCGAATCCTCCCTCTCTTTCAGAAAAATCAAGGCCATCCGAATACATTCGCCGCTTCGCCATGCGGTCCTCCCATATCATAAGGACAATCTTGGAGTATCTTTACAACCTGCCGGGGATTTGGGTATACTTAAAGAAAGCGCATTATATGTCAATGACTTAATTCATACTCCTGCAATCAAAAAGATTGGCCATTTCTGCGAGGAGGTCAAACTATGGATGTCAATGTGCGGAAACACGACCCGCGGGAGCATGTAAATGAAGAGCCCCGCAATGACCTTGGCGATTTGATGAACGGCTTTTTCGGAATGACTACCTTTATGGCGGTCGTATTTTTCGGCATGGTCATCATCAAGTTCCTAATATCGGAGTAAAAAAACGGCAGTCCCGGGTTACCGGGCCTGCCGTTTCTTGTTGTCCTCGCAAACGTAGAGCGCATCCCGTTAGGGGCAGCGGGCACTCTCTCGCTTGATGCACAATCCGCCATCCCCCCGCTAACGTAAAGCGCATCCCGCAGGGACAGCGGGCACTCTCTCGCTTTATTCACAATCCGCCATCCCCCCCGCTAACGTAAAGCGCATCCCGCAGGGACAGCGGGCACTCTCTCGCTTGATGCACAATCCGCCATCCCCACGCTAACGTAAAGCGCATCCCGCAGGGACAGCGGGCACTCTCTCGCTTGGTGCACAGTCCGCCGCTCCATCGCATGAAAGGTCCTTCGGCCGCCGCCCGTCAGGGCGGGAGCCGAATAGGGACCGCTCCACGCGCAACAGCAACTCCCTACCGCCTACGCCGCTCCCCTGCAAAATTTCGGGTGTCCAGAGGGCCAGCCCTTGGGGTCCTCCCCATTGGGGAGGATTTAGGAGGGGCCGCCCACTGATTTAGGAGGGGTCCCGCTCCACCCGCTGATTCTCCCCTACCAGCTGCACCACATCCACATACGGCGAAATCCGGTTCATCAGCCGCTGTCCCTTGTAGACTTCCTCGCCATCCTTGCTGGTGAAGCTCAGATGCTTCTCCAGCCCATCCAGCGGATAGTTCGACGTATAAAACGTCGGCTTGCGGTTCATCCGGTAATTGAGTATCGGTCCGAGCACATGGTCGCGCGCCCAGGGGTTCAAATTCTCCGCTCCGATATCGTCAAAAATAAGCAGATCGCATTCTTTCATGGTATCGACGGTTTCCTTCAGCTTTTGGCCATCCATCATGATCGCTTTAAGTTCCTCGACAAAATCAGGCATGTACACGATAACGCCGCTGAATCCGGCAATCGCCAGCTCATGCAGCAGATAGCACATCAGAAACGTCTTGCCGGTGCCGAAGGAGCCGTACAGATACAGCCCGCGTGCAGACAGCCCCGTCTCTTTCGTGCTCTTGATATATTGGAACAGCCGGCTCACCGCCGGAGCGCGCCGGGGATCTTTGCCCATAATCTCAATCTCGTCATAGCCTTCGTTCAGCACACGATCATCCACATAAAAACTGCGAATCCGTTTGCGAATCCGTTCCTGATTGTCTCTGGCAACTTGCAGCGCACATGCGGTCTTGCGCTCATACAAATCAGGGAACCCGCCGATGCTCTCCACCGTCAGCTTGCTGTAATGGCCCTGAAAATCATTGGGGCACCGCTCCAGGCCGGGGCAATTCGCACAACTGCGGGCTTCCTCCACATATTGATACAGGCGGCTTAAATGAAGCCTGAGCCTGGATTCTTCCAGTTCGGGATGCTCGGTGCGAAGCCGAAGCACGAGCGGATGGTTCAGCAGTTCATGCTCCAAATCCCTCGAACGCAGGCGCAGAGCGGGATTATTCATCGAACGAAGCACTTCGCCCATCGACTCCACTCTTAACACCTCACTTTCCTACGGCGATTCCGCCGCTCCTTTTTTCTTGCTGGCCTTGATATCGGCCGCCATCTGCATCATTGCCGCAAATTCTTCTTCACTCACGGCTCCCGATTGTCCGTCATCCACCGCAATCTGGATTTCGGGTTTGCCGGAAGTCCCGCCCCTTTTGGCATAGGAACGCGAACGCGTCCCCGGCGCGCCGGAGGCTCCTTTTCCTTTTACCTTGGATTGATCGCGTATGTAGCGTACCGCCTTCTCATAGCTGTTGACCTGCTTAACCAGCATATTGGAAGCAATGGCCTCCACGAAATTACGGTTGATCCGCTGTTCTCCTCCCGAGGCAACCAGCGTCATCAGGTAGTGGATCAGCACGTTGATCACTTCGCCGGGAAGCTTGTAATTCAAATCAATCTTCTCGAAAATATCCATCAGCTGCCCCGGCACCGCGCCCGGAAAAAAAGTCTGAAGCAGCCGGGTATACGGCTCGTTGCGCAGCATCATATTATATTGGTGAATATCGCATTTGGACAGGAACTGTGGAGGAACCTCCACATAATATTCCATTTCAACAGGCTGCTCATCGGGTATGATCGCTCCATCTCCCTGTTCCGCGGCTCTGATAGCTACGACCTTGGCGGCCGATACTTCCCGCTGCTCCTGCCGCTTCATATGTTGCCGGAAATGCTGGTTGGCCCTGTGTTGAAGCTCATCAAGCACAAGCTCGCCATCCGGAGAAAAAATACCGTCCTCATCAAGCAGCCGGCACATATCCTGCGCGCCGAGCTTGTATTTATGGGCCACATAATTGATGACGCCCATCTGATCAAAATCAAAACGCAGCTTCTCGACATGCGCCCGGTTGACCGATTCCCGCGGAAAGCGCAGAATAATGTCGCTGTAACCGATCGCAAGCTTGCCCTCGGCGCTCTTCACTGGCTGGCGGACAGCGGCCACCTCGGTCAGCGCCTGCTCCAGCTCATAATCGATGACATGCGTGTTCAGCTCAAAAATATCATAGAACGGCCGTGATATATTTTCCTTGCCTACGGCGCTCCGGCTCCACTCCTCCGGTTCCCGGCTCCAGAACTGCTCCCTAAGCGACAATACGGCGAATTTACCTACCTTATCGCGCAGCAGCAGCGTTAAATGCTGGGTGGCAAAGAAGTCTGATGGAGACAGCGGCGGCAGCATTTCGTACTCGTACAAATAATCGTCGGTTTCCGGTATAAAGATACGGCTGGTCTGAAGCAGACCGACTGCCTCGAGCCGGGAAGCCTGTTCAATCAGCGATCTGCGGCCTTTCTCATTTGGTTCAATCCCCAGCGTCAGAAACAAGCGGCGCTGCGGTTCCGCAGCCGAGTAGCCGATATTCTCCGCAGGAACATGCGAGAAGAGCAAACGGTACAGGCTTATGGCAAAAGCGCCGACCATAGGCTGGTAGATAGAACTCAGCATACGCTCGTCTACGGGACTTAGACCGAATTCGCGGGAAACGCAGTACCGATGATGTTCGGTGAAATGATGTAAATGACTGATATGCATCTTCGGATACCTCCTCCTTTTCGCGAATTCAAGACGGTTTCTCTTTCAAGTAGAGTTCTATTCTATCATAAATCGACTGTCTATAAATGTTGAAAAAAGCCCAAAACAGACGCTTTCTCCCGCTCGTTCGCAGCCGGTCCTCGTCATCCTGACACATGCGGATTTTTTAGAAAAAAAGATGAAAATCCAACCTAAAACGGCCGCTCCCGCAGAATACGGGAAAGCGGCCGCTGCGCTTTCTCATCATACCTTATTCGTCAGAACATTTTATATCCGCCCAGCCGCAGACGCCGGATCGTCCAGCCGCTTAGCACCGCTCCGGCCAAGCCGGCGGCGCCGGTCAAATAGTCCACCGGATGAAAGGAAGACAGATGCTCCCACAGCGTCACGGAAGAACGGTCCCAGATGGAATACACCACCACCGGCAACATGACGAGCACGAATAAATAAGCGGGAAACCATGTGGTTTTCATTAACATATTGAGGATAAAGCCGATACCAAACATCATTACAAAGAACAGAACGGCGAGCACAAACACAGGAATAAATCCCACCCGACTCACTTCCCCTCTCTATAAAGAACCTCACATAAAGCATCAACCCGTAGTCAGTTTACTAGAAAAAAGGTGACGAAGCAATGAATTTCCGTGACTGAGCCGACGGCAGTGTTTGCTCTTCACCGCAAGCTTGCGCTACAATGCTTAGAAGGACAACCATTGGAGGAGTGATCACATGAGTGAAGCCGCTTTGACGCTGGAAGGATGGTATGCTCTCCATGACTTCCGCTCTCTGAATTGGACCGCCTGGACGGCGGCCGATGATGAGGAACGCGCTGTGGCTCTGGATGAACTGAATGCATTTATAGCAGAATGGGCCGGTGTCGAGGAGGCGAACCTGGGCAGCTCAGCCTGGTATTCGATCGTGGGACAGAAGGCCGATTTCGTAATGATGCACCTGCGTGAAAGCCTGGAGGACCTGAACAAGCTTGAGGCAGCCTTCAACAAGACCGCTTTTGCCCCCTTTACAACCAAGGCTTACTCCTATGTCAGCATTGTGGAGCTGAGCAATTATAACTCCGGCGGAGAAAGCGGAGAAGACCCGATGCAGAATCCGCATATCGCCGCCCGCTTAAAGCCGGTTCTGCCGAAAGCCCGGCATATCTGCTTCTACCCGATGAACAAGAAGCGGGAGCTGGCCGATAACTGGTATATGCTCGATATGGCCAAGCGCAAGGAGCTGATGTACTCGCACGGGCTGATCGGTCGCGGTTACGCCGGCAATGTTAAGCAGATCATTACCGGCTCCGTCGGCTTCGACGATTGGGAATGGGGCGTAACTCTGTTCGCAGAGGACGCGCTGCAGTTCAAGAAGCTCGTCTACGAGATGAGGTTTGACGAGGTCAGCGCCCGCTACGGCGAATTCGGATCGTTCTATATCGGCAACCTGCTGACTTCCGAATCTTTTGAGGAAATGCTAAAAGTGTAATTAAAAAGGGTGTGCTCCGCAGCGTGTATAACGCCAGGGCATACCCTTTGTCATATCATTTATCCTTCCGAAGACTCTCCATCATCTTCCCCGTCCCTCAGGCTCTTCAGGTAATCCTCGGTCGCCCGGTCACGGTCCCGGCTCTTCTCCTTCAGCCGCTCAATCGCAGGCAGAATGAGCAGGTCGACTTCTTTCTGGACGGTATAGGCCAGATCATGTCTGCTTTGATCCTCGAGATAGGAGCCGACCTCCATCAAGCCGTTGTAACGATCCAGTTCGTCCCGCGTCAGCAGCCCCCGCACTTGCACGCTGCAGTGCCGCATTCTATAGGAACTTGCCTTTCTTCAGAACGAGCGGAATGCCGCCGATAATAAAGAGGTAGCGCATGTCCACGACTTTTTTCAGCTGGGCGGCTATCCAGCCCTTGTATTTCTTGTCGCCGACTACGGCGATTCCCTGGCCCCTGCCGAGCGAAGCGACCGTTCCTTTATTGCTGAATGCGAATTTCTTCGGCTGCTTATTTCGGATCGCCGCCACCAGATTATGGGCACAGCACTCGCCCTGCTGCATGGCGATTTGCGCCGTTGGAGGGTAAGGACGGCCCTCAGGTCCGATCATAAGCGAACCGTCTCCGATGATGAAGATATTGTCATGACCCGGAGCGTGCAGGAACTCGTCCACTTTGACACGGCCGCGCATCGCTTCAAAGCCCGCAGCTTCGATCAGACGGTTGCCGCGGATGCCCCCCGTCCAGACAATTGTCGATGCCTTGATTTCTTCGCCCGTCGCGAGCAGAACGCCACTTGGCATACATTCCTTGATGGCTACACCGATTTTGAAGGTTACGCCTTTCTTTGTAAGCACATTTATAGCATGCTCGACAAGCTCGGGAGCAAAGCCGGGCAGAGCCGTCGGAGCGGCCTCCACATTGTAAATGTTGACCAGGCTAGGGTCCACGTCGTATTCCTTGCACAGTTCCGGCATCCGGTCCGCCAGCTCGGCCACGAACTCAATGCCGCTGAACCCAGCGCCGCCGATAACGAAATTGATATGCTCCTGCGGGTTATTCTCGTTCTTATACTTGGCAAACTGATATTCGATATGCTCACGGATCAGACGAACGGCGTTGATGCTGCGGATCGTCAGGGCATACTTGTCGAGCCCTGGAATGCCGAACGTCTCCGGCTCTCCGCCCAGTGAGATAACAAGATAGTCGTAGGACAGCGTTCCGTCCTCCAGAATGACCTTTTTCTGCTGGGTGCGAATTTCTTGCACCGACGACTTGACAAGGTCGATCTTGAATTCATCGATCAGCTTGGAAATGGCTACGCGCGAATGGTCGATGCTGTCCGTTCCCGCGGCAGGCATATGCAAATGCGTAGTGAAGTAGTGATACTCATGGCGATTGACAAGCGTAACATCCGCCTCGTTGTAATTTAAGGCCTTTTGCAGACGTTGTGCGGTTAGTATACCTCCATATCCAGCGCCTAGAATTACGATTTTAGGAATACTGTTCATTTTCCGGCTCCTTCCAACAGGCGAATCTGATTTAAAGTGTCTGAATAAATAAAGTTTTTTGTGAAATTATACACAAGAGATTGGAATAAATTCCAGTAAAACTTAAAATAAACCGAAAATAATCATATACATTGTAATCCTTACCTTGTATTTAAGCAAATAGCAATTATTATCATGTTTGCTGGCTCATGCTCCTCCAATTATTTAAAGCTGACACTTTGCAGTGCGGTCCCGCAATGTTTATAATGGGGTAGTATGGCATTTTGAATATATCAACTTGGAGGTGTAAGATTCTGTGACTTCCCAGCAACTTGGCGCTCCTATGAGCGACCTTCTCATCATAGGCGGTGGTCCGGCAGGCATGTTCGCCGCTTTCTACGGCGGAATGCGCCAGGCGTCCGTAACTCTGATAGAGAACATGCCCCAACTGGGCGGGCAGCTTGCTGCACTTTATCCCGAAAAATATATCTATGATGTAGCAGGATTCCCAAAAATCACGGCACAAGAGCTCGTAGACAATCTTTCCCGGCAAATGGCTCTGTTCCAGAGTGATATCCGCCTGGAGGAGAAAGTGATTTCCGTTGAAAAACGGGGCGAACGCCATTTCGCCGTTACGACCGATAAAGCGGAATACCACGCCAAAGCCATCATCATCACGGCAGGCGTTGGCGCCTTTGAACCACGGCGTCTGGATCTTCCCGGAGCTGAACGCTTCGAAAAAGCCAACCTGCATTATTTTGTAAGCGATTTGAATGCGTTTAAAGATAAAAAAGTACTGATCACCGGCGGCGGCGATTCCGCGGTCGACTGGGCGCTTATGCTTGAACCTATCGCTGCTGAGGTCACTTTGATCCACCGCCGCGACAAGTTCCGCGCCCACGAGCATAGCGTGGAGAATCTGATGAACTCTAAGGTCAAGGTTATTACCCCTACTGAGATTTCAGCGCTGCACGGAGATGAATTTATCAACAAGGTGACGCTCTCCAATGTCAAGACAAAGGAGACCCAGGATATTGAAGTGGACAGTGTAATCGTTAACTTCGGCTTCTTCTCCTCGCTCGGCCCAATCTCTGATTGGGGCATCCAAATTGAAGGCAGTTCCGTTGTCGTCGATTCCCGCATGGAGACCAGCATCCCCGGCATTTTTGCTGCCGGCGATATTACCACTTACCCTGGCAAGCTGAAGCTAATCGCCGTAGGCTTTGGAGAGGCGCCGACCGCCATCAACAATGCCAAGATCTACATTGATCCCGAAGCGAAGCTGTCTCCGGGCCATAGCAGCAGTCTGAAGCTGCAAGATCAACCGTCTTAATAATATTGTTCTCGGAGTCCCCGCAAAGCTCCTGAGGAGGTTTCTGAGCCAAAGCTGCATATTGTGGGGTTAGGTTAAATAAAAAGGGTATCCTAACGGGTTGAAGTTAATCACAGCTCGTAAGGATACCCTATTTAAATTCTAGTAGCGGTTTAGTTTTATGTAGGGCTTCATTAATCATTCTGAAGTCATTATTGAAGTACCGCATGCTCTGGAGAGTGTAAGTTCCGTTTGAGAATTTCAACTAATAACAGAGCGATAAAATCATGCTCCAGTTGAAGTTCTATGGCTTTGTGATAAGAGTCCAACAACATCTCATCCGATAATTCAACCACAACGTTCACCTACCTTTCCTTTATTTGGCTCTTCTCTATCATATCAAACTATCAATTTTCGAACAAGTGTTCTTAATATCCACAGCCTAATGTGGAAATCCTGTGCATAATATGTGGGTAAAGGTAATAAATGCTGGAAAAATGCGGTGGACAATGGGGATAAGAGTTATACACAGGATTCGCCTTTGGTAGTATAATAAAAAAAATTCATTTTTGCTATAGCTATTCTTAAAAATCGGTCTCTCTTCCCTATTCGGAAAGAACTATTATCGCCATTTTTTCCCGTTACGTAAATTATTGCGGTCTTGTGTTCACTTCCAGAATCCAGATTCTACCCGAGCGGTCTACCGCATAATCGAAGCCGAGTTCACCGATTCCCGGAAAATGGCGCTCCAGCACTCCAATACACGTTATGGTGAGATTGCGCATCTCCGTTCTTTTGGCGGATATCTTAATCCGCGGAAGCGATCTTCTCAGCCCTTCCCGGCAGGTCAGCATAGTGCCTCCCTTGCATAGGTTGGTCACGAACAGTCCGGGTCTGGCCAATCGGCCAACCATGGAACGAAACTCCCAGTGCTCCCCGTTCTTCACGACCTTGACCCGGTAATCGATAGGACGTCCGGCTATTCTGGCAAGCGATATGCCCTGCTGGATTAAATAGCTGCGCTTGACCCTGACTCTCTTCAGCGCCCCCGCCATGCTGGAATAGTCCCGGTATATTCTGGTTCTGTCCATATAGGTAAAACCATACCCCCTGCCGTCCCGGAACACTTTGATGACGCCATAGCCCCCGCCGCCGACAATCGGCTTGATCACCACATTGCCGTACCGTTGAAGCATGGAATGCAGAGCGGTATTACTATAAGGCATCGTTTTCGGTATATAACCGGAAATCCGGCTGTCGCTGAGCAGCGCTTCAGTCTTCCGCCATTTGCTGGCCAGTTGTCTTCCCGCCATTTGCCCCTCTCTCCTTTCTCAAAGCCTGCTATACTGTACTCAAATACTACTTTTACCTCCTGTATGATTGTCCTTAGCTGAAGGCAGCTGTGTAAAAAGGGGCGGCTATGCCGCGGCGGATGCCACGAGGACCGGGAGAACAGCCTGCGAAATCCGACAGCATCCGAGCCGCTGGCATCTGCCGGAGAAAAGGCGGGAAATATGTCGCCTGAGCCGCCGCTGTAATACGACATATTTCTGCGGCGAGTTGCGGACATGGGGCGGGGGGATGGCCATCGGGCGGGGATGGCCATCGAGCGGGGGACGGCCATCGAGCGGGGGTCGACCAATAAGGCGGCAAAAGTAACCGCTTTCCAAAGGAGCCTCGATGGCTTATATTTAAAGTATCTATTCGGACACGTGAGAGGGAGGCTTTACGATGGCTCAATTCTTTGAGGTATTGTACTGGTTCGCTATGGTCGGCTCGTCCGTCGTACTGGCTGCAACTACGCTGCTGGTCTGCGGGCTCGGTGTCAAATTCTTCATTAAAGATGGACGGAGAGCGCTGGGCGCAGGCTGTATCGCCTTCTCGCTTGTATCCGTGGCCTTGATCGTCTTTATGATTAACTACAAGTTTATTTTGGCGGCATGAAAGCGGGTATGTTCCCGCTGCTGCAAGCAACAAAAGATGCCCCGGCTGATCGCATGGGGCATCTTTCTTATTCAGAGCCGGTATCAATTCCCGGCATTCAGCAAATTCGCAATCGCCTGAGCCGCTTCCGCCCGGGTTGTCGTTCCCTGCGGGACGAACGCCGCCGCGCTTCTGCCTTTCATCAGGCCAAGTCCCGCCGCCTTGCTTGCGGCATCCCGCGCCCAAACGCTGATTGCCGCTTGGTCCTTAAAGACCGGCGGCGCCGCGCTTTCGGTCTGGGCCTGCGGCTGAAGGACGCTCCAGGCTCTGACGAGCATTGCCGCCATCTCTTCGCGGCTGATCGTTTGCTCCGGCTTAAAGGAAGCTGCGCCGAGGCCTTTGACGATTCCGGCCTGGTGGGCTGCCACCACCTCATCCGCATACCACTTGCCTGCCGGGACGTCCGTGAACGACGCGCTTCCTCCGCTCAGTCCGAGCGCGCGCACCAGCAGCGCCGCGAATTCGGCGCGCGTCACCTTGCGTGCAGGCGCGAATTCCTTCAAGCTTATTCCTTCCACAATGTGCTTCGCCGCCATTTCCGTAACGGCGTCATATGCCCAGTTTCCGGCAGGAACATCCGTGAACGTCCTGCGGTATTCCAGTACTGTGTATTTGCTGAAATGATTCATTTTGCCGCTGAGCCAACCTCCTGCAGACAGGCTGCCGGTATACTCAAGCTCCCCTGCATCAGAGATATAATAGATTCCAGCCAGTTTGGACGCGATAAGCCCGTTTGCCTTAAGCTGGAGTGTGACCGGATGATCAAATGCGGAGATCGCCGTTTCGGCTCCGCCGCTTGTGATCAGCTTCATCTCAAATTCGTATAGATCACTTCCTGGCTTGAGCTCTGCATAATTGTGCTGCTTGGCAAGCTCCAGCAGCGATTTCATGTCGGCAGCGGCCACCTTGTTGATACTTACAGCCACTTCACCGCCGCCCGCCTTGGATGCCTTGCCCAGCAGGTCGCGGAGCGTCTGAACACTCAGCTTAAGCGTAAATTCCTCACCCGCCAAATTTAAGCCGGTACCGTTTTGCGCAAGCTTTTCCAGCAGAGCGGCCGGAATGTGCGCTTCCGCACCTGTTCCAAGATTGAACGTCGCCTCTTTTAAGACTTCGTTAAAAGTGAGCTTATCCTCCGTCACCCGCACGATATTGGCGGGAGAGGGAGAAGGCGCCTGCGAGGCCGCCGCACCCGAGCCGCCCGAACCCGAACCCGGACCCGGACCCGTTGATGGAGACGGGGTTGGAGTCGGTGCTCCGGTCGGAGACGGCGCCAGTCCGTAGGTAAAGCTGGTCTTATAAGGAGTGCTGCTGTTCTCTACGCCGAGCTGAACCTCGTACTTGCCCTCGGCGGAAATATTCCATTTAAAAGTGAACACGCCGCCATCTCCGCTTTTTACGCTGTCCAGAAAAAATTGTCCGCCGGGTTCCACCACCTTCAGCGTTACCAGCTGCCCAGCTCCGGACGCAACTTTCCCCGTTACCGCCCCCTGCTTGGCGGACGCATCCGCGCTTGCCGAGACATCCGTAAACCAGACGGTCTCCGAAGCGGTAACCATTACTTGCCAGAACGTAGACAGGAGCAGAATTAGGATTAGCGCGGTTATGCTCTTCTTCATGGTTTGCCTCCTTCTAAAAGGAGCCCCGGCGGTGCATTCCCGCCGGGTTCCTTCATCTAATATAATGGTTCAAGGGGTGAGCTCGGTTACGCCGGCAAGCGGCATCATGGTGGTGTTCATCAGATCCTCGCCTTCCCAGACCATCAGCTTAACCTTGTATCCCGCAACACTGGACGGAAGCTGGAAGCCCGCATTCAGCTGCAGGGTCTGGCCTGCCTTGACGAGTGAGGAGCTGTAAGCATGATTGACCATCTTCAGTCCGCCGTTCGTATCATAGAGCGCGGCAATGATCATCACTTGCTTGTCTTCGGACAAGGCGTTCGTTACTTTGACCTTGGCGTCCAGATATTTGCCGGCTTCAAGCTTATTCATATTAAATGAAGGTTCCATCTTGAAGCTGTCTTCCATTCTCTTCAGTACCGTATAGTCCAACGTATACGATGCGCTCCCGGCTTCGACGCGGATCTGGTACGGACCTGCGGGAAGCGTGGCTGGCAGCGGCAGAGTTAGGCTGGCCTTGCCTCCTGCAACGGAGCCAGAAGCAGCCGGAACTCCCTCATAGGGCAGGGCGTTTTTCAGCAAGACTGCTTTGACGGCCGTTCCGTCAGCGACGTTAGCCGTATTAGCGGTGATTTGCACATCCTTGGCGCTGCCAGCGCGGTGCATAGCGGCGTCCAGCGTCACGTCTTTGATGTTTGAGGTTCCGTCCGCGGTCAGCGCGGCTGTAATTTGCTGAGCCTCCGAAGTCGCAACCTTCGCCGTTCTGACATACAGCTTGCGGGCGGACGCATCGTAGTACCATACATCCTGGCCTTCGTTCACAGCATTTTTGGAGCTAACCTCCGCCAGTTCTTGGCCGTTTCGTTTGACGGAATAGACCGTCTTGCCTTCGGCTCCGACTTTCACCTCGGAAGACCAAACCCGTTGGTCGACCTTTCCTGTGTAGCTGCCCTTTATTGCAGCGATATTCAGAGCTACTTTGTCATTCTGCGAATTTGCCGAGATCTCGGTTGCCGATGATTGACCTTTCTCGTAAGCATACGTTTTGCCGTCATCCTCGTAGAGCGTGAATTTCGAAGTCTCTCGGCTGATTAACGGATACACTTTGAGCGTCAATTCGCTTGCCGGAGTCTGTTCGGAGAAGTCCTGCGCGTCTCTGGTCGGAATGATGGCGCCTTCCTTCACCAGCATCGGAATGGTATTCAGGTCCGCGCTGTACGTGATTTCCTGCCCGCCGGTATACTGCTGTTCAGAGTTCCAGTCATACCAGGTTCCGCTTGGCAGATAGATCGTTCTTTCCGTTGCTTTTTCCTGATGCACAGGAGCAGCCAAAATAGAACCGCCGAACATCCACTCATCCTGAATGTTGTAAACCTTGCTGTCGTTCGCGTAGTCCATAACGAGCGGCTTCATCAGCGAAGTTTCGCCGTCTGCCGTCTGCTTAGCCGTAGAGTAGATGTACGGCAGCAGTTGGTAGCGCTGGTTGATCGCTTTCGTTACCGAAGCTTCCGCTGCGTCTCCGAATGCCCATGGCTCTCTGATATTGGTCGGATCTGTAGGATTGTCGCCAAGAGCCACATGGGACCGGAAAATCGGCATCAGCGAAGCCGCCTGCATCCAGCGGGTGTATAGCTCCGGCGTAGGTTTGCCGACAAAGCCGCCGGTATCGTTAGTGAAATACGAAATGCCCGATGCCGCCGCGCTTAAGCCGAGCTGCAGCTGATGCGAGAAAGAAGCCCAACTGGAGTCAATGTCTCCGCTCCAGACGGTGGTGCCATACTGCTGAATGCCGGTGAAGCCCGATCTTGCCAGCGTCCAGACCCGGTCGTCGGTGTAGCCGCGCTGGCCGTCATAGAAAGCTTTTGCCTCATTCAGTGCATACACGTTGGTAATTTCCGCCGCGCTGCCTGCGGCAAACTGGTCTCTCACAGAATCGGTTGGCTGCTCCGGTTCGTTAAGGTCGATCCAGTAGCCTTTTACGCCGGCATCATGCAGCTTTTTCACCTGGGAGCTGTACCACTTGGCCGCTTCGGGATTGGTGAAGTCGATCAGTCCCGCTTTGCCGTACCAAGCCGGATACATGACCGTTTTGCCGGAAGCGTCCTTGACAAAATAGCCTTTGCTGTCGCCCTCTTTAAAATTGGAAGCCGTAACCTGGATGTAAGGATCGACGATGGTTACGATGTTGACGCCTTTTCCCTTCAGTTCATCCATGTTTGCCTTTGGACTCGTAAAGTCCTGCGCAGGATCGTCGTTCCAGGTCATATCGAAATAATGATTCTTCTTAGCCCAGTACACATCCAGCACCATGGAGTCGAGCGGGATATTCTTATCGCGGAAGGTGTCCACGATGCCGTCCACTTCGTTCCAGCTTCTGTAACCGTATCTGGACTGCATATATCCCAGCGTCCACATCGGCGGAATCGGAGCGGTGCCGGTCAGGCCCCCAAAACTCTTCATAATACTGTTCAATGAACCGTTGTTCTCGCCGGCGATGAAGTAATACAGCATTTCCCCGTTCGGCGCGCTGAAGCTGTATTTGCTCTCATCCGCCGCCCCCATATCAAAGGCCGCTTTCTCGAACGTATTATCGAAATACAAGCCATAACCCTTCGTGCTGGTAAAAAAGGGGCTGGAAACGTCGGACGTATTGCCGCCGTAACCTCCGGTCATCGCATTGTCCATAACGACCTTCTTGCCTCTGCGGTCAAACGACTGCGCGTCGCGGTCCATGCCGAGTCCGAAGATATGTTCATCCGGCGCAAGGGACATCTCGCTATATATGCCGGTATCTCCATCGTACCCGAAGCCTTCGCCGCTAATTTGTTCGGACAGCAGCTTCGTGTTGGAAGCGTCATAGTAAGCCAGACGGAACGGCGACTTGTAAGCTCGCACACTCAAAGCATCGGTCTGTATCAGAATGTAGCCTTCGTCTTCCATATTCTTAATGGCAGGCTTCACTGTTCCCTGCTCGCTGTCGACAACGAAAGTGTCCTTCTTCGCAAAAGTTCCGGTCGGCTCCATCCATACCTTGGCCGTATCAGCTTTTACAAATTCAAGCTTCACCTTCGCGCTGCCCTGCGAATTCAGCACAACCCCCGTTCCGCCTGAGGACACCTGGTACGGATCGGTTTCCGACAGACTGCTAACGAATGTAACGTCTTTAAACTGCTGGTCATTGTCCTTCTGCAGCTTGAAGTCGTCGATACCCAGCAAGCTTCCCGCTTTGCCCTCGGAAATCACGCCGACCTTGACCACTTCGTTCATGGACAGCTGAATATTCGGCAGCTTCAGCTCCGTAAATTCCGCTCCGGCCGGAATATCGAGCTTCTTCGTGCCGCCGGAATAGCTTACATACACCTGGGCCTTGTCAAAGTCCCCGGTCTTGCGGGTCTTCACCGACAGTTGATATACGCCGTCTGTCGGCGCATTGCTGAACTGCCAGATATCGGAGGAATAGGCGCTGGCTCCGCCGATTCTGGCGAAGGCGTTATCCCCGTCTTTGGCGATTGCCTGATGCGTCATGTTCGTGCGGCTCCAGCCGGTGAAGCCTTCGTCAAAGCCCGGATTGTACAAGGCTACCGCCGGAGCTTCAGTCACCACTTCCTCGGAGGTAAATTTCACATTGTCGATCTGCATGGAAGTGTCCGCCTTAGGCGCCTCAATGATGAACTTGACCGTGGCTTCCTGCTCCGTTATATCCGCTTCGGCCTTGAATTCCTTGTACTCAAAATCGCCTGATTCCCATTTCGTCTTGCCTGTTGATGGAACTCCATCCTTGAGGCTTGGCGTAATATTAACGGCCACATCATCTTTGCCCGGCTGCGAAATGACCATTTTCGCCGTTCCGCCAGCAAACGTCGGATCGGTATGCGGCATCAGCTTAACCATAGCGGAAAGGGTATAATGCCCGTTCTTCAGACTGGTAATCTTCTGCTGGGATGTCGCTTTACCTCCGGCATCCGGCGAATACAGGTACTGCTTGCGGCCTGCAAAGGCATCATTGGTATCCACGCCATGCCATATCGTGGTGCCGTGCGTATCCACTGTCCATCCGGTTTCATTGCCCATTTCGAAATCACCGTTAATCAATTGGCCGGTTCCGGAACTGAACGAGATGGAGTCGATGTGAACGGAACCCGCACTGTCCTCCGTCTGCTTCAAGGTGATCAGATTCGTTCCTTTTTTCAGCGAAACCGTCTTTTCCGCACTGCTCCATTTATCCCAGTTGTCTTTGCCGAGACTCTTGAAAGCAACCGTATCCGAATCGACTGTGCTGCCGGCCTCATTTTCCACGGATACCGCAAGTAGGCTGTCCGCTTCATTGCCATTTGCGTAGCGGACATTCAGCGGGTAGTCGCCGTCCTGTGGAACACTGACGGCAAAGGTCAGCTTGGCGTCTTTTTTATCCAGCCCGGCGATGTAGCCAAAGCCCTGGTATCCCGCCGCATCATTGCCGAAGATCGCTCCGCCTTGATACGCAGCCACTTCAGCCTGATAAGACTTGGAAGCCGTCTTCGGAATCAGTTTCAGCACGATAGCATCATGCGGTTCAAGGGTTTTGGAGTAGACCTTTTTATATCCGAGGTCTTGGTGCTCCCAAATGTCGCGGACATACGCTCCGTCAGCCAGCCCAAGCTCCTTCGTGAAATCCATAGACAGCGCTTTGGATTCGTCGCTGCGGTTGAACAGGGCAATGGCCCACGTTCCATCCGGCAGCTGCCCGGCCCAACGCTCGCTGTCACGGCTGGCATTGTTCTTGTAATGTTCTTCGGAATAGTAAATCGGCTTGCCTACAAATCCCGATTTGTTCAATTCAATCAGTTCGGGATTCTGATAAAATTTGGCGTTATCCCCGATGGTGTCGTACTGGTCGGCGATCGTAATCGGAGAGCCAGCGATTGTGAACAGAGACAAGGCCGTCTTCCGCTCGTTGTCGGCATATTGGCCGATATAGGTGTTCAGGCGCAGGAAGTCGCCGTCATTAATCATCGAGCCGCGGCCCGAAATATCGGAGAAGCCGGTGAAGCCCTGGAACGGATTGGCCCACTGCGACCAGCTGGGAGTCCAGTTCTGGCGGCGTCCGCTGGTATGATCCCAGCCTCCTGAGAATACGTCCTCGTCGATGCGGATCATATCGCCGAACTGCTGCTCATATTTGGCATGGCCCTTCAGGTCCGGCATAACCAAACTGAGGAATACATGATTGTCGGCGGATGCTTCATCCATCCACTGCAGCGCTTTGGCGTATTCCGTATCCGAATTATGGCCCGTTCCGATTTGGCCAAGGCCCTGGTCGTAACCCGATTCATACCAGGACAGGAAATCGACGCGCAGGAAGGAAGCTCCCTGCTCAGCCAGGAATTTTATATAGCCTTGAAGGTATTCTTTAGCGCCCTTTTTGTTGACGTCCAGCCAGTACAGCGCTTGGTCGGCGCCCTGTCCGCCATCAAAGCGGTCCCCGTTCAGCTGCTTGCCGTTGCCGAGATTGTACGGCTCCGTCTTAACCAGGCTGGCTACCGGAATCTGCTCGGTGCTGCCGTCGTCATTTTTCACAGTGACATGGTATTTGTCCGGATGCTTCACCACTTCGGGGGTAACCCACAGCGGGTTATAGTAAATCCCCAGCTTCATGCCTTTGCTCTTGATGTAATCTCCCCAGTACTTCCAATTGTGGCCGTCCGGATAAACCTCGGAAGGGTAGCCCTGCCAGTCATTCGGTCCGGCCCATTTGACCTCGACATCGTCCACGTCGATTCCCGTGCTGTTTGATTTGCCCTTGGGGTCGGCGACAAATTCCAAGTTCAGCGAACCCGAGGTCACATCGACCTCGATCGAGTAGTCCGTCCAGCTTTGGCTGGTCACCGTTTTAGCCAGAGCCGCGTCCGGAACCGCGGAATTGTAGCCGTTGACACGGAAGACGGCGGTCGCTCCGTTTTTAATCATGTCGTCTTTGGTTTTAGCCTTGGCTTTTACCAGATATTTGCCGTTCGGCAGAGTAACGCTCTGCTTTATGGACTGAACCGTATTGGCATCATTCGACCAGGTCCACAGGGATTTATCTCCCGGGCCGTCATCGTTGGTTCCGTGAAGGAATCCATCCCCGATTGTCCAGCCCACGGAATCTCCCTGCTCGAAATCGCCGTTAATCGCGTGGTTCGAGGTGTCCACATCATCCGTAAGCTTCTCTAGCTTCACATCATCAAGGTCCAGCCCGGCGCTTCTCTTCGATTTGGCTAGCGCATCATACGAGAATTCAAGATACACGTTCGGATGGGTAATGTTCAGCTCTACGCTGTAATCCGTCCAATCCTCATAAGTAATAGCGGTTACTGTTTCAGCCTCAGGATCGGCGGCATCATAGCCCTTGATCTTCATGAAGGCCGGAACGCCATCCGTATACATCCCGTTCTTGGTCTTCGCCTTTGCGCTCAGCCGGTACAGGCCCGTATCCTCCAGATAAACGCTCTGGCTGACGGTCTCTTTATGGGGATCATCCAACCACGTATACAAGGAATCATTGCCGTTGTCGTTATTCCGCCCGTGGGAAGCCGGTCCGGTAAAGGTCCAGCCCTTTGTCTCGGGAGCGCTGAAATCACCGTTGACCACTCCGTATACAGGTCCTGTATCATCATCGCCTGAGCCCAGCGGATCGGTCATCCATTTATTATTATGCGAAACAATGTAACCGTTCTCATTTAATAGCGTGGCCCCTTCAATCCATCCGTCCGTGCTGACCATATCGTAACCGTACGGCTGAAAATTTTCCGCCATCCAGTCGATGTTCGCTTTCCAGCGATCTTCCGGCATGAACGTATTTTGGGTCCATTGATGCTCATACGTGATCCAGTACATCGGCCCCGAGCCTTTTCTGGTGAACTCGCTGTCCCGCGCCACCACGGAACCCGAGCCGAATGCAGGCACGATCAGGCTTAACACCATAATCGAGGCCATCACGCGATGTAATCGCTTTCTATTCTTTTTTTGCATCCCCTAGTGTCCTCCCATTTGGAATAGAGTGGATAACCATATAAGCAAAGATCACGCCCGGCGGCGGAATTCACCTCCTTACATATTCGCAGCCTTCACCAGCTTCACCCAAGCCTTCGTCAATTCGTCAAGCACCTGATCCTTTGTCTTGGCCTGCGCTACGTATTCCTGTAACAGCGCCCCCAGCTCCGTATCAAAACCATCCGGCCAATATCCTTGAACCCAGGGGTAAGTCTCACCCTTGTTCATATAGCGGATCGTATCGGCGGCAAGCTGGCCGTCAGGCGCCGCTCCGCCCTTCAAGACCGGGACCTCGCCGTGCCAGCCATATTGCTTGATATAATCAGTAACGATGTAATCGAGAAATTTCTTGGCTTCGTCTATATGCTTGGAGCTGTTGCTGATGCGAAGGAGCACGGAGGAATCGACCATCAGCCTCGCTTTAGAAGGATCGTCTCCGACCGGTTCCGGGAAGAAGCCGATCTTAGCGGACGGATTCGCTTTCAGCATATCCCCTTCCGCCCAGTTCCCGTTATGGATCATAGCCGCCTTGCCCTGAGCCACCAGAGCAAGCCCTGTGCCGTAATCCGTCTCCAGCGGCTTATCGCTGCCATACTTGACCATCAGATCGATCATATCGAAGGTCCTGCCAAACAGCGGCAAATCCTTAAAGGTCTTTGTACCTTCCGAAATTTCCTGCGCCGTTTGCGCATAATCACCTTCTTCAGCCGCAAGAGTCTGGGATGCGATATGCTTGAACACCCACCATTCCTTGAATGAGTTGGCGAACGGCGTGACGCCTTTAACCTTCAAGCGCTTGGCCGTCTCCTCAAGTCCGGTATAGGTTGTGGGCAGGGTGTCAATGCCGGCATCGGCGAACACCTTTTTGTTGTAAATGAAGCCGTACGATTGGGTGCTGACGGGAATCCCGTATATTTTGCCATCCAATTCGGCGGCTTTCAGGGCACTGTCTTCAATCTGATCCAGGAATGGTTGACCGGTGAGCTCCACCACGATGTCCTTATACGTCCGGTTCGCCCAATAGCCCTGAGTCATGAAGATATCCGGCACATCGCCGGAATTCAGCTTTGTTTGGAGGACCGAATCGTACTCGTTGGAAATGAGCTCTGTTTCTACCGTAACTTCCGGATGCAGAGCGTTATATTTTTCCGCCATATCATGGAGCTGCTCCGACAATCCTTCGCCAAAAGTGAACATTTTCAAGACGACCGGCCGGGCCTGCGTGCTGACATCCTGGGTTTCTGCAGAGTAACTGCCGCCTCCAAACGAACAGCTTGTGAACGCAGCGGCCATGAGAATCACACTAAGTGAGGTGAACACCGGTTTCTTCATCATCCTGAGGCTCCTTTATTCAGGCTCCACGTAAACGTTTAAGGCTCCTCTATGACAGAATAACGCGAAGCCGTTCCGATTGTAATGTACAAAAATGAAGCATTTATAGGAATATCCTGAACTCCGAAAATGGTCCAACACAATGGATTTCGGGCGCGCTCCTTATATAGCTTTACAGCCGGCTCAGATGCTTTTTTTGGATTGCAGCGCCAGGTTCCGGTATTCGCTTGGCGACAGGCCAGTGTATTTCTTGAAGGCTTTGCTGAAATAGGCATTGTCGTTAAAGCCGACCTTGCTGGAGACCAGTTGGATTTTGATGGACGGATCATCCAGCATTTCCTTGGCCCGGTCCATTCGCACCTTGAGCACATACTCGTAGATGCCGAATCCGAATCTTTCTTTAAAGAGTCTGGACAGATATTCCTTGCTTAAATAATACTGCTCCGAGAACATCGTCAGATTGATATCGGTAAAAAAATGGTCGTCGATATAGTTCTTAATGCGAATAATGTTGAAAGCTTCCGAATTCCTCAGTCCGTCCTGAATTCTGTCGAACACGAGCGAAATGACGCGAAACACAAACTCGCTGAAATCCTCGAACGAAGGGTAGGGGCCGACGGTTCCGAAGGATAACGGCTTTCCCTGCGGGTCCTCGGCGATGCCAAGCTGAGCTGCAATATCCTCAAACATCAGGATAAATTCGGCGGCGGACTTTCTCGCGTCGTCCATGCTGAAATAACCGGTCTGTTTGATAAGGTCAAAATACCCATTCACAATCCCCCGGGTAAACTCGATATTTCCGCTCTCGAAGGCGCGGATCAGCAGCTCTCTTTTGTTCATAATAGAAGACAATTCTGCCCTGCGTCCGGTCTGGGTTTCCGTGAACACCCGGTTCTCGCATTTAAGGATGTTGATGCTGGACTTGATGGCATGGGCTTCGCCGAAGGATTCTCCCAGCTTTTCAAAGGAAGGAGAAAAACCGCCAATCCCGGCGATTGAAGCGAAGCCGAACAGGGTCTGCAAAGAGTGGATGATTTCTGTCATTTTAGCCGCGCTGAAAACCTTGGGTTCCGGGTGGGTGCCGATTTCGAGCACGACGATAATCTCATGATCGGTCTTGTAGCTTCGGAAGCTGAAGCCCTGGCTCCAGGGAGCGCAGCATTCGTCAATCATGTTCGTTAATGCAAAATAGCAGGAGAACGAGTCTCCCTTAAATTTGGAAGCGCACACCTCATCAAAATTAAGAACCTGAATAATGGCGCAGCTGTAAAGAACATGCTGCTTCGTCATGGAGGTCAGCTTCTTGTAATCTTCAAGAATAGGGGGATGGATGCGGTCGCCGTCGATAATCATGGTCAGCAGCTTTTCCTTGAACAGGGGCAGAGACAAATTGTTCATCATGCTTTGCCGCTGCTTCATCTCCCGGTCCTTTCTTTCCTCTTCGAGCTGCCGGACCGCCTCACGCAAGGATCGATTCAGCTCCACCTTGTCGACCGGCTTGAGCAAATAATCCAATACCCGGTACTGGATGGCTTGCCTGGCGTATTCAAATTCGTCGAGGCCGCTGACGATGATATATTTGACTTCCGGGTACCGGGCACTCGCTCTGCGCAGCATTTCCATTCCGTCCATGACGGGCATCTTGATATCGACCAGGACGATGTCCGGCTTCCACTCTTCCAGCAGTCGGAGTCCCGTATGCGCTTCCGGAGCCTCCACGATTTCGGACACCGCAAGCTTCTCCCACTCTCCGGCGAGCCTGATCGCCATCCGGACAGGACGCTCATCATCGACAATCAACACCTTATACATGTCAAGATCCCTCCCGATTTTTGCTCATGGGTATATCCCTCCAGCCTCCACAGGAATGATGATTTGTACGGAAGCTCCCCCTTCCGGAAGATTGCGGATATCCAGCCTGGCGTCACTGTGAATCAGCAGCTTTAATCTCTCGGACAAGTTCTTTAGCCCGATCCCCCCCTGCTGTCCGCTCATCCAGTTCTCCTTCTGCAGCAGTTCCAGCAGTTCCTTGAGCCGGGCTTCCGGAATGCCAGGACCGTTGTCGCTGACCTCGATAATGGTCCGGCCTTCCCTGAAATAGCCCCGAATTCTGATCAAGACGGGGTCCAGGGTCTGCTCCAAAACATGCTTGATCGAATTCTCCACCAGAAGCTGAACGGCCATTTTGGGGATGGGGATATCGGCGATTGTTTCTTCCAAATCGATGGTTACGGATAACCTTTCGCCGTACCGGGCCTGCTGGAGCATCACATAGCTTTCGACATTTCTCATTTCCTGGGACAGATTCACATTATCGCCGGTCCGGATTGAATACCGTAAAATATAAGCCAGCGCCTGCACCATCCGGTCAATATGATCGACCCTGTGAACGAGCGCCTCCGTGGAAATCGTCTGCAGGGCGTTATATAGAAAATGCGGATTGATCTGCGCTTCAAGCGCCTTCATTCGCGCGGTCTTCTCTCCCAGCTTGGCTTTATACTCTTCATTAATAAGATCGTTGATCTTGGCCACCATCGCATTAAATTTTTTCGAGAGATAGGCGATCTCATCGTTCCCGTTAATTTCAATCATCACATCGAAGTTCGCACCGCCGACCTTTTCCATCTGCTTCGACAGCCTCTTCAGCGGCCGTGTAATCGTTTTCGTTGTAAACGTGACGAGCAGTGTCCCAATCAGCAAAAAGACCAGTCCGATTAAAAACTCCAGATTCCTCGTATTTTTGGCCCGCTCGTTCAAGGCACTAGTGGAGATCATCTTAACCAGCTTCCAGCCGTCGCCCGGCGAAACGTCGTACATGACGAGAAAATCCTGCTTTCCGCTGTTCCAGTTCAGATAGCCTTCCGGCTTCGTCCAGTTAATGGATTGCAGCAGATCGGCTTCATTGCTTAATATCTTCGAGTTGCTGTTATAAAAGGAGGTATTGTTCCGGTCAAAAATCGCGATAACCTCGGCACTCTGCTCAAGAATATCGTTAATCATCTTATCTCTGTAAGCGGAGTTGATCGTTATGGACACCATACCCAAGGGCCTCTGGCTCGGAATATTGATGAGTGCCCTGTGAAAAGTGAAAAACAGCGGTTTATTATCCGTATTATATGCCCAGGATGACTGCAGCGGCGGTTTGATGCTCCGGAATGTATTGGCTCTGGAGCTGGCCTCCTTAAACCATGGGTTCGACATCATATACTTAGGGTAATTGACTACCAGCTTCGGCGAGTCCGTCAGCCGCGATATGGTGTACTCGGCCCCGGTCCGCGGAATATATAAGGAGACGGCGGCGATATCTCTGCTGGAAAAGAACAGGTTCCTTAGCTGGTTCTCGATATAGAGACGGCTTGAAAAATCTTCTTCGTCGTTAATCAGCGCCTCCATAAAGTTGTCATCCCGCCTGAACGTCAGCGACAGCGCGTCAATCTGCGCCACATAGCTTTCCAGACTCTCGTTCATATGCTTCAGCTCTTTGGCCGTATTGGAAATGTAATTGTCTCTGATAATCCAGGTTGTTCGGTAATAGGACACGGTGGCAAGCACCAGAATCAGCACACAGACAATGAGCGAAAACGCCAATCCCAGCTTATTCCCCAGCTTGCGGGTGTATCTGCTTGACAGATCCAGAAGAAAGCGCTTCATCTTATCACCACCGTTGCCAATATAAATGAAGACGATTTCACGATAAATTAATAGTATCATACCTGATTTAGGGGCTCTATTATAAAAAGGTACAAAAAATCCCTCCGGCGGTTGTTTACGAAACGCCCGGCACCTTCGGGAATCTGAAATTCTCGGAAGGATTCTGCCGCCAACTCGGCGAATAGTTACCTATATTATGGAAGAAATTATTATGAAAGAAAGGCGGAATCACACAAATTATGCGTCATTTAGATACGGATATTGAACTGTTCACCGCCGCTCTCACTCAGGTTCGCATCATCATCCGCAAAAAAGACGGAGCCGTAGTGAATTGCGGTGGCTCGATCCAACGCTACACGCCGTTTACCGTGAAAATTGCGGGCTTATCCTACATAAGAAGCGAGTTTGATTTCGTGGTTTATTCGCCGAGGCGATGAGTTGCTGCTTGAAGGTTTAATGAGCGGAGAGAGAATAACATTTAAAAAGGAGCCATAATTGGAACCCGTCAGGGTTGTCTTGCCAGCCATAAACTTCCTAGCTCTAACTTCTGCAGACCAAGGAGCGAATGTGACGCAGCGGGAATATGATGTTAACTGATGTTCCGGCCGTCGTCGAGATACCTAAAACTCCAGTCTTTAAATAGCTCTTTCAATTCAATTGATGTTTAATTTATAAAGCCTTTTATAATGTCTGTCTGAAAATACACCGGTGTTATTCGAGCTTCGTTTTCATAGTCTTGAAGCCATTTTATCTTATTATCCCTATACTGATTTACTTCAAGCTGAGTAACATAAGGTTCTATAGTATATCCCTTGGTGTGAAAAGTAACCCAATACTAAGTCCTTCCATTCGATCTCTGTTCGCTTTGTTAAATATTCCTTGCACTTCTCCATAATCAATTCTTTGGCTGGCAGTCTATCGTTACGTACGAGGTGAGTAACTCCTTTCTCTTCCCTAGATATATACCCTCTCATATGAATTGCATCCGGAGCAATACTACCTAATAAAAAATTTGGTGATGGATCACCAAAAGAAAGGTTAGTCGAAATTGCAAAGTTTACCATAGGCCAAGGCAATTAAATTCCTCCCTCGATATCTCATTAATTAACTTGCCGGAATTTCAGCTAACGTTCCTATTTCTTTAATAAATCTCTCAAATGATTTGCATATTTCATTGAAATTTCGTATCCCTGACCTGTATCTGATTGATCTACCAATAATCCATTCATTGTTCTATCTGATCCTAGCGACAAATGATAATTCTTTGTTGTATTGTTAGCAAATGTAACTGTCAAGCTATACTCTGCTACATAATTTAGTTCTCCTTTCATTTTTATTGCATTATTAATCGCTTCTTCAATTATCTTAATGGATCGCGCATTTTCAAAATATTTACTCTCGCATAATTCATCTTTAATAGGTTGAAGGCAATCAAGTCTTATAGAGGTAATCGAATCATTTGAATCCGTCTTATTATTACATCCTGTAACAAAAACTAAGATCAGTAATATGGCTACTAAATATCTTTTATGAATGTTTATCATCTCTTTTCATTATTCATTAAAGGGATTTAACATAACGTTGTTGTGTTCCCGACGCCTTACAGATTTAAGCCCAAAGGGCATTCATGACGGGGTTAGTCGATACAGCTGTCTGCTAAATCCACTTCCTCGAAACCCCTCTTGCAGACCAAGGCTCCGTAGGAGCCGAATTCGGAACATGTTGTTAGAAGATGTCGGCAACTTCCTGAGCTACATTCAAATATTTCTTAGCTTCTCTAATTTTTCAATCAATTCATCAACCTGTCTTCTTGTTTTTGCAATGATTACTTGTTGATTTTCTCTTATATATTCAAGTTTCGTTATTGTGTTCATTCGACTTCTCTTTCTATAATTCCAAACCCATTTAATAAATTCCCAATCTAATTTCTCTGGGCATCCTTCATTCATATCAGGTCTAGTTTTCTTATGATACCTAATTCTCCGTTTAATAATTCGGTAAATACATAGAAGCCTTGGCATGTCCAAAAAAATGATTAGGTCAGCTTTCTTAATTCTGATATCCATAGTTCTTGAGTAGTTTCCATCGATTATCCATTGATCTTCGTTCGTAAATTTTTCAACGATTTTATCCCACTCGTCATTTGGTTTAGAAACCCAATTGGCATTCCAAAAATATGCATCCAAATGTATTACCGGAATATTGAGTATTTTGCTAAGCTTTTGAGATAAGGTCGATTTTCCAGCTCCGCTTGAACCAATAACCAATACTCGATTCATATTGCCTCCCATTACTACTTCTTGTCTTTGTAAGGCACTTCAACAGCTACTTTTCCATCTTTCGTATAGGCTTTTACTTTCATTTCATTAATCTCTGCTATCGCATACCATATTCTCTTCCAATTGGTATTAATAATATTCCCTTCGATTATCTCTCCATGTTTATCTGTAACTTTGATTTTTGTTATATCAGGAGTGTCAATTAAGCCATATAAGATTCTATAACTCTCATTCTGATCCAAATGAATTCTTCCAGCTTCAATAATGACTTTAGAAGTTGAATAATAAGAATATGAATCTATAACTTTCCAACCTTTCTGTTCACTTCCCTGAAAAATGGCTACTCCGATTCCAACATTACCACTATCAAACGGAGCCTTGTAAAAACCAATGACCTTCTCTTCTACTTGTTTTGTATAAAGCAGTTCATAATGTTGATCTGGATGTTGTTTTCGAAATGCTTCGTTTATTGTATTGCTTTTACATCCTCCGATGAATACACATACAAGAATAAAAATAATTAAATATTTAAAATGATTCATGCCTTCTCCTATCTTTTTGGATCTTCATCCGCTAAAATGCCTTGGGCAGAACCAGGAGCTCTACTTCCGCAGCGTGAATGCTGTGTTATATGTAGTTACCGCTTTTTTTAGAAATTGCGATTTAGGCTCTTGCCGTATTGATCATTTCCAATACTTTACTGACTCTTTCTTGAACACTTGATGTTATATCCCCTTCAATCCTTATTACAGGGCACTTCAATTCAGAGATCCATTGTTCATGCATAGCTCTGCTTCTTGTTTCTACATCAGCTTCGTCATAGCTTGCTGCCCATTCAATAAACTCTTTGAACGATTGATATCGACTTCCATTTGTTTCAATCTCTTTCCCGTATCTATTTTGCTCTCTTTCAATTAATCGCTTAATCCGTATTTCTTTAGGTATCCATATGAACACTACTAAATCAAAATAGGGTACAAACATATCCCCCCAACCGCATAATGACCCAGACAATATCCATTGGGGAGTGTTGGTTAGATCCTTTTGCAGAAGTGATTGGCGATCTTGAATTTGTCTAACCTTAGTAAAGGGTTCGTCTGTTGGAATCCAGTAATAATCATCTGTATCAAAATGCTTATATCCTAACTTCTCTGACAAGGCTTTCGCTAATGTGCTCGTTCCAGAGCCAGACGCCCCAAGAATATGTATCTTATTTATCATCTTAACCCTTTCACTCCTTACCGATGTATTCCTATCCCTTATTTAAATTACTCCCATCAACGCCTATTCGATTTCAGGTTATATTCATCATCATCCGGACACATTAATACTTTATTTTATTTATTCTAAATAACACGAAGCAAAGTAAATAGATAAGATTTGTAACGCCAAACAATAAAAAAACACCTGGGCTTAACAACATATACATACTGTATGGGAAGCTCCAGATAAATGAAATTAATAGAATAATACTTCTGTTAAAAAATTGGCCTATTGTAAATAAAACGCTCGGAAGAACTAGCATTATCAAGGTAATTAACAGGCTAGTTTGATTCATTCCTTCAGCATATGGATTTACCCAAATTAAAATAATCCAAAGAGCAATTGTTGACGCACTCGCCACATAGCCAATTAGTTTAATATATTTCACTAGCGCAGCTCCTATCTTTTGAACATCTTTTGAATTATAAACTTCAGTTCTGTCTTTTCATCTCTTTTATCTTCATATTCATATTCGTCCTTAATTACGATCTCCCGGCTTTCAAGAAATCCAAGCAATCTAATTGATTCTTGCTTTATCTTATTTCTGTAGTTGTTGATTTTTTCAGAATTCGCCTTTAAATTTCGTCAGTAATCAATTCAGTAAGGAGTTTGGTTATTCGTTCTTCTTCGAAGACACCTGGATTAATAATATTCCGTATTATTGTTTTAACCGCTTCCCTGGCAAACTTATCTCTGTAATTGATAGATATCAAGTCAAAGTAATGATTCCCTAGCAGGACTTCAAGTTCACCATGATCATACATCCATTGTTCAAACTCTAAGATATCAATATCCTTCCTTGTAAAATAGAACATATATCGATGCGCTTCTATAAGTTCAAGCAACTATGGATCACCTACTTTGATACTCGGTTCTTGGCCAGGCCGTGTGTATCTGAATATACTTCATGCTTTACACCAGGCAACCAAGGGCCGTCAGGCCGCTGCATGAATACGGTGTTATCAGATGGCGGCTGTATCTAACGGTACCTACAAATTATTAAATGCCTTACCATAAGGACCTATATCTTTAGCTGTAAAAAAGTGATTTAGATTCCATGAGATATCATTGCTCTCAAATCCAATTAGTGCCCATCTTAAAGAAGATACATTAGCATAAAATCTTGATCTATCAATAAATGATTCGATCTCATCGTAGTACTTACTCATTTTCTTTATAAAACCCTCTCCAAATGTATCAAGAATAACACTAACATTATGAGCAGGGTCACCATAACCTGACACACCAAAATCAATTATTCCAATAACTTTGTTAGACTCTTCAATGATGTGATATGGAGCTAGATCCCCGTGTATTAAGGTAGGATTGTAATCAAGAAAATTCTTGTTTTTGAATACAGGATTAAAGATATTTTGAATGCATTCAATGACATAACTTTTCATATGAGGAAACAGCTTCGTTTTAATACTTAAATACAAATCCTTAAATGACTCCTTTGTTCCATTACCAGGGAACCCATTTATATTATTTTCTTCAATTGTATTCATCGGAATGGAGTGTAATTGAGATAAAAATAAAGCTAGTTGTTGAGCCATCTGATCCTGAAGGTTATCGCTTAATTTTAAAATATTATTCTAATAAATGGGATTCCCCTTAATATAAGAATATTTTGAAATCCCTTCATCAATCATTTCTAAATTTGGTACTGGCACGTCAACAAATTGTTTCACAATTTGAAGCACCTTGTATTCGTTATTTAAAAGACTTTTACTAAATTCATGTTTGGAAAAACGAAAAACCACACTATCATTGATAATAATAATATCGTTATGTTGACCATCAGTTAGGTTAGTCTTTATTTCTTTGATTTCAATATTTGGGTATTATCTTGAATGTATTTTATATATTTTGATCTTCTCTCTTCCATCAATACCTCCACAGATTATTTAGGTTTTTAAAGTTTTAGCCCGCATTCAAATAACGTTCCCGCATTCACATCCGAGAGGCTTATGGCGCTCAGCGCCAGGTCGAAGACTTAGCTCCGCAGGGTTGACAACCTGAAATCCCCCCCAAAAAATCCTTCAGGCTGACTAAGGGACCGTCATGTTCCGCAGCGTGAATACGTTGTTACTGTTTGTTTTTATTTATATATGTTCTAAAAGCAACAAAGATTAAGAGTAATAATTCACAAAACACCTTCCATACTACTGACAGTATTAAAAAGAAAATGATTCCTGCAATAATTCCTAAAAATCTATTCTCTACTGCCACTCCTGTATACATTCCTTCAGTTATTTGAACTGACTTCATATATTTATTTGTAATTGATATATACCTTCCAAAGGGTATTGACCAATAAATAATTGTTATGATCCCAGCATAAAAAAGTATCGTGACTAGAATCTTAGGCTGTATTTGCCCCAAACTTAATATCCCATTATATTTATCTTCATTATTCATACAAATATTCCTTTTATTATGTTTTTTCGAACTAAATAGATTTTCAAGATTTTCGGATAATGTTCTGGTATTCATAGGCCCGACTGGGTTGTCTATTTATCAATGTTTCTCATATATATTCTTTCTGTCCAATTCCATACCCATAAACCAAACACTATACCTCCAGCGGGAAACAAAATAATCGCAATAATAAAAAACTCAACAAAACTCTTATCAAATATTAGAGAATAATTCTCCATAAATGACATAAATAAAGTAAATAATATTGCTGTCGGTATTCCCCAACCAAGTATTCCTTTATAAATAATAAAATTCTTCTTACCCTTAGATCTTAATTGCTCCCATTTCATCCTTTGTTTTTGATTCATATTTCCAAAACCCCTTGCCAAATTTTAGTTGGTAATTAAATATTCAATGACAGGATAAGAGATCAAGTTCCTATCCCGGTATGTTGAAGTTATCACATCACTTTTATTACTTAAAATTCCATTTTGTAATATTACAGGCTTAAATCCTCGTTCAATGGCTCCGTTATAGGTAAATAAAACGCAATGTTCTGCAGCAAATCCTGAAATGATAATTAACTCTATGCTTTGATTCAATAAAATTTGTTCTAATTCTGTCTTCCAAAATGCATTCGAGTTTTCTTTGGTTAGTATCAAGTCTTCATCTTTGATTTGAATCTCTGGAATACTATTATATAAATCTCTATTTGATTCTTTAAGACCTTCAATGTCTTGAACATGTATGACAACATGATCATTAGAACGAAGCAAATCTGACACATAATTGATATACTCGCAAGCTCTATCTATTATTTTCTTTTCTAGATCCTGTAGATGGATTGTTTGCATATCAATAATTAAAAAACCTATTTTCATCGAAGACACTCCCTCAAATGTATTTAAAAAATACTTACCCCAATTGGTATGCGACTCAGCGGGAATATGGTGTTAGAGGATGCCAGCAATTTCTTGGGCTACAATCACATTTTTTAGATATTCTTTGTGTACTTAATTAATGTTAAGCCTTTTTCTCATGTAGAAAATATACTAATGTTTTGTAGTTCATTTTAATTTTGTAGATTTCTTTACCAGGTCAATGTACTCCCTATGTTTTTGTTCTAAAGACTCTATCCTCATTTCAACAATAAAAGGTGTATCCTTGAACAGTACATTAATCTTTTCTTTTAAATACTTATACAGAGCTTCTTTTTCATTTCTTAAAGGTAGTACAGGGGCTAGTGGCAATATTGGGGGACCCTCTCTATTCGCTAATTCCTCAGGTGTTACAAGTCCAAAGTGCAAGAAGTTATGTAGTCCTCTACTCTTTTCTTCTTCAGTTATTTGATATTCTCCATTAGTGTCTAAAGTGATCCGATCAAATTCAACCATCAATAGTTTTGATGGTTTTCTTTCTTTTATTTCATAGTATAGAAGAACCTCAAGAACCTCTTGCCGGGCTAGGTCTTCAATAAATCTTTTAGAAACTTTATTACTTTGAGGTATTTTAAATACCTTGTTGCTTTTGGTTATATATAAACGCCTTACTCCGTTCATTCGAATCCCCCTGGGAATAGTTTGAATTATTAATATTATTCGCTAATTTCCTATAACGTTTCCAGCATTCACGAACCCGAGAGGCTTAAGGCGCTCTAGCGCCGGGTCGAAGACTTAGCCTCGCAGGGTTGTCTGCAGCCATGACCTCCTCGACTTTGCTTCTGCAGACCAAGGAGCTGATAGCTCCGAAGCGTGAATGCTATGTTATCCGATGCACCTGTCTTCCTGAACGTGCTAATATAAATCAGTTGTATTTCTAGCTTCTTTGTATGCTTTTCATTAAGCCTTTTTATGTTTTCATAATCCTTTAAATTCCCTTTGCTTTATCTTACATACAAATTATTTTTTTCAATTATGGTTAGATATTCTTTTTCTTTATAATAAATCGGAAAACTAAGGTCAAAGTTTCCTCTTACCATTAATTCTCCATAATTAAAGATATAGTCACAAAAGTGGATTTCTCTTGTTGATAATTTTAGAAATAGTTCGATCTCATTAATATCTTCGATTTGAATAATCCGACTTCCTCGGTTCGTTACATAGTTTAATTCTTTTAGTTCATTTTGGTTTAATAACCCATGATTAATCTTACGCAACTCTTCTATAGAATTGCCTAAATGCACGAAACAGGTGGATGAAGCATTTTCCTCAAACAAGGATTTAAATAAGTTAATAAATTTATATTCATGCTTCAAATGATATTCGTATGGATGGATCAATGTCTTGGCTTCGTCTTCAGATAAACAGTAACTAAAAACATCTAGTATTCCAGTATATCTGAATTGCTTATTCAAGGAATCTTGTTGAACTAATTGATCAAGTACTCTATAAAGATTGGTATTTAATTCTATGAATTGCAATTAAAATGCCCCTTTATGTTTAGGCTTTCAGGTGTTTCGGATAACGTTCTTGTATCTACGAACCCTCACTGCCTTAAGGACCCGAAGGGTCCGACCGCGACGCGGTTAGGCAGTTCAGGGTTGTCTGCTGAACCGGCTTCCTCGAACCGAACTCCTGCAGACCAAGGAGCCGCAGGCTCCGCAGCGTAGATACTGTGTTAGGCGAAGTGACCTCTTCTTTGATATCCCACTACTTAACGCACTTTATAATCTTTCTTAAGTATTGCATATATGACAGTATCAACAAACCGATTCCTCCAATAAAAATGTTCCTTCAATGTCCCTTCTTCACTTAATCCAATTTTCTCAAGCACCTTTCTTGATCCCACATTCTCTGGTTCTACAAATGCTTCAATACGGTTTAATCCAAGATTGTTAAATCCGAATTCAATTATCTTCTGAATCACCTCAGTCATATAACCTTGCCGCCAATATTCTGGTGTTAATTCATATCCAATTTCAGCTTTATAATGATTTTTCATCCATCCATGAAATCCACATGTTCCAATTACTCTGCTTTCCGACCGCAAAGTGATTCCCCAGCGAATGCCCTGATTTCTTTCAAACTTTTGATTCCATCTATCAATTAGTTCTTCTGCTTGCTCAATATTCGTAAAACTCTCCAAATCATAAAATTTTGTAACTTCATCCAAAGAGAAATATTGAAATATTTCTCTTGAATCGTCTTGTTTAAGCTGTCTTAGTACAAATCTATCTGTTTCTAATATGGGGAATTGAGACATATTTTTTCTCCTTTCATGGTTTAGGTCATTTCGCCTAACGTTCTTGCATTCCCGACGCCCCACCACCTTAAGAGAAGCACAGAGCCAAAAGCGAAGCTGGCTCCCGACCGGCCGCGACGCGGTTAGGTGGTGCGGGTGTTCGCCTGAGTCATCTTCCCCGAAAAGCAACTGGTGACCAAGGACCCTTCAGGGTCCGCTGCGGGAATGCGGTGTTAGAGGATGTGACTGCCTTCTTCGAGAATCCCAACAGATCATTTCTTAATTGCCTTCCATATGTACCGATATTCTTTCATGCATAGTTTTTCGTTTATTGTATTCTCTTGAATCTTATTGCTTAATTCTTTTTTTAATTTAGGGGAAGTATAATCAGGATTTCCCGGTATTCCTGTGATGAACTTAGCAAATTCATTCTCATCAGGGAAATAATAAATCGCACTACTAAATTCTTCGATTTCAATGTTGGTAAATCCATTACTTTCTAATCGTTCTTTTACTTTCTCTAATGAACCTGAATGAATCCCAAATACAGTTCCCCCAGCCTGAAGTATTCTACTATGGTTTAATATTGAGGTTGGCCCTCTTCTGTCATAAATTAAGTCAAATTGCTCGTCTTGAAAAGGTAACTGTTTTTTGGTTGTAGCATAAATAAACTTTACATTGCTCACTTTACTTTCTTTAAGTAATGAGTTCGCGATGTTCATCAGTTCAATAGAATTATCGAAAGCTACCAATGATTCTGTATATCTTGACATCTTTACGGTAAATTCTCCATGCCCACAACCGGCATCTAAGACCGATGTATAATTAGGTAGCATACCAATTAATCGTTCTTCGAAAATCTCTTCTGCTGAAATCCCCTCTACCGTAAATACAGCATTACTCTTATATCCGCCATTTCTTCTGGCGATAACGTCGTACCATTCGACTCCCATGAATTTGCCCCCATTGGTTTATAGTGTTTGCAGCCATTTCCTCTAACGTTGTTGTATTCACGAACCCTCACCACCTTAAGGTCCGAAGGACCGGCCGCGATGCGGTTAGGTGGTGTAGGGTTGTCCGCTGAATCCGCTTCTTCGAAATCCATCTGGTGGACCGAGGGCCGAATGGCCCGAAGCGTGAATACGTTTGTTATACGCTGTTCCACTCTTCTTTGAAATACTTATCACGTCTACTTATTATTAAGATATCCTCCACTCATTACAAAAGGAAGTTCAGACTTTCCTTGTTTTACTATTCCATTCAATTCTATTTGAGGATCATCAAAGTCTAGTAACTTCGAATCTCCGAAGACCTCTTTGGTCGGTGCAAAAAAATTAAAAATAATCTTCTCTCCTGATTTTAGATTTATTGGTTTACTAATTTCAGTTTTCCCTTCCATTTTAAAAGGATTCCCTTTAGATCCAGTTGGTAATATCACTGGATAGTACAGATAAAGATTTATATATTTTATTTCTAATTTCCCTGTATTCTTTACTTCCATTGAGTATGCTCTATAGTCATTTGCATGTTGTTGATTTATCAATGAAATCTTTATATCGTTATCATTAAATTGATACCTATTTGTTTGCGTACATCCAGTTAAAAAAGTAATTAAAAAAATTGACAAGATGAGAACGATTTGTCTCATGGCATATTCTCCTATTATTTAAAGGTTTTTGTGGCATTGCGTATACGTTCTGATATTCACGAAACGCCCCAGCCTTTGATAGCTCTTATCTTAGGCTGGGGCGTTTGTTGTCCGAGCTACTTCCATGATTATACATCTGACAACCAAGGAGCGTAAGCCCCGAAGCGTGAATACGGTGTTAGCTGATGTCAGTGACATCGATGATTTTAGAAAGAAACCTCCTCAGTATTACAAAACATAAATATGAAACCTCTAGTTATCATAATTATGGTACAGAATATACCGATAAACAAACTTACAGGGTTTAAGTCAATTGAATAATCTAACAGATAACTGTAAGATATTACTATTGTGTGCCAAACAGGAATAATTAGTGCCCACTCATCAACTTTATGTTTCATAACATATCTATCAATATTTAGATTCCCCTGGGCTCTTGTTTGATTTCTCCAGATATAGTATTGTATAAATCCAAGCAATACAGAATATAGAAAAAGCAAAATAATCATTATCTCAAACAACTTAAACAGTCCTTGCAAAGGCACAATTTCTTGAACTTTACTACCTAGTTTACTTACTCTCACAACGAATAAGTTAAATTCATCTTTGTACATAAGCTTAAAAAGAAAGAAAACAGGAAAGAATAACATGAGAAAAATATGAAATTTGTTGAGAGGTAAATCTTTTAGAAACTCCTTTAAATCTTTTACTGCCCCCATAAAAGTTCCCCCTTTATTAAAATTTTGAAGTCCATACCAAACATACGTTCTTATCAAAAGAAAGTTTCACTAAACTCACTGATTTCGTCTAACGTTCTTGCATTCACGAACCCTCACCGACTTAATGCCGACAGGCCGGGCGTGATTGCGCTTAGTCGGTGCAGGGTTGTCCGCTTATTCTACTTCTCCGAAATGCCTCTTGCGGACCGAGGGCGGCGCCAGCTGGCCGATGCTTGAATACGTTGTTAAGCGAAGTTTTCACTTCTCCGAATATACCAGAGTACCTATATAGCTTAAAGCCAAATAATAATTGGTGATTAACTATCAGAAGACAGATAATCAAACAGATCCTTATACTCTATATCATAGGATTTATTAAGCAGATCTTCATCCATCCATTCATCATCACAACCGTATAATAAATACAAAGCATTCACCCTTCGACCTATCGGTTCAGATACATCAACAGCAGTTTTCTTTAATATTAAAATTGCACTGTCAAGACAGCAGGAAATCACATCTAATAATCTTTCACCTAAACCCATTGGCCCAGAGAAGCTTTCATTATCAACTATACACAATAGTTCATATATTTCGGTTTCAGATATATCTGAACAGATGTCTCCCGCAAAACTCATTAACTCTTTCTCTTCTAGATTATTTGGATTCCATGACCACCTACTTCTTCCAACACAATACCCTAAATACCATAACGCCTGTTTCTTTACGTCGTTATCTTCATGAGCAACTAATTCTCTGGCAACCTTGATTACTATTTTTCTATCTCTAGATTCGGGATGGTTTGTTAGAATCTCGAAATGTTTCAAAATAATACTTTTATCGGCATCAAAACACTTATCAAGACACTTCAATAAAATTCTAGAATCAGATTTCAAGTTTATATAATCTTTTAAATCATTTATTGATACTCCATCTCTATGCCTAACTTCAATTTTACTTAAGGGAGATTTGTCATGGTATCGTAAATAATTAAGATGCTCGTTTATACCAATCCATGCACTACATTTATTTACGGGAGAATAGAATATCATGACAACAGGCAACATATAATTCTCCCAATAGTTTAAGTGATCTTCATCTGGATAAAAAACAAACTTCTCCTCTTTATTGTTATAATATGACTCCCCCGATTTTATTTGCACCGCCAATAACTTACCCGAAACAATATCATCTTCGACAAATTCAATAAATCCATCAATACCTGTATCATTATCGCCTGGCACTTCTCTGAAGATTGATCCTTGATCGATAACTAATTGCTCTAAAAAAGCGACTCCTTGCTTTTCAACTTTTTTGTTTTTCTTCCATTTCGGCATATTAACCCTCTTTTATTGATGATTATTGTATATTCACTTCATAGGCATACTAATTAACATGGTCTTTCGAGAATTTCGCTTAACGTTGTTGTAATCACGAACCGAGAAGCTTAAGGCAGCGCAGCTGCCGGGTCGTCAGACTTAGGCTCGTAAGGTTGTCTGTCTGCTATCTGAAATTTCTTCTGCAGACCCAGGGCATCAGCCCGCAGCGTGAATGCTGTGTTAGGTGATGTCATCAGTCTTCATCGATTAAGCTAGAGTATTCTCTCTCTATTACTAACACACTGTTTTTTAGGTTCTCAGTATAATAATAACTTTCTAATCTGTCCTTGATTTTTTAGTAATCAGTGTTTCCAACAATACAAAATGGACTAATTGCTGGCAGATTACCTTCATTATCTGACTGATAGTAATGGGAGCGTCTATTTCATGATAAGTTTGTAACACATTCACTTGGTGATTATTCAAGATGGATATAGCTAAGTTTAAAATAGGTTTGAGTTGTGCTCCGTCGAATTTCAAACCTTCTTCATTTAATAATACTTCTCTCTCTTGCACTATCATATTTAAGGTAATCTCATTTTTTGGATCATAACTCCAAATTAACCTTATATGTCTAATTGTCTGTGATTCCAATAATATTTGTTTATAGTTGTGTTTAACATGCTGGTCATAGCCAAGAATAAATCTTTTGGATAGAAGTTCAGTGTTCCAACTAATTATTGTACCTAGTGTTTCACCCTCGGAATTCCAGTAGCCTGATTGAAAGGGGAAGTAATCAAAAAAAGTATTATAAACTTCACTTACAAAATCCCGAGAGAACGCGGAGTATGGAAAGCTATAACCGAATAATATGGTGGCATTAAATAACCCCTTGTTTAGTATTGTTTACAGATGATTTCACCTAACGTTCTGGTATTCACGAACCCTCACCGACTTAAGGGACAAAGGCACGGCCGCGACGTGGTTAGTCGGTGCAGGGTTTTCTGCTGATTCCGCTTCCTCGAAATGCCTCCCGCAGACCAAGGGTCGCAAGGCCCGCCGCGTGAATATATTTTTATCAGATGTCATTTGTCATCCTTGATTTCTCTAGGACTAAATATTCTTTAATTGCTGTTGTTAATTGAGTATCTTTAGTTAATCCAAATATCTTATAAAAGTTAATAAGCGATCTCCCTTCTGAGTTAATTAGATCTAATAGAATCCTAGACCTAATTACCTTTTGTAAATTTACTTTTGAAGATAGTTTCAGATAGTTTTTTTGTCTACCATTTAGAATTCCCAATAAGTTATTTATTGAATTCTTATCATGTCTCATATTCTCAAAGATATATTCGCTGCCTTCTTTTTTCGAAATTCCATATAAAGAAATTACCAATTTATATATTTCATTATTCATTTCGAACTTATCTTGGTTGAGCTCTACTACATTATATCTAGGATTTCTAATTGTTCTATTCTGTATATCAATATCTTCCCATAAAAGGTTAAATAAATGCCTTTGTTCAAACATGTAATTATATGAGATAAGTAGTATTAATTTTAATAGTTGTTTTTCTGTTCTCTCTTGATCATTTTCTTCTAATTCTAATGCAGAACTAAAAAGGAATTTAAAATCGCTCTCAGATAAAAAGTCCATATCTTTCGGCTTTTTAGCTTTATATTTTTTTAGTTCGTTTTTGATTTCCAGAAAAAAACTATCACTAATTCTCTCATTATAATGATAGAAAGATAATAGATTAGAAAGTGCATATTTTGCAGTTGCACTCTTTCTAAAAGTTAAAAATGCTTTTATATCTGATTTGTTAAAAATATCAGTATAATCTTCAACTAAAGTTCTAAATTCGAGATGTTCCTCTATGTACACTTCAAGATCATCAATATACCGCTTCTTTGTATCGGTAGTATTTGCTCGATCCTTAAAATCAAGATATTTAGAAAAATCAGTCCTAATTGAGTTGAAAATATAGCTTTTGAATTTCTCCATGCTTTTTGCTCCTAGTAGTATGATTTTGCAAATGATTTCTGATAACGTTCCCGCATTCACGAACCCAAGAGGGTTAAGGTGCTACAGCGTCGGGTCGAAGTCTTAGCCTCGCAGGGTTGTCTGCCAGCAATAACTTCTTCGCCTTAGCTTCTGGAGACCAAGGGACCGTTAGGGCCCGCCGCGTGAATGCAATGTTATGTGCTGTACCTGGCCCCACTGAGCTACCTTCAAAATCTTGTCGTCCTTTATTGTACTTTAATGTCCTTTAGTCTTGTTCGATTATTTATTATTCATTTCTTGTTCGAGTTCGTCTTCTAGGTTGTATATTAAATTTAGCTATTTAACTACTAACAAAAACTGTTTTACTCGCTCTTCATATGTCTTATCACGCAGCGCCGGGGCACCAAACTTATTCCTCACAGGGGCTGTCTGCCTGCCAAATGCTTCAACAATTTCTCTATCGCAGACCCAGGGCGTAGCCCGCAGCGTGAATGCTGTGTTATCTGAAGTTATCGTCCTCATTGAATGATCTATTCTTTCAAAAGAAGCTTAGTACAGGAGGGTCTTTGAAGGGGGTTTCAATAAGGATACTTAAAGCTACTTGTAGAGTGATACTAATAACAATAATAATAAAGATTTTCGTTTTGAACCGATCATTTTGTTTATTATAAATTTTTGAGGTTAATGCCGGTCCAACAATAACATTCAAAATTATCATAAACCCGCATACAAGAATGTGTCCTAGTCCAGTTAAAAATCCTTTGGTATAAAAGTCAAGAAATAATACAAAAAAAAGATTTTAAAATTATGATAGGTACTATATTTGAACATAGTATAGAAATTATTAGAACTAGTTTTTTGTTAGCCATCATGAGTTTCCTCCATTAATAAAGCCTTAACGACAATTTCACGTATCGATCTGGTATTCACGAACCCGAGAGGATCCACGCTCCTCAGCACCGGGTCCCGACGGACTTAGCCAATTCAGGGCTGTCTGCTAAACTCGCTTCTCTGAATAGCCTCTTGCAGACCAAAGCCGAAAGCTCCGCCGCGTAAATACTATGTTATATGACAGTTCTTTGAATTACTAACTCAACTTTCGCAGCGAAAATCGATTTAACTACAAGAACAGCATGGTTTTGAGATCGATTTGATTTATGGCTTGACAGAAATAGAAAAACACCGCTTCGTTTGGTAAAGTGAGAGTGTCCAGCAATCACTACCATACAGAAGAGGTGTCCTCTACATGATAGAGCAAAAGCAACTACTTGATCAACTGCCTAAAGAAATTAAACCGGCTTTTCAGGAGCTTAAAGTCCTCAAGCACTTGAATGCTGCGGTTTCAAAAAGAAGTTTGGCTTTACCTGTACGTATTTGTTTCGCATCGTTTTCGTTTTGTTGTTTCGCCAGAAGAACTAGTTTCGAAAGCTTTAAAGGCGAAACGTTTCCCGGTAAAGATACGGTATACCGTTTTTTGAATCACAGCGGGTATGCGTGGCGTCGGTTTTTGTTGTCACTAAGCAGTGAAACCGTTCGGCGGGTCAGGAAGCTGACCTCTGCCCACAGAGAGACGGTGTTCATCTTTGACGATTCGATGTTCGAGCGTAACCGAAGCAAAGCTGTCGAAATGCTGGCGCGCTTCAAGGATCATGCGACAGGCGCGTACTATAAAGGATTTCGCATGTTAACCATGGGTTGGTCGGACGGGCATTCCTTTATCCCTATGGACTTTGCTTTGCTAAGTTCCACAAAGTCCGGCATTACTGGCATGATGGAAGGGATCGACAAGCGTAGCGCCGGTTACAAACGTCGCCTTGAGGCGTTCTTCTCCGCACCTCAAGTGATCGCTGCCATGCTTGACCGTGCCATTCAGTCCGGCGTCTCAGCCTCTTTTGTGCTCATGGACAGTTGGTTTACCCATGCGCCGCTCATTCAAGAAGTCATGCGTCGCGGGCTGTATGTGATCGGCATGGTGAAGAACGATAACAAACGCTACATCGTGGGCGGCCAAAGAATTTGCCTGAAGGCGTTGTACGCAGTTGCGCCACGTGTCGAAGGCAAGAACCGCAACATCCTTCGCCTGATTCGAACGGATCAGGCCCCCGGCATCCCGGTGACGGTTGTGTTTGTCCGTCATCGTTCCATGAAGAACGAATGGCTCGCAATCCTTTCTACTGATCTGACCTTGAGCGCTCAGGAGATCATCCGGATTTACAGGATACGCTGGGAGATCGAAGTGTTCTTCAAGTGCGCCAAGTCCCTTCTGCGTTTGCAAAAAGAGTTTCAGGGACGGTCTTACGATCTGCTTGTCAGCCACACGACAATTGTTTTCTCCCGCTACATTCTGCTCGCTTGGCAGCATCGGCAGAGTACGAATCAGCGGTTTTTTGGCGGACTGTTTTATTTGCTTTGCGATGAAGTCGACACCTTGGACTGGGCAGTTGCTTTGCAACAATTAGTGGAAGTGATGAACGAAATCGTCACTCAAGTCGGTAAAAAGTTATCTGCTATGATTAAAAGTCAACTCCAGCACTGGATCTCCGCTTTGCCCAGCTACATCAAGGATTACCTGCCGATTTCTTGCTGGTCGAGTAGACGTGAGCCTCGCAGCTCACGCCCCTCACAGATCCGTACGTCAGACTGTCTAACAATTATGAAAATAGATGACCTTTGTCGAAACTCTACATCAAAGGAGATGAGCGTGTATGCCTTATATCGAAGGTGAAGATAGACATCAAATTCATTTACTGCCAAATACGTTGGACGACTTTGTAGAAGAAGAAAATCCTGTCCGAGTCATCGATGCTTACGTCGATAGTTTGGCCCTGGAAGAATTGGGGTTTCAGGTGTATTCGGGCACCAAATCGGGGCAAAAACCTTATCGCAGGGAAGATCTTCTCAAGCTCTATCTTTACTGTTATATGAACGGCATCCGTTCCTCTCGCAAGATGGAAACCGAAACGAAAAGAAACATTGAACTGATGTGGCTAATTGGCAAGCTCCATCCGGACCACGGTACTTTATCTGCTTTCATGAAGAATAACCAAACGGCTATAAAAAAGCTGTTTAAAGGGTTCACCTTACTGTTAAAAGGTTTCGGGTTGATTGATGGTCAACTTGTCGCGATTGACGGCACAAAATTAAAGGCGAACTGCTCTAAAAAGCAACACTTTAATGCTAATATTGTCAGTAAGAAGCTAGAGTATATCGATGAAAAAATCGATGCCTATTTGCATGACTTTTTAACGGAGGACAATCGCCAAAAAAAGCAGGAAATCACGGAAAAGTTAGAGGTCTATCAAGAGAGAATGCACGAGTTGCAGGTAATTAAACAAAAACTCAAGAAAACAGGTGAAAAACAGCTTTGTGTTACCGATCCGGATGCCAAATCAATGAAAAACAACGGGAAGCATGAAGTTTGTTTCAATGTTCAAACTGCGGTGGACAGCAAGTATAAACTGATCGTGGACTGCGATACGGTCAATGATGTCAACGATCAAGGACAGCTGTCCAATATGGCGGAGAAAACAAAGCAAGTTTTCCATGATCAAAAAACTACAATTCTGGCTGATACAGGCTATTATAATTATCTTGAAATCATCGACGTTGTCGACGAAAGCACCGAACTCTTAATTAAGCCGCAAAAGGGAAAGCAAAACAAAGTGGCAAGCGGATTTGATAAAGAGAACTTTGAATATGACGCCATCAACGATAGATATATTTGCCCGTTGGGTTATGAATTACCCTTCAAATGGAATGGAAAACAAAATGGAAAAGAGTATAGGCGTTACACTTGCGAAGCCTTCGATATTTGCGGACAAAAAGAGTCCTGCACGTCTGCCAAAGGCGGAAGGGCGGTAACCAGACTTAAAGACGAAGAAGTGATCGAGAAGATTACCGAAAATACACGTAGTCAAAGTAATATTTATAAGCAAAGAGCGGCAATCGTTGAGCACCCTTTCGGGACGATGAAACGTCACTTGGGCTATACATACTTTTTAACACGAGGGTTGGCATCAGTAGGCACTGAGACCAATTTGATTTGTCTTGCCTATAATTTCAAGAGAATGATCAAAATAAAGGGCGTGAAGGACCTCATACGTCTTTTCAGTGACCAAGCTCGTTCAAAATCTAATATGCAGGGCGTTTATTTGAGCAAAATTGCATAAACCCACGTTTTAAAGCGTGCTCAGCAATCAGTTGTTAGACAGTCTGACGTGCCCAATTAAGGCATACGGCTCTTCCTATCTTCTTACAGAGTGGCGTTTCATTAACCGTAGATGCTGACGTAAATTTTAGGCGCAGGTAATGGATGCCGCATGAGAAATCGTTCAAACTGCTCGTACGAAAAGCTCCTTCGCTGACTTCTGCGATTTAACCACTTGAATAGCGCCTTTCGTACTCGGAACGCAAAGGTTTCCAAAGATTGGCTATTGTCTGTGATTCCGTAATACCGATAATGACCGATCAATTTCTGTTTGACCGTTTTCATCAGTTCCTTTTCATCGGTATGTCGCTCCGTTCGTAACCATTCATGGAACGCTTTTACTTTGGCGTTGAACTTCTTTTTGCTCGTTTTCCGCTTCACCCTGAATTTCCCTTTGAAGCTCTTGCTACAGTAATGAGTGAATCCCAGAAAGTCAAACGTTTCCGGTTTTCCTTACCCTCTTCTCTTTCGGTTTTCAGCCGCAAATCGTCCGAATTCTACAATCTTGGTCTTCTCTTCGGCGATGGACAACTGAAATTTGGCCAATCGGGGCAGCAGAGCTTGGTAGAATCGTTCTGCATCGTCTTTGTACTGAAAACAGCAGACATAATCGTCCGCATAGCGGACGATGTGCGCCTCCCCGCGGCATGCTCTTTTCACCGCCACCTCGAACCACAGGTCTAATGCATAGTGCAGATAGACATTCGATAGTAATGGCGACAGGATAGAGCCTTGCGGCGTGCCGGCTTCCGTTGATTCCCATACCCCGTTTTCCATCACTCCAGCCTTTAGGAATCGTCGGATGAGCCGATGGATGTTCGGGTCCGATACGCGAAGTTCCAGAAACTTCATCAGCCATTCGTGATCGACGTTCGTGAAAAAGCTGTGGATATCTGCATCCACTACATAACTGGTTCTGCCAAATTCCAATGCCCGATTTAACGCTCGCAGCGCATCATGACAACCCCGGTTGGGTCGGAATCCATACGACATATCCAGAAAGTCCTGTTCGTAGATCGCTTGCAGGATTTTGTTCAATCCCAATTGGACGATTTTATCTTCATACGACGGGATCCCCAGCGGTCGTTTGCTATTTGCATCTTTTGGGATATACACGCGCCGTACCGGTTGAGGATGATATTGCTTCTTTGTCAGTCGTTCTACCAGGTTCCGGATGTTTTCTTCGGCATTCTCTTCGTACTCATCCTGCGTTACTTCATCTACGCCGGTTGCTTTTGCACCATCGAGTTCACGGTGGCACTGCATCAGGAGTTCTTCATTCAACAGATGGTACAGCGATGTGAAGGACTCATTCGGCTTTGCTTTTGCCAATTCTGCTATTCTTGCCAGTTTTGTTTGCATCTTTTGTCTACCCCTGTGTGTAGAAAATGTGGCCCTGCCAAGAGCGAGGATAGGTCACGGCCTTCCCTCCGCCAGCATTACACCGGTTTCAGTGGTACGACACCGTGATCCGACTCCGGGTTCGTCATTTGACATTCTCCCTTGTGACCGGTTGTTTGCCATACTTCCTCTTCGGAAGAACATGACCGGGTCTCCCAAGTTGCTATGAAATCATTAGTTAACATGCCTGGCTCTTCGACCCCGGGGAAGTCCTGCCTCTCTTGCCTGTAACGATGAGGCCGGATGTAGTTTTCCAGTATTTCGACGCCGTCAACCTTCCCGTTTTACTCGTTTCGAGGCTCCATCACATTCAGGCCTGCTACCTGACTGTCTACGCTTAACGCATGGAATTACTCCCATCCGTCCAAGACTCGCTATTGGTGACTTGGCTAGAGTCTTTCCAAGCAGGATTTTCACCTGCTAAATTTCATAACCTATGCTTGGTCGCACCGAAAGTTGAGTTACTAACACTATCTATTCCACTTCAACAATTCTTGCTTCACTAAATAAAAATTATCACCGTCATCTTCTTCGGCAGCATCCCAACCTGTATTAAATAGCGCATTTGAGCGAATTAAATATTCAAGTTCAATTCCTCTAGATTCAATTATAAGTTTTATAACGTACGATAATCTGTTGACTATAAATTTATTTAATGTCTTCATATCCTTTTGCGTTAGTTGATTATTAGAGTGTATGTCTTCAACAGGACCTGATCTAAAAGCAAAGTTTGTCAACGCCTTTGATATCACATCAATATTTTCAGTCGTCATGATTCGTTCAAATGCCTTTTGGTTCAATTCATGATAATCTTCATCTTTATTGTTTATTAGATCTTCTATTATCATTTCTTTTCTCGTAATACCCATCTTCCTTCTCTTTTGCTGTACCTTCGATTTCGATATGTTAAATAATTCAGCTATCTCCCAATCAAATCTTCCTTCATTCCAATGTAATTGCTTTAATTCATTTAATGTTAACTGATTAAAATTGAGAACCTCACCATTTGTTTTTTTAAACTGAAATGTTTCAAAAAGTGTCATGAAATTCGATCCTTTCATTTTTTATACTATTCTTCGTCTATCATATAACGTTCTTGTATTCCCGAACCCTCACTGGCTTAAGGCGCACCAGCCTGGTCGTGAAACTTAACCTCGAATAGGATACTATTTTCCAATCCATCCCAGTTTATAGTTTTCATGAAACTTTCTTAAAGTACAAAGTTACTTCCCCATTACCTTCTTCACATATTTCTCCGCCTTATAGTCCTTGCGAACTTCACGCAGTACCGGATTGCTCGCCTCACTCCACGATTCCAAAATCATTCTCGGCTCCGATTCAATGATATCTTGTGCCGCTCTGCCGTTATCCTTTTTAAAAGCTTCAATAATATTGATTAGGTCCGTTCGATCTAGCAGCTTCACATGATTAATCCCTGCCAATGTCTCACAGGGTTCGGTAAACTTGGCTGTAGCGATCACGATGGCTTTCTTGGCTTTGTAGTACCTCATACAAGAGTAGACCTCCTGCACAGCGCTAATACCAACTGGATGATCTACCCCATACCGCTTTGCTTGCACAACATTTCTGATACCATCCCGATCTGTAAAGACTACGTCTGCTCCAAAATCACGACTTCCGACAGTCTTGTATACACCTGAGTAGCCCAGTTCAATAAAAAGTCTGTATAGGTACATTTCGAACCCTGAACCATCTTCCATCCTGTCAATATCTGCAATAGTAATCGACTTCAAATCATAGTTTTCTTCAATAAAAAGTGAAGGTTTATTGCGTTTTTGTAGAATTCTAAAGAACAAGAAGCTGATACCAAAAAACAGAATAATTACTACCGCCACAAATGCATAGATCAATAGAACTACCTCCGTTGGTTTAATAGTAAGATGATACCATAATTTTCTTGGGATATAATCGAAAAAAATGGGTTTTTTGGGTGCAAAAAAGAGACAATCCTTTTTGACTGCCTCTTTTCCCCATATTCAAGTCCAACTTTAAGCATAAAAAACCTCCCTAAGCTGCGTTTAGCAATCAAACAAGCTTGGGAGGTATGTTATCCACACCCTGAATCGACGTTCTATGGGTTGTTAACGCCGGGCTTTCGGGGTTGTTAACGTTCAATTTTACCGCCGCAATCCACAGCTCCGAACGCTCGTTTGCGCAGGGCTACCGATTCGGCTACCGTTTAGATCAGCGGAGGAAAAACTTGCGTCACATCAACGCTCAGCAAGGTTCCTCGCTCGGTTTCCCCTCATCCGTCGCCGTTCTGAAGCTATGTCCGCAGCCGCAGGTGGCGGTGGCGTTCGGGTTGTTGATGGTGAAGCCGCCGGACATGCCGGATTCCTCGAAGTCGATTTCGAGGCCGTCGAGAAGACGCAGGTTTTCTTTTTCCATAACGACCTTGAGGCCCTTCACATCCATGTAGACGTCCTGATCGGTCTCGTTGTCGTCAAAGCCCATCGCATACGAGAAGCCGCTGCATCCCCCGGGGTTCACGCCAAGACGAAGGAACATGTTCGGAATCTCCTGCGAGTCGCGCATGGTCTTAAGCTGCTCCGCAGCCGAATCGCTGATTGAAATCATGGTTACCAGCCTCCTTATAAGATCTATGGTATCGGCCGAGATTGGCCAAAAGTTATTGTCTATATAAAGTAAAGTATACTTCACTCCCACCCGGTCCACAAGCTACAGATCAAGGGAAGAGAAGAACTCGGGGCTGTTGCTCGCCTTTGAAGAGAGGTTTATAATAGGAAAAGCATTAAGTAAAATTCGAAATTTTGTCACGTACGGCTGAGTCCTAATCCAAAAAATGAATTGCTGCCGCTTTGATATGTTGTTCCTGAAAACATCTGCGTCGTTTTTCCAGTGAGAAACAGCGGGATGTTTTCTTGTTCACAGAGCGGCGGCTTTACGTCCATGCTGGCTAAGCCTCTTATCTTAAACCTTACTAGGAGGAATCATAATGTCTACTCTTATTACTCCCTACACTGATGCCAGAATGGCGGATATCATCGAAAAGGTTCGCGGCGGCGAAAGATTAACCCTGGAGGACGGCGTTTATTTATATGATAGCAGCGATCTTTTGACGATCGGCCAGCTTGCGAACGAAGTCAACCAGCGGAAAAATGGAAACAAAGTGTATTTTATCGAAAATATGAGTCTGTACTTTACCAATGTGTGCGAATCCCGCTGCGCGTTCTGCAACTTCCGCAAAGATGAGGGCGAAGAGGGAGCCTACACGCTCTCCGGCGAGGAAATGGTCTCCTATGTGGAGCAGCATATTCACCCCGGCGTGCGGGAGTTCCACATTGTGGGCGGACATAACGACCATGTTCCGTTTCAATACTATGTCGACTCTCTTCAGGCGCTGCATGACCGTTTTCCGGAAGTTACACTGAAGGCGTACACGGCGGCGGAGATCGATTTTTTCACCCGAATCAGCGGTTTGACCATCCGTGAAGTGCTGGAACGGCTGCGGGCAGCCGGACTCCAGACGCTGACGGGCGGAGGAGCGGAAATTCTGTCCGACCAATACCGCAAAAAAATGCGCGTCGACAAGGCAAACGTCGAGGAGTACCTGGAGGTGCACCGGCAGGCGCATCAGCTCGGCATGCGGACCCATACCACCATGTTGTATGGCTCCATCGAGTCCCATGAGGACCGCGTCCGGCATATGCTGCAAATTCGCGAGCTTCAGGACGAGACGAACGGCTTCATGGTGTTCATCCCGCTGTCGATGCAGCCCAAGAGCAAGAATGCAGGCATTATGCGCCGCAATTCCGCGTATGAGGACCTCAAGACGATCGCCGTCAGCCGGCTGATGCTGGACAACATCGACCATATCAAAGCTTATTTTATCAATATCGGACCGCAGCTCACCCAAGTATCGCTCAGCTTCGGCGCATCGGACGTGCACGGGACGATCCTGAAAGAACGGATCAGCCATTCAGCGGGCGCGCTGACTCCCGAGGGTATGACACGAGAGGAATTGATTTGGCTGGTAAAGGGCGCAGGCAAAATCCCAGTCGAGCGCGACACCTTCTATAACGAGATCAAGGTATACGAATAGCGATTGCACCTCACATACTCCTTCATTTGAAAGGCAGGGCTGTCTGTATGAAGAAACTGCTTGTCCTCGGCGGCGGCTATGGCGGCCTCGCGCTGATCCAAAAATTGCTGGAAGAGCATCTTCCAAACGATGTGGAAATGATCCTTATCGACCGGATGCCCTATCAGGGCATCAAGACGGAATATTATGCGCTTGCCGCCGGAACCGTTTCCGACCATGATCTTCGAATTGCATTCCCTGTCCACCCGAAGCTCTCCGTCAAATACGGCGAAGTCGATGCCATCAATCTGGATAAACGGCTTGTCCTCATGGCAGATGGCGAGCTTGTACCCTATGACCTGCTCGCTATCGCTCTGGGTTGCACAGATAATTATCACGGTATTCCCGGAGCAGAGGAGCATACCTGCGGAATCCAGACGCTCTCGGATACAAGAGAAACTTACCGCCGCCTGAACGATGTGAAGCCATACGGCACCGTCAACATTGTCGGCGGCGGGCTCAGCGGAGTCGAGCTTGCCGCCGAGCTGCGGGAAAGCCGGCCTGATCTGAACATTACGATTCTCGACCGGGGCGAGCGGGTGCTGTCCGCTTTTCCTGCGAGGCTGTCGCAGTATGTGGAAGAATGGTTCAGCGAGCATCAGGTGCAGACGCTTGGCCGGGTTTCGGTCTCCCATATTGAGAAGGATGCGATCTTCAACGGTTCGGAGGCTATTTCTTCTGACGTTACGGTCTGGACCGGAGGCATTCAGCCGGTCAAAGTGATTCAGGAGCTCAATCTGGCGAAGGACCACGGTGGAAGAGTGATACTTGGCCAGTATTATCAGGTCCCGGACTATCCCGAAGTGTATGTGATCGGGGACTGCGCCAGCCTGCCGTTTGCGCCCAGCGCACAGGCAGCGGGAGCCCAAGGCGAGCAGATTGCGCAAATTTTGCGCGCCCTGTGGCGCAATGAAACGCCGAGACTGGGCAAAATCAAGCTGAAGGGAACGCTCGGTTCCCTGGGAAAAAGCGAAGGCTTCGGGCTGCTGGGCAGCCGATCCGTCATGGGACGGGTGCCCCGCATCCTAAAAAGCGGAGTGCTGTGGATGTCCAAGCGGCATTTCGGATAATCCGGTCAGTCTAACTCAAGCTTATCCCAGGCTTCCAGTTCCTTGATCTTGGTCTCTATGGCTTCTTCCAGTTCTTCGGCCGAATCCGCGGCGATGATTTCACCGTTTACCATGGCGAACGGCTCGAAGCGGCACTGGCTGCAGTTGCCCAGGCAGGTGTACTCAACAACATCGTAATCCATATTTTGTTCCAGTTTATTCTTCAGCGCTTCGGTGCCATGCCCCAGGTTGCTGACACAAAATTCAATAATTGGTCTCATGTAGTTCTCCTTGGCCCTTACTAACCGTTTTATTTTTTAAATATTTGTACTATAATATACGTACGAAAGGAGTGATTGAGAAATGAGTGAGAATACACAAAGTACTAGCATGTATGATGAAGTGCTGGAAGTTCTTGATAAACTGCGTCCGTTTCTGCAGCGCGATGGCGGCGACGTTGAGCTGGTTGACGTTGAAGACGGAATCGTGAAACTGAAATTGATGGGTGCCTGCGGCAGCTGCCCAAGCTCCACAATTACGCTGAAAGCCGGAATCGAACGCGCGCTCATCGAAGAAGTTGAAGGCGTTGAGGAAGTCGTTCAAGTATTCTAATTTTTGCGTAAACCCGTCCCGGTTGTTTGCTTAGGCAAATGGCCGGGATTTTTTTGTTCAATTACTATATAAAATGAACTTGAGATTTTCCCATTTGGGTATCGTTTGTAACTTCGAGGAATGTTTGGACTTCCGGCCGCTGTTGTCTCCAGATTTCTTGATTCAATCCCTTCGTGGATGAAATCCGGAGACAAAGGCGATCGCTATCGCTCCTACAGTTCCAAACTTCCCCTTCGTTACTCCTTACCCTTATGTCATTTTTTCAAGTTCATCTTATATAGCCTAACGGTCATTATATAAAATTTTATATATCACTACAACTATTCGGTGACCCCAGCAATAATAAAATCCCACACGGCCCAGAAAGGGCTGTGCGGGATTTGTTCGAATGGTGGACAATTAGAACGCCGAAATGATGGAGCCTTGGTATTTATCTTCTATAAACTTCTTGGTTTCCGGGGAAGTCAGCGCGGCAGCCAGCTTCTTGATCGCGCCCTTGTCCTTGTCCTCCGAACGGGTGACAAGCAGATTCGCATATGGGGAATCTTTGTCAAATATTTTTTAAAGGTTATTGTTTACTTTATTACGATTTTGGAGGCTCTGGCCGAGCTGTTCATTGCTGTAACGGAAGACTTCGGCCAAAGTTTTGCATACCATTTCAAGTCCCTGGCGCAGATCCTCCAGATGCTCGTCCAGATCCTCAAGCTGGATTTTATCGTGCAGGCCTTGATGCCGCTGCCATAGATCGTCCTGCATTTCGGAATTCATATAATGAATTTCAGCGTTTCGGCGGCCTCGCAGTTTCTCCAGCGGGTCGCGGTACGAATCTTTGATTTCCTCCAGCCTGCCGGACAGTTCTCTATGCCTCTTGGACGAGCGGAACCGCCGCAGCACGGTAAAGTAAGAAAAATGGGCTTTAACCCTTGAGGTATTCAGATCGTAAAGCGTGTTCAGCACCGTTCCAAGTTTGTCCAGCAGGGAGAAGACGCGAATGAAGCCGTTCTTGTAAAAATAGACATAGCGCGCATAATCACCCTGCTCGTTCACGGACATATCATCCATGATGCCCGCCTTCACCGATTTGCGAAAAAAGGAAGCGGCGAACAAGCTCTGCTCCAGCTCGTCGAGCGAAGAGATCAGCCCTTGAATCCAAATCTCCAGCTTCCGGTATTCATGGTCCCCGTCTTCATGGACATTCATTTCCCTGCGCAGCATCGATACGGTTTGGGCCATATGTCCCATAGCATCGGCCAGCACTCCGGTATTCTCGCGGGGAGGCTCCCCCAGCATAGTCCGCAGCATAATCCGTCCTCCTGTTACGCGTTAAACGCCAACGAATGATTAATTAAAATGTACCCGCAGGGAAATAATTCTTCCATTTGCGGTCGACCAGCTCTACGATGTCCTCCCTCGGGAACAGCTCGTCCGGATATCCCGGCTTCATGCGGGCGTCAATGACGATGGGAAGCTCGTAGCCGATATGATGATTTTTGACCGTGGCTTCGGCAAAAATATCGGTGGCCGGGTTGAAGCGGGTAAACACCGTCCACAGGAAGGAGGTTTGTGTCTTAACCGTTTCGGCTGCATTGTCGACTAGAATGACCAGCGGCCAGGCGGTTTTCTTCTCCCGAAGGGTGCCGACCAGGCGCTGCGGCAGCTCCGGATCTTCCGTATAAGACGGGCCGGAGACGACGAGACAGCCGCCGCAGTATGGCAGCGCCGCGTGAATGCCGGTAAGATTGCCTTCCTCGTAGCTTCGCGGAAGCTCACGTACCTTGTCGCCGATCCCCATCATGACGCCTTTACTGCCGTGATTCATTCTTTGGCCGGTATAGTCGAGCGTATCATGCGATGTTTTGTTGAAAATAAACAGATCGACTGCCGGATCGAACCGCTCCAGCACCGTTTCCAGCAGCTTTGGAAAATCGGAGAGATCGACCGGCTCGTTCGTCAGCATCAGGAACTTAGTCAGGGATAGCTGCCCCTCGCCCAAGATGCGGAACGCCGAGACCAGCGCTTCGCGCGAATAGCTCTCCCGCACGACGGCGGACGCCAGCGTATGGGAGCCCGATTCCGAGTACGCCCACAGGGAGCGGACGGACGGCATGACAAGCGGATAAGCCGGAGACAGCAGCCGCTGAAGGAAGTCGCCAAGGTAGTAATCCTCCTGCCTTGGCTTGCCGACAATAGTCGCCGGATAAATGGCGTCCTTGCGATGCCACATGCGCTGCACATGCATGACCGGGAAGTCATGCTTTAGCGAGTAATAGCCGTAGTGATCCCCGAACGGTCCTTCCGGCCTGCGCTCATGCGGCGGGACAAATCCGCGGATTGCGAATTCCGCCTCCGCCGGAATCCGGTGGCCGCCCATCGGGTCCTTGACCATCGGCAGACGGCCGCCCAGCACCATGGACGCCAGCAGCAGCTCCGGCATGCGCTCCGGCACCGGGGCGATAGCCGTGGCGATCAAGGCCGGCGGGCCGCCGATAAAGACGGATACCGGCAGCGCTTCATTCCGCTGCTCTGCCTCATGATGGTGAAATCCCCCGCCCTTGTGAATCTGCCAGTGAACGCCTGTCGTTTGATCATCGTATATTTGAATCCGGTACATCCCGAGATTATGGTCTTTAGGATTGGAAGGACTTTCGGTATAAACGAGCGGCAGCGTGACGAACGGTCCTCCGTCCTCCTGCCAGCTTGTGACTCGCGGCAATCCCTTAAGCGGATCAGTGCTCTGGCAGACTTTTAAAATAGGCGCCTCGCCCTGCGGAACATTCTTGATGCCCACTTTGAGCAGATCAAACAACAGCCCTTTCTCCTGCCACACCCCGGTTACCGTCGGCGGAAGCAGCGTTTCCATCGCGCCCATAAGCGACTTCATGAGCGCTTCGGGACGGGGGCCAAAAGCCTGATCCACCCGCCGGACCGTGCCGAACAGATTGGTGACGACCGGAAAGGGAGTTCCTTTTACATTCGTAAACAACAGAGCCGGCCCCTCTTCCTGGATGACGCGGCGATGGATCTCCGCCAGTTCCAGATAAGGATCGACCGGCGCTTCTATGACGGCAAGGTCTTTGTCCTTCCGCAGTTGTTCTATCCACTGGCGCAAATTACTGTATCCCAATATATTGTTCCTCCTTGAACGGGCTCTATCCAAAATGGCTGATTGCAGCCGAGATCTTCTCTTTGTTAATCCTACTAAGCTGCCACACGCGTACGCTCATGTAGCACAGCACGCCAAACAGACCGGATATCAGCACAATATGGGCCAATGCGGCAAACAGGTACCACTGTTCGTTATACAGAGTGAATACGACGCTCGCGCCGCTGAACACCTGCAGAGCGCACAGAATGACGGCCGCGACGCCGAGCTTCTTAAGCTCAGGGTAGCCGCCATGCCTCCAAAACGCCAGATGTCCGAGCACGGCCGTAAGAATGAACAGCAGCATAGCCGCAATCCGGTGAAAAAACATAATGCCGGCTCCTCCGGAAAGCTCCGGAATCACTTCTCCGTTGCACAAAGGCCAGCCCGAGCAGCCCCCCTGCGAACCCGTATGACTGACCAAAGCGCCGATATAGACGACGATATAAGCATAAATCGTAGTAATCCAGGTCAGATTGCGAAAGCCCTTACCAAGTGGCGGAAGGGCGCCGGTCTGCTCGCCGGAGAGGCGTCTGCCGGCACCAAGAGCCAGCATCGACGAGCTGGCGAAGGCGATCAGCGAGAAGCCCATGTGCAGCGCCATGACGGCGGCGGACTGCGACCGGACGACTGCGAGCGCGCCCATGGCAGCCTGAATAACGACGAACAGCAGCGTCATGAAGGCATACGACTGCAAATCGCGGCGATCCCGGGCATAGCGCCAGAAGGCCAGCGCCGAGGCAAGAGAAGCCAGACCGGCAAGGCCGCTGAGCAGCCGATGGCTCCATTCGATCATCTGTCCGAGCGTATAAGCGGGAACCAGCTTGCCGTTGCACAGCGGCCATTCATTTCCGCATTCGAGGCCGGACCCCGTTTTGGTAACGAGCGCACCGCCAAGCAGGGCGAGAAACATAATGAGACAGGTTATGTACCCAAGGCATTTCAACTGTTTCGCCGTCAATCCGATCACCCGCCGTTTTATGGGATTTTTCTGGAGTATAACCCGGCCTTTCATTTCAGAAAAGTTATGCGTTTCCATTATAACCGATAAGGGTGGATGCGGCATACCTGCATTGTGCAAAACTTGATGGGACTCGCTGATTATTAAAAACGCCGCTTCCGCACAGATTCAGCGAAAGCGGCGAATGGCGATTACTTGTGGATGCTCTGGTGGACCTCCACCGCGCGGTTCAGAAAATCTTCGATTTCCTGTCTCGACTTGCGCAGCTTGTTGACGAACCGGACCAGTTCACGGCCTTCCGAGTAGGCGACGAAGCTGGGAATGCCAAGTATATTCTGTTCCTGGCTGACCTCGCCCACCGCATCGACATCAACCTCTACCAGCGTCAGCTTATCTGCGTAATTCTGCTCAACCTCCGGCATAAACGGATTGATGAACTTGCAATCTCCGCACCAGTCTGCCTTGAATATGGCCACGGTCAGTCTGGGGGATTGGATGGCAGCCTGAAATTCAGCGGGAGAGCTGATTTTGTCCATAACTTGCACCGTCCCTTCTCATATGACAATTGTCTCTTGTTACCCTTTAAGTGAAGCAAAATGCACAGCGGAAGTCAACTGCCGCTCTTACTCTCTTTCCCGCGCGCGCGCCGGCTGCAGCTTCATAAGCGGGTTAAGCAGCTTCCGCACCGGACGCGGATAGCTCGCAAGCTCCCCGGCGCTTAATACGCCCAGAACAATCAGCAAGACCAGGTAAAGGATAACAACGACTGCCCCGGCAGCCAGACAACCAACAAGATAGGCCAGCCGCGCAGGCATCATTCCCGTCAGGCTGATCGCTGCCACGTTCAGACCGTAACCGGACGCGCCTGATACGAGCACCGCCAGCAGATACCCACGCCAGCGCTTGCCCATAATCTCAAACGGCACGATGCTCCGAAGCAGCCGGAGATTGAGGCCGGTAATGACGATAAAGCACAGCGCCGTGGCGATAATAATGCCGTAAATGCCCATGAACCGGCTGAGCAGAACGCTCGCCGCGAGCTTGACGATAATCCCGGCCAGAACGTAGAACATGGAAATGCGCGATTTACCCATACCGAGCAGAATGGAGTTCGAGGTGGTCATTGTAATCTGGAAAATGGTGCCCAGCGTTAGCAGAGCAATCATTCCGCTGCCGGATGGGCTGGTGAAGAGCAGGCCGTTCACCGAGTAGGCCGCGACGACAAGCGACAGCACGATCGGCGTTCCGGTCAGGATCGCGATGCGCATCGCGAGTGTGATCTGCCGCTTCAGGTGAACCTCGTCCCGGCGGGCGTAGGCCGCCGAAATGACCGGAATCAGCGAGGTGCTGAGGGCAATCGCCAGCACGGGCGGGATGCCCGCGATGCTCTGCGCTTTCTGGCCGAGAATACCGAGCAGCCGCGTCGCTTCGGTGCCGCCCACCTGCCCGCTAAGCAGGGGAACGATCAGGGATGAGTCGATGAAATAGACGGCTTGAATGGTCATGGAAGACAGGATGATCGGAATGGACAAGCTGAAAATATCCTTATAAATACCGAGCAGCGGCAGTTTGGCTTCCGGGGAGGCGTGGATTCCGCTTTGCTTGTCGCTCCGCTTCATCTTGATGGCCGCATACAGCATAATGGCGAATGCCCCGACGCTGCCAAACACGCTGCCGAACGAAGCTCCTGCCGCCATAACCGGGTTCCCGTAACCCTGGTGAAGCAGGAAAAACGCCAACAGGATGGCCGTAAACACGCGGGCAATCTGCTCCACGATTTGCGAGATCCCGTTGGCCATCATATTGTTGCGGCCCTGCGAGTACCCGCGCATCATCGCGATTGTGGGGAACAGCAGCAGCGCGGGGGCAATGGCCCGGATCGCCAGCGTGCTTTCTGGCACGCCCGCATGCTTCGCGAAAAGTGGAGCGGTTATGTACAGCGCCGCGCTGATGATTACGCCGACGACGGCGCCAAAAATAAGCGCGGCTCGGTAAACCTGCCGCGCTTCGTCCGGACGGTTCAGGGCGTAGCGCTCTGAAACCATTTTACTGAGCGTGCTGGGAATACCCGCCGTGGCGAGCGTCAACAGCATCAGATACACATTGTTGGCCTGCGAAAAGGCCGCATCCCCGACATCGTTGAACAAATGCTCAAGCGGAACCCGCTGAAAAATACCAAGCACGCGCGCCACCAAAGCGGCGGCGGCGAGAATAATCGTGCCTTTGATAAAAGAATCCTTCTTCGACAACCTGTTTCCCCTTCTTTACAGTGAATTTAATACAGGCCGATCCAAATAAAGAAGAGGATGACCATAACGATTTGCAGCACAACTTTGACGACCGTACTGCTGAACAGCCCGAGCATGGAGCCTGCGCTGACCTTGAGCGCTTTGCCCGGATCTGATCCGGCGATCATCTCGCCGATAAACGCTCCCAGGAGCGGTCCGATAATCAGGCCGAACGCCGGAATAACGAACGGCCCAGCGATCAGACCGATCGTACTGCCAATGATGGAGGAACGGGAACCGCCGAATTTTTTGACACCCCATGCCCCCACGACATAATCGGCAATGAACAGCGCGGCGACGATCAGCGTCTGGATAATCCAGAACCATGGCCCGAACGAGGCGAAGCCGAAGAACCAGCCGTAGACGAAAAAGGCAAAGTAGATCGCCAATGCTCCCGGCAAAATGGGATAGACGGCTCCTGCCAAGCCGACGGCAAACAGTGCGATAATTAGAATCCATCCGAGAATAGCCAAGCTTGGTCCCTCCTGTATATTAGGATCTGCGAATACAAAGGCTCCGCATCAGGTTATAGCTCCCGTAAAGCCGCCGCTTCATCGTGAAAGATGAAACGGCGGATGACCTCGGCGATTCCATCTTCGTTGTTCGTCGAGGTTACCGCGTCCGCTGCCTGCTTAACGGTATCCTGGGCATTGCCCATGGCTACCCCAAGACCCGCCTGCTGAATCACCGCAAGATCGTTCAGACTGTCGCCAACCGCGATGACTTCCTCCATCTTGATTCCCAGCAAGCCGCACACTTCTTTGATGCCCGACGCCTTGTTCACACCAAGAGCGTTAATCTCCAGATTATAGGGAGACGAGTTGGTAATCTCCAGACCGCCCATGTCCTGAAGCTTCATCAGCACCTGATGGCGGATATCATCATCTTCCGTGTCATAGCCGAATTTCAGCCATTCCCGCCCGTCAATATTACCGTCCCAGCTTTCCTTGTTATAAACGCCATCGACTGAATACGCCCAATACCAGATGCCATACTCTATCGCAATCGCGTGCATTTGTTTGATCAGCTGAGGGTCCATCAGGGAACGGCGGTACAGCTCATGCGGCGCCCGCCACACTTCACTTCCGTTCACTGTAACCATTGGCGTCTTCAGTCCAAGCTGCTTGGCGTAAGGGTATGCGGAGTTAAACGCCCGCCCGGTGGACAAGCAGACATAAATGCCCGCTTCCACCGCCTTGTGTATCCATTTCACAGTCTCTGGTGTAATCCGTTCTTCACTATTCAGCAGGGTTCCATCCATATCCAAAGCTAGCAGGCGGTATTTGGCAGTCATCGCCATCCCTCCATTTTTCTTTATATTTATTGATTCGTGCCGCTTTGAGCGGCCTGATTCTGCTGCAAGCTCTTCTTCGGTACCCCGTCAAGACCGTACTCCCAGTCATAGGCGTCGAATATTTTCCGTGCCACCGGAGCGGCGCTGTTCGATCCGAAGCCGCCTTCGGGGATAATAACGGCTACGGCCAGCTTCGGCTTGTTGCGCGGCGCATAGGCGATGAAGACGCCGTTGTCGACGGTGTGTTTGCCGCTCTTATCGTAATAATCCTGCTGCGAGGTTCCCGTCTTGCGTGCAAAATCATAGGGAAAACCGTCAAAGACGTCAACCTTGCTATTCATTCCTTTTTTTACTTCATTCCAGTAAGAGTCGTCCATCTTGACGGTATTCAGTACCTCGCGTCCGAACGTTTTGACTACTTTTCCAGAGGAATCCGTGATTTTGCTGACCAGGTGCGGCTTGATTCGTTCGCCCTTGTTGGCCAGCGTCGAAGCGTACTGAGCAAGCTGAAGGGTCGTATAAGCTCCCTGTTGACCAAAAGAGGCGTACACCAGCGCGGACTGAACACTACCTGTCTTCGCTTCTTTTCTATAGTTAATTTGGCCTCTATGCTCATTTGGTAAGTCAACGCCCGTGAACACGCCAAGACCAAACTCCTTCATGTATTTATCCCATACATCAATGCCTTTGGAACCATATTTGTTATTTAATTTCTTGCCCACCATGTCCACCATAAAGACGTTGGAAGATTGCGCTATGGCCTCGGCCGGATACATTCTGCCTAAAACGTGACCGGATGCATTCCTGACCTTCGTTTCATAGCCGGCTTTGCCAAATGAGGTAATCCCTGTGTCCGTATACCAATCTGAGGTTTTAAAGAGTCCTTCATTAAGCCCGAGCAGTACACTCAGCGGCTTGACAGTGGAACCCAAGAGCACGATTGACTCAAAACCATGTCCGGAGCGTCCCGCCATTATTGGAGTAATCGTACCGTTCTGATAATTGTTCTGAATCGCATCCCATATTTCCATAATATTTCCGTTAACCCAGGCGTTCGTATCATAATCAGGCATGCTGGCCATGGCTACGATATTTCCGGTATCGACTTCCATCGCCACCGCATAACCCGTTATGGCGTTTGGATGCGTCTTGCCCTGAACGGCATGTGTATGCAGCCATTTGATCTGATCCGTTATCGCCTGCTGAGTTTTGAGCTGGACATTTTTGTTAGTAGTCATCCAGATATCATTGCCCTTGACGGGAGGCACGACCTTCTCAATTTTGTCGGCCATGTTCTGCGGATTGATTGAGATAACCAGATAACCGTTCTGCCCACGCAACTCCCGCTGATACTGCCGCTCAAGGCCATCGAAGCCAACATATTCTTCGTCTTTGTACATCAGCCCCGGGTTCGAATCTTTCTTCTTCATCGCATTTAGAATATTTTGGTAGATGGGAAGACTGTTGGAATTCTTGAACAACTTGACATAGCCAACCGTCTGCACAGCCACCGTATCCTTGTCGTAATGCCGCACGTTCTCTTCTACGACTTCTAGCCCGGGATATTCATCCTTGTGTTCCATAAAATAAGCGACTTCCTTGGTGGAAAGTCCCACCTTGATCCGGCGGGGGGTATAGCCGTTGTATTTCCTGAAATTCAGGTCGAACGACTCCTTGACCTGTTCCACCGTCAGCTTCTCCTCGCTTGAGTCGCCGAGTTCATTGAATTTATCCACCAGATCCGCCGCCAGCTTGTCGACCTTCGCCTTGGCTTCCGGAGTAAAATCCGTTACCTCGGTTGTCTTGTCCGTCTTTTTCTCCGTATATTCCTTGGTCAGCGTAATGTACAGTGACTGGACAGGAGTGGAGTAAGCGATTTTCTCGCCTCCGGCGGCGAGGATCGAACCCCGCATGGCGGCAAGCGGCACATCCTTCGTATCCCGGTTCGCCTCCACCTCGGTCAGCGTCGGGCCTTCCACGAATTGCAGTACGGCAAGACGGATAATAATTACGCAGAAAATGACAAACGTACTGAAAAAGAACACATTGATCCGCAGCGCCAGGGTGCTTTTTCTATTGGTCTCGTCCGAAGGCGAGCCCTGCTTGCGAAAAAGGCTCACTTTGTTCTCTCCTCAATTATAACATTTAAGAATTCATATGTATCTCAGGAAGTAGGCCGATGTCTACAGAACCCATTTATTGTAACATAATCATTGCTGCGGCTCTAATATTTTCAACACACTTTTCTCGACATGCTGAAGATCAGCGCGAATAAAAAATCGTAATTCTTGCAGCAGCCATCAAAGAATATGCATCATGCTACAAAAATAACGCCGTCAAATTAATGTGAGTTATGCTATTTATTAGAACTTTCGTTGAGTGGATAAAATAAAAAGGACATCGTTCTTTTGTGAGGAATTGAGGTCACCGACCAAACAATTTCCATACAAAAAAAGATGCCCCCTCTCTTAATATACCGAATTTAAAGGCTGATTTCAGCTCCTTTAGTTCGTACCAGTTGTGCCGTTCGCGGCGGAGCTGCCGCTTTGAGCCGCCGATTGATTCTGCTGAAGACTCTTCTTCGGCACGCCGTCAAGTCCGTACTCCCAGTCATAGGCGTCGAAAATTTTGCGCGCCACCGGCGCGGCGCTGTTCGAGCCGAAGCCCCCTTCGGGGATGATAACGGCAACTGCTAGTTTCGGATTGTTGCGCGGCGCGTAGGCGATGAAGACGCCGTTATCTTTTAATACTCCTCTTGCCGACTGCTGTGAGGTTCCTGTCTTCCGGGCGAAGTCATAGGGAAAATTATCGAACGCGCTAACGTCACTGTTCATCCCCCGCTTGACTTCGTTCCAGTAAGCATCATCCATTTTGACGGTATTCAGTACCTCGCGTCCGAACGTCTTGACCACTTGCCCCGAGGGATCCGTGATTTTGCTGACAAGATGCGGCTTGATCCGCTCGCCCTTATTGGCTAGCGTAGAAGCATATTGAGCAAGTTGTAGTGTGGTGTAAGCTCCTTGTTGACCAAAAGAAGCATAAACCAAAGCTGCCTGGGCACTGCCTGCTGCCTTTAGATTCGTATAGTTGATTCTACCTAGAAACTCATTGGGCAGATCAACTCCTGTCGACACGCCCAGTCCAAACTCCTTCATATATTTATCCCATACGTCGATGCCCTTGGAAGTATATTTTTCATAAAGTCTCTTGCCAACCATATCAACCATAAAGACGTTGGATGAATGTTCAATAGCCAGGGCTGGGTCCATTCCTCCATAGACGTGGCCGGATGCGTTTCGAACACTCGTTTCATGGCCAGCCTTACCGAAGGAAGTAATCCCCCTGTCCGTATACCAAGTGGAGGTCGTAAACAGTCCCTCGTTAAGTCCGATCAATACGCTCAGCGGCTTGATAGTGGAACCCATTAGAACCGTCGATTCAAAATTATTGCCTGATCGCCCCGACGAATAAGGAGTAATCGTACCATTCTGATAATTGGTTATGTCCAAGACTTTCGAAATGCTGCCATCAGTCCACGCATTCGTATCGTAATCCGGCATACTGGCCATGGCTACGATATTTCCCGTATCGACTTCCATCGCGACCGCGTAGCCCGTTATGGCGTTGGGATGCGTCTTGCCCTGAACGGCGTGTGTATGCAGCCATCTCAGTTGATCCGTTATCGCCTGCTCCGTCTTGAGCTGAACATTTTTGTTGATGGTCATCCAGATATCATTGCCTTTGACGGGAGGAGCGACCTTCTCAATTTTCTCGGCCATGTTCTGCGGATTGATGGAAATTTCCTGGTATCCATTCTGCCCCCGAAGCTCTCGCTGGTACTGAAGCTCAAGACCGTCGAAACCGACGAACTCATCATCTTTGTAGGTCAGGCCCGCTGTCGGATTCTTTTTCATCGCGTTCAGAACGTTCTGGTAGATGCCAAGACTGTTGGAATTCTTGAACAGCTTGACATAGCCAACTGTCTGCACAGCTACCTTATCCTTGTCGTAATGCCGCACGTTCTCCTCCACGACTTCCAGGCCGGGGTATTCATCCTTGTGCTCCATAAAATAAGCGACTTCCTTAGCGGAGAGTCCTACCTTGATACGACGCGGTGTATAGCCGTTATACTTCCTGAACTTCAAGTCGAGCGAGTCCTTTACCTGCTCCACCGTCAGCTTCTCCTCGCTCTTGTCGCCGAGTTCATTAAATTTATTCACCAGATCTGCCGCCAGCTTATCGACAGCCGCCTTCGCTTCCGGAGTATAATCCGTTACGCGGGTTGTCTTGTCCGTCTTTTGCTGCAAATACTCCTTGGTCAGCGTAATGTACAGCGACTGGACAGGAGTCGAGTAAGCGATTTTCTCGCCCCCGGCGGCGAGGATTGAACCGCGCATGGCGGCAAGCGGCACATTTTTCGTATCCCGGTTCGCCTCCACCTCGGTCAGCGTCGGACCTTCCACGAATTGCAGTACGGCAAGACGGATAATAATTACGCAGAAAATGACAAACGTACTGAAAAAGAACACATTGATCCGCAGCGCCAGGGTGCTTTTGCTATTGGTCTCGTCCGAGGGCGATCCCTGCTTGCGAAAAAGGCTCACTTTGTTCTCTCCTTTATAAATTGAAATATTTAAAATAAATGCCGGAATGAGGCTTTGTAATCAGACTCATCCATTGTATCACAAGCGAAGCCGCGCCTCTAATGCTTCAAAGCACACTTTCTTTGATGTGAGTGGAGTCAAAATCCGCCGGATTAAACCAATCTCCGCTTTTGGCCCAGGTAGAATCCAGAGGAATCCACGCTTTCCGCTCCGAGATATAAACTTCGTTCCAGGCATGCGGCCCATAGCCGCCGCGTCCGTCGTAACCGCGCCCGGTCACCACCCGCACGTCAAGGCCCTGAGATCTGGCCATCACAGCATACAGCCGCGCATAATCAATACATACGCCGAGCCGGGTATCAAAGGTATCCTGCGGCGTCTGTTCTTTCCATATCCGGTTCTGCTCATAGTTCTCGGCTTTGGCGTAATCGTAAGAAATTCTCGTTCCGACCCAATCGTAGAGCAGCTGAGCCTTCTCTTCGTCGCTATTCGCCTTTCCGGCAATATCCGCCGCAGCGGTGGTAATATCGCTGGAAACGTCCCGGTCTATAATTTCGTATTTGCGCCGGAGGATATCGTTCATTTCCGCAGCAACCGCCTTGGTCAGAACCGGAAGCTTGTCCTGTACGGCTGTGCCGGTCACAGGCTCAATCAACGACTCGACGCTCTGGCGGTATACCGGTGAATCCTCAACATAGCGTGCCAGACCGCTGCTCGGGATAAGACTGGTTCCCACATACAGAGCGATGATCAGCAAGAGGCACCGGACAGCGCCTATGAAAAGTCCAATACCTGCCCCGCCGAGCCGGCTTGCGGCCGAGATTTTGCGGTCCCAAAGTCCGCCGGATTTACGGAAGCGCGGAATCGGCAGCAGCAAAGCCAGAAGCCCCAGAACAATCCGAATCAAACTGCAGCTTACCATCAGCAGAAACAGGAACCGCAGCAGCGGAAGTCCCGCAAGCGCCGATACGGCAGTATAATAAATCTGCTGCCACTGGTTCAATTCGCCCTTGGGCGCCGCCGTATCCGCAGCCCATGTTTGAACATATGGCGAAAAATAGGCGGCGGTGAGCGCGGCTAGAATGAGCGCCGCAATCGTCAGAATGCCTGAACCAATCAGCCCGAATAATCTGCCTGCGGATAAAGAAAATCCCCTGACCCATCCCTGAATCAGCGACAGGGCGACAATAACCAGCAGAAATATCGTTATGATATTGGCATTGCGCAGGCTTTGCAGCCATTCGTTCAACATGTCTCCCCTCCTGCTCTGGCGTTATTGATTCGCACCCTGAGCTTTACGTGCTTCCTCAATGAAGCTCTTCACGGTTTCGTTTACACTCCACTGCCCGAGACTGACTCCCCGGAAGGTAACATTAACCTTGTCCTCACCAGCCGTTCCCTTCACCTCAATATTGGGTGTCGTAATGGTAAAGGTTCCGTCGCTATTTGAGGTGTAGACGGCGTCTCGCGCTTCTTTCAGCATCACTTCCTGGGCCTCGTTCTTCAGCGTTCCGACCGTCTCCTCTTTCACCTTGCTTACGGCATTTCCGATCTGATCTATCGTAACTCCGCTGTAAACGAGCAAGCCTGCAACAATAACAATGACAATGGCCCATTTCAGCATCGTTTTGACCAAATTGACAACAGCGAACAGCAGTACAAGCGCAATGACGATAACAAGCCAATTTTCTCTGATAAACTGCGACCACACCTGAGTATCCATCACTCCGGCAACACACTCCCATTACTCATTTGCCCGTGCTTTCCGCCAAATCCGGCAGCGTGCCACGGATATTCATTATTATACATGATCATTCGCCTTAATTCATAAATCCGCCAAGGGATGACAACATTGTAAGCTTTGCGGCGGCGGTTCTGCGGGCGAGTGAAAAAAAACAGCATATGCCGTTCCACCCTCACGTAAAGTACAAGTAGCGATTGTCCACGCCTTCCAGAAAGGTGTCTCTTCACTTTACATTTCTGTCCACCCTGGCGGGGAGGCCAGGGTGGACGCTCGGAGGTGAGACTTCTTGAAAACCGCGCTATGGTTGTATCTGTTCTTGTTTCTTGCGTACTTTGATCTTCATGCGCAATATCCCATTCTGACACCCTTTGCTGTCTCGCTGGGTGCCGGACCTGCCTTTATCGGCTGGATGATGGGCATGTATTCGCTCACGCATCTCCCCGGAAATCTGCTCGCCGGCGTGCTGATCGACCGAAAGGGCAGCCGCCGCTATATCGTCTACAGTCTGATCTCAGCGGGAGCGATACTGCTGCTCCAGGCTTATGCCCATCTGCCGTGGCATCTGCTGCTCCTCAGGGCGGCAAGCGGGTTTGCGCTGGCTTTCCTTTCTCCCGCCTGTATGGCGCTACTCGCTTCACTGTCGGGCGATTCAGTGAAGCAGGGCAAATATATGTCCGGCCAAGGGATTGTGCATACACTTGCTTCCGTCCTCTCTCCCGCAGCAGGCGCTTTCATCGTTGCCAAAGCCGGCTTCTCCGGCACTTTCCTGAGTCTTGGCTGGCTGCTGATTGCCACCGGCGTAATGGCATACTTTAGCGTCCCGAAGGCCGTTCGGGAGCTTCCTGCGAAGGCTGTAAGCTCCGCAGCAGCGGACGGCCGCTCCGAAACCGAAGCGCGGCTTTCACCAGATTCTGGCTCAGTGATGCCGGTTTCCTTCCGTTATCTCCTGCTGCCGTTCTTCATCGCCTCTGCGCAGGGGGTGCTCTTCTTCGAGCTTCCTCTTTCCCAGGCCGGCAACGGAACCGAAGGTATCTTTTCGATAGGTATTCTGCTCTCACTGCTCAGTCTGGGCGCACTTGTTACCCTGAGCATGCTGTTTCTGAACCGTGTGTCCGTGCTCTTGCGGATCGGCGCGGCGCTGCTCGGTCTGGCGCTCTGCTTCTTCGCTCTCGCCGCTGTCCCTTCCATTCCTCCGGCGGTTGTCCTATTTCTGCTCGGGACCGCCAAAGGAGTTCTGTTCCCGGCAATGGCCTCACTGTTCATCGGCATCAGCGGCCCCGGACGTATGGGAAGGACTTTCTCGCTGCAGTCGATTGCGACCTCCCTTGGCGCCTTCGCCGGACCCGTTGCTGCCGGACAGCTGCGGGGGATGGTCTCGCCATACTTCATTGCCTTTCTGCTGATGATGATGGCGCTGCTGCTGCTTCCGCTTTACGGTTCGGGGAAGCTTTCCGCTTATCACCCTGATTGGAACAGCCGTGCTGCCTGATGACGGACGCCGGTGCAATAAGACCCAAAAACATGATGTCTGCTCCATACACAATGGGCAAGGACACAAACCCGGTGGATGAATTGACATATAATACCGTGTAGTTAAGAATCCACTGCGAAAGAGAGTTGAACTGCAAATGTCCAATCCGTGCTGTCCTAAACCTATTGTCGCTCCATGCCCTACTTCTGCCGGTGTCATTCTGGTTCTCTACGTTCTGCTTGTCATCATTCTGAAAACTTTCTGGGTTTAACATCCATCCAATTCTCTGTCAATGTGCAAATCTTGCGCAATCACCCGGACCGCCGCTGGCGTCCGGGTGATTGTTTGTGGCATTATTTAAACATATTCTGCAATTCAGCCTGCGGATATGCGACATTTCCCGGGGAATGACTGCAACCCAGTCGCCCTTCTATTAAAAACGACAAACATTAGGTAAAATATAGTTAAGCCCGTACGCAACTCGGCATTTTGTGCCGTTCGCTGCCACTATTCGGACGGAGGTGACGCCACGATTATGTCCATTACTATTATTGTCGAAGGCAAGAATGACCGCAGCCGTTTGCGGCGTCTCCTGATGCCCGAAGTCGAGATTCTATGCACCTTTGGCACACTCAATACGCTCAAGCTGGAAACACTGCGCAAACAAGTCGGCGACAGTGAAGTCTATCTCTATATGGATAACGACAGCTCCGGCAAAAAAATACGCGGCGTTCTGCGCGACGCTTTCCCGGGCGCAGAGCATATTTACACCCGCCGGGGTTATGCCGGAGTCGAAGGCACTCCCGATGAATACAACATCTCTCAGCTGGAAAAAGCGGGACTGGAAGAATTCATTATCTACCCTGATCCAACTCCTTATTAGAAAAAGCGCCTTCGGCTTCTACCTTTCATCATCTTAAAAGGTGATAGCGAAAAGACGCTTTTCACGCTGCCGCATCATGCCCTGCGTTACTCGCGAGCCAGCTTTTTCACGGCGCCCGCCAAAAGTTCCGGAGTAACCTGGTCTGTCTCGCTGGCATTATACAGTGCGCGCAGCCGGTTCTTCCGGTCCACAAGCCCGATCAGGTTCGCGTGGGCGAAATTGTCCTTGTTGTTTCCGGCGATCAGTATTTTGAAGGAACCTGCCGCCAGATCCCGAACCTTCTCCTGATCCCCTCGCAGAAAATACCAGCCGGCATAATCAGCGTGGAAACGGTCGGCGAACGTCTTGATCGCTTCACGCGTATCGTTCTGAGGGTCAAATGAAATCGACAGGAATGCCGTGTCTTTACCAAAACTGCCGTCCTTAATGAGCAGATCCTGTACCTGCGACAGAGCGAAGGTCGTGATCGGGCACACATCCGTGCACTGGGTAAAAAAGAAATAAACTAACCGCACCTTGCCTTCCGTATCGGAAAGCGTAACGATGTCACCGTTTACATTTTCAAGGGAGAAGTCCTGCACTTCCCCGATAACCGGCAGCTTTCCCGCCCGGGAAGCCCAGGAGCTTACGACCAGATAGGCCGCCATGGCCAGCGCAAGCAGCAGCAGAAGCCAAGTCCATTTATACCGTGTCAGGATGTGCATGATCTTCTCCCTTCATTATCCGTGAATCGTATTGAGCACCAGCGCGATCAGGCTCAGAGTCAAATAATTAATGGAAAAGAAGAAATTCTGCTTCGCCCAGGCGTCGTCATCTTTCGCCTTCAGGCCTTTAAGTGTAAGATAGAGCCATGTAAGAGATAGCCCGGCGGAAACAATCAAATAATAAATGCCGGCATAGCCAAACCCATACATGAACACCGAAACCGGAACGAGCAGCGCGACATATGGAATCATCTGTATTTTGGTCCGGCGTGTGCCTTTCACAACTGGAAGCAGCGGAAACCCCGCATTGCGGTACTCTTCCTTGCGCCGGATGCCGAGCGCCCAGAAATGAGGGGGCTGCCACAGGAACAGCATCGCGAACAGCAGCCAGGCGCCAAGATCAACCTTGCCCGTCACGGCAACATAGCCGATTACCGGCGGCATTGCGCCGGAAATCGCGCCGACCGAAGTGCTCCAGGTGGAGGTCCGCTTCAGCCAAAGGGTATATACCACCACATAGACGAACATGCCGACAATTCCGAACAGACCGGCCAGAATTCCGGAAAAAAGAAACAGCGTGATGAGTCCCGCAATGCCAAGAGCCGCAGCATAAAGCAGAACCGTATTAGGCTTAAGCCGCCCGGTCGGCAGTCCGCGTTTCTTGGTCCGTTCCATTTTCATATCCAGATCGCGGTCGAAATAATTATTGAACACACAGGCCGAAGCCATAACAAGCATGGTGCCGATCAGGGTCAGCAGCAGCTTGCCGTAGCTAACATCCCAGCCGGAAGCCAGCCAGAAGCCGGCAAAGGCGGCGATAAGATTCGAACGGATAATGCCCGGTTTGGTTACCGTAATGAAATCGCGCCAACTGGCCCGCTCAGCTTCAGGGGGGAGTTTGGCGGACATAGCCGCGGAATCGGAAGAGGCTTGATATCTCCATTGATTATTCACGTATTCGAGTTCCTCCTTCATGTTCAGTCTTTAAAGACAGAACGAACTTGCAAGCCTGTTTATCAGCTCTCGTTGACAAATCTCAGCCTTCCGCTGTTAACTTTATCATAACAAACCGCAAAATACTTTGACAATCTTTGACCAAGATGTTCATTAATTTGACAACTGCGTGACGGAAATATTTCGTTACAATATAAATATAAAGATGATAAAATGGGTAGTTATTAATAGAGAACTTCCGTGCAAAGGAGATCTGTGCTATGGATACTGCTACACACTTCGTCATGGGTTTTGGACTTGCCGGGCTCTCCTTCGTCGATCCCGCCGTTGGTTCTCAGCCAATGCTCTCAGGCGCCGTTATGCTGGCCACCGTTATCGGCTCGCAGGCTCCTGATGCGGACACGGCTCTGCGCCTGAAGAATAATGCGGTGTATATTCGCAATCACAGAGGGATTACGCACTCCCTTCCTTTTTTATTGCTCTGGCCCGCGCTGATTACCCTTGTGCTCAGTCCGATCTTCGGTCTGAACGACATCCGTTCCGTCGGTCATCTTGCCCTCTGGAGCTTTATTGCCGTAGCCCTGCACGTCTTCTCCGATCTGTTCAATACCTACGGCACCCAAGCGGCGCGGCCATTCACCGAACGCTGGATCGCGTGGAATATTATCCATATTTTCGATCCGTTTATTTTTGGAAGCCATGTTGCGGCCATTGCACTGTGGATCACCGGTATTGTTCCCCCGGCGCCCTTGTTCGTATCGCTGTACAGCATCATCGTCCTGTATTATATTTGGAGGACCACCGCCCATATCCGGATAACCCGCAGTATTAAGGCCAAAGATCTCCATCATGAACCCGGCGAGAAATATATCCTTATTCCCACGATAACGCCAAGACGATGGAATGTCGTCAAGACGAGACAGGATGGCAGCTACTACGTCGGCCAGCTTAACTACGGGCGCCTGGAATGGCTCAAGCACGCGGTCAACTCACAGCATCCGGCTGTGGAGCGTTCCAAGTCCCATCCGGATATTCAGGCTTTCTTGTACTTCACTTCCTATGCCATTGCCGAGGTGGAGGAACTGCCCTCAGGTTACATTGTACGCTGGGGAGACGTCCGTTATTTGCATCGGAAACAATTTCCATTTGTCGCCGTGCTGGTCATGGATCACCAGTATCATCCGCTTCAGACGTATGTAGGCTGGCTCAGCAGCGAGAAGCTGGATGAGCGTTTCGCGATTGAACCCGGCTCAATGAAAGTATAGTTTCAGGCTGCATCCGTGCTGAATAGCGTCAGGCTAAATGGCTGCTGTCCGGCTCTTTTTTAGTCCTCAAAACCAAACAAATCCCGGAGCGCCCAATGCTCCGGGATTTGTCGCTTATCACGCTGAATGTACTCAGAAAGACTTTAACATCTACCTGATTTCATAATAAAATAGAGATATACCCGGCGGCCGCCATTACCTTATCGGAAGCGGCTAAATCCGTCGTGAAACGAAAGGAGTCACACCTTGAGCAAAGGACTCTCGCTTTGGTTCGCGATTTCTTCCATTCTTTTGCTTGCTGCGGCTTCCATCGCCATCAGCTACCGGCTATGGGCCGCGCTGCTGCTGGGAGCACTGTGCGTGCTGAATATCGGCTGGGGATTCATTATCAAAGCCCGCAGCGCAAGAGAGTGACAGCCGCTCGCGATTTATGTTGGCCGAGCGGCTGTACCCGCGACGCAACCTTTTACTTTGACCGTGCAGGCAGGAATCCCATGCGTTCCTTGACTCCGTCCAGCGTCACCGACGCCACGGCGCGGGCGCGTTCCGCGCCCGTCGCGAGAATATCGGTGATGGCGCCGGAACTGCGGATCTCATGGTAGCGCTCCTGAATCGGCTCAAGCGCTGCCACGATGACCTCGGCCAAATCCTTTTTGAAACCGCCGTACATCTGTCCTTCATAACGGTCGGTGATTTCCGCAAGGGACAGCCCAGAACATTCCGCGTAAATACCCATCAGATTGCTGACCTCCGGCTTGTTCGCCGGGTCGTACACGACTTCGCGTCCGGAATCCGTAGTGGCCCGGCTGATTTTTTTGCGGATAACGTCCGGGGGATCGAGCAGAGCGATATAGCTGCCCGCATTCGGACTGCTCTTGCTCATTTTCTTCGTGCCGTCATCCAGCGACATTATCCGGGCGCCGACCTTAGGAATATACGGCTCCGGAATGGTGAAGAACTCGCCGTAGCGGTGGTTGAACCGTCCCGCCAAATCACGTGTCAGCTCAAGATGCTGCTTCTGGTCTTCGCCTACCGGAACGAGGTCCGCGTTGTATACGAGGATGTCGGCGGCCATCAGCGCCGGATACACGAACAATCCCGCGCCCACGTTGTCCTTCCCCGATGATTTGTCTTTAAACTGAGTCATCCGCTCCAACTCGCCCATCGAGGTGAGCGTCGTCATCAACCAGCCCAGCTCGGCATGCTGGGGAACATGCGACTGAAGGTATACATTGGAGCGGCTCGGATCAATTCCCGCTGCGATGAACAGCGCGGCAACCGCCTCGGACTGTTCGCGCAAGCTGGCCGGTTCCTGCGGTACGGTGACGGCATGCAGGTCAACCACCATGAAATAGCATTCATGCTCCTCTTGAAGCTTGACGAAATTTTTCATTGCACCGATATAGTTGCCGATCGTCAGCTTACCGCTGGGCTGTATGCCGGACAGAACTTTTTTCATACTGTAACTCCTCCGATCAATGGTTATCTTGCTTCCAAAAGAACGCAAAAAAGCCTCACTCCGAAGGGACGTGAGACCGTGGTGCCACCCTTATTCGCCGCCGCAGCCTTCCCATGCTTGCGCCCTTAAACGGACCGCATTGCGGAATACTGTAACAGCCTTAAGACATCCTGTAACGGGGACGATCCGGCCGGTCTACTAGGGAAAGATTTCCCGTTCGAGCGCGGCGCTCAGGGGTCCATTCATCCGGGAGGCATCCTCCGGTTCGCATCATCCACCGGCTTTCTGAAGTCCTCGCTCCCGCCTACTTATCCCCGTCATCGCATTGACAACTTAGTTAACTGAGTTCATCATAGAGCCGGGAAAGATGTTTGTCAAATTTTTATCCCCTCGAACATAAATCTGTTATGATAAGGTTATCGTGTTCACATTTTGTATTAAGTGAATGATAAAGGAGCATGGATCATGAAACAGGTGACCAAAGGGCAATGGTGCGGTTATGATACTTATATTTTGCACAGCCGCGACTTGGAAGTCACGCTGCTGCCACGTCTGGGCAACAACGTAATCTCCCTGTGGGACCGAAAGGAAAGACGAGAGGTTCTGCGTCGGCCGGAAGAGGCCGATCTGGATTTTTATATGCAGAAGCCGTATCACTTCGGCATTCCGCTCTTAATTCCGCCGGGACGTATCTCCAAGGGACAGTTTGAATTTGATGGGGCGCATTACCAGTTCGACCGCAACACCGCCGGTGACAATCACATTCACGGCCTGCACCGGACGCAATCCTGGTGCGTCAGCGATATCGAGGAAGACGAAGAAGGATGCGCGGTGACGACCGAGTTTAAGACGGCAGACGATGCCCATTGGATGGAGCAGCTGCCGGCGCCGCTCAAATTCGAGATGACATTCCGGCTGCAGGATGCGTCTTTAAAGCAGACCTTGAAGGTAACCCACCTTGGCGGCGAACGGAGCATTCCCTTCGGAATCGGCTATCACACCTGGTTCATGATTGACGGTCAGCCGAAGCGATGGAGCCTCAAGCTGCCGGTAGAGAGCATCTACGAATTGAATGACCAACTGCTGCCCACTGGAAATGTGCTTCCACTCGGTTCGCTGGATACCTTGAATGAAGGGATGAACCTGCAGGGCACGGGCTTCGACACCGCCCTGCGAATTGGAGAGAAGCGGCCCGTAGAAGCTCTGCTGCTCCGGGATGACGGCTATGGGCTGCGTTACCTTGCAGACGAAAGCTATTTCCGCCACTGGGTTATCTATACAAAAGGATCCGCCGACCAATTTCTCTGCGCCGAGCCATATACATGGCTGCCGGATGCACCCAATGTCTCCTCTGATCCGAACTTTACCGGCCTGCTCACGCTTGCCCCCGGACAGAGCCTTGAACTGACTACTTCAATTGAAATGATATATCCTGACATTTGAGATTTGCAGCCAATTGAGCATGCTGCTATTATTTGCCAAGAGGGCGGCCCGCCGAAACATTTGGACCGCCCTCTTATTTTAATTTCCAAAGCTCGCTTTTTATACACTTATTCCCAGCCTTATAACCTTCTTGCACCATGCATGATTTCCCGTCACCGCGCTCATACTATCTCTACCAAGGACGAAGGAGGTGACAAACATGGGTCAAGTAGGTCAAAGCCAAGGTCGCAGCAGTCGTTCCAACAATCTGATCGTTCCTCAAGCAAACGCCGCGCTGCAACAACTGAAATTTGAAGCGGCACAAGAGCTTGGTGTAACCATCCCTCAAGACGGTTACTACGGTAACTACACTTCCCGCGAAACCGGTTCTTTGGGAGGTTATATCACCAAGCGTCTCGTACAACTGGCAGAGCAGCAGCTCTCCGGTCGTTCGGGTCTGTAATGCCTCGTTTATCGCTTTTATTCGGTCTGCCCGTAAGGGTCCGCCGAGATGATTTGCAGCCCTCCCGCTTCCACAAGGAAGCGCGGGGGCTTTTTCATGGTTCGCACCGGTTATCCGCAGTCCTCCGTATCCTGCTGCACATTCCTCGGGTACCGGATCATCAGGTTAGCCATATTGTAATTGGACTCCAAAACAGCATCGACAATGATAATCCCCTTCTTCACGGCAAACTCATAGCTAATCTCTCCATGCGTCCATCGGCGCTTAAACTTCAGACTCTCGAGTGCCATCAAACGAAATGAAGACTGCTGCGAGGCTGTCAGCCCCTCCGTTTCCTCCGCAAATGTTCCACTGCGGCCGTACAGAGGATTATGACGAATTCCAAACTTTCCGATGATATTATTTCGTATTTGCACAAAAACCGTACCGGAAGATACCCCCGATAATTCCTCCTGAAGCTCTTTAAATACCAGGTCCATTTGCCTAGCCAAAGACAATTGATCCGTCTTAAGCATATTTTTCCTCCTCTGTCTTGCTTGCTACCTTACTCCCTAAGGCTTAGGACTCATTATAGGATAGAAGGCAACACCCCACAACAATTATCAACATAATTGGGTTATTATCCCTATAAAATGCGCTTTTTCTTCTATCTTCTTCCAACTTCACCTCGATAAAACGATCACTTTCGACAAATTCGCATAAAAAACGACCCCCACGACTAAATCCATCATGAGGGTCATTTCGCATTTACGTAATATTCAATCCATTACTTGCGCTTAATTACACTGACAAATAGCGAATCTTTCATAAATACGAAGTCAAGCTAAGTACTTAGTCATATCCAGGAAGGTGGAAATATCTTCAAGAATCAGGTCGGCGGCTCCCTGCCAAAAGTCCGGCTGCGACAGATCCACTCCCAGATGTTTGCCTGCCAGATCCTCAAGCGTCATTACGCCTGTGTCACGCAGCAGCGCATCATATTTGTCCGCAAAGGAGGGGCCTTCCTGCAGGGCGAGACGGTACAGTCCGGTGCTGAACATATACCCTACGGTATAAGGGAAGTTATAGAACGGCACGCCGGTAATATAAAAATGCAGCTTGGACGCCCAGAAATGCGGATGGTAGCTGGAAAGAATGCCGCCAAAAGCTTCCTTCTGCGCTTCAACCATCAGCGCGGAAATCTCTTCTGCGCTGACCAGTCCTGCCTTGCGCTGCTCGTAGAAACGGGTCTCAAACAGGAACCGGGCATGTATATTCATAAAAAAAGCAACGCTGTTCTGGATTTTCTCTTCCAGCAGAGCCAGCTTCTCTTCATCGCTCCCTGCCGCCTTGACCTGCGCGTCGGAGACGATGACTTCGGCGAAGGTCGAGGCCGTTTCCGCCACATTCATGGCATAGTTCTGGTTAAGCACCGGCTGGTCATCGAGCAGGTAGGAATGGTAAGCATGGCCCAGTTCATGCGCCAGCGTCGCGACATTGGAAGGCGTGCCGCTGTATGTCATAAATATCCGTGATTCCTTGCTAAGCGGGAACGAGACGCAAAAGCCGCCCGGACGCTTGCCCGGCCGGTCTTCCACTTCAATCCAGCTGCTGTCAAATGCCCGCTCGGCAAATTCCGCAAGCTTCTGACTGAATTTACCGAACTGGGTGATGATTTCTTCCGCCGCCCGGTCATAGGATATCTTGCCTGAGGACCGTGCCAACGGGGCCTCCACGTCCTCCCAGCCGAGCTTCGTAAGTCCCAGCAGCTTCGCCTTGCGTTCCAAATAGGCGATGAGCGCCGGCTTGCTCTTGACGATAACATCCCACATGACATCCAGCGATTCGCGGGACATGCGGTTGATGCCGAGGGGCTCTTTCAGCACGTCGTCCCATCCCCGGCGTTCATACAGCTTCAGGCGGAAGCCGGCCAGATGATTGAGTGTATCCGCGGCGTAATCGGCGACGCCTTCCCACGCCTTTTCCCATTTGACGAACATGTCCTTCCGGGCTTGATTGTCATTGTCGTGCAGCTTGTTGAAAGCCTGGCCCGCCGACAGCAGCTTCTCCCCGTCCTCATCCGTGTAGGGAATCGCGATGGAGCTGACAATTGTTTCATAATGCTCGCTCCAGCCGTGATAACCGTCCACCGCAAGCTCAAGCGCCAGGCTCTCCAGCTCCGGACTCATCTTCTCGCGGGCTTGATCCCGGCTCTCACTGAGCACGAACGTCAGCGGCGCGATCTCGGGCCGGGCCATCCATTGCCGCCATACATCGTCTTCCGTCTGGCGAAGCACATTTTCGAATTCAGAGGATACGCCCTGAAACCGGGCGCTTAGTCCGGCAACGGTTCCCGACAGGCGTACGGCTGCTTTATCCTGCTGGTTCTGCGCTCCGAGGCATCCGGCGAACTCCGAGGCCTGAACAACACGCGCGGTACAGCTTTGCAGAAGCGCAATGACGCCGTCCAGCGCCTTCGTCGACTCCAAATCCACCGGAGCCTTAGCCGCTCTTACTTGCTGCGCGAGCTTGCCAATATCGCCTTCTAGTTCGCTCAAGAATCGTTCAAATCCAGGGGATGCCGAGCCACCTTCAAAAATGGAATCCAGCTCCCAAGTTAAAGACAACGGCTGTTTCATTTTTGTACCACCATTCCTTTACTTTTCATTCGGTTCACCATTCACATCATACAACATTCACTTTGTAATCGGACGTATCCCATGGTAAAGTGAATAACACGCCATACCATTCATTAAAGAACAGGAGGACATTAATGATGCGGCCACTGCAAATTTCGCCGGAAACGGCCTTGGCGCTCTCCAAGCAGCTGGGTGTGCCTCTGGAACATTTAATGCATATGCCCCAGCATATTCTGCTGCAAAAAATAGCCGAACTATCCAAGAAAAATACGGATGGCGGGGAACCGAAAGACGGTGCAGAAGGCAAGGACGAAGCATGATTCCGTTCAGCCACACGTGGCCATACGAACTCATACTGGGCGATCTGTACGTCCAATCCTGCCCATTCTGCAGCGCGGAGAATGTGCTGCTCCCCATGAAGCCCAAAGAACTTCAGAGCGTCCGGGAAGGCAAGAAGAAGCTGCTTGTCTTCCCCTGCTGCAGCGAAAGACCTGTTGTCGTGGACAGCGACGGCGATTATCTGCTGTTCGACCGGGCGGTGCGTTAAAGGCACCGTCCGGCTCTTTTTTTAGATTAAAGAATTTATAAGTTTTCAGCGGAGCTGAACGATTCTTTAATCGCAAGAAAAAACAACCGCTAATGAGGGATTAGACAACTTCTTCGAAAAGACCCCGATAGGAATCTTTCTTATAATATCCCCCTCAGTCCTTCCGTCCCCGTACTCGAACCGCCTTTTTCTCCGAGCATCTGTTCGCGAATAATCGCCCACTGCTCGCGGGCCGCCCGAATCATCGCCGCATCCATAATTTTCTGGTCATTGACCAGACGCGAGAACCATTTAATCGCCTCATTGAACCAGCCAATGCGCCGGTTAAGTTCCCCGATCAGAAACATCAGGCGCGCATCATTTCCGGCTACCCCGTCCCGCTCAAATACATTAATGTAGGACTCCAGCGAATAATGAAGAAAGCGCTGTTCTTGCTCGGTGTTGCCCTGATACCGGTACATCCAGGCGATATGATGCAGAAGGCTGGCAACGATGCGCTCTTTGTCGCCTATGGCCTGCGCGCAGAGCAGCGCCAGCTTGTATGTCTCCAGCGCCTCCTCCCAGTTCCGCTTGCCTCCGAAATCACGGAGCTGCCAGCGGCTGCCTACCCGCTCACTAAAAGCCTTCCGCTGCCATTCGGCCAGCTTGCCCGCGGAGTTCTCCGTGGAGGCGAAGCCGCAGAAGGGACATACCCGGACGACGTAGTAATCGGGATTTTCTTCCTTGTAATATGAGCAAAAATCCGCATCCCGGCGAACAGCCCTCTTAAGGCTGGGACGCACTCTGGAGGTTACGAATTCGCGTTCACAATTGCAACAGGTTACTTTAATGGAGTATAGGGGCTCCAAATAGGTCATGTGCCCTCAATCCTTTCGCGTCAGTCATGCTTCAATCTCTTTCTCCGGGCATGTTGACAAAATGGCGGGCCGGGCCTGCAAGCCGGTGCAGTATGAGCGATCGGAGCGTCTCTTCTACTCCGGTTTCCTCCAGCGCTTCTCCCATGCAGCCCAGCCACTCCTCCGACCGTTCCTCCGTGATCGGCACATGCATATGACGCGCTCTCATCATTGGCTGACCGTACAGCTCGGAATACAGCTGCGGACCGCCGAAGAACTGAGTGAGGAAGCGGTATTGCTTGTCCATAACGGGGGCGATGTCTGCCGGAAACAGCGGGCCGAGCCGCGGATGCGCCTGCACTTTACTATAAAACACTTCCACCAGTTTGCGCAGCTTCTCGGCTCCTCCCAAATTTTCAAATATGCTTTTCTCCGGATTCATTGATGCAACCAACTTTCTGCCGACTTTAATAGTATTGACCTACTCATTATACCAAAATCAGGGTCGTTCGGCATCTTGCTAACGCGAAAAACGAGAGAAAAAATTCCTATATACCTAATAAATAAGCCCCATACCCCAAACCTTCGTCCTAAGAAAAGGTACCTATCGCTTAAATGTGAAAAAAAGTTCAATATTCCCTAAAAAAAGCCAAAAAAGACGCTAAACCAATGTTTAGCGTCTGCAGCATATTAATAGGTCCGCCAATCCTCATCACCGGGAGAGACGAGGGAGGCCCGGATGACATAAACAAAAGCGCAAACGAGAACGCCGGCAACTACGCTCATCATCATCACTCCATCCCTGAATATTAAAGTTTTCGGAAAGGTGCTTTAATTAATTTTATATTACCACAAATACAGTAAAAATGCACCCTCGATTGTAACCGCTTACTTATTTTTTTGTACTGTTTGTCCCTCTACATACATACATCTTACCATAGACCGGGAGGCGTATAAAATGACCTTAAAAAAGCTAAGCCGCTTGCTCTGGGCCTTGGGACTCGCCGGCTGTATGCTATTGGTACTGCTTTATCCCGAAGCTTCTCTTGGTGCCGCCCTGCGGGGAATGGCTATCTGGTGGGATGTGCTGTTCCCGTCGCTCTTTCCTTTCTTTGTCATCTCCGAACTCATGCTCGGCTTCGGAGTCGTCCACCTGTTCGGCGCTCTGTTCGATCCGCTGATGCGCCCGCTGTTCCGCATTCCAGGCAGCGGCGGCTTCGTGCTGGCGATGGGCTATGTGTCCGGCTATCCGGTCGGAGCCCGGCTGACGGCCAAGCTGCGGGAGCAGAGCTTGCTCACCCGCGTCGAAGGGGAACGGCTCGTAGCTTGTACGACTTCCTCCGATCCAATCTTCCTGCTAGGCGCTGTTTCGGTCGGATTTTTTCATAATCCAGCGTTGGGACCCTGCCTGGCGCTGGCCCATTACGGGAGCGGCCTGCTCGTAGGACTGCTGATGTCCTTTCACGGACGAAGGGAAGAGCGAAACGCCGCGGCCGGGCAGAAGTCCGCCCCGCTGCGTGAAACGTCTCGATCCGGCAAGCCGGAGAAGGAGCGGCCGGAAGCTGGCCGTCTCCGTACCGCCCTCGCTTCCATGGCCGAAGCGCGCCGCCGGGACGGGCGGACGCTCGGGGAACTGCTGAAGGGGGCGGTGCAATCCTCTTTGCAGCTTATTATTGTCGTAGGAGGGCTCGTTGTATTCTTCACTGTGCTGATGGAACTGCTGAACCGGGCGGGAGTAATGGCCTTCCTCTTCTCGGTAATCGGGCGGTTTCTTTCGGTTTTAGGTTTCCCTTCGGGGCTGACCGAGGCGGTAACCAGCGGCTTTTTCGAGGTTACGCTCGGCGCCAAAGCGGCCGGAAGCGCGTCAGCCGCACTCCCCTTCAAAGCCGCCGCCGCCGCATTCATTCTGTCCTGGGGCGGCCTGTCCGTGCATGCTCAGGTCTCCAGCATCTGGAACGGGACGGGACTCCGTTATCTGCCTTTTGCCGCCGCTCGTATACTGCATGCTTTCATGTCGGCCGGACTGACGCTGCTTCTCTGGCGGCCGATGATGGAAGCTTCGCCGGCGCTGGCTCCGCCCTGGACGCCGGGTCCCGCCCTGTACTCTCCCGCAGCCGGGTTCGTGCTTCTCGCCCTGCTGCTGGCCGGCACCTTGCTGCTGTCGCTTGCGGCGGCCGCCTCCGGCAGAGTCCTGCGGATTCTTCTCCGGCGCTGATAGTAGAGGGACGTGCATGCCCGCACGTCGGGAAAGGCGCTTTTCGCCGAAATTTCCTTAAGAACGGCCGCCTTTCTCGGACGAAGAGATGCATTCGTTTTTTTCGGGCTCAGTCTTTCCCCCGTTAAACATTGTTTTCCTAAGCAAGATTGATTATGATCGGTGTATGACAGAACCAACAAAGGAGTCTATTCATCTTGAGATATTATGTCCTGGACCGTGGCGATCAACTGTCCATTGATCTCAGTCAACAGTTTCATAAGCTTGCTGAAGAGCGGGGTCTGCAGCTCGATGCCGAGTCTCCCGAAATCGTAGTCTCCATCGGAGGAGACGGCACAATGCTTCATGCCTTCCATACCTTTATCGATCGGATTCCCGAGCTCGCCTTCGTCGGCGTTCATACCGGCCATCTCGGTTTCTATGCCGACTGGAAGTGCGAGGAACTCTCCACTCTGGTCGATTATATGTGCGGAAAAGGCGATCCCGGGCCGCATAAGCCGCGCATCGTGAAATACCCGCTTGTTGAGCTGGAAATCCATAGGAAATCGGGGACTACTTCGCATATCGCCCTTAACGAGTTCACTCTTAAAGGGGTTGAGGGCACGGTGGTTCTCCAGATCGACATTAACGACGAGACATTCGAGATGTTCCGCGGCGACGGCATCTGTGTTTCCACCCCCTCTGGGAGCACAGCCTACAATAAAAGTCTCGGAGGCGCGATGGTTCATCCCTCGATTGAGGCGCTGCAGATTGCGGAAGTCGCGTCGATTAACAATCGGGTGTTCCGGACGATGGGCTCCCCGCTGCTCCTGCCCAAGCATCATCACTGTGATATTTTCTCCCGGAGAGAGCAGAGGCTGATGCTGACCGTTGACCATACCAACTACCCTATCGATGATCTGATCTCTGTCAGATGCCAGGTATCGGAGAAAAAGGTCAGCTTCGCCCGTTACCGTCCGTTTCCGTTCTGGAAGCGCGTGCGTTCCGCATTCCTGGTATAGCATCAGTTACCGTCATCCCTTCACTAGTTCAGCTTCTCGTGCAAACAGCCGGTGCGTTATCTATGCGCCGGCCGCCGCCGCATGGGCTTTACCGCCCTATCAATCTAGTGGGACAGGCTTTTAATTTGATAGACAGAGAGAGAAACGGAATGGTATAATGAGCCTATTTTACAAATAGTTACATATAGAAGGAGAGAAATTTGTTGAAAAAATGGTTCATTATGCTGGGGGTCTTGTTGTTGTCCCTGGCTCTAGCGGTCCCCGCGCTCGCCGCGCCCGCGCCGATCAAGGTTTATATTGACGGCATCCAGCTTTCCTTTTCCTCTGGCTCTCCTTATTTGCAGAACGGCTCCGTTATGGTCCCATTCCGGGCCGTGTTCGAGAAGCTCGGCTTGAAGGTAGGCTGGGACCCCGCCAGCCGCGCAGTAACCGGCACAAGCCCGGAGCTTAGCTTGAAGCTGACCATCGGCAGCAGCCGCGCCGCGGTCAACAGCGTGGTCCGCAAGCTGCCGGCCGCTCCCGTGGAGTCCGGCGGAACCGCTTATGTGCCGCTGCGTTTTGTCGGCGAAGCCACCGGCGGCGGCGTAGTCTGGAACGCGTCCTCAAGAAGCGTCCAAATTACGAGACCCATATCCAGCAGCCGGGATAAAGCGGACATTGTCTCCCTGATGAGCACGCTGACGAGCTATTTTAACTCGGAGAATACAGCGGGGATTACCTCTTTGTCCCAGGCAGGCTCGGACTTCGCTCTGAGTATCAGCGCCCTTGAATTTTCATTCCGCAATTACGATTTGAAGAGCGAAATCAAAAGCGTCGATATCCTTAGCCTTGAGGCGAATGAAGCTACGGTGGCTACAGTAGAGACCTCCACCCGCATCGGAGGAGCCTATATTCCGGACACGCAGGACGAGTATATCTATACCCTTGTCCGTAACGGATCATGGAAGGTATCGAATATACAGAATCAGAAATCGACCCTTCTCTTGACGCGAGACCAAGGCATGAAGCCCGCTGAAATGCCGCAAAGCATCAGCACGGCCATTCAGGAATTGCTCAAACGCCATTATCAGAACCTGAACGACAAAAATGTGGCCGGAACGCTATCCACCTTAACTTCTCATGGCGAAGCACATAAAGATACGCAAAAAAAATCTTGGGAGGATTTCTTCAAGTCGTATAATTTGAGCTATGCCGTCTCAGCTTCAAATGTCTTTTACTACAGCGAAAATGAAGCAGCCGCCTATGTCGAGCGGCAGATTACGGATAAGAATGAATCGGCGTCTCACAACCAGACCCTCATTCTGATTCTGAACAAGTCAGCAGAAGGCACCTGGACCATCAGTGACAGCTACACCGTCTCCGATACAATGGAAGACGGATCAAATAATCCGTAAAGGGCGTATCAATGATGACATTCAAGAAGTTAGCGGCCGCAGCCGCAGGCAGTTGTTTGGCTTTATCGCTGATTCTGTCTCCCGCCGCTTTTGCCCAAGGCAGCAGTGAGACTGCCAGCCAGACCTCTTCGGAAACCGATTTGATCAATGAGGTTATGCAGTATGTAGAGAACTACAGCCTGACCGGTGCTGACAGGGATGCCCTGATCCGCGCTGCGGTCGACGGTATGGTGAACTCCCTGGGCGATCCATACAGCCAGTATTTCAGCAGCGATGAGAGCAAAGAGCTTCAAAATCAGTTGGCTTTGGATTATGTGGGTATCGGAGTACAGTTGGTCTTCTCGGGTAACGAGCTGTATATCGAGCAGGTCATGCCCGGATCGCCTGCGGAAAGCGCAGGGCTGAAACGCGGGGATACGATCCTGAAGATTAACGGTGTGAAAATCAGCGAGATAAAGAACGATCCGATCAGCGGAGAGGCGGGCACCAAAGTCACGCTGCTCATCCAGCGCGGCGGCGCAGCCAAGACTTACACCGTAAAGCGCAGCGAGATCAATTATCCATCCGTCACCGGCAAAATCGTAGGGCCGAAAATCGCCTATATTTCGCTGAACGGCTTCACAGAGGATTCGGACGAAGAATTTGCGGCCGTACTGAAAAATATGCGCGCTTCCGGAATGAAATCCATGATCCTCGATCTCCGGAACAATGGAGGCGGGTACATGGATTCCGCCTATAACATCGCATCTCAATTCATGGACAAGGGAATCATGATGTACACTGCGGACAATACGGGCGAGCTTACACCAGTAACGATTACGGACGGCTCCAAAATGGATGTGCCCGTAGTTATTCTAACAAACGAATATACCGCCAGCGCCTCCGAAGCACTGACCGGGGCCCTGCATGATAATCATCTCGCCACCGTTGTCGGCACCAAAACCTTCGGAAAAGCACGGATTCAGAGCCTGCTGGACCTGTCGGACGGCGGCCTGCTCAAGCTGACTACGGAACGGTATCTGACTCCGAACAAAGCCGATTTCAACCATATCGGGCTCTTGCCGGATCTTGAGGTAAAGGGTGAGGCAGCGCAGATTATTACCGCCCTTCAGCTCGCGGGCATGAAATCGATTGAGGCTGCGGGCGACAATCACATTCTCGACGTTAGCGGAACCGCCTTTGCCGGCAATGTTGGTCTGGTGAAACAGGGCGGCAGGATCTACGCCTCTGCCCGCGTTCTCTCCGCTCTTGTAGAAAGCGATCTGACATGGGATGCCAAGAATAAGAGGGCCATTGTAACCACCGGGTCAGGCAAAGCATCCAGCTTTACCGTTTCCTCCAAAGAAGCGCTCTCCCAAAACGGGGAAACCTTCATCGCTCTGGATGCCTTCAAGAAGAAATTTCCGTCCCTGGTCTGGGAGTATAACCAGACACAAAATCGTCTGACGCTAACCGTAAAATAAAGGGCAATCATCCATTATCCGGCCTAAAACATAAAAGGTGCCGCCGACGTTCGGCTGAACGTCGGCGGCACCTTTATTAATTATGAGCCAATGTCTTCGAAGGCATTACGACTGGCCAGCAGGACCTTGGGGCGGCTTCTGCCGAGTGTCCCTGGCTTTGGCTTCACGGGTCTGATGTTCCCTGCTTTGGTTCTCCCTCGCCTGATTCCCCCGGCCCTGAGTTTCCCTCGCCTGAGTCTCACGCGATCCGTTTTTTTTGCCCTGATAATCCTTGTTCCGATTATCTCTGTTGCGCTCCTTGAACGGTCTCTCTTTGGGAGTATACTCTTTGGCCGGCTGCTCCCGGGAAACCGCCGATTCCGCCTGGAACTTCCTGGAGGATAATTGCGGAATTGCTTCCTCCTTGGCGGAAGTCTCCTGGAAAGCAGCCTCATTGACGTGAACTTCCTTCGCAGTCTCGCCCGGCTCCTTGATCAGAATATCTTTGGCATTCGGGTCCTTGGGAGCATCCTTCAGTTTGCGGAGGACAAAATAGGCACAACCGAAATTGCAATATTCATTGATATAATCGACCAATCCGCAAATTGCCGTATCCCTATTCACTTTCGGATGATTATCCCGGTAAAATCCTTTCAAACGCAGCTGGCTGTAGCCCCAATCGCCGACAATATAGTCGTAGCGGTCAAGCACTTCGCTGTACCTTCCACGGAAGCTTTCCGGATTCCAGCCTTCCTTATGATTCACCATGAGCTCGTAGCTTTTGCCGCCTATAATGATCAAGCAAGACTCGCCTGCCTTTCACAAAAAATATGTTGCGCCGGCGGTCAGTTGGCCGCCATGCGTTCCCCGCGAGTCTTCGCGGCCGATTCAACCTGCTCATGCGCATGATAGGAGCTGCGCACGAGCGGCCCAGCCTCAACGTGGCTGAAGCCCCGCTTCAGTCCCTCTTCCTTCAGCCGTGCAAACTCCTCAGGCGGATAATATTTGACGACCTCCAGATGCTGCGGAGAAGGCTGCAGATATTGGCCCAGCGTAAGGATATCGCAGTCCACCTCGCGCAAATCGTCCATCGCCTGCAAAATCTCATCCCATTCCTCGCCAACGCCCAGCATAATACTGGACTTGGTCGGAATGTTCGGCTTCATTTCCTTAGCCCGGCGCAGCAGCTCCAGGGAGCGGCGGTACTTCGCCTTGGCCCGCACCCGGTCGGACATGCGCTCAACGGTCTCGATATTGTGGTTCAGAATGTCGGGATTACTGTCCATAACAATCTGGAGACTGTCACGGTCGCCGAGGAAATCGGGAATCAGCACTTCCACGCTGCACAGCGGGAGGCGTCTGCGGATCGCGGCTACCGTCTCGGCAAAAATCTTCGCACCGCCGTCCTTCAAATCGTCGCGCGCCACGCTCGTTACGACGCAGTGCCGCAGGTTCATGCCTTCCGCGGCTTCTGCTACCCGTTCCGGTTCCTGAAGATCCAGTTCGGTAGGCATCCCGGTGTTAACCGCACAGAAGCGGCAGGCGCGGGTGCAAATATCCCCCAGGATCATAAAAGTAGCGGTACGGTTCGCCCAGCATTCGTAAATGTTCGGGCAGCGCGCCTCTTCGCAGACGGTATGTAAAGTTTTAGAACGCATCATTCCTTTAATATCCTGATAATTCTCGCCGGTCGTCAGCTTAATCCGAATCCAATCCGGCTTGGGTTGTTTGGCAATTTCTTTTCTTGTCATGGTAGTAAACCCCTCTTCCGCCTGAATGTGAAAAGCTTTAAAGTTACTGCCTTACATTATAACATGCGCCGTCGGGAAATGCCTGCTTTTGTGAAAGAAGAGTGACAAAATCGATAAGGAGAACGGAACTACGCCGCTTTCTTAATCGGAAGCTTATGCCTGCCCGTAGACTGGACAAGATAATCCTCTCCGCCCCTTCGTCCCATTAAGCATGGATAAAATGCGCGGATTTGTTCAATCTAAGGTAAAGCGTTAGTTCATACGGGAATGAAAGGAGAACTATTACTGTGCCGTTATGGAGCGTAAATACGAGACGGGCACTGCTGTCTCTGTCTGCGGCAGCTCTGCTGTGGGGAAGCCTTGACAATCCGGCAGCAAATGCCGGGCTTGCCGCCCCGAAGGATACGAAGACTACAGCTGCCCCGCAACAAAAAGATAAGGCGGCGGACAAACCGCAAGCCGCAAAAAGCGGCAGTGCTGCCGCCGGTTCACGGAACGCCCTCCGCTCTACCAGCGCCGGAAACGTTTATACCGTCCGCCAGGCGCTATACGATCAAATGGGCGCGGCCACTGGCATTCCTTGGTTCCGTTTTGCAGCGATTGACCAATATGAGCGAACCCTTGCCAAAAAAAGCAAAGACGAGAACGGCGCGCCTGAACGCCTCACCGGAATTCACGTCCCGGCGCCGGTGTGGTGCGGACCATTGAATCCCAACCAGGAGGATACCTCTCCAGCTACAATCGCCTTCTTCAATGGCATTGGCCGCGACGGTTCCGGAGACGGCAAGGCCGATCCGGAGAATGATCTCGACGCGCTGTACACTATGGCCCGCCACCTGATGAAATACGGAAATTCCGGGAGCGACTTCAGCATTGGCGTCTGGGAGTATTACCACAACAGCCGCGCCTCGCAGCGCATCGCCCAATTCGCCAAGCTGTACGATCATTTCGACCGCCTGGATTTGTCGGGCAGCGCCTTTCCGCTCCCGCTCGGCAGCACATATTCCTTCCGCAGCACCTGGGGAACCGGAAGAAGCTGGGGCGGTGCACGGATACATGAAGGCACCGACCTGTTCACGCCGCACGGAGTAACCGTACGGAGTACCTGCTTCGGTATTGTGGAGACCAAGGGCTGGAACCGCTACGGCGGCTGGCGGATCGGCATCCGCGACATCGAGAACCGCTACCATTATTACGCCCACCTGTCCGGATTCGATAAATCGCTGTCCGCCGGCGATATCGTCATTCCCGGACAGCAGCTCGGCTGGGCTGGCAGCTCCGGCTACGGCAAACCGGGCACTCAGGGGAAATTCCCCCCGCATCTGCATTACGGCATTTACAAAGACCGAGGGCTTACAGAATGGGCCTTCGATCCTTATCCGCTGCTGAAGCAGTGGGAGAATGCCGAACGGAAGGCGCTAAGTAAGAACAAAAAGGGCCGCTGAGGAGAACGTTTATATTTAGGCAAACGGCTGCGCCGTTCTCGCTGGAAGGGCATCCATTACCGTCGAAATAGAAGGCTTTAGCGTCAAGCCTCTTCTCTGCCAATGCCGTATTCCGCCAGTTTGCGGTACAGGGTCGACTTGCCGATATTCAACATCCGGGCGGCCCCCACAACATTTCCGCCGCTTGCTGCCAACGCGCAGCGGATGCTCTCTATTTCGCTCTGCCGCATGCTCTTGACTGCGCGGGGATCAGCAGATTCGAACGCATGGGCGAGCGTGGGGAGCGGGTCCGGGAGGGTACTCTCCTTCTGCCCGGACTGAATCCGGACCGTATCCGATTCGGAAATACAATCCGAGCCGCATAAATAGTAGGCGCGCTGAACCGCGTTTTGCAGTTCACGCGCATTCCCTTTCCACTGCCGGTCTTGCAGTCTTTCCAGAAAAGCGGGGCCAAACCGTTTGGCCGGCCCGGGATTATCCCGATTGCACTTGTGCAGGAAGAGCTGAGCAAGCGGCGCGAGATCCTCGGCACGCTCCCTCAGCGGAAGCAGCTTGAGGTTAATGACATTCAGCCGGTAATACAAGTCGCTGCGGTAAGTCTTCTGCGCGATTTCCTCCAGCAGATCGCGGTTGGTGGCCGCTATGACCCGGACGTCCAACGTGCGTTCATGCTTGCCGCCGAGCCGCCGGACCTTGTGGTTATCCAGCACCCGCAGCAGCTTGGCTTGGATCTCCAGCGGCAGTTCCCCGATTTCGTCCAGAAATAGGGTTCCGCCATTCGCCAGCTCGAACTTTCCGGGATTGCCTTCACGCAGCGCGCCGGTAAAGGAGCCTTTTTCATACCCGAACAGTTCACTTTCTACCAATTCTCTCGGGAGCGCCGCGCAATTAATGGCGATAAACGGCCCGTCCGCGCGCGAGCTGGCGTTATGAATGGACTGGGCAAACAGTTCTTTACCGGTTCCGCTCTCTCCTTCGATCAGAACCGTGCAGTTCGTTCTGGCGATTTTCCTTGCAAAATCGATCTGTTCCTGCATATAAGGATTATGGGTTACGATATCCTCAAACCGGTAGTTCGCCTTGAAGCCGGCAAGCTGATTGACCTCTCTGCGCACCTGCCTGGCTTCCCGGATCGTAAGCGACGCCCCGATGACCCGATCGCCAAAGGAGTACGGTAAGATATTGGCCATGCAATCGATCTTTCTGCCATTAACCGTAAGCGTGCAATCCGCATAACTGATGCAGCGCTTGTTCCGGAACACGCCGTCCAGATCGACATCCTGCAGCAGTTCCTTAATATCCAGCCTCCGAACCTCTTCCATCGCCAGCATAAAAATGGAGGCCAGCCGTTCATTAAACTGTCTGATCCGGTATTCCGTATCAATGACCAGCAGTCCGTCCTGCATCGATTGAAATACGGCATTCATCAGCTGGTTCGTCTCCAGCACGTTAAGCTGTTCTTCGATGCTGCTTACGGCCGACACGGCGATGCCGAAGGTGTGGGGATGCACATCCTCCGCTTTGCCTGACAGGTCCAGGCATCCGATCACTCTCCCGGAGCTATCATGAATAGGGGCTGCTGAGCAGGTCCAAGCGTGATGCGATTCGCAGTAATGCTCGCCCCCGAGCACCTGTATCGGCATGTCGACGGCCAGCGCGGTTCCGACGGCGTTGGTGCCGACGCTGAGCTCATCCCATTTTGCCCCCTCGAAGAAATTCACCTTCGCGCACTCCGGCTCAATCTTTTTGTTAAGCAGGGTGCTGAGCAGCACTCCATCCTGGTCGGTCAGAACGATGGCGTAAACCGTATCCTTGATCACTTGATAGATGCTGTTCATAATCGGTTTGGCTACGGAAATGAGCAGGCTCTTCTCTTCCATCCGCCGCGCCAGCTCCTCCTTGGATACCTGCACCCCTTTTCCCTGCTGCGGGTTAACCCCAGCCATCCGACATCTCCTCCATGAAGCGGCGATAACAGGCCGTATTCCTTCTGGGACCTCCCCATGTTCTTCAAAAGCATCCCAGCTTCTCACTGTAGTCGGATAACTGATCATAATAAGGCGCCTCCCCTTGTCCTTGCGTGCTTTTAACCGCTTCCCGCGCAGTAAACGTTCACTTCCGCCCTCAAGAAACTGCGTTGCCGACTGCCAACACGTATCGGCCACCGCGCGCAGGTGAACGCAAATCGGCATTGTATGCGCTTACAATCATACTTTTATTATAAGGGGCCGGCTGGAAGCTGATACACGCAAAATAACGGATAAGATGAACTTCTCATGACAATTTCCCAATATGGGAAACGGGCAGCGTCCGTTCATCTTATCCGCAGGCTGAAGAAGGGAGGCTTCGCTTAATGCGAATGGATCGCACGGTGATTCACGGCAAGCGCCGCTTCGAGCAAAGCTTCGGAAACGGTAGGATGCGCATGCACCGTTGTTTCGATTTCATCCAGCGTCGCTTCCAGCCGAATTGCCAGCGCGCCTTGCGCGATTATATCCGTAGCCCTTGGTCCGGCGATATGAACCCCAAGAATCTCACCGGTCCGCGCATCGGTTACATATTTGACCAAACCGCCCGTTTCACCCATAATCATGGATTTGGCGTTGGCCTGAAGCGGGAAGCTTCCCGTCTTCACTTCCAATCCCTGTTCCCGGGCGTCGTCTTCGGTCAATCCGACCGAAGCCAGCTCCGGTCTCGTATACACGCAGGACGGAACCGTCCGGAAATCGACCGGAGACGGCTTCCCCATAATATGCTCCACCGCAACGATGCCTTCCGCCGAGGCGACATGCGCCAGCATGATTCCGCCGATGCAGTCGCCGATGGCGTAAATGGACGGCACCGCCGTTTGCATATTGCGGTCGACCTCGATGGCGCCTTTCTTTATAGAGACGCCGAGAATCTCCAGCCCGAGCCCCGACGTCATCGGACGGCGGCCAATGGACAGCAGCACTTTCTCCGCTGTGGCGGTAATCGGACCGGAAGGCGCGACCGCCGTTATGGACAGGCCCTTCGGCGTTTGCTCAATTCGCTCAACGCGGGTTTCCGTGTGAACGTCCACGCCGGCGGCAGCGAATTCTTTCCGCAGGCAACGGACGATGTCGCGGTCCATCACGGCGATCAGCTCCGGCAGCATCTCTATAATCGTAACCTTGCAGCCGAGGCTGCTGTATATACTGGCGAACTCGCAGCCGATTACTCCTCCGCCGATAATGCAGAGGCTGCCCGGCACCTCCGGCAGCGACAGGGCCTCGTCGCTTGTGATAACAGCGGAAAGCTCCGTCCCGGGAATCGGCACCCGCGACGGCACCGAACCGGTGGCGACGATTGCCCGGTCAAAGCCTATCGTCTGTGTGCTGCCGTCTTCCTTGCTCACTTCCAGCTCGTGCACGCCGGTAAACCTGCCGGTGCCGATAATTTTGGCCACTTTGTTCTTCTTAAGCAGCGCGTCGATTCCACCGGTGTTGATCCGGACAATCTTGTCCTTGCGCTTTTGCAGCTTCTTCCAGTCCACCGCAATCTGCGGAACGTCAAGACCGATTTCGGCTGATTCGCGCTTCAGCGCCGTATACAGCTCCGATGTATGCAGCAGCACTTTGGTCGGAATACAGCCGACATTGAGGCAAGTTCCGCCCAAAGCTTTTTTCTCCACCAGTGTCACTTCCGCTCCCAACTGGGCGGCCCTTATCGCGGCAACGTAACCGCCCGGACCGCCTCCCAGCACCACAATTTTCATCCCGTATTCTCCTTTCACAGCAGCAGCAGCGCCGGATTCTCCGCATACGCCTTAATTCTCTGCAAAAACCCGGCGGCATCCGCGCCATCCACCGCACGGTGGTCCGCCGTCAGGCTGAGATTCATCAGCGGCTTGATAACCACTTCGCCGTTCACGGCAACCGGCGTATCGACGATGGTATTTACGCCGAGAATCGCCACTTCGGGCTGGTTGATGATCGGGGAGAAGGATTCCATGCCGTACATCCCGAGGTTCGTTATGGTAAAGGTCCCGCCGGTCATGTCTGCCGGGGTCAGCGTATTATTTCTCGCGCCTTCGGCAAGGAAGCGCACTTCATCCGAGATTTCGCCCAGGCCTTTCAGCTGGGCGTTTCGGACAACCGGCACGACCAGACCGCTATCCAGGCCGACAGCCACGCCAATGTGAACCGCGTTTCTCAATACGAGGTCGTTGCCTTCGATGGAGCAATTAAGCAGCGGGAACTCGAGCAGCGCTTTGGCGGTAATCGCGACCAGCAGATCGGTGTAAGTGATCTTCCGCGAATCCTTCAGCTGCCGTCTAAGGGCGGCAAGCGCGGTGGTATCCACCCGCATGTTGTAGGTAACGGTTGGTGAAATATCCACGCTTTCGCGCATACGTTTGGCGATTACCTTGCGCATGGCGCTCATCGGAACCCGTGACACGGCCTGCTCCTCCGTATCTGCATTCCGCGCCGAAGCCGCTGACCGGGAGCCGGATACTGAAGCAGGAGCCTGGCCTGCGATTGCGGAGACAGCCCCTCCCGTGGCGGCAAAAGAGCGAACATCCTCCTTCATAATTCTGCCGTCCTTGTGAATGTCAGCGGGATTTACGCCAAGCGCCGCCGCTTCCTTCGCCGCAGCCGGAGAAATTCTAACCTTAGGCGAGCCGTGCTGGACGCTCTCGGCATAATGCCGCACGTCGCCGTCCGTTATCCGGCCCTGCGGCCCCGTGCCTTTTAAAGAAGACAGCTCCACTCCCAGCTCTTTTGCCGTTCGCCGCGCCAGCGGCGATGCCTTGATCCGGCCGCCGTGCGCGGCTGGCCCTTCCTGGACAGCTTCTTCCTCCGCAGCTTCCGCCTCCTCCCCGGAAACGGTTAGGCCGGATGCCTCATTCCCGGAAGCCGTCGGCTCTCCCTCTGACGGCTTGCCGGTAGCGCCCGCCGGAAGCAGCGCGGATATATCCTCGCTCGCGTCCGCAATAATCGCCAGAGGATGAAAAACTTCCACCGTTCCTTCCTCGACCAGAATCTCCCTAAGCACTCCGCTGGTCTTGGCTTCAATTTCATTGGATATTTTATCGGTCTCCACATCGAACAGAATGTCCCCCTGCTCGACGCGGTCTCCCTTGGCCTTCCGCCAATTGGAGACAGTTCCTTCAGTCATTGTCAGCCCCAGCTTGGGCAATACGACCAGTTCAGCCATGACGCACCTCCATGATTTTGCAAGTAATGGGCCGCAGGGTTTAGAACATCTCTTTGACGCCTTTGACAATATCCTCTACACTCGGCAGCACCAGCGATTCCAATACCTGGGAGTATGGAACCGGAGAATCCAGCGCGCCGATCCGGACGACGGGAGCGTCCAGCTCATCGAAGCACTGCTCTGATACAAGCGCCGACAGCTCGCCGCCATAGCCGCCGCGCTTCACTTCCTCCGTAACGACCAGCGCCCGGTGCGTCTTGGCGACAGACCTAAAGATCGTCTCTTTATCCAGCGGATAGAGCGACCGAAGATCTATGACCTCGGCCTCGATGCCGTCTTTGGCGAGCGCGGCCGCCGCCTTCAACGCGTCATGAACCTGTTTGCCATAGGTGATGATCGAGACATCGGCGCCTTCCCGCGCAATAGCGGCCGAGCCGAAAGGAACCTTGGACACCTTATCCGGCACTTCGCTTTTTTGCGAATACAGCACCTTGCTCTCGATATAGACCACCGGGTTGTCGTCGTCAATCGCGGTCAGCATAAGACCCCATGCGTCCGCAGCATTGGACGGGTACACGACCTTAAGCCCGGGCACATGCGTCACCCACGCCTCAAGGGAACCGGAATGCTGCGCTCCGGCGCTGATGCCGCCGCCTGCGGGGAGCCGCAGCACGAGCGGAACGGAGATTTTGCCGCCGAACATATATCTCATCTTGGCCGCTTGGTTAACCAGCCCATCCATGCCGAAGGTAAGAAAATCAATGAACATCAGCTCCGCCACCGGCCGGAGTCCCGTTGCTGCCGCTCCCACCGAAGCCCCGACAATAACCCCTTCCGAAATCGGTGTGTCACGAACCCGCTCTTCGCCAAACTGCTCCCACAGCCCTTTTGTGACGCCGAAGGTGCCGCCGTAAGGGCCGACATCCTCGCCCAGCAGAACGACGTCCTTGTTCTCCAGCATTTTCTCCCGCAAGGCTTCGCGGATGCCCTCGCCATAGGTTATTTTTCTCATCTGATTCGCGCCTCCTCGATCAAATCTGAGTAAATGTCCTGCACGGAAGACTCCGGAGCGGGATACGGGCTTGCGTCGGCGAACTCCAGCGCTTCCCGGATTTCCTCATCCACCTCGCGGCGGACCGCCTCAAGCTCCTCCTCCGTCAGAATGCTGCTTTCCAGCAGATGGCTTTCGAATCTTGGAAGCGGGTCCTTTTGCAGCCAGGCCTCCACTTCCTCCTTAGGCCGGTATGCACCCGAATCGCCTTCAAAATGGCCGTGCTGTCTGTAAGTTTTAAATTCCAGCAGCGTTGGTCCTTCGCCCGCACGCGCCCGGCTCACCGCCTGACCCACCTTCTCATAGACCGTAAGCACATCGTTGCCGTCCGCCGAGAGCGCAGGCATGCCGTACCCGACCGCCCGCTGCGAAATATCCTTAATATTCTGGTGTCTCGCCTGGCTGACGGAGATGCCGTACAGATTGTTCTCGCAGACAAAAATAACCGGAAGCTTCCACAGACTGGCCAAATTCATCGCCTCATGGAAGGTGCTTTGATTCGTGGAAGCGTCTCCAAAAAAGCATACGCTCACCTGGTCGGTGCCTCTGTACTGCGCGCTCCAGGCCGATCCCGTGGCGATCAGATGTCCGGCCCCGACGATGCCGTTGGCGCCAAGGATGCCCAGTTCAGCGTCCGCAATGTGCATGGACCCTCCTTTGCCTTTACAGTAACCCGTTTCTTTGCCGAATAATTCCGCCATCATGTACTTCAGATTGCCGCCCTTGGCGACGATATGCCCATGCCCCCGGTGGGTGCTCGTAATAAAGTCGTCGTCCCTTAAGTTTGCGCATGTGCCGACGGCGATGGCCTCTTCACCGATATATAAATGCACAAAGCCCGGAATCTTGCCTTCCGCGAAGAACACCGAAGCCGTCTTTTCAAACTTGCGAATTCTCAGCATTTTCCGGTACATCTCACTCAACAATTCTTTTGAAATGCTCAAGTGAATCCCTCCCGTTTCTGAATGTAATGCCATGCTCCCCCTCCTGAAACCTCCTTCTGATGATTTGCCTTTCACTTATATATTAGGATGCAATTTCCGTGCCAATATTTAATGTCTGAAAGAAAGCAATGAAATGGCCGAAGTATGAAGCGAAGCACCAAAAAGCCCTTCCCATTATGGGAAAGGCTCGGCGAAATTGTTCCCATTTCGGGAAGAAGCGGGAAATATGGGAATTTAGGAAGCGCCGCAGATGAACTGAAGAACCTCACCCATGACCTTGTCTTTCTCCTCGCAGTAGCACAGCATATGGCCGCTGCGTTCGATCAGCAGGACTTCCTTGACGGGAGAACCGATATGCTGCTGCAGATAGGCTGCGCTCTTAGTCTTGACCAGATGGTCCTTTTTTCCCTGCACAATCAAGGTCGGCGCCTCGATCTGCGGGTACAGGTCAAAGCTCTCGCGGACGATCCGGCCAAATTCACGGTTGGCATGGACCGGAGTCGAGCCGAACTTGCTCACATAGTTCTTCAGCATCGTGAGGCTGCCCAGCGTCTTGATAATTTCGGCCGGATTCAGCGGGAACACCGGAGCGGCCAGCAGCGTCAGCGATTTGACCACGGCTTTATGCCGGGCGGCCAGAAAGGAGGCGATTAACGCACCCATCGAGAAGCCGATCACATGCACCCCGTACCTGTTCTCCGCAAGCTCTTCCAGCTCTTTTCCAGCCTGCCGGTACCAATCCTCCCGGTTCGCCCGCAGCATATCGGCTCTTCGGCCGGTGTGCCCCTCCAGCGTGAACGTGCGGGTTAGACAATGATGCTGTTCCAAATATTCCGACAGAGGCTCGATTTCAAAAATACCTCCGGTAAATCCGTGAATGAATAAGCAGCGTTCCATGACCATTCCTCTTTTCGCGGCGGTTCGGTGTTACGATGAGTTTATTATAAGCCTGCCGCTTAAAGAGATACAAAAGTGCAGAGCAGGCGCCCCGCCAGTTCGCCCGCTCAGGGCAGCTTCACAGATGATCGCCGTCCTTCATCCGGTACCCCACGCCCACCTCCGTGACGATGTATTTCGGCTCCGCCGGATTGGCTTCAATCTTTCTGCGAATATTGGCCATGTTCACCCTCAACGTCTGGTTCTCGTTCGTATAGGGCCCCCATATTTCCCGAATCAGAAAATCATGGGTCAGCACCTTCCCGGCATGCCTTGCGAGCAGCGTAATGATTTTATATTCGATCGGCGTAAAATGAATCTCCCGGCCCTCCACCGTTACCGTACGCTTTTCATAATCAATCGACATCTGGCCGATGCTGATCTTCTCCTGCGCAGGGCTGCCTTCGCCCTTCCGGTTGTGGCGGATCGCCGTCCGGATGCGGGCCAACAGCTCCGAAGTGCCGAAAGGCTTCGTAATATAATCGTCCGCGCCGAGATCGAGCGCCTCCACCTTCTCCCGCTCATGGCCGCGCGCCGAGACGACGACGATGGGCATGCTGCTCCACTGGCGCACCCGCCGCAGCACCTCGATGCCGTCGATATCCGGCAAGCCGAGATCGAGCAGCATGAGGTCGGGATGGTGTGAGGCTGCCAAAGAGACGGCTTCCTCCCCTTTGTCCGTCCGGAGCACCGCATAATCATTCGAATTCAATACGGTCGAAATATAGGTGCTGATTCCGGCCTCATCCTCGACGACCAGAATCAGGACTTTTCCATTCATTGGATGCCTCCTCCTCCAGCGGCAGAATCACGCGGAACACCGCTCCGCCGCTCCGTTTATTCTCTGCCTCCAATTTGCCGCGGTGGGCTTTGACAATGGACATGCAGATGGACAGGCCAATTCCCATCCCCCGCGAGGAGTCGGGGCTTCTGCCGCCGGAAGCGGCATAGCTGTCGAACAAATGCGGCAGTTCCCGCTCGTCGATGCCCTCCCCGTTGTCACTCACCTCCAGCACCGCGTTATTACCTTTCTTCATTAATGTAACCTCGATCAGCGTATTCTCCCCGGAATGCTTGATCGCATTCTCCACAAGATTGATGATGACCTGCTCGATCAACGTGCCGTCCATCGGCACCATCAGCAGCTCGTCGGGTACCTTGACGTTAATATTCCGGTCCTTGAACCGGCTTCGGATTCGGCTGATTGCCTCAGCGACAATTTCCTCCGCCGCTTCCGCCGTTTTGCTGACATTGACGCTTCCTTCCTTGATTCGCGTGATGGAAAGCAAATTTTCTACCATTCGGATCAGCCACTGGGAATCTTCCTTGATATGCTGAAGGAGCCGCCCTTTGACCTCCTGGTCCAAAGCGTCGCCGCTCTCCAGCATCGCCGAGCTTGCCCCAAGTATGCCTGTCAGCGGCGTGCGCAGGTCATGCGAGATCGCCCGGAGCAGATTGCTGCGCATCTTCTCCTTCTCGGAGTCGAGCAGGATGCGGCGCTGCTCGTCAGACAGACGCTGCCGCTCCAATGCCATCGCCACCTGGGAGGCGATCATCCGGAGGAATGACCGCTGGCCGGGTCCCAGCAAAGCCCCGCCGAAGCAGGAAATACCGATAACGCCCAGCACGCGGGCCTGGGAAATGACCGGCATGTAAAATCCGTTGGCGCCCTGTAGTGTATCCGTTCCGGCTCCGGCGCGCTTCTGGTTGGCGAATACCCAATGCGCCACCGCCGCCTCCTCGGAGGTTTGCAGGAGGGAGGCATCCTCTCCGTACGCCGCCAGCAAGCTTCCTTCCATTCCGTCCGCCGGATCGCTCGTATAAAAAATAACGGAACGGCCAAACAGCTTGACGATATAGCTGCTTGTCAGCTTAACGATCTGCTCCAGTTCGCGGGTAATCAGCAATTTTTTATTGATTTCGTACAGCACCTCGGTCCGCCGCTCACGCTCCACCGCCACGCGCGCCTGCATTCGGTTGCGGACCGTCAAAGCGCTGGTTGTCAAGGCCACGACGAGCATAATCACGAATGTCAGCGGATAGCCCGCCTGAACCGCCGAGAATGAAAAATACGGATAAGTGAACAGAAAGTTGAACATTAAGACGCTAAGCACGGAAGCGGCCACGCCGTAGGCATAGCCGGTGGTTATCCGCGAGACGATTAGCACCGATAAAATATAGACCATAATAATATTCTGGTCGCCAACATTCATCCTGTGCAGGCCGAAAGAGCAAAGGGTAGCCGCGGCCAGAATGCCCATCGCCTTCAGCGTGTCAGCCCGAGAAAAATACAAGCGGTCGGCGGGCAAGCGGACCTTCGGCTTTCGGTACGGCTTCAGCGCGGCGCTGTCGGGAATGATATGAATTTCCGTCTGAGGCAGCCTGGACAGCAATTTATCCTCCAGAGCCATCTCAAACCGGCGGCCAAAGCGCTTCTTGGTCCGGCTCTTTCCGATGACGATATTCGTAATATCCGACAGCTTGGCGTATTCCGCAATGCAGGAAGCCACATCGTATCCGCTGAGCGTAACGACCTCGGCGCCAAGCCGCTCCGCAAGCTCCATATTGTCGCGGACGCTCTTGTCCGGGAAGCCGCCCCCTTGTTCGCCATCCGCGCGCTCCACGTACACCGCCGTCCATGGGGCGTGAAACGCTTCGGCCGTACGGGCGGTCCACCGGATGCATTTGGCGGAGGTTGGCGACGGGCTGATGCAGACCAGCCATTTGATGCCCGCGGACTTCCCGGGAGTCCGGCGCTCGGATAGGTTATCGTGACTGATCCGGTCCGCCGCCTTCCTCATGGCGATTTCACGCAGCAGTCTAAGATTGCTATTGGTGAAAAAATGATCCATCGCCGTCGCTGCACGCTCGGGACGATAAATTTTACCCTCTGTAAAGCGTTTGAGCAGTTCATCCGGATCGATGTCGATCAGCTTGACCTTGTCCGCGCAGTCAAACACATAATCGGGAATCGTCTCCCGGACAACGACTTTCGTAATTCCCTGGACCACATCGTTCAAGCTCTCGATATGCTGGACGTTAACAGTCGTGTATACGTCGATTCCCGCCTGAAGCAGTTCCTCGACATCCTGGTAGCGCTTCTTGTTCCGCACGCCGTCCGCATTGGAATGCGCAAGCTCGTCTACGAGGATAAGCTCCGGCTTTCGCTCGAGCGCCTGATCCAAATCGAACTCGCGCAGACGGATATGTTTATGCTCCACGACTTTGGGAGCCAGCGTCGGGAGGCCTTCGAGCAGCTGCAGCGTTTCCGGGCGGGTATGCGGCTCGACATATCCGACCAGCACGTCAACCCCGCGCTGAAGCTGTTCCCTGGCATCGTCCAGCATGGCGTACGTCTTGCCCACACCGGCGGCATACCCGAAGAAGATTTTGAGCTTTCCGGTCCTTAAGCCCTGTTCGGAAGGGATATCCTTCAACAGTTCATCGGGGTCCGGGCGTTCGTCTTGATAAGATAACATGGTTCACCGCCTTAAGTAGAAACGGCTGCGCCGTCCTCTTCCAGAGGACGGCGTCCGGATAGAGACAATCACCGTTTCTCGCAGATTATTGAAGAGCCGCAGGCTTTAAGCACGCCCTCTTCGATCAGAGCAGGCCGTCCAGTGCCAGATTAACCTTCAGCACATTTACCGCCGGTTCACCCCAGACACCGAGAAAGCGGTCTGTTGTATAGTTGTCGATTATTTCATTCACCGTCTTCACGGGGATGCCTCTTGCCCGGGCGATGCGGGCAGCCTGATATTTCGCAGCCGCCGGCGACAGGTTGGGATCGACGCCGCTGCCGGACGCGGTCACAAGTTCGGCGGGAATATCCTGCTTATTCGCCGGGTCGAGGCCGTTCCACCAAGCCGCTCTCTCCCGAACCTTGCCCAGCTGCTCGCTGCTGGTCGGCGACAGGTTGCTTACGCCCATCGGTCTGCCAATCAAATACCGGCCTTCCGTGAAGGGCTGGCCGATCAGCGCCGAGCCCACCGTACGGCTGTCGCCGTCTGTTAATTTCACGGTGATCAGACTGCCGTCCGCCTGGCTTGGCATGAGCGACTGGGACAAGGCCGTAATGACTCCAGGATAAATTATACCGCATAGCACGGTCATGACAATGAAGCTTAACAGGGCGGGACGTAATATTTTGAAGCTGCGTTTCATATCCATTCACCTCATGCGAGACCGCAAGCGGTCAGAAGTAGATCAATCAGCTTAATGGCGGCGAACGGCGCGACTATGCCTCCGAGACCGTAGATCCAAATATTTCGTTGCAGCAGTTTCCGGGCGGGCATCTCCTTGTACTTGACCCCTTTGAGAGAAAGGGGAATGAGCAGGATGATAATTACCGCATTATAGATTATTGCCGATAGAATGGAGCTTTTGGCGCTGCTCAGTCCCATGACATTTAGCGCCGTAAGCTGCGGATAGATGCCGAAGAACAGCACCGGGATAATCGCAAAATATTTGGCAACGTCATTGGCTACACTGAAGGTCGTCAGCGCCCCCCGGGTCATGAGAAGCTGTTTGCCGATTCGCACAATCTCAATCAGCTTGGTCGGGTTGGAATCAAGATCGACCATATTCCCGGCCTCCTTAGCCGCCTGCGTTCCCGTATTCATGGCAACCGCGACATCCGCCTGGGCTAGCGCCGGCGCATCATTGGTTCCATCCCCGGTCATCGCCACCAGATGGCCCTTGGACTGATAATCGCGGATCAGCGCAAGCTTCGCTTCCGGCGTGGCCTCGGCCAGAAAATCATCAACGCCCGCTTCGGCTGCGATGGCTGCGGCCGTCATCGGATTGTCGCCGGTAATCATAATCGTCTTGATGCCCATCTTCCGCAGGTCGTCAAAGCGTTCTTTGACGCCGTTCTTGACGATATCCTTCAAATGAACGACGCCGAGCACCTTACCGTCCCGGGCCACAACCAGTGGCGTGCCGCCGGCGGTCGCCACCTGCTTTACAATCTCTTCACATTCCTGCGGGTAAGCTCCGCCTTTCTCCTGAACGTATCCCTTGACGGCGTCCGCCGCTCCTTTGCGAATCTCGCTGCCCTTGTAATCAATGCCGCTCATTCTCGTCTTGGCCGTGAACTCCACGAATTTCGCTTCAAGCTTCGCCAGATCGCGGCCCCGTATGCCGAATCTTTCCTTGGCCAGAATGACAATGCTCCGTCCTTCCGGCGTCTCGTCCGCGAGCGAGGACATTTGGGCCGAGTCGGCAAGCTCTGCTTCCGTCACGCCGGAGACCGGGATGAATTCGCTGGCCTGCCTGTTGCCGAGCGTAATCGTGCCGGTCTTGTCGAGCAGCAGCACGTCGACATCGCCCGCGGCTTCGATTGCCCGGCCGCTCATTGCCAGCACATTAGCCCGGTTCAACCGGCTCATGCCGGCAATCCCAATGGACGACAGCAGCGCCCCAATCGTGGTCGGCGCCAGACAAACGAGCAGCGCGATGATATTGGTCAGCGATACGGATGCACCCGTTCCCGACTGGCGGCTGGCGAAGGATGAGAACGGCAGCAGGGCGGCGCAGACGACCAGAAAAATGATCGTCAGGCTGACGAGCAGGATTTGCAGCGCGATTTCATTCGGTGTTTTTTTGCGGGAGGCGCCTTCTACCATGGCGATCATTTTGTCCAGAAAGCTGTTCCCCGCTTCCGCCGTCACCCGGATGATGAGCCAGTCGGATACGACCGTCGTTCCGCCGGTTACCGCGCTGCGGTCGCCCCCGGATTCACGGATAACAGGCGCGGACTCGCCGGTAATCGCACTCTCGTCAACCGAAGCCGCTCCCTCAATAACTTCGCCGTCCATCGGAATTTGCTCCCCGGCTTCCACCAGCACGATATCACCTTTCAGCAGCTTGTCGGACAGCACCTCCGTATATTCTTCGCGGCTTGCGGCGGACTTCAATTTTTTGGCTTTGACCTCTTTTCTTGCGCTGCGCAGGCTGTCCGCCTGCGCCCGGCCTCTTCCTTCCGCGATCGCCTCGGCAAAATTGGCGAACAGGACGGTAAACCAGAGAATCAGCGCAATCGCCAGCGTGTAGCCGGCGGCTTCATCCCGAATGCCGGCAAAGGCCAGCAGATATAATAGCGTCGTGAACCAAGCGCCGACGTACACGACCAGCATAACCGGGTTTTTCACCTGAATGCGCGGCGACAGCTTCACGAAGGATTGACGGAGCGCATCATACAATATAGCCGGTTGTTTATAATTTTCTCCCATTGTTATCACACCTCTATAATCAGCTTTAACCGCGGTTCGTAAAGTAATCGGCAATCGGCCCGAGCGCAAGCGCCGGCAAAAAGCTGAGCGCGCCGATCAGCATAATGATTGCAATCAGCAGAAAGGCAAACATTGCGCTGCTCGTGGACAGCGTGCCTTCGCCCGCCGCCACACTTTTCTTGCCGGACAGGCTGCCCGCCAAATAGATCACTCCCGCCATCGGAATGTAGCGTACCATCAGCATAACGAACCCGCCGACGATGTTGGTGAACGCATTATTCGCCGCATAGCCGCCAAAGGCGCTGCCGTTGTTGTTCCCAAGGGAAGTGAAAGCGTACAGGATTTCCGAAAAGCCATGCGCGCCCGAATTGGTCAGCCACGTTCCCGCCTGCGGCATCAGCACGGCGGCGGCGGTTCCGAGCAGCGTCAGCAGCGGGGGCGCCAGCACGATCAGGCAGACCATTTTCATATCGAACGGCGCAATTTTTTTGCCCAGATACTCCGGCGTCCGCCCGACCATCAGCCCCGCGATGAATACGGTCAGAATAACGAAGGCGAGCATGCCGTACAGCCCGCTGCCCACGCCGCCGAACACGATTTCTCCCAGCTGCATCAGGAACATCAGCAGACCGCCCGCCAGCGGAGTAAAGCTGTCATGCATCGCATTGACCGATCCGTTGGATGCCGCAGTAGTCGCCGCCGCCCAGAGCGCCGATGTTCCGACACCGTGGACGACTTCTTTGCCCTCCATATTCCCCGAAGAGGCTACCCCGTGTATCAGGGGCGCTCCGTACCGTTCGCTGGCCGTAATTCCAACAAGACACAGGATGAACAGAATCAACATTGCCGCGTAAATGACCCGGCCCTGACCCCGGTCCTTGACCGCCTTCCCGAACGACACGCATAGCGAGGCGGGAATCAGCAGAATGGACAGCAGTTGAAGCAGGTTGGAGAACGCGGTCGGATTCTCCAGCGGGAACGCCGAGTTCATTCCGAAGAAGCCGCCGCCGTTCGTGCCGAGCTGCTTGATGGCGATCTGGCTTGCCGCCGGACCGAGCGGCACGACGCTTGCGGCGCCGTTCTCCAGGTTCGTAACATGCGCATAAGGGGAGAGAGTCTGCACAACCCCTTGAGAGACCAGCAGCAGCGCAAGGATCGCGGAAAGCGGAATCAATACATAGATATGAATGCGGACCATGTCTTTCCAGAAGTTCCCGACCGTTCCTTGAGATTTGCGGACAAAGCCCCGGATGAGAGCGAACAGCACCGCAATGCCCATTCCGGCAGACACAAAATTTTGCACCGTGAGCCCCAAGCTCTGTGTCAGATACGACAAAGCCGATTCCCCGGAATAAGCCTGCCAGTTCGTATTGGTAATGAAGCTGACCGCCGTGTTGAACGCCAGATCCCAGCCCATAGCCTTCTGATGCTCCGGATTAAGCGGAAGCAGACCCTGCAGCATCAGAAGCAGGAACAAAGCGATCAAGCCGATTCCGCTGAAGATAAGCACCGCGCCCGTATATTGGCCCGGACTCATGCCATCGTCCTCTTTAACCCCGATGATCCGGTAAATTCCCCGCTCTATTGGCTGCATGATCCGGGACCAGAATACTTTTTCTCCCATCATCACCTTGTAAATATAGACGCCGAGCGGGACGGACAGCCCCACCAGCAGTACGAGAAACAGCAGATCCTGAAACATCGCCTCTCTCATTTCCCATCACCCCAGAATAAGACATAGAGCAAATACACAAACATTGCGGCTGCGGCCAGCCCTGCGATTATTACCACCGTCGCCATTTCCGCTCCTCCATTTCGCTTCTCTTTACGAGTTTCATATTACCAGCGGGCGTATAAATACAGTGTTAAGAAACCCCAATGCCGTATAAAGATTTCGTTAAGACGGGCGAATCGGCTGTTCGCGCCACCATCTGCCGGAGAAGCCATGACTGTACAGCAAAAAGAGGGGCGATCCCTAAGTCATCTGCGATGACTTAGGGATCGCCCCTTCTCTCTTTTTCTGCCTTTGCATCGTATCGCTACACTTTCAGCCGCTGCAGCCTGAGCGCGTTCAGCACGACGGAAACGGAGCTGAATGCCATCGCAGCTCCGGCAATCCATGGAGCGAGGAGGCCTGCTGCGGCAACCGGTATGCCGAGCGTATTGTATCCAAGCGCCCAGAACAGGTTTTGCCGAATATTAAGCATCGTTTCAGATTGGACAATTATTTGATCGTCTCGCCGATTTTGTACGGCTCCTCCACGCTGATGCCGGAGGGTATCGTAGACACCAGTCCTCCCGGCTGGTTCGCAGCATGCAGCATGTCTGCTCTTCGGCCAGTGTGTCCCTCCATTGGTATCTGTGATAGGTGTCTATGATGGGGATAGCTGTTCATGACGGGGGGGGAGTGGGGGGGATTAAACAGCGAGAGCATGAACAACGGTCCTGATCGTGGCCAAACGGCACCGGTTGCAAACGAAGAAGAAATTCGATGGTTTTTCCCTTTCCGCTGATGTAGAACTACATTATAATAAGGGCTATGACGAAGAACGTCCCGCTTCACTCAACCGAGTGAGCCGGGGCGCTTTTTATTTTGGGGAGGAAAAAATGGACTTTAACGAAGCCTATCAGCAGTTTATTCAATATCATCTTGCACACCGGACAGGAGAACGCCAATCCAGGCTGAAAAGGGGGCATCTGCACGCCGAATCGCTGTTTCTGGAAAAGGTCTGGTGGCCTTTGACGGGCCGTATGAATGATCTGCATCCGGAGTATGAAGTGTTGGATTGGCGGGGCAGGTCTTATTTTGCCGACTTTGCCTGGCTCCCGGGATACGCCAAGCTGATTATAGAAATCAAAGGATTTGGCCCGCATGTGCGCGATATGGACCGGATGAAGTATTGTAATGAATTGAACCGGGAGACCTTTCTGCACGCTATGGGATACCAGGTGATTTCCTTTGCCTATGACGATATTGAACGGCGTCCGCAGTTATGTGTCACCTTGCTGCGCATGGTACTGAGCCGCTACCGGCCATCGGCTGCTCCCGTCTCCAGAGCGGTGCTGGCCGAAAAAGAGGTGCTCCGGCTCGCCGTTCACGCCGCCAAACCTCTACGGCCGGTGGATGTCGCCCGGCATTTTGAAGTCGACTCCAAGACGGCTGTTCAAATTCTCAAAAAGCTGTGCGCCAAAGGCTTACTGAATCCAGTCCGTCGTGGCAAAAGTGAACGGGCAGTCGGCTATGAACTGTCTAATGGCGTTCTTGACTATTACCTGTAACGCTGTAACGGAAATTCTCCGGCTTAATTCTCATATTTCATCCAAAAAAGTACATTAAGGCGGAAAAACTCCAGCTTATTCTTTCCTCAACACCAAAAAGTAGAGAAAATGGGGAAATAAACAGGAGTTTTTCCAGTTTATTTGGAAATCGGGAAGATTTCCGGCTTATAAACGGGAGAAATTCCCGTTCAATAAGGAAATCTTCAGTTGGCCCCCCAACCGGTGCCCGCTTACGGCCGCGCAGCGGATCTGCGGGGCTTACTGGCCTGGGCGACGGGGCGCAATGGCGCCGTCGCTTCTGCCACCGCCGCTCGCACCGCTCTGCGGGCCCTGGCTTCGCACCCCGGGCCCGGCGCAGCGCGCCTCTCTACCGACCGCCCGCATCCGGCTGCGCTCTGCGCCCGCCGGCCCTCTTACGGCTCCACCGTAGACGGCGCGCCACCGCCGCCGCTTCCGGTGATGTCGCTACTGTTCGCGCCGCTCCCCGCCGGAGTCCCCGCCGACGGGCCGCTCTGCGCGCCCGAGCCCTGCGCGCCGCTTCCTCCTTGCACAGCGCCGCCGCTAGAGCCCTGCGTGCTTACACCGCCGCCGGAGGACGGAGCGGGCAGCGCAATATTCGGCGCTCCGGCGCTTCCCTCGCCGACGGGTCTGCCTTGGTTGTCGTAATAATACATCGGGACATCCCCGACAACCATCAGATAAGAGACGGGAATTTCCGTATCGACCACCTGCGGCTCCATGTCAAAAGGAACGATCACCGACACCTCGGTAACGATATGAATATACACTTCAACCAGGATCATATTGATTCCCGCATTCTGCTGGCGGGTATTCAGTTCGACCTTGACCGCGCCCTGCGGCTCGATCTTTATCGGAATATCCGGACCGAAAGAAGCGATCAGCGGACTATCCAGCGCCTGGCCGAGCGGAATATGCTCGGTCTGATTATGCAGGCCGTCCAGGGTTGATTGAATGACTTCCGCCGCCTGCGAAGTAATGCGCATATGCTCCGCATAGTTGAGCATAAAGCCGGAGATTTTGCCTGAGCCGTCTGTCTTCCAGTCAATCAGCTTCTCGGCGCTGCTGCCGCTTGCCACCTGGGAGGCAATGGCCTTGTTAATCGCCTCGGTCGCGACCTGCTTCACGCGGATCTGCGCCAGATGGACGATCGGCGGCGTCAGATGCCGTTCCACATAGCCGAGGCCAAGCAGCACGGCGACAAGCAGCAGCAGAAACGTCAGCAGCCAGAACCTGCGGCGGCTTCGCGGTCTGCGGCGCCGTCCGTCGGCCGCTTGCCCCAGCCGATCGCCGTTTTCCGGCCGCCGGCTCCAGAAACCGGCAGGGCGCGGAGCTTTGGCGGGCCTGGACTTGAAGCGCGCTCCGCTGGAACGCAGCGGCGTCCATCCCCCATCCCCAAATCCGCTGCGCCCGCTCCCTGAGTGCCGGTTTACAGAACGAAAAATGCCGGAACCGCCGGACTTGAACGAACTTTTTCGAACGGGCGGCGTAAAGCTGATCCGCGGCAGGCGCCAGGCGGATGGCAGCTGAAGCCGCCGGTTTCCCCACTTTTTTATTCTGCCCATAGCGCTCTTTCCTCCCGCCTTTCGGCGGTCAAGCCGCCGTCTACTGTATCGTATTCGCCGCCCGCCCAAAAAAGAAGAACGCTTATCCGGCGCGGCACACCGGACAAGCGTTCAATTTCGATACGCAAACGTTTCTATTTTTTTAAAGCCGAATCAAACCATCCGCTCCCGCTTATCCTCCTGCAGATGGCCCCAATGCTTCCAGATGAAGACGGCGGCAAGGACGATGATGAACATACCGTAACCAGTCAGATAAAAACTCCATTCCTCTCTCGGAACAATGAGCGAAGAACCGATCGTACCGAACAGCCAAATATAGGACAGATTTCCGAGCGCCGTTCCCCAGATAAAAGCCGGGAGGGGCAGAGGAGACACCGCAGACATGATATTAATCACATTATTGGGAATAATAGGTATTGTGCGAAGCAGCACCAACGTCCAGATGCCGTAACGGGCCAAATAACGCTGCCATTTGTCATAACGCTTCAGCTTCCTGCCCCATTTCCGGTCAAACCAGTGAAACAAATACCTCCGGGACAGATAAAATACGAACAGCCCTCCCAAGTTACAGATCAGCCAGCTGATCAGCATCCCGCAGATTACATCGAATACCGAGACATGCAGCACGATCAATATAACGAATGGGAAAAATCCGAACAGGCTCTGAAGGAGCGCGAGCGGGATCGTAACCAAGAGAATTGCGGGTCCGCTAAGGCCCAGCACCTGCAGCAGCCAGTCAATCCAGGCGTTTACCGTATCTGTCATGCATCGCTCTCCTCTCTGTACTCCTTGCTCTCAGCCCTGCTTCTGATCATATTCAGATATTTCAAAGAAAACACCCCGGACGGGGTGTTTGTAAACGAAAATTCACTATGGATTGTCAATTAAGAACAAAAGAATATTATAGTATGAAAAATTAGCAATCTAGGTTTTTTCATCATAGCATACTTGTTAATCTACTGTAAAATACTTAGCGGCGCACAGACTGGCGGTTCCCGTGTTAGCCGTGATCATTTTTGGAAAATCAATCGTTTTCCCGGTCTGCCGCGTCTTACTGTTATAGAACATGAATTTAGATGACTTCTTCCCAATGCCAACACTAATTATAAAAAGGGGGAGTGGTGAATGGTGGGAAATACAATGGACGAGGTCAGATTAGAGGATTTTGCGCTGATGGATGAAGAAACTTTTTTTGAACGGCTGTACGTCGAACACCGCAAAATGTACGTGATCGCTTTCAGCTACCTGGGAACGGAAACGGACGCGCTGGAAGTGGTGCAGGAAGCGTCATGCCGGGCATGGATGAAGCGCAAAAAGCTTAAGGACGAGCAATCCTTTACGCCCTGGCTGATCCGGATTACCATCAACTGCTGCATGGATGAACTCCGGCGCAAAAAGCGCATGTTTCCAGCCGAGAAGCTGGTGGAGGAAGCGGCGCAGGAAATGAAAAGCAACGAACGGATCGACCTGGAACGGGCGATGAATCGGATGAAGCCGCGATACCGGCATGCCGTGATCCTAAAATACTACCAGGACATGACAACCGCCCAAATTGCAAAGGTGCTGAAAAAACCCGAAGGCACGATCAAAACCTGGCTGCGCGAAGGACTGAGGCAGCTTCGGAATTATCTGTAGACATACGGGAGGCGAATGAAATGATAGAAAAAGAAGAACGCATTCTGCATCAGAATGCTCATGAAGTGAACCGGCACGCCGATACGTTCCAGGAAATGAAAATCTATAACGCTATGCGAGGTGGAATAATGCGGGGGAAGAAGCGCGAGAAGCGGCGCATCTATTCATATGGAGTGGGTGTGGCCATAGCCGCAGCGGCCGCAGTTCTGATTACGTTCTCTTTCATCGGATTACCGGCAAAGGAAGTTGCTGAACATTCAGTGCAAACGGCCAGCACTAAAAATTGGGACAATTTCAAAGAGTACCGCTTGAGCTACAGGTTAGATCCTTCACTTGCAAGCGCGCTGGAACAGAATCTCGTAAAGCCGGTTCGCCAGAGCGCGGAAAACAAAGGTTACCGTGTCGATGTGGCCGGCGCTGTTACGGATGGCCGAAAAGTGTTTGTCCTGTACAGTGTCCATAATAATACGGACAAAGAAGTAATACACGCAGATTTCTCGCTTCAATTTGGAGCCTTTAAGGACCCGTATCCGCATAAAGGCACATCATTAGATATGCTGGGCAGCGAGAGCCGGATCCCGGCGGGCCAATCCGTAGATTTTATATACTCCACCAACCTTTCGCCATCAGTTCAATATTCGAAAAAGGTGAACCTCAACGTTGCTCTTACCGAGACTTCAGAGGAGGCGCTCGCTTCCAGCGGTTCCAGCAACAGCAAGTACCGGACTGATCTGGATGTTGCGTTCGAGCTCGATCCCGACATGTTCAAAGACCAGCAGCATACATTGTCTGCCAATCGCACCTTGACCGTAGACGGACAAAAAATCAACGTGCGTCAAGTACTGTATACCCCGATGGGTACCTATGTGGATTTAGAGTATGATAAGAACAACGAGAAACGAATTTTCCAATTGATTAATCCTGTTCTGATCGGTAAAAAAGGGGACACTACCGAAAAATTATATTACCCCGGCATCATCACATCTGACAATTCCGAAGTCTACACGGATGATTCCAAGGCCACGCTGGTTTTCAAGAACAGCCAGTACAGCCAGCCAGACTCCGTAACATTAAAAACATTCGGCATTTCGGCTGTCGATAAGGATCAGATGAAAATTGTTGTCGATCTAGTCAAGAAACAGATTATTGAAGCGCCGGGAAGCGGTCTTGAACTTGTCGAGCCCACGCCAGAGAGCAATCCGGAAGCTGGAGAAATTCTGTTACGGCAAAAGATTGACAATGCCCAATATTTGAACACTTATACCTGGCTGGCCGACAGCTTCACCGATGCGCAGGGTAAAGTACACAAAAGAGCGCCATCAGGCAGCTTCGGCGTCTCTAGGTCAAAGGATGGTACGGCGGTGAACGAGATTCGTTATAACTTTGGAGAAGATGCCAAGAATTATCCGCAGCCTCTGACCATACCGATTGAGAAGTTTATAAATCCGATTTGGGACACACAGGCCGTAGAGCTGTACTCGAAGAATTAGGGGCTAAAGTTATTTAAACGGCATCGCGTTAACGTTTATAATAAAGGTAACTGGTTGTGCATATACCTGATGTAAACCTAATGCAGAATTTCGTGATTTAGAAGCTGTCGTTAAAAGGAGTATGACTTTGCCAAGCGAATTATTTCACTTTCATAGAATAATAAAACATATACCAAATGTTCTCACAGTGATGCGGCTAATTTGCTCTGTGATACTGTTGTTTGTAAAACCGTTATCTGCTCTATTTTTTGGCCTCTATATCGTATGTGGCGCAAGCGATGCTCTTGATGGATATATAGCGAGAAAGACAAAAAGCACCAGTCAATTAGGTGCAAGTATAGACAGTGTCGCAGATGCAATTTTCATAGGTGTTACACTGTCTGTCTTTCTTCCGATTCTTCATCTTCCGTTATGGATATTATGCTGGATCGGAGCCGTTGCTCTTATTCGCATAGGGTCATTGATAATTGGATTTGTAAAATACCACGCTTTATCTTTCATACATACATATGCTAATAAGGCAACAGGGCTTATGCTATTCTGCTTCCCATTTCTGTATAGTATATTTGGACTAACCATAACCTCAAGTTTACTTTGTGGATTGGCAAGTTTTTCAGCAATCGAAGAACTGATTATAAATATAAAATCTAAAGAGCTATCAAGGGATACAGGCTGTATTAACTGGAAGAGGATTAAATCATGAGACGTGTGATAGGCGTAAAAGCCTTCATTCCTGAAGGCTCTTAACAACATATGTTCTTGTCGCCGGGCATCCCGTCAGGCGAACTTACTCAATACCCGCCATCCACTTCATGACTTTGTCCGGGTTGGATTCAACCCAAGCCTTGGCCGCTTCCTCCGGGGATTGTCCGCCCTGAATGGCTATCATAACCTGCGCCATATCATCCGGCGTCCACTGGAACTGGTCCAGGAACTGGTGAACATCCGGCTGATCGTCATTCAGACCTTTACGGGCTAATGTATGAATCTGCTCATCGCCGCCGTACACGCCTTGGGGATCACTCAGATATTTAAGGTCCATGTTGGCGAACATCCAATGCGGCGTCCAGCCGGTTACGACAATCGGCTGATTGGCGTCATAGGCCTTTTGCAGCTCCTGCGCCATCGCCGCCGACGAGCTTTCCACCAGCGTATAACCGTCCAGCTTATAATCCTTCAGCGCTTTTTCCGTTGCCGACATAATGCCCGCGCCCGGCTCGATGCCGATAATTTTATGATCCAGCGAATCTGCGACCGCGCTGCCATTCAGATCTTCAATCGAATCCACTTTCATGTAGGCCGGAACCGTCAGTCCAATTTTCGTTCCATCCAGGTTGGCGCCCAGATCTTCCAGATCTTTTCCGTATTTCTCCATGTAGGAAGCATGCGTGCTCGGCAGCCAGGCTGCGACCATCGCGTCCGCACTTCCGCCCGCTACCCCGGCGAACATCGGCCCTGCGTCAACCTGAAGCAGCTCAACCGTCTTGTTCAGCTTCGACTCCAGCACTTCCTTGACAACATAGGTGCTGGCAATTTCGGAATCCCAGGCCACGTAAGCCAGCTTGACGGTTTGCGAACCGCTCCCCGAGGACGAGGACGAGCAGCCTGCCAGCATAACGGCGGCCAGCAGGAGCAAAGGCAGGGTAATGGACATAAACTTTCGGCGATTTCTCTTTTTCATTAATGTAAATCCTCCTATTTGTGCTTGATTTTAAGCGCGTTCTGCGTCATGCGGTCCAGCAGGATGGCGATTACGACAATCGCGAGTCCCGCCTCGAAGCCGGCGCCGGTCTTGGCCTGGGACACGGCGCGGTATACATAGGCTCCGACCCCCTGCGCGCCGATCATGGACGAGATGACGACCATCGACAGAGACAGCATGATCGTCTGATTGATCCCGGCCATAATGGTCGGCATGGCAATCGGAAGCTGCAGCTTAAACAGCTTCTGGTTCGGTGTCGAGCCGAATGCGTCGGCGGCCTCCACCAGTTCCGAAGAGACCTGGCGAATGCCGAGATTCGTCAGGCGAATCGTGGGCGGAATGGCAAAAATAATTGAAGCGATCACACCCGGAACAACGCCCAGCGAGAAAAAAGACACCGCCGGAAGCAGATAGACGAAGGCGGGCATCGTCTGCATGAAGTCGAGAACAGGCGTGACGATATTTCTTGCCTTTCCGCTTTGCGCGCATAGAATACCGATGGGCACACCGATCAGTACGGCCAGCACGGATGCCGCCAGCACGAGCGCAAGCGACTGCATCGAAGGCCCCCACAGCCCAAGATTGTCGATGAGCAGCAGCCCGATCAGCGCGAACAGCGCAAGCCGCCATTTTCCAATCCAATAAGCAAGCGCCGTTATTAGCAGAATGACAACCAGTGCGGGCAGAAAGGTGAGTACGGCTTCAATCCCCTCTACCATCCCTCCGATAACGGAATGGATGAAGTCAAAGACCGGACCGAAATATAGCGTCAGCCATTCCTCCAGCTTCTCCACCAGCCTGCCGAGCGGCAGTTTCGGAATATTCATCAGGCAAGCCCTCCTTCCGGCACCGCATTGCCCGCAAGGGCGGACAGCACGGCTCCTTTGATGACAATGCCGTTCAGACGGCCCTGTTCATCTATCACGGCGAGCGGCAAGTGCGACTCCGCCATAAGCTCGAACAAATCATTCAGCAGTGTGTCCGGACGAACCTGCGGGATTTCCCGCCGCAGACAATCGGTAATCGACTGCTGCTCTTTAAGCGCCCGCGCGGCGTCATCGGCGGTAATCACGCCCAAGAGCTTCATATCCTTGTCAGCCACATACAGGCTGGACACGCCGCTGTCGCGCATCAGCTGCAGCGCGACGCGCGGTCCGCGTTCGGGCCGGATCATCTCCGGCTGCCTCATTACATGGGCCGCGGTGAGTACCTTCGACAAATCCACGTCCTCCACGAACCGCTCCACATATTTGTTGGCAGGCTGGATAAGAATTTCCTCTGGCGTACCGATCTGCACAATAACGCCGTCTTTCATCAAGGCGATCCGGTCGCCAATCCGCAGCGCCTCGTCCAAATCATGCGTAATGAAGACAATCGTCTTCTTCACCCGGTCCTGCAGCTCCAGAAGTTCCTGCTGCATATCCTTGCGGATCAAGGGATCAAGCGCGCTGAACGCCTCGTCCATCAGCAGAATGTCCGGATCATTCGCAAGGCCCCGGGCCAGACCGACCCGCTGCTGCATCCCGCCGCTAAGCTGATCGGGACGATGGTTCTCCCATCCGCCAAGTCCGACCAGCTCCAGCGCCTGCTGCGCCAGCTCTCTGCGTTTCTTTTTATCGACGCCCTGCACCTCAAGCCCGTATTCGGCATTCCCGAGCACCGTCCGGTGCGGAAACAAGCCGAACTTCTGGAAGACCATACCGATATTTTTGCGGCGGAACTGACGAAGCTCTTCGGCATTCATCTTGACCACATCTTGTCCACGGAACAAGACCTGTCCCGCCGTAGGGTCGATCAGCCGGTTAAGCAGCCGGACAAGCGTCGACTTGCCGCTGCCCGACAAACCCATAATGACGAATATTTCTCCTTCTTTAATATGAAAATCGGCCTGATTCACTCCGACCGTCAGCTTGGCTTCCTTAGCGATTTTTTCCTTGGACCAGCCCTGCTCCAGCAGCGCAAGCCCTTTGCGGGCGTCCTGACCGAATATTTTCGTAAGCAGCTTCACTTCAAGTATAGGCATATGGACCTCCTTCTCCCGTATTTTCCGGGTCAATTCACTCGTTACAGTCTAACGGACGACCGGAAAGAGAAGCAAAGCGCATATACCGTTATAATTTAACGTACAGTTTTTACTTTACGTACTTTTCATAAAGAATACTCTGTTTTACTCCAAATTCCTTTCCGGTTTGGGTTCTTTACTTCATTGGGGGATGTGATTACAATACACTAGGAGAGATTGTGCAGTTATAAAGCTTCCTGCAGGAGGGACGGCATGAATGATTTAGAAGGGCTGGCGCCCGAGCAAATAGAGAGAATCAGCAAGGCCCGGGAGCGCGTCATCGATTCCATCGGCAAGAACATGGATCTGTACGGCGTTACTCTGTCCATCGGCCATTTGTACGGATATATGTATTTCAAGCAGGGTCCGGTTACGCTGGACGAGCTGAGCAAATCGATGGGCATGAGCAAGACGTCCATGAGTACGGGTGTGCGGACGCTGCTTGATCTGAAGATGATCGATAAGGTATGGGGGAAAGGAACACGGAAGGATTTGTTCGAGGCCTCATCCGACTGGTACCAGAATTTCAGCGATTATTTCTCGATTAAGTGGAGAAAAGCGGTGGAAAGCAACATGAACGCCCTGTCTAGATCCTTAAGCGAGATCCGGGCGATTAAAGAAGAGTACAGCGAGGATGAAGCGCTGGCCGCTCTGCTGAGCAAGGATGAGGACAAAATCGAAGACGCGATAAAATATTACCGCTGGCTGCTGAAGCTGATCGTGGCTCTGGAAACCGGCAAAATTTTTGAACTAATTCCGAAAGAAGAATAGTATTCCCTTTCGGACGAAGGCGATGGAGCTTGGCCGTGAGGCTGCCATCGTCTTTATTTTTGCCCAGGGTGCCGCTGCCTGCCGCTTTTGGCTGTTCCTCTCCGGGCAAGCGAAGGCAGGCGCGGACAGCCTAATAGCTTCGCTTGTTGCCTTTTTTCACATATTCCCAGTCCTGCTCCACGTTCCTCCTTACCCTCTTCAGGAGCTTGTACAGAGTTTCGATTTCCTCACCGGACAAGCCCGCCAGGGCCGATTGGTCGGAATAGTCCGATTCTCTTTTCAAAAAAGGATAGACTTCTTCCCCTTTAGCCGTGGGATACAGCTTTTTGATCTTTCGGTTGTCCGGATCGTTGTGCTTCTCGATCAACCCTTGAAGCTCCAGCTTGGCAATGGCGCGCGCTGCAGTCGTACGGTCCACCTTGATCATCTCGGCAAGCTTCTCCTGAATCATCCCGGGCTGCTCGCAGATGCGGATTAGGTACAAATACTGCCCCTTCGTAAGCTCCAATTCCTTGAATTCGATATTGCTGATTGAGTCGAACGCCCTGGCAATCATCCCGATTTCACGTAAAATCTCTCTCAATTTCAACGCTCCTATTTCCGGTATTTTGTTGTAAATACAACAAAATAGACTTATACTAATAGACATTAAGACATCCCTGGTTCCATTATGACCCGATCCGAACCGGAAAGCCAGAAGCGGATGCGGCAATTATTGAACTGCGGCCTGAAATCCCAAGACTTTACGAGGTGAGCGCTGATGAACTGGCATCTGAAGGCATTTGACGAGCTGTCCAATCTGGAGCTGTATAATATTTTGAAAGCAAGAACCAACATTTTCGTCGTTGAACAGAACTGCCCTTATTCCGAAGTAGACGGCAAGGACCCGGCCTGCCATCATCTGTTCCTGGAGGACCAAGGCGAGATTATCGCCTACCTTCGCATTCTGCCCCCGGGCGTGGCTTACCCCGAAGCGTCCGTCGGCCGGTTCATCGTCGATCCGAAGCTCCGGGGAACGGGCCTCGGCAGAGAACTGTTCGGCAGGGGGCTGGATTTTGTCAGAGACAGCTTGCGGGAAACACGCATTAAGATCCATGCGCAGGCCTATCTCAGAGACTTCTACGCCTCCTTCGGCTTCGAGCCGGTGTCGGACGTCTATCTGGAAGATGGAATTCCGCATATCGAAATGCTTCTGTCGGCGGGAGAGTAGTCTTTTTCCCGCTATCTGGCTTATAAATCTCCTTATGAGCTTTTGCACCTATTCTCTAAAAAGGAGTGTTGGCATTGGGACGCATTATTGTGCTGTACGGTCCGTCCGCTTCCGGCAAAACCGAAATTCAGCGGCAGCTGACGGCCCCAGGATTTCCCAGAATCATCACAGCAACGACCCGCCCTGCGCGGGCGAATGAAATTGATGGCGTGCATTACCTGTTCCTGGACAAAGAGAGCTTCCGCGAGAAAATGACGTGCGGGGAGCTGATCGAGTGGACCGAATATAACGGAGAATGGTATGGAACGCTGCGTTCCAGCATCGAGGAAGCTATAGCCGGTCCGGTGGATGCCAGTATCATCCTGGATCTTGCCGGCGTGCTTGCGCTTAAAGAGCGCTACACAGAGCATATCCTCGCAGTCTACATCGGAGCGAACCTCGCCTCTCTCACCAGAAGGCTTGTTGAAAGAGACGGAGATGCGGCTGAAAGGGCAAACAGGCTGCGCAAGGCCCGTAAGCAGGAGCTTACCGAAGCCTATATGCAGCCTGCAGACGCCGTCCTGTGGAATAACGACGGAACCGATTTCGCGGAGACGCTGAAGCGCGTGCGGGAAATCATTGCTTCCCATCGGCGGGAGACGTAACGACTACACTGCTTACCCGTGCGGATTTGAGTGCTTTTGTAAACATCTTGATGGCAGACAGGATAAGAATGAAGCCCAGCACCAATTTCAACAAGCTGGAAGAAATATAAGCGATTAAAAGGCCGCCTATGAACGAACCCAGAATCGAACCGAGCCCCATCGGAAAGACCAGTTCCCTCCACTCTTTTTTCTCCGCATACGCCCCATTGGAAGCATGCTTGATCATCCCGATCACCACCGTCGGCAGACTAATTAGGACGCTGGCGGTGCCCGCTATCTTAATGTCCACCCCGTAAACGAGCAGCAGAGTCGGAATAATCAATTCCCCTCCGGCAACCCCGAGCAAACTGCTCACAATACCGATTCCTATCCCAAAAGCAATCCCAACGAGAATGGCAACCGTCAGCGGCATCGGAATTCCGCTGGAGACAACTGGAGAGAAGCCTTCCGCAACAAGCAATACGCCAATGGAGACGAGCAGAATGAGAATAACTTTCTCGAGCGTGCGCTCGGACAAGCGCTTGGAGTAGTTCGCCCCCGTGTATGCGCCAATCATCCCCCCGGCGATAAAAGAGGCAATGACCGGCAGGATGGCCGTCAGCTCTTTAAGCGGAGCCTGAGGAAGACGAAAAGCCAGCGAGGAGATCAGGGTAACCAGGCTGACGGCCAAATTGAACGCAACTGCCTGCCGTGTAGAATATTTGAACAAACCTACCAACACAGGGAGACGGAATTCCGCCCCGCCGAGTCCGATTAACCCGCCCAGGCAGCCGATTGGCGTTCCTGTTAGCAATGCAAGCAGTGATTTTTTTCCTTTTTCATTCATTAAAAACGGCTCCTCTCTCACAAAATCGAACAAAACGCCACGAAACATAACAAAACCGGATTTAAAAAAAGTGTATCCTAGCCTATAATAATTGACAAGAGCAACATTTGAACGAATATTGACGAGGTGATCTTCCACATGTCCGATAACACCCTATCCTATTCACCCGAAGAGGTTTCCAAAATTCTCAAAATTTCCAAAGGCACCGTGTATGATCTTATCAAACGAGGGGAGCTTCCCTCCTATCGGATCGGAAAAAAACTGCGGGTCGCTCCATCCGATCTGGAAGCATACACCCGCCCTTCCTATGCTGCTCCAAAGCATCAGCCCGAAGCGCCGGCGGTTTCCATGGAGAAGCTGATTCTGGATAATCATGGACTCATCATATGCGGCCAGGATATTGTTCTTGACGTGCTTTCCCGGCATATTGAAAAAAGAAACCCCTCCATCCGCTCCCTGCGTTCCTATGTCGGCAGTCTTGACGGGCTTCTCTCTCTTTACCGGGGGACTGCGAATCTCGCCGCCGCTCATTTATGGGATGGTGAAACCGATGAATTTAACATTCCTTACGTCCGCAGACTGCTGCCCGGGCACCGGTGCGTAATCGTTAATCTGGTGTTCCGCAATCAGGGATTCTATGTCGCTCCCGGCAACCCGAAGAATATGCGCTCCTGGGAGAGTCTATTGGAACCGGGAATCCTCTTTGCCAATCGGGAAAAAGGTTCGGGAACCCGCATCATGCTGGACGAATGGCTGCGCAGTATGAACGCAGATGCCCATTCCATTCAGGGCTACGGGCATGAAGAGATGAGCCATATCGCCGTGGCAAGCGCCGTCGCGCGGGGAATTGCCGATGTGGGGATCGGAACGGAGAAAGCGGCGCAGCAGGTGTCCGGCGTCGATTTCATCCCGCTCAAGAAGGAGCGGTACGATCTTGTCTTTTACAAGGAGGATATGGACAAGCCGCATTTCCAGGCACTCCTGGCAACTCTGCGGTCGCCCGAATTCAAGCATGAAGTAAGCGGGCTAGGAGGCTACGATACTTCGCGCTGCGGGGAGATTGTGGGAGAGGTGTGAAGCTTGAAAGAGGCCGTGTTTCTTAACCAAATCGAGTAGGAGGCTACCCATTAACTGAGTAGCCGACCTCTCACACCACCGTACGTACCGTTCGGTATACGGCGGTTCAACCGTTTAAGTGCAATTGACGTAAACGCTCGTACTGCGCAGGAAAGTCATAATATCCTGCCTGTGCGAGCTTTTCGTTTGTTATGGAACGAGACAGCACCGGGCTTCCGGCGATGCGCCAGTACCCCAGACGGGAGTTCCCCCACTGGTAAGCCTGCCATTCCGGTATCCCCAGCTTGCGCAGGTTCTGTACCTTGGTTCTCGGCTTCTTCCACTGTTTCCAGATGTACATCCGCAGGCGTCTTCGCAGCCATTCGCTCCAGCTTTTCAATATCCGTTTCATGTCGGCTACATAGTAGTAGCCGATCCATCCGCGAATGTAGACTTTCACTTTCTCCATGACTTGGCGAACATTCCTGCCCTGACTGCGGCTCGTTAGTTCTTTCAGCTTCTTCTTTGCTTTTGCGAGGGATTGCCCATGGGCGCGAATATACACCCCATTTCTGTTCTTTCCCAGGGCAAAACCAAGGAATTTGAAATACTTCCGGGCCACTACGCTGACTACCTTGCTTTTCCGCATATTCATCTGGAGTCTCAATTTGTTCTCCAGGTACTTCCGGCAAGACTCCAGAAGCCGCGTCGCTGCCCGTTTGCTTTTGGCTAGCACCACGATGTCATCCGCATACCGGATAACGTTCACTCCCCGTCTGTTCATCTCCTGGTCGAATTCGTTCAGATAGATGTTCGCGAGCAGCGGAGATAAAGGGCCTCCCTGCGGAGAGCCTTCCTCCGTTTTGCAGTGCACCCCATTCTCCATAACCCCACTTTTCAAATATTTCTTAATCAGTTCGGTTACACGCTTGTTCTGAATTTGTTTGCGCAAAAGATTCATCAGCAGTTCATGGTTCAGTGTGTCGAAGTATTTCGAAAGGTCGATTTCTACCGCGTGACCATAGCCTTGCTGCGCGTAATCTTTCACCTTACGGATGGCCTGCTGCGCGCTCCGCCCAGGGCGGTAGCCGTAACTTCCGTCTGAGAAGAGCGGCTCAAACAGCGGCTGCAACTGCTGGGCGATCGCCTGCTGGATCACTCGGTCCACGACTGTGGGTATGCCAAGCTTCCGTACTCCACTTCCATCGGGTTTGGGAATTTCCTTGCGCCGTACCGGGCTTGGCTTGTATCGGCCTTCCCGGATATTTTGCAACAGCTCGTCTCTATGTTCCTGCAGCCATGGCAGCGCATCTTCTACGGTCATTCCGTCGATTCCAGGCGCTCCATGGTTGCGTTTGACCTGCTTGTAGGCTCTGTTCAGATTGTCTCTGTCCAGAATCTGTTCCAGCAAGTCTGTTGCACCGTCTCTTTCTCTACTTTCCCGAATGCCGGCACTCCGCGCTCCCGCATACTCTTCATGTTCCACACGTTCCCTTTGCGGGCAGCCCTTTCGGTATTCTGCTTTCATCGCGCCGACTCTCCTTCCTGTATGTACTCGAGACTTACGATTGTTCGGCCCTTCCCGAGAAAAAAAAACTTCCCGGTACTATGGCCTCTGCTGACTTCTCACAGCAAGCTTTACTCCGTCTTTCGGATTTTTTTTTTTTTTTTCCTACCGGGCGTCTGTGAGATCTCCCCGGGTAAGAGCGATAACCTTCCCCTCATCCATCTGCCACATTTACACCCTGGGATTCGGGCAGTATTGGACTTTGCTTTGTAGTGCAAGCTCGTCCGTCCCATGATGCCTTCTATGTGATTTCTGTTCGTCAGACCGAGGGTTTGCCTCCGGCTTCCTTCAGATTCCGCCTCGCGGCGGACACCCTTGCCTTTGGCTAACAGTTCCTACTGCCAAGCCTGTAGCGGACTTTCACCGCCGAGTTATCGCCCATGCCGGGCGCACACTAATAAGGACAAGCCCATGAAATACCAAGGGCTTGTCCTTTTATTTTCATCTATTCACTAACCATCTTAGAATAACTCTGCTCATTCACTACCCGGCGGGCGGTAACATAACGGTCTTGATAATACGCATCCGACAGCTTGCTTATTCTTACTCCCTTACGGCTGGATGAGTGAGCAAACTGACCGTCACCGATGTAGATTCCCGCATGGGAAATCCCCTTGCCGAACGTATTAAAAAACACCAGATCGCCAACGCGAAGATCTTCTTTCGATACCGGAGTTCCAACCCTGGCTTGGGACTGGGAGGTGCGTGGCAAATCATCAACATTAAATTTATTTAATACATACAGGATAAATCCGGAACAATCAAAACCTGAGGTTGTAGTACCGCCATAAAGGTATGGTGTTCCTAGAACTTGGTTCACGACACTCTCAAGCTTAACCTCACTTGCATATGTACTGGGTGCGGCGGAAGTAAATATGACAGCGGCTGCGATCAGCGACAGGATGACTTTCTTCAGAATGGTTCCCCCGTTTTCTAGAACGAAATTCGGCAATTCGTTAATATTTTGTAACTATTCACACTTTAATATACGAAAAAGAAGACTGTCAATCCTTATGTAACCCCGTTTTTTATAAGGAAAAAAGCAATGTCCGGGCAACCTTTTATTTCGTTAAAAAGAACAAAGTTGTAACCGCATCTCCCTATATCCCAGGATGTGGAATTCCATAGGTGAGATTGTGACGAAAATGTGCTTATTTAAAATGACTATTATAAATTCCGAAAAATTTAAATTTAATCTTATTGACATAAAGAAAGCACTAAAGTTATCATGTTGCTAATTGAGAATAATAATCATTATCTTAGGGGGATGTTTGAAAATGGTGAAGCGTAAATTTTTTGCTCCATTGCTTACGGGGGTGCTTGCAGCCGGTCTACTGGCCGGATGCGGAGCGGACAAGGCGAGTGAAGCCGGTTCGTCGAACGCAGGAGCGACGGCTAAGCCGAGCGCACAGGCAGCGGAGCAAGTCGTCAATATCTATTCCGCCCGCAGCTATGATGTAGACGCGCTGCTGTATAAGAAATTCACGGAAGAGACCGGAATCAAAGTGAACGTGATTGACGGCAAAGCGGAGGAACTGATTGAGCGTCTGAAGCGCGAAGGCGAAAGCACGCAGGCAGACCTGTTCCTTACGGTCGACGGTGGCGTCTTGAACAATGCCAAACAGGCCGGATTGCTTCAGCCAGCCACTTCCGAAACGATCGACCAAAATGTTCCCAAAGAACTCCGCGATCCGGACAATCAATGGATAGGACTCTCCACACGCGCCCGTGTAATCGTCTACTCCAAGGATCGCGTAAAGCCGGAGCAGCTCTCGACCTATGAGGATCTGACCAGCCCGGCCTGGAAAGGCAAAGTGCTTGTCCGTCCTTCCGCGAGTTTGTATAACCAGTCCCTTCTGTCCTCCTTCATTGAATTGAACGGCGAAGAGAAAGCGGAAGAATGGTCCAAAGGCTTTGTCGCCAATCTGGCGCGTACTCCGGAAGGAAACGACCGTGACCAGGCCAAAGCGATTGTTGCCGGCGTAGGCGATGTAGCGCTGATGAATTCTTACTACGTGGGCCTGCTGATTAATTCGGATGATCCGGAAGAAGTGAAGGTCGGACAAAGCATCGGCGTCTTCTTCCCGAACCAGCAAACGACAGGCACACATGTGAATATCAGCGGCGCAGGCGTAACCAAGTACAGCAAAAACAAGGAAAATGCCGTCAAGCTGATTGAATTCCTGACCGGCGTAGAAGCGCAGACCATGGTTACTAATGAGAACTATGAGTTTCCGGTCAATACCAAAGCCGAGCTGCCCGAGCTGCTCAAATCCTGGGGAACTTTTAAAACGCAGCAAATCGATTTCAACAAACTGGGCGTTCATAATGCCAAAGCGATTGAAATCATGAACAAGACTGGCTGGAAATAACTTATGCATCCAAACGCGGTTAAGGTACAGATAAAACGACGCCTTAGCGGTTGGCGGATCATAAGCTTGGCGGGGGCGGCAGTTATTTTGCTGCCCATTCTTTTTGTACTGCTCTCGATCTTTAATCCGCCGAATGACAATTGGGTTCAAATCAGGCAGTACCTCGTAAAAGATTATATCGCCCAGACGGTTCAGCTGACGCTGACGGTTGCCGTGCTTACAGCATTGCTCGGGGTAACGCTGGCCTGGCTTACGGCAGTCTTTGATTTTCCGGGAAAACGGTTCTTCAGATGGGCGCTGATTCTTCCACTAGCCATTCCTCCATACATTGCCGCTTTTACATACAGCACGATGTTCAGCTACACCGGCGTTGTCCAGACGACGCTGCGGAACCGGTTCGGAATTGTTCCTAATCAGGAGCTGATTACCGTCTCCTCCATGCGGGGCGCGGTCCTTATATTCACTTTGTTTTTGTTTCCTTATGTATATTTGATTACCAAATCGTTTCTGGAAAGACAGAGCGCCTCTTATATTGAGAACGCCCGGCTGCTGGGAAGGAATGGCTTGTCCATATTCCTGCGGATCGCGCTTCCTTTATCCCGGCCGGCGATTGCGGGAAGCGTCAGCCTGGTCATATTTGAGGTGCTGAGCGATTACGGGGTCACAAGCTATTTTGGCATACAGACCGTCTCGACAGCGATCTTCCAGACCTGGTTTGGGATGTATGACGCCGATTCGGCGATGCGGCTTGCCGCCTGGCTCATGATTATTGTCATCGGCTTGTTCCTGGTCGAAATGCTGCTGCGCAAACGGCGCGCATACAGCTCGACGACGAGTAAGTCGAGGCCGCTTGTACCGAGGCGCTTAACGGGAACTCGCGGGTGGGCGGCTGGCCTGTTCTGCATGATCGTCTGGTGCGCGGCCTTTTTGTTCCCGCTTCTGCAATTAATCGTATGGGCGGGCTGGACCTTTGACAGCATGTGGAATGCGGGATTGTTCCGGCTGATCTATCAAACCTTGATCGTGGCTGTCGTCTCCACTTTGATCATCATGATTTTTTCGCTGATTGCCGCTGCGTCCAACCGGACGCGTTCCACCGCTTCATTTGTCCTCTCCAAGGCGATAACCGCCGGTTATTCGATGCCCGGGGCGATCATCGCCATCGGTGTGCTGGTCGTTTTTTTGAAGCTGGATAAAGTCTGGGCCGCCTTCCATCATCTGCTCACGCTGGGGGGAATCCCTCTCGTGCTCAGCCTGACTCTCGCGATGCTGATCGCGGGGTACGTGATCCGGTTTATGGCTACCGGGTATAACACCGTGGAAGTCGGGTTTGAGAAAATGGGCCGGAAATATACGGAAGCGTCCCGGATGCTGGGGCACGGAATGACGGCAACCTTTTTCAAGGTGGATCTGCCTTTGATTAAGGGAGCGGTGATGAGCGGATGCCTCCTGACCTTTGTGGAAATCTGCAAGGAGCTGCCGCTGGCTTTAATCCTTAGACCCTTCAATTTCGAGACTTTGGCTACAAAAGCTTACCGGTATGCCAGCGATGAACAGATTTTCGAGGCGGCCATTCCCTCTTTGCTTATCATTGGCATCAGCTTGATCTCGGTTTACGTTATGCATTATTTAGACAGGAGGTGGGAGCAATGAGTATCGTAGACATCCGGAATCTATCCTTCTCTTATGAGCGGGGCAAGTCCCCGGTGATCGACCGGTTCTCCTGTTCCATTGAAAAAGGAGATATCGTCGGGATCGTAGGCGCAAGCGGCAACGGAAAAAGCACGCTGCTGCGGCTGATTGCGGGGCTGGAATTCCCATCGGGCGGGGAGATTCGGATCAACGGGGCTCCCGTTGTGAATGAGGGCTGCTATATCCAGCCGGAGCGGCGGGGCGTCGGCATGGTGTTTCAGGATTACGCCCTGTTCCCTCATATGACGGTCCGCAAAAATATCGAGTTCGCCCTGCACCGTCTCCCCCGCAAAGAGCGGGCCAAGCGGCTGGAGGAAATGCTTGATCTTGTTCAGCTTGGCGAATTCAAGGAGCGTTACCCGCATGAACTGAGCGGCGGACAGCAGCAGAGGGTGGCGCTGGCCCGGGCGCTTGCGCAGAAGCCGGCGGTTCTGCTTATGGACGAACCTTTCAGCAACCTGGATGCGGGACTGAAGGACGCAATCCGTTCCGAGCTGCGGACCATTTTAAAGAAAGCGCAGATGACCTGCTTGTTCGTCACCCACGACCGGCAGGATGTGGAGGCGATCAGCGACCGTTCGATTCACCTCGGTCCGGAGTCCGATTTAGCCGAACGGGTACAAATCAACCAAGCTTAACCCAATTTTAAACTTAACCCGCCCGCAGAATTAACCTTGATTCGTTATTATCACTGTAAACAAGAAGAATTAAGGGGATTAAGCGATGCGCATGTTTGAAATAGCACTGGCAGCTATTGATTTGTTGGTATTGTTGTATTTTATGTTTGGTAAAACAACCTTCGAAAAAAAAGCAAGGAGTATGCTGCTTGGTGCCGGATTGTCAGCATTTCTAGTCTTGCAGCTGTTTCTGGAAGGCTACCGGTGGCAGCTGGTTCCACTTTATTTAGTTACTCTTATCCTATTGGCAAGCATTCTGTTTAACCTATTCAGACCGGTTCGAGTCGTTAAAAAACCGCATTTTCTCAAATACATAAGCATCCTTGTACTCAGTGTTCTGCTTATTATATCGACCATTCTGGCTGTAAGCCTGCCGGTATTTGATTTGCCCAAGCCGGACGGAGCAGACACGGTTGGAACGGTTACCTTTGATTGGATCGACATGAACCGTGAGGAGACTCTTACAACCGATCCGGGAGATAAACGCGAGCTCGTAGTACAAGTATGGTATCCAGCGAAAAAAACGGATGGCCAGCCACAGTTGCTTTTCCCGCAGGACCCGCAAATCTTTCACAATTATATCTCTGCTTTTGCCGAGGGGTTCCACCTGCCTGCGTTCGCCTTGGATTACTGGAAGTATACACGCAGCCATTCATTCAAGAATGCAGCTATCTTAACATCTGACAAACCTTACCCCTTGATTATCATAAACCATGGAATGGGCACCAGCAGAATTCTGCATGCCTCGCAAGCCGAAAATCTGGCAAGCCACGGATATATCGTAGCCGCTATCGACCATACGTACAGCACGGCGGCAACGGCATTTTCGGACGGCCGGATAACGGGGTTCACAACGGAACTGTCTGCTGAGGATGTCTATGATAAGGCCCGCGCTATCGGAGAGATATGGACTCAGGATGTGGAGTTTGTGCTAAGCCAATTGGAAGCATTAAATGCAGGACGGATGGAGAGTGATTTTAAAGGCAAAATCGATTTGGACAACGTTGGAATTATGGGCCATTCTTTTGGCGGGGCAACCGCATATAACGCAGCCTATCTGCTGGACCAAATCAAAGCCGGGATTAATATGGATGGGACGCTGTTTGAATTGGACCGCGATCACATGAACAAGCCGTTTATGTTCTTACAATCCGATGATTCCGAGAAAATGATTGAAGCCTTGGATGATCATACTATTCCCGAGGAGATAAGAGGACGGATAGCCAAGGAAATGGAGATAACCCGCCACGTTATTGAACACGGTGGTAAAAGTATTCATATCAAAGGAACCGCCCATTACAATTTTACGGATCTGCAACTCTATTCGCCGCTGATTAAGTATATGGGAATGACCGGCAGTATTGAAGGACACCGGGGGGCGTTCCTTGTAGACCAATACATTTTGGATTTTTTCGACAAATATTTAAAAGGAGGCGCGGGCGAGCTGATCAACGGACCTGATGCCAATTATCCGGAGGCGGAATTTCAGAAGCTGTAAGTTCACCATCTTTTGAAACAGCGATTCTTAACATAGAAATATAAAAACTGTCGTCCTCGCAAGAGTTCGGCAGTTTTTTTGTTATGATTTCAGCCGGATGGAACCCAAAATCGAAAAAAATAGTTCATTTTGTGACAAATCTATTAATTTTTAGTAAATACATAACACAATATTTGCCAGATCAATTGGTAAGTTTTATAATAAACAATGTTTAAATACACAAAATTGAATTGAAAGGACTGGTAATTATGACATCATTTGTACGATCAATCACCTCCCCTAAGAAATTTATTACTGGACATGGCTTGCTTGCCCATTTGAATGAGCACATTCATGGCTTCGGCGACAACGCCTATGTCATTTGCGACGAGTTCATCCTGGAGCGCGCAAAGAACGAAGCAGGCGCTTCGATCACCGCGGCGGGAAATAAGGCGACGTTTGAAAAATTCAACTATGAATGCACCAAGGAAGAAATTGAGCGCAACCGTGAGTTGGCCCGCAAAGCCGGAGCCAATATTATCGTGGGCATCGGCGGGGGAAAAACGCTTGATACGGCAAAAGCAACGGCCTATTACGAGAAATTGCCGGTTGTTATTTTTCCTACTCTGGCATCGACAGACGCTCCTTGTACGGCCCTGTCCGTCATTTACAAGAAAGACGGTTCCTTTGACGAATATCTCTTCCTGCCGAGCAATCCGGATGTTGTAATTGCCGATACAGGCATACTAGCGGCCGCGCCTGCACGGTTCTTTGCCGCAGGCATCGGCGATGCGCTCGCAACCTATTTTGAAGCCCGGGCTTGCTACGCCGCAAATGGCGATAACCTTGTGCTGATGAAGCCTTCCACAACAGGTCTTGGCATTGCAACAATGTGCTATGAAGCGCTGCTGCAGCATGCAGTCAAGGCACAACGCGCTGTCGAGCAAAAGGTGTATACCCGCGCGGTTGAGGAAACGATCGAAGCAACCATTTATTTGAGCGGGGTCGGTGCGGAATCCGGCGGTCTGGCGGCCGCGCATGCTATCCATAACGGGATGACAGCTGTGCCTTCACTACATAGAGCCCAGCATGGCGAGAAAGTAACCTTTGGCCTTCTGGCCCAACTGGTGCTTGAGAATGCACCGCTCGATGAGCTCGAAACCGTGATTAAGCTAATCAAGGATGTAGGTCTTCCTTTGACGCTTGAAGATCTGGGATGTACGGAATTCATCGAGTCCGAGTGGCGCCAGGTAGCGGAAGCCGCCTGTGCGGAAGGGGACACGATGGGCAATATGCCGTTCCCGGTTGAACCGGAGGATGTGTATAACGCGATTGTTGTAGCCAACGCGATTGCAAATTCTTATAAATAAGAACTGAATTTTACGTCCAATGAGGCCCTTCTAGCCATCTGAAACGGCTGTAAGGGCCTCTTTCAACGTTTTTTTCTCATACGAATCCAATTTGCCAGCAGAATTATAAATGCGATAAGTAGTACAGCGCAGATTAAGAACGTTTTGATATAACCGCCAAAATGCATTAGAGAATTGCTTTGGAAAGATAGCGCCGGTATGGTCATACACGTTAAACCCATTCCTATAAAAAGAATGGCAATCAGCCACTCTATTTTTTTCATGTGCTCTCCTCCCCATACTCTGATTGCAGGGCAAATCGGATTTCAAAGCGGGTGCCTTCTCCTATTTTACTGGAAACTTGTATTTTCCCTTCCTGCAGCTCTACTAATTTCTTCACGATCGATAATCCTAATCCGGTACCTCCAAATTGACGGGAGCGAGACTTTTCCACTCTATAAAACCGTTCAAAAATATAAGGGAGTTCATCCGCAGGAATCCCCATTCCGGTATCCTCTACAATAAATGTTGCAGAAGCAGCTTCATATAATAAATGTACCTTAATGCCTCCCCGCTCTGTATAACGAATGGCATTTTCGAGCAAGTTCAGTACTATCTGCTCCATCCGTTTACTATCTGCCCATATGCATGAGGCCGTTCCGGATTGCAGGATCGATAAACTTAAATTTTTTCCTCTGGCCTTCAGTTCAACCTTCCTGACCGCGTGTTCAGCCAGCTCTGACAAATCAACCCATTCAAGAACCAGTGTGATTTTCCCTTCTTCCATTTTTGCCAGGTCAAACAAATCATCGACCAGATGCTGAAGCCGGACCGATTCTTCGTAGATAATATCCAAGTATTGATTTTTCTCCGCTTCGGTCTCATATAGCTCCTCCTTCACCACCCGGGAATAACCCTCCAGATAAGTGATCGGGGTACGCAGCTCATGAGATATATTGGCAAAAAATTCCTGACGTGTATCCCGGTAACGCTGAAGATCAACCGCTAAATCATTGATTGCTTCGGCTAAGGCTCCCATTTCATCCCGGGTTTTGAGTTCCAGTCTCGTTTCCAGCTCACCGGCGGCAATTTTGCGGGTCGCCTTTTGCATTTGCAGAAGCGGACGGGATAGAAATTGGGCGATAATCCACGTGATCCCGAGGGCCAGTAAGAATGCGCCCATTCCGGAGAGGATCAGTAAATTCCGCACACCGGACAACGATTGCTCCATCTGTTCCGTAGATGACATAACATAAAGAGCGGAAGCAACACCTTCGCCTCCCTGAATGGGTTGCCCCGACACAAAATAACGATGTCCTGTAGTATCCTCGTATAGTAAGTTCACCTTTTTCCCGGAAAAAATCTTATTCAGATCAGAGGTCCGGATAAAGGTTCTGTCTGATGAATCGTGGACTCCCGAATGAAGAATCACCGCTCCATCCTGCCGCATATTAAAAATACTTACATTTGAGAACTCGGCAAACGTCTTCATTGTTTGCTCAGACATTGCATCGGTGGAGTCCGCCATTACCGCAAAGTGGGAAGTAAGCTCCTCCGTTTCGGTCTGCATGCGGGCATAATAATAGTTAGTAAACATTCGTTCAATGGAGAATCCCAGAAATACCAGCACGATTAAGAATAAGGTGATGATAATCAGGCCAAGTTTCAATCCGATACGGTTGTTCCTCATTCCTGTTCTCCGGAAACATAAAACTTATAGCCTACTCCCCACACGGTTTGAATAGGATTGTAAGTCATTCCCGCTTTCTGCAGTTTTTCACGTATGTTCTTGATATGGGTATCCACCACCCGGACTTCGCCCTCATAATCATATCCCCATATCCTTTCGACGAGTTCCTCCCTGCTGAAAGCGCGCTGCCTGCTTTGGGCTAATACAGCCAGCAGATCGAACTCCTTCGGGGTAAAATCAATCAACTCCTCCTGAATCCGAACCTCCCGCGCGTCGGGGATTATGGTCATTTGCGGAAATTCAAGCACCCACTGCTGAGGCAGCGAAGTCTGTGTAATCGTTGATCTGCGGATTAACGAATACATTCTAGCCAGGAGCTCTTCTGAATCAAATGGCTTTGTTAAATAATCGTCGGCGCCTATCCCCAATCCATGAATCTTATCCTTGGTTTCAGTACGCGCCGTTAGCATTAATATCGGAACCGTTTCTGTTTCTCTGATCGCCTTGCATACTTGCCAGCCATCCATATCAGGCATCATGACATCGAGTAAAATAATATCAAAGGAATGCTTTTTGACCATGGATAACGCCTCCAGCCCTGTAGACGCTTCCTTAATCTGGAATCCTTCCTTCATCAAATAAATCCGGAGCAGGTTCCTCATATTCCATTCATCATCTACAATTAACACTTGAAGTTTCGACACAATGCCCACCTTCTTCGTTCTTTTAGTTTGATCTTTTACTCAATGCTTTTTGTTTCGCATCATTAGGGGCATTAATACTAAATGGGAAAGGGGACAAAGTCTTACTGTTTCCTTGATCATCATTTTTGTTCCCGTTTCGTTCACTTCCATGGTTATGACTCCCGCAGCAACTCATCAATATTACCTCTCTTCACTCTCTATAATTTTCAAGTTCTGTATTTCTTGGCGCATTAGCTCGTTTTGTGCCTTCAATTCTAACAGTTCTTCCTGAAGCTGTTCTGTTGTCACTTGTTTCTTATGGCTCCCATGGTTATGTCCCCCACGCATTCCAAACATCATGAATATCATCATCAACGGACAAATCAGCGTTAGCAACCAAGACCAATTCATAATAAATGCCTCCCATATGCTTTATTAATTTATACTCTTATTGTAAGGAGTGATTATGAAGAAAATATGTTGAAAAATCGAGGTATCCATGTACTTGGGTTATGTTTGCACTAATTATTTATTTAAAAAAAACAAGCTGACGATCCGTCCATTACCGGTGTCAGCTTGTTCATTCATAGCATATTATCAGACATGTCGTTATTAGATTTCATCATGTTGTGCATGGACATCATCATTAATGTTGTCCATGTCGGTATCTTGCATCATTTTGCTCATGTCGCCGGATTGATGCATATCAAGTAACTGCTTCTCGGATAGACTAGGGTGCATTTCCTTCATGAATGGCAGCAAATTGTGGAAGCCATGAAGCTCCTATGAATTCCCTGTGGAGTTCTGAATTATTTTTAATGGCCAGCGTGCGGGTTGCCACCGGAAGCAGGCGAAATTTCCAGCATATCATCGATTTCGCTTTGTGCGGCGTTTGAAAGGGTTGAGCTGTCGCCTGTGATCCAAGCATGATTGTACGGTCCTTCTGCCGGCGAGTCCTGGAACTTCGGTTGAAGAGCCGCTGTGTATTCCATGACGGAATCCGGCATGCCGTCCTTATTGGTAAAAATCAACGGAGCATGTTTGCCCAAGTGAGAGAATGGAGCCGCAGCAATGGCAAGCATGGTGGAATCCTGAGTTAAGAACGACAGGTTATGTCCAGGTGTGGCGATTCCCCAGCCAAACTGAGTACCCTTATCTTTAAACTGAGCAAAGGCAATCGAGTTTGCGTATGGATCATTGCCGGAAATCCGGGTTACCGTTCCATAGGATTTCAGTTCATTTTCCACGTTGCCGGAAACAACGGATTCTGGTCCAATTAGATAAATAATTGCATTGCCTCCGCGTTCATTTAATGCCTCCACGGTTGGTGCAGGAATTTCGTCCTTCGTTACGTAAAGCAGAGGTTCAGGCATATGCGCAATCCAGTTTACTGCAGGAAGCGTATATTCCGGACTGTCCACAGACCCAACCACGACGGCCTGCGGCAGCTCGCCCGCAACTTTAGCATAATACGTGTCAATCGCTTGGGCTACGGCGGCCGGCTCCTCGCCTTCGATCTTGTCAATCTTCATATCCAGACCTTTTAACTGTTCCTCAACACTTGCAGATACAGGACCAACAATCACGATTTGAATATTATCATTGCCCTCTGCACCCATCGGGTTCAACCGTTTTAATTCCTCCAGCGTCGCCTCAGGGACACTTTCCTTCTCGAAGAAAAGAACCGGGCCATTGCTCGGATGGTGAATGAGATCGGTGCTCGCCGCAGCAATCTGCCAGTTGCTCACATCCGTTAACACAACGCTTGCCGGTCTGTTACTTTCGGATACCGCTGTCCAGAGCGTCCGGGAGACCAGAACAGCCGCCTCAACCGGATCAGATGTATTAATCCGTGTTGTATTTTTAGTGCCCACCCAAGGAACTGCAACGGATGAATTAGTGGTGTCTTCCGCTGTCGGTTCAGCCGCTCTATTCCCGATTTGGCAGCCGGCAAGTACTGCACTTAAAACTAAAGTCAAACTAACAACTGCGAAACCTTTTTTCATCGTTACCCTCCAATTTGAAATGTTAGACTTAATGCCACTTTACCCTAAAAATATGTAGAAACTATGTAGAATCTTTTCTAAATAATAATAATTATTAGGTTGAACTTAAAACTGAAAAAGTCAGGCATGTACGTTGACCCAAGACTCATACGATACAATATAAACAAGCAGGGGGTTGTACTCATGTCCAACTGGATAATTGCAGCCATCTTCTATACTTTTATTATTTGTTGGTCGTTTGGCTTTATTCATCGCTTCCGTTCCACCGTAACGGGTACTATTGCAATGATTTCGCCAATGGCAAACGGGATGATTGCCGGCCTTGGCAGTGGAACGATCATTGGAGCAGGATTTTCATCGAACATATTCCTATCATTATTGATCAGTGTACTGACAGGCATACTCGCAGGAGGGATCACAGGCTCTTTAATCCATATCGGAGCATTTCTGAACGGGGCTCTATCCGGCATGATGGCCGGTTTGATGGGGGCGATGCTTATCGTTATGCTGCCTTCGTCCGAGTGGAATCGAGTGATTTTTATTTTTATGGTCGCCTGCGGGTTCCTCCAATTTGTTCACACCCTGATGCTCCAAGGTCAGATCGAGGAATCTATTCTGAAACGATCACCTTGGATCTTTAGTACCCCATCGCTTATGTTTCTGGCTATCACTGCTTTAATTATTCTTTACTCCACCAGTTGCTCACCCGGCACTTTAAATCAAAACAATAAGCATCCAAACCATTCTATGATGAACATGAAATAATCCTTGGCATTCAAATCGTATACCTCCTCCTACTTATCTGCTACTAGATTGGACTCGCCCCTCTTTTTTATACTTCTACTAAAAATCTACATAGATTCAACATATTTATATGGTAAATTTAGTATAAAAATTGATGGACACTCAGGCAAAAAGGAGATGAACAGTCATGTTTTTTTCGAAAAATGGTTTAAGCATGGAGGGTTATTGAATGATCAGTGATTCTTTATTTGCAGATTCCATTGCCTTTGTTCTTCTCCTATTCATACTTCTTACCTTGGCAACGATTACTTTGGGAATATTGAGGTTTCTCCAATTGTATGCCCATGCTTCAAGCCAGAACTATCCGACCCCTCTCTCCTCTGAAAACATAATCTCGCCTCAAGACCGTCCTACTGAGAATAGCGAAAGCAGCAGCCTCGCGCTCGATTATGTGAAGCGGAACTTTTTCAATGACACTGCCATCACTTTGGAAAACAAGGATTAGGACAGGCTAATAAGGGAGGAAATTGTCATGAGTATCAGGCAAGCCGCAGTAGATATTGGCAACGATGCGTTAAAGGCCTATGTTCAAGGGCTGGATCAGGAAGTCTATATTCCAAATGTTATCGCCGAAATCGGCCCATCCCGTGATATTGTGGAATTTGAGAAACATCCCCTCGACGGTCTCCATGTAGAGATCCTTTCCGGTGCGCTTAAGCGCGGTCAAGGAATTTATGCTGTCGGTAATCTGGCCGGAGGATACACACATAATGACGAGCTCTCAACGGTTAGTGAAAAGTCGGAAGCCGATCAACCTGTGGTTATGCTGCTGACTGCATTAGCTTATGACGCTGCCCAAACATTGAGCGAACAGGATGGAGTTATCGAAGCGACTTATTATCTCTCAACGGGTCTGCCCTTAAGTGAAGCTAAGCGGGGAAAACGTAAAACCTTTAAAGCAAAGCTAAAAGAAAATACTCATGAAGTGCGGTTCAAAACCACTCCGGAAATCGGCGGCAAAGTGGTACGATTGAAATTTGAAGAAGTGCTGGTTAATATTGAAGGTCATGTCGCGTTAATTGATCTGACGACGAATGAGGATGGAACGGTCCGTAATGAGGAATTGACACGGATGACCGTGCTTATTAATGATATTGGCGGGCTGTCTACCGATGCGGCTATTATTCATGAGGATGGGACCGTGGACAATATTTATTCGGATGGAATTAAAGAGGGGGTTTCCCCCTATCTGGATGAAATCATAGAACGGGTCCAGCACGAAATCGGATACCGGTTTTTGAACAGACAACAGCTAGTTGAAGTCATTACTTCGGTAAACAAAGAGGAGCGCAATTATATCTGGTTCAGAGGGAAACGAATCAGTATTCAGTCCATTGTGGACGAAGTATTGGCTAAGATCGCCCGCGAAGAATATAAACTGATCAGGAACTCTTGGAGCAAGGTTCCCAGCATCCGCGTTTCCTATCAAATCGGCGGCGGTTCCTTACTTCTTAAACCTTACCTTGAGAAGATAAATGAACAGGAAGAGGGCTATCCGCTTCGTTTTGTCGGAGCGAAGGATTCGATATGGATGATTGCAAGGGCATATTACAAATTACTGGCTGTCTACCTTCAATATAAAAATGAACAAGTGTCTGCCACAACAAAGTAGGTGGTCCAAGAATGGGTTCTTCCTCACCGCAATCTCATACGATAACCATTACTTTGCCTGAAAATACTCCGCAGACGATTCTTGCCTATTTGGAACAATTAAAACAGTCTGGCGAAAGAACTTTCAGCAACAAAATTGCGCAGTTGCTGATCGAATCGCTAAATCAGGCATGCCTAAAGGAAAAACCGCATGTTGTCATTCCGCTGCCGGAGCATCTTACTAAGGAACAGCAGGAGTGGTTCAATCATCCCTTTACGAAGCAATTGCTAATGAACTGGATTTCGCAATTGACTAGCGGCATGTCTTCCATTTCTTCTTCCAATTGCTTAACGCCATCCCTAACGAATCCTGAAATAAGTGAAGTCCCCCTGCCCACAGAATCGGACAATACGGCGGCTCCATCTAACCATGATTCCTTTCGGATCAGCACATCTTACCATACCAAACTCGTAGGATTCTTTCTTGACGAAGATTAGGAGGAGTCATGAAGGATGAACGAAAATAGAACAGACACTATTAGAAAACGGTATGACCGGATATCTGGAATCTTTGACCTAATGGATCGGATGATAAAAAAAGAATGGCGGGCTGAATTGCTTATTGGTGTGGACGGTGAGGTATTGGAGGTAGGAGTGGGGACTGGAGCTAATTTGTCCTATTACCCAGCACACGCAGCGGGCGTTACCGGTATTGATTTCAGTCCGGGTATGCTTCGCTATGCCAAACAAAAAGCAATCCACGCTCCATTTCAAGTAACCCTTTTGGAGATGGACGCCCAGCATATGGCTTTTCCCGACCATTCATTTGATTATGTCATAGCGACCTGCGTCTTTTGTTCTGTGCCTGATCCTGTAGCCGGTTTACTGGAAATCCGAAGAGTGTGCAAGCCGGGCGGCAAGGTGCTTCTGCTGGAACATATGCGCAGCGAGCAGCCTTTTGCAGGATTATTAATGGATGTGTTCAATCCAATTACAGTCAGAATATGGGGTGCTAACATCAACCGCAGAACACTGCAAAATATTGAAAAAGCAGGTTTTATCATTGAGGAGAACGTATCCTTGATGGGTTCCATCGTCCGCAGACTCGTGTTAAACCCCAATAAGCATGGAAATTAAAATTATGATTGCAATAGGAAACCGAAGGCTAACGGCCTCCGGTTTTTGTTATTCTCATTCATCTATTCCGGTTTATTCGCTGCATTAGAAGGGGGAGTGTAACCGGACTTATAATCGGTATAAGCCAATTGTTGCGCCATTCCTCCCGCAGCATGGTGAAGCTCATGGCAGTGAATCATCCAGTTTCCGGGATTATCGGCCTTAAAGGCGATAACGATCTTCTCTCCGGGCTTAACTAGAACGGTATCCTTCATGATCGTACTTTCTACTTTAACCCCGTTTTTCTCAAGGACTTGGAAAAAGTGGCCGTGTACATGCATCGGATGATCCACCGTGCCTTTATTCTCAAACGTCAGCTTTACATAATCACCGGTTTTCACCTGAAGAGCCGGGAGTTCTGAAAAGACTTTATCGTTAATCGTATACACTTGTTGATTTCCATTCATCTTGGAATTCAGTACGGCTGTATACTCCAGTGCAAATTTTTGGACCTTGCTTAATTCGGATTCGGCTGGCTTGCCGTAATTCAAAAGGTCAAATGCGGTTAAATGATCGTGCTGCACTTCCATTTCTTCGCCCTTGCTTCCCGATACCTTAACCGGAATAACCAATTGATCGTTATATTTATTGTCATCATGCGCATCAATTGCAAAATCCTTTGGCGAGACAATGTTCAACTCCACATCATAGCGTTCCCCGGGAGCGATGGTTACGATTTGATTTTGGAGGGTGGCCGGCTCCGCTATATCCTGTCCATCCGTACTTACTACCCGGAACTCTCCAGGAATGTGGATTCCATGGGAACGATAGCCTGCGTTAATGAAACGCAATCGAACGGTGTCTCCCAATTTAGTTTCCAGAGGCGTAATCAGCGAACCGGATTTACCGTTAACCGTATAAATGTTGTACATGGCAGCCATCATTTCTTCATCGCTCATGCTTGCTGATCCGTGAGCGCTGTGAGCGTCTCCACCTTCACTCATCCATTCATCCAGAATTAATGTAAAGTCTTTGTCCGGCTGTTCGAATTGTTTCGGCTCCACAACAAGAGCGCCATAGAGTCCCTTGTCTACCTGCACGGAGCTTTCCTGGTGAGAATGATACCAATACGTTCCCGCCACATCGGCTGAGAACTCGTAGGTATAGGCTTCACCCGGCTTAACCGCTTCTTGTGTAACTCCGGGCACACCATCCGATCCTGCGGGTACAGGATAACCATGCCAATGAATAGTGACAGGTACATTAAGTTCATTCTTCAGCGTAATCCTTACAAAATCTCCTTGAGTAACACGAATTTCCTGGCCAGGGACCGTGCCATTGTAAGTCCAGACCGCTTGGGTCGCGCCGGATGCTAATTCCCAATTGCTTTCCATAGCTGTCAGAGTAAAACCTTTTACAGCCTGCCCGGGTTTAGGCTGCGGCAAAGCCGCCGTTCCCTCTTGAACAGTACCCGCAGTGGCTTCAGGGGAAGGGGACGGACTGGGGGGAGTTGCTTCCTCCGTACTGCCCGCTGTAGCTGTATCGGCCATTACGTGTGAACTATGGTTCATAGGTTGGTTTGCTGTGCTGGCATCTTCTTGAACTGTACTGCCCGCAGCCGCCCCACCTTTGGAACCCGAAGTTTCAGTGATAAAGATACCGGCTGCCGTCCCGCCGATGATCAAGGCCAAGAAGAACAATACAATAAGAGTTTTATTGCTCAAGCCTCATTCCTCCAGTTACATCATTCCCATGTTGCTGCCATTGTTCATGTTTCCGCCGTTGTTCATGCTGCCGCTGTTGTTCATGCTGCCGCTGTTGTTCATATTGCCGCCGTTGTTCATACTGCTGCCGCTGCCCATATTCATCATGTCCATGTCATCCATCATGCCGCCCGAGCTGCCGGAGGTTCCCATGCTGCCCGAATTGCCCATATTCATATTGGGCTGCATGCCGCCCATGTACTGCTGCTGCATCTGCATCATATCCTGCTGCAGCTGGTTCATGCGCTGCATCATTTGATTCATTTGATCCATCGGCACAGTGCCGCTCATTGTTCCCTGCATTGTCGCTCCGAATCCGGCAGTTCCGTTAACATGACTATTATGCTGACTATTCGTTGACGTAACTGTACCGGAGTTTGCAGGATTGGTTACATTAAGCAATACTACAGAGATAATTAAACCGACGAACGAGAAAACCGCCAACTTTAACCAACCATTTGTTTTCATTATTAATATTCCTCCAATTGTACCCGTTGTTTTACTTCCTCTTTGTTCGCTTACACCGCTAATATAGCCATACGTTTTTTTTAACAGATAATAAATTGCAAAGAGCAAACCAACGACGAGAAGGATCAGCAGAGATGCCATATACAAGTTTCCAAAGGCTCCGAGAACATTCAATTTGTTTTCCTCCGTTTGCTTGATTTCGGCCATACGATCGCAAGAAATAAGGCCCCTGCTAGAATTACAGGCAGTGTAAATAGAAGTAATGCCGTTGTTATAAGATGAATGGCATACAGTGTCCCAGTTTGGTCATGGTGCCCGCTATGCTCGCCATTGCCTGATGACACTTCCACACTGTCCATTGCACCGAGAGTGAACAAGTCCGGCACGGTTGTATTCCCCAGGATTTCATTGCTCATCATGTCTGCCATGGAAGCATCCATTTGCGCCGCATTTTCTGTTCTATTGCTCCAGGAATGCGCCAGCACAAGCACGATGATGACTGCAAACACGGAGCTGAGCTGCCAGAACGGCCGTTTTTGTTTGTTGAACATGGGTTACACCTTTCTTCTGCACCGTACGTAGACGCCGCCTGCTATGCTAATCGCTAATAGAGGAAATGCGAATTGAACGCTCTCATACACTAACCTTTGTACATTTGCATCTTCCTTCACTTGCATCGACAATCCCATCAGGGAGGTCTCCATGGCCTTCATCATACCCATCATGAAGCTCATAGCCTCCTGCTCAGTCGGTCCGAAGCGGAACATCGAGATTAATATTGCGCCAAAAGCAAAGAAAAATGAGGTAGTAACAAACCAGATCAACAGCGTAAACCATTTTTTCTGCATCCACATGACAAAGGCCCCTCCCTTCTTCGATCATCTTGCCTTCCGTTCCTTTTTCTTAGGCCACTTTAGTGCATGGGACTTCATATAGATGTGCCAGATCACGCTCGCTACTGCCAGATAAGTCAATTTTTCATGAATCCACATTGTAAAAGCTGTTGCGGCGTGGTTACTATCCATGAAGAGCCAGATAACAGCTCCGGTAATAATAAAAATCAGAGTGGTAATGAAGGTAAAGAGTCCATAACCGGATGGGCCGAACACAAGCCATGGCTTTTTGGTCCTATCCCGTCTTAGGATACGAATAATTTCGTAGATGATGACAATCAGGGTCAGCAGGACATACACAACCGCTGCCAAGCGGTGTACGATATCCGCCGTCGCAATATCATACTGCATCACCCAACCATATTTCGCTCCTGCCATTGCAATTCCGCTCAGTGCCAAGATGGAGAACACAAGCGCCCATAGCCAGTGAAGGATAAAATCAAACTTCATTACCCACATCAACCTCAATCCGTTTTAGTCTTTGTTCGTTTCCGGTTCATCCGGACTTGCCTTAGTGGCATGAGGTGCTTCCTCGTTTTGATTGGATTTCACTTCATTTCCTGCTGTAAGTACAGCCCCATTGGAAGAGGCGACAGGAGTCTTATTGATATTGTGCTTCACATAACTGTACAAGAACGCGATCAACGCTACTACAAAAAGAATGGTCAGCAGTTTTACAAAGAAGGTCAATATTCCCGCAACGCTCCAAGTGGATACAAACCCGATCCGATTCGGATTCAATCCGCCATTCATCAAAATTCCCAGCAGATATAAAACGATGATTACGCCGATAAACGTGGATGCCAGAACAAAAATCGTTTTCAACATCGGATCATTGCTAATCACCTGTTTTCCTTTGTTATAAGACTCTTTGAAGTACGTGTTTTTAAGCCATACGGCAAGTCCGACAACAATGCTGATGATCAAAGCCACCAACAGCAGTTGAGTTACCGTTGAGAGTATTCCGCTAATAACACTCCCTGTGCCTCCATTAGTCCCCATATTCATCGTGCCTTGAACATTTCCGGACATATCCATATCCATCATTTCTTGTTTCTCCTCCTTCTAAATCAAATGTTCTCTTCCGTGTTAGCCGGTTCCGGCCTCGATACGACCAGGCTTCGAATTATTCCAATTAATCCGACCGCCAATAAAATAATGAACAATACGGCAATCGTCGTCATGAGCCCTGGAATTTGAATGCCCCTAATGCTAAAACGATTGGATTGGCTTTCGGAAACCGTATTCGACGCTTCCGTGGCAGAGAGATTCCGAGCCTGTACAACGGTTTGTTCAATTTCATTGTCGACCCACCGGTTCAGGCTATCCATTTCCATAACGGTTTGTGCCATTTGATAAATGGCCTTGTTCGCTTTCTGGATATCACCAAGTCCACTATAAGCTGCCGCCGGGGCTCCCGAGACGTTAGACAGGAACAAATCTTTGGCATCATTGAGCTTGAGATATACGCTGTTAAGCGTCGTCCGGCTCTGAACTAACAGGTTATAACGGTTAACATACGTCTGATAGGTTGGACTGGCCGATTCAGTTAATCCGGTCTGAGATTTCAGCATTTGGTCCAGCTGATTTAACAGATATACACTTTCGGACAGAATATATATGCCTCTCTGATCGTTCTGAACCCGTACCGGATGTTGCACTCCCGCCTGGCTGCCGGCTCCACCTGATTCACCGTTGCCATAAGTCGCTGCGCTCGCTGGAATAGCATAAGGGTATTCCGACATCAAATCTGACATCTGCTTTACCGTTTGATTCGCGCTCGATACTTTCTCCTGCAGCGCATTGGTAGGATTCACATTCATACTCGAAGTTGTCTCCGGTTGCTGCATGGCAGAGTGCCCACTGTGCGTGCTTGTTTCATTGGCCGAGGCTCCAAAGTTATTCCAAGATATGAGACCGCTTTTTGAGACAAACCATCCGATATATCCAAGGCCGGACAGGATAATGATTATAAGAACGAAACCAATAATGTTGCGAATTGCTTTCAAAACATTCTCACCCCCTTTTATGAAGAGTACATCGATGTCTATGTTGTAGCTCAAGAATACCAATTCACTTTGGGGAAAGTATGAAGAAACAATGAGGAAAGCATGTTTTTCAAGATAATTAAAACGCACAGCAGCTGCGCATGTTCCGCATTATAATTCGGAGTATGGTTTTTCAAGTCTCATAATGGAGGAAATGGTGGAACATGGTATCGAATATCGAACAGCATATCAAAGAATATAAATCGGATCCGGAATCTGTGTATCATACATGGTTTCTAAATAACAGTGATCGATTAAAGGCTTTTCGTACAATAAAGAGCGGACTTTACGATGTAATACATGCCATTGAGTCAAGGACATTCGGAAATGATTTTAAAGGGTCTCCGCTTGAATTTGTACTGGCGGCGATATGTGAACAGAAGCAAGTCTTTGAAGGAGCGGCTCACGCCTTTTACTGGAAGCCGAAGATGCGTATTCCCGATATTTACGAAAATGAAGAGCATCAGCTTGCTTTTGGAAGGTTCTTGAAGTCTGTTTCCCAGACGACCCAGGAAAAAAATGTCCTGACGGAAATATTGAACTTAGACAGTTTACAAATAAAAGGGCTGGGACCAGCTGTAGCTAACATACTATATTTTCTTCACCCTACACTGTTTCCGCCGTTCAATACGGCAATCGTCAATGGGTTTAACCAGTTGCTTGGGCGTAAGATCAAGTTGGGATCATGGCCAGCATATTTGGAGATGCGGGAAGAGCTAATGGAAATGAATGAAGCCTACCGTTCAGCCTTTTCAAAAGACTTAGGGGCGATCGCGGGGTTCATGTTTGAAATCGGGGCAGGGCGAATCATTATTAGCGAAAATGCAGAGAAATATCTGAAGTCGGAAGCTGCCAAACGGGAAAAGACCCATCTCAAGAGGCATATGGACGTAACCAATGATATCAAAGAGAAAAATGAGCATAGTGAAATGCAGTATCATCTGGCCAGACTCGGGAGTACGCTGGGCTATCAGGTGTGGATCGCTCAGAACGATCATAAACGCCAGTGGAATCGACATGTTCTTGGAGAATTTTCAGTCTCTTCTCTGCCGTCACTGAACGTTCCGAAATCCGTGGCAGAGACGATATCCTTCATCGATGTGATCTGGCTGGATGATCAGAACAACATCATTTCCGCTTTTGAAGTTGAAAAAAGCACTTCCATCTACTCAGGGATTCTAAGGCTGCATGATTTATCGTTGTCGCTCGGAAATCGCGATTGCCGGCTTTACCTGATTTGTCCCGATAACCGGGAAAAAGAAGTCCAAGCTCAGCTGCTCCGCCCATCACTGCGACAGGAGAACGTCCATCGTATTTCCTACATTTTGTTCTCCGATCTTCGCTGCGATTGTGACGCTATGTGCAAATACGGACGTTCCTCTGATGTTCTCGATCACATATCAAAGATTTGCGCTGCCCCATAGTAATAAGGGATCCGTCCAAAAACTGCTAGAAAAAGAAAGAAGGCAAGCCTTACAAGGTAGCCGTGCACGAACCCGATTTTTTCGGCCATACAGCCGGATATTTCGAACTCTGCCTTGATCTCCAGGCAGTCGCTGCCCACATATTTGGGGATCACCGGAACTTCCGGCCATGCTGAGCGCAACGGTGGATCGGGGCAAGGAATTTGCCTGTTATCCTTTACTGGAGCATAATCTCGGCCTCAAGGTCTACTTTGCCGATCCCTATTCTTCATGGCAGCGAGGCTCCAACGAGAACGGTAATGGCCTCTTGCGCGAATTCTTTCCTAAAGGTCATGACTTCGCTACCGTTTCCGATAAGGAACTTGCCGAGGCCCTCCGGCTCATCAACCATCGTCCGCGCAAATGCCTCGGCTGGAAATCAGCTCACGAAGCCTTCATGATGTGGTGGCAATCTAGGGTTGGTTAAATATGACATATACGAGTTCCACTGTTACCACCACAAGTGGCACCTCAACAGATTTAACCTCTCCTATGTTGAGCACCCATACTTATAATGGTAAAACTTATGGTACATATTGCTGTTGCAGTAACAAAATCAGGTGCAATTACGACAAAAAATTAATTGACACAACCAGTTTTTAGCAGAAACTTTTTTGATCAAAGAGTGTCTAAAAATATGTGAAATATATTCCATTTTTGAAAGGAGAAAAGAATGAAAGTTTTAACCATTCCATGTATAATGCTTTTTTATATGCTAACTTTTGCTTCTTTGGTCGGAGCAAGTCCTGCTGACAAAGCTTTTGTGGCTACCTCTAAACAGCATTATAGTACAGCTACAAAATCTGTTCTCAACCTTTCCGCGGACGATAAGCTTACAACAACCACATACAGCTCTATTTATATCCCTATCAAAGATATATTCGCTAAACAGGTAGATTCGTTGACTTGGGATAACTCCAAAAAATTAGCAACTATAACAAACCAGGGTAAGCAATTACTTATTAACCTCTCTGGTAAATCAATTACTGCAAGTGATAACCAGGTTATACTGCCATCTGAGTGGGTTAGTATCGTAAATGGAAGGGTTAGTCTTAACGCTTATGTACTTGCTTTTATTTTTGATCGATATGCTGATAGATATAATGATAAAGAGCAAGTTGCCGCTGAAAGAGCACAATGGGAAAGTAAATTATCTTTCCTCAATATTGATTGGACCGACGGACTTGCAGATAAAGAGCACTATATGCATGTAAACGTCGTATTTAAGTAACAAAACACTCGAATTTCAAGCAAACACAGCGTATAGTCAAACATTATATTGTCAAAAAGGCTCGTAACGGGGAAAGTCCCCCCCAGTACGAGCCTTGCTTTGAGTTTTAAACTTCTTTTTCTCTTGATGCAAATCAAATTTTATCAGAAATAGGAGACCCCTCCCTCTGCAGTCAGGGGATGAATCTTATGCTTATTGAAAAAATCAAATAAATAGCTATTAAAAGCGTTAATCAACAGGACTATGTTTTTGCCAATGACTTAAACATAGTCCATTTCAATGATGAGGGCCTTATAACAGCTTCTTTGGTTTTACAAAATGAAAAGGGAGCTATCCCTACGTCATCCAGGATCACTTAGGGATAGCCCCTGCTGTAACTTGGCATTCGAGCGGGCTAACCGATTACCACGCCGACCGCAGCTTCCAGATGTCCAGCGACGCGAGATTCACACTGCCGCCGCTTGCGAAGACTTCCACCATGACACTGGCCGGTTCCGGATAGATATTATTGGTCATGACGGTCCGATAATCATCGGTATACACCTCTACTGCACAGGTATCGACAAAAATATGCAGCCTTAACGGTTCTTCCCCCGTTCTCTCCAGAGCCGCCAACCGGACGCCCTCGCTCCAGCCGTCGGAGCGGGTGCGGTCAAAGCGCAGCGCGCCCGTCTTCGTATTGTACACGAGCAGAGTCTGCTGCGAGCCGTCACCTGCGCCCCTTAGCACGAAACCGATTTCTTCGGCCGTGCAGCCGGACATTTCGAACTCGGCCTTAATCTCCAGGCAGTCGCTGCCCACATATTTGGGGATCACCGAAGCTCCCGGTGTGACTGCGGTCTGCTCGATATGGTAATGCTCCCTGCGAAGAACCTCCAGTTCCTTGACCGGCCTAAATTTCAGCCGGCCATCGCTGTCCAGCTCCACGGTCCGCGGCGCCGACATGGCGCCGCACCAGTGATTGACAGCGGTCGGCCCGAAGTCCTTAAACCACGGCATCCAGTCCCAGGCGTTCAGCCAGGCGATGATGATCCGTCTGCCTTTGCCGTCCAGAAAGGACTGCGGAGCATAGTATTCAAACCCGTGATCCACATCGCCCATCGTATCCCAGGTAAATCTTCCGGTTTCATAGTCCATGTCTCCAACCAGATAGATGGTTTTGCGTTCCCCCATACCCATCGGCGAGAACATAAGCACATAGCGTCCATCCAGAGGGAAGAAATCCGGGCACTCCCACATCGTTCCCATCGTTCCGTCGCTTTCGGCCAGCACGCAGGCGTAGTTCCAATCCCGAAGATCCGGGGATTTGTAGAGCAAAGCCTTTCCCTTTCCGTCTTTACTGGAGCCAATGACCATGTACCACGTTCCATCATGCTGCCAAACTTTCGGATCGCGGAAATCAGCGGAGCCATCCTCCGGCGGAACGGGAATGACTGGATTGCCCTCGTACTTCTCAAAGGTGATTCCATCCTGGCTGGTAGCGAGACATTGGGATTGTATCAGAGCGCCGTCTTTAATGACCGTCCCCGTATAGAGGACGGACAGAACGCCATTGTCGTCGACCGCGCTGCCCGAAAAGACGCCTCCCCGCTCATCCAGATCATAAGGCTCGCTTGGGGCAAGCGCGATCGGCAGATGCTCCCAGTGGACGAGATCCTTGCTTTTGGCGTGGCCCCAGTGCATGGCGCCCCATTTGGCCGCATACGGATAATGCTGGTAGAACAGATGATATTCGCCTTTGTAAAAAATCAGGCCATTCGGATCGTTGATCCAATAGGCCGGCGCCATAAAATGATATTTCAGCCGGCCCGGGTCCTTGCCGACAATGTCCTTTATCTTGGAAATGGACTGTTCCGCTTTTAATAACGCTTCCCGATGCAGCAACGCTCCTTGAGTTGGCAGCTCCACCGTCATCCCTCCTAATTTAGTAAGGCTGGAGCCTGTACAGGCTCCGCCCAACCTTCTCTTTTATTTGGATTTGAACGTATCGCGCACGCTTTGGCTTTGCCGGATATTGCCTTCGGAATGCCAAGCCACTCTGTCCACTTTTTTCTGAACCTGCTCTTCGCGCCCTTTGGCATAGCCATCCATTCGTTCTTTAGCCAGCCTGTAGGATTCCTCCATTTCTTCGTTCAGAACGACCTTCTTCAGCGTGCCGGGGCTCGGAAATTGCGGCATACGCTGAATTCGCTCCTCCACCGGCAGAATGCCGAACGGCTTGGAAGGCAGGGTCTGGTACCAATAAGCGGTCGACGACCAGTCGTCGGACAGGTGATTGGCATGGCCATGCTCGATCGTTACTTTAAGGCTCTCCGAGAAATGCACCGGGTCGGTGATATGGAATCGGTAGGATACCTGATAGCCCGGAACATCGCTCTCATGCACAATGGAGCCGTGGAACGGGAACGCATTCTTTTGCATCCCCCAGGCGTGATTGAAATAATCCTCGGCGCCCGTGCCGACGATGCTCGGCAGCTTCTCTCCGTCGATGAAGAACATATCGTCCCCCTCGCCCCACCAGCTGCCCTGAAAATGGGTAACGGAGAGATTGCAGCCGATATAGTGGCCTTTGCCTTCCGTTTCCAGAATGACATAGTTACCGGCACCGTCCAGATTGGCCACCCGATTTACTTCCGGCGTGTTCACCTGAAGATTCGGCCCCCAGCCGTCGCATGGATTCTCGCGGCGCCACTGTGCATGGAAATAAGCGGTATCATCGCCGAGCGGCTGCTTGTACAGCTCGTAATCGATATGGAAGTACAAGCCGAACGGCACATCGTTCTCGTTAATGATCTCGATCAGGGCCCGTTTATTGAAAGGCATCGGCAGATAGCAGTTGACTGAAGCCACTCCGCCGAATTTGAACTGCTCCTCCGGTTTCACCGAGACGGTAAACGGAAGGGAGGCGAAGTTGCCGGGCATCGAATGGCCGATGCAGAAGAAGTCGCCGTACGGTACAAGCACGCTTGGATGAGACTCATCGTCCCAGGTCATTCGGATCAGCACCTTACGGTACCAGGCAGGATCGGCCGATTCCCAGGTTACGCCGAGCGCGTTGTGAATTTCGTTAACAGGCGCGATATTGCCGCCCCACTCGGGATTCATTACGCTTGGCCCGTGAACCCTACGGCAGAACGAGGTCATCCAGATATGATTGATGCTGCCCGGTCCTTCCATATCGCCAAGTACGACGGAGCCGCCGGCCGGAATCATCCAATAATCCTGATTTCGCCCGTCCTGATCCCAGCTGGATACACGCGCCGAGCGGACCTCCTTCACCTGAGTTAAATTCCCGAGCAAGTTCAACGATTGAGTATGCATGCGTAATTTCTCCTTTGCGATAAATAATTTTTCTATGATAAAAAGAGTTATTGCCGCAGGTTGTCGGCACGTTTTCGGCAGTTTTCTGTTAGCCCTTTACAGCCCCGGCCGTCATGCCTTCGATAATGAATCTTTGAAAGACGGCGAAGAACACGAGCTGCGGGATAATGAGCAGCGTGCTCGCCGCAATAATGCCGCCGTAATCAATGTTAAAGCGGCCTTTGAACTGGGAAATGCCAAGCGAGATCGTGGTCATCGTTTCATCGCTGATTAAGGTTACCGCGAACGGGAACTCATTCCAGATATACAGCATATTGAAAATGAACACCGTGGCGACCACCGGCATAATAATCGGGAATACGACCGACTTGCCCAGCGTAAGGAGACCGCATCCGTCGATAATTGCCGCTTCCTCCACCTCTCTCGGAAATCCGCGGAGAAAGCCTGTAAACAGCAGCGTATTGAAGGAAATCGAAGTCGCGATATAGGGAATGATCAGCGAAGCGTACGTATTGAGCAGCCCGAAGGATAGGGTCAGCCTGTATACCGGAAACAACAGGATGAACGCAGGTATGGCTAATCCCGCGAGCAGAAACGCGGTCACGGAACATCTCAAGCGTTCGGAGTGGAATACCATGCGCGTTAAGGCATAGGAGCTCATGAACGTAATTAAGACTTCAATCACGATAGTGATGACGGCAATGATGAACGTATTTTTATACAGCAGCCCCAAATTCAGCGTCGTAAGCGCCCGTTCGTAATTGTCAAAGCTCAGCGACTCGGGCAGGCTGAACGGATTATTCAGAATATCGCTGTTCGTCTTGAACGACAGCAGAATCATCCACAGGAAAGGAAACAACACCAGCAGGGTGATGATGTAAGCCAACACACTCATACCCGCATTGCCGCTCATTCGCCCCTTTTTCACACGTTTCGCTTCCTTCACAGCAGAGCTTGTCGTGGCACGGGATATAGAATTCATCTGCCTCTCCCCCTATTCCTCAATGCTCTTTCTGCTCAAGCTCATGTAGACCAGGGAAAAGATCAAGGTCAGCAGAAAGGTAACCGTGGCGATGGCCATACCGTAGCCGTACTCCCCTGAGGTAAAGGTTACATTGTACATGTAGGTAACCATGACCTCCGATAAATGATTGGGTCCTCCGTTCGTCAGCAGCAGTACGGTTTCAAAGATTTTGAATACGCCAGTAATGATCAGAATGACATTAATCTTGACTGTTTCGTTCATCATCGGAATGGTGATCCGGAACATCTGCTGGACCTTATTCGCCCCGTCCATGGAGCTGGATTCGTAGACATCCCTTGGAATCATCTTGAGTCCGGCCAGGAAGATGGTTGCCAGAAACCCGATCATCTGCCAGGTAAACACAATCCCGATGGAATATGGGGTTAAGGTCTTTCCCCCAATCCACGGCTGAGCCAGCTGCCCGAGTCCCAGCTTGGTCAGGATCACGTTGATCATCCCCATTTGCGGGTCGAGAATAAACACCCAGATTAGACCCACCAGGATCGGAGCGACAATGCTGGGCGCAAAATTCAGCGCTTTCACGGCATTGCCCCCTCTAACCTTTACATTGAGCAGCAGGGCGAGCAGAAAAGCTCCCGGCAGAAGCAGCAGCAGGGCGACAGCCAGCACAATCAGCGTATTTTTTAACGATATCCAGAACAGAGAATCATGCCAGAGCCTGCTGAAATTATCTAATCCTATAAATCTCGCCGCGCCGATTCCCGTATATTCGGTCAGACTATAGTAGAAGGAGATGAGCACGGGCATGATGATGTAGCCCAGATATACAATCAGCGTGGGGATCAGCATGAATAGAATGTATCTTCGTTTACTGAGCCAAATCATCTCTTTCTCCCCCATCCAATAGGTTTGGCTGCTGCTCCGGATACCGTTTCCGACTCAGAGTAATGCTGGGAAATGGCTTCGGATCGTATGGAGCTTGCCGCTGCAATCAGCAGGAGGATCAGCGCACATAGAGCAAAGCTTCCAATCATGACATCAACCACCTTTCCGAAGGTTTGGATTGGCTGCCGCCGGGCACCTGAATGCCGGCAGCCGACGCTTTCCTGTTACTTCGCCATCTTCTGGTCGATCAGATCCAGCGCTTGTTCCGGTTTGTAAATGCCATTGATTACGCCGTAAATACTGTCGTTAAGCTGATTGCCCACCGCTTCGCTGACCACCAAGTCGGGTTGAGCCCTTGGCCGTTCCCACCCCGGCTCATTCAGCTTATTGATCACTTCCGCGTATACCGGATATTTCTCCTTGTCCACAGTTCCCGTATATTTCACGACCGGCGGCGCCTCGTTCTCGGCCATCACCGCTGCACCTTCCTGACTGTAAAAGAAAGCGAAAAACTTCTGAACCGCGTCATACTTGGCCGGGTCATCCTTCACTTTCGCGCTTGCAACCAGCGGAGCCGCAGCGACAGCCATGGCAATCTTCTGGTTGCCGACGCCGTCGGAGAAGGTAGGGCCCCAGGAGAAGCCTGCCGTCTTGGCGATCGGACTGCCTTCAATCTTCTTTGTCTCCCACACACCGGCATCCAGCATGGCGGCCTTGCCGCCGGTAAACATTTCGACCGCCTGGAAGTAGGACAGCGTCGAGACATTTTCCGGGAAAGCCCCGTTCACCCGAAGCTCGTCAATCTTGTTGAACAGCTTCAAAAAGTCGGGATTGTTAAACTTCTCTTTACCGCTCTCAATGTCGGCTATCTTGTCAAAGAATCCATAACGGGTCAGCATGCCGAGGAAAGCCCATGTGCTGAACGTATCCTTCGAGCCCTTCGCAATGGTAACGACGTTGTTCGCTTTGAACACTTTTGCCGCCGCCAGCAGCTCCTCATATGTTTCCGGCACTTTGACTTTGTATTGATCGAACAACGCCTTGTTGTACCATAATCCGGTCACGAGCGCCTGGTAAGGCAGCCCGAACTGCTTGCCCCCATCCTGGTAATCGCTTACCATTTGGGAATCAATGCCTGCAGTAATCTCAGGATTGCTCTTCAGGAAATCGCTCAAATCCAGCAGCAATCCTGCCTGATTCATTTCCTTGGCCGGAGCCGGCAGCATCCAGAAAATGTCCGGGAGATTACCCGACTGGGACATCATTTTCATTTTCTTGACATGCTCCTGGGTTTCCGCTCCCGTAAGATCGATCTTGATATCAGGGTATTTCTCCTGGAACTTTTGAATAATGCCATACATATAAGGCTCTTGTTCCTTGACATTGGCTACGTGCATGGCGATCGATAAAGTGACCGGACCCACCTCGGATGAAGCGTTTTCATTTTTAGGGGTGGAATTGCTGCCGCAGGCCGCCAAACTGAGAATCAACAAACATGCCATCAGAATAATCGAAAATCTGTTCTTCATGGTTTGCATGTCCCCCTCTGTATCGTTATTCTTCAAGATGGCAAATATTGCTTCTGCCTTTGAAGTACATCTTTATCGTAACCCTATTTTTAGGCTGAGTATTTAGCATAGCTTATTTTTTATTTATCATTTATTGCTTTTGTGATACGCTTTCATAAAAGGAGAAGGGGGCTTGGTTTTCATGATTCTGCACCAAATTTCGCCTTACATCCGTGTAGCGATGGATAATATTGTGGAAGGTTCCTGGGTTATAAAAGAGAGGCAATTATTCGATTATGAGCTGCTGTACATTATGGAGGGCAAGGTGATCGTGACGATCGAGGATGCGGTCTATGAAGGCGTTCGGGGCGACATTTTTCTGTTCCGTCCGAAGCAACGGCATAAAATCAAGAAGGTCGGGAAGCAGCGCCTCCGCCAGCCCCATATCCATTTCGACTTCTTCTATACGGAGGACAGCGAGAAGGTGAAAGTGTCATTCCGGCCGATTGAAGAAATCGAACCGGAGGAATTGGCTTATTTCCGCCCTGATATTATCGATGAAATGCCCGTTCCCTTATCCAGCCACCTGCGGCTGAAGAATCCCGTGTTTATTGAAAAAATGCTGCTGGACATCATCTACGAATACGAAACGAAAATGCCGTACTACGAGTTCAAGGTCAAAGGCTTATTCATTCAGCTCTGGACTCAACTGCTGCGCGAAAATTACTGGAGCCTCAATTCCCATGTCGAGACCAATATGCACGCCCTGATGCACATTAAACAATATCTAATGCACAATACGAACCGTAAAGTCAGCCTGGATGAAATCGCAAGGATGTCCGGAATCAGCAAGCACTATCTGGTCCGCCTTTTTCAGCAGGCCTTCGGCATGAGTCCCATCCAATATCATCAGCTCATGCGCGCGCATGCGGCCAGGCATATGATCCAGTTCACCGCCGACCCGCTGACCATCATCGCCGAGAACTTGGGGTTCTCCAGCATTCACGCGTTCAGCCGATTTTTCAAAACGGTCGAAGGCAAGAGCCCTTCTTATTACCGCCGTAAGGGTTAATACTATTTTCGCTCCGTAAGCGCTTCCTCCGAATCATCGGCGCGCCCTCTTTTATATTGCTAGTAAAAAAACAATTGATAAGGTAGTCCATTTTTCCCAGGTTATGATAATATGGTCTTAGGTCTTAAATCACATACAAGGGGGGGAGAATTAAGATTGAGAGTCGCTACAGGACTGCTGTTAGCATTATGGCTTCTGTTTATGGGATTTAAGTTTTGGACGACACAGCCTATGGACTACGATGGAGAAATCATGCGTATGTTAAGCGGGATTTTACTATTCATCCAGCTTATTGCATGGGTCTTCATCTTCACCATGCCGTTGACAACTTTTGTAATTCTGTTTATAGCTGAAGTCATTGCGATAGTGCTGGCATTTGGCCTTGACTTAAGTTATATTTTGTTTGCCGTTATTAACTTGATATTTATGTTTATGAGCTTTGCAGGACATAGAGAGTTGGTCAAAAGAAAAGCAGCAGCCAAGAAAAAAAGTGCGAAAACTACATAGGTTAGACCAAAAGAGTATGCTTGAAGTGAGTGTACTCTTTTTTTATCAATCCGCCCGAAATTAAAGACCATCTTTCTTTTATATAAAAGGAGGCGGTGTTCAGCAGCGTAACTGCTTGGAACACGGCCTCTACCGTCTATTTATTATTTTTTCGTTGCTCTATCATAACCATCCTGTTTAATCTTCAGCCATTCATCCAAGCCGAGGCGTTTCAGCTCTTTCTGATAATCTCCCCACTGCTCATTCACTTTGCCGTTCTGGTACCATTCGGTGCGCATTCTGAGGACATAGGCGAACAGATCGGCTTCAATCGTCGTGAGGCGGTCCAGCTCTTCAATCGAGTTGAATACGCTTGGCATTACGTTATCCTCTTTCATGTGCGGAGCCATGATGTTCTTGATGATCTCCATTCTGCCTTTGGCATCATCCGGCACGGTCGTGTATTTGCCATAGTAGGAGTTAAGAACAGCCAGCGGTCCGCCGATGCTTGTTTTCTCACGAAGCTCAACGGGAGCTGCGCCTTCGAGCGGCAGATGCTTCAGCATGCCTTTGGCTTCATCAAATTCAAAGATATTCTGCTGCGTGGTGTCCCCGTAGGTTCCCCAGTTGTCCTGTACGGACTGAATCGGATCATACAGCTGATCGACCCATTTTGCAGTCGCTTCCAGGTTTTTATTCGCGCTTGTAACAACCATTTTACCGCGGCCAAGGCCAAGACCATTGGTACGGGCTACGTTAATTTGACCATCGGGACCTGCGAGCGGCGGCAATACTTGATAAGAATCGTTTGCTCCGGAGATATTGGCTTTGTCCCAGGAGAAGTACAGACCGTATCTTTGCGCCTTCCCTTTGGCAAGGTAAGTACTCCAGTCCTGTGTATACGCTTCCACATCAATCAGGCCTTCTTTATAAAGCTCATTGATATAGGATACAGCGTTTTTATAGCCTTCATCCGCTGGCGCAAAGATCACTTTGCCATCATTGCTTACGACCGCATGGTCAGGGTTCTCACCCTCTCCGAAAGCGGCAAAGAGGTAAGTCAGATCTTCCGCACCCGGCTTGTTAATAAAGGACAACGGAATTTCATCCGCCTGACCGTTGCCATTCGGATCTTGTGTCTTGAACGCGATCAGCACTTTCTTCAGTTCTTCCGTTGTTGTCGGCATTTTCAGCCCAAGCTTCTTGAGCCAATCCACATTGATCCAAGCCATGCTGTCTACAGCCTGAATTCGTTCTTTTCCTTCACCCAGCTCTTCAATCCATGGAAATCCATAAATGTTGCCGTCCGGCGCCGTAATCATGGCCTTGTATTCAGGGGCTTCTTCCAGCACTTTTTTTAAGTTCGGCATATACTTGTCGATCAGATCATTCAGCGGAATGAGGGTGCCGTTTTTAGCGAGCTTGAGCAGCTCATAGTCGCTGTAGTCCGCATTGAAAATAGCATCGGGAAGACTGCCGCTTGCGACCGCCAGGTTTCTTTTTTCCACAAACACGTCTTTGGTGAAGTTTTTCCAATTAATATGCACATTCGTTTTTTCTTCGAGACGTTTATTGATCAGCTTTTCATTGGGATCTGCTGGCGCCAGCGGTGAGCTTTGCGTTATAAAATTCAGAGTTATTTTACCGTTTGGATCTTGTTTATCACTAGCCGCATTCCCTCCTCCTCCTCCGCTACTGCAAGCAGTAAGGATTACAAGAGAAGCAAGTACAGTGGCGGAAGCTGCTTTTGCTAAAACTTTTGATTTTTTTAGTCTTTTCATAGGATATGACCTCCAAATTAGGATGAATGAAAATATTCCATCTATGTGCAGCTCGTTTCCTATTTAAGGGAACCGACCATGACACCCTTTTCAAAATACTTTTGAAAGAACGGATACATCACAAGGAGAGGCAAGCTGGACACAACAATCGCGGCATACTTGATGATTTCAGACAATTTTTTCATTTCCGCCATGGCGAGCTGATCACTGATCATGCTTGGATCGACCTGATTCTGAATCAGGATGGAACGAAGAACAAGCTGCAGCGGATGAAGGCTCGGATTATCCAAATAGATCATGGCATCAAAGTAGGAATTCCACTGGCCAACAAAGGCATAAAGAGCAAGTACGAAGATAATGGGTTTAGAGAGCGGCAATACAATGCTGAGGAATATCTTCATCTCCGACGCCCCGTCCACATTGGCGGCTTCCCTCAGTTCTTTGGGCACTCCTTTAAAGAAGGTTCTGGACAAAATAATGTTCCATACGTTGACTGCCCCGGGAATGATCACGGCCCAAACCGTATTTAGAAGACCCAGATTCTTGACCAGCAGGTAAGTTGGAACAAGTCCTCCTCCAAAGAACATCGTAATGAGGAACAATGTCATAAATAAACTTCTTCCCTTTAGCCTGTCATCAGACAAGGCATATCCTGCGCAAATAGAGACCATAACGGTAAGGATAGCAAATGAAGCAGCGTAAAATACAGCGTTTCCAAAACCTCGTATCATGGCTGGATTAGTAAGAATCTTCTTGTATCCCTCCAACGACCAATCCGAGATGTTGAACGATAACCCTTGGCTGAGCAGCACCGAAGGATCCATGAAGGATGCAATGACGACATAAATGAGCGGAAGAACCACCATCAGTACGGCCAAAATTAAAAAGGTGGAGTTCAGCATGAGAATAACGCGGTCCAGCCGGGAATGTTTGATGAACATGACTTGTGACTCCTTTCTTAGTAAAGACCTTCACCCTCATTTAGTTTCTTCACAATGAAGTTAACTGTGACGAGCAAGATGACATTGATGACCGAGTTAAACAACCCCACTGCTGATGAGTATGCATAGTCGCCGGCCTGTAAACCGATCTTGTAAACGTAAGTCGGAATAATCTCTGCTGTCGGCAAGTTCGTTGCCGTTTGCATTAAGTAAGCCTTTTCAAAACCAATCGACATGATGTTGCCCGCTGCAAGGATAAATACAATGGCCATAATCGGACGAATGGTTGGAAGATCAATATGACGGATTCTTTGAAGAAGATTAGCGCCATCCAGATTTGCCGCATTGTGCAGCTCGGGATCAACGTTGGCAAGAGCGGCCACATAGATAATAGATGCCCATCCCGCCCCTGTCCAAATATCCGAAAGAATATAGATCCACCGGAAGTACTCCGGACGAGACATGAACATAATCGGTTCATCGGTAAACAAGTTAAACAGCTGGTTGATTGGTCCTGTTGGGGACAAGAAGATGAACAGCATCCCAACCACGACGACGACGGAAATAAAGTTAGGGGCGTACAACAATAATTGGATGTTCTTTTTGACTCCAGCCCTGCGCACCTGATTCAACATCAAGGCCAGCAGGATGGGAACGGGGAAGCCCAAAATCAAACCAAAAAGACTTAATTTAAGCGTATTCATAAATATAACTGTAAAATTAGGGGAAGATAGGAATTTCTCAAAGTTATAAAAGCCTACCCATTCACTTCCCATAATTCCTTTGATCGGGCTGAAATCTTTAAAGGCAATAATTGCACCATACATAGGACCGTATTTAAAAATAAGGGTCAGGATCACAGCTGGTGCGAGCATTAAATAAAGAAAATAATGCTTCTTCAAATATTCAAACGTGGAGCTCTTTTGTCTTATCACCGTTTTTTTTCTGTAATCCACTTCTACTGAGTTCTGCATTGCCTTTACCTCCATTCTTGTACATTTTTATATTTCGATGCAGCAAGAGAACAAATTAAAGGGCTTACATTTACACTTATTTCCTTTCGCATTTACAATTTATCAAAGACTTCACCGTGCGTCAATACATTTTGTAAAAAATAAATTGTTCATTTGACAATTAAGATGTTTATAAAAAAGCATGAATAATTTTGTTAAATCACAAAAAAATCTACTAATTATATAGAATAATCTATTTATCTACCTTAAAACATCTAAAATTATCAGAAATAAATATAGAATTATTGCGCAATAAAAGTAAGATAAATGTAAACTAAATTGTGCATTTGTAAAATCATTATGCAAAGTCCTAAAAATCAAGGATTCCTTGATTATCAGGACTGGCTTTATCAGTGTGCCAAACGATATTGCAAATCGGTGCCAATCTAAATTACAATTCACAGGCGGGTGTGATTTATATGACCTTAAAGAAGAGTTCGATCCGAGAAAAGGAGTTTGAGAATGAGAAAGAAGATTTTTATAGCTGCGGCTTTGATTGCTGTCGTATTGGGAGCATACATCATCGCTGGCGGGGACAAAACACAGGAGACTGTAAAACAGACAGCCCCTGACATCAAACAATTGGTAAATAACTACAGTTCAGGGAAGCTTAACGCTAAATCTGCATCGATTACATCGGATGAACTTACCGTGACTGCAGACAACAATGACAAAACGACCTACAGCCTGCCCAAGAACGAATTTTTCGTTTCTATTGCTCCATATGTGAATAAGACGCATCCTTGTGCCACTCACAGCTTGACGGGCTGCCAGGGAGAAATGGCGAATGAGAAATTCAACGTAACCATAACGGATCGGGACGGCAAGGTCGTAATTAAAGATGAACTCCAATCTTTCGACAATGGCTTTATCGATTTTTGGCTCCCGCGCGACCAAACCTTCCACGTAACAATTGAGCATGGCGGCAAAAGCAGCGAATCAGAAATCTCTACTTTTGAAGACGATAATACCTGTATTTCCACCATGCAATTGACTTAATGATTACAAAATACGTTCCAAACTAGTGTAAATCTAAACTACAACTCACACGGGTGTGAGTATATTCACGCTAGATCCCCCGCTGCCGCATCGCCTCAAACAATAAAATCGTCGCCGCCATCGCCGCGTTCAGCGATTCGGCCCGGCCCTTCATCGGGATGATGATGCTCTTGTCCACCATCCGCGCCGTTTCCGGCGAGATGCCCCGGCCCTCGCTGCCGATCAGCAGCCACTGGCTGCCGCTGCGGAAATCGTGGCTGTAGCAGGAGTCCACGCCTTGCAGCGAGGTGCTGATGAGCATTACGCCGCGCTGCCGGGCCTCCGGCAGAATCTCCGCCAGATCGCCTTCCACAACGGGCAGATGGAACATTGAGCCCATGGTGGAACGGATGGTCTTCGGATTGTACAGATCGGCGCAGCCGTTGCCCAGAATGACTCCGTCCGCTCCCGCCGCGTCCGCGCTGCGGATAATGGTGCCGACATTGCCAGGGTCCTGCACGCCGTCCAGCACAATAACGAGGCTGTCCGGCTTGTCCAGCGCCGCTGCAGCCCCATCCCGCTCTTTGCGGATGACTGCGAACACGGGCTGCGGCGTACTGGTGCTGCTGCATTTGGCAATCACCGCTGCAGAGACCGCGACGGTCTCCATGCCTGGAACAGACTGAAGCAGACCACCAAGCTCCGCAGGCATTCCTTTATCGATATCGTAAGCCAGGATTTCGACATCCGCTTCCGCCAGCAGCGCTTCCTGGACAAGATGAACGCCCTCGACGATGTATTTTCCGCTCCTGTCGCGGTGTTTTTTCTCAAGTAATCCGGCCCACTCTTTAACCCGCGCATTTTGCGGAGACATAATTTCCATTGAATTCAACCTTTCAACTCCATTGATTCTTATTGATAGGCCATTTCCAGCCGAGTTAGATTATCCTTGTGTCCTACAATGACCAGCACATCGCCGCTCATCAGCCTATCGTCCGCATTCGGGGTAATATTCATTTCATCCCCCCGGCGGATCGCCATTACGTTGCAGCCATATTTGGCGCGGATATCGAGTTCTTTGAGGTTCTTGCCGAGCATCGCTCCGGGCACCTTCATATCCAGAATACTGTAATCCGGCGACAGCTCGATATAGTCGAGAATATTCGGCGAGGCCAGATGATGTGCCACCCGCATCCCCATATCCCTTTCCGGATAAATAACCTTGTCGGCTCCGATCTTGCTCAGCACTTTACCGTGCAGTTCGCTCTTGGCCTTGACGAGAATGGCTGGCACGCCGAGATCCTTCAGAATGAGCGTGGTCAAAATACTGGATTGAATATCCTCGCCGATCGCTACCACGACAACGTCAAAATTGCGGACGCCCAGCGCGCGCAGCGCTTCCTCATCCGTCGAATCCGCCGATACGGCATGCGTTACGATTGCGGAGATTTCCTGTACACGCTGCTCGTCCGAATCAATAGCCAGCACATCGTAGCCCATACCGCTGAGCGCCTTGGCGACGCTGGAACCGAACCGGCCCATTCCGATAATAGCGAATTGCTTTTTGGCCATCTGCTCTCCCCCCGTATGCAGTCGATTGTCTCAAAACAGTATAGCACAAGGCGAAATAAACTTGAATTTTAGGCCCCGGGGCAGGGCATATTATGTTCAGCATAGTACACACTTTTGAAAAAGGAGCCCTCCACATGTCCATTACGCTCGACTTGCGCCAGGCCGTCATCCATAAAGTCCAGGGTCATTCCAAAACCGAACTGCGGGAAATGATTGACGGTTCGGTGGACGGTCCAGAAACCGCGCTGCCGGGACTCGGCGCCGTCTTTGAAATGATCTGGAAAGACCTTAATCCCGCTAAAAAAGACAATGTCGTCACGATGCTGCACGAACATCTAAAGTCCGTCACTCCCGGTTCGCTTACCAGCGGCAGTTGAAGCATTGGAAAAAGCCTCCGTACCCTTGCGCAAAACGCGCAAGAGACGGAGGCTTTTGTCCTCTTTAATTCCGGCATAGCCTGCCCATCATCTTAAACTTAAGGCGCCGTTTCCAGAAACTTCGCCGTCGGATTTTTCTCGATTGCCGTTCGCATCGCGTACTCGTTCTCGAACAGCACGACAAAATTCCCTTTTTTATCCGTAACGAGCGCCGAATTGATCCGGAACTTGCTTGGGTCCGGCTTGTTCTCGTCCACAATCCAGCGCGCGAACTGATACGGCATCCGCTGAAGCTGCACATCCACGCCGTACTCACCCTTCATCCGGTACTCGAACACTTCAAATTGCAGCTGTCCGACCACACCCAGCAGAATATCGTCGAAGCTGACCGTACGGAACACCTGAATCATGCCTTCCTCCGTCAGTTGATCGATTCCCTTCTGGAACTGCTTCGACTTCAGCGCATTTTTAATGCTGACCTTGGCGAAAATCTCGGGGGAGAAAGTCGGTAGTTCATCAAACACCACATCCCCCGCTTGGCTAAGCGAATCGCCGATGCGGAATATGCCGGGGTCGAACAGACCAATAATATCTCCCGGATACGCCTCTTCGACGATATCGCGGTCCTGAGCAAGAAACTGCTGCGGCTGCGACAGCTTGATATCCTTGCCGGCGCGCACATGCTTCACGCTCATACCGCGCTCGAATTTGCCGGAAACGATGCGCAGGAAAGCAATCCGGTCGCGATGGGCCGGGTTCATATTCGCCTGGATTTTGAATACATAGCCGGTAAACTTCCCGTTTGTCGGTTCCACGATACCAGCTGTACTGCGGCGCGGTTCCGGCTTAGGAGCGAGCTGCAGGAAATTTTCCAGGAACGTCTGCACGCCGAAGTTGTTGATCGCACTGCCAAAGAAGACCGGCGTCAATTCGCCGCGCAACACCTTCTCATAATCGAAGGGATCTCCCGCAACATCAAGCAGCTCAAGATCCTGGCACAGCTGGTCGTGCAGATAGTCGCCCGCCATCTCGCGGATTACGGGATCGCGGTAGTCTTCCACCTTCTGCACCTTAATGACCGAATGATCGTCTCCTTGGAACAGCTCCACCTGATTCTTCATGCGGTCATAGACGCCGCTCAGCTCACGTCCCGTACCGATCGGCCAGTTCATCGGCACCGAACGGATGCCCAGCACCTGCTCCAGCTCCTCCATCAACTCAAAGGGATTGCGGCCCTCACGGTCGAGCTTGTTGATGAACGTAAAGATCGGAATGCCCCGCTTCGCGCACACCTGGAACAGCTTGATCGTCTGCGCTTCGACGCCTTTGGCGACGTCGATCAGCATGACCGCGCTGTCGGCGGCAGTCAATGTGCGGTAGGTATCCTCACTGAAATCCTGGTGACCCGGCGTATCCAGAATGTTGATCCGATGGCCGTTATAATCGAACTGCATAACCGAGGAAGTAACGGAGATTCCGCGCTGCTTCTCGATTTCCATCCAGTCGCTTGTCGCATGCTTGCTTGCTTTGCGGGCCTTGACCGTTCCCGCCAGCCGGATCGCGCCGCCGAACAGCAGCAGCTTCTCCGTGAGTGTCGTTTTACCTGCGTCAGGGTGGGAAATAATCGCGAATGTTCTGCGTTTATCCACTTCCTGCTGCAAATTCTGATCCATCGTTTGACTCATTGCACATATCCCTTCATATCTGAATTGTTCACGTTCCGTATTAACGTCTTAAGAGAAAAACCTGTATCAAATCGGCTGAATGGCCATTATTCTTTGCTCCTATCGCTAAGTTAGCCGTCCTTTCCCGCAGCCTGTCAGCCTTCATCTCTCACAGCCGAAGGACATATTAAAGCGGGCATCCTTTAAAGTATATCAAAATTTGGGCGGCATTATCTACCTAAATACAAGCTCCGAGAAAAAAATCTCCCCGCTCTAGGGCTCTAGGGCAGGGAGATTTCTATATATCTATCCGGCTAACCATTTTAATTGTTCACTGACCATACAACATTGTCTTCTTTCTGCCCGTTGACCGGCCACCAGTGGAAGCCGTCCTGTTCAAGCAGCTCAGCCGCTTCAACCGGCCCCCAAGAACCTGCCGGATAAGAAGCCAGATCGCTGCCATCCTCTCTCCAGGCTTTGGCGATATGGTCGACGAACGACCAGGCCGAGGATACCTCGTCCCAGCGGGTGAAGTATGTGGAATCCCCCTGCGCGGCATCATGCAGCAGGCGCTCGTAGGCTTCCGGCGAGTTGATGCCGATCAGACAACTTTGACAGAAATCCATTGCCAGCGGCTGAATTTCCGATTCCGAGCCCGGCTTCTTGGCATTGATCTTCACATAAATGCCTTCCATCGGGTTAACGCGGATGACGAGCAGGTTCGGCTCGAGGTTATGCTTCTGACCTAAGTAGACATTGGTAGGCGTCCGTTTGAACTCCACGACCACCTCGGTCGTCTTTGCCGGCAGGCGTTTGCCTGTGCGGATGTAGAACGGTACGCCCGCCCAGCGGAAATTATCCACGAATACCCGGGCCGCAAAATACGTTTCCGTGGTGGATTCCGGATTCACCTTGTCTTCCTGACGGTAAGCCGGCGCAGACTTGCCATTGAACAGACCCTGCGTATATTGCCCGCGCACCACGTTCTGGCGCACTTCTTCCCCGGTTGCATACGGACGGAGCGAACGCAGCACCTTGACCTTCTCGTCGCGGATATCTTCCGCCAGCAGACGGCTTGGCGGCTCCATCGCAATCATGGTCAGCAGCTGAAGCATATGGTTCTGAGCCATATCCCGCAGCGCTCCGGCATGGTCATAATAGCCGCCGCGCTCTTCGACGCCGACGGTTTCAGCAAGCGTAATTTGGATGTTGGCAATATGCTGCTTGTTCCAGAGCGGCTCGAAAAAGGCGTTGGCAAAACGGATCACTTCGATGTTCTGCACCATTTCCTTGCCAAGATAATGGTCGATCCGGTAAATTTCCTCTTCCTTGAAGACCTGGCGGATCTGCTCGTTCAGCTTCTCGGCCGATTCCAGATCGTAACCGAAAGGCTTCTCAATCACCAGGCGGTTCCAGCCCTGTCCGTCCAGCATGCCGCCGGCTTTCAGGTTAAAGGAGACGCCGCCGAACAGCTCGGGAGCGAGCGCCAGGTAGAACAGCCGGTTGCCCGGAATGCGGAACCGCTCTTCCAGCGCTTCCGTCTGCGCCTTCAGCTCGCGGAACCCGTCAACATTGTTGATATCGAGCGACTTATACTCAAAATGATTGACAAATCTAGTCCATTCGTTATCGTCTATCGCCTGGTAACGGCTAAACTCTTGTATCGATGCCTTCACATCTTCTTTGAATTCTTCGGGAGTCCGTGGACGACGCGCCACGCCGATTACCGCAAAATCCTCAGCCAGCTTTCCCTCGCGGTACAAGCTGTAGATGGCCGGAAAAAGCTTACGCCGGGCCAAGTCGCCGGTTGCACCAAAAATAAAAAAAACAGCACCTGGTGTATTCAATTCGTCAAAGGTTTGATTTTCAGCCATGGCTCCTCATCTTTCTCTATAATATAGTTTATTAAAATCCATTTTCACGTCTATTTTTAGTAAAAAGGTTATAGTGACGTGATGCCATTTTATCATATTCCGAAAAAGGATGCTATTACATTCCTGACAGTTTCTCTCGGATTTCAGCAAAATTCGATTACTGTTTCTTATCGTTCTCTATAATTGAGCTTATATAAGCTGAAAAAGTCAATATTCAATCGTAATCAGCGGGAAACCGATAGTTACCCGGCTGCTGCCTTTGGCAACGTCTTGGTGAATCGCTGCCTGTACGGCCAGGCGATGCGTTCCGCTCTGCACGGTATGCAGCATGGATGGCACGGTGTAGGAGGTGCTGGCGGTTGTCTCGTCTTCGTAAGTTTCAGCTGCGCTCATGCCTTGCAGTTTGCCTGCAAGCATACGCTCCGTCAGCTTCAGCGCCTGACTGGCGTCCTCGTGCTCCTTGGCAGTGCCCTGCAGGGAGACATTCCAGTCCGCGGCGATCCTCGCGGATGTCATCATCATGCCGGCCTTCTGGGCAGCCCCGGCTAGTCCCGCTGTTCGGGACAGATCGGCCGTTTCCAGCGTAACGATTACATAACTCTCGCCTTCCCCCATTTCACTCCAGAATAATGAGGTCTTCATTTCTCCGGTATTCGAGGAGGAACGGTAAGCGGCATGGCCTTCTTCTTCCGACTTGACGACGGTTTGAAGTCCGAGCGACTTCGAGAGGGAGTTTGCGGCGGAGAATGCTTTGCCCTCTTCCCCTGTGTAGCTTCCCTGCCATTTAAAGACAAGACGCAGCGGAGAGTCTGGTTCTGTCACACTGCGGCCGAGATCCGTTAGCAGCGAGACCGTCCCGGACGGTGTACCGGCCAGTTCTGCGCGGACCTCGGATTTCCGGCCAACCCCGTCTGGCGGCAGGGCTTTGGAATAGCCCCTAGCGGCGGGACTGGCTTCCACTCCGTTTCGAAAGCACGCCAGCAGCAGTGCCGCACAGCACAGACCAATAAGCAGCAGCGTTCCCTTGTTTGAGCTCTTTCCCCGGTTTTCCATCGTCTCTCTCCCTCTCGGTTCCGATCTAGCAATCTACTAGACAGGATAACCGTTTTGAGAGATTTTATACCGAAGCAAAAAGCCAGCTCGTTCTGCCGGCTGCCGCCTGTTCCGGAGGCGCTACTCGGCCAGGCCGTTCTTGTAAGCGTAGATGGCCGCCTGCGTGCGGTCTTCCACGCCCAGTTTGGCAAGAATGTTCGTGACGTGGAACTTCACCGTCTTGATGCCGATAATAAGCTGGTCGGCAATATCCTGGTTTGATTTCCCCTGCGCCAGAAGCTTCAGCACTTCCATCTCCCGGTCGGTCAGCTCCGAATGAGCCGGAGCTTCAATCCGGGCGTCGCTGCGGAACCGGTTCATCATTTTGGATGCGACCTCCGAGACCAGAACGGACTGTCCCCGGGCCGCCGCCCGGATCGCATCCGCCACTTCACTGGCGCGCGAGGTTTTGAGCAGGTAGCTGAAAGCGCCGGCCTCGATGACCGGGTACATTTTTTCATCATCCAAATAGCTTGTCAGCACAATCACCTTACACTCGGGGTACAGCCTCATTACCTGCCTCGTTGTCTCAATGCCATCCATTCCTTCCATCACCAGGTCCATGAGCACAACATCCGGCTTGTACTCCTGCGCCAAGCGAATGCCTTCCTCACCGTTTCCGGCCTCGCCGACCACTTCGATTCCTTCCTCAGTCCCCAGCACCGCAGCCAGTCCGATTCTGACCATTTCATGGTCGTCCACCAGCAGCACTTTAATCGGTTCGCCATTCTCCATGGCCAATCCCTCCCAAATGTTTGTGAGCACAGATATCTTCCGGATTGCTTCAAGCAGAATTCTCTCCGAACGGACGGCCCGGCAAATCTCCAATTGGAGTACTTTAGTAGCTACGCTGTAGCCAGAGTTCTCCCCTCTAATTCCCCTAAACTGGGCGCGGCCCGTAACCTGATAAATAAACCGCCTTATACATCACGGACCGGCTAATCCTGTTCCTTTGTTCGGAAAGGCTCCATTAGCTGAAAATTAGACGAAAGAATTCCTGCTGTGTTGGCATTCTCCAATAACACTTACCCGAGCCAAGCCTGAAGGACCATGCTTGATCTAGATCCCCTTGTCCTCGCTGAGCAGCGGCACCGTAATCTCGATACGCGTACCTTTGCCTGGCGCCGTGATGAACTGGATGAACCCTCCCGTTTCCGTAATACGCTCCTGCATATTGGAAAGGCCGTACGATGTCTGCTTGTAATCATCCATTTCAAATCCGATGCCGTCATCGCGAATGGTCATCCGGACCGTGTCGCCGCGGCGATGGATGCGAATCTCCAATTTCTCCGCTTTGGCATGCCTCAGCGTGTTGGAAATGGCCTCCTGAACAATGCGGAACAGGTGGTTCTCGACGCCCTTTACCAGTTGTATGCCGGAATCCATCTCGAACAGGATGTCTATAGGCACCTTCACCTTCAGCTCCTTGATCAGCTCCCGAATGCCCTGTTCCAGACCTTTTCCATCCAGATAAACCGGGCGCAAATGCAGCAGCAGCGCTCTCATCTCCGACTGGGCCACGGCAGCCATCTCCTCGATCAGGGCGATTTGGCGCTGGGCTTTGTCGAAGTCCTTTTCAAGCGTCCGGCCAACGGCTGTTGCCGTCATCGAAATGGCGAACAGCTGCTGGGAGACCGCATCATGCAGTTCCCGGGCCAGACGCTGCCGCTCCTCCACAATTGCCGTCAGCCTCGCCTGTTCGGCAAGCTGGGCGTTATTCGTCGACAGCCGCTGGAGCGTCGTCACCTGATTCTCCCACTTGCCGCCGATCACGTTGAGCTGTTCCGCGAGCCTGCCCAGTTCGTCCTCGCCGAGTGGCGGCATGGACAGCGTCAGGTTGCCTTTTTCCCACAGCAGCAGCGTTTCCCGCATTCGTTCAAGTCTGCGTTTGACGCGGAAGCTCTGGAAGAATCCGAAGCCTACGCCAAGACCGATCGGCAGAAGCACGACCGAAGCCGTCTGCAGCCCATAGCTCCAACTTTCAAAAGGGCGCATAAATCCATATGTATACATCATGTACAGGATAACCAGCAGAAGGACAAAGGAGAACAAGGCTCCCTCGCCCATACTGCGCGATATGATGTTGGCATTCTTTTTATGATCCATCCGGAGCCCTCCCCTCCTTATCCACTAAGGCAATCTTACATCCAAATCTCCCATCAAATAGGAAACGCTGACCTTCACCCGATGTTCACTGCTCTCGTAGCCCGGCGATTTCCAGTTTAACCGGTTCAGCATGCCCGTATCGCGCTGACTGCCGAATTCAATGGAGCCGAACAGCACGAAGGCTTCAATCTCCACACCGTAGCCGTCGGCCAGATGCAGGTCCATATCTCCAAAAATCCCCTGAAACAGCATAATCGTTTCCTTATCCTCAGCCATCGCCAGCGACAGGTCCAGATCCGTTTCGCCCAGCACATGCCAGGCGCTGAGACTATGCATCACCCAGGGCGACCGGTCCCAGTTAAAGCTTGAAGAGAAATTCTGTTTCTGAAGATAGTTTCTCCCCCGCTGCAGCCCTTTGGATTTGACAAAAAACATGCCAAGCGAGATCAGGCAGATTCCCAGCACCAGCACCAGATGATCCAGCAGCAGCAGCACCGCGCCAATTCCCAGCAGCGTATAGCCCTGTTTGATCTTACCCGAAGTTGTCAGATAGATGCCCAGCAGTAGAAATAAAAGGGCGACAATGGAAAAAAAACCGATCCATCTGCCAAAAATCATCAAGCATCCGACACCAATCAGTCCTATGGCAATCAAACGGTTTCGCTTCTCCATCCTCGCACCTCCTGATGTATTGTAGTCCGGACAACCCCGAGCAACCCGGGACCAAACGGCCGGAAAAGCCATGACGGCATGGTGGATCCATCCGTATGGCTTTACCCTCGCTTCAGCATATCACATCAACTTGTATTTATGGAACAGTCATTATCCTATGACTGTATATTCGCCCTATTCTTCCTTGCTCACGGAAGGCTCAGCTGAGCCGTTCAGCTTGCTCTTCAGCGCGTTCAGCTGTTCCTCCACCTTAAGCTGCTTCTCGGCGTCGACAGGACTGTACGCGGCTGCGGCCGTCGGCCGGTAAGGAGTGCGCAGCACATCGGCTTCGGCTTCAAGCTGCATGATCTTCTCTTCCATACGGTGGAATCCAAGCGAAGCGCTGCCACTTTCAATGCTGTGAACGCTGCTGATTTGCGACATTTGCTTCTTCGCTTTAGCCATTTGAGCCCGGGATACGAGCTCATTGCGCTTGTTGCGCAGCTTGTAGAACTCATCCTTCATATCATGCAGCTGCTGAACCAATTCCTTGGCATGGGCATCCGCTTGGGAATGCAGTTCGCTGTATTCGCCATATTTTTGGTCGAAGTAAATTTTCTCCTCAAGCAGCTTGCGCGCCACTTCTTCCTGGCCATTCTTCAAGGCAAGCTCGGCTTGCGCGCCGCGCTGTCCGGACAATTTCTCCGCTTCCTCCACACGCTGCTTCATCCGGCGTTCATTGGCCATTTGCTTGGCAACCGTAACCTCCGCCTCGTGAATCTCTCCTTCCATGTCGCGCAGATACTGGTTCAGCATGACAATTGGGTCTTCCACCTTATCCAGCAGATCGTTAACAGATGCTTTGGTCATATCTTTAATTCTTTTAAAAACTCCCATGTTTTACACTTCTCCCTTCTTGTCTTCGTATTTGGCAAGCTTGCGTCTAAGCTCTTCGATTTCTTTTTGCATCGCTTTCTTCTCGATATCCTTCATCATATCGTCCAGACCGGAGTCTTGCGCGGAATACCCTGCTGTCTTGCTGTATCGCGGATCATAATGGTCGCTGCGGCCATAAGGCCGCGATCCGGATGAACCGAATGGACCGGAGTGGCCGAATGGGCCTCGCGGACCGCATCCCCGGCGTCCATATCCGTCTTCGCCTTTATAATGCGGACCATAACCGCCGTCCGCCATTTCAGGACCGAAGCCGTACGGCGGATAAGGCCCCGGCTCCTTCGGAAAGATCAGTGCTGCGATGAAATACACCGGAATAACGGCGCCGCCCGTAAAGGGAATGCTGATCAACAGCAGTATCCGCAGCAGCGTGGAGTCGATGCCGATCACCTCCGCCAATCCGCCGGTGAGTCCTGTCAGCACTTTGTCGCGGGTAGATCGATATAACCTCGTCATAACGCTACTCCTTTCCATCTTTGTTCAGCTTCTCCTTCAGCTTGGCCAGTTCCCGCTCCAGAACGGTGGCGACCGTCTCGCCCGCCTGAACCGCGTATTCCTGGCCCATCCGCCGCAGGTCGCGAAGACTTTTGGCTTCAAGCTCCCAGTCGGTCAGCCGGTCTTCCAGGCGTCCGAACATTTTCGGAATATCCCCGCCGCCGTAGGTGCCTGCCCGCTGGTTCATCCGCTGCTGCAGCCGGAGCGTCTCCATCCGGGCCGCATAATACTGGCGTTTGCTGTAGACCGATTGATACTCCATCCTCAGTTCGCCGAGCTGCTGCTCCAGTTCGAATAGAGACTGCCGGCTTTGCTCCAGAAGACCACCGTACTGCTCCAGCTTTTCCTCGTAAATGATTTTCTCCTGCAGAGCCAGCTTTGCCAGATTATCCTCGCCCGCTTTCAGCGCCAGCAGCGCCTGCTCCTCCCGTTTGTTCCTCATGGAAGTCGCCTGGTCGACCTGATGCTGAAGCTGCTTCGTATGATTCGCGTACTGTTGGTACAATCTTTCGGCTTCACTGATTTCCTCACGGGTCGTGTACAGAAATTGATCGATTAGCTTCACGGGGTCTTGACTTTGTTCAAGCTTTTCATTTAAATTGGCTACGGTAATGTCCCGCATGCGACGAAAGACGCTCATAATGTGCCGCTCCCTCCTTGCCGTTAATTTTAGTTCTGCTTAAGCTTTAATAATAGTTGCCTCTCTTGCCTTTAAGTACGGTTACTCCCCATACGACCAGTGCCAAGCCGAGCAGCGGTCCGATCAGCCACGACAGTTTGGCGATCAGGGACATGACCCCGATAAACATTACGATCCAGCCGATCACCTTGCGTCCGCTCTTAATTCCGTAGTAACCGAGAACAACCAGCAGTACCGGGAACAGCAGCCTGAAAATCCCATGTATCAGCGGAAGCGCCATACCCAGCAGCATAATAGCGCCGATGACAATCAGTACAATCGCAAGACCGTTTCCTCTGTTTCTTTGCATTTTTTTCACCGCCTTTCGTTGTCCTTCACCTTATGCTCTTATTGTAGGCTGAATCGAGTCCGCCCAAAACGGACCGGGGACGGTTTTTGAAACTGGACCTTAGGCGGGGCATATGTAAGACTGCCGTCCGAAAGAAAGGTGAATAACACAAACAGGCTTGTAAAACGGCTGATCCAGCCGTTTTACAAGCCTGTTCCATTACTCTAATAATCTATACGCAGTCGCAGACGTTCTCTTCGATCAGGCGCCGGTTGCTTCTTTAGCTTCCAATTTCTTGATAGCCGTTTCTTCGTCTTCTACCACACCGAAATCGATCAGCAGTTGTTCCAGTTCGTCCATTTCGATTGGAGTCGGAATATTCAGCATTTCGTTGTGCAGGATTTTGTCAGCCAGTTGTTTGTATTCGTTGGCTTGGTTATGCTCAGGGTTGTATTGAGTAACCGTCATTCTTCTCAGCTCGGCATGTTGTACGACATTGTCGCGAGGCACGAAGTGGATCATTTGCGTGTTCAGACGACGCGCAAGTTCCATGATCAGCTCGTCTTCACGGTCGGTGTTACGGCTGTTACAGATCAGGCCGCCCAGACGAACACTGCCGCTTTGTGCATACTTCAGGATACCGCGTGCGATGTTGTTGGCTGCGTACATAGCCATCATTTCACCGGAACATACGATGTAAATCTCTTGTGCTTTGTTCTCACGGATCGGCATTGCGAAACCGCCGCATACAACGTCACCGAGTACGTCGTAGGAGATGAAGTCCATACCTTCGTATGCGCCTTGCTCTTCCAGAAAGTTGATGGAAGTGATGATACCGCGGCCTGCGCAGCCTACGCCTGGTTCCGGACCGCCGGACTCAACGCAGAGGATGTCGCCAAAGCCGGTTGCTACTACGTCTTCGAGTTCGAGGTCTTCTACCGAACCCATTTCAGCAGCCAGGTGAAGTACCGTTTGTTGAGCTTTCGTGTTCAAGATCAGACGTGTGGAGTCGGCTTTAGGGTCACAACCTACGATCATGATTTTTTGGCCGAAAGTCGTTGCCAGCTGAGCCAAAGTGTTCTGGGAAGTCGTGGATTTACCGATACCGCCTTTACCATAGAATGCGATTTGTCTTGCTTTAGCCATATTTCTCATCCTCCAATATATAGATTATTCAGATTAATAGAAATGCAATTAAATGCACAATTCTGACGGACATCATCTTGATAAACCCAAACTGGCGTAGAACTCGGCGCTTTCCAGCAGCAGTTCTTCAATGTCGCCTTTGCCGGAAATCGCTGCTATTCCTCTCTGCAAAAGCTTACTGCGCGGGGAATCGCCAATTCCGGAACAAAGAATCGCCTGACAGTCCGCGAACAAAGCGGCCGTATCGTCAAAAATCTTCTTCTTGTCGACCGGTTCGCCGCTCTCTGTCCTCCCATTGCAATAGGCCTGAACGTGACGCACTTCCAAAAAAGTCGTCGTCCGACCCGAAACATCGTAGACCCAAAATTCACTCGCATGTCCAAAGTGGACATTAACCTTGCCGCCGCCCCGTGTCGCAACAGCTATTCTGATTACCGGGGTCTCGGGATTGAGATGATCGGCCGATTCATTTTTTCGCTCGGCGTCCGCATTGGTTACCTCCGTCTGATTCCGGCTTGCTTCATCGTCACCGATTAATTCCACCCGACCGCCTCTCCTTCAAATGAGATTTGCGAATAATTCAGATGCGAGTGTAACAAATGTTACATTTCTTGACTTGGCATGTAGATGTTGTTGTTCTTAAGAGATATATTATCCTTTCAATTCAAATCCCGTCAATGAATGTTAAGCGCATACATTCATCGTTGACAAATCGTTCAAGATTGGCGTTAGGTTACATAACATAACCCTGCGATTTTCCACTTTTTCCACCTGAAGGTACCGCTTTCATTAATTCTTTCCAACCATTGATATATTTGCGAAGTGATTGCCATGCCTCAATGCCGTTCCTAACGAGCATTATTTGTTCACAAACCTGCCTTATCCACTCCTTCTAGTTGCGACATAAACGCCGAAATCCGGCTCTTCTGCTGCAGAACAAAATCGATCCGAAATCAGTCTCACCCTGTGCATTAGCATTAAATTCAGACCATCTTAAGCTTTTGATGTTCAACGTCATGAATGCTTTCATGAACGATGCGCCTTGCCCTCCTATAGGATTGCATTACAAATTCATTTTGGTTCCTATTTTTGAAACTTGAGAGACATTGAAGTTGCAGAGCCGACGGAGGAGAAACAACGGACAGCTGCAAAAGTCGTCTGCAATCCCCCCTTATTTTGCGTGAGCCGCTTGATGTAACGGAAGATATGCTGTACCATGCCATCCGCTCTGCCGAAATACTGGGGAGTCATTACACAAAATCTCTGCTAGAAGTGAACCCGCAATGAACCTTCAAGCATTGGAACAACTGGAAAATGAACTGGAACTGATGATTATTAACTACGCAAAAGAACAAGGAACCGTGGTCGCCGTCCATATTGAACGAAACCAGGTTCCTCTGTTCACCCATCTTATGGATGGCACCTTGTAGAAAATGTCCATTGGCTGTGTAGAAAAATGGGTCGCTCTGTGTCGATGATAACGAACCCACAGCACCTCTAATCATTCATTAGTTGACGAATAAGTTTGGAAACTGTTTTACTATCCCAGCCGTAAAGGCATCGCCATTTCCAGTGCCTGCTTCTCAATCTGATCGTATATCTCGATATCCGATTTATAATTTCCGGATAGCCGGAAGACAGCTTCATCTTTGAGCAGCCGCAAATGCTCATGCAGCATCTTCATCAAGACTCGCTTTGGCCAGTTTGGATTGATACTGCTTAGGAAAGCGGCGATTTCATCCGCATTGGCGTACCATTTTTTCTCCGCTTCCGAGGCTGCTTTGTTGTTTCCGGCCTTCACCGCTTTAACCAGCTCTGCTGCCAATACAAAATGATCTCTCATTAAAGCGCTGAACCGTGAGGCGATCTCGTCGCCATAGTAACGTCTTAACACAGCAGCCATGTCCGGAGCATTTCGGAGAAGACGTTCTGTCACCAGCGCCTCATCCGGCAGGCCCTCCGCGATGCTTATGATAACCATCCTCGTCCAAGCAACATGCTGCTCCCAGAGCATCCGTCAGATTTGGTTTAATTCAGCTTCAGCCTTACTAATGCACGCAGAGCTTTGTATTGGGTCAGACTTACTTCTTAAGTATGGGATTAATGGTTGCGCATAAGGAATACCACTCATCTGCCCATAATGAAAACTGTAAGGGTAAATCCCTGGATAGACACCCTCCACTGAATAAAACGAAGATTGATACCGCGGATCTGATGCCCACGGCGCTGAGTAGAACATGCATGTTTCCTCCCCAACATAGTTATTTGCCTAATATCTATATGTGAGGGAGGGTTCATTGGGTACTGATCTTTATTTATTGAGAACATCCGCGTATTCGGAGTAATGCTCGAATCTTCCCTTGGCAAACGGACATAAGGGTACAATCTTAATACCGTTTTCCCGCGCGTATTCCACCATTGCTTTGACAAGTTTGTCGCCAAGCCCCTGTCCTCGGTAAGCATTGTTGACCAATGTGTGATCAATAATATAAAGCTCCGGACTTGAAGTTACATATGTCATTTCCGCAGCAATTGCGCCGTTATCTCGAATAAGGAATCTTTTATTAGCTGTATCATGATTTACAGTGTGCATGTTCATTCCTCTTCCTTTTTTGAATTTTCTCCGTCTAAACGTTTATACGTCAGTGCTCCGCTTGGACATTTGTCGATATGCCGGGCGATTTCCTCTGCAGGGGCGGCATCGGGATTAACCCAAGGGCGTTTGCTTAAATCAAAAACGGCAGGAAACCCCTTTACGCAAATACCGGAATGAGTACATATCTCCGAATTAAACATAACCTCTATATCTTTACCGTAGTACAATTTCTGTTGACTCATTATTCCTTCACACCTTTCACTTTTGAGATTGTTTAAAGATTAAGATCCATTGTTCGAAAGCTATCAGAAATCTTTCCAAATGGCGAAGCGTTGATTCGTCGTTCAATTCTCCAGTGGTTTCATTCAGTTTTTCATGAACGCTGCCGATGAGAACTTTCGGCCCCGGCATCGTATAGGCATTCATGGCAAGCAGTGTCTGCCTCACCTGTGCTTGTGACTGAGCTGTCCCCCCTCCGCCTGGAGTAGCTCCTGCAATCGCAAAAGGCTTTTGAATCAGCACTGAGCTTCTAGCCGGACGTGAGGCCCAGTCCAAAGCGTTTTTCAAAACACCCGGAATTCCCATGTTATATTCAGGAGTGATAATCAGCACACCGTCCGCTGTTCGAATGCTTTCTTTTAATTCAACAACCGACTGCGGATCGCCGTGGCTCTCAATGTCCGAATTGTAAAGTGGGATCGCCGATATGTCAACGTGATGAATCTCCCAATGCTTTGGCGCAAGCTCTTCCATTGCCTTTAACACCTTTCTATTGAAAGAACCTTCACGAAGACTTCCACAAATGGCAGTGATACTAAGTTTGTTTTCGCTCATCTTTGCTCTCCTCTTCTTCTTGGTTTTTAGTCTAAGTGGTCGTTAATTTCGCATAGACGATAAAAAACAAAGTTAATTGTGCCAGGATTATGATGTTTGGAACGGTCAGAATCAAATTGACGGTAAGACAAGCAGCTAAAATCGCTGTAAACAGCCCGAGATGATTGATTTTTAACCGTTGGTGCTCGTACCTGTATTTATGGAAGACAAGAGAAGTGGCAATGAAATAAATAAACACAGAACCAAATAAGTAGTACAGGATAAATGAATAATAGACCTCCTGCAAGTACAATAGCTGTATAGACGAGGCAATCATGCTCAATGACATTAAAATAAACAGGTGCCCGTAAATAACAGTTTGGCCGGCTGTTTGGACCGACTTGTCCACTTTCTTCTCCACATTATCGTAATACTGCCACCAGATAGATACAATCAGAGTAAATGCAAGGATCGAAAACGAAATCGAGTCCCAGTCCCCTTTTTGCGGCTGCAGCACTGAAAGTGTACTGACGACTGACTCGCCAAAAAGAATTAGAGTCAATAAACCAAAGCGTTCTAACAAGTGCCCCGTATGGGTCGGTGATTTCACCAAATGTTTGCGTCCCGCAATAGGCACGATCATTTCAACAATAATACCTGCGTACAATGCAGCATATCGAATCCATGAATCAAAAAAGAGGGAAGATAGGGAGATAATAATTCCAAACCAAAAGCGCGTTCCCAAATAGTGCGCTGTATTTCTTCGATTTCCTTTTTCTTCTGATCTCAGAACAACAAGATATTGGACCGCTGTCATTACTCTAAGTCCAACATAACCAATAAGAAAGGAAATATAGTATTGATCAAAATCTACCGACAGGCTGGATGTCATGATAAGAACAAATAACATTTGTAAAATCAAAAACATCCGCTGATGCCAAAAGTCCTCTCCAAAGCGATTAATAAACATCGTTTGTCCAACCCACGCCCACCAGATCGGGATAAAAATCAAGACGAATTTCAATAAATACTCTAGATGAATATACCCTTCTTCAACATGAAGTAAAACATGCGTTGATTTCGAAAAAGCGGCCACAAATATCAAATCATAAAAGAGCTCTAGCCATGTAACTTTCTTTTCTCCCAAGCTAAAACTCCTTTCTTGTTTCGTATATGACCATTATATAATATTTTAAGTTAACTGTATCTGCATCTTGCAAATTCAAGTGTTCACTTCAACGTCATGAGCAGCTGTTTGAGAATATAAAAAAACAGACTCACAAAACCGCTTAAAAGCAATTTTATGAGTCTGTTTTAATGATGCCGGTGAGAGGACTCGAACCTCCACGGTTTCCCTCACGATTTTGAGTCGCTCCAGCTACTGAGCCAGTAGCAGAAGTTAGGTCAAAGATGAGGAATCCTCAACCCGTGAAAAGCCTTGATAAATCAAGGTTTTTTGCGGGTTTTTCCGTTTTCCCTAAGCCCCGCAAGGCTTTCCGGCGCGAACCCATAATGAGGTCATTTTTGCACGTTGGGAAGAACTTGGAAAGAATCTGACAAGAACCGGCCCACTCCCTGCCATTGACAAATTAATAGAGCGAACGCTCCAGGGAGGGTTACCCATGACAAAAGCCAAGACAATTACCATCGCCAACCAAAAGGGCGGCACCGGCAAGGCCACATCTGCATATAATCTCGCCCATGCCTTATCCCCATGAAAACAAAAAGGTGCTGCTGGTGGATTTCGACCCGCAAGGCAACCTTAGCCTTTGCTTTGGAATTGAACAACCAGATCAATTGTCGGTCAGCGTGTACAACATTCTGGATGCCATTATGAGTGACAAGCCACTTCCCGCTGCCGAGGAGTATCTGCACTCCCAAGGCAACATTACCCTCATCCCCAGTAATATCGAATTGTCCGTCACCAGCATTGACGAACTGCTAAAGCTCTCGGAACAATCGTTCCAGGAGGCTGAAGCGCCATTACCGAAAGGAGATATTCAATCTATTCCCATAAATAAATCCGCACAGTTGCATAGTAGCTTGAACAACTCTATTATAACGAATGAGTTCAGGTGATTTTTTGCTATAAGCCTTGACTACACCACCCGCATAGCAGGTGGTTTTTTGTTTCGCACGCTTCGCATACTCAACGGGCTAAAGCCTTAAATTAAAAACCCGGGGAAGAAATTCCCCGGGCTAACGCTAAGAGTTAAAAATCCGCATTTATGGTCGCAGGGGTCAGAATACAAATGTGACCAGCTTCCTTGTGGCCTGTGCTATCGCTTTTCCGAGACCTCGTAAAAGATCGTCTTCAGCTAGACCAACTTCAGCGTCTTCTCGACGACCGCGGAGTGAATACCTACCGAGGTTTCTCTCATGTACTTCTCGCGCATCTTGGCAGCATTCTTGTAGCTGTCGGCCTGTAAAGCCTTCATCATCTCTTCCTTAGAATCGAAGCTGATCTGGACGATCGCGTCGATTGGAAGCTCTGCTCCATCGGTCATAACGTCCGATAGGTAGTGCTGGATGTACTCCCTCGTCTCGGGAAGCTTAACATAGGTCGGTCCGTAGTCAAATTCCATGAAGTGCCGAAAATCTTCGGTTGAAATCTCAGGTTTCTTCCGAATTACAGTCATCATCGTGAACATCAGTTCTTCACCTTCCATTTTCTAAAGGTTTGTACGAGTATGGCAAAACTCAAGGAAAGTAACCCCTTAAGCTGTTACCTATACGATACAACTTAAAGTTAAGTTTAAGTCAAGCAATTAAAAACTTAATTTTTTGAGTTTGTCGAGATTTTTTTCAACTGTAACTAGTCCATCATAAACAGCAATTTTTTGATTCAATTGTTCCAAATTCTCTCTAATCCGCATCAATTGTTGTTCAACATTCTTTTTATGTGCCAGTAAAATTTCTCTTCGTAGCCCTATTGTTTCATTTCCTTGCACGATTAGATGGGTATATTGTTTAATTTCTTCAATCATCATTCCGGTGTCTTTCAAACAAATCACTAATTCCAGCAATAATAAATCTTCATCTGAATATTGCCTTCTTCCGCTCGTATTACGATTTACGTTTGGGATAATTCCTTCCTTTTCGTAAAATCTTATCGTAGACGCAGGTAAACCGCTCATTTGTGAAATCTGACTCACGGAATACATCATCATTTCCAACCTCCAACTCCAAGCAGATTTTTTAGGTTTTTGGTTGACTTTTAGCCCACAGCCCGATGGATACCGCGCAGCACAGTACCGCAAAGACCGTCACCCCGAAAAATCCGTTCAACTGCGCGTACAAAAGTCCGGCGAAATAGGCCCCGACTGTCGTTGCGGCGTAGTTGACCACGTTCGATAGCGCTGCGATTGTCCCACGGGCAGTGGAGGATAGCGTCTGGAACAGCGCCATCATGATCGGAAAAACGGTCCCAAAGACTAGATACAAGACGAAGAAGCACAGATGCACCAGCAGCGGCGACGCTGCGAAATTGAGCAGCAAATAAAGCATTGCCATCATGCCGATCCCCCCCATCAGCACGGCTCGCCCGCCTAGTCTCGCCGCCGCATGGCCGCCGATAAAACTGCCGATCAAGTTGCCAAGGCCCATGAAAATGAACACGTGACCGATCTCTGACACATTCATCCCGAACTTGTCCGAGAGCCAGTTGCCGATAAACGTGAATACGGCGAAAGCGCCCGTCAAAATCGCAAAAAAGGCCAGATAGGACCCTTTCGCCCCGTTCGCGCCGAGCAGCTCGGCGTAACGATCCATTATAGAAGGCTGCCTGCCGGCAGCCGCCGACTTAAATTGGGGGACGATCCATAAAATCAACGCGAACAGTGCAAAAGCGATTCCCCCGATGATAAAAAACGGCATCTTCCAGGAATGCGCGGCCAAGTAGCTGCCGATCGGCACGCCGACCGTCTGCGAGACTGCGAAACCGGCCGATACAATGCCCATCGATTTCGTCACCTTCGGGGCGGGAACTAGAACTGGAATCGTCGCCCACACCTGCGGAGACGTAAATGCCGCAAAAATGCCGGCCAGCGCCCGAAACGCAAACATCGACCAAAAGTTCCACGCCAAGCCGCACAGGAAGGTAGAAACCGCAAAACCAAGGATGCCAAATAGCATGATCTTTTTCCTGTTCAAACCGTCCGAAACCGGCCCCGCTATAAGAGCGAACAAGGCATACCCCAGTGCATACGCCCCGATCATCCAGCCTGATGCTTCGACGCTGATATGAAACTGCTGCCGAAGCGTCGGCAGCAGCGGCGACACCAGAAACGTATCCGTACCTATTACGAATGCAATCAGAAAATATATGCTTAAGATACTCTTCATTATCGGTTCTCTCCTTTCTTCGTTCAAATTGATTGCGGCTTATTCTCTCACAGGGACATCCGCCTCACGTCTGAGATACCCCTGCAAAATATAACTTAAAACGATGTGCAAGAAAATATTTTTATTATAAAATGGTTTGCTTCCCTTTACCGTAATCTTTATAATGAAGGGCGAATGCCATAGGGATCGAGGTGCTTTCATGCTGTCCTTAGAAAAACAAATCCTGTACATGCTCCTGCATCGGCGAGCAATTTCGACCTCCGAGTTTATTCGGATTTTCAAGGGTCGCGGCAAATCCGAACAGGTTATTCGCAATACGCTCTCTTCCTTAAAGAAGAAAGGCTACATCGTGGCCGAAGACCGGAAATATAATTTGGCGGAAGCAGGCGTCCGGGTTATCGAGAGCCTGCAGCTGAAATTTTCCGGCATGGATACGTCGTGGGACGGGCGCTGGCATTTCGTCATGTTCAGCATTCCCGAGCAGCATCGTTCAACGCGGAATTCGTTCCGCCGCGAGCTTATGCAAATCGGTTACGGGCTCTTGTTCGACGGCGTCTTCGTATGCCCGTTCAATCGCGAGAACGCCGTGCTCCAGTTGGTCGAGCAGTGCGGCCTGGACGCATCATGGATCCGCACTGCAATCGGCGAGCTGCGTTACGGTCCGATCACGGCGATCGATGCGGTACGGATTTGGCCCGTCCAGGAGCTGAATGAGAAATACGCCTGGTTTATCGGCTGGATCAACGACAAGATCAAAGAATCGTCGGCTTTCATGGAGAACAGCGCGGAGCTTATGCCGTGGGATGTCTTGCTGCTTATTTTGGAGGCCGGAGAGGCGTTCGGTGAAATTTTGCTAGAAGACCCATTCCTGCCGAGAGAGTTGCTGCCGGACGATTGGAAAATGCCGAAGGCTCGGGAATTGTATCATTTTTATATCGACCATAAGCTCGTTCCCCTGCTCCAAAGCGACAAAGAGCTGTATTCCCTGATCGTGTCGAGGGACTGAATATCGACAATGACGACTTAAGCTGTTAAACAAGCTTGCGGCTGAAGCTCATCGCAGCCATTACGAGACTTGCGGCAAAGATGACGGCGGCGACTTCATCGAGGCTGCCCGTCGTTGCCTTACCGCTGAAGACGGCGCCGATCAGGCTCGTCGCCAAAATACTCCCCAAAGAGCGGAAGGTAAGGAACAACCCGGACGCAGCGCCTGTCTCCCCCGGTTTGGCAAGCGTGAACAGAGCCGTCTGCCAGCCAACATTGGCAAGGCCGTTCGGGATGCCAAGTATAGCGAGAACGGCCAGCAGCCATATTAATCCGGTATCCAATTTTACGAACAGCAATAGCACCGTACCAAGGACCAGGAACATGTACCCGACGACGATCGATTTTCTGTACGTGTAGCGGGAAACGATGGGGACCGCCACCTGCGTCGCCACGATTCCGGATACCAGCAGCGGCAGCAGAATAAGTCCCGACTCCTTCTCCGAGTATCCCCGCAGCAGCTGCAGCCACAAAGGCAACCCATAGAGGATGCAGTAATACACAAAACTTGTACCTGCGTACTGCACATACACCATCAATAGTTTCAAATCAGACTTCAGAAGCCTCACATTGATAAACGGGTTCTCCCTGCGCAATTCGTAGCCGACCAGCACGCCAAACAGAGTCGCGGCAGCAATAAGCATCCACCAAAGCGGGCCGCTCTTCATGGACTGCAGAAAATAGATGAACCCGAAAAGCGAGCTGCTAAAAAGCAGAATGCCCGGAATATCAAGCTGGATCCGCCAGACTGCCACACTCCGGTCAGTGACGGCCGAGGATTGTTCTCGGGGAATCCAAAGGCGGAATAAAGCCATAATCAGCATTACAATAGGCACATTAATCCAGAAAATGGACCGCCAATCGATGAAATATACAAGAAAACCGCCGATGACCGGACCGAGCGCTGCCGTAATATTGTTCGTGAAGGAAATCATCCCTGTAGCCGAAACGGGAATTTTCCCGTTATTCGTCCCGGCTGCGGCTGCAGAAGCCTGGAGCAGCGCCATCCCTGCCGGAAATAACGCCGTATTGCTGAACGCCTGCAAAATGCGCAGGGCTACCAGCCACCCGAACGACGGCGCCCAAACGGAAAACAGGCTGAACAAGGCAACGAAAATGAGCCCGGCGCTGAAAATACGGCGGGGCCCGTACAGATCGGCAAGCTTGCCCATAACCGGCTGGCCGATGGCCGTCATCAGGAAATAACCTAAAATCAGCCAGGACGTCTGCGCGATCGAAATATGATAATAGAAAGCGATTTTCAGAAGCGCAACCGAGATCATTGACGAGTTAAGGGGATTCAGCAGTGCCGCCATAGCAACAATGCCGGTCATTTTTCTGACGGTTGAATCCATCTTTAGGCGATTGTTTGAATGGAAAGCCGCGAGTTGGTCATTCATGTTTCACTCACCCTCTTCCTCTCATATCTGGGCAAGTCTTCGGGGCCAAAATGCCAGCAGCACGCGCCTGAAGAGGCGCGCACCGCGGCAAACTTCGAGAAAGGTCAGTTGTCGGTTTTGGCCTCGAAATACTCAACCATCAGTCCGTCGGGATTCCGAACCATCATGTTTTTGCCGAACGCGTTCGAGTGCGGGCCGTGCAAAATTACAGCCCCGTTCTCCTTCAGCCACGGCTCGAACTCGTCGAGGGAATCGACGTAAAAGATAGCCTGGATGTCGCGAACCGGGTCAAGCGACTCCTTGTCGCCGGACAAAATAAGAACGCTACCGATTTTGGCGCCCTTGATATCTAGTTCGGCAATATCGAAGCGCATCTCGCAGGCAGTGCCTTGAATATTCTCGTAGAAGGCGATCGTGCTGTCGAATTTCTCTTTGTCGGTATAAAGGCGAAGTATCCGGTCGGTCACGAGCATAACATTCATCCTCTCCAATAAATTACATGTCGTGGCGTATAACGACGCATTCGAGATTGCTTGCCGCCTCCGCGGCTTCCATCGCTTCCGGCAAATCCTTGAGCGGATATACTTTCGCAGCAATCGGGCTCATATCAAGCTGTCCGCTTCTCAGCAGATTCAGCAGCTTGAAATGGGCGTCGGCGTCGTACATGAAGTGGCCGATGATCTCCAGGCTGTTGAACATCATTTGCATGTAGTTCACAGGTAAAGGCGAGGTCATGCTGCCCATCAGCACGAGCCGGCCGCGCTGCCGCAAGCTGCCGAGAGCTGCCAGCGTAGCGTTTGGGTCTCCGGCCTGGCCGATCATATCGAAGGCCATGTCGGCTCCGCCCCCTGCCGCTTCGCGCAGGGCTTCACTGTCCTTCCGGACGTCGCCGCTTAGCGCCACGGTCGCAACTCGGTTGCCGGCTGTTTTGGCCAGCACCTCTAGCGACGTTGTGTTGCGGCCCGCGGCGATTACCTTGCCCGCTCCCATAGCCAGCGCCACGAGCACCGCCGCCGTTCCGTAAGCCCCGGTCGCGCCGGTGACGACGACCGTTTCACCCGCCGCCAATCGGCCTCGCACGAGTCCGCCGTATGGTACGACGCAGCGGCTGAAGACGGCGAACTGCTCCGGAGCAATATTGTCCAATCCTTCCACGGGGGTGACCGCCATGACTGGGAACAGCGCATATTCGGCAAGGGTGCCGTCGGCCCAGTCGGCCTGCATTTGTTCGCCTATGCCACCGAAATGGGTGACGCCGATCAAAATTTGCCCTTTTTCGGGCACGTTCTCGCCCGAGACCAGATGCGAGGATAGAATGACACGCTGCCCAGGCTTCAAATGCCACACGTCGGGACCGACGGCCTCGATAACCCCGTAGCCGTTCCCTCCGGGAGTGAACCAGCCTTTCGGCGGCAAATAGGTCGGGAGCTTGCCTTCGACATATTCTTTCAGATACGACATCAGCGACGAAGCTTCGATTCGGACCAGTACACTTCCCGGACGTACTTCTGGCTTCGGAACTTCCTTGAGCTGTAATCCACTGCCGAATCCTTTGATCTGCCATGCCTTCATCGTGTTGCTCATAGGTGACTTCCTCCTTTAAAAAAATGCAAATGCCAGCGTCAGGAAGAAATATAACATATTAAAATGCGAAAGTAAATATTTATATTATACAGATGAGGCACGTCAGCGTTATGACTAAGCGTGGTTTACCATCGATTTAAGTTCGTAACACAACCTCTTCTCATACTGTCGAAGGGCATGAACTGGTATCCTATAAAAAAAGAACCGCGCAGGGCGCGGATCCAAATCAATGATTTTGATTAAAACAGCTTAAATAATAAAGCCGCCATCCATAACTAATGTTGTACCAATTGTGAAAGATGCTTCTTCTGAGAGTAGGAAAACAATGCCTTTTGCAATTTCTTCTGATTCAGCGATTCTTTTCATTGGAATCATTTGCGAAAATTTTTCAATCACTGCATCACCAAGTCCTTCCGTAATTTCAGATTTGGTTGGGCCAGGTGCGATGGAATTAATTCGAATATTTTGATTAGCCATTTCTTTGGCAGCTACTTTAGTTAAAGCCTCAACAGCGAATTTCGATGCACTATAAGCACTAGAAAGATTGGTAGGTCTAATTCCAGCAATGGAGGAAACATTCACAATGGCTCCGCCTCCTGTTTTCAACATTTGTTGAACTTCGTATTTCATACAGGCAAACAAGCCTATAACATTCGTTTGTAACGCATCTTGGAGATCCTTTGTTTCGGTATCAACCAAAGGAGCAGGTGTTTTACTTATTCCTGCGCAATTTACTGCTAAATCCAACCTTCCATATTGATCAACGATCCACTGAATGCCTTCGCGTATGCTTTCTTCACTCGCAACATCCATCTTCAAGAAAACTGCTTCTCCACCCAGAGCACGAATTTCTTCCACAACTTGTTGTCCCTTCTCTTTACGGCGGGCTGCGATGACAACCTTAGCTCCCTTAGATGCTAATATCACTGCAGTCGATTTACCTATACCACTTGTTGCACCTACCACTAAGGCTACCTTGTTTTTCATTTTCAAAACCTCCAGATATTTTTATTTATGATTAAGCGTCCCTTCTAATCTGATGACGAAAATTCCAACCTTAGGTTTTTTTGAGCCACTCCTTCATTAACACAGATCAACTAAAACGAATGTTCATTCTATTCTTTATCAATCCATCTTATATATTCATCGTAACCCATCTCCCTGAAATAAGATTGAACGTTCGTTCTAGTGGTTATAAAAAAGGCTTGTTCGAGCGAGCCTATCGTTCCGTCAGCGCATTATCCATGAGACGTACGGCATTCCAGCAGGAACGGATTGCTTCGTGTACGCTGTCGGTGGTTAATTCGAAGATACCGTGCAGATGGGCTTTCAACATGTAAACAAAAGTCCCGTAATGCATCTGCACCATCATTTTCGGATTCAGCGGGATAAACAACATCTGCTGAATTGCTTCTTCGTATAACTTGTTCATAGGCCCGCACCAACCGCCTGTATAGACAGCCTTCTTCACATCCTCGTAAATGTAAGGCGAGAACGAATACTGCTCAATAAATTGAAAACCCTGCGGATATTTTTTACCCAAGTCGATCACCCGGTTCCAACCCAACTCGAACTTTTCACGAATTGTTCTGCCCTGCAATAAACCTTCACGCACATACTCTCCGTTAAACGTGACAATTGCTTTGTACAACTCGTTCACAATATCTTCTTTACTTTGGAAATAGTGATAAATGCTCCCCGTCGATACGCCAGATTCCTTTGCTATTAGCGCCATCGAGGTCGCCTGTAATTCCTTCCGAATAATGATATTAAGTGTCGTTTCCAAGACGGCTCGCTGCACCTTGTTGTATTTCTCAAACATTCGGCTCCTCCTTTCCCACTTCCAAATCGAACGTTCATTCTAACTTAGAATACACCTAATGCGCTCTTCAGTCAATAAAGTTGATTGTCTGATAATTGTTGTGATGGAAAAGATAATGTTTTTAATTTGGCGGAATCCAGCCGATTGCGTTAATTTGTTTTGGTGCCTTTATCACCTGCGGCTGGCTGAATAAGCTCAATCAGATTGCCTTCCGGATCCTTCACGTAGGCAAAGCGGGCCCCAGGACGAACTGCATCCGCTGGAGGAGAGACACTAACAGCACCTGCAGCGAGGATATCCGAATACACCTTCTCTAGATCTTTCACATAAAGTGCCCAATGAAAGTAACCTTGTGTGCCAGAAGCGTCAAATGGATCTTTAAATTTCTGGGGTTTAGATTCACCGCGTTCTATGAGCTCGATTTTCAGCCCGTCGGGAGCACGAAGGATTACTGATCTAATTTTCGCCTCGGGCATCTCGAAATGTTCTTCTTCCTCAACAAGACCCAAGGCTTTACCGTAGAAGCGGCGCTGAGCATCAAGGTCGGCGACCGAAAGGCCCATATGGTCAAAGGTGAATGTACCTACTGTAGCAATATTCATTTTACTCGCCCCCGTTGTTTTAGAGTCTGAAGCTTGATTTTCAACATACATTTCGTTCTCCTATTAAGATAAATATCGCAACTCTGTCCAAATCTATCCCCCTCTTTTCTACTGACTTCATCGCTTCCACTGCCAAGCTGGTTTCTTTTTGAATGGTGAAAAGCTCAGACATGAGGGCATTTAACGGAAACCTTAATATTTTCACGGTGTTGAAGTGAGAGTTGCAAATCCAAGGAAGAACAATTGATAAAAGATACGTCCTGGATGTTTTGTCTTTATAGCAGCTTGAAGGGCAGAACGATGTGCGGCCAAATGACGTTTTCTAACGCTATGACCGAGTTCATGGGCGATTTCGAAGTGACGATATGCATCTTTCCACTTCCCTTGGATGGCGAGATTTTTGCCAGTTTCCATTTCTTGTTCAAAGAGATCGAAGTTCTTTTCCCCCATGTTCATGTCTCCTTGTTAATAGGTGGTCAACAGGAAGCCACCGATTGAGGAATAAAGTCATGACTTACAATCCCAATTGGATGTTGCGCGTTTCATATAAGCAACTCAAACCATTGGGGTCGTTCTCCACCTTGTAACTCACAAAGCGTTCAGCTTCATCCGAAGTCCGAATACGCAGAGGCTTTTCCTCCAGACGTGTCAATTCAAGCACGACTTTAGCCACGGATTCAGGAGATTGAGGGTCGGCGTTGACTGAACCAAAAGTCGAGATGAATGCATCGAATACCGGTTTAAATTCATCTTCAGGAATTCCGCCATTTGCAGCAATTTGGGACATAACCGTATTACTAAAATTCGTATTGATAGCCCCAGGTTCAATAAGCGTAACGTCGATATTGAAATACGGCTTATAATACGTGGCCAAACTCTCAATTAAACCCTCAAGAGCAAATTTACTGGCGCAGTACACCTCATTCAGAGCTTGACCAACTAAGCCGCTAATACTTGAGGTGGCGACGATATGTCCACCGCCTGCTTTGCGCATTAAAGGGAATGCCTCCCGGATGGTACGAATAACGCCGTAGACATTGGTATCAAAGACTTCTTGGACATCTTTGATTTCCGTCTGGTTCAATGCTTTCACGTATCCGAAGCCCGCATTGCAAAAAAGCAAATCCAATCGACCATGATACTGATCAATGGTTTGGATCGCACGTTCAATTGTATCTTGCTTGGTAACGTCAATATTCACGAAGTTAAGGTTTCTGTGGATGTATTTTTGTTGATCTCTTTCAATATTCCTTGTTCCAGCATAGACAGTCCAGCCTTCTGCCGCGAATAATAATGCGGTTGCCAACCCGATTCCGGAGGATGCACCGGTAATACAGATTACTCTGCTCATAAGTATCACTCCATATGTTTATTTTTTAAACTGTTTAATAATTAAACATTAATGCATGCCAACTGTTTTGTCAACACACTGCTTACGAAAAGTTTACAGCGGAAGCTTACTCAAAAGTTTACTTAGGGTAGCGATTTCATCATTTGAGTACACGTCGAACATTTTTGCAATTTGCTCATGATATTCGCTAAGGACCGAATTCGCTAAAGCATGTCCTTGATCGGTCACCCGGATCTGTAGGCTTCTACGGCTTGTGGGGTGAGGATGGCGAGAAACTAGTCCTTGCTTTTCCATTTTATCTAGCAACTGAGTAATAGCTCCACGTGTTACGCCAACTTCTGAGGCAATATCCATCGCAATATATTCAGGATGTTTTAGAAGCAATTCAAGTGTAAACATCATTACGGGAGAAACGTCATATCGAAGAAGCACCCTATTCAATACTCCGGTGAGTGCATTTTTAATATCACGCATCTGATAGGATAATAATTGATATGATTCCATATAAACACACCTTTTCTGACGAATGTATACTTGGGAAGATTCCCAAAGCTGCTATTATTGTACCATTCCCTATTTTCGGATAAAAAAGCAACTCGGTAAACAGACTATAAAATAATTTTGGATTAAAGATCAAGTTTTTGTGTGAACTCCGATAGTCTTTGCATCATGCTCCACGTAGCCTTCCGCAGTACTTTTTTTCACAGCTTTTATATCTTTATGAGGAGGCAGGCCGAAAAGTCTCCGGTATTCTCGGCTAAATTGGGAGGGACTTTCATAACCAACCTCCAGAGCCGCAGTTGTTGCATCCATAGAACCGCTCAGCATGAGGCGTCTTGCTTCCTGAAGCCGTAGTAGCTTCTGATACTGTAAAAGCCCCATTGTAGTGACGGCCTTGAACTTATGATGGAGCCCCGAAACGCTCATGTTGCTTGATTTTGCGAGCTCCTGGACGCTAAATGAGCGGGCGTAATTTTCTCTTATCCATGAGATGGCTTTGCCAATTCCGTCAGCTTGTTGGTCAAAAAATACCTGTTGGAAAAATAAGTGTCCATAGTCCCCTGACAATAAATTAAAAATCATTTCACGCTTAATGAGTGGAGACAGAAAACGAGCTTCTTTGGGTTTGTCAATAAGTTTGAGCAATCTGATAAATAAGTTTAAAAGGTCGGAATCGGATCTCCCAATGAATACGCCGGGATTCAGCTTTTTATCCTTAGGTTTAACGTTGATTTCAGCCTCCATTACCACAGAAGCGATTTCTTTCGTCGTAATATCAACATGAAGACCGATATATGGGGTTTCTTTTGTTGCGCCGATAACTTGTGCAGATGCAGGCATATCAATTACTGACGCCAAGTAATCGCCAGAGTGATAATGAATCATGTCTTGCCCAAGATGCAGTTTCTTTGTCCCTTGAAGAATAAGACAAAATGAAGGAGTCAAAACACTTGGATTCAGTGGGGTTTGATGACTTTTTCGGATAATAGAAAGAAACGGAATTATCGTTTGCGTGCTTCCCTCTACGTTGGTTATCCTCTCTGTCATCGTAATGATTTGATCCAATACCTTTTGATGAGTTGAGATGTTCTCTCCAAATAAAGTATGGAATTTCTGTTTCGACATTTATGATTACCTCCTTTTTTATAAGTCATTTGGATACGGAACTTCCACCTATCTATGAATTTCTTCGTTCCATCGTTATTAAATAGTATACATTCTTCGCGGTACAGCACCATACAGTCGAACGATGAAAAATATAGCATTTTGCAGCTTTAGGCAAGGTTTTTGCAGAAACGGTCTATTTCGCTTATCCTATTCAAGTCATAATATCCTTGAGTAAATTATAAAGGAGGTTTCTTACTATACTATGTTGACCCAACAAACTCCCATCAACTCCGGCTTTGGAGCTAGCACGACAGCCAGCGAGATTATCCGCGGCTGCGATTTGAGCGGAAAAACCGCCATCGTCACCGGTGGCTATTCGGGCATCGGACTGGAGACTGCACGAGTGCTGCGTTCCGCTGGTGCTGAGGTCATTATCCCGGCCCGCGATCTCGACAAGGCCAAAAGTGCGTTGGACAGTCTCGACGGTGTTGAAATTGAAACGATGGACCTCCTCAACCCCAACTCGATTGATGACTTCGCAGAAAGGTTTCTTGCCTCCGACCGGCCGCTGCACATTCTAGTGAACAGCGCAGGGATCATGGCACGTCCCCTTGCACGTGATGCGCGGGGGTATGAGTCGCAATTCGCGACAAACCACCTAGGGCACTTTCAGCTTGTGGCGCGTCTTTGGCCCGCCCTGCTCCAGGCGAACGGTGCACGAGTGGTATCGGTATCCTCATGGGGACACCGCTTTTCTCCCATCGTGTTCGAGGATCCCAACTTCGAACAACGCGACTACGACCCATGGTCGGCCTATGGCCAGTCGAAGACAGCCAACATCCTTTTCGCACTCGCACTGGATCAACGTGGCAAGGCCGACGGAGTACGCGCCTTCTCTCTCCACCCAGGCAACATTGCCGGTACCGGTCTCGGAAAGCATCTCTCGGACGAGGAGCTGCGGGCGGCCGGATCTATCGACGAGAACGGAAAGCTTGTCTTTGACCCGGCAAAGGGAAGGAAGACTGTGGAGCAGGGAGCAGCAACCAGCGTCTGGTGTGCAACGAGTCCACAACTCAACGGAATTGGCGGCGTCTATTGCGAGAACTGCGAGGTAGCCCGACCGGTGCCCGAGGAGGATGTGGTCGAGTGGACCCTCGGAGATTCGACCCGAAAGGTCGGCGTCATGCCTTATGCAGTCGATCCCGAAGTGGCCAATCGCCTCTGGAGTCTGAGTGAACAACTTATCGCTCTGAAGTTCTAACGTTTGTTTATTGCAAAGTGAAAGTGCTCAGTTTTGCAGCAATTGCTTATGCACTGAAAAGCAACTGATTAGACATGGAGTGGTGTGCACGATAGTCTCACCAGCCGTTGCGAAGCCTGTGGCTTTCGCCCTTCGCAAGGAATCATGCCCTCAGAGCTCCTGTCAAATCTATGCATAAACATTTATCATTTCCGCACAAGCTCACAGGCTGCTATTCTCCCTTGTCCTAAACCATTATCGGGATGAAAATCGGTTTATTTAACGTGTTCCATCTTCCGTCAATTGGATTGAACGTTCGTTCTAGTAGTTATAAAAAAGACCAGTTCGAGGAGCCCGTAACCTAATTTTCCACTACCAATTAACTCGAAGTGAGATTATCACTATAGACAAAAAATTAGAATGATCAAGTATTAAAGGAGAATGAACAATGGATACAACAAACAAGATCGCGTTAGTAACAGGAGGTAGCCGCGGGCTAGGCAGGAATTCCGCCATCGCGCTATCCCGCAAAGGAATTGACGTCATCGTCACTTATCATACCCGGAAGGAAGAAGCAGAATCGGTCGTCAAGGAAATCGAAGGCAACGGCCGAAAGGCTGCCGCACTGCAACTTGATACGGGTGACGTATCCTCTTTCGAAGCATTTGAATCCCAACTTTCAACCGTGCTTAAAAAAAAATGGAATCAAGAGCATTTCGACTTTCTGATCAACAATGCGGGATTCGGGCTGACCGCGCCGCTTGCGAACACAACAGAGGAACAATTCGACAGCTTGATGAACGTGCACTTCAAGGGTGTATTTTTCCTGACACAGAAGTTGATTTCCCGCATTTCCGATAACGGAGGGATTGTTAACCTTTCCACGGGCCTGACCCGTTTTGCGCTTGAAGGCTACGGAGCTTATGCAGCCATGAAAGGCGCAATCGAAATATTGACGAAGTATATGGCCAAAGAATGGGGACACAGAGGCATTCGAGTCAACACGGTCGCCCCCGGAGCGATCGTTACGGATTTTCGCGGGGGCGCATTGAAGGAAAATCAGGAGGCGAGGGATTTTTTCGGCTCGCAAACGGCGTTAGGCAGGGTCGGAGAAGCCGACGATATCGGCGGAGTTGTCGCTTCCTTATGTACTTCCGATATGAGCTGGGTGAATGCGCAGCGTATTGAGGCTTCCGGCGGCATGTTTCTCTGATTCCAATTGAAAACGGAAGGAATCTTGGTTTTATTTCCAATCCCCACCCTAGTACCTTGACCGCATCAAATTTCAAATATGAATGAGGCGATTTGTACGTGCTGCTCAGTTTATAGCCCCAAACAAACCTTATATTTGGATCGGTCAGCGCACTAGTTCATTGACCGTAAAATGTTTTAGTTTCACCCTCTCTATATAGAAGAAAATGGGAAGGTGATCAAATGAAAAAATACGAAATTCACCTTCTTTATGCGAACGGAACCTCAAAGGGAATTCGGAATCGCTGTCTCATCCTGATACAAGTAGATGCTTGAAGATTGCAAACAACAATTGATGATCGCATTCATCCTGGCCGTTCGCCGTTTCGATCTTAACCGTTACTTCTGAAGAGAGTATCAAGCCGTGCTTAGTGGAGAACATTTCTCAACGCACGGCTTGTAATTTTTTTCACGAATCAAGAAATTTATCGGGATGGTTGCTTTTTAGGTGACATCTTCCCATTTACTATATAGGAGGAACAAACGGGCGCTCATGAAGCGTCTTTCTCCTTACAGCCATCGTGATCTTTGACAACTTTATACGTCCTGTTTCAAGTACGTTCCTCTTGTGTCTGCTAACACCAGAAGCGACTAAGCGGAAGCGATCTTCGCCACAGCTGTGCCACCCTGTTTTTAGCCAACGGTGTCAGTATGAAAGAAGTTCAAGAATGGTTGGACCATAGTGATTACTCTACAACCGCAAACACATATTCACACCTTGAGTTTAGTTCCAAAATTAATTCAGCCGCAACCATGAATAAGGCTATAAAAATATAAAAGCAGATTCATAAAACTGCTCAAGGCAATTTTACAAATCTGCTCTGTTAGTGCCGGTGAAGGGACTCGAACCCCCACCCTCTTGCAAGGAGCGGATTTTGAGTCCGCCGCGTCTGCCATTCCGCCACACCGGCAAAATAATGGTCTCCATTGCCTCTCAAGAAAAAGGAGAGAACTACAGGAGAGAACTTAAAACCATTGAATCAAGAAAACCAGTAATATCAAGGCTTTAGCGGGTAAATCTTCGACTTGCGAACTCGATTTTGAGTCGCGCGCGTCTGCCAGTTCCGCCACACCGGCGCAGAACAAATTAACATATGCTTATTAAAAGCAATGGAGGCGCCACCCAGATTCGAACTGGGGATAGAGCTTTTGCAGAGCTGTGCCTTACCACTTGGCTATGGCGCCGTATTAAGATGGAGCGGACGACGGGAATCGAACCCGCGACCCTCGCCTTGGCAAGGCGATGCTCTACCGCTGAGCCACGTCCGCGAAATGGCTGGGGATATAGGATTCGAACCTATGCGTGACGGAGTCAAAGTCCGTTGCCTTACCGCTTGGCTAATCCCCAATGCATTCCAAATTGAAAATATGGGGCGATCGATGGGACTTGAACCCACGAATGCCGGAGCCACAATCCGGTGCGTTAACCCCTTCGCCACGACCGCCATATGGTAAGGAATGCTAAATTACATTGGCAGGGGCAGCAGGAATTGAACCCACACTAACGGTTTTGGAGACCGCTGTTCTACCTTTAAACTATGCCCCTAAACTGGTGGAGGATGATGGATTCGAACCACCGAACTCGTAAGAGAACAGATTTACAGTCTGCTGCGTTTGGCCACTTCGCTAATCCTCCAAGAAAATGGTGCCGGCGAGAGGACTTGAACCCCCAACCTACTGATTACAAGTCAGTTGCTCTACCAGTTGAGCTACACCGGCCTATTCAATTATTATACTCATGGTGGCTCGGGACGGAATCGAACCGCCGACACGAGGATTTTCAGTCCTCTGCTCTACCGACTGAGCTACCGAGCCAAACATTGAGATTCATAAAATGGCGGAACCGACGGGATTCGAACCCGCGATCTCCTGCGTGACAGGCAGGCATGTTAGGCCTCTACACCACGGTTCCACGAGGCACTTCTTTGATAAGAAGATTTGGTTGCGGGGGCAGGATTTGAACCTGCGGCCTTCGGGTTATGAGCCCGACGAGCTACCGGGCTGCTCCACCCCGCGTCAGTAATATATCTATTTAAATGTTGTATAGATGGTGGAGGCTGAGGGGATCGAACCCCCGACCCTCTGCTTGTAAGGCAGATGCTCTCCCAGCTGAGCTAAGCCTCCAAAATAACAATTGTTATCTTATCAAATTCTACAACATGAAATCAAGTAAAGATATGGTGACCCGTAGGGGATTCGAACCCCTGTTACCTCCGTGAAAGGGAGGTGTCTTAACCCCTTGACCAACGGGCCTCATTAAAATGATGGCGGAGAGAGAGGGATTCGAACCCTCGAGACGCTTTTGACGCCTACACGATTTCCAATCGTGCTCCTTCGGCCAACTCGGACACCTCTCCATAATGGCTCCCCGAACAGGACTCGAACCTGTGACAACTCGATTAACAGTCGAGTGCTCTACCAACTGAGCTATCAGGGAACAATATTCAATTCAGGCTTGATCGCCTGAAAACTGGATCGAAACGAAAGATTGCGTTATTTTGGATAAGCCCTCGACCGATTAGTATTGGTCAGCTCCATGCTTTGCAGCACTTCCACCTCCAACCTATCTACCTCGTCGTCTTCAAGGGGTCTTACTAACTTGGGAAATCTCATCTTGAGGGGGGCTTCACGCTTAGATGCTTTCAGCGCTTATCCCGTCCGTACGTAGCTACCCAGCCATGCTCCTGGCGGAACAACTGGTGCACCAGCGGTACGTCCATCCCGGTCCTCTCGTACTAAGGACAGCTCCTCTCAAATTTCCTACGCCCACGACAGATAGGGACCGAACTGTCTCACGACGTTCTGAACCCAGCTCGCGTACCGCTTTAATGGGCGAACAGCCCAACCCTTGGGACCTACTTCAGCCCCAGGATGCGATGAGCCGACATCGAGGTGCCAAACCTCCCCGTCGATGTGGACTCTTGGGGGAGATAAGCCTGTTATCCCCAGGGTAGCTTTTATCCGTTGAGCGATGGCCCTTCCATGCGGTACCACCGGATCACTAAGCCCGACTTTCGTCCCTGCTCGACTTGTAGGTCTCGCAGTCAAGCTCCCTTCTGCCTTTGCACTCTTCGAATGATTTCCAACCATTCTGAGGGAACCTTGGGACGCCTCCGTTACACTTTAGGAGGCGACCGCCCCAGTCAAACTGCCCGCCTGACACGGTCCCCGTACCCGCTTAGGGTACCAGGTTAGAACCTAGATACGATCAGGGTGGTATCCCAACGATGCCTCCACCGAAGCTGGCGCTCCGGCTTCCAAGGCTCCCACCTATCCTGTACAGATCGTACCCAAGTTCAATATCAAGCTGCAGTAAAGCTCCATGGGGTCTTTCCGTCTTGTCGCGGGTAACCTGCATCTTCACAGGTATTAAAATTTCACCGGATCTCTCGTTGAGACAGCGCCCAAGTCGTTACGCCATTCGTGCGGGTCAGAATTTACCTGACAAGGAATTTCGCTACCTTAGGACCGTTATAGTTACGGCCGCCGTTTACTGGGGCTTCGGTTCACAGCTTCGGATTGCTCCTAACCGCTCCCCTTAACCTTCCAGCACCGGGCAGGCGTCAGCCCGTATACTTCGCCTTGCGGCTTCGCACAGACCTGTGTTTTTGCTAAACAGTCGCTTGGGCCTTTTCACTGCGGCCCCCTCGGGCTATTCACCCTACCGAGGCACCCCTTCTCCCGAAGTTACGGGGTCATTTTGCCGAGTTCCTTAACGAGAGTTCTTCCGCGCGCCTTAGAATTCTCTTCTCGCCTACCTGTGTCGGTTTGCGGTACGGGCACCTTCTCCTGGCTAGAGGCTTTTCTTGGCAGTGTGAGATCATGACCTTCGCTACTACAATTTTCGCTCCCCATCACAGCCCAGCCTTATGGTGTACGGATTTGCCTATACACCAGCCTCGCTGCTTGGACGGACATCCATCAGTCCGCGTCACTACCCTCCTGCGTCCCCCCATTGCTCATAACGGATTATGGTGGTACAGGAATATCAACCTGTTGTCCTTCGACTACGCCTGTCGGCCTCGCCTTAGGTCCCGACTTACCCTGAGCGGACGAGCCTTCCTCAGGAAACCTTGGGCTTTCGGCGGATCAGATTCTCACTGATCTTTTCGTTACTCATACCGGCATTCTCACTTGTATGCAGTCCAGCTGTCCTTACAGTCAACCTTCAACCCGCATACAACGCTCCCCTACCCCTGATGCAAAGCATCAAGCCATAGCTTCGGTGGTGTGTTTAGCCCCGTTACATTTTCGGCGCAGAGTCACTCGACCAGTGAGCTATTACGCACTCTTTCAATGGTGGCTGCTTCTAAGCCAACATCCTGGTTGTCTGTGCAACTCCACATCCTTTCCCACTAAACACACACTTGGGGACCTTAGCTGATGGTCTGGGCTGTTTCCCTTTTGACAATGGATCTTAGCACTCACTGTCTGACTCCCGGACGCAAGTCCATGGCATTCGGAGTTTGACTGAGCTTGGTAACCCTTGCGGGCCCCGCACCCAATCAGTGCTCTACCTCCACGACTTCAAATCCGAGGCTAGCCCTAAAGCTATTTCGGGGAGAACCAGCTATCTCCGAGTTCGATTGGAATTTCTCCGCTACCCCCACCTCATCCCCGCACTTTTCAACGTGCGTGGGTTCGGGCCTCCAGTGCGTGTTACCGCACCTTCACCCTGGACAGGGGTAGATCACACGGTTTCGGGTCTACGCCCACGTACTTAGTCGCCCTATTCAGACTCGCTTTCGCTGCGGCTCCGGCTTCTCGCCTTAACCTTGCACGTTAAACGTAACTCGCCGGTTCATTCTACAAAAGGCACGCCATCACCCCTAAAATGGGCTCTGACTTCTTGTAAGCACACGGTTTCAGGTACTGTTTCACTCCCCTTCCGGGGTGCTTTTCACCTTTCCCTCACGGTACTGTTTCACTATCGGTCGCCAGGGAGTATTTAGCCTTGGCAGATGGTCCTGCCGGATTCATACGGGGTTTCACGTGCCCCGCACTACTCGGGATCCGTCTCGGAGGGAACAGAATTTGGGCTACAGGGCTTTTACCTCTATCGCGGGCCTTTCCAGACCTCTTCACCTATCCTATTCCTTTGTAACTCCATGTGAGACGTCCCACAACCCCAAAGAGCAAGCTCTTCGGTTTAGGCTGTTCCGCGTTCGCTCGCCGCTACTGACGGAATCACTCTTGTTTTCTCTTCCTCAGGGTACTTAGATGTTTCAGTTCCCCTGGTCTGCCTCTAACTCTCCTATGAATTCAGAGAGAAGTGACTGTGCATTACCACAGCCGGGTTTCCCCATTCGGACACCCCCGGATCCACGCTTGCTTACAGCTCCCCGAGGCCTTTTCGTTGTTCGCCACGTCCTTCTTCGGCTCCTGGCGCCTAGGCATCCTCCGTGTGCTCTTACTAGCTTAACCAACTAAGCACTTTTCCTTCACTTGTTCAATCGCTTGACACAAGCTCAGCTAAAAGATGTTCTAAAACGCAATTTTCGTTTCGGTATCCAGTTTTCAAGGATCAAGTTCTTGCTTTTGAGAGTTTGAGCTCTCAAAACTGAGCAACGAGTGAGCAACAGGCCTAAACCTGAGTTTTGGAAGCTAAGCTTCCGATTTGAATGTTTCCGCTGCGGGAAACGATTCTCCATAGAAAGGAGGTGATCCAGCCGCACCTTCCGATACGGCTACCTTGTTACGACTTCACCCCAATCATCTACCCCACCTTCGGCGGCTGGCTCCCTTGCGGGTTACCCCACCGACTTCGGGTGTTGTAAACTCTCGTGGTGTGACGGGCGGTGTGTACAAGACCCGGGAACGTATTCACCGCGGCATGCTGATCCGCGATTACTAGCAATTCCGACTTCATGCAGGCGAGTTGCAGCCTGCAATCCGAACTGAGACCGGCTTTATAAGATTGGCTCCGCCTCGCGGCTTCGCTTCCCGTTGTACCGGCCATTGTAGTACGTGTGTAGCCCAGGTCATAAGGGGCATGATGATTTGACGTCATCCCCACCTTCCTCCGGTTTGTCACCGGCAGTCACTCTAGAGTGCCCAGCTTCACCTGCTGGCAACTAAAGTCAAGGGTTGCGCTCGTTGCGGGACTTAACCCAACATCTCACGACACGAGCTGACGACAACCATGCACCACCTGTCTCCTCTGTCCCGAAGGCCGCGCCTATCTCTAGGCGATTCAGAGGGATGTCAAGACCTGGTAAGGTTCTTCGCGTTGCTTCGAATTAAACCACATACTCCACTGCTTGTGCGGGTCCCCGTCAATTCCTTTGAGTTTCAGTCTTGCGACCGTACTCCCCAGGCGGAGTGCTTACTGTGTTAACTTCGGCACCAAGGGTATCGAAACCCCTAACACCTAGCACTCATCGTTTACGGCGTGGACTACCAGGGTATCTAATCCTGTTTGCTCCCCACGCTTTCGCGCCTCAGCGTCAGTTACAGCCCAGAAAGTCGCCTTCGCCACTGGTGTTCCTCCACATCTCTACGCATTTCACCGCTACACGTGGAATTCCACTTTCCTCTTCTGCACTCAAGCTGCCCAGTTTCCAGTGCGACCACAGGTTGAGCCCATGGTTTAAACACCAGACTTAAACAGCCGCCTGCGCGCGCTTTACGCCCAATAATTCCGGACAACGCTTGCCCCCTACGTATTACCGCGGCTGCTGGCACGTAGTTAGCCGGGGCTTTCTTCTCAGGTACCGTCACTCTTGTAGCAGTTACTCTACAAGACGTTCTTCCCTGGCAACAGAGCTTTACGATCCGAAAACCTTCATCACTCACGCGGCGTTGCTCCGTCAGGCTTTCGCCCATTGCGGAAGATTCCCTACTGCTGCCTCCCGTAGGAGTCTGGGCCGTGTCTCAGTCCCAGTGTGGCCGTTCACCCTCTCAGGTCGGCTACGCATCGTCGCCTTGGTGAGCCGTTACCCCACCAACTAGCTAATGCGCCGCAGGCCCATCCCTTGACAGCAGATTGCTCCGCCTTTCAGCCTCCCAGCAGGTGCCAAGAGGAATTATCCGGTATTAGCTACCGTTTCCGGTAGTTATCCCAGTTCAAGGGGCAGGTTGCCTACGTGTTACTCACCCGTCCGCCGCTAATGTTATCGAAAGCAAGCTTTCGATAACATCCGCTCGACTTGCATGTATTAGGCACGCCGCCAGCGTTCGTCCTGAGCCAGGATCAAACTCTCCAATAAGGTTTTTTCGTGCGGTCACTTCCTCAAATCACTCCGAGAAAATAACCATCCGAAAAGTCTATCGATAGAGCGATTAGCTCATGTTGAAACATCTGACGAGAATTTACATTCTCATGATGGTCTTTCCAAAGCGTGAACCACGCTGTGAAATCCATCTCTTTTGGAACTCGCTAGAAGCGAATCCCCACTCACTCGTTGTTCAGTTTTCAAAGATCAATGTCTCTCTCAGTTCATCACCGTGTCTCACGCGGCGACCTTTATAATATATCACGTTTCCCTCGAATTAGTCAACCTTTTTTTTGAATCAATTTTATTTCGGTTGCCTCTGTGAACGTTTTATCGCTGTTCACTCCCGAGGGACGAGTTATAATGTATCACATGAACGACCAGGCAGTCAACTATAAATATTGTTGTCATCCTCCCCCATTTCCTTAATAAAATAAAAAAAGAGAGCGCTACGCCTCTCAAGTTCATAAACAAGCTCGATATTTAAAATTAGACAATTGGACTATAAAGTATATCGCACCCGATACCCGCCGCCCGCGTCGCTCCACGACGCAATTTCCCGAATCAGTGATCGGGATGCCAGCTTGCGAAGAACAAACGGCAGTTCCGCTTCTACATATTTTAATTCAGAAAGTTCGAGAAGCTCCTCTATGCTCCACGGTCCCTTCCGCTCCTCCAGGAGGTCAAGGAACCATTTGCAGCAATCGCCCATTTTGGACACAAGGGAGAACTCACAAGCAAGCTGAACAAGCTGAATTCTCTGATCCATCGTTTCGCCGCTGATTGTCAATTCCTCGTACAGCTTATAGACCGAGTTGTTCAGACTCTTCACCTGCTCCCATACCGCTGGTGTCGGATAGTGGCCAGCCTCGCCGACCTCCATTCGTGCCCAATGATACAGAGCCATTAGAATACAATTGTACGAATCCATTATACAACCGGCCTGCAAGTAACGTTTCGACTTCACATACATGTGCAGAAACCGGGCAAACTCTATAAACAGTATCCGCTCTCTTAGCGGCTGCTCAAAGGAATTCACCTCTGCGCGAAGCTGCTCCAGAACTTCCTGAGGGTCCCAAATAATATCTCCTTCCAGCAGACAGGTAATAAGCTCGTTATTGCCTCCTGTTATAATGGAGCGCTGCAATATCGAAAGCCCAACTCTAAGAGTCTGGGTCCGCAATTCGCCTGCAATCATGTTGCCAACAAGCTGGTTCTCTTCCCTATCCTCGTGCAGAAGCATTACAACCCTATCGAACTCATGAAGAAGGGCGCTCTGAAAAGGGGCCTTGCCTTGGGAGTCCAAAGCAATCGCTCCAAGGGCGTTCGCGTCAAAAATATCTCCATTTAATAATGTCAGATTGGATAATTCCATTATCGTCCTCCATCAAATTTGGCGATTTTGCGTCAATTCAGTTATAATTCTCTTATCTTATAATCTAATTATTCTACATTTCCATGTTAGTTCCTTCCGGACGACCGAACTATATTTTAGCTGGGAGAAATGACTCATGACCTTTAAATCCGCCAAGATTAACGCTTTTCGCACATGGGGCCTGCTGTTGACCATGTTCGGAATGGGGCTCATGATACTGGGAACAGCCGGTATTGTATTTTGGGGTCAGACGGGCAAAATTTTCGCGGCATTCGGGCTTGTGATTGGCTTGGTTTCCATGATGGCTAGTCTTGCAATTTATTTTTGGGCAGGCATGCTGTCTACAAGCGCCGTTCAGATTGAATGCCCGGAATGCGGCAAACTGACCAAAATGCTCGGAAAAACGGATCGCTGCATGTTCTGTCATACGATTCTTACCTTGGACCCGCAGCAGGCGACCATAACCTCCGAACAGCTAAAAAACGAACAACTTAAGCAATAATCCCCGAATCTGAAGCGTAAGGAAACAAAAGCAGCGGTAGAGTCAGAACCGGCTGTAACAGAAAAAGAGGCCCCCACTCAGGGAAGCCTCTTTTGTCATTTGCATTATTATTGATGAATTCCGCTCAGCGCTTCCCATGCCCCAACTCCCGCAAAGCTGCGGTTCCAGGTCGCAATACCTCCCAGGTTCAAAGACTTGGCCAGCTTCACTCTCGACTGCAGCGACACCTTGTCTTCAATCCATATTTTGCGGAGAACTCCGTCTTCCTTGTACTCCACATAGTTTTGTCCGGCATTTTCGAAAAATACGGGTGTCAGCTTCTTGGAGCGGATAATATCCGCAACGGCGTCCATGCTAACCGCCTTGGAGCTTACTTCCGTCTTTCCTGCAGCCTTTTTTTCTGTCCAAATGCGGGTATACAGCGGAACGCCCAAAACAAGCTTCTTCGCCGGCACTGCATCTTCTTCAAGAATGCGCTCTACCGAGTTCCGCGACCAGGAGAGCGATGCGACCGAACCAGCCTCAGGGCTGGAAGCCCAGTGCTCATCATAAGCCATCACGATCATAAAATCGGCCAATGTTCCCAGCGAGCGCCGGTCGAGAAAGAGCGACCACATTTCGCTGTTCGATTTGGGAGTGACGTCGATGGATAGAATGAGATTTTTCGCTTGGGCCATCGGCTTCAGCTCGCGCATAAATTGCGTTACATTACCGCCATCCTTGGTATATACATTTTCAAAATCGATATTAACGCCGTCCAGATTATAAAGATCGCAGTATTCCAGCATTTGTACGATCGTTCTCATCCGTTTTTCATAGGTGGACAACGCTTGTGTGGTTAAGTCGGGATCGAAATCATTACTTAGAAGTCCCCATACTTCCATCCCTTGATCGTGTGCCCATTTCACATAAGCCTGATCTGCCTGGCTGCGTACGTTTCCTTCGCCATCCACAATTTTGAACCATGTAGGACTCACGACATTAACGCCGTTCAGCTTGCCGATGGAACCAGGGTTCGGATTTCGGTCGTACACGGCTTCCCAGGTTAAGCTCACGGCTTTGCCGTCCCAACTGCGCTCCGCCCGGGTTGGTTCGGATGTTGTCTTCTCCACCGTCTTGATTCCGGTCTCCGCAATACCCGCCGCCTTCACATAACCGGCAAAACCGTTATTCATTTGAGCGTACAGCCACTCCCCGTGTCGGCTCCAGATTCTTAGCTTCGTCCCGGGCGTCATGTTGGCTAGGATGGGCGCGTGAATCGTCGCCTCGGTACGCAGCACGGCCTTATCTTCCTTCACTTCTCCGAGTGGGAACGTCTCACCGGCGGCCATTAACAGAACCGCTCCCGTATCCGCGTTCTCCTGCACATCGAGGCCATATAAGCTTTTAAGCGGTTCGGCCGGCAAATAGGTGACTCCATCCCGTTCTTCGGGAGCCAGCCTAAGCTGAATCGGCTTATTGTTAAGGCTGGCCGCCGTCTTGTCTGCCTGCATATATAAAAGCTTGCTGTCCGTTGAAAGAATGACCGACTTTGTCCCGGATTCGTACCGGATAGAGGGATCTACCGCTTTCTCCAAAATCGGAAGAGGCAGCAGCAAGTTATCCCCGGTTCCGGAAGCGGAAAATCCGGTATATTGGCCCTTGACGAAAATAGGCTTGTCCGTTCCTTTCCACTCCGGATCGACGTGAAGGGGATTTGGCAGTATATAAAAGATTAACGCATATGCCGCTGCCGCAATGATTAACAATCCTGCAAGTCTGCGAAGAACACCGCTTCGCCTAACGGCGCGTCCGTGTCCATGCTTCTGTCTTCTGTTCAAAATAGATCCTCCATACTCTGCTGAATTTAAAGTGAGGAAAATGCTGCCAAGAAGAAACGCCTAATGGCGTCCTTGAAGGACGCAAGTACGTTTCTCGTCGAAATATAAGGCCATTGAAAGCGTGAAACTTATAAATTTTATATTTTAAAAAAAGAAAACGTGAGTTATCCGCTGTTTTTTCGGACCCCGCACGTTCTCGTTACTTTTTGGCAAAAGAGTCTCCTGCCTTCCAAGACGGCGGAGTCTTACGCTATGCATTATTAAGTTATCATTCAACATCAATGCCGCTTGCCCGCACAGCAGCTGCAAATACCGTAAAGTTCCATACGCAAACCGTTCACTATGAAGCCGGTAGTTAATTCCGCCTGGCGTTCGACCTCATGCAGCGCCGGGTAACTAAAATCCTCGATTTTGCCGCAATCCTGGCATATGATATGGTAATGATCGGTTACATTAGCATCAAAGCGGCTGGAATTGTCGCCATAGGTCAGTTCGCGAACCATTCCGGCTTCCATGAACATTTTCAAGTTATTGTACACGGTTGCCACGCTCATGCTCGGAAACTTCGGCTCCAGTGCACGATAGATCTCGTCTGCGGTAGGATGATTCATCGATTCCATCAAATAAGTTAAAATCGCATGACGCTGAGGCGTAATACGGACACCGGTTGTTTTCAATTGTTCCAATGCGTGCTGTACGCCGCTTCCCATCCCTGTCACCGCCTTTACATGTCGATCTTGTATTAAGTAAACGCTCTTGTATTTATTGTAAGACCGACCTTTCAATATTGTCAACGCAGTCAGTTAATTATATTGATTATTATTTAATAAAAATTAGTTTGTTCAATTTTCTATCACATTTAAGTTGCTGTTCCCTTCAACCTCCACCTTATATTCACCCATACCCACTTTGCCGGAGATCGTTTTTTTGTCGATGACGAGCCCCGGTATGTCCGAAATGATGTCGCCATAGCTGCTGGAACCCTTCAAGGAATAGCTCCCTTCTGCAGGCAGGTGGAGATTGATATCGCCAACCGCGCTGTAAATATTCCAGTCACCCTGTACATAAGGAGAACGGACGTCAATAATTCCATTTAGAGACTGAGCGTTAAGTGACGATCTGGCCTCATTCACCACCACATTGCCGTTCTTGGTGGAGACGTCGATATCGGTTCGGCTGCGATCAGCACTGATATTGCCGACTGCCGTTGAAAGCTTCAAAGACCCCGTAACGTCCCAAGCCCGCATATCGCCCCCGTTTGTGGAAAGGTCCACATCGCCCTCAATTTCTCTGACTTTTACTTCTCCATTGTAGGTCTTCCCTTTGATACTGCCGAAGACCTTATGCAAAATGATCGGTCCGTTGCCGGTTTCAAGTGAAATGTCCTGGATCGCCTCTGTATTTTGCAGCGTAATACCGCCATTCATTGTTCTGATATCCAGATTGAAACGGCGGTTGTCCGGAAGGGAAATATCCAAATCGATGCGCGGCTGGCGCTTGCCCGATTCACCATAAGCTTTACCCTTGGTCGTCAGCTTTATGGTGGGCCCTTCGGTAACTTCAATGAACGATTGATCCGAGATGGCTTCCGCTCTTGCCCCTTCCAACTGGTCAACCCACACAGTAGATGTAACCTCTATCTGATCAATCGGACTTCGGTGCACAACGATATCCCCGTTGATCGCGTCAATGGCAAGCTTGGCGGATCGCAATTCCACCGGAACCGTCAGCACAGGCTTCTGAAATTTGCTGCCTTTCGCCTCCCCGTAGTCAACGGCGGCAGCCGTCAAATTGAGGCTGACCTTATTCCACAGATGCAGGTAATGCTCCTGCTCCGAGACGATAAACACGCTTGCGCCAAGCAGGACAGCAGGCAGAAGACCCCGAAAATCCAGACGGAATCTTGGACCGGTTACGGCTTTGCCGGGACGCCGCGAAATAAAGAAATTAGACAGGTACTCCAAACCCCACAATACAGGAAGAGCCGGCCACCATTTCAGCAGCAGCAGCATATGGTCGGTTCCCCATTGCCAGTCCCGGAACAGTAAAATGCCGACTCCTATCAGCAGGAAGGAAGCGGTATAGCGTCCGATCCGGTCTTCATGCCGCCTGCGGAACATTTTTATACCAATCTCCCTCGCTGCAAGGAACACTCCTCCCGCGATCAAGAGAATTCCCACGGCCGCGCCTGCCTGATGCTCGATAAAGTACCTCAGCCAGACCGGTCTTTGCCGGAAAAAGAACAGCATTATTCCTCCGAGCAGCAGGAGCAGACCAAATGAGATTCCCGGTTCGCTGATGAAACGCCGGCGCTGCTCCTGAACGGAATCCATGGCGGTATCCGCAGCCCCAGGCATTTTGCGAAGACGAATCATCCTGTCCGCCGATTGCAGAGCATCATATACATTATAGAAATAGACAGCCGGAATAAACAGAGCAAGCAAAATAAGAAGAGGCACATTGATCTGCATGCCGATGGAAGAAAAATACAGCAGCGCCGCTATATCCAGCACAATCACAAAAGGAAAGGAAATCCCTTTCCGAAGAAGGCCCAAATACAAATGACCGGTCCCGGGGACCATGGCTGCCAGCAGACCGGCTATGAACTTGCGCTTAACGGGACGCTGCTTTTTGCGGGGAGGAATGACTTCTGCGCCGCCGCTCTCTTCCACAGTGACAAGCTGCTTATCACCGCGTTCCATTACAGAATAACTTTCCTGCTCCTTCGCGGACAACGTCATACGGGGTTCATTTTTCATTCGGGCCTTCTCCTTTCTCGTGTAATTTCGCCGAATCAACGTTTGCCGCTCCTGTTAAATTCGATCAGTTCGACACCGGGGGCTACTTCCGAGGAAGTTATGGGAATAAAGCCATGCTTGCGGTATAAAGATACCGCCGGCGCGTTCTTTTTGCCCGTCGACACAATAAAACGCTCCTTATCCGGATAAAGCGCAAATACATGCTCCAGCAGCCGACCGGCAATTCCTTTACGGAAATGATCTGGACTGACCATCATACGTGTAATCGTTAAGCTGTCCGGACGCTCTTCTTCCGTGGCTACGGCGCCCGACAGTCCCCCGTCTTCACTCAGGCAGCCGTAAAAATCCTCGCCGCAATTTCTGAGTGTATCCCGCGTCTCAAGCAGCGGAGGAATGGAATTAAAGCCGATCAACTGTGCTTCCAGGCGGTAGGCTTTATGCTGAAGGCTCCACAGGTCACTAAGCGTCCCCTCGTCCTGCAGGTCCAGCTTCACTATTTTGCTCATACCGGGTATCTCCTTATATTGCTGAAGGCCTGCCGCTGCCGACAAGCCCTCAGTATTAATTACCCATTTATTGTATCTTATGTCAACCGTTCAACACTTCAGCCAAAAGCTTGTTGACAAGCCCCGGATTCGCCTTGCCTTTGCTTTCCTTCATGACTTGACCCACAAGGAAGCCGATCGCTTTCTGCTTGCCTGCCTTGTAGTCCTCCACGGATTGCGGGTTGGCTGCCACGACTGCTTCCACGATTCCCTTGATCGCGCCTTCGTCGCTGATCTGTACAAGCCCCTTCTCTTCCACAATCTGTGCCGGAAGCTTGCCGGTTTCGAGCATTTCTTTGAATACGGTTTTGGCAATCTTGCTGCTGATGGTTCCCTTGGCGATAAGCCCAATCATTTCGCCGAGTCCCTGCGGCGTAATCTTAACCTGAGACAGTTCCAGGTTGTTTCCGTTCAGGTAAGCGAGCAGATCGCCCATAATCCAGTTGGCGACGGCCTTGGCATCGCTGGTGAAATTCAAGCTTCCTTCAAAGAAGTCGGCGACCGGTTTGGATGCGGTGATTACTCCGGCGTCGTAAGCGGGCAGACCATACTCCTCGCTATAGCGAACCCGCCGCGCATCCGGAAGCTCGGGAATGGAAGAACGGATGGCTTCTTTCCAAGCGTCATCAAGATGCAGCACAATCAGGTCCGGATCGGGAAAATACCGGTAGTCATGGGCTTCTTCCTTGCCGCGCATGGAAAAAGTCTTGCCCTGGGCGTCATCCCAGCGGCGGGTTTCCTGCACGACTTCGCCGCCTCCATCGAGAATATCCGCCTGGCGGTACTCTTCATACTCCAGACCGCGCAGCACGCCGCGGAAGGAGTTCATGTTCTTCAGCTCGGCTCGGATGCCGAATTCCTTCTGGCCGAAGGGGCGCAGGCTGATGTTCGCATCGCAGCGCATAGAGCCTTCTTCCATCTTAACGTCGGAAACGTCGCAGTACTGCATAATCGCCCGCATCTTCTCCAGATAGGCGCGGGCTTCTTCAGGGGAGCGAAGATCCGGCTCGGAGACGATTTCAATCAGCGGAGTCCCTACCCGGTTGAAGTCGATGAGCGTGCCGAAACCGCCATCCACATGCGTAAGCTTGCTGGCATCCTCTTCCAGATGCAGCCGGGTAATGCCGATTCGCTTCGTTTCGCCGTTCACTTCGATATCGATCCATCCGTTCAAGCCGATCGGCTGGTCATACTGCGAAATCTGGTAAGCCTTCGGCGAATCGGGATAAAAATAGTTCTTGCGGTCAAACTTGCTGACGTCGCCGATCGTGCAGTTCAGCGCCATGGCGGCTTTCATTGCATAATCCACCGCCTGGCGGTTTAATACGGGCAGTACGCCGGGATGTCCCAGACAGACGGGACAGGTATGCGTATTGGGCGGCGCGCCGAATTCCGTGGAGCAGCCGCAGAAAATTTTGGACTTCGTGTGAAGCTCGACGTGAACCTCCAGTCCAATGACTGTTTCATACTTGGATGATGGCATGATAATCTCTTTCCCTCCTTATCGACCGTTTACAGCTGCGGACGCTGCTTATGGTAATCGGTATGCTGTTCATAGGCGTGCGCGACGCGCAGCACCGTACTCTCATCGAATTCTTTGCCGATAATCTGCAGCCCGACAGGCAGTCCTTCGGCAAAACCGCAAGGAATGCTGACGGCAGGGATGCCGGCCAGATTGACCGGAATGGTCAAAATATCGTTCAAATACATGGTAAGCGGGTCCTCGGTCTGTGAGCCGAGCTTGAACGCCGTCGTCGGGGCGGTCGGTCCAATTACCACGTCGTACTTCTTAAATACTTCGTCAAAATCCTGCTTAATCAGTGTGCGCACCTTCTGCGCCTTCAAATAGTAGGCATCGTAATAGCCCGAGCTGAGCGCATAGGTTCCAAGCATAATCCGGCGCTTAACTTCCAGGCCAAAACCATGGCTGCGCGAATTATGATACAAATCGAGCAGATTGCCGCCCTCGTCAACACGCACGCCGTAGCGCACCCCGTCGAAACGGGCCAGATTGGAGGAAGCCTCCGAGGAAGCAAGCAGATAATAAGTCGCTACCGCATATTCGGTATGCGGCAGGGAAACCTCTTCCCAGACTGCGCCGAGCTCTTCCAGAACTTTGAGCGCTGACAGCACCGTCTCGCGGACGGAAGCGTCGACGCCTTCGCCCAGGTATTCCTTCGGCACGGCAATGCGAAGGCCTTTGATATCGCCGGTAAGAGCGCTCAAATAGTCGGGAATATCGACCTTGGCGGACGTGGAGTCCTGGGCGTCATAACCGGCAATCGCCTGCAGTACATAGGCGGAATCCTCAACGGTCCGCGTCAGCGGGCCGATCTGGTCAAGCGAGGAGGCAAACGCCACGAGGCCGTAGCGGGAGACAAGGCCGTAGGTCGGCTTCAGGCCGACAACGCCGCAGTACGAAGCGGGCTGGCGGATCGAGCCGCCGGTGTCTGAGCCGAGGGCAAAGAATACTTCGCCCGCAGCCACCGCCGCAGCGGAGCCGCCGCTGGAGCCGCCCGGTACGCGCTCCAAATCCCAAGGATTGCGGACCGCCCCGTAGGCGGAGTTCTCGTTCGAGCCGCCCATGGCGAACTCGTCCATATTCAGCTTGCCGATCGTCACGGCGTCCGCCTGGCGCAGCTTGGCGGCAACGGTTGCGTCATAAATCGGCTGGTAATTATCAAGGAAACGGCTCGCGCAGGTCGTGCGCAGCCCTTTGGTCACAATATTGTCCTTAATGCCGGCAGGCATTCCGAACAGCAGCCCTCTTGACGCCCCGGATGCCAGCTTGTCATCCAATTCGCGGGCTGCCGCGCGGGCGCCTTCTTCATTAAGGGTGAGGAAAGCGTGCACATCGCCGTCCACCCGCGCGATTGCCGACAGCGATTCCTCAGTCAGCTCGCTGACCGAAACTTGCGCGGAATGCAGCATATTATGTAATTCAGACAACCGATATTGAAACAGGCTCAAAATGTCATCTCCCTACCTATTTAAATTATTCCAAAACCGCCGGAACTTTGAACTGTCCGTCTTCTTCTTCCGGCGCGTTAAGCAGTGCTTCCTCAAGCGAAAGGCTCTCCTTTACGACATCCTCGCGCATAACATTGCTGACATGCAGCACATGAGTCGTCGGCTGAACGCCTTCCGTATCAAGTCCGCTCAATTTCTCCGCATATTGTAAAATGGAGTTCATCTGCTCCGTAAACATAGCCTCTTCCTCCGGACTTAAATGCAGACGAGCCAGACGGGCTACATGCTGCACATCCTTGACCGTAATGCTCATTTTGGGTATCCCTCCTGTTTAAAGGGCTAAAGCGCCCGGATAACGTTACTAATTATATTGTAGAAACGTGGACAATTCAATGCGGTTATGCCCGCAGATGACGAGAGCAACCCTTCTCGGAAACGGATGAAAACAAGAAAAGCACCGATGGGTGCTTTTGTAAAAGGCTGCTGAATCCTTCTTTAGCCGAGTTCTTCTTTGGCAGTAGTTTTCTATAACACCAGGAAGCTTGCTCATGCAGCTCAGACTCTCTGATATTACAAAAAAACCGGCTTGCGCCGGCTTTCCTTAAATCCAGGCCCGAAGATTCACCTGCTTGATGAATTCCGACTGGGACATGTTCTCCTTGGGACTGGTCTCTACATCTTCCGCCTGCTCAGCCTCACCGTTCATCAATTGGTAAAACAGTTTCTCGTTGTGCGTGGACAGGGCATAATCAATCAATGCCTCTTGCGTAGTTCTCTCCGCTTCCTCGATCAGCAGATCCGCTTCCGTCTCAACGTCTTCCGCCGTGACGTAAAAGTTCCGGTTCGCCTGAGGGATGCGAATGACATAATCAAACGCATTATCAGGATTACGGTCGTAAGCAATCACGTACCCATAGTCCCCGATAGGAAGATTCTGCTCGAAAGCGTCCGCGACAATGACAACCTTTTCTCCTAAACGCAGCATCGCCCTACCTCCTGAGCCAATATCTTTCATGTTGTGCTTTTTCACAGTCTACTAAAAAAAGATAGAGCTGTCTACAGGAAGAAACGGCGCAAAATTGAAAATATACACAAAAATATGAAATTGAAAAAAAGTTGTTACATTTTATAGCCGGGGTCTAAAATCGAGGCAGTTTATTACGGCCAAAGAGAAGCGAAGCGCCCAAAAAGCAAAGAACAATCAGCACTATGCCCGACAGTACCGGAAAAACCCAAGCAGACGCAGCGTTCCCCTGCTGCATAAGCGCCTCTGCGGACAGCTGCGGCAGAGCGGCGGGCGACCAGTGGAGCGGCCGGGGAAGCAGCGTATGCAGCAGCGCCAAACCCGCGGCCGCTGCGAGTGACAGAAAGGCAGCGGCCGGAGCGCGAAGGCAGGCGCTGAATAGAAGCGTAAGCGAGACCGCGCATAGGAGCCATAATCCATACAGCGCTGATGCGGCCAGCACTGCGCTCCAGGAGAGGCCGCCGATTAATTGAACGGTATAATAGCCTGCACATGCGGCGCCCAGCCCCAAAGACAGCGCGAGCAGGGTCATCTGCGCCAGCCATTTGGCGGATGCGGCTGTAAGTGGAGTCAGCGGTCTGGCCAGCACCAGTTCCGCGGTTCCTCCCTCCCGCTCGCCGGCAAAGCTGTTCATCGCCGAAAGCGCGAGCACCAGCAGTCCGACTGTGCCATACTGCCCGATCGACTTAGCCATGACTTCCCCCGCTACCGGCATCTTATACAATTCCAGCAACCCCTGTGGCACGTCACCTGACATTTTCAGAATCTCTGGCATATAGTAGGTCGAAATCGGCTGCATGATGCCAAGGATAATGAACACGACCGGTATCCACAGTACCTTATAGCTGCGGATCATCTCCAGCATTTCTTTCCGGTAAAAAATCCAAGCGCTTCTCATCCTCCCACCGCCTCCATAAATACATCCTCCAGCGACAAAGAACCTGCTTCGAAACGCAGCAGCGGGATTCCGCGTTCCGCCGCTTCCCGGAGAATCACAGACCTTGCCGACTCCATGTCCTGGACCTTTAGAAGTACAGTACCGTCAACTTCCATGCGTCTCTCAAGGATGAAAGAACGGGTGCTCAATGTCTCCAGCCACTGCAAGGCTTCCTTCTGTTCTTCCACCCGCAGGGTAATAACCGGCCGGTTATACTTAGCTCTAAGGGAAGACAGCGTTCCGTGCTCGGCAATCCTTCCCCGGCTCATCATAATAATGTCGTCGCAAACCTCTTCGGCATCATGCAGCACATGTGTAGAAAAAATCACGCTCGTCTCCTTGCCGATCTCCCGCAGCAGTTCCATAATCTCGCGGCGGCCGATGGGATCAAGCGCCGATACCGGCTCATCCAGCAGCAGCAGACGCGGAGCGTGGACGAGCGCCTGCGCAAGCCCTAAACGCTGCTTCATGCCCCCGGAGTAGCCTCCGATCCGGCGCCTTGCAGCGTCTTGAAGCCCCATCCGCTCAAGCACAGCGGCGGCACGGCCGGCAGACTCCTTCCTGCCCATGCCGCTGAGCTTTGAGGCAAGAAGGATATACTCTTCTCCCGTCATCCAATTATAGAAAGAAGGGGATTGGGGAAGATAGCCAATCTGCCTGCGGTAACTATCCCCAATCGGTTTCCCTTCGAACAAAATACTGCCCCGGCTCGGGTTCATTAGACCCGCGAGCATGCGCAGCGTGGTCGTCTTGCCGGCGCCATTAGGTCCGAGCAGCGCGACGCAGCGTCCCGACTCCATATCAAAGCTGATTCCGTCCACGCAAGGCTGCCCGTGAAAAACCTTGTGAAGCCCCGAAACTTGAAGCAGCGGCGGCATTATTCTTTCCTCCCTATCGTAAAATAGGCTAGGCTGCCAAGCAGATTACCAAGCAGAATAATGAATACCCACATCCATTTCGGTCCGCGCACACTGCGCGCCCTGGACAGTGAGACAAGTCCGATCACGGCCAGCAGTGCCTGCAGCGCAAAGAGCGGCCACAATAATGACAGATCGATTGTCTTCATTTACGCATTCCACCCTTGGAGTTTATTTTCTGATCTTATTGTCCTGTTCCGCGATTTCTCTCTGTTTCCGGCGGCGTTCGGGAAACACAACAAACAGCAAGTAGAGAATCGTCGGCAGCGGAAACGTTGTCATCCCCCATAATCCCCAGAACCAGCGCCATCTCCCGAGGTCGCGAGCGGCACGGAACAACAGCGCGCCCTGGGTCATCAGCAGCACGGCAAGTACGGCCCAAGCCCAAAGCGGCAGATTGGAATGCTCTTTCATTCCCGTTCACCGCGCCCTTTCCGTCCGAGACGCATTATGAGCGCAATAATTCCTGCGATGGGAATAAGCCCCTGAACCATCCAGTACACTGGCGGCGCAGAAGTAATCGCCAACAGCGAGAACCCCAAAAGAACCAGGGAGACAAGCCAGAACAATAGCCATTCCTTCAGCATGCGGCGCCTATGTCTTTCGGCTGCGGCAATAAGCTGGGCCTGAAGCTCGCCAAGCGAAGGCGGTGCAGCTTCCTTGGCATATGCGCGGTCCAGCCGTTCCAATCCCGCTATAAGCTCCGGCAGCGCAAATTCCGAGGATGCGCGTTCCTCCGCCGCTTTTGTCTGGCCGTCCTTGTCAGACGCTTCTCCCCATTTACTGCCGCTGTCCAGTCCGGTATTATCCTTCGTCATCCTCTTTCAACTCCTCTCGCAGCTGCCGCAGCCCATACGCCGCGCGCGACTTGGCCGTCCCCTCGGGAATTCCCAAAATCCTGCCTATTTCCCCGTAGCTGTAACCGTAATAATGCTTGAGCAAAAGCGCTATCCGCTGCGGCAAGGGAACACGGGACAGGGCATCCAGCACATCGCTCCACTCTTCGCCTTGGGCTTCGAACCGCCAGCGGATCGACCGGATACCCTGCTCACGCCGAATCCATTCTTCTTCCCGGTTGCGCCGCCTCATCCTGTCGATATACAGCCGGGTCGCTATCGTAATCATCCAGGAAGAAAAAGAGGACGAGCCGTTGTATAACGCGATCTTTTCCATACATCTGACTATCGTATCCTGGGTGACATCTTCCGCCAGCGCTGGGTCCATCGTCAACTTCAGCAAATACTTATAAATAAAGGCATAATGATGCTGAAGCAGCTGCGCCAGCGCAAGACGGTCACCGCGCTGCGCCTTGCGGATGATTTGAGATTCCTCGTCGCTCATCGGTTCTCCCGCCGTTTATTTTTTCTCATATGTAATACGTTTGGTCCGTACGAATCGTTCAAAGGCTTTATGAAAAAATTATAATTGATCTCTCTGGTGCTCCCACAGCCTGCTCCGCCAGGGCTGCCTTACTCCTCTTCCCCTCGGGAAGCTCCAGAATAAAGGGATAGTTGGCATCTGCGAAACGGATTTATCGTTATGTGAAGCAGAGCCGTCATCCGCAGAGTCATCATAGGCTGCCCCTTCTTCCCGGATGCCGTCCTGCCCGTTTGACGCTGCATGCTTACCCTCACCGTTATCCATTTTTTCTTCATCGCCGGCAAATTCGAGTATATCGTAGTACTCCCCGTAATCGAGAAGATAGCGTATCCCGCTCTTCAACAAAAGCTCCTCCGTTCACCCTTTACCTAAGAAGAAACGCCTGACGGCGTCTGTTCAAGAACCAAGACAAAAAAAGAACGCAAACCGGGATGATTCCACAGTCTGCGTGCTTCGCTTAGGTAAATGTTACATTTAATTAACGTGATTGTAGCAAGTTTGTATCCTTTTGTCCAGCCTATTTCTCGCTTTTTGTCGATCACCGTTATCTTCTGTCAAGACACATAAGGATTGTTCGCCCGCTCAAAGCCGATCCTCGTGCGCGGGCCGTGTCCCGGATATACAGTGACATCGTCATCCAGCTTGAACAGCTTGCCCTGAATGGAATCCAGCAGATCGCGCTCTCTTCCGCCAGGCAGGTCGGTCCGCCCGACACCCAGCCGGAAGAGCACATCACCGGCGAACAAGTCGTTTCCGCACAAAAAGCTTACGCTTCCCGGAGAATGCCCCGGGGTGTGAAAGACCCGGAATGTATTCCCTATCAGCTCAAGCGTTTGTCCCTCGTCCAGATCGAACTCGGCGGGATCCGTCGTAATAGGCGGCGATACGTTCGGCCATAGAAGCGAGCCGTTCAGCTTGGCGCTTGTCAGCCAATCGCTCTCCAAGGCATGAAGATAAACCGGGCAGTTCTTCAGCTTGCGAATTTCGTCAACACCGGCGATATGGTCAAAATGCGCATGCGTCAGCAGGATCGCTTCGATCTCCATGTCCTGAATGGCCCGCAATAGCGGGGCCGGGTTCATGCCCGGGTCGATAATAATGCCTTTGGCGGCGTCCGCTCCCGTCAGCAAATAGGCATTGGTCTGCAAAGGACCGAGACTAAAATTCCGAATGTTCAGCATCGCATTAAAACCCGGAAATCAGTTCGCGCAGTTCCTTGGCGATCACTGCCTGATATTCCGTTCCTTCCCCGTAGGCTTGGCCCATCGCCTTGCGGACCTCCGCGATTTTGCCTTCGTAGTCCGAAGCCTCGCGGTCCGGATTCTCTCTTTTAAAATCGTTCATGAGCTTCTGCACATGCTGCGGGCGCGGACCCCAATGTCCCAGAACATGCCCGCCCGTATCCGCAATAATGACAATCGGCACAGCGCGTCCGCCCATAGTCAGATAATCGTCCATCACATCCTGATTATCCTCCAGAATAAGCACTTCCGTCTTGATTCCAGCCGTTTCCATAATCCGGAATACCGCAGGCACATTGCGGACGACGTCGCCGCACCAGTCGGCGGCCAAAATCAGCGAGCGCAGATCGTCGCGGTGGTTAAGGCTTTCAAAAAACTCCTGGTCGCTCTCGTCCTGCCAGGAAAAAGCTTCATACCATGATTCAAACGCCTGCTGGTTCTTGGTCATGTCCTCCACAAATTGACGGGGAGTCAGGCCTTGTCCGTATTTGGAAGCAAGATTTCGCTTCATGCCGCATTACCTCTTTTCTTTTTGGATTGGAGCCACTTGAACAGAAAATAAACGACGATAAGCGCAATGGCGCCGATGATGATTTCATGCGTATACGCAGCGGCTTTTTCGTCAATATTCTTCCAATTTTCACCCAGGCTCATGCCTAGATAAACAAACAATACGCTCCAGGGGATGACGGCCAGCGTTGTGAGCATAATGAACCGCCAGAGCGGCATGCGGGAAATTCCCGCAGGGACGGAAATGGCGTGCCGAACCACCGGTATAAACCGCGCTGTAAAAATAACGCCAGTGCCGTACTTCTCAAACCAGGCTTCCGCATGGTCGATATGATGCTTTTTGATTAAAATGTATTTGCCGTACCGTTCCAGCACCGGCCTGCCTCCGTAACGTCCAATCCAATACACGAAAATCTGCGCTATAACCCCGCCTATCGTACCGAACAGAACGGCCCCGAAGAAATTAATCTCTCCCAAATGAACCAAATAACCGCCGTAGGCCAGGACGATTTCGCTAGGGATGACTTCAATCATAAGTCCAATCATAATACCGAAGTAACCCAGACTCTGAATCCATTCGAACAGCTGCGAGACCAGATCAGAAATGACATGCAACTTTCGTTCCTCCTCCCGTTACTTTCGGAATGCTATCCGTGCGCCCTATGTACAATCCCGGACCCCGCTCGCACCCTTGTCTTTGCAGTAGGTTTCTATTAGCTTATTCTAGCATAGGGATGCTTACGACTTCTAGTTTGGCGGCGAAAGGGCTGGAAACGATTGACAAAGCAGAGCGGTACCAATTATTATACATTTAAGCAATTATCTAAATATCGAAAGGGTATTGAAAACGATGAACGAATCCTTTAAAGCACTGGCCGACCCCACACGCCGGCAAATCATCCGCCTGCTGCGCGACAAGGATCGAACCGCCGGGGAAATCGCTGAATTTTTCAACATGTCCAAACCGAGCATTTCCCATCACCTGAACGCCCTCAAGCATGCGGGACTCGTACAGGACGAGCGGCAGGGACAGTTCATCCGGTACACGCTCAATACCACCGTTCTGGAAGAGGTGCTCGGCTGGCTGCTCGAGTTGACAGACGGCGTCCAGGGCAAAAATGGGAAACAGACAAAGCGGGGAAATTCAAAATCTGCAAAACCGGAAGATGAATCTTCCACCCGATCTTAGGAGGATTAAACGATGAAAGATTTCAAGTGGAAATGGCAGGACACTTTTGCCGTTGCGGTGGGTCTGCTTACGGTCGGCTTCGCGCTGGTCAACTATCACCGGCTGCCCGCGCAGCTCCCGTCCCATATCGGTATATCGGGAGAATTCGACGGATTTCAGAGTAAGGGCTCGGCAATTTTGCTGTTTGGCGGGCTTGGGGTTCTGCTGCCGGTGTTGATGCAGATTACGCGTCCCCTTGATCCGAAAAAAGAACGCTACGCCAAATTCGAGAATGCTTATGCGATGATCCGTCTGGCCATATCCCTGATCTTCGACTCCGCGCTTGCCGCTTCCGTATTATACGGGCTTGGCGTCTCCTTGCCCACCTCCAGAATTGCAATCGCCGTGCTCGGAGCGGCCTTTATTGTCATCGGCAATTATATGCCGCAGGTTAAGGACAACTACTTCCTCGGCGTGAAGACGCCCTGGACACTGGCCAGCCCCGAAGTGTGGCGACGGACCCATCGTCTCACCGGAGTGCTCTGGTTAGCAGCGGGCGTCATTATTATCATTAGCGCATTTCTTCCGGGAAAATGGTTTGCCTTTACCATGATCGCCGCTCTTCTGCTTGCCGTCGTATTCCCGTATGTATATTCATGGGCGGATTACCGCCGTTTAAAAGCATAGGCTTCGGCCACCCTGCGTTGTCCCCTTAGCCCTGAGGCCTCCCGCCTCAGGGCTTCCACTCGTTCATGAAGGGAGCGGGCTTCGGCTGTAAACCGGAAATTCCGGTCGTTATGCCAAGTCGTTTCCGCTGTTCCAGCCGCAAGCAAAAAATACTGCCTTAGCAGTTCCCGCCCCGCTTCCGCGCAGCGCAGCGCTTCTCCCCCGTCTCCCTCCGCTAGATAGCGCTCACCCATCGTCAGCATTCGTCTTACGGCTTCTGTCCGTTTAACGTAATTAAAGACGTCAAGCTGCTGGCTGCGGCGCAGCCAGTATAAGGCTTCACCCGGAGGCCCTTCCTCCGAGACGGCTTCGGCCATTGCCCAGTTTAATGTAGGGTTCATCGGCGAATAATGCAGACCGCTCATTAATATCTCCTTCTTCCGCTTCGGCTCATAAAAAGAAGCGAGCGCCACGACGCTCTTCGGAGACAGCGGGTTCCAGGCAAGCGACCGTTCCAGCAGCGCAAGCGCCTCCTGCGGCTGGCGGGCCGATGCCGCAGCGCGGTACAGCGCTTCTCCCTGGTATGCCCGGAAAGACAGCAGGCTGAGCGTAAGCAGTAGACAGCAGGCTCCGGCGGCAAACAGCCTTCGGGGAAGCGGGTACAGGTTAAGGGACTTCTTTCTCCGCCCGCCCCCGGCGGGCGAGTGCCCGGCAGATGCAGGAATCGGGTGCATTCGCTTCGGGGACGAAAACCTGGATAGGTGATCTGCAGGCAAATGCTCTAAAGTTGAAAAGCTGGATAAGTGATCAGTAGGCATACGCTCTATGGTTGAAAACCTAGATAAGTGATCTGTAAGCATATGCTTCGGAATCAGTATGAGCGTACGCTCCACAGGCAGAATCTTTGCAGGCAATCTCCATGCGGATGTACGCCGACCCGAAAGACTTCCGGCCCTGGCGGATTCGGCTCGGGCCAGAGCGGGCAGCCAGAACAGCAGCAGCCAGAACAGGCCGTAGCTCCAATCGAAATCAACGGCGCCGTGCAGGACGATGACCAGAAAAGGAGGCAAGAGCCGCCGCGCGTGGGTCTTGATCAGCCACCCCGCCGCCGCAAGGCTTATGGCGGCGGCCGCTGCTCCGATCACTCCGACGTTCAGGAGGAGATCGAGGTATCCGCTGTGCACCTGGCTGCCCACATAGGGGCGGGACTGGACAGCGAGATAGGCGCTGCGCCACGTCTCCCCGCCCCGGCCCAGCCAGGGCGCCTCCGCCGCGAACCGCAGGGCGTCGCGGTACATCAGTCCGCGCGCGGCGACCGTCGAGGACGGTCCCGTCCCCCGCGCGCGCACGAGCATCAGGACGGCGGCTCCGCCCGCCGTCCAGGCCAGCGCCGCCAGCGTAAGCGCGGCGGCGCGTCCCCGGCCGGCCGCGTGCTGCGCGCGGCGGCCCAGCCACAGGCCGGCGGCCAGCGCGCCGGCCCAGAGCCCGGCCAGCAGCGGCAGGCCGGGCAGCGGAGCCGCGGGCAGGGCGGCCAGCCCGCGGTAGAGCAGCGCCGCCGCCGCGAGGGGGGCGGCGCCAGCGGCGAGCAGCGGCAGGGCAAGCCGCCGCTGCAGGGACAGTGCGGCGGCGGCAGCGCAGGCCGCCGCGAGCCACGCGCCGCGCGACTCGCTGAGCAGCAGCGCGGCGGCGTAGGGGAACAGCGGCGCGAGGTGCAGCAGTTCGCCGCTCAGGAGCCCTTTGGCCGGGACGCAGCGGCCGAAAGGCTCCGCATGCGCCGTCCCCGGCGCATTGCCCTCTCTGCTATAACTCGCGCTGCCTGCATCTTTGCCCTTCCGGCCGTGCCGCCCGCCACTCTCATCAGCATATCTTTGAGCTGCCGCGAACAGACGCTCCAGCAGAAATACAGCCATCACCGCGCCGAAGGCGTTCGGATACTGAAGCAGCCCTCCAAGCCTTGCGCCTGAGGCGCTGATTTCGGGCGAGGCACTTTGAAACACCGCATACGGGATCGGGAGCGCCCCACAAAAGGACAGCAGCCCGCTCAGACATAGGAGCATGCCCACCGCGTGCCAGACTGCCGAGAGCATCCGGCCTGCATTGGCGCCGGACGCGGCCTTCCAGGCCAGTATCGCGAAGCTGCCGCAGCCGCTCCAGCGCAGCAGTTCATTCATGGTTCCTTGCGCGGATAGGGGTCCTCTCAGCCAGGCGACGGCATATAATGCGGCCAGTACGATAGGGCCGCCCAGCATAACCATCTGAACCCGGCTCCTTTTTCCTGCAGATTTGCTCTCCTCTCCTCGTTCTGAATCTCCTGCCAGACTACACTCCATCATCTGCGCCCTGCCAGCATACCCGAGTCCTCCTGACAGTCGCTCAACGCCCCCTTGAAGCCGGATTGCCGCAGCGGCTCCGCACAGCAAGAACCAGATAGTCAAAATGGGGTACCAATCCTCGGAGAAAAACAGTCCCTGCTTCAGACAGGCGGCAGAAGCAAGCCCCACAGCCATTGCCGCGTATATATCCGCCAACTGTAACTTCGCAGCCCACCCTCTGTACCCACCGCTCATTCGCATCGCTCAGTCCCCCGAATTGTGATTAGCATTATTGTTTCCGGTTTTTTCCTCAGGGAAACACATAGCTCTCAAGCACCGAACGGGGCGGTAAAGCGCTGCGAATCGACTAATTTCCTCCTTCTGCTTCACCAGCCATTTGTTCGATCTCCCTACCCTCCTCTCCCCACATTCACATGTGTTATCTCTCCTGCCTTCACTACCTGCAGCATCCTCTCTTCAGCGGCAATAGAGCATGAAACAGCAAAAACGGGCAGTCTCCTATTCAGAAGGCTGCCCGTTTCGTCACCGATATCGGCGTATATTATTCTTCGGCGATTATTAATTGATCTTCGATACGGCTCCCCCCGGGAGCAGGTCGGCGCACACGCGCTCCAGATAAGGCTTCGCTCCCAAAAAATCGCGAAATGCCGTATATTCGCGCCATTTTACATCGCTGTCGCCGCTGCCGCTTTTGACTGCGCGAATCAAAATATTTTTGGGCGTATGCTCCATGTCGATAAATTCGAGCAGTTGGGTGCGGTAGCCCATCAGGTCCAGCAGCTTGGCCCGGATCGCGTCGGTCGCCAGGGCGGAGAAGCGCTCCTTGAGAATGCCGTGCGACAGCAGCGGCTCCATGATTTCATTCTCGATCTGGGCGAACAGCTCATGCTGGCAGCAGGGCACCGACAGGATAACCGAGGCGCCCCAGCGCACCGCTTTTTCCAGCGCGGCATCGGTCGCGGTATCGCAGGCATGCAGCGTGACGACCATATCGACCCGGTCCAACTCGTTGTACTCGGCGATGTCGCCAACAAGAAAACGGAGCTTGTCATATCCCAGCTTGTCCGCAAGAGCGCCGCAGTGGGCAATGACATCGGCTTTGAGATCAAGTCCGACAATGTTCAGCTCCCGCTTTTCCCGAACAGCCAAATAGTGATACAGCGCAAACGTCAGATACGATTTGCCGCAGCCAAAGTCAACGATCGTCAGCGGCCTGCCCGCCGGGAGAGAAGGCAGCACATCCTCCACCATCTCAAGGAACCGGTTGATCTGGCGGAACTTATCATATTTCTTGGCATGCACCTTTCCGCTGTCGTTCATTATGCCAAGCTCAATGAGAAACGGCACCGGCTCGCCCTCCTCCAGCACATACTGTTTACGCCGGTTATGGGAGAGGTCGGCGGCCGCTTTTTTCGTCGGCGGTTTGGTCAGGATCGTTGCTTTTTGCTTCTTGCTGATCAGCACCTGGTAATCCGCTTCCTCCGTGCTGAGCAGTCCCTGCCGGAAGATATCGCCCAGCAGCGTTCCCAGCTCTTCCGCCGCGGATTCGGCGGGGATATTCCTATGCTCCACCTGGGTGCCGGTATAATAAGCAAACTGGTAATGCAGCCCATTTTTTAGCTGCACGGGCTTGATGCCCACCTTGGTATAAGATGAGCCTTCCTTTTTGCGCAGCTGACTCAGGGTTCCCGAAATCAGGGAGCGGCCTTCGATAATGCGTTCTATCAGTGTATTCAGGGATTCCACAATCACAACCCGCTTTCAAAGTTTATAAAATGGTGCCAGGAGCATCTTCGCGTCTGACGGCTTGATCTCTTTGGATTCCCCGCTAGGGCCGGGCATGAAACAATCCGCTGACAACCGTCACCGCATGTCCGGACAGGAAGACCTTATCTTCGCTTATCTTTAGCCGGAGTGTGCCGCCGCGGCGGGATGCCTGGTAAGCGGTCAGTTCCCGGCGCTTCAGCTTGTCCGCCCAAAAAGGGGCCAGAGCCGTATGCGCGGAGCCGGTCACAGGGTCTTCGTTCACGCCAATACTGGGCGCAAAGAAACGGGAGACAAAGTCGACACCCTCCCCGCCGCCTTCGGCGGTTATCGCAACGGCGCGGGGAGACAGGCTCTTCAGTGCGGCAAAATCCGGACTTAAGTTTCTAAGCACAGATTCATCGCGGAGGCGGACAAGCGCGTTATCGGCATAGAAAAACACTTCCTCAATGTCCGCCTCTTCCGCTCCCAGCGCAGCAGCCAGCCCTGGTAACGGCTCCGCCGGGACAAGATCATATGCCGGGAAACAAAGCGTTATCCCGTCCCCGTCCCGCTCCGCCGTAAGCACGCCGCTCAGGGTGTGGAATTCCGCCCGCTTATCACGTGGAAGGCGTCCGGTCTCCCACAGTGTATGGGCGCTGGCGAGCGTGGCGTGTCCGCACAGCTTCACCTCGGCAGCCGGCGTAAACCAGCGCAGCCGGTAACCTCCGTTCTCCGGCCACAAAAATGCCGTTTCCGACAGATTCATTTCCGCTGCCGTCTGCGACATGAATTCTTCGGAGGCGGGCTGCTCCAGCAGGCATACCGCAGCCGGATTGCCCGCAAAGGCATGCTCGGTAAAAGCATCGACGATATAAATGGGAACGCTCATTGGGCACCTGTCTCCTTCGTCTGTCTATTCAGCTTCAGCCATTCCTGCCATCCCTGTCGCACTTCTTCCAGAGGAAGATTTCCCTGCTCCAGCTCGCCGGGATCTTTGTCAAGCAGCCGGTCATACAGCTCCTCGCCTTCCTTCGCGACCCGTTCACCCTGCTCCATCAAACGGTACAGCGAATCCTCCGCCTTTCCATACCGGCCCATGGATTCCATGTAGGACATGAGAAGCCGCTCAGTCTTCGCCGGAAGACGGTACGCTTCCACATCCTTTAGGCAATCGTCAATCTCCTTCGGCAAGCCCAGAAGCTCGCGGTCCGCGCCGTGAAGCGCGGCATACAGATACAGATGCAGCGCCTTCATCATCCGCGGCAGCGCCTCGGGGATCTGATCCGCCGCCGCATAGATAGTTCCTTCCTCATATAGCAGACGGGCCATCCCCTGAAGCTTGTCGCTTTCTAATCCTCCGCCGAGGCGGAACATTTCGATAATATCCTCTACGGACAGCGAATTCAGCAAGCGGGAGTTCAGTCTGAAATGCTTATTCAGCAGCTCGTCAACCTCCCATAACGCTTCCGTGGTCTTACGCTCCTGTTTCAGAACGAATACCTTGGCAACCATCGCCGTCATATCCTCGATCATCCGGACGATGTAATCTCTACGGAACATCCGTCTCGCCTCCCTCCATAGCATAGCTTCACACGCCTTATCTTAAACGATTCCCCTGCGCAATTCCACCGTGCTCCCTGGGCCGGAAGCGAAGTCCTCTCTATTGGCAGTTGCAATCGAATGCCCTGAAAGTCTCTTGCGAATTCAAAGATTGACATACCGGATCGTCTCATATTAATCTGTAATCAAGATCGATCTATATTACAGATCGTACTACGAATTAGTTTTTTTATTTCAATTTAGATTTTCATGCCAAATTAGATTGTTATGCCAAAATTAATCAACACAATGAAAGGCCCGATCAGCAATTATTTTAGAAGCCATTTGTACAACAGGAGGTTAGAGCCTATGAACGACTCAGATGTCAGCAAACGGGAGGGCACCCTCTTGCCCATCTCCGATGAACAGGAGAAGCTGCTGCAGAGCGCGCTGCGGATTAAGATTATGCACGCGCTCGCAGGCGACCCGCTAACCTCGAAGCAGGTGGCGGAAAGACTGGGCAAGACGCCCGGAAATGTTCATTACCACATTCAGAAGCTGTTCGAAGGCGGTCTGCTGGAGCTTGTGCGGACAGAAGCCGCCGGCGGGATTATGCAGAAATTCTACCGCTCCAAAGCAACCTGGTTCCGTTCGCCGAACTTCAGCGGATTCGGGTTCCGCAAGGAGGATACCGCCCTGCATTTCACAACAAGACTCAGCTTGTCGGCGGAAGAATTGACCCTTTTTCGGCAGGATGTGATGAAGCTGATCGGCGAATGGGAGGCGAAGGCAACCCACGGCGAAGAATATGGGGTTGAGATGATTATCGGAAGGCTGCTCCATCCTACCGACTCGGGGGACAGCAATGGAGGTGAGCGGCATGATGCCCCTTGAAACCTCCGAACAGACGAGGATCAGCCCGCTGCGGAGGTTTGCGGCGCCTTTTTCACAGTCACGGGCTTTTCCTTTCTTATGGCTCGGCCATCTCGTTTCTTTCCTGGGCAGCTCGATCACGATGGTCATTCTGCCCGTGCTCGTTTATTCACTGACGGGGTCCACGACCACCATGGGCATTGTCATGGCTGTGTATATGCTGCCCAATGTGCTGATGCTCCCTTTCGCCGGACATATTGTTGACAGGGTTGACCGGGTCAGAATCATGCTGCTGGCGGATATTCTGCGGTTTCTGATTATGGCGGCAACGGCTGTCCTCGCGCTTACGAATCTGCTGAGCATCCCTCTTCTGCTCGTGCTGATCGGAGGGTACGGTATGCTGGACGGCCTATTCCAGCCCGCTTATGCCGCAGTCCGCGCTTCCGTGTTCACGCCCGACATCCGTATCGCCGCCAATTCCTTGTCCCAGATAACAACCCAGGCGGTCCGCCTGGTCGGCCCCGCGCTTGGCGGGCTGCTCATTACGCATTGGTCGGCGGGCTTCGGCTTCGGTATCGACGCGTTCACTTACCTGATCTCCATGGTCTGCCTGCTGTATCTCCGTAAGGCGCTGGGAAGCCGGTCCCAAGCCAGGGAAATATCCGTTCAGCGTTCTGTCCACTGGAAGGAAGACTTCAAGGAAGGGATCGCGATTCTGCGCAGCCACCCGTGGCTGTGGATTACTATACTGGCCTTTTGTTTCATCAACATCTGCTTCACCGGTGTAACAAGTGTGCTGATCCCCTGGCTGTTCAAAGTGCATCACGACTGGGAACCTTATCTGTATGGGCTTGCCGTAACCTTCTCGGGGATGGGGGCCATCGTCGCAGGCCTGCTGCTGGGAATGAGGGGCGAATGGAAAAACAGAGGACTTATCGCTTACGGCGGAGCTCTGATCAGCGGACTGGCGCTGCTCTCGCTCAGCTTTGCGCCTACCGCCGGAGCCGCCATCGCCTTATTTGCCCTGGAGGGCTTCGGTATCATGCTCTTTTCGATGATCTGGGAAATCAGCCTGCAGGACCTGGTGCCTCAGGAGGCGTTCGGACGCGTGGCGAGTCTGGATATGATGGGTTCCTTCGCGCTGCTGCCGGTCGGTTATATCGTTGTGGGCTGGACGGCCGATTGGATCGGAGGGATCGCGACCATTGCCATTTTCGCCGGGCTCGGCATATCCGCCATTCTTCTAGTGCTCTGCATTCCCTCCATCCGTCGGTTTCAATAACAAAAAAATAAGCAGCATAACAAAAAAAGAGGGCCGCTCGCCCTCTTTTTAAACGACAGCCGTCATCTTACCAGGACAGCGGCAAAATCCTTGATCGCATCGGCAAGCTGCTCCGGCTCTTCAAACAGACTCATATGGCCGGCGCCGGAAATGACCGCCTTCGTTGCGTTCCGCTTGTCCGAGGTAAAGGTCCTCTCCACCGGTACAAGACCGTCCTTTTCCCCTGCCACAAGCAGCACCGGCAGCTCGCTGGCGGTTATCACATCGCGCCGGTCGGGACGCTCCCGCATGGCCAGGGCGGCTCCAATCGCTCCTTGGGGCGGTGTCTTAAAGCCGATTTCCCGCGCCCGCTGGAGCAGCTCTGGCGAGGACTTCGCCGTCTCCGGCGCGAACAGTCCGGGTACGAATCCATCCACAAAGTCGGTGATTCCTTGCGATTGGATCGCAGCAACCGCCTTAAGCCGCTTCTCCTTCGCCTCGTTGCTGTCCGGGTAGGCTGTGGAATGAATCAGTCCGAAGGCATTCAGGCGCGAGGCATAACGCTGAGCGAACGAAAGTGTAATATACCCGCCCAATGAATGGCCCAGCAGCGTAACCTTTGGAATGTCAAGAGCGTCCAGCAGCGAAAGTACGTCATCGGCCATTTGTTCAATCGTATAGGCGCCAAGCGGCGCATCGGAAGAACCATGCCCCCGCAGGTCGGGCGCAATGACGCGGTAGCTTCCGCTCAAAATCGGGATAACCTTCTCCCAGTATTCCGCGCTGCCGCAGAAACCGTGAAGCAGAACAATAACTTCACCCTGCCCTTGATCGCTGTAACTAATGTGAACTCCTTCACGACGCACTGTTTCCATGACAGCCTCCTTCTTTCTTCTTAAATAATCACCCAATTATCTACCTAATTGGGTAGTAATTATTTAAGCCAAACGAGTGTAATTGAAACGTATTCAGCGGGACAGCCCGAATCCTGCGGCCGCTGCGGTCGCAATGGTTCCCGCCATGCCCATCACACGGTTCAGCGGCGTTGTCTGAAGCGTACGGTACGGCTTCGGTCCGTTTGCATCAACGACGGCGGCAAGGCTGTAATGCCCTACTGCGGGCAGAGCCAGTCCTACGGATTTGGCCGGGTGCAGCGGTTCCATGGAGGCAAAATAATAACCTACGGCCGCGTGCGGACCGAGGCAGGCATCGACGGCGATCACGATATGCCCGGAAGGAATTTCGATCATCCTTTTCGTCAGATTATTCGCATCGCAAGGGGACGGAAGCGTGCCGATCACATGGGGAAATCCGTATTCCAGCAGTTGGCTTCCCGTCAACGGCCCCAGCGAGTCTCCAGTGGAACGGTCGGTGCCGATGCAGAGGAAGGTAATCTTTTCCGGCTTATGCAGCCCTCTGATTTCGCGAAAGAAAGCAGTCAGGCCGCCGGCATCCAGCTTTCGCTTTCCGCCTCCCTGCCCCTGTTCCCTGATTGCCATGCCCTGCTTTCCCCCTTTGATCGTGTACTTGTGAAGCAGACTGCTGTCACCGCTCTAGCGGATACCGCTTTTTCAATACATTCTACAATAAATCAATTTCGGCGACAAAATATGGTGTCCGCAGCGTTAAGCATGGTAAAATACATAGATTAACGCGCAGAAAGGATGAACGTGAACTTAATGGATCTATCGACCCCGACCCAAAGTAATGTGGAATATATGATCGAAAGCATCAAGACCAAACTGAAAATGGCCAGCGCCGCCGCCATGCAGTCCTCCGCCTTCTCGCTGGAGAAGTATGAAGACATCCGGGATATTTACGAAGTCGTTATGGATAGCGACAGACTCAGTATCTCACAGGTGGAGGCTCTCGTCTCAGAACTGGGGCGCTTACGGAAATAATAACTGCCCCCCTAGTGAACAGGCCCCTCGCCATCGATCCGTGAAAATGAGGTTCGACGGGAGGGGCCTGTGTCTTGTGCTCGGAACAATCAGATTAACTCCAGTTTGAATACCGTCTCCGCATGACCGACACGCGTTCCTTCATCATTCTCGATATAGCCCGTGAAAGCCGCCGCAAGCTTACTTAACGTCGACCGGTTCGAATATCCGATCTGCTCCAGAATGCCGCGTACAATCAGACCCCATTCTTCTTCGGAGCCGTCCAGTATCTTAAAGGCAAACCCGAGACGTTCATTCCGCAGCCCGAAGCAGTACACGCCCTTGAAGCCGCCTTTGGACACGATATTCTCGTCTTCCAGCAGCAGGGAGTCCAGCCGTCCGTGTCCAGCAACCATCTCCGGATGGGCATGCATGGCCGATGTGATGACCTTTACCGCTTCTCTCGTCGCCTTATCTTCGATCAGCTCTGGACAGGCCAGCTTCAAATAGGCATGGGCCAATCCGGTCAAAGGGAGCGCGAACACTGGCAATCCGCAGCCGTCCGTTCCCAGGCTGATATCCTTTTGCGCCAGGCCCGCCATATAGGCGACCGTCTGGAGAATCTCCCGCTGAACCGGATGCTCCGGCTGAGCGTATCCTTCCAGCGGCAGTGCCCTAGATTTACTGTAAGACAGCAGCCCCAGATGCTTGCCAGAGCAGTTATGGTACAGCTTTCGCTTGCCATTGCCGCGGATTGCCTCCTCGCGGCTTCCTTCGTCAAGCGGATAGCTGGAAGCGCAGATCATGCAGCTTTCCGTTACACCCGTTTTGGCTGCGATGCTCTCCAAGGCCTGAAGGTGATAGCTCTCCCCGCGGTGCGAAGCGGTCATAAGGGCGATTTCATCTGCACTCAGACCGTATTTATCCATAATTCCGCCGCGAATGCCCGGAATCGCCTGCAGAGGCTTCGCCGAAGAACGGGTAAAGGAAACAAAGCCGGGGTCCCCCGCATATCCTTTTAACACTCCATTCTCCCCCACCATGGCAATATGCCCGTTGTGGGCGCATTCCATCAGATTGGCCCGATACTCCTTTACCAAAACCGTCTCCATGTTGCTCTCTCCCTTATCTCTATGTGTTTTTTCCTATATTATTGAAACTGTTTGAACTATCTAATTTTGAAAGAACTATATAATCTAGCAATCAAGTGATGTCTTTTGTAAAGGGTCAAAAAAGACGATTTACTCTATACTTTCACATCCGCTCGTCTCTTTCGGCAGCTATGCTCCACCAGTCTTTCCCATACATCCTTGCTGTTTCAGGGCATACGTCAAAGTTTATATACGAAGTAAGAAGTTAAGATGAATTCATCGTAATACCGACTTCCAAACGAAGGAGGCGCTCGTAAGCGGGGAATCATCGTTAGTATCTTGATGGCAGTCGTCATCGGTATTATAGGTGATACAAAGCCGTAGGCGATATACCCGGCGGAATCCCGGTTCGATGATTGCCGGATTTATCGGTACTTGGCTGGGAGCATACTTACTTCGGCAGCTTTGGCCCCGTTACCTGGCAATCTCGCCATCACTTTCGGCAATGATCGGTACCGTGCTATTCATATTCCTGCTGGGCCTGGTCCCAGACTAATACGACGCGCCGCCTGACTTTGGATTCAGATTATTCTACCTGAGGAGTGATTGTGATGAGTAAAGAAGAACTGGAATATCCTGTGCAAAGCGGAACAACCTTCGCGAAAGGTCTTCTTATTGGCGGTCTGATCGGTGCGGCTGCGGCCCTTCTCTTCGCACCCAAACCGGGACGCGAGATGCGCAGCGACCTCTCTGGCAAACTGAGCATAGCTACCGACAAGACAAAAGAATTCTCCGGTACGGTTACCGATAAGACGAAATCTCTTGCTACGGCAGTCGGTGGAAAAGTGGCCGATTTGGCCGGTACCGTATCCAGCAAGGTTTCCGATTTGGCTAGTACCGTATCGTCCAAAGCATCCGACATTAGGACAACCGTCAGCGACAGCAAGCAGGAAATTGCCGCTACCTTGCAGGAAACCGGAAAGAAAGTCTCTGATACGGTCAGCACGGCTTCCACAGAGGTAAGCGATGACGTTAAGGATGCTTCCAAGGACATCTCCGAAGAAGCAAAGAACGCTTCGGATGAGGTCAAAGCTGGCTATTAAGCGGCTTACTCACAGCGTGGTTGATTTAAGCTCTATTCTTCCTCCAGCCGGCAGCCAGCTGCAATCAGCTGGCTGCCGGTATGCATGATGCCTGATTCCCAGAGCAGCCAAGGCCCGTCAGCTATAAGAAAGCAGGAGGACTTTATGGGAAATCCGACAGAAAAGACAAGAAACTACGAAGTGGACGATCACCCGTTCGAACTCCGCCATGAAGTGAAGCGGCTGAATGCCCGGCTGGACCAAATCGCCGACTCACTGGAGAAATCAGAGTTCAAGGATATACTGGAGAATTATACAGACCCCAAGAAGCGGATCATTACCAATCTCATGGCCGGCATTTCCCGGGGGCTCGGTCTGTCTCTAGGTACATTCATTGTGCTGGGCATACTGGGTTATATCGTCAGTCTGTTTATTAACGTGCCGGTCATCGGCGAGTATCTCGCCGAAATCAAAAAGTACATTGACGCCAACAGTTAAGGGCACGCCAAATAAAGGGCATGGTTCCGCTCCAGCGGTTCCATGCCCTATCCTATTTTAAAGAGAAGTTTGTCCATCAATACGTCGAATTGGACATAATCTGTTTCAGCTTCTCGGTAGCCCGTTTCTGAATTCGCGATACGCTCATCTGAGATACACCCAGCTTCTGGGCGATAGCCCGCTGAGACTGCCCTTCCTGGAATGCCAGCAGCAGCACCTTCTGCTCCTGCTCCTTCAATTGTCCAAGCGCCTGCTGAAGGTCCATGCGCCGCTCTACGGTATCATAGTCGTTCGCATCCGAGCTGATCAGTTCGCCCAGCGTGGCGCCGGTCTCTTCCTGAGACAGCGGGGAATCCAGCGATACGTAATGGTAACATTCCCTTCCGGCAAGAACTTCCACCGCTTCCTCCACAGACAGATCAAGGTAACGCGCGATTTCGCCCACATCGGGTGAACGCTCCAGCTTGACGGTCAGTTCGTCAATCGCCTGCTGGACCAATGCGCCTTTTTCTTTGATGCGTCTGGGAACCTGTATGTACCAGGATTTATCGCGGAGAAAATTCTTCATATGCCCGATCATGCTCTTCATGGCATAGGGCTCAAAAGGAATACCAAGGCTGATATCGTATTGCTGCAGGAGGCGGATCAGAGCCATCTGACCGACCTGATAGAGGTCTTCATAAAGATCGGGGCGGTTGCGGGCAATCTTTCCTGCGGCCATCTTGACCATCGGTTCGTATCTATGAATCAAAGTGGTGGCGATGTCATTATCTTTGGTCTGCTGATATTCCCAAATAAGAGAGACGGATTCGTCCAAGGACTCTGGGGGAGTCACTCTTTCATTCATACTCTCTCCTCGCTGAGATGAAGCTTTTTAGTCAAAGTTACGACTGTCCCCTTCCCGGATTCGCTTATGACGTTAACCTCATCCATAAGCGCCTGCATCAGATAGAAGCCGAGCCCCCCGACTTGAACATCGCTTAGTTCCTTGTCATGCAGGGCCATGCGCTCTCCAGATGCTTTCACTTTGTCAAAGCTCTCCCCCTCGTCTTTGACGGTGATCGACAGGGCGTCCGCACTTACTTCAAAGATGACATCGACTAATCCATCCTCCTGCTCATAGGCGTAAAGAACTGAATTGTTACAGGCCTCGGAAACCGCTACTTTCATATCTTCTATATCTTCGTACGAAAAGCCCATCTTCGAGGCAATTCCGTATAAATTGAGTCTGACAATATCGACATATTCTGCACTGGCAGGCAACTGGATTATCACTTTTTGTATATCATCACTCATTCTTTGTTCGGTCCTTTCCTAGTGGGAATTCTCTTGGGAGGCAAAAAATTTGGCGATACCGGTCATATCAAACAGCTTCTGTATTTGCGGCGGAACTTCCTCCACGGTGAATTTAACATTCATTCCGTGTCTTGCCTTGAGGATCGACAGGAGAATTCCAATTCCCGTGCTGTCGATATATTTCAATTCTTTCATGTTAATGGCCAGATCTAGCCCAGTATCCCCCACAAGCGGCTCCATCACCAACCGAAAATCGGCAGCGACCGACAAATCGAGTTCGCCTCTCAAGTAGACTGTGCAAACGCCAGCCTCGGTTTTTGTCGTTGCATGAAACTTTTCGCTCTTATGTGTATTCATAGAAAATCTCTCCTGATTGATGTTTTCTTTACCAATAACCCTAAAGACATGCCCATGAAACAAAAAAATCGGACTTCATGCTCTGGAAATTACTAGGTTATGCGGGATTGACCGTGGTATCACGGCCGTGGTACAGACTTGCCCCACAGGAATAACGGGATAAAATTTGCCCGATGCTGCTCAGCTTAAGCGGCTTGCTGATATAACCGTTCATGCCTGCGGCCTGGCAGCGGCTCTGAATATCGTCTACGACGCCAGCTGTCATGGCGATAATGACGGGAGACCGAAGATCGTGCCTTCTCCCCTCGCGAATCTCTTGCGCGGCCTTCAGGCCGTCCATTTCAGGCATTTGAAGATCCATAAAGATAAGCTCGTAAGGGCAGGACAGAGCCATGTCCACGGCCTGCCGTCCATTCTCGGCTATATCCGCCGCGATCCCCAGCTTCTCCAGCATGCTGGCTATCAGCCTTTGGTTAATGGGATGCTCGTCCACAACAAGCACCTTATATCTGCCTTCTTTGCAACGTGAGGACCCGGTTCCCTTCTCCTGATGGCCACTTCCGCCTGAATCCTCCTCCGGCAGCCCCACGGTAATGGTAAATATGAAGGCGGCGCCTTTCTTCTCCATGGATTCCACCCGAATATCGCCTCCCATCATACCCACCAGCGATTTGCAAATGGCCAGCCCAAGCCCGGTGCCGCCGTACTTTCGGGCCATCGATGAATCGAGCTGGGAGAACGGCTGGAACAGACGGTCGCGCTTTTCCGGGGATATACCGATGCCGGTGTCCTTGACCATAAATTCCACAACGATTTGATTGTCTCTTCTCTCCGTGCCTGTGACGACCAAGTATACCCCGCCGCGGCTTGTGAACTTGATCGCATTGGATACGAGATTCATCAGCACCTGGCGAAGCCGGGCCATGTCCCCGTACAACAGATTTGGCAGAGTATGGTCAATAAAATAGGCCAATTCGAGATTCTTTTTGCCCGCTTCAACCGAGAACAGGCTGAACACTTCCTGTATGCAGCTGCGCAGCTCGAACAGCTGGATTTCCACTTCCATTTTACCGGATTCCATCTTGGTGTAATCCAGAATATCGTTAATGACGGTGACGAGAGTGTCCGTGCTTCTGCGGATAACATCCGCGTATTCCTGCTGCTCCGGCGTGAGCGCCGTTTCCATAAGCAGGTCGATCATCCCCACGACCCCGTTCATCGGCGTGCGTATTTCATGGCTCATCATCGCCAAAAATGCAGTCTTTGCCTTAGCGGCGCTCTCTGCATCTTCCTTCGCTTTGAGCAGTTCCTTGCCCATCCGCTCCAATTCCTGCGTCTTCTGCTGAAGAAGCATCGATTGGTTCTGGTGCTTCTTATTAGTCAAGAACATATCGACAAAGCCTTCAATTTTTGATTTCAGAATCTGCGGAATAAGCGGTTTGTCCATATAGTCGATGGCGCCGGCGGAATATCCGGCAAACAACTGCTCCGCTTCCTTGCTGCCCGCCGAAATAAAAATGATCGGAATATCCTTCGTCTTGTCCCGGGCCTTAATCAGCTTGGCTGTCTCAATTCCATCCATTCCCGGCATCTGAACATCAAGGACGATGACAGCAAATTCGTGGCTTGTTAGGAGGCTTAGGGCCTCTTCGCCGGAATTTGCTTTAATGAATTTGTATTTCTTGCTCTCGAGCACCGCCTCAAGCGCCAGCAAGTTTTCGGGACGATCGTCTACCAGCAGAATGTGAATCGGTTCTTGACCCACCATAGGCCCCTCCTAGACACATCATTTGATTTTACGATAGATCTTTTCCACTCTGTCCAGCGGCTCGTAACTGTCACTGTACCTTGTGAAATGAATGGACTCTTTGGCTCCGAGAACAAGCAATCCGAATCGGCTGAGGCTCTCGAAAAACAGGCTGTGGACATGCTCTCGAAGCTCATCGTTAAAGTAAATCATTACATTCCGGCAAAATATAACATTGAACTCGTTGAATGAAGTATCGGTCGCCAGGTTATGTTCGGCAAAAGTAATGTTTTTGCGTAAGGCAGGCTGAAAGATGACCGAATTATACTTCGCTGTATAATATTCCGAAAAGGCGCGCTTACCGCCCGCCTCCATGTGGTTTTGGCTATACTGTTGCATTTTACTGATTTCGTATACGCCTTCCTTGGCCTGCTGAAGCGATCTGTTGTTTATATCGGTGGCGTAAATACGCGCTTTGTCGTACAAGCCCTCCTCCTTCAGCAGAATCGCCATGGAGTATACCTCTTCGCCCGTAGAGCAGCCGGCATGCCAGATTCGGATATACGGGTAGTTCCTCAGAAGAGGAACGGCCTTCTGGCGGAAAGTCAGGAACATGTCGGGGTCCCGGAACATCTCCGTGACCGGTACGGAAAGGCTGTAAATAAGACGTTCGAAGCAGGCCCTGTCATGAAGCACCTTCTCCTGCAGCGCGGATATGCTGGAAAGGTTCTCCCCATGAACACGATGCCAGATCCGTCTCCTCAGGGAAGGCAGTGAATAATTTCGGAAATCATATCCGTATAGGCGATAAATACCGCAGAGCAGAAGCTCGATTTCGATATTTTCCAGCTCGTTCTTATCGGTTCCTGCAAGGGGCTGCTCATCGCTTCCTCGTTCTGTTGTTGTCATTGATTCCGGCTCCCTTGCGATGCCGTCTTCCGGCAAACGGCTGATTATTCTGCCTGTAAGAATATTACCCCAAATCCGGAATTACGAATACAAGCATTCGTTATTGCTTTCCCCTTCTCAGTGAAATCCACACCAGACACTTGTCGTCATCACGCTCACCCGGAGCCTTGTCATCAAAAAAAGCGGCCTTCATCGGCTCTTCCCGCCACTCATGCTCCCCCGTAAGCTCGCGGATCAGGAATTCCAGCTGTTCCTGCTGGTCCCCATCCACCATCTCCAGCAGCCCGTCGGTATACATCGCCAAATGGCCTTCCTGTTCATAAGTGAGCGTTTGAGGCGAAGCCTCGATTCGGTCGAACACCCCCACCGGATGGCAGTTGCTCTCCAGCAACACCGGTTCGGCGGCGTCGCCTTCGAAGAACAGCGCAGGGGGATGACCCGCATTCACATAGTCAATACGCTGTAATTTGGTATCAATCACAAGATAAATGGCTGTAAAATAGTATTGTACAAGCTGCTTTTCGATATAGAGCTGGTTGAAGCGCCGGTTCAGTTCCTGGATGACTTTCTCCGGCTCGACGTAAGTCGTGACCGTGTCCTTGAGTACGGAAGCGATGAACATACAGAACAGGGAAGATGAAATGCCGTGTCCCATCATATCCAGCAAAATGACCCCATACCGCCCGTCTCCCAGCGCGTACCAGGCGTATAAATCCCCGGCCAGCTCAAATGAAGGCTGATAAATGGCATGCACTTCGAACAGCTCTTCTCTCAGCGGCAGGCTGAGCACTGCATTCTGCACCAGCGCCGCAAGCTTCAGCTCATACTGAATGCGCTGATCCCTTTCCTTATGCCAATCCTTCTCGGCCTTTAGCCGCAGAGCCAAGCGGATTCTCGCCATCAGCTCGACCTTGTTGATCGGCTTGGTTACATAATCGACCGCGCCGGCATCCAGCGCTTCCGCCAATTTCTTGGAGTCGCCGACGGCGGTTACCATGATAATTGGAATATCCTTCAAATTCGCGTACCGCTGCACGATCCGGCAGGCCTCGATACCGTCCATTTCGGGCATCATCATATCGAGGAGAATAAGATCGACATCGGGATGCTTGGGCCTAAGTTCGGTATTCTCGCCGCCAACCCCGAGCAGCTCCAGCATTTCAATAGCGGAAGCCGCTGTAATCACATTGCGATACGCCTCTTTTTTTAGGATTTCACGGATGATGATAATATTGGTAGGATTGTCGTCAACAATTAGAATTTTCATTACTTCACCTCGCAATCTCATAATTCGACTGAAAAATCCAAAATGCGCATAATGTTATCATACGATATTTAGCCGGGTATTTTCCATCCGCAACATTTGCAGGCATCGCCTTTTCTTTCCTTAGATAGACAAAAAGACACTTTTCCATTAAAAGTAACCCCCAGTCCACAGTGGAGCTGGAGGTTACGTTATTGGACTGTTAATCCTTCCATGCTTCCTGAAAGGATTTCTCATCAGGATGCAAGGGCGCTACTTCCGGTATCTTTGCCAAAGACCGGCGGCGACGTCGACACCTTTCAGGACGGCGTCCAATCTCCCCTTCTTGCTGTTTACCGCATTGTAGGAATTTATCGTCCGCTCCTCAGCGGGGGTCACCTTTGCGTTGTTAATCGATACAAGCTCCGCTTTCTCTTTCAGCTCCCGGTTTTTGCGGAATCTCTCAATGACCGTTACCGATACCTGTTTCATGGTCAGCGTCAGTTCGCTGAGCACCTCGCCCAGATTCTGGACCGAGTCCATAATAGGATCGATTTTCTCTATTTTGCCCTGCACATCCGCCGTAATCTTGTTGGCGTGTCTTACCGTTGTTTTTACTTCATAAGTAAGCTCATCGACCGTCTTCTGTACCTCCTGAAGCGTCTGGCTCACTTTGTCGAGAGAATCCTTGGCGGAATTCAGAGTCTTAATCAGAAAGAATACGAGAACTGCGAATGCGACAGCCATAAGCGCCACGCTGAGACTAATGATCATGGGTATAAACTCCTTCCGATTCATAATATTATCGGCCTCAAGTCTGCCTTAATATTGCATAGTTACCCCTAGGGTCTACAGCCGAAACAACCGTTCGGCGAGGCGTCTGCCGCAGGGGCGGTCATTGTAATTGTATGATCGCATGCTGAAAAAAAGGGCATAGGGCGGCTCGGCAAACTAAAATAAGCTGAAGCAAGTCCCGGGTGCCCTCCCTCGCAAAGGGAGGATTCCCGGGCTTATTTCAGCTTCATCAGCAGACGAAGCAAATCTCCCCAGTCTACGGCAAATGAGACGCGCACACCGCTCTCCAGCAGTTCAATCTTGTGGACCTCTACCATAAACGGCATATGATCCCGTAAGCGGACCGATATCGGCGGAATGGATAGTATGCCTTTTGGCACCTTCCGGTTCCGGATCGATGTATAGTCGTGACGCAGCCTAATCGTTCCTCCCGAATCCGGCGAAACCTCCATAATCATGCCGACTTCCGCACCGAACGGCACCGGACCGGCCTGCCCGTTAATATCCGCAGTCAGCCGGTCTCCGCTCTGCCGGAACCGGGCTCCGGTAATCCGGACAAGGGATGAAGGATGCTCGGACAGATAGTCGTTCAGCCCTTTTTTGCACAGGTTGTTCAGCTCGTCTTCGGTCAGCGTCAGCACGGGGCTTCTGTCTTTTGCCATTTGGAGCAGCTTTGGTTCAAGATCCACCTGGTCATAAGACATATCCAGCTTATTCACCGGTGCGGCGTACCAGGCGGCGGCTACTCCCGCGAGGAGCAGGAACAGTACAACTCCGGCGAGCGTCCGGAAAAGGATTTTGCCCGGCGCTCTTTTTTTATTAGAATGAGGCATATTTTCTCTTCCCTTCGTTGTCCTGCAACGATTCTGCTCTAACTATCTCTAGTATACCGCAGTGCTGCGCCTTGTCATGACAGGTCGAGATAAAATCCCCCGGTTTGGATACCGGATTGTCCGGCCCGCAGCGCAAAAAGGGCATCCCCATTAGCACCCGCCGATGGAAACACCCTTTTTTCATGTATTGCACCCGTCACAAACTGTACTGCTGTCGCTTCCGCACTAGGCAAGCTGTATTATCAGTGGATAACCGGACCTCCGAAGAGGAACCGCTTGGTCCAAGAAGCGCTTAATTTATCCACTCTCACGCCCCCGGAAGATACGGAATACGTGTGCAGGATCTGTCCGTCTCCCAAATATAGAGCGACATGCGTAATCGTCTCCGCCGACTTGTCAATCCCGGCATAAGCAGCGGCTGAGCTTCCTTTGTAGCTCATAAAGAACATCAGATCGCCCCGCTTGAGACCCGATATATCCGTTACGGCGGAACTATTCTCCCTGACCCATCTCCCCTGCTGTCTGGAATCGGCCGGCAGCTTGATATTCGCCGCTTCGAGATAAATCTGCCGGACAAAATCCGAGCAATCAAAGGTGGAGGTGTCGCTGCGGCTTGATCCGAATTCATAAGGCGTACCGAGATAGGACATCCCTCTTCCAATGACCGACTCGATACTCGCTGCCGCAGGAGCAGGCGGTAAAGGCTGCGGAACCGCTCCGGCAGCCATCAGAGCAATATACTTGTCCTGAGAGCTGCAATAGCCGATTTCTCCGTCCTTGTTGCGGACCTTATAGAAATAAGCATTCGTCTTTTCCAGAATCAGTACCTTCTCCCCTTCTTTCAAATAGGAGAGTACCATGCTGCCTACGGAAGGCGCGCTGCGGAGCCGGACCGTTGACTGAATGACGGCCGATTGCGAGGCGGGACTGGACAGAACAGCGGCCGAATTCTCAGCCGCATGGGCAGGCTGAGCCCCGAGCCCGCCTGAAGAAGCGTAAACTGCGGTTGATAATAATAACGCGGCAAGTAGCTGCTTGGTTAATTGGTTCATACCGTTCCCCCGAATGGATATGATCAGAAATCAACAAAGGTGGCGCCGCCGTTATTGTTTTCTGCAATCATTATAGGCTCACCCGGATATGGGAACATGCACCAAATTTCACAATTCGGCATGCCAATTCATGGAAAAGTACAGGTCTATAGTCTTTATTTCTACTTGGATTTGGTGAGAATTGTTAACATTTGGGTTCCACATGAACATGCACGCTCATGATGTTGTGCTTGTTATGCATGCGCTCCTCGATAGAGTCGCTGATATTATGGCCTTCCATAACGGTCAGATCCGCATCAACTTCAACGACTACATCCACTAGGACCTGGTTTCCGTGAATCCGCGCCTTCATGTCCTTGATGGCTTCAACGCCAGGCGTCCGCTCGATGGTGCTGCGTAAATCCATCAGCCGGCTCTCGTCAAATCCATCCGTAAGGCGGTATGTCGAGTCGCTAAAGATTTCCCATGCCGTTCTGCAGATCAGCAGGCCGACCGCGAACGCTGCGACCGGGTCCAGCCACGGAAGTCCGAACTGCGCGCCGATGATGCCGAGCGCCGCGCCGATACTGACCATGGCGTCCGAGAAATTATCCTTGGCGGCAGCCATAAGCGCACTATTGTTGATCTTGAGCGCAAGCTGGCGGTTATAATAGTACACTCCGAGCATCGCCAGAGCACACACAATCGCCACGCCGGCCGACCACAAACCCGGAACGGACTCATGTCCCTGAAAGAGGGAACGCACCGATTCAATAATAACCTGGATACCAACCATCGCCATGATAAAAGAGGCCAACAGCGCGGCTACCGTCTCCGCCCGAAAGTGTCCGTAAGCATGATTCGAATCGGGCGGCTTGCGTGAAATACGCAGACCGATCAGAACAGCCAAAGAAGCGACAATATCGGTAAGGTTATTGAAACCGTCCGCGAGCAGCGCGCTGGATGCGAACAGATAGCCACAGACTAGCTTGAAAGATGACAGGACGATATAAGCTGCTATGCTGATCATCGCCCCCCTCTCGCCTTTTCGAATGTCCTCATAAATATCAGCCAATTCCGACACTCCTTTTTAAAAATACAAAAGTACATATTTTCCAGTTTCACTCTATCCTAGCAAAGCACATACCTGTGGGTCTAGAGCAACAGTGTTGGCCCGCCGCAAAGATCGCTACAACCAAAGACGCTTGTATCAAAGAACGCTTTAACTATTCTTGCCCTTGTCGGCGTTTTCAAAAACCATTAAAATATTCTCATTACAAGCTTCAAGGAGGATTACGCAATGACCGAGAGCAGCGACAAGCCCAAAATCAACCTCGCCGATGCCATCCGGCAAAAGCTAGAGCAGAAGAAGCAGCAGAACAACTCCAAACCGGGCGCTTTTCAAGCCGGCGCAGCCAAAACGTTCAAAACCCAGAACAACAAGAAACCGAATAACCAGCGCCGCCGCACCGGCGGGTCCTGATCCGGGCAGCTTCACTGCAAATTTGCACAGGGGCAGCCTTCTAAGGGATTAGAAAATCAAACGAGGTCGTCCTAAACGCAGCTTTATTTAGCTCCCGCTGCCTTCAGAACCGCCTCGTTTTTATTTTGAGTTTATAGTAAAGGAGTCTAAAAGCCATGATCATCGATCTGACCCACCCCATCCGGGACGGGCTGCCGGTCTATCCGGGGGATCTGCAAACGCAGCTTGCAAGGTCCGCCGAATTCTCCCGGGACGGCTATAACAATCATCTCCTGACCATCAACATGCACTCGGGAACGCATATCGACGGGCATATGCACATGACGGACTGCACGGAATATTTGAACGGGTATCCGCTGAGCACGTTTATTGGGGAGGGCTGCTTGCTGGATGTTCGGGGAGCCGGAGTGATCGGATACAAGCCCGAATACGAACAGCTCGTTCGCGAAGGGCAGATCGTAATCCTGTACACCGGACATGGCGATTTGTTCAGAGATCCCGCCTATTTTGCCGATTTTCCGGTACTGACACCGGAGCTTGCGGAACTTCTAATTCGAAAAAAGATTAAAATGGTCGGCATGGACACTCCATCACCGGACAGATATCCTTTCGAGATACACCGTCTGCTGTTTGGTCGCCGCATTCCGATCATCGAAAACCTGACGAATCTTTCGGCGCTGCTCCCCTTATCCCGGTTTGAAGTGACCGCCCTTCCGCTGAATATCGACGCCGATTCCTCCATAGCCCGGGTGATTGCCCGTACCCTTTGATTAATTCCAATTATTTCCGATAATTAAAAACGGCCGCGCTGTCCACGCAGGACGGTACGGCCGTTTCTTCTTTCGTTACTCCGCGAGCAGGGTACGCGGCGAGATCGGTTTGATCCGCCTAGCGAGGAGCAGCACCATTAGGCAGGCCGCCGCCGCAAATCCCGCGCAAATCGCCGTCACCGGCAGAGCTGGAATCCGGAAGTTGGCATTGAAAATGCCTGAGCGCGCAAAGAGCAGCGACAGAAAGCCGTTCGTGAGCGCGACACCGGCAAGCCCTCCGGCGGTAACGCCTGCGGCGACAACCGGAACAAAGCCGAATGCCACCTGCAGCATAAGCTGCCGGGTGGTGTGCCCGATCGCTTTTAGAATGCCGAACTCCGTCCTCTGCTTGACAATCAGAGTGTGGATGACGAGATACAGGATCAACGCAACGACCAGTACGGTCGCCGCCATCACCACTACCGTTACCAGGAAAATGGCGTTCACAAGCGAGCCGATTTGACTGTTCAAAGTAGCTTTGACGTCCATCACCATAATGAGATCCTTCCCGTATTCCGCTTTCACCTTGCGGATAAACTCCTTGCTGTCCGCTCCTTCCAGATAGATGCTGAGCGAATTTTGCCGATACTCCGGATGGATGCGCCGCAATCCCTCCAGCGTAACGGAGGCCGATTCCGCATTGCCGAACTGCTGGGTCAGACCGGTGATCAGGTACTCGCCGCTCTTCCCGCCCAGCGAGACCTTGACCAGGTCGCCTATCCGTTTATCCAGCCTCTGCGACATCACGCCGGATATGGAGATTTCATTGTCATAGACGGGCTGCCTGCCTTCATAAAGCGTCTCCCAGTCCAGACGGCCATAATCGGAGGATACGTTCATGAGCACCGAACGGTCCTCCAGACCGGCATACAGCCGGTCCAGCATGCCTGTCTTTTTTACTCCGTCCATATTTTCAATTTCCGTAAATATCTTCCCGGCCGAAGGCCCTTCCTCCGCAACCACCATAACATCGCATTGCTCCATTCCAATGAAACGATAAATGAAAGAGCTGTCTTTCGCCAAATTGAAATAGAGGATGAAGGAACACAGGCTGGTAAAGGTCAAGCCTGCGATAATGACCGCCACCAGCGCATTTTGCCTGAAACGGTGCAGCATTCTTTTTAGACCGAGGGACATCTGCAGGGCGCCTTTGGCGTGTTCCAGGGAAAACCTGTTCCGCTTAAAGCTGTGGGTCGTGATCCCCTTCCGTAGTGCGGTCAGCGGCGTAACCTTCAGCGCCTTTCTTGCCGACGAGTAGGTAACGGCGCATACGAATACCGAAACCAGCGCAAAGCCCAGCGCCGAAATTCGGGGATCAGCGGTCTGCGTCCAGAGCAAACCGACCGACGAAGAAATCATATTCCCAAGCAGCGGCAGCACAGCCCAGGCCAGCACGGCTCCGGCGGCTCCGGCGATGCACAGAATAACAAACTGCTGAAGAAATAGAGCCGCCGTAATCTGCCGTCCAGTATATCCGATGGCTTTGAGTGCGCCGATGCTCTCCATATCGTCTTCAATGCCGCTGGCGACCCTGAATCTCACTACAACCCCCGCCACCAGAAGGACGACCACCGCAAACGCAACCAGCACAAGGGAGATCAGGGTGAGAGGGAGGGTGTAGTTCAAGGACATGCTGTCCGTATCAGCCAAAATCCTGGACGATGTGGGGTCCATGGGAAAGGTTTTATTGAAGGTATCCGTCAGTTTACCCGGATGGGCGCCGTTCGCCGTCCGCACCGACAGAAATATATAATGATTTCCGCCGAGCTCGGCCTTCAATTCAGCGAACTCGCGATGCGGAAAATAGAATTTCAAGCTACCGCCGAGCGTGTTGCCAAGCAGCGTATCCTGAAAAAAACCTCCGATAATATAGCTACGCCGTTTGAGGCTGGAATCGGTTAATGTCAGGCTGTCACCCAATTTGTAGCCCCCGCCGCTCTTCAGAATATAAGGGGCGTATATTTGCGGCTCCTGCACGTTACGAAGACGTTCGGTCAGCCGCAGCGGCGAAAGCGTGCGGCCTGTGTCCGCATCCAGAAAGACCGGAAGGATCGACAGGACGCCTCCGTTATATGGAAATTGAATTTCATTCAGCACAAGGCTCTCTTCGCTCTCCAGCTTGGCTACGGCAGGCTGGTCAAGGAGAAACGTCTTCTTCTTGTCCAGACTGCCGTCATCCGGCAAATTGGCGACAAAGTCAGCGCCGGACAGCTCCGCCGTCTTGGCATCGTAGAACGCGTTAAGCCGGAGAAAGAGGGTGAGCCCGGTATTCATAACAAGCACTGTAAGCAGAAGCAGGACGAATAGGATGGCAGCGGAGCTTTTATGCTTGCGAAGCATCGACAAGGCCAAATGGTTCACTGCCATGCTACCACCCCATACTTTCCAGAAAAGCATTCAGCCGGTCCAGACGGTCCCGGCCTTCCTCTTCCCGGTACAATCCGAGCACTAGCTCGCCATGGATGATTCCGTCGCGAAGATACAGCACCCGGTTGCCCCGCAACGCCGTCTTAACATCATGCGTGACCATGACGATGCTCTGTCCCTCCCGGTGGAATCCGGTCAGCACATCCAGCACGCCCCGGCTTGCCGAGGAATTGAGCGCGCCGGTAGGCTCGTCGGCAAACAGCACGGCCGGCTGGTTGATCAGCGCCCTTACGATCCCCGTCCGCTGCGCCTCGCCCCCGGAAAGCTGGGAAGGAAATTTGCCCCAGGCCTCTTCCCCGAGTCCTACCTGCATCAGCAGTTCCTTGGCTCTTGCGGAGACAGCTCTCCTGCCCGTACCCCGCAGCAATCCGCTTGCCAGCACATTATCCAGAACGCTCATTGTATCGAGCAAATAAATTTGCTGAAAGACAAAGCCGCAGTGGTCCCGGCGGAATACCGCAAGCTGGTCCGCGGACAGCTTCGACAATTCCTTTCCCATGAAGAAAATTTCTCCCAGCGTCGGTTTGTCCATGCCCGAAAGGGCATAGAGCAGCGTGGATTTTCCCGAACCCGAACTGCCCATAATGATTGTAAAATCGCCGCTCCCGATTTCGATATCCAGATTCTTCAGCACATGCTGCTGAATGCCGCCGGTCGAAAAGGTCTTGCACAGCTTGGCGGTAGTCAGCACCGTCTTGCGCGCCGCCTGTCCCTTCTCCTCCGGCTTCGCCAGCCCCATCCTTGCCCGCGACGCCTCTTGCGTCAGTTCCGTCATTACCATTTCTCCCCCTCGCCCTGTAAACAAGACTTCGAATTTGAACTTCGATTTCATCTTACTACAGCGCTTCTTAACGGGTCGTTGCCGGATTCTTAACCGTTCCTTAAATTTCGGGCCGAACCGGTCAGACCAGCTTCAGGCGCAGCTCCGCCGCAAATCCGCCCCGGGTGTTATAGCAGACCAGATCCCCCTCCATCCGCCGCATAAAGCTGCGGGAGAGATACAGCCCAAGCCCCGAACCGCCGTGTCCCGCGCTGTTGCTCCCGCGGTAAAATTTATTGAACAGCAGCGGGAGATCGCTTTTCGGGACGCCTTCTCCCTTGTCTTCGATTCGCATAACCAGATAATCTCCAGCAGCCGCAAAAGTCGCCTCGACCGGCGTTCCGGCATATTTTCCCGCATTGGCCAGCAGATTGTCGACAACCTGCTGCATCCGCAGCACATCCATCATGAGCATGCACTCCGGAATGACATCAATCCGGATGTCATATCCATAACAAGCGTTTCCCAAAATTCTGCCGAGAACGCCGCTGTACTCTTCGGTCGGAACGACCTTGAGCTGCTCCAGTTCCTCAAGTGTGGCATGAAACAGGTTGGTGACGAGCCCGTCGATCTGCTCCGCTTTGGAGAGGACGGCTTCCAGCCGCTTCCGCATCCTGTCTTCCTTTGGGGAAAGAAGCATCAGCTCGGTCACCGCCTTAATGGAGGCGACCGGAGTTTTGATATCATGACTGAGGCTCGCCACCAGTTCTTTTTTGCTGAGGTTGGCCCGGTATTCGCTCTCCCTGGCAGCCGCCAGTTCCTCCCGCATCAGGTCGAAGCTTTCGGTGAAAGCGCCGAACAGGCGGTTCCTATCCATCGCCAGCGGCAGATCGAGATTGCCCCGGGCGACCTGCTGAGCAAAGCTTTGCAGCTTGTTGAAGGGCCGGATTACCGAGCGGTGCAGGTACAGGAGATAGGCGGCGCACAGCGCAGCGCATACCATCCACGAAACCGCAAGCGCGGCGTACAGCTCCCGGCGGGCCGCCTTCTCCTTCTCCTTCTCCGCCGCGCGGCTCGCCATAATCAATTTGCCCGCCGGAACACCGCCGACGGTAATATCGGCAACGGTATCGCCGTTCCTTAGCGCATCGTGGATCGACAAAGCTGCGTCTTCTCCGGCGTAAAGCGTTCGGCCATCGCCCGCAATAAGTGTCAGCCGAGCCGCCAAGCCGCTCTCCGATTTGCCGCCGGACGCCGCAAGAGCGACTTTCCAACGGTTCAAATCGCCCCTCGTAATCTCTTCCCAGTGCGCTTCCGCCGCCTTTACGGCCGTATTGACGGCCACGATATCAACGCCTGTCTCTCCTTCCTGATTCCGAAGGATGAACAGAGACGAAAGAAGCCCCACCAGTAGAACGCCTCCGATGGCCCACAGCATTTTTCCGATATTCATGCGCCTCCGTCCTCGAACAAATAGCCCGTCCCCCACACCGTCTTGATATAGCGCGGATTGTCGGGGTCGGTCTCGATTTTGGTCCGCAAATGCCGGATATGCACATTCAGCGTACCGTCTCCGGTGATGGAATCGCCCCATACCTCGCGGAACAATTCCTCCTTGGGCAGCACCCGGTTTCTGTTCCGGACCAGATACGCGAGCAGCCGGAATTCAAGCGTCTTCAGCCGAACTTCCTCACCGCCGACCCGAAGACTGCACCGGTTGCAGTCCAATTCGAGGCTTCCGGCCCGCAATATTCCTTCGGAAGGCTTGACTCCCCCATATCTTTTCAGCACCGCTCTAACTTTCGCCAATAGAACGCTCAGTGTGTAAGGCTTCCGGATATAGTCGTCTCCCCCGATGTTCAGCGCCACGACAATATCATCGTCGCTCGAACGCGCGCTAATGAACAAAATGGGAATCTCCGTCTTCCGGCGCAGCTCCTTGCAAAGCTCGAATCCGGAGGCTCCCTCCAAATTGATGTCCAGGAGCAGCAGAGATACCTCGTGCTCGCGCATAAACGCCAGACATTCTTCCGCCGACGTCACATAGGCCGCCTTCACGTCAAACAGGTTAAGATATTCGCTGGTGGTTTCAGCCAGAACGGCCTCGTCATCGACGATCAGACAATCGTAACGCATTAGCTTCCCTCCGCAAGATATCCCCACCAAGCGGGGTCTTGGCTTTGAAGCCTACTCAGACGCTTTGTGGGGACCGAGATAAATTTATATGTAGTTTGAAAAAAGCCGACCGGAGCATCATCCGGTCGGCCTTCTTCTGTAAAAAGCATATGCCCGCTTGCGCGCGGCAGAGACTTTCCCCGCCCCGCGACTTACCCTGCGGTTTTATTTTACACTTCCACCGGATACATACGCTGGCGGAGTTCCTTGATTTCGTCGCTTTCGAGGTACTCATCATAGCTCATCACGCGATCGATAATACCATTTGGCGTAATCTCGATGATCCGGTTCGCAATCGTCTGAATGAACTGATGGTCATGCGAAGTGAATAGAATCGTGCCGTCGAAGTCGATCAGCCCGTTGTTCAGCGCCGTGATGGACTCGAGGTCCAAGTGGTTGGTCGGCTCGTCGAAGACGAGCACGTTCGCGCCGTTCAGCATCATCTTCGCCAGCATACAGCGCACCTTCTCGCCCCCGGACAATACGCTTGCCTTCTTCAGCGCTTCTTCGCCGGAGAACAGCATGCGTCCCAGGAAGCCGCGCAGGAACGTTTCGTCCTGGTCCTTGGAATATTGGCGCAGCCATTCCACCAGGTTCATATTCACACCTTCAAAATACTTGGAATTGTCTTTCGGAAAGTAAGCCTGGGATGTCGTGACGCCCCAGGTATATTCTCCCGAGTCCGCTTCTGCTTCGCCCATGATGACATCGAACAGCGTCGACTTGGGCAGCCCGTTCGGACCGACTAAAGCAATCTTGTCGCCTTTGTTGACGACAAAGCCGACTTCGTCCAGCACCTTCTCGCCTTCGATGCTCTTGGTCAAATTGCTGACCGTCAGCAGCTGCTTGCCGGCTTCGCGCTCAGGTTTAAAGTTAAGAAACGGATATTTCCGGTTGGACGGACGGATATCGTCAAGCGTGATCTTGTCGAGCTGCTTCTTCCGCGACGTCGCCTGCTTCGACTTCGAGGCGTTGGCCGAGAAGCGCTGAATGAACGCCTGCAGCTCCTTGATCTTCTCTTCCTTCTTCTTGTTCGATTCCCGCTGAAGCGTGAGGGCCAGCTGACTGGACTCGTACCAGAAGTCATAGTTGCCGACGTACATCTGGATTTTGCCGAAGTCGATGTCCGCGATATGCGTACATACTTTATTCAGGAAGTGACGGTCATGGGATACGACGATAACGGTACCTTCATAGTCCATGAGGAAGTTCTCCAGCCAACCGATCGATTCGAGATCCAAGTGGTTGGTAGGTTCGTCAAGGAGCAGGTTGTTCGGACGGCCGAACAGTGCCTGGGCTAGCAGTACCCGTACCTTCTCGTTGCCGCTGAGCTCCGCCATCTTCTTGTCATGCAGCTCACGCGGAATACCGAGGCCAATCAGGAGCGCGGCAGCGTCCGGCTCGGCGTCCCAGCCGTTCAGCTCGGCGAATTCGCCCTCCAGCTCACCGGCCCGCAGACCGTCGGCTTCGGAGAAGTCGGACTTGGCGTACAGCGCATCCTTCTCTTTCATAATTTCATACAGGCGAGCGTGTCCCATAATGACCGTTTCCAGCACCGGGTTTTCGTCATATTCGAAGTGGTTCTGCTTCAATACGGCCATGCGCTCGCCGGGCGTGATATGAACTTCGCCGGAATTGGCTTCGATCTCACCGGACATAATTTTCAGAAACGTAGATTTGCCGGCGCCGTTCGCCCCGATCAGGCCGTAGCAGTTGCCGGGAGTGAACTTTATATTTACATCTTCAAAAAGTGCGCGCTTTCCGTAACGGAGTGTCACGCCGCTTGTACTGATCATTTTTGCATACCATCCTTTACACATAGGTTTCCGGCATATTATAGCACAAAAATGGACCGAAAAGCCCGCAAACTCCTTGATTTGCCGCGAAAAGGGCAAAAATGGGCGGCCTCAGCAATGAGATTCCGGCGCTTGGCGCCGCTGGTGGGCCGGAACGCAACCGGGCTGTTTTGTATTTCCAATCAAATTTGATGTAAAATGCGAGTAAACGCCCCTTGCAGACCCTATGTGAGTAAATGCGGCGGCTGCCGTCCTAAGGAGGTTTACCCGAATGAAGATCACATTTATTGAACCGACACCGAGTCCGCATACGATGAAGCTTCATCTGGATGAAAGTCTGGAGCCGGGAATACGCCGAACCTATACCCTGGAAAATCAGCACGCTGCGCCGGCCTGGGCGCGTGAGATGCTGACCATTCCGGGGGTGGAAAGTGTCTTTCATACCGCCGACTTCGCGGCGCTGGAGCGGAGGCCCTCTGCGGACTGGGCGGAGATATTCCGGGAGCTGCAGTCCCGCTTCGGCGGCGAAGCTGCCGGAGCGCAGGACTGGACGCTTACGGACGAGAATGCCGGCGCGCATTTCGGCGAGGCGCAGGTGTTCGTCCAAATGTTCCGCGCCATTCCGATGCAGATCCGGGTAAAGAGCGGAGCGCGTGAGGAACGCATCGCGCTGTCGCCGCGGTTCACCGAGGCGGTGACGGATGTTGCTAGCGCGGTCCTGATCAAAGAGCGCAAGCTGACGGATTACGGCGTCCGCTACGGTGAGCTGCCCGAGATCGCGCGCGAAGTCGAGCAGGAACTGGAGGCCGCCTATCCGCAGGAGCGTCTTGATTCGCTGGTGCAGCAGGCTATCGCACATGGGGCGGCCGGCGGCGAATTCATCGAGCAGCGCAGCAAGCGCGGTCAGGACGAACTGCTGCGCGACCTTACGAGCGAAAACTGGCGGGTACGCTACGCGGCGCTTGAAGATTTGACGCCTTCGCCCGAGCTGATCCCGCAAATATCAACGGCGCTGCGGGACCCGAAGCTGCTGATCCGCAGGCTGGCCGTCGTCTATCTGGGCGATCTGCGCACGCCCGAAGCGCAGGAACTGCTGTACGAGGCAATGAGTGACAAAGCTCCCGCCGTACGGCGCACCGCCGGCGATACATTGTCCGACATCGGCGATCCCGCCGCCACGCCGGTCATGACCCGGGCGCTGAAGGACAGCAGCAAAATCGTCCGCTGGCGCGCCGCCCGATTTCTGTACGAGGTCGGCACAGCTGAAGCACGCGGAGCGCTGGAAGCCGCGGTGAACGATCCCGAGTTCGAAGTCGGGCTCCAGGCGCGCATGGCGCTGGAACGTATTGAATCCGGCGAGGAAGCGGCCGGAACGGTCTGGCAGCAGATGGCAGGACGCGGACGCAGCTGAGGCTGCGGCATATATAACGGCATCTTTGATTACTTCCCGGACGCGCGCCGGTTCCGCAAGAGTAGATCATGCCGCTGACGGAATGCGGCATGACTCGGCTTCCGGAGTGACACAGGCACATTCGGCCCATTTTTACGAACAAAGATCGCCCTCCGCCGTTCTTTCGAACGGATGGAAGAGCGATCTTTTTCACGACACCGGCATTACCGCCAGTAGAGCTCCACTTTTAAATCCCCCGTATCGTCAAACAAGGATGTCTTATAGCTCAAGCCCTTAAAGCCCGTCTCGTACAGCTGCTGCAGGTCGCTTACCAGACTGCTCTCGCTTCCATCATAACGGAACAGCAGCGAAGCTTCTCCCTTCTTCCGCGCCTGCTGCGCCAATGCGGTCAGCTCAGCCGCGTTATCGACGATTCCGCTCTCTTCGTACAGGTCGTACCGGAGCTCCTTCTGCAGCTTCTGATAGGCCGCCTGCTTCTTTCCTTTGAGGCTGGCCAGTTCACTGAGCGTACGGGAGTATTCCACAGCCGCAGCCGGATAGGAACGGGTCCAGGTATGGTCGCGGCGCATCTGGCTGTCTGTACGCAGATAGTAGGCCGTGCTGACGGCCCCCGCTTTATCCGGAGAGGGATCGTCCCAAGTCGTATCCAGATGGTACCAGCGTCCGCTCAGCTGAACCAGATTCCACGCGTGCGATTGGCCCGAGCCGTCCTGCCACGCGGTGCCTTCCACGATTTTATTCGGAATTCCCGCGCCCTTCAGCAGCTTATAAGTCAGCAAGGAATAGCCCTGGCATACGGCGCTGCCGCTTTTCAGCCCTTCGTACGCCGTATATTTTGTGTAGGTCGTGTCATATTTCAGGTTCAGCACCACCCAATCGTGGACCGCCTTTACCTTTTCATCGCCCGTCATCCCCGGCGCTATAATTTTGTTCAAAATCATCTTGACCTGCCCGTTTACATAAGCCGTCTGCTGAAGCGACTCACGGTAGGTAAGCTTGACGCTTACCGCCGCCGAGCGGGAACCGCCCCGGTAGGAAAAGCTGTAGCTGTTCACAATGTAGTTCAGGTAAGGATCGTTCGACATCGCCTGATCCAGCGCGGTTTGCAGCTGCGGCTTCAAGCGTGAGGTATTTCCTTCATATGTAAAAGCAACACTCTCTTTGCGGTTATTCATCGCAGTGGTCAGCTGCTGGGTCATATCGCTGACGGAACTCACTGGGGTTCCCTTCGTCGCGGCGTAGGCATAATCCATCCCCCAATACACAGCCGGCGGCACAGCGGCGGCAACCAGCATGCCCAAAACAATCGCCTTCGTCATCTTACCCATTCTTGCTTTAGCCCCCTTGGCGCGAGTTTGCCTGATCAACGGTTGAGTTTCTTATTTACACTTCCATATATTAAATGCGTCCATCATGATTTCCAATACTTCTTAAGTGCTAAAATTCACAAACAATACGCCTTTATTTCTCTATTATCGGTTAGGAATAATATTTCCATAAGTACCTCAAATGTACTGAACATACTGAACGGCGCTTCGCATCTCGCGGACCTAAGGTGAACGTGCTACATTAAATATACAATCGAATTTAGTGAAATATATTGAAAGTATTGTGTATGTCGTCCAGATGGTGCTATCCATCCTTGGCATCCTTTGAAAGCGCTAGCCTTAACAGTGCTTATATCGAACGAAAAATGGAGTGAGCCTTCATGACCTATGTGGATACTTCCGATGTTTCGGCCCGGATGTTCATCACCGTACTGCTGTTTCTGCTCATCATCGCACCTATGATCAGTCTCGGCGTGCTGCGTATGTTCCAGTCCAGAAAAAAGGCGGGTCTCATGCTAATCGGCGGCGGTATCGCCGTGTACGCGGTATTTCAGATCGCAATGTCCCTCATACCGGCCTAGCCGCACTTCGTCTCCCGCTTCACCTCCAATACAAAAAGGACGCCTCCGCTCCCGGAGACGCCCTTTCCTTTGACCAATAGCTGTATATTACTGCGCAGCCGCCAATATCTTGTCGAACTGCGTTTTGTTCATGCCGACGATTTTATGTTCGCCGATCACGGTAATCGGAACAGCGCGCATGCCCATATCCCATACCTGCTGCGCGAACTCTTCGTTCTGCTCAATGTTGCGCTCCTCGAAAGAAACTCCCTTCTCATTCAAAAAGCTCTTGACCTGACGGCAGTGCGGACAGTTGGTCGATGTATATACCACAACATTTTCCATAGTTGATTCCCTCCTAGTAATTTTTGCTTAATATTATACCACCTGCGGCGTTTCGATGAAACTTACAGCACTACCGCGCTATGCTCCAGGCTCTCAATGTATTTCTCAGCGTCCATTGCTGCCTTGCAGCCGCTTCCTGCCGCCGTAATCGCCTGTCTGTACCGGGTATCCTGAACATCGCCGCAGGCGAATACGCCCGGAATGTTCGTCTCGGAAGTGCCCGGATTCGTTACGATATAACCGCTGGCATCGATGGTAATCTGACCGCCGAGGAAAGCCGTATTCGGGTGATGGCCGATCGCCACGAACACGCCGTTTGCTTCAATTACTTCTTCTTCGCCGGTCTCGTTGTTCAGCACCTTCAGCCCGGTAACGCCGTTATCGCCCGCGATCACTTCAAGCGGTGTACGGTTCAGCGCCCATTCCACTTTCGCGTTGTCGCGCACCCGATCCTGCATAATCTTGGAAGCGCGCAGTTCATCCCGGCGATGCACCAGTGTCACCTTCGAGGCGAAGCGGGTCAGGAAGCCGGCTTCCTCCAGCGCCGAATCCCCGCCGCCCACAACGATAATCTCCTTGTTCCGGAAGAAAAAGCCGTCGCAGGTCGCGCAGGTGCTGACGCCCCGGCCCACATTATCCTGCTCTCCCGGAATGCCCAGATACTTCGCTGTAGCTCCGGTGGAAATGATCAGCGTATCGGTCTCAAGCGTGCCCATATCTTCAACGTTCAGCTTGAACGGACGCTCTCCCAGCTCCACGCTGTTCACCCAGCCGGTAACGAATTTCGCTCCAAAACGCTCCGCCTGCGCGCGCATATTGTCCATCAGCTCCGAACCCAGGATTCCTTCCGGGAATCCCGGGAAGTTCTCGATCTCCGTGGTCGTGGTAAGCTGGCCTCCCGGCTGCGGGCCTTCAATAACCAGCGGATTCATATTGGCCCGGGCCAAATAGATAGCGGCAGTCAGACCCGCAGGTCCGGTACCGACAATAATGGATTTATACATCATAATATCCTCCTCGTAATGGACTGAACATATGTGAAATCTTAATTAGAATTATTCTAAAGTAATTTCATTATGCTCGACTAGGATGAAAATGTCAATATGCCAGACTCCATAGTTCGAGGACTATTTTGTGAACAATTTAATTTTTAAAAACTTTTAGTAAAATGCGTTCCGATCATCGCAGCAGCCGTAATCCGTTCAGAATCACGAGAATAGTGCTGCCTTCATGGCCGACGACGCCGAAGGGGAGTGCGATTCCCTTAATAAAATTGCTTAAGATGAGCACTGCAATGACGCTTACGGCAAAAATCATATTCTGCTTCACAATCCGCTGGCAGCGGCGGGCGAGCGAAATGGTCGAAGCAATCTCCCCGATATTGTCGTTCATCAGCACCACATCGGCGACTTCAAGCGCCGCGCCGCTGCCCTTCATGCCCATTCCCATGCCTACCGTCGCCTGCGCGAGCGCGGGCGCATCGTTGACGCCATCGCCGACCATGATCGTATGGCCGTACTGCTCCCGCAGCGAGGCGATATGCTTCACTTTGTCTTCCGGGAGCAGGTCGGAAAAGACGAGATCTACCCCCGTCTTCGCACCGATGGCCTGCGCCGTGGCTGCCCGGTCCCCGGTCAGCATCGCCACCTTAATGCCCAGCTCCTGCAGCTTCCGCACCGCGTCCTCTGCCTCCGGGCGCACCGTATCCTGAAGAGCGATCATGCCCGCCACTATATCTCCGTCTAGAATAACGGATACGGTCTTGCCGTCTTTTTCCAGGCTTGTGCGCTGTTCTCTCCAGAACGCCAGATTCTCGCCGCGCAGTGCTGCCGGTGCGCCGTCTGTCATGCTGCTGTCAGACCCGGCTCCGTCAGCGTTGGCGGTTTCCGCTGCTGTCTCCGCGCCATGAGCCGGAAATTTGCCATCATCCAAAATATTGGATTTGCCGATCCTCCACAGCTTGCCGTTCACCCTGCCTTCCACTCCCCAGCCGGTCAAGGAACGGGAATCCTGCACACTCCACAGCTCCAGGCATTCGTCTTCGGCTTTGCGGACAATCGCTTCGGCCAGCGGATGACGCGACATACTCTCAATCGAGGCACTCACCGTCAGCAGCTCAAGCCGGTTATGTCCTTCGCCAGCGATGAAATCGGTGACCTCCGGCGTCCCTGCCGTCAAGGTTCCCGTCTTGTCAAAGGCGACGACGGCGGTGCGCGCCATATTTTCCAGATGCGCTCCGCCCTTGAACAGAATGCCTTTGCGCGCGCTCTTGGAAATCGCGGACAGCATCGCGGGCATGATGGACGATACCAGGGCGCATGGAGAGGCGACAACGAGGAAGACCATCGCTTTATAGAACGTAGCGCCCCAAGACCAGCCCAGCGCAAATGGAGGCAGGAAAACGAGAAGCAGCGTCAGGACGACCACAGCCCGGGCATAAATCGCCTCGAACCGCTTGATAAAGCGCTGGGATTCCGGAACCTCGGCTTCAGCGTCCTCCACCATTTTGACGATTTTGGCAAACAGCGAGTTCTCTGCTGATTTCGTCACCTCAATGTACAGGGCGCCTTCACCGTTCAGCGTACCCGCGAATACTTCATCCCCGTAAACCTTCTCCACCGGCACCGATTCGCCGGTAATCGAGGCCTGATCGACCGACGATTCCCCCCGGTACACGGTTCCGTCGGCGGGAATCAGCTCGCCTGGACGCACCAGCAGCAGATCGCCGATGGTCAGCTCGTCGATCGCCACCTCATTCATGGCTCCCTTGTCGATGCGCAGCGCCGTCGCCGGCTTGAGCGCCATCAGTGAAGAGATGTCCTTGCGGCTGCGGTCCATCGTATAGCTCTCCAGCGCTCCGCTGAGCGCAAAAATAAAGATCAGCATCGCTCCTTCGTTCCAATAGCCGATTGACGCCGCGCCAAGCGCCGCCGCGATCATGAGCAGGTTGACATCAAGATCATGTTCCTTGACGAGTGTCTCCACTCCCTCTTTGGCTTTGATCCACCCTCCGACCGTATACGCGGCAGCATAGACGACGACCGACAGCACCGGCAGCCAGCCGCTTAGTCCCCAGGCCAGAAGCATAAGCAGCCCGCTTCCAAGCGCAGCCTGCATTTCCGTGTTTTGAATCATTTCTTTCGGATCGAACTTTCTTCCTTTGGGCGCTCCGGGTTTTTGGGCTTGCCCCTCATATGAAGAGATATGCGGCAGTTGTTTCGTAGCTTGCATAGCAGACACCTTCCTAAAAGTTTGATGTTGGATCAGGTCCATGCGGACTGTTCTAAGACTTAATTTGAACTTCATCCCCAGCTGATAATGAAAGCCATTCTTAGAGCCCTTAAAATGACACATGCTGCCCCGGCTACGCCGGGACAGCATGATAAATGAGAATGAAATTCATTGTTTTATTAGTACAAAATGTTTTCCTTAGTGCAACATATAATTATAATATACCCCCATCCGCCGATTGTAAACCGGTAGACAAGCTTAATTTTTAACAAATTTTGGTGATCCGTGTTCTGTCTCGCTCCCGTCTGTCGATAACCCCCCCATCTGCATAACGTATGCTGCGCGCTATGAAGCCTGTTTTTTGGGGACGGCCATTATGGGGGGCCGTACCTACATATAATACAAAGAGGGAGCGCCGATATGCAGCGCTCCCTCTTTATTATTCCGGTGATTACCGGACATACTTCCCTGCCCGCTTGAGCAATCGGCTTCGTCTCAAATTTCCCGTTTGCAGCGAATCAGCGTCTGGATCAAGTAACCGTAAAACCGCGTTTCTCTTGTGCCGTTACAGCCAGCCTGTAGCCGGGTCCGCGCTTTCGTGGCGGTCCATCCAGACCAGGCAGGCCGCCCGAAGCAGAGCCTCCGTCCGGTGTTCGGCGCCGCAAAAGATCCCGTTCAGGCCGATCCGGTACAGATCAGCCAGCGCGGCCGCCGCCGAACCGCCAGCGGCGAGCACGACCGCCGCCGGCTTCACGCCCCGCACGGCGGCGAGAATGCCCTCCGCCGCGTAGACCAGGTCCGCGGCGGCGCTTTCCTCCGGCGCGGACCCGTCCGCTGCGCCGTCCAGCACGAGGAAATCGGCGATGCGCACGATTTCCTCAGCGGCGGCGGGACTGATACCGGGGGCGATCAGCGCCCCGATATGGCACGCCGCCGCGAAGCGGTGGCCGAGAGTCTGTTCGGCCACCGTCTCGATGAATTCGCGCGCAGCAGCGAATTCATGCGCGCTGGCGGGATGGGGCGCCAGCAGATCCAGGCGGCAGTCGCCGCCCTCGCGCTGCCGCTCCGCCAGCGCGTTAAAAAGCGCTTCCAATAATATGTCCTGAAGCTCGGCCAGCCGATCAGGGCGGGAGTCAAGCTCCGGAACGGCCGGCAGGCTGACCGCGGCCCACTCTCCGTCCGCCGATCCCAGCAGCGCGGCCGATTCGTCGCGCAGCCGGTAATAAATCCGGCGCAGCGCCAGATCCGCCTCCTGTCCATCCCCGGATGCAAGCCAGGCGGCAAAGAGCGGGTCCGCCTGTTTCAGCCAGTCTTCACTTCTGACCAGGCAAGGTCCAGCCGCAGTGGTGCCCGGTTCGCGGACAGACAGACGGTTCTCGCGGCCTTCCGGCAGCACTAGAAAAGCCGGACGCAACACTCGGGAAGAACCAAGCAGATACAGGCTTTCCGTATCTGCCGGTTTTTCCGCCGCCGTTCCGGATGAAAACGGATATTCTCTGCCAGTCCTTACGTTATCCTGCCCAAGTTTATCCCTCATCTTCGCACCCACCTTTTTCGGTTATGAGTTGCCGCCGGACGCTTCCTGCTCATACTTCCCGCCGGTTGTTATTTTACGGCCTCTCTAATGCATACGGAGGCGGGTCATGAAATATGCGGGTACGGGCTTCCCTTTATACAAGAGAATGCTTCCCTCCTCAGCAGCTTCCTCCCGGCTCCCAAGCCGGAAAGAACTCAAGGGCGGCGCGGACGCGCCATGCCGGGCAGTAACATCCGCGCCGTACGCGCTTAACGATTGCCGGATGTTGAAGATATAGCCCGGCTGTATGACAGCCGGGCGGTTAAGAGACGGACCTTATGAGCCAACGGTTACTCCCTGGCTGGCCGCAATCGCCTGCCGCAAATCATCCAGTATATCGGCGATTGCTTCCGTACCGATCGACAGGCGGATCAGCTCGGGCGTCACACCCGCGGACAGCTGCTCATCTTCCGACAGCTGCTGATGGGTTGTGCTGGCCGGATGAATGATCAGCGACTTGGAATCACCGACATTCGCCAGATGCGAGAACAGCTTCACATTCTCGATCACCTTGCGGCCCGCCTCGCTTCCTCCCTTGATGCCAAAGGTCAGGATCGCTCCCTGGCCTTTCGGCAAATACTTCTGCGCGAGCTCGTAGGATGGATGGCTCGGCAGTCCCGGATAGCTTACCCATTCCACGTCTTCATGGGCTTCCAGGAATTCCGCCACCTTCTGGGCGTTCTGGCTGTGGCGCTCCACCCGCAGATGCAGCGTCTCAAGCCCCTGCAGCAGCAGCCAGGAGTTAAACGGCGAGATCGACGCTCCAATATCGCGGAGCAGTTGAACACGGGCCTTGATAATGTAGGCGATCGGTCCTAGGGCGTCGGCATAGACCAGACCGTGGTAGCTTGGATCCGGCTCCGTCAGGCCCGGAAACTTGCCGCTGGCCTTCCAGTCGAATTTGCCTCCGTCCACAATCACTCCGCCGATAGAGGTGCCGTGGCCCCCAATGAATTTGGTAGCCGAATGGACGACGATGTCGGCTCCGTGCTCAATCGGGCGGAGCAGATAGGGGCTCGGAAACGTATTGTCAACAATAAGCGGGATACCATGCTCATGCGCGATAGCGGCCACCGCTTCAATGTCCAGCACGTCGCCCCGCGGATTGCCGATCGTTTCCGCAAACAGCGCTTTGGTCTTCTCGGTGATGGCGCTGCGGAAATTCTCCGGATTATCCGAGTCTACGAAATTGACTTTAATGCCCAGCTTAGGCAGTGTAGTGGAGAAGAGATTGTATGTGCCCCCGTACAGGCTTGCCGAGGATACAATTTCATCTCCGGCTCCGGCAATATTTAGAATAGAGAAGGAAATAGCCGACGCGCCAGAAGCTGTCGCCAGCGCAGCTGCCCCGCTTTCCAGCGCAGCAATCCGCTGCTCGAACACATCGGTCGTCGGATTCGTCAGACGCGTGTAAATGTTCCCAAACTCTTTCAATCCGAACAGATTGGCCGCATGCTCCGCATCCCTGAATCCGTAAGAAGTAGTCTGATAAAGCGGAACGGCGCGGGCGAACGTAGTTGGATCGATTTGCTGCCCGGCATGGACGGCGAGCGTTTCAAACGACAGATTGGCTTGTTCTGACATAGTTATTTCCTCCCTAATTTCAATTTGAAAAAAATGGTTAGAGGTAAGAGCTGCACCTATTCTCTCACAAAGAATGTCATTTGAAAAGACTTATTCTTATTATTCCACTAAGAATTATCAGAAAGAATGAAAAAACTCAAAAAAAGCTGCAGCCGAAGTGGTTTCCCGCTTCAGCCGCAGCTTGTTTTGTCCGAAATGTCGTTTAATAACCGGAAATATTCTGCTCTCCTTTGGCAATCGCTACACCGCCGCTGGTGCCGATCCGCGTTGCGCCCGCGCCGACCATAACCAGAGCGTCTTCCACGCTGCGTACGCCGCCGGAGGCTTTGACGCCGATGTCTGGTCCTACTATACTGCGCATTAACGCAATATCTTCTTTGGTTGCCCCGCCGGTAGAAAACCCTGTCGATGTCTTCACATAATCGGCCCCGGCTTCCACAGCCAGCTTGCAGGCCCGGATCTTCTCTTCTTCCGTAAGCAGGCTAGTCTCAATAATGACCTTGGTCAGCGCCTTCCCGCGCGCCTCTTCCACCACGGCGGCGATATCGCGTTTCACCAGCTCGTCGTTACCGTCCTTTAGAGCGCCGATGTTGATGACCATATCAACCTCTTCCGCGCCGTTTCGGATAGCGTTCACCGTTTCAAAAGCCTTTGTCTCCGGCGTCGTAGCGCCCAGCGGAAAGCCGATTACCGTGCATACCTTTACCTCTGGCGTGTCCCTTAACACCTCATAGGCAACGGAAACCCATGCAGGGTTGACGCATACGGAGGCGAATTTATAGCTTTTGGCTTCTTCCGCCAGTTTTACAATGTCTTCTTTTCGAGCATCCGCTTTCAGCAGCGTATGATCGATCATTCGGGTCAGATTGATTTCGCTCATTCGCACGTTCCTCCAAAATAAATAGTGACTTCTTGCACTTCTATTAATCATACCAATTGGGCACCTTTTTGCAAAGCGGACAGCCTTCAAAGGTCCTACGAATGGACATTTTATCCTATATCAGCCGATCACAATAGTAACAGTAAAAGAACCTCCAAATCAGATCGCTCTGTTGGAGGTTCATTTTTTATGATTCACACATATGGTTCAACACGCGCCGGTGATAAGGTTCGGCTTATTTAGCGGCCAGAGAATTGATGTCGATAAAAGGAGTCGCGCCTCCGGTAACGGTCGGCAGCTTCCCATCCCATTTATCCAGCGCCTTCTCCTGAACCTCGATCTGCTTCAGCTGTACTAGCTCGGGCGTCACTTCCTGCTTCTTCAGCCTGAGCGACTGGGCTTCCGCCTGCGCCTGCGCGATCTTTTGCTTCGCCTCGATTTCGATCCGCTTCAGATCGTTCTCTGCTTTCAGCGCCTGCTGCTGGGCTACCTGCTTCGCTTCAATCGAATCGTTAAACGCTTCGGAGAATTTGAAATTTACAATATTAATATCATTTACGATCAAATCGTATTTGGCAAGCCGGTTCTTCAAATGCTCGCTGATCTCGCCGGCGACAACGTCGCGGCGGGTAATCAGATCCTCCGCAGGATATCTCGCCGTAACTTCCTTGACTATTTCCTGGATAGCGGGATTAATGATGACTGAATCGAAGCTTCCGCCGATATTGTTCATCAGGTTGTACGCCGACTCCTTGTTCACGGAAAAGTTAACCGCTACATGCGTGGATACGGGCTGAAGATCTTTCGACGAAGCCGATGTGTCGGTTTCCGCCTTGGTCACCTGCGTGTTGACCTGGATGATGGACTGGATGAAGGGTATTTTAAAATGGATGCCCGGCGACAATACATTGTCGTTCAGCTTTCCGAACGTCTTGTACAGCCCCACATGTCCGTATTCCACCGATGAAAATGCATTTCCCCCGATCAGCAGCACGAGGAGTATTGCAGCAACCGTGCTGATAATCCTTCCGGAACGAAACGACCTTTGTTTTGGATTGATCTCCATATTCACAAACATTCCCCCTAAATATTTTGCGGGAAGCCCTTGCCGGGATATTGTGCCCTACAACTCAAAGTCATTCTGACCCAGCCTCTGCCGGCCTTCCGCTATACAAAGTATACGCCCGATCCGCGTAATAGGTCGCAAGCCCGCAAGAAAAAACGGCGCGGGCATTTAAAAAACGAAGCCGTTTGTCACAATTACGGTTCGGCGGCCCCGGCTCCAATCCGTGAATGCAAAAAAGCGCAAGCTCATGGGCTGTATAGACCATGAGCTTGCGCTTTCCAGTTCATTGAGCACGGCCAGCCCAACTCCCTGTTTTTCACCAAACAGCTTCTCAGCCATTTCTCCCGCCTTTCGGGACGGCGCCGATTTAGCGGGGATCCATAATCTCACACATAAAGTCCAGTGCTTCTTCTTCATCCTTGCCTTTTGTGCGGATGGTGATGACAAAGCCTTTTTTGAGCGGATACAGCATCATTCCCAGCAAGCTTTTCACATCGATGACCGCATCCGGCTTAAGCAGAATAATCTCGGAAAGGTAGCTTCCCGCTTTCATGGATATGCACTTGAGGTCATCGGAGGAAAAGTCGCGGGCCAGAGTAATATCGTGCACACGCATAAAGAGGTCCCTCCCAAGGTTGTTACCCCAAATTTTAGCACCGGGCGCAGCAGCTTGAAAGGGAGTCCGGCCTATTAATCATGACAAAATCGGGACATTCCTGCATCCGTCGGCTTCGGGTGCGTATAAGACAGCCCCAGTACGCTTTTACGGGCGATTATTGGCGGTACAATCCCGACGCCTTCACTTCGTCGAAGAATGTGTTGAACTCATCAATGTTAAGCTGCTGCGCCGCGTCGGACAGCGCCGTCGCCGGATCGGGATGAACCTCGACCATAATGCCGTCGGCTCCCGCCGCAAGCGCAGCCTTCGCGCATGGAATGAGAATATCCTTGCGGCCGGTGGAATGAGTCACGTCTACCAGAACCGGCAGATGGCTCTCCTGCTTCAGAATCGGCACGGCGGAAATATCCAGCGTGTTGCGTGTCCATTTCTCGTAGGTGCGGATGCCGCGCTCAATCAGCATGACCTGAGTATTGCCGCGAGACATAATATACTCCGCCGCATGCAGGAACTCCTCCATCGTCGCCGCAAGTCCGCGCTTCAGCAGCACCGGCTTGTTCACCTCGCCGGCAGCCTTGAGCAGCTCAAAGTTCTGCATGTTGCGCGCGCCGATCTGAATAATATCGACATAGTCGAGCGACGGCTCGATATGCGCCGGGTCCACGATTTCACTGATCGTCAGAAGGCCGTATTCATCCGCGGCTTCGCGCAGAATACGCAGTCCGTCCATGCCGAGTCCTTGGAAATCATAAGGCGAAGTGCGGGGCTTGAACGCACCGCCACGCATTACACGCACACCCGCTTTTTGCAGCGCTGCGGCTACCGCACGGGTCTGCTTCTCGCTCTCGATCGAGCAGGGACCGGCCACCATCAACGAAGCGTTGCCGCCCACCACAACGTCTCCAGGAAGGAGGATAACGGTGTCTTCCTTACGGGTCTTGCGGCTGACCAGCAGGCTCTTCTTGTGCTCGGCGCTTTGCAGGTCAAGCGATGCCTTGAAGATCTGCTTGAACAGCGTGCGAATCGTGCTTTCGGTGAATGGTCCTTTGTTTTCGGCAACGAGCTTCTCGAGCATCTTCTTTTCCCGTTCGGGATCGAATTTCGGCACTCCCTGCTTCTCCTTGACAGCCCCGATATCACGGACAATCGCCGCCCGCTCCGAAATAAGCGCAAGCAGTTCGCTGTTGATCTCATCCAACCGGTTTCTTAATTGTTCTAATTCCGCATTGCTCATAATGTGTTACACTCCCTCTTCTCTGTTATAACAACGTAAAAAAGGCTCTCCGTCAAGGGACGAGGAGCCGTGGTACCACCCTTATTTAGAGCTGTTCCTGAGACGCGCAAGCAAGCTGCGCAAGAATCAACTCTGTCTTAAACCCTGTAACGCGGGGCGCGGGCTTCCCTACCCATACCCTGTAAAGGGCACTTCAGGAACCGACTACGAAGTGAACTTCAGCGACAGTCGTCTCAGAGGCAGCTCTCAGTCTTCGGCATGCCTTCCCTGTTCAGATCCGGAATTTGCGCTTACTCTCTTCGTCAATGTCTTTGCGGTATAACCAAATCCGGCCTGCAGCCGGTTTATGAAAAAGATGCAGTCCCTGAAAGGACAGCACGGTTACTTCTTCTGGTATCTTAATGGATATTATTCCTTGTTGCAAGAGTTTTTGTTCAAATCCTGTTTTTCCAAAAAAATGTAGTACCTGTCCATCGCACTGAATACGATAAAATATACCATCCATTCGGCTGACGAGGAGACGTGACCGTGGAAATCTTTATCGGCTACATTATTCTTGGTCTATCGCTTTCCGCCCCTATAGGGCCCATAAACGCCGCACAATTGGACAAAGGCATACGCAGCGGCTTCTGGCACGCCTGGTTTGTCGGGCTTGGCGCCATCTGCGCGGATATTCTATATATGCTGCTTGTCTATTTAGGCGTCATTCATCTGCTGGATTCCCCTTATATCAAGACTTTCCTTTGGCTGTTCGGCTTTCTTGTGCTGACCTACACCGGCATTGAGAGCATAAAAGATGCCGGGCATGTTTCATTTTCCGGATCAAGACGTGAAGATAATCGGCTCAGTAAATCTTTGCTGTCCGGATTTTTGATGTCGCTGTTCAATCCGCTGTCGATTCTATTCTGGCTGGGTATTTACGGTTCCGTATTGGCCAAGGCTGCTGAAGAATATCCAACGCAGCAGCTGCTTCTTTACAGCAGCGGCATTGTTCTGGGGATTCTTCTATGGGACATCAGCATGGCCGGCGCCGCCAGCTTTTTCCGGAAACTCTTGACGAATCGTGTATTAAAATGTCTGTCCGTATTATCCGGACTGTCGCTGGTCGGCTTCGGTCTTTACTTTGGCTTGGAAGCGGCCCGGCTCCTCTTTCTCCACTAAAGCCGCACAGGTCCGGTGCAGCCGCATATTTAAGACCGCGATTTACGCAGACGGATCGCCTTAATCCAAAAGCCGCCGCTCAAACTTCCGTGCAGGGGAACATCGACAGGCGTCTGCGGTTCATTCATTTCCCCCGGCTTACCGCTCCGGCCTTTACGCACATGCTGGACAACCGCATCGCACCCGGCAATCAGCGCCACAAGCAGCAGGCTGATGAATAACCCGGGCCGGCTCTCATGATGAAATATCGTCCCGGCCGCCGCAGCGAATATCAATATCAGCCCGCACCAGCGTTTGACGCCGCTGAGCTTGGCGGGCTGCAGCAGCTTGGCGGAAGACAGCAAAATAAACACCCAGTTATAAAGCAGCATCAGACCAGCGGCCGTGGTGATATATTCATATACTTTTCCTGGCATCAAGAGAGACATAACTATGGTCGCCGCAAGACCTGCCGCGATCAGCCCGAGCGCAGGCAGCGGATATTTGCCTTTCAGCTTTCGCGAGAACACCCCTGGAGCATCGCCTTCCTGCGCAAGCGTGATGATCATGGATGTTACGGCATACAGCGAAGCGGTCATCGTCGAGAAGCCGGCAACAATCAGCACCCCGTTAAAGATATGGGGAACAAAAGCCAGATGGTCGCTGCTTAAAGCCAGCACAAACGGGCTCTCTTTCGAGTTGAATTTAGAATGCGGCACCATCGTGACGGCCAGGGCGATCGACAAGGCATACACCACTGCCAGGGTCAGCAGCATGATCTTACCCGCTTTGGGAGCTTCTTCCGGCTTGCGGAGCCGGTAAGACATGATGCCGAGCACCTCAATGCCTCCATACGCGTAAAAGGCAAAAATAAATGACGACCACAGCCCCATTCTGCCGCTCGGGAAAATCTCAGCAGCCGTCAGCGGCAGGTTCGGCTTATACCGCCCGCCGTCGATCCAACCCGCAAGAAGTCCTACAGCAATAATCAGAAACATGAGTATCGCTGCGATTTTGATGACGGCAAGCACATTCTCAACCTTGTCAAACCCTTTGTTCCCAAAAAAGACGATAATCAGACTGAGCAAACCGAAACCGGCGGCGAATATCCACATCGGAACAGACGGAAACCAGAACCGCGAGAAGATGGACAAGGCCGTAAGCTGGCTGCCCATAATAAGCAGTTCGGAGCATAAGTAAACATATCCGCTTCCGAATCCCGCCCATCCGCCGAACGCCTTCTGGGCATATGAACGGAATGAGCCCTGCTCCGGGTGATCCGCCGTCATCCGCGCCAGTGCGTCAAAGACAACATAGGTTCCGGCTGCGGCCAGAAGGTAAGCGATCAGTACAGACGGTCCTCCGATCATAATCGCCAGGCCAGACCCTAAAAAATAGCCCGTTCCGATCGTTCCCGCGACTCCCAGCAAAGACAACTGCCACCACTTGAGCTTCCCGATGTCTTTCGAAGCCGATTGTTTTTCCATATTTTTTTCCTCGCTTGAAGTAATTTTCATGCTTTTTATATCATGCCTTCATTGCTTTTTTTCATGTACAATTTATTAATATTTACAACTAATAATTCGATAAACAGTATGATATACTTGCTAAAATAGGTCTATCAGCCTACTTATGAGGTGTTTTATATGAAATATACAGGAAGGATTCTGGCCATCAGCATTTATCTTGTGCTGCACAGCCTCTATCTCCTTTACTACGTCCTTAGCGGCAGAGACATCACAATGCCGGACTGGTTAGGGTACCCCCTATTTACGGTGATATGCTATTGGGCGGGTCTTCAATACGACCGGGCCATTTTTAATTCCGAGAGAGATCCTTTGACCGGACTCTTGAACCGAAGAAATACGGATGTCCGAATCGCGAAAATGATGGCAGCCGCAGACCGCACCCGGCATAAAGTGTTTGTCCTCGCCATCGACTGCGATAATTTCAAGTGGATCAATGATACGCTGACTCATGAGACCGGAGACACCGTGCTTATTGAAATCAGCAAGATTCTGCTGCTGGAGAGGGGCAAGCGTACCATTGCCATCCGCTGGGGAGGAGATGAGTTTCTGTTGTGCGGACTGTGTTCCAGCCCATCCGAGGTGGAAGAGATCAAGCTCCGGATCAAGAATAGCATCGCCCGCCTGTCAGGCAAGATGAATCTGCCCGTCAATATCTCCATTGGCTCCGCCCTGTATCCGGACGACGACAACACCGTGTCCGTGCTGATTACGCTCGCCGACCGCAATATGTACGACCAGAAAAAGTCGTAGGGATTACACTTTATACTGCGGGTGTCCCAGCAGCCATGAAAGTGACTGCTGGGACACCTTTTGCTATCGGCTTCAAGAAGCAGGACGGAAGGCAGCTTTTTTTTGAATAGATGATGCATCAGCGCCATATTCAGCGGATTATCTTCCACATACAGAACCTTCTGAATATGTTCTCCCATTCGCCAACCCTCCTGGTAACTGTCCCACCATATCATGATTGCCGCAAAAATGAAAAAGCCGAAGAAAGGGATGCTTCCCCCTTCCTTCGGCTTATGTTCGGCTCATTTGCATGTCCGACCCACTTCCGCCTTAACCATATATTAGTTGAACGTATATGCGATGACGCTCTTATCTTTATCAAAATCCCAGTCCACGTAGATATCAGCCAATTCTTTGCCAAGCAAAGGCGCGATGGTGGTCGTCTCCAAATAACGCTTCTCCATCTTCCGTTTGGTCGTCTTAAGCGTATTCTCGTAGCCCAGCTCAATCAATTCTTTCTCCAGCGGGATCATTATGCCTTCGCGCTTGATAATCAGCATTCGCGGATTTATCCACCAGGAAACCGTAAAATCAGGAAACCTCTGAACTTTACTGCTTACCTCATTAATCTGGTTATGGACTTCATCCTGCTTAGCATATTCATCAGTGAAAGCTTCACCACCTTTGATCAGAGCCACAATCATTCCTTGGTAGCCCTGGGGGAGGTGCCTGCTGAAAAAAACGGTTCGCTAACTTCGTATATTATCTTCTGCGCACTTCGTATATAAAAAATGCACTTGATTTCCAGCCCCCACAAAAGAAAAGACCGGAATTCCCGGCCTCTTCCTTTTTTCTATCTTGCCCGCATTCGCTCATTTTCATTTTCCCCGAAACTGTCCGGTGAAGCGTTATTCGAGCTGCCAGCCGTATTCATTTCAACTGCCAATCGCTGATTTTGAAATCTTTTTTGGCCAGCTTTTCTTCCACTAGAAAGTTCTTGGTCCCTTCCAGCAGCGCAAGTCCGTCATCCGAAAAGGCCGTATCCTTCAAATCGCTAATTGGGTTTGCTTGCTTGGCAATTTCCGGCGTCGTATCCCCAATCTCGGCCAGGAACTGGTAATATTCGTCCTCATGCTGCTTCAAATCGGCCAACGCCTTCTCGCGCGCCTCATTCCAGACTTTCGCGAAATCTGGAAACTTCGCCAGATAATCTTCCGATACAACGGTCACGCTGGAGCCTAGCAGATTCGGATGCTTGGAGGAATCATCCAGGAGAGGATAACCGGCAGCAATCTGCTTCAGTGCCAGAACACCATTGTTGGTCGTTGCGTCGATATCTCCGCGCGCGAGGGCGGCAGTGGCGTCGGGAATGAGCATATGCACAAGCTTGTAGTCCGTGACACCCTCTTCTTTCAGCAGTCCTACCAGGTAACGGTGCATGAATGAACCCTTCTGCGTCGCAATGGTTTTGCCCTCAAGATCCTTCACCGTCTTTGGACCATCCTTTTTGGCAATCAGGTAACCGACGGTATGGGCCGACCCTTGGCCGATAATACGGGTCTTGGCGCCGCCTGCATAAGCAATAATCGCGGGGGTGTCTCCAAGGGAACCGAAATCGAGCCGGCCGCTAATCAGCGATTCTGTCTGGTCGGGACCGTTCGGGAAGCTGGTCAGCTTCACTTCCGTAACACCGTATTTCTTAAGTTCTTCCTGAATAATCCCCTTATAGAAACCCCAGCCCTCCGCCCCGCCGGGCAAATTCAGCTTGTTGGCCCCGATGAAGCCGTAATTCAAAACTGCCGGAACGCTGCTCTTTGCCGCATTCCCGCTGTCTGTCGCCGATGCCGTATCCGTTCCTCCCGCAGCCGAGGAACTATTGCCGCCCGAATTCCCGCTGTTTCCGCAGGCTGAAATGATCAGCATAACCATGACCACACTTGCAATAAGCGCCAGCCGCATAGCTTTAGCGCCGACCCCTTGAAGCTCTCTATAAACCTTTGACATCCCGATTTCTCCCCTCGAGTTAAACATTTGCTTATTATGATGCCGGGCCGCTAGAAACCCGCCCGGCGTGATAATTGGACCATATAGGCGTGGCTGGCCACAGGCTGTCGTCCTTTTCCCCAGCCGACTTTCTCACGGTAACCGCCGAGCAGCCCCTGCTCCTTAACCTCCGTCTCCGTAATATCCGTTGCAGCTTCCGAATCCGGCGCCACATACAAGGCGTCAACGGGGCAGTACAGCTCACACATGAAGCAGGTCTGGCAATCGTCCTGCCTTGCAATGACGGGAATCTTACCTTCCGACCGGTCAAACACGTTGGTCGGGCATACAGACACGCATTGATTGCAGCCGATGCACCGGTCCGCGCTGATAACCTCTATCATGACGGCACACTCTCCTTTGCCGTTTCTTCCGGCTTTACCCAGACTTCATCCAGTCCGCCGCTGATTAACCGGTAATGCTGATTCCCATCGATTGCCTTGTAATCTTCGCGCTTATGCATGCCTCTTGTTTCGGTCCGGGCAAGCGCCGAGGAATACATCCAGCGCGCCGTTGCCGTCATGGCCGCCGCTTCCCGCCGCTTAACGCCTTGCGCCGTAAGCTGCACCTCCTGACCGCGCTGCTCCTTCCACAGCTGGTTCAGCCGGCCGAGGGAATCCGCGAGGCGTTCCCCGGTACGCAATAGGTTAACGTCGTAAGGCGCTACCTCCGCCTGTACGGCAGTGATATATTCTGATGTTCGGACAGCCGCGTCCGGCTGCGCTGTCCGTTGCGTAAGCGCCAAGGAAGACAGTCCGACCGGAGCACGGCCTGAGGCATGCCGTCCAAGGCTCAGCGAATAGTCGGCCGCCCCCTCTCCGGCAAAGGAGCCAGAGGATATAGCCCAGGCCGCATTGTGACTGCCGCCGCCGGTAAAGCCGCCGCAGATCAGTTCGCGGGTTGCGGCATCCCCGGCCGCGTACAGCCCGGGTACGCCCGTTCCGCAAGCCTCGTCCGTAATCCGGATGCCGCCGGTTCCGCGGACGGTGCCTTCCAGCCGAAGCGTCACAGGAAAGGCATCCTTGAACGGATTGATGCCCAGCCGGTCAAAAGGCAGGAAGAAATTCGTCTGTGCGACCCGCAGGATTGGCTGTAAGTCCTCAGGAGCCTGATCCAGCCGGGCATAGACTTGACGCCCTTCCAGAAGATTCCGGGCAATGACGGAGCGTCCCTTCTTCGAACCCGCGCCTTCCACTATACTTCCGTCCTCATAATAAAAGCTTGCATAGCTGTAATACGCCGTCTTGGTCACGGAGGAGAATGTCGGGCAGATGGCATAGGCGTTGGAGAACTCCATCCCCGACATTGCCGCGCCCGCCTCGGCGGCAAGCAAAAGCCCGTCGCCTGTCAGAACATTGCAGCCCAGCGCTTTGCTTAAGAACGCGCAGCCGCCGGTGGCGATCACAACCGCTCCGGCTATGACGCGCCAGGTTTCCCCGCTCTGCGTCTGCACTCCGAATGCGCCGGCTACACCATGTCCGTCGGCCAGCAGTTCCAAGGCCGGGCTGTGATCGAGGATTGTGACGCCCGCTTTTTTTACCAGCTTGCGCATCAGCCTCATATACTCCGGCCCCTGCAGGTTGCGGCGATGCGGATTGCCGAATTCGTCCACCGGATACGGATACCCCGACATGCCGAGACGGTTCATATTCTCATACGTCCGACTAAGCACCCGGTCCATCCAGCTGTGCTCCGCCAAGCTGCCGCCCAGAATGAAACGGCTTGCCTTCGCATTCTCGCGAAGCTCCTTATCGGGTTCCACATACCAGACGCCCGTTCCGGACGGGGCGGTTGCGCCGCTGGAGCCGCAGTAGCCCTTGTCGGCCAGCACGACCTTGGCGCCCCTGGCCGAGGCGGTCAGAGCGGCCCATGTACCCGCCGGACCTCCACCAATCACCAATACATCCGCCTTCAAATCCAGTGAACCCTTTTTTACCGTTTCATTCATTGCTGTTCCCTCCCCGAATCTATGTTGTAAATTTCACCTTCATCTTCATCTCAAGACAGCGGGTTCTGAAATCATCCCCGGTAGCTGTCCCGCCAGAACAATAATCGGTGTTCCAATACCCGGACAATGGAATCAATCAGCTTGCCGACAAAGGCGAATATGAGAATGCCGACAAAGATAATTTCCGTATTGGAATTTTGCTTTGCTTCATTAATAAGGAAACCAACGCCCGATTGCGAGCCGATCAGCTCCGCAACCACCAGACCGATCCAGGAGACCGCCAGCGATAAGCGCAGGCCAAGAAGAATATTAGGCAGGGCCGCTGGCAGGATAAGCCGGCGCAGCCGCTGATAGGGACTAAAACCAAGCACCCTTCCGACCTCCAGCAGCTTGTCCTCCATATGACGGATACCCACAAAGGTATTGATGTAGAGAGGAAAAAAAGAGCCGCTGAGAATAATGACCACTTTAGACACTTCCCCAAAGCCGAACCAAAGAATGATCAGCGGAGCAATCGCCAGATGGGGTACCAGACGCAGCACCTGAACGCTTGGGTCAAGCAAATATTCCGCTCTGCGGAACAGACCCGTCAGGATGCCCAGCAGCAGGCCGAACGCGCCTCCGATCAGAAAGCCCAGGAACGCACGCCCCAGACTGACTCCAAGATGGTGCGCAAGCCCCCCCGATACCGCCAGGCGGGCAAAAGACCGGGCGATGGCCAGCGGTGTCGGCAGAAATTCGGGTGATACCCATCCCGCGCTCCCGGCGGTCTGCCACAATCCAACCGCCAATATCGGAATAATCGCCCCGGCGCCAAGATTGGACAAGTACCGTTTCCATGAAAACGTCCGCCGGGTTGCCGCCGCTTTTCCGAGTACCGCTTTAAGCTTTCCGCTTTCTTGCCGTACGCCTGTTCCCGGCTGCATAATGATTTTGGCTCCTTCACTCATGGCTTTCTCTCCTTTCTATCCTTTGTATTCTTCTTTCCAGCGGAGCAGCCGGTGTTCAATCAGACGTATCGCCGCATCGCTCAGCAGACCGCAGACCGCGAAGATGATAATGCCGACGAATACAACCGGCGTATCGGCAAATTGGCGGGCATCGGACATCATATAGCCAATGCCTGAGGTGGATGCGATCAGCTCCGCAACGACCAGACCGAGCCAGGACAGTCCAATCGACAGGCGGACGCCGAGCATAATATTCGGCACCGCCGCCGGGAGCACGAGCTTAAGTATCTGCTTCGGTCTGCTGAAGCCGAGCACCCGGGATACTTCGAACAACTTGTTGTCCACGCTGCGGATCCCCATGAAAGTATTAATATAAATCGGGAAGAACGCAGCTTTGGCAATCAGCAGCACCTTCGACTCCTCCCCGATGCCAAACCAGAGGATGAACAACGGGACTACCGCAAGGCTTGGAATCATGCGGATCATCTGGAGTGAAGGATCAAGCAGCTTCTCCGAGCGTTTGAACAGTCCGACCAGAATCCCGAACGCCAGGCCAGAACCCCCGCCGAGTGCAAAACCGAGCAGGACCCGGACGGCGCTGATCCGAAGATTGCTCCATAAATCCCCCGAGGCCGCAAGCGAAACAAAAGATGCTGCTATCGTGTACGGCGTCGGAAACAGCATATCCGAGATGATTCCGTAGTGCCCCAGCGTTTGCCAAAGAGCTAGAACGGTTACCGGCAGCAGCAGACCAAGCAGAATTTGAACCGATTTTCCAGGCTTGCCCGCGGTTCTTATCGCTACGGTACGGTTGCTCATGAATACTCCCTCCTTCTCTCGAATAAAACATATAATTCAAATGAATTTAATCGGATATAAGGCAGACTAAATGCCCGCTCCGTCGGTTAGCTCCAGTTCCTCGACCTTTTCAAACTCGCTGAGCACCTTCAGCCGCAGCTCTTGAAAAGAAGTAGTCGTCTTTTTGCGAGGATACGGCAGATCAATGCGGACGATTTTGCGGATCTTCCCTGGCCGCGGCTCAAGAATGACAACCCGGTTGCCCAGAAAGACCGCCTCTTCGATATCATGGGTTACAAAGATCATCGTCGTCCGGTTGGTGCGCCATATATCCAACAGCACTGACTGCATATGCGCCCGGGTAAAAGCATCCAGCGCGCCGAATGGCTCGTCAAGCAGAAGAATTTTCGGATTTCGCAGCAGCGCCCGGGCAATCGCCACCCTCTGGGCCATGCCGCCGGACAGTTCACGGGGATATGACTTCTCGAAGCCCTTCAGCTTCACCAGCTCGATAAGTTCATCCACCCTTCTGCGGACCCCGGGATCGCGCAGCGACAGATCGGAAGCGATATTCTTCTCCACGGTCAGCCAGGGAAAAAGGCGGTGCTCCTGAAAAATAAATCCCTTGTCAATGCCCGGGCCGTTGATCTTCGCACCTTCCAGTGTCACCGTCCCGCTGTAACCGCTGTCCAGACCAGCGACGATGCGAAGCAGCGTGCTTTTACCGCAGCCGCTCGGGCCAATGACCGTAATAAATTCCCCTTCCTCCACACGCAGCTCAACATTATGCAGCGCCTGCACCGGACCGCCCGCGGTTTCAAAAGACTTATTCAGATTGGATATATCCAGCAGCGTCTCTCCCATTGTCTGCTCCTCCTTTTCATTCAAGCCCCATCTTATCCGTTCTTGCATAAAAAAATGCAGAGGCATTGCGTCTACGACGCAGCACCTCTGCATGAACAGTCGGCATACTGTGATTTAATTCATAGTATTTTCATCTGATTTATGATTATTAAAATATCATCGATTTGCAAGACTGTCAACGAAAAAATAAAGCAGCTTATACTTTCCTATATTTCGAAAAAGACCGCCCGATCTCGATCAGGCAGTCCTACTCGTCCTACTCGTATGGCGGGGTTACCGCTGTGCTATTCGTTCTCCCTCTTTTGCTTCGCCGAACGCGGGAACGATCTCCTCGTCAATCGCGAATAGATCATGGATCAGGAAATTCGGGCTTGGCGCAATATCGAAGTAGTCCTGGTAAGAGAATCCGTATTTCTTAAAGATCTCGTGACATTGATAAGCCATATCCAAATGCCATTCAGCGTGCGGCGTCCGGTGGCCCTCCAGCGCCGATCCCGGGTTGGGCGTCCAAGCCCCAGTCAGGGACAACACGCCGATGGAAGCGAAATACTCCACGCCCGCAAGCGTCGCCTTCTTCGGTTCGATGCCCGCGACAAACCCCGATCTTACCTTGCCTTTGCCGAACACCTTGGCCGCGTATTCGATCGCTTTGATCCAGTGCTCCCGTCCGCCGCATTCCGCTACCTTGCCCGGAAGAATCGCCGCGTAAAATTTCGGGTCCCACATCTCCAGATTCAGCGCCAGGGTCCGGAAGCCCGCTTCCTTGTAGCGGTCGATAATGCTGAGATCCAGCGGGGCGCCAATAACCGCGGTTCCGTTGAAATCCTGAAGTCCGGTGCTCTCCTGAATCGCCTCGGCGACGTCCAAATAATAATCGACCTCCCGCCGCTCAGGCACGAAGCCCCCGGTCAGATTGGTATGCTTCACCCCATCCAGCCGGTAAGCTGCGGCAACCGCTTCGCCGATCTGCTTCGGATTTTTCCATCCGATGCCCTGAATCTCGGAGTAGGTATCCTTGGTCGCGTTGATATTGCAGAACAGGCAATCCTGTCCTTTTTCTTTCAGTGAGCATTCATTGCTATAGGCGATGGATACTGTGCCTCCGCCAGCATATCCCGTAGAATATCCGGCAATCCGGGAGAAGGGAGTTCCATCCGAAGCGCTCAGACCGTAATATTTCGGCCGCTTGTCGAACGACACGGGAAACAGTCCTTTGCCCTTTTGCGTCAGCACGTATTCACCGCCGTCATATACAATCCGGTAATCCGATCTGCTATCCCAGTGAAATGGGACCCGCAAACCGCCAGGTGTGGAATAACCGGTGGGCAGGTCGAAGTCCTCATGGGTTTCATGGTCCATTTCAAAGCATAAATGAACTTGCTCCTGAAACTCACCACCGAGGTCCAGATGCCGGAATATGGCCGGATCGGCCGCTACTCCCTCGATATTCACCTCATTCTTAATTTTCAATTCCTGAAAAAGCTGGCTTCGGATTTGTTCCCTGCTCATCCCTATCACTCCCCGCACCCGTTAGATCTTGTAAATATCTTGAATCATTGCCTAGAATGCCGTCTCCCACATCCTCAAGCAGCGTGAACGCGCCGTCAAAGCCGGCATAGCCTTTCGTAAGCACGATTCTCTCTGCAAGCGGAAATGACACGGGAACAAATGGAATGCCCTTCCGTTCCGCCGCGCGGCTCTCGATCGAGCTTCCTAGCAGCAGCTCAATATCCTCCGCTATCAACAGTTCCTCAATGACCTTTGCGTCGCTCTCAAATATAATTCTCGCCTCCGAACCCGGCTGCTGTTCATTCCACTGCCGGACAATCGAATCGCGGACCTGCTGCGGGAGGTCGTCGGTTACAACAATCAGGGAAGGCAGCAGACCGAGCGGATCGGTCAGAAAGCGGGCCGGTCCGAGCACGACTGCGCTATCGCCAACCAGAGCGAACTTTTTCTGAAAGCCATGCTTGTAGTAAGCATCCAGAAACTGCAGGATGTAGTATCTCTCGTTATTTTCTTTGCGGGCGATCCATGCCTCGACCTTCTCTTGCTCCAGATCAAGCTGCTTCCCGATGCATCTTAACAGTTCCCCGGTCTGCTGTGCGCCTACCGGATATCCATCAAAGTGAACATAGGGAATGCCTGCGTTGCTTTCCAGCCATTCACAGATTTCCAGACTGTGCGCGGAGAATGAGACATTCAGTGCCGCGTTGAAAATGGTTGTCCACTCCTGCTCGTCCGCATCCGGTCCAAACAGCACATTCGCGGAGGCGCCGATCCCCTTCAGGCTATCCTTGAGTCCCTTCAGATTTCCGCGCCAGAACACATCCTGCTCCGGAATGATGCCAAGCAGATTCACCAGACGGTCATCCTTCTCTCTGGTTGGATGCTGCTCTTCGGGCGTACAGGTGATCTTGTCGAACTGGCGCAGCAGGCCGGTCAACGCAGCCGTATAACCGTTATGGACGCTCCCCTTAAAACCGGGAGTGCTGATATGAATGGCTTTATATTGCTGCTCCTGCAGCTCTTTGGTCATCGCCGGCACATCGTCGCCGACAAGCTCAGGCGTACAGCCGGTGAGCACCACGTAGAAGTCCCCGTCCTTGATCTTCACCGTATTTTTGAGCTGCTCTCTGAGTCTTGAGCTTCCGCCGAACACGACCTGTCTTTCCAGAAAATTGGTCGACGGAATGCCGAGGCCACCTGTGTAGCCTGAACCGCCGTTTCCGCTTAGGCTACTGACCCCGGCATACTGCTGGACGCCGCAGCCCGAGGTGGAATGGATGATGGGCACAGCGCCTTCAATCGACTTGATCGTCTGGACCGCTCCATGCAGCATACAGCTGTTCCGGTTTCCCGCCGTCGTCGTTCCCATCCTATTTCACCTCCTGCTTGATATGCCAGTTCACGCTTTTACTCAGCCAGCCCGCCCGGTAAGAGGAGCCTCCGGCGCTTAAATAGCGGCTGAGCGCCGTGTTGCGCAGCGCGTTGGCAACAAGCGGGGCGAGCTCCCGAACGCCCCCGAAGCCGTACAAATCAACGGAATCGACAGCGACCGCGGCGATCCCCGCTCTTGCCGCCCATACGGCAGCCTCGCCCTTCCCGATATATAGACCGGGCTCTAATTTCCCCAGCGCGTTGATCTTCTCGAAAGGCTGTCCCGGCTGAATGTATACCTGCGGATTACTCCGGCGAGCCCACTCCCTGAGTCTTGGTGCATGCGAACTGTCGGCGTGAGTCAAACTTAAAGCCGCCACTTCTCCCCCCAGCTCTTCCACGAAATCCGCTATTCCGAACGCCTGCTCGGGAGGGAGGTCGACAAAGACGGAGACTCCATCCAGCCGCTGCCGCTCCAAAGCTTGCGCCGCCGCAGCTTTCTCCTCTTGAATATAAGCCCGCGCCTGTCCGGTTGAGCCGCCGGCTCCGGCGGCTGCGAGCAGCCACCGCTCCGTTCCGGCAAGGCCGATCGGCGCGGTTTCCTCCAAATGAACGACGCCATGCGCCTCTTCCAGCCATTCCAGCAGATAACGGGCGTCATCCTTATCAATGGCAATGGAGGCGGAGGCGCTCAGCGATTGCTGTAATGCAGAAATCGACAAACTTCCTGATACGTTGTTATACGAAACACCAGCTCCGTTCAAGTCTTTGATAATATTGCCCGTTCTTGTTCCGGCTGCGCCGATTAAGTTAACAGCCGGGATGGGGGATGCGCTTGGCTCGCCTTTCAATACGTATTTGGCCAGCGCATGAAATACCAGATCATAACCGTACACAGCAGTTCTGGAACGGAAGCCTGCGGCAAATACCGGTACTACCGGAATGTTGTAGAGGTCTTCCTTTTCCGTCGCTGCGGACTGGATATCGTCATTATTAATGGCCACCACAGGCGTTGCAAGGATGAAAATAATCTCAGGACGCCATGTCCGGTACGCAAGATCCACCGCTTCCCTGAGCTTGTCATCGGCGCCCAGGATCGAGTCGTTCTCTTCAATATTCGTAATCAACCAGGGACTGCCGCCTGCCTTAAGCTCATCTTCAAGCTTGATTGCGCCGCAGCCCGGCGGACTATGAATAATGGTGACACTGCCGCTGATTCGGCCCAAAAGCCGAATGGCGCCAATAACCTCGTCGTCGCTCGTTTCCGAATATGTGCGGATTCTTTGCCTTGGCTCTTCCCTCTCCAGTTCATCCGCCAGGGCTGCGCAGTCGCCTTGGTAAGCGGTCAGCGCGCCCCTGCGCTTTTCCCTCGTACGGGGAAGCCGTTGTCTGGTCTCGTTCATTGTTCGTCTCCTTACCGTGCTGAGGCGGAGAAAGAAGCCGCCTCCTGATTGATGGCGTCTCCCCAGCTTCTGGCCCAATCGCGAAGGTCTGTGACATTCAGCGGACTCGGAACCGACAGGTTCTCGTTGCCGGCCACATGCGCGGCCAGCTTCCGGTACACATCGGCCTGCTCCGAGCCTGGATTGGCTTCAATCACCGTTTTGCCGTAGAGCTCGCTCTGGGCAACGACAGGTGAACGTGGGACGAAACCGGCTACAGCTGCGCCTGTTCTCTTCGCGAAATCCGTGATCAGCGATTCCGGGTAACCGGGCAGAATACTGTTTCCGATGATGCCGCCGAGCTTTGCTCCTCCGGATGGAGCGTATTTGCCGATCGCCTTGAACAGATTGTTGGCGGCGTAGATCGCCATGAAGTCCGAGGAACTGACTACATAGGCTCTGTCAGTAATTCCGTCGCGGATCGGTACGGCGAAGCCGCCGCACACCACATCTCCCAGGACGTCATACAGCACATAATCGGCTTCGAATTCTTCAAAGACATTAAGCTCTTGAAGCAGGCTGACAGCGGCATTGATGCCGCGCCCCGCGCAGCCCACGCCAGGTACCGGGCCGCCCGCTTCGATGCAGAGCACACCCTTAAATCCGATCGCCGACACATCCTGCAGCTTCACTTTGGCGCTGTCTCTCAGGCTGTCAATCACCGTCGGCAAATAGTCGCCGCCTCTTAGCGTATTGGTAGAGTCGCTTTTGGGATCGCATCCGATCTGGATCACCCGATAGCCCGCTTCCGCGAGAGCGGCGCTGATATTGGACGTAGTTGTCGACTTCCCGATGCCGCCTTTGCCGTAGATTGCAATATGCTTTGTTGTTTTCGCCATCCTTATATCCTCCTGTCGGCATATCCTTCTGATCTGCCAGCCATTACTCCGGTCCAGCTTTGTGATTATTTGGCGGAAGACGATTCAGCCGCCCCAATAACTTGTTCAGCGGCTGCGGCTTTTAATGCCTCCGCCTTATCCGTGCGCTCCCATGGCAAATTCAGATCGCTTCTTCCAAAATGTCCGTAGGCCGCCGTCTGTCTGTAGATCGGCCGTCTGAGATCAAGCGCCTTAATGATGGCTCCCGGTCTCAGGTCGAACGTCGCCTTCACGATTTCCGAGATCCGGTCATCCGGCACAATTCCGGTGCCGAAGCTGTTCACCGTAACGGAAACCGGACTTGCCACTCCAATCGCATAGGCAAGCTGGATTTCGGCTCTGCGCGCCAGACCGGCCGCCACGATATTCTTGGCTACATAACGCGCGGCATACGCGGCGCTTCTGTCTACCTTCGTCGGGTCCTTCCCGCTGAACGCGCCCCCGCCATGCCGCGCGTAGCCGCCGTAGGTATCCACAATGATTTTTCTGCCGGTCAGTCCGGCGTCACCGTTCGGCCCGCCCACAACAAAGCGTCCCGTCGGATTAATATAGTATTTGGTGTTCTCGTCCAGCAGTTCTTCCGGAACCGTCGGCTCCACCACATGCTGAACAATGTCCTTCCAGATTTGATCAAGCCCGATTTCAGGGGCATGCTGCGTCGAGACGACGATGGTATCTACCCGGACCGCACGGTCTCCATCATATTCCACGGTCACCTGCGTCTTGCCGTCCGGCCGCAGATAAGGCAGCAGGCCGCTCTTTCTTGCCTCCGCCAGTCTTCTGGCCAGCCGGTGGGCCAGCGAAATCGGCAGCGGAAACAGCTCCGGCGTCTCATCTGTCGCATAGCCGAACATCAGGCCTTGATCGCCGGCCCCGATTTCGCCGCCGTTCTCTTCCGCGTTCTCAAGCTGTCTGGTTTCCAGCGCGTTGTCCACGCCTCTGGCGATATCGGCCGATTGTTCGTCAAGCGAGCTGAGAATGGCGCAGGTATTGCCGTCGAAGCCGAGAGAGGAATGGTCATAACCGATCCGCACGATCGTCTCCCGGGCAATTGCCGGAATATTGACGGTTGCCGAAGTCGAGATTTCTCCCGCGATCAGCACCAGACCCGTAGTCACCGCCACCTCGCAAGCCACCCGGCCATTTGCGTCCTGCTCCAGAATCGAATCCAGAATGGCATCTGATATTTGGTCGCAAATTTTATCGGGATGTCCTTCCGTTACAGACTCCGATGTGAACAGATACTTCGTCATTGCTTCTACCCCGTTTCATTGTGATTTTATTCACTCCTGAAGACGACAAGGATGTCTATGCCTCCGGATAATAAACAAGAAAGGCCCTGAAAATTACAGCAGCTGTACGCATAGGTACATTGCTGTTTCTTCAGAGCCTCCGGTTATCCGGTCAACTTTTATCCAACTAAGCTTATAGGATTAATAAACATATTTTACGATTGCCAGTCAAAGTTTGTCAATAGAATAATTCGTGTTCGCTATTTCATCTTGAGACTGTCCGGCTCTTTAAAAGCTTGCACCTTTCCTTTGCTCTGCACAATAATCATTCCGTTCACGGAGAGGCTTGGACCGAATACATTGCCGCCCGTTTTCAACTGTACAACCGGTATGGCCGTACAAAGATGCATCGCGATCAGTCTGCCATCGGTCTGAATAATATAGAGGCCGTGTCCGATCAGATCAAAGCGGGCAATGTCGTTTCGGAGTCCTCCGTAATATACCGTGGATTTATCGGTGGTTTTAACGCCGTACAACCCGGAATTATTCGTAAAAAGAATCCGTTCATCATAGGGTCCGGCCGCATACACCAAGTCCCTGAATCCGACGCTCTCAACGGAATACGTATCTCTGGTCGTCTTGGCGGGATCAGCATCCGCCGGATAGCTGTATAATTTGTTCCCGGCGTTCAGATAAATCCTGTTGCCGCTATACCAGGCGGGGAAATTCCCTGCCCCAGGCCCTTGATCCTTAAGGTTCACATTCTGCGGATTATAGATCACCGTCTTGAGCACTTTGCCGGTCTTGCCGTCCAGAATATCGAGCGAGGTCAAGTCCACCGCCTCCACCAAAGTGCCTTCTCTTTGGGAAATGACCGTCCCATCTTTGACCGCGGCGGGAAGATCATGGTTGGCCGCCTTCCACAACTGCTTGCCCGTCACCGCATCATAGGCATGCAAAATATCGTATGTATAGGCTCCGGACACCGAATTTTGCCCCAGTACCAGGCCATCCTCGGCTACAATCGGCTGGATGAAACCATTTTCTTCATGGACACGCCACAGCAGCTTTCCATCCTTCAGTCCATAGGTCTGGATGTCTCCGTTGTTCACCAGCAACCGTTCCCCGTCCGTCACAAGCTGCACGGCACCCTGGCTAGCTGCTTGAGAAGCCCACACCTTTTTGCCGTTCGAGGCATTGATTGCATATACCGCTCCCGTCTTCGATGCCGCATATAGCACGCCGCTCCGGTAGAGCAGCGGAGCCTGAAGGCCTGAGCCGAATTTCCATACCCGCGCTCCGGTCTGCACATTGAGCGCCGCCAGTTGTCCGGATTGAATAATAAACGCCTTCCCCCCCGCCGGTCGCCACGACACCCTTGCCCATGGCATAATCGTCGGATACCGAATCCATTGCCGCCGTCCACTGCGCCTTGATTTCTTTCGCCGGGATGGATGCCGAGGACGTATCATAATTATTTCCCACGTACGAAGTACGCGGATCACTTTGAGCCGACGCCGCCGTGCCGGCTGCGGCCAGCAGGAATAGAGAGACCGCGGCCGCCGATAGGCGGATTTTCCATGTAAAAGTTTCCATTGCTTAGTTCCCTCCCAATCTATTTATCAAGCTTGCCTGATATCGGTCAATCCTCTCCGCTACGATCCGGTCGGTCAAGCCCGTCATCCCGAAAGCCTTCCAGCCCCCATACACCTGCGGTGGACCTCCGGCCAGGCCGTCGAACAGGGACAGCAGATCCCAGTAAGGATGATAGGTGAATGAAGCTCCAGCCCGATCCATGTAGGCCAGCAAAAAAGCATCCGCTGCCTCCACGCCATAGAACTGCGCCAGGTTCAGCCCGCAGTGGCCCACGTCGGCTCCCGCCGGTCCCAGGCAGGCATTCGGCCAGTCCACAATTCCACTGACGGCCTCCAAGTCCGGCGATCCATTTCAGCGCAATCTCCGGCAGTCCGCCCGGCCGATTATTCTCCATCCTGCCTCATCCCTTACAGTTCTTCATACCGTTTGTAAAATCCAAATAGAAAACGGCCTGTCAATGCCGAAGACCTGAGTTCCAGAGCCGCCCGCATTCAGGCCGTTAAATCTTAATACCATTATCACTTCACTTCGTTAGTAGCACACAAAGAAACCACTACCCGCTGCGCATCCGGCGACGCGGAGGTGAACCGTGGATCCTCGCGTCCGGTGTGCGGCATAGGCATTACCAATCATAATCATTATCCGAGCCGGTTCTCCAGTGTACCCAATCCTTCGATCGTGACCGTTACCTCATCACCGGATCGCAGCCATATCCGCTCTTCCTCGGGATATCCAAGAATGACGCCTTCCGGCGTGCCTGTAAAGATCAGATCTCCCGGTTCAAGCGTTATGTATGCCGAAATATAACTGACCAGCTCCGCGCAGCCAAAGATCATATCCCGCGTATTCGCCGATTGGCGCAGCTCCCCGTTGACCCGGCACTCAATGTTCAGGCTTCCGGGGTCGACTTCATCAGCGGTAACTACGCAGGGACCAACCGGGGCAAAGCCATCCAGCGATTTGCCGACCAGCCACTGGCTTGTACGGAACTGCAAATCTCTTGCGGACAGATCGTTGCCGACCGTATAACCGAATATGCTGGAAAGAGCCTCCTCCTTCGACACCCCGGATGTCCGTTTGCCGATGACCAGAACAAGCTCCGCTTCGTAATCAATCTGCGACGGGCCATCCGGCAGGGTTATCTTCTCACGGTGAGCGGCCAGACTGTTGTTAAATTTACTGAACAGCACCGGAACCAAAGGCGTCTCCAGCCCGGATTCAGCCGCATGGCTTCTGTAATTCAGCCCTACACAGATAATTTTCTGGGGACTCGTAACGCAGGGCGCATACTGAATCTCCTCTTCCTTCAGCCACTGCGGGTCACCGCCCAGCAGCGCTTGAAGCCGGGGAATGAACGCCGCGCTGTTCCTGATGACTTCTTCCATAGAAAAAGGAAGCTCCAGCCCGCTGCGGCGGGCCGTTAATTCCACATCCATAATTCCTTCCGCGGTCTTTACTCCAAGTCTTGCCTGTCCGTCCTTTATAAATTGAAGCAGCTTCATTGTCCTTCCTCCTCGCCTTTGTCCCCGGGGACACTGCCCCGGTTAAATCAAACCCGCTTTCACCAGGCCGTTATAGATGCCGCCTTCGTCCACATGGCTGGTTACGTAATCCGCATAGGGAATCAGCTCTTCATGCGCGTTCCCCATGGCAATGCCCATACCGGCCAGCTCCAGCATCTCCTTATCGTTCAAGCCGTCGCCGAATGCGACCGACTCCTCGGAGCTTATGCCAAGCATGTTCAGCATAGCTTCGATGCCCTTGGCCTTGGAGCTTCCAGGCGGCAGCACATCCATTGCAAGCGGATGCCAGCGGATCAGCCGGAGCTGGGACAGCAGTTCTTCATACAGCGCTTCCTCATGGCCCTCGCAGTGGAGGAACATCTGATAAATCTCATTGTTTTTCCAGAATTCAGGGTCGAATCCAGGCTGGTCCACCTTAAGCGTATTGACGGATTCAGTCACGAACGGGTGGTTCTCGCTGTCCGCGAAATAGGTATGCTCGCCTTGGAACACCAGCGCATGCCGGTGCCGGGCCGCCAGCGCAATCAGCGCCTGAATCGTTTCCTTGGACAAGGGCCGCTTGTACAGCGTCTTCCCTTTATACACGACATAGGCTCCGTTCAGGCATACATAAGAGTCGATGCCCAGCGCTTCCGCCAAAGGCTTGATAAAATAAGGCGCACGCCCCGTGGCGATTACCGGTTCAACACCGGTCTGCTTTAATTTGGAAACCGCCTGCAGCGTATCTTTCGGAATCTCCTTCTCCTCATTGACCAATGTTCCGTCGATATCAAAGAATACAATTTTATAAGCCATATTTTCCTGCTCCTATCCCTTCGCCGTGCGGGATATCCCGGCGGTTTCTTTCCCTCTCGCAATCCTTAACTTACCACGATTTATTTCAGAAGGGCAAGAAACTGAAGGCGTTTCACCTGGAAACTGTTATAATAATCACAACGATTCAAGTTCACAGACCGTAAAAGGAGCCATCTTTATGACTATTCAAAATAATGAATCGGCACTCCGAGGCAGTTTCGAATTTGGTGTATATACCTTGGGAGATATCGTCCCTGATCCCGTAACGGGACAAGCCGTGAGCCAGCACCGCCGTCTCCAGGATATTGTAGCCGCTGCCAAACTGGCCGACGAGGCAGGGCTTGACGTATTCGGCGTTGGAGAGCATCACCGGCTGGATTTTGCCGTCTCCTCGGTTCCCGTCGTGCTTGCGGCCATTTCCCAGGTTACGAGCCGGATCAAGCTGGCCAGCACAACCATGGTGCTTGGCACCATCGATCCCGTCAGACTGTTCGAGGATTTCGCCACTCTCGACCTTCTGTCGGAAGGACGCGCGGAAATCATGGCCGGACGCGGCGCGTTCACAGAGTCCTTCCCTTTATTCGGCTATGACCTGAACGACTACCAGCAGCTGTTCGCCGAGAATCTCGCTCTCCTTCAGCAGCTTGGCGAGCATGAGACCGTGAACTGGCAGGGCGCGTACCGTCCGCCGCTCAAGGACGCCGAAATTTCTCCCCGGCCCCTTCAGCCAAGGCTTCCGCTCTGGATCGGCGTAGGCGGCACTCCGGCAAGCGCGGAAAGAGCCGGAAGACTTGGAACCGGTATGGCGATCGCCATCCTCTCCGGCAGTCCGGAACGGTTCAGGCATCTGGCGGAGCTATACCGGCAGACGGGGGCCGAAGCCGGCCGGTCACCGGAGAGCCTCAAGATTGCCGTCACCAGTCACGGGTATATCGCCAAGTCTTCCAAGCAGGCGCTTGATGATTTCTACCCTTACTACTTGAACTATCTTAACGGCTTCATGGCCCGGCCGGGAACTGAATTTCGGTTCACCCGCGAAGACTTCGAGGCATACACCCAGCCCGGCGAAGCGCTGGCCGTCGGCAGTCCGCAGCAGATCATCGAGAAAATTCTGTACCAGCATGAGCTGTTCGGACATACCCGCTTCATGGCCCAGATGGATGTCGGCGGCATGCCTTTCTCCAAGGTCGCTTCGGCCATCGAGCTGCTTGCGACGGAAGTTGCACCGGTCGTCCGCCGGGAAATTGCCCGCAAGAAGAGTTCTTCTCAGGCTTAAATTCCAACATAAAGCGAGGCTACAGATGAATAAACAAATATATCATTTTCTCAGGCCGAATGCGGCCAAGCATCCGGCCCGGCCTGGCCGTCCAACGGTGTTCAAGCGGATGGCCGCCGCAGCAGCGGCGATAACCCTCCTTGGCCTCATACTTACTTCACATACGACACAGGCGGACAGCTATACCGCCAAGGTGTACACAACTTCACTTAATGTGCGCAGCGAGCCGGCGGGCGGAGCGGCGGTCACGGGCTCGGTCAAAGGAGGATCACTTGTTACCGTCTCGGAGGAGCAGCATGGGTGGCTCAAGATTCGATCCGGAAGCATGACAGGCTGGGTAGCGGGATATTATCTCAAGAAGGCTGGCGGCTCAGCGGCTTCAAGCCAAGCAACCGTTACTGCGGCGAAAAAGAGTACAAGCTCCCGCCCTTCCACGGCAACCGTTACGGCAGACTCGCTGCGTATCCGCAGCGGACCCGGGACCGGTTATGATGTTGTCGGTTCGCTTCAGGCCCGCGATGCCGTTGCCATCCTCTCCCGCCAGTCCGGATGGCTGAACATACGGGCAGAGGGCGGCGTCACCGGCTGGGTCGCGGAGCCGTACGTGACCGCCGGAACATCGGCAGCCTCCGCTGTCGGCATAAGAAGGACGAGCAGCAGCGCTGATGTCAGCAGACCTGCGTCAGCCGGTCTTCGCGGCAAGCGGATTGTCGTCGATCCCGGCCATGGCGGAGACGATCCGGGGATGATCGGCACAACCTACGGCACGATGGAAAAAGACCTGAATCTTCAGACGGCGCTGTACCTGCGCGATTATTTGAAAGCGGCTGGCGCACGGGTGACCATGACGCGGACACAGGACGATGAGCGGCCTTCGCTGTCTACCCGGGCAGAGCTTGCCCAGTCGGTCTCGGCGGACGCTTTTATCAGCGTGCATTTCAATTCCTCGCCGAAAAAAGTATCGGGGACGCTGACATTTTTTTATTCGGAGTCCGATGATTTGAAGCTGGCCCGTGCCATTGAGAACCGGCTCAGCGAGGGCATCGGCCTAAAAAGCAACGGGTTGTCCTTCGGCGATTACCATATTCTAAGGACAAATGAAACGCCGGCTGCCTTAGTTGAATTGGGGTTTCTGACCAGTCCGACCGACGAGTCTATCGTCCGCAGAGCTTCTTACCAGAGGAAAGCCGCCCAGGCAATCGCGGACGGTATCGCCGATTATTTAACACAATAGGCTGTCAAGCCGCAGGAAAGTGAATAATGTCCTACTGCCGGGCAGCATCCGGTATTAGAGCACCGCCATCATCAGTCTGAACGAGCCTGAAACGTTTCTGTGCAGGAAGCGTTCAGGCTTTTTTCATCCATCCATAGAAAAAAGCACAAAAATCTATTGACTAAATTCATGGAATCGGTTAAATTTACTTTATCACCTAAAAGCATAAAAGCGTAAAAGCACAAAAGCTAAAAAGTGCGAAAGCAGGTTATTCTATCAAATCCGGGAAAGGGAGGTTTCAGTTATGATGATCGTTGCATCCAACCAACAGGAAGAACTGCAGGCCATTGTTAACATTCTTGAAAGTGAGGGTCTGAAGGTCTATACGCAGCGCGAAACCCACCGGACGATTATCGGCATGGTCGGCAGTATCAAGCCTCGTCTGGCTGATCTGCTGTATCAGATGAAAGGCGTTGAGAACGTAATCGCCAATAACTTCGCCAACTAGGCGCATGCATTCCATAGATAAAATAACCCCGTTCCAGGACACTTGTCTTGAAACGGGGTTTTCGGTTTGTTACCGGCTTAACGGAACTATGAAGCCGCTGTTAGCTAAACAAGGCAAAGCCGCGCTCATACTGTTGTGGAATTACCGTCTCCTTATGCAGCTCAACGGCCGCGGTCAGAGCCCAGTAAGGGTTCATCAGCATGCCGCGCCCCACGGCAACCAGATCGGCTTCATCGTTGCCGATGACAGCATTTGCAAGCGCGGAATCGTCCAGACGGCCAACCGCGATGACCGGAACGTCCAGTCCCTCTTTGATCGCTCTCGCGAGCGGCACCTGGTAAGCGGCATGCGTACCCGGGCGGCCGGCCGCAGCGATCGGGCCTTCGCCTCCGGCGCTGATATGGAACATGTCTACGCCGGCTTCCTTAAATACTTTGCTGAATTTCAGGCTATCCTCAATTCCATAACCGCCTTCAACGTACTCCTGAGCGGAAATACGCAGAATGAGCGGCATGTCTTCCGGCATTTCGCCCTTGACCGCAGCGATAACTTCACAGCCGAACCTCGTCAGATCCTTCCCGTACTCGTCACTTCTCCGGTTGGTAAGCGGTGAGGTGAACTGGTGGATCAAATATCCGTGAGCGCCATGCAGCTCGATGGTGTCAAATCCCACCTGCACTGCCCGGCGAGCAGCCAGCCGGAACTTCTCCACCATCTCTTTCACTTCATCGGTCGACAGCTCGCGCGGCGTCTTCGACTCCTCGTTGAACGGAACCGGCGATGAAGAGACGGGAACCGACGCATCTTGGGCTTTACGGCCGGCGTGCGCAATTTGGATGCCGACCTTCGCGCCATACCGGTGGCAGTCTTCCACAATTCGGGCAAGTGCCGGAATTTGTTCATCGGACCACAGCCCCAGATCATAATCCGTAATCCGGCCGTCCGGCTCGACATCGGTCATTTCGATAATAATAAGTCCAGTCCCGCCAACCGCCCGGCTGACATAGTGGGTATGATGCCACTCATTGGCAATGCCATCTTTATTCGTTACCGAATACTGGCACATCGGAGGCAGAACAATCCGGTTCTTGAGTTCCAGCCCTTTAAGTTTGTACGGAGTAAATAAATCGGTCAATGGAATCTCTCCTTATTATGCAAAATGCATGTTCATGCATATAATATCGCATGATGATAGCGAAAGTCAACTTGCCTTCCGGCAGTCTTCTCCCGCATCAACAGGCGGCGATAAATCGGCGGTGATTGATGGGCCGGCGCGCGGCTGACCGCCTTCCTTTAGGTTGCATCCCTGACCGCAGATGTCCCGATAATATTCACCTTGAAATCCACTTCCAGTTCCGTATTTTCAATAATATTCTTTCTCCTGTCGGCAGGATATTTTCTTTCAAATTTCTCCTGGACATCAAAAATATCGATCTTTCTATCCTTCCATTCCCGAAACATCTTCTGGCAGTTCCGCTCAAGCTTCTCCTCCATGGATTCCTCCATTTTCGCAATCGTCTCGTCCGTCAGTTTAAGCTTACCTTGGACTGCTGAAATATCCGTATTAAGCTTTATTTTGACAAACAGCTTCAAGACGTCATTTTCAAGCTTCAGTTTAGACTTATAGCGCGTGTTATTTTGCAGCATCAGAGATACCGTCTTCGTCTCGTCTTCGGGATTCTTAGTATTGATATTACCGGATACCCCTTTGTCCACGAGGAAGTTATAGTAACCGGTCTCCTCGCTGTTTAGTTTGCCAATCAGCTTGTATTCCTTGATCAGCCCCAGACCATCGAGATAATACTGTCCCTGCGTAACATCGTCTTTAGACACATTGATAATCGGGACGGAGTTTACCCGGTCCCCAATGTATTTTTGGCTCATAAATTCCTTAATATTGATCTTGACCCCATCTGATGTCACCGATTGCATATCGCCCAGCATGTCATACAGGTACAGTCCTGTCATCGTTTCGTCCTGATGGTTCGGTTTAACATAGAAATCGGTATCCCCCACGAAAATCCCCAGCAAGGTGCGCGCATTGGAGTCCTGCCATCTTTCGAACAGTTCAAAGGCCTGGTCAAGTCCGCCGCGCGCAAATCTTTCCGTAAATAGCAGCACTTTATTATGGGCCAGGGTGACAGGCGCGCTCGTATGCGATTCAAGTTCGTTAAGCGCATCGCCGGGGTTCTGGGTTCCAATTTTGTAGATAATTCTTTTTTCCTGATTCGCTTCCATTGAAGAGCTGCGAATAGAGTTAAGGGTTTCAAAATAGAAAACGATATTATTCTCATCATCCCGATCAATCAAAATAGAGGTTACAAACACGATATGATCCAGATCCCTGTATCCCAGGCAGGAGGTCAGCAAGCACGACGGGATCGATAGAATCAGCAGGAGCACCGTTATCTTTTTCATGTACTTCATCATTTTCTACCCCTGTAAACAAAGGAATTGGATATCTTTCTCAGAGGCCCCCGTACAAATACATCCTTGTTCGCAGCACGAAATGACTTCTCGGTGCCAATCGGGAATAAATAGGGAAAATCACAGCTTCTAAGCGAAGCCAAATGAGCGACTAGCAAAATGAAACCCAGATAAAATCCATGCAGCCCGAAGAAAGCTGACATAATGATCGAGAATATCGACCACACAGACACCGCAGAGGTGAACCTCGGGTTAATAAAAGAGGTTATGGCATAAACTCCGGTAATCACAACGGTAGTTTGCGAAGTAAGCCCCGCGCCTACGGCGGCATCTCCCAGAATCAATGCGCCGACAATACTGAGCGACTGTCCAATCTGACTCGGAAGCCGCCGTCCGGCTTCTCTTGAGAGCTCGAAGAATAGAAACATCAAGATCACCTCAATTACAGTCGGAAAAGGGACCCCTGAGCGGGAAACCGCGAGCTTAAAGACAAAGGCCGAAGGGATGAGAGAAAAATGATGGGTGGTCAGCGCCACATAAAACCCGGGCAGCAGCAGCGAAATTATAACGGATGCCAATCTTACAAAACGCAGCAAAGTGGCAAAGAGCATATTGGAAGAATAGTCATCTTGAGCTTGAAGGTTCTCAAAAAAAAAGCACGGCGCGGTCAACGCAAACGGATTGCCATTTACCATCACCGATATTCTTCCCTCGAAAAGCTTGGCTACCACGGAATCCGGCTTATCGGAAAATCCGGTCGTGTCAAATAAAGTTCTTCCCGGACTTAAAGTCTCCGCTACATAATGAATGTCCAGCACAAACTCATTGTCCATCGTTTCCAGCTTTTTTCGTACCGTTTCCACAAGATCATCAGGTGCAGTTCCTTCAACATATAACAGGACCGCCTGCGTTTTCGATTGCTTGCCCAGAACATAGCCTTCCACTCTTAGCGTTTCTGTGGCCATTCTTTTTCTTATTAAGCTGATGTTGTTGACCAAAAGCTCGTTGAAGCTTTCATTCGAACCCACCAGGGAGGATTCGTATTGTGATTTCTCAATGGCTCTTGTTTCTATTTTTTGGGCGTCACAATATATGGCATAATCAATTGCTTCAAAGATCACTACCGGACTCCCTGATAAAATACACTCCAAAGCCTGCTTGGCATTCGATACTTCATCGAATTTAGAGGCAAGGATGGCCGTGGTGATCTCTTCTTTGGTTGAAGGATGCTGCTGCAATTGGGCTAAAGGGTCAATGATATATTGGCTGATATAAGTGGAATCGCAGATGGTTTCAAGATAAAACAGGATGATTCTGCTCTTATTAATATAAATTTCTCTAATTGCAAAATCGAAACAACCGCTTAACTTAGCTGTTATTTCAGCTTCTTTTACTGCCATCATCCTCCCCGCCCTTCTTTACCTTTCGGTGTAGTATGCCAAGATTCCGGAATAATATTCCTAATAGTTGACGATACTGCTGACGAGATGTATCTCTTTTCCGAAAGAAGGTGTTCTATGTGGGAAGCATGAATTCAAAACAATTATTTTTTATTATCACCAGTCTGGCCGTTGTAACTTTGAAGACATTTCCTACCGCTTTTATTAAGCTTGGCGGGAGAGACACCTGGATTGCGATGATTCTGGCGTCTCCGATTATCCTGCTGTATGTCTGGTTGCTTCTGAAGATTCATAAAAAAACGGGGAACTATAATCTGCTGGATATTTATTCAAAAACGTTGGGGAAATGGGTCGGGGCTTTTTTCGCTTGCTTGTTTCTGCTGACCATTCTATTAACTATATTTGAAAGCGCCGGGGCGGAGGCCATTGTCATTCATTCGGGCTTTCAGCTGCTTACTCCGGTATGGGTATTTATCGCCGTTACTGCCCTGTCTGCGGTTTATATTGTCAAAAAGGGGATTGCCTCCGTGACCATTACGACGATCATTGTTATCTTTTTCATCAGCATATCCGGCATCATACTGGGATTCCTTACGCATAAGTATAAAGAAATAAAGCATATCTACCCCATTCTGGAGCATGGAATGACCGCTGGCTTTTTTCTATCCACCATCAAAATTTTGGGCGCGCTCAGCTGCGTCATTATTTTTATTCCCTATCTTGACAGTGTCCGGGACAAAACCAAGCTCATTAAGCACAGCACCATCGCTCTTTTATTCATCATCCAGATGCTGATTTTCTCCATGCTGGGCGTTATCACCACTTTTGGCCCTGAGCGGGCGGAAGACCTTCTCTTTCCTAAACTGACCCAGACACAGATTGTCAGCGCTTTCGGTTTCTTAGAAGCCGGTGAGCTGTTTGTCATGCTGCAGGTTGTCGCGGGCTGGTATATCCGGTATGTTGTTTGCATGTTTGCGCTTATGGAGCTGATAAGGCTGTCGGGAATGAAGATACGATTCAAAGAGTATTACGTCTGCGCGCTAACGATCATTTTCTCTTATCTGTTTTCCAAGAATCTGTTCGATATGTTCCACATTCTTGACTATCTGCTGTATGTTCAGCTGATCAATTTCTTCGTCATCCCGCTGATCATCTACATTCTTTACTATTTCAAGGAGACGCGGGCCTCCGGGAGCCTAAATCCAGAATAAAAGCCACCGGCAAGAGCTCCACTGCTCTAGTTATCGCTTTTGCCGGATTTATAATATTTCTGCTTGTACTCGTCAAACGTAATATTCTCCGTCTTGCCTTCAGCGTACGATTCATGAACGAACTTCCAATAGGATACGAGATCCGCGTGTCTGCCCTGGTAGTCCGCCGGAATTTTGTATAAATATTCGAGTGACTTCTCATCGTCCCCGTCCTGCCCGTAAATATTGTACATGGCGAAGTTATAAATGGCGGTCAGGTCTTCGCTTGGATTGGGGACTTTCTCAAATTCCGCCGCAATGGAGCTGTAATCTTCACTTTCGAGCTCTTTATCCAATTTCGCCCAAAACTCCTCACTCTCTCCAGCCGCTGATGGAGCTGCCGTCGGGACCGCCGATACAACTGGTGCCTGCGCCGCCGACGGGACTGCCGTAGGAGACGCTGTTGCTGCTGCCGTCGGTGCTGCCGATACGACTGCCTTTGGAGCCGCCGTTCCGTTTGGACCCTGCTTCGATGCTGAAGTGGTACCGTTACCACATCCGGACGAAACAAGAAGGATAATGAGAATCGAAACGCATTTTAGTAGTTTCATACCAACGACCCCTAGCCTTTTCTAGTACTTTATCCTGATAGTAAAACAAAAACCAGCCATGCACTCTGCCTGCGCATTGACCGGTTGCTTGTCCTGAATCTTGTTTCATTAAAGCTTGTTAAAATGCCAGCTCTACCGAACCGTCCTCGTAAATATCGACCCGCTGGGCGCACAGCAGCATGCCCAAACCGTTCGCGAAGCCCTTCTCCTTAATATCTCTTTCTCTGCGTTCCCATCTCTCGCGGTCATGAATAATGTCGTACAGGTAGTAGAATTCTGTTTCGTTAGCCGCTTTCGTCTTCTCTACAAAGATGAAGTCGTCCCCAAAAAGCTCTTTGAACCAGCCCGCTGCCTCCTCATGCGTCGAAAACTTGGGAAGATCAGCCTGGAATTGTTTCGTTAGAAAATTCTGCTGCAGTCTGCCCTTCTTCTCATAATAGCTTTCAAGCGTCTGTTGATTAATCATCAAGATGCCTCCTCTATAACTTTGCTACTGTGGTTTCCATCAAAAACCATCAATTTTTATGAAAATTTTATCGTATTTCTGAAAATGATGATGTGACATTGCGCATGCATGTCGGCAGCTGCGGATGAAATACAGCCATCGGATACTCTATGCCGGCAATGAGGTTGTTTGTAATTTGTGCGATAACTCCGGCTTCACGTATTTCTTTCGGGTCCCAGTCCAATAATTCGGGTAAGCTTACCCATCGGCTGTCTACAATGATGTTCTCTTCCAGCTGAAGAGAGCCCCCGGCAATTTCCCCGGTAAAATGAAACAAAATATCCTGATCGCCCATGCTGCTGACAAAATTATAAATCCCCGTCGCCGCTGTAAGCCTGACCTCATATCCGGTTTCCTCTTTGACCTCGCGGCGCGCGGCCTCCGGAATATCTTCTCCCGGCTCGATCCGGCCGGATGGGAAATTCCACTTATCCCGGACGGATGGTTTATTCTCCTTAATCATCAGCACCTTGCCGTCCCGCAGGATCGATACGCTAACGACCAGAACGGTTTTTGGTGGTGTCATATTCGTTCCTTTCAAGGTCATCTTAAATCCAAAGTAATGAACTAAAAAAAGCGTATACTACAGTAGAAGAGAAAATTGAATAAGGCCTGCTTTCTCAAATACTTCACCTATGGATAGAACAAGTCCGCTAAAATATGCGATAAATGCCCAGATGCACGCTAAAGCGAAACTAACCACGGCTGCCAGGATAATTTGTACAATCTGATTTTTAGTCATTCTCCTCCTAACTCAACCTTCTAAGCAGGATAAAACACATTTTTGTGTGTTGGCTGTATGTATAGTAGCAAAAATATTGAGGACTGCATCTGATTCCTTCAGTCAAATAGGTTTGTAAAAACCTTGAGGGAATTAACTCGAAATATTTAACCAAAATAAAACACTACAAAGGTAAATCTAATTGTATCTCCTCTTCACTTCCAGGTTGAATAGTACTCGAAAAGAATGATTAAACCATTGATAACACGTGATAAGACAGCAACTATTTTACGATCTCTATTCTCGATCTCTATAGCCCATTTTTGATCTGGACTCATCTCCATTTTGATTATTTTGTTTCTTTTTATATTTGAGGAGTTCGATTACTGCACCCTTTTCATCATTATATTTAACAATACTTCGTCTAACTCTACTAGTTTTCCATTCTTCATAATATGATTATCTTTGATTTCTATTGTTTCTAATCCTCTCTCAGCGAAAATTTGAAATCCCCCGTTTAGTAAATATCCTCTGGGTTCAAAAATTTTTTTAATTAAATAGGCTATCCAATCTAAAATATAATCCGAGTCATCAGGCCCCTCTCATATTAAACTGCAACCATTATTAGCAGGTATCCAAAACAACCATAGGTCAGGCTGGCAACCCGGAGGGGTATTGTAATTTAGTATAGAATCATCTATTGTTTGACCCTTATTACTGAAATCATTGGGATCAAAATAAAACTCTCCTTCTACACCATAATTAGCCTCGTCATCCCCCTGTAAGTGCAGCATATCAGCGTCTCTCTTCATTCTACGTGTACGTACTAAACCAGTAATAAGAGCATAAGTCTCATTGTCTAAACATTTATTGAGAGCCAGCTCTTTCTTATACTCATCCTTCAACAAAATCGAACTCCTTACTAGATATTACGACTCATACACTTGATAAACATCTCCCATTTTAATGACCAAATATAGCAGACTATTCTAAGTACTTAATCCATATCTGATATAAATCTACTAGCTGATGCTCATTTGCCTCCCCTTTCGATACTTTAAGGGTCTGCCCATCTACTATTGATATAACGTACGATAAAATAATGATCTAGGTTTTGTAACAAATCCCCATTTAATTTGATGATGATTTCTAAGGAAATACTCACCAAAGTATGTTGCGATATCTAATGATATGGCAGAGGTTTCAGTCGTTAAACCGTTCCTATTCATTTTATTTAGGAGTACCTTTCTAAGGCCATCTGGTACATTTTTCGAAATTTCTTCTTCTTGCAATGGACTTAAATCGACAAGCTGAATTAGAGGGATAAAATATTCCCACAATTCTACTAAGGACTTAGGAGAAAAATCCAAGTCTACGTTAGAATATTTATTTAGAATATTCATTCTCTCCGGAACTTGACTTATGAACCAGTCAAAATGATTTTGAGCTTCCTTTCTTTTCATTTCCTCAAAATTAACATTAAAGGGCGGCATCATAAGTGGATAATTCAATCGAATCATTCTTTCTTGGAGTTATGGTTGATATAGTTGGCCAGGCTAAATACCTCCCAGACAAAAAAACATGCGAGTAGTTCTTACACCCGAATGTGGTTAGCTCAATACTTTTATAAATATTCTTTCCAGATATTAAACAGATCAAAAAGTTGATTTTCATTTGGACCTTGTTCTACTGCTCTTAGGGAGGAATTATTGACAACTATTATAGTTTTAGGAACCATTTCAATACGTGGAATAAACCAAGTCCATAGTTTAACTAATGATTCCAGGGATCTGTGAAATGAACCAATCAAACTAATGGTTAGCTTCTCTTTTTGTCATAATCTCAAAAGGTATGATTTCGAAAGGTGCTATTAGTTTTGGATACACAACGACTTCACCTCATTTATTTATACTGTAGGATCTTTAACTGGCATCATTTTGGGATTGACGGTCATAGGCAGATTGTGCTTCGAGTTCGTCGTCGAATAGGTATATACTCACTCGGTGCTACGGAGCTCCGCAGCGTAAACAACCATTGTTATCGGATGTCAATACCTTTCTTGAAACTACTTATTAAAATCATACTTCACGTACTTATTTTTTAACTCTGCATCGTCAATATCATTAAGCCAATCAGAATGAATCCATAAAGGAACCTGAATCAATTCTTGAAGCTTCTCAATTGCTTCTTCGCTTTCATCTATCTCAAGAATCTCATTAATTTCTTCGGTATACTCAGGTCCAAGCAGGTTTGATAAGACGCTGATATCAGCTTGTTTCTTTGCTAGACCATATACCTCGCGAGTTTCATTCGAACACCAGAGATGTACTGTTGTATTACTCCCTTTCGAGAAAACTCTCAACTCCAATAAATCGTCATCAAAATACGAAATAGTTATAACAGGCACATTTATATGACATGATAACTTCTGACCAAAGGCTTCTACTTCACCCCACTCAAAACAATCATTAAGGATACTCACCCATCCTGGTTTGTATTGAGCTAGATAGTAAATGTTTCTTAACCGATTTGCTTGTTCCATAAGAAATTCAAAGCCAGTGTTTTTGTTTGCATCGTAGGCCGGCAGGTAGGTCATGCTGAGACACTCGCCCCCGGCTCCGTACACATAGGACTCTTTCCATTTACTGCTGTCTGCTTCCGTGACCTGAAGCGGCTCAGGCAGCGCCAGACTTACGTCATTGGTGAAGTTCAGTTCCCAATGCTCTTTCTTGTACTGCTTCTCCCATCCGTCCTGTGGTCCACCCGGATGCAGGTCCGGATATTCTTCATCCGTCTGACCACACTTCTTGGCAAGTCCTGGTGGAATGAAGCCTGCGGTACGACTTTGCAATTCTTCGCCATTCAGGGAGTGCTTGCTATTCTAAGATCGAAGGACATCCGGTATATCCAGATGACAAAGAAATTGCTGGTGGAGGCATTCAATACGTTTCCTCGACAATGAAAAACAGGCCAGTAACGGCCTATTTTTCATTGCTTTATAACGAGGAAAAATCCTTACAGTGGTTGTGGATTTGTATTGTTAGCATAGTGGGCAATATGGACACGTTTTACATGCAGAGTCCGCATCTTTTACTGTAATACCAAGTTTTTCTAAAGTATTGGTTTTGAATATTTTTTCTCTTTCATAGTTAATGTCCATGCATAGACCTAACTCTATAACTTTTTCGATTAGTTTGCAGTAGTAATCACCTTTATTTTCCACCGCTTATTCTCCCCAATATATATAGGATTGTAACAAGTCCTCTGTAACTATCCTTTGCTCCATTCGTTGAAGTACATGTTTTGAATAACTTGTTATTACTTACTTAGGATTATTAATGACTGTCTCAAGTACTTATTCAAATTCTGCGGATCATCAATCTGCCCCTTATGCGTATCCTAGTTTATAAAGCTACTCCATGGAGCAAAAATGAACGGTGACTGTTTCCAATCTCCGTCCATCAGATTATATCATTCAACCTTATTGTGTATCGAAAATAAGCCATATCGGATAACTGACCTATCTTGCTACTCAAGCCTAAAAGATCTACTTGTAATCTCCACATCAGGATTTAGTTCCTTCAATTGCATTCCATAGTCTTTTTTCATCTGTGAGATATGCAGTGATTCTATTTTAGGGAAGTATTCCTTTAGATGAATTAGATCAACCTGCACTTGGCATAATATAAAATCAATGTGTTTAACATTCTTTAGCCCTCCAATCTCAGTTAGATTCATTTCCTTGGTACAGCTATTTACAATTAACACTTCAATTCCCTCGAAAGTTTTTAGCGTACTTAAATCCAGCTTTTTGCTGCCATCCAAAACCAGCCGTTTGATGTTGCTGTTATCTCCTGTGAAACGTTCCAGGCTGCGACAACCCAGTACACTGATATCATCTAAGCCTGAGATCGCAGCTATATTTCCCAATTCTTTGAATTTGCATCTCTTAAATGATAGATTTTCAAAATGGACATCTTTCCATGCATTGAAATCAGGCTCCATCGAGTGATAAATGTCTATGGTTTTAAGATACTTGAGCCCTACAATAGCAGTTAAATCCTCTTTTCGTTCTACATAAAGATCAATGCCTGTTACTTTTGTATTCGAAAGTTGAGAGAGATCTCTACGACGGTTATGGTGGGTTTGAATTTTAATATATTCACCTTCAGTAAAACATTCAATCCCATCTAATGATTGAATATGTTGTCCATGTACATACAAAACCTTCAGATTAATAAATGCGCTTACTATTCTAAGATTTTCTAAAGAAGAATTATAGTCGATTATCAGTTTTTCCACTTTTTCTATGCCTTTTATCCGTTTCAAATGGGTAATTAAAGCCTCAACATCTACTTGAATTTCCGACGGATTGCTTATTCTCAAACTGTCATATTGCGGTTCTATGGTTGTAAGTTGTGTAAATTTAGACTCATCTACGATTAGCTCTTCTGACAATATATTCATCCTTTCTGATTCGATTTATTGGGTGGCTCTAATGAAAGTCAGTTTCATTAGAGCCGCTAATTTCACACCTTTATATAACTATATCTGAACTTGGCAGTACGGGGTTTAATAGTCCTGGAACAAAATTGCCCCATGCATCTAAATATCCCCAAAGCGCCTCTCCTTCAGCCTTCCAGAACTTATATTCTTCCTTATCAATGTTTATTCTATTTCCTTTAGACGGTCCTGTCTGATAGGTTTTATGATATTTAGTTTTGGAGAACCAGCCTTCTTTCGAGTATCCAATAGTAAATACTCCTCCTTCATCCTGCATATAATAAGGAGCATATTCAAATTGTGATCTTCTCAAATCCATAGCCGTTTTATAAATATCGAATACTCCAATAGCAGAGTTTATTCGATTACCTCCTTTTAAAGCCAATTTTGCGGAGTTCATAGCGAAACTGACTGAATGGCGAGATTTCCAAATAGGCAAATTTTTTGCTGTAGCGGCTTCATCTACATTCTTTAATTTTATCCCTTCCGATTTATACTTATTAATTACTTCTTGCTCGGCGGCCCTTAATGCTTCATTTCTAGCACCAAAATAGGTGCCTTTGTGCGATCCTTTGATATCAAGATCAGCGGTTACTTCAATTGCTTTTACTGTGGAATCAGGATGTCGAACGATTTCTTTCCATTTATGATTTCCCATCCGTTTCTTAATATCCTGTGCTGTAGATCCTACATATGTTTCAATCTTACCGTCATATGGTCCTTCAATGATATAAACATAGCCGATTAGTGCCGCAGCAAATCCTGTAGGATCAACATAAATGAGCGGATTATTCTCCACATACGTATAAAGATTCTGGCTCTGTGGATTCCAAGCATCCCCTCTAAACGTATCCTCACTTATAAACCTGCCAATCTCAGGCTCGTAGTAACGCGCTCTAGCATACGTATTGCTGCTGGTAAAATCATAACCCAGTCCGGTATAACCGAACAAGTTATCCGGTCCCGGCCAGTTCAGATCGAACTTCTTCGCGTCCTGCGGCACGCCGAATTCGTCGTAATGGTAGCGGGAGGATACGCGCCCGTCCTTCTCCACAAGGCCCAAGGTGCTGCCAAGCGCATCCTGCATGTACCATAGCGTCTTCGGCTGCACACCCGGTTCAGCTCCGCCGGCTCCAGGCGTCGGTTCCCAGCCGTTGTTATCATCGTAAGCCGGCAGGTAGGTCATGCTGAGGCGTTCGCCCCCGGCTCCGTATACATAGGACTCTTTCCATTTACTGCTGTCTGCTTCCGTGACCTGGAGCGGCTCAGGCAGCGCCAAACTCACGCCATTGGTAAAGTTCAGTTCCCAGTGCTCTTTCTTGTACTGCTTCTCCCATCCGTTCCGCGGCCTGATATCAACAGGTTGAATGAAACCATGCGTACTTCCAAATAGGAAAAATTCATACAAGGCTGACGAGAGCTGGTTCATTTAGCCACCCTATCCATTCGGCATTGGGACATAAAAGACGAACCTTGAGGATTAAGCCCTCAAGGTCCTAATAAGTCATTCATGAACTATCTCTATAAAGGTTTCATTTGGCACAGAATCATTTGTAAGATTTTCAACCCAAAACTTTTTCTGCTCCAAACCACCTATGTTGATTCCAAAATAGAACGAAGGATCAAGGAATAATTCCTGTCCATTAACGAGTCTTATCTGTAAACCATCGCATATCAGTTGACTTTCCTGCTCCTCTAAATTGTAAAAATTAATATTTTTCACACCATTAGTCGCAGACATTGAATCTGTTAAGATAATATGACGTACTGACGATTTACCCGGCAACATATCTTCATCAAATTCAAACTGATACCGAACTGAATCAACTATCTTCAAGGATAGTTTTGAATACTGATTAATCGATTCGAACTCAATCAGCTTTTCTCCTAATTCAAAGTATAAAAAACGCATGTCTGGACAAAAATCTGCAATACCATCTTCAATATCGATAGAACCAGCTAAATAGACATCTGAAAGGGGATTATTTTTTAATAATTGCTTAATACTTTCGAGCATATAAACTTCACCCTCGATTCTTAGGGAATAAACTGGATACTTAAATCCATACCTTTTCCTGTCTCTAATAAGGTTACAAATTCTCCATTTGGATTTATTACTACGGTCATTCCATTACCTCTATAGATATTAAGTACTTCTCCACCTTTCTTTAAAGTACCCCGACCAACAAGTTTAACTGTCCCATCATCAATTATTTTACCGATATCCTCCAAAAACCTTGCACTATCAGTTTTATATTTAGGATACTTAGTTCCAAGTGCATTTTCCAATATCTGTTTATGCCTTATGAAATGGTCTTTAAAATTTTTCCCTGCAGTTATAACACTACATGATCCAGTATTATGCACCCAAATTCCAAGATCGCTAACGAAATACGTATGGAAGTCATCTACCGTCATGTTGTAAACCGTGACATGCTTTCGTTCCAGTTCGATGCTGTCTACCTTGAGTGTATGCTCGTCACTCTGAACTAGTAAGTCACCTGGTTTAAGGTCTTTGACGAACGTCCACCCTTTGTCTTTCACATAGAACGGATGATTAAAGGTCGCTTCAATTGTTTGACCACCTACATGGATCTTGTAAATCTCATCCGTTTCGTGATTAAACGTAGCCGTAACCTCTTTATAAGCTACCTCACCAGTTGTTTCGTCCTTTGAGAGAACCATATCTCCGACCTTGATGTCTTCGATATTTTTCTCCCCTTTGTCCGTTTTTACCTTTGTCCCCGCAACGAAACAATTACATCCTAGTTTTGCTGCCTTCCAATATTTTATATTCTTAGAAGTTTTCTCAACGGCTCTTTCAATTGTAACGCCTTCTTTCGTTGCCAGCTTTATTACTAGCTTTCCACCTTTTATCGCTTTACCAACGGGCACAAAAGAAGCACCTGCAAGAACTTTGTCAAATGTTGACGCATCGGGATCAAGAATTGTGTTAATGTCGTCAATTACCAAAAACTTAGCAATTTTATAGCCACCAACCAACACATATTCAGCCATTTCCTTCGTTTCGTCTGTTCGATCTTTGTATAACCAATCCGTTGCCCAACTAAAGTCTGGCATCCCAGGCAGCCCAGGCGTATGTCCACTCGGATCAACATATCTTAGAGGATTATTGCTCACATACGTATACAAATTCAAACTCTTCGGATTCCAAATATCTCCTCTATACGTATCCTCACTTACAAACCTGCCAATCTCAGGCTCGTAGTAGCGTGCTCTAGCATACGTATTACTGCTGGCGAAATCATAACCCAGTCCCGTGTAACCGAACAAGTTATCCGGCCCCGGCCAGTTGAGATCGAACTTCTTCGCGTCCTGCGGTACGCCGAATTCATCGTAATGGTAGCGGGAGGATACGCGCCCGTCCTTCTCCACAAGGCCCAAGGTGCTGCCAAGCGCATCCTGCATGTACCATAGCGTCTTCGGCTGCACACCCGGTTCAGCTCCGCCGGCTCCAGGCGTCGGTTCCCAGCCGTTGTTATCATCGTAGGCAGGCAGGTAGGTCATGCTAAGGCGCTCGCCTCCGGCTCCGTAGACATACGACTCTTTCCATTTACTGCTGTCAGCTTCCGTGACCTGGAGAGGCTCAGGCAGCGCCAGACTGACGTCATTGGTGAAGTTCAGTTCCCAGTGCTCTTTCTTGTACTGCTTCTCCCATCCGTCCCGCGGTCCGCCCGGATGCAGATCCGGATATTCCTCATCCGTCTGACCGCACTTCTTAGCAAGCCCTGGTGGAATGAAGCCCGGCGGTACGACTTTGCAATTATCCCACCCATTGCCGTTACCGTTACCATTACCATTTCCATTACCGTTACCGTTGCCATTGTTACCATTGCCGTTACCGTTTCCGTTGTTACCATTACCGTTGCCATTGCCGTTACCATTATTACCTTTCCCGTTTCCGTTGCCGTTACCATTACCTTTACCGTTTCCGTTTCCGTTGCCGTTCCCTGTTCCGCCATGGGCGTAGTCGATGGTCATCTTCATCCGGTTGCCATCGCCGTCGTAGGCGTAGCGGGTAATGTCGCCTTTGGCATTGGTCTGCTGGATCAGCCGGTTGGCTCCGTTCCATACATATTGCTCGATGGCTTCCGGTTCCGACCAAGACTCAGCGTCCTTAGCGGCAAGAAGCGGGTCAGTATCTGTCTCCTTAGCAGCCGTGTCGGACGGCGCTTCATAAACATCATCGGTTACCGAAGGATGTTCATCATCACCTTCTACCTCCGACAGCTGCAGACTCTTTTGCAGGACCTCCAGCAAGTTGCCGCGAGGGTCATACTGGTAGTTATTAATCTCGTCATCGGTCGCCAGCTCCGTCAGACGATCCGCCTGATCATAGGTGTAGGATTCCGTCTGCGCCAATTCGCCCCACTGGCTTGTCTTCTGCATCCGGTTCCCCACAGCATCATACTCATAATGAGTGATTGCAGGCAGATCGGCGGATTGCGGATTCTTCGTCTGCACCTCTACCAGTTGGTTCAGCGCATCATACGCATAATCCGTTACGATTCGTTCCTCACTGTCAGTTTCATCAGAATCTTCTTCATCGTTGCCATCTGATTTCCGATCACTCCGTATCCGGTTGCCGACAGGATCATACGAATACGTCAACTGCTCCATGACCTTCTGGAACTGATTGCTGTGTGTCAGTTGAAGCAGCTGTCCAGCGTCGTCATAGGTGTATGTGCTCTCTCCCAGAGTCGGAAGCTTCTTGGAAACAAGCAATCCCCGGGCATCGTAGTCATAGGTCGTCGTCCGGCCCTCAGCATCGGTTACGCCGGTCATTCTATCCAGCAGATCATACTGGTAGGAGACGGAAGTGCCGTCCGGATATTCGATCCGGCTCCGCTGACCGGTTGCCGTCCAGTCATACTTAATCGTTCTCTGGTTAGAATCTGTAACCTGAGTCAGACGGTTCAGGGCATCGTAAGCATACGTTGTTGTTCCCAGTTCGTCCGTCATCCGTGTTCTGCGGCCGGCAGCGTCATACTCGTAACCGACTTGTTTTCCATCAGGGTATGCAATACCCGTCAATCTGCTCAATCTGTCATAAGCATAACTGGTCAGCTTACCATCCGGCGATGTAATACCGGTCATGTTGCCCATACTGTCGTAGGCAAGTTCCGTTATACGTCCCAGCGGACCCGCCTCACGAATCAGTTCACTGCGGCGATTATAACCATATGTTGTAGCCCGGCCCAAAGCATCCGTTTTAGATGTAATATTGCCTAGCGCGTCATATTTGTAGGCTGTGGTATGACCAAGCGCATTCGTTACCTCCAGCAGGCGGCCCAGCGCATCGTAGCCATATCGGGTCGACTGCCCTTTGGCATCCTTCAGTCCTGTCAGTTGACCACGGGCATCATAGGTAAGCTCCGTCACATGTCCCAGCGGGTCAACAAGGCTCGTTACCCTGCCAAGCGCGTCATACTCATAAGACGTTACCTTTCCAGCCTCATCAGTAAGTCCGGTTACTTGACCCAATGCGTCACGATTCATTGTGGACGTTTGGCCAAGAGGATCGGTAACCTTCACCAGCATGCCCCTGGCATCGTAATCCAGTTTCCACTCCGCACCATTCGGCTTCACGGTTCGCACCAACTGGCCGGCTTCGTCATATCCATAGGACGTGACTTGGTCCAGCGCGTCCTTCTCCTCTGTCAGCCGTCCTAATGCGTCGTAAACATACTGTACGGCGTGACCGAGCGGGTCAATCTCCTGCGTCAGTTGGCCTGCCGCATCGTAGCTGAAGGTGGTTACTCCGCCAGCCGCATCGGTCATCTTCACAGGCAGATTTCGTTTGTCATATTCAATCCGGATCGTGCTGTCATTAGGCTGATTGACGACAATTACGTTCCCGGTGCCATCGTACTCATATGTGCTGACATTCCCCTCCGGATCAGTCATGGACGCGATCCGGTTGCTTGAATCATACTCATAAACCGTCTTCGAGCCTGCCGCATCCGTCTGTTCGGTCATATTTCCGACCTTATCATACGAATAATGGGTAGTGTTACCCAAGGCATCGGTCTCAGACGACAGTCTGGCATAGCTATCGTAGACGTATGCGGTTCGGGAACCGGCAGCATCGGTATAGCCGATAAGATTGCTGTCCTTATCGTACTCATATCGCTCCGTATGCCCCAGCGCATCAATGCGCGCCGTAACCCGGTCCCTCGGATCGTATTGGAGCTTCGTCCGGTGCCCGAGCGCATCTACGATCTCGTTAACTCTGTGAAGCGGGTCACGAACCAACTCCTGCCGGTTGCCAAGCGGGTCCGTAATCAGGCTGGCGAATCCTTGCGGATCGTTCTGAATCGATGTCGTCTCTCCCTTGGCGTTAATAATCGATTCCGGAACTCCCTTATCATTTACTATGATCTTGGAAACACCGCCGAGTGCATCGGTGATGGCGGTGAGATTTCCCTTTCCATCATAGGTCATTACCGTCTTACGTCCGAGCGGGTCGACAATCTCCTCTGGAAGATTGAAGGCATTATAGCGGATTTCCGTCTGATAGCCTTCCGGGTCTTGTGCGCGAATGAGATTGCCGTTTCCATCATACTGGTAATCATATTCTGAACCGTTGCGGTCGGTCATCCGAGTCATGTTATCATTCTTGTCGTATTGGAACCGCTCGGTCGTGCCATCGTCATAGGTTACTGCTGTTTTACGGTACCGCTCGTCATACTCGTGTACGGTCTTCCGGCCAAGCGCATCCGTCGTTACCGTCTTGTTGGAATCAGGAATATATTGAATGTCTCCCCAGACACCGGCGAAATCCCGCTGCCGCACAACCCGGTCCTGATCGTCGTACTCGTTAAGCAGCTCCGACGTTTCATTCGGGTTCTTGATGCCTGTCATGCGATGCTTCTCATCGTAGGTATAGGCAATTTTGGCGCCGTCCGGTAAAATCATCGCCGTCAGATCATGATTTATAGCGTCGTATTCATAGTCTGCGTGTCGGCCCGTGTGATCGGTTACCCGGACGATTTTGCCGCCTGATCCGTAAGTGAGCGTAAGCTTCGCGCCCTCTGTGGCGATCTCGGTGAGCAGGCTGCCATGATAAGACAGTTGAATTCGGTTCCCGTTACTATCATCGATACGGTACAGTTTCCCGTCTTTGCGATAGGTATAGGTAAGCCTATCCGGCGTTTGCTGCGTATAAGTACCGTCACTATTACGGACTAGGGTATCGTATAAGCCGTCCGGTCCTTCGTAATGGCCGTCACCGAGCGGGTCGAAGCGATGGCTTGCACCTTCCGGGGATACGACATACAGCACGCCGTTCTCCCGGAATTCCAGCTTACGCTCATAGGAATGATGCCAGCCCACTCCAAAATCACCGTCATACCTATCCCTGCTGTGGTAGGTAAGCTCCAAGTCAAGCGGCATGACCGCTTGAGCGCTGATGTTCGTCTGTCTGAAAACAAAGTCGCCTGTTGCCAGGTTAACCGGGTCAAACGCATCAGAGATCGGATATCCGTTTCGGTTTGCAAATTCATCTTTTATTCGCTCATCATCTTTACGCCCGATCTCACCCGCCTGCTGCGGCTTCATGATCAACAGATTAACGCCCTCATCAATTGGGCCGTAGCAGACCTGATCGTTGCAGTCCTCAACCGGGAAGCCGTTGAAGCTGGCAATCCCGCCGATTTTTCCCACGATGTCGTTCTTCTCGATTACATTATAATAATAGCTGGCTACAACGGCCCAGTTGATACCCCAGGAAGGAGCAGGATAACGAAGCACACGAAGCATCTCCGACCCAGCCGACCGTTTGTTGTCAAAATCCCTTACCGCAAAGGCCTGAATCTCCGCAATTTCGTACGCGGGAAGCTTGACCTCTATTTCCCACTCCCCGATATATTTTGAGGCCGGGTTGTCTGTCCGTTCCGGGAACACACCCTCACCAAAGTAAGTCTTGTCAGCAGATATGTCCATCGCCCAGGGAGACGTTCGGGGCTTAACCGTAATTCCCGAAACCAAGGTCTCCACCAGGCCGTCATCAACGGTCGTATTATTGCCTACCCGCCGAATCCGCTTCATCTTAAGCTCAACTTTGGTGCCGATCTCCGCAATGCCGCGGATGATGTGCTTCTCGCTTGCCGGGTTTGAAACAACCTGCAGGCCTTTGGGCGCCGGCGGATTCGGATTGACAACCTCAACCTGTCCCGAATTGCCGTTATTGGGAAACAGGGTAGGCGTTACTCGAATCGTATAGCTGCCTTCCGGTGCGGGCTTACCGCTTATCTGGCCGTTCCATACAAAGGTGTTATCCGTTTCGGTCGGATAGCTGCTAGAATTTAGTGTAGCTACCGTAGAACCGCTTTTCTCAAGTTTGATGACCGTATCATGGGATGCCTGCGTTGGATCCGTCGGGTCAGGATTATCAAAACGGAACTTTACCGCTGCCTGTCCGCCATAGATTGAACTTATGGTATGCTGGTCAATCTGCAGCGAGGTGTCCGCGTAGGCTTTCGGCAATTCCTGATAGGGCAGCAGAGGCAATCCAGTCAGTACTATAATAACGGACAGAACATATCTCATAGCCGGTCCAAGACGCTTGCACCGCCTCCATAATACGCTTCTTAGAGACCTTCTCTTAGTCATTGAAACACTTCCCCTTTCTTACCCAGCCATCTGTAAATTACGGCCGCAGCCTCGGCTCTTGTGCATGTAGCTCTTGGATTCAACCGATCACCGTTCCCCTGAATGAGTCCGCTCTTGATCGCAGCCAATACGGACGGCTGGGCCCATGAATGGACCTTCGCGGCATCGGCGTAGGCGTTTAGCGCTTCACTCTGCTCTTCCTTCCGCAGTGAGGCGGCATTCGTCAGCATGACCATCATCTCCTCACGGGTGATGGAAGCATTCGGTTTAAACAGACTTCCTTCGTAGCCTTTGATCCAGCCAGCCGCAGCCGCTTGTTCTACGGCATCCGACGCCCAGTGGCCCGCAGGAACATCCTTGAATGAAGCTGTCCCCTTCGTTTGGCTTCTGAGTCCCGTGGCTTCAACCAGCATCTTGGCAAACTGGGCCCGCGTAACCGATTGGCCGGGCTCGAAGCGTCCTGTGTTCATGCCATTCACGATCCATTTGGATGCCAGAACTTCGACCTCGTCTTTTGCCCAATGAATCTTCATATCCGCGAATGAAGGCTCGTATAGGAACAGAGCGTACAAACCAGGCTCTTGAACTTGTGTCCGAATGTTCCGCCAAGAGACGTCGAATGTTCCGCCGGCGTAACTCCACTTTCCGGTATCCCCGTTATAACGGTAAAGGCCCGTCCGGTTAGCACGGTCGGCCGTTGCAGCGGCTTGCTCCAATTCAATGGTAAGCAGGGCCGGCTTATTAAGCTTCGCTTCGGACGTCCACGTCCAGGCCACTCCAAGCCATGTCATTTCTTTATTTGGCGCTGTGGCCGCTTCGCTCGGTTTCAATACGACTCGTGTATCCTTACCGAATGTTCCCGGTTCAAACACAAGCCGTACCGCTTGTCCGCCTGCGGCCACTCCGCCGCTCGGGCCGATAAGATCCCCTTCTGGCTGAAGCGCAGCGACCCCAGTCCCAGTGCTCCCGGCAGCCCCAGTGCCCCCGGTGCCCCCAGTGCCCCCAGCGGCCCCAGTCGTTGAAGCAGCCGAGTCGCTCGAAATGATTTCCCGGCTAACCAGCCGGCCGTTATTAACCAGAGCAAAGTCTTCTCCATTGAAGCCAATGAATTGCGATGGTGCGATGACGCCCAAGCTGTACAGGTTCCCGGTCGCTAAATCCGCACTCCGCACTATAGCCTTGTCGCCGCTAGCCTCCAGCCAGGCTGCTGTTCCGCCCGAAATACTCATTTCCGCGTATTCGGTTTTGCCTAGCGCAACCGGCTGGGTCAAATCCACCGGCTGCGGATTGCTTACTCCCAGATCAAGGAACACATACTTCCCATTTCTGTCCAGATCACGCTGTTTCCACAGAATTTCTTCGCCATTGAATACGAACCGCTCTACGTAAGAGGTGTACGGCAGGTCAAGAAGCTTGCGGACCGTTCCGGATGAAATCACGTATTCATACAGATCGCCGTCCGAACCCCCTTTGTAGACAATGCGCCCGTTCTTAATGACCGGGTCTCGCCCTTTCCCCAAATCTTTCAGGGTACTATTCGCCAGGTCATATAAGTACATTTCGTATTGAGGATTTGTCTGCCATACAATATAATCGCCGTCTATGGAAGGTATACGATTCTGACCGACATCCGTATTTAGCTTGGACTCGGTTTTTGTCTTAACATTGTAGCTGTAGATATCCCAGTTCAGATTGCCGACACCTTCGTTTTGATCTCTTTTGTCAGCCCATACTACGATTGGCTCCCCTTTTCCATTGACGCCAACGACAGGCGTATCGGTTGGTTTACCATGATTGGTTATCTCTAGCTTTTGACCGGTATCCGTATTGCCGTAATAGATCTGTCCGGCATACTTTGCGGCTCTGGACCGCCAGACCACATGTGTTCCCGATATCCGGATACCGCTTCCCTCAATAGTGAACGAGGACAATTCATCCTTGTAGGTGTAGACCGTCTCAGCGGATACCGGTTGCCCAGAGGATACTATCCCTGTTGCCATTAATCCCGCGACCAGTGATCCCGCTATCCATTTCTTCAATATGCTCTTCATAAACACCAATCCCCCTGTTAGTGACAACAAAAAACCAAGCCTCTTGAGCAACCCGGCTGCCAGGTCATGATTGGATCATGACGGTAGGCCCGTGGCTTTGCGTCCCCGACTTTCGAACGGGTTTGCCTTTGTTCAAGCACTTGGTTTCTTTATCACTAGTGCTTTATGTGTAGTCAAAAAGTTTGACTTTCCCCAAAATTGTACAACGTGTTACAAATTATTGCTATACTATTTTTCCCAAATACTACTTTATTACTAGCAGGAATGAGCGTCAAAATACAAGTCTTGACCTAGAGTAAACTCTAGGTATTATGATGATTTTGCAAAGACAATAATCAACCAGCAAGGGAGAGATGAAGCATGAAATACAAACAGCTAGGCGGCACAGGTCTGATGGTGTCGGAATTCTGTCTAGGCACCATGACGTTCGGTGGCAAAAATGATCCGATGAGTTCTGTAATGGGGGCTCTTGATGAGCAGGCGGCTGGGCAGCTTGTGAATGAAGCGCTCGAAGCAGGCATTAATTTTTTTGATACCGCTAATGTGTACGGAGTAGGAGAGTCGGAAGAGATTTTGGGACGTTCGCTTAAAGGTAAGCGGCATGAAGCGGTGATCGCGACCAAGGTAAGATTCCGGATGGGACCGGGTCCGAACCAGGTAGGATTATCGAGGGGCCATATTATCCAACAAGCGGAAGAAAGCCTCAAACGTCTTGGAACAGATTACATCGACCTGTACCAGATTCACGGCCCCGATCCGCTTACGGATTGGGAAGAGACCTTGCGTGCGCTGGACGATCTCGTTCGCAGCGGCAAGGTTCGATATATCGGCTGCTCCAACCTGCAGGGCTGGCAGATGATGAAGGCGAACGGCATTTCCCGGGAATTGGGCCTGCATACCTTCCAAACAACCCAATCTTATTATTCACTCGCCGGACGCGATATTGAGCGGGATATCATCCCCGTGCTTCAGGATCAGAAAGTGGGCCTCCTCGTGTGGAGTCCTTTGGCCGGCGGATTTCTGTCGGGCAAGTATACACGGGACAATCAAGGCGGGGCGGATGATCGGCGCAACAAATTCGATTTTCCTCCGGTTGACCGGGAGAAAGGTTATGGCCTGATTGATGTCTTGCAGGAAATCGCAAAAGCGCGGGAAACCTCGGTCGCCAGAATCGCGCTGGCCTGGCTGCTGAATCAACCGGCCGTGACGAGCGTTATTGTCGGAGCCAAACGGCCAGACCAGCTTCAGGATAATCTTGGAGCATCCGGTATCATTTTGAACGAGGAAGAGCTGTCCCGTCTTGATCAAGTCAGCCGTCTGCAGCCGGAGTATCCATTATGGAACCCCAGCGTTTATATCGAAGATCGTTACCCCATTCAGAAATAAGCAGCAGAAAAAAGGGATGAGCCGAACAATTGGGTTCGTCCCTTTTGTTTAGTTTGATCCTGGTTGTCCGGTGCTCTTGATTCCGTCTTTTTCTTTGGAGTACATATCGATCTTGAAGTCAATCATCCCGATATATGACATCAAGGTGTTGACCTGCTCTTGAACGGTTTTTTTCTGCAGCTCAAGCATTTGTATACGCTGTTCAGTCGTTCCGTCACCCTGTACGGTAAGTTCAACAAAATCCTTCAGCTGTGAAATGGACATGCCCGTATCGCGGAGGCAGCAGATGAATTTAAGCCACTCAATATGTTCTTCCTCATATATGCGTATGCCGCCCTCGTTTCGTTTGATGAACGGCAGGATGCCTTCTTTTTCATAATATCTTAAGGTGTGGATTGACAAATTGGACTTCTCTGCCACTTGGCCAATCGTATACTGCATTTTGAGGCTCATAGGTTTGACCTCCGCCTTATTTTAGGTGAACCTTGGATTCAGGTACGTTATCTTCATTATAGGTCCTAGAGTAAGATCGAAGTCAAGTGTTCAACGGGGGCGCGGCGGGCTGGTCGATAGCCATCGCAGTCTTCCCTTGCCGTCATACGCCAAAAAAGGCCTTGAACTCTACTCGCGCAGACATTCATGGCCTTTTATGATCATTGAAATAAAGATGTCATCAAGCACGCCTTTTACTCATGGAGCGACTTCGCTTCCATAACAGCGGCATTTTTTTGCTTAAGCGCAATGAACGATACGAGAATGCCAAGAAGCGCAATCACAGCGTCAATGATGAATGCCATGTGGATCGCTCCGGTTAAATCCGAGGGCTCCATCGTTTCCAAAGTAGCGTTTGAACCGAGGCTTGCAGAGATAATGGCCATAATGACAGCCAATCCGATCGCTCCGCCAATTTGTTGTCCGGTAGAGACGATAGCGGATGCAACACCCTGTTCTTTCATATCAATTCCTGTGCTTGCCGCAATGAACATCGTTGTAAAAATAAAGGCCTGACCAATACCGATGATAACGGTACCCGGAATGATCCCCCATGCCGATCCATGCTCAGAGAGCTGGGTGAGCAGCATAAAACCAATCGCGCCAAGTCCCATGCCGCTTGCAATTGTACCGGCTGCACCTACGGTTGCCAGCATTTTGTTAATCAACTTCGCACCTACAAAAGCACTAATGGTCAGCGGCAGGAAGCTTAATCCGGATTGAATGGCGGAGTAATGCAGAACCTCTTGCGTGTATAGCGTGAGGAAATAGTATAACGTACCGAATGATGCGGAGAACAACGCTGCGGTAATCGCCGCCCCAGTCAAACTCCGTATCCGAAACAGTCTAAAGGGGATCAAAGGATCTTGCGTCCGATTTTCAATGACTACGAACAACAGGAGCAGAATAGCGCCGATAATGCCAGGAATAATAGCTGATGGATGAAGCCAGCCCACGACCGGGGCTTGAATAAGATAATTTACAATCAAGATCATGCCGGCCGTTACGGAAATCGCGCCTGCTGCGTCAAAATGGCGTTTTGCCGATGCCGCCTTGCTCTCCAAAAGCGTGATCGGAGCGAGGATAATAACGAAAATAGCTATTGGTACATTGACAAAAAAGGTAGCTTCCCAGCCGATAAAGCTTGTTAACACGCCGCCAAGCAATAACCCAATGGACATGCCCACTCCACCCATTGCCGCCCAAATGCCTAATGCACGGTTGCGTTCCGGGCCTTCTTCAAAATTGGACATGATCAGTGACAATGTAGCCGGTGACAGCAGTGCTCCGCCAATGCCTTGGAGTCCCCTTGCCATAATGAGGAACAGCTGAGAGTCTGCGATACCGCCAAGCAGAGAGCCTAGACCGAAGATCCCCATGGCAATGATGAACATCCGCCGTCTGCCCAGCAAATCGGACAATCTTCCACCGATAAGCAGGAATCCTCCAAAGGCCAGGGAAAACGCGCTGATGACCCACTGCAGCTGGTTCGCACCAAAGCCCAAATCTGCTGCAAGGGAAGGCAGAGCTACAAAAATAATTGTGTAATCAAGAGCCAAAATTAATTGGGACAGTGCGAGGATCGTCAAAGCCAATCCTTTGTGTCTAGTCGAATTCATGAAATCCACTCCTTTTCTTTATCAGACCTTTCAGTCTAAAAAATAGATAAAAAATTCTCTTCCTATTTAATACAGCGGGAATAGGTTCAACAAATGGTCGACTCTACCCCCGAATTCCACTCACATAAGAGCCTATCACATTCCAGACCGATTGATCTAAAAATTCGAAAATATAATGAAGCGTCTTTTTTACGCTCCATTAATTGTCAAGCTTAGAAAGAGTAACGGCAGCAATATCATCCAAAACTTTAGGATCGGTGGTTAATTTAGCCACTTGGGTTAGCGCATATCTCTCATGATACAAATAACGTGCAAGACCAAGCAAATCACGGTCTCCGCTTAGTTCACCCTGATTTCGGGCGCGAACCAGCGCTTCATAAAAGGCTTGTACCAAACGCGTCATATCCCGTTCAAAAAACGCTGCGATTTCCGGATCATGAGGGACTTGATCAATGGCGCTGTGCATAATGAAGCATTCCTTGCGGCGCAGCTCATCCTGCAGAACAGCCACAATTTCATGGAAAATATCAGCAATCGCTTGCTTAACTGAGCCTGGACGCTCCAAATACGAAATGACAGCCTCCGATTTCTCATTTACATAATGTTTGACGGCCTTGATGAAGAGATCCCGCTTGGTTCCATAGGTATCGTACAGACTTTGGCGCGCTATGCCTAACCCATCGAGTAAATTTTGCAGCGAAGTGCCTTCGTAACCGTAATGCCCGAATACCTCCATAGCCTTGTGCAGAACAAGCGTTGTATCAAATTCCTTGCTTCTCGCCATTTTTTACAAGTACACCTCCCTGTGACATTCATCTTAGCTTTCCCAGATCATTCAGTCAATATTATTTTTGATGCCCGGAGAATTGAATAACCTCATTCATACTACCAATCGATTCGACCGCCACTAGCGGATTCCAGAAGTCCCGATAGCGTGTAATGAGGCCGTCTTTCGTTTCGACTACACTGATGTACGTCTGATTGTAAGGGTTCCCCGTTTCTCTGTGCTTCCCGGTCGATTTGAACTCCGCAATCACAAGCTCGGGATCGACAGCCGGATGGAACTCCAGGTCTGTAAATTGCACCTCGAAATGTTTCGGGAAGTTCAGCATATATTCGTACATGTCGGCTTTACCTTGTTTGTATTCAGGAAATCCTGCCGGTCCGTAAGGGAATTCCAGGATACCGTCTTCGTGCCAAAGGTTGATCCACGCTTCAATATCTCCACCCGACAAATATTTCAAATGATTGCGAAATGCCTCTTGTGCCCGCTCGCGAATCGCTCCTGCTGTAAGTCCGTTGTTATTCATTTTATTTTCCTCCTTTTAATTTAGACTATTTAGTCTGTAATGTTCAAAAAAATAATATCTTACATTAAGTATTATAATTTTGTGCTGCAGTTCCTATTGACCACCTCCTTGTGATTCCATCTTATCCTTTTCAGATCATTTAGTCAAGAATTATTTTTATTAATTTTAGGCAATGAAAAAGACCATTCCCATGAGGAACAGTCTCTCTGCTTAAGGGTGATAAACAGGGTAGGAATGGTCAGGATGATGCCTGAACACGATCGCCCAAGGCGCCCCTTTAACCACTTCCATTGTAGGTACGAAAGGACTTCTTCTTGCCATAAGCAGGAAAAAGATCGCGATCACCCCGGCGATAGCGGAAACGGGAATATTCAGGAACTCACTGACGAAGTACCCGGCCAGAAGAACCGCAAGGACAATCCAGGACTGCTTGAACATTTTCTTGTCCTTAATGGCGTCTTCGGGATTTTTTAGCTGTGAGCTGTTAAACTGTCTCGGGATGCTTTGGCGGAAAAAAGAGGTGCAAAACCAAGATACTGGCCGCCAGGGAAAACAAGGTAGGCATAATCATATGCCCCGCGTATTCCATAAAGATAACTCCGAAGGAGTCGGCGGATACAATGTTGACCAGATTGCTGACGACGAGGGGCAGTGAGGTTGTATCCGCAATAAATCCGCTGGCGATGATAAACGGAAACACCTTTTTCTCGTCAAAATTGAGCGCACGCACCATGGCCAGCACAATCGGAGTCAGGATGAGCGCCGCACCGTCATTGGCAAAAAAGGCGGCCACCACCGCGCCAAGAATGGTGACATAGATGAACATCCGGATTCCGTTCCCACGCGCCGCTCTCGCCATATGTAGGGCAGCCCATTCGAAAAAGCGGATCTTATCAAGGATTAAGGAAATGAGAATGATCGCAATAAAAGCTAACGTGGCATTCCATACAATCAGGGTAACATCGAGCACATCGTTAAAACTCACTACGCCCGCAAGCAGAGCCAAAATCGCCCCGCCGCATGCCGACCATCCAATCGATAAATTCCGGGGCTGCCAAATGACAAAGATTAAAGTAACAACAAAAATGAAACCCCCTAACAATACCGAAACCAATCCGCTGACGTCCATTTATTCACATGAAATTCTCATGCCTTTCTTACCCAGCTCTTCCAGTGCATGATCTTGTGAAGGAACGAAGGCAATCAATTTTTGAATGAGTTCACGCTGAGCGCTGCTCGGATTAACCGAATAAAAAATCCACTGGCCTTTCCGGTTCTCCTTGACCAACCCCGCATCTTTCAGCTTCCGCAAATGCTGGCTGACTGACGGCTGACTCGTCTTGAAAATCTCAACAAGCTCGCATACGAGGGTTTATCCTCCACATTCAAGGAGTAGTATACCCACTGCCTGCGTCTCGTCTCATTGACAATGCCCTGAGCTTTTAACTTTCTCAAGTGCTGGCTTACGCCTGGCTGCGACATATTTAAGATTCCGACCAAATCGCAGACACACCATTCTTTGTCTTTCAGCAGGCCAAGGATCGTCAGTCTGGTTCTGTCGCCTAATAATTTGAGCTTGTCGGCCATATCCACATTGAACATATGCACAGTCCTCTCGAGTGTACGAACGTAATGCTTTAATATTAAAATTCCTATCATTTAAAATCAAGAAAGGTACAGTTAGGCGTGCGGGTTAAATTACAAAAAAACCTCGCCGAAAGCTTGAATCGCTCTCTTCGAGGTTCCTATGCCGATGCTTATGCTATGATGCCGGTCTGCTGCAGGGTGCGTGCGATATCCGCTCGGGCTTCTTCCCCCAGCGTACGGAAAGGCGCCCGGACCGGTCCCGAAGGCAGGCCGATAATATCCAGCGCGGCCTTGACCATCGCGGGCTGTCCGTACTTGCGGGCCAGATCCCGGATCGGCTGCCAGCGGTAATACCGCTCCAGGGCGAGGGCATTTTCGCCTTGCTGAAATTCGTTGTAGAGCGCGACGAACTCGGAAGTCATGAAGTTGGCGTTCGTGGATGTGCAGCCAGGCAAGCCGGAAGCCAGTCCGCCAAGGATAAGGCCGTCCGAACCGCACATAACCGAGATGTCTTTACCTGCGTATGCGACAGTCCGCACCAGCGCATGCAAATCCGTAGCGCCCTGCTTGACTCCGGCGACGTTGTCAAGCTTGGCCAACTCGGCGATTTCTTCCGGCGACAGATGGACGCCGATGCTCGCGCTGTTGTAGATGAAAATCGGCAATTCGGCCGCTTCGTTCAGAAGCTGGAAGTGATACAGAATATCCTGCGGCCGCACCTCCGATACATACGGAGGCGTTACCATCACGCCGTCGGCTCCGGCCAGCTTGGCCGCATGCGCCAGCTCGCTGGCTTCGTCGGTTCCGCTGGCCGCCGTGCAGCAGACCAGCGGAACCCGGCCGGCTACCGCGTCCGCAGCAGCGGTGAACAACTGCTTCCGTTCGTCGATCGTCAGGCTCGGATACTCCGCGTAGGTGCCCCCGACAATAACGCCGTGAGCGCCAGAGGCGATATAGTGGTCGATATTCCGCCGCAGCGCGGCCGGATCGAAGGCGAGCGTATCCGTCATCGGAGTGATGGCGAGCACGTAAATTCCTTTAAGCTTATCTTTCAAATCAGTTGTGGACATGTCTTGAACTTCCTCCTTTATTTGCTCCCTAGAAGCGACTCCATGGCCGCGATTCCGCTCTCCATCTCGTCCCGGGAAACGGCATAAGACAGGCGGATATGATACGGGCTGCCGAACCCGGTTCCCGGCATCACCGCAACTCCGGCCTTCGTCAGCAGGATATCCGCCAGATCGTCGGCGGTGGATATGATTCGTCCCTCCAAGGTTTGGCCGCGCCAGGCGGAGGCGTCCACCCACACATAGAAAGCGCCGTCCGGCACGCTGCACTCCAGCCCCTTGATCCGGCGAACCCCTTCGACCAGAATGCCGCAGCGCGCGGCGTATTCATCCCGGATTTCCGTCAGATCGTCTTGAGGACCGTCAATAGCTGCAAGCGCCGCTTGTTGGGCAATGGATGACGGGTTGCTCGTCGTATGGGACTGCAGACGAAGCATTGCCCCGGTAACAGCCGCCGGTGCTGCCGAATAACCGATTCTCCAGCCGGTCATCCCGTACGACTTGGACACCGCGTTGATCACGACAGTCCGCTCCCGCATACCGGGAAATGATGCGATGCTCGTATATCCTTCCGGCTTAAATACAAATGCGGAATACACCTCGTCGCTGATGACCCAAAGATCCCGCTCGCGGCAGAACTCGGCAAGCCTCAACAGCTCATCTGCGCTGTATACCGCGCCGGAAGGGTTGTTCGGCTGGTTGAGAATCAGCAGACGGGTCGACTCGTTCACCAAAGGCGCAAGTGTCTCCGGCGTCACTTTGTATCCGGCGGAAGCATCGGTCTGAACGAAGACCGGCTTGGCGCCGGCGAATTTAACCTGCTCGGGAAACGACACCCAATACGGAACCGGGATCAGCACCTCGTCTCCCGGCCGGCACAGCGTGCAAATCGCGTTGAACAACGCATGCTTGCCTCCAACGGTAACTACAATATCCCCAGGTTCATAGCTGAGTCCCATATCCCGGTGAAGCGCTCTGCATATCGCTTCGCGCAGTGGCAGAATGCCGCTCGTGTCGGTGTATCCCGTGAAATTATCTTGAATCGCCTGAATCGCGGCAGCTTTGGCCCGGTCAGGCGTTGGAAAGTCCGGCTGTCCGAGGCCTAAGCGGTACACGGTTCGGCCTTCCCGCTGATACTGTGCCACCGTGGACTCCAGCATTGCAGTCGGGGACGGCAGGACACGCTCCACCCAATCCGCCAACTGAATATGTTGGTTTAACAACGTCCATCACCTCTTCTGTTTATCTGTACGAGCCTGCGACTTCCACCGCAATGGAAGCGTAGACCCGTGTTGCATTCTCCAGTTCTGACAATGTCACCCACTCGTCGATTTTATGAGCCACGCTGAAATCACCTGGTCCGTATATGACGGAAGGAATTCCCCGTTTGACGAAGTGGGTCATATCGCAATTGGCCGTAAGGCCCGTAAGTTCCGGCTTATGTCCGTATACCCGTTCGATCGCTGCGGAAGCCAGCTCGACCATCGGATGATCTGGGCGGGTTTCCGACGCCACTCCGGTCGTCGGAACGAGCCGGTCGATGCGGACCCTGCCGTCCAGCGCGGGCAGACCGGCGATGATCTGCTCGATCTCCCGCAGAGCGTCATCTTCCGCTTCGCCGGGAATAAGCCGGCGGTCGATCAGCGCCTCGCAGCGGTCGGGAATCATCGATTCCTTGATTCCCCCGTTAATGACCGTGACGGACAGGGTCGACTGTCCCGTTAACGGATGCAGCCGCTTCGTCAGCTCCTGCTCGGCGAAGTCTTCAAGCGCCACAAGGGTGCGCGCCATAAGGGACACGGCATTGACGCCAAGGTGAGGCGTTGACGAATGGGCCGAAACCCCTTCGGCCGCCAGCACCGGGCGTATGCTGCCCCGGTGCGCAATCGCGAGCTTGCCGTCAGTCGCCTCGCCGATCACCGCCAGATCGCCGTGCAGATCGTCCGGGAGCCTGCGGGCTCCCAGGCTCGCCGCCTCTTCATCCACGACCGCCGCAAGCACGATGTCCCCAGGAAGCTGTGCGCCGGATGCGGCAATCGCTTCGACGGCAGCCATCATGGCGGCCAAAGGTCCCTTCGCATCCATTACGCCCCGGCCGTAGACCCGGTCACCCTTGCGGAGCATGGTGAACGGATCGGAGCTCCAGCCTTCGCCGGCCGGCACGACATCCATATGCGTATTCAGAATAATCGTCTTCCCGCCGCCCGTGCCTTTCAGGCGCGCGATCACATTCGGCCGTCCCGGCTCGATCTCCTGAAGCTCGACTTCACAGCCCGCTTCCCGCATGATTTTGGCGACATAATCAGCCGCCTCTCCTTCCGTTCCGCTTGGGTTCACGCTTTGAAAGCGGATCAGATCGGCCAGTATCTCGACCGTCCGCTCGGGGCGGATCACCGGTTCTACCGTGCGAAGATCCTCGCTCATAGCGATTTCACCATCCCGCCGTCCACCAGCAGCGTCTGGCCGGTTACATAGCTCGCTCCGTCCGAGCACAGAAAAGCCACTACGCGGGCGAATTCATCCGGCTGCCCGTAGCGCCCGAGCGGAATCTGCTTCTCGCTCTGCGCCTTTATCGCTTCCGGGGTAACCCCTGCCTTGTCCGCCCGAATCCGGTCCAGGGAACGGACCCGATCCGTGTCGATCCGGCCCGGAGCCACCGTATTCACCCGGATGCCGTACGGGGCAAGTTCTTCCGCCAGCGTCTTGCCAAGTCCGGCTACGCCGGTCCGCATCACATTGGAGAGCGTCAGCCCAGGGATGGGCTGCTTGACCGAGGATGAAGCCAGATTGACGATTGCGCCGCCCTGTTCCTTCAAGTGCGGAAGCGCACCCTGGACAAGACGTACCACGCTCAGCACGTTAAGCTCATAGGCGTACTGCCAGTCTTCCTCTTTGAGCGACTCAAAGGTCCCGGCGGGAGGACCGCCCGCATTGGTGACGAGAATATGCAGCCCGCCAAATTCACCGACCGTCTCTTCCACGCAGCGAAACAGGTCCGATGCGGAGCAGACGTCAGCCTGAAGGCCGAGTGCGGGCATTCCCGTTTCGGCGGTGATTTCCGCAGCCACATCTTTAGCCTCTGCACCATTTCGGCTGAACAGCGCCACCTTCGCACCGCCGCGCGCCAGCTCGAACGCCACGGCGCGGCCGAGACCCTTGCTTGCCGCCGCTACCAGCGCGATCTTCCCAGCGAATTGTCCACTCATGATTTTACCCCCTTCGCTAGGGTCAGCTCGCGCGGCAGCTTGGTCAGCACTTCGCAGCCGGTTTCCGTCACCAGGATCGTCTCGCTGAATCCGACGCCGTAGCGGTTCGGAACCCGAAGGGCCGGCGGAATGTGGAAGACCATACCCGGCAGAAGTATGCGGTCATCGTCCCGCTGAAGGCTCATAATATGGCCTTCTCCCCAGTCCGGCGCAAAAGCGACGCCGATCGAATAGCCGGTCCGTTTGCGGAACTGCTCGTACAGCCCTGCACGTTCGATCGTTCCCCGGCAGGCTTCGTCCACCTCTCCGGCGGTAACGCCCGGACGGACGGCTTCAATCGCGGCGTTCAAGGAAGCGATGCACACCTCGGTCACCCGTTTGATTTCATCGGTTGGCGTACCGGTATAGGCCGCCCGCATCAGCGCGCCGTGGTACCGGTTGCGGGCCCCTGCCACTTCCAGCAGAAGCGTCTCCCCGTCGCCGATCACCTTGTGTCCCCATGCTGCATGCATGTTGCCCGAACGGTAGCCGGAGGAGATGAACGGCTCCATCCCCAAATACTCACCCCCGGCCAAAATCATGCCGGAGAACATCGCCGCGGCGGCCTCGTCCTCATTCACTCCCGCCCGGATTGCATCCAGCCCGGCCTGCATCGAACGGTCGGCCACCGTGCAGGCTTCGCGGATGTACGCAATTTCCGCCGGAGATTTGATGACCCGGAACGCTTCAACCGTCCCTTGGGCATCCATGAGCCGGAAATCGCCAAGCATTTTCTCAAACTTCTGATAGTTGCGGACAGGCAGGAACCAGGAGCCCGTCTCCAGGCCAATCGCACCGGGAGCGATGCCGATCTCTCTGACCGTATCCGCGGTCAAAGCAACCGGATCGTTCGTATCGTCATAGGTTCTGACCTGGCTTTCAGGCAGCCAGCTGTAGGTTTGAACGTTGGAAAGCTCGCCTCTGCGAAGCACAAGCACCGGATCGCCGGAAGCCGGCACGACCAGGCATTGGTACATATAATAGCCCGGGCTCTGATAGCCGGTCAGATAAAAAATATTCTCAGGGGTGTGAATCAGCATTCCGTTCAGCCCCTTGAGTCCGAGCTCGCGTTGTACATTTTGAAGACGGATATTAAATTCATCCCTGGAAAATACCAATGATGTGGCGCTCAATATGGTCTACCCCTTTCCCTGAACTCATCGTTTTCAAGCCTGATAGCCGTAAGTGTCCATTCTTAAATCCCTTAAATACGGTGTGAGCTTGGAGCATTCGTCCGCTTCATCCAGATCGATCTCCAGCACCTGCATGCCCTCTTCATTCAAAATTCCACTAAGGATCAGTTCACCCCGTGGATTCGCGAGCTTATTGTTGCCGAACAACCGAAGTCCGCCTTCGCGGCTCACCCCGTTGATGCCAGCCACAAAACAAGTATTTTCAAGCGCCCTTGCCGGATAATAAATATCCCATCTGTGCTTATCTTCCAGCGAAAACGCGGATGGCGTGACGATCAGCTTCGCCCCTTGCAGTGCAAGAGTGCGCGCAGCCTCCGGGAAACCCGCATCGTAACAAATCAGGACGCCGAGCTTGCCGAAATCGAGTTCATACGGAGCACAAACGTCCCCGGGTTTAAAAACCTTCCTTTCATCCTCCCACAGATGAACCTTGCTGTACGTTCCCGCAAGCTCTCCGTTTCGCCTTATAATAACGGCGCCATTGGCGATCCCGCCTTCACTCCGTTTAAGGGCCATCGGGATTACTATGTTGATGTTATGCGTCCGGGCGGCTTCCCGGAATGCCCCGACAGTTAAACCGCCGGTATCCTCGGCCAGCTCATGATAGCGGCCGCCGATGACGTCGGTATCGTACCCGGTGACGAACAGCTCCGGGAACACGATCAGATCGGCTCCCTCCCGCGAAGCCTGTTCAACGAACTTCAGGCCTTTACGGACATTCGCGGCAACATCCATCAGTGCGCTTTCGAACTGCACAAGCGCCAGTTTAACAGTTGCCAAGCGTCTCCCCCCTTTAAGCATGAATTCCTCAGTTCAAACAGCTGATACTCAGCCTTTGTCCCTTCAGTACTGCGTAATCTGGTTAAGGAACTGCGCCAGACGGGGATGCTTGCCGGCTTCTTCCATCTGCGATGAAGGCAGGTCTTCGACAACCTTTCCCTGGTCCATAAAGATGATGCGGTCGCCTACCCGGCGCGCGAATTCCATTTCATGCGTAACGATGACGACGGTCATGCCGTCTCTGGCGAGATCTGAGATCACGTCCAGAACCTCGGCCGTCATCTCGGGATCAAGCGCCGAGGTAGGCTCGTCGAACAGCATCAGCTTCGGATTCATGGCAAGCGCCCGCGCAATCGCGATACGCTGCTGCTGCCCTCCGGACAGCTGTTCGGGATAATGCTCCGCCCGGTCTTTCAGACGTACCCGTTCCAGCAATTGAACCGCGCGCGCCCGGACCTCATTCTCTTTTTCCCTGCGCACTACTTTCGGAGCCAGCATAATATTCTGGATCGCGTTCAGGTGCTGGAACAGATCGAACGATTGAAAAACCATGCCGATCTCTGCCCGCGCGTGCCGCGATCCGCCCACATCCTGTCCATTGTACAGAATCTGTCCGCCGTCAATGGGTTCAAGCCCCGCCATGCATCTCAGCAGTGTTGACTTGCCGGAGCCGGAAGGTCCGATAATAACCACCCGCTCGCCCTCGCGGATATCGAGGGAGACCTCTTTTAGGATCGGATCACCATGGTATTGCTTGGACACCTGCTCGATTTGCAGCACAATGTTCAGCCTCCTTTCCGTTTTTCAAGCTATAGGATTGACTTCCCGCGCTTCATTAGCGAGAACAGCCGGGGTTTGCGGGTTCGCGAACGGGTAATATCCATCCGCCGTTCCAGGTAAGATTGCACGAGCGTGAACAGCGCCGTAAAGGCAAGGTAATAAATGACGGCCGCGATCAGCGTATCGACATAATCGAAGTTGGCGCTGGCGGTCTGTTGAGCGGTCAGCAGCAGATCGGTATAGCCTACGACCGAGGCCATCGCCGAGGTCTTCAGCATGCCGATAAACTGGTTGGCTGTCGGCGGGACGATGACGCGAAAAGCCTGGGGAAGAACGACGTATCTCATCCGCTGCCAGCTGTTCATTCCGAGAGCGTTAGCCGCGCGATGCTGCCCTTTGCCTACAGATGCGAGGCCGGAACGCACGATTTCCGCCATGTAGGCCGCCTCGTTAAGCGCGAGTGCGACGAATGCTGACTGGAACCCGGTCAGCCTGATTCCAAACTGAGGCAGCGCGGTGTACACAAAGATCAGCTGCACCAACACGGGAATCCCGCGAAAAATCCAAATATACGAAGCCGCCAAGCCCTGCAGAAGCTTCCACTTTGACATTTTGGCAAGCGCAATGATGAATCCAAGAAGGACGGCGACAATCTGCGACACCAGCGTAAGCTTCATCGTATTTATGGCTCCATCCAGAAAAGCACGGGAACCGAGATACGCCCAAACACCTTCCAAAAATTCCATTCTTAAACCTCCTTTTTACAGCTTCCGTCAGATTCGGCGAAGAAAAATCCGTTCACGCGAATCTGACGGCTATGTTATCTAGGGTGCCTCACATTACTTGAAGTAGCTCATTTCAGCCGGCAGATGGTACTTTTCCATCAACTGCTTATAGGTTCCGTTGTCAACGACTTTCTTCAACGCCGCTTCGATGGCTGTCTTCGTTTCCGTATCGCCCTTGCGAACGGCGATTCCGATCTTCGTATCCGCACCGAAGGAGCCGGCGATTTCGAATACGCCCGGTTTCTCCTCTTGCAGGTAAGCAGCTCCGGGAGAAGAGTGAAGGAATGCGTCGGCACGGCCCTGCTCGGTTGCAAGGACGGCGTCATTGGCAGTCGGAAGCGCCAAAATTTTAATTTCTTTCTTTCCGGCTTGCTTCAGTTTTTCGTTATGTTCACGGACGTTGATTTCCTCGACAGCCCCGCGTGTGACGGCAACCGTCAGATCGGACAGATCATCCAAGCTTTTGATCCCCTTCGGATTGCCGCTCTTCACGACGATCGAATCGGCAAGTCCCATATAAGGGATGAAGTCTACTTGCTCCTCCCGCTCGGGCTTGATATACATGGCGGAGTTGATGATATCGATCCGCTTGCCCTGCAGAGCCGGAATCAGGCCGTCGAAGTTCATCGACTGGATCTTCACTTCAACGCCCATTTCCTTCGCAATCGCTTGCCCCAGTTCAATATCGAAGCCGGTGAATTCATTGTTTACCATGTATTCGAAAGGAGGAAACGTAGCGGCCGTACCATAGGTCAAGAACCCTTTTTCAACTAAAAAAGATGGGGCTGCGGCGGATGCCGTCTCTTGAGGCTTGCTGCTCCCAGCCGGGGAAGATGCCTGCCCACCGTTTGCGCCGTTTGTTCCGGAGCATGCGCTCAACACAGCAACCACCAATACCAACATCGCACAGACAAGCATCTTGGTGTTCTTCATCATCACGTTAATCTCTCCTCATCAGTTCTGGTTGTTTTGCATTACACTCAGTACAACTTGCTGGGTCTTCCGATTGTGTTCAACTAGATAACGGCTGGCTTCCTCCGCCTGCTTGAGGGTCATAAGCTCAACCAGCCGGCGATGCTCGTTAAGGGAACCGTCAACCATTCCGGGCTGAATTAAAAGAATGCGGCGATACCGCTCGCTCTGCTCCCATAATCGTTCAATGATCGACAACAGCACAGGACGCTGTGCAAGACTGTAAATGAACATATGAAACTCGCGGTTGGCGGCCAGAATGGCTTCGGTGTCGAGGCTGTGGTGATTGGCCAGCTCCTCCTGCTTCTGAATCATGCCGTTAAGAACGGCAGCATCCTCCGGCGTTAGCAGCTCTGTCGCAAGCTGTACGGCCAATCCTTCCAGATTACAACGGACCAGATAAATATCTTCGAGATGCTCCGCCGACAGTGGGGTGACCGTTACGCCCCTGTGTGAATGCAGCAGAACCAGGTCCTGGGCTGCCAGCTTGTCCAGCGCGCTGCGGACGGGCATTTTGCTTACCCCGAGACGGGCGGCGACAGCGTCTTGGTCGATTTTCTCACCAGGAGCCAATTCGCCGGATAACACCCACTGCTTAAGAACGGAGTACACATGCTCCGACGCGGTAACAAAAGTTGGGATTCTACTCAATCATTCAGCATCTCCTCTCGCAAAAATTTCAAGATCGGATATTTGATCAAATATCAACGATCAATGATTACCTGTGATATAGGTCACATTGTAAGGGCCAATTCGACAAACTGTCAATAAAAATATCTCAAATTGTAAATATTCCTGTCATGAAGTCGAAATAACTAACATAAAGTCGAAAAAATAGATATTTTGTCGATATTTCAGTTGCAAAATGAGATTTTATGTGACTATAATTACTGTGATATTTGATCAAATATCAATTTTTTTATCTTTTTTCGTGTTATAAGAGTTTGTCGCGTCATATTCCATGACATAACTTCCTTCTTAATCGTCTCCCTTCTCCTTACAAGATCGTGCCAATTCCACCATGAGCCCATTCTGCCGAATGAAAAAACGAGGTGTAGGTATGCTTATTTCACAAATTGATGTGTTCAGATGTGACCTCCCGCTCTCTCCCCCATTCACTCATTCTTCTTCCGGGACCGTCACTCATTTAAAAGAAATCTATCTGCGCATTACGGCTGATTCCGGCGTTACCGGCTGGAGCGAAGTTCGCGGAAACTGCGAATACGTTACCGGCGATACGCCCGAACGCGTTGCGGCTGTTCTTACCCATACACTGGGCCCCGCACTCATCGGAAAGCCTGTTATGAACAGAAATAGGATCAATGCCCAGCTCGACAGGCTGATTAACGGAAACAGCGCGGCCCGCGCCGCGGTGGACATTGCGCTGCTCGATCTCATGGGCAAGCAGTTGAAAGTGTCCGTCGCCGAGCTGCTAGGGGGACGGCTGCGGGATTCCATCCCGAGCGATGCCACGATTGCCTTCGGCACACCGGACGAAGCCGAGGAGGAAGCGGCCCGGTATTTGCAGGGCGGTTTTCGGACGATTAAGGTGAGAGTCGGCCCTGACCGGGCCGGAGACCTTGAGCGGGTGCGGCGGGCCAGAGCCGTCATCGACTCACTCGGGCTTGGCGCAGAAGTTCTTCTGTGTGTCGATGCCAATCAAGGTTGGACGCCCAAGCAAGCGTCCCTTCGCTTGAGGGAACTCGAAGCACTCGGCGTGGAATGGGTCGAGCAGCCCGTACCCGCTGACGACTTCGCCGGTCTGAAACAGGTAAAGCAGCAGACACGGGCCGCCGTTGTAGCCGATGAGAGCTGCCGCACCTGCGCGGATGTCGCCCGGATTGCCGCCGAGGGCGCGGCCGATATTGTCCACTTGAAGCTTGTAAAGGCGGGGTCTGTCGCCAATATGCTGCGGATGATGGCGGTCGCCGAATCTTTCGGCATCCCGTATATGCTCGGGCAGATGGACGAGGGGCGGCTGGCTACTGCCGCTCTGCTGCAAATCGCGGCGGCTTCACGCGCCAGCCACTTTGAAGTGTGGGGATTCCAGCGAGTCCGTCCCGAAGATGATCCCGCCGGCGCGCTTTCGGTATCGAACGGGGCCGTATCCGTTCCCGAAGGCTTCGGACTGGGAGTCACCGTCGATGAATCCCGCTTGACCAAGATAGCCAGCCTGTCCGCAGGCGTAATATAGACCGCATCTAGGACTTCGAATATATTATTGAAGCAAAACAGCAAGCCTCCGTTTGATTGGATGCTTGCTGTTTGTATTTTCCGATCCCTGGCAGCTTGATTATTGAATCTGCAAAACGATCTTTCCGATGGTGTTCTTCTTTTCTAAAAGGAGATGTGTCTCCGCTGCCTGTTCCAATGGATAGACACCTGACACCTCGGAGCGAAGCTCTCCGCGCGCCAGCATGCCGAGCGCTTCCTTCGCCGCTGCTCCCACCTTGTTCGGAGCGGTCTCGGCGTACCCGCCGAGCGAAAAACCGGCAATCGCTTGATTACCTATCCATAAACCGTTCATCGATTGAAGCATGTCCGGTTCGCCGCTCGCATTCCCCACAACGACCAGTTGTCCGAGCGGGCTAAGCACTTGAAGACTACGGGAGCGCGCTTCTCCTCCCACAGGATCGAAGACGGCATCGACGCCTGCTCCCCCTGTTGCGTCAAGAACACGTTCAACAAACTCCTCCCGGATAAAGAGCTCGTCATAACCAAGAGACTCGGCGAGTTTCAATTTCCCTGTACTGCCGACCGTACCCATCACATGCTTTGCTCCCAGCCGCTTGGCCACTTGACCGAGAAAGCTCCCAAGCCCTCCGGCAGCAGCGTGAATGAGTACCTTACTCCCCGCCTGCATCCGATGTACGTCTTTTATAGCCATGTAGGCGGTCGTCAAATTAACGATGGACGCCGCTGCTGTAGCCAGGTCAAGCTCCGAACCGAGTGAATCAAGGGGTACGGTCAGCGAAGCTCTTACATTCGCCATTGTCGCGTAGCCCCCAAGATTCAGCAGCGTCATCGATGCAACGGGCTGACCGACATAGAAGCCCTCCACTCCTTCCCCAATCGCCCGGACATATCCGGACACTTCCAATCCAGGTATAAGCGGCATTGAGAATGAAGAACCGAATTCGCCCCTCCGCAACAATATGTCCGCGTATCCAACGCCCGCATAAGCCACGTCAATCGTGAGATTTCCGGGAGCCGGCTTGAGATCGGGCAATTCCATAAGCCGTAATTTTTCTACGCCGCCAAATCCGTCAATGACCATCGCTTTCATCATCTTTACCTCCTTCAAATCTACCGGTTGTAGCTATCTTAATTCGCCCGGAGGAAGGCAGACAGTGTTTATTTATACGGGTATAGAATTTGATAGGATAACGAAAAAAGACTTTGCTGCAAGAGCGAATCAACGGCCAGTTAAAGGATGGATTGTCCGGCAAATTCCAACATACGCTGTTCGGTGAATGTACCCTCGTCGGGGGTGTAGACACAGAGGTGGATATCGGAATTGCCGTTTATATGACTGAATGAATTCAGTGTAAAGCTTAATGGCCCTGCCCCGGGATGATTTAATTCAAATCGGACGGCTTTCTTATCCTGCACATCATGCAGCTGCCATAACTCTGAGAATGCTGGGCTGTCGTTATATAGTCCTTGTACGAATTCCTCGAGCACAGGATCATCCGGATGCTGGTCGTAATAAGAACGGAAGATCGCTAAGCCGTATCTGGCAAACTCGTCCCAGTTGGTTATGTTCTGGCGCAAAGAAGAGTCGGTGAATACGAGACGCGTCATATTGCATTCTTCCTTGGGAAGCGAATCGAAATCCGTTAAAAATTTGGAGGCCATACGGTTCCAAACCAGTACATCTGTCCGGAATGTGGCGATAATGGCAGGATAACGAATTTGTTCGACAATCTGCCGCAGCCCCGTGTCTATTCCATTAATTGGTGACGCGCTGGGGTCGGTCATCCGATCATAATTCGCCAGTCGTTGGAGGTGCAGGTGCTCTTCCGGAGATAGCAGCAAAGCTCTTCCTATTCTTTCGATAACATCTTTAGATACACGAACTTCCCGCCCCTGCTCCAACCACGTATACCAGGTCGTGCTCACTTCAGCTAACTCGGCAACTTCTTCCCGGCGAAGCCCTGGAGTTCTTCTCCGACCATACTTCCCGCTGATGCCAACCATGGCGGGCTGTATCCGCTCCCGGCGCGATCTCAGAAACTGGCCTAACGCTTTAAGCTTCCGTAATTCCATTGACACGGTACATCCCCCCTAATCTTAGGATAACACAACCATCATTCCCGCCGAAAAAATCCCCCCCTTTATCACACGCTCTTGGGAAACAGGAAAATTATGCATCCATCTGAAATAACGGGCGTATTCAATGTTATACCTACAATTGAAATCATAGCCCTAAATATTGGAAGTAAGTTATCATATATAGAGGAGGTGCGTCTTTTGAATAGCTCGAGACTTATGAAGCTGCTGGGGCTTATTGCCGGGGTTGTAATCCTGAATATTCTAATTTTGTCACCGGGTTTATTAGGGGTGGAAATCGGAGGTGAAAGTGTTCTTGAGACCGCTTCAGGTGTGACCTTACTGGTTATTAGTCTCCTTGTGCTGCTGTACGGGAGTTATGCTTTACTGTTTAAACCTCCTGTTCTGGCGCCTGTAAAAAACATGAAATCGCATGAGGATTATATAGCAGCGCTTAACCATTACAGAAATGCAAAGGGGTTAAAGAAGGATATTGCTCTCGCCCTGGATCAGTTGGATCGAATAGAAAAGAAGAAAACCACCTTGTTGGATGTCCTTGGTCAAAGATTTGATCCGGCGGAGCTAAGTTACAGGAAGTTCCATTCTGTCATTGATGAGGTCGGGCGACTTTTTTACCTGAATATCAAGGGAATCCTGAATAAGCTTAGTGTATTCGATGCTTCAGAGCTCTCCGCTTTCACCAGTGAGCAGAAGCTCGCACAGTTTTCCAATAAACTGGTTCAAGAAAAAACAGCTCTACACAATGAGTACTTAACCTCCGTAACGGGATACCTTGGCGCAAATGAAGAAATTCTGCTGAAGCTAGACAAGCTGCTGCTGGAGATCACTCAATTGAACAGTACAGATTATCAAAATATCGAGGATATGCCCTGCATGCAGGAAATGGATGCATTGATCAAGCAGACAAAGTTCTATAAGCAATGAAAGGGAGATGAGCATGGCTAGAAAAGGTAAAGCGTTTGTGGTGTTAGGGGTTATCGCTGTGGCCGTTTTTGTTCTTGTGTATTTTGGGATCAGCTTAACCTCCAATTTAGGCAAAAGCCAGACACAGGTAACTGCGGAAGGAGCGGCCAAGCAGCTGGATAAACTTTACAAAAGCATTTCTGTAACTGCCGCGGAACCAATAAAGGGTCAGATCGACCTTGATCCTGCGGCTGTCGGCGACTCATTGCCCGATATCTCCAAGTTCCCTATATCCGTAGCCAACACAACGGACAGTTTCGTAGAAATTTTCTCTTCCACAGAGAAATCAGGGACCGATGTTGACGGGTGGTTGAACGAGGTAGCGACAGATTTCAATAAGTCCAATATTGTGGTGAATGGGAAGCCCGTTTCGGTCAAGATCCGCAATATTGCTTCAGGAACAGCCGCAGATTACATAAAATCGGGCAAATATGTGCCGGACGCCTTCACTCCTTCCAATGAGCTGTGGGGAGAAATGGTCAAAGCGCAGGGCATCCAAACCCAGCTTATATCGAAGCGTCTTGCCGGCAATGTTGCCGGTATTGTAACAACCAAGAAAAAGTATGATGAGCTGGTGAATAAGTACGGCTCCTTAAATATCAAGACGGTTACAGACGCTATAGCGAATAACGAGCTGGCTATGGGGTACACCGATCCTTTCGCCAGTTCGACAGGACTCAACTTTTTGGTGACCGCCCTTCAGACTTTTGACAGCTCGGATTTACTAGGGGATAAGGCGGTTCAAGGGTTTGAGAAATTCCAGGCCAATGTCCCTTTCACCGCGTCTACAACTTTGCAAATGCGTGATGCGGCTAAGTCGGGAATGCTTGACGCTTTTGTCCTGGAGTACCAAACCTATGTCAATGCGCCGGATCTGAAGAGCGGTTATGTGTTCACTCCTTTTGGCGTAAGGCATGACAGTCCGCTGTACGCTTTGGGCAATTTGCCGCAAGAAAAGCTGGACATTATTAAGAAGTTTGCAGAGTTCGCCGAGCAGGATAAGTATCAGAAATCAGCTGCGGACAAAGGATTCAACGGTCTTCCGGATTATCATTCAGAGCTAGGCGCAGTTGACGGTACTCTCCTATCCTCCGCACAGAAGCTGTGGAAGGAAAAGAAGAACGGAAATAAACCGATTGCAGCGGTATTTGTAGCCGATGTATCCGGAAGTATGGACGGTGAGCCTCTCAATCGGCTAAAAGAGTCGTTATTACAAGGGCAAAAGTACCTCGGCAGAGACAACAGCATTGGTTTGGTTTCTTATTCCAGTGAAGTTTCGGTCAACCTTCCGATTGGGAAGTACGACGCGAATCAGCAGTCTATGTTTGTCGGAGCGGTTAACAGCCTGCAGGCCGGCGGCGGCACAGCTACTTTTGACGGTATTGCCGTGGCCATGAAAATGCTTCGAGATGAGCTGACAGTTAACCCTGATGTTAAACCTGTGATCTTTGTCTTAAGTGACGGGGAAACGAATGAAGGGCATTCGCTCGATGATATCAGGGGGTTAATTGAGACCTTCAAAATTCCGGTATATACGATTGGTTACAATGCGAATATCAAAGCGCTTCAAAGCATTTCAAGCATCAATGAGGCGGCCAGCATCAACGCGGATACGGACGATGTGGTGTATAAGATCGGTAATTTGCTCAACGTTCAAATGTAATTTTTATTAGGAGGGGTTACCATGTCATTTACAATGGAAGTCGTCAATCCGGAGAAGATCAAGTCGGCTATTGAGGAGCAGGTTAAGCCTGTGCCCGAGGAAGTAGCCCAGCTAAAGGAGCTGGCGGTAAACAATGTCTCCACGATCCTGGAGCTGGATATCGATTCATTGGAGAAGCGGAAAGAAATACTGCAGTCCATTGACAATTTCGGCATGAGCTCTATGAAGTCATCGTCGGAGAAAAATTCTCTTTTGCAGGTGTCTGTGGGGAACCTGTCCAGAACGGGCGATGAAGGCGGCCAAGTCGCCAAGGGATTAACCGAGCTGCAGCTCCAGTTGAAGGATTTGGACCCGAGTGTTGTGGATTTTGCCAAGAGCGGTTTTTTGGGTAAGTTCTTTAACCCATTGCGCAGCTACTTTGCCAAGTACCAGAAGGCGGATGCTGTCATTTCGGATATTATAACCTCTTTGGATAAGGGCAAGTCTGTGTTAAAAAATGATAATACGACTTTGGAGTTTGAACAGCAGGCGCTGCGGGAGCTTACCAAAAAGCTGCAAAAGGAAATCCAGCTTGGCATGCTGATGGATGAAGAAATTGAGTCTCAGATTGAAGCGGCAAAATCACGTAATGAGTCGGAGGATAAAATCCGCTTCATTACCGAAGAAGTACTGTTTCCGCTGCGTCAGCGCGTGATGGATTTACAGCAGATGCAGGTTGTTAATCAACAGGGAATCATGGCGATCGAAGTCGTCATCCGAAATAATAAAGAGCTGATCCGCGGGGTGGACAGAGCCCGAAATGTGACGGTTTCCGCCCTGAAAATCTCGGTTACCGTGGCCAGCGCGCTTTACAATCAAAGAATTGTCTTGAAAAAGATTGAGCTTCTTAACCAAACCACCAACGATCTCATAAGCGGTACCTCCAAAATGCTGAAAGATCAGGGCGCGGCGATCCATAAGCAGTCTCTGGAAACGAGTATTTCGGTAGACACTTTAAAACAGGCTTTCACTGACGTGCTGTCGGCTCTCGATTCTATCAGCACATACAAGCAGGAGGCTCTTCCCAAAATGCGTGACACCATTAATCAGTTCAGAGAGCTGGCGGATACCGGAGAACAGCAGATCCAGCGTTTGGAGAAAGGGCAAAAGTTGGGCCTGTAGCAGAAGTCGAAGAGGAATCCAATCGCCCCCCAACCCTATCCGTATTCGCAAAAAACAGCAAGCCTCCAAGTCACCGGAAGCTTGCTGTTTGTATTTTCTGGTCTTTGACCGCTTGCCAAACCGTCCATTATAGAGCAAATAGAGCGGTTACATTTTTACTGCAAACTTTCACGCATCGCACCCAGCACCAGGGTATATCCGTCAGGGTCTTTAATATAGGCGTTCTTAAATTCCCAATTGACATGGATAAAGGTGTCCCTTCCGTAATCGGGACCTTGCAAGATCCGAAACTAAACGAACTTGAATCGTAAATCCAAAACCCTCTTTCCGCCGGGCACTCTCGCTTCGCATGGGATTTGCCTCTGCCGTTAGTTCGTTCAAGATCCTTTCTCCTTTCACATGACGCCTAAGATTGAGAATCCATTCTCATTATAGCCGGAATAACAGCTTCACGACAGGAATCTTTTTCAGCAGCAGCACAACCCCAAGGGAAAGAATCAGCACGGCGGCTCCATAGATCAGGTTGGCAAGCAAATTCGTACTAAAGGGCAGCAGTTTATAGTAAGGAAGTGTAAACCAGCCGACAATGACATGAATGAAATAAATCCCCAGCGTATTCGAGCCGATGACCTCCATTCCCTTAGACAGCCGGGGAGATTTACCTTGTTTGTAGCGGGAGGACAGGATAAAAAGGCCCGCGGTAACGATAAGGGTCATCACGGTATCGTACCCGTCAAAAACCGTATCGAATACTTCCCCATTCGACTGACTCATGATTATCCCGTATCCGAGCAGCACAATCAGAGCAGTCAGAATGATCCCCGTCAACACCGGACTGCTGGGCCTGCGGAAACGGTTATCCTGCAGCTTGGCCTGCAGCCAACCGCCTAATATGAAATACACGATCGAAAAGGCAAAGAAGCCGTTAAATACATTGAAATTATTGAAAAAGTTATAATTCTTCTCCAAATAATTGACCTTCATTACCCACTCTGCCGTATTGGCAATATTACTGAGGAGAACATTCCCGAAAGTAAGCAGAAAAGCCGTACCGAAGAAAAAGTAAAGCGGCCCTTTGTCATCCTTGTCATAGATTTCTTTAATCAAGGGAAACAGGATATACAGACAGACCAGCGTCTGCAGAAACCATAAATGGTTTATTCTAAACATCTTCCATTCGAGCAAGGCTTTGGCAAACTGAACTGCCGTATAGCTGTCGCCATTGATCGGAATCAGGATGGCCAGGGTCAGAATGCCCCAAACTACCGTCAGAATGCAGATCATGATGATTTTATGTATGTGCTTGCGGAGATTATAGCTCTTGTTCAGCATCAGCGCCCCGTTTACCATAAAGAACAGCGGAACCCCGGCACTGGCAATGCCTTTTACTCCATAATTTAAATAGGTGAAAAATGAAGGGTTGGTCAGGACATCGGTAGGAAGATCGTTGAAATGATAAAAACAAACCAAATAAATGGCAACCACTTTAATCAGATCCAAATAAACCAATCGCTCCCGGGGTCTGATTTGGGGCCTGCCTTCGTGTTGAGCCGTTTGGGCAAGTTTGACAGGTGCTCCAGCCGCCATCCCGCTCACCTCGATTTCACATTATTTATTGCCTGTCCGCTCCGGCGCCAGGCTGCTTTCATTTATTATATCAACGGAACCTTTTTACAACATTCTCCTTTTAGATGTCATGGAATAACTCTATATAGTGATGCGGGAGAAGGAACGTTATGTTAAGGAGCGCCGATAGTTCCGGGCCTCTGGAATAAAATGCAAGCCCCCTCCTCATACTATGTGCAAGAAAATGGAGGTGAATGTCATGCCCAAAAATAGCGCCGATCCCAAATACGACCGCGAAGATAATCGTGCGGATAAGAAACACAATCAACAGAATAACGATCATTTCACTGAAGAACCTCAGACACTTAGGAACCATAAAGCTGCCGATTATGTCCCAAGTTTAAATGGTATCCCCAAAAATGAAAGTTAAATAGCAGCAAGGCTGCTCTCTCGTTGAATAACGGGAAAGCAGCCTTTTCCATTATTTAAATAAAGTGACGGATACCAGCCTGCCATTTTCCTTGGACTCCTCATAAGCAATCGGCACCGTCCCGGTCGGAAACGGCACTTCAAATCGGTAGGTAGTAGCTTTCTCGCCGCTTTTCTCCGGCAGTTCCCTGCTTGCATAGCTCCCCAGCACAACAGCCTTCGTCACAAACTCCAGCGTCTTCTGCAAGCTGGCACCCTCGTACTGGCTTCGCAAGTAATCTGTCCACGCGCGCTCATCCCAATCGGGCGCTTTCACCTGTACTCCGGCCGTCCGCATCGTCTCTAAAATTTTAACGACCATGCGCCCGTCTCCTTCCTGCATTGCCGCTGCGAGCGGCAGGTATGCCCGGTTAAGGGTCGCCAAGAAACTGTTTTTGTTTTTAGCGGCCAACAGCTCAAAAACATCCTTTTTCCGTTGTTCCGCAGTGAACCAATAAACGTGAAAATCCATCGGATTAACCTGACTTGTACTTGGGATCAGATACTGCCCGTCATCCGAAACACGGAATACCTGTGTTAATCCGAAGCGCGTCGGGTATTGCAGTACAAATATGTTGCTGCCGTTCCCGCTTACTGTGATTTGGACGGATAACGGGTCACGAGGCCGCTCCCCTCCAGGCAGGATCGATGCGGAGCCATTCATGCTTGAGTAGTAAAAGCTGCCGTCCTGCGCTGTCTCCCGGACGAGCCGGTACATCAGCCGGCTCTTGCGCGTGAAGGGCTGCACGGAGCTGGAAGTCCTGATCCCGTTTACTGCATAATGGGTTTCCTCATTTACCAGCCAAGTAATGTCGGCTATGCCCCGTAATTCCCTCGGGGTCCGCCCGCCGGACAGGTCTGGAAGCCGCATAGCAATCCGGAAATCCCCTGTCAACCATTCGTAAGCCGTATAGCTCTTCTCCGACACAGAGAAGACTTCGGAGAAATTCGGAATATAAGACACGCCGGCGAGCCGCTCTTTACCGCCAAAATCAAACGCGCTGAGGTGCCGGCCGGAAGCAGAGAGAACACCCGCCATGACCAGCACCGGCACGAGCAGAACGGTAATATAAGTTGATATTCGGCCAGTTAAGGCCTCCCCGAAGGGCAGATGCGGAGTCTTTCCACCGTCCTCCTGCAGCTTCCCTTCCAGCCGTCTCATAAGCTCGGCGATCAACAAGGTCCCGATCACTGCGTAAGCGAGCAATGGTACCGCATATCCCATAGGCTGCGGCAGAGACCGCAGCAGGCTGACGATCAGCGTGCACAGCATGGCTAACAGCGCAAGCGGCAGCAGCGTCCAGAAATAGCGCCGGAACAGGCCCGGCGCCTCGGCAAAGGCCTCACTGGGAGAGAGGTCCTTAAGGACGATCAGATAAGGCGTAAGCGAAAGGAACAGCAAAGCAACGATTAAGATGATCCCGAATGGGAAAAACACAGCAGCCAGGAAAAATGCCAACGCGCTCAAGACGTTCTGAAATACCGACCAGGCCAGCATATCCTTGAAATACCGGCGTCCGCACTTGATCAGCGGGACCTTGGCTTGGCTCTGGACCCACCCTTTTATACCGCCAAGGTACATGCCCCGAACAAAGCTTTGCGCCACCATCGCCGCCGCCGACACCAGAATTGCCGCTATCCCCCATACCGGCTTCCCGGCTTGAAGCTGCGTGTAGGGGACTTTCAAATCCGAGAGCATCGGCATATACAATGGGATGGTCGCGTGAAACCCGATCGTCTGCGCAGCCGCGGATGGCGCTGTTATCGTCATCTGAGAGAATGGAAATACAGAAAACCCGACATAAATGCCAAGCCCAACTAGGGCCGTTATAAACACTTCGAACGCCAAAACCAAAACAATCAATCGTATGTATGCCAAGCCGCCACCTCCACAAATCCCATCATTTACACCTTCGGGTAATCGACCACGATAACATTTTCCAGCAGACCATCCAGCGATTTCACAAATTCCTGATGAACGGGATGAGGTCCATAGGAACGCAGCGACTCAAGATTTTCGAATGTGACCCGCAGTCCGAGCGTGTAACCGTGAATGTTCTCCGTTTCCTCAGTTACGTTGATGCCCGCACTGATATCGGCTATACCGGGAATACGATCCCGCAACGAGAGCAAAGTATCAAGCAGCTCCTGTTGTTTGGCGGGTGTAATGTTTGTACTTAATTTAAATAAGACAAGATGTTCGTACATCGTTAACCTCTCCTTTATGTATGCAATTTTTTAGGAAGTCCCGAAGAACCGTTCCATAACAATATAATCTTTACCACTTTTTGTAAAGGTCTGTTCTGTTACAGTAAATCCAAATCTCTCATAAAACGGTACTTTGCCGCTCCTGGCATTGCAATAAATCCGATTCACGCCAGCGCACTCCGCTTCCCCAAGCATATAGGTTAGAAGTCTGCTCCCATACCCCTTATTTTGGTGAGAGGCTAACGTCGCAAATTTCCGGAACTGCGCTTCTTCTCCATTAACAAAAAGAGACACGACCGCAATCAGCTGCTCCCCATCAAAAAGTCCAAAGTGAGTCCCCTCATCATCATCTTCAAGCTTTACATAATCGAGATCCTTTTCCGGCCACATGACCTCATGACGCAGCTGCCAGGCTTGCTCTTTCTGAATCATCCTAATATCCAAAACGGCATCATCCCCATTATAAGTTAAGTTTCCTGAACCTCTGGCAGACCCATAAATTTAAAGGAAGCCATAGAAAAAAGGGCCAACTTGTCCGCCCTCTTTCGTAACTATATTATAAAGTTTTCTTATTCGTTGGTCTAATCTTTCGGTATCAGGTGCCGCAAAAGGTTCGGTAAGGACAGGCGGATGGCGCCGGCGGTGTGTAGTAATCAGCCTGTTCGGGGGAATGCGCGAAGGGTCTCGCAAGAACATCGAGCAGCCGCTCCATCACGCTGTAGTCTCCTTGTTTTACCGCAGCCTCCAACGCCTCTTCTACTCGGTGGTTGCGCGGGATCAGCGCCGGATTACTGCTTCGCATCAGCTGGTGCGAGGAGGCTTTTGGTTCCTGCTGTCTGCCCAGTCTCGCCTGCCACCGCTCATACCACTGAGTAAATTCCGTGGTGCCGTATAGGACTGTATCCTCCAGCTTATCAAATGTTAATGCACGGAAGGTATTGGTGTAATCCGCACGATTCTTCTGCATCAAATTAAGGAGGTCTTCAATCAGGGATTCATCCTCTGGTTCTTCGTTAAAAATCCCCAGCTTTGCCCTCATTCCCGCGAGCCAATTACGGTGGTACAACTCGGAAAAATCTGAAATCGCATCCTCGGCCAGTTTGACTGCCTCCTCTTCCCCCTCATGCAGCAGCGGCAAAAGAGTTTCAGCAAATCTCGCGAGATTCCACGCGGCAATATGCGGCTGATTGCCATAAGCATATCGGCCATGAAGATCAATCGAACTGAATACCGTCCCTGGGTCATAGATATCCATGAAGGCGCAAGGACCATAATCAATGGTTTCTCCGCTAAGGGCCATATTGTCGGTGTTCATCACCCCGTGAATAAAGCCAACGAGCTGCCACTTGGCAATCAGCGCGGCCTGACGCTTGATCACTTCCCGAAGCAGGCCTAGATAGCGGTTCTCATCCCCGTCAGCTTGCGGAAAATGTCTTTGCAGCGTGTAATCAGCTAGGGCTTTGAGGTCCTCGGCAGAGCCCCATTTTGAAGCGTATTGAAAAGTACCGACGCGCAAATGACTGGCAGCCACGCGGGTCAGGATTGCACCGGGAAGCAAGGTTTCGCGCACGATGGACTCACCGGTTGTCACCACGGCCAAGCTGCGGGTGGTCGGAATGCCAAGCGCATGCATCGCTTCGCTGATGATGTATTCGCGCAGCATCGGCCCAAGTGCCGCCCGGCCATCGCCCCGGCGGGAGTATGGCGTTCTGCCCGGACCTTTAAGCTGAATATCAACCCGCTCACCCCGGGGAGTGATCTGTTCGCCAAGCAGCAGAGCCCTGCCGTCCCCTAACATAGTAAAATGCCCGAACTGATGCCCTGCGTAAGCTTGAGCAAGAGGCTCAGCACCTTCGGGAATCTCGTTGCCGGCAAGCACCGCTGCGCCATCACTCCTTTGCAGCGCTTGAACGTTTAACCCCAGAGAGGCTGCCAACGGATCATTAAGAATGACCAGCTTCGGCGAGCGCACAGGGCTTGGGTCTTGTCTGGTAAAAAATGATTCCGGCAGACGGGCATAACTGTTGTCGAAGTTCCATCCTGTTTCAATGATTGTGTTTTTCTCTGTCATCGTATCTCCATTTTTCATTAGGATATTTTAGTTATATAAAATGAACTTAAGATTTTTCCATCAGATATCAGTCGTAACTACGAGGAATGTTTGGACTTCCGGCCGCTGTTGTCTCCAGATTTCTTCATTTTAACCGCTCTTCGCGGATGAAATCCGGAGACAAAGGCGGTCGCTATCGCTCCTACAGTTCCAAACTTCCCCTTCGCAACTCGTTACACTGATGTCATTTTTGAAGTTCATCTTATATATCTACTTACTATATAAACACGGACTGCCTCTTTATTGTTTGCTTCAGCCGATTTATTATTCCCTTACCGTTCTTCTGCAAAAGCCATCCGCCGAATACACTTGTTACAAAAGGTTTAAGGAGGAGGTCATCCTCGTGCAGACGTTCTATACCGTGAGACCCGGCGACTCCGTGTCGGCCATCGCCAAGAGGTGGGAAGTGCCTGTCCCTGCGCTCATCGCGGCGAACAACCTCTCGTCTCCCTATACGATCTACCCCGGTCAGCAGCTCTCGGTTCCGTCCGGTGTGACAACCGTTCAGGTTAGATCCGGGGACTCCGTCTACTCCCTTGCACAAATGTACGGCGTCCCTATGGCTGCTATAATAGAAGCCAACCGGCTGAGTCCGCCATACACGATCTATATTGATCAAATACTGACCATTCCGCCAGGTGTCCCTTACTATGTGGTGCAGCCCGGAGATACATTATACGAGCTGGCCGGCAGATACAATGTAATAACAGGCGGCGTCCGAAGACCGGAGCTGATCCGCCAAGCGAACAGACTGCCTTCCGACTTGATCAACGTAAGCATGCGCCTCATTATCCCATATGCTCCTCCGGGCGGAATCGGCCGGCTTGCCTATGTTTCAAACTTTGGCGGCGCATACGATATTTGGCTATTCGATCCATTGAGCGGTCAATCCACAGCGGTTGGAAAACAGCAGGCCGATGCCCATTCCGTGCCGTATTGGTCGCCGGACAATCGCCGGATCGCGTTTATCGGAAAGCAGGGCGTCCTTTTCATCTTGGACGTGCTGCAGGGAACCTTGATGCAGATCGATCAACTAGAGCCCTTTACCACTCTTACTTGGTCCCCGGATAGCAGGCAGATCGGCTATACGAAGCAGGGCCGGATCATTCTCTATGAGCTCGCCACCTTCTTCCCTAGAACGCTGCCCGTTTCCGGCGCCAAGCATGTGCAGTGGTTTCCCTCCGGCGATAAACTTTTATTCGCGGCTCCGGACAGCACAGGGAACGATCAGCTTTATGAGATTCGAGTCGACGCTGCCGGCCAGCGCCAAATTACGCACGATACGCTCAGCCCTAAGAATGATGTACAGCTCTCCCCGAACGGCTCCTATGCCCTTTTCACCTCTCCCGGCGCAAGCATCTCCATCATCTATGTCGTTGACATCAACACAGGGAACATATTCGAGCTCACAGGAGGGCCATTAGCAAAAAATTATTTCCCGGCCTGGGCTCCGGGCAGCGCCGACATCGCCTACAGCGCAACCGATTTCGCCGAACGCAAAGGCTACTTCTCCACCATCCGAACCGAGCGCCCGCAAGGCGGGGGCCAGCAAATTCTGGCCGTCTCCGATTGCTTTGGGACTCCCGTCACCTGGTCCCCTGACAGCGAATCCATCGCTTACTTGTCCGGCTGCAGAGGAGCGGGGCTTGCAAGCGAGATTTGGATCATCGATATCCGCCATCCCGCACCGATCCGCGTGATTTCCGGGGCAGGCGCCATCACCTCCGTACAATGGTCCCATGGAGCCATTCCGGCGGAAGACTACGCCCAGTTCCGCAGTGCAGCGTACCGGGTCAGCTTCCCTTATCCCGCCGCCTGGCGGGCGGTGAGCGAGACCCGGTACGAGGGCGCGGACGGTTTCTTCCAAATCTCCGCCCTGGCCAGCGAGCTACCGTTTCCAGAACTGTGCCGCGCAGAAGCTTATCACCGGTTAATGCCATACGGCTCTTCGCCGCGGATCGTTCCGGGACGAGTGCAGAATCAGGAAGCCTGCTTTATCTTCCCTTCCCCGGACCAAGCGCCGGAATTTCGGCGGCAATCCGCACTCATCGCCGTATATCCGCAGCCTGTTGTGATTAACGGCACCACCTATCCGTACTTCATCCTCTGGGCGGATCAAGATCATCTTCAAGCGATGGTGAACGGATTGCGTTTTCTTTGACAGGAGGAATGGTTCACAGACCACAAGAGCCAACCCGATTGAAGGGTTGGCTCAGAGGGATTAATATTAAGTTTCGCAGCAGTCCCGATGAAAATAACTTCGTCAGGACTGTTATTATTGTTTAATTCTTTAAAGGTTCACCCGAATCGTCAAATTCGCCTTGGTACAGCACATTCCCCTCGGGATCATAGAGTGTGCCGTTAATAAACCGGTCGTCCGCAAAATCCCCCTCAATTTTAACCTCACCGCTGGCGTAATACCAGATTGCCTTTCCTTCCCGCCGTCCCTTACTTATTTCTACGACGAGATATTCGCCTGTACTTCGATTCAGAACAACCTCTTGCCCCTCCCAGTGCAGCGCTCCATTGTAAGAACCCTTGTACCGAAGTCCGCCGCCGGGATAATATTCGATGCCCTCGGTCTGCATTCCATCTCTCATCGTTCCTTCGAAAAACAGTTCGTCAGCGAAAAGATAGTACATTTTCCCTTCGCCATGCATTTTATCGTTCTTCCACTCCCCTTCATAGAAAACACGTCCGTTTTCGTTGTATTGCGTTCCATATCCCTCACGGATACCGCCTACCAGTCCGCCATGATACCGCATGCTGCCGTCCTCGTTATAGAGGGTATCCTTGGTATCTTTCAGGCTGATGTACACCGTCTGCTTTGCTCCATTCCAGCTTATTTTACGATCAGCCGCTTCACCAATAAGTCTAAGAGGAACATAGGTTGTACCGCCCCGAGTAACCGGCGCATAATCGGTTTTGATAGCTTTTCCATTAACAACCATCTCTTTCTTGCCAATAGTCAGTTTAATTACCAGGCTTCCCTTGGTGCCCGTGATCTGGCGCGTTTTGTTATCCCACTTTATGCCGAACCCCATCCGCTCGAACAGGGAACGAAACTCGACATAGGTGCTATTGTTAAGCGAAATTGGGGCCGTACGCAGGGGAACCTCTAACCCGTCCATAACGACATGAATCGGTTCTGCATTCCGGTCTGCACGGGTACTCGGAGGAATGATGGTTCTTTTGACGATAAAACCGCCTTTATTTAAATAAATCAGCGTATCGCCGGAGAGTCCGAGTACATGATTGTATGTCGCTTCCAGCGGTATCGAAAAGGACTCCTTATGCAAAAGGTCCACACCTGTTACCTCTGCTTTATTTCCCTCACCTTTTTCAACCCAAAGGCCATAGGACAATCCTGTAAATACTTTTGACAATTTGAAAGGAGCATCATTTTGCAGGACGATTCCCTTTTCAGACGGAGTGGTTGCGTTCAGCTCAACATAACCCTGATTTTCCCTGAGTTTGGTCTTGAGCAAAATGTATTTGCCATTGAACGAATAATCATACGGAAAGCTGGCTCCGTAAAAATTATTTTTACTTTTTGTTTCCAGATTATAGGCCCTAATTTCATCGGATCGGTACAGATAGATAAGCCGGCCCTTACCCAGCTGAGGATTACTCCCTTCCTCGATCTCCTCCGACTCTCCGGTTGTCAAATTAAGAACTTGGACTTTGTAATGATCAACCCATGCCAGATAATTGCCATTTCCAACGGGCTCCGTTAGCGATGATGACCCGCCGTCAACCAGCTTCTTTTTTTCCTTACTTTTCAAATTGTATCCCCATATATCACTTCCATGGAGTTCATTACTCTGAATCCAAAGAACCATTGGGCCTTGAATGGTATCCGCTATAACCGGGTTATATTTGTGGGTCTTATCGGTAGTCAATCTTTCCGTCTTTCCGTTATCCAAATTTAAAACGTAAATCGAATCATAGTAATCTTGAATTATAGTCCAGGTTAAGTAGCGGCCAGCGATATCAGCATCCTTGAGATCTTGAAAATCAACCGGTCCGACTTTGAACTTCGTCACCTCGTCTTTCCATGTGTAGTTCAGCCCTGCTGCCGCGCTCGCAACCATCCCCCTTGTCTCCATTTCGGTTAATGCAACGAGCATCCAGACCACAAGCACACTCCAAAAGATTCTTCTCATTTTCGTTGAACCCTTCCTTTCTTCTGCTGTGAGAACACACAAAAAAACAAGCTGCCTGAGCAACCCGGCTGTCTGGTTATAGTTTCCTATAACGGTAGACCCGTGGCTTTGCGTCCCCGTCTTTCGAACGAGTTTGCCTTTGGTCAATCACTTGTTTCGTGATTTCTTATAGTTCTTTTGCTGCTTCTTTTTAGAGTATAAGTCCCAATTTAAAATTTACCAATGAAATGTTTTGTTTATTATCTAAATATTACTAATTGGTTTTCGATACGTACTTTAAAGTGCGTACTACCTTAGAAAGCTGCATGATTGTAAACTTATAGAAATAAGCATAACGTACAAAAAGGAGAGATTAAAATGAAATATACCGGGCCCGTTTATCGTCCGCCATTTGAAGCAAACTCATTATTATTACAAGTTACTGTAGGATGCAGCCATAATGAATGCAGCTTCTGCACCATGTATAGCGATGTTCCTTTTCATGTCGAAACGCTGGAGCAAATCGAACAGGATTTACGGGAAGCGAGACGAGTGTATCCTAGAGTAAACCGTATTTTCTTAGTTAATGCCGACCCCTTTTCTCTAAGTGCGGACCGGCTGAAATCCATTGCTGTTAAAATCAATGAAATTCTGCCTGAAGTTGAGACTATAGCGATGTATGCCTCCGTTAATAACATCATAAATAAAACAGATGATGAGCTTAAAGAATTAAGAGCTTTAAAGATTAATGACCTCAACATTGGTCTGGAATCCGGTATGCCAGAGGTCGTGGAACATTTTAATAAAGGGTTTACCGTGGATGAAGCGAAAGCGCAGTTAAAGCGTTTGACCAATGCTGGCATAGACTTTAGTGTAAATATTATCATCGGAGGAGCCGGCAGCGAGAAAACACGTGAAAACGCAACAGCAAACAGCAAACTGCTAAATGAAGTTAAACCAAAGCTCATCTTTATTGCCACTTTACACGTGGATCCCGGCAGCCCGCTGGATGAAGAAGTAAAAAAAGGGCTTTTTATAGAAAATACCTTGCGTCAAAATATTGAAGAGGAAATCGAAATGTTAAGTGGACTGGACTTAGATCATACGTATTTCTTCGGTCTCCATACATCCAATGTAATACCCGTACACGGTATGCTGCCAGACAAGAAAGATGAAATGGTTGCGGAACTAAAAGAAGGCTTAGACTCCATTGGGGTCGAATATTTAGACGGTCACCTACAAAAAGGTGTGGAAGGTGCGGTTTCAATACGCAGATAAGATTACACGGCAGCAGAAGGAGATTAATAATGAAAGAATTATCGTCAAAGATCGCAAGCATCGAACCGGCTAAAATCAGAAAAATGTATGATATGGCACAAGGTTTGGATAATGTGATTAGTTTTGTAATAGGCGAACCTGAATTTGATACTCCGGGGCATATTATTGAAGCTGCAAAAAAAGCCATGGATCACGGCCACACTCATTACACGCCAAATTCCGGTATTCTTCCTCTGCGTGAAGCTGTAAGCGCGCATTTTAAAGATTTTGACAAAGTTAGTTACAATCCGCTTGATGAAATCATGATTACAGTTGGGGGTATGCAGGGGCTTTACCTGTCCCTTCTGGTCCTTACGAACCCCGGAGATGAGGTTATCGTAAGTGATCCATGTTATACCAATTATTACGGAATGATCGAAATGAATAACGCAATTCCTGTTACGGTTCCGGTGTACGAAGAAGAAGGGTTCAACTTTACGGAAAAAGGTTTAAGAGAAGCGATAACCCCAAAATCCAAAGCCATCATATTGAATACGCCATCCAATCCAACGGGAGCCGTGGCCGATCGGGAAACGATAGAAATGATCGCGCGGATAGCCACCCAGCATGATTTATATGTGATTTTTGATGAGGTATACAAATATCTTACTTATGATGAAGAAGCTTTTTTCAATATCGCCCGCATTCCCGGGATGAAAGAAAGAACCATTATAGTAGATTCCGTCTCTAAATCATACGCGATGACAGGTTGGAGGGTCGGATTCTGTTTAGGTCCGAAGCACGTAATCTCTCAAATGCAAAAAACACAGGAATTTATGTTATCATGCGTGAACACTCCAGCACAATATGCAGCGATTGAAGCGCTAACTGGACCCCAAGACGCTCTTGAATATATGAATGATCAATATAAACAGCGCAGAAGGATTATGGTCGATCGAATCAACAGCATCGATACCTTGTCCTGCCTAATGCCGAAAGGCGCATTTTACGTATTCATGAATATTAAAGAAACGGGACTAACCTCAGATGAATTTGCATTAGAACTTCTTAAGGATCAGCATGTTGTTGTGTCTCCTGGAGATTGTTTTGGGGCTATGGGCGAAGGTTACGTGAGACTGTCCTATGCTACCTCCGTGGATAATATTAATGAAGGATTCGATAGAATAGAGAAATACCTGGGAAAAATAAGCGAGAGAAGAGTAACTAATCACCGTTAGCGTACTGGTTGTTCCCCTTGCCCAATAATGGGCCTTCAATCACGTTATTCAGGATCAAGATCAGGAGAAATTAAAAATTTCCCTGGTCTTCTATTTTCTCAAATCTACTGTCCCTATTCGAAAAAGTTGGCCGCTCACCTCTCATCTCCCAAGTGCGATTAGGTTGAACTATTGGCCGCATCGCGGTGCCTTTTCTGAATTTCATGCATGCCCATAATCACCGCCACAAGCTCGTAAGTATCTAAATGATCGCTCTGATTGTTCAGAATATAAGCGCCTGAGGAAAACCAACCGTTCACTTGTTTAAAATCGGCCACAATTTTCGATTCATCGGACATCTCATATTCCCTCGAAAATGCCTGAGATGTAATGTCGTAGCTTCCTCTCCCATCGGTTTCATAGGTGAATTTCTTGGTGAAAAAGGAGAATCTGCTTCGCAAAACGCCTAACTGTCCCCCTTCGCTTGTCTGTCACCTCCCATTTTCCAGAAAAAAACGGAAAGCTTCCCTTATACAGCAGTTGTCCATCCTTCCCATACACATCGATCGCCGAGCCAAAAGCACTCTTCAAATCAATTTGACCGGCACTTTCTCCCTGTCCGTTAAGAATTTCCGTAACACCCGCATTAAAAAAATTATCTCTAAAATAAAGCTCCATCAAACCATCGCCCCTGGAAGTAATTTTTAAAAAAGGAATGAATCTATTTTTATACCATGATAGCATTCGAAATGTATTGAATATGAATAGAGAAAGGAAGAAGAAACTATGCAGCATATTAAAGTCGAAACTCTTCCAAATTATCGCATTGCATATGTGAGGCAAGTTGGTCCCTATGGTCCTGCTAATACTCAAGCCATGGAAAAGTTAAAAAAATGGGCGAAAGAGAAAAATCTGCTTACTGAATCGGCAATAATACTCGGCATTCCACAAGATAACCCTGAAACAACACTTCCTGAACACTGTAAATATGATGCATGTATCGTCATTTCAAAGGATTATCCAATGGATGATTCCATTTGCGTAAGTGAACTTTCCGAGGGAAAATATATGATTTGCAAAGTCAAACATACAGCGGAGGATATTCAAAAAGCATGGGCGGATATTATTCCAGCCTTACAAAACAGCGGATATCAAATGGACAACAAACCGGTTTTAGAAAGATACACTGGTGAAATGATTAACAATGATTTTTGCGAAATATGTGTTCCAATAAATAGAAATTCGAAGACGAATCGAGACAAGACCTGATATAAAAGAGTTTGTCCAGAGATGTCTTGAGACTAATCCCAAAAATCGAACCAGCGGCAGTCATGGACGAGAAAATAAAATCCTAGCCTGCCGCTGTTTTATTGAACTATCGTACCCGAGGGAGTTCAATAAAGTTCAACAAAAAAAGCGTTAATCCTTCTTGGATCAACGCACCCGTTAGCCACACATGAAGTAGAGCTTCACCACAAAATATGTAAGAAAATTAAATTCTTACATGGTAGTTGAATAAGGAATTTCACTACTATATAAATTCTTTGTTATGATTTATGGAACAATTTCAAAAACAGTACCTTGGTTAAAATCAGTCACATTCATAGAGCCATAAACCCCTAAATATAGTCTGGTTTGATCAAGATTCGTTCCCAAACTAGCATAATAAGCAGATTGGGTCCCAAAATTATAATCGGTTTCAATAATACTAAAATCATTTAGTTTACCATCTGTTCTTACCCTGGTATACGCTAAAACCCCACTTACCGGTGGCCCAGAAGCTTCATTCCGGGCAAAATCAGTAAACACAACGCTTCCCGTTAAATCGGGGATTCCATTCCCCATATACGGTTGTACTCCTGTAAGTGCAGTTCCTCCAAACTTATCGGGCCTAGGATCTTGATGAAAATAACTGGTCAGAGGCGGAAGACGCCGCACTGAAGTTTTTACTGCTTCATCGTAATAAGCAATGGTTTGCTCGTCCAGAGTCGGATTTGTAGAGCAGCCCCTTATAAGCGAAGTGGGAAAAGCACCTTCCCACCCCCGCCAGCCAAAATTAATAAATCCTTCTTGGTCAAGTTCAGAATTCATTACAGAAGCTTGAACAAGCTGAGTAACCGGTATTGGTTTATAATGAACGAATGAAAAAATCGACTCCGCTAAGTCCTGTCCGACATTTCCCACATATTTAATGTACTGATTATAGATCCTTTGAAATGAAATGCCTGGTATATTGCGAACCCCTTTGGCAATAACCGTAAGCGTCTCCTGAATAGGTACGGGAAGCTCGTGAAAGCGTGTGACTACGGGCGGATTATTGATAAATGGATTCTTATTTACATCAATTTCAATAATTTTTCCGGAAATTTCCATATCATCCTGACTTAAATTAAATGGATCATAGCCCGATCCACCATCTCCGGTTGTCAAAACAAGTTTTCCTGTTTCAGATGAAAAGTTTAAGCTATTGACACCATTATGATTAAAAAACGGTCTTCTTAAATAAAGTAATGTCCGCCGTTTTTGAGGTTGGCCATTCGACTGTAAAATCCATTCTTCAACTGTATCTATATGGTCATATCGAATTTCTCTGTTTATCCACTTTAGGTTTAAGGTTCTAGGGTCACACGGGTCAGGATTAAAAAATTCAGGAAGTCCTTGTCTTGCAGCTTCTGTATCAGGAAGAGCACCCGGACCTTGTGTTCCAGCTACTGAATAATGAACATAAAACAGACCGTTATAATTAAATTGGGGATGAAACGCCAGTCCCAGCAATCCCCGTTCATCATATCCACCACCAGCAGCACCTAGTTTTATGATTCGCGGGCGAATATCTAAAAAAGTCCTTACAACTCCGTTTCCTATGTAAAAGATCTCTCCTACCTGGGTTGCAATAAATAATCTTTCAACGGAGTCACCTGGAAGTATAGTTGTTTTCAAAACTGTGGGTAAATTTATGTTACTAACAATGGGCCGTAAACTAACCTTAACTTTTATCAAAAAACTCCCCCCCTTCTTATGCCTTCGCTTGGGATTTTCCTAATCTCGCTAATAACCGGAGGCTGATTTCCGTCCACATCCCGCTATAAAGCAGACTAAAAAGAAATACATATACGGTTGTGTCGATACGAAAGTTCATGGCGACCGACGGTCCTAGCAAAGGAAAGCGAAAGGCATATAACACCAGTGTAATTCCAGCCCATAACGCGATTGCGGAAAATAAGACTACCTGAATGCGATTTTTGGAGCGCGCAATGAAGATTCCGAGTGCCATCCCAAGCAATCCCGTTGTAAACGGAAAGACGATTAACTCGCTCGGTTGGATGAGGAGCAATAACAAGTTGCTCAGTGTGTAGGCAGTAAGGCCCGAGCGAAATGAAATGAGAGTCGCTAATACAATCGGGGCGGTAGAAAGAGGGCTGATCAAGTATCCCGATCCTGGTAAAAAACCTCCCGCGGATTGGAATAATGCGGTTACGGCACTTAAAAAGGCAATGGTCACGATTGATTTGGTTTGATTTGCACCAACCCTGGCTAATAGTGATCCGGATTCCATTTGCGGCAGCGATTTTGCCCAATAATTGAGAAACGGTTCACGCATTGTTCAAAGGCCTCCTTATTTTGGTCATTCGAAGTATAGAGGAACAAATGCAAACAGCAGGGCTAGGAGCAACACGATTATATCGTGCTTGCCTAACTTCAATTGATAAAAAGCGGTTCGGTCGCATCCGGGGCAATAGCAGCGGGACTCCATGGCCTCCGACAATCGTTCGGCACGTCTGAAGATTATGAAAAGTAAGGGGTTCAAAAGTAAGAACATATCTTTGCCCCTGCCCGGTAAATTCCATCTACCGGGTTGTGGTCCGCGGGCCCTCTGTGCTTGCATGATTCGCATAAAATCTTCCAAGAGAAGCGGAAGATAGACAACAGCTATGGTGAACATAAACACAAACGATTCTGTCTTAACTCCCAGGCGTCGCAAAGGGGACAATAAATTGTGCAGCCCCTCCATTTGTTTTTCAGGCGGCGTAGTGGATAACATCAGCGTCACCAACAGGAAAAAAGAAAGCATTTTCAACGTCAGCAGCGCGGCTGCTTCTATTCCATGTAAACGGAATTGAAAGTAATTCAATATCAACAGGACGATTACAAGCCCTCGAATATTTTTCCATACTGTAAGAAGGTGAAGCTTGGAAAGTAAAAACAACAATAAGGCGATAAACGTATAGACCAAGCTCGTTGTTAATGAATGGGAAGAAGCAAGATTTATTGAATAACTTACAACAAACCCGTATTTAGAGCGGGGGTCAAGCCTGTGCAGTAAGGAATTGCCGGGTATATACTGGAGGGCGGATAAAGGGCCTAAGCTGTTCATTCTCCACCACCTATGTACGCATGAGTCGGTCGGATATGAAGGTGAGAAGCTTGTATTCTTGAACAAGCTCCGGATCGATTTTTCCACGGAAAAAGGATTCAAGCTCCTTTTGTAAGCGTAGTAACGGTGTTGAAGATAAAGGAATATCGGGATCCTCAAGGACACACCGTATTTCGGTTATTTTCAAATCATAGATCAATTGTCCGTGATTTAAAATGACCAGACGATCTGCATGTTCCAAAGCATCCTGCAGATTATGTGTAATGAAGACTATGGTCATAAGGCGTGTTCGTTGAAGTAAGGTCAGCAAAGCTAGAAACTTCATACGGGTCAATGGATCCAGTCCGACCGTCGGCTCATCTAATATTAGGATCTTTGGCTCTAGGATCATGGCCCCTGCCAATACAACCCGTTTCTTTTCTCCGCCGCTAAGCTGGAATGGGGAGCGATCCTTATATTGTTCAAAGCCCAACCCTACATTTTCCATCGCTTCTTTCACTTTTACCGTTATTTCTTGATCATTATACTTCATCCTGCGAAGCCCATAGCGAATATCCCGAAATACCGTTTCTTCAATCAACTGATGCTCCGGGTATTGAGATACGTAAGTGACTTTGTTCAAGAAATCAGAACGGCTTTTTCTGTTGTTCCTCGGGATATTGTCCACACTTACGGTTCCCGTATCCGGATGTAATAAACCAGCAGCCAGTTGCCCCAAAGTGGATTTGCCGGACCCGGAAGGTCCCATGACCGCGACAAATTGTCCATCCGGTATAGAAAACGTTATATCGTTCACCACTTTATGCGCCAAAGGTGATCTTTTGGCATGCGTATAGCTTACTTTGCGGAAATTGATTCCCATATGGATTTGGCCAATTCCTTTTCCGATCCGCAGTATACGGGTAGGTCCATACCTTTACTGCGAAGCGCTTTATTGAAACGAACCAGAAACGGCGGAAGCGTCTGGGCCTCTTCGAGAATATAGGATTGCTTCATTAAAGTGAGGACGTCTCCATCAAAAGTAAGACGTCCATGATTTAGTACCAGGACGCGATCCGCCCTCAAGATGTCTTCCGGATCATGCGTTACCTGGATGATGGTGAATCCCATACGATGAAGGTCGGACATAACGTCATGCAATTTGCCGGCATTTTGCGGATCCAACATGGATGCAGCTTCATCAAAAATGATAACTTGCGGATGCATGACGAGTATGCCTGCGATCGTAACCAATTGCTTTTGCCCGCCGGACAAGGTCCGAACGGAGCGGTTCCGCAACTCTACCAATTGCAGCAATCTCAGTATACGATCTACTCTTGAAATCATCTCATCCCGCGGGAATCTTAAGTTTTGCAAACCAAACGCGATATCCTCTTCGACAGTATTGCCGACCATCTGTTCTTCAGGATTTTGGAAAACAACCCCAACCAGCTGACGGATCTTTTGAATATTCCCCTGATCGATATTTTCACCGAAAACAAGCACCTTTCCCAGACTTGGTTTCAATAAGCCATTCATTAACTTGACCAAGGTCGATTTTCCCGAACCGTTTCCTCCCACGATGGATACCCATTCACCCGGAGTAATGCTGAATTTGATATCCTTTACTATCCAGTTGCCGTGATCCAAATAGCGGAACGAAACGTCGTCAAAGACGACGGATGGCGATTTGGCGGAATCGGTCATCCCGTTACCCCATTCCCGTCTCGTTACCTTCCCCCACTTTTATAGAGAAAGCGGCGGGCCAGTAACCCTAATTATCTTTTTACAACTCGCCAAGCTATCCATTCATTTAAATTCCCAGATTGTTTATTCATTTTTCATCATATGAACAAATGGTTGTACTTTATGTTAAACTGTGTACCTCAAACTATAACTTTTCTGCCTACGAGTTAAGACTCAGTTTCTCTAAATAGACGATAATAATGTTTCATTTAGAGGGATATTTGACCCCCTCGGTATAATATAGATTTCTCACAAATGCTCGCTATCCTGCCCGTTCGTATTATAAGGTCACCAGATCTTTCTGGTCGACCTTTTTTTATGAGGTTGTAAGCTTGCGGTAGCCGGGGATCGAACGTTTCTGCCCGTGGGACTTGGATCCCGAGAGCTATTCCGTTTATCCTCCCTACTTGTTAAACCATGATTAGGCTGGTTGGGACAATAGCTTAATAAAATGAGCAGGCTACCGCAGCGCCTGCTCATCAATGAGTTATTCAAGTATCGTGTCCCGTTAGAATTCAATAAAATGAGCAGCTAGCATCTGCCGGACATAGAAAGACCGCCATTGAAGGCGGTCTAAAAAATTTATCATTTCTGCCCAACAATAAGTCCTGGGGATATTAAAAACCTGAGATGATTCGCTGTAAGCCTAATTAGAGCGTCTCAACCAATTTCTGAATCTTTGAGTGGGAAATTAAATATACAGGACCCATTATTTCTATTTTGCCGTCCTTTACACGCATTGCACTCTCCTGTTCTGCCGCATAAACATCAATCTCTTCAGACAAGGGGAACAGGTAGCCTTGAACAAACGTAGCGTAGTCGCGTTTAGAATGAGATTCATAGGCAAAATGATCAAAGCCAATACCATCATAAATAGTACTTGTTTCAACTTCATTGCCAGTGTTTTTCAAGCATAACCATTTTGCAGCCATGTTTATCGCACCGGCGCTGGCACCCATTATAACGGCATTGCTGTTCTTAATAACATTTGATAATTCATAATCCGCCAAAAAATCGTTTTGCAAAACAGGATCTCCACCGCATAAAAAAATGACAGAAGCGTTGTGAATTAATCGCTGGGCATCTTCCTTCTGCATGCGGTAATCAATGAAATGATATTCATCAAAAATAATGTTAGCCTGATTTAACCATGTACATTCAGAAACATCATCAATGTTAATTTGCTCACCTGTATAACGAGACGGTTCAGCGCTAATCATAACAAGCGATTTTCTGTCTTGTATATCCTCATGCAAACAATGGACCAGCTTCTCTGGAAAAAAATTATTAAACCAACTGAGATAGTAGTGAGTACTCAAACTTAATTACCTCCATATGTATTATTTACATTCATCCATTCTTAACGAAAACATATTATACACGCTAGAAAGATGAACGGTTCTTCAGCCATTTCGCTTGCATCTCTTGTACACTTTTCATAAATTTAACTCTACATTACCATAACCTGGAATTTAAGTATGTGAAATATGTTTCCACGTTAAACTGCCCGTTAGCTTAATGAAACGCCTTCCAGTCTATCCTGAAAATATCATTCTATCCTGAAAATATCATTCTATGAGTAGCCCCAAAAAAGGCAATACAAAAGTAACCCTCCAGCAGGCATAAAATACGCCGGGGGCAGAGATGCATATAGGCTAATAGGCAATCAGGACGCCGTTGGTTCAATCTTAATTGATACACCTAATGCTTCAAGCTTTTTTATGGAGTGTCTGATGATCACGTCACGCTTTCGTTCTTCATAATAAGTGGGGCCAAGTTCGATGTAAGGTTGCTTCCTTTTAAGAATGTAGTAGGCCATTGATAAAATGCTGTGAGCAACCGCAACAGTTGCTCGATTGGCTCCCCGACGGGCCGCGATTCTATGATATTGGCTAGATAAGTACGTTTCTTTCGTTCTAGCTGCAGCCTTGGCTGCTTCAACGAGTGTGCTTCGAAGCTTCTTGTTTCCTTTGCGCGTTTTTCCAGATAAACGTTTTCCTGCGCTTTCATTTTGCCCCGGACACATCCCCGCCCATGAGCATAAGTGGGCTGCAGAAGGGTACTGATCCATATTCACACCGATTTCTGCTAGTAGGGTCTCCGCTGTCCGTCTTGCCACTCCAGGGATCGTGTCAAGGAGCTCTAGTTCTTCCTCAAAAGGAAGCATACGCTTCTTGATTTCATCGTCTAATCCGTCAATCTCATCGTCTAGGTAATCGATATGCCGAAGCTGAGCGGCCAGCATCAGTTTTTGATGAGGACCAACCAATCCATTTAGAGCACGCTTTAAATCTTTTTTCTTGCTTTTTAGCTTTCGTTTCGCAAGTTCCGACAACGTCTCTGGATCCGTCTCGCCAGCAATCATCGCTTCGATCATGGCTCAGCCCGACTTTCCAAGCACGTTACTGGCAACAGAGGAAAGTTTAATGTTAGCACCTTCAAGCACTTTTTGAATACGGCTGACTTCTCGGGCACGTTCTTCGATTAGGCTTCGGCGATACCGAATCAATTCTCTAAGTTCGCGTTGATCTCTCTTTGGAATGAAACTTCCCTTCAAGAGGCCGTGACGCAGCAATCCTGCAATCCATTCGGCATCTTTCACATCGGTCTTACGTCCAGGGACATTCTTGATGTGCTGAGCATTAACCACATAGGTTTCGATATCTTCAAGCTCAAGAAGGTTGTAAATAGGCTTCCAGTAGGCGCCAGTACTTTCCATGGCAACATGGGAGCACCCATTGGCTTTGATCCAATCCGCTAGAAGAATCAAATCATCTGTCATGGTTTCGAATGTTCGGATTTCTTTGCCTTTCGGTGTGATTGTGCAGGCAACGATGTTCTTCTTATGAACGTCAAGTCCGCACACATGACTGTAAACAACGTCCATTCGTCAACTCTCCTTACGGCAGTTAAATCGAAGGACTGGTGCAACTACCACATATGGTTATTCTATCCTGCGTGCTTCCCATACGGAGCAACAATCTGTGGTGCACCTGGTCGTTGGGGTCAGTCTAATACTCGGGCTCGAAGCACCATTGACTGCCGACCTCCCTTCACCAGCCGTAAGTAAATTATATCGCAATCTACCTATTTTCATCATCTGATGGTGACGCGTTAGCGACATGAGCGTCTAATACGTTATTTCTCAGTCTACGACTTTATTTTCCGAGTCTAGCACTTTATTTTCTCTGAATACTTGCCCATCCATCCACACACTACCCAGCCCTTAGTTTTATAAGGATCTTCTCAGTTATCATCCATCTGTTAATCTGCTGCTACATAATATCCAATTTATAAAAAGTCGATTCATAGCTTCAATTCATTTATCTTTATAACGCTTTATTTTCAACTTTATTATCTCATTAATTTCATATTGGTCACCACTGGTTAATTCACGAAAATGTGATATTAACTCAGACTCATTGGCATCTAACAGTACACGAAATGCTCCAACATCTATATTAGATTTATTATCGAGAAGCAGCCATTCAAGATTCACATCAAATTTGGCTTTTATAGATAATATAGTTTCTAAATGAGGGGTTATATTTATCTTTTTCCAATTCGCTTAGTGTTCCCTGTGAAATACCAATTAACGATGAGAAATTATCCTGATTTAGTTTATTCATTTTCCGAATGCTTTTTAATTTTTCTCCTAAAGTCATTATTTTCACCTCACTAATTATAAAAAAACAGTCCCGATGTAGAAAAATTTCTCATCGGGACTGTTTGCATAGTAATTCAGTAATAATCTAAATATTGGTCTTATCGGCGAATCACAACTATTTTAGCACCAGACATTAATGTTACCAGACAAAAATAAATCACTTCATAACTTTAATGTCTACTTCATAACTTTAATGTCTACTTCATAACTTTAATGTCTACTTCACAACTATTTTGTTTCTATACACCAGACAAAAGTGTTTAGTGACATTAAAGTTGGTAACTGAGAAATCTCGTACTTACAAGAAATTTCGGGTAATTCATCAATATTTTGAATTACATTAATGTTGGTAACTAATAAATCTGCCTTGTTTACTGATTGTATTTCGCCAAAAGCGGGTTAAGTGGACTACCTTGTGGCTGGCGTTCCCTAATCCAAGAGCATAAAGATAATCTATCCCCGTACCGGGAAAAAATGTTTTCAAATCCTCTATTCGCTTTTTCCGGCTAATGGATCACAGCGCGCTTACTCCTATCGCAATCATGTCAAACTCTAGTTCTACAAGTTCCTGCAGGGCCCAGAGAGGACTTTGAATGTGATCAGGGATCGGCCTGCTCAGACGGCATGCTCCAAGTAATAGGTGTTTTGCAGGGTTGTCTCCGGGTCACCTATTTTATCCACGGTCAGATAATGCTCGATAATGTCGGCATGCTTTTTAACAAAGCCGGAATAAGCATCCAGATCGATCGGCTGTACCTCTTTTCTGTTCAGTGACATTAAAGTTGGTACCTGAAAATAACAGTAAAATCAAGGGTTTTGGGTTTTTGAACCTTATAGATAAGTTACATAATAGTCGATTCTTAAGAAAATCCCTTTTTATACTCTATGACATTATAGTTTGACCTTGTTGTTACATTCGTTTGTTTCCTTACAGATGGTGCTATTCAGTCAACTCGGTTCCGACATTGCTTTCCAGCGCTTTTCGATAATAGTACGTTGAAATCGCCACATCAAAGATCGCCATACCCATCGGGTTGAAGAGGATCGGCTTGTTGCTCGGGAATACTTTCATTTGATCTTCGCATACAATCTCGGTGATCGACTTCGTGCCGCTTTTTTGCAGACCACGTTGCAGATGCATCAATTCAATATCGGTGTTCTCGCGACAAACTTCTTCCCAGTCATCCACGATGATCGATTGGGTATAATCCAAAATATCAGGTTTGAAATCGCGCAAGGAAACATTGAGCAGTAGCGAGCGGTCTTTCGGCTTTTGATCGATATACCCGCTCGGAGACACGGTGCAGGTGATAAATACATCCGCTTGTCCATACGCTTCTTCCCAGCTTTGCACGACTTCCGTGCGATCCTTAATAGCCTCCGGGATCAGGTCTATCTTGATCCCGGCGATGTCGTACAGCAGGACTTGGGAAATTCGGTCTCCCAAGATGGCTGTCACCATTTGCAGGTGCAACTGCCCGATCGGTCCAAACCCAATAATGCCGACAGTCACGTCTTGCAGCGGATACAACTCTTCGTATTTTTGAATGATCAATCCGGTGACGGATGCGGTGCGAATTCCGCTCACCAAGGCAGTGTTCAGAACAGCTAGCGGCTTGCCTGTGTCCGCATCGTTCAAGACAGTCACCGAGTGAGCGCGCTGGATCCCCTGCTGGATGTTTTTCGGAAAGCTAGCGATCCATTTGATCCCTGCCATGTTGACATCTCCTCCTACGAAAGCCGGCATCGCGATGATCCTGTTGCCGGGGTCGCGATAACGCAGGTACGGCTTGATCGGTTGTGCGACATCTTGTTGATGCAAAGTGGTGACAGCTTGTCTGATCGTCTCAATCGTCTGCTCCCATTCAATCCCAATTTGCTTGATGTTGTCCGTGTTCAAATATCTCATTTTATTCCCTCCGTTTTGTTTGTTGGATGTTTGACAGTTAGGCTATGACATGCTGTTCACGCAGCATGTTGACCCATTCGCGGTTGTACACAGTGTTCACATACGGTGTTCCGTTATCTGCGCAGATGAACAGGACGTTCGGCTTCTTGGCAAACGTTTTATTTTGAAAATAATTCTGAATCGCAGCGTATACGCTGCCGGAAGAGCCGCCTACGAACAGCGATTGTTTCTCTAATATCTGGTGACATCCGTCGATGGCATCCAATTCCGAGATGTGCATAATTTCATCGATTTGTGCCTCTTCCAGATTGGGCGGCACCATGCTGGAACCAATCCCTGGAATAAACCGTTTGCGCGGCTTATCTCCGAAAATTACAGACCCTTCCGTGTCGACCGCCACAATTTTGATGTTCGGGAATTTTTCTTTGAGCCGCTTGGAAACGCCGGCAATCGTGCCGCAAGAACTGACTCCGAGGAACACATAATCCAGTTCATCGAAGCTTCTAGCAATCTCATCTCCGAGACCGTAATAATGCCCAGCCACCGCATCCGGGTTGCCGTATTGGTTGGTCCAGAACGCATCCGGTGTCGTCTCCAGCAAGTCTTGTACGCGCTGCAGCCTCGTTAAGAGAAACCCGTTCGTCTCATCACGTTCGATCACTTTTTCCACATGATCCGTTAAGGACAGCAGAACGTTTTCATAGATCGAGTTTATATTCGGGTCAATGACCGGAATGAACGTGATACCTAGCCGCTTGCACAGGGTACTGAGTGCGATCGCAAAATTCCCAGAGGATGATTCGATTACGGTGGATTGCTCATGAATCTCACCTCGTTTGATCGCTGACTCCAGAATGTAAAACGCTGGTCTTACCTTTACGCTTCCCGATAAATTTTGATATTCCAACTTGGTAAAGAGATTGACTTGATCATGTTCTAACGACACCAATTGGGTATTTCCGATCAGATGCTTTAAGGAATGAAGTTTTTTCAGCATTCAATTTCCCTTCTTTCACGTTGCTATTGATTTCAAAGTGTTGCGGTACTGTTAAAATTCGAATGTTCTGCTCACGATCGTCGACTGATCGAAAAACATCTCTGGCATGAACATCTCCGATCTCGACATGAATGTTTTCCCTATAATGTTCGGTAAACCGTCCATCACATCGGACACGATCACTTTGATCTTGCCTTTCGACTTGCTGGTCACTTCGAGTGTCAATGGGCTGTCCGAGGTTACAAAGTATTCGATATTCCAAGGCAGCGTGTAGTTGGTGCGTTTAAACGAAGTTCCGTTAAACGCAATTTTCTCGACGTTCGGATCAGGAATTTGGAATAAGTGCTTGCCGGCCTGATACTTTGAAGTTACGGTCAGGCGGATCGTGCGCATCCCGTCCACATCCGTTTGATCCTCCTTTAATTGAACGTCCGGTGCGAGCAGCGATACGTTCGGCGCCGCTTCGGTCAGCACCTTCATATGGGGGAGACCGATTGGCAAGACTTGATCGACTGTTCGCTCTTGCGGATTTGGAAGAAATTGTTCAAGATATTCGTCTGTGTGGTCGCTCCAACTTACCCAGACCGATTTATCGGTGTCTGCATTCAAGTAATACGAGATATTGTTGCCTACCGGTTGTTCGCTGCTAGGTTGCGCCGTGAAGGCGGAGATGATCAGTAAGACGACGGTAGTCAGCGTGGCAGTGCCGGGCAGCCACCATTTGCCGCTTTCCATACAGACAGACAGCTGCGGCAAAAGCAACTGAAGTCCTAACACGACCAGTACCATCGCGAAGGCATTGATCGTGACTGGCATGAAAATAAAGAGCAGGCTGATAACCGACGTCAGGAAAAAGACGACCGGCAACATCGTGACAAGCATAGAAGCCGGGTGTTCAAGCATGGCTTCGGGATCATTTTTATACATGGCGATACCTAAAACGATCACGTTGATCAAGAGCGGCCACGTAAACAGGTAACCCGCTCCCGGAAGCACAACGGAGACTGCCAGCATCAGCAGGGTCCAGAGCAGCAGGCCGCTGCCCAGCAAGTTGAGCAGGCCGAGCTGTTTTTTGAAGCGATTCAGCAGCAAGGCAGTGATCGCCAAAGTCAGGGTAACGAATCCGATCTCATAGAGATTATTGTCATAGAGACCGCCCATCGGGGCGTACATGTCACCGGCCCATAGCGCCTCGATTCCCTTCCAGATACCGAAAACGACAGCCGGAGCGACGATCATGGCGAGCAGCTCGACAAGCAGACCGAGTGCGATCTTTTTCAAAGACAAATGATGTTTGCGCAACCCGATCACGAGTACGGTGACAAACAGTAGCGTGACGGCAGCGGTGATCGGCACGACCCAGGATTGCGGATAGTGTACCAGCAGGCCGAGCAGGTTGAAGTACGCGGCGTCCGGCGCTTTCGTGTTCGTCAGGTCAGTATTGCCGAATTGTTTAACCAGTTTCAGAGTGTTGTCGCCTTGGTGCTGGAGAGATGCACGATCGACATTGGCGACGTTGTCCATAACCGTGTGGTAAGCTGGCCAGTTGTCACCGAACGCGAAATTCATCCCGGAGACTTGCTTCTCGTTCGAAACAGTGAGGTCGGAGCCGTTCGGCAGACGGCGATACAAGTCGCCCATAATCGAGTTGCTGACCGGATGTGTGCCGGCTTGGGCGAACTGGTCGATTAGCCAGCCGTTTTGATCACTAGTTTGGAACATTAGAGAAGCACCGCTGACGCCGCGCGCTTCGAGGTTGAGGACAACGCCGACCTCTTGAGACCAAGGGTGGTGGTTCCAGAATACTTGCGCCCCGAGGCTGCCGGGCTCTTCCCCATCGGTGAAGAGGAAGATAACGTCATTTTTAAGCGGCGGGCCATTTTTAAGCGTACGCAGCGTTTCCAGTTCGGTCGCAACGCCAGTGCCATCATCGCTGGCTCCAGGACCAGTTGGCACCGAGTCATAGTGGGCCATCAGGAGAACCGCTTTGCTATTGTCCGTTCCCTTCAGCCGCGCTACCACATTTGTGACTTTCGCGACACTGGGAAAATTATGACCCGCATAAGCGATGCCCGAATCCGTTTCCGGAGTCAGGCCCATGTTTTTCAGTTGGTCAATCAAATATTGCCGAACGCGGGCGTTTTCTACCGACCCGGTCGGATGCGGTTTTTGAGCGATATTTTCGATCGTTTGGAGTGCGCGTTCTGCCGAAAAATCGCTGGACGATGCATCGATTGGTTTGAGGCTTGGCGGCTGTGCTTGCCAGAGCGTTAAAACGACCATCAATAGCATTACGATCAAAGTGCTGATCCCGCGCATTCGAGATCCGGCTGTCGGCTGTGTACGATAGGCGATTTTGCTCACAACAGATTGTCTTCCTTTCAGGTTTACATTCACTGTTTGAAACGAAGGTTGGCGTCAATTTTTTTGTTTCAGGCTGCGCAGACGCATTACTGTCCACACCTCATGCAGATGGTATATGCATGTATGCACTTCATCAACATCATTCCAACCGTGAGGGAATCTCTTTGTTCTAAGGTCAGATGGAATTCTGGCCTTCCAGGTTCACTACCACTTTATAATCGGTCGCCTATGTTTCTCGCATATGTAGCCTCCTTAAATGTTCCTCAAGCTTTCATTACTGGTTCCACGTGAATGGCGCTGTTTACCAGCCCCTTACTTTTGTTACAGCGTTGCACGTCTTCCCACGTATATCTTCCTTTGTGGAGTAATAATACCGGATTCTCCTTCCGCTTGTACTTCTTATCCACTTTCAGCACCACATCATAGCGGAATCGGTTCAGCTCGTTTTCGATCTCCCCCAGCTTGCAACTGCTTTCCCATCCGCAAATCTCTGGATATTTTCGATGTAAATCTTCAAAGAAGTTCTCGTCCACGAACAAATCTTCATCCCAACTTGTTTTCACGAGATCATTCGGATGTGTCTGCTGATAGGCCCGAGTCTCCTCTACCAGTTCCTGCTTCTTTCGAAGATCCAGCAAATCGTCCAGATAGAGAATTCCTTTCTCCTTCAGCAGGCTGATCGCGCTTTGTATCACTTTTTCCAAATATAGCGTGTTGGGAAAATAGTGAACCACGCTGCTCATCATGACAACGTCAAAGTCAGCCTCAGCGATCCCTTCAATCTCGGCCGCGGCCGCCTGCCTTAACTCCACATGAGACAATCCTTCCCGTCTCGTCATCCATCTGTTTCGCTCGATGATAGTTTCGGACAGATCGGTGGCGAAGTATGCTTTCACCTCCGGTGCCAGATGAAACAGCACCAAACCGTGTCCGCAACCAATCTCAAACACCTTCGACTCCTTGGTGAGGTACGGCTTCAGCTTTGTTCGGAAGTTATCGATGTACTCCTGCATCTCTTCAAGGCTGAAAGCTTTCCCGCCGAAACTGCTGTTCCAACCATAATCATTTAGCTCCTCACTCGTCTCTTCCGCCACTGACTCCCAGATGTGTTTTTCAAGGGACTGCTTTTCGCTACTTGAGGCGTCATACTCATCTAGTAGGAGATATCCGCCAAGCGATTCTGTCTCCCAAAGCAACCGATCCGCTTCATCCACATAACGGCTTGTCGTTAGAAGGAGAGCAGTACGGTCTCTCTGCAACGGCTCTATCAGGTTTTTCACATCCCACACCTCATAGCTTGCCCCTAGATATTGCAGTGCCGAAAATGCAAGCAACTTCTCAATTGAATCGTCCAGCAACACGCCAATACAACCCGTCTGATCCTGCAGACATTGCCTCAAAAAATAAACCAGTTGGCTGACACGTTCGCTATAGCATTCATTGGAAAGCGTTTGGTCGTCGGAACAAAGCACCATTCCAATGTAATTCAAACAAACATCTCGTTCTCCATGAAACCCAACATCTGTCCAGCCATTGGGATTCGTTCTGCTCAGTGGCCAAATCGAATACTGTCCTTCTCGATTTACGACCACTTTATAAATCAAAGTTGGATTTTGATGCATATACACCTCTCCTTATACCGAATATCCAAATTCTACATTCCCTACTTGATTGAACCTCGTCGTCTTGCTGCAAGTTGCTTTCTTTTATCTGCCCGGCTGCTCGCCAAGTCTTCACCTTTTGTCACGGATTCTGTTGATTCGCTTAATACAAGGAACCCGGATAATCCACGGATCGTTGGATATTGGAACAACTCCATCGTCCTGATCGGGCGAGTTTTTCCTGCCAGTCGTGCATTGAGCTTCGTTTGCAGGTCGACCAGCTTCAGCGAATGCCCGCCCAGCTCGTAGAAATTGTCTTCGATCCCTACCTTCTGAATGCCCAGTACCTCGCGCCACGCTTGTACCATCAGTTCTTGGATTTCACTTTCCGGCTGGATGAAACGCGAAGATGAGCGACGATCGAACTCTCCCGGTGCTGGTAGAGCCTTGCGATCCAGTTTGCCGTTCGTGGTAAGCGGGAGTGCCTTCATCATGACAAAAGCGGATGGCATCATGTAATCAGGCAGGTTTTGTTGAAGCTGCGCCTTGATTTCACTCACTGATAGTTCTGCTTTGGAAACGAGGTAGGCGACCAGTTCGGCTTCGTCGCCTTGGTTGTTCCTTGCCACAACTGCGACATCGTCGATTCCCTCGAGTTTGCGCAACCGGCTTTCGATCTCCCCAAGCTCCATGCGGAAACCACGAATCTTGACTTGCTGGTCCGAGCGACCCAGGTACTCGATTTCTCCCGTCAGCGTCCAGCGTCCGATGTCTCCGGTCTTATACAGTCTTCCAGACTTGTCCGGTTCGATCCGATTCTCGATAAACCGATCCGCCGTTAACTCCGGCCGGTTCAAGTACCCTTGCGCCAAGCCTGGGCCGCCGACATAGAGCTCACCGACTGCGCCCACTGGACTGAATTTGCCGAAGCGATCGAGCAGGTACACTTGCAAATCGGGGATTGGCACCCCAATATTGCTCACCGATCCTTGGGTAAAATCGACCTCCGTGATCGGCTTGTACGTGACGTGCACCGTTGTCTCGGTGATCCCGTACATGTTAACCAATTGCGGCTTCTCGAAGCCATGGCGATCAAACCATGGTTGGAGACTCGTGAAATTCAGTGCTTCACCGCCGAAGATGACATAGCGTATGGCAAGATCATTCGTTGCGGACTGCGTCATATCCGCTTGAATCAACTGCACGAACGCGGACGGCGTTTGATTCAGCACAGTAACTTTCTCTTTGCGCAGCAACTCACGAAAGTCGTAAGGGGATCGCGCGACAAACGGATTCACCACCACGAGCGTTCCTCCATGCAGCAGTGCCCCCCAAATCTCCCAGACGGAAAAGTCGAATGCGATCGAGTGAAACAGCGTCCAAACGTCATCTGCATTGAAACCGTACCATTGTGCAGTTTGGCTGAAAAGCCGCACGACGTTGGAATGATTAAGCAAAGCGCCTTTTGGTGTTCCAGTGGAACCGGACGTGTAGATAACGTATGCCAGTTGATCGCCCCTCACCTCCACCTGAAGGTCAGCATCCGATTCAGCTTCGATTTCGGACCAGGTGGCATCTAGTGAGATCGTATCGACATCATCCGGCAGATCCGCCTGGTCACACAATGCACTCTCAGTTAGCAACAAATTCACGCCGGAGTCTTGGATCATGAACTTCATGCGTTCACTCGGATACTTGGGATCAATCGGTAGATAAGCGCCGCCAGCTTTGAGAATCCCGATCAAGCCTACGATCGTATCGATCGATGGATTCAGGAACAAACCGACCAGGCGATTCGCATTGATCCCTTTTTTGACCAAATAGCGCGCCAGGCGATTCGTCCGACGGTTTAGTTCGCCGTACTGAATCTCTGCTCCGTCGCAGCGAATGGCGATCGCATTCGGCGTTCGTTCCGCCTGCTCGGTGAACAAAGCGACCAGGCTAGATTGGCTATCATCGTGCACTGCGGCTGTATTCCAAACCTCGGTGATTGTTTTCACTTCATCCGCAAGCGCAATCTCCAAGTGACCGAACGCGTTACAGCCGCCAAGCACTTGCTCGGACAAGCGTTCCAGTCGCTCAAGCATCTGTGTGGACTCCCAAGTACTTTCATCAAAAGCTAGTCGAATTTCGATTCCATCTGCTGACTCTTCAAATATGAAATGCACTTCATCAGCCTCATAGGATTCATGAACCGCCAACCGTGAGTGATTCTCACCTAAGAAAAACTCAGGGAAGTTATAGAAGTTTGTGTAGAAACGCACGCCTTGTCTTCCAAAAATCTGCTTTTGAGCGAACACAGAGATATTCTTGTGCGCTCTCGCTTTTCTGCGGTCCTGCAGGAGTTGAGACAGTATCTCTGCAAAGCTTGTCTCGGCCTGATCGAAGATCGATTGGGCAAACACGATCGGCTGAACTTGATACAGACACCCGATGATATCCGCTTCCTGCTTTTCTCGACCTCCGCGAACATCAAATAGAACGAAATCATTTTCAGGTTGGTAGAATCGCGCCAACAGCACGCCGAGGAGAGTTTGGAAATATGCGGCCACCCCAAAACCCTGTTCGCGGCAATGCTGCTTGATCTTTTCCGTATGGGCGACATTGAAACGAATCGTTTCCAAGCGCGGTTTTCTGACCAGATTCGATGGAACGTTGGCCGTATGAACCAGAGGCTCCACCTGTTTCGTCGCTTCTGTCCAAAATGCAATCGCATCCGAGCGGTCGAAACTCAAATTTCTCAGGGGAACCAGATTGTGGAACGCCACATCCAGAGACTTTCCTTGTGAGCCGCCTGTTCCCCTTTGGTAGGCTGCTGCCACGCGCTGGAAGAAGAGATGCCCAGAGTGCGCGTCCAGCACGATATGGTGGCAAGCCAGAACCGCCGTGTAGATGCCTCTCTCCCGATTTTTGAACAGCACATGGCGTACAGCATTTTCAAACAGGTCAAACGGCGGTTGCGCGTATCTCGATACTGTACTGTTGAAGTCATCTCCTTCAACGAATTGCCAGTCCACCTCCATCGCGGTGTCTACGCACTGATAGAAAGTGCCGTTCAGCGAGAAATAGCGGCTTTTCAATACCGGAGTTTCCTCGATGGTCTGCAGGACGGCTGCTTTCCAACGATCCGCATCGACTGCAGTCCCCAGCTCCACCGAATAGGCCAGCCCGTATTGCCCCCCCTCGGAGCTGCGCAGATAATCGAGATACAGGTCCCGCTGCACAGGCGTCAGTGCAGCAGCGCTCAAGATCGATGGACGCGACTTCAGGAGAGCGCGGATAAATTCTTCATCCGATACGCCAGGCAGGGAAATGGAACGATTGAATTTACGGATCAGCTCCTCCCCGACTTCCACCTGAGCCATCAGCTCCGAAAGCTTTTGGTTCGGGTTTTCCAGCACGCTTTTCAAGAACTGGTTCCAAATATCGATCATTCGTTCCATCGACTCACGGCTAAACAGGTCGGTGCTGTACTCGAGCGCGCCTATCAACTCTCTGCCCGTTTCACTAAAGCTGAGCGTCAGGTCGTATTTCGAAATCTCATGAGGAGACTCCATCAGCTCAAAGTCAAGACCTTCGAGCTTCATTGCTTGCATTGGCACGTTCTGCATGACAAACATCACTTGGCAAAGCGGTTGACGATCCAGTTTGCGCTCCAGTTGTAGTTCATTGACCAGCTTTTCGAACGGCATGTCCTGATGCGCATAGGCTCCCAGCAAAGTGTCCTTCACGTTCGCCACCAACCGTTCAAATGTCGGGTTACCCGAAAGGTCCGTGCGAATCGCCAATGTGTTGACGAAAAACCCGATCAGCTCTTCGATTTCCGTGCGATTCCGATTGGCGATCGGCATGCCGACGACGAGGTCTTCGGTCCCGGAATATTTATTGAGCAGCACACTGAATACCGACAATAAGATCATGTGAGGCGTGACGCCTAATGACTGGCTCAGCTTCTCGAGCGCCTGCACCTGTGTTTGCGGGATTTTCAGCTGCAGCTTCTCCCCCTTATAGGAAGGCATAGCCGGACGAGGAAAATCGGTCTTGATCTCCAGCGATCCGCTGTGTCCCTTCAGGTAGTTCTTCCAGTACTTCAGCTGTTTGTCATACTCCTCACCCGACAGCCATTCTCGCTGCCAAATCGAGAAATCGGCATATTCAATCGGGAGTTCCGGCAGCGTAGCCGATTGAAAGTGCGCCAGAAACTCACGAATCAAGATCGAGATCGACCAAGCATCAGCGACGATGTGATGCACCGTAAACAGCAGGATGTGTTCGTTCTCCGCGATCCGAACCAGCCGACTTCTGAAGACAGGTCCCCGCTCCAGATCGAATCCGCGTTGCGACTCTTCGTACGCAAACGCTTGAACTTTCGCATCCGTTTCCTCGCGTGCATACCCGTAATAATCGAGATATTGCAAATCGAAAATTCCTGCTTGACTCATGTCATTTACGACTTGCACCGGAGATTCGCCGACGACTTGGAAGGTGGTGCGCAGCACCGCCTGCCGTTCCGCCAGCTTTTTAAACGCCTGCTCTACATCGCGCCAGTCTAGCGGTCCCTTGATGCGAATCATCTGTTGAATGTTGTAGAACGGATTGCCTGGGCTCAGTTGATTGAGGAACCAGAGGCGCTCTTGGGCAAACGAGAGCGGGATTTTCTCTTTTTCCTCATACCGTTTTAACGCAGCGGTTGAATCAGGTGTGGTGAATGCATCCAATTTCGCTTCAATTTGCTTGGCCAGTTCCTCCAACGTCGGGTTGATGAATAGGCTGTCGATCTGGACTTCGACCCCAAATTGCGAACGAATCCTTGAAATCAGCTGTGTCGCCAGCAAGGAGTGTCCGCCTAGTTCGAAGAAGTTGTCAGATACCCCAATCTTACCGACATTCAGGATTTTTCCCCAGATCTCGGCAAGCTTCTTCTCTGTCGGAGATTGCGGCTCTTGAAACTTGGTAGAGACCGCTTCCTTATCGGCTGCCAGCCTTCTCAGCGCCGATTTGTCCAATGCTCCAGTTGCGTCGACCGGAAGATTATCCAGCCAATTGAGATCGAAGTGAAACACGGAGCCGAATCCATCTGTCAAATCGCCGCGGGACAATGTCCCCAGCACGGCATTCGGTTGCACTTCGCCCGAATAATAACAGCGCAGCAGATCGCCCGGTTCTGCCGGAAGGCTCATGCGGCTGGCCACAAAGCGCTTCGTCGGGTTCAACCCCACCATCATCATGCTTGGAGTCTGGCTCAAAGCGGCGAGCAGCGAGGCCAAGCCTTGCTTAGGCATGATAGACAGGAAACCTTTTGCTTTCAAAAGGTCGGCGAGCAGAGATCCTTTGTTCATTCCGATCTCTTCCCACTGTGTCCAGGCGATCGAATAAACGCTCAAATCCGCTTGTCCCACTGCCGATGGCAACTCGTCCAAGTAAGCGTTGGCTGCGGAGTAAGCTCCGGCTCGGAAGCCGCCGAACGTCCCGTTGACCGAAGAGGACATCACCAATAAAGAACCCGGGCGAGCGGAGAAGATCTCCAGAAGGGACTTCGCCCCTAGCACTTTTCCGTCGATCGCCTGCGCGATCGTTTCCGGCGTCTCTTCTTCTAGCAATCGTTCCTCCATCACGCCGGCAAAATGAAATGCCCCCACAATCGGCGCTTGCCAATGCGATTCCGCTTTGTTGACAGCGTCTTCCAAAGAATGTGCGTTCGCCACGTCCGCTTGGAAAAAGAGAATTCGGTCCGGCAAGTGTGAGAGGCCTTTCCACGCATCCGCATAGGCGTTCGCCGTTGAGCGGGCTACCAACAGTACTTTCGCATCAAACTGTTCCACCAACATTTTGGCGGTGAGGCTGCCGATCCCGCCGGTGCCCCCGGTCACGAGATAATGCCCCCCTCGCTTGATCGGCAAAGGCGACTGTCCTTGCGTCAGTTCGACCGGGATAAGTTTCGAAATCATCCGTTTGCCGCCACGGAAAGCGACTTCCCCAGCCAGCACGCCATCGGTCAGTTCTTGATAAGCCGCTTTCGCCGCCGCCGACGGCGCCACTGCATCAAAATCGACATGCAAGCAACGCGAACCGGGCCGCTCCTGTTCCATTGTCTTCAAAATTCCGGACATCGCAGCCGCCTCCGGGGTCGAAATGTCCGCTTCCAAGACCCCCCAGGCTTGGCGAGTAATCAGAAGCAGATTCAACGCACGTACTCCGTTTTTGTCTATCGCGTTCAGAAGGCGAATCAAGCTATAAAGCCCGACTTCCAAGCTCGCCTCGACATCGGAAGGCCAAGCGTGAACAAAATGCGTCGGCGCGACGCTAAGCTCGGAGAGAACGGCCGCAAAGTCCTCCGTCTTGTTCGGATCTACCATGTAATGCTGTTCGTCCAGCTTTTTGAACTCGAACCCAGCCTCGACGAGCACCGCTTTTCCACCGCCTGCGCGAACCAGTGAAGCAAGATAGCCTCCCACGCCATCCTGGGTGCCTAAAATCAGCGCCGCATCGACCGTGTTGTGCATCTTAATAGATAACTGACGCGGTACCCACTGTTTGCGAAAGAACCAATTCGGCAAGGTGTTCTCGTTGCCAAGCGCCAGATCGATCCGTTTCAGAATCTCATTGTACCGGCCGTTTAAGAGTTCCTTTTTCATCACGTCCCGTTGGATCTTCCCGCTGGTCGTCTTCAAAAAGGTGGTTTCCTCCAGCGGAACGACGATGCCAGGTGCGATGCCAAGCTTCGAAGAAACGTTGGCACGAATCGCTTGGGCAATTTGTATCTGCAGCGTAAAATCTTCCGTATCGGCCACAAAGAAAATGGCAAGTGTCTCCGTGCCATTGCTCAAGTCCTGGACGCCGCTCGCTGCAATGAATGTCGGCAGCACCCCTTCGACTTGGCCAGCGATCTCCTCGATTTCATGGCAGTAGAAATTCGCGCCGTAGATGATGATCAGCTCTTTTTCGCGACCTGTGATGAACAGTTCGCCGTTTAGGATGAATCCCAAGTCGCCCGTATTGAACCAACCGTCCTCTACGAAAGACTCGTTGTTGGCCTCGGCGTTGTTGAGGTAGCCGGGCGTCACAACGCCGCCGCGAATCTGGAAGCGGCCGATCACACTTTCAGGCAAGAGTTCATTTTGTCCATCGACAATTCGGATCTCTACCCCTCGCACCGTTCGTCCGGAACTGACAAAGGTGAGCGCATCGTCACTTTGAGATTCATCCGTAAGCTCGATGTGTCCGTGCAGTGAGGACTTCAACACATGTACTGCATGCACGTCCCTTGAAAAATCGTTGCAGAACGTCATGCAGGTGCAAACTTCCGCCATCCCAAACGCCGGCTGCATGATCTGTTCGGCAACTCCAAAGACCCGGGTTGCATTCAGAAATTCTTTTATGACCGGCAGGGTAACTTGTTCTCCTGCGTTCATCAGATACTTCAGCGAGCTCAGATCCCAGTGCTTGTCGCTGCTCTCTTTCAATGCTTCGCTGACGATCTTAAATCCGAAGTTCGGCGACCAACTGTGGGTGACCCGATAAGTCTCGATCAAATCAAGCCAGTGCAGCGGATCGGACAGCACATAGTCGGTGCGCACATGAATCTGCGAACAGCCAAGATACACGTCTTTCAAGTGACAGGTCAGGATCGGTACGACATGGTCAAGTTGGAGCCAGTTCAAGCTGACATCATCCGCTTCATACCCATTGCACTGCTTCCCGGCGTTGATATGGCGAATGATCTTTTCATGCACCTCCTGAATGCACTTCGGTGCGCCTGTACTGCCTGATGTCAGCTGGAAGAAAGCTAAGTCGCCGGGCTGCACATTATGGACGGCACCTTCCGCTTGATCCTGTTCCAATGCCTCGATCGTCAGCACTTCGAGTCCGTCCATCGAATAGAGCTCGGTCATCTGTTCCAACGAACTTTTGAAGCGATCCGTTGTTAGAATCAGTGGTTTCTCTAACAGCTTCCAGGTATGATAGATCTTCGCGACGACACCATTTTCCTTCTGGTACGAAGGGGGGATCGCCACAGTCGCTGGTATGATGCCGCCCATCACGCAGGCCCAAAAGGCAGCGAAATGGCCGGCCAGATTGTCAACTTGGAGAATGACGCGCGAACCCGGCTTGAATTCGAGTGCCTGCAACCCCCCGAGGATGTGTTTCGCACGACGCACCAGATCGGGATAGCTGAGGAAAATCTTCTCTCCATCGGAGTCGATAAACGTGAGCCCTTTGTGCGGATAACGACGGGCGGTCTCCTGCAGCGCAGTCGACAAATCGCGCGGCAATTCATCTGGGATAACTAGCTCTCCTCCGTTTTGATAGGCGGGCGGTCTTTCTCTTCCAGCACGATCCGTTCCAGTCGAGATTTTATCTACGGCATCGGACGATTTCTCTGCTTGCTCGGTCGGAACCAACACTTCCGAAACAACTGCCTTAGGAAGGATATCCGCTAAGGCCAAGCGCTCAACTTCGATTTGATGGGGCACCACGATCGTAGTGGCTGCCGAAATACCCGGAAACAGACGGATTTTCTCTTCGATCGCACGAATCTCCGTCGAAGAAACAACCGGCATTTTCAGCAAGGTCGTTTCATCTACATACCCGTTTCCCAACGGAATAGATGTAACTGCAGTAACCTTAAACCCAAGTTCCGCTTTCGGCATATCTGCCTGTATTTTTTCGTACAGGTCGCCTGCGTTGACACCCTCGTCTTTGAGAACCACGTAAGCGACCGGTTGGGAACATCCGGCAAGCGTCATCTTCACTAACACTACTGCATCGGCCACCTCGGAATATTTCATCAAGGAGGCTGCGATTCGATTCGTGTCGCAGATTTGTTGTCCGACGATGGCCAGCGATTTAGATTGGCTCTCCACCCAACGCCAGTCTCCCTCGGAAGACAGAATCGCTTTCAAACCGGTTGTGACCAGCTGACGGCCGTCCCACAGGCTCATCTCACCGACGACGCCCTCTTCCACTTCGTGTCCCTGGGGATCGAGGAGCGCAGCGCGCCCCAGGCGCGGAGTCCCAAGCGACAGCCGTCCATGTCCGAGGCCTGGTCGCGCTTGGATAGGCGTTAAATTCAGCGGCAAGCCACCCGGCGTAAAGCAGAAATACAGATCGGTGTCACAATTAGCCAAAAGAGAATCTAGCGACGCTTGCCGTAGCGGTTCACTGCCGCACAAAATCGCGCGAAGCCCCTCCGGAATCGGCTGTTCGCCATGTAAGATCGCTGCCAAAATCGATGAATCAAAGTAGGCCACATCTGCCTGAACCTCTGAGAGACAGCCGAGCAACGCTTCCTGTGTCTCCGCATGGGAGGGAAGCACCAACTTCGCCCCCTTCGTCAACGTCCAGAACGCGTGATCCAACCAAGTGTCGCCCTGCTCAGCCTGCCACAGGGCGTACGTCTCTCCCTCCCGCAGGTCAAAAGCAGCCTTCCAGGATGCCGTTCTGTCCGTCAACTCCGTCTGCGTGCGCACCACTTCCCGGCCGAATGTGATGGTAGCGTAAGCGTCGGTTTCTCTCGCAGGGAAGGGCGGAAGCTCGAACACGGTCGAGTCTTCCTCCAATCGATCAACAAGCACAGTCGCGCACGCATTCGTTGCAAGCGAGTCCCCCCATGCGCTTTCACACACTACGCAAGAGACACCCATCTGATCAAATCGGGTTCTTACTTGCGAAAGTCGTTCATGAGGATCGGCAGTTATGACAACCGCCCCCGCTCTCATGACCCCTAAGATCGCCCAAAGACGCTGCAGGGGATTCGTCACATACACGCCGACCCGAACGTTTTGTTCCATAACCTGTTGAAGCAAGGAGTTAGCTACACGATGCATGCCGGCGCGGATTTGTTCATATGAGGCCGCTTCCTGCCCCCAAAGCACAGCTACTCGCTCCGGATTCGCGAGGGCTTGCGTTTCGAACTGCTCCAAAATCATCTCCTCGGTGGAAGCCAACTCTTGTTCGAACATCAGTGCCTCGTAGGTCTGCTCAATCAGTTCTTCCGGCACCTCGGATTCAGACAGGGAGAGTCTTTCAGCTAAAAGACTTCTGATTCCCTGGTAGGCTGCTTCTTTTTGATAGGACTGAATCCCCATCGCTATCCGCTCCTTCCATCGGTTAATTTATTCAAGAGGCCTCGCAGGTCTTGCGGTGAAAGCACGGGCTTTGCCTGGCGCCCTGCTTGAATCGATGCTTTCAATTCGGATAGTTTCCCGTCCGCATTTTTCACCCAGGCATCCAACAAGGAGGTGAGGTATTCCCCTAGCTTACGGATTTGTTCCCCATGGAAGAGGTCTTCATTGAACTCGAGATGTCCCACGAGTTCCCCTCGCACCTCTTCGAGATTTAAGAACAAGTCGAACTTGGATTCATCCAGCGGCATATGAACGGGAGTAATTTCAAGACCTTGCAGCGAGATCGTAGTCGGAGATGCGGTCTGCAAGATGAACATCGTTTGGAACAACGGATGGATTCCCGGCAGTCGTGGCGGGTTGACTTCATCCAGCACCACGTCAAACGGCACATCTCCATTGGAAAATCCGTTCAAGACAACCTTTTTCACGCGTTCCAAATACTCGGACAACTGAAGTTCCTCGGAAAGATCAATGCGGAGCGCCAGCGTGTTCACAAAGAAACCGATCAGCCCCTCCAACTCGGAACGGCTCCGATTAGCCACCGCCGTGCCAATGACGATGTCGTCCTCTCCCGAATACCGCTGTATGACGACCGCGTAGGCCGCCAACAACACCATATAGAGGGTACAGCTGTTCGCCTGAGCCAATTGTTTCAGCATCGTCAATTCGCTTTCCGCAATGCGAATCGGAACTTCTGCGCCCCGTCCGACGCCGGACGTGGAGCGTGTTTTGTCCGTCGGCAATTCCAGGACGCCTTTGTGGCCGCCCAAATGCTGCTTCCAATAAACCATCTGCTCGTTCAAGTACCCTGTTTCGAACAGATCGCGCTGCCAGATCGAATAATCTCCGTACTGCAGCACCGGTTGCTGAAACTGCGAAAAATCCCCTTCAGGCTCCCCGCTAAGTTTCCACAGCTCCCCGATCTCACGCACTAGCACGTTCAACGACCATCCGTCCGAGATAATGTGATGCATGTTGACAACCAACACGTGTTCTGATTGATGGCCTTCCTTCCGCATGAGAAGCACACGCAGCAACGGTCCATGCGTCAGATCAAATCCGACCCTCGCCTCTTCCTGAATCAATGTGCTCACTTCTTGCTCGGCAGGTATCTCAATGCAGTGGAACCCGATGCGCGGTTCCGCATTGACATGCTGATACGGAACCCCTTCCCGAACGCCAAACGTCGTCCGCAAGATCGCATGACGGCGTGCGATCTCGTTAAAGACAGCTTCCAGTCGAGCCGAATTAATCTCGCCGGTTAATTTGTAGGCTCCGACCATGTTGTAGTTGCTGGAACCGGGGTTAAGTTGATCCAGGAACCAAAGTCTTTGCTGTGCATAGGAAAGCGGAAATATGACTGTGTCCGGATCCGTCTTTTGAATCGGTAACAGACCAGGCGATAAATCGGAAGTTTGCACCTTCGAGCCGATCAAACGCGAAAGGGATTCCGTCAATGAGTGAGAAAAGACATCCCGAACAGAAATTCCCACGTTAAACGTCTCCTGAATGCGTAAAACTAAACGCATCACCAACAGTGAATGTCCGCCCAGTTCGAAGAAATCATGGTGGGTGCCGATGCCCTGCACGTTCAGCACTTGCTGGAAAATGTCCAACAGTTTGGCTTCAATCTCATTGGTTGGTGCGACGTATTTCACGCTTGCTTGCGCTGCTTTATCCGGCTCCGGTAAGGCGTTTCGATCGACCTTGCCGTTCGGCGTCAGCGGAAGCTTGTCCATCTGTACATAGTAGGGCGGGACCATATAGTCCGGAAGATACTCAGATAAGTAGGCTTTCAACTCTGCTCCCGGGAGCTCGCGGTCTGCGACGACATACGCGCAAAGGTAAAGGTCGTCTTCGTTCCCTTTGGCCGATACGATCGCTTCTTTGATGTTGTCGTGCTGCAACATTTGGGTTTCAATTTCGCTCAGTTCGATCCGGAAACCGCGAATTTTGACTTGGTGGTCGACACGGCCCAAAAATTCAAGGTTGCCATCGGGCAGCCACTTTCCAACATCGCCGGTACGGTACAACAACTGCGGCTCCTGCCCATCCACTTTCACCGAAACGAATCTATCCGCCGTCAGTTCCGGACGGTTAAAGTAGCCGGCCGATACACCGACACCTCCGATGTAGAACTCTCCCAGCGTTCCGAGCGGTACGGGCTGTCTATTCTTGTCCAACACATACACTTTGGCGTTGCGGATCGGTTTGCCGACCGGCACGGTCGCGAGGTGCTCGAATTCGCGACCGTCGATCTGGTAGGACGTAGCGACGTCGGTGCATTCGGCCGGCCCATAAGAGTTGATGATCCGCGCGTTGCAGGCGCCCGATCGGATCCACGGCGTCAAGAACGCAGGTTTTAACGGTTCCCCGCCGAGATACACGCAGCGCAATGTTTTTAAAGATTCAAACTTCGTATCGAAATCCACAAGTGGCTGGAACGCACTCGGTGTGCAGTTTACGAACGTGATGTTTTGCTGCTTGATGATACGAAACATCCGGTTGTAATCGTAAAGACCGGGAGTAAACAGGCATAATGTCCCGCCCTTTACCAAGCTGGCGTAGAGATTTTTTTGTGCCAAGTCAAAGCTGATCGGAGCGATTAACAAGATGTTATCCTGATCCGTGATCTCGTACTGGTCGCTGGTAAACCAATCGATGAGGTTGGCAAACGCGTTCGCCCGCACTTTGACCCCTTTAGGCTTTCCGGTTGAGCCTGACGTGTACAGCAGGTACATAATCCGTGCGGGATCGTACGTCAAGCCGAGGTTATCTCCGCTCCATTCGTTCTGTTCAAGCAGGTCCTCAATCGCGGTGAACTCGCTTCCCTCATGCGTGACTTCTACGTTCAATTGTCGTTGCGTAAGGACGAGGGTGATTTGCGAATCGTCCAAAAGATATCGAATGCGTTCCTGCGGATATTCCGCGTCGATCGGCACATAGGCGGCCCCCGCCTTTAAAATGCCGTAGAGTCCGACCATCATTTCAAGGGATCGTTGTGTCATCAGTCCGACAACGGTGTTTTCGCCGACCCCTTTTTGTCGCAGGTAATGCGCTACTTGATTGGCTTGACGGTTGAACTCGCGATAGGTCAGCACGTCGTTTTCAAAGAGGAGCGCCGGACGGTCCGGCGTTTTTTCAACCTGCTCCTCAAATTGTTCTATGACAGTCTTACAGTTCTGCGTGCTGACGGCCGTGTTGTTGAAATCCTCCAGAATCTGGCGGCGCTCGTCTGCCGAGAGCATATCGAGCTGCGCCAACTTGGTTTCCGCATTATCGGCCACCTGTTGCAAAATGTTGGTAAAATGTCCGGCCAGCCGCTCGACCGTTTCCTTTTTGAACAGCTTGGTGCAGTATCCCAAGGTGCAGGCGAGGCGGCCCTCCACCTCTTCTACGGTGATGGTCAGGTCGAACTTGGCCATCCCACTGTCGAACGGGTATGGCGTGAAGCTCAGCCCCTCGACTTCGAGTTGTCCGCGGTCGGTATTTTGCAGCACAAACAACGTGTCAAACAAGGGATTGCGGCTCATGTCCCGCGGGATATTCAACTGTTCGACCAATTGTTCAAACGGGTAGTTTTGGTGTTCATACGCTTTGAGAGCATTTTCTTTTACACGTTTCAAAAATTCGCGGAAGGTCAACTCACTGACAGGGAAGTTCCTCATTGCCAACGTGTTGACAAACATCCCGATCATACTTTGCAAATCGGCATGCGGTCGGCCAGCGATCGGCGAACCGATGACGATGTCTTCCTGGCCGGTGTATTTGGACAGCACGGTGTTGTACGCTGCCAACAGCACCATATAGAGCGTGGAGCCCGTTGCTTTTGCCAAAGCGTGCAATTTGCCGGTCAACTCGCGGCCAAGCTCAAACGTGAGGCTGCTTCCCTCGAAGTTTTGGACGGAAGGACGTGGAAAATCGGTCGGCATGTTAAGCACCGGAATTTCCCCGGCAAACGTGTCCAGCCAGTATCGTTCATCCGCTTGGAGCGCAGGGCTGGCAAACCGTTCATTTTGCCAAGCGGAAAAGTCTTTGTATTGAATCCGCAACGGCGAAAGGTAGTTTCCTTGGTACAACGTAACGAATTCTTGGATCAGGATGCCGATGGAAACCCCATCCGAGATGATGTGGTGCATGTCAAACAGCAACAGATGTCTGTCCGCCGCCAATTTGATCAGCTCAACCCGCAAGAGAGGCGCTTGGCTCAAGTCAAACGGCTGCACGAACTCGGCGATCAACGCCTGCGCCCGCTTTTCTTCCGCTTCCTTCACTTCGACGGCAAAGGGGACATTCGATTGAACTCGTTGCACAATCTCTTCGTCCGCCATTTCGAATGAGGTGCGCAGCGTCTCATGTCGCCGGATGAGTTGTTGGAAGGCTGCTTCCAAACGCTTCGGGTCCAGAGAGCCTTCGACCAGCATTGCTCCCGGCATGTTGTAGCTGGTGTTTACCTCTTGAATCTGATCCAGCATGTACAACCGCTTTTGGGAGGAGGAAGCAGGGTAAAACTCTTTTTCCTCTATCTGCTGAATTGCTTCGTAGATGCTGAGTTCCGCTTGCTGGATCCGCTTTGCCAACTCCTTGACGGTCGTGTTTTTAAAGACCTCGCTCAAAGGCAATTGCATTTCCAGTTCCTTGTGAATTTTAAATAGGAGAATGGTCGCCTTCAGTGAATGTCCGCCCAGTTCGAAGAAATCATGGTGGGTGCCGATGCCCTGCACGTTCAGCACTTGCTGGAAAATGTCCAACAGTTTGGCTTCGATCTCATTGGTTGGTGCGACGTATTTCACGCTTGCTTGCACTGCTTTATCCGGCTCCGGTAAGGCGTTTCGATCGACCTTGCCGTTCGGCGTCAGCGGAAGCTTGTCCATCTGTACATAGTAGGGCGGGACCATATAGTCCGGAAGATACTCAGATAAGTAAGCTTTCAACTCTGCTCCCGGGAGCTCGCGGTCTGCGACGACATACGCGCAAAGGTAAAGGTCGTCTTCGTTCCCTTTGGCCGATACGATCGCTTCTTTGATGTTGTCGTGCTGCAACATTTGGGTTTCAATTTCGCTCAGTTCGATCCGGAAACCGCGAATTTTGACTTGGTGGTCGACACGGCCCAAAAATTCAAGGTTGCCATCGGGCAGCCACTTTCCAACATCGCCGGTACGGTACAACAACTGCGGCTCCTGCCCATCCACTTTCACCGAAACGAATCTATCCGCCGTCAGTTCCGGACGGTTAAAGTAGCCGGCCGATACACCGACACCTCCGATGTAGAACTCTCCCAGCGTTCCGAGCGGTACGGGCTGTCTATTCTTGTCCAACACATACACTTTGGCGTTGCGGATCGGTTTGCCGACCGGCACGGTCGCGAGGTGCTCGAATTCGCGACCGTCGATCTGGTAGGACGTAGCGACGTCGGTGCATTCGGCCGGCCCATAAGAGTTGATGATCCGCGCGTTGCAGGCGCCCGATCGGATCCACGGCGTCAAGAACGCAGGTTTTAACGGTTCCCCGCCGAGATACACGCAGCGCAATGTTTTTAAAGATTCAAACTTCGTATCGAAATCCACAAGTGGCTGGAACGCACTCGGTGTGCAGTTTACGAACGTGATGTTTTGCTGCTTGATGATACGAAACATCCGGTTGTAATCGTAAAGACCGGGAGTAAACAGGCATAATGTCCCGCCCTTTACCAAGCTGGCGTAGAGATTTTTTTGTGCCAAGTCAAAGCTGATCGGAGCGATTAACAAGATGTTATCCTGATCCGTGATCTCGTACTGGTCGCTGGTAAACCAATCGATGAGGTTGGCAAACGCGTTCGCCCGCACTTTGACCCCTTTAGGCTTTCCGGTTGAGCCTGACGTGTACAGCAGGTACATAATCCGTGCGGGATCGTACGTCAAGCCGAGGTTATCTCCGCTCCATTCGTTCTGTTCAAGCAGGTCCTCAATCGCGGTGAACTCGCTTCCCTCATGCGTGACTTCTACGTTCAATTGTCGTTGCGTAAGGACGAGGGTGATTTGCGAATCGTCCAAAAGATATCGAATGCGTTCCTGCGGATATTCCGCGTCGATCGGCACATAGGCGGCCCCCGCCTTTAAAATGCCGTAGAGTCCGACCATCATTTCAAGGGATCGTTGTGTCATCAGTCCGACAACGGTGTTTTCGCCGACCCCTTTTTGTCGCAGGTAATGCGCTACTTGATTGGCTTGACGGTTGAACTCGCGATAGGTCAGCACGTCGTTTTCAAAGAGGAGCGCCGGACGGTCCGGCGTTTTTTCAACCTGCTCCTCAAATTGTTCTATGACAGTCTTACAGTTCTGCGTGCTGACGGCCGTGTTGTTGAAATCCTCCAGAATCTGGCGGCGCTCGTCTGCCGAGAGCATATCGAGCTGCGCCAACTTGGTTTCCGCATTATCGGCCACCTGTTGCAAAATGTTGGTAAAATGTCCGGCCAGCCGCTCGACCGTTTCCTTTTTGAACAGCTTGGTGCAGTATCCCAAGGTGCAGGCGAGGCGGCCCTCCACCTCTTCTACGGTGATGGTCAGGTCGAACTTGGCCATCCCACTGTCGAACGGGTATGGCGTGAAGCTCAGCCCCTCGACTTCGAGTTGTCCGCGGTCGGTATTTTGCAGCACAAACAACGTGTCAAACAAGGGATTGCGGCTCATGTCCCGCGGGATATTCAACTGTTCGACCAATTGTTCAAACGGGTAGTTTTGGTGTTCATACGCTTTGAGAGCATTTTCTTTTACACGTTTCAAAAATTCGCGGAAGGTCAACTCACTGACAGGGAAGTTCCTCATTGCCAACGTGTTGACAAACATCCCGATCATACTTTGCAAATCGGCATGCGGTCGGCCAGCGATCGGCGAACCGATGACGATGTCTTCCTGGCCGGTGTATTTGGACAGCACGGTGTTGTACGCTGCCAACAGCACCATATAGAGCGTGGAGCCCGTTGCTTTTGCCAAAGCGTGCAATTTGCCGGTCAACTCGCGGCCAAGCTCAAACGTGAGGCTGCTTCCCTCGAAGTTTTGGACGGAAGGACGTGGAAAATCGGTCGGCATGTTAAGCACCGGAATTTCCCCGGCAAACGTGTCCAGCCAGTATCGTTCATCCGCTTGGAGCGCAGGGCTGGCAAACCGTTCATTTTGCCAAGCGGAAAAGTCTTTGTATTGAATCCGCAACGGCGAAAGGTAGTTTCCTTGGTACAACGTAACGAATTCTTGGATCAGGATGCCGATGGAAACCCCATCCGAGATGATGTGGTGCATGTCAAACAGCAACAGATGTCTGTCCGTCGCCAATTTGATCAGCTCAACCCGCAAGAGAGGCGCTTGGCTCAAGTCAAACGGCTGCACGAACTCGGTGATAAATGCCTCCGCCTGCTCTTCTACCGCTTCCTTCACATCGATGGTAAAGAGGACGTTCGGACGAACTCGTTGCACAATCTCTTCGTCCGCCATTTCGAATGAGGTGCGCAGGGTCTCATGCCGCTGGATAAGTTGTCGAAACGCTTCTTCCAGCCTGTCCTTGTCTAGATCGCCTTCCACCAGCATGGCTCCCGGCATGTTGTAGCTCGCCCCGGCCCCTTCCAACTGTCCGAGTATGTATAGCCGTTTTTGAGCGGATGATGTCGGATAGTAGGCTTGTTCCGCGATCGGTTGGATGGCCGCATGGGTGTTTTGTTCGGTGTTTTGCACAAAGTGGGCGAGCTCTTTGATTTTCGGGTTCGCAAAGACTTCGCTTAAAGGCACTTCCACATGGAGTTCCTTGTGAATTTTGGAAATGAGGATCGTTGCTTTCAGTGAATGCCCGCCAAGCTCAAAGAAATCATGATGGATGCCGATATCCTCCACTTCGAGCACCTCTTGGAAGATCTTCACCAATTTTGCTTCAATCTCATGGGTCGGCGCTGCGTACTCCACGCCGGTGTATACACTCTTATCCGGTTCCGGCAACGCCTTTCTGTCTAGCTTGCCGTTTGGAGACAGTGGCAGTTGATCCAGATACACGAAAAAAGAAGGAATCATATATCCCGGGAGTTGTTTGGACAAGTAGTCTCGGAGTTCCGTAACGGTCAGTTCCCAGTCTGCCACTATATAGGCGCACAGATATTTGTTGCCAGCCTCGCCGCGATCTGCGACTACCGCTTCCTTGATACTGTCATGGTTTTGCAACTGGGCTTCAATCTCACCCAACTCGATCCTGAAGCCGCGAATTTTCACTTGGAAGTCAGACCGTCCCAAATACTCAATCGCGCCGTTTTCCAGATAGCGCGCAATGTCGCCCGTCTTGTAGATGCGGTGTCCGAGTTCTTCTGCAAAGAGATCTGGAATAAAACGATCGGCCGTCAGATCCGGGCGTTTCCAATAACCGCGCGCCAGTTGGCAGCCGCCGATATACAGATCGCCAGTCACGCCGATTGGCACCGGATTGAGCATCTCGTCTAGAATATACATCTGCGTATTCGCGATCGGATAACCAATCGGAACAGAGCGTAAAGAGTCCGACGGCTCGCATTTCCACCACGTTACATCCACAGCAGCTTCCGTCGGGCCGTACAAATTGTGCAGTTCGCAATCAGGGAAAGCTTCAAAAAATTCTTTGGCCAGAGTGACCGGCAATGCCTCTCCGCTGCAAATCACGCGTCGTAGTGATGCACACTCGCGACTCCGCGGGTTTGCAAGAAAGATTTGCAACATCGAAGGGACAAAGTGTATCGTTGTGATCGACTCTTCCTTGATCAGATCAATCAGGTAATCCGGGTCTTTGTGTCCTTCCGGCTTGGCAACCACTAGTTGCGCGCCGACCAGAAACGGCCACAGAAACTCCCACACTGACACGTCAAACGAATATGGTGTCTTTTGCAACACACGGTCTTTACTGCTCAACTGCAATGCTTCCTGCATCCAAAGGATGCGATTTCGAATGCCTCCGTGCGTGTTCACGACTCCTTTGGGACGGCTGGTTGAACCGGACGTGTAGATCATATAAGCCGCATTGTCCGCCGCGAGCGGAACGGCTGCAGCAGGCGCTTCCGGCAAGTCGCCATCGTCGAGTACGATCGCTTTGTTGGCAACGCCTAGCTTTTCCAGCAGGGGGAGCAGCGACTTTTGTGTCAGTATCACGTTGGGATTTACTTCCGTGACCATCCATTCGATGCGTTCTTGCGGCAACTCCGGGTCGATCGGCACATAAAAGCCGCCGGTTCGCATAACGGCATGAAGGGAAGCGACCATCTCTACTGATCGGTACATCACGATGGCCACCGGGGACTCAGTCTGCACACCGCGAGCTGCAAGGATACCGGCAATCCGATCGATCCGGTCGTCCAGTTCCTGATACGTCAGCTTTTTCCCCGAAAAGTGTAGCGCCGTTTGCTGCGGAGTTTCCTGCGCTTGCGTTCGTAACCAGTCATGCACCCAACCGGTTTCCGGATATGCCCGTTCCGTTTGGTTCCATTGCTTCAGGAGCAGGAACCGTTCTTCCTGACACAAATAGTCAAGCGACCCGATGGCGTTTTCCGGTTCCCGAATGGCCGAAGTCAGCAGGTTGATGAAATGGCTGACGAATCGTTCCGCCGTGGTCGTGAAAAACAGATCTCGGTTATAGGTCAAAGTACCATATAGTTTGTCCCGCCCCTCCGAAATAAAGAGCTGGAGATCACGTTCCAACCAGCGCTTTTCAAATTCGATCGATTCAAACACCAGCTCCCCCAGATCGAGTTGAGCGCCGTTCCACCCTTGAATAAATGGTGCGATATCCTCAATCATACGTGGACGGTCATAGACGAACTCAACATCGTAAAGCGGTGATCGGCTTCTGTCGCGCTGACTTGTTACTTTTTGCACAAGGGCGGGAAATGGGAAATCTTGTTTGCGGAGATGCTTCCCGGCGCTCTGGTTGACATCGGTCACGAGGTCTACGAAGGACATCTTTGGCGTTACGAGCTGGCGATTGACCAGCATGTTGACAAAAAATCCGAATGTTTCACGAAATTTCCCGCGCGTTCGACCAGCATAGGGAGAACCCACGACGATGTCCGATTGCCCTGAATACTTGTGTAGCAACGCCATATACGCAGCTAGCAATACCGGGTAGAGGGTCACGCCTCGCTCTTTTGCGAAGGCGCGAAGGCTCGCTTCCAGTGTCATCGGTAGCTCAAATCGGATGGTGGCGGCGCGGTGGGTTTTGATGCCTGGACGCGTCGCATCTTCCGGCAGCTGAAGAATCGGAATCTCTTGTCCCAGCACCGATTGCCAATAGTTGAGTAGCTCTTCCCCACGGTCACCATGCACAATCAAGGACTGGTATTCGACAAACTCAGCGTAGTTGTTCACCCGGTCTTCCCGCTTCTCTTCCCCGATAGCTTCGTTCCCAAAGATTTGACTCAGTTCTTGGATAAACCCGGTCATCGACCAAAGGTCAACGGAAATATGGTGGAACCCTAGGAAGAACACCATCTCACCGTTTGCACAATGGTACAACTTTGCTTTCATCAGCACGCCGGATGTTAGGTCATACGGCTCGTCGGCTACCTCGGCGATTTTCGCCAGCAGCGTGGGCTCGTCCAGCGAAGTCGCATCGATTTCTTCGAATGGCAACTCAACCTCGTGGACGACCTCTTGGAAAAGCTCTCCCTCTCGCTCGAAAAATCTCGTGTGGAGGGAGTCATATTTTTGAAACAGACGGTTCAAAGCTTGGCGTAGTCGATCCGGATCTTTTCCTGAAACGACTCGCGCTGCAAAGCTGAGGTGGTTAAAAGGTGCTTCCTGATTTCCCTGATGTTGGAACCAAAGCGCTTTTTGTCCATAAGAAAGTGGCGTTGATACAAGCACCTGATCATTCATAAGTATCACCGTTTTCTAAAGTAGTGTTTTCAAGCCTGCCTTCAGAGAGACAGATGATTTGGTCGCACCCAAGAACCGTCGAAGTTCTGTGAGCAATGATTAAGACGGTAATGCCGTCAATCGCCGCTTTCAGCTGGCTTTGAATCCGCGCTTCCGTTTGCACGTCAACATTGGAAGTCGCTTCGTCCATGATGATAATCTTTGGATTTTTCAAGAGCGCCCGCGCAAAGCATAAGAGCTGTCGCTGGCCTTGGCTCAAATTTCCGCCGCTGTCGGAAACCACCGTATCAAAACCGTCAGGCAGCAGCGTCATGAAATCACCCATGCCGACTTGTTTCACAACTTCCATCAGTCGCTCATCCGTGTGCTGGCCGGTCGGGTCCAGGTTCATGCGAATCGTCCCGTTCAACAGGAAGGGCTCCTGCGGCACTACCGCAACCAGCTTGCGAAGTGTCTTCAATGGCAAGGCGCGGATCGGCACACCGTCGATCAGGATGTCACCGCTTGAAACTTCCGCCATGCCTACTAACGATTGGAGAATCGTACTCTTGCCTGACCCCGTTCTTCCAATTATGCCGACTTGCGACCCTGGAGCGATGGAGAAACTGACATTTTTGAGGACATCGGGCAAGTTTTCTGCATAACGCACGGACGTTGAGACGAACTCGATCGAAGCACCTTTACGCTTAAGACACGACTCCCCATCTTTTTCATTTGTCACCGCAAAATGATCGCTGTGCGCCAGCTGATCTTCGGAGCCGCGTTTGTGAAATAATGTTTCTTCATTCGGCAATTCCGCCAAATGCACCAAACGCTCCACGGAGGTCAAATTCCCTTCCACCATCGCAAACGTTCTCGCACTCCAATTAAGCAGCGTCCAAAAACTGATCAGATAGGTAAGGATTACGCCGGCCAGACCGGTCGAAATCCAGCCGTAACGAGCCGCCAAGAAAATCGAAGCAGCCGAAATCAAGGAGATGGCACCGCTTAATATTGGAACGCGAACGCTAAACCAGCGGTCTGTCAGTTCATGCGCGCGTGATGCGCGTTGAAACGCATTATGCCGACCTTCAAACCGTTCCGTAAAATAGGCGGATTGACTCATGGTACGGATCGTCAGTAACCCGTCGAACGTTTCGCGCAGATGGCTGAAGAGTGGAGATTGCGTAACTTGGACAAGCCGCTTGATCTCGCGCGATGCGATACTGAATTTTTTTTGTAGGCGGTAATAGAACCAAAGAATAGGAACAATTCCCAAGATCATCCAAGGACCCACAAGGATAAACAGGATTATGTTCACCAAGCCCTGGAATGTAAAACGCACCATATTTTCAAACATCCAGCGCAAATCATTTTCGATCACAAACACGTCTCGAGAAAAGCGATTCATCAAGACGCCGGACATCGTCGAATCGAAAAACCGGATCGGCGCTCTAACAACCCCGTCCAGACCTTCATTGTGTAGAATTCCGGCTGCAACGGCCGTTTGGCGGTTCCATAGGGCTCGCTGTGTGTAAATGGCCACCAACGCTAGCGCGCCAAGCCCTGCGTAGATCAGCATGCTCAGTCCGGGATTGTCGGCGATCGTTCGCAACAGCGACCCTTTTTCAAATGCCTGCGGGTCGGACCAGGCCACAAACCAAAGATTTTGGAAGAGTGGAATTAAGACAGCTAGAACGACAGTCAGCGCCAGAGCGGTAAATATGTATAGACGTTTCGGATTATTTTTTTCTCCAGCCATCGCTTGCAAAAAGTCGCCGTAGATCTTACGACCCACACTGCCGGAGCGTCTGTCCTCATCCTCCGTAATGCGCAGCGTGTTGTTCGTATCGCTTTCCGAAGACCGGTTCTCTTTGACCGCTTCGCTCTTCTCCGAAGCAGGCGTTAAGGAGCTGTCGATCGAATCTTCCGAATAAAAATCTTTAAAATCGGCGCGGGTCAGCAATTCCTCTAGCGTTCCTTGTGCCACAATTTGTCCTTCCTGTAAGAAAACAATCTTGTCAAAGCGATGCAGGAAGCGCAATCGGTGGGTCGCCACGATGCGTGTGATCGACTTCCACTCGGAGAAGAGCAATCGTTCGACGATTTGTTCTTCCGTCCTCGCGTCCAGCGCGGAAAACGGATCATCCAACAGGGCAAGACCCGGTTGGGCCACGACCGACCTTGCCAAGCTGACGCGCTGCTTTTGCCCGCCGGAGAGGCCGATTCCGCGTTCGCCGATCTCCATTGCGAGCCCGCCCGCCAATTGGCGAACATCCGCTTCCATCGCTGTCACTTCGATCGCTCGCTTCAACAGTTCTTCAGAACCTGCTTCCTCAAGGCCCATCAGCAGGTTCTCCTTTAAAGTTGCGTTGAAAATGAACGCCTCTTGCGGCACATACGCGATGCGCGGCGATTGCAAAGAACTCACGCCTTCCCAGCGAATCACGCCGGACAAACGCTCGTCTTCTTCCAAAAGACTGCGAAGCAACACGCTTTTTCCGGACCCAACTGAGCCGACGATCGCCACCGCTTCGCCCGTCTTGACGGTGAGATCGATTCCGCTCAAGATCAGTTTTTCTTGGTCGGCTACAGAAAAAGACACCTGTTCCAGCGAAACCCCGACCGCAGCGCCCGGCTCAGACAGAGGCTTCAACCCGCTCGGGTTCTTATCCGCCTTGAGAAAATTCAAGACGCGTTGTCCGGCTGCTTTGACTCCGGAGAACGTATTCAGAATCTCCGGCATCTGCGCAAACGGCACTTCAAGCAGCATCAAAAGTCCAAGCGACGGGAAGAGCACGGTCGGATCAAGCGGCTGCCCTAAAAGCAAACGTGTCCCAAAAGCAGCCAAACAAATGAGAGTAGTTGTACTTCCGAACAAGACGATCGACAGCGCCGCTTTGGAGCCCCAGTTGATCTGTTGCTGCACTTCCTGATCCCGCACGTCACGAATTTTCGTGTTCAACAATCCGGCTAGATCGTAAAGTTTCACGGTGCGAATGCCGGAAAGCAATTGTGTAATCAGGTTGAGGCGTAACTCCCTCAAATGTGCGCGATTGTTGTCAAAGTTGATGAAGTGTTTTGTAATCTGTTGTGCGATCGGTTGAAAAATTAACAGCGTCGCCACTGCTGCGAATGTCCCGAGTCCCAAGTAATTCAGGAGCAAGACGATAACCCCGATAAAAAGAATCACCACGTAAAACGTGTCATTGACCAAATACCCAAGTTTGGAGATGGTCTGCACATCATTCCCTACGGTATTGATCACATCGCCGGAACGATATTTCGAACGAACCGTCGCCTTTAACTCCAGCATTTGCTGGTAGATCAACGAATCGAGCAACCGTTGATGCGCCTGAAAGGCCACAAAGTCCCAATAAAAACACAGGTTGGTGACGATCCCGCTAAAGATAGTAGCAATGGCGAACAAGAAAGAGTACACTACTCCGTTCGAGATACCCGATTGTTGGGTCTCGTCGCCAACGATGACGGTGAGGATCAGCTTGATGAGCACCGGGATGCTCAGAGCAAAAATGACCCTAAAGAGAGTGAAAAACATCCCCCATAACGACGATTTTCGATTCACTCGAACAATTGATAGAATAAATTTCCCAGCGGAATCGAAGGAAAGACTGTTACCGGTGTCTTTGAGGGTGTTTGTGGGGAGCGGCTCCAAGTCGTCAACCTGCAGCATGCGGTCACAACTGAGCTTGATAACAGGATTCACTTCCGTATAGAAAATCCTTCTGAACCATGCTTGTAAAATGTTCATGTTGCCTTCACAATCCGCTCAGGGAGCATGACCGAATTCACATATGCCCCAATTTCTTTGTAGTGTTGCTCAATGAAAAAGTGTCCCCCTTCAAAAAACAGGTACTCACATTTATGAGACGTAAATGCTTGCCAGCCGATGATTTCTTGAGGATACAAATCATCAGCTTTGCCGTTTAAGACGGTGAACGCTATGTCAAGCGGCTGTTGTGGCAGCCGGAATGAATAGGTCGATAGCATTCGATAATCGGCACGGATGATCGGCAAAAACATCTCCAGCAAGTTCCGGTCAGCAAAAATCTCCTCCGCCGTTCCACCAAGCAGGCGTAATTCTTCAATAAATTCAGCTTCAGAAAGCAGATGCATCTGCTTTATTGGACGAGCGGATTGAGGCGACCGGCGCCCCGATAGGAACAGATGCTTTGGTACCGAATGGCCTTCTTCAATCAGTTTTCGTGTCGCCTCAAAAGCAATGCTTGCACCCATGCTGTGCCCAAAGAGCGCATATGGCATGTCTATCCTATGGCGTACAATCTGTTCATACACGTCTTCCAGACACTCATCGAATGTTTCGCAATGAGGTTCGTATAAGCGGATGCCTCGTCCGGCTAGCTCGAGAGGTACCCATTCAATCATCGGATGAATTGAAGGTTTCCACTTCATATACATGCTGGTCGAACCGCCAGCATACGGCAGGCAAAACACTTTCATATTATGCATGTGGCCTCCTCCAAATCGAAAGTTTTTCGGAGGGATGGTTTGCGATAAATTCAAGTCCCGAGAGAATTTGCTCTAAGATCCGATCAGCCGTTGCAGCAAAAAACAATCGTCTTCGATATTCCAGAACCAGCATCAGGCTGGACTCTCCTCGATACGCTTCGAGGCGCAGGTCAAAACGCATCATGATGTCATCATCATCTCGGATCTCTCGAACGCTGAAACCGACCTTATTAAAATCGAACGAGTTATTCTCAACCCAAACCATCGTGGTGTCGAAGTAGCCATCGGACCATCCTCCGTCTTGCTCCGCCTGTTCTTCGTACATTTGAATGGCCGGATAATCACGCTTCGTATACGCTTGCCGCGAATTTTGTTGTGTCTGCGCCAAGAGCTCGGCAACCGTACACTCCGCAGCCACCTGTTGTGGTATCGGGATGGTATCAAACAGGAGACCCACAATTTGATCAAATCCCGGTTTATCACGGTCTGTAACGAGCGAAAGTAGGAAGAATTCATCCTGTCCAAATTGCTTAGACAGGGCGAGCGTAAAGGCAGCTTGGCAAATGTTGTATTCGCTCACGCCGTATGTTTTAGAGAGGGCGACGATTTTCGAAAGCAGGCTCTCCTCCAGATGTAGCGTGAGGCGCTTCCCTGTTTCCGGCCTTACCTCTGCCAAACAGCTCGCTTCCGGACTCCGCAAGCGTTTCGCCCCTTGTGCGAACTCGCTCTCCCATTCCGTCTTCTGAGCAAGAGCAGCCGCACTTTCCGCCCGTGCCAAACGGTGCCGGATGTATTCCGGGTAGTGCATGCCGACCGGTTCCAACGGCTGTCCGAGATAGAGACTGACAAACTCTCGTAAGATCAACTCTTTCGAAGTGAAATCCGCAGAGATCGTGTGGTTGTCAAAGAAGATGTAGTGTCGGCGCGGGTTCACTGTCAGCACTTGCATTCTGAACATCGGCTCTTGATCGAGAGCAAATGGACGAACGAATTGACGCCAATTCTCCGCAACCTCCTCATCGTTCGTGTAACCGCTATGGAACTCAATAGCTGCCGACGGGTTGCTCATGAAAATTAAACCTTCCGATTCATCCAAGATTACGTTTGCTTTCATTATCCAGTGACGATCGCAGACGGCCTGGAACGCAGCTTCGGCACGTTCTGTATCCAACTCTCCTTCCACGACTGAGCGATACGGCATGTTAAACACGACAGATAACGGCATTTGGCTGTTTTGGCGATAGATCCGCTGATGCTCGGACAGAGCCGGCACATGCATCCCGATCTCTGCGGCTACACTCTCGATACGCCAAACGCTGCTTTCTCGGGCTTGTTGATACAGTTTAGTGAATTCTTCCAACACAGAACCTGCGAAAATCGCGGTGAACGGCAGTTCCACATCGGTCTCCGTTTTGATCTTTGAGACCAATCGCATTGCTTTCAAGGAAGTCCCGCCGAGTTTAAAGAACTCATGCTGCAAACCGATGCTCGACTCCTCCAGATCAAGGACGTCCGCCCATAGTTTCGCGAGCAGGCGCTGGTCGTCCGTTTGTGGAGCAACAAACTCGATTTGGTTAGATGTATTCCTTTCGGGTACCGGGAGCGCTTTTCGATTGACTTTGCCGTTGAGGAGTAAAGGCAACACGTCCAAGTTCATCCAGTAGGCCGGCACCATGTGGCCAGGCAGGACAGACTGGATTGCAAGCTGCAACTCCGCCAATTCGATGCCCGGTTTCAACACCACATACGCACAGAGCTGCTTACCTTGCGACCTCCCCCATTGGCCAGCCACGACTACCGTTTCCCGCACCATCTCCGTGGTCAAGAGCGCGTGTTCGATCTCGCTCAATTCGATGCGCATGCCGTTGATCTTGACCTGATGATCTCTGCGCCCTAAGAATTCCAGAGTGCCATCCGCGAGTTCACGTACGAGATCACCTGTTTTATACATGCGTTTTCCCGGTTCCTCTGCGAACATGTCAGGCAAAAAGGCAGCTGCCGTCTTCACGGGGTCTCCCAGATATCCGCGGCCAACCCCTATCCCACCGACATACAACTCGCCGACAACGCCTCTGGGAACTTGATTCAACTGCTCATTAAGTACATAGAGCCGCATCCCCCGGATCGTTCCGCTAATTGGAATCGCAGAACGTTTCAGTGAAGCAACGTTCGGCACGAAATGATGGGTCACGTCATCCGAGCATTCTGTTGGGCCGTATGCGTTGATGATTGGGATGTCCGGGTAGAATCGGAACCATCGACGACAAAGCTCAGAGAGCAACTGTTCACCATTTAACATCATCCAGCGCAACGGCAATGTGCCTGTGGCGCCGCGTGACTCTTCGATCTCATCAAGCAACACGATCAGATGGCTCGGCACTGTTTCAAACACCGTGACGTCATGCGCGCGAATCTCCTCGAGTAGCGGCTTCGGCTGCCATGCTGTGACGCCTTTGAAAATAATGGTAGTTCCGCCAGCCACGAGTGCCGTGAGAAATTGCCAAACGGAAACGTCAAAACTCTGCGTCGCTGTTTCAGCTACTCTATCAAAGCTAGTGAGATTCAGATCGGTGACTTTCGCACGCAGATGATTAAGCATCCCTTGATGCTCTACCATCGCGCCTTTCGGTTTCCCAGTCGAACCTGAGGTAAAGATAACGTAGGCGAGGTTGGCCGGTACAACCGATATCCCAGGGTTTTCCGCCGAATGGCCGCTTTCCAGCAAATCTTCAATCAGAACAATTTGCACATTTTCACCGGCAATCGCACGGGCAACCTCTACGTATTGAGCTTCCGTGACGATCAAGCGGCTTTTGCTTTCCTCCAGGATCGTGCGAATCCGTTCATCCGGAAGGGCAGGGTCCACCGGCACGTAAGCTAGGGCTGACTTAAACACGCCAATCATTGAAGCGAGGAATTCAAGTTCGCGATCCAACCACAGCGTGACCAGTGCTTCTTCGGGCAGCCCTTGTTCGAGCAGGCCGTTAGCTACGCGATTCGCCCAAGCGTTCAGTTCGGAATAGGTGAGCGTACGATCCTCACAGATGGCCGCCATTGCATGCGGTGTTTGTCGCACCTGTTCTTCAAACACTTTAGTAAAGATAAGATCCTCTTCGGCCACCACTGGACCGTGATGTTTTGCTAGCGCCTTCGCTCGTTCCGTTTCATCCAAAAGCTGAATTGCGGCGATTTCCCGATCCGGATCTTCAATCAGCTGGCGAGTGATGAATTGAAAGTGCTGCACCATCTGTTGGATGGTTTCCGCTTTGAACAAGGAGGAGTTGTACTCCAAGCGGAACTGCATTTCGTTGTTCTCTTCCGTCATGTACAATTCAAGATCAAAGTTAGCCACTTCTCGCTCGAACGAGTAGGCACTGATCTTCAGATCTTGGAACTGCGACGCGGTTTTCTTCATATTGATCATTGAGAACATGACGTCAAAAAGCGGATTGCGGTTGATGTTTCTGGTGACGCCCGTTTTTTCGACTAACGTCTCAAACGGATAATCTTGTGAATCAATCGCCGAATGGACCGTTTCACGCAATTCCTTTATGTATGTTACGAATTTCTTCGAAGCCTCGGGCTGGCTGCGAAGGGCAATCGTGTTGACGAACAGCCCTACGAGTTCTTGCAACTTCGGGTGGCGTCGCCCGGCGATCGGAGAGCCGACCACGATATCGTTTTGTCCCGAATATTTAGCAAGCAAGATGGAGAGCACCCCGAGAAATAGTGTATAATCGGTCACGCTACATTGCTTGGCCAGACGTTTGAGTGATTCCGTGTCTTGCCGAGAAAAAGCAAATTCATGATGAGCTCCCACAGGGGCTAGAATGTCCGGGCGCGGAAAGTCGGTAGGCAAATCCAGAATGGGCACGTCCGATGCAAACATGTTTAGCCAAAACTTCTCTTGCTTTTTCACCGCTTCCGATGCAAACCATTGCTCTTGCCAAACGGCATAATCCCGGTATCGCAATTGCAGAGGCGGAAGTACCACCTCATTGTAGAACGCCATCAAATCACGCAAGATGACTTGTAGAGAGGTGCCATCTGCTATGATGTGGTGGACATCAAGAAGCAGAAGATGGCGGTCAGTGCCTACTTCCGCCAGCGCAATGCGGGCCAGCGACGGCTTAGCAAGATCGAAGGGACGACTGAAGCGTTTCATCAGTTCCTGGATTTCCTTTTCCTCGACCTCCACATACTGTATCGGAATCGAAACGTCCAGATCCGTAAATTGAACGATCTCTTGATCGACCATGCGAACCCCGGTCCTGAGGCACTCATGGCGTTCGACCAGTTGATTCACCGCCGTTTGAAAACGCTGAGTGTCAACCTCCCCTTCAATGTACATGGCGAGCGGAAGGTTGTAGGCGACCGATTGTGAGTCCATCTGGTGCAAAAGGAACATTCTTTTTTGTGCAAAGGAAGCCGGATAGTACGGGCGGTCCGCTATCCTTGCGATTTCATAGTCGCCTCGATTTACGCCCGTCGCTTGTTTTGCGACAGGCTCTCCGGACTGCTTTGGGGCAGTCTGGTTCATGAGTTTTTTTAAAAGTTGAGATTTCGCCGTGTCACTCGTAGTTTTCATTACTCATTCACTCCGATCAAGAGAGTCGCTAGCGTTTGTTGTACCTCTTCCGCCTCTTCTTCCGTCAATGTATCGAGCTTATCCAAAACTTGGGATGCCAAGCTTCCGATCGTTGGGGATTCAAAGAGGTTACTCACCGACACTTCCACTTTGAAAATCGACTTAATGCGTCCGAGCAGTTGAATGCCCATGAGGGAGTTGCCTCCAAGCTCGAAAAAATCGTCTTCCCGACCGATTGGACTGACCTGGAAGAGATCTTGCCAGATCTCGGCAATAATCATCTCCAGTTCGTTTTCCGGTTCGACATAATCATTTTTGATATTGCGTCGCTCTTGGTACGCTTTCGGTTTGGCAACGGGCGCCTGTTCCGCATGACGCACCGGCATCGAAGCGCCCGCGTTCAGGCTGTATGTCTGCCGATCGAACGAGTAAAGCGGGAGATCTACTTTGACTCGGGTCTCTTCGTTATAAAGGGAGGACCAGTCCATCTGAAGGCCGGCCGACCACAAGGTACCGAGGGCTCCCATTAGGCGGGCGGCATCTCCCTGCTTCTCGCGAACAGACGGCAAGACAGGTACCGCCGAAGCGTTCTTTAGGGTTTGCCGAGCCAACGAGGTCAGTACTTGTCCAGGTCCGACCTCGACAAAATGCGTGAAGCCTTCGCCTTCCAAAAACTCGATCATCGAAGCGAACCGCACAGCTTCTCGCAGGTGTAGGGCCCAATACTGCGAGGAGCAGGCTTGCTCTTGCGTGATCCACGTTCCCGTCACATTGGACAGAAACGGTTTCGCAGGCGGTGTAAGGCGAATACCGCGAACCAATTCGGTAAACGACGCCAAAATTGGTTCCATCATCGCGGAGTGAAACGCGTGCGACGTATGGAGCATCGTCGAGCTGATGCCTTCAGCTTCAAGCGAAGCCTTGAACGCTTCTACCGCAGTAGTCGGTCCGGAAACCACACAGCTGCTTTTACTGTTGATCGCAGCGATATCAAGGTCCAGATGCTGGTTCAATCGCGGCAATAAATCGTGTTCCGCCAAAGCAACTGACAGCATCGACCCTCTCGGTAATCCTTGCATCAAACGCCCACGATGCGTCACCAGTGCCAGCGCGTCTTGCAATGACATAACGCCGGCCAGTGTCGCCGCCACGTATTCTCCGATGCTATGCCCAAGCATCGCGGCCGGTTCCATCCCCCAGGACAGCAGCAGCCGGGCCAAGGAATACTCTACAACGAAGAGGGCCGGTTGCGCGATGGCAGTGTTCCTCAATTCTGCCGCCGCTTTCTCCTCTTCTTCAGGCTCTGCGAAAATCAAACGTTTGATGTCTTGTCCCTCCAAGTGCGGACGCAGCATATCACAGCACGCATCAAACTCGCGCCTGAAAGTCGGTTCGGAAGCGTAGATCTCGCGTGCCATTCCCACATGTTGAGAGCCTTGTCCGCTGAACATCCAAACCATCTGCGACGCCTGATCGGCCGCCTCAAGGCGCTGGGATCCGTCGGCTAGTTGCGCGATCGCTTCCTCGACAGTACGGCCTACAACCGCTCGACGATATTCGAATTCCCGGCGGCCCGTTTGCAAGGTAAATGCAACGTCAGCCAGATCGGTATCTTTGTTCGTTTCCAAAAACTTTTGAAGCTCTAAAGCGTAGCGCAAGACTGAATCTTTTGTCTTGGCCGAGATCATCAAAGTATGCGCGCGACGCTGCGATGGTGTGCTTTTGACAGGAGTCGGCGCTTCCGATAGCACCATATGGACGTTGGTGCCTCCGATCCCAAAGGAGCTAATCCCGGCAAAACGCGTGTCTTGGCCGATTTTCCACGGAGCGATTCGCGTATTAACGAAAAAGGGGCTGTGCTCAAAGTCGATATTCGGATTCGGCGTTGAATAATGAAGACTCGCCGGGATGCACTCGTTTTTAAGCGACAACGCCACTTTGATCAAGCCGGCAATGCCGGCAGCCGAATTTAAATGCCCCAAGTTGCTTTTCAACGAACCGATCGCGCAATAACCGACACGATCCGTATGCTGCCGAAATGCTTTGGTCAAAGCAGTGATCTCGATTGGATCACCGAGCGGCGTCCCCGTGCCGTGCGCCTCTACATAAGAAATCTCGCTCGGATCGACACCCGCTATGTACAACGCTTCGCTGATCACGGCCGCCTGCTTGTCGACGCTAGGAGCCGTATAGCCGATCTTTTCCGATCCGTCATTGTTGATCGCACTACCGCGAATCACCGAATAGATGCGGTCATTGTCTTCGATCGCGTCTTCCAAGCGCTTCAACAAAACGACGCCAACGCCGGTACCTTCGACCGTCCCTTCGGCTTTCGCATCAAACGGGCGGCAATGTCCGTCTGATGAGAGCACCATGCCTTTCTGATAGACGTAGCCTCTCTTGTGTGGAAAACTGACCGACGCACCGCCGGCGAGCGCCATGTCGCATTCGCCGTTCAGCAAACTTTGACAAGCCATATGCACAGCCACCAGGGAACTGGAGCAAGCCGTCTGTACGGAAATGCTAGGGCCGGACAAATTCAGCTTAAACGACACGCGCGTAGCAATATAATCTTTGTCGTTGCCAAGCATCAGTTGATACGAATCATTTTCTCGCAGCAGGCGGGGATTTTGGGTGAGATTATGCAACAGATACGTGCTCATCCCTCCGGCCCCGAATACGCCAATCGCTCTCGATTCCGTATCCAGATTCATCCCCGCATCCTCGATCGCACTCCAGCAGCATTCGAGAAAGAGACGGTGTTGCGGATCGACCATCGTCGCTTCGGCCGGGGAGATTCCGAAAAAGCCGGCATCAAAAGCTTCTGGATCATCAATGATGCCTTTTGCCCGGACGTAGTTGGGATGTCCTAGAAGTTCCGGGTCTTCTCCGTCAGCCAACAATTCCTCGTCAGTAAGTCGGGTGATGCATTCCGTTTCCGTAATAAGCCGTTGCCAGAATTCCTGTGTGTTTCGCGCCTTTGGAAAATATCCGGATAGTCCAACAATTGCAATCGAATTCTCATGATTTTCCTGACTCATTAGTACCTCCGCTCCCAGTGAATTTTGAGGATCATTATTGAGCTGAATATTCTGGTGATTTTCATAATTGGCGCCCCGGACTCTTCGCTGTAATTCAATGATTTAAACTTTGGTTTTTGTAACGCTGACATTGGAAAATTCCTATTACCCAGAAGATATACCTGTTAAAAAGATATTTTCTGCAATTATGGGGCATTGCTAAAAAGTCAATCGGCTATTGCAATTTTTAAGTAATTTTATTACAATTATGTAATAAACTACAATTTGAAATGATTTGCATAAGTTATTTTCATACTATCATCTCAAATAATACCAAAGAAACATTAACATAAATTCATAATACTGTAAACGAACTTCCTCAACCACGGCCTAATAAAATATCATTTCGTATCCTTTTATGTAAATCTAACTATTATTTAAAGCGCATCTGAGTTTATATTTCTGTCTCTCGTTCCATACCCGATGCGTTCCAGAAGCTTGATTTTTGTATTCGGACCTTAGGTGAAAGCGTTTGTATAGGGAAACAGAAATAGGTAAGGGTTTCGTTACGCCAATAGCCAATATGATTAGAATTAGCTTAGGGAACTCAGTTGCGGCTTTTCAAGACTCTTGTGCCTGTATCACTTGCGAAGACGTTTATTGAGCACGTAAGCTTTACGAATCTACTCATCCTCTTCCAGCAGAGCCTTTACGTGATTAATTTGGCAATCTATCAGCGCTTCTTGAGCACGCAAAAGATGCCAATTCAGAAGACAAAGCGGCCGCCATACTCCTGAACTATTCGGACGTCCTCTTTTGCCCGGCTAAGCCCGCTGAAATAAAAACAGGCCTCGAAGGGTCAATTGGACTGCCCCCGTTTTGGTTACCATAACTTTGCAGATATCCAGCATGATCGATTGAATGAGGGCGGCCATAGCGCTGGAATAGGCATGGACCTTCATCAACTGCTTAAGCGTGACGATACGGCGATAAAAAAATAGCGTAAGCGCCCTGCGTAACGAAGATCTGGGGTTTCGATGTATCGCATCCCTGTTAGCGGACCGGATATTAATATATTTCTCGGTGATCTTCTCGATCACATTGGCTTTCGCGCTTTTTATCGTATAGACCACCCGATTGCCGGCAGCGGCTTTTCGGGCAAACATCGCTTCTCTTTCTGTAGCCTTTACCTTAAATATGGATTCATTGATCATTCTCCGTTTCCTAATGTTTAAAGTGGCACCGGCAAGTATAATCGGATAGTAGGCTATCCATTAGTTGGATAGCCGACCTTCCACACCACCGTACGTCAGACTGTCTAACAACTGATTGCTGAGCACGCTTTAAAACGTGGGTTTATGCGATTTTGCTCAAATAAACGTCGTGCATATTAGATTTTGAACGAGCTTGGTCACTGAAGAGACGTATGAGGTCCTTCACGCCCTTTATTTTGATCAGTCTCTTGAAATTATAGGCAAGACAAATCAAATTGGTCTCAGTGCCTACTGATGCCAACCCTCGTGTTAAAAAGTATGTATAGCCCAAGTGACGTTTCATCGTCCCGAAAGGGTGCTCAACGATTGCCGCTCTTTGCTTATAAATATTACTTTGACTACGTGTATTTTCGGTAATCTGCTCGATCACTTCTTCGTCTTTAAGTCTGGTTACCGCCCTTCCGCCTTTGGCAGACGTGCAGGACTCTTTTTGTCCGCAAATATCGAAGGCTTCGCAAGTGTAACGTCTATACTCTTTTCCATTTTGTTTTCCATTCCATTTGAAGGGTAATTCATAACCCAACGGGCAAATATATCTATCGTTGATGGCGTCATATTCAAAGTTCTCTTTATCAAATCCGCTTGCCACTTTGTTTTGCTTTCCCTTTTGCGGCTTAATTAAGAGTTCGGTGCTTTCGTCGACAACGTCGATGATTTCAAGATAATTATAATAGCCTGTATCGGCCAGAATTGTAGTTTTTTGATCATGGAAAACTTGCTTTGTTTTCTCCGCCATATTGGACAGCTGTCCTTGATCGTTGACATCATTGACCGTATCGCAGTCCACGATCAGTTTATACTTGCTGTCCACCGCAGTTTGAACATTGAAACAAACTTCATGCTTCCCGTTGTTTTTCATTGATTTGGCATCCGGATCGGTAACACAAAACTGTTTTTCACCTGTTTCCTTGAGTTTTTGTTTAATTACCTGCAACTCGTGCATTCTCTCTTGATAGACCTCTAACTTTTCCGTGATTTCCTGCTTTTTTTGGCGATTGTCCTCCGTTAAAAAGTCATGCAAATAGGCATCGATTTTTTCATCGATATACTCTAGCTTCTTACTGACAATATTAGCATTAAAGTGTTGCTTTTTAGAGCAGTTCGCCTTTAATTTTGTGCCGTCAATCGCGACAAGTTGACCATCGATCAACCCGAAACCTTTTAACAGTAAGGTGAACTCTTTAAACAGCTTTTTTATAGCCGTTTGGTTATTCTTCATGAAAGCAGATAAAGTACCGTGGTCCGGATGGAGCTTGCCAATTAGCCACATCAGTTCAATGTTTCTTTTCGTTTCGGTTTCCATCTTGCGAGAGGAACGGATGCCGTTCATATAACAGTAAAGATAGAGCTTGAGAAGATCTTCCCTGCGATAAGGTTTTTGCCCCGATTTGGTGCCCGAATACACCTGAAACCCCAATTCTTCCAGGGTCAAACTATCGACGTAAGCATCGATGACTCGGACAGGATTTTCTTCTTCTACAAAGTCGTCCAACGTATTTGGCAGTAAATGAATTTGATGTCTATCTTCACCTTCGATATAAGGCATACACGCTCATCTCCTTTGATGTAGAGATTCGACAAAGGTCATCTATTTTCATGTCAAAAAACGAGGATTTTTTAATAATTGTTAGACAGTCTGACGTACCGTTCGGTATACGGCGGTTCCATTAGGCTCACGCAGTGACTTGTCGATAATAATCTAAAAAGTAAAGAAATCCGAGGCTCTTGATGGTGTTATTATCGAGAGATTTCGAGAGGATTGGGCTATTGGATGATCTCCAGTAGCTCTTTCTTGTGTTTGCGTACTCCCACGCCTTGTACTTCGGAACTCCAAGCGCAGCCAGCTTCTCGAATCTGGTCTTTACTCGCTTCCACTGTTTCCAGTAGATCATGCGGATCCGCCTTCTCATCCACTCATCCGTCGTTTGAAGCAGGGACTTCATGTCCGCAACCTTGAAGTAGTTGACCCATCCGATGATGTAGCGTCTGAGCCTTTCGGCTCTCTCCGCATTCTTCGTCCCATTGCTTCTTGCGGTCAGTTCCTTTACTTTCCTCTTCATTTTGGCGATGGATTTCGGATGAATGCGGATTTTCGCCTGCCCCCGATGAATGTAGAATGAGAACCCCAGAAACTTCACCCGGTGGCCAGGTCCACTATGGTCTTCTCCCGATTTACTTTTAAGAACAGTTTCTTCTCGATGAATGGGAGAATGTGGGTCAATCTCCGCTCCGCACTTCGTCTGCTCTTGCTGAAGATGAGTAGGTCGTCCGCATAACGCACGAATTTGTGTCCTCTCTTTTCCAGTTCCTTGTCCAATTCATTCAGCATAATGTTACTGAGAATGGGACTCAGGTTCCCTCCCTGCGGTACGCCGATTTCCGTTTCCTCGAACTCGTGCTTCACTACGACCCCTGCCCGAAGGTATTTATGAATCAGCGAAATGACTCGACCGTCCTTAATCGTTCTCGAAAGCACCTCAATGAGCTTGCTTTGATTAACGGAGTCAAAATATTTCTCCAAGTCCATATCCACGACATAGCGATAGCCTTCCTGAATATATTGCTGGCTACGCCTTATCGCTTGATGGGCACTTCGTTTGGGACGGAAACCGTAGCTGTTGTCCGAAAACTGTTGTTCATAGATCCGCGTAAGCACTTGGGCGATCGCCTGTTGAATGACTCGATCGACCACCGTTGGGATACCCAGATTTCTCTTCTTTCCGTTCTCTTTCGGGATCTCCACCCTTCGAACGGGATTCGGACGGTATTTACCGTCCAGGATTTGCTGCCTGATCGTTTCGCCGTTGTCTTTGAGATATTGTAGAAGTTCAGCCACACCCATCCTGTCGGTTCCGTGCGAACCCTTATTGGCTTTAACTCTCTTGAACGCTTCGTTCAAGTTGTCTTTGCTCAGAATCTTCTCAAGCAACCCTTCCCTCGATTCGTTTGCGTTGGTGTCGTCGGTTTCGGTTATCCTCTCAGAAATGTGCACTCCCGCATATCCTTCGTGTTCCGCACTATCCTTCTGCGGCGAGCCTTCCTTTGGAAGTTGGCTGCCCTTTGCTCCTGCTTCGGTAACTTTCATTGACGCTCACCTCCTAAGGTTCAGCCCTTCCCTCGAGCCGTCGAAGGCTCAAGGTAGTATGGCTTCTGCTGACTTCTCATGATAAATCTTGTTTCAACCGTGGTTCGAAGTTCATCTCCTCACGTCCATGAGACCTCCCACGGTAAGACGCGTAACTTTCATCCCATGTACCCGCCGCATTTACATCCTCGTGTCCGTGCAGTTTATTGGATTTTGCCTTGTCTTGCAGACTCATCCCACTTTGGATGCCTGATGTGATTCGTGTTCCTTCGGGTCGGAACTTTGCCGCCAGCTTCCTTCAGATTCCACCTCGCGGCGGACACCCTTGCTCTTGGCTAATGGTTGGCAACTGCAAGCCCCCATAGCGGACTTTCACCGCCTAGTTACGCGCCATGCATGGCGCACAAGGAAAAGGGAAGCTCGCAATGAGCTTCCCAGCTTGTCGAGAAACCCGGTCTTCCTCAAAGACCCTGGGTTTCTCTTTTTGTTTTAGGACGCGAAGAAGTGAAAATCGAGGGGGTTACCCCCGCTTTTCCAGGCGATCCAGGTGGATCGCCATCTTCTTCATGTTCTGTACGGCTGCTGTCATCAAGGCCTGTTCCTTGACGTTGGCCAGCCCGCGCAAACGGCAATAGCGAAACCCATGGAGCTCTTTGGCGTCCGCGAAGCTTCGCTCAATCGTTTCTTTTCGTTTGCGGTACAGCTGTTTGCCGTCCCGGCTCAGCCGGTTGTTCCGTACCCACTCCTTGCTGTCCTCCCAAACATGTCGGGTCACCACCTTGCGGTGGTTTCGGGAATGCGTACACTTTTCGAGCAGCGGACAGGCCTTGCAGTGCTCCGGATCAGAAGCATACTGCCGGTATCCTTTCCGGTCCGTTGTACGGTAGACCAGTTCGTGACTCGCCGGGCAGACGTACAGATTGCGCTCTGCGTTAAACGTAAACTTCCATTTCGGAAACAGTCCTTGCTTGGGATGAAATCTCCGGTGAGCAATCACCGCAAAAATTTTTCGACTTTTCAGACCTCTACAAATCGGTGTCGTCAAATAACCCGAATCCAGCGCTACAGCCTCGACTTTAAAACCAAACCGTTCTCTTTGCCGGTCCAAACGCGACAAATAAGGAACCGAATCATGGACATTTCCCGGCGTGACATGCACATCCGTAATCATATTGAATTTCATATCCACCGTGCGGTGGTCCAAGTAAAAGAAGCCTTCCGGTTTGCCGTCCCGAATCATATACCCGCTGTCTGGGTCAGTCTTGCTCACTTTAATTTCCTTTTCCTCGGTCACTTCCTCTCTCGGTTTTAGCGCTTTTTTCCGTTTTCCTTCCGGTCTTCCGCCACGGCGGCATTGAGTTCACCGATATAATCTTTCGTGTTTTGCAGTACTTGCTGCTTAGTGTACTGGTGTTTATTCGCGTTCGCCTTGATGTGAGTCGAGTCGGTAATTAGGACGCGGCCGCCCACCATCCGGTGCGAGATGGCCTGCAAAACAATCTCATCAAAAATATCCTGAAAAATGCTCGTATCCTTAAACCGGGTTCGCCGGTTCCAACTAATGGTCGTGTGGTCCGGCACTTTGTCGGTCAGTCCGAGTCCCAAAAACCAACGGTACGCCAGATTAGTCTGAATCTCCCGTTCCAATTGACGTTCGGAACGAATGCCGTAGAAATAACCGAGAAAAATCATCTTGAACAGTACTACCGGATCAATCGCCGGCCGCCCGTTATCCGCGCAGTACAGAGGACGGACCTTTTCATCAATAAAAGAGAAATCGATATGTTGATCCACTTTGCGGAGCAGATGATCCTGAGGCACCAAATCTTCGATAGAAACGAATTCGTAAGATTGTTGTTTTTCCCGGTTAGATCGCAGCATAAAGAACACCATCCGTTCTAAAATATGTGTTACCTATATTATACAACATTAACGCGGTGTCGTGTGAAATTATCAGAACTTAAAAATAGCTGTCGAGACTTTCTCGACAGCCTGGGAAGCTCGCAATGAGCTTCCCTTTTTTAGAGACGGACACTTCTAGTCTTAAAGTTCAAATGAGGTACCAAAAATCAAATATTTTCTTTACTTCTCTGTAATTCCTTCCTTCGATCTTGATACTTTGGATTCCGTTGTCTGGAATATAGAGACGCGTGCCATCAGTAAAAATGGGACGCTTCATTTTCTTCATCCAAGGATTCCTCTTTAACTTAATTTCAGCCCGCTCCACAATCATCTCCATTTTAGAAACACCTATCCTTCCATTTGATTCAGCTTAACCGTAATGGTGTCGTTGACGACGATGGCTGCTTTGCAAATCGCCATTTCTAACCTTGCTGAAGTTGCCAAATGTAAATCTTCGAAGTATACCACCCAAAAGACTCCTGTCGAGGATTGCTGAGGTACGATAGCCATTTTATTCGGGATGGTATGATCCCTTTCCGAAGGAGATAGTCGCTCGAACTTTTGAATTTGCGGCTCACACATCATACGTGCCCGTTTCATTTTCTCTTTTGTCAATTGAACTAAAAGTTCTTTTCTTACTTTTTCAAATTGTTGATTATCCATTTTTTTCGCCGGCCGCCCAAGGAGGGCGTAACTCGGCTCCCTCCTTAGGTATATTTGATATTTAATGAAAGCCTATCGGCTGTCCATTCAGAATCCCTTTAACAGATTTTCCGTACCCCCCCCCGGCAGCGCCCGTCGTTCATTTCTGCATTGAAGAGAGTCCATTCGGAACGGCATTGGCACGGTGTTTTCCGTGTTCAGCGCGTGGTTAAGCATCTCTCCCGCAAAATCCATGAGCAGCTGGGAACGCAAATGCAGGTAAGTGATTATGCAGGTCGTCAAGGTCAATATCCAGCGCTCCAAGTTGGAGTCAAGAAGTTTTTCCCCTCTTGGCCCCATCCCATACGCAGATTTTGTAAAATGGTTTTTGAAGAACCTTGATCTACTCCTTCAGCTATGTTTGGGTTTTCGTGAATTGGGATCTCTTTTTGCAGTCGCCGCAAGAGGTTCAACTGGTCATCAATCATCGATAACCGATAATCGATCGGTGTGACCAGAGGAAGATCCATCTGGTTACGCCGGATGAACCCGGACAACTCCAGTTGCCCTTGAGTCTCTTTTTTGACATGGTTCAAGACACAATCTCGCTGCTGATTTTCAAGATCTGAAATAACCACTTGAAATGCCCAAATCCAATCCTTCGAATCAAGCGTCTCTTTGCTTTGGAGCCGATCACTCATTAGTGGCGTTTCCTGCAAAATCGAATGAAGAAGCGGGTGAACAGCCTCCTCAATCTCCAGGTGAACCGGGTTCATTTGGTGCAAGTAATATCTCCAATTAGCGGTTCCCCGAGCTTCCTTCACCTCATCGCTGACAATACCTATCAGCAGCTCCATTTGCATCATCTTCAGTTCATTAATCATGGTTTGTAAATTACTCAACATGTGTTTTACCCTCCATTGGCTCTTTCGCTGAACTCTTTTTCCCGTCGCCGCCGCAAAGGAAGCAAATGCCCCCTTTGATATGGGTGTAGGGCGTTCTCCCATTTCCTTCACATCTTTCGCATGGCTCTTCGTCCTGCCGGGCCGTCCGGACAAACCGATAGGAGCCTTTGGATATCGAGCGTGCCTCGGCTTCCAATTCTTTTATTCTTCGTCTGGATGCAAGTGAAATGACATTAGCTGGCTTCGTTTGAGTCAAAACGCTTTTGACCACAATTTCCGGGTCATACTCTGGATGTCCCTGAGATTGTATCTCGGCCTTGCTGGACTCAATCCGGACAGAGACTTCCTGTCCTGCGGCTTCGGCACACAGGATTCCCCAGGCTAAGCCTTCATAGGTCCGGAGCAACCGGGCTGCCGTGACTTCCGCATCCCAGAGCCACACCTGAACGCTTTTCTCGCATACATATTTTCGGTAGTACCAGCCGCCCTGCTCGGATCCGCCATACGCTCGGGTAACGACATACACGTTCACCCAAGGTACCAGGCCGAATAAGGAGCTCATTCGAGCTTTCACCAAACCTAATGAGGATGATTGTTCCTCTATTTTTACCCAGTAGCGCCGATATCCGCGGAGAAAGAATTTTCAGAGGAGGAAAAATTGTGTTTAAACCACTGAATCCATCTTTATCCATTTCCAAGCCTCTTAGGTTGTAAATATTCTCTAATAGCAGAATTCGTGAATCCCAGTAGCCTTAAACCTGGAGGTATAGAACACTTGCAATTTCCCCGATATATTAAAAGCAAAGGGTTTTGCAATCCCTTTGCTTTTCTACTTTCTATAAAATCTAATCAACAGATTGAAGTAACTTCGCCTTTATTTTTTCCTGTGTTCTTTCAGGTAGATTACGATAAGATCTCCGAAAAGCAACAATACTTTGAAACGTAGGATTACGGTATCCTGATGCCTTTAACTGAGACACAATACTAGGTACATGTCTAATTAAATAGTCTTCCTTTGTTTCCATGTACTTTTCAATCATACTTGTTGTTTGGGGTAGATTCGATCCGTGTTTGAGTATACGGTGTTTCTCGTAAGACTCTAATACATTGAGTATTGAGTATTTCTTTATTTGAGTCGGAGGATTACTAATACGTAGTCGTTCTGCTACTGCCCGAACTTTTATACTTAGATCTTGGTCAACAAGCTCATAATTCAGTTTATTTGGAGGTTTTTTCTTGCTGGGTAAAATTTCGTTGAGCCAATTTCGGTCATATCTCATTAATATTGTATAATATCTTCCGAGCTTTTTGCTGATTTGGCTCCGTGGTAAAAACGGGGCTTCTTTAAGAGTATTTAGAACCATCTCTCGATATTTTATTATTAATCCTTCTTCTTCGCTTGCCGTGGCAACCCTATTCCGTGCCTCTATAACTTGTTTAAGAACTTCCTTGTGCTCTTCAGTATTTTTCTCATTGTTATAATATTGTCCAAGTTGCTTTATTAAACAAATTCTTACTAGGTTTGTCGATGAATAAACTTTTGCTGCAATCTTAGTATTACTTAAACCTTCAATATAGAGTTCAAGGACTTTGTTCTCCCACTCTTTTCCCATGTGTCTTATTGAAACATCTTTAATTCTTCGGTTTTTCCAATCCCAACGTGCAGTAAATTCCATTTGGCATTTCGAACAAAAAAAATGAATATAATGAATGCTAGATATTATATCTGAGCGATTTATCTTCAAAAAAGAGTCGTTTTGATAATTATCACAAAGTTTATTCATACATCTCCACGGTCCATTACCAAAAGGAATTGGATTGCTTATGCAAACATTCTTTCTTTCAAAAAAATCTTCTATGCTTGGGGAAAATATTCGCATCATTAAAATATATAGAACAATACTTGTTAGGCGATCATTTTCTCCAATCATCTCTCTCCAAATTTTAGTTGATAATATTTTACTCTTCGACAGTCCAAGCTTGGTTAATACTTCCTCAGAATATTTCAACAAAAAGTCAGTGCCTAGCTTCGTAGTAAGACGACCGGAATATGTGTAGTAACCATGCTCCCAACAAGCTTCTCGTAATTTTCCTGTAACATTTTCTCGCTCTATTTTTATGGGGTTGTTTAATAGATACTGAATATCCGAATAAATTTCTGTTATATTATCAACATTTTTTATCTCAGTTGACTGTATTTTAATCTTATGTCCTCTTGGACAAATTGGAGCGGAAAGAAGAGACATTGCCTTATTTTCACTCAAGCATCCAGAGCATTCCGGACAATGGGTTATGAGGTATGTTCCATGCGAAGGACATACGTTAAAAAATTTAAGTTGATGAATTCGATGAACATATACTTCGCCATACTTCTCGTAATCTTGGATTAAACATCTTGGGCAATACCGTATTAAATGTGATATATTGTTTCTAGCTAATCTTCCGGCAAAATTCGCCCCCGTTGTCGTCGCCCCATACAACATGTCTTCTCTAACATTGTGAAGCCGTGCTTTGCTTAAAAATGGCCTAAACAGAGGAAACAGCGTGTGATTATTAATGAATGTCTCTGCATTTGCCCTAGAATTTTGAGGCAACTGTTTTAATAAATGAGCCAAATTATGAGGGAAATCAGTATTTCTGGATGACCACAACCCTAACAACTCAAGTTTTGACTCATGTAATTCCATATTTATAGATCTTAGGTGATACCGATGAATAATACTTCGAAAGTCTTCATCCGGATAAGGAGTTGGAAAAAAACTCAATTTACCAGTATTCATATTATGAGCATTCTCCTTTTTTTGTTTTAAAATTGAAACCTCCATATTGACCTAATATAAGATTAGGTTTTTAAACTTTTCAACAACAGATTCACGTAGTGGTGAATTTAACCCCGCTGCTTTAAGAAGGCGCCATCCTTCAATTTTTGTCTCCTCTTTAGCGATTCGAGCAGCAGCAAGTTCTAGGCGCCGAATCTGGAATTGCTCCGTGGTTTCAATCTCTTTTTCCAAGAATCTTTTCGTTTTAGGGAGTTTATGTAAACACTTTTCCAGAACGAACGGTACTTTTGTTTTATTAAGGTTTTTTGAAACCGTTGCGAGAGAAATTCGCTGCGGTTTCAGTTTTTGTGATTTTATCCTCTTAGTAACTTCCCTTACCTCAGTCAAAGTAACCATATCTCGCTTTTTCCAATCATGAAATGGTGTTCTGGATCGCCTAGCACTTGTTCTCTCATGACGATTATTTTCTTGCCACTTTCCTTGATTCATCTCCATTTCTTCAATACCAGTCGTCGACCCTAAAATTAGGTTCTTACCCATGAAATCAGCCAGCAATATGTGGCGAAGGGGGTGAAATATTAAGTCATTACCTCGAATCATTTTGTGTAGCCATGTTTCACATTGATCATCTACTGCGCATTGCAAATGTTTTAGAAATTCTTGAGAATAATAAGCATTGAAGTCTTGAATCAACTTCAGAAAACGAATCCGCCCCAGCCCTGTTAAATACTCCTTTTCATGAAGGTCCGTTTTACTGATCGAAGAATAAATCGTATCCAGGTTTACAGACTGCAACAATTCATATGACCTCTCGGCGACCATTGCATATTGATTCAGAAAGTCTGGTTGAACGCATAAGTTGATCGCAGTATCTTTTTCCAAACTAACTAATGAAGTGAACTCAAATTTCTTCTCTCGAGTCGTATATGATACAGTTGATTCTATTAAAGCTTCTTTATGAATTGGACATATACAAACTCCGGGGACCTGGTGAGAACGATGCCAATAAGGTTCATAGTATGTTGAAAAATCCTCTTCATAGCAAACTCTGCAGTATTTTAAGTAACTTGGCAATTTTATCAGGCTAGCCGGTATTCCTAATAAAGCATGAACTTCTCCTTGTGAGGCCCCCTCACTCATTAATTCGTATATTTTTCTTGCTTTAACTTGTGGAATAAACGCTCTGTAGTATGGATATAAAGTGTGTTTCATGATGAGATCATTAACTTTAAACACTGACCCTAATCGCTCCGACAAATACCTGAGATGGCTGGGTAAATCAACCGTAGCGCAAACAAGACGATCTCCAAACAGTTCTTTGACGGTCTGTTTTTGCGAAGTATTCCCGGACATTTGATGATATCGCGCAATCCCGCTGTAAAGCAGTTCATCAGGGTATAAAGAAGGGAAATGTGCTACCAATAGAATCATTCCTTTTCATGATATCTATTAGTAGTTTTCCCTTTCTCCCCTTCTTTTAGTACAGAATTAGATAATTAGATTTGACAAATCTTTTTCAGACGGAATCATACCAAGCTCAACAAGATTTTCATAAATTTCATCGCTTTTTGCGACGCTACTTGTAACCGCATTTCTCAGATCATCCACGTCTTGAATGCCAGTTGCCTTCTTTCTGGTCATTTTTTTGCTCCGTTGTTTCTTCTCTGTATTCCCTGTTTTACTTTCCGGAGTTATATTTTGAATATTCGCCACAGCGGTGCTTAACTCAATTTCATGGATAACTTCTTTTCTCAATTGAATCAAGTCACTCTCCGTTTCATTCTTCAGTAAAACACGTTTCGCCAACTCCTCAGCTTTTTTAGCGGAAACTCCAAAATCGATAGCCGTTTTTACCAATTCCAGGTATCTCCCCTGATCAAGTTCGATATTTCCGTCCCTCATAAGTTTTGAACGCATCTCTCCTTGAACATTCACTTTCTCTTCTGCATTTCTCAGGAACTGGTCTAATACATCCCACTGAGGGTATAAGTCATCAACCAGTAATTTTGCGGAGGGATCATTTCGCTTTAATATTTTGAGCAAAGGCTGTACTAGCTGCATATGCCGGTTCGCAACATCTCGAAGTACACCTATCGTAATTCGTTCTTTATCCTCTCCATACATGATAACTTCCCACTGGGCAAGCATATAAAGTTTAACCGCGATATCGACAATCCCCTGGGATAACTCATACACTTCACATTTCAATGCGTCAGAGAGCTTTACATTCGAACTTGTCCACTGATATTTCCACAATCGCTGAATGAAGTAATCCCATTCTTCACCCTCGATTAATCGATCCATTATCATATCACCTTGACCGGTACTCCTTCTTGCCTGACTAAATGACCCGGATAACAGCTTCATTGCTTTAAAGGTTCCAATCAGAATAACGGGCACACCGATTGTATTAATCAGCTGAGTGAAGTAATTAAGCATTCTTTCAGCACCGCCGCTTTTCATAAAACTGAGGTTCTGGATCTCATCAATAACGAGTGCGCCTAGTCCATGAAGAGTTGCAATATGGGCCATTACAGGTAGGAGCATGTCAACAGAAGAGCCTTTTGAGACGAACTTCCGAAAATAGTTTGTCTCTAACACGGAATCAACAGCTTGCAGAAAGTTGAAGCATAAACCCTTAAGAGAACCGTCGTGGGGACAGTTGAGTTTAAGCCAAACTAGCTGTTTCCTTATAAATGGTTGCCCTTTGTATGTCGAATGGTGGATAACCTGTGGGTAAAGAAGCAATGAGCTCTCAATAGCGGTCGTTTTTCCTTGGCCGCTAACGCCGAGAATAGCAAATCCCGATGCCGTCGAGCGAATGCCAGCCAGGTTGACTCCTTCTTGATTAATTCCGGACTGGAGAATGTTCTGAAAGCCAATATGGAACTGTTTTACTGATTCCCGTGTTAAAGGATTTCTCGCTTTGTACCCATGCCGCATCAATCTTGATAGCCGCTGTTCTACTAGTAGGTGTGAAGGTAAAGGTTCAACATAATCAGAAATTTGTTGGATTAGATGGAGCCTTGTTTGTTTGCCGAGCTTACGCTGCTCCTCTTTATGATCTGGGAACCTTGCTATTTTAGAGGCCACGTACTCTTCTTCGAAAATTGGTGGCAGGGCTTCGATAAAGGGATTATCTTTGTATCCAGTAATTACTTGTGGTAAATATTCAGCCTCAACCTGACGACCAATAAGACTTGGGGTATAGTGATACATTGCCTCCAGATTTGTTATTTGATCCATAATTAGCCTTCCTTTCTGATTTTTGATAAGAATTCGAGCTTAGATCTTGGCGAAAAAGAGCCCTCACTGTCATCTGTGTCTTCAATTGTGATAACATCATTATTATTTTTGTTTTCAGATTTATTTAGCTCAAAGCTCTGTATCTTGCGGAGCTTATTACGTTCTTCTATCCGATTGGCTCGAATTTCCGCCTTACGTTCAGTTTTTGTAAGTGCATGATCTCTCTCGTCATTAACTCTTTCTTCTGCCTGCTTTTTGATCAACTCTAGTCGGGTACTCAGTTCTACATCCTGTTGGTTCCTCGTAGTTTGATATAGGCTCTTTTGAAGTTTCTCCTCGAATCTCTTCATCTTCACTTCTTCCAAGCTCAGGTTCTGAAATCGCGAAGACTTCTCTAAGAGATAACACTTAATAAATCCTTTCCCGTCGTGCAATTTAATGTACACATGGTTCATATTTCGCCTGTCGTAAGCGATGACCGTTTTAGTGGACTTTCCTTGAACAAACCACCCTTGATCCACCAATTCATTGCACCAATAGTACATGCCTTCGAATTTGATCCCTTCACTGCTTACCGTTACCTCATCCTCGGGAAGTACATTTAGACGAACAATATCAGGGTGCACTTCATGTAAAAAATGATCCCGTTGAATTCCCCAATTCCATAAATCTCTCGCGATAGGTTTTACATGGTCTTTTGACATCGCTTTGTCCAACGGATAGTGTTCCATGTAGTGGTAGTTATTTCGATGCAAAATCAATTCAATGACCATCTTGGTGAAGTCCTTTAACGTCAGTTTTGCATCGAGTACATAGTCGGGGCCTCCCCTTTTTTGGTATTCTTTCTTAACTGCGCCTGGCATCCAAGGTTGAAGTGTTAGGTTTAATGTTCGAAACTGCTGTTCAACAATCCCTTTCAAATCAGCACGGTATGGAGGAGCATTTTTTAATTTGATTCCCAAGGCTCTTCCCAGAGAGTCGGCATTTTTACTTTCCATTTCTCCACGATCAGCATAAAAATGTTGAGGCATATGATGACACGGCCACTCGTCTTCCGTGATTTCAATTCCATATTCCGCACAAAACTCTACCTTATTCACTACGGTATTCTCAATGGCCATCATAGCACCTAACCAAGACGGTCCCTCCAAACCAACATATAGTCCAGTTACTATGTGGGTAAATACATCCACCACGATATAGACTACAGGTCTTCCGATAATTTGATTAACATCATCAGAACTCACAAGGTAAACATCAGCAATCGTAGCATCTATTTCAAAAATTTGACCTGGTCCTGTTGCACGCCTTGTTTCTGAACCTAGCAATGGTCTAAAATCCCGATCGAAAGCAACTTTCCCCTCTCGGCTCATCAATCTTTTTTGTCTTGTATATCGGGTTCTAATATGATACCTGAGCTGAGCGATACTAGGGATTTTATGATCGGGAAGGATAACAGGTACTTCTGCTCCTCGAACAATTTTAGTTTCGACTCCAAAGCGTCCCTTGAGCATCTCAACATAGGTAAATCTGACCGAATCACGCCGGTCGACCTTTAAGTATACATCTCGAATATACTCATCAAAAATATGTCGGATTTCGCTATTAACCAGAACTCCTGATAGCTCAGGATCTACTGTTGCTGTTATTCGTGGCCGACCCATTTTCCCCTTAGGATTCTTACTCTTTCCAGGGCCTCCACACTTCCGGAATCGAGGGAGCAAGGCATTTTCTTTTTTTCCCCCCATCCAATAATATCGAAGGTATTTATAAATGAACTTCTTGCCTTTTCCCGTTCGCTTACAAACTTCCTTAATGATCTGGTACCGTTCTTTTGAATCGTATATGTTTGGCTCTAATTCTACGATATCTTTAATGCATACCCATGCTTGGTCTCTAATCTTAATTTCATTTTTCCTAAGTTTGTCCTCAGGCACCATGAACTTGGCATAAGGATCGTACTGCAATTTAATCAACTGCCCGGATTCCAACTCATTTTTTAAACTTGAGAGGGTTTTGTATTGAGGGAGAGCTTTATCGTTGATAATGGAGATAGTAATAACCGTATCTTTTTCTGTGTGAATCCAAAGCACCCGCTCACACTCAAGGGGCTTTCCTTCCTTCTCACGCTTAAAGACATTGTTGATAAATACGTTCATTTCATACCTCCTTTGTGATATAGTAAACCGATAATTTTAAGCGGCTCCATTGTTGGTAGAATTCGCTCTGTCATATCTACAATCCAATAACGATTAGCGATCAAGTGCCTTACAATCTGAATGCAAGTGCCCTTGGGTAGTCCATGCTTCAAATCTTGTTCCATCGTGACATCGGTTAGAGGTAAATCACTTTGAGAAATCGCTTTTAAGAGTGGCGGTTCAAGATGCTTTACGAGATCGGATGTAATGTGCATATGTCCAGCAAATGATCGTGCCGAATGAAGCCATTCCACATTTCGTACAAGGTCATAATTAATTTGTTTTTCAGTGATCAGCGACCAGTCGGTTCTTTGTTCTTTGAAAAATTGCTTTTCAATTTGTAGTTTTTCAACGACGCGTTTTTTTAACTTGTTTAACGGTTTAATGGAATGTGCAACAAATCTGATATCATCCCCCTTTTTAATCGTTAGTAACATATCGGTAGTCATTACAATTGGGTATTTCGTTTTTGGATCCACAGGATGTTTTATACCTAGCTTCTGTGCAATGAATAGTGTCCTCTCTAATGGCAGTAATGGAAACTGTTCTCGGATATCAAGAACATTCTCTGCCCACTCCAATTGATAGTGATGTGCTAGCTCTAGGTGCTCTGACAGATAATGATGAAGACGTCCACTCTTCCAACCGAGAATCCGTGTTACAACCCCGGTTGAAGGGACATCATGAATAGTTAGCCAAGGTTTATAGGCAGCGAAATGACCTTCACCTCTCCCCTCACGAATTCTTCTTGCAATTGATAACGCAGTAGTAACTGTTCGTCTTTTCCCCAAATTAACGCCTCCATAAGTTGAATAATATTTAACATTTTGCTATAAATGAGTAGAATATTATTTGACTTCATGTCAAATTTAATCAAATCTTATTTGTCTGTCAAGAGATTTATTCAAAAAATTTTACTTAGTAAATATTCTTTGATATTATATGGCAGAGAAAAACACAAGGTGGGTTTATTAATGTCCATTATTGGAGATAAAATTAAACAGAGAAGAATTCATATGGATTGGACTCAGGAGACACTTGCTCAGAAGATCGATACAACTAAGCATGTCATCTCTAATTGGGAACGAGGAGTTGCAAACCCTGACTACAAGCAAATCATATTGTTGGCTACAGTTTTTCATGTAACTACAGATTTCTTACTTGGTTTAAGTGAATTTCCTGACCCTCAATATCGCGATCCTTTCGGGCAATTACACTTATTCCCGATGATAGATTACTCTTTCATCAATGTAGCCAGTTGGGATTTAATTAAATTATTGAACTCAGGAATTGATCTGTCTGTTAATGAGGAAATATTATCCTTTGAGGATAGACAACACATCTCTGAATTGGTGCAACTAACAATTAATAGGCTTCAGCAGGTCCGCCGAGAGACCAGAATATAATGATGGCTAAATTAGAAAATTCCCATCATTCAAATGGAGACACAACTTTTGATTACATCTATAATAATTATCCGTTTTCGGATATTTCATACATAGAATCCCAATGATTTTATTTAATTTATTACAATACAGTATTTTTACTTTTTTAAATATCCTATATAAACTTGATTTGGATCATCCGGATTATATTTTCTAAGGAATGCTTTATGTATTTCATGAACTTCCTTTTCAAAATCTCTAGTATTAAAGTAAAAAACACATGAACTAAGCATGCACGGTAATATAGAAGTAGCACTCTTATGCTTCTTCACCTTCATACTAATTAGAAGGGGGGCAATATCTATTAAAAGACCTAATAATAAAATAGAATCAAGAAAGAGATATATTATAGCAGTTATAAAAGAACTCGAACGTTTGGGTTATAGCAATGACGAGGCAAGGAAAATCACAATACGATATTACCGTATAATGGCACGAACCTCGGGGTTTTATTACAATGTATATGATTTCGCTAAGGAAATTATTGAGCTGGAAAAATCTAAAAAGCTAATTTACGATCCCCTTAATCCAAACCATATTAATCTGGAACCTGTAAGGCAAAGGATCAAATTAATAAACTCAATAAAAGGTACTACATTAAATGGCTTAGTAAGTGAGAAGAACATCAAACGCATTAGCCATAGTGGCCCAGAGGTTATTAAGGCTTACATTCACACGATTATCCAAAAGTTTTCGGACAAGAAGTGATTAGTAAAGTATTACTCTGAGCAAAGTTTTATCGACGCGGCAGGATTCACTTCTTGTTACAACCTGGCAGGTTGCTCGCCCGGTCACTGACCGGTACTCCCGTCGATACGCTTTTACCCACCGCTTTCGCTATGCGCAAGTACCATAGCTATACGGGGGCTTGGCCCCTCCCGTGACGAACTTTCACCGATTAGAAGATGCGTGCCTCGGGGCACGCCAAATAAGAAAAGCAGCCTGATTGGCAGCTTTTCTTATTTGTTATTTTCAGTTTGATAATCATTGGGTACCATCTTCTGGAGCGTCATCAATCTTTTAGCTGAATTCGTTTTCACCCCATTCAAAAAATTAAGCAGTCCAAAATGCAGGACGGCCCGTGTTTTTCAAAATTGTAGTTTTAGTTATAGAATAAATCTTTATTGTAATTTTTTCATTCAAAACAAAATCTTTATTGTAATGAATCAATAGGATCGTCCCAAGATCCACAACTAGTAATATACTATATTTCCATTAGTGTTTTAAAATCCTATATTACCTCTATAAATGGAAGGTAGCATGACCATCAACCCTCAATTTACTCCAACACGGTTAAAATAATTCGATCCAACAAAGTGACTTTAAACAAGTGAAATTAATTATCTTCGTCAAATAACCAATTTAGGTCAACATTAAATTTCTTTCTTAATTCTTTAAGGGTTTCAGCTGATGGTTTGGTCTTTCCCTGCTCAATTTCACTAAGCCTACCTTGAGAAATCCCTATCTTTTCTGCAAAAGAAATTTGGTTTAAATTGTATTTTAAGCGAACTGCCTTCACCTTATCTCCAATGGTTTCCATCAATTTCACCCCATTCTAAAAAAATGAGCCATCCTGCAAATTCAGGACAGCTCATGATGTCTGCATTTTGGTTCCAGACTTTTTTTACTGGTTCCACACTTTTTTATCACTGAACAAAAGTTCGATTTTTCCGACTACCCTTACTCCACCGTCACACTCTTCGCCAGATTTCTTGGCTTATCGACATCATGGCCAAGGGCCAGGGAAGCGTAGTAAGCCAGCAATTGGAGGACGACAACGGACAGGGCCGCGGTCAGCATCGGCAAGGTCTTCGGAATGGCAAAGGCCTGGTCGACGGATTTCAGCAGGTCGGTGACATGCTCTTCGTGCGTGATGGCGAGCACGTCTGCGCCGCGGGCTTTCACTTCCTTGATGTTGCTGACGGTTTTCTCCAGGACTGCTTCTTGGGTTGCCACAGCAATGACCGGCACGCCTTCCTCGATCAGCGCCAGAGTTCCGTGCTTCAATTCACCTGCCGCATAAGCTTCGGAATGAATGTAAGAGATCTCTTTCAGCTTCAGCGAGCCTTCCTGGGCAACTGCGTAGTCCACGCCGCGTCCAAGGTAGAACAGGTGATCATGCTTCGCGATTTGCTCAGCATATGCTTTGATGGCGTCTTTCTTCTCCAGGATGGCTTCCACCTGCTCCGGCAATGATTGCATAGCCGCCAAAATATGGGCTATTTCTGCTCCGGACTGTGTGCCGCGTACTTCAGCCAGGTACAGAGCAAACAAGCCGAAGGCGATAATCTGTGAAGTGTAGGCTTTAGTCGAAGCTACGGCAATTTCCGGTCCCGCCAAGGTTACGAGCACATCATCCGCTTCGCGGGCAATAGAGCTGCCGACTACGTTGGTGATGGCAAGCACATGAGCGCCATTGGCGTGACCTTCACGCAGTGCAGCCAGTGTATCCGCCGTTTCACCCGATTGGCTGACTACGATAACCAGCGTCTCCGGCGTTACGATCGGCGAACGGTAGCGGTATTCCGATGCAATATCGTTCTCGACCGGAATGCGAACCAACGATTCGATCAGATTGCGTCCGACGAGACCGGCGTTATAAGCGGTGCCGCAGGCTACGATCTGAATGTTCTTGATATTCTTGATTTGCTCATTCGTGAGCTTCAGCTCCGGCAGAATCACCTTGGTTCCTTCGGGATTCATACGGCCGAGCATCGTATCACGGTAAGCCTTCGGCTGCTCGTAAATTTCTTTCAGCATAAAATGCTCAAAGCCGCCTTTTTCTGCGGTTACGGCATCCCAATCGACAGTAATCATTTCCCGAGAAATAAAATTCCCCTCAATGGTCATCAATTCGACAGTATCTCTTGTAAGAACGGCCATTTCGCCGTCGTTCAAAATATATACATTACGGGTGTATTCCAGCAGAGCCGGAATATCGGACCCGATAAAGTTCTCCCCTTCGCCAAGACCGATAATGAGCGGGCTTGCCTGACGTACGGCAACCAGTTTATCCGGTTCGTATTCGGTCAGGACACCCAGCGCAAACGCGCCGCGCATGAATTTGATCGCTTTTTGCACAGCTTTGACGATATCTCCTTCATACTCGCGCGCGATGAGGTGTGAAATGACCTCAGTGTCGGTTTCGGAAGAAAAATGGCATCCTCCGGCCATCAGTTCTTCTTTCAGTTCCAGATAATTCTCGACAATACCGTTATGAACGACCGAGAATTTATGGCTCTCATCCGTATGCGGATGGGAATTGGCATCCGACGGCTTGCCGTGCGTAGCCCAACGGGTATGACCGATGCCGGCGCTGCCGACCAGCGGAGAATCTTCCAATTTGGACTCCAAGTTCGCCAAGCGGCCAAGTGCTTTCACGATTTGCAGACCGTCCTTAGTGAACACAGCGATGCCTGCCGAATCATACCCGCGGTACTCCAGCTTTTTCAAGCCCTCGACCAAGATCCCCTGCGAATTCTGATTGCCGATATATCCCACGATACCACACATAAATAATTTCCTCCGTCCATTGGATTATAATTTAGGCGGCGTGAGGAAAGAAACGTGCCGTGCGGCATGCTTGAGAAAAAGCAAATATTCTGTTGTCCGATTCTCAACAAAATAACCTGTCACATCAACTTATTTCTGGAAAATGCACAGTCTTTTCCTCTGCCACGAGCAGATTTGTTCCGTTCCACATTAGATGCACACCCATGAATAAGTTCCTTTTGATTTGCGCCCACAAAAACGTTGTCTGAACGGTTGCCCTGTTCGTTTTCCGTTTCCGTTTACGGCTCTGGCGCTTCACCGGGAGGTCCCCGCCGAACATTTCGAACACCTCCACCTCGTCAGCTTGAGTTTGCCGTGATCCGAATCAGCACTGCCCTATATCAGGCTTAACGCTGTTCCTTCTCCCCCGCGCAGGTTCAAGCTCTGGCGCTTAAGTGGTTTAACCTCACGATCCCCGCTTTCCTTCTTGAATAATGAACATAGTCTATTATATGCACGTCATCCCGCTTTTGCAAATGAATTAACCAATCAGCCATAATTGAAGAGTCCCCTGAAATTTACAGAAAAATCCGCCCCTGCACAGTGTATGCCGCAAAGGCGAATTTAATAATACAAAGTCTTTATCGCAAAGACATCTAATCAAACGTTATCTCAATCCACTTGTCACGGAACCGGCTTCTATACCAGCTCTCGCTGCACAACTTCAACAATCTGTCCCACAAACAGATCCAAATCTTCCTTGACCGGGCCTTCGGCCATCACACGAATCAGCGGCTCGGTTCCGGACGGACGAACGAGCACCCGGCCGTTGCTGCCCAGCTTGTCTTCGATCTCCATTATGGCCGCTTCAATGGCGGAATTATTCGGATAATTTTTCTTATCCTGCACGCGCACATTGACAAGGACCTGAGGGTATTTGGTCATCATTGACTTCATCTCGCTGAGCTTTTTGCCGGAAGCCATCAATGTATCCACCAATTGAATAGCGGTCAAAATACCGTCGCCGGTTGTATTATAGTCGAGGAAAATAACATGGCCCGACTGCTCGCCGCCCAGATTGTAGCCGCCGCGGCGCATTTCTTCCATAACGTAGCGGTCTCCCACTGCCGTCTTCGCCGTCTTGAGGGACAGCTTCTCAGCAGCCTTGTAAAAGCCGATGTTGCTCATCACCGTCGAGACAATCGTTCCATCCTTCAGCTTGCCCGCACGGTTCATCGCGTTGCCGCAAATACACAGAATAAAGTCGCCGTCGACTTCTTCGCCCCGGTCGTCAATAGCGATCAGGCGGTCGGCGTCGCCATCAAAGGCAAGTCCCAAATCCGCGCCAAGACGCAGCACTTCCTCACGCAGCTTCTGGGGGTGCGTAGAGCCGAAGCCGTCATTAATATTCAGTCCGTCCGGTTCCGCACCGATAGCAATTACTTCAGCGCCAAGCTCCCGGAACAGTTTCGGAGCCAGTTCGTATGCCGCGCCATGAGCGCAGTCCAGAACAACCTTAAGGCCCTTGAAGCTGTGCGAAATCGTCGTCTTTAAGAAATCCAAATAAAGATACTTAGACTCAAAATCCTCTCTCACAGTACCCAGGCCCGAGCCTACAGGCCGCGGAAGCTCATCGGTCTTGGCATCCATCAATTCTTCGATGCGCAGTTCCGTCTCATCCGACAGTTTAAAGCCATCGCCGCCGAAGAACTTAATGCCGTTATCCTCTACGGGATTGTGGGACGCCGAAATCATAACGCCCGCATCCGCCTTCAAGAGGCGCGTAATATAGGCGACGGCAGGCGTCGTCACAACTCCAAGACGGATAACTTCCGCACCGATTGACAGCATACCGGCTACAAGCGCCGACTCCAGCAGCGGACCCGATATCCGCGTATCCATTCCGATAACCACCTTAGGTTTCTCCACGTTGGCGGTAAGCACATATCCTCCGCAGCGGCCGATGCTATAGGCCATCTCCGCTGTCAATTCACGGTTGGCTACTCCGCGCACACCGTCAGTTCCAAAATACTTTCCCATTTCTTTTCTCCTTTTGCTATGCTGCTGCAGCTTAATATTCATAATATATGATTTCGGGTTTCTCTGTGTTCCGGGCGCCTCTAACAACGCGGTCTTGTCCTCTTGTAACTAACAACGGGCACTAAATTGGGGCTTTACTGCGCTGCCGGTTCGCTATCTCCGCTCGTATTACCGCCACCATCCGGGGAAGCAGTCGAAGTCGGTTCCACCGAGGCCCCATTATTGGCACTCGCAGCCGGTTCATCCACGCTTCCGCTGCTGGTGCTGGAGACAGGCTCCGTGCTTGGTTCAGGTGTAGATGCGGGCCCGCTTGCCGGAGTGGCCGATGGAGAAGCTGAGGAAGCTGGACTGTACAGTTGAACTGTCACTGACGGTCTTTGCTTATTGCTCAGCTCAATAAAGCTCGGAAGCGATATCTGCAACGGCACCACGTGGTTCCCCGCGCTAAGACCGCTTAAATCCGCGACCGCTTTGATATTGTCCTTGTTCAACTGGTCGAGCAGTGAACTTGCCCCGGACAGCGTAAGGGAAATGGTTCTGTCCGGGGGACTTGTGACCGAAGCCGACAGTCCACTGCTTACTCCTTCCAACGTTACGGGAATATCCTGTAGCGTCCGCTCTGCAACTTCGGAGGCCACAACCGTGACATTGACGGATTGCGGAGCGATATCCTGGGTGCCGTCCGGAGGCTTCAGATCCACCTTGAGCGTTGACGTTCCTGCGCCATTAATGGAACCAAGATCGATTGTAGCTTCATAAGATACGACGGACGCCAGCGCAGCCTCCTGTCCATAGATTACAATGCTGCCCACCTCCGGCGTTACCTTTGACAGCACAAGCGAATCCGGCAGGCTGCCGGTATATCCGATTTTCAACGGTACGCTTTTGTAAGGCAGCGTAATCGGAATTTCCACAGATACAGATGCAGGTTCAATCACCGCATCTTTAATCTCGTTGCCGTTTGCGTCGTAGGCTGCGAGCTTCATCCTTTTTTCCGTCACTGACTCATTCTCACCATTCAGTTCAACCGTTCCCTGAACCTTCGCCACACGGACCAACTCGCTGGCAGCAAGCGTAACCTTGGCCGTGGAGGGTTCTACCACAGGTGTTCCCAACCGATAGCCTTCCGCGGGTGTTCCTTTGGCGACAACCGTTACAGGAAATGATTTCGTGCTCCGCTGTTCGATATGCACATGAACTTGCTTGGGGGTAATCGATATCAGGTCCACCCCGCGGGGAAGCGAGTATTTCAGCGGTATTTCACTTGTTCCCGGCTCCGCTTTGCTCAAATCGAGCGTTACTTTGTAGGCGTCGGAGAACACATAAATGAGATCGCTGCTTTTCCCCATGACTTCCATCCGCACGCTGTGCGCATCCATGGAATATTCATATTTGTCATCATCCTGCCCCGTGAGCTGAATAGGGACATTCTCGATGATCTTTGACTCCAGACTGGCAGTCGACTGAGTGGTAGGGGCACTGTCAATATGGACCATCGCCCACAGAATGATGCTTAAGGCAATGGCAAGCACTTTGTTGAAGTTGTTGTTATTCATCCATTTATCCATTGGTGCCGCCCCCTTTCCATTTCCAGAAGGCGTTACGCTTCTCCGAAAGAGCCGAATGAGTTCGCAGCTCTTCGTAAAGTTTGGAAATCAGCGACTCTTCCCTGATATCCCTGACCACCTGTCCGTTGATGGCAAGTGAAATCTGACCCGTCTCCTCCGAGACGATGACGGACACCGCGTCCGTCACTTCGGTAACTCCAATGCCAGCCCGGTGCCGGGTTCCGAGCTCTTTGCTGATAAACGGATTCTCGGACAAGGGCAGATAACAGGCTGCCGCCGCGATCTGATTGCTCTGCATAATAAGCGCGCCGTCATGCAGCGGTGTGTTGGGTATAAAAATATTGATGAGCAGCTCGGAACTTACGATGGAGTTCATCTGAATTCCGGATTCTTTATATTCGTTAAGACCGGTTGCCCTTTCAAAAACAATTAATGCCCCTATTCTTCTGCGAGCTAAATAATTCACGGCTTTAATCACTTCGCCGATTAATTTGCTCACTTCCTCATCGTTCTCCGCCGCTCGGCCAAAGAATTTTCCTCTTCCCAGCTGTTCCAGACCGCGCCGCAGCTCCGGCTGAAAAATAATAAATACGGCCAGTACACCGAAGGTGAACATTTGGTTCATCAGCCATTTCAGCGTGTACAGATCAAGCAGCGTACTGAACGCCCAGATGACTATGAGTACCAGAATCCCTTTCAGGAGCTGAATCGCACGGGTACCGCGGACCATGTTGAGCACTTTATATATAATATAACTGACGATCAGAATATCGATAATATCTTTAATAGAATCTTTCCAGGTAAGGTCCGTAAAATAGCTCATTGCGTTAAAACCCCCGTCAGTTCATATTAGCTGGGTTTATGTAAAATATCTGTTAATTGTGTAACATATCTAGGTTATAACGTTCACGCCCATGTTGCAAGTTTACGCTTAAATAGACTGAATAACCCGCGATTTTTCAAAAAAAGTTCAGAGTTCCACGCACAGTTTCTCAACTTTATGGGATAGACACACCAAAAAAGCGCCGTCTTTTCCGAGAAAAAGAGGCGCGGCAGTCCATCATGTCCAGGCCGCTTTTCGCATTAGCGGTAAGCGACGTCGGAGAACATATTGGTGACTTTATACCAGAACCAGCTTAATGCCTGGTCGATGCTTTTGACTTGCCCCGAAATGTGGGCGGTCGATGCCTGGTACAGTGAACCGTCAATAACGGTCACATTTCCGTTCACTTCCCCGTACACTTGAGTCTTACCGTTCTCTACCGTAAGGTCGCCGGTAACCCGTTTGCCGGAAGGAACGATGACGGTATCTCCCTGGATCACCACCTGATCGAGATCAGAGCCTTTCACGACAAGCTGTCCATCCTGTTTCCACAAGGTGACAGAGCTCATCAGCATGACCAGCAGAAACACCGAGGCCGCGGTAAGCGCGGGATGCTTCTTTATCCAGGTAATAAACCGTCTTTCCTTCTTGGAAGGCGGCAGTGCGCCCATAATGCGTCCCACAAGATCGTCGGAGATAACGGGACTCTGGTGCATAAGGGAAAAAAGCAGCATATCCGTTTGTTCCAATTCCTTGAATTTTGCTCGGCAGTCCGGACAGGATAGAAGATGCTCCTTCAAGTCCCGCTGCTGCTGTCCGGGCAAGTCGTCATCCAAGTAATCATGCATCATAGAGACGGCCAGTTTGCATTCCATAGGAGCCAATCCTTTCATTAGTGCTATTTAATTACCCAACAAAATCGGGTACACAATGCTTGCTAAATTACATACGCACCAAGGTCAACATGCGTTTCACAAAATAATTGGTTTCTTTATAATCTCGGGCCCAATTTTTTGCGCAAAAATTCACGGCCCCTATGTACCCGGGTCTTAATCGTCGTAACGGGCATATCCAGCACATCGCTGATTTCCTGAAGCGACAAATCCTGCAGATACCTTAAGATCATGACCGAGCGGTATTTTACAGGCAATTCGTCAATCGCCTCATAGATCGTTCTCTGCGTCTCGGAGAGAAGGAGCTCGCTTTCAGGCGTTACATTATCACTTGGAATAAGAGAATAGCCGTCAGTTCCCTCCTGATCGCTAAGTTCGGCATCCAGCGAATAAGTCGGCCTGCGCTTGCGCAGGCGGTCGATGCAAAGGTTGGTCGCAATCCGGTAAATCCATGTCGAGAATTTTTGATTATCGTCGTATCGGTCCAGATTCCGGTAGACGCGTAAAAACGTCTCCTGGACAATATCCTCCGCCTCATGGCGGTTATTCAGCATCCGGTAGCCCAGATGATAAATTCTGTCTTTATATAATTCGACAAGTTCGGCAAATGCTCTTTGGTCGCCCTTCAAGGCGAGCTTTGTCAACCTGCCTTCCAAATTCTCCACCAGTTAACTCCCCCAGACTTGCCGCCCTTGGTATGTCGTAATCCACTATATTCACGGTACAAGCATTTAAATCGTAATTCAACAACGGTTAAAAATCAAGGCTTTATCTCCGTATTTCCAGGTTTAGGCAATAGGCAAAAAAGCCTGTCTTCCACGCACGGGAAGACAGGCTGGCATATCTTATGAAATGAACCGGATCGCGGTATCAGCCGGTATTGCGAAGACCGGCGGCAATTCCGTTGATCGTAAGGAGCACTTCACGCAGCAGCTCAGGGTCGTCCTGATCCTTATCCCGCAGCGCTCTTAGCTCGGTCAACAGCTGCACCTGCAAATAACTGAGCGGATCGACATAAGGGTTGCGCAGGCGGATCGACTCCTGAATGACCGGCACATTATCCAAAATGTCCTGCTGGCCGGTTATCTTCAAGATTAGGTCCGAGGTCAGGCGGAATTCTTCCTCGATCAGTCCGTAAATCCGTTTGTGGGCTTCCTCATTCTCTCCCATCTCCGCGTACTCTCTTGCGATAATGAGATCCGCTTTGGCAATCGCCATTTGCAGCGTATCGATCAGGCTCGTAAAGAAGGAGAAATGCCCGTACATATGCTGAAGGATTTTCAAGTTCTCTTCCTTGCCTTGATAGAAGCTTTGCAGCCCGGTTCCCGCCGCATACCAAGCCGGCAGCAGGAAACGGCTCTGGGTCCAGGCAAATACCCACGGAATCGCCCGCAGATCCTCGAACCGGTCGCTGTTCTTGCGCTTGGACGGACGGGAGCCGATATTGAGCTCTCCGATTTCCGGAAGCGGCGTGGACTCCTTGAAAAAGCTCAGGAAATCCGGGTCGCGGAAGATCAAATCCTGATATTTGTCCAGCGAAACCTCTGAAATCTCTCTGCAGATCTCTTCCCATTTGCTATCGTAAAGATCGCTGTGCGGCGTTCTTGCGTTAATTGCCCCAATCACGAGCGCGGAAGTCGCCTGTTCCAGACTGCGGTAGGCGATCCCCTTCATAGAATACCGGGAGGAAAGAACCTCTCCCTGCTCGGTAATCTTAATACCGCCTCCGATGGTAGAGGCCGGCTGGGCCAAAATACTGCGGTTCAGCGGCATTCCGCCTCTGCCGAGCGCTCCGCCGCGGCCGTGGAAGAACTTCAGCTTCACGCCGAACTCGTCGGCCATAGCCGTAAGCCCCTTCAGCGCCACACGCAGCTCCCAGTTGGCGGTCACCACGCCGCCGTCTTTGTTGCTGTCGGAATAACCAAGCATAATCTCCTGCAAATCACTCATTGCCGCTACCGCCTGACGGTAGATCGGCATATTGAAGATTGTGCGCATGATATCCGGCGCCTCGTGAAGATCATCGATCGTCTCGAACAGCGGCACCGCCTGCAGTGTACAGACAACGCTACCGTCAGCATCGCGGCGGAACAGTCCAACTTCCTTGGCGAATACCATAACCTCCAGAATATCGCTGGCCGCCTCCGCCATACTGATCAGATAGCTGGTTATACACTGCTTGCCGTACTCCGCCTGTGCTTTATAAACCGTCCGGTACACTTCCAGGCATTCCTCGGTTCCTTCGCTGTACTCCTGGTAAGGGGAGGTCAGCGGCCGCGGATCATTGAGCAGCTTCTCCAGAAGCTCAATCTTCTCTTGCTCAGACAGTTTGGAATAATCCGGCGTAATGTCCATCTTGGCCAGAATTTCCGTCATGGCGTTCTCATGCTCTTTGCTGTGCTGGCGGATATCGAGCGTCGCCGTATGGAAGCCAAACAACTCCACCTGGCGGATCAGCTTCTTAATGTACGTGTCCGCCACGTAATCAGCGAAGTGATGCCGCAGGCTGCGGTCGATGACGTTCAGGTCGTTTATGAGCTCGGCCGGCGAAGCGTAGCACTCCGACGTTCCTCTTTTCTCGTCGTCCAGCACGTTCTGCGTCTTCGAAATCATGTAGCTGAGCTTGATTCGATACGGTTCGTTATCGTTGCGCCAAGCGTCGATGCGGTCCAGTTTAACAGCCGCGCGGTCTTTGACGATGGACTCCAGCAGTTCCGGCGTCACTTTTACAATGCTTGTGTTAAAGCTTAAATACTGCATCAGCTCGCGCATAATCCGCTGATATTCCCGTACCGCCAGTATGCGCTGCATTCTCAGCGTCTGGAGCGTGACCGAAGACGTAACCGAAGGATTACCGTCGCGGTCTCCGCCGATCCAGGAACCGAACCGCAGATAAGTCGGAACATGCCAATTCTGTCCCGGATAATACTTGCTAAGGCACCGTTCAAGCTCCTGATAAACATCAGGCAGCACATGAAAAATCGTCTCGTGAAAGTAGTACATTCCGTTGCGCACTTCATCAAGCACCGTAGGCTTGCGATCGCGCAGTTCATCCGTCTGCCATAAGGTAATAACTTCGTTCAACAGCTTCTCCCGAAGCTGCTCGCGTTCCCTAAAGGTCAGTGTCGGGTTATCGAGGCCCGTAACATCGTCGGCAATCCGCTTGTGAATGTCAAGAATGGCGCGGCGCATCGCCTCTGTCGGGTGGGCAGTCATGACGAGCTCCAGCGACAGGCCGTTAACAATCTCCCACACTTCCTTAGGAGAGAAGTCCCGTTCTCTCAGCTCCTGAATAGCGCTCTCTATAGAGCCAGGCTGTACGGTCTCACCCGCCGAGCGCTCATAGTCTCTTTTCCGGCGTATCCGGTGATTCTGTTCGGCGATATTCACCAATTGAAAATAAATGGCAAATGCCCGAATTACCTGATGCCGGTTCTCCGGATCCAGGGAGTCGATTAACTCCTTAAATTCGCTGTGCAGTTCAGGCAAACAAATTGAACGCAATGACTTACTGGTCTCGCGAATCTTCTCCACGATCTCCAGCAATTCATTACCGCCTTGATGTACCAAGACCTCGCCCAAAATGTTTCCAAGGAACCGTACGTCTCTCCGCAGCAGATTGTTGGAATTGACTTTGCCTGCGGTAGTCGTAAGTTCGGTCATGCTGTTCCCCCCATCCTTCTTCCGTATGAATGTCTCATCACAGGTCATGTTTGAGCTTTCCTCATATCATACAATAAAACGATTTGAAAATCTCCAACTATCTTTCACGGTAAAGCACTATAGTCTTTTAAGATTATACATCAAAATGATTATTTATACAGGTATATTTTTTTACATTTTTATTAAATTATCGAGAAAATAGCTGGTATCGTTCTAAAATACATATGAAATACCGAAGATAGGGTTTACATTTAGAGAACTTATTCAGCGCGAAGACTGAAATTAATTTTAAAAAAATTTGGCTTTTTCGCTGGCGAGCGTAATGTCTACCGTTCTGGATTTCGGATCATAGCTTATTTTGGCGCCGATCGCCTCTGCCAGCAAACGCGCCGGAACATAGGTAATCCCTTTATCAAGCACACCGTCGGCTGCTTTTACTCCGTTAACATGAACCGCCACGATAGCTTCCTCTTCTTTTATTATGTTGTCCTCCTTCTTCAAAAGATCATTTACGGTTGCCATAGCTGCCCTGGAAGGCCATTCTCCCGCACGCAGCCGGTCCAAAGCCAGCCCGAACGTCATTTGCAAATGAGGATAGTCTCTAAACCCGCTCCAGTCACCGCCCCACTCGAAGCCTAATGTTTTGGCAATTTGTACAACCTGCTCCCAGTCCGTTAGCCGGTCTTCATTGCCGTCTCGCAGCATGTCCCACGATACATTCTTTCCATCCGGGAGCAGCAGCGCAAAATCGACCGCTAGTCCGTAATTATGGTAGCTGTATCCTCCGCGCGCATTGGTGACAACGGCCCCCGGCTTGGTGCGCCCCTGCGCGTATAACGCCTCTTGCTCGGCCGCCGTGCGCAGCCCTTGGGTAATGAGGATTGGAATGCCGCAGGCATAGCAGCGCTCGATCAGCGCCGCAGCCGCCGAATGCACAGCCGGATTTAGCCCAGCCAGTTTGGCCGATGATTTATTTTGAACCTGTGTCAGAGTCAGCATGCCCTTCTCCTTTCCGGTCAATCCGTCTGAAATAGATAAATTGGTCGTACCTGCCTGAATGCGTCAGCGCAGCCAAGGCGATCAATCCTGCAGTCGTTCCGAGTTGGGCCAGGGTCCAACCATACAGCAGCCAGGTCTCAAGCTCCGGAGTCAAGAATCCGTATACGTCCGCAAAATGGGCCAGCAGCACAATCAGCATTTTGAAAGTATACGCCATAAGAAAAAAGAGCATCACCAGCATGAACACGCTGACCACGCCCTTTTGGAAACGTTCGTGAAAATAAGCTTTATGGCGATGAATGATATACAGCGAACAGCCGATGGCCATGCTGTACAGTGCCAGCAGAACAATATCAATTCCTTTCATGGGCATCCCCTCGATCATAAATCAAATATTGGGCGAACCGGTTGCGCCCGATCTCTTCCTGTATCTCCCGCGATGTGTCCCGGTAGCGGCTGATAGTAAGCGTCACACGGGTGGAGGCCTGCCGGAGCTCCCTTTCTTTTTCCGCATGCAGGGGCAGCAAAAGGCGCCAAATCCATGGAAACCGCATGCTTTAAGCCCCCCTGTCTTCCGTTTGATCGACTTTCAATTTTTTAAGCACATCGAGCGTCGGCTGCATGAAATCAGAACGTTCCTTATCGAGAATCGCCTGCAGCCGGTCGCGATCCTCCTCAGCCTTGTCCAGCAGCTCCCGAGGCACCAAGCTTCCTTTGGCGATCGCCCGCAGCAGCATAATAACTACAATCATCAGAACCAACGCCACGACATAAGCGAGCCCGTATTTGTCCGCAAGCGGCAGCAGTTTCTCCAGTTGCGCAATGTCTCCCTGTTCCATTTTCCCGTCCCTTTCTTTCATTAAATATAAAAAACCCCCGTCCGGCGGGGGCGAAAAACACTTGTGCGCGATGCGTGTTTTAGGTCATGAATGATTCATGCTGTGAAAACAATACTTCACGCCATTACGATGATTTGGCGCACTTCCTCTTGTAATGCTGATGGAACTTCATCCACCGTCTTTAGGTCCTGGCGGATCAAGTCCGCGTATACTTTAGCCATTGGCGTTCCCCTCCTTCAGCGCCAGCAGCTGCTCATATATCTCGGCCAGCGCGAGCTGCACATTGGTTGTCTCCTCCCCGGCGGCTTTCAGCTTACCGTTCGTATCTTCCAGAGCAGCTTTGGTATCCGCGAGCTCCTTACGCAGCTGTTCCAACTCGCCTAGCTCCGCCGGCGGCTTGTCCGCTTCAGCTTTCTGATATGCATCCCAGGCGGACTGCAATTCCTCTTCAGTCGGCTTCGGGGCATCCAGGTTCCAGACGGCGATGTATGGGCCTCGATTTACAATGTCATAATCTTGGCCTTCAACTAAATCGCCGAAGTATACGCGATAATAATAATGAACACCTTCAACTTCTTCCGTCTCCCCTTCTGTAAGAGGGCGGATTAAGTATTTTTTTCGCCCATCGACTCCTTCTCGCAAAGTTGGCGTGGGTCCGTCATCTTGTATCAAGTAATCAAACAGCGGACTTGCGTTAGGGTACAAAAATTTTAATGTTTCGGGTAAATTCATCTATAATCCTTCCTCCTATGCCACACGAATTATCGATACATGAGAGTACTCACCGGATTGACTGATAGTTGCTGATTGATCGGTGTAAGCGTAAATTTCAACCACAGTTCCGGTACTCAAACTAAACAAAGAACTGCCGCTTAACGTTATTCCAGTTGAAGAGAATCCGTTCATTTCAGCAATCTGCATATTGCGGGTCCCGTTCAGATATACCCCAAGCCGGAGTCCGGTTAAATTCGAACCGTTTGCTCCCAATCCAATACGACAAGTTAAGAGATAAATGCCAGTTTCAGGGATAACAAATCGTGCATTTGACGCATCGCAGATTCCCCGTTGATTTTCGACTTGTCCAGTTAAATTTATTTTGGTCCATACGCTAGCGCTGATTGTTTGCGTCGATGGTGTATGATTTAGTGATCCAAATGGCCGGCTATTATAAGTATTATCTCCCCATGGATTGATAACCCCCGTGGTCAATGTTCCGCCGTTTCCACTTGCCGCCTGAGTCGTCCCTGAAGGAACTGAGCCAGTTGTTGATATCCTGCTCCCTTCGCCTGAGTATAAAGCAATAATATTGCCTGTTCCGCTTAAATCCCACGTAAACACCTCGGCGTTTTGGTTAGCATTAACAGCCTTGTTCCGGTTAGATATTATAGAACCGTAGATATACACTTTTGCGCTGCTAACAAATAGACCATCGTATGAAGACGCTGTATCGGTTTTGCAGAACAAAAATGCAGCGTTAATGCACGATTTTGCTGAAAATGCGTAGGCGCTGGTCCGGGAAGCTTTGACCCCTTGAGCAATAACTGCAATGGCATTACTGTCAAGCGTGAGGGATTGGATAATACAAGAATCATTAATGACTGTGGCAGAAGGATTGATGCGTATCTGTCCATAGCCCGTAAATCCGTGTAATAACACATCCTCTGAGTAGGTCCCATTTGCAATCATGATATCGACCTTATGATTGACAACGGTTGGAATCATACTAATCGCCTTACCTATCGTCCTAAACGCCCCCGCCGCCGTATTCGCCAACCCATTATTACTGTCATTACCATCCGTTCGCACATAATAAGTAACATCGGCTGTCGTCGCTCGCACAGCAGTTGCCGGCAGCTGCCCGGCGGGCAGCTTCGCCGAGGCATCCAGCGTGGCTACGCCGTTCGCCGTCCCCTTCTGGGTCAGCGGCACCGAGGCGGCTGCTGCGGCGTTCGCTTTGGCCTGGGAGCCTGCGGTGGTTTCCTTGGCATTCCACTGCGTCCGCTCCGCATCCGTAATGTGCCGGTGCGTATCGGCCGCATGGTCCTGCAGGCTTTTTACAGCGGAATCCAGCGTATCCATGTTGCCGTTCAGATCGGCAATGTCAACAATATCGGTGCCCTCCGGTTTTTTCAAACCAAGATTGTTAGTCGTTTGCATAAGTCACACTCCTATTCATATACTCGTAAGTCCTCCCAGGTCTTAGCGTGCGCCACGCTCCAGGTCAGGGCCTTAAGCGCGGTCCACCAGGTGAAGGTGTACTGGAAGCGATAGTCCAGATGAGCCGGCTTGATCTCCTCGATGATTTGAATGAGGTCGTCCAGATTGGCCGGGATGCCAAGCGTGCCAACGAATCGGACTTCGAAGCTGTACTCGCCCGGAACCTCCGCGACCTCAACCTCTCCCCCGGAAAAAGCGGAAGCCGTCCGCCGGATCATGTCCGGCGTCGTCGTCCCCGCCCCTCGCAGCTTCGCTGTGATTCGTTCCCTGCGTGCAGCGTAAGTCTTGGTCCGATCAACGTTCAGTCCCAGCTCATTCTCCCAGCGGTCCAGCAGCCAGGTTGCCGTATCTACATTCAACTGACCGCGATGGTCTTCCAGAGCAAGCCAGGCGTCCCCGCACTCTGCGGTATGAATGCCTTGCACCGTCTCCATTTCCAGGATGCCGCGATAATAATCCGGCAAATAATCCATAAGGTCGGTAAACAACTCATTAGCTGCCATTCTACACCTCCAACGTCACGGCGCCGAACAGCGGCACTTCTTCCGCCCCGAGTGTCACATTGCCCGTTCCGCCGTTCAGCAGCAGATTCGCATAATCGGCAACCCCCTCGGTGCCAAGCAGCAGAGCGCCGATTACGGATTGGCTGATATACGTCGCGGTAAATCCTTTTTCCTTGCGGTAGTTCTCAAGAGCGGCTTGAAATCGCTCCTTCACCTCTTGCAGCTCATATCCGGAAGCCAGCGTGACCTCAGCGGAGACCGTTATGGTCTTGCCCTGAACCGAAGCTGCCGTAACCAACGCTCCAACGGGCGCCTGTCCTTCCCCCTGTCCCGGAACCGGGTCGATATATTGCTGTACCTGATTCACAAGCAACGTGGAGGCCGGTTTCTTCTCCACGTCGGCAATCGTTACCTTCACCGTCTTCGGACCATTCCACAGCGGAAATACGCGCGCGCCGCCCACGCCAGGAATTTGCAGGGCCCATTCCGCATAATGGGCTTTGTTGCCGCTTGTCGCCGGACGTCTGGCTGAATCGAAATAACGCCTCCGCAGCGTCTCATCGTCTTCCGCATCCTCTCCGGGAATCAGCAGGCGAACCGCCTCGCCCCGCGAGAGCTGCGGAATGTAGTCGATGGGCAGGAGCGCGCCGGAATAGCGGTTTCCCGCTGTTCCAGCCGTTTCGCAGGTGAGCCGGTAATTACCGGGAGACAGCTTCTCCGCCGCCGTATAGTTCAATTGATCGAGTGAAAAGCGGCTGCCGATCGGAATGTCTAACCCTCCGCCGCCGTCCGCAGAGAACGTCCCTTGAATTTCGGCCGGGCTTGCGGGACGTCTTGTGATGCCCGACCATGCAATGCTCCGTTCCAGAAACTCGCCGGTCGCCGTGTCGGCAAAGAACAGATTCGTATTCAGCTCCAGCTCGACATACATCTGGGCCAGTTCCGCGGCCGCAGGGGCCAAAGCATCATAAATGATGCTGCCTTCCCTTTTGTCCAGCTCTTCCGACACACGATCCAGCATCCGCTCCAGAATCGCCCCGAATGTCTGGTCAGCCATTTGCATTCAACTCCTTTCTGATTTGGATATCTCCGTAGCGCGACCTCACCGTAACGTTAATTGACACATTGTCGCCGTTAAATGAAACCTCTGGCTGATCCACTCCCTCAACCCGGTCGTCTTGAAGCAGCGCTTCCGTTACAATCCGCCGAATCTCCGATCTGGCCAGCAGCCGGTCCTGACCCAGCACCAGATTCCACTCCGTTCCATAATTGGAGCTGTAAATAAGCTGTTCATAGCGGAGTGTACGCAGCGCCTTATCTACCGCCTGCTTCAGAGCCTCAAGGCCGTCCACATAGCCGGCAATCCGTCCCTTTTTCCAGTCGATACCATAGGTTAAGCTCGGGGATTCGCCCGCTTCCCCCTCCGCCTGCTCTGTAATGTAACCGGACTGTCCCGCTTCGGGAATCATGGCGACTTCACCAGCCTATCCAGCACGACATAGCTCTGACCGCCCTGCATGCGCAGCAACAGAACACGGTCACCCGCTTCAAGCCCCCGCCGCAGCACGACTTCCCCGCCATCCAGCGGGATTTTGCTCTCCATGACCGATTCGGGCAGAACGAGCGCGTTCCCGGGCAAAATAAATTTTTGATCGATCTGGATTTGCAGCGGCGTTCCCGCGATTACCGTTCCATAAAAAAAAGCCACCGGATTGCTGCTGTCCACCGCTCCGAGGCTTGCTTTTTTAATAATATCCAACACGGTTTACACCACCTTGATATCAAGAGACATGGTATGCTCTCCCCCCGACAGATTGTGAGTACACTGATCGACCAGAAACAGCTGCGCCTCAAGCTCATCCAGAAGCACATAAATGAAGCTGCCTGCACGCACGCGCAAATCGCCGATGGCCTGTACCGAAAGACTTACCTTTTCCCGGTTATGCAGCTTCAGCAGCTGTTCCGCCTTCTCCCGGATTTGCGCCGCGTTCGCATTGTCGTCCGCCTTCTGGGACAAGTGCAGAATCCCCCACCGTTTGACATTGTCCTTGTCGCTGGCCGGGTAGAAATCGCGTTTCCCTGTCTCTTCATTGTTTTTGTACAAAATAATTGTGTTATACGTCTCGTCGTCAATGCTCGTTTTGAGTGAATAGTCATATAGAAGGCTTCCCGCACCGAGCGCCACATTCAGCAGCATGGATTCCGGACTGCGCAGCGTAAGCTTGCCAAAATCATCGTAAAAAGCCAGCAGCCGTCCTTTCTGCCGAAGCTCGGATTCGATCGCCCCCATAATGATATCGAGCAGCTTCTTATCGTCTTCGATTAAAGACGGTTGAATGTACTCCGTCTCTTCCAGCACGCCGGTCCTGAGTCCGTAATCGCCCGCAATTTTGCGAATGACGCCGGTTGCCGTTACGTTCTCGAGAGCATAACTGCCGTTGCCAAGCAGATACCGGATCTGGTCGTAGGCCGTCAGCTTGAGCAGCCGGTCCTGCCCGGTCTCCAGACTGAACACAAATCCGTAAAAAACATTAATCCCATCCTTACGGAACTGCACAATATCGCCGTTGGCGATTGCAAATTTCGGATGCTGGTAAATTCCCCCGTTCAGGAGCGTGAGTTCCAGTGTAGAAGGTTTCCCAGAGCGGGCGGTTTTCCAGGAAATATCCGAGACGATCCCAGCTATATCCCATATCCTGCCTTCCTTATTCTTGACCAACAGTTCCATGGCTTCCTCCTCTCCGACCGATAAAATAGCGGGGCTGCGTCAAGGCAGCTTAATCGTTTTGCCAACCGGAAGCTTCCTGAGCTCGCTGTCAGGAATGGCGTTAAGCTTCTGGATTTCTCTCCACCTGCTGCCGTCGCCCAGTACCTTTTGCGCGATTTTCCACAGATTGTCGCCCGCTTTCAGCTTATAGACAGCCGGGGCTTTCCGGTCGCCTGCTCTCTGCTGCTGAGTCTTAGCCGCTCCCTTAACGACTTTTACCGGGGCCGCCTGATAGAACACATACTTTTTGAGCGAGAGGGAATATTCGATATCTCCTGAAGTGCCGGCGCTGAGCTTCCAGTTGAAGCTTTCAATGCTCATAGCCATGCTCACGGGTAAATCATTGGAATAAGTGGAATTTTCACTGTACCGCGAAGCGTCCAGCCAGCTTTTCGGCTTTGCCTGCGGCTCCCGCGTCTCCAGACCGGAAAAAACAAAACGGATCGGCCTGCGGCTCGTCATCCATTTTTTGATCATCTCCACATATTCAAAAGGTTTAAGCAAACGGTTCTTCCCTGTCTCCGGCACGAGGACGAAAGGATAGCGCTGCGCCGGAAAGATGCTTTCCAGCGTAATTTCAGTCAGCTTGGGATAGGAAATGGCGTTGATTTCACCCAAATCGATAATGGTATAGCTTTTACCTTCACCCGCTTCCTTGATTTCCAGCGTCTCGGGATTGACCGGCAGGCGGAAGATATCCTCCATATTGTTATAGCTGAGAAAAAAACCGTACTCCTGGTGCGTATTCATGTATACACCCCCTGTGCGGTCGACACGAATTCCTCGCTCAGCTTCTGATTGATTTTGTTGATAATCGAGTCGATATCTCCAGCGTTGTTAATGTTTCCGGTTGTTACCTGCACCGTTGGCGTCAGCTCGACAAAATTTTGAATGGCCTGGATTTCGGCCAGATCGCGCAGCATAGCCAGATCGTCGCTGGAAATATCCACGGTATCTTTGACGGAACCGACCTCTCCAACACGGGCGACGTTGTTGATGTTCCCCAGGTTGTTCATATTGCCCTGTCCCGGACTTTGAAGCATTTTCTGCTGCTTCTGGGTATGGGTATCGTCCTTTGATTCCTTTACCTTGGTGCTGAATTTGTTCACCATATCTTTTCCTACCCGGCCATACTGCTTGGCGGCAATGGAAGGATCGACAAAAGCCTTCTTCTGGCTGTTTATAACCGCCTTATCGCTTACAGGCTCCGGTATCATCTTCCGCACATTATCGATCATGCCGCTGAATACATGCGGGTCTTCCGGGTCAAGCAGATTGACCTTTACATTGGCCAGCTTTTCAAATCCCGGGATATTGCTCAGAAAATCCGTTACGGCCTTGAATTTGGTTAATACTTTGTTCACCGCCGAAGCGATCACCTTCACAAATCCACCGGCAAAGTTCTCAACGCCCAGCGCCATTTGATAAATGAAGTTCAGAAAGTTCATCGCCAGATCATAGAATAATTTCTTCACGGCAAAGCTGGGGTCAATGAACAGATTGCGGAAGAAGTCCGCAAAAATAATAAAGGTGTTATACAGGCCAATAACAATGTTCTCAATAAAACCCTTCAGCCAGCCGAAGCCCTCAGCAATGGCGACGACAACTTCTCCTACGGTGACACCCGACTGCATCAGGATATAAATCAGCAGCGCGACCGCGGCGACGATAAGCAGAATCGGCCAATTGGCTACAAGCCAAGCGGCTGCGAGCGAATATACCTGAACAATCATGGCAGCCAGATAGACAAAGGCGATTGCAGCCAAGATCGGACCGATGACCGACCAGTTCTGCTGGATAACGCCGCCCATATAGATCAGGCCTTCCACTACCATCGAGATGGCGGTTGCCGCGACTAAGAAGAGATTCGCCATGAGATTGATTGCAGCCGTCATCTGATCCGATTTAAAGGCATTATTCAGGGCATCAAGCGCGGGCCGCAGCGCCACAAGCGCCTTTTGCCCTATCAATGCATAAGCTCCGTCTATATTATCCTGGAGCGTTTTCCAATTGTTCTCGTCTACATTCGATTTATCATCTTTTGCCGCACCCTTGATCGCTTTCTCGCCCAGCGATTTCGCCTTGTCAAATACAGAAGCAACATCCAAGCCCTTCAAAGCGCTGACCGTTTTAGACAAAAAGCCGCCCTTATCCGATCCGTTTGATGCGGACGCTCCTCCGGCTGTGGCGGCGCCTCCCCCGGCTCCACCCGCTGATGCCCCCGAGGCAGGCTGATTTCTGGGAAAAAGTCGGGCTGCGGCCTTTTCACCAAAATATTTGGCTACTTCGAACGTATTAATGTTCAGCACATCCAGAACATCGCCGAGCTTGTCCATAAAGCTCTTTTTCGCCTTTGCAGCGTCGCCGCCCGCATTTCCCGATTGTTCAGAGAGCCTCCGCGCCGCTTCCTGCGACTGCATAAAGCCTTCCATAAAGGACTTGTTCTTTTCTTCGTAAATCCGCTCCAGTATTTTCTGAAGGTCGTTCAGCGAATAAGCAGCCCTTTCAAAGTTCTGATTAAGCCGTTCCCATTCCGCGTTCACATTTCTCCAGACCGTGAGCGCACGTACCGGTACTAATGCGGTGCTTGCTACCTCGCTATCCATCTATCCACCCCCTTCATCTCTTTCTTCCCTTGCCTCTTGAGCGCTCCCGCTTTTCTTTATCCACCCGGACGGCGATCATCGCATAGATGGCGGCCCGTTCGCGGACGGAGAGCGCCATAAGCTCATGGGGTAAAATATGCAGCTCATGGAGGGCGTAGTAGGCCAGATTGGCCTCTCCGTCGCCCTCGTTAATCAGTTTTTTACGTCGTCCACCAGCTCGTTCATATCGGTGCCGAAGCCGTTAAGCGCCTGCACCCGCTCGCCGAGGGCGGCGAATTCGCCGGGCAGAAGCATTTTGCGCAGCAGCGCCTCCGCGCCCAGCATGCCGTAAGAACGCTGCAGCTCCGCATTTTTCAGATCGGGATATACCACGCTCGCCGTCATCAGCTTGGCCATATAATCATTGGCGTCGATTTCCGGCGTGTAGACGCCGTTCTTGCCTTTGATCTTCCGGGTAGCCGCCTTCCGGCATTCCTGATTCTCGTCCTCCGTCATGCTGCGCAGCTTCCAGGCTGCGGGCTTGCCGTCCTTATCTTTAAAGCGCGTGGATACGATAAATTCCTCGGTCGTGTCGCAGCTTACATTTTGTGCAAAAAACAAACTGAATTCGCTCATTCTCTAATCCTCCTATGATTATTGTGGCCCGCCGAGGGCAGGAACCGGCGCTATAGACGCCGCCCTCCCCCGCGAGCAAACTTACATGATGGGCTTAAATGCCTGCTTAAGATACCGTTCCGAACGGCTTGCCAATCTCTACATCCTCGAAAGTGAAACTGACCTCTTCCTCTAGTGCATCCGACTCGGTATCGAGCGAAGCCATAATGACACTGTCCAGATTGACGCCCTTCAGATTGATCCGCTGAGCACCGATGCTGGACGAAGGGTCCTCGTTGATGACTTCGATATCGAAATACTGGTCAACTCCCGTATTCATATAATCGAGCATCATTTGACGGAAACGGCTGGTCATATAAAAAATGGTCATCGAACCGCTTCCCGACCATCCCGTCGCTTTATGCTGGACGCCGCGGCGGCCCAGCGTTTTGACTTCCGCCTTTTGCTTCTCGACCGTAGCCTCCAGCTTTTTCACATAGAACATCTCTTCGATTTGGGTGCCGATCACCGCATAGGCGCGGCCTTCCTGACCGGAAATCGTATCGCTAGCTTTCAAGAACGCCATCTTAAACCACCTTCACTTTCAGATATACTTTTTCTACCGAATCCACCGGTTTTACAGCTGTTTCCAGCACTACGCTATCGCTGTCGACGCCGGCAACGACGGAAATATCGGTCTGCGCGTTGAAGTTCTCAATAGCTCCGATATCCTGTAGATCGTTCATATAGGCGGCGCACTGCGACCAGAACAGCGCACGGCCGTCCTCATTATTGGATACTTTGCCAACAAAGTAAGTTTCAAAAATACGCTTCAGATCAACCGCAATGCCGTCCAGCACACGGAGAACCCGGTTTTTCGAAAAAGCCTTGTCTCTCGCCGGTGTGAACGCCGTAAGCGTATTGATATCCTGCTCGACCACCGCCTTTGCGCCGTTGTAAGTAAAGAGCAGTTCACCATTCAGGAGCGCCGCCGTCGTCTCGGAATGGCTCAGACGGACATCGACATCCACCGCATCATCATAGGCCTGATAGGTCAGTGATTCATTTACCGCAGCCGCTGCGGTCGCTCCCGCTGTCCATGCCACCGCATTCGTCTTATCAACTACGGTGCCGTCGCTTAGGATGACGCCGTTCTTTACACTGATGACCCCTTCATAACCGGCGGTGGCGTAATCCGACACAACAACCTGCACCTTCTTGCCTTCAGAATCGCGAAGCCGTTTCACATAAGAGGTGTAGAGGGCTTTAAGCGAGTTGTCTTGCGAGACCAGACCGACCGTTTGAAAATCCTGCACCTCCAGCGCGGCCAAAAAATCGCTGTGGTTCTGATTGGTTACAGTCCCGTTGCTTCCGCCCGTAAGCGGAATGCCGGCAGATGCCTGGAGTCCTTCCGGCCCGTTCGCCTCGAACGTGACATAGTCGTTATCCAGCAAATCGGCTGCGGCAGCAACCGTCTGTCGGTCCACTTCCGCCCCCTCAAGCAGCGTCTTAACGTCGAACTTGGCCGGGTCCTCGATATTGCTTGCAATCACGACCGACAGATCATTGCCGCGTTCACCGCCATATTGAGCCGTTGTCTTCAAACCGCTGGCCGTTGCCTCGGCTTTGACGCCGGTATTCAGTCGGTAAAGCAGCAGTTTGCCTGCCCGCTTGAGCGCTTCGCGCACCGGAAGCAGCGCCTCATGCGTCCAATCATACCCGAGCAGCTTGGCGATATCTTCCTGAGGCGTAATGCCGATGATTTCACCGGCAGGCCCCCAGGAGAGCGCCAGAGCCAGTGCGGCGGTGCCGCGTTCTCCCATTTTGCCGATTGTGCCCGATTGGGATGACACATTCACATACACCCCGGGACGCACCTTGTTTTGCGTTGTCCATGTTCCTCCAGCCATTAGATAACCTCCTTCGTTAAAAAGAGCTCCAGCTCTTGTCTCGCCTGTTCAAGCGTATAGCTTTGATCCTTCTGCAAAATCACGTCAAGCACATCCTTTTCCCTTGGCGTAAAAATTGCCGACTCCAGGATCTGTGTTTTGCCGAATACGATATTGTTCTCATTCATTGTGCTCATTTCAATCTTCCTTCCTCTGTGAATTGACCCATTCTCACCGTTTCAGGACGCTCGCTTTGCAGGTACAGCGAATACTCTGCCGTGAACAGAGCTGCTTCTCCATCCGCTCCGCCCGTCCAGGTCTGCCGTACACTGCGATAGCTCACCCCGTCCCCTTCTACAAGGGTAAGAGCATCGCGCAAAGCGTCCGCCATAACCTCCGCCTCCGATACCGGAACGCCTTCATAGCGGACACCGAACCGGTACACCGCCGCATATCGGTCTTCCCGCTGCCGGTCATACGCCGCCGAAACCAGAAACAGCCGAAAGCCCGGCGTCTGCGCCTGACCATCACTTGAAATAACGGGAATGTCCGCAAAACGCTGCTCCAGCGCAGCCGTAATGCAGCTCCGTAAATGCTGTACAGACATCATTGCCTTCCTTTCTTGATCCCGGCTGTCTGCCGGTTATTGCCGATCTCTTTCTGTAATTGCATCCTTACCTGTGCATTCATCCCCTCCCGTCTTCCCGATAAGCAAAACGGACATCATCCCTATGGATGACATCCGTTTGTTGGCGCAATGACCGAAAGAAACTTTCACCGCTCTCTTGGCTCTACAGGTGTATCTGCTGCCTTTTGCTGAAGCATTCATGCTCCCACGGTGTTCTTTCGCTTCATTTGCCATGGTATAATCATATCTCCTTTTTTAGCGTATGAAGACGGCGTTCGGGCGAAGTTCGGAAGAAGGTTGAGTTGGAAAAAGACGCTTTTTCGGCGGTGGATGGATCTCTTCTTATTGAACACTTTCAAGGGTTCAGAACGTCGTGAGACAGTTCGGTCCCTATCTGTCGTGGGCACAGCAAATTTGAGAGGAGCACATGGTAAGACAAAAAGGAGACCGCCCTTTTCGGACAATCTCCTTCTCGCTTTCTTCAATTGTAGCGAACTTTGTTTGGTCTATTATCGGCTATTCGAAAGCACGCCGGTGTTTGCCTTTTGCGTTTTGGACGCCGTTTTGATCATCGGACCCAGCGACAGCATGTTCAACTCCTTGAAAGCCAAAGCCATTTTATAAAAAGCGCGCGTCCGGATTTTAACATACGTATCCTTGCTGACGGGCGGGTCGAATACATGATTGTAAACCGTATAATCGAATACCTCATCCCTTCGCAAATATCTTTCCCTAACCAGCTGCTGTTCCCGGTTGTCCAATCTCTCCACTACCGATTCCACAGCGGCACAGTAGGCTCTCCGGGCGGCAGGCACGTCCACATTATGCGCAGCGAGCGAAGCGGTAGGATCTGCAATAACATGCGTCGGTCCATGAAAACGTTCCGTGTAAGAATACGTAGTGGAAGCCTCTCTCGCCTCAAAAGTAATCGTTTTGAATATCCGGTATTTCTCGAGCATGCTTTCAATCGCTATTTGAGTTTGGCGCCGATCAAGTTCAGGCAAAGAAGATAGATTCATCATAGTGTAGCGCTCCTTTAATGGTTTTCTAGAAATTTCTTTCAGATGCAAATGGAAAATGTGATAGAATGTTCTGTGTTCGCATCTTGTTCGTATTTTTCTATAATATACCACTTCATCTTTGATTCCGTAAAATCCGGTTTTCAGCCGTTTCGTGCCGATAATCGCATAATAACTCCCATTTCCTTGTCTTATGGCAAAATAATCATTGGTTTATTTACCTTTTGGCAAAATTAGATTATAGTAATATCAGCAGACAATTGCATGACAAGGAGTGTTGCGGGATGGAACATGAGTTTGGATTATATTTAAAACGGCTGCGCGAGAGCAAAGGTCTTACCCTCAGCCAATTGGCTGTGGCCGCAGGCATCAGCGGTTCACAGATCTCACGCATTGAGAACGGGCTGCGCGGCGTACCCAAGCCAGCAACCTTGCGCAGACTGGCAGAAGCCATGAATGCCTCCTATGAGGAGCTTATGGAGCGGGCAGGATATTTACAAGAATATGAACAGATGACTGAAGCGATACCGGAATGGGCGACCAGCAAGGACAAACGCGATTTCAAAAAGATGCTGGAGGATGACGGAGAGCTGATGTTTGACGGAATTCCGCTTAACAAAGAGGACAGACAAAGAATAAAAGACGTGCTGACAGGCTTATTCTGGGAAGCCAAGCAGATGAATAAGCGCAAACCAACTTCCAAACCAGAGAAATCGGATGATTAATACCCTTAACCAATACCTATGCTGCAGGTGAAGATAATGGATGAACTGGTCAATCAACTAATAAAAAAATATAAAACCAACTGTCCGTTTGAGCTATGCCGGGCTTTAGGTATCCATGTCCGATTCATGAACCTGGGCGAAGGAACCAAAGGGTTATACTATCGCAAGCTTCGAAGAAGATTTATTGTCATTCACAATGAGCTGTCTTTGGAATGGCAGCGATTTGTTTGTGCGCATGAATTGGGTCATGACCGGCTGCATAAAGGTATTAACCGGTTCTTTTTAGAGGAGAGCTCTTATTTCGCCCCGGGCAAGCTAGAACGTCAGGCTAATCGGTTTGCGGTTCTGCTGTTAACCGCGGTTACCTCTCCCGAGCAGGATGAATCGCTGGAAAGCTATTATTCACGTTTAGGCATCCCTCCGGAAGTCGGCTTTTTTTTGGAGCCTTAAACCAAACATACACTCTCATCAGGTTCAATTCCTTAGAAAGTAAATAGACGCTCTCACACTGCCGTTAACAATATTGGCAGTTGGGCAAACACAAAAAAACTCTTACCAAAGTAAGAGTGTCTGTTCTTAATGAGTAATTGCTTATGTAGTTGTTATAAAATGGAGCGGGTGATGGGAATCGAACCCACGCTATCAGCTTGGAAGGCTGAAGTTCTACCATTGAACTACACCCGCAAAGGTGAAAATCGGGATGACACGATTCGAACATGCGACCCCCTGGTCCCAAACCAGGTGCTCTACCAAGCTGAGCTACATCCCGTTAGTATTAATGGCGCGCCCTGAGAGATTCGAACTCCCGGCCTTTTGATTCGTAGTCAAACGCTCTATCCAGCTGAGCTAAGGGCGCAAAATATGGAGCGGACGACGGGAATCGAACCCGCGACCCTCGCCTTGGCAAGGCGATGCTCTACCGCTGAGCCACGTCCGCATTTAAATGGTGCGCGTGGAGGGACTTGAACCCCCACGTCAAAGACGCTAGATCCTAAGTCTAGTGCGTCTGCCAATTCCGCCACACGCGCAAGTTACTTAAAAGTGAGCCATGAAGGACTCGAACCTTCGACACCCTGATTAAAAGTCAGGTGCTCTACCAACTGAGCTAATGGCTCATACAAATGGCTGGGGATATAGGATTCGAACCTATGCATGACGGAGTCAAAGTCCGTTGCCTTACCGCTTGGCTAATCCCCAATAATGGATACCTATATAATGCCCATATAATCCTCAAATAATAAGAAGGATATGGTGGAGGCTGAGGGGATCGAACCCCCGACCCTCTGCTTGTAAGGCAGATGCTCTCCCAGCTGAGCTAAGCCTCCATATGTTGGCAATCCACTTGAGTTAATTAAACCTGCGGGTCTCTCAACCCCAAAAACTAATGATTATGGTGACCCGTAGGGGATTCGAACCCCTGTTACCTCCGTGAAAGGGAGGTGTCTTAACCCCTTGACCAACGGGCCGAACAGATATGGAGCTCTCAACCGGGATCGAACCGGTGACCTCATCCTTACCATGGATGCACTCTACCTACTGAGCTATGAGAGCATGGCTCCCCGAACAGGACTCGAACCTGTGACAACTCGATTAACAGTCGAGTGCTCTACCAACTGAGCTATCAGGGAATGGTTGTCCGCTTGGCGGCGTCCTACTCTCCCAGGACCCTTCGGTCCAAGTACCATCGGCGCTGGAGGGCTTAACGGTCGTGTTCGGGATGGGTACGCGTGGAACCCCTCCGCCATCGCCACCAAACGGCAGGCCTTAATCGCCTGAAAACTGGATCGAAACGAAAGATTGCGTTATTTTGGATAAGCCCTCGACCGATTAGTATTGGTCAGCTCCATGCTTTGCAGCACTTCCACCTCCAACCTATCTACCTCGTCGTCTTCAAGGGGTCTTACTAACTTGGGAAATCTCATCTTGAGGGGGGCTTCACGCTTAGATGCTTTCAGCGCTTATCCCGTCCGTACGTAGCTACCCAGCCATGCTCCTGGCGGAACAACTGGTGCACCAGCGGTACGTCCATCCCGGTCCTCTCGTACTAAGGACAGCTCCTCTCAAATTTCCTACGCCCACGACAGATAGGGACCGAACTGTCTCACGACGTTCTGAACCCAGCTCGCGTACCGCTTTAATGGGCGAACAGCCCAACCCTTGGGACCTACTTCAGCCCCAGGATGCGATGAGCCGACATCGAGGTGCCAAACCTCCCCGTCGATGTGGACTCTTGGGGGAGATAAGCCTGTTATCCCCAGGGTAGCTTTTATCCGTTGAGCGATGGCCCTTCCATGCGGTACCACCGGATCACTAAGCCCGACTTTCGTCCCTGCTCGACTTGTAGGTCTCGCAGTCAAGCTCCCTTCTGCCTTTGCACTCTTCGAATGATTTCCAACCATTCTGAGGGAACCTTGGGACGCCTCCGTTACTCTTTAGGAGGCGACCGCCCCAGTCAAACTGCCCGCCTGACACGGTCCCCGTACCCGCTTAGGGTACCAGGTTAGAACCTAGATACGATCAGGGTGGTATCCCAACGATGCCTCCACCGAAGCTGGCGCTCCGGCTTCCAAGGCTCCCACCTATCCTGTACAGATCGTACCCAAGTTCAATATCAAGCTGCAGTAAAGCTCCATGGGGTCTTTCCGTCTTGTCGCGGGTAACCTGCATCTTCACAGGTATTAAAATTTCACCGGATCTCTCGTTGAGACAGCGCCCAAGTCGTTACGCCATTCGTGCGGGTCAGAATTTACCTGACAAGGAATTTCGCTACCTTAGGACCGTTATAGTTACGGCCGCCGTTTACTGGGGCTTCGGTTCACAGCTTCGGGTTTAACCCCTAACCGCTCCCCTTAACCTTCCAGCACCGGGCAGGCGTCAGCCCGTATACTTCGCCTTGCGGCTTCGCACAGACCTGTGTTTTTGCTAAACAGTCGCTTGGGCCTTTTCACTGCGGCCCCCTCGGGCTATTCACCCTACCGAGGCACCCCTTCTCCCGAAGTTACGGGGTCATTTTGCCGAGTTCCTTAACGAGAGTTCTTCCGCGCGCCTTAGAATTCTCTTCTCGCCTACCTGTGTCGGTTTGCGGTACGGGCACCTTCTCCTGGCTAGAGGCTTTTCTTGGCAGTGTGAGATCATGACCTTCGCTACTACAATTTTCGCTCCCCATCACAGCCCAGCCTTATGGTGTACGGATTTGCCTATACACCAGCCTCGCTGCTTGGACGGACATCCATCAGTCCGCGTCACTACCCTCCTGCGTCCCCCCATTGCTCATCACGGATTATGGTGGTACAGGAATATCAACCTGTTGTCCTTCGACTACGCCTGTCGGCCTCGCCTTAGGTCCCGACTTACCCTGAGCGGACGAGCCTTCCTCAGGAAACCTTGGGCTTTCGGCGGATCAGATTCTCACTGATCTTTTCGTTACTCATACCGGCATTCTCACTTGTATGCAGTCCAGCTGTCCTTGCAGTCAACCTTCAACCCGCATACAACGCTCCCCTACCCCTGATGCAAAGCATCAAGCCATAGCTTCGGTGGTGTGTTTAGCCCCGTTACATTTTCGGCGCAGAGTCACTCGACCAGTGAGCTATTACGCACTCTTTCAATGGTGGCTGCTTCTAAGCCAACATCCTGGTTGTCTGTGCAACTCCACATCCTTTCCCACTTAACACACACTTGGGGACCTTAGCTGATGGTCTGGGCTGTTTCCCTTTTGACAATGGATCTTAGCACTCACTGTCTGACTCCCGGACGTAAGTCCATGGCATTCGGAGTTTGACTGAGCTTGGTAACCCTTGCGGGCCCCGCACCCAATCAGTGCTCTACCTCCACGACTTCAAATCCGAGGCTAGCCCTAAAGCTATTTCGGGGAGAACCAGCTATCTCCGAGTTCGATTGGAATTTCTCCGCTACCCCCACCTCATCCCCGCACTTTTCAACGTGCGTGGGTTCGGGCCTCCAGTGCGTGTTACCGCACCTTCACCCTGGACAGGGGTAGATCACACGGTTTCGGGTCTACGCCCACGTACTTAGTCGCCCTATTCAGACTCGCTTTCGCTGCGGCTCCGGCTTCTCGCCTTAACCTTGCACGTTAAACGTAACTCGCCGGTTCATTCTACAAAAGGCACGCCATCACCCCTAAAATGGGCTCTGACTTCTTGTAAGCACACGGTTTCAGGTACTGTTTCACTCCCCTTCCGGGGTGCTTTTCACCTTTCCCTCACGGTACTGTTTCACTATCGGTCGCCAGGGAGTATTTAGCCTTGGCAGATGGTCCTGCCGGATTCATACGGGGTTTCACGTGCCCCGCACTACTCGGGATCCGTCTCGGAGGGAACGATTTTTCAGCTACAGGGCTTTTACCTCTTCCAGCGGGCCTTTCCAGACCTCTTCGCTTAAACCGTTCCTTTGTAACTCCATGTGAGACGTCCCACAACCCCGAAGAGCAAGCTCTTCGGTTTAGGCTGTTCCGCGTTCGCTCGCCGCTACTGACGGAATCACTCTTGTTTTCTCTTCCTCAGGGTACTTAGATGTTTCAGTTCCCCTGGTCTGCCTCTAACTCTCCTATGAATTCAGAGAGAAGTGACTGTGCATTACCACAGCCGGGTTTCCCCATTCGGACACCCCCGGATCCACGCTTGCTTACAGCTCCCCGAGGCGTTTTCGTTGTTCGCCACGTCCTTCTTCGGCTCCTGGCGCCTAGGCATCCTCCGTGTGCTCTTACTAGCTTAACCAACTAAGCACTTTCACTTCACTTGTTCAATCGCTTGACACAAGTTCAGCTAAAAGATGTTCTAAAACGCAATTTTCGTTTCGGTATCCAGTTTTCAAGGATCAAGATTCTTGCATGTTATACGATTGGTGGAGCCAAGGAGGATCGAACTCCTGACCTCCTGCTTGCAAGGCAGGCGCTCTCCCAGCTGAGCTATGGCCCCATAAAAGGGAATTAAATTTTAAGTGGTGGGCCTTAGTGGACTCGAACCACCGACCTCACCCTTATCAGGGGTGCGCTCTAACCAGCTGAGCTAAAGGCCCTTAATCTTGCATATACTCTTATGGAAACCCCATAAGGATGCGCTTGGCAGCGTCCTACTCTCCCAGGACCCTTCGGTCCAAGTACCATCGGCGCTGGAGGACTTAACGGTCGTGTTCGGGATGGGTACGCGTGGAACCCCTCCGCCATCGCCACCAAACGCTTAAGAAAGAGGTTTGCTCTCTCAAAACTGAGCAACGAGTGAGTGTGTTAAGCTTTGCCAAGCAAAGCTAAGATTTGAATGTTTCCGCTCGGGAAACGATTCTCCATAGAAAGGAGGTGATCCAGCCGCACCTTCCGATACGGCTACCTTGTTACGACTTCACCCCAATCATCTACCCCACCTTCGGCGGCTGGCTCCCTTGCGGGTTACCCCACCGACTTCGGGTGTTGTAAACTCTCGTGGTGTGACGGGCGGTGTGTACAAGACCCGGGAACGTATTCACCGCGGCATGCTGATCCGCGATTACTAGCAATTCCGACTTCATGCAGGCGAGTTGCAGCCTGCAATCCGAACTGAGACCGGCTTTATAAGATTGGCTCCACCTCGCGGCTTCGCTTCCCGTTGTACCGGCCATTGTAGTACGTGTGTAGCCCAGGTCATAAGGGGCATGATGATTTGACGTCATCCCCACCTTCCTCCGGTTTGTCACCGGCAGTCACTCTAGAGTGCCCAGCTTTACCTGCTGGCAACTAAAGTCAAGGGTTGCGCTCGTTGCGGGACTTAACCCAACATCTCACGACACGAGCTGACGACAACCATGCACCACCTGTCTCCTCTGTCCCGAAGGCCTACGCTATCTCTAACGTATTCAGAGGGATGTCAAGACCTGGTAAGGTTCTTCGCGTTGCTTCGAATTAAACCACATACTCCACTGCTTGTGCGGGTCCCCGTCAATTCCTTTGAGTTTCAGTCTTGCGACCGTACTCCCCAGGCGGAGTGCTTACTGTGTTAACTTCGGCACCAAGGGTATCGAAACCCCTAACACCTAGCACTCATCGTTTACGGCGTGGACTACCAGGGTATCTAATCCTGTTTGCTCCCCACGCTTTCGCGCCTCAGCGTCAGTTACAGCCCAGAAAGTCGCCTTCGCCACTGGTGTTCCTCCACATCTCTACGCATTTCACCGCTACACGTGGAATTCCACTTTCCTCTTCTGCACTCAAGCTGCCCAGTTTCCAGTGCGACCACAGGTTGAGCCCATGGTTTAAACACCAGACTTAAACAGCCGCCTGCGCGCGCTTTACGCCCAATAATTCCGGACAACGCTTGCCCCCTACGTATTACCGCGGCTGCTGGCACGTAGTTAGCCGGGGCTTTCTTCTCAGGTACCGTCACTCTTGTAGCAGTTACTCTACAAGACGTTCTTCCCTGGCAACAGAGCTTTACGATCCGAAAACCTTCATCACTCACGCGGCGTTGCTCCGTCAGGCTTTCGCCCATTGCGGAAGATTCCCTACTGCTGCCTCCCGTAGGAGTCTGGGCCGTGTCTCAGTCCCAGTGTGGCCGTTCACCCTCTCAGGTCGGCTACGCATCGTCGCCTTGGTGAGCCGTTACCCCACCAACTAGCTAATGCGCCGCAGGCCCATCTCTTGACAGCAGATTGCTCCGCCTTTCAGCCTCCCAGCAGGTGCCAAGAGGAATTATCCGGTATTAGCTACCGTTTCCGGTAGTTATCCCAGTTCAAGGGGCAGGTTGCCTACGTGTTACTCACCCGTCCGCCGCTAAGTATTCTGGAGAGCAAGCTCTCAAAAATACTCCGCTCGACTTGCATGTATTAGGCACGCCGCCAGCGTTCGTCCTGAGCCAGGATCAAACTCTCCAATAAGGTTTTTTCGTGCAGTTACTTCCTCGAATCACTCCAAGAAAATAACCATCCGAAAAGTCTATCGATAGAGCGATTAGCTCATGTTGAAACATCTGACGAGAATTTGCATTCTCATGATGGCCTTTCCAAAGCGTGAACCACGCTGTGAAATCCATCTCTTTTGGAACTCGCTAGAAGCGAATTCCCACTCACTCGTTGTTCAGTTTTCAAAGATCAATGTCTCTCTCAGTGCATCACTGCGTCTCATGCAGCGACCTTTATAATATATCATATTGTCTATCTGTTTGGCAAGTACTTTTTCGAAAAAACTTTTTCTCATTTTTTCTTGCCCGCGGCTTCTTAACATAACAAAAAGGAGCGCGAGATATAATGTATCACGGCGCCCCCTCTTAGTCAACCCTTTTTTATTTATGAAGCATCCGCTTTTTATTAATGCTTGATTTGGGAAGAGCGGCCGCCCCAAGCGTATTTGGAAAGTTCCTTTTGCGGTGCGAATCGAGCATACATGCGAAAAACAGTTTTGTATCTGTTGGCAATAGCATGTCTGATATTTTGATCCAATCGTTGATCGCTTAGGTCGAGCAGCATTTCGTCCAGCTCTTTACGCAAGACATAGTCCAGTTCTTTGCATTCTTTTTCGTTGAACAACATACCCAACATATGCTTGGCCTCCTTTATTTATTCTAATTAAACCGGAGATTCGGCTTGAACTACCGCTTACACTAGATTAACCGAAGTGCCTAAATAATAACCATAATTATATTTTTTTCCTATAAAAACTGATATTTTATTTATACTGTACATTACCCCGAATTTGCGTTTTTGCGTTTTACTGGTATGTGCAATTATTCGAAATTTTATGATAAGAGCGCAAAAGTAACTGTGCTCTCAATGACCGCTGCAATGAGCAGCAATATAACGACCCAAATGGACGCCGTCAGCGTCTGGCGCATAAAAGATGGCCAATCTCCCCCGCTTCGGGTTCTTCTCATCATGCTTGCCGCCGCGTTGGCGCCAAACTGAAGGCCGAATGCGCAAGCTATAATGATGGCGGGGATTTCAATAATCCCATGCGGCAGCAGCCCCTTGACAATCAGTTCGAATACATCCCTTCCCTGAAGGACAAAGGTGTGCACCAAATAACCGATGACTGCCCCGTTGATCAAGAGAAAGATAGCCGGAAGAATGCCGAACAAGGCTCCTAGAAAAATAATCAGAACGCCTTTAATGCTATTGTTCAAAAAGATAAACACAAAAAAGCTCAACTGCGGATTGGACGAGTCCCGTAATTTTTCGCTAATGCTTCCCAGACCCTCCAACTGCTGCATCAGAAGCCGCTCCAGACTTCCCGTTCCAATCCATCCGGCTGCAATGCCGACTATGAATAACAGACATGAGAGCATGAGCGCCTTGCGTATTGTGTAGATATCACGGCCAAAAGTAAATATAGAGAACATGTCTTACCTCCTAAGAGTTTCGTTTTATACCCAAGTCATAACCTTTCCGTACGAGCATACATTTAGAACAAACAAGCTTTCGTATGGGAGAGGAGTCTTGAGTTAATGAATTCCTTCTATGTATTCAGCGGCAAAAAAATAAAACGTTTCTTCTATATTTGCGCCGCTGCTCTGCTTGCTGCCGGAGTCGTTTATGTAGAGCGTGGCAATATTACCGTTTTTTCCGAATCGCCCCCTTCTGCCATTTACAGTGTGCCTACGGAGAAAAAGCTGATCGCCTTGACTTTTGATATCAGTTGGGGAGAAAAACGTCCGGGGCCTATCCTCAAGGTGCTGGAGGACAAGAAAGTCGACAAGGCTACGTTCTTCCTGTCTTCCCCATGGAGCAAGACACATCAGGACATTGTGGCAAATATCAAGAATGCAGGGTATGAGATCGGCAGCCACGGCCACAAGCATGTCAATTACAGCACGTTGAGCAGCGAGGAAATTCGAACTCAGATTACGACAGCAGGTACGATTCTGAATGAATTGACCGGGAAAGAACCAAAGCTGATCCGCATGCCCAACGGCGATTTTGATAAAAGAGTCCTGCAAGTGGCAAACGACCTCGGCTATAAAGTCATCCAATGGGATACCGATTCTCTTGATTGGAAAAATATTGGCGTAGAAAATATAGTGAAGCGCGTGACCAGCAAAGCTCACCCTGGCGATATCGTGCTGCTCCATGCCAGCGACTCCTGCAAACAAACCCATGAAGCACTGCCTCAAATTATCGATGCACTCCGTAGTCAAGGCTATGAATTTGTGACTGTCTCCGAGCTAATCAGCCAGGGCAGCACCGAAGGCAAGGAAGTAAGGGACTCGGCGTGGCTTAGTGATCGTTTGGAGGATGCCGCTGGTTTGTAATCTTTTATTTGGGCAGGGACTTCCGACCGATTAATGCCGCGGGGAGATCAGTTCGGATATATCAGGAGTGGGCATGTTGAGCTTGGGATAAGAGAGCTTCAGTTTCTCCAATGTCATAACTACGATGGACAATGCCAAATAGTTGCGGAACCAGCGGTGATTGGCCGGAATCCAGTACCATGGCGCGTTATCTTTGGAAGTCTCTTTAAAAATATCTTCGTAAGCCTCCTGATAGTCGTCCCAATATTTCCGTTCTTCGAGATCGCTGACATCGAACTTCCAATGCTTGGTCGGGTCCTGGAGCCGCTCCTGGATTTTTTCCAGCTGTTTGTCCTTCGATATATGAAGAAAAAGCTTGATAATAATCGTATTCTCCTCCGTCAGCATCTCTTCAAAGTGCCGGATGTGGCGAAAGCGCCGTTTGGTTTCAGCCTTGTCCTGGCCTCCATGAACGCGGGGTACGAGCACTTCTTCGTAATGGGAGCGGTTAAAGGCCGATATATATCCTTTTGCCGGGGTCTGCTTATGCACTCTCCATAAAAAATCATGGGCCGACTCATCCAGGGTCGGCTTTTTAAAGCTGGTCACCGTAAAGCCCTGCGGATTGATTCCCGAGAAAACATGCTTTACCGTGCCATCCTTACCGCTGGAATCCATCCCTTGAAGGACGATCAGCAGCGCATACTTTTTTTGAGCGAAAAAAATGTCCTGTAGCTCGGCAAGCCGTTCCTTGAGTATGCCCATTTTGGCCTCTGCCTCTTCTTTATTTGTGAAGTCTCCCGTTTCGCCAGGGTTAAGCTTAGGCAGTATTTTGCCGTCTGTGTCTTTTATCATATAGCGGTCGATGTTCATATATACCCCTCCCAGGACGTATCAAGGTCTTTCTTTTATGTTTAACCCAACCCTCCGAAACTCAATCGCACCTTATGCAAATAACCCCGCTTCCTGATTCGGGAACGGAGTTAGGCAATTCATCCGGATGATCCGGCGGCCGGGCGCACAATATGGTGAAGTCTCAAAATCTGGAATGCATTACAGGCAATCAGCGGAACCACTATAAATAAGGTTGCATTATCCACGCCAATCCGCAGCACGCCGATCATTTCCACGATGGTAATACCGGTCATGAAGAAGAACGTCGGAATCCAGGCCGAAGCGTTGGTTTCCCGCACTTTGAAGTAAGCAACCGCAATGGCTGAAAACAAAATGGAAAGACCAAGAGTCAAATCGGATATCAGGCTCCGCTCTCCCCCGACGAACGAACGCAGAAAAATCAAATCAAACAAGGAAATAACCGCCAGCGCGAGCTGTATATACTGCCATATTTTTCGCGGAAACACGCCAAATCCCATGTAGTTCAGAATCAGATACGCAAAAAAACCAAGCTGAGAGTAGACGCTTACAAGCATCCCGTAGCCAAATAAGATAAGCGCATAAAGGAAGGAGTCCGTTAAGCTGTGGAATGAAACGGCACCGCTGATTCCCTGAAGGGCCAGCCCGGCTGCAACACCTCCTGCGGAACCGATCAACAGCGTTGTCCAGAACAGATGAAACCATTTCCTTATATTCAGGCCGCTCACCCCCGTGACAGATTTATTTTACCAAGGTTGCCGGCAAAAAACCATGACCGCCGCAACATAAATGTGTTTTCTCTACGGCATACTACATATCAGTATCCCCAAAAAAGGAGGACGGCACCAATGAGACGGGCGGTATTACGGAATAGCGGAATTGCGCTCGGCCTAATTCTGGTCTTGACGGCCTGCGGAAGCGAGCAGAGCGGCTCTTCGTCACAGCAGTTCAGTTACAAGGAAATGAAGACAATGGTCGTCGATATATTAAAAAGCGAAGAAGGTAAAAAGGCGGTGGAGGAAGCACTCTCCACACCCAGCGGGGGCGGGGGCGGAGCCGGCGGAAACGGCACAATGAGCATGAAGATGCTGCCGCAGACAAATGAGCAAATTCGTCTGGCCGTAAAGGATACAATTACAGCTCCCGAGTATCAGAAGGAAATCGAGAAAATTATGACGGACCCGCAGTTTGCCGGGGATTTTGCCAAAGCTATCAGTTCCCAAAGCAAGCAGTTGCACCTTCAACTGATCAAAGACCCGACATATCAGAAATCGGTTGCCCAAATCATGAAATCTCCCGAAATGATGAAAATGTTCCTTGATCTTACCAAAACGCCGGATTACCGAAAGCAGACCATGACCGTAATGCAGGAGACGATGCAAAATCCTCTGTTCCGGATGGAGGTGCTTGCGCTGCTTAAAACAGTCGTTCAGGAAGAACTTCAGCCAAAAGTTGAGAAAAAGGGCGGCGGCCAGCAAAGCTCAGGCGGGGATAGCAGTGGCGGAGATAGCGGAGGCGGTGGAGATAGTGGAGGCGGCGGACAATAGCAATACGAATAGAACGAAGGCGAATCTTTGAGGACAGGATATAGATGGACTTGGGTTCGCTAAGAAGCCAGACGCTCTTATGTAGGGCCTGGCTTCTTGTCATTTATTCACATTTGATGATAAGCCGATCTGCAATTTCGTCGAACAACTGTGCAGTATCCGTTCCTGCTTTATAGACAGATGGCGAGAAATCGGGCTCGGAGACATGGTTGTCCGGCGCTCCAAGCGGAATTTGCCCGATCAGGTCCGTGTGCAGGTTTTCAGCCAATTTAGCTCCCCCGCCACGACCGAAGATGTAATCTTTTTGGCCGCAGGCAGAGCATTGATAATAAGCCATATTTTCGATAACCCCAAGAATTTCGTGATCCGTCTGCAGCGCCATAGAGCCCGCTCTCGCCGCCACAAAAGCCGCTGTCGCATGGGGAGTGGTCACAATAACCTCTTTGCTCTGTGGCAGCATTTGATGGACGTCAAGCGCCACATCGCCCGTTCCCGGAGGCAAGTCCAGCAGCATATAGTCAAGCTCTCCCCAAGCAACATCGCTGAAGAATTGACGCAGCATTTTACCCAGCATCGGGCCGCGCCAGATCACCGGATTATTTTCACGGATAAAAAAGCCCATCGACATCACTTTCACACCGAAGCGCTCAACAGGAATAATCGTTCCGCCTTCGACGACAGGCCCTTCCTCGATTCCCATCATGTCCGGAACGCTGAAGCCGTAAATATCGGCATCGATCAAACCAACCCTTTTGCCTCTTCTCGCAAGAGCAGCAGCCAGATTAACCGTAACCGTCGATTTGCCTACTCCACCCTTGCCGCTCGCTATGGCAATAAAATGAACACCCGAGTCCTCGCTTATCAGTCCATGGCCTTCCAGACCCGCTGCGTGACCTTTTAGCTTCTCTTCACCGCCGGTTGTCTCTCTTTGGTTCAGTTGAGACCGTTCATGGTCGGTTGCGTCCCGCAAACGGATATGGACATTCTCGGCGCCGCCTTCCCGCAGACGATCCCTAACCTCCTGTTCAAGCTCCATCCGCTTCGTCTCATCCGTTTCCAGACATACCAAAGATAAAGAAATACGGTCTTCCTTAATCATAATATCGCGGATCAACTGCATTTCTACCAGGCTTTTTCCGGTTTCCGGATCGGTAATCGGCAGAAGTAATTCTTGTATTTGTTCCCTGGACAGCATTGGAAAACACCCCTGTTCTGTAGCCGGCAGGTTTATTGACCGGATCTCATTTCTGTCTATTATAGCATTACCGTTTAGGGGAAGAGTAGTCCTTAGCCTGTTCGCCCGCTTCATAGCGCAGAATGCCTCTGTAAATGCTTGTCGCTACTTTTCGTTGGTACAGGTCATCGCCGAGCAGAACCGATTCTTGCGGATGAGACAGAAATCCCACCTCAACCAAGATAGATGGCATTCTTAGCGCCTGCAGCAGATACACGGTATTTACCGTTTTCGCGGTTCGGTCCGTGTTCGCAAGCGTTGTCCGGATCTCCTCCTGTACCAGCCTGGCCAGTGCTTCGTTTCCCGAATGATTCGGATAGTAGAAGACTTGGGCGCCGCTCCAGCGGTTTGAAGGCATGCTGTTCATGTGTATGCTTATGAAAAGATCTGCTCTCTTATCCTCAATCGTTCTGACCCGCTGTTTAAGGTCTTCTGTCTTGCGCTTGGCATAGCTCCTTGTGTCCGATCCGGCAAGATCATAATCGCCTTCACGCGTCATGATGACGACGGCGCCTGCCTGCTGCAGATAATCGCGCAAATACAGCGAGACGGCTAAATTGATGTCTTTTTCAATCAAGCCTTCCCGGCTGACTGCTCCTCCGTCGGGACCGCCATGTCCCGCGTCAATCGCAATGACCTTGCCGGACAGCGGCAGGCTCCAGTAATTCCACGTTCTCGCGGTAGGCATATCATACGAAATAATGCCCAGCAGCAGGGCCATAAGGGCGATGCCCCAAATCCCCTTTTTCATGCTGCTCCAAGAGATCCAGACCGAGACCTTTTTACCTTTACGGCCGGACATAATAAAAAACCCCCTCGTCCCGATAGATTCTACTCATCTATATGGGACAAGAGGGTCAAATAGTACCTTTAATCCATGATCTTATGAGGTTGTAACTTCCTTCATGCCTTCTATGAGAATTTGAGCAACCTCCGGCCGGGAGAATTCCGGCGGCGGGCATACTCCTTCACGCAGCATGGCGCGAACTTTGGTACCCGACAAGGCTACATGATCTTCTTTGGTATGAGGGCAAGTCTTACTTGAAGCCATGTTTCCGCATTTCTTGCAGAAGAAGCTGTGTTCGAAGAACAGCGGCGTTATGTCCAGTTCATCGGCAGTGAAGTTGGAGAAAATCTCCTGTGCTTCATACGTACCGTAGTAATCGCCTACGCCAGCATGGTCGCGGCCTACGATGAAATGGGTGCAGCCGTAATTTTTGCGGACCATGGCATGGAAAATCGCTTCACGCGGACCCGCATAACGCATGGCTGCCGGGAATACGCCAAGGAACGTCCGGTTCTGCGGATAATAATTTTCGAGCAGGGCCAGGTAACTCTTCATGCGGACATTCGCCGGCACATCATCCGACTTCGTCTCGCCCACCAGCGGGTTCAGGAACAGTCCGTCTACAATCTCCATCGCAGACTTTTGAATGTATTCATGAGCGCGGTGAACGGGATTCCGGGTCTGGAAGCCTACAACCGTTCTCCAGCCTTTTTCCGCAAAAATTTCGCGTGTCTTGGCCGGATCAAAATAAAACTCTCCGAATTTCTCCGGCTGCGGACGGTTCAGCACCGTGATCGGACCGCCGACGTAGGTTGCATTACGGGCAAGCAGCTTGCTTACGCCCGGATGCTCCGGGTCGGTTGTCTTAAATACATTCTGCGCTTCGGCCTGCTGATCGACACTGTAAATGCTCTTAACATCCAGAAGTCCGTATATTTTACCGTCCTCTTCACCGACCAAAGCTACTTGCTCTCCGATCGTCAAAGCCGCGGCTTCCTCATCGCTGAGAGACAGCGTAATCGGAATGCTCCATACCGTTCCGCTCGCAAGACGCATATTCTTGACTACGGAATGATAGTCCTCTTCGTTCAGAAAACCGGTTAGCGGTGAAAATGCGCCGACACCGATCAAGTCCAAATCAGAAATCGTCCATGTATTAATGGCGATCCGCTTGAAGCCTGCCGCTTCCTGAAGCAGCCGTTCTCTCTCCTTGCCCTCAGCTATCCGATTGATCAACGTTCCGCCATGCGGAAGGATTGCAGTCATCTAAATCTTCCCTTCTCTGTTGTAACGATTAATATGTCTTACTTGTGGAGTCCACATTCCGTCTTATCGGAGCCGGACCAGCGTCCCGCACGCGGATCTTCGCCAGGCATAACGGCGCGTGTGCAATGCTCGCAGCCAATGCTCGGGAAATGACGGTCATGCAGCGGGTTATAGATCACGTCGTTGCTGCGGATATAGTTCCATACATCTTCGGTCGTCCAGTCCGCAATCGGGTTGAATTTTACCAGACCAAATTTGTAATCATATTCGATCTTCTTCGCATTGGCGCGAGTTGGGGCTTGATCGCGGCGAATGCCGGTAATCCATGCATCGTATTGGGACAGAATCCGCGTCAAAGGTTCTACTTTGCGGATATTGCAGCATTGGTTCGGTTCTGTTTTCCAGAGCTCCTCGCCAAACTGTTGGGCTTGCTCCTCAGGAGTGATTTGCGGGGAGACCCGCACAAATTCCAAATTATATTTGGCTTCCATCTTGTCTCTAGTTTCATAGGTTTCCTGGAAGTGAAAATCCGTATCCAAGTAGAAAACATCGGTAGATGGACTCACCTTCTGCAGCATGTCGACCAGCACAACGTCCTCGGCTCCAAAGCTGCAGGCAAACGTTATATTTGGAAAAGTTTCCACCGCCCAGCGAATGATCTCCTCCGGCGTGGCATGCTCTAATTCTTCAGCCTTCACTTTGATTAGCTCTTCTTTTTCAAGCAAATTCATTGCATATTCCTCCATCCCAGTATAAAACTTCACCAGCTTAAATTCCAACTAAGTTAATATGAAATAAGTATATAACTTTCCCATGGGATGTCAATGATATTTCAGCATTAAAACATTGCAAATTGACATTTCCCTATAAATTTTAAAGAAATTTGCTTAGGTGATTCAGCTACCAAACTGTAGGAGTGGGTACCCTAACATAAAAGCCCCTGGCTGCGAGGGCCAGAGGCTTGAATTCCTTGATACACAAGGGATTTTAACGTTTCGAGAACTGAGGTGCACGACGAGCCGCTTTAAGGCCGTATTTCTTACGTTCTTAAATATTCAATTCCGATTAGTTCCGATAACCCCACTATAATAGGAAACTTCTCAAAACAAGATAGGGTTATTTCCGATGTTTTCAGGTACAAATATGGTCAAAATATGGTCACGAACCCGGCATTAAGTTGACGGGTTCTCCACCTTCAAGATGTCGCGAAATGGCACCTTGATTATATCATTGAATCCCTGATTAATGTGAATCTGTTGTCGGTCGCCGTCGAGCTTTTCAACGGTTCCTTGCACGGTTCCATACTTCCAGACCATCACGATAACCGGCTTGTCATTCTCTTTTGCCTCTTCAAGCTGTTCGGCTATTTCCTGCTGAGTGAACTCATCTAATTTGGGGCGATCATCAGTTTTTCGTCTGGTTGACGGCTTCGGTATTGCTGTCATAATCATCATCCTTTCGAACATTTGTTCCTGTATTATATACGAATAAACGTTCCTATTTCAATGACTAGAGGTGACATTTTTGATAAAACAATCATATATCGAAGCGTCGGAACGACTGCTGGAGCACGCCCGCCGCGTAACCTACCACGCTCATAAAATCAACAAGCTTCAAGCACAGCGGAGTGATTATCTCAGTGGACGGATAGAGCAGCAACCTTCGGAAACCCGTCATGCTCGGCTGCATCAATACAAGGTGGCCGTGAGCCTCCGGCTATCTGAAATTAAATTCTCTCGGGAGGATCAACTATGCAAATCGAATCCATGAAGCTCAAGCAGTTTGTTGATGCCTTCTTTGAGCGCCCGCAGTCACACATTTATACCCGGCCAGAAATATCCTTCCTTCTGGCTAATAAAACAGATGTTTGGGATATCGTCGGATGGCCTGGGGCTGTCGCTATTTATCGAAACAGCCAATTCAAGAACATGGATGAAGGATACGGTGAAGCCACGCCCATTCTGGTGATCCATAAGAAACCGGAGTGTATGAATCGCACATTGTAGGGTAAGGAAATGTTTCCTGACTTGCTAATAAAGTAAAAATAAATAATCAACACAGTTGAAATACGTATTGATACGTGTTATAATATATTCAGGAGGTGAGGGAGAGAGGATGAAGAGTTATTCTTCAAGAGAGGTGCTACAAATCTTACGGGAAAATGGTTGGTACAAAGTCCATTCGGTCGGCGATCACTTCCAATTCAAACATCCGACGATTAAGGGCAAAGTAACTATAACCCATCCGGTGAAGGATGTAGCACTACATATCCTAAAGGATATCGAAAAGAAGACGGGGCTAAAGTTTTAGCCCCACCCCTTCTTTTTATAAAATAAATATAAATAAAAATTGAGATTTGATTCTCAAAAACTGAAAGGGTGATCACATTTTGAAAAAGAGTTACACCTATCCGGCCGTTCTGAACTTCACGGATAAACATATAGAGATATGGTTTCCGGACTTGGAAGAGGCTATTTCCCAAGCAGACAACGTGGAACAGGCTGTTAGACGGGCAAACGAAGTATTGAAACTTACGATCGAAAGCCGTTTAGAGGACAAAGAGGAAATTCCGCAGGCGACTCCGCTGAATGAAATTACCTTGAAAGAAAACCAGCGTACTATCGTTGCAACGGCCGTTTTGAATGAAAAGGTGACATACGTCAAAAAGACCCTGACTATTCCAGACGATCTGAACGAGGCTGCCGAGGTTGCGGGTCTGAACTTCTCCCAGGTCCTTCAACGGGCACTTCGTGAGGAATTAAATCGCAACTAATGAAACATAAAATAGTGATGTAGCCTCGCCTGATGATGGCCGGATGGGAACCGGCCGAAACGTCTTCCCCAGCAATGGGGAAACGTCGCGGGAACCCGCTACGAGTTGGCCGTGCATGGCTGGCCTTTATATAAAAATTCATCTTCACTCTTTCGAACGAAACCCCGATAATAGTAATGCGTAAATATTTCCATTACATATTTTAGGGGGAAAGAGAAATGTGGTTGTTCTTTGAAGTTGTTGGTTTTTTTGGTTTTATTATTTTTTTAGTCATGTCTATTGTTGCAAAGATCAAGAAGAGACCCACTGTGAAAAGAAACTTCATAGTTACAGTTGTCGGACTCGTGCTGTTTATAATTGGAGTTGCAAACATTGATCCCGAAGACACCGAGGCTTCGACAGCGCCCGAACCTACCGCTGCGGTCACGGCAATCACGTCTCCGATCGTTACGGCAGAACCCACAGCTACTGCCGAAAGCGTTAACGAAGGTGTTGCTAGTGCAGTGGTTGAACCAACGAACGCTCCAACATCAGAGCCAACATCGGCACCATCCAAACAACCTGCCGAAGTTCCTGAATCCGCCCAAACTGAGGCTCATGATTGGGAATCGCAAATAGCGACCATCGTAACATCTGGCGGTAGCCAAACAGAAAAAGCCGATGCTGCGGAGATGCTTGCAAGAAACTATCAACCACAGCAAGAAGAATGGGAAAAATTCATCTTATACATTGTAAAAGAGTATCGTAGCGGAAATTATTTAGCACAAATAGACAACTCGGAATATATGCTGACCAATATATTCAAATCAGTGGTTGTTGAGCGAAACAGCAAGGACGGGCTTCCAATCAAGGATTTTGCATATGATTTTTACCAAAACACGAAGTATACATATCGAGGAGCGGATACACCGGATAGCGAATCGGTGAAGTCGAACGAGGAACAAATGAAGGAAGCTCTTGCTCAATTAAAATGAGAAAAATCCCCGCTGGCACACACCGGCGGGGATTTTCATATTCCCAATCGTTTGTGAATTTACTCGGACGTCGCGTCGTCCGATCCCGCAGCCTTACCATCCGTATACGCCTCTGCCAGCATGTACACCGCGCAGGCACCCACGGCTGTGATAATCCCCGTCACTTTAACCGCTGTGTCATCAGATGCGCCAATGGCTCCCAGGATCGACGTACCGAGTGCTGCCGCCAGCGCCCAAAACTTGCGAGACGACAGCTTTGCTTTCCAGTTGACTTTGTTCATTATTATTTATCCCCCTTGCTAGTGATGTTTACGGTTTTGGCTATGGCATCATAGGTAACCGTAGCACCTAAAGCTTCTGCCACAGCACGCGCCGGCGTGTAGGTAGTTCCTTCATCCAGCACGCCGTCCGCAATCTTCTTACCATCCACTTTAACCGTCACAACGGTATCTTTCTTCACTTCCTCGTCCTCCTTTTTTTGAAGCGCAGAATACAGGCGAGTCCACGGGAAATTCGGACCCGGGCAGTATGGCTTCCGGACCGGGTCAACCTGGAAATGCCCAATGACATGCTTGCTGTCCAGCGTCATCTCACGCCCATAAATGCGCTTGACCTCGCTGGCGATATGCTTGTGTAACCAAACGGACGCGGCAAACTGCGCCTCAGTCAGCGTGCCGTCAGTGCCTTCATGCTCAATGCTGACGGTATATTTGTTGGGATTGGTCGGCGCCTGCTCTTTTACAATGGCTGCAGTCGCCTTCGGGATAGCAGCATAAGCTATTCCATTTGCCCAGGCCATCTTTTGGATGTCCACAAATTGGTGAATCTCCCCGGCCCGGGAAACACCAAAGTGGGCGCTGCTCCCTCTGTTGTCCTCCGAGGTAAACCAGGCATCCATGCTGCCCATCGTCCCGCCGCTGATGTGGTCTACAATGGCAATAGGCACATGGCCATCCCGGCTGCTGTAATTCGTATACTGATTGCCTTTTTGAATGATTTTCATATTGGCCTCCTACTCCTCTAATTTATCCAAGCGCTTATTCGCCTGTATTGACGCTTCTTCTACCCGAGTCACACGCTCTGCCAGCGCGTTGGTGCGCTCCCCCTGCACTCGCACGTCTACCCGAATATCGTCAACGCCCTTTTTGATGTAATCCATATCGGATCGGATCGCAGCTCCGCTACTGGCCCGCTGCTCCGTGTCCTTTTTGGTTGCGCTGGCGCGGCCAAGCCATCCGAGTATCACTCCGCTGATAATACCTATTGCTGCCATAAGAGACGAAACTTCAACCTTCACGCACTCCCCGCCTTCTCTCTTTTGTGACAATATATAAGCCCCCGGTGATCCGAGGGCATAAAAAATACGGCTATACAGCGCGATGTTCAAATCACTTACACCAGGATTCCAAAAGCATAGACCTCTTTGTACGTATCGGTCGTGTTCGTGAAGCGTACGTACAAGGCATCGGCCGGTTCTGGCAGCTCGGCGACCCCTCCGGTTACTGGAACAAAACCGGAAACCGTGGCCCCGACTTCGACGCCTATCCCTTCCTGCGCTTCGAGATAAAGCTGGATCGTGTCGGCAGCCGTTCCCAGCTGCAGCTTAACCGTCCGGCATGTGCCGCCCGGGTGGATGGCCATAATCCCGTCGCCAAGGTTTGCGGCGTGGTCAGCCAGTTCGGACGAAAAACTCGCCGGTTCAAAATCTTCATCGTAGTAAACCAGCCGGAGATTTGGAGAAGCTTTTTCAAGGCTGACCAGCTTCGCCTCGTGAAGATCGTCATATGTGAACAGGCTGGGCTGCTCGGCAAAGGTCACCTGGTAAGCTTCGATATTCGGGACCATGATCGGCAGCAGGTCTTCCCATTCAGTCGGGACGCGGGCGGTATTGCTCGCCGGTGTTACGCTGCCGTCTTCGTTTACCAGCTTATATTCCTGGGTCACTTCTTCCCAGGCTGTGGGTATCCGGGCCGTCGTGACTTCGTCGTATGTTTCCTGCCCGTCTTCGCCCGGGACCGGATTGCTTTGGTACAGCAGCTGGCCGTCTCCATTGGTTTTCTGCCGTTCGCCGTTCGCCCTTTGCAGGGTTTTTACGGCGGTGATCGGGTAGGGCAGCTGCAGCGTATATTCGCAGGGACCGGCCGGGCGGTTAAGCCCGGATACGGCGTGGTCCTGTCTACTGAAAATTACGGTTTCCATTCACGTGAACCTCCTCATGATTTAATGAGCGGACGGCCCGGAAGACGGTAGTATCGTCTAGCTGTATTGCTTCCGCCCAGGCCGTTGTTAGACAGGGAACTGCGCTTCCTCATATCAATCATAAGAAGCAATTCCCCGTTATACTCTACCAAACGTGTTATTCCTGCCAAAAATTCCGCAGCTTTTGCCGCCCATGTAGGTATACCGTCAGAATAAAGGACACCCTGCGGGCCTGTGCCGTAAGGAAAGTCGGGGTACCAGTAACGCATCACGCCCGAAGCACCTGAAGCATCATACGCCGTCGTACCTATCAGACTTTGAGGGTCTACTTGATAGGCAAGCGGATCACCTGGCCCCAGTAGCCGGGCTATTGCGGTTGCATAGTCAATATCAGCACCTGCGGCCTTATTCGTCCCCGCTGTGGTTACGAAGCCCTGCATTCCCAGCAGAACGTCCCGCACACCCGAAATCGTGGCTGTTGCCATTTCTTGTGTCGGTACATAGTCCCCAATTACTACAGTGCCGTTATCTTCGTCATTGCCTGGGAACAGACTTTCAACCTCGCGGGTCTGTCTGCGTACATACAGCACACCCGCCAGACCAGTGTCACGACGCGGGTTTTCTGGGACCAGGGTATCGTAGCCCGATTTAGTGACGACTTCGAATTCTATTGAAACATGATCCATGTATAGCGTGGACGCCGTTACGCCGTCCGAAGCACCGGCGTAGGCTAGGAAGTGAAGGAATCCGTTAGCGTCAAGGTCCGATGTAATAGTGCTTACTTTCTGTGTTTTTGTTACGGTTGCACTAGTTTGGTCCGTTGGGTAGTTCCAAACGTTTCCGCCTGAAACATTGAACCCCACCAAACTCGCCTTATTCCCCGCTGGACCACTACCGTATCCCCACCAGGTAAAGTTGGCTTTACTGACATTAGCCTTTAACCAGGCCACCTTCTCCGCTACGGTATAGGAACCTGGGATTATCGCATATTTGTTTTCAAATTCCCGGATTAGGTCAAACGACATTAAAATAGCCGCCTGCTGCCCGTTAACCGACGTTGTAACGGCTTTAAGTGAAGCATCCAGAGTTTTAATCGCGTCGTACTCGCCTTGTGTGAATTCCGTACCGGGTGCTGCGGGTATCGCTGCCGGTCCGTTTGTAGCGCTGTAGGCTTTGTTCGGATTTACCGTCGTACTGCCTGCAACCTTACCCATGAAATCGTCGGTAACGGCCACGCTGCCGGGTATAAGCTTCTTCCCATTCGCTTCCCCGCCCAAGGTTTTCGCATACACCTGGTACAACCCGCCTTGGCCAGCAGGCATATTCAGACTGTATTCAACTATAATGTCCTCAACGTCAAGTCCACCTGGCAAAGTTCCCAGTGTGATTTCGGCTTCGTTCGTTCCAAGGTTCGCCCATGTTCCAGGTACGGTCGTCGAAGTACCAGCAATGATTGCCCTCACTGCTGGGGTTGAGGTACTGGCCGTCGTTTCAAAAAGAAGATACCCAACTGGAACATTCCAGTTTCCGCCGGAACTATTAACAGTTATTGTCTTATTCGCAGTATCAATGGCCGTAATAGTTGCTGTTGACGCAAAGACGGCTGACATATCCGCGTTACGGATTGTAACTGTATCATTTACCGACAGTTTACTTAAATCATCTAACCCAAAAGTTGGATTAATACCAGACCCGCTTATCGTCACCTTTGCCAGAGCTGTATCGGAATCAATAACGCCGCCGATGATTTCACCAGCCAAGCCCTTAACCTTAATTTTGTCGCCAGCTTCCCAAATAGCCGTATTAACGCCTGCGCCTTTCGTGACAATTACTCCGCGTTCCTGGGTCTGATTCTGCACCTTAGCGACTGCGTAGGATTTTTGTGAAGTCTGGGCGTCACTGTTGATCCGACGCTGGAAATTGAGAGCAGGCATGATATCCGCATAATTGGCAATGAAGTCCGCCGGTAGCGTGGCGAATGTTGCCCCGCGGTCGATGTTGGATACGGCGATGTCGGATAATCGCCAGGATCGTAAGTTGTTCGCCACTTGCCAGCCTACCAGCGTATTTATAGCGCTGTTTATGGTAAATTCCCGCACTTGCTTGCCGTTAAGGTACAGCCGGGTTTTCATTGTTATTAGGTCTGCGGTAAGACGTAAATGTGCCAGTTTTCCCGATAGATCAAGCGTTATAGTTGTGCTGGCAGTGTCACCGAAAAGCATGTAAAAGCTGTTCGGACCAGACGAAGCCACTTTTCCTAGCATAATTACGCCATACCATAAGTTTTGTGCTGGAAACAAGTTTGTATTGATCTGCAAAATAGTATTGCCCGTGCCGAAGCCGGTAGGGTCCTGCAGCTGCGCGACTTCAAACCACGCCTCTACGCTCGCCTGGTTTTGATTCACGCTGAAGGATCGGCTTATCCCAGGGGATAGAAGCCCTACGCCTGTGGCATGCGGCGTAAATTTAGGGCTTGCTATCCCTAAGTCGCCCCCGACTTCCGCTACCGTTGTACCGTCAAGCGAGGAATAAAATACATGGTTCGCATCAAGTGGTGTTTTCCGTACACCTACATACGTTTTTCGCATAGCTTTTTTTCGTTCTACCTGGGACGCGCCCCGCAGAATTTGGTCTGTTCCGTCAATCAGTAGCTGGTTGTAGCTGGGCGCGGTAAGATAAACTTTATGCCGCAGATCGGTGATGTCCCGCTCGTCAATAATATTGGCGTAAAGGCTGTCGGGCCGCTCGGATACAAGGCCGATAATATTCCCTGGATTCCATGAATCTGTTGAGCTGTAGCTGTTTTGTCCGGTAATCAATATCGTTATGCTGGTGCTGCTATTAATGGATAAAAGTCTGGCTCTCATGGATGTGATAGCCGTATACACCAGGTTATCGCCAACATTAACGCCAGAGGTGCTGTTGACCGTTAGCGTAATTGTATCGCCAAGCCTTACGCCCGAAGCACCTCCGCCTGTGGCTATGGTCATTGACGCATAATTCCGCGCCCCGTTAGGATTGGTCGCGCTATAGTTTCCCGAATTCCGGCGATTCACCTTGAAAAGCGGGATTGCATATACATAGCCATCGTATGTTTTCAGCAGCCCTTTACTGGTGTCGTCACCGCGTCCTGCGATATAAAGGCCGACGTCACCCAGGCATACACCGACTCCGCCCACGCCAGATTTGTTCGCGCTTCTCTGGGCTTCCGACAAGAATTGAGAACGGAAGCCAGTTGCATAAACTACGGGCTGGTCATTGCCGCCTTGCGGGGTTACTTTGGTGTTAACATACGGCGGATCAATCAGTACGTTAGTCGCCGTCATACCGGAATCAGCATATACGCTAAAGTCTGCGCCATCCACAACCCGGATACGGCTTTTCCATTCCTGGGTCGTTTGGTCCCGCCAAACTTCTAAAAATACCAGGTCGTCGCGTGTGCCTTCTGTGGGCGGCACGGGTAATGCCAGTTTTGTGGATTTGTAATTGCCATCAGCTGGTCCTTCAACGAGAATACGAACGCCGGCTATTAATGCCGAAAATGTGGATAGCAAAAATTCACTATTTGTGTAATCTTTAAAAATAGTCGGATTCTTTACGGTTTGCAGACCTGCCGTATAGTACGAATCAGTAGGCCCCATGTTTAATATACCGCTATGTGCGTTAGCCGCGCCTAACTCGTCGGCCTTGAAGGCTGTAGCATTAGCTAATCCTTCTTCGATTTTCAGCAGATTCCCAGCGCTTATAGGCGTGCCTTGCTGGACGACATTCCCCGTGGAATCAACGATATGATCCTTCCATGCCGTTTTATTATAAATCGTCATGCTCGATCGGCCTCCTTATACCTTTGAAATGGTGTATTTAAAAGTCACCAGCAGCCCGTTAAGCGCAGGCTTTTGAATCGAATCCGGCTGGTCGTCAAAGACGGCTCCGTCCTTGTCGATGACCTGGAACCGAGTGATTGCGCCACTCACGGTATCCGCCAAATAAAATTGCAGAGTGATTACGTCGCCGGATAAGGTCAGCGACTGAATGGGCATGGTCGCAACCGTGCCGCCGATGGTGTAGGTGCCATGCGAGATCATGCTCTGAAACCAAGCCTTAACTTTGCTATGTGCCGTTGATGTTAATGCCATTATTTAATCGGCTCCCCTCCTGAATAAATCGTGCCGGTCAGCTTGTAGCCTTCCTGCTGCTGTTTTTCGTAACCCGCTGTCACGCGTTCGCCGCTGAAATAGGTCACTTCCTCGTCATTCGGCTTTACCGTCGGCGGAATAGCCACGCCGCTTGTTCCGGCGTAAATCAGGCCCGCGATCTTGAAGGCACCCTGCAGCGTTCGTTCGAAGGCGCAGGCCGCCTGCTCTCCGCTTACGTATACCGGATTTGCGGGAATATTAACGACAGCCGGACCAGTGAAAGGAACACCTGCATAAAGCGTCTGACTGGCGAATGCTCGGAAAGGGAAACTAAGCTTTGAATATTTACCCGCGATTTTAATACCGCTTCGATATTCAAACACCGTCTCAATCGTATCCAATACACTTTTCAGATTTTTTACGGACTGAATTGCTGAGATCGCTTTGTTATAGACGTCCTCGTCAATGATCTCCTGAATGGATACCTTGAAATGACCAGGTGTGCCTCCATATTCGAACCACTCCACTACATTGGCACGGCTGAAGATAATGGAGAGCACATCTTCAACCGCCTTGGGCGTGCCTTTCCGGCGGTGTAGCGGGATCGCGGTTTGAACAAGCATTCTTCTTTTCTCGATGGGCAATTCCGGATCATAATAGGGCGGTCTAAATTCCCAGGCCAATTCGTCGACTTCCTCGTCCGTCCACTCAGCGGACCTACCGAAGATATCCAGCTTCTTGATTTCAGAAGTGATGGCCTGCAGCTCCGTGTCCAGCGACTTCGCTGCAGCCGCCATTGCCGGATCTCGCTGAAGATTGGGCGGCAGCAGGTCAAGCAGGCTGATGTCCGAAAGGTTAATCATCGACCAGCCCTCCATAGGTGATTGTCGTCGTGCTATCCTGTGCGACTTGCGTCGCGGTCAATGCCGTATACACCGGCGCACTAGGCACCACCCGCAGCGCACCGGCGGCCATGACGCGGGCGATCAGCTCCGAAGGATTGATATGGCGTCCCAGCTTGGATCGTTGCCAGAGCTGATAGGCGGCGACCGCCGCTGTCACTGCTGCCTGAATGGCTGGCACCTCTGAAGCCCGGCTGCGGCTAATGTAATATGTGAGCGTTGTTTCATACGTGATCGCCGTCGGCGCAGCGACCGTCACTTGATCCGTTAGAGGTCGGATTTCGCGGTCGTTCAATGTCTCGGATACGGCGTCAAGCACATCCTGCCCAGGTATCACTCCTCCGGCCAGCAGTGGAACAACCGTTACTACTCCATCGGACGGAGAAAAAGCTTTTACGTCCAGCATCGCTGCCGAGGTGGACTTCGCCCAAAACTCATATGACCCCTGCGACCCTGCTGTGGAATAGGATTCCGGCGCCGTTCGGATACGCTCACGAAAAGCGTCATCCGTCTCTGCCTCGGCTCCGCCGTCGCTGGCCGTCAGGTTGGTAACGCTTTGGACGAAAGGAAGCTGGTCCATCAACGTGTTGATTTGCCCCGACAGAAATCCATTACCAGCCGTGCCGGTCGCCGAGCATTCCGCCTTAACGGTACCGGTCGTTGCCCCTGCCGGAATCTCCATATACTCCGTGGTCACAAAATAGATTGATCCGTCGCCACCCTGAGGACCTGCCCGGGTTCCTGCCGGTATGGGCGTAGCCGATGCGAGCGGGATAGATAATACGAACTGCAGCGTAGTGATCGCCGCTGCAGGGTCAAGCCGTCCCGATCCTTGAAAAGCTCCCATATGATCGAGCAACGCGCCCGCCGCATAGCGCAATAGCCGTCCCTTGGTAACCTGATTAATGAGTGCCCGTTGCTGAATGATTATGGAAGCGAGCGACATTAAAAAAAGCCGCTCCGGATCGCCACTGGCGAGGGTTCGGCCGGTCAGTCCTGCATGTATGGTAATAATGTTCTGTTTTATGGCTTCGGCATCGTCGTCAGCAAATGCAATGTCCGGCAAATCTACAAGCTCGGTCAAGACTCGCCCACCTCCTCCACAAGTACATATTTGACCACAGGGCGCATGCGTCCCCACATCGCATCTTCGGCGCTCGCCAAAAACGAGACGTCCGTCACCAGAGCTCGCGGATCCTGTTCTACTATGGCCGTAATCACAGCGCTGGTCATGCGTGCCTCGGCAATATCGGGAGGCTCGTCCAAGGCCGAATAATCCACCCCGACAGTACGGGCCATAGGCACGCTGCCAAGCGGTGTGGATAGGATAGTACGGATATTTTGGGCGACCTCATCCGCTATCGTCTCTGGAGCAAAATTGATTGCGGAAGGCTGCGTCATATCAACGGTATGAGTGATCATTTGACGTATTCCTCCAATGTGATATTGACCTGAGCATCGATGACGTTGCCCATACTGTCCAGGCGATCCCAATCAGCCGACAGTGAGGTAATAACCCAAAGTCCGACCCCGACGCTCTTACGACCGATAATAAGCGGTAACGCCTTGCCTGCCCGCTCAAGCGTGGTAAGTCGGTCCAACTCCTCCCGGGGCTTGAGTCCGTAAGCCGCGCTGAAACGGACGGAGAACGTTACCGAATCAAGGCCCGGGCCAAGAAACTGTTTTTTGGGCTTCCGTCCAAGAATGTCATGGTTCGCCCAGCGGGCTGCTGCGGAACGGTTTAACTCGTCAATGGTCCGGATCGCGCCAGCGGAAACGACAAAGACGACCGGGCCGAGACTGCCGATTTTGTTCACGGGCTATCACCGCCAGGGATAAGGCCGAGGCAGAAGCCTTGGTATCCATTGTCGATGTAAGCGACCAAGACACTGTCTCCTGCCGCCGGAAGTTCGGAAGTCTCCGGGCCAATAACGGGCAAGTCTCCGCTCACCAGGTCGTCTCGGTCCGGAAAGGTTACCCTGACCGTTCGTGCCGTTAAATCAATCGTCGAAACGATGCCTGTGCGAATCATGCTTACCACCCCAATACCTTTCTAATTTGCAGTTCGGTCACAAAACCGCTGCTGCCGACTCTCTGTACGCAAGATTCGATGATGTACTTTCCGTCATACTTGCCCCAACCATTGATATTGATCGTTAAGCCGGTCGCCATCCGGATATCGCCCATCAGAGTCAGCGTGCCTTTGCCGTACTCCTTGTTCCGCTCTCGCAGGCGTTTGCGGGCGATCCGTGCCGCTTCCGCCTGCGAGCTTACTTGCTCGTTCAAATTCAGCACCGGTCCGGATCGCGGCGCGCCGGGCGGCGTGTAGGTCGCCTTATAGGTCTTCTTTTTGCTTGAATCCGTATAAGTTAAGATAGCGCTGCGGTACGCCTTGGAAGCGAAGGACCACGAAAATGAATAATCCAGCACATTGTCCTTGCCTCTCGTAATCGTGGCGACCGCGGGTTTGGTTTCATACCGGAATTCATCGAACAACACCAGCTTTCCGCCCGAAACTTTTACAGCAATACCTTCTTTCGTCGCAGCATCCAGCAAGAACGCCATATCAGAAACGTCCGTCTGCTCGATCCGGTCATATGAAGGATTGTCTGTCGCCTCATACAGCAGTTTCAGGCCCGCATGTTTGGCGATCCCTTCAGCGATCGTCTTCAGCTTGGTTTTTTCCCAAGCCCTCGTCCGCTTTTCATGCCGCACGCCGGAACTGACAGGAAGCGACGTCGCCTTGATCGACACGGTATCCGGCGGCCCCTCAACGCTGCCGGAATCGACCTCAAACGAGCCCAAATACAACTTTTTAATCTCCCCTGGCTTATCCCAGTTGACTGTACGGATTGTCGCCTTGATCTTGTCTCCTTCGGCGGCCGTCCAAGCGCCTTGCCATTTGAGCGCCTTATCCTCTAGCCTGAGATCGATGTCATCCAGATCGCCACTGGCGGCGTCGGTGTACGTAAAATCAATGAGCGAATCTGCAATGTATTTCGTAACGATCTTGCCGTTATACTCCAGCACAAGCACGGCTCGGCGGGCATCCTGCATCTTTTCCAAGCGTCAGTCCTCCCTCCGCCACGGCGGCAGGTCGTCGGCTGTCTCCTCCGGCTTGTCCGGCACCACCAGCGCCACCCCGCCGCCGAAAATAACCGTCTCGGCCTGCGCGGGATTAGCGTTAAGGAGCAACGTCATGAGGTTTTCATCCCCATACACTTTAAAGGCGATCCCATCCCAGGTATCGCCTTGTACTGTGCTATATGTGGTCATCGGTTCATCGACACCCTTTCCCGGCGCGCCAACATCGCCATAAATTGACGCTCAAACGCCGGTTGCTGATCTTTAAGGGCTTTGCTTACTTGTGCGGCAACATCCTCGCCGCCTCCCTGAATGATGACTTTCGGAGCAAATACTACGGAAATTTCATCACCGCCACCGTTTTGCCCAAACATTCCGCCTGCCGTATCCAGAATGGCGTGGGGACGAGGCTGGACCGGCTCATCCAAAATGGCCGGTCGCTCGGTAAACGAGATGTAATCCGGTATCTTAAACTCGGGGGGCTGCACCGCTAGGTTCGGAGCCCCCGACACATTCATAGGCTTCTCCTCAACGCGGCCCATCATTTTGTTAGCCGCGTCCAGCAGCGCATGAGATCGAGGCTTGTTATTTAATGGAATCGCGATTTCGGGCCCAGCCTCCCCAAAAATAGACGGTTTAGTTGCGATACCGCCATCAGCGTAGCCCTCGAATCCCGGATCATGCTGAGCAAAACGATTGATCTTTACTCCGGATGGAGTTTTCAGGTTGGGGGTTCCGCCTGTTTTCATCGTCTTGCTGAGCGTATTCCAATCGCTGTCCGTCAGATCGAAATTAGGAATTTGTCCGGTTTGTTGCCAAATCAGTTGGAGATTGACCTTTTTATCATCTGGCAGTAAGTCCATGGCTTGATTTAAATTCGCTATGTCCTGCATCGCCTGGTTGAACTGTTTTTTCTCGGCATCTGACATTTTTTTATACTTAGCAGCTTGTTCTTCCAGTGTGCCGCCAAGTTTCATTTCAATAAGTCCTTTTTGTTTCTCGTACAAATCGTCGTAGCTGCCAGAAGCCACGCCGAGTTCCTCCAAAGCCTTCTGCTGCTGAGCATAGCCTTCGATTAGCTCGTTATTCAATGTATCATACGCCTGATCCAAGTTAGCCAATTGTTCAACTGTATTAAAATTACGGCCGCCCTGATTATATCCTGCATCGCTCGCAGTCTGATTGGCCTTACTGCGAAGCTCTTCAAGCTGCTTTGCGCGTTCGTTCGAAGGAGTCTGCATCATAATCCTTTGATACTCGGCTTCATATTCTTTTAACGCAACAACGGCTGGATCTAGAATTTTTTGCTGTTTCTCAAGTTCAGCGGACCGTTTATTGAGCGTGGTCATCTGTTTTTCGAGATCCGGAAGTTGGTCCCGACCCTCTGCTACTTCCCTTTCAAGGGAGACTTTTGCCAACTTCTGCTCCGCATCCGATTCTCGCTTGAGCAGCCCCAGTTTTTCCCCGATCTTACCGTTCTCGACGTCATACTGCCTAATCGTCTCGGGATGCAGCTCTTGGAGTTTGGAAATAACGTCCCGCAGTTTGTCTTGTTGATCTTTTAACTTGCCAGTATTAACTGCCATATTACCGGAAGAGTTAGAAGCCGCAGCAATCTTTTTACTCAAATCCTCATATTGCCATATGAGGTCATTGGTCAGTTTGGCTTTGTCTTTCGCCTCTTGATACTTCTTGGCAGCTTCGTCCAACCCATCGCCCATATGGAGTAGGGCCAGCCGAGCATTTTCCTGATGCTTTTGATAGGCCAGCACACCAAGCGTTAAGCCTCCGAGCGCCCCGACAGCTAAACCTACTGGGTTGGTTAATAGGCCGATGGCGCCTCCAAATTTCGCGGCAGCCCCTCCAGCTCCTTCAGCAACAGTTTCAACACCTTTGACAGCATCGCCAACACCCTCAGCAGCAGTTCCAATCTTCATGATGCCTTTGCCGATTTTAAAAGCATTCTTTCCGATCATCGCCGCCGGTGCGCCGAGCGCGAGTATTTCCAACAGGTCTTTATTGTCCCCCATCCAATGCGCAACGTCTTGCAAAGCCGGCATAAGGTCCTCGCCTATCGGTATAACGAGCTCAGACATTAGCTCACGGCCCACAGTCTGGAATTGCTGGGTTAGAGTATCATATTTGACCTTGGCGACCTCTTCCATGGTCTGCTTGGTCATGTCGAACTGTTGCCGGGCATTGCCAAGAGCCAAGACGACATTAGATTCCATGTCTTCCCACTGGGTACCAAATAGGGCGACGGCTAACGTGCTTTGCTCGACCGGGTCTTTGATATCCCTCAGCTTATTGATAACCTGTTCCATTGCCTGGCGTCCGGATATCGATCCCTTGGACAGTCCGTCAAGCATGTCCTGCCCGCTGCCAAGTACCTGTTTCAGCCTTTTGGTTGCCGTTTGAGCGGCCGCCCCGCCCTTTTTGAGCTGATCCCTCATGACAATTGCCGAATCTTTACCAGCGAGCTTGACGAGCTTGGAGAATTCCTTGGTTTTATCACCGCCGGAAGTAAGTGCCTTGGCGAACTTGCTCACGTCTGGCGCCTGAAACAGTGTAAAGATCGCATCGCCCGTGCTGTCAGACCCGTCTTTAATCCTGATTCCGAATTCTTTGACCGCATCCGCCACTTTATCCAGATTAAATGCGCCGTTTTCCATGCCGGCGCTAAAGATGTCGAACATTTCATTGGCATTGTAGCCCAGAGTTTTAAAGTAGACGGCGTACTCATTTGTGGTATCCAGCAAATCCCCAGCCTTGTTAAGTCCTTTTTGGGCACCTTGAGCCATCAGGTTATACGATTGCTCTGAGGTGATACCGAACTTTTTCATCAAGGTATCCGCAGCTTTGACGGACTCAGGAATGTCCTCCTGGAACACATCCCGGAACGCGATGGCCGTCTTGGTCGTCTTCTCCAGTTCATCTCCGGTTTGCTGCGTGGTTTGCTTGACTACAGCCATGGAGTCGCCCAAATCATCGAACCCTTCGCCATAGTTCTGCTTATACAGGTCTTCGGCGATGGCGTTCATTTCCTTCATTTGATCTGCCGTCATGCCCGTGGAAGCTTGCAGCTGCGCCATGGCGTCGTCCTGGTCTGTGATGGTGCCTACGATGTTTTGCAAAGACCCAATCCCGGCGTCTATCAAAGCTTTTGCGCCAGTAAAGTCGAGCACGCGGTCAAACGTCTCCTTAAAGCCTTCAGCCCGCTCCTTCAGACCGTCGAATGCGCCTTCTGCCTGCTTGGCATCCTTTCGCAATCGGTCAAACCCGCCATTGTTTGATAACTCCTTAATGGCACGCTCCAATTCCTGTATGTGCTCCTCGGCATTCCCGACAGACCGCTTTAGGGAGGGGTCCATTAGGCCGCTAAGTTTAAACGCGATATCGTACTCTTTGCTTTTGCCAGCCATGTATTACCCCCTCCGTTTCCGCAGTTTGGCGACCCGCTCCGCCCAATCCACCATTTCTGCGAGCGGCAGCCCGAGGTAATAGGGGATGGGCGTATTAGTCATCATGGATAAAGTGGCCGCGACATCTTTGATGTCATCGGCACCACTCAAGCCTAAAATAGCAAAAAATTTCTTGCCCGCAGGGTCAACTTTGTGAAGTCTTTAGCAGAAGCTGCCTTAATCAGTCCTACATGTACACCGGCGGCCTTCGCAACGAAGTACGCTTGATATTCCCGATCCATTTCTTGTGCATACCCCTCTTTCTTTGTCTCGGCGGTGTACTGCCTAAGCACTGCAAGGGCGTCATTTCCGTCCAGCTTTTCGAAGTCGAGAGTGATTTTCTCGTATACTTCTCCCTCGAAAGTAACAGGGCGGGCAAAGGTGTATACCTCTGCGCCGCCCTCTTGTACTTGATCTTTTTTTTCTTCTGTCACACTTATCGCTCCTTATAATCCAAGATTGGTCCGGGTTTGGGCCAGATAGTCTATGCCGTCCACCTTATGGATATAGTTGTACTTGTCAATTTCCAGCGTCTCAATGCCGTCCTGCGTGACTTTGATATACGAAACCGAAAATGAATTATTGGAATCCATTGTCGCCGCTGGTTCCAAGTTCCCCATCGACATACTGAGTGGACGCGCCCGCACAGTGATCTTCATGGCGTGCTCCTTATATTCGTTAGTCGAAGGGTCGAAGCCTTGAATCGACGCCCGCAAGTCAATGCTATGCACCTTGGGAGCCAGCAGAGCGACGGCTGCGCGCTCGCTGGTTCGCCAGTTTAGGGTCAAGGTCATGGCGCCGGTCTGGCCGGGCGCAGGCGCCTCGACCTCACCGCTGATCCCGCCGCCCTTAATCGTATCCGACAAATAGGTGATCTCAGGAAGATCGGCGGTTGCCGTCCCGAGGTAGAGCGTACCGTCTTTAAACACCGAGTAATCAATAACCCGTTCTGATCTTTCAGGCATTTGTCATCCTCCTTTACGCGACCAGCGCCGCGAGATACGTCGTGTCGTACTCGAGTACAAAGTCGATTTCTTGAGCTGCCGGCGGCGGAGTGATAAACAGGTGAAATTTGATTTTACCCGCCATCAGATCCGTAACCGGATTTTCACTAGCCCTAAACTCCACCCGACCACCAAGCAGCGCACCTGTCGCCGTCAGGCCATTGAGCCAGATGTTCAGGCTATCCGTAACGGCCTCGATCAGCCGCTTATTCATCGGGTCATCAACCTTTTGCAGATAGGTCAGGATAATAGAGTTACCAATCCAGTTGAACATACGCCGGATCGGAATCATCGCATCCTTGGGGTCCGTAACTCCCGGGAAAGCCCCGGTTTGATTTCCCCACGCCTTCCAGCCGCTGGTTCCCAAATTCAAGGCCGTTACAATACCCTGACTATTAAGGTAGGCAGCCTGGTCCATACCCAAGTAAAGCGGCGTACCATCGGCCAGCACAGCACCGTCAATCTGCAAAGGCTTATTCGATGGCGAAACATATGGGATGCCGCCGTTATCCGTGTCTGTCGCGGCGATCCGGCCTGCAAGATGTGTGGAAAACCAATAGGTTTTGTCCCCCAGCGTTACCTTGGGATACGTATCAATTTGCAAATTTCCGGTATAGCTATTGTCCGACTTCCATGCAGCGGCATCCGTATAGGCTTCGGATGCATCAAGGTCCGTCAGCGCGACCGCTTTAAAATTGCCGTTAATGTTGCCTCCTTTGGCCTTCATGACGGCAGCGACCGCCGGAAGCTGGGAAAAGCCAGGAGCAAGCAGTAAGTCCGGCAGGATACCGAAGCGCGGATAAACCTGGTTAACCAGCTCAAGGCCAGTATAGGCTCCCTCCAGCGTCACGCCACCGATAATGTCGTCCGAATCTACAGCAGATGGGTCAAGCTTGTCATATCCCACCTGCAGGGATGCCGCAACCGCTGGGATCGCCCCGGTAGACTTGGTTGTGATGACCACATGTCCATCATCATCAAAGGCAGCAGTGTAATCAGTGCCGCTGACGTATGTTGTCGCGCCATCAGAGGACTTGACGATGAGGGACGGCAGCAGTACGCCTCCTACCGCAAGGGTCGCCACCCGGTTGCTAACAGCTAGCGCCGCTGGCGCGACCGTCGTCTTGTGTGTTGCCGGATCAAGCACATTGACCAAGATCATCGGCGACATGCCGTACAGGACAAAATGCGAGTAAATCGCCTCGCATAGCGTGTACTTGGACCAATAATCCGAGTACCCAAGCGCGGCGACGGCCTCCGCGTAGGTATATGCCAATACCGGCGTGTTGACCGCCACGGCTGCAGAAGCCAGATTAATCGGAGCGGTCCCGACGACAAACGGAATACCGCTTGTCGCCTCCGTCGGCGCAAGAACAGATGTAGCTTGTTCGACAATCAATACGCCATGTTTAAATGCCATGGATTAATTCCCCTTTCCGAGAAGCGTTTGATATGCAGCGTGTTCCGCCGTCCCTTTTTGGACGATCCGCGCCTGTACGCCGGACATTTCGTCGACAGGCACGATCAAATCATTGATTTCCGGCTGCGCTGCGAGCGTATCGGCCAGATAAGCCGGGATGCCGCCGCGAAATACGGTCGATTGCATCAAGCGTCCTCCCGGGAGGTTGGGGCCTAGGTAAATGCGAGTAGGCTCCTTGGCCGGCTCGACTGCCGGAGTAATAACAACCTTGGGCGCTTCGCTCGCATCCTTGGCTCCAGTTTCCTCTTCCGTTTTGTTGTCTTCCGATTTCTTAATAGGGCTCATAAGCCTTTAACCTCCTGTCTGATTTGGGGTAAATCCCATGTGGTCACAACCTCACCCACCCATTCGGGTAGCGGCTGCTGTTCGTAAAACTTCCATTTCCAATTCGGATCGATCTGGAATTTATTGTCGATAATCCGCTGTCGCAAGAGGAGGATGCGGACTCGCTCCATGAGGTTGAGCAAGTCAATAAAACCAGCATCATCCTCCGATTGGGTCCCGAACAGGAGTTTAACCTGTGCATTCGCACCTTTATCGTCTCCCTGTCCCTCTACTGGGCGGATAATAATCATCGGATACACCGGATCGTCCCGATTATCGGCTGTTTTGGTCGGCAAAAATCCCAAATGCACCGTCGGAACGGTCGTCGCATCGTCGGCAAGCTTTGTTTCGAGAAATTGCTTTAATGCCACCATCAGCATGACAAGTGTCATGACCCACCTCCAAAACGTCGATTTAACTCATGATCCAGACGTTTGTTGAACTCTTCCTCTGCCACCCTTTCCAGATGCGCAACCACCTCTGGATTATTGAGCATGACCGGAACGGCCGGGCCGTACAGCTCCTCCACAGGCAGCCGCTTCCGCGTGGTCCGGCGGAATACACCGACGTGACCAGTGCCCATTCGGGCGAGAAATGCACCATCAACCTTCTTATTGCCGCCCGCCCGCTTGACCGCTGCCCGCAACACGCGGGGGCGCTTGGCATCCATAGATTTCGGGTTCGTTCGGAAACGAATTAGCGGCGTGTTCCCGCCCTTCCAGCGGAGCTCCGCCCCGGGATTGCTCATGCTTCCCCGGCGCAGAATTGCCGTGCCCGTGACCGCTTTTTGCTTAACGATGTACGTTTCACGCACCTTGCGGCCGGATTCCGTTTTGACACGCTGAGAAACCCGGTTTAACGCGGAATACGCTGCCTTTCGAACGTCTGAGTCCATCCGGCCAACACGCCTGAGTGCATCTTTGGCCCCGCGCAGCTCGCCGCTAATATTCATCATGCGTCGTTCGCCTCCAGGCTGATCGTATATAGCCCCTCATCTTCGTCCACACGCACGACGTAATATGTTTTGCCGTTGACCATCATCCGTTCGCCCTGCTCCGGCTCTTCCCCAAATACCTCAGCACTCACGCTAAGTACATGCGTAACAAGGGAAACCCCCTCAGCATACGACTGAGAGGGCTTCCCGGTGGTGGATTTGGCGAAAACAGCCGGCATCATTACGCCGTTTATTTCCGTTTCATCTGCAAATTCGCCCGTGTTCAGGAAGACGTTGCCGATGTCGGCGGCCAGAAAATCCTTGAAGCTACTCATCGGCCTTCGGATTCCGCCGAGACGTCTTGTCTGCTTCGCCAGCTAGAGGAGACTCGGGCGGGGTTTCCGAACCACCATCGACTCCCGCCGCCTGCCCCAAAGCTTCTTCCACCGGCTCCATCTCCTCCAGCTCCCCGTTAGCCTCTAGCACCGCGATCATCGCGGCATCCAGCCGACCATCCACTGGCTCGCCCGCCTGATACAGACGGCCACCATAGTTAAGCGCTGATTTCAGGATTCGCATGGATTACACCCCCGCATTCTTAAACAGCCCACGGCTATCCAGCAAAGTCACACCGTAATCAAAATAGATACGGAAGTCCATACCCAACCGATCGAACGGCACATACGTTTCAAGCGTAGGCTCCTCTTGACCGCGCAGGTACGTAACCTCGACCGTATCCGCGATATTCGGGTCGGCCGCGAGATACCAGGCCGTTTCCGAGTATTGGTCCAGCTCCGCATCGATAATCAGCGAATGCGCATTACGATAGACATTGACTACGCCGCTGTGATTGGCTTCCGGATCAGCTTCGCTTCGCAGGAATTGGCTGGCAACCGTCTCGAGCGCGGCCGGAACGAGCTGAAAGCTCGGCATAATGTTAAGCGTCGCAATACCCCGCTGATCCTTTTGGGTACGCATCATACGGTGAGCTTCGCCCATAGATGCTGTATTAATGACGCCGGGAGTTCCTAGGTTTTTATGATCGATATGGAACAGCGCCTTGCCATCAAAAATCACCGGATTGGAGGCCAACATTTGATAGACCAGCTTGTTAATTCCGCGCTTGGCCGCGATGACATACGCCGCCGGCACCCGGGACAACATGCTCAGGTCATCATTAATAAACGCCTCACGGGTAAATCCCCAACGTTTCGAGTACATCAGGACCGCCTTGGTCACTTTCTCGTCTTTCATGACATCGTCATACGGAATCAGCGCGTTTTGCGCTGTCAATTCCAAGTTTCCGGCCTCGGAAATCCGGTAATGCTCGGCGGACTTAAAGTCCGAGTTACTGCCTTTCCCCGTCCAATACTGGAACGTAGTAGGTGCCTCTGCATACGCCTGCGATAGCGTCTTATTTGCAGCATTGGACACAATGCCTTGGAACGTGGTGTCAGGACTGAGCGCCCGCTTCAGAAGGTCCTCGTCTCGCAGCAGATGAACACCGCTTTCGCCAGCACGCAGCAAGCATTCGACGGCCAGATCCCGCAGACGCAGACCGCGCAGTTCATTTGCACCCGGGGCCGGCTGCTCCACACGGCGCGCGGCACGCATCAAGAGGGCATCCGACGCAGCGCGGCTGAACTTGTCGCGATCCTCGTCACCCACCTGCACGGCGGAGCGCTGCGGTTTCCGGTCTTCCATCTGCTTTTGCAGGATGGCGTCCTTGACCGCGCTCACCGCGCTTCCGTTTGCGATGTAGTCCGTCGCGTCCAGGCCAAAGTTCCGGCAGAGCGTCGTGATCTCCGTCACCCGCGCCCGTTCCTCGCCCGCTGCCCGCTGGGCAATCTGCGCTGGGTCTTCAGCGGGTGGGGCCGCAGGTGGCGGGGTTGTCGAACGTGTGCCTTCCGGCGGCGCCGATCCGCCGGCGGGGGCACCGCCGTCCGGAGCGTGCATCAATCCTTGTGCGGCCAAAGCCAGCATCTTCAATCCATTCATCTCTTCATCCTCGCTTTCATTGTTTGTACTTCTGCCAACACCAACAGATGGATCGGCTGGCGTTGGCTCAATGCTGATTTCAAACGGCTGCCATTTTAGGGCCACATAGGCCGGGCCTGTAAATCGCCCATTTGCCGATGTTTTTCCCGCTTTGACTTCTTCCCAATCCTCAGATTTCACGGAGTAGCCGACAGATACGCCTTTGATGATCCCCTTTTTGACCTTTTGAAACACCTTGTCGCTGTCCACGTCGTCGTCAAACTGAACTAAGGCTCGTGCCTTACGTTGGGAATCGTCAACCCACACTTTTTGTATGACGCCGATAGGCATCCGACCATAATTGGCATCGCGACCATGGGAAAATAACAAAGCCCCGACTTCGGTTAATCGCTGAAGCTCAATCGCTCCGGGGTCATGGCTCAAAATCTCGTTACCAAAATAGCGTTCATACGGCGCTTCCGACGAAAAAGACAGCTCGACCGTACGGGCCTCCTCGTTGATCGTGCTGCGATCCAGCGCCAGCGTCCGCGTCAGCGAATTATCAGGAGGAGCCGCCGATCTATGCAGCGTCGTCGGTGGGGCCTTTCTCCTCGTCGTCTGCGGGTACTTCTTCTTCCGCAATGCCTTCACTCTCCTTTCCGGCCGTTTGGCCGATCAAATCGTTAATCAGATTGATCTCAGCAGCCCGCTGCTCGATCACATCCCTCCAATCCTCACCGCGCTCGGCGCAGATGCGGGCCAGCGTATCTTGATTGGATTCCAGCGCCGTCTTGTTGGCGTTCGCCTCTTTCTGCGGGTCAATCCAGGTGGAGCCAGGCGGAACCCATACATGAGCCAGATAAGGCTTCTTGTCCACGCCATACTTGGGAAGATCCAGCTGCCCGGAAAGGTACACGCTATCCAGAAACTCCAAATAGACCGGCCGCAGCACACGGTCGATCAGCATCTTTTGCAGCTTCTTATAGAGCTTGCGGTCCTCAATCAAGCCCTGCCTGGCGGAGGAATAGTTGACCTGCGACAAGTCCCGGCTGACTGCCTCGTAACTGAGGCCCAGTCCGGCGGCAATCATCCGAACGAGCGTCACGATAAACTCTTTGGTGTTCGACGCCTGGCCGGTCGGAATGACGGTCTGCACCTCGTCGCCCGGGTTCAGCTCGCCGATCATGCCAGGAGCCAGCGAAACACCGCTGTAATCGATCGTCTCCCCGCCCGTTTTTACTCCCCGCCCCAGCGATCCGGAAGGCGTCGCCTTTTTAATAAAGACAGACATGCAGGCGAGCACACGCTCCTTGATAGACACCGCCTCAATGAACTGATTGGCATCCTTGATGCGCGGCAGCGCGGTAACGAGCTGCGAAACCTCGCGAACCTGCTGCGGATGCGTCTTTTTATAGAGAAAGATTACATCCTTGGCCGGAATACGCACCGTCTCAGCCGGGTTAAACAGATAGCCGTCACCCTTTTTGAAATGGTAGGCCGCGGGCCGGTTCAAATCGTCCAGTTCAACCCCTTCGACAATCCGCTTTCCTTCACCGGGAACAACCAGAGTGTTTAACTCATCCACCGAACGAATCTGAAGTTTGAACGGGAACTTATCGCCTTTGACGTACACCTTCACCACAAACACGCCGCCGTCCACGATATACCGCCGAATTAGCATTTCGGATATCTCTTCTAGGGATTGAGCACCTGTCACATCCACGTTCTCAGCCTTGCAATACTCTTTCCAGAGCTCTTCGATTTCCCGATTTAGCTCGCCTCCCGCGTTCCCGGGATGATCTGCGGGGATCTTAGCTTGTAGCATAATGCCGGTGCCGGTGACATTGCGCTCGAACGCCTGCAGGATGCCGCCGGCGATGTCGCTGTTATGCTCTAAATCCTGTGCCCGCGCACGGATGAGGGCCCGCTCCTGCTGTTTGCGCTGCTCATTAGGCGATGACGCCGGGTTCCACCCGTGATTGTTCCTCCCGCGATCCCCGGCGTCAAAAACACTCATACCACTTCGCCAGGCCATGCGCTTATAGGCCCAGCGCGGACTGATTACCGCAATGGACCTGTCAATCCAGTTCAAATTCTTCACCTCCCTTCAAAATATGCCCGCCGGAACATGCTTGCGCTCTCTTCTGGCGCCTCAAGCGACCGAATTTCCTGGTCGAGTCGGTCCCTTTCCTTATATAGCAAGCCGAGATCAGGACGCTTAAGGCTACGGCCGTTGATACTGTACTCCTGCGCACCGCCGAGTATAGCGCTGATGGCCGTCTGGATTTCAGTCCTTCGCTCGTAAAGCTCGATCAGCTGCTCTTCCGGAGTCAAAGCCATGATTGTTTCCCTCCTCCTCCGCCCAGTTTTTTAGTCTTGGTTTCCCCCTCTTGCTTGAGCGGCTCGTACCGCATATACCGGATGCCCAGGCAGTCAGCTGCAAAGGCGGCATATACCTCGCAATCAAGGTAATGGTTATCCGCATGCGACGTCTTGGGTCGCCAAACCTCGATTTCACGGCGACCGTGTTTCTCCGTCACCTTTTCCTCAGCCGTCACCTGCTCGGCATAATCCTCGTCGCAGTTCTCGTACACAAACCAGCCGCCGGACTCATCCTCCTTCCGGCCGAGCCGCCCGAAGATGAAGTCCTTGAAGTAGCCACCGTCCACCATGTAGAGTGAAACGCCAAAAAGACCGCGTTCCTCACGGTCGATCTTGGTCAGGCGGTATTTAGATGGCAAAGGCGTGTTCGATCCCTTGATGGCGACAGCCCATTCCGCATTTTTGACGCAGAAATCATAGGTTTCATCGGCGTTATAGCCCGAGTCAATGGCACACAGGTTAACGAAATACTCGGTGCCGTCGCGGGCGCAGTAGGAAATGTTCATGACGTCCTCAATCTGAGTCCAAGTCTCGACGACACCATGCCGTATATTGTGGCTGGTCATGCCTTCCGACCAGGCCCGGATCGTGTAATACATGCGGTCTTTCTGCACATCGACGCCACCAGTCAGCAGAATGGTCCGATCCGGAACGACACCTTCTTCGTAGCCGCTCGCCTTGTCCAGCACCTTCGAGCTATTCAGCTTGACCGTAGTGTTATCCCACGGTTCGGCCAACCATGAATTGATAAAGTTCATGAGATTCTCCGGGCCGGCGCGTTTGGATGTCAAGAATTCCACCGCCGCGTCACCGAATCGCACCCACGGGCTGTACAGGGCATTGAGCCAAAAGCCGGTTTTGCGCTTTCTGGCCGTCGAACCGTCGGGCGCTCGCCACTCCCCGGCCCGAAGCATAGCCGGCTTGTGCGAATCGCGAATCGCGCCTTGACAGTGGATGCACTCATAATAGGCCGTCGCTCGAATCTGTTCATAATCCAAGGACTTGTCGAACCGAATACGATCCTTAAATGTCAGCGTCTGATATTGCCCGCAGTGCGGACAAGGCACGTAATACTGAAGCTTCAATTCCGCGCCTTCCCAAGCTTGCCAGATCGGCCCCGTGCGCGTCGTCGGCGTGGACGTCTGCATGATCTTCCGGTTAAACGGGAAGGTCTTGGTACGTTCCCTCGCCAGCGCTCGCGGATCAGCCTCCTTACCGGCATTCTTCGGGTATTTGTCCACTTCATCCATGAAAAGGAAGCGGATCGGTCTGGAGGACAAGGAAGCCGGGCTGTTTGCCCCTGCGATGACCGCATACATGCCATCGAATTGTAACTCCAAATCCTTGCTTCGAGTAGGCTGGAACCGGCTGCTCAGAACCGGGCTCAGTAACATCATAGGTTGGAGTCGGTTTTCTGACGTGAATTTTGCCAGTGTGTCAATTGGATAGACGATCAACACTGGGCTTGGGTCCTGGGCGACGGCGTAAGCAAACATATTATTCAGACATTCGGTCCCGCCGACCTGGGTGGGCTTTAGAAAAATAATTTCCTCTACCCGGGGATCGGTAAACGAATCCATGATGCCGCGCAGGTATGGCGTCCGGTCAGTGGACCATTGGCCGGGCTCCGCCGATGTGGTGTCCAGCACCCGAAAACGGTCCGCCCATTCGGAAACCGTAAGCTTTTCGGGTGGCCGCAAGACCTGCATCGCGGATTGGAGCCAGTCCGGCCAATTATTTTTTGCCTTTTTTGGCATGGTAAACGCCCCTGACCGACAACTGCAGCAGCACCGTGTTTGTCGTGTCGGTGATGTTTTGTTCGATCACCCGCACCAGATCCGGCTCCACAAATGGCGCGACCTCCATCGCCACCTTACGACTGTATCCAACCATCGACCGCTTCAGTGTCGTGAAAAAGCGCTGAAGCTCACTGACCACTTCATCCTTCCGGATGTATTCGCCTTTGGCGACCGCATTCCGGAGGGCTGCCGCTTCTGCCTGCTGTTCCTTCAGCCGCGCCTCATGCCTGAGCTTCTTGGCGGCGTCCGTCTTCGGCTCCTTCGACTCGCCGTCTTCGTCATCATCTTCACCGCTGCCCGTTCGGTACGCGATTACCCATTCGACGCACTCCTTCAGCGGATACCATCCCGCCTTTGCTTTGGGCATTCCCAGCTTGACCCACTGTGCAAGTGTGTTCCGGTGGACATTGAATAGCTCGGACGTGTACGAAGCGCTGATACATAAGGTTTCGTCGATCATTTTTGCGTGTGATTCCAAGCCCAAAACACCCCCTCAAGATGCACAGTGCACAGTGATTTTTATCACAAAAAAATATCGAAGACCCGGGGTCACGCGCACCCGCACCCTACCCCGGGCCCGGGAAGGACCCGCAGCCCGAAAACTCAAGGTGTCTCATCGCTATTCCTCAAATACAAATCCCTTTCAATGCTATCGCAAACCCTTTGAGCACGTCCCGCAATGTCTGAGTGCACGTCCATCGGTATCCCGATTGTCAGCAGCTCATTCAGTCGGCTCAAATACAGAAGCTTGCGATCCGTATCCTGCGGCTTCGAAGCGTCATGCCGGCCCGGATGAGGTGGGGCTGTTATCCTTCTTTCCATTCCTTTCACCCTTTCCTGCAAAATAAAAAGAGCCGCCGTAGCGACTCCTTCAAATAATGTTTGAAATTAGGACTTGCCTTCAACAAGTTCCTCTACATAATCAATTCCTTTTGCAGAAATGAATACTGCCAGAACTTCATTCATACCAGATCCCTGTCCAGTTGGGCTAATATCAATTAACCCTTTACCAGCGAGGTAGTGAAACGCTCTATGATGTTCGGAATCCGGATATAGCTCATGTTTAGTACCCACTAATGCCGAAGCATTTGGTTCTGAACCAAACCACTGAACATATAACTTTGTAAGAATACTTTCTCTGATTTTTTTACGCTCACGAACTTTCTCTAGATCTATCATTTACAGCATCCCCTCCTTATGTAATAAAAATGGATATCTTGTAAAGTGTAACACTTTTATATACAGGATATCCATTTTATTAAGTTATTTACTTTCTGTTGGAGGTGACGCAATGATTATTTTACCATCGTAAGATTTTGCACCGCTGTATAGCGTACAGATAGTGCCACCGCCTATCCACGAAACATTCCCTGTTAGGTGTAATCTATACTGACCTGCTTCAGTTGGATAGAAAGTGCTTTGATTCTCCTCAGTACTGCCTAACCCTCCTGGGTAATAAAATCCTGCGCCATCTACCGTTTCCCATGAGTCTAAAAAGTTTTTTCTGTACTGTAGATCCATTGTTAAACTAACAAGCGTAACCATCTTGCCAGGATAATTAAAACTCCAATTCCCTTCCAATCCAACACTACTAGTTCCGAACCATAAATTAAACGGGTCTGTTGCTTGTGGGGTGACTATGGATTCTGGGGTATTGTTCGTAGTATCAGTAGGTGTCGGTGCGATATGTTCGTTAAAACTATTTACAGATTCAATTGGAGCTGCTTCGTCCGCAAAAGCCGAAATAGGAGCAACAAGAATAAATGCGAATAACATTAAAGTAATAATTTTTTTAAACAATTAAGTTTTCCTCCTAAATTGAAAAGTGTATGAACAGCGGCCGTTGCTCTCACAATGAATATTAGTAAATAATTTCCTGATAGTCTACTATATTAAGGAAAAATGGTTATATTGTAATATAATTAGGAAAAAAGTATAAAAAATTGATGATAATTCTTTTGTTTTTGTCGAATTATTTGGAAACCCCTCTAAGAACAAAAGAGCCGCCATCAGCGACCCTTCGTTAAGGAAACTTTTCCTTAGTTATTCTTTTATTCTCATGCCTGGTATTACATCACCCTTGTGCTTATGCTTATTCGCTGACCAGTATTCGTTAAAACCTTGCGCACCTTTTTCGGAATGGACATTCTTATACTTCTTACCTCCAACATGGAATATGGCGGCTGACTCTGGATCTCCCTCAACCTCTCCTGTTATCATGTTGACTTCGCTGACACGCAACATTCTAAAATTTCCGTCGGCATCCTCTGCGGGAATGATGACTTTCTTGGGATCGGGCATTTTTTGAGACATGAGATTCACTCCTTTGATGTGATAAGAGTTTATTCTACACCACAAGAGTATCCCCTGCTTGACGGCTGGTCATTGCAACTATCTCACTAAATTCATGAGGAATTTGCAACCGCCTATAGGGTTATTGAATCTTCGAAAGCTTCTTCCAAGTAGACGTCTAACTCTTTGTCACCGAAAGCGTCAAAAGTTACTTTGTCAAGATCACTGGTGATCCCCTTCTCAGTTGACCTGAGTGTATCAATTAATCGAACTCCAGAATCGGGATCAATCAGCTTAACCACAAACAAGTTTTCTGAAAGGTTGCCTTCAAACACCAGTGTCAGTTCTCCGAATTTAATGGAGAGCTGACGTTTATCAACCAAAACTTCGTTGGAGACTTCCATTGCATCCCACAGTTGGGATCTCAAATTTTCAAGCGCGTCTTCAATTTGATGCCTGAGGCTGTCATACCCAATTTCATCGTGATATTTCTTAGAGAAATAGCCCACGAACTTTCCTCTAAAACTCATAGTATCCCTCCCCGATTCGTGACTCCTGCTTTATATTCGACGAACTGAAGGGATTCCCTTTCGTGTTTGCTTTCCGCATCCAAAATCCCAAACGCTTGGGAATATGAAAACGGTATGCCGCCTAACGTCACCAGGACATTGCCAGCATACCGCTTCTATATGTGATGCCCGCCGCTGCGAAACCGGTATACGGCGTCCGCTATATTATGGGCGCCGTCGCTTGGCGAGCTTGTCACCGTCATTGCTGAAGTCCCGAGTAAGCTCCGCCCCTCTCGCTTCATTTCCACGCTCTCATAGTATCACGGAAAAAGGGTCATTTGGGGGTCAACTTAGGGTCAGAAAAGTTCAAAAAGGGGTCAAAATTTCTCCCCGTCTTTGTCGAAGAATCCCAGCAGCTTCATGTTGTTGGCAATGACCGTGATTCCTTCCCTTACCCGCCGTTTAATGGTGCTGTCCTTTTCGTCGTATCCAAAGAACAGGCATGTTTCCTTCATACTGTAGCCCTCAAAGAACCGGTATTTCGTAGCCTTCTTCACATCGTCGTCCAGAATGAGGCTGTGCGCCCGTGTGAGCGCCGTTGCCCGTAACTGGTATTGTCCGTATACCCAGCGCTGTTTCTCTGCCAGCAGCACCGCGTTAGCCGTTTTGTCAGCGTGTAATTCGTCCTGATCGATCCGCCGGGCCACCTCACCGTCAATAGCGACCTGCTCCATTTCTTTCCGGTGATTCTCGTATTCGTCCATCACAATCCGCATTTTTCGGTATTCTTGCAAAAGGGCTTTGGTTCTCGCAATCTCTGCCTTGGATGCCACCGGGAACAATGCACCTTCTTCCCACTCTGCCACTGCCATTCCCCTCATTCCCCTTTATATGGTAATATATTGAGAGGAATCGTATTTTGATGAAGACCCCTGCGCCCGGCCAAGGATTGCAGGGGTTTCGTTGTGTTCACTTCACGCTATCGGTTGAGTTCTTCTTCCTCGTCTCTGAGGCGCTGGTATTCTTCCATGGTGATTGCTTCACGCTCATAGTATGGTGGAGAAACTCCGACAACGGAATCCGCGCTCATTTTGCTTTGGTGCGTGGCGATCACCCGGACGATTCCGGACACATCCCCTTTGTCCCATTCCAAAACGGCATATTCCATAGGATCATTCACCGCCCGTCTCTTCGATGACCACCGTTGCGTTGTAGATCAGCACGCGGTGGCCGTCGACGTCGAATTTGACCTTGTTGCCGTATTCGTTGACTTCAACATCGAATTTCCCTTTGTACGTCTTAATGACGTTGCCGCTCGCGTCATATACCTCAGCGACTCGGTTCAGGCCGTCAACGCTTGATTGCAAATCCTTCTGTTCCCTCTTCATTTCCTCGGTTTGCTCGCAGCCGGCCAAAATCAACAGTAAGATTGCGGCCAATGCCGCCGTTATTGCTTTTTTCATGCCCTTCATCCTTTCTGGAATAATTTCTGGAATAATTTACGTTGAAAATGACAAGGTTTCATTTCAAATATCTTAAGAGATAGATATTGCCAACTCTTTTCATCAGAGACTCTTTCCCGCGTCGTCCGCTCACAGATGCTGGTATCTTCGGTTCAGTAGCGGCTCGATCAAAACTCCAGCCGTATTTGTTTACTCGTTCCTTGAAAAGATCGTATGAAATGCCGTTGCTTTCTGCTATAGCAATCATTTCAAGCGGGTACGTTCGACGGTCTTTGTTTTGCTGGCACAGGCGATCAACCTTGTCTATGAGTGGCTCGGTGGCGGCTCTCTCCGGTTCCCATCCAGAGACGCGCACTCTTTTGTAAAACGCATTGGAGGGGATGCCGTTCTGTTCCGCAATACGTCTCCACTTCAGCAGATTTGTTTTTTTCTGAACAGGCTCATTGATTGCTCGTTCCTTTGCCCATCCTCTATCGCGTATCCGCTTTTCAAGAGTACGGCTCGTTATTCCGTTAGCCGCCGCCCGCTCGTATTCTTCTGGTGTGATATACCATTCATAATCCTGCAAGACGGCACCTCCCGGAATAATATTTGGAATAATTCCTGCTCATTTTGCTGTTACAAGTGCTCGCCGGGGTACAGTTCCTCCAAAACCTCGCTCAGAGCCGCCCTAACCTCAAGCATGTTCCCTTCTGCACAATTCCATGTCCAGGATAGCGCTGCCGCTGCTGCACCTTTCAGTCTACCTTCTCGCACATGTGCTTCTGCCAATTCCGTAGCAAGGATCTGATTAGCGCCCAATTCCTTAAGCGCAGCAGTCTTATTACTCTCATTCCCAATTCTGACGTATATCTGTCCACCAAGGATCAACACGCCCGCGTATGCCCCAACAGTCACTGATCCAATCACCGCAAATATCAAAATTATCAGATCCACCATATATCAGCGCTCCCCAGGATCAACCAACTGATCCGCAATGAAGAAGTTACCGTAATTGTCCCGCTCCCCTTTCGGAGCTGCCGGCCGCACTGTGTGAGCTGTACCACATTTCCGGCAGTTCACGATCATTTGATCGGGCGGGATGTAATCCGTTCCTTTATCCCGGCAGGCTTGATTCTTGCACCAGTACCGGAGCCGATAATGCGGAACGCCATCTTTCAGCTTGATTCCGGTTTCGTACCAGTCCGGCTTATCACCGCCTATTCTTTCGCCTATCGGCATTTGCAGCGTCCGGTCTGAGCCAATCAAGGGTGGTTTTCCGGGCTTGTCCGGCTCGGAGGCACCCTCAAATTGAGGACCACCGGAGGTTGAAGCGCGCTCTGCGGGACGATCAGAAGCTGGCAGCGTGATCGGCGTTTGCTGGATAGGCGCAATAGTCGGAATCTTGACTTCAACTGCTGCCGCCTGTTCAATTTCTCTCACTCCGAAGAAGCGCATCAGCCGTTCGATGGCCGTTTGCTTGTGATTATCGGTCGCTGCTTCCATTTCCAATTCTGCGTTTTTATTGCCCTGGCTCATAATCAATTTCAGGTATCCCATACTTGCGCCTCTTTTCTGGATATATTTAGATTATGTTGCAACGCACCCGCCGAGCCCGCCGTCCGCTTATTTCAGGCAGAGTTTCTACTGCTTTCTCTCGCGCCCGGTGCTCGATCTTGTGTCCTAAGTCCTTCCGGACCCGGATGGTGTAAAAGCGCTGAGATTGCGCCTGAATTACGGAATTGATATCTTGAAAGGCTTTGCTTAGGTCGCCGACCATTCCTTTTTGCCGCTTAAGGTAATCCACCAGCGGTTGCAGTTGCTCGATCTCCTCTTTTGCCTTCCGACGGCGCCAGCGGACTTCTCCAAGCTGCTCCCCGATCTCCCGGCGCTGCTGAGTGGATAAGGGCATCAGCTCGAGCGCATGATTTAGATCGTTGCATTCGTCGGTCAAACGCTGCTCATCCTTTTCGCATTTCTCGTAAGCGGATCTCACCGCTTTGATAATATCCAGCAATTGGCGTGTGGCTTCGTGTGCTGTCAGTTCCATCAAATCCGCTCCTCTTCCGCAGCGGCTGGCTCCTGCAGATAAGCCATCCCACAGCCCTGCACCCGGCGGGAGTGGTAATATTCCCAAACGCCATTCATTCCCCATGGACTGGCGAACGGAATGACCACGCGAATGAATTGAATCATATCCCAGTATGACGCGCCGTTGAAGTTCACTCGGTCAATCTCAGCCAGTTCGTATACTGCCTTGCACAACTCGTACACCGCCCATTTGTCGTGCGGCTTGATCCGGACCAGCTTCCGGCGGGCCGCGATTTCATTCAGGGCGCGGTTTCTCTGGATGCCTGCCCACTGAACAGCTGGCTTAGCCTTCAGATCCCGCACCCAGGCATCTACATCATTTCTGATTTCACCTATTTTTCGAAGCCCTCTTTCTTGAACAGGTGCCGGATTTACCGGTTCAAGCAGTCGCTTTTGACTATGGGGATGAAATAAGTTCAACATAGGTTCAACCTCCTCGTTTTTGGCTTTCTTGCAATCGTCCAACCAAAGCGTCATAAAGCCGCATGTATTCGGGATACTTTGGATCGTCCTTACTTGTCGAATCTAGCAACTCAGCACCTTTAAGAATCCGCTGCTGAAGTCTCTCCTGATGATAGGCTGCCAGTTCTTTGAAAAGTCGGTCGAAGTGGTCGCAAATCTCGCTTTTCGACTCAGCTAAACAATCCTCTGTCATGAATCGCTGATAAGTGACCTCGTCCATTTCTTTGCTGTCAAAAGCAGCCTGCACCTGCCGGATTAAGATTTCCTGATACTGCGCAACGAGCCGGCCCTTATCTTCTGTATTCCAACTCCGTGATTCGCTGCGTTTGTCGGTCATACATCAGCTCCACCTTCCCGCGGCTTCCATTGCGCTGCTTCGTGAAATTGACTTCCAGAATGCCTTTGCTGGATGAAGTCGGTTCGTAGTAATCGTCCCGGTACAGCAAGGCGATGACATCGGCAGAAGTTTCAATGCCAGTGCTTCCGGCCAGGTCAGCATTCCCGGGACGCTTATCCTTCCGATCCTCAACACCGCGCACGACCTGGGAAAGCCCCATCACATGACAGTCCATTTCCTGCGCCCCCGCCCGCAGTTTCCGACAGACCCTAGCAAGGGCGCTGCCGCCGTTATCGTTCGACTCTCCTTGCTCCCGAACGTCCTGAAGATAATCCACCACTACGAAATCAAGGCCCTGCGTCCGCTTTAGCCGCCGCATTTCGTCCACGATGTAGTCAGCCGACACGGCCCGGGTATCGTCGATGTATAGGGAGGTCAGCCGCTTCTTTTCACGAACCATGTGTTCGGTGTAAAAATGCTTCGGTAGCTGCCCGGTCCGGAATTGTTCAAAATCGACCTGAAGAATGTTCGCCATCATGCGGTTGAAAAGCTGCCTCTTCGCCATTTCCAAACTGAACATCGCACACTTATGCCCCTTGGCGTTCAGACGCATCAGCATTTCAAGCACAAAGGCTGTCTTGCCCATGCTCGTCCGGGCACCGATTACGGAAAAATCTTGCCGATGCCATCCTGTCGTCATCTTGTCGATGGAGTACATGCCGCTCAGAAGCCCAAATGCCTTTTTCGGGTCCTCCACAATTTCGAGGATGTAATCCACCCAGCCGTCAACATCCTTATCCGGCGTGCTCCCGTCCTTGCTCTCGCTGGTGAAAAGAGAGAGTGACCGCTGCTGGAGAACACGAAGGACGTCATCCGGGTTGTTCTCGTCATTGACCTTGCCGAGCGTTTCAAGAGACAGGGATTTCAATTCTTCGGCCAGGACGTCTTTTTTGAGCTGCTGAATCAGGGAAGGCAATCGACTTTCGCTGATGAAAGTGCCGCGCAGGTCATGCAGCAGTTTTATGCGATCTACGGGGATGCGAGAAGCGATCCCCCGGAAGCTCAGTTCTTCAGCGGCGTCCGTTTCCTGGATGATCCGGTAAAGCCAATCCAGTTCCTTGAAATGCTCCGGCGTCAGCCCATGTTTATATCCCGGGTAAAGGGAGGGGTCTTTCAAAAGCGCCCCCAGCACTTCTTCATGTGGTTCCGCTGCTCTGCCCGTAAAGTCTGTCATAGAATTCTTGATCCTCCTTGGTTACTTTGATTTTCTCAAGAGGCGGTGCTTTGCTCTGACCTGCAGTCTGATCAACCAAGCCATCACCTTCGGCGAAATCGTCCCACCCCTGTTGATTAACGAACGTGGCTCCGTCTTTAAAATACCTGTTGACTCGTTTGCAGTAAGATATATAATTCCGTGTTCCTGTCATGACCTTCTCAAAATCTAAATCAGGTGCAAGCTTGATGAATTTCTCCTGCGCCTTTTTCTTGCCAACCTTCTTCGGATACAAATTCCAAAATTCATCGAATTGAGCTATATATATATCTTTACTGTCTTTAAAAGATGTATTTAGAGCGGCTGTATCCCGCGCCCCGCTTGGGTTTGACGACTCTCCGTCTTCCCTTTTCGGGAAGTTTTTTTCAATATTTCTTCCCTTTTCGGGAAGTTCGGCAGAAAATTCAGCTTCCCGTTTTGGGAAGTTATTACCTGACGGAAAGTTCCCCTTTTGGGAAGTTTTTTTGCGACTAAAAGTTACCGTTCTGGGAAGTTTTCCTTTCTTCAATCGAAGCCTTGGGGCAGGTTTTGGTTCATCTACCGATTTGCACTTTTTCGACACTTCGATGTTCAAATGAATCAATTCCTTGAATCGTTCATCGTCCCAGCCCTTCACCGGAGATATCTGCCAAAACTCAAAATCTTCGTTAAAACGATACTCGTTCCCATTTCGGAAAATCACCTTGCAGGCGGCCAGGTGTTTCAGTTCATCGCCCGCCTTGTTCTCCCCTACACCGCAGAGGGCAAAGTCCTTCTGTCTCGGTACAACAGCAACAGTCTGATTACAGCCGTAAGAGAGTCGCCAGAGGAACATGAGAACGTCCTTCTGGCGCTTTGTGAAATCCCGGCGAATGACCTCGTCCCATATCTGATTTGCAATTCCTACATAGCCGCGTTTTCTGCGAGAGTCGGTCACCCGCCTCACCTACTCTTTCTGTCTAACAATTTGTGATGGTTCCCCCGCTTCTCCATTCCTCAAAATAGACATAGCTTCAAGCTCCGAAATGCCCAGGCTCTCAATGAACTCCCGCTCGGCACACAGGCATGTATATTCCTGCTCCATCGCCCGGTAAACCGCCGTATTACGCGCCCGGCCGTCGGGGCACACCTCGTCCAATTCATCCATCATGTGGCTGACCGCTTCAGCGCGATCCTCAACCGCGCAAAATCTTTGAAGCAGTTGATCGACCAACATCCGCTCAGGCATGGCGCACCTCCCCGAACACAGTCATCAAAAACGATTCAATCTCATATCCCAACTGAATGCGCCAAACGATCTGTTCAAGCAGCTCCAGCATGGCATCATATCCGATCTGAGAATCCATCGCAGACAGTTCTTTCATGAACGCTGAGACGGGCTGATTATAGAACCCGCTCCAGTCATAATTCAGGTGGTGGTACCGGTCCTCAAAATCGGCATTTGGAAGCATGGGAGGGCGTACATATTCATGCGTCTCCAGGCTCATCCGTACACCCCCGGGTCCAATTTTCAAAGACGTTGAGTGCTGGGTCGCTATGCCACTCCGCATAGGCTCCGCTGGAACATTGAGCGGAAACGAACAGGCCGTTTCGGTCTTTCCCGGTAATTACGTTGAGGGAATGACTCGGAAGCCGGTACAGTGCTACTACAACAATTTTGAGAATAGAGAGTAAAAAGTGTTGCTGAAGGTCAATGTTCCCGCTGGATTGCCCAAGCCTTTCTTCCAGGCTTTGCAGCACATCACTAACGCCGCTCTCAGCCACGAAACTTTGAAGTTGCTCGGCCGCTTCATCTGCCAATTCCAAGGTTTTTTGCCGATCCAGATCGTTCGGGAAAATAATTGTTGTCATCCCCGCACCTCCCGGTCCCAGCAACTGAATTCGTTTCGCATCGGGTCAGTGTGCCATTCTGCATAGGCCCCTAGACCCGAAAGAAGTTGAGCAGATATTACAGGTTCAAAGGGGGACGAAACTTCGTCCTCCCGATCATCCAAATTCGTATATACATCAAGCGTCTCTCCGTAGCGCACATACTCTTCCCATACAACAGCGCGTGCAATAGGCAAGAGAAGGCGCCAGCAACGCATACGGTCCTCTGAATGACGCTTATCGATATCAGACTTCAAGGAAGACAGCAGCCCGCTTACACCGTGCAATCGCGTGACTTCACGCATGGATGACTTGACCCATTCCGAAGCCTGGGCAGAAGGTTGGTCCTTGCGAATGGCAATACTCATATCGCCGCACCCACTTTCTCTTTGCGCACCGATTCTGCGTATTGTACATACTGCTCTTTAAGGCCGCGGGCCTCGATAAAGTTATGCTGCACGGTGGAAACATTGCAAAGATGGGAAAACATGTCGTTCTTATTAGCCTGTATCTCTTGCAGCCGATCTTCCGCCGCATCCAGCCTTGTTTTCAGATCCCTTACCTGATGCTCTAACATAATTTGATAAGCCAGCTCCATGCGCTTTTGTCTGCGCTTTTTGGCAGACTCTATACCCATAGGCATCAAGCGAAGAAGGAATTTTTTCATAAAATTTACACGCTCCCATGAATGGGTAGCCTCTTGACGCGAATGATCGAATGACGATATAATGGCGCCAAGAGTTACCCATATGATTGAATTTATGATCGTCTTAACCGCGCCCCGCCAAGGATGTGTTAAGGCGATTTTGCTTTTCAGCCGCATAATGCTCAGCTCTGACTCGATGAAGATCGGCTTCGTCGCCCCACCAGACATGGTTTATGCCAATCTGATAAACCTGCATACAGAGTTTTATCAGCGCAATGATGTTTGTCCCCGCGCAGTTTTCCTCCCACTTTTTCAATGTCCGAACCGTGATACCAACCGCCTTTGCCGCATCTTCCAGCGACATATGAGCGTTCAATCTCGCTTCCCGCAGGCTGATCGGGAACCTGCCTTCTGCAAGATGGCGGCGAAGCAACTTAATTGACTGTTGTTGCCGGTTTTGGTTATTCGGCGACATCGCTTTTCCCCTCCTTCTCCGCTCGTCTCATTTGCATGAACGGATACGTAAATGCCCCCTCATACTCGATGACCAATTCGGCCAACTTCGACAGCTGTTCCAACAGTTCCGGCTTGTCTGCAAGATCGTCATTTTGGATGGACATCATGATCCCGAACAGGCGGCTTTTGATATCGGCCATATAAACCAAATCGTTGCAGTCAATCCGTCTCATGCTCCCTACTTTTGCTGGCTGTGCAGGATTAGTCACGGGCTTTAACCCTCCTACTTTGAACAATTTTCAAATGCTTAGGCCGCGGCTTCCGGACCGGAAAGGAACGGCCATTCGGATCAACCATGAATTGCCTTCCGCTCGGGTCAGTATGCATCGTGTACATTGGGACCCCTTTGTCTGCTAACCATTCCTCCATTATCCCGGGTTGCCCTTGAGCCCTCCGCATGTCACTCATGAGGCTCATATAACGAACCAAGAACTCTCCCATTTCCCAATTCCCGTAATCCCAAATGAAGTGATGCGGGTCGCTGATCGGCTTGTCCCATCCGTGTTCCTCGATCATTTTTACTGTGGTGAAGTAGTCCTTTATCTGCCATCGTTCCCCATCGTAAAATTTGGCGATCGGGAATACCTGAACGAGCCTGCGAGGGGTGATGAGAGTCATGCAGGCCATTACGCCTTCAAACAAGGTGAGTCTATGGCGAATTCCTTCAAGCGTACTGGCGCCGTCCCGTTCTCTGTTTGCCAGCCGCACACCGTAGAGAATGGATTGATCCAATGCGATAGGATCGGGAATTTCACAGAATGCTTTCGGGATTGCGGTCATGAAGGCTTTACGAAAAATCTCCAGTTTATCCATGAGCACGTTCCTTTCGGATGATATTTTTGACGATGACGGCGTGCTGCACTGGATGGTTGAACCAAAGGCGGGCCAGATGTTCAAGAGTCAATGCCTACACCCCCATTCAAGCCCCGAGGCCGCGATGCGTTCGGAAGGCGCCTCGTTCGCATACGCTCCATGAAATGGGTCAGCCTCTGTTTTCGTTCATCGAAATCCAAGCCAGCCATCAGCAGCCCAATGTCCGCCCGTTGAAGGTCTTCGACTGCCTTAATCTGCTCGGATGAAAGAAACGGCCGGATCGATTCTCCCTTCGCAATCCCGTTCGCTTCACGGAACTTCTTTGCACTCATTCCCAGTACGATCCGATTAATCATGTCCGCTTCGTTGCTGAAATGGTAGTGCATTGGCTGTTCCTTCGAGTCGGCTATCGCTTGGGTGAAGGCGGGGTGCTCCAATTTGGCAGCCAGTAAAGAACTGATGAACGAAGCCATCGCCTCGAAGCGGTTCAGTAACCCGATCTTGACGGCCATCGCCTTGGCTCCTGTAAAGCCCATGACAATGAGCATCGCTCCTTTGTATGTCATCAGGATTTGGCGGTTCTGCTTTCCGGAAGCGTCTTTGTATTTGTCCTCAAAGAAGTTATCTTTATAGAACTCCTCGATCGTCTGACCTGCGAGCAGAAGGACCACTTCATCACTCAATCCATTTTTGGATTCAGTGATTTCGTCGATTGAACGCAGAATATGGTAATGGTTCTTATCGAATTCGCCGGCCACTTGCCGACTGCTGTACACCGCCTTATCATTCATGGCGTACAAGCCGTATTCTGTGTTCAGGATCAATTTTGTCATTAGATCGTTCTCCCTTCTTGGTGGCAATTTATCTGCCCGGGCTAACTATCGCGGCATCCCTCCCTTTAGTTGCAGGCATAACGGAAAATTCCGTTTTGGTCTCTTACGGTTATGAAATCAACCCTACGCACTTGTGAATAGATTGTGTATTAGCTATGTGCATGGGAATATTTTGAAACCACTTGAAATCGACTGCGTATGAGATTATCAATGAGTGGCGATACCATTTAACGAGGACGGTTCAGATCGTGGAAATGCTCGTCCAGGAAACGCTGCATTTCCAACCCCCGGAACATCCAGCGCCCGCCCTCGCAGTTATTTGTGATGAACTGCATTTGCTCCTTGAATGCGGGGTTTAAAAGGACGTTTTCGAGAAGCCAGTCCCTTTTGCGACAAGTTTCAGCTTCGAGGCGTTTTAAGTCCCACCACATTCCCGGGCCTTTATCTTGGAGAAGACGCCTCGTTTCATCTTCAATGAGTTGTCGGATATATTTCGGATCAATAATGATTTTGAACTCTGTTCTTTCCTCCATGACTTCCCTCTCCTTTAATTTCTTGATTGCCTGTACTTCGAATTAATTCAAATAATTCAGAGGGGATTAATTCTCTCGCCGCCGCTAAACGAAGCTCGATTTCATCAATTTCAATAATTTCGGCTAATGCTTTATTAATGTGATCTTTTGCTGGGGGAAGATTTCCATTTTGCAATTTGCTTAATATCGCCCTATCTACCCACAAGTCTTTTTTTGCGAGTTTCATACAAACTTGACCGAGAGACATTTTTTTAGCGGCTATACCTTGTTTAATGAGTTCGGCATAGGTCATAAAATTTTTCCTCCTTTCATTCG